>CAVSUF010000001.1:0-914927 GCA_963731085.1 uncultured Actinomycetota bacterium
AAATATGGGGGAGTACTGCCTATGGAGTCCGAGGTAAGCCGATCGTAGTGTCGAGCCGCAGGGACTGAGGAGGCCATATGCCCGACACCACGCTCTCGCTTGTCAACTCTGACCCGTCGCAACAGCGCACCGGCCGAGTGACACTGCTCGAGCGGAAGACGGCGCTGGATGCACTGGCCGAGATTGCGGCGCAGGCGCGTAGCGGTGAAGGCCGGCTCGTCCTGCTCGAAGGCGAGGCGGGTGTGGGCAAGTCGACCCTGCTGGAGCAGTTCACGCACGACTTGCCCGACTCACGCCTTCTGTCGGGCGCCTGCGACGGCATGTTCACGCCCCGGCCGCTCGGTCCGCTCTTCGACATTGCGCAGCAGGTACACGGCCGCCTGCAGTCGCTGTGCCGGGCAGACGCGTCCCGGGAGGAACTCTTCGACGCGCTCCTGACCGAGCTGTGCGGGCCGGGGCCGCTACCGGTCGTCGTCATCGAGGACGTGCATTGGGCCGATGAGGCCACCCTCGATCTGCTGGGTTTTCTCGCGCGACGGATCCGGGAGATCGCAGTGCTACTGATCGTGAGCTACCGCAACGACGAGGTGGCCGACACCCATCCGCTGCGCATTGCTCTCGGCCATCTGGCCGTCCAGCGCTGCGCGAGGCGCCTCCCGCTCGCTCCCCTCAGTGCCCAAGCTGTGCGGATGCTCTCAGCCGGCCGCGGGGTCGACCCAGAGGAGTTGTACAGGATCACCGGCGGCAATCCGTTCTACGTCCACGAGGTGCTGGAAGCGGGGCTAGGCGAGGTACCGGGCTCGGCCCGCGATGTGGTTCTGGCGCGCGCCGCCCGCCTCGGACCGAAAGCACGGGAGACCCTCGAAGCCGCGGCCCTTATAGGCGGCACCGTCGACGAGCGGCTGCTACGCCACGTCGTCGCCGGGCCCGCGCTGGCCGAGGTCATCTCGTCTGGACTCGTGGTCGACCATCCGGTTCTGCGTTTCCGGCACGAGATCGCGCGTCAGGCGATCGAGCAGGCGGTCTTGTCGGCCCAACGCGCCGAAGTCCATGCTCGGATACTACGGGGACTGCGCAATCTCGGCTGTGACGACGATGCTCGGCTGGCCTTTCATGCGGAAGAGGCCGGCGACGGCCCGGCTGCGTTGGAGCATGCTGCGTCGGCGGGTCGCCGCGCTCGCTCGCTGGCATCCCATCGCGAAGCTGCCGGGCAGTTCGAACGCGCGCTGCGTTTCGCGGACGGCGAGGCGTCGGCCAGCATCGCGGCCCGCTGGATCGAGCTCGCGACGGAGCTATCAATGATCGATCGCTGGCCCGATGCCGAGACCGCCTACACGCGGGCGCTGGAGAACTGGCGGGCGGCCGGAGACCGCCTCGGCGAAGGCGACACGCTCCGGCGGATGTCCGCCGCGTTGTGGCGGCTGTGCCGCGGTGACGAGATCCTCGCCGCAGCCGAGGCCGCCGTCGCCACCCTGGAACCGCTCGGCCCCACACCGGAACTCGCGGCGGCATACGGCAGCCTCGCCGCGCATAAGAATGAGCCCGGGCGTCTGGACATCGTCGTCCCGCTCGCCCAGCGCGCCCAGGAACTCGCGGTCAGATTCGACGTGCCTGCGGTACAGAGCCGGGCCGCGACGACGGAAGCGCAGGCCATGTGGCTCGCGGGTGGCGAGTGGGAGCCCATGCTGCGCCGCGCGCTGTCGATCGCCCTCGAGAACGGAATCGAGTACGAAGCCGGCTTCGCGTACACGAACCTGCATGAGCTGCATTGCGCCAACCGCGACTATGCCAAGTCCGACCCTTACTTCCACGACGGCGTCGCGTATTGCGAGGACCACGATCTCGGCACGTACTACACCTGCTTGCGCGGCGTGCGGACGTCAACCCTGGAGCGGCTGGGGCGCTGGGACGAGTCGGTGGGAATCGCCGAGGCGGTCATCGCCTCCGTCGCCTCGCCCGTGAATCGCATGATCCCGATGACCAGCCTGGCCCTGGTCGCGGCGCGCCGCGACAAGGGAGATGTGTGGCCACACCTGGATGCCGCGATGACGGCCGCGGACGGATCGACCGGGCAGATGTACATCGCCGCCGTCCGATTGGCCCGGGCCGAGGCCCGCTGGCTCGAGAGCGATCTGACCGGGGCGCGACAGGAAGCCGAACTCGCGGACGACGCGTGCGCTAACCTTACCGATCCCTGGCTCAACGGCGAGATCGCGGTGTGGCTGCTACGCACAGGATCGCCCCGGACGAGTCAGCGCGAACTGGCCGAGCCCTACCGGCTGCAGCTCACCGGGAACCATCGCGGAGCAGCCGAACTGTTCGATGCGCTGGGCTGCCCTTACGACGC
Organism: uncultured Actinomycetota bacterium; assembly: GCA_963731085.1. GTDB lineage: Bacteria > Actinomycetota > Actinomycetes > Streptosporangiales > Streptosporangiaceae > DASUBV01. The sequence continues at coordinate 2,348 of CAVSUF010000001.1, forward strand.
GGCGCTCGCGCTCCTCGATGCGCCTGACGAGCTAGCGCTGCGACGAGCGCTCGACATCTGCAGCGCGCTCGGGGCCGTCGCGACGGCGCGGATCATCCGCCAGAAGATGCGCTCGCTTGGCATTCGATCCGTTCCGGCCGGGCAGCGAGCCGCGACACGCGAGAATCTGCTCGGCCTGACCCTACGAGAGCAGGAAGTGCTCGAACTGCTGTGCGAGGGACGCACCAACGCCAGCATTGCCGTCAAGCTGGTGATCTCACCAAGGACGGTCGACCACCACGTCTCGTCGGTACTGGCCAAGCTCGGTGTGTCGAAGCGAACGGAGGTAACCGCCGCGAAGCGAGCCGCGGCCACTCCGGAGTAGGCAAGCCACACCGAGCGCCCTCCTAGTTTCCCGTCGTCGGCGTCTCGCTCCGTCTCCCTCGTTCCGGCCGCCCTATTCGCCGCTCCTCGCGTAGTGCACGACATCATCGGCGCCGCGGCAGTTTCGCGTGTCAGGCGGCAGAGTACTGTCGCGGGCATGCGTGAGCCTGATCTACAGACCGCCCCGCGCGGCCTACGACGCGATCGCCGCCGTCTACGCTGACCAGTTCAAAGACCCGCTGGATGACCGGCCGACCGAGCGCGGCCTGCTCGCTGCCTTCGCTGAGGTAGTCCGACGCGGGCCTGCGAGGCCAGTCGCTGATCTCGGCTGCGGCCCTGGCCATATCTCGTCGCACCTGCACAGCCTCGGGCTATCGGTGTTCGGCGTAGATCAGTCCGCCGACATGCTGGCGATTGGCCGGACTCACTATCCCGAGGTCCGCTTCGCAATTGGCCCGATAACTCGCCTTGGCCTAGCCGACGGCTCCTGCCGCGGAGTGCTCTCCCGCTCCTCAGAACCTGGGTCGCTGCTAGGACAGTATGCCGCCAGGCGATGAAGTGCGACGATGCCTTGATCGAAGTACTAAGGGTTATTCGGTAGCTATCGAGGCACTGTAAGCCAGCTCAGGCGGCTTGCTTCGGCCAAAACTTCGGCGGATCGTTTGCCAGGTCGCGAACCCCATAGCGATGATCGCGTCCGGGATCGATTCCCTTCAGGGTTACCAGGCGCTGCCCGTCGGCAGCCGCCAGTTCCCGCAGCATCGACGGAAGCGCCGCACAGGCTGTTGCCATAGCCAGGCCGAGTCCATGCAGCCCGTCTTGCCTGTGCGGATACTGGATTCGATGGAGCCCGGACTTCGCGATAGCTTCCACTTCCAGCCTGCGATTCATCTTCTTCGCGTCGTTGGTGACGACAACCTGGAATCCTGCATCCTTGGCCTTCCCGTAAAGGTGAAGATCCTTGGTACCGCTCCACCCGGGCATGTCGATTACGGGCCGGACATCGTGCGAGCGGCGCAGCAGCGTCTTGACCGCAGAGGTGACCGGCACAGGGATGTTCTCGTCGAGGAGAACCTTCACGCAGCGCGCTCCGGCGGCTGCACGTAACTGTCGACATAGGACGCGAAGTCGTAAGCGTCGCGCGCAGCGGCAGGCGAGACCTGGGGGAAGAACTCGCCGATGTCTTCGGCCGCTACCCCGTCACGGAGCATCGCCGCGACCTCGTCGTACGGGATCCTGGTCCCGGAGATGACTGGTTCACCGCCGCGGACACCGGGGTCGATCTGGACATGCTCCCGCGGTTCCAGCAGGGCTGGTATCTGCCTTCTCTGGACGTAGAACGGCAGGAGCACTTCGACGAACTGATGGATGACCACATTGCCCTGCTGACGCAAGAGGTCCACAGCGTGCTCGGAGTCCGCGAAGTAGATCGTCGACCCGTCCGCAACGAGTTGGTAGGAGGACAGATGATCGCGCTGGCCGAGATCGACGCGCAGGTATCGAGCGCGCGCCGGATCTTCTGCAGTGACGCCTCTTGGCGCAGTCGCACGCAGGTCCGTAGCGCGATGACAGCCGTAGGACGGCGAGCATCGTAGGCAGCGAGCAGCATGCCACCCTTGATGACGAACTGATCGGCATACTGCGAGGCGCTCAGCCTGGCCAGCCACCGTTCCACGACGTAGAGCGTCATTAACTCCTGGGTGCCTCGGCCTTCCGACCGAGCACGGTTCTGCAGGTCCAGGTAGGCCTGGCCAGCAGCGGTCGCTCGCGTGGGCCGGCTGATCCGGCACTCGCGATGTCGACAGCGCGCCTGACCGGGCCGTAGACGCCCAGGGCAGCAGCGATCCGCAGCAGCTCGGCGGGGCGAGCGTCGCGGCGGCGCAGGTAGCGGTGCAGCGCACCGAGGGCTGCTGGCTCGCCGAACCGGTGGCGGAGGCGCATGAGATCTGCGACCGTGCGCGGCGGGTCATAGATTCGGACAGGCTCGCCCGGAGCCGCCTCGACGCTAGACAGTCCCAGCTCAAAGGTCCGATCCTCGAAACGGAGCACCGAGGTAGGCGGGAAGGAGATCTGCGGGGCCCGGCTAGATCCAGGTACGGCCACCTGGACTGTGGCGGGGATCTCGTCCGTCAGGTCGTGGACCGCCGCGGCAGACAGCAGGCACACGATCGCCCTTGGCACCCTGCGCGCGACCGCAAGCAAATCTGGAAAGCTGGCGGCGGGCGCATCCACATGACGAAATACACCGCGGGACAGCTCGATGATCACGCCCCGATCACGGCTGGCATAGAGATCCCTGGCATGCACGCCGCTGGCCCGAGCCTCGGCCGTCGTGAAGGTCGGCGGCAGGGCGCTCAAGTCGGCCATGGATAGAAGTGTCACACGGAAGCCTGGACCGTGCAACACTTTTATCCAGCTGTGAACAGCGATGGGTCTCCGGCCGCGCCGCGGAGCAAGCCGTCGTTTACGAATCGGTTGACAGATCGAACGAAAAGGCCCGGAGGATGAACCCTCCGGGCCTCTCATCTGCACCTACCTGGTAGCGGGGGCAGGATTTGAACCTGCGACCTCTGGGTTATGAGCCCAGCGAGCTACCGAACTGCTCCACCCCGCGTCGTGGGCTCTACTGTATGGGCACCCCGCTGCCCGCGCAAATCGCCAGCCGCGCCGCCAGTCCGTGCCGACAGCCCGTGCCGGGGACCCGCTCCTTCGGGCATCCCGGGAACCTGCTTGACACACGCTGACATGACCCGACAAACCCTGCCCGCCGCTCATGATCGTCTGTACGCTGTGCCGGTGCTGAACAGGCTGCGGGTCAGCCCCTGGCTGCGAGCGGGCGTTCTCGCGGTCTTCGCCGTCGGACTGCTGCTACGGGCTGGTCAGCCAGTGGCCGGAGACGCACGCGGCGCTGAGCCAGATGAACTGGCTGCCCATCGCCGGGGCCGGGGTGGCGGCGCTGGCCGGGTCGGGATGCATGCTGCTGGCCTGGCGGACGCTGCTGGCCGACCTGGGGTCCCCGCTCACGGTGACGGCGGCGACGCGGGTCATCTCGGTGTCGGCGCTGGGCAAGTACCTGCCGGGCGCGGTGTGGGCGTTCGCGGCGCAACTGGAGCTGGCCCGCGACTACGAGGTGCCGCGGCGGCGGTGCGCGACCACGCTGGTCACCAGCGTGGCGGTGACGCTGGGCGTCGGGCCTGGTCATGGCGGCGGCGGCCCTGTCGCTGACCTCGACGGCGGCGGCGGCGCGGTACTGGTGGGTGCTGGCCGTGGCGCCGCTGGTCCTGGCCCTGCTGTACCCGCCGGTGCTCGGGCGGGCGATCGACATGGTGCTCCGGGCGCTTCGGCGGCCGCCGCTGGAGCGACGGCCGACTCCGGGCGGGATCGCGCGGGCGGCGGCCTGGACGGCGGCGGGCTGGGTGCTGTGGGGCACGCAGGCGTGGCTGCTGCTGCGGGACGTGACCGGGAAGGGGCTGGGCGTCCTGCTGGTGTCGCTGGGCGCGTACGCGCTGGCCTGGTCGGCGGGCACGATCGCGGTGATCTTCCCCGGCGGCATCGGGCCGCGGGAGCTGGCCCTGGTCGCGGCGCTGGCGCCGGTGGCAGCGCGCGGGCCGGCGCTGGTGGTGGCGGTGCTGTCGCGGCTGCTGATGACCGGCTCGGACCTGGTCTGGGGCGGCGCCGGGCTGCTGATCGGACGCCGGCTGGCCCGCCTGGTCCGGCAGGCCGCCGAGAAGGGCGCCGGGCAGGCCGGCGACCCCGGTCTACGCCAGCGAGGGCGCGGCCAGCCCGTAGCCGACGGCGGTCTCGACGGCCCGCGCGGCGGCCAGCAGGTCCCATTCGGCACGGCGCCGGCCGACGAGCTGCAGGCCGACGGGCAGGCCCGCGGCGGTGAAGCCGGCGGGCACGGAGATGGCGGGCAGGCCGGTGACCGAGATCAGGTAGCAGGACGCCATCCAGTCCAGGTAGGTGTGCTGCGGGACGCCGTTGACCGACCGGACCCAGTCCAGTCTCGACGTCGAACGGCGCGACCTGGCTGACCGGGCACGCCAGCAGGTCGAACTCGGCGAAGAACTCCGTGACCCGCACCGCCACCTCGGCCTGGAGCGCGATCGCCCGGTGCAGGTCGTCGAGCGGTCAGCCTCCAGGCCCGCGCTCGAGTGTTCCAGGTGACGTTCGGGCCGACCTGGCCGGGGTGGTCGCGCAGCATGTCACCGAACCCGCGGGCGAACCGGAACGCGCGCAGGGTGCGGAACGCCTCGTCTGCGCCGCCCAGGTCCGGGGCAGCGTCGACGCACCTGCCAGCCCAGGCCGGCGAGCACCTGCCGGGCGGGCGCCAGCGCGGCCCGGACCTCGGGATCGACGGGCAGGCCCAGGTCGGGGCTCCAGGCAACTCGCAGGCCGCGCAGGTCGCGGTCCAGCAGGGCAGTCACGTCGGCCGGGTCGGCCAGCGCTGGCGGGGGCGCGTCGAGGGCGAACGGCGCCCGCGGAGTCGGGGCCGGACTGCACGGCTAGCAGCAGGGCCACGTCAGCCACCGTGCGGGCCATCGGGCCGCTCACGCCGAGCACGTCGGCCACCTCGCCGAACGGCCAGTCCGGGACCCGGCCGGGCGACGGGCGCAGGCCGACGACGCCGCAGAAGCTGGCCGGGTTGCGCAGGGAGCCGCCGAGGTCGCTGCCGTCGGCCAGGCAGACCATCCGCGCGGCGAGGGCGGCGGCTGCTCCGCCGCTGCTGCCGCCGGCGCTGCGGGTCAGGTCCTACGGGTTGCGGGTGGCGCCGAACACGGGGTTGACGGTGTGCGAGCCAGCGCCCGAACTCGGGGACGTTGGTCTTGCCGAGGCTGATCGCGCCGGCGGCGGCCATCCGCTCGACGACGATGTCGTCGGTGTCCGGGACGTGGTCGGCGAACAGCGGCGACCCGTACGTGGTGCGCACGCCCGCGGTGTCGTGCAGGTCCTTGTGCGCCACGGGCAGGCCGTGCAGCAGGCCCGGCGGCTCGCTGCGGGCCAGCGCCTCGTCGGCGGTGGCGGCCCTGGCCCGGGCGGCCTCGTAGGTGGTGGTGACGATGGCGTTGACCTGGCCGTTGCAGGCCTCGGTGCGCTCGATGTGGGCGTCGATGACCTCGCGGGCGGAGACCTCCCGGCGGCGCAGCAGGCCAGCCAGCGTGATCGCGTCGCAGTCCGGCAGGCTGGTCACGTGCTGGCCGACGCCGGCTGCGGGTTCACCATCCAGATAACGTAGCGGACCCGCAGCGGGGTGACCGGCGGGCTGGTCAGCTGCTCGGGGTCCACGGTGGTGGGCAGGTCCAGCACCCGGTCCGGCCTGCCGCCGAACCCGGCGAGCTGGCCGCGGCGGCGGCCCGAGCAGCACGGGGCGGCGCCCGGCTCCGGCGATGCCGTCCAGCACCCGGGCCAGCGCGGCCGGCGGCTGGCCGGTCATCCACGCCGTCGGCACTCCGCACATGCCCCGGATGACCTGCGTGAACTCCTGGGCCACCGTGGAGTCGACGATCACCACCGAGGAATGCGGCGGGAGTGCCGCGCAGAGCTGGGCGACGGCCGCGACCTGGCCGGTGCCGGTGGCCCGGAACGCCAGGCCCGGCGCGGACAGGTGCAGGCCGCCGGAGTGGCCGGAGTGGGACACCGTGGCCCCGAGCGTGGTGGCGGCGGTGGGCAGGGCCATCGCGCCCGACGCAGAACAGCCCGGCCACTGCGGCGGTCACCGGCCTGGCGCCGCGCTCGCGGGCGTGGCCGGACAGCCGGGCCGACGCCCAGATGGCGGTGGCGATCAGGCCGGGCAGCACGACGACCACCAGGCGGCGGCTGGCCCACGGCTGGTCGGGCAGGATACCGGGGTCCCACAGCACGGCCGCCGACCCGGCCCCGGTGATGAGCAGCGGCAGCGCCCAGTTGCGCCACGGCCCGGGGTCACGCCAGGTCAGCAGCGCGCGGACGCAGCGGCGGGCCAGGACGGCGAGGCCGAACACGCCGAGCAGCAGCGCGGGCAGGCCGATGTACCAGATCACCCAGTACAGGCTGTCCTCGGCATAGGTGCGGGTCGGGTCCACCGGCAGGCCCTGGGCCTGCTGCAGGGCCGCGATGAACCGGAAGTTGACCACGCCGGACGGCGACCGCACGGTCTGCACGTACGGCCGGACGAGCAGCCCGATCAGCGCCGCCGCGGCGATCAGCCCGGCCAGCCCCGGCAGCCACCGGACCGGCCGCCGGGTCGCCAGGCGGGCCGCCCGCTGCCGGGCCTCGGGCAGCCGGAACAACTGCACGGCGGCCAGGGTCAGCGCGGCCAGCCACGCCGCGATGACGCCGATCAGCTCCAGCTGATGGGCCTCGGCGTCCAGGAACGGCCGGCTGAGCACGTAACCGTCGGCCAGGCCGTAGCCCACACCGATGACCCCTCCGATTACGAACGCGATGCCCCCCGCCCGTCTTGCCGCGATCAGCAGGCCCGCGAACGGGATGACTGGCAGGAGGTAGATCACCGAGTCGAGGCTCACCAGCAGGCCGAGGCCCAGGGCCAGCCCGCTCAGCCCGGCCATCGAGCGCTGGGCGGTCAGCCACGAGGCACCCGGCCGCCGGGACCGCCGGCCCGGCGGTCCCGGCGGGTCCGGCTCGTAGCGAGAGCGCGTCGAGGAGCAGGCACAGCCCGCCGAACAGCAGCACCTGCAGCGCGGGCTCGGCGAACGTGGACCGCGCGATGTACTGCTCGGGCAGGGTCAGGCCGAGGACCAGGGCGCCGGCAGGCGCCCACTGCGGCCCGGCCAGCCGGGCGACCAGCCCGCCGAAGCTCAGCACCGCGAACCCGCCGAGGATCGCGCCCAGGGCCGAGGCGCCGGTGACGCCGTGCGCCCAGAAGCCGCCCGCCAGCAGCATCGGCAGGCCCGAGGTGCCCTGCGGCACGACGGTCGCGGCATGGGCGAAGAAGCCGGTGCTGGAGAAGTTCAGGCCCGCGTGCCGGCCGCCGAACGCGGCCAGCGACTGCGGCACCGCGAGGCTGCCGCGGTGGGCCAGCCAGTAACCAGCCTGCAGGTAGGCGCCCTGGGAGCGGAGCACGACGACGGCCTCGGAGTGCTCCACCAGCTGCCAGGCGGCGAACCCGGCGGCCACGGCGACGGTGCCCATCAGGCCCAGCCAGGACAGCCAGGCCCGGTCCCGGGCCTGGCCGCCGATCAGCCGGGGCCACCGGGTGGGCACCGCGCGCAGCCCGTTGGCGACCAGGCCGACGGCCAGCGGCGCGGAGATCAGCAGCACCGGCACCGGGACGAACTCCCGGGCCAGCAGTAACGGCAGTCCCGGCAGCAGCCAGGCGATCAGCAGCAGGGCAGGCAGGCTGGTCAGCCGGGCCAGCGTGGATGCGGCCACGTCGTCGGCGCCATCATCGGCGGCGTGGGCGGCGGCCTGCCGCCGGCGGGCCAGCACGGCCATGCCGCGCCGGGCCGGGCGGGCGGCGGCGGCCAGGCCGGTCCCCAGCCCGGCGCCTAGCCGGGCCAGCCGCCCCGGCCGCTTCGGCGGCTGGATCACCTGGGTGTCCGCGTCCGGCGGCCCGGTCTCGCCGTCGGGTGCGCCGGGCTCCCGGCCGTTCTCGCTGACGCCAGGCACGCTGACGCCGGGCTCGCTCACGCCGGGCTCGCTCACGCCGGGCTCTATGACGCCGGGCTCGACGACTCGGGCTGGGCGACCTCGGGCTGGGCGACCTCGGGCTGGGCGGCCTCGGGCTGGGCGGGCTCGGTGCCGGGCCTGCCATCCGCAATGCTCACAAGGCCGACATTGCCCGCTATGCGATCATCCATGCCAGCGATTCCGGCCGGGTCGCGCCGGTCGGGGTCGGCCCAGCCCGGGTCCGACCACGCGGAGTCCGACCGGTCAGCATCTGACCGCTGGGCATCTGACCGCTCGGCATCTGACCGCTCAGCATCTGACCACTGGGCCGCGATGTCGTCGGCCCCCAGCGGCCCGCGGCCGGGCGGCGTCGCGTCGGGGAGAGCGGCAGCGGCGGCGCGCCGCGTGCGGCCCGTCGGGCGGCGTGGCACCGGTCAGCGCGGCAGCGGCCGGGCGGGGCCGTCGGGAGGCGTCGACGGGCGGCGTTCCGTCGGGCGGCGTGGCGTCCGGGCGGCTGGCGTCGGGCGGGATGCCGTCGGGCGGGGTGGCATCGCGGCGGGGCATCGGGCGGCGTGGCATCGGATAGGGGCTGCTGCCCCGAGCCGTGGTCGGTGCCGCCGTCTGGGTCCACGAGTCCCACTGTAGAGGCGGTTTCGCCGGGTTCCACGCACCAGTCGGCCAGGTCTGCGCGCGTCCGGCGCCGTTCCCGGGAGCCGGGCGGCGACCGGCCCAAAGGACGCCCGGGGCGCCGTGCCGGGCCGTACCGGGACGCTTACGGAAGTCTTGTATTTCCCTCTCTTTACCCTGAGCAGGCAGTTCTGCATACAAAAGACCACGTACGATGGCGCGTAACCCAGGCGAGCAGGCCGGATCCGGCCTGCGTCAGCGTGGCGCGTGACCCTGACAGCGCGGGCTGATCCTGGCCCGGATCAGCGATGCACTAGAGGAGTAATGCGGCGACACGACGAGTCTGAGCATCCGGGGTGGGCGCTGTCAGGGGAACAGCAGGGACGGGCGGAGCGCCGGGGCCGGGTGGGTTACCCGGAGCCGGGCTCAGACGGCACCGCCGACTATCAGGCTGACCGCCGCGACTACCGGTCCGGGCGCGGGCGGGCAGTCCGGGGGCGGGCAGCCGAGGCGCGGGGACCGGCCGGACCGGCGGCCCCGGACGACCGGCATGAGGATCAGCGCCATTGTCTCCGGGATCGTGGTGCTGGCCCTGGTCGGCGGGTCGCTGGTGCTGTACGCCAAGTACCGGGCGTTCTACGACAGCATCGGCCGGGTCGACGTGTCGAGCGACCTGAACCGGATCAAGCAGCCCACGGAAGACCCCAACGCGCTCAACATCCTGCTGATCGGGTCGGACAGCCGGTCCGGGATCAACGGCAAGATCGGCGGGACGGACGGCATCGCCGGCCAGCGCTCGGACACGGTCATGGTGCTGCACATCGCGCCGGGCGAGCACCGCGCGGTGGTGCTCAGCTTCCCGCGCGACTCGGTCGTGCCGATCCTGGGCTGCTCGCCCGAGGCCGGGTCCGCCGGGCAGCCGGCCGACCCCGGCGCGGTCGAGCAGATCAACGCGACGTTCGCCGACGGCGGCCCGGGCTGCCTGTGGGAGACGATCGAGCAGACCACCGGCATCTCCATCAACGACTTCGTCGAGATGACGTTCATCGGCTTCGAGAAGGTCATCAACGACCTGGGCGGGGTGAACGTCTGCCTGCCCGCGGCGGTCAACGACCCGCTGTCCGGGCTGAACCTGCCGGCCGGCCCGCACCACATCGGCGGCGCGCAGGCGCTGGCCTTCTGGCGGACCCGCGAGGACCTGGGCGAAGGCTCGGACCTGCAGCGCATCCAGCGTGACCAGTTCCTGATGGCCTCGCTGCTGCAGGGCATCGAGAAGAAGGGCATGCTGCACAGCCCGTCCGAGATGGAGTCGGTCATCACCGACGCCGCCGCCAACCTGACCACCGACAAGGACCTGGACCAGTCCCGGATGCTGGCCATCGCCGAGGGGATGCGCGGGCTGACCTCGCAGTCGGTTCAGTTCATCGAGGTCCCGACGGTGACCTACCCGCAGAACGAGTCCTGGGTGCAGTTCTCGCCCGAGGCCCCGCAGCTGTTCACCTCGATCGCCAGCGACAAGACCCTGCCCAAGGCGCCGAAGAAGGCCGCGGCGCCGGTCGCGGCGCTCAAGCCGGCCCAGGTCAGCGTCATGGTGCTGAACGGCTCGGGCCAGGTCGGGGGTGCTGCGGAGGGCGCGACGCAGCTCAGCCAGCGCGGCTTCAACGTGGTCGGCAGCCACAACGCCAACAACTTCAGCTACACCAAGTCGGTGGTGGAGTACGGCGGCCCGGCCGACAAGGCCGCTGCCCAGCTGGTTTACTCCGAGCTCAGCAACGTGGAGATCCTGGGCGCGCAGCCGGGCATCCCGCCCGGCACGGTCGACGTGATCCTGGGGTCGGACTTCACCGAGCTGAACACCGCGGCTCCGACGTCGCCGTCCAGCCTGACCCAGGCCTACGGCGGGATCACCGGCAGCACCAACATCTGCTCGGACAGCAGCGCGTTCTCCGGCCCGGACGGGAACGGATGACCCGGACTTAGATCACGGCGCTGGCTAGATGACGGCGCTGGCTAGATGACGGGCGGGCGGCCCAGCCGGGTCATCCGCCACGCCGTCGCGGCCGAGATGGGCTGGCGGGAGCCGGCGTTCATCCGCCAGCCCTCGGCGCAGCCGCCCAGCCACTCGCGCAGCACGGCCGCCGAGCGCTGCCGGGCGGCGGTCACCGCCAGCCAGTTCAGCAGGAACAGGGCGGCCAGCGGCCAGGGCAGGTTCCGCCGGGCGAGCAGCACCCGGTTGCGGCCGTCGAGCCGCCAGAACCCGGCGTGCCGGCTGTTCGGCTCGGCCGGGTGGCACATCCGGGCCGCCGCGTCGTACTCGATCCGGTAGCCCCGCTGCAGCAGCCGCCAGGCCAGGTCGATCTCCTCGTGCAGGTAGAAGAAGTCGGCCGGGCAGGCCGCCGGCCTCCTCGAACGCGGTCCGCCGGATGGCGCACGCCCCGCCGCCGAACGTGGTGGCGGGCGCGGACCGGGCCGGGTCGGCGGCGCCCAGCCGGGGCACGTGCCACCGGCCGCCCGGCTCGCCGTCCGGGCCGGTCACCCGGAACGCCAGCACGGCCAGGGCCGGGTCGGCGGCGAACCGGGCCGCCACCCGGCGGCCCAGCCCGGCGGCGTCGGGATACCAGCCGTCGTCATCGAGGAACAGGATCACGTCACCGGCGGTGGCGGCCACCCCGGCGTTGCGGCCCGCGGCCACGCCGACGTTGGCGTCCAGCGCGAGCGTGCGCACGCCGGCGGGCACGACGGGCGGGGCACAGCCGTTACTCACGATCATGACCTCGGCGCCGGAGACGCGGAGCGGTCCGGTGCTCTCGATGGCCCTGGCCAGCTCGGCGGGCCGGTCCCCCATGGTCAGGATGACGCAGGCCAGCTTCACGCCAGCCGCCGCGACGCGACGATGGCGACCAGGTGGGCGGCCACCATGAGCGCGCCGGTGACCAGGCAGGCCAGCAGCAGCACCCGCGTGGCCAGCAGGCCGCCGCGCGCCTGGTCGGCGATGGCCGCCGCGAGAACCAGGATCGACAGCTCGACGGCGTGGGTGATCCGGTGCAGGCGCAGCACGCTGGCCAGCCGCCGGGCCAGGGCCAGGCCGCCGGACCGGGGGGCCAGCGCGGTGTCGGCGGTGGCGGCGGGCAGGCCGGACTTGGCCCGGGCCACGATCACGTTGTCGGTCTCGGCCTTGACCAGCATGGCGGCCAGCGCGGCGGCCAGGCCGGCCGACACGTACCCGCCCGCCGCCAGGTGCCCCTCGGCGCGCACCCCCAGCCCGACCAGCAGGGCCGACTCGCCCAGGTAGTGGCCGATCCCGTCCAGGTACACCCCGGTGGCCGAGGTCCGCTTGGTCCACCGGGCCAGCTCGCCGTCGGAGCAGTCGAACAGCAGGTAGGCCTGGATCAGCGCGGCCCCGGCCACGGCGCTGGCCAGCCCGCCGATGGCGATGACCGCCCCGGCCGCGATGCCGCAGGCGATGAACGCCACGGTGACGGCGTTGGGGGTCCAGCCCAGCCGGGCGAACACCCAGGTCGCGGCCGGAGAGACCTTGCGCATGTAGAGGCGGCCGGCCCAGTGCTCGTCGTTCAGCCGGTCGATGACCGCCTGCGGCTGGGCCGCCGCCCGCAACTCAGCCAGCGAGGGCCCGGGCATAGTCCTCCACTCGGTCGGCGATGGCCGCGTCGGACAGGTCCAGGCGCTCCAGGATGGTGTACCGGCCGGGCCGCGTGGCCGGGGCCAGGGCCACCGCCTTGGCGAAGTCGTCCTGCGACATGCCCAGGTCAGCGGGGGTGCGGGGCAGGTCGTGGGCGCGCAGGCAGGCGGCGATCAGGGTGGCCTGGTCGTCGTCGCCGCGCAGGTACGCGCAGAACAGCGCGCCGACCCCGGCCAGCTCGCCGTGGCTGGCGGTACCGGGGCTGAGCTGGTCGATGGCGTGCATGATCTCGTGGTCGCCGCCGCTGCACGGGCGGCTGGACCCGGCCACCGACATGGCCAGGCCGGACAGGATCAGCGCCTCGGCCAGCACGGTCAGGAACTCGTCATCGCGGGCCGTGCCCGGCTGGCCCAGGACCGCGTGGGCGGCCGACCGCGACATGGCCGAGGCCAGGCCGTCCAGTGGCTCGCCGGTGTCGCGGGCGGCTAGTTCCCAGTCGGCCACGGCGGACAGGTTGCTGACGACGTCGCCGATCCCGGCCCGGCCCATCGGGTCGGGCGCGCACCGCACCCGGTCCAGGTCGACGATCACGGCGACCGGCATGGCCACCCCGTAGGAGCCCTTGCCGGACTCATGGGCCAGCGAGCTGACCGGGGACGCGATGCCGTCATGGGCCAGGTTGGTGGCCACCGCGACCATCGGGATGCCGGCCATGTGCGCGGCGAACTTGGTGATGTCGATGATCTTGCCGCCGCCGATCCCGGCCACCGCCTCGTACGCGCCGGCCCGCAGCCGCTCGCCCAGCGCGACCGCCGAGGCGTGCCCGCCGCCCGGCACCCGGAACACCTCGGCGCCGGGGATCTCCAGGTCGGCCATGATGCTGTCACCCTGGCCGGGCCGACGGCCACCGCGACCCGGCCCGAGGTGGCGATCCGCCGGTCAGCGAGCAGCGCGCCGAGCCCGGCCACCGCCCCGGCCCGGACGTCAACCACCAGCGGAGCGGGAAGCATCCGGGCCAGGAGCGGCATGGCCACTCAGCGTAGCGGACGCTCAGTGTCCGCATGACTACTTTGCGCAACACCTCGGCGCGCCTTGGCGCGGCGCCTCGCGCCGGGTTTTCCATGATCGTGACCGTTTTCCCGTGCTGCTGACGGGTAATCGGTCACGATCATGCTGGCGACGGGGCCTCGCCGGCGGGGGCCGGGGCGGGGACGGGGGCGGGAGTGGCGGCGGGGGGCGGAGTGGTTACAGGGGCGGGGGGGCGGGGGTGGCGGCGTAGGCGGGGGCGATCTCGCGGGCGCGGCGGAGGTCGGCGTGGTTGTCGACCTCGACCCAGGAGATGTCGCCGATCGGGGCGGCGGCGAGGGCGGCGCCGCGGCGGGCCAGCTCCTGGTAGCCGTCCTCGTAATAGAGGCCGGGGTCGCGGCGCCAGGTCGACCTCCAGGGCGTCGGCCAGGGGGACGGCGGCGTAGGGCTCGATGAGGGTGGCGCCGATGTACTCGCCGTGCGCCTGCGCCGGGTCCAGCAGCTTGCTGATCTGGCGGAGCAGGCCGCGCTCGTCGAGGATGACCTTCATTTCCTCCTCGGCCAGCGGCTTGACGGCGTCGATGGCCAGGATCAGGCCCGCCCGCGGTAAGCTGCTCGCGGGCCTTCGAGCAGGGTCTGCTCGACGCTGACCGGATGCACGGTGTCGCCGTTCACCAGCAGGGCGCCCCGGCGCAGGTACTCGCGAGCCAGCCACAGGGAGTAGGCGTTGTTCCACTCCAGGGCCCGGTCGTTGTGGATGAGGTCGAGCCGGACGCCGTGGTCGCGCTCCAGGGCCGGGACCCGGTCGGCCACTGCCACCGCGGCGTGGCCGACGATGACCGCGACGTCGGTCAGGCCGACGGCGGCCAGGTTGCGCAGGGCGAGGTCGAGGATGGTGACCGCGCCGTCGACCGGGAGCAGGGTCTTGGGCAGGTCGTCGGTGTCCGGGCGTAGCCGGCGGCTGGCTCCGGCGGCCAGCACCATGCCGATCACCGGGCACCCGCCGCGCGCAGCCCCAGGTCGCTGGCCCGGACCTTGGACAGGATCAGCCAGCCCAGGTAAACGGTCAGGGCCAGGTAGGCGAGCAAGGCGATGCCCATCGCGGCACCCAGCCCGACAGGCGATCATGCGCCCCTCCCACCCCATCCAGGTGCCCAGTTCGGTCTGCTCCGAGGCCGGGTGAGCACCGTCCCCCGACCCTCGTGCTGGTAGCTATCGCGCTGGTAACCGCCGCGCTCGCCGCCGCTGCCAGGCGACTCGGCCACCGGGCGGCGCGGCGGGCGCCGCGGCCCGGCCCGCTGCGCGCCGGCTAGCTGGCCGGCGTGCCGCCGGTACTGGCTGACCCGCAGCTCGCCCGGCGGCCGGCGGCGGCCGGCGGGCGGACCAGCCGGGCCGCAGCGACGGACGGCGGCCCGGACCCGGACCGCCCGAGGCGATGAGCTGCATCCCCGCCCGGCGGGCCAGCAAGATCGGCGACCCGGCCGCGCCCAGGTCAGCGTAGTGCAGCGCGATCACGGCGCACAGCGCGAACGTGATCGGCGCGGGCACCCGGGCAGCGAAGCCCGAGCGCCGCGATGTAGACATACTGCGCGCCCTGGAGCACGGCGGGCACCAGCCAGTCGAACCGGCCACCGTGATCATGGCTGGCGCCCGGCGCGGCCACCAGCATGATGATCGCGGGGGCCAGGATCAGCAGGCCCGGCAGGTCGCGCAGGCCCAGGTGGGCCAGCATGGCCACGGCGGCCAGGGCCAGCAGCGCGGGCGGCAGCGGCATGAGCTGACCACGCACCAGCCGGCCGAACCAGCGGGCCAGCACTCCGTCATCCCGGTTCCGCAGGATGGCAGCTACTCGCGGGCCGGTATCCGCCTCGCCGATCAGGCCAGCCAGCCCGAGGCCGGGGCTGCCCGCCGGGTCCGGGTCGCCCGCCGGGTCCGGGTCGCCAGCTTGGTCCGGGTCGCCGTCAGGTCCGGGTCGGCCGCCGGCTCAGGCCGGTCACGGCCAGGGTCGGCTGAGCCGGGGTCGGGAGGGGCGGCGGGCGGGCGCGGGCCGGATGGGCTGGGGGGCTGGGGCCAGGTCGGCCACGTCGGGTTGGGAGCTGGCGGGCGGCGGCCGGATGGCCCGACGGCCGGGGTCGCGGCCAGGGTCCGGGGGAAGCTGCGGGTCGGCGGCCAGTTCGGCATCCCAGGCCTCCTGGTCGGCCTGCTCCGCGGTCTTGCGGGCGCTGTCCGGCGCGGCGGACCCGACCTCGGGCCGGCTGCCGGCCGCCGGGCCGCTGCCGGCCGCCGGGCCGCTGCCGGCTGCCGGGCCGCTGCCGGCCGGGCGGGGCCGGGCCTGGAGGTACTCGGCCGGGCCGCTGAGCCGGCCGGGCGGTTCCGGGTCCCGGCCAGCCTGCCGGGCAGGAGCCGGCGGCCAGGGGCAGCGCTACCTCGCGGCTCAGCCGGAGCATGCTGAGCCTGGTCGTACCCGGCCGGGCTGTCGGGGGCCAGTTCGGCGGGCACCTCATCAGGGACCACGGTGCTCGGGTCGGCGCTGTCGGCCGACCAGCCATCGTCGGTCCAGTCCGCCCGGACCAGGTGGCGGTCCCCGGACCCGCGAGCGTCATCCTGCGGGTCCGGCACCTCGGCGGGGCGCGCGGGCCGGAGCAGGACCGACAGGTGCACGGGCTCGGACTGCTCCTCGGCGGCTGACGGGTCGATCACGTCGAGAGGGTGCCGGGCGGCGCGGGCGCGGCGCCGGCCCGCGGACCGGGCGCCTATGCCGCAGCCGATGGCGATGATGCCCCAGTCGAGCAGGCCGAGCAGGATCACGCGCGCGCCGAGGATCGGGGCCAGCGTCACGATCAGCAGGATCCGGCCGCCCGGCGGCATGGTCAGCGCGGTCATGACGACGCGGCGGGCAAGCCCGTCGCGGAACGAGTCCACGGGGTCGTCCGGCGAGCCGGCGTCGGAAGCTGAGTCCGAGTCCGGGGCGCCAGAGGAGTCAGCTGGCGCAGTGGCAGCGACCCCGGCTGCGGTCAGCCCCGTGCCAGCAAGATCCGTGCCAGCAAGATCCGCGTCGGCCAGTCCGGTGCCGGTCGGCCCGGTGGTGGCAGCCCCGGCGTTAGCAAGCCCGGCGTCGGCAAGCCGCGTGTCGGCAAGCCCCGTGTCGGCAAGCCCCGTGTCGGCAAGCCCCGCGTCGGCGGCCGGCCAGGTATCGGCCGCGCCGTCGGCCGCTGCCTCGTCGTCGCGTGCGGGGCGGGCCGGGCCGATCGGGCCGGTGCACGCGGTCATGGTGTCGCAGATCGTGGCCAGGGCCAGGACCGCGATGGCCAGCGGCCAGACGCCATCCCAGCCTTCCGCCACCGCGCCGAGGGCCAGGCCCGCGTAGGCGCCGTACTCGGACAGGCGGGCGGCGAGCATGGTCAGCCAGCCCGCGCGGGCGGACCTGGTCCCGGAGACCAGGCCGGCGATGCCGGCCGAGCCGGCCTGGCGGCCCGGAGCGAGGGACTCGGCCCAGGCGGCCGCCGGGTTCAGGAACTCGCGGGTCACCAGCGTGAGGAGATAGCCGGCGCCCAGGGCCAGCGCGCCGTACAAGTTGCCGATCCTGGTCCCGGCGGTGAACCAGCCCGCTGCGCAGATCCCGAGGATGAGCGAGATGCCGGTGGCGGAGGCGGGGGCGAGGGTCCCGCGCTCGGCCCAGGCGGCCAGCCAGTCCCGGCCGGTCTCGGCCAGGGTCAGGAGCGTGGTGACGGTGCCGACCGGTTCAGCGCCGACCAGTTCAGGGCCGACCGGGTCAGCGCCGACCAGTCGGTGCCCGGCCGTGGCGCCCGGCGATTCCGGATCGGCGGCGGGCGCGCCGGGGCTTGCTGATAGTCCGCCGAGCACAGTGCCGGCGGTGCTTTCGGCCGGTCCTTCGGCCGGTCCGTTCAGCCCAGCGCCGATCGGATCCTCCGTCTGGCAGTCCGGGCGGCTCTGTTGCCGCCCTCAGGCGCTTACCCTGCTGCACTCACGTCACTCGCGCGCCCGCCAGTCCCTGGCGGGTACGGCGTCCTCAGTGGATGTACCCGGCTAAGGGTGCCGAGCCGTCAGATCACAGCGTGCTGTTACTCAATTGCTCCCAGTCAATTACTGAGCGTACCTCCGCCGGGTCGATCTCTGGCGTAGATACCCGCCGTTGTTCGGGCACAACGCGACGGGCGGCGGCCATTCCATTCCCGCCCGGCCCGGCCCGGAACGGCCGTTCCGGTGGCTGCCCGGCGGGCCAGAGAGGGCCGGGCCGGTAGGGTCCGCTCATGCGCACGGTGGCGGTGGTACTGGCCGGCGGCAGCGGCCGGCGGTTCGGCGGGGACCGGCCCAAGCAGCTGCGACTGCTGGCCGGGCGCACGCTGGTCGAGCACTGCGTGGCCGCCTTCGACGAGGCTCCCGGCGTGGACGAGGTGCTGGTGGTCAGCGCCGCCTGGCTTGGTGGCCGAGACGGCGGCGCAGGCCGGCCAGTATGCCAAGGTGAGCGGGGTGATCCCGGGCGGGACGGCCCGGTCCGACTCGGCCCGTCAGGCCATCGCCGCGCTGCGCGCCGCGCACCCGGCCGGGTCCGGCGGCGGACTGCGACGTGCTGCTGCATGACGCGGCCCGGCCGCTGGTTGATCAGCGGATCATCGCGGACTGCGTGGCGGCGCTGGCGACCTGGACGGCGATCGGGGTGGTGGTGCCATCCACCGACACGATCGTGGAGGTGAGCGACGGGGTGCTGGGCGCGGTCCTGCCGCGCGACTCGCTGGCCCGGTGCCAGACGCCGCAGGGGTTCCGGCTGTCGGTGATCGGCCGCGCGCACGACCTGGCCGCCGCCGACCCGGACTTCGGCGGCGCGACGGACGACTGCGGCGTCGTGCGGCGGTACCTGCCGGACGTGCCGATCGGCGCGGTGACGGGCAGCGAGCGCAACCTGAAGGTCACCTACCCCGGCGACCTCGACCTGGCCGAACTGTTTCTGCGCCAGTCGCTCGACAGATAGTGACCCGCGCCTGAAATAGGCGCTGAACTGGGATGATGTGCACTAAGGTCACTCTGAGCCAGCCGATGACCGCGCTGCGACACTGACTGTCTGAGCCAGGGAGGATCATGAGGAGCATCGTGGCCGGCATCGTGACCGGGGTCAGCGTGCTGGCCGCGCTCTCCGGCCAGACGGGGACGTTAGCGCCGCGCGCCCTGCCGGTCACCCGGATCACGGTGAACGGCCGCGACGGCAGCCGGGTCTATGACGGGGTGGGGGCCATCCTGGGCGGCGGCGGGAACGCGCGGTTCCTCATGGACTACCCGGCCCGCCAGCGCAGCCAGATCCTGGACTACCTGTTCAAGCCGGGCTACGGCGCGGCGCTGCAGATCCTCAAGCTGGAGATCGGCGGTGACTCCGACTCCAGCGCCGGCAGCGAGCCGAGCGTCGAGCACACGCTGGGCACGATCAACTGCCACGCGGGCTATGAGTTCTCCATCGCCGAGCAGGCGGTGCGGCGCAACCCGCGGATCAAGCTGTACGGGCTCCAGTGGGCGGCCCCCCGGCTGGTCCGCCAGGGCGGCGCGGCCCACTTCACCAGCCGCGACATCAGCTACCTGCTGAGCTGGCTGGGCTGCGCGCGGCAGCGCGGGCTGACGATCTCCTACCTGGGCGGGTGGAACGAGACCGACGACGGCACCCACGCGGCGTGGTTCCGGCGGCTGCGGCGGGCGCTGAACTCCGGCGGGTTCCGGGGCACGCGGATCGTCGCGGCCGACTCCAGCCGCAAGGCCGGCTGGCACTACCTCGGGGACCCGTCGGTGGCCATCCTGGGCACGCACGACGTGTGCGGCTTCCCGACCGGCGTGGCCGGGGCCGCCACCCGGTGCGTGTCGCCGTTCTCGATGGGCCATCCGACCAGCCAGCCGATGTGGGCCAGCGAGCTGGGCGGGATGGACGCGGGCGCGGCAGCCGGGCTGCCTGGAGCCGTGCGCCCCGGCGATGGACCGGGCGGTGATCCGGGGCTACGTGGACGCCCGGCTGACCGGGTTCCTGGAGTGGCCGGTGCTGGACGCCATGCCGCCCGGCCTGCCGTTCGAGAACCGGGGCCTGGTGACGGCCGACCAGCCGTGGGCGGGCAGCTACCGGGTCAACGCGATGACCTGGGCCATCGCCCAGCTGACCCAGTTCGCCCAGCCGCCGGACGGCCGGACCCGGTGGCGCTACCTGAACGGCGGCAGCGGGTTCCTGCAGCGCGACCGGGCCGACGGGTCCTACGTCAGCCTGGTCCGCGACACCGGCCGCCGGGGCACGGCGTGGAGCACGCTGATCGAGGCCACCACCGCGACCGCCGCGCAGCTGGCGACGTTCCACGTCACCGGCGCCGCCGGCCTGGCCGGGACGACGGTGCACGTGTGGGCCAGCGACTTCAGCGGGTCCAGCGGCCCGGCCCAGTGGTTCGTCCGCCAGCCGGGCATCCGGCCGTCGAGGAACGGCACGTTCACCCTGATGATCCGGCCGGGCTGGGTGTACTCGCTGACCACCACCAGCGGCCAGGGCAAGGGCACCGCCCGGGGCAAGGCCCCGGCGCCGCTGCCGCTCCCGTTCACCGAGAGCCTGGCCAGTTCCGGCGCGGCCGGCCGGGTGACGACGAGCCGCCGTACCTGGCCGCGCAGGACGGGGCGTTCGAGCTAGCCCGCTGCACGGTGCCGGACCGCGGCCGCCGGACCTGCACCGAGCAGCAGGCGGCGCCGGTCCCGGTGCTGTGGCACAGCAAGCACCTGAGCAGCGCGCGCTACCCGTACGCGGTGATCGGCGACGCGGGCTGGGATAACTACCGGGTCAGCGCGGACGTGCTGCTGCCCGGCCGGGGCGCCTCGGCCGGGGTGATCGGCCGGTTCAGCTGCCGGCGCGGCATGCCGGACATCGGCCAGTTCGACGGCTACGTGCTGGACGTCAGCGGCACCGGCCGGTGGCAGCTGGTCCGGAACGCGAACGGCTCGGCCAGCGTGTCCGAGGGCTGCCACGTCGGGCCGGGCGACCGGCGGACGCTGGCGTCGGGCCGGCTGGCCCGGCCGTGGCGGCCGGGCACCTGGCACCGGGTGACGCTGACCATGTCGGGGGCGACGATCACGGCGGCGGCCGACGGGCGGACGCTGGCCCGGGTCACGGACTCGTCGTGGACATCGGGCCTGGCCGGCCTGGAGGCCGGCGCGTTCACCCGCACCTGGCCGCGGGTCCAGTACAGCCACCTGTCGGTCACGCGGGCCTGAGCCGCGGCGGGTCACAACGCGCGGGGGTCAGGACGCGCCGCGGGCCGGCGGGCGGCGCAGCAGCCGGGACCGGCTCCAGGCCGGGCGCGCGGCCGGGCGGGCGTGCGGGACCAGGCCGCGCGGGCTGGTCAGGAAGCCCGCGCCCCAGCTCACGTGCATGATGGCCAGCGCGAGCGGCAGCCGGGCGGCGGCCGCCGGGCGCAGCTCGCGGGCGGCCCGGCTGGTCACGGTCAGCACTCCGGCGGCGTAGGCGGCGGGCACGGCCAGGCCGGCCAGGGCCAGTCCGGGCCAGCGGCCGGGGAGGCCCGCGACCAGGCCGGCCAGCCCCGCCAGCCCGGCCAGCGTCCCGCCCGCGATGGCCGCCGTGGCCGCCGGCGGGGCCAGGTAGCGGACGTTGATGGTGCCCTGGTGCTGGCGGCTGACCACCCGGCGCCAGCGGCCGTAGTGGAAGTACTGCCGGGCCAGGTCGGCCGGGCAGGACCGGGGCCGGTAGGTGACCCGGATGCCGGGGTCGAACCAGATCAGCCCGCCCGACTGCCGGATCCGGTAGTTGAGCTCCCAGTCCTCGGCCCGCAGGTACGCCTCGTCGTAGCCGCCCGCCTGCTCGATGGCCGACCGGCGGAACACCCCCAGGTACACCGTGTCCACCGGGCCGGCGCCGCCGCCGCAGTGGAACCGGGCCGACCCGACGCCGAACGGCGACGTCATGGCCCAGGCCACGGCCTGCTGGAACGCGGTCTCGCCCTCGGCGGACATGATCCCGCCGACGTTCACCGCCCCGGTCGCGGACAGGGTCTCGGCGGCCAGCCGCAGGTAGCCCGGCGGCAGCAGGGCGTGCCCGTCGACCCGGGCGATGACCGGGTGCCGGGCCGCCTTGATCGCGGCGTTGATGGCGGCCGGGATCCGGCCGCTCGGATTGTCGACCAGGATCACCCGCGGCGTCGGCCGCCGCGAGGCGCTGCGCGATCCGGGTCGTCGCGTCCCGGGACGGCCCGAGGGCCAGGATCAGCTCCAGGTCAGCCGGGTAGTCCTGGCTCAGGACGCGGCGCACGGCCTCCGCTAAGTACGCCTCCTCGTTGAGGACGGGCATTACCACGGAGATCGGCTCTATTGTAGCGATTTGATCACTGTGAGTAATCAACACGAGGGAACAGTACCGCCCCGAGCGCGTACCGGCAGCTCAAGGGCGGTACTAGTTCCCAGGTCAGGGACTACATTCGCAAATACCTCAGAGGGTCGCGTCCTCCAGCATCTCGGTCACCAGGGCCGCAATGGGTGACCGCTCGGAGCGGACCAGGGTCACGTGCGCGAACAGCGGATGGCCCTTCAGCTTCTCGATGACCGCGACCACGCCATCGTGCCGGCCCACCCGCAGGTTGTCCCGCTGGGCGATGTCGTGGGTGAGCACGACCCGCGAGCCGGCGCCGATCCGGGACAGGACGGTGAGCAGCACGCCGCGCTCCAGCGACTGGGCCTCGTCGACGATCACGAACGAGTCGTGCAGCGACCGGCCCCGGATGTGGGTCAGCGGCAGCACCTCGAGCATGTCCCGGCTGATCACCTCGTCGATCACGGACTGCGAGGTGACCGCGCCGAGGGTGTCGAAGACCGCCTGCGCCCACGGGTTCATCTTGTCCGCCTCGGAGCCGGGCAGGTAGCCCAGGTCCTGGCCGCCGACCGCGTACAGCGGCCGGAACACCACCAGCTTGCGGTGCTGCTTGCGCTCCATCACGGCTTCCAGGCCCGCGCACAGGGCCAGCGCCGACTTGCCGGTGCCGGCCCGGCCGCCCAGCGACACGATGCCGAGCTCCGGGTCGAGCAGCAGGTCCAGGGCGACGCGCTGCTCCGCGCTGCGGCCCCGCAGGCCGAACGCCTCGCGGTCGCCGCGCACGAGCCGCACCGACTTGTCGGGCAGCACCCGGCCGAGTGCGCTGCCCGCGCCGGACACCCCGGACAGCAGCACCAGGCCGGTGTGGCAGGGCAGCTCCCGGGCCTCCTCATGGTCCAGCCGCCCGTTGTCGTACAGCTCGTCGATCTGCGCCGGGGTGGCGTCCAGCTCGGCCATCCCCGTCCAGCCCGAGTCCGGCGGAAGCTCGGCCCGGTACTCCTGCGCAGTCAGTCCCACCGACGCCGCCTTCACCCGCAGCGGCAGGTCCTTGCTCACCAGCACGACGTCGTCGCCCTCGGCCGCCAGGCTCTTGGCCACCGACAGGATCCGGGTGTCGTTGTCCCCCAGCCGGAACCCGGCCGGGAGCACCGACGGGTCGGAGTGGTTCAGCTCGACGCGGATGCTGCCGCCCTGGTCGCCGACCGGGATGTCGGCGTCCAGCCGCCCGTGCTCGATACGCAGGTCGTCGAGGACGCGCAGGGCCTGGCGGGCGAAGTAGCCCAGTTCCGGGTGGTGGCGCTTAGCCTCCAGCTCGGTGATGACCACGATGGGCAGGACAACCCGGTGCTCGGCGAACCGCCTGGCGGCAGCCGGGTCGGCAAGCAGCACGCTGGTGTCGAGGACGTAGGTACGCCTCGGCTGACCAGGCTGCTGGCCCGTGCGGGTGGAGCTGCGCCGCGGGTCGCGGCGCGCTGCGGAAGTGGGCACTCGATCTCCCCTGGGCGCCTGGCACGGCGCCACCTCGAGACACAGACGTGTCGTCGGGACCGGGTCCGGCCAGCGATGGACCGGACGCCGGCCCTTCGCTCATCTCGCCTGCGTGCCAGGACGCGAAGCTCGAGGATCTCGAGGGCCTTCCCGAAGGGCGGCTAGGCACCGCCCGTCAGAACCGAAAATACCCGGCACCCGCGCGCGGCGAAAGTACCGTAACGTTCTGTTCACGAGCGCCCGGCTAGCCCCGATTATCTGGTAACGCGGGCCGCCGCGCGGGTCACGCTCCGAAGCGCCGGTGCCGATCCCCGTAAGAACGCATCGCGCGCAGGAAGTCGACCCGCCGGAACGCGGGCCAGTAAGCGTCGCAGAAGTAGAACTCGGAGTGGGCGCTCTGCCAGAGCAGGAAGCCGCCCAGGCGCTGCTCCCCGGAGGTGCGGATGACCAGGTCAGGATCGGGCTGGCCGGCCGTGTACAGGTGCTCCGCTATGTGCTCGACAGTCAGGAACGCCGGCCAGTTCCTCAATGGTGGTGCCGCGCTCGGCGTGGTCGGTCAGCAGCGAGCGGACCGCGTCCGTGATCTCGCGCCGCCCGCCGTAGCCGACGGCCACGTTGACCAGCAGGCCGGAGTTCCCGGCGGTGGCCTCGGCGGCGTCCTTGAGCACCCGCGCGGTCTCGGCCGGCAGCAGGTCCAGCGCGCCGACCGGCTTGACCATCCAGTCCTGGTCGGCTAGCTGGCGGACGGTGTCCTCGATGATCGGCAGCAGCCGGTCCAGCTCAGCCGCGGGCCGGTTCAGGTTGTCGGTGGACAGCAGCCACAGCGTGACCACCTGGACGCCCGCGTCCTCGCACCACTCCAGCAGCTCGAAGATCTTGTCGGCGCCGGCCTGGTGGCCGCTGCTGACA
Source organism: uncultured Actinomycetota bacterium (assembly GCA_963731085.1). Taxonomy (GTDB): domain Bacteria; phylum Actinomycetota; class Actinomycetes; order Streptosporangiales; family Streptosporangiaceae; genus DASUBV01. The sequence goes on from CAVSUF010000001.1 coordinate 26,359, forward strand.
TCCGGGAAGCCCGGCCGACCGCGCCCAGCGGCGGTTCCCGTCGCACATCACCCCGACGTGAGCCGGGACGCAGCCGGCGACAGCGGCGGCCTCCAGCCGTCGCTCGTAGAGCCGGTACACGAGACCGCGAAGACCCATCCGGCACCTTCCTCGCTGCCGGCCGCCCGCCGCGCTGCCCGCGTGGGAGGCCGTGCTGCCTGGCGTTACGTGCTGCTGGCTGGTGCGGCGCCCGGGCACGGGGCCGCCGCGGACGGACCCGTCCGGCTCTCTTAGAACCGTATCCAAGATTGCGACCAGTTCGGCCAGGTGAGCGAGAAAAGACACCCCCCGGGCCACCTGACCCGGGGGGTGCGGCAAAGAGGGCGTTACGAGGCCGGCCCCTCGGCCCGCACCTGCTCGACCTTCTGCAGCGCGGACCGGAGGTCGGCCAGCCACGCGTCCTGGTGCTGGCCGACCAGCCGGACGCACCAGGCCAGCGCGTCGCTGCGGCTGCGGGCCACGCCCGCGTCGACCAGGGTGTCCAGGACCAGCCGCTCGGACTGGCGCAGCCGGGTCATCACCGGGACCGAGAACGTCGTGAACATCACCTTGTGACCGCCGCAGGTCACGCCCCAGGAAACCTTGCGGCCGAACCGGTGCTCGGCCTCCCGGGCAATCTCGACCCGGAGCTGCCGGGTCTCCTCCCGGAACCGGCGGCTGCGGCCCTCGGCGGCCGCGGCCAGCTCGGCCGCCGACGCGCCCTCGGCCGACGGCGGCCCGTCCAGCGCCCCGAGCACCGTGATCTCCTCGCGGTCCACCTTGATCTCCGGCGGCTCGGTGAACCAGTCACCCGGCATCCGCCCGCCGAACCAGCCCCGCAGCTTCTCGGCCGCCGACCCGCCCTGCGCCCCGCCCTGCTCATCTGTAGTCATGTAATGATGATTACACGCAAGGTCAGAGACGGCAAGGCACACGGCAGCGGTCAGCTCAGGGCGGAACGGAGAGGGCGCCGGGCCTGGATCCCGGGGGCCGGGGGCCGGGGGCCGGGGGCCGGGGGTCAGCCAGGCCGGGTCGCCCGCCACGGCGGCGGCCACGGCCGGGGAGATCTGCACGGCGCCCGCGAAGGCCGGGCCGAAGTCGGCGTTGACCACCTGGACGTCCATGCCGGGCTCCGGGGCCTGCTCCATGAGGCCGTTGCCGAGGTAGATCGCCACGTGCGAGATGTACGTCGGCGCGGTCACGTCGGTGTGGTAGAAGAGCAGGTCGCCGGGACGCAGGTCGCTGACCGGGATCAGCGGGCCGGTGCGGGCCTGGTCGGCCGCCACCCGCGGCATGACGATCCCGGCCCGGGCCAGCGACCACTGCACCAGGCCGGAGCAGTCGAACGCGCTCGGCCCGGCCGCGCCCCACACGTAGGGCAGGCCGACCCGGCTCTCGGCGGCCTGGAGGAACGCCTCCACCTGGACCCCCGACATGGTGCCGTCGGACGCGGCGCCGGCCAGCGTGGACCCGGCCGCGCCGGCGGCGGCCAGCCCGGCGGGCCCGGTCAGGCCCGGCGCGGCCTGCGCGACGAGCTGCGCGACGCCCGCGCCGCGGGGCAGCAGGGCCTTGATCTTGCGCGGTGAGCGCGGCCAGCGAGGTGTCCGGCGCGCTGACCACGATCGCGTTGCCGGCCGGGATGCCCAGCGAGCGGGCGACCTGATCGGAGACGACGGCGTCCACGCCGGCGATGCCGACCGTGCCGAAGGCGCCCACCTTCAGCGACTCGCGCTGCCGCCCGGCCACGGTGACGGCGCCGCCCAGCGGGAGCTTGTCCAGCTTGCCCATGGTGTAGGAGACGGCGATGTTCCCGCGCTCCACGCTGGCCCACAGGCCGGTCGACTTCGCGGTGGGGGAGGCGGCGAACGAGCGGAACGCGGCCGGGTCGACGCCGAGCATCTGGATGAACCGGCCGTTGACCTTGATCGTGGCCGCGTCGAGCGTGGTGGCCGCGGCCACGCCAGGCAGGCGCGCGATGGCGCTGGTGGTTGCCGACGGCAGCGTGGTCGGCGCGACGACCAGCAGGTCGGCCTCGTGCAGCGCGCCCAGCGGCGGCATCGCGGCGGCGGCCTTCGCGGCGCTCCCGGCGCCGGCCGGGACGCTCATCGCCGGCAGGCCCCGGGCCGACGATGACGACGTGAGCTGCGCCCCGGACAACGGCGATCCGGCGGGAACGGCGAACAGGCCGCGCCGCTGCCGCGCTGCCGTTGGCCGCGCTGCCGTTGGCCGCACTGCCGCTGGGCGCACTGCCGCTGGGCGCACTGCCGCTGACGGCCCGGGCGTGCTCGGCGGCCGGGTGACCGGCGGCGGAATGCCCGGCGGCAGGATGAGCGGGCGAGCCATGCACGGCGGCCAGGATCCCGCCGATGCCGACGGCGGCGCCGGCGGACAGCGCCGTCACGGTAGCCAGAACGGGCCTGAGACGACGGACGTCGTCGCGCACCAGCACTCCCTCAGCTAGGACGGCACGCGGCCCGGCGCGCCTGTGCTCCTACCACGCGCCTCATGCGCGCGCGGCCCTTTGCGGCATTCCCACAATAAGCGCGGGCCATTCAGAGGGCCAAAAACTCTGATCGGATCCTCAGGAAGGGTGCACGGACGGGCAGAGAGCCTGCCCGGAAGGGCAGCCCGGCCGGGCAGGAAGGTGCCCGGAAGGGCAGCCAGCCGGCCCGGGCGGCGCCTGGTCAGCCCGGCGCCGCGGCACCGGGCCGCAGCTCAGCGCGCAGCTCCTCGGGGTCGGTGACCGGCGCCCGGCAGGTGAAGCCCCGGCATACGTACGCGGCGGGCGCTCCGCCGACCAGGCCGCGCCCGGCCAGCAGCGGGATGGCCCGGTCGGCGCCGTCGTCGGTCAGCCGCCATCTCGGTCAGCGCCATCCCGGTCAGCGTCATCTCGGTTAGCGCCTGCCGGGTCGGGGCCAGCGCCGTTGGCGGGCGGGTCGCCCAGGGCCAGGACGGTGCCCGGCGGCGCGGCGAGCAGCGCGGTGCGGTGCAGGTCGGCGGTGCGCGGGTCGGCGGCCGGGCCGACCACGGCGACCTCGACCGGGCCGGCCAGCCTGGCCTCGGCGACGGCCAGGCCCCAGCCCGCCGCCCGGGGGAAGCGGGCGGCCAGCCCCGGCAGGGTGGCCAGCGCGGCGGCGGCCGCCTCCCGGTACCGGGCCGCGCCGGTCAGCGCGCGCGTAGCTGAGCAGCGCCCCGGCCATGGCGAACGTGCCGGACGGGCTCGGCCCGTCGGCCGGGTCGGCCGGCCGGTAGATCAGCCGCTCGCTGTCGTCGGCGGTGTCGTAGAACCCGGCGCTGCCGCCCGGCGAACCGGTCCAGCGCGGTGTCCAGCAGCTCGCCGGCCAGGCTCGGCCCACCGGGCCTCGCCGGTCACCCCGGACAGCGCGATCAGGCCCTCGGCCACGTTGCCGTAGTCGTCGAGCACGCCGGGGCTGCTGCCCGCGGCGCCGTCCCGCGAGGTCCGGGTCAGCCGGCCGCCGGCCAGGTGCACCGCGGCCAGCAGGCTGGCCGCGTCCCGCGCGGCGGCGGTGAAGCTCGGGCCGGCCCAGCGCCAGCCCGGCCTCGGCCAGGGCCGCGATGGCCAGCCCGTTCCAGGCGGCGACGACCTTGTCATCCCGGCCGGGCCGGGTCCGGCGGGCGCGGGCGGCCAGCAGCGCGGCCCGGACCCGGGCATAGGCGGCCGGGTCCTCCGGGTCGGCCGGCAGCTGCAGGACCGAGGCGCCGTGCTCGAACGTGCCCGCCGGGGTCACCCCGAACAGCCGGGCGGCCAGCGCGCCGTCGGCGGTGCCCAGCTCGGCGGTGAGCTGGGCCGGGGTCCACACGTAGAAGGCGCCCTCGGCGCCGTCGCTGTCGGCGTCCAGCGCGGCGGCGAAGCCGCCCTCGGCGGTCCGCAGCTCGCCGATCATCCAGGCGCAGGTCTCGGCCGCCACCCGCCGGGCCAGCTCGTCGCCGGTCAGCCGCCACAGGTGGGTGTAGACCCGGGCCAGCAGGGCGTTGTCGTACAGCATCTTCTCGAAGTGCGGCACGACCCAGTCGCCGTCCACGCTGTACCGGGCGAACCCGCCCGCGAGCTGGTCGTACAGGCCGCCGCGGGCCATCGCCGCGGCCGTCCCGGCGGCCATCTCCAGGGCCCGGCCGCCGCCGCCGTGCGCTGCCCCCGCGCCGCCTGCCCCGTGGCCGCCCCGGCTGGCCCCCGGGCCGACGCCTGCCGGGGCGCGCTCGGCGTAGCCGGAGCAGGAACTCCAGCACCATCGACGGCGGGAACTTGGGCGCGCCGCCGAAGCCGCCGCGTTCCTCGTCGTACTCCCCGGCCAGCGGGGCCACGGCGCCCACGGCGGCGGCCGCCAGCCGGGTGGCCCGGGCCGCCTCCGGGCCAGCGCCGGCTAGTTCGTGCCGGCTCCGGCCAGCTAGTTCGGCCGGCCAGGTCCCCGCCGGACAGGCCCGCCCCGGCCAGCGCGGCGCCGGTGGCGCCGGACTGCTCGGCCAGCGCGTCGGCGATCTGGCGGGCCTGGTCGCGTGACGGCCTCCTGGTCCTCGCGCCAGGCCCTGGCCACGCCCAGGACCAGGCGCTGGAACTGCTCGCGGGGGAAGTAGGTGCCGCAGTAGAACGGCTGCCGGTCGGGAGTCATGAACACGGTCATCGGCCAGCCGCCCTGGCCGGTCATGGCCTGGGTGGCGGTCATGTAGATGGCGTCCACGTCGGGCCGCTCCTCGCGGTCCACCTTGATCGCCACCACGTGCTCGTTCATCAGGGCGGCGGTCTGCTCGTCCTCGAACGACTCGTGTGCCATGACGTGGCACCAGTGACAGGCCGAGTAGCCGACCGAGAGCAGGACCGGCACATCCCGCCGGGCCGCCGCCTCGAACGCCTCATCGCACCACGGCCACCAGTCCACCGGATTGTCGGCATGCTGGAGCAGATAGGGACTTGTCGCGCCCGCGAGCCGGTCTGCCATGCTCCCATCATCTACCGCGACCCGGCCGAACTTCCCCCTGCCGGGTCCGCAGCTAGCCTTAAGCTGCAGCTCAGGGGGACATCAGCGGTACTGGCCAGGCTGGAGGGTCAGCCGGGGCGAGCTGGCCCGCATGGCGCATCCGCGCGCTACGCTGCCACGGACAACGGGCTCGGGATCAGCTCGTCGGGTGCCTGCGCGGTCGCTGTGGGGTACCAGTGAAGAGCAGGCTCGGGTTGGGAGATAGGCAATGCGCGTTCTGGTCCTCGGCGGCGACGGGTTCTGTGGCTGGCCGACGTCGCTGTACCTGTCGGATCATGGTCATGACATCACCATCGCGGACAACCTGAGCCGCCGGAAAATCGACATCGAGCTCGAGGTGGAGTCGCTGACGCCGATCCGGCCGATCGGTGAGCGGATCCGGGCCTGGCAGGAGGTCACCGGCAAGGAGATCAGCGTTCGTCAACCTGGACCTGGCCACCGAGTACGACCGCCTCGTCTAGCTGCTGGCCGAGGTGCGCCCGGAGGCCATCGTTCACTTCGCCGAGCAGCGCGCCGCGCCGTACTCGATGCGCACCGAGAAGTACCAAGCGCTACACGGTGGACAACAACGTCCGCGCCACCCACAACCTGCTCACCGCGCTGGTGCACAGCGGAGTCGACGCCTCGCTGGTGCACCTGGGCACGATGGGCGTCTACGGCTACGGCTGGTCGGGCAGCGCGCCGATCCCCGAGGGCTACCTGACCGTCAAGGTCCCCACCCCCGACGGCGAGATGGAGCGCGAGATCCTGCACCCGGCCAACCCCGGCTCGGTGTACCACCTGACCAAGACGCTCGACCAGCTCATGTTCTCGTTCTACGCCTCGAACGACCGGCTGCGGATCACCGACCTGCACCAGGGCATCGTCTGGGGCACGCAGACCGACCAGACCGTCCGGGACGAGCGGCTGATCAACCGGTTCGACTACGACGGCGACTACGGCACCGTGCTCAACCGGTTCCTCATGCAGGCGGCCATCGGGCACCCGCTGACGGTGCACGGCACCGGCGGCCAGACCCGCGCGTTCATCCACATCCGCGACACCGTCCGGTGCATCGAGCTCGCCATCGGCAACCCGCCGCAGGCCGGATCCAGGGTCCTGGTGCGCAACCAGATCACCGAGATGCACCGGGTTCTCGACCTGGCCAAGATGATCGGCGACCTGACCGGCAGCGAGATCGCCTACCTGCCGAACCCGCGGCGCGAGGCCGAGGAGAACGACCTGGCCGTGCGCAACGACCAGTTCCTGGCCCTCGGCCTGCAGCCGACCACCCTGTCCCAGGGCCTGCTGGACGAGTGCACCGACATCGCGCGGGCCTACCGGCACCGGGCCGACCCGGCCAAGATCATCTCCCGCTCGGTCTGGCGGGCCGGCATGGAGACGGCGGACGACCTGCTGACCCGGCTGCCGCCCGAGGTACCCGCCTAGCGACTGGCCCGGACCGCGTCCGCGGCGGCTCACCTGGCCTCGCCGTATGGAGGGCACACTGGCCTGCGGCTGCTACCCTGCGCGAGTGACCACACCGCCGCCCGCCATGCCGCCCGGCCGGGCGCGGCACGCGCGTCCGCGGTACCCGGCAGGCCGAGGCGCTGTCGGCCGTGCTCGATGGCCTGCCGGGTTTCTGCAGCGCCCAGCAGATCCACGCTGAGCTGCGCAATCGCGGCGAGCACGTCGGGCTGACCACGGTCTACCGGCACCTGCAAGTGCTCAGCGAGGACGGCCAGGTCGACGCGATCCGGGACGCCAGCGGCGAGACGCTGTACCGGCGCTGCCGCAGCGACGCCCACCATCACCACCTGACCTGCCGTAACTGCGGGCGCAGCGTGGAGGTGGAGGGCCGGGCGGTGGAGCGGTGGGCCGAGCAGGTCGCGGCCGAGGCCGGCTTCACCGACGTCGGCCACACCGTCGAGCTGTTCGGCCTGTGCCCGGACTGCGGCTCATCCAGCCGGAACTAGCCAGGTTCCGCCTGGCCCGCCCGGCTAGCTCCGGGACGGGCAGGCCGGCCAGGGCCGCGCGGCCGGGGCGATCACGTGCAGGGGCAGCGGAGGGTGGGCCGCCTTCTGCGTCGGGGCGTCGCTGACCAGCATCACCGGGCCGCCGGTGGCGTAGCCGTAGGCCGGGGTGACCTGGGTGTAGGCGCCGGTGCGGGTGCTGGCCAGGTAGGTCGCCCGGCTGGTCGTCCAGGCCAGGGTGCCGGGGGCCAGGGCCAGGTCGGCGAAGGTGGCGCCGGCGGGCAGGGCCAGGGCCAGGCGGGCGGGCCGAGCCGGGCCGGGCGAGTAGTACAGGCGGGTCAGGCTGGGGCTGAGGTAGGCGGTGCGGGTGCCGTCGGTCACGATGAACTCGGTGCCGTGCACCGAGGCCAGCGCGGCGGGCAGGGCGACCAGGCGGTGGGCGGCCAGGCTCCAGGCGCGCAGGGTGGTCTGGGTGCCGGGGGCGTCTGACTCCGGCCAGATGACCAGGCCGCCGTCAAGCAGCGGGGGCTGGACGTGGCCCTGGCGGATCGTGGTGACCTGGCCGGTGCTCAGGTTGGCCAGGCGGATCTCGACCAGGCCGCCGGGACCGTACCCCTGCGCCCAGGCGGCGTAGTGGCCGCTGACCGCCGGGGCGTGCCACGGGCTGGGCCACGGCACGCCGCCGGGACCGGGGATGGACTGGCCCAGGCGCATCAGGCGGCGGGCGGCCGCGTTCCAGGCGTACATGGTGAACCGGTCCAGGCTGGACAGCGAGTAGGTCTGCGCCCAGACCAGCCACTGGCCGCTGGCCGTGCCGTCGGCCTGGTCGGCGGCCGGGTCGGCGAACCGGAAGACGGGGCTCAGCCGGCCGGTGGCCAGGCTGAGCTGGGCCACCCCGGAGAAGGCCGGCGTCCACGCCGACACGAACGCCGCCTGGCCGCCGGCCGCCACGCCGAGCGGTGCGACCGCCGTGCTGCCGCTCCCCGGTACCACCCGGGCCAGCGCGGCCCGGAGCGGCGCCCCGGCCGGCACCGGGCAGAACGCCAGCGGCGGCCCGGCCCGCCGCGCGCTGGCCGGCCGGGCGCGATGACCGGGATGCGCCGCGCTCGCCGCCACGGCCACCCCGGCCGCCACGGCCAGCGCCACCCCGGCCGCGACGGCCAGCCACGATGCCCGCAGCCACCGTCGCGTGCCCCGCGCCGCGGGGTCAGCCGGGGCGCGCGGCCCCGGGATTCCCGGGCGGCGCGGCCCGTGCGGGCCGACGGCGCCGCGGGCGCGGCCGTGCCGGCCCTTACCAGTCGTAGCCACGGGCGCCGAGAATGGCGACGATCGCGCTGGAGGACATGGAGGAGTAAGCCGGGACGGCGGCGCTCCAGCCGATGCTGGAGGCGCCGTGCACCGAGTCCTCGTAATCGGTGACCGCGCCCGAATCCTGATATCCGCGAATGTCGAACCAGTGCAAAATGGTCTGGTCGACGGGATTCCCGGCCAGATGCGGGCCGCCCGCCACTTCGTACGCATTCCCGGCCAGCGGCACGCCGCCGTTGTAGTTAATGTCGGCGACCAGGTCGGCCTCGAACTCGCCGAGCTGCGCGGCGGCCGGGGACCAGGGCACGGCGACGGCGACGTAGCTGTTCCGGCGCTGGTTCAGGTTGAGGACATTCGGCACGGGATAACTGGCGCCGTCGGCCCAGGACGTGCCGGCCGGGCTGGTGCCCAGTTCCCGGGCGGCGGTGGCCTGGGTGACCTGCCGGCCAAGCTGGGCCAGCATCTCGGCCACGGTGGCCGGCCCGCAGTAGTAGTCGCGGGCCTGCGCCTGCTGCGTGGCGGCCAGGTCCCGGGCCGCCGGGAACATCCCCGGGCAGGACGGCCCCGTGCACTTGGCCAGCGCCTCCGGATCCTGCCGCAGCAGGTCGCGGGCCTGCTGCGAGTCCGCTGCCCGGGCGGCCACGACAGCATCGCGGCCGGTCACAGCGTCGCGCCCCGTGACAGCGCGGACAGCGGCATGGCGGACAGCGACATGGCGGACAGCGACATGGCGGACAGCGACGGCGGACGGCGCTGGCGGGCAGCGGCATGGCGGGCGGTGCCGTGGCGGACAGTGACATGGCGGGCGGTGCCGGGGCGGGCGGTGCCGGCGAGGCCAGCGCCGGGGGCCGCCCGGATGGCGCGGGCCGCAGCTGACCGGAGCACGGCCGGGAGCCGGCTGGTGGTGGCCGGTGCCGGCGCCACCACTACCGCCAGCCCGCCGGTGACGCTGATCGCGGCGGCCGCGGCCAGCCGGACGGCGCCCCGCCGGGCGGTGCCAGGCCGGGCGTATCGGGGCCGGGCGTATCGGGGCCGGGCGGTTGGCCGGGCGGCCGACGCCCGGCGGGCGGCGGCCGAAATGGCGGTATTCCGGGTCACGGTGTTAATCAGCTGGCTCCGGGCACTACGGTGCGCAGGCCCCATTATTCCTCCGACGTGCGATTCCCCCGGTCCCCGAATGTCCGGAAAAAGCCCGCCCCCGGTGCATTCCGGGCGGCGCGGTACAGTTATTGAATGAGGCTATGCGAATAGTCACCCGGCCGTCTGGCTAATGAAAAGAATTCGCCGTGGACGGGGCGCCGGCTGGCGCGAGGACCGGCGCGACGGGACGGCGCGACCGGCGCCGCCGGTCAGCGCACGGTGAGGACGAACCGGGTCGTGCCGCGGGCGCGGGTGACCCGGTCGGTGCCGGTGACGGTCACCGCGAACACCGTCCCGGACGGGATGGTCCCGGCCACCGTGCCGGTGATCAGCCCGCTCGTGGAGCCGGGCTGGGCGGCGACGGATAGCCCCGGCGGCAGGCCGGTCACGGACCAGGCCAGCGCCTTGACCCCGGACCGGGTGTCCAGGCCGGTGATCGGCAGGCTGACCCTGGAACCGGCGGTGACGCTCTTGCCGCCGGGGTCGACCAGGGTGACCGGGCCGGTGCGGGCGCTGGCGAACCCGCCGGTGCCGCTGGGGGTGCCCAGCCCGGTGGGCGCGTCGTAGCCGCGAACGGCGTGGCACAGGTAACTGCTGCCGGCCGGGCAGGTGCCGTTGACCCCGGCGGTGATGTCGTGGAACCAGCGGGCCGGGTGCTGGTACGGGTAGGACGCCGGATAGCTGCGCGGAGCCGGGTTCCCGGCCAGCGCGTACACGGCGGCGACGATCGGGGCGGCGGCGCTGGTGCCGCCGAGCTCGGCCCAGGTGCCGTGGGTCTTGTAGGTGTCGTAGACAGCCACCCCGGTGGCCGGGTTGGCCACCGCCGAGACGTCGTTCTCGGTCCGGTCCGGGCACCCGCCGGGGCTGATGTCGACCAGGGCGCGCTGCCAGGACGGCTTGGCCGTGAACGACGAGCAGCCCGACCCGGTGCCGCCGGTGACGGCGGGGTGGGCGCTGCCCCACGCGGTCTCGGTCCACGGGCGCCCGGCCGACGCGCGGTGGCTCAGCGTGGTCCCGCCGACCGAGGTGACGAACGGCAGGTCAGCCGGGTACACGGTGCCAAAGCCGGAGTCCCCGGAGGCGAACACGATGGCGTCGCCGGGGTGGTTGAAGTAGTGGTTATTGACCCACTGGCCGCGGGACTCGTTGCCGCTCCAGCTATTGGACACGAACCGGGCACCCTTGGCCACGGCGGTCATCTCGGCCCGGCCCAGGCTGGCGTTGGTCGGCGAACTGGACTCGACCAGCAGCAGGTGGCAGCGCGGGCAGATGGCCGACACCATGTCCAGGTCCAGGGACTCCTCCACGCCCCAGCCGATGTTGGTCCGGGGCCGGGGCCGGCCTTCCCGTCCTGGTTGACGATCCGCAGGCAGCCCGAGGCCGTGCCGCACGGGCCGAGGCCGAAGTGGGCGCGGTAGGTGGCCAGGTCGCTGGCCACCTTGGGGTCGGAGTAGGCGTCCACTACGGCGACGGTCTCGCCGTGGCCGTGGTGCAGCGAGTCCCACACCAGCCCGTAGGCGCCGCGCAGGCTGGCCGGGCCGTACCCGGGCACGTGCGCGGCGGCGGGCACGAACGCCGGCGCGGCCGGTCCCGGCGCGGCTGGCTGGTAGACCGCCTGGCACGCCACCTGGCCGGGCTGGGCGGGCATCGGGCAGACGCGGCGCTGGCCGCTGGGCTGCGATGGGGCGGGCAGCGGCGTGGCGGCGGCCGCCGGGGCCGCCGCCACGCCGCTGATCACGATGACAATGGGCAGGAAAGCCATTAGATGCCGACTGCGCCAGGCCCGCACTCATTCCTCCGCATCCGCGCGGCCCGCCCGTGCCGGATTGGCATCAGCGGAGCACGAAACCGCGACTGTGCGGTTTTAGCAGACCACTCGCGCGGTCGGCCCGCGAATAGCGAAGATATTCAGCGAAGCGTGACCGGCCACTCAGGAATTAACGGTGGCCGAGTACCGGATGCGGCACATATGGCTCCTCCAGGCGGGCCATCTCCTCGGCCGACAGCGACAGTTCCTCGGCCGCCAGGGCGTCCTCCAGGTGACCGGCCTTGGTCGCCCCGATGATCGGCGCGGTCACGCCGGGCCGGTGCAGCAGCCAGGACAGGGCCACCTGAGCAGCGGGGACGCCGCGCTCGACGGCAACCTCGGCGGTCCGGTCGACGACGTCGAAGTCCTGGGGGACCTGGTAGAGCGAGTCGCCGAACGCGTCGGAATTGGCCCGGGTGGTGCGCCGCTCACCGTCGCGGCTCCGGTTCCCGGCCAGCACGCCGCGCGCCAGCGGGCTCCACGGAATGACACCGACGCCCTGATCCAGGCACTGCGGGATCATTTCCCGCTCCTCTTCCCGGTAAATGAGATTGTAGTGGTTCTGCATGGAGACAAAGCGGGTAAGGCCCCGCGAATCGGCGGCGTTCTGGGCCTTGGCGAACTGCCACGCATGCATGCTGCTGGCCCCGATATAGCGGGCCTTTCCCGCCCGCACGACGTCGTGCAGGGCCTCCATGGTCTCCTCGACCGGGGTGTGGTGGTCATAACGGTGGATCTGGTACAGGTCCACGTAGTCCATGTCCAGGCGGCGCAGCGAGGCGTCGATGCCGGACAGGATGTGCTTGCGGGACAGGCCGCGGTCGTTCTGCCCCGGCCCCACCGGGCTGAAGACCTTGGTCGCCACCACGACCTGGTCGCGCTGGAAGAACTTGGGCAGCAGCCGGCCGGTGGCTACCTCGCTGGCCCCGCCGGAGTACACGTCGGCGGTGTCGAAGAAGGTGATCCCGCCCTCCGCGGCGGACTTGACGATGGGCTCGGCGGCATCCTCGTCCAGGACCCACGGCCGGTCGCTGTTGTTGCCGTAGCTCATCATGCCGAGGCAGATCCGCGACACTCGCAGGCCAGTCGTCCCGAGGTTCACGTACTTCACGTCGGTATCTCCTACTCGCTGGGCGGCAATGCGCATACCTGTCGGATTGACCGTATCCGGGCCGGAAACACCGGGGCCGGCCGCCCGCGCCCCCGGCCGCCAGACCGGCTGGTACGTTTCGCTATCGGGTCATCACTTTAAGTGACCACCGGTTCGCGGTGGCGCCCCGCGCGCTGCCGAGCCGGGAACGGGGGAACGCGCTATGCCACGATCACGCCTGGCCGCGGGCGCGGCGGCACTGGGCCTGGCCGTCCTGACGGCGGGCTTAGCGGCGCCGACCGCCGCCCGGGCCACGGCGGGCTTAGCCGGCGCCGACCGCCGCCCGGGCCAGGGCGGGCTTAGCGGCGCCGACCGCCTCTCGGGCTACCGCGGCCCCGGCCGGGCTGGCCCCGGCCCGGCTGGTGCTGGGCCAGTGGACGGGGCGGGCCGGGACGAGGGCCGCGGCACGGTTGTACGGCTACCCGTATCCGCACCCGCCGGCCTGCACCCACGGCGGCGCCTGCGTGGCCGACACGTGGGCGTTTTACCGGGGCCAGTGCACGTCCTGGGTGGCCTACCGGCTGAACGAGCGGCGCGGCATCGGCTTCGCCAACTCCTACGGCGGCAAGGGCCGGTGGGGCAACGCCGTGCACTGGGGCCCGCAGGCCCGCAAGCTGAGCATCACGGTGAACAGCACGCCCGCGGTCGGCGCCGTCGCCTGGTACTCGGCCACCAGGCCGGCCCCGGACGGGCACGTCGCCTACGTCGAGAAGGTGCTGTCGCCCACCTCGATCGTCATGTCGGAGATGAACTACGACGCCGACAACGGGTTCTGGGTCCACGTGATCACCAAGGCCACCGGCGACTGGCCGACCGACTTCATTCACTTCCGGGCCCGCCGCTGAGCCGCGCCCCGGAACGGGCGGCCGGATCAGGCGACGAACGGCTCCGCGCCGGTTTCGGCGGCCATCGGGCGGCCGGCCGCCGCCCAGTCCTGCATGCCGCCCGCCACGTTGACCGCGTCCCAGCCCGAGCCGACGAGGGCGAAGGCGGCCCTGGCGGACCGGGCGCCGGACCGGCAGATGACGTAGATCTTCGTGTTGCGGGGCACCTCGGTGGCGCGGGCGCCTAGCTGGCCCAGCGGGATGTGCGTGGCGCCGGGCACGTGACCCGCCGCCCACTCATCATCCTCGCGCACGTCAAGTAGCCACGCGCCCTCTGGCACGCTGACCGCCGGAACCTCGGCAGACGACACCGTCCCTCACCTGCTCCCCTCGGCTGAGCTGTTCGACACTCATGTCTAGTCGGATGCGTCAGCACCCCAGCGAACACCCTACGGGCAAACGCGGTCACATGCCGTCACATCCAATCACCCGGGTGACTGCGCCCGAAGGCCCGCCGGGCGCATCGGGCCCAGGCCTTCCCAGCGCGGACGAATCACCCGGCGCCGGGTGACCGGATGGCCCGCCTCGGTGCCGGGCCGCCGCCGGGCATATGGCGTACCACCGGGCGGATCGCGTCATGAGGGGCACGGTTAGATGGGTCTGTGATCATTCGCGAAGCACGGCCCGGCGAGATGGGCGCGGTTGGTGACCTGCGGGCCGCGGCGTTCGCGGCGGGCGGGTTCCTCAGCACCGAGTACGCGCCGGAGCTGCGGGCGCTGGGCGGCCGGGGCGACGGCGTCGTGCTGGTGGCCAGCGACGAGGGCGGCGAGCTGGCCGGGACGATCATGCTGGTGCTGCCGCCGGCCGCCGGGGAGATCATCGAGAGCGCGGACGAGGCCGAGATCCGGGCACTGGCGGTCGCGCCGGGCACCCAGCGCGGCGGCGTGGGCACGGCCCTGGTCACCGCCGCGCTGCGGCAGGCCGCGGCGGCGGGCACCCGGCGGGTGGTGCTGTCCACGCTGCCGCAGATGCACGCCGCGCACCGCCTGTACGAGCGGGCCGGCTTCCGGCGCCTGCCCGGCCGGGACTGGCACCCCCGCCCGGACATCACCCTGCTGGCCTACAGCCTCGACCTCCCGGCCGACGACTCCCCGGCCGCCAGCCTCCCGGCCGACGCACCGGCATGATCGCGACCGATTTCCCGTGATTTCGCCCGGAAAAAGGGTCACGATCATGAAACTCGAACGGCGCTAGCCGCGGTCCTTGGGCGGGGTGGCCGCGGCTTCCTCCTGGCGGGCCTCCTCGGCCGCCGCGGCGTTGACCTTCCGCAGGTGCCGGGCCATCGACCGGAACAGGAAGAACAGGATGATGGCCATCCCGAACACGACCAGGAAACCCAGCGTGCCGGGCTGGTCGAAGGCATTCGGCGACGACGCGGCCAGGGCGCCGCCCGCCAGCGCGATCACAGTGTCACTCTCTCCCGGATACCGGCGAACAGGTCATCTTCCACAGTATCCACCACGGCCGACTCGGCCACCCCAGCGGCAGCGGCCGCCACCGGGCCGGCCGCCACCGGGCCAGCCACCACGGGGCTATCCGCCACGGGGCCGGCCAGTCCGGCCACGGAGCGGGCCAGGTGGTAGTCCTCGGTCGGCCAGGCGGCCTGCTGCACCTCGACCGGGCAGGCGAACCACGAGCCCTTCGGGTCGACCTGGGTGGCGTGGGCCAGCAGGGCCTGGTCGCGGATGGGGAAGTAGTCGGCACACGGGATCCGGGTGGTGACCGGGTAGGACCGGCGGCGCGGGCGGGCGGCCCCGTCTGCGCCGCCCGCCCGGGCCGCCTCGGCCGCGCGCTTGTCCCACTCGGCCATCCGCTCGGCGTACGGCGACTCCAGCCCGCGCCGGGTCATCGCCTCGTGCAGCGCGGTGAACCGGTCCCGGTGGAAGGTCAGGAAGTAGTACATCTTGAGCGGCTGCCAGGGCTCGCCGCAGCCGGGATAGCGGTCCGGGTCGCCCGCCGCCTCGAACGCCTCCATCGCCACCTGGTGGGTCTTGATGTGGTCGGGGTGCGGGTAGCCGCCGTTCTCGTCGTAGGTCAGGATCACGTGCGGGCGGAACTCGCGGACCGCCCGGATCAGCGGCGCGGCCGCCTCGGGCAGCGGGGCCAGCGCGAAGCAGCCCTCGGGCAGCGGCGGCAGCGGGTCGCCCTCGGGCAGGCCGGAGTCGGTGAAGCCGAGGAACCGCTGCTCCACGCCGAGGATCTGGCGCGCCTTGTCCATCTCCTGGCGCCGGATGGCGGGCAGGTCAGCCTGGACCTCGGGCCGGTCCATGGCCTTGTTCAGGATGCTGCCGCGCTCGCCCCCGGTCATCGTGCAGACCAGGACGCTGACGCCCTCCCGGACGTAACGGGCCATCGTCGCCGAGCCCTTGCTCGACTCGTCGTCCGGGTGGGCGTGCACCGCCATCAGGCGCAGGCCGCCCGCAGGCGCCTCTCCAGGCACCAGATCCCCGGCCACGGGCGCGCAGGCGGCATCCCGGTCAGAAGTCACGGCAGACAACAACAATCCCCTTCGGTATGCGTCAGCGTCCGCTGGCAGGCCCGTTCCGGGCATACCCCGCCAGGCCCGTCATCCGAGGCACCGCCCGGCGCCCCTGGCCGGCGACACACGGTGAGCAGCGCCGGGAAGCTATTGTGCAGCACAACACCCCCGGCCACAGGCGGCATTCCCGCGATCGCGGCGCCCGGCGGGCGGCGTCCGCGCCGGCCAGACCATTGACAAGGTGCGACATAGTCGCGGAGCCTTGTTAGCCTCGGATGATTACCCCCAACCGGGTCTGACTGGACCCAGCGGAAGAGAAGCAGGCTCCGCACCCACGCAAGGAGTACCCGTGACCGAAACCCGCGATGAAACCGTCACCTGGCTCACCCAGGAGGCGTACGACCGGCTGAAGGCCGAGCTCGACTTTCTTTCGGGTACGGGCCGCATCGATATTGCCCAGAAGATCGAGGCCGCCCGGCTCGAGGGCGACCTCAAGGAGAACGGCGGCTACCACGCGGCCAAGGAGGAGCAGGGCAAGCAGGAGGGCCGGATCATCCAGCTCATGCACATCCTGGAGAACTCCAGGGTGGGCACGGCCCCGCGCACGGATGGCGTGGTCGGCCGGGCATGACGGTGACCGTCCGGTTCGCCGGGAACGACGACGAGGTCACGTTCCTGCTCGCCTCCCGCGAGGAAACCGGGGCGCCGATTGACGTGTACTCGCCTAAGTCGCCCCTGGGCGCCGCGATCATGGGCAAGAAGGTCGGCGAGACCGCCACCTACAACCTGCCCAACGGCCGGCGCAGCTCGGTCGAGGTTCTCGAGGCCGTCCCCTACGGCGGCATGTAGCCGGTAACCCCGGCACCGGGCCGATCCCGGGGATGACACCCGTTTTCGCCAGAACGCGATTACCCGACGAACTCTGGCTCCGAAACCGGGATGCTCTCCCCGGGCGGCTCGGACCGGCCCCGCAGCGGGGTCTCGTGAATCATCCAGGCCAGCACGAGCACGGCCAGCGCGGCCGGGACCGTCCAGAAGAACACGCCGTCGGCGGCGTGGCTGATGCCGGCGAACGCGGCGTCGCGGACCAGCGCGGGCAGCTTGTTGATGGTCTGCGGGTCGAGTGAGCCGCTGCCCGCGGCCAGGTGCACGCCGGGCAGCCGGGCGCTCATCACCGCGTTCAGCCGCCGGGTGAAGATCACGCCGAACAGCGAGACGCCGATCGAGCCGCCGATCTGCTGGAAGAACGTCCGCGAGCTGCTGGCCACGCCCATGTCCTTGGGCTGCACGCTGTTCTGCACGATCAGCGTGGTGATCTGCATGAGGAAGCCCATGCCGACGCCCGAGCACCACGAAGTAGCTGCCGGAGACCAGCGTCGAGGTGCCCGGGCCGAGGTGGGACAGCAGGAACAGGCCGACCGACATGATCGCGGCGCCGATGATCGGCAGGGCCTTGTAGCGGCCGGTCCGGGTCGTCACCTGGCCCGGCGATCAGCGAGGTCACGGTGGAGCCCAGCATCAGCGGGATCAGCAGCAGGCCGCTGCCGGTGGCCGAGGCGTGCTGCACGGTCTGCTGGTACAGCGGCAGGAACGTCAGCGCGCCGAACATGGTCAGGCCGAGCAGGAAGCACATCGCGGTAGCCAGCGCGAAGTTGCGGTTGCGGAACACGTGCAGCGGCAGGATCGGCTCGGCGGCGCGGGCCTCGACGGCGCAGGAACGCCCCGGTGGCCAGCAGCGAGATCGCGCGCCAGGCGCGAGGATCTGCGGCGAGCCCCAGGCGTACTGGCTGCCGCCCCAGGTGGTCAGCAGCACGATGCGCGGTGGCGGCCACGGCCAGCAGCGCCGCGCCCGAGGTAGTCGATCTTGTGCTCGACCCGGTGCCGCGGCAGGTGCAGGGTCAGCCACAGGTAGACCAGCGCGGCGCCGCCGATCGGCATGTTGATGTAGAAGATCCAGCTGCCAGGACAGGGCGTCGGTGATGTAGCCGCCGACCAGCGGGCCGGCGATCATGGCCAGCATCATCGCGCCCATCATGTAGCCCATGTACTGGCCGCGCTCGCGCGGCGAGACCAGGTCGCCGATGGTGGCGATGGCGCCGACCATCAGGCCGCCCGCGCCCAGGCCCTGGAGCGCGCGGAACGCGATGAGCTGGTCCATCGACTGCGACAGGCCGGACAGGGCCGAGCCGATCAGGAAGATCACGATGGCGACCATCAGCAGCCGCTTGCGGCCGTACAGGTCGCCGAGCTTGCCGTACAGCGGCGTGGTGATGGTGGAGGCCAGCACGTAGGCGGTGACCACCCAGGACAGGTGGCTCAGCCCGCCCAGGTCGCCGACGATGCGCGGGCAGCGCGGTGGATGACCACCAGCTGGTCGAGCATGGCGATCATGAGGGCGAGCAGCAGGCCCGGCAGGACGATGAGGATCTCGCGGCGCGGCCCGCCGCGGCCGGCCTCACTACGGGCGCCCTGGCCGGACCCGGCAGGCTGGCTGGCCGCGGACTGATCCTGCGTCATACTCGGGCTCCTTGCTCGCCGCTGGCGCGGCCAGGCTGATGCTTTGCTCACGCAACAACCGGCCGGGGCCCGGCATTCCGGGCTACGGCCCGGACGAGTGGCAGGGTCCGGTAGGGCAGCGGGGTGTCGAGCACGATCACGGTGGCCGTGCGCACCACGCCGGGCACCTCGACCAGCGCGTCGATGACCCGCTGAAGGTCGGCGTTGGTGCGGGCCACCACCCGGCACAGCATGTCCCCGGCGCCGGTGATGGTGTGCGCCTCCAGCACCTCGGGCACCGCGGCCAGCCGGCTCGGCCACCGGGTCATGGCCGCCGGCCTGGCGGATCTCCAGGGTGATGAACGCCATCACGCCGTGGTCCAGCGCCGCCGGGCTGATGTCCGGGCCGTAGCCGGTGATGACGCCCCGGGCCTGGAGCCGGTCGAGCCGGGCCGCACCGTGCCGCGGGCCACGCCGAGCCGCCGGGACGCCTCCAGCACGCCGACCCGGGGCTCGGCGGCGAGCAGCCGATCAGCCGGCGTCAGCGCGTCGATCACCGACCCGTCATCCACGGCATGCTGTACAGATTATGCTGGTGAACCGCGTTCATAACTATGCAATTGCTGATCTAGTGAAATAACAAACTGTTGCGCAGTCTGGTGGCACGGCGGGAGCGCTGGTCGCATGGCATAGACAGGACTGATGACTTCCCCGTCACGGGCATGGACGCGGTGGTGTTCGCCGTCGGCAACGCGCGCCAGGCCGCGCACTACTACTCGACCGCGTTCGGCATGCGCTGCGTCGCCTACCGGGGGCCGGAGACCGGCTGCCGGGACGAGGCCGGCTACGTGCTGGAGTCGGGCGACCGCGCGGTTCGTGTTCCGCGGCCCGGTGCGGGCCGGGACGGAACTCGGCGCGCACGTGGCCCGGCACGGCGACGGGGTGACCGACCTGGCCATCGGGGTGCCGGACGCGACGGCGGCGTACGAGCACGCGGTGGCCCGGGGCGCCCGGCGCTGGCCGCGCCCCGGCTGCTGGAGGACGACTTCGGCAAGGCCGTGGTGGCCACCATCGCGACGTTCGGCGAGACCCGGCACACGCTGGTCGAGCGGGACGCCTACGCGGGGCCGTACCTGCCGGGCTGGACGGCGGCCCAGCCGCTGACCGCGGCGCCGCCGCGGCCGGGGCCGTTCTTCACCGGCATCGACCACTGCGTCGGCAACGTGGAGCTGGGCCGGATGGAGGACTGGACGGGGTTCTACGCCCGGGTGATGGGCTTCACCAACATGAAGGAGTTCGTCGGCGACGACATCGCCACCGAGTACTCGGCGCTGATGAGCAAGGTCGTGGCCGACGGCAGCCGCAAGGTCAAGTTCCCGATCAACGAGCCGGCCGCGGGCAAGAAGAAGTCCCAGATCGACGAGTACCTGGAGTTCTACGGCGGGCCCGGGGTCCAGCACATCGCCCTGGCCACCGACGACATCGTGGCCGCGGTGCGCGGGATGCGGGCCGCCGGGGTGGCAGTTCCTGGCCACGCCGGGCAGCTACTACGACGCCCTGGGCGGCTGGGCGGGCGAGACCCGGGTGCCCCGGAGGTAGCTGCGCGACCTGGGCATCCTGGCCGACCGGGACGAGGACGGGTACCTGCTGCAGATCTTCACCAAGCCGGTCACCGACCGCCCCACGGTGTTCTTCGAGCTGATCGAGCGGCACGGCTCGGAGGGGTTCGGCAAGGGGAACTTCAAGGCGCTGTTCGAGGCGATCGAGCGCGAGCAGGCGCGGCGCGGCAACCTCTAGCGCGCCTGACGCCTAGCGAGCATCAGGGTGTAGCCGGACTCGCGCAGCACCCGGGTGACGGTCTCGCTGTGGCCGGGGCCGCGGGTCTCGACCTGGAGCACCACCTCGGCCTCGTTCACGTGCAGGTCGGCGGTGACCCGCTCGTGCACCACCTCCAGCACGTTGGCGCCCAGGTCGGCCAGCTGGGCCAGCAGGCTGGCCAGCGCGCCCGGCCGGTCCGGCAGGCGGCACCGCAGGGCCAGGTAGCGGCCCGCCGCGGCCAGGCCGTGCCGGAGCACCTTGGCCAGCAGCAGCGGGTCGATGTTGCCCCCGGACAGCACCACCACCACGGGCGGCTGGAACAGCTCCGGGTGCTCCAGCACCGCGGCCACGCCCGCCGCCCCGGCCGGCTCGACGAGCTGCTTGGCCCGCTCCAGGCACAGCAGCAGGCCGCGGGACAGGCCCTCCTCCGACGCGGTCACCACCCGGCAGCCCAGCCCGGCCAGGATCGAGCCGGTCAGCGCCCCGCGCTCGGCCACCGCGATGCCGTCGGCCATGGTCGCGTCCACCGCCTCGGCGGCCACGCCGATGACCGTGGCGCCGGGCAGCCGGGCAGCGGCGGCGACCGCGATGCCGGCCGCCAGCCCGCCCCCGCCGACCGGGACGGCGATGGTCGCCACGTCCGGGCACTGCCCGGCGATCTCCAGGCCGACCGTGCCCTGCCCGGCGATCACGTCGGGGTGCTCGAACGGGTGGATGAACTCCGCGCCGGTGGCGTCGCTCAGCTCGCGCGCCCGGGCCAGCGCGGACTCGATGGTCAGGCCGTGCAGGATGACCTCGGCGCCGTAGCCGCGCGTCGCGGCGACCTTGGGCAGCGGGGCGCCGAGCGGCATGACCACGGTGGCCCGGGTGCCGAGCGCGCTGGCGGCCAGGGCCACGCCCTGGGCGTGGTTCCCGGCG
This sequence comes from uncultured Actinomycetota bacterium, assembly GCA_963731085.1. Classification (GTDB taxonomy): domain Bacteria; phylum Actinomycetota; class Actinomycetes; order Streptosporangiales; family Streptosporangiaceae; genus DASUBV01. Next base: position 47,323 of record CAVSUF010000001.1, read on the forward strand.
CTGGCCGCCACCACCCCGCGCGCCCGCTGCTCGGGGCGGAGGCGGGCGATCCGCACGTAGGCGCCGCGGACCTTGAACGAGCCGGTCCGCTGCAGGTTCTCGCACTTGAGGTACACCGGGCCGCCGACCGCCTCGGACAGCGCCCGCGAGGGCTGCAGCAGGGTCGGCCGGACGGTGCCGTCCAGCACGGCGGCGGCCGCGACGACGTCGTCGATGCCGACCGGGACGGAGGTGCCGCCAGGCCAGCCGGCGCCAGTCCGGGCAGCCCGATCAGTCCGGGATCCATCAGTCCGGGGTCCAGTAGCGGTCCGCGGCCAGGATCAGCGCGGCCGCCCCGACCAGGCCGGCGCTCTGGCCCAGCGTGGCGGGCACCACCTGGACGTGGCGGGCGAACTCCAGCCGGGCATGCTCGCGCAGGGCCTCCTCCAGCGGGTCCAGCAGCAGCGGCCCGGCCTGGGACAGGCCGCCGCCGACGGCCACCACCTCCAGGTCGCACAGGCTGGTCGCGGACGCGATGCCGATGCCCAGCGCCCGGCCCGCCCGGCGCAGCGCGGCGATGCCCACCGGGTGGCCCTGCGCGGCGTCATCGGCCAGTTCCTTGGCCGTGGCGTCGCGCTGGGCGGGCCGCCAGCCCTGCTCCTGCGCCCAGGTGACCAGGGCCGGGCCGCGGGCGATGGCCTCCACGCAGCCCCGGCCGCCGCAAACGCACGGCGGGCCGTCGGGCTCGACAACCACGTGCCCGATGTGGCCGGCGTTGCCGGACGCGCCGTTGACCAGCCGGCCGTCCAGCACCAGGCCGCCGCCCACCCCGGTGGACACCACCATGCCGAGCATGCAGGACCGGCCCCGGCCCGCCCCGCGCCAGTGCTCGGCGGCGGCCACGCAGATGGCGTCGTTGTGCACCCGCACCGGCATGCCGGGCAGGCGGCGGGCCAGCCGTTCCCGCAGCGGGAAGGCCCGCCAGCCGGGCATGTTCAGCGGCGAGACCACGCCGGCCGGCCACTCCATCGGCCCGCCGCAGCCGCAGCCCACCCCGGCCAGGTCGGCCGCGTCGGTGACGCCGGCCTTGGCCAGGACGTCCTCGAACAGGGCCTCCAGGGTCCGCCACAGCGTCTCGGCGTCGGAGTCGGCCGGGGTCGGCACCCGGCCCCAGGTCACCACCCGGCCGCCCGGGTCCACCACGCCGGCGGCGAGCTTGGTGCCGCCGATGTCGAGCGCGAGTGCCGAGCGCGAGTCGTTCACCGTTGAGCCTCCCGAGATGCGCGGCTGGCCACGCCGACATAGTGTCGAGTAGTGCAGCCTACGAGCCAGTCCCAGTCATCAGTCCCCCAGCCGCCGTCTGCCACTCCCCCTCCCCCGGCCGCGACGGTCGGGCAGCTTCGCGCCAGCGGCCACCAGCTTCGCGGCGTGAAGGCGGAGATGCGGGAGAACCTGCTCGCTGCCATGCGGGCGGGCCAGGACGCGTTCCCCGGCATCATCGGTTTCGGCCAGACGGTCCTGCCCCACCTGGAGCGCGCGATCATCGCCGGGCATGACGTGATCCTGCTCGGCGAGCGCGGCCAGGGCAAGACCCGCCTCATCCGCACCCTGACTTTGCTCCTGGACGAGTGGACGCCCGCCGTCGCCGGATGCGAGATCAACGACCACCCGTACGAGCCCGCCTGCGCCCGGTGCCGCCGACTGGCCGCCGAGCAGGGCGACGACCTGGCCATCACCTGGCGCCACCGGTCCGACCGGTACGGCGAGAAGCTGGCCACCCCGGACACCAGCGTCGGCGACCTGGTCGGCGACATCGACCCGGTCCAGGTGGCCGAGGGCCGCACGCTGGGCGACCCGGAGACCATCCACTTCGGCCTGGTGCCCCGGACCAACCGGGGCATCTTCTGCCTCAACGAGCTCCCCGACCTGGCCGAGCGGATCCAGGTCTCGCTGCTCAACGTGCTGGAGGAGCGGGACATCGCGGTCCGCGGCTACGCCCTGCGGCTGCCGCTGGACCTGGTCCTGGTGGCCAGCGCCAACCCCGAGGACTACACCAACCGGGGCCGGATCATCACCCCGCTCAAGGACCGGTTCGGCGCCGAGATCCGCACCCACTACCCGGTCTCGCTGGACGCCGAGCTGGAGCTGATCAACCAGGAGGCGCAGCTGTCCTGGGGTCCCGACGCGGCGCCCGGCGCGGTGCTGCCCGAGCACCTGGTCCAGGTCATCGCCCGGTTCACCCGGCTGGTCCGGGCCTCCCCGGCGGTGGACTCCCGGTCCGGCGTGTCGGCCCGGTTCGCCATCGCGGCGGCCGAGGCGGTCGCGGCGTCCGCGGTCCGGCGGGCCGCCATCAGCGGCGAGGACCAGCCGGTGGCCCGGGTCTGCGACCTGCCGTCCACCATCACCACGCTGCGCGGCAAGGTCGAGTTCGAGGTCAGCGAGGAGGGCCGGGAGCAGGAGGTGCTGGATCACCTGCTGCGCCGGGCCACGGCCGAGACGTTCCGGGCCACGCTGGGCAGCGCCGACCTGACCGGCCTGCTGGCCCGGTTCGCCGAGGGCGGCGCGGTGGAGACCGGCGACCTGCTGTCGGCCGCCGACCTGCTGCGCCGGATCGGCGAGGTGCCGGGCCTGGCCAAGATCATGGAGCGGCTGGGCATGGACGGCGGCGAGTCGATCGGCGAGGCCGCCGCGGCGCTGGAGTTCGCCATGGAGGGCCTGTACCTGATGCGGCGGCTGTCCAAGGACTCGCTCGACGGCGGCGCCGTCTACCGGACCTGACGGAACCCTACGGACCTGGGAGGACGCGATGACTGGGTACCGATACGGTCCGTACCGGGACGGACCGGACCCGCTGGCCGCGCCGTACGACGTGCGCGGCGCGGTGGACGCGCTGGGCGAGTCGGTGCTGGACGGCACCGACCCGGCGGCCGCGCTGCGGGACCTGCTGCGCCGCGGCCTGTGCGGCCGCCGCGGGCTGGATGACCTGCACCGCCGGGTCCGCGAGCGGCAGCGCGAGATCCGCAGCCGGGGCCGCCTGGACGGCGTCCTGGAGCAGGTCCGGGCGATGCTCGACACGGCCATCGGCCAGGAGCGGGCCGAGCTGTTCCCCGACCCGGCCGACGAGGCCCGGATGCGCGAGGCCGAGCTGGACGCGCTGCCGTCCGACACGGCGCAGGCCATCCGGCAGCTGGCCGACTACGACTGGCGGTCGGCGGCGGCCCGGCAGACCTTCGAGGAGCTCAAGAACATGCTCCGCCGCGAGGTGCTGGACAGCCAGTTCCGCGGCATGAAGCAGACCCTGGCCGACCCCGACCCGCAGGCCATGCAGCGGGTCAAGGACATGCTGTCGGCGCTGACCGGGATGCTCGACGCCGACTCCCGGGGCGAGCACACCCAGGAGGACTTCGACCAGTTCATGGGCGCAGTACGGGGACATGTTCCCGGACTCGCCGGCCAACCTGGAGGAGCTGGTCGACTCGCTGGTCCGGCGGATGTCGGCGGCCCAGCGGCTGCTCGACTCGCTGACCGACGAGCAGCGCGAGGAACTGGCCGGGCTGATGGCCCAGACGATGGAGGACGCCGGGCTGGCCGCCGAGATGGCCCGGCTGGCCGACGCGCTGCGGACCCGGCGCCCGGAACTGGACCAGCAGTCCTGGCCGCGCGCCCGGATGAGCGGCCAGGAGCCGCTGGGCCTCAGCGACGCGACCTCGGCCCTGGCCGAGCTGGCCGACCTGGCCGAGCTGGAGGCGGCGCTGCGCCAGGACTACCCCGGCGCCCGGATGGACGACATCGACGAGGAGGCGGTCCGCCGCGCCCTCGGCCGCCAGGCCGTGGACGACATGGACGCGCTGCGCCAGATCGAGCGGGAACTGGAGCGGCAGGGCTACCTCCAGCGCACCGACGGCAAGCTGGAGCTGACCCCCAAGGCCGTCCGGCGGCTCGGCGAGACCGCCCTGCGCAAGGTGTTCGCCCAGCTCCCCGAGGGCGGCCACGGCAACCACGACATCAGCGGCGCCGGCCAGGCGGGCGAGCTGACCGGCAGCACCCGGCCCTGGGAGTTCGGCGACGAGCAGTCCATCGACGCCGCCGCCACCGTCCGCAACGCGCTGCTGCGCGGGGCGGGCGGCGGAACCGCCCGCCCCGCGGCGGCGGGCACCGGGGCGCGGCACGGGACCAGGCTGGACGTGGCCGACTTCGAGGTGGGCGAGACCGAGCGGCGGGCCACCGCGGCGATCTGCCTGCTGGTCGACCTGTCCTACTCGATGGAGCTGCGCGGGACCTGGGGCGCGGCCAAGCAGACCGCCCTGGCCCTGCACGCGCTGGTCCGGACCCGCTACCCGCAGGACGCCATCCAGGTGATCGGCTTCTCCAACTACGCCCGGGAGCTGCGCGAGACCGACCTGGCCAGCCTGACCTGGGACATGGTCCAGGGCACCAACCTGCACCACGCCCTGGTGCTGGCCGGGCCGGTTCCTGGACCGGCGGCCCGAGCACAACCCGGTGGTCCTGATCATCACCGACGGCGAGCCCACCGCGCACCTGCGCCGGGACGGCCAGATTCTGGTTCGACTGGCCGCCCTGCCCGGAGACGCTGGAGCTGACCCTGGCCGAGGTGGACAAGATGACCCGGCGCCAGGCCACCATGAACATCTTCATGCTGGCCGACGACGAGCGGCTGGCCGCGTTCGTCGACGAGGTGGCCCGGCGCAACGGCGGCCGGGTGCTCCGGGCCGGGTCGGACAGCCTGGGCGAGTACGTGGTCAGCGACTTCCTGAAGACCCGCCGCAGCCGCTGAGACGGGCGGGGCGGGCGGGGCGGGCGGGGAAGTTCGGCGGGTAAGCGGATAATTTAACCGGCGTTGCCCGGCCGCCGGCCTGGCGGGGGGAAGCCTGCGGGAGTGAGCCGAACCCGCTGGCACCGGTCATGAGCCCCGCCGACCTGGCTCGCGGCGCGGCCCGCGGGTTCTTCCGCGGGCTGCGCCGGGACGTGGCCGCCTTCCTGGGCGTCGCCGGCATCGTGGCGGTCGTGTTCGGCGTGCTGTACCGGCTGGCCGACCGCCAGGTCCCGCACCTGCTCCAGGGCCACGGGCAGGCCGCCTGGCGGGGCGACGTGTGCCTGGCGGCCGGGGCCGGCTGCCTCCTGCTGGGCTGGCTGATCCGGCCCCGGCGCCGCTCCTTAAGGACCGCGCCGGGCGCGCCGGGCCTAGGATCGCGTTCATGCTCTTGTCGATGCACGCGGTGGCGGCGGCCTCGTCCGCGCCGATGTCCTTCACCGAGCGCCTGGTGCTCTGGCTGCACATCGCGTTCGCCATCTTCACGATCGGCCCCGTCTCCGCGGCCATCATGTCGACGCCCCGCTATATCCGCGCCCGCAACCTGACCGTGGTGCGGTACCTGTACCGGATCACCCGGATTTTCGTGCTGATCTCCCTCGGCGTGCTGATCTTCGGGATCGTCCTGGCCCAGCAGCTCGACCTGTTCGCCAAGCCGTGGCTGACCATATCGATGACGCTGTTCGTGGTGGCGCTGGTCCTGCTGGTGATCGTGATCCGCGATCAGCGCAAGGCGATCAGCGCCATGGAGGTGGCCGAGGCGGCCGAGGCGCCCCCGCCCGGCACGACCGTGGTGCCGACCCCGCAGGACGCGACCCGGGAGGCGGTGGACGACGCGCACGCGGCGGGCCAGCCCGAGGCGGCGCCGCCGGGCGCGGCGGGGCGGGCGGCCCACGTGGCCAGCGTCGAGCGAGGCCGGATCGCCACCCTGGGCGGCGTGGTCACCATCGGCTGGCTGGTCATCCTGGTGCTCATGGTCTGGCACTAGCGACCGGGGTACCTTCCATGGTTAAACCGCGCCCGGCGCAGCGCTAGCGGCGGCGGCCCGCGGCGCCGCGCCCCATGGCCAGGAGCCGCGCGATGATCAGGATCGGGATGACCGCGCCAAAGCCGACGTTGTGGTGGCCGGCGTGGTCGAACCCGGACGCCAGCAGCACGACGGCCACGAGGGCCAGGGCCGCGATCACGCCGGCGGCGACCGGCACGTGCCGGGCGGGCGACGGCGGCTGGGCGGCCGGGACAGGCGGGGCCGCCGGGTGCACGGCGGGCAGGTCGTGCATCAGGTCACTGAGCTCGCCCACGGTCTTGGCGGCCAGCGCCTGCCCGGTTCGCTCCTGCATCTCGTCCGTGGTTAGCCGCCCGGCCTGGAAGTGCTCGCTCAACTCAGCCAGCACCCGGTCCCGGTCAGCGTCGGAGGCCCGCATCCGGGGAGCGGGGCCGCGGTCGGCGGGTATCGGGTTCATCGGCTCCATACCTCCATAGTGCGCCGCTCTGCCCTCAGTGCCAAAGCCGGGTGTCACAACCTGCCCGTGACACCCGTCATGGATCGCTCCGTTCGCCGCCGAGCCTCTGCCATCCTGACGGGAGCCAGCCGGTCCCGGAGGCAAGACCACGAGGAGGACAGAGCAGTGACCAAGGGCATGGGCAGCGTGACCTGCGACCGGCCTGATCGAGGAGCTGCGGCTGCACATCGTGCCGGTCACGCTCGGCGCTGGCACGCGGCTGTTCGACGGCGTCCCGCCCCTGAATCTCCGGCAGGTGCAGGCGCGGGCCGCCAGCACGGTCACCCACGTGACCTACCGCGTACTGTCCTGACCAGGCCTGGCGCACAGGCACCGGCGCTGACGGCACCGGGACGCCTGGTTCCCCGGCCTGAGCGTCAGGGGCGGGCCAGGGCGGCGCGGAGGTCCTCGAGGAGGTCGTCGCAGGACTCCAGGCCGACCGAGAGGCGGATCAGGGTCGGCCGGGACCTCCAGGGCGGAGCCCGCGGCTGAGGCGTGGGTCATCCGGGCCGGGTGCTCGATCAGCGACTCGACGCCGCCGAGCGACTCGGCCAGGGTGAACAGGCGGGTCCGGCCGCAGACTGCCACCGCCTCGTCCGCGCCGCCGCGGACGGTGAACGAGACCATGCCGCCGAAGTCGCTCATCTGCTTGGTCGCGATCTCGTGGCCGGGGTGGGCGGGCAGGCCGGGGTAGTAGACCCGGCCCACGGCCGGGTGGCTGACCAGCATGTCGGCGACCCGGTAGGCGCTGGCGCTGTGCCGGTCCATCCGCACGCCCAGGGTCTTGATCCCGCGCAGCGTCAGCCAGGCGTCGAACGGGCCGGCCACCGCGCCGGTGGCGTTCTGCAGGAAGGCGAGCTGCTCGCCCAGGGCGGCGTCGGCGGCCACGGCCACGCCGCCCACGATGTCGGAGTGGCCGCCCAGGTACTTGGTGCTGGAGTGGACGATGACGTCGGCGCCGAGGGCCAGGGGCTGCTGCAGGTAGGGCGAGGCGAAGGTGTTGTCGACGACCAGCAGGGCGCCCGCGTCGTGGGCGAGGGCGGCCAGCGCGGCGATGTCGGCGATGGACAGCAGCGGGTTGGTCGGGGTCTCGGCCCAGACCAGGCGCGCTGAGCCGGGTGCTGCCAGGGCGGCCCGGACGGCGCCGGGGTCCGACATGTCGACCGGCTCGTAGCTGACGCCCCAGCCCGCCAGCACCTTGTCGAACAGCCGGAAGGTGCCGCCGTAGGCGTCGTGCGGGATCAGCACCCGGTCGCCGGGACGGCACACGGCCCGGACCACGCAGTCGTTGGCCGCCATGCCGGAGGCGAAGGCCAGCGCGGCCGCGCCGCCCTCCAGCGCCGCCAGGCACTCCTCCAGCGCGGCCCGGGTCGGGTTGGCTGACCGGGAGTACTCGTAGCCGCCGCGCAGGCCGCCGACGCCGTCCTGCTTGAACGTGGACACCTGGTAGATCGGCGGCACCACCGCGCCGGTCACCGGGTCGGGCTCCTGCCCCGCGTGGATCGCCAGGGTCTCGAAGCCATCGTGCGTCTGCATTGTCGTGCGCCCCTGCCTGAAGACACTGCCGCTGCGGCCCCGCAGCGGGACCGGTGAGCCGGAAGCGGCCAGTGTAGCTAGATCGCGATTCCCCGACAGGAACGTCAGCACATCCTGGCGGGTGATCATTCCGGCGGGCTTGCCGTCGACCAGCACCAGCGCCGCGCCGGCCTGGCCCAGGGCGACCACCGCGGCGCTGATCGGCTCCCCCGAGCCGACCGTCGGCAGCGGCGGGGACATCAGCCCGGACACCGCGTCCTGCGGCCGGGCACGGCCGGTCACCAGCGCGTCCAGCAGGTCCCGCTCGACGATCGAGCCGACCACCTCGGCCGCCATGACGGGGGGCTCGGCGCTCAGCACCGGAAGCTGGGAGACGTCGTACTCGCGCAGGCTCTCGATCGCGGTCCGCACGTCGTCGCTGGGGTGCACGTGCACGAACGGCGGCAGCAGGCCGGGCTTGCGCTCGACCACGTCGGCCACCCGGGGCTCGGCCGTCTCGGAGCTGACAGGAAGCCGTAGTCGGCCATCCACTCGTCGTTGAAGATCTTGGCCAGGTAGCCCCGGCCGCCGTCGGGCAGCAGGACCACGATCACGTCGTCCGGCCCGGCGTCGCGGGCCACCTGGAGGGCGGCCACCACCGCCATGCCGCACGACCCGCCGGTCAGCAGCGCCTCCTCGCGGGCCAGCCGCCGGGTCATCAGGAACGACTCGGCGTCGCTGACCGCGATGACCTGGTCGCAGATGCCCTTGTCGTAGGTCTGCGGCCAGATGTCCTCGCCGACTCCCTCGACCAGGTACGGCCGCCCGGTGCCGCCGGAGTAGACCGATCCCTCGGGATCGGCGCCGATGACCTGGACCCGGCCGCCGGAGACCTCCTTGAGGTAGCGGCCGGTGCCGGAGATCGTGCCGCCGGTGCCGATGCCGGCCACGAAGTGGGTGATCCGCCCCTCGGTCTGCGCCCAGATCTCCGGCCCGGTCGAGCGGTAGTGCGAGTCCGGGTTCTGCTGGTTGGCGTACTGGTTGGGCTTCCAGCCGCCGGGCGTCTCGGCGGCCAGCCGGTCCGAGACCGAGTAGTAGGAGTCCGGGTGGGTCGGCGACACCGTGGTCGGGCAGACCACTACCTCGGCCCCGTAGGCCCGCAGCACGCTGATCTTGTCCTGGCTGACCTTGTCCGGGCACACGAACAGGCACCGGTAGCCCTTCTGGGCGGCCACGATGGCCAGCCCGACGCCCGGTGTTGCCGGAGGTCGGCTCCACGATCGTGCCGCCCGGCCGCAGTTCCCCGGAGGCCTCGGCGGCCGCCACCATGGCCAGCGCGATCCGGTCCTTGACCGAGCCGCCGGGGTTGAAGTACTCGACCTTGGCCAGCACGGCCGGCCCGGGGCTGGCCCCGCCGAGCTGCTTGGTCACCCGCTGCAGCCGCAGCAGCGGGGTGTTCCCCACCAGCTCGACCAGGGAGTCATATACCTGCATCGGTCCGCCACCTTGTCTCGGGAAAAGCCCGCCCGGCGGCCAGACCGGACACAGCCGGACGACCGGGACGGGAAGGCCGAAGCCGCCCCCCGCGTTGCAGAAGCTACCGCCGGGTTAACATCGGGGTTACTTACCAGCACTGGGATCACTTGTCTTCAGGGAGTAGTCACCATGCCCGAGGCCGTAGTCGTAGCCACTGCCCGCTCGCCCATAGGCCGGGCCGCCAAGGGCTCCATGACCACCATCCGGCCGGACGACCTGACCGCCCAGATGATCGCCGCCGCGCTCGCCAAGGTACCCCAGCTTGACCCGGCGGACATCAACGACATCATGCTCGGCTGCGGCCTGCCCGGCGGCGAGCAGGGCTTCAACATGGCCCGCGTGGTGGCCATCATGCTCGGCTACGACACGGTCCCCGGCACCACGGTCACCCGCTACTGCTCGTCCTCGCTGCAGACCACCCGGATGGCGTTCCACGCCATCAAGGCCGGCGAGGGCGACGTCTACATCTCGGCCGGCGTGGAGATGCGTCAGCCGGTTCGGCAAGGGCAGCAGCGATAGCTGGCCGGACACCCGGAACCCGCAGTTCGCCGACGCCCAGGCGCGCGTCCCGCGCGCTGGGCGAGGGCGGTGCCGAGTCTGGCACGACCCCCGCGAGGACGGCAGCATCCCGGACGTGTACATCGCCATGGGCCAGACCGCCGAGAACGTCGGCGGGCAAGCTCGGGTATCACCCGCGCAGGAGCAGGACGAGTTCGGCGTCCGGTCGCAGAACCTGGCCGAGAAGGCCCTGGCCAACGGCTTCTGGGAGCACGACATCACGCCCGATCACGCTGCCCGACGGCACCGTGGTGAGCAAGGACGACGGCCCCCGGCCGGGCACCACGCTGGAGAAGATATCCCAGCTCAAGCCGGTGTTCCGGCCCGACGGCACGGTCACGGCGGGCAACTGCTGCCCGCTGAACGACGGCGCCGCCGCGGTCGTGATCATGAGCGACACCAAGGCCGCCGAGCTGGGCATCACGCCGCTGGCCCGGATCGTGTCCACCGGGGTTACCGGGCTGTCGCCGGAGATCATGGGCCTGGCGCCGATCGGGGCGTCCCGGCAGGCGCTGAGCCGGGCCGGCATGACGATCGACGACATCGACCTGGTCGAGATCAACGAGGCGTTCGCCGCCCAGGTCATCCCGTCCTACAAGGAGCTGGGCATCGACATCGACAAGCTGAACGTCAACGGCGGCGCCATCGCGGTCGGCCACCCGTTCGGCATGACCGGCGCCCGGATCACCTCGACGCTGCTGAACGGCCTGCAGTTCCACGACAAGACCTTCGGGCTGGAGACCATGTGCGTGGGCGGCGGCCAGGGCATGGCGGCCATCTTCGAGCGCCTGTCGTAGACCCGGGCTGACCTCGCCGGGCCGGGGCGGCGCCGAGCCTGCCCGGCCCTCCGGCATGCCCGGCCCGGTGCCATGACCAGGCGATGGGCGGCCCAGGACCGGTCGCAGGCCGGGTTATGCCGCCGGCCAAACAGGACATTACGGAAGGGTTACATTCGGGGGTTGCCAGGGCCTCTTCGTGGTGCAGTCTCATGGCAAGAGGACTCACCCCGGAGGTGCGATTTGTCCCTGACCCACTCCCCGGAGCTGCACAAGAACCTCATCGCCCGAATCCCGTCCGTCACCGGACTGCAGCTCAGAGAGTGGTTCAGCCGGCTTGAATCCGGCCCCTCCTTCCTGCGGTGCGCCGAACGCGCTACCTGGCTGGCCTCCGAGCACGGCCTGTCCGGCGGCTACGCCCGCGCTATCGTGCACGAGTACGAGCTCCAGCGCGGCCGCACCCGGCTAGGCAGCGCCTGACCGTCCGCGCGCGGGGCCAGCCGACCGGAGGGCATGCCACCCGTGAACATCTCGCGCGCCGCAGAGTTCGTCCGCTCCAACCACCGGGCCGTCCTGGCCACCCGGCGGTCCGACGGCAGCCCGCAGCTGTCGCCGGTCACCGTCACCGCCGACGATGACGGCCGGATCCTGGTCAGCACCCGGGAGACGGCCGTCAAGGCGAAGAACCTGGCCCGGGACCCGCATGCGTCACTGTGCGTGATGAACGACCGGTTCTTCGGCGAGTGGATCCAGGCCGAGGGCACCGCGGAGATCATCCATCTTCCGGACGCGCTCGACCTGCTGGTCGAGTACTACCGCAGGATCAGCGGCGAGCACCCCGACTGGGCCGAGTATCGTTCGGCTATGGTCCGGGACAAGCGGGTGATCGTCCGGATTACGATCGCCCGGGCCGGTCCCGACATCAGCGGCTGACCCCGCCGCCCGCCGCCTGCCCAGTCCGGGTCAATCCCGATAGCCCAGGAGCAAGATCATTAAAGGTTAAGTTGTTGCATCGGGTGCGAGTTAGCGTTCTCAGCCCGCAACCGCACTGAGCGGCCATTCAGCTCTGTGCGTCAAACGCATCCAATGCACGTATTGCCTGGTCAGCGGTACCCCCGGTCGGAGTCGAACCGACACTGGGGACCCTTTTAGGGGGCCGGCCTCTTCCCTTGGGCTACGGGGGCTTGGTGATAATACCCCGGCGCCTTGTCATAACTCTAGGTCAGCGGATTAAGGCTGGTCCGTTTCCCTGGCCAATGTCGCCTATCTAATTGATGTCATGCAGGTCTCCCGCACTGCGCGTGACCATTCCGTCAGCGCGATAACGCGTAGTAATCAGCCGATCGCCGCAGGCAGCCCGGCCAGCAGGCGGGCGCGGCCGAGAACGTCGTCGAGCATGGCGCCGGTGACCCGCCCGGTGAAGGTGTTCTGCTGACTCGGGTGATAGCAGCCGAGCACGACCAGCGGATCGCGGCCGGCCGCCGCGCCCGTGCCAGGCGACCCCGTGCTGGCGGGCACCGTGCTGGCGGGCACCGTGCTGGCTGGCACCGTGACCGTGGCGCCGTGGCCGAACGCGGGGCGGGGCCGGGGCACCGCCCACCCCGCCGCGGCCAGGTGCGGCCACAGGGCCTGCCAGGCGAAGCCGCCCAGGCACAGCACCACCCGCACGGTGGCGGCGGCCACGGCTAGCTCGGCCGACAGCCACGGCGCGCAGGCGTCCCGCTCGGCCGGGGTCGGCTTGTTGGCGGGCGGGGCGCAGCGCACGGCGGCCGACATCCGGGCGCCGAGCAGGCGCTGCCCGTCGCCAGCCCGGACGGAGGTCTCCTGGGCGGCCAGGCCGCTGCGCCACAGCGCGGCGAACAGCACGTCTCCGCTGCGGTCGCCGGTGAAGACCCGGCCGGTGCGGTTGCCCCCGTGGGCGGCCGGGGCCAGGCCCAGGATCAGCACCCGGGGCTGCTCGTCGCCCCAGCCGGGGACCGGGCGGCCCCAGTAGCGCTCGGCGGCGAAGGACCGTCGCCGGGTCCGGGCCACCTCCTCGCGCCAGTCCACCAGCCGCGGGCAGGCCCGGCAGACCGACTGGCGGGCGGCCAGTTCAGCCAGCGATCCCGCGCCGGCCGCCAGCGCGGCCACCTGCCCGGGATCGGCCGCGACGGGCGTCCCGCGGTAGTGCCGGGTCCTCCGGCCACCCGGTCCCCGGCGGGACCGGCCCGCGATCCGCCGGCAGCCGGAGCTCCCCCGGCAGCCCGTCCTCCCGCGGCAGCCCGTCCTCTCCCGGCAGCCCGTCCTCCGCCGACAGCCGACGGTCCCCCGGCAGCCCGTCCTCCCCCGGCCGCCCGCGATCCGCCGACAGCCGGTCATCCCCGTCGGGTGACGCGGCCGGAGTACCGCTAGTCATCGACCAGGGACCACGCGATGCCGTCGAGGATGTCGTGCTCGCTGGCCACTACCTCGGCGAAGCCCAGCCGGGTCACGATGCGGTCCAGGATCAGGGCGCCCGCGCCGATGACGTCCACCCGGCCGGGGTGCATCGGGCCGAGCGCGGCCCGCTGCGCCCGGGTCTGGGCCAGCAGCCGGCTGGTCACCTCGTGCACCCGGGCGGCCGGGATCCGGGCATGGTGGATCCGCTCCGGGTCATAGCCGGGCAGGTCCAGGGCCAGCGCGGTCACGGTGGTCACCGAGCCGGCCAGGCCGACCAGGGTGGCGGCGCCCCGGGCCGGAACGGCGGCGCAGGCCGCGTCGATGGCCGCGTCGATGTCGGCCGTGGCCGCGGCCACCTCGGCGGCGGTCGGCGGGTCACCGTGCAGGTGCCGCTCGGTCATCCGGACGCAGCCGATGTCGGTGGACAGGGCACGCAGGTCACCGCCTGCCGGGTCGCCGGTGACGAACTCGGTCGACCCGCCGCCGATGTCCACCACCAGGAACGGCGCCGGGAAGTCGGGCGACCCGGCTAGCTCGGCGGTGGCCCCGGTGAACGACAGTCCGGCCTCCTGGGCGCCGGTGATCACCTCCGGCGCGATGCCCAGGATGCCGGTCACCCCGGCGGTGAACTCGGCCGCGTTGCTGGCGTCGCGGGTGGCGCTGGTGGCCACCATGCGGACCGCGACGGCGCCCGCCGCGCGGATCTCCCCGGCGTACTCGGCCAGCACCGCCATCGTGCGGGCCAGCGCGTCGGGAGCGAGCCGGCCGGTGGCGTCCACCCCCTGGCCGAGCCGGACGATCTCCATCCGGCGCTGCACGTCGGTCAGTTCCCGGCGGGCCGGGTCCAGGTCGGCGATCAGCAGCCGGAGCGAGTTGGTGCCGCAGTCCAGGGCGGCTACCCGGCGTGACGAGGCCCGCGGGGTGGCCAGCGTTTCGGAAGAAAGGTTGCCGGCTGTCACGACAGGCCCGTCTCGGTGACGCACGGGCCGGCCTGCCACCAGTCGCCTGCCGCGGCCACGGCCTCGGCGCCGAGCGGGTTGGCGCCAGGGACCGCCAGCTCGTGGGCGGCCACCGCGTGCAGGCACTTGACCCGATCGGGCATGCCGCCCGCGCTGGGCGCGGAGCCGGGCAGCGGCTCGACCCCGGCGGCGGCGGCCGCGGCGGCCCGCCGGGCCAGGTAATCCTCGTGCGCGGCCTCATAGCGGCGGCGCAGGTCGGGGTCGGCGGCCAGCCGCCGCGTCATGTCCCGCATCAGGCCGCCGGCCTCCTGGCGGCTCATGGCGGCGGCGGCGCGGGGGCAGGTCAGGTAGTACAGGGTCGGGAACGGCGTGCCGTCGGGCAGCCGGGGCGCGGTCTGCACCACGTCGGGCAGGCCGCACGGGCAGCGGTGGGCGACCGCCATCACGCCGCGCGGCGGCCGACCCAGCTGGCGGGCCACGGCGTCGAGGTCGCTCACTTGCCGGACCCCTGGCCGGACCCCTGGTCGGCCTCGTGCACGGACGTCCACAGCCGCTCATACCACGGCGCGGCGACGGCGTGGGAGGCCGTCGCGCCGACCTTCGGCACGGTCTGGCCGATGATCACGTAGCAGGTCTGGGCCGGGAAGCACATGTGCAGCCGGGCGCGGGCCTGCTGCTCGATGTAGGACGCGCTGCCCAGGTCCTGGCGCTGCGCCTGAAGCTGCCGCACCTGGGCGGCGATCTGGGCCTGCTGAGTGCGCAGCTCGTCGATCTGGTGGAGCTGGGCGATGTACTCCCGGACCGGGTAGGCCAGGCTCAGCGCGATGGCGCAGACGACCACGATCAGGACGGCGGCCCGGCTGGTGAACCGGGGCCGGTCCTGATCGGGTGGCTGCGGCCCCGCCATGTCAGCTCCCGGCAGCCGCTCGGGGGAAGGCCGAGCGTCCGGCGTAGGCGGCCGCGTCGCCCAGCATCTCCTCGATCCGCAGGAGCTGGTTGTACTTGGCCACCCGCTCGGACCGGGCTGGCGCGCCGGTCTTGAGCTGGCCGCAGTTCACCGCGACGGCCAGGTCGGAGATCGTCGTGTCCTCGGTCTCGCCGCTGCGGTGGCTCATCATGCAGGCGAACCCGCTGCGGTGGGCCAGCGTCACGGCGTCCAGGGTCTCGGTCAGCGTGCCGATCTGGTTGACCTTGACCAGCAGCGCGTTGGCGGTGTGCTCGGCGATGCCCCGGCGCAGCCGCTCGGGGTTGGTGACGAAGATGTCGTCGCCGACGATCTGGACCCGGCTGCCCAGCTCGGCGGTCAGCGCGTGCCAGCCGTCCCAGTCCTCCTCGGCCAGCGGGTCCTCCAGCGACACGATCGGGTAGCCGTCCAGCCAGTCCGCGTACACCCGGGTCAGCTCGGCGGCGCCCTGCTTGCCGCCCTCGAACGCGTAGCCGCCCTCGGAGTAGAAGCTGCTGGACGCGGCGTCGATGGCCAGGGCGACGTCCCGGCCCGGCGCCAGCCCGGCCTCGCCGATGGCCTCCACGATCAGGTCCAGCGCGGCCCGGTTGCTGTCCAGGTCGGGCGCGAAGCCGCCCTCGTCGCCCACGCCGGTGGACAGGCCGCGCTCCTTGAGCACGGACTTCAGCGCGTGGTAGGTCTCCGCGCCCCAGCGCAGCGCCTCGCTGAACGTGGCCGCGCCGAGCGGGGCGATCATGAACTCCTGGATGTCGACGTTGTTGTCGGCGTGGGCGCCGCCGTTCAGGATGTTCATCATCGGCACCGGGAGCACGTGCGCGTTCGGGCCGCCCAGGTAGCGGAACAGGGGCAGCCCGGAGGACTCGGACGCGGCGCGGGCCACGGCCAGGCTGACGCCCAGGATGGCGTTGGCCCCCAGCCGCGACTTGTCCGGCGTCCGGTCCAGGTCGATCAGCTCCTGGTCGATCAGCCGCTGGTCGTCCGCGTCGTAGCCGAGCAGCTCGGGCTGGATCTCGTCGATGACGTTCTGCACCGCCCGGCTGACCGCCTTGCCGCCGTAGGCGTCGCCGCCGTCTCGCAGCTCGACGGCCTCGAACTCGCCGGTGGAGGCGCCGCTCGGCACGGCGGCGCGGCCGAGGCTGCCGTCGTCAAGGACCACCTCGACCTCGACCGTGGGGTTACCGCGGGAGTCGAGGATCTGCCGGGCGAAGATGCCTTCGATGGAGGCCACAGTGACTAGCTCCTGATGGGGTGACGGGTTCTCGGAACGAGCCTAGTGGAGCCGCGCGGCACGGCGGCGCGGGGCGCGCCGGGTCTAGGACACGCCCGGCTCTGCCGCGTTCTCCTGTTCCCAGGCCCGCACCTGGCCGGCGTACGCGGCGGCCGCCGCGCGGAGTTCCTGCTCGGGGTCCAGGCCGGCCGCGTCGGCCCGCGCGGCCAGGTCGAACAGGGCGGCGCCGGTCTCGCTGACCCGGGGGTCGCCGGCGGGCAGGCGGGCGGGTGCCCCGGCCCGGCGCGCCCGGCGCTGCAGCGCGGCGGCCAGGGCCAGCGCGGGCTGGGCCAGCGGCACGCCGTCCAGGGCCGAGGACCGGCCGCCCCCGGCCGCGGCCCGCTCGGCCGCCTTGATCGTGTCCCAGTTGGCCGTGACCTCCTCGGCCCCGGTCACGCTGACGTCCCCGAACACGTGCGGGTGGCGGCGGGTCAGCTTGGCGATGATCCCGTCGGCGACGTCATCGATGGTCCAGCCGGTGCCGTCGGTCCGCTCGGCCGCGATCCGGGCGTGGAACACCACCTGGAGCAGGACGTCGCCCAGTTCCTCGCGGAGCGCGACGAGGTCCGCCCGGTCCAGCGCGTCCAGCGCCTCGTAGGTTTCCTCCTGCAGGTACCGGGCCAGCGACGCGTGGGTCTGCCGGGCATCCCACGGGCACCCGGTGCGCAGCCGGTCCATCACCGCGACCAGGTCCAGCAGCCGGGCGCCCGGAGCGGGATCCTCAGCCACGGGCTGCTAGCACGGCGGGGTGAGGGTCGGCTTGCTGGTCGGCTTGGCCGTGGGGCCGGACACGCCGGACAGCGTGGCCGGGACCGGCACCACCGAGAACGTGGTGTAGTCCAGCTCGCCGTACTGCGGGTTGACGTGGATGCCGAGGCTCTTGGCGGCCAGGCACTGGGCGTGCAGGGCGCGGTTGTTCAGCGCCGTCTGGCCCGCCTGCGAGGCGGGCGCCTTGCCGCCGTCGAACCGGTCTTCGAGCTTCTGCAGGATGGCGGCGTAGCGGCCGATCCGCGGCAGCAGGTCGGGCGGCAGCGCGCCCGCCGCCGACACGAACACGTCGGTGCTGACCTGGTTCTGCTTGGCCGACGCGGCCAGCACGCCGAGCTGGGTCTGGATGTCGGCCTGGGTGACGTGAATGCCGTGCTGCTGGGCCACCCGGTCCCACACCTGGAACTTGATCAGCCAGGTCAGCACCTGCTGCGGCGTCTGGCTGGCGGGCATCTTCGGGGTGATGCCCTTGGCCTTGTCGGCCTTATAGGCCGAGGTCAGGTTGGCGACCTGGTCGGTCAGCGCGGCCGAGGTGATCCGGCCGGTCCCGGTCGTCGCGGCAGCCCCCAGCTGCAGCGAGGTGCCGCAGCCGGCCACTGCGAGGCCGCCGACGAGGACCGCCGCGGCCAACTGCATCGAGGTGCGGCGCACGACGATGTCCTCCCTTTATGCGGAGTGCTCGTCGCCGAACACTGCCTCGATCAGCTCCTCGCACCAGGCGAGCAGGTCGGTGTCGCGCAGGGGCGGGGCGCCCAGCGATACGGTGCCGCCGGCGCCCTGGCGCTTCGATCCGGACCCGCCCTTCGGCACCGGTACGAGCATGGTACGCACTGCCGGCTTGAGGATGGTCCGCGGGTACAGCCGCTGCACGCGCACCTGCCGGGAGTCGGGCAGGTCGACCGGCGAGAACTTGATGTAACCGCCCTGCTGGGTGATGTCGGACAGGCCGGCCCGGCGGGCCGCGCTGCGCAGCCGGGCCACCGTCAGCAGGCTCTCCACCTGGGGCGGCACCGGCCCGAACCGGTCGGCCAGTTCCTCCCGAACGGCATGGATGTCGGCGGCGGAGTCGATGGCCGCGATCCGGGTGTAGGCCTCCAGCCGCAGCCGCTCCCCGGTCACGTAGTCGTGCGGGATGTGCGCGTCGACCGGCAGCTCGATCCGGACCTCGGCCCGCTCGGCCGGGCCGTCGCCGCGCAGCTCGCGGACCGCCTCGCCGATCATCTTCACGTACAGGTCGAAGCCGACCGCCGCGACGTGCCCGGACTGCTCGCCGCCGAGCAGGTTGCCGGCCCCGCGGATCTCCAGGTCCTTGAGCGCGATGTGCATGCCGGCCCCGACCCCGCTGTGCTGCTGCAGCGTGGACAGCCGCTCGTGCGCGGTCTCGGTCAGCGGCTTCTCCGGCGGGTACAGGAAGTAGGCGTAGCCCCGCTCCCGGGCGCGGCCGACCCGGCCGCGCAGCTGGTGCAGGGCGGGCAGGCCGTAGGCGTCGGCCCGGTCCACGATCAGCGTGTTGGCGTTAGGGATGTCCAGCCCGGACTCCACGATCGTGGTGGCCACCAGCACGTCGAACTCGCGCTCCACGAACTGGCTCATGACCTGCTCGAGCGTGTGCTCGTTCATCTGGCCGTGCCCGACCCCGACCCGGGCCTCGGGCACCAGCTCGGCGATCCGGGCCGCCACCTTGTTGATCGACGACACCCGGTTGTGCACGAAGAACGCCTGCCCGTCGCGCAGCAGCTCGCGCCGGATGGCCGCCGCGATCTGCCGCTCGTCATACGGGCCGACCGACGTCAGCACCGGGTGCCGTTCCTCGGGCGGGGTCAGGATGGTGGACATCTCGCGGATCCCGGAGATGCCCATCTCCAGCGTGCGCGGGATCGGGGTGGCCGACATGGCCAGCACGTCCACCTCGGTGCGCAGCTGCTTCAGGTACTCCTTCTGCTCGACCCCGAACCGCTGCTCCTCGTCGATGATGACCAGGCCGAGCCGGTCGAACCGGGTCTCCGCGGACAGCAGCCGGTGGGTGCCGATGACCACGTCGACCTTGCCGTCGGCCAGGCCGGCCAGGGTCTCGGATACTTCCCGGTCGCTCTGGAACCGGGACAGCGGCCGGACCACCACCGGGAACGGGGCGTACCGCTCGCTGAACGTGGCGAAGTGCTGCGCGGCCAGCAGCGTGGTCGGGGCCAGGACGACGACCTGCCGCCCGTCCTGCACCGCCTTGAACGCCGCCCGGACCGCGATCTCGGTCTTCCCGTAGCCGACGTCCCCGCAGATCAGCCGGTCCATCGGGACGGCCTTCTCCATGTCGGCCTTGACTTCCTCGACCGCCGCCAGCTGGTCGGGCGTCTCCACGTACGGGAACGCGTCCTCCAGTTCCCGCTGCCAGGGCGTGTCCGCGGCGAACGGGTGGCCCGGCGAGGCCATCCGGGCCTGGTACAGCCGGATCAGCCCGGCCGCGATGTCGCGGACCGCCTTGCGCGCCCGGCCCTTGGCCTTGGCCCAGTCCGCGCCGCCCAGCCGGTGCAGCGCCGGCGCCTCGCCGCCCGCGTACCGGGTCACCTCGTCCAGCTGGTCGGTGGGCAGGTACAGCCGGTCCGGCGGCTGGCCGCGCTTGCTCGGCGCGTACTCGATCACCAGGTAGTCCCGGGTCGAGCCCTGCACGGTACGGCTGGTCATCTCCACGTACCGGCCGACGCCGTGCTGCTCGTGCACGATGTAGTCGCCGGGGCTGAGCTGGAGCGGGTCGACGCCGCCACGGCGGCGGCTGGGCATCCGCCGGTCCTTCCGGGTGCCGGTGCGCTGGCCCGCCATGTCCGCCTCGGCCAGCACCGCCAGCCGCACCGACGGCCAGGTGAAGCCGGCCTCCACCAGCCCGGTGGCCACGCTGGCCAGGCCCGGCTCCGGCGCCTGGTCAAGGTCGCCGGCGTGCGCGCCAAGCCCCTCGGAGCGCAGCAGTTCCGACAGCCGCTGGGCGGGCCGTGGCCCTCGGTGACCAGCACCACCCGCCACTGGTCGGCCAGCCACTGGCGCACGTCGCCCAGCACCCGGGCCGTGTCGCCGCGGTAGGACTCAGCCGGAACGGCATTGATAATGAACGACGGCCGTCCCCGGTCCGCGCTTTCCTCGCCGGCGTCGTCCGGCGCGACGCCCTCCTGGGTGAGCGCCGCCGGGCTGTCGTCCACCGCGAACGGCGTGATCGTCCACCACGGGATGCCCAGGTCGGCCGCGGAGCGGCGGATATCGGTGATGGCCCGGAACGCCGCGCCGCCCAGGTCGATCGGCACCAGGCCGCCGGCCGCGGCGTTCACCCATGATGCCTCCAGGAACTCCTGGCTGGTGCTGACCAGGTCGGCCGCCCGGGCCCGGATCCGCTCCGGGTCGCAGGCCACCACCAGGCCGTCGGCGGGCACGTAGTCCAGCAGCAGTTCCATCCGGTCGCACAGGGTCGGCGCGAACGCCTCCATCCCCTCGACCGTGATCCCGTCGGCCAGCTTGCCCAGCACCTCGCCCAGGCCCGGCCACTCCGCGGCTAGCTGCTTGGCCCGCGCCCGGACTCCGGGCGTGAGCAGCAGCTCACGGCAGGGCGGCGCCCACAGGCCGCCGGCGGCGATCTCCAGGCTGCGCTGATCGGCGACCTTGAAGTAGCGGATCTCCTCGACCTCGTCGCCGAAGAAGTCGACCCGCAGCGGGTGCTCCTCAGTCGGCGGGAACACGTCCAGGATCCCGCCCCGGACCGCCAGGTCGCCGCGCTTCTCCACGAGCTCGGCCCGGGCGTAGCCGATCTCGACCAGCCGGGTGACCAGCGCCTCCAGATCGGCTTCCTGGCCGGGAGCCAGGCTCACCGGCTCCAGGTCGCCCAGGCCGCCGGCCATCGGCTGGAGCAGGCTGCGCACCGGCGCGGCGACCGCCAGCAGCGGCCCGGTCCGGGGGTCGGCCGGGTCCGGGTGGGCCAGCCGGCGCAGCACCGCCAGCCGCTGGCCGGAGGTGTCCGAGCGGGGCGACAGCCGCTCATGCGGCAGCGTCTCCCAGGCCGGGAACGTGGCCACGGTATCCGGCGGCAGCAGCGAGCTCAGCGCCGCGGCCAGTTCCTCGGCCTCCCGCGCGGTCGCGGTGACGGCCAGGACGAACCGGCCTGGCCCCGAGGTCAGGCTGGCGGGGGTCTTCGCGGTCGCCGGCGCGGGTGTCTTCGGGGTCGGCCGCCTGCGCCAGGGCGGCGGCCAGGATGGGGCGCAGGGCGGGCGGGGCGATGAGATCGCCGCCGCCGGCGGCCCGCAGGGCGGCATGCTCGAGCGCCGAAGTGAGCGCCGGGTCGTCGGCGACGGCCCGGAGCAGTCCGGACAGGCTCATCGGTTCCTCAGGGGTCGCTTGCGGGCAGCGTAATAGGCCCGCGACGGCGCGCGGAGACGCTCGCGGGGCGGCGGGACCGCCGGCCACCGGGGCCGGCGCGATCCATCCAGATCAGTTTATCTGGCCGCCCGGACAGCGGCTAAGTCGCCGGGAAAGTCGCACGTCAGCAGCAAGGCACCCCCACATCGAGAACTGAGAGTTATGGAAGTACTACTATCTGTGACGTGATCAGCGAGAGCAGACACAACGATGCGGGCGTCGGTGACGCCGACCTCGGCCGACGCGGGCGGCACCGGGCCGGCCGGGCCGGGCCGGGCCTGTTCACCCAGGCCGTGCTGGACTATGCCGCGCACCAGCCGGGCCGGGCCGTTTCCGTGATCCAGGCCGGCTGCGCGACGGCCGGCGCCGACCTGGACCTGGCCGCGCTGCGGGCCAGCCACTGCGCCGTGACCCTGACCCGGCTCGACGACGACAACGAGATCACCCGGGCGGCGGTGGCGGCCCGGCCCGAGCTGGGCGGGGCGACGCTGGACGAACTCCGGCGCGTCCCGCTGCCGCCGCGCTCGGCCGACATCGTGCACTGCAGCCTGCTACTCGACCGGATCAGCCACGCCGAGCTGGTGCTGGGCCGGCTGGTCGAGGCGGTCCGGCCCGGCGGCCTGCTGCTCCTGCACACCGCCGACCGGGACACCGCGGCCGGCTTCCTGGACCGGCGGCTGCCCGCGCCGCTGCGGGCCCTGGCCTGGCGCAGCCTGCGGCCGGGCGAGCCCGGCCCGTACCCGGCCAGCTACGAGCCGGTCACCTCGGCCCGCGGCACCCAGGCGTTCGCGCTGCGGCACGGCCTGGTGATCACCCGCCGGGAGGTGTCCACCCGGCTCGACGGCAGCCGCCGTCAGCCAGTCATCCGGTCGGCCCGCTGGGTGGTCGCGGTCGCCTCCCGGGGCCGCCTGACCGCCGCCCACGACGAGCTGCGCTACGTGATCCGCAAGCCGGAGGACCAGTTCGCCCGGGTGCTGTGACCGGCCGACGCGCACCACCCCTGGCCCCGTGCCCCCCTCATGCCTCAGGCACGCCTGCGAGGCTGGGCTCCCGGCATCCGCCAGCATGATCGTGACCCTTTTTTTGCTGGTTTTGCCGGAAAAAGGGTCGGGATCACGGCACTTCGAGGCAAGGCCTGAGCGTGACGCCGGCGCGTGCCAGGCCGACGTGTGGCCGTGCTCGCGCGGCGTGCCGGCCGGTGCCTGCGCGTGTAGCCTCGTCCTTGGCCCAGAATGGGCACGGGCCTGGACCGGGCGGGCGGGCGGGCCTCGCCTGGACGGGCACCGCGGGGAGGACCGACGTGACTTCGCAGGCTCAGGCTGACCAGGCTGGCGCTGACAGGCTGGCGCTGACCAGGCCGGCGCTGACCAGGCCGGCGTGGCGGCTGACCTTCGCGAGATGCCGACGCGGACGCTGAGCGACGCCCAGCTAGCCGACCTGGAACTGCTGCTGTCCGGCGCGCTGGCGCCGCTCGGCGGCTTCATGACCGCCGCCGACGTGGCGGCGGTGGCGGATTCCTGGCAGCTTTCCGACGGCACGCCGTTCCCGGTGCCGGTGACCCTGGACGTCCCGGCCGGCGCCGTTCCGGAAGACACCCCGTACCTGGCCCTGGCCGACCCCGAGGGCACGCCGCTGGCCGTGCTGCGGATCACCGAGCGAGTGCCGCTGCCCGGCAGCGGTGCGCCTGGCAGCGGTGCGCCCGGCAGCGGCGTGCCCGGCAGCGGCGCGCCCGGCAGCGGCGTGCCCGGCACCGGCGCGGCCGGCACCGGCGGCGGCCCGGTGACGGCGGCATGGTCCGGCTGGCCGGGCCGGTGACCGCCAGCCGGGTGCCGGAGCACGGGCCGTTCCGGCGGCTCATGCTGACCCCGGCGCAGGCCCGGGCGCAGGCCCCGGATGGGCCGGTGCTGGCCTGGGCCGGGCGGGGTCCGCTGCACCGTCGCCAGATCGGCCAGCTACGCCACCTGGCCGGCCAGCTGAAGGCCCGGATCCTGGTGCTGCCCCTGGTGGCCGGCCCGGCGCAGGTGGTCACCCGGCCCGAGGCGCTGGTCCGCGCCACGCTGGCCGCCGCCGACAGCCTGCCCGCCGACACCCGGGTCATCCCCGTGCCGCTGGCCCCCCGGCCCGGCCGGGCCGGGCCGGGGGGCCGGGGAGGCCGGCCGGGACCGTGCGGGAACTGGCCGTCCGGGCGCGGGTGGCCGCCGCCTACGGGGCCACCCACCTGATGGGCGAGTCGTCCGACCTGGCCGGCCTGCCCGCGGTGGCGGGCGGCTACCAGCTTCCCGGCGCGCCGATCCTGGTCGTCGCGGGCGGCGACTGGGCCTATGACCCGCGCGCCGAGGTGTGGCGGCCGCTGGCCCTGATCGAGGCCGGCACCGAGCAGGAGGATTTGTCCGCCGACCAGCTAGGCGACCTGCTGGACGCGGGCGCCCGGTGCCCGACTGGTTCACCCCGCCGACCGTGGCCCGCGAGTTGCGCCGGGCCCGGCCGCCCCGGTCCGAGCGCGGCTTCGTGCTCTTCCTGACCGGGCTGTCCGGGTCCGGCAAGTCCACCATCGCCCGGGACCTGCGCGACGTGCTGTCCGAGCGCGGCGACCGGAGAGTCACGCTGCTGGACGGTGACCTGGTCCGGCAGCTGCTGTCGGCGGGCCTGACGTTCTCCCGGGCCGACCGGGACCTGAACGTGACCCGGATCGGCTTCGTGGCCGCCGAGGTCGCGCGACACGGGGGAATTGCCATCTGCGCGCCAATCGCGCCGTTCGCCTCGGCCCGGGCGCGGGTCCGGGAAATGGTCAGCGAGGTGGGCGACTTCCTGCTGATTCACGTGGCCACGCCGGTCGAGGTGTGCGAGGCGCGCGACCGCAAGGGCCTGTACGCGCAGGCCCGGGCGGGCCTGATCACCCAGTTCACCGGGATCTCCGACCCCTACGAGGAGCCGACCGACGCCGACCTGGTCATCGACACGTCGCTGCTAACCGAGCAGGAGTCGGTCGCCGCGGTACTGCGGCTGCTGACCTCCGGCGGGTGGCTGGGCGCCGACCGGACCTAGCCTGTGCCCCCAGCCGAGCCAGCGGGTCCCAGCCGGCCAGCGCCGCCAGCCGAGCCGGCTGTCGCGCCTAGTCGATGTCCTCGGCGCGGGCGCCCTCGTCGAGCCGCTCGCGGGCGCTGGTGATCCGCCCCGAGATCGATCCGGCCATGGCCTCACGCTGGCGGGACAGGATCACGTAGCTGAGCGCGGCGCTGATCACCGCCGACACGCCGAGCAGCACGATGCCGCGCGCTCCGACGAGATACAGCACGCCCAGCGCGACGGCGAAGATGCCCAGCCGCAGCAGGGTGTAGAGCAACGTGGCACGCATGAGGCCAGCTTATTGCCCATCCGGCCGGGCCCGCGCCGCGCGGGTCGGACCCCCGGGTGTTCGCTATCCGCGGGCTGCGCGCGGGCTATCAGCCACCCGGTCCGGCGAAGCCGCCGGTCAGGCCATACGGGACCAGGACACCGCAAGGGCTACCAGAGTGATTTTCCGGAATCTAGGGATAAAAACGCTGTTTGTCGCCTTCTTCTGAGACACTTAGGACAGCTGTCCGAAAGATCCAGGAGGGGCCTCATGGAAAGTACAAGTGAGCGGCTGCTCACACCCGGCGAGGTGGCGGCACTCTTCCGAGTGGACCCCAAAACGGTCACCCGCTGGGCTGCGTCCGGACGGATCGGCAGCATCCGGACTCCGGGCGGTCATCGCCGCTTCCGCGAGTCCGAGGTCCGCGCCCTGCTCGGCGTGGACGCTGGCACGGCCCAGCCGGTCTGACGCCGACCGGCCATCCGGCTAACCGGGCAGGCACCCGGTCTCGGACGCAACCCTGATCCCCGGCGGCCTGGCCAGTCCAGGCTGTCCGGGTCGGGCTGTCCGGGTCGGGCTGTCCGGGTCAGGCGCCCTCGGCCGGATCGGGCGGGGCGCCGGCGCTGCCGTGCCGGGCCAGGAAATCCAGGAACTCGCGCCGGAGTGGCTCGTCCCCCTCCTGCCAGCTGCGGCGCCGCTCGTCGTACTCGTCCTGGGTCACGGCCTGGGCGTCGAGCCGGGCATAGTCCGGGTCGTCCGGGCCGATCTCGACGTATGCCTCACTGATGAGCTGACCGTCGGTGCTGACCGCTGAGTCAGGCACCAGCAGGTTGCCGTTGGGAAGCCGGATTACATACATCGCTCGTTTGCCCACTCCATCAGATGCCGTAGCGCATGTTGAAATAGAGCATCACGTTCAGGGCGGCCCGGGTATCGCCGCCGAGCATATCGACGAGGGCCGGCCGCTGCCTGGACGCGATGGCGGCGAAGGCGTCGGCGAAGAATTCGCGGCGGCCGAGAATCCCCCGCTGCCGGTGCAGGTTGCTCATCATGTGCGGCAGGCACTGATCATAGAGCGCGCAGAAGTCGTCGGAGTCCGACTGCCAGTGGCCGGTCGCCCCGTCGATGTCGTCGAGCGCGTGCCCGATCTCATGGCACATGACGTCGGGGGTGGGCGAGGGACGGGAGCCCACCACGATCTTCCGCTCCCCGTAGGCACCCGCGCAGGCGTCCCAGGTGGCCCGGCCCGAGGGCAGCGGCACGCCGCGCAGCCGGCCCATGTCATCCAGGTCCGGCACCCCGCCGCCGCCGACGTGGATCGCGTCCAGGCCCGAGACCAGCCGGTCCTTGATCAGCCGGGGCAGGTCGGCGAGCCGGTTGATGGCGGTCACCGCCTCCGGCGGGGCGGTCTCGGCCCATTCCCGGTGCAGCACGGTCTCCAGGACGCCGCAGTCCCGCCAGCCGGGCCGGGTCCGGTTGCCCTCAGCTACCTCGTACCACGGGACCTGTGCTCGGGCCGCGGTGCGCGCCGCGCCCGCCGTCCGCGCCCCGGCGCGCCCGGCGGCAGTCCGCTGCGCGGCGGCCCTGGCCGCTGGCCCGCCAGGAGCGGCCCGGCCCGCGGCCGGCCGGCCCGCCTGCCCGCCGGCTGACCCGCCCGCCAATGGCCCGCCCGCCGCCGGCCTGCCGGTCGCGGCCCCGCCACCGGGTCCGCGCGGCGCGCCTCGCTGCGTCCCGGTCTTCTGGGCATCGGCCTTCTGGGCGTCCGGCGCCGGCCGGATGGCCACCCGGGCCAGTCCCCATCGTCGTGACCCGCTGGCCCGGGCGGCGGCGGCGCCCGCCCGCCCGCCGGCCGATCCGCCCGTATCCGGGCCAGGGCGCGGCGCCGCGCCCCCGATCGGGCCACGCGGTGGCGGGACCAGCCCGCCGCCAGGACCACTGAGACCACCAGCGCCGCGGCGACCACCTGGCTGCGGCGACCACCCTGGCTGCGGCGACCACCAGGGCCGCTTAGATCATCGGGGCTGATCAGCCCGCTGAGGTCGGCCGGGCCGCCGGGGCCAGCAGGCCCGCCGGGTCCAGTCAAGCCGCCAGGGCCGGTCAAGGCAGGCCCGGTCGAGGCTGGCCCGGTCAAGGCAGGCCCGGTCAAAGGCAGGCCCGGTCAAGGCAGGCCCGGTCGAGGCTGGCCCGGTCAAGGCAGGCCCCGTCAAGGCGGGCCCCGTCAAGGCGGCCCCGGTCGAGGCTGGCCCGGTCGAGGCTGGCCCGGTCGAGGCTGGCCCGGTCGAGGCTGGCCCGGTCGAGGCTGGCCCGGTCGAGGCTGGGCGGGCGTTACCCGTGCGGGAGGACCCGGTTCGCCGGTGGCTGCCCGGCCCGCTGCGGCCGGGCAGCGTCGCTCCCCGTCCCGCTCCGCTCCGTCCCGGGGTCCCGACCGCCGTCCCGCCTGCCAGGGTGCTGCCTGTCGTCGGGCTGCCCACCAGGGGACTGCCCGCCGTCGTGCTGCCGACCAGGGAGCCGTTCACCCCGGCCCCGCCAGCCACCGTGCTGCTTACCCCGGCGCCAGTCAGCCCGGCCCCGCTTTTCCTCCTGCCACTGACGCCCCGGCCACTGACGCCCCGGCCACTGACGCCCATGGTGCCGGCGCCACTGGCCGCGGCGTCACTCAGCCCGGTGCCGCAGGCCCTGCCGCCGGCGCTGGCTGTGCCGTCCGTGGCGGAGGCACGTCTTCGCGCACGCCGGTTCCGGCCCAGAAACCACAACCGCATCGCAGGGCACTCCCTTGGCGATCGCTCGAGGCCGCCAGGCTATGCGTAATTGGTCCGGGCGTCATCTGGCGCCCCAGACCGTCCGTAATTATGGTCAGCTAACACGACCGTCGCGGACTGCCCCAATTCATCACCAACAGTCCTGACAGCAGCTAGGCTGCCGGCATGGTGCTGGCTTGTGTACTGTTTGCCCTGGTTACGGTCGGGATCGTCGTGCCGTGCGTCATCGACGCCGCGACCTCGCCGCCCTGGGCTGTCCGCACCCTCACGCGCCGTGACTGGCTCCTGGTCATCGTCGCATGCTCGATCTTCGGCTGCACGGCCTGGCTGATCGCCGGGCGTCCGCGGCGGGTGCCGCTGGCCCGCCGCGCGGCCGTCCGGGCATGGGCCAGGCCGAGGCGTTCCGCCGCCACCCGGCGGGCCGTGGCCTGGACCCCGAGACGTACTCCGCCCTGAACTCGGCTACGACGGCCGCCGACCGGCCGCTCGGCCCGGACGACGACGCGGATTTCCTGATGGAGCTGGAGCGCCGCATCCGCGACTCCCGCGGCGAAGACCGCTAAGAGCCCGGCTGGCCGGCCCGCCAGCGCCAGCCTTGACCATGAGCTGACCGATTGCCCGGGCATTTGACTGGGAAGACGGCTCACGATCATGAGTGAGGCAGGCGCCGTTGCGGGGGCCTGGGCCGGGACGGCGGGCCACGCTAGGCCGGGATGGCGGGCCAGCACTGGCGGGAGCGGAGGGGTCTGGCTTAACTCGTCGTTCAGCCGACCGAAACCGGGACCCGGACTCAGCCCTGCCCCGCGACTCGGGGTCAGCCGCTGAGGCCGGCGTAGGAGTGCAGGCCGGTGACCCAGAGGTTGATGCCGACCAGGTTGAACATCAGGCAGCCGAAGCCGACCAGGTGAATGTAGGCGGCCCGGCGGCCGCGCCAGCCGGCCGTGGCGCGGGCGTGCAGGAAGCCCGCGTAGACCACCCAGGTGATGAACGACCAGGTCTCCTTGGGGTCCCAGCCCCAGTACCGGCCCCAGGCGTGGTCGGCCCAGATCGCGCCGGCCATGACGCCGAAGGTCCAGACCGGGAAGGCGAACAGGATCGTCCGGTAGGACAGCCGGTCCAGCACGGTGGTGCCGGGCAGGTGCATCATCAGGCCCGAGACCCGCGACGGCTGGCCGGCCAGCGGTCCGCCGCTCGGTGCGGTCGGCGATGAGGTACAGCGACCGTGACCACGGCGCCGACGATGTACAGGCCGCTGGCGACGATCATCGCGGTGACGTGGATGGCGAGCCAGTAGGAGTTCAGCGCGGGCACCAGGCTGCCCGCCGGGGTGTAGATCACGGTCACGTCGAGCGCCAGCGCGAGGACCACCGGGAGCAGCACGAACAGGCCGAGGTAGTAGGCCCGGAACCGGACCGCCGCCGCGACCAGCACCAGCACCGCCATGCAGGTGATGGCGGCGATGAACTCGTACATGTTGCCCCACGGCACGCCGGTGCTCGGACGAGGCCGCGGGTGATGATGGCGGCCAGGTGGCGTGACCAGGCCGACGCAGGTCAGGCCGAAGGCGGTGCGCAGCCAGGCCCCGGTCGGCCACCGGCCGGCGGCGACGGGCCGTGGCCGGCCGACCGCGGCGGCCGGGTGCGCCAGGCCGCCGACGGCCACCGCGGCGCCGACCGGCCGCGCCGCGGCCGCGCGGCCGGCCATGTGCCGACTGCTCGGGCGCGAGCAGCCGATCCTTGCGGAACGCGAAGTCGCACGCGTAGCTGAGCATGGCCAGGGCGTACAGGACCACGGTGGTGAGCAGGAAGGCGTTGCTGGCGTCGGCCAGGCCGTGATTGATGGGCATGGAAGAGCCTCACTCCCCGTCTGGCGACGCCGAGGGACTGGTCGTTTTCGCTGCTGGCTGTTCCGGGGCCCGGGTGCCGCGCTGGTCGTGGCTCAGGCGCGCGGATCCGGTCGTCCAGCACGGGGCTGCCGTCCTGGGCCTTGCGCAGGTCGCGGGCCAGGTCGGTCGAACTCCGCCTCGAACCCGCCCGCCGCGTCCGACCGGGCCAGCCCGCCGAACTCGACCAGCGTGCGTGCCGTCCGGCCGCCGGCGCGGCCGGACGAACACCCGGCGCCGCCGGACCAGGAACGACAGGATCAGGCCGGCCAGGGCCAGGATCGCCGAGATCAGGGCCGGCAGCTGGCCGGGGTCGTAGGTGATGGCCAGGCTGATCCACTGCCGGTAGCCGGTGTAGGTGATCGTGCCGTCGCCGTCGGGCAGCTTCATCGACTGGCCGATGGCCAGCGGCTGCGGCGCGACCGGGAGCTGGTGCATGCCGGACAGGTCCAGGTCGTAGACCGACTGCGACGGCGCCGGTGTTCAGGCCGAGGTTGCCGCGCGTAGGAGACGAGGCTGACCACGGGCCGCAGCGGCGCCGGGAAGACCGACACCAGCCGGCCGCCCTGGTCCTGCGGCCGACGGCAGGAACACGCCCGCGAAGCCCAGCTGGGTCGGCGTGGCGTCGGGGACCTTGATCACGCCCTCGGAGGTCAGGCCGGACTGCTCGACCGGGATGAACGGCACCGGCCCGCTGAACACCACGTTCCCCGTGCCGTCGGTGACCGTGAACTCCGGCGCGTAGCCGTGCCCGATCAGGTAGACGCTGACGCCGTCGACCACCAGCGGGTGGTTGACCTGGAGGTCATAGTGCCGGACGGGCTGCCCGGGCGCGGTGGTGTAGCTGCAGCGCGGCGTTGAAGGTGATCGGCTCGTCCACGGTCGGGCCGGAGGTCGACGTAGGACGCGCTGAAGCGGTTCAGGCTGACGCTGAACGGGGCCAGGTCTGGACGGGGACGACCAGGCGGCCCGGCCGGAACACGTCCAGCGCGGTGGGCGTGTCGGCGAAGGACTGGCCGGCGACCAGCAGCCGGTTGGCCTTGTAGCCGAAGATGCCGCCGAGCCCGATCGAGGCGAGCAGGGCCAGCAGCGCGATGTGGAACAGCAGGTTGCCGACCTCGCGCAGGTAGCCCTTCTCGGCCGAGACCCAGCCGTCGCCGGCGCGCAGCCGGAACCGCTGCCCGCCCAGCAGCCGGGCCGCCGAGGCCAGCGCCTCGGCTCGGGCGGCAGCGCGGTCTGGTAGCTGGCCGACATCGGCAGCCGGGCCAGGCGCCGCGGCGCCCGCGGCGGCTGCTGCCGGGCCGACCCGACCAGCCGGAAGGTCCGGGGCAGCACGCAGCCCGCCAGGGACAGGAACAGCAGCAGGTAGATGGCCGCGAACCAGGGCGCGGCGAACACGCTGAACAGCGACAGCCGGTTCAGGATCGGGGCCAGCGCCGGGTGGGCGGTGTAGTACTGGGTGACCGCCGCCGGGTCGATGCCCTCCTGCGGCAGCACCGATCCGGGCACGCTGGCGACGGCCAGCAGGAACAGCAGGATCAGCGCGGTCCGCATCGAGGTCAGCTGCCGCCAGGCCCAGCGCAGCCAGCCGCCCGGCCCCAGGCGCGGCGCGGCCTGGCGGGGCGCGGCCTGCCGCGGTGTCCTGCGTGACCGGGGTGCTTGTCACGATGCCGTCACCCCGCTTGCCCCGATCGCCGATGCCTGGTCCTCGGCGATCACCCTGCGTGATCAGCGCCCGGAGGCTGTCGTAGCTCACGCTGCCGAGGATCCGCGCGGCGATCCGCCCGCTGCGGTCGATGACCAGCGTGGTCGGGATCGCGGCCGGCGGCACGGTCCCGCGGAAGGCGAGCGCCAGCTCGTCGCTGGGGTCGTTCAGGCTCGGGTAGCGGGATCGCCGAAGGACTGGATGAACGCGTCCGCGCTGACCGGGTCGTCCCGGATGTCGATGCCGAGGAAGCGGACTCCGCTCGAGCCGCATGTGCGTGGCCAGCGCGGTCAGGTCGGGCGCCTCGGCCCGGCACGGCGCGCACCACGAGCCCCAGAAGTTCAGACCACGCACCGAGCCCGCGGTAAGCCGGCAGGCTCAGGTGCTGGCCGGTCAGCGTCGTCCCGGAGATGTCCGGCGCGACCGGGCCGGCGGCCGGGCTGGAACACGGTGCGTGACTGTAGCTGCGCGCCGACGAAGCTCTGCCCGCTGCTGGCCGGGGTGTCCTGGCCCGATCGCGCCGCCCGCGCAGCCGGCCACGGCCAGCGTCGCGGCAGCGCCAGCGGCCGCGACGGCGGGCAGGCGGGCGAGCAGAACACAGGCAGACTCCTACGGTCGTAGTACTCCTACAGGCGGTAGTACCGCGCCCCATTGTGCCCGACCTCGCGACCGCGACGGGACGCCGGGCCGGCTTTCCGGCTGCTCAGCCGTCGCCGCGCCGCTCAGGCACCGCCGATGC
Organism: uncultured Actinomycetota bacterium; assembly: GCA_963731085.1. Classification (GTDB taxonomy): domain Bacteria; phylum Actinomycetota; class Actinomycetes; order Streptosporangiales; family Streptosporangiaceae; genus DASUBV01. The sequence goes on from CAVSUF010000001.1 coordinate 79,204, forward strand.
CGGCTGCCGCGGTCCCCGGACGGCGCGGCGTAGGACACCCCGACGACTCGTGTCCCCGGCCAGCCGTCAGGCTGGTCACGCTGCCCAGCGCGCACTCCCGGCGGCGCGGGTCGTGCCACAGCCGCACGCCCTCCACCGCGCCGCCGGGTGACCCAGATCGGCAGCTGGTGGCTGACGCACACGGCCTCGTGCCCGCGGGCGGCCCGGGCCGCGTCCCGGCACCGCGGCCAGCATCCGGGCGGCGACCTCCTTGTACGGCTCACCCCAGGAGGGCCGGAACGGATTGCGCAGCGGCCACCAGTGCGCCGGGTGGCGGAGCGACCCGTCGCCCACGCCGAACGGCATCCCCTCGAAGTGGTTCCACGGCTCGATGAGCCGGTCGTCGGTCACGGCCTCCAGCCCGAACTGCTGCGCGATCGGCGCGGCCGTCTCGACCGCCCGGTCCAGCGGGGAGCAGCGCAGCACGGTCATGTCCCGGGGCGGCCAGGAAGTCGGCCGCGGCCTTGGCCATCAGCACCCCGTCCTCGGACAGGTGGTAGCCGGGCAGGCGGCCGTAGATGACGCCGCGCGGGTTGGCCACCTCGCCGTGCCGGACGAGGTGCACGACGGTGTCGGGCTCGGCGGACCGGGCTGGGCGGCACCGGGCTGTGCGGCACCGGACTCGCGGGCCCGTGATCGGCAGTCATAGCGGGCTCAGACTACCGCCGGCCGGGCCGCCGGTACCCTGAGCCGTGGAGGGTCCGGGTGAGTGTCAACCGCGCTCGCGCTCATCTTCATCGCCGCGCTGGCGCACGCGACCTGGAACCTGTTCAGCAAGCAGGCGTCGGCCAGCCGGGGCGCACCTGTTCTTCTGGCTGGTCGCGCTGGCCGCGACCATCGGTGTACCTGCCGGTGGTCCTCATCACGGTGGCCGTGGCCCATCCGCACCTGACCGCCGCGAACTGGGGCTTCATGGCCGGCACCGGCCTGCTGCAGGCCGGCTACTTCCTGTTCCTGCAGCGCGGCTACCAGGCCGGGGACCTGTCCCTGGTGTACCCGATCGGCCGGGGCACCGGCGCGCTGCTGGCCGCGCTGGCCGGCATCGTGCTGCTGGGCGAGCGGCCGGGGCCGCTGGCCCTGGCGGGCATCCTGGCCATCGTGGCGGGCATCGTGGCCATCGGCCTGCCGCCCCGCCGGGCCAGGCGCCGGCGGCGGTCCGGCGGGCTCGCCGCCGGGCCGGGCTCCCGGCGGGCTCCGGGCTGGCCGCGGCGATCGGGCTGGCCGTGGGGACCGGGACGTTCATCGCCACGTACACGCTGTGGGACAAGTACGCGGTCAGCACGCTGCACACCCCGCCGGTGCTGCAGGGCTACGCGGCGTTCCCGGTGATGCTGGCGGTGTTCGCGCCCGCGGTCGCGCGGCGGGCGGACCGGGCCGCGAGGTGTGGCGGGCGTTCCGGGTCCAGGTGGCCGGGCGCGGCGGTGCTGGCCCCGGCGGCCTACATGCTGGTGCTCGCGGCGCTCAGCTTCAGCGCGGTCGAGCGCGGTGGCCCCGGCGCGGGAGGTCAGCGTGCTGTTCGGGGTCATCCTGGGCCGCCGCATGCTGGGCGAGGGCGGCCTGCCCCGCAAGCTGGCCGCAGCCGCCGCCATCGTGGCGGGAATCGTCGCGGTGGCGGTCGGCTGAGGCCGCGAGCCAGCTAGGAGATCTCGATGTACCGCTGCCGGTCGGCCATCACCGTGCGGATGGTGCGCAGCCGCGCCTCGCACGCCGCCACGTCGACCTCGTCCAGGCGCGAACACTGCCGGACAGGTCGGCGACCAGGCCATCGGCCTCGCCGACCAGGGTCCAGTCGAACTGCATCAGCTCGTCCAGGCCGACGTGGCGGACCCGGTTCCAGACCCGGTCCGCGTTGAGCAGCGGCAGGCCGCGGACCGCGGACCCCGCAGTCCTCGACGGCCTTGACCAGGCGCTCGGCCTTGCGGATGGGCTCCATGACCTCGGCCGGGGGGAACGGGCTGCTCCCGGGTCGACGGCGGCACCCGGTCCTGGCGCCAGACGCTGATCAGCTCCCGGAGCCGGGCCGACGCCGCCGCCCAGCCCGTGCGCGACCCGCTCGCGGATGAGCAGGTCATCGGACCGGAGGCGGCCCTTCTCGGTGTAGACGTCGGAGGCGAGCAGGCCGCGCAGCCGGTTGCCGAGGGTCTCGGACATGCCGCTCAGCCCGCCGTGCGGCCCGCGTGCGCCCCGCCGCTGAGCAGGTCCCCGCTGCCATTGCCGCGGAATCCCGAAACCGCCGGTCAGCCCGATGTGGAACGGCTCGCCCACGGCCATGTTGGGTGCCGACACCAGGCCGCGCTCGGCCATCTTCATGGCCACGTAGTAGCGCACGGCGTCCAGCTCGGACAGGCCGAACGCGCGCAGCGAGATCAGCTCCCGCATCCGCTCGTCACGCGGCCGCATCAGCACCTTGACGTCGTTCAGGGTGACGCCGTAGGTGGCCAGGAAGTCCTGCAGGTGGCCGCGGACCAGCTCGGTGATCTCGTGGATCCGCTCGTTCACCTGCTCCAGCGGGGTGACCTGGACAAGCTGGTTGATGGACTGCTCCACGACCGGGCCGGCGTAGGCGTTCAGCGCCTCGGTGGTCAGCACGTGCCCGCTGTAGGGCATGTGGGTGACCAGGTTACCGCCGCCTCGCGGGTGTCGACGTGCACGTAGTACTCGACGTCATAGACCAGCTCGGCCAGCTCGCGGGACAGCGCCACGCCCTGCGCCTTGACCACGTTCTTGGCCCGGGAGACGAACAGCGCCTCGTACTGCCACGGCGACTGGCCGCCGTAGAACGCCTGCTGCATGCTGCCGATCAGCGGCCGCTGCGGCGTCTCCACCGGGTACTGGCCGGTCTCGTAGACGTTCAGGATCGCCCCGCGCGACTTCAGCACGCAGAAGTGATTGCTCTCAACCGTCAGCAGGCTGCCGTTCATGATGTCGGACCCGGGGTAGTGGTACATCAGGATCCCGGGCCCCATGACCTCCGTACCGTCCGGGTTCAGCGTGCTGATGACATTCCGCACCGCCATTGGCGGGCTCCCCCCGTGCCGTGCCCAGGCCTCCTGCCTGGCGCAACCATGCACATCTTGGCCGCTAACGATGCGCGCTGCTAGCGCAGCCAGGAAAAACGCCGGTATACGAGTCGTTCTGCCCGTTTGGGCAGATGACGGCTCACCGGTATGCCAGCCTTTCTGCCCGTCTGGGCAGATGAGGGGCTTGATCAGCCCGTGCTTGGTCAGCCCCGTGCTTGATCGGCCCGTGCTTGATCAGCCCAGGGCGCGCGCCGCGGCCCGGGCGGCGGCGGGGAGCGCGGCGGCGATGCCGGGAGATGGCGTCGTCGTCGTGCGCGGCCGACAGGAACCACGCCTCGAACGGCGACGGCGGCAGGTACACCCCGCCCGCCAGCATGGCGTGGAAGAACGCGGCGTAGGCCGGCCCGGACTGGCGCCGGGCGTCGTCGAAGTCGCGGACCGGGCCGTCGACGCCGAGGAAGAACGAGAACAGGCTGCCCGGCCTCGTGCCGCGCGGAACGGCACCCCGGCGGCGGCCAGCGCGTCGGCCGCGAGCCCGGCCACGGCGCGCGCGGCCCGGTCCACCCGCGCGTACACCTCGTCCGTGCAGGCCCGCAGCGTAGCCAGCCCGGCCGCGGTGGCCAGCGGGTTACCCGACAGCGTGCCGGCCTGGTAGACCGGGCCGGCCGGGGCCAGCCGGTCCATGATCTCGGCCCGGCCGCCGAACGCGGCGGCGGGCAGGCCGCCGCCCATGACCTTGCCGAACGTCATCAGGTCGGCGGCCACCGGGTCGTGGCCGTACCAGCCGGACCGGGTGACCCGGAAGCCGGTCAGCACCTCGTCCATGATCAGCAGCGCGCCGTGCGTCCGGCACAGCTCGGCGAGCAGCTGGTTGAAGCCGTCGGCGGGCGGCACGATGCCCATGTTGGCCGGGCACGCCTCGGTGATCACGCAGGCGATCTCGTCGCCGCGGGCGGCGAACGCGGCCCGCACCGCGCGCCGCGTCGTTGTAGGGCAGCACCAGGGTGTCCCGGGCCACCGCGCCGGTGACGCCGGGCGAGTCGGGCAGCCCGAAGGTGGCCACGCCCGATCCGGCCGCCGCCAGCAGCGCGTCCACGTGGCCGTGGTAGCAGCCCGCGAACTTCACCACCAGCGACCGCCCGGTGAAGCCCCGGGCCAGCCGCAGCGCCGACATGGTGGCCTCGGTCCCGGAGCTGACCAGCCGGACCTGCTCCACCGGCGCGCGGGCGACCAGTTCCTCGGCCAGGGCGACCTCGCCCGCGGTGGCGGTGCCGAACGAGGTGCCGCGCAGGGCGGCCGCGCGGACCGCCTCGATCACCGGCGGGCAGGCGTGCCCGAGGATCATCGGGCCCCAGGAGCAGACCAGGTCGACGTACCGGGTTGCCGTCCACGTCGGTCAGGTACGGGCCGCGGCCCGAGGCCATGAACACCGGCGTCCCGCCGACCGCGCCGAACGCCCGGACCGGCGAGTTGACCCCGCCGGGGATGACCGCGCAGGCCCGGGCGAACAGCGCCGCCGACTGGGCCGTGCGGTCCGCGGTGAGCTGGTCGGATGCCGGTGATTCCGGTGTCTGTGGCACGGTCATGGGCCAACCTCCTCGAATACATCGGCGAGCACTTCCAGCAGGCGCACGCTGTCGGGCAGCGGGCTGCCGGCCGGATCGCGGACCCAGCGCGGCGGCCAGGCCGCTGCCGTACCGGGACGGCGGCGCCAGCACGTAGCTGTCCCGGGTGTGCCAGCGCAGCCCGGCCACGTCCTCGATGATCTCCGGCTCGCAGTCCAGGCGGCACGACCACCACTCGTCCTCGTCGGCCGGGCGCGCCCCGGGTCAGGACAAAGAAAAGGGCCCGGTTCCCGGCGCTGATCGCCACCGGTCCGGGCCGCAGCCGGGCGCGCTCCATCCGGGCCAGCGCGGCCGTGCCGACCTGGGCGGGTACGTCGAGCACGTCGAAGACGCGGCCGGTGACCAGGATGACGTTCGCGCTCGGGCGTCGCCTTCCACAGCCGGGCCACCTGCTCCGGGTCGGTGGTCGCCTGGAGCTGCCAGGTCGGCGACATCGGGTGCGCGCCCGGCGCGGGGCAGCCGACCCGGTCGCAGGAGCAGGCGCGCTCGCGACTGCGCCCGGCCCCGGCAGGTAGGCGCCCGCGCAGACGGGCCAGCCCATGGCCGCGTAGCGCATGGCGGCCAGCGCCATCCGGTCACCGGCCCTGCGCCGCCTGCCGCGCAGCACCGACTGAACCAATTAGCTCACTTCCGCTCCGGCTGTCGCGTGGCCCCTACAGCCTTGATAATGCCGGGCCGCCGGATGCCGCTGCGCCCGACCCCCCACGGCTGATGCGCAACGGTGACCATAACGATCATGCTGCGCGCCGCGCGATGACGGCCTGATCGCGGCGCGATGCGCCGGGCGCGGCGGGCCTCGCGGCAGCGGGTCTCGCCGCGGCGAATCTCGCGGCAACGGGGTGCGCGGCGCCGGGGGTGCTCGGGCGCGGACCCGGCGGGCTCGCGCCTGGTGTGATCACCGGACTGTACTCCCGGCCGGGCCGGCATCCGAGGCGTTCGCCCGTGGTTGCTCACGGTAACCGGAACAGGCGCCCCTCAGCAGCGCCGCCCGGGCCGGAGCCCGGGCGCGTGAACAGGCCCGGCGGGGCGCTGCTCCCGGCCGGGCCTGTGGCGAGTGGGATGTCTAGATCTGGCTGGCCAGATCGGAGATGCGGGCGGACAGGTCGCGGTACTCGCGCAGGGCGGTCCGGAGTTCCTCGGTGCCGGTGGAATCGCCTTGCCAGCTGTCCTGCAGGGCCTGCTCGCGGTTGCGGGCGGCGGCCATCAGAGCGGTCATGGCACCGCTCATGACGTCGGCGGCCTGGCGGACCGCGCTGCGGGGGTCATCGACGAACAGGGACTGGATCTGCGGCCAGTTGCTCTGCACGGCAGCGGGGGCGGCCGCGGTAGCCCCGGCCGGAGCCGGTGCGGTGGCCGCCGGGACAGTGGTGGCCGCCGGGACGGCAGTAGCCGCTGGGACAGCTGTCGTGGTTGCGGCGGGCGGTGTCACGTCCGCCGCGACCGAGCCGGGATCATCGGCGCCGGTCTCGGGGGCATCGTCCGCGCGGGCCTCGCTGCCCGGCAGGCCGTCCCGGTCCTCATCCGCGTCACGGGCGGAGATGTCGCCCGCATACGTGTCGCCCGCACCGGTGTCGGCGGCGTCCGTCTCGGCGGCATCCATCTCGACGGCATCCGTCTCGACGGCATCCGCCTGGTCGGCGTCCGTGCCGACAGCGACCATCTCGTCGGCGGCCATCTCGTCGGCGTCCGTCTCGTCGGCGTCCGTGTCGTCGGCGTCCGTGTCGTCCCTGGCGGCGGGCGAATCCGGCCATCCGGCGCCGGCCCCGTGCACGCCGTTCCCGCCGCCGCCCATCGCGAACGCGCCGGTCCGGCTGGCGCCGCCCATCGCGTACGCGCCCGTGCCGCTGGCGCCGGTCTCGCTGGCGCCGGTCTCGTGCGCGTCCTGCGCGCCGTCTGGCAGGGTGGTCGTGGCCTGGTCGTTCGCGTCCAGGTCGGCGTTCACGGAATCGCGGTTTCCGTGACTGGTGTCGTCATCGGAGTCGTCCGGGGTCTCGTAGACCACGTCCTCCTCCGAGATGACGATGACATCGTCGTCTCTGTGGTCGGTCATCTCGGGGCTCACTTCCGCCAGGGTCCCGCGATGCGGCGGCCGGCTCGGGCTGGTTGTCCAGGTCAGGCTCATCCAGGTCAGGCTCGTCCAGGTCAGGCTGGCCCGGGCCGGGCTCGTCCAGGCTGGCGCTGTCGGGGCCGGCGGCGTCTTGGGCGGCCACTTCCCCGTCGGCTCCGTCGGCCACGTCTGCCGGCCGGGCCAGGTCCCCGCCGGCCATGTCCCGGTCGGCGTCGAGCCGGCCGGGGGCGTCGTACTCGGTCACGTCGTCCTCGGTGACGACGGCCTCGGTGACGACGGAGCCAGCCACGGGCACGTCGGCGGGCGGCACGGCCGGGACCGGCTCGGTGGCGTCGTGCGGAACCTCGGCGGGATCGCCGACGAGGTCGTCGAACAGCGTGCGGTAGTGGATCATCGCCTGGCGCAGGTCCTCGGTGCTGGCCGTCCCGTCGGCGGCCCGGCCGCTGATGTCCTGGGCGGTCCGCAGGCGGCCGATGGTGGCGGCGTGGTCGACCGACAGGTCGTCCATGATCTGGCTCGGCGTCCTCGACCGGGTAGCCGCGATCGGCCATGACACTGGTGATGAGGGTCTGGGCGGCGGCGACGGCCTCGGACGGCGTGTCCACGAACTGCTGCTGGATGGCGGTCCACTGGCCCTGGTAGGCTGGCCCGGGCGGCCGGGTCAAGAGGCCGGATGTCCAGTTGCCGGACGCGCTTCTCGCGGCTCGGCGAGTTCGGCCTCGGCCCGCAGCCGGCTGTCGCTGCCCTCGATCACCCGGTCATATTCCGGGCCGAACCGCTGCCGTAGCCGGCGACGCCGGGCGGCGAGAGAGGCCCCGGCGATCAGCGCGGCCACGATGATGACCACGACGATGATCGCCACGATGGTTCCGGCTGACATGGGAACCTCCTGCTGTGTTGACGTGGCTGTCGAGCTGCCCGGGGCCGGGCAAGCTCAAACAGGACCCGGCCGGGCCGGAGCGGGTCAGCAGGAGACGATGCCGGAGCTAGCGGATCACCGGGCTAGCGGATACTGGGCTAGCGGATACCGGGCTAGCGGATCCGGCGGGCCACCTCGGCGGCCCAGTAGGTGAGGATGATGCTGGCGCCGGCCCGGCGGATGGCGACCAGGGTCTCGTCGATGATCCGGTCGCGGTCCAGCCAGCCGTTGGCGGCGGCCGCCTCGACCATCGCGTACTCGCCGCTGACCTGGTAGGCGGCCACCGGCAGGTCGACGGCGGCGGCGACCTGGCTGATCACGTCCAGGTAGGCCAGGGCGGGCTTGACCATGACGATGTCGGCGCCCTCGGCGACGTCCAGCGCGACCTCGCGCAGCGCCTCCCGGGCGCCGGGCGGGGCCTGCTGGTAGGACGCCCGGTCGCCGAACTGGGGCGCGCACTCGGCGGCGTCGCGGAACGGGCCGTAGAAGCCCGACGCGTACTTGGCCGAGTACGCGCAGATGGCCACGTCGGCGTGACCGGCCTGGTCCAGCGCGGTGCGGATCGCGGCGACCTGGCCGTCCATCATGCCGCTGGGCGCCACGGCGTGCACGCCGGCGCCGGCCTGGGCCACCGCGATCGACGCGTACCGCTCCAGGGTGGCGTCGTTGTCCACCTCGCCGGCCTCGGGTCAGCAGGCCGCAGTGGCCGTGGTCGGTGTACTCGTCGAGGCACAGGTCGGCCATCAGGACCGTGTCCCGGCCGACCTCGGCGGCCAGGTCGGCCAGGGCCAGCTGGACGATCCCGTCGGGCTCGTCGGCGGCCGAGCCGCGGGCGTCCTTGACCGCCGGGATGCCGAACAGGATCAGCCCGCCCACCCCGGCCTCGACCGCCTCGACGGCGGCCTTGCGCAGGCTCTCCCGGGTGTGCTGGACGACGCCGGGCATGGACGGCACCGGCTGCGGCTCGGCGATGCCCTCCTTGACGAACATCGGCAGGACCAGGTTCTCAGGCCGCACGGTGACCGGGGCGACCAGGCGGCGCAGGGCCGCCGTGCGGCGCAGCCGGCGAGGCCGGGAGACGGGGAAGCTGGGGGTCATCTCGCTCCTCGGGTTCGGCGCGACGGCGGCCGCGCGCTGGCTACCTGCTCTGCGCGCTACCTGATCCGGCGGCGGGCGCCGCGGCGGCGCTCGCTGGGCCGGCGCAGCGGCGTGCCCGCCTCCAGCGCCGCGTCGCGGATCCCGGCGCCGTGCTCGGCCAGCGCCTCCACCAGCGCCGCGACCGAGGGCCGGGGCGCCATGACGTCGACCCGCAGGCCGAATTCCTGGGCGGTCTTGGCGGTGGCCGGGCCGATCACCGCGATCACCGTGACGGTGTGCGGCTTGCCGGCGATGCCGATCAGGTTGCGGACCGTGGACGACGAGGTGAACAGCACGGCGTCGAAGCCGCCGCCCTTGATCGCCTCGCGGATCGGGGCGGGCGGCGGCGCGGCCCGCACGGTCCGGTACGCGGTAACGTCCTCGGCCTCCCAGCCCAGCTCGGTCAGCCGGGCGACCAGGGCCTCGGTGGCGATGTCGGCGCGCGGCAGCAGCACCCGGTTGATCGGGTCGAGCACGTCGTCATAGGCGGGCCACTCGCCGGCCAGGCCCTCGGCCGACTGCTCGCCCTCGGGCACCAGGTCGGGCATGATGCCGAACTCGCGCAGCGCCCGGGCGGTCTGGTCGCCGACCGCGGCCACCTTGACGCCGGCGAACGCCCGCGCGTCCAGGCCGTACTCCTCGAACTTCTCCCGGATCGCGCGGACCGCGTTGACCGAGGTGAACGCGATCCACTGGTACCGGCCGGTGACCAGGCCCTTGACGGCGCGCTCCATCTGCTGCGGAGTGCGCGGCGGCTCCACCGCGATGGTCGGCACCTGCTCGGGCACGGCGCCCTGGGCGCGCAGCAGGTCGGAGACCTCCTCGGCCTGCTCCTTGGTCCGGGGCACCAGCACCCGCCAGCCGAACAGCGGCTTGGTCTCGTACCAGGACAGGGAGCGCTGGGCGGTGACGCCCTCGCCGACCACGGCCACCGCCGGGCCGTGGGCGGTCAGCGGGCTGACGCCCGCGGCCTTCAGGTCGGCGGCCACGGTGCCGAGCGTGCCGATCACGGTGAACTGGTCGGTGGTGGTGCCGTTCCAGGTGATGGCCAGCGGCGTGGTGTCGGCCCAGCCCGCCGCGATGAGCATCTTGCCCAGGTCCACCGGCCCGGCCTCGGCGCCCGAGGATGACCAGCGTGCCGCGGCCCGGCGGACACGCCGCTGACCTCGCTGGCGTTGATGATGCGCACGTCGCCGGTGCCGTCGGAGGTCGAGCGGGATGCCGGCGTAGGCGGGCACGGCCGTGGCCGCGCTGACGCCGGGCACGATCTCGAACGGGATCCTGGCCTTGGCGCACAGGGCCGCCTCGGCGGCGGCGTTGCAGAACATGAACGGGTCGCCGCCGAGCACCCGGACCACGGCCTGGCCGGCCCGGGCCGCCTTGACCAGCCAGCTGCGGGTCATCGGCCAGCCCGGCCGAGTCGGCCAGCGTGGCGCTCGTCCTTGATCAGGTGGGCCAGTCGCTCGCTGACCCAGGGCGCCGCGACGACCAGGTCGGCCTGGCCGATCAGCGCGGCGGCGCGGACGGTCAGCAGGTCCGTCGGCGCCGGGCCGGCCCCGACGAAGGCGACCCGGCCCGCGCGGGCTGAGGCGCCAGCCTTGTCGGCGCCGGCCCTATCGGTCAGGGCCTTGTCGCCGGGCTGGGCGGGTGTAGGGTTCATCGCTCATCGTCCCCGTCACTGATGTGTCCACCGGACACGGCCGTATACGTCCCGCGCCGCGGCGGAGCAGGTCGGCGGCCACCTGCCGGCCAAGGCGCTCAGCCTCGGCCGCGGGACCGCCGGCGCTCCCGCGAAGCGCCGTCCCCCCGTCGGCTGCGACGACAATGCCGTCGAGCCGCACGACATCCGTCCCGGCAGCATACGCGCCGACCGGGGCCAGGCACCCGGCTTGCAACGCCGCCAGCAGGCTGCGTTCCGCGCGTGGTGGCGGCCCGGCTGACCGGGTCGTCCACGCACGCCAGCAGCGCAGCCAGGTCTTCCGGTCGGCGCGGCACTCAACCGCCAGCGCGCCCTGGCCGGGCGCGGGCAGCATCTCGTCGGGGCCGAACACCTGGGTCACCGCGTCCAGCCGGCCGATCCGGGCCAGGCCCGCGTAGGCCAGCACGACCGCGTCCAGGTCACCGTCGCTGACCTTGGCCAGCCGGGTGCCGGCGTTGCCGCGCACCGGCACCGGCCGGAGGTCGCGGCGCAGCATGAGCAGCTGGGCGGCCCGGCGCGGCGAGCCGGTGCCGATCCGCGCGCCGGCCGGCAGGTCGGCCAGCTTGGCTCCGTCGCGGGCGACCAGCGCGTCGAACGGGTCGTCGCGCTCGGGCACGGCGGCCAGCACGATGCCGTCGGCCGGGCCCACCGGGAGGTCCTTGAGCGAGTGCACGGCCAGGTCGACCTGGCCGTCCAGCAGCCGGGCGCGCAGGCCGGTGACGAACACCCCGGTCCCGCCGATCTGGGCCAGCTGAGCCGCGCTGGCATCCCCGTAGGTGGAGATGCCGACCAGCTCGACGGCCCGGCCGGTCCGGTCGGTGATCGCCTGCGCGATCCGCAGCGACTGGCTCATGGCCATCGGGCTCTTGCGGGTGCCCAGCCGGAGCGGGGTCATGGCGCCCCGCCCGGCTCACCCAGGCCGGCCAGCGCCAGCCCGGCGTCGGCCTGGGCGACGGCCCGCACCGCGTCCGGGTCCAGGTCGAACAGCACCCGCAGCGCGGCCTCGTAGGACTCGCCGCCGGGTATCCCGGCCAGTTCCTTGACCCGGACCGTCGGGGCGTGCAGCAGCTTGTCGGTGATCCGCTGCATGGACCGGGCGATCTCCTGGCTGACCTGCGGGTCCAGGCGGCCCAGCCGACCGGCCAGCCGGGCTAGCTCGGCCTCCACCACCTGGGCCGCCTTCTCGCGCAGCGCCACCACGGTGGGCGCCACGGCGGCGGCCCGCCCGGCATGCAGGTAGGCCTCGAACTCCTGGGCCAGGATGCCGCGGACGGCGGCGACGTCGCTGTCCCGGCCGCCGCCGGTGCCGCTGGCGGCCAGGGTCTCCAGGTCGACCACGGCCACGCCGGGCAGGGTCGGCGGTGCCGGCCTCGACGTCCCGGGGCAGCGCCAGGTCGAGCAGGACCAGCGGGCCGCGGGCCGCGGCCGGCCGGTCACCGCGCTGGCCACCATGGCCGTGGTGATCACCGTGCCGGGCGCCCCGGTGCAGGAGATGACCAGGTCCGGGCCAGTTAGCAGGGCAGGCAGGTCGGCGAGGTCGGCGGTCGTGCCGGAGACGGACTGCGCGAGCCGTTTCGCGTTATCGGGGGTGCGGTTGGCGACCACGATCCGGTTCGCGCCGGCCCGGGCCGCGCCGGCCACCGCGAGGGCGCTCATCGAGCCGGCTCCCACGACGAGGACGGACCGGCCGGCCAGGAGGTCATCGGGCGGGGCGCCGAACTCGGCCGCCGCGGCGGCCAGGCCCACGCTGAGCAGGTTGGCGCCGGCCTGGTCGATGCCGGTCTCGGCGTGCGCCCGCTTGCCGGTGCGCAGCGCCAGCGAGCTGATCTCCTCCAGCGCCCGGTCCAGCGTGCCGTGCTCGCGGGCCAGGGCCACGGCCTGGCGGACCTGGCCCAGGATCTGGCTCTCGCCGACCACCATGGAGTCCAGCCCGCACGCCACGGCCAGCAGGTGCTGCACCGCGCGGTCCTCGTAGTGCACGTACAGGCACGGGGTGAGCTCGCCGGCCGGGACGCCGCTGTGCCGGGCCAGCAGCTCGCAGATGGCGGCCATGGCGCTGTGGAACTTGCCGACGTCGGCGTAGATCTCGACCCGGTTGCAGGTGCTGACGATCAGCGACCCGGCCACGTCCTGGGCGTACCGGACGTCGTGCAGCAGCTTGGCCCGGGCGTCGGCGGTCAGCACCGCCCGCTCCAGCGTGGCCACGGGTGCGCTCTTGTGACTGAGCCCAACCACCAGAATGCTCATGTGCCTACCGCCTCGGCCTCCACGCCGGTGCCATCGCCCAGTGGCGGTGCCTGCTCGCCCGCGCTTCCGCGCCGGCGCGCCCGGCGGTCCTGCCACTCGCGCTCGCCGAGGTGCGCGACCCCGACGATGGCCCTGCGCTGTGCGTGGAACGCGAGGATCTGCAACTCGATGGACAGGTCGACCTTACGCACATCTACGCCCGGGGGCACACTCAGTACAACCGGGGCAAAGTTCAGGATACTGGTCACTCCGGCCGTGACAAGGCGATCGCAGACATCCTGGGCGGCGGCGGCCGGCGTGGCGATCACGCCGATGGACACGCTGTACCGGGTGACCACTTCCTCGATGTCGGCGGCGCTGCGGACGGTGTGCCGGGCGATGACCGTGCCGACCACGGACGGGTCGCAGTCCAGCAGCGCGGCGATGCGGAAGCCGCGGGACGCGAAGCCCCCGTAGTTGGCCAGGGCGCGGCCCAGGTTTCCGGCCCCGACGATGACCACGGGCCAGTCCTGGGTCAGCCCCAGCTCCCGGGAGACCTGGTAGACGAGGTACTCCACGTCGTAGCCGACGCCCCGGGTGCCGTAGGACCCGAGGTGCGACAGGTCCTTGCGCAGCTTGGCCGAGTTCACCCCGGCGGCGGCGGCCAGCTCCTCGCTGGACACCGTGGCGATGCCGCGGTCGGCCAGCGCGTACAGGGCACGCAGGTAAACGGGGAGGCGAGCCACGGTCGCCTCCGGGATGCCATGATTGCCATCTGCTGGCGACGAGCGGCGTGACATACGCCGGCGCTCCTGGGGGACTCGACGGGGACAGGCAGTTCACTCGCCCGGCCGTCATTCACGGTACGCCCTTGTGAACGTTTGCACAAAGTCAGATGGCTGGCCCGACGTGCCGGTTACCGGTGTTTTGCCCGCTTTTTACCCGGCCGCCCCAGTTGACGGGCGGTCGCCGGCCAGGGCGGCCCGCAGGCGGTCCTCGCTGACCCGCCAGTAGTCATGCTGCACGCCATCGATGAACGTGACCGGGATCATCTCCCAGTACCGGGCCAGGTCCTCGGGCGAGGCGGTGATGTCCCGCTCGGTCCAGGGCACGCCCAGGTCGCCCGCCACCCGCTCGATGACCGCCCGGGCCTCCTCGCACAGGTGGCAGCCCGGCCGGGACAGCAGCGTGATCTGGTGCGCGGTCACCGGCCCGCGCCCCCGGTGGCCCGGTGCTGGCCGGTGGTGCTGCCGTACTCGCGGGTGAAGTCCGGCCGCTCGAACCCCGAGGTGTCGTAGCCCGGCTCGCCGAACAGGTCGGCGATGGACGGGAACGGGGACACCTTGGCGTGCTGCAGGCCAAGCTCGATCACGTTGGTGGCCAGCACGTACGGCCGCCGGTCGGCCTCGAACTGGGTCACGTAGGGCTGCTGCAGGTGCCGGTCGTAGGCGGCCCGGTCCCGGTAGACCTCGTACAGGATCCGCTGCATCGGCGCGGACGGCACGGCGTGCACGATGAACACCAGGGTGCCGGGCTCGCTGGCCCGGACCTGGCCACGACCTGCTCGGTCAGCCGGTCGAACTCCTCGACCTGGTCCTCGATCAGCGTGTAGATGGCGATCTGGCCGAACAGGTCCTCGCGCGCCGGATCGTCCGCGGCCGGGCCGTCCGGGGCGGGCACGGCGACCGGGACCGGCCCGGCGCTGGCGCCGGCCGGCGGACGCGACACGGCGTGATCGCCGGTCCGCGGCCCGGCGTAGCCGCGGTCGGCCTCGGCGGGGCCGGGCTCGGGGGAGCCGGGCTCGTCACGGAACAGGCCGTCGTAGCCCGAGCCCGCGTTGTACGCCTCCATGTCGCCGGTCTGGTCGATGGCATCCCACCGCCGGGCGCCGGGGCCGGGCGCCGGGCGGCCGAAGCCCGAGACATCGCTGTGGTCAAGATCACCGCGGGGCCGCGGCCCGGGATCCGGGGCGGGCGGGTCGTAGGAGTCATAGCCGGGCGGCGGGGCGTAGGACTCGCGGGGGTAGCCGCCGCGGTCGCCGCGGTCGCTCGAGCGGAGGGTGGCGTCGCGCAGCGCGTCGCTCGGGACGCCCGGCCGTGCCCATCCCGGCGTACCAGGTCAGCAGGCGGCGGCCACGACGCACAGCACGGCGAACAGCGAGCTCAGCGGCACGTGCACGCCCAGGTGGTGCTGCAGCGCCGGGGTCAGCACGGGGACGGCCAGGGCCAGCACGGCCAGGCCCGCCGCGGTCACCGGCATCAGCGCGGCCCGCCAGGCGAACTCGCGCCGGGACCGGCCGATGGCGAAGCACACGGTGACGATGGCCACCAGCGAGGTAATCGGGGCCAGGCCGTACTCCAGCAGCGCGTTCGGGATGAACTGGTAGTACGTGGCGGGCGGCGGCCAGGCCTTGGAGAACGTCGCCGAGCTGAGCGGGTCGGTGACGAAGACCACCAGGGGAAGGATCGAGAACGCCGGGATCAGCAGCCAGCCGGCGAACCGGCCGGGCCGGGACCGGGCCACCGCCTGCGCCAGGCCCAGGATCAGCGCCAGCGGCGCGAGCACCTGAGCCCCGGTCTCCAT
Source organism: uncultured Actinomycetota bacterium (assembly GCA_963731085.1). Lineage (GTDB taxonomy): Bacteria > Actinomycetota > Actinomycetes > Streptosporangiales > Streptosporangiaceae > DASUBV01. The sequence goes on from CAVSUF010000001.1 coordinate 94,520, forward strand.
CGCCCGGAACGTGATCGGGTCGAAGCCCCGCAGGTGCCCGGCGGCCTGGGCGCCCAGCGAGATGAGCAGCCCGGCCATCGCCACCGTCCAGGCGATGACGTCGCCCCGCGGGGTGCGGACCGCCCGGACGAGCAGCATCACCAGGCCGATCGCCACGACCAGGGCGCCGGCTGCCGACACGATCAGCGAGACAGACATCGCTAGCTATGGTGCACGATGCGGGGTGATGCTGCGGAGCATACCTCTGACCTGCCCCGTTTCTACGGCCGCCGATCACCCGCCACCCCGGTACCCTGGGGAGACATGAAGAGGCTGATCTTCGCGGGCCGGCCGGGCCTGTCGAGCCGGGCCGCGGCGACGGCGGCCGGGGCCGCCTCGGCGGCCGCCGCCGACGTGCACAACCCGCCCCCGGTTCCGGATCCGTCCGCCGCGGCTTTCTTTGACGTCGACAACACGATCATGCGCGGGGCGTCGATCTACCACTTCGCCCGCGGGCTGGCCGCCCGGAAGATGTTCGGCAGCAAGGTCATGGCCGGCATGCTGTGGGGCCAGCTGTCGTTCCGGCTGCGCGGCGACGGAGAACGCCGAGCACATCGACGCGGCCCGGCAGGCCGCGCTGGCGTTCGTGGCCGGGCAGAAGGTCGACGACATCGTCGCGCTGGGCGAGGAGATCTACGACGACACCATGGCCGACCGGATCTGGTCCGGCGACCCGCGAGCTGACCCAGCGGCACCTGGACGCCGGGCAGCGGGTGTGGCTGGTCACCGCCACGCCGGTGGAGCTGGCCAACATCCTGGCCCGGCGGCTGGGGCTGACCGGGGCGCTGGGCACGGTGGCGGAGTCGGTGGACGGCGTCTACACCGGGCGGCTGGCCGGCGGGCTGCTGCACGGCGAGGCCAAGGCGGCCGCCATCCGGGCGCTGGCCCAGCGGGAGAACCTGGACCTGTCCCGGTCCAGCGCCTACAGCGACTCGGTCAACGACCTGCCGATGCTGACCCTGGTCGGCCACCCGAACGCGGTGAACCCCGACGCCGGGCTGCGGGCGGTGGCGCGGGAGCGGGGCTGGCCGATGCACGACTTCCGCTCCGGGCGCCGGGTCACGATGCTCGCCCTGCCGGTGGCGGCGGGCGCGGGCGCGGTGGCGGGCGGCATGGCGGCCGGCGTGGCCCTGCGGCGGCACCGGGCCGCCAGGTAATTCAGGGCAGTAACGGCGGGGCGGCGCGATACCTACCCGAACGCCGGGCCGCGCTCGGCGACCAGCTCGTCCACCTTGGCCTGGATGTGTCCCGCACCGCGTCGGCCAGCTCGTCGGCGGCGTCACCCGCGGCGGTCGGCAGCCGGCCGGGACGGCGGCCGAACTCGATGATCCAGTTGGACGGCAGCGGCACGGCGCCGAGCGGGCCGAGCCACGGGAACAGCGGGGTGACCGGGAAGTAGGGCAGGCCGAGCAGCCGGGCCGCGCCGCCGGGCGTTGCCGATCATCGGGTAGATCTCCTCGGCGCCGACGATCGCGCACGGGATGATCGGCACGCCCGCGCTGATGGCGGTCCGGGCGAACCCGCCGCGGCCGAACCGCTGCAGCCGGTACCGCTCGCTGAACGGCTTGCCGGTGCCCTTGTAGCCCTCGGGGAACACGCCGACCAGCTCGCCCGCCGCCAGCAGCGCGCTGGCGCAGGCCGGGTCGGCCCGGGCGTGCCCGCTGCGGCGGGCCAGGCGCGCCCAGCCCGGGCAGCTCGTAGACGAGGTCGGCGCCGAGCAGCCGCAGGTTGCGGTGGGCCGGGTGGTCGGCGAACACGCCCGCCTGGAGCATGATCGCGTCCAGCGGGAGGACGCCCGAGTGGTTGGCGACGACCAGCGCGGCGCCGTCGGCGGGCACCTGGTCCAGGCCGCGCATCCGCACCCGGAACCACTGCCGGTACAGGGCCAGGGCGGCGGGCATGAGCACGGCCGCGTTCAGCTCGGGATCGAACCCGAACTCGTCGACCTCGTACTCGCCCGCCAGCCGCCGCGCCGCGAAACCGGCCGCGCACGGCCAGCCGGTCCGCCAGGATCCCGGCTCGGCCAGCCCGGTCGCCCGGGCCCTACTTCTTGTTCCTGCGCTGGACGCGCGTCTTGCGCAGCAGCTTGCGGTGCTTCTTCTTGGCCATGCGCTTGCGGCGCTTCTTGATGACTGAGCCCACGGGATCACCCTGCTTTCGGTACGGGCATGCCTTCGGCCGCACCCGCCACAGCAGGCAGCCGGGCACACGCCAGTGCCACAGAGTACCGCCGCCCGAGGGGCGACCCGGGATTCGGCAGGCCCGGCGCCGGCCCGCCGCGCCGGGCGCCGGCGTCAGTCCGAGGCCACGAAGGCGTCCCGCAGGTACTGGTTCACGGCCTGCTCAGGTACGCGAAACGAGCGGCCGACCCGGATGGCCTCCAGCTCGCCCGAGTGGACCAGGCGGTACACGGTCATCTTGGATACGCGCATGATCGTGGCCACCTCGGCCACTGTCAGGAACCTGACATCACTGAGCGGAGTCACATCTGCTGCCATCGATTGCCCTCTCCTGGCCAGGCTTAGCGCGCCTAGCGAGATTCCAGCGCACCAGTCACGCCCGCCTCCAGCGTAAGTCCTGTCCGGAAAAGGGCAACCCTGACGAGGCCGGTCAATTCGCCTAGACGGGGATCAGCAAGCACTGCGATAAGCCAAATGTGGCGTCCGGGCCAGAATGCCGTAACCGTCGCCGCGGGTCGAACCGGCCTTACCCGCCGCCGAGTTCCCGGCCGCGATCGCGGGCCGCCTCGATGGCGGCCAGGAACGCCGCCCGCACGCCGTGCCGCTCCAGTTCCCGGATCGCGCTGATGGTGGTACCGCCGGGCGAGGTCACGGCCTCGCGCAGGATGACCGGGTGCTCGCCCGAGTCACGCAGCATGGTGGCCGCCCCGAAGACGGCCTGCTTGACCATCTCCAGCGCGGTGGCGCGCGGCATGCCGAGCAGGATGCCCGCGTCCACCATGGCCTCGACCAGGAAGTACACGTAGGCCGGGCCGCTGCCGGACAGCGCTGTGGCGGCGTCCTGCTGGGACTCGGGGATCCGCAGCACCTTGCCCGACCGGCGGAGCAGTTCCTCGGCCTGCCGCAGGTGGGCCTCGCCCGCGTGGCGGCCCGGCGAGATCACGCTCATCGCCTCGTCGACCAGCACCGGCGTGTTGGACATGACCCGGACGACGGGGATGTCAGCCGGCCAGCGCCCGCTCGATGAAGGCGGTCGGGATGCCCGCCGCCACCGAGATGACCAGCTTGTCGGGCGACACGGCCGAGGTGCGATCTCGGCCAGCAGCGCGGCCATGTCCTGCGGCTTGACGGCGATCAGCAGGGTCTGCGCCGTGCTCGCCGCGTCGGCCGCGCTGAGCACCTCGATGCCGTAGCCGTCGCGCAGCTGGGCGGCGCGCTCGGGGCGGCGGACGGCCGCCACCACCTCGTCCGGCGACCGGCCCGCCCGCAGCAGTCCCGAGGTCAGCGCCTCGCCCATTTTCCCCGCACCCAGGACAGCGATCACCCGCAAAACCCTACCCGGCGCACCGGGTCCGCGCCGCCGGGGGCGGCACCCCGGCGGCCGGAATGCCCGTGCAGGGACACATGCAAATGCTGTTGCAAAGAGGTCGCGCGAAGAGGAGTGCGGAGACGCGCCGACGAAGCGGCCGGTGCTAATGTCGCAGCGATTTGCAAAATGCGGGCGGTGGCGGTAATGCAAGGCCTCGCGAATGACGGCTAATGCCCGGAGGCCAGCGCCCGCAGGAAGAACGCCAGGTTGGCCGGCCGCTCGGCCAGCCGCCGGACCAGGTAGCCGTACCAGTCACGGCCGTACGGGACGTAGACCCGGACCCGCCCCCCGGCCGCCACCAGGCGCCGCTGCTCGGCCGGGCGCAGCCCGTACAGCATCTGGTACTCGAACTCGTCGCGGCTCCGGCCGCGCCATGGCCGCCACCACCCCGCCCAGCTCGATCAGCCGCGGGTCGTGGGTGGCCAGCATCGGGTAGCCCGCGCCGCGCATCAGGATCCGCATGCACCGGGCGTAGGACCGGTCCACGTCCGGGCGGCTGGCCAGCTGCCGCCGGGGCCTCGTAGGCGCCCTTGCACAGCCGGACCCGGGAGCCCGCGGCGGCCAGTTCCGCGCAGTCCGCCTCGGTGCGGCGCAGGTAGGACTGGAGCACGCAGCCCAGGTCGGGGAAGTCCGCGCGCAGCTCGGTGACCAGTCGCAGGGTCGCGTCGACCCGGCCGTGGTCCTCCATGTCGAGGGTCACCGTGGTGCCCGCGTTGCGGGCCGCCACGGCGATCCGGACGATGTTCTCCAGGGCGGTCTTCTCGCCGTGCTCGGCCAGCCCCAGGCCGACCGCGGTGGGCTTGACCGACACCTCGGCCATGGCGGCCAGGCGGCCCCAGCCAGCGCCCAGCAGCGCGATGTACTCGTCGGCGACGGCGGCCGCCTGCTCCCGGTCTGGTGACTGTCCTCGCCCAGGTAGTCGACCGTGGCCAGCAGCCCCTCGGCGGACAGCCGGGCGATCACCGCCAGCACGTCGTCGGCGGTGTCCCCGGCGACGAACCGGGCCACCACGTCCCGGGTCACCGGCAGGGTGGTGATCAGCTCGCGGATCTCCGTGCTGGCGGACGACGGCCAGCAGCGCCTGGCGCAGCATCAGCCGCCGCCGGCCGAGCAGGCCGGCCCGCACCTGCCGGACCGCGGCCTGGGCCGCGCCGCCGGCGTCCGGGCGCCACGATGACCTCCTGGGCGGCCGCGATCCCGGCCGCCTGCAAGGTGGCGTCCACCGGCACGGTCCGGCTTGATCACGGCCAGCGCGACCGGTCCCAGCTCGTAGTGCCGGGCGGCCGACCCGGTGAACCCGACCTCGGTCCCGTCGGCGGTCACCGGGTCGCCGTGGCCCGGCAGCCGGTCCTCGCTGCCGTCCAGCAGCAGCCGGACCAGGCGGCGGGGCGGGTGACCCAGGTTGTGCACCCGGGCGACGGTCTCCTGGCCGCGGTAGCAGCCCTTGGTCAGGTGCACGGCGGTCTCGATCCAGCCCAGCTCGTGCGGGATCGTCCGGTGGTCAGTATCCAGGCCCAGCCGGGGCACGCCCGGCGGCGATCCGCAGCGCCTCCTGCGCCCACGTCCCGGCCAGCACCGCGCCGCCGTCGCGCCGCGCGGCCACCTCCGCGGCCAGCCGGTCCCGGGGCACGATCAGGCTGGTCTCGAAGCGGTCGCGGACGGCCAGCCCGCCATCTGCGGCCCGGTCAGGCCGCCCGGGGCCGAGGACGGCCAGCACGGCGTGGCTGTCGCTCAGGTCGGCGGCCTCGACCCGGAGCATGAACCGCATCGAGGCCAGGAACTCCAGCAGCGGCCCGCCCGCCCCCGGCTCGGTGTGCGCCCAGATCGCCTCGCCGTCGTCGGTCAGCGCGAAGGCGTGCTGCACGTGGCCCTGCGGGTCGAGGATGAGCGCCTCGGCGCTGTCACCGGGGGCCAGCCCCTCCAGTTGCTGGGTGGTCAGGCTGTGCAGCCAGGACAGCCGGTCCGGGCCGGTGATCCGGATGACGTCCCGGTGCGAGACGTCCACGACGCCCCCGCCGGCCACCGTGGCGCGCTGCTCGGCGTAGGGGTCTCCATAGTGCGCCGCGACCCCGGTGTCCGGGCCGTCGGCAGGCACCGCGCCGGGCTCGGCGAGAAGTGGGCTGTCCATGGCTGCCAGGCTACTCACTGATCAGCGGGGTCTAGCGATCACCACGGGCCCGGCAGGCGGCGCAGCGGCCGAACACGGTCAGGTGCCCGACGTCGGTCTCCCACCCGTACTCGCGGTCCAGCGCCTCGACCAGCGGGCCGACCGCGGCGGGGACGATCTCGGTGATCTGCTCGCAGTCGCGGCAGACCAGGTGCACGTGCTGGGCCTGCGCGGCCAGGTGGTAGCGCGGCGCGCCGTGGCCCAGGTGGGTGTGGGTGACCAGGCCGACCTGCTCCAGCAGCTCCAGCGTCCGGTACACGGTGGAGACGTTGACGCCGCGCGCGGTGTGCCGGACATCGGTGAAGATCTCCTCCGGCGTGGCGTGCTCCAGCCGGGTCACGGCCTCGAGCACGAGCTGGCGCTGCGGCGTGACCCGGTATCCGCTGGCCCGCAGCGTGTCGTCCCACGTCTGCGACATACCACCAGTCTAGTGATCCCGCGTCGTCATGGGACTTTTCGCAGCGAGCGCAACCCGCCACCGGAAAACGGTGTTGCCCGCGGCGGGCCGGGTGACGTAGCGTTCCGGCTAACGCGGGAAAGGAGGTGGTCCACAACTTATGCATAGACGTTGGACTCGCGAGGTGGCTGTCAGCTAGCCGCCGCCTGCGTGTGGGTCACCGCCGCTGCTGCGGCGGTCGGCTAATTCACGGCAGACACCGAGACCCCGGGCTGACCGGCCATTGTCCAGCCGGTCCCCGTGCGAGCATGCTCGCACGGGAGTCGCCCGGGGTTCTTTATTGCCCGCCTGACCGCTAGCCCGCCTGACTGCTAGCCCGGCCTGACCGCTAGCCCGGCAGACTGCTAGGCCGCCTGGCCGCTGGCCCTGCCGCTGGCCGCGAGCCCTACCGCTAGGCCGCCTGGCCGCGGGCCCTACCGCTGGCCGCGAGCCCTACCGCTAGCCTGGCTGCCCGCCGACTCGCTTGAGCTGAGCCGAGACGTGGGCCTGCAGGGGCTGGCCGACGGCGGCCAGGTCCCAGGCGTAGCCGAGATCGGCGCCGATCAGCCCGTACAGCCGGCGGCCGGCGGTGACCTCCTTGGCCGTGCCGGTGCGCACCACCGCGTCGGTGGCCAGGTCCACCCGGGTGCCGGTCACCTGGCCCAGGTAGACCTCCACGATCCCCGACGCGTGGGCCAGCACCACCTCGACCAGGCCGCCCGGCTGCGGCCGCCAGAAGCCGGTCTCGGCGGCCAGCGGCTCGCCGATGGTCCCGTCGGCGGCCAGCCGCCAGGTCCGGCTGGCGTAGCTCAGGTACGGCTTGCCGTTGTGGCTGAACTCCATCTCCTGGCCGTACTGGGCGCTCTCGATGGTGGGATAGCCCGCCACCCCGGCGCCCTCCCAGCGGCCGATCAGGAACCGCAGCGGGCCGAGCGCGGGGTGCGGCTCCAGGCACGGGTCGCTCAGGCACGGGTCGCTCAGGCACGGGAGCCCGGACGGGGGCCCGGACGGGGGTCCGGCCCCGGCGCCAGGTCCGCGGCGACCCGCGCGGTGTCGCGGGCGGTGTCGCGGGCGCCCGCGCGGCGGTACGCGGCCAGGGCCAGGACGGCCGCCAGGCCCGCCAGGGCGGCGAACACCGCGATCAGTGCCACACCGCTGACCATTGCTGACATACCTCCGGAGTCTAGGGCGACGCGCGCCTGGCGGACCGGCACCACGCGGGGCAAGCGCTAAGGTACGGGACATGGACTCGCGTTCCCTGGTGGTGAAGGTCACCGCGGGCAAGGACGACCCGGAGCGGTGCAACCAGGCGTTCACCGTGGCGGCCACGGCCGCCGCCAGCGGCGTGCCGGTGTCGCTGTGGCTGACCGGGGAGGCGGCCTGGTTCGCGCTGCCGGGCCGGGGCGAGGACGTGGCGCTGCCGCACGCGATGCCGCTGGGCGACATGCTCGACGGCGTGCTGCGGGCGGGCACGGTGACGGTGTGCAGCCAGTGCGCGGCCCGCCGCGATATCGGCGAGCAGGACGTGCTGGACGGCATCCGGATCGCCGGGGCGCCCACGTTCCTGACCGAGGTGCTGGCCGACGGCGCCCAGGCGCTCATCTACTGAGCCTGCCGCGCTGCTGAGCCTGCCGCGCTGCTGAGCCTGCCGCGCTAGTGAGCCTGCCGCGCTGCTGAGACCCGCTACTGGGACGACGAGCCAGCGCCTACGGCGGACAGGCGTTCGGCGCGCAGCCGTTTCGCCCATTCTTCCTCAGCGTCCGGGATCGGCGGCAGCGGGACGATGGTCGGCCCGGGGCTCGCCGCCCAGCCCAGCAGCAGGTCGGCCAGGCCGGGGTTGCGGACCAGGGCCGGGCCGTGCAGGTAGGTGCCGAGCACCCGGCCGCTGTAGGCGCCCTCGGTGCCGTCGCCGTTGCCGACGCCGAGCGTGACCCGGGCCAGCGGCCGGGCGGCCGGGCCGATGGTGGTCACGCCCTGGTGGTTCTCGAAGCCGGTCAGCCGGTCAACGCCGAGAGCCGGGTCGACGTCGGCGACGACCTCGCCGACCCCGCGCCGGTCGCCGCGGCCGCTGCTGATGTCGATCAGCTCCAGGCCCGGCACCGCCTCGCCCGACACCCCGCCGAACTGGGTGCCGATCACCTGGTAGCCCGCGCACACGGCGAACACCACGGCGCCCCGCTCGGCGGCCGCGTGCAGCCCGCCGTCGGCCCGCAGCCTCCGGGCGGCCAGGATCTGGGGCAGGTCCTCGCCGCCCCCCAGCAGGTAGATGTCACCGGACCGGGGCACCGGCTCGTCGGAGTTGACCTCCACCGGCTCGGCCGGGATGCCGCGGAGCTGGGCGCGGCGCAGCAGCACCAGCAGGTTGCCGCGGTCGCCGTAGGTGCTCAGCAGGTCCGGGTAGACCCACACCAGGCGCAGGTGGCTCTCGGTCGTGGGGGCCGCGTGCCGGGCCCGGTGCTGGGGCATCAGGACGTCCTCACTCGCCGCGCCCGGTGAGCGCCCGGATCTGCTGGAACGCGGTGTAGTTGGCGATCACGTCAAGGCCCCCCGAGCCCAGCCGGCCGGTCACGTCGTCCAGGCCGTCGGCCAGGTCGAAGGCCACCTCGTCGGCCTCCAGCCGGACGGCCAGGTCCAGCCGCCGCTCGCCGCTGACGTACACCGGGCGGCTGCGCAGCACCCGGTAGTCGACGTCCCACAGCCACGAGGTGTCCTTGCCGTCGGGTATCTGGGCGTTGACCGCCAGCAGCACCGGGCCGTGGCCGGGGCTGAGCACGTCGAACGCCTCCAGCCAGCCGGCCGGGTTCTTGGCCAGCAGCAGCCGCACCATGCAGCCGCCCCGCTCCACCACGGTGTACCGGCCGGCCACCGAGGTGACCTGGCGCAGCAGCGGCAGCGCCTGGTCCGGGGAGACGCCGAACACGTCGGCCACGGCCAGCGCCACCACCGCGTTGGACCGGTTAGCCCGGCCCGGCAGGGCCAGGTCCAGGTCGCGGCGGCCGTACGGGCCGTCCACGGCGCCGCCGTCCAGCACCCAGGGCGTGGGCGGCCGGGCGAACGCGCACTCCCCGCACCGCCAGTCGGACCCCTCCCGGCGCAGGTGCGAGCCGCACTCCGGGCAGCACCAGGAGTCCTCGTGCCAGCGCTGGCCGGCCGCGACCCAGGTGACCTGGCGCGCCCCGCCCGCCGCCCAGGCGATCAGCGGGTCGTCGGCGTTGGCGATGACCAGGCTGTCCGGCGCGGCGGCCAGGGCCTCCCGCCAGCGGCGGGCGATCAGCCAGATCTCGGCCGCCCGGTCCATCTGGTCGCGGCTCAGGTTCAGCAGCGTGACCACCCGGGGACGGGTGGCCTCGATCACCGCGGGCAGGTGGCGCTCGTCGGTCTCCAGCACCGCGTACGTGGCCTTCGGCGCCCGGCCCAGCGCCGACGCCAGGCCGGCCGCCATGTTGGCGCCGAACGCGTTGCTGGCCACCTCGGCGCCGAGCGCGCCCAGGGCGGCGGTGATCAGCCGCGTGGTGGTGGTCTTGCCGTTGGTCCCGGTCACCAGGATGACCTCGCGGTCGGTGGCCAGCAGCCGGAGCAGGTCGGGCTCCACGCGCAGGCCCAGGACGCCGCCGATGACCGATCCGTCGCCGCGGCCGGTGAGCCGCGACACCCGCCCGGCGGCGCCGCCGATCCCGGTGGCCAGCCGCGCGCGAAGCGGAAGCTTGCTCATGGGGGCCGATGTTATCCGTGCTGCCAACGGCCTAGGACCGCGAGGCGGACTGGCGGACCGCGTCCGCCACCGCCTGGTCGTCGGCGCCGATGATGAAGCGCCGCGGCCAGCTCAGCACCGGCTCCAGCCACCCGGCGATGCCCATCTCGCCGGCCGCCTTGCGCAACTGGCCGCGGTGGCTGAACCCGATGGCCACGCTGGCCAGGTCAGCCACGAAGCCCTGCTGGTCGTCCTCGCCCAGCAGCACCGTCCAGGCGGGCAGGCGGTTGCGGGCCAGCCCCATCGACAGCGGGTGGCGGCGCAGCCCGCTGACCCGCTGGCCGATCTTCACGTCGGCCCGGTCGGCCAGGCCGGGCAGCGGGAAGTCCAGCCGGGGGGCGGGCGCGAACGGGTCGGGCTGGGGACCGAGCAGCGGGACGGCCCGCTCGATCTCGTGCAGCCACTGAAGCTGCGGGATGACCCAGTCGGTGCCGGGCGTGGTGCCGGCGCCATTGCCGCCCTCCAGCAGCCGCCGCGCGGTGGCCGCGCAGGCGGCCGCGAACCGCTCCGGGTCGTAGCTCGCCCGGACCGCGGTGGCCCGCCCGGCCAGCGGCCGGTCCAGCGCGGTGGCCAGCAGGCACTCGCGCAGCCGGGCGTCCAGTTCCAGCCAGCGGCCGCGCAGCACGGCCGGCACCCGGGGCAGCGGGCGGTTGGTCAGGTGGGCCAGCACCAGGGCCTCGGCCCACACCCGCAGCCAGGCGTCCTCGGGCGAGCTGGCCAGCACCTCGGCGGCCCGGATCTCCAGCAGCGTGCAGGCCCGGCCGCCGGTGCAGGTCGGCCCGCAGGCGGCCGAGCGGCGGCCGTGGATCGGCGGGTGCGACCCGCTGCCGGGGACGGCCCGCTCCCGGGTCTCGCCCAGCGGCACCCGGATCCGCAGCGGCCGGTCCATCCCGTCGGCGAACACCGCGGCCACGCCCGGCCGCAGCGCCACCACCTGACGGGACTGCGCCTCGTCCAGGTTCATGGCCGCGCCGACGGCCTGCCGGTCATCGGCCGCCGGGAGCCGGTGCACCACCTTGAGCGCGGTGTTCTTGATCACGTCCGGGACCAGCTTGGCCGGGATCTGCTCGGCGATCACGATGCCCTCGCCATAGGCCCGGATCTCGGCCAGCAGGCTGGCGAACAACTCGACCGCGTGCGCGCTCGCGCCCTCCCGGCCCGCCCGCAGCAGCCGGTGCGCCTCCTCGATGACCACCACGTGCCGCAGGCCGCCCGCCGGGCCGCTCTTGGCCCGCATCCGCAGGTGCTCGACGATCCGGATGATCAGCGTGCCGATCAGGAACGCCTTGTCCTCATCGTTGGCCACGTCCTCGATGGCCAGCACCACGTTGCGGCGCAGCAGGGCGCCGATGTCGGCCGGGTGGCCGCCCTCGAAGAACCGGCCGGCCGACCCGGTGCGCAGCGACTTCAGCCGCACCCCGACGAACCCGCGCACGTCCGCATGAAGTTCCGGGCCGTACCCGACCTCGGAGATGACGTCGAGCGCGGCGGCCTCCAGCCGGGCCAGGGTCGGGACGGTGGGCGGCGCGACCGCGCCGGGCAGCCCGGCGCCGGTCACCGGGTCCCAGCCGCAGTCCTCGTAGGCGCGCTGCAGGGCCTGGGAGATGATCTGCGGGAACGGCTCGTGGGCCTCGAACGCGGCCAGGAACAGCGCGCGGACCATGTCGATGTGGGCCTGGACCGGGTAGCCGGGCTCGGGGGCCAGCGGGTTAACCGACATCGGGACCGAGCCGGGGTCGGCCGGGCTGATCACCGTCACGTCGCTGGCGCCCTCGATCCGGCCCGCCATGGCCGCGTACTCGGCCTTGACCGGCTCGATGACCAGCCAGTGCACGCCCGCCGAGGTGAGCTGCTCGAGCATGTGCCGGACCGTCTGCGACTTGCCCGCCCCGGTCGCGCCGGTCACGAAGGCGTGCCGGTTCAGCGTGTCCAGCGGCACCCGGAACGTGCCCACCGGCCGGTCCTGGCCGTCCAGGATCTCGCCCAGGCCGATGGACTGCTCGCTGGCCATCTCGCTGGTCACGTCGAAGTGACCGCGGTCCAGCACCCGCACGCCCGGCACCTCGCCCCGGGGCAGCCCGGCCAGCGCGGCCAGCACCCCGGCCGTAGCCGGGTAGGGCACCGCCGAGCCGTCGCCGGTGTCGCTGAGCTTGGCCGCCAGGGCGTCGGCGAAGTCATGGGCGCCCTCGGCGCTGCGCAGCCGGTACGGGTGCGCCTGCAGGCCGGCCGCGCCGGCCAGCACCGGGGCGATCAGCGCCAGGTCCTGCTGGCTGGCCGCGCCGGCCAGCACCCGGACCTCCCACAGCCCGGCCTCGCGGTAAGCGTCCAGCTCGGCCAGCCGCCGCTCGGCCCGCTCCACGTCGAAGCGGGCGTGCTCCTCCTCGTAGCGGCGCAGGATGTTGAGCTGGGAGCGCAGTTCGTCGGTCTCGGCGTCAATGCGGTCGACCGGGTCAGCCACGATCAGCCAGCCGAACTCCCGGCCCATCAGCGTCTGCAGGGCGGCCTCGAACAGCGTCGGGCCCTGCTCCGCGGCGTCCGGCCCGGCCGGGGCCAGCGGCGCCTGCCGCAGCGGGCACGGCCCCCACACCAGCCGGTCCAGGTCGGCCAGCATGTTGCCGGCGACCGGCTCGCCGCGCGCTCCCCACGGGAACAGCAGTTCCTGCTGGGGCTGGTCGTCTCCGGGCAGCGGGCCCGCGTTGGTGACCAGTTCCAGCGGCGCCCCGCCGCCGCGGGACAGCCACCCGGCGATGAAGGGCCGCCGGTGCGCGGCCGCGTTCAGCGCCGCAGGCAGTACCGAGGCGTAGTCCCGGTCCGCGCTGCCGCTGCCGCTGACCGCGGAGATGGCGTGCACCCGGTACCACGGTCCGGTTGCCCCCATACCCGATGCCTGGACCATGCTGCGTGCATATCAGGCCGGCGGCAGGCCGGCCACCTGGTTGCCCGGTTTGGTGCCGTGTTACCGGTCACGAGGTTGGCTGCGGGGTGGGATGGCGGGGCTCGGTGGCCTGTCGCCGGTATGTCGCTGGTATGTCGCCGCTGGTATGTCGCTGGTGTCGAAGCTGGCTGTGGCGGACGGCCATTCTGTCCCTGGAGCACCACCGCAATCACGGCTACCGGGAGGCTCTTGATAAACGGCCTCAGGGTCTCACTTGCTTGCCATTCGGATCAGTCGGCTGGGCCGCTCGTCCGCCCTAGGCTTAATCGAACTGGAAATCGACTGATGTGCTCGAAGTGTCAGATGGTCCCGATACTCTTATCTAGTAGGGTCCGCTCCCGGCGACCGGGGCGGAGGAGCTAGCAGGTATCAGGTATCAGGCAGGAGGTGCCCGGAGGTGGCCGATCCACGCGACCCGCTCGGGGCGCCCGGCGAGCCTGAGCCCGGCCCAAGCGCTGGCTCCGGGTCCGGCCCCGGCTCAAGCCCGGGGACTGGCTTCGGGTCGGTTCCAGGTCCCTGGCCGCCGCCGGCCGGGGGTAATGGGCTGGCGTGGTCGTTCCAGCTGGATCCCGACGCGGTGTTCGAGGCGCTGGGGCGGGCAGCGCCGCGCTGGGAGGACGTGGATCAGGACGCGGACCTGGCGGATGAGCTGGCCGCCCGGGACCGGGATGACGCGCCGGCGCCGGTGGGCGTGGCGGGCGCGGTGGCGGGGACGCTGCCGGCGGGGCCGGGGCTGGCGGCGTGGCTGTCGGGGTGTGACCCGGCCGGGGTGTCGGATTATGACGCGCCGGCGGTGGCGGCGGCGTTCCGGCGGGTGGCGTCGTGGGCGCAGGCCGGGGAGCTGGCCATGGTCGCCCAGATCGCCGCGCGGTCGGCCGCCCGGGACCCGGACTGCGGGTTAGCGGCTGACGGCCGCCCGGCGCATGTCACCCGGGACGCGGCGGCGCAGGTGTCGCTGGAGCTGGTGCTGTCCTCGGCCGGGGCGGAGGCCTGGACGCAGCTGGCCCTGGTGCTGGCCTGGCGGCTGCCCGGCACCGCCGCCGCGCTCGCCGCCGGGCGGATCGACCTGGTCCGCGCCCGGATCCTCGCCGAGGCGGTCAGCCCGCTGTCCGATGAGGCTGCTGCGGCGGTGGAGGCCGCGGTGCTGCCGCGGGCGGGGGACCAGACGTACGCGCAGCTGCACGCGGCGGTGCGCCGGGCGGTGATCGCGGCGGACCCGGATGGCGCGGAGCAGCGCCGCCAGGCCGCGGAGCGGCGGGCGAAGGTGGCGCTGTACCCGGATCAGGACTGCACCGCGACGCTGACCGGGACCCGGCTGCCCGCCGCCCACGCCGCCGCGGCGATGGCGCGGCTGTCGGCGCTGGCCCGGGCGATGAAGGCCGCCGGGGCGGGCGGCGGCCTGGACCTGCTGCGCGCCCATGCCTACCTGGGCCTGCTGCTCGGGACGCTGCCGCTCATCCCGCCCCCGGCAGACGGGCCGCCCGACGCCGACCCGCCCGATGGCGGCGAGGACGACGGCAGCCCGCCGCCCGGTCACGACGACTGGCCTTCGGGCAGCGCGGGCGGTTCCCCGGGCAGCGACACTGAGCGCCGACCGCCCGGTGGCCCCGGCCGCTCCCCTGGTACCAGCACGGGCGGCGGGTCGGCCGGGGAACACGGCGGCGCTGCGCGCGCGGACCGTGGTGCTGCGCAGCCGCCCGACCGCCGCGGCGCGGGCGCCCCGCGCCGCAACCAGCCGCCCGCCCCAGATCCAGCCCCAGACCCCGCTCCCGCACTCGGCCCCGCCCCGGACTCCGTTCCCGGCTCCGCCCCAGATCCCGGCCGCGCGGCGGCTGCCGGCGGGCATGATCCGCCATGCGCCAGCCCGCGACACCATGACCCGCCGCCCGCCAGCCCGCGACACCATGACCCGCCGCCAGGTACCGGTGACGGCTGCCCGCCGGGCAGTGACCTGCCCCCGGCCGGGCCGTGGACCGACGCCCCGCCGCCCACCGACACCGACATGCCCGACGCCGACGACGGCTGGCACGACACCCGCCCGCCCCTCCCGCCCGGCTACGCCGACTGGGACCCCGACCACGGCGACCCCGCCGAGCACGACCACTACGCCGACCCCGGCATCATCCCGCCCTGGCCACCCGCCCCCACCGCCGTCGGACCCGCAGCCCACCACCAGCCCCGGCGGCGCCCGCCCCGGCCCGGCCGCTGCCAGACCCGCTGGCCCGGGCCAGGCCGGTTCCGACCCCGACCCCGACCCCGACCCCGGCCCCGGCGGCGGGGCCGGGCCGCCGCCCGGCGGGCTGCTGGACCTCACCCTCTCCTGGGCCACTCTCACCGGCGCGGCTGACGCCCCCGGAACCCTGGGACGCATCGGGCCCATCACCGCCGCGCCAGGCCCGCCAGCTCGCCCGCATGGGCACCCGCAACCACGCCACCCAGTGGCGCGTCATCCTCACCGCCCCCGACGGCACCGCCACCGCCGTCGCCCGCATCCCCCGCCTCCCCCGCCCCGGCCGGACAGGACCCGCAGCACCGCCGGGCACCCCACCGCGCACCGCAACCGCCCCCGCCGAGCCCGCGCCCACCCTCGGCCGCGTCACCGTCATCATGCCCGCCGCCAGCCTCGACACCGACCCGCCCGGCCCTGACCAGGCCGACCGCGAGAAACACGACCGCGAGAAACACGACCCTGACCGGTCCGGCCGCGACATGCCCGGCCGCGACATGCCGGACCCGGCCGAGCTGGCCGGCATCCGCGCCCGCATCACCGCCGCAGCGCGCCGCGCCCGCGACACCGCCCGCCAGCACGCAGAAGCAGACCGCGACGCCCCCGGCGGCTGCGCCCACGCCACCGCCAGCCCCGCCTACCGCCCCCCGCCCCGCATCCGCGAGTACGTCATCGCCCGCGACCAGACCTGCCGCAACCCCCGCTGCGGCCAGCCCGCCTGGCGCGCCGACCTCGACCACACCCGCCCGTATCACCTGGGCGGCGTGACCTGCCGTTGCAATCTAGGAGGCGCCTGCCGCTCCGACCACCAGCTCAAGCAGCTCCCCGGCTGGACCCTCACCCAGCCCGAACCCGGCATCTTCCAGTGGACCACCCCCGCCGGACGCACCTATGTCACCCGGCCCGACCCCCACCACACCGGCTAACTCAACCCGGCAATCGCCACACTGCGGTTGCGGGACCCGCCGCCCGGCAAACGACGACTTGGCCCGACTCGCATTGCGCCGACAAGCTTGTCCCTGCCCAGGACCCCGCCGCTGACCGCAGCATCCGCTGCCTGGACGAACCGACCACCCAGCCACTCTGGCGCCTCAGGCTCACGCATGGAGTGTCGCGAGGCCCCAAAGGGCCTACCGGTACTCAGCCAGCCGCCGGGCCAGGCCCCGGGCGCTGAAGAACGCCATGGCCAGCGCGGCCACGATAATGCCGATCCCCAGCCCGGCGTAAGCATCCCGCCCGGCGGTGGCGTCGGTGTCGAAGGCGGCCTGGTCGGCGGCGATGCCCTGGTCCAGGTCACCCTCGACCCGGCTGAAGCCTGCCGCCGAGCTACCCGGCCCGGTCCCGACGACCAGCCGGGTCTCGTCTGCGTAGCTGGCCGCCGCGTCCAGCCGGTACACCTGGTCGTTCACGCCGTACCACGACTGCGCGTCGCGGGCGGCGGCCAGTGCCGCCCGCGATCCCGCGCTGCCCGGCGCCGCGTCGGCCGCGTCGGTCAGCAGGGTTCCGGAGCCCGGCCCGATCTGGGCCTTGACCAGCTCGAAGTCGGCCTTGAAGGTGGTGTCGCCGGTGCGCGAGATGAGGTTCAGGATCTGGTCGCCCCGGGCCTGCTGAGTGTCGATGGCGGCCTGGGCCAGGCGGGCCGCCGGAACCGAGCCCTGCGCGGCCCCGTCGCCCAGGTCGGACCGGGCCACGGCGAACGCGATGACCAGCCACAGCAGCACGACGGCCAGCGCGCCCGAGGCGATCAGCAGGCCGGGATTGACGACCCGGTGGGTGCGCCGGGACAGCCACCGCTGCGACCGGAGGAGCACGTAGCCGATGGCCAGGGCCGCGACGATGGTGACCGCGATCCACGGCAGCCCGGTGGCGTCGGCGCTCTCGGTGGTCAGCGCGGCGTTCTCCAGGCCGTAGATGGTCCGGGCGGCGGGCAGCAGGGTCAGGTGCATCTGCTCGGACGCGACCTGGATGAACGAGCCGCCGGTCAGCATGTAGCCGAGGGCGTAGTCGGCCTGGGCCTGGGCCACGTAGCCGGTGTAGAGCGGCAGGCCGCCTGCGACGGCGGCCAGGCTGGCCGCCAGCCTCGGGTCGGACGAGCCGGCCGCGGCGTCCTTCAGTGCGGTCAGGTCGCTGGCCGCCTGGCTGATGTCGGCCGCGTACCGCTGCCGGGAGGCCAGCGGCTCACTGGGGCCGGACAGGAACGCCGTGGTGGAGGTCACGTCGGCGTCGGCCAGTGACTGGTACATCTGCTGGGCGTCCCGGCTCAGCGGCTCGCCTGACGCGACCACGGCGCTGGCCGCCGACGCGTGCCCGAACACGGCCCAGGCCCCCACCGCGCCCCAGGCCAGCGAGGCCAGCAGCAGGAACGCCAGCAGGGCCTGCAGCCGGGCTGGCGTGGTGGACAGGGACGGCAGGCCGCGGCGGAGGCGGGCGGCCGGCGGCGCGGGCGGCACACCGCCGGCGGGCGGCCGGGCGGGGGCCGGGGACTGGATCGCCATGGCGGTCCCCCTCTAGCCGATCTTCGCGATCTGGGCGTCGGACAGGGACACCACGGCGGCGGGCAGCGGCTGGAACCGCACCCCGCCGAGGAACTGGGCCGAGTTCCCGGTGGTGATGGCCCAGTGCAGGAAGGCCCGGATGTCGCGGGCCCGGGCCGCGCTGGGCTGATGGGTGCTGACGATGGCGTACTCGTAGTTGACGATCGGGTACCCGCCGGGGGCCGGGCCGTCGATCATCGAGATCGTCTCGCTGGGCGGCGTGGACGACACGAAGCTGGCCACGGCGGCCTGGATGCTGGCCTGGTCCGGCAGCACGTACTGGCCCAGCGTGTTGGCCAGCTCAGCCTCGCCCAGGCCGGCGCTCAGCGCCTTGCCCAGGTAGCTGATGCCCACGTAGGCGACGCAGCCGGGCGTGCCCGAGCAGCCGCTGACCATGTTGGCGTTGCCCTTCTCGGCCTCGGCATGAGGGGCGGCGGGCCAGGCTACCGAGGTGCCGTAGCCGATCGCGCTGTTCCAGGCCGCGTCGTGGGTGGACACGTAACTGGTGAACAGGAACGTGTCGCCGGAGCCGTCCGACCGATGGAGCGGGACCACCTTCGTGGCAGGCAGCCGCACGCCGGGGTTGAGGGCCGCGATGGCCGGGTCATTCCAGCTGGTGACCTGCCCGGAGTACATCGCGGCCAGCACCGGGCCGTCGAGGTGGATGTGCACGCTCGGCGGCAGGCCGGGCAGGAAGTAGTTGACCTGCTGAGCCGAGATCACCAGCGGCACGTTGACCAGGCTCGGGTTCTGCACCAGGCTGCCGGAGGACAGGTAGGCGTCGGACGCGCCGATGCTGGCCTTGCCGGCGGAGGCATCGGTGATCCCGGTGGCCGAGCCGGTCCCGGCCACGGTGATCGTGACGCCCGGGTGCTGCTGGTGGTAGGCGGTCGCCCAGGTACCGACGAGCGGGAGCAGCAGGGTGCTGCCGGTCTCGGAGAGTGTCTGCCGTCCGGGCGCCGGGGTCAGGGTGACCGGGGCGGCGGCCGGGGCGGCCGGGGCGGCCGGGGCGGGGGCGGGCACCGCCGTCCCGCCGCCGCAGCCCGTGGCCAGCAGCAGGGTGAAGCCTGCCGCGAGTCCGGGCAGAATGCCTGTGCGCAGTCCCACCGACCCCTACCCCTTTAGCCCCGTTGGCGCGGTAAGCCCGGTGGAATTATGCCGCAGGAATGGCCCGCCCCGCATCCTGCGGCGTTACAGGTCCGCTGTTCCCTCGATCAGGGTCACGGTCCCCCCGCCGACCCAGACCTGGCCCGCCGCGCCGGTGCTGACGTGAACCCGCCCGCGGCGGCCCAGCACCGTGCCCTGGCTGGCCACGTAGGGGGCGGTGATCCGCCCGGCGGCCAGCAGCCACTGGGCCAGCGAGGCGTTGAGGCTGCCGGTCACCGGATCCTCGGCGGTCGACCCGTCCTTGGCGAAGAACGCCCGCACCTCCAGCGCGGCCGGCGCGCCGCCCGGGTAGGGCCCGGCGATGCCGACCTGCAGGTCGTCCAGGTCGCCGGGCCGGACCGCGAGCACGGCCTCGGCGCTGTCCAGCAGCACCGCCACCCAGCCGGGGCCGTTATCGGCCCACTGGATATCCGTCATGGCCGAGCGGTCGATGTTCAGCCCGTCCGCGATGCGCCGGGCCAGCGACTCGTCCACCGGGCCGGAGCGCACCAGCGGCGGCGCCGCGAAAGCCAGCCGCCCCTCGTCCTGGCGGATGGTCACCAGCCCGGCCGGGCACTCCTGCACGACCTCCCCGGCCCGGCGCGGGACACCGCCCGCCTCGAGCCAGGCGTGAGCGGTGCCCAGGGTCGGGTGCCCGGCGAACGGCAGTTCCACGCTGGGCGTGAAGATCCGGACCCGGTAGTCCCCGCCCGCCTCGGGCGGCAGCACGAACGTGGTCTCGGACAGGTTGGTCCAGGCCGCGAACTGCTGCATGTCCGCATCGCTGACGCCGCTGGCGTCGAGCACCACGGCGACCGGGTTCCCCTGGCGCGGCGTCTCGGTGAAGACATCGACCTGCGCGAACGGGCGTTTCTTCATCCACTGCCTCAGGACCGGTCGTAGCGGGTCGGCGGATAGGAGCGCTTCTCCTCGCCCTCGACGGCTAGCTCGTCCTCGCTAGCTCGCGGCGGATCTCAGCCCGCTCCTCCTGCCACTGGCTGGTGTCCGTGATGTCCGCCTCGGGCTCGCCGTCCTCGGCGTCGGGCACCTCGTCCGGGTCGAAGGCGTCCAGGCCAGCGGCGACCCGCTCCTCCTCGGTCAGCCGGGCCAGCCGGTCGTCGTCGGGATGGGCGGACGCGCCGCCGTGCTCGCGCCGGTCCCGGTGGAACTGCTCGGTGTGCTCGGCTCCTGATCGGTCATGGTTCCCCCTTTCGGCCCGGTTCCGAGCCTAGCGGGTCAGCCCGCCTGGCCCCCGGACTCGTCCAGGCTTACCAGGGTGGCCGACGGCAGGCTGATGATGGCCGGGTTGGCGTCGGCCAGCACCACCCGGCGGCCGCCCGGCCCGGCGTAGCTGAGCAGCACGGCGCTCTGCGGAAGCTGCTGCAGCTCATGCGGCTCGACCAGGAATTCCCGGGATCGCTGCGAGGCCCGGGCCAGTGACTCGTTGGCGGCCAGGGCCTGGGAGGTACTCCAGCCCCAGGCGGTGCTGGAGTTCACGCCCTCGGTGATCGACACCGACCCGGACAGCGCCCGCGAGGTGCTGCGGTCCCGGCTGGCCGAGGTGGTGCCGTCGCCGAACGGCGCGAACGAGGTGCCCCGGCTGTGCCCCCGGCCGCGGCTGGTCCCGGCCGTGTCGGTGACCGACGCCGAACTGGTTAGCGAGTCGGCCGTGCCGACCGTGCTGGTATAGGTGTCGCCGGCGGTGGCCGTCACCGAGGTACCGACGGTCTGGGTGAACTGGCTGATCACGAACCGGTGCTCGGTGCCGATCTGCTCGGCCGCGGCCTTCGCGTCCGGGCCATTGCCCAGTCGCATGAACGCCACCGCCGCGTTGCCCCGCCCGAGCCGGTCCCGGACGTGCCCGGGAATCGACCGATAGGCCAGCACCAGGCCGGCCTGGCTCGTCTCGCAGGCGTCGGCCAGCAGGTCCAGCACATCGCCGCGCAGTCGCTCGGCGCCCAGCACGACGAGGGTCTGCTGCCACGGCCGGCCGGGCGGGGCCTGGCGCAGCGCCTGGGTCAGCGCCAGCGTCAGGTAGGTGGCTAGCAGCTTGCTGCCCACCGCGCTGGCCCGCCGGTCCAGCCAGGCCAGCCGGAGCCGGCTGGGCGGCAGCCGGACCGGGCGTGGTGCCGATTCCGTCCAGGTCGCGCAGCCGGGCCTCGATCGTCCAGGCCCGCTCCAGGACCGCCCGCTGCTCCCGGCCGTACAGGCGGCGCAGGTCGGTCGCCTGCCCGTCGGTGAGCAGCCCGGTGCTGATGTCGGCCTGCGAGTCACCGACCTGGGCCAGCACCCGCAGCCCGGCTAGCAGCGGCCCGACGCCCGGCCCGGTCACGTCCAGCACCCGGCGCAGCAGGGCGGCATCGGCGGCCGGGTCGCCTTCCTCCGCTCCGCTGGCGCTGACCGCCAGGGCCAGCACGTCGGCGAGCGAGCCGGCCGCCAGCCCCTCGCCCAGGTCCAGCCGGGGCAGGTCGGCCGGCAGCACCCACACCAGCGGGTCGATGCCGCCGGACCGGGCCAGGGCCAGCAAGTCGGCGGCCACCGCACCCTCGGTCAGGTCGAGCACGGTGACGTCGTCGCCGGCGGCCAGCCGGGGAGCGGCCACCGAGGTCAGCAGGGCGGCCCAGCCGGCCAGCGTGCCGCCCGCCACGTCTATCCGGTGAATGCCGCCGGGCAGCCACACCGGATACCACTGAGGCTGGTGCCGGAATGCCACGCTGCGCTGCCGCCAGGCCCGGATCTGCCGGGTGTGCTCGGCCTGGCGCTCGGCGTGCTGGCGCTCGGCGGCGGCCCGGAACCCGGCCACCCGGCTGTGCTCGGCCGCCACCCGGACCCGAAGCTGGCGCTCGCCGCGCCAGACGGCACGCAGGCCGGCCGCCACGCCGGCCGCGCAGGCCGCGCCGCCCAGCACCGCCAGGCCGCCGCTGACCAGCCCGGCCACCCAGCATCCGGCGATCGCGCAGCCCGCCGCCACGCACCAGGCCGCCCCCCGCCGGGCGGGCCGGGCCAGCCGGTCCTCCTCCCGGCGCTGGGCGGCCAGCCAGGCCGAGCTGACCTGATCCGGGACCAGCGCCGGAGGCCGGGCCGGCGGCGGGCCGGGCGCCGGGCAGATCAGCGCGTGCTGCCAGCCCAGATAAACCCGATCGGGACGAAACGCAGGCGCCAGGCTGCCCCGCCCGGAAGGCGGCGGTCCGGGCGGCGGCCCAGCCGACGACCCGCCCGGCGGCCCAGCCGACGAGGCGGCGGCGGCCCAGGGGGCGGCCCAGCCGACGATCCGCGCGCCGGACCCGCCGACGAGGCGGGAGGCGGCCCGGAGCTGACCCGGGAGGCGGCCAGCCGACGACCCGCGCGCCGGACCGGTCGACGAGGCTGGAGGCGGCCCGGGAGCTGACCCAGGAGGCGGCTCAGCCGACGAGCCCGCGCGGAGGGTCCGCCGGCGAGGCAGGGGGCGGGCCGGTCACGGCAGCCGCGCCCAGGCGGCGGACACCGACCGGCCGTCCGGCCGGAGCGCCGCGCCGCGCTCGACGATGGCGAACTCGTCCTCGTCCTGCCACTGGAGCGCCTCGGCGGCCGCCTGGCGGGCGTCGCCGGTGAGCACGGCCAGTCCGGCCAGCCGGGCGGCCAGGCCCGCCTCGACCGGGCCGGCCGCGACGGTCAGGCCCGCGGCGGGGGCCAGGCTGGCCGCGGCGGCCGGGCTGGCGGTGGACAGGAGCACCGAGGTGCTGGTCGCCGCGCCCAGGCCTAACAGCGCGGCCAGGCTCGGGCGGTCGATGAGCTCGCAGCCGTGGACCCAGGCCAGGCAGTCGGCCTGCAGCCGCTGGTCGCGCAGGCCGGCCAGGACGGCGGCGAGATCGGCCACGGCCAGGCGGCCGACCATGGCCGCCGCCTCGCTCGGCGGGCCGAGGGAGAACAGCGCGCAGCCGCGATCCCGCACCGCCTGGCCCAGGCGCAGGACCGGCGGGGCGGACCCGCGCCCGGCCGCCCGGTCCGGGCGCGCGATGCGCGGGGCGGCGGGTCGGCGCGCGGGGCGGCGGCGGGGCGGGGTGCGCGGGGCGGGGGTGCGCGGGGCGGCGGCGGGCCGGGCGGGGCGGGCAGCGAGAGCCAGCGGCCCAGGGCGCTGCCGCGCAGCCGCTGTAGCTGGCTGACCAGCGCCGCGCCGAGGGCCGGGTCGCCTTCCAGGGCGGCGGCCGAGGCGGCCACCCGCCGGGCCAGCGCGTCCCGGCTGGGCAGGTGGGCCGGGCACGGCGGCCATCTCCTCCCGCAGCCGGGCTGGGTCCAGCAGGTAGATCAGGCCCTCCAGGACGGGCGGCGGGGCCGGGCTGGCGGCCAGCACGGCGAGCGCGTCGGCCAGGCAGCGCTGGCCCGCCTGGCGCTGCCGGTCGGTGGTCCCGGCCCAGCTCACCATCCGGATGGCCAGCGCCGCGGCCCGGATCGGCGGATGGCTGCGAAAGGGCTCGTAACGGGCCGGGCCGGCCGGGCTGAACCGGGCCAGCGGCGCCGGGGCGGCCGCGCACACCCCGGACAGCGCGTCGGCCAGCCACGGGCTGCCGGTCAGGTCGACGACGATGACGGTCTTCCGCCGCCGGACGGCGGCGGCCGCGATCGGGAAGCTGACCCGGGCGGCGGCCTGCGGGTCGGGGCTGACGGCCAGCAGCCCGGCGGCGGCCTGCTTCCAGGTGATCTCGGCGCGGCGGCCGGACGCGCCCTCCAGGCCGATGCTGGCGCCGTCCCGGGTGACCACCGCGCCGGCCGACAGCGCGCCGGTCACGGCCCGGCGGCGGGCCGCCGCCAGCGAGCCCCGGCCGGTACTCGCGCACTCCGGCGCCGGACCTGGCTGGCCAGGGCCGCCTCGGCGGCGGCGACGGCCAGCGCGACCGGCACCTGGCGGGGCAGCCAGTGGCCGACCCCGGCGAACGCCGCCGACAGGTGGGCCAGCCGTCCGGGGTGGCCGATCACCCCGGCCAGGAACGCGCCGACCTGGCGCGGCCCGGCGGCGAAGCCGGACAGCGCCCGGCCCGGCCCGATCGCGGCGGTCCAGGCGACGCCGGCGGCGGCGGGCGCGGCCAGCCACTGCGGCCGCCACCGGCTGATCCGGCTGGTGGCCAGCGGCGGCGGCCAGGAAGACCAGGGTGACCTGGGCGAACAGCAGGTGGACGGCGAGGACGACGACGGCCAGCGCGGCGGTCAGCTCCCGGGCCGGGCAGGCGGCGTCCGGAAGCGCAGGCGGCCGGGGCGGCTCGGGAGTGCGGGGCGGTGCACGGCGGTACGGGCGGCAGATGAAAGGCATGACTGATCATAGATTCTCAGTCTTCGAGCACGTGTGTCCAGGCCGCGCCGTAACTGCCGGAATCCCCGCGCCGGCCAGCGGGAGCTGCGGAGACTGGATCACCACGCGGAACAGGTCCGAGCGCAGCACGGCCACGGTGAGCGCCACCGGCCGGCGCCGACGGGTCGTCGAACCGGACCGTCACGATCGTGGCCGGCTGCCCGGCCGCCAGCCGGAGGCTGCGGGCCACGGCGGGCGGCGGCGGCTGCATCTCGATGTGCAGCGCCTGCGGCGCGGGCGGCTCATCGCAGGGCCAGCGGGAGCAGGCTGAGGCCGGCCGGCAGCGGCGGCGACCGCGTCGGCCCGCCGGCCGGCCAGGTCGCCGGGCAGGTAGGTGGTCGAGCTGGCGGCCGGCTCGCCGCCCACCGTCCACAGGAACCGGACCACGCAGATCGCGGCGTCGGCGGCCGGCAGGCCCAGGGCCCAGCGCGATGTCCTCGGGCACCCGCCGCCAGGACACCTGGCGGCTGCGGCAGGCCAGGTCGCCGCCCATCGGGTCGAGCATGGAGCCGAGCCCGGCCACGCCCTCCAGCTCGATCAGGTACTCGGCCGGGCTGGCCCGGTACAGCTGGCCGTCCGGCAGCCGCCGGATCAGGTGCCGGCTGACCAGCTCCGCGACCGCGTTCTCGATCTCGGCCGGGCTGACGTTGTAGCGGCGGGCCAGCGCGGTGTGCCGGGGCAGCCGCCAGCCCGGCTCATGGTGCACCAGAGCCGCCGCGAGGCGGTTGGCGAGCACGGTGCCGTTGCTGGCACGCCCTGTCGTCATCCCCCCCGGCACCTGGCGTCACGCGTTCATCACTCCGAGTTGCGCCGGGACACCGCGATGACCGCCCGCCCGGCCAGGATGATGATCAGCACGAAGACGAGCAGGATCAGGGCCGCGTCGTAGGACAGGACCAGGCCGGACGCCGTGCCCGAGTCAGAAG
Source organism: uncultured Actinomycetota bacterium (assembly GCA_963731085.1). GTDB lineage: Bacteria > Actinomycetota > Actinomycetes > Streptosporangiales > Streptosporangiaceae > DASUBV01. The sequence continues at coordinate 119,553 of CAVSUF010000001.1, forward strand.
GTGAAGATCGCGTAGGTGAGGAACCCGACGGGTGAGTTGGTCAGCGCCAGCGCTGGGGTTCTGGTCGCTCCAGCCCGCCGTGTAGCAGCAGCGGCGCGGTCTCGCCGACCGAGATCGCGATCGCGACCAGCAGGCCGGTGACGATGCCGGGCACGGCGGACTTGAGCACGATCTTGCGCAGGGTCCAGCGTCAGCGGCAGGCCGAGCGCCTCGGCGCCCTCCCGGTAGGAACTCGGCACCTGGGCCAGCGCCGTCTCGGTGGACTTGGTGATGTAGGGGATCGTGATCACCGAGACCACCAGCACGGCGGGCAGCAGGCCGAAACGCCAGCGCAGGCCGACCACCAGGGCGACGTAGCCGACGTAGCCCAGCACGATCGACGGGATGCCGGCCAGCACCTCGTAGCCGCCGCGCAGGATGCCGCGGTGCCGCCCGTGCGCGAACTCGGTCAGGTACAGCCCGGTCAGGATGCTGACCGTGCCGCCGATGATCAGCACGCCGAGCGGTGATGCAGCAGCGTGCCCAGCATGGCGTTCTCCAGGCCGCCGGTGTCGTGCCCCGGTGGTGTCGGTGGACAGCACGCTGAACTGGAAGTGCGGCACCGCCCGGACGATGATGCCGCCCGCCAGCCAGACCGTCGGCACGACGACCAGGGCCAGGGCCAGGAAGCACAGGCCCCAGAAGACGCGGTTGGCGAGCTTGCGGCCGGCGCCGGGACCTGCCGTGCGCAGCCGGTCCAGGCCGCTGGCCCGTGCTTGGCTACCACGCTGCTCATCTGCTACAGCCCCCTGCCGACGGGCAGCGCGGTGCCGGACACCCGGCGGACCAGCAGCCGGGCGACCACGTTGGTGGCCAGCGTGATGACCATCAGGACCAGCGCCAGTTCGGCGAACGCGCGGACGTCCAGCGGGTCGAGGATCGCGGTGTCGAGGTTCTGCACGATGTTGGCGGCGATGGTGGTCATCGCCCCGTAGAGGTTGGTCGGCAGCGCGCCGAGGGCCACGCCGCAGACCATGGCCACGGCGATGGTCTCGCCGAGCGCCCGGGCCAGGCCGAGCACGACGGCGCCGATCAGGCCGGCCCCGACCCAGGGCAGCGTGACCCGGCGGGCCGTCTCGCAGTCGGACATGCCGAGCGCGACCGCGCCCTCGCGGGGCAGGATCGGCACGCCGCGGATCAGGTCACGGGCGGTGGCGGCGATGATCGGGATGACCATGACGGCCAGGACCAGGCCGGAGATCAGCAGGCCCTGGCCGTTGCCGGTGCTGCCGCCGAAGAAGCCGGTCAGCCCGGGATCTTGCCCAGCGTGTCGGCGATGAGCGGCGCGATGTCGTGGGCGATGAACGGCCCGAAGGTCAGCGCGCCCCACAGGCCGATGATCACGCTGGGGATGCCGGCCAGCAGTTCCAGGAACACGCCGATGACGCTGGCCAGCCGCCGGGGCAGCCGCTCGACGATGACCAGCGCCGCGCCGATGGACACCGGGACCGCGATGATCAGCGCGATCGCCGAGGTCACCAGCGTGCCGACGATCTCCGGCAGCGCGCCGAAGATCTCGCCCGGCTCGTGGGTGATGCCGTGACGACTTGACCGGCGTGCCGTACTGCGCGCCGAAGTTCCAGACGCTCGTGCGTGAAGAAGCTCCAGCCGTTGAACTGGATCGCCGGGATCGCCTCGGACGATCAGGACCAGCAGGATGAGGCCCAGCATCGAGGATCGGGATGAACGCGCCGGCCCAAGCCGAGCCAGCGGATCACGCCGCCGCCGCGGAGCACCGCGCGCGCCGAGCCGGCGGGGGGGCGGCGGTGCCCGCCCCTCCATCCGGCTGCACGGTTGGTGCAGAAGTGGCCATTCAGCTGCTGATCTTGGCGATCAGCGTCTGGGCGATGGTCACGACGTTGGACGGCAGCGGCTGGAAGTCCACCGTGGCCAGGTACTTCGAGCGTGTTGCCGGTGGTGATCACCCAGTTGAGGAAGGCCTTCAGCGGCCTTCGCCTCGGCCGGGCTGGACTGCTGGCGTCTTCACGATGGCGTACTCGTAGTTGATGATCGGGTAGCCGGTCGCGGCGCTGGCGTTGATCAGCGACTGGGCGCCGTCGGCCGGGGTGCTGCCGGAGAAGCGTGGCCAGCGCGGCGTTGATGGTCGCGGCGGTCGGCTGGACGAACTGGCCGCCCTTGTTAGCCAGCGAGGCCGCGCCCAGGCCGGCGGCGGTGGTCTTGGCAGGTAGCTGATGCCGATGTAGGCGATGCAGCCCTTGGTGGCGCCGCAGCCCGGTCACCATGCCGCCGCTGCCGGTCTCGGCCAGCGAGCCGGGCGCCGACGGCCAGGTGATCGTCGTGCCGACGTTGGCTGCTCGGCCAGCCGCCGGGTCCTGGGCGTTCAGGTAGGAGGTGAACAGGAACGTGCTGCCCGAGCTGTCCGCGCGGTGCAGGGTGACGATCTTCAGGTTGGGCAGGGTCGACGCCGGGGTTGAGCGCCGCGATCGCCGGGTCGTTCCAGTTCGTGATCTTGCCCGGAGTAGATCTTGGCCAGCACGGTGCCGTTGAGGTTGAGCGGCTTCTTGACGCCCGGCACGTTGTAGTTGACCATCAGCGCGGCCACCGTCAGCGGGATGTTGAGCAGGCCCGGGTACTGGGCCTGCTGGGCCGCCGACAGGTAGGCGTCGGAGGCGCCGATCTTCACCGTGCCGGTCGCCGCGTCGGCGATGCCGGTGCCCGAGCCGGTCGCGCCGGTGGTGATGGTCACCGTCCGGGACGAGCCGTCCGAGTAGGCCGTCTGCCAGGTGCCGAACAGCGGGAACAGCAGCGTGCTGCCGGTCTCGGTGACCGTGCGTGGCGCCGCTGCCCGAGGACGCCGCCGGGGCGGCCGAGGCCGAGGCCGAACTGCTCGACGACGACCGTCGAGCCGGAGCTGCCACAGGCCGCAAGCAGCGCGAGCGGGACCAGCGCGGCCGCCGCACACACCAAGCGGAATCGTCTGGCCACGGAGGAATACTCCTTTTCTCCCGCACGTTTACACGTGCGCTAATCCGACTCGCACGCTTGCGCGTGCGACTGCGGCCGTGCTCGCGCGCGGCCATGCGCCCGGCGCGGGGACTGCACTCCCCGCGTCCGGGTGGTCATGGGTCAGCCGAAGCGGCCGCTGACGTAGCGGGCCGTCTCCTCCTCGAGCCGGGTGCTCGAAGAGCTGCTCGGTGTCGCCGTGCTCGACCAGGCGGCCCTCGTTCAGGAAGATGGTCCGGTCGGCGACCCGGCGGGCCTGGGCCAGGTTGTGCGTGACGATGACCACGGTGATCCTCGGGACCAGCGTGCGGACCAGCGCCTCGATCGACTCGGTGGCGATCGGGTCCAGCGACGAGGTCGGCTCGTCCAGCAGCAGCACGTCCGGGCTGATGGCCAGCGCCCGGGCCAGGCAGAGCAGCTGCTGCTGGCCGCCGGACAGCCGGAACGGGGAGTCCTTGAGCCGGTCGCTGACCGCGTTCCAGAGGCCGACCTCGGTCAGCCGCTGCTCGGCGATCGCCCGCAGGCCCGCCTTGCTGGCCATCCGGTGCGCCCGCGCGCCGGCCGTGACGTTGTCCATGATCGACATGGGGAACGGGTTGGGCCGCTGGAACAGCATGCCGACCTTGCGGCGCAGCGCCATCAGCTCGACGCCCGAGTGCCAGATGCTGCGGCCGTCCAGCAGCACGTCGCCCTGGTGGCCGTAGGTGCTGACCTTGTCGTTCATCCGGTTGAAGGTGCGCAGCAGGGTGGTCTTGCCCGAGCCCGGTCGGCCCGATCAGCGCGGTCACCGCGCCGCGCTGCACGTCGACGTTGATGTCGGAGAGGATCGCGCGCGGGCCGAAGCTGAGCGTCAGGTCCTCCGCGCGGAGAACGGGGTCGCTGACCGGCGCCGAGACCGCGCGCCGGACGGACTGCCGCTGGCGCGCTCGGCGGGATGTCCAGCTGCCGGACCAGCTTCGTGTGACATGTAGTTGTTCCGCCCCTGTCGTCGCTTGTCGACCCTGCATGCGAGACGCCGACTGCCTTCTGGCGCCGTACACCTTTCTAGGAGCCAAGGTGTCCGGCAGTTGAACAGAAAGCAGACAACAGGCGACGAGCAGATGGCAAGAAGGGGAACAGCATGCGACAGGACGCCGGAAGCGGCCCTCCCCGCGATCACCGCGGGAGAGCCGCCTCAGCGCGATCAGCGACCAGCCGCGCAGGTCAGACCGCGACCTCCAGGTTGGCGATCTGCGCCGATGGCGGCCGAGACGACCTGCTCGGCCCGGATCCCGCCCGGCGCCAGGACGCGCAGCGTCCAGCTGCCCGGGCGCGGCGAAGAACCGGAACCCGCCGTCCGCGCCCAGCGGCACCTCGGCCACGAACTCGCCGTCGCTGTTCAGCAGCCGGGCGTACCCGGTGGCCGACCGGGGCGCCGGCCTGGGCCACCCGGCCCTGGATCACGGCCTGGTTGCCGGCGTCGGTCAGGGCGGCGCCGCCGGCCGGCGCTCCGCAGCCGTCGCTCATGACTCGTCCCCGGTCTTGATCGGGACGCCGACCAGCGAGCCGTACTCGGTCCACGAGCCGTCGTAGTTCTTCACGTTCGGCTGGCCGAGCAGCTCGTGCAGGACGAACCAGGTGTGCGCGGAGCGCTCGCCGATCCGGCAGTACGCGATGGTGTCGGTGCCGAAGTCCACGCCCGCCTCGCCGTACAGGGTGCGCAGGGCGTCGTCGGACTTGAACGTGCCGTCCTCCTCGGCCGCCTTGGACCACGGCACGTTCGTCGCGGTGGGGATGTGGCCGCCGCGCTGCGCCTGCTCCTGCGGCAGGTGGGCCGGGGCCAGCAGCCGCCCGGCGAACTCGTCCGGGGACCGGACGTCGACCAGGTTCTCGGTGCCCGATCGCGGCCACGACCTCGTCGCGGAACGCGCGGATCGAGGCGTCCTGGTCGCTGGCCGTGTAGCTGGTCGCCGGCCGCTGCGGCACCTCGGTGACCAGCTCGCGGGACTCCAGCTCCCACTTCTTGCGGCCGCCGTCGAGCAGCTTCACGTTCTGGTGCCCGTACAGCCGGAAGTACCAGTAGGCGTAGGCGGCGAACCAGTTGTTGTTGCCGCCGTAGAGGACGACGGTGTCGTCGTTGGAGATGCCGCGCGCGGACAGCAGCGCGGCGAAGCCGTCCTTGTCGACGAAGTCGCGGCGGACCGGGTCCTGCAGGTCCTTCTTCCAGTCGATCTTGACCGCGTTGCGGATGTGGCCCTTGTCGTAGGCGGCGGTGTCCTCGTCGACCTCGACGAGCACCAGGCCGTCATCGCCGTTGTGGGCCTCCACCCAGTCGGCGTCCACCAGGACGTCGGAGCGACTCATAGTGAAACCTCCTTGTCAGCGTCCGCCGGGGCCAGTCGCTGCTGGCCCGGCCAGATGCGTCGGATGAGCAGGTACATCTCGCAGCCCAGGCACAGGCCGAAGATGCCGTTCAGGAAGGCGGCGACGAGCCCGGCGGCCGCGGCCGCCATGCCCAGCGCCGTCACGCCGGCCGCATAGCCGATCACGCCGACGATACTGATGACCAGGCCGACGGCCTGGGCGAAACGCGGCGGCGTGGCCGGCTCGAGCTCGCCGGGCGGGCCCAGCCGGGGCCGGATCAGCCACCGGTAGACCAGGCCGTAGGGCGACCGGGGCAGGCCCGAACAGCGTGCCGATGGCGAAGACCAGCGCCTGCGACGGCCAGCAGCCACGCGCTGCTCGTGATCAGGACGATGGCGAAGACGACCATGCGTGATCAGCGCGCCGAACCGCGGCCCTCTCGGATCAATCTCCATCAGGTGCACCTCTTCGGGCTCGTGCTGGGCATGAGCGCGGCTGGCGCGGCCCGGCTACGTCACTGGCTGAATGGCCGGCGGTCAGGAGCCCGAAAGACCAACAGATGGCCGTGGCGACGCGGCAGAAGTCCACCGCGCGGCGCTTGGTCAGCACGGTGGCGTCTGCCCCCACGAGATCGGGCGAGGCGTGATCGTCCCAGGCACGTAGCCGATGCTATGCGGGGCCGGGCTCGGTGTCACTATCCTGTTTCCAGACCTGATGAATAGGAATTTCCTGGCATGGGCGATCCGGGCACGGGTGATTCGCGCGGCGCCCAGCAGGGGCGCCAGCGCGCCGATCACATCGGCCTTGCGCGGCTGGCCGCTGGCCCGGGCCGCGATCGCGCCGTCGGCGCCGAGCACGAACACGGTGGGCGTGCGCAGCACGCCGAGCGCGCGGACCAGGTCCAGGCGGGACTCCGCGTCGATCTCGACGTGCGCGACGCCGTCGGTACCTGCCCGGCCACGTCGGCCAGGACCCCCGGGTGGCCCGGCACGGGGCGCAGAACGCCGACGAGAACTGGACCAGCGTGGCCCGCTCGCCCAGCGGGCGGCCGAGGTCGGCGGCGGTCAGCCGCTGCGGCCCGGGTGCCGCGGCCGATCCGGCCGGTCGGGCGCCGGCGTGGCCCGGCCCGGTCGCGGGCGGCACCGCCGGGCGGCGCATCCGGCCGTTGCCGCGGCGCCAGGCCAGCCCGACGACGGTCGCCACGGCCAGGGCCGCCACGAGCACCACCAGTCCGCTGGTCACGCCGGCGTCACCGCGGCCGGGTGCCAGCGCGTCCGGCCGCCGTCGCATTCCCGGCCTGAGCCCCTGATATCCGCGATCAGCTGCTGTCCGGATCAGCTGTCCGGAATCTTCAGCAGCGTCTGGCCGAGGCGGTGATCTTGAAGCCGTGCACGTCCTCGGGCGTTCACCCGCGGCCTGCAGCGTGTACCAGTGCTGGCCGTAGCTCGGGCCGCCGCCGTCCACCGGTCCGACCTGGCACCCAGCGCCGTCCATCCTGGCCCAGAACTGGCAGACCGAGTCCGGCCGGACGCCGCGACACCCCGATCACGCATCGCCAGTCGCCCCACGACGTCGAGCGAGTAGCTCGACGGTCGCGGCGAGCTGGGCGTTGCTGCCCTGGTCGGTATCGTGGAAGGTGCGCGGGCTGCTGAGCGGCGCTCACGACGGCCGCCGTGCCGCCGGCGGCGATGGCCACGGCCGCGGCCAGGGCCAGGACCGACCGCGACCCGCCGGGTCCGGCGCGTGCCGGAGACCCGCCGGAGCAGGCTGTTCAGCAGCTCGGCGGGCGGCTCGGCCAGGTCCGGGCACGCCCGCAGCCGCCCTCGGCCATCCGCTCGACGTCCTCGCGCGGCACCCGGCCCGAGCAGGGCGGGCAGGCCGGCCAGGCCGCTGAGCTCCTCGCGGCAGGCCGGGCAGTCCTGGACAGGTGGTCATCGACGATGGCGCGCTCGGCCGGGTCGATCGCGCCCACGACGTAGACGCCGAGCAGCTGCCGGATCTCGCGGCAGGCCGGGCCGGTCATGGCCGTCATGGCGCCAGCCCCCGTTCTTCCAGTGCCAGCTTGAGGGCGCGGAGCGCGTAGAACGTCCGTGACTTGACGGTGCCCGCCGGTATGCCGAGCACCGCCGCCGCCTCGGCCACGGACCGGCCGTGGTAGTAGGTCTCCAGCAGCACGCCGCGGTGCTCGGCGCGCAGCGACCTGATCGCGTCGGCCACCGCCCAGGACTCCAGGGCGCGCTCCGCCTCGTCCGGCACGGACAGCAGCTCCAGCGCGCCCTCGCCGACCTCATGCGGCCGCGCCTTCCGGGCCCGGAACGAGTCGACGGCCAGGTTGCGCGCCACCGCGAACAGCCATGGCCGGGCCGGGCGATCGGCGATCGCCTCGGGATGCTGCCACGCCCGCAGCAGTGTCTCCTGCACGATGTCCTCCGCGCGCTGCCTGTCCCCGCTCATGAGGTGCAGGGCATACCGCAGCAGCGGGCCCGCGTGCTCCGCGTAGAGCGCGCGCACCAGCTCCTCGTCGGACGCCGGACCCGCGCTGCTGACGCGGACCCGCATCTTCTTGGCCAGCCACGTCTATAGGAACGCGCCGCGATCTCTTCCGGTTCACGGCTCATCCCGTTTCGTCCCAGGTCGGTGGCCTGTCAGCGGTGTAACGGGGCGTGTGGCGCCAGCGGGACTGCCCTGGCGAAAAGTGGCATCGAACGTGCCTGCCAGCTATCCGCCCGCGAAGGGCGGCAGCACCTCGATGACGGCGCCGTCGGCCAGGTCCACCGACTCGGCCGCCCGCATGCCGACCGGGCTGCCCGTCGATCAGGAACGACGACCGGGCCAGCACGGCGCTGAGCGCAGCCCGGGGGCCGCGGCTGCGCCGCTGGCCGCCGATGACGGCGAGCGCGGCGGCCAGGGTGTCCGCCGTGACGGTCTCCTCGGCGACGCCCGCGGCATCCTTGGCCGCGGCCCAGTAGCGCATGGTGACGATGGCCATGTCAGCTATCCTCGCTCATAACGACCCCGGACAAAGGCGACCCCGGGTTCTTTAGGGAGTCCATGGGCCTAGTTACCCGCGGCGAGCGCGGGCCGGAGGTGGCAGCGGTTGAGCAACGTGCTCCTGCTGACGGGCGGGCATGAGTCGCCCGCGGAGATCCTGCCGTCCCTGACCCTGCTGCCCGCACGCGGTCCGGGTCGGGCCCGCCGTCGGCGGGCACGGTCGCGGCCGAGCCCGCCGCCCGACGCGGTGCTGGTCGACGCCCGGCGCGACCTGGTCGCGGCCAAGCGGCTGCTGCAGGCGCTGCGCGGCGCCGAGGTCAAGGTCCCGGTGCTGGTCATCGTGACCGAGGGCGGCTGGGCCGCGCTGGCCGCCGACTGGGGCGCCGACGACGTCGTGCTGCACACGGCGGGCCCGGCGAGGTCGAGGCGCGGCTGCGGCTGGCCTCGGGCCGGGCCGCCGGGCCGGTTCCCGAGCAGTCCGGCGAGATCCGCTCGGGCGAGCTGGTCATCAACGAGGCCACCTACTCGGCCCGGATGAACGGGCGCTCGCTCGACCTGACCTTCAAGGAGTTCGAGCTGCTCAAGTTCCTGACCCAGCAGCCCGGCCGGGTCTTCACCCGGGCCCAGCTGCTGCAGGAGGTGTGGGGATATGACTACTTCGGCGGCACCCGGACCGTGGATGTGCACGTCCGCCGCCTGCGGGCCAAGCTGGGCGCGGAGAACGAGGCGCTGATCGGCACCGTGCGCAACGTCGGGCTACCGGTTCGTTCCGGCCCGCGGCGGCCCGGCCCGGCCCGGCGACGATGACGGCGACGCCGGCCGGACGGCACGCGCGGACGCTGGCGGCCGGCGCCGGGCAGCCGCGGCGCCGGGCGACACCGGCGCCGGGCGACATCGGCGGCGAGCCGCCGGGCGGCGGGCGACGGCGCGGCCCGGGACCGCAGCCGGCGGCGCCGCCGGACCACGGCGGCGCGGCCTAGGCCGACGCGGTAGCGGGGCCGCGGCCGCGCCGGGACCGCCACGCCGACCGCGGCCGGGCCCGGCTGTGGCCACGGTCGCCGCAGGCCCTGACCGCAGGCGCAGGCGAGCGCCGTGCTGCGACCTGGCCGAGCACGCGGCGCGGGCGGACGGCGTGGCGCCCGCTGTCGGAGCACGGCCTGCTGCACGTGCGCTACGGCGGCGGCGCGGGCCGCCGCGCGACCTGCTGGCTGCAGCAGCGACGGACAGCTGGCCGGGTACGCCCGCCTGGACCCGGCCGGCCGGCGGCGACGGCCCGCCGCGACGCGCGAGCTGGTGATCGACCCGGCCTTCCGGCGGCGCGGGCTCGGCCGGGCGCTGGCCGAGGCGCTGGCCAAGGCGCGGGGCGCGGCGACGCGCGGCGCCGCTGAGATCTGGGCGCACGGCGACCTGCCCGGCGGCCGCCGCGCTGGCCGCGGCGGCGGGCTTCGAGCGGACCCGGTCGCTGTGGCAGATGCGCCGGCCGCTGGACGGCACGCTGGCCCGAGCCGCGCCTGGCCGCCGGCCTACGCGGTGCGGGCGTTCGAGGCCGGCCAGGACGAGGACGCCTGGATCGCGCTGAACGCCGCCGCGTTCGCCGCCCACCCCGAGCAGGGCGGCTGGACCCGGGCCGACCTGGAGCAGCGCGAGCGGGAGCCGTGGTTCGACCCGGCCGGGTTCTTCCTGGCCGACGCGCGGCGGCCGGCTGGCCGGCTTCCACTGGACGAAGATCCACCCGGCGGCAGGGCAGCGGCCGCCGCGCCATCGGCGAGGTGTACGTGGTCGGCGTCGACCCGGCCGAGCGCGGCACCGGCCTGGGCCGGGCGCTCACCCTGATCGGGCTGCGCTACCTGCGCGACCGGGGGCTGGCCGAGGTCATGCTCTACGTCGGACGAGTCCAACGCCGCGGCGATCGGGCTGTATGAGTCGCTCGGCTTCACCCGCTGGTCGGCCGACGTGATGTTCAGCCGGCCGGACGGTTAGCCCGTGCCAGGCGCCGGTCGGCAGCCGGCGGTCAGCACGGCGCAGACGCGACGCCGGCGCGGGCGGCTGCACGCCGAGGACATCGTCTAGCTCGGCCAGCGTCAGCGGCCGGTCGGTGACGGCCACGGCGCTCAGCACCTCGGCGTACAGCTCGATCTCAGCCAGGGCGACCAGGTCGTGGACACGAAGATCGAGATAGTCCCCCATCGCGCCCACCTCCATCGCTGGCCGGCTCACCCTGGCCCCGCCGGGAAACAGCGGGGCACCTCAGACAGGTTACGGCGACGAGCAGATGGCCGCGCATGGCCCATCAGGACCATTTCCGCACCACCCGCAAACGGGCGATACTGCCCTCTTCCGGAGCAAACCGGATAGTCCTGGTCGGACGACGCCGATAATGGCTGACCGCCGGCCGGGGGAGCTGGGCCGGGAGCTGGGCCGGGCGGCTGGGCCGGGAGTCTGGGCCAGCGTCAGTCCCAGCGGACGTCGCGGTGCGCCCGCGCCGCGCCGGACGTAGCTCTCCGCGCGTGTCGGCGAAGACCGCCCGGTCGGCGTCGGTCAGCTCGCGCACCACCTCGGCCCGGCACCCCGGCGACCAGCACCCCGGCCGGGATCTCCCGGCCCGGCGGCACCACCGCGCCCGCCGCCACCAGGGTGCCCGCGCCCGATCCGCGCCCCGCCCAGGACGATGGCGCCGATCCCGATCAGCGCCCCGGCGCCGACGTGCGCCCCGTGCACCATGGCCCGGTGGCCGAGGCTGACCCGGTCCTCCAGCAGGACCGGCTGCCCCGGGTCGACGTGCAGGCAGCACAGGTCCTGGATGTTGCACTCCGGCGCCGACGACGATCTCGTCCTCGTCGGCCCGCAGCACCGAGCCGTACCAGACGCTGGCGCCCGGCCCAGCCGGACCGAGCCGACCACGACGGCGCCGGGCGCCACCCACGCCGCCGGGTCGATGCGCGGGACCCGTCGCCTAGCGATCCGGTCACGGGCAGGGGCGACTGCCACCATCCGCTCTTTCCGCCTCGGCCAAAGAATCGGGACAAAACATCGTTTCGGTTGCGCGGGCGGTCCCTTCGGGACAGAGTCGACCCGGACATCTCAGCATTGCACGCGCGCTCGGGCCGGCCGCGACCTGCGCCGAACTCCGGGCGGATACAGGAGCCAGCCGCAGGCCCGGCACCGTCGCAGCGGTTCAGTTACACCAGAGCCGAGTCGGCCCGGTCTGCCTGAACCAACTCGACGGGTGTGAACCATGAGCGAACAGACCGACTACCACGCCGACCCGAACCACGAAGATCTATTCGAGCGCGAGATGCGCGGCTACAGCCGGCGGCGGGTCGATGAGTTCGTGGCCAAGACCCGGAGCCAGATCCGCGACCTGGAGGACCGGCTCTCGCAGACGCTGGAGGACACCGAGCGGCTGCGGCACGAGATTGTCGGCGCTCCGCGAGGCGGGCGCCGAGAAGCCCGCGCACGAGGAGATCAGCGAGCGGATCGGGCAGATCCTGAAGCTGGCCGACGACGAGTCCAAGGCCCAGCGCAACGCGGGCCGACGACGAGATCGCCAAGCTGCGCGAGGACGCCCGGCTGGAGACGGTCAAGCTGCGCGAGGAGGCCAAGGCCGACACCGACAAGACCCGGGCCGAGGCGCACGAGCAGGCCGAGCGGATGCTGAGCGCCGCGCAGGAGCAGGCCGAGAGCACGGTGGCCAGCGCGAACGCCGAGGCGGACAAGGCCCGCAAGTCGGCCCGGTCCGAGGCCGAGCGGGCGGTCACCGAGGCCACCAAGCAGGCCGAGAGCGCCGTGGCCACGGCCAAGGCGCAGGCCAAGCAGCAGCTCGACGAGGCCACCGCCCGGGCCACGGCGATTCACGACGGCGCCGAGCGCCGCCTGAACCTGCTGACCTCCCGGCACACCGAGGCGATCCGCCGGCTGACCGAGATCCGCGACGTGGTCACCACGCTGGTGGCCGGCGAGGCGGCCCGCGGCTCGCTGGAGGAAGAGGTGGCCCGCGCCGTGGCCGCCGCCGCCGACGGCACCGCCGCCCAGCCGCCCGCCGCCAACGGCAACTCCCGCCCGGCCGCCGCGGCCGCCACCACGGGCCGCGGCCCGGCCACCGCCGCGGCGGTGCCCGGCCCAGGCCCCGTCTCCGGCTGGCGCGGCCTCGGCGGCCGCCGCATCGGCCGCCGCTCCGGCTGGTGCCGCCCGCGCCGCCCAGCCGGCGCCGGCCCAGCCGGCACCGGCCCGGCCAGCGCCGCGGCCCGGCCGACGGCTCGGCCGCCCAGCGGTTCGCCCCGGCCAGCAAGCCCGCCGCGTCCGGCGTCCGCCCCACCCCGGCGGCCCGGACGGCCGGGCAGCACGAAGGCGCCCGCCACGCCGCGTCCACCCAGGCCGACGGCGACGACACCTCGGACAGCCTGCGGTCCATCCGCGACTAGCCGCGTCACGCCCGAGGCCCCGCAGCACCTAGGCAGCTGCGGGGCCTCGGGCGTTCTGTCGGGCTAGCGGGATCAGCTCGCGCTGCAGGTCCAGGCCCGGCCAGCAGGTCCAGCCGCCGCAGGATGACGCCCTCGCGCAGCGCCCACGGGCAGACCTCCAGCTCAGCCAGCTCGAACAGGTCCATGGCCGCGTCGGCCACGATCGCCCCGGCGGCCAGCTGCGACGCGCGGCCCGGCCGACACCCCGGGCAGCTGGCGGCGCTCGGACACGGAGGTGCGGGCCAGCCGCTCGGCCAGCTCGGTGACGTCGGAGTGGCGCAGCATCCGGCGGATGTAGGGACCCTCGCTGGACGGGGCGGCGCCGGCGATCCGGGCGAGCTGGCGGAACGTCTTGGAGGTGGCCACCGCGTGGGTGGGCCGCCCGTCCCGCAGCACCGCCCCGACCGTGGCCGCGATCTCGGCCCGCACGTGCTTGCGCAGGCTGCGCACGTCATCGGCGGACGGCGGGTCGCCCGGCAGCCACTCGCGGGTCAGCCGGCCAGCGCCGAGCGGCAGCGAGATGGCCACCGCCGGGTCCTCGTCATGCCCGGCCGCGATCTCCAGCGAGCCGCCGCCGATGTCCAGCAGCAGCAGGCGGCCCGACGACCAGCCGAACCAGCGGCGGGCGGCCAGGAAGGTCAGGCGGGCCTCGTCCGAGCCGGGCAGCACCCGGATCGGCACCTGGGTGCCGGCCTCGATCTCGCCCAGGATCTCCTCGCCGTTGACCGCGTCGCGCAGCGCCGAGGTGGCGAAGGCCACCATCTCCTGCACGCCCTTGTCCTCGGCCAGCCGCAGGGCCTCGTCCACGAACGCGCGAAGCTGGAGCGCGTGCTGCTGGGTCAGCCGGTTGCCGTTGTCCAGGTGCTCGCCGAAGTGCAGATCGGCCTTGTGCGAGAACGCGGGAATGGGGCGGGCGCCCCGGTGGGCGTCCACCACCAGCAGGTGAAGCGTGTTCGAGCCGACATCCAGGACCCCAAGTCGCATGCCTGTGACGCTACTAGCGCGCGGCGCCTCATGGCAGCGACGTACCGTCGGCGTCCTCGATCCGAGCCTGCGACGGCCCCCGCCGGGCGGCCAGGGCGGCCGCCGCGGCCTCAGCGTCCCGCAGCACGCGCAGGATGTTGCCGCCCGTCAGCCGGGCCAGGTCAGGCTCGCTCCAGCCCCGGGCCGCCAGTTCGGCGATCAGGGCCGGATAGCAGGACACGTCAGCCAGGCCCTCGGGCTGGGTGTCCACCCCGTCGTAGTCACCGCCCAGCCCGACGTGATCCACCCCGGCTACCGACCGCACGTAGTCCACGTGGTCGGCCACGTCGGCCAGGGTCGCGGCGGGCCGGGGCTCGCGCTCGGACCAGTCCTGGCGGAACTCCCGGCGCCCGGCCCAGTCGGCCGGGTCCAGGCCCTGGTGCTCCATCTCGGCGATCATGCTCAGCTCCCAGTCCCGGCAGGCCTGGGCCACGAACGCGGGCACGAACGTGACCATGCACACCCCGCCGTTGGCGGGCAGCCGGGCCAGGATCGCGTCGGGGACGTTGCGCGGGTGGTCGCACAGGGCCAGCGCGCTGGAGTGCGAGAAGATCACCGGGGCCTGGGCGGCGTCCATGGCCGCGGTCATGGTGGCCGGGGCCACGTGCGACAGGTCGACCAGCATGCCCAGGCGCTGCATCTCCCGCACCACCTCGCGGCCGAAGGCGGTCAGCCCGCCGCGGCCGGCTCGTCGGTGGCCGAGTCGGCCCACGGCACGTTCTGGTTGTGGGTCAGCGTCAGGTACCGGACGCCGAGCTGGAAGAAGGCCCGCAGCACCGGCAGCGAGGCGCCGATGCAGTGCCCGCCCTCGGCCCCGATCAGGCTGGCCACCTTGCCCGAGGAGATGATCCGCTCGGCGTCGGCGGCGGTCAGGGCCAGTTCCAGGGCGTCGGGGTAGCGCGCGGCCAGCCGGCGGACCAGGTCGATCTGCTCCAGGGTGGCGGTCACCGCGACGTCGCCGGCCAGGTCGGCCGGGACGAATACCGACCAGAACTGGCCGCCCACCCCGCCCGCCCGCAGCCGGGGCAGGTCCGTGTGGGTGAAGCCGACCGGGCCCGCGATGTCGGCATCCGGCCCGCCCTCGCGCAGCGCCCAGGGCAGGTCGTTGTGCCCGTCGACGACCGGATGCCGGCTCAGCAGGTCCCGGGCCGCCGCCACGTCGTCCGCGAGGGCAGGTGAGCTCACAGCGCCAGGGTAGTGGCAAGATAAGGCCGTGACCGCTCGACGCACGGCTGTGCTCATCGTCGTGATCGCGGTGGCCTGCGCCGGGCTGGGCCTGTGGCTGGGGACCTCGATCGCGTCCGACGCCGGGTCCATCGCGGTGGTGGTGGCGGCCTGCGCCGTGCTGGGCTCGTTCGCCCCGGTGACGCTCCGGTGGGCGGCGGGCGCCCGCCGCAAGATCCGCCGCTAGCCCGCCGCTAGCCCGCCAGCCAGGGCTGCGTCTCCCGCTGTAACGATATCTGCCGGTATATCGGCGTTTTTCTTCCGTACTTCCCGTACCTTCTTACACGCAGTGTAACCAGCGTGGCGTTCTGTAACACCCTATGGCAAAGTATCCGGGTATGAGTCCTGACCTGGAGCGCCTGCTGAATGTCACCGTGTACCGGGCATTCGACATCGATCCGGACCGGCGGATCCTGGCCGGCAGCGACGAGACCGGGGTCCCCCAGCTGGCCGAGATAGCGCCGGACGGCGCGATGACCGCGCTGACCGCGCTCCCCGGCGCGTGCACGGGCCGCTACGCGGCCGGCCAGCGCGCGATCATCGTCTCGCACGACGACGGCGGCAACGAGCGGCATCAGCTATCGCTGCTGCGCCTGCCGGTGCCGGGCGGCCGGCCAGCGGCCCGGCCGACCTGGTCCCGCTGGTCGCCGACCCGCGCTTCATGCACGTGCTGGCCGACGTGGGGCCGGGCTGGATCTGCTACCTGACCAACCGGCGCGACGGGATCAACTTCGACCCGGTCATCCGGGACCTGGCCACCGGGGCCGAGCGGCACATCGTCATCGGGGACCACCTGATCGAGGAGGCCGCCCTGTCCCCCGACGGCCGCTGGCTGGCCCTGGCCGTGGCGTCCAAGACGACGGCCAACGCCGAGCACGTCGCGCTGGTCGACCTGGCCGCGGCGCCGGGCGCCGAGGAGGCCGTCCCGGTCACCCCGCCCGATGACCCGTCCATGAACGGCAGGCTGCACTGGCGGCCGGACTCCGCCGCCCTGCTGTTCACCTCCAACACGGGCCGGGAGTTCGCCGGGGTGGCCTGCCATGAGCTGGCCAGCGGGGAACTCACGTGGCTGGCCTCCGACAACGCCGCCGACCTGGCCGGCTACCCGTCGCCGGACGGGGCGTGGCTGCTGGTCGACCGCAACGACGACGGCGCCTCGCGGCTGGCCATCCACGACGGCCGCACCGGCCAGCACCGCCGCGACCTGCCGCTGCCCTCGCCCGGTACCGTCTACGACGCCCGCCTGCCCGAGCCGCGCTGGTCGCCCGACTCGGCCGCCGCGGCGTTCTCGGCGACCGGCGCGCTGCTGCCCGGCGACGTGCTGCTGGCCGACGCCGGCACCGGCGCGGTCCGGCAGGTCACCCGGTCGGCGGCGGGCCTGGGCAGCGCCCGGCCGTCGGTCCCCGAGCAGCACCGGGTCGCCACCCCGGACGGCGAGGTCGTGCCGTGCCTGGTCTACCGGGGCGCGCGGCCGGCCGACCCGGCCATCGCCGGGTCGGCGGTGCTGGTCGTGCACGGCGGGCCGGAGGCCCAGGCCAAGCAGAACTTCAACTTCTACGTCCAGCTTCTGGCCGCGACCGGGCACACGGTGCTGGTGCCGAACGTGCGCGGCTCGGTCGGCTACGGCAAGCGCTGGTACTCCATGGACGACGTGGAACGCCGCCTGGACTCGGTGGCCGACCTCGCCGCCCTGCACGCCTACCTGCCCGAGCTCGGCCTGGACCCGGCCCGGGCGGCGCTGTGGGGCGGGTCCTACGGCGGCTACATGGTGCTGGCCGGGCTGGCCTTCCAGCCGGGGCTGTGGGCCGCCGGGGTGGACATCGTCGGCATCTCCTCGCTGGTCACGTTCCTCGAGAACACCTCGGCCTACCGGCGGGCCTACCGCGAGCGCGAGTACGGCACGCTGGCCCGGGACCGGGACTTCCTGCACGCCGCGTCGCCGCTGACCCGGATCGACCAGGTCCGGGCGCCGCTGTTCATCATCCACGGGGCCAACGACCCCCGGGTGCCCCTGAGCGAGGCCCAGCAGATCCACGCCGCACTGACCGGCCGGGGCCAGGAGTGCGAACTGCTGATCTACGACGACGAGGGCCACGGCCTCGCGAAACGGGGCAACCGGGCCGACGCGATGCCCAAGGCGCTAGCCTTCTTGGCGAGGCACCTCGCGGGCTGAGGGGAATCGTCGCGAGCAAGGGGGATCGCGGTGGCGGCAGCAGCGGCGCCGCTCGGGGACAGGAAGTTCCTGACGCTGGCAGCGATGATCTTCGCCGTGGCGATGACGTTCATCGACCAGACCATCGTGTCCATCGCCGTGCCCAAGATCCAGTCCGAGCTGCACCTGTCCATCAACAGCGTGCAGTGGGTGGTCAATGCCTACCTGCTGGCCCTGGCCGCGGCGTTCTGCTTCGGCGGCCGGCTGGCCGACATGATCGGCCACCGGCGCATGGTGGTCATCGGCATCGTGGTGTTCGCGGGCGCTTCAACGGCCTGCGGGCTGACTCCGACCGGGTCGGCCGCGGCGGCCTGGATCATCACCTGGCGGGTCGTCCAGGGCATCGGCGGCGCGATCATGTACCCGGCCGCGCTGGCCATCGTGGTCACGGCGTTCCCGGTCCGCGAGCGGGGCCGGGCCATGGCCATCTTCTTCGGCGTGGCGGGCGGCCTGACCTCGATCGGGCCGATCCTGGGCGGCTACCTGAGCGAGTGGACCTGGCGGGCCATCTTCTGGGTCAACGTGCCGGTCGCGATCGTGGCCCTGATCCTGCTGGCGCTGGCCCGGCCGGTGACCCAGACCCGGCCCGGCCGGATGGACTGGACCGGCCTGGGGCTGATCTGCGGCGGCGTCGGCCTGGTGGTGTTCGGCCTGCAGCAGACCCAGGTGTGGGGCTGGGCCAACGCCACCACCATCGCCTGCATGGTGGCCGGCCTGGTGCTGCTGGCGGCGTTCGCGGTGATCGAGCTCCGCGTTCACGAGCCGCTGATCAACGTGCGGCTGTTCGGCATCCGGGCGTTCGGGGTGGAGAACGTCGTGCTGTTCACCTCCATGATCGTCTTCATCCCGATCTTCTTCTTCGCCAGCATCTACGCCCAGGTGGCCCTGGGCGACGGGCCGCAGACGGCGGGCCTGTACCTGCTGATCTTCTTCCTCGGCTTCGCGCCCGGCGTCCAGGTCGGCGGCCGCCGCCTGGACAAGCACGGGGCCAAGGAGGTGGTCGTGGCGGGCTGCGTGCTGGCCGCCGCCGGGCTGGCGCTATGGGCCAGCCAGGTGACCAGGCTGAGCCTGGGCAGCCAGTGGTACTTCATCGTGCTGGCCGGCTTCGGCCTGGGCCTGATGGTCGGCCCGGCCAACACCGACGCGATCAACCAGGCCGGGCGGCTGTCCTACGGTGAGGCCACCGGCGTGACCCAGACCGTCCGGAACTTCGGGGCCAGCTTCGGCCTGGCCGCGCTGGGCACCCTGCTGGTCACCGTGGAGCGCGGCAACCTGGTCACCGCCCTGGAGCGGCTCGGGCTGCCGGGCGCGGCGGCGCACTCGACCGCCTCGCAGCTGTCCACCAGTCGCGGCTCGGGCGGCGCCCCGGCCGGGGTGCCCGCCGCCCTGGCCCGGCAGGTCTTCCGCGCCGCCCAGGTCAGCCTCAGCGACGGCATGCGGGCCGTGCTGTTCGCCATGGCCGGGGTGATGGCCCTGGCTGCCCTCGTCGCGGTGGTCGGCCTGCGGCGCGGCATCCACGCCGCCGCCGACGCCGGCCCGGCGGAGGTACCGGCGGAGGAGAGTACCGGGGACGAAACCGCCGCGGAGCCGTCACCGCGCTAGCAACCGGAGGCCCGCGTGTCGGCCATGCCGCCCGTGGTCATCATCGGCGCCGGGCCGGCCGGGCTGGCCGCCGCCGCCGCGCTGCGCCGCGCGGGCATCGAGTCGGTGCTCTTCGAGCGCGGCCCGGGCGTGGCCACGTCCTGGCGGGACCGGCACGACGGCCTGCGGCTGAACACCCTGCGCTGGCTGTCGGACCTGCCGGGGCTGGGCATCCCCAGCGGCGCCGGCCGGTGGGTCAGCCGCGACGCCTACGTCGGCTACCTGGAGCGCTTCGCCGAGGCCCAGCGCGCCGACATCCGGTTCGGCGTGCACGTCCGGCGACTAGAGCCGGCCGATGGCGGCTGGACGGTGCGGCACTCGGCGGGCGACTGCGAGACCAGCCAGGTCATCGTGGCCACCGGGCATGACCGGGTGCCCTGGGTGCCGGACTGGGCGGGGCGGCAGCGTTCAGCTATACCGGTGTTGCACGTGTCGGGACTGCGCCGGGCCAGCGACCTGGCCGGCCTGCGGGTCCTCCTGGTCGGGGCCGGGAACTCGGGCGTGGAGATCGCCGGGCACCTGGTCGACGCGGGCGTCGGGACGCTGTGGGTGTCGGTCCGGACGCCGCCGTGCATCCTGCCCCGCGAGCTAGCCGGGGTGCCGCTCCACCCGGTTAGCGTGGCCCTGCGCGGGCTGCCCGAGCGGGCCAGGGACGCGACCGCCGGGCTGTGCGCCCGGCTGGCCTTCGGCGACCTGTCCCGGCACGGCCTGCCCGCGGCCCCGGCCAGGCCGTACGCCCGGCTGCGGCAAGACGGCGTCACCGTGGCCATCGACGACGGCTTCGTGGCCCACCTGAAGGCCGGGCGGCTGGAGATCGTCGGTGTCATCGAGTCGCTCAGCGGCACGCACGTGGTGCTGGCCGGCGGCCGGCGGCTGGACCCCGACATCGTGCTGGCCGCCACCGGGTACCGCCGGGGGCTGGAGCCGCTGGTCGGGCACCTGGGCGTGCTGGACAGCCGGGGCCTGCCCCGGGCCGCGCCGGGGACTCCGGCCGCGCCCGGCCTGTGGTTCATCGGGTACCGGGTAGCCATCGAGGGCAACCTGCGGCTATTTCCGGTCGAGGCCCGCAAGATCGCCCGGGCCATCGCGGCCGCGTGATGCGATCGGGACGGATTTTTCGGCGGACACGCCCACATCTTGACACCGCTGCAATGATCTTCACATCGTCAAGCGGCCCGGCGGCTGGCGCCGGGCGGACAGGAAGCGGGAACAGCGGTGGCACAGGTCATCGTGGTCGGGTCAGTGAACGCGGATTACGCGGTCCGAATCGGCCACCTGCCGCAGCCGGGTGAGACGGTCACCGGCGGGGTCCTGCGGGTGCTGCCCGGCGGCAAAGGCGCCAACCAGGCGTGCGCGGCTGCCCGGCTGGGGGCCAGGACGCTGCTCGTCGCCGCCGTCGGCACCGACGAGACGGCCGCCTCGGCGGCCCGGGACATGGCCGCCGAGGGCGTCGACACCAGCGCCCTGGTCCAGGTCCGGGGCCCAGCGGCCTGGCCGTGATCCTCGTCGACACGACCGGCGAGAACATGATCGCGGTCGCGCCGGGAGCCAACGCCGCGCTCACCGCGGGCGTGGTGACCGCCCGCCTGGCGGGCCACGTCACCGCCGCGTCGGTCATCCTGGCCAGCCTGGAGGTGCCGCTGGAGGCGGTCATGGCGGCCGGCCGGGTGGCCGAGCAGGCCGGCGCGGTGCTGGTCATCAACCCGGCTCCGGGCCAGCCCCTGCCCCCGGCGCTGGTGCGCGGCGCGATCCTGACCCCCAACGAGGGCGAGGCGCTGCGCCTGGTGCCCGGCATGGGGCCGGCCCCGGCCGAGAGCGCGGTGGTGACGGCGCTGCTGGCGGCCGGCGCCCGGGCCGTGGTGGTGACCCGGGGCCGCCGGGGCGCGACGGTGTTCCGGGGCGGGCAGCAGCTTGACATTCCCGCGCCGCGCGTCGACGTGGTGGACACGGTGGGGGCGGGCGACGCGTTCAACGGCGCGCTGGCCACCGCCCTGTCCACCGGGCTGAGCCTCGAGACGGCCGTGACGGCCGGCGTCCAGGCCGGCGCCCTGGCCTGCACCGGGCCGGGGGCACGGCAGGCCCTGCCCAAGGCCGCCGACGTCCCGGCACTGGCCTTCCACCCGTAGCCGAGGCAACGGTACGGGCATATCGTGCCGTACTAGATTATTTTCTGGCGCTAATTTAGTACATGCCATCCTGAGATGGGATCCGCGCGTCTTGTTGCTACAAGACTATTTAAGGGATCTCACATGCGAACCGTCCATGTATGCCACATGTCATGGCCTACGGACCATGCTGGGCGGCGGCCTGCTCCGCTATGTCAGCTTTCACATGACATGCGTAGTTCTTAACGGGAGGGATAATGACAGCACCACGAGAGGGCCGCCACAAGGCGCGTCCATCCAGCGGAGTCCTTCAGGCCTTAGCAACCGGCCGGGGGCGGCCCGGTGACGAGGCGCCAATCTTCGCGCGGGCGCTGCTCAGCCGCGCCGATATCACCGAGAACTATTACGTTCATCAGGACATATCTAAGAATCACTGGACGAAATGGGACAGAGAGCCAGGCGGGCTGATCGAGCTGGCTATCCCCTACGACGGCGATGAGCATTTCAGCCGGGCGGCGAGAGCCGATGTCGCCCGGGGGATCGCTGGGCGCGCACCACATTACGGCCATGCGACGATCGGCCATCTCCTGCTCCGGAACTACGCCCGGACCAGCCTGCGCGACAGCCTGAAACTGGACGACCAGCATGGTGCGGTGGCCATCGAGGTACCCGTCGGCCACGACCCGGAGCAGCTTGATCACCTGAGCGCGGACCGGCAGATCTGCCTGACCCGGCACGAGTTCCTGCCCGAGAAGCCCGCCGTCTTCCCCGCCGAGATCACCATCGACCTTTATGACCCCGACAGCCTCGACCTCCCGGATCTTGACCTGCGCAGCCCGGAAGGGCGCCGACACCTCGGCGACGTGATCGGGAAGATCCGGCAGCAAGTCAGCTTCAAGGACAAGCTTGTCCTGGCCATCGGCGTCCAGATCAGCGTCCCGGTCACGCCGCAGACTGGGCCGCTGAGCCCTCGGGTTGCCCGGATGGCCATCGACTGGCCCACGATCACGTCGCTGCGGACTATCAAGCTCAGCGTCGGGCCGCTCCCCGGCGAGAAGAAGGATGCCAAGGACTGGGATGCGCCTGTGCGCTACAGCCCAGTCCGGGAGCGCATCGAATGGGAAGGCATCCGGATGTCCTACGTGGAGGAGACGCGGGGCAGCGACAGCGTGCGTATTTACCGGAGCGCGCAGATGCTGCTGTCGATCGAGCATCCCGGCGAGCTGTACGAACAGGACGTTCTCGGCGCGCTCGCCGAAGTGGAAATTCCCGGGTACCTGCTATCCGGGGTGACCGCACGCGTCTATGACGCGACCGGCACCTTCCAGAGTTCACCCCTGACGACGAAGACCAAGGTCCACGCGACTGCCGCCCTCCAGCTCGACGATGCATTTGCCAAGCGCAAGTTCTCCCCGAACCATCACCTGTTCTTCGATGAGATCATCCCTGACGACATGCGCATTACGGACATCATGACTGCCCTGCGCGACCGGGGATTCGACGACGTCACTCAGGTATGGCCGGATCCCGCCGGGCACGTCGACAAATCCGCGCCGGTACTCAACTGGTTCCTGGTGGCACGCCGACCCGAGGGCCCGGACAACATGGATCTGTGGATCTTCGTTGAAGGGCGGCGGTTCGATACCGAGCGCGAGATAGCCATGGCGGGCGGGATCACGCACAAGACCAAGCTGGAGAGCGGGGAACTCCGGGTATTCATCCGCGGCACGCTCGCCCGTGACAGCACGGAACTCACGCGCGAGATGAATGAGCTGCAGCGATCCCTGCGCGAGCGCTATTACCGGGTCCGGCAGCGGAGCTGACTCCTCCAGTGACCTTAGCATCCGCCACGACACCGGAAGGAGCGTCAGTCATGCCATCCACATTGCTGCTCACACCGAAAGCTCACGCGCCGCGGGCGCGCTGCCACGAGTGCGGCTCACCGGAGATCGCCAGCGTCTGTCACCACTGCGGTACCGGCATGTGCCAGCGGCATACCCGGCCCGCCTACGACACCGCGCAGAATCCGGTCAGCCGGGAGTTCGTCACCGCGGGCCTGGAGCCCAGGCACGCTGGCGCTATGCACTGCCCGGAGCACGCGCACGTCGTCCGGGGCAGACCCGTGGCCCTGGTCGTGCTGGCCGCGGCTCTCGCTGTTGCCGGCCTGCTCGCCGCGCTGGCCAGCATCGTCGTCGGGCTGCTGCTGTTCCTGGTCGGCGCGGGCCTGGGCGTGGCCGCGTACCTCCTGGACCAGCAGCGGCAGCACGACATCCTGGCCGCCCGGCCTCCATTGCCGGTGCTGCCCAGCCTGGATTCGATAAGCGTCCTGGAGACGTTCCGCGGCCGAGTGCGGCTGGGCCAGGACGGGCGATACACCAGCACGCCCGAGCCGGTCAAGGGCACGGCCGAGTTCGTCATGACGCTCGGCAAGGCAGACCGGACCCGGCTCGCCTCCTACCGCGCGAAGTACAAGATGGGCGACGAAGACCCGGTCAGCTTCGCGGCCGGCTTTTCGGTGTGCTGGCCGGCGAGGCCGGCCGGTGTTCACGCCCGCACCCGAACTGGAGAAGCTCGCGCTGCCCGGCGGCACGAGCATCGCGTTCCGCGGTGCAGTCGCCGGCCATCCGCTCTTCAGCCAGGTCAGCGGCCGCCCGACGGGACAGTGGGCGGTTCGTCTGCCCTACGGCCTGGACGAGACGCGGAAGCCGGGGAGCGTTCCGGTCTGGCTCGTGCCCTCCCTTGTCCCGGCATCGGACAAGCGGACCCTGGAGCTTGACCTGCACTGGGTCGCGCTGGACGAGGGCCGGCCCGGCGAGAAGCGCCGGGAACTGGCACTGGACCGGTTCGAGCTGATCGAACTCGTCGTGCCGACAAGCTGGGGAAACGTGGAGAGGGCGGACCCGCCGGCCTTCATCGGGAATCCCGAGTCGGCCGCAGTGCGCACCATCCAGTGGAAGCAGTTGCCGCCGGGCAGGCAGCCCGGAAGCCAGACCCTCACCGTCCGGTTCGAGAAGCAGATCAACCTGCACGACAAGCTGACCGGGAGCCTGCAGGCGCTCTTCCGGGGCACCCTGTCGGGCATCACGGACGTGGCCATGTACCGGCCCACTGGCGCTGGCTGGCTGCAGCCGCCGAAGTCCAACGTCAAGATGGAGGCGTCGGTCGACTTCGAGCTAAGCCTCAGCTCTGTCCGCTACCAGGACGTCCGGGTCGTGCCGAACGATCAGAAGAAGGACGAGGACCGGCGCGATACCGACAATTTCTCCGGCGTGATTCCCGATCACGTGACGGTTGTCGAGCTGACGAACGGGCTGAGCGAGTCTGGCTACTACGTCAAGCGGGTTATCGAGAACCAGCCCCGCCGCGGCGCGCGGGCGGACATGGTGAACCGGTACTGGGACATCGCCGGCCGCCGGTATGACGGAGTCTTCCCGATTGACTTCCACGTGACCCTGACCGGCGAGGAGGAGCATCGGGGCGGTATTCGCGCGAGTGCCGGCAATACCGAGGTACGGCTCACCGTGCAAGGTTCCTACGTCGACCAGAAGATGGAAGCTCAGGTTGAGGACGAGTGGGACCAGCTACACGAAATCGTCGACGCGAAGCTGCGCGACCAGGCGGCGGCCACGCCGGCCGAGACCGCTGCCCCGTCCGGGGCACCGTACACCCCGCCGCCCCGGCAGCCCGCCGACAGCCTTAACGGGGATCGCGCCACCATCTTGCGCGAGCGCCTGGACGCCGCCACCGACAAGCTGCTCAGCGGAGCGATCTCCGAGGACACCTACCGCCGGATCGAGGCCCAGATCCGGGCCGAGCTTGATGGCACGCCGGGCCGGGACTAACAACGAAGCACAGGAGCGACCATGATCTGGGAATGCGCTGACGACTGCACGGAGAAGGAACAGCAGGGCAGCCAGATGTCCGCGTGCCATCACTGCGGCAAGCTGGTGTGCCGCAAGCACCGCCAGATGATCGAGGATGACACGTTCCGCGATGTCCCGGGCCAGCCGCTATCGCGCAAGGCGGTGCACTGCGCGGACTGCAAGAAAGCCTTTCACCCGCGAGTTCGCGAGTATGACGCCATCGGCGGGGTCATGAGCGGGACCACACCGTGATCGAGGTTTCCATCGAGCCCCGGCAGTTCGCGGCCGGGCGGGACTGTGACCTGGAGGTCCGGTTCCGCAACATGGGCCGCGGGACCTGCACCGATATCATCTTTAAGCTGGGGATGCCATCGGGGTTCCTGCTCCTGCGCGGCCGGAACCGGCTGGAGATCGCTGAGCTCGGCCCCGGGCAGTCCCGCGCGCAGAACATCACCGTGCGCGCCCGCGAACCCGGCGCCTTCAACGTGACCAGCGCCAACTTCTCCTACCGCAACGAGTACGGCACGCCGGTACGGGTTCCGGACTTCCAGGCCGGGCTGAATGTGATGCCCGGCGACGTGCTGGGCGCTCCGGCCAGCCCGGACCTCGGCGTCGCCGTCGCCAGCGGCGAGCTTGCCCTGGGCGAGTGGGACTTCCTGCGCTTCCCGGTCCGCAACACCACCCCGTGGCCGGTGCGCAACCTGACCCTGACCGTCGGCGGTCCAGTCAGAGTCGCGCCGCCCGGGCCGCAGGCCCGGATCCGGGCGCTGGCCGCCGGGGACGCGGCTGAGGTCTCCTTCCTCGCGTGCCCCACCGCGGCCGGCCTTCGGGTTCCGGTTCAGGTGCACGTCGCGTACACCGACCGGCTCGGGCGCGCCCGCTCGCAGGCCGACATCGTCCCGCTGGTGGTGCGCAGCCAGCCGCACGGCCCGGCCCGGACGCCTGCCGCGCGGCCGGACACGATCCTGTTCCTGGCCGCCAGTCCCGCTGACCTGCCGCCACTGCAGCCGGACAAGGAGATGCGGGAGATACGCGCGCAACTGCAGGTCGGCAAGGACCGAGTACTGATTCCGGCTGGAATCAGTCGCCGCGGCCCGGCTCAAGGACATCGGCCAGGCGCTGGCTGACCTTGACCCGCGCATCGTGCACTTCTCCGGTCACGGCGAGCAGGATGGCAGTGTGTACGTCGAGGACGAGATGGGCGTCAGTATCCCGCTCGCCCCCAAGGGACTGGCGGCCCTCTTCGGCTGCACGCGGCAACGGTGGACTGCGTCATCGTGAACGCCTGCCACAGCCTGGTGCTCGCGGAGGCCGTTCAGCGGCACATCGACCATGTCGTCGGCATGCGATGCGCCATCGGAGATGACGCCGCCATCACCTTCAGCATCGGCTTCTACCAGGGCCTGGCCGCCGGGCATCCGGTGCCGCGCGCCTTCCGGCGCGGATGCGCCTTCATCCAGACGGCGGGGATATCCGAGCACGAGACGCCGGTGCTGCTCGGCCCCGGCGGCCTCATGTCCCGCTAGCTGCCAGCCCGCCGGCGTCGCCCAGATCCAGGCGGAACGGGACAGGAGGCTCGGCTGCGGCGCGCCCGAACGGACCGCAGCACGCCGAAACGCGGCTCGGCCATCACGGCCTCGGCGCTCAGCGTCCCGCACAGCGCGCTGGCGGATCGGGGCAGCTCGATCACGGCCAGCGCGAATTCCACCCTCGGCACCAGCGGCGCGCCCTCCTGCGACTGATAGGACCAGCCAAAGCCTGCCTTTCCCCGGTTCTCGGCCGTGATCACGGGCTGCCCGGTCCCAACCGGGTCTCGGAGACCCGCTTGCGGTCGGCTCCTACCTGCACCAGCCCCGTCAGCGCCGCGGAGAACTCGGTCGTGACGCTGTCGACCGACTGGGTACCCGCTGTCACCCACTCCGGGCGCTGCGCACGGACCACCGCCGCCGGATCGTCCAGGGTCACGATCAGCCTGGCCGACTCATACGCGTGGCGTGCGGGCAGCGGGCTCAGCATGAAGCTGAGCCGCACTAGAACGTGCCGCAGCCGGGCGAAGTCCGGGCGGCGGCGGGCCAGCGGCGGGAAGTCCGACGGCAGCAGCAGCGCGGCGGTCGGCTCGTGGAGGTACACGCCGCCCTTGCGGACCACGCTCGGGGCACCGCCCCGGCTCTCGGCCTCGACCAGGAAGTAACGCCGGGCCAGGGAGCGCCGGACGACCGCCGGCGTCGCTGTCGTCCAGCCCGGTCAGCAGGTCGCGCACCCCGGGGCTCAGCTCGCCGGGGCCGGGCGGCAGGCTCACCAGGTATCCGGCGGGGTGCCCAGAAAGCTCTCCAGCGCCGACCGGGCTGTCTCGCCGGCGCCTCTCGCGTAGGCGCCAGGTCCGGCAGCGCGGGTTCCCGCGCTGGCCTCCCGGCCGGCGCCTGGCGCGCCCGCGGCGCCGGGCGCGTAGAGCCAGGCCGGGGCGCTGAACCCCTTCATCTCGACCTGTACCCGCACGAACGCCGAGGCGGCCAGTCCGTGATAACCCTGGCTGAGGACGTCCTGGTACAGGCCATCCGCGACGATGACGACCAGCGGGGCGGCCGAGCCAGCCAGCGCCCCGCGCACTACCTCCGCGTCCCGCAGCCGGCACACCTCAATGACCGCCGGGCCGACGTACCCGTGCGGCGCCCGGTGCACCACTCCCTGAGCAGCCCGGCCCGGATCCGGATCCGGGCCACGTCGGTGACATCCTCGTTCAGTTCATCGAGGCCAGCGTTCAGCGCGGTGATGAGCCGCACGAGCAGCCTTGGCTCGTCCACCTGGCCGCCGGTCGGCAGGAAGGCGATCCCGCCGTCCCCCTGCTCCTGGATTTCCCATGAATCCAGCGGTGCTCCCGCTTCCCGGAAGGCGTACTGAAGTAATTCGTTCAGCCTGGCCTGCACGGCGAATTCGCGGCGCGTGCCGCGTCCACTATAACTCGCGACGTCGTAGGCAACGCACAACTTCCGTATCCCCGCCGGCATCCCGACCATTGATCGATTACCCCCTCAGGCCGCCTTCCCGCATTTATCAGAACACTACTGGAATAACGGCTGTGTCGGAACGCAACATCGCACCCAGGCTCCTGCCGCTGGGACGGGCAGCCATTCCCGCGACGTCATCCCCTCGGCCCGCAGGTCGGCGTAGAGGCCGTCGGACATGACCACTGCCAGCCGGACGCGGTGGCGCCACGGTGGCGCGCACGGCCGGATCGACGAGCAACGCGCGCGTGCGGACCGGGGCCGCGCCGCCAAACCCGTTGCCCTCGATCCGGGTGATTCCGACATGGAACGCGATCATCGCGGGAGCAGGTGCACAGTCCTGGGCTGATGCCAGGGACTCCATGACCGAGGTAAGCCTGGGCTATTATCCCGGCCTCGTTGACTCCCGGCGGCGCGAAGGCCATCTCCGCGCCGTCCTGCGCATCGAGAATCAGGCATAACCGGTCGGCATCGGCTAACGCGCAGGCCGATGCCAGCAGGCCCGCCGACCGGGTCAGGGCCGCGATGCACAGGCGCCTGACTCCCGGCTGCGCCTCAGTCATGCGCGCCTCCGTCCGTGCCGCAGGAGGTTTTATTAGCCGGACAGGTTCCCCCAAACCTGCCCGGTAGTACGATCCTGGCCGAAACCAGAAAACAAGACACCATCCCAGGATGGGATCTGCGAAAGAAGGCCGGTCCGGCTGAGGCAGATGGGTCGTCCCGCAGCGGAATATGAGCACAGCCGAAACTAAGCCAGGCGGCGAGAATGGCTGGGACAGCCAGAACAGGACCAGGTGGCGGATCCGGACCGCGTCGAGAATGGCCGGGGACCAGCCTGCTCGGAACCGTAACCGACAGTACTAGAGAACGCTTACTTCAGCTCGGCAGCCTCGTTCAGTACCCGTGCCGGGCCGGATCCTGATCCGGGAGGGAGAGGACTCCCGCTTCGTGCTCATCATCCTCGACGGCGTCGTGAAGGTGACCGGGTACATCGAGGGCGGCCGGGACGCGCTCCTGGCGATCCGCATGGCGGGAGATGTGGTCGGCGAGTTCGCCGCGATCGACGAGCAGCCCAGGTCCGCGACCGTCACCAGCTGCGGCGCCGTGGTCGCGCGAGTGATCAAGGCCGACGAGTTCCTGGACCGCCTGCGGCGTGACCCGGGCATGTCACGAGCGGTCAGCCAGACCGTCGTGGCCAAGCTGCGCGCGGCCAACACCAGGCGGGTTGACTTCAGCGGCTGCGACATGCCGACCCGGCTCATGCGCGTGCTATACGAGCTCGCGATGACCTACGGAATCCGGACAGGGAACCAGTCCCTGCTTCGGTGGCCGCTCACCCAGCCGGAACTGGCCTCGCTCGCCGGCGGAGCCGAGCCGACAGTGCACCGGATCCTGCGCGACCTCAGGGAGGCCGGCATCGTCTCCACCGGCTACCGGGCCATCACGGTGCTCGACTTAAGGCGGCTGCATCAGCTCGCCTATGCCCAGGGCCGGTAGCGGCGGCGGCCGCACGCCGATCACACGGTAATACCATGGCAGCATGGCGGCCATGGAACCCGCGATTGCCGCGAGCGCAGCCCCGCTGCCCGTGATCGGCGTCATCCGCACCCGGCATACCGAGCGGGAGCGGACCCCGCTCCAGGCCAGCCTGAACCGGGCCGAGCACGGCACGGTGGAGATCGCCGAGCCGTACCGCGATGGCCTGGACGGCTGGACGGCTTCGACTACGCCTGGCTGCTGACCTGGCTGCACCAGAGCACCGCCGAGACCGGGCCGGTGCCGCTGCGGCAGGTGCCGTTCCTGCTGCGGCCCCGCAACCGGAAGGTCGGCGTGTTCGCGACCCGCGGGCCGCGCCGGGTCAACCCGATCGGCCTGAGCCTGATCCGGGCGCTGGAGGTGACCGCGCGCGGGCGTGTCGTTCGCCGGGGTGGACATGGTCGACGGGACGCCGGTCCTCGACCTCAAGCCCTACGTCACCCGGTTCGACCAGCCGCCCGGCCAGCCGCGCTGCGGCTGGCTCGATGACCTGGAGGTGGCCGACGGCGTTACCCCGGCCGACCTGCCCCCGGCCGACTTGCTCTCGGCCGGCGAGCCGCCGGCAGGCTGACGCCGGCTACCAGGCGCCCGCGTAGATCTGGGCGGCGGGCGGCGAGGCCGGGGCGGGCACCGTGTTCCAGCGGCTGAACGTGAGCACGTAGTGGCCGGGGTTGCTGGCCTTGAGCGGCAGGCACTCGGCCGTGGCCGCGACGATCAGGTAGGCGCCCCGCGCGTAGCCCGGCCCGGCCACCGCGGCCCGCAGCGCCGGGCGGCCGTCGTAGGTCACGGCGGTCACCGTGGTCGCGCTCAGGGCCATGCCGACCAGGATGGCCCGGGTGGCGGTCAGGCCGATGCTGGCGATCAGCCCGTCGGCCAGCGACGGCCGGGCCGGGAGGTACTTGCCGCACAGCGCCGCGCACTCGGCCGACTTCCGGTAGAAGGCCAGGAACCCGGCGGTGAACTCGGCGTACATCCGGCCGCCGGTGTCCACCACGGTCATCGGGGCGCCGTCATCCACGATCTGGCCGGACAGCTGCCCGGAGGCCAGCAGGCCGGTGCTGACTGCCAGGGTCGAGCCGGGCCAGTCGTACCGCCCGGTGACGTGCATGCTGGTGGCCGCGATGACGGTGGACGGGACGGCCTGGCTGACGTAGACCGCGGAGACCGGCACGGCGCTGCCCCCGCGGCCGCATCCGGTCAGCGCGGCGGCCAGCAGGCTGGCCGACACGGCGAGCGAAACCAGCCTGCCCAGCGCTAACATCCAGCTTCCGCTCTGCCGGGAACTGATCGGAATGACCAGCACGAATCGGTCGGAGGCTAGCACAGCGGACCGCCGTTACCCCTCCATGAAGTCGGGGGTTATCGGGCGGTTAGCTGGCGGCGCAGCCACTCCTCCAGGAAGGCCACCCGGGTCTCGGCAGTGCGAGCCTGCAGGCTGGTTATACCTCGCCACACGAAGACCCAGGCCAGCCCTCCGGCCACCAGGGCGAGATTCGGCAGGGCCTTGGCCGGGTGAGCCTGCACCGCCTCGACCGTCGCGCCGACCAGTCCGCCCAGGCCGAACAGGCTGCCGATGGCCATCGTGAACCAGTACGCGCCCTCATGCGCCCAGCCCGGGCCGATGGTCCCGGCCAGTTCCGATCCGCCGTCCCGGCGGCTGACCACGGCACCGGTGAACTCGGCCCGGATGGTGTCCCGACCGCTGGGAATGTAGATCAGGATGTCGCCGGGCCGGGCATGGCCGCGCAGTATCTCGGCGTCAGTCCCACGGGTCATCCTCAGTCCTGACGGGGTTCACCGACCTCGGGGTGGACCGGGTGTTCGCCCATACGATGACGGTCAACAGCCGCGAGCCTGGTCGATCAGCCGCAGCTGGGTCAGTACCCCGTGGCCGGCGTGGAAGACCGGCGCGAGCCGATGCCGGCCGTGGCCGAGGTCGTCCTCCGGCGCCGACGCGGACAGCCGCGTTCCGTAGGTGAGCGCCCGGATAGTCACGAGACCCGGGGCGGGCAGGGCCGCGTCCGGGTCCGGGCGCAGGTCGCCCAGGTAGCGCTCGACGCAGGCCAGGAACGCCCGGCCGGCGTCGACGACGGCCTGGTGAGCGCCGCCGCCGATGATCCCGCCGCCGGTGCTGGTGTACATGCTGGTCGTCCCGTCGGCCAGCGCGGCCAGGGTGGCCACGCCGTTCGGGTAGCCCATCTCCATGAGGGCGCCCCACAGGCGCGGCCGGTCCTCGGTCGGCCCGAGCCCGACGCCGGCCGGGTCCAGGTCCAGTAGCTGGGTGCGCAGGCCGTGGTAGACCGACGCCCCGTCGTCGCCCGGCTTGGGCTTGCCTCGCCTCCGGAACACGTTGTCACCATTTCTCGCGGTTTGGCCCGATACCACCTTAGGTGGCGGTGCCGGTGACCGTCCGCGCGGCCAGTCCTCTGGCAGGTGCCCGGCGCTAGCTCGGCTCCTCCCGGACGCCGTGGCGACGCAGCAGGTCAGCGACCTCCGGGCTGGGCGGCTTGGGGTCATCCGGGCCCAGGGTGATGCCGTCCAGGGCGGCGCCGGCGTCGATCAGCAGGCTGACCGTGGCCAGCCAGTCGGCGTTCGGATTGTCGTCGGGCCGGAAGCCGCTGCCGACCACCGCCCAGCCCAGCGGCGTGTCGTCCCACGCGCCGTCGCGCGCCGCGACGTCGGCGCCGCGCTCCAGCAGCAGCCGGGCCACGTCCGCGCTGCCCGCGAAGGCGGCCGCGTGCAGCGCCGTGCCCTGGTTGTCCCCGCTCCGGGCGCTGACGCTGAAGCCCAGGTCGAGCATGAGCCGGACGGCCTCAGGGTCGGCCAGGCCTCAGCGGCCCGGATCGTCGCGGTGGCCTGCTGCTCGCCGGTGATCCGGCCGAGCAGGTCGGGCTGGAGGGCGACCTGGCTCTCCGCACCCGCCCGGTCGGCCCGCAGGCAGGCCGCCAGGAGCACGTCGGCCGCGGTCACGTCGTCGGCCGCGCCGCGCTCGCGGAGCACCGCGGCCAGGTCGGCGCGGCCCGCGCTGGTCGCCAGGGCCAGCGGCGACCGGCCGTCCGGGCCGGGCCGATCCGGGTCGGCTCCGTGGGCCAGCAGCAGGCCGATGATCTCGGCCGGGCAATCGGCCCGCACCGCGGCGTGGATGACCCCGACGGGCTGGTTGTCGTCATCGTGATACTGACCCGGATCGGCGCCCGCCGCCAGCAGCAGGCGTACCCCCTCGACGTCGTTCCCGCTGATCGGCGCGGCCAGCGCCATGCGCGCGATGCCCCGCACGTCCGCATGGTCGGCCAGCATCCGCAGGCACTCGTGATCGTCGGCGAAGCCGGCCAGGTACAGGGCGCTGTCGTCCGGCACCGCACCGCGGTCCAGCAGCACCCGGGTGATGGCCGGATTGGCCTCCCCGGACACGGCGCACACCAGCGGCGCCCACTGGCCGCCGTTCGCGTGCTCGTTCGGGTCGGCCCCGGCGTCGAGCAGCAGCACGGCGACGCCGAGCAGCCCGCCGGCCCTGGCCGGGTCGAGCTTGTGCCACCGTGACGCGCAGACGGCGTGCAGCGCCGTCCAGCCCGTCCCCGGGTCCGGCCGGGTCGCGAGCGCCGGGTCGGCGGCGACCGCGCGGCGGACCTTCGGCAGGTCACCCAGTACCACCGCGGTGGCCAGGTCATAGCCCGCCAGTTCCGGCCGGGCAGCCAGCATCTGGACCGCCCGTCCGGTCCAGTCGCGGATGCTGGCCTGGCAGAACTCCTGCGCCAGCCGGGCCAGGTCGGCCACGCGGGCCTCCACCTCCACCTTGAGCCTGGGCCAGCTGGGGAACCCGTAGTCGCGAGCCACGGCTAGCTGCGCGGCGGCCAGCGTGAGCCGGTCCGACACCGCCCCGATCCGGGTCGTCGCGGCGGCGTCGCCCGCGCGGGCGGCGCGCAGCAGGTCCCGCGCCTCGCGGCGCAGGTGGTCAAGGTCCGGCTGGGCTGGAAGCACTGCCATGACGTCTCCCTTACCGCCCCGGCGGTCCGCGGGCCAGGCCGGTCAGGAAGTCGCCTGCGATCAGCCATCGAGAACGAGAAGGTGGACTATGTCCTGCCCGCGGACCCGGCGGCGCCCCACAACGCCGTAGCCAGGGTAGCCCCCGCGTACCAGGCGCCCTGATATTGACTGGCCGGTGCCCGACAGTGGCTATTAGCATCCGCCTGTGGCGTACCAGGATCCGCTCGCCTACCTGCTCGGCTTGCAGGGCATGGCCCTCATGCGGGCCTTCAACGGCGAGTACGACCGCGACTTCACCGAGGCGCGCCTGGCCGAGATCCGCGACCTGCTCGACCGCGCCGATCAGCTTGGCGGCGGGGCGGCCAGCGATCCGGTCAGCACCGCCGAGGGCTATGACGCCTGGGCGCCGCGCTACGACGAGCCGAACGACCTCATCGACCTGGAGCAGCCCGTTATCCGGGCCATCCTCGACGGCTGGCGGCCGGCGCTTGACGCCGCCTGCGGGACCGGGCGCTACGCCGCCTACCTGGCGTCGCGGGGCCACCAGGTCATCGGGGTGGAGTCTCCCCCGGCATGCTGGCCATCGCCCGGGCTAACGTCCCCGGCGCTGATTTCCGTGAGGCCGATCTCGCCCGGCTGCCCGTGCCGGACCGGCACGTTGACCTGGTGGTCTGCGGCCTCGCACTGTCCCACGTGGCTGACCTGAAGCCCGTGTTCGCCGAGTTCGCCCGGGTCCTGCGGCCCGGCGGGCACCTGGTGATATCGGATTCGCGGATGGACTACCTCATCGTCGACTCAGCGGCCGACGGGTCACACCGGTACCTCCCCCACCACAAGCACGCCATTAGCGAGTACCTATCGGCCGCCCTTCCGCTGGGCCTTCAGGCGGTCAGCTGCGAGGAATTGCGCCACCCTCGGAAGGACCCGGCCGAAGCGCCGCCGCCCCAGCGGGCACGCCCGGAGCATCCGTCCGATATCTGGGCGCTCAGGACCTGGTGCCCAGCCGCGTGGCAGGGGGCCTGCAACGGCAGTCCGATGCTGGTCTTCTGGCACTTCCAGCTATCCGGCCGCGGGACCGGACTGGCTGGTCGCAGGTAGACCTTAGTCACTGTAGTGATAGCGGGCCTTGACGATCTTTACCGCCTTTTCGTCGGCCCGGTACACAAGCCGGTGCTCGTCGTCGATGCGGCGGGACCAGTAGCCGGAAAGCTCTCCTTTGAGAGGCTCGGGCTTGCCTATCCCGGTGAACGGATCGCGCTGAATCTCCCCGATCAGGCGCGTGATCCTCATCGCCATCTTCCGGTCCGCGCCCAGCCAGAACAGGAAGTCTTCCCAGGCGTCCGGGTCGAAGTGGATGCTCCGCACTACTCGCCCGCCAGCGCCTCTAGCTCCTCCATCGTCTTGACGACAACGGCCTGCCCTGACTTGTCGCGGGCAACGGCCTCCATGAGCCGCCGGGCATTGGCCGGAGACCGCAGCAGGTAGATAGTCTCCTGCCAGGAGTCGAAGTCCTCAGCGGACATAAGCACGGCGTCCCCGCCCTTGGAACTGATCCGCACCGGCACGTGGTCGTCGTTGACCTGCTGGATGAGGGGAAACAAGCGGGAACGGGCCTCGCTAGCACTGATGGCCACTCGCGAACTCCCTTCACGGCGGTACCAGACAATCGTACCACACTGGTACCAGATGTCCGTACCGACACCTGGCGAGCCTGGGGTCACCTGGACCGACTTGGCTGACCGGCGGGGTCTTCGGACATGTGGTCCATACGGGCGAAGACCAGGGCCTCTAGCTGCTTGCCCGCCTGCGCCGAGGCGATGAGGCAGATGGCGACGGCGAGGATGCCGGGGATCTCGGTGAGCCACACGGCCCGGGACATGCTGACGTTGTAGATGATGACCACCCGCACCGCTGCGTAGGCCAGGAACATCACGCCCCAGACCGCGGAGAGCCAGCGGTGAATGCGGACGAACCGCGTGGAGTTTTCCGCCAGCCATTCGTGGGCGATGATGCCGTTCGTGCCGCCCTTCTTCGCCGCGAAGGGCTTCGTGGCGTCGATCGTGACCGGGCGGCCGGTGACGGTGCTGGCCAGGATCCAGATCCCGGCCAGGGCGATGAACAGTGACCCGCGGGCCAGGGTGAGCCGCGGATCACGGACGGCCAGGTCGAGCACCAGGCCGAGCGCGATCTCCACGATCACCAGGATGCCGAGGCTGTCGATCCGGCCGCGCCGGATCGTGTTCACGATCGAGATGATCGCGGTCAGCCCCCCGCCGGCCAGCAGCGCCGCGAAGGAATCCAGCCCCGCCGAGGTCAGCGCGTAGTACGAGACGAGCGGAATGATGATGTCGAGCAGGTAGGGCAGGACGCCGATGATGCCGCGTGCGCGTCGCACCTGGCCCTCAGTACTCGTGGACACGGTGACCGCTCTCCGATCTGACTGATCCCCGCGGACCGGGGATGCCCGGTAGGTCTTCGCGAGTCATTATCTTAGTTTGCAAGATACTTGGAGAGTAAGGTAATGTGCGGGCATGGCGCAACCGGCAGGGTCCGAAGGTCCGGCGCGGGCCGAGCTGCTGGGCCGGGAGTTCGCCACGGCGATGGTCGTGTTCCACGAGGCCGTGGGCCGGCTCCTGGGGCTCAGCGCGGTCGAGCGCAAGTGCGTTGACGTGCTCCGGCGGCTGGGGCCGGTGACGGCGGGCACGATCGGGGAGCACACGGGCCTGACCACCGGCGCCGTCACCGGCCTGATGGACCGGCTGGAGAAGGCCGGCTATGTCCGGCGCGAGCGCGACCCGCGCGACCGCCGCAAGGTCGTGGTCCAGCTACTGCCGAACGAGCAGATGGACGCGCTGCTGGACGCCGCGTTCGGGCCGTTCGCCGACGACATGACGAAGATCGCGGCCGGCTACAGCGAGGCCGAGCGGCGCGTGATCGCCGACTGGATCCGCCGGACGACCGATGCGCTGGTCGCCAGCACTCAGCGGGTCATGCGCCTGGACCGGCCCTGAGCTGGTCCGGGGCGGTGCTTGCGCGCATCTTGGCCACGAGCCGCTCGAACATCGGGTAGGCGGCACTCCCGCCGAGCGCCTCGATCGACGGCTGCCACATCTCCCACCTCGCGATCAGGCGCGGTCCGAGCAGGGTCCTGATCAGCTCGAAGTCGAAGCCGCCATGCTGCTCGAGCGCGCCAAGCTGCTCGAAGTAGTCCAGCTCCCGGTACAGGACGTAGGCCTCGGGCGAGTTCCCGGCGATGAACCGCACCATCGCGTCCCGCAGCGCTTCCCCGGTCTCGAACTGGGCGACGAGGCGGCGCGTCTCCACCATCGGGTCCTCGCTCCAGCGCCGGAAGAACTCGACGGCCATCTCGGCCTGACGACCGATCCGGGCCTCACGGGCCTGCTGGCCCGCGAAGATCACCGCGCCGATCGCGCTGAGCAGCCCGACGGCGCTGACCGCGGTCGCGATCGCCGTGACCTGCTCGGCCCAGTTCGGCATAGGGTGGCCCTCCAGTCGGCGATTCGGATACTTTGCGCAGGTCACGGCGCCGGTGAGTCAAGATCCAGGTACCCGGATGGAGAATGAGCCAGCACTGATCTCACGACATCCAGGGGCAGGACGTCTACAGCGCATGGAAGGCAAGCAGCCGTTCGACCTGATCGTGGCCGCCCACGGTGCCACCGTGCTGCGCGTATGCCGGGCCGTCCTCGGGCCGGTCGACGCCGATGACGCGTGGTCCGAGACCTTCCTGTCGGCCATGAAGGCCTACCCGGACCTGCCCGCCGACGCCAGCGTCGAAGCCTGGCTGGTCACCATCGCCCACCGCAAGGCCATCGACATCACCCGGGCCGCGGCCCGCCGCGCGATCCCCGTCGCCGCGACTCCGGATACCGCCGCCACGCCCGGCGCCGACCAGCGCGACCTCGACCTCGCGGACGCGCTAGCCGGGCTGCCCCCGAAGCAGAAGCAGGCCGTGGCCTACCACTACCTGGCCGGGCTGCCCTATAGCGATATCGCCGCCATCCTCGGCGGCACCACCGACGCCGCCCGCCGCGCCGCGGCCGACGGCATCGCCACCTTGCGACGCTCCTACCCGGGCGCCGCCGCCAGGAGAGCAGGGCTTCGATGAGCACTCATGACCTGCCCGGCGAGCTGCTGCGCACGTTCGCCGGCGACGCCGACCACCTGCGCCGGCTACGCGGCCGGCTAGCCGCCACGGCGCAGTCCGACGGGATCCTCGACATCGCCTACCGGACCATCGACAGCCCGGTCGGCCCGCTGCTGCTGGCCGCCACCGAGGCCGGCCTGGTCCGGGTGGCCTACGCCAGC
The DNA here is from genome assembly GCA_963731085.1 of uncultured Actinomycetota bacterium. Lineage (GTDB taxonomy): Bacteria > Actinomycetota > Actinomycetes > Streptosporangiales > Streptosporangiaceae > DASUBV01. The sequence goes on from CAVSUF010000001.1 coordinate 157,269, forward strand.
GAGGACCACGACCGCGGTCCTCCAGGGCCTGGCCGACCGGATCAGCCCGCGCATCCTGCGCGCCCCGGCCCGGCTGGACGGCACCGCGCGCGAGCTGGAGGAGTACTTCAGCGGCCGGCGGCGCAGCTTCGACGTGCCGCTGGACTGGCAGCTCAGCGCGGGCTTCCGCCGCACCGTGCTCCGTCACCTGCCCGAGATCAGCTACGGGCACACGGCCAGCTACGCGGCCGTGGCTCAGCTGGCGGGCAACCCCCAGGCGGTCCGCGCGGTCGGCTCGGCCTGCGCGACGAACCCGCTGCCGGTCATCGTGCCCTGCCACCGGGTGGTGCTGTCCAGCGGTGAGATCGGCCGGTACGTCGGCGGCGTCGAGGCCAAGCGGACCCTGCTCGGCCTGGAAGGGCAGGCGTAGCCTCATCCGGCCGGCGACCTCACGAATCGCCCGGCCAGATCGTCTGCACGGTATGGGACACGCCGGAGCCAGCGCTGGCCCGGCCGCGGGCCTAGCCAGCAGGCATGCGCCGCAGCGCCGGGCGCTAGGAGGTGCGCACGACGGCGATGCCGGCGAGGGTCGGCACGATCACGTCCGCGCCGTAGAGCGCGGGTGTCGCGAACCGGTTGGCGACACCGACGCTGACCTGGCCGAGGCTCTTGCCGGTGGACGGGTCGAGCGCGTGCAGCACGCCGGCGTTGGTGTCGAGGACCCAGACGCGCCCGCCGCCGATGACCGGCGATCCGGTGATCGAGACGGACGCGCGCCACAGCACGTGCAGCTGGCCGGCGTCATCGACCCGGACCGCGCGGACGCCGTCCGTGCAGGGCAGGTAGACGACGTCGCCGTCGACCGCCGCGCCGCCGAATGACAGGCAGATGTTCTGCACGTCGACCTGGCCGCCGATGCCGCCGAGGTGACCTTGCCGCAGGACGTAGACCGGGCCGGACTTGCCGCCGAGCACCGCCCACTTCGTGCCGATCAGGGCGACCCCCTGCGAGCCGAGGCCGACATCGCCCTGATTGTTCGCCGCCCAGTCGGTCGGGGCGAACGAGTCGATCAGCTTCGCGTTCGCGTCCAGTTCGAGCACGGAGTTCGTGTGGTCGTAGGCGTCGCCCGGGAACGCGGCGCCGTTCGCGGACACGACCAGCAGGTGCTCCGGCGGCGTTCACGGTGGGGCCGGCCGGGTTCCAGATGCCGCCGCCCCGCTTGGTCGGCGGGCTGTAGAAGATGACGTCGCTGCTGCCGTCGAGGGGTACGCCCACGACCCGGCCCTTGTAGTTGCCGCAGTCGCCGGACTGCGCGCCGAAGGACACCCAGACCCGGTTGCCCGCGATCGCGAGCGCGCCGCGCTGCTGCATGTCCCGGGCGCTCACACCGGGCAGGTCGACGCTCTTGCTCCACGCCACGCGACCGGATGTGGCATCCAGGGCATACAGTTCGTGGCGCACCGATCCGCCGAGTTCGGCCACGACGAAGACGTGGTTCGTCGCGGCGTCGTAGACCGGCGTGCCGGTGATGCCGAGCGGATTGATGTCGCCGCACTGCCGCTGCTCCGCGGGCGACGGCGATCCGAGACTGCGCTTCCACACCTGCCGGTACGACTGGTCGAACGCGTACACGGTGTCCTGCTCGGTCGCGACGATCGTCAGCCCGCGGACGACGATCGGGGAGGCGTAGACCGCGCCGTCCAGCTTGAGCGACTGGATGAGCTCCGGCGTCCCGCTCGCCGCCGGCATCGTCGTCGACACGCCCGCCCGGCTCATCGTCCCGTGGTAGGTCGGCCAGTCGGCGGCGCCAGCCGCCGCGCCCGAGGACGCGGGCGCGCCGGCGCGGACGACGCCGACCCCGGCGGCGTCGCGGCGGGCGATGCCGGGCCGGATCCGGTGCATGCGGACAGGGCCAGGATCACGATCCCGGCCGCCACAGCACCCCCCGTAGGCCGTAAGCGCACGTCTGCCAGTGTGCCACCGACGTGCGCCGGATCGAGGCGTCCCACGCGGACCCGGCGACGTCGGGTCTCCGCCCGCGACGATGATGGGGGACTCGGGCGCGTGCCGGGTACAGCCGGGGAGCTGATCGATGAAGGTAACCGCCGTCAGGACCGACGTCATCACGGCCGGAGCTATCACGCTGACGGCGCTGCTGGAGGGATCTCTGCACGACCTCCGGGATGGCAGCGTCGTGGCCATCACCTCGAAGATCGTCTCTCTGTGCGAGAACAACGTCATCCCGCTGGACGACATCGATAAGGACCGGCTCGTCGTTCGCGAGTCCGACCTCTACCTGCCCGCCACCTTGAGCCGGTACGGCCACCACTTCACCATCACCGACAACACGCTCATCCCGATGGCCGGGATCGACGAATCCAACGGCAACGGCTGCTACGTGCTCTGGCCGAAGGATGCCCGGCAGACCGCGAACGAGATGCGAGCCTGGCTGAGAAGACGATTCGGGCTGGTGAAGCTCGGCGTCGTCATCACCGACAGCACCTGTCATCCGCTGCGCCGGGGCACCAGCGGGATCATGCTCGCCTACAGCGGCTTCCGGCCGCTTAATGATCACGTCGGCAAGCCAGACCTGTTCGGCCGGCCGTTCCGGGTCTCCCAGGTCGACGTGGCGGGCGGCCTGGCCGCGGCGGCCGTCCTGCAGATGGGCGAGGGAGCCGAGCAGACTCCGATCGCCGTACTGTCCGACCTGCCGTTCGTTCACTTCGCGGACGGCGATCCGTCGCCTGAAGAGCTTGCGACCATCATGATCCCCCTGGAAGAGGACCTGTTCGCGCCTTTCCTGCTGAGCGTCCAGTGGCAAAAAGGGAAGCGGAGCCCGAGAGCTTCGAGCTGAATTCCAGAGCCGGACGGCCCTGCGGCGGGCGAAGGCGTCAGTTGATGTCGAACTCGTTGCCCTCGGGGTCCTTCATCCCCACCGCGTACCAGTCGAGGCCGTCCTCGCCCATGGCTCCGGTGATCGTGGCCCCGCGATCCGCCAGCCGCCTGGCCTCGGCGTCGACACGCTGCCTGCGGGTGGCGAGCGGGACCGAACGGCCGCCGCCGGCCGACGGCCTGCGCCGGGACCGGATTCCGGTGGCGGGCCGGGCACAGGATCGGCAGGATCGGGGCATGACCTCCGAACCGCACCGGCAGGCGATCGGCTCACTGCGGGCCGTGGCGCTGGACGCCCGCGACATCGACCTCCTGGCCGCGTTCTACGAGCAGCTCGCCGGCTGGCGACGCGTCCCCGACGATTCCGACGACGAGTGGATCACGATCGACTCCGGTGACGGCTGGCGGATCGCCTTCCAGCTGGCCCCCGACCACGTGCCGCCCCACTGGCCGGACCAGGACCGTCCGCAGCAGGCCCATCTCGACTTCCGGGTCCCGGACATCGATGCGGCGGCGGACCGCGCCCAGCAGCTCGGCGCCACCCTGCTGCGCCGCAACGAACGGTGGCATACGCTGGCCGACCCGGCCGGCCACCCGTTCGACCTGGTTGTCAACGCCGGCGATCCGCGAACCACCCTGATGGCCGTCATGCTCGACTGCCCGGACGCGAAGGCGCTGAGCCACTTCTACGCGGAACTGCTCGGCAAGCCGGTGACGTACGAGGCCGACGGGGTTGCCATGATCGGCGAGGACGGCGCGCAGCCGGTGATGTTCCAGCAGGTCCAGCACTACACCGCGCCGCGCTGGCCGGATCCGGCCTACCCGCAGCAGATCCACCTCGACGTGACGGTCGAGGACGTGGACGCGGCGGAACGGGCCGCGCTCGGCATCGGTGCCACCCGGCTGGACGGTGTCGGCTCGAACTGGCGCGTCTACGCCGATCCGGCCGGCAAGCCCTTCTGCCTGGTGTGGGATGAACCCAGTACGTGAGCTGGCGGTACCACCGGTGCCTTACCGGTAGATCTTCCGGGCGATGGAGGCCCCGAGCACGCCGATGCACCAGCCCGCGAAGACGGCCCAGATGGTGGTGCGGGATGTGCTGTGCAGGTCCCATGCCGTGAAGGCGGCCAGGAGGAATGCCCAGACGATCAGGCCCCCGATGACCCACACGGCGTAGGGCGGCCGATCTTCCACTGGCCTGCGCCACGCTGGCGGCCACGGACGCAACTGGTGCAGGAGGACTCTCACGGTAGTGCCTCGATTCTGACCACAAAGGCGCGCCGGTGACAGTAGGCCCATGTTGGCTGCGGTGTCGGTCACCCGACCATCTATGAAATATGATATCACTTTGATAGATGGGTAGCCACCGGCCACAGGAGGCAGCCATGAAGGCAGCGGCCCAGAAGATCACGTCTCCACGGAGTCGTGGCGGCAAGATCCGCGTCGGCGCGATCCTCGTTCTCGCGTCCGTCGCCCTGGCGGGATGCGCGTCAGGACCGTCTAAGACGGCAGGCCGCGAGACTCCGACCTCGGAGCCCGGGAATTCATCGACATCGAAGCTGATCCAGCCACCGGGTCCGGTCAGTGCCCACCCCGCGCTGCTGGACGAAGCGAGCGCCGCATGCCAGCGGGCTGGCGCGTCCGATATCACGTTGTGCGCGGGGACCGTGGACGCCGAGGTCTGGGGCCTGCCGCTCGTGACCACGAGCAATCTGCGGGATACGCTGGCCTGCCTCATCAGGGTAAACGTCCTCGACAACAGAACGACGCTGGCTGATCCGGACTCGACCTCGGTGGCCTTCCCGAACGACGACACGCTCTACTCGACTGCGTTTCTCGACCTTCGCGCCGGACCTCAGCTGCTCAGCCTTCCCTCGATGCGCCGACGCTACGTCAATTTCCAGCTGCTGGACATGTACGGAAACACGGTCGCTGACGTAGGCGTCCTGACCGGCGGCGGCCATGGTGGCACCTATGCCTTCGTCGGTCCGGGCTGGCACGGCACCATCCCGGCAGGTGCCGTCCGCATCAATGTGCCCACGCCAGATGCGTGGCTGCTCGGACGGACCCAGGTCAAGGGGCCAGCTGACCTCATTGCGGCAGTGGAACTGGAAGCGCAGTACTCGCTCACTGCCCTGCGCGGCCACGGCTCGGGGACGACTGGCGGGCCAAGCTCTCTCGCCTGCCCGGCCCCGGCGCCGCCGTCATCAGCGTCGCTCGGGTTCCTGGCCGAGCTCGGGCAGGACATGGCGGCCGATCCGCCCGCTGCCGCCGACGGTCCGGTCATCGGGGCCATGGCTGCCGCTGGCATCGGTCCGGGACGAACGCCCGGAGTCACCAGCTCCAGCAGCGCGGCCGAGTATCTCCAGGCCCTGAAGCTCGGGACCGGCCTGCTGGCCGGAGCGGCCGGTGCCGGCTCCCCCGCAGCCTGGACCGGCTATGCTCCGGGCGCCGTGGTGGGCTCCTACGGAACCGACTACCTGGCGCGCGCCACCCTGGCGGCGGAGACGCCCGGTACGCAGGTCCCGGCCCAGGCCACCTATTTCGCTGCCAGCCGCGCCCAGTCAGGGACGACCACTACTCCGCTGGCTGGAACCCGCACCTACGAGATCCGTTTCCCGGCCGCCGACCTTCCGCCCCACGGACTCGACGGCTTCTGGTCGATCACGCTTTATAACGCCGCCGGGTTCCTGGTGGCCAACCCGATCGGCCGCTACTCAGTCGGGGACGATACCCGCGGCCTGGTCCGAGGTGCCGACGGCTCTCTCGCCATTGTCGTGGCGGCCAGCCGTCCCACGGAGACGGACGTGAACTGGCTGCCGGCACCCGCAGGTGCTTTCAGCCTCGTGCTTCGCGTGTACGACCCGGCGCCGCGAGTACTCGACGGTTCCTGGTCCCCGCCCGTAATCCAGGCGATCAGCTGACGGCGAAGGTAACGGCACGGCCGCCCGGCGCCGGGCGGGCGGCCCCGCGGTGGCCTACTCGCGGCCGGAGCGGTCGTGCGGACGAGATCGACCTTCGTCAGCGTGGGCGTCCGTTCCTTCTCCGTCTGCCTGAGTCCGCCGACGGAGGGAATCCTTAATCTCGCTGAGGCTGGCCGCCGCGGCCGGGGTCCACGCCGTCCTTTGCTCGCTGGCACGCAGTGCGTCGTCGATCTCGCTGAGCTTGGCGGTGGACACTGCGCCTGCCCGCTCGATCAGGTCGTCCCGGCTCAGGGTAGTCAGCCAGGTGCACGGGGTAAAGCCCGGCCACGGGAACGCGAACCGCAGCACGCCTTCAAAGGGCAGTCCTTCCGGGACGCCGACTGCCACCTCGATTCCCCAGCCGGAGATGTCGGTATCCGCTGGAGCGACGACCTGCATCGCCCGGAACCCGGATGGCTCGTCTTCCGACAGCAGCACGACAGGCCGTCGCTCGTCGAACTCGACCCACCAGACCTCGCCTCGTCGCATGTGTGCTCCTGGGTGTGAGATGGCAGGCGGATGCTACGCCGGCCGCAAGGGGGAGGAGTGGGCGAGTCGGCTTCCGGCTGTGCAGCCTACGTGCGGCAGCGAACAGGCGTGAGCGGTCATGAGGCCGGTCTAACGGACACAGGCGGACTCGCGGACGAGTCGATCAGAAGGGCGCGTAACCGCAGGTAGAGCGGCATTTCCGCTGGTGTAGGAGTGGTGGTCAGGGGCGGGGTCGAACCGCCGACCTTCCGCTTTTCAGGCGGACGCTCATACCAACTGAGCTACCTGACCGTGGCCGGGACCCCCGGCACCGCGGTCCTGACGGGATTTGAACCCGCGACCTCCACCTTGACAGGGTGGCGAGCACTCCGAGCTGCTCTACAGGACCATGCTCCGCTGGCGACCAGGTACTGTGGCACCAGCAGTGCCCCCAACGGGATTCGAACCCGTGCCGCCGCCTTGAAAGGGCGGTGTCCTAGGCCGCTAGACGATGGGGGCTTGACGGCTCTCGCCGCCTGCCCGTGGCGCCCGCCGTCGGGGGACGCGCACCAGCATAGGGGACAACCGGCGCGCGCGGCAAAGCGCGCGGCGGACGCCCGGCCGGCGGGGGCCGCGGGGGTGGCGGCCGGGTTCCGGCCGCCCTGGTCAGCTAGCTCTTGCGCTGCTGGTTGAACACATGTTCAACGATGGACTCCTTCTCTCCCTCATCGGGCACGACGGCCCAGGCGACCACGTAGACCAGGGCGCCGAAGAAGGCGAAGATCGGAAGCGTGGCCACGGCGAAGCCGACCCGCACGGCGGCGACCGGGAAGCCGAAGTACTCGGCCAGCCCCGACGCAGACGCCGGCCAGCATCCGGCCCTCGCGCCGACGCTCGAACGTCTTGCTCGCAGATGTCGTTCATATGTCCATGATGCCTGACGCCCGGCCGGGCTGCCCGGCCGGCGCCGGGCGCGCTTTACGCTAGCGGCAAGGGCGCTGCCGGGCGCCCGCAGAAAGGACCCGCCATGGCCCGCACCATCGACCCAGCCGCCGCGGTCGACCTGCTCCGCGTGGACGACGAGCTGACCGAGGAGGAGCGGCTGGTCCGCGACACGGTCCGGGACTTCGCGGCCAAGCGGGTCCTGCCGAACATCGCGGACTGGTTCGAGGCCGGGATGCTGCCCAGGGAGATGGCGCCGGAGGTCGGGAAGCTGGGCGTGCTGGGCATGCACCTGACCGGCTACGGGTGCGCGGGGATGGGGCCGATCGCCTACGGGGTGGCGTGCCGGGAACTGGAGGCGGCCGACTCCGGGATGCGCAGCCTGGTGTCGGTCCAGGGGTCGCTGGCCATGTTCCCGATCTGGAAGTACGGGACCGAGGAGCAGAAGCAGGAGTGGCTGCCCCGGATGGCGGCGGGCGAGGCGATCGGCTGCTTCGGGCTGACCGAGCCGGACCACGGCAGCGACCCGTCCGGCATGACCACCAGCGCCCGGAAGGACGGCGGCGACTGGGTGCTGAACGGCACGAAGATGTGGATCACCAACGGGTCGGTGGCCGACATCGCCGTGGTGTGGGCGGCCACGGACGACGGGATCCGGGGGTTCCTGGTGCCGCGCGGGACGAAGGGGTTCTCGGCCCGGGAGATCCACAAGAAGATGTCGCTGCGGGCCTCGGTGACGGCGGAGCTGCACTTTGACGACGTGCGGCTGCCGGGCTCCGCGATGCTGCCGGGCGTCCAGGGCCTGAAGGGCCCGCTGTCGTGCCTGTCGGAGGCGCGGTACGGCATCGCCTGGGGCGTGACCGGCGCGGCCCGGGCGTGCTTCGAGGCGGCGGCCGAGTACGCCCGCACCCGGGAACAGTTCGGCCGCAAGATCGGCGGCTTCCAGCTGACCCAGGGCAAGCTGGCCTGGATGCTGGCCGACCTGCAGCGGTCCCAGCTTCTGGCGCTGCAGCTAGGCCGGCTGAAGGCGGCCGGAAAGATCACGCCGGAGCAGGTCAGCCTGGCCAAGATGAGCAACGTGCGGACCGCCATCGACCTGGCCCGCCAGGCCCGGACCATCCTCGGCGCCAACGGGATCACGCTGGAGTACCCGGTCATCCGGCACGCCAACAACCTGGAGTCGGTGCTCACCTACGAGGGCACCGAGGAGGTTCACGCGCTGGCGCTGGGCCAGGCCATCACCGGCATCTCGGCCTACCGGTAGCGGCCCGGCCCGGGCGGCCGGCCGCTAGGCGGTGAACTGCACGGTCACGTGGCTGAAGCCGAGGCCGGTGAGCATGCTGGTCAGCATCGCGGAGGTGTTCTGCTGGGCGTCGGCCAGCAGCGGGCCGCGCTTGGCCGCGGCCTGGATCTGCCGCTGGGCCGAGACGTACAGGGCCTGCTGGCTGTTCGGGTTGCCGCCCAGGAACGTGTTCAGCCGGGTGGCCAGGCCCTGCTGGGCGGCGAACACGTAGGACTGGCGGACGTTCAGCACGGCGGGCTCTAGCTGGGGCCGGGGCAGCGTGATGGTGACCGACGTCCGGTCCGGCGACACCTGGATGGCCGGGCCCTTCAGGCCGCCGAAGTTCACGAAGGCGATGTCGCTGCCGACGCCGATGAACAGGGTCTGGCTGCCCGCGACGAACGACGGCAGGAACGAGGTCTTGCTGGTCAGGTCGACGACCACCTGGTAGGTGCCGCTGGCCGCCTCGTACCGGCTCAGCGCGGTGATCGACTTGAGCACGACGGGGCCGTCGCGCTCGCTGGTGGTCTGCGCGAACGGGTTGCGCAGGGTGGGCAGGACGTGGACGACGGACAGCGCGAGCAGCAGGACGGCGACGGCGATGATGGCGGCCGCGACAGCGGCCAGCTTCGCGGTCAGCCCGCTTCCGGGGATGGGGATGCGCGCCATGCTGGGACCTCCTTCGGGGCGCGCCGCTGGCGGGCGCGATGCCGCCGCCCATGTACCCCGCAATGCGGGGACGATTCACCAGCTACGTTTGCCGCCCGCGCGAAATGGCACTTAGAGCCCGCACACACCGACGAGGCCGCGGAGGCCGACAATGGCGGATGTCGATTTCGCAGCCGGGCCGGGCGGCACGGGCAGCCGGCCGCGGCGCACGCGACGGGCACGGCGGAACCTGACGCCGGAGAGCCCGGAGGAGCGGGCGGCCCGGCGCGGGCCCGGGCACGGCGCGCGGCGACCGCGCTGGCCTCGGGCGGCCCGTGGCAGTGGGGCTGGCGCCGTCAGCACCGGCGCGGCCGGACCGTGGGCTGCATGCTGTGGCTGCTGACCCTGCTGATCGTGTTCCTGGTGCTGTCGCTGTTTTTCGGCGGGTTCCACAAGGGCAGCAAGGTGGGCGGCAGCGGCCCGGCCCGGCCCGGCCGTGACCCGCGTGGCACCGGCCCGGGGCGCCCCGGCGCCGGGTTAGCATCGGCCGTGCCGGCGGATCAGGACACGGGCGCTGCCCATGAGACGGGCGCTGACCCGCTCTCGCTGCTCGCCGCCCTGCTGGCCCTGACCGTGGTCAGCGGCCTGGTCGACGCGGTGAGCTACCTCGGCCTGGGCCACGTGTTCACCGCCAACATGACCGGCAACGTGGTGGTGCTGGGCTTCGCCGCGGCGGGTGCGCCGGGCTTCTCGATCACCGCGACGCTCACCTCGCTGGGCGTGTTCCTGGCCGGGGCGGTGCTGGGCGGCCGGGTCGCGAGCCGGGTGCCCGGGCGCGAGCGGCTGCTCACCGCGACGATGATGGGCGAGGCGGTGGCGATCGGCGCGGCCTCGCTGGTGGCGTTCCTGGCCGGGACGGCGCCGGGGTGGCCGCGGTTCACCGTGATCGCCATTCTGGCTATCGCCATGGGGATGCGTAACGCGGCAGTACGGCGCATCGGCATTCGCGACCTGACGACGACCGTGCTGACCCAGACCCTGACCGGGCTGGCGGCCGACTCGCGGCTGGCCGGCGGCACCGACCCGAGGGCCGTGCGGCGGGCCGGGGCGGTGGTCGCCATGCTGGCCGGGGCGGCGTGCGGGGCGGTCCTGTTCCTGCACGTCGGCGCCCGCGCTGCCGCTGCTGGCCGCCGCCGGGGTGAGCACGGCCACCGCGGCGGTGTTCTGGGCCGGCGCGGTACGCGGCGGCCCGGCGGTGCGAGGATCGGCGTCATGAGCGACGTGCCGACCAGGCACCACACAACACCGTCACCAACAACGAGCAGGCGTCCCGGCTGGAGCTGACCGCCGGCGGGCACCTGGCCGAGCTGGTCTACCGGCGCCGGGCCGACCGGCTGGTTCTCGTGCACACCGGGGTGCCGGACGCGCTGGCCGGGCGCGGCCTGGGCGGGCACCTGGTCCAGGCGGCGGTGGAGCTGGCTGCGGCGCAGGGGTGGACAGTGGTGCCGGCCTGCCCGTTCGCGCGTGACTGGCTGCGACGGCACCCGGACGCCGCCGCGACTGTCACAGTGGACTGGGGCGACCAGCCCGCCGCCTAGCCGGAAGGGCAGGGTTGCCGGGCTTACCGGGGGCAGCGAGACTGGCGGAGGCGCCGGCGTTCATCCAGAAAATGGCGGCAGTGGCACAGGAGGTCGTGGTGCGGATCGGGAACCTGGACGGGCGACTGGTGATCCTGACCACCGCGGGGGCGGTGGACGTGGCCCGGGCCAGCAACGGCCGGTTCGGGCCGGACCCGCAGTCCGGCTATGACCAGTGGGCGGAGTTCACCGCCTGGGCGGCGGCCGCCGACGGCCTGGCCGCCGAGCCGTTCGACGTGGCGCTGCTGGACGCGCCGTCGCCGACGCCCCGGCAGTCGTTCGGGGTGGGCCTCAACTACCGGGACCACGCGGCCGAGTCGGGGCTGGAGGTGCCGCGCCAGCCGAGCGTGTTCACGAAGTTCCCGAGCTGCATCACGGGGCCGTACGGCGAGATCGGCCTGCCGCCCGGCGGGCACACCGACTGGGAGGTCGAGCTGGTCGCGGTGATCGGCACGACGGCCCGGCAGGTGGCCGAGGCGGACGGCTGGTCGCACGTGGCCGGGCTGACCATCGGCCAGGACATCTCGGAGCGGATCACGCAGCTGACCGGCAGTCCGGCCCAGTTCAGCCTGGGCAAGTCGTTCCCGCGATTCGGGCCGACGGGGCCGTGGCTGCTGACGCTGGACGAGTTCGCCGACCCGGGCGACCTGGAGCTGGGCTGCTCGCTCAACGGCGAGGAGATGCAGAAGTCCCGGACCCGGCACCTGATCATCAGCGTGCCCCGGCTGGTGTCCCGGCTGTCGGCGATCGTGACCCTGCTGCCCGGTGACGTCATCTTCACCGGCACGCCGGCCGGGGTCGGCCTGAGCCGCGACCCGCATCGCTGGCTGGCCCCCGGAGATGAGCTGGTCAGCTGGATCGAGGACATCGGCGAGATGCGGCACCGGTTCGCCGCGACGTGAGTTGCGGTTTGGTCCCGGCGGCGGTCGGTGGTTGCGTGCCCGGCGGGACGGGCCGGTACCCTGGCCCATCAGGACATCCTGCCCGGCGGGCGGGACGCCGGGGCGTTAGCTCAATGGTAGAGCAGCGGACTTTTAATCCGTGGGTTCTGGGTTCGAGCCCCAGGCGCCCCACTCCTCTTGATGTGGGCACATGCAGTCATGATGATCACTTTCGCTTCCTCCTGGCTGCAGTTCTGGTTGCGCAGGCCCTGGGAAACGACATCAGGGAATGGATCGCCACCTGGAACGACAGCCCCCGCCCGTTCACCTGGACCAAGACCGCCGACGAGATCCTGGCCTCCCTCGCCGACTACCTCACCAAGATCGGAACAGGCCGCCATCTAAACTTCAGGCGCAGCACACTAGTCGGCGGGCAGGCGCAGGGCGATCCTTGCTGCCTCTCGGCTGGTCAGCTCCTGGCCGACGGCCCGCAGCCGGGCGTACTTAGCCGGGTCCAGGCCTGCGGCGGCGTCGCCGTACGGCCGGGTCCGGCTGGGCGGCAGCGGCGGCAGCCCCGCGGCTGCGCGCTGTGCCGAGGCGGCCGCGGTCAGGGTGACCTTCCGGTCCGGGAAGCCTTCCCGTGCGGCTAGGTCCGCGAAGCCGAGCAGGGCGCGGGCGATGGCGCGGCGGCTGCCGGAGGCCAGGCTGAGCTCCAGGCTCTCCTCAAGAAAGGCACGGACCTCGCCGGGCTGGTTCTGGCGCAGCGCGACGTCGGCCAGCCGGGCCAGGCAGCGCGCCACCTCTGGCCCTGGCATGGCCTCGCGCATGAACGGCAGTGCCGCGAGGTACCGCTCGCGCGCCGCCGGCAGGTCGCCCCGGGCCGCAGCGACGTCCCCGAGCGCCGCGCGGGCCACCGCAGCGGCCCAGTGCAGGCCGACGCGCTCGGCCAGGGCCAGCCCGGCCTGGCCGCAGTCCTCGGCCTCATCCAGACGGCGGGCGGCGGCCAGCACCCGGGTCCCGTGACTGCACCCGAATGCCTCGCACCACCAGTCCCCGGACTCGCGCGCGATCTCCAGGCAGTCGCCGGTATGCGCCAGCGCGTCACCCGGCCTGCCCTCGGCCAGGGCTACCCGGGCCAAAACGAGATGGGCGATCGCGGTGAAGTGTGCGGCGGCGGCCGCCCGGCACAGCGGAAGCGCCGCGCCGCCCCGCTCCCGTGCGCCCGCCAGGTCACCCAGGGCGAAGGCCACGTGCGCGCGGGCGGCCAGCGCAGGGGCATACACCCCGGCCGGCACGCCGGAGAGGTCCGCGTCCAGGAACGCGTCCAGCCACCGGGCTGCCTCCGGCAGCGCGCCGATGCCCTCCCAGAAGATCCGCAGCTCGGCGCAGGCGCGCAGGCCCGTCTCGATGTCACCGTGCTCTAGGCACCACGCCAGTCCGGCGCGAATGTTGGTGCTATCGATGTCGCAGTCGGCGAACACGTTCCGCACCACCGGCCATGTCACCGGAACCGCCGCCCGGGCGATGCTCACCACGTACCCGGCCCGGTGCGCGGCGTAGTCCCGCAGCCGGCGTCCCGCGATCCCGGTTTCACCGGCCTCGGCCAGCCGCTGAGCTGCGAAGCCGCGGACCGCGCCCGGCATCCGGTACCGGCGGCCCTGGCCAGCATCGCGGGCCTCGGGCCTGATCAGCGCCGACTGCGCGAGCCCGTCCAGCAGCCCGGCGATCTCGGCGGGCGGCAGCCGGGAACCCGAGCAGACCTGCTCGGCCATCTCGACCGTGAAGCTGTGCAGCACGGACAGCCGCCGAAGCAGTATCTGCTCCGGCCGCGACAGCAGCCCGTGGCTCCACCAGATGACCTCCTGTACCGTCACCCCCTCCGGGGAGAGGGCAGGCGCCGGCGCGACGGCCGACCTGGCGATATCTGCCTTCGCCGCGAGGGCGGCATCCGGGTTCGCCGTGCCCGGCAGGGCGCCGCTCTGCCGGGCGGCGGCCAGGCTGGTGCAGGCCTCCTCAGCGGTCGCGCCGCGCAGCTGGGCCGCGGCCAGCTCGATCGACAGCGGAATCCCGCCGGTCAGCTCGCAGATCCGCGTGACTGCCGCGCAGCTGGCCGCGTCCAGCCGGAAACCGGGGTCCGCGGCCGCGGCCCGGTCGGTGAACAGCGCTAACGCGCCCGCCCGGCCGACCCGCTCCGGGTCAGCCTCCCCCGGCGCTGGCAGGGTCAGCGGCGGGACGAGCCAGGCGACCTCGCCGGACAGCCCCAGAGGTGCCTGCCCGGCGGCAACGATCCGCAGCCCGGGGTTGCGCTCGATCAGCCGGTCGCACAGGCTGGCGCACTCCCCGGCCGCGGCCTCCACGCCGTCCAGGGCCAGGAGCACCCGCCGCCCGGCCAGTGCCTCCGCGATAGTCTCGGCCGCCGGGATGCCCGGCTCCTGCGATACCCGCAGCACCCGCGCCACGCAACTGGCCGCCAGGTCCGGCTCCCGCAGGTCGCCCAGCCCGGCGCGGAACACCCCGTCCGGGAAGTCGCCGGCCGCCAGGTCCGCCAGCGCCTGCAGGAGCCGCGTCTTGCCGATGCCCGCCGGCCCGCACAGCGTCAGCATCGGGCTCGCCGCCACCAGCCCCTTCAGCTCCGCGAGCTCACGCCCCCGCCCGGCCAGCACCTCAGTCCGCGCAAGCGAGGCAGCGGCCATCAGGTCCAGCCCCTTCGCAACTCGGCCTCCAGGCCGCCGCGCCGACGGCCCGCCATTCCACTTCCGGAATTGCGCGTATTCCTGCACGGTGCCCAGGACAGATCCGTGCATTATGGACTCAGCGTATACCCAGCGGGACCGCGCGGCCTGCGCTGCGCTCGGACAGCCAGCGCAACGAAATCGGCAGTGCCCGCGAGGAGAACTTAAGTGATGGGTGAGAGCCACCGCCATGGACGTCGCCCGCCTGACCGCCAGCCTGCTGGACTACTCCGCCGACCTCATCCCCGGCGGGTCAGCCCGGCCCTCGCCGCACGGTAGCGGCTCCTGCCGGCGGTGGCCGCCGCGGGTTCGAGCCTCAGGCGCGCCGCAGGACTTGACGTGGCAGGCATCGTGGACCCGTGTCCGCCGGACGCCGGCTTCGCCAGGCGAATAAAGGAGACAGTATTGTGCTATTTCGGCCCGCTGCCCAGGTCCGTCTAGCCGCCTAGGATGGGATGTGCGCAGGTCGGATGGTCTTGCGCGACGAGCCCGGCGCTGGCCGTGCCCTGACGGCGCGGTCCGCGTCCTGACGCGGGGAACGCCGCGGTCGCGGCAGCTGCTCGCGGAGCGAGCCGGCCCCGGCCGGGCTGCTGGCGGGGAGCGCCTGCGGGCATTCCGGCCAGCGCCGGCACGGGGGCATCCAGAAGGCCAGGGAGGCAAGATGACCGGTCATGACGGGGTGATCGGCGGGTCCGGGGTTCCCCGTCGCGCCGCCTGTCCGTGCCGCGCGGCCGCAGCCGGGTCGAGGGCCAGGCGGGAAGGACCGCGCTCATGCTGACGGCGCCCGGCCGGGCCGCCGATCCGGCCGGGCTGGCCGGCCGGGAGGGCGATATCGCCGAGCTCCGGCTCCTGGCCGCGGACCGCCGGCTGGTGACGCTGACGGGGCCGGCCGGGATCGGGAAGACCTGGCTGCTGCGGGCCCTGGCCGCGGCGGTGACCGCGGAGTTCCCGGACGGGGCGGTTGTGGTGGCGCTCGGCGGCCTGGGCCAGCCTGAGCTGGCGCCAGCGCGGGTCGCGGAGTCGCTGGGGATCTGCGAGGAGCCCGGCGTCCCGGTCGCGGACACCCTGGCGGCGGCGCTCACGGACCGGCGGCTCCTGCTGGCCCTGGACAGCGCCGGGGAGGCGGCCGGGGAGTGCGCGGTGCTGTGCGAGCGGCTGCTGGCCAGCTCGCCCGGCCTGGTGATCATGGCCACGGCGCGGGAGCCGCTGCGGGTTCCCGGCGAGGCGGCCTGGCCAGTGCCGCCGCTGGACCTGCCGGCTCCGGGCACCGCCGGCCCGGCGTATGCCAGCGGGTCGGCTGCCCTGCGGCTGCTGGCCGCCAGGGCCGCGGCCGCCGCACCCGGCTTCGCGCCGGGCCCGGGGGACTGGGAGGCAATGGCCGGGATCTGCCGTGCCCTGGACGGGGTGCCGCTGGCCATCGAGCTGGCCGCCGCGCGCCTCCCGGCAACCGGCGCGGGCGCGCTACGCGATGGGGTCAGCGCCCGGACGGGCCGGCCCGGCGCGCCGGGCGCCGGGCTGGACGCGGTCCTGGCCTGGACGCATGACCTGCTGGACGCGGACGCTCGGGTGCTGCTGCGGCGCCTGTCAGTCCTCGATAGCTGGTCCCTGGAGCTGGCCGAGCGGGTCTGCGCCGACGGCGCGCTCCCGGCCACGCGGGTCGCCGGGCTGGCGGCCTCCCTGGCCGATGCGGCGCTGGTCGTGCCGGAGCCCGCCGCGGCCGGGCCGGCGCGGTACCGCATGCCGGGCGCCGTCCGGGACTGGGCGGCGGCCCGCCTGGCCGAGGCCGGCGAAGCGGGCACGCTGGGCCGGCGGCTCCGGGACTGCGTAGCGGGCCTGGCCGAGTACGCGGCGGCCATCAGCAGCGCACGGGTCCCGGCGACCTGGCCGGTCCTGCCCGAGGTGCGCACCAGCCTTGACGCCGACGCGGCGAACTTCCGCGCGGTGCTGGCCTGGTGCCTGGATCACGACGACGCTGAGACGGGACTGCGGATCTGCACCGCCCTGCAGCTGGGCTGGCTGGGGCGCGGCACCCGGGCCGAGGCCGCCCGCTGGATCGACGCGCTGTCCGGCGCGGCCGGCGGCGTCTCCGCTGGCGTGCTCGGCCCGGCCCTGACCGTGCGGGCGCAACTGGCCCTCGAAGACGGCGACCTGCCGCGGGCGCAGTCGCGCGGGACGGCCGGGCTGGAGCTGTGCCGGGCGGCCGGCGACGCGCAGTTCACCGCCACGGCGCTGGACGTCCTGGCCCGGGTGGCGATACGGACCGGGTGCCCGCAGGACGCACTGCGCTACTCCGGCGAGGCCCTGGACCTGACCCGCGACCCGGGGGACGGATGGTCGCACAGCTTCCCGCTCGGCAGCCGGGCCATCGCGCTGGCCGCCCTGGGCCGCATGGCCGAGGCGACCGAGTTCGCGCAGGCCGGCCTGGCCCTCATGCAGGAAATCGACAACCACTGGGGCGTGGCCGCCTTCCGGCTCGGCCTGGGCAACCTGGCCTGGTCACGCGGCGACCCCGGCGCCGCCCACGAGCACTACCTGGCCGCCCTGCCCCTCACCCGCGAGTCCATGACCGCGCCGGAGACCGCACGATGCCTGGCCTACCTGGGTCGCACCGCCCTGGCCCGGGAAGACCCCGGTGCGGCCAGGGACTACCTGACCCAGAGCCTGCGACTGTCCCTGGCCGTCGGCAGCCGCGCCGGGATAGCCCGCGCCCTCCGCGGCTTCGCCGCGCTGGCCCACGCCGAGGGCGAGCCAGGTCTCGCGCTCGTGCTGACCGCGGCCGTCGCCGCGCTGAGCCACGCCGCCCGCCTCGCCGCCCCGACCCCTGAGCAGACCCAGCGCTACCTCGACGCCGCCAGCGGCCTGGGCGGCGAGCAGATCGCCCGGCTATGGGGCGCCGGGCTGCGCATGACCAGCCACGCCGCCGCCGACGTGGCCCTGCACCCGCCCGCCACCCCCGCCTGGGCCGCCGGGTAACCGCTCAGCTGGCCTACTGCATCTGCAGGACCGACTTGCTCACGAGCTGCTCCAGCGCCGTGACCTCCTGGTAGTGCACAGCCAGGAAGGTCTTCTGGGCCTTCAGCAGCGACGCCTGCCAGGCGGCGTACACCCGGGGAGAGCACTGGGCCCATGCCGCCGTCCAGAAGCGGTCCACGGCTACCCGGGGCGCGGTGGCGGAGTGCCCGGCGCTCGCGGCCTGCGGGTTCACCACGTTGCCCAGCCAGTTCTGGAAGTCCTCGGGCGAGTCCGCGTCGGCCTTCGGGGCGCCCTTCTGCTGCATGCACGAGGCGAAGGACGTGTTGGCGCGGGTGACCGCGGGCGACCGGAACTCCCGCTGCAGGATGCCGACCCAGATCCGCTTGAGGGCCTCCCCGGCGTGCTGGAACCGGGCCACCGGGCCGCGTGCGGCGGTCACGCAGCGGGCCTCGTCCTGCTGGAGCGCCAGTTCCTCGCTGCCCGGCAGGCCAGCGCCGGAAGGCCGGGCGGGCGGGCCGGTCATCACCTCGACGAGCATCCCGGTCCGCGCCACGGCGCCGACGTTGAGCAGGTTCGCTGACCATTGCTGCCGGTACCCGGGCACGGCCGGGAAGCGGTTCTCGAGGTAGTCCTGGTAGCCCGTCAGGTAGGCGGCGTCAGCCCCGCTCAGGCCCAGCTTGCTGGTGCACGTGTTCACGGAGTGCAGCTCCAGGGAGCGCAGGGAGTCGTAGAAGCCCCACACCGCGTCGCTCTGCTGGATGCTGGCCGGGAAGAACCAGCTGATCGTCTCGGCCTGCGCCTGCGCCTGCGCCTGCGGCGAGGACCCGCCCGGCGGCCCGGCGGCATGCGAGGTGCAGCCGGCCACCAGGGCGAGCGTCATCGCCGTGAGCACGCAGGTCGCCCACGGCCGCCTCGCGCGCATGCGGCCCGCCGCGGCGGAGGTGCGTCCGGCACCAGCGGGTTCTCTCGACACGGTTGTCCTCCTCCGGCTATGTGCCTGAGACATGGTGTCCTCCATCTCCTTCTCGTAGTCCCGCCAGCAGGCTGGGTCAGCGCTGCAGGGCCTGGATCGGGCTGACCCGGCTGGCGCGCCACGCCGGGTAAAGGCCGGCCAGCAGGCCCGCGGCCGCGCCCGCCGCGGGTGTCAGCGCCAGGAGGGCCGGGGCCAGGACCGCCGCCCAGCCGCGGCTCGCGCACACGACAGAGATGGCGATGATGCCGAGGCTCGACCCGATCACGGCACCGACGGTGCCGGTCATCCCTGACTCCGACAGCACGAGCACCGCGATGTGCCGGGGCGCGGCCCCCACCGAGCGCCGCAGGCCGATCTCGGCCCGGCGCTGGGACACCGACAGCAGCGTGGTGATGGCGATGGCGACGATGCCCATGGCCAGCCCGATCACCGCGACCGCGAGCAGCAGGGAGGCCAGCGACGCGCCGATCGACGCGCGCAGCTGCGCCGGGTCGATGGGCACGAGGGCGGCGATGCGCTGGGGATGCAGCGGGTCGATGGCGAGCGGGCCTTGCCGGCCCGTGAGCTGGGCGGCCCCGGGCGCCGTCTGCACGACGATCTGGCGGTTGAGCAGGGCCGTCGACGAGCCGAGAGCGGCTGCGGCGGAATCGGGCACGATCACGCCGTTCAGCGCTCCCGGGTCGCGCGGGGAGCGGTCGATGATGCCGATGACCGTGAAGCTGGCCTGGTTGATGTACACCGTGGGCGAGCCGGACACGCTGGTGATCCCCAGCTGCGCGGCGGCCGGCGAGCCGAGCAGCGCCACCATGTCCCGACGTTGATCCAGGCCGGCGTCGTAGAGCCTCCCCGCCGAGATCCGGGCGCCCATGACGGCCAGTCCGGCGGCCGAGGCCGCCGTGACCGGGAGGCTGGCCGCCAGCGGGGAGGCGGGCGAGACCGGGCTGACCTTGAGCAGCGTGCCCTGGCTGCCGACCTGCCAGAGCAGGCCCGCCCGGGTGACGCCGTGCAGCCGGTCCAGGGGAGCTTCAGCGGCCCTGGTCAGGTCCGGCGGGTTCGGCCCGGCGTGCCGGTCGGTGAAGGTGACCGTCGTCGCCTGGAGCGCGTTGAACGTGCCGGACACCGCGCCGGCCGCCGACTCCGAGAGCCCGATCGTCGCGATCGTCGTCCCGATGGCCAGGGCCGTGCCGAGCGAGGCCAGCATCGTCCGCAGCGGCGCCCGGGACACGCTGAGGGCGCCGTCCCGGGCGGCGTCGCGCAGCCGCAGCCTGCTGGGCGCAACGCCGATGGAGAGCAGGAGCGCGCTGCCCTGCGGCTGGCGCCGCATCCGGCCGCTCACCCCTCGGCCCTGGCCAGCCCGCGGCTCCCGCGCGGCTGCTCGGACATCGCGCCGTCGTCGATGCTGAGCACGCGGTCCATCGCCGCGGCAACGGCGCCGTCGTGCGTCACCACGATGGCCGTGAGCCCCGCCGCGGCCAGGTCGGCGATGATGCCGACGATGCCGTCGGCCGCGCGGCGGTCGAGGTTGCCAGTCGGCTCGTCGCACAGCAGGACGCGCGGCTCTTGCGCGAGCGCCCGCGCGATGGCCACCCGCTGCCGCTCCCCGCCGGACATCGTCCCCGGCAGCGCCGCCATCCGGTGACCGAGCCCGACCCGCTCCAGGGCGTCCTGCGCCGCCTGGCGGCGCAGCCGGATGTCCGTGCCGCGGTACAGCAGGGCGAGCTCGACATTCTCGGCGGCGCTGCGGTCGGCGAGCAGGTGAAACGACTGGAAGACGAAGCCGAACTGATGGGCCCGCAGCGCCGTCAGGTGCGACTCGCCCAGCAGCGACGTGTCGATGCCGCGGACCAGGTAGGTGCCCTCAGTCGGGCGGTCCAGCAGGCCCAGGACGTTCAGCAGGGTCGACTTCCCCGAGCCGGACCGGCCCACGATCGCGATCGTCTCGCCGGCGTCCGCCGCCAGGGAGACAGACCGCAGCGCGCGGACGGGAACCGCCCCGGGATAGGTGACCGACACCTCCGCGAGCTGCAGCTCCCGGGGGTGGCCGCTACGCATGCCCGAGCCCGAGGACCACCTGGCTCCCGGGCCGTAGCGCGCCCGGGCCGTCAGGGGCCGCCACGATCTGCTCGCCGTCGCTGGCCAGTCCCAGGCGGACCGGGACGCGGACAGTGCCGCCCCGCGTCCGCACGGTCACGGACGTCGTGCCGGACGCGCCGGTGCTCACGGCCGCTATGGGCACGATCAGGCCCCTGGCCTGCGAGGTGGTGACCGTCACCTGGATCGTGCCGCCGGCCGCTCCCGCCGGCAGCGGCCCGGTCGGCGCGAAGACCGCGTTCCCGCCGCGTACCGCCTCCAGCCTGACCGGGAACTCAGCGCCGCTGGACTCCGACACCGCGATGCCGGCCAGCCCGGGGCGCAGGGTCCCGGCCTGCGCGGGCGTGACGGCCGCGGTCAGGTTCGCGCTGCCGGTGACCAGCTGCGCGACGGACGAGCCGGCCGTAGCGCCGAGGCCGGCCACCGACGCGACCCGGGCCGGCAGCGCGGGCACGAGGGCGACCTCGCCGAGCTGGAGCACCGGCCCCGCCGGGGGCCGGGGCGGGGCGGCGGGCTCCCCGGCCGCCGCCCGCCCGGCCGGAGACGACATGACCGGCGTCACGCCGTTGGCCTTGAAGAGGGCCAGGATCGCCGCCGCCGTGCCCGGCCCGTACACCCCGGACGGGTCCGAGCCCGACCCGTATCCCGCTGCCGCCAGGCCCGCTTGCAGCTCCGCTATGTCCGGGCCCGTCATGCCGGGCTGAATGGCGCGGAACGCCGGGATAACGCCGGCGAAGACAAATACCGGCTGCTGCGCCACGCAGACCAGCAGCTGGCCCGGCCCGACGGTCTGGCCGGCGGCAACCTTCACCGCCGTGACGACGGGCAGCGACCCGCCCAGGTCTCCCGGGGCGCTGACCGGGACGACATTGCCGGCGCTGGCGGTCGCCTGCAGCTGCGTGACGTCCGGCAGGGTCCCGGACCGCACCCTGGCCGTGATGAGGGTGGGCGGCGGCGGCGCTGACCTCGCCGCGATCTGCGCCGGGGACACGAAGCGGTCCGCGACCGCGCCCGCGACCGCGCCGAGGACGACGGCCAGCACGAGGAGCACCGGGACCGCCCGCGGCAGGCGTGCCGGGAGCCCGGCCCACTGCCTCACCACGCGGCGAAGCCCAGGAGCTGGCTGAGTATCCGCATGCGGGCATCGCCGGCCTGCGGCCGGGAGTCACCGTCCTCGCAGTAGCGGATCTGGCAGCCGCGGACGGCCACGCTGATGTTGACGTTGCCCAGGATGACCTGCCGCCAGGCCTCGGCCGAGCCGACGACGTCCCAGTTCGACTTCTCCTGGGCGCTGCCGTCGACGGCCGTGATCGCCCGCGCGCTCAGGTCCACCTGCCAGTGCTCGGCCGGCCGCCGGGCGTCCTTCGGCACGCACACGACGATGAACGTCTCCGCCCCGTACGGCCCCCAGCTCTCCGCCGTCTCCTGATCCAGCTTCGCCAGGCTGGCCCGCAGTCCCTTGACGAGCAGCGCGGACTGGGAGCCGGCGTCGGCCGCCTCGCCCGGCCCGGCTGCCTCGGCGGCCGCGGGGCGGGCACTGCCGGGGCGGACTGGCCTCCGGGGCGTCACTGGCCTCCGCGGCGTCGCTGGCCTCCGCAGGGCCGCTGGCATCGGCGAGAACGCGGAAGTCACGCGGCGGCTCGTGCGAGCCCCAGTCCCCGTCGACGCGGCGGTAGCCCAGCTTGTCGCTGAGCTCGTTCATGGCCGATATCACCGGCAGCGGGATCATCCCGGACGGCACGGACCAGCCGCGCCCGATCGAGTCCGTCGAGATGGCCGACGTGTGCCAGATCTTGTAGTCCGCGGGACCGAACCGCTCGCGCTCGGTCGAGAAGCAGGCGCTCGCTATCCCCGGGGCGGGGGCGACGTCCAGGAACGAGAAGATGGCGCTGGCCGTCTCCTCCGGGTCGGTGACCAGGTCCTCGTACCGCACGCGCAGGCAGTGATCAGGGAAGCGCTCCTCCGACGCCAGCGTCGTGTTCGTGTTATCCACCCAGAAACGAGCGAGGGCGGCCACCGCGTTGCCCGGCGTGGAGGCGATGTAGGGCTCGAAGCCGTAGCCATTGAGCCCGAACGGGCAGGCTTCCAGGCCCGAGGCGATGACGTCCATCGGGTGCCGGTACAGGCAGATGAACTTGGCCCGCGGATAGACGCGCGTGAGCAGCTCGGTGAAGCGCGACGTGCCCAGGCTCTTGTCGCAGTACCGGTGCTTGCCCCGCCGCTCCAGGTAGGAGCCCATCATCCGGTCCATCGTGGTCCGCACGCCCGCGATGGCGGCGTCGGGGACTTCCGGCGGCTCATCTCCCCGGTTGGCCGAGAGCGGCGCGCCCTCGATGAGGGACCACACGGTGGCAAGCTGAGCGCACAGCGCCGGAAGGTTCGTCTCGGGCGGGCAGGACAGGTCGGGATGGGCGTCCAGGAGGAAGCGCAGCAGGGTAGAGCCGGACCTGGCATTGCACAGCACGAATACGGGCTCGTCGAAATCGTATCTCGGGCTGCCCGGCACGACGTCGGCGGAGGCTGCGGACGACTGGCTCACCTGAACTCCTTCATTGCTCGTGATAATCGCGGGCGGCATTAGTGATCACGTTGTGGAAATCAGCTCGTAAGCGCGCCAGACCTCTGCGGACGGGCGGATTCCGAGTTCCTTCCCAAGTCGGCTCCGCAGCTGATCGAATACCGAGGTCGCCTCGGATCTGTGGCCCGTGTCGTGCAGGGCCGTTATCAGCCTCGCGTGCAGCGGCTCATTGAGCGGCTGACCCTGGCAGGCCTTTCTCAGGTAGGGCAGCGCCCGGCCGCAGTTCGCCGTCTGCGCCGCGGCGTCGGCCAGGCTCCCGATCAGCTCCGCGTAGCGCCGGTTCAGGTCGATAACGGACCAGTCATGCTGCAGGCAGTCGAGGTCGGACACGGCGCTGCCGCGCCAGCAGTTGCAGCGCGCTCTCGAAGTAGTCACAGCACTCGCTGGCCGCGCCGGCCGCGGCGGCCTTGGCACCGCGGTCAGCTAGCTGCTTGAAATCGAGGTAGTCGAGCCGGCATCGGTGCGGATCGCACTGCAGCCGGTACGACACGCCGGTCCAGGTGATGAGCGGCGCGGCCGGCGACGTGTTCCGGCTGGTGAGCACCCTGCGCAGGCGGCTCATGTGGCCCTGGATGATGCTCGGCGCGCTCGCGGGCACGCCGGAGGGCCAGAGGATGTCGATGATCTCGCCCGAGCTGACGCCGGCCTCGCCGCGCAGCGCCAGCACCGCGAGCACCGTCCGCGCCCGTACCGAGCCCAGGTCGAGGGGGCGGCCCGACTGCTCGGCCGCGAGCGGGCCGAGCACCCGCACGGTCGGCGGCCCGGCTGCGGCCGGGGGCGCGCCGGCGTCCAGCCGGGCCAGCGCGCCGTCGCGCTGCCAGGCCGCGGCGACGTGCGCCCGCTCGCCCGGGCCAAGGCCGAGCGCGGCGGCGAGCGCCTCGACCGACCGCCACAGCGGCGATTGCGTCCGCCCCTGCTCCAGGTCCCGGAGCAGTCCGATGCTAATTCCGGCGGCCTGGGCGAGCTGCTTCTGGGTCATGCGAGCCGAGCGCCGGTAGGCCCTAATAACGGTAGCCAGTCCAGGACCGTCGGCAACCCGCCCGCGATGAACCATGGGAACCTTCGGAAAGGGAATGTTTCTGGGTCGTATTTAACAGGCCCCGGAATACTCTCTGAAGGCAGTGAACCGGCAGAACGCACGCGGATTCCCGGCGGACTGCCGGATTGCCGGATATTGGGGCCAGGACAGCATGCAGTTTGCCGGAGGTTTTCGCCCGGCCCGCTCCGTCGGCACGGGGCTGCCCGTACCCGCGGACGGCGCGCCGCGATGGCGCCGGCCCGGCCCGGAGTTGTCCCGGCAGGCCCCGTAGCTGGCCAGACTCAGGGATCTCCGGCCACCGGGCCGGGCGCGCCACGCCCCCAGACGGCCAGTCAGCTACCAGTCAGCGGTGATCGCGACGATCTACTGCGGGGCAGGATGCCACGCCAGGCCGTGCCTGGCTCTGGCCTGCCAGCCACGCTCATGTGGCACACCGAGAGGAAGGAAGCACCGTGAAGAAAGTGAAGTACCTGGGGGCGCTGGCCGCGGCACCTGCCGTGGCAATGGTGGCGGCGCCGGTCGCCAACGCGGCGGTCGCAGCCCCGCAGTCGGCCAAGGCCGTGGCCGTGCCCGGGATGCCCGACGCGGGCCCGGCTCGCTGCACGCCCAAGTCCGATGCGCACTCCCTCGTCGCCGCCTCCAACAAGTTCCACGACACGGTTCACTTCTCGAAGAACCACTGCGTCTTCCTGCACTCGGGCCTGCTCGGGAAGCCGCAGTCATCGCTGTCCATGCGGACCAGGATCAACAAGTCCGGTGACCAGTTCCAGGCGCAGTTCATCTTCGGGTCCATCAGCCCGCTGACCGGGACCGACACGTTCTTCTTCCTCTCCAGCATCGACCACAACGGCACGCAGGCGTGCGGCGCGCTGGTGCAGGACTTCAACCACGCGAAGGTCGCGTTCGGACCGGTCTGCGAGAACCTGTAGCACCGTCAGCCGCTAGCGGCAGCCGGCCAGCCCCGGCGGCGTTCCCTCACCGCCGGGGCGACCCGGAGCCGTCGTGCGGCGCGGAGGACTCACCGCTCCGGGTCGGCCTCCTCAAGGCTCCAGCAGATCCGCTGCAGCTCGTCCAGGTGCTGCTCGGAGGGCACCCGCGAGTACGCGCGCGTCGACATCAGGTCCAGCGTCGTGCTGTCCCGGCGGACGGCGATCACGCAGAACCCGCCCCACAGCCCGCCCGGCCGCCCCACCTCGAAGCCCTCGATCTGCGGCCACGAGACCCGCAGCACCCGCAGGATCCGGTGATCGGCCAGGCCCTCCTCCCCCACCGACAGGTGCGTGCGCATGATCAGGAAGCCGATTACCAGGCCGATCGCCACGGCGGCGCACGTCACCACGATCCTGGCCGCCAGCGACAGCCCCGGCGACGCCCCGGCGTGCAGGCCCAGCCGGAACGACCCGGCCAGGAACCAGCCGACCGCCCCCGCGATCAGGGGCGCGGCAGCAGCCCGCCACCGCCGCTCCGGAGAGACGATCCGCATGCTCCGAACCAACAGGCTTCCTCTCGTGCTGCGGTCAGCGGGGACAGGAAACCGACTGCCACGAGCCGTAAGTTACACCAGCGCGCCGAGCCGCAAATTGCCGGGAATCCGCCTGCTAGGTGAGTTCTGCCCGCACGGGCGGCCGTGTTTCACTCGCAGGTGATGCCAGCCTGCGCCGGGATCAGCGGCCGGGCATGACCGAAGCCGCGCGGCTCTGGCGCTAGGCGGCTGGCGCTAGGGAAAAGGAGAGGGCGTGGAGTCATCGATGCTGCTGGCCGAGGCCGGCGGCCCGGCCAGGTCCCGGAGCGGGCCGGTCATCGTGCTCACCTATGCCCACGCCGGCGCCGATGACCTGCAGCGGACGCTGCAGGCGAGCCGGTCGCTGGCCTGCACGGCCGGGACCGGCGTCCTCCCGCTGTGCGATTCCGTCGCCACCACCTGGCAGAAGCTGGAGAACCGGGGCACGGCTCCGTCACCACTGGCGGTCCGGTCGATCCGCGCGCTGGTGGACACGATGACGGCGGTGCTCCGCGCGGGGACCGGCGCCTCGCGGTGGTGCGAGACGGCCTTCGCCACCCCGGCGGCCGCACAGACGTTCCTGCGGGCCTTTCCCGACGCCACGTTCCTGTGCCTGTACCGCGGCCTGCCCGGCGTGCTGGCCGAGGCAGCCGCCGCCTATCCCTGGGGCCTGGGCGGCAGCCCCTTCTGGGCGCATTCCGGCGGGCACCCGGGAAACAACGCGGCCACCATCGCCGCCTGGTGGACGGCCTGCGTCGGCCCGCTGCTGGATTTCGAGGCCGGGCACCAGTCATCCTGCCTGCGGGTCCGGTACGAGGACCTCGCCGCCGACCCGGGCCGCCTGGCCGGCGAGGTCTTCGCCCGCCTGGGCCTGGACAGCCGCGATCTCGCCGCCCCCGGCCTGCACGACTCACCCGGGCCGGACAGCGGTCCTGATCCCGCGCCCCCGCTGCCGGCCGAACGCATCCCGCCCAAGTTGCTGGCGGACGTGCGCGAGCTGCATGCCCGGCTCGACTACGTGCTCTGAGGCGAGCGCTTCGGGCGATCCGGGCTGGCCGCGCTTAGTAGCCCCATGATTCTGGAAATTTATTGCTAGTTTCCAGGTTCACCGACGCGGCGGGCGCCCCGCCTGCGCGTGCTGTGGTCAGCTCGTGTTCAGGATGAGCCTGCCGCGGACGTGGCCCTGCTCGCTGATCGCCGCCGCCGGCGCCATCGGCGTCAAGATCCGTCTCTTCCTGACCTGAAGCCGTCCCTCAGGGCTTGCTGCCCACGGCGGCGTAGAGGGAGATCTGCTGTCGCGGGCTGGCCAGGGCGTGCCATCGCGGGAGGTGCACGAGGCCCGGCTCGACCAGGTCCAGGCCGTCGAAGAAGCGGGCGATCTGGTCGTGGGTGCGCGGGGTTAGCTGGGTCGCGACGCGGGCGTTGTACCGGTCGGCGCCGGGGCTTCCAGTGGGGTCGAAGTCCAGCGTGGCGTGCGACATGGCCAGGAAGCTGCCGGGCGGCACGGCGTCCATCAGCCGGGCGACGATCTGGTGCGGGCCGTCGGAGTCCGGGATGAACTGCATGATGGCCAGCAGGATGACCGCGACCGGCTGGTCGAAGTCGAGCGTCCGGGCCGCTTCGAGCAGGATCCCCTCCGGGTCGCGGGCGTCCGCGTCAATGTAAGCAGTGGCGCCCTGCGGGGTGCTGGTCAGCAGCGCCCGGGCGTGGGCCAGCACGATCGGGTCGTTGTCGACGTAGACGATCCGGGACTCGGGCGCGATCTCCTGGGCGACCTCGTGCGTGTTCTGGGCGGTGGGCAGGCCCGTGCCGATGTCCAGGAACTGGCGGATCCCCGCCTCCTCCACCAGGTACTGCACCGCGCGGCGCAGGAAGGCCCGGTTGGCCCGCGCGGTCGGCAGGATGTTCGGCATAGCCGCGATGACCTCCCGGGCGGCGACCCGGTCGGCCTCGTAGTTGTCCTTCCCGCCGAGCCAGTAGTCGTAGACCCTGGCCGGATGAGCGCGGGTGGTGTCGAAGGACGGCGACTCGCTCCGCTCCGGCGGGGCGCTGCCGGCCGGCTGTCCCGGCGGGTAGTCCTGGCTCGTCACTGGCTCCTGGCCTTCCCGGCTGGGATCGCCCGCATCTGATGGCCACGCGGGGGCGGCACCCGGCGCGGAAAGGGCGATGTGATCCTACCGTCGGCCGCACGCATGTCCGGATATTAACGGCCCGACCATATCCACAGGTTTGGCCGGCGCGCGGCTCGGTCAGGATCTACCGTGCCCCGCCTCATCCCCGGTCCGAAGGCCCATGGAGGTCAGCATGAGCAGCACGGATGGCGGCGGTAGCCCGGCGACCGTCGACATGAGGCTCGAGGTCGTGACCGTGCCCGTCTCCGATATCGACCGGGCCAAGCGCTTCTACCTGGGCCTGGGATGGCGGCTGGATGCTGACATCGCCGCCAGCGACACGTTCCGGGTGGTCCAGCTAACCCCGCTGCACTCGGCCTGCTCGGTGGCCTTCGGGACGGGCCTCACCACCGGAGAGCCGGGCTCGGTGAAGCGCATCATGCTGATCGTCAGCGACATCAACGCGGCGCGGGCCGACCTCATGAGCCGGGGCGTGGCGGTCAGCGAGGTGTTCCACCTGGCCGGGGGCCGTGTTCCGGGACCGGACCCGCAGGGTCGCACGTACCAGACGTACGCCTCGTTCAGCGACCCGGATGGCAACGAGTGGCTGCTCCAGCAGGTTACGACGCGGCTCCCGGGCCGGGAATGGCAGGACTGACGGTGGACATCGCTTCCCTGGCCGACCTGCTCCGTGAGACGTCCGAGCATCATGACCCTTATGAGAAGTCGCATGCCCCGCATAACTGGTGGGACTGGTACGCCGCCTACCTGAACGCCCGCGAGCAGGGGCGGCGGCCAGCGGAGGCGGCGACGGCGGCGGGTCGCTACATGCAGGACGTCCTCCACGTGTCAGCCCGCTAGCACGCGGGTGCACGTTCGTGTCCAGCGGGCACATCGCAGGCGGCGGGTTCTACGTCCAGCCGGCCCGAGGCCGCCCGGTCGCCCACCCGGCGCGGCCCGGCGGGCTTATCACCTGCCTGATTCCGGCGGCCGGAATTGCCGCGTGCGAATGGCACGAACAACAGCCCCGGCATAACCCGCTCAACGGATCAAGCCCGGCGCGGGCATAATGACGGCGGAGGCGCCGGATCGGCGTCGCTGTTACGGGGCAAGGCCGTTCGGGGAGGCTTTCTCGTGCCGGACACGAGGGAATACCGGCTGCTAGGACCGCTGTCAGTGCGCCGGGACCGGGTGGCCGTGCCGGTCCCGGCCGGCAAGCAGCAGGCGCTGCTGGCCGCGCTGCTGCTCCGGGCCGGGCACCTGGTTCCGGTCGAGGAACTAACGGAAGCGCTGTGGGGCGGCGGGATTCCCGTGTCCGCCCGGGCCAGCCTGCTGACCTACGTGGCCCGGCTGCGCCAGGCCCTGGCCGGGGAGAGCGGATCGCCCATCGTGACCGAGCCCGGCGGCTACCGGATCGACATCGCGCCGGGCGAGCTGGACGTGGCCCGGTTCGAGGCCGCCGTGGCGGCCGGGCAGGTCGCGGCCCGGGATCAGTCGTGGGCCAATGCGGCCCGGCTGATGCACGACGCCCTGGCGCTGTGGCGGGGAGAGCCGCTGTCGGGGGTGGATTCGGGCCTGCTGATCACGCGGGACGTGCCACGGCTGAACGAGCTGCGCAGCCAGGCGCTGGAAACGCGGATCGACGCGGACCTGCACCTGGGCCGGCACGTCGAGGTGATCGCGGAACTGCGGACGCTGACGGCGTCCGAGCCGCTGCGCGAGCGGCTGCACGGGCTGCTGATGGTGGCCCTGTACCGGAACGGCCAGCAGGCCGCGGCGCTGGCCGCCTACCAGGCCGCGCGCACCGTGCTGGTCGATCAGCTGGGTACCGAGCCCGGTCACGCGCTGCAGCAGCTTCAGGCCCGGGTGCTCACCAGCGATCCCGCCCTGTCTCTCCCGGCACCGGCCAGTCCCGGCGAGGACGGGCCGCCGGCCACGGAGATCCGTTACTCATTGCCGCCGGATACGGCGGGGTTCACCGGGCGGGCCGCCGAGCTGGACCGGATCGTGGCGGCGGCGACCGGCGCAGCCGACCGGGACGGGGTGGTGACCATCCAGGCCGTCAACGGCATGCCGGGGGTCGGGAAGACCGCGCTGGCCGTGCACGCCGGGCACCTGCTGGCCACCCGGTTCCCCGACCGGCAGCTATTCGTCGACCTGCGCGGGCATACGCCGGACCAGGAGCCGCTGGGCGCCGGCGACGCGCTAGCCGGCCTGCTGGCCGCGGCCGGCGTCCAGCCGCAGGCCGTGCCGCCGGACCTGGACGGCCGGGCGGCGCTGTGGCGGGACCGGATGGCCGGACGGCGGGCGCTGCTGATCCTGGACAATGCCGAGTCCAGCGCCCAGGTGGCGCCCCTGCTGCCGGGCAGTCCCCACTGCCTGGTCCTGGTGACCAGCCGACGGCACCTGGCTGACCTGCCGGGCGCGGCCCCGCTGCTGCTGGAGGTGCTGTCACCCGGCCAGGCCGCGGCCATGTTCACCCGGCTGGCGCCGCGCGCCGCCGCCGAGCCGGCCGCGGCGGTCGCCGAACTTGCCGAACTGGCCGGCGGCCTGCCGCTGGCGATCAGCCTGCTGGCCCGGGTCTTCAACCGCCACCCGGCCTGGACGCTGGCCGACCTGGCCGCCGAGACCGGGGATGGCCTGCTCGCCCTGGCCGCCGAGAGCGAGAGCGTGGCCGCCGCGTTCCGGCTGTCCTGGCAGGAACTGGACGCTGGCCAGCGCCGGTTCCTGGCCCTGCTGGGCGTGCACCCCGGGACCGTGGTCGACGCCTGCGCGGCCGCCGCGCTGGCCGGCGTGCCGCTGGATCGCGCCTGCCTGCTGCTCGACGGCCTGCACCGGGAGGGCCTGCTGGCGCAGACCGGGTACCGCCGGTTCGGGATGCACGACCTGATCCGCCAGTATGCGGCGGACCAGGCCGCGAGCCTCGCGCCAGCCGACCGGGACCAGGCGACGGAACGGCTGCTCGACTATTACCAGCACGCGGCCGGGCGGGCCGATGAGCTGCTGGCCGGGCAGGTTCGCCCCAGCGTCATCCGGGTCCCGGCCACGCCGCCCGCCGCGCTGCCCGCGCTGCCCGACGCGGACGCCGCGCTGGCCTGGCTCCGGCTCGAGCGGGAGACCCTGCTGACCTGCCTGGACCGGGCGGGCCAGGCCGGCCAGCAGGCCCGGGTGGTGGCCCTGACCATGGCCGTGACCGGGCTGCTGCGCCGGGACGGGCCCTGGGCCGAGGTGATCATCCGGCATGGCGCGGCGGTGCGGGCGGCGCGTGACCTCGGTGACCGGGTCGGCCACGCCACCTTGCTGCTGGCGCTGGGCGATGCGCGCCGGCTGACCGGCGACCTGACCGGGGCCATCCGGGACATGCGCGGGGCGCTGAGCATCTTCCGCGCGGAGGGCGTCCGGCTGGGCGAGGCCTCGGCCCTGCATGAGATGGGCCGGTCGCTGAACCTGACCGGGCAATCCGAGGCCGGCCTGCGGGCCCTGTCGGTCGCGCTGGCCATCTTCCGGGAGCAGGGCAGCCGCCTCGGTCAGGCCGGGGTCCTGCGCGCCCTGGGCAACCTGCGGCGGGTGAGGGGCGACTACCCCGGCGCGACCCGCGAACTGGGCGAGGCGCTGGCTATCTACCGCGATCTCGGCGACCGGCTCAGCCAGGCCAATGTCCTCGTCATCCTGGGCGGCGCCCGGGTCAGTACCGGGGACTACCCGGGCGCGGCCGAGGTCCTGAGCGAGGCCATGGACATCTTCCGCGAGGTGGGCGAGCGGCTCGGGCTGGCCAACGCCAGGTACGAGATGGGCCTGATCCGGCTGGCCACCGGGAACCTGCCCGCGGCCGAGCACGCGATGGCCGAGGCCCTGGCCATGTACCGCGACCTGCGCGCGACGACCGGCGCGGGCAACGCGCTGTGCGGGCTGGGCCGGGTGCGGCGCGCGGCCGCGCGCTACCAGGCCGCCACCGAGGCACTCACCGAGGCACTGGGCCTGTACCG
The DNA here is from genome assembly GCA_963731085.1 of uncultured Actinomycetota bacterium. Taxonomy (GTDB): domain Bacteria; phylum Actinomycetota; class Actinomycetes; order Streptosporangiales; family Streptosporangiaceae; genus DASUBV01. Next base: position 188,945 of record CAVSUF010000001.1, read on the forward strand.
CGGGTCTGGCAGCCGGCTCGGCCGGGCCAACGCGCTCTGCGGCCTGGGCGCGGTCCGGACGGCCGAGGGTGACTACGCCGCCGCGGCCTGGCTGCTGGCCGCGGCCCTCGGCCTGTTCCGCGCGGTCGGTGACCGGCAGGGCGAGGCCGAGGCCCTGAACGAGGCCGGCATCCTGCACCGCGCCAGCGGGAACCCGGGCCGGGCCGGCGACGTGCACCGCGAGGCGCTGGCCGTGGCCGTCACCATCCGCAGCCGTCGCGACGAGGCTGACGCCCTGGCCGGGCTGGGGCGCTGCGCGGTGGCCGGCGGCGACACCGCCGGTGCGGTGCGGCCGCTGACCGAGGCCCGCCAGATCTACCAGCAGATCGGCGCGGCCGAGGCGGCCAGCCTGACCGTGGAGCTGGACCGGCTGGCGAGCGCCGCGACCGCGGTCCCCTCCCGCCGCTAGCCGGCGCGCAGGTTCCGCGGCTTTCCCGGCTGCGGGCGTTGCCCGCCGGGCTACGGCGTCCCGGCGCCTGGCACGTCGACCCGGACCGCCTCGACCAGGCCCTGCGGCGCCTGCGGCGCGATGGCCGCGTCGGAGGTCGGAGCGGTCATGGCGTACAGCGTCCGCCGGTCCGGGCCGCCCAGCGCGCAGGCGAAGCACCGCTGGCTGAACTGCTCCCCGGCGGCGATCTCGCCGCCCTCGCGGACCCGCAGGCAGGCTGGCTGGGCCGCGTTGGCGACCCAGACGGCACCCTCGGCGTCCAGGCAGATGCCGTCCGGGTAGACCCCGGCGGCGGTCAGGTCGGCCCAGGTGCGCCGGCCGGACAGCGTCCCGTCGGAGGCGACATCGAACGCGGTGAGCCGGGCCGCGTAGGTCTCGGCCACGATCAGCGTGGCGCCGTCGGGGGTGAGGACCATGCCGTTGGGGAACGTCAGGTCACTCGCCGCCTCGGTCACCTCCCCCTCCGGGCTGACCGCGGTCAGGCTGGTCGGGGCCGGGCGCCGCGCCTCGCGGTCGGGTGCCCCGGTGTCGAAGCCGAAGTTGCCGACCCAGGCCCGGCCGGCCGGGTCGACCAGCATGTCGTTGGACCGGACCCGGGCGAACGCGCTGACATCGGCGTGCACGGAGACCGTGCCGTCCGGCCCCTGCCGCAGCACCCGGTGGTCGAGCATGGACACCACCAGCAGCGTGCCGTCCGGCAGCCAGCCCAGGCCGGATGGCTGCCCGTCGATGCGCAGCACGACCTCGTCGGTGCCGTCCGGGGCGACAGCGTGCACGCAGTGCCCGTAAAAGTCGGAGAACCACAGGCGGCCGTCATGCCACCGGGGAGCCTCGCCGAAGTAGATGTCCCGCGTCACGATCTCCGGCATCGAGTCATCCTCCCGATCGCGCCTAATCCGGCAGATCGGGGCTCAGGCCGGTCAGCGGGATGGAGTCCGAGAGCGTGCGGACGCAGTTGCGCCCGGCCTGCTTGGCCTCGTACAGGGCGTGGTCCGCGGCGGCCAGCAGGTCCTCCAGGTCGCGCCGGGCGGACTCCATCGCGGCCACGCCGATGGAGACGGTGACCTGGAGCGGTGTCCGGCCAGGGCTGTCATCGGCCGGGGTGGTGAGCAGGGACACCCGGCGCCGCAACCGCTCGGTGATCTGGTGCGCCTCGGCCGCGGTGGTGCGGGGCAGCAGGATGACGAACTCCTCGCCGCCGAACCGGCCGACGAGATCGCCCTCCCGGAGGAACCCGGTCAGGGCCTTGGCCAGGGTGGCCAGCACCATGTCCCCGGCCAGATGCCCGAACGTGTCATTGACGATCTTGAAGTGGTCGATATCGGCGATGGCCACGGCCAGCGGGGTCCGGGCGCCGGTCGCCTGGGCCACCTGCAGCCGGGCCTCCCGCTGCCAGGTCGTGGCGTTGAGCAGGCCGGTCTTGCCGTCAATGCGGGACTCGCTGACCAGGTGGGCGTGTCGGAAGGACCGGTGCAGCAGGGTCACCAGCGGCAGCGCTATGAAGGCCATCAGCGGGCTGCCGACCACCGCGTAGGCCAGGAGAACCGCGACGGAGATCTCGGCTGCCTCGTTGAACAGCAGTTCACGGCTGAGCACCTCGCGGCGCACGTTGAAGGACCGGTCAGCGCCCTTGACCGCGGTTACGACGAGGATCTGGTTAATCACCGAACGCAGGACGCAGCAGCCGACTGCTACGGCCGACCAGGCCAGTATCCGGCTCTGCGGTCCGGGCTCGGTCCACGTGACGGGCGGCGCGATGGCGTGGAAGGCCAGCGACATGGCGCCGTAGGACAGGCCCAGCGTCGCCGCACTAAAGACCCGGCGGTAGACGACGGTCGAGCGAACCCGCAGCTGGGTCAGGATCAGCCGGGGAACCGGTACCAGCAGCCCGTACAGCGGCGGCAGCAGGAGCGCCAGCGGCAGTTCCCACATGCCGTAGACCGCTTTGATCAGTCCGGCGGGCTCGCCGCCGCGGCGCGTCAGTTCCGCCGTGGCCAGGCTGCAGACCAGCAGGATGCCGGCCAGTTCCAGGTCGGCCGCTCGCAGCGGCGTCGTCAGTGCGGCGACAGCGATGGCGGCCACGGCGAGGGCGACGATGGCCACGAGAGGCCAGCAGCCAGCCGGACAGCTGCCATACCGGCCAGGTCCGGATCCCGCGCGCCTGGCGCGCGGCGGGCTGGCTCGTACGGTGCTCATCGCGGCCTCCGATGCAGCATCAGGCCACGGCTGTTAGGCCGGTTATAGCTGTATGTAACCAGAATGTCTCATATTGTTGCAGGTACTGGCAGGCGATTTGTCAAGGCAATGGCTAAAGGCACATGTCCTGGGCCTCTAGGGGTGTCGCGGACCCGGTCCAGGCTGGACGATGTGAAGAACATCCACACCGATCAGGATGGCGGGCCGCCCCGGACCCGCCGCTGGGCCATGCCGAGGAGGGGTACCTGCATGCGTATCGTCGAGTGGGGCTAGAGGCACCGAGTCCTCTCAGCCGCCCGAGCCGAATGCCAGGATCAGGGCGGCGATGGCACCAAGCGCGCCGACCGCGGCGATGACCGTAGTCGGCGCGAAGTACTGGACGGCGGCGCCGGCCAGGATCATGGCCTGCGCCCTGGCCGAGGCTCATCCCGGCCGTGGCGAGCCCGAACGCCTGGCTGCGCTGCCGCTGCGGAGCGGCGGCGACGAATCCGGCGTTCGCCGCGACCTGGATAGCAGCCGCATGCCCCCGAGGCGGCGAAGATGACTAGCGTGACCGGCAGACCCGGGTCGCAGCGCAACCAGGATGAGAAGTGCGCAGGTAATTGCGGCCAACGGGGCCATCAGCTGGCCGACGGCGCTCCGGGCCGACCAGCCGCCCGAAGGCCAGGGCGCCGAGGGTGTAGCCGAAGGCCGGGAAGCCGCGAGCAGCAGCCCGACCGCCGTGTCGCCCCGCCGCCGAGTGCGTGCGCGAATGGGGTCGCGATGCCCTCGGGCGCGTTGTACAGGGCCGCCAGCCAGCCGAACAGCATCGGCGTGCGCAGAGTCCGGGTCCCCGAAGACCAGGCGCACGCCGGCGAGAATGGCCGCCGACGGCGCCCGGCTGGCCGGATTCGGCAGCGGAGGCGGGCGGGCGGGCCGCGACGCCGAGCCGGACGACCAGGGCCGAGGCCGCGAACGTAGCGGCGTCGGTGAACAGCGCGGTCCGGTATGCCGAAGACGCCGACCACGACGCCGCCGACCGCGAACCCGAATACCTGGGCTAGCTGGATCGTGGTCAGGGTCACGGCGGTGCCGACGCTATAGCGCTCTCCGGCCAGGATCTCCGGGTAGATGGCCGCCCGCGCGGCCGAAAACGGCGCATTGAACATGGTCACCGCGAACAGCAGGACCACCAGCCCGGCCAGCGGGATCTTCGGCAGCGTCATGACCAGCACGAGGAGCAGCCGGATCACGTCGCAGCCGATCATCACGGCGCGGCGCGGCAGCCGGTCGGCCAGCCCGGACAGGAACACGCCGCCGAGGAAGACCGGGATCACGCTCATCACGAACGTGACGGCGGCCAGCAGCGCCGACCTGGTCCGGTCGTAGACCAGGACGGTCAGCGCCACCCTGGCTAGCTGGTCCCCGGCCACCGACAGGAGCTGGGCGGACCACAGGGCGCGGTACTCCGCCACCCGGAACACGTCGCCGTAGGTCACCCGAACTGCTGGTACCGCGGCGTCGCCCACGCAGTCTCTCCGTCAGGATCGGCTGGAGTCGTCACCCCAGAGCCGTCAACTTTTGTCCCCGAACAACCATAATGTAGGAAAGACGGCAGATATGCCTGCCGACCGGAATTGGGACCCATGCTGCAGCTATACCGGGCCGCTCGCCAGCGGGGCTATTGACGGCATCGGGCGGAAAGTCCGCCAGCCCGCTCCGGCAACTGCTGGACGCCGTATAAGAGCAGGTCAGAGGTACGGGGGCAGAAGTCAGCTGCGCGCCTTCGCGGTCCTCGGGCGAGCCCGGCGGAAGATCTTGACGCTCGTGCCTTACCGCGTTTTTATGCCGCGCTTAGGCCGTTTCGGATTGCAGGATCTCGGCGGCCGGCCGGCGGGCGCCGATGCGGGCCGGCACGGCGGTGAGCGCGAGCAGCACGAGCAGGGTGCCGGCCACCACGGCGACGAGCTGCCAGGCCGGCGGCAGGGCCACCGGACCCGGGCCGTGGGACGCCGCCACCACCAGCCCGATGCCGGCCGGGACGCCCAGGAGCGCGCCCGGCAGCGCCGACAGCAGCTGGGCGGCGCAGACCCCGGCGCTGAGCTGATCGTCGGTCAGGCCGAGCGACCGGGCCACGGCCAGCGGGCGGCGCGCGTCAGTGGCGGTGGCCCAGGCGATGAACACCGCGTTGACCGCGGCCAGCACGACCAGCCCGATCGCGGCAACCAGCAGGATCCGCTGTACCTCGGTGTCGACCGGGTTGATCACGCCGCCGGGCACCCTGCTGATGCCCCGCCGGTCCGCCACGATGACCACGCCGATCACCGTGGCCACGGTGATCGTGGTGCTGACGGCGCCCAGCACCAGGCGCCGCGGGCGCCGGGCGGCCAGGCGGAGGCCGAGCAGCAGCGGGGTGGGCATCCGCCGCGACGCGCGGATCAGCCACGCCTGGCGGCGGGGCGGCCGGGCGGTGTCGGCCAGCGCGGCGACGGTGCTGACCCGGGCCGCGCGGAGTGCGGGCACGAACGTGGCCAGGAGCGCGACCGCCAGCGCCAGGGCGGCCACGACGCCGACGGTGACCGGCGTGATGGAGGGCGTGTCCGCCCCGCCGAGCAGGCCGTCGGCCGGGGTGCCGACCAGCGGCGCGGCCAGCCATCCCACGGCGAGCCCGGCCGCCGCGGCCAGCAGGGCCACCGCCAGGTGCTCGGCCAGCAGCACGGCGGCGACCATGCGAGGCGCGGCCCCGACCGCCCTGAGCAGGCCGACCCGCCCGGACTGCTCGGCCATCCGGCCGCCGGCCACCACCGCCACGCTGGCGATGGCCAGCAGGCTGAGCAGCCAGGCGCAGATGACCAGGTCGACCTGCTCGATCTGGACGCCGCGGCCGTCCTGGCTGCTGATCTGCTGCCAGGACATGAGGTCCAGCGAAGCGGAACCGCGGGCGCTGGCCCAGGTGGCGGCCGCGGCCGGGTGGGCCAGGCGCAGGCTGAGCGCGTAGCTAAGCGGGTCGCCGGGGCTGGCCAGGCGCAGCGCGTCGGCCCGGGTCAGCCACATCAGGCCGGGAGAGTTGACGGTGGGCCAGGCCGCGGTGACGGCCAGGCCGACGACCGGAACGGCCGTCCGGCCAGCGTGATCCGGTCGCCCGGGCGGACGCCAAGCTCGGTCGCGTAGCTCGGGGTCAGCACCGCCCCGCCGGGCCGGACCCAGGTGCCCTGGATGATCTTCGGCTGGTCGATGGCGGCGGCGGCCTGGTCGCGGCCCTCGGCCTGGAAGCCGTCGTCCGGCACGAGGTGGCCGCCGCCGCAGGACCGGGCTCACGACCGGGAACGGCCCGCTGTGGCCGGTCACGCCGGGCGCGCGGGCCAGCGCGGTCAGGTAACCGGGCGGCGCCCCGTCCCGGCTGGCGCCCATCGACTGGGCCGTCGCGTCCGGGCCGCTGGTCACCGCCCGGGTGCGCTGGTACGGGCTGGCGGTCACCCCGGTCAGCACCAGCCCGAGGCTGAGCGTCGCGGTGGCGGCGGTGATGACCAGCAGCATCAGCGCCGCCTCGACCCGGCGCCGGCGCAGGTCCCGGGCGGCCAGCGGCCAATGAGCAGCAGTCGTCCCACGCCTCAGCCGTCCAGCCCGGCTAGCCGGCTCAGGCCCGGCGCGGTGCCGCCGGTGAGCCGGGTGTCGTCGGTCAGCCGGCCGTTGCGCATGCTGATCAGCCGGTCGGCGGTGGCGGCGATGCGGGCGTCGTGAGTCACGATGACCAGCGTCAGGCCGGCCCGTGCAGGTCCTCGAACAGCCGCAGCACCTCCAGGGTGGCCTCACTATCCAGGTTGCCGGTGGGCTCGTCGGCCAGCACGATGGCCGGGTCGTTGGCCAGCGCCCGGGCGATGGCCACCCGCTGGCGCTGCCCGCCGGACAGGGCCGACGGCAGGTGCCGCGCCCGGTCGGCCAGGCCGACCTCGGTCAGCAGGTCCAGCGCCCGGCGGCGGTCGTCCCGCGCCTCAGCCGTCCAGCCCGGCTAGCCGGCTGCAGGCCCGGCGCGGTGCCGCCGGTGAGCCGGGTGTCGTCGGTCAGCCGGCCGTCGCGCATGCTGATCAGCCGGTCGGCGGTGGCGGCGATGCGGGCGTCGTGAGTCACGATGACCAGCGTCAGGCCGGCCCCGTGCAAGTCCTCGAACAGCCGCAGCACCTCCAGGTGGCCTCGCTGTCGAGGTTTCCGGTGGGCTCGTCGGCCAGCACGATGGCCGGGTCGTTGGCCAGCGGCCGGGCGATGGCCGCCCGCTGGCGCTGCCCGCCGGACAGGGCCGACGGCAGGTGCCGCGCCCGGTCGGCCAGGCCAATAAGCCGACCACATCCCGGCGCAGCCGGGCCAGCGCCCGCTCGCTCAGCTCATCGACCCGCCGCCCGGCCAGCCAGGCCTCCCCGGCGGTGGGCCGGTCCAGGCCGCCCAGCAGGTGCAGCAGCGTCGACTTGCCGCAGCCGCTCGGCCCCATTACCGCCACCGTCTCCCCCGCCGCCACCTCCAGGTCAACCCCGTCCACGGCCCGGACCAGCCCCGCCCCCCGGCCGAAGTCCCGGCGCAGCCCGCGGGCGCGCAGCAGGCTGGCGGGGCCTCCGCTACTCATGGCTCGCGGTCCCGCGGCGGCCGGACCAGTCCCGCTCGCACGCCTCCAGCCAGCGCAGGTCGGCCTGCAGCCGGAGCACGATGCCCTCCAGCAGCAGGGCCGCGTCCGAGTGCGGCGGCTCGGCCATCGCGGCCCGCTGCGCCTCCCGCAGCCGGCGCAGCAACTCGCGGCGCTGGGCGTCCACGATGGCCACCGGGTCGGCCAGCCGGGCCGCCGCCGCCGCGATCAGCTTGAGGTGGAACTCGGCCAGGTCGGGCCGGGGCCAGCTGACCTCGGCCAGCCAGGCGGCCACCCGCTGCTGGCCGGCCGCGGTCAGCGCGTAGGTCTTGCGGTCGGGCCGGTCCGGCAGCCCGGCCGACAGCTCGCTCTCGACCAGCCCGGCTTTCTCCAGGCGGCTGAGCGTCACGTAGATCTGCCCGGCGTTCAGCGCCTCGCCCAGCGGTCCCAGCGCCTGGCCCAGCCGGGCCCGAAGCTGGTAACCATGCGACGGCTCCTTGGCCAGCAGGGCCAGCACCACTTCCTGCTGCACCGCGCCTCCCATCTAACAGTTATCCAACAGGTAACCGCTGGCGAGGCTGGCCTGTCAAACCCCGCGTATCGTGCAGTCCCACCCCGAGAAGGAGACTCCCGCATGCGCGCCCTGATCATCGTCGACGTGCAGAACGACTTCTGCGAGGGCGGGTCGCTGGCGGTGCCGGGCGGCGGCGCCGTGGCCCGGGCCATCAGCGCCCGGCTGGCCGGCCCCGGCCACGGCTATCAGCACGTGGTGGCCACGCTCGACTATCACGTCGACCCCGGCGATCACTTCTCGGCCGAGCCCAACTTCTACTCCACCTGGCCGCCGCACTGCCGGGCCGGGACGCCGGGCGCCGAGTTCCACCCCGGCCTGGACACCGCCGGGATCGAGCAGGTGTTCCGCAAGGGCGCGCACGCCGCCGCCTACAGCGGGTTCGAGGGGTTCAGCGCCGACGGCCAGTCGCTGGCCGCCTGGCTGCGCGGGCGCGGGGTCACTGACGTGGACGTGGCCGGTATCGCCACCGACTACTGCGTCCGGGCGACCGCCGCCGACGCCGCCGGGGCCGGGTTCGCCACCCGGGTGCTCCTGGACCTGACCGCCGGGGTGGACCCGGCTACGACCGCCACCGCGGTGGCCGACCTGCGCGACCGGGGCGTGACCATCGCCTAGCCGCTTAGCTCACTCGCTTGCCGACCGCGCAGTACAGCCACCGGGAGTCCTCGGAGTCGGCCAGTGCCGGGTCATCGCAGTTCCACAGCCCGACGAACGTGACATCCGGGTCGGCACCCGGGTAGGGCGGGATGATCTGCAGCCCCCGGAAGAACGGCCGGACCTGGTCCTTGTCCCGCAAGTAGGTACCGCCCCCGGTGGCCTGGCCCAGCGCCTGCAGGGCCGCCACCGCCTGGGGCGGCTTGAACTCGCCGGTCATGTGGGACAGCGACAGGTAGCTGCCCGGCGCCAGCGCCGCCTTGTACTGGTCCATCAGGTCATAGGGGCGGGAGGAGTCGGCCACGAAGTGCATCACCGCGGTGATGAGCAGGGCGGCCGGCTGGCTGAGGTCGATGAGGGCGCCCAGGTCGGGATTGCCCAGGAGGGCGGCGGGCTCGCGCAGGTCGGCCAGGATCACCGTGGCGCCCTCGTCATCGGCCAGCAGCTCGCGGCCGTAGGCCAGCACCATCGGGTCGTTGTCGACGTACGCCACCCGGGCTTCGGGCTGCACGCGGCGCACCACGTCATGGGTGTTCCCGGCGGTGGGCAGGCCCGCGCCGATGTCGATGAACTGGGTGACGCCCTGCTCAGCCAGCCACCGGGCGGCCTTCCGGTGAAAGCTGCGGTTGGCGTAGGCGGCCTCTCGCAACTCGGGCGCCCGCGCCTTGATCATCTCCCCGGCCCGCTGGTCGGACGGGTAATTGTCCGTGCCGTCCAGCAGGTAGTCGTACACGCGCGCGGCGCTCGGCTGCGACGGGTCGACCCCGGGCGGTGGTGGCTGCTGCGGCCCGGCCATTCATCCTCCGTATTGACAGGCCGCTGCGCGGCCATTCCCGCCCGCCATAGTGTGGCACGGTCGCGGGCGGCCGCTAACGGGGGGATGATCTCTGCAGCCGGGCGGCGGTGACCGGATCGGGAATGCCATCGAAATACCGGTCCAGTATCTGCTGGAACGCCAGCCGCGCCGGATCCGCCTGCGCGAACAGGGTGACGCTGGAGCGGAGCTTCATGACGTCCGCCGGGCCGAAGATGTCCGCCGCGGTGCGGCCCTGCGTGCCGGCGACAATGGCGGAGCACGCCTCCAGTCGCGGGCCGAGCACCGGATGAGCCAGGTAAGCCCGGGCCTCGGCCAGGCCGGAGATCGCGTACAGCCGGGCCATGTTGCTCCGGCCCAGGCCGTCTAGCTGCGGGAACACGAACCACATCCAGTGGCTCTGCTTCTGGCCCCGGCGTAGCTCGGCCACCGCCCGCTCGAAGATGCCGCCGTTGTCCTGGGCGATCACGAACCGGGATAAGGCAAAGGGATCGGCCATGACCCCATGCTGGCCGGCGGCTAGTCGTGCTCGCGCAGGAAGCCCCGCAGCCGCGCTACGTAGGCCGCCCGCTCCTCGACGAAGGCCATGTGCGAGCTGCTCTCGAAGATCTCCAGCCGGGCGTCGGGAAGGCCGGCGGCCACGGCCCGCATCCGATCCGGCCGGGCCTCGTCGTGCCGGCCGACGGTGACCAGGGCCGGCACGGTGATCTCGCCCAGCCGGGCGCGCACGTCGAAGTCCTTCAGCACCCCGGTCACCGGGCCGAACTCCGACACCCCCCACATGGCCTCGTAGATCGCGGCGTTCATCCCGGCGAACGCCCGCTCCACGCAGTCTGGCCACGGGACGGTGCGGCACACGTGCCGCCGGTAGTACAGCGCCACGGCGCCGGCGTACTCCGGGCAGGTCAGCCACCCGTGGGCCTCGTGCCGGTCCAGTACCGCCGCCACGTCGCCGGGCAGGGCGGCGCGCAGGCCGGCGGCGTCCTGCACCCACTCCGCCACGCTCGCGGTGGCGCTGGAGATGGTCACGCTGCGCGGCGGCCGCGGCCCGCTCAGCAGGTACTCCATGGCCAGCCAGCCGCCCCAGGAGTTGCCGAACAGGTGCAGCTGGCCCGGGGCCAGGGCGGCCCGCACGGCGGCCACCTCGGCCACGGCCCGGTCCACGGTCCACAGCGCCGGGTCGTCCGGGCCGGCCGACCGGCCGCAGCCCAGCTGGTCGTAGAAGATCACGGGGCGCTCGTCGGCCAGGTCGGCCAGCGGCTCCAGGTAGTCGTGCGGGATGCCCGGCCCGCCGTGCAGGCACAGCAGCGGGACGCCCGGTGCGCCGGCTCCCTCGATTACGTACCAGACCCGGCCGCCCGGAACCTCGATGTAGCCGTCGATGATCGTGCCTCCGGCCCGGGCCGCCCGTAAAAGGTCTCGTAAGCAGACCTTAAAGATGAGCGGAAAGATCGTCAAGAAGCGTGACGGGCCAGTCTTTAGCCGACTATCCGTGCGTATGCTGCTGATCGTTACATACCGCCCACGGACGAGCGGCGATAGCTCGGCGGGCGCCCGGGCAGGCAGCCGCGGGCGGCGGCCAGCAGGTGCCGGTCAGGGGGCGCCGACCAGGGGGCGCCGGCCAGCGGGCCAGCCAGCGGGCGCCAGCCAGCCAGGCCGGTCAGCCGGCCACGGGGTCGGCGGCCGGGCCGGTCCCGAAGCCGGTCCCCAGGTCAGCGCCCAGGTCGATCTCCAGGCCGCCGGGTATCCGGCGCTCGGCGATCCACAGCCGCAGCAGCGGGTTGCGGCCGAGCATCCGCCGCGCGTACGGGTCACTCTCGGCGTCCTGCAGGTCGGCGTCGATCTGCCAGATCAGGTTCTCGCGCGGGGGCCATCCCGGCTGGACGGCGGCCAGCCCGTGCAGGGCGCACAGCGCCCGGCACGCCTCATACAGCCGCCAGCCCGGCTGGCCGTCATTCTCGCGAATCCGGATGGCCATGCTGAGGTGGCGGAATGCGGCCAGGTAGTCCGGGTCGCGCTGGTCCTTCAGCACGAAACCCAGCGAGCCGTGAAACCGGTGGTACTTGTGCTCGGTATCGGCGGCGATGAGCGACTGGAATACCGGAATCGTCTGCTCCAGCCGCACCAGCCGGTCCCGCCGGTCGACTGGCGGCTCGGGGGTGTCCAGCCCGACATGCTCCGGCCCTTTCCAGTTCCGCGCGCGGACGCTGTCGGCCTCGATGAAGAGCTGGAGCCAGGTGGATTCCGGCGCGGCGGCGACCACGGCGTTCAGGCTCGGCTGAGGGAGCACCTCGCCGCCCTTCGGCGCGTCAAGCTGGCGCTTGACGGCCAGCATGGCCTGGCTTTCGCGGCTCTCCCGGGCGTCCACGATCTTCTTCGCCTCGGAGCTGCGGAGCTGGCCGGGCAGCGTCTCGCGCGCCCACAGGTACACGAACAGGAAGCCGAGAATGGTGAAGCCGCTGACCAGGGCCAGGCCGAAGGTCGCGCTGGACGGCAGCCCGCCCAGGGGCTGGCGCAGCGGCGCCCAGCCGGCCGAGGGCGGGCAGGGCGCGGCCGATCTGGACCAGGCCGACGCCCACGATGACCTTGGACAGCCAGTCCGAGACCTGCTCCAGGTTGCTGTTATCGCGGTAGTCGCCGGCCGCGCCGCGCCGCTGGGCGCTCCGCGGGATGCCGAACAGGAAGCCGATGATGCCGCCGACGAAGGCGGCCGCGCCGGCCACCGCCAGCGCGGTGGCAAAGGCCGCCCACCGGACGGCGGCGGGCACCGCCGCGGCATAGATGAGGGTGATCAGCACCCCGGCGCCGGCTAACGCGGGAATGGCGTATATCCAGCCGTGGAATTGGCCGCCGCCCGGCCCGTCCGGACCATCAGTGTCCTGGTCCGTCCCGTTATCGGCGGGCACGCCGGCTCCCGGCCGGCGCCCGCGCGGTAGTGTCCCCATTTCGCCCTGCCCCGCCTTTTAGAGAATGCCCGCTGCCGGCGGCAGCGCGGCGATAACTGACCCCGGCGCCAGGATATCGATAATTCCCCATTCACCAGGCGCCCGGCGCTGACCGGGTACCTCGTACGATGCACAGGAGACGAGGCGGCGACCTGGCGACCGCCAGGCAGGAGGAGGCGCAGGTGCCGGAGCAGCCCGAGGCGGTCTTCACCTACGGCGCCCCGCCGCTCAAGTTCGGCCCCGGCGCCGCCGCCGAAATCGGTTATGACCTGCGAGTGCTGGGCGCGGCCCGGGCACTGGTCATCACCGACCCCGGCGTGGCTGCCGCCGGGCACCCGGAGCGGATCGCCGGTCAGATCGCCGGGTACGGCATCGACGTCCGGGTCTGGGACGGCGTCCACGTCGAGCCCACCGACGCCAGCCTGGCCGACGCCGTGGCCCAGGCCCGGGCCAGCGGGCCGTGGGACGCTTTCGTGGCCGTCGGCGGCGGGTCCAGCATCGACACCGCCAAGGCGGTCAGCCTCATGCTGACCAATCCCGGCGACCTCATGGACTACGTGAACCCCCCGGTCGGCCGCGGGCTGGCCCCGGCGCATCCGCTCAAGCCGGTGATCGCCGTGCCGACCACCACCGGGACCGGCGCGGAGAGCACCACGGTGTGCGTGCTGGACGTGCTGGCCCGCCAGGTCAAGACCGGGATCAGCCATCCCCGGCTGCGCCCCGCCCTGGCCGTCATCGACCCGGAACTGACCCTGACCCAGCCGGCCGGGGTGACCGCGGCGGCGGGCATGGACATCCTGTGCCACGCGCTGGAGAGCTACACCGCCCGCTGGTACGCCACCTACGAACGCAAGCAGCCCGAGCAGCGGGTGCCGTACTGCGGCGCCAATCCCGGTCTCGGACATGTGGTCCGAGCAGGCCCTGCGGCTGCTGGCGGGGGCGTTCCGGGCCGCCGTCCGCGCCAGTGCCGCCGGGGATCGGGGCGACCTGGACGCGCGGGCCGACATGGCCACCGCCGCGACGTTCGCCGGGATGGGCTTCGGCAACGCCGGCGTGCACATCCCGCATGCCTGCGCCTACCCCATCGCGGGCCGGGTCCGCGACTTCCGCCCGGATGGACTATCCCGGCACCGGGCCGCTGGTCCCGCACGGCATGTCGGTCGCGCTGACCGCGCCCGAGGCGTTCCGGTTCACCTTCGCCGCCGCGCCCGACCGGCACCTGCGGGCGGCCGGGCTGCTGGCCCCGGACGCGGACCGGCCCGATGACCCGGCGCAGGCGCTGCCCGCCGCGCTGCTGGCGCTGATGCGCGACATCGGGATGCCCAGCGGCGTGGCCGCCGTCGGCTTACCGCCCGGCCGACATCCCCGACCTGGTCAGCGGGCGCACTGCCCAGCAGCGGCTGCTGGCCACCTCGCCCCGGCCGGTCACCGGCGAGGACCTGGCCGGCATCCTGGCCCGATCCATGGAGCTGTGGTGAGCCAGCCCGTGGTGAGCCAGCCCGTGGTAGGCCAGCCCGTGGTAGGCCAGCCGGGCCCGGACGCTGTCCCGCCCGCCGGGATCGCCGCCGCGCTGCGCCGCGCCGGGCTGGCCGAGGTGAGCGACACCACCCTGCGCCGGGCGCTGTATACCAGCGACGCCTCGATGTACCGGATGGTCGCCGGCCGTGGTCGCCTACCCCGCGACGCGGACGAGGTAGCGGCCGCGCTGGCCGCCTGCACCGACCTGGGCGTGCCGCTGACCTGCCGCGGCGGCGGCACCTCGATCGCCGGGAACTCGGTCGGCACACGGCGTGGTGCTCGACTTCCGCCGCCACCTGGCCCGGATCGAGAGCCTGGACGCCGAGGCCGCCGCCGCGACCGTGCAGCCCGGCGTGGTGCAAGCCGAGCTGCAGCGGGCCGCCGCCCCGCACGGGCTGCGGTTCGGCCCCGACCCGTCGACCCACGACCGGTGCACGATCGGCGGGATGATCGGCAACGACTCGTGCGGCTCAAGGTCCCTGCAGTACGGCCGGACCTCGGACAACGTGCTGGCCCTGGACGTGCTGACCGGCACCGGCCGGCGGCTGCGACTGGCCGCGCCGGACCTGGCCGGCGCAGACGGCGCGGCGCAGACCGGCCAGCGCAGACCGGCCAGCGCAGATCGGCCGCGCTGATCTGGCCCGCGCTGATCTGGCCAGCACCGGCCCGGCCCCGGACGATCCTCAGCTGGCCGCGCTGCGCGCGGTGGTGGCCGGGGGCCTGGCGCCGATCCGGACCGAGCTGGGCCGGTTCGGCCGGCAGGTGTCCGGTTACGCGCTGCAGCACCTGCTGCCCGAGCGCGGGTTCGACGTGCGCCGGGCGCTGGTCGGCAGCGAGGGCACGCTGGCCATCGTGACCAGCGCGACGGTCGCGCTGGTCCGGGACCCGCCGCACCGGGTGCTGGCCGTGCTCGGCTACCCGGACATGGTCGCCGCCGCCGACGCCGCCCCGGAACTGCTGCCGCTGCGCCCGGCCACCTGCGAGGGCATGGACTCGCGGCTGGTCGACGTGGTTCGCGCCCGGCGCGGCGCGGGCCAGGTGCCGGACCTGCCGCCCGGCTCCGGCTGGCTGTTCGTCGAGGTCACCGGCGACACCGAGGCCGAGGCGCTGAGCCGCGCCCGGCAGGTGGTGGCCAGCGGCGGGCGCCATCGCGGGCCTGGTGGTCACCGACCCCGGCCACGCCGCCGCGCTGTGGCGGATCCGCGAGCAGGGCGCCGGCCTGGCGGGCCGCACCGCGACGGCGCGCCCGCCTATCCCGGCTGGGAGGACTCGGCGGTGCCGCCCGCGGTCGCTCGGCCGCTACCTGCGTGACCTGGACGCCCTGCTGGCCGAGCACAAGCTGGCCGGGCATCCCGTACGGCCACTTCGGCGACGGCTGCCTGCACCTGCGGCTGGACTTCCCGCTGGACCGCCCCGGCGGCCGGGCTGAGTCATGCGCGGCTTCCTGCAGCGAGGCCGCCGCCCTGGTCACCCGGCTACGGCGGGTCGCTGTCCGGCGAGCACGGCGACGGCCGGGCCCGCAGCGAGCTGCTGCCGGTCATGTACTCCCCCGCCGTGCTGGACCTGTTCGCGCGGTCAAGGACATCTTCGACCCGGCCGGGGTGCTCAACCCCGGGGTGCTGTCCGGCCCGCGCCGCTGGACGCCGACATCCGCGCGGCCGAGCTGGTGTCCGCCGCGCGCCGCCTGGCCGGGAGCGGCTCGGGCTGGCGCTACCCCGCGCGACGGGGACTTCGCCGCGGCCGTGCACCGCTGCACGGGCGTGGGCAAGTGCGTGGCCAGCACCGCCGGGCACGACCCGGGTGATGTGCCCGTCGTACCAGGCGACCAGGGACGAGCAGGACTCCACCCGCGGGCGCGCCCGGGTGCTGCAGGAGATGGTCAACGGCGGCCTGGTCACCGGCGGCTGGCGGGCACCCGAGGTGCGCGAGGCGCTGGACCTGTGCCTGTCCTGCAAGGCGTGCTCGTCCGAGTGCCCGGCCGGGGTGGACATGGCCGCCTACAAGGCCGAGGTGCTGCACCAGGCCTACCGGGGGCGGCTGCCGCCCGCGCAGCCACTACGCGCTCGGCCAGCTGCCGCGCTGGGCGCGGCTGGGCGCGGTCCCGGGCTGCCCGCGCCTGGCCAACGCCGCCCTGGCCTGCGCCGGGCCTGGGCCGGCCTGGCCCGGCTGGCGGCGGGCATCGACCCGCGCCGCTCGCTGCCGCCGTTCGCCCCGCAGTCGTTCCGCGCCTGGTACACGCCGCCACCGGCCAGCGGCGCCGCGCCGGCACGGCGCGGACGGCCCGCCGTGATGCTGCTGATCGACACGTTCACGGACTACTTCGACCCGGGGATCGGCCGGGCCGCGCTGGCGGTGCTGGCCGACGCCGGGTACGACGTCCTGATCCCCGACCGGCCGACCTGCTGCGCGATCACCTGGATCAGCACCGGCCAGCTCGGGCGCGGCCCGGCAAGATCCTGGGCCGCACGGTGGCCCAGCTGGCCCCGGCGGTGGCGGCCGGGATCCCGGTCGTCGGCCTGGAGCCGTCCTGCACGGCCGTGCTCCGCTCCGACGCCGATCGACCTGCTCGGCACGCCCGGAGGCCGCGGCGCTGGCCGGGCGCGGTCCGGACGCTGGCGAGCTGCTGGCCGCCACCCCGGGCTGGACGCCGCCGCCGCTGGACGGCACGGCCGTCGTGGCGCAGCCGCACTGCCACCACAGCGCGGTCATGGGCTGGGACGCCGACGCGGCCCTGCTCGAGCCAGGCGGGCGCCGGGCTGACCCGGCTCGGCGGCTGCTGCGGCCTGGCCGGCAACTTCGGGATGGAGCGCGGGCACTACGAGGTGTCCGCGGCCGTGGCGGGCACCGACGCTGCTGCCCGCGGTCAGCGCGGCGCCCGGACGCGGTGGTCCTGGCCGACGGCTTCTCCTGCCGGACCCAGCTCACCGACCTGGCCGGCCGGGCCAGCGTGCACCTGGCCGAGCTCCTGGCCAACCGCCTGGCCCCCCGCCGGGGCCCGACCCAGGTGACCCCCGACCCGCGTGACCCAGCCCGCGTGACCCCAGCCCGGGTGACCCAGCCCAGGTGACCCAGCCCGGGTGACCCAGCCCGGGTGACCCAGCCCGCGTGACCCAGCCGGGTGACCCAGCGCGCGTGACCTCAGCCCAGACGAGCCCGCCCCGGCGACCTGGACCCAGGTGTGCGTGGCCCGGATCGCGCCGCTGCGGGCGGTTCCGGCTAATCAGGCCAAACGACGGTCCGGCTGGAGCGGCCGGCACTAGCATGAGGCGCCATGCGACCGCTGGCCTGCGATGGCCGTCCTGTCCGCTGCTGTCACCGTCTGCGCCGCGCTGGCCGCCTGCGGGACGGCACCCGCCCCGGCCGCCCGGCGGCCGCGGCCGGCAGAACCCCGGCGGCGGACGCAGGCGCTGGCGGGCGCCGCCGCCACGACGGCGCCCGCATCGACCGCCCCGGCGTCCGCCCCGGCTAAGACGCCCCGCCCGCCGCGCACACCGCCCGGCGCCCCGGCGCCGGCCCGGCCGCGGGCAACCCGGCGGGCACCGCCCCGGTCCCGGCCGCGGCCCAGGCCGTCAGCACCGCGCACCCGACCCGGGTGATCGGCAACGGCACCCCGGCTAGCTGCACCTCCGCGGCGGTCGTGGCGGCCGTGGCCGCGGGCGGGATCATCACCTTCTGCTGCGGCCCGGCCCCGGTGACGATCACCATGACGGCGACCGCCAAGGTGGTCAACACCAGCCAGCAGGTCGTCCTGGACGGCGGCGGCAAGGTCACCCTGAGCGGCGGCGGCCGGCTGCGGATCCTGTACCAGAACACCTGCGACCAGGCCCAGCGCTGGACCACCTCGCACTGCCAGGACCAGCCCACGCCCGCGCTGACGGTGCAGAACCTGACGTTCATCGACGGCAACGCCACCGGCAGCGACATCACCGGCGGCAGCGGCGGCGCGATCTACGCCGAGGGCGGCGCGCTCAAGGTGGTCAACTCCCGGTTCATCGACAACCGCTGCTACCGGTCCGGCCCGGACCTGGGCGGCGCCGCCATCCGCGCGTTCGAGCAGGACCCGGCCGTGCCGGTATACATCGTGCACAGCACGTTCACCGGCGGGATCTGCTCCAACGGCGGCGCGCTCAGCAGCATCGGGGTGTCCTGGACCGTGCTCAACAGCCTGTTCACCGGCAACCAGGCCATCGGCTTCGGCGCCAACCCGGCCAGCGCGGGCGCGCCCGGCGGCGGCAGCGGCGGCGCCATCTACACCGACGGCGACACCTACACGCTGACCGATCGAGGGCACGCTGATCTCCGGCAACTCCGCCCGCGAGGGCGGCGGCGCGATCTTCTACGTCAGCAACGACCACACCGGGACCCTGCGACATCGCCGACTCGGTGCTGCGCGGACAACCCGAGCGCCGAGTTCCACAACTTCCCCGGCACGATCTTCTTCCTCGGCAAGGGCCAGCCCGTCATCACGGGATCGGACCTGGACTAACGGCGCGGCTTCACCCAGCGCGGGTGAGGCGGCGGCCGGGCGGCGGTGCGACGCTGCTGCTCCCAGCCAGCGACCGGGGTGCTGGCCTGAGCAACCGCGGGAGACGTGATGGCTGCCCTGACCGCATGGAAGTTTCCCACCACGGCCGGCGCCGATGACGCGCTGGCCAAGCTCGAGTCCCTGCAGGACCGCTCGCTCATCCAGGTCCACGACGCGGCCGTGGTGAGCTGGCCGCAGGGCCAGAAGAAGCCCAGGACCCGCGAGTCGCACGCCGGCTCCAAGATCGGCGCGCTGGGCGGCGGCTTCTGGGGCCTGCTGTTCGGCCTGATCTTCTTCGTGCCGATTCTCGGCCTGGCCGTCGGCGCGGCCACCGGTGCCCTGTTCGGCTCGCTGCGCGACGCCGGGATCTCCGACGGCTTCATCAACGACGTCCGGGAGAAGGTCACGCCGGGCACCTCGGCGCTGTTCCTGGTCAGCTCGGACGCGGTCTACGACAAGGTGGCGGGCGAGTTCCGCGGCACCCAGGCCGAGCTCATCCAGACCAACCTGTCCGACGATCAGGACGCCCGACTGCGGGCCGCCTTCGCCAACGAGGGCTGAGGCGCTCCGCCTAGCGGAACGCCCCGATGTATGCCGAGGCGGCCGGGTTCGCGTTCCTGGCCGCCCTGACCCCGACGGCCATCCTGGTAGCGGTGGCCTACCTCGGCTCCACCAGCCCGCGCCGGACCATGCTGGTGTTCCTGGCCGGCGCGATCACGATGTCGGCCGCCGTGGCCGTCATCGCGCTGGTGGCGCTGCGCGCGGGCGGCCTGAGCCTGCCGCATCATCACGCGCCCCGGTATGGCGTGCGCCTGGGACTGGGCGTCCTGGCGCTGGCCGGCGGTTTCTTCCTGGCCCGCCGACGGCCCCGGCCCAAGGATCCGGACAAGGCCAAGCGGCCGAACATGGTCCGCCGGCTGATAAACCGGCCCGGCCCGGTAGCCGCGTTCATCACCGGTGTTGTGATCTTTACGCCGTCGGCCCAGTTCATCGCGGCCGTCCAGGTGGTCGCGACGGCGAAGGCCAGCCCGGAGGCCACGGCGGGCGCGCTGATCCTGGTCGTGCTGATCGACGTGGTCTTCGTCTGGCTGCCGTTCATCCTGTACCTGGCCCGGCCCGAGGCCACCCACCGGGCGCTGAAGTCGTTCAACGGCTGGCTGCGCGCCCACGGACGGAAAATCGCGGCCGCGGCGGCCCTGGTCGTGGGCCTGATCCTGGTCGCCAACGGCATCTCCGGCCTGGTCTAGCCGGGCCGCAGGCCGGGTCTGGCCGGGCGGCGCCGAGTCGGCCACAATGGCGACGTGTCAGTAAACGGGACCGGTGCCTACCGCGGCTTAGCCAACCTGCCGCCCCTGGTGCAGGCGGCGGTGGAGGCCGTCTGGAGGGCCGGGTTCACGGTCTCGTGCCTGCCCGCCCACGGGCGGCCCGGCGGCGGCCGGTCACCGCGCCGGTGGCGGCTACGATGCCGCCGCACACCGCTACCGCGCCGATGACCTGGAGCAGGGTCGGCCGCTGGCCCAGGATGAGGTCGGCCAGCACCAGCGACCCGGCCGGCTGGATCAGCAGCAGCAGCGAGGAGACGGCGGCCGGCAGCCGGGGCAGGGACGACGTGATCAGCAGCCAGCCGACGACCCCGCTGCTCAGGGCCAGCAGGACGAGCCAGCCGAACGAGGCCCAGGGCATCCGCGCCGACAGGCCGCCGAAGACCAGGCCGAGCACCACGCCCGCCAGCCCGGCGCCGGCGGTGGCATCGGCCAGCGGGCCCGCGATCCACGGCCCGCCCGCCGGGCGGGGGCCGTCCGCTGAGCCGTCCGGAGAGCCGTCCGGAGACGGCGCTGATGCCCGGGTGCGTGACTGAGTGCGTGACCCGGTGCGTGACTGGGCCGAGGACTGGCGGACGATCAGCAGGAACCCGGAGTAGGCCACCGACGCGGTCAGGCCGTAGACGATCCCGGCCAGCGCGTGGCGGCCGGTGCGGCCGCCGTCGGCCAGGCCCGAGACCAGGACCACCCCGGCCAGGACCACCGGCAGCGCGGCCAGGTAGGCCCGCCGGGGCCGCTCGCCCAGCAGCGCCCAGGCCGCCGCCGCGACGAACAGCACCTGCAGGTTGGCCAGCACCGTGGCCACCCCGGCGCCGACCTCGGCGATGGCGTGGTTCCACAGCACCAGGTCGATGCCGAGCAGCAGCCCGGCCCCGGCCGACGCCAGCCGGGCGCTGCGCGGCCGCCGCCCGCGACGCCGCCCCTCGCGCCAGGCCAGCACCGCCAGCACCGGCAGGGCCAGCCCGCACCGGAACACCGTGGTGGCGGCGGCGCTGGCCGGCCAGGGTGACCAGGATGGCGGTGGAGGAGATGACGCAGGCTCCGGATACGGCCAGCAGCACCGGGCGGCCGGGCCGGGCAGCGGGGCTGGCTCCGGAACCACCCGCTGTCATGACCGTAGCCGCATTTGCCGCTGACATGGACAGCAGCATACGAGACACCCGTACCGGGACGTCGCGGGCTACTGGTCAGTGCAATCGGGATCGCGCCGGGTCGCCGCCAGACCCGCAGCCGCTTATGACCCGATATACGCATACGAAGGATCCACTGAGTGAGATTGGACTATCTCGAATAGAGAGAATCCGTCACGCAATTTACGATCATATGGTTCGCTCTACGGGAAGCGGCGTGCCCAGGATGCGAAGGGGCGTTCATGGCGATCCAGGACCTGCTCGATCGCGACGAGGCACGCGAGAGGATCAGCCGACCGGGCCGGACCCGGTCGATCGGGGTGACGCTGCTGACCCTGCTGGTCGTGCCGGTCGTGGCCCTGACCGCGCTATGGGCCTTTCTCGCCGTCATCACCCTGGGCAGCGCCGTCGCCGAGGAGCATTACAACCGCGAGGTCAACACCGACGCCCGGGCCACCACCACGCTGCTGGCGGGGCTGGAGCAGGAGCGGCTGCAGACCTTCCTGTGGCTGAGCGCGCCGCGCCGGCCACCGGTGAGCCGGCTGGCCCTGGTCCGCCAGGCCGACGACGCCGCGATACGCGCCTATGAGCGGACCGGCGTGCAGGCCGGCCAGGCCGCCCAGCAGGCCCTGGCCAGCGAGTTGCGGGAGGTCCCGGCGATCCGGGGCGCTGTCGGCTCCGGCGCCCTGACCCCGGCGGCCGCGTTCCAGGGCTATAGCAACGTCATCGACGCGCTGTTCGGCGTCTACATATCCTCCGGCCCGAGCGATGCCGCGCTGTACCGGCAGACGCTCGGCGCCATCAACGCCGGCCGCGCCCTGGAGCAGCTGACCGGGGAGGCCACCCTGGCGGCCAGCGCCGCGACCGACGGCGGCCAGCTGAGCGCCGGCGACCGCGCCCTGTTC
This sequence comes from uncultured Actinomycetota bacterium, assembly GCA_963731085.1. Taxonomy (GTDB): domain Bacteria; phylum Actinomycetota; class Actinomycetes; order Streptosporangiales; family Streptosporangiaceae; genus DASUBV01. The sequence goes on from CAVSUF010000001.1 coordinate 210,606, forward strand.
GCCGGGGCCGTGGCCAGCCAGCGCCTGTTCGCCGGCAACGCACTGGCGGAATCCACCGGGCACAACCACGCCGACCTGGCGCGGCTGTACGGCTCGACGGGGTATACCAGGTTCGCGGCACTGGAGAACCAGATTGCCGGGACTGCCCCAAGCCAGCAGCCGATGCCGCTCACGCTGGCGGCCTGGGGGGCCGCCGTGCAGCCGTTCCTGGGTCAGTTCGTGGTCGTGACCAAGGCAGACTCCGGACAGCTGGCCGCGCTGGCCGGCCAGACCGGCCGGCGGCTGTACCTCGAGGCCGGGCTGGCCGGCGGCCTCGGCCTGCTCGGGGTCGCGCTGTCGCTGATCATCATGGTGCGGATCAGCCGCGGCATCCGCCGGGATCTGATCGGGCTGCACGACGGCGCCGCGGCCATGGCCAACGACCGGCTGCCCCGCGTCATGGAGCGGCTGCGCGGCGGCGATGACGTCGACGTGGACGCCGAGTCCCCGCCGCTTCCGGCCGGTCGGATCACCGAGATCGCCCAGGTCGCGACGGCGTTCTCGATCGTGCAGCGCACCGCCGTCGATGCTGCCGTCGGCCAGGCGACCCTGCGCAAGGGCATCAATCAGGTCTTCCTGAATATCTCGCTGCGCAGCCAGTCGCTGCTGCACCGGCAGCTCAGCATGTTCGACGCGATGGAGCGGGCCACCACGGACCCCGCGGCCCTGGCCGAGCTGTTCCGCCTGGACCAGCTGTCCACGCGCATGCGCCGCCACGCCGAGGGCCTGATCATCTTGTCCGGGGCGGCCCCGGCGCGCGGCTGGCGCGACCCCGTTCCGGTGCTGGACGTGCTGCGCGCGGCCATCTCGGAGGTCGAGGACTTCGCGCGGGTGGACGTGGCCGGGGAGCCGCCCGGCTCGGTACTGGGCGGCGCGGTGAACGACGTGGTCCACCTGCTGGCCGAGCTGATCGAGAACGCGGTCTCGTTCTCGCCGCCGAGCACCAGCGTCCTGGTCCGGGCCGACGTCGTCGGCGTCGGCATGGCCGTCGAGGTCGAGGACCGCGGCATGGGCCTGTCCGCCGCCGAGCTCGCCGACATCAACGCCCGGCTGGCCAGCCCGCCCGAGCTGGACCTGGCCAGCACCGAGCGGATCGGCCTGTACGTGGCCAGCCGGCTCGCCGCCCGGCATGGCATCCGGGTCCGGCTGCAGGACTCGCCCTACGGCGGCGCGACCGCCATCGTGCTCCTGCCGCACAGCGTGATCGGCGGGGACCCGGCTATCACGCCCGCCCGGGGGCCCGGCCTTACCGCCCAGGCCCGGAGCTGGCTGGCGGTCCGGTGCCCGTCCTCGCACCTGCGCTGGGCCCGGCCCACGGGCCGCCGCCGGAGCCCCCGGCCGGCCCGGTGCGCGGGCTGCATCGCCGGAACCGGTCGCACGGCGGACTGCCCGTGCGCGTCCGCCAGGCCAGCCTCGCGCCGGAACTTCGCGGCAGGCCGGGCCGGCGCGCCCGGCAGCGGCGGGCCCGGCCGGCCGGTCACCCGAGGAAGCGCGCCAGGTGATGGCCGAGCTGCGGGATGGGTGGCAGCGGGGCCGCACCGACGACCTGGACGCTGACGACTGGCCGGACCACGCGCCGGGCGCCGGCGGCAGAGTCGGGCGGGACTGACGATGCCGCAGGCAGATTCGACCAGCCAGCTCGGCTGGCTGCTGGACACGCTGGTCGGGCGGGTGGCGGGCATCCGTCACGCGATCATCCTGTCGCGTGACGGCCTGGTCGTCGCGGCCTCGGAGGGCCTGGACCGCGAGGCAAGCGAGCACCTGTCCGCCCTGGCCGCGGGCGTGCAGAGCCTGGCCCGCGGCACCGGGGAGCAGTTCGGCGGCGGCCCGGTGCGGCAGACCATCATCGAGATGGAGCACGCCCTGCTGTTCGTCATGGCCGCCGGCGCGGGCACCTGCCTGGCGGTGCTCACCTCGGCGGATGCCAGCATCGGCGTGCTGGCCTACGAGATGACCATGCTGGTACGCCGGATGGGCCGGCACCTCAGCGCCGCGCCGCGGTCCCACGATCACCAGACCACCGCCGGGTGATCGGGCATGCCGGCGCCCAAGGACAGGTGGCTCGACCACGACGCGGGGCCGATGGTCCGCCCCTACGCGGTCACCAGGGGCCGCACCGCGCCGGATGCGGGCACGGGCATCGGCCTGATCGACTTCGTCGCGGCCGTGCCGGGCCAGCCGCAGTCCGCCGCCATGCGGCTGGCCGGAGCACCGGCAACTGCTGGCCTGCTGCCCCCGCCCGGTCACGGTGGTGGACCTGGCGGCCGACGTCGATCTGCCCGTCGGCGTCGTCCAGGTGCTGCTCAGCGACCTGAGCGAGCACGGGCTCGTCCGCGTCACCGCATCCCACCGCGGCCCGGTCACCAGCGAGCGGGTGCTGCGCGCGGTCCTGCACGGCCTCCGGGCGCTGTGATCCGGGACAGGTGCATACGAGACCGCCCGTACCGGCATGTCGCGGGCCACAACGCACGGGGTTCCCGGCCCGCCGCCGACCGGGCCGGCACTAGGCTGACCAGACAGACAGCCGTGATCGTCACGGGCAGGAGGCCGAATGAAGCTGCTGGTCACCGGGGGCGCCGGCTATATCGGCAGCGTCGTCGCGGCCCAGCTTCTGGAGAACGGGCACGAGGTGGTGGTCCTCGATGACCTGTCCACCGGGCACGCCGACGCGGTGCCGCGCGGGGCGTCGCTGGTGGCGGCCGACCTGCGCTCCGGGGCCGGGCCGGTGCTGGCCACCGGGATCGAGGCGGTACTGCACTTCGCGGCCAAGTCGCTGGTCGCCGAGTCGGTGGCCGAGCCCGCCCGGTACTGGGATAACAACCTGGGCCAGACGATCGCGCTGCTGGACGCCATGCGGGCGGCCGGGGTCAGCCGGATCGTGTTCTCCTCCACCGCGTCGGTCTACGGCCAGCCCGAGTCGGTGCCGATCCCGGAAACCGCGCCGCCCCGCCCGGTCAACCCGTACGGCGCGACCAAGCTGGCCGTCGACACGACCCTGGCCGAGTACGCCCGGCTGCACGGGTTCGGCGCGGTCAGCCTGCGCTACTTCAACGTGGCCGGCGCCTACCGGGAGCGCGGCGGCCGCTGGCTGGGCGAGCGGCACGGCACCGAGACCCACCTGATCCCCAACGTGCTGGCCATCGCCCTGAGCGGGTCGGGCGAGCTGAGCTTGTTCGGCGACGACTACCCCACCCCCGACGGCACCTGCGTGCGGGACTACGTGCACGTGGCCGACCTGGGCCGGGCGCACCTGCTGGCCCTGGCGGCCTGTGTCCCCGGCGAGCACCAGGTGTTCAACGTGGGCAGCGGCTCGGGGTTCTCCAACCGCGAGGTGCTGGCCGCCTGCCGGGACGTGACCGGTCGGCCCATCCCGGCCCGGATGGCCGGCCGCCGGCCCGGCGACCCGGCCATGCTGGTCGCCTCGTCGGACCGGATCCGGGCCCGGCTGGGCTGGCGGGTGGCCCGTAGCCTGACCGACATGGTGGCCGACTCGTGGGCGTTCGCGGAGTCCAAGGCTGGTGCGCGCTGAGTCGCCGGGGCGCCCGCCGGTTATCGGACCTCCGGTGACCGCGCCGGACTCGCGTGACCGGGTGACCGGCCTGTTTACCAGCCAGTTCGGCGAGCAGCCGAGGGGCACCTGGCACGCGCCCGGCCGGGTCAACCTGATCGGCGAGCACACCGACTACAACGACGGGTTCGTCCTGCCGTTCGCGATCGGCGCAGGCGTGACCGCGGCGGCCGGCCGCCGCGCTGACGCCGCGCTGACGCTGGCCTCGCTGCAGGCCGACGGAGGCGAGGTCACGGTGCCGCTGGACAGGCTGGTCCCCGGCTCGGTCACCGGCTGGGCGGCCTACCCGGCCGGGGTGGCCTGGGCCCTGCGCGAGGCGGGCTACCCGGTGACCGGGACCAGCATCGCGTTCGATGCCGACCTGCCGGTCGGCGCCGGGCTGTCCTCCTCAGCCGCCCTGGAGTGCGCCGCCGCGCTGGCCCTGACCGAGATGCACGGCATCGTGGTGCCCCGGCCGCAACTGGCGGCTATCGCCCACCGGGCCGAGAACGAGTTCGTGGGCGCCCCGACCGGGATCATGGATCAGTCGGCCGCCCTGCTCTGCCAGGCCGGGCACGCGCTGCTGCTGGACTGCCGCAGCGGCATCGGCACGGCCGTGCCGCTGGACCCGGCCCCGGCCGGGCTGGCCCTGCTGGTCATCGACACCGGCGCCCGGCACGAGCACGCGGTCGGCCAGTACGCGCAGCGGCGGCAGGAGTGCGAGGCCGCTGCCGCCGCCCTGGAGGTGGGGTCCCTGCGCGAGATCACCGACGACTCCGGGCTGACCGGCCTGGATCCGGTGCTGCTGCGCCGGGCCCGGCATGTGGTCACCGAGAACAGCCGGGTGCTGGCCACGGCCGACCTGCTCCGGTCGGGTCAGCTGGGCCAGGCCGGGCCGCTGCTGACCGAGTCGCACGCGTCGCTGCGGGACGACTTCGAGGCGTCCTGGCCGGAGGCCGACGCGACCGTCGAGGCAGCGGTCGAGGCCGGCGCCTACGGCGCCCGGATGACCGGCGGCGGGTTCGGCGGCGCGGTCCTGGCCCTGGTCCGCACCGAGCTGGTGCGGACGGTGCGGGCCGCCGTGGCCGGTCGGTTCCAGCGGTCCGGCTGGCCGCCGCCCCGGTCCGGCACGGCGACGCCCTCGGCCGGCGCCCGCCGCGTCCGCTGACGCTCGCGCCGGGCGGCTGCGGGCGGCAGACTGATCGGGCCGGGCCGGGCCGGGCCAGGCCGGGCCGGGGCCGGGGCGAGGCCCTGTCTTAAGTTATGACTTGACCTTGACGCTGGGTCAGGGTTGCAGCATGAGCGCATGAGAAGTGGGGAGCACTCATGACACCGGCAGGGCTCACCATCAGCCAGCTGGCCACCCATACCGGGGTGACCGTGCGGGCCATCCGGCATTACCACCAGCGCGGCCTGCTGGCCGAGCCGGGCCGGGACGGCTCGGGCTACCGGCGGTACGGCGCCGAGGCGGTGGTCGACCTGATCCGGATCAAGACCCTGGCCGACGCCGGGGTGCCGCTGGCCCGCGTCGGGGACCTGCTCAGCGCCGGCCCGGCCGAGTTCGCCGGCGCGATCGGTGACATCGACCGGGCGCTGCAGGGGAAGATCCGCGAGCTGACCCGGCACCGGCGCCGGATCGCCCAGCTCACCGGCGGGGACCGGATGTTCCTGCCCGCCGAGGTGGTCGACCTGCTCGACCGGCTGCGCGCCCTGGGCGTCAGCGAGCGGGCGGTGCGGACGGAGCGGGACGGCTGGATCCTGGTCGCGGCGCTGTCCCCGGACCTCGTGCCGGGCTGGGTCAGCCGCAAGCGCACGGCCCTGGACGACCCGGAGTTCTGCCGCCTGTACCTGGCAGTCGACGAGGCGTACGACTGGGACCCGGCCGATCCCCGGCTGGCCGAGCTGGCCGAGCGCACGGCCGGCTGGTCGGCCCGCGACCAGGGCGGCCCGCCGCCCGACACCGGCGAGGTCCCGGTGGCCATCACGCTGATGTCGGGACAGGTGGCCAGCTCGTCCCCGGCCTGGCAGCGGCTCGGCGATATCGCCCGGGAGTACCAGCCCGCGGACCGGCATTCCGCTTGACCGCCGGCCGGATTCCGCGTGACCGCCGACCGCAATCCGCTGACCGCAATCCGCCGGGCGTCATGCGCGCATTTCCGGTTCTCGTCACCGGACGGCTTTTCCGGAGCGTCACGCGGCTGGCAAGCTGCTAGCGGCCTGCCGATCTCCGCGCAATATCGCCGGACCGCGCCCGGAATCCGTGCCACTCAGCGACCGGAGCCAGGCTGTTAAAATTTGAACGTCAGAATCGCTGGACCCTTTATCGCGGGGGCGAAGAGTCCGATGACCAGCGAGTTAGAGTTCTGCCTGCTGGGGCCGTTGCTGGTGCGCCGAAAAGGCACGCTGGTGCCGGTGCAGCAGGGCAAGCAGCGCGCTGTCCTGGCCGCGCTGGTGCTCCGGGCCGGTACCCGGGTGTCGGTGGATGAGTTCGCCGAGATCCTGTGGGGCAGCGAGCCGCCGCCGTCGGCCCGGGCCACCATCCAGAACTACGTGATGCGGCTGCGCAAGGCCCTGGGCGCGGCGGACGGCTCGCGGATCGCCACCCGGCCGGGCGGCTACCTGCTCCGGGCCGACGCCGCCGAGGTGGACGTGACCCGGTTCGAGGCCCTGCTGGGCACGGCCCGGGCCGCCGCCCGGGATGGCGCCTGGGACACCGCGGCGGCCGCCGCCGGCGCCGCGCTGGAGCTGTGGCGGGGCGACCCGCTGGCCGACGTGGACTGCGAGCTGCTGGCGGTTCGGGAGGTGCCGCGCCTGGCCGAGTTGCGGCTGCAGGCCCAGGAGACCCGCATCGAGGCCGACCTGCACCTGGGACGGCACGCCGAGGTGATCGCCGAGCTGGGCCGGCTGACCGCCGTGCACCCGCTGCGGGAGCGGCTGCACGGGCTGCTCATGCTCGCCCTGTACCGGGACGGCCGCCAGGCCGAGGCCCTGGCCAGCTACCAGCAGGCCCGCCGGGTACTGACCGAGGAGCTCGGTACCGAGCCCGGCGCGGCGCTGCGCGACCTGCACCAGCGGATCCTGACCGGTGACCTGGCCCTGGACCGGGCCGGGTCACCGGCGGCGATCGCGGGCGGCACCGACGGCGTGACTCCCCGGGAGCTGCCCGGTGCCGTCCCCCAGTTCACCGGCCGGACGACGGAAATGGACACGCTGACCCGGCTCCTGGACCAGCCCGGCCCGGCCGCCACCCGGACGGCGGTGATCACGGCCATCGGCGGCACGGCCGGGGTCGGCAAGACCGCCCTGGCCGTCAACTGGGCCCACCACCACGCCGACCGGTTCCCCGACGGGCAGCTGTACGTGAACCTGCGCGGCTATGACCCCGGCCAGCCGGTCCCGGCCGCCGACGCCCTGGCCCGGTTCCTGCGCGCCCTGGGGGTGCCCGGCCCGGGCATCCCCGCCGACCCCGACGAGCGAGCCGCCCGGTACCGCAGCCTGCTGGCCGGGCGGCGCATGCTCATCGTGCTGGACAACGCGGGCTCGGCCGAGCAGGTCCGGCCGCTGCTGCCCGGCAGCGCCGGCTGCGCCGTGATCGTGACCAGCCGCGACTCCCTGGCCGGGCTCGTCGCCCGGGACGGCGCCGTGCGCCTGGACCTGGACCTGCTGCCGCAGCCGGAGGCGGTGGGCCTGCTGGACCGGCTGATCGGCGACCGGGCCAGGGGCGACCCGCAGGCCGCCGAGGCCCTGGCCGACCGGTGCTGCCGCCTCCCGCTGGCCCTGCGGGTCGCGTCCGAGCTGGCCGTCACCCGCCCCGCCACCCCGCTGGCCGGCCTGGTCGACGAGCTAGCCGACCGCCAGCAGCGGCTGGGCCTGCTGGACGCGGCGGGCGACCCGCGCACCGCCGTGCGGGCGGTGTTCTCGTGGTCCTACCGCCACCTGGACCCCGACGCGGCCCGGGCGTTCCGGCTGGCCGCCCTGCATCCCGGCCCGGACCTCGACGCCTACGCGGTGGCCGCGCTGGCCGGCCTGAACCTGGACCAGGCCCGCCGGGCGCTGGACGCGCTGGGCCGGGCGCACCTGGTCCAGGCCGCCGGCCAGGACCGGCACGCCCTGCATGACCTGCTCCGCGCCTACGGCCGCGAGCTAGCCGCCGAGGACGGCGAGACGGGACAGCGCGAGGCCATGACCCGGCTGCTGGACTTCTGCCTGACCACGGCGGCCGGCGCGCTGGACGTCCTGGCGGCCGAGGACCGGCACCGCCGCCCGGCCGTCCCGCCGCCCGCGGCCCCGGCGCCGCGGCTGGATGACCGGGCCAGCGCCTGGGCCTGGCTGGATGCCGAGCGGCCCGCGCTCGTCGCCATCACCGTGCACGCCGCCGATAGCGACTGGCCCGCGCACGCCTGGAAGCTGGCCGCCATCCTGTACCGCTACCTCGACGACAACAGCTACTGCGCGGAAGGCCTCATCGTCCACGGCTGCGCCGCCGCGGCGGCCCGCCAGGCCGGGGACCAGGCCGCCGAGGGGACCGCGCTGAACCACCTGGCGGGCGTTCACTGGCGGCAGGGCCGCTTCGACGAGGCGGCCAGCTGCCTCCAGCAGTCCCTGGCCCGGCACCGGGCCGCCGGTGACCATGCCCGGCAAGGGAACGCGCTGGCCAACCTGGCCCTCATCCACTTCGACCGGGGCAGCTACGCCGAATCGCTCCGTCTCAACGAGCAGGCCATGCGGATCTTCACCGAGGTGGCCGACCGGCCGGGCCGGGTGCACGTGCTGAACCACATCGGCAACGTCGAGGAGCGGGAGGGCCGCTACGACCGGGCGATCCGCCACTTCGAGGAGGCGCTGGCCATCGCCGGGGAGATCGGCGCCCAGCACAGCCAGTGCGTCAGCCTGGTCAACCTGGGCATCGTGGCCCTGCGCCAGGACCGCCTGGGACTGGCCGACGCCCGGCTGCACCGTGCCCTGGCGCTGTGCCGCGATCTTCGCTACCGGCACGGCGAGGCTGAGGCGCTGGCCCGGCTGGGCGACGTCCGGCTGCGCCAGGGCCGGTACCGGGAGGCGGCGCACCGGGTCCGGGAGGCCATCACCATGTTCCGCGAGATCGGCAACCAGGCCGGCGAGGCCGGCGCGCGCAGCAGCCTGGGCGAGATCCTGCTGGCCTTCGGCCAGTCTGGCCGCGCCCGCGACGAGCACGTCACCGCGCTGGCCCTGGCCGACCTGATCGGGGAGAAGTTCCAGCAGGCCCGGGCGTACGCCGGCCTGGGGGATGCCTGTCACGCCGCGGGCGACCCGGCCGCGGCCCGGGCGCACTGGCAGGAGGCGCTGGCCCGCTATGCCGACCTCGGCATTCCCGATGCCGACCGGGTCCGCGACCGGCTGGCCGCGGCCGGTGACCGGCCGCTGCGGCTGGCCGGGCGCGACTGAGGCGAGGTCATCTCGGCTACCGGGGCGCGACCAGGAGGGCCTGCATGCCGTGCCCGACCGGGCCGGCCGGGTCGGACAGGGTGCTGGTAGCCACGCCGGTGCCGTCCGGGCCGGCCTCGGTGACCGCGTCCATCAGGATCCACTCGCCGACCGGGTCCCGGTGCAGCATGACGGCCAGGTCGACGTTGATGAAGATGTAGGAGCGGACGTCGAGCACGGCCGACAGGCCGTTGCCGGAGTCGGCCACCAGCAGCGCCCGGCACATCGGCGAGGTCTCCTCGCCCGGCACCAGCGGGATCCGGGGGCGCATCCAGGCCACCCCCGGGCCGGGCACGCCGATGCCGCCGCCGGATAGGTAGCGCCAGTCCATGGCGGTGCCGTAGCCCTCCCAGGTGACGCCGGACGGCACGGCCTCGGGGGACGTGGCATCCGGGACCGGCGGCGGCGGGACCGGGCCGGGCACCTGCGGAACGGCGGCGGTCTCGATCCGCCAGCCGCGGGCGTGCAGCACCTCCTGGCCGTCGGCCTCGACCGCGGCCTCGACCAGCATGACCCGGCGGCCGGGGCGGACGGTCCGCGCGCGGACCGTGAGCTTGCCCACCGGGACCGGGCGCAGGATGTCGACGGCCACGCTGGCCAGGCGCTGGCCGGGCACCGGGTCGCAGGCTTCCATGGCCCGGGCGGCCAGGGCCGACGGCGGGCCGCCGTGCTGGGAGTCGCGACTCCACGGGCCGATGGTGGCGGCGGTGGCGATGAACTCATCCGGCCCGGCGGGCTCATAGAAGCAGCTGTGCACGAACCGGACGCTACCGCACGGGCCGCCGGGCGATCACGCCAGAATCGACCGCAGCTGCGCGCCGATGGCCCGGGCCAGCAGCGGCGGGACGGCGTTGCCGACCTGGCGGTACCGGCTGGACCGGTGGCCGGCCACCCGCAGGCCGGGCGGGAAGCTCTGCAGCAGCGCGGCCTCCTCGACGGTGATGCGGCGGGCGCCCGGGACCCGGCCCGCCCGGGGCGGGCCGCCCGCCAGCAGGTGCGCGTGGTAGGCCGGGACCACGCCGGCCACGTCAACCCACGGGGTCTTGTTGCCGCCCATCGAGGCCAGCAGGGTGGGGGCGGGCCGGGTCAGGTCGATGGGCCGGCCGCCGCCGTTGTAGACGTGCCCGTCGTAGGGGCTGGGGCGCAGGTCGGGATTCCGGGCGTAGATGACGGCCGACGGATTGGGCGGTGCCATTCGGCTCGGGGCCGAGCACCTCGCCCGCTGCCCGCCACGGCCGGGCCGCGGCCGGGCCGCGCGACGGCGGCGGGAACGCGAACCGGCCGTCGCGGACGCCGACGATGAACAGGCGGCTGCGCTTCTGCGGGACGCCGTAGTCGGCCGCGTTGACGATCGACCAGGTGACCGCGAAGCCCAGGCCGGCCAGGTCGCGCAGCAGGGCGTCGAGGTGCGGCCGGCGGCTGGCGGCGGCCAGGCCGGCCACGTTCTCGGCCAGGAACGCGCGGGGGGCGATCTCGGCCAGGGCGCGCAGGAAGCCGGGCCAGCCGTTGCGCGGGTCGCCGGCGCCGAGGCGCTTGCCGCCGGTGCTCCACGGCTGGCACGGCGGGCCGCCGGCCAGGACCGCCACCTCGCCCCGGAAGCGGCGGAACGACATCGCGGCGACGTCGCCGTCCAGCACCTCGGCGGCCGGGTGGGCGGCGGCGTAGGTGGCGCAGGCGTCGGGATCCCACTCGGCCGCGGCGGTCACCGCGAACCCGGCGCCGGCCAGCCCCAGGGACAGCCCGCCCGCCCCGGCGAAGATGTCGAGCACCGGCAGCACCCCAGCCGACCCCGCCTCCAGCCGACAGCACCCCAGCCGGCCGTGCCTCAGCCGGGGGCACGGGGCCAGCCCGGCGCGGTGACGGCCTCCCGGACCATCGGGTGCTCCTCGTCCTCGCTGGCCGCGGCCAGGGTGCCGCGGAACAGGTAGCGGTCGGCCCGGTACACGGTCCGGGTCTGCTCGAACGCCCGGCCCAGCTGGTCATAGCCCGTCTGGGCGAACACCAGCACCGGGTCGCCGGGACTTAGCTCCAGGTGGGGGGCCTGGTCCGGGTCGCAGGCGGCGGCCTGGATGGCGAACCGGCCCCGGGCGGGCAGCACCCGGTAGCGGGCGCGCAGTACGTCATACAGGGACGCGCTGGTGAAGTCCTGCTCGTGCAGGCCGGGGGCCAGGCTCTCGGGCACCACCGCCTGGGTCAGGGCGATCACGGCGCCGTCGAAGCTGCGGATCCGGGCCAGGTCGCAGACCGCGCTGCCGGGCGCGATGCCCAGTTCCTCGGCCTCGGCCAGGGTGGCCTCGCGGCGGCGGCAGTGCACCACCCGGGAGGTGACCCGGAAGCCCCGGCGGCGGCCCATGTCGCTGAAGCTCAGCAGCGCGTCGCTGCCCTCACTGACCGGCCCGGCGAACCAGCCGGTCCGCACCGAGGACCGGACCAGGTCCTTGTCGGCCAGGTAGGCCAGCGCCCGCCGGATGGTGATCCGGCTGACACCGAGCCGCTCGGCCAGGGCGCGCTCGGACATCAGCCGCTCGTCGGCACCCAGCCGGCCACTGCGGATCTCGGCCTCCAGCTGGGCGGCGGCCCGCTCGTACATGGGCACCCGCCGGGCCGATTTCAGGCCCTTCCCGCTGGCGCCCGGTGCACCCTGCGCCGGTGTCACCGTGTCCCCTCCGTCGCCGGGCCGCGGGCGACCTCGCCCGCGTGCTCGTTATCTTGCACGATCGCCTTCCGGCGCATGCCGTGCTGGGTCAAATCCGCGTGTTGTGTACAACGTGCTCGCGTCCCGGCCGGCTCATTCCACCAGCGACCCGGCGAAGATCCCGGCGATGAAGCTGCGCTGGGCGAACAGGTAGACGACCACGACGGGCAGGGCGGCCAGGCAGCTTCCGGCGGCGAGCGCGGCGAAGTTGTTGAAGTGCGACCCCTGGAACGCCGACAGCCCGACGGTCACCGTGTACAGGTTCTGGTTGGAGATCATGACCAGCGGCAGCAGGAACGAGTTCCAGGTCCACAGGAACACCAGCGCGGCCATCGTCTTGACCGCGGGGCCGACGTTGGGGACCAGGATCCGCCACAGCAGCGAGACCGGCGAGGCGCCGTCGATGACCGCGCTCTCGGACAGTGACCGGGGGATGGACCGGAACGCCACGTACATCCAGAACGTGCCGAACGCGATCGACTGCGCGACCTGCGGCAGGATCATGGCCCAATAGGTGTTGACCAGGTTCACCGAGCGGAACTGGTAGTACCAGGGCACGATCAGCGCCTCGACCGGGAGCATGAACCCGAACACCGCCGTGTACAGCACCCAGCGGGCGCCGGGCGGCCGGGCCAGCGCGATGGCGTAGCCCGCCGGGACGGCGATGACCGTCGAGATCACGACCACCGCGACGGTCACGATCGCCGTGTTGAGCATGAACCTGGAGAAGTCGCCGGACTCCCACGCGTAGACGAACGCCGAGAGCGACAGATGGGGACTGAAGCTGATCCCGCTGGCGGAGCCGTTCTTCGGCGTAAGAGCGGTACTGACCAGAGCCAGCAGCGGGTACAGGGTGACCACCGCGGCGAGCAGCAGGATGGCCGCGCTGGCCATCTTCTCAGAGCGCGACAGCATGCCCCGGCCTCATGATGAGAGCCCTCATGTCGCGTTCCTCTCGATCAGCGCCCGGATCCCGAAGGTCAGGACGAAGATGATCACCGACATGGCGATGCCCAGCGCGCTGGCCGAGCCGACCGCGCCCAGCTGAAACGCGTCCCGGTAGACCAGCAGGCCGGGGACCATGGTGGCGTAGCCAGGGCCGCCGTTGGTGGCCTGGTAGATCAGCGTGAAGCTCTGCAGCGCGGCTACCGCCGTGATCGTGATGGCGGCGGCGATGTCGCGGCGCAGCATCGGCACCGTGATGCTGAAGAACTCCCGGATCAGCCCGGCCCCGTCGACCCGGACCGCGTCGTACAGTTCCGGCGGGATGCGCTGGATGCCCGGCACCAGCAGCACGAAGCACAGGCCGAAGTCCAGCCAGGCGGCGATCAGCCCGACCGCGATCAGGGCCGTGCTGAAGCTGCCCAGCCACGGCGTGCCCGAGCCGCTGCCGATGCCGACCAGGTGCCCGATCTCGTTGACCGTGCCCGGCCCCGACGGGGCCAGCAGCCAGGTCCACACGATCGCGACGACCACAGTCACGATGGCCTGGGGCAGGAAGAACACGACCCGGAAGAACCCCATGCCGCGCAGCTTGCTGCGCCGCATCAGGTTGACCGTGACCAGGCTCAGCGCGACCGGGATGAGCGAGTAGAAGATGAGCAGGATGCCCAGGTTGACCAGCGAGCCGCGCTCCACCGGGTCGGCGATGATCTGCACGTAGTTGTGCACGCCGACCCAGGTGGCGACGCCGACGCCGTCCCAGCTCTGCAGCGAGTACTGCGCCGCCTTGATCAGCGGCTAGACGATCAGCACGGTGAGGATGACCGCGGCCGGGCCGAGGAACAGCCAGCCGGTTAGCCAGTCCCGGTGCTTCCTGCTCACCTTCGCGTCGCTCCGCCCTTGCTCAATTCCGCTCAGCCCTGCGAGGACCAGTAGGCCGTGTAGTCGGACTGCAGCGAGGCCATCAGCGCCGCCGGCGTGATCTTGCCGCCCTGCAGTTCCTGGATGCCCGCCATCTCCTGGTTGAGGAAGTCGGGCGTGGCGTAGTCCAGGTACGGGACGAGGTTGCCGCTGTGCACCGAGTCCGACCAGCCCGCGGAGGCCGACTGCAGCAGCGGGCTGGCCGCGGCCAGCGCCGACGCGCTCGGAGTGACCGCCGGGATGTCGCCGTTGGCCAGCAGGGCGTCCTGGATCTGCGGGCTGAGCAGGGCGTTGATCACCGCCGCGCCGGCGTTCGGGTTCGCCGCCCTGGCCGGGATCGACCAGCCCTCGCCCGGCCCGCCGGTGACCACCGGCGGCACCCAGAACCCGGCCTTGCTGCCGAGCGCGCTCTGCACCGAGCCGGAGTACCAGTCACCCTCGAGGAAGAACCCGGCCTGGCCCTGGTCGAACAGGTTCAGCGCCTGGGTGTCGTTCAGGCCCTGGTAGCCCTTGGGGAAGTAGCCGTCCTTGGTCCACTGCGCCATCGTCGCCGCGGCCTGCACGTAGCCGGGGATGTTGATGGACGGGCTGGCGCCGGTGTGGAACACGAACGCGTTGCTGACCGACGCCGGCACGTAGTGGTTGGCGATCGTGTAGAGCATGTGCACCGGCTGGTAGGCGGTGGGCTGGCCCGCGGCATAGGACATCGCGGTGATGCCGTGCCTGGCCAGCTTGGCCATGTCGTCGGTGAACGTGGCCCAGTCAGTCGGCACCGTGCCGCCCACCTTGGCCAGCAGGTCCTTGTTGTAGAAGATGCCGACCACGGTGCCCGTCTCGGGGACACCGTAGATGGTGCCGGTGCCGAACTCCTTGCCGCTGGCGGGCAGCGAGTTGAACTGCAGCGGCAGCGGGCCGACCTTGGCGAACCAGTGGTAGATCTTGTCGTACGGGGCCAGCGGCAGCAGTTCCTTGTCGGCCACGAGCCGGCCCTGGTTCTGCAGGCCCTCGTTGGTCTGGCTGACGTCCGGGGCGCCGGACCCGGACGCGAACGCCAGCGGCAGCTTGTCGTTCTGGTCGGCCAGGCTCATCGAGGTGTTGACGATCTTGAGCTTCGGATACTCCTTCTCCAGCTGCTTGATCAGGATCGGGATGACCGCGTGCTCGCCGGGGTCATCGCCGGGGATGTCCCAGTTCCATTCCTGCACGGTGCCCGACACGCTGGCCGACAGCCGGGCGGGCTTGGTGCTCGCCGCGCTGCCGCCGGACCCGCCGGACCCGCACGCGGCCAGCGCGGTCACCGCGGCGACGCCGAGGGCCCCCAGCGCTATCCGGGTGTTCCCGCGCCGCTGATGTCTAGCTGCCACCTTCCACCACTTCCTTTACAGGGCTGTGTGTTCCGCTCGACTGACTGCGTGGTGCCGGGCGGCCTGGAGCCCGACCAGGCCGGCCCCGATGACGCCGGCGTCCGGGCCGAGCGCGGCCCGGGCCAGCACCGTCCCCGCGGCGTGCGGGTGCAGGTACCGGCGGGCGCACGCGCTGGCGTCCGCCCAGTAGGGGGTGTCGGCGCTGCCCAGGCCGCCGCCGATGATCACTGCCTCCGGGTCCAGCAGGTTGACCAGCATGGCGATGGCGATGCCCAGGGCCTGCGCGCCCCGGGCCAGCACGGCCCGGGCGGCGGCGTCACCGCCGGCCGCGGCGGCCAGCACCCCGGTGGCCCCGTCCGGCACCGGGCGGCCGGACCGCTCGGCGTACCGGCGGGCCAGGGCGCTGCCCGAGGCCACGTGCTCCAGGATCAGCTCGCCCGGCTCGGGGCAGCCGCCGGGCAGCACGGCCAGCACGGTGGTGCCGACGTTCAGCGCCCCGCCCCTGGCCCCGGCGAGCGGCCGGCCCTGGTACACGGCGCAATAGCTGATCCCGGTGCCGACCGTGACGTAGACCAGGTACTCGTGCCCCCGGCCCGCCCCCAGGACGGCCTCGGCGAAGGCCGCCGCCCGCACGTCGGCCTCGATCCGGACCGGCGCGATCGTGCCCAGCAGCCGGGCTACCGGCAGGTCGTCCCAGTCCGGGATGACCGCGGCCGAGGTGATGGCCCCGGCCCGGCTGACGATCTCGGGCACGGCCAGGCCCAGCCCGGTGACCCGGCGGCCCTGCGGCCGGCCAGCCCGGCCAGGTCGGCCGCGGCGGCCCGGATGTCGGCCAGCACGGCCGCGCCGCCGCGCTCCGGGCCGGTCGGGATGACCGCGGACGCGAGCAGGCCGAGCCCGGCCGCGTCGACCAGGCCCAGCGCGGTCTTGGTGCCGCCGACGTCCACGCCGATGGCCGCGTCGCCATCGCGCCGCCCGATGGCGGCCAGGCTGAGGTCGGCGAAGATGTCAGCGGCCATAAAGCGGTCACCCCGGTCGGGGCGTAGCCGACGAGGTAGGCGCTGATCCCCGGCTCCAGGCCGCGTACCTGGTAGCGCTCCCCGGCGGGCAGGTAGAAGCCGTCGCCCGGGCCTAGCTCGTCCCAGGCCCGGCCGCGCCCGGCCAGGCGCAGCGCCAGCCCGCCGGACAGCACGTAGCCGCCCGCGTCGCCGCCGTAGCTGATCCAGCCGCTCCAGGCCGTGCCGCGCACCTCGCACCGGGCCGCGGTCAGCCGCGGGGTGCTGGCGATCAGCCCGGTCAGCACCCGGTCCCGGTCGCCGTCCAGCCGCCAGGCGTGATCCGCGGGGCGGACCACGGTCAGCCGGGACGGCGCGGGCCGGGAGGCGCCGGGGACCAGCGCGCCGAGCAGGGCGTCGTCGCCGTACCGGCTCTCGGCCAGCAGCGGCTGGCGCCGGGCGTAGGCCCCGGACGTGCCGGCCGACGGCGGCGGCGCGAAGTACTCCAGCACCCGGGCCGGCCCGGTGCCCCAGTTGAACGCGTGGTGCCAGGTCCCGGCGCCGAAGAACACCGCGTCTCCGGGCGACAGCCGGACCACGCGGCCCGCCTCCGGGTCGGCCACCGCCACGTGGCCCGCTACCGCGTACAGCACCTCGTCGGCGCCGAACACCGTCCGGTGCTCGGGCGAGTGGGTGAACTGGCCGCCGGGCGGGATCTCGAACACCAGCTGGTGGATCTGCTCGCCCGAGACGTAGATCAGGTCAAGGATCTCGCCCGCCTCCGGGTCGCCCCAGACGTGCCGGGCCGCCGCCGACCGGGGCACGGCGGTCCCGGTGTCGTAGCTCGGCCGGGGCGAGGGCTGGTAGCCGGAGTCGGGGGCGGTCATCAGCGGACCTTGGTGTCGTCCTGGTGGAACCGGAACTCCCCGTCGGGCAGCCCGGCCGCGTCGGCCAGCGCGCCGCTGATGGCCTGCGCGGGCAGGATGCCCAGGACGGCCTCGGCGACCGGGGCGACGGCCGGCAGCGGGAACACGGCCAGTCCCGGGGCCTCCGGGACCGGCTCGGCGGTGACCAGGACCACCGCCGCGCCGGCCGCCGCCATCTGGACCGCCAGCCGGGCCTCGCGCACCCCGCCGGTGATCAGGAGAGCCAGGCCCGGGCCGGCCGCCTCGATCGGGCCGTGCAGGTACTGGTAGGTCTCGTAGGCGGCGGCGGGCCGCTTGGCCACCTCGCGCAGCAGCAGCGCCCCCTGGGCCGCCGTGCCCGCGTGCACGCCAGACCCGACCAGGTCGAACGCGGCGGCGCCGCGCAGCCGCTCCAGCAGGGTGGCGGCCAGCCGCTCGGCCGCCGGGACCAGCCGGTCCATCTCGGCGGTCAGGGCGTCCCAGTCCGCCGCCGGGGCGTGGCCGGGCGCGAGCGCGTCGCGCAGCAGGGCCAGGCCCTGGATGGTGCCGGTGTAGCCGATGGTGCGCACGTTGCTGTCCCCCGGCAGGGCCAGCTCCAGGGTGGCGGCGGCCAGGATGGCCACGGGCGAGTCGGGCGAGTCGGTGACGGCCAGCGCCGGGACGGCGCCGTGCAGGCCGCGCAGCGCGGCGATGATCTCGGCGCTCTCCCCGCCCTGGGACACCGCGATGACCGCCTCGACCGCGGCGGCCGCCCCGGCCTGGCTCAGCTCCGAGCCCAGCCACGGGGCGGCGGGCAGGCCGGCCGCCCAGTACGGCCGCAGCGCCGCGAGGATCGCGTTCGCGCTGGCCCCCATGCCGACCAGGCTCAGCCGCCGGCCCCGCCACGGGGCCAGGTTCAGGCTGGCCAGCTGGCCGGTCACCGCGCCAGCGGAGGCCCGCAGGCTGATGCCCTGCGCGCGCACGGCCTCGATGTAGCGCATCCGCCTGCCTTCCGGGTCGCCCGCCCCGCCGGGCGGGGGAAAGATCACGTTGACGCCTGCTGGTCTATCATTCTGAGCCCAGAGCTTCAATAGGCCAGTTCAGGCGGGAGCCCACTGGAGCCCAATCGTGATCTTCGAGGCATGCGGGCAGGCGGAAGTGCCACCTCAGCCCTGGGCATTCAGGGCGAGGCGGACGGCCCGGCCCGGTCGCCCGCCGGCGCCGGACCTGGGCTCGCGATGGGCTCCGCTAGTGCCCGGAGGCGCAGTGGCCGCCCGGCGGCGGGACGTCCAGGGTCGGGTTGCGGTCGAAGAACCCGGTCGGCTTCAGCGTGAACCCGCACCGGGCCGCCGGCATCACCGGCCAGTCCTCCGGGCGGGGGAAGTGCGTCGGCCCGAACGTGTGCCACACCACGATGTCGGCGCCGTCGATGTCCCGGTCCCCGGCCGTGAACGCGGGCAGGCCCGCGCCCCCGGGGTGCTGATTGACGAAGTCACCCGCCGGGTACCGCTGGGCCGGGTCGTACGCCGTCACCCACAGGTGATTCGCGGCGAACCCGGCCCGGGCGCGGACCGAGGAGTCCGGCGCGGCCAGCAGCACGGGCGCGGCCTCCGGGTACAGCGTGTAGCTGACCGGCACGCCGAACCGGTTCACCGACTCGGTGCTGACCACCCGCCACGTCCGGCCCCGCGCGGTGTCGCACTGGCGGGCCGCCTCCGACTCGGTGCGCAGCCGGGTCACGTGCTGGACCAGGGCGTTGCCGTACGGGTTGCCCGGCCCGGCCGGCATCCCGCTGACGTCCACTTCCTCGACCGCGTTGGCCAGGCCGTCCACCGTCATGTCCAGCCGCGCCCCGAACAGGTGCTGGTGCGCGGGCGCGCCCAGCCCCGGCGCGACCTGGGTGGAGTGCGGGTTGGCCCCGTCATGGGCGGCGGTGAACAGCACCCCGGTCAGCTTGATCTCGCACTCGATCGTGCCGTCCAGGTAGAAGTACCAGTAGAAGCCGTAGTCGTAGTTGCCGACCGTGGTGAAGAACGACACCACCAGGCGGCGCTGCCGCCGGGACTGGGCCGAGCCGTTGAAGATGTCGGTGTGCTTCCACAGGATGCCGAAGTCCTCCTCGTGGATGCAGACCGCGTTGCGGATCACCCGGGGCTGGCCCAGGTCATCGGCCACGGTGGCGTCCAGGTAGGCGATCTCGCCCAGGCAGTCGCAGCCCAGCTCCAGGGAGTTGGCGAACTTGCCGACCAGGTACTCGCCCGAGTCGAAGTAGGTCTGCCAGTACCGGAACCGGGGGTCGCCGTAGGGCACCACCATCTCCGGCACGGACGCCCGGTACAGCACCGGCCGGCCCTGCAGGCTGACCTGGTGCAGGGTCAGTCCCTCGCGCATGTCGAAGCCGATCCGCAGCGACCAGCCCTGCCAGTCCAGCCGGTGCCCGTCCAGCGTGAAGCTCGGCCCCTCGGGCTGGGTGATCTCGATCGGCCGCAGGTCCTCGCGGTGCGGCCCGCGCACCGCCGGGTCGTCGTAGTCGCCCGACTCGGCGGGCACCGGCGCCTCGAACTCATCGACCAGGCGGAACACCCGCCGCTCGATCAGGTCGACATACGCGGCCAGGCCGTCCACCGGGTGCGCCCAGGGCAGGGCGTGCTCGGTTTCCTGGACGAAGGCCAGCACCCGGACCATGCGGCGGCCGTCTTCCTCGGGCACCCCGAACCAGCCGGCCGTCAGCGGGCAGGCCCGGATCTTCGTCACGTCGGTCAGGCCGCGCCGGGCCATCGCCGCCTGCCAGCCAGGGTCGGCCCGGACCACCTCCTCGGCCACGGCGAAGTCACCGTCGATGATCGGCACCTGGCCGTCCGCGCGCGGGTCCAGCACCACCCGGCTGACCACCCGCTCATGCGTCAGCGACACCACCACATCGCTGGACTCGCCAGTCGCGGTGTCGATGAGGAACGCCCGCAGCCTGCGGTCCGGCCCGCCCCCGGCCGCCAGCACGGCCCCGGCCGCCGGCACCTCGCCCTTGGCCGGTTCCTCCAGGCCGTAGTACGCGAACCGGACGGGCTCGGCCAGCAGCCCGGCGGCGGCCATGACCCGGCGGCCGGCCAGGAACTCGGCCCCCGTTACCGGGGACAGGGGATGCGGCGGGAGCGCGCCCGGCGCACCGGCCGGGCTGATAGCCGTGTCCGTCATGGAAAACCCTTTCATGTCGTAACGGATTGCCGGGCAGCCACCGTCGGTTCCCGAGACTCAGCAGGTCTCGAAAGCCCGTACGGTGGCCGCCCGATCCGTCAGACCCTGCTCAGGCAGACCCGCTTTGAACCGCCTGTGAAGGAGTCCGTGTGATTGGCGATGCGCATGGTGGCGCTTACGAAGACACCGATGCACGGGAAGTTCTTGGCCGTGGCCCCGGTCGCATTCCCGAAGTGAATTGGCGACCCGCTGTTGTCCTGGATATAGGACGCGCTAGTCACCGGGAATGAGCTGCCGCGCGAGGCCGACCTGCGATTCCCGCAGCTCGGCCAGCCGCCGACCGATATCCCCCACGGAACGGACACGCTAATGGAAGGATTGACGCCGCAGGTGAATCCTCCCGCCCAGTGCTGTGCCATGCTCATGGACTGGACGGTGGCCGGGCCGATGCAGCTGCCGTTACCGAAGGCGTGGACAGATGCCGTCAGCCTCGGGGCCACGACAGACTGGTTGTCCCATTCCCAGTGTCGCGCTCCGACGGGCACGCCTGCCCTGTAGGAAACCTTTCCCGTCGCGGTGAAGATCACGCACTTGTTAAGCGGCCTCGACTTAAAGCTCCAGCTCACCTTATAAGAGACAGATGTAGCGGTGAGCGCAGCGGGCTTCGCCGCTGCCTGGGCAGCGGCGGAAGATGCGAGCATCGGAGAAACCGCCAGCAGCATGATCCCCGCAATTTTCACCCGACGCAGTCGAGTAGATTCAAGTATTTTCACGAACTCTCCTATCGGCCCCGGAGGCCCCTTATTGACAGGGGTCGCGCAAAACTTAGCAGGGCAGATCTCACACGATCCATGCGCTAATGCGGCAGTTTGGCAGAAGGCTGCCGCATCAGCGCCGGCAAACACCGCCTACTCATCGGCCACGATCGAGCCGGCCCGCTCGCCCAGCGACGGGTCACGGCGGTTGAGGATGACGGCGTAGATGACGGCCAGCACGACCATCGCTAGCGCCGCGTACGGGAACCAGTCATAGGGCGCGGGCTGCCCTGGCTTGCACAGGTAGTAGACCGGCACCGCGATGGCGGCCATGCCCAGCACCGGGAGCACCAGGTGCTTGACGGCGCTGAACTCCTGCGGCTGGAACTTGCGGTAGTAGAACGGCAGGGCCAGGTTGGACAGGAAGTAGACCACCAGCACCAGGATGGTGCCGAGCGTAGAGGACTCGAAGAAGAAGTTGATCGGGTCCATGCTGCCGCTGTTGCCGCCGATGAGGTGGCCCGCCGCCCAGCCGATGATGATCACGCCGGCGACCGTCACGAAGACGAAGATGGCGTTGACCGGGGTGCGGCGGGTCGGGTGGACCTTGCCGATCCAGGACGGCAGCAGGCCTTCGCGGCCGGCGTTGAAGATCAGCCGGGACTGCGAGTTCACCGCGGAGATCAGCACCCCGAGGGTGGAGGTCATGCCGGCGATGTAGGCGAAGACGGCCAGGCTGGAGAAGAGGTTCTGGGAGACGCTGACGAACGGGATGGTCGCGGCGCCGAGCTTGGCGCCGTTGTAGCCGAACGCGGTGACGGTGGAATACGCGAACAGCAGGTAGCCGACCACCATCAGCGCGACGGACAGGAACACGGCCCGCGGCACGTTGCGCCGGGGGTTGTCGGTCTCCTCGGCGAGCGCGGCCGAGTTCTCCCAGCCGATGAACAGGTACACCGCCAGCGGGAAGCCCGCCGCCAGGCCCGTGAAGCCCTTGGTGAGGTGGCTGGGCTCGAACGGCACGGAGCTCAGGTGCCCGCCGTTCTTGATCAGGGCGATGACGGACACCACGATCAGGACCAGCATCTCGAAGCCGAAGAACAGGCCCGCCAGCTTCGTGGAGACCGCCACGCCGCGGATCATCATGGCCACGGCCCCGGCGGTGAGCAGGACCGAGAGGATGCCCCACGGGATGTTCCAGCCGAAGTAGTGGCTCAGGATGATCGACAGGAACCCGCCGCAGACCGCGAGCACCGACGAGATCGCGATGATGTAGCCGGCCCCGCACAGCACCGCGGTTGTCACCGCGCTGGTGCCGCCGAAGGTCTTGCCGACGAAGGAGATGAACCCGCCGGTCGACGGCATCACCCGGGAGAACTGGGACAGCGTGTTGCCGAGCAGCGCGATCGCGATGCCCGCCGCGACTGATGGTCAGCGGCGCGGCGAGCCCGGCCATCGCGACCAGCCCGGCGAAGCCGAAGTAGAAGCTGTAGGCCGGGCCGATGTTGGCCATCGTCGACGCCGAGATGTCCACCAGTCTGAGCGCACCGCGATGCAGCCGGTCCGGCGACTCAGGCGCCTTGGTTTCCGAGAACGGAACAAGCCGCTTCGCTCATAGTCCCTCCCTTGGGGTCCCCGCCGGGCACTGCAGTCCGATCGGGCGGGTGACGTTAACAACGGGGCTGCCCCGAATTGTGAGTGATCATCTGGCTGGCCGGAAGAGTACGGGGCAGGAAAAGGTCAGTACGGATAGTGCGCCGGGCCCGGGGTGACCGTGAGCCAGCGCCGCTCGGTGAACTCCTCGATGTTGGCGTCGCCGCCGGACCGGCCGCCCAGGCCGGACTGGCCGATGCCGCCGAACGGGGCCAGCGCCTCGTCCTGCGGGGTCGCGTCGTTGACGTGCACCATCCCGGCCCGCAGCCGGCGGGCCACCTGCATGGCGCGGTACGGGTCGCCGGACAGCACCGAGTCGACCAGCCCGTACGGGGTGTCGTTGGCCACCGCCACGGCCTCGTCGTCATCGCCGACGACCAGCACCGGGGCGATCGGCGCGAAGATCTCCTCGGCCCACAGCCGCGAGTCGCGGCGCACCCCGGTGACCACGGTGGGCCGGAAGAACGGCCCGCTGGTCGTGCCGCCCGCCACGACCGTGGCCCCGCCGGCGACCGCCTCGTCCAGCAGCTCCTGCGCCCGCCGTAGCTGCCGCTGATTGATCATCGGGCCCAGGCCGACGTCCTCGGTCACCGTGTTGCCCACGGTGATCGCCTCGGCCCGCGCGGCCAGGCCCGCCACGTAGGCGTCGGCCACGGCGGCCTGGACGATGTGCCGCCCGGCCGTGATGCAGGTCTGGCCCTGGTAGTGGAAGGCCGACCAGGCCCCGATCATCGTGGCCTGCTCCACGTCGGCGTCGTCCAGCACGAGCAGCGCGTTGTTGCCGCCCAGCTCGAGCGAGACCTTCTTGAGCAGGCCGCCGGCCGTCCGGGCGATCTGCCGGCCGACCGCGGTGGACCCGGTGAAGTGGATCATCGCGACGTCCGGGTGCGTGACCAGCCGCTCCCCCACCTCGACGTCGCCCGGCAGCACCTGGAACACCCCGGCCGGCGCCCCGGCCGCCGCGAACAGGTCGGCGATGGCCAGGCCGCCGCACAGCGGCGTCTCGGGCGACGGCTTGAGCAGCACCACGTTGCCCAGCGCGATGGCCGGCGCGATCACCCGCATCCCCAGCACCAGCGGGAAGTTCCACGGCGTGATCGCGCCGACCAGCCCGACCGGCAGCCGCTCGGACAGCGAGAACCGGCCCGGGTGCCCGGTCGGCAGCACCTCCCCGATCGCCCGCGAGGCCAGCGCGGCGGCCTCGGTCAGCTCGCTGGCGGCCGCGCCGATCTCGTAGTCGGCCTTGCCCCCGATGCAGCCGGTCTCCCGGATGATCAGCTCGCGCATCGGCTTGGCCCGGTCGGCCAGCGACCGCCGCCACGTCCCGCAGCAGCGCGGCCCGCTCGGCGTAGGTCCGCGCCGCCCAGCCCGGCTGGGCCGCCCGGGCCGCCGCCACCGCCTCGTCCACGTCGGCCGCGCCGGCCCGCCCGGCGGTCGCGAAGATCTCGCCCGACGCCTTGTCGCGCACGTCGATCGTGCCGCCCGCGGCCGGCGCGCGGAACGCCCCGCCGGTGAACATGGCCCCGTGCCACTCCTGCTGGACCGATCCCACGACGTTTCTCCCCACCGCCCGGACCGGCGCCGCCTGGGCACCGAGCCGTCCGCCTGTTGGCAAGCGCTTTCCAGTTGCGGCGAAAGTACCTGATCACGCCGAGCCCGCGCAAGGGCTACCCGCGACTCTACATGATCATGACCGATGTCCGGCACAGACGGGAATCGGTCGCGATCATGAAACGGCCGGGTCAGCGGGTCATGGCCGGGTCAGGCTGGGCTGGCGGGGGTGGGGGTCAGGGGCGTCGGCGGGGCTGGCGGGGGAGGGTGCTGTCGCGGAGGATGACCTCGCCGGGGACCGGGACGATGCGGGGGCGGTCGGCTGGGCCGTCGCTGAGGACCAGGCTGGCGGCCATCTCGCCCATCCGCTTGAGCGGGAGGGCGACCGTGGTCAGCGGCGGGTAGACGTCGCGCAGCGTGCTAGATGTCGTCGAAGCCGGCCACCGCCACGTCGCCGGGGACGGACAGGCCGGCCGAGCGCAGCCGGGCCAGGGCGCCCAGGGCCATGACGTCGTTGACGGCGAACACGCAGTCCGGCACGAACCCGCTGGCCAGCAGGCCGCTCATCGCCTCGTAGCCGCCGTCGCGGGTGAACTCGCCGTGCACCACGCCGCGCGGGTCAAGCTCGACCGACCAGGCGGCCAGCCCGGCCGGGAAGCCGGCCAGCCGGTCCCGCGGCGGTGAGCAGGCCGCGCGGCCCGGCCAGCACCGCGAAGCGGCGGTGGCCCGAGCGCGGCCAGGGCACGGGCCAGCGCCTCGGCGCCGGCCGCGTTCTCCGGCATGATCGTGTCGACGCCCAGCAGGTCCTGGCCGACGCAGACGGCCCGGCCGCCGGACCGGGTGAAGGCGCTGATCTCGGCGGCCAGCTCGGCCCGGGCGCGGGCATCGTCGGAGCGGCTGCCGATCAGGATGACCGCCCGGGCGCGCTGCGCGCGCATGAGCGACACGTACTCCCGCTCCCCGGCCTCCCGGGCCGCCGTGCTGGAGATGCAGACCAGCAGGCCGCGGGCGTAGGCGACCTCGATGAGCCCGGCCGCGATCGAGGAGAAGTAGGGGTCGGCGATGTCGTGCACGACCACGCCGACGGTGTTGCTCTGGCCGGTGGCCACCGCCCGGGCCTGCAGGTTGGCCAGGTAGCCAAGCTCGGCGACGGCCTGGTTGACGCGGGCTGGTCATGGCCGCGCCGACCCGCCGCGAGCCCTCGTTGACCACCCGCGACGCGGTGGTCAGCGACACCCCGGCCCGGTCGGCGACATCCTGCAGCGTCACCCGGCCATCCGAGCCGCGCGGGCGGCCGGGCGCCGGCCGGGGCGGGACCCGCGGGCGGGTCGGCCGCGTGCGCCATGTCCGTCACCCTGCCCCTGACTGACCCGGCCCCTGCTTGACCCGGCTATTTCGGCTCACTCTATCGTGGAAAGCACTTTCCCAAGCCCATCGCCGCTCGAAGGATGGTCGATGTCACGCAAGGTCGTCCAGGTCGCGGTCAACGGCGTCACCGGGCGGATGGGCTACCGCCAGCACCTGGTCCGGTCCCTGCTCAGCATCCGCGAGCAGGGCGGCGTGCCGCTGGACGACGGGACGGTGCTGTACCCCGAGCCGGTGCTGGTCGGGCGCAGCGAGCAGCGGCTGCGGGCCATCGCCGAGCGGCACGGGCTGGAGCGGTGGACGACCAGCCTGGACGAGGTGCTGTCCGACCCGGCCGTGCCGGTCTACTTCGACGCGCAGGTCACCTCGGCCCGCGAGCCGAGCGCTGGCGGCGGCCATCGCGGCGGGCAAGCACGTCTACACCGAGAAGCCGGTGGCTGACTCGCTGGACGGCGCGCTGCGGCTGGCCGCCGCGGCGCAGGCGGCCGGGATCACCCACGGCGTGGTGCAGGACAAGCTGTTCCTGCCCGGCATGATCAAGCTGCGGCGGCTGATCCGGGAGGGCTTCTTCGGCCGGGTGCTGTCGGTCCGGCTGGAGTTCGGCTACTGGGTCTTCGAGGGCGACACCGTCGCCGCCCAGCGGCCGTCGTGGAACTACCGCGCGCAGGACGGCGGCGGCATCGTGCTGGACATGTTCCCGCACTGGCAGTACCTGCTGGAGGACCTGTTCGGGCCGGTCACCGCGCTGTACGCGCGGCAGGCGACGCACCTGCCCCGGCGGTGGGACGAGTCCGGGGCACCGTACGACGTCACGGCCGACGACGCCGCCTACGCGGTGCTGGAGTTCGCCGGCGGCGCGTTCGCCTCGGTGAACTCCTCCTGGGCGGTCCGGGTCAACCGCCGGGAGCTGCTCGAGATCCAGGTCGACGGCACCCACGGCAGCGCGGTGGCCGGGCTGCGCAACTGCGCCGTCCAGCCCCGGGTGTCCACGCCGATGCCGGTGTGGAACCCCGACCTGCCCGACCCGATCGACTACCTGGCGCAGTGGACCGACATCCCGGACACCGGGCCGTCGGACAACGGCTTCAGGGTCCAGTGGGAGCTGTTCCTGGCCGCCGCCGCGCAGGGCCGGCCGTTCCCCTGGGACCTGGCCGAGGGGGCCGAGGGCGTGCGGATGGCCGAGCTCGCGCTGCAGTCGTCGGCGGCCGGCCGGCGGGTCGAGGTGCCGGCTCCGTGACCCCCGCCCCGGGCACGGCACGCACCATGATCGCGACCGATTGCCCGCGAAAATCGCCGAAAAACGGTCGTGATCATGAGTAACACGGCCGAGATCCGGCTGCCGGGGCGGGCCGCGCCGCTGGAGGTGAGCCGGCCCGGCTGGGCCGACAGCTACCGGCCGCCGCGCAGCCGCCGGGCCTTCGCGGCCGCGCACGTGGCGGCCGGGCCGGATGGCGAGATCGACTGGACCGCGACGCTCGCGTTCCGCGAGCACCTGTGGGAGCACGGCTTCGGCGTGGCCGAGGCGATGGACACCGCCCAGCGCGGCATGGGCCTGTCCTGGCCGCAGGCCCGCGAGCTGATCAACCGGTCGGCGGCCCGGGCCGCCGAGCTGCGCACGGCCGATCGCGTGCGGGGCGGGGACCGACCAGCTTCCGCCGGGCGAGCACGCGCTGCGGCGCCATCATCGCCGCCTACGAGGAGCAGCTGTCCGTGGTCCAGGACGCCGGCGCGCAGGTCATCCTGATGGCCAGCCGCGCGCTGGCCGCCAGCGCGCGGTCCGGCCGCGACTACCTGGACGTGTACGGCCACCTGCTGCGGGCAGGCCCGGCAGCCGGTCATCCTGCACTGGCTGGGCGAGGCCTTCGACCCGGCACTGCGCGGCTACTGGGGCAGCGCCGGACCCGGCCGGGGCGGCGGACACCGTGCTGGAGCTGATCCGCCAGTCGGCGGGCCAGGTCGACGGGGTGAAGCTGTCCCTGCTGGACGCGGCGGCCGAGGTGGCGCTGCGCCGGCGGCTGCCGCCCGGCGTGCGGCTGTACACCGGGGACGACTTCCACTTCGGCGACCTGATCCTGGGCGACGAGCACGGCCACAGCGACGCGCTGCTGGGCGCGTTCGCCGCCGTGACCGCCCCGGCGGCGGCTGCCCTGCACGCGCTGGACGCCGGCGACGTGCCGGCGTACCGGGCCGCCATGGATCCGGCCGTCGCTGTCTCCCGGGTGATCTTCGAGGCGCCAACGTTCTACTACAAGGTGGGTGTCGCCTTCCTGGCCTGGCTCAACGGATTGCAGCCGGGGTTCGCGATGGTCGGGGGGACTGGAGCGGCAGCGGTCCGCGGAGCATCTGGTCCGGGTGTTCGAGCTGGCCGCCGGGGCGGGCGCGCTGCGCGACCCGGCGCTGGCGGTGGCCCGGATGAGCGAGTACCTGGCGGCGGCGTGACCGGGGGGCTGTCGCTGAACCAGGCGACCGTGAAGAACCTGACCCTGGCTCAGGCGGCTGACCTGTGCGCCCGGCACGGGATCGGGGCGATCGGGGTGTGGCGCGACCGGCTCGCGGAGGCCGGGACGGAGGAAGCCGCGGCGATCGTGCGGCGGGCCGGGCTGCGCGTGTCCAGCCTGTGCCGGGGCGGGTTCTTCACCCACGCCGACGCCGGCGCCCGGGCCGCCGCGCTGGCCGACAACCGGGCCGCCATCGCGGACGCGGCCCGGCTGGAGGCCGACACGCTGTGCCTGGTCTCCGGCGGGCTGGTGCCGGGCAGCCGGGACGTCGGGCTGGCCCGGCGGATGATCGCCGACGCGATCGGGGACCTGGTGCCGGACGCGCAGCGCCACGGGGTGCGGCTGGGCATCGAGGCGATGCACCCGCTGTTCTGCTCGGACCGGTGCGTGATCTCGCGGCTGGGCGAGGCGGTGGACCTGGCCGGGCAGTTCCCGGCCGACGCGGTCGGGGTGGTGATCGACACCTACCACGTGTGGTGGGACGCGGGGCTGACCGCCGACATCGGCCGGGCGGCGGGCCGGATCGCCGGCTACCAGCTGTGTGACTGGGTGCTGCCGCTGCCGCCGGACCCGCTGCTGGGCCGAGGTCACCTGGGCGACGGCTGCATCGACTTCGCGCCGATCACCGCGGCGGTCCGGGGGGCGGGCTACGCCGGGTGGGCCGAGGTGGAGATCTTCCGCCGGGAGGTCTGGGACGCGCCGGGCGATGTCACGGCCGCCATCGTGACCGAGCGGTACGCCCGGCTGGCGGGCGACGGCTAGCTGGCTCCGGTCCCGCGTGCGGGCGCGGCCCCGGGTGGTGGATGGGTACGCCCTGGCGCTGGCCGCGCTGCTGCTGGCCATGGGCGGCCTGGGCGACCGGTACGGCCGCCGCCGGGTGTACCTGGCCGGCCTGACGTGTTCGCGCTGGCCTCGCTGGCCAGCGGCCTGGCCCGGAGCACCGGCGGCCTGGTCGCGGCCCGGGCCGTGCAGGGGGTGGGCGGGGCCGCCATGTACGCCACCACCGTGGCCCTGCTCAGCGCGGCCTACCGGGGCCGCGACCGGGGTCATCGCGTTCGGTGTCTGGGGCGCGGTCTCCGGCGCCGCCGCCGCGGCCTGCCTGATCCTGGGCGGCCTGCTCACCGAGAGCCTGTCCTGGCGATGGATCTTCTTCGTCAACCTGCCGGTGAGCGTGGCCGCGCTGCTCGCGACCGGCCGGTTCATCACCGCCGACGGCCCGGCGGGCCGGGCGCGGCTGGACGTGCCGGGCCTGATCGCGTTCACCGCGGGCGCGTCGGCGGTGACGTTCGGCCTGATCCGCACGGCGACCGCGGGCTGGACCGGGACCCAGAGCGCCGGCGCGCTGGCGCTGGGGCTGGCCGCGTTCGCGGTGTTCGCGGTGATCGAGCGGCGGGCTGCCGCGCCGCTGCTGGACCTCGCCCTGCTGCGCCGCCCGGCCTTCGCCGGGGTGCTGGCCAGCGCGCTGCTGCTCAGCGCGGCGGCCTTCGCCTGGCTGCCGTACACCTCGCTGTGGCTCCAGTCAGTGCTCGGGCTGAGCCCGATCCGGGCCGGGCTGGACGGCTCGGCGCCGCTGCCCCTGGCCTCGTTCACGGTCAGCGTCCTGGCCGGCCGCTACCTGCACGCCGCCAGTCCCCGCTGGGTGGTCGGCGGCGGCCTGGCCCTGATCGGCGCGGGCGCGCTGGTGCAGGCGGCCGTCCTGGGACCCCGGTCGGGCCCGCTGGTCCTGATCGCGGGCCTGGTGATATCCGGGATCGGCGTCGGCCTGGCCACCCCGACGGTGGTGTCCAACGCGATGGCAGCGGTGCCGCCCGCCCGCGGCGGGATGGCCGCCGGATCGGTCAACACGGCCCGCCAGCTCGGCCTCACGTTCGGCGTGGCGGTGCTCGGCTCGGCGTTCTCGGCCCGGGTGGAGCGGCTGCTGGCGGCGGCGGGCGCGCACGGGGCCGGCCTGGCGGCGGCCGTATCCGGCGGCCAGGGCCAGGTGGCGCTCGGTCAGGCCCCGGCGGCGCACCGCGCCGAACTGGAACGGGCCGTTCAGGTCGCCGCGGCGGGCGGGCTGCGGGCCGCGCTGCTCCTCGCCGGGCTGCTCGGGCTGGCGGCGGCGGTCATCGCGGCGGTGACACTGCGGCGGCCGTCCCCGGCCGGGACGGGACCGGCGGAACTCGGATAGCGGCGCGGCCGGCGCGGGCCGCGAGGCCTGCCGAACGCCGGCCGCTATGGTCCCGGCCTGTGCATACGACGATCATCCCGCTGGCCGACGGGCGGCAGCTTCACTACTACGACGCGGACCCCGGCGCGGACCGCTCCGCCGCCGACGAGCGGGACCTGCCGCCTGCCGCCGCCGCGTCGCAGCTGCGGTGGGACCCGCTGGCCCGGGCCTGGGTGGTGTACGCCAGCCACCGGCAGGACCGCGGCCTGCTGCCGGCGGCGGCGGACTGCCCGCTGTGCCCGTCGGCGGGCGGGCGCCGGACCGAGATCCCGGCGGCCAGCTACGAGGTGGTGGTCTTCGACAACCGGTTCCCGGCGCTGAGCGACCCTGGCCCGGGCGGCGTTCTGCCGGGCGGCGCGCCGGGGGGGCTGCTCGCCGCCCGGCCGGCGGCGGGGCGGTGTGAGGTGATCTGCTTCACCGACGAGCACGACGCGTCGTTCGCTGAGCTGTCCGCGGAGCGGGTGAGCCTGATCCTGGCCGCGCTGATCGACCGGACCGCTGAGCTGGCCGCGCGGCCGGGGGTGGAGCAGGTGTTCTGCTTCGAGAACCGGGGCCGGGAGATCGGGGTGAGCCAGCCGCACCCGCACGGCCAGGTGTTCGGCTACCCGTTCGTCACGCCCCGGACGGGAGCCGCGCTGGCCGCCGCGCAGGCGCACCGCCAGCGCACCGGCCGGAACCTGTTCGACGACGTGCTGGCGGCCGAGCGGGCCGACGGCTCGCGGGTGATACTGGCCACGGGGCGGTGGACGGCGTTCGTCCCGCACGCGGCCCGGTGGCCGCACGAGGTCCACCTGTACCCCGACCGGCGGGTCCCGGACCTGGCCGGCCTGGACGCGGCGGAACGAGACGAGCTAGGCGGGGTGCTGCTGGACCTGCTGGGCCGGTTCGGGCGGCTGTTCGCCGCGCCCGCGCCGTACATCGCGGCCTGGCATCAGGCCCCGGTGCGCGCGGGCCGGGACCTGTTCGGGCTGCACCTGGAGCTGTTCACCCCCCGGCGGGCCAGCGACAAGCTCAAGTACCTGGCCGGCTCGGAGGCGGCCATGGACGCGTTCCTCAGCGACGTCCTGCCCGAGGCGGCAGCGGCCCGGCTGCGGGAACTGGCCCGCTAGCTGGCCGGGTTCGCGCGGTCATGGCTCAGGCGTCGAAGTCATAGCGGAACACGTAGGCCCCTGCGTCGGCGATCATCTCGCTGACCTCCACTACCTGACGGTCGGCCGCGAACGCGGTCCGGACGATGTCCACCACCGGAGTGCCCGGCGGCAGCCCCAGCCGGGCGGTCTCGGCCGGCTCGGGCATCCGGGCCCGCAGGTCCTCGCGGAACCGGACCGGCGGGTGCCCGAGCTCGCGGAGCCGGGCGTACACCCCGCCCGGCCCGGCGTCCTGGTACTCCATCGCGGTCCCGGCGGCCAGCCCGGACGGCAGGTAGGAGACCGACAGCAGCACCGGCTTGCCGTCCAGCACGTACCGGCGGCTGCGGGCGATGACCTTCTCGTCGGGATCGTCGGGCAGGTCGAGCAGGATCCGGATGTGATCGGGCGGGATGGCCCGGCGCACCTCGATCTGGTCCACGCTCAGCTCGCGGTGGCCCGCGTCGCCCGACCAGATCGACCGGCCCGAGCCCCAGCCCCGGGCCGACAGCCGGTCCGCGCCGGACCGGATCACCGGGCGGAAGTCGCGTACGTAGACCCCGGAGCCCTTGCGGGCCACCGCCAGTCCCTCGTTGATGAGCTGGGCCAGCGCCTGGCGGGCCGTCATCCGGGCCACCTGGTACCGGCGCATCAGGTCGTTCTCCCCCGGCAGCCGGGAGCCGGCCGGGTACTCGCCCTGCCCGATGCCGGTTCGCAGGTCCCGTGCGATCACGCGGTACTTGCGCTCGACCGCCCGGCCATCTGGGTCTGGCATCATCCAGCCTCCTACCGACCCCCTGGCCATCGCCCGGTACCGCCCGCCATTCACGACGCCGCCATTCCCGGCGGCGTCGTTCAGGGGCAGCGTCAGGACCGGAGCAGAATGACCCACCTCTCTAGAGAGACAGATTAGCAGGGATAGGCCGGATCGGGTGGGTCTGCTGCGAATACGGGGCGCGGCGAAAGACGCGGAGACCTGGATATCTCTAGAGATCTAGGCTAGCGTCGTTCCAGGGACGGGAGGCGGCCCGGAACGGGCGCCCGGCCTTTTGTCGCATGGTGCTGGACAGACGCGGATTCGACACAGGAAGTGTTCCTTCAGGCGCAGGACGCGACACATGCGGGCGCCGGGGATTTCCCGCCGCACGAGGGGGGTGGCGGGATATTCCCGGGGCGCGGGAGGGCGGCAGATGAGTGCGGCATCCGGGACGGCCCGACCCTCGGCCGGAACGGCCCCGCCACCGCCCCGCCAGCCGGCCGGAGCCCGGCCCCCCGGTCCCGCCGGAGCCGGTTCCGGGCCGCACGCCGGGCCGCATGCCGGGCCGCCCGCCTGGCTCGTCGAGCCGTGGTCGGCGGTGGCGGCCCGCCTGCCGGGTATTCGCTGCCCAGCCCAAGCAGATCGTCCTCGCCCGCCGGTTTATCGCCGGCGTGCTTTCTGGTTTCGGCGCGGCGGATGACGTGGTCTTGTGCGTCTGCGAGCTAGCCAGCAACGCGGTCCTGCACAGTAGCTCGCGCGATCCGGGCGGGCAGTTCACGGTACGGGTCACGGTTAGCCCGTGCGGCCAGATCCGGGCCGAGGTGGCCGATCGCGGCGGCCCGTGGACGACCGGCGCCATGCCCGATGAAGAGCGCGGACGGGGCCTGCTCATCGTGGACGCACTGGCCACCCGCTGGGGCATCACCGGCAGCGACACCGGCCGCTCGGCCTGGCTGGAACTGGACCCCGGCGAGCGATCCCGGACCTGATGCACCAGGCTGCAAAGGATTGCATCACCGGGCGCGAAATAACCGCGATGATCATCAGCAGTGACGGATCGGCCGCGTGCATTTTCACCGGACCTGATGACATTCCTATTGGCCGGCTTAGATACTGGTGATCTCCATTCATTTGCATTACGGCTGGATTGGGGGTTCCGGGTGGCGGCCATCGGCCTGCGGCGCCTGGCGGGCGCCCGGCGCGCGGCGTCAGCCGCCGGTCCCTCGGACCGGGCGCTGGACCGCCTGGCCGGCCGGTGCGCCATCGCGCTGCGGGTCAGCAGCGCGATCACCTGCGCGGTGGTCGGCCCGCTGGCCGCCACGCCGGCCGTCTCGGCCGGATGGCTGGCGGTGGTGCTCACGGGCCTGTGCGGCTGGTCGGCGGCGTTCACGCTGCTGGTCCGGCGCCGCGGGCTGACCGGGGCGCTGGCCCTGGCGGACGTGCTGGTCGTTACCGCCGTGGTGATAGCCCAGGCGCACCTGGTCCCGTCCGCCCTGACCGCCGACGGCACCACCTGGGTGCTGCCGCTGGCCAGCACGTCGGTGTACATCCTGCCGCTGGCGCTGCGACCGCCGGCCGCGGCCCTGCCCGCCGCCGCCGTGCTCACCGCCGGGTACGTGCTGGCCGTGCCCCGCCCGGCTGACGCCTGGTTCCTGGCCCTCCAGGCGGTGATCACCACGATCCTGGTCACGCTGATCCGCGGCGGCGGGCGGCGGGCCGACGCGGTCATCGCCGAGGGACTGCGCACCGGGCAGGAACGCCGGGCCGAGGCCGCCCGCCGCGCCGACGAGCGGGAGCAGCACCGGCAACTGCACGACACGATGCTGTCCACGCTGACCATGGTGGCGGCGGGGGCGTTCGCCGGGCCGTCTCCGACCCTGTCCGCGCAGGCCGCCCGCGACCTGGCCGTCCTGCGCGGCCTGCCCGCCGGCGCCGCCCCGGCGCCGCTCCCCGCCCGGCCGGGCTGGCCGCCCTCGGCGCTGAGCTGGACCGGGTAGCGGCCGAGGCGACGCCGCTGCGGGCCGGGCTGGCGCTGCCGCCGGGCGCCCCGCTGATGCTGCCCGCCGCCGTGACCCAGTGCATCGCCGCGAGCGCCGCCGAGGCGCTGCGCAACGTTGCCCGGCACGCCGCGACGGATGCGGCGGCGATAACGGTCCGGGGCGACGCCGCCGGGGTCACCGTCGAGGTCACCGACCAGGGCCGGGGCTTTGACCCGGAGGCGGTGGCGGCGTCAGCGCGGGGCATCCGGGAGTCGATCGCCGGGCGGATGCAGGCGGCCGGCGGAACGGGCACCGTCCGCAGCGCGCCCGGCGCGGGCACCACGGTGACCCTGCGGTGGCCCGCATGACGGCGACCAGGGTGACGGCCGGGACAGCCACGGCGGCAGCGGCCGCGCAGCCGGCGCCCGCGCAGCCGGCGCCCGCGCAGCCGGTGCCGGCGCAGCCGATGCGCGGTGCAGCCGATGGCGGTGCTGTCGGCCCGGTACGGGCGGGCGTTCGACATCGCCGTCGTGGTCGTCGTGGCGGGCTGGCAGCTGGCCGGGGCGGGCAGCCAGCTACTGCCGGACCGGGCACTGTACGGCTCGTTCGCCTTCCAGTGCGCGGCCTGGCTGGCGATGGCCGCGGCTATCGCCGCCGGGTCGGTGCGGCTGCTGCGCGGGCTGACCGGGCCGCGCTGGGCGTGGGCGCTGGCCGGCGTGGCGCTGGCGGTCAGCACCGCCGCCGCGCTCGGCGGCCCGGCCGGGAGCCTGCTGCGGGCCGACTGGGCCTGGGGCTCGGCCGGCTGGGTCGGGGTGCTGGTCCTGCTCCGGCGGCCGCTGGCCGAGGTGGCCGGGTTCCTGGCGGTGGAGGCGCTGGCCACGTTCGCGGTGCTGGCCCACGACGGCCTGCACCGGGCCGACCTGGCCGGGTTCATCACGATCCTGGCCCAGGCCGCCGCCATCCAGCTGGTGGTCGCAGGCGCGGCCCGGTCGCTGGGCTCGACCGCGCGCGAGGCGGCCCAGGCCGGGCAGGGCGAGGCTGCCGCCCGCGAGCACGAGGTGATCGCGGGTCGGCTGCGGGCCGACCGGCTGGCCCGGTGGGAGGCGCTGCACGAGAGCGCGGGGCCGCTGCTGCGCGGCCTGGCCGCCGGGACCGCCGACCCGGCCGACACCGGCATCCGCCGGGCCTGCGCGGTCGAGGCCGCCCGGCTGCGCCGGCTGATGGCCGAGAGCGACGACTCGCCGGGGCCGCTGGTGCACGAGCTGCAGGCCTGCGCCGACGTGGCCGAGAAGCGCGGCGTGGCCGTCGACATCGAGGCGGTCGGCGCGCTGCCGGCGGTGCCCGCGCGACGTCCGGCGGGTCATCACCGACACCGCCATCGCGATCCTGACCACGGCCAGCAGCCAGGCCCGGGTCACGCTGACGGCCCTGCCCGAGGGCGTCGCGGTCAGCCTGGTGGCGGACTGCCCGGACTACCCGGACGGCCCGCCGCTGCCCGCGGCGGCCCGCGGGATGGTCCTGGAGCAGCAGCGCGACCGGCACAACCTGTGGGTGGAGGCCCGGTGGACGCGATGGTGACGGCCGCCATCGTCGAGGACCATCCGGTGGTCATCGAGGGCATCACGTCGTGGATCAGCTCCGACCCGCTCCGCCGCATCCGCGTCGTCCAGGTCGCCCGCAGCCTGGCTGAGCTGACCGCGGCCCCGGCCGCGGACGTCCTGATCCTGGACCTGGAACTGGACGATCAGCTGATCACGCACGAGATCGCCGCGGCTGGTCGCGGCCGGGAACCGGGTCGTGGCGTTCTCGGCCCACTCCGAGCCGGCCCTGGTCATGGCGGTGCTGGACGGCGGGGCGCACGCCTACGTGGCCAAGGACGAGGGGCGCGACCACCTGGTCGAGGCGGTCATGGCGGCGGCCGAGGACCGCCCGTGCGTGACCCGGTCCCAGGCCAAGGCCATCCTGGCCGATACCCGGCCGACGCGCCCGGCGCTGTCCGCGCAGGAGCGGCAGGCGCTGCTGCTGTGGTTCCAGGGCATGTCGAAGGCGTCGGTCGGCCGGCGCATGGGCATCACCGAGAACACCGTCCGCCAGTACATCGACCGGGCCCGGATGAAGTACGCGGCGGTGGGCCGCCCGGCCCTGAGCAAGGACGCCCTGGTCGCCCGGGCCATCGAGGACGGCATCATCGCGCCCGGCGAGGTCGCGGTGTTCATCTCGCGCGCCGCCGGAACCCTCTCGCCGCCCGCCCCCGCCTGACCGCACCGGCCTGATCGCACCCGCCGGGCCGCACCCGCCGGGCCGCACCCGCCTGGCCGCACCCGCCGGGCCGGGCATGGAATGCTGGCCGGGTGGCGGACCTGAGTGAGCTGCGGGAGCTGATGCGGGAGTTCAGCGCGGCGCGGGACTGGGGCCAGTTTCACGACCCGAAGTCCGTGCTGCTGGCCCTGGTCGGGGAGGTCGGCGAGCTAGCCGAGCTATTCCAGTGGCTGCCCGCCGACCAGGCCCGGCGGCTGGCCGGGGACGAGCCGCTGCGGACCCGGGCCGGCGAGGAGCTGGCCGACGTGCTGCTGTACCTGGTCCTGCTGGCCGACGTGCTGGGGATCGACCTGGCCGCGCGGCCCGCCGGAAGCTGGCCGCGGCCGAGCACCGGTTCCCGCCCGCCCAGGTCAACGGCCGCGCCCCGGAACGGTGACGCCCCGGCCTGGCGCACGTCCGGGCGGGGCTGACAATGGTGGTATGAACCCCTCGTTCTACGCGGGCGGCCTCCAGGCCGGTGCCCGTGACCGCACTCGCACCCTGTTCGGCCAGGTCATGTGGTACGTGGCCGCGACCGCCGGGTTCTTCGCGCTGGGCAGCTACCTGGGCCGTGACCTCGGCCACGGCATCGCGCTCATCGCCTTCATCGCCGCGTTCGTCTGCCTGATCTCGATGAACTTCGCCGCGCGCCGGTCGCCGGGGCTGACCACGGGCCTGCTGCTGGCCTTCGGCCTGCTGATCGGACTGGCCCTGGCCCCGACGATGACCTTCTACGCCGCCACCAACCCGCGCGTGCTGTGGCAGGCGGGCGGCGCCACGGCGCTGTTCATCGCGGGCTTCGGGGCGGCCGGCTACGCCATCCGGCGGGACCTGTCCGGGCTGCGCCGGGTGTTCTTCTGGGCGCTGCTGGCCCTGATCCTGTTCGGGATCGTGCTGATCTTCGTGCACATCCCGAACGGCCAGCTCATCTACTCGGTCCTCGGCCTGGTCATCTTCGCCGGGCTGACCATGTTCGACTTCCAGCGGCTGCGGCGGTCACGCGGGGACATGGTCTCGGCGCCGCTCATCGCGGCGTCGATCTTCCTGGACGCCCTGAACGTGTTCCTGTTCTTCCTCCGCATCTTCTCCCGGAGCAACTAGTCCCCGAGCAGCTAGTCCCCAGGCACAGGAGTCGCCAGGATGGTTACCCGCGCAGACCGGGCCATGTCGTTCGGCAGTGTCGCGGCTGACTATGACCGGCTGCGGCCCGGGCCGCCCGAGGTGGCGGTGGACTGGCTGCTGCCCGCGGACTGCGCGGTGGCGGTGGACGTGGGCGCGGGCACCGGCCTGCTGACCCGCGCCCTGGCCCGCCGGGTGCCCCGGGTGGTGGCGGTCGAGCCCGACGAGCGGATGCGGGCGGTGCTGCAGGCCCGCTCGCCCGGGATCGAGGCGCTGGACGGCCGGGGCGAGGCCATCCCGCTGCCCGACGCCAGCGCCGACGGGGTGTTCATCTCGTCGGCCTGGCACTGGATGGACCCGGGCCGGGCCGTGGCCGAGGTGACCCGGGTGCTGCGCGACGGCGGGCGGTTCGGGCTGATCTGGACCAGCCGGGACCGGACCGGCTGGCTGCGGGAGATCACCGAGCGGGCCCGGCCCGGCGGCCCGGCCGAGAGCGCCCCGCCGGGCGAGGGCCGCGAGCGGCGGCAGCGGATGACCGAGATGCCGGCCGGCGTCCCGCTGGAGAACATCACCCGGGCGTCGTTCAGCTTCACCCGGACGATGACCGTGGACGACCTGATCGAGCAGCTTGGCACCTACAGCATGATGATCACCGCCGGCCCGGCCGAGCGCGCTGACCTGCTGGCCGGCGCCCGGGCCGCGCTGAGCGAGCGGTTTCCCGGCGCGACCGAGGTGGACGTGCCGATGCGGTCCCAGTGCTGGCGGGCCGACCGGGTGCGCCGCGGATGAATTCGCAGGTCAGCGGGTTGTCCGGGAAGCCCGGCGGCCCGCGCGGGCGTTAGGGCGGGCCGAAACCGGGCAGTCCTCCAGTGACTGAGCAGCGGACTTTCGGCCCGCTGGCCTGAACAGCACGGGAGGCACCCATGGCCAGCACCCGGCAGCCGTCACCCGACTCCGGCACCCTGTCCTCCGGGACGATCCGCCGCCATGTCATCTGGGGCGCGGCGATCACCGCCCTCGGCGGCCTGCTGTTCGGCTACGACACCGGGGTCATCTCCGGGGCGCTGCTGTTCATCGGCAAGGACTTCCACGGCCTGACGTCGTTCGACAAGGAACTGCTGACCAGCATCCTGCTGGTCGGGGCGGTCATCGGGGCGCAGGTCGCGGGCCGGGTCGCCGACCGGGTCGGCCGCCGGCCGACCGTGCTGGCCACCGCCGCTCTGTTCGTCGCCGGGGTCATGCTGGCCGCGTTCTCGCCCGCCTTCTGGGTGCTGGTGGCGGCCCGGATCGTGATCGGCCTGGCGGTCGGCTCGGCGTCCATGGTGGTGCCGCTGTACATCGGCGAGATCGCGCCGCGCCGGGTCCGCGGCGCCCTGGTCAGCTTCAACCAGCTGGCCATCACCGCCGGCATCCTGGTGTCCTACCTGGTTGACTACGGCCTGAGCCTCGAGCGCCGAACTGGCGGCTGATGTTCGGGCTGGCCGCCATCCCGGCGGTCCTGATGTTCGTCGGGATGCTGTTCCAGCGCGAGAGCCCGCACTGGCTGATCGCCCACGGCCGCGAGGACGAGGCCCGCGAGGTCCTGCACCGGGTCCGCGCACCCGGACGAGATCGAGCCGGAGATCGCCGAGGTACGCGAGCTTTCCGGCCGCAAGTCCAGCTTCCGCGAGGTGCTCAACCCGGCGGTCCGCAACGTGGTCGTCATCGGCGTGATGCTGGCCGTCTTCCAGCAGATCACCGGCATCAACACGGTCATCTACTACGCGCCCACGCTGCTGAAGTCGGCGGGACTGGGCAATTCGGCCGCGCTGCTGGCCAACGTCGGTCAACGGCGCCGTCAACGTGGGCATGACGATCGTGGCCATCCGCCTGCTGGACCGCACCGGCCGCCGCCCGCTGCTGCTGAGCGGCACCGCGGGCATGGCGGTGGGGATGATCGTGGTGGCGCTGACGTTCCTGATCGGCGGCGATCACCTGCACGGCGGCACGGTCTACATCGCCATCGCGGGCCTGCTCATCTACACCGGGTCGTTCGCCATCGGGCTGGGCCCGGTGTTCTGGCTGCTGATCAGCCGAGATCTACCCGGTCAAGATCCGGGGCCAGGCGATGAGCGTGGCCACCATGGCCAACTGGGCGGCCAACTTCGTGGTCACCGTGTCGTTCCTGACGCTGCTCAGCGCGATCGGCAACGCCGGGACGTTCTTCCTGTTCGGCGGGCTGTCCGTGGTAGCCCTGGCCTACTTCCGGCTGAAGGTCCCGGAGACCAAGAACCGCAGCCTCCAGGAGATCGAGCGGGACCTGGACCTGCCCAAGGGCGCCATGGCCCAGCAGGCCCCGCACGCGGCCGGCGGCTAGCCGCGCCCGGAACGCCGGAAGTGCCCGGAAGGCCCCCGGCCCTCCACCTGACCTCCATCTGGCGTGCACGCTGCGCGCACCCTCCAGTGCTGGCCTGAAAGCCTGAGAATGAAAAGCGGGGGGAATGCTCGCCCGGATGTTTTCACCGTCGTCCGGGCGGGCACCGTCTACCAGGTCTTGGCCTTGACCTTGCTGGGACGGTGGCGGATCCGCTGCGCTACCGTGGCCCGTCAGGCCGTGAACCCGCCGGGCAGGCCGCCTCGTCAGGCCCTGCGCCAGTCCGGCCCTGACCCGCCGGGCAGGTGCCAGGGTGGCCTGGCACAGAACCTGAAGAGTCTCACCTGTCTGGGTGCCGGTCCGGCCGCGGCGCAAGTCGCGGCCGTCGGTGCGCTCAGGGAGCGCGGCCGCTACCGGGCCGCGGCGTCCAGTGCCTCGCCGAAGACCTCGCCGATCCGGGCGATCTCCGCCTCGGTGATGACGAACGGCGGCGACACCTGCAGCGCCACCCCCCGCAGCAGCCGGGTGATCACGCCGCGCTCGCGGATGGCCGCGACCAGCCGCGCGCCCAGGCCCGGGTCGGCGGCGCGGGCGTCGCCGGAGATCTCCACCGCGCCGAGCAGGCCGGTCCCGGTGCGTACCTCGGCGACCAGGTCCAGGCTGGCTAGCGGGGCCAGGCGGGCGGCCAGCACCTGCTCCAGATCCCGGACCCGGGCGACGAGCTGCTCGCGCTCCAGCACGTCGAGGTTAGCCAGGCCGGCCGCGCACGCGGTGGGGTGGGCCTGATAGGTGTAGCCGTGCCGGAAGATCTCGGCCGACCCCGGCCGCCAGAACGGCTCGGCCACCCGCGGCCCGGCCAGCACCGCGCCGAGCGGGGCGTAGCCCGAGGTCAGGCCCTTGGCCACGGTCATCATGTCGGGCTCCACGCCGAACCGCTCGCTGCCGAACCAGGCTCCGGCGCGGCCGAACCCGGTGATCACCTCGTCGGCGACGAACAGCACGTCCTGCTCGCGGCAGATCTCCTGAACCCGGTCCAGGTAGCCCTCGGGCGGGAAGTAGACGCCGCCCGCCCCGACCACCGGCTCGCAGAAGAACGCCGCCACCCGCTCGGCCCCGGTCTGCTCGATCTGCTTCTCCAGGGCCGCCGCGTCGTCCCACGGCACCCGCTCGACCAGCGGGACCAGCGGGCTGAACGCCTCGGCGTTGAGCGGGATGCCGCCCAGCGACGTGCCGTAGGCGTTCACCCCGTGGTACGCGTGCGTCCGCCCGATGATGACCTGCTTGTCCGGCTGGCCGACGGCCCGCCAGTAGGCCCGGGCCAGCTTGGCCGCGGTGTCGATGGCGTCGGACCCGCCGCCGGGGGTGAAGAACACCTTGGCGTCCGGGATCGGCGCGAGGTCGGACACCCGGCGGGCCAGGGCCTCGGCCGGCTGGTTGGAGAACGTCTCGAACACCTGGTAGGCGGCTAGCTGGCGGGCCTGGGC
Source organism: uncultured Actinomycetota bacterium (assembly GCA_963731085.1). GTDB lineage: Bacteria > Actinomycetota > Actinomycetes > Streptosporangiales > Streptosporangiaceae > DASUBV01. Next base: position 251,796 of record CAVSUF010000001.1, read on the forward strand.
GGCGGCCGCGTCGGCCACCTCGGCCCGGCCGTGGCCGATGTTGCAGTACCACAGGCTGGCCAGCGCGTCGAGGTAGGGCCGGCCGCGGTCGTCGAACACGGTCGCGCCCGCGCCGCCCGTGATCGTCACCAGGCCGCCTGCCGCCAGGCTGGCCATGTTCGCGAACCCGTTCCACATGGCGGGTGAGCGGGTGCCGGTGTCCTCAGTCACAATCGCCTTCCTTTCGACCCTCTAGCCCCATTGGCATGGCCAGCGCATGGCCAATCTACTGTGCCCCGGCTGTGCTGCTGATCGGCCGGGGCGGGCCGGCCGGTCAGCTGTCCAGCACGGCCAGCGACGTCCCCGGCATGGCCACCACCGTCCCGGCCAGCGCCACGCCGGGCCGGGACGCGGCCAGGATCGCGGTCGGCGGCTCCGGCAGCGGGACGCGCAGCGGCACGTCGCCCAGGCTGGCCGCGACCATCAGCCGCCCGCGGGTCAGCACCAGCCAGCGGGCCTCCTCGTCGTAGCTGACCCGCACCTGGTCCAGCCACGGGTCGGCTAGCTCGGGCCGGGCCCGGCGCAGCGCGATCAGCTCCCGGTACCAGGCCAGCAGCCCGGCGTGCGGCTCCCGGCCGGGCTGGGACCAGTCCAGCCGGGACCGCTCGAAGGTCCGCGGGTCCTGCGGGTCGGGCACGTGCGCGGCCTCCCAGCCGTGGGCGGCGAACTCGCGCCGGCGGCCGGCCGACACCGCCCCGGCCAGTTCCGGGTCCTCGTGGTCGGTGAAGTACTGCCAGGGCGTGTCCGCGCCCCATTCCTCCCCCATGAACAGCATCGGGGTGAACGGGGCGGTCAGCACCAGCCCGGCCGCCACCCGGGCCAGCCCGTCCGGCACCAGGCTGGCGATCCGGTCACCGACGGCCCGGTTGCCGATCTGGTCGTGGTCCTGGATGTAGCCCACGAAGCGGCTGGCCGGCAGCCGGGCGGTGTCCACCGGCCGCCCGTGGCCCCGGCGGCGGAACTCCGACCAGCCGCCGTCATGCCGGAACACCCGGGTCAGCGTCTTGGCCAGTACCGCCATCGAGCCGAAGTCGACGTAATAGCCCTGCCGCTCGCCCGTCACGGCGGCGTGCAGCGCGTGGTGGAAGTCATCGCTCCACTGCCCGGTCAGCCCGTACCCGCCGGCCTCGCGGGCGGTGACCAGCCGCGGGTCGTTGAGGTCAGACTCGGCGATCAGCAGCAGGTCCCGGCCCAGCCGGGCGCCCAGCGCGGCGGTCTGCGCGGCCAGTTCCTCCAGCAGCGGCAGCGCCCGGCCGTCGGCCAGCGCGTGCACCGCGTCCAGCCGCAGCCCGTCGATGTGAAAGTCGCGCAGCCAGGCCAGCGCGTTGCCGATGATCCAGGCCCGGACCTCGTCCGACCCCGGCTGGTCGAGGTTGACGGCCGGCCCCCACGGCGTGCTGTGCGCGTCGGTGAAGTACGGCCCGAAGTCGGCCAGCCGGCCACCGATGCCGACGTGGTTGTAGACCACGTCCAGCAGCACCCCCAGGCCGCGCGCGTGGCAGGCGTCGACCAGCCGCTTCAGCCCGTCCGGCCCGCCGTAGGCCTCGTGCGCCGCCCACAGCCCGATCCCGTCGTAGCCCCAGCCGCGGCAGCCGGGGAACGTCGCCACCGGCAGCAGCTCAACCAGGTCCACCCCGAGGTCGGCCAGGTGCCCGAGCCGCTCGATGGCCGCGTCGAACGTGCCCGCCGGGGTGAACGTGCCGACGTGCAGCTCGTAGATCACCGCGCCGGCCAGCGGGATGCCGCGCCAGCCGGCGTCGGTCCAGCCGAACGCGCCGTGGTCGTAGACCCGGCTCGGCCCCCGAACTCCCTGCGGCTGCCACGCCGACCTCGGGTCGGGTAGCAGGTCACCGCCATTTATCTGGAACGCATAGTCCGAGCCGGGACCGGCCCCCGGCACGTCGGCCGCCCACCAGCCGCCTTCCGCCGGGGCCAGGGGATGCGGCGCCCCGCCCGTGACCACGCTGACCCGGTCCGCCGCCGGCGCCCACACCCGGAACTCGCTCACCCCGGAACTCTAAGCCGGGATCAGCAGCGCGACCGGGAGGCGGGCGGTCAGCCCGGCCAGGGGCACCCGGCCGCCGGGGTGCACCGTGCCGGTCAGCACGTCCCGCCAGGCCGGCCCGGTCAGGGTCAGCGCGGTGGATCCCCAGCCGCCCCGGCGCCGCAGGGTGGCGGGCAGCCGGGTGACGACGGTGACCGCCTGGCTGCCCCGGATGAACGCGACAGCGTGCCCGGCGGCCGGGCCGTCAACGGCCAGCGGCACGTAGCTGCCCGCGAACCAGGCCGGGTGGTCGCGGCGCAGCCGCAGCGCGCGGGAGGTGACCAGCAGCTTCTGCCAGTCCAGCGTCGTGACCCCGGCGCCCGCGCCGTCCGCCGGGGTGGCCGGGGTCGGCTCGCCCCCGGCGGCACTGTCCACGGCGGCGCCGTCCAGGGCGGCGAGCAGCGCGGCACGGCGCGGGATGTCCACGTCCCGGCGGTTGTCGGGGTCGATCAGGGCGAACCAGCCGAGCTCCGCGCCCTCGTACAGGTCGGGCACGCCGGGCATGGTCAGCTGGACCAGCTTGGCGCCGAGCGAGTTGGCCCGGGCGTCCGGCTCGATCCGGGCCGTGAACGCCGCGATCTGCCCGGCCAGCCCCGCGTCGGCCAGCACGGCCGCGGCCAGCCCGAGGACCGCGTCCTCGTAGGCGGTGTCGGGCTCCGCCCACGACGTGCGGGTCTTGGCCTCGCGGACCGCCTTGCGCAGGTAGCCCGCTACCCGCCCGGGGTTCGCGGGCCAGGTGCCGGCCAGGGTCTGCCACATCAGGTACTCGGTATCTGGCTCGGGCCAGCCGCCGTCCCGCAGCGCGCCGTCCTGCAGTGCCGCGGCCCCGTCGTGCCACCGCGTCACCTCGGCCGCCCACTCCCCCGGCCACTCGGCCAGCACCGCCAGCCGGGCCCGCAGGTCCTCGCCGCGCTTGCTGTCGTGGGTGGACAGCGTGGTCATGGTGGCGGGCCAGTCCCGGGCCAGCCGGGTCGCGAACGCATGGAACGCGGCCGGCTCGGTGCCCAGCTTTCCCGGATCGCCGCCGACCTCGTTGGCCGAGGTCAGCCGCGACCAGCGGTAGAACGCGGTGTCCTCCACCCCCTTGGCCATCACCGGGTCGCAGGTCTGGCCAAACCGCACGGCCAGCTCGGCGCGGGCCGCCCGGCCGTCCGGGTCGCCCGCCCCGGGGTCCAGCACGATCGCGGCCAGCGCGTCGGCGGCTTTGTGCAGCCCGGCGGGCAGCCGGCCGCGGGCCTGCTCAGCGGCCGCCGTGACGGCCTCCACCGCGGCCGGCGGGGCGGCTGGCCGGGGATCACGTACGGCCGGTACACACCCACCGCGCTGACCACCTCGGCCACCACCCGGCGCACGTCGTCGGCGTCCGGTGCGGCCGGGTCAGCGCAGGCCTCCCCAGCCGGCTCCGCGCTCAGCCCGGCGGCGGGCGGCGGCCCTGGCCGGGGGCGGGGCCGGGGGCGGAGGGCCGGGTCGGCGGTCCGGGCGGCCAGCCGGGCCAGGCGGCTGATCTCGGCGGCCAGGCGACCCGGCGCAGGCCTGCCGCCGGGCCGTCGCCGCCACCGGGCCGAACTCGGCCGGCCCGCCGGTGAACCGGACGTACTCCGCCGTCAGCGGCGCGGCCCCGGCCGGGTCGGTGAACAGGCCGTCGATCATGGCCAGGCTGTCGTAGCCGGTGGTACCCGCGCACGCCCAGTCGCGCCGGCAGCCGCTCGCCGCTGGTCAGGATCTTCTCGGTCACCACCCACGCCCCGCTGGTCGCGGTGGCCAGCCGGGCCAGGTAGCCGCGCGGGTCGGCCAGCCCGTCCGGGTGATCGATCCGCAGCCCGTCGATCAGGCCCTCGGCCACCAGCCCGAGCAGCACCTCATGGGTGGCGGCGAAGACGTCGTCCTCCTGCACCTGCACCGCGATCAGCGTGGTGATGTCGAAGAACCGCCGCCAGTTCAGCTCGCTGTCGGCGGTCCGCCAGTCGGCTAGCTCGTAATGCTGCGCGGCCAGCAGCTCCGGCAGCGGCAGCCCGGCCGTCCCCGGCGCCAGCGGCAGCACGTGGTCGAAGTACCGCAGCACCGGGCCGCTGCCCGGGTCGCCGGCGGATCGCCGCCGGGGTCGACCGCCAGGTCAGCGGCGCATTCGGCGGGCGGGCCGGCCAGGATCGGCAGCAGCAGCCGGCCGTCGCGGGCGGCCCAGTCGATGTCGAACCAGTGCGCGCACGGCGAGTCCGGCCCGGCCGCCAGCACCGACCAGAACTGGCGGTTGAGCGACTCGGGCGCGGCGATGCTCATGTGGTTGGGCACCACGTCGACGATCACGCCCAGGCCGAGCCGTCGCAGCTCGCCGGCCATGGCCCGGAACCCGGCCTCGCCGCCCAGGTCGGCCGAGATGACCGAGTGGTCGACCACGTCGTAGCCGTGCTGCGAGCCGGGCGCGGCCTGCAGGATCGGGGACAGGTAGACGTGGGTCACGCCGAGGGCGGCCAGGTAGCCGGCCACCGCCGCGGCCTCGGCGAACCCGAACCCGGCGTGCAGCTGAAGCCGGAAGGTCGCCGCGGGCCGCTCAGGCACGCCGCAGCACCTGCAGCGAGCGGTGGCACACGTCGATGGTGTCGCCGGGCCGGGCCAGCCCGGTGCCCGCGACCAGGCTGCCGGGCAGCACCGTGCCCGTCACCACCGCGCCGCCGACCACCGCGCCGCCGACCACCGCGCCGCCGACCACGGGGCTTCCAGCCACGGCGCCCCCGGCCACGAACCCGCCGCCCGCTGCGTTACGGCCCCGGTGACCGGGTCGGGCGCCGCCGCCGTGTCCAGCACCCGCAGCCACTGCTCGCCGTAGCGGGCCGGCGGGACGGCGAACTTCAGGTCGGTCTCGCTGGCGTTGAACAGCAGCAGGAACGAGTCGTCGCGGACTCGCTGGCCGCGCGGGCCGGGCTCGCTGATGCCGTCGCCGTTCAGGAAAACTGTCATGGACTTGGCGAACCCGGCCGCCCAGTCCTCCTCGGTCATCTCCTCGCCGCCGGGCGTGAACCAGGCGATGTCGCCGACCTGGTCGCGCGGCCCGGCCAGCGGCTCGCCCTGGAAGAACCGCCGCCGCCGGAACACCGGGTGGCTGGCGCGCAGCCCGATCAGCGTCCGGGTGTAGTCCAGCAGCGTGCCATCCGTTTCGGCCGAGATCTTCGTCACCCGGCTCGGCGTCCCACGCTCACCCAGGAGATGTCGTTGTCCTGGCAGTAGGCGTTGTTGTTGCCGCGCTGGGTGCGGCCGAGCTCGTCGCCGGCCAGCAGCATCGGCACGCCCTGGGACAGCAGCAGCGTGGCCAGGAAGTTGCGCTGCTGGCGGCCGCGCAGGGCGCGGATCGCGGGCTCGCTGGTCAGGCCCTCGGCGCCGCAGTTCCAGGACCGGTTGTCGTCGGTGCCGTCCCGGTTGTCCTCGCCGTTGGCGCCGTTGTGCTTGCGGTCGTAGGAGACCAGGTCGGCCAGGGTGAACCCGTCGTGGGCGGTGACGAAGTTGACCGAGGCGACCGGGCGGCGGCCGTCGCTCTGGTACAGGTCGCTGGAGCCGGTCAGCCGGGACGCGAACTCGGGCAGCGTGGCGGACTGGCCGCGCCAGAAGTCGCGGACGGTGTCCCGGTACTTGCCGTTCCACTCCGTCCACAGCGGCGGGAAGTTGCCGACCTGGTAGCCGCCGTCGCCCACGTCCCAGGGCTCGGCGATGAGCTTGACCTGCGAGACGACCGGGTCCTGCTGGACCACGTCGAAGAACGACGACAGCCGGTCAACCTCGTGGAACTGCCGGGCCAGCGCGGAGGCCAGGTCGAACCGGAAGCCGTCCACGTGCATCTCGGTCACCCAGTACCGCAGCGAGTCCATGATCAGCTGGAGCACCTGCGGGTTGCGCATCAGCAGGCTGTTGCCGGTGCCGGTGGTGTCCATGTAGTACTGCCGGTCATCGTCCACGAGCCGGTAGTAGGAGGCGTTGTCGATGCCCCGGAACGACAGCGTCGGCCCGAGGTGGTTGCCCTCGGCGGTGTGGTTGTAGACGACGTCGAGGATCACCTCGATGCCCGGCCTCGTGCAGGGCCCGGACCATCGCCTTGAACTCCTGCACCTGCTCGCCGCGCTGGCCGGCGGCGGCGTAGGCGTTGTGCGGGGCGAAGAACCCGATGGTGTTGTAGCCCCAGTAGTTGACCAGGCCGCGCTGGGCCAGCACGTCGTCGCTGACGAACTGGTGCGCGGGCATGAGCTCGATGGCGGTGACGCCCAGCGACGTCAGGTGGTCGATGATCGCCGGGTGCGACAGCCCGAGGTAGGTGCCGCGCTCGCTCTCCGGGATGTCGGGGTGGCAGCCGGGTCAGGCCCCGGACGTGCGCCTCGTAGATCACGCTGTCGTGGTAGCGGCACCCGGGGCGGCCGGTCGCCGGCCCAGTCGAAGTACGGGTTGACCACCACCGAGCGCGGCACGTACGGCGCCGAGTCGCCGGTGTTGCGCCGGCCCGGCGTCGCCGAACTGGTAGGAGAAGACCGCCGGGTCCCAGGTAACGGCGCCCTCGACGGCCTTGGCGTACGGGTCGAGCAGCAGCTTGGCCGGGTCGCAGCGGTGGCCCGGCGGCCGGGTCATACGGGCCGTGCACCCGGTAGCCGTAGCGCTGGCCCGGCCCGGCGGTCGGCACGTAGCCGTGCCAGACGTAGCCGTCGACCTCGCGCAGGCGCAGCCGGGTCTCTGGCCGTCGTCGTCGAACAGGCACAGCTCGACCTGCTCGGCCGCCTCGGAGAACAGCGCGAAGTTGGTCCCGACGCCGTCGTAGGTGGCGCCGAGCGGATGGCTGGTGCCAGGCCACACCGCCGCCGGCGGCGCGGCGGGGGCTGGCGGCGTCTGGCCTGGCGCGGATTGTCCTGGCAAGGTTGCTGGTCCCGTCCTTCCCTCGTCCGCCCGGCCCGCCGTGATCCTAGCGTTCACGGTAGCCCGGCGGGCTGTGGTCGATTGCCCGATGCCGCGACCGGCAAACGTACCCGCAGGTCAGCATGCCCGCCCTGGGTAGCTTCCGCGCAGGTCCCGGGTAAGGGCGCCGAACCCGGGAACATCGAGCCGGTGCCTGTCCTCTCGCTCGCCGCGCGCTCGCCCCGGCAGCGGTTCCTGACCGGGGCCGCGATCGTCGCCCTGTGCACCGTCGCGCTCATCGTGATCCTGAGCGCGGCCGGCCTGGCGCCGTGGGACCGCGGTGCCGTCACCGCCGCCCCGCACGCCGTGTCGGTCCCGTTAGGGTCGGTCCCGTTAGGCGCCCGTCAGCACGCCGCGCTGGCCGTGCTGAGCGGCGCGGCCAGCATCACCGTCACCACCGCCCCGCTGCCGGGCGAGCTGCTCCGGGTGTCCACCCCGCCCGGCGCGGGCAGCGTGCCCGAGGTGGCGGTTGGCGGCAGCGCCGTACGGCTGTTCCTGCGCGGCAGCGGGCACGCCGGGCGGGCCGGCCACCATCCGGGTAACGCTCAACTCCGGGCGTGGCGTGGCGGCTGACCCTGAGCGGCGGCGCCAGCCAGACTGGCGTGTTCCTGGCCGGCGGGCGACTGCGCGGCGCCGACTTCACCGCCGGGTCGAGCCAGATCACCATGCGCCTGCCCCGCCCGTCCGGGACGGTGCAGATCGTGCTGGCCGGCGGGGCCAGCCAGGTACGGGTGGCCGTGCCCGCCGGGGTGCCGGCCCGGCTGCGCCTGGACGGCGGCGCGGGCGCGGCGACGCTTGACGGCCAGGCCCGGTCGGGTCTGGCGGGCGGTACGGTGCTGACCGACCCGGGCTGGGCGGCCGCCGCCGACCGCTACGACATCGACGCCGCGTCCGGCGTGTCGGTCATCTCGGTCGCCAGTGGTTAGCCCGGCGGCGGTAGTCCGGCGGTGAGGTCTCGCGGACCACGTCGCGCGGGTCCTTGTCGTCGCGCAGGCCCTTGTACGACGGGGCGCGCAACCGCCCCGCGCTGGTCCACTGCGTGAACGCCACCTCGACCACCAGCCGGGGCTCGGCCCACACCGCGTACCGGGCATGCTCGGGCGGGACCTCGGCGGCGAACGGCGAGGTGCCCCGGCGCAGCGGGGCCAGCCGGGCCGCCAGCAGGTCCAGCACCGGCCGGGTGAACCCGGTCCCCACGTGCCCCGCGTAGGCCAGCCCGGCCTCGTCGTAGACCCCGATCAGCAGCGACCCGATCTGCCCGGCCCGCCCGCGCTCACCCGGCTGCCAGCCGCCGACCACGACCTCCTGGCGCCGGATGTTCTTGACCTTGATCCAGCTCGGCGACCGCCGTCCCGGCTCATACCGGGAGCCCAGCCGCTTGGCCACCACGCCCTCCAGCCCCTGCTGCCGGGAGACGGCCAGCACGTCGGCGCCCGCTTCCCCGGTGAACGCCGGCGGCTCCTGCCACCCCGTCCCGTGCAGCCGCAGTTCGCCCAGCAGCGCCCGCCGCTCGCCGTAGGGCAGGTCGAGCAGCGCGTGCCCGTTCAGCGACAGCAGGTCAAAGGCCAGGTAGGTGACCGGCACCCGGCCCGCCAGGAGCCGCACGTCATCACTGGAGCTGATGTTCATCCGCTGCTGCAGCGCCTCGAAGCTGGGCACCCCGCCCCCCAGCCCCAGCGCCGCGCCCGCGACCGCCGCCGACCCGGCTCCAGCCCGCTGCCCGGCAGGTTTGCCAGCCTCGTCCCCAGCCTCGTTGTCAGCTTTGCTGCCCGCCTCGTTGCCGGCCTCGCTGCCCGCGTCGCTGCCGGCCTCGTTGCCGGCCTTGCTGCCGGCCTCGCTGCCGGCCTTGCTGCCCGACCTTGCTGCCCGCCTCCCCGGCCACGCCGGCAGCCTGTCCGCCGACATCGCCGGGCGCCTCGAACGCGACGATCTCGCCGTCCAGCACCGCGCTGACCGCGCCCGCCGCGCGCACCGCCCCGGCCAGCCCGGCTAGCTCGGGGTAGGCGTGGGTGATGTCCCGCCCAGTCCGCGACATCAGCCGCCCCCCGCCGCCCGGGTCGATGTAAGCCAGCGCCCGCAGCCCGTCCCATTTCATCTCGAACGCCCACGCCGCCCTGGCCGCCCCGGCATCGGGCAGTGGCCCGGCCGTGGCCAGCATCGGCCGCATCCCGCGCGGCAGCCCGTGCTGGTCCGGCGGCTCACGGCCCGGCCGAGCGGCACCGCCCCCGCCGCGTCGGCCGCCTGTGCCATCCCGGCCGCTCTCCGGACCCGGCGTTCCTGTCACGCCTGCTCATGTACCCGCACCCTGGCCGGCCTAGGCAGGTACGCGATCCGCTTCGGTCGAGGCGGCTGCTGCGGTAGCTCCGGTGTCAGCGCTAGGCGGCGGACTGGCTTGGCAGACGCCCGGCCTTCCTGGTCGGGTTGGGTTAGGCGGTGTGGTGGGGGTCGGGTCGGGTGGTGTAAGTGCGTCCGGCGGGGGTGGTCCACTGGAATACGCCGGGCTCGGGCTGGGTGAGGGTCCAGCCGGGGAGCTGCTTGAGCTGGTGGTCGGATCTGCAGGCGCCGCCGAGGTTGCATTTGCAGGTGGGCCCGCCGTGGTGGTAGGGGCGGGTGTGGTCGAGGTCGGCGCGCCAGGCGGGCTGGCCGCAGCGGGGGTTGCGGCAGGTCTGGTCGCGGGCGATGACGTACTCGCGGATCCGGGGCGGCGGGCGGTAGGCGGGGCTGGCGGTGGCATGGGCGCAGCCTCCGGGCGCGTCACGGTCGGCTTCTGCGTGCTGGCGGGCGGTATCGCGGGCGCGGCGCGCCGCGGCCGTGATCCGGACGCGGATGCCGGCCAGCTCGGCCGGGTCCGGCAGCTCGCGGCCGGGCTTGTCATGGCCGGGCTTGTCCGGCCGGGCTTGTCACGGCCGGGCTGGTCAGGGTCATGCTTCTCACGGCCTGCCTCGCTGCGGCCGGCCTCGTCATGGTCTGCCTCGTCATGGTCTGGCGGGTCATGGGTCGTCTGGCGGGTCGGGGTCGAGGCTGGCGGCGGGGATGATGACGGTGACGCGGCCGAGGGTGGGCGCGGGTTCGGGCTCGGCCGAGGCGGTTCCGGCATGGGGTGGGGTGCCCGGCGGTCCTGCGGGCCGCGCCGGGCCGGGGCGGCGGAGGCGGAGGCGGAGGCGGGGGATGCGGGCGACGGCGGTGGCGGTGCCGTCGGGGGTGGTGAGGATGACGCGCCACTGGGTGGCGTGGTTGCGGGTGCCCATGCGGGCGAGGTGGCGGGCCTGGGCGGCGGTGATGGGCCCGATGCGGCCCAGGGTTCCGGGTGCGTCGGCCTGGCCGGTGAGGGTGGCCCAGGGCAGGGTGAGGTCCAGCAGCCCGCCCGGTGGCGGCCCGGCTCCGCCGCCGGGGTCGGGGCCTGGCCGGCGGGGGCGGCCGGGATCGGGACCTGCCCGCCGGCGGGCGGCGGGGCCGGCGTCAGCGCAGCCGCGATCAGCCGGGCCGGGGCTGCCCGGGGATGGGATGGCGGAGGGGGCGGGTGGCCAGGGCGGGATGATGCCGGGGTCGGCGAAGTGCTCGTGGTCGAGGGGGTCGCCGCGGTCGGGGTCCCAGTCGGCGTAGCCGGGCGGGAGCGGCGGGGGTGTGTCGTGCCAGCCGTCATCGGCGTCGGGGAGGCCGGTGTCGGTGAGGGGCGGGGCGTCGGTCCACGGCCCGGCCGGGGGCAGGTCACTGCCCGGCGGGCAGCCATCGCCGGTACCCGGCGGCGGGTCATGGTCACCGGCGCTGGCGGGCGGCGGGTCATGCCCGCTGGCAGCCGCCGCGCGACCGGGGCCGGGGGCGGGCGGCCGGTCGCGGTGGTCGCGGTGGTCTCGGTGGTCTCGGTGGTCGCGGTGCGGGGCGCCCGCGTCGTGGCCGTCGGGCGGCGGTGTCCCGCGATCCGCGCACGCAGCGTCACGCTGCTCGTCTGGCGGGCCGTTGTCCTGGTCGGCACCCGGGGAGTCGCCGCAGCTGCCGGGAGGCCGGCCGTGATGACCGGCACGCCCGGCGCCACCGCTGCGCGGGGGCCGCCCGCCCCGGTCACCAGCGCGCGGGATACCGCCGCCGTGTTCGCCGGCCGGGCCGTCGCTCTGGTCAGCGGCCGGGGAGCCGCCATCGCCACCGGGCGGTCGACCATGGTGGTCGGCGCCCGGGGAACCGCCGGCGCTGCCCGGGTGGCCAGTCGTGGTGACCGGGCGGCGGGGTGCCGTCGTCCTCGTCGCCATCGGGCGGGTCGGCGTCGGGCGGCCCGCCGGCCGGGGGCGGGATCAGCGGCAGCGTCCCGAGCAGCAGGCCCAGGTAGGCATGGGCGCGCAGCAGGTCCAGGCCGCCGCCCGCCCCGGCGGCCTTCATCGCCCGGGCCAGCGCGGACAGCCGCGCCATCGCCGCGGCGGCGTGGGCGGCGGGCAGCCGGGTCCCGGTGAGCGTGGCGGTGCAGTCCTGATCCGGGTACAGCGCCACCTTCGCCCGCCGCTCCGCGGCCTGGCGGCGCTGCTCCGCGCCGTCGGGGTCCGCCGCGATCACCGCCCGGCGCACCGCCGCGTGCAGCTGCGCGTACGTCTGGTCCCCCGCCCGGGGCAGCACCGCCGCCTCCACCGCCGCGGCGGCCTCATCGGACAGCGGGGCGACGGCCTCGGCGAGGATCCGGGCCCGGACCAGGTCGATGCGCCCGGCGGCGAGCGCGGCGGCGGTGCCGGGCAGCCGCCAGGCCAGGGCCAGCGCCAGGCCCGTCCAGGCCTCCGCGCCAGCCGAGGACAGCACCAGCTCCAGCGACACCTGCGCCGCCGCATCGCGGGTGACATGCGCCGGGCGGCCGTCAGCCGCTAACCCGGCATCCGGGTCCCGGGCAGCCGACCGCGCGGCGATCTGGGCGACCATGGCCAGCTCCCCGGCCTGCGCCCACGACGCCACCCGCCGGAACGCCGCCGCCATGGCAACCGCATCGTGATCCGACACCGCCGCCGGGTCATGCCCGGACAGCCACGCGGCAGCGCCCGGCCCGGCCGGCAGGGCGTCCGCCACCGCGCCCGCCACGCTCACCGGCGCCGGCGCGCCGTCGCGGTCGCGGGCAGCCAGCTCATCGGCCAGATCCTCGTCCTGGTCAATCTCCTCCCACCGCGGCGCCGGCCGGCCCAGCGCCGCGAACACCGCGTCGGCGTCCAGCGCGAACGACCACGCCAGGCCATCACCCCCGGCCGGCGGCGGAGCCGGGAGACGGCCCGGACCCGACCCGGAACCCGCCACAGCGCCGGCGGCAGACCCCGGGGCGGCGGCAGACCCGGGCGCCGGCGGCAGACCCGGGGCCGGAACCCGAGCCAGGGCCGACCCCGGGACCGGGGCCAGAGCCCGGGGCAGGACCCGGGCCAGAGCCGGGAGCACGATCAGGGCGCGAGCCAGGCTCGCCGGGCGCCCTCGAGCGGATCACGCTGATCAGTCACCTCCGGGCACCTCCTGCCTGGCTCTGCTAGCTCATCCGCCCCCGGTCGCCGGGAGCGGACCTTGCTAGATAAGAGTATCGTGACCATCTGACATTCCGGCCAACCAGACGATTTCTTATTCGATTATCCCTACGGCAGAAGCGCTGGCTAATCGGCCGGTCCGAGTGGTGACAGCCGGGCGACGTAGCTGTACGTCGCCGGAGGATTGGTGACTCTGGTTGGGGCAGGGCTCCCGTGACAGGAGGCGTATCCGGCAAAACCACCCCCATACCCGCGAGCCCGCCCGGCCACCCGGCGGCCGACGTCATGATCATTGGCTGACCAGGGTATTCATGGCGACGAGCGCCCGAACGCCCCTGGAACGCGGAGGACCCAGATGACGGGGCACCGGGGTCGTTCCACGACATCGGATGGATCTTCAGCCATCGCTTCGCCGCACCGCGTGTGAGGCTTCCCGCGCTGACCAGTGCGGGAAGCAAGGCTGTCCCTGACTCGCCAGGCAATGTCGCTTTAACGAACGGCTAGCCCATGGTCTTGGCGCCGTCCAGGGCCTCGCGGATGATGTCGGCGTGGCCGGCGTGCTGCGATGTCTCGGCGATGATGTGCAGCAGCGCGCGGCGGGCGGTCCACCGGGCGCCGGGCGGGAACCAGGGGGCCACAGGCAGCGGGTGGGAGCTGTCCAGGTCGGGCAGCATGGCGACCAGCTCGTCGGTCTGGCGGGCCACGTCCTCGTACTCGGCCATCAGGCTGGCCAGGGTCTCGCCGGGGAGCATCTGGAAATTGCTCGCCCAGCGGGCGGCGGTCTCCGGGTCAGACGCGGTCGAACTCGCCCGCGGGCCGCGGGCCATTCACGATGAAGTCGACCCAGGTTTTCTCGGTGGCCGCGACGTGCTTGATCAGGCCGCCGATGCACAGCGCGCTAACCGTCGTGCGCTGCGCCGCCTGCTCGTCAGTCAGGCCGCGCGCGGTCTGATGCAGGAACCCGCGGTGCCGCTGGAGAGCCTCGGTCAGGTCGGCCCGCTCGCCGGTCGGCGTCGCCGTCTCGCCTGATGCCATGCTTCCTGCCCCCGCCGTCATTGATGCTCACGTCATCGGCGCCCCGGCCCCAGAGCCCGGCCATAACCTGCCCAAACACCCGCCCGAAGACACCCGCCCGATGGCACCCACGCTACGGCCCGGGTCTGACAGTCCGGGTGAGGCGCGACCGCGCCGGGATGCCCGGCCGCCCAGTACTCGGCCGGGCACCCGGGCGGTCAGTCGCCGTCAGCCACGCAGCGCGCGGTCCGCTGCGGACCGGCATCCGCCGGATCTGCGTTCACGTAGGAGAGACGCGCCAGGGACTCGCCGCGCTGCATCACGGGCAGGCGGAATTCCGGTTCGCCGCCCGTCGCGCTGTGGCCCGGCCGGACCTCTGCGGCCTCCCCGCCGGCCCCTGTTCGGCGGGCAGCACGGCTGCGGGCTACCAGACGGCGAGCAGGCCCAGGACGTTGGCGGGTACCCGGCGCGACATGAGCTTGCCGTCGCTGAGCATGACAAGCTCCTGCCCGCCCCCTGTCAGGGCACGGACGGACGGTCTGGGCTTGCCGGGCCGGGTGAAGCTGCCGTAGGCGGTGATCAGCAGGTGCCGCCCGGCCGGGTCCGCCGACAGCGACAGCGGCTCGGCGGTGACCAGGCCGCTCAGGTTGACCAGCACCCGCAGCCGCCGACCGGTCCGCGCGTCGTAGGCGGCGAGGACCCAGTCATCCCTGCGGCCCGCGGGCCGCAGCTCAGTCCAGGCGAGGAGCTGCGACCCGCCCGCGAACGCGATCCCGTCGCGGAGCGACTGGGCCGGCACCTGGAGGGGCACGGGCGTGCTGGAGGCGGCGAGGGAACTGCCGGGGCGGGCCAGGTCCAGCGTGCGCACCTGATCCAGCACGTGCAGTACTCCGTCACTGCCCTCAGTGGTGCGCGTGTAGGTGAAGCCGAGCGAGCCTCGCGACCACGACAGGGAGCCGAGATTCCAGCCCGGCGGCCCGGACCAGGTCCGGACCACTCGCGCCGTCCGCATCGAGATCAGCTCGATCTGCGAGATCCGGCTGGTGTTGCCCGGCAGGGGCAGCGCGTCGACCACCACGGCGAGCAGGGTGCCGTCCGCGCTCAGCGCGATATCCCCGGCCACGCGCTCGGCGGCCGGGCTGTACGGCACCGTCACGGCCAGCCGCCGGTAGCGCACGGGGCGGCCGCGGGGAGACAGGGTCACGGTCCAGAACGTCGTGGCGCCGGGCTGGCCGGCCGGCTGGACCGAGGCCACATACAGCCGGCCGCTGGCCGCCGTGGTGATGTCCGCGACCGCGAGGCCCTTGGGCAGCACGAGCCGGGACAGGACCGCGCCGGTCGCCGATGCCTGGACCCGGATCTTGCCGCGGTGGGCGGTGCCGGGGAAGTTGGCCCCCGACACGTAGTAGCGCGGCATCGCGCCGGGGCTCACCGGACCGGGCTCACCGGGCCCGCCGACGGCCAGTCGCACGCCGGTGAGCACGGCGAGGACCGCCAGCACGGCCAACGCGGGAGCCAGCCACCGGGCCGTCCCCGGCCGGCGGCCGCGCGCGGCGGCGGCCTCCGGGAGCCCGCGCAGCATCTCCGGCCGGACCTGGCGGGCCGCCGCCCGCAGTTCGGCGCGCAGCCGCGACTCAAGGTCGGTGCTCACTGGGACCTCCCCAGGGTCCGGGCCAGCTCGGCCAGCCCGCGTGAGGTGGTGGAGCGGACAGCGCTGGCGCTGATCCGCAGCGTGGCCGCGATCTCCTGGTAGTCGAGGTCGGCGTAATAGCGCAGCACCAGGACCTCGCGCTGGCGCCGGGGCAGCAGGCGCAGTGCGGCCAGCAACTCGCCCTGGTCGGCCAGCAGGGCAGCGGCGTCGGGCTGCTCGGCCGGGCAGGCCAGTCGCGGGGCGTGCCGGCGGGCAACGGCGGAACGACGGTGCACCGAGCGGCAGCCGTTGAGCACGCTGGACCGGGCGTAGGCCAGCCCGCTGGATGGCTGGCGCAGCCGCCGCCAGCTTCGGTGCAGCCGCTCGAACGCGTCCTGCACCACATCCTCGGCGGTGCTCACGTCGCCCACCATCAGGACCGCCAGCCGGACGAGTTCCAGGTAGTGGTCGCGGAACAGCGCCGCCACCGCCTGGCTGGCGTCCGCCGACGGCGGGGACGTGCCCCGGCCGGCATCCGCGGTGTCTGCCATCACGTAGGAGAGACGCGCCGGGGACCCGCTGCGCTGCATCGCGGGCCTGCGGATTCCCGGCAGTTTTGTTCCCTGTAACGGCAGTCGCCGCGAGACGGCCGTCAGGTCAGGTGATGCCGTCCGGCCTTGATGCCAGCGACGAAGTCGCGCCACATGCCGGGCGCCAGAGTCAGGACCGGGCCAGCCGGATCCTTGGAGTCGCGGACGGCCACAACACGCGGGACGTTGCCCGCGACCTCGACGCAGCTCCCGCCGCCGTTGCCGCTGTAGCTGGACTTCCGCCAGCAGTAGCTCATCGTGCTTTCCATTGGCCTGCTCCCTCCAGGATGAGAGCCCGGCTGGCCGCGCGAGGCAGCGCGTCAGCCTGGACGCGGACGAAGATATTGGCCGCCCTGCGGACAAGCGACCGGGTTTCCGTGGTCACGTCCTCAACGGTCTCCATGAGCAGCACATCGGGTGTTCCGTCGCCGGTCGCCAGGCAGAACGATCCGCCGAGCCCGGCGTTGGCGCCGGTGTCCACGGGGATCACCTGGATGCTGACATTGGGCCGCCGGGACAGTTCGGCGACGTGGACAAGTGCGTCGTGCATGGCCTGCGGCGTGCCGACGAGATGGCGCAGGACCGCCTCGTACAGCACGACTACTAGGTGCGGGGGGTCTGGGCGGTCGAGGATTTCCTGCCGGTCAAGCCGCACCGTGACCTGCTCCTCGGCCGCGTCCTCATCTACCCCCATCGCGAGAAACAACGCACGGGCATACTCCGCCGTCTGGAGCAGCCCCGGCAGTAACACGGGCGCCCACAGGCGGAGCGTGTGCGACTTGCCCTCGGCCTCCAGCCAGTCCTCGAACCAGCTCGGGACCGGGCCGTCCGCCCGGCGGGCGAGGGCGGCCAGCCGGGTGAACAACTCCTCGGGCAGGCGGCACGCCTGGCACCACGCGGCCAGCACGTCAACGGTCGGCGGGCGCTCCCCGGTCTCCGCCTTGGTGACCACGGTCCGGTCAAAGCCCAGCGTGGCCGCCAGGGCATCCTGGCTGCTGAACCCGGCGGCCACCCGGGCCCGCCGCAGTTCGTCACCCAGGAACGCGGCGGGGTTCGTCTCAGGGTCGCGTCTGGCCATCGTGGCAGACCTCCGAGCCAGTGGTGGCGAATCGTGGCCTCTTTTGTGCCACATAGCTTAATGTGTGTTCTAGCCTGCGAAATTGGGCGCCATGACGGCACCGGGTGACGTAGGTGACGTAACCGACCCCCGTGCGGTGCCCGGCTGCCCGCAGCACGACTCCGGCGCCGGTGACGGCGACCCGCGCCGGATGAGCTTCCTCGAGCTGGCCCCGCTGCCCGGCGCGGTCCCCTGCGCCCGGCTGCATGCCGTCAACGTGCTGCGCGAGTGGGGACTGCGCGATCTGGCCGACGACGCCGCGCTGATCATCAGCGAGCTGATGACGAATGCCATCAAGGCCTCGGCCGCGCTGCCCGCGCGTCCAGCGGTTCTCCTGCACCTGATCGCCGGGGAGCGGTCCGTGCGGGTGGAAGTCCACGACCACAGCCCGCTGGAGCCCGTTCCCGGCGACGCGGGCGCGGACGCCGAGAGCGGACGCGGATTAGTCGTCGTCGCCACCCTCAGCATCAACTGCGGCGCGGAGTACGCCGGGTACGGTGGCAAGATCGTGTGGGCCGAGCTGGCCCGGCCGCTTTAGTTCCAGACAAGATGCCGCGCTCGAAGGAGCATGCCCGTGCCCGACGAGCCCGCGCCGGCGCAGACCCGCCGCATCCTGCTGGACGGCGCCGTCACCGAGGTCACCGTGGACGGGGACGCGCTGCGGGCCGCCGACGGCCGGGCGGTGCCCGCCCGGCAGGCCGTGCACCTGCCGCCGTGCCAGCCGACCAAGATCCTCTGCGTGCACCTGAACTACCGCGGCCGGGTGGCGGAATTCGGGTCCCGGCCGCCGGCCACGCCGACCTACTTCCACAAGCCGGTGTCGGCGCTCAACAGCCACCAGGGCGCCGTGGTCCGGCCGGCGGGCTGCCAGTGGCTGAACTACGAGGGCGAGGTGGCCATCGTCATCGGCGCGCCGTGCCGCAGCGTGGCCCCGGCCGACGCGGGCCGGTACGTGGCCGGGTACACCATCGGCAACGACTTCGGCCTGCACGACTTCCGCGACACCGACGCCGGGTCGATGCTGCGGGTCAAGGGCTCGGACACGCTGTGCCCGCTCGGCCCCGGCCTGGTCCGGGGCTGGGACTTCCGGCACCGGGCCATCGAGACCACGGTGAACGGCCGGGTGGCCCAGTCCGGGTCGACCGACGAGATGCTGTTCGACATGCACTACCTGATCGCCGACCTGGCCCGGACGATCACCCTGCTGCCCGGCGACGTGATCCTGTCCGGCACGCCCGCCGGGTCCCGCCCGGTGCAGCCCGGCGACGTGGTGTCGGTCCGGGTGGAGGGCCTGGGCACGCTGACCAACACGATCACCGAAGGGCCGGCCGCATCCCGGCCGGCTACGGCGCCCAGCCGTCGTCCTCGGAGGAAGTCGTGTCCACCGCGCTGGGCGGGGACTGGGAGTTCCGCGGCATCCGGCCCCCGCATCCGGCCCGTACGATCTGATCGAGCGGGAGGCCGCCGATGAGCGCTACCGCCCGGGTCGCCGGGGTGCCGGTCAGCCTGGACCACTACATCGGCGGCGAGCGGGTGGCGTCCGCGGACGGGGCGCGGTTCGCCGACCTGTCCCCCATCGACGAGGAACTGCTGGGCGAGGTGGCCCGCGGCGGCGCCGCCGAGGCCCGCGACGCGGTCAGTGCCGCCGACGCCGCGTTCGGCGGATGGGCCGCCGCCGGGCCGGAGCGGCGCGCGCGGCACCTGCACCAGGTGGCCGACGTGCTGGAACGCCGGATCGGCGAGCTGGCCGCGGTGGAGACGGCCGACAACGGGGCGCTGCTGCGGTCGCACCTGCGCGGCGTCATGCCCCGGGTGGTGCACAACTTCCGGTTCTTCGCCGACTGGCTGCTGCGCCTGGGCCACGAGGACTTCGACACCCGGGGCCACCGCAACCACGTCAGCTGGGACCCGGCCGGGGTGGCGGTGCTGATCACGCCGTGGAACGCGCCGCTGATGCTGGCCACGTGGAAGGTCGCCCCGGCCCTGGCCGCCGGGGCCACGGTGGTGCTCAAGCCCGCCGAGTGGGCACCGCTGACCGCCTCGCTGCTGGCCGACGCGGGCGAAGAGGCGGGCCTGCCGCCCGGCGTGCTCAACGTCGTCCAGGGCATCGGCGCCGAGGCCGGGCAGGCGCTGGTGGCGGACGAGCGGGTGGCCCGCATCAGCTTCACCGGGTCGGTGCCGACGGCTCGCGTCATCGCGGCCGCGGCGGCGCCCGCGCTGACGCCGGTCAGCTTCGAGCTGGGCGGCAAGTCGCCGCTGCTGGTGTTCGCCGCCGAGGACGAGGCGGTGGCGCTGGCCAACGGGACCGACTACGGCCTGGCCGCAGTGGTGGTGACCGGGGACCGCGACCGGGCCGGCCGGGTGAGCGCCCGCCTGGTGGCCGGCACGGTGTGGGTGAACTGCTTCTTCGTCCGCGACCTGCGGGCGCCGTTCGGCGGGGCGCGGAACTCGGGGATCGGCCGCGAGGGCGGCGACTGGAGCTTTGACTTCTACTGCGACGTGAAGAACACCGTCACCGCCCCGGCCGGGTGGACCCAGCGCTAGCGAGGCCCGTGCTAGCGAGCCCCGTGCTAGCGAGCCCCGTGGTAGGGAGCAAGGAGCAGCAATGGACGAGCGCTTTGACCGCCTCCGGGTGCTCTGGCCCGATCACCTGGGCCTGGCCCGGGGCAAGTACGTGCCGGCCCGGCTGGCCGAGCGCGGCGCGCGGCACTGCACGGGCGTGTGGGCGCTGGGCTACAACCGGGAGATGGAGCCCGGCACGGCCGGCTCGAACTACTACGACGGGCTGCCCGACATGGTGGCCCGGTTCGACCCGGCGGCGATCCGGCCGGGCTGGGAAGCCGCGACCGGGGTGGTGGTGGCCGACCTGGAGGAGAACGACGAGCCGGTCGCGGTGTCACCGCGGGCCGCGCTGCGCCGGGCCATCGCGGCCTGGACCGGGCGCGGCTTCTCCCCCGTGGTCGGCATCGAGCTTGAGGCCTACCTGCTGGAGCCGGACGGCACCGGGGGCTGGCGGCCGCTGGACACGCCGGGGGCGTTCGTGTACGGGACCGGCGCGGCGGTGGACCCCGGCGGGGTGATCAGCGAGATCTGGGCCGCCGCCGACCGGGCCGGGCTGCCGGTCGACGCCATCAACAGCGAGTACGACACCCCGCAGTTCGAGTTCACGCTGGGCTGCGCCGACGCGCTGCGGGCGGCCGACGAGGCGTTCCTGTTCAAGGTGATGGCCCGCGAGGTGGCCAGCCGGCACGGGCTGCTGTGCACGTTCCTGGGCAAGCCGCTGTCGGACCGGGGCGGCAGCGGGCTGCACGTCAACCTCAGCCTGGCCGGGCCGGACGGCGGCAACCTGTTCGACGATCCCGGCGGCGACCACGGCCTGTCCGACCTGGCCCGGCACTGCGTGGCCGGGCTGGTCGAGCACCACGAGGCGCTGGCCGGGCTGATGGCCCCGACGGTCAACGCCTACAAGCGCCTGGTGCCCGGCGCGCTGTCCGGCTGCTGGGCCAACTGGGGCTATGACCACCGGGGGGTGACCGTGCGGATTCCCGGCGAGCGGGGCCGGGCGGCCCGCCTGGAGCACCGCCTGGCCGACGGCGCGGCGCCGCCGCACACCGCCGTTACCGCGGTGCTGGCCGCTGCCCTGCTGGGGGTCACCGACCAGCCGGCGCTGCCGCCCGCCGAGACGGGCGACGGCCTGGAGCACGTGGACACCGACCGGTGCGTGCCGCCCGACCTGGGCGCCGCGCTGGACGTGCTGGAGGCCGACAAGGCGCTGTGCGGGGCGGTCGGCGCCGACCTGGTGGCCCAGCACCTGTCGGTGAAGCGGGCCGAGTGGCGCCGGTTCCGGCAGGCCACCACCGACTGGGAACTGCGCGAGTACCTGCCGTTCCTGTAAGGAGAGCGAACCGAGTGGGAGAGACAGCCGCAGTGGGCGAGATCGTGGGGGCGGCCCTGGTCGCGCACGTGCCCACCATCGTCATGCCCGAGGCCGAGCGCCGCGCGCTCAACCACGGCGCGGACACCACGCTGGTCGCGGGGCTGCGCCGGATCCGGGCCGAGCACCTGGACCGGCTGGCCCCGGACACCGTGGTGGTGTTCGACACGCACTGGTTCACCACGTTCGAGCACTGCGTCAGCGCGCACGACCGGCGGTCCGGCCGGTTCACCTCGGACGAGCTGCCGCGGGGCATGGCGGGCATCCCGTTCGACTACCCTGGCGATCCCGAGCTGGCCGACGCGGCGGCGGCCGAGGCGGCGGCGGCCGAGGGCTGCTGGGTGCACGCCAGCCGCGACCCGTACCTGCCGGTCCACTACCCGACCATCAACCTGCTGCGCTATCTGCAGGGCGGCGAGCGCTGGGTCAGCGTCGGGCGTCTGCCAGACGGCCGAGGCGGCCGACTTCCTCCAGTTCGGCGAGGTACTGGCGCGCGGCCGTGGCCCGCGCCGGCCGCAAGGTGGTCCTGCTGGCCTCGGGCGGGATGAGCCACCGGTTCTGGCCGCTGCGCCAGATCCGCGACCACGAGGCGTCCGACCCGGCGCACATCATCAGCGACACCGCCCGGGCCGCCGACGCGCGGATCCTCGCGCACTTCCGGGCCGGGAACCACCGGGCGGTCATCGACGGCATGCCGGAGTACGGCCGGGTGTCGCCGGAGGGCTTCTTCGGCCACTACCTGATGATGGCCGGGGCGCTGGGCGGCCGGGCCTGCACGGCGCCCGGCGTCCAGGTCTCGGACTACGAGTCCGCGGTCGGCACCGGCCAGGTCGACGTCTGGTTCGAGCGACCCCCGGGCGGCTGGACCGCCGGCCCCGCGGCCAGTTCCAGCACGGCCAGCCCCAGCACGGCCAGCCCCACCACGGCCAGCCAAGCGCCGGCCAGACCGAGTCTGGCTACTTAATGTGATCTGATGATCACTCTGAGTTGACACTCGCTCGGCTCCCCGGCACACTTCTCGCAGGTCAGCCACACACAGGGGGGTTTAGTGCCCAGAATGTTAACCGCCGGGCGCCTTGGCGTCACGGCAATCGGAATCGCGGTCATTGCGCTGGTCCCGGCAACGCAGGCGCTGGCCGCGTCCAGCCCGGGGACAACCCAGGCGAACGTCGACGTGTCGTCGGCGATCGTGCTGACCAGCCTCACGCCATCGTTCACGCTGACCGGCCTGCCCGGTGACACGGTGACCGATGACGGCGCGGTCACCATGACGGTCCTGACGAACAACTCCACCGGCTACAACGTCACCGTCGAGTCCGAATCGGCCACTCTCAACGGGCCGGGCTCCAACACCATCCCGATCGCTGACCTGACGGTGAACGACAGCTTCAGCGGCGGCACGACGGGCTTTACCGCGCTGTCGAACACCAGCCCGGTGACGGTGTTCACGCAGGACAGCCCGTCCTCCGACACGGGCGACACGGTCACGAACGACTACCGGGTGACGATCCCGAACGTGGCGACCGGCACGTACAGCGCCACGCTCGACTACGTTGCGTCAACCAACCCGTAACCTCGCGGGCGACACAGATCAACCTGACATGACGATGCGTACCTTCCCTTCGCATGCCCGGCCGGGCCGCCTCTCCCGCAGGGGCGGCCCTCCGGCAGCGGGCCGCTGCCTGCTCGCCGCCGCCATCGCCGGCGCGTGCCTCCTGGCGGCCGCCCCGGCCCGGGCCGCCCCGGCCAGGCCCGCCCCTGGCCCTCCCGCCATCGGCATGGCCGTCAGCCCGCCGCGGCTGATCGTCCCGGCCGGGCGCGTTACCAAGGTCCAGCGGCTCGAAATCGAGAACCGGGGCCGCGCGGTCCTGCATGTCCACGCTGAGCGAGAGGCTTTCACGCAGGGCGCGGATGGCTCAACCAGGCTGGCGCCGGATGCTCCCTACTCCGCCGTCAACTGGATCACCGTGACGCCCCGCCAGTTCCAGGTACGGCCCGGTGCGAAAAGGTTCGTCAAGATCCGCATCCATCTGCCCCGCCGCCCTGAGCCCGGCGACTACCAACTGGCCATTGTCTTCCTCATCCCGCGGCTGCACGGCAAAGGCAACATCCACATCGCTGAAGGGATCGCCGTCCCGGCCGTCATCACGGTGCCCGGCCCGGTGATCGACAGCGCCCATATCATCGGGTTCAGTACCAAGGGATTTTCCGCGGGCGGCTCCATACCGATGACCGCGACCATCCGCGATACGGGCGATGTGCACCACAGTTTCCGCGGCACCGGCCAGCGGCTCACCGCGATGGTCAACGGGACTAAGGTGCTGTTCCCCGCGCTGACGCTCCTGCGCGGCGCGACGGTCACGTTCCGGGCCCGCTGGCAGGACCCGCCGCTCCTGTGCCTGTGCCGGGTCACCACGACCATCAGGACCGGCGGACACCTCAGCTCAGCCACCGCGACCATCGTCGTCTTCCCCGTCTTCCCGGCACTGGCCGCCATCGCCGCCCTCATCGCGCTCGTGTCGCTGCTCCTGCTCGCCCGGCGCCGTCAGCGCCACCGTGTAGCGGCCGCCTACCAGGCCGGGCTGCGGAACACCATCGCAGGCCCAGCCCCCGGACAGTAACGCCGGCGCTTTCGCCAGACGGACGGCGTATGGTCATGGCGACGGAACGGGCCGTCGGCCCGAGGGGGGAACGTGACCGCTAACGCCAGCGCCTATCCCCAGGTAATCCCGTACCTGCTGTACGAGGACGCGGGCACCGCGCTGGACTGGCTGGTCAGCACGTTCGGTTTCGCCGTCCGTGCCCGCGACGCTCGGGCCGACGGCACTGTCCGGCACGCTGAGCTGGCGCTCGACGGCGGCGGTCTGGTCATGCTCGCCTCGCCCGGCCCGGACTATCGCGGCCCGGCCCGGCTGGGCGGCGCCACCCAGCTTATCCGGGTCACCGTGGCTGACCTCCAGGCCTACCGGGACCGCACGCAGGCGGCCGGGGCCGACGTCTCCCCGGTCGAAAGCGGCCCGCCCGGCTGGCTGTCCTACACCGTCGCCGACCCGGAGGGCCACGTGTGGTACTTCACCCAGCCCCCGGCCGCCGGCTCAGCGGGCCGCGGCTAACAGGCGGGACCGGGCCTCGGCGGCCAGCCGCACGGCGGCCCGCACCAGGCGGTCGGCCCGGGCGGCGGCAGCCGGCTCCTCGGCGATCGTGGCGGCCAGGAAACTCGCCGGGTCGGTGCCCGCCGCCTCGGCCGCCGCGGTGCCGCCGACGTCGTCCAGCCAGCGCTTGAGCTGAG
Organism: uncultured Actinomycetota bacterium; assembly: GCA_963731085.1. GTDB lineage: Bacteria > Actinomycetota > Actinomycetes > Streptosporangiales > Streptosporangiaceae > DASUBV01. The sequence goes on from CAVSUF010000001.1 coordinate 275,856, forward strand.
CGCCGTCAACCTCGGGGTGGAACTGGACGGCCAGGCTGGCCCGCAGCGCGAACGCCTGCACGCACACGCCGGTGCGGGCCAGCACGCGCGCCTGCGCGGGCGGCAGGCACTGGTCCTGGTGGAACTCCAGCCACGGGCCGGGCTCGATGATGTCGGGGGCCAGCGACTCGACCTCGTACCAGCCGATCTCGGGCCGGGGCGCCGGGGTGACCCGGCCGCCGTGGGCGGCCGCCAGGGCCTGGGCGCCGAAGCAGATGCCCAGGACCGGGATGCCCCGCCGGTCGGCCTCGCGCAGCAAGTCCAGCTCCGCGCCGATCCAGCCGCCCACCGTGTCCTCGTCGTACAGCGACCAGGCGGCGCCGAGGACGACGACGTGGGCGACGCCGTCCAGGGCCGGCAGCGGCCCGTCGGCCGGGAACTGGCGGACCGTGACCTGCGCGCCCAGGGCCGTGAACGCGGCCGCGATGAAGCCCGGGTCGTCCACCGCGTGATGCCGGATCACGAGTACCTGCACGCGTCGTCGCCCCCGCCTGACGGCTGAGGCAGTCCCGGACCCGCCTCATGTGCCACCAAGCTAACTAGCCGGGGCGGCCCGTGTCGAGGTCGGCCAGATCCGGTTCGGCGTGGTCAGCGCGGTGCTGGCTCAGGGAGCCCGGGTCCGGGCAGGGAGCTCGGCACGGCTGGCTCAGGGAGCCCTGGTCCGGGCGGGGCTGGTCCGGGGCGGCGCGCCGCCGGGACCGGCGCGCGAGCAGGCCGGCGGCGGCGACCACGGCGGCGCAGCACGCGGCCAGGCTGAGCGTGACGACGAGCGCGCTGCCGGAAAGGATCAGGGCGACGCCGAAGGACGGGCCGACGAAGGTCCCGATGCCCATCATGGAGTTGGCCAGGGCGTTGGCCCTGGGCAGATCGCGGTCCGGGACGGTGGCGATGAGCCAGGGGTAGAACGAGCACGAGTAGGCGCACTCGCCCAGCCCGAACAGGAGCGCGAAGGCGACCAGCCCGCCCAGGCGGAAGCCCGGCGGGGCCAGCGAGAGCACGCCGACCGCGGAGAACGCGGCGACCCAGCAGGTCACCCCGGCCCGCAGGCCGGTGATCTCCGGGCGGTGCTCCAGCAGGCGCGTGACGGGCCGCTGGGCGACGGCGATGACCACCACGTTCACCACCAGCATGACCGAGACGCTGAACAGCGGCAGGTGCAGGAGATTCCTGGCTACCAGGGGCATGGTGGCCTCGAACTGGCTGAAGCCGAGCAGGTACAGGGCCAGCTGGAAGATCACCACCGGCAGGGCCAGCCGGACCAGCGTCATGGTGGCGGTCCGGCCCGGCGCGGGCGCGCGAGGCGGGGCGGCGGCCGGGCCGGCGGGCGCCCCGGCACGCTCCGGAGCCGGGCCGGCAGTGACCTCGTGACCGCGGCTGGCGATCTGGGCCAGGGCGACGGGGATGATGCCCAGCGCGTTGGCCACGAAGAAGTACGGGAGCACGGACCGGGGCAGCACCAGCAGCAGCGCCCCGGCGGCCAGGGAACCGCCGGCCAGGGTGGCGTTGAGGACGGCGTAGCGGCGGGCGAACACCCGACGCCGCTCGTCCTCCCGGACCAGGCCGTTGAGGATGGGGATGACGGCGGCCAGGAAGCAGCCCTGCCCGGCGCCGACGGCCACGGCGGCGGCGGTCACCACGGCGTAGGAGCCCGCCACGGCCAGGACCAGGTACCCGCTCAGCCACAGCGCGTTGCCGAGCACCCCCAGGGTCACCCGGGGCAGGGAGATCCAGCCCGCCGCCAGTAACAGGGCGACGGTCAGGCTGGCCGCGCCCGAGACGGTGTAGTAGGCCACGACCCCGCCGACGCCGATGCCGGGCCGGGTGTCGAGGTAGATGGCCGTGTACGGGAGGACCAGGCCCCAGCAGAACGATGACAGGCCGTGGGCCAGGATGATGCGGTCTGCCGGTCCCGGCCGCCGCCAGCGCCAGCCCGGGCCGACATCAGCGCGGGCCGGGCCGGTACTGGTGGTGTTCATCGGTGCTACCGCCTCTGGGTCATCTCGGGCTGTACCCGGGTGTCAATCTGGTACTCCGCGGCATCCAGGCTGGCCGCGCAGGCGTCCGGGGCCGGGTCCACGGCGATCAGGGCGGCCAGCCGGGGGACGGGCTGGCGCGGCGGCAGCAGCAGCCGCGTGCCGGGCGGCGCCAGCACGAAGGCGTCGGCGATGCCCGGTACCGCCGCGGCGGCGGCCAGGTCCACCCCGCCCGCCACGCCGTCGGTGTCGGGGTAGATAAACCGGACCTCGGCGGACAGCTGGCGGTCCGGCGCGAGCCGCGGGACCCGGCCCAGGGCCAGCTCGGCGGCCACGGTGATCAGGTCAATCCCGGTCGCCTGCCGCCCGATGTACGGGATGAAGTCCCCGCCGAGCCGGCCGTTGAGCTCGACCAGGCGGGGTCCCGTGCCGGTCAGCCGGACCTCGGCGTGGGTCACCCCGAGCTCGACCCGCAGGGCCGCGTGGGCCGCCGTGACCAGCTCGGTGACCGCCGTCGCCCACGGCTCGCCGGCCCAGCCGGTGACCAGGTGCCCGACCTCCTCGAAGTGCGGCTCGAAGCCAAGGCGCTTGCGCGCGACGTGCACGCACCGCACCTCCCCGGCCCGGACCACGCTGTCCACGCTGATCTCGGGGCCGTCGAGGTACTCCTCGATGAGCACGCCGTGGCCGGTGGGCAGCGTCGCGTACCGCGCCCCGCTGGCCAGCTCGAACGCATCGGGCAGGGCGGCGGCGTCCGGGACCAGGACCACGCCCATGCTGCCGGCCAGCGCCCGGGGCTTGAGCACGACCGGGTAGCCGATCGAGTCCGCCACGGCCGCCGCCTCCGCCGCGCAGTGGGCCAGGCCGTGCCGGACGGTGCCCAGGCCGGCCTCGGCGAGCAGCGACCGCATCAGGTACTTGTCCCGGCAGCGGCGCGCGGCCTGCGCGCTCATGTGCGGCCGGGACAGCTTCTCGGCGGCCTTCGCGGTGACTTCCAGGGCCGTCTCGTCCCAGGTCAGCACGCCCTCGTCCGGACCGGGTCCGAGCAGCTCGGCGACGGCGCCCGCGACCGCGGTCTCGTCCTGAAGGTCCGCCGTCCGCCAGCCCGCCAGGTAGCGCCGCTGCCAGGCCGGCTCGTCGGCCAGGACGGCCGACACCCGGTAGGCGGCGGCCAGCGCCTGGAAGGAGTACTCCCGGTAGGCCTGCCCGCCGCTGCCGACCACGACGATGTGCCCGCGGCTCCCGCCAGCGGTGCTCCCGCCAGCGGTGCTTCCGGCCGCGGCGCTTCCGGCCGCGCTCACCGTCGGCCGTCCAGGGCGAGGTCGGCCCACGCGCGGCCGTCGGCCGGCTGGAACTCCAGAAGCTGGAACTCCAGCCGGATGGCCAGCTGCCGGGCCTCCCGGCGGAAGACGCGGCCCTCCAGCCCGGCCATTGCCGCCGCCTCGTCCAGCTGCCCGGTGTTGCCGATGTCGCTGAAGCCGATGAACAGCCGCCCGCCCGGCGCGAGGTACCGGCGCGCTTCCCGGAGGAACTGCCGGTGCGCCCGGTATCCCGGGTCGAAGAAAGCGTGATGCAACTCGGTCTCGTTGACGAACTCCTCCTCCGCGTACACGAAGTTGGAGTTCCAGTAGATGAGGTCGAAGCGCTCGTCGTCGGCCAGCGCCCCGAACAGGTCGCTTTGCCGCACCTGGACCCGGTCGGCGACACCGTGCCGGGCGACGTTGCGGCGCGTGTTGCGGATGGCCGCCTCGCTGATGTCCAGGGCCGCCGCCTGAGCGCAGCCGGACTGGACGGCCACCACGGTCGTGACGCCGGCGCCGCACCCCATCTCCAGGAACCGGCCGCCCGCCGGGTAGGGCAGCCACGAGGTGAACAGCTCGGTCACCGGGGTGTAGGCCGGGCTGAATACGCCGTCGAGCAGGTCCCAGGTCTGGCCCAGGAGGGTGAACTGGCCCGCCTGGTGCTCGTCGGCCAGGTGCCGGTCCAGCAGGGACAGGCCCCGGTTCAGGCCTGGATCGTCCGGTGCCGTGGGCCGCCCGGCCGCCGGGCGGCTCACCGCTCCACCAGCGCGAGCACGCGGGCCGGGCTGCCCGAGCCGCCGACGATGGGCAGCGGGCCGGCGATCAGCAGCGCATCGCGGGCCGGGAGCCGGCCCAGGTTGCGCAGCTGGGTGAGCCCGTACTTGCCGGCCCCCTGGAAGAACCAGTGGCACGGGAACGGCTGGTCCCCGAACGACGCGGCCTGGCCGGCGTCAGTGCCGACGGTCTCTACGCCGATGCCCGCGACCGGTGTGTCCAGGGCCAGCCAGCGGGCGCAGGCCGGGTCGAGGCCGGGAGTGTGCCCGCCGTTCAGGAACTTGACCGGGTCACCCTGGCGGCTGTCCCAGCCGGTCCGGTACAGCAGCCAGCCTCCGGCGGGCAGCGGCCCGTACTCGGCTGTCCACGCCTCGACATGCTCGCGCCGGAGCAGGAAATCCGGGTCGGCGCCGGCCTCGGCGGAGAAGTCCAGGACGACCGCGGGACCGACGAGGCGGCCGGGCGCGACCTGGGAGACGTCCTCCAGGCCGCGGCCGGACAGCCAGTGCACGGGCGCGTCGAAGTGGGTCCCGGTGTGCTCGGACAGCTGGATGTTGTTCCAGTACACCGTCGGACCGGCGGCGTCATAGTGGCTGATGACCTCGCGCTGGAAGGCCCAGGGCTGCCCGTGGTCGGCGGGCAGGCTGATCACCGGGGTGCTCTCCGATAACGGGGCGGTCAGGTCGATGACCTCGACGGAGCCCGCGCGCAGGCGGTCCGCCAGGTCGGCCAGGATGGCCATGCCTTTCTCCTCTTCTCTTCTTCTCTTCTTCTCCGGGATTTCGACTCAGGAGGCCGAGACAGCCAGCGGCTGCGCGAGCATCGGCACAGACCAGCCGGGGTGGCCCGGCTGGTTGCGGACCGCCTGGTCGTACAGGGCCTGGAGCTGGCGCGTGACCGGCCCGGGCAGCTCGTGGCCGACCGGCAGGCGGTCCACCGAGGTGACCGGGGTCAGCTCGGACAGGGTCCCGCACAGGAAGATCTCGTCGGCGACATAGAGCTCGGAGCGGTCGATCTCCCGGCGGCGCAGCGGGATGCCCAGCTCGGTCTGGGCCAGCTCGGCCACCGTGGCCACCGTGATCCCCTCCAGCGCCCCGCTGGTGGCGGGCGGGGTGACCAGCTCGCCGTCACGGACCATGACCACGCACGAGCCGGGGGCCTCGGCCAGGGTGCCCCGCTGGTTAAGCAGGAACGTGGTCTGGTAGCCGTTGCGGACCGCCTCGTGCTGGGCCAGCCGGCTGTTGTGGTAATTGGCCCCGGTCTTGATCCGCGGCGGCATCGAGTCGTCGCTGATCCGGCGCCAGGACGAGACGCCCGCCGCCACCCCGCGCTCCCATCCGGCCGAGCGCGGCGCGATGGTCGAGGTCACGTGCACGCCGGTCTCCGGGGTGTGACCGAGCGGGTCGAAGTTAGGCGCGGAGTCGAAGTACGCCACCACGCAGATGTGCACGTCCTGCCGGAAGTCGTTGGCCCTGGCCAGGCTGGTGCACGCCTGGGCCAGCTCCTCGGCGGAGTAGTCGATCTCCATGTGCAGGCTCTTCATGGACCGGCGCAGCCGGGCCAGGTGGTCGGCCACGCGGAAGGCGTAGAGCTGCTGGTCGTCGTCATTCCAGTAGCCGCGGATGCCCTCGAACACGTTGGCACCCCAGAACGCGCCCTGGCTGCGGGCGTGGACCACGCACTGGTCCCAGGGCACGATCGAGCCGTTGAGCCAGGCGAAAGGCGGAGTGGCAGGGGTCACGGAACTTCCTTCTCTCAGTGCGAAACGGGGTGGGCGGAGGCGAGGGATGGCTCGCGGGCGGAAAGGGCGCCGGGGGGGCCGCCGATCGAGCGCAGCAGCGCGGCGGCGACATCGCCGGCCTGGTCGCCGGAGCCGCACCCGGCGAGATGGCTGTCCGGCCGGACGATCCACCACTGCCGGGGCGCGCCGCCGTACGCCTGGCGCAGGGAACCGTCCGGGTCGTGCAGGACCACGACGTCGCCGGGCAGGTCAGGACTGGGCTGGTCGGCGCCAGCGGCGTGGCGTCCGGCAGGACCACGACCAGCTGGGCGGCCACCGGCCAGGGCCGGGCGCGGGCACCGGCGGCGAAGCGCTCCGCGTCGGCCGCGCTGGCCGCGAAGTACAGGCCGGTGAACTGGCCGCCGAACAGCTGACGCAACCGGGCCGGGCGGCCCGGCTCGCGGACCGGGCCGTCGGGGGCGAACCGGCCCAGTGGCGAGCCAGCCGTCGCGGGCTGAACGATGGGGGACTCGGTGTAGGTGAAGGGCTCGGTCATGTGGCCGCTGTTCACCCGGTCGCGGGCGAGCTTGAGCAGGCGGCAGGCCCGGAGCAGGAGGCTGCGGGCCTGGCGGCGCAGCCAGCTGGGCGGGACCATGAACCGGATGGTCGCCTCGGTGACCCGGAGATTTTCCCGGGCCGCGGCGTACCGCTCGGTGTGATAGGTCTCCAGGAGGTCCTCGCCGGCCTGGCCACGCAGGACCAGGGCCAGCTTCCAGGCCAGGTTGTCGGCGTCCTGGATCCCGCTGTTCATGCCCCGGGATCCGTACGGCGGCAGGGCGTGGGCCGCGTCCCCGGCGAAGAAGACCCGGCCGTCGCGCAGCCGCTGAACCACTCGCTGGTGAAACCGGTAGGTGCTGACCCAGTCAATCTCGTAGGGGATGTCACCGATGACCGCCCGGACCCGGCGGTCGAAGGTGCCGTCGGCCTGCTCGGCGTCGATGTCGGCGTCGGGGGGCAGCTGCCAGTCGATCCGCCAGATATCGTCGGGCTGCGGGTGCATGACCAGCTGACGGCCGGGGTTGAAGGACGGGTCGTAGTGGAAGTGCCGTTCCTTCGCCAGCGGCAGCCTGGCCCGGATGTCGGTGATCAGGAAGCGGTCCCGGTGGGTGTACCCGGTCCACTCCGCGCCGGTCAGCTCCCGGATCGCGCTGCGGACGCCGTCGCAGGCCACGACGTAGCCGAAGCGCAGGTCCGCCGGGCCGCCGGGTCCTTCGACGTGCAGCGACACGCCGTCGGCATCCTGGGTCAGCCCGGTGATCTTGTGCCCCCACCGCAGGTCACAGCGGGCATCGCGGGCGACGGCGTCGGCCAGGACCTGCTCGATGCGGAACTGCGAGATGTTGACGAACGGGCCGAAGCCGAGCGGCCGGGGGTACCGCGCGGTGCGGATCACCTGGTTGCGGACGTAGGTCTGGGCCACCGTCCAGGTCACGCCCTCGGCGTTGATCTGGTCGGCGCAGCCCACCTTGTCGAGGATCTCCAGGGCGTCGCCGTGGATCAGGCACGCCTTCGAACCCTGCTTCCGCAGCTCCGGGCTGGCCTCCAGGATGGTGACGGGAATCCCGAAGCTGGCCAGCCGCAGCGCGGTGATCAGCCCCACCGGCCCCGCGCCCACGATGGCGACGCCGTGATCGGGCGCGGTCATGACGACACCGCCTCGGCGGCGGCACCGACGGTCTTGAACACCGGGATGGTCCGGCAGGCGGCCAGGTACGGGGCGCCCTCGGTGTAGCCGCTGCCCTGCACGTCACCCAGCATCCGGACGGCCAGGCGGTAATGAGTGGTGCGCCATCGCAGCAGGGTGGCGGCGAACGCCTCCATGCCCGCGGTCAGGCGGGCCACGTCCGCCGCGGACAGCTCCCCCGAGTCCCGGGCTTCCCGGAACGCGTCGTCCAGGGTGTCCTGGCCCGCCAGCACCCGGGCGCGGACCTCGGGAACCGAGTGGTAGGACGCCGAGTCAGCGCGTCCGGCGTCCGGCGTCCGGCACAGGGACTCGACGATCTTGTAGTTACGGGACTGGATGGCGCTGGCCCCCTCCGTGAACTGGCGGAAGGTGCGGAACGACTCGACCTGCATGGTGGCCAGCATCGAGAACACGGGCGACGCTTCGCGCAGGGCCTGCTCGGCGGTGCCCAGGTAGTGCACGGCGCGCCCGATGTCGCGGCTCCGCAGCGCGGCGACAGCGGCGCGCAGGTTGACGGCGATCAGCGCGAACGTGGTCTCGAAGATCTGGAGGGTGCGCAGGAACATGTACTCGTCGTGGATCGTGTACACCGGCAGGATGCTGAGCAGCATGGACCGCCGCTCGCTGACCGACATGTCGGCGCGGACCACGGCGCTGGCCTGCCGGACGGCCTCCTCCGGGTCGGTGCTCGTGACCCGCTGGCCCAGGTTGAGCCGGTTCAGGGCAGGCCGGATGGCCCGTAGCGCATGCCGGTAGCGCTTGAGCTGGAGCTCGCGCGGCGGCCGCAGGTCCGGCAGCAGGCTGGTGCGGCCGTCGGCGGCCTGGAGCTCGAAGTGCAGCACGTCGGCGGCCAGCTGGACGATCAGGCGGTCAACGCGGGACCGGGTGAACGGAGTCTGCTCCACCGGGTCATCCACCGACGGCAGCTGGAGCTGGGACAGCGCCAGGTAGGTCGGGTAGTCGTAGCGGCCGTCGGGCTTGTCGAGCGCCGAGTCCAGGAAGCAGGCCAGCGTGCGCACGTTCGGCCAGGGGCTGTTGACCTGCGGCAGCAGGGAGCGCGCCCGGTCCAGCTGGCCGAGGATGTCGGGCGACACGAAGTCCTTGCCGACCGAGCGGAACTCGCCGACCACGGCCTCGTAGGGAAACTTGGCCGGGTCGAGATCGTAGAACCAGGCGTCTAACTCAGTTACCAGCATCGGGGCTTCTTTCCCATCCATCTGATCTGATCGTTTTGAGTCGGGGTCGTTCACGGCAGGGTGCGGGTACGTCGCGGCAGGCGGGTTCACGGCTGGCTGGATCGGTACTCGCGGAGCTGCGCGGCCAGCTCGGCCACGTCGGCGAGGTCGTTGTAGTAGTGGAAGGACAGGCGGACGACGTCCCCGCGCGGGCTCACCGCGACGTTCCGGCCCGCCAGCCAGGCGGCGAGCGCGGCGGGGGCGGCGTCAGCCAGGCTGATGTGGGCGCCGCGGGCGGCGGGTTCGGGCTGGGTGCGGACCCGCTCTCCGGCGGCCGTGAGCGTGGCCGCCGCGTGCGCGGTGAGCTGGCTGATGTGGCAGCGGACCGCGGCGAGGTCAGTCCGCCCGATCAGGCCCAGCCCCGCGGCGGCGGCGTCAGGCCAGGGCACGGCCGGGGTTCCGGTCTCGTAGCGGGTGGCCCGGCGCGGGAAGTCGAGCCGCCGGGGGTCGAAGTCGAACGGGCTGACCCGCCCGAACCACCCGGTGAGCGCGGGGTCGCGATCGGCGGTAGCGGGCGAGCGCACGTAGAGGAAGGCCAGCCCCGGCAGCCCGAGCAGGTACTTCATGGCCCCCGCGACCAGGTAGTCGCAGCCGAGCCGGTCTACGCGGACCGGCTCGTTCCCGGCTGCCTGGTAGGCGTCCACGAACGTCAGGGCGCCGTGCTCGCGGGCGGCGGCGGCGATCTGGGCCGCCGGCCGCCGGGCGCCGTCCTGATAGGTGGTCAGCGGGACCGAGACGAGCTTCACCCGGTCGTCGATGGCGCGCTGGTACCCGTCCGGCCCCTCGCCCGCGCCCGTGCCGTCACCGGGCCGGCCGGGACGAAGACGACCTCCGCGCCCCGGGGCCGCTGGGCCAGCCACACGTGGGCGATGGACGGGAACTCCGCGTCGCTGGTCAGGATCACCGGCCGGGTGCCCCAGTCCAGGGTGGACGCGACCTGGTAGGCGCCGGCCGAGGCGCTGGGTACCAGGGCGACCTGTGCGAGGTCCGCGCCGATGAGGTCGGCGAAGCCCTGCCGGGCCGCGCTGACCTGCTCCTCGAACCGCTCCCACGCGCCGGGCGAGGCCAGGTCGTCCAGCATCGCGGTCATGGCCGCGTCCAGGTCCGCTGACCGGGCCGGCACGCTGCACGAGGCCAGGTGGACCCGCGACCCGAGCACCGGGAACCGGCCGAAAGCCGGCGGCGTCAAGGCGGCCTGGTCCGGCTGGCGGGGGGCTGGCGGCGGGGGGCTGGCGGGCGGGGGCCAGGCGGGGGGCTGGCCAGGTGGGCAGAGGCGGTTGTCATGCCTGCTGCGCCCCGGCGGTCGCATACAGCGGGCCGGACTGCGTCAGCTCGGTGCGCACCGACCAGAGCTCGGGGAAGAACTTGTGCGCGATCAGGCGGGTCAGCACATCCACCGGGGTGCCCTTGGTCCCGACCACGTCATGGCCGATGATTCGGGTCGCGATCTTGTAGTGCCGGACCCGCCAGACCGAGATCCGCTCATCCCACTCGATCATGGCCTCGGCCAGCCGGTAGGCCGGGTGGTCCGGGCTGCCCCGGTACAGCTCGCCCAGGTCGGACCCGGTCCCGGCCAGGTAGTCGCCGAACGCCGCGCGAAGCTCGGTGCTGACCCGCTGGACCGCCCGCCAGCCGGGCGACTCGAACCCCGAGCCGCGACCGAGGACCGGCCGGATGGTCTGGAAGTCGGCGGGCGCCAGGTACCGCAGCATCTCCAGCTGGCCGGTGATGAGCTCCATCCCGAACGCGGCCCGGCCGAGCAGCCGCACGGCGGCCTCCGCCGCGCCGGCCCGGACCTGCGCGGTCGCCTCCGCGACCTCGGCGCAGGCCAGCTTGAGCCATAGCTCGGTGGACTGGTGGACGGTCTGGAACAGCAGCTCGTCCCGGTGCACGACCTCGCCGGGGTCACGCTGGAGGGACAGCAGGGTGCTCGTCCGCATGTAGCGGGCGTAGTCGGTGTCGCCCTCGCCGGTCAGCACCGGCGCGTAGTCCTGGCCGGGCTGACCGGGCTGACCCGGCTGACCGGGCTGGCGCCCGCCCGCCCGCGGCCGGGCTTCCGCGACCAGTCGCGGCTCCGGGGCCGGTTCGGCGGCCGGGGCCAGCGCCGGGTCCGGGGCCGGGCCGGCTCGGGACTGCTGATCGGCTCCGCGCGGACGCGGAAGTCGCGGGCGGTGGCGATCATGGCTTCCTCGACCTCGGCGCTGGACCGGCCCCGGAACCGGAACCGGCCGCCGACGTGCTCGTAGTAGGCGTCGGCCAGTGGCAGCACCTCGCCGGGGCACAGCAGGGCCTCGGCGTACGGGCCCGGGTCACGGCCCACCATCGGGGTGACCTCGGTGATCCGGCACGGCGGGCGGCCCGGCGCCGGGACCAGGAGCCAGCCGCCGACCGTGCCGCCAGCGGCCGCGGGGCCGGGCGGCGGGACCGGCTGCCCGAGCTGGATCCGGGTCGCCGCGGCCATCAGGTCGTCGCCGTGCAGCTCCCGCCAGATGAACGGGATCTCCGCGCCGCCGACCCGCGCGCCCGCCTCCAGGAAGGTGCAGGCCGGTCCGCCGGGGGCAGCCACGTCGACGAAGATCTCAAGGTGGAACGCCACGGGCTGGCTGGTGAGCGCGGCCAGGAACCGGGTCGACTGCTCGCCGATGGCCTCGTTGATCCACGGCTCGTCTTCCTCGACCGAGCCCAGGAAGCTGCCGCCGCGGAAGCCGAGGCAGGTGTTGAGGTACCGGGAGGCGCGCCACTGGGCGAGCTTCTCCCCGGTGAAAATGCCGTCCACGTGGTAGATCGGGGTGTCGCGGTAGGCCTGGATGAGCATCGGCACGGTGGCCGCAGGCAGGCCGGCCACGGCCTCCGGGCTGGCGATCAGGCTGACCCCCTCGCTGGCGCTCCCGGTCCAGGGCTTGACGATGACGGGCCAGCCCGCCGACTCCGCGAAGTCCAGCACCGACTGCTGGCCGGTCATCGGGGCGAAGGCCGGCAGCGGCAGCCCGGCCGCCTCGATGGCCTGGTACATCCGGTACTTGTTGCGGAACAGGGTCAGGTCCTCGGTGCGCGGTCCCGGGCAGTCCCACTCCTCGCGCAGCGCGGCGCCGATCGGCAGGTCATCCTCTTTAAGCGCGACCACGAAGTCCGGGCGGCCGTGCCGGGCGACCAGCGTGCGCACGGCGGCCCGGACGGCGGGCAGGTCGTCGGTGGCCCGGACCACCAGCACGTCGGTGGCGGCGGCCGGCACCGAATCGCGGGCCACCGGGCTGGTGATGTACGTGACGCGGTGCGTGGCGTGATCGATGTACTCGTCGTAGTTGGCGTACCGTTCCCGCCACCGGCTAACGATGACCACATGCGGGAAACTTTCCCGGCCGGCCTGCTTCCTGGCCATTCCGAATTCTCCGATCCTTGCCGTAAAAGTGCATGGTTGATCACACGATGGGGATAGGGATTTTTGCAGAGCGGAGGCAGCCTTCAGCGCCGGACAGGCACGGGGCTCGTTATCCGCTTAATGAATGCGGTGCTTGATAGATGCAGCGCAGGTGAGCGCGCGGGAATCTGCTATTGCCGGAGCGGCGGATAAGTAAAGACGCAGCTGCCGCGAGTGGCGGGGTTCGAGTAGGAGATAACGGAACCGTCAGCGGACTTCAGGGCGCGGACGAACGCACCGCGGTAGCCGGCATCGTCGACGAAGATCCCCCAGTTGACTCGCCAGTCCTCGACGACGCCGCGGTCGGCGCTGAGCACCTGCTCCGGGACGGGCGTCACCAGGCGCTGGATGACGTGGTCGCCGTCCGCGCAGGCGGCCAGGACGTCATCCCACTGACCGGGGGTGGTGTCCCGGCCGATGACCGTGCCGACCGCTCCGTAGCCCACTCCGGGCTTGATCACGAGGTCTTCTCGCTGGTCGCGGCAGTAGTCGAGGAGGCCGACCCGCTCCGAGCCACCGCGCCGCAGGCCCTCCCCGAGCAGCCTGGTCCAGGGCACCACCCGGTCGATGACCGCGCGCTGGGCGCTGGTCAGCACGTCCCGCAGCCGCGGGTCGTGCAGCAGCGCGAGGCTGCCCTTGCTGGCCAGCATCCCGCCCTCCAGCGGGGTGAACAGCGCCGTCTGGTCGGCCCGGTCGGCCCGGATCAGCAGGTCCAGCGGCTGATCCTGGGACGCGCCGACCAGTTCGGCGGCGACAAAGTAGCGCAGCACGACATCGACCGGGGTCCCGTGCAGGCTGATCTTCCCGTTTCGCTCGGCGACCTCGTGAATCTCGCCCAGCAGCAGGTCAAGGCCGTGGCGGGCCATGGCCTCGCGCAGGGCCAGGAACACGTGCTCGTGGCCGGCGAGGCCGCCGGGGCTCTCCAGCAGCGCCACCGACGGCTGGCTCGCGCCGGTGACCCGGGCGGCCGCCGCGCGCAGCGCGTCGGCGACGCGCTGCGTCGTGTCCACGTAGCCCAGGCCATGCTCGCGGGCGAATTCGGCGAAGGCCGGGAGCCCGAGGAAAGCCCGGTTGAGCTGCGCCGCGTCGGTCCCGCCCAGCTCGCTGCCGATGTTGAACTCCAGCAGCCGGAAGCCGGTGCCATCGTGATAAGCGTCGGCCCGGCCGTGCACCGGCGGCTTGCCAGTCGCGCCCCGGGCGTTCAGGTCGGCCAGGCGGGCGTCCATGCCCAGGGCCTGGCCGTAGGCCCGCAGGTCGCCACCGAAAAGCAGGCCGGGAATAGCGGACAGGATGTCGAAGATCTGGACGAGGTCATCGCCGAATAAACGGATCTCGGCCTCGTCGGCGAATACCGGGCGGTCCAGCAGGAGGTCGCCAAAGGACTTGGCGTATACCTCGGGTAAGGCGATGTTTCGCGCGGCATCGCGGAGCTCGGGGATGGCATGGCACCGGTCTGTGTACTGGGCCACGATCGTTGCTGACACCGAAGGGTTCCTCGCTATATAAGAACGGGTCGGGAATCTGATGGGGGTAACAAGGGCCATGCGGCCATTGTTCCCGGGCCGGGTACCTTAGGCCGTGCCCCGCAGGACGGGGACGACCTCCTTGGCGATGCGCTCGAGCTGCTCGGCCGGGCGGGGCCCGCCGGCATGAAGTTGAAGCCGGTGAAGCCGGCCGCGATGAACCCGCGCAGCCGCTCGGTGATCTCCGCCGGGGAGCCGGTCAGGGCGTCCGGGTCAGGCCCGTCGCCGACGCGGACCTCGGCGTTGAGCACGCAGGTGATGTCGCCCGGGTCGCGCCCGGCCGCCTCCGCCGCCGCGATGACCTTGCCCCGCATGATCGCGAGCTGGTCGGCCGGGGCGTAGCCGAGAGTCGGGATCCAGCCGTCAGCCTGCCGGCCGGTGATGGCCAGGGCCCGGTCGCCGAAGGCGCCGAGCCAGATCGGGATGGGCCGGCCCGGCTTCGGCTCCACGTCCGCGGCGCTCGTCCGGTGCACGGTCCCCGAGTAGGTGAAGGCGGGCTCGCTCCACAGGCCGCGCATGATGTGCATCGCGTCGGTGAGGCCGTCGAGCTTCTGCCGGGCGGTCGGCACGGGCAGCCCGAAGCCCTCCAGTTCCGGGTCGGCATCGCCGGCGCCGAGCCCCAGGATCAGCCGGCCCTGCGACAGGCGGTCCAGCGACTCGGCCATCTTGGCCACCAGGGCGGGCGAGCGGAACGGCAGGCTCAGCACCCGGCTGGCCACCGCGATCCGGCTGGTCGAGGCGGCGATCCAGGTCAGCATCGTCCACGTCTCGAAGGTGGGGTGCTGGCCGGACGGGTGGTCCGAGGCGGACACGAAGTCGAAGCCCAGGTCTTCCGCTGCCCGGGCCTCCGCGACCGGGTCGGCACCCGGCTCGGCCGAGGTGGACACGCCCGCTCCGAACGTCAGCTGCTGGTTCATGGCTTCTCCTTTATCGCGGGCAGTTCAGGGCGGGCAGGCGGGGCCTGCCGGGGGCACGGGGCGCCGGGGCCTGCCGGGGGCGCGGGTGCCGGGTCCGGACCCGGCAGGACTGGGGCTGACCGGCCCGGACCCGGCACGTCTGGTGGGTTCTGGTGGCTTGTCGGCTGCTGGCGGGCGCTCGGGCGGCTGATTCTCCCGCGTTCCGAGGAGGAGATGCGGGCGGACCAGGTGGATGAGCGCGCCGATGCTGATCGCGTAGGCCGCCGTTCCCGGGCCGGCCGAGCCGCCGAGGGCCAGCCCGGCGGCCAGGACGGACAGCTCGATGGCCGTCCGGACGACGCGCAGCGAGTAGCCGCGGGCCACCAGCCCGGTCATGAGCCCGTCCCGCGGCCCGGGGCCGAGCCGGGCGCCGAGGTAGCAGCCGGTGGCGACGGCGTTCAGGCCGATCGCCCCGGCCAGCATGGTCACCCGGCCGGGCAGTGCCGACGGGGCGGGAATGACCCGGAGCGCCGCGTTCAGCACCAGCCCGACCAGGATCACGTTGCTGACCGTGCCGATGCCGGGGCGCTGCCGCAGCGGGATCCAGGCCAGCAGGACCACGGCGCCGAGGCCGTCCACGACCCAGCCGATGCGGACGCCCAGCTGCCGGGCGATGCCCTGGCTCAGGACGTCCCAGGGGTCCAGGCCGAGCCGGGCCCGGACGAGCAGGGCCAGGCTCACCCCGAACAGGGCCAGCCCGCCGTGCAGCCAGGCGAGCCGGAACGGCAGTCCGTGCGGACGCTCGCTCAGGCCCGACAGGCGGCCCGACCCTCTAGCTGACATGTCAGCAACGTTAGGCGAGGAATGCTGACGTGTCAACAACGGGCCGCCTCCCGGGTAGGTAGAGTGACTGACACATCAACAAACTGAGGTACGGTGCGTGAACATGGGAGACACCCGGTGGCTGACGCCGGAAGAGGAGCGGGCCTGGCGGGGCTACCGCCGGATGCGCACGCTGCTTGATCTCGAGCTCGGCCGGGACCTGTACGGGGAATCGCAGCTATCGGAACCCGACTATGACGTCCTGTCGACCATCACCGAGAAACCGGACCAGGTCTGGCGGGCCAGCGAGCTGGCCGCGCGGCTCCTGTGGTCGACCAGCCGGCTGGCGCATCACCTGCGCCGGATGGAGCGGCGCGGCCTGATCATCCGGGGCGAGGTCCCCGGCGACGCCCGCGGCGCGACGGTCACCCTGTCCGACGCCGGCTGCACGGCGCTCGAGGCGGCCGCCGTCGGGCACGTCGGGTCCGTGCGCCGCCATTTCATCGACCTGCTGAGCCCGGTCCAGATCGAGGCCCTGGCTGACATCGCCGACCAGGTCATCGGCCACTTCGCCGACGCGCCGCCCGCGTGACGGGCGCGGCCGACCTCACCGACCTGGACCTGTGGGCGCGCGGGGTGCCGCACGAGGAGTTCGCCCGGCGGCGCCGCGAGGCGCCGGTGGCGTGGTCGGGCGAGGCCGCGCCGAACTCCGGGTTCTGGTCGGTCACCCGGTACGCCGACATCGTGGCGGCCAGCCGGGACGTGGCCGCGTTCTCCTCGGGGCGGGGGGTGTCGTTCGAGGAGCCCACCGACGCCGACCTGGCCACCCGGCGGACGATCATCGACACCGACCCGCCCGGGCACGCCAAGCTGCGCAAGGTGGTGTCGGGCAGCTTCACCCAGCGGGCCGTCGCGGTGTACGAGCACTTCGTGACCGGGCTGGCCGAGCAGGTGCTGGACGACGCTTTGCACGGCGCCGGGCCGCTCCCGGAGCTGGACTTCGTGGACGCCGTGGCCAAGGAGGTGCCGATCCGGGTGCTGGCCCGGATCATGGGACTGCCCGGCGCCGGCCTGGACCGGTTCATCGACCTGGGCGACCGGCTGATCGCCAACACCGACCCCGACATCACCGACGTGGTGTGGGGCCGCGACGACACCGACGCCTACCGCGCCTACCCGTTCCGCAGCCCGTACGGCAAGCAGCTCTGGGACCTGGGCCGCGAGGTGATCCGCGAGCGGCGCCGGGCGCCCGGCGATGACCTGCTGTCCACGCTGCTGGCGGCCGAGGTGGACGGGGACCGGCTCAGCGAGACCGACCTGGACAACTTCTTCTCGATCCTGGTGGTGGCCGGGAACGAGACCACCCGGATCGCCATCGCCCAGGGCGTGCTGGCGTTCTGCCAGCACCCGGAGCAGTGGGAGCGGCTGCGGGCCGACCCCGGCCTGCTGCCCGCCGCGGCCGAGGAAGTGCTGCGCTGGACCTGCCCGACCCACTTCATGCGGCGCACCGCGGCGGCCGACACCGAGCTGGGCGGGGCGGCCATCCGGGCCGGCGACAAGGTCGTGCTGTGGTACGTGTCGGGTAACCGGGACGAGGCCGAGTTCGCCGACCCGGCCGCCTTCGACGTGGGCCGCTCCCCCAACCGGCACCTGAGCTTCGGCCGAGGCGGCCCGCACCTGTGCCTGGGCGTCCACCTGGCCCGGCTGGAAGTGCGGATCGTGCTGGCCGCGCTGGCCCGCCGGGTCCGCCGGCTCGAGCTGGCCGGGCCGCCGCGGCGGATCCGGTCCAACTTCACCAACGGGCTGCGGTCGCTGCCGGTCCGGCTGGAGCCCGGCCCGTGACCGTGCCGCCCGTGACCGCGCCCCGGATCCTGCTGATCCTGACCGAGAACTGGACCATGCGGCCGGCCCCGGACGTGGCCGACCTGGTCCGGTTCGCGGTCGAGGCGGAGCGGGCCGGGCTGGACGGGGTGATGGCCAGCGAGCACGTGGTGCTCGGGCCGTCGGCCGCGGCGGCCGGCCTGCCCGCCAACCCGCGCGACTACGCCCTGCCCGGCAACCAGGACCCGGCCTCGCCGTGGCCCAGCCCGCTGGTCGTGCTCAGCGCGGTCGCCGCCGCCACGACGCGGATCAGGCTGGTGGCCGGGGCACTGATCAGCCCGCTGCGCCATCCCCTGGCCAGCGCCAAGGACCTGGCCACGCTGGACCGGCTGAGCGGCGGGCGGCTGGTCGTGCAGCCCACCGTCAGCTGGCACGCGGACGAGTACGCGGCGCTGGGCGTGCCGTTCGGCCAGCGCGGCGACATCCTCGACGAGCAGCTGGAGATCTGGCGCCGGGCCTGGGCCGGGTCGCCGGTCTCGTTCGCCGGGCGGCACTACCAGTTCGGCGACGTGTGGCTGGAGCCGGGGCCAGCCACGCCGGGCGGGCCGCCGCTGTGGTTCGGCGGATCGTCGGTGCACCGCCGGCTGGCGAGCCGGATGGCCCGGTACGGCAGCGGGTTCAACCCGCTGGGCACGCCGTCGGCGGCGGGTCTGGCCCGGCTGGCCGCCGCGCTCCGCGCCGCGGGCCGCGACCCGGCGGACCTGGAGTACGTGGGCGGCACCCGGGGCGTCTTCCCGGACGCGGCTGGAGTGGCGAGCCTGGATGACGCGCTGGCTAGCGTTCCGGCCCAGATGGCCCTGGGTTTTAAGACGATCTGCGTGAAGCCGTCCCAGTTCCTGGATGACTCGGCGCGGATCGGGGAGTTCTGCCGCGGCCTGGCCGCGCGCGCCGCCGCCCTGGGCAGAATGTGACCCTTGATCAACCTTCGGCGGCTTCGCGCTCGTCGTGGTCTACTTGCTCACGTGCGTCGGCTCCCGGTAACTCGGCTCCCGGTAACTCGGCTCCCGGTAATAGGGCGGCTACGGTGAGCGGGGCGCGGGCCGTCCTGGTCACCGGCGGCGGGACCGGCATCGGCGCGGCGGTGGCCAGGGCGCTGACCGCCGACGGCGCCAAGGTCGCGATCTGCGGGCGGCGGGCCGGGCCGCTGCGGACGGTAGCGGCCGAGACCGGCGCGGTGGACATCCCGTGCGACATCGCCGACCCGGCCGCCGTGGACCGCCTGGTGGCCACCGCGGCCGACCGCCTGGGCGGGCTGGACGGGCTGGTCCTGAACGCCGGGGTGATCGCCGCCGGCGGGGTCGCCGACCTGTCCGCGGCGGACTTCGCCGAGATGGTGGCGGTCAACCTGACGGGCGCGTTCTCCGTGGCCAAGGCCGCGCTGCCGCACCTGCTGGAGCGGCGCGGCGCGGTCGTCGCGGTGGCCTCGGTGGCGGCACTGCGGGCGGCCAGCGGGATGGCCGGCTACGCCGCGACCAAGGCCGGCCTGGCCATGCTGACCCAGTCGCTGGCCGTCGACCACGCCCACCAGGGCCTGCGGGCCAACGTGATCTGCCCCGGCTGGACCATCACCGAGATGGCCGACGCGGAGATGGCGGCGTTCGGGGCCGAGCGCGGCCTGTCCCCCGAGGACGCCTACGCGCTGGTCACCGCCCTGGTCCCGGCCCGCCGCCCGGCGTCGGCGGCCGAGGTCGCGGCGGCGGCCTGCTGGCTGCTGTCCGACGCCTCGGCCTACCTCAACGGCGCGGTCATCCCGGTCGACGGGGCAGGCTGCGCGGTCGACGTGGGCACGATCGCGTTCGACCCCCGGGTCCGGCTGGTTCCCGAGCCCTAGAACGCACATTTGAAAAATCTCTTGTATTCTTGAACGCATGACCATGCCCCTCCAGGCTTCCCTGCTGGATCTGGCCCCCGGCCCGGCCCTGGGCGATCTCGGCCCGGCCGTGGCTCGCACGACGCTGCGCCACGGGGCGTGGATCGACCTGCGCCGGGGCTGGCTGACCGGCGCCGACGACCTGTTCGAGCGGCTGGCCCGGGAGGTGCCGTGGCGGGGCGAGCGGCGGCGCATGTACGACCGGGTCGTCGACGTGCCCCGGCTGCTGTGCTTCTACGGCGCCGCCGACGCGCTGCCCGACCCGGTGCTGCCCGCCGCCCGCGCGGCCCTGAACGCGCACTACGGGGCCGGGCCGCGGGAGCAGTTCGCCACCGCCGGGCTGTGCCTGTACCGGGACGGACGGGACAGCGTGGCCTGGCACGGCGACACGCTCGGGCGCGGCTCATGCGAGGACACGATGGTGGCCATCCTGTCGCTGGGCACGCCCCGGCCGCTGCTGCTGCGGCCGCGCGCCGGCGGCCCGGCCATCCGGCACGACCTCGGTCACGGCGACCTGCTGGTCATGGGCGGAAGCTGCCAGCGCACCTGGGAGCACGCGGTGCCGAAGACGGCCCGCCCGGTCGGCCCCCGGATCAGCGTGCAGTTCCGGCCCCTCGGCGTGCGCTAGCCCGCGCCGGCGGCGGCCGGACACCGGGCGCCGGCATTTTCGGGTGGCCAGGCGGGAAATGAACGTGCGGGGGTCCCGGGGCCAGGTGAATGAATAATGACTGGGACATGAACACGGGCACCTGAACACGGGCACATGACGCCTGGCGCACTCGGGCAGTGCGCCGCGAGGTGGGGGTTAACGCATGACGGAGCAGGGAGTGGGCGGCCGGGCCGGGCCGCCGGGCGGCGAGTACGAGCCCGCCGACCGGGGCCTCGGCCTGTCCGGGCTGGAGCTCGGGATGGGCTTTGACGAGCAGCGCGGGGCGTTCCGGCCGCTGGGCGAGGAGTACGACGACTTCTCGCCGTATCCGCCCATCGCGGACTACGGCTTCCTGTCCGACTGCGAGGTGACCGCGCTGGTCGCGCCCAGCGGCGCGGTCGAGTGGATGTGCCTGCCCCGGATGGACTGCCCGAGCATCTTCGGCTCGCTGCTGGACCGGGACGCGGGCTGGTTCCGGTTCGGCCCGGAGGACATGACCGTCCCGGCCGACCGGCGCTACCTGCCCGGCACGATGGTGCTGGAGACCAGCTGGGACTGCGGCGAGGGCTGGGTCGTGGTCCGCGACTGCCTGGTCATGGGGCCGTGGCGGCACGACCACCGGGACCGCAGCACGCACCGCCGACCGCCCACCGACTACGACGCCGAGCACATCCTGCTGCGCACCGTGCGGTGCATGAACGGCTCGGTCCAGCTCAGCATGGACTGCGAGCCGGCCTTCGACTACGGCCGCCAGCGCGGCCGCTGGGAGTACGCCGGCCAGGGCTACTTCCAGTCGGTGATCACGCCTGAGGGCGGGGACCTGACGCTGACCCTGGCCTCCGACATCCGGATCGGCCTGGAAGGCCCGAGCGCCCGGGCTCGGACCCGGCTGAAGGAGGGCGAGACCCGGTTCTGCGCGCTGTCGTGGGGCAGCCGCAAGCCGCCCGCCAACTACGACGAGGCGTACGCCCGGCAGACCTGGACCGCGCACCACTGGCAGCACTGGCTGTCCCGGGGCCGGTTCCCCGACCACCGCTGGCGCAGCTACCTGACCCGCAGCGCGCTCACCCTCAAGGGCCTGACGTTCGCCCCGACCGGCGCGATCGCCGCCGCCGCGACCACCTCACTGCCCGAGGCGCCGCAGGGCGAGCGGAACTGGGACTACCGCTACAGCTGGATCCGGGACGCCACGTTCGCGCTGTGGGGCCTGTACACGCTGGGCTTTGAGTGGGAGGCCAGCGACTACTTCGCGTTCCTGACCGAGATCGTCGAGCGGGACCGCGGCAACCTGCAGATCGTGTACGGCATCGACGGCCGCTGCGGGCTCAGCGAGCAGATCCTGGAGCACCTGCACGGGTACCAGGGCGCCCGCCCGGTCCGGATCGGCAACGGCGCATACTCCCAGCAGCAGAACGACGTCTGGGGCGTGGTGCTCGACTCCCTCTACCTGCACACCAAGTCCCGGGACCGGCTGGACGAGCGGGTCTGGCAGCTCGCCCGCAACCAGGTTGAGCACGCCCTGGAGCACTGGCGGGAGAAGGACCGCGGGATCTGGGAGGTGCGCGGCGAGCCCCAGCACTTCACCTCGTCCAAGCTGATGTGCTGGGTGGCCGCCGACCGGGGCGCCCGGCTGGCCCGGATGCGCGAGGACTCCGGGGCGGCCGAGCGGTGGCAGAAGGCCGCCGACGAGATCCACGCCGACATCTGCGCCAACGCGCTGGACTCGCGCGGCGTGTTCTGCCAGCACTACGAGACCGACGCGCTGGACGCCTCGCTGCTGCTGATGCCGCTGCTGCGGTTCCTGCCCGCCAGCGACCCGCGGATCCGGGCCACCGTGCTGGCCATCGCCGACGAGCTGACCAGGGAAGGCCTGGTCCAGCGCTACCAGGTGACCCGGACCGACGACGGCCTGAACGACGACGAGGGCACGTTCACGATCTGCTCGTTCTGGCTGGTGTCGGCGCTGGCCGAGATCGGCGAGCACCGCCGCGCCCGGGACCTGTGCGAGAAGGTGCTGTCCTACGCCAGCTCGCTGATGCTGTACGCCGAGGAGATCGACGCCCGGTCGGGCCGGCACCTGGGCAACTTCCCGCAGGCGTTCACCCACCTGGCCCTGATCAACGCGGTCATGCACGTGATCAACGACGAGCAGGAGGCGGCGGCCCGGGCGCTGGCCCGCGGCGCGACGGTCACGCCCCGGCACATGTAGGCACGCTCATCCCGCTAACCGGGCCGGCCGATCGGCGCCACCGCCGCGCCGGCCGCGCGGACCAGGTCGGCCGGGGCCAGCTCGATCTCCAGGCCGCGCTGGCCGGCGCTGACCCAGATGGTGGCGAAGTCCAGCGCGGTGGCGTCGAGCACTCGTAGCCGTGCACGGTGTGCGCGATCTTGAGCCGGGCCAGCTGATCGGTCGCCCGGGTGCCACGTCCTGCCACGCGGGCGAGCCTAGCCCCCCGGACCGGACCCGGGACACTGAGATATGAGCTGGGTCCTGCACGTCGACCTCGACCAGTTCATCGCCGCCGTCGAGGTGCTGCGCCGGCCGGAGCTGCGCGGCCAGCCGGTGGTGGTCGGCGGCGACGGCGACCCGGCCAAGCGCGGCGTGGTGTCCACCGCGTCCTACGAGGCCCGCGAGCACGGCGTGCACTCCGGCCTGCCGCTGCGGACCGCCGCCCGGCGGCTGCCCGGCGCGGTGTTCCTGCCGGTTGACCGCGACGCCTACGAGGCCGCCTCAGCCGAGGTCATGGCGGCACTGCGGAGCTTCGGCTACGTGGTGGAGGTGATGGGCTGGGATGAGGCGTTCCTGGCCGTGCCCGCGTCCGGTGATGAGGGCCCCGATCCCGAGACGGTCGCCCGGGCCATCCAGGCCCGGGTGCTGGCCCGGACCCGGCTGCACTGCTCGGTCGGCATCGGCGGCAGCAAGCTCCAGGCCAAGCTGGCTACCGGGTTCGGCAAGCCGGCCGGGGTGTTCCGGCTGACCAGCGCGAACTGGTTCGAGGTCCTGGGCCAGCGGCCGACCAGCGCGCTGTGGGGGATCGGCGGCCGGACCGCCCGCAAGCTGGCCGGGCTGGGCATCGAGACGGTAGCCGGGCTGGCCGCCGCCGACCCGGCCGCGCTGGCCGCCGCGTTCGGCCCGACCATCGGCCCGTGGCTGGTGCAGACCGCCCGCGGGCTGGACCCGTCGGTGGTCACCGACGAGCCGTACCAGGCCCGCGGGCACGGCCGGGAGGTCACCTTCCAGGTCAACATCACCGACTGGGCGCAGGTCCGGGCGGAGATCCGGCGGCTGGCCCGGCAGGTCAGCGAGGACGTCGCGGCCGAGCAGCGGCCCGCCGCCCGGATCATCGTCAAGGTCCGGTACGCCCCGTTCATCACCTACACCCGCGGCGTCCCGCTGGCCGAGCCGACCCAGGACCCGGCCGCCATCGAGGCCGGGGCGCTGGCCGCGCTGGACCGGTTCACCCGGACCGATCCCGTCCGCCTGCTCGGCGTCCGGGCCGAGTTCGCCGGCTAGCCGCGTCACAGCCGGGTCCCCTGCCTCGTCTCAGCTTGCGGAAGCAGAAAACGACCGAGTTCACGGGGAGCCGTCATGCGCGTATTCGTCGCCGGGGGGACCGGCGCGATCGGCCGCGAGCTGATTCCTCAGCTCGCGGCATCGGGACATCAGGTGACCGCCACCACCCGCCGGCCGGGCCGGCTGGCCGGGCTGCGGGAGGCCGGCGCGGAGCCGGTGGTGCTCGACGGCCTGGACGCCGTGGCCGTCGGGGAGGCGGTGGCCAAGGCCGAGCCGGAGGTGGTGATCCACGAGATGACCGGCATCGCGTCGGTCAGCCTGCGGCACTTCGACCAGAGCTTCGCCGCTACCAACGAGCTGCGGACCCGGGGGCTGGACAACCTGCTGGCAGCGGCGTCGGCGGCCGGCGCGGGGCGGTTCATCGCGCAGAGCTACGCGGGCTGGTACGCCCGGACCGGCGGCTGGGTGAAGACCGAGGACGACCCGCTCGACCCGGAGCCCCCGGCCGGCCAGCGGGCCACGGTGACGGCGGGCCGGTACCTGGAGCGGACCGTGCTGGGCTGGCCCGGCGAGGGCATCGTGCTGCGGTATGCCAGCCTGTACGGGCCGGGTACCGCGGACGAGCTCGCCGGGATGATCCGCCAGCGGCGGCTGCCGGTGGTGGGCAGCGGGGCGGGGACGTGGTCGTTCCTCCACGTGGCCGATGCCGCGTCGGCCACGGTCGCCGCGATAGCCGGCGCCCGGCCGGGCATCTACAACATCGCGGACGACGAGCCCGCGCCGGTGGCGACCTGGCTGCCGGCGGCGGCCGCCATCCTGGGCGCCCGGCCGCCGCTGCGGGTGCCCGGCTGGCTGGCCCGGCCCGCCATCGGGGCGACCGGGATGTCGATGATGACCCGGCTGCGCGGCGCGTCCAACGCCAAGGCCCGGCGAGAGCTGGGCTGGACGCCGGCCTGGGCGACCTGGCGGGACGGGTTCGCGCGGGGCCTGTGACCGGGCGGGGCCTGTGACCCGGGCGGGGCCTGTGAGCGGGCGGGGCGCGCGGAGAGGAGCGGACATGAGCGAGACGGGCAGTGACGCGGGCGAGGCGTATGCCAGCCTGCGGCCGCTGATGTTCGGGATCGCCTACCGGATGCTGGGCAGCGTCAGCGAGGCCGAGGACATCGTGCAGGAGGCGTTCCTCCGCTATCACCGCGCCCTGGCCGACGGCACCCGGCCGCAGGCACCGAAGGCCTACCTGTCGGCGGTGGTCACCCGGCTGTGCATCGACCAGCTCAAGTCGGCCCGGGCGCGGCGGGAGTCCTACGTGGGCGAGTGGCTGCCCGAGCCCCTGCTGACCGGCGGCGGGGCGGACGGCACGCTGGCCACCGCGCCCGCCGACCCGGCGGAGCTGGCCGAGCGGGCCGACTCGCTGTCGATGGCGTTCCTGCTGCTGCTGGAGCGGCTGTCCCCGGTCGAGCGGGCGGTGTTCCTGCTGCACGACATCTTCAGCTACTCCTACGGCGAGACAGCGCGGATCGTGGACCGCACCGAGGACGGCTGCCGCCAGCTCGCCCACCGGGCCCGCCAGCACGTGGCCGAGCGCCGGCCCCGGTACGAGCCGTCTCCGGGCCAGCGCGAGGAGCTGGCCAGCCGGTTCTTCGCCGCGATCGATGAGGGTGACCTGGGCGGGCTGGTGTCGATGCTGGCCGCCGACGTCACCGTCTACGGCGACAGCGGCGGGGCACGGCCATCGTGGCCGCACCCCATCACCGGACGCGACACGGTCGGCCGGCTGCTGCTGACCCTGGGCCGCCAGGTCCGGAAGACCAGCGCCAGCTACCGCCCGGCCGAGGTCAACGGCCAGCCGGGAGCGCTGATCCTGGACCCCGGCGGCAACCTGATCAGCGTCATCGCGCTGGACATCGCCGACGGCCGGGTGGTCGCGGTCCGCTCGGTCATCGCCCGCGGCAAGCTGGGCCACCTCGGCCCGCTAGCCGACGTCGGTGCCTGGCTTCGCACGCTGCGCGAGGGGTAACGGGCTGCCTCCCGGCCGGGCGTTCCGTGTCGCAGGCCGCCGCGCTGGCCCGCCGTTACTCCCTATCTTGCTGTTATCTCTCGCTGGGTCACGCCCTAGGCGGGCGGCCAGGCCGACCGCGACCGGGGGCGGGCTGCTCCGGGCCAGCAGGTCCCGGATGAGCCGGGCGGCCGGCTCGCTGTCGCGGACGAACGCCGGGTCGGCCGCCGCGGCCCGGTCCAGCGCGGCGGCGGCGTCGTCGGCCTGGCCCCGCAGCCCGTAGGCCCGGGCCACGTCGACCAGCATCCGGGCCTGGTGGCAGGACGGCAGCCCGGCCGGGGCGGCGGCCGCCACGCGCAGCGCGTGCTCGGCGTCGCCCAGGTCCACGCTGACCGCGATCTCGTAAAGCGCCACCTGGCACGGTCCGAAGGCGCCGCTGCCACCGGGCTCCAGGTCTCCGGCCAGCCGCCGGGCATAGGCCAGGTGCCGGCCGGCGGCGTCGGGGCGGCCGGACCGGGCCGCGATAACCGCCCGGAGCAGGGTCAGCCCGCCGCACACCGAGATGGCGTCGGGGTCGCCCGCCCCGGCCAGTTCCCGCAGCGCAGTCACGGTGCTGCGGGCCGTCTCCTCGGCCAGCGCGTAGCGCTCCGCGCCCAGGAACACCGACGTCAGCCGCTCGGCGCCAGCGGCCACCAGGAGCAGGTTCCCGGCCCGCTCGGCGGCCGCCATGGCCCGGTCGGCGGCGATCCAGGCCGCCTCGGGCTGGTTCATCCGGGCCAGCGCGGCCGAGCACGACTGGTAGGCCAGGGCCATCAGCTCGTACACGTCCGCGGTCCGGAACTCCGGCCCCGACCGGGCCGCCGCCTCCAGTGCGGGCAGCAGGTCAGCCAGCACGTCGGTCAGCTCGTCGTGGCGACCGGCCCGGGCCAGCGCGCAGGCCCGGTCCGTGCCCTCCTGTAACCAGGCGAACGGCGGCGGCTGGGCACCGCCCAGCAGGGCGTGCAGCGAGCGCGCGCCCGCCAGGACCACGCTCAGCCGGTCTGCCCCGCCTGGCCCGCTGCCGCTGACGTGCTGGTCCTCCAGGCTTTTCACACCGGGTCCTCCGCCCTGCACGTCCCGCTCCGTGGCACAGACCGCGCTGCGGCGCACGCGCCCCGGCCGGGCCGGCGTGGCCGGCCAGAAGCGTCATGCATATGGAGAATTGCATGCAGGGTGTGCGCGATGCAAGTGCGCGGCGTGCAATGTCCGGACATCCGATCCTGTCCTGGCCGCGCCCCTGGTCAGCCAGGGGCGGGGTGGTCAGGATGGAGAACGCTGGGGCATGATCACATCTTGCCCGCGAGTGCCCTCCGGGATGGGGAGAGACATGGTCGTGCCGCTTGCGTTCCGCTACCTCGCGGGCGTCGCTGGCCTGCTCATCGTGATCATCTCCGCGCGCAGCATCATCGGCACGCTGATCGTGCCCCGGTCGGTGTCAAGCTGGCTGACCCGCCAGGTCGACCGGATGGTGGCGCTGGCGTTCCGGGCCGGGACCAGGCGGATCACCGACTTCCGCATCCGGGACCGGATCCTGGCCAGCCAGGTGGCGGCGATCCTGCTGGGCCAGATCATCGTCTGGCTGCTGATGTTCTTCGTCGGGTTCTCGCTGATGTTCTGGCCGTTCATCCACGGCGGCATCACCGAGGCGTTCGCCTCGGCCGGGCCGGCGCTGTGGGAGATCGGCGCCACCCACGCCCAGGGCGCGGCCGAGCGCACCATCCTCGACGTCGCCTCGCTGTCCGGCATCGTGACGGTCACCCTGCAGATCGCCTACCTGCCCACCCTGTACGCGGCGTTCAACCGCCGCGAGACCGAGGTAGCCCTGCTCAACGCCCGGGCCGGCACCCCGTCCTGGGGCCCGGAACTGCTGGCCCGCACCCACTACGCGCTGGGCTCGGGCGTGTCGTCGATCAGCACGCTGCCGCAGATCTACTCCGACTGGGAGCGGTGGGCCGCCGACGTCACCGAAAGCCACACCACCTACCTGCCGCTGGTCCGGTTCCGCTCCCCCAAGCCCCTGTCGTCGTGGGTGACCGCGCTGCTGGCCATCCTGGACTCGGCCGCCCTGTTCCTGTCCCTGTCGCCCGAGCAGGCCCCCACCGTCCCGGCCCGGCTGTGCCTGCGCAGCGGCTTCCTGTGCTTCAACTCCATCGCCCGGGCGATGGGGTTCGACGTCGGCTTCGCACCCGGCGACGAGCCCGACCCGCAGCGGCGGCATCGCCCTCACCTACGAGGAATTCCTCGACGCCGTCAACCGGATTCGGAAGGTCGACTTCCCCATCGAGCGCAGGCCCGAGGATGCCTGGCCGCACTTCGTCGGCTGGCGGGTCAACTACGAGCGGGCCGCCTACGCCATCGCCGAGGCGGTGGACGCCGTCCCGGCCCTGTGGTCGGGCCGCGCCGCATCCCCGACCCGCCGATCCCGCCCTACCGTCCCCAGGCGGGCCTGGTCGCCGCCTCGGAGGCCCAGGCCGGCGGCCTCGGCATCGTCCGGCAGAACATTCAGGCCAACCCGCCGCTGCATCCGCGCCTGGACGCCGCCCGCGCCGCCGACGCCGGCCGCCTGGGGAATGCCGGCCGGCTGGCCGAGGCCAGCCGGCTCGGCGAACGGCGGCCACGCCGACGCGGCGGACGCCAGCCAGACCACCACTGAGCACGAGGCTTGGCCAGGGCAGTGACCGTTTTTCCGGCGAAACGCGGAGAAGCGGTCGTGGCAGCCGGGTGATGGGCCGTGCCAGGCGCTGAGGGCGAGGCTTGAGTCGGCGCAGGTCGCGGCGCCGGGCCTCGTAGGCGGCGCCCGCGCCGAGCAGGAGCAGGTCGCGCGAGCGGCGAGCGCCTGCCGGCGGCTCCGCGGACCGCCGCCGCGGCTACGGGTAGCTGCTGCCTGCCGGGAAGCTACTGCCTGCCGGGACGTCGGTCCTGGTCGGCCAGTCCGCGTCGGCTGGAGAATCCGGGTCACCCCGGGAGCCCGCGTTATCCGGAGATCCAGTACTCGGAAATCCCGTGCCGCCCGGGAAGCCGGTGCCCCCCGAGAACCCGGCGCCGGCCGAGAACCCGCCGGTCCCGGGAAAGCCCGTGCCGGTGGAGAAGCCGGAGCCGCCGCGGGAGCCCGCGCCGCCCGGGGCGGACGGGCGAGCGGGCGATCCCGTGCTGGCCGGCGATCCGGTGCTGGCGGGGGGCGCCTCGGTGGCGGGCGGGACCGGGGCAGACGGCGCCGGGGCGGGCGGGACCGGGGCGGGCGGCGCCGGGGCAGGCGGCAGCGGGGCGGCCGCGCCGCGGCGGGCGGGGCGGCGGGCTCGGTGAACGGGAGCGTGGCGGCCGAGGACCGGGACGGCGGCAGGTCGGTGGACGGGGCCAGCACCTGGCCGGCCGCGCGCACCGCGACGTCGCGCAGGGTGTCGCCGACCAGCCGGGCCGCGTAGGACAGCAGGCCCTTGCGCTCGGTGTCCTCCTCGTGGGCGGCGGCGGCGGATAGCTCGGCGGCCAGCCGGCTGACGAAGCTGTCCGGGGTCGGCCACTGCCCGACCGCCCGGCGGGCCTGCGGGGTGACCTTCAGCACGTACCAGAACGTCGGATCCCCGCCGGTGGTGGTCTTGCGGAAGTCCAGGTAGTCCGGGTCGAGGGCCTCCAGGGCCCGGGCCACGGCGGACGGCTCTAGCTGGGTCCGCGCCGCTATGTCGCTGACCGTCACCATGTAGCTCTCGTCCAGCAGGCTCACGGTGGCGTCCAGCACGGGAAGGTCCCGGTCCGCCCAGGTGTCGTGCACAGCATGCTGCCTAACCGGGACCAGGCGCCCAGCCGGGCGGCGGGGCGGGTCCCTGGGAGTTGTCGTGTCGAAGGCCCGCGCGAACGGGCCGTAGTCCTGGCGAAATAGGAGACTAGCCCACAGGCGCGAAAATGACGGGCGTAGCGGTGCAGGCCGCCTAGTTCAGGCGGCGAATATCGGGCAAACACCACCCATCGGGGCGGCGGTTCGGCCATCCGCGAGCCGGGCGGCCAGGAGGCCGCGCCGGGGGTGCCGCCGGACGGCATCAGCGGCTCAGCCTTTCGCCCGCTGCGAACGCGCTGCCGCGCGAGGGACCCGCCTGGATAGCGTGTCCTCATCCGGGCGACGGGCGGAAGGGGCGCCGATGACCGAGCGAGCCGTTCTGGGCACGAGCGGAGCGGAGCCGCCGCGGCCGCTCCTGCGGGCGATGATCGGTGACGTGCTCCGCCGGACGCGGCTGGCCCAGGGCCGGACGCTGGCCGACGTGGCCCGCCGGGCCAGGGTCTCGCTGGCCTACCTGTCGGAGCTGGAGCGCGGGCGCAAGGAGGGCTCCTCGGAGGTGCTGGCCTCCGTCTGCGACGCGCTCGGCATCGAGCTGTCGGCGCTGGTGCTGGAGGCCGGCGCGGAGCTGAGCCGGGAG
The DNA here is from genome assembly GCA_963731085.1 of uncultured Actinomycetota bacterium. GTDB lineage: Bacteria > Actinomycetota > Actinomycetes > Streptosporangiales > Streptosporangiaceae > DASUBV01. The sequence goes on from CAVSUF010000001.1 coordinate 305,656, forward strand.
TCCGCGCGGCGCGCCCGGGTCATCCGGCTGGCCGAGTTCCGGACCCGCATCGCCGGGCCCCGGCCGGGCACGGCGGCGCGGGTCACGCCCCGACGGCCTCGGCCATGCTCTCCCTGGCCGCCTGACCCGCCCCGGCCACGACCGCCTTGCGGGTGGTGATGACGTGATCGGCCAGGCCGTAGTCCACGGCCTGGCGGGCGGTGAACGACTTGCTGCGGTCGGTGTCGTTCCTGATCGCGGCGACCGGGTGGCCGGTGTGCTGGCTGAGGATCTCGTCGATCGCGGCCCGCATCGCGGCCACCTCCTTGGCCTCCACGGCCAGGTCGGGCAGGGCCCCGCGGGCCTCGCTGGACGGCTGGTGCAGCGACACCCTGGCGTGCCGCAGCACCGACCGCCGGCCCGGCGCCCCGGCCGCGAGGAGCACCGCCGCGGCTGACCCGGCCTGGCCCATGCAGATGGTGGCCACCTCCGGCCGGATGAACTGCATGGTGTCGTAGATCGCGGTCAGCGCGCTGTAGCTGCCGCCCGGCGAGTTGATGTACAGGCTGATCTCCAGGTCGGGGCTGGCCGACTCCAGGTGCAGGAGCTGGGCCATCACCACGTTGGCGACGCCGTCGTCGATCTCGGTGCCCAGGAAGATGATCCGGTCGGACAGGAGCCGGGAGTAGATGTCGAAGGCGCGCTCGCCGGCCGGGGTCCGCTCCACCACGGTGGGAATCGTGTACTGGCTCATCTCACAGCCCCGCGCGGGTGACCTTGTCGGGCCGGATGTCATCGACCCGCTCGAGGATGTGATCGACCATCCCGTAGTCGCGGGCCTCCTCGGCGCTGAACCAGCGGTCCCGCTCACTGTCCTGGCGGATGGTCTCCTCGGGCCGGCCGGTATGCCGGGCGATCAGCGCGGTCATCACCTCCCCGGTGCGCTCCAGCTGCCGGGCATAGATCTCCACGTCGGCGGCGGTCCCGCCGAAGCCGGCCGAGCCCTGGTGCATCATCACCTGAGCGTGCGGCAGGCAGTAGCGCTTGCCCGGCGACCCGGCGCACAGCAGGAACTGGCCCATGCTGGCGGCCAGGCCCATGGCCAGCGTGCTGACATCGTTGGGGATCAGCTGCATGGTGTCGTAGATGGCCAGGCCCGCCGTCACGGCGCCGCCCGGGGAGTTGATGTAGAGGCTGATGTCGCGGCGCGGGTCCTCGGCCGACAGCAGCAGCAACTGGGCGCACAGCCGGTTCGCGATCCGGTCGTCCACCTCGCTGCCGAGAACCACGATGCGCTGGTATAGGAGCCGGCTGGCTAGCTGGTCCTCCAGGTTTCCGGTGATCATGTCGGCCTCGGCGACAGCGGCGTGCATGGCATCCTCCTGCGTGCTCCTGACGTGCCGGGTACTCCGGCGTCCGGCTCCACGATCGGCCGCCCGGACGCGGCCGGCCAAGCGAATCTGCTGGCAGCAGAGACCTCCGCCCGGCGGTCCGCCGGCCAGTCGCGTGGTCGCGTGCAGGCCGCCCGGCCTCGTACTATGTGGGCGGCCCGGCAGCATGCCCGGATGCGGGAGGCCGGCCAGCGGCGATATCGCTAGGCTGTGCCGACTCACGCCGGCCCTGGCCGGCGCAATCATCGAGAGGACCATCAATGAGTGACGTCACGGGGGTTGAGCGCACCCTGGTGCTGCTCAAGCCTGACGCCGTGGCACGAGGCCTGGCCGGGAACATCCTGACCCGCTTCGAGAACGCCCTGCTGAAGATCGTCGCCACCAGGATGGTCTGGATGGACGCCGACCTGACCCGGCGTCACTACTTCGACCTGGAGGAGCGGTTCGGCGCCGGGGTCTACGACGCGATGGCCGAGTTCATGCAGACCGGACCGGTGATCGCCCTCATCCTGGAGGGCGTGGACGCCATCGCCACGACCCGGAAGATCGTCGGCTCGACCTACCCCGACCAGGCTGCCCCGGGCACCATCCGCGGGGACCTGGCCCACATGAGCAAGGCCTACGCGAACAGCAACCGGGTGGCGGTGGCCAACCTGGTGCACGCGTCCGGCAACGCCGAGGAGGCCGCGCGGGAGATCGACGTGTGGTTCGCCAAGGACGAGATCCACGAGTACCGCACGGCGGCCCAGCACTACGTCTGCTTAGCTGAGCACGAGCCCGGCTCCGCGTAGCGCTATCCGGGCACCTGCCTGCGCAGGCAGATCTGCCGCGGCTGGCTGGTTCCAGGGGTTCTGGCCGGAGCCGCTTTGGTTCGCCCGCGGGCGAACGCGCCACGGAAAGTAAATGATTAGTTACGGATGGTCAACCAGACGTCCCCGTAAGCTCTCCTGGTGTCCCGGCATCAGACGGGGCGCCTCGGCCATGCGGCCTCGCGGCCGCCTGATTCCGCGGCCGGCCAGCACGGGAGGCGCCTGTCATGTCGTCCATCCGCCGCATCGCGGTGGCCGTTACCGCCGTCGGGGCTACTGTCGCCGGGGCCGCGGTCGCGCTCGCGCCCTGCCGGCCGGGCTGCTCGCGGCCGGTCCGCGCCCCGGTCGTTCCTCGAGCCGCTGCACACCCTGCGGACCATCGCGTCGACCGTGCCGGCCAACGGGGACGTCAACCCGTACGGCGTCGTGGTGGTCCGGCGCAGCACGGCGGCGCCTGCACGCCGGGAGCATCCTGGTCAGCAACTTCAACAACAAGGCCAACCAGCAGGGCACCGGCACGACCATCGTCGAGATCAGCCCGGGCGGCCAGCCGTACGCTGTTCGCCAGCATCTGAGCGGCGCGCTGCCCGGCAGCTGCCCCGGCGGCGTCGGGCTGACCACCGCGCTGGCCGTGCTGCCCGGCGGCTGGGTGGTCGTCGGCAGCACGCCGTCGGCCAACGGGATGGCCGCCACCGCCAGGGCCGGCTGCCTGATCGTGCTGGACCGCCAGGGCCGGGTCCGGGAGACGATCGCGGGCCACGGCATCAACGGCCCGTGGGACGCGACCGCGGTCAGCCACGGCTCGACGGCCAGACCTGTTCGTCACCAACGTGCTCAACGGCACGGTGGCCGCGCAGCGGCACGGTCGTGCACCGCGGCACCGTCCTGCGGCTGCGCGCTGGCGCTGCACGGCGCCGCGCGCCGCCGCGGCTGACCGCGTGACCACGGTCGGGTCCGGGTTCGCCGAGCAGACCAACGCCGCCGCGTTCGTGCTCGGGCCGACCGGCGTGGGCCTGAGCCCCGGCGGCACGCTGTACGTCGCCGACACCCGCGAGCAACCGGATCACCGCCATCCCGGCGCGCTGTTCCGGCGCGCGCAGCGCGGGCACCGGGCGGGCTGCTGACCGCGGGCGGCGCGCTGAACGCGCCGCTCGGCCTGGCCATCGCCCCGAACGGCGACGTGCTGACCGTGAACGGCAACAACGGCCTGATCGTCGAGACCACGCCGTCCGGCGGCCAGGTCGCCACCCGGCTGCTGGACAGCTCGGCCGCCCGCCGGGCGCGGCGCGCTGTTCGGGCTGGCGCTGGCCCCGCGCGGCCGCGGCGTCTACTACGTCGACGACGCGGTCGAACACGCTGCGCCTGCTGCACTAGCCCGGGCGACCGGACCCGGCCCGGCAATCCGGTCTGCGGGGCCGCGGCCGCGGCCGGGGCCGGGGCAGCCAGCGGTCCAGCCAGGCGAACTGCTCGGCCAGCACGTGCAGGACCGACTCGCGGGCCGCGTAGCCGTGGCTCTCGTGCGGCAGGATGACCAGCCGGGCCGTGCCGCCGTTGCCCTGGATGGCCTGGAACAGCCGCTCGGACTGGATCGGGAACGTGCCGGAGTTGGCGTCCAGTCTGCGCCGTGGATGAGCAGGATGCGGCGCGGTGATCTGGTCGGCGTAGCGGAACGGCGACATCCGGTCGTAGACCTCGGGCACCTCCCAGAAGCTGCGCCGCTCGGTCTGGAAGCCGAACGGCGTCAGCGACCGGTTGTAGGCGCCGCTGCGGGCGATCCCGGCCGCGAACAGGTCGGTGTGGGCGAGCAGGTTGGCGGTCATGAAGGCGCCGTAGCTGTGCCCGCCGACCGCGACCCGGCCGGGATCGGCGATGCCCTGCTCGTCCAGCGCGCCGATGTGCGCCGCGGCCGCGGCGGTGATCTGCTCGACGAAGGTGTCGTTCATGGTGTCCGGGTCGCCGATGACCGGCATCGTGGCGCTGGCCAGCACCGCGTAGCCGCGCAGCACGAACCAGGTCGGGTCGGAGCCGTGCAGCCGGGTGAACCGCTGCGTGCTGCCGCGGACCTGGCCGGCCGTCGCGGCGTCGCCGTAGTCCAGCGGGTAGGCCCAGATCAGCAGCGGCAGCCGCCCGTCCCGCTCCTGGTCGTAGCCGGGCGGCAGGTAGAGCATGCCGGTGAGCTGCACGCCGTCGCCGCGGTCGTAGGCTGACCAGCCGCTTGTCCAGGCCGGTGAGCTGCGGATGCGGGTCCGGCCAGGAGGTGAGCGGGCGACCGGGCCCGGCTCGCGGCGGGCAGGTCGGCCACGAACAGGTTGGGCGGCTCGGTGCGGCTCTCCCGCCAGCAGCAGCACGCGGTCCCGGCGGCCGCCCACGAAGCCGAGGACGACCTCGTAGGCGTCCGGCGGGCAGGTGAACAGCCGGGTGGTGCTGCCCGGTCCGCAGGTCCAGCCGGTCCAGGAACGGGTGGTCGCCGTCCGGGCCGCCGCCGTCGCCGCGCAGGTAGATCAGCGGGCCGTCCTGCAGCACGGTCCGGGTGCCGTCCGGGTGCAGCCGCCATCACCGGCGATGCCGGGATCGGCGTAGGCGTCGTCGGCCGAGCGGTCGAAGATGACCGGGCCAGCGAGCTCGTCTCGGAGAAGTCCGCGAGCCGAGGTGGTGAGCCAGCGCCGGTCCCGGTCGTGCTCGGTCAGCAGGACCCGGCCGGGCTCGGCCAGGTCCAGCCAGCCCAGGCAGCGGTGCTGGACCAGCCGCGCAGACGGCCGGCTCGCGCGGTGAACGGGGCGGCCAGCGTCAGGACCCGGTCGCGGTGCTCGGCCTCCGCCAGCGGATCGCCGCCGTCCAGCGCCTCGGTCCACAGCAGCCGGGCCGGCTCGGCCTCGGCCCAGCACACGTCGCGCGGCCCGGTCGGCACGCCCTGCCGCGGCACCTCGTCGCTGACCGGCAGGTCGGCGATCACCCGCTCGGGCGCGCCGTCGGCCGACCACACCTCGACCCGGCGGGCGAAGTACCGCCACGGCACCCGGAACGAGAACGGCCGGGTCAGCCGGTGCACCAGCAGGTGCGCGCCGTCCGGGGACTCCTGCAGGTGCCGGTACAGCCCGGGCGGCCCGAGTTCCTTGGCCGCGCCCGACTCCGGGTCGACGCGCAGCGGGACGGTGGTGGCCAGCGCCTCGAAGGCGTCCGCGTCGGCGTCGGTGCGCAGCAGGTCCTGGTGAAGGTCGCCATCTGCGAGTGCTTGCCCGCGGTCTCCTCCAGCTGCGGCTCGATCACGCCCGGCGGCGGCCGGGCCGGCGCGGCGGGCGCGCCGAGGGCCAGCAGCGTGGCGCCGTCCCGGGACCAGCGCACCGTCGACGCCGACCGACGTCGGGTCGCCGCCCAGCACGTCGCGGACCCGCAGGCCCGGCAGCTGGCCGGGCGGTGCGCCGAGGCGGCGTCGCCGACCCACACGCCGATCCCGTCCGGCTCGTCCACGGTGAACACGAACCGGCGGCCGTCGGGCGCCCAGGACGGCGACGCTCGCGCTGACGCGCCCGTCGGGCAGCTCGATGCCGCTGCTCCGGCCGTCGGGCAGGCGCAGCACCGACAGGCCGGTCAGCCGCCGGGTCCGCTGGCGGCCGGCGATGACCGGGTCGATCCGCAGCCCGCCCAGCGCCAGGTAGGGCCGGGCCAGGTCCGCCACCGCCGGGTAGGCCTCGTAGTGCACCAGCGCCAGCGTAGTTCGCCGCCGGGCGCCAGGAGCGTCAGCGGGGTGCGGCGGGGCATCGATGATCGAGACAATGTCGGCGCCGGGGGTCTGGTAGGGCACGCTCACTCGCTCTCGCCACTCGGTTGCGCGGGCGGCTGGACCGGCCGCCCAGGCTTGCCCGCAGGCGTCCCGGCAGCTCCAGGCTTTCCTGCGGGACCGGCCGAGCGCAACGCGGCGCACCCCAGCGGCCCGACGGGCCAGGGCGCGCAGGACAATGGCGCTCGGTCCCGGCGTCCAGCCGGCTGGTCCCGCAGGCAGGCTGATCAGGAAGGCAGGCAGGCCATGCAGCCGAGCATCCGCCGGCACCGCGGTGGCGGTCCCCGGCTTCGCCGACGGCCACGCGCACCTGCTGCAGGACAGCGCGGGCATCCCGCTGACCGTCGAGCCGCGGCGCGTCCGCGCGTTCCACCGGGAGGTCGCGGCGGCCGGCAGCACGCCGATGGACGTGCCCGAGCCGCTGCCGGCCCGGCCGCTGTCGTGGCTGGCCGGGCGCCTGCGGGCGGGCCTGGCCCGGGCCGCCGCGGCGGGGCTGACCGAGGTCACCGAGATGGGCATGCGCGACTGGCGCTACCTGGACGCGCTCGACGACCCTGCAGGCGCCGGCCCGCTGCCCGCCCGGCTGCGGCGTCTACCTGGCCAGCGGCCTGGCCGCCGGGCCATCGCCGGCCGAGCTGGCCGCCCGGCGGGCCGGCCTGCGACGGCCCCTGGGTCCGGCTGGAGGGGGTCAAGTTCTACGCCGACGGCTGGCTCGGCCCGCGGACCTGCGCGGTGTGCCGGGACTTCGCCGACACCGGGGACGCGCGGCCTGCTGTTCCTGGACGGCCCGGCGCTGGCCCGCCGGATCGCGCCGCTGGCCGAGGCGGGCTGGCGGATCGCCACCCACGCCATCGGCGACCGGGCCGTCGCCGCCGTCCTGGACGGCTACGAGCTGGCCTGGGACGGCGACCGGGCCGCCATGGCCGCGGCCCGGCCCCGGATCGAGCACGCCAGCCTGCTGTCGGCCGACCTGATCGCCCGGATGGCGGAGCCGGGGTGACGGCCTGCATCCAGCCGTCGTTCGCGGTCACCGACGCGGCGCAGCTCGGCCGGCCCTGGGCCAGGACCGGGACGGCGCTGGCCTACCCGTGGGAGCCGCTGCTGCGGCCGGCGTGCCGGTGATCGCCGGCTCGGACTACCCGGTCGAGGTCGCTGGAGCCGCTGGTCGGACTGGCCCGGCTGGTCAGCGGCCGGTCGGACCGGGACGGGTTCGGCTCGGCGGGCACCGCCCCGCCGCGCGTCCCGGCTGTCTCCGGCGGCCGCCTTCGCCGCCATGACCGACAAGGCTTCAGGGCTGACGCTGCTGACCGCCGACCCCCGGCTCGCCGAGCCGGGCGAGATCGACCAGATCGCCGTGGCCGGCACCGAGCCGGCGCCATTCGACGGCAGCCCCTGCTGACGGATCCTGCCCCCGAGTGCGCCGCACGCGGAACATGGAGCAGAAGCTAAGACCTTCCATTTCGGGCAAATTTATGCCTACGCTTCCATCGGACCCGAAAGACTCAGGGATCCCATGAGGCTATGGGGCGCGCCAAGGATGATAATTGCCGTAATTTCTGCTCTGATATCGTCAATCGCGCTGGTCGGCGTCGTGGCAAGCTTACTGTTGCAGGCCCGTCAGCTCCGGGCAAGCCAGCTGCAAGCTTCTCGATCGACACAGTTTGACCTCGTCAAGCTGCTCCTAGACCGGCCTGAGCTAGCCGAGACCATCCTCGGCGATGCGAGTCCCAACGACATGATAGTTAACTCGTATCTCAAGTATTTCGAGCTGTCTTACCTCATGAGGGTAGCTTCCAGGGAAAGCGTTCAGCATCAGCTGACGGGCCTATTTACGGCTAGCTACCCGCGCGAGTGGTGGGCGACCCACCGAGAGACATACAAGATAGAAGCCGAATCCGCAGGCAAGCTGGAACTGGATTTCTTCACAATCTCCGATGAGGCATTCCGGCGCGCCACCCAGCAGGTAGCGCCTGATGCTCCCGCCGAAACGAAGGAGAGCGGGAGCTTATCCACAGGTTAGGCAGAAGGCGGCGGGTTCGCGCTCCGCTGGCCAGCCAGGCGGGTGATCCTCCTGCGGCGATGCCCATCTACGGGCTGTCGTCGGTGCCGGTGGGCGGCAGGGACTGCTGATGGCTGAGCGCGGCCTGGAGCAGTGGCACGATGCTGGCCACGTCCTCCCGGCCCTGGCGGCAGCCGTCAGAGTAGCTGACCAGTTCCCGGTGCAGCTGAATGGACCGGGACCGCTCGCGGGTGGCCAGATCCTTCCAGTACTGCGTCTCGCGCTCGCTGTCGCGGCGCATCGCGGCGATGACGCGGGCCGCCCGCCGCAGGGCCAGGCCCCAGGCGGCGGTGGCGGCGATGGCCGACCAGGCGATGACGGTCAGCACGCTCATAGCGATCGCCACTGTGCTGACTGTGCCGACCGCCACTGTGCTGACCAGCGCTGGAGCCGCCGCGGTTGCCTCTTGCAAGTTGCGTGGAGAGATGTAGTGTGATTCATGTCACTTCTCCTGTTCCCGCAGATCCTGTTTCCTCGGGCCTGAGCAGGGTTGCTGGCTTGACCTGGGCTGATGGCGTGCGGCGCCGTTGGCCCAGGGTCGTCTGGGGCGATGAGGTCCGGCTGGCGCCCTGGATGAGAGCGCTCACGTGGCCACGCGGCCATGTGGCCGGCGGCCCCCGCTCGCCAGCCACATGGTGGATGTACTCCCGGGCAACGGACCCGGCTGCCTTGTGATCTCTCCCCCGGACAGCCATGGCGGCCCCCCTTTCCCCAAAGGAATGGCCCCTCGCTACCAATTGTGATGCACGCGGGCGAAACTGCAAGATGCAGTGCAGACAACGACAAAGATTTTCACGGGGACTTCACCCGACGAGGGGGAACTGGCTAGGACCACGTCTCCCGGATGGCGGTAGCGATCAGCTGCCGGGACTGGCCGGGGTCCAGCGACCGGCCCGCCAGCCGCCGGAAGGCCTGCCGGTACTCGTGTACCTCGTCCTCGTCCTCCACGTACAGCGCGGTCCGGCTGAGCTGTTCCACGTAGACCACGTCCGAGGACTGGCCGATGCCGGGCACCGGCAGGAAGTGCAGGATGCCGAAACCCCCGGTGCCGATCGGGTGGGAGCCGACCAGGGGCAGCACGGTGAGCGATACGTTAGGTTGCTCGGACACCTCGAGCAGGTGCTCAAGTTGCTCGCGCATGACCGCCGCATTGCCTACCTGACGCAGCAGGACCGACTGGTCGAGCACGACTGAGAACTCCAGCGGCCGCTCGCTCCGCGTCAGCACCTGCTGGCGCTCCAGCCGGGTAGCGACCCGCTGGCGGATCTTGCCCGGCGGAAGGCTGGCGGTGGAGTCCATGTGGGCCTCGATGATGGCGCTCGCGTAGTCAGCAGTCTGGAACAGACCGTGGACAAGCTGAGACGACCAGCACTCCATCGACACCGCCTCGGCTTCGAGCACGATATAGGCGGCGTACTCCTCGGGCAGCGCGTCAGAGTACGCCTCCCACCAGCCCTTGCGGCGGGGCTCACGGGCCAGGGCCAGCAACTCGGCCTGGTGGGTGGAGCTGACCCCGTACAACTGGAGCAGACGGGTGAGGTCAGCGGTCTTGACGCCGGTGCGGTACAGCTCAATGCGGCTGACCTTGGAACCTGACCACCCGAGTTGCTCCGCCACTTCCTCGCCGGTCAGCCCGGCGCGCTCGCGGAGCCGCCGTAGCTCGGCGGCCAAGCGCCGACGGCGAACGGTCGGACTGCCGTACTCAGGCATCCGTCGACCTCACTCTGACTCGGCGGTCTCACGCACCAGCACCGACTCAGCAGTAACACCTGACCCAAGCGACACGAGACCTAGTCGCAGATTAGCGCTGGGTCATCCCGATGGGAAGGTGATCTATGGGAACTACAGGGCATCATGTAGTGCATATTGCATCACGATGCGCCACCGGATACCTCAGGTGAACCAGAGCGGAGGTCTGGTAGAAGAGCCCGGTCGAGCGAAAGCCTCGGGCTGCGGGTCAGCTCACACCGAACCGACCCGCCGCCACGCCACTTACGAAGTCGCGCCACTGATCGCGAGTGAAGACGAGGACCCGGCCGCCGGGGTCCTTGCCGTCGCGGACCCATACCGCACCGCCCGGCCCTCGGGCCGCCTCCAGGCAGGAACCCGTGCCTGCGCAGCGCGAGCTGCGCACCCAGCGGATGTCGTCCGAAGCGGAGTCGCATGCCGAATGGCGGTCCCAGGCGCTCATGCTGCCGTCGCTCTCTATCGGGCGTGACCGCCGCTGGCCCTGCCTGCCGTTCCCGATAACGCGTCAGGCGACGGTGAAATCTCCGGCTGTGATGCTAGCGAGAAGGCCCCGCCATTGATCACTATTGAATACTAGCATCTCCGGCGATTCGGGCTGCTTAGCATCCCTGACCAAAATCATCCCATCCGGCTGGCGGGATACCTCGACACATGAGCCGTTACCCGCGCAGCGGGAGCTACGCGTCCAGCGAATCCCCCCGGCCGAAGCCTCCCAGCTCGTACCGCTATCGCTCATCGCCATCATGCATTCTCCGTTTCCCAGAGATAAATAAATCGGCCTCAATATGCACACTCGTCTCGCTCCGGGGCGACTCGCTAATTCCCTGCCGCTGCTCTGCAATGGGGTAAACGTCAGCTATTACCTGGTAGATCGCACGCGGGGCTGAGACCGGACCGCATCTTACACTGAGGTACCTGCCGCCGCCGGTTAACGGCTCGGTTAAGCGGCCGAGGTCGCCGGGGTCTGGTCCGCGAGCTTGCTAGCCAGCAATTTTCCCACGTACGAGGCAGGCAAACGGCAGCCGACGGCCGACCATCGGCATGCGTGAGCAACATCACCCACCCGTCGGCCCCGGACGCCCGGACCGCCCCGGGCTGATAATTGCCGGCTGGCACGTAACTTCTTCGGTCGCCCGTGATGGAAAGGCGCCAGGGTCGGATTGTTCTGAGAGAACAGCGCTTGCTGGGATTCACGCAGCGGATGCGGCCGGACATGCCGCGCCAGACTAGGTGCATCTCGTTTAAGCTGTCACGGCCTTTCCCCGATGCCATCGCTCAACGGCCGGAACAGGAATACGGAAAATAGTCACCGATGCCTTCGGCCGGGATACGGGCACTGCGCCTCAGCCCGATGGTCCGCGCCCATCAGGCCGTCCGAAATAGGGCACCGGGACACTGCCCAGGCGTGCCGAAAAGGCCAGCCGCCCCTTACGCGAAGTATCGCCTAAGCGCTTAGATAACGCGCGGATCGCGCGCCCCTGGCGTCGCTTCTTTCTCGGGGTCAGTACCAGCCTGCGTGCACCTCATGGGTCCAGGCCCGCCGGGGCGACCCGTAGCGGCTGTGGATGTACCGCAGGCCCCAGCGGATCTGGGTCCGGGCGTCGGACCTCCAGTCCCGGCCGGCGCTGGCCATCTTGCGGCCCGGTACGGCCTGGGGAATGCCGTCAGCGCCGGAGCGCGGGTTGAAGGCGTGCACCCGCCACCCGCTTTCCCGGTTCCACAGCTTGTTGAGGTAGCCGAACTGCCGGCGCCGCCAGTGGAACCGGCCGAGCATCGACCGCGCGATCCGCTTGGCCGCTGCCGGGCCGGTGGCGGGGGTCACGCTGGCCAGTGCCGACATGCGGTCAGCGCGGTCAGCGGGTCAGCGTGACGGCTGAGGAGGCAGAAGCCGCAGGGGCGGCCGGGGCGGCCGACCGGGTGCCGGTCATCCCGCCGGCGAAGGCCAGCAGCGCCAGTGCGGCGCCGCTGAGCGCGGCCCGCAGGCGGGCGGCGGGGGCGGCATGGGATGCCGGGGCCGCCGGGGCGGCTTGGAGAGCCGGGGCCGCCGGGGCGATTTGGGCCGCCGGAGCAGCCGGGGCAGCCGGGGCAGCCGGGACGGATCGGTGCGAACCGGGGGGCAGGGCCGGTCGCGGGGAAAGCTGGGATGCCCTGCTGGGGAACAAGACACGCCTTCGGCCAGCGCGCCTATGACGCGCTCATGGTCACCCGGCCGGCCGAGCCGGGCATGGTCCCGGACGGCGGGCGCGGCGACGGGCCGCGAGAGCAGGGCGGCCGAGTTACTTACCGTAACCATCGCACACGCAGGGTGCTATCGGGAGCAGCATCGCACGGCGGCCCGTCTCGATGACCGCCCAACGGCGCATTGTTGGCGTCCGGCCGCTATTGTCCGGCCGTCCATTCCGGACTCCCCCTGCGGGCACCGGCCGCCACCCGCCCGGCCTCGCCGGCGGGCGAAACCGTAACCTGGCGGCCTATCTTCCGGGTGTGACGCACGGCCGAACGGCGGGCCGGGGCAGCGGGGTACCAATCCCGCGCCGGTTCCGTCACGAAGACTGGGAGAGCGGAGGGGGTCTCCCAGTACTGGCCCGGCCGCCGACGGCGGCGGGCACGCGCGTGGCTCGGTGAGTCACGGCCACAAGCCACGGCCGCGGTGCCCTTGAGCGGGGGGCATCGCGGCCGTGGCGGTCCGCCGGGACCAGGCCGGCCTGCGTGCATGACGGGGGCCGGCATCGCGTTACGAGAAAATGGCGTGGCGGGGGTGATTTCGGCGTCGCGTATCACTGTCCGTAACGGGACGTATACATTTCTGCCTGGCCCTGGCGATCTCGCCGGGCGACACTATGGCCTGGGGTGCCTGGTCAGCGTCGCCCAGGCACGTCCAGCCCCTTCGTGGCCGGGACGGCCTGACCAGGCCGCCCGGCTCCCCGCAACTGCCCGGGCACTGCTAAGTGGCTCCCGGAAGCCGACCGGCCCCCGGGAGCCACCGCGCGACTCGCCCCACCAGGCGGCAGGTGGAACGGGCCGGCTCCTGGCGCCATCAGCGCCCCCGTAGCTGACGGCCGCAAGCGGCACCATCAGTTACAGAACAGCAGGTAAATGTGCAGTCGGACGGCAGAATGTATGTGCGCGCTGTGGAGGACACGCTGGGACTACTCCGTAGCTCGTGTCCCGGCCGTCTCAGCAATCACTAACGCCCGGCTCGTCGGCGCCCGTCTCGCACGACCCGCAATACCGAGCCTGCGGGGTGCGGGTCAGCCGCGCGGACGACACCACGCCGCCGCACCGCTCGCAGCGGCCGAAGCGGCCGCTGCCCAGCCGCGACAGCGCGGCCTCGATCTCGGCCAGCGCGCGCCGCTCGGCCACGGCCTGGCGCAGCAGCGCCCGGCTCTCGGGCCGGGGGCCGATCCTGGCTTCCTCGGCGTCGTGATAGGCCAGCGACAGCTCGGTCACCCGCTCCAGGCGCGCCCGCCAGTGCGCCTCCAGCAGGGCTCGCCAGGCGGGCAGCGCGTCGGCGGCCAGGTGCGCCGCGCCGCGGCGCGAGACGCATAACCTCCGGTGAGCCGATCGCCAGGTCTGCGGACATCGGACCTCCTCCGTCAGTGCTGCGCCGGGTCGGCTTCACTTCCCAGCAGATCTGGTCTGGCTGCAGGAAAGCCGACCGGGATGCTCAGCGGATGCTGTGAATATGGTGACCCTGTGTAGAAACGGGGGAACGGGAATGGCCGGCTAGGCGCGCGGGAACGACACCGTGAACTCCGTGCCCTGGCCGGGCGTGCTGGCCACGCTGATCTCGCCGTCGTGGGCGCGGACCAGCTCATCCACCACGGCCAGGCCGATCCCGCTGCCCGCCGCGTGCATCCGGTTGGCCCCGCGCCAGAACCGCTCGAAGATGTGCGGGAGCTGGTCCGCGGCGATGCCCACGCCGGTGTCGGCCACGGTCAGCGTGACGCGGTTCCCGACCGTGGCGGTGCGCAGCGTGACCCGGCCGCCCGGCCGGGGTGAACTTGGCCGCGTTGCCCAGCAGGTTGGTGATGACCTGGTGCATCCAGCGGCCGTCGGCGCGCACCGGGGCCGGCGCCAGGTGCCGGTCCAGGGTGAGCTGGCTGGTCTCGAAGTGGCCGGCCAGGCTGTCGGCGGCGACGGCGGCCAGGTCGGCCAGGTCGGCGGGCCGCAGGGTGAGCTGGAGGGCGGCGGCCTCGGCCGCGGCCAGCGACTGCAGGTCATCGACCATCCGGGCCAGCCGCATGACCTCATCCCGGAGCGAGGCGAACTGCTCGGTGTTGGGCGGCACCACGCCGTCGAGCAGGGCCTCGTGCCCGGCCTGCAGCACGGCCACCGGCGTGCGCAGCTCATGCGCCACGTCGGCGACCAGGTCCCGGCGAAGCTGCTCCTGCCGGGCCAGCGCGTCGGCCATCTTGTCAAAGGTGCGGGCCAGGTCAACCAGCTCGACCGGGCCGCGGACGCTGCCGACCCGGGCGCCGGCGTCACCGGCCGCCCACCGCGCTGGCCGCGTCGATCAGCCGGACCACCGGCCGGGTGATGCGCCGGGACATAATGACCGCGACCAGCAGGGCCAGCAGCGCGGCCAGGCCCGCCGCGCCGGCGATGGCCCGCCAGAACTCGCCGCGCAGCCGCTGGTCGGCCCGGCCGATGCCGTTGCCGTAACCGGACCGTCAGCAGGCCGATCCGCTGCCCGGCCTCCGCGATCGGCATCCGGTTCACGCGGGCCGTCCCCGGCGGCGAAGCCCGGCGTCCGCAGCACCGTCCGGCCCGCCGGGTCGGTGACCAGGACATTCGCGCCGATCTGGCGGGCCAGGTCGGTGGCCGGCATCAGGCTGGCCGGCGTCCAGCGGCCGGCCTCGCTGTAGCGCGGCGCCGACCACCGAGGCCACGGCCTTGGTCAGCGTGGCCCGCTGGGCCACCGACAGCTGGTTGACGTCGGTGGCGGCGAATACGGCGGTCAGGATGGTGAGCAGCGCGACGGCGGACAGCGCGACCGAGACAAACGCCAGCGACAGCCGCATCCCGAGGGTGGCGGCATCGCTGGCTCTAGCCATCCCGGCTGAGGCCGAGCCGGTACCCGCCGCCCAGGACCGTCTGGATGATCTCCGGCTGGGCCGGCGTCGGCCTCGATCTTGCGCCGCAGGTTCTTCACGTGCGAGTCCACGCTGCGCTCGTACCCGTCGAACTCATAGCCGCGGGTCCGGTTGATGATCTCGTACCGGGAGTAGACCCGGCCGGGGACGGTGGCCAGGGCGACCAGCACGCCCCACTCCGTCGGGGTCAGCGCCACGTGCCCGCCGCGCACCTCGACCGTCCGCCGCTGCTCGTCGATGATCAGCGCGCCATCGCCGTAGCTGGCCGGCCGGTTGCCGCTGCCGTCGGCCTGGCCGCCCCGGCGCAGGATGGCCTGGCAGCGCAGGACCAGCTCGCGCGGGCTGAACGGCTTCGTCACGTAGTCGTCGGCGCCCATCTCCAGGCCGCGGATCCGGTCTTCCTCGCTGGACTTGGCCGTCAGCATCAGGATCGGCGTCGCGGCGGCCGAGCGCAGCTCCCGGGCGACGGCCTCGCCCGGCACGTCGGGCAGCCCTAGGTCCAGCACGACCAGGTCGGGCGCCGCCGTCCCGGCCAGGCTCAGGGCCTCGGCCCCGGACCCGGTGGACAGCACCGTGAAGCCGCCGCGTTCCAGGTAGGAGCGCACCAGCTCGCGGAGCTTGCGCTCGTCTTCCACCAGCAGAATCGTTGCCGCCATCTCAGCCGCCTCCTCCCCCGCAGCCCGCCTCCCCCACGCCGGACGCGGGCCGCGCCGCTGCGGGGGCAGCTGCCGACCGCGGCCCGGCAGGCTCGCGGCTGCCCTCCAGGCTACGTCGGCTGCCCCCGGCAGGCCACGGCGCACTCCACACGGCCACCATGCCGGCTGCACGCCAGTCCGCCCGCCGGTGGGATCAACTGGACCAGTCGTCCGGGACGACCGTCCCGGCGACGCCCCGGCGCCGGGGCCGTCAGCAGCGGGCGCCAGTGATCATGAGGAGGCCTCGTGAGCGAGTCTGACCTGCTCGTTCTGGCTCCCTGGGTGGTGTTCATCGTCGGTGTCGCGGCACTGGGCGTGCTGGCCCTGACCCGCGGCCCCGGCCGCCGGACCCGGCGGCGCCGCCGTCGCTAGCCAGCCGCCGCGACGGCCGGTCAGCGCACCACCTTGCGCCGGTACAGGGCCACGGCCAGCGGGGCGAAGACGGCCAGCAGGACGGCGGACCACAAGACCACGGCCAGTTCCGGGTGCTGCATCGGCCACACGCCCGCCGCGCCGCCGGGTTGGCCCCGCCGAACAGGTCGCGGCAGGTCGCGGCCACGGCGCTCATCGGATTCCAGTTGGCGAAATCCCGCAGCCAGGACGGCATGCCCGCGGTCGGCACGAAGGCGTTGGAGACGAACGACAGCGGCAGGAAGAGGATGAACCCCAGCGCCTGGGCCGACTCCGGGCTGCGCAGGACCATCCCGGCGCAGGCCCCGGCCCAGGTCATCGCGAAGGCGAACAGCAGCGACAGCCCGGCGGCGGCCAGCGCGTCGCCGATCCCGTTGTGGATCCGCCAGCCGATGGCCAGCCCGGTGGCGGCCAGCACCACGATGCCCAGCACCTGGGTCACCAGGTCGGCGACGGTCCGCCCGGCCAGCACCGCGGCCCGGGAGATCGGCAGCGACCGGAACCGGTCGATCAGGCCGGAGGCCATGTCGGTGGTCAGGCCCACCGCGGTGCCGGGGGCGCTGCCCGCCATGGTCATCCCGAACATGCCGCTGACCAGGTACTGGTGATAGCCGCCGCCCCCGCCCAGGTGAATGGCCGAACCGAAGACGTAGGTGAACAGCAGCACGAAGATGACCGGCTGGATGGTCACGTCGGCTAGCTGCTCGGGCTCCCGGGCGATGCGCATGATGCTGCGCTTGACCAGGACCAGGGTCTCGCGGATCGACCCGCCCGGCCGCGGCCGGCCAGGCCGGGGCGAGGCCGTGGACGGTGAGGGTGGTCATGCTGCCTCGCTTCCGTGGTCAGGGCTCGGCCGTCTCGGCGCTGTGGCCGGTCAGGGTCAGGAACACGTCGTCCAGGGACGGATGCCGGATGGCCAGGTCGTCCAGGACCACCCCGGCCGCGTCCAGGTCGCGGACGATCTCCGGCAGGCCGCCGGGCCGCCGCCGGCGACGGGCGTCTCCGCGGTCCGGGCCGCCGGGTCCGGCCGGGGCGGGGCGTCGGCATGCCGGGCCAGCACCGCGCCCGCCGCCGCCAGGTCCGCCCCGGCCGCCACGGTGACCAGGACCCGCTCGCCGCCGACCTTGGCCTTGAGCTGGGCCGCGGTGCCCTCGGCGATGACCTGGCCCCGGTCCACCACCACGATCCGGTCAGCGAGCCGGTCGGCCTCGTCCAGGTGCTGGGTGGTCAGCAGCACGGTCGTGCCGGCGGCGGCCAGGCCGCGGACCGCGTCCCAGGTCACCATCCGGCCGGGCGGGTCCAGGCCGGTGGTCGGCTCATCCAGGAACAGCACCCGGGGCCGGGCCACCAGGCTGGCGGCCAGGTCCAGGCGCCGCCGCATCCCGCCGGAGTACGCCTTCACCCCGCGATCGGCCGCCCCGGTCAGGTCGAACCGGTCCAGCAGGTCGGCCGCCCGGGCCCGGGCGTCGCGCCGGGACAGCCCGGCCGAGCTGGCCGATCATGACCAGGTTGGCCCGCCCGGTCAGGCACTCGTCCAGGGCGGCGTACTGGCCGGTCAGCCCGATCTGGCGGCGGACCTGCGCGGCCTCCGCGCACCACGTCGTGCCCGGCCACCCGGGCCGTGCCCCGGTCGGGCCGCAGCAAGGTGCTCAGCACCCGGACGGTGGTGGTCTTCCCGGCGCCATTCGGGCCGAGCATGCCCAGGATCGTCCCCGCCTCGACAGCCAGGCTGAGGCCGGCCAGGGCCCGGGTCGTCCCGTAGGTCTTCTCCAGGCCCGACGCCTCGATGGCGAGGTCCCCGGTCATGTCCGCATCCTCATCACTCGCTCCTCCTGCCAGCGGCGCGGGCGTGCCGCGGAGTCCCGCCTGGCTGCTCTCGTACAACTAGCCTCGTACGGCGTACTAGAATTACCGTACGATGTACTATCACGTACGGCGTACTATGGTCAAGCGAGCACCGGGACGACGAGGCGAAGGGCGGGCGATGGAGAGCCAGGACGACCTGTGGCCGCCGTGGAGCCCGGCGGCTGCCCACCGGGCCGGGCGCCGCGGGCGGCCCGCCGTCGGGGCCGCCGCGCGGACGGGCGCGGACGGGCGCGGCGCTGTCCCGGGACGAGATCGTCGACGCGGCCATCGCGGTGGCCGACGCCGAGGGCCCGACGCGGTCAGCATGCGCCGGATCGCCCAGGTGCTGCGGGCCGGGACCATGTCCCTGTACTGGCATGTGGCCAGCAAGGAGCACCTGATCGACCTGATGCTGGAAGCGCTGATGAGCGAGGTCGAGATACCCGACCCGAGCGGCGACTGGCGGGCCGACCTGCGCGCCTACGCCCGTCACCACCGCGCGTCGCTGCTGCGGCACCGCTGGGTGATCGACTACATCGCCGGCCGGCCCGGCCTGGGGCCGAACACCCTGCGGGTGGTCGAGCGGTCGCTGGCCCTGCTGGCCGGCCTGGGCCTGGACGCCTGTTACCACCATCAACGTCGTCCAGGCGGTGAACACCTACGTCATGGGCGCCGTGCTGCGCGAGTTCCAGGAACTGCGCGCCCAGGCCAGCCAGGAGCGACTCCAGGCCGAACTGGCGCAATCCGGCGTCAGCGTCAGCGAGATGGTGGCCGACTTCGCGGCCTGGCGGGGGCGCCTCAAGGGCGCGGCGGCTTCGAGCACTTCGTCGAGATCTTCGACCAGGGCGTTGACCCCGACTCGCCCGCGACCCGGGACGAGCGCTTCGACTTCGGCCTGGACTGCCTGCTGGCCGGCATCGCGGCCACCGTAACCGGCGGTGCATAGCGGGCCATGCCCTGCTTAAAACGCTATAATGCCATTCAATTGAGTAACGCCAGCTAAGCGCCGGTCACCCGCGCCTGGCCATCGGCCGCATTAGGTGAAATCGCCCGTTCTGCCTGCTCCCAGCGGTGCGCCATCACATTAACCCGGCCAGACAGTTACTCACTGGCGTGCCAGATGGTGTTTGATGGTCGTGGTTGCATTCGTATTTGCGAGGCGGCTGGCGCTGAGACTTTCTGCGCGCACAGCCGGCAGCCCGGGACTCACATCCGTGGATCCCGGAGATCACCAAGTAGGAGAAGGCACATGCCTCAGGGCACCGTGAAGTGGTTCAACGCCGACAAGGGCTATGGATTCATCGCCCCGGACGACGGCACCGCCGACGTCTTCGTGCACCACTCCGCGATTCAGGTTGACGGATTCCGCAGTCTTCAGGAGAACCAGCGAGTCGAGTTCACCGCCGGCCAGGGCGCCAAGGGTCCCCAGGCTGAGCAGGTTCGACCGCTTTGAACACGCGCGCCGTGACCCGCGTCGGCGGATAACGGCACGGCCGGCCGACGGCACGGCCAGGAGGGGCGAGTCCCGGAGGCGGGACCGCCCCTCCCGCGTACGACGGCTGAGCATATCGGAGCCGTACATATCGGAATTGCCTGGCGCACATGCGATCCGTACATCTTTCGCGTAACGGGACAAGGATCCGGCTGCGGCGGAAAAGCGATTGTTCAACTACGTGCGTGCGTCGCCGAGTCATGCTATATATCCCTGGTATCACACGTTCGCCTGGGACAAAGAGGATGACTGAGTGCTAGCCAAGGCTGCGCCGAGCGCGGTTAGCGCCGCCGGCCGCGGTTGGGCGGATGACCCGGAACTGCGGAGTCTGCTGGACGCCCGGCAGCGCCTTCTCGAAGCCGGGGAGAGCGACCCGGCCAGCAGTCTGAGCGAGAGGATCTGCGCCCGGCTGCGGGCCGACGGGCACCTGGGCCAGGCCGCGGCGCTGGGCCAGGCCACCCTGGACGCCATGCCCGCACCGTCGGTCAGCCGCGCCCGCTGGCTGCACGAACTGGGCGCGATCGCCCAGGCCGGCGGGGACGACACCGAGGCCCGGCGCTGGTACCTGCTGGCCGTGGACATGTACGCCCGGGTCGGCCATGCCGCCGGGGTGGCGCGCTGCTACGAGAGCCTGGGCGCGGCCGCCCACGCCAGCGGCGACTACCAGCGGGCCGAACGCCACTACCAGGCCGCCGCCTGCTTCCGCGAGCCCTCTGCCACCTGGCGCTGCCCGGGCTCCCGCCCCGGCGGTGACGAGGCCCGGCCCGCACCCGAGACGCCGCCCGCGCCGCCGGAGCAGTTACTGCCGGAGCAGTCGGACCAGCCGTTACCGGACCAGCCGTTACCGGACCAGTTGCTGGCGGCGCCCGAGCCGACAGGCGGGCCGTGGGAGCCCTCCCCGCCGCCCGAGGCCGCCGCCGCGCGGGAGCCTACCGCGCCATCGGGACCCGCCGCGCCGTGGGAGCCCGTCGCGCCGCCGGAGCCGGTCCTCCCCACGATGGCCGCCGCGCCGTGGGAGCCCGCCACCCTTCCCCTGGCCGTCTCGCCCCCGCTGGGCGCCGACTGGCCGGTGACCGCCGGGTCGCCCGGCGACTGCACCGGGCCGCTGGTCGTGATGCGCGACTGCGCGTCAGGCGCGGATGGCCCGCGGCACTCGCGGCGCGGCCGTCGGGATAGCGACGGCTGGCCGGGGGGCCGTCAGGCGTACGCGCGGCGGCCGGTCGTGGCGCTGGCCGCCGGGTCGCTGGTCCTGGCCGCCGGGGTGGCGGTGGTGCGGGGTGCCGCCTCCGGGCCGGCCGGGAACGTCGCGGCCGGCACCTACCTGGCTCGCGGCAGCCCGGCCGAGGGCGGGTCGCCGGCGGCGGCGCGGGACCGGCGCCGGGCGGCCGCCTGGGTGGCCCGGCAGGCCGGCCCGGACGCCGTGGTGGGGTGCGACCCGGCCATGTGCGCCGACCTCCGGGCGGCGGGTGTCCCGGCCGGGAGCATGCTGCTGATCGGACCGGGCGGGCAGGCCGACCCGCTCGGGTCGACGGTCGTGGTGGCGACCGCCGCTATCCGGGGCATGCTGGGCGGCCGGCTGGCGGGCGTCTACGCCCCGCTGGTGCTGGCCCGGTTCGGCACGGGCAGCGCGCGGATCGAGGTCCGGGTGACCGCGCCCGGCGGCGCGGCCGCGTATGCCCGCGCGCTCGCGGCTGACCAGACCGCCCGCCGGGCGGCCGGGCTGCAGATCATCGGTAACGGCCGGCTGGCCGAGAACCCGGCCGCCCGGGCGGCGCTGGCCGACGGCCAGGTGGACGCCCGGCTGCTCACCACGATCGCCGCGCTGGCCCCCGGCGGGCGCCTGCGCATCCTCCGGTTCGTCCCGGCCGGGCCGGGCGCCAGTCCCGCGGTGCCCCTGGGCGGCGCCGAGATCACGGTGGTCGGCCGGGGCGGCGCCCCGCTGACACCGGCGGCCAGCCGCCTGGCTCAGCGCGGTAGCCGCGTTCCTCCGAGCGCAGCGACCGCCCTACCTGGCCAGCGTCATTTCCGTGGGCCGGACCGCGGCCGGGCAGCCGGCGCTGCTGGTCGCGTTCGCCGAGCCCGGTCCGCTCGGCCTGCTGGCCGGGTCCTAGTCGCCCGGCGGGCCGGGGCCGCGGGGCCAGTCCGGCGGGTATTGTCGCCCGCGAGGCTGCGGCGGGGCGCCGTGCTGGACGGGTAGGGCTGGACGGGTAGGGCTGGACGGGTGGAAGAGGGCGCGGATGACTCGACCGCTGCTGAACCGGCGGCTGGCCGGGCTGGGCACGACGATCTTCGCCGAGATGTCCGCGCTGGCGGTGGCGACCGGCTCGATCAACCTCGGCCAGGGCTTCCCGGACACCGACGGGCCGGCCGAGGTGGCCCGGGCGGCGGCCGACGCGGTGCTGTCCGGGCGGGGCAACCAGTACCCGCCCGGGCCGGGCATCCCGGAGCTGCGGCAGGCGATCGCCGCGCACCAGAAGCGGTTCTACGGCCTGGAGGTCGACCCGGACACCGAGGTGCTGGTCACCGCCGGGGCGACGGAGGCGATCGCCGCCGCCATGCTGGCGCTGCTGGAGCCGGGCGACGAGGTGATCGCGTTCGAGCCGTACTACGACTCCTACGCGGCGTCCATCGCGATGGCCGGCGCCGACGAGGGTGCCGGTGACGCTGCGGCCGCCGGACTTCCGGCCCGACCTGGACGCGCTGCGCGACGCGGTGACCAGCCGGACCCGGCTGATCCTGCTGAACTCCCCGCACAACCCGACCGGCATGGTGCTCACCGCCGCCGAGCTGGCCGCCATCGCCAGCCTGGCCATCGAGCGCGACCTGCTGGTGGTGACCGACGAGGTCTACGAGCACCTGGTCTTCGACGGCGAGCACATCCCGATCGCGTCGCTGCCGGGCATGCGGGACCGGACCGTCACGATCAGCTCGGCGGGCAAGACGTTCTCGTTCACCGGCTGGAAGGTCGGCTGGGTGACCGGCACCAGCGCGCTGGTCTCGGCGGTGCGCACGACCAAGCAGTTCCTCACCTACGTCAGCGGCGGCCCGTTCCAGTACGCGATCGCGGCCGGCGCTGGGCCTGCCGGACGCCTTCTACGACGGCCTCGCCGCCGACCTGCGCGGCAAGCGCGACCTGCTGGCGGCGGGGCTGGCCGAGGCCGGCTTCGAGGTGTTCCGGCCGGCCGGGACGTACTTCATCACCACCGACATCGCCGGCCTCGCCGGCTGACGGCCGGACGGGCCTGGCGTTCTGCCGGGCGCTGCCGCGGCGCTGCGGGGTCGTCGCCGTCCCCAACGTGGTGTTCTACGACAACACCGAGGCGGGCCGCAGCCAGGTCCGGTTCGCGTTCTGCAAGCGGCCCGAGGTGCTGGCGGAGGCGGTCGCCCGCCTGGCCGCGCTGCGGACCGGGCGTCAGTGAGGATCGGGCCGTTCCGGGTGCCAACTGAAGGGCAGGCGTGAACCGCATGCAATCCAGCAGACAGCCTGTCAGCCGCAGGCCAGGAGGCCGAGGTCTACCAGGCCGCCAGGCAGGACAAGCCGTGGGGGCACGAGATCATCTTCGCCGCCATCGACGGCAAGTACGCGGGCAAGATCATCAGCGTGACCGCCGGGCACTCGCTCAGCCTGCCAGTCCCACCGGGAGAAGGACGAGACGATCAGCGTGCTCACCGGCCAGGCGCTGATCGAGTACGGCCCGGCCGCCGATCAGCTCACCTCGCGCCAGTTCGGCCCGGGCGACACCATTCACCTCCCGCCCGGCGTGCTGCACCGGATCACCGGGATCACCGACATCGCGTTCGCCGAGGCCTCGACCGCCGCGCCGGGCTGGCGCGAGGACGTCGTGCGGCTGGAGGACAAGTACGGCCGGGCCGGCACCAGCGCGCCGTGACGTAGCGCGCGGTGCGCCCGCAGACGCCGCCGGGCGGGAACCTGACCTCAGGTTCCCGCCCGGCTTCGCTGGTGCTGCTATCCGACGGTGTACGTGTAGGGCAGGGCGGCTAGCTCATCACCGCCCTGCTGGCCGTACGGCGGCACGTTGCCGTCGAACGTGTCCACGTACAGGTTGCCGCTGACCACCGTGCCCGCCGCGCCGGCCGGCGTGATGGTCACGTTGATCGTGGCGCGTCTGGCCGGGCTGGATGACGAACAGGCTGAACGCGGCGTTCGGGTTGACCGCCGCCTCCCAGAAGTCACCGGTCGCCGAGGTGACGGCCGGGTCGAACGGCTTGGTCGTCGCCGACATGGCGACGCTCGCCGTGCCCGCCGGGGCGGGCGCCGCGAACGGCCCGCACTCGGCCGGAGACGATGAACCAGACGCCCGCGGTGACCGACCCGCCGCCGGGCTGTATGCCCCGGAGGCCGACGTCGAGCACAGCGGCGCGGTCCCGCTGGCCGAGCTGGCCAGGTCCGGGTCACCCGGCGTCGGGCCGAAGTCGAACATGGCCGGCAGGCTGGAGGTCTGCGCGACCGCCAGGCTCGACGTCTGCGTCGGCACGATGTACTCGGCGGCTCGACGGTCAGCGGCAGGGCGATGCCGCTGGCCGGGTCAGCGACGCGAGCGCCACCGTCGCGGTGGTGTTCAGCCGGGCGTCCACGAAGAAGTCCTGCGGCGCCGGCCCCGTTGTTGGTGATCTTCACCGGGACGGTGACCGGCGTGCCCGGCGGCCAGCGTGGTGCTGGCGCTGTCGGGCAGCCCGGCCGCGCTGGCCTGGACGTCGTTGACCAGGCACGTGACCGGTGAACGGCTCCGAGACCTCGTTGCCGACCACCGGCTCGGCGAAGTCCACGACCAGCGTCCAGGTTCCCGCCACCGGGTTCAGGGTGTAGGCGGTGAGCGACTTCGTCCGGCGTGAAGGTGATCGCCCCGGTGTCGGGTCGACGCTGGTGGCCACGGTGTTCTGGCCGTAGCCGAGCGTGTCGCCGTCCGGGCTGATCAGGTAGGCGCCGACCGGGTCGGCGTCGTCGTTGGCCAGGGTCACGTTCGCCGTGATGTTCTTCGTCCCGGCGCCGCACGTTGAACTCGTAGTAGTCCTGCTGGCCCTCGCCGTTGGCGCGGCCGTTGCCGCCGGTCAGGGTGCCGCTGAACGCGCCGCCCGTGGCCAGGTTGATCACGCTGCGCAGCGTCACGGCCACCGAGGTGGCCGCGCCGCCGTCGCGGTTGGAGGACACCACGATGGAGCCGGCCGCGTCGCCCGGGCGGACGCGACGGCAGCGTGGCGTGATGGCGGCCGTCCTGGCTCTGGCCGGGCGCCAGCAGCAGGACCGGGCGTGACCGAGCCGAACGGCGCGAACTGCTGCGGTCGCGACCCGCCACGGGACCGTGCCGTTGGTGCCGCTGTCGGCCGCGGTGATGCCGAAGATGACGCCGGTCCACGTGCCGGCGACCGGGTTGCGGACATCGACGTTGCCGAAGTTGCCCACGCCCTGCGGCAGCGAGTGCGCGGCGAACCGGCCCTTCGGGTCGACCAGGATCAGCCGGACCCGGGCGTTGTTGCCGTTGGCCGGGTTACGCCGGGTAGGCGATCGACGCGTCCAGCCGCTGCTGGCCCGGGCCACGTTGAAGTGGAATGACCTCGTAGTTGTTCGGCAGCGCCCTGGAAGTCGGTCACCGTGCGGGCTGGTCCCGTCGTTGAGCGTGACCGAGCCGGTCTGGACGTGCTGGTCCGGGCCGAAGGCGCGGCCCGGCAGGTGACCGACTGGGTCTGCTGCCGGTGTTGGTCACCGTCAGGCTGAAGTTGGCCCGGCTGCCGGCCGTGCCGGTGGCGTGCAGCTGGTTGGCGGACAGCAGCAGCGTGTTGCCGACCGGCTTGGCCTTGATCGACTCGGCCATCTGGACGGCCTTGAAGCGTGTTCAGCAGGCCGGCGCCCTGCTCGTCGGCCGGGGTGCCGAGGTCGGTGGCGGTGCTGACCAGGATCTGCTTGACCAGCGCCGGGGCGGGCGTGGCGCCGCCGTGGGTCTTGCGGTAGGCCTGGATGACCAGGGCCGCCGCGCCCGCCACGAACGGCGAGGACTCGCTGGTGCCGCCCGCTTCCTCGATGTCGGAGGACTGGCCGAGGAAGTTGACGCAGCCGGCGAACTCGGCGCTGGCGTCACACGAGGCGACAGCTCAGGTCGCCGGGCGCGACCAGGTCGACGGTCCGGCCCGCCTCGTTGAACCCGGCGGAGCTCAGCGAGCTGATGTTGTCGCTGAGCCAGCCGGAGGTGGCGAAGTCGCGGGCCAGCGGCGTAGTTGGTCTGGGCGTAGAACTGGAACTGGGTGGACGCGCCGACCGACAGCACGGCCGGGTCGGTGGACGGCGAGCCGATGGTGTTGGTCGTGCCCGCGTCGCCGCTGGAGACGCTGACCACCACGCCGGCCGCGACGGCCGCGTCGTTGAACTGCTTGGTCACGTCCAGCGCGGTGACGTCGGGGAACGGGTTCGAGCCGAACGACTCGTTGATCACGTTAACGTGGTCGGTCTCGACCGCGTAGTTGATCGCCTGCAGGAACGCGGACTCGGTGGTGGCCTCGTTGTTCCCGAAGACGTCCAGGCCGACGAGGCTGGCGCCGGGCGCCACGCCCTCGATCCGGATGTTGCACGCCGCCGGGTCGGCCTGGGCCGAGAAGCCGCTGACGTTGTACACGTGCTGGCCCTGGCCGGCGATCGTGTTGGCGTCCAGGAACGCCTCGTCGCCGCTGGTCGGCTGGCCGGGGCCGTCGCCGCTGAAGTCCTGCGAGTCGACGAACGCCGACGCGCTGCTGCCGGGGCGGATGAAGTTGACGTTGTTCGGGTCGATGCCGTCGGCGATGTAGGCGACCTTGACGCCCGCGCCGGTGAAGCCGAGCGACCGGGCCGTCTGCGCGCCCTTGGCCGTCGCTGTCCGTGCCGGTCAGCGACAGGCCCTCGGGAGCTAGCTGGACCGCGCCCTTGGCGCCGCAGGCACCGGGAATGGTGTGCGGGGCGGGCGCGGCGGCCGTGGCGGCCTTGGCCGTCGGCGCCGCCTCGGGCTGCCCGCCCTTGATGATGCCGTCGGGGACGACCGCCGAGACCTGGGAGTCGGCCCGCAGCCGCTGCTCCATGGACGGCGAGATGGTGGCCGCGATCGCGTTCACCAGGCTGAACCGCTGCGTGTGGCGCGGCGTGCACGGCCTGAAGCTGGCTCATGACGCCGGACTGGCTGCTCATCGTCGCGGAGGTGCGGGCCGCCGCTGCGGCCGAGCCGACCGCCGCGGCCCGGTACTGGGCACCCATGAGGATGAGGACGTGCTGGTTGGCGCCCTGTGCTAACTGGCCGGCCAGCGCCGCGGTCAGCGTCCCGTAGATGCCCGGGGCGGCCGGCGCGGCCAGGGCCACGGCTGACTGCCCGATGAGCAGGGCCGGGACGGCGGCCGCCGCCGTCACCAGTGTCACGGTTCTGCGGGCGGCCGCTCTGGGCACGCCGCGTGCATGTGGTCTCATGATCGCCTTTCGTCATGCGGCGCGCTCGGGGAGCGCCGCAGGCCCAACCAGCGCTGGCATGGCCCCAGGGCAGCGCGTGACTTCACCGTTGCGTTGCGTCCAAGGCGGACGCTAGCAGTCCGCAGCGAGTGTCGAAATTTCCCACTTAGTAAATTTTGCATAACTTCGTCCACTCACCACGGTGATTCAGCGAATTCTGCTGATCACCAAGCGTGATCAAGAATACGGAACAGCTCGATCCACTGGGGCGGAGTTACGAATGCCACGACCGTTCCGCGCGGAACGCCCGCGGCCTGAAATGCCGCTGTCAGGCGCGGCAGGGGGTACTTCCGGCGCAGCGAGGCCAGCAGCGAGCCGCCCACCCCGGTGAAGCCGACCTCGACAAGTCGCTGATAGGCGGGCAGCCGGGCGGCGGGGACCAGCGGCACCGGGCGCCGGGTCAGGCGCAGGATCCCGGCGTCGACCCGGGGCACGGGCCGGAACTGCTCCCGCCGAATGGTCCCGCGCAGCTGCCAGTCGAACCTCGGCCAGGTGGTGACGGTCCGTAGGCTCCACCGGCCGTAGGCGCCGGTTCGCTTGCGCGCGTACTCAAGCTGGGTGATCAAGGTCGCGCTGGTCAGCGCGGGCGCGCCGAGGCACCAGTCGATGATCGGCGAGGTCACCGAGAACGGCGCGTTCCCGGCCACCTGGAACGGCTCCCGCGGCGGCCGCGCGGCCAGGAAGTCACCAACCACGACGGTCACGCCGGAATGGCCGGGACCCGGCTGGCTGGCCTGGCTGCCTGGCTGGCCGGCTGGCCGGCTGGCTGGCCGGGGAGTCGCCGGCCACGCGGAGCCGGGCGCGCAGCCGGGCCGCCACGGCCGGGTCGACCTCGTAGGCGATCACCCGCGCGAACATGGCGGCCAGCCGTTCGGTCAGGATCCCCTCGCCCGCCCCCACCTCCAGGCACAGCCCGGCCGGATCGGCCTCGACCTGGCCCAGGAACTGGGCGGCGGCCACGCCGTCGGAGCGCAGGTAGTTCTGCGATAGCTCGCGGCGGCGCTGGTCGCGCGCGCTGCGCGCCCGGCCCGGCGGCTGGTCCCGCCGGGCGCGGGAGGAGGCCCCGGGGTCAGGCATTCGCTCAGCGTACTGACCGCGGCGGGCGCGGGTCAGTCGGCCGGGGGGCGGCGCAGCCGCTTGACCTGCGACCGCTGCTGCTTGGCCGCCAGCCGCCGCTCCCGGGACCCCCGGGTCGGCCGGGTCGGGCGCCGGGCCGGCGGCGGCGCGGCGGTAGCGGCGGTGAGCAGCGCCGACAGCCGGGCCGCGGCGGCCTCCCGGTTGCGCAGCTGGGAGCGGTTCTCGGCCGCCGTCACGGTGATCACGCCGTCGGTCAGCCGCCCGGCCAGCGCGCGCAGGGCGCGCTCGCGCAGCACCGGCGGCAGCGCCGCCGACTCGGCCACGTTGAACGACAGCTCGGCCCGGGTGTCGCTGGTGTTCACCGACTGGCCGCCCGGGCCGGTCGAGCGGGAGAACCGCCAGGACAGTTCCTCGGCCGGGATGACGATCCCGCGCGCGGTGACCTCGATGCTCATCGCGTCAGGAGCCCCCGCCGGGGCCGGCCGGGCGGAGCAGCCGCGCCAGCGCCGGCCGGAAGTGGTCGAACGGCGGCGTCGCCGCGTCGGGATCCTTGGCCGCGTCGTCCCAGCGGCGGACCCGGCAGGCATCGGCCGCGTGCGGGCTGGCCGCGAACGCGGCTAGCTCGTCGCCCGCCATCGGGCCGCCCTGCACGCCGAGGGTGTACACCGAGGCCGGGGACAGCAGGTCCAGGTATCCCGGCTCGGTCGCGCACAGGTAGCGCTTGGCCGCCACGTGCAGCCGGACCGGCTCGGTGACCTCGGGCCCGAACCACCGGGCCAGCCAGGCCGCGCCCTGGTCACTGTGCCGGTTGTCGGTGCCGCGCATCAGGTCCCGGCCGGTAACGGTCCCGGTGAAATGGCCGACGTCATGCAGCAGCGCGGCGGCGATCAGCGCGTCGCCCGCGCCGTCCCGCTCGGCCAGCGCGGCGGCCTGGAGCATGTGCACGGCCTGCGTCACCGGCTCGCCCAGGTAATCGGCGGCACCCTCACTGGCGAACAGGTCCGCGATGACCGCGACCGGATCGCCGGGGTTCGTGCGCGTGCTCGCCCGTGGTGTGCTCGCCGGTCAGTCGCCGCGGTCTGATGGGTGGTGCTCGGGTCATCGGTCATGGTCGGCCTCCCGCCGCAGTACCGCCAGGGTGGAGCTGACGCCGTCGAGGTCGGCATAGCACCCCTGCAGGTGCCGGCTGCCGGTGGCGGCGAAGCCGGTGCGGGCGTGCAGCACCCGCGTGTTGTCGAACACCACGCAGTCGCCCGGCTCCAGCCGGAACGTCAGCATCAGCGCCGGCCGGACCAGGATCTCGGCGAATGCCCGGCAAGCAGCATAGAACGCCTCGGCTCCGGCCACAGTGCTGGCCAGACCGGCGCTGGCCAGACCGGCGCTGGCCAGTCCGGCGCTGGCCGGTCCGGCGCTGGCCGGCCGCCACGGCTGCATCGACCGGTTGTTGAACCGGATCTCGCGAACCCGGCCCGCCGGGTCGGTGCCGATGACGGGCCGGGTGGCGGTCAGCGCGGCCGTGGCGTCGGCGTAGGCGAACGTCACCGGGGTGGCGGCCAGCAGCGCGAACGCGCCGGGGTCGGCGGCGCGCAGCAGTCCCGCCGCCATGAACCCGTCGACCAGCCCGGAATCGCCGCCGGCCACGGCACTCTCCAGGCAGTGCAGAAGCTGGACGGTCGGCACCGGGTCCCGGTACGGGTTGTCGGTGTGCGGTGCGATGGGCAGCCCGGTGAACGCCAGGTTGGACGGCGTGGCCGTGACCCGGACGTCGAACAGCCGCCCGTAGTTGGTCTCCCGCACATAGCCCATGCTCTGCGCCACGGCCAGCACCGCGCCCGGCTCGCGGGGCACGCCGCGCAGCACCGCCATGCCGTCCCGCAGCACGCTGGCCAGGCAGCCCGCCCGGGCCTCGGCGCTGGCCAGGTACTCCGCCCAGGGCCAGGCCGGCGCCACGCCGCCCAGGTCGGCGGCGGCCCACAGCCGCTTGGCGTCCTCGGTGCGCTCATCGGCGGCCGGCGCCGCCTGCCGGGCCAGCCACGACCGGCTGAAGACCGCCTCGTGCCCGTCCGGCCCGAACGTGACCCGCAGGCCGTCGCCGTCCGGTGTCACCGCCGTGACGCGCCCGCCCGCGGGCAGGTCGGTGAGGCTGACCAGGCGCTGGCCGCTGCCGGGGTCGCGGCACCGCTGGCACGGGCAGTTGGCCCGCAGCCAGGACGCGCCGAAGCCGGGCACGTCCCCGGCCCCGAGCGCCTCCGGGGCCGGCGCGGGATGACCTGAGGTGGCGGGCACGGGCGGCTCCCTGGATTGCGTTCCCAGCACCAGAATCTAAATGTCTATGCAACACGATGCCGACTCTCGGCGGCCAGCCGGGGCGGCGCCATCGGGATCGCGGGGCAGGCGGCCTTTTCCATCCGTAACGGAATCGTAGTCGCATAATCACGATTGGCTACTTGACCAGCTCCCGTGCGCAAGAATTGACAACGTCATTGGCGACATCAGCACGCGCAGCCCGCGCGCCCGCAACACTGAGCAGCGGGAGACGCTGTGCTGCAGGAGACGCTGCGGCGCGGGAGATACAGGGGAGATCAACGATGACCCGTCGCAGTCGTCAGGCGCTGGCCGCCGGGGCGTGCCTCGCGCTGTGCGGATGCGGGGCGGGCGCCGCGCCGGCCGCGTCAGGGTCATCGGCGGCCGGCCCGGCAGGCACCGCCACGGCCGGGCGGTTCTGCGCGGACGCCACCGCCTTCATGAAGAACATCCCGGCCGGCCGCCTGGCGGGCACCTCACCACGGCGGAGGCGCAGGCCAACATGGCCGCCGTACTGACTGCCACGCTCCAGGGCTACTCGGGCCTGGAGAAGCGAGCCCCGGCCAAGCTCCGCCAGCCGCTCCGCAAGATCATTGACATTTACCAGAATGACGAGAAGACCCTGCGCGAGACCGGCGACCTGGCCGCCATCAGCCAGTCGATGGTCCAGTCGGACGGCCGGGGCGCGACGGCATTCGAGCAGGTGCTGGACTACCTGTCGGCTAACTGCCGGCCGGCGAAGTAGCGGGCGGGCTGAAGTCCAGCACCGTCCGGTCCGACACGGGCTGGTAGCCGAGCCGGGGATACAGCGCGTTGCTGGTCGGGTTGGCCAGGTCGGTGAACAGCACGACGGCCGCCGCCCCGGCCTCCAGCGCGGCCCGGCTGGCCGCCGCCGTCACCGCCCCGCCGTAGCCCCGGCGGCGGTGCTCCAGCGGGGTGAAGACCGGCCCGACCCGGACGACGCCGGCCGCGGGCCGCTGGGTCCCGGCCAGGGCGACCGGGACGCCGCCCTCGGCCCAGATGGTAAAGCCGCCGTAGCCGATCCGGTCGGCCACCAACGCGTCATCGCCTCCCCCCTCGCCGGTCTCGGCCGCGAACAGGTCCAGCCACCCGCGCAGCAGGCCCGTGTCAGCCGGGCTAGCCAGCCGGGCCGCGCCGGGCGGCATCGGGCGGGGATCGGCCAGGTCGCCCAGCACGAACAGCCGCGACCGTCGGCGCTCGGCCCACCGCGACCCGGTCCGCTCCTGCCACGCGGCAGCGAACGCCGCAGCCAGGTCGTCCGGCCCGTTCACGCCCGGCAGCGACCGCGGCCAGGCGGCCAGCGCGACGGCCAGCGGCCCGACCGCGTCGGCCGGGCCGCTGAGCAGCAGCGGGTACGGCGGCGTCTGAAACATCGTCGCGGCGACGGCCCCGGCTCCCGGCTCAGCCGTCCACCAGCCGAACAGCGGAGGCTCGG
This sequence comes from uncultured Actinomycetota bacterium, assembly GCA_963731085.1. GTDB lineage: Bacteria > Actinomycetota > Actinomycetes > Streptosporangiales > Streptosporangiaceae > DASUBV01. The sequence goes on from CAVSUF010000001.1 coordinate 337,277, forward strand.
CGCCGAACGCGGTCAGGCCCCTGGCCAGCATGCTCTCGGCGGCGCCCAGTTCCACGGTGTGCTCGACCGCGCTGGCCCGCAGGTAGCCGCCGGCGGTGGCCAGGTAGTCATCCAGGCTGGGGGTGAGCGTCCAGGACATGGCCCCATCCTGGCCGCCCGCGCCGCCGCGGCGCACCGCGTTTTCGGCCGGGCCTGCCGCTCTCCTGGCCGGCCCCCGTCTGGCCAGCCGATTCATGACAGAGTGGATGACCTGCGCCTATTTCCGGCGCAATCGCACCGGAGGTTGATAACTTCGGCCTGGCCAGTTTTGGCCGACCCTGTCGAGGGAGGGCGCAGTCCATGGGTGGCTTCCGGAAGTTCCTGTTTCGCGGCAACCTGATCGACCTGGCCGTGGCGGTCGTTATCGGCGTGGCGTTCAACGCGGTGGTCCAGGCCCTGATCAGCGACATCATCACCCCGCTGATCGCGGCGATCGCGGGCAAGCCCAAGTTCGGCGCGCTGGTGTTCACCGTGCACCACAGCACGTTCAGCTACGGCCTGTTCATCAACGCGCTGGTGTCGTTCCTGACCGTCGCGGCCGTGATCTACTACGTGCTCGTCTCCCCGATGAACCGGGTCGTGTCGCTCGCGCAGCGGAAGCAGGAGGCCACCACCCGAACCTGCCCCGAGTGCCTGAGCGAGATCCCGCTGGCGGCCCGCCGCTGCATGTACTGCACGGCCCAGGTTCCGCCGGCCACCGCGACGGCGACGCCCGCGGCATCGGTGCCCGCGGCGCGGCACCGCGCTCCGGTTGACCCGGGCACTGCCTGACCCGGGCACTGCCTGACCCCCTCCGGGCGCTGCCTGATCCGGGCACTGCCTGATCCGCACTCGGCCTGGCCCGCGCCCGGGGTGGGCCGGCCGGGATCGCCCGTCTCCCGGTCACTTGGCGTCCGCGTAGCAGGTGACGACGGCGGTGGTCATCGGGAAGCTGACCTTGGTCGCGCCGAACAGCAGCCGGGCGGCTTCGCGGGCCGCGTCGGCGGCGGCTGCGGCGACCTGGTCGGCCAGCGCGGCCGGGCAGTGCACGATGACCTCGTCGTGCTGGAAGAAGACAAGCTCCGGGTCGGCGCGGCGGTCCGGCGCCGGGGCCGGGGCCGGCGGCCAGCGCGGCCAGGCGGCGGCGCAGGCTGGCCAGCAGGACCAGCGCCCAGTCCGCGGCGCTGGCCTGGACAACGAAGTTACGGGTGAACCGGCCCCGGGAGCGGGCCGCGCCGGCCGGCTCCGGGATCACGGTCGGCCTCGGGGTCACCGGTCTCGCTGGTCAGCTGACCGCCATGCGGCCGACGGCGGCGGGCAGGTCCGGCCGAGTACCGACCGGACGACCCGGCCCTCCTCCCCGGCCCGGGCGGCGGCCTCGACGAACGCCGACGCCCGCGGGAACCGCCGCCGCAGCACCGCCAGCAGCTGGCCGGCGTCGCCGCCCGACCCGCCGTACATGGCGGACAGCAGGGCTACCTTGGCCAGCCCGCGATCCCCGCCGAACGCGCTGGCCAGCGCGGTGTACAGGTCGCCGGCCGGCGGCCGCCTCGGCGAACGCCTCATCGCCGGCCAGCGCGGCCAGGATCCGCGGCTCGAGCTGGGCGGCGTCGGCCACCACCAGGACCCAGCCGGGATCGGCGACCACGGCCCGGCGCAGCGTCCGGGGGATCTGCAGCGCGCCGCCGCCGCGCGAGGCCCAGCGCCCGGACACCACCCCGCCGACGACGTACTCGGGCCGGAACCGCCCGTCCGACACCCACGTGTCCAGCCATGACCAGCCGAACGCGGCGTGCAGCCGGGACAGTTCCTTGTACTCCAGCAGCAGCGGGATGGCCGGGTGGTCGATGTCGCGGAGCACGGCCAGCCGGGTCGACGTGACATGGATGCCCTCGGCGGCCAGGGCGCGGACCACCTGGGCGGGCGAGTCCGGGTTCACCGGCAGCGTGGTGCTGAACGCGGCCGCTATCCGCGCGGCCAGGTCGGCCAGCCGGGGCGGGGCGGCCGGCACGCTCCCGCGCGGGGCCGCCGGCGGGCGCGGGCCGAGCAGGTCAGCCAGCAGCCGGTCGTGCTCGTCGGGCCGCCACGGCAGCCCGGCCGCGGTCATCTCGGCGGCGGCCAGGCCGCCCGCTGACTCGGCCGCGGCCAGCAGGGCGAACCGGCCGGGCTGCTCGTCGGTGCCGATCCGGGCCAGCTGGTCGGCGTGGACGGCGACCAGGTCGGCCAGGATCGCGGTCAGCCCGGCCTCGGCATCGGGTCCCCCGGCATCGTCGCCGGAGTCGTCGAACAGCGACTGCTGGGGCGCGGCCCCGCCCGGCGGCCGGGCCGGGTGCCCCGGCTCCCGGCCGGGCGGCGGCACCGGCCGCCCGTGCAGCCGGGCGGCCGCCGCGGCCAGCGACGCGGGCGCGCCCGCCGTGCCGGCCCGGCCCAGCAGCAGCCCCTCGGTCAGCGCCACGTCGTGGCAGCGCTCGACCCGGACGCCGGCCCGCAGCAGCGCCGGGTAGATCTCGCCGGTGGCCGGCCACACCCAGCGGACATCGCCGGCCTGCTCGCGCTCCCGGATCGCGGCGGCCAGGTCGGGCACCAGAACAGGCTCGCCGACGCCGGCGGCTGAGGCTGGCCCGGCCCGGGCAGCCTCGTCCGGGCCCAGCGCGCACAGCACGCCGGACCGCCCCGGACCGGGTACGACGGCAACCCGCACGCTCCGATTGTGCGGCACCGGTCTGACAATCCCGCAAGGCACGCGGCCCGCGCGCCGCTGCGCCAGGAGCAACTAGTTGACTTACAACTAGTTTCGATGACACTATCAGGCCGTGACGTACACCGAGAACCTCGCGGCATCCGCGGACGGCACCAAGATCGGCTACCGGACTCTCGGCAGCGGCCCCGACGTGGTCCTGCTGCACGGGGCGATGGAGTCGGCACACAGCCACCTGGACATGGCGCGGGCCGTGGCCGGGCGCTTCACCGTGCACCTGCCCGACCGCCGCGGGCGCGGCACCAGCGGCCCGGCCCGGCCACCGGGTCCAGCATCCGCACCGAGGTCGAGGACCTCGCGGCCGTGCTCACCCAGACCGGGGCCAGCCGGGTCTTCGGGGTGAGCGCGGGCGCCCTGATCGCCCTCGAAGCGGCCCGTTCCCGGCCCGGCGGCGGCCGGGGGCTCACCTGGCTCCGGCCGGGCTGCGACGCGCTGGAGGAGATCCTGCCCAGCGTGACCCGGCGTGAGCTGGCCGGCCTGGATCACGGCGGTTCCAGCGACAAGTCCGCGACCAACCCTGGCGGCCAGCCCGAGGTGGTCGCGGCCGAAGTCGGACGGTTCTTCGCCGGGTGAGCCGGCGCTACGGTCAGTGGCTTCCGGGTGCCGGGGCGGATGGTGCCGGAGTGACCGTCCGGGCCACCGCGGGCGCATGGGCGGGAGGGCCGGAGCCAGTCTCGGCCAGGGCGGCCGACGCGCCCGCCAGCAGCCCGGCGGCGGCCAGGCTGCCGACGATGACCCAGCGACGGGACCGGCCTCGCATCCGGGCGGGCGGCGCCAGCCAGGTGGGCGCCGCTCGCCGGACCGGACCGGACCAGGCCGGGCCGACGGGCCGGCCGTCATCCGGTGGCCAGTCAGGCACGCGCAGGGACTCCCTCCGGCTGGCCCTGGCAGCCAGCCTCGGTCCTGAGGGTTCCGCCCGGACCCGGGGGCAGCCTGAACGGCGGCGCATGACGCACTGGAAATGGCGCACGGGGAATGACCCAGGGGAATGACGCACGGGGGAATGACGCAGGCGAAACCGCATCCCGGGTGGCCCGAGCCGGGACCTGACCGGGGCAGGGAGCCGAGGAGAGCGACGCTCGTCACGCGGACCGCGACGCCACCCGGCCGGGGACGCCGGATCCGCACTTCCGGCGGCTGAGGTGCGGGCCGGACCGGCCGGGCCGGGCGGACCCTGGTCCCGCGGGCGGGGCGGGACCATCGGGAACCCGGCCAGGCCGGTGGCTCAGACCGCCGTGTCGGTGATGGCGGCCGGACCCTCGGTGGCGGCCCAGGGGCTCGTGTCCCCATGCGGCGCCGGCGGCAGGCGGTCGTGACTGTCCGGTACCCGGCCGGGGGCCGGGGTCTGCACCGTGTCGGCCGTGTCCGGCGTGTCAGCCGGGGCGGCGGCCGGGGCGTGTCCGGCCGCCGATGCCGTCCGCTTGGGCCGGAACGCCACCACCTCGGGGACAACCAGCAGCCGGGATGACGCCGAGGGGGCCACCGCCGGGGCGGCGGGCGGTTCCGGGATCATCGCCGCGATCGGCAGCCGCGCTATCGAGGACACGTCGGGAGCGGCGGCGTCCTCGTCGGTCACCGGAAGCGGCGCGTCCTCGGGTGCGTCCTGGTCGACTGATGCGGCGGGGGCGGCGGGAAACCACCCCGCCGAGTCCGCCGGACCCGATCCAGCCGGCGATGCGCTGTCAGCGGGAACAGCCGTACCAGCCGAAGAGGCCGGGCCGGGCCGGGAAACTCCGTCAGACGACGCAGCCGGGCCGGGCACGGAGACTCCGCCGGACCGGGACGCCTCGTCGCGTGAAGCGGCGCTCCGGGCCGGGGCGTCGTCGACGGACGACGCCGGGCCGGAGTCCGGGCCTGATGCCCAGGCGGGCTCCATGCGCGCCTCCGGCTCGGCTGGCCCGTCGGCCGGAGCGGGCGGACGTTGCGCTGACCGGGCCGAACTGGTGTCCGCGCCGGACAAGCCGGCGGACGGGAACGGCCGGGCCGAGCGCCCGGGTGGTCCGGACGGGGATCCGGACGGGCGGGCCGCAGCCGGGCCGGGCGCGGCGGCGGACGAACGGCCGGCCGGGGAAGGGTGGTCGTCGTCATCGCCGGGCGAGTCAGGGCCGGACGCCGGGCCGGACGCCGTCCCGCCGGGACCCGGCGGCGAGCCGGTGCCGGCTGCCTGGCGGGTGGCCAGCGACGCCTCCACGGCCCGGGACGCGGCCATGGCGATGGGCGTGGGGACGTCACGCGCGACCGGAGCCGATGGCGCGGTCAGCGGGCTGGCGTCGGACTGGTCGCGGGCCGGGTCGCGGTGCCGTGACGCGAGTGCCTCGCCGTAGCGGGACAGGCCAGCGCTGGGTGACAGCGGCTGCTGGCCGGCGCTCGCGGGCGACGGGGCCGGTACGTGCACCTGGCCGGCCGCGGACTGGCCTAGCCCATTGCCGCTGGCCGCCGTGCCGTTGCCGGACATGCCTCCGCTGGCCGTACCGCCCGCCGCCGGGCCGCCGTTGGCCGGGCCACCGGAGGCGCTGGCCGCCAGGAGCCCGGCTGAGTCACGCGGCGGGCCAAGGGAGTCACGCGCCGGGCCGGCCGCGCCGACCAGGGCGCCCCCCGATGCCGTGCCACCCGATGCCGTGCCACCCAGCCCCGTGCCACCTAGCCCCGCCCCACCTAGCCCCGTGCCACCCAGCGCCGCGCCGGCGCGGCGCGCGCCCGCTGACCAGGCGCTCGCCGATACTGGGCTCGCGGCTCCGTTCGGGGACGCCGAGATGCCGGGAACCGTACTGCCGGGGACCGCGGCGGTGGCCGACGCATGGACCGGGCCGACGCAGTCATGCCGCTCCAGCAGGACGGCCAGCTGCTCGGCCTCCTCCGCGCAGATGCCGAAGACGATCCGCGCCTCGCCCCACGGCGCGTCGAGCGAGTAGCCCGACGTAGCTCGACACGGCTGGCGGCGGGTCGGCTGTTAAGCCGTGCACGTTGCGCCAGTGGCACCAGGCGCTCTCCAGCGCTGTCGCAGCACGCTGCGCGCGCACAATCAAATCCGGATCACGCATATGTGCGATCCTCCCCTCGAAGCGACGGCACGCTTCCGCCTGCTGGCGGATCCCCCCGGCGCCGCGCGCCGCACCTACGGCACCTACACAGTCGTCAAGTATGGCTCCGTCGGCTCGTGCCAGCAGGGGTGATTACGAGAAGTTGGAGTGTCGACTACCTTGAGTCATAACCCGCGACCGCGTCGACCTGCTGGCTTTGCGGCCGCTTCAGTAACGGACAGCCCAGACGAGGACAGCGCCCGATTTATACCGCATATGGACTGGACCGCGCGTGTCGGGCGGTCGGCCGGAAATGGCGGGACGCACTGTCCGTGACGAAATGTCTGGACGTTCAGATAATGGCTCCGCGGCCCCGGCGCAGCCGTGCCGCGCAGGTGCTCGCCGTGGGGAGGCCGGATCGACCCCGGCTGTGCCGCTGGCTGGATGATCTGCCGCCGCATCGTCGCGCTGACCGCGCCCCCCGATACAGCGGCCAGGCCGCCGGGGCCGACCCCCCCTTGCTATTGTCTGCTCATCACCGGGCCAGCGTACGTTACCGCACGTCAGCGCCTGAGGCCGTGCTCGCCGAGCGGTGCCACTACTCCGAACGCTGCTGCGGAATTCCCGCCAGCAGGGCACGGACCTCCGTCTCCCGATACCTGCGGTGACCACCAAGGGTCCGGATGGACGTGAGCTTTCCCGCCTTGGCCCATCGCGTGACGGTCTTCGGGTCCACCCTGAACATTGTGGCGACCTCGGCCGGCGTAAGTAGCGGCTCAGCCTCCGGTGTACGTGCAGACATTTTGACGGCCTCTCCTCCTGGACCGGTACTGCGATCCTGCGTGTGTGGCTGTTCCTGGCTCCCGAAAGGAGCCTGCCGTGGATGTCCCATATAGTCCGCTCAGACCATATTGCCATCACCAGCGGTGACAAGTCGACCACCAGGAGCAAAGTTTCCGATGTGAGTCACCCCGTTGCCCCCCAGCACTCTGTCACGGTGCGTGATTCTAGCGACACGGAACGTCGCAACGGGCGGATTCGGAAAAGTCATCCGCGCCTCCCATCGGCTACTTAGCTAGATTGCCTCCATGTCCCGTGCGGCGCACGCGTTCGTGCTGGCCGACCGGTGCTGGCATAAGCGAGCTCATCTGGACTCCCACCCCTCCGGCGCCTGGCCGGGTCTCCGCTGCCCCGGCCAGGCGCCTTCCCTGGCAAATCTGCTCTCGGTGCCGCCGCCTAAGGAAAGCGGCACCAGCCCGGCCGACAACGCGTGTCGGCAGCGCAGGGTCTCTGCTGACTCCGCGGCTCCCCCTCTCTTCCGCTTCGCCGGGCAGCCATCCCGGCGGTGTCTGCCCGGCCCGGCGAGCCGCCGGGTCGTGCAGGTCGTGCGCACCGCGCCCGGATAAGCGCCCGGCCGCGCCGCCCGTGCGCCCGGCGGGCAGACATGAACAGTGCCGTCTGTCCCCGAGACGCAGCCGGCGCTCCCGCCCTCCTTGGCAACGAGCGGTGTCGCTCCCTCCTTGGCAACGAGCGGTGCTCGCTCCCTCCTTGGCAACGAGCGGTGTCGCCGTTGTAATCCTCCAGAGTGCTGCGAGATGCCTTGTTTCGGACGGTATTTGCCCACTCGGGGCCGTCCTTACACGCTCCGTAGCCACTCAGATGTGTCTGCGCGACCATACGCGCCGGTATAACACCGGCATAACCCCGCACTCCGGTCGCATCAGACAGCATGACTAATCGTGACATGCCAGACCGTCCGGATAAAGGGGTGAGGACGGACGAGATCACGGCGTTACCCGCGCCGCCGGGCGCGTCGGCAATAGGCTGCAGAGGGACCTGGCGGCCGCGCCAGACCGAGAACGAGGCCAGGAGGCTGTCCCGTGTCTCATGTCTTCGCTGCCGCGCAGCTCGCCGACGATGCCGCAGATCCGCAGGTCGAAGGCTCGGCCGAGCACGAGCAGGTGACCTTCTGCCAGGATCGCGAGTCCGGCCTGCGGGCGATCATCGCCATCCACTCCACGGCGCTGGGCCCGCGCTCGGCGGGACCCGCTTCTACTCCTATCGGAGTGAAGACGCGGCACTGGCGGACGTGCTGAACCTGTCCCGCGCCATGACCTATAAGAATGCGCTGGCCGGCCTGGATCACGGCGGCGGAAAGGCCGTCATCATCGGCGACCCGGCCAGCCTCAAGTCCGAGGCGCTGCTGCGCGCCTACGGCCGATTCGTCCAATCGCTGAGCGGCCGGTACATCACAGCCTGTGACATCGGGACCTACAGCGAGGACATGGACATCGTCGCCCGGGAGTGCGGCTACGTGACCGGCCGGACCGTGGCCAACGGCGGCGCGGGCGACTCGTCGGTGCTCACCGCCCTCGGCGTCTTCCAGGGCATGCGGGCCGCCGCGGCAGCACGCCTGGGGCGAGCCCAGCCTGGCCGGGCGCACAGTCGGGATCGAGGGCGTGGGCAAGGTGGGACGGCGCCTGGCCGGCTACCTGGCCGAGGACGGCGCCGCCCCCGTCATCTACGACACCAGCAGCCGGCCGCGGTGGCGCTGACCCGGGCTGAGCAGCCGGGCGTCACGGATCGCCGCGACCCGGTCCGACCTGCTGGCCAGCGGGCTGGACGTCTATGCCCCGTGTGCCCTGGGCGGCGCGGTGGACGACGGCACGGTGGCCGCGCTGGCCGCCGGGACCGAGAGCACCACGATCGTCTGCGGCGGCGCCAACAACCAGCTGGCCCGGCCGGGCATGCAGAAGCTCCTGGCCGACAATGGCATCCTGTACGCACCCGACTACGTGGTGAACGCGGGAGGCGTGATCCAGGTAGCGGACGAGTTGCACGGGTTCAGCTTCGAGCGCGCGCGGGCGCGGGCGGAGCAGATCTTCGGGACCGTGGCGCGGCTCCTGGCGGCGGCGGACAGCGAAGGCATCGCGCCGGAGGTGGCCGCCGACCGGCTGGCCGAGCGGCGGATCCGGGCCGTCGGCAGGCTGCGGGGCATATACCTGGCGGGCCGATGACGACTCGCTGAGCGATCGCCGGAGGCGCTAGTGGCGCAAAGCAGGTACGGTTATACCTGTACGTCAGGCGCTGGGCGACGGGCTCCCGGTGGCGGAGAGCGGCGGCCTTGCCTGGCATGCGGCTAAGCCCGTGCGTATTGGCGTGGTTAGAGCAACTTTCGGTGCAGTAGCTAGGGGCCTGTAAGGCCCCGTACGTTCGAGGGGGTCGAGCCAATGGGGCGCGGCCGAGCCAAGGCCAAGCAGGTGAAGGTAGCCCGTCAGCTGAAGTACAACGGCGGCGGCACTGACCTTGACCGGCTGCGGGCCGAGCTGGGTGTCGGCACGGACCAGCAGGGCGCTGAGGCATACGCGGATTTCAGCGACCGCTACTCCGATGCGATGACGAAGACTCCGCCGATGACGAAGATGACGGCGACTCGTTCGACGACGAGGAGCCGTATCCCTCGATGACCCGGATCGCCGGAGACTAGCCGGTCAGCGAGGGTTCTCCGGCAAGCGCGGAACCGCGGCTACGGCCCGGCGGGCCGTGCCGCGGTCTTGGCGTTCCATGCCGCGGTTCCGGAGTTCCGTGCCGTGGCGGTGGCGTGCCCCGCCGTGCCTGAGCGAGGCGTGAGCTGCGTGCCGGGGCGATGCCGTGCCGGCGACCTCGCGGTGACTCGCCGCTGAGCCGGGCGGTGCCGGTGCCCGCCGTCACCTCGCCGAGCACCCAGGCGGGCAGGTCCCGGGCGGCCAGCAGGGCCAGGGCCGCGTCGGCGGCCTCGCGGGCCACGATGGCCGCCATGCCCGACGCCCAGGTTGAAGACGCCGCTCCAGGTCGGTCGGGGCGACGCCGCCTGAGCGGGCCAGGAAGCCGAAGACCGGGGCGGGCGCCCAGGTCCGGCGATCCAGCGACGGCGTCGGCGTGCGGCGGCAGGACCCGGGCCAGGTTGGCGGCCAGCCCGCCGCCGGTCACGTGCGCGAACGCGCGCACCGGCAGGGCCGCGGCCAGCGCCAGGCAGTCCCGGGAGTAGATCCGGGTCGGGGTCAGCAGTTCCTCGCCCAGCGTCCGGCTCAGCCCGGCCGGCACGGCGTCCAGGGCGGCCCGGCCAGCCCCCGGCGGGCGGTCGACGATGCTCCGGACCAGCGAGAACCCGTTGGAGTGCAGGCCCGAGGCGGCCATCGCGATGACGATGTCGCCGGGGCGAACCCGGTCCGGCCCGAGCAGCCGATCGGCCTCGACCACGCCGGTCGCGGCCCCGGCCAGGTCGAAGTCGTCGGGGCGGAGATGGCCGGGATGCTCGGCCGTCTCGCCGCCGATCAGCGCGCACCCGGCCTGCACGCAGCCCGCCGCGATCCCGCCCACGATGGCTCCGCGACGCGCTCCGGGCGTCACCTTCCCGAAGACGGCGTAGTCGGTCATGAACAGCGGTTCGGCCCCGCACACGACCAGGTCGTCCACGACCATGCCGACCAGGTCGATGCCGATCGTGTCGTAGACCCCCAGCCGCTGGGCGATCATGACCTTGGTGCCCACGCCGTCGGTGGAGGTGGCCAGCAGGGGCCGCCGCATCCGGGTCAGCGCGGAGGCGTCGAACAGGCCGGCGAAGCCGCCGATGCCGCCGATCACCTCGGGCCGCCCGGTCCGCTTCACCGCCGCCCGCATCAGCGTCGACCGCCCGCTCCCCGGCGTCGATGTCGACCCCGGCCGCGGCGTAGCGGCCCGCGCCCGGCCCGGCACCCGTGCCCAGGCCTCGCCGGCATCAGCGATCGTCTCCAGGAGAACTTGCCCTGCTCGGCCTCGGCCACCGGGACGGGGTACTCGCCGCTGAAGCAGGCCATGCAGAGCCGGTCGGCGGGCAGCGTGGTCGCCTCGATCAGCCCCTCCAGCGACACGAAGCCCAGCGAGTCGGCGCCGATGGACTCCCGGATCTCCTCCATCTGGCAGGCTGCCGGCGATGAGCTCGGCCCGGCTGGCGAAGTCGATGCCGAAGAAGCACGGCCAGGCGACCGGCGGGCTGGAGATGCGGACGTGCACCTCGGCCGCGCCCGCCTCGCGCAGCATGGCCACGATGGCGCGCTGGGTGTTGCCCCGGACGATGGTGTCGTCCACGGCGATAATCCGCTGGCCGGCGATGACGTCGCGCAGCGGGTTCAGCTTGAGCCGGATGCCGCGCTGCCGGATGGTCTGGCTGGGCTGGATGAACGTCCGGCCCACGTAGGAGTTCTTGACCAGGCCCTGCGCGTAGGGAATGCCGCTGGCCTGGGCGTAGCCGATCGCGGCCGGGCGTGCCGGACTCCGGCACCGGGATGACCAGGTCGGCGTCGACCGGGTGCTCGGCGGCCAGGCGGCGGCCCAGCGCCACCCGGGTGGACTGGACGCTGCGGCCGGAGATGGCGGTGTCCGGGCGGGCCAGGTACACGTACTCGAAGATGCAGCCGCGCGGCTGCGGCGGGCGCGAAGGTGCGGGACCGGACGCCGCGCTCGTCGATCGCGATCAGCTCGCCCGGCTCGACCTCGCGGACGAAGGTCGCCCCGACGATGTCCAGGGCGGCGGTCTCGCTGGCCACCACCCAGCCGCGGGCCAGCCGGCCCAGCACCAGCGGGCGGAAGCCCTGCGGGTCCCGCGCCGCGTACAGCGTCCGCTCGTCCATGAACACCAGCGAGAAGGCCCCGCGCACCAGCGGCAGCGTCGCCATGGCGCCTGCCTCCACGCTGCCCTCAGGGATCGCCCGGCGGCGCGGCGAACAGCGCGGTCAGCACGCCGGTGTCGGAGGTGGCCCCGGCCTGCGCGCCGTCCCCGGCCTTCCCGGCCAGCGCGGCCAGTTCCCGGGTGTTGATCAGGTTGCCGTTGTGGCCCAGGGCCAGGCTGGCCGCGTCGGGGTGGACCGGAACGTGGGCTGGGCGTTCTCCCACACCGAGGAGCCGCTGGTGGAGTACCGGCAGTGCCCGACGGTGATGTGCCCGCGCAGCGTGTTCAGGACCGACTCGTTGAAGACCTGCGGGACCAGGCCCATGTCCTTGTAGACGACGATGCGGCGGCCGTCGCTGACCGCGATGCCGGCCGACTCCTGGCCGCGGTGCTGCAGGGCGTACAGGCCGAAGTAGGCGAGCTTGGCCACTTCCTCGCCGGGCGACCAGGCGCCGAAGACGCCACAGGCGTCCCGGGGCGGATGGTCGGCGGGATCGAGATCATCGTTCAGGCGGCCGTCCGGCTTGATCACGACGTCAGTCTAGATGACGACCTGAGCAGGCGCGGCATCGCAGCCGTGGACAAACCGGTCCCGCAGCAGAATGGAACAAGGGCCGAGCGGATGTCCTGTATCCGCACGGCCCTTGCCCCGTGGTCTTGCTCTCCTGAGGGGGCGGCCCGTTGCCGGGCCGCCCGCTCAGCTTTTCAGTTGTTCACTTCAGTGCTGGACGGTGCTCCTAGAGCGAGCCGGCGATGACGCCGAAGGCGGAGCCGACACCCGGGCAGCGACGGGCCGGTGACCACGGTCAGCGGGTTCGACACGCCAGGCGCGTTCGGGCCGAACAGCGCGGCCAGGGTCTGGACGGTGTTGAAGAAGTCCAGCGTGATGCGGGTACCGGCGACGCCACCCACGTTGTGGCCAGCCGGCTCAGTGACACCGACGCGGCTGAAGGACGCCTGGGGGGCGCCGAGGCCGAGGGTGGCAGCGACGGAGGAGCGAAGCGAAGCCTCAACGGCGGGCGCGGAGAAAGCGAGGTGCCCGTTGAAGTTGAAGGTCTTGGCCAGGGTGGCGGCGTTCGGTCTCGGCCGGGCCGGCGATGTACGCGATGGTGTGCGTCGCGGTGGACTCGTGAACCTCGAGGTAGTAGGTGCCACCGGTGTTGTTGAAGAACAGCGGGCTACCCGCGCCGCCGCCGATGGAGCCCACGTCCTGCCAGCGAACGGGCCGACGCCCGGGATACCGGCGCGGGTTGAAGGTGCCAACCTGGGCGTTGCTCGCCGAAGAACGGGTCGTTCGCGACCTGCAGCACCCAGCCGCTCAGCGCGCCGAAGTTCTCCAGGTGCAGGCGGATCGCGGTGGTGTAGCCGCCGTTCACGGTCTGCTGCAGGGCCAGGTCCACGTCCGACTCGCTGCCGGCCGGGATGTGTCACGATCGCGCGAACCTCGTTGAAGGGCACGGTCGAGGAGACCTCGTACCCGGAGATGGAGGTGCCGGCCGTGCCGGGACCCGTGATGTTCGGGCCATTGACGACACGGCAGCGTTGGCGATTCCCGAAGAGGCGAGCAGGGCCACGGTGGCCAGGCCCGACGCAGCGAGCATAAGCCTGGAAATGCGCATTTGGGTTGTTCCTCCCAAGTCTTCTGTGAGCCGGGCCCAGTGCCCGCCACACGTGCCAGGTGGTCCTAGACCACTTCACCCTGCGTAGCTAGCCCTAACGTTCAGGCCCTTCGCAGGCCAAACACAGGACATTCGGACAAAGTGTGAAGATCAGTAGTTTTCCACCCTGGCTGACGTCCCGGAACTTCCCAGAACCGGAGCGTCTGCATGGATAGACGCTGCTACGGATCGGATGGTTTACACATCCCGAAGGTACTTTTCGCGGGACATCTGTGACCCAAGGTCGTGACTTAGGGTTATGGAATGGTTGCACAGACGATCATGACCTGACAGGGTATCGACCGCTTGCTGCCTCTTTCGTCCGATTTTCGGCGGCCCGAATCTGTGGGCTATCTGCCGGTCGGGGTGGACAGACGCCGATGGGCGGTCAAAAAAATCTTTGGCGGGGCCAGGAAATCTGCCGGTGAGCCGCCGAATCAGGCTCGCGCGAGCGGCAGGTAGCCCGAGATGTCGGCCCGCGGGCCGCTGGCCCGGACCCTGCCGGCCGCCACCGCGGCGGCCCAGTCGAGCCGCCCGGTGGCGAGGTCCAGCCAGGTCACCGGATCGGTCTCGACCACGTTGGGCGGGGTGCCGCGAGTATGCCGGGGACCGGCGACGCACTGGACGGCGGCGAACGGCGGGACGCGCACCTCGACCGCCCGGCCGGGCGCCCGCTCGGCCAGCGCGTCGAGCAGGAAGCGAACCGCGGCCCGGATCGCGTCGCGCACCGGCTCGGCGTCCGCGCCGAGCGCGGCCAGCACCGCCGTCACGGCGGCCCGGCCGAGAGCGGGCGCGGTGACCGGGCCGTCCCAGGGCGGCTGGCCCAGGGCGGCGCGCTGGGCGTTGACCGCGGCCAGCATCCGGGCCGGGTCAGGCTGTCGGGCGGGCACGCCAGGAAGGGTAGTGCAGACTGCCGACGCCGCCCTGGTGGCCGTCCGCCGCTGGTCCACCGCCGCCGTTCCGTCCCGGCGAGTCGGCCGGCGAGTCGTCCGGCGACTGCGCCCGGCGACCTTTCCCCCGAGTGAGCGTTCCGTAGTCTTCCGCATCCGTTTGGGAACAAGTGCGGCGTTACTACTCAGTTAAGGGTATTGGTTGACCTATGCCACGTCCGCGCGCTGCGGCGACCCGCCGGACCAGGGGGTCATGGACGCCCCGGATCGTCGGGATCAGCGTCGCGGTGCTCGTCGCCTGCGGCGGCGGCCGTCGCCTACGCCATCGCCAGCCCGGCCGGCGCGGCGCGCATGCCGAGCAGCTTTCCGGCCGGGTGCAGGTCGTGCAGACCGTCGGCATCATCGGCCAGATCGGCGGGCCGGTCGGCGACCCGGCTGAGCTGCGGATGCTGAGCGTGGCCGGGTCCGGCCTGCGGTTCGCCCCGATCCCGGCCAGCGATCTGCCCCAGGGCAACCCGCAGTGGACCGTCGACACAATGGTCGACGGCACCTTTATCTTTATCTACGCGCCGACCGGCACCTGCCTGGCCGCGGCGAGCCCAGCAGGACCGCGATGAGGTGGCCCTCCGCCGCTGCGACCTCGGCCCGCTGCAGCGCTGGAAGCCGGTGAATGGCGCCGTGCAGCTCGGCGGCAACGAGTACGGCCAGTACCGCAACCTGGGCAACGGCCGGTGCCTGGGGACTAGCGGCAGGCGCGGCGACCCGGCCGCCCGCGCTGCTGGGCTGCGCCCGGTCGCGCCACGTGCGCCAGCTCATCTCGTTCTACTGGGGCGTGCTGTCGGGGAACGCCAGCTAAAGGCGCGCCAGCTAGGCGGGAGGGGGGCCGAACAGCGCGGGCAGCGTGCCGCGGTGCGCGGCGGCCAGCTCGGCCAGGCTGACCGAGAACGCCCCGGCTCACCTCCAGCGCCGTCGCCGCCCACCGTGCCGATAACCGCGGCGGGCACGCCCGCCTCGGCGCACAGCGCCGTGACGCGGTCCGCGGCGCCCGGCGTGGCGGCGACCAGCACCCGGCCAGCCGACTCGCTGAACAGGAACGTGAACGGGTCACCCGGCAGCGTCACCGTCGCGCCGGTGCCGCCGGCCAGGCACGCCTCGGCCAGCGCGACCGCCAGGCCGCCGTCGGACAGGTCGTGCGCGCCGGCCAGCAGGCCGCGCTCCGCCGCCCCGGCCAGCACCCCGGCCAGTGCCCGCTCGGCGGCCAGGTCCACGGCGGGCGGCACGGCCGCCCAGGTGCCCGTGCCGTGCCGCGCCCACAGCGAGCCGCCCAGTTCGAGCCGGGTCGTGCCGAGCAGCAGCAGCGTGCCGCCGGGCGGGCCGACGCCGGATGGCACCCGCCGCCGCACGTCATCGTGCACGCCGAGCACCCCGATGACCGGCGTGGGGTGGATGGCGGCCGCGCCGGTCTGGTTGTAGAAGCTGACGTTGCCGCCGGTGACGGGGACGCCCAGGGCCAGGCAGCCGTCGGCCAGGCCGCGCACCGCCTCGGTGAACTGCCACATGACCGCGGGATCCTCGGGCGAGCCGAAGTTCAGGCAGTTGGTCACGGCCAGCGGGCGGGCGCCGGTGGCGGCCACGTTGCGGTAGGCCTCGGCCAGCGCCAGCTGGGTCCCGGCGTACGGGTCGAGCAGGCAGTACCGGCCGTTGCCGTCGGTGGCCAGGGCGATGCCCAGGCCGCTGTCCTCGGCCACCCGGATAACGCCGGCGTCGTGCGGCATGGCCAGCACGGTGTCCCCCCGCACGTAGCGGTCGTACTGCTCGGTGACCCAGGTCTTGTCGGCCGCGTCCGGGGTGGCCAGCAGGGCCAGCAGGTCGGCCCGCAGGCCGTCGCCGCCCGCGGGCCGGGCCAGCCGGGCCGGGTCATCGGCGGCCAGGGCGTCCTGGCTGTCCGGGCGGCGGGCCGGGCGGTCGCAGAGCGGGCCCTCGTCGGCGGCGCTGCCCGGCGGGATGTCCACCACCGGCTCGCCGTGCCAGGTCATCCGGAGCCGGTCGGTCGCCGTGACCTCGCCGATAACGGTGGCGGGTACCTCCCACCGGGCGCAGATGGCCAGGACGGCGGGGACGCTGGCCGGGGTGACGACGGCCATCATCCGCTCCTGCGACTCGCTCATCAGGATCTCGGCCGGGCCGAGGGAGGGGTCGCGCAGCGGCACGGCGTCGAGCCGGACGTCCATCCCGCTGTCACCCCCCGCGGCTAGCTCGGTGGTGGCGCAGGCCACGCCCGCGGCGCCAAGGTCCTGAATGCCGACGATCAGGCCCGCCGCGTACAGCTCCAGGCAGCACTCGACCAGCAGCTTCTCCATGAACGGGTCGCCGACCTGGACGCTGGGCCGCTTGGCGCCCTCGCCCTGGCCGCCGAAGGACGCGCTGGCCAGGACCGAGGCACCGCCGATGCCGTCCGGGCCGGTGCGCGAGCCGAGCAGGATGACCTGGTTGCCGGGGCCGGTGGCGGCGGCGCGCTGCAGGCCGGACGGCCGGAGCACGCCCACGCACAGCGCGTTGACCAGCGGGTTGCCCGCGTAGCAGGGGTCAAAGGCCAGCTCTCCGCCGATGTTGGGCAGGCCCAGGCAGTTGCCGTAGAAGGAGATGCCGCTGACCACGCCGGGCAGCACCCGGCGGGTGTCGGGGGCGTCGGCCGGGCCGAACCGCAGCGCGTCCAGCACCGCCACCGGGCGGGCGCCCATGGCCAGGATGTCCCGCACGATGCCGCCCACGCCGGTGGCCGCGCCCTGGAATGGCTCGACGTAAGACGGATGGTTGTGTGACTCGATCTTGAAGGTGACGGCGTAGCCCTGGCCGATGTCGACCACCCCGGCGTTGGCCCCGATGCCGGCCAGCAGCGCGTGCGTCGGCGGCGCCTTGTCGGCGAACTGGCGCAGGTGCCGCCGGGACGACTTATAGGAGCAGTGCTCGCTCCACATGACCGAGTAGATGGCCAGCTCGGCGTCGGTCGGGCGGCGCCCCAGCAGGTCGCGGATCCGGTCGTACTCCGCGCTGGTCAGGCCCAGCGCGGCGTAGGGCTGGGCGCGGTCCGGGGTCGCCGCGGCGGCCGGGACGGTATCGGTCGCCGTCGCCGCGGTGGTCACTAGGGCACCATCCCCAGCGCGGGCGCCACGGCGCGCACCACGGACGTGAAGAAGCCCAGGCCGTCCGCGGACGGCCCGGTCAGCGGGTCGACCGCGTGCTCGGGGTGGGGCATCAGGCCGACCACGTTGCCGGCCTCGCTGATCACTCCGGCGATGCCGTCGGCCGAGCCGTTGGGGTTGCCGTCGGCGTACCGGGCCAGGATCTGGCCCCGCGCGACCAGGCTGGCCACGGTGGCGGCGTCGGCCACGTAGGCACCCTCGCCGCTTTTCAGGACCACCGTGATCTCCTGGCCGGGCGCGTACCCGGCGGTCCAGGGCGTCCGGTCGCTCTCGATCCGGACCCGGATGTCGCGGGTGACGAAGCGCCGGCCGACGTTGCGGGTCAGCGCGCCCGGCAGCAGGTGAGCCTCGCACAGGATCTGGAACCCGTTGCAGATGCCCAGCACTGGCAGGCCGGCCCGGGCCGCCGGGATCAGCTCGGTCATCACCGGCGCGAACCGGGCGATGGCGCCGCAGCGCAGGTAGTCGCCGTAGGAGAAGCCGCCGGGCAGGATGACCGCGTCGACCCCGTGCAGGTCAGCGTCGCCGTGCCACAGCGGGACGGGCGTCCCGCCGGCCAGCCGGACGGCGCGGCAGGCGTCCGTGTCATCGAGCGAGCCGGGGAACGTGACGACGCCGACCCGGGCGGTCACCGGTGCCTCCGCATGCTCGCAGGCTACCGGGTCAGCTGGCGTCCCGGAGCCGGGGGCGGGGCACGGTGGCCAGCGGGTCGGGCCGCCGGCCGATGCGCTTGCGCAGCGACACCACCGTGCCCTGGCCGGGACCGCTGTGCAGGGTGACGTCATCGACGCAGGCCCGCATGATGGCCAGCCCGCGGCCCGACTCGGGCAGCTGGGCGATGATCGGCTTGCGGGTCAGCCGCCGGGAGCGTCCCAGGCCCCGGCGCAGGCTCAGCGACGTGGCCAGGGCGGGCGCGATGGTGGATGACATGCCGGGCGCTGACCCCGCCGCGCGGTGGCGGCGGTGCAGCGCCGCCACCCGGCGGACGTGATGGCGGACCACGGGACGCCGGACCGGGAGCGCGGGCAGGACGGCGGGGTCAAACCCGCGGCCCGCGTCCACGACTTCGAGCTGGCAGCGGTTGCCCGTCACCCGGGCCACGATCTCGTAGCCCCGGCCCTGGCCGGAGTGACGCAGGACGTTGGTGCAGGCCTCGGTGACGGCCAGGAGAAGGTCGGAAATGCTGCCGTCGTCAACGCCGACGCGGCTGAGGATGTCGCCGAGCACCCGGCGCATCACCGGGATGCTGAGCGCCTCGCGGGGAAACAGGAGGCAGAACCGAACCTCTGCGGTCCCCTCCCCGCACTGCGTCGCGCGGTTTCGCATCGGCTCTCTCGCCCCCGGCCTAGTGCGTTAACGCTCTGCTCACATTCTGAGGGTTTCCCGCGCTGGGCTGCGGTAATCATGAGGTCGGGCGATCTCTGGACGAACAGCCATGTTCCAGCAGGTAAACACACTGAACGGGAGCCGGCGCCCGGCCGGCCACCCTCAGCCGGGAGCGACAGTGAACTCCTCGATGACCGGGTTGGCCAGCAGCTGCGCGGCCAGCTCGGCGACCTGGGCGGCCGCGCTCGTCGCCCTCCAGCTCGATCTCGAACCGCTTGCCCTGCCGCACCGAGATGACCCCGGTCAGGCCCAGGCGCTGGCAGGCGCTGGCGATAGCCTCGCCCTGCGGATCATGGATCTCGGGTTTCAGCATGACGTCCACCACGACTCTGGCCACGGGGGCAGCGTACGGCACCGGCGCCGGCCCGTGGGCGATGCGCCCGCGCCCCGTGCGCTCCGTGATCCTTGACCGTGCCTGCCTGCCGGAAGGTACTGTCACAGCGAACAGACCGACCCGGCGCGGGCCCGACACCGGGCCGGCGCAGCACGCAAGGAGTGGCACGTGACCGTCAATGACGCCGGACGAGCCGCCTCAGCCGCAGACGGGCCGGTAGCAGTACCGGACCCGATCACGCGGGCGGACTCCGCCGATCTCATCCAGCTGCTGACCCCCGAGGGCGAGCGGGTCGAGCATCCCGACTATCCGCTGGAGATCTCCGCCGAGGAGGTCAAGGGCCTGTACCGGGACATGGTCATCGTCCGCCAGATCGACTTCGAGGCCATCGCCCTGCAGCGGCAGGGCGAGCTGGGCATCTGGGCCTCGCTGCTGGGCCAGGAGGCGGCCCAGGTCGGCTCGGGCCGGGCCCTGGAGGCGCGCGACATGGCGTTCCCCACCTACCGCGAGCACGGCGTGGCCTGGTGCCGGGGCCTGGACCCGGTGCGCCTGCTGGAGCTGTTCCGCGGGGTCAGCCACGGCGGCTGGGATCCGCGGGCGCACAACATGCACCTGTACACGATCGTGATCGGCAGCCAGACCCTGCACGCCACCGGCTACGCCATGGGCATCCAGCGGGACGGGGCGGTGGGCGAGGACGGCGAGGCGGTCATCGCCTACTTCGGCGACGGCGCGACCAGCCAGGGCGACGTCAACGAGGCGTTCATCTGGGCGTCGGTGAACAACGCGCCGGTAGTGTTCTTCTGCCAGAACAACCAGTGGGCCATCTCCGAGCCGATCGAGCGGCAGAGCCGGACGCCGCTCTACCGGCGGGCCCTGGGCTTCGGCTTCCCCGGCGTCCAGGTCGACGGCAACGACGTGCTGGCCTGCCTCGCGGTGACCCGCAAGGCGCTCCGCGCGGCCCGGGAAGGCCAGGGGCCGACGATGGTCGAGGCCTACACCTACCGGATGGGCGCCCACACCACCACCGACGACCCGACCCGGTACCGGCTGTCGGCCGAGCTTGAGTCGTGGAAGCTGAAGGACCCGATCGCCCGGGTCAAGCAGTACCTGATCCGGTCCGAGCTGGCCGACATGCAGTTCCTGGAGGCGGTCGACGCGGAGGCGGAGGAGGTCGGGGTCCGGGTCCGCACCGCGTGCCAGCAGATGCCCGATCCGCGCCCGGCGTCGATGTTCGACCATGTCTACACGGGCCAGACCGGGCCGCTGGCCGCCGAGCGAGCCGGCTTCGCCGCCTACCTGGACTCCTTCGCTGACACGGAGGTCGGGTCATGACCAAGCTCACACTGTCCCGGGCGCTCAACGAGGGCCTGCGCAAGGCGCTGGAGAACGACCCCAAGGCGCTGATCATGGGCGAGGACGTCGGCAAGCTGGGCGGCGTCTTCCGGGTCACCGACGGCCTGCAGAAGGACTTCGGCGAGGCCCGGGTGATGGACACGCCGCTGGCCGAGTCGGGCATCATCGGCACCGCGATCGGGCTCGCGCTGCGCGGCTACCGGCCGATCTGCGAGATCCAGTTCGACGGCTTCGTGTTCCCGGCCTTCGACCAGATCGTGTCCCAGCTGGCCAAGATGCGGTACCGGTCGCTGGGCCAGCTCATCCTGCCGGTGGTGATCCGCATCCCGTTCGGCGGCGGCATCGGCGCGGTCGAGCACCACAGCGAGTCGCCCGAGGCGCTGTTCGTGCACACCGCCGGGCTGCGGGTGGTGGCCTGCGGGGACCCGGCCGAGGCGTTCACCATGATCCAGCAGGCGGTCAGCTGCGACGACCCGGTGATCTTCTTCGAGCCCAAGCGCCGGTACTGGGACCGGGCCGAGGTGGACACCGCCGGCCCCGCTGGACAGCCGCGACGCCGATGGACCAGGCCCGGGTGGTGGTGCCCGGCACCGACGTCACCGTGCTGTGCTACGGGCCGATGGTCCGGACCTGCGTGGAGTCGGCCGCCGCGGCGGCCAAGGACGGCCGGTCGGTCGAGGTGATCAACCTGCGCTCGCTCGCTCCGCTGGACAGCGAGACGATCTTCGAGTCGGTCCGCCGGACCGGCCGGTGCGTGGTCGTGCACGAGGCCGCCGTGACCGGCGGGATCGGCGCGGAGATCGCCGCGCAGGTCACCCAGGAGTGCTTCTACCAGCTCGAGGCCCCGGTGCTGCGGGTCGGCGGCTATTCCACGCCCTACCCGCCGTCCCGGCTGGAGGACTACTACCTGCCAGACCTGGACCGGGTCCTGGACGCCGTCGACGCCACCTTCGGTTACTGAGAGGCCCGGATGCCAGAACTGCGGCAGTTCAAGCTGCCTGACGTCGGAGAGGGCCTGACCGAGGCGGACATCGTCCGCTGGCACGTCCAGCCGGGCGACACGGTCAAGGTGAACCAGATCATCGTCGAGATCGAGACGGCCAAGGCGGTGGTGGAACTGCCCAGCCCGTACGCGGGCGTGGTCGCCAGCCTGATGGCCGACGAGGGCGACCACGGTGGACGTCGGCACGCCGATCATCGCCATGGACGTGGCCGGCGGCCGGGCGGCGCCGGCGCGCCGCCAGCACCGCCCCGGCCGCCAGCACCGTCCCCGCCGAGCGGCCGCCGCTGCAGACCCCCACGTCGGCTGACCTGGTGCCGCCCCCGCCGGCCGAGGCCGCCGACGCCGCCCCGCCCGCCGGGGAGCGCCACGCCGTCCTGGTCGGCTACGGGGTCAAGCTGGGCTCGACCACCCGCCGCCCGCGCAAGCCCGGCCGGCCGCACCCCGCCGCGGCGGCGGCCGCCCGCGCGCCGCCGGCCGCCCGGCGGCAGCCGGCGCCGGCCGCCCTGGCCAAGCCGCCGGTGCGCAAGCTGGCCCGCGACCTCGGCGTGGACCTGGCCGACCTGGCGGGCACCGGCCCGAACGGCTCGATCACCCGCGGCGACGTCACCGCCGCGCGGCCAGGCCCCGCCGGCCGCCGCCCGGTACGGCAGCCGCGCGGGCGGCGGCCGGGCCGCGGGAGGAGCGGGTCCCGGTGCGCGGCGTCCGCAAGCACACCGCCGCCGCGATGACCGCCAGCGCGTTCACCGCCCCGCACGTCACCATGTTCCTCGAGCTGACATCACCGCGACGATGGACGCCACGGCCCGGCTCCGGGCGCTGCCGGACTTCGAGGGCATCCGGGTATCACCGCTGCTGCTGGTGGCCCGGGCGCTGCTGGTGGCCGCCGCCCGGCACCCGATGATCAACTCGACCTGGGACGAGGCGGCCCAGGAGATCGTGGTCCGGCACTACGTGAACCTCGGCATCGCCGCCGCCACCGACCGGGGGCTGCTGGTGCCCAGCATCAAGGACGCGCACGCGCTGGCGCTGCCCGACCTGGCCCGGGCGCTGGGCGACCTGGCCGACACCGCCCGGGCGGGCCGGTCCACGCCCGCTGACCTGGCCGACGGGACGATCAGCATCACCAACGTGGGGGTCTTCGGCGTGGACAGCGGCACGCCGATCCTGCCGCCCGGCCAGGCCGCCATCCTGGCCTTCGGCCAGGTAAAAGATGCCCCGTGGGTGCACGAGGGGCAGCTGGCCGTGCGCAAGGTCTGTACGCTGTCGATGTCGTTCGACCATCGCATCGTGGACGGTGACCTCGGCTCGGCGGTGCTGCGCGACGTGGGTGCCATGCTGACCGATCCGCTGCGCATGCTGGCCTGGTCCTGACGGCCGGCCCCGGCAGAGCCTTAGGGAGCCCGATGATCCGGCACATCGTGTTGTTCACCTGGAAGGCTGAGGCCACCCCGGAGCAGAAGCAGCGCGTGCAGACCGAGCTGCGGACGTTACCGCCGCTGATGAGCGGGCTGCGCGCCTACTACTGCGGCCCCGACGCCGGGCTGGTGGCCGGCAACTTCGACTTCGCCGTGGTGGCGGACTTCGAGGACACCGAGAGCTACCTGGCCTACCGCGGCCACCCGGCGCACCTCGCGGTCATCGAGGAGTGCATCACGCCCATCCGCGCCGACCGCGCCTCGGTCCAGTTCGAGATCTGACGGCGGCGCGGCCGGGCTAGAACGCGTCCTCGGCGCAGGTCCATCACGTCCAGCGTGGTGGCCTCGGCGATCTCCCGCTCGGCGGCCAGCCGGGGCAGCACGGTAGCGGCGAAGAACCGCGCGGCGGCGACCTTGCCCTCGTAGAACGGCCTGGTCGGCACCTGCGGCGCCCGCGTCGAGCGCGGCCAGCGCGATCTCGGCCTGGCGGGCCAGCAGCCAGCCGATGATCAGGTCGCCGAGCGCCAGCAGCAGCCGGGTGGTGTTCAGCCCGGCCCGGTAGATCTCGGCCGGCTGCTCCACGGCTCGCGGCCAGGAAGCCGTGCATCGCCGCGGCGATGGCCTCGACGTCGCCGGCCGCCCGGGCCAGCGCGGCCCGCTCGGCCTTCAGCCGGCCGTTGCCGCCGTCGGCCGCGGCGAACTCGCGGATCTGCCCGGTCAGCTGGACCAGGGCCGCGCCGCCGTTGCGGACGATCTTGCGGAAGTACAGGTCGAGGCCCTGGATCGCGGTCGTGCCCTCGTACAGGCTGTCGATCTTGGCGTCGCGCAGGTACTGCTCGATCGGGTAGTCCTGCAGGTAGCCCGAGCCGCCCAGGGTCTGCAGCGACTGGGTCAGCAGCTCGAAGGCGCGCTCCGAGCCGACGCCCTTGACCACCGGGAGCAGCAGGTCGTTCAGCGCCGCCGGCCGGCTCGTCAGGCTCACCCCGGGCCGCGGCGACCTGTACGGCGTCCTGCAGGCTGGCGGTGTAGTAGACCAGCGCCCGCATCCCCTCGGCATAGGACTTCTGCAGCATCAGGCTGCGCCGCACGTCGGGGTGGTGCATGATCGTCACGCGCGAGGCGGCCTTGTCGGCCATCTGGACCATGTCCGCGCCCTGCACCCGGTTCTTCGCGAAGTCCAGGGCGTTCAGGTAGCCGGTCGACAGCGTGGCGATGGCCTTGGTGCCGACCATCATCCGGGCCGACTCGATGATCAGGAACATCTGCCGGATGCCGTCGTGCACGTCGCCGATCAGCGTGCCGACCGCCGGGTGCTCGGCGCCGAAGGTGACCTCGCAGGTGGTGGAGACCTTCAGGCCCATCTTGTGCTCGACGTTGGTCACGTAGACGCCGTTGCGCTCGCCCAGCTCGCCGTCCGGCCCGACGTGGTACTTGGGCACCAGGAACATCGACAGGCCCTTGGTGCCGGGGCCGGCCCCCTCGGGACGGGCCAGGACCAGGTGCAGGATGTTGTCGGACAGGTCGTGCTCGGCGCTGGTGATGAAGCGCTTGACGCCCTCGATGTGCCAGGTGCCGTCGGCTGCTGGACGGCCCTGGTCCGGCCCGCGCCGACGTCCGACCCGGCGTCGGGCTCGGTCAGCACCATCGTGTAGCCCCAGCGGCCGGCCACGGCGCTGCTCGGCGATGCGCCGCTGCTCCGGGGTGCCGAGCTGCCACAGCGCCCGGGAGAACGAGCCGAGGTCGGCGTACATCCAGACCGCCGGGTTGGCGCCCGAGGATCATCTCGCCGACGGCCCAGATGACCGACCGCGGGACGCTGGTGCCGCCCAGCTCGGCCGGCAGCTCCAGGCGGAACCACTCGGCGTCCATGAAGGCCTGGTAGGACCGCCGGAACGCCTCCGGGACCTTGACCGAGTGGGTGGCCGGGTCGAAGACCGGCGGGTGCCGGTCGGCCTCGGCGTAAGACTCCGCGACCGGGCCGGTGGCCAGCCGGTTGACCTCGTCGAGGATGCCGCGCACGGTGTCCTCGTCCACGTCGGCGTAGGGCTCGGCGCCCGAGCACGTCCTGCCGTCGCAGCATCTCGAACAGGTTGAACTCGATGTCGCGCAGGTTGCTCTTGAAGTGCCCCATCGTGCCCTCCCCGCTCGGCACTCGCCGGTGATCGCTACTGATGCGTAAAGCTATCCCTATCTTACCGGCTGGTAACAAATGCCGCTAGCAGGAACTAGCAGCGACCCGCCGGAACGGTTCGCATCCGCCGCCCGGCCCGGGCCGGGTTAACCTACGCAGCCGTGGCGGTACTGCCCGCGCATTGAGTGGCACGACCTGGGAGCTTGATGACCGACGGCAGTGGCGGATCGGGCGGGGGCGGATCGGGCAGTGGCGGATCGGGCGGGGGCCTACCGGGCGGAGCCGGCCGCCGGGCGCCCGGCGCCGCCCCGCCGCCCAGCCGGCCCAGCAGCGGCTGATGCAGCAGATCGCCGCGGGCCGCCGGGCACGCCAGCAGCGCACCCTGCTGGCCCTGGCAGCGCGTCGTGTCGGCGCTGGTGCTGGTCGACGTCCGGCGGGGCCTGGGGGGTGACCAGCTACGTGACCGCGCACCTGAGCCGGCTCAGCGCCGGGACGACCGGCACGCCCGGCCAGCGGGCCGCTGAACATCCTGGTCGGCGGGCGTGGACATCCGCGCCGGGCTGACCCATAGCCAGGAGGCCCAACTGCACGTCGGCAACGACGTCAGCGACAACTCCGACACGCTGATGCTGGTCCACGTGCCCGCCAGCCATGACTACGTCCAGGTGGTGAGCCTGCCGCGGGACTCCTGGGTGAACATCCCCGGCCACGGCATGAACAAGATCAACGCGGCCTTCGGGCTGGGCGGGCCGAAGCTGATGGTGCAGACCGTGGCGGCGGCGACCGGCCTGACCATCAACGACTACGTCGAGGTCAACTTCCTGGGCTTCGTCAAGGTCATCGACGCGCTGGGCGGGGTCAACATCTGCCTGCCGTTCGCGGTGAACGACGCCTACAGCGGGCTGAACCTGTCCGCCGGCGTGCATCACGTGGACGGCATCACCGCGCTGGAGTTCGCCCGCGACCGGCACTCGTTCGCGGCGTCGGACCTGGCCCGGATCGACGATCAGCAGCAGTTGCTGGCCACCATGATGGAGAAGGCGGTGAGCACCGGCACGCTGAGCGACCCGTTCCGGCTGCAGCAGGTCATCGACTCGGTGGAGGCCTCGGCATCCAGGTCGACCAGGGCTTCAACCTGCTCCGCCTGGCCAGCCAGCTACGCGGCATCCGGCCGCAGGACGTGGCGTTCTCGACCGTGCCCCTGGCCAACCCAACTACCTGACGCCGGGCGGGGAGTCGGCCGTGCTGTGGGACGGCGCCGGCCGCCAGCCAGCTATCGGACCAGATCCGCGACGACCAGCGCCCGGCCGCGCTGCCGACCCCCGCGCCCCGCCCCGCGGCCACCTCGGGCAAGGCCGGGAAGGCCGGCGCGAAGGGCCACCCGGCCCCCCGTCACCCGGCTCCCAGCCAGCCGCCGGCCGACGGCCAGCCTGGCCAGCCGTCGGCTGGCGGCCAGGAGAAGACCGCCGCCCAGGACGCCTGCCACTAGCGCCCGGCCGTACCGGGCGTCAGCTGGACGGCGTGGTGCCCGCCTCGGGCGGGAAGTCCGTGGGTCCCGTTCCCGGCGGCGGCGGGTACCCGCCCGGCTGGCCGAACGGCCCCGTCTCGCCCGTCCCCGGCACCGGACCGCTCTGCGGCGGCACGGTTCCCGGCTGCGGCCCGGCCGGCCCGGCCGGCGGCGGGGCCGACTGGCTGGCCAGGTTGATGCCGTGCTCGGCCTCGTGCGCCTGGATCTGGGCCACCAGGCGGCTGACCTGGTCGGCCGAGTCGGCCGCGGCCCGGCCGGTCCGCTCGGCGTAGACCAGCGCGCCGAGGTTGCGCAGCAGTGTGTCGGCCTGCCGGTTGGCCTGGGCCTGATCCAGCCGGGCCTTGCCCTCGCGGGCGGCCTCCTGGGTCTTCTGTGCCATCTGGCTGGCCAGTGGCTTCACCCTGTCCATCAGTCCCATATTCAGCCTCCACGGGCGCCGGCACCCCGGCCGGGCTCCCCACGCAGCGTGTGTTGCCGTGAACAACCACTGTTGTCATAAGCACTCTTGCCGCTCACGAGCAGGATATGCGCCGAAGCCGCGAGCTCCCGGATCAGGCCAGCCCGGCCAGCCGCTCGCGGGCGGCCTGAATCCGGTGCAGGGTCGCGTCCCGGCCCAGCACCTCCAGCGACTCGAACAGCGGCAGCCCCACGGTGCGGCCGGTGACCGCGACCCGCACCGGCGCCTGGGTCTTGCCCAGCGACAGGCCGTACCGGGTGCCGATGTCCTCCAGCCGGCCGCGCAGCGCGTCGGCCGTCCACGGCGTGTCGGCGAACGAGTAGGCCTCCTGGGCATCGGCCAGGATCTGCGCGGCGGGCTCCTTCATGGCCTTGGCCCAGGACGCCTCGTCGCTGACCGGCTCGTCCAGGAACGCGAAGTCCACCATGGCGGTGATCTCGGGCAGCAGGCTGACCCGGGTCTGGGCCAGCGGGGCCAGCGCGGCGAACACCGCCGGGTCGAACCGCTCCGGCGGCCACGGCGCGGCGGGCGCGGTCAGCCACGGCTGGCAGGCCGCCGCGAACTCCGCCGGGGACAGCGCCCGGATGTACTCGCCGTTGAACGCCCGCAGCTTCTTCACGTCGAAGAACGCCGGCGAGGCGATCACGTCCTCGATCCGGAACTCGGCCTCGATGGTGTCCCAGCTGACGATCTCCCGGTCGCCGGCCGGCGACCAGCCCAGCAGCATCAGGTAGTTGCGCATCGCGCTGGGCAGGTAGCCCTCGTCGCGGAAGTCCTCCAGCGCGACCTTGTCCCGGCGCTTGGACAGCTTCTGCCGCTTCTCGTTGACCAGGACCGGGACGTGCGCCCACGCGGGTGGCTCGTGGCCCAGCGCGGCCCACAGCAGCTGCTGCTTGGGCGTGTTGGGCAGGTGCTCCTCGCCCCGGATGACCAGGGTGATCCGCTGGCTCGCGTCGTCGACCACGTTGGCCAGCAGGAACAGCACCGACCCGTCAGCGCGGGCGATGACAAAGTCCTCCAGCGTGGCGTTCTCGAACGAGGTCTTGCCCCGGACCAGGTCATCGACCACGGTGGCGCCCTCGTCCGGGGTGCGGAACCGCAGCGCCCGGCCCGGCCCGGCGGTCAGGCCCCGGTCCCGGCAGAACCCGTCGTAGCCGCGGTGGCTGTCACCGGTCCGGGCGATGACGTCGTCCCGGGTGCAGTCGCAGTAGTAGGCCAGGCCCCCGGCCTGCAGCCGGCCCGCCGCGTCCTGGTGCAGGCCCAGGTTGGCCGACTGGAGGAACGGCCCCTCGTACTGGTCCGCGCCGATACCCAGCCAGTCCAGCGCGGTGACGATGCCGTCGATCCACTCCGGGCGGTTGCGGGCCGCGTCGGTGTCCTCGACGCGGAGCACCAGCGCGCCGCCGGACTGGCGGGCCACCACCCAGTTGAACAGCGCCGACCGCGCGCTGCCGACGTGCAGCTCGCCGGTCGGCGACGGCGCGAACCGCACTCGTGTCTGTGTCACGGCGCCCAAGCCTATCCCTGGCGCCGCCGATCCCCCGCGTCCATGACCCCGCCGCCCGGCCGCGCCGCCCGCCGCGCCGGCCAGCACGAGGGCGGGCACGACGGCCAGCGCGGCCAGCGCCCAGCCCAGGCCGAGCCAGCCGGCCGCGAAACCGACCGCCAGCGGGCCGAGGCCGCCGACCAGCGTGGCCGCGCTGCTCAGCGACACCGCGACGCCGCTGCGCGCCGGGCAGGCTGGCATACAGCTCACCCGTCGCCGCCGGGTACCAGGCCGAGGTCACCAGGCTGAGCACGGCCAGCACGGCCAGCTTGGCCCCGAAGCCCGGAACGAGGAGAAACGCGGGGTACAGCGCCAGTGCCAGCGCCGCGGTCAGCGCCAGCACCAGGCGGCCGGGGAGCCGCTCCAGCAGCGGAACGGCCAGGCGCCGCGCCGATCAGGCCGGCCCCAGCCGGACCCCGACGCCGAGCGCCGCCCGGCCCGGCGCGACGCCGGCCACGGCGACCAGGTACAGGGCCACGAATCCGGTCAGCGTGTCGCCCAGCAGGTCGGTTACCTGGAGCAGGACCAGCCAGCGGAGCACGCCCGGGCGGCGGGCGGCGGTCACCGCCTGGCGCAGCGTGGCCGGCTGGGGCTCGGGGTCGCCTGCTCGCTCCGCCGTTACCCCATCTGCTGTTACCCCGTCTGGTTGTGAGCGGGAGCGTGGACGGCCCGCCGCCGCCACGCCCAGCCAGGCCGCCGCCGCGGTGGCGGCCAGCACCAGGTAGGCGGCCCGCCAGCCACCGCCGGCCGCGACCACCGCGGCCAGCAGCAGCGGGCCGGCCACCGCGCCCAGCGCCCCGGCCACCGTCCAGCGGGCCATCAGGGCGGCCTGCCGGCCGGGGGCGGCGTCCATCAGGTCGGCCTGGGTCAGGCCGATGAACGCGCCCGAGGCCGGGAAGAAGATCACGACCGCGGCCAGCAGCACCGGGAACGACGGCGCGGCCGCGGCCAGCAGCAGCGACGCGATGAGCACCAGGCCGCCGGCCAGGATCACCAGCCGCCGGCGCCGGCCGGGCGTGGCCAGGACGCCCATCGGCATCTCGATCAGGCTGCCCGCGATCAGCGGCAGGGCGGCCAGCAGCCCGATCTCGGCGTAGCTCAGGCCGAGGCCATGCCGGATCAGCGGCAGCGCGGCGTCGCCGGTCCCGTCGACTAGCTCATCGACGAACTCGGCGGCCAGCGCCGCCAGCAGCCCGGCCGCTATCAGGCCGGGGCGTGCGCCGCGCGGCCGGTCAGGTGGTGCTGCGCGTGATCACAGTCAAGGGAAGCCCATGACGGCCACGCTACCGGGGCGGCGGCGCGATCGCACCCCGGTAAATCCCGGCC
Organism: uncultured Actinomycetota bacterium; assembly: GCA_963731085.1. Classification (GTDB taxonomy): domain Bacteria; phylum Actinomycetota; class Actinomycetes; order Streptosporangiales; family Streptosporangiaceae; genus DASUBV01. Next base: position 366,992 of record CAVSUF010000001.1, read on the forward strand.
AGCCAGGGGCAATCCGGGCTGCCACGAGATCCGAATCACAGGCATATGCGTATCCTGCGTTATTGCAACTGAGTTGCAGTTGTTTCTAGACTGCGGGTGTCGGGACCAGGGAGGGCTTGATGACGGCCATGTCGGCGCGGCTGGCCCGGATCCGGGCCGGGCTGACCCCGGCCGAGTGGGGCCGGGCCGGCGCCATGACGGCGACCGTCATCGGGCTGAACGTGCTGGGCTGGGGCATGCTCGCCGCGGCGGCGGGCGGGCACTACCGGATCAGCAAGACCGAGGTCTTCGGCTTCGGCACCGGCATCCTGGCGTACACGCTGGGCATGCGGCACGCGTTCGACGCCGACCACATCGCGGCCATCGACAACACCACCCGCAAGCTGGTCAGCGACGGCAAGCGGCCGCTGTCGACGGGCTTCTGGTTCTCGCTCGGGCACTCATCGGTGGTGTTCGTGCTGTCGCTGGTGCTGAACTTCGGCATCCGGGCGCTGGACGAGCAGGTCCGCGACTCAAGCTCGCAGCTTCAGCAGACCACCAACGTCGTCGGCACGCTGGTGTCGGGGGTGTTCCTGTTCCTGATCGCGGCGCTGAACGTGGTGATCCTGGTCGGGATCGCACGGGTGTTCCGCGAGATGCGGGCCGGGCGGTACGACGACACTGAGCTTGAGCGGCAGCTCAACAACCGGGGGCTGATGAACCGGCTCCTCGGGCCGCTGGCCCGGCGGATCGACTCGCCGTGGAAGATGTACCCGATCGGATTCCTGTTCGGCCTGGGCTTCGATACCGCTACCGAGGTCGGGCTGCTGGTGCTGGCGGGCACGGCCGTGGTCGGCGGCCTGCCGTTCTACGCGGTGCTGTCGCTGCCGGTGCTGTTCGCCGCGGGGATGAGCCTGTTCGATACGGCCGACGGCTGCTTCATGAACTTCGCCTATGACTGGGCGTTCGCCCGCCCGGTGCGCAAGGTCTACTACAACCTGACGATCACCGGGCTGTCGGTGTTCGTGGCGGTGTTCATCGGCGCGGTCGAGGTGCTCGGCCTGCTCGGCCAGGAAGGCAGCCTGTCCGGGCCGGCCTGGTCCTGGCTGACCAGCTTCAACATCAACACGGCCGGGTTCGTGATCGTCGGGGTGTTCGTGGTGACCTGGGTTGTCGCCCTGGGGGTCTGGCACTTCGGCAAGCTGGAGCAGCGCTGGGACAGCGCGGCCCCGGCTGGCGACTAGGGGCTACGCCGGGATGGGCGGGTGGCCGCGGTGGCGGGCCCATTCGTGGTCGAGGATCGACATCACGGTGGCGTCGACCCACCCGTCGTCATAGCGCAGAGCGTCGCGCAGCACGCCCTCGGCGGTGAACCCGACCTTCTCGTAGACGCGCCGGGCGCGCGGGTTGAAGGCGTACACCTCCAGCGAGATCCGGTGCAGTCCGAGCTGCTCGAAGCCGTAGCCGGCGATCAGTCGCAGCGCCTCGGTGCCCAGGCCCCGGTCCCGCCCGGCCGGGCCGATCATCGTGCGGAAGTTGCAGCTGCGGTTGCCCTCGTCCCACTGGTTGAGCACCGCCTCGCCCACGCACCGGCCGCTGGCCTTGTCGATAACGGCCAGGTCAAGCCGGTCAGGCTGCTCGTTGCGGGCCGCGTAGTACCGGCCCATCGAGTCAGCATCGTCAGGGCCCAGGACGGTCTCGGCGTCCGGCAGGCTGTCATGCACGCTGCCGGTGAGCCGCAGGACTTCGGGGTCGGCCAGGGCTTCGAGCATGGCCGGGACATCGTCGGCCCGGAACGGGCGCAGTACGACCCGGTCGCCAGTGAGCACCGGCTTGACGGAGAAGTCCGGCAACGGGTCGGCAGGCACGTCGTGATTGTTCCAGCACGGCGGCATGGGTGTCGGTGCGGGTGCCGGGCCGATGACGCCGGGCCGGCGCCGGGCCGGTTCCGGGCCGGTGATGGGGCTCTAGGTCATGGCGAGCCAGTGGGTGAGCATGGACAGGAAGCCGGGGGCGAGCCGTGCCGCGTAGGGGGTGGTCTCGTCCGAGGCGACGGGCATCAGGCCGTGGTCGGCGCCGGGGAACACGGCGATGGCGTGCCGCGGGTCGCCGGGCAGCAGTTCGCTGAGGACGGCGACACTGCGGGGCACCGGCACTGAGGTGTCAGCACCGCCGAAGGCGGCGAACACCGGGCATCGCACGCCCGGCAGCACGGCGGCCGGGTCGAACCCGCCGATGCGGGCGAAGAACGGAAGCATCTCGGGGGTGTAGTGGCCGCACGCCAGCTCATACCAGGACCGCCCGGCGAAGGCGCGCTGGCGAGCGGCGACCGAGGCGGGATCCTCCCCGGCCAGCAGCCGCCGGGCCCGCTCATCGACCCAGGCGAGCGCTTCCTCGTCGCCGTTCACGGCGCAGGCGATCCGGTAGCGTTCCTGGTCGGCCACGGACACGCCGTGCGCCCGGCCGGGCCTGCTCGCATGAGTCAGCACCACCGCGCCGCAGCCGCCGAAGGTAGCCGGCTGCTCGCCCCAGCCATCGGCGGTACTGTCCCCGGCGCCGTCCACCAGCACGACTCCGGGCAGCGGGCCGGGCGTGCCCGGGTCGTGCACAGTCGGCCCGCAGTTCGCCCGCGGCCGTCGCGACCGACACGGTGGTCTCGCGCATGCGCCCTCCTGGCCAGCCCGGATCCGGCGGGCGCGAGGGCCGGGGTCGGCAGGGGGTCGGCGGTCGGACCCGGCCGGTCAGCCGCTGGCGCCGGGCGTTGGCTGATGTCCGCAGGCTACCGGGGGCTAGCCAGACCAGCCGGAGGCGACGTTCCGGGTGAGCACGGGCCTGAGGGAGAAGTTCGCCGGTATCGAACGTGTGAGCCATGCATGGGCCAGAATGTCGGCACCGGTCGATAGTATTATCCAGTCAGGTTGAGTGAGCGTAACTGACCGGGAGGTAGTGCGGTGGCGGACGGTTCGGGGCCGGAGCCCGCAGGCGGCGACTCGCTGCCGGGCTGCGCTGCCTCCGGCGAAACGGCAGACGGGCTGCGCTGGTCGCTTCAGCTGGACATGGCCGCCGTGTTCGCCGCGCTCGGGCGGGACCTGCCGCGCTGGCCGGGCGAGGACGCAGACCAGGCCGACGGGGCGGCGGACGGTGACCTGACCGAGGCCGCCGGGCCGGGCTCGGTCACTCAGCCTGGCCGGGCCGATCGCGGAGGCCCTGCCCGCCGGACCGGGGCTGGCCGCGTGGCTGTCCGGCCAGGACCCGGCCACCGCGACCAGCCGGGACCTGGTGGGCATGGCCGGCGCATTCCGGCGCCTGGCGTCCTGGGCGCAGGCCGGCGAGCTCGCCATGATCGGCCAGGTCGCCGCCCGCTCGGCCGCCGCTGACCCCAAGGCCGCTTAGCCCCGGACGGGCGGCCGGCCGTGGTCACGCGTGACGCGGCGGCCCAGGTCGCGCTGGAGCTGGCCCTGTCGCCGTACGGCGCCGAGGAATGGACCGGCCTGGCCGTGACGCTGGGCTGGCGCCTGCCCGGCACGGCCCGCGCGCTGGCCGAAGGCCGGATCGACCTGTACCGGGCCAAGGTGATCGCCGAGGCGGTCATGCCGCTGCCCGACGCCGCGGCCCGCGCCGTGGAGGACCGGGTGCTGCCGGAGGCCGGCGAGATGACGTACCGGCAGTTGCACGCCGCGGTCCGGCGCGCGGTGATAGCCGCCGACCCGGACGGCGCGGAGCGCCGCCGCGAGTCCGCCGAGCGGCGGGCCAAGGTCAGCCTGTACCCGGATCAGGACTGCACGGCCGCGCTGACCGGCACCCGGCTCCCGGCCGCCCACGCGACCGCTGCGATGGCCCGGATCTCCGCCATGGCCCGGGCGATGAAGGCGTCCGGCGCGGGCGGCGGCCTGGACCTGCTGCGCGCCCAGGTGTTCATCGGCCTGTTACTCGGCTCGCTTCCGCTGATCCCGCCACCGGCCGACGGCCCGCCCGATACCGAGCCGCCCGCGGATGACGCCCCGCCCAGTACCGACCCGCCCCCGGATGACCCGCCGACCGACCCGCCGACGGATGGCCCGCCGGCGGAGCCCCACCAGCGGATGGCCCACCAGCGGATGACCCTGCGACCGACGGTCGGGCGACGGACGGGCCTGTCGCCGGCGAGCCTGCGGCCGACGGGGCTGCGGCCGACGGTAGGGCGACGGACCGGACTCCGGCGGACGAGATTCCGCCGCCGGGTGACGCTGACATGCCCGCCGACGACGGATACCGCGACGCCCGCGTGCCGCTGAGCCGCGGGTATGACGACCTGGACCCTGACCGGGGCGACCCGTTCGACGATCACTTCGCCAGCGGGAGCATCGTCCGGCCCTGGCCCGTGGTGCCGCCTGCCATGCCCGCCGGACCGGGACCGCCTGGCGCGGGCGCCGCCGGGCGGCCACCGCCCGGCGGGCTGCTGGACCTGACTGTCCCGTTCAGCACCCTCACCTGCGAGACCGACGCACCCGGAACGCTGGGGCGGATCGGTCCGGTTACCGCGCTGCAGGCCCGCGACCTGGCCCGGCTCGCGAGCCGCCATCACGGCACGGTGTGGCGGGTGATCGTCACGGGCGATGACCAGCGCGCGCTCGGCGTCGGCCGCATTCCCCGGCCGCACCCGCCGCCTGAGTCCGATCCTGGTGCGTCGGGGTCGGAGGTCGGCGACCAGGATGGCTGTATCCGGGTTGTCGGGGATGGCCGGCGTGGTCGGGCGGGTGACGGTGATCCTGCCCGCGCGGGCGCTCGACCGGGCGCCGTCGGCTCGTGAATTGCGCCGGGGCGGCATCTTCGCGCTCATCATCGCGGCGGCCCGGCGGGTCCAGGCGCGGGCTCGGCAGGACGCGGAGGCGGGCCGGAGGGCCGGGGGCCGCTGCGCGCACACCGCCGCATCGGTCAGGTACCGGGTTCCGCCCCGGATTCGCGAGGACGTCATCGCGCGGGACCAGACCTGCCGCAGCCCGACCTGCGGGCAGCCAGCCTGGCGGGGCGACCTCGATCACACCATCCCCTACCACCTGGGCGGCAAGACATGTCGCTGCAATCTAGGCGGCTTCTGCCGCTGTCATCACCGGCTCAAGCAGCTAACGGGCTGGACCGTCACCCAGCCCCGGCCCGGCGTCTTTGAGTGGACCACTCCGACCGGCCGTACCTACACCGTCAGGCCGGACCGGCATCCCGCGTAGCGGGTCATCCGGGGGTGCGATCGGGGACTGGCGGGAAAACGGGGGCCGCCCGCACTGACCGGTAACCAATCCGGACGGCTCACAGCTGGCGGGTAGCTCAGGCGGCCCGGGCCGCCCGGAGGGGTGCCGAGGTTGACCTCGCCGTAGATCTCCTGCAGGTCGCAGTCGGCGGCGCTGGCCGCGAGGACGGCGATGGTGCAGTTGAGTCCCTGCGGGTCGGTCCAGGCCGGTGCCTAAACGGCGGTGGTGCGCGGTATAGCCCGGCTGTCGCTGCGGGTCGGGAAACGTGCAGGCGGATGGCCAGCTTGCAGGCGGGGTTGCGCCTGCCCGGGGTGGTGCCCGCACGCTGGGGTGCAGCCGGGCGGACGGCACCGCCGTAGGCAGCGGGCGCAGGTCCGGCGCGGACATGCGTAACAGCCGAACGGTGCCCGGTCTCCTGTCCTGGACGGGGACCGCCGCGGCATGTTCCCGCGCGACGATGGCACAGCCGCTCATGGGAATCGCCTCCAGGTCCGTCTGGCCGTAGTGGGTCTCCAACGCTGGCGGATTCGATCTACGCTGCGGTAGGGGGCACGAGCCCACCGTGGATGAGTGACTTCACAGGGTTATCAGTGAATGGATTGCCCCCGGATGTGAAGGCTGGTGAAAGCCGATGACCACTGATGTGGGCCAGGGCTCGGCGCTGGGCCTGTTCGCCGCCGAACTGCGGCACGCTCGCACCGCCGGCGAGTTAACCCAGGAAGCGCTGGCTGAGAAGATCGCCTGCTCGCCGTCCCTGGTCGGCATGATCGAGACCGGCCGCCGCATCCCGACCCTGGACTTGGCCCAGCGCTGCGACGAGGCCCTTGGGACCAGCGGCGTACTGACCCGGATGCACAAGCTGGTGGCCACCGAGGCGTATCCGTCATGGTTCCGGCCGTGGGTCGAACTGGAGAAGGCGGCCACGTCCCTGCGGTCCTGGCAGCCGATGATCGTGGACGGGCTGCTTCAGACCGCGGAGTACGCACGCGCGGTCCTGCGCGCTGCCCGGCCGCACGACCGGGACGAGATGATCGAGCAGCTTGTCGCAGCCCGAATGGACCGACAGGCCATCCTGGAGCGTGACGATCTGCCCCGGCTCTGGGTCGTGCCGGACGAATCCGTCCTCACCCGCCCGGTCGGGGACCCCGACGTGATGACCGCCCAGCTTGACCGGCTTATCGTCGGTGCCGCGACCCGTGCGTGACGGTGCAGGTCATGCCGACCGCCGCCGGCGCCCATCCTGGCCTGCTGGGGCCGCTGGTGATCGCGGGCTTCGACCGCAGCCCCGATGTCGTCTATCTTGACACCGCGCTTACCGGGCGGGTCGTCGAGCGCGCCGAGGACGTCACGCACGTGGCAGCCCTCTGTGACACCATCCGGGCGGAAGCGCTTCCACCGCGAGCATCCGCCGACATGATCACCGATGTAGCGAGGACGGCATGGACTTGACCACCGCTGTCTGGCGGACGAGCACCTACAGCTCGGGGAACGGCGGCCAGTGCGTCGAGGTGGCGAGCAGCCTGCCGGGCGTGGTTGCCCTGCGGGACAGCAAGGACCCGTCCGGCCCGGCGCTGACGTTCACGCCGGACGAGTGGCAGGCGTTCATCGCCGGCGCCAGAGCCCGCGAGTTCGATCTATAGCCCTGCTCCGCGCGCATAGACCACAGCAGCGAGGAACGAGCGTGACAGACCTTCCCGTGAACGTCACATTCCCGGCCAACCCCGACCGGTTCAGCCTTGACCAGGAGGCTGATGCCATCCGGAGCGTTCAGGCGTTCAGAAACGAGAAAGGCGACCTCGCCTTTGAGCTGTGGGGCACGACCACGGTTGTCACGCCAGCAGGCAACCGCCGGGAAGGTAAGGAGTTCCAGCAGAGCGTGAACATTACCTTCGGCCGCCCTGGATTCACGTGGCACGTGGATCGATTGATCTTCGAGGACTCACACGAGGCTGACCAGGACATGACGTTCCAACTGTCCGGGACGGACATGGACGTGGCCCAGTACCGCCGGGTCTAGTGCCGCGTCAGGTTGTTCCGGATCCCCTGGGGAGGACGCCTTGGGCGCAGCAACGACGATCGTGAACGCGAGGGTCTTCGACGGGACGAAGTCGCAGGACTGGACGTCGGTCCGGTTCGCTGACGGCCTGATCACCAGGTGCTCGGCCGCCTCGGCCGCCCGGGACGGCGACGAGGTGATCGACGCGGGCGGCGGGACGGTGCTTCCCGGCCTGATCGACGCGCACGTGCACCTCGTTCCCGGCGCTCTCGCGCAGTCGCTGACCTTCGGCGTTACCACCGTTCTCGACATGTTCAGCACACCCGACCTGGTGGCCAGCGCCAGGGAGCAGGCCGGCTCCCGTCCGGACGTGGCCGACGTGCGTTCCTCGGGTGTCGGTGCCACCGCGCCCGGCGGGCACCCGTCGATGATGTACGCCCCGTTCCCGACGCTGACCGCGGCTGACCAGGCCGGGCAGTTCGTGGCGGAACGGATCGCGGCGGGCTCGGACTATCTGAAGATCATCTCCGGCACCGGGGGCCTGTGGCCCGCGCTGGACCCTGAGACCATCCGGGCACTGGTCATTGCCGCGCACGCCCGCGGCCTGGTCGTGGTCGCTCACGTCAGCTCGACGGCCGGTGTCGAGGAGGTCGTGTCCGCCGGTGTCGATGTGGTGGCCCACGTCCCGGCGAACGCCGAGCTGGACAAGGCCCTGGTCGAGCGCATGGCCGAAGCCGGAATCGTGGTCGGCCCGACGCTGGCCACCATCGAGAACACCCTCGGCGAGCCGGGTGGCGCGGCAGTTGCCGGGGACCCGCGGCTCGCTGAAGCGCTCGGCGACGCCTGGGCACGGCGGCTGACCTCGGATACCCCGCGATTGCACGGCCGGCCCATGCCGCCCTACTCCCAGGCCGAGGACAACGTGCGGCGACTGGCCGATGCGGGGGTCACCCTGCTGGCGGGCACGGATGCCCCGAACCCGGGGACGGTGTTCGGGGCCAGCCTGCACCGGGAGCTCGAGCTCCTGGTCCGGTGCGGCATCAGCCCGGCGCGGGCCCTGGCCGCTGCCACGGCTGCGCCGGCCCGGGTGTTCGGCCTCGCCGACCGGGGACGGGTCGCCGCCGGGCAGCGCGCGGACCTGGTCCTGGTGTCCGGTGACCCGCTGACGGACATCACCGCGACGCGCGCCATCGAGCGGATCTGGCGCGGGGGCATAGCCTGCGACCGGCACGCCTTCGCCGCGAGCGCTGCCGAAGCCGAGCAGCTTGACGCGTTCGACGCCCAGCTCGCCAGGGTCGTGGCCGCCGTGCGCGAACGCTGGTCCAGCTGATCCGGGGAAGGCCCCCTTGAACGCGGTCCAGGGTGGTAGCAGCAGGATCACCGCGGCGTGGCGCTGAGGACCGAACTGCGGTCACGGACGCTTGAAGATGTCGTGGGCGCCGACGGCTGGACACTACCGTGGTGGTTCGGGAGGATTCGCGCATGATCCGACGGTTCCTGATCAACCGTAACTACGCGCGACTGTGGTACGGCGAGGCGGCGTCGACCATCGGTGACTTCGTGTTCGACACCACGCTGGTGCTGTGGGTGGCGACCGTGCTGGGCAAGGGCCAGCGGTGGGCGCCGGTCGCGGTCAGCGGGGTGCTGCTCTCGGCCGGGGTGGCCATCCTGCTGGTCGGGCCGCTGGCGGGCGTGTTCGTGGACCGGTGGAACCGCAAGCGGACCATGCTGCGCACCGAGGTGGTGCGCGCGGTCCTGGTCGCCGCGTTAACGCTGGTCTTCCTGGTACCGGTCCGGGACCTGCCGGACTGGGCCTGGCTCACGATGATCTACCTGGTCGTGTTCGTGATCAACGCGTCGGGCCAGTTCTTCTCCCCGGCCCGGCTGGCGATCCTGGCCGAGATCGTCGAGGGCGACGCCGACCGGGCGCGGGCCGCCGGCATCGGGCAGGCCACGTACGCCTCGGCGGCCATCATCGGGCCGCCGCTGGCCGCGCCGCTGCTGTTCTCCGTCGGGGTGCAGTGGGCGCTGGCCGCGAACGCGCTGTCGTACGTGGTGTCGTACGCCGCCGTCCGGTCGATCCGGGTGGCCCCGGCCGTCGCGGCGGCCGAGGCGGCGCAGGACGCGGCGACGGTCGCGGCCGAGGGCCGCGCGGCCGATACCGGCGCGGCGGCGGTGCGCGGGCTGCGGGCCGAGTTCACCGCCGGGCTGCGGTACTTCACGGGCAGCCGGTTCCTGGTCGCGCTGACCACCGTGGCGGCGGTGGTGGCGCTGGGCAGCGGGGCGATCAACACGCTGAACGTGTTCTTCGTGACCCGGAACCTGCATGCCGCGCCCCGGCTGTACGGGTTCATGTCGATGGCGTTCGGGATCGGCGCGATCCTCGGGTCGCTGCTGGCCGGCACCGCGGTCCGGCTGATCGGCCCGCGCCGGCTGACCTGCTTCGGGCTGCTGCTGGTCGGCGCACTGGTGTTCGCCTACGCCCAGCAGCGCGACTTCGTGGCCGGGGTGACGCTGCTGGCGCTGTTCTCGGTGCCGGTGGCCATGCTCAACGCGGGCATGACGCCGCTGCTGCTGGGCGCGGTCCCGCCGCAGTACCTGGGCCGGATGATGGCGGTGTTCAACCCGGTCCTGCAACTGGCGTCCATGCTGTCGGTGGTGGTGGCGGGCTGGCTGGCGTCGACCGTGCTGCCGCATGTCAGCGCCTCGTTCCTGGGGCTGCGGTTCGGCCCGATAAGCACGGTCTTCGCCGCCGCCGGCATCCTGGTCATCCTGGCCGGCGCTTACGCGTTCATCGCGTTCCCGCCCGAGGCGCGGCCCGCTCCGGCGGACGGCCCGGCGGACGCGGCCGAAGCGGTCGCTCCCGCTCAGGCCGCCACGCCCGCTCCGGCCGCGGCGAGCCGCCACGCCCGCTCAGGCCGCCACGCCCGCTCACGGCCGCCACGCCCGCTCCGGCCGGGGAGCCGGTCGCGCCCGCTGATTCCGCCGAGGCCGGGGAGGCCCGATGACGACGCATCGCCTGGACCCCGCGCCGCGAGACGACGGCGCAGGTGTTCTCCCGCGACCACGCCCCGGTGCTCAGCATCGACCCTGGCGACACCGTGGTGGCCGGCTCGCTGGACGCGGGCGGGCACCTGGCCCGGCCGGAGTTCCCCGGCCAGGATCAGCCGCGGATGTTCACGCCGCGACGCGGGCACTGCCTGACCGGGCCGATCGAGGTGCGCGGTGCCCGGCCCGGCGACCTGCTGGCCCTGCGCCTGGTGGCGCTGCGGCCGGGCTCATGGGGCTGGACGGCGGCGGGCGTCAGCGACACCCCGGTGACGCGCCGGCTGGGCCTGGCCGACGGCCCCGCCGGGCACCTGCTGTGGGAGCTTGACCCGGGCGCCGGGACCGGCGTGGCGAACCAGCGCTTCACCCGCCGGCTGGCCCCGTTCCTGGGGGTCATGGGCACGGCGCCGGCCGAGCCCGGCGAGCACTCCACGATCCCGCCCCGGGCGGCCGCCGGCGGGAACATCGACTGCCGGGAACTTGTCGCGGGGGCCACGCTGTACCTGCCGGTGGCGGTGCCCGGCGCGCTGCTGTACCTGGGCGACGGGCACGCCGCCCAGGGCGACGGGGAGGTCGGCGGCACGGCTATCGAGTGCCCGATGACGACCGAGGCGGAGATCAGCCTGGCCGCCGCGCGGCCGCTGGACGTGATCCACGCCGAGACGCCGGCCGGGCGGATCACGTTCGGCTTCAGCGCGGACCTGAACGCGGCCATGGGCGACGCCCTGGCGGCCATGGTGACCTGGCTGGAGGTGCTGTTCGGGGTGCCCAGGGCGACGGCGCTGGCGCTGGCCAGCACGAGCGTGGACCTACGGGTCACCCAGGTGGCCAACCAGGTCTGGGGCGTGCACGCGGTCCTGCCCGAGGGCGCGCTGGGCGCCTAAGGCAGGTACCGCCTAAGGCAGGTGCCAGACCTGGGTCGTGATCAGCCAGAACACCAGCGCGGCCAGGGTCAGGAAGGCCACCGACGCGACCGTCCCGAGGGCGTCCACCCGGCGCCCGGCCCGCCCGTCCTCGGGCGCCAGCCAGAACCGCAGGGCGCGGGTCACGACCGGCATGACCACCCAGGTCAGCAGGGCCACCGAGCAGATGTTGCCGATCAGCAGGGCGATCCACAGCTGGGCCGACGGCCAGATCTCGCTGATGGCCAGGGTGAGCAGGACGACCGTCGGGTAAAGGCCGACCAGGACCGACAGGGCGGTCTTCCAGCTGGCCTCGGCGCCGTCGGGCTCGTCCGGGCGGGCGAACCAGCTTCCGAACGGGGCCGCGATGCGGCGCAGCCGGAAGTTCTCGAAGCGCCGGCCTTCTTCCAGCAGCCGGCTGCGCTCGGGTGACTCCAGCCAGGCGCTGACGTGCTCGTCGGTGTCGTACTGGTACAGCGCGGTCCACTCGTCCTGCACCCCGGGCACCGGCCGGAACAACTCGGCCCCCCGGAAGCCGGGGAACTGCCGCTCGGCGTCGGTGACGCGCTGCTGCCAGGCCAGGAACTCGTCCTCGTCGGCCGGGTCGACCGGGTGCGACACCACCACGGTGATCTGGTCCGGGGCCGGGTCCCGGATCAGGACATGCTGGGACGGCTGGCCGTCGAACAGGTCGGCGCCGCGGCCCAGCATGTCGTCCCGCTCCGGGCTGCCCAGCCAGGACGCCAGGTTGGGCCGGGAGTCGAACCGGTAGATCACCGTCCAGTCCCGCGCATCCCCGCTCCCGTTCCCGTCCCCGTCGCTGCCGCCGTCCCGCCCGGCCCCGGTCACGTCGCTGCCCAGGTAGCCGGGGAACACGGCCACAGCGCGGTTGACGTCCTCCTGCCAGCGGCGCACGTCGGCCTCCCGGCCGGGCTTGATGCGCTGGGCGATGACGACCGTGGCCGGCCCGCGCTGCGCCGTGTCCGTCACCTGGTGCCTTCCTCCCGCCCGCTGCGACCGCCGGCTAGTACGGGTGCTTGTCGTGCTTCTGCTCCCACGCCTTGACCGCGGGATTGACGAGGTCGGGCCGGAACATGCCCATCTTGATCCGGCGCTCTCCTTCCGGCCTGGCGAAGTCCTCGTACTGGAACTTGTCGTCGAAGCCGATCCGGCTCGCAGTGTCGTAGTCGAAGGCGTAGTACACCGCGTCCAGCCGCGCCCAGTAGATGGCGCTCATGCACATCGGGCAGGGCGCACCACTGGTGAAGACCTCGTATCCGGCGAGCATCCGGGCGCGCTCGGGAACGCGGTCGGGCGAGCCCTCCGGCCGCGGGATGAACTCCAGCGTGTACTCGTTCTGGTGCTCGGGCGCGATCGACGGCGCCTCCGGGTTGAGCACGGCGAGCGCCTTGCGGATCGCCTCCATCTCGGCGTGGGCGGTGACGTCGCTGGTCAGCAGCACCCGGTTCTGGCCGGTGGCGATCACCGTGCCGTCCTTGGCCGCGATGACGGCGCCGAACGGGCCGCCCCAGTTGTTGTCGACCGACTCCTTGGCCAGCCGGCAGGCGTGCTCCATAAGATCGTCGTGACTCATCATCGTCGTCGGCATTGCTCTCCTCCCCGGTAGGAACTCGTCGCCGGGACTGGTACCCCAAGTGATCTTGACCGGACTCGGGATGACAGAGATTTTGCCTGGTGAACGATGGTGCCGACGCAACGGCCACCCGTCAGGCCGGCCTCGTCGAGGGCCGGCCGGGAAGGGACGCCGCGCCGCTTTTGCGGGCACGCGCCGCTCCGTCGCCAGTATTGGCGGATTGGGCCGGATCCTGCTAGGTTCCCGGCCATGCCGGAGGACGTGAACAGGCAGGTCACCGGGCCGCTCCTGCTGGACAGCCTGGACTGCGTATGGTCGCGCATCCGGGGCCGCCTGACCGGGCTCACGCAGGACGAGTACCTGTGGGAGCCGGGCGCCGGCTGCTGGTCCGTGCGCTCCGGGACCGGACGGCGGCTGGCACATCGAGCGCTCTGACCCCGAGCCTGTCCCGGCCCCGGTAACCACGATCGCCTGGCGGCTGTGGCACATCGGCTCGGAGTGCCTGGCCCGGTACACCCGCCACGGGCTGGGGCCGTGGCCGCTGCAGGTGCGCGACCGGGAGTGGTACGCCGCGCCGGGCCCGGCGCTGGAGGCCCTGGACCAGGCCTGGCGGGCGTTCCGGGAGGGCCTGGCCGAGCTGGGCGAGGGCGGGCTGTGGCAGCCGCCCGGCCCGGCCGACGACGGCTGCGCCGAGCGCCCGTGGGCCGGGCTGGTGCTGCACGCCCAGGATGAGCTATCGCACCACGGCGCGGAGATCGCGCTGCTGCGCGACCTGTACGGGATGCGGCACGGACGGCCTGCCGCCCCCGGCGATTCAGCTGAGTCTGGCTACTCCGCCGAGACTGGCCACTCTGCCGTGACGACAATGCCGCCGTGACTGAAACGCCGGCGAACCTGCCGCGCCTGACGAGCCCGCGCGCAGGTGATCGCCGGCGGGCAATCCGCCGGCCAAACGGAGTCATTGTTCCGCTTCCGTGTTATTCTGCTGCCCGGTAGCGGAATGTAGATTCCGTTTCGAGGAGGGCGCGATGACGGGCGTGGACGTGGCCGCGGACGGGAAGCTGCGGGGCCGTCCCCCGGTGACCTTCGCGGTGCTGGCGCTGGGCGTGGGGGCCTTCGCCCTGCTCCAGTCCCTGGTGATCCCGGTGCTGACGACCGTGCAGCATCAGCTGCACACCACGCAGGCCGCGGTGACGTGGGTGCTGACCGCCTACCTGCTGTCCGCCTCGATCGTGACGCCGATCCTGGGCCGGGTCGGGGACATGACCGGCAAGAAGCGGGTCTTCGTGGGCACGCTGGCGGCCCTGGCGGTGGGCTCGCTGCTGGCGGCGCTCGCCCCGTCGATCGGGGTCATGATCGCGGCCCGGGTCATCCAGGGCCTCGGGGGCGGCATGCTGCCGGTGGCGTTCGGGATCATCCGCGACGAGTTCCCGGCCGAGCGGGTGGCGGGCGCCGTGGGGGTGATCGCCTCGCTGACCGCGGTCGGCGGGGGCCTCGGGATCGTGCTGGCCGGCCCCATCACCGAGGCGCTGGACTACCACTGGCTGTTCTGGATCCCGCTGATCCTCACCATCGTCGCGGCCGTGGCGGCGGTGGCGTTCATCCCCGAGTCGGCGGTTCGCACGCCGGGGCGGATCAGCTGGCTGCCCGCCGTCCTGCTGTCGGCGTGGCTGGTCGCGCTGCTGGTCGCGCTCAGCGAGGCCCCGGCGTGGGGCTGGCGGTCCGGCAAGGTGCTGGGGATGCTGGCCGCGTCGGTGGTGCTGGCGGCGGCCTGGCTGCTGGCCGAGCTGCGAGCCGCCACTCCGCTGATCGACCTGAAGATGATGCGGCGGCGCGGAGTCTGGACCAACAACCTGGTCGCGCTGCTCCTCGGCGTGGGAATGTACGCGACGTTCGCCTTCCTGCCGGAGTTCGTGCAGACGCCGACGGCGGCGGGCTACGGCTTCGGCGCCAGCATCACCCGGTCCGGGCTCATGCTGCTGCCCTCGGCCGTCACCATGTTCTGCGTGGGCCTGCTGGCCGGCGGGCTGGCCCGCCGGCTGGGCGGCCGGGCCCTGGTCATCGGCGGCTGCCTGATCGGGAGCGGGTCGATGTCCATGCTGGCCTTCGCGCACCAGCAGCAGTGGGAGGTCTACGTGTCCAGCGCGCTGATGGGCATCGGGTTCGGGCTGGCCTTCGCGGCCATGTCGGCCCTGGTGGTGGCGGCCGTCCCGGCCTCGCAGACCGGAGTGGCCAGCGGCATGAACGCCAATATCCGCACGATCGGCGGCAGCATCGGCGCGGCGGTGATGGCCAGCATCGTGACCGCGCGGCTGGAGCCGTCCGGCCTGCCGCAGCAGTCCGGCTACACGACCGGGTTCGCGGTCATGGCGGCCGGCCTCCTGCTGGCCGCGCTGGCCGGGCTGCTCATCCCGGCCGCCCGGCGGCGCGCCAGCCGGCCAGCTCGAGCACGCTGAGCTGGCGATGGTCGCGGGCGGGACCATCGTCGGCGACCAGGGTGAGTGACCAGGGGTGACGGAGCGCGCCGCCCCGGTCCTGCGGCGGGATGCCGTCCGCAACTACGGGCGCATCCTCGACGCCGCCCGTGAGGTGTTCGGCGAGGCGGGCGCCAGCGCCAGCATCGAGCAGATCGCGGCCCGGGCCGGGGTCGGCGTCGGGACCGTCTACCGGCGGTTCGCCAGCAAGGACGCGCTGATCGACGAGCTGCTGCGGCTGGCGCTGGAGGACCTGGTGGCCGCCGCCGAGCAGGCCCTGGCCCGCCCCGACGGCTACGGGCTGCACGACTTGCTGCGCGCGTTCGGGCGGTCGTTCGCCGAGCACGCCCGGTACGCCACCCTGCTCCTGGAGCGCGAGCACGACCCCAGCGCGGTCAGCCGGATCATGGCCGCCACCCGCGAGCTCACCGGCCGCGCGGCGGCGGCCGGGACGATCGCCCCCGGCGTCACCGCCGCCGACATCAGCGCGCTGGTGTCGGCCATGCGCGGCCTGGCCCAGGCGGGCGGGGAGACCGCGCCCGGCGGCTGGCCGCGCTTCCTGGACATCCACCTGGCCGGCCTGCGGACGGGACCGCCGGAAAATGAGTAACGCCTCGTAGAGCTGGATGGCAGGATCGTCGCCGTGGGCGGCCCGTGGCGGATCACCTCCGGGCAGCCGGCCCTCGATGCGGTGGCCCGGCTGCTGGCGCTGCTGCCGACCTGGTTCGGCATCGAGTCGTCCAACGCCGGATACGTCGAGACGGCCCGGACCGTGCCCGCCTACCTGGCCTGGCCCGTCGCCGACCCGGCCGCGCCGCCAGGCGTGCTGCTGCCCCGCCAGCATTTCCCGGCGTCGGCCGAGATCTACCTGATGGCCGTGGACCCGGCCTGGCACCGCCACGGCGCGGGCCGCGCCCTGGTGGCCGCGTTCGAGGCTGACCTGGTCGCGACAGGCGCGCGGTTCCTCCAGGTCAAGACCCTGGGGCCGTCCCATCGCGATCCGGGCTACGGGCTGACCCGCCGGTTCTACGCGGCCGCCGGGTTCGAGCCGCTGGAGGAGATCCCCGACCTGTGGCCGGAGAGCCCGTGCCTGATCATGATCAAGACTCTCCCCTGGCTGCGTCGCCGAGCCCCAGGTCGGTGACCATCGTGTCGGAGCGCGCGTCGCTGGAGTCGACGACCCGGTAGCCCTCGGACAGGTAGAGCGCCCGGGCGTAGTTCTTGCGTTCCACGCTGAGGCTGATCCGCCGGATGCCGCGGGCGCGGGCCTCGTCGGCCACCGCCCGCAGCAGCGCCCGCCCGACGCCCCGGCCGCGCCAGGCGGCGGACACCCCGATGGTCAGTTCCGGCACGTCGGCGGCTACGAACCCGTAGCCCGGGTCGGTCTCGGGCAGGAACCGCAGCCACGTCGCGCCGATCCGGCGGCCGCCCGCCTCGGCGACCAGGCCCAGGTCGGACGGGCCGGGCCAGCCCGCGACGTAATGCATGATGGCGGGCGTGGCGAAGATGCTGGCCCGGCTCTGATTCCACTTCGGCGACCAGTTCACCGCCGCGACCAGCATGTCGTTCAGGAAGTCGCGGTCGGCGGCCACCGCCCGCCGGATCACCCACGGGCTCTCGGTCATGGCCGGAGGCTAGCGAACCAGGGTGCGCGGGCGCCGTCGTTAAATATCGTATGGCGTACGGTATTTCTGCGGCTAACGCCCCGGTGTGTCCGGCGGGCAGATAGCGACCTATCAACTAGCGTGGCGCCTGTGTCTGCTCATGTCGGCCTTCACGACCATGCGGGGCGTCCTGTCCGTTACCGCGCGCGGGGACGGGGGCCGGTTAGCCCATCCGGGGAGGAGTGAGGTGGTGGCCTTCCTGAGAGCGCTGTTCAGCAAGACCGGCCTGCTGATCGCCATTTACATCATCATCGGGGTGTTCGCCAACACCGCGGCGCCGCACCTGCCGACCTCGGCCAGCAACGTCTCGCTGTTCCACAGCTGGGTGCAGTACTTCGTCTCGGTCATGATGTGGCCGCTGAGCTTCTGGAAGCCCACGTTCACGGTCGGCAAGTGGCGGCCGTGAACGGGCCCGGTAGCCGCCCGGTCCTATTCGCCTTCGGGCGGGGCGTCCCGGGGCGGGCGGCCGGGCCGGCGAATCGCCGAGACCCGGCCGGGCAGCCGTCCGTGCTCGGCCAGGGCGCGGCGGAGCAGGAACTCGATCTGGGCATTCGTGCTGCGCAGCTCGTCGGACGCCCACCGGGACAGCGCGTCATGAACGGCCGGGTCCAGTCGCAGCAGGATGCTCTTGCGATCGCTCACGATGCCGCCGTGCTGATCGTCGCGATGACGCCGGTCACGTGTACAGGGAGCCGGTGTTGACGACCTGCTGGGTAGCCTGCTCGCTGCACAGGACGACCAGCAGGTTGGAGACCATCGCGGCCTTGCGCTCCTCGTCGAGCTCGACGACGCCTTCCTCCTCCAGCCGTTGCAGGGCCAGCCCGACCATGCCGACCGCCCCCTCGACGATCCGCTGCCGGGCGCCGACCACCGCGCTGGCCGCCTGCTGGCGCAGCATGGCCTGGGCGATCTCGGGCGCGTACGACAGCCGGGTCAGCCGCGACTCGATGATATGCACGCCGGCCGCGCTCACCCGGGCGCCGATCTCGGCCGACAGGCGCTCGGTGATCTCGTCCGCGTTGTCGCGCAGCGAAAGCTCGCCCTCGGTAGTGCTGGTGTAGGGGTAACTGGAGGCGACGTGCCGGACCGCGGTCTCGGTCTGGATGGCCACGAACTTGACGTAGTCATCTACCGCATAGACGGCCATGGCGGTGTCCTGCACCTGCCACACGACCACGGCGGCGATCTCGATCGGGTTGCCGTCCGCGTCGTTGACCTTGGCCTGCGCGGTCTCGTGGTTGCGGATCCGGGTGGACACCTTGATCCGCTTGGTGAGCGGGTTGACCCACTGGAGTCCCTGCTCGCGGACCGTCCCGCGGTACTTGCCGAATAGCTGGATCACCCGGGCCTGGCCGGGGACGACCGGGGTCAGGCCGCCCAGCAGGAACCCGGAGATCAGCCACACGATGACAGCGGCCCAGACCAGGCCGTTCGCGGTGGCGCCGTGCTTCAGGTGCGAGTACCAGAGCAGCGCGATGGGAGCGAGCAGCGTCACGATGCCGGCCACCAGGATCTTGACGCCGCGCGTGGACCGGGCCTGATTCTCGGTCACCGGGGCGGCCTGGGCGAGTTCCGCCACCGGGCCGACGTGTGCTTCCGCAGTCATCCGTACCACCTCCGCCGGACTGTCCTCCGCTGGACGTGTCCGCTTCTCGCTATCTATCATAGTGATATCAGTTTAGAACGGCAAACCACGGAGCCCTGCCGGGCGTCGCGACACGAGAATAAGGTGCCGGTTGTGGACTCATTCACCGGAAAGCTAGCGGTAGTCACGGGCGGCGGCTCCGGCATGGGCCGGGAGCTAGTCCGCCAGCTAGCGGCGCAGGGCTGCTCGGTCGCGGCCTGCGACCTGAACGTGCCCGCCATCACCGAGACCGCTGGCCTGGCCCGGGCGGACGCACCCGACGGGGTCCGGGTCACCGGCCACGACTGCGATGTCGCCGACGAGGCGCAGGTCCTGCGGCTCCGCGACGAGGTGCTGGCCGGGCATGGCGGCGATCACATCGACGTGGTGTTCAGCAACGCCGGCACGGGCGGCGGGGCCAGCTTCATCCGGGACAGCCGGGCCGAGTGGGAGCGCACGTTCGCCATCGATTTCTGGGGGATGTACTACGTCGCCCGCGCGTTCGTGCCGCTGCTGATCGCCAGCGGCGACGGCGTGCTGGTCAACACCAGCAGCGTGAACGGCTTGTGGGCCTCGCTGGGGCCGGGTTCGCCGAACTCGGCGTACGCCACGGCCAAGTTCGCCGTGCGCGGCTTCACCGAGTCGCTGATCGAGGACCTGCGGACCAACGCGCCCCAGGTCCGGGTGGTCTTGGTCATGCCCGGGCACGTCGGCACCAACATCGTGAACAGCACCCGCCGGATACACGGCCTGCCCGGGCCGGAGCAGATGAGCGACGCCGACCTGGACCCGATCCGGGTCCGGATGGCCCGGGTCGGGCTCCCGGCGGCCCGCCTGCCCGCGGCCGACCTGCGCAAGATGCTGGCCCGGATGGGCGACGACTTCCGCGACAAGGCGCCGCTGACCTCGGCCGCCGCCGCCACCATCATCCTGGACGGGGTGCGGTCCGGGGCCTGGCGGATCCTCGTCGGGGAGGACGCCAAGGTGCTCGACAGCGCGATTCGCAGCCCGGCCCGAGGCGGCCTACGACTACGCCGACCTGTTCCGGGACGCGCCCCGGCCGAGGGTCACGGAGGTGCGGGACGAGCCTGCCGCGCCGCAGGGCCGCGGGCGGCTAGGGTAGCGGCGTGCACACTTGACGCTGATCTGCCCGTGGTCCACCTCATCGGCTCGCCCTGCCCGTGATCCAGCCGAGTCGATGAGGAGAATTCGTCATGCTTTCGCATCAGCAGATTCTGCAGTTCCGGACCTTTGGGTACGTCGTCCTGCGCGGCCTGCTCAGCCCGGCCGAGGCAGCCGCCCTGCGCGCCGAGGTGACCACCGCGCTGACCGGCGCGTTCGGCACGCTCGGCACCGAGCCGGACGACCGGGGCGGCATCAGCGGGGACTACCTGCCGCTGGCAGTGGACCGCGCGCCGCTCAGCCAGTCACTGATCGCGGATGACCGCCGTACGTTCGGCGTCTCGGGCGAGCTGCTCGGCGGCCTGACCGTTCCGTCGGCCGGCATCGCCACCTGCTTCACCGGGGACTCCTCCTGGCACACCCGCCAGGGGCCGGCCGTCGGCGGCGTCGCCCTCTGGGCCGACCTGGAGCCGCGCACCGCGGCCACCGGCGCGCTGCGCCTGGTGCCCGGCTCGCACCTGCCCGAGTTCGAGCGGCGCCTGTGGGCCTACCTTCGGGCCGAGCCCGCGTCGTCCGGGTTCGAGAACTGGGACTGGCCGCACGTCGTGGTGGAGACCGAGCCCGGCGACGTGGTCGCCTTCGACCTGCACCTGATGAACTGCGCCCGGGGCGGGGCGCCCCGCCTGACCTGGACGATCGAGTACCTGCCGTGGGCCGGGCTGAGCCACCGGGACCAGCTTGACCAGGTGCGCGACCTGATCCTGGACGACGTGGAGTTCGACCACGAGGACTACGACCGGGAGCAGTGGCCGGCGTGGCGGGAGTGGGTGGCGGGCGCGGCCGCGATCCCGTCCCGGGCGATCGCGGTGGAACGGCTGCGGCTGTGCGGCGTCCTGCCAGGCTGAGGAGTAGCCGACCCGCGCTATGAACTCTCTTGCCAAGAGAAGTCTGTAATGCAAAGCTAGCTGTATGACAGACGCATCGGTCCCGCCGCAGGACGGCCCCCGTGAACTTCTCTCCACCACGCGCCGGCTCACCCGCCGGGTCCGCCAGGCGCAGCGCGGGACCTGGTTCCCGCTGCTGCTGTTCGCCGTGCTGACCCTAGCCGCGATACCGGTCACCCGCGGCAGCCACCACCTCGTCCAGTGCCGGCCGACTCCGGGCGGAAAGATCTGCATCGGCTACTCGCCCGGCGCCTACATCTACTGGCCGCTGGCGCTGGTGCTGGCCTACGCCGCGATCACGGCCTTTTACGTGCGCCGGGCACGGCGCCACGGGGTGGGCACCCCGGTCCGCCCGTACGTGGTGGCCGGCGTCATCCTCGCCGCGGCGGCGACGGGAGCCTCGCTGTGGCTGGTCACCCATCCGGGGATCAGTCTCGGGTGGGTCTCCCTCCCGGCCGGCGTCGGGGGCGATGGTCTTCACCAGGCTGGCCAGCCCGGCAGCCGCCATCGGCCTGGCCCTGCTGGTGCTGGCCCGGGTCGAGCGCAACGTGGCGCTGCTGGTATTCGGCCTCGCGTACCTGGTGGTCGTGGGCTGGGGCTGGATGCTGACCCCGCACTCCGCCTGGCTCTCTCAGGCGACCCTGGCGGCCATGCTGCTGCTCGGCAGCATCGGCTTCGGGCTCGCGGAGCGACGGGCCAGCGCACCGTGATCGATCATCCGGTCAACGGCCTGGATGACATCGTTCATCAGCGCGTCCGGCTCGGCATCCTGACGATCGCCCACGAGGCCCGCCGGGTGGAGTTCGGCTTCCTGCGCAATGCCCTGGAACTGACCTCCGGCAACCTCGGTCAGCACCTGTCCGTCCTGGAGAAGGCCGGGCTGGTGCAGATCGAGAAGGGGTACGAGGGGAAGCGCCCCCGGACGTGGGTCACCCTCACGCCGGTCGGCGAGAAGGCCCTCCGGGAGGAGATCGCTCACCTCAAGCGCCTCATCCAGCACGTCGAGCAGGCCGCCCCCTAGCGCCTTGACAGCGCGTGTCGGTTAGAGAATGCTAACGGTTAGTGGATGCTAACCGAGATGCCGACCGGTGGGGCGCGCTGGCCGACGGCACGCGCCGCGCCATCGTGGCGTGCCTGGCCGACGGGCCTCAGGCCGTGGGCCAGCTGGCGGCGGGGCTGCCGGTGAGCCGGTCGGCGGTATCCCAGCATCTGAAGATCCTCAAGGACGCCGGCCTGGTCGAGGACGTGGCGGCGGGAACGCGCCGGATCTACCGGCTCAACCCGGTCGCGCTGGCGGCCTTGCGGGATCAGCTCGACACCTATTGGCAGCGGGCGCTGACCGGGTATGCCGATGCCGTGGAAGCCCCGAACGAGGAGGCGTGATGGCCCAGACCGAGGCAGTGACGGTGCGCAGGCAGATCGTCGTCGACGCGCCGATCGAGCGTGCGTTCACGGTGTTCACCGACCGGTTCGGGGACTTCAAGCCGCCCGAGCACAACCTGCTCGGGGCGCCGATCGCCGCGACCGTGTTCGAGCCCCGGGTCGGCGGCAGCATCACCGACCGGGCGGTAGACGGCCGGGAGTGCCGGTGGGCGCGGATCCTGGCCTTCGATCCGCCCGACCGGGTGGTGTTCAGCTGGGATATCAGCCCGCGATGGACGATCGAGACCGACCCGGCTCAGGCCAGCGAGGTCGAGGTGCGGTTCTACGCCGAGTCGCCGACCCGCACGCGGGTGGAGCTAGAGCACCGGCACATCGACCGGCATGGTCCCGGCTGGGAAGCGATCACCAGCGGCGTGGACGGGCCGCAGGGCTGGCCGCTGTACCTGGACCGTTACGCCGCCCTGGTGACGGGAGAACACTGAGATGCCCGCTCACCGGGCCAGCGGTGACTACGGCCGATGGTAGATCTCAGAGGGATGCTCGATGTCGAGCACATGGACGACGCGGACGCTCTCGTCAATTCGGCAGACGATCCGGTAGGTACCGCGCCGGGCGCCATGGCAGCCGGCGAGCGGGCCGAACAGCGGCTTGCCCACCCGCTGCGGGTTGACCGCGAGCGCGGCATCGCAGAACTCCAGCACGGCGGCGGCGACAGCCTCCGGGAGCCGCTGGGCGATCGCCCGTCGCGCGGCGGGCTGAAACCGGACCTCGTACGGCTGCGCAGTCTGGTCAGTCACGCCCCAGTGGCACGACGCCGGGCCAGATCCTGGCGCACGGTGGCCATGTCAGCACCCGGCTCCCCGCGGCCAAGAGCCGTCAGGCTCTCCGAGATACGCGCGACGGCAGCGGTGTCAGCCAGGATCTCCAAGGTCATCTCCATGCCTTCAAGGTCATCCACGGACAGCAGCACCGCCTCGGCTTCTCCGTTGCGGGTGAGGGTTATCCGCTCATGCTGCGTGCGGACACGCCGGGCCAGCTCGGAGAGACGCGCCTTGGCCTCGGAAAGGGGAACTGGCGTCGCGGCTATCGTCATAGTCAAAACTATGACCCCCCTTGGTCTGCTCTCAGACCAACCGACAGGCGCGGCGGCTGGTTCCCCCGGCCGTAACCCGATGTACCGGCAATAGCGGCTAGCGCGGTCACCTGCCCGCGATCTACGCTTCCGTGCTGCGGGGAGTCCCACGCGATGAGGGAGCCGACATGGGACAGGATGGCGCGCCGCTCCCCGGACACCTGGGCCTCTCGCTGCGCGCCCATCGGGCGGCGGCGGGCCTGACGCAGGATCAGTTAGCTGGCCGGGCTGGTATCAGCCGGGGCGCGCTGCGGGACATCGAGCAGGGCCGGACGGCCCGGCCGCGCCAGGTCACCCTGGCCCAGCTGGCCGAGGCGCTGCAGCTGACCGCTCGGCAGCGCGCGGAACTTGCCGCCGCCCCGCCGGACCCGGGCATTCCCGACGGCGCCGCCCAGGACCCGCCGGAGCAGCATGCGGCCGGCGCCGGTGATGTTCAGGCCCGGACGCGGGTCACGGTCCTGGGCCCGTTCGCGGCCTGGCGGGAAGGGATACCGCTCGCGCTGGGGCCACCCCGGCAGCGAGCGGTGCTGGGACTGCTCGTCCTGCATCAGGGAGTAACGCTGAGCCGAGCGTCGGTCATCGACGCATTGTGGGACGAGCCGCCGGCAACGGCCGGGGAGATGATCCAGGGGTACGTGAGCCGACTGCGGCGGCTGCTCTGGGCGGACGCCGGGGCCGGTGACGGCGCGCTGCCGCGGCGGCGGGCCGGGCTGTCCCGGGACGGAGCCGGCGACCGGCTGTCGGCCGGCGCCGTCGAGTCCGACCTGCGGGAGTTCGGCCAGCTCAGCGACCGGGCCCGGCGGTCCGCGACAATCGGCTGCGCGAGCCAGGCGTGCGACCTGTACCGGCAGGCGCTGGGGCTCTGGCGCGGGCCGCCGCTCGCGGACCTGGAGGTGATGCGCGGCCACCCGGCCGTGGCCGGACTGGGCCGCCGTTACGCCAGCGTGGTGATGGAGTACGCGGACGTGGCGCTGGGCGCCGGGCAGGCGCCGGACGCGCTGCGCCACCTGTGGGCGCTGGCGGAGCGGGAGCCACTGGACGAGCGGGCGCACGCCAGGCTGATGACCGCGCTGGCCGCCTCCGGGCAGCGGGCCGCCGCGCTGCGGGCCTACGCGGACATCCGGGAGCGGCTGAGCGACGAGCTAGGCGTCCGGCCCGGCCCGAGCTGGGCGCGGCGCACCTCCGGGTCCTGCGCGAGGACGTGACCAGGACGGTACCCCCGGCCCGGACCGGGGCTCCCGCCGGGCATGGCGGCGGGCACCCGGTCACGGCGGCCAGCGTGACCGGCCCCCGCCGCGGCCCGCGGCGCCGGGCGCCCGCCGCGCGGCGCGCCCACCCGTCCGTGACGGTGGTGCCGCGCCAGCTGCCGCCGCACGGCGGTCACTTCACCGGGCGGGCCGCCGAGCTGGCGGTCCTGACCAGGCTGCTGGACCAGGCGGCCGAGGACGCGCCCGGGACGGTCGTGATCTCGGCCATCGGCGGGACCGCCGGCGTGGGCAAGACCGCGCTGGGGGTCCGCTGGGCGCATCAGGTCGCCGGCCGTTTCCCCGACGGGCAGCTGTACGTGAACCTGCGCGGCTATGACCCGCGGCGGCCGATGCCGGCGACTGAGGCGCTGGCCGGGTTCCTGCGGGCGCTGGGCGTCCCGGGCCAGGACCTGCCAGCCGACCCGGACGAGCGCGCGGCCCGGTACCGGAGCCTGCTGGCCGGGCGGCGGACGCTGGTGTTCCTGGACAACGCCGGATCGGTGGAGCAGGTCCGGCCGCTACTGCCCGGCACGCCCAGCTGCGTGACGATCGTGACCAGCCGGGACTCGCTGGCCGGACTGGTGGTCCGGGACGGTGCCACCCGGGTCGACCTGGACCTGCTGCCCCTGGCCGAGGCGGTCGCCGTGCTTCGCGACCTGATCGGCCAGCGGGTCGATGCCGACCCCGCGGCGGCCGTGGCCCTGGCTGGTCAGTGCGACCGGCTGCCGCTGGCGCTACGGGTGGCCGCTGAGCTATCCGTTACCCGTCCTGGTGTCCCGCTCGCGTCCCTCGTCCGCGAACTGGATGACCAGCAGCGGCGGCTGGATCTCCTGGACGCCGGCGGAGACCCGCGCACGGCGGTGCGGGCCGTCTTCTCCTGGTCCTACCGCCAGCTGGACGCCGCCGCCGCCCGCGCGTTCCGGCTGGCCGGCCTGCACCCGGGCGACGATCTCGACGCCGGCGCCGCCGCCGCCCTGGCCGGGGTGACGACGGCGGAGGCCGGCCAGGCGCTGGACCGGCTGACCCGCGCGCACCTGGTCCAGCCCGCGCGACCCGGCCGGTACGTCATGCATGACCTGCTCCGCGCGTATGCCCGCGAGCTCGCGGCCAGCCAGGACGGCCCCGAGCAGCGAGCCGCGCTCACCCGGCTGCTCGATTACTACCTGCGGGCCGCCGCGGCGGCGGCGGACACCCTGTTTCCCGCCGACCGCGACCGGCGCCCGCGCATCCCGCGGCCTGCTGCCGCCGTCCCGGTGCCGACCGGTCCCGCCGAGGCGCGCGAGTGGCTGGATGCGCAGCGCGGCAGCCTGGTCGCGGTCACCGCGCACGCGGCCGCGCACGGCTGGCCCGGACACGCCACGGCCATGGCCGCCACGTTGTTCCGCTACCTCGACACGGGCGGTCACTATCCCGAGGCGATCATCCTGCACGCGCACGCCCGGCGCGCGGCCCGGCACGCCGGCGACCAGGCCGCCGAGGCGACGGCGCTGATCAGCCTGGGCGCCGCTGACTGGCGCCAGGGCCGTTACCCGCAGGCCGTGCGCCACTACCGGCAGGCCCTGGCCATCTGCCAGGAGACCGCCGACCGGCCCGGCCAGACCCGCGCGCTGGGCAACCTCGGCCTGGTGGCCTTCCAGCGGGGCCGTTACCCGCAGGCCGCCGACTACTTCGGCCAGGTCCTGGCCATCTTCCGGGACGCAGGCGACTGCTCCGGCCAGGCCCGCGCGCTCAGCAACCTCGGCGACGTCAGCATCCGGCTCGGGCACTACCAGCAGGCCAGCGACTATTACCAGGAGGCCCTGGCCATCTGCCGGGAGACCGGCGACCGGCCCGGTCAGGCTCGCGCGCTGGGCAACCTCGGCGACGTCGGCGCCCGGCTGGGGCGGTATCAGGAGGCTGCGGGCCATTCCCGCCTGGCCCTGACCCTCTTCCGGGAGGCGGGCGACCGGATGGGCGAGGCCAGCGCCCTGGGCAATCTCGGCGATGTCGGCGCCCGGCTCGGCCAGTACCAGCAGAGCGCCGACTGTTTCCGGCAGGCGCTGGCGGTCTGCCGCCAGACCGGCGACCGGTCTGGCGAGGCCCAGGTACTCAACAGCCTCGGCGACGCCTTCCTGGCGGCGGGCCGTCCCGCCGAGGCTCGCGCCCAGTGCGCCGCTGCCCTCCGGCTGGCGAGCCAGATCGGTCACGCGTACGAGCAGGCCCGCGCCCACAGCGGCCTCGCCCGCAGCTACCAGGGCACCGGCGAGCACGGCCAGGCCCGCCGTCACTGGCAGGAAGCCCTCCGCCTCTACACCAGCCTCGGAGCCCGGGAAGCCCGGGAGATCCGTGCCCGGCTCGCCGGGTCAGCGACGGACCGGGGGCGCGCGTGACGGGTGCCGCGCGCGCCCCCGGGCGTCAGTGGGTATTGATGCTGTAGGTCCCGCTGTCCTGCACCTCAGGATCGGCGCCGGCGTTGATCAGGATGATGTGGTCGTAGACCTTGTCATTCTTTCCCGGCTTCTTGATGGGACTGCAGACCGTCGCCTTTCCCTCGAAGTCGCCGCTGTGCCACAGCACCTTGTTCTTGCCGCCGTCGAACCAGATCAGCTCGTAGCTCCACTCGCCGCCGATGCCGCCGAGGCTCTTGACGGTGACGCAGCTGGACACCTCGCCGGTGCTGTTGGTCGTGTGAGACGCCGTGTTAGTGGTCCCGCTCAGGACGGCGGTCACCTTCCAGTTGCCGGAGAAGGTGGCGGCATTGGCGATCCCGGCCTGGCTCAGGGAGCCGACTAGGGCCAGTGTGCCGACCGCCGACAGGATCCCGACGCGGGACATTGCTCGTTTCACGGCTACCTCCAGTTGTGTCAGCTGCTTGCGGTCCCAGCCTGGCGAAGCCAGCCTGCCGCGGCCTACGCTGCGCGGGCCGCGATTCCCGTACCACCGGGCCGCGGCGGGTGAGCAGCCCGATCCTGTTGCCGCGGCCCGGCTCTGCGGCCGGGAGGCCGGCCAGCTACGGGACGGCGCGCGGCCCGCGCGGGTTGCGGTCCCGTACCCGGCCGCCTGATTCCCGTACCGAGGCAGGCCGACCGCCGGCGTTTCCTCGTATGGGAGAGACTGCTGGCATGAAATTCGGCCTCCTGTACAGCACCGCGGCCACGGGCACCGACCCGGCCAGCCTGACGACGATCGCCCGCCAGGCCGACGACCTGGGATTCGAGTCGTTCTACCTGCCCGAGCACGTCGCGCTCTACCCGGGCGCGCGGGTCGGCGCCACCGAGTTCCCGCCTGACCTGCCGATCGCTGACCCGCTCGAGTGCCTGGCCTTCGTCGCCGCGTCGACGACCCGGATCCTGCTCGGCACGGCCGTGCTGCTGCTGCCGTTCCACCACCCGGTGGTGCTGGCCAAGCGCCTGGCGACGATCGACGTGCTCTCCGGCGGTCGCATGCGCCTGCTCACGATCGGGGTCAGCAGCCTCCCCGGCGAGGCCGCCGCCGTCGGAATCGACTACGCCAGCCGGGGCCGCCGCGCCGACGAGGCGATCGACGTCCTGCGCGCCCTGTGGGCCGGCGATGCCACCGGCACGAGCTTCGACGGCGAGTTCTACTCGCTGGAGAACGTGACCAGCTTTCCGAAGCCGCTGGCGATGCTGCCGATCCACGTCGGCGGCTCAAGCGCGCCCGCCGCCCGCCGGGCCTGCCTGCGCGGCGACGGGTACTTCCCCGGTGGCCGGCTGAGCTCCGGCGCAGCGGGTCGCCCAGATCGAGCTGATGCACGCGACCGCCCGGGCCGAGGGCCGCGACCCGGACGCTCTCGAGTACACCCGCTGGGGTTCCATCGACCTGGACCGCAGCGGCGTGGACGACTACGCCGCCCAGGGCGTCGACCGCCTGGTCCTCGGCACCACCGCGACCGACCTCAGCGACCAGCTCCGCCAGCTTGAGGCCTTCGCCGCCCGGCACGGCCTGCGACGCTAGGCGACCCTGCGCCGGATCGAGCCGGCACCCGCGGCTACCGGTACTCGGCCAGGCGGGGCCGGACGCCGGCCAGGACGAGCACGGTAATGAGAATAACGGCCACGCCGGGGATGAGGCTGGTCAGGCCGTTACTTTCGCCATGGCTCTCGCTGATTGCCTGGTTAAAGGCGTGCTGGTTGATGGCGATAACGTCGGACAGCGCGCTCTCGTACCGCGCGAAAGCCCAGTTGGAGTTGCCGTGCGCGTAGCTGGTATCGAACGCGATAGCGCCCCGGAGGTCCCCGCTGCTGTTCAGCGCCCGAATATGGCGGTCGTCTCGCTCGTAGATCTGGTAGGCGGCCAGTGCCCGCTGGGCCGCCGCCCGCTCTCCGGGGAACGTGATGTTGCGGAACTCGGCGCCGAGGTAACCGCCGAAGCGCACATCCGAGTTCCTGGCGTGGTACGCGGCGCTGGCCCGGGCCAGCGCGGCGTCGTACTGGAAGATGCCGGCTCCCGGCAGCCGGGCCAGCTGCTGTGACGTGGCCTCGAAGGCCTGCTGGTATTGCCCGGCCCGGGCCGGGTCGACCAGGTAGCGACTCTCGTCGGCGTTGCCGTCATCGCTGACCGCGCGGGCCTGCGACAGGGCGATGATGGAGTCGAATGCGTCGGTCTTGGCCACGTGGAGGTGCCCGGCCTGCGCGTGCAGCGCTGTCCCGCTGACGGTCATCAGCGCGATCGCGATCAGCGAGGCCAGGGCCAGCGCGGGATTGATCAGGCGCCGGAACCGGATGGCCAGATAGACCTGCAGGCCCGCCAGGACGCCGAGCAGGACGAGGCCGAGCAGCACGGTCCACAGCTCACCCTGCAAGGCAGCGGACCGGCCGGTCTGGTACGTGCGGTCCAGCGCGGCCGCGTTCGCGCCGGTCAGGCTCAGCGCAGCGGGCAGGACTTTGTCCTGGAGCAGGTCAGTCGCCTGCCGGTAGAGGACAAGCGCAGCCGCCGGCGGCCGCCCGGAAGGGCTGGCGTCCTGGCCGTCCAGGTACATGGCCTCGGCCGCCAGGGCCTCATAGCTGCCGAGCCCGTCGAGGACCGCGCGCAGCGGCCGCTGGGCGGATGGCAGCGATCCGGCGATCTCGGCGGCGCGCTGCTGATCTGGCCGTGACCCGCGGCATCGGCACCGCGTTCACGTCCGTCGGGCCGGCGCTGTGGACGTTCGGCACTCCCGGCGCGCACGGGTTCTTCGAGACCGCGGTCCTCGACACCGCGGCGATGGCCGGCCCGGTCACGGTCACGCTGCAGATCGCGATACCTCCCGGCCCTGTACGCGGCCTTCAACCGCCGCGAGAACGAGGTCGCGCTGCTGAACTCCGCCGCCCTTTACCTGTCGCTGTGCCCGCAGGCCGCCCCGGCCGTTCCGGCCCGGCTGTGCCTGCGCAGCGGACTGGTGTGCTTCTCCGAGGTGGCCCGCTCCATGGGCATCACGGTGCCTGCGGAGCCCGACCCGCAGGCCGGCATCAGCCTCACCTATGCGGAATTCCTCGACACCGTCGACCGGCTCCGGGAGGTGCATTTCCCGATCGAGCGCGAGCCTGGCGGCGGCGTGGCCGCACTTCGCGGGATGGCGGGTCAACTATGAGCGGGCGGCCTACGCGATCGCCGCGGCCACGGACGCCGTCCCGGCACTGTGGTCCGGCCCGCGCCTGGCGGCTGGCGGAGCCGATGCCGCCGCTGCGCCCCGGCCCGGCCTGCCGTTCCCCTAGCGTTAACTCCGCTAAGAACGGCCTCGCCTGGCATGGCGGCGCATGGCGTCGACCTTGCCCGCGAACGCGAGCGGGGCTATGACGGGCGTGCCACGCCAGGGCGACATCGAAAGCAGGTCGGTGTCATTGGACACGATGATGAGCGCCCCTACCTCGGCGTCCAGGTCGAGGATGAGGTTGTCCTCGTAGTCGGGGCAGTCGTGAACGGTCCGGGGCACCTCCGCCGCGATGCCGCCGCCACTGTGATCAGCTGCCGCCAGCACCGCATGCAGATAGGCATCAGCCTGCGACGACTCCCACTTGAACAGATCCGTCAGAACCCGCTGGATGTTCGAGACGATATGCGGCGACAGCCACAGGGAGAACTCGGCGGCATCCACGATGATGCCGAGGCAGTCGGCGGACGGATTACCTGAGACCGGGGGCGGAGAGGGCCAGGACCGGAACGGGCTGTTTCCGCCAGCTGCTGCCGTAACCAGCACGTTGACGTCATAGACGACCGCAGCTGGCGCGGGCTGAAGGTGCCGGGCCACGGCTATCCCCGCTCGGTTCCCTTGAGGAACTCCTGGATGCGCGCAGGGACATCTGCCGTCTCGACCCCTAGTTCGGCGGTCCGCTGCTGTCCGTACGCCTGCGCTTCGCGGAGCTGGTCGGCAATCATGATCGACTTCATAATTTTCAGCGTTGCGCGCAGGTAGGCCGATCTGTTCCCGTCGCCGAAGTAAGAAACCAGTTCGTCGAGGACGGGGCGGTCTTCGGCCTGGACGGCGAATCCAAGAGTCTGCGCGCTCATGTCACCACCATAGGCATGTTGCACAAAAAATGCAAGATGTTGCATGTTAGAGCCTAACGGACCCGGGGCGGCGTCCGCCACGCGGCGTTCTGTCAGTGGCTCGCGGCAGAATCACCCACCATGATCGGAAGTGGAACGGCCCGGTGATCGATACCCCGGACCCGTCCGGGCTGGCCGCCACGATCACCGCATCCCGGCGCCGGGGCCTGCGTATGCCTACGATCTAACCGAAGGAGGCGATGGCTGTGGACGAGGGCCGGGTCATCGATGATCCCCGCTATGCGATGCCCTTGTACCGCAAGGCGGAGGCCGCGCGCATCATCGCCGTCCACGAGCCAGTCAGGGTCAAACTCTCCTACCCGCCCAGATGACAGGCACGCAGCCGCCCGCAGCACCTCAACCTGTCGGGAATGCCACGCCCTAACCGGACGGCTTCGCTGCCCGCGTGGTCCCTGGACCGTTCCTGCCCTGATAATCGTGCAGCAGCTCAAGCACCTTCTGGCGGACTCGGTTGAGGTCCGCACCATGGCGGGCCAGCACCTGGGCGGCTACGCCCTCGCCCTCGCGGATCAGGCCGAGCAGGACGTGCTCGGTCCCGATGTAGTTGTGGTTGAGGATCCTGGCCTCCTCCTGCGCCAGCACCACGATCCGCCGCGCCCGGTCGGTAAACCTCTCGAACACCCTCCACGCCGCCCTTCTGATCCTCTTCCAGGCTACGTCTAGTCCATAGCAGATACGTCTTGCTTTCAGGCGTCCGCCGAAGCACATGAATGACCCGGAGGTTCTCGTCGATTCGGTAGGTACCGCGCCGGGATCTCCAAAGTCATCTCCATGCCCTCGAGGGCGCGGTGCCTGAGGTGCCGGGGCGGCGCCCTGGCTTTTTCGTGGTCGATCTCGACGGAGCGATGATCGGCATGATCACGCTCGACCGGCGCGAGGCCGGGCGTCCGGGTCACGTCCGCGCGGAGGCCGGCGAGGCCGAGCTCGGCTACATGTTCCTGCCGCAGGCGTGGGGATGCGGGTACGCCGGCGAGGCGTGCGCGGCGGCACTCGGCTGGCTCGCGGGCGCGCTTCCCGGCGAGCCGGTGGTGCTCTGCACCCAGACTGCCAACGACCGCGCGATGCGGCTCGCGGCGAAGCTGGGGTTCACCGAGGTCGAGCAGTTCGAGGAGTACGGCGCCGAGCAGTGGTTCGGCGTGTGGTCCGCGGTCACGCCGTCCGGATAGCTTGTGCCGGTGATTATCTGGATCAACGGCGCGTTCGGCGCGGGCAAGACGACGCTCGCGGGGGAACTGCACCGGCGGCTTCCGGACGCGGTCGTATATGACCCGGAGGAAGTCGGCCTGATGCTCTGGAAGTGGGTGCCGCCCAACGGCGACTTCCAGCACCTGCCGAGCTGGCGGGAACTGGTCGTCGCGACGGCCCTGTCGCTGCGCCGGCACCACGCCGAGACGCTCATCGTCCCGATGTCGCTGATCCGCGACGCCTACCGGGCCGAGATCCTCGGGGGCCTGGCCGACGCGGGCGAGGAGGTCCTGCACGTCTTCCTGGAGGCGGACGCCGGCGTGCTCCGGGAGCGGCTCAACGCCCGCGTGACGCACCCCGGCAAGGAGTGGGACGAGGCGGCCCGCGAGTTCGGCATGACCGGCCTGGATGAGATGGTGGCCGCCGCTGCCCGCCAGCCGGGCGGGACGCTCATGCTGCGCTCGGACCGGCTCACCCCGGCCGAACTGGCCGACGAGGTGCTGGCCAGGGCACTGTCGAGAGCAGAGCGTGACGGAGTGGATTGATGGGAGACGCTCTCGCTCCTCCTCCTCGCTCTTCGTTCGCTCGTTACTGGACGGCTGCCGCGATCAGTTCCCTTGGCTCGGCGGTTACCGCGGTTGCGATGCCCGTCCTGGTTGTCCAGCTGCTCGGCGCGACACCGTTCGAGGTCGGTGTCGTGAACGCCGCCCAGTTCGTGCCGTATGCGCTGCTCGGGCTCATCGCCGGCGTGTACACCGATCGGTGGCGTCGGAAACCCGTTCTTGTATGGGCGAGCGTCGGGCGTGCTCTCTCGCTGGGCGCAATCCCGATCCTGTGGCTGACCGGCGTACTGCACATCTGGATACTGGTCATCGCCTTGTTGCTGTTCGGAGCGTTCTCCGTTTTCGGGTTCGCCGCGACCCAGTCGCTGCTTCCTCGCCTGGTACCTCGATCAAGACTGGTTCCGGCCAACGCGCGGCTCGATCAGACAGACGCCGCTGCGCAGACGCTCGGACCGGCGATCGGCGGCGGACTCGTCGGGCTGCTGGGAGCCCCGGTGGCGATTACCGTCGACGCGATCAGCTACCTCATTGATGCAGTACTCAACGCGAGCATCCGGGTAGACGAGCCCCGACCTGACTCCCGCACCCGCGATCTTCGCGCCGAGATTCGCGACGGCCTGCGCTGGACATACCGACATCGCACGCTGGGCCCAATGGCGGTGTCGACCCACGTCTGGTTCCTCGCCAATGGTGCCGCGATGACCGTGCTTTCCCTCCTTGCCCTGCGATCGCTCGGGTTCACCGCGTACACATTCGGATTGCTCCTGACGGCCTTCGGTATCACCAGCCTGATCGGCGCGTCGATCGCACCATGGTGCGGTGCCCGGCTCGGATCGGGACGGGTGATCATCCTCGCGCGCGTGGCGTACCCGATCGTCTGGGTTCTCGTCGCCATCGCCTCTTCAAACGCGATCGGTGATGCCCTTCTGTTCGTTGCGCTGTCCCTCCAGGGGCTCGCCGCGGGCATAGAGAACTCAAACGAGATGGGCCGCTGGCAGGCACTCACTCCGGACGAGCTTCTCGGCCGAGCGAACGCCACCAGACGCTCGGTCAATAGAACGATGGCCGCACTCGGAGCTCTCATCGCCGGCCTCGCCATCGGGCTGATCGGTGATCGCCTCACGCTTATCGGCGTGATCATCGCTTTCGCGGCCGCCGCGCTCACCGCAGCACTATCGCCACTGCGCGAAGCACCCAGCCAGGACAGCATGAACGCCGAGCCGTCTTCTCCTTCCCCGAAGGATGCATCTCCGGCAGGCGATCAGTCCTGAGCGGGCCGCTGGGAACAGGCCGCTGCCACCCGGTGGCGGTCGATGAGCCTGAGCACAGCGTCGGATGTACATGATGTACAACAGGCACAACGAGTGATGACGATCACGATCCAGGTCACGATAAGGAACAGGGAAGGTCTGACCATGCCCGCCGTCCACTACGACAGCTCCAGCGCTGCCCGCGCAAACTTCAAGGATCTGCTGGACGCGGCCAGTAAAGGGCAGGTAGCCACAGTCCGCCGTGAATCCGGTACCGCAGCAGTACTCGATGCTGCTCGCCTACGGCATTTCCTGGCCGCAGTGGTCCCATCTCGTGCCAAGGTCGTCGCCGAGGCGGGGGGTGGTCGGTGTTCATCCCCGGCCTGCCGCTCCCTGCCCACGGAGACACGCTGGATGACGCACTCACAGACATGATCGAAGCGCTCCGCGAATACGCGCATGACTGGCAAGACCGGCTGCTAAACGCACCGAACCATCGGGACAACTGGGGCCTGGTTCAGCTAGTGGAGCTCAGCTCTGACGATGAGCTGAGGATATGGCTCCAGGGTGTTCCGCGGTGAGCTGGCCAGCCCCGACACGCAAGGATCGGGAGGCATTTTGCCAGGCGGAAGGCTGGAAGCTTGCGCAAAACGCCCGTGGCGCGACGGAAGACCACTTCATCTATGAGCTGGAACCTGGCAGACGGCCGCATCCTGCGAACCCGGATCTCACATCCGGTGAACCGCACCGGCTACGGGGTCGACATGTGGGCACACATCCTTCTTTCCGGCGCTGGATGAGCGACAGGGAGTCGATGACCAGCACGTGCAGGATTGATGGCCGCTAGTGGTCCGATCTTTATCAGCCCTCCAGAGCCGTGAGCAAATCGAGGTCTTTCACGTTCGCGAATATCGCATCGTGCGCGACGAGGGGAACCTGGAGCCAGACCGCAGTGGCTGCTACCCAGCGATCCGCCTCGTGTTCCTTCTGGCCCAGGCCGTGTCCCGTCCGCACGCACCAGGTGCGTAGCGACACATACGCCGCGGCCAGATGCGGGCCAGGCCAGACGACCTCTGCCCGCCCTAGCTCGTGCCCCAGGCGGTGGAGCCGCTGCGGTCCCCAGCCGGCCAGCCGGGCGCCGTACTCAAGCTCGGCAACAGTAATGAACGAGATGATCGCGGGCCGACCATCCAGGAGGGGCCGGTAACGCGCGGCCAGTAACCTGCCGCTTGGCGTCAGGCGAGCCCCGAACACTCCCGTGTCGATGACAACCGGGCCGCGGGCTTCTGCAGTCATGCGTCGAAGATCGCGGCCAGGAACAGGCTGTCCTCGTCCTCGGTGAGATCGTCGATGAGCACGTCCTCATCCGGGGGCAGCGGCTTCGCCGCGTCCAGCACATCGGCCCGGCCGCGTTCGCGACTCACGCCGTGGCCGTCGCCAGCTTCATGAACCTGCGCCTCTGACATCACACACCTCCTACCGCCCGATCAGACTACACGGCGGTCCGTCTCTGCCTGCATGGCGAATCCAACGCGCGCCGACCGGCAGCATCGGCGTTGCGCCTGTGCGTGCCCGCGGGAAGCTTTGGCCCGCTGGTGGTTCACCCAGTCCTGGAACTACACCGCACAGAGTTCGAAAAATGCATCGCAATATGGGATTTCCTGGAGCGGGTGACGGGGAGCAATTGTCAATACCTGTGGATCAAGTTCCTTAGCGGCTTCGCGGCCTTGTCGCCGGGTCGCTCGACGAGCTTGCCGCTGGTGAAGGTCGCTCCGGCGCGGACCAGCGCGACGAGGTGGGGCGCGTTGACGCGCGCCAGCGGTCCTGCGCTGACTCGATGAGCTTGAACGCCATGGCCAGCCCGGCGGCCCGGGAGCCGGGCCCTTGGTGACCTTGGTGCGGTGCCGGACGGTGGCGAAAGTGGACTCGATCGGGTTCGTCGTGCGCAGGTGGACCCAGTGCTCGGCGGGGTAGTCGTAGAACGCGAGCAGCTGGTCCAGGTCATCGGTGATCTTCGCGGCGGCCTTGGGGAACTTCGCGCCGTAGGCGGCGTCGAACGCCCGGGCGGCGGCGAGGGCGTGCTGCTTGTCCTCGGCGCCCCAGATCTCGGCCAGGGCCTTCTTCGCGCCCGGGTGCGCGGACTTCGGCAGCGCGGCCAGGACGTTCGCCGACTTGTGGAACCAGCAGCGCTGCTCGCGGGTCTCGGGGAACACCTCGCGCAGCGGCGCCCCAGAACCCCAGCGCGCCGTCCCCGGCGGCCAGCACCGGGGCGCGCATCCCGCGGCGGGCGCAGTCGCGCAGCAGGTCCGCCCACGACTCGGCGGACTCCCGGTAGCCGTCGGCCAGGGCGATGAGCTCCTTGCGGCCGTCGGCGCGGACGCCGATCATGACCAGCAGGCACAGCTTGTGCTCCTCCAGGCGGATGTTCACGTGGATCCCGTCCGCCCACACGTAGACGTAGTCCGCGGCCGGACAGGTCACGGGCTGCGAACGCCGCGCTGCTCGGCCTGCCACTGCTCCGTCAGCCTCGTGATCACCGCCGCCGACAGCCCGGCTGAGGAGCCGAGGAACTGGCCCAGCGCCGGCACGAAGTCCCCGGTCGACAGGCCATGCAGGTACAGCAGCGGCAGCACCTCGGTGACCTTCGGGGTCTTGCGCGCCCACGGCGGCAGGATCGCCGAGGAGAACCGCTTCCGCTCGCCCGGTCACCGGGTCGGTGCGCCTGTCGTTCACCCGCGGCGCGGTCACCTCCACCGCGCCCGGCGCTGGTCAGCACCTCCCGCGGCTGGTGATGCCCGTTGCGGACCACCAGGCGCCGGCCACCCTCATCCCGCTCGGCCGCGAACGCCGCGATATAGGCGTCTACCTCGGCCTGCAGCGCCTCGGCCAGCATCCGCCGCGCGCCCTCCCGCACGATCTCATCGATCAGCGACCCCGGCCGGCCCTCTCCCTCTTCCGACGATCCCTCCTGCACTACCGTGAGCACGGGCGTACCTTCCCGGCCGGCGTTGCAGCGCCAGCCTTGCTTGAGACCTGACATGGCATCCGGGAGGGTACGCCCCCCGGCCTCATCCACAGGTCTCAAGCATTGCTCGTGACGGGAATCGAACCCGCACTGTCAGCTTGGGAATCGTACGGATCTGGGCTGTTCTGGCCGCTGACGTGGGCGTTCGTGCCGCCGTGAGTGACCGTGGCTGACCCCTGTACACCGGGGCTAATGGCCCGTTAGTGGCCCGCCGCCGCATCGCCCCACGTGCCGACTGAGCTGAGGCGTCCGCCTCGTAGCTGCCGATCGCAGGACGGAGCGGACTGGGTCAAGGGGCGGCGTAGCCGATCGCGCAGCGACGCCACAGGCGACTTTGACGCGGGCCGCGAGCCCGCAGACTGGCCGCGCAGAGGAGGGCGTCGCCCATCCATTGGCCGTCCGCCATTCAGATCTGGCTGTCCCGGTTCTACCTGGCGGGCTGGTGTCGGCCTGCGCTGATGGCCGGGCCGAGTCGTCGCCATCACAGCTACCGTCAGCTCAGCCCAGCTCATCCGATGCCAGGCCGACCCGCGGTCGGCCGATCCTGCCGGCCGGTTACGTCTACTGCATCCCGGTTGAGGATAGGGTCCTATTCATGGACGAACTCGATGCTGACGTACGGGCTGTTCGCCAAGGTTTGCGCGTGGCCGGGCGTACCGAGCAACCTTCTCAACGGAATCACAACCCGGGCCAGGAGAACAGGGCGCCGCCAGACCGGCACATATCAGACCAACAGGGCTTCGCGCTGGAATCTGGACCAGGGCGATCCACAATATGGGACGGACACAGACTGCAAGAAGATCGAACTTCGCCTCTTGGGCATGATGTGCGAGTTTGTCAACGGCCCTGACATCGATGATGCTACGCGCACCATTCTTGCAAAATACGTCGGGCATCCACCAGTCCCGGAACTTACCGGGACGCATTAACGAAAGAGCGGCTCGACTACATGGACTTCCTTGCGGAGGCCCAGAGCCCAGCCCATGGCACATCCAAGTTCCACATTGGCCACGACAATCCGACTCTTTCGCCGAGACATCTTCCCGATAATATTAGCTGGCGGTATCTCTTCGAAGCAACTTGATCCCGGGCGATATGACTCTACGAGAGGCGCGGACGAAATTTGTGGAGCTTATCGGAAGGTACTTCGATCTAGGCGAAGTAAGCATAAACCCAGATGAAATAGGTTAGAGCCCTTCGTCCAGCAGTTCGTCCTCACTCGCTGGAACGCCGATCAAGTCTATACATGCTTGACGCGCCAGCTCACGGGCCTCCATCCGGTCTCCGATGGCGGATCGCACCTTGTCGACCACCTGATTTCGGAGTTGCGGGTCCCTCGGAAGCGGTAGCTGGATTTCCGTAATCCGACTACCAAGCGAATCAATGATGTCCTGCGTGAAGCGACGAGCAGCAATCTGTTTCTTTACAAGAAATCGATGTCAATGCCGCGAGCAAGAGATAGGGCGAGAGGACATCTGGCTTGCGGACACGCAGTTTAAGGATGTGACTTTGATACAACATCCGTTCGTCATATTTAGTCACATACGCGCATGTCCCGATGAGGTACGTCCCATCACGCACCATCAGTATGTCGCCCTCACGGACGTCCTGCCTCGACGCGAGGGATGTGTAGACCTCTTCAGATACCCCATGCTTGGGGTCTAGTTTTATCTCCCAGTTAGAGATATCCGAGGTCCGTACAAACGGGATCGTACCAGTACCGTAATTGATGACGGCCGATCTCGTGGCCTGCTTTACGAACCTCAAGAACCCCATCGCTATGAGACCGCCAATACTTCAACTAGTTCATGGGTATCCTCAAGCACTTTCAACAGTTGGGCGGCCTCAGGGGCATAGTAACGCGGAACAAGGATATTTCCTTTCACCTCCCCAGCATCGACCATGTAACTAAGGTGATCGGCCGTTCTCTCCGAGGGCATCATGCAATAACGATCTGCGATCAATCGAAGTTCGTCTGGCCCGACACGACGTCCACGGCTATCATTGCCGCACCATTTAGCTTCTGCCATGAAAATCGGCGACTTCTGCCGGCTGCCCTTGTTTCTCTTTCCGCCTACACCGTCAGCATTCTTCTTGGCAACTAGCAAGCAGGTCTTGGTGTGCGTACCTCCAGACCCCGAGGTCTTAAAGAGCGTTCAGGCATACCAACAACCGCCTGGATCTCCATATGATCCCTGAGGAACTGCACGACGTACCCATATCCCGAACTTGATAGTAGGCTCTCCGGAAGTACCATTCCGATCCTGCCGCCATCACGCAGCAGTTGAATACAGCGCTCAACAAACGCCACTTGAGGACTAACCGAGCGCAGCAGTTCGTCGGTCTTCGCGTAGCGACCGGACTCGCGATCACGCACCCACTTATGGCCCAGCAAGAATGTGCGCTGAACGTCCGCCCCGACCGCAACTATTTTCGACCCGAAAGGAGGGTTCGTAAGGATCACGTCTGCGCGTGAATCCTTTGATACCTTGCGCATCATCATTGACGGCCCGCCATGCGAGTGAATCTGCGCACCAGACATTCGCCTCGCTCCCTGTCAACAAGGCGAGTCGCAGAGCAGCCAATCTACTCAGGAACGAGTCCTTATCAATCCCCCACAGATTCCCCACAGAGTGCGCAGAAATCTCGCCGCTCCGCATCTGGTAACGTGCGCTCGCAGCCAGAAAACCTCCAGCGCCACACGCCGGATCTAGAATAACCTCGCCAGGTTGCGGTTGAACCAACTCGACGAGAAGTTGGACAGCATTCGACGGGGTAAAGAACTGCCCTTGCTGACCCCGCGCAACAGATCCCATGAAAATTTCGTAGAGATCTCCTAGGGCATCGTTTTCCTGACTACGAAGGTCGACTGGCCCCAAAAGGTCGTGTCTGTGTAGGAGGGTCTCGTCCTCGAATGCGAGTGGTTCAGTATCGTGCAGAAGGCGCAAAATGTGCACCGCACTCGCCCCCCAGGCTCGCCGGTACTCAACTGCTCCGGCTCGGATCCGGTCCGGTCCCCCAGAAGCGTCCAGCTCACCCTTGCAGAGGAGTGCCTTCACGACCTCCTGCAGGAGCACTTCATCCCTCGTTGACCCGAGATGTTGGCCCGCGAGGTAGTTGCGAAGCTCCCGGTACAGCCGTCGATAGTCGTCCAAGCTCAGCTCCTCACCTGGGTGCATGTCTCATCATGCACCTGCTCATCAAAGCAGACCTCTAGGACACAACTGGCCTCCTCAGTTACTGATGCTGTGCCTTGCTCTGGCTTGGGCGGGCGGCGCGGTTCAGGGTGTCCCCCTGCTGCGGCCAGGGCGTGCGGCGGGACCGGCCGGGACGGATCGCACGCCCGTCGCGGCCGGGCAGCGGCGCGCGGAGCGGGCCGCCCTTGATGATCGTAAAGAAAGTTCTCACGACGCGGCGGTGGGCCGCTGGCTAGGGCCAGTCGATGCGGACCCAGATGGTGCGGCCTAGGTGGTCGCCTTCGATGTCCCAGGTAGTGGCAAGGGTGCGGATGATGTCCAGGCCGTGGTACCTGTCCAGCCCTGCCTCGGGGGCGCGCCATGGGCCGCCCCGGTCCTCAACCTCGATCCGGGCGTAGCAGCCAATGCCGATCTCGGCGCGAACGGTGAACGTCGCGCCGCGTAAGCCTGACCGGCTGTGACGGATGGCGTTGGTGGCCAGCTCTGACGCGCACAGGACCAGGTCATCGGCGAAGGGGCAGCCGTCGAGTAACTGAGTGAGGTCGGCGCGGACGCGGCTGATCTGCTCGGGGCGGCCGGGGTAGGCGCGGTGCAGGCGGACGCGGCTGGTGCAGGTGGTCTGTGCATACGGTCCCTCGCTGCTGCCCCGTATCGATATCTGCCAGCGATGACAGTACTTTATTTACTAGTGCCGTACAATCAGTACGTGTGATTTCGCGTACCGGCGCAGCACAAATAGTGCGAGCATTGGCGTCACGCGACTGATGAGGAAGGGGTGAACCATGTTCGGGCTGATGCGTGCGGTTCACGTGCAAGGACCAGGCCACCGCCGAGGCGTACGACCGGCTGGTCGCCGAGACCATCGAGCAGATCAAGATGAACGAGCCCGGCACCATCGTGTACGCGTCGCACACCGTGAGGGACGAGCCGCTTCAGCGGATCTTCTATGAGCTGTACGCGCGACGAGGCCGCGTTCGAGGCGCACGAGGCCGCGCCGCACACCGCGCGGTACCTGGCCGAGCGGGACCAGTACCTGGCCGCCACCGAAGTGGACTGGCTCACCTTGCAGACCGGCAAGGGAACGGGGCTTTGAGCACGCCCGACTACCAGCAGGCCCTCGGACGGAAGATCGCCGCCGAGCGGCACCGCCGGGGCCTGTCCCAGCCCGAGCTGGCCCGGCTGATCGGCCGGTCCGTCGCCTGGGTGTCCCAGGTCGAGCGGGGCGTACGCCGGATCGACCGGATGTCGGTACTGGAAAGCCTCGCCGGGGCGCTCGACATCCCGCTCGCCGAACTGGCCGCCGACGCGCCGATCGTGGCGGCGGTGACCGAGGAATCACCGGCCGCCGGGGACTTGCGGCTTGTCCTGTCGGGCGTGCACTCGCTGAAGGCGATGCTGAACGGGCACCAGTCCCCGGCCCTGGATGACCTGACCGGCCGGACCGCCAAGGCGTGGGAGCTGACCCACGCCGGCCGGTACGCCGACCTCGCCGACCTGCTTCGCGCCCTGGTCCCCGACCTGGAGACCGCCGCCCGCGCGCTGCCCGGTGACCAGCACGGCGCGGTGTTCGAGCAGATGGCCGCCGCCTACCAGGCGTGCTCGGCTGCGCTGGACAAGCTCGGCGAGCCCGAGGCCGCGTGGATCGCCGCCGACCGGGCGATGGCCGCCGCCGAACGGGCCGGCAACCCGCTGCTGGTGGCGGCCGGGGCGTTCCGGCTGGTGTTCGTGTTCATGAGCGCCCGGCATTACGCCCAGGCCGAGGAGACCGCGCGCACCGCCGCCGACGCGCTGTGGCACCTGGCCGACGACGGCAGTCCCGAGGCCATGTCGCTCTGGGGTGCGCTGACCCTGCAGCGGGCCATCATCGCCGCCCGCACCGGGGACGCCGACTCCGCCTACGCCCACCTGGGACGGGCCGGCGCGATGGCGGATCGGCTCGGCGCGGGGCGCAACGACTACAACACCGAGTTCGGCCCGGCCAACGTGGACGCTGTTCGAGATCGCCGTCGCGGTCGAGCTGGGCGACGCGGGCCGCGCCTTGCGTACGGCGGCCGCGCTCGACACGTCGGCGCTGTCGGCCGAGCGGCGCGCGCGGATGCTCATCGACGTGGCCCGCGCGCATGCCCAGCGCCGCCAGGTCGCCGAGGCCGTATCGCGCGCTGGTCCAGGCCGAGGACATCACCCCCGAGCAGGTCCGCGGTCACTACCTCGCCCGCCAGATCGTCTCCGACCTGCTGTCCATGCAGGACCCGCCCGGCCCGGAGCTGCGCGCACTTTCGGTACGGCTCGGCGTCGCCTGAGTACGTGACTGAAATAAAAAGTATGTGTAACGTACTCTGAGTGCGGGTATAGTCGGTGGCATGAGCCTCCCCAACCAGTGAGAAAGGGGGTGAATGCCACGGGCACCGGACGGCTCACGGTGCCCGGCGTGACAGGCCACAGCATCAAAGTGGCCTGAGCGGGAGGCAACCCGCTCAGGCCAGGCGCGGTTAGCACCGCAGATTCGCACTCTGATGCTACCGCGCCTGTTCCTCAGCGTGCCTCCCTCGTCCCACTGAACCCTGCCCCGGAACCGGGGCAGACGAGCAGAGGAACGCGCCCCATGCGGAACATCCCCATCCCTGTCGATACCTCACGGCTGACGTTCGTGTCGTGACCGATCCACGGCCCCGGCTGGTGTCCCAGCAAACCGGCGAGGTCAAGATCGACCGGAACGGCCAGACCGTCTACCAGGTCGGCCTGTCCGCCGCCGACGCGACCGGCCGGGTCGAGCTGGTCAACGTCAGCGTGTCCGGCGAACCGCAGGTCAAGCGTCGGGCAGGTCGTCGTGCCTGCCGGGCTGGTCGGGTTCGTCTGGGAGCAGACCCGCAACGGCGAAGCCCGCTGGGGCATCGCCTACCGCGCCGACGCCATCACGCCCGGCCACCCCGGCCAAGGCCGCAGCCTAGGCCGGCGAGCAGTCATGCCTCATCACCCGCTGTATCCTGGTGCTGGGTGCCCTGGCCGCTGTCGCGGCCGGGGTGCCCGCCTGGGCACGCTACGCACCCGCGCTCGTTCTGGCTGACGGGCTCGGCTTCCCGCTCAAGGCCACCCGCGTCTACCTCACCTGGGCGCACGTCACCGCCTCCTGCGGGCTGGCGCCAAGCGGCGCCGCTGGCGGTGGACCCTCGACGCCGTCCCGGTGGCGGGCACGCTGCGCCGCGCACGAGTGTCCTGCTCACCGCCGGCACGCCGGATGCGCCGCATCGAGGTTCCCCACCCTCCCGGCCTGGGCCTGCTGCAGCCCGAACCCGTGCGGCTGGTCAGTGCGGGTCCGGCTGCGCGAAGGCCAGGTGCCCGCCGACTACTCAAGAGCCGCCGAACAGCTCGCCCACGCCTGGCGGGTCCACGCTGTCCGGGTCACCGCTACCGCGCCGGGCCGGGTCCGGCTCCTGGCCACCCGGACCGACCCGCTCACCCCGTGCGGATCGACCCCGAGTCGGCCGACCTGCTGACCGTCCGGCCCGGCATGCTCGAAACCGGGCAGCCCGTGGGTGATCGACTTCCGCGTCGTGCCGCACTGGCTCAACGCCGGGGCGACCCAGTCCGGCAAGTCCAACCTCGCCAACGCCATCATCACGGGCCTGGCCCCCCAGCCCGTCGCCCTGGTCGGCTTCGACCTCAAGGGCGGCGTCGAGTTCACCCCGTACGCGCCGCGGCTGTCCGCGCTGGCCACCACCCGAACCGAGAGCGTCGCCCTGCTCGATGATCTCGACCGGCTGCTCGCCGACCGGATGCGAACGTGCCGCGACCACGGAGCCCGCAACATCTGGCGGCTGCCCGATGTCATCCGGCCAGTCCCGGTCGTGGTCCTGGTCGACGAGGTCGCCGAGCTGTTCCTGATCGCCGACAAGTCCGAGAAAGAACAGGTATCCCGCACGGCTACCGGGCTGCTGCGCGTCGCC
Organism: uncultured Actinomycetota bacterium; assembly: GCA_963731085.1. Lineage (GTDB taxonomy): Bacteria > Actinomycetota > Actinomycetes > Streptosporangiales > Streptosporangiaceae > DASUBV01. The sequence continues at coordinate 411,036 of CAVSUF010000001.1, forward strand.
CAGCTCGGCCGCGCGTTCGGGGTCTACCTGATCATCTGCGGCCAGCGCATCGGCGCCGACCTCGGCCCTGGCGTCACCGCACTGCGCGCCCAGCTCTCCGGGCCGCATCTGCCACCGGGTCAACGACCCCGAAACCGCCAACATGACCCTCGGCGACCTCGACCCCGCCGCGCTCGACGCGGCCCGCGCCATCCCCGCCGACACCCCCGGCGTCGCCATCGTCGCCGGGCAGGACGGCACCTGGCACCGCGCCCGCTCCGTCCTGGTCACCGAGACCAGGCCGAGCACGCCGCCCGCTCCTACGCCCACCTCGCCCCTGACTGGGCCATCCTAGCCGCGACGGACCTGGCTCCAGCCGGGGCGGGCACCAGCCGCCTGACCTACCTCGCCCATCACAGCGACCGGCACCGCCGCGCGCTCTGCCCGCCTGCCCGCACCACCAAACAGGAGTACCCGTGACTGACCAGCTCACCCCCGACGAGACCGCCCGCGCCCAGATCACCAGCGGCCTGCGCCAGCTCGCCGACTACCTCGACACCCACCCCGCCATCCCGTCAGCCGTACAGCTGGGACCTGCTCGCAGTTCACCCACCGCGACACCGACGAAGCCGCGCCCGCGCCGAGGTCGACCGCGTCGCCGCCCAGCCCTCGGCGGGACCGTCCGCGACGACACCGCCGACGGCGGCCACTACACCGCCGCCCGAGTCCTTCGGCCCGATCACCTACGAGTCCGTCCACATCCCTGCCACGCCGCCGGGCCGTGCACGGCGACGACATGCCTACGCCAACGCGGTCACCGACGATGCCGACCCGCAGGCGGCCTGATGACCCCACCCAGAACGCGACGATCGGCGCACACGCAGGCCGCGCGGCAGGCGGGTGCATGCAGCCCGTTCTGCTGCGCGGCCGGGTCGACCACCTCGACGGCAGCCACCGGCGAACTGCTCCACCGCTACACCACGGCCCACGAGCCCGGCGGCGTGCTGCCCGTCGCCTGCAAAACCCGCCGGGCCTCCCGCTGCCTGCCCTGCGCCGAGACCTACCGCTACGACACCTACCAGCTCATCCGCGCCGGGCTGACCGGCGGCAAGGGCGTACCCGACCACCGTCGCCGCCCACCCGGCCGTGTTCCTCACGCTCACCGCCCCCTCGTTCGGCGCCGTCCACACCCGCCGCGAGCGCAACGGCCGGGTACTGGCCTGCCGACCCCGCCGCAACGGCAAGGCCTGCCCGCACGGGCGCCGGCTGTCGTGCGCCGACCGGCACGAGCCGCAACGACCCCCAGCTCGGCGAGCCGCTCTGCCCGGACTGCTACGACTACACCGGATCGGTCCTGTTCAACGCCTGCGCTCCCGAGCTGTGGCGCCGGTTCACCATCGCCCTGCGCCGCGCCCTCGCCCGCCAGGCCGGGCTGACGACAAAGCACTCACCGATCAGGCTCGCGTCTCCTTCGCCAAGGTCGCCGAGTACCAGCGGCGCGGCGTCGTCCACTTCCACGCCATCATCCGCATCGACGGCCCCGCAGACGGCCACCACCACCCCGCCCGCCTGGGCCACTACCGCCCTGCTCACCGCCGCCATCGACCAGGCCGCCGTCACCGCCCGCGCTCGACACCCCGCCGACCAGCGGAGCACCCCGCCCGCACCCTGGCCTGGGGCGCACAAGCACGACATCCGCCCGATCACCACCTCAGGCGACCTCACCGACGCCAAGGTCGCCGCCTACGTCGCCAAATACGCCACCAAGGCCGCCGAGTGCACCGGCACCCTCGACCGTCGCCTGACCTCCGCCGACCAGCCTCGCCGACCTGCCCGTCACCGACCATGCCCGCCGGCTCATCGCCGCCTGCCTCATCCTCGGCCAGCCTCCCCGAGCTGGCGCACCTGCGACTCGCCCAGTGGGCGCACATGCTCGGATTCCGCGGCCACTTCTCCACCAAGAGCCGGACGTACTCCACCACTCTCGGTGCGCTCCGCGAGGTCCGCGCCGCACACCAGCGCGTATACGCCATCGCCGCGGGCCTCATCCCCGAGGCCGCCGACAGCACCCTGATCGTCGCCCACTGGCACTACGCGGGTCGCGGGCACGCGCTGCCGGACCCACCGGGACTGAGCGCGTCATTCCGGAGTTCGGCATGAGCGGCGGCGGGTCAGCACACGGACCAGATCGGCTGCTGACCGTCGCCCAGGCCGCCGACTTGCTCGGCACGTCCGAGCGCTTCCCGCGCCGCCTGATCGCCGAACGGCGCATTCGCTTCGTCCGGCTAGGCGAAAGCGGCAAGCGCGGCCACGTACGCATTCCCGAGTCCGCGCTGAGCGACTTCATCGCCGCCGGGCTGGTCGAACCCATCAACCCATCTGATACCTGGAGCGCTGCGTAATGCCAAACAAGGACGGTCACCGCAGATTCGGCAGCATTCGCCGCCGCGAATCCGGCCGCTACCAGGCTCGCTATCCCGGACCGGATGGCCAGATGCGCTCGGCTCCGGAGACATTCGCCCGAAAGGCAGACGCCCAGCGCTACCTGACGCTCGTTGAAGCGCAGATGATGCGCGGCGAGTGGACCGACCCGGAACACAGCAAGATCCGGCTCGGCGACTACGCGCGAACCTGGATCGCCCAGCGGCCGGGACTGCGGCCCCGGACGGTGGATCTGTATACCTGGCTGCTCAAGCGCTACATCACGCCGCACCTGGGTAACGCGATCATCGGCAGGCTGAGTACGCAGAGATCCGCGAGTGGCGGGCCAGGCTACTCGCCGAGGGCGTGTCGGCCACGATGGCGGCCAAGGCTTACCGGCTGCTCCGGGCGATCCTGATGACCGCGGCTGACGAGGACAAGCTGATCCGGGTCAACCCGTGCCGGGTCAAGGGCGCTGGCATCGAGAGCGCGGCCGAGCGGCCGGTCCTGACCGTGGCCCAGGTCTTCGACCTGGCCGACCGCGTCGGGCGCCGACCGGTTACCCATGTCCGCGCCCAGGGCCGCAGTGCGTTCCGGCTGCACTACCGGGCGGCAGACGGCCGGATGCGCGCCCATCCCGACCTGTTCCCCTCCCGAGTCCACGCGGAGGCCGCGGCCTGGGAGCTGCTGAACACTGGGCAGGCGGCGCGCGACCTGGACACCCGGTACCGCGCCCTGATCCTGCTGACGGCATTCGCTAGCCTGCGCTGGGGCGAGGTAACGGCGCTGCGCCGCCGCGATCTCGACACCGTCGCGGGCACGGTGCGGGTCCGGGCCGCGTTCACTGAGCGGTCCACCGGCCAGATGGTCCTGGGGCCGCCCAAGTCCCGCGCCGGGCTGCGGACCATCGCCGTGCCCGCCGAGATCATGCCCGATATCGCCGCGCACCTGGACAAGCGCACCGGGCCGGACGATGACGCGCTGGTGTTCACCGGTCCCAAGGGCGGCCCGATGCGGCGCAGCGGCTTCAACAAGCTGAGCGGCTGGCCGCACGTGACCGCTGCCGCCGGGGCGCCGGGCCTGCACTTCCACGATCTGCGGCACACCGGGAACACCCTCGCGGCCGACAGCGGGGCATCGCTGCGGAACCTGATGGCCCGGATGGGCCACGACAACGAGCGGGCCGTGCTGATCTACCAGCACAAGTCGAGCGCCGCCGACCGGCGGATAGCCGACAGCCTCGACTCGCTGCTACGGGCAGCCCGCGACCAGGACGACGACGAGGACCAGGACGACGACGGCGAAGCCGGGGCCCTGGTACCGGCAGGCTAATGGCCGCTAATGGCCCGGAAGATCAAATACCGCCTACAGACGATCAAGGCCCAGGTTGGGACTCATCCCCTGACCTGGGCCTTTTTCGTTGGAGCGGGTGACGGGAATCGAACCCGCACTGTCAGCTTGGGAAGCTGATGTTCTGCCATTGAACTACACCCGCGCGCACCATCCCGGCCGCAGCCCGGCCTCGGCGAGCCCTGGGCCGTGCCGGGCCGGCACCGCCCAGACATCGTACCGGAACCGCCCGCGCCCTGCTCCCCGCTGCCCGCCGCGCCCTCCCGCACCAGCAACACCCGGACCCGCCCACCCTTACGGCGAGTTAAGGCTTGGCTCAACTTTCGGCAGGTTCAGGGTGTCTGAGCGGCGGGCTGCGCTAGCGTTACTTTGAGGCTAACGTCGCGCGAACGGTGTGGCGTAGACGCCGGAACGACAAGTTGATCATTCACTCCGTCGTAACTAACCGGAATCGGCCTCGTAATCCGCTTGTTGCAATGTTCAGGTTGAGCAACGTCGAACCGGGCCAGTCGTCGGGCTCGGCCTTGGCCCGTGATCTACTGGGGAGGCCGCATGGCACTGTGGAGGATCCGGATCACGCTGGCGGACGACCCGCACAGCCGCGCCGTCCTGAACCAGGCGCTGGTCGGCCAGCAGGTCAGCGAGCTTAACTTCACGCCGCGCACCGCGAGGCCGTCGGAGATGGCGGGTGACGTGGTGATCGAACTGCCGCACGACGATGACCTCGGCATCGATCCTCAGCGCCCTGCACCAGATCAGCCCGCAGGTGCTGGTCAGCCGGCGGACGACGCCGCGGCGGCCGCCGGCGCTGTCCGGGCCAGGCCGCGCTGCGGCTCAGCCCGGCCAGTCCCGGCTGCGCGGGCGGTCGGCCCGGAGCCGGGCAGCCGCGCTCTGCTCGGCGAGCGCCGCGCGCAGGGCGTCACGCTCGGCCTCGAGGTCGCGGACCCGGGCCTCCAGCAGCAGGACGCGGCGGATGGCGTTCAGGGTCATGCCCTCGTCGACCAGCTGACGACGTACTGCACGACGGTGATCTCGTTGCGGGTATAACGGCGCTGCCCGCCGCCGGACCGGGACGGGCGGACCACCTGGTGCTCGTCCAGCGTCCGCAGGAACGCCTGCTGGATCTCCAGCATGGCTCGCCACCTGGCCCACCGTGAACAGCGGCAGGTCGGCGTTGTCCAGCGGCAGCGATGGCACGGCGGGATCTCCTTCCGGGGATGCTGGCCTCCGGGGACTGAGCTGGCCTCCGGGGACTGAGCTGGTCAGGGCCCGCGCGGCGGATGGCCGCGCGGCCCTTGTCATCAGGCAGGTTACCGCCGGGGATCAGGCGGATCGCCGGGGCGGCGGTCTCCGTCTCGGACTCGGTCCCGGCCTCGACGGCGGCGGTGGCGCCGGCCGGACCTCGACCTTGCGCGGCTGGGCCTTCTCGGCCAGCGGGACGCGGACGGTCAGGACGCCGGCCTCGTAGGCCGCCTCGATCCCGTCGCGTCGACGCTGTCCGACAGCCGGACGCGGTGCGCGAACGAGCCCATGTAGCGCTGGCGGATGAACGGCTTCTCGTCCTCGCCGAACTCCTGCGTCCGCTGCGCGCTGACGCTCAGCACGCCGCGGTCGACGGTCACGTCCAGGCTGTCGGTGTCGATGCCGGGCAGGTCAAAGCGAAGCTCGATCTCCTGCGGCCGCCGGATGGCGTCCATCCGGATGCCCGCGGTGACCCGGCCGGGTCGTGCCCGCCCAGGCCCGCTGGGCGAGCCGGTCGAACTCGGCGAAGGGGTCGAATGTGGCTAGCAGCATGGTGAGTCGCCTCCAGGGTTACCTCGGCGCCTCCGCCGAAGGTTTGCTAATTTCTCTGCTAGAGAGAACTTGCAACTGGAGTTAGATATTTCCTCGTAACGCGATGGACCCCCGGACGGCCGCATGACGCGGCGGCCGGCGGCGCTGAGCCCTAAGTCAGGCGCTCGATGATGGTCGCGTTGGCCTGGCCGCCGCCCTCGCACATGGTCTGCAGGCCGTACCGGCCGCCGGTGCGCTCCAGCTCGTGCAGCAGCTTGGTCATGAGGATGGCGCCGGTGGCGCCGAGCGGGTGGCCGAGCGCGATCGCGCCGCCGTTGGGGTTGGTCTTCTCCAGCGAGGCGCCGGTGTCGGCCGACCAGGCCAGCAGCACCGGGGCGAACGCCTCGTTGACCTCGAACACGTCGATGTCGTCAACGCCGAGGTGGCCCCTGCTCCAGCACCGCCTCGGTGGCGGGGATCGGGCCGGTCAGCATGTAGACGGGGTCGGCGCCGGTCACGGCCAGGGCGTGGATCCGCGCCCGGGGGGTGAACCCGTGCCGTCCGCACCGCCGTCGGCGACGCGATCAGCAGGGCGGCGGCGCCGTCGGAGATCTGCGAGGCGGTCGCCGCGGTCAGCTCCCAGCCCTCGCGCAGCGGCTTGAGCTCGGCCATCTTCTCCAGCGTGGTGTCCCGGCGCGGGCCCTCGTCGGCGGTGACGCCCGCCACGGGCACGATCTCCCGGTCGAACCGGCCCTCGTCGATGGCCCGGATCGCCCGCGCGGTGGCTCTCCAGCGAGAACTCCTCGAGCTGCTTGCGGGTCAGGCCCCACTTCTCGCAGATCAGCTGCGCGCCGCGGAACTGCGAGATCTCCTGGTCGCCGTAGCGCTCCTGCCAGCCCTCGCCGTAGGGCAGGGCCATGCCCGGCCTCCAGCGGAAGCCGGACGGTCGAGCCCATCGGGACCATGCTCATGCTCTCGACGCCCGCCGCGACCACGAGATCCTGGGTGCCGGACAGCACGCCCTGGGCGGCGAAGTGCACGGCCTGCTGGGACGAGCCGCACTGGCGGTCGATGGTGACGCCGGGCACGCTCTCGGGCAGGCCCGCCGACAGCCAGGCGTTGCGGGCGATGTCGATGGCCTGCGGGCCGGTCTGCGAGACGCAGCCCATGATGACGTCCTCGACGGCCGACGGGTCGGCGCCGGTCCGGTTCATCAGCTCGTTCAGGACCTGCGCGGCCAGGTCCACCGGGTGCACGCCCGACAGCCCGCCGTTCCGCCGGCCCGACGGGAGTCCTAACCGCTCCGACGATGTACGCCTCTGACACCATGACCTCCCTGGTCAGCCCCACGGTCCCGCCAGGAACCGAGTCTGTGATCCGAGGTTACCCTGCGGTAGCGCGGCGGCCATAGGCCCGCGCCGAGGCAGCTGGCCGGGCCGGGGCACCACCCGGCGGCCTGCCCGATTTTCCCGCACGCCCAGTCAATGTCCGGCTACTATCCGTAATACTCCGAGGCGGGGGCGCCTCGGATTCGTTCCGCTACAGGGGGGCGCGGCGCTCTGCCGCGCTCGGCGGGAGCGCGACGGGGAGTCATCGACGCATGTCCAAGACCATTGACGACCCGGCGGGCCTGGTCAGCATCGGGGAGCTGGCCAGGTCCGCCGGGGTGACCAGCCGCACCATCCGCTACTACGAGGAACTGGGGATTCTTCCCGAGCCGCGGCGGTCCGCGGGCGGCACGCGGAAGTACCCGACCGAGTACGGCGGCTACATCGCGGCCGCGCTGGCGCTGAAGGACCTCGGGTTCCGCCTGGACGAGATCAAGCCGCTGGCCCGGCTGGCGCTCGGCCGGCCGGTCAGCGCCAGCCAGCGGGACAGCGGCGGCCCGGCTGGTGGAGAGCCGGATCGAGGCGCTGGCCCGGCAGGTGACGGTCCTGCGGCGGCTGCACGACTCGGTGCGGGAACCGGGCGCGGGCACGCCGGTGTCGGCCATCCTGGGCGCGGCCAGCCGGGCCAGCCAGGCCGCCGACGCATCCTGAGCCCCGGCACCCCCGTTCCGGTATGACCGAAACCGCCGTTCGGGGGGCTGACCGCGTCGCGGCGTGCTTCCTTCCCGCCGCGCCGGCCTATGCTCAGGGAGACCTGACTTTCGGAGGCTCCGGTGACCACAGGACTGATCCTGCTGTTCTTCGTGGCGGCCCTGGGCGCGTTCGGCCTGACCCGGCTGCGCCGCCGGTTCGGGATGGGGGTCAACGGCCGGGTCTGGATGACCGCGATCTTCGCGCTCGCCATCCTGATCCTGGTCGTCTGGGTGGCCCAGAGTAACGGCTAGCTAGTGGCGGCCCAGGCCGCCCTTGATGGGCAGCTCGAACCAGACCGCCTTGCCGTCCTTGGTCGGCCGGGAGCCCCACCGGGTGGCTAGCTGGTCGACCAGGTACAGGCCACGGCCGCCCTCGTCGCTCTCCCCGGCGCTGCGCAGCCGCGGCAGCCGCAGGTCGGTGTCGAACACCTCGACCCAGATCGACTCCTGGCCGCGCCGCAGCCGCAGGGTGAACTCGTTCCCGGACTGGCCGGGCAGGACCTCGCCGAACGGGGCGACGTCCCAGGCCCCCACCCCGACCACCCCGCTGTCCGGGCCGGCCACGGTGGCCGACTCCAGCACCAGCTCCGGGCGCCGCGGGGTCGAGGCCGCGGCGTGCAGCACGACGTTGGTCACGACCTCGGACACCAGCAGGCAGGCCAGGTCGGCCTGCTCGAGTTCCATCCCCCACTTGACGAAGTTCTCCCGGGCGAGCAGCCGGGCCTCCGACACCTGGATCGGCTCGGCCGGGAAGCGGCCTTCCCATGAGGCCAGGTTCACCGCCGAGGTGCGGGCGACCACGACGGCCATGTCATCGTCGATCTCGCCCGGCACGGCCAGCTCCGCCGCCTCGGCCACGTCAGCCACGGTGCCGCTGGCCGCGTCGCGGATGGCCTGGCGCAGCATGTCCTGGACCTCGGCGTCGGCGTAGTGCCCGGTGCCGTCGGCCCGCTCCCGCCGGTCGACCAGGCCGTCGGTGTAGAAGACCAGGGTGGAGCCGGGCGGCAGGTATCGCGATTCCTCGTGGTAGGCCGGCAGGGCGGGCATCCCCCGGCCGCGCACGCCCAGCAGCACGCCCTTGTGCTTGATCTCCAGCGGGCGCACCTCATGGCCGCTGACCAGCAGCGGCGGCACGTGCCCGGCGTTGGCGAAGGACAGGATCCGGGACCACGCGTCGTACACCAGGTACGTGCAGCTCACGGTGGGCGGGTCGGGCGCGTCGGTGTCTCCGGGGCCGGACTGCGGGAGCAGCGTGCGGCACCAGTCATCGAGGCGGCGCAGGATCTCGGCAGGCGGCTTGTCGTCCTGGGCGAAGGCCCGCAGCGCGGCCCGGAGCTGGCCCATCGCCGCGGCGGCCCGGGCGCCCCGCCCCTCGACGTCTCCGATGACGATGCCGACCCGGCCGGCCGACAGCGGGATGATGTCGTACCAGTCGCCGCCGACCTGGGTCTGGATGCCCTGGCCGTGGGTCTCCAGCGGCTTGGCCGGGACGTACTTGTAGGCCACCTCCAGGCCGTCGAGAACCGGCGGGTCGAGTGGCAGCAGGCTGGTCTGGAAGGCCAGCGCAGTACGGCGTTCCTCTTCAAAAAGCATGGCGTTATCGATGGCCACCGCGACCCGGCTGGCCACCGCGCTGAGGAAATCGCGCTCGTCGGCGCTGTAGTGCTGCTCTGGCCGGTCGGTGAGCTGGGACAGGGCCAGGCTCATCACCCCGAGCAGCTCGCCGCGGGCCACCAGCGGCGCGGCCATGACCGAGGTCATCCCGATGTCGTCGCAGATCTGCTGGCTCTCCGGCCGCGGCGCGCGGGAACTGCTCCCCGGTCAGGTCCTCCACGACGATGGTGTCCATCAGGGCCATCGCGTCGTAGCAGAAATGCCCCGGAGGGTAGGTGACGGGCTCGCCGGCCTGGCCCAGGTGCCGGGCTCGGGCACCCAGCCCCGCGCGTTGTACTGCTCCCGCCGGATCAGCTTGTCGCCCTGGAACAGGTCGATGAAGCAGTGGTCGGCGAACTGCGGGACCAGGGTCTCGGCCACCTGGCGGAGCGTCACGCCGAGTTCCAGCGAGCCGGCCAGCCGCTCGCCGATCCGCTCCAGCACGCCAATGCGGTCGTTCTGGCGCTGGCCGCCGTGCCGGGCCGCCTCGCGGGCGATCAGCACGATCCCGCTGATCTCCCCGGCCGGACCGCGCAGCGGCGCGGCGTGGGCGCGGATGAATACCCGGGACCCGTCGACCCGGCGGGTGGCGAAGGTGCCCTCCCACGGCCAGCCGCGGAAGACCTGGCGGGTCATGTCCCGGGCCTTGCGGGCGTCGCCCTCCTCGAAGCCCAGGCCCAGCAGCGTGTGCCCGGCCAGGTGCTCGGCGTCGTCGGGGAAGCCGAACAGCGAGACGGCGAAGTCGTTGGCGTACTGCAGGCAGCCTTCCAGGTCAACGACGATGACGCCGGCCGCCATCTGATCCATCACGGCGTCGGCGGCCAGCAGCGGCCGCACGGCCGCCCTCGCGGTCTCGCCCGCCCGGCTCACCCAGAGATCACCCGGCTACACCGAGCGGGTGACGAAGACATGGGCGGCCACCTGCCGGGGGATTTCCGACCCCAGCGCGTCCTCGTCCGCACCGCCGACCATGTCCCCACTCGTCACCCGTATGCCGTCGTCGCCCGCTGCGAGCAGCACCTCGCGTCCGGGTTGTATCCCGATGTTCTTGAGTCTAAGCATGAGCTCGGCGTCGCTCTGGATTTGCTCGCTTATCCGGCGCACCACAACTGCCTGCCCGCCCCGCAAGGCGATCTTTGTCATCGCGACAACGCCCACATCACGGGCCTGCGCGGCCCGCTGGCTGGCGTCCTCGGGCACGCCCAGTTCCGCGAGCCCGGGAATGATATTCCCGTGCGGGCAGGCCACCGGATACTCCAGCAGCTCGACCAGGCGCCGCTCAACGCTGTCGGAGATCACGTGCTCCCACCGGCAGGCCTCGATGTGGACGTCCTCCCAGGGCAGCCCGATGACATCGACCAGCAGGCACTCGGCCAGGCGGTGCTTGCGCATGACCCGCACCGCCAGCGTCCGGCCGGTCTCGGTCAGCGCCAGCTGCCGGTCGCCTTCCACGGTCAGCAGCTTGTCCCGTTCCATCCGGGCCACCGTCTGGCTGACTGTCGGCCCGCTCTGGGACAGCCGCTCGGCGATCCGGGCGCGCAGCGGGACGATGCCCTCTTCTTCGAGCTCAAAGACCGTGCGGAGGTACATTTCGGTCGTATCGATAAGCCCGTGCGCCGTCACTGTGCACTCCTCCCAGCTTGATGCTATTCCGCGACGGCGCATACGCGAACTGAGAACCGGGCCGGAGCGCTACGGCGCGAGCCGCTCCGCGATCCAGCGGCCGCCATCCCGGCGGTACCGGAAGCGATCGTGCATCCGGTCGACTTGCCCGTGCCAGAATTCCGCGACCTGCGGCTCGACGCGGTATCCGCCCCAGAAATCGGGCATCGGCACCGGGGTGCCGGGCGGCCACCGCTCGCTGAGCGCCGCGTACCGGTCATCAAGCTCGGCCCGCGAGCTGATGACCGCGGACTGCCGGCTCGACCAGGCGCCCAGCTGAGAGCCGCGCGGCCGGGAGCGGAAATAGGGCTCGCTGGCCGCGGCGGACAGCGCCGTGACCGTGCCCTCGATGATCACCTGGCGCTGGATCGCGTACCACGGGAACAGCAGGCTGGCCCGGGGCACCTGGGCCAGGTCGGTGCCCTTGCGCGAGGTCCGGTTGGTGTAGAAGGTGAAGCCGCCGTCGTCATAGGCCTTGAGCAGCACCATGCGGGCGCGAGGGCGGCCGTCGCCGGACACCGTGGACAGCGCCATCGCGGTCGGCTCAGGCAGCCCGGCGGCGGCCACGTCGGCCATCCAGCGGGCGAACAGGTCCATCGGGTCAGCGGGCAGCGTCGACTCGCTCAGCAGCGTGCCGGGGCCGTCCCCGGCGTCCTGGCCGACGCTCACGGACAACGATCCTCACACACCGGCGGGCGAGAGGCCCGGGCGGCTCGCGCACTAGGCTGGTGTACCGGACAGGCCGCCCCCCGACGCCGGCTCCCAGCCCGCCCAGACGCCCGAGGAGTCCGATGCCGCAGCACGCGCAGATCAAGATCCCGCACGACCTGCTTCCCGCCGACGGGCGGTTCGGCTGCGGGCCGTCCAAGGTCCGGCCCGAGCAGGTGACCGCCCTGGCCGGGCCGGGCGCGGCGCTGCTGGGCACCTCGCACCGCCAGGCCCCCGTCCGGGGCCTGGTCCAGCGGGTCCGCGACGGCCTGGCCGAGCTGTTCGGGCTGCCCGATGACTACCTGGTCGTGCTGGGCAACGGCGGGACGACGGCGTTCTGGGAGGTCGCGGCCTTCGGCCTGATCCGGCAGCGGTCCCAGCACCTGTCGTTCGGCGAGTTCTCCTCCAAGTTCGCCGCGGTGACGACGGCCGCGCCGTGGCTGGACGAGCCGACGGTGATCCGCGCCGCGCCGGGGTCGCACCCCGAGCCCAGCGCCGAGACCGGCGCCGACGCCTACGCGCTGACCCACAACGAGACTTCCACCGGCGTGGCCATGCCAATCCGCCGGCCGCACGGCCTCGACGCCGACGCGCTGGTCCTGGTCGACGCCACCAGCGGGGCGGGCGGGCTGCCGGTGTCGGCGGCCGAGTTCGACTGCTACTACTTCGCGCCGCAGAAGTGCTTCGCCTCCGACGGCGGCCTGTGGATCGCCCTGATGTCGCCGGCCGCGCTGGACCGGGCCGACCAGATCTCGTCCAGCGACCGCTACATCCCGGAGTTCTTCTCCCTGAAGCTGGCCGTGTCCAACTCGCGCCAGCAGCAGACCTACAACACCCCGTCCGTGGCCACGCTGTTCCTGCTGGCCGAGCAGCTGGACTGGATGCTGGCCCAGGGCGGCCTGGCCTGGACCAGCGGCCCGGACCGCGCAGTCGTCGGGGTACTTGTACGAGTGGGCCGAGCGGGCCGAGTTCGCCACCCCGTTCGTGGCCGACCCGGAGCAGCGGTCGCCGGTGGTCGGCACGGTCGACTTCGACGACCGCATCGACGCGGCCGACCTGTCGGCCATCCTGCGCGACAACGGGGTGGTGGACACCGAGTCCTACCGCAAGCTGGGGCGCAACCAGCTTCGGATCGGCATGTTCCCGGCCGTTGACCCGTCCGACGTGCAGGCGCTGACCGCCTGCATCGACTACGTGGTCGAGCGGTTGTAGGGGTTAGCCGGGCTGGGGGCGCAGGGGCCAGCGGGCGACCTCGTCGTAGCGCGGGGTGCCGTCCGGGCCGGCCCGCAGGACGCTTCGGATCAGCCGGATGTCGGTGGCTGCCCAGGGCTGCCCAGCTAGCGGCATCAGGCCGCTGACCAGCGGCCCGACATCGGCGGGCGCGCCGAGCCGGGCCAGCGTGATGTGCGGCCTGAACCGCCGGCCCTCATCCGGGGACGGCGCACCGGCCCGGCGGGCGCCTGCGGCCACCGAGGCCGCCAGCGCCCCGAGTGGCTGGCGCCGGTTCGCCGGGCGGCCGGCGGGAGCCGCTGGGTGCGGGGGGCTGACGCTGACGCCCGCCCACAGCACCCGGGCGCGGGCCGGGCCGGGGAACGCGCCGCCGGCCGCGATGGCCAGGCTCAGGGCGGGGTGCCGGCCCGCGGCCCGGCCCAGCCGGGTGCTCAGCCCGGGAAGGACGGTCTCGGGCACCTCGCCGAGAAAGGCCAGGGTGACGTGCCACGAGCCGGGGCCGGTCCAGCGCAGCCCCGGCGGGGCGGCGGGGCGCAGCGGGTCCAGCCACCGGGCCAGGGCATCCACCGCGACGGGGGGCGGCACGATGGCCACGAAGAGCCGCATGCCGACTATTCGTAGCAGCAGGCCGGGCGCTGGCGCCGGGCCAGGCCGTGATCAGCTCAGGCCGTGATCAGCTGGGCCAGGCGGGCGGGCCGCAGGTAGGACCGGGCCGGGACGCCGCTGCGGCGGACCAGCACCAGGCCGACCACCACGGTGGCCACGACCGAGATGACCCCGCCGCTGATCAGGCTCATCCGCGGGCCGAAGGCCTCGGCCACCCAGCCCGCCAGCGGCGAGCCCAGCGGCGTGCCGCCCAGGAAGACCAGCATGTACAGGCCCATCACCCGGCCGCGCATGGTGGCCGTGGTGCCTAGCTGCATGGTCGAGTTGGCCGCGGTGGTCAGCGTCAGCAGGAACAGGCCCGTCGGCACCAGCATCAGCGCGAACGACGCGAAGTCCGGCATGAGGGCGGTCAGGATCTCCATCATCCCGAATGCCAGCGACGTCGCCACCAGCAGCGACAGCGTCGGGCGGCGCCGCCGGGCGGCGATCAGCGCCCCGCCCAGCGCCCCGACCGCGAACACCGCCGAGGCCAGGCCGAACGCGCCCGCGCTGACGTGGAATACGCCGCGCGACATCAGCGCGGTGGTGACCTGGAAGTTCATCCCGAACGTCGAGACGAAGAAGATCAGCACCAGGGTCATCCACAGCCGGGGCCGTTCCCGCACGTAGCCCAGCGCCTCGCGTAGCTGGCCGCTGGCCCGCGGTGCCCGCGCCACCCGCAGCAACTCAGCCGGGCGCATCAGCTTCAGGCTGATCAGCACGGCGCCGTAGGAGGCCGCGTTGACCATGAAGGCGGCGGGCGTGCCGACCGCGGCGATGACCAGGCCGGCCACGGCCGGGCCAGGCGATCCGGGCCAGGTTGAACACCGCGCTGTTCAGCGCGATGGCGTTGGCCATGCCGTCCGTGCCGACCATCTCCACCGCGAACGCCTGGCGGGTCGGGTTGTCCACCACGGTGATCATGCCGAGCGCGAAGGCCAGCAGGTACACCTGCCAGATCCGGACCGCACCGGTCACCGCCAGCACCCCGAGGATCAGGGCCAGGCCGCCCATCAGCGCCTGGGTGACCATCAGGATGCCGCGCTTGGAGTACCGGTCCGCGACGGCCCCGCCCCAGAGGCTGAACAGCATCGGGGCGAACTGCAGGCCGGTGGTGATGCCGAGCGCGGTGCCGCTGTTGTGGGTGAGGCTGAGCACCAGCCAGTCCTGCGCGACCCGCTGCATCCAGCTTCCGGTGTTGGAGACCACCTGCCCGGTGGCGAACAGCCGGTAGTTACGGGTGCGCAGCGACCCGAACATGGCGCTGCGCCCGGCCGGGACGGAACCCGGCCGGGCGGGGTGGCTCCCGGTCCCGGCAGCTAGGACTGGCTGAGCCGCTGCAGGATCGGCGCCGCCGCCCGCAGGATGGCCCGCTCCTCTGGGCTCAGCTCGTGCAGGCGCTTGGCCAGCCACGCCTCCCGCAGCCGACGGGACTGCTGGACAAGCTCGCGGCCCTGATCGGTGACCGTCAGCCGGACCTGCCGGCCGTCCGTCGGGTGCGGCGCCCGCGTCACCAGCGAGCGGGCCTCCAGCGCCGCGATCACCCGGGTCATGGACGGGGGCTGCACCTTCTCGTGCTCGGCCAGCTCGCCGGGAGTCATCGCGTCGTGCCGCTCGAGCGCCGCCAGGGCGCCCAGCTGGGTGTCGGACAACTCGGTCGCCAGCCCCCGCGCGATCCGCTCCGCGCGGAGCCGCCGGGCGAGCCGGGTCACCGAGATCCGCAGCTCGGTGGCCAGACCCGCGTCTGACCTGGTCTGCGAAGCTGTCCTGGGCTGCGAAGCTGTCATTTTCATTAACCTGAGTCATTACTCTTGCTAACCATAGGGCTGGGCTTGGTATTCCCGTCCAGATCTGGCGGAAACCAGCCCTTCGCGCCGGCGGCGCGGCCGCGCCCGGATGCACGCGGCCCCTGGAGCAATTGTGCCTTCCGCCCCCCGGACACGTGCGCCCAGCCGGTGCAGTCGCCGGCCTCGATCAGGCATCGGTCAGGTTTCGGACAGCGCCTGCCAGCCAGCGACCGTGGCCGCCGCCCGATCCGCGGACTGCGCCCCCGCCAGGCGGTCCCCGGATCTGGTTGCTCAGGGTTAATCCGGGTCTCGCGACAATCCGCCCGGCGACAGATACCTTAACCGGTCAGAATGGCGGGTCGCCCACACGTCATGATTGAGTATTGATTAAGTGTTTCGTCTCCGGCCAGGGCCAGGGCCATGACCGCCGCGACGGGGCCTGGCATCAGCGGACGGGGACAGCGACTGTGCGGTTTCGGATCCTGGGACCGCTTGAGGTCTGGACAGGCGAGGACTGGAGCGGGATTGGCGCGCCGAAATGGCGCGCGCTGCTCGCCACCCTGCTCCTGCACCCGGGCCAGGTGGTCTCGACCGAGCGGCTGATCGCCGGGCTGTGGGGGGAGGATCCGCCGGACCGCGCGGCCAACCTGGTCAGCGTCTACGTGCTCCGGCTGCGCCGGCTGATGGGCGACCCGCAAGGCCGGATACTGGCCACCCGAGCCCCCGGCTACCTGCTCCGGGCAGGCGCCGTGGACGTGGACGCGGCGGTCTTCGAGACGGCGGTCGGGGACGGGCGCCAGGCGCTGGCCGACGGTGAGGCGCCCCGGGCCGCGGCGGTGCTGGCCGAGGCACTGGGCCTGTGGCGCGGCGGCGCCCTGGCCGACGTGCCGCCCACCCCGCACATCACCGCGGAAGCGGACCGGCTGGAGGAGTCCCGGCTCACCGCCGTCGAGCTGCGCATGACCGCCGACCTGCGCTGCGGACGGCCCGCCCAGCTTGTCCCCGAGCTTCGGCGCATGCTCTCCGAGCACCCCCTGCGCGAGGGCCTGTGGGTCCTGCTGCTGCGGGCGCTGGACGGGGCCGGGCGCCAGGCCGAGGCGATCGCCGCCTACGGCGAGGCCCGCCAGGCGATCTCCGACGAGCTCGGCGTGGACCCCGGTCCCGAGCTGCGCCGGCTGTACCAGGACCTGCTGACCGCGGATGTCGGGGCGACCACCGAGGCGACCGCGCCGGACCGCCCGGGCCTGCCCGCCAGCCGGGGGCTGCCCGCCGGGCCGGGGCTGCCCGGCCGGGCCGGTGCCCGCGCAGCTTCCCGCCGATATCGCCGACTTCACCGGCCGGGCCGTGCACCTGGCCCAGCTGCGCGCGCTGATGACCCGGTCCGGTGGCGCGGACAACCCGTCGGCGGTGACGGTGGCGGTGGTGGCGGGCACGCCGGGCCTGGGCAAGTCCGCCCTGGCCGTGCACGCCGCGCACGCGCTGCGCGGCGAGTTCCCCGACGGGCAGCTGTACGTCACCCTGCTCGGCGTCCGGGAGCAGCCGGTGGTGCCGTACGAGGTGCTGGCCCGGCTGCTGCGTGACCTGGGCACCGACCCGCGCCAGATCCCGGCCGGGCTGGAGGAGCGGGCGGCGCTGTACCGGACCCTGCTGGCCGACCGGCGGGTGCTGATCGTGCTGGACGGCGCGCGGGACGCGGCCCAGGTCCGGCCGCTGCTCCCGGGCAGCCCGTCCTGCGCGGTGATCGTCACCTCCCGGCACCGGCTGGCCGACCTGGCCGGCAGCCGGCTGGTGGACCTCGACGTGCTGGACGACGACGAGGCGCTGAGCCTGCTGACCACGATCATCGGCGAGGACCGGGCGGGGGCCGAGCCCGGACCCGTGCACGAGGTGCTGGCCGCCTGCGCGGGCCTGCCGCTGGCCATTCGCATCGCCGGGGCGCGGCTGGCCTCGCGGCGCGGCTGGACGGTCGGCACGCTGGCCCGCCGGCTGGCCGACCAGCGCCGCCGGGTGGACGAGCTCACCTCCGGCGACATGGCCGTGCGGGCCTGCTTCGATGTCAGCTTCGACTTCTCCGACCAGCTAGCCGCTACCGGCACGGTGGACCCGGCCCGGGCGTTCCGGCTGCTCGGCGTCTGGCAGGGCTCGAGCATCGGCCTGCCGGCTGCCGCCGCCCTGCTCGGCGAGCCGCAGGACGACGTGGCCAGCGCCCTGGAGGTGCTGGTCGACGCCCACCTGCTGGAGTCACCGGCGCCGGAGCGGTACGGCTTCCACGACCTGCTGCGGGCGTACGCGGCCGAGCGGGCCGGGGACCAGGACGACCCGGCCGCGGTGCGCCGGGCGGTCGAGCGGGTGCTGGACTGGTACGTCCGCACCGCGGCCGCCGCCGCCGGCGTCGTCGCCCCGTTCCGGGGCCGGGTGCCGCTTCCCGACGGGCCGCCGACCGGCGCGCTCGGTTCGCGCACCGCCGACGAGGCGCTGGCCTGGAGCGAGGTGGAGCGCGCCAATCTGGTCGCGGCCACCCGCCAGGCGGCTGCCTACGGCCTGAACGACATCGCCTGGAAGCTGCCCGTGGCCGCGATGGGGTGCTTCGACCGGCTCGGCTACCGCGAGGAGTGGCTGACCACCCACCGGGTGGCCCTGGCCAGCGCCCGGGCCGCGGGCGACCGCCGGGGCGAGGCGTGGGTGCTGAACAAC
This sequence comes from uncultured Actinomycetota bacterium, assembly GCA_963731085.1. Taxonomy (GTDB): domain Bacteria; phylum Actinomycetota; class Actinomycetes; order Streptosporangiales; family Streptosporangiaceae; genus DASUBV01. Next base: position 429,018 of record CAVSUF010000001.1, read on the forward strand.
ATCGGCATGGTCCTGGCCGAGCAGCGGGCCGAGGGGGCGCTGGGCTACTTCGAGCAGGCCCTGGCCATCCGCCGGGAGACCGGGGACCGCCTGGGCCAGGCCCAGACGGCCAACAACATCGCCTTCCTGTTCATCGAGGAGGGCCTGTACGAGCGGGCGCTGCCCGCGCTGACCGATGCCCTGGACCTGCAGCGCGCGGTCGGGCGCCGGCATGGCGAGGCGGTCGCCCTGAGCAACCTGGGCGAGGCGTACCTGGAGCTGGGCCGCTACGACGAGGCGGTCTCCTACCTGCAGGAGGCCCTGCCGGTGGTCCGGGAGATCGGGTCGGCGCGACTGGAGGGGTACGTGCTGCTGCATCTCGGCCGGGCGCGCCTGGACCTGGGGCAGGTGGCCGAGGGATCTGACCTGCTGGAGCGGGCGCTGGCCATTCACGAGGCCGATGGGGACAAGTACGGCCAGGCCCGCGACCTGGACCTGCTCGGCCTGGCCCGGAGCCGGGCGGCCGAGCCCCGGCAGGCCCGCCGGGCCTGGCAGCAGGCGCTGCGCCTGTTCGAGGAACTGGGCGATGACCGGCGCGCCCAGCAGGTTCTATCCCGGGTGGCCGAACTCGGGTCACCTGCCGATTCCTGATGCCGCCGGGGCCAGGGATACCACGCCGGAAGCTTCAGAACAACCGCTGAATTCGCCCGATCGCAGTACTACTATCCGTACCGTCGACAATGCACGGGGATCCCATTCAGGGCCGCATTAAATCGGTACAAAGGCTAGCCACATTCGACGCCGCAAATACGGGAGGCATCACCATGTCCGCAGCCCAGTCCGACCCGGACGTCCAGCCTGACGCGCAGCCCGACGGCGCGCCCGACATCGTCGGCACCCCGAAGCCGCCGGTGCCGACGCCCGACCCCTGGGACGAGTAACCGGGCGGCATCGCGAGCCCCGGCGGCCGTCCCGCCTGACCGCGGGCGGGCGCCGGGGCGTCCCGGGCTGGCAAGCCGGGCCAGGATGAGCCGGGCCGACGTGGGCTAGCCTGGACCGATGCCGCGCCGGAACCTGCCGATTCCGCCTCCGCTGGAGGGGAACGACCAGTTGATCACCGCAGTCATCACGGCTGGCTGGCTAGTGGCCCTCGTCGTCGTGCTGATCCTGCGCGGGCACCTGGCCCCGGCGCAGCACTGGTGGATCTGGGTGCCGGTGGCCGGGTCGGCCCTCGGCGTGTTCGGCCTGGGCTTCGCCCCGTGGCTGAAGCGGTCCCGCCGCCGCGGGGCCGAGCGGCACGACGCCCGCCGGGCGCGGCAGCAGGATCAGGACTCGCGGCCCGCGTCTTCCGACGCGCCGTGATCCAGCGACTCGAAGACCGTGTCCGCCATCGACACCCCGGCCGTGTCGACCAGGTCGTAGCCCATCTCATCGATGACCGGCACCGGGGCGCCGTGACCGGGCGTGGCGCCGACCGCCTCGGAGTGGGCGCCGCAGCCGTGATCGAGTGACACCACCCGGCCGTCATCCGGCGCGTACTCGTTGGCGCAGACACCGAAGACCCGGCCGAACGACCCGGCCAGCCGGACCACGAACCCGCACGTGATGCACTGGCCCGGCGCGGCGTGCGCGATCGGCGCCTCCGGCCCGTGGTCGCTGGTGTACCAGCGGCTGACGGTGGTGTCCCGGCCGATGGCCGACAGGACCCGGGACCGCCCGGTCGCGCCGGGCTCAGGCCGCGTATCCGGGCTCAGGCCCAGCGCCGTGGCCAGTTCGCCGCCCTCGTCCCAGGCGGTGGGGTCTTCCCAGTCCAGGATGCCGTCGTCGCCTTCCAGCGCCGCGACGGGCACTAGTCGCTCGTCGTCGGACGGGGCGGGCATCAGGTCGCCGACACCGATGTCGCCGGGCCGCACCCGCTCGCTCCACGGCACCCAGTCCGGGGCCAGCAGCGAATCGGGGCCGGGCAGCAGCACGACCTCGTCCACCGTCACGACCTTGGCCCGCGATGCCCGGGCCACCGTCACCGCCCACCGCCAGCCGACGTAGGCCCGGTCCAGGCACTCGAACAGGTGGGTGACCACCCGGTCGGCGTCGGCCTCGGCGCCGACATACGGCCCGACCTGGTCAGGACCCACCAGGTCACCGGCTGCCGCGCGGGCCAGGTCGACCGCGTCAGCGCAGGCCTGGTCCAGTTCCCTGGCACGCACTCGAATAGGGCTCACAGCTGGTAATTGTTCCTCATCTGACTGATGCTACGCGCCGTGATCGCCAGTCCGGCGGCCCTGGCCAGTAGTGCCAGCGGCGTAGAAGCAGAATACTTAAGGCATGGCAGACACCGGCCGGGGGGCGCGGGTGCGGCAGGCGGGCCGGTCGATCGCATCGGCCTCGCAGGCCGCGGGCCGCGCGGGAGCCGCCACCGCGAACGGCGCCGGCCGGATCGTGCACCGGCTGAGCCGGGCGTCCGGGGCCGGCCAGACCGGGCTGTCCAACCTGATCGAGCTCACCGCGGCGGGCGGCGTCGGCGACGCGTTCGTTGCCGTCGCGCTGGCCGGGACGCTGTTCTTCAGCACCTCGGTCGACCAGGCCCGGGGCCGCATCGCGCTCGCGCTGCTGATCACCATGGCGCCGTTCGCGGTCCTGGCTCCGTTCCTGGGCCGATGCTGGACCGCGTTCAGCAGGGCCGCCGCTACATCCTGATGGGAACCCTGCTCGCCCGCGGCCTGCTGACCTGGGGAATGGCCGGCGCGGTACAGCACAACGATGCCGTGACCCTGCTTCCCGCCGCGTTCGGGGTCCTGGTCCTGCAGAAGGCGTACGGCGTGACCAGGGCGGCGGTCACGCCCCGGCTGCTGCCCAGCAAGATCACCCTGGTCACGGCCAACGCGCGGTCGGCGCTCGGCGGCCTTATCGCCTCGTCGCTGGGCGCCGGGGCCGCGGTCGGCGTCTCGTTCGCCACCGGCGGCGGATCCGGGGGCGCGGCCTGGGTGCTGCGCGTGGGCACCGCGATCTACCTGGCCGCGACGGCGCTGGCGCTGCGACTGCCCAGCGGCGTCGACTCACCCGCCGAGATCCCCGACCCGCCGGGCTACCCCTCCCGGGGCGATGCGGGCCAGCCCGGCATGGCACCGGCTGGCGGGGCCGACCCGGGCTCCCGGCCGCCCGGCGCGCAGCCCGATGACGGGGAACGCGGTGCCCGCCAGACGGGTCCCGGCGGCACCCGGCCCATGTCCGGGGCGGATCCGCACCCGGACCCCGCCCAGCGGACCGGCCTGCGCCGCCTGGTCCATCTGCCCACCATCGGCCCGATCGTCCGCGAGGCCATGCAGGTCAACGCGGCCCTGCGGGCGTACTCGGGCTTCATGATCTTCTTCCTGGCGTTCATCCTGCGAACGGTGCACTTTCCCGGCACCCCCGACAAGGTGGCGCTGGGCGAGATGATCGCCGCCGCCGGGATCGGGGGCTTCATCGGCACCGGCATCGGGTCGGCCCTGAAGTCCCGCGCTCCGCAGGTGATCGCGTTCGGCATGCTGATGCTGGCGACGATCGTCACCGCGCTGTGCGCGGCGTTCTTCGGCCTGTGGGCCGCCCTGGTCGTGGCGCTCGGCGCGGCCCTGGGCCAGGCCCTGGTCAAGCTGGCACTGGATTCGATCCTGCAACGGGAGATCGGCGAGGAGGTCCGCTCGTCAACCTTCGCCGTCTCCGAGACCCTGCACCAGCTTTCCTGGGTGGCCGGCGGCCTGGCTGGCCTGGTCATGTCGCTGACCAACAGCGGCGTGGCCGGGCTCACGTTCGCCGCCATCGCGCTCGCCCTGGCCCTGATCGCCATCGTGGCGGCCCGGCGCCGCCGGGTCCTCCGCGGTCGCCGGGCTCCGGCCAAGGTCAGCGCCCCGGTCGGCTGACGCCGATCCCGTTTCGCCCTAGGCGAACGAACTTCCGGACCCGCGGCTGGTGAGCGCTCTCGCTCAGGCTTCCATGTCGGCCGCGACGGCGCGCAGCACGGTACCGATCTTCTTGGCGTCGCGGCTATCCGGGTGCTTGCCGCGACGATAGGTGTTGGATACCCCGTCGAGGAGCTTGATCAGGTCCTCGACGATCACGACCATGTCTTCCGGGTCCTTGCGGCTGGCCTTGGCCACCGTGGGCGGCGGCTCCAGCACGCGGACCTGGAGAGCCTGGGTGCCGCGCCGTCCCTCGGCAACGCCGAATTCGACCCGCTGCCCCGCGCGCAGGGCCGTGCCGCTGGAATCCAGCGCGGTGGAATGCACGAACACCTCACCGCCATCATCACGGGTGAGGAAGCCGAAGCCTTTGTCGGCGTCATACCACTTGACCTTGCCAGTGGGCACGAGCGGGAACCTTACGGGGAGAGGGACGCAGGACGCGGCGCCGGGCAGCGGCGTCACTCGATCAGGCTATAGGTTGACGGGCCGTCTGGGCGATGGCAAAACCGGCCCGGCGGGTCGCGCCCAGCCGCTCGCCAGCGCGTGCGCTCAGTTAAATCGCCGGTTCTTCTTCCAGGGCTCCGACGGCATCATCCGGGGTGGCCGCTGGGTGCGCCAGACCAGGTAGATGGCGCCCAGGACGGCCACTGCCCGGCTCAGGTGACCCGCGAACATCCAGCCCTCCCGGACGTAGGCGGAAAAGCCGTGCTGCGTCCCGCCGAGCGACATGTCGGCCCCCGTCCCGATGATCACGATGACCAGCGGAACCATCAGGCCGAGCCACTTGTCGCGCGCGTCCCAGGCTCGCGAGGCCAGGGTGATCACCGCGCCCAGCAGCCACACCGGCGGGTACACCAGGCCGCCCAGGCCGAGCAGGATCACGGCCGCCGCTTCCAGCGGCCGCTGGCGAGCCCAGCCGGCCACCGTGAGCGCGACCTTCTTCGCCCCTTCGCCGACCCTGTCGGTGAGCCCGGGCGGCAGGCCGGACCGGTTCCTCGGCTCACCGCTCGGCTTCCAGCCCGACCACCCGGCGACACCCGGCCGGCTCACGCCCTTCGCCGGCCTGGCCCCGGAATCCCGGCCAGCGTCGACCCCCGTACCCAGCGGCACGGGACCCGTGTCCGGCGGGCGGTCATCATCCGCCGGCTCGGCCACATCCCCCGGTCCAGCGCCCGCTGCGGGCTCAGCAACTGCCTCAGGCTCGGCCGCCGCCTCAGGCTCGGCCGCCTCCCCGGAATCGGCCGCCTCCCCGGAATCGGGCGCCTCCCCGGACTCGGCTGGCGACGGGGGCTCAGCACCCGCTTCCGGCGCGACCGCCGCCGGCTCAGCCCTGACTGCCGGCCCGGCCGCCGTCGGCCCGCCAGCCAGGCCCGGCCCGGCAGCCACCACCATCCCGAGTATCGCCTCGGGCTCGGCAACCGCGGAAGGCTCGGCGACGCCGCCCGACTCCGCAACCGCCGCTGACTCAGGAACCGCCCACCGACCCGGCAACCGCGTCGGGCTCGGGAACCGCATCCGACTCCGCAACCGCCGCTGACTCAGGAACCCCCACGGACCCGGCAACCGCGTCGAGCTCGGGAACCGCATCCGACTCCGCAACCGCCGCTGACTCGGCAACCGCCTCGGCCCGGCCGCAGTGTCCGGGTCGGCAACCGCGTCGAGCTCGGCGGCCGGCTCGGCGGACGTGTGCTCGACAGCCGGCCTCCAGTTTCCCGCGACGCTGCCCGGCGGAACCCCGTCGCCGTGCCCGGCCGAGTTATCAGACGGCGCCTGCCATCCGCCCCGGATGTCACCGGTCGCGGAATGACCGTTGGCCGACGCTGACCCGTTGGCGGAGGGCGTAGCAGGGTAGGTGCCGGCCGCAGCGTCATCCGGTACCGCGTCATCCGGTACCGCGCCATCCGCCGCAGCGTCATCTGTCACGGGGGCGGGACCGCCTGGAACTGGCCCGCTCATGCCCTGCCAGGGCCAGCCGCGCCGGGGCTCGGGCCGGACATCGGCGGGCAGCGGGGTGTCGGCGCCACCGGCCGGACTGCCGGGAGCCGGCCCGGTCGGGACGGTCCCGTGCACGACATCCCCGGGCAGCACCTTGCGCGGCGCCGCGCCATCCGCCGGCGTGCCATTGCCAGGCCCGGCCCGTCCTGCTTGCCCCCGGTGCCGATTCTGCCGCCGTTCCTCCGACAACTGTTCCCCCGAGGACTGTCCCCCCGAGGACTGTCTCTCCGAGGACTGTCTCTCCGGGAGCCGTCCCGCCGGCTGCGGTCCCCGCCGGCTGCGGCCCGTCGGCCAGGTCGTCCCCGGCTGGCTCGTCCGGGCCGTCCGCTGACGGTGGGCGCAGCCGGCTGGCCCAGGCTCCGCGCGGCCCGCGCGTTCGGCGCTCCTTCACCAGGCGCGGCCGGCGCGGATCGGGAACGGGCGTCCCGTCGGGGGCCTCGGCTCGCTGGGCGGCCAGGCGATCGCATTCCCGGTCAACCAGTGCGACCGGGTCGCCCAGGCCATTCAGCAGCCGCGCCATGCCCATAGTTCCGGCATGGGCCGGCATGCGGCCGTTCTGCTCGATGAACTCACGGGTACGGGCCAGGAACGCCTGCCGGTCCTCGATGCTGAGGCGGCCGCGCGCAGCAACCGACACGCGATTGAGGTAGTCGCGGATCAGCTGTTCCGTCGGGGGGTTCACAGCCCGATAATCTCCCCTCTGGACCTTCTTGTGGAGCCGGCTCGCGCGAAAAATCCAGCTAATGGCCGGGAAATCTTGGGTCCCCGGCGGGAGAAATGCCGAAGGCGGCCCCGGCGCTAACCGGGGCCGCCTTCGGCGCGGGTGACGGACCTGCCGTCCGGTCCTGCCCGGGATACGGGCAGGAACCTTTCGGCTAGAAGTCCATGTCACCGCCGCCCGGAGCGGCCGGAGCCTTCTCCTTCTCGGGCTTCTCCGCGATCACGGCCTCGGTGGTGAGGAACAGGGCCGCGATCGACGCCGCATTCTGCAGCGCCGAGCGGGTCACCTTGGCCGGGTCGATGATGCCGGCGGCGAACATGTCGACGTACTCGCCGGTCGCGGCGTTAAGGCCGAAACCGGGCTCCAGCGAGCGCACCTTCTCCGCCACCACGCCGCCCTCCAGGCCGGCGTTGATCGCGATCTGCTTGAGCGGCTCGTCCAGGGCGCGGCGCACGATCTGCGTGCCGGTCGCCTCGTCGCCAGTCAGCTCGAGCTTCTCGAACGCGAGCTTGCCGGCCTGGAGCAGGGCCACGCCGCCACCGGCGACGACACCCTCCTCGACCGCGGCCTTGGCGTTGCGGACCGCGTCCTCGATCCGGTGCTTGCGCTCCTTCAGCTCGACCTCGGTCGCCGCGCCGGCCTTGATGACGGCCACGCCGCCGGCCAGCTTGGCCAGCCGCTCCTGCAGCTTCTCGCGGTCGTAGTCGGAGTCGGTGTTCTCGATCTCGGCGCGGATCTGGTTCACCCGGCCGGAGATCTGCTCCGGGTCGCCCGCACCGTCGACGATGGTGGTCTCGTCCTTGGTGATGGTGACCTTGCGCGCCCGGCCCAGCAGGTCCAGGTCCGCGTTCTCCAGCTTGAGGCCGACTTCCTCGCTGATCGGCTGACCGCCGGTCAGGATGGCGATGTCGCCGAGCATGGCCTTGCGGCGGTCGCCGAAGCCGGGCGCCTTCACCGCGGCGGACTTGAACAGGCCGCGGATCTTGTTGACCACCAGGGTGGCCAGGGCCTCGCCGTCGACGTCCTCAGCGATGATCAGGAGCGGCTTGCTGGACTGCACCACCTTGTCGAGCAGCGGCAGCAGGTCCTTGTTAGCCGACACCTTCGAGTTGACGATGAGGATGTAGGGGTCCTCCAGGACCACTTCCATGCGCTCAGGGTCGGTCACGAAGTAGTGCGAGATGTAACCCTTGTCGAAGCGCATGCCCTCGGTGAGCTCAAGCTCCAGGCCGAAGGTGTTGCTCTCCTCGACGGTGATGACGCCTTCCTTGCCGACCTTGTCCATCGCCTCGGCGATCATCTCGCCGATCGCGGTGTCAGCGGCGGAAATGGAGGCGGTGGAAGCGATCTGCTCCTTGGTCTCCACGTCCTTGGCCAGCTTGGACAGCTCCTCGCTGACCCGCTCGACGGCCGCCTCGATGCCGCGCTTCAGCGACATCGGATTGGCACCCGCCGCCACGTTCTTCAGGCCCTCGCGGACGAGCGCCTGGGCCAGCACGGTCGCCGTCGTAGTGCCGTCGCCGGCGACGTCGTCCGTCTTCTTGGCGACTTCCTTGACAAGCTCGGCGCCGATCTTCTCCCACGGGTCCTCGAGCTCGATCTCCTTGGCGATGGACACGCCATCGTTGGTGATCGTGGGGGCTCCCCACTTCTTCTCAAGTACCACGTTGCGGCCCTTAGGGCCGAGAGTTACCTTCACGGCGTCAGCGAGCTGATTCATGCCGCGCTCGAGGCCGCGCCGGGCTTCCTCGTTAAACGCGATCATTTTCGCTGCCATTAGGCTCCAGTCCTCCCGGAACTTGTTGCCTTGCAGTGGGACCGGGTCGATGCCCGCGACGGACGGCCGGTCCCGGCTGCCGGTCCCTGCCCGGTGCCGGCCCGGCCTCATCACCCGGTACCGCCAACTGCGTTGTCACTCCCACCCCGAGAGTGCCAACGCCCTGTTTAGCACTCACGGGGGGCGAGTGCAAGCTGAGCGCCTGCGAAACGGGCATATAAGCAGGTCAAGACCATGATGACGAAACGCGGAGAACGTCCGGACTGACCCGCATCACCGGAGCCTGCACCCGCTCAGAATGGTTCGGGGAGGCAGGAAGCCGAAAGCCCGGCGCCCCAGAACCTGGGATGCCGGGCCTCGTGATGCGACGTCGTCGGCCTCACACAGTCCGGACTGCCTCCGCCTGCGGTCCGCGCTCGGTCGTCGTAATCTCGAACTCCACCCGCTGCCCCTCCTCGAGGCTGCGGTAACCATCCGCCTGGATGGCCGAGAAGTGGACGAAGACGTCCCTACCACCGTCTACCGCGATGAAGCCGTAGCCCTTGTCCGCGTTAAACCATTTGACGGTGCCCTGAGCCATTACCCAACAACTCCCTAACTCCGCTCGGGCTACGGGTACCGCCCTTGCCATGCGGGACCCGGTTGATCGCGGCACAGGCCAGGCATCGCGAAAGCTGAGCTTGCCGCTCACACCGTACCAACAGCGACCGTTGCTGACTTTACAGCGTGTCGTGCGTCACTGTGCCCACTTGCGCCCCTAAATCGGCACAGCTGTCCCACCCTGCGAACCGGGTTCAGCCAGCGGATACCCGCTGGATAGGGACGAGACCCCCGGAGCGGGACAAGCCGCCCCTGGGGGGTCAGCGCGGCCACGGTCGCCGCCGCAGCGGAGTCAGCCTCCCGCCACCGCCGGGATGACCGAGACCTGGCCGCCCGACGGGACGGGCGTGTCCAGGCCCTGGGCCAGTCGCACGTCCTCGTCACCGACATAGACGTTCACGAACCGGCGCAGCTTTCCCGCGTCATCCAGGATGCGGCCGCCCAGTCCGGGATAAGCGGCATCCAGTCCCGCGATAACTTCACGCAGCGTGCCCGGGTCGGTGGCCACTTCGGCCCGGCCCCCGGTATACGCCCGCAGGATGGTGGGAACACGCACCGATACGCTCATGCCCGGCCTGCCTCACGCGGCGAGAAGGTCGCCTCCAGCGCCGTGAAGTCAGCCAGCGTCGGCCGGATCGCGGTCAGGGCCGGGATTGTCGGCGCCACCGCGTCCAGGGTCTTCAGGCCGTCACCGGAATTGATGATGACCGTCTCGGCGTCCGGGTCAAGCTGCCCGGAGGCCAGCAGGCGGATCGTGGCGGCCAGGGTGACCCCGCCGGCGGTCTCGGCGAAGATGCCCTCGGTCGCGGCCAGCAGCCGGATCGCGTCCACCAGCTCGGTGTCGGTGACGGCGGCCAGGCCGCCGCCGGTGCGGCGCACCACATCGAGGACATAGGGACCGTCGGCCGGGTTGCCGATGGCCAGCGACTTGGCCACGGTGTCCGGCCGGACCGGCTGGACCACGTCGTGCCCGGCCTCGAACGCGGCCGCCACCGGGGCGCAGCCGGCCGCCTGGGCGCCGAACACCTTCCACGGCGTGTCCGGCACCAGGCCCAGGGCGACGAACTCGCGGAACGCCTTGTCGATCTTCACCAGCTGGGCGCCTGACGCGACCGGGACGACGATCTGGCGGGGCAGCCGCCAGCCCAGCTGCTCGGCGATCTCGAAGCCGATCGTCTTGGAGCCCTCGGCGTAGTAGGGCCGGACGTTGACGTTGACGAACGCCCAGTCCTCGCGCTCGTCGGCCAGCTCGGAGGCGAGCTTGTTGACGTCGTCGTAGCTGCCCTCGACGGCGACCAGGGTCCCGCCGTAGACGGCCGTGCCGAGGATCTTCTGCGGCTCCAGGTTGGCCGGGATCAGCACTACCGAGCGGATCCCGGCCCTGGCCGCGGCGGCGGCCACGGCGTTGGCCAGGTTGCCGGTCGACGGGCAGGCCAGGACCTTGTATCCCAGCTCGGTGGCAGCGGCCAGGGCAACGGCCACCACCCGGTCCTTGAACGAGTGGGTCGGGTTGGGCCGCTCGTCCTTGACCCATAGCGTGCGCAGCCCGATGGTGGCGGCCAGCCGGTCGGTGCGGACCAGCGGGGTCCAGCCGGGCTCGGTGTTGGGCGTCGCGGCGACGTCCGCCGGGACCGGCAGCAGGCTGGCGTAACGCCAGATGTTGCGCGGCCCGGCCTCGATCGACTCCCGGGTCACCTCGGGCAGGTCGTAGCTGACCTCCAGCGGCCCGAAGCACTCCGTGCAGACGTGACCGGAGCCCAGGTCAAACGTGGCGCCGCATTCCCGGCAGGACAGGTGGCTGGCGTAGCCGAGGCGGCCGGGGGTGCCGGCGGCGGACGTGCCGGCCCGGGTCGCGGTCGTAGCGGGCGCGGTGGTAGCGGGCGTTGCGTCTTCGTGGGCGCTGTTGTAGTGCTTGGCGCAGTCATGAGCGAGGCCTCTCTCCTCATCTGTCCCACCAGCCTTATGGCCGTGGGCCGGAGTTGGCACCTGTCCCGAGACGACCTCGCTAGATGTACGCGGGCACGCGTTCTCGTGATGGTTGCCGGGGCTTCACCGGGCCGGTCCCTCCACCCCTCTGGATGAGCGTCATGAAGTTGTGGTCTCCACTGTAACCGGAGATACCCGCCGGTTCCAATCTGATACTGGCACAGCGGCATGCCGGTCCCGGAGCGGGCCGACCTGGCCCTTAGGCTCCCCGTATATGAGCGAGCCAGCAGGCGGCGGGCGGGTCCTCGTCGCATCGAACCGTGGTCCGATCTCGTTCAGCCTGAGTGAGGACGGGCAGCTCAGCGCCCGGCGCGGCGGCGGCGGCATGGTGTCGGGCCTGCTGTCGGTGGCCAGCCAGTGCGACCTGCTGTGGGTCTGCGCCGCGCTCAGCGACGCCGACCGGGCGGCGGCCCAGCGCGGCACCCGGCGGCCTGCTGGACCTGGACGGCCCGGACGGCGGCGGGGCGGGCTCGGGGCCGGATGTCAGCTCGGCGGTGCGGATGCTGGACATCCCGCCGGACACCTTCGCCAGCGCCTACAACGCGGTGGCTAACTCCACTTTGTGGTTCGTCCACCACATGCTGTACAGCCTGCCCAGCCAGCCGCAGTTCGGGCCGGAGTTCGAGCGGCAGTGGGCCGCGTTCCGGGAGTACAACCAGGCGTTCGCGGCGGCGCTGGCCGAGGCGGACGCGAAAACGGAGGCGGACGGCAAGACGGACAGCCCGGTCGCGGCCCGCGCCGTCGTGCAGGACTACCACCTGACCCTGGTCCCCCGGATGCTGGCGCAGCTGCGGCCGGGCCTGCGGATCGCGCATTTCTCGCACACCCCGTGGGCGCCGCCGGACTACTACCGCGTGCTCCCCGACGACGTCGCCCGGGAGGTGCTGGAGGGCATCCTGGGCGCCGACCACGCCGGGTTCCTGTGCCAGCGCTGGGCCGACGCGTTCGCCGACTGCTGCGCCGCGGTCCTGGGCGCGGCGGTGGACCGCGAGCACGGCCAGGTCACCTATCACGGTCACGTCACCAGCCTGGGCGTGCACCCGCTGGGCGTGGACGCCGCCGGGCTGCGGGACCGGGCGGCCGAGCCGGACGTGGCCGAGCGGGCCGCTGACCTGGAGCGGATGGCGGCAGGCCGGAAGCTGGTCGTCCGGATCGACCGGACCGAGCTGTCCAAGAACATCGTCCGCGGCCTGGCCGCCTACCGCGAGCTGCTGCGCACCCGGCCGCAGTGGCGGGGCCGGGTGATGCACCTGGCGTTCGCCTACCCCTCGCGCACCGACCTGGCTGAGTACCGGGACTACGCGGCGGCGGTGCGCGACCTGGCCGGGGAGATCCTGGCCGAGTTCGGCACCGCGGACTGGACCCCGCTGGTCCTGCAGGCCGACGACGACTACGCCCGCTCGCTGGCGGGCTACCGGGTGGCCGACGTGCTGCTGGTCAACCCGGTCCGGGACGGGATGAACCTGGTGGCCAAGGAAGGCCCGATCCTGTCCGACCGGGGCTGCGCGCTGGTGCTGTCCCGGGAGGCGGGCGCGGCGGCCGAGCTAGGCGGCGACGCGCTGCTGGTCAACCCGTTCGATGTGAGCGCCACCGCGGCCGCCCTGCACGAGGCGCTGTCGATGAGCGACGCCGAGCGGGCCCGCCGGTCGGCCCGGCTGGCGCAGGCGGGCGCCGCGGTTCCCCCGGCCCGCTGGTTCGCCGACCAGCTAACCGCCCTGGGCTAACCACGCCAGAACGGCGACGACCATGATCGCGTGCTGCGCCCGCTGCGCGCCGGGCTGGCTGCGCGCTGGGCTGGCTAGTGGCGGGACTCGAAGGCGGCGAGCCAGGCCGGCCAGCAGGGCGACGACGCCGGCCGGGCCGTCCAGCACCAGGTCGGCGTCTTTCTCCAGGCCGGTCGGCTCGGCTGACACGCTGCACGCGGTGAGGCCGGGGATGCCCTCGGCCCGCAGCTCGGCCACGGCCGCGAACGCCGGGCGGTCGCCCAGGTCGTCGCCGCAGAACAGGACCGCCGACGGCGGGCGCGCGGCGGCCAGGTCGCGCAGGGCCCGGCCCTTGTCGGCGCCGGGCGGGCGAAGCTCGATGACCATCCGGCCCGGCTCGGTGACCAGCCCGGTGTCCCGCGCCAGGGCGGTCAGCGGGGCGCGGAGCCGGTCCAGCGTCGCGGCCGGGTCCGCCGTGCGACGGGTGTGCACGGCGATGGCGTCCTCTTTCTCCTCCACCCAGGTGCCATCCGGGGCCCCGGCCAGGACCCCGGCCAGCCGCGCCCGGGCCTGGGCCAGGCCGGGCGGCGCGGGCGGGGCGGTGAGCCGGCCGCCGGACCAGCGCTGGCGGCCGTAGTGCCCGAGGACGACGATGCCGGGCACGTCGGCGATGCCCGCGAACTCGACGGCGTCGCGGGCGGGGCGGCCGGTGATGATGGCCACGGTGCCGCCCAGGCCGCTGAGCCGGTGCAGGACGGCGGTGGCCGCGGGCAGCGCCCGGGCGGCGGCCGGCTCGGGCACGATCGGCGCCAGCGTGCCATCGAAGTCCAGCCCGATCAGGGCCCGGTCCAGGCCTGCGGCCAGCGCCGCCAGGCCGGCCTGGCCGGCGTCCGTGCGCGGCACCGGCAGGGCGGGCACGGGTCCGCTGGGGCCATCGCGTTCCGGATCATCGCTGGTCTGGGCCACGGACCTAGTCTGGCCTGGAATCCGGGCGGGCGGACCGCATCCGGCGCCGCCGGACCCGCTGGCGACGCAGCCGGGCGACCAGGCCGGGGTCGAACTCGGCCGCCTCGGGCCGGTCGATCAGCTCGTTCAGCAGCTGGTAATAGCGGGTCGCGGGGACGCCGAAGACCTCGAGGATCTCGCGCTCCTTGGCGCCGGGGAACCGCCACCAGCCGCGCTCGAAGGCGAGGATGCGCTTGTCCGCGTCACTCAGCGCCGCCACCTGGCCTCCCGGGTCAGCCTGCCAGCATCACCCGGCGTCCGTCCTGTGACAAGAAATCTACCCGCAGACGGACCGGCCTCGGCTATGCGCGGAGCGCGCGAGGCCGTACGCTCACCATTCGTGACTGGCTATGGCTACCTGACATTCCTCACCGACTACGGGCTAGATGACGGGTTTGTCGCAGCGTGCAAGGGCGTGGCCGTACGCATCGCGCCGGACGTCCGGCTGCTGGACATCACCCACATGGTCCAGCCGGGCGACGTCCGCCGGGGCGCGGCGGTGCTGGCCCAGACGGTGGGCTACCTGCCGCCGGCCGTGCACGTGGGCGTGGTCGACCCCGGCGTCGGGACGGCCCGCCGGGCAGTCGCCGTGCAGGCCGGCGACTCGATCCTGGTCGGCCCGGACAACGGGCTGCTGTCCTGGGCTATCTCGGCGCTGGGCGGGGCCACCCGGGCGCGTGCAGCTGACCAACGGCGACCTGTGGCTGCACCCGGTGTCGGCCACGTTCCACGGGCGGGACATCTTCATGCCGGTCGGCGCGCACCTGGCCGCGGGCGCCGACCTGGGCGAGGCGGGCGGCGAGATTGACGTGGCCGACCTGGTCGCGCTGCCCGCCCCGACCAGCCGGGTGCACGACGGCGAGGCCGAGGGCGAGGTCATGTCGGTCGACCGGTTCGGCAACGTCCAGCTGTCCATCCCGGCGGCCGAGGCCGGCATGCTGGGCATCGGCGTGGGCACCCCGCTGGTGGTCCGGGCCGGGCGGCGGCAGCTCACGGTGCCGTTCACGGACACGTTCGCGGCGGTGGCGCCGGGCGAGATCGTGGCCTTTACCGACAGCGCCGGGCTTATCTCACTGGCCGTAAACGCGGGCGACGCGGCGCAGGAACTCGGGCTGCCGCCGGGGGCTCACGTCCGGCTATCACTGGCCCGCCAGCCATAGCCCCCTTAAGGGTCGCGCGGGGCCAGAGAATGAGCCCAGAAGGCCCCTAACTATCAGGAACGTGGCACAATGCGGTGGACTCCCCACGGAAGGCAGATCCGGCGTGCCGCTGAGGTTCCCCCGCCCGGTCATTCCCGTGGTCGCCACCGGCATGGCGGCCCTCTGGGTCGTGGCTGGCAGCGCTCCCGCTATCGCTGATCAGGTCCGCCAGCAGGAATGGTGGCTGGCCGCCCTGAACGTCACCCAGGCTCAGCAGGTCAGCCAGGGCACCGGCATTACCGTCGCGGTACTGGGCGACGGCGTGGACGCTCAGGCGCCCGGCCTGGGCGGCATCGTCACGATCGGCCCGGACTTCACCGGCACCGGCACGGGGTCCGGTCCGCAGTCAACGGCGGCCGCCAGCCTGATCGCCGCCCGCGGGAATGGCCCCGGCGGCGCGAACGGCGTCCTCGGCATCGCCCCCAAGGCGCACATCCTGTCGCTGAAGGTCACCCTGGACCCGTCCAGCACCGCCCTGGACAGCACCGCGGAAGGCGCCAGCCTGCCGGGCGCCATCGCCAGCGGCATCCGCTACGCGGTCGCCCACCACGCCACCGTCATCGACCTGCCGGTCGACCCCGGCCGGCCGAACCCGGCCCAGATCGCGGCCCTGCCGATCCCCCGGTTTGCCAGCGAGGCGCCGCAGCTAGCCGGGATCTTCGCCGCCCAGGGCGGCAGCCAGGCCGAGTTCCAGGCCGTGCAGTTCGCCCTGGGCAAGGGGGTTGTCCTGGTCGCCCCGGCCGGCGACAACAACGCGGGCGGCGACGCGATCAACTTCCCGGCGTCGTACCCCGGCGTGATCTCGGTCGGGGCGCTTGACGACCAGTTCGCCTTGGCCCCGTTCTCGGCCGCGCAGGGTTACGTGAAGGTGACCGCGGGCGGCGTGAACGTCGTCGCCGACAGCGATACCGGCGGCTTCACCACCGTGAACAGCACGTCGGCGGCCAGCGCGATGGTGGCCGGCCTGGCCGCGCTGATCCGCGCCCAGTATCCGGGCCTGACGCCCGCGCAGGTCAGTTCCGCGCTGACCACGAGCACCGTGTACAAGCCGGCTCCCGGCGCGGCAGCCGGCTCGGGCGCGGGCAGCGTCGACGCGGGCCGGGCCATGCTGGCCGCCGCCGCCCTGGCCGCGCCGCCCTCGGCCCGGGCCAGCGCCGGGGCGCTGCCGCTGTCCAGTCCGCCGCCGCCGGCCGCCGCGCCGGTGTCGAGCACGAGCGTGGTGCCGGGCCTGCTCCGGTCGCTGGCCATCGCCGCGGGGCTGCTGATCGTGCTGCTGGCGGCGATCTACTGGTACTCCTCGATGGGAAAGCGGAAGGTCCAGGACAGCGCGAAGGCCACGGCGGCGTGGGCGCGTTCCACCCAGAACCTGTTCTCCGCCTACGAGTCCAACGGGGACTCCCGGACCGAAGCCGACAAGATGCTGGAGTACTTCGCCGCGCCGTCGAGCGACCCGGCCACCGCAGCCGCGTCGGCCCGGCCGTTCAGCCCGGCCGCCGGCCCCAACGGGGCGGGCAGCCGGACCGGCGGCGACGGCGCGACCAGCGGCGTCGGCGCGTGGGCGCCGGTCACCCCGGCGTCGCGGAGCCGCCAGGCCAGGGTGGCCGGGACGCCGCCGTGGGAGCCGGCCTCCAGCCGGCCAGCGAGCTGCCCTGGGCCGCGGTCCCCGGACCGACCAGCCCGACCGGCGGAAGCCGCCCGGCCCCGCAAGCGTCCGACTCGATCTGGCCGGCGACCGGTCCGGAGCCCGTCGACGCGGCCGCCCAGTCGTGGGAGGAACTGGCCGCCAGCACGCGGTCGGGCGGACCCGGGGATGACCTGGCCGCACTTGGCGAGGCCGCGGGCCGCGTGCCCGGCTCCGAGGAGCCCGCGGGCGGATCAGGCCCGTTCCCCGGCAGCTCGCCGTGGAGGCCGGCCAGCCCGCCCCGGTCACCGTCCGGGTCATCCTGGGAAGTGCTCGGCGACGATGAGCCCGGCGGCAGTGACGACGCCTACCGGTCGCCGCCCGGCGAGCAGGTGTGGCACGCGGCCCCGGTGGCCGCGCCGTGGTCCGACACCGAGGCCGGCACCCACTGGCAGCCCACTGACGGCGCGGGCCGGTGGTCCCCGCCCGCCGACCCGTGGCAGCCGCGTGACGCCCCGGCGTCGTCCGCGCCGTGGGACCGCCCCTCGGCCGCGGGTACCTGGGAGCCGCAAGAGGGTGCCTGGGAGCCGCCGGAGGCAGCCGATCCGGCCACCGCGCCGGGCGAGATGTTCGCCTGGCGGCCGCCGGAGAACACCGGCGAGGAGTCCTAGCCCCGGCTGCGCCGGGTGCGCCGCGCGCTCTCGGCGGCCGCGCGCTCGGCGGCTATCTCGTCCTTGCGCGCCGACGCGTACATCGGCACGTATTCCTGCCCGGACAGCTTCTGGATGGCCTGGATCACCTCGTCGGTGACGACCCGGCGCTGCCGGGCACCGGTGCCCTCCAGCGAGTCGAAGGTCAGCGGCTCGCCGACCCGGATGCTGATCCGGCCGGGGCGGGGGATCTTGTGCCCCGGCGGCAGGATCCGGGCCGTGCCGAACATGGCCACCGGGATGACCGGCGCCCGGGAGTTGAGGGCCAGCCAGCCGACGCCGGTCCGCCCCCGGTACAGCCGCCCGTCCGGGGACCGGGTGCCCTCCGGGTAGATGCCGAACAGCTCACCCGACCGGAGCAGTTCCAGCGCCGCGTCCAGCATGTCCTGCGCCGCCCGGGCTCCGGCCCGGTCCGTGGACAGCTGGTTGGTGGCCCGCAGGTAGGCGGCGATCAGCCGGTCCTGCGGCCGGGTGCCGGTGAAGTACTCCGACTTGGCCGCGAACACCAGCGGCCGCTTGAGCATGAACGGCAGGAAGATGGAGTCCACCACCGACAGGTGGTTGGACGCGACGATGGCCGGGCCGGTCTCCGGGATGTGCTCCGCCCCGGTGATCTCGGGCCTGGCCAGCAGCCGCAGCGCCGGCCCCGCGACCAGCCTGGACGTCCGATACTGCACCCGTCTCCTCCGACCGCCGGCTCGCCGCCGCCATGCTCGTCAGCCGGCCGCCGCAACGGCCCGCTATGCCAGTGACAGATTAGCCCGCCGGACTGGCCGCGCGGCTAGGCCGCGCGAGCGGGATCGGGCCGTCCGGCCCGGCCGGGGGGTCGGCGGCGCTGGTCACGATGGCCAGGACGGCCGGCAGGACCAGCGGCAGCGCGGCGGCCGGCACGGTCACCCCGGAGTCGCTGGCCAGCCAGCCCGCCGCGCCGGCCAGCCACAGGGCGGCCAGCAGCGGACGCAGCGCCGGCAGCCGGGCCAGCGCGGCGCCCAGGGCCGGCGGCGGGCGGCCGGGCCGGGCCCTGGCCAGCAGCACCCCGGCCCCGGCCAGGGCCAGCGGGATGACCGGGGCGGCCGGGCTCTCGGTCAGCGACCCCGCGCTAGCGCTGACCTTGCGGCGCAGGATCGCGACGGCGCCGCCGTGCAGCACGTGCCCGGTGAACGCGCCGATGTCGGACGGGCCGGTTTCCGGGACCAGGTAGTTCGCCGCGGCCAGGGCGGCGCTGATCACGACGCCGCTGGCCGCGATCAGCGCGGCCCGGCCCGGCGTGACCCGGACCCCGGCCAGCCCGGCCAGCAGCACCCCGAACGCGGGCACCAGCGCGATCATCCCGCCGACCTTGGCGCCGAAGCCGGGCCAGCCCGCGACGGCCAGCACCGGCAGGGCCACCGCCCCGGCCGCGGTCACCGCCCGCCGCCGCGACCGGCCCGGCCAGCTGCCGGGAGCCCGCCGGGCGGCCGAGACCGCCGCCCAGGTCGCGGCCAGCAGCCCGCCGGCACCGTAGATGCCGATCGCGTTGTTGCCGATCCCGTAAAAGCGCCCGGCGGTCAGCACCGACAGCCCGAACGGGGTGCCCAGCTGCAGCCGCGAGCCGGTCATCACGTCGGCCCCGATGACCGCCGCGGTCACGGCGCCGACGAAGCCGGGCGGGCCGAGCGGGTCGCGGCGCCACGGTCCGGCCAGGGCCGCCACGGCGATCATGGCGGCGGCGGCCAGGCCGGCTCCGTACAGCACCAGCGCCGGGTGCGGCGCCGCTGGCCACGGCGTCAGGCCGCCCGCGAACGTCCCGGCCGGAACGGCCCCGCCGGCCACCGCCGTGACCCGGTAGCCGAGCTGGCGGCGGGCGCGGCGTGCCCGGCCCGGCCCGCGCAGCAGGACCGCGACGGCCGCCAGTGCCACCGCCTCGCTGGCGGCGTAGACCGCGAAGAACGGCGCCATCGTGGCCCGGTAAACCTGAGCGGCGGTGTCCTGCCCGATCAGCATCCGGATGGCGGCAGGCAGCGACCCGCGCCGGGCGGCCCGGATCCGCGCCCCGATGACCTCCGGCGCGATGACCTCGGGCGCGATGACCGGGCGGTCGCGCCAGCCGAGCACGCTGGGGGTCAGGTCGGTGGCCAGGACCAGGCCCGGCTGGCGGGTGGCGGCCGACTCCAGGAGCCCCCGGCGAAAGCCCGGCCCGGCCACGATCAGCGCTCGCAGGTGCGGCGCGGTGCCATCGCCCAGCCCGGCCACCATGATCACGGCGCCGGCCGGGGCGGCGGAGATGATCCTCCCGGCGGCCCGGCTGGCGGCCCGCACCGCCGCCCGCCGGGACGGGCCGCCGGCCGAGGGCAGCGGTTCCCAGGTCGGCGACGGTCAGCGGGCACGTCCGTTCCGCGTCGAGCAGGGCTGGCCCGGCCCGCGGGACATACCAGCGAACGTCGCCCCGCTCGTCGGCCAGGGCCAGCGCCGCGCCCGGCCCGGCCGCCACCGCGCAGCCGCCCGGCCCGGCCGCCGCGGCCAGCAGACCCCAGTCCGGGGCGTAGCTGAACTGCCGGTTGTAGGTCTCGATCCCGCCCGGGCCGGCCAGCGCCAGGACCCGGGCCGGGGCTGGCCCCTGGCCCGGCCGGCGGGACTGCGCCGCCCGGGGCGGCCCTGCCGCCTGGGGCAGCGCCGCGACCGGGGCAGCGCCGCGACTCGGGGCAGCGCCGCGACTCGGGGCAGGGGCGGGCAGGACTGCGGTGCCGGGCGCGGGGCCATCGCGCGGGCGGCGGCGTTCAGGGTCAGCCAGGCATCGGCCGGGCAGGTGTACGTGCGCACCGCTGTCACCACCAGCGACCCGACGGAGCCGCGCTCCGCCAGCCGCCACAGCGCCGGGGCAGCGGCCGGGGAGATGTCGGTCCAGCGCAGTCCCGGAATGCCGATGATCACCACCGGCCGCCCCGCCGGCCTTGTCATTTCGGTCGCTTTTGCCACAGCAGCCGCTCGCGCCACGGGCATTGCGGCTAAGGCATCCGTGCTCGGGCCGGCGACGGTCAGGCCGGCCAGCGCGGCGGCGAGGGCGGCGGCTAGCCGCCCGGCCAGGGCAGCAGTCCGGGTCATCCGGCTCACGGTAACGGCCTGGCCTGGGATCACGCGGCCACTGCGGTGCGGAAGGCCCTGGGTTATCCGAGCGAGACCCCGGCCGTGTGCACCCGATGCACCGCTAAAGCGTCTCTTATGCGACCCGGCACGAAAATTGATGACCGGGGCGGGCTGATAAGTGGGGGGTTTCCACTTCATGTTTGTGTTCATCACTTCGCGACGCGCGGGAGGGACCCGGTGACTACCAGTACTGAGGACGTTCGTGTCCACGGGACCGCGTCTAGCTACAACAACCTCGGCTGCCGCTGCACCGAGTGCCGCGCTGCCGCGTCCGCTGCCCGGGCTACCTGGGTGAGGTCGCTGCAGAATCGCAAGTTCGCTGACGTCCCGCACGGGACGCCGTCGGGTTACCGGAACTGGGGATGCCGGTGCGAGCAGTGCACGCTGGTCCGGGCCGCTGAGGCCCGCGAGCGCCAGCGCAAGAAGCGCACGTCCAGCAACTAGCCCGGCCGGCGGTCTGTCAGGTTCGGGAAGCAGATGTGCCGTTGACGCCCGGCACCCGGTCTCTGAGTTCAGGGCCCGGGCGCCGGGCATGGCGGCACGCCAGGGGGCGGCGGTGACCGGTACTCGCCCGGGACTCGCCGAGGCTGGCTACCCCGCAGCGGTAGAGCCGGTGGCAGCGGCGAGCAGGACGGCGGCGGCGCGCCCGCGCGGAGGCGGCGGCGCTCAGGTCGCGGTCCATCCGGGCCGACAGCGTCGCCCCGTGATAGAGCAGCGCTAGCTGACGGCCAAGCTCCTCCGGCTCGGCCACGCCGGCCTGCCCGGCCAGGTCGGCGAACAGCTCGGGGACCCAGGCCCGGCCGCGGTCCGATGCCTGCTGCACGAGGCTGCCCGGCTGGGTTTCGGCGCTGGCGTTGACCAGCGCGCAGCCGTGGAAGGTGGGCTCGGCCGACCGCTCGCCGAGCAGGTCGAACACTCCGAGCAGGCGCTCGGCCGGGCTGGCATCGGCGTACCGCAGGGCTAGCTGGCTGGTCAGTCGCGCCCGCCAGCTGTCGTTGTGCTGTTCGAGGTAGGCGCGGACCAGCTCTTCCTTGCTTCCGAAGACGCTGTACAGGGTGGCCTTGGCGACGCCGGCCCGCTCGATGATGCGGTCAATCCCGACGGTGTGGACGCCCCCGCCCTCGTCGTAAAACAGTTCCTCGGCGGCAGCCAGCAGCCGCTCACGGGCTGACAGCCGCTCGGCAGCGGTCACGGTCATGGCTTGACATTACCAGACCGGTCTGTCTAGTGTCGAGGCAGACAGACAGACCGACCTGTCTGCTTGCGAGACGAGCCGAGGCTCGCCCTTCTGACGACAGGAGTCATGACATGCCCAGGCAGCGGCTGGCGGACGAGCTAACCGGGACCAGCGCCAGCACCATGACGGCGCGGCCCGGCCGCGGGCAGCGCTGGACGCTGCCGTCCGGCCCCGCCTTCCTCGTGCTGGCCTCCATCTCCGTGTTCTTCCTGGCCGGATCGGCCGCGCCGACTCCCCTGTACGCGCTGTACCAGCGGGAGTGGCACTACTCGCCCATCACCACGACGGTGGTGTTCGGCATCTACGCGGTGGCCGTGCTGGCCGCGCTGCTGACGGTCGGGTCGCTGTCGGACCACATCGGGCGCAAGCCGGTGCTGCTCGACCGCGGTCGCGATCCAGGCGGTGACGATGGTGCTGTACGCCACGGCGGGCAGCGTGACCGTCCTGGTGACCGCCCGGGTCATCCAGGGCCTGGCCACCGGGGCCGCCGCGGGCGCGGCCGGAGCCGCCCTGGTCGACCTGCACCGCCGCCGGGGCACGGTGGCCAACGCGGTGGCCCCCGTCACCGGCACGGCGACCGGGGCGATCGGGGCCGGCCTGCTGGTCCAGTACCTGCCCGACCCGGCCCACCTGGTGTACCTGGTCCTGCTGGGCGTGTTCGTGGCCCAGGGCATCTGCGTGGCCCTGATGGCCGAGTCGGTGACCCGCAAGCCGGGCGCGGTGGCGGCCCTGCGGCCGCGCGTGTCCGTCCCCGCGTCGGTGCGCGGGCCGGTGCTGGCGGCGGTCCCGGCGCTGCTGGCGGTGTGGTCGCTGGGCGGCTTCTACGCCTCGCTCGGCCCGCAGCTCACCGGGCTGCTGGCCGGGTCACGCTCGGCGGTGCTGGGCGGGCTGGCCCTGTTCATCCTGTCCGCGGTCGGCGCGGTGGCGGTCCTGCTGCTGCACGCCGCCCCGGCCCGGCTGGTGATGCTGGCCGGCATGGCGGCGCTGGTGGCGGGCGTCGGGGTGACGCTGCTGGCCATCTCGGCCGGGTCGGTGGCCCTGCTGCTGGGCGGCACCGCCGTGGCGGGCGCCGGGTTCGGGGCCGGCTTCCAGGGCGCGGTCCGCACGGTCGTGCCGCTGGCCGCCGCGCACGAGCGGGCCGGCGTGCTATCCACCCTGTGGGTGGTGTCCTACCTGGCCCTGGGCCTGCCCGCGGTGGGCGCCGGCTTCGGCGTGGTGGACGGCGGCGGGCTGCTGGCCACGGCTCGCGAGTTCGGCGTGGCGGTCATGGTGCTGGCCGCGCTGGCCATGGTCGGTCTGGCCCGGCACCCGCGCCGCCCGGCCGCCAGGCGCCCCGGTCACCAGCCCGGCCGCCCGGGTCCCGGAGCCCTGCGGGCCGGCTGGCGCCCGAGGCCGCTGAGCAGGGCAGAGCCGATCTCACGTGACGGGCGGCCGCCGCGACGGGGGTGCCGTAGCGCGATCCGCTTGAATGTCGTGCGGAACCTCGGCCGGGGCGGCCGGAACCGCCGTTGCCGGGATCCGGGCGGCCAGCGTGGCCATGTCCACGCTGCCGCCCGGAGTGTCGCGCGCAGCCGTCTGGACCGGCGCCGGGCGCAGGCGCCTGAGGCGCAGCACACGCTCGCTATGCCGTTCTTCCGTTAGCTGCCGCTGGCGTGCCTTCAGCAGGTCGAATTCCGTGAGGACGCCAAGCAGTTGACGCGTGTCACGGGTAACGACAGGCAGCGCGCCAACCTGGTACTCGGCCATCTGGTCAGCAGCGGCGCGGAGAATCTCGTCGGGGTAGGTGACGAGCGGATCGGAGCGCATGACGTCGCTGGCGGCGCGGGCGGCAGCCGTGCCCCCGCCGGAGGCATGGGGCAGGTCGGACGGGGCGACCACGCCGAGCAGCACGTTGTCCTCGTCGATAACGGGGTAGAGCCGCTGCCGCCGGCTGGCCGGGCGGGCGGAAAGCTCTGCCACCAGGCCCGCGAGGGGCTGGTCCGGGGCCACCGTGAGCACGTCCCCCTGCATCGCTTCCCGTACGAACAGGGCCTCCATCGGCTCGACCTGGTACTCGCGCATCACGTGGAAGCCGCTGCGGGCGACTTTCTCGGTGAGGATCGACCGCTTGAGGACGCATGCGGAGATGAGATAGGCGATCGTGCACGTGACCAGCAGCGGCAGCAGGGATCCGGCGTCGTGGGTCAGCTCGAAAGCGAACACGATGGACGTGAATGGCGACCGGGTCACGCCGGCCAGCGCGCCCGCCATGCCCAGCAGCGCCCAGGTCGCGCTGCTGCCGCCCGGCATGACCGGCGCCATGATCCCGCCCAGCGCCGCACCCATCAGCAGCAGCGGGGCGAGGATGCCGCCGCTGGTGCCCGAGCCCAGGCCCGACGACCAGATGACCAGCTTGACGACCAGCAATGCGATCAGGCCGCCGACGGCAATCTTGCCGTTGAGCTCGGCGGCAATGACCGAATATCCGACGCCGAGTGCCCTCGGCTCGATCAGGCCGCCGACCCCGATGATGGTGCCGCCGATCGCCGGCCACCAGGCCCAGTGGATCGGCAGCTTCCGGAACAGGTCCTCGGCGCCGTAGACCGCGCCCGTGAGCACCCAGGCCAGCAGCCCGCACGCGAGACCGATCGCCGCAGCGGCGATCACGGTGACGGACGAGAACGCGCCGTGCGGCGGAACGGGGAACAGCGGGGCGGCCAGGAGCAGGTGGTGCGCGGCCATGATGTTCCTGATGATCGATGCGACTCCGACCGCCAGGCCGACCGGAGCCATGGATCGCGGCTTCCACTCGAAGGCGAGCAGTTCGATGCCGAAGAGCGCGGCCGCCACCGGGGTTCCGAAGATAGCGGCCATTCCGGCGCAGGCGCCGGCCACCAGCAGGGTGCGGCGCTGGCTGGCCGAAAGCCGAACGAACTGGCTGATGACCGAGCCGAACGCGCCGCCGGTCAGGATGATCGGACCCTCAGCACCGAACGGCCCGCCGGTGCCGATGCTTATCGCGCTGGATATTGGCTTGAGGATGGCCAGCCTTGGCTCGATCTTGCTCCCGCCTACCAGGATCGTCTCCATCGCCTCGGGGATCCCGTGGCCGCGTATCCGCTCTGACCCCCAGTAGGCCATCGCTCCGATGATCAGTCCGCCGATGACCGGGATGAAGATCGTGAGCCAGCCGAAGTGGTGCAGGCTGGGCTGGATGAGGCTCCATCCGAAGGTCCCGTCGTAGGCGATATGGGTCATCATCCCGATCAGGTCGAGCAGTGCCAGCGCGACTCCTGCCGAGATCGCGCCGACCAGCACCGACAGGGCGATAACCGGCCACGCCGACGCTAGGGATATCGTGAAATCGCCCAGCGCGCGTTCCGACGGGGTCAGCGGCCGACCGTGGATACCCTCATCATCGGGCGGTGACAAGATCGTTCCACCGGATTCCGGCGCTGATCTTCTCCCCGTCAGGTGACGGCCGCCGAACACCCGGAACAAGCGCATGCCCCGTTTGCCCGGCGGCATCTTTGATCCCATCACTGCCCTTTCTGGACGCGTTTAGCACGCCGGGATCACCCGGCACGGAATCAGAGCACAGGGTGGCAGGCGCGGTCAGGCGCCAGGCACGTCATAGCGGCACTGGCCCGGCCGCCCCGGCCGCCACCGCATCGCCGCTGAGGCGCGCGAACTGGCCGGCGGTCCGCACCATCGCATCGCGGTCGCGCTGGCTCATCCGATCCAGCACTGCCGCGATCCGGGCCTGCCGGCGGGCCAGGGCACCGGCTACCAGGCGATGGCCCGCGGCGGTGAGTTCCACGGTGACGATGCACCGGTTGCCCTGCTCGGTGCCGCGCTGGAGCAGCCCGGCATGCTCCAGTCGGTCCGCCATGCGGGTGATCGCGGAGGCGGCGAGCCCGAGATGGGCGGCCAGCCTCGACGACGGCACCCGCCCTAGTCCTTCCAGGGCCAGCAGCAACCGGAACTGCGGCAGGGTCACATCCGCGTCCGCGAAGTGGATGGCCTCAAGCGCGATCCCGACCAGCGCCCGGGTCATCATCTCCAGGGTCCCGACATCGGCCCGCCCGGCAGCCTCTTCCCGTTTCCTCGCCTGAAGATCCTTCACATCGGCAAGTCTTGCCTATGTGAAGGATCTTGGCAAATGACGGCGCGGACAGCAACTTCCGCTACGACGCCCGCCGCACGGTCGAGCTGGTCATCGCGGGGCCTGCGCCTCCGCTAGGGGGGCGTCTGCTCGGCCCCGACCGGGCGAGCGTGGAGCCGGTGACCCGAATCGAACGGGCGACCTGCCGTTTACAAGACGGCTGCTCTGCCTACTGAGCTACACCGGCGAGAGACTGGGTGCATGGTAACCGACCGCGACCCGCAACCGCGCCCCCCGGCCGACCAGCCGCCGGAAGTCCCCGACGCGGAACTCCCCGAGCCCGAGGAGCCCCGGGGCGGCGAGGCCGCCTGCTGGGCGCGGCTAGTCTGCCCCGAGTGCGGGGCGATGACGACCGAGGGCCACCGTCCGGGCTGCGCCGCTGACTCGCGGCGCCCGCCCGGCCAGGATGCCTAAGCCGCGCCCCCGCGCGCGCAGGTCAGCCCGCCGGGACCGGCTGGAACGGGCGGACCTCCACCGGGCCCAGGCAGGCGGCGCTGGCCCGGGCGGCCCAGTCCAGCGCGGACTCGCGGGTGGGCGATGTCGATGACCCAGAAGCCGCCGATGTGCTCCTTGCCCTCGGCGAACGGCCCGTCGGTGGTGAGCACGCCGCCGTCGCGGGCGGTGACCACCACGGCGGTCGGGTGCGGCTCCAGGCCGCCCGCGAAGACCCACGCCCCGGCGCCCTGGAGCTCGGCGTTGAACGCCTCCACGCATGGCGAACATCTTGTCCATCGTCTCGGCCGACGGGGGCGGGACGCCGTCCACGGAGTGCACGCTGAGCAGGTACTGCGTCATCGGAGTTCTCCTTCCGCCGGGCCGGCGCCACGCCGGCCTCTCACCGATCACACGAACGGCCCGGCGGCGGATCGACACCCGCTCCGGGGATCAGCCCTGCGAATCCTGCCCGGGATCGGCCGGGGCCGCACCAGCCAGGTTAGGGCCGGAGCCGAGATAGGTGCCGTGGCCCTGGACGACCAGCGGGCCGTCGAAGATCAGCACCTCGCTTACCTCGGCATTCTTCTGGTTGCGGTAGCGGATGACCAGCGCGTCCACGCCGGCGTAGACGGCCAGCGACGGTGAAATGCAGGTCGGGGATGCGGCGCAGGCCCTCGGCCCAGTAGGCCCGCAGCGCCGCCTTGCCCCGCAGCACGCCGTCGCTGCCGTCGATGAGCTGCAGCGGCGACCGGCGAGGCTGAACACGACGTCGTCGGCGAAGTGGCTCAGGACGCCGCTCCAGGTCGTGGGCGTTCCAGTCCCGTGCCCAGCGGGCGGCGAAGTGCTGCGCGGTCCGGTGATCCATCCGGCCGATCGTGCCCAGCCGGCTGCCCGGCGCCTAACAGGCGGGCGCTAAGACGGCCACGCCGGATCGGGATGCACCGATGCCTGCCGGGTGGCCCGGTCGACGGCCAGCACGTGCCGGCGGGGCAGCGGCGTCCAGCCCGGCATCGGCCAGCCCGAGCTGGCCACCACGACCGCATCCGCCGTCGGTCCGTGTAGGACAGGTCGAAGTACGCCTCGATGTCCTCCGGACGCCGGGCCAGGCCCGCGCTCCCGGAGCAGGTCGCGCGGGATGCGGGCCGGGTCGTGCCAGTAGATGGCGTACAGCATGCCGGGCGCCGAGCAGGATCGCGTTCAGGCTGTTGGGCTCGAACCGGGCGGCGATATCGGCGGTGGTGTCGGCGATGGCGGCCATGATGTCGCCGTCCCGCTCGGCCAGCCGCCACATCAGGTGCAGGAAGTAGCGCTCGCTGTCGGTCGTGCCGGCGAGCTGCCGCTCCCAGCTCCGGCGGCAGCAGCTCGGCCGAGCCGGTCCTGCGGGTGGATGGCCCCGTTGTGGGCCAGGACCTAGTCGCCGTACCGGAACGGGTGGGAGTTGCAGTCCTGCACGGCAGGCCGGGGGTGGCCCAGCGCAGGTGCAGCAGGCCCGAGCGTGGCCCAGCGGCGCGCGGGCCAGGTCGGCGAACCGGGGCTCGGCGGCGGCCCGGCGCACCGACTTGGCGACGGCCGGGGCGGCGCCGTCGTACCAGGCCATCCCCCAGCCGTCGCCGTGCATGGCGGACAGGGCGGTGAAGTCGGCCAGGCCGTCGGTGACCCAGCAGGCCGGCCAGGGAGACCGGGCCTGCGCGCAGTAGCCGAGCAACCGGCACATCGGCAGTCCGTCCTTTGGCGAGAGAGATCCAGGATGCGCCTGGCGTTACAGGAGATTAGCGGGATCTTAGAGGTACTTGCCCATGCCGCCGCCGACGTCGATGGACGCCCCGGCGATGTAGCTGGCCCGGTCGCTGGCCAGGAACGCGACCAGCCCGGCGACCTCGTCGGCGCGGCCGAACCGGCCCAGCGGCACCTCGGCCTTGGCGAGCTGGCCGAAGAACTCGTCGGCGGGCATCTCGGGCGCCCGGCGCTGGTGGATGTTCTCCCACTGCGGCGTGGTCACGAAGCCGATGTTGACGCTGTTGACCAGGATTCCCTCGGCCCCCAGCTCGATCGACAGCGCCTTGGACAGGCTCAGGCACGAGGCCCGGTTGACCGACGAGGCCAGGAACGCCGGGTCGGGGTAGCGCGCGTACAGGGCGTTGATGTTGATGACCCGCGGGGCCGTGCTCCGCCGCAGCTCGGGCAGCGCGGCCCGGATGCAGCGGATCTGGGAGAACAGCTTGACCTCGATGTCGCCCTGCCAGTCGGCGTCGGTCAGCGCGGCGAACCGGCCGGGCCGGGCGCCGCCCGCGTTGTTGACCAGGATGTCGATGCCGCCCATGGCCGCCGCGGCGGCCGCGGTCATGGCGGTGACCTGGTCCGGGTCGGTGACATCGCAGGCCATCGCCGTCACCGCGGCGGCCGGGGGCGTGCTCGCGCAGCCCGGCCGCGGTGGCCTCCAGCTCATCGGCGTGCCGGGCGCAGATGAACACGGCCGCGCCCTCGCCCGCCAGTTCGCCCGCGATGGCCCGGCCCAGGCCCTTGGACCCGCCCGTGACCAGCGCCCGCCGGCCGGCCAGTCCCAGGTCCACCTACGCCTCGCCCGCGCCCGCCGCACCCTCGTTCTGGGCCGCGGCCAGCTTGAGCAGGCTCTCCCGGGGCGGGGCGAACACGTCGATCTCCAGGCACGGGCCGTCGGTGGTCCACGCCCCGTGCGGCACCCAGGACGGGATCACGGCCACGTCGCCCTTGCGCAGGACCCGCACGTCGCCGTCCACGTCGAAGGTCAGCTCGCCCTCCAGCACGACGACGATCTGCTCCTCCTCGTGCACGTGGCGCGGGGCCTCGGTGCCCGGCGCGAAGCTCACGAAGTTGACCATCGCGTTGTGCCCGAGCACCGGCCGGAAGCCCAGGCCGGGCACGAACTCCACGGCGGCCAGCTCGTCCACGTTCACGAAACGGCCGGGCTGGCCGGCTGGCCGCCCGCCTCGGTGGTGAAGTGGCTGGCGGCGTCGCCGAGTGAGTCAGCACGGGGCTGAGTCAGCACGGGGCGAGTCAGTCATCATTCCTCCAGAACCTCAGACGTCGTTGTCAGTGGAGTACCGCGCGGGCCACGGCGCCGATCCGCCGCACGCCCTCGCCGATCAGGTCATCGGCCACCCGGCTGTAGGACAGCCGGATCTGGCTGGTCCCGCCGTCACCGGCGTAGAACGGCCGGCCTGGCACGTAGGCCACCTTCAGCTCGCGCGCCGCCGCGGTCAGGGCCACGGTATCGATGCCGCCCGGCAGGGTCAGCCACACGTAGAAGCCGCCCCGCGGGGTGGTCCAGGTCGACCCGGCGGGCAGGTGCTCGGCCAGCGCCGCGGTGGTCAGGGCGGCGCGCCGGGCGTAAAGCTCGCGCGAGGCGGCGATCTGGCGGTCCAGCTGGCCGGACCGGCCGTACTCCTCCAGCATCCGCTGGCCCAGCGCCCCGGCGCACTGGTCGGAGTTCTGCTTGGCCACGGTCAGCCGGCTGACCACCGCAGCCGGGCCGGCCGCCCAGCCCATCCGGAAGCCGGGCGCGAAGATCTTGGAGAACGTGCCCGCCTGGAGCACGGTGTCCGGGGCCAGCGACCACAGGCTGGGGCCAGCGTCGGGGCCGAACCCGAGCTCCCGGTAGGCGACGTCCTCGCAGATCAGGAACCCGTAGTGGCGGGCCAGCCGGACCAGCTCGGGGCGCCGGTCGGCGGCCAGGGACAGGCCGGTCGGGTTCTGGTAGTCGGGGATGGTGTAGAGGATCTTCGGCCGCAGCCCGCCGGCCAGCAGGTCGGCCAGCACGTCCACGCGCATCCCGCTGTCGTCCACCGGCACCCCGGCGATCCGGGCCTCATAGCCCCGGAACGCCATCAGCGCCCCGAGGTAGGTGGGCTCCTCGGCCGCCACCACGTCGCCCGGATCCAGGTAGCTCTTGGCCAGCAGTTCCATGCAGTCGATCCCGCCGCTGGTGATCAGCAGCTCATCGGCGGCGGGCGCGCGGGCCTGCCGGGCGGCCAGCCGCCCGGAGACGTAGTCCCGGGTGCCGGCCAGGCCCTCCGTGGCCGAGTACTGGAGGGCCACCCCGGCGTCCTGCTCGATCAGCCGGGCGGCGATGCCGGACAGCACCGCGGCCGGGAACGTGGCCGGGTCGGGGAACCCGCCCGAGAACGTGATGATGTCGCGCGCCCCGGCCAGGGCGAGGATCGCGGTGATCTCGCCGCCGCCCAGCACGTGCGTGCGCCGGGCCGCCAGGGCGTCCCAGTCGCGGCCCGCCTCTCGTGATGGAGTCTCGGGTGCTGCCGTCATGCATCCGCCCTATCTCTTGACAGCGGATCTTACAAATGAAAAAATTCCGGCTGTAGTGATTTACATAGGTAAGCTCACCCATAACATCATAACTCACATCACTAGATTCGACGACAGGCCTCCTGGCAAATGGAAGATTCCTCCACCGCTGCGCTCAATGCCTCCACCGCTGCGCTCAATGCTCCCCTCGCCTCGCTGACCGAGGTCGCCTCGCCGTCCGTGCCCAAGGCGGAGGTGGACGACCTCGACCTCGCGCTGCTGCGCGCGCTGGCCGCCGACGCCCGGCAGTCCCAGCGGGCGCTGGCCGGGCAGATCGGGATGTCGCCGCCCGCGGTGGCCGACCGGCTAGCCCGGCTGGAGCGGGCCGGCGCGATCCGGGGCTACCGGGCGGACATCGACTGGGACGCCCTGGGCTACCCCGTCGTGGTCTACCTGGCGGTGACGGCCGGGCCCGGCATGGACCTGAGCGGGATCATCCGCGCCATCCGCGCCCTGCCCGAGGCCGAGCACATGAGCGTCGTGACGGGGAGCCTGGACCTGCTGGTCCGGCTGCGCGTCCGGGATCACGCGCACCTGCGCGAGCTGCTCCTCACCAAGATCTTCCAGATCAGCGGCGTGCAGCGGACCGAGACCTTCCTGTCCCTGGCCGACGTCGAGCCCGACAACTTCGCGGCCGCGGTGCTGGACCAGATGCGCCAGCGCCGGGCCGGGTTAAGGGAGACTGACCGTGGAAGGCAACACCCCTCATGAGATGAACGCGGGCGCCCGCGCTCATGCCGTGGACGGCGTCGGGCAGTCCGGCTTCGTCGGCCGCCACGGCTTGTACACGGCCGAGCAGGCCGCCGCGGCGGCGGAGATCGCGGCCCGGATTCGCGAGCTTGACCTGCGCACGGTCCGGCTCACCGTGGTGGACCAGCACGGGGTGCCGCGCAGCAAGTCCCTGTCCCCCGACGTGGCCATCGCCGCGATGTCCAACGGCCTGGACTTCTCCGGGGCCATCTACAGCCTGGACACCGGCAACCAGGTGTTCGTGCCCGCGTTCGCGGCCGGCGGCGGCTTCGGCATCGAGGAGTTCACCGGCTTCCCCGACGTGGTGCTGGTGCCCGACCCGGCCACGTTCCGGGTCCTGCCGTGGGCCGACCGGACCGGCTGGATGCTGTGCGACGTGTACTTCGCCAGCGGCGCCCCGATGCCGCTGGACGGCCGGGGCCTGATGCGCCGGATGCTGGCCCGGGCGGCCGACGCGGGCTATGACTTCCTGGGCGGCATCGAGGTCGAGTACTACATCGTGGCGCTGACGGGCCAGCCGCTCACCCCGGAGAACGCCGGCTTCACCCCGGCCCCGCCCGCCGTGACGGTGTTCGAGCGCGGCTATCAGTACCTGTCCGAGGTCCGCCTGGACAGCGTGGCCGCCACGCTGGAGGCGATCCGCGACGGCCTGGGCGCGGTCGGCCTGCCGCCCCGGTCGATGGAGGACGAGTGGGCCCGGGCCAGATGGAGTTCAGCTTCAGCCCGATCTCCGGGCTGGCGGCGGCCGACGCCGTGGTGCTGTTCCGGTCGGCGGTCAAGCAGATCTGCCAGCGCCGGGGCCTGCTGGCCACGTTCATGTGCCGGCCCGCGCTGCCCAACTTCTTCTCCTCCGGCTGGCACCTGCACGAGTCGCTGATCTCCCGCGAGACCGGCCAGAACGTGTTCGCCAGCCCGGACGGGCCGCTGTCGCAGACCGGACGGCAGTTCGTGGCCGGCCTGCTGGAGCACGCCATGCCGATGACCGTGTTCGCCACCCCGACGGTGAACGGCTACAAGCGGTTCCGGCCGTACTCGTTCGCGCCGGACCGGGTGTGCTGGGCGGTGGAGAACCGCGGCGCGCTGGTCCGGGTGCAGGGCGCTCCGGGCGACGCCAACAGCCACGTGGAGAACCGGATGGGCGAGCCGGCCGCCAACCCGTACCTGTACATGGCGGCCAACATCGCGGCCGGGCTGGACGGCATCAGCCGGGGCCTGGAGCCGCCCGCGCCGGTCGAGGCCGACCCGTACGCGGCGGCGGCGCCGATGCTGCCGACCTCGCTGGCCGACGCGCTCGGCGCCCTGGGCAAGGACGACTTC
Source organism: uncultured Actinomycetota bacterium (assembly GCA_963731085.1). Classification (GTDB taxonomy): domain Bacteria; phylum Actinomycetota; class Actinomycetes; order Streptosporangiales; family Streptosporangiaceae; genus DASUBV01. The sequence goes on from CAVSUF010000001.1 coordinate 461,599, forward strand.
TTCCGCTCCGCGTTCGGCGACCCGATCGTCGACTACCTGCTGCAGATGAAGCGGGCCGAGCTAGGGCGGTATGAGGCGGCGGTGGCGGAGAACCCGCCGCCCGCCGGGCAGGACGTCAGCGACTGGGAGATGCGCGAGTACTTCGAGTTCTACTGACGCCGTTCGTTTTTACGTTTTCGCAGATGGAGAGTAGGGGCCACTGATGACGGTGCAGCACATCGTCCTGTTCAGCTTCCCCCGGGAGCTGACCGCGGCGCAGGCCGCGCGGATGCGCGAGATGGTGGCGTCCTGGCCGGAGCAGATCGGCCTGATGACGCGCTGCCGCCTCGGCACCGACCTGACCGGGGCGCGGACCCGCGGCTACTCCTTTCTCCTGTTCACGGAGTTCCCCGACGTGGACTCGCTGGACGCGTACCGGGCGCACCCGGTCCACGTCGAGTTCATGGACTGGCTGGCCGAGCGCGAGTGCACTCCGCTGGCGTTCGACTACCACCTGGACGGCGTGACCGTCCTGATGCCGGAGTGAGAGGAAGGCATCCATGGCCAAGACAAGTCCCGACCTGATCCCGGGCGCCGCCAGCGGCGAGCTAGCACACGGCTCGCTCCGCTTGTGGGACGCCATCGCCATCTCCGTGTCGGTGCTCGCGCCCGGCATGGCCATGCTGCTGAACGTTTCCGGCGTCGCGGCGGTGAGCGGCGGTTCCACGCCGCTGGCGTTCCTCCTGGGCGGCATTGCCTGCCTGGCACTGGCCTTCGTGGTCATCGGCTTCACCCGCCGCATGGCCTCGGCCGGCTACGCCTACACCTACGCCAGCCGGAGCCTGGGCACCGAGGCCGGCTTCATGGCCGGCTGGCTGTACTTCTTCGGCATGATCTGCTTCGTCCCGATGACCATGTCGGGGGTCGGCTTCCTGGCCGCCGACCTGCTCGGGCTGAACCCCAAGCTGTGGATCCTGTTCTTCTTCATCGGCATGGCGCTGTTCGTGCTGCTGTCAGTGATCCGGATCAAGGTCACCACCCGGGTGCAGCTCATCGTCGGCATCGTCACCGTGGCCATCATCGTGATCGTCGACCTGGTCACCACGGCCAAGGGCGGCAGCCACGGCCAGGCGCTGTCGTCGTTCACGTTCGGCCACACCAACGAGGGCGGCTTCAACGGCGTCTTCTACGGCATCATCCTCGGGGTCACCTCCTACATCGGGTTCGAGACCTCGGCTGACTTCGGCGAGGAGACCTCCAACCCGCGCCGCTACATCCCGATCGCGGTGATCGCGGCCACCCTGTTCGCGGTGGTGTTCTACCTGTGGACGACGTACTCGATCACGATCGGCTTCGGCGTGAACAACGGTGCCAAGATCGGCGCCGACCCGGTCGCGCTGAAGACCACGGCGACCACCTTCGTCGGTAGCTGGCTGGGCACGCTGGTCGAGATCGGCGGCATGCTGTCGGCGTTCATCGTCTGCGTGGCCTGCGCCACCGCGGCCTCCCGCACGCTGTTCGCGATGGGCCGGGAGGGCGTGCTGCCGCGGGCGTTCGGGCAGACCCACGCGCGGTTCAAGACGCCCGTTAACGCAACCATCGCGGTCACCATCGTGGCCACCGTGATGGCCCTGCTGATCGGCTACCCGCTGTCGGACAGCGCGTTCGGCCAGCCGTTCAGCAACTACTACTTCTGGGCCACCACCGGCACGCTGGTGATCATCGTCGTCTACATCATGCTGTGCCTGGGCGGCATCGTGTTCTTCTACCGGACCCGGGACACCCGCAAGTGGAACCCGGTGCTGCACGTCGCGGTCCCGCTGATCGGCGCGGTCGTGTTCGGCGCGGCCCTGTACGGGTCGGTGCACCCGACCCCGCCGGGCATCCTGGCCTGGACCCCGCTGGTGGCCGTGGTGTGGCTGGTGCTGGGCCTCGGCACCCTGCTGTGGCTGCGGGCCAGCCGGCCGGACGCGGTGGCCCAGATCGGCTCGATCCTGGGCGAGGAAGGCGGCACCGACGCGGCCATCCTCGACTCCTAGGCCCGTTGTCGTTAGGCCCGTGGTTCGTTAGCACCGCACCCGGGTGCCTGGCTCGGCCGGCGCGCGCGGGCATCCGGCCGGGAGGCTGTAGGCCAGGACGTAGACGTCGGCCGCCATCACCGTGTCGCAGACCTCGACCGGGCGGCCGCGGCGGTCGACGGCGGTGCGGATCAGGTGGAAGACCGGCACGCCCGGCGGCAGGAGCAGCGCCCGGCTCTCGGCCGGGGTCGGCATCCGGGCCGGATCTCCTCATCGAAGTGGTCAAGCTCGAAGCCCAGGTCCTCCAGCCGGGCGTAGATGCCGCCCGGCCCCGGGTCCGGCTCGGCGATGGCGGTGCCGTACGCGATGTCCAGCGGGACATAGGACACGGCGGTCTCGACCGGCCGGCCGTCCAGCAGGTAACGGCGGTGTCGGGCCAGTACCCGGCGGGTACTTCCCAGCCGTGCGGACACGTCCCCGGGCGGCCGCTCCTCGCGGATCATCAGGCTGTCGACGCCGGGTGCGGCGCCGGCCTGCTCGGCCTCGGCGATGAACGCGGCCTTGCCCTGCTCCCGGTTCCGCCGGGCGAACCGGTCGGCGGCCAGTCGCCGGACCGGGGGGCGGGGCCGGACGAACACGCCGCGGCCGTGCTCGGCCAGGACCAGACCCTCGGCGGCCAGGAGGCTGATGGCGTGGCGGACCGTCATCCGGGCCACCCCGTAGTGCTCGACCATGCGGGTCTCGGACGGGATCCGGTCATTCTCGGCCAGGCGTCCGCTCCGGATGGCGTCGCGCAGGTGGTCGGCGATCTGGCGGAACACCGCCCGGTCGGACGCCAGGTCAAGCACGCCGAGGACGGCGGCGGGCTCGGCGGGCTCGTCCGGGCCGGGAGTAATAGGTACAGACACGGATATTCTCTGCCTTATCTGGACATGTACCATGTTAGGCGATCTGATGCTGGAGGTGGCCGGGATCGTGGCCGGTAGCCCGCGGCACTCCGTGAGTGTCGCCGCCGTGGTGGTCGATGACCACGACCGCACGCTGCTGATCCAGCGCCGCGACAACGGCCACTGGGAGCCGCCCGGCGGCGTGCTGGAACTGGGCGAGCAGATCATCGACGGGCTGCGCCGCGAGGTGGCCGAGGAGACCGGGCTGCAGGTGCTGCCGTCCGCGCTGACCGGCGTCTACAAGAACATGGCCCAGGGCGTCGTGGCGCTGGTCTTCCGCTGCCACCCGGCCGACGGCAGCGACACGGCCTCTGGTGACACGGCCCCTGGTGACACGGCCACGGGCGACCCGGGGACCGGGCCGGCGATCAGCCCGGCGGCGGCAGGCGGCGAGACCGCCGCGGTCCGCTGGGCCAGCCGCCAGGAGGTCGCCGACCTGGCCGACCCGGCGTTCGCGGTCCGGGTGTTCGACGCCATCGACTACGTCATGCCGCCCGCCGTCCGCGCCCACGATGGCGTCCGGCTCATCTAGTCCGGGAGCGAGCGAGCATGCCAGCTCAGCCAAGCCAGCCGCACATCCGACCACCGCACATCTAGACGAGTAGCCAGCTCACCGGGCGCGCCCAGCCCGGCCAGAGAAGGGCCGAAGGGAGAACGGCCGATGCTCCGCCCCGCCAGCACCGAGCCCACCGGCACCGTCGCCTTCAACTGCGCCTACCCGGCCCGCCTGGCCGGCCTCGCGGTGCTCCGCGGCGACCTGCGCCAGTTACTGCGGGACTGCCCGGCGGCCGACGACGTGATCCTGTGCGCCTGGGAGCTAGCGGCCAACGCCGCCCGGCACAGCAACTCCCGCAAGCCCGGCAGCACGCTCACGGTCCGGGCCGAGATCCACCGGGGCGAGTACGTCCAGGTCGAGGTCTACGACCAGGGCGGCCGGTGGGCCGATCCCGGACCCGACCCCGAGCGCCCGCACGGCCTGGACCTCATCGCCGTGCTGGCCGTCGCCTGGGGCATCATCGACAGTCCGGCCGGCCGCACGGTGTGGGCCTGCCTCCCCTGGCGGCCCGGCACCGCCTGACGCGAGCCGGGCCGGGCGATCCCTAGCGCAGCGTGATCAGGTTGCCGGTGATCAGCGCGGCCGCGTCGGAGGCCAGGTAGGCGATCACCTCGGCGACCTCCGCCGGGCTGGCGACGTGGATCAGGTCCGGGCGCCCGGCGACCTCCGCGCGGACCGCGTCGGTGACCCAGCCGCTGTCGGTGACCGGCGGGTGCACCATGTTGGCGGTGATGCCGCAGGCGGCCAGTTCCAGCGCGGCCGACATCGTGTAACTGACCTGCGCGGCCTTGGCGGCCCCGTAGCTGACCTCCTCGGGGAAGCCGAGCGGACCGCCGGAGGTCAGCCCGATGATCCGCCCCCAGCCCGCGCCGCGGGCGATGTGCCGCCGCGCGAACTCGCCGATCAGCAGCCCGGCGGCCATGGCATCGACCCGGAACTGCTGCTCCCAGCCGGCTGCCGTCACCGGCCGCAGCGCCCGGCCATGCCGGTCCCGCGCGCAGCGGCGTGAACGTGTCCGACAGCCAGCCCGTCGCGTTGTTGACCAGGATGTCGACCGGCCCGAGCAGTTCCTCGGCCGCGTCGAACACCGCGGCGGGCGCGGCCGGGTCGGCCAGGTCGGCCTCGACCGCGACGGCCCGGCCGCCGGCCTCCCGGATCCGCGCGACCACCGCCGCGCCGTCGCGCGCCCGGTTATCCCGGTAGGCCTGCGGGGTGCCCGGATCGGGCTCGTCCGCCAGTCGCAGGTAAGTGCACAGCACCGCCGCGCCGCGCTGGGCCAGGGCCTGCGCGGTCGCGGCGCCGATGCCGTGGTTGGCGCCGGTCACGATGGCGGTGTGCTCAGCCGGGACGGTCATGGGCCGATGATGCCCGGCCGCCGTCACGGCGGTCGAGCCGTTTAGCAGGCAGTGCTCCTCGGGCGTCGGGCGTTCAAGGTATCTGCATGTTAAGATAGTGAGCGTGCAGATATCACGGGAGGACCGCGTGGCGCGGGTACGGGCCGAGTGGGCCGCGGAGTGCCCGGACCTCGACACGTCCCCACTGGAGACCATCGGCCGCATCCTGCGGGCCGGCCACCTGGCCGACGCCGCCATCCGCGGCACGCTGCGCCGGCACGGGCTGGACCGGGGCGGCTTCGATGTCCTGGCTTCCCTGCGCCGGGCGGGCCCGCCGTATCAGCTCACGCCGACCCGCCTGTATGAGGAGCTGATGCTGACCTCCGGGGCGGTGACCCACCGCGTCGACGCCCTGGAGCGGGCGGGGCTGGTCCAGCGCTGCGGCGGCCAGCGAGACCGCCGCAGCACCCTGGTCGGCCTGACCGCGCAGGGCACCGCGCTCATCGGCGAGGCGATGGGCGCGCACCTGTCATGCGAGCAGGAACTGATCGCCGCCCTGCCGGCCGCCGACCGGCAGGCGCTGGCCGCCCTGCTGCAGAAACTACTGATCGGCATGGAGGACGGTAACCATGACCAGCACTGACACCGTGGTCGTCGTCGGCGGCAGCTCCGGCCTGGGCCTGGCCGTGGCCCGCCGGTGCCTGGCTGCCGGCGCGCCGGTGGTGATCGCCGGCCGGTCCGGAGACCGGCTCCAGGCGGCCGCGGCTGACCTCGGCCGCCCCCGCGAGCTGCGCGCCGTTACCGCCGACATCGGCGACCGCGGGCAGGTGGCCGCGCTGTTCGAGCAGGCCGGGACAATCCGCCACCTGGTCGTCACCGCCGCCGACCTGCCCTACGGACCGGTCGCGGACCTGACCGAGGACGCCATGATGCGCGCGGTCCGCTCCAAGTTCCTCGGCCCGTACTTCGCGGCCCAGGAGGCGGCCCGGCGGATGACGGCGGGCGGGAGCATCACGTTCACCTCGGGGATCGCCGCGTACCGGCCGGCCCCGGCGGCTCCCTCGCCGCGGCGGTCAACGGGGCGCTGGAGTCGATGGTGCGCGCGTTCGCCCTGGAACTGGCGCCGGTCCGGGTCAACGCCGTCTCCCCGGGCTGGGTGGACACGCCCGTCTGGGACAAGCTCGCGCCGCCGGACGTCCGGCAGGCCCGGCTCGCGGACCTGGCCGCCCGCCTGCCGGCCGGCCGGATCGCGGAGCCCGCCGACATCGCGCGAGCCATCGGCTACCTGATGGATGACGACTTCGTGACCGGCACGGTCCTGCACGCCGAGGGCGGCCAGCTGCTCGTCTGACTCAGCCGCCGAGGAAGCCGGCCAGGATCGGGGCCAGCAACTCGGGCGGGGCGTTGTGCCCGTAGCCGTCGAGCATCTCCAGGCGCGCGCCGGGAATGGCGGCGGCCTGCTCGGCCACCGAGCGCCGGAACCAGGCCGGGCTGGCGCCGCCGCCGAGGATGAGCACGGGCGCGCTGATCCGGGCCAGCTCGGCCGCCGGAACGCCGCCCGCGGTGACGGCCAGGTCGTAGGGCAGCGTCGGGGTCAGCGGCTCCAGCGCCGCCGCCCACGGGGCGCCGGCGTCCAGCTGGGCGATCATCTCCGGCGGCCCGGCCACCACGTCGGCCATCCAGAACCGGACGGCGTCGGCGCGACGGCCCGCGGCGACCAGCTCGCGGATCCGGGCGTCCGGGTCGACCGGCGGCCGGGGTGTCTCGTCGTTGCCGAACGGGGCCTCGTACGCGACGATGCCCGCCAGCGGCAGGCCCGCCGCGGCGGACCGACAGAATCGCCGGCCCGTGGCGTGCGGCGTGCTGGCGTCCTGGCCTGCGGCTACGCCGGAGCCGCAGCACTGCCCCGAATGTCCCGTATGCCGGAAGCGCCCAGCATGATCGTGACCGTTTGCCCGGCAAGAATCCCGGAAAAGGGGTCACGATCATGGAAATCGCGCGGGGCGGGGGTCAGGCGGGGACGCTGGCTGGGGTGCGGCGGGCGCGGGGGCGGGGCGTCTGGCGGCCGCAGGGGCGGGGGCGGGCTCGATGTCCTGGAGGCGGTCGACGCGGGCCAGGTCGGGGAACAGGCGGCGCCAGGCGACGGCGATCAGCACCGTGATGGCGCCGCCGCCGACGACGGCCGGGATCGTGCCGACCAGGAACGCGGCCAGGCCGGACTCGAAGGCGCCGAGCTGGTTGGAGGCGCTGATGAACACCATCTCGACGGCCGAGACGCGTCCGCGCAGGCGGTCGGGGGTGGCCAGCGCCGAGGTGGTGGAACGGATGTTCATGCTGAACATGTCCATGAAGCCGCTGACCGCCAGGGCCGCCAGGGACAGCACGAACACGCGGGACAGGCCGAACACGATGATGCTGGCCCCGTAGACGCCGACCGCGGTGAGCAGGGTCCGCCCGGCCCGGCGGCTGACCGGGCGGCGGGTCAGCAGGACGGCGGCGAGCAGGGCGCCCACGGCCGGGGCGGCCCGCAGGATGCCCAGGCCGGCCGGGCCGGTGTGCAGGACGGAGCGGGCGAACACCGGCAGCAGGGCCACGGCGCCGCCGAACAGGACGGCCAGCAGGTCGAGCAGGATCGCGCCGAGCAGGATCGGGGTGCGGCGGACGAACCGCAGGCCCTCCAGCACCCGGGTCAGGGCGCGCGGCGCCGGGTCGCCGGGGTCGGCCACGCCGGCCGCGTCGGCAGCCGGCTGGGGACGCATCGACGCCACCGACGCCACGGCCAGCAGGCACATGCCGGCGGTGAGCAGGTAGACCAGGACCGGGCTGATGCCGTACAGCAGGCCGCCCAGCGCCGGGCCGAGCACCTGGGCCGACTGGGCCGCGATGGAGCGCAGCGTCATCGCGCTGGGCAGCACGTCGCGGGGCACCAGGGTGGGGGCCATGGCCCGGGCGGCGGGGTTGCCCAGCGCGGTCATCGCGCCGGCCGCCATCGCCAGGGCCAGGTAGGGCAGCAGCGAGCGGTCGCCGCTGCTGCTGAGCACGGCCAGGCCGATGCCGACGGCCACGCCGATCAGCAGCGCGCCGCCGAACACCAGGCGCCGGGGCAGCCGGTCAGCCAGCGACCCGGCCGGCAGGGCCAGGACGAACATGGGCACAAACTCGGCCAGGCCGATCAGGCCCAGGTCCAGCGGGCTGCCATGCTGGGCGTAGACCTCCCAGCCGATCGCCACCTCGAGCATCTGCATGCCGATGCCCATGCACAGCAGGGCTAGCCACCATCGCCGGTAATCGCGGACGCGCAGCGCCGGGAGATAGCTCAAGCGGTGTCCTGGGGGCCGCCGGCATCCGACATTACGGCGTCCGGTACGAAACAGTGCGGATTAGTAGCTTATCGTTCCAGGGTCAGCGCCCCCGCCGCGGCAACGGCCGCGGGGAAGGAAGGTGCACGTGACCGAGCCATCCGAGGGCGGCGGCGACCAGGGCGGGGCAGACCAGGGCTGGGCGCCGCAGATCGAGGAGATCGCCCGGCGGCGTGAGCTGGCCCTGGCCATGGGCGGCCCAGACAAGGTGGAACGCCATCGCGCGGCCGGGCGGCTGACGGTGCGGGAGCGGATCACCCGGCTGGCCGACCCCGGCAGCTTCGCCGAGATCGGCGCGCTGACCGGGTTCGCGGCCTACGACGACGATGGCGGGCTGACCGCCATCCTGCCGGCCAACTTCGTCACCGGCACGGCCCGGGTCGGCGGCCGCCCGGTGCTGGTCGGCGCGGACGACTTCACCGTGCGGGGCGGCTCGGGCGACGCCGCCATTCACGCCAAGCAGGTGTTCTCCGAGGAGTACGCGGGCGAGATGCGCCTGCCCGTGGTCCGGCTGCTGGACGGCCAGAGCGGCGGCGGCAGCGTGAAGATGGCGCTGCGGGCGGGCTACACCTACGTCCCGGTCAACCCGGCCTGGGATGCCGTGGTGGACAACCTCTCGCTGGTGCCGGTGGTGGCGGCGTGCCTGGGCCCGACGGTCGGGCTGGGCGCGGCCCGGCTGGTCATGTCGCACCTGGCGGTGATGACCACCGGGGTGGGGCAGCTGTTCACGGCCGGACCGCCGGTGGTGCGGGGCGGCACCGGCGAGGACCTGAGCAAGGAGGAACTGGGCGGGGCGGCGGTGCACCGGCGCAACGGCACGATCGAGCGGTTCACCGCCACGGAGGACGAGGCGTTCGCGGTGATCCGCGACTTCCTGTCCTACCTGCCGTCCAGCGTGCACGAGCTGCCGCCGGTGCGGGACGGCCAGGACCCGCCGGGGCGCCGGGAGGAGTCGCTGGCCGCCGCCATCCCGCGCAACCCGCGCCTGCCCTACCGGATCCGGCCAGTGCTGGAGGCGATCTTCGACCAGGGCTCGGTGCTGACCTACGCCGAGTACGGCGACAGCATGGTCACGGCGCTGGCCCGGCTGGACGGCCACCCGGTCGGGGTCCTGGCCACCGACCCGTACCGGGGCAGCACGCTGTCGGTGGCGGGCGCCCAGGCCATGACCCGGCTGGTGGACCTCTGCGACACGTTCCACCTGCCGCTGGTCAGCCTGACCGACCAGGGCGGGATGACCGTCGGCCGGGTGGCCGAGGAGCGCGGCACGATCCGGTTCGGCGCCCGGGCCATCGCCGCCGTCTACCAGGCCCGGGTGCCCCAGGCCGAGCTGATCCTGCGCCGGGTCTACGGGGTCGGCGGGGCCGGGATCATCAACCGGCACCGGGCCGCCCGGAGCTGGGCCTGGCCGTCCGGCGACTGGGGCTCGCTGCCGGCCCGGGGCGGGATCGAGGCGGCGTTCCGGGCCGAACTCGAGCGGGCCGCCGAGCCGGCCGCCGAGCTGGACCGGCTGCACCGCGAGCTCAGCGCCGTCACCTCACCGTTCCGGACCGCCGAGCGCTTCGGGGTCCAGGACCTGATCGACCCCCGGGACAGCCGCCCGCTGCTGTGCGCGTGGGTCCGCGACGCCTACCGGGTGCTGCCCGAGCAGCTTGGCCGGCCCGCCTTCGGCACTCGCCCGTAATGCCGGGAAAAGCCGCCGGGGCGGCGCCGACCCGGCTGACCGGCCAGGCGGCTGACCAGGCAATAAAGCGCCGGAGCGGGGGAATGATGTCTTGACGTGACGAGAGGCACCGCGTTTAAATGTCTAAAGACCAGTCCTTTAGACCGCCTGTTCGGCACCTGGCCGCGGGACTGCATGACCCTGGGGGGCGGTGTGCCCGCTGGCTCTGAGCCCGCTGAGCCCGGCGCCGCCGGAGCGGCGACCCGGCTGGGATTCGCGATATCCGAGATCGGCGTTCCCGCGCGGACCGGAGCGCGGACGCCGGGCGGCGTGCCGCAGGCCGACTACGCCGGGCGCCCCGACGTACGGGGCCGGCTGAACCCAAGGACCCGCCCGTCGCTGCTGCTGCTGAACGGGCACGTCGACGTGGTCCCGGCCGACCCGGCGCAGTGGCGTACCGACCCGTTCGCCCCGGTGATCACCAGCGGCAGGCTGGCCGGGCGGGGCGCGGGCGACATGACGGGCGGCTTCGCCGTGGGGCGGCGGGCCGTGGCGGCGCTGCGCGCGGCCACGCCCGGAGCGCTGAGCGGCGAGCTATCGTTCCTGAGCGTGATAGAGGAGGAGTGCGGCCTGCCCGGCGCGCTGCACCGCCGCGACCTGAAGGCCGCGTCATGACCGGCCCGGCAGCGGGCGAGACGGGCCGCCGGGCCGGGCGGGTGGCCAGGCGGGCTGGCCAGGGCGGGGCAGCCGACCCGTTCGGCCCGCTGCTGGCCCCGCTGACCCTGCGCACCGCGGGCGAGCGGATCGCCGAGCGGTTCGTGACCGCCATCGCGCTGGGCGAGTTCGTGCCCGGCCAGGCGCTGCCGTCCGAGCGCGAGCTGGCCGCCATGCTGGAGGTCAGCCGGACCACGGTGCGGGAGGCGCTGCAGCGGCTGCACGCGGCGGGCTACGTGACCACCCGGCGCGGCCGCGGCGGCGGCACGTTCGTGCAGAGCAACAACGGCCCGCAGGCCGACGAGATGATCCGCCGCACGCTGCTGCCGGCCTGGGACGAGCTGAGCGACATCCTGGACTTCCGGCAGCTCATCGAGCAGCAGATCGCCCGCACCGCGGCCGAGCGCCGCGACGCCCGCGACATCGAGGTGATCCGCGCGGCCGTGCGGGACTACGACGACGCCCCGCACCGGGAGGCGTCCCGGCTGGCCGACAACGCCATGCACCAGGCCATCGCCCGGGCCGCCCACAACGCCCGGCTGGTCTCGCTCAGCCTGCGCATCCGTCGCGAGGTGAGCTTCGGGTTCGACGCCGAGCCTTACTCCCCCGAGGTCCGCAAGCGCGCGCTGCACCAGCACCCGGAACTGGCCCAGGCCGTCATCGACGGCGACGCCGAGACGGCGGCCAGGGTCGCGGCCCAGCACTTCTCCCTGACCGAGGACCTGCTCAGGGAACTGCACGCCCGCATCCGGCTCCGGACCGAAGGGGACCTCCATGCCCGTGGCCACGATTAACGACCTCACCGTGCACTACAAGCTGGACGGCGACGGGGACGAGACCATCGTCCTGCTCAACGGGCTGGCTGATGACCTGGAGACCTGGGCGTTCCAGGTCGAGGACTTCGTGGCGGCCGGGTACCGGGTGCTGCGCTTCGACAACCGCGGGGTGGGCGCCACCAGCCGGCCAGGCCCTACTCCAGCCGGATGCTGGCCGATGACGCCAAGGGGTTAGTCGACTCCCTCGGCATCACCGGCTTCCACCTGATGGGCGTGTCCATGGGCGGGATGATCGCCCAGGAGTACGCCCTGGCCTACGGGTCCGACCTGCGCTCGGTCACGCTGGGCTGCACGTACGCGGCGCCGGGGCCGTTCTGCTCGCGGATGTTCGCCATGTGGGCCGACCTGGCGCCGGTGCTCGGGGTGCCGTTCGTCATGCGGGACGTGGCGCTGTGGGCGTTCACCGTGCCGTTCTTCGAGCAGCGCGAGGCCGAGCTAGCCGAGTTCGAGGTGGCCATGCGCTACCTGGACCAGCCGGTCCACGCCTACCTGGCCCAGCTCGCCGTGATCCAGGGCCACGACACCACGAGCCGGCTCGGCCAGATCACCGCGCCGGCCCTTGTCCTGGCCGGGGAGGAGGACATCCTCATCCCGGTCGCGCTGTCCCGGCGGCTGCACGAGGGCATCCCCGGGTCGGAGTTCGCCACCACCCCAGGCGGTCATGCCTGCTTGTGGGAGCACCCGGCCTCGTTCAACGAGGCCTTCCTGGAGTTCGTGAAGCGGCACGGAAGGGGATAGCCATGGCCGCTGCGGAACCCGCACCCCGATCCCTGGCCCGCGGCCAGCTGGGCCTGTTCGGCGTGATCATGCCGGGCCTGGCCCAGGTCGCCCCGGCATTCAACCTGTTCTTCACCACCGGCGTGATGGTGGCCTACGCCGGAACGTCGGCCCCGCTGATCTTCCTGATCAGCATGGTCGGCATGCTGGCCACCGCGAGCAGCCTGGCCCAGTTCGCCGGGGTGTACCCGAGCGCGGGATCGTTCATCACCTACATCACCCGGGCCATCGGGACCAGGGTCGCGGTGGCGGTCGGGGTGATCACGCTGGTGGGCTACATGATCGCGTTCGGCGGGATCTACATCTTCGTCGGCAGCTACATCGTGCAGAACGTGTTCGCCAGCCCGCACATCTGGGGCATCACCCAGCTCACCACGATCGTCTACGGGGTGCTGGTGGTGGCCCCGGTCATCGTCGGGCTGAAGTTCGGCGTGCGGATCACCGTGGTGCTGTACGTGTTCGAGGTCGTGCTGCTGCTGGCCCTGAGCCTGACCATCCTGGCCAAGGGCGGGACCGGCGGCCTGTCGGCCACGCCGTTCCACTGGCCGTCGGGGTCCGGGTCCAAGGACGTGCTGCTGGCGTTCAGCCTGGCCGTGCTGGCCTTCGGCGGGTTCGAGGCGGCCGCGCCGCTGGCCGAGGAGACCCGCAGCCCCCGGCGGACCGTCCCGCTGGCGGTGCTCGGCGCGGTGGTGGTCAGCGGCATCATCTACGTGATCGGCTCGTACGCCCTGGTGTCGGGGTTCGGCCTGGGGCACGCGGGCGCGCTGGCCAGCGATCCCAACCCGTTCCACACCGTGGCCAAGGGCTTCCTGCCGTTCGTGGCGCCGCTGATCACCTGGGTGTTCCTGTCCAGCGTGACCAGCTCGTACGTGGCGGCCAACACGCAGACCTCGCGGGTGATCTTCGCCGGGGCGCGGGGCGGGCTGTGGACGCGCACGCTGGCCGCCGTGTCGCCCCGGTTCCGCACTCCGGCCTGGGCCGCGATCGCGTTCGTCGCGCCCAGCATCGTCATCGGGGTGGTCTCGACGGCGTTCACCGACCCGGCCACGGCGTCGGGATTTCTCGGGACCTACGGGATTCTCGGGCTCATTATCATGTACCTGATGGCGAACCTAGCCCTTATTATTGAATGGGTGAAGTTCCGGCGCCGCGGGGTGGCCAAGAACCCGTGGCTGTGGGTCGTCACGCCGGTGATCGGGATCGTTGTCCTGGCGATCCCGGTGTACGGAGACCTGCGGCCGGGCCAGCCCAGCCCGTACGACATACTGCCCTGGCTTACCCTGGGGCTGATCGCACTCGGCGCGATCTACGCCCTGGTACTCGGCGTAGTCCGGCCCGCCGCGCTGGCCAGCGCCCCGGCGCTGCTGGAAGGTGACGAGAGCCTGGCCACTGACCCGCTGCCGCCGGAGCCGGTCCGCTAGAGCACCGGCGGCGCGATAGACGGCAGGCCCCTCGCCAGGACTGGGCTGGCGAGGGGCCTGTCCCCATTGGCAAACCTTTGCTTACCGCCAGTCCGGCCGGCGGGCTGCGCCGTCACCAGCGCCCGCGGTGCTCCGGGACGGCCAGGATCAGCGGCAGCGCGAGGATCAGCAGCGCGGCGAACACCTCGAACACCCGGGCCTGGGCCAGGCCGGGGCTGGAACTGCGGGCCACGACGGCGGAGGTGACCGACACCGCGGTGATCGCCCCGGACTGGCGGAACATGCCGCGCAGCCCGGCCACCGCCGCGGCCTGCTCCGGGGCGAGCTGCAGGGTGGCGTTGTTGGCGGCCGGCATGCAGACGCCCATGCCCAGGCCGCAGACCGCCGCGGCCAGGGCCAGCCAGGCGTAGGGCGACAGCCCGGCCGGGGCGGTGGCCAGGGCCAGCAGGCCGGCCGCGGTCAGGGTGAACCCGGCCGCCATCGGCCACCGGTACCCGGTCCGGCGGAGCAGGTACACGGCCAGCCCGGCGATGGCGATCATCCCGATGGCCCGGGCGGTCAGCAGCGTGCCGGCCGCCAGCGTGGCCAGGTGGTAACGATCCTGCGCATACAGCGGGACCAGCGCGGCGAACCCCAGGGCCGCGCTGCCGAACAGGAAGTTCAGGAGGTTCATCACCCCGAACCCGGCCCCCGACAAGAACCGGACCGGGATGAACGGCGCCGCGGCGCGGGCCGTGTGCCGCACGAAAGCGATCAGCGCTATCGCGGCCACCGCCTCGGGCACCAGGAATTCCGGGGAGGCGGGCGACGTGTGCCGGATCACCCCGGTGCCGCCGCCGTGGCCGCTGGCGCCGCCCGCCGCGCTGCCCAGGTAGGCGATGCCGAGCATGGCCGGCAGCAGGGTGGCCCCGAGCAGGGCCACGCCCCGGACGTCGAGGACCTGGTCCTTGCGGCCGGCGCTGGCCGGGATGAACAGCGCGCCCAGGGTCAGCAGCACCAGCCCGGTCGGCACGTTGACCAGGAAGATCCCGCGCCAGGACCAGTAGGTCACGAACAGCCCGCCGAGCACCGGGCCGATGATCCCGCCGATCGGGAAGATGCTGGAGAACAGGCCGACGGCCCGGTCCCGGTCCGGCCCGAACATCTGCGACACGATGCCGGTGGCCGACGGCATGAACGCGCCGCCGCCGACCGCCTGCAGCCCGCGCAGGCCGATCAGCAGGTAGATGTTGCCGGCCAGGCCGCAGCACAGCGAGGCCCCGGTGAACAGCACCACCGCGCCGAGGAAGATCCGCTTGCGGCCGTACTGGTCGCCGACCTTCCCGGCCAGCGGCATGACCAGTACCTGGCCGAGCGCGTACACGGTGATCGTCCAGGTGCTCCAATTGATTTGCGTATGCAAATCACGCTGGAGGGCGGGAAGCGCCGTCGCGACAATGGTCTGGTCAACCGAGGCCATCATCAGCGCCAGTGAGACGATGGCGAAGACCAGGAAGCGGCCGGGGACCGCGGCGCCGATCCTTGTGGCGGACCCGGCGGCGACCACGTCTCGTTCCGCCACCACGGGTACGACAGTACCCTGCCTGCCGGCAGGCAACGAGCCCCGGATCACCCGCCGGGAAAGGAGCCCGCAATGGACGAGGACGGGGTGATCCGGCTGCGCCGGGTCATCGCCTGGCTAGCCCGGCAGCTCAATGCGTCCTCTACCGGAGCGGGGCTGACCCCGTCCCAGGCGTCAGTGCTCAGCGTCATCGTCCGCCGCGGGCCGCTCAGCCTGGCTGAGCTGACCAACCTGGAAGCGCTCAACCCGACCATGCTGTCCCGGGTGGTGAGCAAGCTGCAGTCGATGGAGCTGATCGACCGGACCCCGGACCCGGACGACGGGCGCAGCGCGTGGGTGGCCGCCACCGACCGGGGCAGCACCCTGGACGCCCAGGTCAAGGCGGAGCGGGCGCTGGTCGTCTCGCAGTGCCTGGAGCAGCTCAGCGGGGAGCAGGAGGCCGCGCTGGCGGCGGCCATCCCGTCGCTGGAGGAACTGGGCCGGGCCATGTGGCGGCTGTCCCACAGCGCCCTGGTCCAGCCGGGCGAGCCGGCCGAGGGTCAGCGGCCCAGGTAGCCGCGCGCCACCTCGCGCAGGTGCGCGTGCATGCCCCGGGTGCTCGCGCCGGTCGCGGGCAGCCAGTCCTTGCGCAGCTTGGCGACCGACGTGTAGTTGGTGTCGACCACGTTGGCCAGCGGGGCCTCGACCGCCTGGCTGATGAACTGGTAGGCGTCCAGCATCGACAGGCCCGACTCGGCCGCCACCCACTGGACCAGGTCCAGCTGCGCGATGCGGAACGCGTCCTCCAGCGGCCGGGCCGACCCGGTCGACATGATGTGGGTGTCGGACTCCAGCCGGGGCCAGGGCGTGGCCACGCCCTTGAGCAGGTCGACGACGAGCACGGTGTTCATGGCGCACTCGACGGCCACGCCGCAGGTCTCGCCCTCGCCCTGGCGGGCGTGCCCGTCGCCGATGGACAGCAGCCCGCCGTTCACGTTGACGCCCAGGTAGCAGGTCACGCCGGCGCGCATCTCGGGGGTGTCCATGTTGCCGCCGAAGGCGTCCGGGACCAGGGCCGAGCGAACCTCCAGGTTGGCCGGCGCCACCCCGACGGTGCCGTGCATGGGATTGAGCGGAAGCTCGGCGGTGAAATCACTGTCCCGGGCGACGAACTGGCAGGTGCCCTTGGCCCGGTCCAGCTCCCAGATCCACACCACCTCGGGCAGCGGGGCCTGCAGGGTGGCGGTCAGGTGAGTGGAGGTCAGCGCGCCGAACAGCGGGACGGTGGTGGAGGCGGCCCAGTCGCGGGCCGGCTCCAGCGAGATGAAGTGCACGGCCAGGGTGTCGCCGGGCTCGGCGCCCTCGACGTAGAACGGCCCGGTCTGCGGGTTCAGGAACGGGAACTCGCACACCTCCGAGACCAGGTCGCCGGGCCCGCGGACCCGGCCGGCGAAGCAGTCCTCGGTCCACAGTTCCAGGACCGTGCCCGGCGTGATCCGGGCGGCCGGCGCCACGCCCCCGAATGTCCACGCGAACTGGCTGGCCTCGGGCCGGAACGACACGACCTTCGGATCACTCATGTCGGCCTCCTCGCCGCGGTGCTAAACCGTGTTGCTAACCACGGGGCTAACCACGGGCCATGATCCCTTACGCGGCCGCGGGGCCGCGCGGTCAGCCCGGGCCCGCTGCAGCGGCACCGCGGCCGGGCGCGCCGACTGCCTCCGCCACGCCGGCCGGCCCCGTCGAGGACCGCTGGACCAGGCTGATCGGCTCGCGGATCAGGACGTCGCGGCCGGCTCGCGCTCGATCCGGGCCACCAGCGCGTCGACCGCCAGCCGGCCGAGGTCGGCCAGCGGCATGCACACGCTGGTCACCGGCACGTCCAGGAAGGCCAGGCACTCGTCCTCGTCGAAGCTGACCACCGACATCTCGCCCGGCACGTCGACCTGGGCCGAGCGCAGCGCGCCGAGCAGGCCGAACAGCTGGTTGAGGCTGCCCACCCCGACGGCGGTGGGCTGCGGGTCGCGGCGCAGCATGCGGAGCGCGGCGTCCCAGCCGCCCTCCTCCGACGCCTGGGCGTGCCGGACGCTGAGGGCCAGGCCGCGAGCGCCGCAGATGCGCCGGGCGGCGGCCACCCGGCGGTGCACGGTGTCCACGTCGGCCGGGCCGTCGACCAGCGCGATCCGCTCATGGCCGAGGCTCTGCAGGTAGTCGATGAACAGCCGCATGGCGCCGGCCTCGTCCATGATCACGTCGTTGCCGGGCTCTGGCCCGCGCCGGTTGACGAAGACGTGCGGGATGGCGTTCAGGCAGCTCTGGTGCTCGGGCACGCGCAGCGCGGTGGCCAGCAGCAGCCCGTCGACCCGGCTCTCCTCGACCAGGTAGCGGTAGTCGCCGGGCGGCCGGGGGTCCTCGGTCGGCTCCTCCATGATCATGACCACGTAGCCGCGCTGGCGGGCCTGCTGCAGGGCGCCGCGCTGCAGCCGGGTCCAGATCGGGTTGCGCAGCAGCGGCACGACCATCGCCAGCGCCCCGGTGTGCCGCTGCTTCAGCGCCCGGGCCAGGGCGTTGGGCCGGTACCCCTGGGCACGCGCGGCACCGAGGACCCGCTCGTGAGTCTCCGGGCGGATCGACAGCGCCGGGTCGCCATTCAGCACCCGCGAGACGGTGGAGACATGCACCCCGGCCGCCTCGGCGATGTCGATCAGCCGGGAGGCCCGCCGGCGCGGTCCCGGTCCCCCTGCCATGGTCCCCCCGGCGCTGCCGGGTGGCCTGTCCGTTCTGCCGGGCGGCGCCGTCCGTTCTGCCGGGTGGCTCTTCCGTTCTGCCGGGCGGCTCTTCCGGCCTCCCGTGCGGCACCGCCCCGGCCGGATCCTGATCGGCGCTCTCCTCCTCGGCCAGCGGGGATGACTCCCTGGCTTTACTCATGGCCGTCTCTTCTCCCTGGCGGCCCCGATCCTCCATGCACCCTGCCGACGGCGCGCCGATGCGCCAGGCCCGGCTTGGGCGTACCCATCCCGGGCGCGCCGCTACCCACCTGACGCCCAATGGTCTGCCGCCTCCTCGCCCGCCGCGGCCCGGGTTAGCCGCTCCGCTGCCGGTCAGGCCGGTACCGGAGGACCCGGGAATTCGTCGCGATGCTGAACCTCATTCGGTCCATGATCTAACAACAGGCTAGGGTCCGGGGCATCAGCCCGCTGTTTGGGGCGGAAGAAACCGGCAATCCGCCGGTCACGTGATGTCCGCAATTGTCCGGGTCAGCAGGATGGCCGCCGCGAAGGACCGGAACGTGGCCAGCCGGTCCGGGCCGTGGACGCGCAGTTCGCGCGGGCCGACCCGCTCCACGCCGCGAACCCAGGCGGCCGCCTCGGCGATGTCGGTGGTCCGGACCGTTACCTCCAGCACGCCCGGATCGACCGGGGGCGCCGCTGTCCACGCAGACCGGGCGGCGGCCGCCCCGGCCACCGCCCGCGCCGCGGTCTCCCGGATCAGCGCCGGGCCCGGTCCGGGTGCAGGCTGTGCGCGGCCACCCGGCTGACGTGCTCCTTGACCACCGCGCCGTGCACGCCGGGGAGCAGCGCGGCGGTCTCCTGGCACGCGCACCGGTCTCCGCTGACCATGACCACCGGCACCCCGTAGTGGGCCGCCACCAGCGCGTTGATGCCCGCCTCGCCGGTCACCGTGCCGTCCAGGCGGGCTTCGGTGACGGCGCGCGGGTTATAGGTGTGGGACAGCCCGGCAGGCGCCCCGACCGAGCCGTGGTAGGAGATGAACAGCACCGCGCCGAAGCTGTCGTCCAGGCCCTGCATCATGTACATCGGCTTGTGGCTGCCGGATATGTAGGTAGCCCCGGCGGCCAGCTCGTCGGCGGGCAGGTTGCGCATGGTGGCGTGCGAGTCGTTCACCACGACCTCGGTCGCCCCGCCCGCGACGGCGCCCTCGATGGCCGCGTTGACCTCGGCCAGCAGCAGCCGGCGCCCGGCCGCCGCCTCCGGGCCGTCGCCGACGCACTGCGCCCAGTCGACCACCCCGGCGGTGCCCTCCATGTCGGTGGACACGAAGACCTTCATGCCCGGATCCTCGTAGCGATCCGGAACCGCTCGTCGCCCGCCGCCATCACCGCGTAGGTGGCGCCGCCCGGAGGGCGGCCCCGCCGTGGCGGCCGTCCGGAGTCAGGCACAGGGCCTGCAGGTTGGACCGGAAGTCGTCGGGCATCTCCAGCGAGTCGCGCAGGGCCTGCGCGCAGGCCTGCGCCGGGGGCTGCCCGGCGGCCAGCGCGACCAGCACCGACCGGGCGGTGTTCCCCCGGATGGCCAGTTCGCCGCGCCCGGTGCAGGCCGCTCCGCCGACCCGGTTGTCGCAGTAGTTGCCCGAGCCGATGAGCGCCGAATCGCCCACCCGGCCGGGGTACTTCCACGGGTAGCCGCTGGTGCTGACGCCCACGCACAGGTTCCCGCTGGCATCCAGGGCCAGCACGTTCACCGTGCCGTACGGGCCGCCGGCGGCGCCATGGCCTGGATCCGGCGCAGCGCCTCCCGCCGGTAGGCGACCTCGCCGGGGCCGCGGGACTCCCCGGCTGGGCTGAGCGCGTCCCCATCCAGGCCAGCACTGTCCAGGCCCAGGCCCTCCCGCCACAGCCGCCGGGCCTCGTCGGTCAGCGTCTCGCCGCGCTCGATGCCGGCCTCGTCGGCGAACCGCTCCGCCCCGGCCCCGACCAGCAGCACGTGCTGGGGAAGCTGCTCGCAGATGGCCCGGGCGATGCTGATCGGATGCGGGAACCCGGTCACCGCGCCGACCGCGCCCGCGTGGCGGGTCGCGCCATCCATGATCGAGGCGTCCAGCTCGACCTCGCCGACCAGGTTGGGCAGGCCGCCCACCCCGACATGGTGATCGGCCTCGTTGGCCTCGACGATGCGGATCGCGGCCTCCACGGCGTCCATGGCGCCGCGGCCGGACCGCAGCACCGCCACGCCGGCGGCCAGGCCGATCTCGCCGCCCTCGCTCGCGATCATGACTGGCTCGGTGATGACTACTCCTTCGTCGTCGTTGTGCTCGTCGTCCCTGGCCCGGCATGCACGGCGGCGGAGGGCTCCAGCGGGAAGTGGCAGGCCGCCACGTGGCCGGGGCGGCCCGGCGCGGCGGTGAGCATGGGGTCCTCCTGCTCGCACAGCTCCCGGGCGATCGGGCAGCGGGTGCGGAACCGGCAGCCCGCCGGGATGCGCAGCGGGCTGGGCGGGTCGCCCTGGACGGCCGCGGCGGCCTCGTCCGCGCTGGCCGTCATCTTGGGGATGGCGGCCAGCAGCCCGCGGGTGTACGGGTGGCGGGGCGCGGCGAACAACTCGGCGGTCGGCGCGACCTCGATGATCCGGCCCAGGTACATGACCGCGACCCGGTCGCACAGGTGCCGGACCACGGCCAGGTTGTGCGAGATCAGCAGCAGGGTCAGGCCCAGGCCGGCCTGCAGGTCCTGCAGCAGGTTCAAGATCGTGGCCTGGACGCTGACGTCCAGCGCGGAGACCGGCTCGTCGGCCACCAGCAACTCGGGCTCCAGGGCCAGGGCACGGGCGATGGCCACCCGCTGCCGCTGCCCGCCGGAGAACTGGCGCGGGTAGGCGCCCAGTGCGTCGGGGGTCAGGCCGACCAGGCTGATCAGTTCCTCGCTGCGGGCGTCCACCCGCGACCGGGGCACGATGTCATGCACCCGCAGCAGTTCGTGCAGGATGCCGCCGACGGTCAGCCGCGGGTTCAGCGAGGAGTACGGGTCCTGGAACACCATCTGGACCCGGCGCTGGTCGGCGCGCGAGCGGCGGCGCCCCGCAGCAAGCGGCCGTCCAGCCGGATCTCCCCCGCGTTCAGCGGCACCAGCCCGGTCAGCGCCCGGGCCAGCGTGGACTTGCCCGACCCGGACTCGCCGACCAGGGCCAGCGCCTCGCCCCGCTCGATGGTCAGGTCCACCCCGTCGACGGCCCGCAGGATCCGCTCCTCGTGCCGCAGCCGGGCGGCCAGCGCGCTGGCCACCGGGAACCCGACCGACAGCCCGGTCGCGACCAGCATCGGGCCGCGGTCCCGGATTCCGGGACCGGCGGCGGAGTCACCGGGGTCGCGCTCATCGGGCCGCTCCTTCCGCCGGGAGCGGCTCGGCGCAGCGCTCGTAGTGCAGGCAGGCCGTCGACCGGCCGCCGGCCAGCACCCGCAGCGGCGGGTCCTGCTCGGCGCAGTCGGCCTCGGCGAACCCGCACCGGGGATGGAACCGGCACCCCGACGGCGGGCTGACCAGGCTGGGCGGCGAGCCGGGGATCGGCACCAGCGACGCCCGGACCTGCTCGACGTCCGGGGCCGAGCGCAGCAGTCCCAGGGTGTAGGGGTGGTACGGGGCGGCGAACACCTCGCCGACCGCGCCGTGCTCGACGATCTGCCCGCCGTACATGACCGCCAGCGACTGGCATAGCTGGGCCACCACCGGCAGGTCATGGGTGACGAACAGCAGGCTGACGCCCGACTCCCGGCACAGCCGGGCCAGCAGCCGCAGGATCTGGTCCTGGATGGTGACGTCCAGCGCGGTGGTCGGCTCGTCGCAGAGGATGACCTCGGGGTCGCAGGACAGCGCGATGGCGATCATGACCCGCTGCCGCATCCCGCCGGAGAACTCGTGCGGGTAGGCCCGGAACCGCCGCTCGGGATCCGGGATGCCGACCCGCCGCATGAGCTCGACGGCCCGCTCCGCGGCCTTCGACCGGCTGTAGCCCAGGTGCACCCGCGGGCCCTCGGCGATCTGCCAGCCGACCCGCATGACCGGGTTCAGCGCGCTCATCGGCTCCTGGAAGATCATGGCCAGCTTGGGGCCGCGGATCCGGTTCAGCGCCGGGGTGCCCAGCGGGACCAGGTCCACCCCGTCGAGCAGGACCTGGCCCGCGGTGATCCGGGCCTCGGGCGGCAGCACGCCGAGGATGGCCCGCAGGGTCATGCTCTTGCCCGAGCCGGACTCCCCCACCAGGCCCACTGCCTCGCCCCGGGGCACCTCCAGGCTGACCCCGTCCACGGCCCGGACCAGGCCGCGGCGGCTTTCGATGCGCACCTGCAGGTCGCGGACCTCAAGCACGTTTCCGGCGGCGGGCATGGCCGGGGCGGCCGGTCCGTTACTCCCCGGCTGGCCGCTGCCGGGCAGGCCGGGCGGCGTCATGACTGACCCGGCCGGAGCAGGTCGGCGAGGCCGTCGCCGATGAGGGACAGGGCCAGGCCGGTGATCACCACGGCCAGGCCGGGCAGCGTGGTCAGCTGCCAGTGGGTGGTCAGGAAGTTCTGGCCGTCGGCGATCATGTATCCCCAGTCCGGAGTCGGCGGCTGGATGCCCAGGCCCAGGTAGCTGAGCGTGACGATGGCCAGGATGTCCTGGACGATGTCGGACATCGCGTAGATGATCGCCTGGGTGATCACGTTGGGCAAGAGGTGCCGGCCCATGATGCGCAGGTTGGACAGGCCGCCGGACTGCGCGGCCAGCACGTACTCCTGCCGCTTGGCGACCAGGATCTCGCCGCGGATGATGCGGGCGTAGGACACCCAGCCGACCGCGGTGATGGCGATGTAGATGCTCCGCTCGCCCGGCCCGAGCACGAACACCAGGGCGATGATCAGCACGTAGAACGGGAACGCCACCACGATGTCGACCAGCCGCATGATGACCAGGTCGACCCAGCCGCCGAAGTAGCCGGCCAGGCTGCCCAGGATCGTGCCGATGACGAACGGGAACAGCACCGCGATGAACGCCACCTGGAGGTCGACCCGGCCGCCATACAGCAGCCGCGACCAGGTGTCCCGGCCGAACTGGTCGGTGCCCAGCAGGTGCGCGCCCGAGGCCCGGACAGGGCCGCGCCCAGGTTCTGCGTGTCAGGGTTGTAGGAGGTCAGCAGCGGCGCGCCGATGACCATGAACAGGATCACCGCCAGCAGGATCAGGCCGGCCAGCAGCGCGGGCTGGCGGTACCAGTGCGCCTTGCGCGGCTGGGCCTGCTCCGGGACCACGGTGACCAGGGCGCCGGCGGGTGCTGATACGGCGCTCACCGGTCGAACCGCACTCGGGGGTCGAGCGAGGCGTAGGCCACGTCGGTCAGCAGGTTCACCAGCACCACCATCACGCCGAAGACCAGGGTCACCCCCTGCACGACGGGGAAGTCCCGGTCGAAGATGGACTGGATCATCAGGCTGCCGATGCCGGGGATGGCGAAGACGTTCTCCACGATCAGCGTGCTGCCGATCAGGAACCCGATGTTGATGCCGAGCACGGTGACCGCCGGGATGACGGCGTTGCGCAGCACGTGCCGGACGAACAGCCGCCGTCCCGGCACGCCCTTGGACCGGGCGGTGGTGATGTACTCGGCGCCCAGCACGTTGAGCATGCTGGCCCGCAGGCTGCGGATGACCACCGGGGACAGCCCGATGGCCACGGTCAGGCTGGGCAGGAACATGGACCGCAGGTGGCCGGTCACGCCGGTGCCGTAGCCGGTGACCGGGAACGCGTGGATGGACAGGGCCAGCCCGTACTGGAGCAGCAGGCCGACCCAGAACGGCGGCATGCCCAGGCCGAACAGCGGCACCGCGCGGACGATGTGGTCCCGGATGCCGTCCTTGCGGGTGGCGGCCAGCATGGCCAGCGGCACGCTGATGGCCACCGACAGCACGGCCGCGTAGACGATCAGCCAGATGGTGGCGGGCAGGCGCCCGAAGATCAGGCCGGCCGCGGCCTGGCCGTAGAACAGGCTCTGGCCCAGGTTGCCGTGCAGCAGCCGGTCCAGGAACAGCCAGTACTGGCTGGCCAGGGGCCGGTTCAGGCCCCACTGCTGGTGCAGGATCGCGATGGCCTTGGGGGTGGCGTGCAGGCCGAGGATCGTCCGGGCCGGATCGCCGGGGATCAGGTGGATCATGAAGAACACGATGATCGTGACGCCGATGGCCACGGGGACCAGGAGGACCAGTCGCCGCACCACGAAGGTCATCCGACCCACGGCCACTCACCTTTCTCTTAGCGTGCGCGGACTCGCCCGGGCAGGAATCCCCTGCCCGGGCGAGTCGCGTGCCAGGGCTGGCTCAGGTGCTACTTGCTGAGCCAGACGTTCTCGAGGTGGTAGTTGCCGAGCGGCGTGACGAAGAAGCCGTGCACGCTGCTGGCTGCGGCGTACGGGTACGGCGAGTAGTACAGGTAAGCCATGAAGGCGTCCTGCGCGGAGTCGGTCTGGATGGTGTTGTAAAGCCCCTGGCGGGCCGCCGGGGCCGTGGTCTGCTCGGCCAGGTGCGCGTCCTTGACCACCGTCGGGTTGTCGTAGTCGGTGAAGAACGACTTGGCCCCCGAGGTCGGGTCGACGGCGAACGTGGCCAGCTCATCGGGGTCGGGAATGTCCATGGTCCACAGCGTCAGCGTCATGTCGTACTTCAGCGTCTGCTGGTTGTTGTTGGCGGTGTTCGGGTCAAGCTGCTGGATGTTCAGCTTGATGCCCAGCGGCTTGAGCTCGGCCTGCAGGATCGTGGCGATGGTGGAGTAGTCGGAGTTGCCCGACGCGATCAGGATCGTGGTGCTGAACCCGTGCGGGACGCTGGACTGCGCCATCTCCTGCTTGGCCTGGGCCAGGTTGAGCTGATAGCCCGGCGTGGTCGGGTCATAGAACGGGACCTGCGGCGGGAACAGCGAGTTGGCCGGCTTGCCGTTGCCGAATAGCACCGCCTTGACCAGTGCGTCCCGGTCGATGGCCAGCGAAATGGCGCGGCGGACGTGCACGTCCTGGAACGGCTTGACCTTCTCGTTGAACGCCAGGTAGTTGGTCTGGGTCGAGTTGAACAGGTCCATGCTCACGTTCTGCGTGGACTTCAGCGTGGACACCGTGGACCACGCCGGGAACTCGTCGATGTTGGCCTGGCCGCCCTTGAGCTGCAGCTCGCGGGTGTTGTCGCTGGGCACGTCGGTCCAGGTCACGCTGTTCAGGTAAGGCAGGCCCTTCTGCCAGTAGAAGGTGTTGCGGGTCAGCTTGAGGGCCTGGCCCTTGTGCCAGTAGTCCCACTTGAACGGTCCGGTGCCGATCGGGGTGGGTGTAGAACTGCGTCTCGGTCTCGCCGCCGTAGTTGTTCGGCACGACGTCGTTGGCGAACAGCGACAGGTCGGCCAGCAGCGGCGCCCACGGGAACTTGAGGTGGATGACCACGGTCGACGGGGTCGGGTCATCGACCGACGCGATGGCGGTGTCGATGTAGCCCCAGCCCTGGGCCGCGGCGCGGTTCTGGTCGATGGAGAACTTCACGTCGGCCGAGGTCATCGGCTTGCCGTTGGAGAACTTGACGCCCTGCCGCAGGTTGAACGTGTAGGTCTTGCCGTCGGCCGACTTGGTGTAGCTGGTGGCCAGGTCGGGCTGCACGCCCTTGCCGTCGTTGGTCACCGTGTACAGCGGCTGGAAGATCTGCTCGAAGATCCAGATCGAGTCGTTGTCGAACACGGTGGTGTTGTTCATCGACTGAGCGTCGGCGTTGTTGGCGATGACGAGGTTCCCGCCGTGCACCGGGCCGCTGCCGCTACCGGAGGCGGATCCGCCGGAGCCTGACCCGCAGCCCGCCAGGGCGGCCAGGGCCGTGACGGCGACTCCTGCCATCAAGGCGCGCGGGCGGGAAGCCCGCTTCGTGATTCGGTGTGTCACTGCAAGCTCCCGGGGGTCGGGCGACTAGGCGGACTGCCGTGCCGGGTGGTGTGCCTGTTGCAGCAGACCTCAAGCAGGGCAAACCTTTGTCCGACCTAATGTGACGGGAAGTTCGCAAGATGTAAATAGTGGTCTGAGAACTAGACCATAGCTTTTACCGTGTTGTAACGTGACGCCGCGTGCGATATCTGGTACTGGGCTGCGGAGCCATCGGCGGGACTGTCGCCGCCGGTCTGGCCCGCGACGGCCGCGAAATCCTGGTGTGCGACGCTAACCCGGCCGTCGTCGCCGCGATAAACGAGCGGGGCCTGCGG
This sequence comes from uncultured Actinomycetota bacterium, assembly GCA_963731085.1. Classification (GTDB taxonomy): domain Bacteria; phylum Actinomycetota; class Actinomycetes; order Streptosporangiales; family Streptosporangiaceae; genus DASUBV01. Next base: position 487,729 of record CAVSUF010000001.1, read on the forward strand.
ATCGAGGGCCCGGTGGAGCAGTTCACCGTGCCCGCCCGCGCGGTGCCGCCCGGCGGGCTGCCCGCCGAGATCGACGGGCCGGTGCTGCTAGCGGTCAAGGCCCACCACACGGCGGCCGCCGCCACCCTGCTGGCCGGGCGCCTGCGCGACGGCGCGTTCGTGGTCTCGCTGCAGAACGGGCTGAACGCCGAGACGCTGGCGCAGGCCGTCGGGCCGGACCGGGTGGTCGAGGCGCTGGTGAACTTCGGCGCGGACGTGACCGAGCCGGGGGCGGTGCTGCGCGGCAACCAGGGCACGTTCGTCATCGGGGAACTGGACGGGACGATCAGCGACCGGGTCCTGCGAGTGTGCGCCGACATCGCGGACGCGTCGCCGACCGCGAGCGTGCTGGGCTACCTGTGGGCCAAGGAGGCCTACGGCGCCCAGCTTTTCGCCACCGCCGTCAGCGACCTGCCGATCCACGCGGTGTTCGCCGACCCGGCCTACACCGACCTCCTGACCGGCCTGGCCCGGCAGGTGCTGGACCAGGCCCCGGTCCCGCCCCGGGCGTTCGACGGATTCGACCCGGCCGACCCCGGCGGCTCGCTGGCCCGGCTGGCCGCGTTCAACCGGGCATCGGCCAAGACCCACTCGGGCGTGTACCGGGACCTGGCTATCCTGCATCGGCCGACCGAGGCGCCGGCCATCCTGGGGCGGCTGTCCGGGCCGCTGGTCCGCCGGGTGGCCGACCTGATCGCGGCCATCGAGGCCGGGCGGCGGCCGTGCGCCCGGTCCAACCTGGACCTGCTGGCGGCCTACGAGCGGCTGGAGCGGCTGGGCCGGCCGGTCAACGCGGTGGTGTCGGTCCTGGGCGACCCGGCCCGTTCCTGGCCCGCCGGCATCGACGGGGGGCTGGCTGTTACCGGGGGACTGGCGGGGCACCCGGTGGCGGTCAAGGACATCGTGGCGGTGGCCGGGGTGCCGACCGGATGCGGCAGCCCGGCGGCCGACCCGGCCCCGGCGGCGGCCGACGCGGAACTGGTCACCCGGCTGCGGGCCGCGGGCGCCGAGGTGTTCGCCACCACGCAGTGCCTGGAGTTCGCGGCCGGGTTCGCGCACCCGGCCATCGGTGACACCCGCAACCCGCGCGATCCGTCGAAGACCTCCGGCGGGTCCTCGGGCGGGTCGGCGGCGGTGGTCGCGGCCGGCGTGTGCGACCTGGCCGTCGGGTCCGACACCGGCGGGTCGATCCGCATCCCGGCCGCGTACTGCGGCATCGTCGGGGTCAAGCCGAGCTACGGCCTGATCCCGCTGGACGGCGTGTTCCCGCTGGCCCCGTCCTGCGACCACGCGGGCACGCTGACCGCCACGGTGGACGGCGCGGCCCGGCTGCTGGCGGTGCTGGCGGGTGATCCGGGGCTGGCCGGTGACCCGGGGCTGGCGGGTGACCCGGGGCTGGCGAGTGACCCGGTGCTGGCGGGCGATCCGGGGCTGGCCGGAATTGCCGGGGCGGGCGGGTCCGGGCGGCGGCCGGTCATCGGCGTGCTGGTCGGGCAGCTCGCCGATCCGTCGGTGACGCCGGAGGTGCGGGCGGCGGTGACCGCGGCGCTGGACGCGCTGGCCGGGGCGGGCTGGGACCTGCGCCCGGTGCGCGCGCCGTGGCTGGATGACCTGCCCGGCTGGGAACAGGCGCTGGCCGCGATCGTGGCCCGGGAGGCGCATGAGGTGCACCGGTCCCGGGACACCCGCCGGTACGCCGACGGCACCCGGGCGCTGCTGGACTTCGGCGCGGCGGTCACCGACGCGGAGTACGCCGCCGCGCTGGCCCGGCGCGATGAGCTGACCGCTGCCGTGGCGGCCAGCCTGGCCGGGCTGGACGCGCTGGCCGGGCCGACCGTCGGCTTCACCGCGCCGGCGGAGGACCCGCCGTTCGGCGTCGGCGAGGACACCGGCGAGGGGCGGTTCACCGGGCCGTACAACCTGACCGGCCAGCCGGCCGTGGCGCTGCCGGTGCCGTCCCCCGGGCTGCCCGTCAGCCTCCAGCTAGCCGGCCGGCATGGCGGTGACGCCGCGCTGCTGCGCGTGGCCGCCGCCGCCGAGGCGGTACTGGCGGCCGGCCGGCACCGATCACCCCCGAGCGAAAGCGAGCTAGCCGATGGCCACCACCGTTACCCGCCGCACCCTGGACCTGGCCGGGCTGGACGTGCCCGTGGTGGAGATCGCCGGCGCGGCCGACGGGCCGCTGCTGACGGTGATCGCCGGCGTGCACGGCTGCGAGTACGTGCCGATGGCCGCGGTCCGGGAGTGGACGGCCGGGCTGGAGCGGCGCGAGATCGCGGGCCGGATCCGGGCCGTGCCGGTGCTCAACGTGACCGCGTTCCGGGCGCGAAGCCCGTTCGTGGTCCCGGAGGACGGCAAGAACCTGAACCGCTGCTTCCCCGGCGACCCCGGCGGCACGCTGGCCGACCGGCTGGCCTACGCGGCGTTCACCGAGCTGATCTCGGGCTCGGACGCGGTCATCGACGCCCACTGCGGGGACCTGGTCGAGGCGCTGGAGCCGTTCGCGCTGTACGAGGCCGGCCCGGCCGAGGCGGCCGCCCGGGGCCTGGCCCTGGCCTACGGCCTGGGTTACATCATCCGCCAGGAGCCCGGTCCGGACCGGGCGGTCAGCGGCACGTCCAGCGGCGCCGCCGCGGCGGCTGGCATCGCGGCCATCACGGCCGAGGCGGGCGGGTGCGGCCTGGTCGAGCGGCACGCCGTGGACGCCCACCGGCGCGGCCTCGACGCGGTCCTGGCCCACCTGGGCATGACCGGCCCCGACCAGGGGACCGGCCGGGGACCGCCGGGGACCGGCCCGGCCACGGCTCCGGGTGAGCTGACCCGGTTCCTGTGGCTGCGCTGCGCGGCGGCCGGGTGGTGGGCGCCCGCGGTGGCGGCGGGCGAGCGGGTCGGCGCGGGGCAGGCGCTGGGCACGGTATCCGCGCTGGACGGCTCGGTGATCCGCGAGACGATCACCGCCCCGGCCGATGGGGTGATCATCTTCCTGACCAGCTCGCCGGCGGTGGCCGACGACGGGCTGCTGCTGGGCCTCGGCGCCAGCTGAGTCAGGTGACCCGTGGCGGGTCCCGGACGGCGGCGTCCGGGACCCGTGGCCCCTGCCAGGCGCACCAGCTCGAGCTGCATCGTTCCCGGCTCGTGCGCGCGGACATTCTGGACGGCCTTGGCGCGGGCCGACTCGGGTCGCACCGCCAGGGCGCCCCAGATCCGCTGCGCTCGGTCGTGCGTCCGTTCCGGCGTCAGACCTCGATCAGGCAGCGAGCGATGCTGGCGGCTATCGGCTGGAGGTAGTCGGTGCGTACCTTGTTGTGCGCGGGGTCGTCGACCCAGGCGCGGTAGGTGGGCTCGTCGGGAAAGTCGTTGCTGACCGCGAGGTCCAGGTTGCCGGGCCGCCAGCCGAGGTCGCGGCCGACCACGATATTCGTCCGACCGGGGAACGGGACCGCCGCGATCTCCCGCATGAACGCCTCGACCTGTTCTGACGTCGCGTCATTGGTGAGTTTGATTAGCAGAATGTGTCGGATCATCCGCTAAGCGTAACGACGGCCAGGGAGGCGGACAATGTGGCTCGCCCTGCCGCGGCCCGCATTTGAGTAGCGGACCGGCGGCCGGGCGGGCGTCCGTTTGGGGCGTCCTGAGTACACCGCCGCTGACGGCAGGCATCGGCAGGCCGCGGCTACTCATGCCATCGGCCGTCACCGTCCGTAGCTTCATCGTGAACGCGGTCGGCGCACACCGGCCACAGGCGCAAGGATGGACGGAACGATATGACTGACATCAGCACCATCGCCGTCGTCGGCTACAAGAGCTGCAGTGAGCAGGACACGATCACGCCCCTTGAGATCTTCAAGGGCGCGGCGATGGTCCTGGCCGGCCAGATCAACCCGTGGCCGCTGGCCACGCCCAAGCGTGACCTCTCGGTCAAGCTTGTCAACCTTGACGACGGCGAGATCACCATGCAGATGGGCACCAAGGTGATCCCCGACGCGACACTCGGCGACAACGACCTGTACGACCTGCTCTACGTGCCGGGCGGGGTCGGATCGGGTGCCATGACCAAGGACAAGCGGATGACCGATCTGATCCGCAGGCACCACAGCCAGGGCAAGGTTGTCGCGGCGAACTGCTCGGGCGTCGGCATCCTGCACCGGGCCGGGATCCTCGACGGCCAGCCAGTCACCTGCGTGGCCGCCGTTGCCCGGGGCATGCGTGCCGAGGGGACCACGGTGCCGAACCCCCGCCACATGTGGCTCGGGCTGCCGGACAGCAATCTTTGGACAACCACCGGCTCCTACGGCGTCAACGGCGGCACGGTGGCCATCGTCTCGCACTACTTCGGCCATGAGGTGGGCACCGCCGTGGCGATGATGTTCGACACTATGGGCGGGCTCGGCGAGGCCATCTTCTCCCCGGCCGGACCCGAGTACTTCTACCGCCCGGACCTCGAGCCGCAGTTCCAGGACTTCTTCGAGCCGATGCTGCTGCCGAAGGACCGCCAGTGATCACGGTCACGGCCGTCCAGCATCTCCGTCCGGGCACCGCCCCCCGGGTGGACGCGCTGATGGCCGACCTCACGGCGCAGGTACTGCTCAACGAGCCCGGCTGCGCGGGCTTCGACTACGTCGTCGACCCGGGCGACCCGTCAACGCGGCTCGTGGTGGAGCGGTACGTGGACTCGACGGCGCACCGGGACCACGGCGCCACCCGCTACCTCGCCGAGTTCATCCCGCAACTGCTCGAATGCCTCACCGAGCCGCCGCAGGTAGCCGTCTACCAGGACCTGGCCGCGGTCCCCCTGCTGCCTTCGTCGTTTTTCCACATCGGCGTGGTAGTGCCGGACCTAGATGAGGCGTGCGCCCGTTACCGCCAGGTCCTCGGCATCGAGTTCACCCAGCCCGCTGTCTTCGATATCCCGTACCTCGAAGAGGAGCCGGCCCCGCACCCGTTCAAGCTGACCGCTGTCTTCTCGCGCACCGCCCCGCCGTTCTATGAGCTGATCCAGGCCGACGGCGACGGCATTGTGGGCGCGGACAAGGCCGGGCAGATCCTGTACTTCGCGTGCTGGGAGGCCGACATGGCCGCCAGGGAGCGGGCGCTGGGCCAGGCCGGGGTTGGCGTCGACGCCGCGTTCCGGCCCGGCCCCGGCCAGGCTCCCTTCGCCATGATCACCGCTCCGGACCTGTTCGGGGCCCGCATCGAGTACGTGGACATCGCCGACCTCGCACCCATCGCCCAGTGGGTGCGCACCGGTCACTACCCGCTGTAGCGCCCCTGAGCGTTCCAGGTTCACGAGGGCCGGACATTGCCCACGGCCGGTCCGGCCCTTCGTGCTTCCCGCCACGCGGGTAGTCGGCCGGATCAGGAAACGGGCGATCAGCTGAACCCGTAGTCACGCAGCTCGCTGCTGGCCGGCAGGTTCCAGTAGCGGACGGCGTCACAGCGCCAGGAGCCTGCCTCAGGCAGCAGCACGAGCCTGGTGATCGAAGGCTGTCCCCCTCGTGGTCTCCGTAGAGCACGTCGACGGTGATGCGCCCCCCGGTTTCGATGGCCTCCGTTACCTCCTTGTGCAGAACTGTCTCGGAATCGCGGAGCGCAGCCTGCCAGAAGCCGGGCCGGCGGGTGCTGATGAGCAGGTCCCTCTGCTGCTGGAAGAAGGTCCGCAGCTGGGGTGGCGGGTCACCGCGCAGGTGCCGGGCCACGCCGCGGGAGTCTTTGGCGACGGTGTCCGCCGACTCGGCCTGGAGATGGTAGCCGCGCAGCATGGCCAGACCAGCTCCGACGTTGCGCAAGGGTATCGCCAGGTAGATGATCCCCTTATCCTGCCGGGCCAGGGCCTGCCCGCTGCCAACGGGGAAGACCCGGCCGTCGGCGAACTGGACGTTTTCCGCCGGGTCATCAGGTCCGGCGGAAGCGATGACGGGACGCTGCCCGGCGAGCAGCGCACGCTCCGCGATCACGGTGCTGCGAGCCGATGCCCGGACCGCCACGAACGTGGCGCCGGCCAGGATCAGGGTTCCGGCAGCGGTGCCGACGTCGGCCAGTGTTCCCCAGTCGGTCATGTGACAAGTATGCCGACCACCTCAGTCTCCTCCGCGCCCCAGCGCAGGGCAGGCGGCCGTTGGCAGGGCCACCAGCTCGGGCCGGGGAGCGGTGCGGATGGCTGCGTCGCTGACCCCGGGCCGACGCAAGGCCTCTCGCGGCTCTACTCCCCGCACGCCGCGCCGGCCCGGCTCCCGCGACCAGGCAGTGCGAGTCTCGCGGTCCTCATCAGCCAGCGCAAGGCTGGCCGCGCGACGGGTCACGGGCCGACGAGCGGCCCTGAGCAGCGCGAAGGCTGCTCGTGCTATCGGCCGACCGCCGGTACTCAGGCGGCGCGGGGCGGCTGCGCACCCGGCGCCGCCGGGATACCTACCAGGCCGCGCAGGCGGCGGGGCTGGCCGGTCTCCTCGCCAGACGCCAGTTCACGGCAGTGGGCGCCAAACCATCGGCAAATCGGCCGCGCGCCCTGAGTGGTTGACCGCGGATTGCCCGGCACCGGGCCGGGCCGCTACTCAGGAGCATCACCGGGGCCGGTGCTACTCCTTAAAGGCCGGGAAATCGCCCGGCCACCGGAAACCGCGGGAGATACCGCGGGCCGGGCACGCGCGCGCCGGAAGCGCTGGCTCGACTCGGAAAGCCGCGTGAAGCCCGCGCACACAGAAGATAGGCGAGGCGGAAGAATGGACATTGACTTCACCTTCTCGGACACTATCGCGGGCTACGTCACGGAGTCTGACCCGCAAGCTCGCACCTTCGGCCTGCGCACCGCTGACGGGCGGGAGTTCGCCGTCAGGCTGACCGAGGCCACGTACGCCGAGGTGCTGCGCAACCTCGGCGAGCCCTACCAGGCCCCCGGCGGTGCCCTGGAAACGCTGCTCACCCCGGGCCGCTACCTGTACGCCTGCTGCGTCTTCTACCCGGAGGACGGCACGCTCAAGGCGGAGGCCAAGCGCATCGTCGTCGGCCGGCGAGGGGGACGAGGAGTTCCGGTTCGAGGAGCCGGACTGGTGGCTGAACCAGATCCGCGAGCTGGCCGAGTTCTACCTGCGGGGCGCAGTTCCCCGACGGCACGATCGACTACTCCGGCTACCGGACGCAGCTGACCGTCGAGGGCCAGAAGGTGCCGGGGACGCGGCAGGAGACCGACACCATCTCCCGGCTGGTCTACGGCTTCGCGACCGCCTACCTGCTGCACCGGCGACGAGCGCTACCTCGAGGCGGCCGAGCAGGGCACCGAGTACCTGCGCGAGCACATGCGCTTCGTCGACGACGACGGAAGGCATCGTCTACTGGTATCACGGCATCGACGTCCACGGGCGACCGCGAGGAGAAGGTCTTCGCCTCCGAGTTCGGCGACGACTACGACGCGATCCCGGCCTACGAGCAGATCTACGCGCTGGCCGGGCCGATCCAGACCTACCGGATCACCGGCGACCCGCGGATCCTGCGCGACGCGGAGATGACCGTCGACCTGTTCGAGCGGTTCTTCGCCGACCCCGACAAGGGCGGCTACTTCTCGCACGTCGACCCGATCAACCTCGACCCGCAGGCCGAGTCGCTCGGCCACAACCGGGCGGAAGAACTGGAACTCGGTCGGCGACCACGCCCCCGCGTACCTGATCAACCTGTACCTGGCCACCGGGGACGAGCGGTACGCCGACTTCCTGGCGCTCACCTTCGACACGATCGCGGACCACTTCCCCGACTACGACAACAGCCCGTTCGTCCAGGAGCGTTCTACGAGGACTGGTCGCGCCGACCGCGACATGGGGCTGGCAGCAGAACCGCGCCGTCGTCGGCCACAACCTCAAGATCGCCTGGAACCTGATGCGCATGCACGGCCTGCGGCCCAAGCGCGCGAGTACGCCGGCCCTGGCCCGGAAGATCGCCGAGATCATGCCGGCCGTCGGCAGCGACCGGCAGCGCGGCGGCTGGTACGACGTGATGGAGCGGGCACTAGGCCGAGGGCGAGGAGTGCTACCGCTTCGCCTGGCACGACCGCAAGGCGTGGTGGCAGCAGGAGCAGGCCATCCTGGCCTACCTGATCCTGGCCGGCGTCGCTGGGCGGCGACGACTACGTGCGGCTGGCCCGCGAGGCCGCGGCGTTCTACAACGCCTTCTTCCTCGACCACGACGACGGGCGCCGTCTACTTCAACGTGCTGGCCAGCGGCATGCCGTACCTGCTGGGCACCGAGCGGCTCAAGGGCAGCCACTCGATGAGCGGCGTACCACTCCTTCGAGCTGTGCTACCTGGCCGCCGTCTACACCAACCTGCTGATCGCGCAAGCAGCCGATGGACTTCCACTTCAAGCCCCAGCCGGGCGGGTTCCCGGACAACCTGCTGCGGGTGGCGCCCGACATCCTGCCGCCGGGCAGCATCCGGCTCGAGGCGGTGTGGATCGACGGCGAGCCGTAGACCGACTTCGACGCCGACACCCTCACCGTCCGGCTGCCCAGCGCGGCGGCAGGCGGCCAGAGCGAGCCGCTGCGGGTCAAGGTGCGGGTGGTCCCGGCCAGCGTGACCTACGGCGTCGAGCTCAGCCTGGGCGACGGCGTGGCCGAGCTGTTCCTCGACGGCGACGTGGCCGCGGCGGCCGAGCCGCTGCTGCACTCCTGCCTCGGCCAGGTCGTGCAGGCCGGCCCGGAGCGACTGGTGCTGCGGGCGGAGGACGTGGTCTCGCTGTCCGAGCCGAGCGCGCGGGCCCTGGCGTTCGGCTGCGAGCGGGTCGGGCTGGACACCGACATCTTCCTCGTCGGGGCCTCGGAGGAAGTCAAGCAGACGCTGCGCGAGGTGGGCTTCCTGACCGAGGTCACGCCCGTGGTCGACGTGTCCGAGATCGCGCCGCTAGCCCGCTGAGCCCCGGCTACCCACCCAGGAGGTAAACAGGCATGGCCAAGACCAGGGTCGCAGCCCGCCCCAAGGCCCCCGAGTACACCGCCAAGGCCGGCCGCAGCCAGCCGCTCGGCGCGATTCCCGACAGCGACGGCGTGAACTTCTCGGTGTACGCCGAGGGGGCCACCGGCGTCCGGCTGCTGCTGTTCGACGCTTCCGACAGCCCCGAGCCGGTCCAGGCGATCGACCTGGACCCCGTCGTCAACCGGACGTTCCACTTCTGGCATGTCTACGTGCGCGGGCTCAGGCCCGGCATGCACTACGCCTACCAGGTCGACGGCCCGTCAGCGGGCGACGGCCAGGGGCACCGGTTCGACGGCAGCAAGGCCCTGGTCGACCCGTATGCCCGGGGCGTGACCAAGGACCGGTGGGTGCGCAGTGAGGCGTTCGGCACCACCAACAACACCACCACCTCGATGCGGGCCGTGATCGTCGACACCGATGACTACGACTGGGAGGGTGACCGGCCCATCAACCGGCCGATCCACGAGTCGGTCATCTACGAGGTGCACGTAGGCGGCTTCACCAACTCGCCCACCTCGGGCGCGGCGCACCCGGGCAGCTACGCCGCGCTGGCCGACAAGGCCCCCTACCTGGCCTCGCTGGGCATCACCGCGGTGGAACTGCTGCCCGTGTTCATGTTCGACGAGCACGAGCTGGACCGCACCCTGCCCGACGGCACCCGGCTGACCAACTACTGGGGGTACAGCCCGCTGGCGCTGTTCGCCCCGCACGACGGGTACTGCGTGAGCCCGGCCGACGGCACCCAGGTCCGCGAGTTCCGGGACATGGTCAAGGCCCTGCACCAGGCCGGGGTCGAGGTGATCCTCGACGTGGTGTTCAACCACACCGGCGAGGGCAACCACATGGGCCCGACGATCAGCTTCAAGGGCCTGGCCAACACCGTGTACTACCACCTGGTGCCCGGCGACAAGCAGTACTACATGGACTACTCGGGCTGCGGGAACACGCTCAACTGCAACCACCCGATCACCGAGAAGTTCATCGTGGAGTGCCTGGAGTACTGGGTGCGGGAGATGCACGTCGACGGGTTCCGCTTCGACGAGGGCTCGATCCTGTCCCGCGGGCCGGGCGGCGCGCCGATGGAGTTCCCGCCGGTGCCGTGGCACATCGAGCTCACCGACAGCCTGGCCGATACGAAGATCATCACCGAGCCGTGGGACGCGGGCGGCCTGTACCAGGTCGGCCAGTTCCCCGGTTACCGCTGGGCGTCGTGGAACGACCGGTTCCGCGACGACGTCCGCCGGTTCGTCCGCGGCGACCGCGGGCTGACTGGCGCGGTGGCCAGCCGGATCGCCGGCAGCGCCGACATCTACCAGCAGGCCGGGCGCCTGCCGATCAACAGCATCAACTTCGTCGACGCCCACGACGGGTTCACGCTCAACGACCTGGTCTCGTACAACGGCAAGCACAACGACGCCAACGGCGAGGGCAACCGCGATGGCGTGGACAACAACCTGAGCTGGAACTGCGGCGCCGAAGGGCCGACCGAGGACCCCGGCGTCGAGCGGCTGCGCGAGCGCCAGATCCGTAATTTCGCCACCATTCTCATGCTGTCGCAGGGCGTGCCGATGTTCCTGGCGGGCGACGAGGTCGCGCCGGGCGCAGAACGGCAATAACAATGCCTACTGCCAGGACAACGAGCTGACCTGGCTCGACTGGAACCTGGTCGACAAGCACCAGGACCTGCGGCGGTTCTTCACCGAGCTGATCGGGCACCGGCGCCGCTTCGCGGAACTGCACCGGGCCCGGTTCTTCACCGGCGAGATCAACGACCGGGGCCTGCCCGACATCAGCTGGCACGGCTGCGGGCTGCACGAGCCGGGGTTCGACAACCCGGCCTCCGGGGTGCTGGCCTTCACCCTGGGCAGCCTGGACGAGTGCCCCGACCTGCACGTCATGCTCAACATGGAGGGGACGGCGCTGGACTTCGAACTGCCGCCGCTGGCCGGGCGGCAATGGTGCCGCTGGGTCGACACGGCTCGCGAGGCCCCCGGTGACGTCACCGACTACGGCAGCGAGGTGCCGGTGCCCGAGGGCCACTACCGCGTCGAGCCGCACAGCTCGGTCGTGCTTGTTTCCGCCGATACCTCCGCTGATACCGGGGATTCGGCCAGCTAGATTCGCGGGCCTGCGGCGGGGGCACCGACAGCCTCCGTTTACGGCCGGGATTCCAGCGTCCTTTAATATGTGGCGTGCCCGGGGACTCACTCCCCGGGCACGCCCGTGATGCCGGACGAAAGTGGACCATGACACCGACGAAGCGCATCCTCTTAGCCCTGACCAGCCACGGCCAGCTCGGCGACACCGGCCGCAGCACCGGCTACTACCTGTCCGAGGCCGCCCATCCCTGGCAGGTCTTCACGGCCGCCGGGTACCAGGTGGACCTGGTGTCCCCGCGCGGCGGCCGGCCTCCGGTCGACGGCGCCGACCCCGGCGACCCGGCCCAGCAGGCCTTCCTGTCTGATCCGCGGATCGCCGGGCAGCTCGAGCAGACGATGACCCCTGGCGACGTGGACCCGGCCGCCTACGACGCGATCTTCTACGCGGGCGGCCACGGCACGATGTGGGACTTCCCGAATGACGCCGGGCTGGCGGGCATCGCCCGCGACATCTACGAGTCCGGCGGCGTGGTCGCCGCGGTCTGCCACGGCCCGGCCGCCCTGGTCGACATCACCCTGGCCGACGGCCAGCCACTGGTCAGCGGCAAGGCGGTGACCGGCTTCTCCAACGGCGAGGAGGCCGCCTCGGGCCTGACCCACATCGTCCCGTTCCTGCTCCAGGACGCGCTGGAGAAGCTGGGCGGGCGCTACAGCGCGGCGGGGAACTTCCAGCCGCACGTGGTGGTCGACGACCGCCTGGTCACCGGGCAGAACCCGCAGTCAGCCGCCGGCGCCGCCCAGGCCGTGACGAAGGTCCTGGCCGGGCCGGGCGGCTAGGGCGGGCTACGGGGAGGGCCGATGAGGATCCTATTCGCCGCCTCGGAGGTCGCCCCGTTCCGCCAGACGGGGGGGCTGGCCGATGTCGCCGCCGCGCTGCCCGCGGCGCTGGCCGCCCGCGGCCATGACGTGCGGGTGGTCATGCCGCTGTACCAGGGCATCCGGTGGGATGAGCTGGAGGTCATCGAGGCGCCGCTGCGGGTCCCCAGGGCCGGGGGCGACGGCTACGCCCGGGTACGGCTGGGCTCGCTAGCGGGCGGTGGTGGAGCGCGCGGGGGGCCGCCGGTATACCTGCTGGAGCACCACGGCTACTACGACCGCCCGTTCATGTACGGGCCGCCGGATGGCAGCTACGGCGACAACCTGGAGCGCTTCGCGTTCCTGTGCCGGGGCGCGCTGGAGCTGTGCAAGGCGCTGGCCTGGACGCCGGACGTGTGCCACGCCAACGACTGGCAGACCGCCCTGCTCCCGGTGTACCTCAACACGGTGGAGCGAGACGGCCCGCTGCGGAGCGCGGCCAGCGTCTTCACCATTCACAACCTGGCCTTCCAGGGTGCCACCGACCCTTCCGAGTTCGGTATCACGGGCCTGGGCCCGGAGCACCTCACCAGCGCCGAGTTCGAGCACTTCGGCGCGCTCAACCCGGTCAAGGCGGCCATCGCGCACGCCGCCGCGCTCAGCACGGTCAGCCCCGGCTACCGGGACGAGATCCAGACCTCGCAGTTCGGCTGCGGGCTGGACGGGCCGCTCCGGGACCGGGCCGCCGACCTGCACGGCATCCTCAACGGCATCGACACCGCGGCCTGGGACCCGGCCCGCGACCCGTACCTGCCGGCCCGCTACAGCGCCCGTGACCTGGCCGGCAAGGCCGCCTGCAAGTGGCACCTGCAGCTGGAGCTGGGGCTGCCGCCCCGGACCGAGGTGCCGCTGCTGGCCGTGGTCAGCCGCCTGGCCGGGCAGAAGGGGCTGGACGTGCTGGCCGCCGCGCTGGACCGGATCCTGGCCCGGGACGTGCAGCTTGTGGTGCTCGGCACCGGTGACCGGGACCTGGAGGCCGCGTTCCGCGCGGCAGAGGCCCGGCATCCCGGCCGGATGCGCGCCGTCATCGGGTTCGACGTGGGGCTGGCCCATCGGATCGAGGCCGCCGCCGACCTCTTCCTGATGCCGTCCCGGTTCGAGCCGTGCGGCCTCAACCAGCTCTACAGCATGCGCTACGGCACGCTGCCGGTGGTGCACGCGGTCGGCGGGCTGGCCGACACGGTGGAGAACTTCAGCCCGGCCACCGGCCAGGGGACCGGCTTCGTCTTCTGGGACCTCACCCCCGGCGCGCTGGCCGACACGATCGACTGGGCGCTGTCAGTGCTGGCCACCCAGCCCGGCGCCGTCCGCGCCATGCAGGTGCGCGGGATGACCCGCGACTACTCCTGGGACGGCGCGGCCCGCCGGTATGAGGAGCTGTACGAGGACGCCTGCGCGCGCCGGGCGGCACTGGCGGGCGGCGGGCATGCCCAGTAGCTACCACCAGGTATCCGGGCAGAGCGTCAGCCGGATCGAGGCGCTGTCCGACGGGATCTTCGCCGTCGCCATGACCCTGCTGGTGCTGAACCTGAAGGTGCCGGTCAACCGGACGCTGCACGGCGAGCACCCGATCTGGACGGCCGGCGCCCTGGCCGACGAGCACGTCGTCGTCGCCATCCTGAGCCTGGCTGGCCCCCACGATCCTGGTGTACGTGCTGAGCTTCCTGACCCTGGGCATCTTCTGGGTCGGCCAGCAGGCCCAGCTCGAGTGCCTGGCCCGCAGCAACCGGCACCTGACCTGGCTGCACCTGACCTTCCTGCTCAGCGTCTCGATCATGCCGTTCAGCACGGCGCTGCTGGCGCAGTACATCAACTTCCGGCTGGCGCTCATTGAGTACTGGGTGCACCTGCTGGTGCTCGGCATGCTGCTGCTGGCCTGCCTGCGCTACGCCGATAGCGCGGAACTGCACAAACCCGAGGCGCCCGCGGTGCGCGCGGCCATCGAGCGCCGGATCATCGTGTCCCAGGTGCTCTACTTCTGCTGCATGCTGCTGTGCGTGATCAGCACCTACCTGAGCATCTCGCTTATTATCCTGCTGCAGCTCATCTCGGCCACCGCGCCGAGGATCCACCCGTTCGACCGGTTCTAGGAGGAATCCGACGTGGTGAGCGCTACCAGGCCAACACGCGATCACTGCCTGGGGCCGGGGCGCCCTGTCGACGCGCCGCCCAGCGGCGGCCGCTACTCCCGGCTGTTTCCCGACCTGCCGCCGCTGGCCATCGAGACCGCGCTGCTGAGCGCGCTCGGCCAGGCCGGCGGCGCGTGCGACAGCGCCGCCTGCGACCGCAACGAGGCCGAGACCGTTGCGGCGGCCTGGCCGGTCTTCGGGCAGTACATCGCGCACGACATCACGGCCGACCGGTCCCCGGTCACCCATCACGACGACGCCGAGCTGCTGCGCAACGTGCGCAGTCCCCGGCTCAACCTGGAGTGCCTGTACGGCGACGGGCCGGCCGCGGCCCCGTACATGTACCAGCGCGATGACCCGGCCAAGCTGCTGCTCGGCGTCAACGACGCGGGCCGCCCCGACGACCTGCCCCGCAACGCCGAGGGCATGGCCCTGGTCGCCGACCCGCGCCAGGACGTGCACCTGCTCATCTCCCAGTTTCAGGTGGCCATGATCCGGGCGCACAACCAGATCGTGGACCGGATGCGGGCCGACGGCGCGGCCGAGGCCACCTTGTTCGACGAGGCGCGGCGGGCACTGACCTGGCATTACCAGTGGATCGTGATGCACGAGTTCCTGCCCGCCACGATCGGCGCCGAGTACGCCCGGCGGCTGCTGGCCGAGGGCACCGCGTTCGTCCCGTCGGGTGTCCAGGCCAGCATCCCGCTGGAGTTCGCCGACGCGGCGTTCCGGTACGGGCACAGTCAGATGCGCCAGACCTATCACCTGCGCCCGGGGGGGCCCGCCCTGCGGCTGTTCCCTGACCTGCTCGGGTTCCGCCCAGTGCCCGCGGACCGCGTCATCGACTGGCACGCGCTGGTCGACTTCCCCGGTAACGGCGCGGCGCAGCGCGCCCGGCCCATCGACGGGCGGCTGCCCTCCGCGCTGATGGACCTGCCCCCCGACCTCACCGGGCCGCTGGACGACCGGGCGCACGGCTCGCTGGCCGTGCGGGACCTGCTGCGGGGCACGGCCACGCGGCTTCCCTCGGGCGAGGCGGTGGCCGGGCGGATCGGCGCGGAGCCGCTCACCCCGGTGCAGACCGGACTGGCCGGCGAGGGCTGGCCGGGCGAGACCCCGCTGTGGTTCTACGTGCTCAAGGAGGCCGAGGCCCGGTGCGGCGGCGAGCGGCTCGGCCCGGTGGGCGGCACCATCGTGGGCGAGGTCCTGCTGAGCATCCTCGATGCCGACCCGGAGGCCCAGCGCAGCGCCGATCCGTCCTGGCGCCCGACCCTGCCGGCCCAGGTCCCGGGCCGTTACACGCTGGCCGACCTGCTGGACCCAGGTAGCACCGGATCTGCCGCTGAGTAGCGGCCCGCGCGGCGTGAGGTACGACGGGGGGCCTCCGGGCAGCGGCCGGCCAGCCGCTACTCACGACCGGGACGCCTCCGGTCCCTACCGTTTCTGCTAGCGGGACGTAGTCGGTCCTCAGTGGGCTGGCACGTCGCTTGCGTGCAGACCCCCGGAGGTTGCGTTGTCCCACGCGGTTGACCAGATCGCCACCCACCCCAGCAAGCGAGACCTCGGCTGGCTCCACGGGGCCCTCCAGTCCGCTATCACCCTGGAGCACTCCACGCTGCCCCTGTATACGGCGGCCATGCTCTCGCTGGAGGTGCAGAACTACACGAGCTACAACACCATCCGCAGCGTGCTCATGGAGGAGATGGTCCACATGGCCGCGGCCGCCAACATGCTGGCGGCCATCGGCGGCACCCCGAGCCTGAAGAACCTGGATCCCGGCTTCCCGCGAGCTGGCCTGCCGGGCGGCGTGGAGCCCGACCTGCACGTCGGACTGGCCCGGCTGTCCCGCGCCCAGCTGCGTAACTTCATGCGCCTCGAAGCGCCGGAGTTCATGCTCCCCGCCAGTTTCCGGCATGAGACGTACCCGACCATCGGCAAGCTCTACCTGGGCGTCAAGGACGCTATCAAGGACAACGCCGATGAGGTCCGGGCGGCGTTCGCGGCCGGCGGCGCGGCCAACCAGGTCGGCGACAACATCGGCTTCGACACATTCGTGCCGACCCCCGGCGTGGACCCGGTCGACCAGCTATACGCGGGGATCGAGGAGATCCTGGCCCAGGGCGAGGGCTCCGGGGCCGGTGTCATGGACACCGGGGCGGCCTACCAGGACGAGGAGTCGCACTACATCCGGTTCGCCGAGCTCTGGCACGGCGCCCGCTATCAGGAGCCGACGCCGCGCGTCCCGTTCGACCGGGAGAACGAGGCGGCCTGGTTCCGCGGTGCCGCCATCCCGTGGCCGAAGGTCATCAACTCGCTCGCGGTACCGTCGGACGGCTACGACCGGCTGCTCGCCCTCGACTCCGACGGGGCGCAGGTGACGGCGGACCTGGAGCTGTTCGACGCGTCGTACCGGGGGATGATGGCGGCCCTGGACAAGATGTGGAACGGCCCGGCCGAGGAGACCTGGCCGACGTTCGGCGAGGCCGTGGAGGCCATGACCAAGCAGCGCGTCCTGTCCAGCTTCAGCATCCTGCGCTACGAGATCCCGGCCCAGCTCATCGAAAGGCTCCCGGAAATCTACCCCAGCGAGTTCGAGTACCTGGGCGCCTACACCGACCTGAACGAGCCGGTGTTCTACGGGCCGCGGTTCCGCAACCGCGTGACAGCGGCCTGACGGACCAGCCCGCGGCTCGCCGACAGCGCCGGGGCTAGCGGCATCGCGGCTAGGCCGTGTTCTGGAAGGCTCGTCAGGACCCGTCCCGGCATCGCCACCGCGCCAGAGCCCTCGCCTGTGACAGGCCCCAGCCCCGTGCCCGCCCGGCCCGGGCCCGGCGCAGGGCCCTGGCCAGCCCTGCAGGGCGTCAAGGCAGCGCCGCAGCCCCTCCGGACCATGATCGTGACCGATTACCCGTGCCGCAGACGGGCAATCGGTCACGATCATGCAGGCACCAGCGCCCCGCCGGGCTGCGCCGGCCGGGGAGCCCACCCCGGGACGGCAGATCAGGCCCGGCCGCACCGCAGGCAGCTTCCGGAACAGGCCCGGGGCGTGTCTCATAAGTCGCGGCGGAGCCACTCGCTGATCGCGGCGATGTGGACGGTGGCCTGGTAGCGGATGGCTAGCTTGTCGTAGCGGGCGGCGACGGCGCGGTGGCGCTTGAGGCGGCCGATGCCGCACTCGACGGCGTGGCGCTGCTTGCAGGCCCCGGTGTCGAATGCGGGGGGCGGGCCGCCCGTGCTGCCCTTGCTCTTGCGGTGGCGGATCCGGCCGGCCTGCCGGGGGATGGTGGCGGCGATCTTGCGGCGGCGCAGCAGGACCCGGTTCGCGCGGGCGTCATAGGCCTTGTCGGCCAGCACCCGGTCCGGGCGGGTCCGGGGCCGTCCCGGCCCGGGCCGGGGCACCGCGATGGCATCCAGCACCGCTGCGAACTGGGGCTGTCACCGCGCTGCCCGGCGGTGACCAGGATGGACAGGGGCTTCTGGCCCTGCTCGCAGGGCCAGGTGGACCTTCGTGGCCAGGCCGCCGCGGGACCGGCCGATCGCGTGATCAGCGGGCTCCCCGGCGGGCGGCTCGGCCTGCAGGTGCCCCTTTTTACGCGCCCCGGCCGCGTGCTGGTGCGCCCGCACCACTGTCGAGTCCACCGACACGTCCCAGGTGATCAGCCCGGCCGCGTCCGCCCGGGCCTGCAGCCCGGACAGCACCCGCGCCCGGGTCCCGTCGAGCTGCCAGCGCCGGAACAGGCCGTACACGGTGGGCCAGGGCGGGTAGCCCGGCGGCAGGTCACGCCACGGCGCGCCGCCCGGGCCCGCCACCGGATGGCGTCGATGCGCTGCCGTCTCGTCCATTTCGGCGGGCGGCCCCGCCCGGTCCCGCGCGGGAGGAGCGGCTCCAGGGCCGCCCACTGCACATCGGATTTAATCTGCGCCCCGATGGCCCGGGCCACGGGAGGCGGGAACGCGTTGCCGATCTGGCGATACCTGGCGGTCTTGCGGCATCGGCGGGCGGCGCTTCCTCGGCAATACTGCGGCCTTCCACGCCCAGTCGCAGCCAGTCCGCCCGGGCGCGGGTCGGCCCGAGATCAGGACCGCCGTGCTTGCGTGAACCGCCAACGATCGTCAACCGGCCGAAGCGTACCGGGTCCGGGCAACGCGCCCGGGCTGCCGAACCGAAGCCCTAGCTCAGCGCCTCGTCAGGAGTCACGACCTCCGTGTCGGCCGGGCTGGCTGGCACGGGGCTGGCTGGCACGGGGCTGGCTGGCACGGGGGCGGTTTCCAGGTGATGACTCAGGATGTGGCGCATGACCTGCTCCCCGCCGCGGCCCCCGGTGGCGAAGTAGAACGAGTGGGCCAGCCCGGCCAGCCAGCTCGGGGCACGCTCCAGGAACACGTTGGACCGGCCGGCCGACGCGTGATCGCGGGAGCAGGAACACCAGGGCGCACAGCACCGCGGCCAGGGCGATGAGCAGGATGACGCTGCCGGTGTAACCCGACCGGTACTTGCCTGCCAGCGACCCCGGCCCGGCCGCCAGGGCGAAGTAGACCGACCCCACCACGGCGATGCCGAGCGTCTGCCCGACCTGGAACGACGTGGTCAGCGCTCCGGCCGCCGACCCGGTGTCCTCCGGCTGGACGGCGGACAGCACCGACCCGATCAGCGAGGACATGCTCAGGCCCTGGCCCGCTCCGACAATCAGCAGGGCCGGGGCCAGCGTCCACACCGACAGCGTCCCGGCCCGGTGCACGCTCAGCACCACGGCGGCCAGGCCGACGGCAATGATCACGTAGCCCAGGCTGAGGATGTGCCGGCCGAGCCGGGGCACCAGCCGGGGCGCGGCCAGCGAGGTCAGGAACAGCCCCACCCCGCTCGGAGCGAAGGCCAGCCCGGCGTCCAGCGGGGTGAAGTGCAGGCCGGTCTGCAGGGTGATCGAGGTGTACAGCGCGAAGCCGAGCACGCTGGTGAAGTAGACGATGCCGATGGCCAGCCCGGCGACGAACGCGCGCTGGCGCAGCAGGGCCAGGCTCAGCAGCGGGGTCCGGCCCCGCGCGGTGACCCAGCGCTCATACCAGCCGAACAGGCCGAAGGCGGGCACGGAGCAGGCCAGCATGGCCAGCATCCAGGGCGGCCACCCGGCCGACCGGCCCTCCAGCAGCGGCAGGATCAGCAGCACCAGCGCCCCGGCCAGCAGGGCCGTCCCGCCCAGGTCCAGGTGCACCGCATGCGCGGCGCGGGTGTTGCTCATGAACCC
The DNA here is from genome assembly GCA_963731085.1 of uncultured Actinomycetota bacterium. Taxonomy (GTDB): domain Bacteria; phylum Actinomycetota; class Actinomycetes; order Streptosporangiales; family Streptosporangiaceae; genus DASUBV01. The sequence goes on from CAVSUF010000001.1 coordinate 507,108, forward strand.
GGCGCAGCCGGCCAGGGCCACCAGGCCCACCGGCACCAGGACCAGCATGGCCGACCGCCAGGCCAGGCCCGCCAGGTTGAGCTGGATGAGCAGGCCGCCGATCAGCTGGCCGGATGCCAGGGCAATGCCGATCGTCGCCCCGAACAGGCCGAGCGCCATGCGCCGCTCGGCACCGTCGAAGGTCTCCTCGATGACCGACAGGATCTGGGGATAGATCATCGCGGCGCCGAATCCCTGGACCAGCCGCGCGACGATGAGCAGGCTCGCGCTGGGTGCCAGGCCGCCCGCGGTCACGGCGAGGGTGAACACGATCAGGCCGACGACCATCATGTGCCGCCGGCCGAAGATGTCGCCCAGGCGGCCGCCGGTGGTCAGGAACGCCGCGTAGACCAGGCTGTAGGCGGCGATGACCAGTTCCGTCTGGCCGGCGCTGGCGTGTAACGCGCGCTGGAGGGACGGCACCGCCAGGGTCATCACCGAGACGCCGCCGATCACTAAGAAGGTGGCGATCAGGACGATCCCGAGCACGACCCAGCGGCGGCCTCCCTCGGCGTGCGCTGGCCGCTGCAGCGGCTGGCTGGCGGCGTCCTCGGAGACGTTGACGTGAGCCCGGAGCATAGTAGTTGGCTGCCTTTCGCCCGCGGCTGTTGACGGGCCCGACGCTAACGGCAGTGCCACCGGGGCGCTTGAGTACCGGATCGGGACGAACTGGTCGTCAACGCCGCGAACTACTCAGCCGCTCACCGGTGGTTACCGGTCCGGCCGGGTACCGTCACAGGCCCAGGGAATCGGCCCGCCGGACAGCCTCCACCCGGTTGCGGGCGCCGAGCTTGGCCAGCAGGTTGCGGATGTGGAAGTCCACGGTACTGACCGACACCTGCAACTCGTCGGCGATCTCCTGATTGCGGCTGCCACGCCGGACGCAGTGCAGGACCTCGGTCTCGCGGCGGGTGAGCCGGCTGACCGGCTGGAGTCGCTGATGCTGGGGCAGGTGCTGAAAGCACTTGTCGATGACCAAGACGTCGGCCCGCTCGCAGAACGCGATGATGGCGAGGACCCGCTCCACCGGGTTCTCCACCGACAGGCACGCACGGATGCCCCGGCGCAGCCACCGGTCGCAGGCCGCTAAGTCCTCCTCGGGGCCGAGCACGGCGACGTGGAGGTCCGGGGATACCAGCCGGCTCGCGTGCAGCAGGGTGTTGCGGTGCCGGTCATCCGCCCCGACGCCGAGCACCATCCAGCGCGGGTGGTAGTTGCTCAGGGCCAGCTGGCACGCACGAACTCGCATGTCGGAGCGGACAATCACGGTCTGCCCGACCATTAAGGTATTCCGGCGCTCCGCGACCGCAGGCCACTCTCCGACAAGCAGGACCGGGTCGGAGAGATCTGCGTCCTCATCTGCCGGCAGCGCGTCAGCCGCCGGTCCCCTCATAGCCTGATGGCCGCAGCTGCCTGCGTATTCCGCATGGGATAATAGTAGACATAATTCACAGCCAGACCAATGGGGAAACCAGAACTGCCGGTTACGGGCAGACCGGAATATCAGAGCAGGATCTGGCAGCGTTCCCGCCGATCGACGATCGGGGCCAGCAGTTCGCTGCGGACGCGCACGTGCTCAGGGTGCTCGAACCAGCGACGGTATGTTTCCTCGTCATCGTAATCGGCCACGATGGCCAGGTCCATCTCCCCGTCGAGCAGGCCAATGTCGCGCCCGAAGCGCATATTGTGCCGACCTTTGAAGTCAATCGCCGACAGCGCCTGGCGCACCGCCCCGACCTGCTCATCTGACGTGCCAGGCGGCAGAATGAATAACGGGATGGTCTGAATCGCGGCGTCATGTTACCGCGTCTCTACAGTGCGTTCCGTCCGAAAACCAGGGTGAGCGTTAACGAACGACGGTTTAACGAACCACGGTGCCCTTGCCCAGGACCAGGATCCCGTCCGGGCTGGCCGCGTACCGGGCCGCGTCGGCACCGCGCTCGACGCCAAGCTGAGCGCCGTCCGCGACGACGCAGTGCTTGTCCAGGATGGCTCCCGCGACCACCGCGCCCTTGCCGATGCGCGCGCCCGGCAGCAGCACGCTGTCCTGGACGATCGCGCCGTTGCCGATCAGCACGCCGGGTCCCGCCACCGACCGGGTGACCTGGCCCCCCACCACGCAGCCGGAGCCGAGCACGCTGGCCTCGGCCTGGCCGCCCGCCACGAACTTGACCGGCGGCAGGACCGGGGCCGCGGTCCGGATCGGCCAGTCCTCGTTGTGCAGGTTGAACTCCGGGTCCTCGGCCAGCAGGTCGATATGGGCCCGGTAGTAGGAGTCCAGGCTGCCGATGTCGCGCCAGTAGCCGCGATCGCGCTCGGTGGCGCCGGCCACCATGTTGTCGTCGAAGTCGTACGCCTGGGCCAGGCCGGCCGCCGCCAGCGCCGGCAGCACGTTCCCGCCCAGGTCGTGGGCGGATCCGGGGTCGGCGGCATCCCGGCGCACGGCGTCGGTCAGCACCGCGGTGCTGAACATGTAGATGCCCATGGACACCAGCGTGGCCAGCGGGTCGCCGGGCACGTGCGGCGGGTCCGCGGGCTTCTCCAGGAACCGGGTGATCCGGCCGCTGGCGTCCACGTCGATGCAGCCGAACCCCGGCGCCTCCGGCCGGGGGACCTGGACGGCCGCCACGGTGACCCCGCGACCGCTGGCGATGTGCCGGTCGAGCAGCTGAACCGGGTCCATCCGGTAGACGTGATCGGCGCTGAACACGGCCACGTAGTCCGGGGCGGCCGACTCGATCAGGTGCAGCGACTGGAAGACCGCGTCCGCGCTGCCGGCGTACCAGTGCGGCCCCAGGCGCTGCTGGGCCGGGACGCCGATGATGTGCTGGCCCAGGGCGGCCGGCAGCGACCAGGCCGTGGCCATGTGCCGGTCAAGTGAGTACGACTTGTACTGCGTCAGCACGTAGATCTGGTGGATGCCGCCGTTGACCAGGTTGGACAGCACGAAGTCGATGAGCCGGTAGCCGCCGCCGAACGGCACGGCGGGCTTAGCCCGCTCCGCCGTGAGCGGCCACAACCGGCGGCCCGCTCCCCCGGCGAGCACGATTCCAAGCACGCGTGGCCTGCGCATCAGCGTCCTTCCCTGCCGTCCTGGGGCCGGGCACCCCGGTGCTGCCGAAGCTACTGGCGGCCGGGCCCGTGCTCCTGAGTAGCAGCCGGGCCCGCCGACGGGGGGAATTGGCACGCGATCGCCTAGTCCGGGCGCGCGCCTGCACAGGTTCGCCGGATCCGGCCCCCGGGCGCTTTCCCGACAGGTGAGTAGGCCGCCGCGGGGGCATCCGCGCCGCGCCAGCGCCGGCCGAGTAGCCCGGCCGGGTTGATGGGCCGCGCCGGCGCGAGGTTACTCACGACGTTCCGCCGGGCCCGCCATACGTTCGCTGCGCAGCCGTTCGCTGCACAGTGCAGCCGGCGCGGGAAGCCACGCAGGTACCACGCGGGCCTTTGTCACCATCTCAACCCGGGAGCAGGTCCATGAAATACGATCAGATTGTCGTCGGCGCCGGGTCCTCTGGCGCGGTGCTGGCCACGCGGCTCAGCGAGAACCCTGACTGCTCGGTGCTGCTCATTAAGGCCGGCCCGGACTGGCCTGACATCGCCGACACCCCCGAGGACATCGCGAACGCGGCGACCGTATCGGTCGTCCAGCACGACTGGGGCTTCAAGGCCGAGGCGGTGCCCGGCCGCACCATGGAGTACGCGCGCGGCAAGGTCGCGGGCGGCTGCTCGGCGGTCAACGGCGCGATCGCGCTGCGCGGGATCCCGGCCGACTTCGATGAGTGGGCCGAGTGGGGCAACGACGAGTGGTCCTGGGACCGGGTCCTGCCGTACTTCATCCGCATCGAGGACGAGCAGGACGCCGAGGGACCGTTCCACGGCAAGGGCGGCCCGACGCCGATCGTCCGGTTCCGGCACGACGAGCTGGTGCCGCTGCAGAAGGCGTACCTGGACGCCTGCCTGGGCTCGGGCCTCGGCTACGTGGCCGACCACAATGACCCGCGCAGCAGCGGGGTCGGCGCCATCCCGATGAACCGCCAGGGCAGCCTGCGGGTGTCGACGGCCGTCTCCTACCTGAGCCAGGCCCGGAACCGGGTCAACCTGACCATCCGCCCTAACACGCTGGCCAGCCGCATCCTGTTCGAGGGCAACCGCGCGGTCGGGGTCGAGGTCGTCGCGGGCGGGCAGGCCCAGCAGGTCTACGGGGACAACATCACCCTGTCGCTGGGCGCGGTCAACACCCCGGCGATCCTGCTGCGGTCCGGCGTCGGGGCGGCCGCCCAGCTCGAGTCGCTGGGCATCCCGGTGGTGCTGGACCAGCCGAACGTCGGCGAGAACCTGATCGAGCACCAGCAGATCACCGTCGGGATCATCCCGCGCGAGGGCGTCACCCAGGTCACCGACCCGGACGTGCAGATCATCGCCCGCTACACGGCGCCGGGCACGGAGCAGTTCAACAACATGCAGATGTACTTCGTGAGCCGCTACGTGCCGATCACTCACCGGCCGATCAGCGTCATGAGCGTGCTGCAGAAGCCCAAGTGCCGCGGCCGGATCTCGATCACCTCCCAGGACCCGGAGGCAGCGCCGCGCATCTTCCTGAACTCCTACGGCGAGCCTGAGGACCAGAAGATCGCCCTGGACGGAGTCCGGATGTGCTGGTCGATCGCCAACTCGGCCCCGATCAAGGAGCTGTCGGTCGGCATGGCCGACACCCTGACCGAGCGCGAGGTGGACGACGACAGCGCGCTGATCGAGTACATCAAGCAGCACTCGGCCACGCTGTGGCACCCGGTCGGGACGACCAGGATGGGCCCGGACCGCGACTCCACGGCCGTGGTCGACCAGTACTGCCGCGTGCGCGGGCTGGAGGGCCTGCGGGTCGTCGACGCCTCGGTGATGCCCAACCACGTCAGCGGCAACCCGAACCTCACCTGTTACGTCATCGGCGAGCGCGCCGCCGAGTGGATCGCCCAGGGCAAGTAGGAAGAGGAGGACGCAGCATGTCTGGCATCGGCACCGAACTTGTGCACCTGTACTACGAGAAGTTCCTGACCAGCCCAGGCGACCTCAGCGTCGCCGACAAGATCATGGCGCCCGGCGTGGCGTTCACCAACCCGATCTCTAGCGGCATCCACGGCATCGACGAGTACAAGCAGTTCGCCCTGCGCTGGTACAAGGGCTTCCCCGACCGGGTCTTCACGGTGGAGGAGACGGCCGAGGAGGGCGACCGCGTGGCGGCCCGGTTCACGATCACCGGCACCCACGGCGGCGAGTTCGCCGGCGCGGCGGCCACCGGCAACAAGATCGCCGTGCACGGCATGAACATGTTCCAGATCGCCGGGGACAAGATCGTGCTCGTCAAGGCGTTCTTCAATCCGGCCGAGCTGTACGACCCGATTGGCGTGACGTTGCCGTGACTGACGCTGCAGCTACCTCCAAGGGCAAGATCGGCGTGCTGATCGAGGACCACTTCGACCAGACCGAGTTCCGCATGTTCAACGACTACTTCCCGGCTCAGGGCTACGCCGTGGAGTACCTGTCGCACCTGTGGGGCAACCCGAGCCTGACGTTCGGCGGCAACCCGGACAACGGCACGGTCGAGGAGCACGTCACCGTCGACACCGAGGTCGAGGCCGTCGACCCGAAGGACTACCGGGGCATCATCTGCATCGGCGCGTATGCCATGGACCGGCTGCGCTACCAGGCGGAGATGCGCCCCGACCGGAAGAACATGGCCCCGGCGGTCCAGTTCATCCGGCAGGCGCTGGCCACGGACGAGGTGAAGGTCGGCACCATCTGCCACTCGCTGTGGCTGCTGTGCGCCGACCCGTCCCTGCTCCGCGGGCGGCGGGTGACCTGCGCCCACAACATCGTCTGCGACGTCGAGAACGCCGGCGGCCAGGTGATCTACGCAGGCTCCAGCACCTCCGACCTCGTGGTGGACGGCAACCTCGTCACCGCCCGGCACCCCGAGGTCACCGCCCCGTTCATGGCGGCCTTCGTCAGCGCGATGGAAGGCACGATCCCGGACGGGCCGGCGAGCGCCGCGGCCAGCTAGGCCCGGCGCCGTCCGCCCCCGGACACGAGAAACCTGGAGGAAGTCGTCATGCCCGCAGCCGAGCAGATCCGGCGTGCCGTCGAAGGGTACGTCACCAGCTTCAACCAGCAGAACCGGCGCGAGTTCCTGGCGCTGTTCACCGATGACGTCATCCAGATCGACCCGGTCGGATCGGCGCCGCGGGCGGGCGTGGCCCGGCTGGCCGAGTTCTGGGACGGCCTGTACGAGGTGGCCAGCAAGGTCGAGTTCTACATCGTGGACCTGATCATCTCCGGCGACGAGGCGGCGCTGCTGTTCCGTATCGTGCAGCACGCCACCAGCGGGGACACCGAGGTGCGCGGCATCGACGTGTTCACCGTCAACGACGAGGGCCTGATCACCCTGGTCAAGGGCTACTCGGACGCCGATCACATCAAGGCGAACGGCGCTCCTGCGTGACGGAAGCCCGACAACGGGGCGGCCCGCTCCGGGCGAGCGGGCCGCCCCAGCACCGCGCGGATGAGCCGCGCGGCGACCGGCACTCCTCCAACATGGAGTTGTTCTTCGACCTGGTGTTCGCGCTCGCCGTGACCGAGCTGGGCGAGGCGCTGGTATCGCGTCCGACAGTGGCGGCGATGGTCCGCCTCGCGCTCCTGTTCGTGCCGGTGTGGTGGGCCTGGGTCGGCTACACGTTCTACGCCGACCGGTTCGAGAGCGACGACGCCAGCTACCGGATCCTCATGATCATCGCGATGGTGGCCACCACCTGGCTGGTGGTGGCCATCCCGCACGCGTTCGAGCGGAATGGCGGCTCGATCCGGTTCGCCCTCAGCTACGTGCTGGTGCGGCTGCTGCTGATCACCTTGTACGGCCGGGCCTACAAGCACATGCCCGCCGCCCGGCCGCTGATCGTCCGCTACGTCACCGGGTTCGGCATCGGCGCGGCCCTGTGGCTGTGCTCGCTGCTGGTCGCGCCCCCGGGCCGGTACCTGCTGTGGGGCGCGGGCCTGCTCTGCGAGCTGACGCCGCCGGTGGTGTCGGCCCGGGCGATGCGCCAGGCGCCGTTCCACCCGGCGCACATCCCGGAGCGCTTCGGCAACTTCATTATCGTCGTGCTCGGCGAGGGCGGCGCGCTGGGCGGGCTGCGGATCGTAACCGGCCCGCTGAGCTGGGACACGATCGCGGTAGCCGGCGTCGGCCTGCTGATCGCCGCCGCGCAGTGGTGGCTGTACTTCGACTGCGTGGACGCCACGCCACTGCGGCGCTGGGTCCCGACCGGGATCACCTACGTGTACGGACACCTGCCGGTGTTCGGCGGCCTCATCACCACTGGCGTCGGCGTCATGCTGTCCACCCTGGTCGCCGCCGGCGCCCGGCCGGCGTGCCGGCCCGGATAACGCTGTGCGCCGGGCCCGCCATGTTCGTGGTCGCGATCGGCATCATCCACCTGACCAACGTGCTGCCCCACGGGGACGCGCGCGGCTGGTCCCGGCTGGCCACCGGAACCGCGCTGGCCGGGCTCGCGCCGCTCAGCGCCGGGGCGCCGCCGCTGGTGATCGAGCTGGTGATCCTCGCCACGCTGGCCGGCCAGACCATACTGGAGCTGCGGCTGCCGCCGTGCCCGCACCTGCCGCGGCCCTCGGCTTCCGGGCCGGCCGAGCCCCGCCTGGGCGTGGACGACACGGCACCCCGCCCGGCGAGGTGAGCCGCACGCCCGGTAGCCCGGCCCCCGCCGCCGGGAACAGAACCGCCGGGAACAGAGCCGCCCGGCGTCGCCCGGCGGGCCGGATCAGCCGTCACCGTCGCCGCCCAGCGCGGTGGCCAGGGCGCGGCGGCCGCTGATGCCGAGCTTGCCGTAGGTCACCTGAAGATGGTTGTCGACAGTGCGGACGGAGATGTCCAGCCGCTCGGCGATGACCCGGCTCGGCAGCCCCTGCGCGGCCAGCACCGCGATCTGCCGCTCCCGCCGCGTCAGGGCCGGCACCTTCAGCCCGATCAGCGAGGGCGTGCGAGCACCGCCGCAGTAGCTGAGCTGGGCCTGGGCCGCGGCGCCGGAGGACAGCGAGCGGCCCCGGCGGCCCCGGGCGAAGTACGCGGCAGATGCCTCGGCCACCGCCTCGGCGGCCAGCAGCCGGGCCCCCAGCCCCTCGAACGTGCCCCCGACCTGCTCCAGGGCCGCGCCGTCGCCGCGGGCCAGGGCGACCGCGTGCTCCGCGTAGGCCCGGGCCATCGGCCCGTCGACGCTGCCGACCAGCCGTTCCAGCCCGGCCGTGACCGCGGCGGTGCCGCCGAACCGCACGACCGCGTGCAGGGCCTCCACGCTGGCCGCCAGCTGACCCTGGCGCTCGGCGTCCGCCGCCGCGTGGGTGGCCAGCGACCGTGCACTGGCCAGGTCGTTGTCCGCGGCCCACATCCAGGCGCGGGCCAGGGCCAGGTCGGTCTGGTACAGCCGGGTGGCCGGCCCGTGCAGCTCTTCCGCCCGGGCCAGCGACACCGCCGCGCCGGGCACGTCGCCGAGCAGGGACTGCGCCTCCGCCATCCAGGCCAGGCAGGCCGGCCGGGACCCGACGTGGGAGGTCTCGGGCTGCAGCGTGAGCGACTCGTGAAACCAGCGCCGGGCCTGCGTCACCATCCCGCAGTCCAGGGTCGTGCGGCCGAGCATGGCCGCCCAGCCGGTGGCGGCGTGCAGGTTGCGGCGGGCCAGCATGCTGCGGTAGGCCCGGTCGGACTCGGCCGCCGCGTCCTCCAGGCGGCCGCCCAGCAGCACGGTGAAGCGATGCGCGGGCAGCACCTCGCTGAGGGCGGACGACAGCGGGGCAGCCGGGCTGGTGGCCGACTCCACCCACCGGCCCGGCTCGCCCAGGGCCTCCGGCGAGCACCCGCTGGCCGCCATCGCGCACGAGGCCGTCATGGCGGCCAGGAGCTGAGCGTCCGGATCAGCGTTCCCGCTATCCAAGACGGTGGCGGCGGTATCAAGAGCGGAGCTGAGGCGGCCGGAAGACAGCTGGATCGCCGCCCGCACCGAGGCCAGCATGTCCGCCGACCGGATGTCGGCCAGGGCCGGGTCAGCCAGCGCCGACTCGGCCTCGGCGGCCCGGCCCAGGCTCCAGCACAGCGCCTGGGCCCGCAGCGCGGCAGCCTGGACCCGGCCTCGCTCGTCCAGGTGCTCGGGCGCCAGGTCCGCGACCACGGTCAGCGCCTCCTCGCCACGCCCCTGCAGGTAAAGGGCGTGCCCGAGAGGAAGCGCGGCGGCCGGGTCGGTGCTGGCCCGGGCGGCCTTCTCGGCCAGGGAGTGATCGTGCGCGGCCAGCGCCTCGTCGGCCACGCGCAGCATGCTGTCCGGTTCGGCCTGCCCGCCGAATTCCAGCAGCAGCGCGCCGATGCGCAGCCAGTCACCGCGCCGCCGCGCGCCCGTGGCGGCCAGGTGCGCGGCCAGGTCGCGGCGGGTGGCGCGGGCCCGCAGTTCCGGTATGGACTCGCGCAGCACGTGCCCGTGCAGTGGGCTGGCCAGGCGCAGGGTCAGCCGGCTGCCGTCCCGGCAGGAGACGATCAGGCCGCGCCGCTCGATGGCCGACAGCAGCTCGGCCGGGAACATCGCCTCCATGATGCGGGCTTCCAGCGGCTCGCCCTGGGCCAGCACCTCCAGCACCGCGACCTCGTCGTCATCGAGCGGGCCGAGCGCGGTCGACACCACGTCGGCCAGCCGGCTGGTGACCGTCAGTGAGCCGGGCCAGGCCCACTTGTGGCCATCGAAGCTCAGGCCGCCGGTCTCCAGCCCGTTGATCACGATCTCCCTGGTGAGCAGCGGGTTGCCCAGGCTGAGGCCCCAGATGAGCTGGCAGGCCGGGATGCTCACCGGTCCCCGCAGGACGCCGGCCAGCATGTCCTCCACGTGCGGCTCACTGAGCGGGGATACCTCCAGCCGTTCCGCCAGTCCCTCCTTCCACAGGCCCGTGACCGGGTCGGGCGCGACTTCCCCGGACCGCACTACCGCCACCACGAAGACCCGGCCCGTTCCGGCCAGCTGGTGCACCAGCGTGGCCGACAGGTCATCGAGCAGGTGGGCGTCGTCGACGCCGAGAACCAGCTTGCGGCCGCGGGCCGGCACGTCGAGCGAGCGCGAGATCCGGCCGAGGGTGTCCAGCGGGCTGGCGCTGAGCTTCCCCGATGGCAGGAGATGGGCGAACGCGCCCAGCGGGATCGTGGCAGCGGACCGGGTGGGGGTCAGCCAGTGCGAGGAGTGCCCGCGCTGCTCAGCCTGGCGGATCCCCTCCCGGGCCAGCCGGGTCTTGCCTGAGCCCAGCTCGCCGACGAGCACGATCCCGGCCAGCCCGCGGGACAGGGCGGCGTAAATGGCCTCCAGCTCAGCCAGGCGCCCGACCAGCGGCCACTCGGTCGTTCCTGATAAGGGCTGGTCAGCGGACTCCGGCGCAGGCGACTGCTCGGCTACCGGCGGCGCGGTCACCGGGTGACCTGCGCAGTCATCTCCATGCGGCGGGCGACTGGCGGCGACGGCCGGGAGTATGGTAGCGGGATCGCGATTCGCGAATCGCATGCGGGCGACTCGCGAAGTTCGTTAACAGAATGTTCACAGAACTCCCACCAATGCATCCTCTGCCTCCTTCCCCGCCATGGCACAAGGTTCGCACCCAATACATGCATGGTCTCATGTACGATATGTCACAATCAACCACAGAAAAGGCGGCCAAAATCCGGAAGATATGGGTAGGCCGGACCCCGGGGTAATCGGCCTGTCGGAGGCTGGTGCTATTAGTGGTATTCGCCCCCTCAGCAGCGGTCCGGCACCCGGCAGCGAGCCGTCGGCCACCCCCCTAAGGGGGTCCGGGAGTCGCGCGGCCACCCCCCTCGGACTCCGCCAAGCAGCCTGGACAGGAGCGCAGGAGCTTCGGGGAAGTCTCCTGCGGCCTGCCGCCGACCCGCCGCCGCACCGCTGCGCACCCCCCTCCGCAGCCCCCGGCAGCGACCTCCCGCGCGCCTGGCTGGCCGCCCCGTGCATATGCAAAATCATGTCCGGCGGGCTAATAGCGGCGCCACGGGCCAGACCACAGGAGGGCCTTACAGCTAACGAATGCCAAACTCCGGAGGCGCGCAGAATTGCCAGGCCCGAGGACGGGGAATGTACCCGGCGGCATTTCCCGCATCGTCCGTCCGGATTATGTCAGCCCGGCGAGCGGGGCTTCCGGGAGAAGCGTGCGGTTTATCGCCGGCTGGATTACGTGCCTTACCCTGGAAAGTTGTGCGCGCTAACTATTATGGGCAGATAGAAAGACGGATGAACCGTCCCGTCCAGCGCTCACGCCGGCACGCAGGGACAGACTGCCTGGCCAGGCAGCCAGAACACCGTGGCGGACCGCCCTGGCACGGTCAATCTTCGCGCGACCGAAGCCACCGAAGCGAGAATCTGCGACGGCACCGGGACCCGGCCCAGCCGGCATTGCCGGAGGACGGCCGGCCCGATCCCGATCGTTTCTCGCTCCGCCTGCCCGGACAGTTCCGGGACGGTCGGGCCAGTATTTGGACAAAAGGGTACATCTCTGTTCAGCCACTCCTGTGCCTGCATAACCCTGAGAGGCTTCCGGGAGTTGGCTGAAGGTATTCCGCAGGCCGCAGTGTGGCCGGCTCAGGACGGGCGGGGAACCTGGCCGAGCGCCAGCCCAGAACAGGACCGGGCCGGACGGGCGGACACGGTCGGCGCCCCAGGTGCGGACGTCGGCGATGCCGGGCGGGATCAGGTCCAGGCCGTCAAAGAAGCGCTCGACCTCCGCGCGCGAGCGCGGCACGCCGGGCACCGATGCCCCCTCGTAGGCCGCCTTGGCCGCCAGGGCGGTGCCGGGGTCCAGATCGTCGGCGGTGCCGTGGGTGATGGCCAGGTAACTGCCCGGTGCCAGGGCGCCGGTGACCGACCGGACGATGCCATGCGCGTCCTGGGCATCCTCGATGAAGTGCAGGACGGCGATCAGCAGCACCGCCACCGGCTGGGCGAAGTCAATGGCCTCGTCGATGGTCGGGTCCGCCAGCAGTGCCCCCGGCTGGCGCAGGTCGGCCTCGACCGCGATCAGGCCGGGGGCATCGGCCAGCAGCGCGCGGGCGTGCGCCACCACGACAGGGTCGTGGTCGACATAGGCGACCCGGGCGGCCGGGTTGACCTTGCGGGCGACCTCGTGCACCGGCCCGCTGACAGGCAGTCCGGAGCCGACGTCGATGAACTGGGTGATGCCCTGGCTGGCCAGGTAGTGGACGGCACGGCCCAGGTAGGCGCGGTTGTCGCGGGCGGCCTGGCGGATGCCCGGCACGGCGCGCTCCAGCCGGCGCCCGGCCTGCCGGTCGGCGTCGTAATTGTCCTTGCCGCCCAGCAGCCAGTCATAGATCCGGGCGGCGTTGGGCACGGCCGGATCCAGGCCGCGCGGGCCGGGAGCAGGTGATCCTGAGGGCGCTGCAGAATCGGGACCGGATGTCACGCATCGGAGAATACCGCGCTGAGCCGCCCCGGAGGTGGCTGGTCCTCGATCGCCCGCGCCTGGTCCGCGAACCTGCCGACCGCCCGCGGCGAGAGGCCCGGGTATTCCGGGGCGGGCGGGGTAACTGGCCCGGGCTGCTCCGCTTCCCGGGAGGTCCGGATGGGTCGCGCTCGTGCTCGTACCACTCGCCGGGGCCTGACCGTCGCCGCCTGCGCGATCGCCAGCCTCGCCGTGGCCGCGGGGGTGCATGCCGCCTTCACCGCGCCCGCCGCCAGCAGTGCCGACATCGCCAACGCGGCCGCCACGGCCAGCGCACCGGTCACCCAAGCGCCCAGCGCGGCCGGCCCGGCCGTCTACTCCTGCGGGCCGAACGGGCCGGCCGGGGGCCAGACCGTATACGGGACGTTCGGCGACGCCGGCGTGATCGGCTGGGCCGGCAACAGCCAGGCGGTCGTGGCCTGCCTGGGCGGCAGTTTCTTCGTGATGACGGGCGGCGGCCCGGGCAGCGGTTCAGCGGCGCCGGTCACCGGCACCACCTACGGCTATGGGATCTATAACGACAGCGTCACCACCTGGACTAACGCCGACGGTTACCTGCCCGCGCTGGTCACCGGCTTCCAGCGGGACGGGGCGCACGTCACGATCACCAACTTCGGCGATCAGGTCACGATCGGCGGGCACCGCTACGTCGCCATCTACAGCCGGGTCACGGTGGCCAACCCGACGTCCGGCCCGGTGACGCTCAGCCCCCAGGCGTCGCCCGGCCTGATCCCGCTGAACTCCGCCCCGGACCAGGTCGCGCCGCACGCCAGCGTGAACCACGACTACGTGGTGGCCAGTGACCGGTTCGGCGGGCGCTATCCGTGGCCGTCGCGCCAGGCCCTGGCCCGGGCGGGCGGCTACGACCAGCACGTCGCGCACATGCGGGCGTACTGGAACGGGCAGCTCAGCCAGATCGCGCAGATCGTCACGCTGCCCGACCCGGCCCTGGCCGACGCCTACCGGACCGGGTTTGTCTACACCCAGATCATCCGGTCCGGCGATGAGCTGAAGACCGGGGCCAATGGCTACGACGCGGAATTCAGCCACGACGTCATCGGCATCCTGGCCAACCTGTTCACCCAGGGCTACACGGCCGGGGCGCACGGGCTGCTGGACCGGGCGAGGTCGGTGATCGGCGGCCAGACCCAGTACGCCGACGGCGCCTGGACCTACCCCTGGGTGTGGGCGATCTACCTGCAGAAGACCGGCGACCTGGCGTTCGTGAAGGCCAACTTCGCCACGGAAGGGCCGGGCGGCCGGTCCGAGCCCAGCATCGAGGACACCGCGCACCTGATCGCCGCCGACCGTACCGGGCCGGGCGGGATCATGGAGAAGACCAGTGATGTCGACGCCGACGGCTACTGGACGGTCGATGACTACGAGGCGCTGACCGGCCTGGCCGCCTACCAGTGGCTCGCCGGCCAGGTCGGCAGCCCGGCCCAGGCCAGCTGGGCGCGGGCGCAGTACGACAGCCTGCTGTCGGCCGTGAACTCGACGCTGGGCGCCACCATGTCGGCCGGCCACCTGTCGTACCTGCCGTGCTCGATGACCGAGCCGAACACCGCCAACCGGTGCGCCAACCCGGAGGACGCCAACTGGGCAGCGCCGTTCCTGTTCGGGCGCTGGGCCTGGGACGGCTACCTGCTCGGCGCCCCGGTCAGCGGCCCGGGCCTGACCGCGATCGACGCCACCTATGACTACGGCTTCGGCCGGCTGGCGGGCCTGCTGCCGGCGGGCACGTTCGGGGGCTACCCGGTGCAGTACTTCAGCACCGCCTACAACGCGGGCTACGGCGAGTGGGGGCTGGCCAGCCAGGATCACCGCGACCAGGGCATCCTCAGCTACGAGTTCATGATCGCGAATGGGCAGAGCGGGCCGTACTCGTGGTGGGAGAGCGAGCAGTTCCCCAACCCCGGCTCGCCGTGGGCCGGAACCCACCCGGCCGCCGGGAACGGCTCGTCGCCGCATGCCTGGGGCATGGCCAACGCCAACCTCGTGCTGCTCGACTCGCTGGTGGCTCAGCGGGCCGACGGCACCCTGATCGTCGGCCGCGGCGTGCCGTCCTCATGGGTCGCCCCCGGTCAGGTGATCGCGCTGTCCAACGTGCCGGTGACCGGCGGCCACCGGATCGGGCTGAGAATCTCGACCAGCGGCGATCAGGTCACGCTGACGCTGACCGGCCGCCCCCTGACCGCGAACGTGCTGTTCGAGCTACCCGCATTCGCCGGTGACATCGTCCGGACCAGCGCGGGGACCGTCGACCTGGCCTCAGGGGTGGTGACCCTGCCGCCGACGGCCCGGACCGTGACCGTGACCCTGCGCACGCCGGGTATGCGCCCGCCGGAGTCCTGACGCCGGCGGCATGGCCGGTGGCTAGGCCTTGCGGCCGAGGCCCGCGTAGCCGAAGAAGAGGTCGTCCGGCGGCGGGCCGCCCGGTCCAGGGCGCCACTGGGTGGTCAGGACCACGCCGGGCTCGATGATCTCGGTACCCCGGAACAGCGCGGTGACCTGGTCGCGGGAGCGCGGGATGAGCGGCTGGACGCTGCTGCTGTAGATGTCCCGGGCGCGGGCCTCGTCGGGCCGGTCGCTTTCCCGGCCGTGGTGGGAGATCAGCAGGTAGCTGCCCGGGGCGACGGCGTTCAGGTAGCCGTCGACCACGGCGGCGGCCTGGTCGTCGCCCGGCACGAAGTGCAGCACCGCGCTGAGGATGACGGCCACCGGCCGGGCGAAGTCGATCACCGCCCGGACCGCCGGGTCGCCCCGGATCTCGCCCGGGTCCCGCAGGTCACCCTGCACGCAGGTGACGTGGCCGGCGCCGCGCAGGATGCTGCGCGAGTGCACCACCGCGACCGGGTCAATGTCCACGTAGGCGACCCGGGCCACCGGGCTGACGGCCTGGGCCACCTCGTGCACGTTGCGCGCGGTCGGGATGCCGCTGCCCAGGTCGAGGAACTGGCCGATGCCCCGCTCGGCGGCCAGGAACCGGATCGCCCGGCGCAGGAACGCCCGGCCTGCGGCCAGCACCCGGGGCAGGGCCGGGAACGCGGAGATCAGGTCCTGAGCGGCGTCCCGGTCGACAGCGAAGTTGTGGCTGCCCCCCAGGAGATAGTCATGGACCCGGGCGGACGTCGGCGTGTTGGCGTCCAGGCGGGGCAGGCTGCCCGATGTGGTCACGGGGCCAGTGCGCTCTCAGGCCGCGCCGGGACGGCCCGCGCGGGATCGTCGCTCACCCGGCGACCCGGTACCCGTCGGCCCCGTGCCCGTCGGCCCCGGGCCGGTCGGCCCAGCGGCTCTGGTCCTCGCTCCGGCCATCGCCCGGACAGGCTGACCCGGCCCTCCCCGCGTGGCCGGTAACGCCGCCGCCGGCCGCGCCGGGACGGGACGGACCGATCGCGACTGGCCGGGCAGGCGGACCACGAACCACACGGTCTTGCCCATCAGATGGCGCTCGATGCCCCAGCTATCGGCCATCGCCTCCACGATCACCATGCCCCGGCCGTGCTCCATGTCGGGCCGCCACGGCGGCGCCAGGTGCGGCATCCGCCACCCGCCGTCCCGGACGGCGCAGTACACGGCGGTGCCGGCGAACTCGACGCTGATCGTGACCCGGCCGCGGCCGTGCTGGACGGCGTTAGAGGCCACCTCCGCGAATACCGCCTCCGCGGCGTCCGCCTCGTCTCCGGGCAGCGGGTGAAGGCAGGCGCGGAACCAGTGCCGCGCCCGGCCGACCTCCCGGGCCTGGGGCCGGATGCGAATGCGCAGCGGCGGGCCGTAGATCCCGTCAGCGACGAGCGCTGAGCGTGCTACCTGGGACATAGGGCCTGCCTGCATCGTTGCGGGTGCCGCTCCTTCATGGCCGGTGCGCAGACCAGGAAAGAGCTTTACTTGTCAGTTAAGTTAACTGTGCCGTGGAACTTCCAGATGTGCAAGTATGTGGACGAAATCGTTTGAATACGGTCAGTGATCATTAAACGGACGAAGCGGAAGGGGCGACGGAGTTGGCTGAGCGGTCCAGCCCGACTCTGCTGCGCTGGGTGCTGGGCGAGTGGCTGCGCGAGATCCGGGACGCCTGCGGGCTGACCGGCGCGCAGGTGGCCCGCCAGCTGGGCTGGGCGCCGTCGAAGGTCTCCCGCATCGAGAACCACGAGGGAGTGTCCCCCGGCGACGTCCGCGAGCTTCTCGATGTCTACGGGGTCACCAACCCGGACGACGTCCGGCCGCTGGTCGGGATGGCCCGCCAGGCCCAGGAGCGCGGCTGGTGGCACGGCTACGGCGACGTGCTGCCGTCGTGGTTCGCGACGTTCGTCGGCCTCGAGGCGGGTGCCGCCGAGGAGCGCGACTACCGGGGCGGTCTGGTGACCGGCCTGCTGCAGACGCCGGCCTACGCCCGCGCGGTGCTGAGCGGCGACGCCCAGTCCGGCATGGCACAGTCCGGCATGGCACGGGCCGGCATGCGGCCGGCGGCCGCGCCCGGGCGAACTGGAGCGACTGCTGGCCCTGCGCCTGGAGCGCCAGGAGCTATTACGCCAGGCGGCGGACCCGCTGCGGCTGTGGTCGGTCATGGACGAGGCGGTGCTGCGCCGTCAGGTCGGCGGCCCGGCGGTGCTGCGCGAGCAGCTAGCCGCGCTGGCCGAGGCGTCGGAGGCGCCCAACATCACCATTCAGGTACTGCCTGAGCACCGCGCCCACCCGGCCCTTGACTTCCCCTTCTGCCTGCTGCTGTTCCGCGACCCCCGGCGCCTGCCGGGGCTGGTCTACCTGGAGAACTTCCGCAAGACCCTGTACCTCGAGAACGGAGGCGACATGGAGTACTACGCCGCGGCGTTCAGTGATCTCACGCGCGCGGCACTCAGCCCGGAGGACTCACGGGCTGTCGTGCTAGCGCGCATGAAGGCACTCGATGACTGAGCCGACGCATAACGGGACGGCCCGCTGGCGCCGCAGCAGTTACTCGGGCAGCACCGGAGGACACTGCGTGGAGGTCGCCGCGGACGGCGACGGCGACGTCCGGGTCCGGGACTCCAAGGATCCGACTGGCCCGCGGTTAGCGTTCGCGCCCGGACCATGGACCGCGTTCCTGCGCGGGATCAGCGGCGGCGAGTTCGCCGATACCTGACGGCGCCTCCCCTGAGCGAGGGCAGCCGGCCCCGTGCCCCTTCCCCGGGGTACGGGGCCGACTAGCTGCTGCCGCCGAATGGCAGGTCGCGGCCGCTGATCTGACCGACGATCCCGGCCGGGGTCACCGCCACCTCCTGGATAGTCATGCCGAACGGCAGCTTCGGGATGTCGAAGGTGTAATTGCTGACCGATGACAGCAGGCTGGCCGGGACACCGCTGGTGCTGATCAGGCGGATGTTCAGTTCCTGGCCGCTCAGCCGGGTCAGCTTCCAGGTGGCCGAGCCCGACTCCACCACCAGGTTCACGCTGGCCCGCACCTCGCCCGGGCCGGCGTCGGACAGGGTCAGGCCGACCGCGCCGGCCACCGTGCTGGCCGGGCCGAGCGCGTTGGTCAGCGCGGTCGCCAGCGCCGGGAACGTGATCAGCACCGTCCCCGACAGCTGGTCAATGGTCCCGGTGGTGAACCCGCTGCCCAGGTGGATGCCGTTCAGCACCGCGCTGACCTTGGCCACCTCCACCGGGCCCTCGGAGATATCGGAAGAGCTGAGCCGGACCTGGCGGATGTCGTGGGCGGCGACCTGGGTCAGGAACGGGAAGCCCTCAATGGTCACGTCGGGCTTCTTGGGGAAGCCCTGCTTCTGGATCTGGGACGCGGCCACGTTCTGGGCCACGGACTTGGCGATGAAATCCCCCGCCACGGCCACGACCAGCAGCACGACCACCCCGATGACCAGCCACCGCAGGCACCCGCCGCGCCGGCGCCGGGTCACGCGGTCATCAACTCCGTAGGCCCCGTTCACCCCGTATGCTCCCGCCCGCAGACCAGCCTCTGCCTCATTGCCCTGATGCTAGGTGATGAAAAGCGGCGGGAATGCCCGCTCGGCCCGGCATTCACGGAAGGTCCGCAATCGCCACGGCCTGGACCAGCCCGCTGACCATGTTGGCCATCAGCAGCGTGCCGCCGGAGACGGCCACCTGGCGCGGCTGGCCGTTGACCGGGACGGCGCCCAGCAGCGCCGGCTTACGGGCCAGCGCGCTGGCCACGTCCACGACGGCGATGTCGCCGCTGGCCTTGGTCTTGCTGTTGAGGTTGGTGTCGGCCACCGCGATGCGCCGGCCGCCGTCGATGAACTGCATGCCGATCGGGTTGGCGCCGACCTGGACCTCGGCCTGGAGGGCCTGGCCGGGGTGGGCGCGCAGCAGATCGGCCGAGAACGCCAGCAGGACGTTGCTGTCCCGCGCGGATACCCACACCGTCCCGCCCTGGGTCAGCACCCGGGCCGGGCCGCACCCGGCGTCGGCCACCGACACCACCGAGGTGGCCGGGCTGACCTCGGCGCCGTGCATGCTGACCACGCTGAGCGTGCCCTCGGCGGGCGACGGCCCGGCCGTCCGCTGGACGCTGGTGACGTACAGCCACTTGCCGTCGGGGGAGGCGCCCAGGCCGTCGGGCTGGACGCCGGTCGGCACGAAGCCGACGAAGTCGCCGGAGCCGAACCCCGCCGACAGCGCCCCGGCCAGGTTGAACACCGCCATCGTCGTGGTGTTCTGCAGGGTGACGAACGCGTACTTGCCGTCCGGGGAGGTCATGACCCCGATGGCGCCGTTGCCCTTCGGGGCGGCCAGCGTGCCGACCACCGGGTTGGCCGCGTCGCTCTCGGCCTCGCTGACGTTGATGACCACCGCGCCGGGGCCGCCGGCGGCCAGCAGGTACCGGCCGTCCGGGGTCAGCCACAGGCCCTTGTTGGCGTTCTGGATGAAGTACTTGTGCACCAGGCCCGGCGCCAGCGTCCCGCCGGTGTTGCTCAGCACCGCGAACCCGCCGCCGAACGTGGCGAACGTGAACTTCCCGTCGATGCTCTCCTGCACCGCGAACGGATTGCCGTCGATCTCGGTGCTGGCCACGGTGAGGTTGGTGGTGCGGCGCGATCGACGCCGTGTTCGTGCTGCAGCCCGGCGCGGCCAGCGCCGGCAGGATCACCGCCGCCTGGCCCGGCGGCTTGGTGTCGGTGGTCTGATGGCCCGCCAGGTAGTAGCCGCCCCCGCCCGCGGCGAGCACCAGCGCGCTGATCGCGGCCAGCGGCACCGGCGACCGCCACCAGCGCCGCCGCACCGGGGCCGGGCCGACCGCACTGGACAGCCCGGACAGCGCTCCCAGGTCGGTGGTGGCCCCGGGCCCGCGCGGGGCAAGCGCGGGCACCCCCGGCCGCCGCGGCCGGAAGTAGCTGTCCAGCAGGTCATCAGCCGCCTCGGATCCGCCGGGGCTCGTCAGGCCGGGCCGGGTGGACCCGCGGGGCGGAATGCTGGCCGCCTCGGTCGGCGGTCCGGCCGCCGCGCTGGCCGCCGGGAACGACGCGAACTCGGTCGGCGGCAGGCCAGCAGGTGCCGAGGGGTCGCCCGTGCTTGCGGAGGCGCCCGTGACGGCGGGCGAAGCCGGGCCAGCCGGACCCGCCGGGGCGCCGGTTCCTACTGCCGGTGAAGCGACCACCGCCGGGGCAGCCTTGTCTCCGGAAGCACCGGCGCCGGGCGCGATGCCTGTGCCGCCTTGTCGATCCGGGGCGCTCGCATCAGGCGGAGCACCCTGGGCCGCCGAGGCATCCGCGCCAGGTGTGGCAGCCGAGCCGGCCAGGGCGTCCGTGCCAGCGTGGCCGGCCGGGGCTGACGGGGCTGCCGGGGCGCCCGGGGCGCTCGCGTCAGTCGGGGCACCGTTGGCCCCAGGGGCACCGTCAGCCGGGCGGGGCACCGTAAGCCGGCGGGGCACCGTCAGCCGCAGGGGTATCCACGCCAGTGGCAGCAGTCGCGTCAGCCGCAGCGTGGGGCTTTGCCGGGGGTGTCGGAGCGAGCCGGCAGCGCCCGGCCGGAGTTCGGCTGGGCAGAGCGCCCAGAGCCGGGCCGGGCCGGAGCGCCCAGAGCCGGAGCCACCGGGGTGGGGCGGGCCGGGCGGCCGCGGGCCGGCGGACGACCTGGGTCGGGGAGCGGAGCGGGCGCGACGGGGGCGCGGAGCGCAGCGCCCGGCGCAGGTCGGCGGCGAACTCGCGGCAGCTTGGGTGGCGGTCGGCGGGCGACTTGGCCAGGGCCCGGTCGATGATGGCGTCGAACCCGGCGGGCAGGCCGGGGCGGCGCGAGCTGAGCAGCGGCGGCGGCTCGGACACTTGCGCGTACATCACCGCCATGCCGTCGGCCCGGCGGAACGGCGGGTCGCCGGTCAGCAGCTCGAACGCGACACAGGCCAGCGCGTACTGGTCGGTCCGGCCGTCGACCGGCCGGCCCTCGACCTGCTCGGGGGCGACGTAGTCGAGCGTGCCCAGGAACTGGCCGGTCGAGGTCAGGCCGCTGACCGCCAGCGACGCCTTGGCCAGCCCGAAGTCGGACAGGTACACGTGGTCGGGCCGGTCCCGGCTGCGGCTGGCGTCCAGCAGCATGTTGGCCGGCTTGACGTCGCGGTGGACCAGGCCGCGGGCGTGCGCGGAATCCAGCGCCGAGGCGGCCTGGGAGACGATCTCCAGCGCCCGGTCCGGCGGTAGCGGGCCACGGAGTCCAGCAGCGACCGGACGTCGCCGCCCCGGACGAACCGCATGGCGATGAACAGGACGCCGTGCTCCTCGCCAGCCTCGTAGACCGGGATGATGTGCGGGTCATCTACCGCCGCGGCGGCCCGCGACTCGCGGATGAAGCGCTGCCGGAAGGCGTCGTCCTCGGCCAGGGCCGGGGCCAGGATCTTCAGCGCGACGTCGCGGTCCAGCCGGGGATCGTGGGCACGGTAAACGACGGCCATGCCGCCCCGCCCGATCCGCTCCTCCAGCCGGTAGCCCGCCACCTGCGAGCCCGCCGCGAAGTCGCCGGGAACCCCGGCTGCTCCGTCGCTCAACGCCCCTCCCCGACCGCCGGTCGCGCCTTGCCCGCGCCTGCATGGCATCCAGCGGTGCTAGCGCAGATCGTAACGGGGCACCGGCCCCGGGGGGATGGCCGAGAGGGCAGGAATTCAGCTTTTCCCGCTCCTTTTCCGGTCGCGGCCCGCCCGGCCATTCCCGGCCGGGTATCGGATCGGCCCGGCGGCCGGGTCGGCCAGGGGGGTCCAGACCGCCCGAGCGCCCGTCGGTAACCGGACGCGACGGCGTATTTCGTGGTAGAGCGGCCACTATCCGCCGGGCTGCGGCAGTCGTCCCGCCAAGACGGGAATTCTCCTGGGGGGCGAATCGCTCTACACTTGGCGCGTGAGGATCGAGCGGCCAATTTCGCCGGGCGACCTGCCGCTCTATGTGCGTGCGCAGGGATCGGACCGGATGCTTCAGGCGGGTCCCAGTTATCGCATCGGCCGGGACCCCGAGGCAGACATCGTCGTGACCGACCCGCGGGTCTCGTGGGTCCACGCCGTGCTCAGGCTGCGCCGGTGATGGCTGGCTGCTGGAGGACTCCGGCAGCACCAACGGGATCTTCGTCGACGCCCAGCGGGTGCAGCAGGTGCCGATCACCGGTGACTGCCTGGTCCGGCTGGGGCACCCGCAGGACGGCCCGGCCCTTTCCTGCTCGCTCGGGGTCGGTCAGGCGGGGCACCACGGGACGGCCATCGCCGACATCCCCAGCGGGCCGCCCCCGCCCCCGCCGCCCGAGTATGCGGTTCCCCAGGTACGGGCGCAGGCCGCTCCAGCGCCGCCACCGCTCGCGCCGCCGCAGCCGCCGCCCGCGCCGCCCCAGGCTGGCTGGGGCGCGGCCCCGCCGCCCGCGCCCGGTGCGTGAACCCGGCCGACTCGCAGGTGCCGAACCGGCCGCCCAGCGCCGTCATGAGCCTGCGCACCACCCTGCTGAAGATCGGCCGGGCGGCCGACAACGACGTCGTGGTGGCGGACCTGAGCGTGTCCCGGTACCACGCCGAGCTGCGCAGCAGCCTGCGCGGCGGCTACGAGATCGTCGACCTCGGACAGCCACAACGGCACGTACCTCAACGGCCAGCGGATCACCGCGGCGCCGGTGACCGAGGCCGACCTCATCGGCGTCGGGCCGGCCACGTTCCGGCTGGTCGGCGAGGAACTCCAGGAGTTCATCGACACCGGCGACGTCTCGCTGGCGGCCCGCGACCTGACGGTGACGCTGCCCAGCGGGCGGGTGCTGCTGGACCACGTGAGCTTCCCGCTCGGCGAGCGCTGCCTGCTCGGCGTCATCGGCCCGAGCGGCGCCGGCAAGTCGACCCTGCTCGGCGCGCTGACCGGGATGGCCCCGGCCAACGGCGGCGGCGTGCTGTACGACAACCGCGACCTGTACACCCACTACGCCGAGCTGCGGCACCGGATCGGGCTGGTCCCGCAGGACAACATCCTGCACACCCAGCTCACGGCCGAGCGCGGCGCTGGGCTTCGCGGCCGAGCTGCGGTTCCCGCCGGACACCAGCAAGGCCGAGCGCCAGCGCCGGATCGCCGAGGTGCTGGAGGAGCTGGCGCTGACCCGGCACGCCCAGACCCGGGTCTCGGCCATGTCCGGCGGGCAGCAGAAGCGGGTCAACGTGGCCCTGGAACTGCTGACCAAGCCGTCGCTGCTGTTCCTGGACGAGCCGACCTCCGGCCTGGACCCCGGGCTGGACAAGTCGGTCATGGAGCAGATGGCCGACCTGGCTCACGACGGCCGCACGATCATCGTGGTCACCCACAGCGTGGCCAACCTGAACCTGTGCGACCGCCTGCTGGTCCTGGTGCCGGGCGGCAAGATCGCCTACTTCGGGCCGCCCGAGGACGGGCTGCGGCACTTCGGCCAGCCCGGCTGGGCCGAGGTGTTCCAGGCGTTCGAGGCCGAGCCCGACCGCGACTGGGCCGCCGACTACCGGCGGTCGCCTGTACTACCAGCGCTACATCGCCGCCGAACTGGACGCGCCCGCGCCGGTGGCCGCGCCGCCCCAGGCGCCGATCA
Organism: uncultured Actinomycetota bacterium; assembly: GCA_963731085.1. GTDB lineage: Bacteria > Actinomycetota > Actinomycetes > Streptosporangiales > Streptosporangiaceae > DASUBV01. The sequence goes on from CAVSUF010000001.1 coordinate 530,721, forward strand.
CGCCGCCGCGCAGCCGCAACCGGTTCGCCCAGCTGAGCACGCTGAGCCGGCGCTACCTGGCGGTGATCAGGCTCCGACCGCGGGTACCTGGGCGTGCTGGCGGTCATGCCGTTCATCCTGGGCGCGCTGGCCTTCGCCATCCCGTCACCCCTGGGGCTGACCGGCCCGAACAACACCGACGCCGAGCCGGTGCTGCTGGTCCTGATCATCGGCGCCTGCTTCATCGGGGCGGCGAACTCGGTCCGGGAGCTGGTCAAGGAACGGGCCATCTATACCCGAGAACGGGCGGCCGGCCTGTCGGCCGGCGCTTACCTTCTGTCCAAGCTGCTGATCCTGGCCGTGATCAGCGCGGCACAGGCCATCATCCTGGTCCTGATCGGCCTGCTGCGGCGCAAGCTGCCCGTCACCGGGTCGTTCCTCCATCATCTGCCGCTGGTGGAGATAGTCATCGCCATCGCGGTCCTGTCCGTGGTGTCCATGACGCTGGGACTGCTGATCTCGTGCCTGGTCAACAGCTCGGACAAGACCATGCCGCTGCTGGTGGTCGGGGTCATGTTCCAGGTCATCCTGACCGGCGGCATCTTCCCGCTGGCCGGCAAGGTCGGACTGGAGCAGGTGGCGTGGGTGTCGCCGTCGCGATGGGGCTTCGCCGCCGTCGCCTCCACGGTGCGGCTGAACGTGATCCAGCAGCCCGTCGCGCCCGCCGGGGCGGCGGGCGGCCCGGCCCTCCTGCCAGCGGCGGCGACCAGTAGCGTCAGCGCCCCGGCGTCGGGGTCGGCCACGGCATCGGCGACCGCGCCGGCCAGTTCCCCGGCGGCGAGCCACTCCGCCACCGCCGGCCAGCCCGCCGGGAGCCCGGCCGGCAAGCCGGCCGCCGCCGTGCCGACCGACACGGTGCCGACCGACCCGCTCTGGGATCACAACGCCAGCACCTGGCTCAAGGACATCGGCCTGATGCTGGTCCTGGCCCTGGCGTTCACCCTGCTGGCCTGGTGGCGCATCATCAAGATCAAGCCCGGCCGGCGCCGGTGCAGCGCCTGGCCGGGAGGCTGACCGCTCCTACAGGAAGAACGGCGGCAGCAGGTCGAACGGCCGCGGGTACGGGGTCGGGCTGAACGCCTGGAAGGCCGGGGCGGTGGCGACGACCTTGCCGCCCGCCTGGAAGATGTTGAACGACGGCGCCAGCGCGGCCGCGCTGGCGTTCAGCGCCGCTGGCTGCAGTGCCGCGCTGTCCCAGTGACCGGTGTGCAGCCGGTTCAGCAGGACCTGAATGTCGGCCACCGTCTCGGCCGGGGTGAAGGCGCAGTGCCCGGCCCGGCTGATGAACGTCTGGCGCAGCAGGTTCCCGTTCCCGTCGCGGTCCACGACGGCGCGGTAGGCCTGCTCGTTCTCCACCGCGACGAGGCCGTCCCCGATGGTGTGCATGGACAGCACCGGGATGTGGATCTCGCCGTTGAAGGAGACGTTGCGGGCCAGGTACCCGATGGCCTTCGGGCTGGCCACGATCGGCTTGGCGTGCTGCAGCGTGGCCAGGTCGGCGTTCAGGTTCATCCCGGCCGCCTTATAGAGGGCGACGACCTCGCTGAAGTCCGGGGACAGCCGAAGCTGCTGGAGGAAGTTCACGCCGGCGGTGAACGACGGGTTGCCGCCGGCCCGGCCCTCCAGTTCGGCCCGGAAGTCGAAGCCGAACGGGAAGTCGACCTCGGTCTGCCACAGGAACTGGTTCTGCTCCTGGGCGGCGAAGTCGGTGGGGGCCGGCTCAGCGCTCAGCGGGGTGAACCAGCCGGGCACGTCACCCAGCGCGGAGACCAGGGCCAGCCGGGCCTGCCCCTGGGGGGTCTTCTGCGCGGCGCTGGCGGCCGCCTCGGCACCGCCCAGGTTGGCGACTGCCGAGCCGGGGGTGATGTTGACCACCTGGACGGAGGGGTCCAGGAGCTGCTGGAAGGCGAACGCCGAGTCGACGGCCAGGTTCCAGGTGGCCTCGCCGCCGGACAGCACGCCGCACAGCGGCAGGGCCGCGTTGAACTGGCCGGGGAAGTCCTGGATCAGGCCCGCGGTGATGATGCCGCCCAGCGAGTCACCCCAGGCGATGGTCTGCCGGGGGGCGCCGAAGTCGGCCCTGAACATCTTCTTGGTGGCGACCTGGTCGGGCAGCGCCTGCTGGATGGCCCATCCGGTGCTGGCGTAGGAGGAGCCCGCCAGCGCGAAGCCCTGACTGAGCAGCCACTGCGCGGTGACCGGGTCCTGCGCGTCGGTGGCCGGGTTCTTCGCCCCCGGCGTCACGTACCCGTGGCTGTAGAGCCACAGGGTGCCGTTCCACTTCCCGGACGGGCACTGGATGAGGAACGTGGCCCCGTCCTTCAAGGTCCCGTTCGTCGTGGTCACCGCCCCGGTGCTGCCACAGGTCTGCGGGGCCGCCGAGGCGGGCGCCGCGGCGACCACTCCGGCGGTGGCCAGGGCCACGGCCGCCAAGGCCGGGACCAGCTTGCGAAGCTTATGCACGAACCAACTCCCTTGCACCAGCAGTAACGCCCAGTTCAGGCCCCTGATACCGGACCATAGCCTGATGTGTCGCGCAAAGGCGAGCGGTCGTAGTCGAATCCGACTCGGTCTCCGGCGCCGGCCGTGCCCCGGAACGGGCGAAAAAAAGCCGGGGCAGCGGCCGGGGCAGCCTCGCCCCGCCGCTGCCCCCGGCAGCCTGCGACCGGACGGCGCTACACGGCGCCGCGGATGTAGACCCGGGTGGATCCCAGGTGCACCAGGGTGTGGAAGAACGCGGCGATGTCCATCGGGATGCGGACGCAGCCGTGCGACGCGGCGTACAGCGGCACCGAGGTGTCGCCGTGAATGGCGTAGGCCCGCCCGATGAAGAACACCGGGTTGTACATCGCGCCGAGCGGGACCTTGACCCAGCCGGGCAGGAACGCCGAGGCGGTGTAGTTCCCGTCCGGGGTAATGGCGATGTTGCCGCAGCCGCCGCCCGGGTCGCAGAACGAGTAGCCGCCGCCGGTGGACACGTGGCTGATGAGCTCAGGCACGTTGTTCTTGTACAGGACCAGGACCTCGATGCTCTGGTTGACCTCGATCCGCATGCTGCCGCCGTTCGGCATCAGCACCTTGGGCAGCCGCGGGTGGACCAGCGCGTGCTGCATGGCCAGGCCGACGTCGTCCGGGTCATGGACGGTCCCGAGCCCCTGGACCTCCTTGAACGCCCACACCGCCTCGACCGTGGACGCGCCGTACTGGCCGTCGATGGCGCCCGGGTAGTAGTGCAGCTGGGCCAGGCGCTGCTGCAGGGCCTTGACCGCCGCGCCCCTGGCGCCATAGTGGATGACGACCTTGGCCGGGACGTAGGGCGGCGGGGTCGTCGCGGCCTGCGCCACACCGGACTGGCCGAGCACGGCCGCCCCCACCGCCGCCACCGCGCCGGCCCCGGCCAGCCAGCGGCGCAGCGACACCGAACCCCGGATTGACCCTCTCATGTGCTCTCCCGCTCTCCCCGGTAGGTACCCGCGGCCACAGCGTGACGAAAGCCAGCTGACCAGACGGGGGCGTCGCAATCGAAGCTTGTTCGCATTTCTAGACGTTTAGCGGCGCCGCTTGGTTGGCGTGATCATGCCTCGGCCGCCGACTGTGATCCGTACTGTGATCCGCGTCGGGCGCTGAACCGGGTCCGGAGCCGGGCCGTTGCAGCCAGTGGAGGCCCGGCGCGGCGCCGGCCTCCTGATTCGCGCGAGAGGAAGCCGCCACTATGAAAAAGGGCCTGCTGGTCGTCGTAGGCGTGGTCGTGGTCCTGGCCGGGCTGCTGTTCACCCTGCAGGGGCTGAACGTGATGGGCGGGAGCGCGATGTCGGGCAAGACGCTGTGGGCGGTCCTCGGCCCGGTGATCGCGATCGTCGGCCTGGTCATCGCCACCGTCGGGGCGCGCCAGGGCCGGGCGGCGCGCGGCTAGCACGGGGGCGGCAGTCCACCCAATTTGTCACGGACAGTGTTTCTGACATTACTGCGGGTATCTAGCCGTCGTTGTTCGGGACCGCTAGCGGGGGGGTCCGTGATGCAGATCGTCGCGATAGCCGATGTCCGGCACTGAGGCGCCGGACACTGAGTCCTCTACTGCGGGGGGTGACGGGCAGGTCGGCAAGCTGCTTGATCAGCTGGCCGGGCAGCTGGGGCTGCGGGTCCAGCGCAAGGGCGGCGGGGCCGTGCTGGTCCGCCCGGACGGCACCAGGGTCGCGACCTGGCGGGAGGACTACCCGTATGCGCAGCGCCTCGGCCAGCGCGAGTACGCGCGGCAGAAGCGGGATCTCCAGATCGAGCTGCTGAAGCTGCAGCGCTGGATCAAGGACTCCGGCAGCCGCCTCATGATCGTGTTCGAGGGCCGGGACGCGGCCGGCAAGGGCGGCACGATCAAGCGGTTCACCGAGAACCTGAACCCCCGCGGCGCCCGGGTGGTCGCGCTGGACCGGCCCACCGACAAGGAGCGGACCGAGTGGTACCTCCAGCGGTACGTGGCGCACCTGCCCGCCGCCGGGGAGATCGTGATGTTCGACCGGTCCTGGTACAACCGGGCCGGCGTGGAGCGGGTCATGGGCTTCTGCCTGCCGGATGAGTGCATGGAGTTCCTGCGCGAGGCGCCGGAGTTCGAGCGGATGCTGGCCCGCGACGGCATCACGCTGATCAAGTTCTGGTTCTCGGTGTCCCGGACCGAGCAGCTACGGCGGTTCGTCAACCGGCAGAGCGACCTGGTCAAGCAGTGGAAGCTCAGCCCGGTGGACATGGCCTCGCTGGACAAGTGGGACGAGTACACCGAGGCCAAGCAGTCGATGTTCTTCTTCACCGACCTGGCCGACGCGCCGTGGACGGTGGTCAAGAGCAACGACAAGAAGCGGGCCCGGCTGGAGGCCATGCGCTACGTCCTGTCCCGCGTCGCCTACGCCGACCGCGATGACACGGTGGCCTGTCACCCGGACCCGCTGATCGTCGGGCCCGCGCCGTCGCTGTACGAGAGCGGCGAGCGAGGCCGCGCGTCGTAACAGGCCCGGGTCCGCTCAGGCCGGGTCGCTCAGGCCGGGGACGGCCAGCCCGCCGCCAGGCGGACGTGCGGGCGGGCCAGGACCCGCTGGCCGGGATCAGCCGGCGGCCGGGCCGCGCTCATCGGATCGGCCGGATCGGCCGGCCACGCCTCCAGGCGCAGCGTGGCCGCGCCGGGACGCCCGGCGGCGTCCCAGTCCGGGGCCAGCCCGGCCAGGTGGCGGGCCAGGTCCGGGCCGCCCGGCCCGTAGCCGCGCACCGTGATCTCCTCCGCCGCGCCGGTCACCAGGGCCACGGCCAGGTCGCCGTCCGCGCCGCTGGTCAGGCCGCCGAGCGGGGGGAGGCCGCCGGGCTCAGCGGAGATCACCATCAGCCGGCCCAGGGCGGGCTGGGTCAGGGTGAACCACAGGTCCAGGTCACTGATCTCGTCTGGCCCGCTGGCCCGCAGCCCGGTCCCGGCCTCGGCGGGCGGTGCGGCCAGCGCGGCGGCCAGCGCCTCAGCGTCCAGCGGCGGGTCGCCGTCGGCCTGCGCGTACCACGACGGCCCGAGCCGCCGATACGGCGCGGGGTCGGCGAACGCGCCGGCCATCCGCACGAACCCGCACCGGAACGCCGAGGTGGCGACCCAGGGTCCCGCGCTGGCCGGTACGGTACTGGCCGGCACCGGGGCGGGTGACTCAGGCCGGCGCAGGCTGACCGATAGCTGGATGCCCCGCACCGACAGGGGCAGCACCAGCCGGCCGTCCGGGCCAAGCTGGTCCAGCCAGGCGGGCGCGATGTCCCACGCTCCGGCGGTCACGATGACCCGGTCGAACGGGGCGGCGTCGGGGGCGCCGTAGCCGCCGTCGGCGCAGCGGGCCTCCACTGCCGGGTAACCCGCCGCGCGCAGCGCGTCCCGCGCCGCGGCGATCAGCCCCTGGTCGATGTCGACGGTGATCACCCGGCCGGCCGGGCCGACAATGTGGGCCATCACCGCCGCGTTGTACCCGCTGCCGGCGCCGATCTCGAGTACCCGGTGCCCCGGCTCCAGCCCGAGCTGCTCCAGCATGATCGCCATCATGGCGGGCTGGGAGGACGAGCTGACCGGCACGCCGTGCTCGTCGTACTTGATCACCAGCGCCTCGTCGGCGTACGCCGCGTCCGGCGAGACGCCCGGCACGAACAGGTGCCGGGGCACCGAGGCGAACGCCGCCTGGACCGCCGGGCTGGGCGCCCGGCCGCCGTCGCGCAGCGCCCGGGCCAGCCGGGCGCGGGCCGCCTGCGCGTTGTCCAGCGGTGTGCTGGCACTGCCCTCGCTGGCCCGGCTCATATCGGTCCCGGCTCAGGTCCGCATCCGCAGCCGGGCCACCGCGTACAGCGCGATGCCCGCCGCGACGCTGGCGTTCAGGGACTCGGCCCCGCTGATCGGGATGCGGGCCAGCGCGTCGCAGCGCTGGGTGATCAGCCGGGACAGGCCCCGGCCCTCGGCGCCGACCACCAGGACCAGCGGGGCGTCGGCCAGGGTCAGGTCGCTGATGTCGGCCGTCCCGGCCGCGTCCAGGCCCACCACGAACAGGCCGTCCTCCTGGTAGGCGGCCAGGGCCTGGGCCAGGTTGGAGACCTGGGCCACCGGGACCCGGGCCAGCGCTCCCGCCGACGCCTTCCAGGCGCCCGCGGTCACTCCGGCTGACCGGCGGGCCGGCACCAGCACGCCGTGGCCGCCGAGGGCCGCCACGGAGCGGGCGATGGCGCCCAGGTTGCGCGGGTCAGTGACGCCGTCCAGGGCCACGATCAGCGGCTGGGCGGCAGCGTCCCGGGCCGCGGCGACCAGGTCGCCCGGGCCGGCGTAGGCGTAGGGCGCGACCTTCAGCGCCAGTCCCTGGTGAATGGCGCCGCCGGTCATCCGGTCCAGCTCGGACCGGCCCGCCTCGACCACCGGGATGCCGGCGTCGGCGGCCAGCATGACCGCCTGGCCCAGCCGCTCGTCGGAGTCCAGCCGCGGCCCGATGTGCAGCGCGGTGGCGGGCACCCCGGCCCGCAGTGACTCCAGCACGGGGTTGCGCCCGGCGATGATCTCCGCGGCGGTCCCGGCACCGCGGGCCGCCGGGCGGCCGCCGTCTCGCCGGTCCCCCGGGCGCCCGCCCGGCCGGTCCCCCGGCCGGTCCGCGGCCGGTCGCCCGGCCGGGGTGACCCCGCCGCCCTGGCCTGCGCCGCGGCCCGGCGCTGGGCCGGGTGGCCGGGCCGCTGCGCGGCGGGCGGCGTCGGGCCCTTGCCTTCCAGCGCGCGCCGCCCGAGCCCGCCGGTGCCGGGCCGGGGCTTGCCCGACTTAGCCCGCCCGCCCGGCCCGCCGGGGCGCCCGGTCTTGCCGCTCATCGGGTCAGCTCCCAGCGGGAGCCGCGCGGGGTGTCCTCGACGGCCACGCCGGCGTCCTGCAGCCGGTCCCGGATCGCGTCGGCGGCGGCGTAGTCCTTGCGCTGCCGGGCCGCCTGGCGCTGCTCCAGCGCGACGCCGACCAGGGCGTCAACCACCGGCCGGAGGTCTGACCGCGAGCCCGGCCCGCCGCCCTGCGCCCACGGCGGCGACAGGGGGTCGAGGCCGAGCACGCCGAGCATGGCCCGGACCTCGGCCAGCCGCTTGGCCGTGCCCGCCGCGTCTCCGGCGGCCAGCGCGGTGTTGCCGTCCCGGACCGCCTCGTGCACCACCGCCAGCGCCTGGGCCACGCCCAGGTCATCGTCCATCGCGGCGGTGAACTCCGCCGGCAGGCCGGCGTGCCCGGCGTCGTCGCCCGCGGCCGCGTCGGCCCCTTCCCCGGCCAGCTCGGCGGCCCGGCTGACGAACCCCTCGATCCGCTGGTAGGCCGTGACCGCCTCGTTCAGCGCCGCCGCCGAGTAGTCGATCTGGGATCGGTAGTGCGCCTGGCCCAGGTAGTAGCGCAGCTCCACCGGCCGCACTCGCAGGATCATCTGGTCGACCAGCAGCGAGTTGCCCACCGACTTGCTCATCTTCTCGCCTCCCACCCGGACCAGCCCGTTGTGCAGCCAGTACCGGGCGAACCCGTCGCCGGCGGCGCGGGACTGGGCCTGCTCGTTCTCGTGGTGCGGGAACAGCAGGTCCAGGCCGCCGCCGTGAATGTCGAAGACCGGGCCCAGGTACTTGGTCGACATCGCCGAGCACTCCAGGTGCCAGCCGGGCCGGCCCAGTCCCCAGGGCGTCTCCCAGGTCGGCTCGCCGGGCCGGGCCGCCTTCCACAGCGCGAAGTCGTGCGGGTCCCGCTTGCCCTCGCCGCGCTGGCCCGCCGCCTGGTCGTGGCCGGGCACGGTCTCGACGGGCATGGTCTGGTCCACCCGCTGCCCGGACAGCTCGCCGTACGTCGCCCAGGACCGCACCGCGAAGTAGACGCTGCCCTCGGCCTCGTAGGCATGCCCGTTCTCGATCAGCCGCCGCATCAGCACGATCATCTCGGGCACGTGGCCGGTCGCGCGCGGCTCCACGTCCGGGGGCAGGCAGCCCAGCGCGTCGTAGGCCCGGCTGAACGCGCGCTGGTTCCGCTCGGCTACCGCCCACCAGTCCGCGCCCTCGGCGGCCGCCACGTTGATGATCTTGTCGTCAATGTCGGTCACGTTCCGGCAGAACGTCGTCGCGTACCCCGAGGCTCGCAGCCAGCGGACCAGGATGTCGAAGTTGACGCCGGAGCGGATGTGCCCGATGTGCGGGGGCGCCTGCACGGTGGCGCCGCACAGGTACAGCGAGGCCTTCCCCGGATGAAGGGGAGCGAACTCGCGCACCGCGCGGGCGGCGGTGTCATGCAGGCGGAGAGTCACCCATCAAGGCTACCGGCCGCCGGCCCCCGGGCGTCCCGGGTATCACGCCGGGCACGGGCACCGGTGCCAGCTCACCCGCGGGCCGCCTGCGCCCAGGTCCAGGCGTATTCCGGGTCCTCGGCGGCGGCGCCCGCCGGGGCCAGCAGCAGCGGCCGGAACGTGTCGATCATGACGGCCGTCTCGTCGGTGGTCGTCCGCCCCCGGGCCACGCCCTCGATCACCGCCTCGGCCGCGCCCGGCTGCGGGCCGTGGGTGAAGCCCGACGGGTGCAGCGTGATCGAGCCCAGCCCGACGCCCGAGCCCCGGCGGGCCGAGTAGTCGCCGCCGACGTAGTACATCATCTCGTCGGAGTCCACATTGTGATGGTTGTAGGGGATCGGCACCGCTTCCGGGTCGAAGTCGAGCGGACGCGGGCAGAACGAGCAGATGACGAAGTTCGGCCCCTCGAACGTCTGGTGCGCGGGCGGCGGCGCGTGGGTCCGCTTCACGATCGGCTCGAAGTCGGCGATGTTGAAGGCGTACGGGTACAGGCAGCCGTCCCACCCGACAACATCGAAGGGATGGAACGCATAGCTCAGCCGGCTCAGCCCGGCCCGGCTGCGGACGATCACCGGGATGTCCTCGCCCTCGGCCAGCAGCGGGCCGTCCGGACCGCGCAGGTCGCGCTCGCTGTAGGGGGCGTGCTCCAGGAACTGCCCGTATTGCGACAGGTAGCGGCGCGGCGGCCGGATGTGCCCGCTGGCCTCGATGACCAGCGCGTGCAGCGGTTCCGCCGGGCTGATCCCAGTGCCGCTGGCCCCGGTACCGGGCAGCCAGCGGTGCGTGGTGCCGCGCGGGATGACCACGTAGTCGCCCGGCCCGGCGTCGATCGTGCCGTACACCGACTCCAGCCGGGCGGTGCCCGAACGGAGGTAGACGGCCTCGTCGCCGGCCGAGTTCCGGTACAGCTCGGACGGGGCGTCGGCGGCGGCGAAGCAGATCCGGACATCGTCGTTGGCCAGCAGTAGCTGGCGGCCCAGGACCAGGTCGCCGCCCGGGGCCAGGCCGCCGGTCCGGTAGTGGCGCGGCAGCAGCGGGTGGTTGGGGCTCAGCCCAGCCGCCGGGTCGCCGCTGGTGATCGCCTCGCTCTTGATGATCGCGGTGGGGGGGTGCACGTGGTACAGCAGCGAGGCGTCGGAGACGAACCCTTCCTCGCCCATAAGTTCCTCGGCGTACAGCCGCCCGTCCGGACCGCGGAACCGAATATGGCGCTTGCGGGGGATTTCCCCGGCCACCCGGTAGTACGGCATGTCGGCTCCTTTGCCATCATGTTCCGCCGCAGCCTTAGGCTGCTCCCCGAAGGCCGTTACGGCTGCTCCCGCCCGGGCAGTTAAACAGCCCCCATCCCGACTATAGGCCGAGCTGCACGGGCGCAGATCGCGCGAGGAAGGACGACCGTGCCCCGATCATCATCACCGCCGCAACGGGCCGGCCAGCCCGGGCGAGTCCTGCGCGGCGTGGCGCTGACCGCCGTCAGCGCCGGCGTGCTGGTGCTGGCCGCGGCCGCGTTCGTGCTGTCCTACCCCGGCATCCACGCCGTCGCCCGCCAGGCCGGCATCTCGGCCACGCTGGCCCGCGGCTACCCCGTGATCCTGGACGCCATGCTGGTCGTTGCCTGCGCCGCGATCCTGGCGCTGCGCGGCGCGGGCTGGGTCAGCAAGTGCTACGCCTGGCTGTCGCTGCTGGTCCTGCTGGGCGCGGTGGCCGGCGCCGACGCGCTGCAACTCCACCGGCACGGCCATCCCGCACCGGGCCGCCGCCGGGGCGGCGGCGGTCATCCCGTGGGTCCTCCTGCTGATCGGCTTCGGCCTGCTGCTGGCCATCCTGCGGCACTTCCGGCTGCACCGCGCCCCGGTGGCGACCGCGCCCCCCGCCGGCCTGCCGGCCCCGGCCCGCGTGCCCGGCACGCCGCTGGCCGCCCTGCCCGCCGGCCAGGGCGAGGCCGTCGCCCGGCCCGCCCGGCCGACGGCCCGGCCCGCCGCCGTCGCCCAGCCGGCGGCCCAGCCCGCACTGCCCGTCCCGGCCCAGGCGCCCGCGCCCGCCCGCGAGACAGCCGCCCGCGAGAGAGCGCCGGCGAGCTTCCCGGACACGCTGCCACCGGCCCGAGCACCGCCAGGCCAGCCGGCCCGGCCGCCGCGACCCCCGTAGCAGGTGGTCAGGAATCCGGCGGCCACGAGTCCGATGAGGCCAGCGGGGCATGGCCAGATGAGCCTGACCCGGCCTACCTGGACGCCGACGCGGACGAGTTCGCCCCGACCGGCGAGGAGATCTACGCCGCGCCGCCCGCCGAGGACGAGCCGGCCGACCCGGCCCAGTCGGCCGCCCAGTCGGACGACCAGCCGACCTCCCAGTCGGCCGTCCCAGCCGGCCTCCCAGCCGGACGCTCAGTCGGACGCCCACCCGGCAACGCCGGCCGGCGCCCAGCCGGCGTTCCACCGGATGTGGAGTTCCCCCACCCCGCCGGGCGACGAGGACGAGGGGTAGCGACTGCCGCGAGGCAGGGCGACGCGGCCGGGAAGCGATGCGGCCGGGGCATATGAGGTCAGAACGTGGCGCTGACCGCCGCCGGACGGGGGGCGGTCAGTCCGGGCGGGCGATGACCAGCGCGGTGGCGATGGCGGCGATGCCCTCGCCCCGGCCGGTGAGGCCAAGGCCGTCGGTGGTGGTACCGGACAGGCTGACCGGGGCACCGTCCAGGGCGGCCGACAGGGCGGCCTGGGCCTCGGGCTGGCGGGCCGAGATCCGGGGGCGGTTGCCGATCACCTGAACGGCCACGTTCCCGATCAGGAACCCGGCCTCGGCGACGATGCGGGCGGTCTCGCGCAGGAGCAGCGGTGCCGCTGGCCCCGGCCCATTCCGGCCGGGACGTGCCAAAATGACGTCCCAGGTCGCCCAGGCCCGCGGCGGACAGCAGCGCGTCGCAGGCGGCATGGGCGGCCACGTCGCCATCGGAGTGCCCGGACAGGCCAACCTCGCCGGGCCAGTGCAGCCCGGCGAGGTACAGCGGCCGTCCAGTGACCAGCGGGTGGACATCGGTTCCGATGCCCACCCGCGGAAGCCCGTTCACGGGTGAGCGCTCACGGTTTCATCCGTGGTAGCGCTCACCGTGATCGCGCTCAGGTGCCGAGAATCTCGTCGAGGAGGGCCTCGGCCTTGTCCTCATTGGTCTTCTCGGCCAGTGCAAGCTCGCTCACGAGGATCTGCCGGGCCTTGGCCAGCATCCGCTTCTCGCCCGCCGACAGACCGCGCTCGCGGTCCCGCCGCCAGAGGTCCCGGACGACCTCCGCGACCTTGTTGACGTCGCCAGACGCGAGCTTCTCCAGGTTGGCCTTATAACGCCGGGACCAGTTGGTCGGCTCCTCTGTATACGGGGCGCGCAGCACCTCGAACACGCGCTCCAGTCCTTCCTGCCCGACCACGTCCCGGACACCGACTAGCTCGGCATTGTCCGCGGGGACACGCACAGTCAGGTCGCCCTTGTCGACCTTGAGCACGAGGTAAGTCCTATCCTCACCTTTGATCGAACGGGTCTCGATCTCCTCGATCCGAGCCGCCCCATGATGGGGGTAGACGACGGTGTCGCCGACCTTGAATGACATGTGGCATGTACCCCTTCCGCTGGAGCTATCTTACCACGCCGAACAGGGGCGATTAGCCCGCGTTGATGGCAAAGATGCAGGTCAATGGCCCGTTTGAACGGCCCGGTTTTCGGTCCGACCCGGCGGCGCCCCAGGGCGGGCCGCAGCGGGCGGCCGGCCGGGCCGACTGCGGCGGGCCGGTACGGCCGGTTCCGGGGCGGCTGGCCGGGAACCTCCGGCGCTCACCGGCTCGCCCGGGTTCACCCGCCCCGGACGGTCCCGCCAGGCGTCCTGGGGGCTCATACTGAGGAGGAAGGGTCGCTCATGCCGGAGAGGTGCTCGTGAACCTTGGCGGCGAACCGGAGCGGGACGACTCCGGCCTCCCCCGGGTCGACATCGTCGTGCCTGACGATGCCCGGGAACTTGATCGCGACGTGCAGGCCTACCACCGGGAGCTGCGCGCGCGGCGGCGGCATGACCGCCGGATGCAGCTGCACGGGCCGCTCACCCGCGACGGGGTGATCCTGCCCCTGCTGGCCTCCTGCCTGGTCCTGGCCCTCATCGCCGGAGTGCTGCTGACCTTGTTCACGGCGGCGCCGATCCCCGAGTCCGGGCCGCAGGGCGGCCTGGCGGGCGCGCCGAGCAGCCCGCCCGACACGCCGGTGGCGCGGCTGAGCGGGTCACCGCTGCCGGCCACCGCCACGGTCGACCTGTACGGCTCGAACATCGCGCTCGGCCAGCTGAGCCGGTCGGTGCTGGCCCTCATCCCGGCGTCCTGCGACTGCGCCAGGGCGCTGGCCTCGCTGGCCAGCCAGGCTCGCACGGCCGGCGTGCCGGTGTATCTCATCGGCGGCGGCACGCTGGCTCCGGTGGCCGAGGTCCAGGCCGATTCCGACCAGGCCCATGCCGGGGCAGAGGTGGCGGGCGACTCATCCGGCGTGCTGGCCCGCACCTACCTGGACCACGGCCCGGTACCCGCGGGCGGCCCTACCGCGCTGCTGGTCACCGCGCAGGGCGCGGTCTCGGTCACGCCGGCGCTGCCCCCGGTATTCGAGCTAGGCCGCCAGCTACGCTCACTGGCCGCCGGCTAGCAGGTCAGCCGGGCCAGCCGGGCGGCCCGCGCAGGTGCCCGGCGCACCGAATCGCCGGCCCGGCGCTCGCGGAGCCGGCGTCGGCTACTACGCTTTGTCGACGTCCGGGCCGCACGGCTGCCCGGCATCGCCCAGGGATGCCTGTCTAGGGAGAACTCCCCCCGTGGTTAGTCGCACTGTGGTTGGACACAGGAACAGAGTGCTCCGGAGCGTGCTGGTCGTGGCGGCCGCGGCGCTGATACCGGCCGTGGCCGGCTGCGAGGCCGGCAACGACGCGCCCGACCTCCAGTTTCACCCGCCGACCGTCGGAACGGGCGTGCTCGTCCAGGGCACGATGAACATCCGCAACGTGTTCGTGCTGGGCGGCGCGGGCCGGGGCAACGTGCCCGCCGGCGGGTCGGCCGGGCTGTTCTTCGCCGTGGTCAACGACGGCAGCCCGGACCGGCTGCTGAGCGTCCAGGCGCCGGGCACGGCCACCGCGGTCACCGTCCGGGGCGGCACCATCGCGCTCGGGTCCAACGCGGCGGCGCTGCTGACCGGCCCCGCCCCGGACGCGGTGCTGACCGGGCTGACCCGCCCGCTGCGCAGCGGGTCGGTCGTGACGATCGTGATGACCTTCCAGAAGCTGGGCACCGTCACGCTCCGCGTCCCGGTGGTGGCCCAGACTCAGGAGTTCAGCACGTTCTCGCCGCCGGCCCTCGCCGACCGTGAAGCCCCGGCCGCGCCACCCGGTGCCGTCGGCCACGCCGGGCCTGGCCGGAGCGGCCGGGCCGTCGGGCAGCGCCACGGCCCCGCCGGCCCCGACGGCCAGCACTCCCTGACCGCGCCTCAACCGCGCTCGACAGGTGACTCAAAGGTCACTTACGATGCCTGAAGTGGATCATGACCGCGTGTTTGACGACGACCGCGTGTTCAAGGCGCTGGCCGACCCGACCCGGCGCAGCCTGCTGGACCGGCTGTTCGAGCGGGACGGCCGCACGCTGACCGAGCTTGAGTCCGAGTTCGAGATGACCCGGTTCGGCGTGATGAAGCACCTGCGGGTGCTGGAAGAGGCCGGGCTGATCGTGACCCGGCGGTCCGGCCGCGAGAAGCTGCACTTCCTCAACCCGGTGCCGATCCGGATGATCTATGACCGGTGGATCGACAAGTACACCGAGGGGCCGGCCGCGGCCCTGGTCGGACCTGAAGAACGCGCTGGAGCGCGGGCGAGCCGGACCCGTCCTAGCTGACCGGCTCGAACTTGTAGCCCAGGCCCCGCACCGTGACGATGTGGGTCGGGTTGGCCGGATCCGTCTCGACCTTGGCCCGCAGCCGCTTGACGTGCACGTCCAGGGTCTTGGTGTCGCCCACGTAGTCCGAGCCCCAGACCCGGTCGATGAGCTGCATCCGGGTCAGCACCCGGCCCGCGTTGCGGAGCAGGAACTCCAGCAGCTCGAACTCCTTGAGCGGCAGCTGGACCGGGCGCGTTGCGGACCGTCACCACGTGCCGGTCGACGTCCATCCGGACCGGGCCGGACTCCATGACCGAGGTCGCCGGCTCCTCGGTCTCGCCCCGGCGGCGCAGCACGGCCCGGATCCGGGCGACCAGCTCGCGGGAGGAGAACGGCTTGGTCACGTAGTCGTCGGCGCCCAGTTCCAGGCCGACCACCTTGTCGATCTCGCTGTCCTTGGCGGTCAGCATGATCACCGGGACGTTAGACCGCTCGCGCAGGCTGCGGCAGACCTCGCTGCCGGGCAGGCCGGGCAGCATCAGGTCGAGCAGCACCAGGTCGGCGCCGGTCCGGTCGAAAGTCTCCAGCGCGTCGGGGCCGGTCGGGCAGACGGCAACCTCGAAGCCCTCCTTGCGCAGCATGTAGGACAGCGCGTCGCTGAACGATTCCTCGTCCTCGACAACGAGCACCCGAGTCACTTGACTGCCTCCCTGGCAGGTCGCGCCGTTCTTGTGGGCCGTCCCGCCGTAGGCCGCGGGGGCCGGGCGGCGGGTGACGGCGGGTCAGGGCCGCGCAAGGGCAGCCGGATGGTGAACGTGGACCCGGCTCCCTCCTTGCTCCACACCGTGATCGTGCCGCCGTGGGCCGCGACGACGTGCTTGGCGATGGCCAGCCCCAGGCCGGTCCCGCCAGTGGCCCGGGACCGGGCCGGGTCGACCCGGTAGAACCGCTCGAAGATCCGCTCCAGGTCGCGCTCGGGGATGCCGATGCCCTGGTCAGCGACGCTGATCTCGGCAGGCGCGCGTTCCCGCCCGGCGGGTCGAGACCAGCACCCGGGTCTTCTCCGGGCTGTAGGCGACCGCGTTCTCCAGCAGGTTGCGCAGCGCGGTGACCAGAAGGTCCTCATCGCCCGTGATGGTCATGCCGGTCTCGCCGCTGGCGGCTAGCTCGATGCCGTGGGCCGAGGCCCGCAGCCGGCACCGGTCCAGCGCCTCGGCCACCACGATGTCGACGCTGAGCGGGCTGGGGTCGGGCACCGGCTCGGCGGCCTGGATCCGGGACAGCATGATCAGGTCCTGGACCAGGTCGGTGAGGCGGGTGGCCTCCTGGCGCATCCGCCCGGCGAAGCGGAGCACCGCCTCGGGGTCATGAGCGGCGTCCTCGACGGTCTCGGCCAGCAGGGCCAGCGCGCCGACCGGGGTCTTCAGCTCATGACTGATGTTGGCCACGAAGTCGCGGCGGACCTCGTCCACCCGGCGGCTTTCGGTCTGGTCCTCGGCCAGCAGCAGGACCAGGCCGTCCTCGCCCGGCGAGGAGCCGAGCAGCGCGACCCGGACGGCGAAGCTGGTGGTCCGCCCGTTCAGGCGGCTGGTGGCCAGGTCGATCTCGCCCTCGCGGACCTTGCCGTCGCGGCGGACCTTGCGGGCCAGGGCGATGAGCTCGCTCACCACCAGGCGGTCCCCGTCGACCAGGCCGAAGGCGCGGGCGGCGGCGCTGGCCCGCAGGACCCGGTCCTCGCCGTCCAGGACAACGGCGGAGGAGGAGAGCACCGAGAGGACGGAGTCAATCCCCGCTGGCAGGCCAGGCGGCTCCGTATCCACCGTCATGTCCACATGCTTGATCGTATGCGCGGCACCGGAAAAGCACACGAGCGGAGTCTGGCTGACTTGGGGTTCTTCGCGCAATGTTCATGCAGGCGCCGTCCGACGTCCACGCCCGGCCCGTGCGGCGGCTACCCGCCGTCTGCCTAGTTTCGCCTATATCTGACGGATGCGGCCGGAATTACCGGCGGCCGGATTGCGCTGTTATCGGATCCTTGCCACAGGATCAGCGGCCCTGGGCGGCTACCGCCGCCGCGGCCTCGGCGGCAGCGGCCGGGTCCAGGTAGCGGCCGCCCGGCACCGTCGGCCGGAACCGCTCGTCCAGGTCGTAGACCAGCGGGATGCCGGTCGGGATGTTCAGCTCGGAGATCTCGGCGTCGCCGATCCCGTCCAGGTGCTTGACCAGGGCCCGCAGGGAGTTGCCGTGGGCCACGACCAGCACCGTCTGCCCCGCCGCCAGGGCCGGGATGATCGCGTCCTGCCAGTACGGCAGCAGCCGGGCCACCACGTCGCGCAGGCACTCGGTGCGGGGCATCAGGTCATCGGGAAGCAGCGCGTAACGGGGGTCGCGGACCGCGGACAGCGGGTCGTCATCGGGCAGCGGCGGCGGCGGCACGTCGTAGGACCGGCGCCACAGCATGAACTGCTCGTCGCCGTACTGCTGCCGGGTCTGGGCCTTGTCCTGGCCCTGCAGGGCGCCGTAATGCCGCTCGTTCAGCCGCCAGGACCGGTGCACCGGCAGCCACAGCAGGCCGGCCGCCTCGAGGGCCACGTGGGCCGTCTGGATGGCCCGGGTCAGCACCGACGTGTGCACCACGTCGGGGCGCAGGCCGGACTGGGCCAGCATGACCCCGCCGCGCTGCGCCTCGGCCACCCCGCCGGACGACAGGCCGACATCGACCCAGCCCGTGAACAGGCCCTTGGCGTTCCACTCGCTCTCGCCGTGCCGAAGCAGCACCACCGCGCTCATGGACGAAAATCCTAATGGGCCGGCCGGGACGCGCGGTCCGTCCCCGGCTTCCGGGCGCGGTGCCGGGACGGGCCGAAAATACTGTTCACGAAACAAACCGGGAACATGCGCGCGCGGTCCGGGGTTGCCTCCCTCCGGAGGTGTATGCCCGTGCCCCGACGCTTTCCACGGCGGATCGCAACCGTCAGCGTTCACACTTCGCCGCTGGAGCAGCCAGGGACCGGCGACGCGGGCGGCCTGAACGTCTACGTGGTCGAGGTGGCCCGCAGGCTGGCCGAGCGGGGCGTGGAGGTGGACATCTTCACCCGCGCCGTGTCCCGTGCCCAGCCGCCGGTAGCCGAGCTAGCGCCCGGCGTGGTGGTCCGCCACCTGACCGCCGGCCCGTTCGAGGACCTGGACAAGTCGGCCCTGCCCGGACAGCTGTGCCAGTTCACCTTCGAGTTGCTGCGCACCGAGGCCGCCCACGCCCCCGGCCGGTATGACCTGATTCACGGCCATTACTGGCTGTCCGGCCAGGTCGGGGCGGTGGCCAAGGAGCGCTGGGGCGTCCCCCTGGTCCAGTCCATGCACACCCTGGGCCGGGTCAAGAACGCCGCCCTGGCGACCGGTGACGCCCGCGAGCCCGAGGTCCGGCTGCGCGGCGAGACCGAGGTGATCGCGGCCGCCGACCGGCTCATCGCCAATACCGGCGACGAGGCCAGCCAGCTCATCGCCGGCTACGACGCCGACCCGGCGCGGGTCACGGTGGTCAACCCCGGCGTGAGCCTGTCGGTGTTCCGGCCCGGCTCGCAGCAGCAGGCCCGGGAGCTCCTCGGCCTGCCCCAGGACCACTTCGTGATCGTCTTCGCCGGCCGGGTCCAGCCGCTCAAGGCCCCGGACATGGTGCTGCACGCGGCGGCCCGGATGATCGCCGACGACCCGGCCCTGGCCAGCCGGGCTGACCATCGCGTTCGTCGGCGGCCCGAGCGGCGCCGGCCGCGCCGACCCGGACGGCCTGGCCGAGCTGGCCGGGCGGCTCGGGCTGGCCGGCCTGGTCCGGCTGGAGCCGCCGTGCCCGCAGGCGGAGCTGGCCAACTGGTACCGGGCCGCCAGCATCGTCATGGTGCCGTCGTACTCGGAGTCGTTCGGGCTGGTCGCCGTCGAGGCGCAGGCGTGCGGGACGCCGGTGGTGGCCGCCGCCGTGGGCGGCCTGCGGACCGCCGTCCGGCACGGCACGTCAGGGATCCTGATCGACTCGCGCGACCCGGCCAGCTACGCCCGGGCCGCCCGCGACCTGGCCGGCGACCCCGCCGAGCTGGCCCGGCTGTCGGCCGGCGCCCGCGATCACGCCTCCCGGTTCGGCTGGTCGGTCACGGTGGACCGGCTGCTGGACCTCTACAGTGACGTCATGACGCAGACCCCCCGGCCCGCGGGCACCCGGCGCGGCGCGGCCTCGGGTGCCGTGGACGCGGCCCGGTAGCCGTGGGCTCCCCAGTTTCTGACAGCGGAGCCGGCGACATCCCCGTAGCGGACGGCGCCGCCGCCGCGCTGGCGGGCGCCCTGGGCAGCCTGGACCTGGAGTTCGAGTCGCCCCGGCCGGGGGCGTGCCTGGTCGCGCTGCGCGGCGAGCACAAGCTGGCCACCATGGCCTGGCTGATCGCGGGCGAGCACAGCCTGCACGTGGAGGCGTTCTTCTGCCGCCAGCCCGATGAGAACCACGCCGCGTTCTACCGGTTCCTGCTGGAGCGGGGTGGCCGGATGTACGGGGTGCACTTCGCCCTGGACCGGACGGGCGACGTCTACCTGGTCGGCCGGCTCTCGCTGTCGGCCATCACGCCGGACGAGATCGACCGGGTGCTGGGCTGCGTGCTCAGCTACGCCGACGACAACTTCGACCAGGCGCTGATGCTGGGCTTCGCCTCGTCCATCCGCAAGGAGTTCGCCTGGCGGGTCAAGCGCGGCGAGAGCCTGGCCAACCTGCGCCCGTTCGCCCGGATCACCGGCGAGGTGGAGCCCGCCCTGCGGGACGAGGCCCGGCCTTAGCGATCGTTACCAGGAAACGGGGCCGTCGCTGCTGAAGAAGCCGCCGGTGGGGCCGTCCGGGCCGATGATGGCGTACTGGACGATCACCCGCGCTCCCTCGCTGACGGACTGGGTGCCGCGGTGCTGGTTGAGGTCGGTGGCGGTGTAGCCGGGATCGACGCAGTTGATGCGCATGGCCGGGAACGTGGCGGCGTACTTGATGGTCAGCATGTTGAGCGCGGCCTTGGTGGACGAATAGGCCATGGCGAACCCGGCCAGGGGGTTGTCCAGGTCGGCCGCGGCGGCGAGCGACCCGAGGCCGCTGGACACGTTCACCACCACCGGGCTGCCGGACCGCTCCAGGAGCGGCAGGAACGCGTGCAGGACGCGCACCGGGCCGAAGACGTTGGTCTCGAAGACGTGCCGCATGTGGTCGGCGGTGGCGTGGGCCAGGTCCGTGACCTGCCCGGCGATGCCCGCGTTATTGACCAGGACGTCAAGCTCCCCGACGGCGAGCGGCCGCGGCCTCCGCCGAGGCGTCGTCGGTGACGTCGAGCTGGACGAACCGGGCGCCCAGCTCGGCGGCGGCGGCCTCGCCCCGGCCGGGGTCGCGGGCCGCGATCCAGACCTGATGGCCTGCGGCGCACAGCTGGCGGGCAGCGTCAAAGCCCAGGCCCTTGTTGGCACCGGTGATGAGCGTCACGGTCACGACAGCGACTACCCCCTCGGAACTAGGTCGGCTACGAGCGAACCAGTCGGGTGATGGCCTGCGCCGCCTCCTTGACCTTGTCCTGGGCGTCCGGCCCGCCCTGCTCGATGGCCTGGGTCACGCAGTGACCGAGGTGATCCTCCAGCAGGCCGATGGCGACGGCCTGCAGCGCCCTGGTCGCGGCCGAGATCTGGGTCAGCACGTCGATGCAGTAGGTGTCGTCCTCGACCATCCGCTGCAGGCCGCGTACCTGGCCCTCGATCCGCCGCAGCCGCTTGAGGTAGGCGTCCTTGTCCTGCGTGTAACCGTGCATGCTCCCGAAAATACACCGGCCGGGTGGCCGCGCCGGCTCCGTAAGCTCCCGGTCACCTGACTGCGGTAGAAAGTAAGGGTCACACCGCAGGGGCCAGGCAGGGAGGACACCGCCATGTCCGGAGATGACCGCATGCCCGGAGATGACGGTATGCGCGGAAATGACCGGCACTCCGCGAGGCACTTCGCCGCGGCCCGGCGCGATGACGGCGTCCGCCGCGTCACCCGGCTCACCTGGCGGGCCGGCGCGGCCGGGGTGATCGGCTCCGCGCTCATCGCCGTGGCGTTCGGGCACCACGCCCAGGCCAGCCCGGCCAGCCAGGGAACCTCCGGCGGCCAGGGCGGCATCGTGGTGCCGGGCGCACCACCCGCGCCCGCGGCGGGCGGCGGGCACGTGGTCTCCGGGGCGTCATGACCGCTGGCGGCCTCGCCACCGGGACAGCGGGAGCCCGGGCGGGCGGCCGGGACACCTTCGGCGTGTTCGGCACCACGGCGGTGCTGCTGGTCACCGACGCCGCCGCGATCGGCGCGGCGCGGAAGATCGCCGACGCCGAGCTAGCCGCCGTCGACGCGGCCGCCAGCCGGTTCCGGGCTGACTCCGAGCTCACCGCGCTGAACCAGGCCGGCGGGGCGGGCCGGCCGGTCAGCCCGCTGCTGGCCGACCTGATCGCCGCCGCCCTGCGGGCCGCCCGGCTGACCGACGGGGCCGTCGACCCGACCTGCGCCGCGGCCCTGGCGGCCCTGGGCTACGACCGTGACTTCGCCGAGGTCCGGGCGGGCCTGCCAGGCCCGGCGGGCCCGCCCGCGGCGAGGCCCGTGCCCGGCTGGGCCAGCGTGGACCTGGACGCCGGCGCGGGCCGGGTCCGGCTGCGCGATGGCGCCCAGCTTGACCTGGGGGCCACGGCCAAGGCCCGGGCGGCCGACCGGTGCGCGGAGCTGATCGCGGCCCGGCTGGGCGGCGGCGTCCTGGTCAGCCTGGGCGGCGACATCGCGGTCGCGGGCCGCCGCCGGATGGCGGGTGGCAGGTCCGGGTCACCGACGACCATGCCGCCGGGCCGGACGCGCCCGGCCAGACCGTGACCATCACCGAGGGCGGCCTGGCCACCTCCAGCGTGACCGTGCGGGCCTGGGCCAGCGGCGGCGAGCAGGTGCACCACATCATCGACCCGGCGACCGGGCGGCCCGCCCGGGTCTGCTGGCGCACGGTCAGCGTCGCCGCCGGCACCTGCACCGACGCCAACACGGCCAGCACCGCGGCCATCGTCCGGGGCCCGGCCGCGCCGGGCTGGCTCCGCGCCGCGGGGCTGCCCGCCCGGCTGGTCCGGCCGGACGGGACGGTGGTGACCACGGCCGGCTGGCCGGACGAGGCTGACCCGGCGGGCCCGGCATGACCGGTCAGGCGCTGGTCGTCACCTCCTCCACCCCGCTGTGGTACACCACCCGGGCCACCGGCCTGGTGGCCATGGTGCTGCTGACCATCAGCATGGCCTGCGGCCTGCTGTCCTCGGTCGGCTACCAGCGGCCGGGGCTGCCCCGGTTCGTGACCGTCGGCCTGCACCGCAACGCCTCGCTGCTGGCCCTGGCGTTCACCGTCGCGCACGTGCTGACCACGGTCACCGACGGCTTCGTGAACATCCCGGTGCAGGACGCGTTCATCCCGTTCATCGGCAGCTACCGGCCACTGTGGCTGAGCCTCGGGGCGGTCGCCTTCGACCTGATGCTGGCGCTGGCCGCGACCAGCCTGCTGCGCACCCGGATGAGCTACCGGACCTGGCGGGCAGTGCACTGGACGTCCTACGCCTGCTGGCCCGTCGCGCTGCTGCACGGGCTGGGCACCGGGACCGACGCCACGGTGCGCTGGGTGCTGGCGCTGACCCTGCTGTGCGTGGCGGCCATCGCGGCGCTGACCGCCTGGCGGCTGGCGGCCGGCTGGCCCGCGCACTCGGCCGCGCGGGTGGCCGGCGCGGTGGCCCTGGTCGCCGCCCTGATCGCGGGCGGCGCCTGGCTGTCGGCCGGGCCGCTCGCGGCCGGCTGGGCACGCCGGTCCGGCACTCCCTCGTCCCTGCTGAAGCACGCGGCCGCGCCCGGCCAGCAGACTTCCGGCGGGGGTGGCACGGCCGCCCCCGGCGCTGGCCGGGGGCTGAGCGCGGGCGGCGGCCACGCGGACAGCGCGGGGCTCGGGACCATCCCGGCGGCCCGGCGGTGAGCGCCGGCGCGGCGACCGCCGGGCGGCTGCTGGGACCGGCCCCGGCGGCCACCCTGGAGGCCCACCTGAGCGCCTACGGCCCGCCGCCGTTCGCCGACGACGCCGGGTACGGCGCCGGGGTCGGCCGGGGCGGCGGCAGCGACGCGCTGATCGCGGCGGTCGAGCAGTCCGGGCTGACCGGCCGGGGCGGGGCGGGCTTCCCGGCCGGGCGCAAGATGCGGGCGGTGGCGCAGGCAGGCCGCCGGGCCGGGATGCTGCGCAGTCAGGTCGGCACCGTGGTGATCGCCAACGGCGGCGAGTCCGAGCCCGCCAGCGGCAAGGACGGGCTGCTGCTGAGCCGGGTGCCGCACCTGGTGCTGGACGGCATGGTGCTGGCCGCCGAGGCGGTCGGCGCCACCCGGTGCTACCTGTGCCTGCACGGCGACGCCGGCCCGCTGCGGGCCGCCGTGACCAGCCGGGAGCGGGCCGGGCTGAACCGGGTGCCGGTCCAGGTGATCAGCGTCCCGGATGGCTACGTGGCCAGCCAGGAGACGGCGCTGATCGCGTTCCTGAACGGGGCGCCGCCCCGGCCGTCGTTCGTCCCGCCGCGACCATTCGAGAAGGGCGTGCGCCGGCACCCGACCCTGGTCCTGAACGTGGAGACGCTGGCCCACATCGCGCTGATCGCGCGGTACGGCCCGGCCTGGTTCCGCCAGGTCGGGACGGCGGCCGAGCCGGGCTCGGCGCTGGTCACGGTCAGCGGCGCGGTCAGCGCGCCGGCAGTCTACGAGGTCGCGCTGGGCACCCCGGTGGCGGCCGTGCTGGACCGGGCCGGCGGGCCGTCCGAGCCGCCCCAGGCGGTGCTGGCGGGCGGCTACTTCGGCGGCTGGCTGCCGCTGCCCGCGGCGGGCGGCGTGCCGCTGGCCGACCGGGCGCTGCGGGAGGCCGGCGCGGCCCTCGGCCCCGGCGTCCTGGTCGTGCTGCCCGACGGGTCCTGCCCGCTGGCCGAGACCGCCCGGGTGACCGGCTACCTGGCCAGCCAGAGCGCCGGGCAGTGCGGCCCGTGCAGCAACGGGCTGCCCGCGCTGGCCGAGGCGATGAGTCACGTGGCGTTCAGCCAGCCGTCCGGCGGCGTGCTGCGCTGGGCCGAGGACCTGCTCGGACTGGTCACCGGCCGCGGCGCCTGCCACCTGCCGGACGGCGCCGCCGGCCTGGTCGCCAGCACGCTCCGGGTGTTCGCCGCCGACGTGCGCCAGCATGCCGCGCACGGCCCGTGCGGCCGCGCCGCCCGGGCGCCGGTCCTGCCGCTGCCCACGCCGGCGCGGCCCGAGCCGCCGAGGCCGGCGCGTGAGCCCGGACCGCCGGGGCGCCCGGCTGGAACTGCGGGTCAACCCGGTCGCCTGTGACGGCCACGGCATGTGCATCGAGCTGCTGCCCGAGCTGATCTCGGCCGACCCGTGGGGCTACCCGCTGATCCGCCCCGGCCCGGTGCGGCCCGAACTGCTCGGCCTGGCCCGCCGCGCGGTGGGCGCCTGCCCGGTCATGGCCCTGCTGCTGACCAGCCCGGAACCGCCGGCGGCGGACCACGGGCGAGAGCAGGGGCGGCCGGCCCGGCCCGGCATGGCCGAGCGTGATCACGACCGTTCTTCCGTGATTTCTGCCGGACAACTCGGTCACGATCATGTCTTTCAGGCGCGGCGCCGGCCGTGGCAGGCCCCGCGTCACCGTGCTGGCCGGCCGCCGGGCGCGGCAACTAGGTTGGCAGGGCCGTCGCCGGGTCGCGGCGTGCATGAGAGCAGGGAAGACAGGGAGACGCGCATGGGGCCGCTCGAGGGAATCCGCGTTATCGAGATCGCCAGCCTGGCCCCGGCGCCGTTCGGCTGCATGGTCCTGGCCGACCTGGGCGCCGACGTGCTGCGGGTGGACCGGGCCGACCAGTCCGGCCCGCAGGCCCGGCCGCCCCGTGACCCGCTGGTCCGGGGGCGCCGGTCGATCGGGCTGAACCTCAAGGACCCGGCCGGGATCGACGTGCTGCTGCGCCTGGCCGACGAGGCCGACGTGCTGGTGGAAGGGTTCCGGCCGGGGGTGGCGGAGCGGCTCGGGTTCGGCCCGGGCGAGATGCCCGCGCGCAACCCGCGGCTGATCTACGGCCGGATGACCGGCTGGGGCCAGGACGGCCCGCTGGCCCCCACGGCCGGCCACGACATCGACTACATCGCCATCTCCGGCGCCCTGGCCCCGATCGGCCGGGCCGGGGACCGGCCCCTCGCGCCGCTGAACCTGGTCGGGGACTTCGGCGGCGGGGGCATGCTGCTGGCGGTGGGCATCCTGGCCGCCCTGGTCGAGCGGGGCCGGTCCGGTCTCGGCCAGGTCGTCGACGCGGCCATGGTGGACGGGTCGGCGCTGCTCACCTCCTTCGTGTACGGGATGCGCGCGGTCGGCGCCTGGCATGACGAGCGGGGCGTGAACCTGCTCGACAGCGGCGCGCCGTTCTACGACACCTACGAGACCGCCGACGGCGGCTACGTGGCCGTGGGCGCCCTGGAGCCGCAGTTCTACGCCGCGCTGCTGGACGGCCTGGGCCTGGCCGACGCGGGGCTGCCCGCCCAGCACGACCGGTCCGGCTGGCCGGAGCTGCGGCGCCGGTTCACGGCCGCGTTCGCCAGCCGGAGCCGGGACGAGTGGGCCGCCGTGTTCGCCGGCACCGACGCCTGCGTGGCCCCGGTGCTCGTCCATGGCCGAGGCCTCCGGCCATCCGCACGCCGTGGCCCGGTCGGCCTTCACCGAGGTCGGCGGCGTCACCCAGCCCGCGCCGGCGCCGCGCTTCGGCCGGACCGCGGCCGGGACCCCGACCGCCCCGCCGCGCCCGGCGCCGACACCGACGCCGTGCTGGCCGGCCTCGGCCTGGCCCCGGAGCAGGTGGCGGACCTGCGCCAGGGCGGCGTGGTTGGCTGAGCCGCCCGCCCCGACGACGCCGGCCCCGACCCGCCCCGAGCCCCGCCGACGGCTGCTGGCGGGCCTGCGCAGTCCCGCAGGACGGGGAGATCCTGCGGCTGGCCATCCCGGCGTTCGGCGCGCTGGTCGCCGAGCCGCTGTTCCTGCTGGCCGACTCGGCCATC
The DNA here is from genome assembly GCA_963731085.1 of uncultured Actinomycetota bacterium. Taxonomy (GTDB): domain Bacteria; phylum Actinomycetota; class Actinomycetes; order Streptosporangiales; family Streptosporangiaceae; genus DASUBV01. The sequence goes on from CAVSUF010000001.1 coordinate 556,587, forward strand.
GTGGGCCGGATCGGCACCGTGCCGCTGGGCGGCCTGGGCGTGGCCAGCCAGGCGCTGACCACGCTGGTCGGCATCTCGATCTTCCTGGCCTACGGGACGACCGCCGCGGTGGCCCGCCAGCTCGGCGCGGGCCACCGGCAGGCCGCCATCCGCCAGGGCATCGACGGGCTGTGGCTGGCCGCGATCATCGGCGTGGTGGTGCTGGCGGCCGGCTGGCCGCTCGCCCCGGCCATCGTCGCGCGCGTTCGGCGGCACCGCCGCGGTCACCGCGCAGGCGGTCATCTACCTGCGGATCAGCCTGCTCGGCGCGCCGCCATGCTGGCCGTGCTGGCCGGCACCGGGGTGCTGCGCGGGCCTGCAGGACACCCGGACGCCGCTGCTCGTGGCGGTCGCCGCCAACGTCGTGAACGTCGCGCTGAACGCCACCTTCGTGCTCGGCCTGCACTGGGGCATCGCCGGCTCGGCGTGGGGCACGGTGATCGCGCAGACCGGCGGCGGCGCGGCCTACCTGGTCGTCGTCGGCCGCGGCGCCCGGCGGGCCGGGGTCAGCTTCGCGCCCGACCTGGCCCGGCGTCCGGGCCGCCGCGTCGCCGGCGGCGTCGCTGGTGATCCGCACGCTGGCGCTGCAGGCCGTGCTGGTCATCGATGACCGCCATCGCGGCCCGGCAGGGCAACGCGGCGATCGCCGCGCAACCAGGTGGCGTTCCGGATCTGGAACCTGCTGGCCTTCGCCCTCGACGCCATCGCGATCGCCGGGCCAGGCCATCACCGGCCGGTACCTGGGCGCCGGCGACGTCGCCGGGCGCCCGGGCCGCGACCAGCCGGATGATCGCCTGGGGCGCGGCCTACGGCGTCGTTCTTCGGGCTGGTGGTGCTGGCCGTCCGGCCGTTCCTGCCCGGCCTGTTCGGCGTGGCGCCCGACGTCCGCGGCTGCTGCTCGCCGTGCTGCTGATCGTGGTCGCGCAGCAGCCGGCGGCCGGCGTGGTGTTCGTGCTGGACGGGGTGCTGATCGGCGCCGGCGACCAGGACTACCTGGCCCTGGCCGGGCTGGCCACCCTGGCCGTGTTCGGCGTCGCGGCCGCCGCCGTGGTGGCCAGTCCGGCGGGCTGGTCGCCCTGTGGTCGCGTACAGCGTGTGGATGCTGGCCCGGTTCGTCACGCTGACGCTGCGCGCCGCGGGTCCCGCTGGCTGGTCACCGGCGCCGTGCGTGCGCTAGCGCCGTGCGGGCTGGCGCAATGCGGCGGCGCATCAGTGCCCGAGCGCTAGCTGGACGATCCGGAGCACCACCACGCCCATGGCCACCACCAGGTAGACCCACATGCCGAGCAGGCCGACCTTGCGGGCCGGCCGACATCGGCGGCGCGGCCAGCGTGGCCAGCGGCGGCATCCGCCACCGTCCTCCCGCTCCGGCCCGGTCCAGCGGCGGCCGGCCCGACCGGTGCGCCGCGCGGCCCCGGCGCAGCAGCAGCCAGCCCGCCGCCGCGGCCGCCGCCACGGCCGCGCACGCGGCCAGGATCGCGCACGATCTGGCCCGGCGCTGATGTGCGGGATACGCCACCGACGCGGTCAGCACCAGCGACAGCGTGATCAGCAGCGCGATGACCACGCCGGTGATGGCGTTGGTCCAGCGGCCGTTGACCCACGGGCCGAGCACCGCCTTGTCGTTGCACAGCAGCAGCAGGAACACCGTCGCGCTGGGCAGCAGCACGCCGGCCAGCACCTGCACGCCCTCGATCAGCAGGCCCAGCGGCGAGCCGGGGATCAGCACGATCGCGGCCGCGCCCGGCGATCAGCGCGGCGTACATCACGTAGAAGCCCTTGGCCTGCCGGGCGCCGCGGTGCAGCGAGTGCTTGAGGCCGAGCACGTCGCCCAGCGCGTAGGCGGTGGACAGCGAGACCGCGAACGCCCCGATCATCGCCGCGTCCAGCAGCGCGACCGCGAACAGCGCGCCGGCCGCCTTGCCCGCGTAGGCGGCCAGCCCGGCGGCCAGCCCGGCCGCGTCGGTGTAGTGGCCGGCCGCCGCGGTCCCGGCGAACGCCGCGGTCATCGCGCCCATGATGGCCGCGCCGCCGAGGATCACGACGCCGATGCCGATGACCAGGTCGAGCCTTCTCGTACCGGATGAACCGCGGGGTGATCCGCTTGTCGATCACGTACGACTGCTGGAAGAACAGCTGCCACGGCGCGACCGTCGTGCCGACGATCGCCGATGATCAGCAGCATCACCGTGGCCAGCTGGCCGCCGCCGCCGGGCATCGACGGCACGCAGGAAGCCGCTGGCCGATCTGGCCGGCCGGCGGGTGGGCCAGCACGTAGACCGGGATCAGCAGCAGCGACCCGGCGCAGAACGCCATCGCGATCCGCTCGAACCGGCGGAAGCTGCCGGTCATGCGCCGAGGCGACGATGACCAGCGCGGCCAGCGCCGACCGCGATCACCTTCGGGATGCCCAGATAGCCGGCGGCCAGCGTGATGCCGATGAATTCGGTGACGATCGTCAGCGCGTTCAGGATGAAAAGATCGATGACGCTGAACGCGCCCCAGAACCGGCCGAAGCGCTCCAGGATCAGCCGCGCGTGGCCGACGCCGGTGACGGCGCCGAGGCGCAGCACCATTTCCTGGTTGACGTACAGCACCGGAATCAGCAGCAGGAACGTCCACAGCAGCCGGGTGCCGTAATCCTGGCCAGCCTGCCCGTAGACGGAGAACGCGCCGGCGTCGTTGTCGCCGACCATCACGATCAGGCCCGGGCCGACGATGGCCAGCAGCGTCTTCAGCTTGGCCGGCATCGCCGCGGCGCGGCGCCAGGTCGTCCAGCGAGATCGTGCCGAGCGCGCCGCGGATGTCGCCGACATGCGCGGAGTCCAGCGTGGCGCCCCGGTTGAGGCTGGGCACGCGGGCAGGTCGGAGGCAGTGGAGCTCATGGTGAAGCACCCCTTTCACCGCCAGAGCGCAGGCGGGATCGGGGGGCACGCGCGGGAGATTTCAGCGAGTCAGGCTGGAGTATCCGGGGGCCGGTGCCGTTACGGCCTCAGCGCGCGCCCGCAGGAGACAGGGAAGCGGCAATGAGGGCCCATTTTCGGCCCGGACTATCGTGGTCCATTGCTCGCCTCCCTTCGTCCGCGGCAGTCGCCCGCCAGGTGACCCGGATGGCCAGCCCGTGATGGCCAGACCGTGATGGCCAGCGCAGCGACGGGCGTGAAGCCTTACCGAGGATGCCTGCGGCACCGCATCAGTGTCAAGCTGACGCGAGCGCGCGCGGTATTCCGTCGGCTGATATTCACCGCGCGTTATTCGGCCGATCAGCGGCCCGCTGATCCATCTTCCGTGCTCGCCGCGATGGGCGTCCGGCGGCTGGGCGGCCTCCCGGCGCCGCCAGTCCTCGGGCAGGGTGACCTCCAGCACGTCATCCACGGTGATCACGCCAAGCATCACCCGGCGCTCGTCCACGACCGGGACGGTGATGAGGTTGTAGTCGCTCATCAGCACGGCCACGTCGACGACGTCGGTGTCGGTCCCGACCCGGACCGGGTCGTCGTCGCACACCTGGGTCAGCGCGCGCCCGGGTCGGCCTGCAGCAGCGTCACCAGCCGGGCCACGCCCGCCAGGCGGCCCCGCTCGTCCAGGGCGTGCACGCTGGTCAGCGCCTCGGGCTGGAGCTGGTCGGCGCGCCGGCCACGGCGGCGAGCGCGTCGGCCACCGAGGCCGTCGGCCGGGACCGTGATGAAGTCCATGCCCATCAGGCCGCCGGCGCTGGTCGGGTTGTAGCCCATCAGGGTCAGCACCTTGGCCCGCGGCCCCGGCGGCAGCAGGTCCAGCACCGGCTGCCGCCGCCGCTGGGGCAGCTCGGCGATGGCGTCGGCCGCGTCGTCGGCGCGCATCCGGGCCAGGACCGCCGCGATCTCGCCGTCGGTGCGGGCGCCGAGCAGCCGGGTGGCCAGGTCCTCGTCCAGTTCCTCGAAGACGTCGGCCTCCAGCTCGGGGTCGGCGTGCACCAGGCCGAGGATCTCGGTCTCCTCGTCCTTGGACGGCGTCCTCCAGCAGGTCGGCGATCTGGGCCGGCTTGAGGCGGCGGATCCGCCCGAACGGGCCGCGCAGCAGGGCGGTGCCCGAGTGGCCGATCAGCGGCTCGAACTGGCCCAGTCCCGGAACGCGTGCCGGTCCGCGGCGGCGGGCGGCCCAGGCCGCGGCGCCGGTGGCTGTCCACGCCGGTGACCACCCAGGCGCCGTCCCGCCGGGCCAGCTCCAGGTCGCCGGCCCGGATCAGGTGCGCGCTCTCGACGTCGATGAGCCGGTGGCCGAGGACGTCGGCGCGCAGCAGCACCTCGCCGTCGCGCCGCTCGAACTGGCGCAGGTCGAGCCGGGCGCTGGTCAGCCGGAGCTGGCCGCCAGGCCGGGCCGTGGCGCCGGCCAGGCTGGCCACCTGCTCGATCGGGACGAACACCTCGGTGCCCGCCGACCGCCGCGACCAGGCCGGTCACCACGGGCTGGTCGGCGCCGCGGAGCCGGACGATGACGTCGGCCAGCCGCCCGATGGACTCACCGCCCCGGCCGGCGATCGGCCGCCGGATCAGGTCGGACAGGTGTACCGCGGTCGTGCTGCCCGCTCCGGGGGCTGGTGCCGCCGGATGTGTCGTCATGACCGATGCCTTCCGCGCCGCGATGGTGGCCGGGACCAACCAGGAGGTAGTTCGTTTACCCTGATCATCGCAGCCTAGGCCCAGTCTGGGCTGGCCGTGCGCCGGCGTCCCGGGCGTTACTGCCGCAATGGTATGAAGTCTGCGACAGGCAGCGACGTCAGGAGGCCGCTAGGTGGCCGTGCGCAGGGCGGTGGGCTCGCTGGCCCGCCGTAACGACATGGCCGAGGGCCTCGGCTACGCGCTGAAGCGGCGGCTGCTCGGCCGGCCGCTGATCAACGAGCAGCTCGGCGAGCAGCGGCTGTCCAAGCGCCTCGCGCTCGGCGTGCTGTCTCCGGACGGCATCTCCTCCTCGGCCTACGGCACCGAGGAAATCCTGATCGAGCTGCTCAAGGGCGGCCTCGGGGCCGCCGCGTTCACGCTGATCCTGCCGCTGACCGGCGTGGTCCTGTTCGTCATGATCCTGGTCGTCCTGGCCTACCGCGAGGTCGTCACCGTCTACACCCGGGCCGGCGGGTCGTACGTGGTGGCCCGGGAGAACTTCGGCCCGCGGGTGGCCCAGGTCGCGGCCATCGCCCTGCTCATCGACTACGTGGTGACGGTCGCCGTGCAGATCGCGGCCGGCACCGCCGCGGTGGCCTCGGCCATCCCCGCGCTCAACCACCCCGACCTGCTGACCGATCATCTCGATCTGCGTCGTCCTGCTGATGTGCTACGGCAACCTGCGCGGCATCCGCGAGGCGGGCCAGGCCTTCGCGGTGCCGACCTACCTGTTCTCCGGGGTCGATGATCCTGGTCATCATCATCGGGCTGCTCCGCGAGGCTCTTCGGCGACCTGCGCACTCTACCACCTCCACGCCGGCGTGGTGACCGGCGCGCCCAGCCACAGCAGCCTGATCACGTTCGGCATGGTCTTCGTGCTGCTGCGCGCGTTCGCCAACGGCGGGTCGTCGCTGACCGGCATCGAGGCGGTCTCCAACGCGGTCAGCGCGTTCAAGCCGCCCGAGGGCCTCAACGCCCGGCGGGTGCTGGTCATCGAGGGCGCCATCCTCGGCACCCTGGTGGCCGGGATCTCCTGGCTGGCCCACGTCACGCACGCCCGCCCTACACCTCGGGCGTGCCGACGGTGATCTCCCAGGAGGCCCGGGTCGTCTTCGGGAACTCCCTGGTCGGCGACGTCCTGTTCGTGCTGGTCCAGGCGGCCACGGCACTGATCCTGTACACCGGCGGGAACACCAGCTTCAACGGGTTCCCGTTCCTGGCCAGCTTCGTCGCCGAGGACGCGTTCCTGCCCCGGTGGCTGACCAAGCGCGGGCACCGGCTGGTCTTCTCCAACGGCATCATCGTGCTGGCCGTGCTGTCCTGCGCCCTGCTGGCCGGTCGCCGGGTCCAACGTCAACAGCCTGGTCCCGTTCTACGCGCTCGGGCGTCTTCACCGCGTTCACGCTGGCCGGGTTCGGGATGTCGCGGTACTTCAGCCGGCACCGGGGCCGCGGCTGGCAGTACAAGCGGGTCATCACGTTCGCGGCCGGGCTGACCTCGCTGGTCGTCGTGCTGATCTTCGCGATGGTGAAGTTCAAGGAAGGGCGCCTGGCTGGTCATCGTGCTGTTCGCGCTCGGGCGTCCCGGCCCTGATCTGGCTGAACCGGCAGTACGGGCTGGAGGCCCAGGTCCTGGCCGACATCGGCACCCGCCGCAAGGCCCGGCCCGCCGACCCGCCGACCTACTCGCGGCGCACCGTGTTCGTCTTCGTCGACGATTTCGACCTGGCCACGATCGCCGGCCTGCGCTACGCCCGGAGCCTGCGGCCGACCACGCTGCGGGCCGTCCACTTCGTCATCGACAACGTGCAGGCCGACCGGCTGCGCCAGGACTGGGTGCGGGCCAACACCGGGATCGTGCTGGACTTCGTGGACTGCCCGGACCGGCGCCTGGCCGCCGCCGCGGCCGCGATGGTGAACGCCGAGGCCGCAGCTGCCCGGCGTGGGCGTCACCGCGATCCTGCCGCGGCGCAGCTACGCGCCGCTGCTGGGCCGGCTGCTGCACGACCGGACGGCGGACCGGATGGCCGGGGTGATCAGCCGCATCCCGCACGCGGCGGCCACCATCGTGCCGTTCGACGTGCGCAGCCGGGTGGAGGACCTGGCCGCCCGGCGGCGGCCTGGACGGCGCCCGGGCACTGCCCGGCCAGGCGCGCCCGGCCAGATCGGCGGCGGCACCGGGCACGCGGGGACACCGGACAGGCGGCGGGCTGACCGGTGCCAGCTGACGCGGTGCCGAGCTGACGCGGGGGCAGCGGACGCGCCGGTGCTCGCGCTCGGAGCGGGACGCCGGTCAGCCGGGACCCGGACCAGCACGCCGTGCTGGCCTCCGACGGCAGCGACTACGACCGGCCCGCCCCGCCGCCGGGCGTCAGCCCGATCGGCTCGCTGACCAAGCCGGGCCGGGCGGTGGTCGAGGGCCGGGTGCACACCGTCGAGATCCGCCCGGTCGAGCACAACACCGTGCTGGCCTGCGATGTCGCCGACTCCACCGGCGAGCTGACCGCGCTGTTCTACGGCCGCTCCAACATCCCCGGCCTGCGGCCCGGCTCCAAGATCCGGCTGCGCGGCCCGGTCGGCATGCGCGAGGGCACCCCGGTCATGATCAACCCGGCCTATGAGCTGCTGGCCCAGGCCGACCCGGCCACGGGCAAGGACGGCAAGGGCAAGGACGGCGGGCGCGGCGACCGCCGGCGCCGCGACGGCTGACGCCTGCCGGCGCCACCGGGAAAGCGCCAGGACAAGGGACAGGGCCGGGCGCGGGAACTCCCGCAGCCCGGCCCCGACTGGCCAGATTCAGATCCGCCCTGGCTGGCCAGATCGCTCGGCGGCGGCCGGTCAGCCGCCGCCGTTGAGGCCCTTGGCGACGCGAGCGCCCAGGTCGGGGTGGACGCTGCGCCAGTACTCCCCCACGCGGGCCTTCATGTCGCTGGTGACCTCCGGCTTGCTGGCGTGCCCGACGATGTTGGTGACCAGGTGGTCCCGGCCGGTCTCGTCGAGCACGTTCTCCCACAGCGCCCGCGGCTGGCCGAAGTCGTCATCCTCGGCGTGCAGCGTGTAGGCACTGCGGACGATCTCCCCCGCTACCTGGTAGCTCTCGCCTGACCAGGCCGACGCGTCGGCCTGCGGGCCGCCGAAGGAGTTCGGCGCGTAGACCGGGTCGCCCGGGTTGGCGTACCGCATGGCCCCGTCCTTGTTGTAGGAGTGCACCGGAACCTTGGGCTGGTTGACCGGAAGCTGCAGGTAGTTCGGGCCGATCCGGTACCGGTGGGTGTCGGGGTAGGAGAACAGCCGCCCCTGGAGCATCTTGTCCGGGGACGGGCCGATGCCCGGCACGAAGTTGGCCGGCTCGAAGGCGGCCTGCTCGATCTGGGCGAAGTAGTCCTCCGGGTTGCGGTTCAGGGTGAACCGGCCGATGGTGATCGGCGGGTAGTCCGCGTGCGGCCAGACCTTGGTCAGGTCGAACGGGTTGAACCGGTAGTCGGCCGCCGCCTCGAACGGCATCACCTGGACCTCGAGCCGCCAGGACGGGTAGTCGGCGGCGTCGATGGCGGCCCGCAGGTCCCGCAGGTGGAAGTCGCGATCCTCGGCGGTCTGCGCGGCCGCCTCGGCGTCGGTGAAGGTCCGGATCCCCTGGTCGGTCTTGAAGTGGTACTTCACCCAGAACTTCTCGCCGCCGGCGTTGTACCACAGGAACGTGTGGCTGCCGTAGCCGTTCATGTGGCGCCAGGAGTACGGCGTGCCGCGGTCCGACATCAGGAACGTGACCTGGTGCGCGGACTCCGGCGAGAGCGTCCAGAAGTCCCACTGGCTGTTGTGGTCGTGCAGGTGGTTGTCCGCCCGCCGCTTCTGGGAGTGGATGAAGTCCGAGAACTTCTGCGGGTCGCGGATGAAGAAGACCGGCGTGTTGTTGCCGACCAGGTCGTAGTTGCCCTCGTCCGTGTAGAACTTCATCGCGAAGCCGCGCGGGTCGCGCACGGTGTCCGGGAAGCCCAGCTCCCCGGCCACGGTGGAGAAGCGCAGCAGCATGTCGGTCCGCCTGCCCTTGGCGAACAGGCCGGCCCGGGTGAACTGGCTGACGTCCTCGGTTGCCTCGAATACGCCGAACGCCCCGCCGCCCTTGGCGTGCACCACCCGCTCGGGCACGCGCTCGCGGTTGAACTGAGCCATCTTCTGGATGAGGTAGTGATCCTGAAGCAGCAGGGGCCCATTGGACCCGACCGACTGGGAGAACTCGTCGCTAGGCGCGGTCATCCCCGTATCGGTCGTGGTCACTGGCCGCTGATCCGTCATGAAACGTCCTCCGCTATCTGTGAGCTGGCTCTTTCGGACAGCTGGCAGCGATCGCAGAGACCCCAGAAGGTCACCTCGGCTTCATCTATGTTGAATCCCGCGGTCGTCGCGGGCTCCAGGCATGGAGCGTGGCCCACTGTGCACTCCACATCCGCTACCTCGCCGCACCGCCGGCAGACGATGTGGTGATGGTTGTCACCTACCCGGCCCTCATACCGCGCGGGGCTGCCGGCCGGCTCGATCCGGCGGAGCAGTCCCGCCCGGGTCAGCGCCCCCAGCGCCTCGTACACGGCCTGGACGGAAATGTGGCCGACCCGGTCCCGGACCCCCCGGAAGATCTCGTCCGCGCCGGGGTGGTTACCGGAGCGCACGACGGCCAGGATGGCCAGCCGGGCGGAGGTGGCCCGGAGACCGGCACGGCGCAGGCTAGTGATGTCGTCCACGGCAGGCAGACTACCCGGCTAAACACGAATCATTCAAGTTAACGAGTCAGTAAGTTTTAGCCGGGAAAGACCCGCCCTGACCACGGCCGGAGCCACAGCCAGGACGGGCCCGAGTCCGGTCCCCCCGGATTCATCTTTCTTTGGGTCCCCCACGCACAGGATCGCATCGCCCGGGGCGGGGGGTGCGAGCGGGGCCCGATAGGGATCCGGGTCAGAAGAAAATCAGGCGCACGGCTGAGACAACGCCGATGATCACGATGAAGATCCGCAGCGCGATCGGCGGGAGCCGCCGCCCGACCCGCGCCCCGAGCAGGCCGCCCAGCGTCGAGCCGACCGCGATCAGGGCGACGATGATCCAGCTCACGTGGGCGAAGATGATGTAGACCACGGCGGCGACGCCGTTGACGAAGCCGACCAGGACGTTCTTGGCCCCGTTGATCCGCTGCATGTTCTCGTCGAGGAACGTGCCGAGCAGGCCGATCACCAGCACGCCCTGGGCCGCGCCGAAGTACCCGCCGTAGATGCCCGCGCCGAACAGGCCGCCCGCCAGCAGCGGCCCGCCCCGGGTCCCGCGGCTGGTGTCCTCCCGGCTAGCCCGGCGGGCGGCGATCCGGGCACTGAGCCACGGCTGGACCAGCACCAGGACGCAGGAGGCCAGGATCAGCACCGGGACGATCAGCTTGAACGCCCCGGCCGGCAGCGCCAGCAGCGCGGCCGCCCCGCCCACCGCGCCGAGCGCCGAGAAGATGGCCAGCCAGGCCAGCCGATTGCGCTGCCCGGCTAGCTCGCGCCGGTAGCCCCAGGCCGCGCTGGCGTTGCCCGGCACCAGACCGACATTGTTGGACACGTTGGCGACGACCGGTGCGATGCCGAAGGCCAGCAGCGTGGGGAAGGTAATGAGCGACCCGGAGCCGACCACCGCGTTCAGCGTGCCCGCCGCGGTTCCCGCGGCGAATATGGCCAGGCCCTCAGCTATGCCCACGCTGTTCCCCGCATGGGCATAGATCGTAGTCAGCTCACGCGCGGCTCAGATCAGGGCAGGTCGATGGCCTGGGCCGACCACCGGCCCAGGTGCCGGGTGACCCGGAGCGGGAGGCCGAAGCAGCGGGACAGGTTGCGCTCGGTGAGCACGCTGGCGACCGGCCCGGCGGCCAGGACCCCGCCGCGGCGCAGCAGCAGCGCGTGGGTGAAGGTGGCGGGCACCTCCTCGACGTGATGGGTGACCATCACCAGCAGCGGCGCGCGCGGGTCGACGGCCAGCGCCGCGATCCGCCGCAGCAGGTCCTCCCGGCCGCCCAGGTCCAGCCCGGCGGCCGGCTCGTCCAGCAGCAGCAGCTCGGGGTCGGCCATCAGCGACCGCGCGATCTGGACCCGCTTGCGCTCCCCCTCGGACAAGGTGGCGAACCGGCGCCGGATCAGGTGAGCGCAGCCCAGGGCGTCCAGCAGTTCGACGGCCCGGGTCACGTCGGAGGAGTCGTAGTTCTCGGCGGTCCGGCCGAGGATCCCGTACGCCGCGGTCAGCACCAGGTCGATGACCTTCTCGGCGGGCGGCACCCGGTCGGCGACGGCCACGCTGGCCAGCCCGATCCGGGTCCGCAGGTCGGTCAGGTCGGCCTGGCCGAGCGGCTCGCCCAGGATCTCCACGCGGCCCGCGCTGGGGGCCAGCATGGCCGCCGCCACCTGGAGCAGGGTGGTCTTGCCTGCCCCGTTCGGGCCGATGACGACCCAGCTCTCGCCGCTGCGCACGGTCCAGTCGACGTCCCGCAGCAGCATGGACTTGTCGTAGCTGACCGTCACCCCGCGTAGCCGCAGGACCTCGTCTGACACGACGCTCCCTTCACTGCCGCCGGTACCAGCATGCAACCTACGGCATCGGGCGGCACCGCACAGACGCCTGGCCGGCCGACGCCCGGGCGAGGAGCCGACCCCGGCACCGGGCGCCCGGCCGGGGTCGGTAGCGTTGGCTGCGCTATGTCGGATCCGCAGATCACTCTGCTCGTGACGCTCACCGGCCGGGACCGGCCTGGCGTCACCTCCCGCCTGTTTTCCGTCCTGGCGGGTTACGACCTGAGCGTCACGGACGTCGAGCAGGTCGTCATCCGGGGCCGGCTGCATCCTCGGGGTCCTGCTGTCCAGCGGGCCAGCCCCCGACCTCACCGCCATCCACCGGCAGGTCACCAGCCTCGCGGCCGACCTGGGCATGGAGGTGGAGATCACCATGGGCTCGGTCGAGCGGCCGCCGCGCCGCCGGGGCAGCCTGCACGTGACCGTGCTGGGCAGCCCGCTGGCGCCCGCGGTGATCGCGGCCATCGCGGGCGCGGATCGCGGCCAACGGGGCCAACATCGACCGCATCGGCCGGCTCGCGCACCAGCCGGTGACCTGCATCGAGTTCGACGTGTCCGGCGCCGACCCGGTGACGCTGCGGGCCACCCTGGCCCACGAGTCGGTGACGCTCGGGCGTCGACGTGGCGGTGCAGCGCGGCGGGCTGCACCGGCGGTCCATGCGGCTGATCGTCATGGACGTCGACTCCACCCTGCTGCAGGACGAGGCCATCGAGCTGCTGGCGGCCGAGGCGGGCTGTGCCGAAGAGGTGGCCAGCTGACCGCCGCGGCCATGCGCGGCGAGCTCGACTTCGCCCAGTCGCTGCGCGACCGGGTCGAGCTGCTGGCCGGGCTGGAGGCGGCGGCGATCGACAAGGTGCTGCGCGGCCTGCGGCTGACGCCGGGCGCGCGGACCCTGATCCGGACGCTGAAGCGGCTGGGCTACCGGTGCGGCGTGGTCAGCGGCGGCTTCACCCCGTTCACCGACTGGCTGACCGCCGAGCTGGGCCTGGACTACGCGGCGGCCAACACGCTGGAGATCCCGACGGCAAGCTGACCGGGAGGGTCACCGGCGAGATCATCGACCGGCCGGGCAAGGAGCGCGCGCTGCGCCAGTTCGCCGCGCCGGCCGGGGTGCCGCTGAGCCAGGCCGTGGCGGTCGGGGACGGCGCCAACGACCTCGACATGATCGCGGCGGCTGGCCTGGGCATCGCGTTCAACGCCAAGCCGGTGGTCCGCAGCGCCGCCGATACGTCGGTCAGCGTGCCAACCTGGACGCGATCTTGTACCTGCTGGGGATCTCCCGGCACGACGTCGAGGCGGCCGACGCCGAGGACCGGGTTACCGGCCGGCTGAGGCGGGCCAGCTAACTCGGCGGGCCGCCACCCCGGCGGGGCGTCCAGAAGGCGGCCAGGTCCCCGGCGGCGCCGGGCGCCTCGTCCCACGGCGCCGGGCAGGCCGATGACCGCGATGGCCGGCGGTCGGGAACTCCAGCGGCTGCCCGGCCAGCTCCTCGGCCAGCTCGGCCATGGCCGGGTTATGGCCCACGCACAGCAGCATGTCACGCCGGCGGCGTCGCCGCGATCATCTCGCGCAGGCCCGCCGCGTCCGCGCCGTACAGGTCCGGCGTCGAGACGTGACCGGCACCTCGCGGCCTAGCTGGGCCGCGACCTCGTCCCAGGTCTGCCGGGTCCGGCGGGCCGGCGAGCAGGCGACGGCGTCCGGGACCAGGCCGCCGGCCGGCAGCCAGCGGCCGGCCCGGCCGCGGCGTCACGGTGCCCGCGCGCGGTGAGCGGCCGGTCGAAGTCCGGGCCGCCGGGCAGCTCGCCCGCCTTGGCGTGCCGCATGACGATCAGCCGGAGCTGACCGTCCCCCATCGCCCGCCCCGCCGGGTCAGGCGGTGGTGGTCTCGGCCGACGCCTTGCCCGCGGTGTCGCCTCGGCGCCGGTCCCCGCCGCCTCGGGGGCGGCGGCACCGTCGACCGCGCTCGTCGCCGGGGCGGCGGTCGCCGCGGCCGGCCCGTCCGGCCCGGCCGTGCCGGCCTGGGCGCCGCGACGCGCGGCGCTTGGCCACCAGGACCGCCCCGACGATGATCGCGATCGCGGCGATGGACACCCCGGCCCGCAGGCCCAGGTTGTGGCTGTAGCGCACGACGCTGGTCGCGATCAGCAGCGAGACCAGGTTCATGACCTTGATCAGCGGGTTGATCGCCGGGCCGGCGGTGTCCTTGAACGGGTCGCCGACGGTGTCGCCGATGATGGTGGCCTCGTGGGCGTCGCGAGCCCTTGCCGCCGTGGTTCCCGTCCTCGACCAGCTTCTTGGCGTTGTCCCAGGCCCCGCCGGAGTTGGACAGGAAGACGGCCATCAGCGCGCCCGCCGCGATCGCGCCGGCCAGGAAGGCGCCCGAGCGGCGCGTAGCCGAACGCGAACCCGACCGCGATCGGGGCCAGCACCGCCAGCAGGCCGGGCGTGGCGAGCTCGCGCAGCGAGTCCCTGGTGCACGATGTCGACCACCGCGGCCGTACTCCGGCTTCTCGGTGAAGTCCATGATCCCCGGGTGCTCGCGGAACTGCTTGCGCACCTCGTAGACCACCCGCCCGGCCGCCCGGCCGACCGCCATGATGGCCAGGCCGGAGAAGAAGAACACCACGGCCGCGCCGATGATCAGGCCGAACAGGACGTTCGGCTGGTCGATGGACAGGCCGAACGCCGGCCGTCTTGGCGCAGCGCGCTCTCCACCTGGGTGCGGAACGCGCCGAACAGCGCCGTGGCGGCCAGCACCGCGGTCGCGATGGCGATGCCCTTGGTGATGGCCTTGGTGGTGTTGCCGACCGCGTCCAGGCGGGTCAGCACCTGGGCCGCCTCGCCCTCGATCTCGCCGGACATCTCGGCGATGCCCTGGGCGTTGTCCGACACCGGGCCGAAGGTGTCCATCGACACGATGACGCCGACCGTGGTCAGCAGGCCGGTGCCGGCCAGGGCGACGGCGAACAGCGCGATGGTGGCGTTCCCGGTGCCGAGCAGGAACGCGACGTAGACGGCGCCGCCGATGAGCAGCGCCGAGTAGACCGCCGACTCCAGGCCGACCGAGATGCCGGACAGGATGACCGTGGCCGGGCCGGTCAGCGAGCTTTCCCCGATGTCCTTGACCGGGCGGCGGGTGGTCTCGGTGAAGTAGCCGGTCAGCAGCTGGATCGCGCTGGCCAGGACCAGGCCGATCAGCACCGCGCCGATGGCCAGGAGGCGCGGGTTGCCGCCGTGGTGCAGGATGCCGCTGCCCGCCGGGATGCCCTGGAGCTTGCTGAACTTGTCCGGCAGGTAGACGAACGCCGCGACGATGACCAGCACCAGCGAGAAGACGGCCGAGACGAAGAAGCCCCGGTTGATGGCGGTCATCCCGCTGCGGTCGCTTCGGCGGGGCGCGACGACGAAGATGCCGAGCACCGCGGTCAGCACGCCGATCATCGGCACGATCAGCGGGAAGACCAGGCCCTGGTTGCCGAACGCGGCCTTGCCCAGGATCAGGGCCGCGACCAGCATGACCGCGTAGGACTCGAACAGGTCGGCGGCCATGCCCGCGCAGTCGCCGACGTTGTCGCCGACGTTGTCGGCGATCGTGGCCGCGTTCCGCGGGTCGTCCTCGGGGATGCCCTGCTCGACCTTGCCGACCAGGTCCGCGCCGACATCGGCGGCCTTGGTGAAGATGCCGCCGCCGACGCGCATGAACATGGCCAGCAGCGCGGCGCCGAAGCCGAAGCCCTCCAGCACGCTGGAGGCGTTCGCCCGGTAGATGATGACCACGATGGCCGCGCCGGCCAGGCCCAGCCCGACGGTGAACATGCCCGCCACGCCGCCGGTGCGGAACGCGATCCGCATGGCCCGCCGCTCGCCCGACCGTCACTGCGCCTCGGCCGCGGCCGCCACCCGGACGTTGCCGCGAACCGCCAGCGACATTCCGGTGAACCCGGCCAGCGCCGAGAACAAGGCGCCGACCAGGAAGAACACAGAGCGGCCGATCCGCACCGACGCGTCGCGTCGGCCGGGAGGATCAGCAGCACGAAGAAGATCAGGACCACGAAGACGCCGACGGTCTTGAACTGGCGGCGCAGGTAGGCGGCCGCGCCTTCCTGAACCGCCTTGGCGATCTCCTGCATCTTCGGCGAGCCCTGGCTGGCCGCCAGCACATCCCGGACGAGGAAGGCGGCCACGCGCCAGCGCGAGCAGGGCGACCACGAGCACGACGATGACCCAGGTCAGGTTGGCGCCGGCTGACAGTGACCGCTCCGCTCGCCACAGCGGGGTAGCCTCGACATCTGTCCTCCTTGACAGGGGAAACACGGCACAGCGCCGGGCTGCTGCCGACGGCAGCAGCGAGGCGTACCGGCGTGGCCCCTATGGGCGAGCAAGCTGGCGACGTGGCGCCACGGATCGGTGCCGGGGAGTCTACGCATCAGGGCAACTGGATGGTAAGTCGGGTCCGGTCCCGAGACGTATCCGGGAGCCGATTTTGTGATGCTTAACACGATGCCACTCGGCATGGAGGCGACACGGCTCAGACGCGGACGGCTAGCTCGCCGTCACGGCCGACGGCCAGCTCATCCGGATGCTCGTGCCCGCCGAGGTCTCGCTGATCTGGACGTCGTCGGCCAGGCCGGCGATGACCGCGATGCCGAAGCCGGGCGGGTAGGCCGGCGCCCTGGCGCCGCCGCCCGCCATGCTGGTGTCGGTCACCTCGACCTCGAACCGGCCCGCCAGCTCGGTCAGGGCCAGCCGGACCGGCTCGGTCGGGCAGTGCAGCCGGTGCTCCTCGACCGCGCGGGAGCAGGCCTCGCCCACCGCCAGGCGCACCTCGTCCAGCAGGGACTCATCAACGCCGCTGCGGCGGGCGACCGCCGCGGCGACCAGCCGGGCGGTGCGGACATGCGCGGGCAGCGGGGTAAAGCTGAGCTCGACCGTGGCCATCTCGGGGACTTGCGCCTCGCCTACTTCTCGGACTTCCGGGCGGCGATCGCCTCGTCCACGGTCTCGTGGATGCCGAACACCTTGGTCAGCCCGGTGATCCGGAAGATCTTCAGGATCCGCTCCTGCGTGCACACCAGGTCCAGCGACCCGTCGTGCGCCCGGACCCGCTTGAGGCCGCCGACCAGGACGCCCAGGCCGGTCGAGTCGAGGAACTCGACCTTCTCCATGTTGACGACCAGCTGGTAGAAGCCGTTGTTCACCAGGTCGATCAGGAGCTCACGCAGGCGGGGCGCGGTGTAGACGTCGATCTCGCCCTCTACGTCGACGATCTCGATGCCGTCCTTGCTGTGGTGATCCAGCTTCAGATCCACAAAGTCCTCCAGCGCCATATATGGCTCTCGTATGAGCGGCAAGCCGGCCCGGCCAGCGGGTACCGGCAGCTTGCTCCGTCGCGCATTCAACCACGCTCTGGGCTCATGTCTATACCAGATTGCAGTTAGAGGCACCTTGCCTCGTGATGACACACTGAAACCCGATGCCTACAGTCAAGCTACCGGTCCACGCCGACATTCCGCAGGCCAGCGCGGCGCTCGCCGACCGCGTGTCGCGCCCGTGTCGCCGCGACCGCGGTGCCGGATATCCCGGCCTCGGATGCCGCGTCCGGCAATGGCACGGCATCGGGCAGCAGGGCGCGAGCTGATCCTGCGCCGGGGCGCGCGGACCGGGCGGCTGACCCACGTGGAGCGCATCCCGGCCCGGCCGCGGGCGGCGGGCGGCCTGGCCGGCCTGGGTGCCCGCCGAGCTGGCCGAGGCGCTGGCCGGGTCCGGCGCGGACCGGCCGTGGGCGCACCAGGCCCGGGCCGCGCGGCTGGCCCGGGCCGGGCGCGAGCGTGATCATCTCGACCGGCACCGCCTCGGGCAAGTCGCTCGGGCTACCTGGTGCCCGCGCTGACCGCGGTGCTGGAGGGCGGCACCGCGCTGTACATCGCGCCCACCCGGGCGCTGGCCGCCGACCAGCTTCGGCTGGTGACCGCGCTGGGGCTGCGCGGCGTGCGCGCCCGCCGTGGTGGACGGCGATACCCCGTACGCCGAGCGGTCGTGGGCCCGGTCGCACGCGAACTACCTGCTGACCACCCCGGACATGCTGCACCACTCGCTGCTGCCCCGGCACGCCTACTGGTCCGGGCTGCTCCGCCGGCTGCGCTACGTGGTGGTGGACGAGTGCCATACCTACCGGGGCGTGTTCGGCTCGCACGTGGCCCAGGTCCTGCGGCGGCTGCGCCGGGTCACCGCCTGGCACGCCGGCCTGATCGCGCAGCGCCGCAGAGGGCGCGGTGTTCATGCTGGCCTCGGCCACCATCAGCGAGCCGGCCCGGTGCGCGCGGCTGCTGACCGGCGCGGGCCGCCGCGGCGGTCACCGCCGACGGCGCCCCCCGCGGCCCGGTCACCCTCGGGCTGTGGGAGCCGCCGCTGACCGGGCTGCGCGGCGAGGCCGGCGCACCGGTGCGGCGCAGCGCCACCGCCGAGGCCGCGGACCTGCTGACCGACCTGGTGCTCGGCGAGGTACCGACGCTGGCCTTCGTCCGCTCCCGGCGCGGCGCGGAGACGCTGGCGCTGGCCGCCCGGCGCCAGGTGACCGAGGCGGGCCGGGCCGACCTGGCCGGCCGGGTCGCCGCCTACCGGTCGGGCTACCTGGCGGCCGACCGGCGGGCGCTGGAGGAGGCGCTGCGGTCCGGGGAGATCACCGCGCTGGCCACCACGACCGCGCTGGAACTGGGGGTCAGCATCGCGGGCCTGGACGCCGTGCTGATCGCGGGCTGGCCGGGCACCCGGGCCGCGCTGTGGCAGCAGGCGGGCCGGGCCGGGCGGGCCGGGCGCGGCGCGGTCGCGATCCTGATCGCCCGCGACGACCCGCTCGACACCTACCTGGTGCATCACCCCGACGCGCTGCTCGGCGCGCCGGTCGAGGCCACCGTGCTGGACCCGGCCAACCCCTACGTGCTGGCGCCGCACCTGTGCGCCGCGGCCGCCGAACTGCCGCTGACCGACGCCGACCTGGCCGGGTTCGGCCCGGCCGCCGGGCCGGTCGCGGCCCGCGCTGAGCCGGGACGGCCTGCTGCGCGCTCGCGCGGCGGCCGGTGGTTCTGCACCCGGCGGGGCGCGGCGGCGCGGACCGGGCTGCGCGGGGCCGGCGCGCCGCCGGTGCGGATCGTGGAGGCGGCCACCGGGCGGCTGATCGGCACGGTCGACGAGCCGTCCGCGCACGTGCTGGCCCACGCCGGCGCGGTCTACCCGCACCAGGGCGAGATGTACCTGGTGACGAGCCTGGACCTGGCCGCGGCGGTGGCGCTGGCCGAGCCCGGCGACCCCGGCTACGCCACCTCGGCCCGCGAGGTCACCCAGATCGAGGTAGCGGCCGAGCACACCCGGCAGTCCTGGGGCGAGGCCAGGGTCTGCTTCGGCGACGTGCGGGTGACCCGCCAGGTCGATCTCGCTACGTCCGGCGCAGCCCCGACACCGGCCGGGTGCTCGGCGAGGAGGCGCTCGACCTGCCGGCCCGGACGCTGCGCACCCGGGCCGTGTGGTGGACCATCTCGCCCGGCCAGCGGGCCGCGCTGGCCGCCGCGGGCATCGACCTGGCCGGCGCCGCGCACGCGGCCGAGCACGCCTCCATCGGCCTGCTGCCGCTGCTGGCCTCGTGCGACCGGTGGGACGTGGGCGGCGTGTCGGCCGACCCGCACCCGGCCACCGGCCTGCTGACGGTCTTCGTCTACGACGGCCACGACGGCGGGCGCCGGGTTCGCCGAGCGCGGGTTCGCCGTGGCCCGGGAGTGGCTGACCGCCACCGCCCGGGCCATCGAGAGCTGCGAGTGCGCGGCCGGCTGCCCGTCCTGCATCCAGTCGCCGAAATGCGGCAACGGCAACCACCCGCTGGACAAGCGCGGCGCGGTCGCGCTGCTGGGCTGCTGCTCGGCCAGCCTGCGGCGTCGGACCAGGTCACGACGCCAGCGCAGGGGTAACAACATGAAGAAAAGGGGCGACCCCCGCCGGGGGGGAGAGCGGGGGTCGCCGTACGGTCCGGCCCCGGGGGGCAGAGCGGCACCGTTACCCAAGAAAGCCTACGCGGGACTGGCCGAAGTTACCAGCGGGTCGGGGTGAACGGGATTCAGCATCTCTGTCCGGATGCTGCACGGCCCGCCGGAAACTCCCCGCGCGGCCGTCGCCCTGGCGAGCGGCGCGTCCGGACATCCGGGACCGGCGACGCCCGAATGTCACGTTCGGTCATCACCGCGGCGGCGTTCATCCCCGGCCCGGCGCATGCGAGAGCCGCCTGTCATCGAGATCAGGAATTGGTCAGGGGCTTTCCAAGACCGCGATCCGGCGTAGAAAGGTGTCACGGACGGTAACGTCCGGGCACGTCAGCCAGGTACCCACGCGCGACCAGCCGCGGGAGGCGTGCCGAGGCAGGTGAGCGCCGGAGCGGGCGCCGGATGTGCGCCCGGCGGGAGTCAGCTGCCCGGCAGAGAAGGTGCACGCTTGGTAGCCCGGCCTGACGTGACTGGGCGAGCGGCGCCCCGGTCCTGGGCGCCGTCGCCATTTTGGCGTCTTTGTACACGATCTGCACAGACGTCGCCTGCTGTTCTCGTATATGTCTCGGCCGGGCACGCATATCGCTCGTTCGACGACTGGCCTCGATTTATCCTGGCCGCTGCCCCGGATAGCGTCCGGGTTCCCGCGCCGCGACTCGGGTTTCGCGTTCTGGTCGCCTTTTTCCCCGTTACCGGCACGCCGCCGATTGCCCTGAGCGGGTATGAGCAAGACTCAGACGTGAACACCGAGCGATTTCGAGGGGAGAGCATCGATGGCCGAACCGGCAGGGCGGTACCCGGCAGGCAGCGCGAGCCGAGGCGTCCGTGGGCGGTCTCGTGTCCCTGGCGGTCAAGGACATCACGCAGCTGGTCAGGTACGAGCTGGACCTGGCCAAGATCGAGCTGAAGACCGACGTCCGGCGGGTGGGGATCGGCGCCGCGCTGTTCGGCGTCTCCGCGTTCGTCGGCTGCCTGGTCCTGATGCTGCTGTGCTTCGCGCTGGCCTACGGCCTGATGGCGCTGGGCATCTGGGGCTGGGCCGCGTTCCTGATCACCGCGGGCGCCTGCGTCCTGCTGGCCGCGCTGGCCGTCGGTGTCGGCATCGCTGATCGATCAAGCGGTTCGGCGGCCTGCCCAGGACCCGCCGGACGGTCTCGGACGACCTGGCCGTGCTGCGCCGCGGCGACGGCGCCGGCGCGCCGCCCCGCGCGCCTGCCCGGTAGCCATGCCCGCGCAGCGGCGATGCCGTCGATCTACATCGACGGCCCCTGGTCGCACCGGTCGGTGAGCGCCAACGGCACCCGGTTTCACGTCGCGGAGAGCGGCGACGGCCCGCTGGTCCTGCTGCTGCACGGGTTCCCGGAGTTCTGGTGGACCTGGCGCGGTCAGCTGAGCCGCGCTCAGCGCGGCGGGCTACCGGGTCGCCGCCCCGGACATGCGCGGGTACGGCGGCAGCGACAAGCCGCCCCGCGGCTACGACCTGATCACGGCGGCGTCGGACGCGGCCGGGCTGATCCGCTCGCTCGGCGAGGCCAACGCGATCGTCGTCGGCCACGACTGGGGCGGCCTGATCGCCTGGACCATGTCGGCCTACTTCCCCAAGGTGGTCCGCCGGCTGGCCATCGTGTCGGTGCCGCACCCGCTCCGGCTGCGCGCCGCCGTGCTGGCCGACCCGCTCGGCCAGGGCCGCAGCAGCGGCTACGCGCTCGGCTTCCAGCTCCCGATGCTGCCCGAGCGCCAGCTGCTGCGGGACGGCGCGCAGCGGGTCGGCCGCGATGCTGTCGCCTGGTCCGGCCCCGGCTGGCCCGACCCGCCGCACCGAGCGGCGGTACCGCGACGCCATGCAGCATCCCGCACGTGGCCCACTCCGCGCTGGAGTACCACCGCTGGTTCCTGCGGTCCCGGCTGCGCCCCGACGGCCTGCGCTACGCCCGGGCCATGCGCCAGCCGATCCAGGCCCCGACCCTGCACCTGCACGGCGCGCTGGACGGCTGCGTGCTGCCCAGCGCGGCCCGCGGCTCGGGCATGTACGTCGACGCCCCCTACCGGTGGCGGCTGCTGGACGGCGTCGGCCACTTCCCGCACGAGGAGTCCCCGACCGGTTCGACAGCGAGCTGCTGTCCTGGCTCGCCGACCCCGAGCCGGAACGCTAGCCAGTGCGCGGCACCAGGCCGACGTGCCTGAACGCCGCCGGGAGGCGGCGACGGGCGCCGCGACCACGAGCCGTCCGGGCAGGCGACGCAACGCGGACCGGGGGCCGGACGGACGCGGACCGGGACCGCGACCCGGCCGGGCGGGCCCGGAACGCCCGGCCGCGGGACGGCCTTGGGCGGCCGCTGGCGCGCGGCGCCGGCGGCGAGCCGCCCGCGCCGGACGCGCCCGGCGCTGCCGCCGGCGGACGCCCTGGACGCGGCGCAGCGGCTGCTGGACGCCGGGCGCCCGTTCCACGCCCACGAGGTGCTGGAGGCGGCCTGGAAGGCCGCCCCGCCCGCTGAGCGGGACCTGTGGCAGGGCCTGGCCCAGCTGGCCGTGGGCCTGACCCACGCCCGGCGGGGCAACGCCGCCGGGCGCGGCGGCGCTGCTGCGCCGGGGCGCCGCGCGGGTCGGCCGGTACGCCGGACGCGCCGCACGGGGTGGACGCGGCCGGGCTGGCGGCGGCCGCCACCGCGCTGGCCGCGCGGATCGAGTCCGGCGGCCTGGGCGGCCTCGAGCCGGGCGAGCTGAGCCTGCGGCTGCGCGGGGCCTGCCTGCCCAGGCGGGACCGGGACCGGCGCCGGGCAGGGCATGCGCGGAAGGGAAATTCCATGATCACGACCGTTTTTCCGGGCTGACACGAGAAAACGGTCACGATCATGGTCGCCGGGCTCCCGGTGCGGCGGCCGAGGGCTGTGTGGAGGCGGTCCGGCGGCTAGCCCTGGCAGGCCTCGGTGGAGACCGGGGCGGTGTCCTGCTGCCGCGGGCGCGCGTCGCCGGACACCTCGGCCGGCGGTCAGCGCGTAGCCGGTGTCCTTGAGCGAGACGGCCGCCGCGAACACCACGCCGTAGACCTGGCCGTCCGGGGCCAGCAGCGGGCCGCCCGAGTTGCCCGGCCGGACGAGCGCCCGGATCGGGTAGATCTGGCGGCTTGACCTGCGAGGTCTGGTAGATGTTCGGGCCGATGGCCGACTCGGCGACGTCGAGCCGCGCCGCGTCCGCGGTGAACGGCTGGTCCAGCGGGTAGCCGGCCACGATGGCGCTGGCGCCGTAGCGCGGCCGGTCCGGCGAACTGCAGCGGCGGCGCGGCCAGGCCCGGCACGTCGAGCACCGCGATGTCGCGCTGCGGGTCGTACAGCACCACGCGTGGCGGGGAACGCCTGGCCGTCGCGCGGTGTAGACCGTCGGGCCCTGGGTGACGCCCGGCCACCACGTGCGCGTTGGTCAGCACGTGGTCGGGCGAGATCACGAAGCCCGAGCCCTCGATCCGCCGCTCGCAGCTCGGCGCCATGCCCACGATCTTGACGATGCTGTCGCGGTCCTCGGCCAGGCCGGGCGACTTGAGCACCGCCGGGTCCGGCGCCGGGACGGCCAGCGCGCTCTCCGCGCCCAGCGCGCTGAACACCTGGGTGTACGGGCCGCTGGTGAGCAGGCTGCGCAGCGGCGGGAAGCCGGGCAGGCTGAGCGCGTCGTGCGGGATGACCTTGTCGACGGCCTTGAGCACGGCCGAGTCGTTGACCTGGCCGGAGATCTCCGGGAAGGGCGAGTAGGCGACGAACGAGCCGATCAGCCAGGCGACCAGCAGCACGGCGACGACGTTGACCGCCGCGCCGCCGAGGGAGTCGAGACGGTGGCCGGGCGGCCGCGTCACCCGGGACCGGACGGCCACGCCGAGGCCCGGAGGCGATCACCATGCCGAGGACGGCGGCGGCGAAGACCACCAGGATCGCGATGAACGCCTGCCACGGACAGGCTGCTGGCCAGCGCGCGGGAGATCCGCGGGGCGAAGATCGCGCCGACCGCGACGCCGCCGATGAACCCGGCGAAGCTGAGCACGCCGATGATGAAGCCCTGGCGGTACCCGGCGACCGCGAAGGCGGCCGCCAGCACGATGAGAATCAGGTCAAGCAAGTCACCCGGCACGTGCACAACTTATAGCGCCGGACAGCGCGGCGGGATCACTGCCCGAGAGCCAGGTTTGCGCCGGGATCTGCCCGCCGCGGCTCACGAGCCGGGCCGCGGATCACCGCCGGGCGCGGGCAGCGCGCTCGGCGGCAGCGGCGTGACCTGCGCGGTGTCCCAGGGCACCGCCCAGCCGCCCAGGGCCAGCAGCCGGTCCACGACCATGCCGGTGAACCCCCAGATCGAGCATGGCGCCCGGCCTGGAACGCGGGCCCGGCCGGGCCGGTCGGGTACCGGACGCTCAGCCGGTTGGCCGGGTCGGCCAGCTCGGCGACCGGGACCCGGCGGACCGCCGTCACCTCGGCCGGGTCGCCGGGGCCGATCGGGCCGGGCTGCCGCCACCAGGCCAGCACCGGCGTCACGGCGAAGCCGCTGCGCGGGATGTACAGGTCGGGCAGGACCGCGAGCACGTCCACGCCCGCCGGGTCGACCAGCGCCTCCTCGGCCGCCTCGCGCAGGGCGGCGGCCACCGGGCCGCCGTCCTGCGGGTCGATCGCGCCGCCGGGGAACGCGGGCTGGCCCGCGTGCCGGCGCAGCCACGGGCTGCGCTGCACGAGCAGCACGTCGGGCCCGGCCGGGCCCTCGCCGAACAGGATCAGGACCGCGGACCGGCGGCCGCCCGACGCGGGCGGCGCCACGCGTCCGGGACGGTCATCGCCGCGGCCGCCGGTCGGCCAGCCGGTCAGCCAGGCCGGGACGGCGGGCCGCCGCCGGCGGCCGGCGCGCTGGCGGGCATCACGAGAACGGGCCCGCCTTGACCAGCTTGCGGGCCACCGCCGGGTCGGTGGGGCCCTCGCCGTAGGACGGGCACAGCGCGCCGACGCCGCAGGCGCCGCAGGCCGGCCGGCGGGAGTGGCAGACCCGGCGGCCGTGCCAGATCAGCCGGTGCGACAGGATCGTCCACTCCGACCGCGGGAACAGCGCGCCCGACCTCATGCTCGACCTTGACCGGGTCGTCCTCGGTGGTCCAGCCGAACCGGCGGGACAGCCGGCCGAAGTGCGTGTCGACGGTGATGCCGGGGATCCCGAAGGCGTTGCCGAGCACCACGTTGGCCGTCTTGCGGCCGACGCCCGGCAGCGTGACCAGGTCGCTCAGCCGAGCGCGGCACCTCGCCGCCGAACCGGTCGCACAGCGCCTGGCCCAGGCCGATGATGCTGGTCGTCTTGGCCCGGAAGAACCCGCTGGACTGGATGATCTTCTCGATCTCGCCCCGGTCGGCGCGCGGCGTAGTCGGCGGCCGTGCGGTAGCGCGCGAACAGCACGGGCGTGACCAGGTTGACCCGCTTGTCGGTGCACTGCGCGGACAAGATCGTGGCCACCAGCAGCTCCAGCGGCGTGCTGAAGTCCAGCTCGCAGTGCGCGTCCGGGTAGAGCGCGGCCAGCTCGCGGTTGATCCGGCGGGCGCGGCGGACCAGCGCGGTCCGGGACGGCGGTGGGGTAGGCACCGGGCCTAGCCTACCCGGGCGCGCCGCTAGCGCGCAGGTCGTCTCGCGCGCGGGCCGGTGCAGGGCGCACGCAGCCGGGCGGCGAACGGCGCACTGCCGGGCGCAGGCCGGCGTCGCGGCCCAGGTGCCGGCCGAGGACCACGGCGGCCACCGCGGCTGGCGCCCGAGCGCGCGCAGCGCCATCGCCGCCGACTGGACGCTGGCCCCGGTGGTCCAGGTGTCGTCGAGCAGCAGCACCCGGGCGCCGTCCAGCCGGGGCGCGGTGAACCGCTCGGGGTCCAGGTCCCGGTCGCGGCCGTCGGCGCCGGGCCGGCGCCAGCCGGGCCCACGGCAGCCGCAGGTACGGCTCGGACCAGCGCGCGCAGCGGGTGCGCGCCAGCCCGGCCGCGGCTGCTCGGGACGACGGCCAGGTGCGTCGGGCCGGCCGCGCCGGCCGCCCGCCCGGTGCCAGGCACGGGCCGTGCTCGCGCAGGAACACCAGCAGCAGCACGGTCAGCGCCCGGCCGGCCTGCCGCCGCCTCGGCGAGCGCGCTGACTTATAGGTCCACAGCGCGGCGCGCGTGCGGGCTGCCCTTGGCCGCGTAGGCCACCGGCAGCACCACGCTGGCCAGCGAGCCGGGCGCGCACTGCCGGTGCAGGGCGCACGGGAAGCAGCGGCCCGCGCCGGGCGCGGCCGGGCCGAAGCAGGTCCGGCACAGGCCCGGCGCGCCGGGCGCCGGGGCGGACCAGCCCGTCGGCTGCCGCCGCGCCAGGTCGGCCCAGCCGGTCCCAGGCTGTCGCGCGTCACGGGTCCGACGTTACGACCGCCTGCCGACGTACGGGGCCGGCGACCGTTACCGGCGACGCTGTCCGGCCTTGGCGGTCGATTCTGCCGTGCCGGTCGCTGCGGCACCAGGCAGGCGATAGTCTTGCTGGTGGTCCCGGTCAGCTGGCGGGCGGCCGCGTACGCCACCGTGACCCTGGCGGCGGTTGCCGCCAGCATCGCCGTCAGGGTGCCGGGGCCGCGTCCCGGGCCGCGGGCAGGCGGCGATGGCCAGCCGAAAAAGCCGAGCCAGGCTGTTCATATCGAGTCACTGCCTCCATATCGAGCCACAGTCGGGACGACCGTTATGCGAATGCCAAGGACAGCCGCCGCCGCGGCCGCCACCGCCCGCGGGGCCGGCCGGGAGGCTGACGGGGCGGCTGACGGGACGGCCTCTCTCCCGGCGCCGGCGGCGCCGAGGCGGACGGCAGCGCCACGGTCGCGCCGGAGGCGACGCCGGCGACCCGGGAGCGGCCCTACCCCGGCGGGCACGGGCCGCCGGGGCTGGCGTCCCGGCTGGGACCGGCCCTGCGCGGGCTGCCCGGCCTGGCCCGGCAGCACTGGCTGGCTACCATCCTGCTCGCGGCGGGCCTCGCGCTGCGGCTGCTGTGCCCAGGTCTCCTACGGCCCGGCCCTCCTCTACATCGACTCGGTGAAGTACCTGTACGGCGCCTGGCCGGGCGCCGACCCGCTGGGCTACGACGTGCCGCTCAAGCTGATCCTGGCCGTCGGCAACCTGTCAGCGCCGTCGAGGCCGTCCAGCACCTGCTGGGGCTGGCCATGGCGGTCACGCTGTACCTGCTGCTGGTCCGGCGCGGGGTGCCGCGCTGGCTGTCCGCGCTGGCCATGGCGCCGGTGCTGCTGGACGCCTACCAGCTCCAGATGGAATCCACGATCATGCCCGACGTCTGGTTCGAGGCCATGATCGTGGCCGGGCGTGGCCATCCTGCTGTGGCGGCCGCGGGTCACGGTGTGGACCTGCGTGCTGGCCGGCGGGGTGCTCGGCCTGGCCGCCACCGTCCGCCAGGTCGGCGAGATCCTGATCGTCCCGGCGCTGCTGTTCGTGCTGGCCGGCGCCCTGCTGGCGCGCCAGGGCGGCTGGCGGCAGGCCCTCTGGAAGGCGGCCGCGCTGACGCTGGCGTTCGCGGTGCCGATCGTCGCCTACTGCGCCGGCTCGTACGTCGATCACCGGGAACTTCTGGCTGTCCCGCAACGGCTACCAGGCCACCTACGGGCGGATGGCCGCGGCTGGCCGACTGCGCCACGCTGAAGCTGCCGCCTACGAGCGGCCGCTGTGCCCGAGCCCGGCCGACCAGGCCAAGGGCCCGGACTGGCTGGATCACGCGGTCGGCTCGCCGCTGCGCACCTACGAGCCGCCGCCCGGCGCGCCGTCTGGGCGCACGGGGCGGCGGTGGCCAACTTCAACCACGCGGGTCCTCACCCAGCAGCCGCTGCGGGTGGCGGGCCGGATCTCCTCGGACGCGTTCAAGCTGTTCGCCGTCACCCGGGACACCTACCCCGGCGACACGCCGATCTCCCGCTGGCAGTTCCACACCAGCTACCCGATCTACCTGCCGACCATCAAGCTGGACAAGGCCGGGACGATCATCCTCGACCTCAAGCTGGGCCCGGCCGACGGCGCCTCGGTGTACCGCAAGCTGGACACCGTCTACGGCGGGAACACCCGGGTGTGGAAGCCGGGTGCGGCGTTCCTGCGGCGTTACCAGCTGTACGGCGGCTTCACGCCGGGACCGCTGCTGCTGCTGTGCCTGCTGGCCGGGCTGGCCGGAGCGCTGACCGTGTTCCGCCGCCGGGCCAGCGAGGCGCAGCGCCAGCTCGCCCTGGGCGCCGTGCTGTTCGTCGCCGGCGCCATCGCCGTCCTGGTGATGTCGGACCTGTTCGAGTTCAGCTGGCGCTACCAGCTTCCGGCGCTGGTCACCCTGCCCCCGGCCGGGGCGTTCGGGATCGCCGCGATCCTGCGCTACGCCCGCCGCCGCAATAACGACCGGGTGCAGGCCTCGGGCCGGGCGCAGGACCGCGGTCGCGGCCAGGGCCGGGTAACCGGGCGTCAGATCCAGCCCCGGCGGCGGAACAGCCAGCACAGGCCGGCCACCGCCGCGACCTCGGTGCCGATGCCCAGGATCAGGAAGGCGGGCAGGCTGCCCAGGCGGCCGACCAGCCAGGCGAAGTTCTGGCCGAAGAACCCGGTCAGGAACGACAGCGGCAGGAACACGGTGGCGATGATGGTGAGCTGCTTCATCACCTCGTTGAGCCGGTTGGACACCATCGACAGGTAGGCGCTCATCGCGTTGTCGAGCAGGTCACGGTAGCTGTCGATCTCGTCGGATGATCCGGATCGAGTGGTCGTACAGGTCACGCAGGTACGGCTCGCTGGCCTCGGTCCGGCCGGGCAGGTCGACCACGCCGGACAGCAGCGCCCCGACCGCGTCCCGCTACGGCGTCACCAGCTTGCGCACGCCGACCAGCCACCGCTGCATGCTCAGCAGCTCGGCTAGCTCGTCCTTGCTGGGCCGGTCGAAGATCTGCTCGATCAGCTTGTCGATCTGGTCGTCCAGGTCCGACAGCGGCGCGAAGAAGCTGTTGATCATCGCGTCGAGGATGGCGTGCATCATGTGCAGCCGGGGCGGGCGGCCGGGCGGCGGCGCGCTGGCCTCCTGCTCGGCCACCTTTCGCAGGTCCGTCAGCGCGGTGCAGGCCAGCCGGTGGACCGTGATCAGGAAGCGCTCGGAGTAGAACAGGTGGACCTCGGTCAGCGGCTTGCCGACCGCCATCGCGGCATACGTCACGATGTACAGGACGTCGCCGAAGCTCTCCGCCTTGGGCCGCTGGCCGAACTCGCCGACGTCGCGCAGCGCGATCGGGTGGAACGCGAACACGTCGCGCAGCATGTCCACCACGCCGCCGCGGGTCCCGTGCAGGTCCATCCACAGCAGGCTGTTGTCGTGCAGCGCGGCCTCGGCCGCCTCCCGGCTAGCCGGGACGCTGGAACCGTCGAGGTGCAGCAGGTATCCGTCCACGGCGGTATCGTCGCGCGCCGGGCCGGCCGCGCGATCACATGTCGCGCAGTTCCAGGTACCGCTTGATGTCCGGCACGGACACGACCACCACGGCGATGATGGCGGCGACCGCCCCTACCTTGATCAGTTTCGAGATCATGGTGCTTCCTTTCCCCCTGTCCATCGTCACCCCGGTTCCGGGGCCTGGCTACCCCCCGCCGGACGGTTCGCGGTCGAGCGGCTCGACTTCATCCGGAGCGAAGTACAGGAACCGGCCATGACTGCGCTGCAGGTCCGCCGCGGGATCATCGACCGGGGTGACGGCCAGGTGGACCTGGCCGTCCACGTCGTACAGGACCGCCTCGACCTGGGCCTCGCGGCCGGCCAGGAACAGGTCCTGCGCGTCAGCGCGGCGTGAGCCCGGCCGCATCAGCACCCGGCTGTCCCGGGCCACCCGCACGCCGCCGATGACCACGTGGTCGGTCTCCGGCGACACCGAGGTGTCGGCGCCGGGATCCCACCACGGCACGCCGGGCGGGTCGGTGACGGACGACCCGGCCAGCCCGTCGGGCAGGGCGCCGGGTGGCCCGGTGCAACGACGGCCCCGAGGCGGGCGTCTCGAAGACCGGCGGCTCGGATGCCGCCGGGGCGGTGCCGCCCGGGCCGCGCAGGTACCGGATCGCGCCGTGCATCCGGTCCAGCATCTCCGGCGGCAGGTGGTCCAGCCGGTCGAGGAGCGCGGCGGCGCGGTCGTCGGTGGCCCTGGCCTCCCGCTTCTCCGCGTCGGTCAGGGCCATCGTGCGCAGCGTCAGGATCTCGTCGATCTCGGTGGCGTCGAACAGGTCGCCCGGCGCTCTCGGCCGCGATCTCCGGGTGGTCATAGAGGATGACCGGCGCCGACAGCATCAGGTCGCGGCAGCCCGCCGGGCCCGGCCAGCACCGGCCAGGTGCCGGTATTGCGGCACCGAGCGACCGTCCCGCTGGCCCATTCGGGCGGGTCGGTCATGGACAGGAACGTCCCGCCCGGCGCCCCGATCAGCAGGTGGGCGGCAATCAGCGCGCGCCGCAGTCCGTCCTCGCGGGAGGTGAGCGGGCCGGACGGCCCGGTCCGGTTCTCCAGCCGGATTCGCAGCAGCAGGGCCTGGAACGGGCCGGCCGACCCGCTCGGCGTGCAGGCTGATCCGCCCGTCCAGCCCGGCCCAGCGCCGGGTCACCTGCCCGGCCGGCCGCCCGGCCGGGTCGGTGATCCGCTCGGCCGAGGTCCCGGCGGGCAGCGCGAAATCCCGGCGCTGGTCGCCCGCCAGCAGGTCGCGGACCGGCACGGCCACCTGATGCTCCTGCTCGCGGGCCTCGGTCCAGGTGGTGTACTCGGTCCCGGCCACGTACAGGGCACCGACGTCCTGCAGGTCGCCGGTGTCGGGCGAGATGGCCTGCACGGTGCGCTCGGTGTACCGCAGGAACCGGGCCAGTACCCGGACCTCGGCGTCGTCGCCGCAGTCCAGCACGCACTCGGTCTGGGTGGCCGCGCGCTCGTTGGGGTCGACGGTGGCGTAGCCCGGCGGCATCAGCACGCCGAACTGGAACCGGACCTGGTTCTTCTGCGCGGTCTGCCGGTACGGGTACAGCAGGTAGCCCTCGTACAGGACGGCATCGGCGACCTGGCGGGCATGGGCCAGGTGCGCTGTGTCTGGCACAAGGGCGTCACCAGCCACGGGCTCAGGAACCATGGGCGTCCGTCTCCGCCGCGCGGGCCAGCAGGGCCAGCACCGTCGCCTCCCAGGTCGGCAGGGCATGCTCGGCCTTGAACCGCTGGAGTTCGTCCCGGGTCTCGGTGCTGACCCGGAACCAGGCACTGTTCGGGAAATGGGCGTCGACCGCCTGCCGCCACAGCGCTACCGGCAGCCGGAAGCTGGCCTCCTTGCTCCACGGCACCTGGTGCACCGACATCCGCCCGTCTTCCCGGCCGAATACCGTGCCGCTGAACAAGAGGAGCAGCGGGACCTCGCCGTCGTCCAGGCCCGCGAAGTACCGGGTGGAGCCGATCTCCATGTCGTAGGTCAGCGGCACCGGCAGGTCCACCTCGGTGCTGCCGGTGAACCCGGGCACCATGATCGAGACGTTGCTGAACTGGACGGGCCGCAGGGTCTCGGCCCAGCGCTGGGTCTCGCCGAACAGGTCGCGCAGCCGTTCCGCCTCGGCGTCGGAGTACCGCCGCCGGGCGGGCTCGATGCGGATCTGGCAGCGCAGCGCGATAGCGTCCACCCGCTGGCCGCTGGTCTCGCTGATCCGCAGTGTCAGCGTCATGGCGGGCATGACCGCGTACTTGTCCGGCCGCGCGCCCACGCAGTCAAACACCATCTCGGTCACGCCCCGCTCCCCCCGCCCGGCGGCAGCGGCCGGGCGCGGGACCGCACCCGGGTCAGGAACTCCTCGATGCTGGCCCGGGCCTCGGCGCCGCCGTCGAAGCCGCGCCAGTGCAGCCGCATCCGCCCGGCCAGCTCGTAGCAGGCGTCGATGGGCACGACGAAGCTCTCTACCCCGCCGCCCGCCGACTGGCAGATCAGCACCGCCTCGACGTCCGGCTCGGCGGCCCGCAGCAGGGGGTGGTCGGCGGCCAGCCGCTGCCAGTCCTCCAGGTCCAGGATGCACTCGGTGACGCCGGCCGGGCTGGGATAGAAGCCGGCGACCTGCCCGTCGGCCCCGCTGGCCAGGAAGAACGCCAGCCCCACCGGGATCTCCAGCGCCGCCCAGTCAGCCGCGGTGAGCGGGGCCGCCGGATCGTGCGCATACCGGTCGGGCACCGCCCGGTACCGCCCGCGTCCGGCGCTGGGCTGGGTGAACAGCAGGTAGCACGCCCGGCAGGCGCAGGCCAGCGTCGATGTCTCCAGGTCGGCGATGTGGCCGTGCTCGGCCGGCACCTCGGTCGCGCAGATCTCGCACCGCTCCGCGTTCGCCGCACCGGCCCGGTCGGCCGGGGCCGGCGCGCCGGCCGTGACCGCGTCCGCGAAGGCCGCCGGGTCCGCCCGGAGCGCGTCCAGCACCTGGGCCGCCTCATCGGCCGGAGCCGCAACGGGGGCGGCCGGCACCGCCGAGGTGGCGGGCGGGCCGGCCGCCGGCACGAAGCGGCGCAGGCCGCTCGGGCCGCTCATCGGGGGGCACCACCATGATCGTGACCGGTCACCCGTCCAGAGCACGGAAAAACGGTCGCGATCATGCGGATCGCCCGACCGTCATGACCGCGCCGCCTCGGGCTCCGGCATGGCCGGGCGGGGGATCTCGGGCAGGGCGACCCGGACGCCCTGGCTGTCGGCCAGCAGCGGCAGCGGGTCCAGGTGCCGGGCCGGGTCGGTCAGGCCGGCCCCGGCCAGCCGCACGTTGTACCGGGCGGCGCAGGCCGGGCAGGTCAGTTCCTCGCGGTCGAGGGTCCCGGTGGCCAGCGACGACCCGCACGCCGCGCAGGCGTCCCGGTAGGCGTAGAGCGTGCCGCGGACCGCGCAGACCAGCACCGAGGTCCCGCCGGCGGCAGCGGTCACCGGCCGCGAGCTAGGCGGCCCGATGTTGGGCAGCGGAACCCAGGCGGCGCCGGCCGCCGCACCGCCGGCCGCCGGGCTCGCGGTGACGCTGGCTGGCCCGCCGGGCGGGCTGCCGTCCGGCGGGCCGGCGCCGGGCGGGCCGGCGTCGGACGGGCGGGGACCGGACGGGCGCGGGCCGATCTGCAGCAGCGCCGGCTCGGGCGCGGCCGTCATGCCCTCGACCACCACCTCGGTGACCTCCGGCGCGGCGTCCTCGACGGCGCTGCGAATGGCCAGTTCCACGGTCACCGTCGACGACGGGCAGCCGTGGCAGCTGCCTTCCAGCAGCAACCGCGCCACCCCGTCGGCCACGCCCAGATAGCGGACGCCGCCGGCGTGCGAGCCCAGGTAGGGCCGGACCCGGTCCAGCGCGCGCTGAATCCGGGCGTCGGTGTCCAGCGGGTGCAGGTCGTGCAGCAGCAGGAGGCCCTCGACAGCAGGGTCATCGGCCAGCCGGGCCAGGATCTCGCCGCCCGCCTCGCCCTGCGCGCGCAGGACGGCCACGATGGCGGCCAGCCCGGCCCCGTACAGGCCGACGAGCAGGCCGGTCAGCTCCTCGGCGGCCTGCGCCGCGGCCGGGCCGGACACCCGGCCCGAGCGCAGCACCTCCAGCAGCTCCTCCACCCGTGCGCCCGTGCTCCGCACGGCACTCATCGTCTCGCCCCTCCGTCCGCCTCGCCGGTCTGCCGCATCAGCCTGCCCGCCTCGCCCGCCCGGTCAGGATGACAGCGTGACCGCTGACATCGGGGAGTGCACCTTCTCCAGCGTCTTGCCGTTGCCCAGGTACATGTGCACCCCGCAGGGCAGGCACGGGTCGAAGCTGCGCACGGCCCGCATGATGTCGATGCCCTTGAAGTTCTCCGGCGTGTTCTCCTCGAAGATCGGCGTGTTCTGCACCGCGTCCTCGTACGGGCCGGGGGTGCCGTAGCTGTCGCGCACGCTGGCGTTCCACGGCGTCGGCGGGTACGGGTGGTAGTTGGCGATCTTGCCGCCCCGGATGACCATGTGGTGCGACAGCACGCCGCGCACCGCCTCGGTGAAGCCGCAGCTGTTGGCCTCGTCGGGCACCGAGAACGGCTCCCACGTCTTGGTCCGCCCGGCCCGGACCTCGGCCAGGGCCTGCTCCATGAAGTACAGCGCGACGGCGGCGGCGTAGGCCTGGAAGTAGGTCCGGGCGCCGGTCCCGCTCGATCGCGTTGGACAGCGGCTTGCCTTCCTTGTCGACCGGGATCTTCCACTCGAACGTGGTCTCCGGCCGGGTCACCGTGCGGGGCAGGTTGATCAGCACGCTGTGCCCGGTGGACTTGACGTAGCCGCAGTCCACCAGGCCGCCCAGGGCGGTGGCCCACAGCCGGGCCAGCGGGCCGCCGCCGGTGTCGGCGGCCATGTAGTTCGTGCCGTCGAACCAGCGCGGCGACATGACCCAGCTGTACTTGCCGTCGAAGTCGCGCTTGGCCGGCCGGGGGATCGTGTGCTGGTTCCACGGGTGCCGCGGGTCCACCGGGTTACCCAGCGGGTCGCGGGTCACGAATAGCTCCTGGCCCTCCCAGTCCTCGTAGAACGAGCTGCCCAGCAGGATCCGGATGCCCAGGTTGATCTCGACCAGGTCGTTGGTCAGCAGCTGGCCGTCGCGGATGACGCCGGGGGTGACGAACATCTTCCGGCCCCAGTTGGTCATGTGGTCGTAGCGGAAGTCGCAGTGCTCGGGGTCGTTCAGGCTGCCCCAGCAGACCATGTCGGCCCGACGGCGGCCGACCTCCTCATAGCCCGGCAGGGCCTCGTAGAAGAAGTCGAACAGGTCGTTGTGCATCGGCACGACGCGCTTCATGAACTCGACGTAGCGCATCAGCCGGGTCAGGTAGTCGGTGAACAGCTGGACCGTCGGGGTCGTCCCCACGCCGCCCGGGTACAGCGTGGACGGGTGCACGTGCCGCCCTTCCATCAGGCAGAACATCTCCCGGGTGGAGCGCGATACCTGGAGCGCCTCGCGGTAGAACTCGCCCTCGAGCGGATTCAGCGACCGCATGATGTCGCCGATGGTCTTGTAGCCGTGCTCGGCGGCGTGCGGGCACTCGGTGGCATTGGCCCGCTCCAGCACCCCGGGATTGGTCTCGCGCACCATCCGCTCGCAGAAGTCCACCCCGACCAGGTTCTCCTGGAAGATGTTGTGGTCGAACATGTACTCCGCGGCCTCGCCCAGGTTGATGATCCATTCCCCCAGGGGCGGCGGGCGGACGCCGTAGGCCATGTTCTGCGCGTATACCGAGCAGGTCGCGTGATTGTCGCCGCAGATGCCGCAGATCCGGCTGGTAATGAAGTGGGCGTCGCGCGGGTCCTTGCCCTTCATGAAGATGCTGTAGCCGCGGAAGATCGACGAGGTGCTGTGGCACTCGACGACCCGCTTCTGCTTAAAGTCGATCTTGGTGTAGATGCCCAGGCTCCCGACGATCCTCGTGATCGGGTCCCAGGCCATCTCCACCAGCCCAGATTGTGACTCGTGGGCCGTCGTCATCGCGCATCCCTCTCGTCATCGGCGTGACGGCTGCGTGAGCCGCCTGCGCCGGCCGGTGTCACCAGGTCTTCTTGTATCCGGTCAGCAGGTCATCGCCCTTGGCCCGCCACTTCGGCTCCTCGTCCGCGGTGCGGGCGGTGAAGCCGCGCAGGGTGCGGATCACGGTCCCGTACAGCGTGCTGGCCGTGGTCGACACCCGGGCGCCGGGCGGCTCGTCCATGAACGGCATGAACTTGTCCGGGAAGCCCGGCATGGTGCAGGCGATGCAGATGCCGCCGACGTTCGGGCAGCCGCCGACGCCGTTGATCCAGCCCCGCTTGGGCACGTTGCACTTCACCACCGGCCCCCAGCAGCCCAGCTTGACCAGGCACTTGGGCGAGCCGTACTCGCCGGCGAAGTCGCCCTGCTCGTAGTAGCCGCCGCGGTCGCAGCCCTCGTGCACGGTGGCGCCGAACAGCCACTGCGGCCGCAGTGCCTCGTCCAGCGGGATCATCGGGGCCTGGCCGGCTACCTGGTAGAGCAGGTAGAGGATGGTCTCGGACAGGTTGTCAGGGTGGGTCGGGCAGCCCGGCACGCAGACGATCGGCAGGCCGGCCTTGGACCGCCAGTCCCAGCCCAGGTAGTCCGGCACGCCCATGGCGCCGGTCGGGTTGCCGGCCATGGCGTGGATGCCGCCGTAGGTGGCGCAGGTCCCGGCGGCCAGGATCGCGGTGGCCTTGGGCGCCAGGCGGTCCAGCCACTCGTTGGTGGTCATCGGCTGGCCGGTCGCCGGGTTGTTGCCGAAGCCGCACCAGTAGCCCTCAGGCTTGATCGCCTCGTTCGGGATCGACCCCTCGACCACCAGCACGAACGGGTCGAGCTCGCCCCGGTCGGCCTTGTGCCACCACTCGATGAAGTTGTCGGCGCCGGTTTCCGGGCCGCACTCGAAGTCGATGAGCGGCCAGTGCACCGCCACCCTGGGCAGGCCCGGCAGCGCGCCGAGGACGATCTCCTCGATGCTCGGCTGGGTGGCGGCCGTGAGGGCGACGGAGTCACCGTCGCAACCCAGGCCGCCATTCATCCAGAGGATATGGACGACAGGTTCGGTGTCCGGCGCGCTGGCGGCCGGCCCGGTGGAGGTCGCGGCCTGTGCATCAGTGGCCATAGCGAGGCCACCTCCTCGCTAATGGATGGGACTAACTGGGCGGCAGCGGCCGCCGCTTCCGCGCTGAAGCGAACAGACATCACGCACCTCACCCCTAGGCGTGCGCAGTGCCGCCACTCTAGACCCGTCACCGTCCGTCTACAAGGATCACACAGGTTGTTGCTGGACAGTAATGTCCTGGCGGCGGCGGCCGCTGATGTGAGCTGTGACCTACCCGGAACGCGATGCCCGCACTCAACCACAATGGCCAGGATTCGGCCAAGTCCGGGCCCGTGTTTCGGGCCTGCGGGACGGCGGCGCTGGCCACCCCGGCACCCTGGCGCGCCGGCTGGCGGGGGCCGTCGAAGCAGGGGAAATGGCCGCCGGCGAGGCCACCCGAGGCCCCCAAAGCGGCTCGTCAGGGAATCAGACCGCACAGTCCGGCCAAATGTGACCATCGCCACCGCGGAATGCGGGGACAGGGTTTCCGGATACGCCGACATGCACGTAACCTGAGCGCATCACCGCCGTGGCTGGGGTGACGGCAGAGGGGACGAGGCGAGTGGCGGAGCCCGGGTACGACGCCGCGGGGAGCCCGATTGAGGTCGTTCCCGTCGTCGTGCTCTCGCAGGTCTTTACGGCGCGGCCGTCGTCAATCCCGGACATCAGGGATTTCGTGCGGCGCTGCTTAGCGGAGTCGCCGCTGACCGACGAGGGCACCCGCGAGGTCGGCGAGACGGTGTTCCGGGCGCTGCTCAAGGCGGCCGGCCCGACCGGCTCGATCCAGGTCGCGTTCCGGATCTTCCCCGAGCACGTCGAGGTTGACGTCCTGCACTCAGACCAGGTGATCCAGCCGCCCACGATGCCCGGCCCGCCGGTCTCGACTATCGTTCCGGCTCAGGTCAGCCCCTCTGAGAGCGTTCACAGCCAGCTCACCCAGGCCGCGCACCTGACCCAGGCGATCCGGTCCGCCGCCGCGGCGGCGCAGCCCGACGGCCCGACCGTGCCCGACGCCCCGGCCGTCCCGCGCGCCCCCGGGCCGCACGGCGCCCCGGCGTACGCCAGCGGTGCCGCCGGACCGAACGCCGCGGGCACTCCCGGCGGCACCCGCGACGCAGGCTCGCTCGACGGCACCCGCGCCGCGGGCGCACAAGACGGCACCCGCGCCGCAGGCTCGCCCGACGGCATCAGCCCCGCCGGCGCACCCGGCGGCGCCTCCCGCGCAGGCGCACCGGGCCCAGGCGCCGACGAGCCGTCCGGCTCCGGGCTCCCGGGCGGCGGGCTCACCGATGGCACGGGACTCCCGCACGGCGCGGGACTGCCCGACGGCACGGGACTCACCGGCACCGGGTTCGCGGGCGGGCGCCCCGATGGCGGGACGGGAGAGCACACCAGGGCCGGAGCGGGCGCGGCCACGTTCGCCGAGTGGATGTCCAGCGCCCTGCGCCGCGAGGGCCTGACCCAGGAGGCGGCGGCCCGTCAGCTGGGCGTCTCGGTCAAGACGGTCAGCCGCTGGGTCGGCGGCGCTACCGAGCCACGGATGCGCGACCTGCGCCGCATTCAGGAACTCTTCGGCGAAGTGCCAATCCCCTGAGCCGCCGATGAGCGGCCCGGGTAATGCCATGCGCGCATCGGGCCAGACGTGTCCGGCCAGATCGCTGGACGTCCCCCCACAAGTGTCCTACGGTGCTCCTATGGCGATTCTTGCGGGCCGCCACCACCTCGACACTCACTGTGGCCGCATCCTCTTAAAGACCCTGCGCGACGGGCTGGTCGCACAGGCCGGGCACGACCTCACGATCGAGGCGGCGGGCTGGTCGGGCGATCTCGAGGTGGCCGCGGACCTCACTCCCGTGCTCCTTGAGGTGCGTGTTGACCTGGGGTCGCTGGTCGTGCGCGAGGGAACCGGCGGCCTGAAGGCGCTCACCGAGCGGGACAAGCAGGACA
Organism: uncultured Actinomycetota bacterium; assembly: GCA_963731085.1. Classification (GTDB taxonomy): domain Bacteria; phylum Actinomycetota; class Actinomycetes; order Streptosporangiales; family Streptosporangiaceae; genus DASUBV01. The sequence goes on from CAVSUF010000001.1 coordinate 594,448, forward strand.
TCGCCGCGACGGCCCGCAAGGTCCTGGGCGCGGCCCGGCATCCGGACGCCGCATTCTCGGCCACGTCGTTCCAGCCGTCCGGGCCGGCGGGGGAGGCAGGCGGGCAGGCGGGGGCGTCATCACCGGAACGCTGACCCTGGCCGGGCGATCCCGGCCGCTGAGCCTGGAGGTACGCCAGTCCGGGCCGGGCCGCTACGTGGCCACCGCCTCGGTCACCCAGTCCGACTTCGGGATCAAGCCGTACACCGCGTTCCTCGGCTCGCTCAAGGTGCGCGACGCGGTCGGCGTGCAGGTCGAGGTAACCCTCCCGGACGCGGCATGACGGCGCCGACGGCGGCCGACGTGGACGCCCTGTTCAGCCGCCGGGAGCAGCCCGCGGCGGACCTGGCCGCGCAGGCCGGCGAGGTCGCCGCCGCGTGCCGTGACATGGCCGTCCGGTTCCACCGCGGCGGCAAGCTGATCGCCTTCGGCACCGGCGGCGCTAGCACTGACGCGCAGCACGTGGCGGTGGAGTTCGTGCACCCGGTGATCGTCGGCAAGCGGGCGCTGCCCGCCATCTCGCTGACCACCGACGTGGCCACGGTGACCGGCATCGCGGCCCGCGAGGGCATGGCCGCCGTCTTCTCCCGTCAGCTTCGCGCCCTGGCCAGCCCGGACGACATCGCGCTCGGCCTGTGCACCGCGGACTGCCCCAGCGTCCGGGCCGGCCTGGACACGGCCCATGACCTTGGCCTGCTGACCGTCGCCCTGGCCGGGGCCGGCGGCGGGCAGCTGGCCGGGAGCCCGGCGATCGACCATTTGCTGGTGACCGGGGCTCGCGATGAGCGCATCGTTAAAGAAATTCAGGTGACTACCTATCACGTGCTCTGGGAACTGGTGCATGTATTCCTGGAGCAGCCGGAGGGGGTGATCGCGTGACCGGCTCATCCGTGAATGGCCCGGTTACTGGCGGCCCGGAGTGCTCCGAGGACACCTGCGTGACCTGCTCGGACACCGCGGTTCAGGTGCGGGTGGTGGCGCTGCTGGACGATGACCTGGCCGTGGTGGAGACCGGCGCGGGCACCGAGGAGGTCAGCGTCGGCCTGGTCAGCGCCGCGGTCGGCGACACCATCCTGGTCCATGCCCGGGAGGCGATCGCGGTGGTGCCGCGATGAGCCGGCCGCCGGGCACCACCCCGGCCGCCGGCTCGGTCGAGTCGCTGTACCCGTTCCTCTACGCCGGCCAGACAGATGTGTCCGACGTGCTGGAGCAGGTCCGCGCCTCCACCGTGGCCAAGGCCGAGGAGATCATCGAGCTGCGCCGGGCCGTGGCGCGCGAGTGCCGCGACCGGCTGGCCGCGTGCGCGGCGGACCTGGCGGAGCGGTTCACGGCGGGCGGGCGGCTGCTGGCGTTCGGCAACGGCGGCAGCGCCACCGACGCGCAGCAGCTGGCCACCATGTTCATGGAGCCGGGCGGCGACGCGCGGCCGCTGCCCGCGCTCAGCCTGGCCAGCGACCCGTCGGTGCTGACCGCGCTGTCGAACGACGTCGGCGTGGACGTGGTGTTCGCCCGCCAGATCGCCGCGCTGGGCCGCCCGGCCGACATCGCGATCGGACTGTCGACCAGCGGCAACTCGGCCAACCTGCTGCGCGCCCTGGACGAGGCGGCCGGGCGCGGCATGCTCACCATCGGCATCGCCGGCTACTCCGGCGGCAAGATGGCCGAGCTCACCAGCCTGGCCTACCTGTTCGTCGCGCCGTCGGCGTCCGTGCACCGGATCCAGGAAGCGCAGACGACGATGTACCACGCGCTGTGGGAGCTGTGCCAGGCCGCGCTGGCCGCTGGCGGCCCCGGCCGGGGGGCGGCGTCATGACCCGCACCCTGGTCGCCGGGATCGGCAACATCTTCCTGAGCGACGACGGCTTCGGCGTGGAGGTGGCGAGACGGCTCGCGACCGCGCCACTGCCCGCCGGGGTGACCGTGACGGACTACGGCATTCGCGGCATGCACCTGGCCTATGACCTGGCCAGCGGCTTCGACGCGGCGATCCTGGTGGACGCCACATCGCGCGGCGGAGCGCCCGGCACGATCTACGTGATCGAGCCGGACCTGCCGTCCGGGCCGGCGGAGCCGCCGCCGGCTCGGACCCGCACCCGGTGCTCGACGCGCACGGCATGGAGCCCGATGTTGTCCTCGGCCTGCTTGACTTGCTGGGCGGCGACCGGCCCGGCCGGATCATCGTGGTCGGCTGCGAGCCGGCCAGCGTCAGTGAGGGAATGGGACTGAGCGAGCCGGTCACGGCCTCGCTCGACGAGGCCGTACGCGTCGTGCTCCGGCTCGCGGCGGGGGAGACCGCGGCCGGACCAGAACACGCTGCGCCGGAAAGCCGGCGCCGCTTATACGCGAAGGGGTGGGAATCATGTGCCTCGGCATACCCGGTGAGGTGATCGAGTTCCTCCCCGATCAGCCGGACCTGGCGCGCGTCGACGTCAGCGGCGTCCGGCGGGTCATCAACGTGGGGCTGCTGGCCGATGATCCCCCGAAACCCGGCGAGTGGGTGCTGATCCACGTCGGGTTCGCGCTCTCCAAGATCGATGAGGAGGAGGCCGCCGCGGCCCTGGCCTTCCTGGAGGGGATCGGCCAGGCCTACGACGACGAGCTAGCCGCCCTGCAGGACTCTCGGATCGAATAGGAGCGCACGCGATGCGGTTCGTGGACGAGTTCCGGGACGCGGACAAGGCGCAGGCGCTGGCGGCGAAGATCGCTGCGCTGTGCGAGCCCGGGCGGCAGTACAAGCTGATGGAAGTGTGCGGCGGGCACACCCACACGATCTACAAGCACGGGCTGGAGGACTACCTGCCCGAGCAGATCACGCTGGTGCACGGGCCGGGCTGCCCGGTGTGCGTGATCCCGATGGGCCGGATGGACGACGCCATCGCCCTGGCCGGCGAGCCGGACGTCATCATGACCTCGTTCGGCGACATGATGCGGGTGCCCGGCAGCCACGGGTCGTTCTTCGACGCCAAGGCCCGCGGCACCGACATCCGGATGGTCTACTCACCGCTGGACGCCCTGAAGATCGCCCGCGCCCATCCGGACAAGAAGGTCATCTTCATGGCCATCGGGTTCGAGACCACCGCGCCGTCCACCGCGATGACCCTGCTGCGGGCGGCGCGCGAGAACCTGGCCAACTTCTCGGTGTTCTGCAACCACGTCACGATCATCCCGGCCATCAAGGCCATCCTCGACTCGCCGGACCTGCGACTGGACGGCTTCATCGGCCCCGGCCATGTCTCCACGGTGATCGGCTGCCGGCCGTATGAGTTCATCGCCCGGGACTACGGCAAGCCGGTGGTGGTGGCCGGGTTCGAGCCGCTGGACATCCTCCAGTCCATCTACATGCTGATGGTTCAGCTAGCCGAGGGCCGGTCGCAGATCGAGAACCAGTACGCCCGGGTGGTGCCGTGGGACGGCAACACGGTGGCGCTGCGGGCCATCGGCGACACGATGGAACTGCGGCCGTACTTCGAGTGGCGCGGCCTGGGCTCGATCGCCCACTCGGCCCTGCGCGTGCGCGAGGACTTCGCCCGGTTTGACGCCGAGCGGCTGTTCCGGGTGCCCGGCGTGCGGGTCGCCGACCCTAAGGCGTGCCAGTGCGGCGAGGTGCTGAAGGGCGTGCTCAAGCCCTGGGAGTGCAAGGTGTTCGGCACCGCCTGCACGCCGGAGACCCCGATCGGCACGTGCATGGTGTCGCCTGAGGGCGCCTGCGCCGCGTACTACAACTACGGCCGGCTGACCCGCAACCGGGTCACCCCGGTGACCATCAGCTCCCGGGCGGCCGGGCGGGTAGCGGGGGCGAGCCAGCCGTGACCACCGACCAGCCGGCCGCCGGACCGGTGGCCGAGCCTGACCCCGAGCACCCGGCGTGGGTGCGCGACGCGCTGCGCGTGCACGAGGAAGCCGGCGGTCCGGGGCTGGACGAGGGCGCGGCCGATGTCGCCCGCCAGGACCGGGCCGCGCGCGAGGAACTGGTGCTGAGCCGGATCGACCGCGCCCGCCGGGCCAGGCCCCGGGTCAGGGAAGAGCGCATCACGATGTCGCACGGCGCGGGCGGCAAGGCGACCCAGACCCTCATCGAGGCCATCTTCCTGGACGCCTTCCGCAACCCGCTGCTGGAGCCCCTGGAGGACGCGGCCCGGATTCACGTCAACGGCGCCCGGGTGGCGCTGACCACCGACTCCTACGTGGTCTCGCCCCTGTTCTTCCCGGGCGGGGACATCGGCGACCTGGCCGTGAACGGGACGGTCAACGACCTGGCCGTGTCCGGGGCGGTGCCACTGTACCTGTCGGCCGGGTTCATCCTCGAGGAAGGCTTCCCGGTGGCCGACCTGGCCCGCATCACGCGGTCCATGCGGGCCGCCGCTGACCGGGCCGGGGTGCAGATCGTCACCGGCGACACCAAGGTGGTGGAGAAGGGCAAGGCCGACGGCTGCTACATCAACACCGCCGGCGTGGGCGTGATCGAGCGGGACAGCCCGCTCGGGGTGGCCCAGGCCCGGCCGGGCGACGCCATCCTGGTCTCCGGGCCGATCGGGGACCACGGCGTGACGATCATGCTGGCCCGGGGCGAGCTGGACATCGAGGCCGACCTCGAGTCCGACACCGCCCCGCTCAACGGCCTGGCCGCCGACCTGCTGGCCCACGTCACCGGGCTGCGGGCCATGCGCGACGCGACCCGCGGCGGCGTGGCCACCATCCTGAACGAGATCGCCACGGCAGCCGGCGCCGGCATCCTCGTCACCGAGGATGCCATCCCGGTCCGGCCGGAGGTCCGCGGCGCGGCCGAACTGCTGGGCATCGACCCCATGTACGTGGCCTGCGAGGGCCGCCTGGTCGCGGTGGTGGACGGCAGCGAGGCCGACCGCGCGCTGCGCGTCATGCGCGGCCACCCGCTGGGCGAGCAGGCCGCCATCATCGGCCGGGTGACCCCCGAGCCGCCCGGCATCGTCCAGCTGAAGACCTCGTTCGGCGGCACCCGGATCGTGGACCTGCTGGTCGGCGATCCGCTGCCGCGCATCTGCTGACCGGCCGCCAGGCCTGAGCCCCTGCCCCGACCCTGGCGATCTGAGAGCGAGAGACCGGAGTGCACGAACTGGCGATCACCGAGGGGGTGGTCAGCGCGGTTACCGGGCGCCTGCCCGATGCGCGGATCACCTGCGTGCGCCTGGAGATCGGCGCGCTGTCCGGGGTGGTGGCTGACTCCGTCCGATTCTGCTTCGACCTGGTGACCGAAGGAACCAACCTCGAGGGCGCCCGCCTGGAGATCACCGAGCCCCCGGGCCTGTGCGACTGCCGCGTGTGCGGCGTCAACTTCGAGCCAGCCGGCCCGTTTGCCATCTGCCCCTGCGGCAGCGCCGAGGTCACGGTGCTGGCCGGGCAGGACCTCAAGATCACGTCTGTTCAGGTGGGATGAGATATGTGCGTGACATGCGGTTGCTCAGGCGGGTCCGCCCGGCTGCTCGTGGCCGAGCCGGGGCGGGAGTTCAAGGCCGGCCTCGGATTCGGCGCCGAGGACGGCTTCGGGCAGGAGCATCATGATCATCCCGACCACGACCACGACCACGAGCACGGGCCTGGGCACGGGCACGGGCCGGAGCACGGGCACGAGCACCTGCATATCGACTTCGGCCCGCTGCAGGCGGCCGATGCCGAGCGGACCATCGAGCTTCAGCAGAAAGTGCTGGCCAAGAACGATGAACTGGCCGACGGCAACCGGCAGTGGCTGCGCGAGCGGAGCATCCTGGCGGTGAACCTGATGAGCTCGCCCGGCGCCGGCAAGACCACGCTGCTGGAGGCCACCATGCGCGGCATGACCGGCCGGGCGTCGATCTCGGTGGTCGAGGGCGACCAGGAGACGGCCCTGGACGCCAGCCGCATCCTGGCCGCCGGCAGCAAGGTGGTGCAGGTCAACACCGGCGTCGGCTGCCACCTGGACGCCGAGATGGTGGCCCGGGCGCTGCGCCAGCTGGATCCGCCCAGCGGTTCGGTCGTGATGATCGAGAACGTCGGCAACCTGGTCTGCCCGGCCCTGTTCGACCTCGGGGAGCAGGCCCGGGTGGTGCTGGCGTCGGTGACCGAGGGCGCCGACAAGCCGCTGAAGTACCCGCACATGTTCCGCCAGGCCGACCTGGTCCTGCTGAACAAGACCGACCTGCTGCCGTACGTGGACTTCGATGTCCGGGAGTACGCGTCCGGGCTGCGGAAGGTCGCCCCGGACGCGCTGTTCCTCCAGGTGTCGGCCACCAACGGGGACGGCATGCAGGCCTGGTTCGACTGGCTGCGCCGCCGCATCCCGCCCCCGCGCGACTAGGGCCGGTCCCGTAGATCCGGACGACCGCCTCGCGTCGATCGCGTCGCGGCCGGGATGCGGCATGCGCCTGTTCTGAAACTTCCGGGCTCGGCCCCTGGACGGCCGCCTATCACCGATCTATCATTGTGATATCAGATTAAGAGCCGCCGGAGCAGCCGACGGAGGTGCCAGAGGAGGCACGCGATGTCAGTCATAGAGGTGGAGCACCTCAGCAAGGCCTACGGGCACACTGTCGCGGTAGACGACATCTCCTTCTCCGTCCGGGAGGGGGAGATCTTCGGCATCCTCGGCCCGAACGGGGCCGGGAAGACCACGACCGTGGAGTGCATGGAGGGCCTGCGCACCCAGGACTCCGGGTCGGTCCGGATCCTGGGCCTGGACCCCCGCGCCGACCGCGACGAGGTCACCCAGGTGCTCGGCGCGCAACTGCAGGAGTCGGCGCTGCCGGACAAGCTGTACGTCAGCGAGGCCCTGCAGCTGTACAGCTCGTTCTACCGTGACCCGGCCGACTGGCGGGCACTGGTCAAGACCCTGGGCCTGGACGCCAAGACCGGCACGATGTTCAAGAAGCTGTCCGGCGGCCAGAAGCAGCGGCTGTCCATCGCCCTGGCGCTCGTCGGCAACCCGAAGGTGGCCGTGCTGGACGAGCTGACCACCGGCCTGGACCCGGAGGCACGCCGGGACACCTGGGACCTCATCTCGGGGATCCGGGACCGCGGCGTGACGATCGTCCTCGTCACCCACTTCATGGAAGAGGCCGAGCACCTGTGCGACCGGGTGGCGCTGGTGGACTCCGGGCGGGTCGTCGCCCTGGACACGCCCGCGGCGCTGGCCGAGAGCATCCACGCCGGGATGACCATGCGCTTCCTGGCCCCGGCGACGCTCGACCTGACGCTGCTATCGGCACTGCCGGAGGTCACCAGCGTCGCGTACCGCGGCGACACGGTCACGGTGACCGGGACCGGCAACGTGCTGGCCGCCGTCACCGCCCTGCTGGCGCGCCACCAGATCGAGCCACGCCAGCTCAGGGTCGAGCAGGCCACGCTGGAGGACGCGTTCCTCGCCCTCACCGGCCGGCACGGGAACAAGGAGGGCTGATCGATGTCAGTTATCACCAGTGCCAGCACCACCGCCAGCACCACCACCAGCGCCGGGCGCCGCGACGGCCGTCTCCCCTGCGGCTGCTCGTGCTCACCGAGGCCAAGCTCGCCGTGCGGGAGATCATCGGGCCCGTCTTCGGCCTGGGGCTCCCGCTCATCCTGCTGGTCGTCTTCGGCAGCATCGGCGCCGTCCAGAAGCCGATGGCGAGCCTCGGCGGCCGCTCGCTCATGGACCTGTACGTGCCGGTCGTGATCCTGCTGGGCGCGGCGCTCATCTGCCTGGTCGTGTCCGCCGGCGCGCTGGCCAGCTACCGGGAGCGCGGGGTGCTGCGGCGGTTCGGCACCACGCCGGCCGGCGCCACCCGGCTGCTGACCGCTCAGGTCATCGTCAACGTGGCGCTGGTGCTGATCATGGCGACCGTCATCGTCAGCATCGCGCGGCTGACCTACGGCGTGCCGCTGCCAACGCAGTTCGGCGGGTTCATCCTGACCCTGCTGCTGGCCGTCACGGCCCTGATGGGCCTGGGCCTGTGCATCGCGAGCGTCGCCAAGACGACCCGGGTCGCGCACGGCCTCGGGGCGCTGCTGTTCTACCCGATGATGTTCTTCTCCGGCCTGTGGCTGCCGATCCCGTCGATGAGCCCGGTCCTGCAGGACATCAGCCACGCGACCCCGCTCGGCGCGGCGGTGACCGCGATGGGCGACAGCATCGGCGGCCAGTTCCCGCCGCTGCTCTACCTGGGCGTCCTGGCCGGCTGGGCGGTCGCGACCGGCCTGCTCGGCCGGCGGCTGTTCCGGTGGGAGTGACCCCGAGGCACTACTGACATGACGCGCGGCACCCGGCGACCCCCGGTACCGCGCGTCACTCGCTTTCCAGGTGACGGGCGCCTGGTAGCGTGTTCTTAAGCGATTGCTCAAACTTTCTGATTATGAGGCGGCCGAGTGGCCAAGTCCGGACCGCGGGCGACGGGCGGCGGGCCGCGAGCGCAGTCGGCGGACACCCGGGCCGCGCTCGTCACCGCGGCCGAGGCGGCGCTGCGGGAGGTGGGGTTGGCCCGGGCGAGTGCGCGGGAGATCGCCGGGCGGGCGGGCTGCAACCAGGCGCTGGTCTTCTATCACTTCGGCACGGTGACCGACCTGCTGCTAGCCGCGCTGGACGGGCTCAGCGAGCGGCGCATGGCGGCCTACCGGGGACTGGTGGACCAGGCCCAGTCGCTGACCGAGCTAGTCGAGTCCGCCCGGGCCATCTTCCGCGAGGACCTGAGCGCCGGCCACGTCACCGTCCTGGTCGAGATGATCAACGCCGCGCACTCGGTGGACGGCCTGGGCGAGCAGGTAGCAGCCCGGCTCCGGCCATGGCGCGACCTGGCCGAGACCGCCATCGGGCGGGCGCTGGCCGCCTCGCCGCTGCGCTCGCTGGTGCCGGCCAGCGAGGTGGCCCACGGCGTGGTGGCCGGCTTCCTCGGCCTGCAGCTACTGGCCGGCCTGGACGGCAGCCAGGACGCGGCGCTGGCCATCTTCGACCGCGCCCTGCTGCTGGCCGGGCTGGCCGACTTGACCGGCGCACTGGGCCTGACCGGCGGACTGGGCCTGCTAGGCGGGAGCGGACAGCAGACGGGGCCGCGCGACGGGAGGAATACATGACCGAGACAGGGCAGACCACGGGCCAGGTGGACGTGGTGACCGGGGCGTTCAGCTACTCCGGGTCAGCCATCGCCCGGAGCCTGCTGGCCGCCGGGCACGGGGTGCGGACGCTGACCGGACATCCGGAGCGCGCCCCGGCCGGGAGCCCGATCACGGTCCGGCCGTTTGACCTCGGCCGCCCGCTGGACCTGGCCGAGTCGATGCGCGGGGCGCACACCCTCTACAACACCTACTGGGTGCGGTTCGCGCGGGGCACGGTCGACCACGAGTCGGCGGTGGCGGCCAGCGAGGTGCTGTTCCGCGCGGCCGCGGCGGCCGGGGTGCGGCGGATCGTGCACGTGTCCATCACTCACCCGCAGGCCGACTCGCCCTACCCGTACTTCCGGGGCAAGGCCCGGGTCGAGCAGATCCTGGACGACACCGGCCTGCCGTATGCCATCGTCCGGCCCGCGATCCTGTTCGGCGGCGACGGGGTGCTGGTCAACAACATCGCCTGGCTGCTGCGCCGGCTGCCGGTGTTCGCCCTGGGCGGCGGCGGCAGCTACCGGATCCGCCCCATTCACGTCGATGACCTGGCCGCGCTCTGCGTCAGCCGGGGTGCCGGGTCCGACCAGACGGTGGTCGACGCGGTGGGGCCGCAGGCACTGACCTTCCGCGAACTGGTGTCGGCGGTGCGAGCCGCGGTGGGCAGCCGGGCGGTCCTGATTCCGGTGCCCGGAGCGGTCATCCCGGCGCTGTCCGGGGTGCTGGGCGCGATGCTTCGCGACACCCTGCTGACCGCCGACGAGTACCGGGCCATGGCCGACGGCCTGGCCGACTCCGACGCGCCCGCCACCGGGACCACGGTGTTCACCGACTGGGCCTGCGACCATGGTGCGGACCTGGGCCGGACTTACGCCAACGAGATCAGCCGGCACTTCACCGGCTGACCTGACCTCGTCCGGGCCAGCCGGGCGGCGGCGACCACGCTAGCCATGCGGGCGTCGCTGACGGGCGTAGCCTGGCCCTTGTGGATGAGGCTCGCAGCATCGGGGATCTTGTGCGTGAGGCCCGCAAGCGCCGGGACCTGACGCAACGGGACCTGGCCCGGCTGGCGGGCGTGTCGGTCTCCCTGGTCACGAAGGTGGAGCAGGGAATCTACGGCGCCGTCCGGCTGGAAACGGTGCACAAGCTGGCCGTGGCCCTGCGGGTGCCGACCTCGGCGCTGGCCGGCGGGGACGCGCCGGCTGCGGGGCCGGGCGAGCGCGAGCGGTGGGAGCCGGTCCGGCGTGCCCTGGAGGGAAGCGCGGGCGGGGAGCAGCCCGAGGAAGAGCCGACCCTGGCCGGGGCGCTGAGCGCGTTCGGGAGCCTGGTTCCGCTGCTGCTGGCCGGCCGGTTCGCCGAGCTCGGGACGATGCTGCCGGGGCTGCTGCGGGACGCCGACGCCCTGGTCTCGGCGGCGGCGGACGGCAGGCGGGCCGGCGCCCGGACGCTGCGGGCGCAGGTCCGGCAGGTGGCGGGCTCGCTGATGCTGCATACCTGGCAGTTCGACGCGGCCGACCGGGCGTTCGCGCTGGCGATGGGCGACGCCGGGAACATGCTGACGGCCTGCTCGGTGGCCGAGGAGCAGTGCTGGGGGCTGATCCGGCAGGGCCGGCTGGGTGACTGCCTAGACCTTGCCATGGGCTGGGCCGGGCAGGCCGAGCCGCGGATGTCGGCCAGCCGGGACGAGCTGGCCGCCTGGGGGCGGCTGCTGGTCCGGGCGTCGGCGGCTGCGGTCCGCGACAACCAGCCCGCCGAGGCGGCCAACGCGCTGCGGCTGGCCGGGATGGCCGCCGCCGGGACCGGGGCCGACTTCCTGCTGCCGTACTCGCCGTGGCACGTGTTCGGGCCGGTGACCGTGTCGGTGGCGGCGGCCGAGACGGCGATGATCTCCGACCGCCCGGCGGAAGTCCTGGCCATCGCGGGCCAGCTTGGCGACAGCCGGGTGCCGGTGCCCAGGTACGCGCCCAGTCACCGGCTGGACGTGGCCGCCGCCCACGCCGCGCTGCGCCAGGACACCGAGGCGATCGGGGTGCTCACCGACCTGCGCCGCACCCGCCCGGAGTGGCTCCCACAGCAGCGCTACGCCACCGACATCCTTGACAAGATCATCCGGCGCCGGCGCACCCTCACTCCCGAGATGCGCGACCTGGCTGGCTTCCTGCGCCTGCCGCTGTAGACGGCACTCCCAGCCGCGCCTTCCTCCGGCGGTCCTGTGCATGCCTGTGGCGGCACTGACAGTCCGCTGCCTGGCCTGCGCACTCTGTCATTGTCTGCCCGCCCGGGACCCGCCTACGGTCTTCGGCGTGACCACCAGCCCCGGCATCATGACCCGCCCGGCGTGCCCGACTTCCGCCGCTCCGGCCCGGCAAGCAGCCCCGCGAGCGAAGGCCATGAGCGGCGCCAGCATCGCGCCGGAACACGCGGCGCTCACGGCTCCGGACAGCAGCAGCACGGACTCCGGCTCCACCTGCCATCTCGTGTTACGGCTGTCCGCGCTGGACCTGCGCCCCCTACCCGGCGCCGTACCGTGCGCCCGGCTGCACGCGCGGCTCGTAACGCGCGAGTGGGGGTTCCCGGCCATCGCCGGGGATTGCGAGCTAGTGGTCGCCGAGCTGGTCTCCAATGCCGTCCTGCACGGGGCCGGCCCGCCCGGCGCCGCCGACACGCCGCCGGTCCGGCTGCGGCTGACCGGCCGGCCGCGCGGGGTCCAGATCGAGATCTGGGACGCGGGCGAGGAGATGCCGCAGATGCGCTCCGGGCCGCCGGGCGACGACGAGCCCGGCGGGCGGGGCCTGGTCCTGGTCGCCGCGCTCAGCTCCCGGTGGGGCGCCTACCGCACCGAGGGCGGCGGCAAGGTCGTGTTCGCGGTGTGCGGCCAGTGAACCGCCCCGGCCGCCGGCCCGCGGCCCGGGTGCCGCCCCGCCAGCCAGGCCCTGTCCCGACATCTGAGACGGCGCCGTCGGTCCTGGCTGCGCGTACCGGGATCAGGCGTCCCGATAGCGCTTTGCGGCCGCGCCGGAAATCCGGCGGCCATGATCGCGACCGATTGCCCACCTGCAGCGTAGGTAATCGGTCGCGATCACGCCGATCACCTCCGCGCAGCGGCAGATCGCCAGCGACCTCCGCGCCTGGCCCGCCGACCGCAGGCAACCTCACCGGCCGCAGCCAGCCAGCCACGCCAGTCACTCCGAGACACGGCCCAATCGCACGACACCCGCAAGCCCCCGACCGAGAGGAACGACATTCCGTGACCACCACCGCCGTCGCTGACGTCGCGGCCCGGCACGTCCTGGCCAGCGACCCGCTGCTGCGCTGGGACGCCATCGCCGCCCACGCCCGCGACCACCACGGCGTCACCTGGCCGACCGACAAGGCCGCCCGCACCGCCATCACCGGCGCCTTCGACGCCATCATCCCGGCCGGCTGCGGCTACAGCCCGGCCGAGGGCACCATCAGCTCCCCGCCACTGCCCGCCCCGCCCGCCTGGCTGCCAGCCTGGACCGACGCCGAGGGCCTCAACTGCACCATCGCCGCCCTCGCCGCCAGCGCCGCCGACTGCGACCTGCAGGAGATCTACGACAAGGTCAACCTCGCCACCCCCCGAGCAGCCCGGGCCGCTTGATCTCCCTAAGAGCTGGGCCGCCCGCACTGGTGCCAGGCCAGTGCGGGCGGCCCCTGCCCGCATGGAACAGGCTGCGCACGCTCACGGCCCGTCCGGGCAGGCCAGCCGGGCAGCGGCGATCACGGCCTGGCCCAGGCTGATCCCGCCGTCGTTGCACGGGACCTGCCGGTGGGTCAGCACCCGGAAGCCCCGGTCCTCCAGCCGGCTGATCACCCGGTCGGTGAGCAGCACGTTCTGAAACACGCCCCCGGACAGCGCCACCGTGTCCGGGCCGCCGCGCTCGCGCAGGGCCACGCAGACGTCCTCGATGACGGCGGCCACGCCGTTATGGAACCGGGCCGCGACGACCGGCGGGCTGACCCCGTCGGCCAGGTCGGCGGCGGCCGCGCGGACCAGGTCGGCGGCGGCGACGCGCAGTGGCTCGCCAGACCACGGGGGCTCGCCAGACCACGGGGGCTCGCCAGACCACGGGGGCTCGCCAGACCACGGGGGCTCGCCAGACCACGGGGGCTCGCCAGACCACGGGGGCTCGCCGCCGCTCACCGCCGCCCGGTAGGCGCCGGGCTCGCCGGGGTCGGCTAGCTGCTCTAGCTCGATGGCCGCCTGGCCCTCGTAGCGGATCTCGTCCCGCACCCCGGCCAGCGCGGCCACCGCGTCGAACAGCCGCCCGGCGCTGGAAGTCAGCGGCGCGTTGATGCCGCGCGCGGCCATGGCCAGCACCGGGCCCCAGGACCGCTCGTTCCGGGCCCGGACGGCCAGGCCCGCGCCGAGGCCGCCGACCGGGATGCCCGGCCAGGCGGCGGCCAGGTAACTGGCGGCCATCCGCCACGGCTGGCGGATCGCGGCGGCGCCGCCCGGCATCGGCACCGGGGCCAGGTGCGCGGCCCGGCTGAACCCGGCCAGGTCGGCGATCAGGAACTCCCCGCCCCAGATGGTCCCGTCGGGGCCGTACCCGGTGCCGTCGAACGCGACGCCGATGACCGGCCCCCGCTCGCCGTTGTCGGCCAGGCAGGCGGCGATGTGCGCGTGGTGGTGCTGCACGCCGGCCAGCTCGGCGCCGGTCGCGTCGGCCAGCTGCGGCGGCGTGCTTGGTGGACAGGTAGTCCGGGTGCAGGTCGCAGGCGATGACCTCGGGCTCGATGTCGAACAGCCGCCGGAAGTGGTCGATGCCCTCGGTGAACGAGCGCAGCGTCTCGGCGTTCTCCAGGTCCCCGATGTGGTGGGACACGAACGCGTGCTGGCGGGTGCCCAGGCAGAACGTGCTCTTCAGCTCGGCCCCGCAGGCCAGGACGGGCCGGGCGAAGGTAACCGGGACCGGCAGCGGCTCGGGCACGTAGCCGCGGGACCGGCGCAGTACCGACGGCCCGCCGCCGCAGCACCCTGGCAACCGAGTCGTCGGTCCGGATGTGGATGGCCCGGTCGTGGGCCAGGAACGCGTCGGCGATCCCGGCCAGCCGCTCCCGCGCGTCGGCGTCGGCGTAGGCGATCGGCTCGTCCGAGACGTTCCCGCTGGTCAGGATCAACGGCCCGGCCAGGGCGCGGAGCAGCAGGTGATGCAGCGGGGTGTACGGGAGCATCAGCCCAAGCTGCGCGGTTGCCGGGCGCGACGGCGGCCGCCACCGGGGCGTCATCGCGGCGGGGCAGCAGCACGATGGGCCGCCGGGGGCTGGCCAGCAGCGCCGCGGCCGGCTCGCTGACCTGGCCCAGCCGCCGGGCCGCGGCCAGGTCAGCGACCATGACCGCGAACGGCTTGTCCTCCCGGTGCTTGCGCTGGCGCAGGGCCGAGGCGGCCGCCTCGCTGGCCGCGACGGCGGCCAGGTGGTAGCCGCCCAGCCCCTTGACCGCGACGATCCGCCCGGCGGCCAGCAGCGCCGCCGCTCTGGCCACCGGATCGGCTGGCCAGCCAGCTACCGCGGCATCGGCCAGCACGCTGCCGTCCGGGGCGGTCAGGGTAAGCCGGGGGCCGCACGCCGGGCAGCAGGTCGGCTGGGCGTGGAACCGGCGGTCGGCCGGATCGTCGTACTCGGCCGCGCAGGCCGGGCACATCCCGAACCCGGCCATCGTGGTCAGCGCCCGGTCATACGGCACGTCGCGGACGATGGTGAACCGCGGGCCGCAGTTGGTGCAGTTGATGAACGGATAGCCGAACCGGCGGTCGGCCGGGTCGGCCAGTTCGGCCAGGCAGTCGGCGCAGGTGGCGGTGTCAGCGCGAGACCAGCGCCCGGCGCTCGGGACCGGGCGCCGGACTGGGCGCGATGGCGAACCCGGTCCCGCCGCGCGGAGCCAGGTCCCGGGTGGTGACCCGGTCGACGCGGGCCAGCGGCGGGGGCTGGCACCGGAGCCGGTCCAGGAACTGCGCCACGGCCGCCGGGTCGCCCTCGACCTCCGCGAACACGCCGTCCGCGTCGTTGCCGACCAGCCCGCCTAAGCCCAGGCTGGTGGCCAGCCCGTAGACGAACGGCCGGAAGCCGACGCCCTGGACGATGCCCTCGACCCGCACCCCCGTCCTGATCCGCCCCGTGGTTATGCCGCCCCGTGGTTATCCGCCCCGTCACTGTTCCAGTGTCCCCCCGATCCGGGCATCCGGCGGGCTGCTGGCAGACTGGCCCCGTGACAGCCTGGCAGCGCCCGGTGCCGCCGCAGGCCGCGGAGGTTCCGGGCGTCGTGGCGTTCTGGCGCGGGCTCGACCTGCCCGGCCTGATTGACGTGCACACCCACTTCATGCCGGACAACGTGCTGGCCAAGGTGTGGGCGTACTTCGAGGGCGGCCAGTTCGGCTACCCGTGGCCGATCGCGTACCGGCTGCCCGAGGACGACCGGCTGGCCCTGCTGCGGGCGTTCGGCGTGCGGCGGTTCAGCGCGCTGGCCTACCCGCACAAGCCGGACATGGCGGCCTGGCTGAACTCCTGGTCGGCCACGTTCGCGGCGGCGCACCCGGACTCGCTGCACAGCGCCACGTTCTTCCCCGAGCCGGGCGCGGGCGAGTACGTCGCCGCGGCCATCGCCGATGGCGCCCGGATCTTCAAGGCCCACGTCCAGGTCGGCGGCTACGACCCTCGCGATGAGCTGCTGGCCCCGGTGTGGGGCCAGCTAGCCGAGGCCGACGTGCCGGTGGTGGTGCACTGCGGGTCCGGGCCTGCCCGGCCCGTACACCGGCCCGGGGCCGTTCGCCGAGGTACTGGCCCGGCACCCGCGGCTGACCGCGATCATCGCCCACCTCGGGGCGCCGGAGTACCGCGAGTTCTTCGACCTGGCCGAGCGGTACCCGCGGGTGCACCTGGACACCACGATGGCGTTTACCGACTTCTTCACGGCGATCCGCCCGGACCGGGAGTTCCCGCCCGGCGAACTGCCCCGCCTGGCCGACCTGGGCGACCGTATCCTGCTCGGAACCGACTTCCCGAACATCCCGTACCCGTACCTGCACCAGCTGCAGGCGCTGGCCGGGCTGGGGCTGGGCACGCCGTGGCTGCGGGCGGTCTGCCACGACAACGCGGCCCGGCTGCTGAGCCTCTAGCGCGCGAAGCCCGGCGAACATGTCGGTCTCCGGCACCGGCGCGCCGCTGGTGTCGGTGACCCGGACGAAGTTCTCGTAGCCGAACGACCTCGGACGCCACCTCGGGCGGGATCTTGCTGAACCAGGAGTCGCTGATCTGGCTGGCGTGCGACATCAGCGCCTCGCGCTTCTGGGCTATCACGCTCCCGATGTCGATCATGGTGGTGATCCGGGCTTCCTCGGCCGCCATCTGCGCCTCCGCCTCGGGGCTGGGATCGTCCCAGTCCGAGACGTCCTCCCCGGCCTCGCGCAGCGCGTCCCGGATCTTCCGCCAGCTGCTGCGGCGGAACGCGGTCTGGTAGAACTTGGCCGGGATGCCCGAGGCGTCGGCCGCGGCGAGCGGCGGCCCGGGCCGCCTGGATGTGGTCGGGATGCTGGTAGGCGCCATCCGGGTCGTAGCTGACCACGACCTGGGGCCGGTACCGCTCGATCAGCTCGACGATGCGGGCGGAGATGACCTCCAGCGGCACGTTGCAGAAGGCGTCCGGCCGGTTCCGGTAGTCCCACTCCGGCATGCCCGAGTCGTGGTAGCCGAGCAGCTCCAGGTGGGTGACGCCGAGGATCTTGCAGGACTCGCGCAGCTCGGACAGGCGCAACTGCGCCACCGCTTCCTCGTCGTGCCCGTCCTGACCCGGCTTGACCTGGCCCGGCGCATCGCCGAACTCGCCATTCGTGCAGGTCACGACTATGGTGCGAATGCCCTGAGCCGAGTACTGGGCCAGCATCCCGCCGGTGCTGGAGGCCTCGTCGTCCGGGTGGGCGTGCACGGCCATCAGTGTGAGTGTTTCCGCCATGAGCACAGCCTGCCTGATCCCGCCGACATTCGCCCAGCCGAACATCCGTCCCGCGGGCGACCCGCCACGAGATTACCGGGCGCAGGAGATGCAGGTAGCGGCGGCCGGCCGGGCGGCCAGGCGGGCGGCGCCGACCGGGCCGCCGCATCGCTCGCAGGTGCCGTACCGGCCCTCGTCCAGGCGGCGCACCGCGGCGTCGATCTCGGCCAGGTGAGCGCGGGCCTGGCGGGCCAGGGCGGCGGCGTGCTCCCGCTCGAACGCGATCGTGGCGCCCTCGGGATCGTGCTCGTCGTCCGCGTTGGCCGCCTCGCTGGCGGTGATGATCGCCGTCACCTCGCGGTCCAGGGCGGCGACCCGGTCCAGCGTCGCGGCCCGGTCGGCGGCCAGCTGGCGCCGGGGATCATCCGGGCCGGTCACGGCTCCCGGCCATCGCCCCGGCCGTCCTCGGCGGCTGGCGGAGCGGCCTGGCCCGGTGGTTCGGCCTGGCCCGGTGCGGCTGGCCCGGTGCGCTGGCCCGGTGGAGCCTGGCCCGGTGCCGGCTGGCCCGATGCTGGCCGGGCCGGGCCGGTGGGAGCGGCCGAGGGCAGGCCGACCGGGCCGGGTAACCACAGCGTGCCCAGGGTGCCCTGGGCGGCCAGAGTGCCCCGGGTGCCGCCGCCGGGGCCGCGCAGCACCCAGGCGATGCCGACGGCGGCCACGGCGCCGATGAGCGGGCCGGCCAGGTACGCCCACCAGGCGGTCCAGTCGCCGAGCACCAGGGCCGGGCCGAGGGAGCGGGCCGGGTTCATGGACGCGCCGCTGACCGGGCCGCCGATCAGGCCCGCCAGCGCGATATAGCTGCCCACCCCGATCGCCGCGATCGGGCCGAGCTGCTGCGCCCCGGACGCCGTGCCGAGGACCACGCTGGCCAGCCCGGCGGTCAGCAGCGCCTCCCACAGCATGGCGGTGATCCCCGAGATGCCCGGGCCGGGCAGGGTCTGCCCGGCGGCGCCGTGCCGGCCGACCACCGCCCACAGCACCAGCGTGGCCGCCACCGCCCCGGCTAGCTGGGCGACGACGTAGTTCGGCACCCGCTTCCAGGGGAAGTCCCCGCGCAGCGCGAACGCGACGCTGACCACCGGGTTGAGGTGCGCCCCGGAGACCGCGCCCATGAACAGGATGATGGCCATGACCATCAGGGCCGGCGCCACCACCTGGGCCGGGCCGGGGATGGCGTGCCCGCCGAACCGGGCATTGATCATCCCGCCCCCGGCCGCCACCAGGACCAGCAGGAACGTGCCCAGCAGCTCGGCGAACACCCGGCGCCACTCGTAGCTGCCGTTCCAGAAGTCGAACTGACGGGCTACGGCGTTGGGCTGGCCGAACGACCGGAGCGCGACCTCGGCCCGCGACATGGCCCGGCCGGGGCGGGGCGGGCTGCTCATGGCGCCGCGTCCTGCGGGTCGGCCACCCAGGCCGAGAACACCGGCACCCCGTGCCACGGCCCCGGCGTCCCGTCCGCGTCCAGGTCCTCGGCCACGGCCACGACCGCGTACGGGAAGGCGAAGCGGAGCCGGGCCTCGCGGTGCCGGCCGCGGGGCGGCCGGACCATGCTCATGGCCCGGGCCATCGGCGGTGACCGCGGCCGCCTCGAAGCCGGTCCGGGTGTAGCGGGCCATGGCCGACTGCGCGGCGGTCCACGCGCGCCGCGGGCCTGCAGCGCGGCCACGGCCGCGCCGAAGCCCAGCACGGGTCGCCCAGATCCAGCCGGGTCCGCGCCGACCAGGCGGGCAGCACCGCCGTGACACGGTCCTCGGGGCCAGCCCGGTCCCGGCCGCCTCCTCCCAGATCCGCCACCGCGGCGTCTCGCCCAGCGGCAGGCCGGCCGAGCTGGGCGCGAGCGGGCGCCGGACGTCGGCGACGGCGCCGGGCTGACGGCGGCCGGGCCGAGGTCGTGGGCGGCGGCCAGCACGTCGGCGGGCGGCACGCCGGCGGCCGGCGGCCACGCTGGCCACCAGCAGGCCGTCGCGGGCCTGGCGCCAGGTGCACGATGACGTCCCCGGCCTGCCGGCGTGGCCGCGACGAACTGCCATGCCCGGCCGCGCCGGCGCGGGGTGGCGCAGGACCTGCCCGAGGCCCGCCCACGGGCTGCCCGCGCCGAGGCTGGCCGCCGGGGCCAGGTCGAACGGCTGCTGCCAGGACACCCGGCTGGCCAGGGCGGTGACCAGGGCCAGGTTGGTGACGGCCTGGTCCGGCCGGGAACTCCTCGATCAGCCCGAACGTGTGGTCCCGCGCCCAGGCATCGGCCTGCTCGGGGGTCGGTACCGGGCCGGCCGTGCACGGCGGGCGGCAGGCCGGCCTGCCACGCCCGCAGGTGACCGGGCAGCGGACTGGCCCACACCGCGGCCGCCGCGGCGACCTGCGGGTGCGGGCGGGCCAGCAGCCCGGCAGCGAGCCGGGCGCGCCGTCCCGGCGGCACAGCCCAGCACCTCGCCCAGCGCGGCGCGGCCGCCGGCACCCGGCCCGGTACCGCACAGGGCCAGCAGCAGCCACGCTCCCAGCGGGGAGAGCACGTGGTGGCCCTGGCCGGCGGCGGCGTGCAGCCGCGCGGCGTACCCGGCCACGCAGTCCCGGACCAGGGTGGCGTCAGCGGCGGTGCTCACCCGGCCATGGTCTCAGTTAACCCGTGGTCAGCGGCTTGCCACGGGTAATGCCGTGGCTGTCCCCGGGAGGTGGCAGGTCAGCAATCGGGGCCGTGCCCGGACGGGGCGCAACGGCGGCGCGCGGGAGTCCGCATCATCGCGAGAGGATGTTCCAGCATGAGAACTGGATTCCAGCATGAGAACAGCGGAACGTGCTGGCTGACAGCGTTCGGCCGGGTCCACTACGAGGTGCACCAGTTGCGTGGACGGGCTGGGCCCCGGCTGAGCTGGGTTACCGGCCGGACGGCGCCGCCAACTCCATCGCCTGGCTGGTCTGGCACCTGACCCGGATCCAGGACGACCACGTCGACCACGTGGCGGGCACCGAGCAGGTGTGGCTGGCCGACGGCTGGGCCGACCGGTTCGACCTCCCGTTCCTGCCCACCGCGACCGGGTACGGGCACGGGTCAGGCGAGGTGGCGGCGGTCCAGGTCAAGTCGGGTGAGCTGCTGACCGGCTACCACGACGCGGTCTACCAGCGGACGCTGCGCTACCTGCCGGGCCTGACCGACCAGGACCTGGACCGGGTGGTGGACACCAGCTGGGACCCGCCGGTGACCCTGGGCATGCGGCTGATCAGCGTGGTCTCCGACGACCTGCAGCACGCGGGCCAGGCCGCCTATCTCAGGGGGCTGCTGGCGGCGAGCTGACCTCCCCCTCGTCGGCGCCGGCGTCAGCGCCGCGCCTGGACAGCAGGATCAGCGCGAACAGGCCAGACGGCCAGGACCAGGATGGCGGACAGCACCAGGGCGGCCCGCAGCCCGGTGTAGAACGCGTTGAACGCGGCGTCGAGCACCTGCGTCACCTCGTTGGTATGGCCGGCGCCGGCCGCGCCCGCGCCGCTCGCGTTGGCCGGGACCGCGCCCGTCTCCAGGGCGTGGATGATGACGGCATTGAACGAGGGCGGCACGCCAATGTGCTTCAGCTGGCTGAGCAGGTTGCTCTGCAGCTGAGAGTTGACTAGCGCGCCGAGGATGGCCACGCCCGTGACCGCGCCGATCTCCCGGCTGGTGTTGGCCGCCGACGCGGCCATGCCGGACCGCCGCGCGGGCACCGCGGACAGCGCCGCCGACGTGGTCGGCACGACCGTGGTGCCGATGCCGATCCCGGTCAGGGCCAGGGCCAGGGCCAGCGGCAGGTAGGCCGGGTTCCGGCCCAGGGTGACCACGGTCGCCAGCAGGCCCGCGCCGAACAGCAGCGACCCGATGAAGATCGACCAGCGCAGGCCGACGGTCAGGGCCCAGCGGCCGGCCAGCAGCGACGCCGCGATCATCAGCGCGGTCATGGGCAGGAACGTCAGCGCGATCCGGTAACCCGAGTAGCCCGCTACCTCCTGCAGGTACAGCGCGGTGAAGAAGAACACCGCGAACGTCGCGAAGTACGCGCAGAACGCCACCACGTTGGCGGTCAGGAACCGCGGCGCCCGCAGGTAGCGCAGGTCCAGCAACGGGTGCGCGGCCCGGCGCTCGCGGACGGCGAAGGCCACCGCCGCCACCGCGGACACGCACAGCAGGGCGATCACGCCCGGTGCGGAGAACCCGGCTGTCTCCGAGTCGATGATCGCGAACGTGAGCGCGGTCAGCGCCGCCGCGCCCAGCACGACGCCGGTGATGTCGACCCGGTGCGCGTCCGGGTCGGCGCTCTCGGGCAGCAGCCGGGCCCCGGCGCCAGCGCGGCCAGGCCCAGCGCCAGGTTGAACCAGAAGATGGCCCGCCAGGTCCAGATGCCCGTCAGCGCCCCGCCGATGACCGGGCCGGCCGCCAGGGCCAGCCCGGACACCGCCGTCCACACGCCCAGCGCCCGGGTGCGGACCTTCTCGTCCTCGTAGACGTGGCGGAGCATGGACAGCGTGCCGGGCTCGCTGGCCGCCGCGCCCAGGCCCATGACCGCGCGCGCCGCGATCAGTACCCCGGTGTTGGGGGCCAGCGCGGCCAGCACCGACCCGCCGCAGAAGATCCCGACGCCGATCAGCATGACCCGCTTGCGGCCGAACTCGTCGCCGACCATGCCGAACGCCAGCATGGCCCCGGCGAAGGTCAGCGCGTACGCGCTGACCACCCACTGCAGCGACGAGACGCCGGCGTGCAGGTCGGTCTGGACGCTGCCCAGGGCGACGCTGACCACCGTGTTGTCGAGGAAGGTCAGGAACAGGATGGTGCACAGCACCCCGAGCGCGAGAGCCCGGCCGCCGGGGCGGGCCATCGCCTGCCGGGCGGTGGCCGGCATGCTGGCCGACGTCACGCTAGCCCGCGGTCTGGCACGCGGCGGGCAGGCCCTTGGCGCTGCCGCCGGCCTCCGCGATCAGCAGGCCGCAGAAGCTGGTGACGCCCCACCTTCCAGGTGCCGTTCTGCAGGACCGCCGTGCCCGACTGGGCCTTCAGCGCGGGCAGCCCGGCCAGCAGGATGTCGTAGACCACCTTGGCCGTGGTCGAGTTGAGCCGTGACGCCGGTGACGTTGGCCGACGCCTCGGAGGCCAGGCCCTTGCCCGCCTGGGACTTGATGATCGAGGCGAACTGCTGGCCGTTCTGCAGCAGGCTGATGCGCTTGGCCACCGGGGTCTTGGCGCTGAAGAACGCCGTCCAGTTCGCCGCGATCGCTGGCCGTGCGAGTACCGGCGTTAAGGCGCGGCCCCTTGGCCGGGGCGCGAGCGACGCGGCGCTGCCGGAACTGTGTCGAACCGCCGCTGCTCCCGCACGCGGCGAGCGCCGATGCCCAGCGCGCACGCCAGGAGGATCAGCGGTGACTTATATGGACTCATAGCAGACATTCTTTACTCTCGTCCGTTCACCGATGTCCAGCTTATCCTCAGGTGCCCGGTCGCGCTCGGGCCAGCTGACCCCGGCGTCAGGCCAGCCAGGGCACCTCAGCAGGCATCCCTCGCCACAACAGTCCCGGGCGGCTCAGTCCCGGGCGGCTCAGTATCGGACGGCTCAGTATCGGACGCTCAGCCCATGGCGAGGATGTGCGGCGTGGCCGCCGTGGCCAGGGCGCGGGCCATCGCCATCGTGGGGGCGCGGTACTCGGCCACCGGGTCGTGGGCGCCCGCCAGCGCGACGTCCACCTGCGCCCAGGCCATCGCCTTCAGCGGGCCGGCCGCCAGGGCCGAATGGCCGTCGATCGTGGTCGGCCTGGCCGCGACAGCAGCTGGTCGACCTTCTGCGCGCCCGCCCAGTCGATGACCGAGGAGATGCCGACGTACAGGTTGTCCGGGGTGGACAGCGGCGCGGTGCGCTTCGGCCAGCGGCAGTAGATCCCCAGGCCGGCGGCGCTGCCGTAGGCCGGGGCGGCGACGCCCGTGCCCAGGATCCGCTGCGCCTGCGCCGGGCTGATCGCCACGCACAGCCTGGTCGGGCTCAGCGTGGTCAGCACCTTCAGGTGCGACTTGGCCAGCGGGTTGCGGCTCTTCCCCGCCGAGGCCGGGCGAGGCTGGCTGGCCGTCGCGGACGGGGTGCGGCCCGCCGCGGCCGCGGCGCCCGGGCCTGGCCGGCGCTCCCGCACCCGGCCAGCCCGCCGACCGCCAGCACGATGGCCAGCCCGCCGACCAGCGACCCGGGCGCTCCCGCAGGCAGTCCCGCGGACGGGCGCCCGGCCCGCCGTCGTAATCCCGCGACGTCCCGCCGCATGTGGCCGCTCCCTGAGTCGTCGGCGCCGGTGGTGCGGGCCCCAGCATGCCCGCCGCGAGCCGGCAGCGCAGCCACTTCCTGGCCGGCCGGTGACGTGTCGGGCCAGTTCAGCCGGATATCTGCCGGGTCAGCCGGGCAAGCGGACCGGCCAGGCGGCGGCCTGCCTCAGCCGGCCGTGACGGGAGCGGGGTTGCGGATCGGGTGCAGGGCCGAGGTCCAGGTGGCCAGTTCGTCCAGCATCGTCGGTGGCGGCGGATTCCATGATCTCGTTGGGCTGCAGCTTGCGGTCGGCGTCCAGGAACTGCTGGACGAACGGGATGTTGACCGAGTCGAACAGCGGCACCATCTTCAGCGTCGGCGACCACCTGCTTGAGCATCTGCACGGCGCGGGTCCCGGCCGCCACCCCGCCGTAGCTGACGAAGCCGACCGCCTTGCCGCGCCATTCGCGATTGAGGTAGTCCAGCGCGTTCTTGATCGCCGCGTTGAAGCCGTAGTTGTACTCGGGGACGACGAAGATGAACGCGTCGGCCGCGGGAGATCGTCGCGCTCCAGTCCTTGGTGTGCTGGTGGACGTACTCCCCGAAGCGGGGGTGCTTGGGCTCGTCGAACATCGGCAGGTTGACCTCGGCCAGGTCGACCAGCTCGACGTCGAAGCCGCCGTGCTCGACGGCTCGCTCGTAGATCCAGGCGGCCACCGAGCCGGGCCGACCCGGCCGGGCCGGGTGCTGGCAATGATGATCTGCAGGATGGGGTTGCTCATGGGCAACCACAACGCGGGGCCGGGCCGGTTTAAATCCCGGCCTCGGCGCCGGCCCCCCACAGCGCGTCCAGCTGATGGCCGATCGTCTGGGCCAGCGGGGCCAGGCGCGGGATCAGCGGGCGCGGCGGCGCCGCCTCCTCGACCTCGCAGCAGGCCAGCGCGCGGGCGTCGAGGAACCGGGTGAGCAGCCCGTAGCCGTGCCGGTCGTCGCGCGCCGGTCCGGTGGATGGTGCAGCCGCAGCGGCGCGTACAGGTAGAGCTGGTCGCGGGCGCGGGTCACCGCCACGTAGAACAGCCGGTGCTCCTCGGCCAGCCCGGCCGGGGTGCACAGCGCCATGTCGCTGGGCACCGCCCCGTCGACGAGCTGGGGCAGGTGCACGACCGGCCATTCCAGTCCCTTGGCCGAGTGGATGGTCGAGATGATCAGGAAGTCGTCGTCCAGGCGGGGCCGCCCGGCCAGGTCCGAGCCGGACGACGGCGGGTCCAGGGCCAGCTCGACCAGCGCGTCGTGCAGGGACGGCCGGGTCGCCGCCGCGTCGGCCAGGCGCTGCAGGTCGGCCAGCCGGGCGGCGGCGTCGGCGTACCGGGCGGCGACCGGGTCGTGCAGGGCGGCCAGGATGGCGGCGGCGCGGTCGCCCGGTCCGCTCCAGCCCGGCGGCGGCGATGAGCCGGCCGACGGTGGCCGACACGGCCGGGCGGACCCGCGGCGGCAGGCACGTCGGCCGCGGCGGGCCACCGGTCCAGCGGCGCCGGCTCGGTCAGCGCCAGCGCGTCGGTGACCCGGCGGGCCAGCACCGGCCCGATGCCCTCGTGCAGCCGCAGCAGCCGGAACCAGGCCAGGTTGTCGGCCGGGTTGGCCACCACCCGGGCGGCGGCGATGAAGTCCTTGACGTGCGCGGCCTCGGTGAAGCGCAGGCCGCCGTACTTGACGTACGGGATGCCGCGGGCGGCCAGCTCGATCTCCAGCAGGTCGCTGTGCGAGCGCCGTCCGGACCAGCACGGCCTGGTCGGCCAGGTCGCAGCCCGGCCTCGTGGGCGTCCAGCACCCGGGCGCAGATCTCCCGCGCCTGGGCGGCCTCGTCGTGACAGCGGACCAGCACCGGGCGAGCCCGCCCCGCGCTCGCGTCGCTCCCCGGTGGGATGACGTGGCCGGGTGACGGTCGTCGGCAGCGTCGCGGGCCGCGGTCAGGGCCAGCTCCAGGCCCGCTGCCTGCGGCCGGACGGCGTTGGCCAGCGGCAGGATCGGCGTGCCGCGACCGGTAGTTGCGCACCAGCCGGACGACGGTCAGGTCCGGGGAACTGGCCGCCCAGGTCGCGCAGGTGGGCCGGGTCGGCGCCGCGGAACGCGTAGATGGCCTGGGCGTCGTCGCCGACGCAGGTCAGCCCGGCGCCGCCGGGCCGCAGCAGCCGCGACGATGTCCGCCTGCACCGCGTTCACGTCCTGGTACTCGTCGACCAGCACCGCGTCGAACAGCCCGCGCAGCGCCGGCCCGGCGGCCGGGTCGGCCAGCGCCGCCCGCCACAGCAGCAGCAGGTCATCGAAGTCGACCAGGCCGTGCGCCCGCTTGTGCGCCCCGTAGGCCCGGAACAGGCCGCCGAGCTGGGTCGCGAACTCCGCGCACCACGGGTAGCTGGCCGCGATGACCTCGCGCCAGCGGCGTGCCGGTGTTCACGCAGCGGGTGTAGATGTCGGCGCAGGTCGACCGCCCGCGGCGCGCGGCGCCGGGTGCCGACCAGGTCATGCTCGGCGCGCAGCGTGTCCAGCACGTCGGTCACGTCGGCCGGGTCGATGACGCTGAACTCGGGCGGCAGCGCGAACGACTCGGCGTGCGCGCGGATGATCCGGTGCGCGATGGCGTGGAAGGTCCCGCCGCAGATCCGCTCGGCCGCCGGGGCGTCGGGCGGGCAGGCCCGGGCCAGCATGTCGTCGGCCGCTCTTCGGGTGAAGGTCAGCAGCAGGATCCGGCTGGCCGGCATGCCCTGCTCGCGCAGCCAGGCGGCCCGCGCGACCAGCGTCCCGGTCTTCCCGGTGCCGGCCCCGGCCAGGATCAGCAGCGGCCCGCCGTCATGCGCGGCGGCGGCGCGCTGCTCGTCGTTCAGGCCCGCGAGCGCTCCCGGCGCGGTCACGGCTGGGCCATCGCAGGCTGCTCGGTCATGGCCAGGAATGTAGCCAGCCCTGCTGACAGCCGGGCCGAGCCGGGTCGGCCCGGCGGCGATTGCCGCTCATGTACTGACAGGTAATGGGATTACGCACATGGCCGGCTAGTGCATCCTTGACCACGGACCCGTCGCTGCGCACCACGCGGGAGACATCATGGGCTGGCACGCACTGGCAGGCACCCTGCACGGGATCACCTCCCTGCAGCCGCACCTGCCCGGCAGCACCTCCGTCCTGGTCGGCGCGGCCGCCCTGGGCGCCGCCATCCTGCCCGGCCTCTCCCAGCTCACCCAGCACGTCAACACGATGGCCCACGAGGGCGCGCACGCGATGGTGGGCTCGGCCATGGGCCGGCGGGTGACCGGGGTGACGCTGCACGGCAACGGCGAGGGCCGCACCACCATGGCCCCCTCGCGCGGGGTCGGCTTCGTCGCCGCCGGGATCGTCGGCTACCTGGGGCCGAGCGCGTTCGGCCTGGGCGCGGCCAAGCTGATCCAGGTCGGCCACGCCATCGCCGTGCTGTGGTTCACCCTGGCGGCGCTGCTGCTGCTGGCCGTGGCGGTGCGCCGCAGCGGCTTCGGCCTGGCCGCGGTGACGGTACTGGGGGTGGGGATCTTCGCCGTGGCCCGGTACGCGCTCGGTCGGCGCCGAGGTGGCGGTGGCCTACGGCATCGCCTGGTTCCTGCTGCTGTCCGGCGTCCAGGTGGTGCTGTCGCACGGCCGTGACGCCAGCGACGCGATCGCCCTGCGCCAGCTCACCCGGGTGCCGCGCGGCCTGTGGGCCGCGCTGTGGCTGGCCGGGACGGCCCTGGCCCTGGTGGCCGGCGCCCGGATGCTGGTCTAGCCTGCTGGCGATGCGCAGCCCCGGATGGGTCCCGACGGCGGCGGACCTGGCCGCCGCGCGGGACACCACCATTCCCGACGTGGCCGCGCCGGGGCTGCGGGTGCTGTTCTCCGGGATCAACCCGGGCCTGTACTCGGCGGCCACCGGCTATCACTTCGCCCGGCCCGGCAACCGGTTCTGGCCCGCCCTGCACCGGTCCGGGTTCACCTCCCGCCAGCTGCGATCCCAGCGAGCAGGCCAGCTGCTGGAGCCGGGCCTGGGCATCACCAACGTGGCGGCCCGGGCCACGGCCCGGGCCGATGAGCTGAGCCTTGACGAGCTTCGCGAGGGCGGCCTGCTGCTGCGCGCGAAGGTTCTCGGGCTGGCCCCTGACTGGCTCGCGGTGGCGGGCGTGGGCGCGTTCCGGACGGCGTTCCGGCAGAAAAGCGTCGCCGTCGGGCCGCAGGATCTGGTGATCGGCGCCACCCGGGTGTGGGTGCTGCCCAACCCCAGCGGGCTGAACGCTCGCGGAACTATACCTTTGCTCGCCGCAGCGCTCGCTGACCTGCGCGAGGCTGTCGAGAGCGAACGCGGTTGAGCAGGACGGTGAACATGAGCAAGAAGACACCCTGGATATTTATGGACTGCGAAGCACGAGGCACCAGTCCGGTGCATGGCGTGCTGACTGAGTTTGGAGCCGTTCACTACGACACGCGTGACACGTTCCACGGACGCCTGTTCGAAGCGACGCCGGACCCGGAAAATCCCGCGGTCAGCATCGTTGGCAAGCGCATAGCTGCAGACGTCGACGTAGCCGAGTCGTTCTCCCTATGGCTGCGGCGGCACCTGGGCAACGGCCGTCCGGTGTTCGTCAGTGACAACCCCGCCTATGACTGGCAGTGGATAGCTGGCATGTTCGACCGGGCGGGTATGGACAACCCCTTTGGACACTCTGCCCGACGAATCAGCGACTTCTGGGCTGGCCTGAACCGCGACTGGAGCGAGACGCAGGGCTGGAAGCGCTACCGCAAGACGGTCCACGATCACAACCCGGTCAACGATGCTATGGGGAACGTCGAGGCGTTTGACGAAATCATGCGGATAGCTAAGGGAAGTTGAGAAGTCACAGAAAGTTATCCCCAACCCCGCCAAGCGGCACATCAGCTCAAAAAGCGGCTGAAAACTCCCTGGAAACTGCAGGTGGGGCACATTCCGGGCGCCTGTCAACCAGTGTTGACTATCATCCTGACGGGGCGCAGTGGAATGCTTGGCCTGTTTTGCGCCATAGGTCGCCGACCGGGGGCCGGTCGGCTCGGGGAAGGGTGCTCGATGATGATTCGCTTTTTAAGGGCTGGCGGCGTGCTCGCTGCCAGTGTCCTGGTGTCCGCCGGCGCTGCCGCGGGCCCGGCGGCGCTCGCGCCGCCCGCGCTGGCCGCGGCCGCGAGCCCGGCTGACAGCCCGCCGGACTGGACGGCCGTAGCGCTGCCATTGCCGCCGGTGCTGCCGCCGCCAATCTCCCCGAACGACCCAACGAATAACTTCGATCCGCTTGGGCTCTCCTGCTCGTCCGCGACGGACTGCGTCGGCGTGGGTCCCTACCGGGACCCTCGGGCCCACCAACTGGCCGGGCATCCTGACCTGGAACGGGACGAGCTGGACCGCGACCAGGGCGCCGCTGCCCGCTGACGCGCACCCCGTTGTCCAGGACGCCACCCTGGCCAGCATCTCCTGCCCGGCGGACGGCGTGTGCTACGCGGGCGGCGGATACCTGCAAAGCGTCGGATCCAGCCAGACATCCACTCAGGGAATGCTGCTGACTCTGTCAGGAGGCACGTGGTCAGCGGCTACGGCGCCGTTGCCACAATGCCAGCGGGAATCCCGATGTGACGATTGGCGGCATGTCATGCCCGACGACCGCCTCGTGCACGGCGGTGGGCCAGTACGAAGACCCCTCCGATGACATCTTCGGCCTGATCCTGACCTTGTCCGACGGGACGTGGTCAGCGGCAGCCGCGCCGATCGGCGCCGACGAGGAGACCATCCTCGACGCCGTGTCATGCCCGACTGTCACCCGGTGCTTCGCGGCCGGCTTCGAGGACTCCGTGGCTACCGGCGCGCAGAAGGCGGTCATGCTGGAGTTCTCGAAGCACGGGTGGCGAGTCGTGCACACCGCACGGCCCCGCAACGCCGCGGCCAGCTCGCAGCCCGTCATCAGCGCGGTGTCCTGCGCGACTGCGGCCCGCTGCATCGCGGCGGGCGACTACACGGACAAGGCGGGGAACGGGCAGGGAATGCTGCTGCGCCTGTCCGGTAAGAAGTGGACCACGCGTGAGGCACCGCTGCCCGCTAATGCCGGCAGCGACCCGTCGGTCGAGCTGAATGCCGCATCGTGCCCGACCGCCACGAGCTGCACCGTTGGCGGGACCTACGAGGACACCACCAGCACGCCGTTCGGGCTGATCCTGACCCTGACGGGAAAGACCCGGACGCCGACCGAGGCCCCGGCGGCCGCCTTCAACCTGCACGGCGTGTCATGCCCATCCACGACCAGCTGCTTCGCCCTTAGCTGGGGAGCCCCCCAGCCGATAGCGCTGACCGGACCGTAGTACCGCGCCGGGCCGGGACTGCTGGTTCAGCGGCCCCGGCCCGGCGCCGCCGTCAGGTTCGGCGCGACACGTCGGCCGGCGCGCCCGCGGAAGCGCGAGTTGTTCATCGGGATTCGTTACGATTCGGACGGCGATGGGCGGCGGGCGCGCGCTGGAGGAGGCTTCGGTCCGATGCTGGGGCACTCCCATGCGCTGTCCGGCGCGGTCACGGGCACGGCGGCGGCGATCCTGCTGCACTACCCGGCGCCCCGGGCGGCTGCCCTGGCGGGCCTCACGGCAGGCATGGCGCTGCTCCCCGACCTGGACAAGTGCGGATCCTCGCCCGCCCGGTGCCTGGGCTTCCTGTCCGAGGCGGTGGCCTGGACGATCGGCAAGCTAAGCGGCGGGCACCGGCACCTGACCCACTCGATCCTGGGCATCGCCATCTTCACCGGCCTGGCCTGGCTGTCCGCCCACTTCCGCGCGGACGTGGCCGGGAAGGCCGGACTGGCCGTGCTGATGACGCTCTCGGTGGCCGGCGGCCTGGAAGCGCTGCACATCGCCCGCGGCCACGTCGCCGACGTGATCGGCATCGGCGTGGCGGCGGCGGAGGTCTGGTACGGCTTCGGGCTGGCCCTGATCCCGCTGGCCGTGCTGATCGGCACGACCACGCACATCGCCGGGGACATGCTGACGGACTCGGGCTGCATGCTGGGCTACCCGGCGTGGCGGCACCGGTTCCACCTGCTGCCGGAGCCGCTGGCGTTCACCACCGGGACGGCGCCGGAACTGCTGTTCATCGACCCGCTGCTGTTCGTGCTGCTGGTCATCCTGGTGCCGCTGGCAGCTGACCCGGCGTTCGTGACCACCCACTGGCACACGTTCTGGGCGGCGCGCTAGCCCGCGCTAGTTGTCGCAGCCGGAAACGCCGGCCGCGCCGGAATGCTGAATTCATGCTTATGCTGATCGGCGCGCTACGTCGCCATAAATGGCGTCCCCGCGCTCTGTCCAGCTGAGCTACATCCACCTGAGAAGGGCGGGCGGGACGGCGACCGCCGGGCGTTATCGTTTGCCCCGTCACCTGAGACCGGGTCCGTCCCGCCGCCCTGAGAGCCCCTGACTGGTCTCGAACCAGTTGCCTTCCGCTTACGAGGCGGATGCTCTACCCGGTGAGCTACAGAGGCCGGGCTGATGACAAGCCGAGCTGCCGGACAAGGATTCGAACCTCGATTGGCGGATTCAGAGCCCGCTGTCCTGCCGATTGGACGATCCGGCATCACGTGGACCGGCGGCCGCACTGACGTTTCCCGCTGTTGAGTTGGCAATATTCGGGCCCATTTACCCGAGGGCCGGGCAAAGCCGGGAGCTACATCCCGCGAGATGGGAGTGAAAAGAGAAACCGCCCGCCAGGACGTCCTGGGGGCGGCGCCTTCGCGGCTGCGTTTCCGCTGCTACGTTGGCACCGGCTGCCCGACCGTGCCCAGCATGAGCCGCGCGCAGGTACCGGCAATTCGCCGACTGCGCTCGCCGCTGGGCGACCAGGTAAACACGATGTCCTCCATCAGCCTTGGCCGGTTGTTCCCCGGCACTTCTTTAGTGTGCGCGACAGGCCCAAAGAAAGCAAACACAATTATCTGGCCCTGCTCCGCCGACGGTCAGCCGAGCATGAACTGGCTGATCTCCGCGACCCGGTGGCTGGTGATTCCGTCGGCCTGCTCGAAGACGAGCACGTGCGAGACGGACGGGTCAAGCTCGACCGACGGCGCCTGGCCCGGCGGCCGCAGCCGCACCCGGACCGGGAGCATCGACGTCGGCTTCTCGTACGGCAGTTCATTGGACAGCCAGCCGAATACGGGCGCGAGCCGGACCCGGTCCTCGTCCTCCCAGTGGCGGGCGACCTGCAGCATCTCGTCCTGGTCCAGTCGCACCCACACCGACCAGGTGAACGCTCCTGGCTCGCCGTCGGTCACCGGCACCTCGATAACCCCGCGCACGAAGTACTGCACGAACCCCGCCACCACGAGCGCGCAACTGTCGGCGTCCAATTCGCCCGCGCCGCGCTCCTCCTCGGTAGCGGTCACCCACGGGTCAGGCGTCGGAAAGCCGAACCCGGCGGCGACCCCGTCATGCTGCCCGCCGCACTCGGGACACTCCCCGGAACCAGAAATCCGCGCCATGCGCTCATCATCCCGCAAACCCGGAGAATCTAGTAACGAACGGTCAGAGGTCACCTATTTGGCTGCTCCGCCTCGTCCGGGCCATCCGGCCAGCCAGCCGCCAGGGTGCCCGCGCGAGGATCCCCGTATTCCCGAGCCGGTGTCCCGTCCAGCGCGTTATCAGGCCAGCGCGCCACATCAGCGAGCCCGCTGTCCGGTTGCTGGCTTGCCCGGCGCGCCCTGATCGCCGCCAGGACCCAGTGCCCGGACCGCATGATGGGTGGCGTTGCGAGCACTACCAGCAGGAGCATGAAGGTTGCCGTCGTGTATCGGGACTCCGTCAGCCCGAGGCCGATAATCACAAGCCCGGTGCCGACGTTCATCGCGAAGTTCGGCTTCTTCCACCGGGCGGCCGAGAGGACGCTGAAGGCGATGACGGCCGACCCGGCTCCGACGAGCACCCCGCTGCCCAGCGGATGCTGGCCGTTCAGGTCAGCCGTGGCGAGCCAGAAAGTCAGGCCCGCAGCCCCGATCACCCCGATCCGGGACCCCCGGTCCCAGGGGGACCTGCGCCGCCATGCGCGGTAGGGCCGCCACATCACGCCCCCAGTAACGCGGAGGAGAGCCGCTGTGTCATACCCCCATCATCCCCGCAAGCGAGGAGATCCGGGCGCCATGGATGCGCGCAAAGCTCGGCGAGGCCGAGCCTGACGCCTGGCCGCAGTAGATTCTTCGGGCTGTCGGCCAGGCACCGGCACCGGGGTGACAAACGGGAGTGATCTGTCATGACGCAGTACCTGCTCACGATCTATCAGGCCGGCCAGGAGCTTTCGGCGGAGGAGTTCCGGCAGCTGTGCGTCGACGTGCCCGCGTTCGACGACAAGCTGACGGACGCCGGTGCGCTCGTGTTCCACGGCGGCATTGTCTCGCCGGAGTCGGTGACCGTGGTGCGCCAGTCCGGTTGTGACGTCCTGATCATCGACGGGCCGTGCACGGAGACCAGGGAGCACTTCGCCGGGTTCTGGATCATCAGCGCCGCCGACCTGGACGCGGCCCTGGAGTGGGCCCGGCTCCTCACGGTCGCGCACCGGCGAGCGGTCGAGGTCCGCACGATCGAGGGCCGGGACATCGACGAGCTGCTGGCGGCGCACGCGGCCGGCGAGCTGTGACCAGGTCCTGCGGCGACCACGGGCACTTCGGCGTCGGTGCTCCTCATCGCCGCCACCGTCTGGCTTGTCCGCCGCCGCGCCAGCTAGTCACTCACCAGCTATAACGGCCCCGGCAGCGAAGACGTGGGCGACGGCTCCGCCGCTGAAGATGCTTAGCGAATAACGCGGTAGTCGACGAGCAGGTAGCCAGCCGGCGAGACCTCGCTTCGGATCGATTCGAGCTGAATCGTCGGCAAGCCGTCGAGGAGCCGTCGTCCGCTGCCGGCGATCCGCGGCGCTATCACGAGCCTGAGCTCGTCGACCACGCCGGCGGCGAGCAGCGCCTGCGCGACCGAGATGCTGGCGTGGACGCCGACATCGCCGCCGCGCTGCTGCCTCAGATCCCGAACGAATTCGACCAGCCCGCCGTCGAGCGCCGTCGCATTGGGCCAGTCTCGGTCAAGGGGCGTCGATGTCGCGACATACTTCGTGACCCCGTTGATGAAGGTCGCGAATGGCTGGATCTGGCTGCTCGGCCAGAACTGCGCCCACTCGGCGTAGCTACGGCGGCCAAGAATGACCGCGTCCTGGGTCGCGATCACGGCGGCAAGGTTGGCGTCCATCGCCTTGTCCCAGTCCGCGAAGAAACTATCCGGGCTCTCGGCAACCCCGTCGAGGGACAGCAACTCGTACACCACGATCTTTCGCACGCCCGGCACCTCCGATTGGTCTCGATGCTCCTAGCTGACTGATCAAGCCGCCGAAACTCATCGCTGCGACGTGACCCGTGCTGCGCAGCCAGTGCCGCGGCTCGGCCTGGCCGACCGGCAGGGTGGCAGACCGCTCATCTGACCGTGAGCCTGGGAGAAGCCGCACAGTCTGCGGAGCCGGGCCTGATCCTCAGCCTGGAGCCGGAGGCCGCTGCGGCGCAAGTCGGTGCTTACTGGTCAGGGGCTGAAGCCGATCATGCAGCTCGCCGGGACGACAATGACGGTCAGCGGCGGTACGTGCGCGCGGCCGGCGATCCGGACACAGAGGGATACTTCGATGCGAGTAGTTGACAGCGTGATCGGCCTGGGCTGGGTCATCTTCTGGGTCGGCTGGCTCGCCGCATCCGCCGGTGCCAAGCAGGGACAGCGGGGACAGGGCAGCCGGGCGCGCTTCGCGGGCGTCCGGGTGGCGCTCATCCTGGTCGTCGTGCTCCTGGTCCGGCTGCGGGTGCTGACGGGGCATGGCGTCGGATACGTCAGAGACCCGGTCCTGTGGGGCGTCGGCCTCGCCATCTGGGTCCTCGGCCTGGGACTCGCCGTCTGGGCGCGGATCGACCTCGGCCGGAACTGGGGAATGCCGACGTCCACGAAGGAAGACCCCGAGCTGGTCGCATCCGGCCCGTACCGGACGATCCGGCACCCGATTTACACCGGCATCCTGCTGGCGTTGATCGGCTCGGCGATCGCCGTCAGCGTCTGGTGGCTGGTCGCCGTCGCACTGATCGGCGGGTACTTCATCTACAGCGCGTTCGTGGAGGAGCGCAATATGACCAGGATCTTCCCCAGTGCCTATCCGGAGTACCAGCAGTCCACGAAAATGCTGATCCCCTTTATCTTCTGAGGACGCGCGGCGCCTCCCCGGCGGGCCGGCGCAGGGCGCGGCAGCCCGCGCCTGGAGGGGCCTGTGACCTGGAGCCGCCTATCGGAATCGAACCGATGACCTATTCATTACGAGTGAATCGCTCTGCCGACTGAGCTAAGGCGGCCTGCCGTCGCAGCGCGACAGCCCGAGGAGTCTACCGGTCCGCGGCGCCGCCGCGCTCCCCGCCGTACATTGCCTCGTAGGCCTGGCGGGAGCCGCACACGCTGGCCTTCGGGCAGGCGCTGCGGCGGCCGTCCTCGGCCAGCTTGACCACGACCTGGTCGGCCGGGACGTTGTGGCCGACGACCGTGCCGGGGCCGTCCGGGGTCTCCACGGTCTCGCCGAGCTTCGGGGCGGTGGCCCGGAAGTTCTGGTACAGCGGGTGCTCGTACTTCAGGCAGCACATCAGGCGGCCGCACGCCCCGGCGATGCGCAGCGGGTTGACCGGCAGGTCCTGGTCCTTGGCCATCCGCACCGAGACCGGCTCGAAGTCCTTGAGGAACGTGGCGCAGCACAGGTCGCGGCCGCACGGGCCGATCCCGCCCTGGAGCCGGGCCTCGTCGCGCGGGCCGATCTGGCGCAGCTCGACCCGGGCCTTGCAGCCGACCGGCCAGGTCGCGGACGAGTTCGCGGAAGTCGACCCGGTGCGGCGCCCCGAAGTAGATGGTGAAGACGTTCGGCTCGTCCACGTAGTCGACTGCGATGATCTTCATGGGCAGCCCGTGCTCGCGGACCAGGCGCCGGGCCACGACCTTGGCCTCGACCCGGCGCTCCCGGTTGGCCTCGTCCCGGCTGAGGTGCTGCTCGCCGGCCAGGCCCGCGCACACCGGCAGGCCGCCGATCTCGTCATCCACCCACTGCGGCGCCCAGATGCACTCGGCCACCTCCGGGCCGGAGTCGGTCGGCACCAGCACCTTGGTCCCGACCGACACCTGGTACGGCCCCGGGTCCAGGTAGTACAGCCGCCCGTTGCGCTGGAAGCTCACCGCCATCATCATGGTCACGCCGCCCTAGATTACGGTGCGATCACGACGGCGGCCCGCCCGGCAACCCCTGATTTATCCGAAACGGCGAACGCCCCGCCAGTCCCCCTCGCCGCCCGGGCGCCGTTACGGCTGACCGAGCCGGTCTACCAGCGCGATGGTCATCTCCTCCACGGCCAGCAGCGGCGCGACGTCGACCGCCAGCCGCTCCCGGCAGCGCATGATGGCCTCGATCCGGCGCACGGTGACCTCCGGCCCGGTGGCCGCCGCGAGCCGCCCGATCTCCTCCCGCTGGCCCTCGTTGGCCAGGTCCACCTCCGAGCCGAGCTGAATCGCCAGCACGTCCCGGTAGAAACCGGCCAGGTCCAGCAGCGCCCGGTCCAGCGAGTCCCGCTGCACCCGGGTGGCCCGGGACTTCTGCCGGGCCTCCAGGTCCCGCAGCGCCCCGGCCGCGCCGCGGAGCGCGGTGGCCACGCCCTTGCCGGTCGATCCTTCGCCGAAGGCCCGGCGCATGGCATCCCGCTCGGGCTCGTCCAGCTCGGCGGTGACCGCGTCGGCCTCGGCCTTGGCCGCCTTGACCAGCGCGTCGGCG
This sequence comes from uncultured Actinomycetota bacterium, assembly GCA_963731085.1. Taxonomy (GTDB): domain Bacteria; phylum Actinomycetota; class Actinomycetes; order Streptosporangiales; family Streptosporangiaceae; genus DASUBV01. The sequence goes on from CAVSUF010000001.1 coordinate 630,680, forward strand.
GCGGCCAGGGCGTCGCCGAGGCGGTCGGTGCGGAACGGGACGGCCAGCACGTCGGCCCGCCGCCGGGCCGCCTCGGGGTCGGTGGCCAGCCGCCGGGCCCGGCCGATGTGGCCGTCCGCCGCGCGGGCCGCCTCCAGCGCGGCTGCTCGGCGCCGATGCCCTCGCCGCGCAGCACGGCGGCGACCGCGTCGGTCGGCGGGGTGCGCAGCGTGACCAGCCGGCAGCGGGACCGGATCGTGGTCGGCAGGTCGTCGGCGTACGGGGCGCACAGCAGCCAGACCGTCCGCGGCGACGGGCTCCTCGATGGCCTTGAGCAGCGCGTTGGCGGCCTGCTCGGTGGCCCGGTCGGCGTCCTCGAACAGGACCACCCGCCACCGGCCGCTGACCGGCGCGGTGGCCGCCTTGAGCACCAGGTCACGGGTCTGGCGGACGCCGTAGGACAGCCCGTCCGGGCGGACCAGCAGCAGGTCGGCGTGCGAGCCGACGGCGACCTGGCGGCAGGACGGGCACTCGCCGCAGCCGCTGCGGCCGCACAGCAGCGCGGCGGCGAAGCCGCGGGCGGCCACCGAACGGCCCGATCCGGGCGGCCCGGTGAACAGCCAGGCGTGAGTCATGCCGCCGGTCCCGCCGGACCGGTCAGCGGCAGCGGCGACGGCCCGGCTGAGCTGCTCGACGACCGGCTCCTGGCCGACCAGCGAGCTGAACACGGCCCCCGCTGTCACCGCCGCCTCCCTCAGACGTCGCGCACGGCCGGGAAGCTGCCGGTGGTCTCCTCGGCCGTCATCGGCACCGGGTCGGGCAGCAGGTCGCGCACCCGCGACTGTATCTCGCGGCTCAGCTCGCCGGGGTCCCGGCGGGCGTCCAGCACCAGGTAGCGGTCCGGGTCGTCCTGGGCGCGGGCCAGGAAGCCGGTGCGGACCCGCTGGTGGAACTCGGTCGGCTCGGCCTCCAGCCGGTCCCCGGAGCGGGCCCGGCGGCCCAGGCCGTCGGACGGCGGCAGGTCCAGCAGGATCGTCAGCGTCGGGCAGCAGGCCGCCGGTGGCCCAGGTGTTGAGCTGGGCGATCTCCGCCACCGGCAGCTGACGGCCGGCGCCCTGGTAGGCCAGCGAGGAGTCCACGTAGCGGTCGGTGACCACGACCGCGCCGCGCTCCAGCGCCGGGCACGATGACGGTGGCGACGTGCTCGGCCCGGTCGGCCGCGTACATCAGCGTCTCGGCCCGCGGGGCCAGCCCGTGGTGGGTGTTGTCCAGCAGCAGCGCGCGCAGCCGCATGCCGACCTTGGTCGCGCCCGGCTCGTGCGTGGCGACGACGTCGAAGCCCTGGTCGCGCAGCCAGATGGCGAGCAGCCGGGCCTGGGTGGACTTGCCCGCGCCCTCGCCGCCCTCCAGCGCCAGCAGCAGCCCGCGACCGCTGCCGGGCGGGCTCGGCCGGCGCTGCGGGCGCGGCGTCGGGCATGGCCGGGGGCCGGTCGCCCGCGCAGCACCGCGGTCAGGTCGGGCAGCAGCGGCATGCCGGGCCGGTCGTCCATCTGGTGGTAGGACACCCGGCCCAGGGTCAGCGCCACCACGGCGGCCAGCAGCAGGACCAGGTTGTACCCGACGTTGCCGTAGTTGACGTTGGCCACCTGCAGGGCCTGGTCGCCGGTGATCGTGTGGACCAGCGCGCTCAGCGCGGCCGCCAGCGACGGCGCGATGGCGATGACCGCGAACAGGATGACCCGGATGCCGGACTGGAGGAACGCGAACGTCCGGCCCCGGGTGTCGTCGTCCACCTCCAGGCCGACGACGGTGTAGCCGGTCACGTAGGCGATGCCGGCGCAGGCGCCCAGCAGCAGCACCAGGATCGTGACGACGACCAGGTTGGGGATGATGGCGATCAGGGCCATCGGCAGCGCGGCGGTGGCGATCGACAGGCCGAACAGCCGCCGCCGGGAGAAGCCGCTGCAGGATGCGCAGGCCCAGGAACATGCCCACGGCCAGGCCGCAGAAGATGGCCGCGAACACGGCGCCCCAGCCCGCGCTGCCGCCTTTCAGGGTGTCCTCGATGTAGGACGGCCCGAGGCCGACGACCACGCCGCCGGCCGCGAACGCGCCCGTCATGCCGAGGATGATGCCGCGGACCACCTGGGTCCGGCCGAGGAAGCGCCAGCCCTCCCAGATCGACTTCAGCACCGACGGCGCCGATATCTCCCCGCTCGCGCGGCGCCGCGGGCAGATCCCGCAGCGACACGATGGTCAGGGCGGACACCACGAACGTGATCGCATTGAAATACAGCGCCAGGTTGACCGGATTGGTGGCGAAGTAATGCGATACCTGGCCCAGTGCCCGGCTGGCCAGGCCCAGGATGGCGAACAGCAGGCCCGCGATCGGGGCCGTGCCGTAGGTGGTGAACAGGCTGTACTGGTTGGCCTGCTCCAGCTGGTCGGGCGGCACCAGGTTGGGCACCGAGGCGTCCTTGGCCGGGGTCCAGAACAGCGACGCGCACGAGGCCAGGAACTGCGCGACGTAGAGCCAGGTCAGCTTGTCGACGGCGCCGATGGCCAGGTTGAGCGGGATGGAGATGTACAGCACGGCCCGGACCACGTCGCCGATGATCATGTTGGTGCGGCGGTCGAACCGGTCGGCTACCGCCCCGGCCAGCGGGCCGAATATCAGCGCCGGCAGCAGCGAGGTCAGCCACACGCCGCTGACCGCGACCGCGCCCCGGCTGCCGCCGAGGTTATTCGCGAGAATCGAGAGAGCGAGCAGGCTCAGCCAATCCCCGAGGCTGGACAGCGACAAGGCAATCCACAGCCGCCGGAACGGCCGGATGGACAGCACGCTGCCCCGGCGCTCGCCCAAAGGGGACCTAATGTTCACTGCGCCAGCGTATCGGCACAACGCGCCCCAGGCGGGTGAGCCGCCGGAAGCCGCCGCCGGCTGGCGCCCTGATCAGCGCCGCGCAGGCCGCTGGCTAGGCGTCCTTCGGCTTCGGCTTAGCGCGCGGCTTCGGCTTCGCCGTGCCGTTCTTACTCGTGGCGGCCTTGGCCGTGGTGGCCTTCGCGGTCCCGTTCTTCGCCGCCCCGCTCCGCGGTGACGCTGCCCGCGGTGTCCCGGCGGTGCGGCGGCGCGGGGCGGGCGCGGCGGCCCGCCGCTCGGCCAGCAGCTCGGCGGCCCGCTGCGGGGTGATGTCCTCCACCGTGTCGCCCTTGCGCAGCGAGGCGTTGGTCTCGCCGTCGGTCACGTACGGGCCGAACCGGCCTTCCTTGAGCACCATCGGCTTGCCGCTGGCCGGGTCATCGCCCAGCTCGCGCAGCGGCGGCGCGGCCGCCCGCGCCGTGCCGGCCGCGGGTCTTGGGCTGGGCGAACAGCTCCCTGGCCTGGTCGAGCGTGACGGTGAACATCTGGTCTTCGGATTCCAGCGAGCGGCTGTCGTCGCCCTTCTTGACGTACGGGCCGTACCGGCCGTTCTGCGCCGTGACCGGCTCGCCGTCCAGGTCGCCCAGCGTGCGCGGCAGGGTCAGCAGCCGCAGCGCGTCATCCAGCGTGACGCTGTCCAGGTCCATGGACTTGAGCAGGGAGGCGGTGCGCGGCTTGGCCGTCGAGCCCTCCTCCAGCTGCTCGGTGACGTAGGGGCCGAACCGGCCCGCCTTGGCCACGATGGCCCGGCCGGTCTGCGGGTCCGAGCCCAGGATCTTCTCGCCGCTGGGCCGGGACAGCAGCTCGCTGGCGAACTCCGGGGTCAGCTCGTCGGGGGCGGTGTCCTCCGGGACGTTGGCCCGCTGCCCGTCGCGCTCCAGGTACGGGCCGTACCGGCCGACCCGCACCACGATGTCGGTGCCGGCCAGCGGGAACGAGCTGACGTCCCGGGCGTCGATGTCGGACAGGTCGCTGACCAGCTCCTTGAGCCCCTCCTCGCCGTCGGCGCCGAAGTAGAACCGGCGCAGCCACGGCACCCGCTGGGCGTCGCCCTTGGCGATATCGTCCAGGGCGTCTTCCATCCGGGCCGTGAAGTCGTAGTCGACGAGCTGCGCGAAGTGCCGTTCCAGCAGCGTGACCACGGCGAAGGCGATGAACGACGGCACCAGCGCGGTGCCCTTCTTGAACACGTAGCCGCGGTCCAGGATGGTCCCGATGATCGACGCGTAGGTCGACGGGCGGCCGATCTCCCGGTCTTCCAGCTCCTTGATCAGCGACGCCTCGGTGTAGCGGGCAGGCGCCCGGGTGGCGTGCTCGGCGGCGTCGAGGTTCAGCGCGTCCAGCGGGTCGGCCTCGGCCAGCGGCGGCAGCCGGCGCTGGTTGTCGTCCAGCTCGGCGTCGGGGTCATCGGAGCCCTCGACGTAGGCCTTGAGGAAGCCGTAGAACGCGATGATCTTGCCGGAGGCGGCGAACTCGGCCTCCCGGCCCGGGAATGACTCGCGGCTTCGCGGCATCGGTCGCCGCCGTGGTGATGGCCTCGCCGGCCGTGGCCCGGCCCAGGACCCGGACGGCCACCGACTCGCCGGTGGCGTCCTTCATCTGCGAGGCCACGGTCCGCTTCCAGACCAGCTCGTACAGCCGGAACTGGTCGCCGCTCAGGCCGGTCTGGGCCGGGGTGCGGAACGAGTCGCCGGCCGGCCGGATCGCCTCGTGGGCCTCCTGCGCGCCCTTGACCTTGCTCGTGTAGGTGCGCGGCGCGTCCGGCACGTACTCCGCCCCGTACAGCTCGCTGGCCTGGCGGCGGGCGGCGGTGATGGCGGTCTGGGACAGCGTGATCGAGTCTGTCCGCATATAGGTGATGTAGCCGTTCTCGTACAGCCGCTGCGCCATCTGCATCGTGTACTTGGCCGAGAAGCCCAGCTTGCGCGAGGCCTCCTGCTGCATCGTGGTGGTCCGGAACGGGGCGTAGGGCTGGCGCCGGTACGGCTTGCGCTCGACCGACCGGACCGAGAACGCGGCGCCGGACAGCCGGTCCCGCAGCGCCGCCGCGGCGCCGCCCGTCCAGGTGCAGCAGGTCATCGCCGCGAAGCTGGCCAGTCGAGCCGAAGTCCCGGCCCTGGGCCACCCGGCGGCCGTCTACCGTGACCAGCGTGGCCGGGAACGTGGCGGCCTCGTCACCGCCCGCCGCGCGGGCCGCCGCCTGCTTGGCGAACTCGGCCTCCAGGTCCCAGTACTGGGCGGGCCGGAACGCGATCCGGTCCCGCTCCTTGTCCACCACCAGGCGGACCGCCACGGACTGCACCCGGCCCGCCGACAGCTGCGGCATGACCTTCTTCCACAGCACCGGCGAGACCTCGTACCCGTACAGCCGGTCCAGCACCCGGCGGGTCTGGTATGCCTCGACCTTGTCCAGGTCGACCTGGCCCGGGTTGTCCACCGCCCGCTGGATCGCCTCCGGGGTGATCTCGTGGAACACCATCCGCAGGACCGGCACGGTCGGCTTCAGTTCCTCCAGCAGGTGCCAGGCGATGGCCTCGCCCTCGCGGTCCTCATCAGTGGCCAGGAACAGCTCGTCGGCGTCCTTGAGCGCCGCCTTCAGCTTGGAGACCTGCTGGCGCTTGTCCGCGTTGACGACGTAGAGGGGCTCGAAGTCCGCGTCGACGTTCACGCCCAGCCGGGCCCACGGCTCCTTGCGGTACTTCAACGGGATCTCGGCCGCCCGGTCCGGCATGTCACGAATGTGACCGATGCTGGACTCCACGACGTACCCGTCCCCGAGGTAGCCCGCGATGGTCCGGGCCTTGCTCGGCGACTCCACGATGACCAGGCGGCGGCTCGCGGCGCCGTTACCGCGCGCGCCGTCGCGGCGCCCGCCGCTCTTGCTGCCGCTTCCGTTGCCGGACGTTCCCGTCCTAGCTGCCACGATCTCCACCCTCACATCCCCGGTCGCCTGGGAGGCTACCGCAGGAGACCGACCGGTACCGGCGGTCCCGCATACCTAACTAGCAGTCTCAGGCTGGGTGTTCCCAGCCACCGACGGGGATTTCCTCAAGGCGATTGAACCACCGCTGCGGGTTAGCACAATAAAGGGCGAACGCGGGGCGGTCCTACCCAGTATTCGGCATGTCGCTGACAACCTGGGCAGACAAGCCGTCTGGCCAGGCCGCGACGGACCCCCGGACACGGGGTTTGGGACCGGCCGCGGGCACCCTCGCGGTGACCGCTGGCGGGTGGCGGCGCTTACACCCGGTCCAGGAAGTCATCCAGGACGCGGGTCCCGAACCGCAGGGCATCCACCGGCACCCGCTCGTCCACGCCGTGGAACATGCCGAAGAAGTCCAGGTCCGGCGGCAGGCGCAGCGGCGTGAACCCGAAGCACCGGATGCCCAGCCGTCCGAACGACTTCGCGTCCGTGCCGCCCGACAGGCAGTACGGCACCAGCGTCCCGTCCGGGTCCTGGGCCAGGATGGCCGCCGACATGGCCGCCACCAGGTCCCCGTCGAACGTCGTCTCCACGGCGGGCTCGTGATGCACGAAGTCCCGCGCCACCCCCGGCCCCAGCAGCGTGTCCACCTCGCGGAAGAAGTCGTCCTCGTACCCCGGCAGGAACCGCCCGTCCACCTGCGCGGCGGCCGCCTGCGGGATGACGTTGACCTTGTATCCCGCCGCCAGCATGGTCGGGTTCAGCGTGTGCGACGTCGTGGCCCCGGCCATCTTGGCCAGCGGCCCCAGCTTGGCCAGCACCGCCGGCAGGTCGTTTCTGGTGAACTCGATCCCCAGCGCCGCGCAGGCCGCCGCCAGGAAGGAATAGGCCGCCTCGGTCTCCCGGGCCGGCCACTCATGCCGCCCGATCCGCGCCACCGTCTCCGCGATCGCCGTCACCGCGTTGTCCGGCTGCAGCATCGACCCGTGCCCGGCCGTCCCCCGCGCCGTCAGCCGCAGCCAGGCCATGCCCTTCTCGGCCGTCTGGATGAGGTAGAGCCGCCGCCCCCCGATCGTCGCGCTGAACCCGCCGACCTCCCCGATGGCCTCGGTCACCCCCTCGAACAGGTCGGGGTGGTTGTCCACCAGAAAGCGCGCCCCATACGTCCCGCCCGCCTCCTCGTCGGCCAGGAAGGCCAGCACCACGTCGCGCGGCGGCGGCCGCCCCTCGGCCAGGCGCTGCCGCACCACGGCCAGGATCATCGCGTCCATGTCCTTCATGTCCACGGCCCCCCGGCCCCAGACACAGTCCTCCGCCACGTCCCCGGAGAACGGGTGCACCCGCCAGTCGGCCGCGTCGGCCGGAACCACGTCCAGGTGCCCGTGAATCAGCAGCGCCGGCCGCGACGAGTCCGTCCCGGCGATCCGGGCGACGACACTGGCCCGCTTCGGGTGGGACTCGAGCAGCACCGGTTCCAGCCCGGCCTCGGCCAGCAGCCCGGCCACATGCTCCGCGGCCGTCCGCTCCCCCGGGCCAGAGTGATCCCCGGGGTTGGTGGTGTCGATCCTGATCAGGTCGCTGGCCAGCGCGGCGACCTCCTCCTGGGCGGTCCGGCTGGAGCCCGGGCTGGACAAGTTCTCGCTCATCAGGCCATGTTCGCACCCCGGAGCCGTGGCGTGTAGCGGGACCTAGGCGGTTAGTCCGGCCTCGCCGTCCGCTGCCCAAGTTTGCTATCGTGAGGCCGGCCCGGCGGCAGCCGCGGTCCACGTCCGGGTGGCGGAATAGGCAGACGCGCTAGCTTGAGGTGCTAGTGCCCCAAAAGGGCATGGGGGTTCAAGTCCCCCCTCGGACACCCTCTTTGTGCAGGTCAGATCCCTGGAGTAATGATCATCGGGGTCTGGTGATACCCCTCTGATACTTGTCTGACCGTCTTGACCGGCTCGCTGGAGGCCAGCAGCAGGGTGGCGTGCGTGTGCCGCCGGTCGTGCAGCCGGATCATCGGCGGGGCGGCATCGCCCAGCGCCTTGCGGCAGCGCCGCACTGTGGCCGTGAACGTGCGGGAGAACCGCTCCGGGTGCAGGTGCCTGCCTTGGCGGGACCAGGTTGCACGAGGTTGAGTTCGCGGGCCATGGCCTGTCGTGGCTGCCAGCCATCGCGGCGTTCCTGGCCGTGGCGATCGGTGCCCGCCTGGCCGCGCATTCCGTCGCGCGACTCGTCCGAGACCCGGCGCCTCCTCCGGCGGGCTGAACGCCTGGGCCAGCCGCCTGGCGCGCTTGTCGTGAGGAGCCGGTCGCCGACAGTACGCACGGTACCTCGTTACCATTTCGATTACTACCTATTTGACACTATTCGAAATAGCTCGCAACCTGGCTCGGCGCGACTGGATCTGGCCCGGCCGAAGGAGAGAGCACATGGCATTCCCCCTGATAGAGCCGTACGAGACAGGCCTGCTCGACACAGGTGATGGCAACCTCGTCTACTGGGAGACCTACGGCCATCGTGATGGCGTCCCCGTGCTCATGGTCCATGGCGGCCCTGGCTCGGGTTTTGTCGGCTGGCGCCCGAGGTCACTTGACCCGCAGCGGTACCGGACCATCGTTTTCGACCAGCGCAACTGCGGCCGCAGCACGCCGCATGCGAGCGACCCCTCCGCCGACATGCACCTCAATACGACGCAGCACCTGATCGCCGACATGGAGCGGCTCCGCGAGCACCTCGGCGTGGACAAGTGGCTGCTGCGCGGTAGCTCATGGGGGGTCACGCTGTCGCTGGCCTACGCCCAGCGTCACCCCGAGCGGGTGTCCGGCATGATCATGGCCAGCGTCGCCACGACTCGCCGGTCGGATCTGGACTGGCTGTACCGGGGCGTGGGGAGGTTCTTCCCGGAGGCATGGGCCCGCTTCCGCGACCACGCGGGAGCCGGCAGCTTCCGGCTGCCAACCGACGCCGAGCCGCCCATCGAGAACCTGCTGCTGCCGTACTTCCGGCTGATGGAGGATCCGGACCCTCTTGTCCGCGCAGGGGCGGCCACCGAGTGGCTGGCCTGGGAGGACGCCGTCATCTCCCAGGAGAGCAACGGCAGCCCCGGTGCGTACAGCGACCGGCCGGACGACGCGAAGCTCGCCTTCGTCCGGATCTGCTCGCACTACTTCGCCAACGGTGCCTTCCTCGACGATGGGGTGCTTGTCCGCGAGGCCGGCAAGCTGGCCGGCATTCCCGGCATCCTGATCCACGGCCGCAATGACCTCGGCGGCCCGGCGCTCGGCGCCTGGGAACTGGCCCGGGCGTGGCCGGGCTCGGAGCTGATCATCATCGAGGACTCCGGTCATACCGGCAGCACAACCATGGCGGAGGTACGACGTTCTGCCCTCGACAGGATGTTCGCGGCGATCACCAAAGCCAGCTGACATGACCGCGGCCTAGCGTGCCGGGCATGGTCACAGTCTCAGATGAGCTCCCGTTTGCCGACCTCCGCCTATGGGTGCGGCCCCCCGGAGACGATCGCGGCGACACGGACACCAGCACCGCCAGCGCAGGGGACGTCATGTCCCCCTCGGACACACAATCGGTGCGACTTCAGCGCGAGCCGTCGCTGGCCGGGGAGGACTGTTACTACCGCGCCGGGTAGCGTTCGCGGCGAACGGTTGCCTTGCGGCCCTTGATGCTCGTCCCCCGGAGTGCCCTGATCACATCGTCGGCGGCTGACTCGGGAACCTCTACCAGGGAGAACCGATCGGCGATCTCGATCGCACCGATATCCCTGCCGGACAGGGACGACCCGCCGGTGATAGCGCCCACCAGATCCTGCGGCCGGACTCCGCCAGACCGGCCGGTGCCCACGAACAGGCGTGTCGTGCCCGCAGTAGCGCGGCGACCATGCCGGGGGTCACGGCCGGCGGTTTGCCGCTGGTCACGTGGCCTGGCCTTGCGATCCTGGCGGCGGTCGTCCGCCGACGGCATTTCGACGGCCGGGATCTCCTCTTCCTCGCGAGGTGTCCCGCTCGCCTCATGGGCCAGCCTGACCGCGGCGAGCGCCACCTCGAAGAGGTCGAACTCCGCGCCGAGCGGCCCGACGACAGCCCGGAAGGCATTAAGGTCGCCGTCGTCTTTGAGCAGGCTCTCGCGGAGCTCGGTGCGCATCAGCTCCAGGCGCATGGCCCGCAGCCGGGCGACGGTCGGCAGCTTCTCGATCGTGATCGGCCGCCTGGTCACCCGTTCGATGGTCTTGAGCATCCCCTGCTCGCGCGGCTCGGTCAGGGTGATGGCGGTACCTTCGCGGCCGGCCCGGCCAACGCGCCCGATGCGGTGCACGTACGCCTCCGGCGCGCTGGGCACGTCGTAGTTCACCACGTGCGTGAGCTGGTCGATGTCAAGACCGCGGGCGGCCACGTCGGTGGCCACGAGAAGGTCGATGGCCCGGCTGCGCAGCCGGGCCATGACCCGGTCGCGCTGCTTCTGGTCCATTCCGCCGTGCAGCGCCTCAGCCCGGTAGCCACGGCCGTTCAGGGACTCGGTGAGCTGGTCCACCTCGTCCCTGGTGCGGCAGAAGACGATTGTGGCCGCTGGCCTCTCCAGGTCAAGGACGCGACCGAGCGCGGCGGCCTTGTGCCCGCGCGGCACGAGGTAGGCCGTCTGCCGCACCAGCAATCCGTCGGCTGACGCCGGCGCCTGGCGACCGAGCTCAGCCCGCATCGGGTCGCGCAGGTGGCGGCGCACCATGCCGTCGATCCTCGGCGGCATCGTCGCCGAGAACAGCGCGGTCTGCCGCTCCCCGGGGGTGCTGGCGAGGATCGCCTCGATTTCCTCGGCGAAACCCATGTCGAGCATCTCGTCCGCTTCGTCGAGGACGAGGATCTCCAGGCCGCTCAGCTTCAGCGTTCCCCGGTTGATGTGGTCAAGCGCGCGCCCTGGCGTCGCCACCACGACGTCGACGCCACGCTTGAGCGCCCCCAGTTGCCGGCCGATCGGCTCGCCGCCGTAAACCGGCAGGACACGCGCACCCATGTCGCGCCCATAGGTGCGCATCGCCTCGCAAACCTGCACCGCGAGCTCGCGCGTCGGGACGAGCACCAGGGCGAGCGGCTCGGGGCGCCCGCCTTCCAGGAGTATCCGCTGGAGGATCGGAAGCGCGAAGGCGGCCGTCTTCCCCGTCCCGGTCGCAGCCTGACCGACCAGGTCACGGCCCTCAAGCAGCGGCGGGATGGCGGCAAGCTGGATCGGTGTCGGCTCCTCATAACCGAGAGCCGAGAGCACGTGGCACAGTTCGGGGGCCAGCGTCAGGTCGGCGAAACCGCTCGCACCCCCGCCGTTGTCCTCGATCATGTACAACCACCGTGCTCCGCAAGCACCTTCGACTCCCCACTGGTTACTGCCCCGGCCACGTTTTGGCAGCACTGCCTGGCCGAGGGCTCATTAATCGCGGCGGTGACTTCCCCGCCACCCGCCACGTCACGGAAGGCGCTGACAGCGAGCCCGGCTAACTGCTGTTCATTGAGCAGCCTTGGCCCGTCCTGGCTCAGGCGACGTGCCCGCAACGTCGTTCTCTGCGACCGTGCGCCCGATGACACGAACACGCAACACAGCTGCCACCGTATGACAGAACCGACCCCGGCGCCCTGTTCATTCCCCGCAGCACGCTTGGCTGCGGTGCAGCGAGACAACGCCTAGCGCGCGATTCGACGACACGAGCCGCCGATCGCGCCAGCGCCGGGCGGGCGGCGTTCTTGGGGGCTCATCCTCCCGCGATCAGGCTGCTGGTGCGTGCGGCAGGCGGACAGGAGCCAGTCAGCGCCGCGTATTCCCCGAATTGCCCTGGGTGATCATAAACCGGGTGAGCGCGCCGTACGTGTTAATACCTAGAGGCTGGCTCCGTCACAAACAGTTACTGAGCGGAAGGGACAGCCCATGCCCCAGGCCCCAAGTTCACTTGCTCGTCACCGCGCACCGATGCTCGCCGCCGCGGGCGTGGTGACCATGGTGGCCGCGTGCGGGACGAGCCCCGCCCCGCACAAGGTCGCCCCTGCCGTCACCAGCGCCACCACGGCGGCCTTCGTCGTCGGGAAGACGGCCAGCTTCGCCATCACCACCTCCGCGTCCCGCGACAAGGTAACGGAAGACCGGCCGCCTGCCAGCCGGGCTGACATTCCGCACGACCAAGCACGGCGCCATGCTGGAAGGCATGCCCGCCGCCGGCACCGCCGGCAACTACAACCTCGCCATCACGGTGCGGGACAGCGACGGCCATACCGGCCAACTGCTCGCGCTGACCGTCATGGAGGTGCCCCAGTTCGGGAGCCGTCCGTCGATCAGCGTGACCGCCGGGACGTTCACCAAGACATCCGTCGCGGTCCACGGCTTTCCGGGCTCGACCATCACGGAGTCCGGGGCACTGCCATCGGGCTTGCAGTTCAAGGTCCTGCCAGGTGGCATCGCGGTGATCTCCGGCACCCCGCAGGCCCCCGGCGCCACCGAGACGAAGACGATCACGCTCACCGCGGCGAACGCCGCAGGCTCCGTGAGCGAGCACATCGGCGTGACCGTCATCCAGCCCGCACCACCGCCGCCGCCTCCGGTGCAGGCGCCGCCCCCACCGCCCCCGATGGGCATCCCGCAGGGCAACGGCGGCGACCATGACGCCGACAACAACGGCGGCTTCAACGACGGAGACGGTGACATCTAGGCCGGTAACGACCAGACCGCGTCCGGTGACGACGGCCGGCTAGGCGAGTCCAGCCTGCTGGATCAGTCGTGACGCGGCCTGGTCGTTGCCCAGCGCGAGCGGGCTGAACGTGGCCGACGAGATCGAGTCCAGCGCGGGCAGCTGGGAGTTGGGCTCGATGCCGGGGCGGCGCCGGGTATTCGAAGTCGTAGCTGCCGGCGATGATCCGCTGGGCGGCCGGGCTGACCAGGAACCGGACGAACGCCAGGGCCTGCCTGCGGTGGCGGCTCGACGCGACCACCGCTGCGCCGGAGATGTTCACCACCGAGCCCGGGTCGTGTCCGGGGAAATAGTGCAGGGCGCTGTGCATCGCGCCGGCCCCGACCTCGACCCGCAGGCGGTACCAGTAGTAGTTGTTGATGAGGCCGGCGGCGACATCACCGCTGTTGACGGCCGCGACCACCGCCTCGTCAGTCTGGTAAAGCTGGGCGTTGCGCTTGAGCCCGGCCAGCCAGCGCGCAGCCGCCTGCTGTCCGTACGTGGCGATCACGGCGCCGACGAGGGGCGGGAAGTCGGAGTCGGTCGGGGCGATCGCGATCTTGCCCTTCCAGGCGGGCTGGGCGAAGGCCAGGACCGATTGCGGGAGCCGGGCGGCGGGGACGAGCGCCGGGTCGTAGGCGAGCGCGCCGACTCGCAGCGCGATCCCGACCCAGTCGCCGGAGGACGCCTCCCGCTGGGCGGGCACCTGCGCGAGGATCTGGTGGCCCAGCCCGCTCAGGAGATGATGCTGGTCGAGTTCCACTAGCTCGGGGGAATTCTCGGACAGGTAGACGTCCGCAGGAGAAGCGCTGCCCTCCTGCATGAGCTGATCGGCGAGGACGATCCCGTCGTTGGTGCGCACGTGCACCTGTATCCCGGTCTGCTTGGTAAAGGCCGCGACCAGCGCCGACGTCAGCTCCGGGTGCTGCCCGTTGTACAGCACGATGCCGCGCGCCGCGCCGGCGCTGCCGCCGGTGCCGCTGGCGCACGCGGCGAGCGAGGAGGCGAGCGCGGCAATCGCGATCATCGCGCGCGCGAGCCGCTGCCGCCCGCCGGCCGCGCGCCGGCCAGTACTCATGCTCACTGTGCCTGCCTCATCTCGTGCTCGGAGTCATCCGCACCGCGAGCGGCAGGCTCGGCGAACGCCGATCCGGACGCCGGAAAGACGGCAACGTCGCCGGACACGACGAGATCTACCGGGTCGCCGGGCGCGGGCACATCCTGGTCAATGGTCCTGGCCCGCACGACCGTCTGCCCGGCGCGTCGAGCGCCAGCCGGACAACGGTCTGCGGCCCGTAGTAGGTGCTGTCGAGCACGTGGGCCGGGACGGCCTGCCCGCCTCCCCGGCGGTACCGCCGCCGCGCCGGGCCATGCGAATCTGCTCGGGGCGGACCATGACCAGGACCGGCCCGTCGGCGCTGGACGTCGGCAACGTCCAGCTCCCCCAGAGCGCAGCGACCCGGCCATCGCCGGAGATAGCCGGCAGCACGACGGCCTCGCCGACGAAGCAGCGCCACTTCGGGGTCGGTCGGCTGACGATACAGCGTCACCGGCGCCGCGCGCTGCACCAGCTTGCCGTTGCGCAGGACCGCGACTTCGCGCCCCATCGAGAGCGCCTCGGCCTGGTCGTGGGTCACCAGCAGCGCGGTCGTTCCCTCGCCGGCGAGCGCGCGCAGGACCGCCTCGCGCGTCTCCACCCGGAGCATGGCATCGAGCCCGGAGAAGGGCTCGTCGAGCAGCACCAGCCGCGGTCGTGGCGCCAGCGCGCGCGCGAGAGCGACACGGCGCTGCTCGCCGCCGGAGAGCTCGTGCGGCCGCCGGTCGGCGTAGCCATCGGCCAGCCCGACCAGCTCGAGCATCTCGGCCACCCGGCGGCCGCGCCTTGCGCTCCGACGCGGGGCAGGCCGAAGCCGACGTTCTCCCCGGCGGTCAGGTGCGGGAATAGCGCGCCTTCCTGCGCCACGTAGCCGATCGCGCGCTTGTCCGGGCGCGACGTGGACCGCGCGCCCGCCTCGGCCGCCACGTTGCCGCCAACCGAGATCGTCCCGCGTCGAGCGCGATGAAGTCCCATGATCAGCGCGCAGGAGCGTCGTCTTGCCGCTGCCTGATGCACCGAGGATCGCGGTGAGCGTTCCCTCCGCTACAACCAGGTCGACGTCGCTCAGCACCGACCGCGCGCCGAACGACTTGGCGAGCCCTTCACATCGCAGCTCGGCCATGGTCAGCGCTCCGCCAGGGCTCGAACACGGCCGTAACGGCTCATGAGCGACATACGTCGCGACCATCGACAGCGCGACGGATAGGCGGCATACGGCGCGGCCGCGGCGAACGTGACGCGTCGCGCCGTACCCGCGAATGCGGTCCCGAGCGTGTACAGGCCCGGAGGAAGCAGCACCTGCGTGGTTGACAGGTCGCCGAGCACGAACGCGAATACCAGGACGCCGGCGGCGGCCAGCCCCGGGCGCGCCAGCGGCAGCGTCACCCGCCAGCAGCGTGCCCGCGGTGCTGGTGCCGAGCGATCGGGCCGAGTCCTCCAGCGCCGGCTCGATCTGACCGAGCGTGACTCGCACCGCCACGACCGCGAACGGCACGAACAGGATCGCTTCCGCGAAGATCGAGCAAGGAGAAGCTCCCGTAAGCAGATGGCACGTAGTGGCTCGCCGTGTACGCGAGCGCGGTGGCCGCCACGAGGTCCGGAAGCGCGAAAGACAGATACGTCGCGCGCTCCAGCGTCGTGGCGAGCCGTCCGCGGTGGCGCGATCGCGAGCAGCGCCACCGGCAGCGGACAGCGCCAGCGCCACGCAGCGCGCCGCCGACGCCGAGCCCGACTGACGTCAGGGTCGCCGGGCCGAGGAAGCGAGGCCCGCCGAGGCGCCAGACAGGCCGGCCTTACTGCTCTCGGTAAACCAGTCCACCAGGGCCGCAGCGGTATGCCCAGGCCCATCACGGCGACGAGCGGCGCAGGCCGGCGAGTACCGACGGCGTCCGGCCCAGCCGAGCGGGCACCGCGCGCGGCCGCCGAGCCCCGTGGCTGACCCTCGTGTAGTTGGCTCTGCCCCGCAGGCGCGACTCCCCGAACAGCAGCACCGTGCACACCAGGATCGAGAGGATCGACAGAGCGGCCGCTCCCGACGCGCTGAAGCTCAGCTGATACTGCGCGTAGACGCTGGTGCAGAACGTCTGGAACTTGAGCGCGACGAACGCGTCGAACTCAACCAGCGTATCGAGCAGGACCAGCAGCATTCCGCCGAGCAGCGCCGGGCGCAACTGCGGCAGCACGACCCGGAAGAACGTCCGGCGGGCACTGAGCCCCAGCGACCGCGCGCTCTCCTCCAGAGCCGGATCCATCCCCCGCAGCGAAGCCGCGGCCACGAGCAGGAACACGATCGGGTAGTAGGCGAACGAGATGATCCCAGCCGCGCCGAGGCAGCCCCTGAGCCGCCGGGCCAGCCCGGCCCACGCATAACTCGTCACAAACACCGGCATCGTGATCGGCGCGACCAGCAGCATCATCCAGATACGGCGGCCGGGCACCGCCGTGCGCTCCACGAACCAGGCACAGGCAACGCCGATCAGCGCGGTCAGGGGCGCCGAGAGCAGCGTGACGAGCCCCGAGTTCAGCAGCACGTGAATCGACGTCGCCCTGATCGCCGCGAGGGCAGCGGCCGCGCCGCCCTGCAGCGCCTGCACGATCGTCACCGGGATCGGCAGCGCCACCACAACCACTACCAGCGTGCAGATAGCCACCAGGCCAAGCGGGGCGCCGCCACGAAGCCGACGCGAGAGTCGCAGCACAGCGGCCCGGCCAGCTGACACGCTGAGCGATGAAATCGACACAGGCTATCGCCAACCCTTACCTAACCGCCCAGAGACCGACAACTCCGTCACACCAGGTAACGATCTGTGTCACAGGCCGGTTCAGCGGAGACCCGGCGAGGAGTACCGGACGGCCGATCGCGCACCAGTCTGGGCAGGTTGCTGACGATGTAGCGTGGCTTTCGTGGCGGTGAACGCGGAGCAGGCCGAGGACTGGAACGGGGCCAGCGGGCGGGAGTTCATCGAGCAGCGCGAGCGGCATGAGCGAATGCGGGCCGGGCTGACAGCGCGATTGCTGGCCGCCGCGCGGATCCAGATCGGGGAGAACGTTCTCGACATCGGGTGCGGCTGCGGTGATGTGACCATTCTCGCGGCCCGCGCCGTTGGCCGCGGGCATGCTCTGGGCGCGGACTTCTCCCGGATCCAGGTAGCCGAAGCGCGCCGGCTCGCTGCAGTTGCCGGCGTCAATAACGCCAGGTTCGAGGTCGCCGATGTCCAGGTGCACCCGTTCGGGGCGGAGGCCTTCGATGTGGTGCTGAGCAACTTCGGTGTCATGGCGTCCGCGAGCGGCCCGGGTCGCCGGCTGCTTTCTCTCTGGCCGGCACCGGTCGGGTAGGCGCGCTGCTGAGCGGCGCGGGGTTCGGCGGCATCGAGTTCGCCAGGGCGGACGAGCCGATGTTCATCGGCCGCGACGTAGACGACGTGCTCGAGTACGAGCGTGCCTCCCCGACCGCCGCCGAGGTCCTGGCCGGGCTCAGCCCGGCGCAAGCCGACGAGCTGGCCAGACATGTCCGGGACCGCCTGGCGGCGTACGCATCGCCCGGTGGCGTGGTCATGCCCGGCGCGGCTTGGCTGGTCACGGCGCAAGCTGCATGAACCGGCCCCGCCGCGGC
Source organism: uncultured Actinomycetota bacterium (assembly GCA_963731085.1). Lineage (GTDB taxonomy): Bacteria > Actinomycetota > Actinomycetes > Streptosporangiales > Streptosporangiaceae > DASUBV01. Next base: position 647,908 of record CAVSUF010000001.1, read on the forward strand.
TCGCCCGCACCCGCGAGCAGGTACGGGCGAGCCTTCGGCCTTCAGGGCCTCACCCAGGTGCGGCAGGCGGCGGTGTCAGGCGTGGACGTCCTCGCACACCTGCCCGATCAGGGTGTCGGTTCCGTCGGCGTTCAGCCGGAACGTGCGGGCGCAGTACTCGGCCGGCTCGTTGGCATTCGGGTCCCATGGGAAGCCGATCGAGAGGAACCCGGTGCCCGGGCCAACGTTCACGAAGGTCGTTGTCGAGGGGAAGCACCCGATGGTCCCCTGCGGCCCGCGGAGGCAGGACTGGATCACGCGGGCGGAGCTGATGACGGTCGCCGAGGTCTGGATGCTCCGCACGTGCAGGCCGCTGCCCGTGATCGTGATGCACGTCTTGACGTTCCCGGCGGAGTTCCCGGTGGTGCACCCCGAGGAGGAGGCATCGGCCGGGCTGCTGGCCGGGTGCGGGACCGGTCCGGCTGTCGCGGCGCCGGCCGCGAGCGGGGCGATGCCCGCCAGCGGGATGGTCATCGCGGTGACCGCGAGGATGTTCCGTAGTCCTCGTCGCATTGGCAGTGCCTCTCTTCTTTCCTGTTCCTGCTGCTCGGTGGCCGCAGGCCGGCGGACTGTCCCCGCCGTGCGGTGCCTGTCGCCGCTGAGCCTCGCGCCCGGTGTCATAAGCTGGTCAGCACGTGATCAGCGCGGCGCGCCAGGATGCCCGCCGTGGCCAGCAGGCCCCCGGGCGGCCGGGGCGGGCGGGGCGGAAATGCCGGTAAATCCCGGAGGCGCCGGGCCTGGGGGATGATGGCGTCCGGGCGGCTCCCGCAGGCCGGGCGCCGCGCCTTGCGGGCTGGCGGACTCCGGGAGGATCGGGTGCCGGGTGATGGCGAGTACGGGCTGCTGGGGCCGCTGACAGTGCGCCGGGCCGGGGCCGAGGTGCCGGTCTCGCCGGGGAAGCAGCAGGTGGTGCTGGCGGCGCTGCTGCTGCGCGGCGGCCGGGTGGCGGGGCTGGATGAGCTCGCGGAGGCGCTGTGGGGCGAGCAGCAGCCGCCGTCGGCCTCGGTGACCATACAGAATTACGTGGGCCGGCTGCGCCGGGCGCTGGGCGCCGGCGGGGACGCGGTCATCGTGACCGGGCCGGGCGGGTACCGGATCGACATCGGGCCGGGCGAGCTGGACGCTGACCGGTTCGAGGCGGCGCTGGCCGCGGGCCGGGCCGCCGCCGGGGCCGGGGACTGGGCGCGGGCGGCGGGGGTGCTGCGCGAGGGGCTGGCGTTATGGCGGGGCGAGCCGCTGGCGGGGATCGACTCGGAGGTACTGGCAGCGCGGGACGGGCTGCGGCTGGCGGAGCTGCGGCTGGCAGGCGACCGAGGCGCTGATGGAGGCGGACCTGCACCTGGGCCGCCACCGCGAGGTGATCGCGGGGCTGCGGCAGCTGGCCGCGGAGCAGCCGCTGCGCGAGCGGCTGCACGCCCTGCTCATGCTGGCCCTGTACCGGGACGGGCAGCAGGCCGCCGCGCTGGCCGCCTACCAGGCCGCCCGCGCAGGTGCTGGCCGCCGAGCTGGGCGCTGACCCGGGACCGGAGCTGCAGCGACTGCACCAGCAGATCCTCAGCGCCGACCCGGCACTGGCCGGCCCTGGCCGGCCTGGCCCGGCGGGCTGGACGCGCGGTACGCGCTGCCGCCGGATACCGCCGCGTTCACCGGCCGCGACGCCGAGCTGGACGCCATCACCGCCGCGGTCACCAGCGCCGCGGCGGCGCGGCGGGGTCGTGGCGATCCGGGCGATCGGCGGGATGCCCGGCATCGGCAAGACCGCGCTGGCGGTGCACGCCGCGCACGAGCTGGCGGGCCGGTTCCCGGACCGGCAGCTGTTCGTCAACCTGCACGGCCACACCCCCGGCCAGGACCCGGTGACCCCGGCCGACGCGCTGGCCGGGCTGCTGGCCGCGACCGGGGTTGATCCCCGTGCCCTGCCCGGCGACCTGGAGGGCCGGGCCGCGCTGTGGCGGCACCGGATGGCCCGGCAGAAGGCGCTGCTGGTCCTGGACAACGCGGCCTCCAGCGCCCAGGTCGCCCCGCTGCTGCCCGGCGGGGGGGTGCCTGGTGCTGGTCACCAGCCGCCGGCACCTCGGCGACCTGCCCGGCGCCGTGCCGGTGCTGCTGGAGACCCTGCCGCCCGGCCGGGCGGTGGAGATGTTCCTGCGCCTGGCGCCCCGCGCCGTCGGCAGCCCGCAGGACGCGGTCGCGGAACTGGCGGGCTGGCCGGGTACCTGCCGCTGGCGATCAGCCTGCTGGCCCGGGTCTATGCCCGGCACCCGTCCTGGACCCTGGCCGACCTGGCCGCCGAGACCCGCGCCAGCCTGCTCACCCTGACCGCCGAGCACGACAGCGTCGCCGCCGCGTTCGACATGTCCTACCGGCACCTGCCCCCGCCCGGCAGCGAGTTCTTCCGCGCGCTGGGCCTGCACCCGGGCACCACCACCGACGCGTACGCGGCCGCCGCCCTGGCCGGGATCCCGCTGGCTGAGGCCGCCGCGCACCTGGACGCCCTGCACGGCGAGGGCCTGCTCACCGAGACCGCCTACCGCCGGTACGGCATGCACGACCTGATCCGCCGCTACGCCCGCGCCCTCGCCGCCGCCGACCCCGCCGGCACGCCGAGCGGGCGGTGGAGCGGCTGCTGGACTACTACCAGCACGCCGCGGCCCGCGCCGACGCCCGCCTGGCCCGCCAGACCCGCCCCGGCCCCCCGCCCGCCGCCCCGGCCGGGCTGCCAGCCGCCCCGGACCTGGATGACGACGGCCAGGCGCTGGCGTGGGCGCGCGCCGAACGCGCCAGCCTGCTCGCCTGCCTCGACCACGCCGCCGCCGCCGGCCAGCACGCCGGGTGATCGCCCTGACCGCCGCGCTCGCCGAGCTCCTGCGGCGCGATGGCCCCTGGGCTGAGGCCATCACCCGCCACGCAGCCGCAGCGCGCGCCGCGCAGCGCCTCGGCGACCGGCCCGGCCAGGCCAGCGCCCTCAGCAACCTCGGGACCATGCGGCGGCTGACCGGTGATTACCCGGGCGCAGCCCGGGCGCTGGAGCAGGCCCTGGGCATCTACTGCGACCTCGGCGACCGGCTCGGCCAGGCCAGCGCCCTCAGCGAACTCGGGACCGTGCGGTGGCTGACCGGTAATTACCCGGCCGCGGTCCAGGTGCTGGGGCAGGCCCTGGGCATCTACCACGACTTCGGTGACCGGCTCGGCCAGGCAAATGTCCTCAGCAACCTCGGGATCATGCGGCGGATGACAGGGGATTACCCGGCCGCGGCCCAGGTCCTGGGGCAGGCCCTGGGCATCTACCGCGACCTCGGCGACCGGCTCGGCCAGGCCAGCGCCCTCAACAACCTCGGGGGTGTGCGGCAGCTAACGGGTGATTACCCGGCCGCGGCCCAGACCTGGAGCAGGCCCTGGGCATCTACCACGACCTCGGCGACCGGCTCGGCCAGGCCAGCGCCCTCGGCAGCCTCGGCGTCGTCCGGCTGCGGACGGGGGATTACCCAGGCGCGGCCCACGGGCTGGAGCAGGCGCTGGGCATGTATAGCGACCTCGCCGACCGGCGCGGCCAGGCTAACGCCCTCAGCAACCTCGCGGACCTGCGCCGGCAGACGGGGGATCACCCGGCCGCGGCCGAGACCTGGAGCAGGCCCTGGGCATCTACCGAGACCTCGGCAACCGGGGTGGCGAGGCCGAGGCGCTCAATGAGAGCGGGATGCTGTACCGGGTCAGCGGTGAGCCCGCGCGGGCGGAGGGGCGTCACCAGCAGGCCCTGGAGCTGGCCCGCGCTATCGGCAGTTCACCACGATGAGGCTCACGCGCTGGCCGGCTGGGCCGCTGCGCCACTGCCTCCGGCCACGCCACCCGGGCCGGGGTACTCCTGCGGCAGGCACTGGACATATTCCAGCGGACCGGCGCAGCCGAGGCCCCGGGACTGGCCGCCGAACTGGAGGCCCTCGTCGGCCCGCCATCCGACCAGTAAGCCGGCGCGAGACAGCCGCCGCACGCCGGCCGGCGGCAATTGAGGACGTTCACTTACAGGGCGGCCGGGAATTATGCGCCCTCGCATGCGTTAACGTAGGCGGTGCCCAGGAACCGAGCCGGTCGTCGGACTTTGCCCGTGGGGTGGTTATCAGCCCACCCGTCGGCGGCTCCGGGTCCGCCCGAGAAGGTTGTCGAGACCTGCTGCGTTGATCCTTGGAGATCCGCAAGTCGGCTCGGCGTTCGAAGCACCAGGCCCTGCGCTCGGGGCGTTGCTCGCCCCGGCCGCGGGACTGTGCGGCATGCTGCCGTGGCCAGCGTGCCCCGGCATTCCAGAGGAGAAGCCTGTGGCTCGACCAGGCCAGCGCCAGACGGGCGCTCGCCGTACCGCCCCGCGGAAGCAGCGAGGCGTCCACCACCGCGACGACGTCGTCTCGGTGCTCACCCGAACGGCCCGTGAGATCGAGGCGGCTGCCCGGCGCGGCCGCGTGACGCCGACCGTGCGTGCGAAGTTCCAGGCCGTCGCCCTGCTGCTGCGGGACGAGCGCGCCCGCGTCCAGGCGGCGGCCGGAAGCGACAGTCATCGGGCCGAGCAGCTCAAGAGCCTGGACACCATCGCGGCCATCCTCGCGACGACCGCCGTCCAGGACGCCGGGCTACTGGCGCTGCTCGCCGAGGGCTCCGGCGTCTCCGACGCGGCCAGGTCGCTCAAGCGGGAAATGCTGCGGGACCTCGGTATCGCGCCGGCGCCCGAGGAGATCGCGCCGGCGGAGACCGCTACGGCTTCCCCGGGCTCAGAGCGGCGGGTCGTGCCGCAGTCGGTGATCTCCCGGCAACTGGCGAACCCCTTTCTCGCCCCCGACTTCTCCGCCGTTCCGCAGCCCACCTCCCGTGCGCGCCACCTGGCCGGCTGGGAGCTGCTCGGCCCGCTGCTGAATTCCTTCGAGCGTGCCGGCGGGGGCACCCCGGCGTGCATGGCGCTCCCGGCGCCGACGGAACGGTTCACCCCGGCGGGCCTGGAGCTGATGCCGCACCAGGCGCGGCTGGTCGCGGCGGCCGCTGCCGGTCACCGGACGTTCCTGCTCGCTGATGAGCCGGGTCTGGGCAAGACGGCCCAGGCGCTGCTCGCCGCGGAAGCGGCGAATGCCTACCCGCTGCTCGTCGTCGTGCCGAACGTCGTCAAGACCAACTGGGCCCGTGAGGCGGCCCGCTGGACTTCCCACCGCCCGGTCACGGTGGTGCAGGGCGCCGGCGAGGCGGTCGACGGCTTCGCCGATATCGTCGTGCTCAACTACGAGGTTCTCGACCGTCACAGAGGCTGGCTCAGCGACTTCGGCTTCCGCGGCATGGTCGTGGACGAGGCCCACTTCATCAAGAACAAGACCTCGCAGCGCTCGCAGCACGTCCTCGCGCTCTCCGACCGCATCCGGTCCCGTACGGACCAGCCCCTGCTGATGGCCCTGACCGGCACCCCGCTGATCAACGACATCGAGGACTTCCGGGCGATCTGGCAGTTCCTCGGCTGGATCGACGACAGCAAGCCCCTTGACGAGCTGATGGACGCGCTTGAGGACACCGGCCTGACGCCTGCCGACCCGCGCTTCCATGCCGCGGCGCGCCAGTGCGTGATCGACCTCGGCATCGTGCGCCGCCGCAAGCTCGACGTGGCCGCCGACATCCCGGCCCGCCGTATCGCCGACCTCCCAGTTGAGCTGGACGACCGGGCTGGCCGGTCGATCCGGGCGGCAGAACGGAACCTCGCCGCCCGGATGGTGGCGCGGTACGAGACCGCGCTCGCGAACCGGTCCTCCGACGCCGACGCCGAGGGCATCGACGACGACATCGTCCGCTGGGTGGCCCGGTCGGAGCTGAAGGAGGCGGCGACCGCGCAGTCCGGCGAGAACGTGTTCACCCTGATGCGCCGCATCGGCCAGGCGAAGGCCGAACTGGCCGCGGACTACACGACTCAGCTGGCCCGCAGCGCCGGCAAGGTCGTCTTCTTCGCCAAGCACGTCGACGTGATGGACGCCGCCGAGGAGACCTTCGCCCGGCAGGGGGTGCGCTTCTCGTCGATCCGCGGCGGCCAGACGCCCACGGCGCGGCAGGCGAACGTCGACGCCTTCGTGAACGACCCGGACGTCACCGTCGCGGTGTGCTCGCTGACCGCGGCCGGGGTGGGCCTGAACCTGCAGGTCGCCTCGAACATCGTGCTGGCGGAGCTGTCCTGGACCGACGCGGAGCAGACCCAGGCCATCGACCGCAGCCACCGCATCGGGCAGGCCGAACCGGTCACCGCGTGGCGCATCATCGCCGCGCAGACCATCGACGCCCGGATCGCCGGGCTGATCGACGGCAAGGCGGGCCTTGCCGCCCGGGCGCTGGACGGGGCGGACCAGGAGGCCTCGCCGGCCGACGTGCAGCTCGAGGCGCTGGTCGCATTGCTGACGAGTGCGCTGCTCGCCATGCGCCCGTAAAACCTGTCCCGCAAAAGCCCCATCCGGGAGCATAAAGTGCATACTGGCGGCATGGGAAATGACACAGCGCTTGTTCCTCCCGTCGTGGCAGCCGAGGTCAGGGAAGCGGCGCGCCAGGCAGGCGGGGGCTGGCTCGATGAGGTAGTCGGCAGCCATGCGCCGCCGGTGCCGCTCCGGTATGTCAAGGGCGCCTGGCGGCTCGACGAGAACGGCGAGCTGACCGGCGAGTATGTGGCGAACGAGGAGTACGGCCGCCCGGCGCCGGGCAAGCGCTGCCCCTTCGGGTAGAACTCCCGCAGCGGGGATGACGCTGGCAACACCATCCGCTGACCATCCCTTCGCGGCCCGTCGGTTACGGCTCCCCGGCCGCCGACGGCCGGGGACCGGGCGGGAAATTCAGGGACGCGGTAAGCGGGGTGCCGGCCACCGGGCAGTGCCGCTTGAGGGACGGCGGGAGTTCCCCTGGTGCTTGCGCCGCCAACCGCACCTCCCCGGCGCTCCTCGCCAGGCTCAGTCTGCCTCCCCGCGCAAGCTGATCGCCGACTTGGGCAACGGGCGATCACGGCAGGATCTCGACGTACCCGTCGGTTCCGTGCACGCGGATCCGCTGCCCGTCCCGGATCAGCCGGGTGGCCTGCTCCACGCCCGTGACGGCCGGCAAGCCGTACTCCCGGGCGATCACCGCGCCGTGGGTCATCAGGCCGCCCACCTCCGTCACCAGGCCCGTGATTCCGACGAACAGGGGCGACCAGCTGGGGTCCGTGTAGGCCGTGACCAGGATGTCGCCCGCCTCGAGATCGGCCTCCGCCAGGTCAAGGATGACGCGGGCCCTCCCCTCGACGGTCCCGGCGGAAACCGGCAGGCCGATCAGGGCACCGGCCGGCACGTCGTCGCGCCGGTACGCCCCGGTGACGGCCTCGCCGTCCGAGGTGAGGACCCGGGGCGGTGTGAGCGCGTGGTACGACCGGAACGCCTCCTTGCGCTGCTGGATGAGCTGGTCATCCACCTGGTTCGAGCGCGCGACGTCGTGGAGCTCACCGAACGTGAGGGAGAAGATGTCCTCCTTCTCACGAAGCACGCTGGCCTGCACGAGGCGCTCGGCCTCCGCCAGCAGGGCCTGCTTGTAGACGAAGTAGCGGCTGATGATGCCGTACTTCGGGTACTCGCGGTACCCGATGAAGGTTCGGAGCCGGTCGATCATCCGCTTGGCCTCGTCGGCCTTCTGGTCCCCGTCCGGCAGGGCCCGCAGGCGTGACAGGACGTCCTGTTCCTTCTCCTGCGCCTTCTGCCGGCCTTGCTCGAAGCGCCGCCCGGCAGCACCCGGCTCGAAGTTCCTGACATTGTCGAGGATCACGGGCACGAGCGTGGTGGGGCGCTCGCGCCAGCGCGGCCTCGTGATGTCGATCTCGCCGACGCAGCGCATGCCGTACCGGTCGAGGTAGGCCTCTATGGCGTCGCGCGCCTCGGTCCCGCCCGCGAGCGTCGCCAGCTCGTCCAGGAAGCCCTCGTCCTCGACGCCCTGCAGGAACGCCACCACCTCCGGATGCGGACGGATCACGTCGGCGACATCCAGCAGCGCCAGCCCCATCTCCGACGTGACGTTGCCGGGAGCGGACAGCGTGAGCGTGTCGGCCGCGTTCTTCTCGCCCAGCCACTCCCGCAGCTGGTCGTTGAGCCACCACGTGGCCTCCATCCCCGCCATGATCGCCTGCATGCTCAGCGGATCACCGAGGACCCGCTTGTGCTCGCGGAAGGCCTCCAGCAGGAAGTCGAACAGCGCCGGTCCGGTCGACGCCGCGATGTCGCGCCGCAGGGCGGCGAGGGACGCCTCGCTGCGCGCGATCAGCTCGGTGACGATGGCCGGGTCAGTCTCGATCGGGGCGGCCGCGCCGCCCTGCGGCGGCCCGCCGGGACCCGCGTCCGGGAGCGCCGGAACGAAGTCGTCGCGGTCGAGGATGGTCTCCAGCGCGTCCCTGATCAGCGGATCACCTCTCCCCATGACTTCCAGGAGGCCGGCGCGGCTCGCGGGCGCGGCCAGGCGCCGGGTGACGTCGACGAACAGCCTCCCGCCGGCCTCGTGCATCGGCACCATGGCCGTCAGCCGCCAGAAGGAGAGTCCCAGGGGCTTCATCGGGTCGGTCATCATCTGCCCGTGACCGACCGAGACGTAGACGTGATTCTCCTCGGTCGCCGGTCTCGGGGATCGGGAACAGCGTCGTGATCGGCCGACTCTGAACGATCTGGAAGCCACCATCGACCAGGCACCATTCGATGTCCTGCGGGCGGCCGAAGTGCGCTTCGATCCGCCGCCCGAGCCGCACGAGCCGCACGACCTGCGCATCCGTCAGCGTCGGCTGCTCCTGCCGCTGCGAGTCGATCGCCACTTCCTGCGTCCCGCCGCCCGGCCGGGGCGTGAACGGCACGTTGCTTGGCGGCGATCGCCTTGGCGACGACTTCGCCGTGCCGCACCTTGAAGACGTCCGGGTTCACCAGGCCGGAGACCAGGGCCTCGCCGAGGCCGAAGCCGGCGTCCACGGTGGCGACCTTCCTGTTGCCGGTGACAGGGTCGGCCGTGAACAGGATGCCGGCCGCATCCGGGAAGACCATCTGCTGCACGACCACGGCCATGCGGACCGTGCGGTGGTCGATGCCGTTCCGCTGGCGGTAGGTCACGGCCCGCTCGGTGAACAGCGACGGCCCAGCACCGGCTGACGTGCTGGAGGATCGCCGTCGGCCCCACGACGTTCAGGTACGTGTCGTGCTGGCCGGCGAAGGAGGCCGTCGGCAGGTCCTCGGCCGTCGCGCTGGATCGGACGGCGCAGGCGGCCTGCTCGCCGAGCCGGGCGAGCGCGCGGATGATCGCCGCCGCGAGGTCGCCCGGGATGGCAACCCCTTCGATGGTCCGGCGGATCCGCGCGCTGAGCGTGCGGATACGCCTCCCGGTCGTCCGGGTTCAGGCGCGATAGCTGATCGAGCCCATCGTCGATCGACGGCGCTTCCGCCATGATCCGCCGGAAGGCGTCCGTCGTCACGCAAAAGCCACCCGGCACGCGGATGCCTTCGATCCGCGACAGCGCCGCCCAGGTGCGCGCCCTTCCCGCCAACGACAGCGACCTGCGTCTCGTCAACCTCTTGAAGATCCAGAACATACTGCTCGATCATTTGCGATGCCTCCGAGGCAGCCGTTATCGGGCATGTCGCAGGTTGTGGCCTCGGCCGACGATTCTGCCCAGTCCGCGCGGAATAGTTCCCGCCGTTACCGGACCGTTAGTAGTGGCGTATCGCCAAACTCAGTCACCCTATGTACCGGCCGAACCACCCGTGGTAACTTTCTGCTACTGACTGGCAGGGCGGGATAACAGAGAGCAACCTTAGCCAGCTTTTGGGCAGTATCGTCGCCAGCCGTTCCCGGAGATGGCCTGACCGCCCAGGCCCCCGGAAAGGCAAGTCGGACTGGCGAATTCCCGAACAGGAAGGAAATCCTCCATGCGCAACCGCTTGGCGAGGGCGTGCTCAGTGCTCGCGGCCGGGGTCGCCGTCACATCGGTGATCGGCCTCTCCGCGGCGAGTGCGGCGAGCGCCTCGGTCCGGCCGGCCGCCACTCCGGCGTGCGGCTTCAACTGCTTCAACCTGTCCAGCCTCGTCCTCGGCCCGCGCACCATCCAGAACGCCTACGTCCCGGGTGACACCGGCACCGGCGGCAAGGCCGGCATCGAGGTCAACCTGAACTTCGCCAGCAACAGCCACCCGAACGAGGACTTCACCGGCGCTCAGGTCGGCACGCTGGCCAACTACTGCCCGAACATGGGCGGCACCGGCCTGGGCACCAACTCCTACGTGTGCCAGACCTACTCGGCGAACTTCCCGGTCTTCGAGTCGAACTGGTCGCCGTTCGGCAACCAGAGCGGCCTGTGCGTCGGTTCCAAGCTGGCGGTGTTCAGCGGCAGGGAAGTCACCCTCCAGCCCTGCGGCGTAAACGCCACCACCATCTGGGTCGGTGACCTGGCCCGCGCGATCGTCCGCTTCGGCCGCGTCTACCTGCCGTGGGTGAACGGCGCCAGCACGACCTTCAGCCACGCGCTGGTGCTGACCGTCGACCCGAGTACCGCCAAGCCGGTCAACCAGCTTCGCATCCAGTCGCTGAACACGCTGACCGGCGGTGTCGTCCCGGACACCCAGATGTTCACCTTCTTCTTCGGCGCGGTCTGAGCCGGAGGGGATAGCTCATCGCAGGAGCCCGGCCCGCGGCGGACCGCTGCCAGCCGCCGCGGGCCACGGCCAGCAGGACAGCGGGGCGCTTATGCCCGCGCCGTCAGCCGGCGTGGCGGCAGGTCGAACGGCCGCGGGTACGGGGCCGGGCGGAACGCCTGGAAGGCGGGCGCGGCGGGCATGGCCGTGGCCTTGCCGTTCACGTCAGCCTCGAAGATGTTGAACGACGCGCCGAGCGCGGCGGCGCTGGCGTTCAGCGCGGCTGGCTGCAGCGCGGCGCTGTCCCAGTGACCGGTGTGCAGCCGGTTCAGCAGGACCTGGATGTCGGCGATCGTCTCGGCCGGGGTGAAGGCGCAGTGCCCGGCCCGGTTGATGAACGTCTGGCGCAGAAAGGCTGCGTTCCCGTCGCGGTCCGTAACGGCGCCGTAGGCCTGCTCGTTCTCCACCGGGATGAGGCCGTCCCCGATGGTGTGCATGGACAGGACCGGGATGTGGATCTCGCCGTTGAAGGCGACGTTGCGGGCCAGGTAGCCGACGGCGCCGGGGCTGGCCGTGATCGGGGTGGCGTGCTGGAGGGTGGCCAGGTCGGCTTTCAGGTTCAGCCCGGCCGCCTTATAAAGGGCGAGGACCTCTCTGAAGTCGGGTGACAGGCGAAGCTGCCGGGCGAAGTTCACGCCGACGGTGGACGACGGGTTGCCCCCGGCCCGGGCCTCCATCTCGGCCCGGTAGTCGAAGCCGAACGGGATGCCGGCCGTCGTCTCCCACAGGAACTGGTTCGCCTCCTGGGCGGTGAAGTCGGCGGGGGGCGGCTCGGCGGACAGCGGCGTGAACCAGCCGGGCACGTCACCCAGGGCGGAGACCAGGGCCAGCCGGGCCTGCCCCTGCGGGCTCTGCTGCGCCGCGACGGCGGCGCCCTCGGCGCTGGCCCGGTCGGCGGCCGAGCTGGTGATGTTGACCACCTGGGCGAACGGGTCCAGCAGCTGCTGGAAGGCGAACGCCGAGTCGACGGCCAGGTTCCAGCTGGCCTCGCCGCCGGCCAGCACGCCGCACTGCGGCAGGGCGGCGCTGAACTGGCCGGGGAAGTCCTGGATCAGCCCGGCGGTGACCATGCCGCCCACCGAGGCGCCCCAGGCGATGGTCTGCCGGGGGGCGCCGAAGTCAGCGCTGAACGTCTTCTTGGTGGCGATCTGGTCGGGCAGCGCCTGCTGGACGGCCCACCCGGTGCTGGCGTACGACGAGCCGGCCAGCGCGAAGCCGTGTCCGAGCAGCCACGACGCGGTCACCCGGTCCTGGGCGTAGGCGGCCGGGTTGCGCGCGCCCGGCGCCACGTAGCCGTGGCTGTACAGCCACAGGGTGCCGTTCCACGCACCGGGCGGGCACTTAATCCTGAACGTGGCCCCGTCCGCCAGGGTCCCGGTCGTGGTCGTCACCGACCCGGCGCCGCCACAGGCCTGCGGTGCCACCGAGGCCGCCACGGCCGCGCCCACTCCGGCGGTGACCAGCGCCACAGCCGCAGCGGCCGGGACCAGCTTGCGAAGTCTGCGCACGAACCCGCTCCCTTGCACCTGGGCACAGCTCCCCCGCGTATCAGACGATAACCAGATATGAGGGGGAGCAAGGCGAGACCCGGGAGCCGAGTGATGACCGTCACACGTCGCTCGTCGGTCACATCCGGCCGCCGGTGCCGGTCATTACCAGTGAGCGGCGAGAGCCCGCCGACGTCACACTCGGGGCCTCGCGGCGATCCTGATCGATGACGAGTTCACGGAGGGCCGAACGATGCAGCCTCGGATGAAGAATCCGGCCGGGATCATCCCGGAGGCCATGCAGGCGATCCAGGCGCTGGGCGCCAGCTTCCACGGCAAGGGCGTGCCGGAGGAGACGCTGGCACTCATTCACCTGCGGGCCAGCCAGGTCAATAGCTGCAGCTCGTGCGTGCAGGCGGGCGCTGCGGGAGCCAGGAAGGCGGGGGAGACCGAGGACCGGCTGGCCACGGTAGCCGCCTGGCGGGACGCGCCGTACTTCACGGACGCCGAGCGTGCCGCGCTGGCGCTGACCGAGGCCGTCACGCGCCTGGCTGAAGGACCCGACGCGGTGCCGGACGAGATCTGGGACGAGGCGGCCCGGCACTACGAGAGCAGGAGGCCGTGCTGCTGCTGTCGATCGCCACGACCAACCTGTTCAACCGGCTCAATGCCCCCACCCGGCAGGTAGCCGGCGCCTGGGCCTAGCCAGGGGAGAAACGCACGATGATCGAGCAGGACTGGCTGAGCGAGCGGTTCGCGGAGCACCAGGACCGGCTGCGGGTCATCGCCCGCCGGATCCTCGGCTCGCCGGGCGAGGCCGAGGACGCGGTGCAGGATGCCTGGCTGCGGGTCAGCCGCGCTGACGTGAGCGCCGTGGAAAACCTGGCCGGCTGGCTGACCACGATCGTCGCCCGGGTGTGCCTGAACCGGCTCGAGGCACGCCGCTCAAGGCCGGAGGACCCGGCCGGCATCCAGCCGCCCGAGCCGCAGCTCCCCAGCCCGCACCGGGCCGGGCCGGAGGACGAGATGCTGCTGGCCGACTCGGTCGGCGTGGCCTTGCTGGTGGTCCTCGACACCCTGGCTCCAGCGGAGCGGCTCGCGTTCGTCCTGCACGATGTCTTCGACGTGCCGTTCGACCAGATCGCCGAGATCACCGGCCGGACGGCGCCCGCCGCCCGCCAGCTCGCCAGCCGCGCCCGCCGCCGGATTCAGGCAGCGGGCGCCGTGCCCGAGGCGGACCTGCCGCGGCGGCAGAAGGTGGTCTCGGCGTTCCTGGCCGCCTCCCGTGGCGGTGATTTCGGCGCCCTGCTCGAGCTGCTCGCCCCCGAGGCCGTCCTGCGTGCCGACCCGGCCGCGGTCCGACTGGGCGCAGCGGCCGAGACTCGCGGCGCGGAAGAGGTGGCCCGTTTCTTCGCCGGGCGGGCGGCGGCCGCGCGGCTCGCACTGGTTGACGGCAGCCCGGCAGCCGTGTGGGCGCCTGGCGGCCGGCTGCGCGTCGTCTTCACGTTCACGATCGCAGGCCTGAAGATCACCAGCATCAGCCTGACCGCCGAAGCGGACCAGCTCGGCGATCTTGACGTCGTCTTCGTCAGCCGCCGAGGAGAAGGATCCTGACTCTCCAGGGCAGGACCCGCCCTGCTGCCGGGGCAGCCGGCACCCGGCTATCGTGAGGTCATGGCCGAGCGACTGATGACCGAGCGCCTGGTCCTTCGCCAGTGGACCGCCGATGACGCCGGGGCTGCGCTGGCCTCCTACGGCGAGGCTCAGGTGGCGCGGTGGCTGGCTCCGGTGATGGACAGGGTCGGCGATGAGGCGGCCATGCGCGTGGTGCTGCAGCAGTGGATCGCCGAGGACGAGCGCATGCTGACACCGGCCGGCCGGTGGGCGATCGAGCTTCGCCAGGGCGGACAGGTGATCGGCGGGGCGACCCTGCTGCCGCTGCCGCCCGATGACGAGTACGAGATCGGCTGGCAGCTGCAGCCGGGCGCGTGGGGCCGCGGCTATGCCACCGAGACAGGCCGGGCGCTGGCAGGCTGGGCATTCGAGCAGGGCCTGGAGCAGGTCATCGCCGTCGTGCGGCCAGCCAACGAGCGCGCCATGGCGACGGTCCGCCGGATCGGCATGGAGTGGATCGGCGAGACAGACAAGTATCACGGCCTGCACCTGCAGCAGTACCGCCTCCGCCCGGCCGATCTCGTCACGCCGACGTGACGGGAACAGCACCAGGTCAGCGCCCTGGAATCATGATCATCTGACTGGCCGTCCGGCGGCTGTCACACGTTGGCCAGGATCGTCGTCATGAGCTCGCGGCACCTAGAGGCCGTGGCTGCGTCCGTGGCACTCACGAAGATCATGACTGCCTGACTGCCCTTGACGGCGAGCAGCTGGTACCCCTGCGCCGCCCCGGTCTGGATGGTCGCCCACGCGTCGTCGCCGAGGCCGACTTGCGGCTTGAACCGCACGGCCCCTTCCTTCCCGGCGTTCTGGTAGAAGGCCTTCTTGCTCTCGTAAGCGGCGCGCGTCAGGTAGAGCACGCCCACCGTCGGGCTGTCTGCCGGGGAGTAGATGCAGCCAGGGCCGCTCGGGGTCTCGAACGGCGGGGACGTGAGGTTGCCGAGCACGGAGTTGAGGACCGAGGCAGGGATCAGCCCGCAGGTGTGGCCGGCCACCACCGCCTGCCCGGTGCTTGCCCCGCCCGCGCTGCTGGCCGGGCTCGCCGGGCCGTTAGCGCTGCCCGTGCTGCCGGCGGTCCCGGATGCTGAGTGGGCCGGGCCGGACCCGGCGGCCGGCGCCGGGGAGCCGGCGCACGCGGCGAGCGTGACTCCGGCGAGGCACAGGCCCAGGCTGATGGCAAGGTAGCGGGACTGCATGGAATCGATCTCCGTCCGGTCAGTCGCCCTTCCCCCAGCGGCAGGGCAGTGACTGTATCCAAGGGGCACACCGCCCGCCGGGATGTGACGTCACTTACCAGCCCCTTGCCAGGCCGGACCCTTGCACGCCTGGCCTAGATGGGCCGGGGCGTGACCGTCGCGCCGTGGGCTAGGCCGACCTGCGCTGGAACCGGGCGAATCGGCATGAAATGAACCTGCCGCCCCGCCGCGTCCGTATTACCGGATGTCCCGCAGGAATCACCGCGCTCCGAGCAAGCCTGAGGCGGATCACCCATACGCCCCCCGATGACCATGCTGACCCGGCTACTTGCCGTCGCGCTGGCGGCCGCGCTGACGGCCGCGCTGACGGCCTGCGCGGCGCCGCCGCCCGCTAGCCGGGCGCCGGCGTCCCGCGTCGGATTCCGGATCAGCCAGCGGGACTCGCTGTATGACGTTCCGCTGGACATCCGGGTCACCGGGCTGCGGCCGGGCGAGCGGGTGACCGTCGGCCTATCGGCGACGAACGAGTTTGGCAGCCAGTGGTCGGCACGGGCCACCTTCGTGGCGCGAGACCCGGTCCTTGACCTCGCGGCAACCGCCCCGGTCGCCGGCAGCTACCGCGGCGTGGCCGGGATGGGCCTGTTCGAGTCGATGCGCAACCGCCGCTTCCTCGGCTATTTCGGCCCCCGCAACCCGCAGCCGCTCACGCTGACGGCGGTCATCGGCGGCCGGGTCGCGGCCAGCGCCACGCTGGTCCGCGAGCTCACCTCGGGGGGTGTGCGGTGCGTCCAGCAGACCGTCGCCACGGCCGGTTTCTTCGGCTCCTACTGCGCTCCGGCCAAGGTGGCGGCGCGTCGGCCCGCCGTCCTGATCTTCGGCGGCTCGGAGGGCGGCCTCGCGGTGGCCGATCTGGCCGAGTTGCTGGCGTCGCACGGCTATCCGACGCTGGCGCTGGCCTACTTCAGCGCACCCGGCCTGCCCGCCAGTCTTTTCCGGATCCCGCTGGAGTATTTCGCGCGGGCCGCCCGCTGGCTGCGCCAGACGGCGGCGGCCAGCGGCGGAACTGGCTCCCGGCCCCTGGTCGCATGGGGGTTCTCGCGGGGCAGCGAGGCCGCGCTGCTCCTCGGCATCCATTTCCCCGGACTGGTCAGTGCCGTGATCGCGGGTTCGCCGAGTTCGGTGACCAACGAGGCCTTCTCCTCATCGGGTGCCCTGCCGGCGGGTCAGCCGGCCTGGACGCTCGGCGGCCAGGCGCTGCCCGTCGCCAGCCCGGCCGGTGATCCCCGGTCGGCCGGCAACCCGGCCGCGGTGATCCCGGTGGCGCGCATCCGCGGCCCGGTGCTGCTGCTGGTCGGCGCCGACGATCAGCTCTGGCCATCGCCCGGCTACGCCCGGGCCATCATGGCCGCGCTCGCCGCGCATCATGATCCCTACCTGCATCAGCTGAAGGAATTCGCCGGGCCGGCCACGTGGCCGGCTTCGCCATGCCCTACGACGCCGGTCCCGCCCGGATCACCGAGGGGCGGGACCTCCTCGACGTCGGCGGCACGCCCGTGGCCAACTCGATGGCGGAGACGGGCGCCTGGCGGGACGCGCTCGCCTTCCTGAGCCAGCTGAGCTGACTATTCCGGGTGAACGCCAGCGCCGCTGGTTACGTGGTGTTAACCGATGGGTGAAGCTGTTCCGAACGGACGCTGAGGATGCACTGGGCAGGCATGCCCGGGACCCGGGCCGATGCGCTCAGCCCGGTACAGCGGTCTGCCCGGATCGGGGTGACCCTGCTGGGCGCGGCCAGCGCCGCATTCTTCGCCCGCGCCAGCATCGTGTTCTACCTGGAGTCTCATCGGCTCATCGGCGCCGTGTTCTTCGCGGAGCAGGCCTGGTTCGCGGTGGCGACTCTCATCCGGCGCGCGCCCCGGACCGTGAGCCACAGCGCCGGAAGCTGGCTGCTGGCCGCCGCGGGAACGTTCGGGGGGCTGCTGCTGCGGCCCGCAGGGTGCCCATCCGCAGTGGGGGGTCGAGGCCGGGCTTGGCCTTCAGTTGCTGGGCCTGGCCCTGGCCCTGGCATCGCTCGCGGCCCTGGGCCGGTCGTTCGGGTTCGTGGCGGCCGACCGGGGCCTGGTGACCCGCGGGCCGTACGCGGTCGTCCGCCACCCGATCTATGCCGCCTACGTGCTGATCCAGTGCGGGTACGTGCTTCAGGCGGTGTCGGTCCGCAACGTCGCGGTCCTGGTCGTGGCCATCGGCTGCAACGTCGGCCGCGCGATCTGCGAGGAGCGAGTGCTGGCTGAGCGCTCGGACTACGCGGCCTACCGCCAGCGCGTCCGCTGGAGGCTGCTGCCAGGGATCTGGTAGCGGGCACACCGGCAGGTCAGCGGATTGCGCCGCCCGGCAGGTGCCGTCCGGCCAGAATGGAGGCGTGGCTGCGATGCGCATGTCTCGCCGGGCGGCGCTGGCCGGCGGGATCGGGCTGGCCGGCGCGGCGGGCCTGGCGGCCGGCGGGTACGGCCTGGTGCAGGCGGGCGCGCTGCCCGGAAAATACCGGCTCGCGCAGCTCACCGGCGCCTGCGGGGCACCGCCACCGCCGCCGGGCGGGCCGCTTCCGGACCGCCGCGAGACGCAGTTCTACTCTGCCTACCGGCACCGGCTGGTGACCATGGTGACGCTGCTGCCAGCCGGGCAGCAGGCGGACGGGCTGCCGGTCGTCGTCGCCCTGCACGGCCTGGGGTCCGACGCGCGGGGCGCGGCGGGCCTGCTGGCGCCCGCGCTGGCCCAGGACGGAGCGCGGCTGGCCGTGGTCACGGTCGACGGCGGGAGCAGCTACTGGCACCGCCGCGACGACGGCGATGACCCGCCGGGCATGATCGTCCACGAGGTACTGCCCAGGGCCGCGGCGCTGGGCCTGCGGACCGCCGCGATCGGGCTGGCCGGATGGTCGATGGGCGGTTACGGCGCGCTGCTGCTCGCGGAGCGGCTCGGCGCCGCGCCAGCCGGCCCGGCGGGCGCGGCGGGCGTGGCCGCGCTGGCCCCGGCGACATTCGCCACCTACGCGGACGCCCGGCAGTCCGATAGCAGCGCCTTCGACAGCGCGGCGGACTTCGCCCGGAACAACCTGTTCTCGCGCCTGTCCGGGCTGCGGCACGTGCCGTCCTACATCGCGGTCGGCGACGATGACCCGTTCGCGCCGATCGGCGCCCGGCTGCGCGCGCGGCTGCAGGAGCTAACCGGGCACCCCCCGGCCGGCGGCGATCGAGGCCGGCTGCCACGACGACGCGTTCTGGGCGCGCCACTTCCCGGCCGCGCTCGCGTTCCTCGCCGCGCGCCTGTGACCAGGACTGCCGATGACGGTGTCAGGAGTCAGGCCGTCAGGCCGGCTCTCGCCGGATGACGACTATCGAGGCCAGCGCGACGGCAGCCAGGACGACGGCGCAGCCGAGGGTGGCGCGGAAGCTGCCGAACGCCTGCGAGCCGAAGCCGACCGCGATGACCGGCACGGCCAGGCCCAGGTAGGCGAAGACGAAGAACGTGGAAATGGCCTGACCGCGGTTCTCCGCCGGAGCGAGGCGATTGGCCACGGCCAGGCTGCCCATGAAGACGGCGCCGACCGCTACCCCGCTGACCACCGTGCCGGCCAGGAAGATCGGCATGGATGCGGCCGACAGCCCGGCGACGATCAGGGCCAGCGCGGCCAGGAACACGGTCAGGCCGGCCAGCATCACCGGCCGGCTGGGCAGCCGGGACCCCGCCAGCTGGGTGAAGGCGCCCAGGCCGAAGGCCAGGAACACCACCGCTCCCGCGACCGCGTGACTGGTGTCGTGCAGCGTGCCGCTGAGGAACGTCGGGACCAGCGCGCTGAACAGCCCGAGCAGCGAGAACGCGGCAAAGCCAGCGCACCCGGCGGCGATGAACTCTGCCCGGCCGGCCGCCGGGATGCCGAGGCCGCGGAATCTCAGCGACAGCGGCGAGCGCTCGGCCACCGTCTCCGGCACGGCCAGCAGGCCGAGGCCGGCGACGGCCACGAGTCCGAGCTGGACCAGGTAGGGCAGCACCGTCGGCTCGGGCGCGTACTGGGCCAGCAGCCCGGCCAGCAGCGGGCCGAGCCCGAGACCGCCCATGTTGACGATCGTGGCGACCAGCGACGCACGGCGTCCCGAGCCCGGCCGCGCTGTCTCGGTCAGCGCGGCCGTGGCCGTGCCGGTCATCAGCCCGGCGGACAGGCCAGACAGCACCCGCCCGACGAACAGCCAGCCAACGCCGGGCGCCAGGACGAACACGACCGCGCTGATGATGCTCAGCCCGATCGCCGTCGCCAGCACCGGACGGCGGCCGACCTGGTCGGACGAGCGCCCGGCGGCCAGCAGCGCGGCGAGCACGCCGAGCGCGTAGACGGCGAAGATCAGCGTGATCAGGCTCGTGGAGAAATGCCACTGCGCCTGGTAGATCACGTACAGCGGGGTCGGCAGGGTGGTGCCCAGCATGGTGACGGCGAACGCGTAGGCCACCAGCCAGAACGCGACCGGGCTGGCGCGCCGCCCGGGCGGCCTGGCGACGGCGGCCGAGGGATCAAGGCAGTCGGCACAGGGCCGGTCAGCGGTGACCGGCCCGGTCGTCGGGGACCCCCGCTCCATGGTCAGGAGCCGCCGGCGAGGGCCAGGCGGGCGGCGCTGACATCGTCCCGGCCGTGCCCGGTGTCAACGGCGGCGCGCCACTGGCGGGACAGCGCGGCCAGCAGCGGAAGCTCGCCGTCGCCCGCCGCCCCGAGGGCCAGGTCCACGTCCTTGAGCGCCCAGGCCAGCGGGAACTCGGGCGCGAAATCGCCGCGCTCCATCTTGTGCAGCTTGGCGTCCGCGATGGGCGCGTCGAGCGGGCCGCCCTCGATGCACTCGGCCAGCCGTGACTCATCCATCCCGAGCCGGTCAGCCAGTTCCAGGGCCTCGGCCACGCCCTCGATCAGGATCGACATGTAGGCGTTGACGACCAGCTTCATCCGGCTGCCCTGGCCCGCCTCGCCCAGCCACACGGTCCTGCGGCCGAGCACCGAGAACACCGGGTCCGCCGTCGCGGCCGCCGCCGGCGGGCCGGACGCCAGGATGAGCAGGGTGCCCGTCTCGGCGGGGCCCTTGCTGCCCGATACCGGCGCGTCCACGAACAGGACATCAGGCCGCAGCCCGGCGAGCCGCCGGCCAATGTCCGCCGTGGCCGTGAGGCCGATCGTCCCCATCTGCGCCCACACCGCGCCCCCGGCCAGCGCCTCGGCCACGCCGCCGCCGAAGATCACCGAGTCAGTCACGTCGGCGGTCGGCAGCATCGTGATCACGACGCGGGCATCGCGGACCGCCTCGGCGGCCGACTCCGCCACCAGCGCCCCGGCGTCGGCCAGCGGTGCTGTCGCCGCGGGCGACCGGTCCCAGACCGTGGTGCGCAGCCCGGCGGCGACCAGGCTGCGGGCCATCGCCGACCCCATGATGCCGGTCCCTAGCACTGCGACCTGGGCATTCTCGCCGCTGCGTTCGGTAGCGGTCATCTGGGTCTCCCTCCGGTCAGCCTGTACCAGAACGTCCTCCCCGGCCTGCCGTCAGGTACTCCCGAGCCGTCCGGCTTACCGGGGACCAGTTCCGGGTACCGCCCGGACGGACCGAAGGAGTGATCGCTGATGTCCGACACCACGCTGAGCTTCGAGCGCGATATCAGGCCGCTGTTCCGCGAGAAGGACCGCGACTCGATGCTGAAGGCGTTCGACCTGTGGTCGGCCGCTGACGTGGCCGCGAACGGAGCCGCCATCGCGGCCCAGCTGCGGGCCGGCTCGATGCCCTGCGACGGTACCTGGCCCGCGGGGGACGTCGACACCTTCACCCGATGGCTGGCCGCCGGCGCCCGGCCTTGAGCACGGCCGGCCGCACCGGGCCGCCGTCGGCGGCGAGCCTCCAGGGTCCGGGCCAGCCCGGGATCCTGGTCGACGAAGTGCTCGGCGCCGACGTCGCCCGCCAGGCCCGGGAAGCCGGCGGCTGAAGAAAGCCCGGCCCGCCTGCACGGCGGGCCGGGGACGCGCTAGATCGGCTGGACCTGCTCGGCCTGCGGGCCTCGGCCCGCGTCCGGCGGTGAACTCCACGCGCTGGTTCTCCTGCAGACTGCGGTAGCCGTCCGCCTGAATGGCGGAGTGATGCACGAACACATCCGCGGTGCCGTCGTCCGGCTCGATGAAGCCGAATCCCTTGTCCGCGTTGAACCACTTCACGGTTCCCTGAGCCATCTTCTCTCCTGCCGATGATCATCGGGAGCCACGTGCGCGGACCCCGGGCTGCCGCAGGCGCCGTATCACGTGCACGAACCTCGACTACAGCCGGCCTCATTAAACACCATGGGGCCCACCCGGCCCGGACAACGCGGCCGGCCACCCGGATCCCGGTAGCCTCGGGCCGTGAGACTCCACGTCGGCTGCGCGATGTGGACGCACGGGCCCTGGCCGGGCCGTTACCTGCCGCCCTCGCTGCCACCGCGCGAGCGCCTGCGCGCCTACGCCACCTGGTGCAACGCCGTCGAGGGCAACACGACCTTCTACGCCACGCCGGCCCTGGACACGCTGATGTCGTGGGCCGAGCAGACCACCCCCGATTTCCGGTTCATCCTCAAGCTGCCCCGGCCGATCACCCATGAGCGGCGCCTCACCGACGCCGGCGGCCCGCTGCGCGCCTTCCTGTCCGCGATCGAGCCTCTCGGGCCGCGTGCCCACGCCCTGTGGATCCAGCTGCCGCCGTCGTTCGGCCCGGCCGACCTCGGCGCGCTCACCGGCTTCCTGAGCCGCCTCCCGCGCGGGCACCGGTACTGCGTCGAGGTCCGGCACCGCGCGTTCTTCGCCGACCCGCGGTCGGAACACCAGCTCGAGAGCATTCTGGGGAACGCCAGCGCCGAGTGGGTCACCTTCGACACCACCGTGCTGTTCGGCGCCCCGCCCGCCAGCGATGCCGAGCGGGAGGCGTGGACCAGGAAGCCGCGCCTGCCCCGCCGGTCCCGGGCCCTCACCGCGCACCCGGTCGTCCGCTACCTCGGCCGCGACGACCCGGCCGCCACCGTCGCGGGCTGGCAGCCCTGGCTCGGCACCGTCGCCGGCTGGCTGCGCGAGGGCCGTTCCCCGACGGTGTTCATCCACACGCCGGACAACGCCGACGCGCTGGACCTGGCCCGCCGGTTCCACGCTGAGGTGCGAGCCCGGGTGCCCGAGGTCGAGCCGCTCCCGGAGCCGGTGCCAGCCGGCCCGCCGACTCTCTTCTGAGCCGACGACGGCGGGTCACACGTCCAGGGCGCCGCTCAGGACCCGGGCCAGGACGGCCGGGTCGGTCACCGGCCAGCCGGCCGGACGGGGGCGGCCCGGGCGGGCCTGCCACGGCCCAGACGATCTTGCCGTTGCGGCACGGGCTGGTGTAGCCCCACCGGTCGCTGAGGACCGCGACCACGTGCAGGCCGCGACCAGACTCGCCCAGGTGCCCGGCCCCGCCGGGCCGCGGGCTGCCCGGCCCGGGGTCAGCGGCCGCGCACAAGACGCCGGAATCGGGGCCAGGCTGCAGCAGCCCGGCCGCGACTGGCCAGCGGCCCGGCCGGGGGCGGGTATGGCGCAGGGCGTTGGCCAGGATCTCGGACAGCACCAGGACGATGTCCTCGCTCCGCCGGGTGATGCCCCAGGCCGCCAGCGTGGCCCGGGCATTAGCGCGCGCCTGGGCCAGCGGCTCGCGGCCGCCGCCGGGACGGACCAGCCAGGCCGCCTGGCGCGGCCACGCCGGCGCGCCGCCGCGCTCGGCCAGGCTCGCGGGCACAGGCGAGCGCGCTAGCGCCGTCGCCGTGCACGTGAGCCATGACCAGCTCACGCTGGCCGGATGCTGCGCTAACCGCGCCGGTGTCATCAGATTGCCATCCGTCCGCGTCGGCATCTCAAGTCCAGCCCGGCAGTCATCTTCCCCTACGCAAACGGCGACATGCAACAAAAACGGCATGAACGTATGCACCTGCAGGTGAAAGGGCATTTGCAATCGGCAACTGCACGTGCAGAATGGACCCAGAGTTCCCCCAGGGGCGGGGCGCCGGCCAGCGCGGGAGGCATCATGCGGGGCAGTGCCGCCAGGCGATCATGGTGATAACGTGATCGGACGTGACGTACTGCCCGACCATTGTGGACGGCTGGACATGAGCCAGGTAGCTCAGCCCGGTGAGGCGCCCGGAGCCGCGAGCCGGGCCGGCCCGACGGTTGCCCGCCGGATGCTGGGCGGACAGTTAAGGCGCTATCGCGAGGCCGCGGGCCGGTCGCCGGACGAGGCCGCGTGGGAGATCCGCGGGTCCCGGGCGAAGATCAGCCGGATCGAGACCGGCCGGGGCAAGGTCAAGGACCGCGATCTGCTGGACCTGCTCGCGCTGTACGGGATCACCGACGCTGAGGTGCTGGCCGGGCTGCTGGTGCTGGCCCGCCAGGCCCGGGAGGCGGAATGGTGGCAGGGCTTCGGCGATGTCCTGCCCGCCTGGTTCGAGCCCTACCTGGGCATGGAGGACGCGGCCAGGATCATCCGGAGCTTTGATCTCCTGTTCGTGCCCGGCCTGTTCCAGACCCGGGAGTACGCCCAGGCGGTCACCGCGATCGGGAACCGCGACGCCCGCGCTGACGAGATCGACCGGCGGGTCGAGGTGCGGATGCGCCGCCAGGGCCTGCTGAACGTCGCGGACCCGCCCCGGGTCTGGGCCATCGTCGACGAGGCCGCGCTGCGCCGCCCGGTCGGCGGGCCGGCCGTCATGCGCGAGCAGGTCCGCCGCCTGGCCGAGGGGGCCGCCCTGCCGGGCGCCAGCCTTCAGGTCCTGCCGTTCAGCGCCGGCGGTCATGACGCCGCCGGGGCGTTCACCATCCTGCGCTTCGATGAGCCTGGCGTGGCCGACGTGGTGTACGTCGAGCAGCTCAACGGCGCGGCCTACATCGACAAGCGCGACGGCGTCGACCACTACCTGGACATCATGAACCGGCTCAGCGCGGCCGCGCTGAGCCCGGCCGCCACGGCTGACTTCCTCAGCCAGATGCTCCATGACCGGTAGCGGGCACCCGCCCGGCGACCGCCCCGGCCGGGCCGGCGAGCCGCCGTCGTTTGACACCACCGTCGCGCATCCGGCCCGGGTCTATGACTACCTGCTCGGCGGCCGGGACAACTACGAGGCCGACCGCGACGCGGCCGAGCAGGCGAAGGCGGTGATGCCCTCCGTCATGGCCGGCGCGCGGGCCAACCGGGCGTTCCTGCGCCGGGCGGTGGAGTACCTGGCCGGCGAGGCCGGCATCCGCCAGTTCCTCGACATCGGCACCGGCCTGCCCACCGCCGACAACACCCACGAGGTCGCCCAGCGCATCGCCCCGGACTCCCGGATCGTCTACGTCGACAACGACCCGATCGTCCTGGCCCACTCCCGGGCGCTGCTGGACAGCACCCCGCAGGGCGCCACCGCCTACATCGAGGCCGACGTCCGCGACCCGGAGGGGATCCTCCGCGAGGCCGCCGCCACGCTGGACTTCAGCCAGCCGGTCGCCGTCATGCTGCTGGCCGTCCTGCACTTCATCCCCGACGACGAGCACCCCGAGCAGATCACCGCCGCCCTCATGGACGCCGTGGTCCCGGGCAGCTACCTGACCATCTCGTCGTTCACCGACGACATCAGCACCGACCAGGTCACCCAGGTTGCCCGCGAGTACAACACCCGGCGGGTGAACTCCCAGGTCCACCCCCGCACGCACGCGGAAATCCTCCGGTGCTTCCCCGGCCTGGACCTGATCGAGCCCGGCCTGGTCCCGATCCGCCAGTGGCGGGCCCCGTGCGACCCGGCCGCGCAGGCGCCCGCCTACGGCGGCGTCGCCCGCAAGAGCTGACCTCTGCGATCACCCGCTGGCATGTGAGCCAGTCCGGATCAGCTCGCCGAGGCGGTCGAGGAACCCGTCCTCGCCGGGGTCGCTGACGTCCTGGACGTTCCACAGGCCCGACTGCCGGATCTCGGCGGGCTCCGCGTACAGCCCTAGCCAGCCGGACCCGGGCGCGTCGCGCCCGCCGGTCAGGCAGGAGGTGATGGCCAGCGAGTTCCGGGCGATGTAGCCGCGGTCGAGGCGGTCGGGGACATCCATCCACAAGACCGGCATGACGCCGATGTGCGCGCTGACCGTCCGTTCGACCTGCGCCTCGGCCTCCTCCTGGCCGGGCCACGGGCCGTCCGGGTCAGACCAGGAACCCAGCAGCTCGTCCGGCATCGCCGCGCGGTTGATGAGGGCCGCCCCGACGTCCCGGCGGAAGACCGACGCCCGGTGGTTCCCGCCGCCGGCATGCCGGCCGGTCAGCGGCCCCCGGTGCTGGGCCAGCCGCCCCCACAAGATGGTCTGGCTGGTCTCGGTCAGGGCGTGGGTTCCCACGCGGACCACCCGCATCCCGCCGCTGGCCCGAACCTCACCCGGCTCGAAGAAGAAGTAGACGCCCCGCTGGGGCCAGCGGCCGGGTCCCTGGCTGTCGCGCAGCAGGCGCGGGCCGCCCACCGTCTCGCTCAGCCGGCCCAGCAGCCGGTAGAACCGGTCGACGTCCGGCCCCGGCTGTCCCGCGCCGGGGATCGTCTCAGCCGGGCCGCGCGGGCGCGGCGCGGCTACCGGTGCCCGCGTCCGGCGCGGGGCCAGGCCGATGGCCAGGACGTCCCCGGTCTTCGCGATGGCGAACCGGAAGACCAGATCCGGCCACGGGACGCAGATCCCCCGCTCGGCGACTAGCCGTCCGAGCGACGTGGCATGCGCGACCGAGGTGTAGGTGACCTCCCGGGAACGCACCTCGGCCACCCCGTGCCAGGAATCCCGCTGGCCCTGGCCGGTCAGCCCGGTTAACGCCACCATCGCCGGGAGGCCCGCCGCGGCGCGGGCTACGGCCGCGCCGACCTCGTTCAGCCGCCGCCCCCAGTACTCGTCATACTTCGACGCCATGGCGTCATTGTGGCGCGCGGCAGGCGGTCCGATGATTCATAGGATTCGCCAGCGGATCGATAGGATCGTCGGCGCCGGGCATCAGGTGCCCGGCCCGCGCGGTATCCCCAGGGTGGCGATCAGGTCCTCGTGCAGCTGGATCAGCACCAGGTGGCACGAGTCCCGGTCCGGCCCGTCGACCCAGGCGCGCTGGCCGGACTGGGCCTTCTCCAGGGCCGTCGCGTACAGGCCGGCGTAGCGGCCGAAGCGGGCCAGGCGGGCGGCCAGCTGGTCGCACAGGCGGCGGAACGACCGGCCGAGCGAGTCCAGTTCCCGCAGTACCCGGTCATCCCAGCGCCAGTCCGCGTGGTCGTTCAGGGCCATCGGGTCTTCGCGGCTCGGGCGCAGCTGCCACCGCGTGCAGGCCGCTCCGAGCTGCTGGTTGAGCGGCAGGAACGCGGCGTGCGCGCTGGTGACCGCCTCGCGCAGGCCGGCCTGGTCCAGCTCGGCGGCCAGCCGCCGCTCGTTCTCGGCCCGGCCGGCGTCGGTCAGGGACCACCCCGACGAGCCGGCGAAGCTCAGCTGGCGGACCCAGCCGCGGGCCTCATGGTCCAGCAGGTGCTCCGCCACCTCGGCGGCGCTCAGGCCGTACCGGCCCGCGACCCGGCCCGAGGTCGGGAAGCCCAGGATCCGGACACCGTGCAGAGCGAGATCTGCGGGAGCGGACGGCAGCATGCTGCTGAGGGTATGCCGGCCGGTCAGCCGGCGGCGTCCCGGAGCACCTGGCAGGCGGCCTGGGCGGTGCGGCGGCCCAGCCGGCTGGCGTATCCCTGCAGGCTGAGCCGGCCCCGGGTGGCGGCGGCGAACGCGGCGAACAACGGGTGCAGGTCGCCTCCGAAGTACGCGCCGGCCAGGATGTCCGGGCCGATCCCGAGGTCGAGCAGCGCGCGGATGCCCGCTAGCGGAGACTCGTGCGCCCCGGCCGGGGCCAGCCGCCCGGCTCCGGCCAGCGGCTCGGTGATCAGGCGGGCGAAGTACTCGGTCACGCCCTCGGCGAAGTCACGCCCGAGCACGTGGGCCATCGCCCAGTGCGACAGGGCATGTACGGCCTCGTGGTACTCCACGCCCGTCCCCATGTCCTGACGCTGGATGAACAGCTCGCCGTCCACGCAGGCGCCGCTGCTGGCCCGGCCGCGGGCGAACGTGCCGGGATCGGCGCGGCGGGCGCGCGAGACCTCGGCCACGCTTTCCGGCAGGTGCTTGAGCACGAACACCGCGCCCATGTCGTCGTCGCCCACGTAGTGCACCGAGCCGTCGGCCAGCCACGTCGTCTGCGGCACCCACGCCACGGTGGGGAACGCGGTCTCGTCGTCGGCGAACGGCTCCATGACCTGACCCGGCTTCAGCGGGACGGCCAGCCGGAGCCGGGCCGCCTCGGCCCGGGCACCCGCCCGGTCACCGTCGGCCGGGACCGGGGCGGCCTGATGCCGGGCCGCCAGCGTCCGGCGGGCGCACCGGTCGGCATCATCGATCCGCCGGGCGGTGTCCTCGAACCGCGGATCGGCCAGCAGCCCCCGGTCGAGCCAGAACTCGTCCGCGCCGCCCAGCCTGATCCGGACCAGCGGCGCGCTCGCGTCCGGGCCATCCGGAACCCGCTGCCAGCATTCGTCATCGGCCTCGAGCGCCGTGAACAGGCTGGCCGGCATGACGCCGAGCGAGGTCATGGCGCCGACCTCGCCGCCGGGGCGGACGTCGTAGCCGCGCAGCGGCTCAGTCTCTAACGGCCGGGGACGGCACCACAGGCCGTCGATCGGGGTCGGTGTCCATTCCGCGGTGAAGGCCATTTGCTAAGCCTCGCACCGGGCCACTGTGGTAGCAATGCCACATACAGCAGGTAACGGACACTCAGGGCCGGAAGACGGCCGGGGAGGACGGGCGCCGGGCTACCGATGCCGAGCTGACGTGGGCCCTAGCCCGGGAGTGCCAGGCGCCAGGCCGACCAGGAAGTGCCGGACGCACTTACGGGAAGTGACATTCAGACGCGACCGGGCGAAGGCCGCTCCCCGGCGGGAGGGCCTTCGCCCGGTATTCGCCGGCGGACCGCGCTATCGCGGCGCGCCCGGCCGGTTACGCCTGGCTGAAGCTGTCGAATTCACCGTTTCGCACGCCGCCGATAAATGCGTGCCATTCGTCGGGCGTGAACCGCAGGACCGGGCCGGTGACGTCCTTGCTGTCGCGCACGCCGACGTGCTCGCCGGCGAGGCCCGCGACCTCGACGCAGTTGCCGTTGGCAAAGCTCAGCGAGCTCTTGACCCAGCGGACGCCCGCGTCAGAGCCTTCCGGCCGGTCGTTGGCTGCCATTGTTCCCATGTCTCCGCCTCACTGAATTCGATGTGATTTACGGCCTCTGGCTGCAGCGTGGCCGTGCATGACGTTATCAGCGACGAGGCGCGCAGAATTGCCCAATCCCGATGGTCTGGCGATCACGTAATTGTCCATGCCGATCACGTAGCTTCACATCTGCCCGCATGCGCGTGTCGGGTGGACCCGGCCTTTGCTGCTCAGCGACCATCTCCCCGTCTCCGGATGGACGGAGTGCCGATGGCAAGACGAACCTTCGACGTGATCGACATCGCCGAGATCCTGGTCCACTGGCATGCCGGCCGGCCGAAGAACCAGATCGCCCCCAGCCTGGGGGTGCACCGCCGCACGATACGCAAGTACGTGGCCCCGGCGATCGCCGCCGGCCTGGCGCCGGGTGACCCGCCGCTGAGCAATGCGGAATGGGCCACGTGGGTGCGGCAGTGGTTCCCGGAGTTAGCCGACGCCCGGCTGCGGCAGGTGACCTGGCCGGCGATCGCCGAGCACCACGACCGCATCGCCGCCGGCCTGCTGGCGGGCGAGACAATGGCCATGATTCACCGGCGGCTGCGCGATGAGCGCGGGCTGGCCGTGTCGGTGGCCAGCTTCCGCCGCTACGTGGCCGCCAACCTGGCGGCCCTGTTACAGGCGCTTCTGGACGGGCCGGCGGGGCTGTGGCATCATCCGCGCAATGGTGCACATCGTGGAGCACGGCACGTGGAGCCTCACCGCCGCGGATGAGAGCCTGCACCCGCCCGGTCCCGAGCCGCTGTGGAACGAGTCGTACTACTTCGACTTCGCCGCGCCCGACGGGTCGGTCGGCGGCTACGTCCGGCTGGGCCTGTACCCGAACTGGGACCGGGCCTGGTACTGGGCCTGCCTGGTGCGGCCGGGCCAGCCGCTGGTGCTGGTGGCCGACAATGCCGCGCCGCTGCCCCCGGCGGGCCAGGCCAGCCTGCGGACCGCGGCGGTGACGGCGGACCAGGCGATCACCGACCCGCTGGGCGCGGCCCGGGTGACGCTGGAGGCCAGCGCCGCCGTGCTGGCCGACCCGGCCGCGGCCTACGGCGACCTGGCCGGCGCCCCGACGACCCGGCTGGCCCTGGACCTGGAGTGGGTCACCGCGGGCGGTGTCTACCCGTACAAGGACCTGCCGCGGTACGAGATCCCGTGCGCGGTGTCGGGCACCGCCACCGTGGGCACGGACACGCTGGCCATCACCGGGTTCGGGGAGCGCGACCATAGCTGGGGCGAGCGCGACTGGTGGCGGCTGTCCTGGCTGTGGTCGTCGGGACGGCTGGGCGACGGCACGGCGTTCCACGGGATGCAGGCCAACGTCGGCTTCGCGCTGCCGTGGCCGTCATTCACGGTGTCGCCCGAGGGCGGGCTGGCCCACCGGGCCGGGTTCGGCGCGGAGACCGAGTTCGGGCCGGACGACCTGCCCGCGCGGTCGCTGCTGCGGCTGGCCGGGGTGCCGGTGACCGCGACCCCGGTGGCGTTCGCGCCGGTCGCCATGACCTCGCCGGACGGCCAGGTGGCCCGGTTCCCGCGGGCGATGTGCCGGTTCGAGGCGGCCGACGGCCGGGCCGGGTACGGCTGGACGGAGTGGCACCAGCCGGACGGCTGGCGCGACCACGGCTGGCACGCCCTGGCGCCATGACCGGGCCGGTGCCGGGCGCGGCCGGGCTGACGGCGGACTGGCTGACCAGGGCGCTGGCCGGACGGCTGGACGGGGCGACGGTCACCGCCGTGGCCGCCGCGCCGGTCGGCACCGGGCAGGTGTCGGAGAGCGTCCGGCTGCGCCTCCGCTATGACCGGCCGGTGGGCCTGCCGGACACGATGGTGGCCAAGGTGCCGTCGCCCGACCCGTCCAGCCGGGCCGCGGCCCGGGCGGTCCGCACCTACGAGATCGAGGCCAGCTTCTACCAGCACCTGGCGGGCGGCCTGCCGGTCGCGCTGCCGGGCTGCTACTTCACCGCCTACGACAGCGCGGCCGACGAGTACGTGGTGCTGCTGGAGGACCTGGCCCCGGCCCGGCCGGGCGACCAGCTAGCGGGGCTGGAGCCCGCGGACGCGGCCGCCGCCATCGACGAGCTGGCGGCCCTGCACGCGGCGGGCTGGGCCGACCCGACGCTGGCCGCGCTGCCGTGGCTGAACCGGGCCAGTCCCGACAGTGCCGCGTTCACCGCCGCGCTGATCACCGATTTTTACCCCGGCTTCCGCGACCGCTACGCGAGGCGCCTGGATGGCGGCACTCTGTCGTTTATCGAGAAATTCCTGCCCCGGCTGGGCGGCTACCTGGCCCGGCGAGACGAGCCGCCGACCCTGGTGCACGGCGACTTCCGGGCCGACAACCTGCTATTCGGGGCGCCGCGCCCGGCGGTGCTGGACTGGCAGACCGCCGCCTATGGCGCCGGGACGGGCGACCTGGCGTACTTCCTGGGCTCCAGCCTCCCGGTGGCGGCCCGGCGGGCGCATGAGGACGCGCTGGCCCGGCGCTATCACGCGGCGCTGACCGCCCGCGGCGTGGCGCTGACCTGGGCGGACTGCTGGGAGGGATACCGGCGCCACGCGCTGGGTGGCATCGTCATGGGCATCGGGGCGTCGATGCTGGTCCAGCGGACCGAGCGAGGCGACGAGATGTTCTGCACGATGGTCGAGCGGCATGCCTGGCACGCCCGGGACACCGGCGCGCTGGCCCTGCTGGACTAGCTATTCCACAGGGCGCGCAGGCGCGGCGCCTCGACGGCCGCCTGGTTCAGCCCGGCCTGGTAGGCGGCGGGGGTCACGGCGGGGTTCATGAGGTTAGCGCCAAAGCCGCTGACTTCCAGGAACTCCAGGCTGGGTTCGACGACCTCCAGCGCCCCGCCGTCGCGGACGATGGCGAGCTCGGCCTCGATCTGGCCGCTGATGTTGTCGAACATCGGGTCGCTCATGCCCTCGGGCAGCGACAGCGGCAGGCAGGACACGATGATCACGGCGTCATGGCCGGCGGCCAGGTCGGCGTTCAGCGGGGTGCGCATGCCGCCGTCCATGTACCGGGCCGCACCGACCGTGACCGCCGGGAACACGCCGGGGACCGCGCAACTGGAGGCCACGCCGCGGGACAGCGGGACGCCCGCCGCCGCGTCCCACACCTGCAGCGCCCCGGTCCGGGTGTCGATGGCCGTGCAGCGGAACCGCCCGGGCCAGTCGCGGTCCTTCATCTCGGCGAACACCTCGGCGCCGACGAACGTCTCCTCATCGGCGGTGTTAGCCAGGGACACCCGGCCGAGCGCGACGCGCACCTCCTCGGGCGTGCTCGCGCTGGCCACGGCGCCGCCCCAGGTGGCCATCATGTCGGCCATGGCGCCGGCCACCTCGTCGCCGATCGGCAGCGGCTGGCTGATCACGGCGATCGTGGCCGCCGGGTCCATCCCCAGGGCCAGCCGGGCGCCGACGATCGACCCGGCCGACGTGCCGACGATCAGGTCGGCGTCACGCCAGGCAATACCGACCTCCGCCAGGCCCGCGGCCAGCCCGGACTCCCAGGCCACGCCAACCGGACCGCCACCACCGAGAACCAGAGCGCGCGTCATGAGGTCACCATACTGGCCCCATCACCGGAAAGATCACCGATTAGGCCAACAAACGGTCGTTACCGGGCACCGCCGCCGAAGACGGGCGGGCGGCCCTCGAAGTGGGCCAGGACCGCCTCGGCCTGGTCCGGTGAGCCGGCCAGCTTGCCGATCTGCTCCCGCTCGGCCGCGAACTGCCGGGCGGCGTCGGCGTGGATCAGGTTGTTGACCAGCGCCTTGGCCGCCCGCACGGCGGCCGGGCTGCGCTCGGCATAGCCGCGGGCCAGGGCGTGCGCGTCGGCGTACGGGTCCTTCGACAGCCGGGTCGCCACGCCCAGGTCCAGGGCCTCATGGCCATCGAAGATCCGGGCACTGAACATCAGGTCCTTCAGCACGTCGGCGCGGGCCAGCCGGGCCAGGGTCAGGCTGCCGGTCATGTCCGGGACCAGTCCCCAGTAGACCTCGCGGAGGCTGAGCTGGGTGTCGGGGTGCACGACCCGGATGTCGGCACCGAGAGCCAGCTGGAGGCCGCCGCCCAGCGCATGGCCGTGCACGGCCGCCACCACCGGCACCGGGACCTCCTGCCAGACCCAGCACACCTGCTGGCCGCGGTGCGTGATCCGGCCGTCGGTGTCGCCCAGGCGGCGAGCGCCGCGGTCCTCGCCGGCGCCGTCATCGCCACCGCCGGCCGACGCCAGGTCGCGCATGCTGGCCATGTCCAGGCCCGCGCAGAACGACCGGCCCTCGCCGGACAGCACCACCGCCCGTACCCCGGGCATCGTCTTGACCTGCTCGCCCGCCGCGATCAGCGCGTCCATCATGGCCAGGTCCAGGGCGTTGCGCTTGGCCGCCCGGGTCAGCCGCACGTCGGCGATCCCGTCCGCCAGCGTCACCGCCACGCGATCCTCGGTCATCGGCCTGGCCCCTTCCGTCCCGTCCGTCCCCGATGCGGGGTACCGGCAGGATACTGGCGAGCCCGGCCAGGATCCGCGCGGTCTCCGCCGCCCGGGGCAGCGGGCTGTGCCGGATCACGTCGAACGGCAGCGCGGACAGCCGCCGCCCCAGCAGCGCGGCCTGCTCGCGGCCCCGGTCCGACAGCCCGGCGCCGCCCGGCGAACGGTCCTGCTCGCCGTGCCGGGCCAGGTAGAGCCGCGTTGTTCCCGCGATGTCCTCCAGTCGCGCGGCCCGCCGCCCCGCGAGGCCATTCATTATGAACGCTGGCCGGCCGGGGGTGGGCCGGCGGGAACGGGTAAGGAAGGATGACTTCTTACCTTCCGTCCCGCTTCCCCGAGGAGCCGCCGCATGACCAGCCGGTCCGCGCCGGTATCCGCTGACGTGCTGCTCGTCGATGACGACGCGGGCGATGAGCTGATGATCCGGGAGGCTCTGCTGCAGTGCCGGGCCAGTGCCGGCTGCACCGGGTGTCCGGCGCCGAGCAGGCGCTGTGGTTCCTGCGCCGCGGGCCGGGGTTCGAGCAGGCCCCGCGCCCGGCGCTGATCCTGCTCGACCTCAACATGCCCGGCCCGACCGGCCTGCAGGCGCTGGACGCCATCCGGGCTGACGACGCGCTGCGGGCCATCCCGGTGGTGGTCCTGTCCACCTCCCGCTCTCCCGGCGACGTGCGGCGCAGCTACGAGCTGAACGCCACCGCGTACATCGTCAAGCCGGTCGACTTCGACAGCCTGGCCAGCATCGTCCGGGAGATTGACGCCTTCCTCGGCCTCGAGCCGCCCTCGGGCGCGCAGCCCGGCGCATAGCCTCCGCGCATAACACGGGCATAGCCGGGGATATGGCCAACGGTACGGACACCCCGGCCGGTGACCAGCGAACAGGAGGTCGGCCCGCATGCCCGGCGAGATCCGCGATCTCGTCTACGTCTTGCTCATCGAGGACGACGCCGGCGACGCGCTCATGATGAGGGAGGCGCTGGGCGACTCCGGCCTTCCGGTCCGGCTGGCCCGCGCCCGCGGCGGGCCGTCGGCCATGCGGTTCCTGCGCCGCCCGGAGACCCGCCTGCCGGACGTCATCCTGCTCGACCTCGGCGTGGCCGGGTCACGCGCCTGCGCCGGCCGCTACCGGCCCGGCAGCCGGTCGGTGATCAGCTTCTCCAGCGTGCCCAGCCGGCTCTCCAGGTCCTCGATGGTGACCATCTCGGCCAGGGCCAGCCGCACCGACGCTAGCTCGCGGGCCAGGTACTCGGTGTCGGACTGGGTCCGGGCCGCCACGTCCCGGTCCCGCTCGATGTTGGCCCGGTCCCGGTCGTCCTGGCGGTTCTGGGCCAGCAGGATCAGCGGCGCGGCGTACGCGGCCTGAGTGGAGAAGGCCAGGTTGAGCAGAATGAACGGGTACGGGTCCCAGTGGTGCAGGAACCACAGGGTGTTGACCACGATCCAGGCCAGCACCATGACCGACTGACCGGCCAGGAACCGGCCGGTGCCCAGGAACCGGGCGATGGCCTCCGATCCCCGGCCGAACGCGTCCGAGTCATAGCGCCCGGCCATCCGGGGCGTGCTGCCGCGCGGCGCGGACAGGTCCCCCCGGTCAGCCAGCAGCCGGGGACTTAGCTGTGACATTCTCATTCGGCCTCCTTCAGCCGCCAGTCGGCGGGCAGCAGCCGGTCCAGCACGTCGTCGACAGTGATGGCGCCGAGCAGCCGCCCGTCCTCGTCGCACACCGCCACGCCGATCAGGTTGTAGGCCGCCATCCGGCGGGCCACCTCCTGCTCGGGCAGGTCGGGCCGGACAAAGCTGCTTTCCTCGATGCACTCGCCCACGGTCAGCGACGGGGGCTGGCGCAGCAGTAGCTGGAACCCGACGCTGCCGAGGTAGCGGCCGGTCGGCGTGCTCGATGGCGGCTCGCAGACGTACACCTGCGCGGCCGCCGTCACCGCCACCTCGGGCTCCCGGAGCTGGGCCAGCACCTGGGCCACCGGGGCGTCGGGAGCCACGATGAGCGGCTGGGAGGTCATCAGGCCGCCCGCCGTGGTGGCGTCATAGCGCAGCAGCCGCCGCAGGTCCGCGGCCTGCACCTTCTCCATCGCGGCCAGCAGCCGCTCACGCTGGTCGTCGGGCATCTCGGCCAGCAGGTCGGCCGCGTCGTCGGGCTCCATCTCCTCGACGACGTCGGCGGTCCGCTCCAGGCCCAGGCCGGCCAGCAGCCGGACCTGGTCCACCTCGGGCAGTTCCTCCAGCAGGTCGGCCAGCTCATCGTCGCCCAGCGCGCCGGCTAGCTGGCCGCGACGGGCCGGGGTCATGGTCACTACCGCGTGAGCCAGGTCGGTCGGGTGCATCTCGCGCAGCGCGACAAGCTGGTCGGCCAGCCCGCCCGCCTTGAACAGCTCCGGGTGCTGGTCCCACGACACCACGGTGACGACCTGGTGGCGCAGCCCGCGGGGCGGCCCGACGGCCAGGCTGCTGACCTCCCAGCCGCCGCGCCGGCTCTCCGACCGGGTGATCCCCACGTCCAGCACCACCGTCCCGTCGCCGGCCGGGCGGCCATACAGGTCCGAGGCCAGGATCTCGCCGGTGCGGCGGCTGAACCGGCGCAGGTCCACCGCGCCGCCGCGCAGGTACACCCCGTCGACCGAGATCTCCGCCAGGCGGCCCAGGTTGACGAAGATATGCCGCCGCTGCAAGGTCACCACCAGGCCCAGCACCCAGGGCGCATCGCTGCTGGCGGTAGGCAGGATGACGACGTCCCGCACCCGGCCCACGGCCAGGCCGTCGCTGTCGAGCAGCCGCGGCCGGCCAGCCGGGAGGTGAACACCGCCTCGGCGGTCATGCCCGGCTCCGCCGCGGGGCGCGCCGCTGGGTCATCGCCACGGGTCCCTTCGCTGCCAGCCATCACGATGCGGACTGTATCTCGGGCCCGGATCACCGCGTCACCAGCCTGCCTGCGACCCTGCTACCTGGGGCCGCCAGATCGAAACCACCGACCGGCAGGAGAGCGCACGTGACCGAGACGGCGGACGCCGGCCAGTGGCCGGCCCGGTTTGAGGGCGTGAGCACCGCGACCATCGCGGGCCAGCTAGCCGCCCGCGGCTACCGGCGGCAGTTCCTCACGGGACTGCGCCGTTACGGGACTGCCGTCCTGGCCGCGCCGGCGTTCACCATCCGACTGGTGCCGACGCGCCCGGACCTGGCCGCCGGACCAGACCGCTTCCGCGCCGCGGTAGAAGCCGTGCCGCCGGGCCACGTGCTAGTGGTGGACAGCATGGGCGACCCGCGCGGTGGCGTGATCGGCGACATGCTGGCCACCCGGCTGGCGGTGCTCGGCGAGGCCGGCCTGGTCACCGACGGGGCGATCCGGGACGCGGCCGGGCTGGCCGGGCTGGACGTGGCCTTCTGGGCCGCCGGCACCAACTCCGACCTGCGGGCGTCGGTCTTCACCGTGGCCGGCACGCAGGAGCCGGTGGCGTGCGCCGCGGTGACCGTGCGGCCCGGCGACATCATGGTGGCCGACGCCGACGGGGTGATCGCGGTGCCGGGCGCGCTGGCCGCCGAGGTCGCCGCGGACGGCCGCGAGCAGGAGGACCTGGAGCGGTACCTGGCCGGGCGGATCCGGGCGGGCGAGCCGCTGGCGGGCCTGTTCCCGCCGGACGAGCGCCGCCGGGCCGAGTACGAGCAGTGGCAGGCCCGACCCGCGGAATAAAAACGTGAGGCTCCTCATTATGAGAAGCGTCAAGGTGACACCCGTCACGATGACGTGACTCAGCTTTTACGGGGAGGCGCCATGATCACGCCCGAGCAGGTGGGCGAGCGGTACCTGGCCGTCCACCACCGGATGTTCCGCGCCGTCAACGACGAGATGAACGGCTGCGGGCTGTCCATGGCCAGGACCAAGGTGCTGACCCGGCTGGCTGAGCAGGGTCCGACCCGGCAGAGCGTGCTGGCCGCCGAGTTCGGCCTGGCCCCGCACTCGATCACCGACATCGTCGACTCACTGGAGCGGCTGGGGCTGGCCGAGCGCCGCCCGGACGCGACCGACCGGCGGGCCAAGCTGGTCGCCATCACCAACGCCGGCCAGGGGTGCCTGGGCGTGGCCCACGCCACCCGCGACCGGCTGCTCACCCAGATCTTCGGCACGCTCAGCCAGGATGACCGGGCCACCCTGCTCCGCCTGCTGGGCGCCCTGGACGAGGCCGCCCTGGCGATCCTCGCCGCGCCGTCCCAACCCGCCACCACGAACGCTTCGCACGGGGGTTAAGCACTCATGTCCCTTCCAGTTTCCGCCAGCGGCAGGGCCCAGCCCCGGGACCATCGCTGGCTCATCCTGGTGATCGTCGCGATCGCCCAGCTCATGGTGGTGCTCGATGCCACCGTCGTGAACATCGCCCTGCCCTCGGCCCAGCACGCGCTGGGCTTCCCGAACAGCGACCGGCAGTGGGTGGTGACCGCCTACGCACTGGCCTTCGGCAGCCTGCTGCTGCTCGGCGGCCGGCTGGGCGACATGTTCAGCCGCAAGTGGGTGTTCATCACCGGCCTGGCCGGGTTCGCCCTGTCCTCCGCCCTGGGCGGGGCCGCCGAGTCGTTCACCATGCTGGTGACCGCCCGGACCCTGCAGGGCGTGTTCGGCGCCATCCTGGCCCCGTCCGCGCTGGGCACCCTGGTCAGCACGTTCCGTGACCCGCGCGAGCGGGGCCGGGCGTTCGGCGTCTTCGGCTCGGTGGCGGGCGGCGGCGGCGCCGTCGGGCTGATCCTCGGCGGCGTGCTGACCCAGTACTTCTCCTGGCGCTGGACGCTGTACGTCAACCTGGTGTTCGCCGCGATCGCCATCGCGGGCGCACTGATCTACATGCGCGGCGGCCGTCCGGCCACCCGTCCCCGGCTGGACTGGGCGGGCACCGTGCTGGCCTCGGCCGGGCTGTTCCTCATCGTGTACGGCTTCTCGCACGCCGAGCTGGCCGGCTGGGCCGCGGCCCTGACCATCGGCTCGCTGGTCTCCGGGGTGCTCCTGCTAGCCGCGTTCGCGCTGACCGAGCGTCGGGTCAGCCACCCGCTGCTGCCGCTGCGGGTGATCACCGACCGGGCACGGGGCGGCTCCTACCTGTCGGTCGGCCTGACCGGCATCGCGGTGTTCGGCGTGTTCCTGTTCCTCACCTACTACCTCCAGCTCGTCAAGGGCTACAGCCCGGTGACCAGCGGCCTGGCGTTCCTGCCGATGATCGCCGGCATCCTGCTCAGCTCGAACACCTCCAGCATCCTGCTGCTGCCCCGGCTGGGCCGCGCACGCTGATCGTGACCGGCATGGTGCTGGGCGGCGCGGCCATGGGCTACCTGACCCAGATCACGGTGACGTCGAGCTACGCGACCGGCATCCTGCCCGCGCTGCTGGCCCTGGGCCTGGGCTTCGGCATGATCTTCTCGCCGGCCATCAACACCGCCACGGCGGGCGTGTCCCGCCAGGACTCCGGCGTGGCCTCGGCCCTGGTCAACACCATGCAGCAGGTCGGCGGCTCGATCGGGACGGCGGCGCTCAGCACCGTGGCCCTGACCGCGACGACCGCCTACCTGGCCACCCACCACGCCGGCCGGCTGGCGCCGGTCACCGCGGCCGTGCACGGCTACAGCGTGGCGTTCGCCGTGTCCGCGGCGCTGTTCGGCGTGGGCGCGCTGATCGCGGTGGTCCTGCTGCCGTCCCGGCGGCGCCTGGCCGAGCTGCACAACGCCGCGCTGACCAGCCCGGGCAGCCCGGCAGGCGACGCGGCCGACGGGGTGGCCGGATCAGCAGCCGGCGGAGCTGCGGCCAGCGGAACGGCGGCCGGCGGAGCGGCCGAGCCCGCCGACGTCCCGGTGGCCGGCCACTAAGCCCGCCCTGGCGGCCCGCATGGGCGGCGACCCCGGTCTGGGGTCGCCGCCCATTATCGTGCCGTGTCCAGCCGGGCTCGGATATCCAGGCGCGCGGCCGCCGGGTCATTGCCGGCCGGTAATGGACCGGTGATGGCCCCGGCGGGCACGGCGACCCGGCCCCGATGCTGACCGCGCTGGCCGGGCACGTCCTCGGCCTGCTGATCGCCGCCGGGGATGCCGCGCAGGCGCAACGGGCGGCAGTCTGACTCCCGGCTCCCGGCTCCCGGCTCCCCGCTCCCGGCTCCTGGCCGCAGGCGGCGGACTGCCGTCCGATGCGACCGTGGAGCCCGGTCAGTGATCAGGTGGCGTCAGCTGATCACGCTGCGGCGGTGCCGGGTGGCGCGTGGCTGTGCCAGGTCTTGCGCCCGTCGGGGCTGGTGGCGGTGGTGGTCCCGTCGGCGTTCAGGACCAGGGCCCAGCCCCGCCGGTGGATCAGGTACAGGTGGTGGAAGGAACACAAAAGGGCCAGGTTGGTCAGCGAGGTAGGCCCGCCCCTCGATCGGGGGATGAGGTGGTGGACCTGGCAGCGGGCGGGTTTGTGGTGGCAGCCGGGGAAGGCGCAGTGCCGGTCGCGGGTGATGACTGCTCTTCGCAGGTGGGGCGGGATGGTCGCGGTGGGGCTGGTGATGTCCAGGGGGAGGCTGATGCCGGCGCCGAGGGGGCCGGGCAGGCCGGAGCGGAGCGCGGAGGCGAGTCCGGCGGGTCCGGCGAGCATGGCGGTGCCGTAGCGGATGAGCGTGGCTCCCAGCCGGTCCCGGCCGGCGGCGGCGGGGTCCTCGCTGGTATCTCCGCCGCCTGCGGCATCCCGGGCGCCGTCGCCGTGCCGGGCGCTGTCGGGGTCCTCGCGGTGCAGGCAGGCGCGGACGGCGGCGGCCACGATCTCGGGGTCGAGGTGGCCGGTGATGATGGTGGTGATCCTCGCGTCGCAGCCGTAGGCCTGCGCGGCGGCCGGGCTGGCCAGCCATCCCGGCTCGCCGTC
The DNA here is from genome assembly GCA_963731085.1 of uncultured Actinomycetota bacterium. Lineage (GTDB taxonomy): Bacteria > Actinomycetota > Actinomycetes > Streptosporangiales > Streptosporangiaceae > DASUBV01. Next base: position 687,682 of record CAVSUF010000001.1, read on the forward strand.
CCCGGCGGCCCGGCCCGACAGGAACGCGCCGGGGACGCCAGCGGCCGGGGGCTGCGAGCCGGGGCCGTCACCGGCGGCAGCCCCGCCGGCCGGGCCGGCGCCGTCGCCCAGGCCCGCGCCGCCAGGCAGGCCGGTGCCGCCAGGCAGGCCGGTGCCGCCGGCCAGGCCGAGGAGCTGGTCCAGCGTCGCGTGCACCAGCATCTGCGCGGGCTGCCCGGCCACATCCGGCAGGGTGCCGGTGCCCAGGAGCATCCGGGCGGCTTCCTCCAGCGCGTCATGATGACGCTGGCCCTCGCCGCGGTCATCCTCCGGGCCGGCCTTCTTGCCCAGCGACTCCAGCAGCGCGGATACCGCCGCCGCGCACTCCGGGGTGAGATTGCCCTCGAGCCGCCCGGCGCCCTGGTAGTGCAGGTCCAGCCGCACCGACCGGTCACCGAACCCGTCATCGGCGGGCGGCCCGCCATCCGGGTCAGGCGGCGCGGTCCGCTCATGCATTTCCCGCGCCAGCCCCGACAGGTCCGCCAGGTCCGCGCCGCCCGCCAGCAGCGGCCAGCAGGATCGCGTCAGCGTCATCACGGACATCCGGGGGCAGCGCATCAGACCAGTCACACACCTGCCGCGCCCACGACGGCGAGATCACCGCGGCAGCCAGGCCCGCGGCGACCCGGGGATGGACCGCCAGGCGCCGCATCCACCCCGTCGCCACGCCGGCCGCGCCGCCGGTCACCCGGGTCTGCCACCGCAGCCACGCCTTCGTCGTGCCCTGCCCGTCCGCCTCACACCCGCCCTGCGCGTTGAACGCCGACAGGAACCGCGAACGCGCCGCTAAGTGCACCGACTCCGCCCGGCCCAGCACCCGCACGCACCCCGCCAGCACCTCCCCCGGCAGCGACGCCGCATCAGCACCCGCCAGGAACGCCAGCGCCGCCTCCGCGACCTCCGCCGCCTCGATCGCACTGCCGAACTCCCCCGGCCGGTCCGTGCACACGCTGCCCACCTCCCCGCCGCGCCGACGATCACTGACTACCCTGATCAACCGAACGCATGATCAGATAATCTTTTAGCTTATGTGTTCGATCCTACCGCACCCCTCGGACAATCTCGGCCATATCGCCGCCCCCGCCGACGGCAACCACGGTCAGCCTCGGAACTCGGCGACGCGGCAAGCAACACGAGCGCCCCGGGCTAGCTGGCGCGAGGCCGGGCACGGCGCAAGACCGCCCGCTGGCCGTGACCTCCGGCCGCGTCGCCGGGCTTCCGGGTCCTGGCATGGGCACGCGCGGACGCCGCTCGTTCCCCCTCATCTGGGGAGTTGGCCGCAGCCGGCCTCTCCTCGCCCGCCTACAGGCCGCTCAGGAAGCCGCGGACCGCCGCGTCGAACAGCGTCCGGCTGGTCGATGTTGCTCGCGTGGCCGGCGCCGGGGATGACCGCTAGCGTCGCCTGCGGGATCTTCGCCGCCATGTAGCTGGCCGCGCCGAGGAACGGCTCGTCCCGGTCGCCGACGACGACCAGCACCGGGACGTCGATGTCGGGCAGGGCGGTGATGACCTGCCCGTCGCGCTGGGCCAGCATGCCGCGCGCGGCGTGGGCCAGGCCGCTGGCCGAGCCGTGGCCGGCCACCCGGGTCTCGGGGCTGCCGCTCAGCGCGGCCAGGCCGTCGCGCTCGAACCGGGCGGCGGTGGCCATGGCCCGGTCGTTCCACTGCTGCCGGGGCTCGTCCCGCCGGTAACCCGGCCCGGTGTCGCACAGCACCAGCGCGGCCGTCCGGTCGGGGTGGGCCAGCCAGAACGCCAGCGACATGTAGCCGCCCAGCGACAGCCCGCCGATCACGGCCCGGGCGGCCCCGGCCGCGTCCAGCACGGCGGCCATGTCGGCCACGGTGGCCGCCTCGGAGTACGCCTCCGGGTCGGCCGGGCTGGCGCTGCGGCCGTGCCCGCGCATGTCCCAGGTGATGACCGTCCGGTCGGCTGACAGCGCGGGCAGGTTGGGCTCCCACATGGCCGCGGTCGCGCTGAAGCCGTGGCTGAGCAGCAGGGGCAGGCCGTCCGGGCCGCCGTCTCCGGTCACCTGGTAGTAGACCTGGTGGCCAGCGGAATCCAGGTAGCTCACCGATCCGCTCCTCTCAGCCCCGGGGCACGTCCCGGAACGGGATGTTCCGGGAGTTGTCAGGCTCCCGGGGCAGGCCCAGGATGCGCTCGCTGACGATGTTGTGCTGGATCTCGTCGGTGCCGCCGGCGATCGACACGGCGGGCACCGAGATCAGGATCTCGGCGATCGTCCCGCCCAGCTCGGACGACGGCCCGGCCAGCAGGCCCGCCGCCCCGGAGATCCGCGCGTGCAGCGGCGGCCGACTCCCTGGCGATCTGGCTGGCGGCCAGCTTGCCCAGCGAGCCCTCCGGGCCGGGCGGGCGCCCGGCGGCGCGGGCGGCGGCGATGCGGGCCGCGGTCCACCGCGCGGTCCGGACCGTGGTGGTCAGCCCGGCGGCCTCCTGGCGCACCAGCGGGTCGCCGTCCTGGCCGGTGGCCCGGAGGCGGCCGGCGATCAGGTCGAGCGCGGCCGGCTCGCTGCGGGTACCACTTGTGCGGCTCGGCGGCGGCGGTCCGCTCGGCGGCGAGCTCGGCCCACGCCCGGCCGGTCGCCCGGGCCGGGGCGGGCCCGGACCGGTTGACCAGCCGCCGCTCGTGGGCCAGCACGGCCAGCGCCACCCGCCAGCCGTTGCCTTCCGCGCCGAGCATGTTCCCGGCGGGCACCCGCGCCTGGTCCAGGAACACCTCGTTGAACGAGGCGTGGCCGTTCATCTGGCGCAGCGGCCGGACCACGACACCGGGCTGGTGCATGGGCAGCACGAAGCAGGTGATGCCCTGGTGCTTGGGCACCGACGGGTCGGTCCGGGCCAGCAGGATGCCGAAGTCGGCGGTGGCCGCCCCGGTGTTCCACACCTTCTGCCCGGAGACCATCCACTCGTCGCCGTCCCGCTCGGCCCGGGTGGCCAGCCCGGCCAGGTCCGATCCGGCCCCGGGCTCGCTGAACAGCTGGCACCACATCACCTGGCCGGTCGCGATGAGCCGCAGCAGCCGGTGCTTCTGCTCCTCGGTGCCGTGCTCGAGGATGACCGGCGCGGCCAGGGTCGGGCCGATGCCCTCGGGCGGGCCGGGCACCACCGCCGCCGCCAGTTCGGCCGTGACCTCCAGGGCCAGGGCCGGGGATAGCGCGCGGCCGCCCCATTCCCGCGGCCAGCCGGGGAACGCCCAGCCGGAGTCGGCCAGCCGGATCCGCCACTGGGCCAGGCTCAGCTCCGGGTCCCAGTTGTCCGCCAGCCAGGCCCGCAGCTCGGCCCGGACCGCCGCGGCGTCCGCGCCGGGCGGGCGGGGCGCGGTCACCGGCCCTCGAACCGGGGCGGGCGGCGCTCGGAGCTGACGCGCGGACGCCCTCGGCGAAGTCGGCGGTCTTGCGCAGCCGGTCCTGCTCCGCGCCTTCGCGGTCGGTGGCCGCCCGGACCCGCCCGGCCAGGTCCCCGCGCATGGTCTCGCGGATCGACCGGACCGCCAGCGGCGCCGACGCGGCGATCTCGGCGGCCAGTTCCCGGGCCGCGGCCCGCAGCTCATCCGGCCCGGCCAGCCGGTCGGCCAGCCCGATCCGGGCCGCCTCCTCGCCGCCGATCCGGCGCCCGGTGTACAGGAGCTCCAGGGCCCGCTGCTGGCCGACGATGTCGGGCAGCGTCACGCTCAGCCCGAAACCCTGGTGGAAGCCGAGCCGGGCGAAGTTGGCGGCGAACCGGGCCTGCGGGCTGGCTACCCGGAAGTCAGCCGAGCAGGCCAGTCCCAGGCCGCCGCCGATGGCCGCGCCCTGGACCGCCGCGACCACCGGCAGCTTGGCGTCGAACAGCCGGGTGGCCTGCTGGTACAGGGTGCTGACCCCGCTGTCGACGGGGTTGGGCTGGCGGGACCGGCCGGCCAGGTCGGCGCCCGCGCAGAAGTGCTTGCCCGCCGAGCACAGCACGATGGCCCGGCAGTCGTCCCGCTCGTCCAGCCAGAAGTAGGCGTCGGCCAGCGCCGTGATCAGGTCAGCGTCGAAGAAGTTGTCCGGTGGCCGGCCGATCTCGGCTGTCCCGACCAGGTCATCGCCGATGCTGACCGTGACATCGCCGAAGGTCTTGGTTACCGTCATCGCCGCCTCCGCTCTGGCGCCAGGGTCGCGCACCTTCCCCGCATTGTCCCTGACGTCCCCATTGCGGGGCCAGCGGAGGCGGTCAGTCCGGCGGCGGGGTCATCCGCTGGCGGGCGGGATGTTCTGGTTGAACCGGAACGTGTTGTGCGGGTCGTACCGGGCCTTGACCTCGGCCAGGCGGCCGTAGTTGCCCCCGTAAGCGGCCCGGACCCGGTCCTGGCCCTCGTTCATCAGGAAGTTGACGTAGGCCAGGCCAGCCGAGGCCGGGTGCAGCTCGTCCCAGTAGTCCTGGGCCCAGTCGGAGATCAGCCGGGCGTTGGCCGGGTCGGGGTCGACGCCGACGATGATGCCGGCCCAGCCGCCGTCGCGGTAGGAGAAGGCGGTGGCGTCGGCCGGCACCTGGCTGACCGCCCCGTCGATCGGGTACAGGTGCATGGTCGAGTGGCCGGTCGGCAGCCGGCTGGCGTACCGGACATGGACGTCGATCGCCTCGTCGGAGATCTCGCGGAAGAAGTCGGCCCGCCAGTACCACTGCAGCCCGGCCGGGTACAGGTCGTCGAACGCGCTCTGCAGCACGTTGAACGGCATGGGCGCGATGCCGGTCAGCAGCGGCGAGCCGTAGGCCCGCACCGGGGCCAGGACCTCATCGGCCCGGTCGTGGCGCCCGGTGTAGCACCACACGATGCCGCACGCCTTGCGACCCCACAATTCTTCCGGGAACGGCGGTGCGGGCGGGATCGTGAGCAGTCCGACCCAGCCGTTCAGCTCAGTCGGCAGCCGGGGCAGCAGGTCGCGGTACCAGCGCAGCACGTCGGCGGTGTCGGCCAGGTCGTACAGCACCGGCCCGGCGATGACCGTGCCGTGCTCGCCGATGTCGTGGCAGCGGAACGTGAACGAGGTGACCACCCCGAAGTTGCCGCCGCCGCCGCGCAGTGCCCAGAACAGGTCGGGGTGGGCTGACTCGCTGGCCGTCACCACCGAGCCGTCGGCCAGCACGACGTCCGCGGCCAGCAGGTTGTCGATGGTCAGCCCGAATCGGCGGGACAGGTAGCCGATGCCGCCGCCGAGCGTCAGCCCGGCAACGCCGGTGGAGGCGATGAACCCGGACGGCGTGGCCATCCCGAGCGCCACCGTGGCGTGGTCGACGTCACCCCACGTGCAGCCCGCGTCGGCCCGGACGGTGTGCTCGTCCGGGTGGACGGTGGTGCTGCGCAGCAGCGACAGGTCTATGACCAGGGCGTCGTCCGCGACGCTGAGGCCGCCCGCGTTGTGGCCGCCGCCCCGGACCGCGATCGGCACGCCGTGCCCGGTGCCGAAGCGCACGCAGGCGATGACGTCGGCCACGTCCCGGCAGCGGGCGACGGCCGCCGGATGCCGGTCGATCATGGCGTTGTAGACGGCGCGGGCCTCGTCGTATTCGCCGTCTTCCGGCATGATCAGGTCGCCGCGCAGGCTGGCGGCCAGTTCTCCGTACGGTGCGTGCCTGGTGCCGGCCGATGTGACAGTCATGGTGCATCCCCCCGCTGAGTTGTCCTGAGTCGCGTGACCCCACCCTGGCGACGATTCGTGCGCGGCGTGGAGGGCCAGGGCAGGCGGCATGGAGGGCATGAGCAGGCAGGATGGAGATCCGGTGTCGAGCGCGGCAGCCTCAGTCCAGGCCGGGCCGGGTCCGGGTCCGGGTCCAGGTCCGCCAGATCCAGGTCCAGGTCGGCGTCGGCCAGCAGCCGGGGCGCCGCCTCGGGGTCGCGCAGCACGGCGGCCACCAGGTGCCGGGCCGCCCACCGGCCGGCCGCCCAGGCCAGCCCGCAGGCCAGGCCGCTGGTCCCGGCGGCGTGCACCTCGCCGCCGGTGTACCGCCACGCGGCGGCGACGCCGTCGACGGTGAGCACGTCGTGGGCCAGGTACTCGGCCGGGGCGCCGGGCAGCACCTGGCGGGCGATGGCGGGCACGGGCCGGCGCTCCGCCGCCGACTCGACCCGGCCCGGGCATTCCTCCGACGCCAGCGGCACGTCGAGCAGGTCGGCCAGCCGGGCCGCCCGGTCATGCGGGGCCAGGATCAGCGGCCGGCCGGCCGCCACCGGGAGCAGGTCGGGCGCGTCGAGGATCAGGGCGTCGGCGGCGTCGGCCACGATGATCTCGCTGCCCAGCACGGCCCGGACCCGGTCGGGGGGCGCCGCGTCGGGCGCGGCGGCCAGTTCCGCCCACAGCGCGCGCAGCTGCCGCCGGGTGACCGGCCGGTCCGGGTCGGCCAGGCGGTCCAGCAGGTCGTCGGCACCGCCGGGCTCGGCCAGCAGGGCGGCCACGGTGGTGCGGACGCCGAGGGCGCGGGCTATCTCGGGGTCGACCGGCACCGGAAGCTCGTCGTACAGGCCGGCCAGCAGCGGGCTGCCGCCCGCCGCCCGCAGCCCGGCCGGGCGCGCGGCCGCCCAGGACCGGCGCCTGGCGCAGCCACCAGGCGGTGTAGGACTCCGCGTCGGCGCGGCGGCCGTCGGCCAGCAGGACCCGGACGGGCTCGGTCAGCGCGGCCCGCAGCGGCGGCCGGGACAGCAGGTCCAGGGCCTGCGGCCAGCGGCCCGGGTCGACGAGTTCCAGGTCGCGGACCGCCACCACCTCGGCCGCCACCGGCGGGACGGCACCGCCGGGCAGCCCGGCCGCGGACATCGGCCGCCCAGCCGGCCGCTCCGTCCAGGTCCAGGTCCGGGTCATCCAGGGCCACGTCGGTGGCGGTGAGCAGGCCGAACGTGGCCAGCACGCCGACCGCCTCCAGCGCCTCGGCGCCGTGCCGGGCCAGGATCTCGGGGCTGGCCGTGCCGAACGGCGCGTCGGCCGCGACCACGCCGGCCAGCGGGCCGCCGGGCAGCAGCAGCTCGTCCGCCGGGTACCAGTCGCCGTCGGTGCCGGGCAGGGCCAGCTCGGCCAGCCACGGCAGGTCCCCGGGCCGCAGGCGGGCAGCGGCGGCCAGGCCCAGCACCGCGTCGGCGATCGGCTCCGGGTCGGTCTCGTCGGCTGAGGCGGCCACGGCGGCCCGTACCGCGGGGTCGGCCAGCACGCCGCGGGGGGTGGCCTGCACCGCGCCCAGGCGGCCCAGCAGCGGGTGGGCCGCGTCGGGATGAACCACCCGCAGGCCGAGGACGCCCAGCGCATCGGCCCGGCCCAGGCCCGGCCCCGGGAGCAGCAGGCCGCGCGGACCGCGGACCAGGCGGCCGTCGGCCAGCGGCACGGGCAGCGCGCCCAGGTCACCCACCGGGCCCGGCTCCAGCCCGGCCAGCGCCGTGTAGAGGCGGTGCCACCAGGCCGGGCTCGCGCTCCAGCCCGGCCAGCGCGTCGGCCAGGTCCGCCAGCCGCAGCCGCCGGATGCCCAGCGCGGCGTAGGCCGGATGCCGGGCTGGCCCGTCCACCAGGCCGGGCAGCACCGACGCCAGGCAGCTGACCAGGGCGGGCGTCGTGGCCTCCAGGACCACCGCGTCACGCGGCCGGACCCGCAGGTCACCCGCCCGCCCCGCGTCCTCCAGGTCACCGGCGTCCAGGTCACCGGCGGCCAGGCCGGTCGTCGGGGCGGGCGGCGGGCAGGAAGGCAGTCTCCGGGAGGAGTGCCAGGATGGCGCCGCGCAGCCGCGCGTCCAGTTCGCCCGCGCCGACCGGGCCGGGGACCAGGTCAAGCAAGCCGGAACCGGGGGCCAGGCGGGGCAGCAGCCCGGCGTACATGCCCGCCGCCTGCCCGACCAGGAAGTCGGTCAGCGGGCCGGGAGCCACGCGCCGGCGGTCCGGGCTGACCGGGAACGAGGCCAGCAGCAGCGCCGGGAGGTCCAGCGGCTCATCCGTCGGCGTCGGCGCGTGCACCACGGCGCTGACCCCCGCGGGCAGGCGGCCGGCCGCGTGCGGCCGTCCGCCGCGACCGGCACGGCCCAGCACGCCGACCAGGACGGCCGGGCGCGTTCCTCGGCCGGGCGGTCGGCCAGCAGGTCCGGGCTGGCCCGGCCCGCGACCGCGGCGGTGCGCCAGGTCCCGGCCATGCCATCGCTGGTGATGGTGGCCAGGTCGCTGTCGCGCGCGGCGGTGAGCAGGCGGGTGGTCCCGTCGGCCTCGATCTCGACCCGGGTCAGCGCGGGCAGGCCGAGCAGCAGCGCGGCGCCGGTCTCGGCCAGCAGCCGCCGGACCAGCGCGAGCGCGGCCTCGTCCCGCAGCGGCAGGATGACCTCGGTGGCGAACCCGCCCGGCGGCGCGCCGTCGGCGGCGAACGGCAGCCGCAGCACGGGCAGGTGCCCGGACCGGGCGGCCAGTTCGGCGGCCAGCGCCGGGACCGGGGCCAGGACGTCCCGGGCGGCCTGGCGGGACCAGGCCACCGCGCCGGTCAGCGAGCAGATCCGGGGCTCGTCGCTGACCGCCGCCGCGGCGGCGAAGCCCACTCCGAACCGGCCGGCCGGTGCGGCCTGTCCCGGTTCGCCGGGCTCGTCCCGCTTGCCGGACGCCCGCAGCGTGGACAGGGCCGCGACGCCCGCGGCGTCCAGCGGCGACCCGGTGTTGGCGGCGGTCAGCGTTCCGGCCCGGAGGGTCAGCCGGAGCCGGCCGGGTACCCCGGCCCGGGTGGCCGCGTCGGCGGCGTTCTGGGCCAGTTCCACGATGACGCGATCCCGGTACCCGCCCAGGGCGTAGTCCTCTTCCGCGTTGGCGTCCTCGCGGAACCGGGCGGGCGAGGCGGCCCAGGCGTCCAGCACCCGGGCGCGCAGTTCCGCGGTGCCGAACGGATCGTCCTGGCTGCGCTGCACGGCGCGGATCTCCCTTGTCGCTGGCCCGCCGGCCGATGCGGCCGGGCGGCTAGCGAGACTAGCGGCCAGCCGGGACGGACCGCGCGGCGGCCGGGGCCGCGGCGGTGGATGACCTCGGCCGCGACTCGCCGGCGCGCGGGAATCTTTCCCTGACGTGATCGCTTGCACGGAAGGCAGGCCTCGGGGGGTGCGGGGATAAGGGGGATCTGATGGCCTGGACGTATCGGACGCGTGCGCGGGCTCGATAGCCCGCCCGCGCTCCAGGCGCGGCCCAGCCAGACGGTTCCCCGGTGGGCGGTCTGGTTCGCCGGCGTGCCCCCGGTCCTGCTGACCGGGGCCTGGCTGATCGCCGACGCGGTCCAGCCGTCGTCCTACAGCCCGGTCCGGCAGACAGTCAGCGTGCTGGCCGGGCAGGCGGGCACGGAGCGGTGGATCATGACCGACGCGCTGTTCCTGATCGGCGCCTGCTACCTGCTGACCGCGATCGGGCTGGTCTCCGTGTCCCGCCCGGCCCGGCTGCTGCTGGCCATCGGGGGGCTGTGCAGCATCGGCATCGCCCTGTCACCCGAGCCCGCGACCGGGCCGAGCGCCGCCCACCTGGCCTGGACCGGGATCGGGGCCACCGCGATGGCCATCTGGCCCGCCTTCACCGGACGCCGGCTGCCACGCCGCCCGCTGGTCCTCACGGCGGGAGGGGCCGCCGCCGCGACGGCGGTGTTCCTGGTCCTGCTCGGCTGGGTCGTGATCGAGACCCAGGGCGGCAGCGCCCTCGGCCTGGCCGAGCGCCTGTGCTCGTCCGCCGAGGCCACCTGGCCGTTCGTGGTGGCCCTGGCGCTGCGCCGGTCCCCGGCCGCGACCGCCGGGGACGACTGGGCCGCGGCCGAGGCCCGCGCCACCCGGTTACGGGACCCGGTCACGCCGACCCGGTTACTGGCGAACGGCAGGAGCGCGTAGGCCACCGCCCACCGGGTAGGGCCTGATGTTCACGTTGCGCGAGATGAGCGACGCGCAGCCCCGATCGGCGGGAGGTGCTGGCCATGGCCGCCGGGAGCGAGCAGCCGTACGTGGACCCGCAGGGCCTGGAGGATCAGGACCTGCACCTGTACGAGACGATCATCACGCTGGAGTACCTGGGCCGGGCCGTGACCCGCTCGGAGGTCGGCGCGGCGGCCGGGCTCAGCGACGCCGAGGCGGACGAGCGGCTGGCCTCGCTGACCGAACGGCGGCTGCTGGTCCGGTCGGAACCCAAGTCGGGCGAGCCGGAGTTCGAGCCGGCCCGCCGGGACTGGAGCGCGGCGCCCGGCGAGGCGGCGGGACCGCAGCGGCTCACCTGACTGTGGGCCCGGTCCGGGGACCGCCCGGGTTAGGGCGCCCGCTCGCGGGTAGCAGCGGGCCGTGCAGGAAACCAGGCGCGCGCCCCTCGTCGCTGACCGGTACCAGCTCGACCGGTTCCTGGCCGCCGGGGGATTCGGGGCGGTCTGGGCCGCCACCGACGTGGCCCTGGGCCGCCCGGTGGCGGTGAAGGTGCTGCATGAGGGGTACGCCGGGCATCCCGAGGCCCTGACCCGGTTCCGGGCCGAGGCGCGGAGCGCCGGGGCACTGTGCCACGAGAACATCGCCCGGATCTACGACTACGGCGAGCCGCCCGACGCGCTGGCCCCCTACCTGGTGATGGAACTGGTGCCCGGCCCGTCCCTGGCCGACCTGCTGGCCGACGGGCCGCTGGACCCGGTGCGGGTGGCCGACATCGTGGCCCAGACCGCGGCCGGGCTGGACGCCGCGCACCGGGCTGGCCTGGTTCACCGCGATATCAAGCCCGGCAACCTGCTGGTCGCCCCGGACGGGCAGGTGAAGATCACGGACTTCGGCATCGCGCACGCGGTGGGGTCGGTGCCGCTGACCCGGACCGGGCAGCTGATGGGGACGCCCGGGTACCTGGCGCCGGAACGGGCCTGCGGGGCGCAGGCGACGCCGCTGAGCGACCTCTACGCGCTGGGCATGCTGGCGTGGGAGTGCCTGGCGGGCGCGCCGCCGTTCACCGGCAGCGCGGTGGAGGTGGCCGTGGCCCACCGGGACCGGCCGCTGCCGCCGCTGCCCCCGTTCGTGCCCGCCGACGTGGCCGACCTGGTGGTCGAGCTCACCGCCAAGCACCCGGCGGCCCGGCCGGAGACCGCCGGGTACGTCGCCCGGCGGGCCGCCATGATCCGTGACCGGCTGGCCGCGGGCTCGTCCCTGCTGGCCAACGGGCCGCCCCGGCCGCTGTCGACGCTGGAAATGCCCGCGCTGGAAAGGCCCGCGCCGGATAGGCCCGCGCCGCCGGGTCCCGACGCGCCGCCGGACCCGTTCGCGGAGACCCTCACGGCCGGGCTCTCCGGGGCGGACCACGTCGCACCGGTCTCCGCGCCGCCGGCCTCCGCCGGGCCCGCGCCCGGCCTGAGCCGGTCCCGGAGGCACCACCAGCCGCGGCCGTCGCGCCGGCCGCGCTGGATGAGTCGCCCGGGCTGGGTGTCGCTGGCCGCCGGGAGCCTCACCGTCGCCATCCTCGGCCTGGTGCTGGGCACCGTGCTCAGCCAGCTTCCGTCGCGGTCCGCCCCGCCCCCGCCGGCCCGGCCGCCGAGACGTCCGGCGCACCCGCGATCCCGTCGCCCGGTCCGGCTCGCCCGCACGGTCACGTCCCGTCCCACCCGGTCCGCACCACCGGCGACAACTCCAATCCCGGCCCCGCCCCGGGCCACGGACCCGCCCCCGGCCCCAGCAACAGCCCCAGCACGAGCCCCAGCAGCAGCCCCAGCGACAGTCCCAGCGGGCCTGCTCCCGGCCCTGGCGCTGGCAACGGCCTGGGCAACGGCAACGGCAACGGCGGGATCAGCAGCCAGCCCCACGGCAACCAGAACAAGCAGCAGTCCCGGTAAGCGAATCATCACGGCGCGTCACTATGCCGTGATCGATGCGTCCTAAAAGTGCCGTTTAGCCTGGCCCGGGGCGGGGCTGGGTACGGACGGACCATGACTGTTCAGGACTCAGCGGTTCAGTTCCCCTTTCCCAAGGCCCCGTCCCTGTACCGGCCGCCACCGGAGTTCCGCTCGTTAACCGAGCACCAGCCGGTCGCCCGGGCCGAGTTACCCGACGGCCGGACCGCCTGGCTCGTCACCGGCTACGCCGAGACCCGCCAGGTACTGATCGATACGCGCTTCTCCCGGGCGCTGGCCGCCGAGCGGGAGCGCGACCAGCCCGGCTTCGGTTCCTTCGCCGCCGAGACCATCCTGGGCCTGGACCCGCCGGATCACACCCGCCTGCGCAAGCTGGTCGCCAGCGCGTTCACCGCCCGCCGGGTGGAGGGCATGCGGCCCCGGGTGGCCGCCATCGTCAGCGAGCGCCTGGCCGCCATGGCCGCGGGGCCGCGCCCAGCCGACCTGATCAGCAACTTCTCGCTGGCCCTGCCGGTCCGGGTGATCTGCGAGCTGCTGGGCGTGCCGGAGCGGGACCAGGAGCAGTTCCGGTCCTGGTCGGACAAGCTGGTCTCGGGCACCGAGGTCAGCCTCGAGGAGGTCATGGCCGCGGTCGGCGCGCTGGCCGGGTACTTCACCGAGCTCTTCGCGGTCAAGCGGGCCGAGCCCGCCGATGACCTGATGACCGCGCTGATCGCCGCCCGTGACGAGGGCGACCGGCTGTCCGAGCAGGAGCTGACCATCCTGTGCGTGACCCTGCTGATCGGCGGCTACGAGACGACGGCCAACCAGATAGTCATGTCGCTGCTGACCCTGCTGGAGTACCCGGATGAGCTGGCCCGGCTGCGCGGCGACCGGTCCCTGATCCCGGACGCGGTCGAGGAGCTGATGCGCTTCGTCCAGCTCGCCCGCGGCGGCATGCCGCCCGGCCGGGTGACCACCGAGGACGTCGAGATCGGCGGAGTCACCATCCCGGCCGGGGATCTGGTGCTGGCCTTCAACGGGGCGGCCAACCGGGACCCGTCCGAGTTCCCGGACCCCGACCGGCTGGATCTGGGTCGCGGCTCCCGGGGCCACATGTCGTTCGGCGCCGGCGTGCACCACTGCCTCGGCGCCCAGCTAGCCCGGCTGGAGCTGCAGGAGGCGTTCCTCGGCCTGCTCACCGCGCTGCCCGGCCTGCGCCTGGCCGTGCCGGTCAGCGAGCTGCGGTTCAAGGAGCACATGGCCCTGTACAGCCTGCATGACCTGCCCGTCACCTGGGATGACTGATGACCCGCCGGCTGATCGTGCGGGTCGACCATGATGCCTGCATCGGCTCGGGCATCTGCGTCGGCATCGCGCCTGCCCGGTTCGCCCTGGGCGCGGACCGTCGGTCGCACCCGGTGGCCGAGGAGGCCGCGTTCAGCGAATTGATCGTGGACGCGGCCGCGTCCTGCCCGATGGAGGCCATCAGCGTGCTGGACGCCGACACCGGGAAGCCGGTCCCCCTGGACTAGGCCGTTTTGGAAGGCTCGTCAGGACCCGTCCCGGCATCACCACCGCACCAGAACCCTCTCCTGTAACAGGCCCCAGCCCCGCGCCCGCCCGGCCCGGGGCCCTGGCCAGCCCTGCAGGGCGTCAAGGCAGCGCCGCAGCCCCCTCCGGACCATGATCGTGACCGATTACCCGTGCCGCAGACGGGCAATCGGTCACGATCATGCAGGCAGCAGCGCCGCGCCGGCCGGGGAGCCCACCCCGGGACGGCAGACCAGGCCCGGCCGCACCGCAGGCAACTTCCGGAACAGGCCCGGGGCGTGCCTCATAGGTCGCGGCGGAGCCGCTCGCTGATCGCGGCGATGCACAGGCCGGCACTCTCGGGACACACTCGGCTACCTCGCACCTTCTGAAACAGGCCCTGGGCCGGCTGAGACTGGGCCTGGCTGAGACTGGGCCTGGCCGGGGCACTGCCGTAGCTGCCACCCGGGCAGCGCCCCGGCCGGCGGTCAGGACGCGAAGTCGGGGTGGGCCTCACGAGCCGACCCGGCCCGGCCCTTCGGCTCCTCCCAGCCTTCCTGGCGCCCGAGGGCGGTCAGGTCAAGGAAGTAGTACGCCCCGCCGGTCGACTCCAGCCCCCGGGCGTACTGCGCGTAGGTGTGGTACACCTTGCCGTCGACCTGGAGGAAGCAGCTGCGGCCCGGCATCTCGAAGGGCTGCTCGGCGGTGCCGAAGAAGTCCTCGCGGGCGGCGTCCCAGGCGGCCCGGTCGCGGTAGTTGTACGTGCCGGCCCCGGCTGACTCGTCGATCGTGACTCCGAAGTCGTAGTTGAACGGAGTCCCGAACGAGGAGTACCACGGCACGTCCCAGCCCCGCGCGGTCTTGTACTTCTGGAGCTTGGCCAGCGGCGCCCGCGAGACCATCGCGTAGCTGGTGTCCCGGGCGTGCAGGTGGTCCAGGAAGCCGGCCGACAGCTCGTCGGTGCCGGCCGTGCAGCTCGGGCAGCCTTCCTCCCACTCCGGCGCGAACATGAAGTGATAGATGATCAGCTGCCGCCGGCCCTCGAACAGGTCGATGAGCCGCACCGAGCCGTCCGGGCCGTCCAGCACGTAGTCCGTCTCCACCTCGACCATGGGCAGGTTGCGGCGCTCGACGCTGAGGGCGTCGCGCTGCCGGGTCAGCTCCTTCTCCCGGGCCAGCAGGCTGGTCCGGGCGGCTAGCCACTCCTCTCGGGTAACTACTCGCGGCAGGCTCATCCGTTCTCCTTCGCGCTCGCGATCGGGCCGTAACGGCCGTTACCAGGTACGACGAACGGCCTGCCCCGAAGTCATCGGCGCGCGGTCAGCCTGGCCAGCTCGACCGGCTGGTAGGTGACGTCGGCCCAGGCCGCGCGGGTGCCACCGCCGGTCTCGGCGTCCAGCCGGTCGGTCAGGTCCCAGATGCGGACGGGCGTCGCGTCCGAGGTGATGGCGGGCCAGCCAGGATCACCGGACGCGGCGAACCCGGCCCAGGCCGCGACGATCCGGTCCGACAGGGCCTGGTCCGCATCGGTCGGCACCTCGCGCAGCAGCAGCCCGGCGATCCCGCCCTGACGTCTCAGGTCGCCGAAGCAGAACGGCACGTCAGCGCCGTGGCAGGCGCCGAGCGCCCCGCCCATGGCCGGGCTGCGCCACGCGAACCGGGCCAGGTGAGCGCGGCCTCCGGCCCGGGCGGCCGCCTCGGCCAGCCGGGTGGTGTACTCGCCGAACAGGAAGTCGGTCACGATCCGCGCGTACACGTCCGGCACCGCCTCGGCCTGCCCGAGCGCCCGGTACCGGTCCAGCCGGTGGCCGGCCTGGCCGAACGCGGCGGCCACCGCGGCCAGGTCGTCCTCGGTCTGCGCGGCGGGTGCCCGGCCGGTCACGCTGAACAGCCGGAACTCATCCAGGGTGTGGCACAGCAGCAGGTCGGTGGCCGCCGCCGCGCCGGCCGCCACCGCTGGCAGGGGGGCGTCGGGCAGCACTTCCCCATCGACCACCGGGTTGAAGATGGTGGGCACGTAGTACCGCACGCCGCTGGCCGGGTCGGCCCGGAATCCGGCCAGCACCCGGGACGACGCCTCGACGAGCCGCCGGGGCGCCACCCGCACGAGGTCGGCCACCCCGGCCGGGACGCCGGCCTCGGCCGCGATCCGGGCGCCGATGGCCGCCGCGGCGGCCGGCGACATGTACTCGCTGGGCACGCTGTGCGCGATGGCCCGGCGGAACAGGCCGGCTGCCGACGGCATGACCGCCAGCGAGACCACCGAGCCGGCCCCGGCCGACTCCCCGGCGATCGTGACCAGGTCCGGGTCGCCGCCGAAGCCGGCGATGTTGCCGCGGACCCAGCGCAGCGCGGCCGCCTGGTCGAGCAGGCCGCGGTTGTCGGGGGCGCCGGGCACGTGGGCGAAGCCCTCGAAGCCGACCCGGTAGTTCAGCGTGACCACGACCAGCCCGGCGCGGACCAGTGCGGCCGGGTAGTACGGGTCGGCGCTGCCGCTGGTGTACGCGCCGCCGTAGATCCAGACCAGCACGGGCAGGCCCCGGCCGCCGTCGGCGGGAGCCCAGACGTTGACGGTGAGAATGTCCGTGCCGTCCGCCGGCGACCAGGACGGCGCGCCGGGCGCGAACGGGACCGGCTGCGGCGGGACCGGGCCGAACGCGGTCGCGGCCAGCACCCCGTCCCAGCCCGGGGCGGGCTGCGGGGCGCGCAGCCGGGCGGCGCCGAAGGGCGGTGCGGCGTACGGGATCCCGCGGAAGGCCCGCACCCCGTCGGCTACCAGCGACCCGCTGACCTGACCACCAGTAGTCCGCACCGTCCCCGCGTCGCTCATGGGCGCCCTTCCTGTCAGGATCGCCCCATTCTGTTGGCTACCGCGCCCGGCTAGCAATCGCGGGAGCGGCGGGGCCTAGCCGGCCGCCGTCGCCGTCTCGTACAGGGCGAGGACCCCGGGGCCGAAGTAGGCGGCGTAGGACACGTCCGGCGTGAGGCCGCCCTGCTCGTAGCCGCCGAGGACGCCGACCACCAGGCCCGCGCCGCCGGGCCCGGCATCGATCAGGAACGGGGCGCCGCTGGTGCCGTTGGTGTAGTTGCCGCAGTCGAACTGAAGCTGGGTCATGCCGAACGCGGTTGTCGCGTTCTGGCAGCTGATCGGCCGATCCTGGCTGACCGGATAGCCGATCACCCGGACCATGCTGGTGCGCGGCTGGCTGATGGCCAGCCGCTCGGCGCCGGTGACGCTCTCCATCGAGACCGTGCGGCCGGCCCGGCCCGCGGTCAGGAACGCGACGTCGTCATCGGGGTCGCCCGAGGCGGCCCAGGCCTTGTCCACGAAGACCCTGGTCACCGGCCAGATCCCGTACGGTGCGCGGCCGTCGTGATAGCCCGGCACGAAGGCCACGCCGGCCGGGTGCCGCCGGGAGTAGCCGTCCAGGCAGTGCGCCGCGGTGACCAGCACGTCCCCGGCCGGGCTGGCGACCACGCTGGCCGTGCAGAAGTGATTGCGCAACTGCCCGCCGCTGATCAGGAACAGGGCGCCGACCGCGGGCGTGCCGTCAAACGGGGCGGCGGTCAGCGCGGCGGCCGAGGTCACGTCGGAGGCGGTCACGGCCGGTGCGGCCAGCGCCGTCGAGGATGTCACCGCGCCGACCGTGATGACGGTGATCAGCATGCCGAACGGCCCGGCCAGCGGCATGGCCGCCGGGCGCCACCGGCCGCGGTCCTGGCCCGCCCGCCTGCCCCGCCACCGCATCGCTTGTCCCCTCACTGCCGGGCCGACCAGGCGGGCTGGCCAGAACAATCTACTGGCCGCCTGAGCGGTTGCCGAGGGCCGCCGCTCGGCGTTTACCCAGGCCGCCGCCATGACCCGGGGTCACGGCACCAGGCCGGTGACGATCGTGGTGAGCAGGCCCAGCGTCGATGATGCGGCCACCCGCAGGGTTGAGTACGCCGCCTCGCCGGCCGCGTAGGCCTGCGGGCTGGCGGCCGTGATCGTGACCGGGACACGGCAGGACAGCAGGCAGGAGCTCTTGACCAGGGTCCCGGTCGCGGTGGCCTGGGAACTGCCCCAGTGACTCCAGACAATGCCGGTCACCTGGGCGGCGGCGCCGTTGACGGTCAGCGCGATCTCGGACGGCGCGACCTGCATGGTGGCCACCGTGCAGCCGGACGACGGCTGGACGCACAACGAGATCGTCACCGCGGCCGATGCCCCCGACGATGACTGCGCTGGCACGGACACCACCGACGGCGACGGCGACGGCACGCCCGATGGCGCCGGGGCGTGCCCGTGCCGGCCGGGCCGGGAACCGGACCCGCCGGGCGCCGACGCGCCACCCGGCCCGGCGCCGTGGCCGGGCTGCCGCCCGGCGGCCGGGGAGACCTGCCCCGGCCCGGCCGGGGCGGCCCCGGAACCGGGCCTGGCCCCGCCGGACGCCTGCGGCGAGCCCGACATCCCCAGCAGCGAGATTCCCGTGGCCACGGACACCACCGCCACCAGCACCGCGGCCACCGCGGCGTACACCGCCCGGCGAGTCCACCGGCGGGACGTGTGGTCCGTCAGGCCGGGCATGGTCCCGCCGGCCGGACCGCCGCCGTCCGAGCCGCTGGCCGCGAGCGCCGCGCCGACACCAGCGGCACCGGCAACGCCGACGCCAGCGGCACCGGCAACGCCAGCGGCGGCACCGGCGGGCAGGCCGGCCTCTTCTCCCGCGCGGCTCACGCTGTCGGCCGCCTGCTCGGCGGCGGGCTGGGGGCCTCCGTCCGGGGCCTGCCCAAGATCGCCTGATCCCGGCCCGGACCGGGACGCCATCGTGGTGACATCGTCCGCGTCGGCTGGCCGCCCGGCGTCCAGGCCGGCGAAGACGCTGCCGACGAGGACGAACCCGTCCGGCACGGCGCCTTCCCCGGCGCCGGGGGCGCCTGCGCGGCTGGCGCGGTCGCCCGACAGGGCGACGATGGCGTCGGTGCCGGACACCCAGGCCCGCAGGCTCTCCTGCCGGGCGCTGACCAGGCTGGCCACGGGCTCGGGCCAGAAACTGGCGGGCGCGACGTCGGCCAGGGCCACGGCTGCGTCAGTGTCCGCGGACAGCAGCCCGCTCAGCGGCGGCCGGTCGGCGGGATCCTTGGCCAGGCAGGCGGCGACCAGGTCCCGCAGCGGGCCGGGCACGCGGCTGAGGTCGGGATCGGCGTGCACCACCCGGTAGGCCACCGCGATGGGCTCGCCCCCGCCGAACGGCGCTGCCCCGGTAGCCGCGTACGCGATGACGCTGCCCAGGGCGAACACGTCGGCGGCGGGCCGACCGGCACGCCCTGGGCCTGCTCGGGCGACATGAACGCGGGCGTGCCCGGCCATCACCTGGCTCGAGGTCATGGAGGTGGCGTCCAGCGCCCGGGAGATCCCGAAGTCGATAACCCGCGGGCCGTCGACGGCCAGGAGCACGTTCGACGGCTTCAGGTCGCGGTGCACCAGGCCCAGGGCGTGCACCGCCTCCAGCGCCTCGATCAGGCCGCCCGCCAGCCGCCAGACGGCCGCGTCGGGCAGCGGCCCGGCCTCGGCGACCACCTCGGTCAGGGACGGACCGGGCACGAACGCCGTGGCCAGCCAGGGCGGGTCATCGCCAGGGCCGGCCGCCACCACCGGGGCCGTGTAGGCGCCGCTGACCGCCTCGGCCGCGCCGACCTCGCGGCGGAACCGGCGCAGGAACTCCGGGTCGCGGGCCAGTTCCGGATGGATGATCTTGATCGCGACCGCCCGGCCCGCCGGGGAGAAGCCCAGGAAGACCCGCCCCATGCCGCCGGCCCCCAGCCTGGAGTGCAGCCGGTACACGCCAACCTGCCGGGGATCACCCGTCGCCAGAGGCTCCATCCAAGCTCCTGCTTCGTCATCGGCCGGCCCGCACTATGCATGGTGCACTGCGCGCCGACGGCGGCGGCCGCGGACAGCCGACGCCCGCGTCAATAGGAGAACTCGCTGCGGCCTGTCCCGCCAGCACGCTGGCCTGCCCAGATGACACGCAACGTCCCATCCGGGTACGGGATAGCCACCACCATATATAAACCAAATCGGTTGCCCGTTCATCCCCTCCTCGATATATGCCCTGGCCTGGGCCGGGATGGCAGGTCATTTCCGGACGAGTCTGGGTTGCGGGCCCGTTGGCCAGTCCAGATACTTAGGTCAGCTCAGGGCCGACGTGAAATATCACGGATTTATAGCTTTTGCGTTATCTGTCGATTCTCAGCCGAGCGGGGGGAGACGCAGTGAGCGACGGGATTCGCGGGCCGTCCGGCGGCTTTGCCGCGGGATCGCGGATCGCCGGCTACGAGCTGGAGCAGGAAATCGGCCGGGGCGGCATGGCCGTCGTCTTCCGGGCGCGCGACGAGCGCCTGGGCCGCCTGGTCGCGCTGAAGATCCTGGCCCCGGCGCTGGCCGGCGACGAGGCATTCCGGCAGCGCTTCATCAGCGAGTCCCGGGCCGCGGCGGCGATCGATGACCCCCATATCGTCCCGGTGTACGAGGCGGGCGAGTCGGACGACGTGCTGTTCATCGCCATGCGCTTCGTGCCGGGCGGAGATGCCCAGTCCCGGCTCCGCCAGGAGGGGCCGATGTCGCCGGGCCGGGCCGCTGAGGTCATCTCCCCGGTGGCCTCGGCGCTGGACGCCGCCCACGCCGCCGGCCTCCTGCACCGGGACGTGAAGCCGTCGAACATGCTGGTCGACTCGCTGGCCGGGCGGCCCGATCACGTCTACCTGTCCGACTTCGGGCTGAGCAAGGCGGTGGCGGCCACCGGGATGACCCGGACCGGCCACATCCTCGGCACGCTGGACTACATCTCCCCGGAGCAGATCGAGGGCCGCCCGGTCGATGGCCGGTGTGACCAGTACGCGCTGGCCTGCTCGGCGTTCGAGTTACTGACCGGGACGCCGCCGTTCCGGCGGGACGAGCCGACGGCGATGATGTACGCCCAGATGTCAGAGCCGCCGCCGGCCCTGACGTCGCGGCGGCCCGACCTGCCGCCCGCCGTCGACGCGGTGGTGGCCCGGTCGCTGGCCAAGGCGCCCGAGGACCGCTACGCAAGCTGCCGGGAGTTCGCCGACGCGCTGCGCGTGGCGCTCGGCTTCCGGCCGTACGACTCCGGCCCGCAGGCCGCGCCGCCGGTCGTCCGCCCGCCCACCGAGGTCGCCTGGCCACCGCCCGGGCCGGTCACGCCCCCGATGCCGGTCACGTCCCCGATTCCGGCCATGCCGCCGCCGTGGACTCCCGCGACCGGCGGCATGCCGACCTACGCGGCGGGCCCGGCCCCCGTCGGTTATCCGCCGCTGCCAGCGGGCTACCGTCTGGCGCCGCCCGGCGCCCCGGCCCGGCCGGAGCGACGGCGGACGGCTCTCATCGTGACCGCGGTGGCCGCGGCGATCGCCGTGATCGTCGCCGGCCTGGCGTACGGGCTGGCCCGGCATGGCCCGCCCGCCGCGACCGTGTCCGTCCGGGCGACGTCGTCCCTGCACCCGGTGACCGGATACGTCTACGTGATCTACCACAGCGGCAGCCAGGCCCGGGCCGAGATCTCCGGCCGGGTCCGGGGCGCGGCGGCCGGCGAGGTGGTGCGGCTGTACGCCCGGCAGTTCCCGTTCCGCCAGGCGCCGGCTCCGGTGGGCGTGACCCGGCTGAAGCGGCCGGCACCAGCGCCCGGTACCGCTTCCCGGTGACGCCGCTCCTCGCCACCCGGTACACGGCCGAGGTGTTCGCCAGCGCCACCGCCACCACGCCGGTCGGCATCTCCCGGGTGACGACGGTCTACGTCGCGGTCGGCGGCTCCTCCGGGAACAGCCCGGCCTGCACCCGGCCGGTCTGCCACCTGGCCGTCACCACGACCAACTTCGTGCCGCCGCCGGCGCTCAGCACGGAGCTGGGCAAGCCGTGGTACGCCTACTTCGCCGTGGCGCTGTCGGCCACCAGGCAGCCGCCGGCCCCGCCCGTGCTGGCGCTGGGCGCCGGCCATCCGGTCATCGCCGCGCCCCGCCAGGTGGCGCCGAACGAGTACACCGAGGACATCACGTTCACCTTCACCGTCGGCAACGACGGCTATACCTGGGGCTGGTCCGCGTGCGCGCGGGACACCGAGCCGATTGACGGCGTCGGGCTGCCCGGCAGCCACGGCTGCGGCGCCCGCCAGGCCCCGGACTCAGCCGCCTACCTGGGCTAGGCCGCGGCGGCGCCGGCGCGCCGTGGCACCAGGCAGGCGCTGCCGGGTAGCGTGCGGTTCATGACGATTGCCAGGCGCCCGCTGGGCGGCACCGGGTCGGACGTGACCATCCTCGGCTACGGGGCCATGGAACTGCGGGGCCAGCCCCGCGGCCCGGCCGTCGCCGATGCGGACGCGGGCCGGGTGCTCAACGCCGTGCTCGACGCCGGCATCAACCTGATCGACACGTCGGTCGACTACGGCCACAGCGAGGAGCTGATCGGCCGGTTTGTCGGGCACCGGCGCGAGGAGTACTTCCTGGCCTCCAAGTGCGGCTGCCCGCTCACCGTGCCGGCCGGCGCGACGCCGCCCTACCAGCACGACTACCGTCCGGGCAATGTCCGCGCGGGCGTCGAGCAGAGCCTGAGCCGGCTCGGCACCGACCACCTGGACCTGGTCCAGGTGCACATGTCGCCCAGCCGCGCCCGGCTCGAGGAAGACGAGACGGTCGCAGAGCTCCAGGCCCTGCGCGACGCGGGCAAGGTCCGGTTCCTGGGCATGTCGGGGATCTTGCCGCACCTGCCCGACCACCTGGCCATGGGCGTGTTCGACGCGTTCCAGATCCCGTACTCGGCGCTGCAGCGCGAGCACGAGGACCTGATCACGGCGGCCGCGGGCGCGGGGGCCGGGACGCTGATCCGGGGCGGCGCGGCCCGCGGCGCGCCGGCCGAGGACAAGGGCTGGCAGCGCGGGCCCATCGGCCTGCCCGATGGCGAGGGACAACGGCGATGGGAGTCCGCTGGCCTGGGTGACCTGCTGGATGGCATGAGCCGGATGGAGTTCGTGCTCCGGTTCACGCTCAGCCATCCCGGCCTGTCCACCACGATCGTGGGCACCTCCAGCCTGGATCACCTGCAGGCCAACGTGGCCGTGGCCGAGAAGGGCCCGCTGCCCGCCGACGTCTATGCCGAGGCCCGCCGCCGCCTGGCTCCGCCGGCTCCCTAGGCGGCTGTCCCACCACGGCACGTTCAGGCTGCCCATGGCCTCAGTGTGCCCGCGGATCAGCCCCGGCGGACCGGCCGGCGGCCACGCCCACGCCACATTCACCCATGCCCCACCGAAGATCCATGAGGCGAAACGGCGGCGCCCCGCCCAACCCGCCCGCTAGCTCGCGCGGCCCCCCAGGCAGGGATGGCCCGCGGCCGCCCACGCGGCCCGCAGGGCAGGCGGCAGGTCCAGGTCGGGCCACAGGTCGACCAGGAGCGCGCCATCCACCACGGCCAGGATGTCGGCCGGCTGGCCGTGCCGGAGCACGACCTCGTAGGCGCACGCCCGGTCGGCCCGCACGGCCAGGTCGAACTCCCGCCCGGGGCCGGCCGGGCGGGCAGCCGGACCCGCGCGAACGCCGCCGCCACGGGCAGCCGCGGCAGCCGGTCCGGCACCCACGCGGTCTGGCCCGGTCCGGCCGTGCACTCGGTGAACTCGATCCGCGGCCGGGTGGCCAGCTCGAAGCCGGCCTGGGCCAGCAGCCGGGCCGCCGTGGCCAGCGTGGGCGACTTGCGGCCGTGCTCGTAGGCCGACAGCGTCGTCCGCGACGTCCCGGCCCGCCGGGCCAGCTCGGCCTGGCTCAGGCCCGCGTCGGCCCGGGCGTGCTCCAGCAGCTCGAAGACCTCCACCTCAGCTCCTATCGTATCCGATCAGATACGGTATCATGGTCAAAGCGGGGTCACGAAGCCGCTGACCAGGCAAGTTACTGGCCATGACAGCCGGAACGGGGTCGAAGCGATGCCGAGGGCCAGACAATGAGCGCGCCGGGCTACCGGGAGCAGGCAGCGGCCGGGATGGCCGCGCTGCAGCGGTGGTACCGGCCGTCGATCCGGGCTGTGGCGGACGGCCGGATGGTGGAATGCGGCGAACGCGCTGACCGCGGTGATCGCGTACACCCGACCGGACCGGCGACCAGGCCTACGCGGGAGTGATCGAGACGACGTTCCGCCGGCCGCCGCGGCGGCGCAACGCCGATTTCGTCAACACGTACTACGACGACAACCTGTGGTGGGGGCTGGCCTGGGTCGCGGCCTACGACCTGACCGGCGACGGCCGTTACCTGGACGCGGCCCGGGTCATCTTCGAGCGGTGCCTGGACGGCTGGGACGACACCTGCGGGGGCGGCCTGTGGTGGAGCCGCGCCCGGACGTACAAGAACGCGATCACCAACGAGCTGTTCCTGACCCTGGCCGCGCGGCTGCACCAGCGGGTGCCCGGCGACCAGTACTACCTGGACTGGGCGCTGCGGGACGTGGGAGTGGTTCGGGGCCAGCGGCATGATCGGCCCGGCGGGCTGGTCAACGACGGGCTCACCGCCGACTGCGCCAGACAACGGGGGCATCACCTGGACCTACAACCAGGGCGTGATCCTGGGCGGGCTGGCCGCCCTGCACGAGATCACCGGCGACCCGGCCTGGCTGGACCGCGGGCGAGGCGATCGCCGACGCGGCGCTGCGCGCCCTGGTCACCCCGGACGAGGCCGACCCGCCGGGCATCCTGACCGAGCCGCTGGAGGCCGGCACCAGCCGCCGGGACGGGGACCGGCCCCAGTTCAAGGGGATTTTCGTGCGTCACCTGCACGACTTCGCCCGGCGCAGCGGCCGGCCCGCCTACCCGGCGTTCATCCAAGCCAATGCCCGGGCCATCTGGACCCGGGCGCGCAACGAGCGGGATCAGTTCGGGCTGTGCTGGTCGGGACCGTTCGACCGGGCCGACGCCAGCCGGCAGAGCTCGGCCCTGGACGTGCTGAACGCGGCCGTGGCGCTGGCCCGGAACTCAGGCCGGCCGCCTCGGGAGCGACTGCCGCCGCGCGGCGCTCGCGGGCCGCGCTGATGAGCACGGCGATCCCAGCGCGCCGCCGGGGGCCAGGGTGACCAGGGCCGGAAGCTGGTAGCGCCAGGAGAACTCGAACAGGTCCGAGACCAGCAGCAGCGCCCCGGCCGAGGTGGTGAACAGCAGGCAGGCCAGCGCTAGCTGGCGGGTCCGGGGGCTGGCCCGGCGGCGCGCGGCGGCGGCCGAGCCGGCCAGGCCGGCCAGGACGAGCACGGCCAGCAGCGGGCCGGGGGTGTAGCCGCCGCCGAGCTGGTAGGAGCGCAGGAACGCGGCCGCCGGCCGCCACGTGGCGGGCTGGCCGCCGCCGAACCGCCGGGCCGCGGCGTCGTCGAACGCCCTGGTGGCGTGCGAGGTGAAGTACGGGAACGTCGCCTGGAACTGCCACCGGGAGATCGGCGTGTCACCGGGGCTGGTCGTGCCGGGTCACGGCGAACAGCTTCAGCAGGTCGCGGCCGTAGGCGGCCAGCACCCGCTGCGGCTGCTGGGTCAGGACCTGGTGGTTGAAGTCGGACAGCTCGCGGTCGGCCTGGCGCGCGCGGCAGGTCCGCGTAGTACGGGCGGACCGGCGAGCCGGCGTTGTACTCCAGCCAGTCCGGCCCCTGGGCCTGCTGGGCCGGGTCCGGGCACAGGCCCGCTCGGCGGCCGGCAGCCGGATGCGTGGCGCAGTCGGCGGCGGCCGCCGTGCGGCCGTAGAACGACGTCACGCCGGTGTGGGACAGGAAGAAGCCGCCGGTGAGCAGGAGCGAGCCGGTGCAGTAGGCCAGGATCGGCACGGCGAAGGCGGCGACCAGCGAGGCCGGCCCGGCCGGCCGCGCGCCGCCACGCCGCCCCCGGCGGCCAGGGCGAAGATGAGCCGCGGGCAGCGATCATGGCCTCGCCGACCTGGGCCACGGTGGCCGAGGCGCCGAGCAGCAGGCCGGCCGCGACGACCCGGCGCCAGGTCAGTCCCGGCCGCCACAGCAGGATGGCCAGCCGGCCACGATCAGGGCCTGGAACAGGGTGCCCGGCATGATCGTCTGCTCGTTCTGCAGCTGGTAGCCGTCCAGCAGGACCGGCGCCATGGCCAGCGCGGCCAGCCACCGGGACGCGCCCCGGCGCAGCAGCAGCACGTAGATGACCACGGCCATGGCCAGGCCGAGCAGGTGCTGGACCGCGGCGACGGCGTCGAGGTTGCCGACCAGCCAGGATGGCCTTCAGCAGGCCGGTGTAGCCGACCGGGTCGTTGCCGCCCGAGTTGTACAGGTACCGGGTGGTGTCGATGTAGAACAGCGCGGGCCGGTAGGCCAGTCTCGGCCAGCACCCGCGAGCACCAGGCCGGCCGTCAGCAGCGCGATGGCCAGCCAGTGCCGCCGGGCCAGCGCGGCCGCAGTCTCGCCGGCCGCGCGCCGCGGCCGGCCGGGAGTCCGGGTCGGCCGCCGGGGAGCCTGCCTCGACCTTGCTGGTTCCGGGCATCCGCACGCTAGAGCCCGGTCCGTTCAGCACAGGTGGCCCAGGTGCACGGCCACCGGGTGCGGCAGCCTGGCCGCCGCTGGAATGCCAGAGCGCCAGCAGCACGGTGACCATGCGTCAGCCACCGGGTCATCCGGTTGCGCGGCACCTGGGTCAGCGCGACCCAGGCGATCGCGGTGTACCAGGGGAAGACCCAGGGGGCGACGAGGATCCAGGCGTAGGTCAGGGCGAACGGGGCCACGATCTCGCGCGGCTGGTCGGAGGAGATCCGGCGGTAGATCGAGCCAGGCGACGACGATCATCGGGCGACGGCCACAGGACGCTGATGATCGCGGTCACCGCGCCCTGGGGGCACGCCGATGCCCACGCGCGGTCATCTTGAAGAGCCACCACGGGGACGGCAGCGTTACCATCTTCAGCCCGCCACCAGCGGTTTCAGCGCGTTCAGGCCGTAGAAGCTGTACTCCAGGGCGACCCCGGCCAGCGCCACGGCGGCGATCCGGGTGGTGCGCAGCCACTCCCGGCGCAGCAGCAGCGGCCAGGCCAGGCCGAGCGCGATCAGCACCGCGTTGATCTTCACCCCGCATGGCCAGGCCGATCAGCAGGCCGACCAGCACATCGCCCCACCACCGGCCCGACACCCGGCGGGCCACCTGGATCGCGCAGATCGCGGCGGCGGCCACGAACGTGTCGAGGTGCCCGCCGCCGACCAGCTGCTGGATGATGACCGGGTTGGCGGTCCAGAACAGGGTGGCCCGGACCGGGTCGTCGGAGGTCTTGTACAGCAGCACGCCGACGCCGATGAACACCGCGCCGTTGAGGATCATCAGGACCCAGACGGTGGTGGCCGCGTTGGCCCCGCCGATCAGGGCCGCGAACGACTGGATCGCGGTGGCCACCGGGCCGTAGACCGAGACCTGGCCGCGCCAGATCGAGCCGATGGCGGCGAAGTACGACGTGCCGTGCAGGCACCTGCGGGGTGATGGTGTACGGGTTCAGGCCCAGCGACGCGATCCGGCCGTAGGCCGCGTAGCTGGCGGTGTCGGAGGACCCCACCGGGGTCAGGCACGACCATCACGGCGACGATCCCGGTGGCGGCCAGCAGCAGCGTGCGCGGGTTGGGCCGCCAGCCCTGGCTGTGCGCCCACAGCATCCCGGCCAGGCCCAGGCAGGCCAGGATGTCGCCGGTGTAGAGCAGCACCGATGGCGAGGACGGGCTCGTGACTCAGCGAGGGCAGCAGATGACGACAGCGGCAGCCGCAGCGGCAGCGTCTCGGTGTTCGGCGCCGTGGCCCCGACCAGCAGGCCCAGCAGCAGCCCGAGCCCGGACACGGTGAGCGCCACCCGCGGGTTGCGACAGCCGGCTCCAGGCCAGCTTGCGGATCACCGTGCTCATGATCCGCTCGATCGGGCCGGGCGGCGTCTCCCGGTCCAGGGGACCACCAGGTCCCGGGCCGGCCAGCCAGCCCGACTGGACCGGGCGGGTCAGCCGGCTGGATGGACACCTGTGCCACCTGGGCTATACCTCCAACGGCGGACCAGCGGGGTCACTGCCGGAGCCGGGACTCAGGGTAGGACGCCCATCGAGGGCGCCGTGCCGCGATCGCCGCAATCGTGCCCGCTTCGCGACCTTTGGCCCGTCCGCTTCCGCGGGCAGCCGGCGACCGTTCCCCCAGGGTAGCGCCCGCCGAGGCCTGCCCGCCCCGGCGGATCAGCCCCCGGCCGGGGCGAGCTCGGCCATCTCGCCGAAGCCGTCGCCGGGTACCTCGACGTTGATGATCTCCGGCTTGGCCGCGATGAGACCCGGCATCGCCGCCATGGCCGCCTTGAAGTGGTCGGAGCCGACGTGCGCGGCGCCCGCCTCGCCGTCCCGGAACGCCTCCAGCAGGACGAACTGGTCCGGGTCATCGACGCTGCGGGACCAGTCGAAGAACAGGTTGCCGGGCTCGGCCCGGGTCGCCCGGGTGAAGTCGGCGACCAGGTCCATCCACTGGCCGCTGTACTCCGGCCGGGCGCGGAACTTGACGGCAATGAAGATCACGGCGGACTCCTTCGGCCCCGATTGTCACCCTGAACCTATCGCGCCCGGCTGGCCTGACCTGGCTCACCCGCCTGGTACCGGTATGGCCGATGATGTCCCCATGGACAGCAGCGGCAGTGCCTACCTGCCCGGCCCCGCGCCGGCCGACCGCGCGATCCCCGTCGACCTGGCCTGGTTCGGGGTCTCCACGTTCCGGCTGCGCGTCGGCGAGACGGTCATCTTCCTCGACGCGTACCTGGACCGGGTGCCCTCCGCCGCGCCGACCGGGCTGACCGTGGCCCAGGTCACGGCGGCTGACTACGTCCTGGTCGGGCACTCGCATTTCGATCATGTGCACGGCGCCCAGGACATCGCCCGGGCCACGGGCGCCACCGTTGTCGGCTCCTACGAGACGATCCGGCTGATGGCCGAGGCAGGCGTCCCGGAGGAACAGCTCATCGCGGTATCCGGCGGCGAGCTTGTCGAGCTCGGCCCGCACCTGCGCGCCCGGGTCCTGCCCAGCCTGCACTCCTGTATCTGGGCCAGGGGCACCGCGCCCGGCCAGCCCGCCGAGCGGGGCCTGTCCCACCAGGAGCACGGCCGCCGCCTGGCCGGGTCCACCGGTCCAGGGGGCAGCGAGACCGGCAGGCGCCGGCGGAGGTGCGCGCGCACCTGGAGTCGTGCGTGAGCTCGCGCCGGGGTGACGGGGGCGCCCTGGGCTACCTGCTCGACACCCCGGCCGGCACGGTGTACTGGGCCGACACCAGCGGTTACTGGACCGGCGTGGTCAGCGGGATGCGCCCCGACCTGGCCGTGGTGGCGGCGGCCGGCACCGGCAACATCGACGGTGAGCCCGCCCAGGGCACGCTGGCCGACTTCGTGGCCGGCCACGTCGGCCTGCTCCAGCCGCGCCACCTGGTGCTGTGCCACCACGACAACTGGATGCCGCCGGTGACCCGGCCGCCCGACCTGGAGCCCGTCCGGGCCGCCCTGGCCAGCCAGGTACCCGGCACCCGGCTGCACGAGCCCGGCTACAACGACGCCCTGCCGCTGGCCGCCCTGCTGTCCTCAGCGCCCGGCCGCTGACGCCGTCCCGCTGATGTCGGCCGCCGCCGCGCTGGCGTTGGTGAGGAACGCCGCCGCCGGGCCGAACGTCTCCCCGATCCGGCGGCCGACCAGGAACTCCTGGTACGCCTGGTAGCGGCCCGCGCCCAGGACCGGCCGCCGCCGGGCTCCATGGCGGTGGGCGGCTCGGGCACCGGGCGCCAGGCCCAGGTGGCCAGCGGGCCGGCGCCGTGGCCGTCACCGGGGGTGGCACCCAGCGCCGCCTGCCGGATGAACCCGGCGTGGTCGCGCTCGTGGGCCATCTGGTTGCGGACGAACCGCAGCCCGGCCAGCGTGCCCTCGACCAGCCGGCGCTGGCCGGCGGCCTGGCGGGCCATGAGCGCGTCGTACGTCTCGGGATAGTGCCGGATCAGGGTCGCATCGACGATGGTGGTCCGCCAGACCGCCTCGGCCACGATGGCGAACGCCTGCGGCTGGTCCCAGGCCCGGACGGCGGGCAGTTGCCGCACGCTGTCGGTCATGGCGGCGACGGACCACGCCAGCGCGCTGGTCTCGGCGGCCAGGTCGGTCTCGGCGTCGCCGCGGAGCCGGGCGCGGTGCCACGCCAGCCGGCACGCCGCCGAGCAGAATCGGGCATGCTCGCGCCGCGGTGCGAATGCGCCGCTGCACTCGTCGCACTCCCGGATATCGGTCACTAGGGGTGATGCTACGCGACGCCGGCAACAGGACGCGCGATGCGGTACCCGCCGACACGCGTCACTTCTCTATCACGTTCCGCTCTCGCCGCTGGCGCCCCTCAACCTGCCGGCGGAGGAACGGCGGCGGCCATTCCCGGGCCGGGCGAGCCAGTTTTTTGCCCGCCTGGCTACCCGCCGGCAGGCCCGCTTCTAGCTGCGCGGACGTCCGTATGCCGGGGCCGCGCCCGGCGGCCGGGAACGGCGCGCGGGAATGAGGTCCGGATTGACGGGAAGGGTCGGCCGAGCCGGCGACTGGCCCGGCACCGATATGTCATGCGCGTACGGAGCCGGGATGGAATATGAGAGCGCTCACTATGACCCTGGCGGACGGGGCCGCGGACAGTTCGCCGTCCGCCAGCAGCCCGACGGGCGGGGCACGCTGGTCGTGTCCCTGACCGGGCGGCTGGGCATCACCGACGTCGAGACCCTGGCCGACTGCGCCGACCGGATCTGCGGGCTGCCCGTGCCCCGGGTCCGGATCGAGCTGAGCGGCCTGGCCGGGGTGGATGACGCGGGGGCGCGGACGCTGGCCGCGGCCTGCCACTGCCTGCGCCTGCACGGCCGCCACGTGGACGTGCGCGGCGTGCGATGCGAGGTCCGCCGGGCACTGGACCGGCTGGGGCTGACCCTGGCCGAGCCGGACGCCAGCGCCGTGTCAGCCTGACCGGGCCGGCCAGACCAGCTTGGCAAACGACTGGCCCAAAGCCAGACGATCAGTGACGAAGACTACGAGCTCTTGAGAAGCGTAGCCGAGGCGTACCAGACAGTAACCGACAGTGTCCAAGGCCGCCTTCAGGCCCTGGGCTTCGAACCCACTACCCGTGGCTTCAAGTCGACAGGAACCTTGGTTGACAAGCTTCGGAGGACGCATCTGTCGCTGAAGGACATCCAGGATCTCGCCGGGGCACGGATTGTGATCGACGGGGACCGTTCGGCTCAGGATCGTGCGGTCGACCGCATTATGCAGGCGTTTCATGACTGCCCTAAGCCCCCCGTGAAGATCAACAGGCGCGAGAAGCCGAGCCATGGATACCGCGCCGTGCATGTGATCGTCTTCGTGGACTCCACTCCCATGGAGATCCAAGTGCGAACCAAGCTGCAAGACACCTGGGCTCAGATATCAGAGAAGCTCGGCGACATGTGGGGCCGCGGACTCAGGTATGGCCAGGGTCCTGACCTGCCCGACTCAGTAGTAGTGCTTGGCTCCCCCACGACACGACGTGCCGTAGTGGAACAGCTGACGGCGCTCGCTGAAGTCATCGACGGAACTGAGACAAACGAAGCCTCGCTTGCGGAACTCCGCGAGGAGCTCCTCGGATCAGCGGATGAGGATGTCGCGCAGCGCCTCGCAACCTTGACTGAACGGGTTGCTGAGTCCAAGAATCAGCTTCAGAGCGCCCTGGATAGACTGTTGCAGAACATCGGACAGCTGGGAGGAGCGACGTGAACCACTACCTGATGGTCTTCGACCGCTCCAAAGGTGAGATCCTTCGTTTGCACCGCTACAACGACCGCAACGCCGCATTGCGTGCCCGGTTCGCTGAAGAGCAGGGCCATCGTGGTGAGCCAGACATCGAGGTGGTCGTTCTAGGTGCCGTGTCGGGAGCGTCCTTGCGGCGAACTCATGGCCGCTACTTCAAGAACTTTGACGAGCTCGCCGCAGGTGCCGTAGACAGCTAGACCCTCGGGGACCGGGTGATGGCCTCTAGCTCGATGGTGATCCGGCCCGCCTCGGCCGCGCCGATCCGCTCCAGGATCTCCCTGGCCCGGCGCAGCCCCGCGGTGGCGGCGGCGGTGTCGCCGGCGGCCAGGTCGCACCGGGCCAGCCCCGCCAGCGCGCACGCCTCACTCCACGGGCTGGTCACGTCCCGGGCCAGGTCCAGGGCCTGCCGGTGGCTGTCCCGGGCCGGCCGGATCCCCCCGGGTCCCGCTGCAGGGTTCCGGTCTCATTCAGGATCTCGGCCGCGCCGTCCCGGTCGCCCAGATCCCGGAAGATGTCCAGGGCCTGGGCCATGGCCGTCGTGGCGCCGGTGATATCCCCGGCTTCCCGGCGGGCCTCGCCCAGGTTGCCCAGGGCGCTGGCCTGGCCCGGCCGGCTGCCGAGCTCGCGGTAGATGCGCAGGGCCTCGGCGAACTGGGCCGCCGCGTCGGCGTAGTCCCCGGCCGAGACCCGGACGGCGCCCAGGCAGAGCAGAACGCTGGCCTCACCCGGACGGTCGCCCAGGGACCGGTACAGGTCCAGGGCCGCCTCGGCGCTGCTTGCCCGGCTGGACCGGCACCACGGCATCCCCGCGGCGGACCAGTAACGGCCCGAGCAGGCCGAACCGCATCCCCGCCATCCGACCCTCATCCCGCGCCACCGCAGCAGCCCGGCCAGGCCCGCTACCAGGCGTGCTACCTGCATGCTACTCATATGCTACGAGCACATAAGACACTAAAACCTGAGCAAGTATGACCAGGCGTCGCAAGACGCCCGAGCCGGGGAGGTAACGCCCCGGCGGGACAGGCCGCCACCGGAACCGGTGGCAACTGCGCGGTGGCGGGGCACTGGAGTGGCGGGGCCGCGCAGAAGCGGGGCTGCGTGGAGGGGGCAGCCCCGCCACCGCCGGCCTACGGCTCGCCCGCCTCCAGCGCCGCGGCCAGGTGCTCCAGCGCGTGCCAGAGTTCCACGGCGGGCATGGCCTGGGGCCGGACCCGGCGCACCTCATCGCGGGCGGCCGCCAGCGGGACCCCGCCCAGCAGCAAATAGGCGATGGCCACGGCGGCGGTCCGGGACACGCCCGCCTGGCAGTAGATGCCGACGGTCACGCCCTGGCCGGCTAGCTCGCGAGCGCGCCGCGCGGCAGCCAGGATCCCGTCCTCCTGGCCCGGTTCCAGGTCCTCGACCGGGAAGTGCTCGATCGGCACCGGCAGCCGGGGCGGGGTGGTCTCGGCCCGCAGGTCGATCAGCCGGCTCGCCCCGGCCCCGGCCATGGCCATGGCCTGGCCCGCGTCGGCCAGCAGGACCCGGTCATCCAGGCGGCTCCAGCCGGCCGCCGTCGCCTCGGCCGTCATCAGCCCGCCACGGGCGCCGTGGCCGCCGCGTCGGCGCCAGGGCGGGCCGCGCCGCCGGCGCTGAAGCTGGCCCGGCCCCGGTCGATGACCACGGTGCCGTCCTCGCGGGTGGTCCGGAACAGCGCGCTGCCGCCCGCCGGGTCGGCCCAGATCGAGATGGTCAGCGTCTCGCCCGGCAGCACCGGGGCGCTGAACCGGCCGAACATGCCGCGGAACCGGGCCGGGTCGCCGTCGCACAGGGCGTGCAGCAGCGCCCGGCCAGTCACCCCGTAGGTGCACAGGCCGTGCAGGATCGGCCGCTCGAACCCGCCCCGGGCCGCGAACGCCGGGTCGGCGTGCAGCGGGTTGCGGTCCCCGGACAGCCGGTAGATCAGGGCCTGCTCGGGCCGGGTCGGGTAGCTGACCTGGTGGTCGGGCTCCCGGTCGGGAGCCGGCCAGGACTGGCTTTCCCCGCGCGGGCCGCCGAAGCCGCCCTCGCCGCGGATGAACGTGCCGCCGCGCGAGGTCACCAGCGGCTGCCCGGTGGCGGCGTCGACGGCCACGCTCTCGGTGCTCACCAGCGCGCCCGAGCCCTTGTCGTAGATCCCGGTCACGGTCGACACCGTGCGCACCGTGCCGGCCACCGGCAGGGGCTGGTGCAGCTCGAAGCCCTGCTCGGCGTGGACCAGCATGGCCCGGTCGAAGGTGCCCAGGTTGCGGCCGCGCCGGGACTGCGCGATGAGCACCGCATAGGTGGGCAGCACCTGCTGCTCGATGCCCTGGCAGTTCTCGGTGGTGAAGGCCAGCTCGCGCAGCGGGTCGCCCAGCCCGGCGCCCACGCCGACCGCGTACAGCAGAGCGTCCGCCGATGTCCAGGAGCGCTCCTGCGGCTCTCCCGGCACCCCGACGATACTGTGATCCAGCGCCATCGCGTCCTCCTGTCCAGCCATCATGATCATCTACGTTGACGGGGTGGCCGGCGGCACTACCAGGTAACGCCGCCGGCCACCCGCGTGGCCGGTGTCTCCGCCCCGGCCCGGCACCCCGCTGCACCAGACCGCCCGCTGGGCGACCGCTTCCGGCCCCGGTGCCCGGGCGCCCTCCTCCGGCACCCGGGACTCGTGTCCTGTGCTGAGCCCTATCCGTCCGCGCTCGTCACCACCAGCACGTCCAGGGCCTCGATCTGGCCGCCGCGCACCCACAGCGGGTTGACCTCCAGCGCCTGCAGGGTCCCGCCCAGCGAGCCGGCCGTGGCCCCGATCCGGGCGATGACCTCGGCCAGCGCGTCCAGGTCAGCGGGCTCACCGCCCCGCGCCCCGCGCAGCAGCGGCAGCCCGCGCAGTTCGCCCAGCATCCGCCGGACCTCGGCGGCGTCGACGGGCAGCACCCGCAGCGCGGTGTCCCCCAGGATCTCCACCCAGATCCCGCCCAGGCCGACGGCCAGCACCGGCCCGAACGTCGGATCTACCGTGACCCCGGCCAGCAGCTCGGTGCCGCCCGTCCGCATCGGCGTGACCAGCACGCCGTCGACGCCGCCCGGCGCCACCGCCTCGCCCGCCCCCCGGACCCGGGCATAAGCCGCGGCCACCTCGGCCGGGCTGGCCAGGCCGAGCGCCACCCCGCCGATATCGGACTTGTGGGTGATCGCGGCGGAGACGATCTTCAGCGCCACCGGGAGGCCGAGCCGCCGGCCGCCGCCACCGCCGCGTCGGCCGACGCGACCAGCTCGCCGGGGACCACCGGGACCCCGGCCCGGGCCAGCAGCGACCGGCCCGCCGACTCCGGCCACGGCCGCGCTGTCCCGGTGGCCGGCGGCAGCGGCTCGGGCAGCTCGGCCCGGACCTGGCCGCGGCCCTCCAGCCAGCGCAGCGCGTTGCCCAGCGCGCGCAGCCCCTGGTCCATGCCGCCGAGCACGTGGATGTGGTACTTGGCCAGCATCTCCCGGGCGTACGGGCTGACGTCGATGCTGGTCGCGCCCATCGGGATGACCGGGATCGGGGACGAGGCCATCCGCTGGCTGAGCCAGGCCAGCCGGTCCTCGATGACCGTGGCCAGCCGCTCGTCGGCGGGCCGGGCGTCGGGCACGTTGACCCCGGAGAACGTGACGAAGTCCAGGCCGGGATCCTCGACCGCCGCGTCGAGCGCCCGGTCGATGGTGGTCAGCGTGCCAGTCCGCTGGTTGGCCAGGCCGTACCCGGTGACGTCCAGCGGGTTGCGGGCGGTGGCGAACGGCGGTATCAGCTCCCGGAGGGCGGCCGCCGTGCCGTCCGCGAACGGCGGGATCACCAGCCCGTGGTCGGTGGCCCGGTCGGCGATGATGTCGCAGGCGCCGCCGGAGGCGGTCAGCACCCCCATCCGGCGG
Source organism: uncultured Actinomycetota bacterium (assembly GCA_963731085.1). Taxonomy (GTDB): domain Bacteria; phylum Actinomycetota; class Actinomycetes; order Streptosporangiales; family Streptosporangiaceae; genus DASUBV01. The sequence goes on from CAVSUF010000001.1 coordinate 722,782, forward strand.
CCGCGCGGCCACCGGTCGTAGCCCAGCAGCGCCCCGGTGGTCAGCAGCTCCTCGATGCTGGTCACCCGGATCACGTTGAGCTGGCGCAGCACCGAGTCGACCACCACGTCATCGCCCGCCACCGAGCCGGTGTGAGCCAGCGCGGCGGCCTGCCCGGCCGGGCTGGACCCGACCTTCAGGGCGATGACCGGCTTGCCCGCCGCGTCGGCCCGGGCGGCCCCCCGGGCGAAGCCGGCGGGATCGCTGACCTCCTCCAGGAACAGGCAGATCACCTTGGTGTTGTCGTCCTCCACCAGGTAGTCGAGCATGTCCTCGATGGTGATCATGGCCTCGTTGCCGACCGAGGTCAGCGAGCTGATCCCGATGGCCCGGGCGCGGGCGTAGCCCAGCACCACGGTGGCCAGCGCGCCGCTTTGCAGCGCGATGCCGACCGGGCCGGGGGTCAGCGGCAGCGGCACCCCGAGCGCGAACGGCGCCACCCGGGCGTGCGTGTTCAGGAAGCCCAGGCAGTTGCGCCGAGCAGGATGATGCCCGCCTCGGCGGCCCGGGCGACCAGGCTCCGCTCCAGCTCGCGGCCCGCCTCGCCGACCTCCCGGTAGCCGGAGGCCAGCACGATCGCGTGGCGCACCCCGGTCGCCGCCGCGTCGTCGATGACGCTCTCCACCGCCTCCGTCGGGGCCAGGATGAACGCCAGGTCGGGCGGGTCGGCGATGTCCCGCAGGCTGCGCACGACGGGGCGGCCGAACGCGGTCTCGATCCGCGGGTGAACCGGCGTCATCGGCCCGGTGAAGCCGACGGCGGCGCTGGCCATGGCGATGAACCGCGCCCAGCCGGACGCCTCCGAGGCCCCGACCAGGGCGATCGAGCGCGGCGCGAAGAACTCGGCCAGCCGGGCCGGAGTCACCAGCGAGCGGGCGGTGCTGGTCCCGGCGCCGTTCACCCCGGCGCCCGCTGGGTGCCGATGGTCAGGTCGCGGAACGGCACGTCCCGGTCGGTGCGCGGCTCCTTGGGCAGGCCGAGCACCCGCTCGCTGACGATGCCGCGCTGGATCTCGTCGGTCCCGCCCGCGATGGACGCCCCCGGGCTGGACAGCGCGCGGATCTGGATCTCGCCCCGGCCGGGGGTGTCGGGCGAGTTCAGCATGCCCTGCGCGCCGAGCACCGACATCCCGGCCTCCCGGCCGGCCCGGGTCAGCGCGGAGCGACCCAGCTTGCTCAGCGAGCCCTGCGCCCCCGGCCGCCGGCCGGTGCGGGCGGCCTCCTGGCCGGCCCGGGCCAGGTAGCCGAGCAGCAGTCTCCTGGCCGCTCAGCGCGGCCAGGCGCTGCCGGGTCACGGGGTCATCATCCAGGCCCAGCTGCCGGGCCACCTCGATGATCACCTGACTGACGCCGGTCCGGCCGCGCGCCCGCATCCGCGCGGCGCCGCTGGCCGCCTCGCCGGCCGGGCGGTCCAGCTGGCCGGCCCGGCGGCCGGGCGCGACCGACGGCAGCGAGGACATGAACCGCTCGTACATGAGGGTGGTCACGGCCACCGACCAGCCCCCGCCCTCCTCGCCCACCAGCCGGTCGGCGTCGGCGCTGGCGCCGGTGAAGAACACCTCGTTGAAGCCGTGCGCGCCGTTCATCTGGTGCAGCGGCCGGACCTCGATGCCGGGCTGGCGGACGTCGATGATGAAGTAGCTCAGCCCCTGGTGCTTGGGCACGTCCCGGTTGGTCCGGGCCAGCAGCATGCCCCGGTCGGCGGACTGCGCCCCGGAGGTCCACACCTTCTGCCCGTCCACGGTCCAGATGTCGCCGTCCCGGACGGCCCGGGTCTGGGCGCTGGCCAGGTCGGACCCGGAGCCGGGCTCGGAGAAGAACTGGCACCAGGCTTCCTCGCCCCGGGCCAGCAGGGGCAGGAACCGCTCCTTCTGCTCACCGCTGCCGTGCACCAGCAGCGTCGGTGCCCCGAGTAGCTGGCCCAGGCTGGCGGGCGGGCCGAGCGCCCCGGCCGCGGTGAACGCGGCCCGCGCCCCGGCGACCGCGTCGGCCCGCAGGCCCCGGCCGAACCACTCGCGCGGCCACTGCGGGAAGCCCCAGCCGGACTCGGCCAGCCGGGCCCACCAGTCCCGGACGGTGAGCTGCGGATCCCAGCTCGCCGCGAGCCAGGCGGCGGCCTCCTGCCGGGTGGTCTCGAACGTGCCGGCCGGGTCAGTCCCGGAGCCGTCCTGCGCTGGCGCCACGGTTGCCCTTTCCGCGCTGCCGCGGACGGCGAAGCCGCCCGCGAGATTCCGGTCTGCGGCCGCCCGCCTGCGGAGCGGGCCAGCCGGCCACCATTCGTTAAAATTCTAGAATTGATTTCTAGATCGATAAAAGCCCGGCTAACGGGGCGTTGTCAAGACCGTCGGCGGGCCGGCGGAGGTGAGCCCGGCCCGTCCTCGTCGTCGGCCGGCGGCGCGGCGGGCTTCCAGGCGCCGCCGCTCATCAGCCGCCGGGCGTACTCGATCACCGCGTCGATGATCTTGCTGGCCTGGCGGCGGGTCCGGGACATGGCCACCTCGCGGGCGCCCTCGCCGATCAGCGAGGTCAGGATGGCCGCGTACAGCCGGTCCAGCGCGGTGTCGGGCAGTCGCAGGAGGGCGTCGTTCTGGCCGATCCACTCCCGGCCGCGGCGGCGCCGCAGCACCTCGAAACCGGGCGGCCCGTCGCCGGCGAAGAACAGCATGGCCAGGTCCCGCCGCTGCCAGCTGCCGTCCAGGAACGCCCGCGCCCCGGCGCAGAACAGCTCGGTCGGGTCGGTCACCCCGGCCTGGCGGGCAACCGCCACGGCCGCGCTGGCCGCTTCCTCGTGAGCGAGCTGATGCTCCTGGTACAGGGCCAGGAACAGCTCGCTCTTGCCGCCGAAATGGTGGTAGAGGCTGCCCACGCTGGACCCGGCCCGCTCCACCACGTCGGCGATGCTGGCATCGGAGAAACCCTGCTCGGTGAACACCTGCCGGGCCGCGTCCAGCAGCGCCCGCTGAGTCTGCGCCGTGCGCTGCCACTGCCAGGCCCCGCCCGCCGCCCGGCCGCTGCCAGACTGCCTCGTCATTCCCGCACCCCGCGACCTGATCTAGAGCGTGATTCCAGAAGCCAATTCTACTTGGCCGCGTGTCGGGGCAGGCCAGGCGCCGTGCCGGACGGGGCTGGTTTACCGTCTCGTCAAGATCGCGGCTTGTGGCACACTTCGGTGCTATGTGCGTGCCCGGCGGTTCCGAGCTCCGCCGCCGGGCCGGGGTGTACGCGGCGTTCGTCATGGCCGGCTTCGCGTTCGCCAGCTGGGCCTCGCGCATCCCGCAGGTGCGGGCCGAACTGCGGGTATCGCCCGGGGTGCTGGGCCTGATCCTGCTGTGCATCGCCATCGGCTCGGCCGTCGGCATCCCGCTGGCCGGGCTGGTCGTGGTCCGGCTGGGCGAGGCGGCCACGGTGGCGTCGATGTCGGTGCTGTGCGCGGCGGGCCTGGCCGTCGTCGCGGTCGGCTACACCCACGGGGTCGGGCCGGTGGTGGCCGGCCTGTTCGTGTTCGGCTTCGGCACCGGGGCCTGGGACGTGGCGATGAACGTGCAGGCCGCCGCCATCGAGCGGGCCATGGGCCGGGCCATCATGCCCAGGTTCCACGCGGGCTGGAGCATCGGGACGGTGGCCGGGGCGCTGCTCGGCACGGCCATGGTGGCGGCCGGGGTGCCGGTCACCGTGCACCTGCTGGCGGTGGCGGTCGCGACGGTGGCGTCGGTGCCGGCCGCCACCCGCCGCTTCCTGCCCGCCGGGGAGGCCCGCGCGGCGGAGGCCCGGGCGGCGGGGACCCGGCCGGCCGGGCGGGCGGGCGGAAGCGGCATCCGCTGGCCGCCTGGACCGAGCCGCGGACCCTGCTGATCGGGCTGTTCGTGGCCTGCGTGACGATCATCGAGGGGACCGGCAACGACTGGCTCAGCCTGGGAGTGATCACCGGGTATCACGCGGCGGTGGCGATCGGGACGCTGACGTTCGCGCTGTTCCTGGCCGCGATGACCACCGGCCGGTGGTTCGGCCCCCGGCTGATCGACCGCTACGGCCGGGTCCGGGTACTGCGGTCGGCCGCCTGCGTGGCGCTGGCCGGGCTGCTGCTGGTCGGCTTCAGCGGCTGGCTGCCCGCCGCGGTCGGCGGCGCGGTGCTGATGGGCCTCGGCACGTCGCTGGGCTTCCCGGTCGGCATGAGCGCGGCCGGGGATGACCCCCGGTACGCCGCCGGGCGGGTCAGCGTGGCGTCCTCGATCGGCTACGTGGCCTTCCTGGCCGGGCCGCCGGCGATCGGCTTCATCGCCGACCACGCCGGGATCCTGCACGCTGTGACCAGCGCGGGCGTGCTGCTGCTGGTGGCGTTCACGGCGGCCCGGGCCACCGCGCCGGATATATCGGATTAACGGCTGGCGCACCGCGGGCCGGGTGCGGAGCGCTGGGGTTGGGCGGGCGGGCCGGCGGGAAGCCCTATGCGGCAGCGTTCAAGCGCGGGGGCTCCATCATGCATCGTCGCAACGCGTCGTCATCGGCGCTGGCCGCGCACTGGCGGGCCGAGGAACTGCGCGCCAGCCTGTGGCTGGTCCCGGCGGTCGAGGTGGTCGCGGCCCGCGCTCACATCACCGGGTCCAACCGGACCCTGACCCAGGACATCTCGTTCGGCATCGACCAGCTGGTGGAGATCGGCATCCGCGCCCTGTCACCCGCGGTCAACGACACGTTCACCGCGATGACCTGCATCGACTGGCTGGGAGACGCGCTGTGCCAGATCGCCGCCCGGTGGCGGCCAGCCCGGCTGCACCGGGACCGCGCCGGGTTCATCCGAGTCATCACCGCGGAGCCCAGCCACGAGCGCCTGGTCCAGCGGGCGTTCGAGAAGATCCGCCAGGCCAGCGACGGCATGCCCGCCGTGCTGATCCGCCTGCTGGATGCCATCACCAAGATCATCGAGGAGACCCCGGAACCGGTGCAGCGGCAGGTCCTCCTCGACCAGGCGGCGATGATCCTGGCGGTCAGCGACCGGTCGATGCCCGAGGCGGCCGACCGGGCCGACGTGCGCCGCCGCTACGACGAGATGCTGGCGACGGCCGGCCGGGCTGGCCACTGATCCCTCCGGCGGGAATCAGCCGTCCGGATAGCGCCTTGCCGTCGCGCCGGAACCCCTGCACCCATGATCGCGACCGATTGTCCGGCAAAACCAGCCGAGAAACGGTCGTGATCACGTCAAAAGGGCTGCATTGATCGCGTTCGGGGCGCGCATGAATCTCGTGAGGAACGCCCCGCCCGGGTCGAACCCGAGGTGGACTGGGGGCGTCGCCCGGCCGCTAGGTTCCCGGAGATGAGCGCGGCCGGTCGGGAAGGAGGTGCCGCCATGGCTGTTCCGGCATCAACCGAGAACACGGCCGCTCCGTCCCCGGAGCCGGCCCGGCCCCGGTGGACTGCCGCGCGGGTCGCGGCGGGCCTGGGCCGCGACCGCCTGGCCCTGCTGGCGGCGCTGGCCTTTCCGCCGGCCGCGGCGGCCGCGCTGGCCTCCGTCCGGGCCAGCCTGCCGCCCGCCGACGCCGCCCTGATCCTGGTTGTGGTGGTCGTCGCGGTGGCGGCCAGCGGGTACCGGCTGGCCGGCGTCATCGCCGCGCTGTCGGCCGCGGCCTGGTTCGACTTCTTCCTGACCCGGCCGTATGAGAGCTTCACCATCACCAGCCGGGCCAACGTCGAGACCACGTTCCTGCTGCTGGTCATCGGCGTGGCCGTGACCGAGCTCGCGGCCTGGGGCCGGCGCCAGCACATCGCCGCCAGCCGCCGGGCCGGGTACCTGGACGGGATCAGCGCGGCGGCCGCCGCGATGGCCGCGGGCGGCTCCCCCTCGGCCCTGATCGCTGAGGTCTCCGGCCAGCTCACCCGGCTGCTGTCGCTGCGCTCGTGCGCGTTCCAGTACGGGGTGGCCGGGCTCGGCGGACCGGCCCGGCTGCGGCCCGACGGCCAGATCGTGGTGTCTCGCAGCGGCGGGCCGGACGCGGCCGTCGAGCTGCTGGTGGAGAGCGCCGGCCTGCTGCACGGCCGGTTCCTGATGGTGCCCGAGCCCGGCGCCCGGCCGGAGCCCGAGCAGCGGCTGATCGCGGTGGCCCTGGCCGAGCAGGTTGGCGCTGCGCTCGGTGCGCGCCGCCCGGTTATCCGGTAGCCGGGCGGCGCGCGCCGAGGGTGGCGCACGCTAGGCCGGGGCCACTACAGGCGGCCTTCCAGGTGCGCGATCATCGGCGGCGCGCAGACCTTGGCGGGCTGGTTGCCGGTGACCTTGCAGATCGCCGCGGTGATCATGTTGGCGGCGCCGTCGGCGCCCTGCGCGACCGGGCTGGACGGGCCGTTCAGCGCCGCCGCCACCTGCGCCCAGGTCATGCCCTGAAGCACCTGCGGGTCGAACTGGGCGCCGTTGATGAGGTAGCGGTTGCCGATGTCCAGGAACGGGATCGCGCCCGCGTCGCTGGCCGGGACGTAGGGCGGGGCGTCGTACTGGCGGAGCACGGCCTGCTGCGCGGCGGTCGGCTGCTGGAGCGCGACGCTTGGGTTCTCGGTGGTGGTCTCGACCGGCTCGAAGGTCAGGTACGTGCTGGTGTAGGTCGATTTGTAGAACGTCAGGGTGGGCTGCCTGGGGTAGACGTCGGTCGCCGATGAGTGGATCCCGTGCAGCCCGGCGAACGTGCCGAACCGGCTCAGCGCCACCGCCAGCGGCCACCGCTCGGTCGCGCAGTACGGGCAGTACTCGGCTCCGACGTACAGGATCTCCGGCTTCCCGCCTGAGGTCAGGGGGGCGCCCGAGGTGACCCTGGTCACCGACGAGGGCGTGGCCGCGCCGGTGCCGACCTTGTCCAGGGTCCGGGCCGGGACCGAGGTGACCTCGGCCGCGACGCTGGCTGGCAGTGCCGTCCCGGTGGCGGCCTGGCCCGCGGCCGGGTTCGACGCTCCCGGTGATCCGACCGTCTTGATCAGTACCAGCGTGACCACCACCGCGATGACCGCCAGGATGCTGCCGGCCCCGACGAGCACCCGCCGCCGGGCGCTTTCCTGCTTGTTCTGGACTGCTCTGCTCATGGCCTTCCCCCGGGCACGATGGCCGTCGCCATTTCTACTATCTACGTACATAGATAGTAGACGACGCTTCGCGATGCCCGGGGGGCGTCCCATCACAGCCTTCCGGTGCTGGACGCCGCCGAGGTGGCGAGCTATGTCGAGGGATTCGCGGCGGGCGCCTGAGCGGCGCGCCGACGCGGCACGATCAGCCGGGCGCCGCAGCCGAGCACGGCCATGACCAGGCCCATCGGCAGGAGGGTGTGCGGGCCGGCCACGCCGACGATCGGGGCGGCGGCGGCGCCGACCCCGAACTGGGCCAGGCCGAGCAGGCCGGACGCGCTGCCCGCGTCGCGGCCGTGCCGGTCCAGGGCCAGTGCCATCGCGCTAGGCAGCACCAGGCCCGTGCTGGCGACCACGAGGAACAGCGCGGGCAGGATCACCGGCAGGCCCAGCCCGGCCAGCGCGGCGTCCAGCACCACCAGGCCGCCGACGGCCGACCCGGTCAGCCCGGTCAGCAGCAGGACCCGCAGCGGCACCCGGCCGATCAGCGCGCGGGACACCTGGCCGACCGCGATGATGCCCGCGCCGTTGATGGCGAAGATCAGGCTGAACAGCTGCGGCGAGATCCCGAACTTCGCCTGCAGCACGAACGGCGAGCCCGAGATGTAGGCGAACATCGCGCCGAACGCCAGCGCCCCGGTGAGCGCGTAGCGGCCGAGTTCCCGGTCGCCCAGCAGCCGGCGGCCGTCGCGCAGCATGGCCCGGGCGCCGCCGTTCCGGCGGCAGCGACTCTCGCAGCCCGGCCGCCGTGCCGGCCAGCAGGACCACGCCGATCGCGGCCAGTACCGCGAACACGCCGCGCCAGCTCGTGACCCGCAGGAGCTGGGCGCCGACGACGGGCGCGAGGATCGGGGCCGCGCCGGTCACGATCAGCAGCAGCGCGAAGAACCGGGCCGCCGCCTCGCCCTGGTACCGGTCCCGGACCACCGCCCGGGCGATTACGATGCCCGCCGCGCCGGCGAAGCCCTGGGCCAGCCGGAGCACCAGCAGCGCCCAGATGCCGGGCGCGGCCACGCACAGCGCCGACGCCACGGCGTAGGCGGCCAGGCCGACCAGCAGCGGGCGGCGCCGGCCCCGGGCATCGCTGAGCGGCCCGGCCAGCACCTGCCCGGCGGCCAGGCCGATCAGGCACGCGGTGAGGCTGAGCTGGGCCAGGGATGCCGAGGTGTCCAGCTCGCGGGCCACGCCAGGCAGGGCGGGCAGGTACATGTCAGTCGACAGCGGCGCGAACGAGCTAAGCGCGCCGAGCAGCAGGACGTCCAGAACCCGGCCGCGGCGCGTCGCCGGGACCGCGGTGGCGGCCGTCTCGGGACCCGGTGCCGCCTGCGCCCCTGCCGTCATGCGGTCCTCCGTCTCCGGAGCCGCAAACCTGGGCCAGACAGGCCGTATTCCCGGCGCTAGGATGCTGCGCGCCCGCCCGCTGCGGGCATTCGCCGCGAGGAGGCCGCGATGCCGTTGTCCCGTATCGAGCAGGTTCCGGTGTCCGGCGGCGCGATGGACCTGTCGGTGTGGCTGCCCGAGGCCCCGTCCGGGCCCGGCGTGCTGCTCATCCAGGAGATCTTCGGCGTCAGCGACTACATCCGGGCGGTGGCCGACGACCTGGCCGGGCTGGGCTACGTGGTCGCCGCGCCGGACCTGTTCTGGCGGCTCAAGCGCCATCATGACGCCGCCCACGACGAGGCCGGCCTGACGGAGTCGCTGGCGCTGGGCGCCCAGTTCGACGCTGAGCAGGGCACCGCCGATGCCGCCGCCGCGCTGGCCTGCCTGCGCGCGCTGCCCGAGGTGGACGGCGGCGTCGGCGTGCTGGGCTTCTGCCTGGGCGGGTCGATCGCCTACTTCCTGGCCGCCGAGGGCGATCTGGACGCCGCCGTGTCGTTCTACGGCTCGGCCGTGCCGGAGAGCCTGGCGGCGATGGAGCAGATCTCGGTGCCCCTGCAGTTCCACTTCGGCGGCAGCGACCCGTACATCCCGCGCGACCAGGTCGCCGCGGTCGAGGCGGCGCGGCCGGCCGGGACAACGTCGAGATCCACGTCGAGGAGGACGCGGGCCACGCCTTCCACAACCGGAAGGCGCCGATGTTCCACCTGGCCGAGCCCGCCGAGCGGGCCTGGCACCGGGCCGAGCAGTTCCTGGCCCGCCACCTCCCCGTCCGGGCCGGCGGCTCGCGGTAGCGGCCTGCAGCTCCCAGAATGGCCGGCCTAGGGCAGCTGCCGGGAGCGACGGTCTCGTCTCACAAGGGAGACGGCCTCGCCCAGATGATGACGGCGGATCGTACCGCCGGGGGACGCCGGGAGGGCATCCGCGCTCGTACTGTTCCGACATGAACGTCATCAGCTGCACGGGCCTGACCAAGCGGTTCGGCTCGACCGTCGCCGTCAGCGCCCTGGATCTCGAGGTGCGGGCCGGGCAGGTGTACGGCTTCCTGGGGCCGAACGGCGCCGGCAAGACCACCACGATCCGGATGCTGCTCGGCCTGATCAGGCCGACCGCCGGGCACGCCCGGCTGCTCGGGCGGCCGCTGCCCGACCCGGCGGCGGTGGCCCGGACCGGGTCGATGATCGAGGAGCCCGCCTTCTACTCGTGGCTGACTGGCTGGCAGAACCTCCAGGTGGCCGCCTGGGCCGGCGGCGGCCACGATCCGGCCGAGATCGGCCGGGTGCTGGGCGCGACCGGCGCTGGCGGAGGTGGCGGGCCGGAAGGTCCGGGCCTACTCCCAGGGCATGCGGCAGCGGCTGGGCCTGGCCGCGGCGATGCTCGGCCGACCGCCACTGCTGATCATTGACGAGCCGACTAACGGCCTGGACCCGGCGGGCATCCGGGATATCCGGGGCGTCCTGCGCAGCCTGGCCGCCGACGGGACGGCGGTGTTCATGTCCAGCCACCTGCTGGCCGAGGTCGAGCTGGTCTGCGACCGGGTCGCGGTGATCGTCCGTGGCCGGGTGGTAGAGGAAGGCCCGCCTGGCCGGCTGGGCGCGACCCGCCGCCGGGTCCGGGTCGTGGTCGACGCGGCCGACGCCCCGGCCGCCGCGCGAGCGCTGGCCGGACGCTGGCCGGCGGAGGCCAGGGCAGCCGAGGATGCGGCGGGCGATCCTGAAGCGGGCGGGACCGGGAACGGCGGCCTGTTCATCGTCGAGCATGACAGCGGCCGCGACGTGAACGCGGTCCTGGTGGCCGCCGGAGTCCTGGCCGAGTCGGTGACCGTTGAGCGGCCGCGCCTGGAGGACCGGTTCCTGAAGATCGTGGAGGAGGACCACCATGCTGTGGCTGCTGATCGCTGAGCTGCGCAAGCTCATCCGGCCGCTGGTGTGGGGCACCGCGCTGGCCATCGCCGCGTTCTGCCTGCTGCTGACCTGGGGCGCGGCCGGCAACGCCCGGGCGGGCCTGGTCAGCCCGCGGATCCCCGACGTCTGCCAGCGGGCCGCCACCGCGCAGTGCCGCCAGGTCATCGCGCACGCCCACAGCGCGGCCCGGGCCGCTGCGGCGGCGGTCAGCCAGCTTGCCCAGCCCGGCCAGGTCGGCCACGTCGCGGCCGGCCTGCTGGCCTCGCTTCCGGGCCTGCTGCTGATCGCGGTGGTCGCAGGCGGGCACTGGGGCGGCGAGTGGGGCTCGCGGACCATCCGCCAGCTGCTGTGCCGCGAGGGACGGCGGGGCCGGGTGCTGGCCGTCAAGTGGCTGTCCACCTGGATCGCCGGCCTGGTCACCCTGCTGGCCTGCTGGCTGCTGCTGGCCATCGCCGCGCCGCTGGTCGCCGCCTCCGCCGGCCTGCCCGCGGCGCACGCAGGCCTGTGGTCCGGCCTGGGCGGCTCGGCCGCCGCGGCGGGCCGCGCGGCAGTGGTACTCGGACTGTTCGCGGCCATCGGCACCGCGGCGGGCACAGTCGGCCGCGGTCAGCTCGCCACCACGGCCCTGACCGCCGGGTCGATGCTGCTCACGGTGCTGCTGGCAGGCCTCGGCAGCGCGGGCCGACTGTCGCCCGCATCCTGGGTCCAGGGCTGGATGAGCTTTCCGCCCGCCGGCTACCTGCCAGTGAGCTTCTGGAGCCGCCTGGACGGCCCGGCCCCCGGTGAGCTGGCCGGCCTGGCCGGCATCCTGATCACCGCCGTGGCCGTCGGCGCCATTGCCCGCTGGCGCATGTCCGCGGACGTAACCGCATGACCGCCCGGCCGACTCGCCGCCGGGCGCCCGCAAGGCGGCGGGCAGCCAGGTCGTGACCGGCGAGACCGCAGGCAGCCAGGCGGCGGCCAGCCATGCCGGGGCTGGCTGGGCGCGGGCGGCTGCCTGCGGGGGCGGGCGACCGGCTGCTGGCTGCCGCCCTGCTGGGCTGGGCGCTGTTCGACGTGCCGTGGTGGTGGCGGCCGCCGGGGCACGCGGGCAGCATCCTGGCCATCGCCGGGACGATCGGCCTGGCGGTGGCCCAGTCGGTGCCGTTCCTGTGGCGGCGCCAGCAGCCGGCCCTGGTGCTGGCGGTGGCCGCTGCGGCGCTCGGGATCAAGGCCGGAGCGCATCTCAACCCGTGGTCGGCGAGCCGCCGCGGTGCTGGCCGGGGCGTACGGACTGGGCGCCTACGGCGGCCGGGCGCCTCGGCTGACAGCCCGGCTGCTGGCCGTGGCCGCCGTGGCCGGCGCCCTGGTCGCGCTGCAGGCGGGCCAGGGCGACCACACCGCCGCGGTGGCGTTCGCGCTGCTGGCCACGGCCCTGGTGGTGGGTGAGGCGGCCAGCTCGCACCGGGACGCGGCCACCGCCGCCGCCGGGCATGTCCACGATGCGGAACGCGCCAGCCTGGCCCGCGACGTCCACGACACCCTGGCCCACCAGCTCAGTGCCATCGCCGTGCAGGCCGGCGCGGCCCGCCTGGCGTCGGCCGCGGACCCCAGGGCGGCGACGGCGGCCGTCGCCGCCATCGAGCAGGAGGCCCGCAGCGGCCTGGCCGAGCTGAACCGGCTGGTCCGCGACATCCGCCAGGCCGGCCCCGGGCTGGGCGACCTGCCGGACCTGGTGGAGACGGACCCGGCGGTCCGGCGTGCGGGCGGCGCTGAGGGTCTCGGGTCAGCCCCGGCCGCTGGCTGCCGAGGTAGAGCTGGTCGGATACCGGATCGTGCAGGAGAGCCTGACCAACAGCATCCGCTACGCACCCGGCGCGACCGCGACGGTGAGCCTGCGATACCGCGTCGACGGCATTGCCGTCGACGTCACCGACGATGGCCCCGGCCAGCCGGGCTCAGATCAGGCCCCGCCGGGACGATCCGGGCCCGGCGGCGGCACCGGGCTGGCCGGGCTGCGCGAGCGGGCGTGCCTGCTGGGCGGGTCGCTGCGGGCCGGGACCCGGCCCGCGGGCGGGTTCGCGGTGCGGGCGTTCCTGCCGGACCGCCCGTGAGCATCCGCATCCTGGTCGTGGATGACCAGCCGGTGGTGCGGGCCGGCGTGGCCACCATGCTCGGCACCCAGCCTGACCTGGTCGTGGCGGGCGAGGCGGCCGACGGTACCGCCGCGGCAGATGCGGCGGCCCGGCTGCGCCCCGACGTCGTGGTGATGGACATCCGGATGCCGGGCGGCGATGGCATCGAGGCCACGCGGCGGATCGTGGCGCTGCCTCCGCCGCCGCCCCGCGTCGTCCTGCTTACCACGTTCGATCTGGACGAGTACGTGTTCGACGGATTGCTGGCCGGGGCCAGCGGCTTCCTGCTCAAGCACGCCCCTCCGGAGGAGATCCTGCTCGCCGTCCGGGCCGCCGCGGCCGGCGACGCGCTGGTCTCGCCCGCTCCCATGCGCCGCCTGGTCGAGCACTTCCTCCGCGGCCGCCCCAGGGCGTCCGCGGAACTGGAGCTGCTCACCGCCCGGGAGCGGGAAGTGCTGGTCCTGGTCGCCCGCGGCATGTCCAACGCGGTGATTGCCCGGCACCTGGTGATCGGCGAGACGACCGTCAAGACCCACGTCACCCGGATCCTGGCCAAGCTGGCCCTGCGCGACCGGGCGCACGCCGTGGTGTATGCCTACGAGACCGGCCTGGTCCGCCCCGGCGACGCCGCCCGCGCGCCCGGCCTGCCCTGACCAACTCCCGGCCGGGCAGGGCGAGCCAGTCCGGGGGTTGCGGCGCCCCGGCCGGCCCGGGGCCGGCAGACTAGTGCTGTGACAGTTGATGCAGCAATGGTGGATGCCGCCGCCGCCCGGCTGGCCGGGGTGGTGGCGCTGACGCCGCTGGAGCGCAGCACCCGGCTGTCCGAGCCGCTCGGCGCCCAGGTCTGGCTCAAGCGCGAGGACCTGCAGACCGTGCGGTCCTACAAGGCACGCGGCGCCTACAACCTGATCGCTCAGCTAGATGACGCGGCCCGGGCGGCGGGCGTGGTGACGGCCAGCGCGGGCAACCACGCCCAGGGCGTGGCCTACGCCTGCGCCGCGCTGGGCGTGCACGGCCGGATCTACCTGCCGCGTACCACGCCGCGCCAGAAGCGGGACCGGATCGCCGTGCTCGGCGGCAAGATGACCGAGATCATCCTGGGGGGCGACACCTACGACGAGGCCGCCGCCGCCGCCCTGGCCGAGGCCGCCGCGTCGGGCGCCACGCTGGTGCCCGCGTTCGACGATCCCCGGACCATCGCCGGGCAGGGCACCGTGGCCCGCGAGATCGTCGCCCAGCTCGGCGGCCCGCCCGACGTCCTGGTCGTCCCGGTCGGCGGCGGGGGCCTGCTGGCCGGCTCGCTGGCCTGGCTGGCCGAGCGGTACCCGGACGTCACGGTGATCGGCGCCGAGCCGGCCGGCGCCGCCTGCGTGGCCGCGGCGCTGGCCGCCGGCGGCCCGGTCACGCTTCCCGACCTGGACACGTTCGTGGACGGCGCCGCCGTCCGCCGGGCCGGCGACGTCACCTACGCGGTCATCGCCGGGTCCGGCACCCAGATCGCTGGCCGTCCCTGAGGGCCGGATCTGCTCCGAGATGCTGGCCCTCTACCAGTCCGACGGCATCATCGCCGAGCCCGCCGGCGCCCTGGCCACCGCCGCGCTGGCCGCCCCCGGCGCCCCGGTCCCCGGCACGGTCACCGTGCCCGCCGGGGCCACCGTGGTGTGCGTCGTGTCCGGCGGCAACAACGACGTCAGCCGGTACGCCGAGGTGGTCGAGCGCAGCCTGGTGTACGAGGGCCGCAAGCACTACTTCCTGGTCGACTTCCCGCAGGAGCCGGGCGCGCTGCGCCGGTTCCTGGACGAGGTACTGGGTCCCGACGACGACATCACGCTGTTCGAGTACGTCAAGCGCAGCAACCGCGAGACCGGCCCGGCCCTGGTCGGTATCGAGCTGTCCCGCCCCGACGACCTGCCCGCCCTGCTGGCCCGCATGGAGGCGGCGCCGCCCGGCATCGAGCGCGTCGACGCGGCCAGCACCCTATTCCGCTTCCTGTTCTGACCAGGCAGGCTGGGCGGCATGATTAGTGCTTCTGACGTGGGGGCGGCGGCGGCCCGGATTGCCGGGCGGGTTCGGGTGACGCCGCTGATCGAGGCCGATCCGGGGGCGTTCGGGCCGGCCGGGCAGGTGTGGCTGAAGCTGGAGCAGGTGCAGCACACCGGGTCGTTCAAGGTGCGCGGCGCGTTCAACCGGATCCTGGTTGCGGCCGAGCAGGGGCTGGTGCCTGCCACCGGGGTGGCGGCGGCGTCGGGGGGTAACGCCGGGCTGGCGGTGGCCTACGCCGCGGCTCGGATGGGGCTGCCCGCGCGGGTGTTCGTGCCGGCCGCCGCGCCGGCCGTGAAGGTGGCCCGGCTGCGCGACTACGGCGCCGAGGTGGTCCAGTCGGGTGCCCGCTATGCGGACGCCTTCGAGCTGGCCGCCAAGTACGCGGCCGAGACCGGCGCGCTGCTGTGCCACGCCTATGACCAGCCCGAGGTCTGCGCGGGGCAGGGCACGCTGGGACGTGAACTGCTGGAGCAGGCCGGCGGCCCGGTCGACACGATCCTGGTGGCGGTCGGCGGCGGCGGGCTGATGGCGGGCATCGCCGCCGCCGCCGAGGGGCAGGCGCTGGTGGCCGGGGTCGAGCCGGTCGGGATCCCGACGTTCCGCGCGGCCCTGGCGGCGGGCCACCCGGTGGACGTGGAGATCGGCAGTATCGCGGCCGACTCCCTGGGCGCGACCCGGCTGGGCGACATCGCCTTCGCCGTGGCCACCCGTACGGCGGCCCGGTCGGTACTGGTCAGCGATGCCGACATCAGCGCGGCCCGGTCCTGGCTGTGGGAGCACTACCGGCTGGCGGTCGAGCATGGCGGCGCGGCGGCGTTCGCCGCCCTGCTGTCCGGGGCCTACCAGCCCGCCGACGGCGAGCGCATCGCGGTCGTGCTGTGCGGCGCCAACACCGACCCGGCCACCCTGGCCTGAGGCGGCTCCGGGCGGCCCGACCCGCGGGAGACTGGCAGGACGTGACGATCGTATTGTCCGCTTCGTGGCGGCCTCGATAGGGTCGCAGGGTGCACGCCGCTCAGCCAGGCCGTCCGGCCGACGAGCTTACATCGGCCGAGGCGGGCCGAATCCGCCGACCAGTGACCTGCTCGGGCGCCAGCCGGTACGGCCCGGGCCGAGGGAACCTGTCTGGCCGCCTACGGCTTCGGGCACCAGCGGGTGGCGATCCCGGCCGCTGACATCCACGCGGTGGTGACCTACGCCGGGTACAAGGGCAGCTTCTGGTCCCACGGCCCGGGGATGGTGGTACTGGACCGCGACGACCGGATACTGCTGCGCGCCCGCGGCGCCTGGGACCGCGGCGACCTCGAGGCGGTGCTGAACGACCTGGGCCTGCCCCGGCCGAAGTTCCTGAGCCGGCGGGACGCGCGCACCAGGCGGTCGCGCTGGGCGCGGGCGCCGGGCTACCAGCGGCTGCGGGTGCGGCCGCGCGGGTTCGCCCTCTACGTCCTGGCGTTAGTCGCGGCCATCCCGGCCTTCTTCGGGGCCGGGCTGGTGGGCGGGGCACAGCTGGGCGCCGCGCTGCCGGACGGGTTCGGCGCGGTCCGCATCCTGATCGGGATCGCCGCCGCCGGGCTCGGCGGGGTGGCCGCGCTGTGGCTGCTGATCCAGGGCGGCCGGCTGGTCCTGGGCGCGATCCGCTGGGCCGCCTACTCGGTTCAGGCTCGCTCGCCCGCGCCCGCCGCGCCGTTCTTCTCGCGCCGCGAGCCCAGCGGCGCGGCCCGCAAGCTCCGGGCCGCGGCGATGGTGCTGGCCGTGCCGGCGCTGATCGGCTGGGGGCCGGGCGTCGGCATCGCCACGCTCGTGAACGGGTTCTCCGACCAGGCACTCGTCACGACGCTGCGTCAGGCCGGGGTGCCGGGGCCGGGCCTGGTGGTGGACGTGCCCACGTACTCCACCGACTCCGACGGCAACACCACGGTCACCCACCACGCCACGCTGAACTTCCTGACCGGCGGCCGGGCGGTCCTCACGCCCGACCCGGACATCGCGGGCCGGCACTGGCCGATCAACCCGCACCAGGCGGTCACCGTGGTCTACAACCCGGCCAACCTGGATCAGGCGGCGGTCCGGGGCCAGATCACCGGGTCGCCCTGGCACGGCATCCCGACCGCCAACCTGATCTCCAGCGGGCTGCTCACCGTGGCCCTGCCGTTCCTGGTCTGGAGGCTGGTCCGGTTCATCGCGGCAGGCCGGCGGTCCCGGTCCGAGGACTTCCTCGACGGCATCTTCTGACCGAGACGATTCCGGCCGGGCTGGGTGCACTCGCCGGGATAAGCGACAGGATGACACTATTGGGGGCAGATCATCTTCGCCCTCGTCGTCCCGGAGCGCGCATGACCATCACCGGCGACCCTGCTCGTCCTGATCCTGGCGTCCTCGACCAGCCTGGCGTCATCGACAAGGAGGCGCTCCGGCGCAAGTACCGCGGAGGAGCGCGACAAGCGGCTGCGGCCCGGACGGCAACGACCAGTACCTGCGGCTGACCGGCCAGCTGGCGCACTACCTCGAGGACCCGTACACCCCCCGCGTCGAGCGCGAGCCCGGCGACCGACCACGTGACCGTCGCGTTCATCGGCGGCGGGTTCGCCGGGCTGCTGACCGGCGCCCGGCTGACCGAGGCGGGGGTCGACGACGTCCGCATCGTCGAGAAGGGCGGCGACTTCGGCGGCACCTGGTACTGGAACCGCTACCCGGGCGCGCAGTGCGACACCGCCTCGTTCGTCTACATGCCGCTGCTGGAGGAGACCGGGCACATGCCGACCGAGAAGTACGCGCACGGCCCGGAGATCCTCGAGCACTGCCGAGCGCATCGGCGAGCAGTACGGCCTGTACGAGCAACGCGCTCTTCCACACCGAGGTCACCGGCCTGGAGATGGGACGAGGCGCGCTCGCGCTGGATCGTCGACGACCAACCGCGGCGACGCGGTTCACCGCCCAGTTCGTGGCCATGGGCACCGGCCCGCTGCACGTGCCCAAGCTGCCCGGCATCCCCGGCATCGAGACCTTCGCGGGCCACTCGTTCCACACCAGCCGGTGGGACTACGACTACACCGGCGGCGACTCCGATCCGGCGCGCCGCTGGACCAGCTCGCCGACAAGCGGGTGGCGATCATCGGCACCGGCGCGACGGCCGTGCAGTGCGTGCCGCACCTGGCCCGCGCCGTGCCGGGAGCTCTACGTCTTCCAGCGCACGCCCGTCGTCGGTCGACGTGCGCGGCAACCGGCCGATCGACCCGGACTGGTTCGCGCCAGATCGCCACGCCGGGCTGGCAGCAGCGCTGGCTGGAGAACTTCGCCGCCAACCAGACCGCGGCGACCAGCCGACGAGGACCTGGTCATGGACGGCTGGACCGACATCGCCCGGCGGGTCCGGGCGCAGGCTCGATGACGCTGCCGCCGGCCAGGACCTGACCGTCGAGAAGATGATGGCCGCGTTCGAGGACTCCGACTTCGAGAAGATGGAGGAGATCCGCGCCCGGGTGCGACGCGATCGTCGAGGACCCGGAGACGGCCGAGGCGCTCAAGGCCTGGTACCGCCAGCTATGCAAGCGGCCGTGCTTCCACGACGAGTACCTGCAGGCCTACAACCAGCCGGGCGTGCACCTGGTCGACACCGACGGCCAGGGCGTCGAGCGGATCACCGAGACCGGCGTGGTGGTCGGCCGGCCGAGTACGAGGTCGACTGCATCATCTACGCGTCGGGGTTCGAGGTCGGCACCGAGTTCACGCGGCGCGCCGGCTTCGACCTCGATCGGCCGGGACGGCCAGCGGCTGTCGGAGCACTGGGCCGACGGCATGCGCACGATGCACGGCATCCACGTGCACGGCTTCCCGAACGCCTTCATCGTGCAGCCGTTCCAGGGCGCGAACCTGATCTCCAACGTCCCGCACAACCTGTCCGAGGCGGCCAAGACGATCGCCCTGGTCGTCGCGCACGCGCTGGGCGGCGGGTCCGTCGAGGTCGAGGTGACCGAGGCGGCCGAGGACGGCCTGGGTGGACCTGCTGCTGCCGGCCGCGCACGGTCATGCTGGGCGGCACGGACTGCACGCCGGGCTACTACAACAACGAGGGGCAGGGGCCGGCCGCGGGCGCGTTCTTCAGCGTCGGCTACCCGACGGGCGCATGGCGTACTTCGAGTACATCGACGCGGTGGCGGGCGGCCGGCGCGTTCGAGGGACTGGAGTTCCGCTGACCTTCACGGGCGGGGGGGCAGGCGCTGCTCCAGCACCTGCCCGGGCCAGTCGCCCACGGTGAACGTCGCGGCCGGGGTGAATCCGGCCTGCATGTAGTAGGCCCGCAGGGCGCCCTCGCCGCCCGCCCAGCAGTCCACCCGCAGCAGCCGCAGGCCGCGCTGGTCAGCCTGGAACCGGGCGAAGTCCAGCAGCGCGGTCCCGACGCCCCGGCCGGCGTACCGCCGGGCGGCGACGATCAGGTCGATGTACAGTTCGGGCTCGGCGGCGGCCGGCACGTAGTCCGGGGCCTGCCCGGCCAGCACGAGCGCGCCCGCGACCACCCCGTCCAGCCGGGCGATCCACAGGTCACCGGACGCGGCCATGGCCCGCGCCCGGCGGACCATCGCGGGCCGCGTCGCCGGCGGCCCGGTCCCGCACTGCCCGCCCAGGCCCCGCTCAGCCAGCCAGGCCACCGCCTCGTCGAGCATGACCAGCAGGTAGTCGGCGTCGGCCGGGCCGCCCGGCCGAATCACCAGCCCGTCACTCAACCAGGCACCTGTCGTGGTCAGGCCGACTCGACGTCGTCGTCCAGGCTGGCGTCATCCAGGCTGGCGTCACCGGGACGGCGGGCAAGGCGCCGGGCGGCGACCCGGCGGCCGTCCATGGCCCAGCGGCGCTGGCAGATCGGGCAGCCCAGAATGGCACCCAGCCGGGGCGAGACCATCCCGGTCTCCTCCAGCGTGCCCGCGCCGCACGGGCACGGATCACCGGCCATGACCTTGCGGACCACCCGGCGGCCCCGGCGCATGATGGTCATCATGGGGCGGTCGCCGGGCTTGTTCTCCTCGTGCACGACCCAGAGGCCGAGGCCGCCCGCGCCCGCCACGACGACGACGAGGATCGTCACCAGATAGACCAACTGTGCCTCCCGGGGCGCTACGTACCTTGACCGTAGCGTCCCGCCGGGCCCGAGGGTAGCCATCCGGCCGGGCCGGGGTGCCGTAACCCGGGCGGGGCTGGCGCCGGGGCAGCTTAGCCTCTTAGGGAGCGCTCACTGGCCCCCGACAGAATCGAGCCCGCCCCGTGGCCCCACCGCCGCATCCGCGCCCGGACCCGTCCGCGTTCCGGGGCAAGGGTCCGCGCACGGTCACCGCGCAGGAGCGCGAGCAGGCCCGCGAGGTGTCGCTGCGCCGCATCGGCGCGCTGTTCGCCCCGTATAAATGGCCGCTGGCGGTGGTCACCCTGATCATCGTGGCGTCGTCGATCATCGGGCTGGCCTCGCCGTTCCTGCTGCGGGCGGTCATCGACGACGCACTGCCGACCAAGAACCTGCGCCTGCTGATCTGGCTGGTCAGCGGCATGGTCGCGGTGGCCGCGGTGAGCTCGGCGTTCGGCGTGGTGCAGACCTGGATCAGCACCCGGGTCGGCCAGCGGATCCTGCACAGCCTGCGCACCAGCGTGTTCGCCCACCTGCAGCGCCAGTCGCTGGCGTTCTTCACCCGGACCCGGACCGGCGAGGTCCAGTCCCGCATCACCAACGACGTGGGCGGGATGGAGGCCGTGGTCACCTCCACCGCCACGTCCATCGCCTCCAACCTGACCACCGCGGTGGCCACCGCCGCGGCCATGGTCGCGCTGTCCTGGCGGCTGTTCCTGATCTCGCTGGTGGTCATGCCGCCCGCCGTGTACCTGAGCCGCCGGGTGGCCCGGATGCGGCGGCGCATCACCAGCGAGCAGCAGCGCGAGCTGGCCAACCTGAACGTCATCGTCGAGGAGGGGCTGTCGGTCAACGCGATCCAGCTGGCCAAGACCATGGCCACCGGCCCGGCGCTGGTCCGGCGGTTCACCGCGTCCTCGGCCCGGCTGATCGACCTGGAGCTTGAGTCCCAGCTGGCCGGCCGGTGGCGGATGGCCACCATGAGCATCGTGTTCGCCGCCATCCCGGCCGTCATCTACCTGGCGGCCGGCCTGCCGGTCACCGCCGGGACGATGACCATCGGCACGCTGATCGCGTTCACCACCCTGCAGAACAACCTGTTCCGGCCGCTGTCCGGGCTGCTCAGCACCGGCGTGTCGGTGATCAGCTCGCTGGCCCTGTTCGCCCGGATCTTCGAGTACCTGGACCTGCCGGTGGACATCGCCGACCCGGCCGAGCCCGCGGACATCGACCCGGCGCGGGTCACCGGGCACGTCCGGCTGGAGGACGTGACGTTCCGCTATCCCGGCGCCGACCGGGACGCGGTGACCGGCGTCGACCTGGATATCCCGGCCGGGGCCACGATCGCGCTGGTCGGCGAGACCGGGTCGGGCAAGACCACGGTCGCCTCGCTGATCGCCCGGCTGTACGACCCGACCGGGGGCCGGGTCACCATCGACGGCACCGACCTTCGCGACCTGCGCCTGGCCGACCTGGCCGCCGTGGTCGGCATGGTCAGCCAGGACACCTACCTGCTGCACACCACGGTGCGGGAGAACCTGCGCTACGCCCGGCCCGACGCCACCGACGCCGACATCGAGAACGCGACCCGGGCGGCCCAGATCCACGACCTGATCGCCGGGCTGCCCGACGGCTACGACACCATGGTCGGGTCGCGCGGGCACCGGTTCTCCGGCGGCGAGAAGCAGCGCATCGCCATCGCCCGCACGCTGCTGCGCGACCCGCGGGTGCTGGTCCTGGACGAGGCCACCAGCGCCCTGGACACCGAGACCGAGCGGCACGTGCAGCAGGCGTTCGACGCGCTGGCCCGGGGCCGCACCACCATCATGATCGCCCACCGGCTGTCCACGGTGCGCGACGCCGACCGGATCGTGGTGCTGGACCACGGCCACGTCGTAGAGGCCGGCTCGCACGCCGCGCTGCTCGAGCAGGGCGGCCGCTACGCCAGCCTGGCGGGCGAGCCCAGCAGCAGGCCAGCCGCGCCCGGCGCTCAGTCCCCGGTGACCGTCCGGGCCAGGATGCCCAGGGTGGCCCGCAGGGCTCCCTCGGAGATGACCGGGAAAATCCCGCGCTCCCGCCACGAGGCATCGATCCCCGACCAGTCGTAATAAGAGGTAACGGCGGTGCCGCCCGACTCACCCGGCGCCAGCTGGTAGCCGTACACGTGCCCGATCGAGGGCATTCCGGCGCCGTTGACCGTCCAGGCGATCTCCTGTCCCGGCTCGAACCGGGTGATCGTCACCGTCACGTCGTACTTCCCGAGCGGGAAGTCGTTCAGCGCCTCGCGGTCCATGTGCACCACGAACGTGTCGCCCACGCCGGCCACCGGGCTGCCCTCGGCCGACATCAGCATCCCGGAACTGTCGATGGCCACGTGCCCGCGCGGGTCGCACAGCACCTGGAAGATCAGCTGCGGGTCGGCCCGGATGATCCGCTGGACCTCCATGCGCTCGCCCGTCGTGTGTTCGCCCGTCATGCGCTCATCCTGCCAGCCGCCCGGGGCAGGCCGCGATGGCGGGCCGCGCCTCGGCGTCGGGCTACCGGTTGCGCCACCGGGGGCGGCGCTTCTCCGCGAACGCGGTCCGGCCCTCGATGGTGTCCTCGCTGGCCATCAGCTCATCGCGGACCAGCCCGCCGACGGCGATGGCGTCGGTGACGTCGGGCATGGCGGCGGTGTCGGCCATGACCCGCAGTGACAGGCGCACCGAGGTGGGCGAGCCATCCAGGATCTCGGCCGCCACGGCGCGGGCGCCGTCCAGCGCGGTGCCCGCCGGGACGACGCGGCTGACCAGGCCGTAGCCCAGCGCCTCGGCGGCGGTGAGACGACGGGCGGTCAGGATCATGTCGGTGGCGACCTTGGGTCCGATGGCGCGGGGCAGCCGGATCAGGCCGCCCGACCCGGCGATCAGCCCGACCCGCACCTCGCTGAGCGCGAACCGGGCGGTCTCGTCGGCCACGACGATGTGGCAGGCCAGGGCAATCTCGCAGCCACCGCCCATGGCGTAGCCGTTGACCGCCGCGATGACCGGCTTGGGCAGGTCGCGGCGGGTGGTCAGACCGCCGAAGCCGTTCTTGGGTGCCCAGGCCGGGCGCCCGGACGCGCTGTAGACGAGGTCGTTGCCGGCCGAGAACGCCTGGTCCCCGGCGCCGGTGATGATCGCCACCCACAGGTCGGGGTCGGCGAAATAGGCGTCGAAGACGTGGTCAAGCTCGTCGTTAGCCATCGGGTGCAGGGCGTTGCGGGCCTCCGGCCGGTTGATGGTGACCTCCAGCAGGTGCCCGTCGCGGCGGACCAGGACGTACTCGTACGCCTCGCGCAGCACCGCGGGGCGGGGCGGGAACAGGCCGGTCATGGCCGCCTCGCTGACCGCCACCCGGTTGCCGGCGCCGAACGAGCGGGCGAACACCCGCTGCCCGACCGGTTCGGGCGCGGTGGCCAGCAGGTCCAGCAGCGCGGCGTCGCGGTCGTCGCCGCGGGCCACGAACCGGCGCCCGTCGGCCTCCAGCCGGCCGATGACGATGCCGGTCCGGCTGCCGTCGCGGGCGTGCTTGATGGTGGCGGCCTCGATGACCGCCCAGCCGTCGGCCTGCCGGGCCTGCCGGGGCGCCGCCCAGCCGTCCACCTCGGCCTGGAGCACGGCGTCGGCGCCGGGCACCCACGGCGCCGGGGTGGTGGAGTACACCCCGGCCGAGAACTTGCTCATGATGCCGCCGTTGGCGCCGACCAGCCCGAACGAGCCGGGCGCCCGGCGGGCACGCTGCACGGTCTCGGCGATGGCGTGCATGGAGTAGTTGTTGCCCGCCCCGCCGAAGAACGGCAGGCCGCCGGTCAGGGTCAGGCCGCGCGGGTCGGCCGGGTCCAGGCCGAGCCCGTCGCAGATGTTGAACACCGGAACCGGGAAGCAGCTGTACAAGTCGATGGTGGCCAGGTCGGCGGGACCGATCCCGGCCATGTCCAGGGCCTGGCGAGCGGCCAGCACGGCGGCCGGGCTGGCCGACAGGTCGGCCCGGTCCATCAGGTCGCGCTCCCGGAGGTCGGCGTGGCCGGGCAGGAACACCAGCGCGCTCTCCGGTATGCCCAGCCGCCGGGCCGCGGCCAGCGAGGTCAGCAGCACCGCGGCGCCCTGGTTGACCTTCTCCCGGGACACGATGTACCGGGTGTAGGGGTCGGCGATGGGCCGGTTGGCCGCGGTTTGGGTAACCAGCTCGGCCGCGCTGCGGGCGACCGGCGCGGCGGCCAGCGGGTTGGCCGCCGCGACCCGGGTGAACGGCTCGAACAGCTCGCCCATGGCAGTCGCGTACTGCTCCCGGCTGAGCCCCAGCCGGGCGCGGCGGGCCGTTTCCAGCAGCGCGTACTGACTGGGCGGGTCGGTCAGCCCGTGCGCCTGGAGGTGGGCCGAGCGCAGGCCGCGCAGCGCGAAGCCGCGGTCCTCCAGGCTGCCCTCGGCGTGCTCGGTGAAGTCCGGCGCGTCCGGCTGGCCGGCCAGCCGGACGATGGTCGAGATGGCCTCCGAGCCGAACAGCAGCGCCACCTCGCTGCCGCCATCGGCGATCACCCCGGCCAGCTCGGTGAGCAGGTGCTGCGGACCCTGGCCGCCGGTGACCTCCAGGATGGCCCGGGCCGGGCGGGCGCCGAGCCGGGCCGCCACCGAGCGGGGGAAGTTGTCGGACCGGCCCAGGGGCGCCCGGGCGCCGGGGAAGGAGATCTCGAACTGGCGGATCCCGGCCACGGTGTCGATCGCCGCCGCCACCGCGGCCGGGTCGGCGCCGCTGTCGGCCAGGGCGGCCCGGGCCGCGTCGGCGGCCAGGTCGACCGGGGACCGGCGGCGGTAGTCCGGGTCGCCGATGCGCTCGGCCGCCTGCCCGACCCCGGCCACGACGGGAGTCCGGGGATCGAGATCGTCAGCGTGCGGCATGCGGCTGCTCCAGCAGGCCGGCCAGGGCGGCGATCCGGGCCGCGCAGTCCGCGGCCAGCTGCCGGGTGATCTCCCCGGCCGGGCGGATGTCGCGGAACGACCCGACCACCTGCCCGACGAAGAACGACTCCAGCGCCAGCGCGCCCTCGTGGCCGGCCGCCGCGGCCTCGTCGATCCGCGCCCAGGCGTGCCCGGTCAGCATGGGCTGCAGCGGCAGCGGGAGCGGCGGCGGGCTGCCGGCCCGCTCCCACTCGTCGTGCCAGGCGCTGCGCAGCTGGCGGGCCAGCTTGCCGGTGCGGAACGGCGAGCGCACCGTGTCCGAGCTGGCCGCCTGCAGGAACTTGTCCTTGATGGCCTGGACCGCCACGTCCTCCTCGCTGGACAGCCACACCGAGCCGCACCACACCCCGTCCGCGCCGAGGGCCAGCGCGGCGGCCATCTGGCGGCCCGACGCGATGCCGCCGGCGGCCAGCACCGGCCGGCCGCCGGCCATGTCGACGATCTCCGGGGTGAGCACCATGGTGGCGATCGTGCCGGTGTGCCCGCCCGCCTCGGTGCCCTGGGCGATAAGCAGGTCCACCCCGGCGGCCAGCTGGCGCTCGGCGTGCCGGGGCGAGCCGACCAGCGCGGCCACCGCCACCCCGGCCGCCCTGGCCCGCTCGACGAGCTCGCGCGGCGGGGCGCCGAGCGCGCTGGCGATCAGCGAGATCGGGTGGCTGAACGCCACGTCCAGCAGCGCCAGCGCGCCGGACGGGATCAGCCCGGCGGCGGCCGCCATGCCGCCCGGCGGGCGGGTCGCCTCCGGGATGCCGTACCGGTCGAGCAGGTCGCGGACGAAGGCCAGGTGCCCGTCGGGGATCTGCGCCCGCAGGCTGGCTACCAGGTTGTCCGGGTCGCCGTCGGCGAACTTCTCCGGCACCAGCAGGTCGATGCCGTAAGGCCGCCCGCCGACCTGGTCCTCGATCCAGGTCAGCTGGGCATCCAGCTCGTCCGCCGCGTAGCCCGAGGCGGCCAGGACCCCGTAGCCGCCCGCGTTGGTGACGGCGGCGACGACGGCGGGCGAACGGTTGAACCCGACGATCGGGTGCTCGACGCCGACAAGGTCGGTGAATGCGGTCCGCATGCGCGCTCCCTGGTAAACGGCCGGGCGGTCCCGGGCGGCGGGCACTGCTGAGCGGCGTGCGCTCACGTCCCATGGTCCGCCCCGGGCACTGCGCGCCGCGAGACCCGGGGCCGACCCGTGAACCAACCAGGCTATGGTCGCCGTTTAAACCAGGACAAACACTGGCGAAGTTACCCAACCGCCAGCTCTGCTCCTCAGCCGGCGGTGCGCGCCCGCCACCGTGCGCCGCCGGCTGAGGCTTGCCCGCGGCGGCCAGGCGCTCAGGGTGCGAGGCTCAGGCCAGGTCACGCCTGCGGGCCAGGAAGAACAGGCTCGGCCCGGCGTACAGCGCGGCCAGGGCGGCCTGCGCCGCGTACTCGGCGGCCTGGGTCACCCGCCACGGCAGTACCCGGTCCCAGGCCGGGTGGGCCAGGCCGGCCGCCGACAGCATCCGCTCCACCTGCAGGCCGCACACCGCCAGCTCGAGCATCAGCCGCTCCGGGTGATGGCCCACCCGGTCGCCGTCCCCGGCGGCGGCCGGGGACTCGGTGCGAGCCAGGCGGCTGCCCCGGTACCGGCGGCGCCCGGGACTGTGCAGCACGTTGGCCGCGGCTGACCACCGCCAGCGCGCCGGGCCGCAGGATCCGGGCCACCTCGGCCAGGTCATCGGCGGGGTCGGGACAGCGGTCCAGCACCGATACCAGCACGGCCAGGTCGGCGCTGGCGTCCTCGATGTCCAGCAGGCCGGGCCGGCCAGGATCACCTGCCCGGCCCGGTCGCGCAGCACCCGGCTGAACCGGTCCTCGCCCGCGCCGATGTAGACGGCCTGGCCGAACTGGCGCCGGGGCAGGATCCGGTCCAGCGCGCGCACCTCGGCCAGCTGGCCCGATGTCAGGCCGGCTGATCGCAGCCGGGCGGACGCCGGCGGTACCGCGGTCAGCCGGCGCGGGGTCGGCCGCGCCGGAGTCTGTCCCGCCGGGGCGGGCCGTGCTGGCGCCCGCCGCGCCGTCCGGCCGCGAGCCTCGAAGCGGAGCATGGCGCCGGGATACCCCGCTGCCGGGTAACGCCAACGGCCGGGCCGGGCAAGGGCGGGCAAACTCGCCGGCGCCCGGTCCGCCCGCCCGGCCAACTCTGCGCAAAGAAAGCACAGCGGCCGGGCGCGCCGTCGCGGCCGGGGGAATACCGGGGCCGGGCCGAGCGGGGCTCGGCTGGTTACTTCCGGGGGGACAGATCATCATGACCGTACGTGCCGCACCCCGCCCGGGTCCCGCGGCGGTAGCGCGCCGCGCGCTGGCCATGTCGGCGGGCCAGGCCGCGCGCGGCGGGATCCGCTGGCTGGGCCGGGGCAGCGGGTCCGCCCTTCCCGGCGCGGTGGCGCTGGCCATCGACCCGGGCCTGCTGGGCGGGCTGGCGGCCCGGATACCGCGGCGGCGCGGTGCTGGTCACGGGCAGCAACGGCAAGGGCACCACGTGCCGGATGCTGGCCGAGGTCATGCGGGCCGCCGGGCTGGTGCCCGGTGGCCAACTCACGAGGGGTCCAACCAGCTGGCCGGGGTCACCACCGCCCTGCTGGCGGCGGCCGCCCGGGCCGGGCGGCCCGGGCCGGGCGGCCGCGCCATCGGCCTGCTGGAGGTGGACGAGGGCTCCTGCCCGGCGGTGCTCCCGCAGATCGGCCGGCCGACGCGCGGTGGTGGTCACCAACCTGTTCCGCGACCAGCTCGACCGCTACCTGGAGCCCGAGTACGTCCGCTCGCTGATGGAGCGGTCGCTGCGCGGCCTGCCCGCCGGCACCACCCTGGTGCTGAACGCCGATGACCCGCGCCTGGCCCACCTGGCGCCGGAACTGCCCAACCCGCGGCTGTACTTCGGCGTGGCCGACACCAGCGCCGGGCGCTCCGCCGCCGACCCGACCTCGGACTGCCCGCGCTGCCCGCGCTGCGGCGGGGAACTGCGCTACAGACTGCGTCTTCTACGCCCACCTGGGCCACTGGGCCTGCGGCGGGCTGCGGCCTGGCCCGGCCGGTCGCCGCAGGTCGAGGCGACCAAGATCGACCTGCTCGGCCCCGGCTCGTCGCGGCTCCAGGTGACGACGACGAGCGCCAGGGCGGAACTGGCGTCCGAGACGGTGCTGGACGTGCCGCTGCCGGGCCTGTACAACGCCTACAACGCGCTGGCCGCGGCGGCCGCCGCAGCCGCGTGCGGCCTGCCCGGCCGGACCGCCGCCGCCATCGAGAGGGTCACCGCCGGGTGCCTGCGGATGGAGCGGGTCGCGGTGCCCGGCCACGACGTCTACCTGGCCCTGGCCAAGAACGCCAACGGCTACACCGAGGTGCTGCGGGCGCTGCTCGGGCGACGGCCAGCCGCGCTGGCTGGTGCTGGGCCTGAACGACTGCGCGGGCAAGCAGCCCGACCTGTCCTGGATCTGGGACGTCGACTTCGACGCCGCTGCGCGGGCTGGTGCCCGTCGCCGCGGCCACCGGCAACCGGGCCGCCGACGTGGCCGTCCGGCTGAAGTACGCCGGCTGGCTGGCCGGGACAGACCCCCGGCGGTCCGGCTGAGCACGGTCCGGCTAAGCACGGTCTGGCCAAGCACGGGCCGCCGACCAGCCTGGCCACCGAGCCGGACCCGGTGCCGGCGCTGCAGTACGTGCTGGACCGCACGCCGGGCGGCCAGCCGGTCTGGGTGATCTCGACATCGATCGTGCTGGCCGAGCTGCGCAGCTGGCTGCGCCGGCTCGGCTATGCCGGCGAGCCATGGCAGGAGAGGGAGGGCAGGCGGGTGCCAGTCCTGAAGATGACGCGTGGGTTACCTGTATCCGGACATCATGTCCACGTACGGGGACCGCGGGAACATCGAGACGATTGTGCCGCCCGGTGCCGCTGGCGCGGCATCGAGGCCGAGGTCCGCGAGCTGCGGCTGGGCGACCGGCTCCGGCCGGACGAGCTGGACCTCATCGTCATCGGCAGCGGCGGCGAAGCCCAGCAGCGCCTGATCGCCGCCGACCTGGCTCAGTGCAAGGGGCCGGGCATCCGCGAGGCGGTGCATCGACGGCGGGGCCGCCGCGCTGGCCGTGGGCGGCGGCTACGAGCTGTTCGGCCGGTTCTGCCGGCCGGGCTCGGGGGCCGACCTGCCCGGCGCCGGGCCTGTTCGACGCCTGGACGCATGCGCAGCCGCGCCGTCCTCGGCGGCGAGTACGGCACGATCACCGAGGCCCGGGCCGACCGGGTCATCGGCGACCTGGTGGTGCGGTGGAACGGCCGCCTGCTGGTCGGCTTCGAGAACCACAGCCGGCGCCACCTACCTCGGCCCGACGGCCCAGCCGCTGGGCCAGGTCATCTGCGGGCACGGCAACAGCGGCGACGGCCACGAGGGCGTCGCGCTGGGCAGCGCCATCGGCACCCACCTGCGCGGCCCGTGCCTGCCCCGCAACCCGGCGCTGGCCGACTTCCTGATCCAGGCCGCGCTGCGGCGCCGCCAGCCCGGCGCCAGCCTGGCCCCGCTGCCCGACGACCTGGAGCACGCGGCCCGGGCCGCGGCCCTGCGGCGCCCGGCGGGCCGTCCGCGGCGCGGCCGGGGCCTGGCCGCCGCTGCCATCGGCGCGGCCGCGGTGGCGGGCACCGTGCTCGGCAGGCCAGCCCGGGCGCCGCCCGCCGGGCCGGGCGCCACGCCGTCCAGTCCGGGCTCCGCCAGCCTGCGGGCCGGGATGCTGGCCGTGCCGACGGGGCGGCGCCCGTGACCACCGCGCCGCCGACCGGGACCCGCCCCGAGCCGGCCTCCGATACCGCCGCCCGGCCGGGTGCCGGGACGTCCGCGCCGGCCGCCGGCCGGGTGCCGGGCGGCCACGCCAGCCTGCTGCGGCACAGCGGGGTCATGGCGGCCGGCACGCTGGCCTCCCGGTTCACCGGCTTCATCCGGACCGCCGTGCTGCTGTACGCGCTCGGCACCAGGGACCTGGGCGACGCCTACAACGTGGCCAACACCGTCCCCAACGCGGTCTACAACCTCGCCCTGGGCGGCATCCTGACCAGCGTGGCGGTGCCCCTGATCGTCAGCGCGGCCAAGCGTCACTCCGACCGCGGGCGAGGCCTACGACCAGCGGATCTTCACCCTCGGCGTGCTGGTGCTGGGCGCCATCACGGTGCTGGCCACCGGCGGCCGCGGTGCCGATCGCGGCGGTCTACGGGCACGGCATGCCCAATGCCGCCACCTATCACCTGACGGTGATCTTCTCGTACTTCTTCCTGCCGCAGATCTTCTTCTACGGGGTCAGCTCGCTGGCCGGGGCGATCCTGAACGCCCGCGGCAGCTTCGCCGCGCCGATGTGGACGCCGATCGTGAACAACGTCGTGGTGGTGGCGACGGCCATCGCGTTCATGGTGATGGCCGGGCTGAACCGCGGCCCGGCCGGACATGCCGGCGGGCGAGATCGAGCTGCTCGGCATCGGGACCACCCTCGGGCATCGTCGCCCAGACCGCCGCCCTGATTCCCGTCGCTGCGCAAGGTGGGGTTCCGGTGGCGGCCGCGTTTCGACTTCCGGCGGGCCGAGGTGTCGGAGCTGGGCCGGATGAGCGGCTGGATGCTGGGCTACATCGTCACCACCCAGATCTCGTTCCTGGTCACCACGATCGTGTCCAACGACGCCGGCGCCCGGGTCTGCTCCACCTGCGCCGGGGCCGGGTTCGCGGCGTTCAGCAATGCCTGGCAGCTGTTCCAGCTGCCGTACGCGATCGTCGGCATGTCGGTGATCACGGCGATGCTGCCGCGGATGAGCGCGCACGCCGCCGAGGGCAGCTACCGGCTGGTGACCGAGCGACTACTCGGCCGCGACCCGGCTCGCTTCGGCGATCATCGTGCCGCCGTCGCTGATCCTGGCCGTGCTCGGCCCGGCCCTGGCCCAGGGGGTGTTCGGGCACGGCAGCACGTCGGCCGCGTCGGCCCGCTATCTCGGCGTGGTGTTCGCCGTGTTCTCGCTGGGCCTGCTGCCGTACACGATCTTCAACCTGCAGATGCGGGTGTTCTACGCGATGCACGACAACCGCACGCCGGCCATGGTCGGCGGGCTCGCCATGGCGGTGCGGATCGCGTCCAGCGTGGCCGCGCTGGTCATCTTGCCGCCGCAGGACGTGGTAGCCGGCCTGGGCATCGGGTTCGGGCTGTCCAACCTGGTCACGGCGCTGGCCCTGGGCTGGCTGCTGCGGCGCCGGGTGGGCGGGATGGATACCCGCCGGATCAGGTCCAGCCTGGTGCGGATGCACGTCGCGGCGGTACCGGGGACGATCGTGGCGCTGGCGGTGGCGGTGGGGATCAGCGCGGTCACGGCCGGCGGGACGCTGTCCGCCCTGGCCACGGTGGCGGCCGGCGGGACCCTCGGGCTGGGCGCCTACCTGCTGAGCGCGCGGCTGCTGCGGATCGCCGAGATCAGCGACCTGACCAGCCTGCTGCGGTCCCGGCTGCACGGCCGGGCGGGATAGCGGCCGGGTGTGCCCGCCGACGACCGCCGGCGGGCACCACATACTTAGGACGTCGTGACGCTCAGCCCTGGGCAGATGGGTTGAGTGTGCCGACCAGTCCGTCGGTCTGGTTGTCCGGGCCCGCGCTGAATATCAGGGTGCCGGTGCCAGCGTCGGCGGCGGTGCCGAACCGCAGGCTCCACAGGCCGTCAATGACCAGCGGCTTGCCCTGAGCATTGAGCATCTGGCCCATGAACCGGCCGGTGATGGGGTTGAAGGCGTTGACCCGGCCGTTGCCGAAGTTACCGACGAGCAGGTCGCCCGCGAAGTTGCCGAAGCCCGACGGAGCCTGAGCCAGGCCCCATGGCGCGTCCAGCACGCCACCCGTGGCCAGGCGCTTGATGAACAGGCCGTTGGTGGTGAAGATGTCGACGAAGCCCTTGCCGAGGCCGGGCACGTCATCGTGCTTGGCCGCGTCCTGCTGCGCGTAGGTCACGTACAGCAGCCCGTTGATCTCCTGGATCCCGAACGGCGCGAAGTTGGCCGGCTGGGCGGGATCATGGAAGTCCCCGAGGAGCTGCACCTGCTGGAAATCAGAGTTGAACACGTCGACGGTGCCGGCGTTGAAGTTAGCCAGGTACAGGAACGTGCCGTCGTCGGTGGTGGCCATGGCCAGGCCCTTGAACACCGCCGTCGGCGAGCTGAACTCGAGCGTCCCGGTCGACTGGCCGTTGGTGATCGGGTCAGCTGTCGGGTTCCAGGCCTGGACCTGCCCGGACTCGGAGTCGAAGATGAACGCGGCCGGTCCGCTGCCGGCCGGCGTGGTGACGACAAACCCGCTGGTGGTGTTGGCCACCTGGCCGGTCGGGCTAGAGCCGTCGTTGGTCGCGGCCCGTCCGCCGGGCACGGTTACGACCAGGGGGACCGTACTGACGGACAGGCCGCCCGGAGCGATGGAGTAGAGGCTGGCCAGGCCGTTGTTATTGTCCGATACCCACAGCGGGCTGGTCGCCGTGGCGGCCAGGCCCCAGGCGTTCTGCAGGTTCGGGTCGGTGATCTGAGCCCCGGTGCTGGCCAGGTTGGATACCAGGTTGGTCTGGGTGAACTCGAATCCGCCGAGGTTGACCGCGGGTGCCGCGCCGGCCGGCAGTGCCCACGCGGTGACGGCGGCGACAGTGGCGACAGCGGCGATTCCGGTTCCGAGCGCGGCTACCTTGCCGCGCCGGGGTATTCGTGACATGGCTGTCCTTCCGGTGATGGGGAAGGGCGCCCCGGCGAACAGGGAGGCGGCTTGCCGGTGCCCGGATTATTACAAGATCACCGAAACGCCCCAGTTCTCGTCTGGTACACGTCCTGGTATGCATCGCGGTTCGCAACCGATTGCAAAGGTCTGGCAATGCTTAGGTCGGGCAGTCAGCCGTCGAGCAGTTCCCGGACCTCCAGGGTGCTGACGGAGATCCGCCATTGCCCGGGGCCGACCCGGCTGACCACGTAGGCGTCCATCAGCGGCCAGGCCAGCCGCTCGGCCTCGGCCCGGTCGGGAGGCTGGTCCCGCTCGACCACGGTGACCTCGTGGCCGCCGATCTCCTCGTCGTGCTCGGCGAAGTCGGCCTGGACCCGGAACCACCGCCCCGGCGGGGCGTCGGCCGGCCACGGCGCGCCAGTCCGCGTCACGTACTCGGCCGGGCTCTCCTCGCGGGAGATGAACTGGTAGCCCGTCCGGTCGGCGGCCGACTGGGTGAACCCGTACTCCAGCTTTCACGGCCGGGATGCAGCAGGATGCGGACCGCCTCGGGCCGGGCCACCGCGGCCGGCAGGGCGTCGGCGCGGTCGCCGCTGCCGGGGACGGTGAGGGCGGCCGCCCAGGCGACCGCGACGTGGCGGGCCGCGGCAGTCAGCGATCCGGTCCCGTACCGGTCGTCGCCCGGCGCGTCCCTGGCGATCTGACCAGCGACGCGGTGCCCGTACGTCACCTCGGCGGTCTCGGCTGAGCTGACCGCGTCACCATCGCCGACGCCCACGTCCAGAGCATAGAAGGGCATGCCGAAAATGGCGTTGTAAGCGGCAGGCTGCGCATGTCTTTCCGGCCATTTCCTGCACTATCCTGCTTGCTGTGGCAGCCACTGCCCGCCGCCCGGCCGGGGCCGGGTTTCACGGGGTGTACGCGGCGCGCTCGCGCGCGGACCGGGGCTGACTGATGGTCGTCGCGATGACCCGCGAACAGGCGGCCGCCGCGGTCGCCGCCGCCACCGCCGAGCGGGACGGCGTCCAGGTCAACCTGCTCGACCTGGACGGCAGCTTCGGCAAGCGGCTGCTGGCCGGGGCCTCCCTGACCGGCGAGACGAAGGTGCGGTGGGATGACGCCGCCGCCCTGCTGACCTCGCTGTGGGAGATCTTCGGTGCCTACTCGGCCGTGATCGACCAGGCCGCGCTGCTGCTGACCCGGGTCCGCCGCTCGTCCTCTCCCGAGCTGGCCGAGATCACCGCGCTGCTCACCGGCCCGTCGGTGACGCTGGCCCGGGCGCCCGCGCCGCTGGCCGAGCGGCGGCTGACCGACACCCGCCGGGCCAGCCTGGCCCCGGCCCTGGCGGTGCGCGAGATGACCCGGGATTTCGCCCGGGTAGCCGAGGTGGTGACGGCGGCCGAGAGCGTGTGGAACGTGCTGGCGGCCGGCCTGGAGGACATCGACGCCCAGCTGCGCCAGGCCGGGCCGGGCCTGGCCGTCCCGGCCGGCGGCGAGGAAAGCCCGGCGGCTTCCGCGCTGCGCGCGGCCCGGGACGAGCTGGCCCGGCAGCGGGCCGGGCTGAACGCCGACCCGCTGGCCTTCTGGCACTCCGGCCAGGTGGACAGCTCGCACCTGAACCTGCTCCGGCAGGAGGCCGCCGCGGCGGTTCGCCAGGCCACCGAGCTGGCGGCGGTCCGCGCCCGGGCCGGGGAGCGGATCGCGGCCGCGGCCGGCGCCGTGGCGGCGGCCCGGGACGCGGTCCGGGAGGCGGCCGCCGCCCGCGCCCGGGCCGCCGAGAAGATCGCGCCCGGCTCGCTGCCCCCGCCGCTGCCCGACGACGTCGCGGGCCTGGTGCCCCGGCTGGCCGGCCTGGAGCGGCTGCGGACGGCGGGCCAGTGGGCCCGGCTGGCCGCCGAGCTGGACCAGATCGAGCAGCAGGCGGCCGCCGCGCGACAGCGATTCCAGGACGCGGCCGGGGCGGCGCTGGCCCGCCTGAGCCAGCGCGACGAGCTGCGCGGCCTGCTCGGCGCCTACCAGGCCAAGGCGGCCCGGCTGGGCGGCGGTGACGACGCCGGCGCTGGCCCAGTGCCACGACGAGGCCCGCGCCCTGCTGTGGACCGCGCCGTGCGACCTGACCGCGGCGGCGGCCGCGGTGACCCGCTACCAGGAGGCGGTGCTGGCGCTGAGCCGGCCCGAGCCACGGCAGGTGTCCCCATGACGGCATGCACGCGACCCGGCTGCGCCGGGGAGATCGAGGACGGCTACTGCGATGTCTGCGGGATGGCCGCCACGACCGTCCCCGCCGCGGCGGTCCCGTCCGGCCCGTCGGGTCCCTCCGGCCCGTCACGTCCGTCCGCCTCGTCCGGCTCGTCCGCCGCTAGCTGGCGCGGCTCCGGCTCCGGCTCCGGCTCGGGCTCGGCGCTCATCGGCGTCGAGCGGCAGCCGGGGCAGCCGGGGATCGCACCCCAGCAGCAGCCGGTCGGTCCGGGGCACGCTCGGCGCGGGCCTGCTGGAAGTGCCGCCGATCCCGGAGCTGGACCCCTCGTCGGCCATCCTGGCTGACCCGCAGGTGCCCGAGAACCGCCGGTTCTGCGGCGCGTGCGAGCGACCCGTGGGCCGGGGCCGGGACGGGGTGCCGGGCCTGGCCGAGGGGTTCTGCCGCAACTGCGGCACCGCGTTCTCGTTCATCCCCAAGCTGCTCCCCGGTGACCTGGTCGGCGGCCAGTATGAGGTGCTGGGCTGCCTGGCCCACGGCGGCCTGGGCTGGATCTACCTGGCCCGCGACCGCAACGTCAGCGACAGCTGGCGGGTGCTCAAGGGCCTGCTGAACACCGGCGACGCCGACGCCATGGCGGCCGCCGTGGCCGAGCGGCAGTTCCTGGCCGCCGTCGACCACCCGAACATCGTCCGGATCTACAACTTCGTGCAGCACGCCGACTCCCGAACCGGGGAGAACGCCGGCTACATCGTGATGGAGTACGTCGGCGGCAAGTCGCTCAAGCAGATCCTGGCCGACCAGCGCACGGCGGGCCGGTCGGTGCCGCTGGCCCACGCCCTGGCCTATGCCATCGAGGTGCTGCCCGCGCTCGGCTACCTGCACGGCCGGGGCCTGGTGTACTGCGACTTCAAGCCGGACAACGTCATCCAGTCGGAGGAGCAGCTCAAGCTCATCGACATGGGCGGCGTACGGCGGATCGACGACGAGGACAGCCCGATCTACGGGACGGTCGGCTACCAGGCCCCGGAGATCGCCGCCGACGGCCCGTCGCCGTCCTCGGACCTGTACACCGTCGGCCGCGCCCTGGCCGTGCTGACCTTCGACTTCCCCAAGTACCAGAGCACCTACGCGACCACGCTGCCCGACCGGGCCGACGTTTCGCTGCTGGCCCAGCAGGAGTCGTTCTGGCGGCTGCTGCGCCGGGCCACCGACCCCGACCCCGACGCCCGGTTCGCCACCGCGACCGAGATGGCGGTGCAGGCCGTCGGCGTGCTGCGCGAGGTCCTGGCGGTGGCCGACGGCGTGCCCCGGCCCGCGTTCTCCCAGCTATTCAGCCCGGAAGTGGCGGCCGTCGGCGCGGCCACGGCCGCCGACGCCGATGACGCGACGGCCCGGATCGCCCCGCCGTCGGCCGCCGAGGTCGTCGCCGGGCTGCCCGTCCCTCAGGTCGACGCCGACCGACCCGGCGGCCGGCTACCTGGCCACGCTGAGCACACTGGACCCGGCTCAGCGGACCGCCGCGCTGATCGGCGCCGTCACCGGCCAGGCCGGCGTCCCGCCCGAGGTGGCCCTGTCCGGCGAAACCCGGCTGGCCCTGACCCGGTCCCTGATCGTGACCGGCGACCTGAACGGGGCCGCCACCTCGCTGTCCGAGCTGGTCAGCATGGACCTGGCCGACTGGCGGAGCATCTGGTACGAGGGCCTGCGCCAGCTCGCGGCGGGCAACCCGGCCGGCGCCGCGGCGGCGTTCGACGGGGTGTGCGACGTGCTGCCCGGCGAGCTGGCGCCCAAGCTGGCCCTGGCCCTGGCGGCCGAGGCGGCCGGCGACCGCGACTCCGCGGCCCGCTACTTCGAGCTGGTGTGGACGGTGGACCGGTCCTGCGTCAGCGCGGCGTTCGGCCTGGCCCGGGTGCGGCTGGCGGCCGGGGACCGGCGCGGCGCGATCGCCGTCATGGCCGCCGTGCCCGCCACGTCCAGCTACCACCTGGCGGCCCAGATCGCCGCGGTCCGGACCCAGGCCGGCCGGCCGCACGGTCCCGACGGCCAGGCCCCGGTCACCCCGGCTGACCTGCACGAGGCCAGTGACCCGGCTGGGCCAGCTCCGGCTGGACGCGGCCCGCACCCAGCAGCTCACCGCCGAGGTCCTGACCACCGCGCTGGGCGCGGCGGTGACGGGCCAGCTCAACGGCAGCGGGCAGGTGCTCGGCTGCGAGCCGAACGAGCGCTCGCTGCGGTTCGGGCTGGAGCGCAGCTACCGCGCGCTGGCCCGGCTGGCCCCCGACGAGACCCGCCGGATCGAGCTGGTCGACCTGGCCAACTCGGTCCGCCCCCGGACCCTGACATGAGCGCCACCCCGGTGGCCCGGCTGGCCTGCCCCGCCTGCGGGGCCGCCATCGCCACCCAGGACAGCTTCTGCGAGGCGTGCGGCACCGAACTGGCCCCGGCCGCCGTCAGCGCGGGCCGCGCCGTCGACGCCCGGACCTGCCCGGACTGCCCGGACTCGGTGATCAGCCCGGAGGGCTACTGCGGCACCTGCGGGCGGCGCGTCCCGACCGGCCGCGATCATCAGGAACTCGACCTGGGCCTGCTGGCCGGGGTGACCGACCGGGGACTGCGCCACCACCGGAACGAGGACGCGATGGCCCTGGCCACCGCCGACCGGGCCGACGGCCCGGCCGCCGTGGCCGTGGTGTGCGACGGCATCTCGACCTCGGAGCGGCCCGACGAGGCGTCGCTGGCCGCCGCGATGGCCACCGTGGGCGCGCTGCTGCCCGCCGTCCGCACCGGCGCGGACCTGGCCCGGGCGTGCGCGGAAGCGGTGGCCGCCGCCGCGGCGGCGGTGGATGCCCTGGCCGGCGACTCGGCCGACCGGCCGTCGGCCACCCTGCTGGCCGCGGTGGTCACGCCGGCCGAGGTGACGCTGTGCTGGGTGGGCGACAGCCGCGCCTACTGGCTGGCCGCCGATCCCTCGTCCCAGCGGCTGACCAGGGACGACTCACTGGCCGAGGAGATGGTGGCGGCCGGGCTGATGTCCGAGGCGGAGGCGATGAACTCGGCTCACGCCCACGTGGTGACCCGGTGGCTGGGCGGCGACGCCGCCGAGGCGGCCCCGCACGTGACCCGCTTCGAGCCGCCCGGCCCCGGCGTCGTGCTGCTGTGCTCGGACGGCCTGTGGAACTACCGGCCCGACCCGGCCGCGCTGGCCGCCCTCGCGCTGCCCGCCGCGCGAGAAGCCCCGCTGGCCGCCGCGTCCGGGCTGATCCAGTTCGCCATCAAGGCCGGCGGGGCGGACAACATCACCGCTGTGCTGATCCCGTTCCCGCCCGCCCACCCGGCCCCGCCCGCGCAGTCGGTCTCCACCGCCCGCCTGGTCGCCGCCCCCGCGCCGTCCGTCTCCACGGCCCGCCTCACGCCGGCCGCCGCCGGCCCGGACCATCCGCCGACGGTGCTCGTGCCCGCTCCCGCGCCGGAGCCCGCGCCTGCCGCGGGCGACGGGTCATGACCACATCCCGCCCGATCACCGCCGACCTGATCACCAGCTGAGGAGAGCCCGCCGATGAGCCAGCCCGGCCAGCCCGGCTTCACCGTCGAGATCTACCAGAACGAGCACCTTCCGGCGGGGGCCTTCGAGGTCAACGCGGTCGTCACCGTGACCTCCCCGGACACCATGGCAGCGCCGGCGCAGCCCGCCTCCGGCGCGGGCAGCGCCGAGATCATCATCATCGACCGCTCCGGGTCGATGGGCGCCCCCCAGTCGAAGATGGCCGAGGCCATCCGGGCCACCGCCACGGCGATCGAGGTGATCCGCGACGGCGTCGCCTTCGCCGTGATCGCCGGGTCCGAGCGGGCCGTGCCGGTTTTCCCGCCGGACGGCACGATGGCCATCGCCGGCCCCGCCACCCGTAGCTGGGCGCAGCAGGCCGTGGCCCAGCTACGCCCCGGCGGCGGCACGGCCATCGGCCAGTGGCTGCGGCTGGCGTACCAGATCTTCGCCACCCAGCCCGCCGGGCTGCGGCACGCCATCCTGCTCACCGACGGCAAGAACCAGCACGAGACGCCGTCCCAGCTCGCCCAGGCGATCGGGCTGTGCGAGGGCTCGTTCAGCTGCGACTGCCGCGGCGTGGGCACCGACTGGGAGGTCGGCGAGCTGCGCAACGTCTCCAGCGGCCTGCTCGGCACGGTCGACATCGTGCGCGACCCGGCCGGGCTGGCCGCCGACTTCGCGGCCATGATGGAGACCTCGATGGGCAAGCAGGTCGCCGACGTGGCCCTCCGGGTGTGGACCCCGCAGCACGCCACGCTGCGCTTCGTCAAGCAGGTGGCGCCCTCGGTGGAGGACCTGACCGGGCGGCGCAACGCCACCGGGCCGCAGGCCGGCGACTACCCGACCGGTGCCTGGGGCGCGAGCGAGAGCCGCGACTACCACGTCTGCGTGGACGTCACCCCGGCCGGCGTGGGCGACGAGATGCTGGCCGCCCGGGTGACCCTGCTGGCCGGCACCGAGGCGCTCGGCCAGGGCCTGGTCCGGGCCGTCTGGACCGACGACGAGGCCCTGTCCACCCGGATCAACTCGCACGTGGCCCACTACACCGGCCAGGCCGAGCTGGCCCAGTGCATCCAGGAGGGCCTGGAGGCCCGCAAGGACGGCGACGAGGAAACCGCCACGGCCAAGCTCGGCCGCGCGGTCCGGCTGGCCCAGCAGTCCGGCAACTCCGACACCGCCCGGCTGCTGGAGAAGGTGGTCGACGTGGTGGACGCGGCCACCGGAACGGTGCGGCTGCGCAAGAAGGTCGACGACGCCGACGAGATGGCGCTCGACACCCGGTCCACCAAGACCGTCCGGACCCGGAAGTAACGGCCCCGGACCGGCAGCGCGGCAGCGGCAGAGGGACGGCGGAGGCCCAGATGGCGACGTGCCCGACTGGTCACGAGTCGGCTAGCACCGACTTTTGCGACACCTGCGGGATGCGGATGGACCGGCCGCCCGCGTCGATGACCGGCGCGGCGGCATCCGGGGCGACGGCATCCGGCGGCCCCGCGCCGTCCGGCCCCGGCGCGACGGCGCCCCCGCCCGGCCCGCCCTGCCCGAACTGCGGCACGACCCGGTCCGGCCAGTTCTGCGAGGCGTGCGGCTACGACTACGCCACCGGCCGCGTCCCCGGCCGCCCCGGCGCGGCGGCCCCGGCCCCGCCCGACCCGGCCGCCCCGGACATCTACGAGCCGACGATCTCGTCCCGGTTCGCGCCCGGCAGCCGCCGCCGCCCGGCCGGCGGCTGGTCCACCAAGGGCGACCCGTCGGGACCCCGGCGGCTCCGGCCCCAGCGCGTCCAGCCCGGATGCCTCCAGCCCGGACGCGGCCAGCCCGGACGCAGCCAGCCCTGATCCGCTGACCTCGTTCCCCCCGGCCGGATCGAGCGTGCCGATCTCATTCCCTCCTGTCGCCCCGCTGGCCCCGCCGCCCGCGTCAGCCCGGCCCGCGTCAGCCCCGCTCCTGTCATCTGCCCCGGCGTCCTCATCGGCCCCGCCGGTCCCGCCGGCCCCGGTGACCTCCTCAGCCGCGCCAGCCTCGTTCGTCTCATCGGTCTCGCTGCCCACGTCGGCGTACCCGGCGGGCGGCCATGACCCGGATGACCCGCCGCAGTGGTCGGCCACCGTGGCCGCTGATCGCGCCTATTACGACAGCGTCGTGGCGGCCGGCGGGCCGGACGCGGCCAGCATCAAGTTCCCCGATTACTGCCCCGACCGGCACTTCGTGCTGACCGGGCCGCAGATGCGCATCGGCCGCCTCAGCCCTAGCCGGGGGTTCGAGCCCGAGATCGACCTGACCGGCCCCCCACCGACCCCGGCGTCTCCCGGCTGCACGCGGTCCTGATCCCCCAGCCCGACGGCACCTGGCCCTTCTCGACCCCGGCTCCGAGAACGGCACCCTGGTCAACAACATCGAGATCGCCACCGACCAGCGGGTCCCGCTCCGCGACGGCGACCGCATCCACCTGGGCGCCTGGACAGTCCTCACCATCCGCGCTCAGCCCTGACCGGCCTGGCCGCCCGGGCCGGCTTTCATGATCGTGACCGATTACCCGTCTTCAGCACGGACAAACGGTCACGATCATGAGCAAAGCAGCACTGTCGGCGGCTGACGGTACGGTGGGCGGACCGATATTGAGGCGAAGGGCGAGGTCTGTCTGCGTGGTGGCGGAAACGGATGCGGCGCGATCGGCGGAGCTGCGCCTGACGGCGGGGGCGGCGCGGCGGATCGCGCTGGCCGCCCAGGGCTTCGCCGCGGCCCGCCCGGCGGGCCAGGTGGGTGCCCGGCACATCCGCAAGGTGATCAGCCAGGTCGGGCTGCTCCAGCTGGACTCGGTCAACGTGTTCTGCCGGTCGCACTACCTGCCGGTGTTCGCGCGGCTGGGACCGTACCCGCGCGAGGCCCTGGACCTCATGGCCGCGCACGGCCCCAGCCTGACCACCGCCCGCCGCGGTGCCCGGCCCGAGCGGCGGGAACTGGCCGAGTACTGGGCGCACGAGGCATCGCTGATCCCGGCGGCCACGCTGCCGCTGCTGCGGTTCCGGATGGCCCGGTTCCGCACGGACTCCTGGGACATGATCTCCCGCATCGAGCGGGACAATCCCGGCCTGGTCGAGACGGTGCTGGACCTGGTGACCGCCAAGGGGCCGATCCGGGCCGCCGATACCGGGATCAAGCGGCCACCGCCCCGGCCCGGCCACATGTGGAACTGGCACGAGGGCAAGCGGGCGCTGGAGTACCACTTCTTCGCCGGCAACATCACCGCGTCGTGCCGGGTCAACTTCGAGCGGCTGTACGACCTCCCCGAGCGGGTTCTGCCCGCCAGCGTCGTCGCCGCCCCGGCCATGGCGGACGCCGACGCCCAGCGCGAGCTCATCCGGATCGCGGCCCGGGCGCTGGGCGTGGCCACCGAGCCCGACCTCGGCGACTACTTCCGGCTGAGCCGGACCGTGTCCAAGGCCCGGGTGGCCGAGCTGGTGGCGGCCGGGGAGCTGATCCCGGTCACCGTGGCGGGCTGGGCGGCGCCCGCCTACCTGTGGCCCGAGGCCCGGCGGCCGCGCCGGGTGGCGGCCCGGGCGCTGCTGTCCCCGTTCGACTCGCTGATCTGGTTCCGGGAGCGGACCGAGCGGCTGTTCGGCTTCCGGTACCGCATCGAGATCTACACCCCGGCCGCCGACCGGGTGCACGGCTACTACGTGCTGCCGTTCCTGCTCGGCGACGCCCTGGTCGGCCGGGTCGACCTCAAGTCCGACCGGCAGGCCGGGGTGCTGCGGGTGCAGGCCGCGCACGCCGAGCCCGGCGCTGACCGCGCCGTGGTGGCCCCGGAGCTGGCCGCCGAGCTGCGGCTGGCCGCGTCCTGGCTGGACCTGGACCGGGTCGAGGTCATGCCGCGCGGGGACCTGGCCGCTGACCTGGCCGCCGCCCTCCGCTGAGCCGAGACGACGCCGGCGCGGGCCGCGCCGGCGCACGGGCGGACGGTCGCCCGGCCGACACCCCGGGTAAGGATGGGGAGGTGTCCGACTCCGCTGCGGTACGTGGTGCCGCCCGTCTGTTCCGCCCGTCCACGGCCACCCCGGCGGCGCCCGGCGGCGCGGGTCCCCGGTCCTGGCTGCGCGCTTCGATACCGGCGTGGTCGGTGCCCGCGGCGATCCGCGCCCTCCGGGCCACCGTGGTCATCCCCGCCCTGTTCGCCATCACCCTGAAGGTCATCGACAGTCCGCAGATGACCCTGTTCGCGGTGTTCGGCGGGTTCGCGTCGCTGGTCTTCGCGGCGTTCGGCGGAACCCGGCGCGACAAGGCCGCCGCCTACCTGGGGCTGGCCGTGGTCGGCAGCGCGGCGGTGGTAATCGGGACGCTGGTGTCCGGCACCACGTGGCTGGCCGCCGTGGTCACTGTGCCGGTCGCGTTCGCGATCTTCTTCGCCGGAGTAAGCGGGCCGAACATGGCCACGGGGGTAACCCCGGCGCTGCTGGCCTACGTGGTATCGGTGGCCACCGTCGCGCCGGTCAGCTCGATCGGCTTCCGGGTGGCGGGCTGGGGCCTGGCCATGGCGGCGGGCGCGGCGGCGGTGCTCCTGGTCTCGCCGCGGTCGCCGGGCGACCGGCTGCGGATGCGCGCGGCCGACTCGGCCCGGACGCTGGCCCGGCGACTCGCCCGGAGCGCGGCCGGCTCGGCCACGCCCGCCGACGCGGAAGCCGCCAGCGCGGCCAAGCACGACCTGCTGACCGCCTTCGACGCGGCGCCGCTGCGACCCACCGGCCTCGCCACCGCCGACCAGGGCCTGGCCAGCGTGGCCGAGTTGCTGGAGTGGTGCTTCAGCCTGGTCAGCGACGCGGTCGACGGGCACCAGGACCTGAGCCAGGCGGGCGAGGCGGACGTCGAGCTACTGAGCGCGACGGCCGAGATCCTGATGGCCGCGGCCGACCTGCTGGACCGCGACGGGCCGATCCCGGACCTGACCCGGCTGGACCGCGCCCGGATGGCCAGCGCAGCCCGGCAGCGCACCCTGGCCGGCCCGGCGGACGAGATCCGCGAGAGCGTCGCGCACGCGGCGCACGCCCAGGTCATCGCGGCGGCCGCGCGGGCGGTCATGGCCGACGCGATCATCGCCGCCCGCCGGGCCGACCCGGAACTCATCGCGGCGGCCCGGCGCCGCTGGTTCGGCCAGGAGGATGCGGCCCCGCCGCCCCGGCTGCCCGCGCTGGCCAGCGCCACCCGCTATCTGGCCCGGCACGCCAGCATCCGGTCGGTGTGGTTCCGCAACAGCCTGCGCGGCGCGATCGCCCTGGCCGTGGCGGTGGCCGTGGCCGATCTCAGCGGGGTCCAGCACGCCTTCTGGGTGGTGTTCGGCACCCTGGCGGTGCTGCGCACCAGTGCCGCCGCGACCGGCGCGACGGCCCTGCGGGCGCTGGCCGGCACGGCGGTCGGGTTCGCCGTCGGTGCCGCCCTGCTGCTGGCCATCGGGACCAGTTCGACCGCGCTGTGGATCGCGCTCCCGATCGCGGTGCTCGTCGCCTCCTACGCGCCGGGGACCGCGCCGTTCGCGGTCGGCCAGGCGGCGTTCACGGTGACGATCGTGGTGGTGTTCAACCTGCTGGTGCCGGTCGGCTGGCGGGTGGGCCTGCTGCGGGTCGAGGACGTGGGCATCGGCTGCGCGGTCAGCCTGGTGGTAGGCATCCTGTTCTGGCCGCGCGGGGCGTCCGGGATCGTCGCCGCCGACCTGGCCGACGCGTTCCGGCGCGGCGCCGCGTACCTGTCCCAGGCGGTGGACTGGGCGCTGGGCCTCCGCGCCGCCCCGCCGGACACGGCGATGGCGGCGGTCGGCGCCGGCATCCGGCTGGATGAGGCGCTGCGCGCCTACCTGACCGAGCAGGGCAGCAAGCGGCTGCCCCGGCCGGACCTGTGGGGCCTGGTCATGGGCAACACCCGGCTCCGGCTCACCGCGTACTCAGTGGCCAGCCTGCACGACGGTCACGACGGCTACCACGGGGCGCCCGACTCCCCGGCCGGGCGCGCCGACCAGGCCGACCGGGCCAGGTTCCGGAACCTGACCGACGAGCTCACCGGGTTCTACCAGCAGATAGCCGGCCAGCTAGACGGACCCGCGCGGGGACGGGGGCAGGGGGACGTGGCACCGGTCACGGTCCCGGTCGCGGACGGCCCGGGCCTGCCGGTCGGGGTGGCCTGCGCCGCCAATACCCCGGACGAGTACGCGCCGGACCTGCTGTGGGTCGGCGAGTACCTGTACCACCTGACCGGCCACACGCCGGCCGTGAGCGAGCCCGCCGCCGAGGTAGCCAGCCTGCGCCAGCGCCCCTGGTGGCGCTAGCCGGGCGGCTCGGCGGTGCGGGCCTCGGTGGCGGCGGGCCTCGGCGGCGGGGGTCCCGGTGGCGGCGGCCTCGGCGGCGGGGGTCCCGGTGGCGCCGGGCTCGGCGGTTCGGGCCTGCACCGGGGCGAAGTCGCGGCGGCGGATGGCGGCCAGCGACACCACCCCGCCGGCCAGGGCGATGATCGCCGCCACGAGCAGGATGTCGTTCAGCCCGCTGGCGAACGCGGCCCGGCTGACGTGCTCGACGGTGGCCCGGGCCGAGGCGGGCAGGCGGGCCAGCAGCTGGCCCAGGTTGCCGGACTGGATGGCCGCCGCGACCTGCGGGCCGTGCCCGGCCAGCCCGGCGCGCGTGCGCGGATACGTAGTCCCGGATCTGGCTGGCGAACAGGGTGCCCAGCAGCGCGATTCCGGTAGCGATGCCGACCTGGCGGAACGTGGAGTTGATCCCGGAG
Source organism: uncultured Actinomycetota bacterium (assembly GCA_963731085.1). GTDB lineage: Bacteria > Actinomycetota > Actinomycetes > Streptosporangiales > Streptosporangiaceae > DASUBV01. The sequence continues at coordinate 767,688 of CAVSUF010000001.1, forward strand.
GCCATGCCGGCCTGCTGGGGCGGCACCACGCCGACGGCGGTCGACGCCAGCGGCGGGTTGACCAGGCCGATGCCGATACCGCTGATGATCAGGCCGGGCAGCAGGTGGGTCCAGCCCGAGGTAGCGGTCAGGCCGGCGCATCAGCAGCAGCCCGGCGCCGACCAGCAGCAGGCCCGGCCCGATCAGGAACCGCAGCGGGACCTTGGACGTCAGCCTGCCGGCGATGGCCGAGGTAATCAGGATGGCCACCGACACGACCAGCAGCCGCAGGCCGGTGCCCAGCGCGCTGAACCGCAGCACGTCCTGCAGGAACAGGACCAGGTACAGGAACATCGCGAAGATCGACGCGCTGAGCGCGAACGCGGCGACCGCGCCGCCGCTGAAGGTCGGCTTGCGGAACAGCGACAGGTCGAACATCGGCTGGCGCAGCCGGGACTCGGCCACCACGAACGCGGCCAGCAGCACGCCCGCCGTGATCAGGCAGCCGATCACGATGCCGCTGCTGAACGTCTTCTGGCTGGACTCGATGAGCCCGTACACCAGGGCCGACAGCGCGATGGTGAACAGCACGAAGCCCGGCCAGTCCGGCCGCCGGGCCACCGGCGCGCGGGACTCGGCCACCCGCATCACGGTGAGCACCACCGCGACGATGCCCACCGGCAGGTTGACGAAGAAGATCCACCGCCAGGACAGGCCGGAGGTGAGCACGCCGCCCAGCAGCGGGCCGATGGCCACCGCCACCCCGGTGATGGCGCCCCACACGCCGAACGCGACGCCGCGGTCCTTGCCGCGGAAGGCGTCGGCCAGCAGGGCCAGCGACACGGCGAACATGATCGCGCCGCCGACGCCCTGCAGGCCGCGCGATAGCTGGAGCATCAGGGTGCTCTGCGCGGCGCCGCACAGCGCCGACCCGAGCGTGAAGATGACCAGGCCGACGATGTACATCAGGCGGCGCCCGTACAGGTCGGCCAGGCTGCCCGCCGTGAGCAGCAGCGCGGCCAGGCTGAGCGCGTAGGCGTCGACCACCCACTGCAGCCCGGAGAAGCTGGAGTGCAGCGCGGCCTGGATGTCCGGCAGTGCGACGTTGACGATCGTCACGTCCAGCAGCAGCATGAAGGTCCCGAGGCAGACCGCGGTCAGCGTCCACCACTTGCTGCCGGTCCGCCCGAAGGTCCCCTGCTCGGCCGCGCCGTCCGGGCGGCCGACCGCGGTTCGGGCGTCGCTGTTCGTCATCACCAGTCCCTGTGTCTGATTGCCTGTGTCTGATTGCCAGTGTCTGATTGCCTGATTGACGGAGTGCCCCTGGGTACAGGCTAGGGGCCGGGCCGACACTCCGCCGGGCCCACCCCCGGCCCGCCCTCACCTAGCACGGCGACAGCGGCGCATATCAGGGCAGCAGCGTCACCTCAGCCTGGCGCAGCACCTCGCGGGTCTCGTCCACGGCGACCGACAGCACCGCCCGGCCGGACCGACCCGTCCAGTTCTACCGTGACCGCCGACTCGCCGTCGCCGGACCGGACCCCGCCGGCCGCGCAGCGCCCGGCCCAGGCGGCGGCCAGCCCCAGCCGGCGGCTCAGCCACTCCGTATTCACGTCGGCCGCGACCGGCAGCCAGTCCGGCCACCCGCTGGCCGGGCCGTCGTTGATCATGGCGATCACCGCGTCGAGCAACCGGAGCAGGACCGACCCCGGCGCGGGCGGCACCGCCACCCGCAGCGACTGGACCCGGGGCGCCCGCAGCGGGGCCAGGCGCATCTCGGCCTGCACCGTGCCGCGCTCGCCGCGGAGCCACCACCGGCAGTGCGCCGCGCTCTCATGCTCGGGCGGCCGGTCCGGGTCGGGCGCGAACGCGCCGATCCGGTCCCGGACCCGGCTGATCGCCTCGCGACGGCTGGCGTACGGCTGATCCCACTCCACGTTGGCGGTGAACAGCCGCCGGGCCAGGTCGTCATCCCAGGACCGCAGCAGCCGGTCCAGGTCAGCCCGGGCGGCCAGGGTCTCCGGCCAGGGCCGCCCGTCGCCGGGCCGGCCCGCTCACCCGACCTCCCGTCCCGCCGCTCCCGCCGGCCCGGCCCGCCCGGACCTGACGCGCGATCTCGGCCGCGATGGCCGCCGCTAGCTGCCCGGCGTTGGCGTAGGTGCCGTTGCCCAGCACGATGGCGCCGGTACCGGTCTCCGGGTGCCAGCGCATCTGGCTGCCGAAGCCGGGGTAGCCGCCGCTGTGCTGGATCATCGTCCCGAGCACCGGGCTTTCCATGGCGAACAGCCCGAATCCGTAGCTGAGCACGGCGGCATCGGGGTAGGCGCCGGTCGGCCAGCCGTAGATGGCGACCTGCGGCAGTTGCATCTCACGGCGGGTCGCCCGGCTCAGCGGATGCCCGTCAGGGGCGTCGTCACGCGCGGGGAACGCGGCGGCGAAGCCGGCCGCCCACCGGGCCAGGTCGGCCACGGTGCTGAAGATGCCGCCCATCGGGGCGAACGCCCCGTGCCCGTCGAACGGCACCTCGGCCCAGCCGGACGCGCCGCGCTGGTAGCCGCGGGCCAGGCGGGCCGGGTCGAACTCGGCGGCGGCGAAGCCGGTGTCGGCCAGGCCCAGCGGGGCCAGCACCCGGCCGCGCACCGCGTCGCCGTACTCCTGCCCGGTCACCGCCGTGATGACCCGGCCGAGGATCGCATAGCCCAGGTTGGAGTACTCGAACCGGGTTCCCGGTGCCCAGGCCATCCGGACTCCGCCGCGCAGCAGCGCGGCGAACTCATCGGGGTCCAGGCCCTGCTGCCGGTCGCCCCACGCGTCGTCGGTGGGGAACCCGGCGGTCATCGTCAGCAGGTTTCGCAGCGTCGGCAGCGGCGAGTTCGGCCGACGGCAGCGGCAGGTCGTCAAGCTCCGGGACGTAGTCGCGGGCCGGGTCGTCCAGCCGCAGGGCACCCTCGTCGCGGAGGGCCATGATGGTGGCGGCGGTGAAGCTCTTGGTCATCGACGCGATCCGGAACACCGTGCCGGCGTCCGGGCGCGGCCCGCCCAGCCAGCGCTCGCCCAGGCCGCCGGAGTGGACCAGGCGGCCGCCCGCCAGCACCCCGTAGGCCACGCCGGGCTGGCCGTCCCGCTCGGCGAACGCCCGGGCCAGCCGGTCTGCCTCTGCGAAGTCCACCTGCCTGCCTCCTCATCCGCCCGGCCGCGATATCCGCCCGCGCGATCATTAGCGGGGCGATCACCCAAGCTAGCCGGGCCGCCGCCGCCACGGGCGGCCGGGCCTGGCGTAACGTCGCCGTATGTGCCGATCGATCAAGACCCTCCGCGAGCCGTACGCTGAGCACGTCACCGACGCTGACGTGCGGGCGGCGGCGCTGCAGTACGTGCGCAAGGTAAGCGGCTTCCGGACTCCGGCCGGGCATAACGCCGAAGCGTTCGAGGCCGCCGTGACCACCATCGCCGCCGCCACCCAGGATCTGCTGGACCACCTGGAGATCCGCGGCGCGCCAGCCCGGTAAGATGTCAGGTGTCATGCCAGATTTCAACAGCCAGATCATCGATGAGTTCCGCGCCAACGACGGCAAGGTAGGCGGCCCGTTCGAGGGCGCGACGCTGCTCCTGCTGCACACCACCGGTGCCCGCAGCGGCGCCGAGCGCATCAACCCGATGATGTACGGGCGGGCCGGTGACGATTACGTCGTGGTCGCGTCCAAGGGCGGCGCGCCCACCAGCCCGGACTGGTACCACAACCTGGTCGCCCACCCCGAGGTGACGGCCGAGGTCGGCACCGGGACAATCCGGTTCACGGCCCGGGAGACCAGCGGCCAGGAGCGGGACCGGATCTGGACCAAGTGGAAGATCGACAACCCCGGCTTCGCCGAGTACGAGCAGAAGACCAGCCGTCAGATCCCGGTCATCGTCCTGACTCCGGCCTCCTAGCCGGCCGGGCACCCAGTTCCGGGCCGGCCCGCCGGAGTTCCTCGTCCACCGCCTCGCCGGGCAGGTCCAGCAGGTGCCCGCCGACCCGGATCTCCAGCCGGGCCTGCGCGGGCGTGCACATCCCGGCCAGCCAGCGCCGGAACGCGGCGCTGAACACGTCCACCACGACCGGCAGCAGCAGGTCGTGCCGCTCGCTCAGCACCCCCCCGTCGGCCGCGACGTGCCGGACCACCCGCAGGTGGGCGGCCTCGATCTGCTCGATGGTGGCGCTGTAGCTACGGCTGGTCTCGCTGACCGCGCGGGTCAGGGCGGCGGTCAGCCGGACCTCGCGCTGCCCGGCCCGGAACTCCCGCAGCAGGTGGGCGGTGACCCGGTCGCGGACGGTGCCGCCGCGCGGCGGCTCGGCCCGGACCAGGTCCAGGGCGCGCTCGTAGCCGCTCAGCGCGATGGCCATCAGCACGTGGTCCTTGGCCGGGAAGTACCGGTACAGCGTGGCCAGCGACACGTCGGCCCGCTGGGCCAGTTCCTTCATCTGCAGCGCGTCCTCGCCGCCGCCGATCAGGACGGCGGTGGCCGCCTCGAGGATGCGCTCCCGGCGCCCGCGCTGGGCAGGCGTCGACGGGACCGCGGCCCGGAACGACGGGCCTGCTGGCCATTCTCGGTCCGCTCATGTCGGCCAGCAGGCTGTCACATCCCCAGGGCCGCGGCGAGCCGGTCCAGCTGATCGGCGGGAGCGCCTAGCAGCACCCGGCCGGACAGCGCGTTCTTGTAGAAGAAGTGCGCGTCGTGCTCCCAGGTGTAGCCGATCCCGCCGTGCAGCTGGATGGTGGCGGTGGCGGCGTCGAAGTACGGGCCGGAGATCAGCACCCGGGCCGCGGCCACGTCGGCCGGGAAGCTGGCCGGGTCCTCGTCGGCGCTGCGGGCCGCCGCGCGCAGCGCGGCGTGGCCCAGCTCCCAGGCCGTCTGCAGGTCGGCCAGCCGGTGCTTGACGCCCTGGAAGGCCCCGATCGGCTGGCCGAACGCCACCCGCAGCCGGGCGTACTCGGCGGTCATGGCCAGGCAGGCGGCCATGCCGCCGCACTGCTCGGCGGCCAGGCGCCAGGGCGGCCAGGTCCACTGGCGGCGGCCAGGGCGCGGCCGCGTCTGCCGGCCAGCGCCCGGGCCGGGACGGCGTCGAGGTGCACGCGGGCCAGCGCCCGGGTCGGGTCGGCGGTGGCCAGCGGCGTCCGGGTCAGGCCGACCTGCGACCCGTCGACCACGTACATGGCCAGCCCGTCCGGGCCGTCGGCCGGGATCAGCAGGACCGATGCCTGGGCGGCGTTCAGCACCGGGGCCAGGTCGCCGTTCAGCCGCGCGTCGTCCCCGGACCCGGTGGCGATGGCGGTTCCGGCGCCCAGGGCCAGCGTGGCCACGGTGTCGCCGCTGGCGATGCCGGGCAGGATGGCCGCCCGGGCGGCCTCGTCGTCCAGGGCCAGCAGTGTCCCGGCGGCCAGCACGCCCGACGCCAGCAGGGGCGACGGCACCAGGCCGGCGCCCAGTTCCTGCAGGGCCACGGCCATCGCCGCGTGCCCGGCCCCGGCCCCGCCGTACTCCTCGGGGATGCTCAGCCCGGCCAGGCCGAGCTGCCCGGCCAGCTGCTTCCAGACCGCGGCGTCGTACGGCTCGCCCGCCATGATCAGCTGGCGGACGGCGGACAGCGGGCTGCGGTCGGCGACGAACCGGCGCACCGCGTCGCGCAGCGCCTCCTCGTCAGCGGTCAGGATCAGGCTCATGACGCTCCCTGACGCTTCTGGGTGCCGACGCGCAGCTGGTTGAACGGGGTCTGCCGGTCGACGCCGGGGTCCTTGGCCAGGCCCAGGACCCGCTCCCCGATGATGTTGCGCTGGATCTCGTTGGTCCCGCCGGCGATCGAGCTGCCGGTCACGCCGATGATCGAGGTCAGCACCCCGGCCAGGTCATCGCCGGCCTCGTGGCCGGCCACCGCGTCGCCCAGCACGTCCTGCGGCGACGACCGCCGAGAACGTCCCCAGCTCGGCGTTGGCCAGCTTGGCCATGGAACCGCGGGCGCCCGGCGGGCGGCCCGCCAGGGCCTCCTCGCGCAGCGTCCGGCCGAACAGCGCCGCCGCCCGCTGCCGGGCGTACAGCTCGGCCAGCCGCCGCCGGACCCCCGGATCGTCCAGCCTGCCCAGCCGCCCGGCCAGGTTCCGCAGCGACTCAAAGCCCAGCGGGTTGTCCCGGCCGGCGGTCATCGTGCCGATCGTGATCCGCTCGGCCCGCAGCATCACCACCGCGGCGTCCCAGCCCCGGTTCCGCTCGCCGATCACGGCGTCGGCGGCCAGTCGCACGTTGTCGAAGAACACTTCGTTGAACGGCGCCGCCCCGGTAGCCACCCGCAGCGGGCGGACGGTCACGCCGGGCGCGTGCATGTCCACGATGAACATCGTGATGCCCCGGTGCTTGGGCTGGGTCGGGTCGGTCCGGGCCAGCACCGCGCCGTAGTCGCTGTACTGGGCGCCGGAGGTCCACACCTTCTGCCCGTTGAGCACCCAGGTGTCACCGTCCGGGACCGCGCTGGTCTGCAGGCTGGCCACGTCCGAGCCGGCGCCGGGCTCGGAGAACAGCTGGCACCAGATCTCCTCGCCGCGCATCATCGGCCTCAGGTAGCGCTGCTTCTGCGCCTCGGTGCCGCATTCCAGGATCGTCGGGGCGGGCATGCCGAGGCCGATCACGAACGCGCCGACAGGCAGCGCGTAGGCCGCCGCCTCCTGGCTGAACGCGATCTGCTCGGCGTTGGTCCGGCCCTGCCCGCCGTACTGCGCCGGCCAGGTGATCCCGACGAAGCCCGCGTCGTACAGCTGGGCCTGGAACGCCTTCTGCCGGGCCAGGCCGCCGCCGCTGCCCACCTGCTCGCCCTCGGCGCCTATCTCGCCCGGACCACGCGAGCGGCGCGGCGCGCTGGCCGCCAGCCAGGCCCGCGCCCGGAGGCGGAACTCCTCGGTAGTCTCCCGCTCGTGCACTGCCTCAGCCGTCACTGCGCCGTCCCCTGCCGCCCGGGCAAAAACTGAAATCGGTTATGCTTATTTCCGGCATGAGCGAACCACAGCGCCGGAACTGGTGTCAACGGCGGCGCGGGGAGGATTCCGGCGAATGCAGGTCACCGTCACCGGCACGCGGCAGCGCGAGGCGTGGCTGAGCCCGGGAGTTCCCCCCGGTCGAGGAAGTCCGCAGCGGTATCTGGTCCGTGCCCGTGCCGATTCCGGACAGCCCGCTGCGCTACGTGCTGAGCTACCTGATCGAGCACCAGTCCGGCTTCATCATGGTCGACACCGGCTGGAACCACCCGGATAGCTGGCGGGTGCTGAACGAGGGGCTGGCCGCCTGCCAGATCCCGCTCGACGCCATCACCGGCATCCTGGTCACCCACGTGCATCCCGACCACCACGGCCTGTCCGGGAAGGTCCGCGAGCGGACCGGGGCCTGGATCGCCATGCACGAGGCCGAGGCGGCGTTCCTGACCGACCAGATGAACCGGGCCAATGGGAACGGTACTGGCGAGAACGGGGTCGCCGACCGGATGTCGGGGTACCTGCGCTGGGTCGGCGCGCCGCCCGAGCACCTGGCCGAGATCACCGAGCGCCGGGCCGGACGGCCCGGGCCGATGGCGGTGCCGGACCGCACGCTGACCCACGGCGACCTGGCCGACGCCCCCGGCCTGACCCTGCGGGCGGTGTGGACGCCGGGCCACACCCCCGGCCACCTGTGCTTCCACGACGAGGCCCGGGACCTGCTGCTGACCGGGGACCACGTGCTGCCCCGGATCACCCCCAACATCTCCTCGTGGGACATGACCACCTCGCCGCTGGACGCCTACCTGACGTCGCTGGAGTCGCTGCGCGGGATGAACCCGGCCGAGGTGCTGCCCGCCCATGAGTACCGGTTCGCCGGGCTGGACGCGCGGCTGACCGCCCTGGCCGAGCACCACGCCGAGCGGCTGGCCGAGATCGCCGCGGCGCTGCCCGAGCCCGCGGGCGCCGGCCGGTCGGCCTGGCAGGTAGCCGCGCAGGTGTCCTGGTCCCGGCCGTGGGACCAGATCACCGGGTTCCCGCGCCAGGCCGCGCTGGGCGAGGTGGTGGCCCACCTCCAGCACCTGCAGGCCCTGGGCCAGGTGCGCTGCACCGACGACGGCGGCCTGGGCCTGTGGACGCTGACCGCCGACCAGGTGGTACCTGCCGGGCATCGCTAGGCCGCCCGAGTACGCTGACGCGCGTGGGCAGGGACGCCGACCGCCAGAACGTGCCGGCGCCGATGCGCCGGGACGTGCGGCTGCTCGGGGACATCCTGGGCGAGGTCATCCGGGACTCCGGCGGCCAGGACCTGCTCGATGACGTGGAGCGGCTGCGGCACGCGGCCATCGCCGCCCGCAGCGACGGGCTGGGACCCGGGCCGGGCTCGCCCCCGGCGCCGCGGCCAGGCGGCCGACGACGACATCGCGGCCCTGGTGGCGGGCTGGCCGCTGGACCGGGCCGACGCCGTGGCCCGGGCCTTCACGGTCTACTTCCACCTGGCCAACCTGGCCGAGGAGCACCACCGCATCCGCACCCTGCGCGAGCGCGACACGGGCGGCGAGCCGATGCGCGAGTCGCTGGCCGCCGCGGTGCCGGCGCTGCGGGAGCGGCTCGGCCCGGACGGGCTGGCCCGGCTGCTGGACGGCCTGCGGGTGCACCCGGTGCTCACCGCCCATCCCACCGAGGCCCGCCGGCGGGCGGTGACCGAGGCGCTGCGCCGGATCAGCGGCCTGCTCGACGAGCTCAGCGAGGGGCGCCTGGGGGCCAGCGGCCAGGCCGAGGCCACCCGCCGCCTGCGGGAGGAGATCGACCTGCTGTGGCGGACAGCGCAGCTGCGGGTGACGGCCATGCAGCCGCTGGACGAGGTCCGCACCGGCACCACGGCGTTCGACGAGACCCTGTTCGGGGTGGTGCCCGAGCTGTACCGGGCCCTGGACCGCGCGCTGCAGGGCAGCCAGGCCGGGCAGGTGGCCGCCGGCGGCGCCGGCGTTCCTGCGATATGGCAGCTGGATCGGAGCCGACCGGGACGGGAATCCGCACGTCACCGCCTCGGTCACGATCCAGGCGGCGCAGATCCAGGCCGATCACGCGCTGCGGGCGCTGGAGAACGCGGCGACCCGGATCGGCCGGGCGCTGACCGTGCACGCAGCCGGCGCTGGCCCCGGACTCCGAGCTGGGCCAGGCCCTGGCCGACGCGCACGCCCGGCACCCGCGACTGATGGCCGAGGTGGCCGAGCGGTCGCCGCAGGAACCGTACCGGGAGTACCTGCTGCTGGCCGCCCGGCGGCTGACCGTCACCCGGCTGGCCCGGGCCGGCCGGGCGGCGAGGACCGGCCCGGCGGCGGCCTGGCCTACGGCGACGCGGGCCAGTTCATCGATGACCTGCGCCTGCTGCAGCGGGCGCTGGCCGCGCGCCGGGGCGCCCCGGCAGGCGTACGGGGAGCTCCAGCGGCTGATCTGGCAGGCCGAGACGTTCGGCTTCCACCTGGCCGGGCTGGAGGTTCGCCAGCACAGCGCGGTGCACGCCACAGGCGCTGGCCGAGCTGCGGGCCGGGGTCGAGCCCGTCCGGGCCGGACCCGCGAGGTGGCGGCCACGCTGGCCGCCGTGGCCGCCATCCAGGCCCGGTTCGGGACCCGTGCCTGCCACCGGTACGTCGTCAGCTTCACCCGGTCGGCCGACGACATCGCCGCCGTGTACGAGCTGGCCCAGCGGGCCGTGCCGGGCGGGACCGCGCCGGTGCTGGACGTGATCCCGCTGTTCGAGAGCGACGCCGACCTGGACAACGCCACCGCGATCCTGGACGGCATGCTGGAGCTGGAGCCGGTCCGGCGGCGGCTGGCGGCGGGCGGGCGGCAGCTGGAGGCCATGCTCGGCTACTCGGACTCGGCCAAGGAGCTGGGGCCGGTGAGCGCCACGCTGCGGCTGTTCGAGGCCCAGCTTCGCCTGGCCCGGTGGGCAGACGGCCAGGGACATCGCGCTGACCCTGTTCCACGGCCGGGGCGGGGCGCTGGGCCGGGGCGGCGGCCCGGCCGGGCGGGCGGTGCTGGCCCAGGCGCCCGGCTCGGTCGACGGCCGGTTCAAGGTCACCGAGCAGGGCGAGGTGATCTTCGCCCGGTACGGCCACCCGGAGATCGCCCAGCGGCACCTGGAGCAGGTCACGTCGGCGGTGCTGCTGGCCACGGCGGCGCACCAGGCCGAGCCGGCCGGGCGACCCGGCGGGCGACGGCGACCCGGTGCCGGCCGAGTTCCGCGCCGTGGCCGACCGGGTGGACGGCGCGGCGGTGGCCGCCTACCAGTCCCTCACCGGCACCGACGGCTTCGCCGAGTGGTTCGCCCGGGTCTCGCCGGTGGACGAGCTGGGCGGCATGCGGATGGGGTCGCGGCCCGCCCGCCGGGGCGTGGCCGCGTCGGCGCTGGGCGACCTGCGGGCCATTCCCTGGGTGTTCGCCTGGTCCCAGACCCGGGTCAACCTGCCCGGCTGGTACGGCCTGGGCAGCGGGCTGGCGGCGGCCGTGGAGACGGCCGGGCTGCCGGCCGTGCAGGCCGCCTACCGCGGCTGGGCGCTGCTGGCCTCGCTGCTGGACAACGCCGAGATGAGCCTGGCCAAGGCCAACCGGCGGATCGCCGCCCGGTACCTGGCCCTGGGCCGGCGGCCCGACCTGAGCACCGCGGTGCTGGCCGAGTACGACCTGACCCGGCGGCTGGTGCTGACCGTCACCGGGCATGACCGGCTGCTGGGCGGGCGGCCGGTGCTGTCGCGGGCCGTGGCGCTGCGCGACCCGTACGTCGACGCACTGTCTCACCTGCAGCTGCGCGCGCTGGCCGCGCTCCGCGGCGAGGCCGCGGGAGCCGATCGGGACCGGCTGGAGCGGCTGCTGCTGCTGACCGTGAACGGGGTCGCCGCCGGCCTCCAGAACACGGGCTGAGGCGCAGGTCATACCCTGTTCGCGGCAGTTGTCCACACTGATGGAGCACACATGACCGTGGAGATGGTGACCAGCGCGACGGGGACCAGCCTGCAGCGCCTGGCCGAGGCGTCCTGGGGCCGGACGGCCCAGGAATCGCACCTGTACTTCGAGGACCAGCACTGGACCGGAGCGCAGCTGGCCGAGCGGTCCCGGCGGCTGTCCGGCGGCCTGCGCGAGGCCGGCCTGCAGCCCGGCGAGCGGGTCGTCCTGTGCATGGCCAACTGCCCCGAGGTCGGGATCAGCTACCAGGCCATCTGGCGGGCCGGGGCGGTGACCACGCCGGTGCTGTTCCTGCTCAGCGAGGATGAGCTGCGGCACGTGCTGACCGACAGCGGCGCGGTCATGGCCATCACCACGCCTGAGTTCCTGCCCAAGGTGCTGGCCGCCGGGGCCGGCGTCCCGTCGCTGCGCGCCGTGATCGTGGCGGGCGACGCCGGCGCGGCGGCGGCCAGCGTGCCGCTGCTGCCGTTCGCCGGCCTGGAGGCCGCCGCCGCGGGGCCGCTGATCGACAGCGACCCGGACGGGCTGGCCGCGCTGCTGTACACCGGCGGCACGACCGGCCGGGCCAAGGGCGTAATGATCAGCCACAACGCCCTGTCGGCGTCCTCGTGGGCGGCCCTGGCCACGTCCTATGAGCCGGACATGAACACCATCTTGCTGCCGCTGCCGCTGTCGCACGTGTACGGCCTGATGGTCAACGCGATGTCGATGCACTCCATCGACCCCGGCACCACGGTGCTGATGCGCTGGTTCGACCCGGCGGGCTGGCTCCGGCTGGCCCAGGAGCACCGGGTCAACATCAGCACGGTCGTCCCGTCCATGCTGCAGATGCTGCTCCAGCAGCCGATCGAGGACTACGACCTGGCCGCCCTGGCCCGGATCGCCAGCGGAGCGGCCCCGCTGCCGCCCCAGGTGGTCGACGACTTCGCCGCCCGCCTGCCCCGCGTCGAGATCGCCGAGGGCTACGGCTGCACCGAGACCGCCGCGATCATCTCGACCCAGCCGATCGGCGCGGTGCGCCGCGGCTCCGTCGGCATCCCGGCACCGGGCGTGGACCTGCGGATCGAGCGGCCGGACGGCACCTTGGCCGGGCCGGGCGAAGAGGGCGAGGTCTGCGTGGCCGGGCCGCTGGTCATGTCGGGCTACTGGAACGCCCCCGACGACACCGCCACCGCGCTGCGCGGCGGCTACCTGCACACCGGGGACGTGGGCCGGCTGGACGACGACGGCTACCTGTACATCGTCGACCGGATCAAGGACCTGATCATCCGGGGCGGCTACAACGTCTACCCGCGCGACGTCGAGGACGTGCTGACCCAGCACCCGGACGTCGTCGCGGCGGCCGTCGTGGGCAAGCCCGATCCCAAGTACGGCGAGGAGGTCGTGGCCTTCGTCCAGCTTCGGCCGGGCGCCGAGGTGACTCCCGCTGACCTCGTCGCCTTCGCCAGGCAGCACCTGTCGGCCGTCAAGTACCCGCGCGAGGTCCGGGTGATCGACCAGATCCCCCTGACCAGCGTGCTGAAGACCGACCGGAAGAAGCTACGGGCGCTGATCGCGGCGGAGGGGTAGCCCCGCACGTGACGGGACCCCGGGCGGCAGCCGCCCGGGGTCCCGCTGCTTTCCCGTGCTGCCGGGCCCGGCGCTACCGGGTGCCGGCCTGCCCGGCCCCGGCGTACTCCCGCCGGGACGGCGTCGGCGCGACCGAGGCCTTCACCACCAGGGTGCGGGCCATGTGGTCACCGGTCCGCTGGCGGTACCGCGAGCACAGCATCACGATGATGCCGACCAGCAGCGACAGCGGCGTGAACAGGACCAGCAGGATCGACCGGGCGAAAAGCTGAACCAGGCTGGCCGGGCCGCCGTCGGCGCTGATCACCCGCACCCCGAGCAGGGTCATGCCGACCGTCTGCCCGTTCCGGGCGTACGGCACGTAGGCCCAGTACAGGAAGTACCAGGCAATGTCGACGATGACCTGGACCAGCACCAGGACCGCGTGCGTGGCCCCGGTGCCCCGGTCGAGCGCCCAGCTCAGCAGCCCGAACACGATCCCGGACAGGATCGCGTCGACGATGTACTGGACGATGCGCCGGCCGGTCACCCGGGTCTCGGCCTCGTTCACCGGCGAGATCGGCCGGCCCTGCATGGCGCCGACCCGGCGGCTGGCCGTACGGCTCCGGGCCGGACTGACCGCCCTGCCCGTACTGCGGCGGCTGACCGTACTGCGGCTGCTGGCCGGCCTCCGGCCCGTACTGCTGCGCCGTACTGAGGCTGGCCCGGCGCGCCGGGCTGGGGACCGCTGCTGCCCTGGCCGGTCTCCCACGGCTGGCCGGACCCGCCACCCTGAGGCATGCTCATGTGTTCCCCCGATCACGCTGAGCCGCGCTGCGGCTTGGCGGCTGGTGCCCTCGTTCCCCGCGAGTCCTTTTGCCTCTCAATACCCGCAGTGATCTCGTAAACACACTTCAGCCGCTCGCGGCGCTACCCGGGTAGGCCACCGCCACGTCCGCGGCCAGGCCCGCGTTGTCGGCGATGAGCCGCTCGTTCACCGCCACGCTGCGGCCGCCGCTCAGCTCCTCGACCCGGGCCAGGATGGCCGGGGTGACCGCCTGGCCGGTGACCCCGAGGTTGGTAACCTGCCCGACCGCCTCGGCGATCAGTGCCTCGATGTCCAGGCCGTCGCTCGGCGGGCGGGCCAGCAGCAGCCCCGAGCGGCCGCCCAGGTCCCAGTGCGCGGCGGCGATCCGGGCCGCCTCGGCGGCGGCCGACACCATGGCCGACACCGCCGGGCCGCCGCCGGAGCTGTAGAACAGCGGCAGCGTGGCCGTGTTCCAGCCCAGCACCGGGATGCCCAGGGTCTCCAGCATCTCCGAGGTGGCCGCCACGTCCAGGATCGACTTGGCCCCCGAGCACACCACCATGACCGGGGTCCGGGCGATCTGCGGGAGGTCGCCGGAGATGTCCAGGCTGTCGGCGAAGCCCCGGTGCACGCCGCCGATGCCGCCGGTGGCCATGAACCGGATGCCCGCCAGCGCGCACACCGCCAGCGTGCCCCCGACCGTGGTGGCGCCCAGGGCGCCCTGCACCACGCAGGCGGCGATGTCCCGGGCGCCCGCCTTGCGGGCGTTCTCCCCGGCGGCGGCGAACCGGGCTAGCTCGGGCTCGGCCAGGCCGATCCGGACCGTCCCGTCGATGATCCCGATGGTGGCCGGGACCGCCCCGGCCGCCCGGACCTGATCCTCGGCGGCCCGGGCCGCCAGCAGTCCCCGGCCGCCGGAGAACCCGTGCGAGACCAGCGTGGTCTCCAGGGCCACCACCGGCCGGCCGCGGCCCAGCGCCTCGGCCACCTCGTCTGACACCACTGGCGCGAACGTCACGGCATGCCTCCCATGGTCGCTACGGCCCGCGCCGCGGCGCGGAGGCCCAGGCTGATCCCGCCCAGCAGGTAACCGGCGGCGAACGCGTCTCCCGCCCCCGTCGCGTCGACGGCGTCGGTGGCCAGCGCCGGATGCACCCGGCCCCCGGCCCGCACCCCGTCCGCGCCCAGCTTGATGACCAATTCCGGGCCGGGCCGGTCCGGGCCGGGCAGGCCACCGATCAGCGCCATCTCGGCCGCCGTGCCGAAGACCACGTCCGGCCGCAGGCCGGCCAGCAGGCGGGCGAACCGGTCCGGGCCGTACTCGGCCAGCGCCGCCGTGGAGGACAGGTCCATGCTAAGCCGGGTACCCCGGTTGGCCGCGGCTGCCACGGCGGCCCGCGCGGCCCCGCCGATCGGCTCCCTGACCAGGCTGTACGCGGGCAGGTGCAGCCAGTCGCAGCCGTCCAGCCAGCCGGGTTCCAGCCGGTCGGCCGGGAAGAGCGGGCCGACGCCCCGGTCGGTCAGCATCGACCGGCTGGCCCCGCCGTCGGACAGCGACACCACCACGCCGGTCCGGCCGTCGATGACCGGCCCGGCCAGGTCCACGCCCCGCCGGGCCAGGTCGGCGGCGATCAGGCCGGCGGCCAGGTCAGTGCCCCGGGCGAACAGCAGCCGGGCCCGCCCGCCCAGGGCGGTCACCCAGGCCGCCACGTTGGCCGCCTGCCCGCCCGGCCCGGCCACGGTGGCGGCGGGCGTGTCGGTATCGGGCGCCACCGGCCCGAGCGGGCGGACCACCACGTCCAGGTGAGCGTCCCCCAGGACGCAGATGACCACGTCTCAGGCTGTCACTGCCCGACCCGCCTCCGCAACGCTCCGGCCAGCGCGGATACCGGTCAGGACGGCACCGGGAGGACGACGATCGGCGTGGTCGTGGGCTGCTTCGTGCCGCCGGCCGGCTCCACGGTCACCGCCACCCGGTCCCCGGCCGGGGCTCCGGCCGCGATGACCGGGGCGGTCCGCCCGCCGCTGGCCGCGGGCAGCAGGCCGTTGGAGACGGCCCCGCCGGCCGGCGTCAGCAGCCATAGCTGGTACACCTTCGCGCTGGCCAGCGCGGGCAGCCCCTGCGAGGTGAACACCATCTTGCCCAGCCGGGCCGCGACCACCATCGTGGCCGTCCCGCCCATCGACGTCGGCCCGGACACGATCCGCGCGTCCGGCGCGCTCAGCACCGCGGTCACCGCCCGCTGCTGGGCCGCGGCCTGGTTCAGGCTGCCGCGCTGCACCCCCACCGTGACGGCCAGGGCGATGATCACGATGGCGGCCAGGGCACCCAGCGGCACCGCCAGCCCGACCCGCCACCGCCCCCGGGCGTGCCGGTACCGGGCACGCGGGCCAGTGGTGGCCGGCCGCTCGTCCAGGACCGGCGGGTGCTGCCGGGTCTGCGCCGCTGCCGCCAGCACCGCCGCCTTGAAGCCGGCCGGCGGCTCCTGGGCCACGGCCAGGGCCAGCCGGCTCGCGGTGGCCTGGAGCCCGGCCACCTCCTGCTCGCACGACGGGCAGGTGCGCAGGTGCCGCTCGAACCGCTGCCGCTCGGCCGGGTCAACGGCATCCGCCGCGTACGCGCCGGTCAGCGTGTGGAGATCGGGCCGAAGAAGTCTCACCAGCTCACCCCCATGCAGTCGCGCATGCGGATAAGACCGTCGCGGATGCGGGTCTTGATCGTGCCCAGCGCGACGTTGAGCAGCCCGGCCACTTCCTTATACGTGTAGCCGCCGTAGTAGGCCAGGGTCAGCGCCTCGCGCTGGATATCGGTCAGGCTGGCCAGGCACCGCCGGACCCGCTCCCGGTCGAGGTTGGCCTCCACCGTCTCGGCCACCTCGTCGATCTCGGCGGTCACCTGGGCCGCGGCCGACTTCTTGTCCCGGTTCGCCTCGGCCGTGGCCGACCGCACCCGGTCCACCGCCCGCCGGTGCGCGATCATCATCACCCAGGTCGTGGCGCTCGACCGGGCCGGGTCGAACCGGGACGCGCTGCGCCACACCTCCAGCAGCACTTCCTGGGCGACTTCCTCCGACTGAGCCTGGTCCCGGACGACCTTGCAGATCAGGCCGAAGACCGGCCCGGCCAGCCGGTCATACACGGCCTCGAACGCCTGCTGGTCGCCGCGGGCCACGCGGGCGATGAGCCGGTCCAGGTCCCGGCCGCGGCCGTTCCCCCCGGCGTCGTCGTCCCCCACGTCGGAGGCACGCATATAGGGAGTGCTCATATCTCGTATTCGAGCCTCATCGCCGCCCGGATGTGTCCGCGCTGCCCAATTTTCCGTCAGCGTAACTCATGTCACACCGCTGGTCGCGGGGTCGGCGCGGTCGCGCCCGTCACCCCCGCCGCTGCCGCCCCGGCCCACATCCGGGGCCAGTCCCACCCCGGCCGCCCGGCCGCCGCCGCCAGTTCCGGGACAAACCGCGCCCCGTTCACCGTCCCCACCCCCGAGGCCAGGTCATAGCCCCGCCGCGCCGCGAACCCGCGGACGGTGAACCGCCGCCCGCCCTGCTCGCCCGCCACCGTGCTGGTCCCGCTGGTGACGTCCGCGATGCCCGGGTCTCCCGCCGCCAGCATCCGGTACAGGGCCGGGTTGATCTGCCCCAGCGGGTGCCCGGCCAGCTGCGCGGCCAGCGTCACGATCCCCGCGAACTCCGGCGTGGCCTCGCTGGTGCCGCAGGTCGGATACCACCCGGCCGGCTGCCCGGCGAAGCTCTGGTACATGTCCACCGCGCCGTCGCAGGCCGCGCTCATCGAGATGTCCGGCACCCCGCGCCGCCCGCCCGTCACCCTGGCTACCGCGTCCTGGTAGGCCGGCCGCCGGAACACCGCCGACGCGCCACCCCCGCCGGCGAGCGGGCTGGGGCCGGCGCTGCCGTTCACGAACTCGTTGGCATTCCGGTTGAACGTGTCGTTCCACACGGTGGCCGGCCCGGCCGGTCCCGCCGCCGCCAGGTGCAGCTGCGTCCCGCCGACCCCGGTCACCAGCGGGTCACTGTCCGGCCACGAGGTCACGGGGTGCCGGTAGAAGGTCGACCCGTTGAACGTCACGTCGGCCGCCCCGCTGTCCCCCGAGGCGGCCAGCACCGTCACCCCCGCCGCGGCCGCCGCCGTGTACGCGCCGCGCAGCCCCAGCAGCGCGGCCCGGCTGGCGAACGTCTGCTCCGTGGCACTGAAGCTCTGGCTGATCACCCCGCCCAGGTGGCGGCGGATCACGTACTTCTCGGCCGTGACGATCTGCGGGAACCCGGTCGTGCCCTCGTTCTCCGAGGTCGGCGTCTCGACCACGAGGATGCTCGCGCCCGGCGCGACGGCATGCGCGTACTCGACGTCCAGGTCGGTCTCGCCGGCCCAGCCCTCGCGGTTGCTGCTGGCCCGGTACCGGGGCACCGGCCCGGCGGGCTGGATGACCCGCAGTGACGGCGGGGCGGGCAGCCGGGCGGTCTTGTCGAACACGGCCAGGTCATGAGCCACGGTCGGGGACCCGAACGAGTCGACGATGACGATGGTCTGGCCGTGGCCGGTGATACCGCGCCGGTACAGCGCCGGAAGGGTGTAGGCCTGCTCGATCTGAGCCGCCGTATAGCAGGCGATCCCGAAATGCCGCTCGCAGTAGGCGGTGCTGGGCGGCGACGTCAGCACGCCGGTCGCGTGCATCGCGTCCGGGCGGATCAGGACAGCCGGCCCGTGCTGGCTCCCGGTGGCCGGCCGGCTCGCGGTCAGGCCGCCCGCCAGGACAGCGGCGGCGCCGGCCGCTGCTGCCGCGATCCGTGCCCAGCGCATCCCAGCCTCCTGGGTCCCTCAGCCAGCGGCCCGTCCAGGCTGGCACGGTTCCTCAGCAAGGAATTGTCGGCAATTTCCCGGTGCCCCAAACCCGGCGCGGGGCGGCGGCCCGATCCGGGCGCTACCGGCCGGGCGGCCCGCTCCGACGGGACCGGGCCTGCCAGGTGGCGGGCTGGCGCGCCACCGCGTACAGGGCCTCAACAGCCGCGGGATCCAGGACCCGGCGCCGCCGCAGCAGCCAGCGGTACAGCGCGCCCGGCCGGCGCAGCACCGCGACATCGCGCGCGCCGCCGCGGTGCACCTTGAAGTCGCGAGCGCCCACGAACACGATGGCGGACGCCACCGGCACCGGCTCGCCGACCGCCCCGGACAGCAGCCGGCCCGCGCGCTCGGCCTCGGCCCGGGACTTGCGCAGGTAGTCGACCGTCACGTTGCCCAGCTTCATCCCGTGCTGGCCGACCCAGACCGAGGTGGCGGTGACCTTGGTGTTGACGGTGACCACGCCGAACGGGCCGATCACCACGTGATCGATATCCCCGCCGCCGACCGGCACGGCGTGCAGCACATGCCAGCCGCGCCGGGCCGCCCACCGGTTCAGCCGACGCCCCACCACGCGCTCGCCGCGGGCGCCGATGGCGAACAGCCGGGCGGGAGAGCGGCCGCCGAGCAGGTCCGCCGCCGTACTGCGGACGGGACTGGCCCGGCGTAACCGCCGCGCCGCCGCCTGCGCCGCCGCGCCCGGCCGGTTCAGCGAAAGGTCGCCGGCCGCCCGCTCGGGCTCGGCGGCACTGGATAAGTCGCGGGCGTCGGCATCGGGTGACATGCCCGCCATTGTGGCTGACTATGCCGACAAAAAGGGCTTCAGCCAGGCCATCCCCGTACGCCCGCCGGCCTGGCGTACGGTGGTGACACCGGCGGATCGGAGACGGCCCGATGAAGCTCAAGCTCGACCTGCACGAGATCTACAACCGCGGCCAGGACATCGACCGTGCCCTGCGCGACATCATCGACGAGGCCGTCCGCATCAAGGCCCCCATGGTCGAGATCATCCCCGGCAAGGGGTCGGGCCAGCTCAAGAAGCACGTCATCCGCTTCCTGGAGCAGAAGGAGATCAAGGCGCTGTATCACCGCGTCGAGAAGGACTCCAAGAACTTCGGGCGGCTGTTCGTCCACTTCAGGTGGAAGTAGCAGCCCCGGTTTCCTGATGTCGGGCGCCCGCGGGCTACGCGAGCGACCGTTGCCGCCGTTGTCTCCTGCCGCGGCTATGTCCAGCAAGCCGCGCGCCTCCGGATTTGCGATCAACCCGCCGCCGAGGAAACGGCAGCCCGCCGCAGTGATTCGACTACCGCGACGGGCCTTGAATCCAAGACTAACGGTAGGCCCAAGACCATGACGAACACGACGACCCACGACACAGCCGACAACCTGACGGCTCTCGACGAATAGTGCGCGGAGCAGCTCGGAGTTCACCGGCGACAACCTCGCCGAGGTCAGGTTGATCGTCGACGAGGTCCTGGCCGCCGCGCAGGACGACAGCGGGTCGCTGCGTGACGGACCTGGACACGCCCATCCGGGACTACCGGCTGCTGGCCGCCCAGGTCGACGGGTTGGCGCAGCGCAGGCAGGCAGACGGGGCGCTATCCGGTGAGGACGGTGCGACGTCACCGCCGCGATCCTGCTCGGGTTAGCCGCCCCGCTACTCCGGGGGTCCAGGTGAACGCCTGGCGGGAGATCACCGTCCGCGCCCGCCAGCCGAAGCGCAAGCCGCTGTTCACCTGCGACTGGTGCGGCAAGGGCCGCAGCAATCCGCTCGGTCACGTCTGCGCCCGCGGCGGCGACTTCGCCCGACGCACCCGGCAGCAGGACTGGGCAAAGGACGCCGCCGCCGCCCGCAAGGTGACGCGCGACAAGGTCACCGCGGCCCGCCAGAGCGAGCCGGCGAAGGACTGCGAGCGCCCGGTCTGCCTCGCCTGGCGCGACGGGCCGGCCGAGGGCCGCGACCTCGGGTTCGAAGATGGGTTCACGGCCGGAACCGCAGCCGCAGCTAAGGGATGAGCCATGACGCTGTTCCTGCTCGTCACCGGGGGCGCCCTGGCCTACGCCGGATCGCTCTACATCTAGTCGATGCAGCCGTGCCGGAAGTGCGGCGGCCAGGGTACCAACGGGGGATCGAACCGGCGGCGGTTCGGCTCCTGCAAGCGATACAAGGGCTCCCGGTCCGTCCAGCGCATCGATTCCCGCGCCGTCCGGGCGTCCGCTCCTGCCGCAGCCGGTGACGGCGCTGCCCGTGCTGCTCAACCGTCCTCCGGGCCGCGCGGGGAGCCCCCCGGGCACGATCAGCACGCATTCCAGCTGATGCTGCCTGCCGCTAAATAGCCTCAACAATGTTGATGACTTCTGCGGCACCGAAGACGCGGCCGTAGCTTTTTCCCGTCATCTCCGCCACGATGCCGACCTCGACGAGGTGCTGAATTATCCGAGTCGCGTTCATCTGGCTAATATCGTAGCGGCTGGCGGTATCGGAAATCGTGGTAACGGGCCACTGGACTAGCCCGGCCAGAACCCGGTGAATTGCACCGGTCCAGCGCCTTTCGTCAACTAGCTTCCGGGAGTTGTCTAGCCAGACCAGCAGTCGCTCGGCACCGCTTATCAGGGAAAGGCATTGTGCGCTTATCGCATTGCAGAAGAAGCTGACCCATGGATTCCAGTCCCCCGTGCAGCTCACGGCGAGCAGTTGCTCCTGGTATTCCTGCCGGTTACGCAGGAGCCAGGGCGAGAGTGTGATCGCGGGCTGCTGGATGGTCCCGGACCGGAGTAGCTGCAGGACTACGACCAGGCGCCCAAGGCGCCCGTTGCCGTCACCGAACGGGTGCAGGGTCTCGAACTGGTAATGAGCCAGCGCGGCCCGCACAATGGGCGCAAAGTGGGCGTGCTCGGCCTGGACCCATGCCACCCATGAGTCGAGCCCGGAATGAAGCCTGTCGTCAGCCGGCGGTGGCACGAAACGCGATTCCTCGATGGGCCGCTTCTTGTCGCCGATCCATACGAGGTTCCTCCTCGGATGCCCGACATCCTGTGGCTTATCGACTGACTCCCTGAACAGCCGCTCCTGAAGCTCGCTCAGAAATCCTGTGCTGATTTCACGATCGCGGATCATGTCGAAGGCCGTCATGGCGACTTCTACATATGCATTAATTTCCTTCGTCTCAGGCGAGAGATACTGGACGGTGCCCAGCTGCGCCTCCAGCAGGTCGCGCAGGAGGCCGACCGTGCCCTCCAGGGCAGAAGTGTCCAGCGCCTCTCGCCAAAGAGCGGGCCTGATGAGCAGCCGCGGCTCGGGCAACTGGGCGCAGACCTGGTCCAGCTTGCCGAGAGCCATGGACGCCTCGGCCACCGTCGTCCACGTCATGGACTCAAGAACCAGCTCGCTCGGAAGCGGATCCGGCAAGTACGCAAAGTATGCGAAATCGCCATGCCGGGCATCCCGACCCTGGATAGGGACTAGCTGCCCGATCGGGCTGCGCTGCAGCCTCTCTACGTCCATGATCTAAACACTATCGCCGAATCACGTTAATTTCATCCATGTAATCTAACGCCGTGCGTGGCAACCGAGCCACGCACCTAACGTCCCGGGCGTCAACACGTTACATCTGGCCGCCGAATCTAACGCGGGGTGTGGGTCTCAGTCATCGTTCGCCCTTCTGCCCGGCCGCTGGTGCGGGCCGTCAGGCCGGCGCGTCGCCGCGCATCACGACGCCCCGGGTGATAGGGCCACCGGGCAGCCATCCGACGGTGCAGCGGCCCGAGCATCCCCGCAGCCCAGGCGACCCCGGTCTGCTGCGCCACCCAGGCGCGTATGGCCGGCGGCCGCTGCCCGGTTGGCCGACCCGGCGGTCGCACGGGACGGGTGGACGGCCACGCCGCCCGGATGGGAGCTGGTCCCGTATACAGTCCAGGGGCGGCCTCGGGACGGTCCTCGCCTGCCGCCCGCACAGCGCAGCAGATCTCTAGCTGCCGCGCAATCCCCGGTACCCGGGGGCCTACTGCGCCTCGTATCGGCGGCGCTACCGTCATCCGCTCCTGTCTGGCACACGTCGTAGGCGTGAATCACCGGATAGAGGAGCGTGGATAACGTGTCGCAGTACCCATACGGCCAGCCGCCGCCCGAGCAGCCCTACGGCTCCCCGCAACTGCCTCCGCCTCCCGGCTATGAGCGGCCATACCAGCCGCAGCAGCCGGGCTTGCCACCGCAGAACCCGTTCGGCCCGTATGGGCCGCAGCAGGGCTACCAGCCGCAGCCGCCGCGGCGGCGGAAGCACACTCTGCGCAACGTGCTGCTCGGCACGATCGGCGGCCTCATCGCCATCGGCATCATCGGAGCAGCCCTGTCCGGCGGGAAAGGCGGCACCGGCACGGCACCGGACAGCGGCTCGGCGCCGGCGGCGAGCGCCCCGGCATCCTCCACCCCGGCCAGCACCCCCGCCGCGGTCGCGGCGCCCGCCCCGCGCGTCATCGCCACGTTCAGCGGGTCGGGCATCGAGAACACGGCGAAGTTCACTGTTCCTGATAGCTGGACGCTGCACTGGTCCTACAACTGCGCCGCGTTCGGGCAGGCCGGCAACTTCGCGGTGCTGGAGGACGGCGGGAACGACTTCAGCGGCGCAACCGTCAACGTGCTGGGGACTGCTAGCCACGGGGTCACCCATGCATACGGGGACGCCGGGTCGCACTACCTGGAGGTTGACTCGGAGTGCGCCTGGTCGATGCAGGCGGTCGGGTAACCACCAGGCTATCCCCGCCGCGTCGGGCCAGGTTGACTTTGACGATGCCGCACTGCCTGCCGTCAGCAGCCAGGACCGAGGGCCAGCAGAGGGCGGATTACGGTCGCGGTCCCAGCAGGTCCCAGCGGTTACCGGCGATATCACGGAACACCGCGACTCGCCCGTACGCCTCATCGCGCGGCGAGGTCACGAACTCCACGCCCGCACTCATCATGTGCTCGTATGCGGCCGCAAAGTCATCCACCCGGAGGAAGAACCCGACCCGCCCGGCGACCTGCTCCCCGACCACGGCGGCCTGCCGGTCCCCGTCCGCCCGGGCCAGCAGAATCCCGGTCTGCCCGCCCGGCGGCCGGACCACCACCCACCGCTTGGGCCGCCCGTCATTGGTCAGCGACGGCGAATCCTCGACCAGGTCGAATCCCAGTATCCCGGTAAAGAAATCAATGGCCCGCTCATAGTCGTCCACGACAATTGTGACCAGGTCAATCTGCATTCTCCGGAGAGTACAGCCCGGCCTCCGCCTGAGCTGCCAAGCGCGCCAGGTTCGCCGATTCCCTACCTCGGGCGCCAGGGCGCTCGCGCCAGGGCCAGGCCGCGTACCTCGGACGCGCGCCCATCGTCAAGCAGGCAGCCCGCGACGGCGTCGAGCTGGCTTCCGGTGGTGCAGACGTCGTCGAAGACGAGGATCCTGCGACCGGCGGTACGCGCGGGATCGGGTACCCGGAGCAGGCTTCGGAGCGTCGCGGCGGACGCGCGCTTGGCCGACGCGGTGCGGCCGGCGGACCTCTCCGTCGGGCCGGCCTTTGATAACCGCCGCGGCCGGCTGCCGGGCGTCGAAGTTCCAGCGTGCCTCGGCATCGGCGGTGGCTGCAGCATCGATGATGTGCTCGACGTGGCCGGGTCCCGGGTCGGCCCGATGAAGGACGGGTTAGCCATGATCGTCCCCCGGCCGGTCGGCGGTCATGCTCGGCTCAGGTTCTGCAGCTGCTGGCCACGGGCAGGGCGTGCAGATCCTGCCGGCGCAGGCGATGCTCACGACGCAGCAGGCTGGCGCGGCAGTACTGGCAACGGCTCGCGGCGTAGCCGAGCGGGCTCCCGGCGGGCACGGGCTCAGGCCCTGTCACGGGTGGTCACAGCAGCGACAGCGTGAGCTGGGTCTGCTGCTCCGTTGCCTGGCGAACCCGCTCCGGGGCGGCCAGGCGGGTTATCACCTCATCGACACTGGCGACCTCGATCGCGCCGCGACCGTGGACGTAGTCGCGGCCCACGGCTGGCTCGTGACCAGGGAATGGGTCAGGAAGACCTTCTTGCCGTGCTCGATCGCGAGCCGGGCCTGCATCTTGGCTCCGGAGGTCGGCAGGCCTCGATGACGACCGTGCCCTGGCTGATGCCGGACGTCACGACGTTACGGCGGGGGAACGTGTCCTTGCCGGGCGGGCGGGTGGGCCAGAACTGGGACACTAGCGCGCCGTTGGCGGCGATCTCCCCGGCCAGGTCATGATTCTCGGCCGGGTAGCACCGCGTGATCCCGGTGCCGAGGACGGCGATGGTCCGGCCCGCCCGCGAGCGCGGCCCGGTGCGCGGCCGTGTCGATGCCCCGCGCCAGGCCGGAGATCACCGTCACGGACTGCTCGGCCAGGAGCTGCGACATGCGGGCGGCCTGGGCCACGCCGGCGTCGCTCGGCTTCCGCGTCCCGACCACGGCGACGGAGCGCGCGTCCTCGTCCTGGACCTGGCCGAGGCTGAACAGGAACGGGGGGAGGTTGGGGATCAGCCGGAGGTTGGCCGGGTAGTCGTCGTCCAGCACGGTGACGAGGCGGGCTCCGACGGCGGCGGCGGCCTCAAGCTCCGCGTCGACCCGTGGCGTCAGGGGCGCGGGATCGCGGAGCGCGCGGCGCAGGATCGGGACCGACCGGTGGGCCGCAGCAGACTTCTCGGGCACGATGCCCTGCCACAGCTCATCAAGGCCGCCGGTCCTGGGCCTGGCGGGCGATGACGGTCCAGTCGAGACTGTGTCCCTCGAAACGGATGGCGCATAGCTGGAGCAGCCGATGCTGGCTCTCAGTGACGTCCATGCTACTCCCACTAATAGAACGCATGTTCGCATGGCTCGACAGCATCCTCTCAGCGAGTCTGGCATACGACAAGGCGGCGCGCCGGGCGGTGGGCGACAAACCGGACCCGCCGGGTAGGCGCAGGGCACCCGACAGCCGGGCCGGCTAGACCCAGTAGCGGCGGAACGAGCCGCGCCGGGCCGGCGCCCCGGACAGGTAGCCGGCGATCAGGTGGGAGCTGGCCAGCGTCGCGATCCGCGCCGCCACGACCAGGACGGCGGGCTGCGGCCGGCGGGCCCGGTGCGACGCTCTCCCCGCGGCCGCGGACCGGGACACGGCCGGGCTGTCGTCGGGCCGGGCGCGCTTGGGGTGCGGCAGGGTGCCCGGCACGCTGGCCGGGTCGATGTCGTCCGCGATCCAGGACAAGCCCATGATGTTCCCCACGCCCCGCGCGCCCCCGCGCGCCCTGGCGGCCCCCAGCGACGGATCGTCACACGTCAGGCTGCCCGTGTCCAGAACATCGGGGGCGCGGCGGAGGCTGTTTCAGGAGTGACGGGCGCGACGAAGCGACCTGGTCATACCATTTGCCGCCCTATGGAAGGATAAGCCTCATGAAGGTGCTGCTGCATGTCCTGGTGGTGGCGGCCGCGCTGGCCGTGGCCACCGCGGTGGTACCGGGGATCGAGCTGCAGACGGCCAGCGACCCGAAGCGGGTCCTGACGCTGATCGTGGTCGCGCTGATCGTCGGCGTGATCAACGCCGTGATCAAGCCGATCGTCAAGACGATCGGCTGCGTGTTCTACGTGCTGACCCTGGGCCTGATCGGGCTGGTGGTCAACGGGCTGCTGCTGTGGCTGGCCAGCTGCGTGGCGGGCAAGGTGAAGCTGCCGTTCCACATCACCGGGTTCTGGCCCGCGTTCTGGGGCGCCATCATCATCGGCGTCGTGGGCTGGCTGCTGAGCCTGGTGGTCGACCGGTTCGGCCGGGACAGACCGCCAGGACCGCCTGACTCAGGGCCCGGCGTGCCGCCCGCGTGGCGGCCCGGAAATCAGCCTAGCCGCGTCATAGTGTGTCGGTGACGGAGGTGGGGATGACCCGGGCCGGGGCGCGCTGGTCGGTGGTGGACCTGTTCTCCGGTGCCGGCGGCATGAGCTACGGGTTCCACGCCCACCCCGACTTCGCGGTGGTCGGGGCGGTCGACGCCCAGCTCGGCAAGCCGAGCTCGGGCCGGGGCACGCTCGGCTGCAACGTCAGCTACCGGGCCAACATCGGGGTCACGCCGGTCGAGGCCGACCTGGGCACGCAGCGACCCGGCGGAGGTCTGCGCGGCGCTGGGCGTGGCGCGCGGGCCAGGTGACGGTGCTGGCGGCGTGCCCGCCGTGCACCGGGTTCACCCGGACCATGGCCCGCAATCACCTGCGCGATGACCGGCGCAACAGCCTGGTCGGGCGGGTCAGCCGCTACGCGGCGGTGCTGCGGCCGGACATCGTGCTGGTGGAGAACGCCCGGGAGCTGGTCATGGGCCGGTTCTCGGGGCACCTGGCCGGGCTGCTGGCCGACCTGGACGCCCTGGGCTACGAGGCCCGCGCGGCGACCCACGTGCTGGACCGGTTCGGCCTGCCGCAGCGGCGGGAGCGGGCGCTGGTGGTGGCGGCCCGGCGGCCGCTGCCGGTGCGGGACCTGGCTGACGTGTGGGCCGGGTGGCGGGTGAGCCCGAAGGCGACGCATGTCCGGCGGGCGATCTGGGAGCTGCCGCCGGTGCGGGCCGGGGCGGCCGACCCGGCTGACCCGCTGCACGTGTCGCCGTCGCTGAGCGCCGAGGCCAACCGCCGGCGGCTCGGCGCGCCATCCCGCACGACGGCGGCAGCTGGGCCGACCTGGCCGGGCGGCCCGACGCCGCCGCGCTGCTGACGCCGGCCATGCGCCGCCGGGCGGCGGCCGGGCGACCTGGGCAGCCACCCGGACGTGTACGGGCGGCTGTGGTGGGACCGGCCGGCGGTGACGATCAAGCGCGAGTGCGGTCACATCGGCAACGGCCGGTACGCCCACCCGGAGCAGGACCGGCTGTGCACGGTCCGGGAGATGGCCATCCTGCAGGGCTTCCCGCGCGGACTACCGGCTCGCCGGGTCGCTGTCGAACATGTACCGGCACATCGGCGACGCGGTGCCGCCGCTGATCAGCTACCAGCTCGCGGCGGCCTGCCGGTGGATGCTGACCGGCGCAGCGGCCCGAGCCGGCCGAGCCTGATCCTGCCGGGCTGCCACCTGGCCGAGACGGACGTGGAAAAGGCCTGACCGCGACGTGCACGTAGCGGCTGCACGGGCTGGTGCACGGCACGATGCACGGGGCTACCGGCAGCCGGCTGGCGGATGACCGGCAAAATGGCCCTGCCAAACCCCCGAAACCGGGCCTAACCCAGCAGGAATCCGTCTTAAGGTGGGGTGTCCCACGGCAAGCGCCGCCCAGCCCGGTTCCCGCCGGTGCGCCCGCCGGCGGATGACTCACGCCACACAGCGTTAGCCACACCAGCGTTACCCACACAGCGTTAGCCACACAGCGGGAGACCCGGAGCGATGCCGCCTCAGCACGGCCCCGACGCCGCGGCGCGGTGGCCGGTCCTGACCGGGCCGGTGCCGCCGCTGGGTGCCTACTACAGCCCGCGCCCGGAGACCGGGTTCGCCACGAGCGGGGGGCCGCCGGAGGGGCCGGCGCCCCGCATCCGGGCCGAGGAAATCGGCAGCTACGTGCTCACCGGGCCGGGCGGCACGGGGAAGACCCAGCTCGCCGTGGCCTACGCGCAGTCGCTGTGGCAGTCCCGCGACATCGAGCTTCTGGTCTGGATCACCGCCTCCAGCCGGGCGGCCATCCTGGCCGGGTACGCCGAGGCCTACGCCCGGACGGAACCGCGCCCGGCGGCCCGCCCCCGGTCGCTCCCGGCATTGCCGTTAGCGCTCTCAACGGACGCGGTCCCGAGATCAGCGGGGCGGGGGTGAACGGGGCCGGGGTGAACGGGGCCGCGCCCGGCACCGGCGCCGCGCAGGCGAGCGGCCCGCCGAGCCGGCGCGGCTGCCGACGGCGGCCCGCAGCTACGGGCAGGGCGAGGACCAGGAGCAGGTCGCGCACCGGTTCCTGCGCTGGCTGAGCCGAGAGCACCCGGTCCTGGCTGGTGGTGCTCGACGACCTGGCCGACGCGGGCGACCTGACCGGGCTGTGGCCGCGCGGGGCGATGGGCCGGACCGTGCTGACCACCCGGCTGCCGCCCGCCTCGATCGCCCCGCCGGGGCTGCAGGTCAGGCTGGTCCAGTCGGCCCGTTCAGCCGCCGCGAGGCGCTGGGGTTCCTGACCACCCGGCTGTTCGAGGACACCGCCCAGCGCAACGGGGCGCTGGACCTGGCCGAGGCGCTGGGCTGCCTGCCGATCGCCCTGGCCCAGGCCGCCGCGCTGATCGCCGACGCCCGGATCGACTGCCGCCAGTACCAGGCCCAGTTCGGCGAGCCGCCAGGCAGGCGATGGGCATCGGCCCGGATCGCGGCACGCGGCCACGGTGGCCGTGACCTGGTCATTAGCGCTGGACCGGACGGACCAGCTGCTGCCCACGGCGCTGGCCCGGCCGCTGCTGGCCATGCTGGCCATGCTCGACCCGGGCGGGGTGCCGGCCGCCGTGCTGACAGCACCGCCGCGCGGGAGTACATCGGCAGCTACAGCTCCGACCGGTCGCCCGCTGCCGAGGCCGCGGTCCGGGCGGTGCTGACCAGCCTGGCCCAGGTCGGCCTGGTCACCATCGACCTGGCCAGCGCGTGTCCGCACCGTGCACATGCACGCGCTGGTCCAGGCCTGCGTCCGCCAGGTGCTGCCGCCTGCGGTGCGCGGCCTGGCCGCCTCGGCCGCCGCGCCGGCGCGATGCTGCAGTCCTGGCCCGAGCAGGCCCGCGACCCGTACCTGGACCAGGCACTGCGCGACAGCACGGCCGTGCTGAGCCACGCCGCGGGGCGACGTCATGTGGACCCCGGACCCCGGTCACCGGCTGCTGATCCGGGCCGGGCGGAGCCTGGACGAGGCCCGGCTGAGCGGCCCGGCCATCGCCTACTGGCGGACGGTGATCGAGGCCAGCGGCCGCGCGGCGGGACCTGGCCGGCGGCGACGCGGGGCAGGCGGCGGCCGCGTTCATGCACGAGTGCATGGAGCGCCTGGCCGCCGCCTATCAGGTGGCCGGGCGCACCGACCTGGCCATCAGCGTGCTGGCCGACTCGCTGCGCCAGCGCGAGGAGGCGCTCGGCCCCGGCCACCCGGACACGCTGACCGCGCGCGGCCACCTGGCCCGGACCTGCCTGGCCGCGGACCGGACCCAGGAGGCGCTGCCGCACTTCGAGCGGACCCTGGCCGGGCGGGAGTGGGTGCTCGGCCCCGATCACCCCGAGACGCTGGCCGCCCGCAGCGACCTGGCCGGCGCCTACCGGGCCGCCGGGCGACTGGCCGACGCGATCACCGTGTACCGGCGGACGCTGGCCGACCAGGAGCTGATCCTGGGCGAGGACCACCCGGTGACCGCCGCCACCCGGGGCAGCCTGGCCGCCGCGCTGCACTCGGCCGGGCGGACCCAGGACGCCATGCCGCTGTACGTCAAGACCCTGGCCGACCGGGAGCGGGTGCTCGGCCCGGACCACCCCGACACGCTGACCGCCCGGGGCAACCTGGCCTACGCCTACCGGTCGGTGGGGCAAGCTGCGGGACGCCATCCCGCTGTACGCGCAGACGCTGGCCGGCCGGGAGCAGGTGCAGGGCCGCGATCACCCGGACACCATCACCTCGCGGGCCAACCTGGCCGCCGCGTACTACAACGCCCGCAAGCTCAAGGAGGCCGTGCCGCTGTACGAGCAGACGGTCGCCGAGCGGGAGCGGGTGCAGGGCCCGGATCACCCGGACACGCTGACCGCCCGGGGCAACCTGGCCTCGGCCTACATGTCGGCGGGCCGGAAGGTGGCCGCCCTGGACCTGTACGAGCACACGCTGGCCGACTCCGAGCGGGTGCTCGGCCCGCATCACGAGAACACGCTCACCTCGCGGGCCAACCTGGCCATCGCCTACCACGAGTCCCGCCGCACCCCGGATGCCATCGCGCTGTTCCAGCGCACGCTGACCGACTGCGAGGTGGCCCTGCCCCCGGATCACCCGCTGACCCAGGGCGTGCGGGAGAGCCTCGAGGCGGCCCGCCGGACCTGACCCGGGCTATCCTGAGCCCATGCGTTACCACGACAGCACCTGGCAGGCGCCGCACTAGGCGGCCGCCTGCCCTGTCGTGACGACGGCTCGCCCTCGGGCGGCCGTCGTCTTGCATGTGCGGGGCCGGGCTGTTCGAGGGCACCCCTGACCAGCCCCGGAGGCCCGCAATGCCCGCTACCCTGACCGACTCCGCCCGCACCGCGCGCGACCGCAGCGCCCGGCTGGAGCAGGCCATCGCCCGCGACCCGGCCGCGTTCCGGGTCCTGACCGGCGACCGGCCCACCGGCCCGCTGCACCTGGGCCACTACTTCGGCACGCTGCACAACCGCGTCCGGCTGCAGGACGCCGGCGTGGAGATGTTCGTGCTGATCGCCGACTACCAGGTGCTCACCGACCGGGCCGCCCCGGCCGGGCTGCCCGGCACCGTCCTGGGCCAGGTCGCCGACTACCTGGCCGCGGGCCTCGACCCGGCCCGGACGGTGATCTTCGCGCACAGCCAGGTCCCGGCCGTGCACCAGCTGCTGCTGCCGTTCCTCAGCCTGGTCAGCGTGGCCGAGGTGGGCCGCAACCCCACGGTCCGGGACGAGATCGCCGCGGCCGGCCGGGCCGGCACCAGCGCGCTGATGTTCAGCTACCCGGCGCACCAGGCGGCGGACATCCTGAGCTGCCGGGCCAGCGTGGTCCCGGCCGGCCAGGACCAGCTTCCGCACGTGGAACTGACCCGGCTCATCGCCCGCCGGTTCAACCGCCGCTACAGCCCTGGCCAGCCGTACTTCCCCGAGCCGGCCACCCTGCTCAGCGACGCGCCCATGCTGCTCGGCACCGACGGGGCCAAGATGAGCAAGAGCCGCGGCAACGCGGTGCCGCTGCGGGCCACCGCCGACGAGACCGCCGCGCTGATCGCCGGCGCCCGGACCGACGCCGAGCGGCTGATCACCTACGAGCCGGCGCGCCGCCCCGAGGTGTCCAGCCTGGTCCTGCTGGCGGCGCTATGCCGGGAGAGCGACCCCGAGACGGTGGCGGCCGAGATCGGTGACGGCGGCGCGACCGCGCTCAAGCGGGCGGTGACCGACGCCGTGAATCAGCGTTTCGGGAAAATGCGCCGCAGGCGGGCGGAACTGGCCCGCGACCCTGGCTTCCTGCGAACCGTCCTGACCACGGGGAACGAGACGGTCAGCGAGATCGCCGATCGCACGCTGGCCGACGTCCGGGAACTCATGCATACCGCCTACTAAGCCGGGCACGCCCGCCAGCAGGGGACATCGGACGGTGGCGAAGCTATCCTGCCAGCGTGCGCGAACTGCCCGCCGCTGCGGGTCAGGGCCGTTGCCCCTCCCTAGCGCGCACGGGAAGGTGGCTGTCGTGGCCGCGGCTTCCGAGCCGGATGAGCTGACGCTGCTCATCGCGCGGCACCTTGAGGTGGACTGGCAGTACGTGCGCCGGATCGGGGCCTGGGACACCGAGCAGATCGCGACGGTGCGGGCGGCCGGGCGGCGGGCCGGGCGGCTGCTCGGCTACAAGATCGTGACCCGGCAGTCCGCGCCCGGCGAGGACGACCGGGTGACGGTGGTCGTGGCCGTCCGGGAACCGCCCAGCCAGGAGGATCACGAGCGGATGCAGGAGCGCGCCCGGCTGCTCATGGACCGGGCTTACTCCGACCTGATGCCGCCCCGCGACCTGGAGTAGCCCAGGCGCGGCCCAGCAGGTCAGGCCAGCCGCCGCTCCGTGGCCCACCGGGTCAGCTGGTGCCGGGTGGACAGCTGGAGCTTGCGCAGCACCGACGAAACGTGGGTCTCCACGGTCTTGACCGAGATGTACAGCTCGCGGGCGATCTCCTTGTAGGTGTAGCCGCGGGCGATGAGCCGCAGCACCTCCCGCTCCCTGGGGGTGAGCTGGTCCAGTTCCGGGTCCTGGGACGGCGGCCCGCCGCCGGGGCGCCGGCGAACGCGTCGAGCACGAAACCGGCCAGCCGGGGCGAGAACACCACGTCCCCGGCCGCCACCCGCCGCACCGCGTCGACCAGGTCGGCCCCGGAGATGGTCTTGGTCACGTAGCCGCGCGCGCCGGCCCGGACCACGGCGATGACGTCCTCGGGGGCGTCGGAGGCCGACAGGGCCAGGAACCGGACGCCGGGGTACGCGGGCTTGACCGCCTCCAGCACGGCCTGGCCGCCCCCGCCGGGCAGGTGCACGTCGAGCAGGACCACGTCGGGCTGGCACTCGCCGATCAGCGCGATGGCCGGCTGCACGTCCTCGGCCTCGCCGACCACGTCGACGTCGCCGCCCAGCTCAGACCGGACCCCGGAGCGGAACAGCCCGTGATCGTCCACGATGATCACCCGCGGGCGGGGCGCCGGGCCGGTCATGCCCGGCTCCCGGCCGGGGCGGCGTCGCTGCCGGCGGGCGGTGCGTCCTGGCTGACTGGCTCCGGGCTGGCCGGGTCTGGCGTCCAGGGCATGCGCAGCGACACCTCGGTGCCCTCGCCGGGGGCGCTGCGCACCGTGGCGGTGCCGCCCCGGCGGGCCATCCGGGCGCGGATCGACTCGGCCAGTCCCTTGCGGTCACCGGGCACCGCCTCCGGGTCAAAGCCCTTGCCCCGGTCGCGCACGTACAGCGCCACGGCACCCGGCTCGACCTCCGCGAACACCGCCACCACTGACGCGCCGGACCACTTCACGGCGTTGACGGTGGCTTCCCGGGCGGCCGCCAGCAGGGCGCTGAGGTCGTCGTTCAGCTCGCAGTCGCCCACCGTCACGGCCTCGACCGCCACCCCGTGCTGGGCCTCGACCTCCTGCTGGATCAGCCGGATGCCGGATGCCAGGGTCAGCGCCTGGCCGTCCAGCGACCCCGGCGCGCGGCCGTCGAACAGCCACGAGCGCAGTTCCCGCTCCTGCGCCCGGGCCAGCGCCACCACCTGGTGCGGGTCGGCGGCCCGGCGCTGGATCAGGGCCAGGGTCTGCAGCACCGAGTCGTGCACCCGGGCGGCCATGTCGGCCCGTTCCTCGGCCCGGACCCGGGCCTGCCGCTCGACCACCAGGTCACGGGCGATGCGCAGCCACCACGGGCCGAGCATCAGGACCACGGCCGCCAGCACCAGCAGCACCCCGCCCAGCGGCTGGAGCAGCAGGAGCTCCCGGTGCCCGAGCGGCAGCAGGACGCCCAGGCCGGCCCCGGCCAGGATGAACGACAGCAGGACCCGCAGCTTGGTCCACTTCCGGCGCTTGCCCTCGCCGGATGCCAGGCCCAGCACGGGCTCGGCCAGGCGCCGCAGCGGCGCCTGCTCGGCCTCGGGGGCGTTGCGCCAGATCAGCCACAGCGCCGGGAGGGCGATGACCAGGCCCCAGGCCAGCTTGCCGAGCCAGCCCGCGCCCAGCGCCGAGCCGATGGCCAGGATCACCACCAGCAGCGAGCCCAGGGCGGCGGCCTGGCCGATGCCACGCCGGTCGTTGACGGCGGTGCTGGCGATGCTCTTCGTCTCGCCCGAGGCCGGGACCAGCAGCCAGGCCAGCGCGTAGGGCGCCGCGCCCAGGCCGCTGACCAGGAAGGCCAGCACGAGGACGGTGCGGACCATGGTCACGTCCCAGCCCATCCGGGCGGCCAGGCCGGCGGCGACCCCGCCGAGCATGCTGTTGTCCCGGTCGCGGCGCAGCGGGCCGGTGCCGCGCGGCCCGGTTATCAGCCGCGGCCGGCCCCCGCGGTGGCCCCAGTGCCGGCCCCAGTGCCGGAACTGGCGATGGTCCCAGCCGTGCTCGGGCGCGGTGGGCCGGGGGGCGGCTGGTTCACTATCCACAGGTCCCATCATCGCGCGCCTGCCCCCGAGCCGCCATCAGGGCAAACCCTGATCCCCGGGGCCGGACATGATCAGGGTCGGGTGGGGGCGCTTCCCGATGGGCGCGGGCGCCCCCGCGCGGCACGCTGATGACATGACCGAGAACGTGAATGACCCGCAGGACGACCAGCAGAACGATCACGAAGAGGACGCGGCCGCCTCCCGGCCCGGCGCCCGCCGGATGCAGCGCCCGCGCCACGACCGGATGGTGGCCGGCGTCGCCGCCGCCATGGCCGACTACCTCGACGTCGACGTGACCATCGTGCGCGTCGTCATCGCCACCCTCACCCTGTTCGGCGGCGCTGGCGTCGGCCTGTACCTGGCCGGCTGGCTGCTGATCCCCGAGGAGGGCGAGGAGCAGTCCATCGCCGCCGACTTCCTCGGCTCCGTCGGGTAGCACGGACGCCGCCCGCACGCACCCCACACACACCAGGGAGCAGCACTGCCATGTCAGAACCGTCCAAGCCGACCGCGGACGAGCCGGGACCCCGGCCGCGGGCCAGGTACGCCCACCCCGGCATGCGGATCTCCGACGCCGAGCGGGCCGAGGTGGCCGACCGCCTGTCCCAGCACTACGGTGACGGCCGGCTCGACCAGGCCGAGTTCAGCCGGCGCCTGGACCAGGCGATGCACGCGGTCACCCAGGCCGACCTGAACGGCCTGTTCGAAGACCTGCCGGAAGCCGGCCCGGGCGGCGCGGGGCCGGAGCCGTCCGAGGCTGGGCGGTCCGATCGGGGGCGGGCCAGCCGGCCGGGGCGGCCACTGGGGCGCCGCGCCCGGCCTGCCGGGGCCGCAGGCCTCGCGACCTGCGCCAGGTCATCGGGCTGGTCATCTTCGTCGTGATCGCCGCGATCATCGGCCAGGCGCTGTCCCACCTGTTCCTGCCCTGGATCCTGGTCGCGGCGCTGATCTTCCTCTGGCTCCGCCGCGACGCCGGCCGGCGCCGCCGCCGCAACTCCTCCGCGGACTAGCGACCGCCCGTCCGGATCCGCCCGTCCGATGGCCGCCCGCACCCGGGCCGCCCCGGCCATTCCGGCCGGTGGCGGCCCGGCGGCGCGCTGCCGCATGACCAGACCCGTGGTGATGAGCCTCGGTTAACCATTTGACGATCCGAAGCTTCATATGTAAGTTCTGACTTACAGGTGATAGCAGACGTTGGCACGCTCCGGCGAGATGGGAGCGGCCTCCGACCGAGAAGACCGACGCCCCCGCCCGCGAGTGCCAGCTCGCAGGCGGGGGCCAGCCGCGACCAGCGCCACCAGCGTCCAGTGAGAGGGACAGATGAGCCAGCCGCAGATTTCAGTATCGCCGGGCTCCGGCCGGGATGACGACCGCCGGCCGGTGATCGAGCGGATCGCCGGGTGGAGCGCCCGGCACCGCCTGGTCGCCGTGCTCGGCTGGCTGGTCCTGGTCGTCGGGGTCTTCGTGGCCGGCAGCATGGCCGGCACCAGCACCGTCCCGTCCTACGACGCCGGGCAGTCGGGCACCGCCCAGAAGATCCTCAACAACCTGAACGACAACGGCCCGCCGCCCGCCGAGTCCGTGCTGCTCCAGTCCCGCAGCGGCGCGACGTTCGCCGCCGACCCGCAGCTTCGCCAGGCCACCGCCCAGGTGACCCGGGCGCTCCAGGCCCTGCCCCGGTCCACGGCGTCGGGCATCAAGTCACCCCTCATGCCCGGCCAGCGGTCGCTGCTGTCCGCCGACGGCCGCTCGGCGCTGGTCACCTTCAACGTGACCGGCGGCAACGAGGACCAGGCGGTGCTGCCGGCCCTGCACGCGGTGGCGGCCGCCCAGGCCCGCTACCCCGGCCTGCGCATCGCCGAGGCGGGGGACGCCAGTGAGGACCGGGCGGCCGGCACGCAGATCAGCCACGACTTCCGCAAGGCCGAGGAGACCTCGCTGCCGATCACGCTGATCCTGCTGGTCCTGGTATTCGGCGCGCTGATCGCGGCGGGCATCCCGCTGCTGCTGGCCGCCACCGCGGTGATCACGGCCATCTCGCTGACCTCGGTTGTCGGCAAGTGGCTGCCCACCGGCCAGAGCACGTCGGAGGTGGTGCTGATCCTCGGCATGGCCGTCGGCGTCGACTACTGCCTGTTCTACCTGCGCCGCGAGCGCGAGGAGCGGGCCAAGGGGCGGAGCACCCGCGAGGCGCTGCGGATCGCCGCCAATACCTCGGGCCGGGCCATCGTGGTCTCCGGGCTGACCGTCATGATCGCCATGTCCGGCCTGTTCCTCACCGGGTACGACGTGTTCACCGGCGTCGCCATCGGCACGATCGCCGTCGTCGGGGTCACGGTGGTCGGCTCGCTGACCGTGCTGCCCGCGCTGCTGTCCCTGCTGGGCAGCTGGGCCGACCGGGGCCGGATCCCGTTCCTGGGCCGCCGCCGCACCGCGTCGAAGCCGTCCCGGCTGTGGGCCGCCCTGGTCCGCCGGGTGGTCCGGCGCCCGGCCGTGTGGGGCGCGGTCGGCGCCGTGGCCATGCTGGCCCTGGCCGCCCCCGCCGTCGGCCTGCGGCTGGGCAACCCCCCGAACGGCGGGTTCCCGTCCAGCCTGCCGATCATCCAGGCCGCCGACCATATCCAGGCCGCGTTCCCGCAGGCCCCGTCACCAGCCCAGGTGGTCGTCACCGGCCAGGACCTGACCAGCCCGGCGGTCCGCCAGGCCGTGGCC
Organism: uncultured Actinomycetota bacterium; assembly: GCA_963731085.1. Taxonomy (GTDB): domain Bacteria; phylum Actinomycetota; class Actinomycetes; order Streptosporangiales; family Streptosporangiaceae; genus DASUBV01. The sequence continues at coordinate 804,365 of CAVSUF010000001.1, forward strand.
CGGCTGGCCGCCGACGCCTCGCCCACGGGCGCGATCCGGACCCCGGTCACCGCCTCCGTCATCGGCGGCGGCCGGGCGCTGATGATCGACGTCCCGCTGGCCGGCAACGGCACTAACGCCGCCTCCGACGCCGGCCTGCTCCGGCTGCGCGACGACGCGCTGCCGTCCACGCTGGGCCGGGTGCCCGGCATCAGCTATGCGGTGACCGGGTACACGGCCAGCAACTACGACGACATCACCGACCTGCACCAGCGCACGGCCCTGATGCTGGCCGTGGTCGCCGTGCTGGCCTTCCTGCTGCTGCTGGTGGCGTTCCGGTCGCTGGCCATCCCGCTGGTCTCGGTCGGGCTGAACCTGCTGTCAGTGGGCGCCGCCTACGGCCTGATCACGCTCATATTCCAGGACGGGCACCTCGAGAAGCTGCTGAACTTCACCAGCTACGGCGCGATCGTGCCGTGGATACCGCTGCTCATGTTCGTGTTCCTGTTCGGGCTGAGCATGGACTACCACGTGTTCATCCTGAGCCGGATCCGCGAGCTGCGGTCGGGCGGCCTGAGCACCCGGCAGGCCACCGTGGACGGCATCGCCAGCAGCGCCGGCGTGGTCAGCAGCGCCGCCCTGATCATGGTGGCGGTGTTCTCGATCCTGGGCACCCTGGCGGTCATCCCGCTGCAGATGCTCGGCGTCGGCCTGGGCGCGGCGGTGCTGATCGACGCCACCGTCGTCCGCGGCGTCCTGCTCCCGGCGGCCCTGGCCCTCCTGGGCGAGCGCAGCTGGTACCTGCCATCCTGGCTGGCCCGGGTCCTCCCCGGCCGACCCCTGCGTGAGCTGCCCGCAGCCACCCCGCCCGCCCCGGCCCCCGCCGACCGCGAGCTGGCCGACCACTAGTCACCAAGGCCCCGGAGCGGGCCGGCTGCCACCCGGCGCCCGGCCCGTTTCAGGCTGTCCGGCCGGGGCCTAAGGCGGCGAAGTTCGGCCGCGTGCCGGACGGCGCTCGGCGCTCGGCGCTCTCTTGACGTCAGCGGCCGGGGCTATGCTCAGCCGCATGAGCGCCCAGCATCACGAGCCTGCGGTGCCAAGCCGCCCGGCAGAGACGCCCGCCGCGATCAGGGCGGTTCTGGCGGCGAGCGCTGGCCCCGTGATGCTGGCGCAGTACGAGGCCGAGCTAGACGCCGCGTACGCACAGGCTCGCGAGACCGGTGACCTGACGGTGCTGACGACCACGGTCCGGCGGTGGTGGATCGAGGCGCTCGAATGGCAGCGCGATCCTGCCGGGCAGCGCCATTTCCTGGCGCGAATGGAGCGCTATCTCACCGAGGGTCCGCCCGGGCCGAAGCACCGGATCACCCGCGAGGAGCTCCGCGCGCAGTTCGGCGTCTGAGCTTGTTCCGGTGGGAGCTGGAGGACCTAGCCCGCGAGCAGTTCGCCGCACTGCCGCCCAAGGTGCAGCTCGCGTTATCGCACTTCATGGACGCGGTGGTGATCGTCGACCCGGCCGAGTACCAGCGCCGACCAGAAGAGCCGGTGCGGCCGCTGCGGACCCTGCCGTTCGGGCAGGCCGGCCTGGTGACCTTCCTGGTGTACGAGCCTGACGATCTCGTGCTGGTCACGCGGGTCATCTGGACGGGCTGACCTAGCCAGCTACTGATCTTGCGGGGCGCCGGGCCAGTCCCAGGACGGGACCTCGCGGATCGGGTGCAGGTCGGCGTCGGTCTCGGCCCAGGAGTTCCGCTGGGCCACCTGCGAGCCGAACTCGACGTGCTCCCGGACCGCCTGGCGGAACGGCGCGTCCGCGGGCAGGCCGGCCTCTTCGAGTGACTCCAGGTAGGCCGCGATGAACCGGTCCCGCTGCTCATCGGTGATTTTCAGGTGCCGGTGAACGTCGATGATGTACTGGAACCCGAGCTCGCGGGTGAAGCGGTCGGGGCCGCCGAAGGACTCGGCGGTGAACCAGGTCAGGTGGTCGACATGCGTCGGCACCCGCTCGGTGAACAGTTCGCGCAGCACCGGGTCGGCCAGGGCCTTGGCATAGAACAGCTCCTCCAGCCGGTGCAGTCCCTCATCGCCACCCGCATGCTCATACAGTGTCTCGGCCACGTCGGCATGCTAAGCCGGTCCCGAACGCCCGGCCTAAGCCATTCACCGATAGCTGAATCAGCACGAGGCACGCCCGCAGTTGCGGGTGCGGCTGGTGCAGGCGGGGCCAAAGAGGCGAAACGCCGCCGACCACCGCCCGGCCGGCCAAAGCTGGTTCCATGATCGTGACCGATTGCCCGTGCCACGCACGAGAAAACGGTCACGATCATGGAAAGGCCTGCCCGCGCGGCGGCGCTGGGCCGCCGTTGGGGGTGCGGCGGGTTACCGGGCCTGTGGTGGGGGCGGTGTAGTCGCCGATCCAGTGGTCTTTCCAGGCCGGGTCGTAGCGCTCGGCGTTGCACTGGGGCTGGTAGACGGCCATCAGCTCGCGGGCTATCTGCTCGCGGTGGGCGGGGCCGCCGCCGGGGGCCTCGTAGGTGCAGATGTAGACCTTCCAGCGGGAGCCGGCCCGCTTGACCCAGCATGCTGCGCCGCGGGTGCTGGAACGGGAAGCGCTCGGCGGCCAGGTTGTCGGCGTGGCCGACGTAGATGACGGCGTAGCGGCCGGGGCGCGTCTCGGGCTCGGGCTTGTACATGATCGCGTAGACGGCGGGGCCGGCGGCGGGGTCCAGCCGCCCAGCAGGCGCGGGCCCTCGAACGGGTAGCCGGCCAGCGAGCCGAGGCGGATCACGGCTCGATGTCCTCGGCCTCGCTGATGGCCTCGGCCCGGACGATCGGCGCGGCGGGCAGGCCGGCCCGGGCCGCAGCGGCGGTGAAGTCCGCGGTGGCCCGCTCGATGGCCGCCTCGCGGCTGCCGGCCTCCACCACGAGCTGGGCGCCGTACCGGGGCGTGCCGATGCCCGTGGCGATCCCGTCGCTGGCCGCGACCGCGTCGGCCAGTTCCACGATCTGCTCGCGGGTCAGCACCTTCTCGCCCTCGGCCTCGATTCCCACGCTCCACCGCACCGGTCCTCCCCTTTCTCTCGCGTCCCGCCTATGGTTCAGCGTCGCCTAATTCAGTGTCGGCAGCAGCGCCGCGAGCTCTTCCAGGCTGGCCAGGTCATGCCCGGACAGCAGCAGGTCCACGTGCGGGGCGGCGGCCATCATGCCCAGGGTGCTGGGCCGGAACTCCCGGTCGTTGCCCTTGTGCGGATTCATCCACACCAGTGTGTGGCACAGCCGCGACAGCCGCTCCATGGCCGCGGACAGGACGGCCGGGTCGCCCCGGTCCAGCCCGTCGGAGCAGATCACCACGACCCCGCCCCGGCACAGGCCGCGCCGGCCCCAGTCCCGGACGAAGGTGTCCAGCGACTCCCCGATGCGCGTCCCGCCCTCCCAGTCGACCACCGCCGCGGCGGCCCGGTCCATCGCGATGTCCGGGCGCCGGGTGGCCAGGGCCTTGGTCAGCCGGGTCAGCCGGGTGCCGAAGCAGAACACCTCGACCCGGCCGGTGGCCCGCCGGGCCGAGTAGGCGAACTGGAGCAGGCTGCGCGAGTAGTCGGCCATCGACCCGGAGATGTCCAGGATCAGGATCAGCGGGCGCAGCCGGACCCGGCGCCGCCGCCAGTACAGCCGGGGCGGCGGCTCGCCGTGCAGCCGCATCGTGTCCCGGACGGTCCGCCGCAGGTCCGGGGTCCGGCCGGAGCGGGCCGGGACCAGGCGCCGGGTCCGCCGCCGGGGCGGCGTGAGCCGGATCCGGTTCATGATCCGGCGCACCGCGGCCAGTTCCTCCGGGGTGCAGGCGGCGAACGACTTGCGGCGCAGCGCCTCGGCGTCGGACGCCATCAGGCCGAGCACCGCCTCCTCCTCGTCGCCTTCGTCGTCCGGCTCGGTGGCCGGGGCGACCAGGGTGGCGTCGGCCTGCTCCTGCGCACGGGCCAGCAGCGCGATCAGCTCGCGGGCCGGGTCGGCGCCGCCCAGGAAATAGCGGCGGAACACCCGGTCATAGACGGGAAGGTCGTCGCGCCGGGTGACCAGGGTGACCCGGCCGGCCCAGTACAGGTCGAGCAGGTCGGTCGGGTCCAGCGGGGCCATGGCCGCGCAGTAGGCAAGCACGTCGCCCGTTCCGGCCGGCGATGCCGGCCGCCCGGAGCTCGCGCCCGAACCCGGTCAGCACGGTGATGAACGCGGTCCCCGCCTGACCCCCGTCAGCCACCGGACGTGATCTCGGCCAGGCTGTCGCGGACCAGCTCGAGGTCATCGCGTTCCTTGACGACCGCGCCCAGGGTGTCCTCGGCGGCCGCCTCGCCGAGGTCGCCGACGCCGAGGAAGTCCAGGGTGCGGGCCCAGTCGATGGTCTCGGCCACGCCGGGCGGCTTGGCCAGGTCAAGCTCGCGCAGCCGGTGCACGGCGGCGACCACCTGGCGGGCCAGCGCGGGCGCCACGCCGGGCTCGCGGACCAGGACGATCTCGACCTCGCGCTCGGCCGGGGGATAGCCGATCCAGTGGTAGAGGCAGCGCCGCTTGAGCGCGTCGTGCAGCTCCCGGGTCCGGTTCGAGGTCAGGATGACCAGCGGCGGTCGCTCGGCCTTGATCGTGCCGATCTCCGGGATGCTGATCTGGAAGTCGGACAGCACCTCCAGCAGGAACGCCTCGAACTCGTCGTCGGCCCGGTCGATCTCGTCGATCAGCAGGACGGCCTGGTCCCCGGCCCGGACCGCCTCCAGCAGCGGCCGCTCCAGCAGGTACCGGGGGCCGAACAGCTTGTCCACCGACTGCTCGTCGGTCACCTGGCGCTCCGACAGCGCCCGGATCTGCAGCATCTGCCGGGCATAGTCCCACTCGTACAGGGCCTGGCTGGTGTCGATGCCCTCGTAGCACTGGAGCCGGATCAGCCGCCGGCCGAACACCGCGGCCAGCACCTTGGCCACCTCGGTCTTGCCGACCCCGACCTCGCCCTCGAGCAAGATCGGGCGGTCCAGCGACAGGCCCACGAACAGGGCCGTGGACAGCCCGCGATCGGCCAGGTAGCCGCCCTGGCGCAGGATCTCGGTGAGCTGGCCGACGCTCTCCGGGCGGTCCATCCCGTTGCCGGGCGGGATCAGCGGGCCTGGGCGGTGCGCAGGACCAGGTCGCGGATGCTGCCGCCGTCGGAGCTCAGCTTGCCCTCGCGCTCCAGCCTGGCCTTCCATGCCGCCCGCAGGTCACCGTCGGGGCCGGCCATGCCGTCGAACCCGACGTCGGCGAATCGCTTGCAGCCGCCGCCGGTCTCGCAGGCCGCCTCGACCGTGGCACTGTCTTGATCCTGGGCGCTCCAGACCTCGCGGAGCACGTCCAGGGCCTCGTTCGGCTCACTGCTCATGTCGCGTACCTCTCCGGCTGGTCGGCACAGCCAGCCACGGGCCGACTCTATGCCGGCCGGCCCGCCGGGCCGATGGCTGATTAAGGCTTCTCTTATTAGGGGGGGCCAGGCCGACCGGCCCCGGTTTTCCCCATGGTAGGCGTCCGGTGCCAGCGGCGCCGCGTGCCGCCCCCGCGCGGGCCGTCGGCCGCTGGCTACTGTAGGCGGGTGACCGATGCGACTTCCGCCCCGCCCGCGCCGACCGGCGCCGCCGGCGCCGGGCTGGCCACCGTGACCGCCGACGGCACCGTCCTGGACACCTGGTACCCCGCGCCGCACCTGGTCGGCGCCGCCGGTGACGGGGCGGGCCGGCCGGCACCGTCCGGCTGCCGGCCGACGAGGCCCAGGCGGCGCTGGGCGGCGCGGCCGTGCTGGCCGGCCCGGACGCGCTGCGCGACGTGGAGGTGGTAGCGGTCCGCACCGTGATCGCTGACCTGGCCGCGCCGCCGGCCGACGCCCACGACGCGTGGCTGCGCCTGCACCTGCTGAGCCACCGCCTGATCCGGCCCAACGGCGCGAACCTGGACGGGATCTTCGGGCTGCTGGCCAACGTGGCCTGGACCACGCTGGGCCCGGTGGCGCCGCCCCAGGTCAGCCGGGTGCAGACGCTGGCCCGGGTGTCCCGGCTGGCGTTCGAGGTGACCGGGGTGGACAAGTTCCCCCGGATGACCGACTACGTGATCCCCGACGGCGTGCGGATCGCCGACGCCGACCGGGTCCGGCTGGGCGCCCACCTGGCCGCCGGGACCACGGTCATGCACGAGGGCTTCGTCAACTTCAACGCCGGCACGCTGGGCGCCTGCATGGTCGAGGGCCGGATCAGCGCCGGGGTGGTGGTCGGGGACCACAGCGACATCGGCGGCGGCGCGTCGATCCAGGGCACGCTGTCCGGCGGCGGCAAGCAGGTGATCAGCATCGGCGAGCGCTGCCTGCTCGGCGCCAACTCCGGGCTGGGCATCAGCCTGGGCGATGACTGCACGGTCGAGGCCGGGCTGTACGTGACGGCCGGGACGCTGGTCGCGCTGCCCGACGGGCAGGTGGTCAAGGCGGCCGAGGTGTCGGGCAAGTCGGGGCTGCTGTTCCGGCGCAACTCCCAGTCCGGCGCGGTCGAGGCGCTGGCCCACAAGGTGGCCTGGGGCGGCCTGAACAGCGCACTGCACGCCAACGACTGAGCGCCCCGGAAAAGTCTTCCGGATTCTCGCGGCCCGCTGTCGAATCGCGGCCGCGTCGTTCGACGCATGGCCGAGACCAGCCGGAAGCAGATGACCGTGGCCGGTCACCTGTCAGGCACGAGCAGAAGGAGCACGACATGCGATTCCTCGGATACACGCTGGGCGACCCGAACACCCCCCAGCAGCAGCCGACCCCCGAGCACATGACCGAGATGGGCAAGTTCATCGAGGAGGCCACCAAGGCCGGAGTGCTGCTGGCCACTGGCGGCGTCGGGCCGGCCGAGGGGATCACCAAGATCGTCAACAAGGGCGGCGAGGTCACCGTGATCGACGGCCCGTTCACCGAGTCCAAGGAGCTCATCGGCGGCTGGGCGCTGCTGGAGGCCAGGGACCGGGAGGAGGCGCTGGTGTGGTGCAAGCGGTTCATGGCCCTGGCCGGCGAGGGCGAGACCCGGCTGCGCGAGGTGTTCATGCCGTCCTGACGCTGGCGGCGGAGGAGGCCGTCCCGGCCCCCGCCCGGGCGGCGCGCACATCGCGGGCGGGGCCGGGCCGGGACTTCGCGTTACTCCTAAAATCGGTGGATGGGATCACCCGCGCATGCCGCGGTGGAGGCCGTGGTCCGGGTGGAGTGGGCGCGGCTGATCGCCGGGCTGGCCAGGTACACGGGGGACGTGGGCCTGGCCGAGGAGCTGGCCCAGGACGCGGTGGTGGCCGCGCTGGAGCAGTGGCCGGCCGAGGGAGTGCCGCGCAATCCCGGCGCTTGGCTGATGACGGTGGCCAAGCGGCGGGCCGTGGACCTGTTCCGGCGCAACCGCGACCTGCGGGACAAGTACGCGCAGCTCGGGCGGGCACTGGAGGCCGAGGGGGAGGCCATGACCCCCGACTTCGACGCGGCGTTCTCCGGTGACATCGACGACGATCTGCTGCGGCTGATCTTCACCGCCTGCCATCCGGTGCTGCCGGTGCCGGCCCGGGTGGCGCTGACGCTGCGGCTGCTGGGCGGCCTGACCACCGCCGAGATAGCCAGGGCCTACCTGGTCCCCGAGCCGACCGTGGCCCAGCGGATCGTTCGGGCCAAGAAGACGCTGGCCAGCGAGCACGTGCCGTTCGAGGTGCCCGGCCCGGCCGAGCGCCCGGCCCGGCTGTCGTCGGTGCTGGAGGTCATCTACCTGATCTTCAACGAGGGCTACGCGGCCACCGCGGGCGAGGACTGGGTGCGGCCGGGGCTGTGCGCCGAGGCGCTGCGGCTGGGCCGGGTGCTGGCCGGGCTGGCCCAAGGCGAGCCCGAGGTGGCGGGCCTGGTCGCCCTGCTGGAACTGCAGGCGTCCCGCATCCCGGCCCGGACCGGGCCGTCCGGCCAGCCGGTGCTGCTGCTGGACCAGGACCGGGCGCGCTGGGACCGGCTGCTGATCCGCCGCGGGCTGGCCGCGCTGGACCGGGTCACCGAGCTAGGCGGGACAGCCGGGCCGTACGCCCTGCAGGCGGCCATCGCCGCCTGCCACGCCGGGGCGTTCCGCGCCGAGGACACCGACTGGGCGCGGATCGCCGACCTGTACGGGGCGCTGGCCCGGCGGATGCCGTCGCCGGTGGTGGAGCTGAACCGGGCGGTGGCGGTGTCGATGGCCTACGGCCCGCAGGCCGGCCTGGACCTGGTCGACGCGCTGGCCGATGAGCCGGCCCTGCGCGGCTACCACCTGCTGCCCAGCGTGCGCGGCGACCTGCTGCTCAAGCTGGGCCGGGCGGCCGAGGCCCGGGGCGAGTTCGAGCGGGCCGCCGAACTGGCCGGCACCGTGCCCGAGCGGGAGCTTTCCGCCGAGCGGGCCCGGGCCGCCGCCCGGGCCGACGTTTCACGGGAAACGTGAGCCGCTAGCTGAGCGCCACCCGCAGGCCGGGCCGGGCCAGGATGACCGGGCACGGCGCGATCGCGGCGGCCTCGGCCAGCAGCTTGCCGTGGTCCTGCCAGGGCCGCAGGTGGGTGAGGATGAGCAGCCTGGTGCCCGACCGGGCGGCCAGCCGGGCCGCGTCCGCCGCGGTCAGGTGCCGGGCCACCGGCCCCTCGGCGGCCACGCCGGACGCCTCGGCCAGCAGCACCCGGCAGCCAGCCGCCAGGTCGTCCAGCGCCGGGCACGGGTCGGTGTCGGCGCTGTAGCACAGCTCGTCGCCGATCCGGGTGGCCCAGCACTCCATCTGCCCGTGCTCGACACGGGCCAGCCGGGCGGCCAGCGGGCCCAGCATCAGCGGGCCGGGGCGAGCCCGGACCAGGTCCCAGTCATCCGGGTGCGGCTGGCTCAGCTTGGGCAGGTCCGACGGGACGATGATCCGCAGCGGCGGCGCGCCGGCGATGTTGCGCAGGTACTGAAGCTGGGTGATGTCGACGTAGTGGTCGGCGTGCGCGTGCGACAGGATGACCGCGCCGATGTCACCCGGCGCCGCGTGGCGCTGCAGGGGACCCGAGGCCCCGTTGCCGATGTCCAGCAGCAGCCGGAAGCCGTCCGCCTCGATCAGGTAGCACGAGCACGCCCCGTCCGGCCCGGGCGCCGATCCGGAGCAGCCGACCACGGTCAGCGTGACATGCACGGCCGGCCTGCCCTGCCTCTGCTGGTCGGGGACGTCCTGGCCCGCGCTAGTTTACGGCCGCGTACCGGCGGCGGGCGGGCCGCCCCCGGCGGCGCCTGATCAGCGCTCGTAGCGCAGCAGCACCACGGGCACCGAGCTACCGGCCCCGCAGCGCCTCATTCAGGGCGACGGGGTTCAGGGCGACGGCCAGGCGACGCCAGATGTCCTCGGTGCCGACGGTGCGCTCGTGGGGCGCGCGGAGTTGCCGAACGTAGATGGAGATGTCGTCCAGCGACCAGCGCAGCCGGTAGAACGCCAGCAGGACCGGGTCCGGCGCCCGCCCGGTGGCGGTGGCGTAGCGCCGGGCGGAAGCGTCGTCTCCGCTGGTCACCATCCACAGGTCCCGCTCGGCCGGGGCCAGGCCCACGGTGTCCCAGTCGATCAGCATCAGGCCGGCGCCGGACTGGATGACGTTGCCGTGGTGCGGCTCACCGTGCGTGATGACCAGGTCCGGCGCGGCTCGCGCGCCTGCGGCTAGCTGGTCGAAGGTCTCCAGCATGTCCCGGACCCGCGCGGATGCCGTGGTCAGCAGGGCGCGGGCGGGCTCGGCGAACGGGCCGCCCGGCCACGGCCGGGCCAGGTCGGCGAGCGCGGCGGCCAGGTCGGCCCGCCGAGGCAGGTCAACCCTGGCCCGGCGGAGCCCGGTGGCGGCCGGGGCGGCCTGATGCAGCGCCGCCAGCAGGCTGGCGACCTGCTCCCGCTGACCGGGCGGAGGGTCCTCGCCGAACCGGCCGCTGGTCCCGTCGACGAACGGGAACACCGACACGGTGTACTGCGGGCTGGCCGGCACGACGGTCGCGCCGCCGGCGGCCGGCACCGGGGCCAGCACGAAGGCGAGGCCGGACCGGCGCAGCGCCGCGGCGGTGTCCATGGCGATGGCCAGGCCGGCCGCCGCGGTGTCCCGGTCGCTGCCCAGCCAGCCCTTGCTGTCCAGGTCGTCCGCGGTCGCGAACCAGCGGCCCCCGGCGCGGTCGTCCACCGACCAGTGGTAGCCGCCGGCGCCGACCGGGACGTAGCGCAGGGCGGCGGCGTCGATCTGCCAGTGCCGGGCCAGGGCCATCGCCACCTGGTCGTCCCCCAGGCCCGGCGGCCGGTCCCTCATGCGGTGCTGCCGTCGACGTGCATGCCCGCAGGGTCGCGCAGCGGACGAGCCGGCCGCATCCGATATTTTCGGCCCGGCCGATGACCTGGCCCGGCGCCGGGCGTCGTAGTCGTGACCAGGCCGCCTGACGGGGCCTGGCGGGAGAGACGGAGGCACGCCCGGCGATGAGCGCACTGCTGAAGAAGGCCAGCATCGACGCGATCACCCTGTTCACCGCGGACCTGCCGGGCAGCCGGCGGTTCTACCAGGAGGTCTTCGGCCTGCCGCTGATCTTCGAGGACGACAACTCGGCGGTGTTCCGGTTCGACAACACGATCATCAACCTGCTCTGCGAGCCTGGCCGCCCATGAGCTCATCGAGCCGGAGCTGGTGGCGGGCCGGGCCGTCGGGGCGCGGTTCCAGCTCACGATCGGGGTCCTGGCTGTGGACGAGGTGTGCGCGGAGCTGGCCCGGCGCGGGGTCACGCTGCTCAACGGCCCGGTGAACCGGCCGTGGGGGGTGCGCACGGCCAGTTTCACCGATCCTGGCGGGCACATCTGGGAGATCGCCGAGGACCTGCCGCCGGCCGCCTAGCCCGGCGGCGGCGTCCCGGTCAGGGCCAGCACGCGCTCCAGGCCGGGAACGGCCCGCTCGCGGATCACGTACCGGGTGATGCCGAGTTCGGTGCGCTGCCGTTTCAACTGCGCGGCCATCTCCTCGTGGGTGCCGATCAGGACGAACGGCGTCCGGGTGACATCCTGCGCGGATGCGCCGGGGATCCGCGCGCTGATGTCGGCGGCGGCCGCCGCCCGGTCGCAGGTGACGCGGACGACCTGCACCAGGGCCTCGATGACCGGCCGGGTGCCGGCCCGCCGGGCCTCGTCCTCGACGAGCCGGATCTGGCGGGCCAGGTCGGCGGCGGACCACCGGGCCTCGTGGTGGTGGCCGTCGGCCAGCGTGCGGCCCAGGCCGCTCAGGCTCACCACGTCGGCGTGCCGGGCGCCGGCCTGGAGGATGACCGGGTGCCCGCCGCCGACGGCGAGCCTGACCCGGCCGCCGGCGGGCAGGCCGTCCAGGCGTGACCCGCGCACGGTGCCGCCGCGCAGGAGTTCGGCGACGGCCTCGATGAACCCGGCCAGGCGCTCGGCCCGGCGGGCCGGGGCGGGCCGGTCCCGGCCGATGTCGGCCCATTCGCGCGGCGTGTGGCCCGCGCCGACGCCCAGGATGACCCGGCCCGGCGCGAGGAGGTCAAGCGTCGCCGCGTCGGCCGCGACGTGCATGGGTTCCCGGACGCCCGCCTGCGTGACGCAGGTACCCAGCTCCAGGCTGGTCGTCACGGCCGCGGCCGCGCCCAGCGCGGGCCAGGGCGAGGCTCCGGAACCGGGGTGGTCACCCATCACCAGGCCCCGGAAGCCGGCCGACTCGAGCCGTCGCGCCAGGTCGAGCCAGGAGGGGAGATCGGCGGGCTCAGCCTGCACGCTGACGGTGATGTCGGGCATGAGACGACCGTGCCCGCTGCGCTGCCCCGAAGCCAGGATATTCGGCGGCTGGCGAAAATTCGCGCAGGCGGTCCTGACATGATCCCGGCAAAGCATGGCAACTTCATTGATATCCGTCTATCTTGACGCCGGCCTGCCGGGCCTGAAAGCTGCCCGCCAACCCGGCGCTCACCATCAGCCGGATCTTCTCCAACAGCTTCACCGGGATCGCCTCCGCCTCGGCCGGCGCGTACGTCGGGGCCGAGTTCGTGGGCGCCATCCTGGCCATCCTGGTGATCTGGGTGCTGTACCCGCGGCTGAGCCAGGAACAGGCTCCGGCCGTCATCGCCCCGGCCCAGACCGCGCCCGCGACCGCGGTCGCCGCCCAGGAAGTCGCGCCCTCGGCGGCTGGCGAGGCCACTGCCTCAAGCTAGCCGCCCGGGGCGGGTGATTCGGGCAGGTTCTTGTCCGCCAGCAGGGCGCGGGTGAGCAGGAGCGTGCCGGACAGGGCGTTCAGGCCGAGCACGATCCACAGCGCGCCGCGGACCCCGATGGCGGTCCCGAGGCCGCCGGCCAGGAGCGCGCCGAGCGGGATGCCCCCGAAGACGAGGAAGCTCATCGTCGCGGTCACCCGGCCGAGCATGGCCGGCGGGCAGTACTGCTGACGGAAGCTGCCGACGATGACGCTGCCGATGGTGATCCCGAAGGCCACGACCGTGGCGCCGACGGCATAGCACGCGACGCGGACGCCGGTCCCGGTCAGCGGTATCAGCAGGCCGAATGCCGCGGTGCCATTCCTGAGCAGGAGCACCCGCGCGGTCCCGATGCGCCGCGTCAGGCGCCGGGCGGCCATCGCTCCGGCTATGCCGCCGAACCCGGAAACCGCCAGGAGCAGGCCGGACGCCGCCAGGCTGAGCCCGACGACCCGGACCAGGAACACCACCACCAGGGCGGTGCTGCCGCTGTAGGCGAGGTTGGCCACGGTGCCGTAGAGCGTCAGGGGGCGGAGGAAGGGATCACGCGCGATGAACGCGGCGCCCTCGGCGACCTCGGCTCGCACCGTGGTCGCGGGCCGGGCCGCCGGACGCTCCGGCATCCCGGTCCGGACCGCCAGCAGGCAGGCCGCCGAGACCAGGAAGCTGCCCGCATTGAAGAGCAGGGCCGTGGCGGCGCCGACCGCCTCCGCGGCCAGGCCCGCGGCGCCCCGGCCCCCGATCGCCGCCGCTGATGCGCTGCCCTGCAGCTTCGCGTTGCCCTCGACCAGGTCGGCGGCGCCGACCAGGGACGGCAGGTAGACCCGGTAGGCCGTGGCGAAGAACACGTTGGCCGCCCCGGCCAGGAGCGCCACCGCCACGACCTGTCCAGTCGTGAGCACGCCCGCCCACGCCGCGACAGGCAGGCTGCCGTACAGCAGCGCGGAGATCACGTCACAGGCGATCATCAGGGGACGGCAGGAGAGCCGGTCCACCCACGCCCCGGCGGGCAGGCCGATGACCAGCCAGGGCAGATACGCCGCCGCCGTGATGGATGCCACCGCGAACGTGCCGGCGTGCAGGACCGAGACGGCCAGCAGCGGGACTCCCACCACGGCCATGGCGTTGCCCATCCCGCTGATCGTCTCGCCGGTCCACAGCAGCCGGAAATTGCGCTGCCACAGCAGGCCGCCGAACCGGTGCTCCGCCCGCATCCGGCCTGACTCGACGACCTGCACCGGATCAGCGCCCCAGGCCGGTGCGGATGCAGCGGACGGCGAGGATGTCGGGCGTTGGGTCGCCTACCTCCACGACTTGCTCAATCGCGAGCCCGGCGCTCGTGAAAGCCTTCAGCAGCTCACCGAGTGGCAGGTGGGTGGCGCCGACCCTGGCCCGCACTCCGCGGGGCGACCAGGCCTCGAAGCGCCGTTCCCGCCTCCAGTAGCCGGGCGTGATGACGATCCTCGACGGATCAGAACGGTCCGCGAAAGCGCCGGTGTAGCAGGGGTGGACCCCGACATGAGCGAAGATCCCGCCCGGCCGCAGCGCTGGGCTGAGCGCCCGGCATCCGGCCGGGTAATCATCGATATCGGTGTGGCACATGACAGCAGCCACCGCCGCCAGCGCACCTGACCGGAGCGGGGGATCGGCCGCGTCGGCCGCCACGACGGGCATCCGGCCCCGCGCATACCGAAGCTGGGCGACCGACAGGTCGAGGCCGAATGGCGTCCAGCCCAGCGCCCGGAGCACCGGTACGTGGGTGCCCGTCCCGCAGGCCAGGTCCAGCACCGGCCCCGCGCCGGGTCCCAGGACCTCGGTCAGCGCTTCGCTGGCCCGCCGCGCGAACTCGTGTCCCGCTCCGTTCATGTAGGCCTCGTACCAGTCGGCCCATTGGTCATACCGCGCCCGCGGTGGCTGAACGACTGCCATATCGGCAAGCTACCCGGGCGGGGCTCATAGTGGCCCGTATGGCACTGCGCCCTCGGCGAAACGGATCGGGCCAATTCCGTTCGCGGCCGCGCGATTGCTCCGGGCAGGATGGGCGCATGGAGGATGAGTCCTGGCCAGCGGCGCTGGTATTCGACTTCGACGGGCTCCTCATGGACACCGAGTCCACAAGTCTGGAGAGCTGGCGCTACGAGTGGGAACAGTGGGGGCTTAGCCTCGATGCGACCAGCTTCTTCGCGGATCACGGCGGCGATCTCACCGAGCAGCGGTATAGCGACCTCGCCGCCGCCGTCGGCCCGGCCTACGACCTGGCCCTGAGTGACCGGCGCCGGGCCGCCTACCGAGCCGAGCTGAACGCCCGCCTCGAGCTGCTGCCAGGCCTGCGTGGCTGGCTCCGCGAGGCCCGCCGGGCCGGCATCAGGCGGGCCATCGCCACCTCATCCCCCCGCGACTGGGTAACTGGCCACCTGAGCCGCATTGGAGCGGAGCGGGAGTTCGAGGCATTCGCCTGCGGGGACGAGGTAGCCGACCCGAAGCCTGCCCCCGACGTCTACCGCCTGGTCCTGAAGAAGCTTGGCCTGACCGGTGCGCAGGCGGTAGCGATCGAGGACACGCCGCACGGGGTGGCCGCCGCCCAGGCGGCAGGCTTGCGCTGCATAGCGATCCCGAACCGGTTCTTGCCAGCCTCGCGATTCGCTGCCGCTGATCTCGTCCTCGAATCAGCTGGCCACCTCGACCTGGGCGAGGCGCTCCGGCGACTCCGGCCGGAAGGGCCGCGCTAGCCTCCTCCTGTGGATGCTGCCAGCAGCTCATGCTTGACCAGAGCGCCGTCGTTGATGACGTGGTAGGCGATGGCCAGCTCGTTTCATGGCAGGAGACCGCAGATCGATTCGGGGCATCCCTGTACCTGATCGAATGCGTCTGTTCCGACGAGCCTCTTCATCGCACCCGGATTGAAGGCCGAGTGCGCGGCATTCCGGGCTGGCATGAAGTCGGATGGAAGTCGAGCGGATGCGCGCCGAGCGCTACCTTCTTGCCTGCCTTGGCCACGTCGACGGGGAGGAACCGGCCGCCTGGCTAGTCCCGATAACAATGACGTCATAGCTCTCGTCTGCCATCCGGAAATCGTAACCCTGTGGTTTTCCCGCATGGCCTCAGGGTGCCATGACATAAATCGTTTATATGCCACAGATAATCGATGGAAGAGTAAATCTCATCCATAGTCCGGCGCCGCGATTGGCGGGCCGCTGTCGCACCATGCGGCATGATGGTCGGCGATGTCCGATAACAGAGATGTGGCCCTCGCTGCCCTCCGGAGCTACGACGTGGCGCCGCAGCGGGTCCGGCTGGCGGCGGAGTCCTTCAACAGCGTCTTCCGGGTCACCACCGCCTCGGCGGTCTACGCGCTCCGGGTTGGGTCGGTGCTGCAGATCCATCCCGAGGGTACGGCTGCCGTCGAGACCGCCTGGCTCCGTCGGCTGCGCCTCCAGGGGGAGTCCGTCCCCGATGTCGTGACCAACATCGACGGTGACGCTCGCGACGCTGGTGGACAGGCGACCGGGCCGAGCATCAGTCCCGGGTGTGCATCTTGTTCGAATGGGTCGCCGGGCGTTCCCTGCGGACCTGCCTGACCGAGCGGCGGGCAGCGGCACTCGGCAGACTGTCGGCCCGGCTGCAGCAGGACGGCGCCGCATGGGCGCCGTCCGGTGCCGGAGATGTGCTCCGGGCGGACCGCGTCCTGTACTGGCGGCTGCCAGACCAGCTGGCGGCGGCCGGGGCGCGGTTCGGGTTCGGGACCCTGTTCGTCGACGCCCTGGCCCGCGCGCAGTCGGTGGTCGACTCGCTGTGGCAGAGCCCGCCCCACCCGCCGCACCTGGTGCACGGAGACCTGACGCCGTCGAACGTGATCGTGTCGCCGCAGCACGGCCTGGTGCCCATCGACTTCCAGGACACCGTGCTGGGCTTCGAGGTTCAGGACCTCTCGTTCACGCTCGCCGTCCTGCGGCGTCGGCCCGACGGTGACCGGCTCACCGAGGCGTTCCGGGCCGGGTACAGCGAATCCCGGGCCTGGCCGGATGTCTCCCCGGCCCTGTTCGACTCGCTCATCGCCGCCCGGGCCCTCCAGCAGATGAACCTGACGCTGAACCTGACCGACATCGACGGACTGGAGAGCTACGTGGCCGGTCACGCCGAGCGACTTGGCGCCTGGATGCGGCGCCCAGCCGGTTAATAGGGCGGGCACGGGTCACCGTTATGGTTCGTTCGTCGTCTCGATCGCGTCGAGGTCACGTACGGCATACCGGTGGTGCTCCCACTCCTCCTCGAGGATCACGTGCAGACACGAGAGGGTGGTCTCCTGGCCTTCGGGATCATGCGGGTTCTTGCGCGGCGCGGCCAGCACGTCCGGTGTGGCTGTGGCCAGGAAGTCGCGGACCATCGCGACGCGGCCCGCCCGGATCTCCAGCACCTCGGCATACGACGGAGTCGCGGTCGCGAAGACTGACCTATCCAGGGCGTCTTCCGCGGTGCTGGTGTCGGTCAGGCCGATGGCGTGGAACGGCTGCTCGAGTTCCAGGATCGCGCGGCCCAGCCACATGTCCGTGGCCAGGACGAGGTGACGCAGGGTCTGCGCGAACGACCACTCGCCGCCCACCGACATGTCGACCGTGCCGGCCGGCATCGTCGCGACACGCGCGAGCGCGGCGGCCCATGCGGCCTCAAGCGCGGCCCAGGCCGCGCGCAGACCATCCCGGTCTCCGGCGCCCCGGTCGGCGCGGCCGGGAAAGCGCCGGTTGAGTTCGGCCTCGACGAACGGGATCACGTCGATGCCGTTGACCCGCAAGAAGCTGTCGCCCTCGGAGAGCCACGGCGCATCGATGTCCGCGCCCGCCACCAGGACTCCGCGCATCACCACGCCGGACAGGTCAGACTCGATAAACCGTGCGCCGCGCAGGTTCGCGCCGATGAACTCCGCTCCCTGCCGGTCTTCGGACCGGGCGAATGTCGCCATGACAGCAGCCTCCCACCGCGCCGCCGGGCAGGACAGGGCACGTGCCCTGCTCTGTGGCAAGATCGCCTGATGCTGCAACTCCTGGGTTTCATCATCGACTGCCCGGACCCGATGAAGCTGGCGGCCTTCTACTCCGAGGTGACAGGCCGCACCCTCATGGACGGCAGCTCCGACGACTTTGCCGGCATCACCTTCGGCGAGGTCGACCTGGCCTTCCAGCGGGTGGCGGACTACCGTCCTCCGCGCTGGCCCGACGACGAGCACCCCAAGCAGTACCACCTCGACTTCGAAGTGAACGAGATCGAGCCCGAACAGCGCCGCGTCGTCAAGCTCGGCGCGACCCTGCAGAAGGACTTCATCGGACCCGAGGGCTACGGCTGGCAGGTCTACACCGACCCGGTCGGGCATCCCTTCTGCCTGTGCCGCCACGAAGGGGTCACGTGGACCGACAACGGGGTGGTGGTGTGGCCCTAACCCTGATCATTCATGCCGCTGGCCGCGTGGAGGAGGGCACACGGAGGTGCAAGCATCGGTAGCGCAGCGTGCGGTGGCTGCAGCGAGGTCGACCGCCTCGGCGTTCGACTTGCCGGTCGACGCCACGGTCGTTCTCAACGACTCCAACCGCCTTGTCGTCCGCCTGATGCCATGCGATGTCGTTGCGCGGGTCACGCCTCCAGAGGCTCTGGCACCCGTGACTGCCAGGGCGAGTTGGCTCAGCGGGGAGGCGTATCAAGCGAGGTTGGCGACGGAAGTTGAGGTTGTGAAACGGCTCGCAGAGAACGACAGCCCGGTTGCCGGGCTCGACCCTCGAGTCGAGCCACGCGTCTTTGCGCATGATGGCTTTGCAATCACCATGTGGACCTACTTTGCACCTGTTCGCCGAATGCTTCCGTCGGCTGACTACGCGCAGGTGCTCGAGTGTCTTCATGCCGGCCTGCGGCAGATCGACGTCCCGACGCCGCACTTCATGGATCGCGTGGCGGCGACTCAACAAGACGTTGCGAGCCGTGACGTCACTCCCGATCTCGCCGAGACCGATCGGGCGCTTCTCGCCAGCACGCTGCGAGATCTGAGCGAAACGATCGTCAACCGGCGCGCGGCCGAGCAGATCCTGCACGGCGAGCCGCACCCGGGGAACGTGCTCCAGACGAAGAACGGGCCGCTTTTCATGGACTTCGAGGATTCTGTCCATGGCCCCGTCGAATTCGACCTTGCCTGGGTCCCCAAAGAGGTCAGCGAGCGCTATCCGGACGCGGACCAAGCACTGGTCGGCGAGTTCCGCGGGGTCGTACTGGCGATGATCGCAGCGCACCGCTGGAGTCGCGACGACCAGCACCCGAGCGGGAGACAATCCGGAGTGGCATTCCTCAACGCTCTGCGAGAGGGTCCGCCCTGGCCTTCGCACGACGCCGTGCCCTGGCACTCAACGGATCCGGTCTGACCTCAGCTGCGCAGGGTGCCTGCCAGTTCGCGGGCGGCTTCAGCGATGCCGGGGGACGCCTTCGCGGCGAGGTGACGCGTAACCGCCTTGAGCAAGGTCACGGTCCGGGCCGATGAGACCATGCCGGACAGGCCTGTGAGTCTGGCGAGCACCGGGCCCGCGTCGTCCCAGGTGCCGGCTTGGGCCTGGGCGTTGAGCAGGAACGAGCTGAACACGTAGCTGTCCCGGCACCTGCTGGCGGGTACCTGGTCCGCGGCGAGTTCGATATACGGGACGGCGGCTGCCCAGTCACCCGCCTCGCCGAGGGCCTGTCCCTCGTGCAGGGTCAGCTCCCGCCCGCTGACGGCAGCCCGGTGACCTGATGGCACCCGTCGCCGGGCGTAACCGGGAAACGAGCCCGAGGCGGACTCTGGCGGCCTTCACTGGTGGTGAGAAACCCGGCGGTGGCCACTGCTCTGCCCCCGTGTTCCTGATGGTTGCCAGTCCTTGTTGAGCGGGTGCCGTGTTCGGGGTCGGCGAATGCCGATCGCGTCAGCGATGCGCGAGGCACACCGTTGAACTAGTGGGGAAAGTCCCGGCCTAGGCCTACTCTGTTGTCATGACGACGACCGTTCACCTGCACGGTGAGTTGGCTGCCGCGCTGGAAGCAGAGGCCGCGCGCCGCGGCCAGAGCCCTGAGCAACTCGCCGCTGACCTGCTCGCCGAGCGACTGCCACCCGGCGGGAAGCCTCGCCGCCGCAAGCTGGCCTTCGCCGGGATCGGCGAGTCCTCCTCCGGCCGGTCAGCAGCCGAGGCCGACGAGATGCTGGCCGAGGGGTTCGGCCGCGACTAAGTGCTGATCGTCGATACCGGACCGCTGGTCGCCGTAGCCGACCGCGCTGACAAAGACCATGCCGCCTGCCAGGAGCTGCTTGAAGACGATGAAGGGCCGCTGGTTACCACCGGCCTGGTCATCGCTGAGGCCGCCTACCTGATCAACCGGCAGCTCGGCCCGGCCGCCGAGGCTGCCCTGTATTCGTCCATTATCGATGGTGACCTGGAAGTCGCCGCCCTCGGCCGCGCCGACTGGGAACGGGTCCGCGAGCTAGTTACTGCCTACGCCAGCCTGCCCTTGGGCGGAACTGACGCCTCCGTGATCGCCCTGGCTGAGAGGCACGGCGCGATCCGGGTCGCCACCTTGGACCGGCGGCACTTCACCGTCGTCCGGCCTCGCCACGCCCAGGCGCTCGAACTGCTGCCCTGACGACTGCTACCCGCCACCGGGTTCTTTCGGCAACCAAGGCCGGTGGCAAGCCCGGCGCACGCATCCTGCATGCCTAGTCATCTGGGGCCCGTCGCACGAGCGCCAGGGTTATCGATCCGTGCTGGGTGGGCCTGGATGGACTTGAACCATCGACCTCTTCCTTATCAGGGAAGCGCTCTAACCGAGCTGAGCTACAGGCCCTCGGCGCCGGATTGTCCGTCCGGCACGAGGTGAAAGGTTACCGCAAGCCGGGACCATGCCGCGGGTCAGTCAGTCTCCTTGAGCGTGACCTCGATGCCGCCGGCCAGGAGCGTGACCAGGTTGTACAGGACCGACCCGACCGTGGCCAGGGCGGTGATCAGGATCACGTTCACGGCGCCGACCAGCATCGTGTAGCCGAGAACCCGCGAGGCCGAGAACCAGCTGGTGGCGTCGGCGCCCTGGTGGCCCTTGCCGGCGGTGACCAGGCCCACGGTGTTCTCGATGCTGGAGAACACGCCCAGGCGGGACAGCACGAAGAACATGACCGCCACGGCGACGAACAGGATGACCCAGCCGACCAGCGAGATCATGAAGCTGAACTTCATCACCGACCACGGCTCGATCCGGGCCACGGTGAGCTGGGCGCGGCGGGTCGACGCGGCGCTGCCGGACGCCGGGGCCTTCCGGGGCGCGCGGGGTGCGCCCTTGGGCGCGGCCGGGCGGGGCCTGGCCGGGCGCGGGGGCGCGGGGCGGACGCTGGCGGGCGCGGGGAACGGGGGCGCCGGGTCCGGAGCGGGCGGCGGCGCGGCCGGGCGGGCGGTCTCGGCCGGAGCGGGCGGGGTGGACGCGACGTAGTCCGCGGGTCCCCAGGACTCCGACGTGGCGCCCCAGGCGTCGCTGGCGCCGTCGTAGGACTCGGCGGTCCCGAACGGGTCCCTGGCGCCGTAGGACCCCGACGGGCTGGCCGACGGCGCGGACGTGGCCGGGAAGCGCGCCGCCACCTCGGAGTCGGCCGCGGCGGCGGATGCGCTGCCGGGCGGTGACGGCCAGTTCACCGGAACCGAGTTTCCCGGGACCGTGGTCGAACTGGAGCCGTTGCTGCCGAAGGCGCCGTTGCTGAGCCGGACGGCGCTGTCCTCGTCCGGGTCCGGCTCAGCGGCCAGGTCCAGGCTGTCCGGCTCATCCTGCGTGGTCGACAGGGCAGTCTTCACTCCTGCGGACTGATCGGCGTCCTGCGCCGGATCAGTACCGCCAGGACTGCCGTCGGCCAGCCACCCTTGTGGCTCCGAGCGGTTCTCCACCCCGTCCTCCTCCAAGCGCGTCTCCTGAGTTGAGGTTATCCCCAGGATGCGGTGTTCTGCTCGCAGACGCATTTCCGCCTTGGGTGCTCGTACTACTGAGACGCCGCAGAAACTAGTTTCGTTGCGCCCTTGTACCCGCCGGATCGGACGGCATCCCCGTAGTCAAGATCCTGATCAAGATACTGTCCCGTCCGGACCAGGCTGGTCGCCGGACTCCGGCCCGGCTCCAGGCCGGGCTCCCCGTCAGTCTCGCCGTCGGGCTCCTCGACCAGGGTCCCGTTGGCGGTGGCCTCGGCGTTGCGCTCGATGGCGACCAGGCTCTGGCCGCTGGCCAGGTTGACCAGGCGGACGCCCATCGTCTGCCGGCCGGACTGCTTGATCTCGGCCGCGGAGGTGCGGATCACGCCGCCCGCCGAGGTGATGGCGAAGACCTCGTCCTCGGGGTAGACCATCAGCGCGCCGACCAGCTCGCCGCGGTTCTCGGTGATCCGGGCAGTCAGCACGCCGCGGCCGCCGCGGCCCTGGACCGGGTACTGGTCGGCCGGGGTCCGCTTGGCGAAGCCGCCGCCGGTGGCGACCAGGACGTCGGCGCCGGCCGCGCACCACGTACATGCCGAGCAGCTGGTCCCCGTCGGTGAACCGCATGCCGATCACGCCGGAGGTGGCCCGGCCCATCGGGCGCAGCGCCTCATCGTCGGCGTGGAACCGGATCGACTGGGCGTGCCTGCTGACCAGCAGCAGGTCGTCGTCGGCCGAGACCAGCCGGGCCGAGATGACCTCGTCGTCCTCGCGCGGCAGGTTGATGGCGATGATCCCGCCCTGCCGGGGCGAGTCGAAGTCGCTCAGCCGGGACTTCTTGACCAGCCCGGCCGAGGTGGCCAGGACCAGGTACGGGGCGACCTCGTAGTCCCGCAGGGCCAGTACCTGGGCGATCCGCTCGTCGGGCTGGAACGCCAGCAGGTTGGCCACGTGCTGGCCGCGGGCGTCGCGGCCCGCGTCGGGCAGCTCGTACGCCTTGGCCCGGTACACCCGGCCCTTGTTGGTGAAGAACAGGATCCAGTGGTGCGTCGTCGTCACGAAGAAGTGGTCGACGATGTCGTCGGTCCGCAGCTGGGCGCCGCGCACGCCCTTGCCGCCGCGCCGCTGCGCCCGGTACAGGTCGGTCTTGGTGCGCTTGGCGTAGCCGCCGCGGGTGATGGTGACGACGACGTCTTCCTCGGCGATCAGGTCCTCGATCGACATGTCGCCGTCGTAGGCGACGATCTCGGTGCGCCGGTCATCGCCGTACTTCTCCGCGATCTCGGCCAGCTCGGTCGAGACGATCTGCCGCTGGCGGGCGGGCGAGGCCAGGATGTCCTCGTAGTCGCGGATGTGCGCCATCAGCTCCTCGTACTCGTCCACCAGCTGCTGCCGCTCCAGCGCGGCCAGCTTGCGGAGCTGCATGTCGAGGATGGCGCGGGCCTGGATCTCGTCGATCTCCAGCAGGTCCATCAGGCCCAGCTGGGCGGCGGCGGCCGAGTCGCTGGCCCGGATCAGCGCGATCACGGCGTCGATCTGGTCGATGGCCTTGATCAGGGCGCGCAGGATGTGGGCGCGCTCCTGGGCCTTGCGCAGCAGGTAGCGGGTCCGCCGGACGATGACCTCGATCTGGTGCGCGACCCAGTGCCGGATGATCTGGTCCAGCCGCAGCGTGCGCGGCACCCCGTCGACCAGGGCCAGCATGTTCGCGCCGAACGTGTCCTGCAGCTGGGTGTGCTTGTACAGGTTGTTCAGCACGACCTTGGCCACGGCGTCCCGCTTGAGCACGATGATCAGCCGCTGGCCGGTCCGGTTGCTGCTCTCGTCGCGCACGTCGGCGATGCCGGCGCACGGTTGTCGACGCACCAGCTCGGCGATCTTGCAGGGCCAGGTTGTCCGGGTTGACCTGGTAACGGCAGCTCGGTGACGACCAGGCAGGTGCGGCCCTTGCGGTCCTCCTCGACGTCGACCACGGCGCGCATGGTGATCGAGCCGCGGCCGGTGGCGTAGGCGTCCCGGATGCCGCGGCGGCCGACGATCTGGGCCGCGGTCGGGAAGTCCGGGCCCTTGACGTGCTCCATCAGCGCCGCGAGCAGCTCCTCGTCGGTCGCCTCGAAGTTCTCCAGGTACCACTGCGCGCCGGCGGCCACCTCGCGCAGGTTGTGCGGCGGGATCTTGGTGGCCATGCCGACCGCGATGCCCTCGGAGCCGTTGACCAGCAGGTTGGGGAACCGGGCGGGCAGCACCACGGGCTCGGCGGAGCTGGCCGTCGTAGTTGGGCCGGAAATCGACGGTGTCCTTGTCGATGTCCCGCAGCATCTCCATGGCCAGCGGCGGCCAGGCGGCACTCGGTGTAGCGCATGGCCGCGGCCGGGTCGTTGCCGCGGCGAGCCGAAGTTGCCCTGGCCGTCGACCAGCGGCATCCGCATGGCCCAGGTCTGGGCCAGCCGGACCAGCGTGTCGTAGATCGCGCGAGTCGCCGTGCGGGTGGTAGACGCCCATGACGTCGCCGACCACCCGGGCGCACTTGTTGTACCCGCGGTCGGGCCGGTAGCCGCCGTCGTACATCGCGTACAGGATGCGGGCGTGCACCGGCTTGAGGCCGTCCCGGACATCGGGCAGCGCCCGGCCGACGATGACCGACATCGCATAGTCGATGTAGCTGCGCTGCATCTCGACCTGGATGTCGACCGGCTCGGTCCGGTCATGCCCGCCGCCGGTGGCGTCGGGCGTGATCACATCGGGCACGTGCTATCCCTTCCGTCATCGATCAGGTCCCGACGTCAGATGTCGAGGAACCGACGTCCTTGGCATTGCGCTGGATGAACGCCCGCCGGGCCTCGACGTCCTCGCCCATCAGCACGGTGAACAGCTCGTCGGCCTGGGCCGCGTCGTCCAGGGTGACCTGCAGCAGCACCCGGCTCGCCGGGTCCATCGTGGTCTCCCACAGCTCCCCGGCGTTCATCTCGCCCAGGCCCTTGAACCGCTGCACGCCGTCCGTGCGGCCGCGGGTCCCGGCGGCCCTCGGCCATGCCCGCCTCGATCACCGCGTCGCGCTCCCGGTCGGAGTAGGCGTAACCGGGCGCGACCCCGCGGCCCTCCCACTTGATCTTGTACAGCGGCGGCTGGGCGAGGTACACATGCCCGGCCTCGATCAGCGGCTTCATGAACCGGAACAGCAGGGTGAGCAGCAGCGTCCGGATGTGCTGCCCGTCGACGTCGGCGTCCGCCATCAGGATGATCTTGTGGTAGCGGAGCTTGGCGATGTCGAACTCGTCGTGGATGCCGGTGCCCAGCGCGGTGATCATCGCCTGGACCTCGTTGTTCTTCAGCACCCGGTCGATCCGCGCCTTCTCGACGTTCAGGATCTTGCCCCGGATCGGCAGGATGGCCTGGAACTTCGAGTCGCGGCCGCCCTTGGCCGAGCCGCCCGCCGAGTCGCCCTCGACCACGTAGATCTCGCACTCCGACCGGGTCGCCGGACTGGCAGTCGGCCAGCTTGCCGGGCAGCCCCGAGCCGCCCATGCAGGCCCTTGCGGGTCAGGTCGCGGGCCTGGCGGGCCGCGATCCGCGCCCGCGCGGCCTGGGTGGACTTGATGATGATGGCCTTGGCCTCGCCGGGATTGCGCTCGAACCAGTCCCGCAGGTGGTCGTTGCACACCCGCTGGACGAACGACTTGGCCTCGGTGTTGCCGAGCTTGGTCTTGGTCTGGCCCTCGAACTGGGGCTCGGCCAGCTTCACGTGGATGATCGCCGTCAGGCCCTCGCGGACGTCGTCGCCGGTGAGGTTCTCGTCCTTCTCCCGGATCAGCTTCTGCTCCCGGGCGTACCGGTTGACGATCGTGGTCAGCGCGGCCCGGAAGCCCTCCTCGTGGGTGCCGCCCTCGGCGGTGTTGATCGTGTTGGCGAAGGTGTGCACCGACTCGGAGTACGCGCCGGTCCACTGCATGGCGACCTCGGCCGCGATCGCCGGGCGCCTCCTCGCCGAACTCGATCACCGACTCGTGCACCGGGTCCTTGGAGGCGTTCAGGTAGCGCACGAAGTCGGCGATGCCGCCGTCGTAGCGGTAGGTGACGCGCGACCGGCTCGCCGTCGATGTGCTCGGGCCGCTCGTCGGTGATGGTGATGGCCAGGCCGCGGTTCAGGAAGGCGTATCTCCTGCATCCGCCGCGACAGCGTCTCGAACGACCATTCCGTGGTCTCGAAGATGTTCGGGTCGGGCCAGAACGTGATGATCGTCCCGCGGTCGGAGGTGGGCTCGCCCCGGTGCAGCGGCGCGAGCGGCTCGACCGCGTAGGCCTGGGTCCAGACGTAGCCGTCGCGGCGGATCTCGACCTCCAGCCGCCGCGACAGCGCGTTCACCACGGACACGCCGACGCCGTGCAGGCCGCCGGAGACCGCGTAGGACTGGCTGTCGAACTTGCCGCCCGCGTGCAGCGTGGTCAGCACCAGCTCGACGGCGGGCCGCTTCTCGATCGGGTGCTCGTCCACGGGGATGCCGCGGCCGTTGTCCTGAACTCGGACACCGCCGTCGGCCAGCAGCGGTACGTCGATCCGGTCGCAGTAGCCGCGCCAGCGCCTCGTCCACGGCGTTGTCCACGACCTCGTAGACCAGATGGTGCAGGCCACGCTCGCCGGTCGAGCCGATGTACATGCCCGGCCGCTTGCGGACGGCCTCCAGCCCCTCCAGAACGGTGATGGAACGCGCGTCATAGGACAAAGTCGAAGCTCCTCCTGGAACAGGCAACACCAGGCTGACGCGGACCCCCATGTGCGTCCGCCCAGGTGCGCACTCCTATTTTACCTGGGCGAACCGCTAGCCTCAGCCGAACGTGTCCCGGGGCCCGCGCGTGCCGCGCACCCGCCATTCGCCGGGCCGGCGCGGAGCGCGCGGCCGGCCCGCGGACCTTGACCCGGCGCACGGCACCGTCGCCCAGCTCGTCGTTCAGCCGGCGGACCAGCGGCCCGGCCAGCAGCCGCAGCTGGGTGGCCCAGGCGGTCGAGTCGGCCGCCACGATCAGCTCGCCGTCGGCCAGGGTCTCCGGGTTGGTGTGCGCGGCCAGGTCCGGCCCCACGATCTGCGCCCACCGGCCGAACACCGACCCGGTCGCGGCCGCGGCGGCCCAGCCCTGCTCGCTGATCAGCCCGTCCACGGCGGCGCTGAGGGGCTGGGGGTCATCCCGCCGCCCCCGGCCCGGCCGGCCTGGCGACCCGGTCCCGCCATCCGGACGGCGTTCCCTCCTATTACTGGTCGCGGCGGGTCGGCTGCCCCGGGCCAGGGCGTCGGCCCGGGCGGCGGCCAGGGCGTCGCGGGCCTGCTGCGCCCGGCCGGCCGGCTCCTCAGGCATCCTCGATCACCCCGCCGGCCACGGTCAGCCGCGGCCGGCCAGCTCAGCCGGGACGTCGGCGCCGACCGCCGCGGTCACCAGGACCTGGTCGGCCCCGGCCACCAGGGCGGCCAGCCGGTCCCGGCGCCCGGCGTCCAGCTCGGCGAACACGTCGTCCAGGATCAGGACCGGGTCCTCGCCGCCGGCCCGCAGCACCTCGAATCCGGCCAGCCGCAGCGCCAGCGCCATCGACCAGGACTCGCCGTGGCTGGCGTAGCCGCGCGCGGGCAGCCCGCCGATGCTCAGCTCCAGCTCGTCGCGGTGCGGCCCGACCAGGCACACGGCCCGCTCCAGCTCGGCCCGGCGGTGGGCTTCCAGCGCGTCGCGGATGGCCGCGGCCAGCTTCTCCGGCTCTGGTTCCGGCTCTTCATTTCCCTTGAACGAGGGGCGGTACCGGATGCTCGTATCGCTCGCTGAGCCGGACACCGCGCTGTAGGCCCGGGCGACCTCGCGGGCGGATCGCGCGCGACCAGCTCCAGCCGGCCCGGCGGTCAGCGCCGCGCCGGCGGTGGCCAGCTGGTCATCCCACACCTCCAGGCCCCGCGGGACGCCGCCGCCGCGGGCGCGGGCCGACTTGAGCAGGGCCGAGCGCTGGCGCAGCACCCGCTCATAGTCCGACCGCACCCCGGCGTACCGGGGCTTCGTCGCGGCCAGCAGGTCATCCAGGTAGCGGCGGCGCTGGTCCGGGTCGCCCTTGACGATGGCCAGGTCCTCCGGGCGCGAACAGCACGCAGCGCAGCACGCCCAGCGCCTCGCGGGGGCGCGGCAGCGGCACCCGGTTGAGCCGGACCCGGTTGGCCCGGCCAGGGTTGACCTCGATCTCGACCAGGCTGTCGCGGGCCGCGCTGGACACCGCGGCCCGGATGATGGCCCGCTCGGCCCCGTGCCGCACCAGCGGCGCGTCGGAGGACACCCGGTGGCTGGTGAACGTGGCCGCGTAGCAGGCCGCCTCGACCAGGTTGGTCTTGCCCTGCCCGTTGGACCCGGTGAACGTCGTCACGCCCGGCGCCAGGCGCACGTCGGCCGCCGCGTAGGAGCGGAAGTCGGTCAGCGCCAGCCTGGTCAGGTGCACGGGCCGAGAGTAGCCCGGATCTACCCGCCCAGCCGGATCGGCATGAGCAGGTAGCGGTAGTCGGGCTGGCCGTCCGGGCCGGGCTTGCCGGTGATCAGGGCCGGCTTGCCGGGCTCGGTGAACGAGATCCGCACGGTGTCGGAGTCGATGGCGGCCAGGCCGTCCAGCAGGTACTGCGGGTTGAACGCGATGGCCAGGTCGTCGCCCTCGAAGCTGGCCTCCAGCGCCTCCTCGGCCTGCGCCTCGTCGCCGGTGCCCGCCTCCAGCAGCACCTGGCCCTCGCTGAACGCCAGGCGGACCGCCGTGTTGCGCTCGGCCACCAGCGAGACCCGCTTGACCGCCTCGGCCAGCACGCTGGCCGGCATCTCGGCCACCGAGCGCTGGCTGGTCGGCAGCAGTCCCTGATAGCGCGGGAACTCCCCGCCCAGCAGGCGGCTGGTGGTGCGCCGCCCGGCGCCCTCGAAGCCGATCATGCCGTCGCCGCCCGTGCCATCCGGGCCGGGCAGGGCCAGCGCGATCGACACCTCGGCCCCGGTGGTCAGCGCCCGGGCGGTCTCGCTCAGCGCCCGGGCGGGCACCAGGACCGCGGCCGAGATCGCCCGCGCGCTCCGGGCGTCCAGCGCAGCTCGCGGACGGCCAGCCGGTAGCGGTCGGTCGAGATCAGCGTCAGCGTGTCGCCCTCGATCTCGATCCGCACCCCGGTCAGCGCGGGCAGCGTGTCGTCCCGGCCCGCCGCGATGGCCGACTGGCTGACCGCCGTGGCGAACGCGTCGCTGCCGACCACGCCGGCGGCGGGCGGCATCTCGGGCAGGGCCGGGTATTCCTCCTCCGGCATGGTCAGCAGGTTGAACGAGGCACTGCCGCAGGTCAGCAGGGCCCGGCCCGGCCTCCGCGGTGATCTGCACCGGCCGGGCCGGGAGGCTGCGGCTGATCTCGGCCAGCAGCCGCCCGGAGACCAGCGCCGAGCCTTCCTCGGCGGTCGTGACCGGGACGGTGGCCTGGGCCGAGACGTCGTAGTCGAAGCTGGACAGGATCAGGTCGGCTCCGGCCTGCAGGCGGATGCCCGCCAGTACCGGGATGGTCGGCCGGGCCGGGAGGGCGCGGGCCGTCCAGGCCACTGCCTCGGCCAGCACATCGCGCTCAAGGACGATCTTCACCTGACGCCGCCTCCTGATCTGGGCTGCGTTGCTGGCCGGCCGGGGCTGAGGCGCGCGCCGCCCGCCCGCTCGCGAGCCTGCTTGGTACTGTGGATTCTTGCTAGATAGAGGAACGTAGTCGTCATAGGGACGGTGGATCCCGGGGATATCCCGGGCCGGGCCAGGTCAGGCCGGCGAGTCGCGTCCACAGGCCGGCCGCCCGGCCCGGGTACGGCCCGGGCCGGCGCTGTGGACACCGCGGCCGTCGCCCGCCGGTAACCGCGGCGTTGCCCCCGGGATGGCCGGGATTATCCGCCGGCAATCCCAAGCCTGTCCACAGATCGTCCACAGCCTGTGTGCGCCGTATGTGCACTCCGGCCGATTTTCGTGTCCGATCTGGGCACGAAGCGTAGTAATGCTGGTCAGGCGCTGAGTAACGCCTGTGGAAGAATGTCACGACCCGGTCACCCCGACAGCGCCTGCTGCTTGATCCGGTTGGTGAGCTCGGTGACCTGGTTGTAGATCGACCGGCGCTCGGCCATCAGCGAGCGGATCTTGCGGTCGGCGTGCATGACCGTCGTGTGGTCGCGGCCGCCGAACTGCTGGCCGATCTTCGGCAGCGACAGGTCGGTCAGCTCACGGCACAGGTACATGGCGATCTGCCGGGCGGTGACCAGGACCCGGGACCGGGACGTGCCGCACAGGTCCTCGATCGACAGGCCGAAGTACGAGGCGGTCTGCCCCATGATCGTGGCCGCCGTGATCTCCGGCCCGTGCGCCTCGGGGATCAGGTCCTTCAGCACGAACTCGGCCAGCTGCAGGTCCACGCTCTGCCGGTTGAGGCTGGCGAACGCGGTCACCCGGATCAGCGCGCCCTCCAGCTCGCGGATGTTGGTGGAGATCCGGCTGGCGATGTACTCCAGCGCCTCGGGCGGCGCGTTCAGCCGGTCCTGGACCGCCTTCTTGCGCAGGATGGCGATGCGGGTCTCCAGTTCGGGCGGCTGGACGTCGGTCAGCAGGCCCCACTCGAACCGGCTGCGCAGCCGGTCCTCCAGGGTGACCAGCCGCTTGGGCGCGCGGTCGCTGGAGATGACGATCTGCTTGCTGGCGTTGTGCAGGGTGTTGAAGGTGTGGAAGAACTCCTCCTGGGTTCCTTCCTTGTTCTCCAGGAACTGGATGTCGTCGACCAGCAGCACGTCGACGTCCCGGTAGCGGCGGCGGAAGCCGTCCTGCTTGCCGTCCCGGATCATGTTGATGAAGTCGTTGGTGAACTCCTCCGAGCTCACGTACCGCACCTTGAGTCCCTGGTACAGGCTCTGCGCGTAGTGCCCGATGGCGTGCAGCAGGTGGGTCTTGCCCAGGCCGGAGTCGCCGTAGATGAACAGCGGGTTGTAGGCCTTGGCGGGCGCCTCGGCGACGGCGACCGCGGCCGCGTGGGCGAACCGGTTGCTGGAGCCGATGACGAACGTCTCGAACGTGTACTTCGGGTTCAGCCGGGCCTGGGCGGGCCGGGGGGCGGCCGGGCCGGAGCCGGGAACGCCGGGGACCACGGGCCGGCCGGGGGTCATCGGGGGCAGGCCGTCCGGCCCGCCGGAACCGGGGCGGCGCCGGGCGTCGAGGTCCAGGCCGCGGTCCTCGCCGCCCCGGCCGTTCAGGCCGTTGCGGGCGGGCTCGGCCAGCGGGCCGTCCAGGCTGGGGCGGGCGCGCGGGATCGCCGGGCCCGGCTGGTCGTCCGCGGCGGGCGGCCGGGGCGGCGCGGGGCGGGCGGGCGGCTCGGCGGCGGCGGCCGGGTCCACGGTCACCGCGAGCTGGATGGCGCGGTCGAGCTCGCGGGACAGCGCGTTGGTGATCAGCGCCCGCAGCCGGGTCTCCAGCTGCTCCTTGACGAAGTCGTTCGGCGCGGCGATGAGGGCGGTGTTCTCGACCAGGCCGAGCGGCCGGGTGAGCTGGAGCCACGCCCGCTGATGCGGCTCGATCTGCATGTCGGCCAGATCGGCCAGGGACCGGGCCCAGACATCCGCGAGGTCATCGTCCCTCATACGCAGCTCACCTCGCGCCCCCACAAGTGATCAACAGGTTTTTCCACAGCATGTGCACGTTGCAAAGGTGCGCTGCGGCAGGTCATGCGTCGCCCCGCCGGCCGGGCCGGCTCATCGCCGGGGATGGCCCAGGTCCCCTGGTGCGCCTCCGGTATCCACAGCCTAGGCTCCCTTTCCCGGCGCGTTCGGGAAACGGCCAGGGTCCTAGTGTGGCCGTCGCGGCGGCGATGGCAAGCCCCGAGCGCCGGGCTGGCTACGGGCCGGCCCGGCCAGTTTGACCGGCCCGGCCCGGGGCGCGTAGCGTTTGTTAGCCCGGCTAGTCCGGGGCCAGTGCAGCATGCCTCGCGCCAGCTCACGGGCCGCCGGTAATGCCGGTTTTGGGAGCCAGGCGCCCGGAATCAACCCCCCTTGGTGGAGCAGGCAGCCGTAACAATTTTCGTGACCACAAAGTTTGCGACATAGCAGCCCCTGGAGTTCTGGTGAGCAAGCGTACGTTCCAGCCGAACAACCGTCGCCGCGCTAAGACGCATGGCTTCCGGCTGCGCATGCGCACCCGGGCCGGGCGCGCGGTCCTGTCCGCCCGGCGGCGGAAGGGCCGCGAGCGCGTCAGCGTCTGACGGGCGCTGGCGCCGGGGTGGTGACCGCCGATGCTTCCCGCGGCCGCGAGAATGCGCCACCGGACGGAGTTCCGGGCGGCGCTCGGCCGCGGCAGCCGGGCCGGCAAGCCGCTGATCTCCGGGCACCTTCTGGTCCGCCCGCGCGGATGAGCCCGCCCGGGTGGGCTTCGTCGTTACCCGGAAGGTCGGCCCCGCCGTTGTCCGCAACCGGGTCAAGCGGCGCTTGCGCCACCTGGCCCGCGGGCGCCTGGGGTCACTTCCGGGAGGTAGCCTGCTTGTGTTGCGCGCGAATCCGCGCGCCGCGACGGCACGCCAGGAGGATCTCGCCGCCGAACTCGACCTGGTTATCGCAGCACTGCTTCGGCGGCAGGATAGGGCACGGTCTTCGTGACGAGCCAGAGGCGACCAGCGAGCGCCCGGCCGGCGGTCAGCCGGCGCCTGGGTGCTGATCGGGCTGGTGACGGGCTACCGGCGCCTGATCAGCCCGCTGCTGCCGCCGACATGCCGTTTCTACCCATCGTGCAGCGCCTACGCGCTGGAGGCAGTTCAGGTACACGGTGCCCTGCGCGGGTCCTGGCTGGCGGTGCGGCGGCTCAGCCGCTGTCATCCGTTCCACGCCGGGGGCCTTGATCCGGTACCGCCCGCCCGGCACCGGCCGGTCTCCATGCCGCGGACCCCGAGATTCCTGATCAGAGCGCAAGGGAGCTAGCAGGTGGGTAACCCACTGAACGTCCTGTATGACGCCGTGGGCTGGATCGTCAAGCAGATCTACGGCTTCCTGAGCCCGATCTTCGGCGCGTCGAGCGGCTGGACCTGGGCGCTGACGATCATCATCCTCGTCGTCTTCATGCGCCTGCTCATGGTGCCGCTGTTCATCAAGCAGATGCACACCACCCGGGCCATGACGTCGCTGCAGCCGCAGATGGCGGCCCTGCGCAAGCGCTACAAGGACGACAAGCAGACGCTCAACCAGGAGACGATGAAGCTCTACCAGGAGGCGGGCGTCAACCCGCTGATGGGGTGCCTCCCGGTCGTGGCGCAGCTGCCGCTGTTCTTCGCCCTGTTCAGCGTCCTGCGGGCGATCGCCGAGTGGAAGCCCGGTCAGGCCCCGAAGTACGGCCTGACCACCGCGATGGTGGAAGGCGCCTCGCACGCCAAGATCCTCGGCGTCTCCATCGCCGACAAGTTCCTGTTCTCGCACGGGGTCAGCGTCCCGCTGCACGCCAAGGCCGTGATCCTGCTGGCGGTCATCGTCAGCATGGTGACCACCTACCTGACCGTGCGGCAGAGCATGAAGCGCGGCATGATGCCGGCCGCGACGCCCGACAACCCGATGGGCCAGTCGCAGAAGTACATGGCCTACATCATGCCGTTCTTCGCGCTGACCGGCCTGTACTGGCCGTTCGGCCTGGTCCTGTACTGGGTGACCACCAACCTGTGGACGCTGGGCCAGCAGTGGGTCCTGTTCCAGCGCTATCCGTACACCCCGCCGTCCGCCGCCGCCAGCGCCCCGGCGACCGCCGCCGCGCTGGCCCCGAAGGGGATCTCGGGCAGTCCCGGGCAGCCGCGCCCAAGACCGGCGCGCCCAAGGCGACCGGGGCTGGGGCCAAGCCCGGCGCCGCGAAGGCTGACGCATCCAAGGCTGACGCATGCCAAGGCTGACACGCCGAAGACCGTCGCGCCGAAGGCCAAGCCGAGCCCGAACGGCCGCACGCCGGCCTCCGCCAACGGGTCCAACGGATCGGGCCGGACCGCAGACCGGCTCGGCGTCCGGTGACGCGCAGGCCAACGGCGCGTCCGGCGGCATGCTGCGCCGGCTGGGCCGGGGTCGTGCGAGCCTGAGCCGCAGCCCGAGGAGCCCGAGGTTAAGCTCGTCAGGCAGCAGCGGCAGCGCCAGTCGCGGAGCAAGCGCTCCGGCAAGCGCTGAGCGCCGCGCCAGACCAGGGTGCCAGGCCGCCGCGGCGCGCCTGGGTTAGGACTGCGTGACGCCGACCTGTCGGCGTACCAAGATGCGGATCCGAGGAGGGCCTGGCCGTGAGGCAAGGGGAGAACGTGGTGGCCGATCCGGGCAGCGACGCGCCAGCCGCTGACGAGCTGGCCGAGGGTGACGAGTTCGACGAGGCCGAGCCTGGACGACGACGAGGAACTGGCGGAGGATCGCCGGCGCCGAAGACGCCAGTGCCGAGGACGCCGGTGCTGAGGACGAGCCGGTGCCGAGGACGGCAGCGCGGAGAACGGCGACGGACGGGGCGCCAGCGCCGCCCACCGCGGCCGACCTTGAGCAGGAAAGCGAGATCGCGGCCGACTACATCGAGGGCCTGCTGGACGTCGCCGACCTGGACGGCGACATCGACATGGACGTCGAAGGCGAGCGTGCCTTCGTGTCCGTCGTCGGCGCCACCCTGGACGAGCTGGTCGGGCCAGCGCGGCGAGGTGCTGGAGGCGCTGCAGGAGCTGACCCGGCTCGCGGTGCACCGGCAGACCGGCAAGCGGACCCGGATGATGCTGGACGTCGGCGGTTACCGGCAGCGCCGCCGCAGCGAGCTGGCCGAGACGGGCCGGGACGCCGCGGACGAGGTGAAGCGGACCGGCGAGCCGAAGCGGCTGTGGCCGATGAACCCGTTCGAGCGCAAGATCGTCCACGACGCGGTGGCCGAGGCCGGACTGCGCAGCGAGTCGGAGGGCGAGGAGCCCGACCGCCGGGTGGTCGTCCTCCCCGCTGGCTGACGGCCCGGTGCCGACCGAGCCAGCGCAGCCGCCCCAGCCGCGAGCCAGCGAGCCCCAGTTATCGAGCCGCCAGTTATCGAGCCGCCAGTCACGTCCGGGCAGGCGGCCGTGCCGGAGCCGCCGCCGCCGCGGCGGCCGTGTTCGGCGCGGCACTGCCCGCCGTCGTGCGGTACGCGGGACTGCTGGCCGGGCCCGGCGTCGAGCGCGGCATCGATCGGGCCGGCCGAGGCCGCCCGGATCTGGGACCGGCACCTGCTGAACTGCGCGGCGGTGGCCGAACTGGTCCCGGCCCGGTGCCTGCTGGCCGACCTCGGCTCCGGGCGCGGGCCTGCCCGGCATCGTGCTGGCCCTGCTCCGTCCGGAGTGCGACATCGTCCTGGTCGAGTCGATGGCCCGCCGGGCGGCGTTCCTCGAACGAGTGCGTGGCAGAGCTGGGGCTGACCCGGGTGCGGGTGGTCCGGGGCCGGGCCGAGGACCTGGCCGGGACCATCTCGCGCCGACATTGTCACCGCCCGGGCGGTCGCACCGCTGGGCAGGCTGGCCGGGCTGGGCGGTCGGCCTGTGCCGTCCCGGCGGCACGGTGCTGGCCATCAAGGGCGCGGGCGCCGCGGCCGAGGTGAGCCGGGATGGCCC
Organism: uncultured Actinomycetota bacterium; assembly: GCA_963731085.1. Lineage (GTDB taxonomy): Bacteria > Actinomycetota > Actinomycetes > Streptosporangiales > Streptosporangiaceae > DASUBV01. The sequence goes on from CAVSUF010000001.1 coordinate 839,155, forward strand.
GGCCCTGCGCCTGCTGGGCGTGACCGATCTCGCGGTTCTCGAGGTCGGTGGCGAGGACATCGATCCGCCTGCCACAGTCGTGAGGTTCCGGGCGCCGGCCCGGCGGTCCCCGGCTGCCCGGGGGTCCGGCGCTCCGGGTCCGGCGCGGGCGGGCGCAGTGCCGCTGGCCGGCCATCGGCCGGAGCCGGTCGCGGCGGGCGCCGTTCCGGCCCGGCCGGGACGGAGGCGGGCGCACGGTCCGGGCCGGGTGGCGCGCAGTCCGGGCGGGGCGGTTCGCGGTCCGGGCCGCCGCGCGGCGGCGGGGGCGGGCGCGGCGGCTAGCCGCCGGCACGGGAGTCACCGGGAGATATCGCGGGTCCGTGTGGCCGCCCGGACGCACCTGGACATTCCCGGCGACAGCCAGATTGCGCGCGGGTCGTGCGTCGGCGTGCGGATGGGCGGGCGGCGGCCCATGATGGAGACAATGGCGCGACCCGGCGGACGGCCGGGCCGACGGGCTGGATGAGGTGAACCGCGGATGATGGCGGCCATAGCCGGCCTGGGCTGGCCCCGGCCGCCCGGCATCATGCCGGGCGGATTCACGGCGCCGGGTGCCCGGCCACGCGTTGTCGTCCCGGCCCAGTCACGTGGCCCCTGGTCGCTGGGTGGCCTGGGCTGGCCGTCGGCCGCGCCGGTTTCCGCCGGTCGGCCTGGCCCCGCTGGCCCGCCTGGTCCTGCTGGCCGGCCTGGCCCCGCTGGCCGGCCTGGCCTCGCTGGCCCGCCTGGCCGTCCGGCTCGGCGCGCCCGCCGGCCCGGCTCCGCAAGGTGCTGACCGCCGTTTCACGTGAAACCGGCACCGGGTCGCTGATTCAGGCCACGGTCGGGCCGGCCAGTGTCGGCTACCCGCCCCCCGGTGTCATGCCGCCCGGATACGCTCCCCAGAGTTACCTGCCTGACGGGCATCAGACCGAGATGGGCCACTCGGATCCGCCCTATCCTGACAACGACCAATCTGGTGAGAGCGAGGATGATGCGGCCATGGCTGGACCGGGCGGCTGGCGGACACGCCGATCGCGAGGGCGGCGCAGGCTGCCGTTGTTGCGAGGTCCGGTGGTCAGCAGTGGCCGCGGCCGGCCGCCTGCCGGATCATGACGATCGCCAACCAGAAGGGCGGGGTCGGCAAGACCACCACCGCCGTCAACCTGGCCGCGGGCCTGGCCCAGCACGGCGCCCGGGTGCTGGTGGTCGACCTGGACCCGCAGGGCAACGCCTCCACCGCGCTGGACGTGGATCACCACTCGGGAGTCGGCTCGATCTACAACGTCCTGGTCGAGGGCCAGCCACTGTCGGCCATCGTCAGCCGGGTGGAGGGCTTCGCCCACCTGTACTGCGCGCCCGCCACCATCGACCTGGCCGGCGCCGAGATCGAGCTCGTCCCCCTGGTCGCCCGAGAGTCCCGGCTGGCCCGGGCTGTGGCCCAGTACGACTCCTCCGACCTGGACTACATCTTCATCGACTGCCCGCCCTCGCTCGGGCTGCTGACCGTCAATGCCCTGGTCGCCGCCCCCGAGGTACTGATCCCGATCCAGTGCGAGTACTACGCGCTGGAGGGCCTGGAGCAGCTGCTGCGCACCGTCGACCTGGTCAAGAGCCACCTCAACCCGGGCCTGGCGGTGACCACGATCCTGCTCACCATGTTCGACGGGCGGACCCGGCTGGCCTCACAGGTGGCCGATGAGGTCCGCCAGCACTTCGGGGACGTGGTGCTCGGCTCGGTGATCCCCCGCAGCGTCCGCGTCTCCGAGGCGCCGAGCTACGGCCAGTCGGTGATGACCTACGATCCCGGTTCCAGCGGCGCGCAGGCCTACCTGGAGGCCGCCCGGGAAATCGCCTTCCGCGACAGCGAGCAGGCGGCTAGCTAGGCCGACGGCAGCCTGGCAGCATGTCATTCGGCCTGCGCCCGGCACGGCGCGGCGTGAGGCGAGGAGAGACAATGCCGCAACCGAAGCGGGGACTCGGCAAGGGCCTCGGCGCCCTGATCCCCACCGCCCCGGCCGCCGTCTCGCCACCGGGCGGGCCGCAGGCCGCGGGCGGCTCCGGAGGCCGGGCGGCGGCCTGGGCGGCCCCGGCACCGCGGCCGGCCAGTACCCGGCCGCGATACCGGGCGCCTACTTCGACGAGATCCCGGTAGGCGCGATCACCCCCAACCCGCGCCAGCCCCGGCAGATCTTCGACGAGGAAGCACTCAGCGAGCTGGCCGCCTCGATCAAGGTGGTGGGCCTGCTCCAGCCCGTCGTGGTCCGCCAGGTCCAGCCCGGCCAGTACGAGATCGTCATGGGCGAGCGCCGCTGGCGGGCCTGCCAGCTGGCCGAGCTTGACGCCGTCCCGGCCATCGTCCGGGAGACCTCCGACACCGACCTGCTGCGCGACGCCCTGATCGAGAACCTGCACCGGGAGCAGCTCAACGCGCTGGAAGAGGCGGCCGCCTATCAGCAGTTGCTGGATGACTTCTCGGCCACCCACGACGAGCTAGCCCGGCGCATCGGGCGGTCCCGGCCGCACATCTCCAACACCATCCGGCTGCTGAACCTCCCCGTCGCCGTGCAGAAGCGGGTGGCGGCCGGCGTGCTCAGCGCCGGGCACGCCCGGGCGCTGCTCTCGGTCGAGGACCCCGAGGTCCAGGAGCGACTGGCCCACCGCATCGTCGCCGAGGGGCTGTCCGTCCGCGCGGTCGAGGAGATCGTGGCCATGGGCGCCGGCCGAGCAGGCCGCGCCGGCCAGCCGCCGCCGGGCCGGCAAGGCGCCCGTCGCGCCCGGCACTGAAGGACCTGGCCGACAAGCTGTCCGATGTATTCGACACCCGGGTCAAGGTCGAGCTGGGTCAGCGCAAGGGCAAGATCGTGGTCGAGTTCGCCTCGCTGGACGACCTGGAGCGCATCGTCCGGAGCATGTCCCCAGGTATCACCCGGGGCCGCGGCGCCTGAACGCGGCCGGGCCGCGGCGGCTCTGTTTCACGTGAAACATGCGGCGCCAATGGCCGGACCCACCGCGCTGTTTCACGTGAAACACGCCCGGCGGGCGGCTCAGGTCACCGGCTGGCCGGCCAGCGAGGCGGTCTCCCGGATCGCGGCGGCGAAGGCATCCACATCGGCGGGCGTGGTGTCGAATGCCGTCATCCAGCGCACGACGCACTCGTCCCGGCCGGCCACCTTCCACACGTGGAAGTTCCAGTCGCGCTGCAAGGCGGCCGCCTGGTCCCGGCCCAGCACCGCGAACACGCCATTGGCCTCGACCGGGTACGCCAGCCGCAGGCCAGGGATCCCGCCGGCCAGCCTCCGCGCCATCTCATTGGCATGCCCGGCGTTGGCCCGCCACAGCCCGTCCTCCAGCAGCGCGCCGAACTGGGCGGCCAGGAACCGCATCTTCGATGCCAGCTGCATGAGCTGCATTCGCTGGAACGGCACCGAGACGGCCAAGGTGGCATTCATGACGATCAGCGCCTCCGCGCCCATCGCCCCGTTCTTGGTTCCGCCGAAGCTCAGAAGGTCGGCATGGGCGGCCAGGTCGGCCAGCGAGCAGTCCAGGTAGGCCGCCGCATTGGCCAGCCGTGCGCCATCGATGTACAGCAGCAGGTCGCTGGCCCGGCAGACCGCGCTGATCGCCCGCAACTCGGCCAGCGTGTAGCAGGTGCCCACCTCGGTGGACTGGGTGATGGCCACGGCGCGGGGCTGGGGCTTGTGCGAGTTGCCGCGCCCGGCTAGCTGCCCGGTGATCAGCTCCGGAGTCAGCTTGCCGTCCAGAGCGGCCACCGCCAGCAGCTTGCTGCCCAGCGCCCGCTCCGCCGCCCCGCACTCGTCCGCGTTCAGGTGCGCCGTCTCCGCGCAGATGACCGCCTCGAACGGCCGCAGCATGGCGGCCAGTCCCAGCACGTTGGCTGCCGTCCCGCCGAACACCAGGAAAGCCTCCGCCGCCCCGAACTCCGCGCGCAGCCGGGCCGTCACCCGCTCGGTCAGCGGGTCGTCCCCGTAGGCCGTGGCGTCGCCCGCATTGGCCGCGGTAAGGGCACTGAGGATGGCCGGGTGGACGCCGGCGTGATTGTCGCTGCCGAAGCTCTTGCGCTGCTCGCTCGTCACCAGGCGAGCCTAGCGACCGCGCCAATGCCGCCACGGCGCGCGGTACGCCCGATGACACCGGAAAGCATCAGAGGCTTCGCGGTGGGTACGATGTCGCCTGTGGCCAGCCGGGTCCGGTCTGGCCGGGGCCATTCGCGATGGCATCTCGCCATCCGTCGTGTTCGACTACCAGGGGTGCCACGTGTCGCGCCGACTTGCGAGCATCACGCTGGACAATCTCGATGACCTCACGCCCAGATGCCGCCGCTGCGTGTTCTGGGAAGTCGACCCGGTCAGCCAGGCCCGGGCCCTGGAAGAAGGCGACCCGCGCCTGGAGAAGGAAGCCTGGATCTCCTCCGTGCTGCTCGAATGGGGCAGTTGCGGGAAGATTATCTACGTGGATGGCGTCCCGGCCGGCCACATGATGTACGCCCCGCCGCTGTACGTGCCCCGCTCGGTCGCCTTCCCGACCAGCCCGGTCAGCGCCGACGCGGTCCTCCTCATGACCGCCCATGTCCTGGCCGAGTTCTCCGGCGGCGGCCTGGGCCGCATGCTCGTCCAGGGACTGGCCAAGGACCTGACCCGGCGCAACATCAAGGCCATCGAGGCGTTCGGCGACCTGAAGTGGTCCGGCCCGGGCTGCGTAGTACCGGCCGACTACCTCCTGGCCGTCGGCTTCAAGACCGTCCGCCCGCACCTGCGCTACCCCCGGCTACGCCTGGAACTGAAGACCGCCTTGTCCTGGCGCGAGGATGTCGAGGTCGCCCTAGAGCGCCTCCTCGGCTCCATGTCGTCCCCAGAGCGCGCCCTCCGCCTGGCCTAGCTGTACCCGGCCTACCGCTACGGCGTCCGGCAGATCCCGGTGCAGCGGGCGGGAGAGCCGGCCAGTTCGGCAGCGGGACAGCCCATCCCGTCGTGGCGTGGCGTGGCGTGGCGTGGCGTGGCAGATCATGCCCGGCTGCTCGCAAGCCCGCCCACCAGGCGGGCCCGGCTGTCAGGCGGCCCAACTATCGGGCGGTGCGTGGCTGTCGGGTGGTGCGTGGCTGTGCCAGGTCTTGCGCCGGTCGGGGCTGGTGGCGGTGGTGGTGCCGTCGGCGTTGAGGACCAGGGTCCCAGCCGCGCCGGTGGATCAGGATCAGGTGATGGAAAGCGCACAAGAGGACCAGGTTGGGCAGTGAGGTAGGGCCCGCCGCGGGAGCGGGGGATCACATGGTGGACCTGGCAGCGGGCGGGCCGCTGGTGGCAGCCGGGGAACGCGCAGTGCCGGTCCCGGACGGTGACCGCTCTTCGCAGGTGCGGCGGGATCGTCGCCGTCGGGCTGGTGATGTCCAGCGGCAGGCTGACGGCGGCGCCGAGGGGGCCGGGGACGCCGGCGCGCAGGGCGGAGGCGAGGCCGGCGGGGCCGGAGAGCATGGCGGTGGCGCAGCGCAGGAGGATGGCCTGCAGCCGGTCGAAGCTGGCCCCGGCGTCGGCGGCGGGGTCCTGCCCGGCGAGGTAGAGGCGGACGGCGGCGGCGACGGCGGCGGGGTCGGTGTGGCCGGTGATGACGGTGGCTATCTTCGCGTCGCAGGCGTAGGCCTGCGCGGCGGCGGGGGTGGCCAGCCAGCCGGGCTCGCCGTCGCCGGCGGCGCGGCCGGACAGGAACGCATCCGGCACCGCGCCTGCCAGGCCCGCCGCGCCCGACCCGGCTGGGTGGCTGTCACCGGCGCCCGGGTCGGCCGCCTGCCCCGGCTCACCGGTACCGGCGGCGCGGCCGGGCGGGAGCCCGTCCGGCACGCCCGCCACGTCCGGCGGGTACTCCCCGCCGTCACGGGCGGCCAGGCCCGTCCCGTCCGGGCTGGCACCGCCCGGCGGGCTGGCCGGCCCGGCCCGTGCTCGCCGCTGCCCGGGCCGCCGTGGCCTGGGCCCTGTCTGGGCCGCCGTCTGGGCCGCCGTCTGGGCCGCCGTAGCCCGGGGCGCCGTGGCCGGCCAGGCCCAGGAGCTGGGCCAGCGTCGCGTGGACCAGCATCTGGGCGGGCTGGCCCGCCACGTCCGGCAGGGAGCCCGTGCCCAGCAGCATCCGGCAGGCTTCCTCCACCGCGTCGTGATACCGCTGGCCCTGGCTGCGGTCATCCTCCGGCCCGGCCTTCCTCCCCAGCGACTCCAGCACCCCCGCCAGCGCCGCCGTGCACTCCGGCGTCAGCGCGCCCTCGAGCCGGCCCGCGCCCTGGAAGGTCACGTCCAGCCGCAGCCACCGGTCCCGGAACGCCGGGTCCTCCCCCGGCTGCCCGTCATCGGGGTCCGGCGGGGCGGTCCGCTCGCGGATCTCCCGGGCCAGCCCCGACAGGTCAGCCAGGTCCGCGCCGCCGTCCGCCGCGCCGAGCAGGATCGCGTCCGCGTCATCCCGCACGCCGGCGGGTAGCTCATCGGTCCACTTGCACACCTGCAGCGCCCACGACGGCGAGATCGCCCGCGCGGCTAACGCCGCGGCGACCCGGGGATGGGCGGCCAGCCGCCGCATCCACCCGACCTCCGCGCCGGCCGCGCCCTGCGTGACCCGGGTCTGCCAGCGCAGCCACGACTTCGTCGTCGGGTGCCCGTCGGCCACCGGCGCGTCCTGCGCGGTGAACGCGCCCAGCAGCCGCGACCGCGCGGCCAGGTGCACCGACTCCGGCCCCGGCCAGCCCCCGCACCGCCGCCGCCAGCACCTCACCCGGCAGCCCCGCCACCTCAGCGGAGGCCAGGAACGCCAGCGCCGGCCTGCACCGCCGCCACCGCCTCCCCGACGCCGGCGAACCCGCCAGGCTGGCCCGGCTGCTCGTCGCACACGCCCCTCACCTCCTGCCAAGTCTCGCTGCCCGACTGCGGGATCCCCACAGATCAGATGATCAAGTAACTATTTAGCTCACATGTTCGATACTACACCGGCCCTCCGACATTCTGTGCGCCGTACCGAGGCCAGGCCGGTTCGGACGGCCGGCGCCCAGTCCGCCAGCCGTCGATTCGTGGTCTTCGTTCAGGAAGTGCGTGAAGTCGCGGTCTCGGATCGGGGTCTGGCGGGCTGTGACGGAGGCTTCTCCGCGATCGGCTTCGCGGCCCGCAGGTGTCCCCATTGCGGATCGGAGGCGGAGCGTCACTTCGGCCGCTCGCCAGGCATGATCGCGACCGTTTTTCCGGGCATGTTCACGTAAACACGGTCGCGATCATGGAAATCCCCGCGAAGGCGGCCGACTCTGGCAAGCCGTACGAGGCGTGTGAGGCAGGCAGGGCGGGTGGGGCGAGCGAGGGTGGACGCAGGGCCAGCCGACGAGCACGGGCTGCTCGCCGCGTATCCCCGGAGCTCGCTCCCGGGTAGCGGTCGGCCCGCGCTCCGCGGGTACTCGCGGGTGAGGTGCCGCGCCGGCGCGGCCTTCTAGCGTCAGGGCCATGATCGAGGCAGCGAACCTGACTAAGCGATACGGCTCGGTACTGGCCATCAGCCAGCTCACCTTCACCGTCCGGCCCGGGCAGGTCACCGGGTTCCTAGGACCCAACGGTGCGGGGAAGTCCACCGCCATGCGGCTGATGCTCGGGCTGGAACGGCCCACCGACGGCAGCGTGACCATCGGCGGCCGCCCGTACGGGACCATCCGGCGCCCGCTGTACGACGTCGGGGCGGTCCTGGACGTCCGGGCCTGCCACGGCGGGCGCAGCGCCTACCATCACCTGCTGTGCCTGGCCCAGGCCGACGGCATCGGCCGTCGGCGGGTCGCCGAGGTGCTGGAGCTGGTCGGCTTGTCGGGCGTGGCCCGGCGACGGGCGCGGACGTTCTCCCTGGGCATGAGTCAGCGGCTGGGACTGGCCGCCGCGCTGCTCGGCGACCCGTCGGTGCTGATCTGCGATGAGCCGATGAACGGCCTGGACGCGGAGGGCATCGCCTGGATCCGCGCCCTGCTGCGCCTGCTGGCCGGCGAGGGCCGCACCGTGCTGGTTTCCAGTCACCTGATGAGCGAGATGGCCAGCCTGGCCGATCACCTCATCGTCATCGGTCAGGGGCGCCTGCTGGCCGATGCCAGCACCGCCGAGATCCTGTCGGCCGGCCCGCAGGCCATCGTCCTGGTCCGGACGCCCGGAGCCCGGCCGGCTGGCCGAACTGCTGGGCCGGGCCGGCGGCCGGGTCGGCGCGGACGGCCCCGGCTCATTCGAGGAGCACCGGCTGGAGGCGCACCACACGCTCCGTGTGCACGGCCTGGACAGCGCCGTCATCGGGGACATCGCCGCCCGGCACGGGATCGCGGTACACGAGCTAACCCCGCAGCCCGCGTCGCTGGAGTCGGCCTTCCTGGACCTGACCCGCGACCACCTCGACCACCAGGCCGTCCAGCCGGACCCAGCCTGACCCACAAGGAACGGATACCTTCGATGAACCTGCCTGACCTGACCGTCGCACCGGCCCGCCCGGCCACGATCGGCTTTAGCAACCTGCTCCGGTCCGAGCTGACCAAGCTGCGCAGCGTCCGGTCCACGTACTGGACCGGCGTCGCCGCCGCCGTCGCCAGCGTCGCGGCGGCCGGCAGGATCTCCTCAGGCGTGGCGTCCTTGAGCAGGAACCCGCTGGCTCCGGCGCGCAGCGCGTCGTACACGTAGTCGTCCAGGTCGAACGTGGTCAGCACCAGCACCCGGGGCGGGTCTGGCAGGCTGGCTAGCTGCCGGGTGGCGGCGATGCCGTCCAGCACCGGCATCCGGATATCCATCAGCACGACGTCGGGGCCAGTTCGCGGGCCAGGCTGACCGCCTGCTGGCCGTCCGCCGCCGAGCCCACCACCCGCAGGCCGGGCTGGGACTCCAGCAGTGCGGCGAAGCCCATCCGGACGATGGCCTGATCGTCGGCGATCAGGACCCGGACCGGGCCGGCGGCCGGGTCCGCCGCATCGGGCGTCACGACGCGACCGGCCGCGGATCGTCCGGGAGGGTGACGGCTACCTCAAAGCCGCCGCCGGACAGCGGGCGGGCGGTCATCTGGCCGCCCAGGATGGCCACCCGCTCCCGGAGCCCGAGCAGCCCGAAGCCGCTCCCCGGCGGGCCGCCGGGTGCGGCCGTCCCGTGCCCGGCGCCGTTCCGGACCGTCACCGCCAGCTCATCGGATTTATAAGTAACGGCGACGTCGACTTCACTTCCGGTCGCGTGCCGTCCCGCGTTGGTCACGCTCTCCTGAACCACGCGGTAGGCGCAGAGCTCGACCGGCGCGGGCAGGGGGCGCGGGGTCCCGGTGACCGTCTGGGTCACGCTGGTCCCCGCGCCTCGCGCCCGGGCCAGCAGGGTGGCCAGGTCACCCACCCCCGGCTGCGGGGCGGCCTCGGGCCCGGCGCCAGGGGCGCGCAGCACGCCGAGAACCATCCGCAGCTCGGCCAGGGCCATCCGGGCCTCCCGGGCGATCTCGTCGAACGCCTCCCGCCCGGCACCGGGCAGCCCGTCGATCGCGTACGGCGCCGTCCCGGCCCGGACCGCGATCATCGACATGTGATGGGCGATCACGTCGTGCAGTTCCCGGGCCATGGTGGCCCGTTCCCCGGCCAGGGCGGCCCGCTCGCGGTCCAGCACCGCCCGCTCGCTGAGCATCCGCTCCCGCTCCGCCGCCGCGGCCAGGTCGCGCGCTCCCTGCCGGCGCAGCCGCAGCGTCTCCCCGGCGCCCCAGGCGACGATGACGGCCAGCGCCTCGGCGACGGTCGCGTCCCACGGCGTGGCACTGGGCATCGTTGGCACGGCCGCCACCGCGACCAGCAGCTCGGCCCCGGCCAGCACGGTCACCGCGAGCGCGCGGCGCAGCAGCAGCGGCGCCGCGGCCACGGCGGCCAGCCACCCGGCCATGGCCGGCACCGGCCAGGACAGCCGCCCGGCGATCAGGAATACGGCGCTGGCGGCCAGGATCATGGCGATGACCGGGCCAGGCCATCGCCGGATCCCGGCCAGCGGCGCGGTGGCCGCGAGGGCCAGCCCGGCCGCCGCCGCGCCGGGCAGCCGGTGCACGGCCGGGATGGTCAGCAGGCCGGCGACGGCCAGCAGCGCGGCCAGCCCGGCCGGGCCGGCCGCGCGGCGCAGGTCGGCCGCGATGACGGCCAGCCCGCGGTCCACCAGCGCGGCTGGCCAGGCCCGGCGCTGGGTGCCGGGCTGCGGTCGGGCGGGCAGGCTCATCTCCCCAGGATGCAGCAGGCCGGGCCGTGGCGGCTCCCGCCCGGAGGGGAGATGAGGGGCTACCACGGTAGGGGTGCCCCGGGGTCTATAGCCTCAGATCATGTCGGCACGACAGGCCCCGGCGCTGTCGCTCACCGAATGGCTGGTCCTGTGCCTGGCCAGCGAGGGTCCCACGCACGGGTTCGCGATCGCCCGGCTGCTCAGCAGCCAGGGTGAGCTCGGCCAGGTGTGGCGGGTGCCCAAGCCAGTGATCTACCGGGGGCTGGCCCGGCTGGAGCAGCTCGGCCTGGTCCGCACCGTGGGCGAGCAGCCGACCAATCTGGGTCCGGTCCGGTCGGTGGTCGAGGCCACGCCGGACGGCCGCATGGCGGCGGCCCGGTGGCTGGCGACGCCGGTCCGGCACATCCGCGACGTCCGGTCCGAGCTGATGGTGAAGCTGGCGCTGCTGGACCGGTCGGGCGCGGACCCACGGCCGCTGCTCGCCGCTCAGCGGGAGCAGCTGGCCCCGATCGGCGCCGCGCTGGCGGACCGGCTGGCCGTGGCCGACGGGTTTGACCAGACCCTCGCCCTGTGGCGGTACGAGACGGTCTCGGCGGCGCTGCGCTTCCTCGACGCGGCCATGCCCCGCGACCCCGGTTCCGCCCAGCCGGGGTGACGGCGCTGGCCGGCCCTTGTTTCAGGCATATTTCCGTAGTCTCATGGTGACTACCGCGATCCCAGCCAGCACGCCCGGCCCCGGTCGCGGCATGACGCCGTGACCGTGTCCCAGGCCCGCATGCCGAGCTGCCAAGTCGAAGTGGACAGGGAGCAAGCCATGACAGTCACGCTGGATCGCCAGGTAGAGGAGTTCGTCGCCACCCCGCGGCAGCTGTTCATCAACGGACAGTGGGCGGATGCGGCGTCCGGCAAGACGTTCGAGACGCTGAACCCGGCCACCGGCGAGGTTCTCGCCACCGTGGCCGAGGGCGATGCCGAGGACATCAACCGCGCGGTCCGCGCCGCGCGCCCGGGTGCCTTCGAGGAACGGCCCGTGGAGCCGGATGACCCCGTCCGAGCGCGGCCGGATCATCTGGAAGATCGGCGACCTCATCCTGGAGCACGTCACCGAGCTGGCCCAGCTCGAGTCGCTGGACAACGGCAAGCCGTTCGGGGTCGCCGCCGCCGCGGACGTCCCGCTGGCCGCCGACCTGTTCCACTACATGGCGGGCTGGGCGACCAAGATCGAGGGCAACACGATCAACATCTCGGTGCCCTACATGCCGGGCGCCAACTTCCACTCCTACACGCTGCGCGAGCCGGTGGGCGTGGTCGGGCAGATCATCCCGTGGAACTTCCCGCTGCTGATGGCGGCGTGGAAGCTCGGCCCGGCGCTGGCCACCGGGAACACCGTGGTGCTCAAGCCCGCCGAGCAGACGCCGCTGACGGCGCTGCTGCTGGGCCAGCTGCTGGCCGAGGCCGGGGTGCCCGAGGGCGTCGTCAACATCGTGCCCGGCTTCGGCGAGACGGCCGGCGCGACCCTGGCCGCGCACAACGACGTGGACAAGGTGGCCTTCACCGGGTCGACCGAGGTCGGCAAGATGATCGTCCAGGCGGCGGCGGGCAACCTGAAGAAGCTGACCCTGGAACTCGGCGGCAAGAGCCCCAACATCGTCTTCGACGACGCCGAGGACGGCGCGGTCGAGGGCGCGGCCAACGCCATCTTCTTCAACCACGGCCAGTGCTGCGTCGCCGGGTCCCGGCTGTTCGTCCAGGAGAGACCGGTTCGACGAGGTCGTCGACGGCGTGGCCCAGATCGCCAAGTCGATCAAGCTGGGCTCCGGGATGGACGCCGGACACCCAGATGGGACCGCTGGTCTCGGACGAGCAGTTCCGCCGGGTCAGCGGCTTCCTGGAGTCGGGCAGGGCCGACGGGGCCACCGCGCTGACCGGCGGCGGGCGGCTACGGCGACCGGGGCTATTTCATCGAGCCGACGGTGCTCACCAACACCCGCCCGGACATGAAGGTCGTGCGCGAGGAGATCTTCGGCCCGGTCGTGGTGGCGGCGCCGTTCCAGCAGCCTGGACGAGATCGCCGCCGTCGCCAACGACAGCCCCTACGGGCTCGGCGCCGGCATCTGGACCAAGGACATCTCCAAGGCCCACGCGCTGGCCAAGAAGCTGCGGGCCGGCACGGTCTGGATCAACTGCTACAACGTGTTCGACGCGGCGCTGCCGTTCGGCGGGTACAAGCAGTCCGGCTGGGGCCGGGAGATGGGCCACGAGGTCCTGAACAACTACACCGAGGTCAAGGCGGTGACCACGCAGCTGTAGCGGCCGCACGCCGAAGGCCCCCGTCGCAATGGGCGGGGGCCTCCGGGTGCCGCCTGCTAACTGGGGTCCCCCAGGAACTCGGCCAGGTCGCGCAGCAGCGCCGACTTCGGCTTGGCGCCGACGATCTCCTTGACGACCTCGCCGTCCTTGAACACGCTCATGGTCGGGATGTTCATGATGCCGTACTTCTGGCTGGCCAGGGGTTCTCGTCGACGTTGAGCTTCACGACAGCGATCTTGTCGGCGTTCTCGCTGGCGATCTCCTCCAGCACCGGGGCCACCATGCCGGCACGGCCCGCACCACTCGGCCCAGTAGTCGACGATGACCGGCTTGTCGCTCTTCAGGACATCGGCCTCGAAGGTGGCGTCGGTGACGGTCTTGGTTGCGCCCACGGTTCCGGACTTCCTTCCTTGGGTGAACGCGCCGGCGCGACGCGACGCGCGGCGCGGATCTAGGACTCGTGATCAGCGAGCCACCGCTCCGCGTCGAGCGCGGCGGCACAGCCAGTGCCGGCAGCCGTGACCGCCTGCCGGTAGATGTGGTCGACTACGTCGCCGGCGGCGAACACGCCGTCGATCGCGGTGCGGGTGGTGGGGTGCTCGACCAGGAGGTAGCCCTCCGCGTCGACCGGCAGCTGGCCGGTGAAGAGCTCGGTGCGCGGGTCATGGCCGATGGCCACGAACATCCCGGTGACCGGCAGGACGCTCTCCTCGCCGGTCTTGACGTTGCGCAGCCGCAGCCCGGACACCCGGTCCTCGCCCAGGACCTCGGCCACCTCGCTGTCCCAGGCGAACTTGATCTTGGGGTTGGTGAAGGCCCGGTCCTGCATGATCTTGGAGGCGCGCAGGCAGTCCCGGCGGTGCACGATGGTGACGGACTTGGCGAACCGGGTCAGGAAGGTCGCCTCCTCCAGGGCCGAGTCGCCGCCGCCGATCACCGCGATGTCGGACTCGCGGAAGAAGAAGCCGTCACAGGTGGCGCACCAGGACACGCCGTGCCCGGACAGCCGCTTCTCGCCCGGCGCGTCCGAGCTCGCGGTACCGCGAGCCGGTGGCGATGATGACGGTGCGGGCCAGGTAGGTCGTCCTCGCCGACCTTGACGACCTTCGGGGTGGCCGTCAGGTCGACCTCGGTGACGTCGTCGGGGACCAGCTCGGCGCCGAAGCGCTCGGCCTGCTTGCGGATGTTGTCCATCAGCTCCGGGCCGAGCACGCCGTCCGCGAAGCCGGGGAAGTTCTCGACTTCCGTGGTATTCATCAGCGCGCCGCCGGAGGTCACCGAGCCCTCGAACAGCAGCGGGTTCAGCTTGCCCCGGGCCGCGTACAGGGCGGCCGTGTAACCGGCCGGCCCCGAGCCGATGATGATGACATCCCGCACCTCGGTCACGTGTTTTCCTGCCCCTCTCGATTGCACCGGCGTCAACCGATCCTAGGGCCGGGAGATTCCCGGCGGGCGGCGCGCCGCCGGCCAGCCCGGCCGGACGCGATCTACGGCAGCTGCTGGTGGGCGAGCACGTCGGCTGGCCGGAGCTCGAGCAGCCGGGGCCGACCGCCCAGACCTGAGTCCCGTGGCGAGTCCGGCGGGCCGTGACGATGATCGATGGCCGGGCGCGCCCCGGAAGGTGGCCACGTCGACCAGCAGCACCGACTGGCCCCGCCGGCGACCCGGCCGACGCAGCCCGGCAGCCGGGCGAGCGCGGCGGCGCTGAACGCGCTGGCGCGCGCCCGGACCCGGCGGCGAGACGTGGCCGCCGCGGTCGGCGCCCGGCCCGCCTGCCACCGGCCTGGCTCGCGGACACGGCCAGCGCGGCGGCGGCCTGGCGGCCCAGCTGGCCGCGGCCTGGTAGTTGGTGCGCCGTCCGCACCGGCGTGAAGCTGGCCGGAGTGGCCGCCGGAGCGGTACGGAGGTCGGCCGGCCCGAACGTCAGCCGCCCGACGGCCCGCTGGATGCACCAGGCCGCCGCTGAGGCCGGAGCCACTCGCCGCGGGCCGGACGGGCAGCGCCGGCGCTGGCCGCCGGGTGACCCGGGCGCGCGCGCCGACGCGCGGCGCTGCTGGTCCCGCGGACTCGACCGGCGCCGCAGGGTGGCGAACAGCGCGTACCCGCCGCCGCCGATGACCGCGACGGCCGCCGCGGCGGCCAGGATCCGCCGGGCCGGGCCGGGCAGCCGCTGCGCCGGCGCGGCGGTGCCGGGACCGCGTGATCGGTACCGACCCGATGCCCCGGCGGCTCGCCCGGGCGGCGGGCGCGGGCGTCGGCCGCCCGCTGGGCCGACTCGGTGGCCAGGGCGGTCTCGATCCGGGCGGCCAGGTGCGCGGGCATCGGGGGAAGCTGGGCGCTGGCCAGCAGGCCGGGCAGCGCGGCCAGGGCGGCTGGCGTCGGCCTGGCAGGCCGGCGCAGCCGCGCCAGGTGGGCCGCTACCCGCCGGGCCGCGGCGGGGCGCAGGTCGCCCTCGCGGAACCGGGCCAGCTTCTCGGCGCTGACGTGGCGGGTCATGGCTGGTCGCTACCCCCCTCCTGCGAAGGTTGGACGCGCGGAACTTCCGATTGGTTCCGCAGGTGGGACAGGTGCGGCAGCAGCCGGGCCCGGCCGCGCGAGCAGCGGCTCTTCACCGTGCCGACGGACACCCCCAGCACCTCGCCGGCGTCCGCCACCGCGTAGCCCGAGCATGTCCACCAGGACGAGCGCGGCCTGCTGGTCGGGCGGGAGCAGGCGCAGCGCGGCCAGCACGTCCAGCGACGTGTCGCTGTCGGCCGACGGGTCGGCGCGGCCCCGGTCGGCGGCCAGGATCTCCAGGACCTGCTGGTCGGCGCCGGCGGTGGCCGGCCGGGCGGCCCGGCGGCGCAGCCGGTCCAGGCACGCGTTGACCACGATCCGGTGCAGCCAGGTGGTGACGGCCGAGTCGCCGCGGAAGCTCCCGGCCCGGCGGAACGCCGAGATCATCGCGTCCTGCAGCGCGTCCGCCGCCTCCTCCGGATCGCCCAGGGTCCGGATGGCGACGGCCCACAGCCGGTCCCGGTGGCGGCGGAACAGCAGCCCGAACGCGTCGGGGTCGCCGGCCACGTGCTGGCGGAGCAGCTCGGCGTCGGGACTGGCCCGTCCCGGGCGGCGGGGAGCCGGAGCCGGGGCCGCGCCCGCGTCATGCGTTGCGTCGCTCCTCCCCTCCGGCCGTGCCGCGGCGGGGTGGCCGTGCGGGACCGGGCGGCCGCTCGCTCAGGCGGCTGTGCCTCGCACGATGATATTCAGAATCTGGGCCATGAACTGCCCGCCCGCGGGCGGCAGCTTGGTGAACCAGATCACGACGAACTGCCCGGTCCCGGCGCGCCGGTGACGGTGAAGGTGTGCTGGCCGCCCACGCTGGTCGCGCTGGCCACGGTCGGCCATGGATTCCTCGTTGGCCGCGCTGCGGGTGGCGGAGTTGCCCAGCTTGATCTGCACGTCGGCGCCCGCCGCCGAGCCGAACTGGATGGTGATCGAGCTGAGCTTGACCGGCCGGCCCATGTCCAGGATCAGGCCCGTGCCCGCCTTCAGGTTGCCCAGCGGGCGGTGACTCAGGTACTGCTGGGTGCTCCAGCCCTGCGGGTTGCCGTCGATCGCGTTCTGGGCCTGGTTGTCGTTCTCGTCGCCGCTGTCGGCCAGGTTCAGCGCGTCGAAGCCGTGCGCCGATACCGGCTTCAGGACGATCGCGGCGTTGCGGTGCGTGCCGCCGACAATCGCGGCGGGCTGGCGCCGACCCGCTCTTGTGCAGCAGCCGGGTGGCCGCGGCGGCCACGCCCGCCACGACGACCAGCACCAGCGCGACAATGACCACGGCGCGGGTGCGCGATCCCCCGGTGCGCGGCGGGCGGGCCTCCCGCCAGTCCGTGAACTGGCCCGGCGGCGCGGTCTCGACCGCCCAGTGGTCCCGCTGGTCGGCCATCCGCGGGGCGGGCTGGCGCATGACGGGCGGTCCCGCGGGCGGTATCTCCTCCGGCGGCAGCTCGGCGTACAGCGCGGCGGCCAGCTGGCCCGGCGCGGCCAGGCCGGCGTCGTGGCCGCCGAGGTGCAGGGCGCGGCAGGCCACGTCGTCCAGGCCGGCCGGGACGCCGGCCCGGACCTGGCGGGGGCGCCGCGGGTGCCCGTCGGCATACGGGGCGACCGGCAGGGTCGGGTAGTCCGGGCCGGGCCACAGGCCGGTCAGCACGGCGTACAGCAGCCGGCCCAGGCCGGCGGTGTCGGCCAGCGCGGGGTCCTCGGCGGTGGTGCCGGACAGCGCCGCGTCGGTCCCGATGCCGGTCACCTTGACCCCGCCGCCGGACGTCCAGCGCAGCGAGCCGGGGGTCAGGCACAGGTGGGCGATCCCCGCCGCGTGCGCCGCCGACAGGGCGGCGGCCGCCTCGGCGATGATCCGGGCGCCGAGGACGGGCTCGATCGGCCCGGCCGCCAGCAGGTCATCAAGGGTCTCGCCGGCCGCCCACTCCATCACGATGTAGGGGTTGTCCCAGGCATCCTCGACGTCGAAGACCTGGGCCAGGCGGGCATCGGTCAGCCGGCTGGCGGCCCGCGCCGCGGTGAGCACCTCGCGGACCCGCGGGAAGCCGTCGGCCAGCGTGACGACGGTGACCGCGCGGGCCAGGATCTCGTCGATGGCTTTCCAGGCAACCCAGCCACTGGCTCCGGCGACCCTGTCTTCCAGACGGTAACGGCCGCCGAGCTTGGTACCCGGCTCAGAAATGAACGTGCTCATGCGTCACAGTTCAAGGGCAGGCCCACCCTCGACTCCTTCCGGGACCGTACGTCACCAACAGGATCAGATAAGACAATGATGCCGCACACCATGCTAGGCGGCCTTCGACTCGCTGGCAGGCTCGCGGAGCGGTCCTGCGCAAACCGTTACCGCTCGGAGACGTGCCGTACCGCCATAGGCCATCTTCGCGGTTCTGGTGGTTCATCCGCAGCGGGTCGCCGATCAGCGCCGGAACCGGGCGAGCACGGTGTCGGTCAGGTCGGCCAGCTCGGTCACCTTCAGCGCCCGGGCGAACATCACGTACAGCAGCAGCGCGCCCGAGCCGGCCAGCACCATGATGACCGCGGCGCCGAGCCGGCCGGGCGAGGATCGACGCCGATCATCAGCGAGACGGCGACGGCCAGCAGGCACGACGGCACGGCGGCCACGTGCATCCGGACCAGGCTGCGGGTCATCTGCGTGGCCGTCCAGGCCGCCGATGCGGCGGCTGAGCACCCGCCAGGCGATGACCGTGCCGGTCAGGTTGGCCAGGCCGAAGCCGACGCCCAGGCCCGCCACCACCAGCCGGGGCGGCAGGACGGCCAGGGCCAGCAGGTTGGCCCCGATGTTCATGGCCATCGCGGCCAGGCCGATCAGCGCCGGGGTGCGGCTGTCGTGCATCGCGTAGAACACCCGCAGCTGAAGCTGGAACACCATGTAGGGCAGCAGCCCGAGGGAGAACACCGCGAAGATCTGGCCCAGGTAGCAGGCGCTGGCCACCGAGGTGCTGCCGTAGCCGAACAGTGCCTCGGACAGCGGCGCCCCGAGCACGGCCAGGACCAGCGCGGCGGGCACGACGATCACCGACGCCAGCCGGGCGGCGCCGGAGAAGTCGTCGCGGACCAGCCCGTAGCTGCGCGACGGCGGCGTGCGGCGCTCATCCGCGGCAGCATGGCGGTGATGACCGAGATGCCGACGATCGCGTACGGCAGCTGGAATAGCTGCCAGGCGTTGCTGTACGCGGCGAACCCGGCGCCGGCGTCGGCCTGCGACACGCGCCCCGGCGGGTTGGCGACGACGGCGGTGACCAGGAACGAGACCTGGGTGGTCAGCACGTAGCCGAACATCCAGCCGCCCATCCGGCCGATCTCCGACACCTCGGCGCGGCGGAAGTCGAAACGGGGCCGCCACCGGAACCCGACCTTGCGCAGCGACGGGATCAGGGCGGCCGTCTGGGCCACGATCCCAGCGTGGTGCCGATGCCCAGCAGCTGGATCTGGAGCCCGGTGATGTCCTGCGGGGTCTTGTTCAGGCCGGCGAGCAGCATGAACGCGCCGCCGACGCACGATGACGACGACGTTGTTGATGACCGGCGTCCACATCGGCGCGCCGAACTGGCCGCGGGCGTTGAGGATCGCCCCGGCCAGCGAGCTGACCCCGTAGAAGAAGATCTGCGGCAGGAAGAAGTAGGCGAACAGCACGGTCAGGTGGTAGGTCGCCGGCGTCGCCGATGTCGTGCCCGTACACGGTCGATGATCGGCACGGCGGCCGCCGTGGCGACCACCGTGATGACGCCCAGGGCCAGCACGCCGAGGGTGAAGATCCGCTGGTCGTAGGCCTCGCCCCGGTCCGTGTCCCGCCTGGCCGCGCTGACCAGCAGCGGCACCACGACGCTGGTCAGTACCCCGCCCAGGGCCAGGTTGTAGACCGCGTTGGGGACCGTGTTGGCCACGTTGTAGGCGTTGCCGAGGTCGTGCGTGCCGAGCGCGTACAAGATGATGGCCGTGCGCAGGAAGCCGGTGACCCGGGAGGCCAGCGTGCCCAGCGCCATGACGCCGCTGGACCGCACGATGCTGGCGTCGGCCGCGCCCGCCGCCGCGGCCTGCCCGGTCCCGTCGCCGCTGCCCCCCGGGCCGGACGGGCCCGGCGGCGGGGTCCGCGACGGTGTCGGGCGCTGCGGTGTCGCGCGCGGCGTAGTCAGGCGCGGCCCAGGCGCCGGGCGGGAACGGGAACTCCCCGGTGCCGAAGTCATCGCCGGGGCCGTTGGTCGTCTGGGCGGGCCAGTCCGGCGGCAGCTGGACGTCGGTGCCGCCCTCGCCGCCGCCGTGGCCGTTGCCCAGCCGGGCGTACGGGCGGGCCAGCTCCAGGCGACGCGGTCCAGTCCGGCGATCCGGGGCCGGGGCCGCCGTCAGCGGCGGTCGGCCCAGCCTGGGACCCGGGCGTAGTCATCCGCGTCCTCCGTCGCAGCGAGGTCGGTGCCGGCCGCTGCGGGCGCGGCGCGGTCATGACCGACGTTATCGGTTTCTTCGGCCTGCTCGTGCCCGCCTCGGCCGGTTACATTCACCTCCGGCCGGCTGACCTCAGCTCGTCGCGGCCCTGGCTCCGCGATCGGGCTCTGATCGTCATGATCAGGACCGCGTCGGCGTCCCGGCCGTCGCGGCCATCGGCACTGCCGTCACGGCTGTCGCGGCTGTCCGGCCGCCGCTCCGGGCGGCACCGGGACCCGGGCCGTCCGGCGCGCCGGCGGCCTCCCCGCCGGCCGGCCCCGGCGGATCGCCCGGCTGGCCGAGGTGATCATGAACACGGCCAGCGCCGCCGCGAGGACGATCAGCGTCGAGGGTGCCGAGGTGCGTCGACTGCACGGTCATGTTGACCGGCGGGCCGGGCAGCGGCTGGCCGTCCGGCGCGAACAGCCGCAGGCTGATCGTCGGTCGAGCCGATGGCGGGCGCCTGGACCTTGACCTTCTTGGTGAAGATGGTGTCGGCCGGGATCCGTGATCGATGCCCGGCTTGGTCAGCACGGCGAACCCGCCGCCCTGGTCCTGGCTGACGCTGAGCTGGACCCGGACCTGGACGGCGTAGGGCAGCTGGTTGTCGATCGAGATGGGAATCGGCCCGGTCTGGCCGCCGAGCGTGTCCCGGCCGGGCTCGAGGATGGACACCCCGCGCTCCTGGGCGGCGATGTAGTCCTGCACCCGGCCCAGCAGGCCCGGGCCTGCTGCTGGCTGCCCGCCGAGCCGCGCCAGGCCGAGCCGACTCGACGCCGGCGATGGCCTGGCTCAGCAGCGGGGCTGGACCTGACCCGCATGCTCTGGATCAGCGTCGCGCCGCGGTCGGCCGCGGCCACCCCGCGCAGCAGCGACCGGGCTGGCCAGGCCGGGCCCGACGCTATCCGGGGCCTGCCGGGGCACCTGGCCCGGTGGCCCTGGGTCGGCGGCCAGGCTGCCCGCGCTGACCGGGGCCAGCCACGGCGCGCTGGCGGTGTCGGCCAGCAGCCCGCTGGCCAGGCTGGCCGGCGGGTCCCAGCGCTCGCGGCGGGCGCGACCACGATGGCCCGGGACAGGTGCGGGGCCTCGGCCGCGATCATCGCGGTCTCGGCCAGGAACAGCTGCTGGGCGGCGAACGACGGCGCCGGGCTGGGCCGACTGCGCCGGTGACCGAGCCGAGGATCTGGGTCAGCGTGCTGTCCGCCAGCAGCACCCGCATGTCGCCGCCCTCGCCGTCCGGCGTGGACGACACCGCGCTGGGCGTGTACGGGACGCTGCTCCGCCGGCGGCATCGCCGCGCTGCTCAGCACCACGGTCTTGATGCCGTCCACCGCGGCCAGCGTCTCCAGCATCGGGTAGTTGGCCTGCCCGTCGGCGGGCCAGGCCAGGCGCCGCCGGTCAGCTCGGCGGCCGAGCGGCCGGCGAGCCGGCCGCCGACGGCTCGAAGTTGCTGCTCAGGATCCCGGCCGGCGATGGCACGGCCGTCGGAGAACGCGGTGTGCACGTCGCCGTCCAGGTCCTGCTGGACCAGCGCGGCGATGTCCACGTCGGCGTACGGGGTGACGACGGCGGGCTGGCTGGCCACCGCCGCGCGCAGCTTGGCCAGCCAGGCCGCGGCCTGCGCGCTGGCCGGGTGGGTGGTGCCGGGCGAGCACGCGGCGGCCGATCCGGTCGCGCGCGACCCGGTCACGTACGGGCCAGGGCCGGCCATGGCCTGCGCGCTGGCCAGCAGCGCCGGGTCGATGACCCAGGTCAGCTTGGCCGCCTGGCCAGCCGGCGCTGGTGCCCGCGGCTCAGCAGGCTGCCAGCCGGCCGCCGCTGGCTCAGGCTGGCCGGCCAGGTTGTTGTTCAGCAGGCCAGGGCACGGCCCCTGGTCAGGCTGGTCGATCAGCGGCCAGATCCAGGCGATGCTCTCGCGTGGCTGGTCGGCCGGGCTGGCCGCCGGCCAGAACGGCAGGAAGGTCCGGCTGGTGCCCAGCGTGACCGCGCCGCCGGAGTCCGCCTGCGCGGCCAGCGGGTAGACGCCGAACACGCTCATATGGACCTCGTTGACAGCCAGCACCGCCGACCAGGTGACCGTGGCGCCCGGCGGGACCGGTCCGCGGATCGCGACGGTCGCGCCGGGCTCGGCCTCGTCGGCCGCCCCGGTCCCGGCCACGTACTGGGTCGAGCTCGTCGCGGTCGGCGATCGGCACGCCCGAGGATCGCAGCTGGACCGTCACTCCCCTGACGGGCGCCCGGGTGCCGTTGCGCAGCACGCCCTGGACGGTCATCTTCCCGCCGGGCCGGGCATAGGCCGGGCTGACCGAGGTGATGGCCACCGACACGGCCGGGCGGGCCGCCGGGCTGGCGGTGCTGCCGGTGCCGCTCGCGCCCGCCTGGGCGGCTGCCGACGCCGCGGCCGGTCCCGCGGCCAGCGCCAGGCCGGCCAGCAGGCCGGTCAGCAGCAGGCGGGCGGGCCGCGACAGCGCCGGGCGGCAGGATCGCATGGCCGGAATGCTATTGCCGCGGGGCCGGTGCGTCGGGCAGTCTGGCGGCTAGCCTCGCCCGCCGCGCGAATGTTCCGCATGTACGCCTCCGGCCTCCCCGGCTTTCGCCGACTCGCGGTCAGGACCTACCCTCGATGCCCGTGTCCGATCCTGTGCCGATCAACAAGCAGCCGATGAGCCAGCAGCGGCGGCAGGCTGCCGCCGCGCTGCTGGCTACTGTATCCCCGCTCGCTGATGAGCTTGGCGACTTGTTTGCCCGGCACGGCCATGAACTAGCCCTGGTGGGCGGTCCGGTACGGGATGTCTTCCTGGGCCGGGTGCCGGGCGACCTGGACCTGACGACGGACGCCCCGCCGCAGCGGGTGCTGGACATCACCAGCGGCTGGGCCGATGCGGTGTGGACGATCGGGATCAGCTTCGGCACGGTCGGGCTGCGCAAGGGCGGCACCAGCTTCGAGATCACCACCTACCGCAGCGAGCACTACGAGCGCGGCTCCCGCAAGCCCGACGTGCAGTACGGCACCTCCCTGGCGCAGGACCTGTCCCGGCGCGACTTCACGGTCAACGCGATGGCCGCCCGGCTGCCCGGCTACGAGCTGGTCGACCCGTTCGACGGCCTGGCCGACCTGCGGGACAAGCTGCTGCGCACCCCGGCCAGCCCGCAGGAGTCATTCGACGCCGACCCGCTGCGCATCCTGCGGGCGGCCCGGTTCACCGCCCAGCTGGGCCTGCGCCACGACGCCCGGGCTGCGGGCGGCGATGACCGAGCTGGCCCCCCGGCTGGCCATCGTCTCGGCCGAGCGGATCTCGGCCGAGCTGACCAAGCTGATGCTGTCGCCGCTGCCCGGCGGTCCGTCGGCGGGCATCGGGCTGCTGGTCGACACCGGCGTCGCCGACCAGGTGCTGCCGGAGATCCCGATGCTGCGGCTGGAGACCGACGAGCACTTCCGGCACAAGGACGTGTATCAGCACTCGCTGACGGTCCTGGACCAGGCCATCGAGCTGGAGCCGCCGGTACGGGCTGGAGCAGGACCTGGTGCTGCGGCTGGCCGCCCTGCTGCACGACATCGGCAAGCCCCGGACCCGGTCCCGGCTGCCGGGTAACCGGGTGGCGTTCCACCACCACGAGGTGGTCGGGGCCAAGATGGCCCGCAAGCGGCTGACCGAGCTGCGGTTCCCCAGGGACGTGGTGACCGACGTCTCCCGGCTGGTGGAGCTGCACCTGCGGTTCCACGGCTACGGGACCGGCGAGTGGACCGACTCGGCGGTGCGCCGGTACGTGACCGACGCCGGGCCGCTGCTGTCCCGGCTGCACGCGCTGACCCGGGCCGACTGCACCACCCGGAACCAGGCCAAGGCCCAGCGGCTGGCCCGCGCCTACGACAGCCTGGAGGAGCGGATCGCGCGGCTGGCCGAGCAGCGAGGAGCTGGCCGCCATCCGGCCCGACCTGGACGGCAACGAGATCATGGCCGTCCTCGGCATCCCGCCCGGCCCGCTGGTCGGCCGGGCCTATGCCTTCCTGCGTGAACTGCGGCTGGAGCACGGGCCGCTGGGCCGGGAGCAGGCCGTTCAGGAGCTGCTCGGCTGGGCTGCCGAGGCCGGGCTGCCCGCCGCCCCGGCGCCGGGCTCGGCGCCGGCCGCCGATCCGGGCGAGGATCCCGGCTGACGGCTGGCCAGCCAGTAGCCGCCGGCCGCCACCAGGTAGCCGATCGACGCGGCCAGCAGCATCGCGTAGGACCGGCCGTGTCCTGGGCATGAACCGCGCGGTGATCGCCGCGCCGGCCACGAACGCGCCGTTGAACAGCATGTCGTAGAGGGAGAAGACCCGGCCGCGGAAGTCGTCGCCGACCTCCTGCTGCAAGGTCGTGGTAGCGCAGATGGCCACGCCCTGGGCGGTGACGCCGAGCAGGAAGCCGATGACCAGGAACCCCGGCTGGTGGAACCCGGTCCCGAGTACCGCGGTCGCGATCCCGCCGGCGGCCAGCAGCACGGTGATCCAGGCCGTGCTTGGACAGCCACCGGGTGGCGATCGGGGTGACCACCGCCGCTGCGCCGTAGCCGATAGCCGAGGCGATCACGATCAGCAGGTAGTGGCCGAGCGCCGAGTTGCTGCCCGAGACGCTGGTAGAAGTAGTTGCGGTACAGCAGCACCGACATCAGGAACAGGATCCCGTACAGGAACCGGTGGGCGCCGGTCGCGCCCAGGGCGGCGGCGGCGCGGCGGCGCTGCAGCACGTGCGCGAGCCCGGCGGCCAGCCCGCGCAGCCACCGAGGCCAGCTCGGTGCCGATCCCGTGCGCGGTCGCGGCGGCCTGGGTCTCGCCGGAGGGTCCCAGCAGCCCGCGCGGCATCCGGGTCGCTACCAGCCCGGCGGCGGCGTAGCACAGCCCGCCGACCATGAGGGTGGCGGCCGAGCCGACGTGCCCGCCGCCGGTGGCCAGGTGCACGCCGACGCCGATGATCCCGCCGAGGAAGGCGACGACGGTGCCCGAGGTGGGCGCCACCGAGTTGGCCATGACCAGCTTGTCGGAACTGATCACATGCGGCAGCGCGGCGGACAGGGCGGACAAGAAGAACCGGTTCACCCCGAGCACCAGCAGCGCCGCGATGTACAGCGGCAGGCCCAGCGTGCCGGTGCCGACGAGGGCGGCGGTACGACCACGAAGACGAACCGGCACAGCGCCGACCAGACCAGGATCTGCCGTCGCGACCAGCGGTCGATGAACACTCCGGCGAACGGGCCGACGAACGAGTACGGCAGGTACAGGACCGCGAACGCCACCGCCGCGGCGCCTGGGCTGGGGAACGTGCTGGCGTTGAAGAACACGTAGGTGCCCAGGCCGGCGTTGAAGATGCCGTCGCCGGTCTGGGACACCAGCCTGGTGGCGAACAGCTTGCGGAAGTCGTGCTCGCCGAGCACGGCTCGCAGGTCGGCCGTGAATGACGACCGCGACGCCCGGCAGGCCCGGCCGATGTGGCCGCTGTGCTGTCCGGTGGGGACACGGGTCCAGCGTACGTCTGGCGTTTTATATAGTATGGCTATATATCTAAGCTATACTGACTGGTCATGATCACTGAGGAAGACGAGCAGGCCATCGCGGCGGCCATCGACGGCCTCGTGGCCCTGGCCATCCGGGGCGGCCCGCGAGACATCAGCCTGACCGCCGCGGCGACGCTGGCCACGCTGGAGCGGGTCGGCCCGTGCCGGCTCACCGCCCTGGCCGAGCTGGAGGGCGTGGCCCAGCCGTCGATGACCACCCTGGTCACGGGCCTGGAGCGAGCCGGGCTGGCGGCGGCGGCCCAGCCCCGATGACGGCCGGGTCGTGCTGGTCACCCTGACCCCGGCGGGCGCCGGGTACCTGCGGTCCCGGCGCCGGAGCCGGGCCGAGCGGATGGCCGAGCCTGATCCGGCTGCTGCCCGCCGGGCAGGCCGCCGCGCTGGCCGCGGCAGTGCCGGCCATGACCGGCCTGCGCGACCTGGAGGCCCGCCGCCGCACGGCGGGAGCGCGAGCGCCGGGCTAGCGCTCGACCTCGCCGCGGATGAAGCGGTCTACCGCCTCGCGGGCCTGGTCGTCGCTGTACTGCTCCGGCGGCGACTTCATGAAGTACGACGACGGGGACATCAGCGGGCCGCCGATGCCGCGGTCCTTGGCGATCTTGGCTGCGCGGATCGCGTCGATGATCACGCCGGCCGAGTTGGGCGAGTCCCAGACCTCCAGCTTGTACTCCAGGTTCAGCGGGGTGTCGCCGAACGAGCTGGCCCTCCAGCCGGACGTAGGCCCACTTGCGGTCATCCAGCCACGGCACGTGGTCCGAGGGACCGATGTGCACGTCGGCGCGGGCCATCTCGTGCGGGATCTGGGAGGTGACGGACTGGGTCTTGGAGATCTTCTTGGACTGCAGGCGCTTGCGCTCCAGCATGTTCATGAAGTCCATGTTCCCGCCGAAGTTGAGCTGGTACGTGCGCAGCAGCTCGACGCCGCGGTCCTCGAACAGCTTGGCCATCACCCGGTGCGTGATGGTCGCGCCGACCTGGGACTTGATGTCGTCGCCGACGATCGGGACGCCGGCGTCGGTGAACTTCTGCGCCCACGCCGGGTCGGAGGCGATGAACACCGGCAGCGCGTTGACGAACGCCACCCTCGCGTCGATGGCGCACTGGGCGTAGAACCGGTCCGCCTCCTCCGAGCCCACCGGCAGGTAGGAGACCAGCACGTCAGCCCGCGCGTCCTGCAGCGCCTGCACCACGTCGGCCGGGCTCTCGTCGGACTCGGTGATGATCTCCCGGTAGTACTCGCCCAGGCCGTCCATGGTGGGGCCGCGCTGCACGGTCACGCCGGTCGGCGGCACGTCGCAGAACTTGATGGTGTTGTTCTCGCTCGCGCCGATGGCCTCGGCCAGGTCCCGGCCGACCTTCTTGGCGTCCACGTCGAAGGCGGCGACGAACTCGACGTCGCGGACGTGGTAGGGGCCGAACTGGACGTGCATCAGGCCCGGCACCCGGCTCGCCGGGTCGGCGTCCTTGTAGTAATGCACGCCCTGGACCAGGGAACTGGCACAGTTCCCGACGCCCACGATGGCTACCCGAACCGAACCCATAGGATGTGCTCCTTATCTGTGCTGCCGCCACAACATTGAGACCGGCCTGACCGGCCGCGTTCTGCTCAGCTGCTGCCCGTGTGATCCCTCGGTTTTGCCGTTCCGAGGCGATGAGCTCGTTCAGCCAGCGGACCTCGCGCTCCACCGACTCCAGCCCGTGCCGCTGCAGTTCAAGGGTGTAGCTGTCCACGCGCTCGCGCCTCCGGGTGGCCGCGGCCCGGAAGGCCTCCAGCCGCTCTTCCAGGCGGCTGCGGCGGCCCTCGAGAATCCGCATCCGGATGTCGGCCTGGGTCAGGCCGAAGAACGCGAAGTGCACGCCGAAGCCGTCGTCCTCCCAGGACGCCGGCCCGGACTGAGCCGAGCAGGTCCTCCAGCCGCTCCTTGCCGTCGGCGGTCAGCCGGTAGACGATCTTGGACCGGCGGCCGGCCAGCGGGTTGCCGGCGCGGCCGGGCCGGGCCGCCGGCACGTCGTCGTCGGCGATCAGGCCCTTGGCCAGCAGGTCCTTCAGGCACGGGTACAGCGACCCGTAGCCGAAGGCCCGGAACGCCCCGAGCAGCGAGTTGAGCCGCTTGCGCAGCTCGTACCCGTGCAGCGGGGTCTCGTGCAGCACGCCGAGAACGGCGAGCTCGAGAACGCCGGACCGCTGGCTGCTCATGGGCTCGCACCTCCCGCCGGTGATGGCCCGTCAACACCTGTCCCCCGTTACATTGAGCGGTTACATCGGCTCGTTGCATCATGCAGATACATCCGGCTCGATATATCGCACATGATACATCGTAAGATCGCTCCCGCGCAGCCCCGGCGTCTGGCCCGGGTACTGGTGAGGTCTCGGCCTGCGGCCAGTTCCGTCGTACTCTGGCGGGCATGAGGCGATCGGTGGTGGACTACGGACTGGCGCGGCGCGCGACGATAGCTTCCGTGTTCGCCGGCCGGACCACGGTGACCGACGTCTGCGACGCGCACCCCTACCTGCTCCGGGCCGCGAAGTTCCACGGCGAGCCCACCGACGCGCGCCTGCCCCATCTGCCGGAAGGCCAAGCTCACCCACGTCACCTACGTGTACGGCGACGAGCTTGGCCGGTATGAGGGACGGGTCAAGCAGGGGCCGGAACTGGACGAGATGGCCGCGGAATACGCCGAGTTCCAGGTCTACGTGGTCGAGGTCTGCCAGAGTTGCGCGTGGAACCACCTCGCGTCGTCTTACATTCTGGGAACGGGCGAGCCGACGCCCCGGCGCGGCCGTCGCGCCCGGGCCGGCGAGTAGCCCCAGGTCGAGCCCAGGTCAGCCCGAAGATCCGGGCGCGGTGCCCGGCGCCTGCCCCGGCTACGGCTGTCCGCGGGCACGGGCCTATCGCGAGGTAAGTACCCAGATGCGCCGAGATGGCGCGGTAGCGCCAGGTAACGTGGTGTCCGGCGGATCGGCTGCGCTCCAGGACCGCCGCCTTACCAAGATCAGCGAGGACACGTGAGCAACTCGGACGTGCCCGGCCCATACAGGCAGGATCCGGCCGGCGACTACGGCAGTGCTGATTACGGCGGAGCTGACTCCGGCTACGGCCGCAGCGCGGGCTACGGCCAGGACGGCGGCTACGGGCGTGCGGGCGGCCGTGCCGCGTCCGGCGGCGCCGCCGGGACTGGCCGCGGCGACCCCTGGGGCGGGCGCCGCCCGGCCGGACGGCGGCGCAAGGACAGCGGCCGCGGCCCGGCCGCGGCCGCGACGCCGGCAACGGCGAGGCGGGCGGCTGGTCGTCGGCGCGCCCTGGGCCGGGGCCGGGGCAACCGCGGCAGCGGGCCGCCCGGCGGCCGTGGCTACCCGGCCCGCGCCCCGGCGCTAACGACCCGGCGTCTGGTGCCTACGGCCCGCGGTCCGGGGCGTACGGCCCGCGCATCCGGGGCGTACGGCCCGCCATCCGGGTCTGACAGCGCGAACGGGCGCCGCTCCGGGTCGGGTCGCTCAGGATCTGCGGGACCGCCTCGGCGTGAACGGCGGGCGCGGCGGCCCGCGGACCGGATCACGCCCGGCCGGCGCCGCGGCGGCCCCCCGGCGGGCGGCCCGGCGACCCGCCGCACGCGGCGGCCGGTACGCCGGCCAGGACTACGCCGGGACCGGCTACGACGGCCCGTCCCGCGGCGGTACCGCGAACTTCCGCGACTACCGCGGCTACGAGACCCGCACCCGCGGTCGCCGCGGGGTGCCTGGCCGCCGGCGGTCCGGGCGGTCCCGGCGGCCGCGCGGCCCCGGCCGGCGGTCCGGGCGCGGCGGTGCTTCGGGGAATGGTTCAAGTCGGGCGACTGGTGGCGGCGCTGGACCTGGAAGAAGGCCCTGGGCGTGCGCGGTCGCGGTCGTGCTCGGCGTCCCGCTGCTGGGCCTGGCGGCCTTCTTCATCGCCTACGAGCAAGACGCCCGTCCCGACCGAGACCGCCGCGCTGGCCACGGCGGCCCCGTCGACGGTGTACTTCCGCAACGGGGTCACGCGATCGGCAGTTCAGCCTGGGCGGCCTGAACCGCCAGATCCTCACCGCCGAGCAGATCCCGCCGTCATGAACAACGCGATCATCGCCGCCGAGGACCGGCAGTTCTACTCCGAGGGCGGCATCTCGGTCACCGGCATCCTGCGGGCCGCCTACGCCGACCTCAAGGGCGGCAACGTCAGCCAGGGCGGTTCGACGCTGACCGAGCAGTTCGTGAAGAACTACTACACGGGCTTCGCCGCCGCCAACAACACCGACAAGTCGCCAACGACAAGCTCAAGCAGGCCCTGGTCGCGATCAAGCTGGCCCACGAGCAAGTCCAAGTCGTGGATCCTGACCCAGTACCTCAACACCGTGTACCTCGGGCGAGAACGCCTACGGCGTGGGCGCGGCGGCGCAGGTGTACTTCGGCGAGCAGGCCAGCCAGCTCACCGTCCCGCAGGCGGCCATGCTGGCCGCGCTGGCCAACCTGCCCGGCTACTTCAGCACCGACCCGCACGCCGGGCGCCGCCTACACCGCCCTGGTGGCGCGCTGGCAGTACGTGCTGAAGAACATGGTGCGCGACGGCGCGCTGACGCCCGGCCCAGGCCGCGGCGCAGAAGTTCCCGGTGGTCCACCTGCACTTCAGCCCGTCGCTGAACGGCTACAAGGGCTACCTGATGCAGATGGTCCAGCAGGAGCTCACCTCGACCTACCACCTCACCCAGACCCAGATCGACACCGGCGGCCTGAAGATCTACACCACGCTTCAGCCAGGACGAAGATGTTCGAGCTCAACCAGACGGTGAACGCCGACAAGCGGACGATGGCCGCGGACGGCCAGGGCCTGCCGGTGCTACGCGCACGTCGGCGCGGTCCTGGAGAACCCGGCCACGGGCGAGATCGAGGCCATCTACGGCGGCCCGGGCTACGGGGTCAAGAACTGCCACAGGTGTCCTGTGCGACTAAACATGGCCGAGGACCCCAAGCAGGTCGGCTCCTCGTTCAAGCCCTACGTGCTGGCCACGGCGGTGGCGCAGGGCATGGACGTGCAGACCAGCGTCCTGAACGGGTTCTCGCCGCTGTGGATCCCGGAGAGACCACGACGGCCGACGCGGACGGCTCGAGATGTCCAGCCGGACGCCCAAGACGGGCGGCTACCTGCCGTTCAACGAGGCCGGCGAGAACAGCGGGCCGCTCTCGGCGCAGAAGGCCGCGGCCATCTCCTCCGACCCCGCCTTCGAGGACCTGGCGCACCGGGTCGGCGTCCAGCACCTGCTCGAGCATGGTGCAAGAGTTCGGCGTCGGGCAGACGCCGTTCAACCAGAGCAGCGCAGCAACGACATGACGGCGCTGAACGCCCAGTTCGGGCCGAACAGCCAGCAGTCCGACGCGCCGGGCTCGGTCGCCATCTCCCTGGGCGAGGGTGACCTCACGGCGGTGGAGCAGGCCAGCCTGTTCGCCACGCTGGCCAACGGCGGCGTCTACCACTCGCCGCACGTGATCACCAAGATCGTCCAGGGCGGCGGCGACATGCCGCTCAAGATCGTGACGCGCCAGGTGCTGACGACCAGCCGCAGGCCGCCGACGTGGACTTACGCGCTGTCGGCGGACAACATCCCCGGCGGCACGGCCTATCCCCAGGCCGTCCTGGCCCGGCTACCCGGTGATCGGCAAGACCGGCACCACCCAGACCGCGCAGGACGCCTGGTTCATCGGCGCGATCCCGCAGCAGTCGCTGGCCGTCGCGCTGTTCACCAACAGCCAGAACAGCATCAGCGGCCCCGGCCAGCAGACCCTGGACATGCTGCCCGGGCTGCCGGGCAACACGACCGGCGGCTACGGCGGGGCGTGGCCCGCCTACATCTGGCACAGCTTCATGACCACGCGCCTTCGCCGCCTGCCGGCGCAGGCGTTCGGCGACGCCGGACTACAACGGCTTCAGCATGTGGAACCAGGTCACCGGCGGCGACCGCCGATGCCGCAAGCCAAGAAGCACAAGCGAACCCGGGCCGCGGCGTCCCGGCGGTCGACCCGCACGCTCGACGGCTTCACGCAGCCGTGCCTGGACGGAACGGCCGGGCCG
This sequence comes from uncultured Actinomycetota bacterium, assembly GCA_963731085.1. Lineage (GTDB taxonomy): Bacteria > Actinomycetota > Actinomycetes > Streptosporangiales > Streptosporangiaceae > DASUBV01. The sequence goes on from CAVSUF010000001.1 coordinate 870,305, forward strand.
TGCGTCCACCGGCGGAACCGACACCCCGCCCGCCGCCGCTCCCGCCGCCGGGCAACCCACGCCGCAGCCGTCGGCCAGGCGCAGCCGCTCGGGCTAGCGCGACGCTCAGGGCGGTAGCTCAGCCCAGCTGGCCGCGGAGCCAGCCGATGTCGGCCACCGGGTCCGGCGTCTCGCAGACGACCGGGGCGCCGGCCGCGCGGACGACGCCGACGATCAGGGCCGGGTCGATCTGGCCGTCCTTCAGCCCGGCGTGCCGGTCCCGGCCCGAGCCGAACTCGTCCCGCGAGTTGTTGCCGTGCACCAGGTCGATCCGGCCGGTGATGGCCTTGACCCGGTCGACGATCGTGGCCAGGTCCTCGCCGGCCGCGTGCGCGTGGCAGGTATCCAGGCAGAAGCCGACATCCCGGCCGCGCGCTCGCCGACCGCGTCCCACAGCCGGGCGATGGCGTCCAGGCTGCGGGCCATCGCGCCGTCGCCGCCGGCCGTGTTCTCGATCAGCATGGGCAGCGGCCGCTCGATGCGCTCCACCGCCTTGCGCCAGCTGTCGTAGCCCTCGGCCGGGTCGGTGCCCGCCGTCACGTGGCCGCCGTGCACGATCAGGCCCGCGCGCCCCGATCGAGGCCGCCGCCCGAGCTGCTGATCCAGCAGCTTGCGGCTCGGGAATCCGGATCCGGTTATTGGGCGACGCCACGTTGATCACGTACGGCGCGTGGACGTAGGCGCCGATGCCCGCGTCGGCGAAGGACGCCGCGACCTGGTCCGCCTCGCCGGGCAGCACCGGCGCCTTCCAGCCCTGCGGGTCACCGAGGAAGAACTGCACGACGTCAGCCTGCGCGGCCCGCGCCGCGGTCAGGGGATCGCCCTCGTGCAGGTGCATGCCGATCATGGTCACCGGCCGAGCCTAGCTGGCTAGGCGAAGCCGCCGTGCCCGATGCCCAGGGCCATCCCGACGAACCCGCCGATGATGCCGGTGACGATCAGGATGCGCTGGTCGCGGGTGGCGGAGTTCAGCTGCACCCCAGCCCCCGCCGAAGGCGGCGATGCCCAGCACGGTGGCCGCCAAGTGGGTCTTGACGACCAGGCCCAGCGCGAAGGCGGCGAGGCCGGCGACCAAGGTCACCAGGGTCGCCAGTTCAGCACCGGATGCGGCCGGCCGTCGGTGTTGAGCGTGGTCCATGAGGACCGCTCGCCGCCCGGCCCGGCCGTCGCTCCTTCAGGGTCTGCGCCCGGCCGACTGGGTCTGGACGGTGTCGGGCATGACTGCCACCACCACCTTGACGAGAGTCCCGCTTGCCTCGGGTCACGCGGCTGCCTATGCCTAGTTTGTTCCCCCTGCCGCCGGAATGGAACCCCGGCCGGCTTCCGGCCTGCGAGGGGCACTGGCGTGGCTGGTCGCGTTACTCGCCGGAAGGTGATTTCCGTCCGGCCGTGGCGGTCGGTGATGGCTGGTAAGCTGACCGGGCCGCAAACGACCATCATGACCGCCTTATTTGTCAAGGCCAATGGTCGGCCGGGAGCGGCTCCTCCTGTCACGGAGAGACCGTGACCGCGTGAGTCCAGAGGAGGCAGTTAAGCGCATGCGCCGCTACGAGATGATGATCATCCTCGATCCTGCGCTCGAGGAGCGCACGGTTCAGCCCTCACTCGACCAGTTCCTCGGGTCGTCACGACTGCGGGCGGCACGGTGGACAAGGTCGATGTCTGGGGCCGGCGCCGCCTGGCCTACGAGATCGACAAGAAGTCCGAGGGCATCTACACCGTCGTCGACCTGAAGGCTGAGCCCGAGGCCGTGAAGGAACTGGACCGTCAGCTCAACCTCAATGAGGCTGTCCTGCGGACCAAGATCCTCCGGCCGGACGTCCACGCTGAGGCCGACCGAACCCCGACCGACCGGGAGAATCCCGATGGCAGCAGGCGACACCCAGATCACGATCGTGGGCAACCTTGTCGATGATCCGCAGCTCCGGTACACCCCGACCGGCAACGCGGTGGCCAATTTCCGCGTGGCCTCGACCCCGCGGTTCCGCGACAGGCCAGCGGTGAGTGGAAGGACGGCGACACGCTGTTCCTGACCTGCAACGTGTGGCGGCAGCCGGCCGAGAACGTGGCCGAGTCGCTGCAGCGCGGGATGCGGGTGATCGTGTCGGGCCGGCTGCGCCAGCGGTCGTACGAGACCCGCGAGGGCGAGAAGCGCACCGTCTACGAGATCGAGGTCGACGAGGTCGGGCCGTCGCTGCGGAACGCGTCGGCCAAGGTCACCCGTCTCGGCCCGGTCCGGCGGCCAGGGCGGCGGCTACGGCGGCGATCGCGGCGGTCAGGGCAGCTCAGGCGGCCAGGGCGGCCAGGGCGGCCAGGGCGGTAGCCGCGGCGGCGACGACCCGTGGGCCAGCGACGCCGCGCGGCGGCGAGGCCTCGTTCTCCGACGAGCCGCCGTTCTAGATCAGTACCCCCAGTAACCGACCATCCCCGCCGCGCGCGGGGCTCTGCCAAGGAGCACCACGATGGCCAAGCCACCAGTTCGCAAGCCCAAGAAGAAGGTTTGCCTGTTCTGCCAGGAGAAGATCACCCGGGTCGACTACAAGGACACCGGGCTGCTGCGGAAGTTCATCTCCGACCGCGGCAAGATCCGTGCCCGGCGGGTGTCCGGCAACTGCACGCAGCACCAGCGCGACGTCGCCACGGCGATCAAGAACGCGCGCGAGATGGCGCTGCTGCCCTACACGAGCACGGCTCGCTGAGGCCGGGGAGGTAGCGACCGATGAGCGGTATCGCCCATGAAGCTCATCCTGACCCAGGAGGTCACCGGCCTCGGCGCGCCCGGCGACGTGGTCGAGGTGGCGGCCGGCTACGGCCGGAACTACCTGGTCCCGCGCGGCCTGGCGATGCTGTGGACCCGGGGCGCGGAGAAGCAGATCGAGCTCATCCGCCGGGCCCGGTCGGCCCGCGAGATCCGCGGCCTGGACGACGCCCGCGCGGCGGCGACCCGGCTGGCGTCGATGACCGTCCGCCTGCGCACCAAGGCGGGCGGCGGCGGCCGGCTGTTCGGCTCGGTATCGACCGCGGACATCGCCGACGGCCGTGCAGGCGGCCGGCGGGCCTCCCCTGGACAAGCGCAAGATCGAGGTCCGCACCCCGATCAAGACGGTCGGCGCGCACCAGGTGGCGGTCCGGCTGCACCCCGAGGTCAGCGCGACGCTGAGCGTCGAGGTCTCCGCGTCCTGACCAGCCCGTCCTGAGCCACAGTCCTGTGCCCCGGCGGTGCGAGGTCCTGTCTCGGCCGCCGGGCACAGCCATGCCCGGGTCCGGCGCATCAGTAGCCGAGCCAGGCAGCGGGCCAGCTCCGGGTCCAGGGCGGCCAGCATCCCCCACACCCTGGCCAGTTGCTCGGTGATGTCCTCGTCCCCGGCTGCCGCGGCTAGCTCGTCAATGGCCGCGCCCAGGCGGTCGAGCGCGTCCGCGCCCGGTTCGCCCTCTCCGGCGTCCCCCGTTATCGAACACATACTCGAACGATAGGCAGCTGGGCCCGACGGCGCGCGGTGTTCGACGAGATCCGGCCGGCCAGCCGGACGCCCTGGCCGATCGCATCTAACGTTGGACGTTAATTCTCAATGTGGATAACTTCCGGGCAGCCTGGCCTTCCGGGGGATGGCCAAGTTTTTCTTCCGCACAGGGAGTGGAGGATGTTTCCGCAGGCAGATAGCTCACGCCGAAGGTTACGCCGGCCATTTCCACAAGGCTGTCCCCAGGCTGCGCACAGCAATTGCGGCGTGTCTGCACAGTCTGTCCACAGCCCTGTGCACACGGCGAGTGGCTGGCCGGCCCGCCGAGCGGGAGACTGTCGGAGCTGTTCGATAGAACGGGTTCCTGGCCGGGGCCGGGTGAGCACGACACGGGGAGGTGCGCCGGGGTGACTGTCGCGGAGATCACGCCGCGCGGGGGCGACGAGTTCGAGCGCACGCCACCGCATGACATCGCGGCCGAGCAGTGCGTCCTCGGCGGCATGCTGCTGTCCAAGGACGCGATCTCCGACGTGCTCGACGTGATCCGGGGCGGCGACTTCTACCGGCCCGCGCACCAGGTCGTGTACGAGGTAGTGCTGGACCTGTACGGGCGCGGCGAGCCGGCCGACGCGGTGACGGTGGCCGCCGAGCTGACCCGGCGCGGCGACATCGGCCGGGTCGGCGGGGCGCCGCTACCTGCACACGCTGATCGCCTCGGTGCCGACCGCGGCCAACGCCGGCTACTACGCCCGGATCGTGCGCGAGCGGGCCATCCTGCGCCGCCTGGTCGAGGCCGGGACCCGGATCGTGCAGCTCGGCTACTCCGGCGACGGCGAGGCCGACGAGCTCGTCGACCGGGCCGAGGCCGAGGTATACGGCGTCACCGAGCGGCGGGTGGCCGAGGACTACGCGCCGCTGTCGGAGATCATGCCCGGCGCGCTGGACGAGATCGAGGCCATCGGCAGCCGCGGCGGCGGCGCTGACCGGCGTCCCCACCGGCTTCGCCGACCTGGACGCCCTGACCAACGGCCTGCACCCGGGACAGATGATAGTCATCGCCGCACGGCCGGCCATCGGCAAGGCGCTGGCGCTCGACACGCCGCTGCCGACGCCCGAGGGCTGGACCACGATGGGCGAGATCCAGGTGGGCGACTACCTCCTGGGCGCGGACGGGAAGCCCACCCGAGTGGTCGCCGCGACCGAGATCATGACCGGCCGCCCGTGCTTCGAGGTGGAGTTCAGCGACGGCACGGTCATCGTGGCCGACGCCGGCCATCAGTGGCGCACCACGACTCGGGCCAGCCGCCGCCAGCGCTCGGCAGAGCCGGACCTCCCTGCCGCCGCGTCGGTCAGGAATTTCGGGTGCTCATGCACACGGCCGAAGCCGTCGAGGTCGGCCTGGCCGAGGCGCGCATTCCCGTGCAGGTGTCGCGAGCAGCGGGCGGTGTGCACGTACTGGCACGCGCCGGCCTACGCTTCCCGCCGGGCTCTGCTCGCCGCGATGGTCCGCCGGGCGGACCAGCCGCCGCAACGCGGCCACCACGGCATCGCACGAGGATGTCGTGACGACGGCCCGGCTGGCCGAGACGCTCCGGGTTCCCGGGTCGAGTCGGCTCAACCATGCCGTCGCCGTCGCGCGGCCCGCGGACCTGCCGGCCCGGGACCTGCCATTCCCGCCGTACGCGCTCGGCGCCTGGCTGGGCGACGGGACCAGCCGCGCGGCTCAGGTCACCAGCGCCGACCCTGAGATCATCCGGGCCATCGAGGCCGACAAGCGCATCCCGGCGGAGTATCTCCGCGCGTCCGAGGACCAGCGCCGGGCGCTGCTGGCCGGACTGCTCGACACGGACGCGTGCATCAACGGGGACGGCGCGGTTCGGCTCGCTGTCACCAGCGAGCGGCTGGCCGCCGACGTGCTGGAACTGATCCTCAGCCTGGGTTACCGCGCAACATGACGAGCAGGGCCGTCGCGGGCCGTGCCGCAGCACTCTCGGCGTGCTACCTGGTGACCGTACCCGGCGGATGAGGCATCCGGCCGTCGCGTTCGTCACGGACGTGCGGGCCGGTGCCGAGCGTGCCGGTCCGCTGCGTGCAGGTCGACAACGCGGATCACATGTACCTGGCCGGGCCGACCTGGATCCCGACGCACAACTCGACCCTGGCCCTGGACCTGGCCCGGGCCGCCGCCGTCCACAACGGCCTGACGACGGTGATCTTCAGCCTGGAGATGAGCCGCAACGAGATCACCATGCGGCTGCTGTCGGCCGAGTCGCGGGTCGCCCTGCACGCCATGCGGACCGGCCAGCTTGGCGACGAGGACTGGACCCGGCTGGCCCGGCGGATGAGCGAGGTGGCCGACTCGCCGCTGTTCATCGACGACTCGCCGAACATGTCAATGATGGAGATCCGGGCTAAGTGCCGACGGCTCAAGCAGCGCCACGACCTGCGCCTGGTCATCATCGACTACCTCCAGCTGATGAGCTCGCCCAAGCGGGTGGAGAACCGCCAGCAGGAGGTGTCGGAGCTGTCCCGGTCGCTCAAGCTCCTGGCCAAGGAGCTCAACGTCCCGGTGATCGCGCTGTCCCAGCTCAACCGCGGCCCCGAGCAGCGCACCGACAAGCGCCCGATGCTGTCTGACCTGCGCGAAAGCGGGCTCGATCGAGCAGGACTCGGACATGGTGATCCTGCTGCACCGCGAGGACGCCTACGAACGGGAGTCGCCCCGGGCGGGCGAGGCCGACTTCATCGTGGCCAAGCACCGCAACGGCCCGACGGCGACGGTCACCGTCGCCTTCCAGGGCCACTACAGCCGCTTCGTGGACATGGCGCCGATCTGACCCGTGGCGATGTGATGTTCGCCACCCGATGACTGATCTGCCGAGTTTTCCGGCAACGCTCCGGCCGTTACCGTTTCGTTGTCAGGCGCTCTGCGGTCAAGTTTCCGCCCCTGCCCCGGCTGACACCTAGCTCCGTTGCTTTGCGAGCGCGTCCCGTTAAACGGGAAGGTGCCGGTGTCCGGCAACCCTCGAAAACTTCGTCCCTGCCCCTTGCCGCCGCTATCACCGCGGCGTTGCTGTTCACCGCCGCCCCGGCACTCGCCGCGTCGGCCACATCCACCGCAAAGGCCGCGCCGGCCGCGCCGTCGGCCGCGCTCACGCCCGGCGAACGGGCGCTGCTGTGGGCCAGGACCCAGGTCGGCAAGCCCTACGAGTTCGGGGCCACGGGTCCCGGCGGCTACGACTGCTCGGGCCTGGTCATGGAGGCCTACCGGCACGTCGGGATCAAGCTGCCCCGCACCACCTTCGCGATGCTGTCCAGCCCGCTCCTGATCCGGGTCAGCCATCCGGCCAAGGGCGACCTGGCGTTCTACGGCTCCGGGCACGTCGAGTTGTACGCCCACGGTGACTTCACCTACGGCGCGCACGACTCCGGGACGAGGATCGGCTGGATCGCGTTCGGCCCGGGCGGCGGCATCCGACGGCCTACTACCGAGTCCGGTGACCGCCTCAGCCTGCCTGCTCCCCGGTGACCAGGCTGGCCGCCCGCTCCGCGACGGCCAGCACGGTCGCGTTCAGCGGCGCTGACACCAGGGACGGGAGGACCGGGGCATCGGCCACCCGCAGGCCGTCGCCGTGGTGGACCCGGAGCAGCGGGTCCACCACGGCCAGGCGGTCGGTGCCGATCCGGCACGTGCCCGCCGGGGTGGAAGTAGCTGGCCGTGGCCTGCCGGCGCCGGGAGTCCATGAGGCCCTCGGGCTGACCGCTCTACCCGGCTGCTAGCGCGTTCGTGCAGTCGGCGGCAACCTCGCAGGCCCGCACCGCCGTGACGATCTTGTCCTGGCTGACCGTGGCCAGCGCCGAGTGCGTGCCGAGCGGCACCAGCGGCGCCAGCGTCATGAGCTCAACTCCGGCGGCAGCGCCCCGGCCAGCACATCCTCGGCCCGCCGCAGCGCCCTCCACGGCATGCTGCCGGGCCGGACGAACCGGTCCCGCCGGTACCGCCGCAGCACGCGGCCGGCGTCTCCCGGGCCGCCCGCCGTCGCATCACCTCCAGCATCACGCTGGTGAAGTCGCTGCCGCTGAGCCCGGCCAGGCGGTCCACCACCGCGCCGCCGCCGATCGCCGGCAGCAGCCGCGCGAGCGCGGGCGAGCCGGGGGAGTCCTGGCTGTCCATGGCCTGATCCTGGCGGATCACGGCCGGTCGGTCACCTGAGTTTCCTGGCGGCGTGCGGCGGTCAGCTAGGCACCGATCTTGCCGGCGAACCTCTGCCGCGCTGCCTGCCGGGATACGCCCAGGGCCAGGGCGATACGGTTCCAGTACTGTCCGCTGGCACGCGCGGCTGCCACGCGCTCGGTCAGGATCGCCTCGTCGCGCCGGGCTGCCTCGGCGGCCTCGGAGATAGCCCGCAGTTCCGCTGCGTCCTGAACTACAGCGGTGTCCGGGTCAAGCTGATCCGCCCACTGCTCGAATCGGCGGCGGCTTCGTCGATCTCCTCATCCGTGTGTATCGCAATCACCCCTCAGTGAGGAACTTCTGGAACTTGGGCCGTAGCCTCATCGCATGAATGACCACAGGATCATCGGTAGCCGGCCCGAGCACACCGATCTCTAGCAGCATGCCGTTCGGCCTGGGCCGATGATCATGGTCAGATCGCCGCCCTCGCTGACGGTGTGGGTCATGTTACGAATGCCGTGCCATATGTCCTCGTCGTTGACCCCGTGCTTCCGGGCTGGCTCCCGATCCGCATGCAGACAACGTATCCTGTCTAGCCTGCCTGCCCCGGTAGGTCAAGACTGTGCGTGGCGAGCGATCTGTCTCGCCCCAGACGCTGGTATATGTCGGCACTCGGTGGAACGTAGGACTCCCCGTTGCGCCCGGACTGGCGTGCGTGCCTGCGGCGCGGGCCCGGTCAGCTCCCTGGCTGGTTGATGGCTGCGACGATGCCCGGCAGTTCAGCCAGCGTTGTCAGTTGCCAGTCAGCGGCCGTCTCCAGGTCCGGGTGGTTCTGCCAGATGTAGCCCCAGGGGCCGCGCCGGATGAACGCCGTGCGCATCCCGGCCGCCCGGGCCGCGAGGTCGTTGTCGAGGCGGTCGGCCACGTAGATGATCCGCTCGGCCGGGCACGGCGCGGCGTCCGTGATGGCCCGGAAGAACCCCGGATCGGGCTTCTGCACGCCCCAGTCGTCGGACATCGCGATCAGGTCGGCGGGCAGGTCCAGGCTCCGCAGGACGGTCCCGGCCCGGCTGGGCTGGTTGCCCGCCACTCCGACCCACACGCCCATGTCGCGCAGCGCGGCCATGCTCGGCCGGACGTCGGATACAGGTCGTCGGCGTCGAACGTGTCGAGCAGGCCGGCCGCGGCGCGGCGCTCCCGCTCGGCGGCCAGGTCGAAGCCCGGCTGGAAGCGCTGGAAGGTCTCCCGGAAGCACCGCCTCCGCGATCATCGCCCCGAACACGGCGGCGAACGTGTGCCGGGGCACCCCGAGCCAGTCAGCCCAGGTCGCCCAGATGCGCGTCTCGTCAACCAGCGTCTCGCCTACATCAAGAACGACCGCGTCAATCACTGCGCTGCTCTCCGTGGGTTGCTGGGCCAGGTGGGCCCTCCAGGAGGCTGTCATGTTTTGGGCTATCTTGTGAACATGCCAGTCGAGACCGACGTCTGGGCCGATGTAGTAGCGGACGTGGTTAGTGAGCTGGACGTTCTGCTGCGCGGCATCCCGGCCGGCGCATGGGAGTCACCCGCCGCCAACGTGGGCTGGAGTTGCTGGCTCACGGCAGATCACATATCCGGGGACTTCGCCCACTACGCCGCCCAGGTCCTCGGGCGGCCGCGGGATCACTATGTGAAATTCAGCTTCGACACCAGCCGTGCCACGACGCCGGACGCGCTGCGGGAGGTCGTTCGCGTGGCCGGGGGCATGCTCGCCGCGGCGGTGCGCACGGCCAGCCCGGACTGCCTGGGCTGGCATCCGCACGGGTACTTCACGCCCCGGGGCTTCGCCGCGATCGGCGCCGCGGAAGGCCTCGTCCACGGCCATGACATTGCCGCCGGCCTGGGCCGGGCTTGGTCACCTGCGCCCCGGCTGTGTGAGCACGTCCTGAGCGCGGTCTTTCCGGGCGCGGGGCACAGGACCGGATCGGCGGCGCTGAGGACGCTGCTGGCCGAGACCGGGCGTGATGAGCGATCTCCGCATGAGCCGCCGCGCGCGTGGAATTACGGTGGCGCCGCGGCACTTCCCCTGAGCAGCGGTGCGTAGGCAGGCCCGGCCTGCCTTCCGCCGGTTCACCTCAGCGCAGTACGGAGCCCGCACGGCGTGTCGTAGACTGTGCTGCGCACCCGCGCTCGTAGCTCAACGGATAGAGCATCTGACTACGGATCAGAAGGTTGGGGGTTCGAGTCCCTCCGAGCGCGCCACCGTATCCGCCGCTCTCGCTGGTCGTTGCGTCTGCCGAAGCCCGGCTCACGGGCATCAGGACGGCGCGCAGCAGCCTGGGGGTTGGCGCCGGGCCGGGCCGGCCGTCATCACCGCGGTACAGGCGGCACGACAGCGAAGGCTGCTGGCCGGAGCGGCCGAAGGGATCGGCGCCGTTGACCAGCAGGGTCGGGGACCCGGTCATGCCGTGCTGGCGGGCCTGGTCCTCGCTGGTGATCGCCAGCCACGCCACCTGTGCGCCGGGGGCATCCCCGAGGACCAGGTCCAGCCGGTGCCGCAGCAGCTCGGCGCCCGGGCAGTCAGGGACGTGCAAGACCGTAATGCTCATGACGGCTCAAGCCTGCCACTGCCCGGGGGGTATCGCAGAAGTAGGGTGAGCGCGGTTGCCCTGCTTCTGAACACGAGTCACCAGGAAAGGATGCCTATGCCGGAAACCAGCCGAGTAGCGTCCTTCATTCCGTCTGCCCCGGTCCGGGTCCTCGTCCTGGCTCACGGCTTCCCGTGGCCGGATGGCTCGCAGTCGGATGATGACCTTGCCGCGTACGCGCAGGAGGCCGTCGACCGCTGGGCTTCTTTCGCTGAAGCGCAGCAGGCGCTGGTTGTTGCGCCCGTATTCGGCGGGCACGATTTCGGCGGGTACCGGGCGCTGTTCGGGCGAAGAACGGATGCGGACGAATTCGTGAACGCCACCGTAGACGAGGTAGGGGCCAGGCATATCCCGCGGTTCAGCGGCCGCTTCAGCCTGCACGGGCACTCAGCGGGTGCCCAGTTCGCCGCCCGCTACCTGGTCACGCACCCCTCCCGCCTGGAGGCCGTCGTGCTGAGCGCGCCGGGCGCTTACCCGTTTCCTGATCCTGCCTTGCCGTGGCCGAATGGCATGGCCGCGGTGGTGCGGGATGAACTCAGCGGGTCGGCCGACGACGGGAAGGCCCCGGACCAGGCTGCCGGGTCCGTCTACACCCCGCAGCGGTCGGGCTGGCTCATCGCCGCCAGCGAGGTCGCGGCCACCGTCCTGGTGGGATCCCGCGACACGGCGCCGCAAGGACCCGAACCGGGCCAGCCGGGCTCCACCAGGATCGAACGGGCTGCCGCGTGGCTCAGCAGCATGAATCAGCACGCCGTCAACAATGGCCGGACACCCGGGATCCAGTTCGTCCGGGCGGCAGGGCTTGACCACGACGAGCCGGCCATGGCCATCCCGGCCCAGGACATACTGGCCCGGAGGTGGGCGGGCTAGCCTCTGGTGGTCATGACGCTTCGTCCGCCGGACAGGCAAGCCGCACAGCGCGCAGCCGTTCCCGCAGGAGGCGCTGTTCGGCTTCGCTGGGCGCCAGGGTCACGGCGGTGTGAAGTTCTCCGGCGGCCTGGCTCGTGTGGCCGAGCCGACGCAGGTTGTCCGCCAGGGCGGCGTGCCACAGGTGCGAGTATTCCAGGCCGGCGATGGCCTTCAGGGCCGCCAGTCCCGCCTCGGGGCCGTCGCGTTCGGTCACCGCAATCGCCCGATTGAGCGCCACCACCGGGTTGGCCGTGATCGACCCGAGCAGGTCGTAGAGGCCGACGATCCGGTCCCAGTCGGTCTCCGGCCAGGTCGGCGCCGTGGAGTGGGCCGCGGCCAGGTGTGCCTGGAGCTGGTAGGCCCGGCGACCCCGCCAGACCGGTCTACCGCCTCGGACAGCCACGCCGAGCCCTCCACGACCGCGGCACGGTGCCAGCTCTCCGCCGGTCGGGGCGTGGGCCTGATGAGATGCATGAAAGGGTTCCTGCTGTGGATTTCCTGCCCGTCACGCGCGCCCCGGATGCCTTCCAGCAGTCGATCACCGCCGACCAGGCGCTCGCGCTCTGCCGCCGGGCCTTCGGCGACGAGGCGCGGCCAGTCTCGGTGACCGAACTGGGCCTCGGGGCGTACAACAGCACCTATCGCGTCGACCTCGGCCCGGCGGGGACCGTCATCCTCCGGGTCGCACCAGAGCCCGCTCGGCAGTCGCGGGCCGAGCGCAGCCTCATGCGCAATGAGCACGCCAGCATTCCCTACCTGGCCCCGATAGCGACGCTCATGCCGCGCACGCTCATGGTCGACTTCACCCACGAGGTCATCGGCCGCGACTTCCTCTTCCAGGCCTATCTGGACGGAGTGCCGGCGCCCGACCGCCTGCCGGCCTACCCGAGGCCGGAGTGGGCGCCGTTCTTCGCCCAGCTCGGCACGCTGACCCGGCGCATCCACGACGTCCGGGGCGAGACCTTCGGCTGGGTGGCCGGCCCGCGGTTTACCCGCTGGATCGACGCCTTCCGCAGCTCGCTGGAGGACGTCGCCGCGGCCCTGGATGATGCCGGGCTCGACTCCGGTGACGTTCGCGAGACGGCGGCCATCGCGGCCGCGCAGTCCGCGCTCTTCGACGAGATCAGCGAACCACGACTGCTCCACGGCGACCTGTGGACGGCCAACGTGATGGTCTCGCCCACCGCGTCAGAGCCGACGATCACCGGCATCTGCGACTGCGACCGCGCCTGGTGGGGCGACCCGGCAGCGGACTGGAGCATCTACCGGGCAGGCCAGCGGCCGGGCACCGAGCGCGATGCCTTCTGGCTGACCTACGGGCAGCCGCCCGCGTCACCGCGCGCGGCCCAGCGCACCCGCTTCTACCAGGTCCTCCACCTCGCCACGCTCCGGCTCGAAGAACACCGGCATGCCGGCGAGCCCGCAGGCGTCCACAGTAGCTACGCGAGCATCCGGGACCTGATCGGGCAGCTACGGGAAGCTGGCAGCTGATCGCGCGCACTTCCCCCGGCTCCCGGCGGAACCCCTGAGTAACCCGCGCGGATATCTACCGGTGGAACGTCCCTGAGGCTCAGCTCTTGCGGACTGCGACGATCCTCGACAGGATGCTGTCATGTCTTCGAGGTCGCAAGACCGACGGCCTGCCGCCTGCGAGGTGCCGCCGCGATCCGCTGCGGGCGAGACCTTCAATGACGTGCTCCTGCGGGTGCTGAGCCTGAACGGCCGGTTCACGGCGGCCGGGGAGGAGCTGGCCCGGCCCGCCGGCCAGAGCCTGGCGCGCTGGGTGGTCCTGGCGGCGTGCCAGGACGCGCCGTTGTCCGTTTCTGAGATCGCCCGGAGACTTGGCCTGGCCCGCCAGAGCGTGCAGCGGATAGCGGATGTCCTGGTGAGCGACGGGTTGTGCGGCTACCGGGATAATCCGCAGCACCAGCGGGCGAAACTGCTGGAAATCTCGGCCGCCGGGGGTGCCACGCTGGCCCGGATTGACGCCGCGCAGCACCAGTGGGCCGACGCGCTCGGTGCCCGGATCGGGGAAGACGTGCTGCGCCGCGCCGCCCAGGCCCTGGCCGCCATCGCCGAAGCGGTGGCGGCCGCGGACCGGCTCTGAGGTGCCGTCAGCCCGTCAGGAGAATGCCTCGGCATGGTCCCCGGCCCACTGGGCGAGCGTTCGGGCCGGGCGGCCGGTGACCGCTTCGACCGTGCCGAGAACCACGTCGGCCTCGGCGACCGTGTCGGACCAGTAGTCGAGCAGCATCTTGATCACGTCAGCGGGCAGGTACGCCGCCATCTGCTGGGCGAACTCCGCGGTCACGCTCGTGCTCGCCAGCCGCCGAGAGCGACGACAGCAGGACGAGCTGCCCGAGGCCGGCCTCGACGGCCCTGGCCAGGAATCCGTCGATTCCGCTGACCGCCGGAAAGACGAACGCCTTCGTCACTCCGTCGAGCGCATCGGCGGGCAGGTCTCCGCGAGCGAAGTCACCGCCGACCACCTCGACCCCCTCGGGGAAGTCGGCCTTGCCGGGGTCGCGGGTGGTCACTCGCACCTGGTGGCCGCCTTGACTCAGCTGGTCCACGAGGCTGCGGCCGATGGGACCGGTGGCGCCGGTAATGAGGTAGGTCACGACTGCTGCCCCTTCACTCGAAGATGACAGCAGCCTACCATGTTTGACAGCACGCTGTCACTGTTCCCGCTGGTGACGCGGGCCGGCTATGGGAGCCTCGCCGGGGGTGATGGCCCGGTGCCCCGGCGGACCAGGGCCAGGCAGCGGCTGACCTGATCGGCGTCCGTACTGGCCACGGCGATCCCGCTGGCCAGGGTCAGCAGGTCGGCGGCGTCCAGGTCGGCGCTGGCCGCGCCGGCGGACTGGGCCGCGGCCAGCAGGCGGGCGGCGGTCGCGTGCATCGCCTCGTGCCAGCCGTCGAACAGGGGCGTCCGCTGGCCGCCCTGATCCCCGGGGATGGCCAGCGCCAGGTCCCGCTTGCCGGCCACGTGCGCGGTGAAGGCGCGCAGCCAGGCGAACAGCGCGTCCGCGGCGGGGCCGCTGGCCAGCAGGGCGTCCCCGGTGGCGCACAGCGCGGCGACCTCATCGGCGTAGACGGCGATGAGCAGTTCGCGCCGGGTCGGGAAGTGCCGGTACATCGTCGCGCTGCCGACCCCGGCCCGGCGGGCGACGTCGTCCAGGGGAGCGCCGGGACCCCGCTCGGCGAAGACCTCACGGGCGGCGGCCAGCAGCAGGTCGCGGTTGCGCCGCGCGTCGGCCCGGCGGGAGCGCGACGGTTTCGGACCGGCGTCGGCCTGGGACATGACATTCCGTAATAGCAGGGAAACTTCCCGGTTACGATACCCGTAGAATTTTAAACGGGGGGACCCTCCATTTTAGTCTTCCGAGGTAGATGCGGCTGCCTCACCCCGGTGATCGGGTTCCGGCATCCGCGGCGGGGACCGTTACGCCGACGAGTTTGTTTGACATGAATGCGCGAGGGGAGAAGGCTACCATAAGTAACTTATGCAGGCGGCAAGCCCGGCGGAGGATGCACAGAGATGGCATCATCCCAGCGGCTGACGCATATTGGGCCTGCCCGGCTAAACGAGCCGAGAGAATTCTAGAGAAAGCAGACCCGATGGACAGTTCACTCAGGGGGAGCGATTCCTATCGGCCGTCCTCGTGGCGGCGCGCGCCCCTGGGGCAATTCTTCTCACGATGACCCTGGGCGTGCTCGATCGCTCTGACCAGGGGTAATTGAAGTCGCGAAGCCACCCGGGCGCGAATAGCGCCGGGTGCCTAGTCGGCCATGCCCTTCCCGCGCAACGGGTAACGCGCGGTCTGGCCGTTCGCGGAGTCAGCAATCATTTCCCGTCAGTCTGGCCGGTTCTGGCGGCCGTGCGCAAGCTCGTGCCGCGCTGCCCGCAATTCACTGCCCGGCCGTTAACGAAAAACCGTCTAGCCAATTCAGAAAATTCCAGGTCACGGAAAGTCCAGAAGGAGAAACCCGTCATGCACAAGCGCCTCTTGTCAGCGGCCGTCGTCGCCGCTGGCGCCGTGCTCCTCGCCGCCCCCGCCCTGCCTGCCTCGGCAGCCGGCAGCCCCGTCCTGACCCTCGGCAGCGTAGGCGGGACCGGTGCCGCGACCGGCGACGCCCTGTCGGCCAGCCTGGCGTCCGGGACCGACGCGTTCATCGCCACCACGTCGGGCGGGTCGACCGGCATCTCGTGCCCCACCGCGACGCTGTCGGCCACCGTCGGCCAGAACCCGGACTCCAGCGGCAACGCCGATGAGTCGGTGACCGGGCTCACCACCACCGGCTGCACGTCCAACATCTCCGGCGTCACCGGGGTGAACAGCGTCACGCTGAACAACCTGCCGTACGCGGCCACGGTGAGTCCGGGCGGCACCGTCACCGTGAGCGCCGGATCATCCGGGACGATCCAGGCCACCGCCTCGCTGGAGACGGTGATCGGCAGCATTACCTGCATCTACACCTCAACCGGGCTGACCGGCGCCGCGCACAACACCGGCAACTCGCTGGCCTTCAGCAACCAGGAGTTCACCCTCAGTTCCGGGCCCGCGGTCTGCCCCGGGAACGGCTTCCTGTCGGCGACCCTGGCGCCCGTCGTCGACACGACGCAGGGCAGCCAGGACGTCTTCGTGACCCCCGGCCAGAACTAATCCCCCGAGTAAGCGGCCGCCGGCGGACCTGGCACCGCCGGCGGCCGCTTCCTGTCCGCCCGCCGGGCGAGGCCGAGCTTGCTGGCTTACAGCGCCGTGCGCGCCTCGGCGATGTGGCGCAGCAGGGTCCGCGCGCCATCCGCCTCGGCCAGCGCGTGAGCCTCGGCCAGCAGCGCTCGCGCGTCGCCGGGCCGGTCCTGGCCGATGGCGATGTAGGCCAGCCCGATCTGGTTGGCGGCCACGCTGGCCGGATGGCCGGCTTCCCGGCGCAGCCGGGCCGATTCCTCCAGCCCCGGGCCGCGTCCAGGCGGCCCGCCGCGTGGTCGGCGATGCCCAGGTGCCGCAGCGCCTCGGCGGCGGTCACCGGGTCGCCGGCCCGCTCGGCCAGTTCCAGGGACCGGCTCAGCAGCGGAACCGCCGTCGCGTTGTCCCGGCCGGTCACCTGGTGGAAGCAGCCGGTCCAGAACAGCGCCGCGGCCTCGCCGCGCTCGTCGCCCAGCGCCCGGTACAGCCCGGCCGCGCGCTCGAACAGGGCCAGTTCGCGCGGGTCCGCGACAGCCCCGTCCGGGTCCTCCTCCCGCCGGGTCAGGAACCGGCCGTGCCGGACCCGGCCGCGGGCCAGGGCCAGGTCGGCCTCCACCGCGTCCAGGGCCTGGTCGGCCGCATCCAGGCCGATGGCCTCCCCGGCCAGGATGGCCCGCTCGTACAGCAGCCGGGACCGCTCGATCCGCTCGTCCGTGCCTGCCATGACCCGTGTCCCTCCGTGCCGGTATGACGTTAGTCGGCCAGGCGGGCGTAAGAAACCGAGGAATGCTGGCAGATCCGCCCGCCCGGTCACGCTGCCCGGTCACGCTGCCTGGGGGGCCGTCTCGTCGGCGTCGGCGATGTCCTCCGGGTCCGGGTTCAGCGCGATGTCGGGCAGGTGCCGGGCCAGCAGGCCGAGGCCGAGCACCGCCAGGCCGTCGCCCGCCGCGACCAGCACCCACGGCAGCCAGCGGGCCACCGAGTACAGCGCGACCACGGCGGGCGCGATGACGGCGGACACCGTGAACGCGTACTGGAAGGCGGCCAGGTACCGGCCCCGGGCCTGGGCCGGGGCGACCGCCGCGACCAGCGCCACCGCCCGCGGGCCGCAGACCAGGCCGGCGGCGGCCATGACCACCGTGGCGGCCAGCAACTCGGCCGGGCGCCAGGCCGGCGGGACGGCCGCGGCGGCGAGGCTGGCCGCGCACCACAGCGCGTACAGGACCGCGCCTAGCTGCATGGCCGAGATCCGGGTCAGGCGCCGGGTGGCGCGCAGCGCGATCGTCGCGGCGCCGCTGTTCAGGGTGGTGGACAGGGCCAGGATCGTGCCGGGCAGCCAGGTCGGCGCCCGCAGTTGCTCGAGCACGAACACCGGCGTGCCGGTCAGGAAGAAGTCCACGGGCAGCACGACCAGGCCGGTCAGCAGGACCAGGGCCAGGAACGGCCGGTCGGTCAGGACCCCGGACGGGGCCAGCGGGGCGGCGGTGCCGGGCCGGGCGGCGGCGCGGCCGGCCAGCGGGCGCGGGGGGCGGACGAGCAGGGCCAGCAGCAGGGAGCAGGCGGCGAAGCTGGCCGCGTCGGCGGCGATGGCGATCCGGTAGGCGACCGGGCCGGCCGCGACCAGCACCGCGCCGGTGACCAGGCCGCCCAGGCCGAAGCTGGCCGACCGGACCATGTTGGCCACCGCGAACGCCCGGTCCTTCGGCCCGCTCCCGGACACGTCGGAGACCAGCGCGAACAGCGAGCTGTAGAAGGTCTGCTGGCCGGCGGCCAGGAGCACGGCGGCCACCAGTACCACCACGGCGGCGTGCGCGACCAGGTAGGCCGACGCGCCGAGAGCCTGTAAAAGCTGCGAGGAGATAACCACCGGCCGCGGCCCGGCCCGGTCCACCAGCCGGCCCGCCACCGGCGGCACGGCCAGCCCGGCCAGCGTGCCGAGCGCGACCACCGTCCCGGCCATGCCCAGCGGCAGCCCGGCCACCCGGGTCACGTACAGGATGGTCAGCGGCAGGAACAGGCCCGACCCGAAGTTGTCCACGCCCAGCGCGGTCAGCAGCGCGACCTGGCTTCTCCGGCCCGCCCGGTCACCTGGCTGATCCGCGCCCGAGGCAGCGTCGGGCGGGGTCATCAGCCCATCTAATCAGGGCAGCGGCGTCGCGCCGATCCCCCGGAGCCGGGAAATTCCCCGATATTAACGGCGAGCCGTCCGTTTGCCGGTCAGGCCGGGTCAGTCCGGGCGCCAGTAGGCGATGCCCTGCTGGTCCCGGTTCATGATGCCCTCGTCGACGAAGTAACGGCGGATCGCGGCGTGGTCGTCCCAGACCGGCACGAGCACGTCCCGGATCTCCTGCTCGCTGTAGGCGCGGTCCCGCTCGAACCGCCGGGCCAGGTAGCGCAGCAGCTCGGTGCGCAGGTCGCCGGGCCGCGGCATCGCGGTCAGGCGGCCCTGCCGGAACAGCGCGGCCACCCGCTCGCTGGCCCCGTCCGGCCGGGTGCTGGCCTCGCTGGTCAGGGCCTGGCGGAACACCTCAGGCCGGGCCACGTAGCGGTCGCCGACCCGCTCGACCAGGCCCATGCGCAGCAGCCGCTCCAGCGCCTTGCGGTCCCGGCCGTCCAGCGCCAGGTTGGCCGTCCGCACCCCGGCGGGCAGGCGGCAGATCTCGCCGAAAATCCGCAATCGGCCGGGATCCGCCAGGGCGGCACAGACATCGGTGGCCAGCACGCGCCCAGGATAGCGGCGCGGCCAGCGCGGGCCCGAGCGCATTTTTCCCGGCCTGCGCCAGGGCCGGCCTGGCGCAAATACCTCCGTGCCCGCTCTAGCCGGTGCAAAGCCGGGCGGAAGCCAGCCGGAACCGCGATAGGTTAGCGGCCTGCTCCGGCGCGGCGCGACAGGGGCACTCGCCGGGCAGCCGCCCGCCCGGTACTCAACGACTCGCGGCACTGCGGTAAACAGCGGCGCTCGGTCTGCTTAACCATCGGGCACACCCCATGCTCACGGGTTTGACAGGTCCGTGAGCCGAGTAGGTTCACGGTGATGATGCTCGCAGCGCGACTGGCCGAGAACGGTCATTCGGCCGGCTGGTTCGCGATGCGGATCGTGGCCACCGGCCGGCTGCCGCTGTTCTGCTTCTTCGTCGCCTTCCTGGTGAGCTTCGCACTGGTCCGGCTGTCGGTGCGGATGATCCGCGCCCAGGTGCGGTGGTGGCCGGGCAACGTGACCCGGGGCGGGATGCACCTGCACCACATGGTGTTCGGGGTCATCTGCATGGCCGTCGCCGGGATCGCCCAGATCGCCGCGCCGCTGGACTCCCTCGACTGGCGGGCCGGGTCGGCCGCCGCGTTCGGCGTCGGCACCGCGCTGGTCCTGGATGAGTTCGCGCTGATCCTGCACCTGCGGGACGTGTACTGGACCAGCGCGGGCCGGATCTCGATCGACGCCGTGTTCATCGCCGCCGCGGTGACCGCGCTGCTGCTGCTCGGCGTCGTCCCGGCCGGCATCGACGACGTGGCCGGCGTGCTGGGCAAATCCAGCGATACCACCGCGCTCGGATCGCTGCTGACCACGCTGGCGGTGCTGTTCATCCTGGCCGCCATCACCCTGCTCAAGGGCAAGATCTGGACCGGCATCTTCGGGTTCCTGCTGCCGTTCCTGTTCGTGATCGGCGCGATCCGGCTGGCCCGGCCCGGCTCGCCCTGGTCCCGCTGGCGCTACCAGCACAAGCCCCGCAAGCTGGCCCGGGCCATCCGCCGCGAGGAGCGGGTCCGCCAGCCCGCCATCCGGCTCAAGACCCGCCTGGTCGACCTCGTCGCCGGACATCACGACATGCCCGTCCTGGAGCGCCCGGCCCACCGGGAGCTGACTGCCCGGGAGCCGGACCCCCTTTCCCGGACGGCAGAGCCCCGGAAAACCCCGGAGCCCCAGAAAACCCATCATTCGTCGTAACGCGGACCACGGGCTAGCTGAGCACCCGACGGCGGAAGTTGCGCAGGCCGATGGTCAGGAACACCACCGCGAAGCCGATCAGCACCGGGTAGATGACGTACAGGTGCATGTGCGGCGCGTCGGTGAGCGCGGCCCGCATGCCCTCGTTGACGTAGATCAGCGGGTTGACCAGCACGATCGTCTGCAGCCAGTGCCAGCCGCCGACCGTCACCGGGGCGAGCCGGGTCCACTGGTAGTAGGTGCCGCCCAGGAACGTGATCGGCAGGACGATGAAGCCGAACATCAGGCCGATGTTGCGCGGCTCGAAGCTGGTGCCCAGCACCAGGCCCAGTCCCGCCATGGCGATGCAGGCCAGCGGCACCAGGGTGACGATCAGCAGCCAGTGCAGCGACAGGTGCAGGTGCACGCCGGGGGCGTGCACGACCGAGGCGATGGGCAGCACGATGACGGCCGACAGGATGCCCTGGGCGGCGCCGGACAGCACCTTGGCGATGGCCACCAGCCAGATCGGGCACGGCGCCTGGACCCGGTCCTCGATCTCCCGGGTGAAGCCGAACTCCTGGGCCATGTTGCAGCGCGATCGACTGCACGCCCTGGAACATGATCGAGATGCCGACCACGCCGGGCACCAGCACGGTGGCGAACGCCGACTCGGCGGCCGGGCTCTGCCCGCCGATGCCCTGCCCGATCTTCGGGAACACGTACAGGAACACGAAGCACAGCAGGAACGGCTGGATCAGCGTGCGCAGCACGAACTCCCACAGGTGCTTGCGCAGCACCACGAGGTCGCGCAGGATCAGCGCGCCCAGCGCGGCCCGGCTGGCCGCGGCGACCGAGCGGGTCGGGCCGCCGCCGATCCGGGGCGGGGCGGGTGCGGCGGCCCCGGCCGGGGCCGCGGGGGTGACGGGCGCGGTCATCAGTCGCGCAGCTCCTTGCCGGTGAGGTTGATGAACACGGTCTCCAGGCTCGGCTCGGAGATCGACAGGTCGACCAGGTCGAAGCCGCCGCGCTCGGCGGCCAGCACGATCCGCGGGACGCAGCCGGTCGCTGCCCCGCACGTGCAGCTCCAGCCCGCCGTCCACCGGCCGGGTGCGGGTCACGCCCTCGACCTCCCGGCTGAGCAGGGCGGCCAGCTCCCCGGCGTCGCCGCCGGACTTGACCGTGACGATGGTGTCGGCGTCGATGCTCTGCTTGAGCGCGGCCGGGGTGTCCAGGGCCAGGATCTTGCCGTGGTCCATGATGGCCACCCGCTCGCAGAGCTGGTCGGCCTCTTCCATGTAGTGGGTGGTCAGCAGGATGGTCTGGCCCTCGCCGTTCAGCTCGCCGAGCAGCTCCCACAGGGCCAGGCGGCTCTGCGGGTCGAGGCCGGCCGTGGGCTCGTCGAGGAACAGCACCGACGGCCGGTGGAAGATGGCCCGGGCCACCATGAGCCGCTGGGCCATCCCGCCGGACAGGGCGTAGACCGACGCCTTGGCCCACTTGGACAGCTGGAACTGCTCCAGCAGCTCGTCGGCGGTCTGCCGGGACTGCCGGGCGCTGATGCCGAACAGCCGCCCGTGGAAGTACAGGTTCTCCCAGACGTTGAGCTGGCGGTCCAGCGTGTTCTGCTGGGAGACGATGCCGCTGAGCTGCTTGGCCAGGGCCGGGTGGGCGACGACGTCGACGCCGCCGAGGAACGCCCGGCCCGAGGTGGGCACGACCCGGGTGGTCAGCATCCCGGCCGTGGTGGTCTTGCCGGCGCCGTTCGGGCCGAGCAGCCCGAAGATCTCGCCCGCCCGGACATCCAGGTTGAGGTGGTCGACGGCGGCGAAGTCCGCGCCGGGGTAGACCTTGGTCAGTTCCTCGGTGTGGATGACGGGAGCGTCCGACGCTTCCGTGGCCCCAGACCCCGCGGCCGCCTCACGTGTGGTGCTCATTACTTCCACATGGTAGCGACGCCGGACTGGGGCTGCGGCCAGCAGCTAGCCGCGCGGGGTGTAGCCGACCGCCTCGTGCAGCCGGGAGCGGCGGCGGCCGGACGCCGGGCGGGCCACCTCGGGCTCGGCCGGGGCCTCGGGGCGCGGGGTGACGCCGGTGACGATGCCCTCGGCCATCCCGTAGAGCAGCGGCAGCGCCCCGGCCACCACGCCGCCGGTGCGGTTGATGTGCTCCACGCCCGGCTTGATCACCTCGGCGTTCCGGCCGATGGCCCGGACCAGCCCGGCCGACCCCTCCAGGTTCCCGGCGATCCGGGTCAGCAGCGAGCCCACCCAGAACAGGAAGAACGCCAGCCCGGCGATCAGCGCCGCGATCTCCAGCACGGTCAGCACGACCAGCAGCGTCATGACTTCACCTTTCCGAGCACCCGGCCGAGGAACAGGTGGTGCTGCAGGCCCTCGGCCAGCACCGCCTCCACGCCGCCGGCCACCTGCGGGATGAGGGCCGCGTCGGCGGTATTGGCCTCGGCCGCCGTGAGCGTGTCCCCGACCGTGACCACCCGGCGGTCAATGATCTTGACCAGGTAGATCAGCAGGCTGAGCAGGGCGACCACGGCCAGGATCACGATCAGGCCGACGATCAGCGCCCACGTCCACAGGGTGTGGGTCTGCTCGGCGATGGCCAGCGTGTGCATGGGTCAGCCTCCCAGCCGGGCGCGGCCGCGCTGCAGCCCGCCGATGATGGTCACGGCGTAGTCGATCGTGGTGCGCAGGGCGCCCAGCGGGGCGGTGTTGCGCACGGCGTCGGACAGCCCGGCGTTGATCTTCGGGGCCTCGTTGCCGATCGACCGGGCCAGCAGCAGGATCGGCACCACCAGGGCCACCACGGCCAGCACCACCACGCCGCCGAGGATGAAGCCCAGGATCCAGCCGAAGTGGCTGACGCCGCCGCCGGCCGTCGCACCGCGGTTACCGTCGTCATGTGCTCGCCTGCCTTTCCCGTAGCGCCGGCGGTCAGACGTTCTCACAGAAGTCCCGGACTGGCTTGAGGCTGGCGTTGACCGAGGTCAGCCGTTCCGGTACCGGGCTGGTCAGGTCCGCGATGACGCCGGACCCCGCCGGTCGTGGCGGCGAGCGTCTTGCGGATGGCCATCAGGTGCAGGATGACCCGCAGCAGGCCCACGGCGGTCATGGCGATGATCAGCGCGGCGATGATGACGGTCCCCCAGGCGGCAGCTGGCATGGCGCTCTCCTTTCCCTAGCCCAGGAGCTTCGCGACGGAGCCCGCGTAGCGGACCGCGCCGACGGAGACTTCCTTGATGGTCGTGTCGGTCGTGGCCAGCAGTTCGGGCACGGTGTCCAGCTCGCCGATCAGCGCGACGCCGCCGGCCAGGATCTCGCCGGTCGCCCCGCGGATCCGTTCCAGCGCCGCGAGCACGCGGTTGAGCAGCGCGATCACCACGGGCAGGACCACGATCAGCAAGATCACGTTGCCGATCCACCACAGCACCATGACGGCTCTCCTCAGCTCGGGTTGGCCTGGTAGGGCAGGAAGAAGCGGCGGAACACGCGGGTCAGCGCGAGCCTGAGGGCGGCCAGGCCGACCCGGAAGCCGCTGGCCGGGGAGGCCGCGCCTAGCTGGTCGGCCGACACGCCGCGCTCGGCGGCGTCGATCCGGCGCATCAGGTTGACCGAGAAGTCGCGCATCAGCACCGACGTGACGTCGGAGATCATGCCCCGGCCGTACTGGGCGGCCGCGCCGGACAGCTGCAGGTCCTGGGCCACGGCGACCTTGGTGCCGCGCCCGGCCGCCGTGAGCTTGGCGGTCACGGTCATGCTGGCCTGGCCACGGCCGCGAACCTCGGCGCCGCTGGCGTCCACCACGATCTTCTTGGCCGCGTTGTCCCGCTCGGTGATCGTGGCTTTCCCGGCGAACTGGAGCTTGACCGGCCCCATCCGCACCGCGACCCCGCCCTCGTAGCGGTCCTCGCCCAGGTCGGCGGTCAGCTCGGTGCCCGGCAGGCAGGCCGCCACCTGCGGGATGTTGTCGAAGAACGCCCACACCTTGTCGACCGGCTGCGCGACCTCGAACTCGTTGGTGATCAGCATCGCGACTCTTTCCTGACATAGGCGCCCGGATCACGCTGGAACTCCCGGCGGCAGCCGGCCCGGCAGAAGTAGTAGGTGACGCCGTCGTGCTCCAGCGGGTAGCTGGCCGGCCCGGCGTCCACGGTCATCCCGCACACCGGGTCGGTGGCCTCCTGCGGCTCGGCCGCCGGGTGGTGCCGGGCGTGATCGCGGGTGCCGTCGTTACCCCCCGATGGCGCGAGCGCGCCGGACGCCCGGGCCTGGACCAGCTCGGCCAGGATGGCGACGGCGATCTCCTGGTGCGTGGTGGAGCCGAGGTCCAGCCCGGCCGGGACCTTGACCCGGTCCAGCTGATCCTGGGGGACGCCCCGGTCGGCCAGGTAGCCGAGCACCGCCGCGCCGCGCTTGCGCGACCCGACCAGCCCCAGGTAGGCCGGCCGGGCGGCGACGGCCTGCTCGACGATCTCCTCGTCGCCGTGGCCCTGGGTGGCCACCACGACCATCGAGCGGCCGGTCGCGTCCGCGGTGGTGAAGTCCTCGCCGGCGATCAGGTCGGCCCGCCAGCCGACCGCCCGGGCCAGCTCGGCCAGGGTGGCGGCCATCGGCGAGCGGCCGACCACGACCAGGCTGGGGGCGGGCACCACCGGCTCGATGTAGACCTCCAGCGCGCCCTCGCTCTGGCAGGAGATCGGCACCACCGTCATGCCGTCCGGCACCGCCGCGCCGAACTGGCCGGGGCTGCCCAGCAGCAGCAGCCGGGCCTTCCCGGAGGCGATCACCTGCCGCGCCTCGCGGATCACCACCGGCTCGGCGCAGGCGCCGCCGATCCAGCCGTGCAGCCCGCCCTCGGCGGTGATGATCGCCCGCGAGCCCTGCTGGCTGGACGACGGCCCCTGCCGCCAGACCACGGTGGCCAGCGCGAACGGCTCGCCGCGCCGGGCCAGCTCGCCGGCCTGCTCCAGGACGTCCCAGCTGTCCATGAGTCCCCCGTCAGTCCTCGCCGGCTGCGCACGGGCGGCGCCCCCGACACGTCGCGGCGGTAGGTGAGGGCCTCCCACACCCGGTCGGGCAGCAGCGGCATGTCGATGTTGCGCACGCCGGTCTGGGCCAGCGCGTCCATGACCGCGTTGACGAACGCGGCCGGGCCGCCCACCGCCGCGCACTCGCCGATGCCCTTGGCCCCGATCGGGTGGTGCGGGCAGGGCGTGACCACCTCGCTGTGCAGCTCGAACCCGGGCGTCTCCCAGGCGGTGGGCAGCAGGTAGTCCATGTAGTTGGAGCCCACGCAGTTGCCCTCGGCGTCGAAGGTGATGAACTGCATGCTGGCCATGGCATAGGCCTCGGTCAGGCCGCCCATGATCTGGCCCTCGACGATCATCGGGTTGATCCGGACGCCGCAGTCGTCCACCGCCACCATGTTCAGCACGTCCCACACGCCGGTGGCCGGGTCGACCTCGACGGTGACGAAGTAGGCGGCGAACGGCCAGGTCAGGTTGGGCGGGTCGTAGTACGCCACGTTCTCCAGGCCGGGCTCCATGCCGTCCGGCATGTTGCTGTACGCGGCCATCGCGCACTCCTGGATGGTCACGCCGCGCTCCGGGGCGCTGCGCACGTAGAACCGGCCCAGCTCCCAGTCCACGTCCTCCTCGGACACCTCCAGCAGGTGCGCGGCCAGCTTGCGGGCCTTGGCCCGGACCTTGCGGGCCACCATGGCCACCGCCGCGCCCGCCACCGGGGTGGACCGCGAGGCGTAGGTGCCCATCCCGAACGGGGCGGTATCGGTGTCGCCTTCCTCGACGACGATGTCCTCGGCCGGGATGCCCAGCTCGTGGCTGACGATCTGGCCCAGGTGGTCTCGTGTCCCTGGCCCTGGCTCTTGGCCCCGGTGCGGACGATGGCCTTGCCGGTCATGTGCACCCGGAGCTCGGCCGAGTCGAACATCTTGATGCCGAGGATGTCGTACTCGCGGCTGTTCCCGGCGCCCAGCGGCTCGGTCATGGTGGAGATGCCCAGGCCCAGCAGGCGGCCTTCCTTGCGGGCCGCCTCCTGCCGCTCCCGGAAGTCCTCGTAGCCGATCGGCCCGCAGGCCCACGTCCAGGCACTTGGCGTACTGCCCGGAGTCGAGCAGGAACCCGAACGGCGTGCGGTGCGGGAACTGGTCGTCGCGGACCAGGTTGACCCGGCGGAACTCGGCCGGGTCCATGCCCAGGTCGGTGGCCGCGGCGTGGACCATGCGCTCCTGGAAGAACATGGCCTCGGTGACCCGGAACGAGCACCGGTAGGCCACCCCGCCGGGCGCCTTGTTGGTGTACGCGCCGCGGGCGATGATGTGCCCGACCGGCACGTCGTAGGCCGCGAACGTGGAGTGCAGCAGCCCGATCTTGAACTTGCTGGGCTGGGCGTCGGAGAAGAACGCGCCGTGGTCGGCGTCGGTCCGGATCCGGACCCCCAGGATCTTGCCGTCCTGGCGCAGCGCCATCTCGCCGTCCAGGTAGACGTCGCGGGCGAACCCGGTGGAGATCAGGTTGCCGGACTTGTCCTCGATCCACTTGACCGGCCGCTCCAGCAGGATCGAGGCCAGGATCGAGCAGACGTAGCCGGGGTAGACCGGGACCTTGTTGCCGAACCCGCCGCCGATGTCCGGGGAGATGATCCGGATCAGGTGCTCGGGAAGCTCGGCGACCAGCGCCACCGCGGCCCGGATGATGTGCGGGGCCTGGCTGGTCATGTAGACGGTCAGCTTGGACGTGCCCCGGTCGAAGTCGGCGATCGACCCGCAGCACTCGATGGGCGAGGGGTGCGAGCGCGGGTAGTGCAGCTGGAGCCGGGAGATCACGTCGGCCTGCTCGAACGCCCGGTCGGTGCCTGCCCGGTCCCCGACCTCCCAGGTGTAGATCAGGTTGTCGTGCTGGTTCTCCTTGTCGTCCCGGATCAGCGGGGCGCCCTGCGCCAGGGACTGCTGCGGGTTGACGATCGGCGGCAGCGGCTCGTACTCGACGTCGATCAGCTCGCAGGCGTCCTTGGCGATGTAGGGGTCATCGGCGATGACGCACGCCACCTCCTGGCCCTGGAAGCGCACCTTGTCGGTGGCCAGCACGGCCTGGGTGTCGTAGGACAGCGTGGGCATCCAGGCCAGGTTGCGGGTGGCCATCATCTCGCCGGTCAGCACCAGGTGCACGCCGGGCAGCTCCCACGCCCTGGACGCGTCGATCCTGGTGATCCGGGCGTGGGCCAGCGGGCTGCGCAGGATCTCCATGTGCAGCATGCCGGGCAGGGTGATGTCGTCGGTGTAGTTGCCCTCGCCGCGGATGAACCGGCTGTCCTCGACCCGCTTGCGGCTGGAGCCCAGCCCGCCGATCTTGATCTCGTCCAGTGCCTGCGTCGTCACGTCAGTCTCCCTCGGCCCGGAGCTTCTCGGCGGCCCAGAGCACCGACTTGACGATGTTCTGGTACCCGGTGCAGCGGCACAGGTTGCCCGACAGCGCCCAGCGGATGTCTTCCTCGGTGGGGTCGGGGTTCTCGTCCAGCAGCTGCTTGGCGGCCATCATCATGCCGGGCGTGCAGAACCCGCACTGCAGGCCGTGCTCCTCGCGGAAGCCCTCTTGCAGCGGGTGCAGCTCACTGGCGCTGGCCAGGCCCTCCACGGTGGTGATGGCGTGCCCGTCGACCTGGACGGCCAGCATGGTGCACGACTTGATGGCCCGGCCGTCGACCAGCACGGTGCAGGCACCGCAGTTGGTCGTGTCGCAGCCCATGTGGGTCCCGGTCAGGCCGACGCCCCGGCGGATCAGGTGGGACAGCAGCAGCCGGGGCTCGACCTCGGCCACCTTCTTCCGGCCGTTGATCGAGAACCGGATCCGGTTGACGGGTACGTCGCCGGAGTCGGCGTCGCTGACGTCGTCGTAAACGGTGGTCATGGCCTCAGGCCGCCTTCCCCGCGTGCCCGGCCGCGGGGGCCGGGGCGGCCGCGCTCAGGATCCGGGTCACGAACGTGCTGCACGATGTGCCGCTTGTACTCCGCGCTGCCGCGGTGATCGGTCTTGGGCCGGGCGGCCGCGGCGGCCAGCGTCGGCCGCCGCCCGGATGCTCTCCTGCGTCAGCGGCCGGCCGGTCAGCGCCTGCGCCGCCTCGGCGGCGTCGATCGTGGACGCCGCCCACCCCGGTCAGCGCCGATGCCGGCCCGGACCACCTCCTGGCCCGACAGTCTCGAGGGCCACCGCGACGCCGGCCGTGGCGAAGTCGCCGACCCGGCGCTCCAGCTTCAGGTAGCCGCCGGACCGGACGCCGCGCGGGGCCGGGATCACGGCCTCGAGCGACGATCTCATCGGGCGCCAGCACGTTCTGGAACGGCCCGGTCACGAAGTCGGTCACCGGGATGACCCGGCGCCCGGCCGGCCCTGGGCGATGACCGAGCCGCCCAGCGCCATCGTCACCGAGGCCCAGTCGCCCTGCGGGTCGGCGTGGCACAGCGAGCCGACCAGCGTGCCCCGGTTGCGGACCAGCGGGTCGGCGATCAGCGGGGCGGCCGCCGCCATGGTCGGCTGGGTATCCCGCAGCAGGGCCGAGCGCTCCAGGTCGACGTGCCGGCACAGGGCGCCGACGTGCAGCGTGCCGTCATCGGGTCGGAGCGGTGGTAGGCCAGGCCCGGCAGGTTGTTGATGTCGACGAGCAGCTCGGGCGACGCGAAGCGCAGCTTCATCAGCGGGACCAGGCTCTGGCCGCCGGCCAGCACCTTGGCGTCCTCCCCGCCGTCGCGCAGCAGCGCGAGCGCCTCCTCCAGCGAGCGCGGCGCCTCGTAGCGGAACCGAGACGGATACATCCAATCCTCCACTGATCGTCGTCGAGCACTGGTCCTCATCAACCGCTGGCGGTCTCTTCAGGCGCAGGTCAGCGGTCCGACTCGGGGTCGCGGACGGCCACCGGCTGGTAGCTCTCCTCCTCCGGGTCGGGGCGCGGCTCCTGGTGCGGCGGCCACGGCCCGGCGACCGGCTGCCCGGCGATCTTGAGATAGTCCATCAGCTGCGGCCAGGCCCACACCGTCGGGCTCTTGCCGGTCTTCGGTGCGTGCTCGATCAGCTCATACAGCCGCGGGTTTCCCTCGCTATGCCCGCTGGACTCGATCCGCATGCGCCTCGCTCCTGTCTGCCGGTGCCGTCCGGGCGCATCGCACCCGATACGGGCGATGCTTCGCCGCTGGCAGGCCGCCCGCAATGCGCGAATAAGGGGTCACTTAACTGGTCCGGTCACACTCGGGCACTACCGGCGCCCGGCTAACTCCAGATCGTCACGTACACCGGGGGGCGGAACCGGGACGGCGGAACGCCGGCGGCCGGCGCGCGCATCAGCTGCATGGCCTCCGGGGTGCCCAGGAAGCGGCGGAACGCGCTGGCCGCGGTACTGCGGTGCTGGCGCTCCAGCAGGGTCACGTGCCAGCACGCGTCGACGGGCAGCCCGCGCAGCTCGACCAGGGACAGCTCGCCCCGGCGCACCTGCTGGGCGACCAGGTGCTCCACGGCCGGGGCCACGCCCGGCCCCGTCGGCGGCGGCCGCCCAGGCGGCGGTCTGGTTGGGGAACACCCCGATCCGGTCATCCGGGACGCCCAGCCGGGCCAGCAGCTGCCCGGTGTCGCTGGCCGGGTCGGTGCCCGACGGGTCAACCAGCCACCGCCACTGGCCGGGGCTGCCGGGCGGCCGGGCGTGCCCGGCGGTCACCGCGACCAGGCGGTACCGGAAGACCGGCTCGGTCACGATGGCCAGGGCCGGAGTCGGCCGCGGTCGCTGGACCCGACCGCCACGTCGGCCAGCCGGTTGGCCACCAGCACGCCCATCTCGCCGGGTCGCCGCCACCCCGGTCGAGACCTCCACCGAGCCGGCGTAGCGGCGGGCGAACGCCTCGGTCAGCGGGCTGAGCACGAACTCGCGCGATCGCCGCGGTGGCCACCACCCGGAGCTGCTCGGGCGCGCCCTGCGCGGCCCGGACGGCGGCGTGCGCCTCGGCGCCGAGCACCACGATCTGCGACGCGGTGGCCAGCAGCCGGGAGCCGCCCGCGGTCAGCGTCATGCCGCCCGGCCCGCGGGTCACCAGCTGGTCGCCGAGGTGCTGGCGCAGCGCGGTCAGCGCCTGGGAGACGGCGGGCTCGCTGACGCCCAGCGCGCTGGCCGCGGCGGTGACCGAACCCAGCCGCGCGACCAGCACGAAGGCGTTGAGCTGCGTGAGCGTCATGACACTGCCGATTATGGCCCACGGCGGCAACCGCGGCCGGGCCGTACAATCACGCACCGACAGGCGGGGGTGGCATGCAGGTTCCGGCTCAGGTCGAGTACGAGCGGGCGGCCAGCGTCGAGCACGCCCTGGAACTGCTGGCCCGGTACGGCCCCGAGTCCCGGCTGCTGGCCGGCGGCCACAGCCTGATCCCGATGATGAAGCTGCGGCTGGCCCAGCCGGAGACGCTGATCGACATCAACGGCCTGGCCGAGCTGGCGTTCCTCCGGGTAGCGGGCGGTGAGCTGCCGATCGGGGCGCTGACCCGGCACGCGGAGCTGCTGGACTCCGGCCTGGCCGGCGAGCACTTCGCCATCCTGCACGACGCCGAGCGGGTCATCGCCGACCCGATCGTGCGCAACTGGGGCACGATCGGCGGCTCGCTGTGCCAGGCCGACCCGTCGGAGGACCTGTCGGCGGTGTTCGCCGCGCTGAAGGCGACCATGGTGATCCGCGGCCCGGCCGGCACCCGGACCGTGCCCGGCCCGCGACTTCCACACCGGGCCGTACGAGACCGTCGTGGCGCCGGGCGAGATCCTGACCGAGATCCGGATCGCGCTGACGCCGGGACGCCGGGCCGGCAGCGCGTACGAGAAGGTCGGGCGGCGGGTCGGGGACTGGCCGGTGGGCGCGGCCGGCGCGGCCCTGTGGCTGTCCGGGGACACCATCGAGGCGGCCGGGATCGGCCTGTCCGCGGTCGGCGCCCGGAACTTCGCCGCCGCCGAGGCCGAGGAGTTCCTGCGCGGCGCCCCGGCCGCCGAGGAGTCCTACCGCCGGGCAGGCGAGATCGCCGCCGAGCACTGCCGCCCGGTCACCGACCAGCGCGGCCCGGCCGACTACAAGCGGCACCTGGCCCGGGAGCTGACCACCCGGGCGCTGCGCAGCCGCGGCCCGCGCGGGCGGCTGCGTGAGACGTAGCCGCATGCAGATCACCGTGACCGTGAACGGCGACGGCCGTACACCGCCACGGTCGAGCCGCGGCTGCTGCTCATCCACTTCCTGCGCGACGAGCTGCGGCTGACCGGCTCGCACTGGGGCTGCGACACCTCCAACTGCGGGGCCTGCGTGGTCTGGCTGGACGATACGCCGGTCAAGTCGTGCACGGTGCTGGCGGTGATGGCCGACGGCCGCCGGGTACTGACCGTCGAGGGGCTGGAGCAGCGCGGCCGGCTCGACCCGGTGCAGGAGGGCTTCGCCCGGTGCCACGGGCTGCAGTGCGGGTTCTGCACGCCGGGCATGATGATGACCGCCCGGTGGCTGCATCGACCACCACCCCGATCCCACCGCCGAGCAGGTCCGGGAGGCCATCTCCGGGCAGATCTGCCGGTGCACCGGCTACGAGAACATCGTCCGGTCGATCAGCTGGGCCAGCAAGCACGAGGCCAGGCACCGCCGATGACGCTGAACCGATGACCACGAGTGCCTACGGCCCGGTGCCGCGCAAGGAGGACGCCCGGTTCATCCGGGGCAAGGGCCAGTTCGTCGACGACATCGCGCTGCCCGGCATGCTGCACGGCGCGATCCTGCGCAGCCCGCTGGCCCACGCCCGGATCACGTCGATCGACGTCGCCTCGGCGCTGGCCCACCCCAAGGTCGAGGCGGTCATCACCGGCGAGATGCTGGCCGGGCGGGGCCTGGCCTGGATGCCCACGCTGTCCGCCGACGTGCAGGCCGTGCTGGCCACCGACAAGGTGCGCTACCAGGGCCAGGAGGTCGCGTTCGTGGTGGCCCGGGACCGCTACTCGGCGCGGGACGCGCTGGAGCTGATCAGCGTCGAGTACGAGCCGCTGCCGCCGGTGATCGACGCCTTCCGGGCGCTGGACCCCGGCGCCCCGGTGATCCGCGACGACCTGCCCGGCAAGGCCGACAACCACATCTTCGACTGGGAGGCGGGCGACGCCGCCGCCACCGACGCGGCGTTCGCCGCCGCCGACGTGGTCGTGACCCAGGACATGCTCTACCCCCGGTCGCACCCGGCGCCGCTGGAGACCTGCGGCGTGGTCGCGGACCTGGACCCGATCAGCGGCAAGCTGACCATGTGGGCCACCTCGCAGGCCCCGCACGCCCACCGGACGCTGTACTCGCTGGTGGCGGGCATCCCGGAGCACAAGATCCGGGTCATCTCCCCGGACGTCGGCGGCGGGTTCGGCAACAAGGTGCCGGTCTACCCCGGCTACGTCTGCGCCATCGTCGCCACGACGCTGACCGGGCGGCCGGTCAAGTGGATGGAGGACCGGTCCGAGAACCTGATGTCCACCTCATTCGCCCGCGACTACCACATGCACGGCGAGATCGCCGCCCGCCGGGACGGGACGATCCTGGCCCTGCGGGCCCGGGTGCTCGGCGACCACGGGGCGTTCAACGCCACCGCCCAGCCGACCAAGTACCCGGCCGGGTTCTTCCACATCTTCACCGGGTCCTACGACCTGCGGGCGGCGCACTGCACGGTCACCGCGGTGCACACCAACAAGGCCCCCGGCGGGGTGGCCTACTCCTGCTCGTTCCGCATCACCGAGGCCGTCTACCTGGTCGAGCGGATGGTTGACCTGCTGGCCCGGGAGCTGGAGATGGACCCGGCCGAGCTGCGGATGAAGAACCTGCTCCGCCCCGAGCAGTTCCCCTACACCGGGCCGACCGGCTGGGAGTACGACTCGGGCGACTACCCCCGCGCCCTGACCCTGGCCCTGGACATGGCGGGCTATCCCGAGCTGCGCCGGGAGCAGGCGCAGAAGCGGGCGCGCGGCGAGTACATGGGCATCGGCCTGTCGTTCTTCACCGAGGGCGTCGGGGCCGGGCCGCGCGAGCACATGGACATCCTCGGCCTGGGCATGGCCGACGGCGCCGACCTGCGCGTCTACCCGACCGGCACGGCCGTGCTGGCCATCTCGGTGCAGACCCAGGGCCAGGGCCACGAGACCACGTTCGCGCAGCTCGTGGCCCAGGAACTGGGGCTGTCCCCGGACGACGTCGAGGTGGTGCACGGCGACACCGACCGGACCCCGTTCGGCCTGGGCACGTACGGCTCCCGGTCCACCCCGGTGTCCGGCGCGGCCGCCGTCATGGTGGCCCGCAAGGTCCGCGAGCGCGCCCGCCTGGTCGCGGCGGCCATGCTGGAGGTATCGGCCGACGACCTGGACTGGGCCGACGGCGCCTGGCGGGTCCGCGGCGACCCCGAGCAGGCGGCCCGCATCCCGGAGATCGCGATGGCCGCGCACGGCTCGCTGGCGCTGCCGCCCGGTGTCGAGGGCCACCTGGACGCCGAGACCGTGTACAACCCGCCCAACCTGACGTTCCCGTTCGGCGCCTATATCTGCGTCACCGACGTCGATCCCGGCACCGGCGTGGTCCGGGTGCGGCGGTTCATCGCGGTCGACGACTGCGGCGTGCGCATTAACCCGATGATCGTCGAGGGCCAGGTCCACGGCGGCCTGGCCGACGGCGTCGGGATGGCGCTCATGCAGGTCATCGCCTTCGACGAGGCGGGCAACTGCCTGGGCGGCTCGTTCATGGACTACCTGCTGCCGACCTCGCTGGAGTGCCCGTCATGGGAGCTGGGGGCCACCGTGACGCCGTCGCCGCACCACCCGGTCGGGGCCAAGGGGGTGGGCGAGTCGGCCACCGTCGGGTCACCCGCGGCCGTGGTCAACTCGGTGCTCGACGCCCTGGCCCCGTTCGGCGTGCGGCACGCGGACATGCCGCTGACTCCGGCCAACGTGTGGTCGGCCATCCAGGGCCGGCCGCTGCGCACCGACCTGGCGGTCTCGTGACGCATCATGGACAGGTGCGGATCTTGATGACTGGCGGCTGCTCGTGACCGGGCTCGCCGACCTGCTGCCCGACGTGGCGGCGCTGCTGGCCGCCCTGGACGCGACCGGCTACCTGGCCGACGAGCCGCTGGGCACGGCCCTGTTCCTGGCCGCCCGGATGGGGCAGCCGATCCTGCTGGAGGGCGAGCCCGGCGTCGGCAAGACCGAGGCGGCCAAGGCGCTGGCCGCGGCGGCCGACACCCGGCTGATCCGGCTCCAGTGCTACGAGGGCCTGACCTCGGCCGAGGCCCTGTATGAGTGGAACTACCCGCGGCAGCTCCTGGCCATCCGGCTGGCCGAGGCGCGCGGCGAGTCGCCCCGCGAGGCCGACCTGTTCAGCGACGAGTACCTGCTGGAGCGGCCGCTGCTGGCCGCGCTCGACCACCCCGGCCCGCGGCCCGCGGTGCTGCTGATCGACGAGGTTGACCGGGGCGACGACGAGTTCGAGGCGTTCCTGTTCGAGCTGCTGGCCGAGTCCGCCGTGACCATCCCCGAGCTGGGCACGCGCCGGGCGGCCCATCCGCCGGTCGTGGTGCTGACCTCGAACCGGACCCGGGACCTGCACGACGCGCTCAAGCGCCGCTGCCTCTACCACTGGATCGACTACCCCGACGCCGACCGGGTGGCCGCCATCATCCGGCGCCGGGTGCCGGGCGCGTCGGTCCCGCTGACCGAGCAGGTGGCCCGGGGTGTCTCCCGGCTGCGCGGCCTGGACCTGGCCAAGCCGCCGGGCGTGGCCGAGGCCATCAGCTGGGCCGGGGCGCTGCACGTGCTGGGCGCGGACCGGCTCGACGCCGCCGCCGCCCAGCGGACCGCCGGCGCGGTGCTGAAGTACGCCGAGGACCTGCACGCCGTCCGCGACACCGGGTTCGAGGTGCTGGTCGCGGACCCGCATGGCTGAGGACCGCGCAGGGGCGATTCCCGCCCGTGGTGACCTGGCGGCCCGTGGTGACCTGGCGGCCCGTGGTGACTGGCGGCCCGTGGTGACCTGGCTGAGGTGAGCGCGCGGTTCGGGGCGGCGCTGCGGCAGGCCGGGCTGCCGGCCGGGCTGGGCCGGTGCGAGCGGTTCGCCGCCGCGGTCACCGTGGCCCGGCCCGCCACCCGGCACGCCCTGTACCTGTGCGCGCTGGCCACGCTGGTGTCCAGCCGGGACGAGGCGGCCGTGCTGCGGGCAGTGTTCGGGCAGGTGTTCGGCGGCCTGGACGGCCGGCCCGCGCGGCCGGGACGCCCCGCGGACCCCGACGCCGAGGCCCGGCCCGCCCCGGATTCTCAGCCGGCCCAGCCCGGCCCGGCCGACGGGCGGGACGCCGACGACCTGATCGGCCGGGCGGCCCGGGCGGCCCGCACCCACGCGGCCGGCGTGACCCCGGCCGACCGGGAGCGGGACGAGCCCGACGACGGGCCGTCCCGCGAGCTCGACCATCCCTACCTGGGCAGCACCCTGGACCGGCTGGCCGAGCAGGACTTCGCCGACCTGTCCGACGCCGAGTTGCGGTCCCTGGCCGGGCTGATGCACGGGGTCCGGCTGGCCGTCCCGCTGCGCCGGTCGCGCCGGGAGCGGCGCCGGCCCGGCGGCCCCCGGACCGACCTGCGGTCCACCCTGCGGCGTGCCCGGCGCACCGGCGGCCAGGCGTTCGCGCTGATCGGCCGGTCCCCGGCCCGGCGACCCCGGCGGATGGTCGTGCTGTGCGACATCTCGGGGTCGATGGAGCCCTACGCCCGGGCCATGATCCAGCTGCTGTACTGCGCGGCGGGGGGCGCCCGGGCCGAGGTGTTCAGCTTCGCCACCCGGCTCACCCGGCTGACCCCGGTGCTGGCCCGGTCACTGCCCGGCCCGGCCCTGGACCGGGCCGGGAAGGCCGCCCCGGACTGGCGCGGCGGCACCAGGATCGGCGAGGCCCTGCGGGAGTTCAACAACTCCTACGGCCGCCGGGGCATGGCCCGCGGCGCGGTGATCCTGATCGTGTCGGACGGCTGGGACACCGGTGACCCGGCCATCGTGCGCCGGGAGATGGAGCGCCTGTCCCTCGTGGCGTACCGCATCGTGTGGGTCAACCCGCGCACCAAGAGCGCGTCCTACGAGCCGCTGGCGGGCGGGATGGCGGCCGCCTGGCCGCACTGCGACGCGGTGGTCAGCGCCCACACGGTGCAGGCGCTGGGTCAGCTCACCGCCGCCCTGGCCGACCCGGCCCGGCGCCGGGCGCGGGTGACGTCCCGTTAACTGGCGGGCGGCCGGGAATCGTCACGGGAGACTCAATAGTCACAAGCCGCGCCTGGCGGGCCAATTGCGCACATGGATAGCATCAGGTAGCCCGTCACCGGGACAGCGAACCGGGCACCGGGCTGCCCGCGCGGCGGCGGGCATCACAGCCGAGGACCGATCGAGGGCCGACCGTGACCACAGTGCTGATCACAACCATGCTGATCACTGAGCAGCGCTTAACGCCTGCCCGCCCGGCGCCCTCGCACCGTTCCCCCGCGCACGTTTCCCCGGCGCCGGATCGCGGCGCGCAGAGCCAAAAGGCAGGTAGCCCCGCATGAGTTCCGCAGATCAGCACCGCCAGCGGGTCACTGTGGTGAGCCCGTTCGGGCAGCATGAGGTCGACGTCCTGGTGGACGTGCCCGCCTCCGGCCTGCTGCCCGACCTGCTGGCCATGGCCGGCCTGCACCCCAGTCAGGTCAAGGTCGGCAGCGAGGGCTGGCGACTGGAAGACGCCGACGGCAACGCGGTCCCGCCGGGGAAAACCCTGGCCGAGTACGGCATCATGCCCGGCGACGTGATCCAGCTATGCGGCCTGCAGCACCCCGAGCCGGCCGGCGCGTCGCCGGGCGGCTTAAGCCGCGGCGACACGGCCAGCCGGCGCGGGCCGGATCAGGCCGGCCCGGACGACGCCCCGGCCGAGCGCAGCGGGCCGGAACTGCCGTGGATCGGGGCCGAGTGGGACAAGCAGCCGAAGACTCCCCTGCCGGGGAGTTCGGGGCCGGGGAGTTCGGGGCCGGGTAGCTCCGAACCGGGTAGCTCCGGACCGGCTGGCTCGGGACCTGGCGGCTCGGGACCTGGCGGCTCGGGAACGGGCCGGTCCGGGCCGGAGGGCGCCGGGTCGTCCGGGCCCGCGCCGTTCTCGGCCCCGCCGCTGACCCCGCCTGCGTTCGCGCCGCCGCAGGCACCGCCCGTGGCGCCGCCGCCCCGGCAAGCGCAATCGGCTGGCGGCCCGGGGGGCGGCCCGTCCGGGTCCGGGTCGTCCGGGCCGGACGTGCCGTGGAGTCCGGGCGCCTGGAATGGCCCTGGCTCCGGCGGTGGTTCGCCGGCTCCGCGCGACGCCGCTGGCGAGCCGTCCGGGCGGGCCTCCGGGTCGGCGCCGACGCCGCCCTCCGTCACGGCACTGGGGCCGTCCGCCACGCCGCCCTCCGTCTCGCCGCTGGGGCCGCCCTCGCCGCTGGGGCCGCCTGCCGGGGCGCCGGGGGAGCCGGGCGGACTGCGTACACCGCCGGGGGCGCCGCCGTCGGGGGGCGCGCCTTTCGCGCCGCAGGGCCCGGCGGGATCAGCGAGGACGTCGGGGGCGTCGGTTCCGCCGCCGAGGGCGCCGGGCGCGCCGCAGGGTCAGGGCGGCCTGCTTCCGCCGAGGGTGCCCGGGCCGTCGGTTCCGCCGCCCGGGGCACCGGGCCGGCCGCCTGGCCCGCCTCCCGGGTCGCCGTCCGGGTCGGGCGGGAGCATGCTGCCGCCGCAGGCCGCGCCGCCCCAGCGAGGCTCGGCCCCGCGCGGGTCGGTCCAGCGGGCTGTGCCGGACGGGGCGATGACACCGCTACAGCGCACCCAGGCCGTGCTCCCGTCGAAAGTCGGCCAGATGACGCGCATGAGCGCGGCGGTCACCGCGTTCTTCCAAGGACCATCCTCGCCTGCCGCCGAGCAGGCGGCGGAACGCCTGCGTGCCCGGCAGGGCAGTCCGTCCGCCGATCCTGGCGGTCCGGCGGGCGCGAGTGACCCCGGCGGGCCGGGCGGAGCCGGTGACCCCGGCGGGCCGGGCGCCGGCGCGCCCGGCTGGGCCGAGCCGCAAGCCGAGGACCTGCGGCCGCGGGCGGGCCAGGGCGGCCGGCACCGGCTGCTGCCCGCCGACCTGACCGTGGCCGCGCCGCCGACCCGGACCGAGTGCGCCCGCGACCGCTGGCGGGAGCTGGACCACCTGGGCCAGCTAGACGCCCGGATCACCGGGCCCCGGCTGCGGCACTGCGCCACGATCGCGATCGTGTCGCCCAAGGGCGGAGTCGGCAAGACCACGGTGACCGCGCTGCTGGGCACCCTGTTCTCGCTGCTGCGCCGGGACCCGACGGTCGCCGTCGACACCAACCCGGACTTCGGGTCGCTCGGCCGGGTGCTCACCCCGGATCAGTCGTGGTACGTCGATGATCTGGCCCGGCTGGTGGAAGAGGACGACGAGCTATCCCTCACCGCGCTGGACTCCCAGCTCGGCCGGGCCATCCACGGCCTGCTGGTGGTGCCGGCGCCGACCGACCCGTCGCGGATGGCGTCGCTGGACGAGGACGCCTACGGCCGCGTCATCACCCGGCTCAAGGACTTCTTCAGCCTCATCCTGCTCGACTGCGGCACCGGCCTGCAGGACCCGGCCTCCGCCGCCGCGGTCGCCGCCGCCGACCAGGTGGTGCTGCTGACCGACGCCCAGCCGGCCACGGCCAGCCTGGTCGCCCAGTCGGCTGAGCTGCTGGAGCAGTCCCGCCGGCCGATCACCGTGGTGGTCAACCGGATGCCCGCCCGGGGCGCGCGGCTGGACCTGGAGCAGCTGAGCCGGTTCCTGCCCAATGCGCGCGGGCTGGTCGTGATCCCGGACCAGGTGCCCGCCGCGACCCGGCTGGCCGGCGGCAGTTTCGACTGGCGTGACGCCCCGCCCGGCTGGCAGCTGGCCGTGCGCGAGCTGGCCGTGGTCCTGGTCGCCGACTGGCGGCGGCTGGGCCTGGCCCAGTAGCGGCCCGGAAATCCTGGTGCGGACCCCCCGGTAGCTGCGTCTATCCTCGGCGTGGCACGGGCGATCCGGACGGGAGGGCGGCATGGGGCACGTCGAGGCGGCGCACCTGGACCATGTCCTGCCGGACGGCCGGGTGCTGCTGGACGATGTCTCGTTCCGGGTCGGCGACGGCGTGGTGGCCGCGCTGGTCGGCCCGAACGGGGCTGGCAAGACCACCCTGCTGCGGCTGGTCACCGGCGACCTCACGCCGCAGTCGGGCACGATCGGGTCCAGCGGCGGCCTCGGCGTGATGCGCCAGTTCGTCGGCGGGATCAGGGACGGGTCCACGGTCCGGGACCTGCTGCTGTCGGTCGCGCCGCCCCGGGTCCGGACCGCCGCGGCGGCCCTGGACGAGGCCGAGCTGGCCATGATGGAGCGCGACGACGAGCCCACCCAGCTGCGTTACGCCCAGGCGCTGACCGAGTACGGCGACGCGGGCGGCTATGACGCCGAGGTGCACTGGGACGCCTGCTGCGTCGCCGCGCTGGGGATCAGCTACGACCACTGCCGCTGGCGCGAGGTCGCCACCCTGTCCGGCGGCGAGCAGAAACGGCTGGTGCTGGAGTCACTGCTGCGCGGCCCGGACGAGGTGCTGCTGCTGGACGAGCCGGACAACTACCTGGACGTGCCGGGCAAGGTCTGGCTGGAGCAGCAGCTAGCGGCCACGCCCAAGACCGTGCTGCTGGTCAGCCACGACCGGGAGCTGCTGGCCGCCTGCGCCGGCCGGATCATCACCGTCGAGGACCGGCACGTATGGGTGCACGGCGGCCGGTTCGACGGCTACGCCGAGGCCCGCCGGCAGCGCAGCGAGCGGCTGGAGGAACTGCGCCGCCGCTGGGACGAGGAACACGACAAGCTGAAGGAACTGGTCCGCTTCTACCGGATGAAGGCGTCCGTCAACGCCGATATGGCCTCGCGCCTGCAGGCGGCCGTGACCAGGCTGCGCAAGTTCGAGGACGAAGGGCCGCCGGAGGCCGCGCCGCGTGAGCAGAACGTGCGCATGCGGCTGCGCGGCGGGCGGACCGGCAAGCGCGCCGTGATCTGCGAGCAGCTTGAGCTGACCGGCCTGATGCGCCCGTTCGACCTGGAGGTCTGGTACGGCGAGCGGGCCGCCGTCCTGGGGTCCAACGGCTCGGGCAAGTCGCACTTCCTGCGCCTGCTGGCCGGCGACGAGGTCGCGCACCAGGGCGTCGCCCGGCTAGGCGCCCGGGTCGTGCCCGGCATGTTCGCCCAGACCCATGCCCGGCCCGACCTGGACCAGCGCACGCCGCTGGAGATCCTGATGACCGAGCACGCCCTGCTCATCAACGAGGCCATGTCCGCGCTGTCCCGCTACGAGCTGCAGGCGTGCGCCCGGCAGGCCTTCGGCAGCCTGTCCGGCGGCCAGCAGGCCCGGCTGCAGATCCTGCTGCTGGAACTGGCCGGATCCACGCTGCTCCTGCTCGATGAGCCCACCGACAACCTCGACCTGGCCAGC
Organism: uncultured Actinomycetota bacterium; assembly: GCA_963731085.1. Lineage (GTDB taxonomy): Bacteria > Actinomycetota > Actinomycetes > Streptosporangiales > Streptosporangiaceae > DASUBV01. The sequence goes on from CAVSUF010000001.1 coordinate 910,716, forward strand.
GCCGAGGCCCTCCAGGCGGGCCTGGAGTCGTACGCCGGGACCGTGCTGGCGGTGACGCACGACCGATGGTTCGCCCGCTCGTTCGACCGTTTCCTGGTCTTCGGCGCGAGCGGTGACGTGTACGAGGCGCCCGGCCCGGTCTGGGACGAGACTCGTGTGGAGCGACAACGCTGACGGATCCTCTTGCTAGGCTCAGTAGTCGCCGCGCAGGTGGCCGGAGTCGCGGTGCCGCGGACCGGGAGCCTGATTCTGGCTGGATCTGGAGGAGTGCACACGTGAAGAAACTGCTCGTCCTGGCCTTGCTGGCGCTGAGCGCCTTCGCAGTCTGGCGGAAGGTCCAGGCCGACCGCGCCGAGCTTGACCTGTGGACCGAGGCGACGACCTCGGACGACTAATCCTGCGCTTGCGCCGGCGCGGGCGGAGGCGGGGGTGACGAACGTGGCCGGACGGCTGGCCTGCTTCGGGCTGATCGGCACGACGGTCGCTGACAACGGCCTCATGGAGCGGGCCTACGCCGAGGCCATCGCCACCCAGGGGGTGGTACCCGGGACCACCGCCTACGCGCGCTGCATGGCCCAGGTACACCGGTCCCGGGGCAAGTCCGTCATCGACGTTCTCCGTGAGCTGTTCCCGGAGAACGAGGTCCGCGCCCAGGCGGCCTACCTGGCGTTCGACAAGTCGCTCAGCGGCGCGATCCGGCGCAATGGCGTCTCCCCGGTGCCAGGCGCCCCGCAGCTGCTGGACGAGCTAGCCGCGGCCGGTTACCGGTGCTGCCTGCTCACCTCGCTGTCCCGGCGCCAGCTTGACGTGGTGCTGACCGCGCTGGACTGGCACGGCCGTGCCGACCTCGCCCTCAGCTCCGATGAGGTGCCGCGCGGCGGCCCGTGGCCCGACCCGGTCCTGCAGGCCATGCTGCGGATCGGGGTGGCCGACGTCCGCGACACGATCGTCGTCCAGGCCACCGAGAGCGGCGTCCTGTCCGGCTGCCGGGCCGGCGCGGGGCTCGTGGTCGGGGTGCTGACCGGCACCCACCCGGCGGCCCGGCTCCGCTCGGCCGGCGCCAGCCCGATACTGGCCAGCGTGGCTGACCTCCCCGCCATGCTGGCCGGGACCGACCCGGCACTCGCCGCGGCGCGCCTCGTGGTGCCCCGGTCGGCTCCGGATACCACGATCCTGCCTGCCCCGACCGCCCTGCTGCCGGCCGACGATGCCGGGCAGCAGGTCGCGCACCGGCCGCGGTCGGCGTTGCCCTAGGTCCGCGGCACGGGCGGAGTACGGGGCCGCGCTTCCGGGGTAGCCTTGGACGGCGCAGCGTTCGGGGCTATAGCTCAGCTGGTAGAGCACCTGCTTTGCAAGCAGGGAGTCAGGGGTTCGAGTCCCCTTAGCTCCACGGTTTCAGGACGGTCGCCCCGCTAGGCAGCTGTTCCGGACAGGGAATCGGTGCCCCGAACCCGCCTCTTTACTGAGGCAGCGACTCCCTCCAGCACATGCAAGGCAGTGGGCAGGCCGGCTGCGTCGACCGCCACCTCGGACAAGTTCGCTTCGCTCTCGCCTGGCAGCGCGTACTCCATGGCCGATTCGGTGACGGGCACGCTAATCGGCTGCCCGTTGACCAGCGACAGCTCGAAGGTGCGCAGGCTGCCGCGCGTCTCTGTCACGCGGACGGACGCGAGGGCGTCAAAGCGGTAGTTGATCCGCTGCATGTCCTGGAACATCGCGCTGTTGAAATCCAGGTCTGCGGTCATCTGGCGGACGCCGTCGGCGGTGATCAGGAACACGAGGATCTGATACGCCGAGTAGCGCCATGGACCGTTACGCAGCCGGGCTTTTCTGTGCCCGGTACCAGGTGCCTCGATGAAGGCGTGGGCCTTGAGGTCGCTCGGGGCGAGCTTGTAGTGGCGCAACGCCCGGCCCATGAGCATCTTCCGATCGCAGTCGAGCCAGGCTGCCATCTCGGAATCACTTGGCTTCCGGGCCAGCTTCGCCTGCCACCGGGCAAGAGCCGCCCCGGCCTCGGCGACCCGCTGATCGTATTCTTTCTTCTCAGCCCGGAATCGCTTGGACTCCAGCATGATCCGCAGCCCGCTGAGGCAGGCTGCCCGCCCGGCCAGCGCCAGTGCGACGAGCAGGGTCATAGCCAGGAGCGGCGCTGCCCGTACCGCACTCTCGCTGACCCAGATTCCGGTCGGCGCCAGCACGGCAAAGCTAAAGAGGAACCGGACCTGCGTTGACAATGGAGTCCGCCACTGGTTCCGGTAGTCCCATAGGCTGCCTTGCTCCCATTGGCGCCGCACCTGGCTGACGCGGAACCTGATCAGCCAGGCCAACTGCTCGGCCGTGACCCGCTGCTCCCGGTATATCTCGACCATCTCGTCGCGGAGGTAGCTGCGGATACCTGCGGTATCCCGGCTCCAGGCGGCCGGGTTGGCGCCGACGGGCTGGTACTTGGTGAAGTAGTGATCGAACAGCCTGTCAACACGACTCGCGAAACCATCGCCTGCCGTTGGTCCGGCGCGCGGAGAGGGCGACTGGAGCGCCTCCTCTCGCGCGCGCAGCGAATCGACACAGTGGCGCCACTCCAGGCCGTTGACGAAACACGCGTATCCAGCCGCCACGCTGATTAGGCTGGCCAGGAGCGGGAGTAGCATGACGTTCCTGGCCAGCAGCCAGTCGAGCCATCCGATCGCGACGGCGGAGACGGACGCGGCCACGATGACCCGGCCCTTGTCGACGCTACTGGTGGCCACAGGGACGGGGCGCCGTGCTCTCGCTCCGGCGGGGTCGGGCTGAAAGAAGATCCAGGCGCGATTTTCCCGCTGACTGCGCTTCTGTTCATTTCTGGCATGCTCCAGCGCGCGCTCCCAGAACTGATTCTCGATAGGTCCCTGGATGAATATCTCCAAATGCACGAGAATCATGTCCCGCTGGAGACTTCCGAGATCGTCTAGCTGCAGGATCACCAGCCCGATATTGGCGCTCTCGTCGATTAGAGAGTCGAGTATGCTATAGATGAGGTCTGCTCCGTCGGCCCATGGGCTCCCCGCATCAGCCGAGACATGCTTCCGCGTGGCCTGCAGGCTAGCGTGATCTCCGGCTGATAACTGTCCGAATGTCCTGCCGCTGAGCATCGCCAGTAACCAGTGGAATCTGACCTCGCTATTCTCGTAGCCGCGGCTCATGGCGTCCCTGATCAGCTTCTCGGGCCTTGGCAGGCATCCTCCCCTCTAGATAGCGGACACCGGCCTTGTACGTATCCATGGCCGAGTCGCCGGTGACCTGATACACCACGTCGCCGTGAACTACTCCTGCCTGGACCCCGACGTGCGCTGAGCCAGCCGCATAGTTATTCGCACCGCCTGGCGGCACAGTCATGACATGCCCCTGATCGCGGAGATGATCGAGGCCAGGTTCGCCGCCAGTTCCGTCACGTCCGCGATCAGGCCGCGTAACTTCCGCAGCGCGACCAAGAGCGGCTGCCATCCCGCCCGGGTCCTTCGGCCAGTGAAGCGGTGACCACGCCGAGTTCTGCCTCGGCCGCCTGATAGGTGCTCTCATCCAGTCGACCGGACCGGTGCGCCTCCCTGAGCAGCTGGCCGAAGTCGGCGATCAGCGTGGTCAGGTCGGCCGGCGAGCTGGCCTCGGGAGCGACCACGACGCTTCCGAGAATCTGACCGGCCTGCACTCCGACTCGGGCGTTCCCGGTAGCGATATTGGTGTTGGCCAGGCCGGGCAGCCCGCCTGGCGCCGCCTTGTCGGCCCGGTCCCGCCGGTCGCCGAGGTCATTGCAAACTATCTCTTCCGCCAGGGCTATGGCGAATGCGGCCGCGCTGGTCACTGCCCTCGGCTGCCAGCCAGCGTTGTCGCTTGCCGCCTTGCTGCCGTCCGCACGGTCGCTGATGCCGCGTATGACGCTTACCGGGAGTGAGTTGTTCAAGTGCCCCGCCTGGGCCACTCCCGCGGCTTCCATCTCGATCGCCGCTGCATCGTGATAGTGCTCGCGAACCCACCTGGCGTGATCGGATATGGCGGAATCTTGCACGATCTCGCCGGCGGCGATGGGTGCAAAATGAACGGCTGGCGCTGTGGCGTCGGGCAGCAGGCCGCGTGCCCATGTGCCGGACCGGGCAACGTGCCGGGCTAGCTGATCGAGGCCGTGGGGGATTTCCCATGCGCGCGGCCGCGCTTTGAGTCCGTCATTCTCGCTCGTGCCAC
>CAVSUF010000002.1:0-476978 GCA_963731085.1 uncultured Actinomycetota bacterium
ATCGTGATAGTGACGAGGCAGTCGCCCTGGCCGAGCTGGCTGCTGATGTCCCGGTACAGGACCAGCGCCTCGTCCAGCAGCGCAGCCGCTCCCGGTAGTCGCCCGCCAGCCGCCGGGTCTGGCCCAGGTGGAACAGCACGTCGGCCTGGGCCAGCGCGCTGCCGAGCGCCCGGCAGATGGACAGGGCCTCCTCCAGCCGCGCGGTGGCCGCGACATAGTCGCCGACGACCTGCCGGATCACGCCCAGCTTGTTCAGGGTGGTGGCCTGGCCGGCCCGGTCGCCGACCTGACGGTAGTCATCCAGGGCCGCTTCCAGCGCCGCCTCGCTGCCGCCGTAATCGCAGGTCATCCGGCCCATCTCGCCCAGCTCGTAGCGGGCGCTGGCCCGGCCGGGCCGGTCGCCCAGGTCGGCGCAGATGCCCAGCGCGGCCAGGGCCGCGGCGGCGGCCGGGGAAGTCCCCGGTCAGCCGGAGGAGGCTGCTCAGCTCGCGGAGCGCGCCGGCCTGGCCCGCCGGTCGCCGAGCTGCCGGGCGGCGGCCGCGGCGGCCTGTGCCGGGCGATGGCCTCGGCCCACGGGCCGTCGTGGTGCAGGAACTGCGGCCAGGCCGGCGGTGAGGCCGACGACCCGGGCCGCGTCGCCGGCGCGGGCGGCGTGGTCCAGGCAGGCCAGCAGGCTGGCCCGCTCGGCCCGCGCCCAGGCCAGCGCGGCGACGCTGACCGGTCAGCGCAGGAGCCGCGGCGCGCACGGCCGGCGGGCGGGCGCCGGGAACAGGCCGGGGCGGACCGGGCGTGCCGGGCCAGCTGGGCCTGCGGCGGCGGCCGCGGTGTGCTGGTAGTAGTCGAGCAGCCGGCCCAGCGCCTGCTCGCGGTCGCGCCGCCGGGTCGGCGGCGGCGCGGTCGGCGGCGTAGCGGCGGATCAGGTCGTGCATGCCGTACCGGCGGTAGCCGGTCTCGGTCAGCAGGCCCTCGCCGTGCAGGCCGTCCAGCAGCCGGGCCGCCTCGGCCAGCGGCGAGCCCGGCCAGCGCGGCGGCGGCGTAGGCGTCGGTGGTGCGTGCCCGGGTGCAGGCCCAGGCGGCGGAAGAACGCCTGCTGGCCGGCGTCGCAGGTGCTGGTAGGACACCTCGAACGCGGCGGCGACGCTGTCGGTCTCCGCGGCCAGGGTGAGCAGGCTGGCCCGGGTCTCGGCGGCCAGGTCGGCCAGCGACCAGGACGCGTGCCGGTTGTAGACGCGGGCCAGCAGGCAGATGGCCAGCGGCAGGAACCCGGCCAGCTGCGACCAGCTCGGCCACTGCCCCGGCCGGGCCGGCGGCGGCCGCGCGCGGGGCCAGGCGGACGAACATCTGCCCGGGCCTGCTCGGGCGGCAGGGTCTCCAGCAGCAGCGGGGTGACGGCGCCGGGCAGGTCGGCCAGGTGACGGCGGCTGGTGACCAGCACCAGGCACTGCTCCCCGCCCGGCAGCAGCGGCGGCGACCTGGGCGCTGCTGGCCGCGTTGTCCAGGACCAGCAGCGCGCGCTGCCCGGCCATCCGGTCCCGCCACAGCGCCGCCCGGCCCGGCCAGGTCAGCCGGGCAGGTACCGCGGGATCCACCCCGGTCGCGGCGAGCAGCCCGGCCAGCGCCGCCTCGGGGGCGAGCGGGTCCTGGCCGGGCGTGTGCCCGCGCAGGTCGATGAACAGCTGCCGGTCCGGGAACCGGTCCCGCAGCAGGTGGCGCGGCCTGCACGGCCAGCGCGGTCTTCCCCACGCCCGGCATCCCGTCGATCGCCCGGATCGCGACCACCCCGCCCCGGCCGCGGCCTCGTCCGGTGACCGCGGCGGTGATCGCGCGTCCACCTCGGCGTCCCGGCCGGTGAACGCCGCGGTGTCCGGCGGCAGCGAGTACCGCACCTCGGCCAGCGGCGGTCGCGGCCCGGCCGTCGCCCCGGCGCGAGCGCCGCCGGCCAGCCGTCGCCCGCCGCGGCGGCCGGCCGCGGCCGGACCGGGCCGGCCGCCCGCCAGGCATCCCGGCGCGTGCAGCCGCTGCAGGTCCGGGCCGGGCTCGGCGCCCAGCTCCGTCGATCAGGATCCGCCGGGCGGCCTGGTAGGCGCCCAGCGCCCCGGCCTGCTGCCCGTCCCGGTACAGCGCCGTCATCAGCAGCGCGTGCAGCCGCTCCCGCAGCGGCTCGGCCGCCGCCAGCTGCCGCAGCTCCACGATCACGTCGCGCGTGCCGGCCCAGGTGCAGGTCCGCCTCGATCCGGGCCTCCAGCGCCTGCAGCCGCAGCTCGGCCAGCCGCGGCACCTCCCGGCGCGGCCAGCGCGTCGGAGCGCCACGCCCGACAGCGGCGTCGCCCCGCCACAGCGCCAGCCCGCCGGCCAGCACCGCGCCGCCGCCGGCCCACGACCCGGCCCGGGCCGCGGCCCGCCCGGCGGCCAGCGCCGCCTCGAACCGGGCCGACGTCCAGCGTCGTCCGGCGCCGACGTCGATCCGGTAGCCGCCGGGCTCGGTCACGATCGCCGCCGCCGCCCGCGCCCAGCGACTGTGCGCAGCCGCATCACGCAGTTCTGCAGGCTCAGCCCGGACCGACGCCGGCGGCGCGTCGCCCCACAGCACCCGCGCCAGCTCATCGACGCTGACCGGCCCGCCCGGCGCGCAGCAGCAGCGCCGCGAGCAGGACCCGCTGCTTGCCCGGCGGGACCGGCACCTCGGTCCCGTGCCGGCGGACTGCCAGCGGCCCCAGCAGGCCGAACCCCGTCTCCCCCGCCACGCGACCTCCCGGAATGGCCCCGGCACCCGCGAGTCGCGGCGTCCCCCCGGCGGCACATGCAAGATGCCATTATGCCCGCATCTATCGGCCTATGCCGGGCGTCCGCCCGAACGGCTGGTCACCCGGAAACGGCCAGTCGCCGGGAATGGCTGCGTCGCCCGGGAACGGCTAGGAGGTCGCCCGGGCGGTCAGGCCGGCCCGGGCGCGGCCGGACCGCGTCAGGTCGTCCAGCTCAGCGGCGAGGGCGGCGGCCTCGGCGGCGCCGATCCGCGCCAGGATGTCGCGGGCCTGCGCCAGCCCGGCCAGCGCCGCGCCGGCGTCGCCGCCGGCCAGGTCGCAGCGGGCCAGGCCGGCCACCGCGATGGCCTGGTCGCGCGGGCTGCTGATCTCCGCGCCAGGTCCAGGGCCTGCTCGGTGCCCGGCGACGGCCGCGGCAGTGTCGCCGCGGGCGCAGGCCACCGCCGCGGCCTCGTTCAGCGCCTCCGCCTGGCCGCCCCGGTCGCCGAGCTGGCGGCACAGGCCCAGGGCCTCGTCCAGGGCGGTCACGGCGGCGGCGTAGTCGCCGCGCACCGCCACACGGTGCCCAGGTAGAGCAGGGCGTTGGCGTGGCCCAGGCGGCTGCCCATGCGCGGGAGAGCTCCAGCGCCTGGGTCAGTACCAGGGCCGCCGCCGGGTAGTCGGCCGCCTGCCGCCGCACGTCGCCCAGCAGGAGCAGGGCGTTGGCCTGCCCGGCCCGGCTGCCGAGGTCGCGGAAGATCCCCAGCGCCTCCTCCAGCGCCGCCGCGGCCTCGTCAATGTCTCCGGTGGCGAGCTGCAGGCAGGCCCAGGCTGTCCAGGGCGTTGGCCTGGCCGAGCCGGATGCCGAGCCGCTCCGGTACAGGGCCAGCGCCTCGGCCAGCAGCGGCGCCGCGGCCGGGTAGTCGCCAGGCCCGCCGCGCGTCGCCCAGGTGATCCAGCGCGCTGGCCTGGGCCAGCGGGTCCCCAACGTCGCGGCAGATGACCAGGGCCTCCTCCAGCAGGCGGCGCCGAGCCAGCGTAGTCCTCGATGGCGAGCCGCAGCACGCCCAGGTAGTGCAGCGCGGTGGCCTCGCCGCGCCGGTCGCCCAGCGCGCGGAAGTCGGCCGAGCGCCTGGCCGGAAGTTGCCGCGGCGCCGGCGTCGCCGGCCGCCGCCGCATGGCGCCCAGCTCGAACGGGCGGCGGCCTGGCCCCGCAGGTCGCCCGGTCGCCGGCAGATGGCCGAGGGCGGCCTGGTCGGCACGGCCCGGGCCGCCGGGTAGTCCCCGGTCAGGCCGTGCAGGTCGGCCTGGTGTCAGGGCGGCGGCCTAGCCAGCCCGTCGCCAGCCGGCGGCCGCGGCCAGCGGCGGCCTCGTGCCGCGCGGTGGCCTCGGCCACGGGCCGTCGTGTGCTGCAGCGCGGCCATCGCGCGGTCAGCCCCACCAGCCGGGCAGGTCGCGCGCCGCGCGGCATGGTCGAGGCAGGCCAGCAGGCTGGCCCGCTCGGCCCGGTCCAGGCCAGCGCGGCGCGCTGCGTCAGGCAGGCCGGGCGCCGCGGCGGGCGGCGCGGCCGCGGCCGGGCCGGGCGGGACCCGGGCGTGGCGGGCCAGCAGCGCCTGCGGCGCGGCGGCGGTGTGCTGGTAGTAGTCGAGCAGCCGCCCAGCGCCTGCTCGCGGCCCGCGGCCGGGTCGGCGGCGGCCCGGTCGGCGGCGTAGCGGCGGATCAGGTCGTGCATGCCGTACCGGCGGTAGCCGGTCTCGGTCAGCAGCCCCTCGCCGTGCAGCGCGTCCAGCAGCCGGGCCGCCTCGGCCAGCGGGACGCCGGCCAGCGCGGCGGCGGCGTAGGCGTCGATGGTCGTGCCCGGGTGCAGGCCCAGGCACGCGGAAGAAGTCCTGCTGGCCGGGGTCAGGTGCTGGTAGGACACCTCGAACGCGGCGGCGACGCTGTCGTGCTCCGCGGCCAGGGTGAGCAGGCTGGCCCGGGTCTCGGCGGCCAGGTCGGCCAGCGTCCACGACGGGTGCCGGTTGTAGACCCGGGCCAGCAGCGAGATGGCCAGCGGCAGGAACCCGGCCAGCGCCGCGAGCTCGGCGACCGCGCCGGCGCGGGCCGCCGGCGGCGCGGGGCGCCAGCCGGATGAACATCGCCCGGGCCTGGCCCGGCGGCAGCGCCTCCAGCAGGACCGGCAGCACCGCGCCGGGCAGGTCGGCCAGGTGGCGGCGGCTGGTGACCAGCACCAGGCAGCTGTCGCCGCCCGGCAGCAGCGGGGCGACCTGGGCGCTGCTGGCCGCGTTGTCCAGCACCAGCAGCGCCCGCTGCCCGGCCATCTGGTCCCGCCACAGGGCGGCCCGGCCGTCCGGTCCGCGGGCAGGTAACGGGGGTCGACGCCGGTGGCGGCGAGCAGCCCGGCCAGCGCCTCGTCGGGGCCGACCGGGTCCTGCCCGGGGGTGTGGCCGTGCAGGTCGATGAAGAGCTGCCGGTCGGGGAACTGGTCGCGCAGCAGGTGCGCGGCGTGCACGGCCAGGGCGGTCTTGCCGACGCCGGGCATGCCGTCGATGGCCCGGATGGTAACCACCCCGCCGGGCCGGGCCTGCCCGGTGACCGCGGCGGTGATGTGATCCAGCTCGATGGACCGCCCGGTGAACGCGGCGGTGTCCACGGGCAGCGAGTAGCGCAGGCCCAGCGCGGCCGTGGCCGCCTCGCGGACCGCCGGGTCCGCGGCTGACGGGTACGGGACGGCCGGGCCCAGGCCGCCGGTCAGCACCCGGCGCCTGCAGTCCCTGCAGTTCCGGCCCCGGCTCGGCCCCCAGCTCGGCCACCAGCACCGCCCGGGCATCCTGGTACGCGGCCAGCGCCGCCGCCTGCTGCCCGTCCCCGGCCAGGGCCGTCATCAGCAGCCCGTGCAGGCGCTCCCGCAGCGGATCCCCGGCCACCAGCCGCCGCAGCTCCGCCACCACCTCCCCGTGCCGCCCCAGCGCCAGGTCCGCCTCAACCCGGCCCTCCACCGCCTGCCACCGCAGCTCGGCCAGCCGCGGCACCTCCCGCGCCGCCAGCACCTCCGACGGCACCCCGGCCAGTGCCTCCCCCCGCCACAGCGCCAGGCCGGCCCGGAACGCCTCGGCCGCCGCCTCCCACGACCCGCGCGCCGGCCGCCGCCCGGCCCGCCGCCAGCGCCGCCTCGAACCGGGTCACGTCCAGGCCGCCGCCGGCGATGTCGAGGCAGTAGCCGCCGGGCTCGGTGCGGATCGCGGCGCCGGGACCGAGCGCGCGGCGCAGCCGCTTGACGTAATTCTGTAAGGTCGCCCGGGCCGTGGGCGGCGGCTCCTCGCCCCACAGCACCTCGGTCAGCTCGTCTATCCGGACCGGGTGGCCCGCGCGCAGCAGCAGCGCGGCCAGCAGCGCCCGCTGCTTGCCGGGCGGTACCGGCACCTCCGTCCCGCGCCGGCCCACCGCCAGCGGCCCGAGCAGGCAGAACTCCATGTCCCCGGTCACGCGACCTCCCGGACTGGCCCCGGCACCCGCCTGTGGCGGCGCCCCCCGGTGTCTTATGCAGGCTGTCATTATGCCCAGGTCTAGCGGTCTTTATCGTGTTCCGGCCCGAACGCTCTGATCAGCGCGGGCGGCAGGCGGCCTGGACCGCTTCGAGGGCGCGGGCCGTGGCCAGGGCGGAGCCCGCGGCGGTGTGCTCAGGCGCGGCCTCGCCGCGCAGCACCGCGTGGATGTGGCGCAGGGCGGCGGTGAACGAGTGCGCGTCGGACGTCGGCCGCTCGGTGACCGGCTCGGCGCCCGGCCGCAGCAGCGTGAGGGAGTCGGCCGCCCCGGGGTGGAACGGGTTGGTCAGGTGGATCTGGCCCTGGTCGCCGAGCACCCGGCTGAACGTGTCGTAGGCGCGCCAGAACCCGCAGGTCAGCACCAGCCGCCGGCCGCCGCGCGCGATGATGCCCGCCGCGTCCCCGTCGACCTCCCCGTCGGGCACGGCGGCCCCGGTGACGGTCACGTCCGGGGCCGCCGCGTCCGGGTCGGTCCAGCCCGGGTCGATCCAGCGGGGGCCGAACAGCTCGCAGGCCAGCCGGATCGGGTAGCAGCCGACGTCAGCCAGCGCGCCCCCGCCCAGTGCCGCCGACAGCCGGGTGCTGGCCCCGTGCCCGCCCAGCCGGAAGTGGAAGGCGCTGATGATCTCGGCCAGGCTCCCCGACCGCGCCGTCGGCCAGCAGTGCGGTCAGCCGCTGGTGCTGGGCGTGGAACGGGAACACGAACGCCTCCCACAGCAGCGCCCCCGGCGTCGCCGCGGCCACCCCGAGCAGGTCGGCCGTCTGGGCCGCCCCGACGCACAGCGGCTTCTCGCACAGCACCGCCCGGCCGGCCCGCAGCGCCCGGGCCGCCCAGTCGGCGTGCAGCGAGTTCGGCAGGGCCACGTACACCGCGTCGACGTCGGCCGACTCGGCCACCCGCGCATAGCCCGCCACCCCGGCGTCGATGCCGTGCTCGGCCGCGTACGCCGCGGCCCGCGCCGCGTCCCGGCTGGCCACGACCACGGCCCGCCCGCCGCCGGCCTCCCGCAGCGCGGGCAGGAACGCCCCCCGGACAATGCTGGCCGTGCCGATGATGCCCCACCGGATCTCACCCGTCATGCCAGGCAGCCTCTCACCTGGCAGCGGCGCCCGGCGGCAGGCTCAGCGGCGCTCGCGGAAGAACTCCCGCAGGTCGGCTGTCAGCAGGTCCGGGGAGTCGTTCAGCGCGTGCCCGATGGTCTGCGGCTTGGTGCCCTGGATCTGCATGTAGGCGCTGGAGCGGTCCTGCGGCCCGGAGAAGCCATAGCCCGGCAGCGAGGGGATGACCAGGTGGAACGCGTCGGCCGGGCACCGCCGTGGGCGGCCGGGTCGGTCAGCGGCCCGATCAGGTCCAGGAACTCGACCACCGACCCGGGCCAGCCGTGCAGCAGGAGCAGCGGCGTGGCGGCCGGCTCGGCCGAGCGGACGTGCAGGAAGTGCACGTCGGCCCCGTCGATGGCCGTGCTGAACTGCGGATGCGCGTTGATCAGCGCCTCCTCGGCGGCCCAGTCGAAGTCGCGGCCCCATTACCAGGCCAGGTCGCGCAGGTAGGCCGTGGGCACGCCGCCCTCCCAGCCGGTACCCGGCAGGTCGGCCGTCCAGCGGGTGCGGGCCAGGCGGTCGCGCAGGTCGTCGATGGCCGCCCGGGAGACGCTGACCTGGAATGGCCGGATCGCGGCGTCGTCAGCAGGCGGCGACTGGACGGGCGATACGGTGTCAGAGTTCGTCATGGCCCCGACGTTACGGCGAGGACCCAACATTACGTCATTGACCTGCGGTTCTCCGGCAGGCGGCCGGCACTCCTGACGACCATTATTTTCTTGAACGCCAGCTCACCGCCCGGCCAGCCCCGCTAGCTCAGCGGCCACCCCGGCGGTCTCGGCCGCGCCGATCCGGGCGAAGATCTCGTGCGCCCGGGCCAGGCTCCGGGCCGCGCCCGCGGCGTCCCCGGTGGCGGCCGCGCACCGGCCCAGGCCGGCCAGCGCGGTGGCCTCGTCCCACGCGCTGCCCAGGTCGCGGGCCAGGCGCAGCGCCTCGGCGTACCACGCGCCGGCCGGGCCGGGCCGGCCAGCAGGTCCAGCGCGCCGCGGTTGTTCAGCGCCTCGGCCTCGCCGTCCCGGTCGCCGGTCTCCCGGTACAGGGCCAGGCCCCCGGCCAGTGCCCGGGCGGCAGCCCGGAAGTCGCCGAGCCCGGCCCGCACCGTTCCCAGGTACGTCAGCACGTTGGCCTCTCCGGTCCGGTTGCCCAGGCCCCGGTAGATCTCCAGCGCCTCGCCCAGGACCGCCTCGGCGGCCGGGTAGTCCCCGGCCTGCCGCCGCAGCCGGCCTAGCTCGCCCAGCACGTTGGCCTGGCCGACCAGGTTGCCGAGGTCCCGGTACCGGGCCAGCGACTCCCGCAGCGCGCCGTCGGCCCCGGCGTGGTCGCCCACCGACCGCCGGACCAGCCCCTGGTACAGCAGGCACCGGGCCTCGCCGGTCCGGTCGCCCAGGCCCGGAAGATGGCCAGCGACTCCCGCACCTGCGCGGCCGCCGACTGGTAGTCACCGACCTGCTGGCTGACCTCGCCCTGGTACTGCAGCACCATGGCCTGCCCGCGCTGGTCGCCGACCGCGCGGTACAGGTCCAGCGCCTCGGCCAGGGCCTCGAACGCCTCGACGTGATGGCCGGTGAAGTCCTGGGCCAGCCCCAGGTCGCTGAGCGCGCCGGCCAGGCCGGCCCGGTCGCCCTCGGCGCGGGCCGCCGCCGCGGCGGCGCCGTGCCGGCGGATGCCCTCGGCCCACAGCCCGTTCTGGCGCAGCAACTCGGCCACGGCCGCGGTCAGGGCGATGAGCCGGGGCCGGTCGCCGACCCGGGCAGCGTAGTCCAGGCAGTCGCGCAGCGTGACCCGCTCGGCCCGGGTCCAGGGCACCTCCCGGGCGGCCAGCACGTCGGACTCCAGCCCGGCCAGCGGCTGCCCCCGCCACAAGGCCAGCCCGGCCCGGAGCACCTGCGCCGCGGCCGGCCAGGACCCGGCCCGGGCCGCCGAGCGGCCCGCCGCCAGCGCCGCCTCGAACCGGGTAACGTCCAGCTCGTCGGCCGCGATCCGGATCAGGTACCCGCCCGGCTCGGTCCGGATGACGGGCCCGCCGCCGTCCCCGTCGGCGGTGCCCAGCGCCCGGCGCAGCCGGGCCACGTAATTGTGCAGGCTGGCCACCGCCGACGCCGGTATGGCGGACCCCCACAGGGTCTCGGCCAGCTCGTCCATCGCGATCAGGCGGCCGGCTCGCAGCAGCAGCGCGGCCAGCAGCACCTGCTGCTTGCCCGGCGGGATCGGCACCGTCGCGCCGCGCCGGACCACCGCTAACGGGCCTAGCAGGCGGTACTCCGTCTCGGCCGGCACGAGCTCCTCCCCCGGGAGTGGCGCAAAACGGTCTACCTCCCATTATGTCGTGACGACGGCCGCGCGGTCGCCGGGATTTCCGGCGCGGCGCCCGGCCCGCTTGCCGGGCGGGTAAAGATCGGCCGGCCGACCGCCGCCGCGCGTGCTAGAACGGATCTCGGATAGTGCGTCAAACAGGACAGCCGGGAAACAGCTCAGGAGGCAGGCCTGATGAGCCGCCGACAGGTGATCGTGCTGGGCGCCGGGAACGCCGGCGCTGTGCGCGGCGCTGGCCGCCCGCGAGCAGGGCGCCGAGGTGACCCTGGTGGAGGCGGCCCCGCCGGCCGAGCACGGCGGCAACTCGGCGTTCACCGCCGGAGCCATGCGGGTGGCCTACGACGGCCCCGCGGACCTGGCCGGGCTGCTGCCCGACCTGACCGAGGCGGAGGCGGCCCGGACCGACTTCGGCTCGTACCCGAGGGCCGCGTTCCTCGATGACATGGCCCGGGTCACCGAGTACCGGTGCGATCCGGACCTGGCCGACGTGCTGGTCTCGCAGAGCATGCCCACGCTGCGCTGGATGCGCGGGCAGGGGGTCCGGTTCCTGCCCAGCTACGGCCGCCAGGCGTTCCTGGTCGACGGGCGGTTCACGTTCTGGGGCGGGCTGGCCGTGGAGGCCTACGGCGGCGGCCAGGGGCTGGTCGAGACGCTGTTCGCCCGGGCCGCCGCGGCCGGCATCGAGATCCGGCACGAGCACCGGGCGACCGGGCTGACCGAGGACGACGGCCGGGTCAGCGGGGTGGTGGTGCGCCACCAGGGCCGCCGGGAGACGCTGCCCGCCGACGCGGTCGTGCTGGCCACCGGCGGATTCCAGGCCAACGCCGAGTGGCGCACCCGGTACCTGGGGCCGGGCTGGGACCTGGCCAGGGTCCGCGGCACCCGGTTCAACATCGGCGACGGCATCCGGATGGCCCTGGACGTCGGGGCCATGCCGTTCGGCAACTGGTCGGGCTGCCACGCGGTGGGCTGGGACCGGAACGCGCCGCTGTTCGGGAACCTGGCCGTCGGCGACGGCTACCAGAAGCACAGCTACCCGTTCGGGATCATGGTCAACGCGGCCGGGCGGCGGTTCGTGGACGAGGGCGCGGACTTCCGCAACTACACCTACGCCAAGTACGGGCGGGAGATCCTGGCCCAGCCGGGCCAGTTCGCCTGGCAGGTGTTCGACGCCAAGGTGGCCCACCTGCTGCGCGACGAGTACCGGATCCGCGAGATGTCCAAGGTGAGCGGCGGCTCGCTGGAGGAACTGGCCGGCCGGCTGGAGGGCGTCGACGCGGGCGGCTTCCTGGCCACGGTGGCGGAGTACAACGCGGCCGTCGACCAGTCCGTCCCGTTCAACCCCAACGTGCGCGACGGGCGCCGGGCCGACCTGGTCGTTCCCAAATCCAACTGGGCCAGCCTGCTGGACACCCCGCCGTTCGATGCCTACCAGGTGACCTGCGGCATCACGTTCACGTTCGGCGGGCTGCGGATCACCGCCGGCGGGGCGGTGGTGGACGTGGCGGGCCGGGAGATCCCCGGCCTGTTCGCGTGCGGGGAGCTAGTCGGCGGGCTGTTCTACTTCAACTACCCCGGCGGTGCCGGGCTGACCGCCGGGGCCGTCTTCGGCCGCATCGCGGGCACGTCGGCCGCGGCCGCCTGACCGGCGCGGCGCCCGGATCGCCTGCTCGCGGGAGCACCACCAGGTGGACCGGCCGCCGACGATGCCGTGGACCATCGGGGCGCCGTCCCGCGGGCAGGTGCCGCCGGGGCGGCGCTGGCCGATGACCTCGCCGTCGTGCGCGCCCGCCGCTGGCCATGGCCGCCGCCAGCACCCGGGTCAGGGCCTGGTAGAGGCGGCGGACCTGGGCCGGGGTGAGCGTCCCGGCCGGCGCCTGAGGCGGCACCCGGGCCTGCCACAGGATCTCGTCGGCCAGCAGGTTGCCGATCCCGGCGATCTTCGACTGGTCCAGCAGCCGGGCCTTGACCGCGATCGTGCCCGCGGTGACCAGGGCGCGGAACTGGGCCGGGGTGACCGTCGCGGCGTCCGGGCCGAGCGCGGCGATGTCCGGGTGCAGCCAGACCCGGCCCAGGCGGCGCGGGTCGATCAGGGCCAGGCTGCTGCCGTCGGCGAACGTGAGCGCGAACCGGCTCCAGGCCAGGCTGGGCGGCCGGACGTCGTAGTCGCCGCCCTCAGCGGTGGCGCCGTCCGGGGCGGTGATCAGGATCCGGCCGCTCATGCCCAGGTGAATGCCGAGGTCCGGGCCGGGGCCAGGGTCGGCCCCGGCCCCGGACGTCTCCAGCCACATGGTCTTGCCCCGGCGCCGCGCCGCGGTGAGGCGGCGCCCGGCCAGCGCCCCGCTCAGCTCCCCGGGGACGTGCGGCCGGGTCACGTACGTATCGGAGTCGTCGACGGCGGTGATCGGGCGGTCCAGCGCCCGCGCGGCGATGAGGGCGCGGGCCGTCTCCACCTCGGGTAGCTCGGGCACCCGTCAGTTGTACCGGGCGCGCCGGCGCGGGGCCGCGGGCGGGGCGGGCCAGGATCCCGGCCCGGCCCGTCCCGCCCGCCGTCTGGTCAGCCGCTCAGCCGGTCCGCCGGTCCGCCGGTCAGCTCTTCAGGAACCGGAGGATGGCCGGGTTGACGATCTCGGCATGGGTCCAGCCGATGGCGTGCGGGCCGCCCTCCACGGTGATGAACTCCAGGTCCTTGATCATGCCCGGCAGGCGGGCGGCGGTCTGCGGGTAGGGCAGGACCCGGTCGGCGTCGCCGTGCAGCAGGAGCACCGGCACGTCGATCCGCGGCAGGTCCTCGCGGAAGTCGGTCTCCCAGGTGCCGATGCACTCGTAGGCGGCGGTGGCCGACATGCCGAGCGCGACATTGAAGCTGTTCTGCCAGGCCGCGTCGCTGATCCGGCTGGGGCGCAGCACGTCGACGTTGTAGAGGTTGTCGACAAAGCCCTTCAGGAACGCGGGCCGGTCGGCGGCGCACGCCGCCTGGAAGCCGTCGAACAGCGACTTGTCCAGCCCCTCGGGGTTGTCCGGGGCCTTGAGCAGGTAGGGCGGGATGGCGCCCAGCAGCACGGCCCTGGCCACCCGCCCGGA
This sequence comes from uncultured Actinomycetota bacterium, assembly GCA_963731085.1. GTDB lineage: Bacteria > Actinomycetota > Actinomycetes > Streptosporangiales > Streptosporangiaceae > DASUBV01. The sequence goes on from CAVSUF010000002.1 coordinate 12,785, forward strand.
CCCGTAGCTGCCCAGGTAGCGGGTCACCTCGCCAGTGCCCATGGAGAACCCGATGAGGATCATGTCGGTCAGGCCCAGCCGCTGGGTGAGCATGTTCAGGTCGGCGGCGAAGGTGTCGTAGTCATAGCCGGTGCTGGGCTGGCTGGACTGGCCGAACCCGCGGCGGTCGTAGGTGATGACCCGGTACCCGGCCCGCAGCAGTTCCCGCTCCTGCTTCTCCCACGAGTGGCCGTTCAGCGGGTAGCCGTGAATCATGACCACCGGCTGGCCCGTGCCGTGGTCCTCGTAGTAGAGGTCGATGTCCTCGGAGTTCTGGTGGCCTACGGTGACCGTCCCCATGTGATGTCCGCCTTCCCCCTTGGCTGGCGCCGTCCCTCCCGAGCCTGGGCGCCCCGCCGGGAGAAGTCCAATAACCGCTGCTGAGGGCACCCATCAGGGCCGCTGATAGCGTGAGCTGGTGGAGCTGCGGACGCTCGAGTACTTCGTCGCGGTCGCCGAGGAGGGCACCTTCACCCGGGCGGCGGCCCGCTGTCACGTCGTCCAGCCCGCCATCAGCCAGCAGATCCACGGCCTGGAGCGCGAGCTGGGCGAGCCGCTGTTCGACCGGCTGGCCCGGCGGGTCACGCTGACCGCGGGCGGCCGGGCGCTGCTGCCCTACGCCCGCGACTGCCTGGCCGCCGCCGGCCAGGCGGCGGCGGCGTTCGCCGCCCGCTCCGGGGTGCTGCGGGGCGAGCTCCGGCTGGGCGCGGGCTCGGGCGCCCAGGCCACCATCCTGCCGGCGGTGATCGGCGCCTATACCCGCCGCTACCCCGCCGTGACCGTCACCCTGACCGAGGGCGCCAGCGCGCTCCAGCTAGACCGGCTGCTGGCCGGCCAGCTGGACGCCGCCATCATCACCGGGCCGCGCGACCTGCCGGCCGGCATCCGCAGCCGGGCCATCCGCCAGGACCGGGTCGTGGCCGTGGTGGCGGCCGGGACCGGCCTGGCCCGGCGGGCCGTGCTGACGCTGGAGCAGGTGGCCCGGCACCCGGTGATCAGCTACGGCCCCGACACCGGGCTGCGGCCGCTGCTGCAGGCGGCGTTCCAGGCCCGCGGCCTGCCGCTGGCCGTGGCCTACGTCAGCAACGAGGTCCCGGTCCAGGTCGCGCTGGCGGCCGAGGGCATCGGCGTGGCCCTGTCGGCCGGGTCGGACCCGGTCCTGGACGCCGCGCCGGGCATCGCCGTCCGGCCGCTGCGGCCCGCCATCCGGTTCGCCAAGCTGCTGGCCTGGCGCGAGTCGGCCCGGGCAGGCGCGCCGCTGGGGGCATTCCTGGACGTCGTCGCGGCCGGGGCGCCGCGCGCCTGACGGATCTTTCGCACCCCGCTTTCCGCCTTCCCGCCGGGCGCCGCCACCGCCGCCCGGCGCCGGCATTCCCGCCCCGCCGGCGCCGGCATTCCCGCACCCCCGGGGGAATTCTGGCCCGACCCGGGATAGCCAGGTCCGGCCTCTATAGATCCCGGCCTTAGCTGATCAAGAATGCCGCTGCCGTAGAAGTTCTATTCGCAGAACTTCCACAGCCTCCGCTAATTGCCGGGCCGTCGCCCGGCTGGCAATCCCCCGGCCCTGGCGACGGCGCCGCCCCGGCGCCGTCGCTAACGCACGTGCATGACGCAAGCTCCGCATCCGGACAAAGAACGGTAAAGCGGGACAGCGCTCGTGCGCCGTCCCGCTTTGCTTCCCCAGCCCGGCGGCCGGTCCCAAGCCGCCCGGCCAGGTCAGATGACCTTGAACAGGCCCATGCGAATACCGTCAGTAAATACCGCAAATGCACCCGGCGGGAGAATCAGAGCACCGTCCGACGGGTTCTTGCTGTCGCGTATCGCGATCACTCCCGGCAGGTTACGCGCAATTTCCACGCAGTTGCCGCCATTGCCCCCCGAGTAGCTCGACTTGCGCCATTCTGCTCCATTCAGCTGGACCATTTCGCAACCTCTTCCCGGATTAGATCTATGGATTTCGCCGGCGACAGCGCCTCGGCTCGAAGAGTATCGAATGCGAACGCGCACGCGTCCACGGTTTCCGCGCGCTCCGCAATTAAACCCGCCCATGCGCTGTCCAGGTGCACGGTATCCGGCTGGCCGTCAAAGCTGGCGAGCACAAACGCGCCAGTAAGCCCGGGATGGGCGCCGGCCTCGAACGGCACCACCTGGATGATGATCTTGGGCCGCAGCGCCGCCGTCAGCAGCTGGCCGACCTGCTCGGCCATCACCACCCGGCCGCCCACCGGCCGGCAGAACACGGCCTGGTCCAGGATGCACCACAGCATCGGCGGGCTGTCCCGCTCGAGGATCGACTGGCGCTGCATCCGGGCCGCGACCGCCGCCTCGACCTGGTCAGCCTCGTCCGACGGCCGAGCCGCCCGGATGACCGCGCGGGCGTAGTCCTCGGTCTGCAGCAGGCCGGGGACCAGCAGCGGCTCCCAGGTCCGCAGCGACCGCGCCGACCGCTCCAGCTCCACGAACGGGCGGAACCACGACGGGTACGCCTCCCCCGCGACCAGGGGCTGCAGCCGGGCCAGGCTGCCGCCGGTGGCGAGGGCCTCGTCGCAGCGCTCGGCGAAGTCCACCGTGGCCACCCGCCGCCGCGACTCGATCATGGCCACCATGCTGCTGCTGTACGCGATCTTGTCGGCTAGCTGCTCCTGGGACAGTCCGCGCGCCGCCCGGGCACTGCGCAGCTCACTGGCAAATACCGCTAATGCCGAGTTGTCCCGGTGCGACTCACTAGTGCTCACGGTGCCAGCCTGCCCCTCACATGCCTGTGCGACCGGCACGTGAAATTGGCCTGCCAGCCACCGCACCCATGGCGCCACGCACCTACTTACGGTGCGCGCCAGCCCTCTACCGGAGAGTAAAGCCCGCCGCGCACCGTGTAACGGAGGCCGCCAAAGCACGAAGCGGGAGCACTCCAATCACACCAATATCTAGCGAAACTGTCATCTCTTACAGCATTTTGCTCCGGAGCCCGGCATGACCGCGCCCGGCACGCTGGCGCCACGTCATCTTCAGTGGCGTTACTCCGCGTTAGACCTCCGGCCCCTGCCCGGTGCGGTTCCCTCGGCCCGGCTGCACGCGCGCCTGGTGCTGCTGGAGCACGGCCACGGGGCCATCGCCGGGACCGTCGAGCTGATCGTCTCGGAACTGGTCACCAACGCCATCGCCGCGGCCGCCGGGCAGGACACCGACACCGGGCCGCGCCCGGTGCAGCTGCGCCTGCTCGGCGGTGACCGGGTGGTCAAGATCGAGGTCTGGGACGCCAGCGACGCGATGCCGCCGGCGGGCCGCGACGTCGGCATTGAGGCGGAGAGCGGCCGGCGGCCTGTTCCTGGTCGACATGCTCAGCGACCGCTGGGGCGCCTACCCGACCCGCGGCGGCGGCAAGATCGTCTGGTCGCTGGTGACCCGGTGACCGGCGACCTGACCGGCCCCACGTGGATCGCGCGGCGGCGATTCGAGCGCAGCCCGGTCGACCGCGCCCGCGACGTCATCGCCGCCCGGCTGGAGGCCGAGTTCCCCGGCTGGAAGCTGGCCCACGGCCTGTACGGGTGGACCGCCACCCGCCCCGCCGACGGCCGCGTGATCCAGGCGGAGTCCGCGCCGGGGCTGGCCGCGCTGCTCCAGATCGCCGACCGCGGCCGGCGCGGTTGACCGGCGCCGGGACCGTCCCTAGCATGACGCCGGTGAACGCGGAAACACAGCCGGAAACCCAGCAGAGCTACAGCTTCCAGGCCGAGGTCGTCCAGCTTCTGGACCTGATGATCCACTCCCTGTACAGCAACAAGGAGATCTTCCTCCGGGAGCTGGTCTCCAACTCCTCCGACGCCATTGACCGGCTGCGCCTGGAGCGGTTCACCAGCCCCGACGCCGAGCCCGACGACGGGGCCGCCCTGCGGATCCGGGTCAGCTGGGACGCGGACGCGAAGACGATCACCATCGCCGACAACGGGATCGGCATGAGCCGGGACGAGGTGATCGCCAACCTGGGCACGATCGCCCGGTCCGGCACCGCTGAGTTCCTCCGCTCGCTGAGCGGCGACCAGCGCCGGGACGCCACGCTGATCGGCCAGTTCGGCGTCGGCTTCTACTCGGCGTTCATCGTGGCCGGCCGGGTGTCGCTGACCACCCGCCGGCACGGCCTGCCCGCCGGGGCGGGCGTGCGCTGGGAGTCCGACGGCCGGGGCGCGTACACGCTGGAGCCGGCCGACCGTCCCGACCGGGGCACCACGATCGTGCTGCACCTGCGGGACGGCGAGGAGGACCTGCTCAGCGGCCATCGGCTCCGGTCGATCGTGCGCCGCTACTCCGATCACGTCAGCCAGCCGATCCTCATGCCGGCCGAGGGAGACGGCGGCGAGGACGAGGCCGTCAACCAGGCGTCGGCGCTGTGGGCGCGGCCCAAGTCCGACCTGGCCGAGGCCGACTACAACGCCTTCTACAAGCACGTGGCCAGCGACTTCACCGACCCGCTGGGCTACCTGCACGCCAAGATCGAGGGCGCCTACGAGTACACCCTGCTGCTGTTCATCCCGTCCCGGGCGCCGTTTGACCTGTGGATGCCGCAGGCGCGGCAGGGTGTCCGGCTGCACGTCCGGCGGGTCTTCATCATGGCCGACACCGGCCAGCTCATGCCGGCCTACCTGCGGTTCGTCCGCGGCGTCATCGACTCCAGCGACCTGCCGCTGAACGTCTCCCGGGAACTGCTGCAGGGCAGCCGGGTGGCGGACCAGATCCGGTCCACGGCGGTGAAGCGGGTCCTCCGGCTGCTGGGCGATATCGCGGCGAATGACGCGGGCCGATACGCGTCGTTCTGGCGAGAATTCGGCGCGGTGCTCAAGGAGGGTATCCCGGAGGACTACGACAACCGGGACGACATCGCGAAGCTGCTCCGGTTCACGACCACCGACGCTGCCAGCACCGACGCGGGCGCCTCGCTGGCCGATTACGTGGCGCGGATGAAGGACGGCCAGGACAAGATCTACTACCTGCTGGCCCCGACGCCGGCCGCCGCGGCCAGCAGCCCGCACCTGGAGGCGTTCCGGGCGCGCGGCATTGAGGTGCTGCTGCTCGGCGACCCGGTGGACGGCTGGGTGGTGTCGGGCCTGCGCGAGTTCGACGGTCACCCGCTGCAGTCCGTGGCCCAGGGCACGCCGGACTTCGGCGACGTCCCGGCCGCCGGCGGCGACGCCGGACCGGACAGCGCGGACGAGGCCGGGACGGGCCTGGAGGACCTGGTGGCGAAGCTGAAGGCGGCCCTGGACGGGGCGGCCTGGGATGTCCGGGTGAGCAGCCGGCTGACCACCTCGCCGGCCTGCATCGTGGCCGACGAGCCGGACAGCGAGTTCAGCCTGGCCCGGCGGCTGCACGGCTCGGGACTGCCGGCCCAGCCGGTCCTGGAGATCAACCCGGGCCACCCGCTGATCCGGCGGCTGAACGGCGACCTGGCCGACCCGCACCTGGCCGACTGGGCGCACGTGCTGTTCAGCCAGGCCGTCCTGACCCTGGGCGCGCGGATCGATGACCCGGCGGCGTTCGTCACCCGGCTCAACGACCTGCTGGTCAGCCTGGTCCCGGCCAGCTCGTGATCTCGGGCCACTACCATGTGGCGGGTGGAAGCCGGCCAGGACTGGGTGCCCCAGGGCGTCGACACCCGGCGCGCGAACATCGCCCGCGTGTACGACTACTGGCTGGGCGGCAGCCATAACTTCCTGGCGGACCAGGACCTGGGCCGCCAGATCGCGGCCGTGGAGCCGGTCGCCCGGGAGATCGCCCGGGCCAACCGGGACTTCCTGGGCCGGGCCGTGCGGTTCCTCAGCGACGCCGGGATCAGGCAGTTCCTCGACATCGGCTCGGGCATCCCGACGCAGGGCAACGTGCACGAGGTGGCCCAGGCCGTCGACCCGGCCGCCCGGGTCGTCTACGTCGACGTGGACCCGGTGGCGATCGCGCACAGCCGGGCCATCCTGGCCGACAACGACCGGGCCCAGGTCGTCGAGGGCGACCTGCGCCACCCGGAGGAGATCCTGGCCAATCCGGCGGTGACCCGGCTGATCGACTTCAGCCAGCCGACCGGGCTGCTGCTGGTGGCCGTGCTGCACTTCATCGCCGACGCCGACGACCCGTGGCGGCTGGTGGGCACCCTGCGCGACCGGCTGGCCCCCGGCAGCTACCTGGTCATCTCGCACGCCACCAGCGACGACCGGCCCGAGATGGCCCACGCGGTGGAGACGGTCTACAACCGCAGCGTGGCCGGATCCTGGGTGTTCCGGTCCAAGGCCGACGTCCGGCGCTTCTTCGACGGCTTCGACCTGGTCGACCCCGGCCTGGTGGCGGGCTGGGACTGGCGCCCGGACCAGCCGCTGGCCGACCGCAGCCGGGTCTGGGGGCTGCTCGGCGGGGTCGGCCGCAAGCCCTGAGGGCACGGCCGGCCGGGTCTAGGGAACGACCACCAGGGGCACCGGCGAGTGGCGGGCCAGGCTGACGGCTACCGAGCCGACCATGCGGTGCGTGACCTCGGAGGAGCTCCCGACCACGATCACCACGGTGGCGCCGGGGTGGGCAGCGCCCGTGTCCCTGGCCGCCGTGAGCAGCTGCTCGGCGATCAGGCCCTGGCGCCGCTCGAAGCCCCAGCGCTCCTCACGGCCGCGTAGCTGGTCGGCGAGCATGGTGCGCAGCTCCTGCTCGACATCGTCGAAGCCGATCTCCAGTTCGGCTACGGCCCCCGGCGATAGCGTGGCCATGCTGGGCACGTGCGCCACGTAGACGGCCTCGATACGGCCCGGCCGGCCCTGCAGCAAGTTGACCGCGCCGTCAAGCGCCCGGATGGCCGGCGGGGATCCGTCAAAGCCGACCACGAGGCGCAAGTCCGCGGCGGGCGGGGTTCCTGTGCTCACGCAGGGAGAATAGCGCTAGCCCCGGCGCCCGGCACAGTCGGCGCCCGGCCGGCGGACGCCAGACTGCCGGGGTCGGCCGTAGCTAGGGGCGGAGCGGCCCGGCGGCGGGGTCGCGGGGCGGGCTCACTACCGGCGAGCACCCCCACAGTGCCACGGGGATCGCGTCGAACCCCGGCCGTGCCCCGGCGGCCTGTGCTGCCGGGACCGGGACCGGGACCGGCGCGGCCGGGGCGGCCGGGGCCGCCGGGGCCGGGGCCACGGCGGCCCTCCTGAGCTCGTCAAGCCGGTGCCGGGACGGCAGCAGGACGACCGCCAGGATGAACCCGGCTCCCAGCAGCCCGGCCGAGACGGCGAAAGCCAGGGTGTAGCCCTGAATGGCCGCGATCGCCGGTGCCGCCGGGCTGGCGTGGTGAGCGACCAGGTAGCTGGCGGTAGCGGTCAGCGCGATGGTGCTGAGAGCGGACGTCCCGATGGAACCGCCGACCTGCTGCATCGTGTTGACCAGGGCGGAAGCCACGCCGGAGTCAGACCGGCGGACTCCCGTCGTGGCGGTGTTGATGGCCGGGGCGAAGATCATGCCGAAGCCCAGGCCCAGGATCAGCAGCGCGGGCAGCACCCCGCCGGCGTAGGTGGCGGTCACGCTGAGCTGGGTCAGGTACGCCATCCCGGCCGTGCCCAGCAGCATGCCGGTCGCGATGAGGGCCCGCGGCCCGACCCGGGGCAGGAGCACGATGCTGGACAGGTTAGAGGTGATCAGGATGCAGCCGATCAGCGGCAGGAACAGCAGCCCGGTCGCCAGCGGGCTCTCGCCCTTGATCTGCTGCAGGTAGAAGGTCAGGAAGAGGAACGTGCCGAAGATCGCGATCCCGGATATGAAGACGGCGACGTAGGAACCGCCGCGAGCCCGGTCCACGATCACCCGCAAGGGCAGCAGGGGGTGGGTGGATCGCCGCTCGGCGAAGACGAAGCCGACCAGCAGCACGGGACCCAGCACCAGGCAGCCGAGGGTCAGCGCGGAGGTCCAGCCGGCGGTCTCGGCGTGGGAGAACCCGAAGACGATGAGGAACAGCCCGGCGCAGGCCAGCACGGTACCGGGCCAGTCCATTCGCGGCCGGTCGGGGAGGCGGCCGCCGCGAATGTAGGCCAGGGCGCCAGCCACCGCGATCGCGGCGAACACCAGGTTGACGTACAGGCAGTACCGCCACGACAGGTACTGGGTCAGCAGCCCGCCCAGGATCAGCCCGATCCCGCCGCCGCCCGCGGCGACCGAGCCGAAGACGCCGAACGCCCGCCCCCGCTCCCGCGGATCGGTGAACGTGCTGACCAGGGTGCCCAGGGCGGACGGCGCGAGGAGCGCGCCGAACACGCCCTGCAGCGCCCGGGCCGCTACCAGGATGACGAACGACCCGGCCGCGCCGCCGATGGCCGAGCTGATGGCGAAGCCGATCAGGCCTGCGATGAAGACCCACTTGCGGTTGAACATGTCGCCCAGGCGGCCGCCCACCAGCAGCAGGCTGCCGAAGGCGAGGGCATACGCGGTCACGACCCACTGCCGGTCGCTGTTGGGGAATCCCAGTGCGCGCTGGGCAGAGGGCAGCGCGATGTTCACGATCGTGGAATCCAGGACCACCATCAGCTGGGCGACGGCGACAACCACCAGGACCAGCCACCGCCGGTCAGCAGGCGGTGCCTGACGCTCGCGCGCGGCAGGAGACGCTGCAGAGGCCACGCCGCACCTGTACCCCGTGCGGGCCGGATGGCTACGCACCCGGACCTGACGGTTGCGGGGGCCGGGGCCAGCGCGGCCTGACCGCGGTTATCAGCGCACGTCGAGCCCGGTGACGGCCCTCCCGATGAGCATGCGCTGGATCTCCGAGGTGCCCTCGAAGATGGTGAAGATCTTGGCGTCGCGGTGCCACCGCTCGACCGGGTAGTCGCGGGTGTAGCCGTTGCCGCCCAGGATCTGGATGGCCTGCTCGGTGACCCGCACCGCGGTCTCGCCCGCGACCAGCTTGGATACCGAGCCCTCGGCATGCTCGAACGGCTTCCCCATCCGGGCCATCCAGGCCGCCCGCCAGGTCAGCAGCCGGGCCGCGTCGACGGCACCGTGCATGTCGGCCAGCATGAACGCGACGCCCTGGTTCTGCCCGATCGGCCGGCCGAACTGGGTTCGCTTGGTCGCGTAGTCGGTGGCGTATTCCACCGCGGCCCTGGCCACGCCCACCGCCATCGCGGCCACGGCCGGGCGCGAGGACTCGAAGGTCTTCATCGCGGCCTGCTCGCCGCTGCTCCCGCCGCTGGCCAGCCGGGCCAGCCGGGCGTCCAGCCGCTCCTTCCCGCCAACCAGGCACCGGCCGGGGATCCGGGCGTCATCCAGCACCACCTCGGCGGTGTGCGAGGCCCGGATGCCGTGCTTGCGGAACTTCTGCCCCTGGGACAGGCCCGCGGTACCGGGCGGGACGATGAACGTGGCCTGGCCGCGGCTGCCCAGCGACGGCTCGACCGAGGCCACCACGATGTGGACGTCGGCGATGCCGCCGTTGGTGGCCCAGGTCTTGGTGCCGTTCAGCACCCACTCGTCGGTGGCCTGCTGGTAGACGGCCCGGGTGCGGATAGCCCCGACGTCGCTGCCGGCGTCGGGCTCGGAGGAGCAGAACGCCGCCAGCTTGATGTCGCCGGGGGTGCCGAACATCTGCGGCAGCCACTCGCCGGTCTGCTCGGGCGTGCCGCTGCCGACCAGTGACACCGCGGCCAGCCCGGTGCCGACCAGGGACAGGCCGATGCCGGCGTCGCCCCAGAACAGCTCCTCGAACGCCACCACCAGGCCCAGCCCGCTGGGGTCCAGGGCCTGCTGGGCGAAGAAGTCCAGCGAGTACATCCCGATCTTGGCCGCCTGCTCGATGATCGGCCAGGGAGTCTCCTCGCGCTCGTCCCACTCGGCCGCGGCCGGGCGGATGACGTCGCGGGCGAACTCGTGCACCCAGTCGCGCATCTCCGCCGTATCGGGCGAGAGGTCCAGCCCGAACCCTGCCGCCGTGGCCGCCGTGGTGCCGCCCTGATCGGCGCTCATATCACTCCTTTACCGCCCCCGGCGATGCCCGGCTCGCCCCGGGCGCTTTCCCCGACCGCCTAAGTTACCCATCGGTAGCTACTAGCGTACGGGGAGCCCGGCCGCGACGCCAGTCGGATGGCCCCCCGGGGGCTCAGCCGAGGAGCTTCACCAGGAACCGGCACGGCTCGCTGACCCACCGGACCTGATCGCCGTCCCGGACCTGGCGATGATCGAAGAACCGGCAGCCGGTCTCCTGGTAGCCCAGCCGCAGGCACAGCGAGGCCGCGCGGCGGTTGCGGTCGGCGACGCCCAGGCCGATCTGGCCCAGGCCGCGGCGCCAGGTCAGCCCCTCGGCCTCGGCGATCAGCGCGGTCCCGATGCCCCGGGACCGCATCGCCGACGGCCACACCAGCACGTCGCTGAGCTGCGGGCAGCGCGGGAACGGGTCGCCCACGTCGTTCCCGTCCCAGCGGACCTCGGCGTGCCCGACCGGGGCGGCGTCCACCCAGGCGATCAGGAACGTCCCCTGCCCGGCTAGCTGGCGCTCATAGCGCTGGTAATGTCCCTGCGGCGCGGCGGGCGGGATGGCGGCTCCGAGTAACCGCAGATCCTCGGGCCGACATTCGGTTATCAGCACAGTGCACAAGATAGGGCAATCCGTCCGGAACGTCCCGCGCCCAGCCGCCGATCTGGCCGTAATTTTTTGGCATCCTGCACAAAATTCAGAACTCTGGGCGGTGCCGGCTGACGGACGCCGGGGATGTCCGTCCCGCCGCCCGGCGAGATTCCGCCGCCGACCCGCAACCGCGTGCGGTGCTGCGCTGTCGTAAGGAGCGACACCCTGGATCCACCAGGGAGCACAGGAGAACGGACCGCCCGTCATGAAGCTCAGCAGCCGCATCGCCCGGCGCGTCGGCGCCACCGCCGCCGCCGTCAGCGCCGCCATCCTCATCCCGGCCGTCGCCCTGGCCGCGCCCGGCCGGGCCGCCGCGCCGGCCGCTGCGCCCGGCTGCACCGCCAGCCAGGTGACCGCCTGGATCGCCCTGCCCGGCGGCGCCACCGCCGGGTCGGTCTTCTACCAGCTGGAGATCTCCAACGTCTCCGCCCGGGCCTGCACGCTGTTCGGCTACCCGGGCGTCTCCGGCGTGCGCGGCAGCACCCAGGCGGGCAGCGCCGCCGGGCGGACCGCGTCGCACCCGGCCGCGCTGGTCACGCTCGGCACCGGCGGCACCGCGCACGCCGAGCTGCAGATCACCGATGTCGCCAACTTCTCCCCGTCAGCCTGCGGCATGGTCACCGCCGCCGGGCTGCGGGTGTTCGCGCCGAACGACTTCCTGTCCCACGTGATCCCGTTCACCTTCCCGGCGTGCGCCAAGGCCGGGCCGGTCTACCTGCACGTGTCCCGGATGATCGCCGGCGCCGGGATTCCCGGTTTCAGCCACTGAGCCCGGCAGCCGACCGGCCTGGCGGGCTGGCGAGCGGTCCTCGTCAGCCCGCCAGGCCGCCGAGGACGGCCCCGATGGCCAGGTCCCACCGGCGATCCCTTGACTGCTGCGAGGTGCCCAGCCAGCCCGCCCCTTCCTGCGTGGCCAGGCCCTGCGCGAGGGCCACGAGAACGTGCGCGATGTCGGTGCTGTCACCGTGCAGGAGGCCGGCGTCGGTGCACCGGCGGACCCGCCCGACGATGAACTCGCGGACGGCCGGGCCGGCGGCCCGCTCGGCCGGACCGGGATCGAAGTCGGCGAATGGCCGCGAGAACATCAGCTGGGCCAGGACGGGGCGCTCCCGGGCGAAGTCGCGGAACGCCCGGATCACGTCCATCAGGTCAGCCCGCGGGTCGCTGGTCTCGGGGAGCGCGCGGTAGTCGCGGCCCAGCATCCCGAAGCCCGCGAAGAACATCTCCCGGACCAGCCCGGCCTTGTCGCCGAACAGCTCGTAGACGGCCGGCGTGGAAGTACGCGCCTGCTCGGCCACCCGACGGGTGGTGAACCCGGCGATGCCCTCGGCGGCCAGCGTGGCCAGGGCCGCGCTGAGCACGTGCTCACGTAGTTCCGGCGTCCGCTGCTTGGCCCGCGGCATGACGGAGGTCAGGCCGCCCGGCCGCGGCGCGCGGCGCGGTCGGCGTCGATGGCGGCGCGGACCGCCCGGACCGACTGCTCCCGGATGCGCTGCTTGCTGGCGGCCAGGACGGCCCGGTCCAGCGCGGCGGCCCGGGCCGCGATAGAGCGGGCGGCGCAGGCCAGGCCGACCTCCGGTGCCACCTCGTCCACCATCCCGGCGGCCACCGCGGCGGCCGGGGTGAACGGCTCGGACAGGGTCAGCGCCCGCAGGGCCGCGGCCGGGACCAGGCGCTGGCGCAGGATCTCGATGGCGGTGCGCGGCATGGTCAGGCCGATCGCCACCTCGTTGGCGGCGAGCTTGTACGGGCAGGCCGCGCTGATGATGTAGTCGCTGGACAGCAGCAGGAACAGGCCCATCGCCACGGCGTGGCCGGTGCAGGCGGTGATCACCGGGGCCGGGAATGACAGCACCCGGGCGGCCAGCTCGAAGCCGGTCTCGACCATCGTGCCGGCGGCGGCCTGGTCGCCGCGGAGGATGGCCAGGTCGAATCCCGCTGAGAACATGCCCGGCCGGCCCGTCAGCAGGACCGCCGCGCCGTCGGCCGCGGCCCGGTCCAGGGCCGCGTTGATCCCCGCCATCATGGCCGGCGACATCGCGTTGGCCTTGCCGTCGTCCAGCGTGACCTCGGCGATGCCGTCGTCCAGGCGGTAGGTGACGAGCCCTGCCATGTTCGCTCCTTTCTGCCTGACGCGCCGCGGCACCCGGTGCCGTGACGGTCCCCGATTCGTCAGGACGATAACGTAACACTGTTACGGAACGCTGTCACGATTAAATCAGCGGTCAGGGGTATGGCGAGAGCACTGGAAACGGGTGGACAATCCAGATGGATGCGGCCGCAGCGTGGCGGCCGGATCCGCAGTGAGGTGACCGTATGACATCGCCCACAATGACGTGGACGCGACTGACTCGCGCGCTGGGCTCGGACCACAACCCGCTGCGCCGTCGCTCCGACCTGATGGCAGCCTGGCTGGTACCCGCCGCCGTCGCCGTCTTCCTGATACTGGGGCCGCTGGTCGCGGCCGGCGCGATCGTCTGGGCGCACGCCGCCAACGCGACCGCCCGCGACGCCGGCCGGCAGCTGCACCCGGTGCCCGCGGTCGTGCTCCAGTCCGTGCCCGGCCCGATGTTCACCGACGGCGGCGCGAACTCCTGGCTGACCTGGACCCCGGCCCGGTGGACGGAGGGCGGCGAGGCCCACGCCGGCCTGATCCCGGCGGTATCCGGGACCAGTGCGGGCGCCACGGTGCCGGTATGGCTGGACCGCTCCGGTCAGGTCCGGACGCCGCCGCTGACCCCGGCCCAGGCCGGTGACCGCGTGCAGATCGCCGCCGCGTCCGCGCTGGCCGCCCTGGCGGTGGTCGTGGCCGGCCTCGGGCTGCTCGGCCGCTCGGTGCTCTACCGGCGGCGGCTTGCGGCGTGGGAGGCCGAGTGGCGGATGGTGGGCTCGAGGTGGGGCCACCTGACCTGACGGCGGCCGCCGCCCGGGCGACCAGGTGCCCGGCGCGGGCGAGCGTCGGGGGTCCGTAGTTGCTCATGTGGCTCGTGGTGCGCGCTTCGGGGGCGGGGAAGGTGACTTTGGCATGATCGTGACCGATTGTCCGGGTCAGAGACAGGCAAACGGTCACGATCATGAAACCTGACGCCCGGAGGCGGCCGGCTCGCGGCCGGGGTCAGCGCGGGGAGGCGGCTAGCTCGCGGCCGGGGTCAGCGCCAGCAGCCGGCCGCGCCGGGGGTCCGCCGTGACGTGCACGACCATCCCGGTGCGGCCGCGCTCGTACTCCGGCTCGGCGGCGGTCAGCACCCACGCCTGGTCCCGCTCGCCGTCATCGATGGCCACGCAGCGGACCGGCGTCGCGGCTCCCCCGCCGCCGGCCGGGCGGGCCTCGGTCCACCGGCGCAGGATCACGCCGTCGAACTCGGCCCAGGCAGGCAGCCGCCGCGCCCGGGCCGCGGCCCGGAACACCCGCCCGGCGACGGCCCAGCCGGCGGCGCCCGGCCCGACCGCGAACAGCGCGCCCCAGCCCGGCCCGGCGTCCGCCGCTACCAGCCCGGTCCCGGCGGCCAGCACGGCGGTCAGCATCGCCGCGGCGGCCAGCGCCAGCGGCCCCGGTACCAGCCGCAGGCGCGGCCGGCCGATGCTGACCTGGCGCCAGGTGCCCTGGTAGGACGACCACACCTGCTGGTCCTCGGCGCGAAACGCGGCGGTGGCGGCGGGAGCCGCGCCCAGGGCCGCCGCGTAGCCGATCCGCCGGTCGCCGTCCGCGGCCAGCAGGGCGGTCCCGGCGGTCGGCCGGGAGTGGCTGCCGGTGATGGCGACGCGGAAGCCGAGCCAGCCAGCCAGGGCGGCCCGCCCCGCCGGGGTCATCCGCAGGCCCCGGCTCAGCCACCCGACCGCCAGGGCGACGGCCAGGTAGCCCAGCCCGAGCAGCGGCCAGGCGGCCAGCCCGGCAGGCCGGCCCGGGCAGCGCCACGACGGCCAGCCCCACGGCCGGCAGCCCGGCGGCGGCCAGCCCGGCCGCCGCGCCGGGCCGGAGCCGCCGCCGGATCAGCCCGAGCCGGCGCGCGTCGGCCCGCACCTCGCCGCCGAACCGGATCCTGAACTTCCGCTCCCCCACCGCGAAGCCGCTGCCCAGCGCGGCCCCCGGAGCCGCCCCGGAGTCCCCGGACCGGAAGGCGACGTGGGCCAGCGCCCGCCGCTCATAGTCGGTGAGCGTCGCGCCGGGGCCGTCGCCGGACGCGGGCGGCAGCCGGCACACCACCCGGCCGGGGGCCTCCTCGGCCAGGCTGACCCAGCCCCGGGCAGCCAGGTCGAGCAGCGTGGCCGCGTAGCCGTCGGCGCCCGGGCGGCGGGCCAGCAGGCTGACCACCGCGGGCGGCTCGCCCCGCAGGGCCGGCGAGGACCGGCTCGGCGCCGGCCGCCGCCACCCGGTCAGCGCGACGACCACCCCGATCAGCGCCAGCCAGGCGGCACCGCACGCCCCGGCAGCGACCGCGATCATGCCGGGAAGCCTTTCTGCCACGCGCTCAACGTGCCCGCCTCCCGCGCCGTCCCAGCCTGCCCCGCCTCAATTTCTACTCAGTCGCGAGCCGGCAAATGTGACCTTTCTTGCCAGCCGCCGGACCGGCGGGCGCCGGGCCAGTCAGCCGGGAGGAGGCGATCGGTCAGCAGTGAGCCTCGGTACCGAGGCCGTTCGGCGCGCGCCCCGAGGGAGATTCTTCTCTCATGTCGCAAATCAAACCTTTTCGGCCTCCGATGCGTACCGAAAGGGGGGTTCATCACGTGCGGACCGGCAATCGGTCCGCATCTGCAAGGAAGGATCGTCATGCTCCGTAGGACCTCAATACGAACGCTCGGCCTCGGTCTCTCGCTCGCCGCGGCGGCGATGCTGGCGGCTGCCTGCGGTTCGTCCGGTACGTCGGCGGCTGGCAGTACGAAGACCAGCGCCCCCCCGGCGACCAGCTCGGCGCCCGCGACGCCGAGCCCGACGGCCTCGGCCACGACGCTGGCCCTGAAGACGGCCTCGGGCGCCGCGGGGATCTGGCTGACGAACTCGGCCGGCCGGGCGCTGTACGTGTACACCAAGGACACGAGCACGACGTCCGCCTGCTACGGCGCGTGCGCCACCGCCTGGCCGCCGCTCACGACGACCGGGACGGTGACCATAACCGGGCAGTTCACGGTGCCGCACGACCTGGGCTTCATCACCCGGACCGACGGCACCAAGCAGGTCACGTACGGCGGCCACCCGCTGTACTACTTTGCGGGCGACACCGCGGCCGGCACGATCAAGGGCCAGGGCGTGGGCGGGATCTGGTTCCTCGTCGGACCGGTCGCCAACGTCATGACCAGCGCGAAGTAGACTCGGCGGACGCCAGCAGGGCCACGGGGGCGACCGGCTTCCGGCGGCCCTGCCGGCGTCCTCGCGGCCTGCGGCGGCGGTGCGCCCGCCGTCCGGCCCGGGTTACCGGCGGCCGGCTTACAGGCCGGAGGTCAGCTCGGCCACGATCTCGGCCGCTGACTGGGGCTGCCTCGGCCAGGGCAACGCTCTGCCCGGCCCACATCGAGAGGGCCTCGATCTCCCCGGTGGTCCCGGCCATCGGCGGCGCCGGCTCGTAGCGGACGATGGCCTCGCCGGACGCGAAGTGCGCGATCACGTCACCTGTTCCCGGCCGCTGCGCAAGCGGCGCGCGGCCCGCGGCCTGCCACGCGTCGGCGGTTGAGTTGCGCAGCGCCCGGTGCGGAGAGTCGGGCCACCCGACCGAGTACAGGTTGTCGTACCGCTGCGGATCGGTCTCGGCCGCGGCTATCAGCGCGCGCCGGTATTCCTCGTGGACCGGCATCTCCTGCGCCAGCAGGAACCGCGTGCCCAGCCACGCCGCCTGAGCGCCCAGGGCGAGCACCGCGGCGACCCCGCGAGCGTCGCCGATCCCGCCCGCCGCGATCACCGGCACCGGCGCCACCGCGTCCACCACCGCGGGCACCAGCGGCAGGGTCGCGACGGTCCCCCAGACGTGGCCGCCGGCCTCCCAGCCCTGCGCGACGACCACGTCCACTCCGGACGCCACCGCCCGCCGCGCTTCCTCGGCGGTGCCGACCGTGTGCAGCACAATCCCCCCGGCGTCGTGCACGCGCTGGACGTAGCCGCCGGGATCGCCCATGAAGAACGAGACAATGCGCAAGCCCGCGTCAAGGGCCTGGTCAAGGCGACGGTGATGATCTTCGGTGAGAACGAGGTTGCCGCCGAACGGCCGCGTCCGTCAGCGCGGCCGTCTCGCGGACGACGGCCCCGGCGTCATCGGACCACGTGAGCGTCAGCATGCCGAGCGCGCCGGCATTGGAGACCGCGGCGGCCAGCGGGGGAATGGCGGCCATGGGTGCCTGGACGATCGGCTGCTCAATCCCGAGCAGCTCGCATACCGGCGTGGTCACGGCCGTTGGCCCCTTCCGCGATCCGGGCCGGCTGCGCGAAGCGCCGCCGGGTCACTCATACGAGGACGGCACCGACCCGGACCGCCGGTCCCAGCCGTGAAAGTGCGTGAAGTCGCCCGCGTCCCAGGCCTCGCGCAGCCCCGGGGTGCTCAGGTCCCAGTCCGGGCGGATCTCGCTGGTGGCGGCCCGCAGGTCATGCCACAGGTCGGCGAACGACGGGCGGCCCCAGAACCAGTAGCCGTTATAGACGCTGTGAACGACCAGCCCCGGCTTGAGCACCAGGGTGTGCGGGATCATCGGGTTGTGCTCGGGGTCGGTGTACTCCTGGATGTCGAGGTCCTGCTGGACGGTCCGGCCGGGATCGGACAGGAAGGTCCACTGGGCGCCCACCGACGCGCGGAACTCCTGCAGGGTGTGGTGGTCGTCGGTAGCGATCGTGACGACCTGGGTGTAGGCCACCGCGATCTTTGAGTAGTTCGCCGCCAGCTCGAGATGCTGCTGGTGCTCCTTGGGGCAGTAGTTGCCCCGCGCCAGGGTGAGGATCAGCGGATCGCGGCCCTGAAGCTCGCTCAGCGAGCGCACCGTGCCGGCGTGATCCGCCAGGGCGTAGTCGGGGAAGACGCCGCCCGGCCTGATGTCAGGACGCATCGGATGACTACCTCTCACAGCATCGGTGCCCGGTCCGCAGTGGCGCCCGGTCCACTCCGCCACGGCAACGCCCTATTACCCGCCAGCCCCGGGCCGACACCCAAGGTGACCGAACTGAGGCGGCCTGGTCACCGTCCGCTACCTCGGTGCCGGTCCCGGGCCGCCTGGCAGGCTCAGCCGGGATCGGCTCGGCCAGTGACGCCCGCCAGGGCGCCGCCGGGAACGGGTCAGCGAAGTACTGCGTCTCGTGCGCGACGAAGCCGCCGCCGAACTCCATGATGCTCACCGAATGGGTGGGCGCGCCGTCGTAGGTGATCACGCACTCGCTGATCCACAGATTCCCCTGACCGCTGATCCGGCGGACGGCGAAGTGCCGCTCCGCCGGATGGCCGCCGCGCTGCGCCTGGATCCTGGCCCGGCCGCGGAAGCGCTCGCCGGATTGCGGATACTCCAGGACCGCGTCGGCGGCGTAGATCGCGTGCTCGGCGCCTGAGTCCCCGCTCTCGGACGCGGCCCAGTGCTCCTCGATCCTGGCCCGGGTCTGAGTGTCACTGTCCATGGTCGCTCTCCTCGACTAAACCGGACCAGCGGGATAACGCTGGGCACACGTGGCCCGTGTATACCCACTGGCAGAGCCGCGCGGCACCGTGACCGAGTTTCCCGGCCGGGGATACCGGGCCGGGCGGGCGTCCTGAACCCGTGACCGGGCCGCCTGAGACAATGATCGCCGGGCGGCGCTACTGGGGGTGGCCATGGACCGGCAGGCTGGCAGCCTGCTCTCGGTGAACGTCGGCCTGCCGCGCGATGTGAGCTGGCAGGGCCGGACCGTGCGCACGGCGGTGTGGAAGCGGCCCGCCGACGGCCCGCTGGTGGCCCGGCGGCTGAACGTCGATGGCGACGGCCAGGGTGACCTGGCCGGCCACGGCGGCGAGCAGCGCGCCGTGTTCGTGTACCAGATCGAGGCGTACCGGTACTGGCAGCAGCAGCTCGGGCGGGACGACTTCGAGCTCGGCCAGTTCGGCGAGAACTTCACCGTGCGCGGGCTGGCCGACGACACGGTCTGCATCGGCGACCGGTACCAGATCGGCGAGGCGCTCTTCGAGGTGACGCAGCCGAGGGTGACCTGCTTCCGGGTCGGCATCCGGATGAACGACGCCCGGATCCCGGCGCTGCTGGTCTCGCATCACCGGCCCGGCTTTTACTTCCGGGTGCTGCGCGAGGGCGCGGTCCGGGCGGGAGACGAGATCGTCCGGGTGGCCCGCGGCCCGCAGGCCATGACCGTGGCCGAGATAGACGCGCTGCTGTACCTGCCCGGCCACCCGGAACAGCAGGTGCGCCGGGCGCTGACGATCCCGGCGCTGTCGGAGGGCTGGAAGGCGTCGTTCCGCGAGCTGGCCAGCCAGCCGGACGGCGGCCGGGGCGCGGGCAACGCCGGGCTGGCCGCCGCGAGCCCGCCGCCCGCCTGGCCGGGGTTCCGCCCGCTGGCGGTGACGGCGATCGAGCCGGAGAGCATGTCGGTGATCTCGCTGGCGCTGGCCGACCCGGCCGGGGCGGCGCTGCCCGCTCCCAGTCCCGGCCAGTTCCTGACCGTCCGGCTGCGGCCGCAGCCGGACCAGCCGCCGCTGCTGCGCAGCTACTCGCTGTCCGGGCCGCCGGATGCCGGGTCCTACCGCATCAGCGTGAAACGCGAGCAGCACGGCGCGGCCAGCCAGTTCGTGCACGACCACGTGCGGCCCGGTGACCAGCTCGCGGTCGCCGCGCCGCGCGGCACCTTCATCCTCCAGCCGGGCGCGGCGCCGGTGCTGCTGATCAGCGCGGGCGTCGGCGCCACGCCGGTGCTGGCCATGCTGCACGCGCTGGCCGGCGCCGGGTCCGGCCGCGAGGTGTGGTGGCTGCACGGCGCGCGCAGCCGGGCCGAGGAGCCGTTCGCGGCCGAGACGCGGTCTCTGCTGGCCAGGCTGCCGCGGGCGCACCTGCACGTCTGCTACAGCCAGCCCGGCGCTGACGACGTGCTCGGCCGCGACTACCAGTCGGCCGGGCGGCTGTCGGCGGACGTGCTGGCCGGGCTGGGCCTGCCGCGCCAGGCGGAGGCCTATGTCTGCGGGCCGGCCGGGTTCATGGCCGACGTGGCGGCCGCGCTGGCCACGCTCGGTCTCGGCGCCGGCCAGATCAGGACCGAGATCTTCGGCGCGCGGCCGGCGCTGACGCCCGGTATCGCGGCGGCGGCCGCGGTGCCGCCGCACCAGCCGGCCGGGTCGCCGGGCACCGGCCCGGAGGTCGCGTTCGCGCGCAGCGGCCTGACCGCCCGCTGGGACCAGCGCTACGCGAGCCTGCTGGAGCTCGCCGAAGCCTGCGACGTGCCGGTGCGCTGGTCCTGCCGGACCGGCGTGTGCCATACCTGCGAGTCCGGCCTGGTCTCCGGGGAGGTCGGCTATGCGCCTGACCCGGTCGACGATCCGGCCGCTGGCGACGTGCTGATCTGCTGCTCGCAGCCGCGCGGCGACGTCGCACTCGACCTGTGAGAACGGCGCTAGCCAGGGACGGCGGGCGCGGCGGCGCCCCAGACCCACAGCACGCGGGGCAGGTCGGCCAGCGGCGGGGCAGCGCCGCCGGGCGCGGCGGCGGCCGCGATCGCCCTGGCCAGCTGCTCGGCGCCGCGGCCGTAGCGGACGTCCCCGCCCGCCGCGGCCTGGCTGCTCATGGCGGCCGCGGCCGCGGCGGCGGCCGGGTAGTCGCCGCGGGCCAGGGCCAGGCAGGCGGTCAGGGCCAGGTGCTGCAGCGCGCCGTTCGCGTGCATGCCGGCGTGCTCGGCGCTGGACTGCCACAGGCTGGTCGCCCCGGCCAGGTCGCCGGCCGACAGCACGGCGAACGCCCGGTGCACGGTGGTCTCGGCCCGCAGGCTGGGGATGCCCGCCTCGGCGGCGATGCCGGCCGCCGCCGCCAGGCGGTCCCCGGCGCTGCGCCAGTCCCCCTCGACCAGGTCCACCATGGCCAGGGAGTCCAGGTAGTGGCCGCGGGCGTACCGCTCGCCCAGGGCGGTGCTGCCGGCCAGGATGCCGGTCAGCGCGGCGCGGGCGGCTCCGGTCTGGCCCCGGGACAGCAGCACCAGGGCACGGGAGTGCTCGGAGTTGGCCGCGCCCAGGGGATCACCCATCCGCCGCTTCAGCGCCACCGCCTCGTCGTACAGCCCGATGGCCGCGTCCAGGTCGCCGGCGGTGTGCCGGAGCAGGGCCAGCCCGTGCAGCACCCGGGCGATGCCGTACCCGTCGCCGATCGGCCGCAGCTGCGCCAGCGCCGCGGAGTACTGCCGCTCGGCCTCGGCCAGCTGCCCGGACTCCGCGCCCATGGCCCCCAGGCTGAACAGCGAGCGGCCCGCCACCTCGGGCAGGCCCGCGGCCCGGGCGGCGGTGATGGCCTGCTCCAGCCAGCCGGCCGCGGCGCCCGGCTCGCCGCGCAGCCGGGCCGCCACGCCGAGCGCCCAGTACGCCCGGGCGCGCACCGCGGCGGCGTCGCCGGGGGTGATGGCGGCGATCACGTCAGCGGCGGCGCAGGCCCGGGTGGCCAGCTCGGTGGCCTCGGCGTACTCCGACAGCATCACGTGCGCCCGGGCGGCCAGCCCGGTCAGCCGGGCCAGCAGCACGTCCTCGCCGGGGGCCAGGCCGTCGATGGCCTCCCGGCACAGGGCCAGGGCGTCGGGCACCTTGCCCCGCTGCAGGAGGCTCTGGGCCAGCCGCCCGGACAGCTCGGCCCGGACCGGCCGGGGGCCGGGCAGGGCCAGCGCCTGCCGGTAGGCGTCCTCGGCCTCGCCTGCCCGCTCGGTGTGCAGGAGGAGGTCGCCGCGGGCGGTGAGCAGCTGGCGGGCGGTGTCGCCGGTCAGGTCCCCGGCGGCCAGCAGCCCGGCGGCCAGGTCGGCGGCGCGGCCGGACCGGCCGGTGGCGGTCAGGTCGGCGGCCCGGGCGGCCAGCAGGTCGGCCGCCTCGGCGGCGTCGCCGGCCCGGGCCAGGTGCCAGCACGCCTCCAGCGGGTCGTGCAGCGCCCGCTCGCAGTACCGGGCGGCCAGCTGGTGCAGGGCGCGGCGGCCCGCCGCCGCGCCGACCAGGCCGGCGTAGATGTAGTCGCGGACCAGCGGGTGCAGGTCGGCCCTGGCCGGGTGGTCGACCAGCTGCCGGCGCCGCAGCTCGTCCAGGCCGGCCAGCACGTCATAGCCGCCGCCCAGGGTCTCGCTGGCCTCGATCAGCCGCTCGTCGAGCAGGTCGACCGGGTGCCGGAACACGGCCAGCATCGAGATCAGCCGCCGGCTGGGCTCGCTCAGCCCGGCCAGCGTGGACTGCAGCAGGTACCCGGCGATGCCGGGATCGGCCTCCAGCCGGTCGATCAGCGCGGCGGCCCGCGGGCCGCCCGGCTGGAGCTGGCCCAGGGCCAGCCGGATCAGCATCGGGCTGCCGCCCGCCCGCTCGGCCAGCGCGGCGGCCAGCGGCTCGGACAGCAGCGGCCCGGCCAGTGCCCGGGCCAGCGCGGCCGACTCGTCGGGGGCCAGTCCGCCGACCCGCAGCGGGGCGAAGCCGGCCAGCGGCAGGTCCTCCCGGCTGATCGCCAGCATCCGGGCGCTGGACGTGCCGGCCAGGTGCTCGACCAGCGTCACCGTGTCCGGCTCGGCCCGCAGCAGGTGGGCGTTGTCCAGGCAGATCAGCGCGTCGGCCCGGGCCAGCGCGGTGGTGATCAGGTGCAGCTGCTCGTCGCGCGGCAGCGGGGTCTCGACCTGGCCGGGGCCGCACAGCGGCTGGGCCTCGGCGTGCCCGTGCCGGACCAGGAACCGGGCCAGCAGCCGGACCACCGCCTCGGCCGGGGTGGTGATCCCGGCGGTCAGGGTGATCCAGCAGACCGGGCCGTCGGCGGCCCGCTCCCGGGCCACGGCCGCGGCCAGGCTGGTCTTGCCCAGGCCGGGCAGGCCCCGCATCAGCACCCGCTGGTCGCCCGCCAGCCGGTCGCGCAGCTCGGCCAGGGCGGCGCCGCGCTCGATGTAGTGGCTGGGCGCGGCCGGGATCGCGGCCAGGTCGCCGGGGTGCGCGCCGGACTGCCCGCCGCGGGCCAGGACGGCTAGCTCGTGCAGCCGGGCAGCCAGGACGGGCTCGGGGCCGAGCCGGAGCGCGGGCAGGAACAGCGCGGCCACCACGGCCGGGTCGGGCAGCCGCTTGCGCTGCTCGAGCCGGGAGATCTGCGCCTCGCTGTAACCTACGGCGTCGCCCAGGTCACGCTGGGTGAGCTGCGCGCGGCGCCGCAGTACCCGCAGCAGCGTGCCGAAGTCCGTGAACGACGAGGCCGGCAGCGTCTCCCGCCGGGTCACCATGAGCGTCACCATCCGCTAGCGCCAGGGCCCGCTCCCAAGCCTAGGCCCTCCGGAGCCGCGCCGGCCCCGCGCCGTGAGCCCCGGGACAATGAGCGGCATGGAGCCCGAGCCCGCAGCTGCCCTCCCGGTCCGGCTCGCGGCCCGGGTCATCCTGCTCGATCCCGCGGGCCGGGTGCTGCTGATGCGCTACGACGACCCCCCGCCCGCCGGGCGGCACTGGGCCACGCCCGGCGGCGGCCTCAACCCGGGCGAGGACTATCCCGAGGCCGCGCTCCGCGAGCTGGCCGAGGAGACCGGCTGGACCGACATCGCCCTGCTCGGCGAGGTGGCGCGCGACCGGCGGCTGCTGTCCAGCTACGGCCCGCCCATCATCCAGGAGGAACGGCTGTTCCTGGGACGGACGATCGTCCCCGCCCGGCCGATCGAGGGAGTGGAGGCCATGCACGCCAGCGACGGCATCGCCGAGTGGCGCTGGTGGACGCTGCCCGAACTGGACAGCACCGCCGAGACCGTCTGGCCTAAGCGGCTGGCTGACGTCATCCGGGACGCGCTGGGCGCCGGGACGGGCTGACCGGGCGCGGCAGGCCTGGACCCCTGGCCGAGGCGGCTGCCAGGATGGGAGCGGCGCGAGCGGGCGAGGATAAGGGGCAGCGGACGTGTCTGTTGAGGTCAAGCGGCTGCACCTGGCCAGCCTGAGCGGTCCCGGCGACACCGAGCGGTGGCCGGTGCACGGCTTCGTGGTCACCTACCCGGGTGGCGCTGCCCTGGTCGACACCGGGGTCGGCGGGCCGCCGGACCTGATCCGGGACTGGGAGGTGGTCAACGTCACCGCCGCCGACGCCCTGGCCGGCCTCGGCCTGGTCCCCGGCGACATCGACCTGGTCATCAACACGCACCTGCACTTCGACCACTGCGGCCAGAACGCGGTGTTCAAGCACGCGGCGTTCTACGTGCAGCGGGCCGAACTGGAGCGGTGCCAGCGCGAGTCGCCCGTGCTGTATGACTGGTTCGACTTCCAGAACGCCAGTTTCGAGCTGCTGGACGGGGACGCCGAGATCCGGCCCGGCCTGTCGGTCATCACCACTCCCGGGCACACCTCCGGCCACCAGTCGGTGCTGGTGACCGGCGACGGCGGCCCGGACCTGCTGATCGGCGACGCCGCCTACACGCCCCGCCAGTACCGGCCCGAGCCCGGCCGGCTGCCCCCCGGCCAGGCCGCCGACACCGGCGCCTGGCACGCCTCGGTGAGCCGGATGCGCGCCCTGTCCCCGGCCCGGGTGCACTTCTGCCACCATACCGACGTAGAGCACGGCTAGCGCTACGGAGGGTTGATACAGTGGCGGGCTTCTATCATAAATACCAGGCCGAGATTCTGGCCGCGGTGTCAATTTTTGCTGCGATAGTCTTAGCGATAGTATCCGACGTTAAGCTGTTGCGCCCCATTACGCATTATGGCCTCTTCGTAGTCTTCGGTGCTTACGTCATAGCATCGCTCGCGGTGGACAAGCGGCTGCGGACACAGCGCGATCGATTCAACTCGACATCATTACATCGCATTTCCCCTCCGTCGGATAACGCTTACCGAGCCGTCCTAGCAGCGCTGAAGGAAGTCATTCAGGATGCGGGAATCCAGGCCTTCAATATTCTATATATCGGCGACCGGGCCGAGGACAGGATCGTCGCCGAGGCCACTGGCACCCGTTTCTGCAGCATTGATCACAAGACCCCGCCGGGACAGGGCGACAGTTCGTCGGTGCGGTCGTTCGACGAACTGGCCGGTACTATCTACGACATAGAAGTGACGGCGGGCCTGCGTACGTTATGAGTCCTCCCGTTCGCGTCCTCATCTATGCAGTGGGTCGCACAGGAATAGGGCAGGCGGTACGCCTGGCAAGACTGGCAAGATGCCTGGCTACAACAACTGACACGCCGTGTGATGTCATGCTGGCCTGCGGAATACGCGACGCTCGCGAGCTGTTCGGCTCGGACTATTTTGGCGTCGAGCCGCTTACCGGAGCTTACCCTTTCACGGACTGGTGGAAACCCAGTACGGATCCTGCGCATCCGGTCGGGGAGCGGCAATCCGCCGAGTTGCGCGACTCCTTCGATGACATAGTCCGGTCTTTCGCTCCCGACATCTTCATCTCCTCGCATTTTGCCGGACTCGCCGGCGAGGTAACTCTGGCGCTTCCTTATCTTGAGCGTTCAGGGTGTAAATGCATCCTGGCCCTTCGCGACATTTACAATACGGAGGAATTCTCCAGGTACCCGGGACTCAGCTTCTCCGACCATGTGCACCGATATTACTCCGATGTGCTCGTATTCGGGGTTCCGGCCACCTTGCCGCACCTGCCTATCGCGGAGTTAAACGCGGCAGACGAAGACAAGGTCTCGTTCATGGGATACATTCCCCCTGGCTCACCCTGGGTTCCCGAGTACGATGCTGCCAGTCCTCCGGGGCTCGAGGTACTCTGCCAGGTAGGAGGCGGGGTCGATGGCTATCAACTGGCGGACTCGACAGCTTCGGCGTGCCACCGCTTAAGACAGGCCCCAGGCACCCCGCTGCGCTTGGCAATAGCCTGCGGCCCCTTGATGCCAAGAGAAGACAGCGATCGCCTGGCACGGTGGAAGAGCGATAGCACGAGCATTTCCAGATGGTGGACCGGCAGCGCAAGAGCGCAGGCGCCCGGCGAGTCAGTGCTCCAGGTGTCAATGAGCGGCTATAATTCATGCGCCGAGGCCGCCTGGTACCGGCGACCCGCACTATTAATACCGCGCAACAAGCCAGGCGACAAGGAGCAAGAACTGAGGGCGCTCCTCTTCAGTCAAGTCCTCGCCCAGGTTGAGATGACGTCACCGTCGCCCGCAGGGTCGCTAGACGATCGCATATCGCACGTCATAGATCGCTGGGCGAAGGGGGCTCACCCCCTAGCCTGCGATCAGAATGAGATCTTATTCGCGGACGCCGCGCGGACTCGCTCACAGATCCTGAGTTCGGTTTAGCAGCCCGCGACGGGACAGCCGCCGCTAGCGCGCGGCCGCGCCGGGGGTGCCGGCCAGGCGGGCACGGACCTCGTCGACCTCCGGGGCGCCGAGGTCGGTGTAGCGGGTCAGCGCCTCCTCCCAGTGGTGGCGGGCCTGGCCGTGCTCGCCGGCCGCCTCGCAGGCCAGGGCCAGGCCGTGGTGGGCGCGGGCCTGCTCCTTGCGGTCCCCGATCTGGGCGGCCAGCATCAGCGCGGTGGCGTGCTCGGCCCGGGACTGCGCGGGACGCCCCGCCGCCAGCGCCGCCTGGCCCAGGCCGTTGTGCGCCTCGGCCTCGCCCGCCTGCCCGCCGACCTCCCGGAAGATAGCCAGCGCCTCGGTATAGCGGTCCACGGCGTCCGGGCACCGGCCCTCCCGCCAGGCCACGTCGCCGAGCCCGATGATGGCGTAGGCCTCGAACAGCCGGTCCCCGATCTCCCGGGCGGTGGCCAGCCCGGCCTCGAAGTACGGGATGGCCTGCTCATAGCGGCCCATCCGGACCTCGATATCGCCCAGCCCCAGGGCATAGGCCTCGCCGGTCGGGTCGCCGATCTCCCGGGCCAGCGCCACCGCCTCCCGGACATGCATCGCGGACTGCGGGTAGCGGCCCTGCCAGTAGTCGATGCCGCCCAGGGTGCCCAGCGCCCGGACGACGCCGACCCGGTCGCCGACCTCCCGGTACAGGGCCAGCGCCTCCCGGATGTAGCCGACGGCGTCGGAGTAGCGGCCCTCCTGGGTCAGCACGATGCCCAGGTTGTGCAGCGCCCGGGCCCGCCCGGCCTGGTCGCCGGTACCGCCGTAGAACGCCAGGGCCTGCTGGAACCGGCCGGCGGCGGGCTGGAACCGGCCCACCCGCGCGTCGGTGATGCCCAGGTTGGTCAGCGCCTCCGCCTCCGCGGCCCGGTCCCCCGACGCCGCCGCCGCGCGCCGCGCCCAGGTCAGCAGGCTGATGGCCTCGGGCAGGTGGGTGCCGGTGGCCAGGTACCGCCACAGCACCCCGGCCAGCCGGATGGCGTGGCCGGGCCAGCCGTTCTCGGCCGCGTACGCGGCCGCCGCGATCAGGCTGGTCCGCTGGGCGTCCAGCCACGCCCGGGCCGCGTCCGGCTCGGACACCGCCGGCGCGGCCGCCACCGGGGCCAGCACCCGGGGCCGCCGGTGCTGGTCGGCCGGGGACAGGGTGTCCATGGCCATGGCCGCCGTGTGCAGGTAGTAATCCAGCAGCCGGTTCAGCGCGGCCCGCCGCTGGGGCGAGCTGTCCTGGCCCGCCGACAGCTCCCGGGCGTAGGCCCGGAGCAGGTCATGCATGCCCGGCCCGGCCCGGCGCGGCGCCCGGCCCGGCCTCGGCCACCAGGTGCGCCCGGGCTAGCTGGCCCAGCACCTCGGCGGCCCCGGTCACCGTGTCCCCGGTCAGGGCGGCGACGGAGTACGGGTCCAGGTCCGGGCCGGGGTGCAGCCCGGCCAGCCGGAACGCCCGCGCCGCGGCGGGCTCGAGCTGACGGCAGGACCAGGAGAACACCGCCCGGACCGCCGTCCGGGGGTCGCCGTCGGCGTCCAGGCGGTCCAGCCGCCGCTGCTGGTTCTCCAGCTCGGCGACCAGGTCGGCCAGCGGCGCGGCGGGCCGGGCCACGGCCAGCTCGGCGGCCACCCGCAGGGCGAGCGGCAGCCGCGCGCACTGGGCGGCCAGGGCCCGGGTGGCGCCGGGGTCGGCGACGGCGCGGGCGCCGACCAGGCCGGCCAGCAGGCTGGCCGCCTCCCGCAGCGGCAGCAGGTCCAGGTCGACCCGGTGGGCGCCGTCCCGGGCGACCAGGCCGGCCAGGGAGTCCCGGCTGGTCACCACGGCCATGGAGCCGGCCGCGCCGGGCAGCAGCGGCCGCACCTGCTCCCCGCCGCCGGCGTTGTCCAGCAGCACCAGCACCCGCCGGCCGGCCACCAGGCTGCGGAACCGCGCGGCCCGCTCCTCCGGCTCGGCCGGGACGTCGGGACCCGGCACGCCCAGCGCGCGCAGGAACCCGGCCAGGGCATCGGACGGGTCCACCGGCCGGCCCGGGTCATAGCCCCGCAGGTTGACATACAGCTGCCCGTCGGGAAACCGGCCGGCCACCTGGTGCGCCCAGCGCACCGCCAGGGCGGTCTTGCCGACGCCGGCGGTCCCGGCGATGGCGGCGATCAGGACCGACCCGGCCGCGCCGTCCAGCAGGGCGGTCAGCGCGGCCAGCTCGGCCTCCCGGCCGGCGAACCCGGCCGAGGCGGGCGGAAGCTGGCGGGGCACCGCGCGGGGCGGCGGCCGCCGCTCCGGCAGGCCCGGCAGCACGCCCGGTGGCGGCGTCAGCGCCGGATCCGGCTGGTCCGGGATCGGGTCGCCGGTCAGCACCTGCTGCTGCAGCCGCTGCAGGTCCGCGCCGGGCTCGGTGCCCAGCTCGCGGACCAGAACGGCGCGCGCGTCCTGATAGGCGGCCAGGGCGGCGGCCTGCTGACCGTCCCGGTACAGGGCGGTCATCAGCAGCCCGTGCAGCCGCTCCCGCAGCGGCTCGGCGGCGGCCAGCCCGCGCAGCTCGGCGATCACCTCGCCGTGCCGCCCCAGGTGCAGGTCGGCGTCCACCCGGCCCTCCAGCGCCTGGAGCCGCAGCTCGGCCAGCCGGGGCAGCTCCCGGGCGGCCAGCGCCTCCGAGGCCACGCCGGCCAGCGGCTGCCCGCGCCACAGCGCCAGGCTGCCGGCCAGCAGCCGGGCGGCGGCGGCCCAGTCACCGTCGCGGGCGGCGGCCCGCCCGGCCGCCAGCTCCGACTCGAATCGCCTCACGTCCAGGTCGCCGGGCTCGGTCTCGATCCGGTAGCCGTCGGGCTCGGTGATGATCCGGGCCGTGCTGTCCTCGCCCAGCGCGCGCCGCAGCCGCATCACGCAGTTCTGCAGGCTGACCCGCCACGACGCCGGCGGGGTTCCGCCCCACATGGTCTCGGCCAGCTCGCTGACGCCGGCCGTGCGCCCGCCCCGCAGCAGCAGGGCGGCCAGCAGCGTCCGCTGCAGCCCGGCCGGAATGGGCACCAGCACATCGCCCCGGCGAACCAGTAATGGTCCGAGCAGGCCGAACTCGGTCCTGCCGGATACTGGCGCGCCGGTCACCCTACCTCCCGTGAAGCCACCGCATGTCGCGCAGCGGCCCGTGGGCGGCGCTGCCCTGTCCATGATTCTGCCCGTCCGCGCGACTGTTAGCGAGGTGTTAGTGAGGTTTGAGCGAATCAGAACGAACTGTCCGGAGAATCCGGGATGGCGGTCCGGCGGGGCGCGCCTGTGCCCAGCCGACGGACCTCGCCGCGCCCGCCGACGCCACGGCCAGCCCAGGGCCGTGCCGGGGCCGGCGAGGCGCCTGGACTGATGCTGGTCGGCGGGGACGTGCTGGTCGGCGGGGACGTGCTCGTCGGCGGGGACGTGCTCGTCGGCGGCGACGTGCTGGCCGGGGCCGAACTGCTGGGGTGACCGGTCGGGCCGGTGGTAGCCGGGTGGCTCGGCGTGCGGCCGAGCGTCGGGCTGGTGACCGGGGACAGCCCGGGCGCGGGGCCGAGGGCGGGGCCGGCGGTCTCGGCGACCGTCACCGTGACCGTGCTGCCGACCCGGACCGGCCCGTCCGGGCGGACGGCCAGGACCTGGCCGGCCGGGTCATCGCTGGCCCGCCAGACCAGGCGGACGACGAGGCCGAGGGACTGAAGCTGACGGCGCACCGGGCGGTACTGCTCGCCGACCAGGGAAGCGGGGCTCAGCGTGACCATCGGGCCGGCCGAGGGACCGGGGCGGGGCGGCCCGGCCGCCGTCGGGGCGGGGCCGTGCTGGTGCAGCGCGGCGACGATGCCGAAGATAAGCAGGCCCAGGCCCAGTACGGCGGCCCCGGCCAGGGCGATGACGGCCCGGCCCGGACGCCGGGCGGCGCGGTGCGCGCCGGCCCACGAGTCGGGCCCGGTGACGGCGACGCCACTGGCCGCCCGGTCGGCCCGGGTGGCCCCGGCCTGGTCATCGTCGCGGTAGCGGTCGCGCAGCATGGCGGCCTGCCGGGCCACGTCGCCCGCGCTGGCCGGGCGGGCCGCCGGGTCAGCCGCGGTGAGGCGGCCGACCAGGGCGGCCACGTCGGCCGGGACCGACGGCGGCAGCGGGGGCAGCAGCCCGGGCGGCGCGGCCGTGGGCAGGCCGGCGAGCGGCCCGCCGGCGGCGGGCGGCCGTCCGTCGGGCGGCCAGGCGGCCAGCGACGGGAACCCGGCGGGCGGCGGGAACCCGGCAGGCGGCCGCCTGTCGGCCAGCCAGGCGGCCGGCGGCGGGTACCCGGCGGGCGTGGCGGACCCGCCGGACCGGGCGGACCCGCCGGACCGGGCGGACCGGGCGGACCCGCCGTTCCCGGCGGACCCGCCGAACCGGGCGGGGGTGTCGTGCGGGCCGGCGCCGTTGGCGGTCGGCCCGGCGCCGGGAGCCGGCGCCCAGCCCGGCCCGGCCAGGCACTCGTGCGCCACCACGCCGAGCGCGTACAGGTCGCTGGCCACCGTGGCCGGGGCGCCCGCCACCCGCTCGGGGGCCATGTAGCCGGCCGTGCCCAGGACCATGCCGACCATGGTGACCGGGCCGGACACCGGCGGGCGGGCGCCCGCCGCGGTGTGCGCGATGCCGAAGTCGGTGATCTTGACCGGGCCGTCCCGGCTGACCAGCAGGTTGCCCGGCTTGATGTCGCGGTGGACCAGGCCGGCCTGGTGGGCGGCCTGCAGGCCCTCGGCCGCCTGGGCCAGGATGTCCATGGTGCGGGCCACGCCGAGCGGGCCGACGCTGATCATCTCGGCCAGCGACGGGCCGTCGACGAGCTCCATGACCAGGAACGGCGGGTCGGGCGGGACGGGCTCGAAGTAGTCATAGACGTGCGCGATGCACGGGTGCGACAGGGCGCCGGCGCTGCGGGCCTCGGCGCGGAACCGCTGCATGGTCTCGGGCTGGCGAGCATGCTCGGCCTGCAGCAGCTTGACCGCGACCGGCCGGGCCAGCACGGTGTCCAGGCCCCGCCACACCTCGCCGTAGCCGCCGAGGCCTATCCGGGCATGCAGCTCGTAGCGCCCGCCTAGCAGGGTCGTTGCCATCGTTGCCCCCGGCGCATACCTTTCGCGGCCTGCCCGCATAACCGCGCCCCCCGCGAGGCGCAGCGCCACAGCGCAGGACCCCCCTCAGGCGAGAACGCGCTTGGCAGGAACCATACGGCATTCGGCGTGACTGGGGTGCCGATGGGGCTAATGTGCAAGTTTCTGCCAGTGAGCTGCCGGATCCGGCCCCGGCGCGCGCCCCGGCCAGCCGAATCCGAACAGCGGAATCCGGGCTGGCCGAAAACTGTTAGGACACACGGGCCGGGCCAGCCATGCTGGTCTGAAAGCGCTGTGAGAAGCCCCCATGGCGGCCGCCCGGCGCCGCCCGTTCCCGGAGATCACTGTGACGTCACCGCTCGCTGAGCTGCGAGCCGCCCTGCCCAGCCTGATGCTGCGCGACCAGCGGCGGCTGGGCCGGCGCGTGCAGCAGGCGGCCGGGCTGCGGGACGCCGCGGCGCGGGACCGGGCGCTGGGCCGCCTGGCCGGCGAGGTCGCCGCGGCGGCGGCGCGGGCGCAGGCCCGGGCGGCGGCCGTGCCCGCCGTTACCTACCCGCCGGAACTGCCGATCAGCCAGCGCCGGGACGAGATCGCGGCGGCCATCCGCGACCACCAGGTGGTGATCGTGGCGGGCGAGACCGGGTCGGGCAAGACCACCCAGCTGCCCAAGATCTGCCTGGAGCTGGGCCGGGGCGTGGCCGGCCAGATCGGGCACACCCAGCCGCGCCGGATCGCGGCCCGCACCGTGGCCGAGCGCATCGCCGCCGAGCTGGGCACGGACCTGGGCGGGGCGGTTGGCTACCAGGTCCGGTTCACCGACACCTCGGGCGACTCAACGCTGGTCAAGGTGATGACCGACGGCATCCTGCTGACCGAGATGCAGCGGGACCGGCGGCTGCTGCGCTACGACACGCTGATCATCGACGAGGCCCACGAGCGCAGCCTGAACATCGACTTCATCCTCGGCTACCTGCGCCGCCTGCTGCCCACCCGGCCGGACCTGAAGGTCATCATCACCTCGGCCACCATCGACCCCGGCAGGTTCAGCGCCCACTTCAGTGGTGCGCCGGTGATCGAGGTGTCGGGGCGGACCTACCCGGTGGAGGTCCGGTACCGGCCGCTGGCCGACCCCGACGAGCGCGACGAGCCGCGCGACCAGTCGCCCCATGATCAAGTGCCGCGCGATCAGGTACAGGGCATCCTCGACGCGGTGGCGGAACTGCGCGCCGCCGGGCCGGGCGACATCCTGGTGTTCCTCAGCGGCGAGCGGGAGATCCGGGATGCCGCCGACGCCCTGGCCGGGATCCCCGGCGGGGACGGCCGCGGGCCGGACCCGGTGGAGGTGCTGCCGCTGTACGGGCGGCTGTCGGCGGCCGAGCAGCACCGGGTGTTCCAGGCGCACCGGGGGCGGCGCGTGGTGCTGGCCACCAACGTCGCCGAGACCTCCCTGACCGTGCCCGGCATCCGGTACGTGATCGACCCCGGCACCGCCCGGATCTCCCGCTACAGCGCCCGGACCAAGGTGCAGCGGCTGCCCATCGAGCCGGTATCGCAGGCGTCGGCCCGCCAGCGGGCCGGCCGCTGCGGCCGGACCAGCGACGGCATCTGCATCCGCCTGTACAGCGAGGCCGACTACGCGGGCCGGCCGGAGTTCACCGACCCGGAGATCCTGCGCACCAGCCTGGCCTCGGTCATCTTGCGGATGGCCGACCTGGAGCTGGGCGAGGTGGCCGACTTCCCGTTCATCGACCCGCCGGACGGGCGCAACATCGCCGACGGCGTCCGGCTGCTGGAGGAACTGGGAGCGCTGGGCCGCGGCGAGCGGGGCCTGCGGCTGACCGAGACCGGCCGGAAGCTGGCCCAGATCCCCGCCGACCCCCGGCTGGGCCGGATGATCCTGGAGGCGGGCCGCACCGGCTGCACCCGCGAGGTGCTGGTCATCGCGGCGGCGCTGTCGATCCAGGACCCGCGGGAGCGGCCCGCCGACGCCCGGGAGGCGGCCGACGCCCAGCACGCCCGGTTCGCCGAGCCGGGATCGGACTTCCTGAGCCTGGTCAACCTCTGGGACTACCTGCGCGACCAGCAGCGGGAGCTGTCCTCGTCGGCGTTCCGCCGGATGTGCCGCCGGGAGTACCTGCACTACCTGCGCACCCGGGAGTGGCAGGACGTGCACGGCCAGCTTCGCCAGGCGGCCCGGGAACTGGACATCGCGGCGGGCCCGGACATCGGGACCAGCCCCGACGTCGCCGATGACCGGGAGCCGGGCCAGCCGCGGTTCCCGGCCGGGCTGGCCGCCCGGGTGCACATGTCGCTGCTGTCCGGGCTGCTCAGCCACATCGGGATGCGGGCCGAGCCGAAGCAGGCCGAGAAGACCCGGGCCGGCGGCGCGGGCCGGCGGAGTTTGACGGGGCTCGGGGCTCGCGTTTCGCCATATTCCCGGATTCCGCGCTATCGAGGCAGCCTCCGGCGTGGGTCATGGCGGCGGAGCTGGTGGAAACGTCCCGGCTGTGGGCCCGGACGGCGGCGGCCATCGAGCCGGAGTGGGCCGAGTCGCTGGCCGGGCCGCTGGCCCGGCATACCTACAGCGAGCCGCACTGGGACGCGCGGCGGGGCGCGGCCATGGCCACCGAGCGGGTCACGCTGTACGGGCTGCCGATCGTGATCGCGCGGCCGGTCAGCTACGGCCGGGTCAACCCGGCCGCGGCCCGGGAGCTGTTCATCCGGTCGGCGCTGGTGGAGGGCGACTGGGAGACCCGGCACCGGTTCTTCCACGAGAACCGGCGGCTGCTGGACGAGGCCGAGGACCTGGAGCGCCGCGCTCGGCGGCGCGGCATCGTGGCCGACGACGCGGCCCTGTTCGACTTCTACGATGAGCGCATACCGGCCAGCGTGACCTCGGCCCGGCACTTCGACTCGTGGTGGAAGAAGGCCCGGCTCACCGAGCCGGGGCTGCTCACCTTCTCCCCCGACGAGCTGGTCGGGCCGGCCGGTGACCTGGTCCGGCTGGCCGACTACCCGAGCAGCTGGGGCGAGCTGCCGCTGTCGTATGAGTTCGCGCCGGGCGAGCCGGCCGACGGGGTCACGGTGGACGTGCCGCTGGCCGCGCTGAACCAGCTCAGCGGGGCGGACTTCGGGTGGCAGGTGCCGGGGCTGCGCGAGGAGCTGGTCACCGAGCTGATCCGGTCGCTGCCCAAGGCGCTGCGCACGGCGCTGGTGCCCGCCCCGGACACCGCCCGGGCGGTCCTGCCCGCCCTTGACCCGGGCCGCGGCGACCTGCTGGCCGAGCTGAGCGCCGGGCTGCGGCGGCTGCGCGGCGTGGACATCCCGCGCGAGGCGTGGGACCCGTCCCGGCTGCCCGCGCACCTGCGGGTCACGTTCCGGGTCAGCGACGGCGGCGCGGTGCTCGGGACCGGCAAGGACCTGGCCCAGCTTCGCCGCCAGCTCGCCCCGCGGCTGCGGGCCACGCTGGAGCAGGCCGCCGCCGGCATCACCCGCACGGGCCTGACCCGGTGGGACCTGGGCACGCTGCCCCGGGTGTTCACCAGCGGGCCGGTGCGGGCGTACCCGGCCCTGGCCGACGCGGGCGCTGGCGTGGACGTCCGGCTGTTCGACACCCCGGCCGCGGCGCGGGCGGCGATGGCGGCGGGCACCCGGCGGCTGATCCTGCTCCAGGTCGCCGCCGGGGCCCGGCAGGCCGCGGCGGCCCTGCCGGTGGCGGTCAAGCTGGCCATCAGCCGGCATCCGTACGCCAGCGCCCCGGCCCTGCTGGATGACTGCGCGGCGGCCGCCGCCGACCAGGTCATCGCCGACGCGGGCGGGCCGGCCTGGGACGCCGACGGCTTCGCCGCGCTGCTGGCGGCGGCCCGGCGGGACCTGGCTCCGCTGACCGCCCGGGTGGTCAGCGACGCCGCCCGGGTGCTGGGCGAGGCGCACGAGGCCGAGGTGGCCCTGGCCCGGGCGGGCAGCCCGGCGCTGGCCCCGGCGGTGGCCGACCTGCGCGGCCAGCTAGCCGGCCTGGTCTACCCCGGCTTCATCTCGGCCACCGGGGCGGCCCGGCTGCCCGACCTGGCCCGGTACCTGCGCGGCATCTCGCGGCGGCTGGACAAGGCCCCGGAGGACCTGCGCCGGGACGCCGAGCGGACGGCGGTGGTGAGCCGGGTGACGGCGGCCTATGACCAGGTCGCCCGCGAGCTGGCCGCGGCCGGGCGGCCTGGCGCCGCCGAGCCGGTCCGGTGGCTGATCGAGGAGCTGCGGGTGAGCCTGTTCGCGCAGACGCTGGGCACCCCGGTGCGGGTCTCCGAGCAGCGGGTGATGGCCGCGCTGGACAAGATCCGGGACGGGACTGGCTAAGCCGCGGTGCTGGCTAACCACGGTGCTGGCTAACCACGGTGCTGGCTAACCACGGTGCTGGCTAACCGCGGGCCTAGGCCGCCGCGGGCGGCCCGGCGTGCTCGCGGAGCAGGACGGTACGGTCGCCGGAGCCGGTGACGATCACGTCCCGGCCCCCGGCCCGGCCCACCGCCACGGCGTTGACCCAGGCGGCCCGGCCGGTCAGCGGCGAGCCGACCGGCGCGCCGGTCACCGCGTCCCACACCCGGGCGGTGCCGTCGGCCGACCCCGACACGATGATGTCCCGGCCCCCGGCCCGGCCCACCGCCACCGCCAGCACCGGCCCGTCGTGGCCGGCCAGCGGGGCGCCCAGGGGGACGAACGCGGCCCCGCCGCGGACCGGCGCGGCCCACACCCGGATCGTGCCGTCGGCCGACCCGGACACCAGGATGTCCCGGCCGCCCGGCCTGGCCCGCGGCGACCGCGCTGACCCAGCCGCGGTGCCCGCGCAGCGGCCGCCCGGCGGACCGGCCGGTGGCCGCGTCCCACACCCGGACCGTGCCGTCCTCCGCGCCCGCCACGATCACGTCCCGGCCCGCCGCCGCGCCGATGACCACGGTGGTCAGCGGGATGTCCCGGCCGCCGGCCAGCCGCCCGGCCGGCCTGCCGGTGCTGGCGTCCCAGGCCCGCAGCCCGGCACCGCAGGCGACGATGACGTCGCGGCCCCGCACCTGGCCGACCGCCACCCCGCGCACCGGGCCGCCCGGCCCGGCCAGGGGGTCGCCGGACGACTCGCCGGTGGCCGCGTCCCACACCCGGACCGTGCCGTCGTCGGACCCGGACACGATGATGTCCCGGCCGCCCGCGCGCCCGGCCGCCACCGCCAGTACCCGGTCGCCGTGGCCGGTCAGCGGCAGGCCGACCGGCTCGCCGGTCACCGCGTCCCACACCCGCACGGTCTCGTCATCGGAGCCGGACACGACCACGTCCCGGCCCGCCGACCGGCCCACCGCGACGGCCTGCACGCTGCAGTCATGGCCGCCCGGCCAGGGCGTCCCGGCCGGCCCGGCCCGGTCCGCGTCCCATACCCGGACCGTGCCGTCGCTGGCCCCGGACACGATCACGTCGCGGCCCCCGGCCGAGCCGATGGCCACCGCGTTGACCCAGCCGCCGTGCCCGGCTAGCTGACCGCCCGCGCCGAAGCCGTGCTGGCGGGCCGACCGCTGCCCGGCCGCCCAGACCAGCACCGTGCTGCGGGCCGCCGACACGATCACGTCGCGGCCCGCCGCGCGCCCCGCCGCCACCGCGCTGACCCCGTCGGAGTGCCCGGCCAGCGGCCCGCCCAGCGGGAGCCCGGTGGCCGGGTCCCAGACCCGGACCGTGGCGTCGGCCGACCCGGACACGATGACCTCCTGGCCGTCCGCGGCCCGGCCCAGCGCCACCGCGGAGACCGGGCCCGCGTGCCCCGCCAGCGGAACCCCGAGCGGCGCGCCGGTGGCCGCGTCCCAGACCCGGACCAGGCCGTCATCGGCCCCGGACACGATGATGTCCCGGCCGCCCGCCCGGCCCGCGGCCACCGCGTTGACCCGGTCGCCGTGCCCGACCAGGGGCACGCCCACCGGCACGCCGGTCCCGGCGTCCCAGATCCGGACCATGCCGTCGTCGGAGCCGGCCACGATGATGTCCCGGCCGCCGCCGGTCGCGGTGGCCACTGTCGCGGCGGCCACCGCGCCGACCCGGTCCCCGTGCCCGGCCAGCCAGGCCGACCGCCGCTCGCCGGTGACCGCGTCCCAGGTCGCCACCGTGCCGTCGTCAGACCCGGACACGATCACGTCCCGGCCGCCGGCCCGGCCCAGCGTCACCGCGCTGACCGCCTCGCCGTGCCCGGCCAGCGCGACGCCGGCCGGCTCGCCAGTCACCGCGTCCCAGGCCCGCAGCATCCCGTCGTGGCAGCCCGAGACGATCAGGTCGCGGCCGCCGGCCTCGCCCACGGCCACCGCGGTGACCACGCTGCCGTGCCCGTCCAGCCGCCGGCTGACGTATCCCGACCAGGCCGCCCACCGGATCGGCCAGCGCCCGGCCGGCTCGCAGGCGGCCAGCAGGTCCCCGGCCCCGACCCGGGCCGCGTTGGCGGCCAGCCGGTCCCGCCGCTCCCGCTCGGAGCAGCGCTCCCAGTCGCCCATGCTCAGCTCGAAGGCGGCCAGCGCGCGGCGCCCGGCGGCGGTCCGCAGCCGCTCGCGCTGGGCCAGCACCGCACCCGGTGCCGCGGCGGCCAGGAACTCCGGATCGCGGACCCGGTCATCGTCGAGCGTGACCCGTGCCCGCTCGCCCATCATGGATGCCGTCATCGTGCCTGCCCTCCGCGGCCGACCAGCCTGACTCCGGCTACAACGCGGTCCCGGGCAGCGCGGTTCACCCTAAAGCGGCAGACAGGGCGGCGTTAACCTGCCTTTATCACAATCAGTCGTACCGGAAACCATCCAGAAACCGGCGGAACAACCCGCCCTCCCGGGGCAGCGACGGCCCCGGCGGCGGCGCCTCGGCGCGCTCCCGGCCGACCGGCTCGGAGTAGTCGGCGCGGGCGATGGCGTCGGCCACCTGAGCCTCGTCAAACGTTTCCGAACCGGGGATCTTCGGCACGAAGCCGACCAGGTCGCCGTCCTGCAGCACCTCGGCGGCCAGCGACGCGGTGCCCTCGCTGCCCCAGACTGCCTCGCGGCCGGCGTCCAGCCTGACCCGGACCCCGTAACTGTCGATGCCCGCTTTCTCCAGGTGCGCGTCAATGCCGCGGTCCCGGAGGGCGTCCGTAACCCGGCGAGCCCGGTTCTCGTCCATGGCCGACAAGGTTACCCGCGCCACCCGGGCGCTCCCCCGGGGCCACCGCAGCCGTGCTCATGACTGCAGCGGCACCGCGTAGTCGCAGTCCGGCACGCTGTGCTCGGTCACCGGAGGGGTGACCAGGAACGTGACCCGGGCACCGAGGTCGACGGGCAGGCGGTCCTGCCGGGCGGCCCAGTCGTGCAGCGTCTCGACCAGCAGGTGCCACTGCGGCGGCGACGCCTGCGTGTCGCCCAGGTGGACATACGCCTCGCCGTGGGCCGGCTCGGTCCGCAGGGTGAGCTCCGGGCAGTGCGCCGCCAGGGCCTCAGCCTGGTCCGGGGGCACCGGCAGGCACCACTCGACCGGGCCGTCGCTGTCCTCGGTGACCTCGCCATAGTAGATGGCGAACGTGGCCCCCTCCCGGCCCGGCAGCCGGGGCAGCCGCCGGTCGCGCATGATGCCGACGAACTCCTTGCCCAGCGCGAAGGCGCCGTCGGTGTCCACGTTCCGCTTCAGGCACAGCAGGCGCCGCTCCGGCACCTCGCGGCTGGCGACCTCGTACATGGCTGTTTCCTTCCCGTTCAGTCGCTCGACGAGGAACGCGGCCAGCGCCCGGCGGGCCTCGTGCTCGGCCTCGGCCCCGGCCCACCAGGCCGCGACCTCATCGGCCACGGCGGCGGGCGGCAGGCCGAGCATCGGCCTGACCTGAGCCAGCGGCACCCCGATCTGGCGCAGCGCGGCCACCAGCCGGGCCTGCTCCACCTGGGCCGGCGCGTACCGGCGGTAGCCGGTTTCCGGGTCCACCCGGGCCGGCGGCAGCAGCCCCAGTTCGTCGTAGCGGCGCAGCGCCTTGGCCGACAGCCGGGACTGCCGCGCGAACTCGCCGATACTCAGCAGCGCCATCGCTGGCCTCCTCGCCTCCGGGCGGTCGCCCGGTACCCCAACCGTGCGGCCTCCCCGGCGGGCAAGGTCAAGGCCATCATGCGAAACGGCGGCGCGGCGCCAGCCCCCGTGCCCGGCTGGCGGTGCCGGAGGCGTCCGCCGGGCACCGGTTCAATACGCTGGGAGCCGTGACCGAGAGCCGTCCGCCGTTCCCGCCCTTCGACCTCGACTCCGCGACCATCAAGGTCCAGGCGGCCGAGGACGCCTGGAACACTCGCGACCCCCATAAGGTCAGCCTCGCCTACACGCCCGACTCGGTGTGGCGCAACCGTGACCAGTTCATCACCGGGCGCGAGGAGATCGTCGCCTTCCTCACCGCCAAGTGGGAACGCGAACTCGACTACGTCCTGCGCAAGTCACTGTGGGGGTTCCGGGAGAACCGCATGGCGGTGCGCTTCCAGTACGAGTGGCACGACCGCGCCGGGCAGTGGTTCCGCTCCTACGGGAACGAGTTGTGGGAGTTCGACCAGGCCGGGCTCATGCGCCGTCGCGAGGCCAGCATCAACGACGTGGCCATCGCCGAATCCGACCGCCGCTGGCTCGGCCCCCGGCCCGGCCACGAGCGCGGGCCGGGCCACGACATCCCCCTGCACTGACGCCTGACCAGCGCGGGGGGACGGCCTGGCGGCCGTCCGTTACGCCGGGCGCGGGCGCGGGCGGCGGGCTGCGCCCGGCTCGGGGCGGCGATGCCCGATAATCAGCCGGTGACGGGCGACGGGCGTCCCGGGGCGGGAGCGCGATGGGCGCGGGAGTGGACTTCGCGGCGGGCGCGGACGGGCGCCGCAGCAGCTCGGCGGCCGGCCGCGTCATCGTGGCCGGCGCGCTGCGGGCGGCCGACCCCGACGGAGCCGGCCGGGCGGCCGGGGAGAGCAACTGGCGGGCCGGGTACGTCACGCACTTCCGCCGCCTGATCGAGGCCGGGCTGAACTCGGCCGACGCCGCCGTGGGCATCGCCCGGGCCGGGCTGGAGTCGGCCGACGGGCAGCTCCGCGCGGTCGCGCCGGATGGCAGCGAAACGGGGCTCGATGCGCTGCTGACCGAGCCGGCGCCGGCGCCGCTGGGCACGGCCGAGGTGAGCGGGACGGCCGCGCCGGTGACGGAGCTTGCCGTGCCGTACCGGGGCGGCGTGCTGCGCGGCGACGGGCTGGCCCGTCAGCTGGACGCCTGGGTCGCGGCCGGGACTATCGAGCAGGGGTGCGCCGAGGCGGTCGGCGCGGTGATCCGGCACCCGGAGTGGCTGAGCCTGCCCGGCGTGACGGTGGCCGTCCTGGGCGCGGGCGCCGAGCTTGGCCCGGCGAGCACGCTGCTGGGCTGGGGCGGCCGGGTGCTGGCCGTCGACCTGCCCCGGCCCGACATCTGGGAGCGGCTGCTGACCGCCGCCCGGGCCGGCGCCGGGACGCTGCTGATCCCGGTGGCCCGCGACGGCGGACCCGACGACCTGGCCCGGCGGGCCGGGGCGGACCTGGTCAGCGAGGTTCCGGCGGTGGCGGACTGGCTGGCGGGCGAGGCCGGCGGGACGCTGGTGGCGGGCAGTTACGCCTACGCCGACGGGGCCGGGCACGTGCGGGTAGCAGCGGCGGCGGACGTGCTGACCCGCCGGGT
This sequence comes from uncultured Actinomycetota bacterium, assembly GCA_963731085.1. GTDB lineage: Bacteria > Actinomycetota > Actinomycetes > Streptosporangiales > Streptosporangiaceae > DASUBV01. Next base: position 53,626 of record CAVSUF010000002.1, read on the forward strand.
GATGGCGGCGCGGGGCGACGTGGCGCTGGCGTTCCTGGCCACGCCGACCGACGTGTTCGCCGTGCCGGCGGATGCGGTGGCGCAGTCCGGGCGGGCGTGGGCCGGGCGGCCGGCGGCGGCCCGGCTGGGCGCGGGGGCGCTGCGGATGGCGTCCGGGGGGCGGCTGCTGACGCCGGCCTACCCGGCAGGCACTGACCCCGGCGTCAGCGACAGCCTGGTGACGCAGCAGGGGCCGAACTACGCGCTGGCCAAGCGGCTGCAGCGGTGGCGAGCCTGCGCGGCCAGGGCCGGCGGCGCGACGGTGTCGCTGAACGTCGCGCCGCCGACCCGGACCCGGTCGGTGCTGAAGAACGGGGCGCTGCGCGCGGCGTATGCCGGGGCGCACCGGTTCGGGGTGGAGGTGTTCGACCCACAGACGACCCGGGTGCTGATGGCCGCGCTGCTCGTGCACGACCTGCGGGCCGGGGTCGCCCCGGCCGGGCACCCCTGGCAGGACGAGGCCCGGGCGGCCGCGCACGGCGGGCTGTGGCGGATCGCCTACGCGCCACGCAGCGCGCTCACCCTGGCGGCCGGGATGGGGTACCTGTCGCCTCGGCGGTAGGGCGTGGGCAGCGTGCCGCCGGGCGGGCGCTGGCCCCGAGCGGGCGCCCTCGCCCCCGCGGGCGCACTCGCCCCCTGCGGGCGCACTCGCCCCGGGCTGCGCGTGATGCCGGCGTGGCTGGTGGTGCGGTTGTGCTCGGTTGACGGGGCTTGTTAGGGGCGACTTCCATGATCGTGACCGTGTTTACGTTAACATGCCCGGAAAAACGGTCACGATCATGGAAATTCCGACGGGGCGGACCCGCTGGCGCGGGCGGGGCGGGGTGTCGGCGGGCGGGCCTAGGGTGCCCTTATGACGGACGCGGAGATCCTGGGGTACTACGCGCGGCCGGGGGCGATGACGTCGGCCGGGGCGCAGGCCGGGCTGCTGGCGGGCTGCCCGCTGACCTGGGCGGGCTGGTCGGGGCGGTGCAGGGGCTGGTCATTCATGAGCACCTGGCCGGCGCTTACGGGGTCACGCTGACCCCCGGGCAGCGCGAGACGGTGCATATCCGGCCCGCCGCGGAGCTGCTGGCGGCCATCCGCGACATGGACAGCCTGCCGCTGGGCGTGGCGCTGCTGCCGGAGGGCCGGATGGCGGGCAACTGCCGGACGTTCACCGTGCTGGTGGTGACCATGCTGCGCGCCCGGGGCGTGCCTGGCCGGGCACGGTGCGGCTTCGGCGGGTACTTCGGGTCGGGCAGGTTCGAGGACCACTGGGTGTGCGAGGTGTGGGATGCCGCCGCCGGGCGCTGGTTCCTGGCCGACGCCCAGCTGGACGCGGTGCAGCGGGGCTTGTTCGGGATCGGCTTCGACATCCTGGACGTCCCCAGGGAGGAGTTCCTGGTGGCCGGCCAGGCGCGTGCCCGGTACCGGGCCGGGGCCGCCGACCCGGCGTCGTTCGGGCTGAGCGTGCTGGGCCAGGGCGGCGCCTGGTGGATCGCGGCGAACCTGGTCCGCGACGTGGCCGCGCTGCGCGGCCGGGAGATGCTGCCCTGGGACGTGTGGGGCGGCATGGTGGCGCCGGACACCGAGCCCGGCGAGGAGCTGGCCGGGCTGCTGGACCGGGTGGCCGGGCTGACCGCCGGGCCGGAGGCACCCGACGCGGCGTTCGCCGAGCTACGGGACCGGTACGAGAACGACCCTCGGCTGCGCGTCCCGGCCGCCGTCCGCAACGTGCTGCGCGACCGGGACGAGCCCGCCTGACCGGCCCGCCTAAGCGGGCGGTGACGCGGGACGGGCCGGCGGGTCCCGGGCGCCGGCACACGCCCTTCATGCGCAGCCCATTCACGGAGCCAGCGGCGCCCTTCCGGCAGCAGTCGTAAAGTAGATTGACTGTCTAACTCATTGTCAATAACCTGCCCTCATGATGGACAAGCCCGCCTCTCCGGCCGCTGAGGCCAGTCCCGCCCCGGACACCCCGGCCGCCCCGCCGGTCACGCCAGCCCCGGTCACGCCAGCCCCGGTCACGCCAGCCCCGGTCACGCCAGGGGCCGCGGCCGGGCGGGGCCGGGAGTGGCGGTGGCGGGCCGGGCTGGGGGTGATCGCCGCGCTGTCCGCGCTGTCGTACTTCTGGTCGATCAACTCCGACCCGCTCGAGGGGTACTACGCGGCGGCGGTCCGCAGCATGTCGATGAACTGGCACAACTTCATCTTCGGGGCGTTCGACCCGGACGGCACGATCACGCTGGACAAGCTGCCCGGCGCGTTCTGGCTGCAGGCCCTGTCGGTCCGGGCGTTCGGGCTGCACACCTGGGCCATCGCGCTGCCGCAGGCCATCGAGGGCGTGCTGACCGTGCTGGTGCTGTACCGGGCGGTGCGCCGGGTGGCCGGACCGGGCGCCGGGCTGATCGCCGCCCTGGTCATCGCGGCCAGCCCGGCCACGGTGGCGCTGAACCGGGGCAACATCTCGGACACGCTGATGATCCTGCTCCTGGTACTGGCGGCCGACGCGGTGTCCGGGGCCATCGCGAAGGGCAGCCAGGTCCGCCTGATCGCGGCCGGGATCTGGGTCGGGCTGGCGTTCCAGGCCAAGATGATCGAGGCGTGGCTGCTGCTGCCCGCGCTGGGCCTGGCCTACCTGATCGCGGCCCGCGGGTCAGTGCTGCGCCGGGCCCGCCAGGTCGTGGTGGCCGGGGTGGTGACCGCGCTGGTGTCGCTGGCCTGGATGGCGGCGGTGTCGCTGGTGCCGGCCGCGCACCGGCCGTACGTGGACGGCAGCCAGCATGACTCGCTGACCGAGCTGGTGTTCCAGTACAACGGCTTCGGGCGGCTGGGCGACCAGACCCCGCTGCAGTTGCTGTCGGAGCAGTCGCTGGGCATCGACCTGCGCGGGTCGCTGCCCGACCAGGGGCCGTCGGCCGGCCGGCTGCTGGCCGGTGACCTGGGGCGGGACACCGGCTGGCTGCTGCCGGTGGCGCTGCTGGTGGCCGGCTGGGGCATCGCGGCCCGGCGCCGCGAACCGCGCGGGGACTCACTGCGGGCCTGCTTCGTGCTGTGGGGCACGTGGCTGGTGACGCTGATCGTGACGTTCTCGGTCAGCACCACGATCAACGACTACTACACGGCGGCACTCAGCCCGGCAGTGGCCGCGATCCTGGGGGCCGGCCTGGCGACCGCCTGGTCGTCCCGCCAGCCCGGCGGCTGGCTGATGATCGGCGCGGCGGCGGCGGTGGCGGGCACCGCCGGGTACGCCGCGTGGCTGCTGTCCACCGGGCGGGACGTGCCGGGCTGGCTGATCCCGGTGGTGCTGGCGGCGGGCGCCGCCGCGGTGGCGGTGGCGCTGCCCGGGCTGCCCGTGCTGGCCAGGCTGACCGTGCTGGCCAGGCTGCCCGTGCTGGCTAAGGAGGGCGCCAGCCGCCGGATGCTGGCCGCGACGCTGGGCGCCGGGCTGGTCGCGCTGATCCTGGCCCCGGCGGCGGCGTCGGCCGCCATCGTGGGCCGGGAGCGGGGGTCGTTCGACACCCCGTATGAGGCGCCGTCCGAGGCGGCCGCCATCCGCAACCTGTTCGTGACGATCCCGGTGCAGGTCCAGCACCTGATCCCGAACCTGATTAAGGTCCAGTTCGGCGCCCCGGACCTGCTGGCCACGCAGAGCTCCGCGCTGGCCTCGGTGTTCATCTACGACAGCGGCAAGGAGGCACTGCCCATCGGCGGGTTCACCGGGACGATCCCGTCGCCGACGCTGGCTGCGCTCAAGAAGGACATCGCCACCGGGCGGTTCCACCTGGCCATCCTGTCGGCCCAGCCGAACCGCGACCCCCGGCTGGACTGGATCCGCGCCCACTGCCTGCCGGCCAAGGGGGTGGACCCGGCCTTGCAGACCTACTTCTGCCTGGCGCCGGGGACTCGCCCGGGGGCGGTCCGGCCGGGGGCCAGGCCCGGGCGCCTGAGCCACCGCGCCTGACGCGCGGGTGCTCTGGCGCACCGGGCCGGCCCTGGCCGGCGTCCCGTCCGGGCGGCTAGAACCCGCAGGCCCGGGCGACCGCGTCGGCGGCCTCCTCGCGGGTGCCGGCCGCCGGGACGCCTGCCCGCTCGAAGTCGGTCACGTAGATGTCCGCGGCGGCGCCGGGCGTGCTGGCGTCGTTCAGGGCCGGGAGATACTGCGACCACTGATCGTCGAACTTGATGACCTGCTCCAGCTGGGCCTGCAGGTCAGCGGCCGGGTTGCCGGTGACCAGGCCGGCCGGCAGCGGGGTCCAGCCGATCAGGCCGCCGCCGCCGTCGCCCTCGGACTCGGGGTCGCCATGGGACTCCTGGTACATGTTGCCCGCGACGCCGGCCGCGGCGTTGTCGCTGTACCCGTGCGCGACCAGGAACGTGACGATCGTCGCGTAGTTGTCGGGCAGCATCCCGGTGGCCGACGCCGAGCAGTGCACGCCGGACGGGCGGGCGGTGTCGCCGGGACTGGCCGACGGGGCCGGGGTGGCGCTGTCCGGCGGGGGCGGCCTGGTGGCCGCGGGCGAGGGGCTGGCGCTGTGCCGCCCGGCCGCCTTGACGTTGACGTGGGCCAGCGAGCGGGAGGCGGTGCGGCCCATCTCGGCGCCCAGGTCATCGCCGTAGGCCAGCCTGTCGGCCGAGGCGTGGGCGGCGGGGGCGGGCGAGCCCGCGACCAGGTCGCGAACCTGGGGGACGGCGGCGAGGGCGCCGGCTACCGCGAACACCGGGGCGGCCTGGCCTGCCCGGCGGGCCATCTTCTGTGCTCCGTTGGGCGCCGCGTGGCGCCCGGACCTGCGAATCTTTCGTTCTTTGCCGTGAGCGGCTGGTGACACAAGCGTTCCTAACGCCGGATCCGCGCCCGGCTACTCGGCAGACATCGCCTCTCGCCAGGCCTGACTCGCCCCCAGCAGGGCAGCATGCCAGGACAACGCCATCCAGGTCAGGTGAAATCGAACAAATACCCCGTTTGGGGTAGGCGCCGGGTCCGGGTGCGGTTGCACCTTCGCAAACCCGCCCCGGCCGGGCGAGACCGCGTCAGCCGGGTGGCGCCGAGAGCACCTTGCGTGGGTGGGCACCGTCAACGTAGCCCACGAACGGCGGGTAGATGCCGTAACCGAGCAACTCCTGCAGGCGCGGCGCGAGACTGCGGGCCACGTCGCGGGGCACCGCCAGGCAGTGGTTCTCCTGCGGGCGCAGCCAGCCGGCGCAGTACTCGAGGATCACGCCCAGCCGGGGCGCGGCGGTCTGATTGGCCCCGCCGCCGTGATAGAGGCTGCCCAGGTAGAACATGACCGAGCCGGGCGGCATGGCGGCCACCTCGACCGGGTCGGCCTGCGCCGGGCGGCGGCCCGGCGCCCAGCGGTGGCTGCCGGGGACGAGCCGGGTGGCGCCGTTCTCGGCGGTGAACTCGTCCAGCGGCCACATGGTGTTGACCACCACCGGCGGCCCGTCCTCGGGCAGCGGGTACACCGAGTCGTCGCGGTGCAGGACCTGGGCGGTCTCCCCCGGCCCGATCCGGATGCCGACTGGCGCGCTGAGCTGGTACTGGCCCAGCACCCGGTCGAGCACGTCGAGCAGCAGCGGCCCGGTGGCGGCCTCGTCGAACGTCCGGGTCTTGGCGAACAGGGCGTAGATCCGCTGGGTGGACCGGCCCTCGAAGTCGTTGCGGCCGGTCGGGGTGGTCCGCAGGACCCGGCTCAGGTCATCCCGGGCGGCCCGCACCCCGGCGGGCGGCAGCAGCCCGGAGATCACCACGTAGCCGTCCGCGAGCAGCCGCTCCGCGACGTCCCGGCCGTCAGACGTCGCGGCTGGCATGGGCGCCATCACGGACCCGAGCGTAAGCCCGGTGCCCGGTCCGGGCCAGGGCCGCCGTGCCCGCCCGGGCGGGGCGCTAGTCCTTCTCGTGCCGGTCCAGGAACTCGTACACGTCGGTCTCGTCCACGCCGGGGAAGCTGCCGGCCGGCAGGGCCAGCAGCACGTGCGAGTGGGCGCGGGCCGACGGCCAGGCCATGCCCGTCCCACCGGGCCGACAGCGCCGGGGTGGGCCGCTGGCAGCAGTCCCCGTCCGGGCACGCCGACACGGTGCGCTTGGTCGTCTCCCGGCCCCGGAACCAGCGCGAGTCGTCATACGGCACGCCCAGCGTGATGGCGAACCCGCGCTCCGGGCCGGTGTCCACCTGGGCGGTGCACCAGTACGTCCCCGACGGCGTGTCGGAGTACTGGAACCACGGGCTCAGCCGGTCGGTGGAGGCGAACACCTCGCGGCCCGACCACAGCCGGCACATCCGCTGGCCCTCGATCGCGCCCGCCGGCGTCGGCCGGGAACATCACCCCGTCGTTCTGGTACGCCTTGTAGATCACGCCGCTGGCGTCGTTCTTGACGAAGTGGCAGGTCATGTCCAGGTGGTGGGTGGCCAGGTTGGTGAACCGGTGGGCGGCCATCTCATACGACACGGCGAACACGTCGCGCAGGTCCTCCACCGACAGGTCGCGGGCCTCCTTGGCCGAGCGCAGGAACCGGGCCGCGGCCGACTCGGGCACCAGCACGGCGGCGGCGAAGTAGTTGGCCTCGACCCGCTGGCGCAGGAACTCGGCGAAGTCGGCCGGGGCGGCGTGGCCGAGCACGAAGTGGCCCAGGGTCTGCAGCAGGACGGCCCGCGGGGTGTGCATGCCCAGCGTCTCCTGGCGCAGGTAGATCCGCCGGTTGCGCAGGTCGGTGACGGACCGCGCGGACCGCGGCACGTCCTGCACGTAGCGGACCGAGAAGCCGTGCCGGCTGACCACCGACAGCAGCATGCCGTGCGACAGCGCCCCGCCGGTGTAGCCGACGGTGCCCAGCGCGGCGGCGGCCGCCTGCTCGATCTCGGCGAAGTAGTTGCCGCGCTCGCGCATCATCTCGCGCAGCACCGCGTTGGCCGCCCGGGCCTCCTCCGGGGTCGCGGTCGGCTTGGCCCGGTGCCGCCGCAACTCGGCGTGCAGGGCCAGGACGTGCTCGATCACGTCGCTGGGCACCCGGGCGCCGACCCGCAGCGGCGGCAGGCCCAGCTCGGCGTAGGACGGGTCGCGCTGGGCCTCGGCCAGGGCGATCTCAAGCTGGGCGCGGCGGCTGGGCGGCTGCTTGCGCATCAGCTCGTCGGCGGGCACCGACAGCGCGTTGGCCAGGGCCTCGATCAGCGACAGCTTCGGCTCGCGGCGGCCGTTCTCCAGCAGGGACAGCACCGACGGGGCGCGGCCGACGCTGGCCGAGCTCGGCCAGCGTGATGCCGCGGGCGCGGCGCAGGTGGCGCAGCCGCTGGCCGAACACGCTCAGATCCAGGCTGATTTCCTGCAAGGACTGAGAATCTTCACTGGCGAAGATGTTCACTTCTTCACTCTAACCGCAGTTGAGCCGAAGTTCACCCCGAACATTCTTGGTTTATTCATCTCTGTCAGGGCAGTGTGGAGGCACTACCCGGGGACGACACCACCAGGAGGTATGGCAGTGAATGACCGTCGCCTCGAGGACACGCTCCACGGCCCGTCGGCCAACGGAAGCACCGTCAATGGCTCCGCGCACAACGGCTCCGCAGCTGAGGGCACTGGCAACATCGACAGCGAGGTCGCCGCGCTGTACCGCGAGTGGGCGAGTGACCCGCGCTGGGCGGGCATCGACCGCACCTACAGCGCTGCCGATGTGGTCCGGCTGCGTGGCTCGGTACAGGAAGAGGCGACGCTCGCCCGGCTTGGCGCCGAGCGGCTGTGGACGCTGCTGAACTCCGGCACGTATGTGAACGCTCTCGGCGCCATCACCGGCAACCAGGCCGTGCAGATGGTGAAGGCCGGGCTGCAGGCCATCTACCTGTCGGGCTGGCAGGTGGCGGCGGACGGGAACCTGGCCGGGCAGACCTACCCGGACCAGAGCCTGTACCCGGCCAACTCGGTGCCCGCCATGGTCCGCCGGATCAATAACGCGCTGCTGCGGGCCGACCAGATCACCTGGTCCGAGTCGCTGAACGAGGGCGCCCCGCACTGGATGGCGCCGATCGTGGCCGACGCCGAGGCCGGCTTCGGCGGCGTGCTCAACGCCTTCGAGCTGATGAAGGCCATGATCGCGGCCGGCGCCGCCGCGGTGCACTGGGAGGACCAGCTAGCGGCCGAGAAGAAGTGCGGCCACCTTGGCGGGAAGGTGCTCGTCCCGACCGGGCAGCACGTCAAGACGCTCAACGCGGCCCGCCTGGCGGCCGACGTGTGCGGGGTCCCGACCCTGGTCGTGGCCCGCTGCGACGCCCAGGCGGCCACCCTCATCACCAGCGACGTCGACGAGCGGGACGCCCCGTTCATCACCGGCGAGCGGACCGCCGAGGGCTTCTACCGGGTGACCAACGGCATCGAGCCGTGCATCGCCCGCGGCCTGGCCTACGCGCCCTACGCCGAGCTGCTGTGGATGGAGACCTCCACCCCGGACCTGGACCTGGCCCGGAAGTACGCGGAGGCGATCAAGGCGGTCTACCCGGACCAGATGCTGACCTACAACTGCTCCCCGTCGTTCAACTGGCGGGCGCACCTGGACGAGGACACCATCGCCAAGTTCCAGCGGGAACTGGGGGCGATGGGGTACACGTTCCAGTTCATCACCCTGGCCGGGTTCCACGCGCTGAACGAGTCGATCTTCGAGCTGGCCCACGGCTACGCCCAGGGCGGCATGGCGGCCTACGTCAAGCTGCAGGACGCGGAGTTCGCGGCCGAGAAGGACGGCTACAGCGCCACCCGGCACCAGCGCGAGGTCGGCACCGGCTACTTCGACATGGTGGCCCAGGCGATCAACCCGGACTCCTCCACCACGGCGCTGACCGGCTCCACCGAGTCCGAGCAGTTCGTCTCCGCGCACTGAGCTGAACTGGGGGCGCCATGACCCGCATGGGTCCGGCTGACCGCGGGATGAACTCCCCTGCGGGTCATGGCGCCCGCCCCTGGCCGGCATGTCCTGGTGCTGGCCACCGCGCGGCCACGGCGAGGTTGCATCGCTCCCGATGCTCCGCCGCCTCGCCCGAGTCCGCGCCGCCCGCTGCCAGCCTGAGCGAGGGATCCTCCTCCGCTCGACCTCGCTGGCTGGCCGGGCACCCTGGTCCCGGGGAGTGCCGGGCGCCGCTGACTGGCGCTCCCCGGGGCCACGGCCCCCCACGGCCCGGGACCCGCTAGCCAGCCCTAGCGCAGCAGGCCCTCCGGTGACGGGCGGCTGTAGCCGCCGTCGTCCTCGCCGTAGTAGCCCCGCCGGCGCCGCCACCGCGACGGGACGAACAGCGGGATCAGCAGGATCGCCCCGATCAGGGCGAGGATCCCGCTGGCCAGCAGCGAATGGAAACCCGTCGCCTCGGCGTGGCCGCGCATGGGAATGAGCCGCCTCGCGGCTCCGGCGTTCACGATCATGTAAGCCGACCAGGCCAGCAGGCCCAGGCCCGGCAGCACGGACGCCAGCGGGGAGACCCGGGGCGCCACCAGCAGGATCCCGACCAGCAGTCCGGTGCCGACCAGGACGGCCAGGGCCACCCCGCCGGACCTGCTGTCCAGGCTGGCGTGCGCGGCCCGCAGGGCGTCGATCCGCTCGGTGCCCCAGCCCGCGCCGGCGAACAGGACCAGGGCCATGATGACGGCCAGGAAAAGGCCCGTCACATGTCGCATTCCCACCTCCCGTCGTTTCACCATATCCGGTCATTCTGAGCGTAACGGCCGGCTACCCGGAGCAACCGGGCAGGCGGGCCTGGTTGAAGGCCGCCGCCTCGGGCACGTGATCCGGACCAGGCTCACCAGGAGCCCCGGACCACGGGAGCGGGCATGACCGGCGCACGCGAGAGCGACTTCTACTCGCTGGAACTGCTGATCGACGACAGCGGGCGGGACCTGCTGCACCGGGTCCGGGAGTTCATGGAGAAGGAGGTCCAGCCGGTCATCAACGACTACTGGCTGCGCGAGGAGTTCCCGCATGAGCTGGTGCCGGGGATCGCGGCGCTGGGCATCGCCGGGCTGTCCTACTCCGGCTACGGCTGCGGGGGGCGAAGCAGCCTGCTGGGCGGGATGGTGGCCATGGAGATCGCGCGGGTCGACCCGTCGATCTCGACGTTCGTCGGCGTGCACAGCGGCCTGGCCATGGGCTCGGTGTACCTGTTCGGCTCGGCGGAGCAGAAGCAGCGCTGGCTGCCGGAGATGGCCCGGATGGAGAAGATCGGCGCCTTCGGGCTGACCGAGCCCGACGTCGGCTCGGGCATCGCGGGCGGGCTGGCCACCACCGCGCGGCGGGACGGCGACACCTGGATCCTGAACGGCCAGAAGAAGTGGATCGGCAACGCCACGTTCGCCGACTACGTCATCATCTGGGCCCGCGACGTGGCCGACAACGAGATCAAGGGGTTCGTGGTGGAGCGGGGCACGCCCGGCTTCGAGACGGTCAAGATGCGCGACAAGATGGCGCTGCGGGTGGTGCAGAACGCCGAGATCACGCTGACCGACGTCGCCGTCCCGGAGTCCAGCCGGCTGGCCGGGGCGAACTCGTTCCGCGATACCGCCCGGGTGCTGCGGCTGACCCGGGCCGGGGTGGCCTGGGAGGCGGTCGGCTGCGCCCGCGGCGCCTACGAGCACGCGCTGGCCTACGCCCGGCAGCGGGAGCAGTTCGGCCGCCCCATCGGCGGCTTCCAGCTCGTGCAGGACCAGCTGGTGAAGATGCTGGCCAACGTGACCGCGTCGGAGTGCCTGTGCGTCCGGCTGTCCCAGCTCCAGGACGCGGGCCAGGCCCGGGACGAGCACTCCGCGCTGGCCAAGGCGTTCTGCACGGTGCGGATGCGGGAGACCGCCGGGCTGGCCCGTGAGCTGCTGGGCGGCAACGGGGTGCTGCTGGAGTACCACGTGGGCCGGTTCGTGGCCGACGCCGAGGCGATCTACTCCTACGAGGGCACCCGGGAGATCAACACGCTGATCGTGGGCCGGGCCATCACCGGGCAGGGGGCGTTCGTCTGACCGCCACCCGGAGCCGGTTCACTGGCTCCAGCGCGGCGTAGGCGCGGTAGGCGCCCCGCTGGATGAGCCGGAACTTCAGCCCGCGCGCCCCCGGCGGCAGCCGGTAGCCCGGCGGGCAGCGGGCCGCGAACTCCTCGTGCATCCGGGCGAAGAACTCCCGCCGCCGCGGCGGCGGCACCAGGCCGCCGAGCCGGCCGCCGCCGAGCACGGTGGCGTAGTGCCAGATGGCCCGCTCGAACATGGCGGCCTGGACGGCCGGGCCGGGCGGGGTCGGCCGCCATCCGGTCGAACACCTGCCCGTAGGCGCCGAAGATGGCCAGGTGCGCGTCGCCGGGCGTGGCCATGAACGAGCCGAAGCGCTGCCGCCGGTAGTGGTAGCAGACCCGCGGCAGCGCGGCGATGGACCCGGCGCCGAGCAGCGCCGCGCAGGTCACCGGGACGTCCTCGTGGATGCCGGGCCCGAAGGCCACGCCCAGCCCGGCCAGGAACTCCCGGCGCAGCACCTTGCTCCACGAGGTCATGGTCAGCTCGACCAGCCGGGGCCGGTCGGCCAGGGTGCAGCCGCCGGGCGGCACGCCGGCCAGCAGGTCGCGGCCGGGGCTGGGCTCGGTCCGGCCGCCCGGCTCGTAGCGGCTGACCCAGTCGACCAGCAGCACGTCAGGGCCGCCGGTGCCAGGGCCGGTGGCGCCGGGCGCCGGGGCCGCCGGCGTTGCGGCCGCTGGCGCTGAGGCCGTCCGCGACGGCGGCCAGGGCGCCGGGGGCCAGCCGGTCGTCGCCGTCGACGAACCACACGTACGCACCCGAAGCCCGGGCCAGGCCCTCGTTGCGGGCGCGGCCGGGGCCGCCGTTGTCGGTCAGGTGCAGGACCCGCAGCCGGGGGTCGCCGGCGGCCCGCTCGTCCAGCAGCGCGCCGGAGCCGTCCAGCGAGCCGTCATCGACCGCGATGACCTCGACCGGGACGTCCGCTGCCGGGCCGGGCAGCGGCCCGCGCCGTCCGCGCCGCCCGCGCCCAGCACCGAGTCCAGGCACGCGGGCAGGTACCCGGCCACGTCGTGGACCGGGATGACGACACTGACCAGCGGCCGTCCGGGCACGCCGCGCCGCCGGCTAGGACAGCTCCGGGGCCGGCTCGGGACCCGGCTCCAGCGCGGGCTCCTGGGCGGGCTCGGGGCGGGCGGCCCCCGGCGTGCCCGGCTGGCCCGGCCGGGGCGGGGCCTGGTCCATCCGCATCCGCGACGGCCACCAGTTCCACTTGCCCAGCAGCACCACGGTGGAGGGCACCAGCAGCGTGCGGACCAGGAAGGTGTCCATCAGGATGCCCAGGGCCAGGCCCAGGGCGATGTCCCGGAACTCGCTGCCGCCCGACTGCCCGCCGGCCACCAGGCCGAACACGATGAACGTGCCGGCCAGCACCAGCCCGGCCGAGGTGACCGTGGTGCCGGTCACCCCGATGGCCTTGGTGACGGCCTCGCGCAGCGGCAATCGGTGCGCTTCCTCCCGGATCCTGGTCATGACCAGGATGTTGTAATCCTCGCCCAGGGCCAGCAGGAAGATGAACATCAGGAACGGCAGGAAGAAGACCAGCCCCTGGTCGCTGCCGAGCTTGATGAACAGCAGCACCGACAGGCCCAGCGCGGCCAGGTAGGACAGCCCGACCGAGGCGATCAGGTACAGCGGCGCGATCAGGCTGCGCAGCACCAGGGCCAGCAGGATGCCGATGGCCACGATCGCGATCGGGAATGACCTTGGCCAGGTCACTGTTGGAGACCGAGCTGATGTCGTACAGCGCCGGCGCCTCGCCGCCGACGCCCGAGTCGGTGGCGCCGACCGTCGCGGCCACCCGGCTGATCTCGGCCCGGATGGCCGGCACGGCCTGCAGGGCCGGGGTGCCGCCCGGATCACCGGCCTTCAGGCCCACCGAGAACTGCACGGTCCGGCCGTCGGCGCTGATGAAGTTGGCCGTGGCCCGGTACAGCTGGTACGCCCGGGCGGTGACCTGCGCGTTCAGCGTGCCCGGCGCCGGGACGGCGGGCAGCGCGCCGGCCGGGCCGAGGCGGGCGTGCAGCAGGGCGTAGTCGTGCGGGCGGCAGCGTCAGCGCCGGCCGGGTTGAGCGGGGCCGGCCACCTTGGTGAACAGGCTGCTGGCCCGCAGGTCGGCGGTGGCCCGGGCCAGCACCTGCGGGTCGGTCCCAGACCGGCTGGCTGAACCGGAAGATCGGCGTGGTCGGGTTGGCCGCCGACTCGGGGAAGTACTTGGTCAGCAGCGCCGTGCCGGCCGCGGAGTCGCTGCCCGGCGGCGGCGGTGGTGTTGCCGCCGAAGCCCGGCCGCGGCGTAGCCGAGCACGCCAGGGCCAGGGCCCCGAACGCCACCACGCCGATGACCAGCGCGACCGCCGGTCGCTTCACGATCCGCCCGGCGATCCGGCCCCACAGCCCGGCGCCGCCGCACTTGCCCTGGATGCTCCACGGCAGCAGCTTGGGCCGCCCGAACATCGCGCTGAACGTGCGGCGCTTGATGGCCAGCAGCGACAGCCGGATGGACAGCAGCGCGGGCAGCAGGGTCAGGCCGCGCGACCAGGGTCACCGCGATCGCGATGGCGAACGGGATGCCGAGGTCGGAGTAGAACGGGAAGCTGGCCGTCAGCAGGGTCAGCACGGCGGCGATCACGGTGGCGGCCGAGAAGGTGATCGACTCCCCGACCCGGGTGACCGACCTCGACCAGCGCGGTGCGCGCGGCCGGGCGCGGCCCGGCCAGGTCCGACAGCACGGTGCGCAGCCAGCCCCGGTCCGGGCCGTCCGCGCGCGCGTCCACGCCGGTCACGTCGTGGCCGGCCCGGCGCAGCTCCTCGCGGGTCCGGAACACCAGGAACAGCCCGTAGTCGGTGCCGGCCCCGAGCACCAGGACGATCAGCAGGTACTGGGCCAGCGGCGAGACCTGCAGGCCGTGCTTGGCCGCCTCGGCCACCAGCGGGCCGGAGATGAGCACGGCGAACAGCGCGGGCACCACGGTGGTCACGGCCAGCGTGAGCGACCGGAAGATCAGCACCAGCAGCAGGATGATGAAGACCAGCGACAGGTCCTGGACCTTGTTGCCGGTGTTGCCGGACGCCTTCTGCTCATCGACCTGGACCGCGGTGTCGCCGGCCAGGTGCACGCGCAGCCCGGCCGGGCAGCCCGGCGCGGCGATCTTCGCGCGCAGCGCCGCCGACCAGGTCCTCGGCGTAGTTCGGGTTGCCGCCGGCCCGCGTTGCGGGCCAGCGCCACGAACTGCTCGGCCTGGCCGCTGGCGGACCGGCCGACGTCCTTGACCTGCTTGATGCCCGGCACGGCGGCCAGGCTGTGCTGCAGCGCGGTCAGCGCGGCTGACGTCGGCCGGGGTCAGCGGCCCGCTGGTGGTCGCCGCCAGGACCGGGATCGGGCAGCAGGTTGGCGTTGCCGAACGGCGCGGCCAGGTCGATCGGCGTGCTGGCTGGGCGCGCTGGCCGGCAGGAACTTGGCGTTGTTGCTCTGCGTCACGCTGTTCAGCGAGGGCAGCTGGGTGACGGCGGCGACGGCCGCCGACGATCCAGGTGAGCACGACGAGCCAGCGCAGGCGCACGGCCCAGCGTCCGATCGGCGCCGAAAATCGCGTCGATGTGCATGGCAGAGAGCTTATTGGTCCTGGCCGGCAGTAGACGCGAGGCGGCCCGGCGCGGTTAGGCCGCATCAGCATGATCTGCCGATACCCGTCTGCAGCACGGAGAACCGGTCGCGATCATGGCCGGGATGCTCGGGTTGGCGTCACTGGGCCTGGTGGGCCTCGTCGGCCAGGGCGTCGACGGCGCCGGTGAGCTCGCGCAGGGCGGGCAGCGCCTGCTCCAGCGCCGCGCGGCTGGCCGGGCTCCAGCCGGGCCAGCGCCACGGTCACGATCCGGGCGTTCACCTGCTGCCAGCTGGTCGACGACGCTCGGCGCCCGGCGCGGTCAGGCTCAGCACGGCCGTGCGGCGGTCGGCCACGCCGCCGATCCGCTCGATGAGCTGCTCCCGGGCCAGGCCGTGCACCAGCGTGGCCACCGAGCTGGGCGCCAGCCGCAGCAGCCGGGCCAGCTGGCCGGGCCGGGCGCCCGGGTTCTCGGCCAGGCAGGACAGGAACTCCAGCTGGGCCACCGACAGCCCGCCGGGCAGCCCGCCGCTGCCCTGCGCCCGGGCCGCGCGGCGCATGGCCCGGCGCAGCCGCGACACCGCGTCGGCCACCGCCAGGCCGTACGGGTCATCGCCAGCCGGGTCAGCAGCAGCCGGGCTAGTGCCGTCAGGCGGGGCCGGGCCAGCGGCGGGTCAGCGGAGACAGGGCATGGCTTTACCTCACCATGCCGGGGGCGGTCCGGTCCAGGGCCGGTGTTTCCGCACCACGCCGGGGCCGGGGCTGGGAGAATGCACGCGGCGGACGGCTGCGGCGCGGGACGGCAGGGCGCGGCGGAGGGTCACGCGACGGGTAAAAGGCCAGGCTCGTGCGGGACATGCCGGGCGTGGTGCTGGCCAGGCGGCCTCGCGGTCGGCAGACTCCTACCAGGGGAGGTCCGAGTTCCGCCCCTGCGCGGCCGGGCAGCGCGGAAGGGACGCCTATGCAGGAGCTGCGCCTCGTCGCAGTGAGCGAGGACGGCACGTATGCGGTCCTCGCGGTGCCTGGACGAGGCGGAAGATTCTCGTTGCCCATCGACGACCGGCTGAGGACGGTAGCTCGCGGCCAGTTTTCCCGGCTCGCTCAGTACGAGATCGAAGTGGAGAATCCGTTGCGTCCGAAGGAGATCCAGGACCGCATCCGCGCCGGCGAGACGGCCGAGGAGATCGCTGATACGGCCGGTATCCCCATCGACCGGGTGCGCCGGTTCGAGGGTCCCGTGCTGGCCGAGCGCGAGTACCGGGCCCAGGAGGCGCAGCGGTCGACGGTGCGCGGGCACACCGAGTCCGGTCCCGGCCCGCGGCTGGGCGAGATCGTCGCCGAGCGCCTGGCCGAGGCCGGGGCGTCCGGCCGACGCGCTGGCCTGGGACTCCCGCAAGCGCGCCGACGGCAACTGGCAGGTCCAGCTCCAGTTCATGCTGGAGCGGCCGCCCGCAGCTGGCCGAGTGGGTCTTCGACCCCCGGCGCCGGCACGTCATCCCGGCCGACGACCTGGCCCGCCGGCTGTGCCTGCCCGCAGGTGGACTGGCCCGCCGGCCGCCTGGGCGCGCCTCGGCGCGCCGACCGCGACGGTGACCCCGATCGGCTCCCGCCTCGGCGCCCACCACGCCGACGCGCGGCCCGACGCCGGGCCGGACCGGGCGCTGGCCCGCGGCGCCGCGGCGCCGGCCGGCCGACCCACGCGCCGTGGTCGCGCGAGGCCCGCGAGCCCGGCTGGGCTCAGGAGACGCCGACCGGCCCGCCGCGCCGGTCGCCGGACGGCCGAGCCGCGCCGGCCCGCCGAGCCCGCCCGCGCCGTCGAGCAGCCCCGCGCCGGCCGCCGACGGCCAGCCGGGCCGGCGCCGGGCCGCCGTCCGGCAGCGGCCCGCGCCGACGAGCTACCAGCCCGCCGCCGCTCAAGCCGCCGCGCGCCCACGCAGCTCCGCCGCCGCCGAGCACCGGCCCGCCACAGCTCACGCAGCCAGCCGCGGCCGCCGCCGCACCAGACTGAGACGACGCCAGGCCGAGGCCCGCCAGGCCGACGCACGGCACGGCCGCGAGGCACGTCAGCGCGGAGTCCCGGGCCGGGGCCGACGCGGCACCCGGCCGACGGGCACGCGCGGCCGCGGCCGTCCGGCGACGGGCACGCGCAGCGGCCGCCGCCGGCCGAGCGACAGCCCCGCGCGCCGCGAGCGCCCCGGCCGGCCGAGCCGCCGAGCCCGCGGCGGCGCCGGGCCGGCCGGGCCGCAAGGCCGGCGCGCGAAGCCGGCGGTCATCCGTCCCGTCCTGGGACGAGATCATGCTCGGCAACTCGCGCCCGACGGACTGAGGCGCCGCCCGGCCGAGCCGCGCTCCGAGGCTCTGCAACCCGCGCTCCGTGGGCGCGGCCGTAACGCCGTGGCTGCTGCGGCGGGCCCGGCAGGCCGGCCGGGCGGCCAGGCATGACGCGCGGGCGGCCGGGCGGAGGCTGCATCCCAGGCGCGGCGGACGGCTGCGGTCCGGGGCGGGCCGGAGCGGCTAGAGCCCGCGTAGTATCCACGGTCGGGGTCGTATTGCGCAGGAAGGGAGGCGGGCTTGGGCCGGTATGGTCGTGCCGTCGGCTGGCGCGCGCGGGCGGTCCCCGGGAAGGCCCGGACCGCCGCCGCGGCCGGCGGCCGCGTGGCGCTGTGCCTGCTGAGCGGCTGCGGCCTGGCGGGGACGCCGAAGGCGCTGCTCGACGAGACGCACCGAGACCATGACCGTGACCAGCCCGATGGTCGACCAGCGCGTCATGTCCAGCGCAGTACACCTGCGACGGAGCCGGCGAGAGCCCGCCGATCTTCTGGTCCGGGATGCCGACCGACACCAAGTCGGTGGCGCTGGTCGTGGACGACGCGGCCGCCCCGATCACGCCGCGGGTCTACTGGATCGTGTTCAACATCAGCCCGGCCACCAGCGACCTGCAGGCCGGAGCGCTGCCGACCGGCGCCCGGCAGGCCCGCAACAGCACCGGCCAGGTCGGGCTACGACCCGCCGTGCCCGCCGGCCGGCGGCTCGCACCGGTACCGGTTCACCGTCTACGCGCTCAACTCGAGAGCTGAACCAGCCCAACGGGACGCCGATGAAGGCGGCCTGGACCGCCATCGCCCAGCAACGCGATCGCCCGCGGCCGGTTCACGGCCGCCGCCAGCGCGGTCAGCGGCTGACCCGCGGCGCGGCTCGCCGCGCCCCGTGACCAGATAACCCCGTGACCAGATAACCCCGTGACAAACGGCGGCCCGGATGTGCGTCACGGTGAGTAGCTGCGCTCGCGGCGTGGGTGATTCGCTGGGCAGAACGCCCGGCTGACTGGCCGCCGCGGACACAAACTGCCGGGCCGCGTCGCGCCTTCCCCGGCGCGGCCTTCCCCCGAAAGACGAGGCATCCGATGCGCACGAGCCGTTTCGCCGCTGCCATGGCCATCGCGGCCGCCTTAACCGCCGGCATCCCGGCCACCGCGGCGGCCGCCGGCGTCTTCTCCCCGTCCGGCGCCCGCGCGATGAGCGGCCCCGCCCTGGCCGGTGCCGCCGCCATCGGTACCGCCGCCACCGGTATCGCCACCACCGGTATCGCCACCACCGGTATCGCCACCACCGGGGCCGCGCCCGCAGGGGCCGTCGCCGGCGGGTCAGCCGCGGCCGCCGACACGTTCCCCGGCGTCGCCGCCGACGGGGCGCACGTGACCGCCGAGGACCAGGTGGATTCCCGGACCCTGGACCTGACCATCGACTCGCCCGCCGCCGGCACCACCGTCCAGGTGGAACTCCTGCTGCCGCCCGGCTGGTCCGCCACCGCGACGACCACCTGGCCGGTGCTGTACCTGCTGCACGGCTGCTGCGACCCGTTCAACGGCTGGTCGCAGAACACCAACGTGGCCGACCAGACCGCCGGCGCCCCGGTGATCATCGCGGAGCCGGACGGCGGCCCGGTCGGCTTCTACAGCAACTGGTTCAACGGCGGCGCGGGCGGCCAGAACTTCGAGGACTTCACCGCCACCGAGCTGCCGCAGATCCTGCGCTCCGGGTTCCGCGCCAGCGCGGTCCAGGCCATCGGCGGGGCGTCCACCGGCGGCGGCGCGTCGCTGTTCATCGCCGCCCACAACCCCGGCGCGTATAAGGCCGTCGCCTCCTTCAGCGGCCTGGACTGCACCGAGCTGCCGCAGTCGATCGCCACGATCGACGCGGCCATGGTGCGGGCGGACGTCAGCCCCGACAACCTGTGGGGCGACCCGATGAAGCAGATGAGCATCTGGCAGCAGCACGACCCGTGCTTCCTGGCCCCGCAGCTGAGCGGGACCCAGATCTTCCTGTCCACCGGCACCGGCTTCACCGCCTCCGGCCAGCAGACCACCTGCTCCGCGGGCATCGGCGGGAACATCCTGGAGTCCGACGTGGCGACCGGCGTGTTCATGCTGGCGAGCACCCTGCAGACGGACGGCATCCCGTTCACCTCGGACTTCTATCAGGGCGGCTGCCACGACTGGCCGTTCTGGCAGACGGCGTTCGCGCAGGCGTGGCCGATGCTCCAGTCAGCGCTCGGGATCTAGGCGGGCGTGACCACTACCGCGCAGCCGGGCCCGCTGCCCGCCTCGGGGCGGCGGGCCCGGCTGAATAGCCTCACCGGGCTGCGCTTCATCGCCGCGCTGATCGTCTTCTTCGACCACGCCGGCCTGGAGACGGTGTTCCGCGGCCACGAGGCGAACTTCCTGCTCACCGGGCTCACCGCCAGCCTGGCCGAGGCGGCGGTGGGGTTCTTCTTCATGCTGAGCGGATTCGTGCTGACCTGGTCGGCCGGACCCGGCGACACGCCCCGGTCGTTCTGGCGCCGCCGGGCCGCCAAGATCCTGCCCAATCACGTGCTGACCTGGACGGCCGGCCTGGTGCTGCTGGCCGCCAGCGGCACCGCGTTCCGGGCCGCGGACATGATCCCGAGCCTGTTCCTGGTGCACAGCTGGATTCCCAGCGTCCCGGTGATCGAGGGGACCGACGGGCCGAACTGGTCGCTGGCCTGCGAGGCGCTGTTCTACCTGAGCTTCCCGGTGGTGGCCCCGCTGGTGAGCCGGATCCCGGAGGCCCGGCTCGGGCGGTGGGCCGCCGCCCTCGGCGCGGCCATCATGGTCGTGCCATTCATCTCCCTGCTGCTCCCGTACCATCCGACGCTGTTCGGCCTGCCGCTGCCGTTCTACCGATTCTGGTTCACGATTTTCCTGCCACCCGTACGGATGCTGGACTTCGTGCTGGGCATCGTCCTGGCCCGGATCGTCCTGGCCGGCCGGTGGCGGCCCGTGCGGGCCCGCTGGGTGGCGGCCGCGCTGCTGGTCGCCTGGCCGGTCTCGCTGGCCGTGCCGGTGCCGTTCGACTTCCTGCTGCCGTTCGTGTTCCCGCTGGTGCTGCTGCTGGGCACCGGGGCGATGGCCGATATCGGCGGCCGCCGGAGCGTGCTGTCCAGCCGCCCGATGGTCTGGCTCGGCGAGATCTCCTATGCCTTCTACCTGGTGCACTACCTGGTGCTGCACTTCCTGCACCTGGCGCTCGGCGGCGGCACCTGGGGCTGGCCCGGGGCGGTGGCGTTCATCGCCGCGGCGCTGGCCCTGTCCATCGCCATCAGCGCCGGCCTGTACACGCTGGTCGAGCGGCCCGTGATGCGGCGCTGGGGCCGGCGGGCACCGGCCGCCGCGACGGCGGCCCGCCGGGCGCCGGACCTGGCACCCGGCGGGCCGCCGGGAACTGCATGACTGTGCTAGCTAACCACGGGGGGGATTAGAACGGCGGGACCGTGCCCGTCGGGCCGGTGAGCGGGTCGACGGTGACGCACGGCACGGTCACCGGGCTGGCCGGGTCCAGGGCGTTCAGCATGTCCGCCATCGCCACCGGGTCGGCGGCGATCTCCAGGTGGTCGGTCATGTCCTGCGGGCACTGGTTCTGCAGCGTGATGTTGGTGACGTTGGCCGCGGCCGGCAGGAAGGCGTTCGTGAACGGGGTGACCACCTCGTCATCCTCGGACTCGATCACCGTGTACTGCACGCCCGGCACAGTGGGGACCGCGTTGAGGTTGTTCAGGAAGTCCGAGCCCTGCTCCTGCTCGACACAGGCCTCGCACGAGCTGCTCAGGTCGCCGTTGACCAGGCCGGTCACGCCGAACACGTCGCCCAGCGTGACCAGGCCGTCCAGCGTGGTGCCGAAATTGGACGGGGCCAGCGCGACCAGCTTGTCGACCTTCGCCGCGCCGCCGAGCGAGTTGATGTAGAAGCGCGGCATCATGCCGCCCTGGGAGTGCCCGACCAGGTCGACCTTCGGCGCCCCGGTAGCGGCGAGAACCTGGTCCACGAACGCGGACAGCTGGCCGGCCGACGCGCCGATCTCGCCCGTTCCCTGGATGTCATCGGCGGGAGATGCCCCGCCATAGTTGAACGCGAACACGCAGTAACCGTGGTTCGCCAGCTCCGGCGATGCGGCCTGCCAGTTATCGTTCTCGTTCGCGAACGTGCCGTTCACCAGGATCACCGGGAACGGGTGCGCCGCGCTGGGCTGGCAGCTGAAGTTATTCGCCCCCGGCGGCGGCGTGTCCGGCGCGGTGACGGTGCCGATCAGGCCGCTGGCGAAGTCGAAGTTCACCGGCAGGGGGGCCGGTGAGCTGGCTGTCGCGGCGCCGGCGGGCCCGGCGCCCGCGAGCAGGGCCGCCGCGACGGCGGTAACGGCGCCCGCGGCCAGCGTCGCGGTGCGGGGAAATAAGGAATGGCGCATTGTCGCCTCCAGGAAAGTGCGGAACGGGGCCGGATTCTCAGCCCCGCGGTGGCTAACCGCAATATGACACCGGGCGGTAACGGAGCGCTGCTAAGAACGGTCAGCATTGTCTTTACGCGGTTGTAACGGCCTGACAATAGGCTGGGGTCGTCGGCTTTCGGATCCGCCCGGTCCATGATCCCTGTGACCTGCGCGTCAGCAGTGTCCGAATGTGATTCTGAAATTTGCGTCATAACGCACGGGGTTTCTGCCTCGCGTCAGCATCGCCGGTGCTCGGTTTGTGCATCCCGGACAAACGCGGTCCGACATATAGGGCACTTTGTAGGGTAATGTTCACGTGCGCACACGGCGATACGGCCAGTTTGGCTGAGCGATCTGAGTTGGCGAGGTTGAGGCTGCATGACAGAAGGGGTCGAGGTCATGGCCCCCGGCGGTAACTGGCCCGAGCTCCCGCCGGGGACGGCAGAGATCATGCTGCCCGGCCTCACGCACACCGCCGAGGAGATGTCCACCGCCATCCTCCGCGAGGTGCCGGAGTACGGGCTGCCGAATGACCCCTCCTTCACCCGCTCGTTCCACCGCTCGGTGCACCAGTTACTGCGCCAGTTCGTGCAGCAGGTGGCCGATCCCAGCACGCCGCGCGACGAGGCGGCCAACCTGTTCCGCGCGATCGGCTACCGGGAGGCGATGGACGGCCGGAGCATCGAGGTCATCCAGGCCGCGATGCGCACGGGCGCCCGGGTCGCCTGGCACCGGCTGACCCTGAAGGCGGGCCGCGGCACGCTCAGCATCGAGACCCTGGGCGCCATCGGCGAGGCCATCTTCCTGTACATCGACGAGCTGTCCGCCGCCTGCGCCGAGGGGTACATGCGGGCCGGGGCCGAGATGGCGGACGAGGTGAAGCGCCGCCGCGGCCGCCTGCTGGACCTGCTCGTGGCCGAGCCGCCGGCGGCCGAGGAGGCGGTGGCGGCCCGCGCCCGCGCCGCCGACTGGGCACTCCCCCGCACCGTCGCCGCGGTGGCGCTGGAGGACGGCGGCATGGAACTGCTGTCGCCGCTGCCCGCGCTGCCCGCCGAGGTGCTGGCCGACATGGTCCGCAAGGACCCGTGCCTGCTGGTCCCGGACCCGGACGGCAGCGGCCGGATCGCCGCGATCGAGCGCGGCCTGCGCGGCTGGACCGGCGCGCTGGGCCCGGTCGTCCCGCTCAGCCAGGCGGGCAGCTCGCTGCGCTGGGCCCGCCAGGCGCTCAGCCTGGCCCGGCACGGGGTCATCCCGCCGGGCTGCGGGCTGGTGCGCTGCGACGAGCACCTGTCCACCCTGCTGCTGTTCGCGGACCAGAAGCTGGCCCAGGTGTGCGCGGCGGCCCGGCTCGCGCCGCTCATGGCTCTGAAGCCCGAGCAGCAGGAGACGCTGGCCGACACGCTGCTGTCCTGGCTGGAGAGCGCGGGCAACGCCCGGATCGCGGCCCGCCAGCTGCACGTCCACCCGCAGACCGTCCGGTACCGCCTCCGGCACCTGCAGGAGCTGTTCGGCGAGGCGCTGGCCCAGCCCGCCGCCCGCTTCGACCTGGAGATCGCCCTGCACGCGCGGCTGCTGCTGCGCGGCGCGGAGGCGACCGGCGGCCCGCCCGCCGAGCGTGGCACGGCCGCGGCGGCGGGCCGGTGACCGGCTCGCGGGCGGCCGGCGGCCCGGCCCCGCTGCTGCAGCGGGTGCGGGACCTGGCGGCGGCCAGCCCGGACCGCCTGGCCTACGCCTTCACCGACTACCAGGCCGACCCGCGAGGCACGGAGCTGCGGCTGACCTGGGCCGAGGCCGACCGGCGGGCCGCCGCCGTGGCCAGCGTGCTGCATGAGCGGCGGCTGGCCGGCCAGCGCGCGGCCGTGCTGGCGCCGCAGGGCCTGGACTACGTCGTGGCGATGCTCGGCGCGTTCTACGCCGGGGTCACCGCGATCCCGCTGTTCCCGCCGGACCTGCCCGGGCACGCCGGGCGGCTGGCCGGGATCCTGGCCGACGCCGCGCCGGCCTGCGTGCTGACCACCACGGCGGCCGAGCCGGCGGTGCGTGCCCTGCTGCACGACCAGGCGCCGTATGACCAGGCACGGGCCGCGCCGGCGGTCATCACCGTGGACACCGTGGACACCGGCCGGGCCGCCAGCTGGCGCGAGCAGCCGGTCGCGGCCGGGGACGTCGCCTACCTGCAGTACACCTCAGGGTCCACCCGGCGGCCCGCCGGAGTCATGATCACGCATGGCTGCCTGGCCGCGAACTCGGCCCAGGTCGCCGCCCGAGTGCGGGCCGAGCCCTACTCCATCACCACTGTCGGCTGGCTGCCGTTATTCCATGACATGGGATTCGTGCTCACGGTCGCCGTGCCCATGGCGATCGCCGCCACGGGCGTGTTCATGGACCCGGCGGCGTTCCTGATGCAGCCCGCCCGGTGGCTGCAGCTCATCACCGGCCGCTCCCGGGTGTACACGGCGGGGCCGAACTTCGCCTACGACTACTGCGCGGCGCGGATCGGCGAGGAGGTCAAGGCGGGCCTGGACCTCAGCGGCGTGCGCGCGTTCCTGAACGGGGCCGAGCCGGTCCGCCCGGCCACGCTGCGCCGGTTCGCCGCCGCGTTCGCCGGCTGCGGCCTGCCGCCCGGCGCGCTGACCCCCGCCTACGGCCTGGCCGAGGCGACCGTCTTCGTCAGCTCCGGAGCGCCCGGCGAGCCCGCCCGGATCACCGCGTTCGACCGGCGCGAACTGGAGCTGGGCACGGCCCGGTCCCGGCCGGAGGACAGCGACGGCGCCGTCGCGCTGGCGTCGTGCGGCGCGCCGGGCGGCGGCGGCGAGCGGGTCGCCATCGTGGACCCGGCCAGCCGGGCGGTCCAGCCCGCGGGCCGGGTCGGCGAGATCTGGGTGCACGGGCCGAACGTCTCGCCCGGCTACCTCGGGCCGCCTCGCGAGGACGAGGTGTTCGGCGCCACGCTGGCCGGCCCGGCTGCCGGGCTGCCCGCGGACGGCTGGCTGCGCACCGGTGACCTGGGCGTGCTGCATGACGGCGAGCTGTTCGTGACCGGCCGCCGCAAGGACATGATCATCATCGACGGCCGCAACCACTACCCGCAGGACGTGGAGGTCACCGCGCAGGACGCTCACCCGGCCATCCGCCGGGACCGGGTGGCGGCGTTCGCCTCAGTGGCCGGGGACGACAGCGATGACAGCCGCCTGGTCATCATCGCCGAGCGCACCCGCGACGACGCCGGGCGGGCCGACCCGGCCGAGGTCCGGGTCGCCGTCCGGGCCGCGGTGTCGGCCCGGCACGGCATCGGCCTGCATGACTTCCGGCTGGTCAGCCCCGGCGGCATCCCGCGCACGTCCAGCGGCAAGATCGCCCGGTCGGCCTGCCGCGAGCGCTACCTGGCCGGCGACTTCGCCGACGCCGGCTGAGCGCGAGCCGGGTCCCGGCGGCGCGGGCGCGGCCGCGGTGGCGCGGAGCCGGGCCGCGGGGGCGCGGGCGGGCCGGCTGCGAAAGTTACCGCCGTCAGGCTCGGCTCGCCGCCGTCATCAGCGCCACGGGCGTCTCGGTGTCCGGCGAGCCGCGTATCTCCATGATCGCGACCGTTTCTTCGCGAAAATCGGCGGAAAAACGGTCGCAGATCATGACCCGCCCAGCTGGTGTCGCCAATCATTTCTGTGCTGGAGCGCCGCTCCGAGATCGGCCTGCGCCGGCCAGTCCCCCATCTATCCACCGTCGCCGTGCTGGTCAGTCCCCGTGCTGGTCAGTCCCCCGTGCTGGTCAGTCCCCGTGCTGGTCGCTGGTCAGTCCGTGGCGATGACCCGGAACGCGGATCCGACACTGATCGCCGAGGGCTCCAGGGTCGGCGGGTTGCCGGGTCCGGCCATCTGGCCCGACACCGTGGCCAGCGTCTCGTGCAGGGGCTCCGCGGCGAACGGCAGCCGCTGGGTGGGTGAGGAAGGATCCTGCGGGCTCAGCAGCCGCGTGACGCCAACCCGGCTGAATATGGCCTGCGGGGCGGGGGCGGGCAGCGTGTCGGCGGGCTGGGCGAGGCTCGCCACCTGGGCGGCAGGTGCCCCGAAGGTGGCGCGGACGCCCGAGACGCTCGCCCGCACGACGGGGGCGTCCTCACTGCCGGCCAGGAAGACAAGCTCGTGGCCCTTCGTGCTGTAGTGGATCTCCAGGTAGAGCGGCCCGCCCGTCCAGAACGTGACCGGGATGGCGGTCGACAGCGCCGGTGGCGTGCCGGAGGCGCTGTATCCCCAGCTCAGCGTCCACGTGAAATCTCCGACGTAGACGAGGCTCAGCTCGGCGGTCGGGCCGGCCCCGGTCGCGGCCTGCAGGAGCAGGTTGACCTGGCTCTTGGCGCCGGTGACGAACGGCACCGACAGCGTCGCGCGGACGTCGTTGAAGGCCTGGCCGCTGACGGCGCTGTTGACCTGGTACCCGGTGGTGGTGGCCGAGTAGCCGAGAGCGCCGGTGACGCCGGCGCTGGCCGGGACGGCAGCGCCCAGGCTCAGCGCCGTGGCGGCGGCGGCGCTGACGATGCCCAGCGTGGCCGGGTAGCGGATTCTGCGTTTCATTGTGGGTTCCTCAGGTTCGGCCGCCCGGGATCGTCTCGTGCGGCAACTGGAAAAGCAATCGTCATGGGGACGGCAGGCCGCGGCCCATCGTTGTGAAGAAGCCCGAAACTCCCGTCCTGGCCTGGGCAGTTGCCGCCGAAACTCGGCCGCACCCGTCGGACATTCCCGGCCATATCGCGGCCCGCGCCGGCGACTAGCGCCGCCGATGCGGCGAAGCGGAAAGCGGCGCAGCGCATAGCGGCGCAGCGTCAGGCGGCCGAGCGCGAGGGCGGGCACCGGCGGCGGCCCGGCCGGCCAGGAGCTGGCTGGCGGCGGCTCGGCTGGGAGCTGGCCGGCAGCGAGTCGGCTGGGAGCTGGCCGACAGCGAGTCGGCTGGGAGCTGGCCGGCAGCGAGTCGGGCGGAGGGCGGGGGCAAAGGCGGGGTGCCGCGTGGCCGGCGCGCATCGCGCCCGTTGCGGCGGCGTCGCGGAGCGCGATCCGGCCCGCGTGAGGGTCCTGACCATGATCGTGACCCTTTTTCCGGGCATGTTAACGTAAACACGGTCACGATCATGGAATTCGCCCTAACGCGCCACCGCGCCGGCGCAGGCGTATTCGGCGGCCGGCGACTGCGGGGCTGGCCTGGTGCAGGGGGCTACGGCATGTCGGCCGGGGCCAGGTCGGCCGGGGCCAGCTTGGCCGGGGCCAGCTTGGCCGGGGCCAGCTTGGCCGGGGCCAGGTCGGCCGGGGCCAGGGCTGCTACCACACGAGACCAGGCGGTCCGGCGCTTCCGTCGTGCCGGAAGCACGGCCGGTCTGACTACCGAGGGTTATGTCCTGGAGTCGGACGGGTTACCGTTGAACCGCAGGATCACCCTTGCCGGGGCGGGGGAGATGACATCGCGGGCGGCGCGCTGGCGGCAGGCCGGAACTCACATGCGGGGGAACATGTCATGACCGGAAGCCTGACCGGCAAGGTAGCCATCGTCACCGGCGGCTCAGCGAACCTGGGCAAGCTGTTCTCGCAGTCCCTGGCATCCGACGGGGCCAACGTCGTGGTCCACTACAAGGACGCCGACCGGGCGGACGAGGCCCAGGACGTCATCAACGACCTCAAGGAGCGCGGGGTCGAGGCGATCGGCTACCAGGCCGACCTGACCAGCAACGCGGAGATCACCCGGCTGGTCGACGCCGCCGTGGACCGGTTCGGCCACTGGGACATCCTGGTCAACACGGCCGGCCTGATCGTCCGCAAGCCGGTGGCGGAGACGACCGAGGAGGAGTTCGACCAGTCGTTCGCGATCAACGCGAAGATCCCGTACTTCCTGATGGCCGAGGCCTACTCGAAGATGGCCGACAACGGGCGCATCATCAACATGGTCACCACCCAGGTCGCGGTCACCGCGGCGACGTACTCCGCCTACGCCGGCAGCAAGGCGCCGGTCGAGCATTTCTCCAAGGCGTTCGCCCACGAGATCGGCAGCCGGGGCGTGACGGTGAACTGCATCGCGCCGGGGCCGCAGAAGACGCCGTTCTTCTACAACGCGGAGACCAAGGAGACGGTCGACTGGCTGTCCAGCATGACGATCTCCGGCGACGTCGGGGATCCCGTCGACGTGGTGCCAGTACTCCGCTTCCTGGTCGCGCCGGAATCCCGCTGGGTGACGGCCCAGACGATCTACGTCAACGGGGGCATGATCGCGCCGATCAGCTGACGGGACCGGGCACTGTTACTGGGGGCATCCCGCTTGGCGGGGCTTAATTCATGATCGTGACCGATTGTCCGTGTCAGGGACGGGTGATCGGTCACGATCATGGGGGAATCCGCGCGGCGGGCTGGTGCGGGGTCGCGGCGGGCTGGGTCGCGGCGGGCTGGGTCGGTCCGGGCAGGGTGCGGCGGGCGATGACGGAGCCGACGGCCACCAGGGCGGCGGCCGTGACCAGGCCTAGGGCGTAGCCGCGGGCGAAGCCGGGCGGGACCGGGCCGTGCGGCGGGACGGGGTGCCCGGCCGAGACGATCAGGCCGATCACGGAGATGCCGACCAGGCCGGACGCTTCCCGGGCGACGCCGAGGAGGCCGCCGGCCACGCCGGCGCGGGATTCGGGTACGGCGGCCAGCACGCTGGTGGTCAGCGGGACCGTGAGGGCCGAGCCGATTCCGATCATCGTCATGCCGGGCAGCAGCGCGGTGAAGCTGACGTGCCGGGTGGCCAGCGCCACGGCGGCCAGGCCGGCTGCCACCAGGATCAGGCCGGCGCACACCACCCGGGCCGGGCCGAGCCGCGCGGCCAGCGCCGGGGCCATCGGGGCGACCACCACGACCAGCACGGCTATCGGCACGAACACCAGGCCGGTCCGGATGGCGGAGAAGCCGGCCGCGCGCTGCAGGAACAGCGACGTGAAGAACAGGATGCCGTTGACCCCGGCGCCCCACAGCACCGAGGCGGCCATGCCGCCGCCGAGAATCCTGTCCCGGATCAGGGCGAGGTTCACCATCGGCGCGCGGGAGCGTCGCTCGGCCCGGCGGAAGCAGGCCGCCCCGGCGACGGCCACGGCGGCTGCGGCCAGCGTGGCCGGCGAGGCCCAGCCCAGGGCGGGCCCCTCGATCAGGAGGAACGTGACGGCGCCCAGGACGACGACGCTGGCGGCCATGCCCGCCACGTCTACCCCGGGCAGGCCCGGGCCGACCTGGCCTGCCGCCGGCCTGCCTGGCCCGGGCCGGCCGAGGGCGGCGCGGCCGGCTAGCAGCCCGGCCAGGCCGACCGGGACGTTCACCAGGAACACCCAGTGCCAGCCCAGGTGCTGGGTCAGCCACCCGCCGGCCAGCGGCCCGCTGGCCAGGGCCGTGGCCAGCGCGGCGAGCCAGACGGCGGCGCCGGCATCGCGCTCGCGGGCGGTGCGCCCGGCCGCGACGACGGCGAGGGCGGCGGGCAGGACGAGCGCGGCGCCCGCTCCCGCGACGGCCCGGGCGGTCAGCAGGAGGGCGGTGTCGCGGGCCAGGCCGGCCGCCAGCGAGGCCGCGGTGAACACCGCCAGCCCGGACAGCAGGACCCGGCGCGGCCCGTACCGGTCGGCTAGCTGGCCGCCGCCGAGCAGCAGCGCGGAGAAGGTCAGCAGGTAAGCCGTCACGACCCACTGCAGGTCGGCCAGCGGCACTCGCAGGTCCCGCTGGATGGACGGCAGCGCGACGTTCACGATCGTGCCGTCGATGGTGGTCAGGAACGCGGCGATGGCGACGGTGACGGCCACCCCGGTGCCCAG
Source organism: uncultured Actinomycetota bacterium (assembly GCA_963731085.1). Lineage (GTDB taxonomy): Bacteria > Actinomycetota > Actinomycetes > Streptosporangiales > Streptosporangiaceae > DASUBV01. Next base: position 82,854 of record CAVSUF010000002.1, read on the forward strand.
CCGCGCCGGGACCGCGCCGCCGGGTATCCGGCGGCGCGACCGCTGGTACCTGCTCGGACCGCACCGGACCAGTACGTCACGAGCCGCCGGACGGCCGCTTGTCACCGCCGTGAAATCCCGGCACGCCACGTGCTCACCTGCGTGCGGAGGGTCGCGGTGACCGTCACCGCGGTGACAAGTCAGCCGCCGGAAACTGTCGGGCCGGGCACAGCCGCCGTTCCCGGCCCGCGCTTACCGTCGCCTGAACGCCTGGTCACCCTGCGGCTCTGCCGCCGGTATCAAGGAGGCCGCCATCGCCGCCGACAGCACTCCGCAGTCCGGAACCGCAGGCTGGGATGAGGACCGGCTGCGCCGCGAGATCGCCGAGCAGCTAGCCGGCCTGTGCGGGATACCGGCGGCCGAGATCGACCCGGCCCGGCCGGTGCAGGAGTACGGGCTGTCCTCGCGGGACGCCCTGGTGCTGGCCGGCGCGCTGGAGATCCTGCTGGGCCGCGCCCTGCCGCCGACGCTGGTGTGGGAGCACCCGACGATCGACGACCTGGCCCGCGCGCTCGCCCCGGATGAAGGGCCGGGCGAAGGCCCGGGTCCGGCCGGGAGCCGCCCGGCGGTCAGCGGCGCGGTGGCCGGACGGGCGGTGGCCGGAGGCTCGGTGGCCGGAGGGGCGGTGGCCGGAGGGGCGGCCGGGCCGAGGGGCGGGCCGGCCGACGAGGGCATCGCGGTCGTCGGGCTGGGCTGCCGCCTGCCGGGCGGGGCGTCGGGCACGCTGGGCGACCCGGAGCGGCTCTGGGAGTTCCTGGCCGGCGGGGGCCAGGCGGTCACGCGGATGCCCCGGCAGCGGTGGGCGGCCTTCGATGACGGGTCGGCCGCCGCCGGGCGAGGCGCTGTCGGCAGTGACCCCGTGGGCCGCCGTGCTGAGCGACGTGGCGGGCTTCGATGCCGGGTTCTTCGGCATCGCGGCCGGCGAGGCCGCGGCCATGGACCCGCAGCAGCGGATGCTGCTGGAGGTCACCTGGGAGGCGCTGGAGCACGCCGGCATCCCGCCCCGGTCCCTGCGCGGCAGCCGCACCGGGGTGTTCACCGGGCTCAGCGCCACCGAGTACGCCTTCCTCACCACGGCCGACCTGAGCCGGGTGGACGGCTGGACGGTGACCGGGGCGGCGGGCAGCATCGCCGCCGGGCGGGTGTCCTACCTGCTGGACCTGCGCGGGCCGAGCCTGGTCGTGGACACCGCGTGCTCGTCCTCGCTGCTCGCCGTGCACCTGGCGGCGGCGAGCCTGCGCAGCGGGGAGACCGACCTGGCCCTGGCGGGCGGCGCCAGCCTGATGCTGTCGCCGGTGATCACCATGACGTTCGACGCGGGCGGCGGCACGTCCCCGGACGGCTGCTGCCGGCCGTTCGACGCGCGGGCCAACGGCATGGTGCGCGGCGAGGGCTGCGGCGTTGTCGTGCTGAAGCGCCTGGCCGACGCCCGGCGCGACGGCGACCGGGTGCTGGCCGTCATCGCCGGCACCGCCGCGAACTCCGACGGTCGCTCCAACGGCCTGGTCGCGCCGAACGCCGGCGCGCAGCGCGAGGTGCTGCGCGCCGCCTACGCGGCGGCCGGGATCAGCCCCGGCCAGGCCGACTATGTCGAGGCCCACGGCACGGGGACGCCGCTGGGCGACCCCATCGAGGCGGGCGCGCTGGGCGAGGTGCTCGGCGCGGGACGGCCGGCCGGGCGGCCGCTGCTGATCGGCTCGGTCAAGAGCAACCTGGGTCACCTGGAGGCGGCCGCCGGCGTGGCCGGGCTGATCAAGGCGGTGCTGGCGGTGCACCGCCGGCAGATCCCGGCGACCGCGCACTTCACCGAGCCGAGCCCGCACATCCCGATGGACGACCTGGGCCTGCGCGTCGTGGCCGGGCCGTCGCCGTGGCCGGGAAATCCGTGGCCGGCCACGGCCGGGGTCTCGGCGTTCGGCTTCAGCGGCACCAACGTGCACGTGGTGCTGACCGAGGCACCCGGGCCTGTTCCCGGGTCCGGGGCGGCCGGGGCTGCCGCCGCCGCCCCGGTGCGGCTGCTGCTGTCCGACGCCTCGCCGGAGCGGATCCGGGCGCAGGCCGCCGGGCTGGCGGGCTGGCTGGGCGACCGGCCGGGCCCGTGGTCACCGGCCGCCGCGGCGCGCACGCTGGCCCGGCGCCGGGGGCGCGGCCCGCATCAGGCCGCCGTCATCGGGCGGGACCCGGCGGAGCTGCTGGCCGGCCTGGGCGCGCTCGGGTCGGGCCAGCGGCATCCCGGCGCGGTATCCGGCCGCGACGGCCAGGGCGGGCCGGGGATCGCGTTCGTGTTCTCCGGGTACGGCTCGCAGTGGCCGGGCATGGTCAGCGCGCTGGCCGAGACCGAGCCGGCGTTCGCCGCCGCCCTGGCCGAGCTTGACCCGCTGATCGGGCGGGCGGCCGGGGTCTCGCTGACCGACGCCGCGCGTGATCCCGACGCGCTGCGCCAGGTCCGCTACGCGCAGCCGGTGCTGTTCGGCATGCAGGTCGCGCTGGCCCGGCTGTGGGCGGCCTACGGGGTCCGGCCCGCCGCCGTGATCGGCCACTCGATGGGAGAGGTGGCCGCGGCCGTGGTCAGCGGCGCGCTGAGCGCCGAGCAGGGAGCCGAGGTCATCGCCTGCCGGTCACGGCTGCTGTCCCGGCTGGCCGGCGGCGGGGCCATGGCGCTGGTCGGGCTGCCCGCCGCCGAGGCGGAAGCGCTGGGCGCGGACCTGCCCGGCGTGCACCTGGCCGGCGCTCACCTCGCCGGTGCAGACGGTGCTGGCCGGCGACGCGGCGCAGGTCGAGGAGCTGGCCCGGCGGGTCACCGGGCGCGGCGCCGACGCCCGGGTGCTGGCCGCCGAGGGAGCCGGCCACTCCCCCCAGGTTGATCCGCTGCTGGCGGAACTGACCGCCGCCCTGGCCGGCATCAGCCCCGGGGCGGCCCTGGTGCGGTTCTACTCCGCCGCCTACGACGACCCGCGGGCCACGCCGGAGTGCGACGCCGCGTACTGGGCGGTCAACCTGCGCCAGCCGGCCCGGGTCGGCCCGGCGGTGACGGCGGCCGTGCAGGACGGGCTGCGCACCTTCGTGGAGATCTCGCCGCACCCGCTGCTGGGCCGCGCGCTGGCGGAGGCGCTGGAGCACGAGGACGCCGGCGCCGGCCTGATCGCCGGCTCGCTGCGGCGGGACAGCGACACCGTGCTGACGTTCCACGCCCAGCTGGCCCGGCTGGCGATCGGCGGGTACCCCGTGCCGGGTCCCGGGCCGGGCCGCTGCTCGACCTGCCGCCGGCGCCCTGGCAGCACGAGCGGCACTGGACCGACCGCGCCCCCCGGCCGGCCCCGCACGGCCACCCGCTGCTCGGCGCGCATGTCGAGCTGCCCGGCGGGCGGCACGCGTGGCAGCTCACCGTCCCGGCCGGGGCGCGGGACCTGCGCGGCCCGGCGGGCATCTTCGCGCTCAGCGCCGCGGCCGAGATGGCGGCGGCCGCCGCCGGCCAGGCGTGGCAGTCGCCCAGCCCGGACCTCACCCTCACCGGGCTGCGCCTGGAGCGCCTGCTCCCGCTGCCGCCCGGCACGGTCCTGACCACCACGCTGGAGCCGGACCCAGCAGGCCAGGGCGCGTCGATCCAGATCCAGTCGCGCACCACAGCCGGCGCCTGGACCCTGGTGGCCACCGCGACGGCGGTCCCCGGCGCGGCACCGCGACCGGGCCCGGCGGACCCCGGCGCCGCCGCCGCCGGCCCGGAGCCGGAAGCCGGGGTCGGGGTCGGCCCGAGCGGCGCCAGGTCAGCATCCCGCCCGCCCGGCTGGCTCGCGGCCAGCGGATCCCCGCCCCGATCCTGGACCGCTGCCTCGCCGCCGCCGGCAACGGCGCGGACCCGGCGGCGGACCCGGCCCCGGCCGGCCTGGTCCCGGTGAGCGTCGCCCGGCTGCGGGTGCACGGCACCTGCGCCGGCGGCGGCGACTGCGCGGTCACCGCCACCGTCAGCCCGGACGGGGGCGTGCTGGCCGCGCTGCGGCTCCGCGCCGCCGACGGCGCGCTGGAGGCGGACGGCGTGCGGCTGCGCCCGGTCACCCGCGCCGAGATCCCGGTTCCCTACCGGGACAAGCTGCTGGCCCGGACCTGGCAGCAGCACGCCGCCCCGGCCAGCCCGCGGCCCGGCCCGCGCCGCTGGGTCATCGCCAGCCCGGCCGACGGAGCCGGGACGTCGCTGGCCGCCGCGCTGGCGGCGGCGCTGAAGGCGGCCGGGCACCAGGCCGACCTGGCCGGGACGGACGCGCTCGAGACGCCCGCCGAGGCCGGGTCGGCTGTTCCCGCCGGGCTGGTCCTGCTGGCGCCGCCGGCCCCGGTGCCGCCGGACGCGGCGCAGCGGTTCGTGCTGATGGCGGCCAGCGCCGCGACGTCGCTGGCCGCGTGGCCGGGTGCGACGCCCCGGCTGTGGGTCGTCACGGCCGGCGCGCTGGCGGCGCGCCCCGGCGAGGCCGGCGACCCCGGCCTGGCCGCCATCCAGGGCCTGGTCCGGGTGCTGGCCCTGGAGCAGCCCGCGGTGCGCGCCACCGTGGTCGACATCGCGCCCGGCGGTGAGGTCGCCACGCTGGCCGCCGCCGTCGCCGCCGAGCTGGCCGCCGATTCCGGGGACGACGAGGTGGCCCTGCGCGACGGCACGCGCCTGGCGGCCCGGATCGGCGCCGCGCCTGATCCCGAGGCGCCTGTCCCGGACGCACCGGGCCTCAGCGCGCCCGCTCAAGCCGTCGCTGGTCCGGGCCGGATGGCTGGTCAAGGCCCGGGCGACGCGGCCGCGAACGGGCGCGATCCCGCCCGCGCGGGCAGCCCCCGGCCGGCGCCGCGACCCGTGGTCCGGGCCGGGGGCGGGTACCTCATCACCGGCGGGTACGGCGGCCTCGGCCTGGTCGTGGCCCGGTGGCTGGCCGAGCGCGGCGCCGGGCGGGTCGTGCTGGCCGGGCGGAGCGGGGCGCCGGCCGACGCGGACGGCCCGCTGCGCGAGCTAGCGCGGAGCGGAACCGACGTGCTCGTGGCGCGGGGGGACGTGGCCGAGCCGGGCGTCGCGGAGCGGCTGGTCGGGGCCGTGACGCGGGACGGCGTCGCGCTGCGCGGCGTGGTGCACGCGGCCGGGGTGTTCGCCGACGCGCTGGCGGCCGACCTGACGGCCGCTGACCTGGCCCGGGTGTGGGCGCCGAAGGCGCTGGGCGCCCTGCGGCTGCAGGAGGCCACCGCCGGGACGGACCTGGACTGGCTGGTGCTGTTCTCGTCCGCGGCGGCGCTGCTCGGGTCGCCGGGGCAGGCCGGGTATGCCACGGCCAACGCCTGGCTGGACGGGTTCGCGGCCTGGCGCCGCGCGCGCGGCCTGCCGGCCACGGCGATCGGCTGGGGCACCTGGTCCGGCGCGGGGCAGGCGGCCGGGGTGGCGATCCGCGGGATCAGCCCGGTCACCCCGGAGGAGGGCATCGAGGCGCTGGAGGCGCTGCTGGCCGAGGACCGCGCCGTGGCCGGCCTGGTCCGGATCGACCGGGCGGCGGCCGCGGCGGCGTACCCGGAGATCGCGGCACTGCCGTTCTTCGGGCCGCTGCTCGGGGCGGCCCGGCCAGAGCCGGCGCCGGGCACCGATGCCTGGCCCGGGCCGGACGCGATCCGGGCGGCCGAGCCCCGGCAGCGGGCCGAGCTGGCGGGGCGCCAGGTGCGGCAGCGGGTGGCCGACGTGCTCGGCGTCCCGGCCGGCGGGCTGGCCGCCGACCTGCCGCTGACCGACGCGGGGATGGACTCGCTGGCCGCCGTGCGCATCGGCAACCTGATCGGGCACGACCTCGCCGTCGCCGTCGAGCCGGCCGCGCTGCTGGCCGGGGCCACGCTGGCCGCGCTGCAGGCCCTCGTCACGGAGGCACTCGGGGCGCAGTCGCCCGGGGCCGGGGCACCTGAAGCGGGAGCCGGGCCCGTGGCGGCCGCGCCGGGCGACGGCCGGGCGGCGAACGGGGCCGGGCGGGGAGCACTGCGTTACCAGGAAATCACGGGTGAACGCGGCATGGTGGAGCCGCGGGACGCCGCCGAGCGGCAGGTCGCCCGGGTCGCCGCCGGGGTGCTCGGCGCGGGCGTGGCCAGCGTCACCCAGCACCTGCTCCCCCTGGGCCTGACCGGGGCCGCTCAGGCGCAGGTCGCGGACCGGCTGGCGGCCGAGACCGGACGGCCGGTGGACGCCGCCGCGCTGTGGGCCGGCGGGCTCACCGTCGAGGCCGCCGCCGGTGCCATCCGGTCGGCCGACGAGGACGAGGCCGCGTCGCTGATCCGGACGCTCCAGCCGGGCCGCCCGGCCGCCGTGCCGGTGCTGCTCGGCCACCCGGCGGGCGGTACTACCGGCGTGTACAAGATGCTGGCCGGGCTGCTCGGCCCGGACGTGCCCGTGCTCGGGCTGGAACGGGCCGAGGGCGAGGTGGCGGCCCGCGCCGCGCGGTGCGCCGCGCTGATCCGGGACCGCTGGGCGGCCGGGCCGGGACCGAGCGGCGTGCCGGTGCTCGGCGGCTGGTCGTTCGGCGGCGTCCTGGCCTACGAGACCGCCCGTCAGCTAGCCGCCGCCGGCCTGCCGCCGCCGCTGCTGGTGCTGCTCGACGCGGCCCTGCCGCTGCCGGTCCCGCCGGGTCGCGAGGACGCCGCGCTGGCCCGCCGGTTCGCCGCGTTCGCCGACTACCTCTCCCGTACCTACGGCACGCCGGTGCGGCTGGCGGAGGCCGAGCTGGCCGGGCTGGACGAGGGCGGCCAGCGCGCGCTGCTCGACCAGCGGATGGCGGAGGCCGGGCTGAGCACCCGGCTGAGCCCGGCGATCCTGGCCCACCAGGAGACCTCGCACCGCGACACCCGGGCGCTGGAGCGTTACCAGCCCGTGGCGCTGACGACGGGCCGGTGGTCCTGTACCGGGCCGACCAGGAGACGCCCTGGGCGGTCCGGGACCCGCGCTATGAGATCGGCGGCGAGACCCGGGGCTGGGACCGGCTGTGCCGGGACCTGCGGGTCTGCCCGGTCGACGCGCATCACCTGAACCTGCTGGACCCGCCGGCCGTCCACGCCGTCGCCGCGCACCTGCGCGGCCTGCTGGCCCCATCGGCGAGTACCGGACCCGAGGACCGCTGGCCACTTGCCGACCCGCCGACACCCGCATAGGAGAACGCAGAATAAAGCGGTCAGCCGACCGCCACTTTCGGGTCGCCCAGGCCCGGCCCGGGGCGCCCGGCGCGGGAATCTCGCTGGGCAGCGCAGTCTCCCGCCGTCCATTCCGCGCGCTGGCCGCAGACCGCCTGCCGGGACCTGCTCCAGGCCGCCGGTAAAGGCGGCCCGGCCCGGATCCCGCCCGTCCGGCCGCGCCCCTCCCGCCCCGTCCGCCGCGCGGGCCGCAACCGCCTGGCCAGTCCCTCCGGCCGCGTGCGTCCCAGCTGATGACCCCGGTATCGTGACCGATTTTCCCGGATTTTTGCGGCTATATCGGATGCGCGGCCAGGCTAGCGTCCCGCGAATCGCGCCGCGGCCCGGCCCCGGGCCAGCCGGGGTTGCGGGACAGTCCGCGCGGGACCGCGGTGCATGAGGATGCCTCATGTGCTCACCGCCGAAATCCCCGGCCCGGGCGCTCTCGGCGTCGCCGCCCGGGCACGCGCGGAAGGCGATTAGCGGGGCGCTCCGGGCGCTCCGCTGTGCGCGCTCCCGGGGGGATTACGCCTGGTAAATGCCCGTCCGGAAACCGTCGACACACTAGCAAAACTTCCCGAAATGCATGACAACGGCCGGAGTACTCCTACACAATCAGTGGTCAGGCGAATAGCCACGTAACCGAACATCTCTCAGGGTGCTGTGCAGTACGGGGGAGGCCGCGTCGATGGCCGCGCGGCCTAGCGGCGCCAACCCTCTAGGCCGTCAGCGTTGGATGGTGCGATGACCAAGATCATCATATCCCTCGTGGCCGTGGTACTGCTGATCCTGGTTATCGGCTTCTTCGCCATGAGATTCCTCCGCGCTGACGACGACACCGAGGAGTTCGAGGACCAGCCCGCCGAGCGCGGCCGGTCCGGTGCCGCCGTTCCCGCCGCCGCGCCGGTCCCGGCCGATCAGGGCTGGCGCGATGACGGGCGCCGGGGCGACGGGCGCGTCGTCCCGCTGGCCAGCCGCGCCGAGCGCGGCGGCTACGAGACCGCCGACGGCCGGGCTGGCACCGACAGCCGGGTCCGCCGGGATGACCGGGCGCGGGTTGATGACCGGGCCAGGGTCGATGACCGGCTGCGAGACGATCGCGCGCGGGACGACTGGGGCCGTGACGAGCGCGGGCGCGACGACCGGGGCCGCGTGCCGGAGCGGGCGGCCGGGCGGCCCGGCCCGGAGGCTCCCCGTCAGGGCCCGGGCCAGGGACGGTCCAGCCGGGAGTTCGCCGTGGACCAGGCGGCTGCCGATGCGCGCCCCTGAGCCTGGAGAGCACGGGTACGCCGACCGCCGGTTCAGCTTCATGCCGGAGAGCGGCGAGGCGCCGCGCGGCGACCAGGCCGGCCCGCAGCGTCGCGGATCCGGCGCGGGGCCGGGCGGGCCAGCCGGCCGTGGCCGCACCACCGGCGGCGTGGCCGCCTCGGGCGGGCGCGGCGGCGCTCGCCCCCGTGGCGGCGGCAGGTCCGGGGCGGACTGGGAGTCGCTGTCCGACGTGGACTACTGGGCCGAGCTTGCCTCGGACAAGTCGCTGACCACCACCGCGCAGCCCGCGGGCGCTGCTCCGGCCCGGCCCGAGTCGCCAGCCGTGCCGGGGGCCGACCTGGCCGGCGGCCGCGCGGAGCTACGCGACCGGCGGGGACGGGCCGCCCAGTCCGACAGCACGGCCGTGCTGCCCAGCGCCCAGTCGGTCAGTGCCCAGGCCGACGACGTGACCGCCCTGATGCCGAGCGGGCGGCGCCACTCCCCGTCCGGCCCCGGTGGCGCGCCGACTCAGCCCGCCGCCGCCAGCCGACGCGGGGTGAACGGCAACGGGCTCGACGCCCAGGGCCTGAACGGGAACGGCCGCGGCGGCCACAGTGCCGGCGGCGGGCGTGACCTCGCGGGCAATGGCAACGGCTGGGCGGGCCCGGCCGGGCCGGACCGCGGCGGCGTGCCCGGGCTGGGCGCGCGCCGGGGCCGGGACGCGGCCCAGCCTGGCGGCCAGCGTCCGGCCAGCGCCGCCCCGCCCGCTGACCAGGGCATCGCCGCACTCACGCGGCTGAGCACGCCGGGCAGCGGCAGCAGCCTGCCGCCGGTGGCTGATGATGACCCGCTGACGAGCCCGTCGTTCCCGGCCATCCGGGATGACGGCCGGTCCTATCGGGGCAGCCGCTCCGAGGCCGTGTCCGGCAGCCACCGCATGTACCCCGAAACCGGACCACAGCCCATCCAGCCAGCCCAGCCCGTCCGGCCGCCCAGCCCGTCCCGGCCCGCCCGGCCCGCCTACCCGGCGGCGCAGGCTGGCCGCCCTACGGCGACTCCCGCCCGGCCGAGTCGCGGCATGGCGACCGCCGCCACGGCGACCGGTACGGCGACGCCGCGTACGGCGACTCCCGTCACGACCTCACCCGCCCGGCCGACGTGACCCAGTCCTACGGCAACGGCCAGGCCTACGGCAACGGCCAGTCCTACGGCAACGGCCAGGCCGTACGGCAACGGCCAGTCCTACGGCAACGGCCAGTCCTGACGGCAACGGCAACGGGCAGGCGTACGGCACGAGCCCGGCCCCGGCGGCGGGCAACGGCCAGCACCGTTCCGGCGCGGGCGACCGCGGCTACGGCCAGCCAGCCGCCGCCAGCTACCGGGACTACGCCGACCCCGCCGCTCCCCCGGCCGGCAACCCGTACGGCAGCTATGTCGGCGGCGGCACCGGAAGTCACGCGGCGCCGTCCGCCGGGGCCGCCCGGACAGTGCCGCCCACGGCGGCTACCCGGCCCCGTCCCATCAGCAGGCGACCGAGCCGGCCGGGAGTTACCTGGCGCCCGGGCCGCCTGCGGCGGGCTACGGTGCCGGGTCGCCGTCCGGGACCAGCGGCGGGAACTACGCCGGGGCGGGCAGCGCGACCGCCGGGTACGGCCCGGCCGGGCATTACGCCCCGGACGACCCAGGCCGGTCGAACGTAGTGCCGATTCACGCGGCGCCCGTGGTCGCCGCCCCGCTGGCTCAGGCGGCCGGGGATTACGGTGTCCCGTGGCACGGCGCGACTAGCCGGCCCGGATCAGGCCCGCCCGGATCTGGCCCAGGCCCAGACGCGGCGGCGTACGGTACCCCGGCGGCGGCCGCCCGGCGGGTACGCCAGCGCCGGATATCCGTACGGGACCGGCTACCCGGACGCCGCCCACCCCGGCGAGGCCTATGAGCAGCCGGCGCTACCCGCCCGCGGACCCCACAGGCAGTCAGCATGATCAAAATGGGTACGGTACCCCCGACTCGGGCTATGGCGGGAGTACCTATGGCAGCTACCCTGGCTACTAACGGACCGGTGCTAGCGGGGCGCGGACCGCTGGCTTTACAGGCCTGGCCTGTCGGCGCGGAGACATCTCCGGCATTCCCCGCGTTAGGCAGGTGACATGCACCACGGCGGGCGCGACCACGTACGCAGTTACTACCTGCACAGGCTGGCGGCCGCGCTGGACACCCAGGGTTTCCACGCCACCGTGCGCACCACCTACCCGTGCGCGCTCCATGTATTCATGCCAGGTGCGTCCATGCTGGCCGAGAGCATCGACTGCATGCCGGGCACCGACGACGACGGCCGCCTGTTCTGGTACTACCGGTGGTCGTGGGGCGAGGTCCTGCATGACGCCAGCGACCCGCGGGCCGCCGCCGCCAAGATCGCTGAGGTGCTGGCCGCCCGCTGAGCGGCGCGGGGCGTCTGCGCCGAATGGGCTAGGCCCGTGCGCAGGCCCCACTACCCGTTACTTAGAGTACTTGGGTGGGAACTTGCGGTAGTTCAGCTGAAGCCGCCCCGGTCAGGGCCTGCGGGCGACGCCGGCTGGCGCAAGTCGATCAGCCCGGTCACCGCCGGGTCGGCCAGGATGGCGGCCGGGTCGCGCAGGTCGCCCGGCACGGCGGCGGCCTGCCCGTGGCCGGCCAGGATGGCCCGGGCATGGGCCACCACGACGGGATCGACGTCGACGTACGCCACCCGGGCGGCCGGACTGGCGGCCTGGGCCACCTCGTGCACGTTGCCCTGGGTGGGCAGCCCGGCGCCGACATCGAGAAACTGGCGGATCCGCGCGCCGCTGAGGAACCGAACCGCCCGGCCCAGGAAATCCCGGTTGGCCCGCGCCCCTGCCTGGGCGTTCGGCTCGACCGCGATAATGGCCCGGCCTAAGTCCTGGTCAGGCAGGAAGTTGTGGCGGCCGCCAAGGAGGTAGTCATAGACCCGGGCGACATTCGCGCGCCGCGGGTCGACGCCGGGCGGCACCCCGCCCGGATCGCCCGGCAGGGCCGCGGCCTGCGGCGTCACTGCCTCGTCCGGCACGGGTCGCTGCCCCCGTTCGGTACTGGCGGCGGCCCGGGGGCGTGCTGGCTGCCCCTCCGGGCAATAAATCCCCTGGGCCGGCTGCCGGGCCAATTTCGGTCGTCATGCCGGGATACATTTCTCTTTCGCGTGATATCTCAGGGTACTGGGAATACCGGCTTGCACCGCACCGGCCGCAACCCGGCGGACCACGGCTCTTGCAATGTCTGCCCAGCTCAGCACATACGGAAAGAAAAGCCGAGTTTGCGCATCAAGGCGGGTGCTAGGTAGCGGTGGGGTCACAGTCTCCGGGGGACAGCGCGGCTCGGCCGCCGCCGCGGCAGCGGGAGCCGAACCTGGTCCGGCTGCGCGAGGCGGCTGCCCTGATCGGCACCACGCTGGACCTCAGCCGGACCGCCGCCGAGGTGGTCGACGCCGCCGTGCCCGACTTCGCCGACGCGGCCACCGTGTTCGTGGCGGAGCGACTGCTGGCCGCCGACGAGTTCGCCTCGCCGCTGTCCGGCCAGGGCACCGTGGTCCGCCGGCTGGCCTCGCGGGCGGCGGGCCGGCCGCAGGAGGACACGCACCGGGTGGTCCCCTCGGGCGAGGTGCTGGTGCTGGGCAGCGACTCGCTGTGGCTGCGGGCGATGATCAGCGGGCAGCCGGTCCTGGCCGATCACCTGGACGGCGACACCGCGGCGCGGCTCTCCCGGCACCCGAAGGCGGCGGAGATGTACGCGGAGTTCCGCTCGTTCCTGGCCGTGCCGCTGGCCGCCCGCGGCGCGGTCGTCGGCTGCGCCACGTTCGGCCGGACCGGCCGGATGCCGCCGTTCGGCCCGGCCGACATCACCGCGGCCGGGGAACTGCTGTACCGGGCGGCGGTGTCCATCGACAACGCCCGCCTGTATGACCGGGAACGCCGCACCGCGCTGGCCCTGCAGCGCGGCCTGCTGCCCAGCCAGCCGGACATCCCGGCCGGCCTGGAGGTGGCCCGCCGGTACCTGCCGGTGGGCGACAGCGTGGTCGGCGGCGACTGGCACGACATCGTGGCGCTGCCGGGTGGCCGGGCCGCGCTGATCGTCGGCGACGCGATGGGCCACGGCCCCGAGGCGGCGGCGGTCATGGTCCAGCTGCGTACCGCGGCGCACACCCTGGCCGCCCTCGACCTGCCGCCCGGCCAGGTCCTGCGCCGCCTGGACGAGCTCGCGGCGGGGCTGGCCGCGCCGTTCGCTACCTGCATTTACGCGATCATCGACCCGGCCGCCAGCGCCTGCCTGATCTCCCAGGCCGGGCACCTGCCGCCGGCGCTGGTGCTGCCCGGCGGCGCGGAGGCGCGGATGCTGGACCTGCCGCCCGGCCTGCCACTCGGCCTGGAGGCCGAGTCGTTCGAGGCCACCTCGGTCAGCCTGCCGCCCGGGGCGACGCTGGCCCTGTATACGGACGGGCTGGTGGAGAGCCGGACCCGGCCCCTGGACGACGGGATGGCGGCCCTGCGCGACGTGCTGTGCGCGGCCCTCGACGCGACCGCCAGCCGGACGCTGAGCGAGGCGGGCGAGACCGTCACCGAGGCCCTGCGCCAGCACGGCGAGGACGACATCACGCTGGTCCTGGCCCGCATCCGGGCCTGACCAGCCCGGCCCGACACGCGACGTGATTAGCGGGTCGCTGTCCGGGGAGAGGCGCTGGCATAGCCTGGAAGGCCCGAGGGAAGGCGGATGTTCGTGGGTGTGCTGCTCATCATCGGTATCGTCGGCGCGGTAGCCGTGCTCGGCGCGGCGGACTGGCTGCTCAAGGTGCGGGTCCGGCTGCGCCGCCGGCAGGCGATGGGCGAGCGCCTGGCCGCTGCCGCGGTCAGGGCCGAGGAACAGCACGAGCGGCATCAGGAGGACCGGCACGCCAGCGAGGCGCTGACCTCGTACATGCCCGCCATCCAGCGGCCCGCGCGGGCCGCCGCCGGCCTGCACGCGCACCCGGCGCGCAAGGCCGGCCGGGACCGGGCCGCCCCGCGCCGCCGTGAGGGCCGCCGCCGCGGGCCGCGTCCGGCCGACGCCGTGGCCCGGGACGGCGAGCACTCCCCCCGCGACGGCGTCGCCGTGTCCCGCCGGCATCCGTAGGACCCGCCGAATTTCATGGACGCTGCGTTTCCGGCGCGACGCCTAAGGCGCAATCCGGACGGCCACTGTCAAAGGCGCGGCTACGCGCGGTCAGCCATTGAAGGTGATGGGCAGGACGTCGAGGCCGGCGATGCGGTCGAAGTGCCGGAGGTTCGCTGTTCCGATGCGCCATCCAGCCGTGATGGCGGTCGCCGCGACTAGCCGGTCGTGCGGCCCGACATCCTGGCCGGCAGCGGCGAGTCCGGCCCAGATGCGGGCGTGCGCGCGGGCGGCGAGCAGGCCGAAGGGCAGCGGCGGGAAAGCGGCCAGGACCGCCTCGACGAATGCCTCGCGGCGGACACGGTGCGCCGGAGTGGCGCGGTGCACGCCGTGCAGCAGCTCAGAGGCCGTGATGGCCGCGATCCCGACTTCATCGTCTGGCCCCAGCTGCTCCTCGAGGCGGTGGCTCACCGTGGCCATGGCGCTGCCCGGCGGCAGGCTGCTGACGGCGCGCTCGAGGTCGATGAAGACGGTGGTGTCTAGGAGGGTGCCCACGGGTCATCCGGAACCGGCCCGACCTCAGCGAGCACAGCCTCCATGTCGTCGGCGAAACCGGGGTCGGGCCGGGCCGCGCCGGAAAGCATCCCCAGTGCCTCGCGCAACGGCCGCCCGCGCGGCGCGGCTAGTGAGGCGGCCGCGGTGTCGTCCGGGTGCATGATGACGAACGCGGGCCTCTCGTGGTTCACCACGACGACCCGCTCGTGGCGAGCGACCGCCTCGCGGGCATGCCGTGGGATCCGCACGTCCTCGGCCCTGATAGTGGTCATGGTGTCACGGTACCACTGAACCGTACGGAAGCGCACGATTCCGTACGACGGTCGGCACTCCGTCCGCGCTGGCGCCGCCACGAGCTGGTTGGTCCGGCCGAGGTCAGCGGCTGCCGTCTGGCGGGCGGTGACCGGGGTTAGGACGGCGTTACTAATCTCCGGTGGTTAGCAGGGAGAAGACCGGGCTGGCCAGGATGTCGGCCGGCTCGATGCGCATCAGGTCATCGCGGGTGCGGCTGACCAGCGGGTCGGCGGCCAGGCGGCGGGCGTGCCGGAGCCGGGCCCGCTCCAGCTCGTTGCGGACGCTGCGGGCGTTGGCGAACCGGGGCTGCTCGCGGCGGCGGACCAGGTACTCGCGGAACGTGTGCTCGGCGTCCGGGGACAGGTAGTACCGGGCCTCCTCCAGCATGCCCCGGCCGATGGCCACCAGCTCGTCCAGCCCGTAGGCGGCGAAGTCCAGGTGGTGGGCGATCCGCGAGCTCATGCCGGGGTTGGAGGAGAAGAACGTGTCCATCCGGTCCTGGTAGCCGGCCAGGATCACCACCAGCTTGTCCCGGTCGTTCTCCATGACCTGGAGCAGGATCTCGATGGCCTCCTGGCCGTAGTCCTTGGAGTCGTCCTCCCGGTACAGGTAGTAGGCCTCGTCGATGAACAGCAGGCCGCCCATGGCCCGCTCCAGCACCCGCTTGGTCTTGGGCGCGGTCATGCCGATGTACTCGCCGACCAGGTCGTCGCGCATGGCGTGGACGACGGTGTTCCGCTCCAGGTAGCCGAGCCGGTACAGCAGGTCGGCCATCCGCAGGGCCACCGTGGTCTTGCCGGTGCCGGGCGGGCCGGTGAAGCACATGTGCAGGTTGGGCCGGGCCGCGTCCAGGCCGAACCGGTGCCGCAGCCGGTCGACCAGCAGCAGCGCGGCGATCTCCTCGATCTTCTGCTTGACCGGGACCAGGCCGACAAGCTCGGCGTCCAGGGACTCGAAGACGCCGTCGATGCCGGCCGCGGCCCGCTCGGCGGCCAGCGTCACGGTGGCCTCGGGATGCAGCAGGCCGGCCTTGCGGGCGGCCCGGGAGCCCGGCGCGGGCAGCGCGGTCCCGGCCGCGCGGGGCGGCCCGCCCAGGACGGCGGCCGCGTGCCGCCGGGCCAGGCGGGCGTCGCGGCCCCGGGAGCGCATGTAGAAGTAGAAGATCAGCCCCACCAGGATCCAGGCCACGGTGTAGGAGATCCAGATCTCGCTGCCGGTCTGGCTGATGGCGACGATGATGATGATGGTGAGCACGACGACGCCGGCGTTCATCAGCAGATCCCGCCGCCCCATCATGATGCCTGAGCGTACCTGTCAGCTATCGCCGCTGGCCAGGCCGGCGACGTAGGCGCGCATCAGCCGGGCCCGCTCGGCGGCGTCGGCCTTCTCGAACATCTCGATCATCGCCTCGGCGTCGGCGCCGACCACCACGCGGGGCGGCGGGTCGGCGGCGGCGATGCAGTCCTCGATGGCCCGGGCCACGTCGTCGGGGTCGCCGGCGTGCTCCAGGCCGGCGGCGGCGCGGCCGGGCAGCGCGGCCAGCGGGGCGGCGTACGGGGATTCCGCCGGGACCGCCGACGGGTCCGTGAGCCGGTCGGACATCGGGGTGCGGAACAGGCCGGGCGAGATCACCGTGACGAAGATCCCGAACCCGTGCACCTCGGCGTCCAGCACCACGCTGAGCGAGGCCAGGGCCGCCTTGGACGCGCTGTACCAGCCGGCGAACGGGGCCGGCACGACGTCGTTGCCGGACGTCACGTTGATGATCCGGCCGCCGCCGGCGGCGCGCATGGCCGGGATGGCGGCGGCGGCCAGCCGGGCCGGGCCGAGCAGGTTGACCTCCAGGACCCGGTGCGCGTCAGCGTCGCTGACCTCCTCGACGCGCGCCCCGGACGCTAGTCCCGGCGTTGTTGACCAGGACGTCCAGCCGCCCGGCGGCGGCCAGCACGGCGGCCACCGCGGCCCGGCCGGACTCCGGGTCGCCGACGTCGGCGGTCACCGGGGTGACGCCGTCGGGCAGGTCGGCCCGGCCCGGCTGCCGGGCGGCGCAGAACACCTGATGCCCGGCCGCGGCCAGGCGCCGCACGGTGGCCAGGCCGATCCCGCTGCTGCCGCCGCTCACCAGGATCACCGACATGGCGCTGACGCTAACAGGGCCGGCCGCGCCCCGGCCAGGGTGTCTTAGCGGGGCGTCCCGGCGGGCTCGTCGCCGTCCTCGGCGGCCTGGTGCCCGGCCAGGTGGGCGGCCCGGCGGCAGAGCTCGGCGGCCCGGATCGCGGTCTTCCAGCGGCCGGGATGGGCCACCTCGCCGGCCGCGCGCAGGGCCGCGGCCCGGGCCGCCAGCAGCGCCCGCGGCACGCTCCCGTCCAGGTGATCCAGTAAATCCATGGCGTAGCCCTCGACCGCGTCGGCCGGGGTGCGGCCATGCGCCGCCTCAGCCTCGCGGCGCAGCGAGTCCGCCGCGAACCGCCGCGCGACGCTGGCGTCCAGCTCGGCCTGCCGCTCATCGTCTCTCATGCCGCCGAGGCTACCGGGACGGTCCGACGCCGGCCGGCGCCGGACGCGGCCGGCGCCGCTGCCGGGCCGCTGGCCGAACTCCTGGCCCGCCTCGCCGCGCCACTTCCACCGGCCGTAGGAGGCGTTCTCCACCAGGCCGGCGTCGTGCTCCTCGGTCAGCCAGCGGTGGATGGTCTGGTGCCCGACGTCGCGGCCGTCGGCGGCGAGCTGCTCGGCCAGCGCCCGGATGGTCAGGCCGCGCACCCCGGCCGAGCGCAGCAGGGCCAGCATCCGGTGGCGGCCCGGCTCGTCGGCGGGCCCGCCGTCGTCGTCCGGGACCGGCGCGGCGATCGCCGCGGGCACCGTCGGGCGGCTCAGCACGCCGGGGATGCGGGCCGCCCGCTCAGGCCGCCAGCGGCCCGCGTAGTCCTCGCCCAGCGCGTCCTCCAGCAGCTTGTCCGGGCCGGGCCGGATCGGGCCGCAGCGCTCGGCGATCTGGCTGATGGTGTCGTGCTCGATCCGGTAGAACTTCACCGGCAGCACCCGGCCCTGCTTGCCCTGCTGCACGATGCCGGTGCCGGGATAGCGCAGCCGGGCCAGGTCGGCGGCGATCCGCACGTCGTCGGGGATGATGAGCCGGGCGTCGGCCTCGGATGACACGCCCAGGCCGATCCGCAGCCCGCACTGCGACTTCAGGTCGGCCGAGCCGGTCATGGTCGGCGCGCCGCGCTGGGTGGCCATGATCAGGTCGATGGCCTCCGAGCGGCCGGTCATGACCAGCTGGGTGGCCAGGCCGGCCAGCGTCGCGTTGGTCACCCCCTCGGCCGAGGACCGCGGCCCGCCGGTGCCGACGCCCAGGATGACCGCGATCTCGTCGCACAGCAGCAGGACGGCGGGCTGGCGGGCCGACGGGGTGATCTTCTCCCCGCCGCTGCCGGACCGGGACCGGGCCTGGACCGCGCGGACCAGCGCGCGGAGCATCCGCTCGGCCTCCTCCCGGTCGGTGGCCAGCCAGTCGACCACCGGCCGCGGCGACCGCCCGGCCAGCCACGGCTCGATCCACGGCGCGGCCATCCGGCCGCCCTTCAGGTCGATCGCGAAGATCAGCACATCGGCGCAGCGGGCCAGCTGGGCCAGCAGCACGTTCAGCAGGTTGGACTTGCCCGAGCCGCGCAGCCCGACGATGAGGGTGGCCAGCTCGCGCAGGGTCACCGCGCAGACCTGGCCGTCCTCGAACAGGCCTACCGGGATCGGCTGGGTGATGCTCAGCACCTCGTCCCGGGCCGGGAACGGGATCGTCTCGGCCAGCACGTCCCGCTCGGCCACGTGCAGGATCACCTGGTGGGCCTGGTCGCCGCGCTCGAACCGGAGCGAGCCGTGCCGGAGCCGGGCCGCCACCTCAAGCTGCTCGGTGGCCGGGGCCAGCCGGGAGTAGGTGACCTTGCCCGAGCCGGGAAGCTGGAGGTGCACCGCGTACCCGGCCAGCGTCTCCTCGCGGCCGGCGAACCGGACGCCGGGATGGCCGATGCGGTCCAGCAGGTCGGGCCACCGGCGCTGCTCCTTCCGCGCCCGCGCGGCCTCGGCGACCTGGCGGGCCTCGGCGGCGGCCCGCTGCTCCCGGTCCACCAGCGCGGGCCAGGCGGCGATCAGCACGACGGCGGCCAGCACCAGCGCCGCGGCGGGCGGCCAGCCCAGCGGCGGCAGGCTGCCGGCCAGGGCCAGCCACGCGGCGGCCACCCCGCCGCACGCCGCGGCGTAGCTGGAACGCAGCCCGGGCTGTCCCTTGACCAGGGCGGTGACCACGGCGGCGGCGGCCAGGGCGAGGCCGCCGACGGCCACGGCCAGGTGCGGCAGGCGGAGCGCGGCCAGCACCGTCCCGGCCGCGTACACGCCCAGCGCGGCGGGCACGCCCTTCTCCAGCGCCCGGCGGCGGGCGGCGGGCTGGCGCCCGGTCAGCCTGCGGCCGGCGGGGCGCAGCCGGTCACTGGTTCTCGACGACATCCCACAGGCTCTCGTTCGGCCGCGGATCCTCGATCCGTTCCATCTCCGCGGCGTGCGCGACCCGGTGGATGGCGTGCGCCTCGCCGGCGAACTCCCCCATCCCGGCCACCGTGGCCGCGATCTCCTGCAGGTGCTCCGGAACGGAGGGATGCACGGGGAACTCCGCGCCCAGCCGGTCGGCGACGCCGGCGACGGAGGACGCTACCGCCTCGAACAGCCGGGGCAGGCCGGCCAGGAACGCGTCCAGGTCGAGCGCGTTCTCCGGAACCCACATGCCGATGCTCGACTCGATCGCCTCGGTGGCAGCATCGATATGACTACTCACGGTAGTGGTGCCTCATCTCGGTGCACATGTTCGGCCGGTTGTCCTACCGGGAAGTAATGGTTAAGGGGCAACGCAGGCGCCCGGTGCCGGATGGCAATCCCGTGGCCCGCAAGCCGGTCTCGCCGCTGAGGAGCCGGCACGTCTCTATTTTTCCGCTCTCCTTAGTACTGATTGGTGAAATGAACCTAGTCAAGATCCCGGGGGCAACTTTCTCCCGCCGGGGCCGGTGGGCCTGCCGCCGGGACTGGGCGGTTCACCGTGACCTGCGTGTTCCACGCGTCAGGACCGCACCAGCCCGCGCCCGATGTTCTGGTCCGTGCCCTTGTGACCTGATTTCGGCGTGCGCGAACCCGGATACGATATAGCCCTCCCGGTCAGCCTTGCGCACCGGACATGATCTTTGCCCGGACGGCGCTCCTATGAGCGGCCCGCCAGCTTCCACAATAGGCGCATACCTGCCCATTCCGGCGCCGGCCCCGGCGCATGAGAAAGCCGGGGCCGCCGGGAAGCGGGTGACAGCCCGGCGGCCCCGGCGGCCCAGCGGCCGGGCGCGTGTCCTAGCCGGCGTGGCGGGTGAGGAAGTCCAGCGTCCGGGCGTTGAAGTCCTCGACGTTCTGGTAGATCGGGGCGTGCGAGCAGTCCTCGAACACGACCAGTTCCGCGCCGCTGATCGCGTCGCAGATCGGGGCGGCGAACCGGGTCGAGGTGGCCAGGTCGTGCCGCCCGAACGTGACCTGGGTGGGCGCCTGGACCGAGCCCAGCACGGCCCGCGCGTCATGCGACAGGACCGCGCCGGACTGCCGCATCAGGGCGTCCACCGGCGGCATCGGCCGGCCGCGGACGAACTCGGCCAGCGACTCGATGTACTCCGGCCGGCTGGCGTACAGCTCCGGGGTGAAGCACCACGGGAAGATCCCCTGGATCACCAGGTCGGTCACGCTGCCCAGCGCCCCGGCCATCACCCGCCAGCCGCCCACCACCGCGGCCAGGTACGGGTCGGTCTTGTCCCAGGCGCTGTGCAGGGACAGCGACTTCACCCGGGCCGGGTACCTCGCCGCCAGGTGCATGCCCACCGCCGCGCCCAGCGACAGCCCCGACACGTGCGCCCGCTCCAGGCCGGCCGCCGCCATGAAGGCCGCGATGTCATCAGCCAGCAGCTCCGTCGTATAGGTGCCCTCGGGCTTGCCGGAAAGGCCGGCGCCGCGCAAGTCAACGGTGTAGCAGGTGAAATGCTTCGCGTAATCAGCCACCTGGAAGGCGTAGCAGGCCTGGTCCGCGGCCAGGTACGGGATAAGGACCAGCGGCTCGCCCTGCCCTTGCGTTTCGTAATAGATGTCAATGCCGTTTGCCTGAACGACTGGCAACCTGATCCACTCCTCGGCCCGGGCGGCGGGCCTCACCGCCCGCCGGCAATGCGTTGATAGTGCCGCGCCCGCGCGGCCAGCGCCAGGGCAGGCTCGCTCGGATGCGGGCCTGCCCGCGGCCGGCTCCAGGGCCCCGGCACCGGGGCTGGCGGTTCCCGTCGCTTCTTACTGAACGTGCCTGATCTAGCACGCATCGTAAGGCGAGTCGATAGGATCCCGAGCGTGCACGGGCAACTCGCGCTGCTGGGGCGTACTGCGGTGCACCTGCGACCGGCCCAGGTGGCGCACCGCGCCCGGCTGCGCGCCCAGGCCGCCGCGCTGGATCGCTGGCCCCGGGCGGGCGAGCGGCTGCTGGCCCCGCGCGGTCCGGGCGGCCCGGTGCCGGGCTGGCCGCCCGGGTTCGGCCCGCTGGACTTCACCGCGCTCACCCTCACCGCGCCCGCGCACTGGCCCGGCCTGGCCGACCTGGAGGCGGGCCGGATCCGGCTGCTGGGCCTGACCCGGCGGCTGGGCGGCCCGCGCGAGTCCCCCGGCCCGGACTGGCGCCCAGGCGGGCGCGCCCTGGCTGTGGCGCCTGCACCTGCACTACTGGGACTGGGCCTGGGGCCTGGCCGCCGAGCCGGACCGGCCCGCGGCCCGGCGGCTGTTCGCCGCGCTGTGGCGATCGTGGCGGACGGCCTGCCGGTTCGGCACCGGGGAGGCGTGGCTCCCCTACCCGACCGCGCTGCGGGCCTGGTCCTGGTGCGGCCTGTACCGGGACCTGGTGGCCGGCACCGGCCTGTCGGGCGAGTACTGCCGCGCCCTGGCCGCGCACGCCGGGTTCCTGCGCCGCCACCTGGAATCCGACGTCGGCGGGTACCGCCTGATCAAGAACCTCAAGGCCCTGGCCGGGCTGGGCCTGTTCCTCGGCGACGACGCGCTGCTGTCCTGGTCGCTGCGGCTGCTGGCCGAGCAGGCGGCCATCCAGGTGCTGCCCGACGGCGGCCACGACGAGCGCGCCCCGGCCTATCACTGCCAGGTGCTGGGCGACCTGATCGACGTGGCCGACCTGCTCGGCGCGGCCGGGCAGCCCCCCGCCCCGGCGCTGACCAAGGCCATCGCCCGGATGCGCCGCTGGCTCGGCGCGGTGCTCACCCCGGACGGCGCCGTGCCGCCGCTGAACGACGGCTTCCCGGTACCCGGCCCGCTGGTCGCGGCCCTGCGCCCGGCCCCGGCACCGTCCGGGCCGCTGCTGACCCTGGCCCGCACCGGACTGATCCGGGCCGAGGCGGGCGACTGGCACCTGCTCGCCAGCGCCGGGCCGGCCTGCCCCGGCGGCCGCGCCGCGCTCGCCCACGCCGACACGCTGAGCTGCGTCGCGCACGTCGGCGGCCGGCCCCTGCTGGTCGACACCGGCACCTCCACGCTGGCGGCCGGCCGGATCCGGGACTACGAGCGGTCCACCGCCGCGCACAACACCGCGGAGATCGACGGCGCGGACTCCACCGAGGTGTGGGGCGCGTCCCGGGCCGGGCGGCGGGCGCGAGTGTCCGGGCCGGTGGCCCGCCTGGCCGCCGACGGCATGACCGCGGTGGCCGCCCACGACGGCTACCGGCACCTGCGCGGGCGCCCCGGCCACCGCCGTCGCTGGTCGCTGACCAGCGGCGGGCTCCAGGTCGACGATGAGGTGACCGGCGCCGGCCGGCACGCGGTGGCGGTCCGCTGGCACCTGCCGCCCGGGTCGGGCATCCGCCTGCGCCCCGACGGCGCGGCGGTCACGGCGGCGGCCGGGGACTTCCGGGTGACGGTGGCGGGGACGGCGGCGTTCTGGATGGGAGTCGAGACCGTGCCGGTCGCGGCCGGCTTCCTGTGCACCGCCCCCGCCCCGGTGCTGACCTGCCGGGTCACCGCCGACCTGCCGCTGCGGCTGACCACCAGCTGGCGCCGGGCCGGGCGCGCCTAGCGCGGGGCCGGGAACTTCCCCGGGATAACGCCCCCGGCCGCTTATAGTTCGCGGAATTCAGGCCCGCCAGAATGGCGCGATTCTTGTTTACGCTATCAATTCAGATGATGAACGGCGCCGCCCGCTGACCCTTCTTCGGCACCGCCACGCCGCCTGGCTGGCGGTTACCGTCCGTCACCCTCGCCCGGCCCGGTCCGGCAATGCTCCGGGTAGCTGCCGGCGGCCTGCCGGCGGCCTGCCGATGTTCCGGACTGGCAGTTTGCCGGTTTTTGGACGGCCCGGCCGAGGGCCGGGCCGTCGGCGATCGGCCTGCCCCGACCCTGGATACGCCGCGTGAATGGCCGGCAACTGACCGCGCCGACCCGTCGCCGCGCCGCGCTAACGGACACCTCCGGCCGCCCGCTGGTGATGACCGGCTGGTCCGGACGCCTTGCCTGCCCCAGCCGTCGATACCTAACGTCCACTTTGCCCCTATATCGCACGAGGAATAGGACGAGGCAATGGCGGCACGAAGCCTCTTGAATTCCGGAAAATCCTCTCGTTCCGCCGTGGCATCGGCGGTCTGGCCCCGCGGGCGGTTCGTGGCCGGAGTGGTCGCGCTGCTGATGTGCGTGGCCGGAATTGTCTCCGCCGCGCCGCCGGCCCTGGCGGCCCGGGCGCAGGCAGCGCAGGCGCAGGCGCGGGCCGCCGGCCAGCAGGCCCGGCCAGCCGGCAAGCCCGCCAGTGCCTCCCCCGCGCGCCGCGCCGCGGCGCTCTCGGCCCGGCGGGCGCTGGTCCGCCGGGAGATGTCCCCGGCCAGCCCGGCAGGCCGCGGGCCGCGCGGCGGAGGCCCGGCTGGCGGCCGGGCCTCCGCAAGCACCCCGCGACCACCGCGCAGCTGCGCGCGATCTCGGCCCGGGAGCGGGCCGCCGGCACCCGGGCCGGCATCCTGGCCGCCGCCCCGGCCGGCACCCGGGTCATCACCCCGGCCGGCGCCCGGGCCGTCACCCCGGCCATCGCCCCGGCCGCCTCGTCGGGCGATGTGGGCGAGGCGCTGGACATCGCGGTGACCGGGCCCGGCGGGGCCGCCCTGGTGACCGGCTGCACCGACGGCTGCGTGAGCAACACCATGTTCGCGCCGAACGAGCCGGTGACCGTATCCGCCATGATCTTCAACAGCAGCAACCCGCCGGTCTCCGAGCAGGTGCAGGTGGCGTGGCAGCAGGTGTGCGGCACCACCACCGAGACGATGGCGACGACCACGGTCACCGCGGCCTCGTCGTTCGGCCCGGGCGGCATCACCTCGGGCGGCACCCCCGTCTCGGCGAGCTTCGCCATCGACCCGGCGAGCTGCAACGAGAGCCCGCCCCTCGACGGCGAGCAGAACTACGTGATGGACCTGAGTGCCACCGTCACCGGCGAGAGCACCGGGACGACCGACGTGGACGCCTTCTACGGGAGCGTCGCCACCACCCAGACCCAGGGCTGCATCTGCTCGCCGGACTCCTCCGGCGCGGCGGCGGCGCAGAACTTCCGCGGCGACGCCGTGGACACGGCCACCGGCGAGTACACCGACGCGTTCACCGACGCGACGACGAGCAGCCCCGGCGTGCCGCTGACCGTGGCGCGGAACTACTCCTCCGGGGTGACGGCCGCCGGCCCGCTCGGCCCCGGCTGGACCATGCCGTGGTTCGCGTCCCTGTCGGTCAATAGCCAGACCGGTGCCGTCACCTTCATCTCCGAGAACGGCAGCCGGTACACGTACACGATCAGCATCTTCGGCGGGTTCGCCGCCCCGCTGGGGGCCTTGTCGGTGCTGGCGGATACCACGGACTCCTCGGGCGAGCGTCACCGGGTACACCCTGACCACGCCCCAGCAGGACGTGCTGTCGTTCACCGCGTCCGGGCAGCTGACCTCCGACCTCGACCCGACCGGGCGCGGGCTGACCTTCGCCTACGCCTCCGGGCAGCTCACGTCGGTCACCGACGCGGCCGGGCAGCAGGCCGCGCTCACCTACACCGGGTCGCTGCTGTCGGGCATCGCGCTGCCGAACGGGACCAGCATCACCTACGGCTACACCGGCGGCCTGCTGACGTCCGTCGTCACGCCCGGCGGGAGCGGCGGCCAGACCACCTCCTACGGCTACAACTCGCCGGCCTGCTGGCCACCATCGTGAACCCGGACGGCACCACCGTCCTGCAGAACACCTACAACCCGGCCGGCCAGGTCACCCAGTCCGCGGACGGCACCGGCGCGACCACCGCGTTCTCCTACACCACCGTCAGCGGGCTGGCCGAGACCGACACCACGGACCCGGACGGCGGCGTCTGGACCGACGTGTACGAGGGCGGCCTGCTGCTGGAGACCATCAACCCGCTCAACGGGACCACGGAGTACGTCCCCGGCCCGCTCGTGCTGCCGATCCAGGTCACCGACCCGCTGGGCCACGTCACCACCCTGGCCTACAGCTCCGCCGGCAACCTGACCGTCCGAGACCGACCCGCTCAGCCGCCGGCAGTCCTGGACGTATGACCCCAAGAACAACCTGCTCACCTACACCGACGGCAACGGCGACAAGACGACGCTCGACCTACAACTCGCTGGACGAGGTCGCCTCGGTGACCAGCGCGTCGGGCGGGAAGGCCACGTTCACCTACTCGCCGGCGGGCAGCCTGGCGTCCTCCGTCGACCCGCGCGGGAACGTCTCCGGGGCCACCGCCTCGAAGTTCACCACCAACTACTCCTACAACCCGGCCGGGCAGCTCACCAGCGAGACCAACCCGGACGGGGATGTCGAGAGCTTCACCTACACCCCGATGGGGCTCCCGGCCACGGTCACCGACGGGTCGGGCCTGAAAACCACGTACAACTACAACGACCAGCAGCAGGTGACGACCATCACCGCGCCCGACGGCGGGATGACGGCCTACGGCTACGACCCGGCGGGGAACCTGACCAGCCGCACCGACCCGGACAACCACACCTGGGCCTACCTCTACGACGACGACAGCCGGCTGGTCAAGGCGACCGACCCGCTCGGCAACTCGGTCAGCTACGCCTACGACGGCGACGGGAACCAGGCGACGTTCACCGACGCTCGCGGCCAGATCGCCACGACCGCCTATGACGCCGACAACCGGCCGACCGGGATCACCTACTCCGCCAGCACCCCGGCGGTGAGCTACGGCTACGACGCCGACGGCGACGTGACCAGCGTGACCGACGGGACCGGGTCCCGGTCACTGACCTACGACGCGGACAGCGAGCTCACCGCGGCGGGCGGCTTCTCCTACGGCTACGACAACGACGGCAACGTCACGTCCCGGACCTACCCCGACAAGACGGCGGTCACCTACACCTACAACTCCGACGAGGAACTGGCCTCGGTCAGCGACGGCTCGGCGAAGACCACCTACGCCTATGACCCGGCGGGCAACCTGATCACCGCCGTGCAGCCGGACACGGTCACGCAGTCCTACAGCTACGACGGCGCGGGCCGGCTGACCAGCATCTCGGACGCCACGAGCACGAAGACGCTGGACTCCTACGGGCTGACCCTGAACGCCGACGGCGAGCCCACCGCGGTGGCGGCCACGCTGAACGGCACCGCCCAGCCGGGCGCAGACCTACGGCTACGACACCGCAGGCCGGCTGGCCAGTGCCAGCGGCACCAGCTACGCCTACGACGCGGCCGGCAACCTGACCTCGGCCGCGACCGGCAGCACCACCACGGCCTACTCCTACAACGCCGACGAGGAGCTGACCAAGTCCGTCGCCGGCAGCACCACCACGACCTACGGCTACGACCCCGACGGGGACCAGACCAGCGCGGGCTCGAGCACCTACACCTACAACGCCGCCAACGAGCTGACCGGCGCGGATACCTCGGCCGGCAACGCCACCTACACGTACGACGCCGGGGGTGACCTGACGTCCGCCAAACTCGGCGGCTCGGTCGTCAAGGGCACGGTGTGGGACATCAACAACCCGCTGCCCGTGGCCGCGGAGGACACCAGCTCGTCCGGGTCCACCACCGCCGACTACGCCTACGGCGCGGGCGGCGCGCTCGCCGCCATGACCACCTCGGCCGGCACCTTCAGCACGGTCACCGACTGGCTCGGCTCGCTGACCGGCCTGGTCAGCTCCTCCGGCACCCAGCAGACCAAGACCAGCTACGGCCCCTACGGCGCCGCGACGACGACCAGCCTGGTCAAGGGGTCACCCACCGCGTCGATCGGCTACGCCGGCTCCTACACGCTGCCCGACGGCGGCGGCCTGGACAACATGCGCGCCCGCGACTACAACCCCGCCACTGGCTCGTTCCTGAGCATCGACCCCATGCTCGCGGTCAGCGGGCAGCCGTACGCCTACGCCAGCGACGTCCCCACCTACTACAGCGACCCCTCGGGGCGCCTGTTCGGCCCGGACAACCTCATCGCCGGCGGCATCGGCGCCATCGCCGGAGCCGGCGGCGCGCTGCTCAACGAGCTCCTGTACGGCAAGAAGGTCAAGTGGTCCAGCATCGCCATCGCGGCGGCGTCCGGCTTCGCGTTCGGGTTCTTCGCCGACGAGTGCGGCACGATCTGCGCCGGCGCGGCCTCGAGCCTGGTCAGCGACGGCCTGACGCAGATCGCCAACCACGACGGCTTCAGCGGCTTCAGCTTCAGCGAGCTGGGCGCCGAGACCGCCCAGGGCGCCGCCACCGGGACCATCGACGAGTTCCTGGGCAACGGCGGAGGCAAGCACGCCGCCGAGGACACCCTCTCGCTGATCGACAAGTACGCCGATCCCCGACCTGCTCGTCGGCACGTCCGATCCCGCGGCCATCGCGGCCAACCCGCTCGGCGCGCTGTGCGCCATCATGGACAACCCCGGCGACGGCGGAATGTAGCCAGGCCGCCTGGCTGAGCCGCCCGGCGCAGGCCGGGCGGCTCAGCGCAGGAAGGCGTCGATGATGCCGGGCAGCACCGGCGCGTCCAGCATCGAGTAGTGGGTGATGCCGGGCAGGATGGCCAGCCGGGAGTGCGCCCGGCAGGGGACCGCCGGGGAAGGGGTCGCGCTGGCCGCCGCCGAGCAGGGCGAAGAACTCGGCCGCGCACGCGGGCGGGATGCTGTCCGCGTCGCCGTAGACCAGCAGCACGGGCAGGCCGAGCCCGCCGACCTGCTCGCTCCAGTCGAAAGGCTCGCGCAGCAGCGCCCCGGTCTTGTCGATGAGCTCCGGGAAGCCGCCCGGGTCGGGCGCCGCCGCGCGGTAGGCGTCGCCGAGCGGGGACGGGCCCAGCAGGTCCAGGTGCGTGGCCCGGGACATCCGGTCAAACCCGGCCCGGACCTCGGGCAGCCACCCGTCGCGGCGGTGCGGCGCGGACACCACGACCAGCCGCCGCACCAGGTCCGGGTGCCGGATGGCGCAGCGCAGGCTGGCGATGCCGCCCAGGGAGTGACCGAGCACGTCGGCCTGGCCCAGGCCCAGGTGAGCGATCAGCGCCGCGATGTCGTCGCCGAGGCCCGCCCAGGTGAACGGCCGGCCGATATCGGCGGTGTGCCCGTGCCCCTGCAGTTCGACGCCGATGACCTGGCGGTCCTGAGCCAGGTCATCGAGCAGCGAGCCGAACGTGCCGATCCAGCCGTACCCGCCGTGCACCAGGATCAGCGGCACCCCGCCCTCGCCCCGGCTCTCCCAGTACATGCTGACGTCGCTGACCGGGGCGTACCCCGTCGTCACGGCCTGGCCCATGCCTGCCCTCGCTTCCGTCCCGGTCTGCCGCCTCGTCCGGTGAGACGGCGCCCGGCCGCCAGTCTCATCGCCGGGCCGGCCTGCGCCCGTCACCGCCGCCCGGCCCGGTCCAGGGCCGCCTGGGCCTGCGCGGCCAGGGCGCCGACGAGGCCGGCCGCGCCGGGCTGGTCATTGATCAGGTCGACGGACTCCCCGGCCCACACCGGCATCGCGGGAATGTCCCCGCGCGCCACCGCGTCCCGGTACGCCTGCCGGGCATCCGGGTCGGCGGCTAGCTCGTCCTCCCGTCCCCGCCACTGGTCCAGGAACGGGTGGCCCAGCGTGCGGGCCGAGTAGGTCAGCGGCCACCGGGAGCCCCGGGCGATGTCCAGCACGGTGCTGCGCTCGGTGTCCGCGCCGTGCCCGGCCACGATCGCGTCCTTGGCCCCGGCCTCGACCAGCGACTCGGCGGTGGCCTGGAACCGGGTCCCGATCAGCGCCCCGGCCGCACCCAGGGCCAGCGCCGCCGCCACCCCCCGCCCGTCCGCGATCCCGCCCGCCGCCAGCACCGGCACCGGCGCCGCCAGGTCCGCCACCAGCGGCACGAACGACAGCGTGGACCGCCCCCGCAGCGCGCCGTGCCCGCCGGCCTCGGTGCCCTGGGCGACGATCACGTCGGCCCCCAGGCCGATCGCCCGCCGGGCCTCCTCCAGGTCGGTCACCTGCAGGATCAGCGGCACGCCCGCCTCGCGCACGGCCGGGGCGAACGGCTCCGGGTCGCCGAACGACAGCAGCACCGCGGCCGGCCCGCGCTCCAGCGCGAACTCCACCGCGGCCAGGTCGATCCCCCAGGTCAGGAACCCGATCCCCCACGGCCTGCCGGTGCTGTCACGGGCGATCCCCGCTCGCGGTCCAGCCAGTCCCGGTGCCCGTAGCCGCCGCCGACCAGCCCCAGCCCGCCACCCTCCGACACGGCGGCGGCCAGCGCGCCGCCCGCGAACCCGCCCATCGGCGCCAGCGCGATGGGGTGCGTCACCCCGAACATCTCCGTGAAGGCCGTCGACAACGCCATGCCTGCCATCATCGCCCCGCCAGCGCGGCGGCGGCGGTTCCATGATCGTGACCGATTCCCCGTCAAGCACGGGCAATCGGTCACGATCAGAGACTGCGGCCCTGGCGGTGCACCATGTGCCCGTTATGTCTTTTCCCGGCCGCCTCGCCGTCCTAGGCTCGTAGTCGCGGACACCGGCCCGGCGCGGGCGCCCGCGGGCACGAGTACCGAGACTGGGAGACGCACGGAGCAGTGGCCACGACGACGAGCGGCAGTTCCGCGCTGGCGCTGCTCGCGGCGGAACTGACTGCCGCGCACCGGCCGCGGGCGTGCCGCAGGCGCGGCCGGCACCGCGCATCAGCTACGGCGCGCCGCTGCGGTCGCTGCTGGACAGCGCCCGGCGGGTCCCGGCCCTGGACCTGGCCCAGCGCTACGGCCCGCCGCCGAGCGGCCGGCGGGCGCACCGCCGCGACGCCGGTTATGGCGGCGTCCCGGCGATCTTCGGCGAGGCGCGGGCTGCGGCCCCGCCGGCTCCTCTGGCGCCGCTGACGCCGGGGTATCCGGGCGCGTAAGCGGCCGGCTCGGCCCGGATCGGCCCATACTGGGTGCGTGGAAGACGAGGACACCGGTCGGCTCCTGGACCGCTTCGTCCGGGACATCCGGCCCGTCGTGCCGCTGGTCTCGGTGTGGGCGCACGGGTCGCTGGCCGGGGGTGACTACCAGCCGGGCCGCAGCGACCTCGACCTGATCGCCGTCCTGGGCCGACCGTGCACGGCCGCGGAGGAGCAGCGGCTGGGCGAGACGCACGAGAGCCTGGGCCGCGCCGTTCCCCTCGCGTCGGGGCTGCACTGCAGTTACCTTCCCGGCGCAGGAACTGGAGGATCCGGCGCGCCCGCACCTGACGTGGGCGTTCCAGGAGCTGCTGGTCCGGCGGGTCACGCCGGTGACCAGGCGCGAGCTGCATTGCTTCGGCCTGGTCCTGCATGGCCGGCCGCTGGCCGGCCTCCTGCCGCCGGTCACCCGCTCGGAGCTGGCCGACTTCGTCACCGGGGACCTGGCGGGCTTCTGGCGGCCTGCCCTCGGCCATCCGGAGCGGTGGCGCCGCGACATCTGGGTCGACCTGGGCCTGCTGACCCTGGCCCGGGCCGCGGTCACGCTGCGGGACGACCGGCTCATCACCAAGGCCGAGGCCCTGGACGTGCTCACCGGGATGGCGCGCGCCCGCCGATGTCGTGAGCGACATCCGCCAGCGCCGCTACGGCGATCCTGGCGCCGCCTCGGAGCAGTGGATCACCCGGCGGGCCGAGCTGACCATCACCTTTCTCAGCCACGCGATCGGGCAGGTCATCACCGGCCAGCTCCCCTGACCACTCCGCCCGAACTGGGCCGCCAGGCGGCCGCGTAATACATCGGCTACAATGTAGTTATGCGGTCTCCGCTCTCGATCCGCTTTGACGCCGACCTGCTGGCCCGGCTGCGGCGCCGCGCCCAGTCGGTCACCGGCTCCAGTACGTCGGCGCTCGCCCAGCGGCTCATCGACGAAGGGCTCAGGACTGGCCGATCACCCCGGCGTCATCTGTCAAGGACGGCCCCTCCGGCCGCCGCGCCGCCCTGGCCTACGGCCCCGAGCATCTGGGAGATCATCAAGTACCTCCGCGAGATCGACGACCGCGGCCCCGCCGCTCTCGACGCCGCCGCCGAGGCCTTCGCCGCCGACCACGGGCCGGATCGCCACCGCCGTCAGCTACTACGGCGACTACCCCGCCGAGATTAACGCCGAGATTGACGCCGCCGACGAGGCATCCCTGCGCGCCGAGCAGGCCTGGCGGGTCCGCCAGCAGCTCATCGCATGAGCCAGCGCAGCGCGGCCAGGCCCGGCTCCTCCTGGACAAGATGTTCTCCCCGGTATCGCCGCCGCCCTGCGCGATCTCGGCCATGACGTCACCTCCATCGCCGGGCAGCCAGCCCTGCGGGCCATGACCGACGAGGACGTCTTCGCCTTCGCGGCACGCCCGTGGCCAGTGGGTGCTCACGGAGAACGCCAAGGAATTCCAGCCCATCCTCCAGCAGGCCCTCGCAGGCACACCGACGGCGCGCCTCCTCTTCACCAGCAGCCGGGCGTTCCCCCGGTCTCGCAAGAACCCCGGCCCCCTGATCGAGGCCGTCCACGCCTGGCTCACCGCCGGAACACCCCCGCCGCCCGTCACCGAAGACTGGCTCCTGGCTCCCGGCAGCTAACCGGAGTCATGGTGGCGAGCGAGGGGCGCGGGGGCGGGTGGGTGGCCGCTAGCCGGCGGCGCGCTTGAGGATGTCGGGCGGGAACGAGCCCGCCTCGATGCAGCGCTGGCCCCAGTCGTTGAGGCGGGCGCAGACGTCGTCCAGGCGGTCGCCGAGGGCAGCGGCGATGGGCTGCTCCTGGCGATCGGTGTCGGCCTCGATGTCCGCCCTCGCGGTGCGGCCGGCGTCGGTGAGGGCGCCGTCGCGGAGCCAGGCCCGGGCCTCCAGCGCGGCGATGGCCGCGTCGGTGGCGGCCGGCGGCCAGGCCCGGGTGCCGGTGTAGGACAGCAGGGGCATGCCCAGCCATAGCTCGGTGAGGATGTTCATCTCGACCGGGCCGAGGCCGGCGGCCGCGGCGGCGGCGACGTGGCTGTCGCCCCGGTGCTCGCGGACCAGGCCGCAGGCCCACCACAGGCGGTGCACCGGGTCAGCCGGGCGGCCGGCCGAGCGGACGCCGCTGAACAGGGGGCGGCCCATGCCGACGGCCGGCTCGGCGGCATCGGCCAGCAGGTCGGCCACCTCGGCCGGGTCGTCGTCGACCAGGACGGCGCGCAGGCTGTCCACCGTGGCCTCGTCGCGCGCCCGGGCCAGGTCAGCCAGCGGGGTCGCGGCGCGGGCGGCGTCCCACAGGCCGGCCACCAGGCCGGGCTCGAACCAGGCGAACGCGGCGGCGACCACCGCGCCGGACGGGTCGCCCAGGAACGCGCCCCGGCCGCCGACGTAGCCGGTGAGGAAGTCCAGGCCCAGGCCGGCAGCCGCTCATTGGTGACGCGGCTATAGACCGCGTGCATGGCCACCGGCTCACAGGCGTCGCGCAGGCGGCGGGCCGGGCCGCCCGCGCTGACGGCGGCGGGCACCTGGGTGTCCTCCGCGCCAGGGGCGAAGAACGCGGTCACCGCGTCGGCGTAGTCCATGATCGGGCTCCTGGGGTCGGAACGGGCCGGGGCGTGCCCCATTCTGCTCCCGTGATCAGATCGCGCCGGAGTCGATGGCCTGCCGGATCCAGGGGATGACCTCGTCGAGCATCTGGTCCAGCGTGGTGGTGGCCTCGAAGCCGAGGATGCGCTTGGCCTTGTCCGTGGACGGGATGCGGCGCTGGACGTCGTACTCGTACGGGTCGTCGTGGGTCACCCGCAGCGGCACGCCGTCGCCCTTGATCTTGCGCCAGATCAGCTCGGCCAGCTCCAGCACGGTGGTGCTCTCGCTGGTGGACAGGTTGAAGTCCTCGTTCAGCGCGTCGGGGTGCTCCATCGCGGTGACGATGCCGGCGGCCAGGTCGGCGCCGTAGGTGTAGTGCCGGACCTGGGTGCCCGAGCCCAGGACGTGCAGCGGGTCCTGGCCCTTGACCACCTTCTGCACCAGGTCGGGGACGACGTGGCTCATGGCCAGCTTGACGTTCCCGGAGGCGATCTCCTTGTGGCCGAGCGCCCTGGCCTCGCCGATGCCGACGCAGTTGAACGGGCGGACGACGGTGTACGGGAGGCCGTACTGATCCCAGGCGGCCTTGGCGAAGTACTCCACGGCCAGCTTCTGGAAGCCGTAGGACGACATCGGCGGCGCGATCTCCCGCTGCTGGCCCTCGTAGGCGGGCCAGTCCGTGGCGCTCTCGAACACCATCGACGACGACAGGAACGTCACCTTCTTCAGGCGGCCGTCCCGGTGCGCGGCGATGGCGGCGTCGCACGACGAGGCGATGATCCGCTCGTTGGCGGCGAGCAGGTCATAGGCGTAGGCGTGGAAGTAGGAGATGCCGCCGATCAGCGCCGCGCCGGCCACGAAATGGTCGCAGTCGGCCAGCAGCCGGGTCATCAGCTCGGGATCGCGGGCGTCGCCGCGGACGAACTCGATAGCGCGGGTGGCCGTCGTAGGACTGCATGACCCGGCCGTACTTGGACAGGTCGTCAATTCCGGTCACGGCGTAGCCACGTCGCAGCAGCTCGCCGGTCAGGTATCCGCCGATAAAGCCAGCCGAGCCGCTGACGAGTACCTTCTGGGTCACGCTGCCCTCCTCACGTGCGCGGACGGCTCGAGCGGTCGCGGATCTGCTCGGGGGACAGCCGCGGCCCGAACGCGAACCGGTACCAGCGCAGGTAGCTGGGGATCCACTGGGCAATCCTGAAGTTCGAGACGCCCGCCTGGCGATCCAGCCAGATCGTCGGGATCTCAGCGACAGGCCGACCGGCCCGCTTGGCCTTGGCGGTCAGCTCGATGCCGATCTCGAATCCCGCCCGGGAGTCGATGCCGACCTCGCGCACGAACGCCGTGGAGTAGGCCTTGAACGAGTTTGTGGCGTCACGGGTGCCGGTGTGCGCCAGCAGGCGCAGCGACCGCCCGGCCGCCGAGGACAGCATGCCCTTCAGCCGCGGGCCGCCGACCTGCTGGCCGCCCGCCATGTAGCGGGACGCGGCGGCGACCACCACGCCGCGCTCGACCAGCCGGCACAGGCTGTCGATCTGGGTGGGATCGTCGCAGCCGTCGGCCATGGTCACGACGGCCACCGGCGCGGCGGCTGCGTCGATGCCGAACCGGATGGCGTTGGCCGGCCCGGCCCGTACGTGTTGACCAGGCAGCGGACCCGCGGCTCGGTGCGCGCGTACTCGCGCGCTGGCCCGGCCGTGGAGTCAGCGGGTTGGTCGATGACGACGAGCACCTCACAAGGCAGCCGGACGGCCTCGCACAGCCGGTCCAGCACCGGGACGATGGCATCGCCCTCGTCGCAGGCCGGAATGACGACAGAAACACGTGGGGCGCCCGTGGCAGCACGCCCGGGGCGCCGCGCCGACTGACCGCCGGCCTGGCCGTCATGAGATCCCGGAACCCGGGACGCAGTACCGCGACGGCCGTGCGACTCGGCATCACGCATTACCGGCAATGTCACCCGCATCCTTCCCTGGCGGCGCGGACACTGACCGTGTAATCCTGCCGAGTCCGGGCGAGTATACGCGGAAACGGGTGTCCACGCGCAAACCCGGCAGAACGCCTCCGTCCGGCCCGGAGCCGATGCCAGGCCGCACCCCGGCAGTCGCCTGCGGGGTGCGTGACTCAGCCGGGTGCGTGACTCAGCGTGGTACGGCCAGCCAGCCCCGGCGCGCCGCGCGGGCCGGGGCCGCGCGGCGTCATCCGGTCGAGTTTGACCCGCCATGCGCGATGACGAAGATGACCAGGATCAGGCCGATCGCGTCGAAGATCGCCGACACGATCAGCCAGGTCCGCGCCCGGCGGGACGCGGTAGCCGAGCCGGCCGCGTCGCCGGCCGCCCACGCGGTGTCGACCTTGCGCCCGTAGACGGAGGCCACGATCCCGGTCGGCAGGCCGATGATGAGGCTGAAGAAGATGCCCAGGATGGCCGTGGTGATGGACAGGCCCCGGTAGCTGGACGGCTTGGCTCCCACGGGAGCGCCGTACCCGTACCCGGCGCCGCCCTGATACTGCGGCGGTGCCCCATAGCCTGGCGGCGGCGGTGCCCCGTATCCGGGCGGCGGTGCCTCGTAGCCAGGCGGCTGCTCGCCGTAGCCCTGCGGCCCGCCGGGAGTGCCCTGGCCGCCGGGCGGCTCTCCGTAACTCACCTTGCGTTTCCTCTCGCTGGCTCGAGCTCAGATTCCCGAAGGCCCCTGTCCCCATTGACGGGGGTCCGTACGCTAACACGGTCGTGCGCGACGAAACATTCCATTCCCGACGATACGCTCGCAACCTGCGGTTGCGGGCCGGTTAGCCACGTGCCTGACGGGAAAATGCGAGAGCCGAGCGGCGGACGGGACTGCTGGCGGCCAGCCTGCGCCCCGCCCGCCGGGCCGGGCGCCCTTTAGCCGAGGGCCAGCGGGCTGCCCGTGATGGCCTGGTAGTCGGCCGCCAGCTGGGCCTGGTCAATGCCCTGCTCGAACTCCTTGGTGCCCAGCTGCTCGGGCCAGATCACGGCCCACGTCTCCTCGACGAGCGGCGTGCCCTGGACCACGCCGTTCCAGAAGGAGGCGGCGAACCGCGTTTCCTGCGCCCAGGTGATGAACTTGACGCCCTCCTTGTAGCCGCCGGTGAGCACGGCGTGCCCGCCGTCAATGCCCGAGCCGGACACGTCCGTCCAGGCCTTGCCCTCGGAGAACTCCTTCTGGTTGGCGTCCAGCACGGTGATGCCGGTCCACAGCCCGCCGAAGATGGCCAGCGCGGCCCGGACCTCGGCCAGGTTGGTGTGATCGACCTTGGCGAACGCCACGACCTTGACGCCGTCGGGGCCGCCATTCGCGTGCAGGTATTCCAGGCCGGTCTGGATGTCCATGCCCTGGTCCTGCTGGCTGCCGGGACCGTTGGTGCTGGCCGAGCCGGTCGGGTCGAAGGCGGGATTCTGCGTCTGGTAGAACTGCCAGACCTCGCCCTGGGTCGGGTAGTTCTCGGTGGCCAGCGTGGCGGTTACCAGCCTGCGCAGGTTGGCCCAGGTCACCGCGTTGCAGTCGCCGGCGACGTCATTGCCGAGCAGCTGCCATCCGGCCAGCTTGGCCAGGTAGTCCTCGCTGGCCGGGTAGCTCGGCAGGTCGCTCCGCAGAAAGGCGGCCAGTCGCAGTGCCGGCGCGTTCTTGGGTGGCCTGCGGCCATACTTATACGCCATCTTCGCCCCTTTTTCATCGAAATCCTGGCCCCGCGGGACGGCCATTCCGTCGGCTCGGGCCCTGAAATAGAGCATGTCAGGCCGGACCCGATACACGAAAGGGCTTGGCCGTTTCCCCAAGCGTGCTTTTTCCCCGTTGGGGTACCCGGGCGAGGGTCACGGGACGGGCCAACCCGGCGGGCTCAGCGGGGCGGGATTACCGGGGCTGGCTTACCGGGGCGGCCGGGAGTGACGGCCGGGAACGCGACGGCGCGCAGCGCCCGCCGGAAGGCGGCCGCCTCCGGGTCATCCAGCCCGGCCAGGAACTGCCGCTCGGCGTCCGCCGCCGCCTCGCCCGCGCCCGCCAGTGCGGCCCGGCCGGCGGCGGTCAGGGCGACCAGGTTGCGGCGCCGGTCGGCGGGGTCCGGGCGGCGCCGGACCAGGCCCTTGGCCTCCAGGTCGTCGGTGAGCGCGACCATCGTGGTCCGGTCGACCCCCAGCCGGGCGGCCACCTCCTGCTGGGACAGCGGGACCGCATGGTCGATGGCGGTGAGCACGCCGACCTCCCGGCCGGTCACCCCGAACGGCGCCAGCGCGGCGGCGGTGAGTTCCGCCAGCCGATGCTGGGCGTGCTTGATCAGGTAGCCGAGCCGGGCGGCCAGCGCGGGCAGCGGCGGGCCGTCCAGCACGGGGCTGTCAGGCACGGGGCCGTCGGGCACGGGGCCGTCAGGCACGGGGCCGTCGGGCACGGTCTTCTCAGGCACGGATTCCGGCGTGGACACGAAGCCGATACTACGGGCCAGCATGATCGTCAGTTATGCTGACCATCAGTACTACTGACCATCAGTGGAGAGGAGCAGGCTGTGCCGCAGCTTAGCTTCGGCATCAAGACCAGCCAGATGGGCCTGGCGTATGCCGAGATCCAGCGGGTCTGGCGGGAGGCCGACGAGCTGCCCGTGCTGGAGCACGCCTGGCTGTGGGATCACCTGGTCCCGCTGCGCGGCGACGATCACCGGCGCCGCGCTGGAGGCGTGGACGCTGCTGGCCGCGCTGGCCGCGCAGACCAGCCGGCTGCGGCTCGGCGTGATCGTGACCAGCAACCGGCTCCGCTCCCCCGCGCTGCTGGCCAAGATGGCGGCCACGGTGGACGTCATCGCGGCCGGGCGGCTCGTGCTCGGGATCGGCGCGGGCGGCAGCCGGGTAGCCGGGCCGAACCCGGCGGTGCGCGAGTTCGAGGCCTACGGCGTCCCGCTGGTCTCGCCCGGCGAGGCGATCCGCGACCTGGCTCAGGCCTGCGAGGTGATCCGGCGGCTGTGGACCGAGCCGAGCGCCGTTCAGCTACGACGGGGCGGGCCTGCGTGCTGCGCGGCGCGGTCTGCGAGCCGAAGCCGGTCCAGCGGCCGCACCCGCCGATCATGATCGGGGGGCAGGGCGACCGGCTGCTCCGGGTGGTCGCCGAGCACGCCAGCATCTGGGCCTGCCCGCGGTACGTCGGCGGCCGGGTTCCGGCCGCGCGACGCGGTGCTGCGCGAGCACTGCGCGGCCATCGGCCGCGACAGCGGACGAGATCACCCGCTCGATGCAGACCGTGGTGCGGTGCGCGGAGCCGGGGGCCGCGGCGGCCGCCCGGACGCTGCTGCTGGAGTTGATCGAGGCGGGCGTCACCCACCTGGTGGTGGCCCCGGTGCTGGCGGGGCGGCCCGGTGACGTGGCTCACCGAGGAGGTCATCGAGCCGGTCCGGGCCGCCGCCGGGGTTCCCGGCTGAGCCGCCCTGGGGTGCTATGCGGCCTCTGGCCGTCACGGCGGCCTCTGGGCGCTCCGGCGGCCTCTGGGGGCTCTGGCGGCATCCGCCGCGTACTGCCGCTTCTGGGCCGGTATGAGCCTCTGAGCTGGGCTTATGCCGCAGGGCCCGGGGTGCGCTAAAGGCCTGGCCGCCGTAGTCTGCTGACGGGCGAGTTTGATACGGGAGCCGCGATGTTCCAGCCATTTGCCCGCGCGCAGCAGTCCCGGGCGGCGGCCATCGAGCAGCCGCGGACGGTGCGGGCGGCGATCATGCTGATGTACGCCGGGGCGGCGCTCAGCGCGTCGGGCGCCCTGCTCACGCTGATCTCGGCCGGCCGCATCCGGACGGTCATCGCCGCCCGCTTCCCCCGGGACACGCCGCTCCAGCTGCACGGCATCATGGTGGAGACGATGATCATCTTCATCGCCCCGCAGGTCATCGCGATCGCGCTGTGGCTCTGGATGGCGTGGGCCAACGGCCGGGGCCGGAACTGGGCCCGGTTCGTGTCGGCCGCGCTGTTCGGGCTGTGGACGCTGTACACGCTGCTGGTCCTGACCCGGCAGCGGGAGGGCTACGGCCTGGTGGCCATGGGGATCATCTGGGTGATCGGCCTGGCCGCCGTCGTGCTGATCTTCATCGGGGACTCGGCGGACTACTACTATCCGACGCTGTGACGCGGGCCGGAGCCCGCCCGCCGCAGGCCGCGACTGCCTCCGGGACCATGATCGCGACCGTGTTCTCGTTAACATGCGCGGAAAATCGGTCGCGATCATGGGCGCCGCGGCTCCGGCCTAGCCGGGCAGCAGCACGGCTAGCTCGGCCAGGTCGCGGGTGCGCACGTCGAACCGCTCGCCGGGCTCCGGGCCGGCCGGGCCGGGCCGGGCCACGTAGGCGGTGCGCAGGCCGTGGCCGGCCGCCGCGCGCAGCCCGCGCGGGTCCCCGGTGACCAGCATGACCTGGCCGGGGTCCAGGCCGAGTACCCGGATGGCGGTCCGGTAGACGGCCGGGTCGGGCTGGTAGGCCCGGGTCGTCTCGGCGCACACCACGCCGTGCCAGGCCAGCCCGCCGGTCGCCGACATCGCGGCTAGCTGGCCCGCGCTGGCATCGGACAGCGCGACGACCACCCGGTGCCTGGCCAGGGCCGCCACGGCGGGCCCGGAGTCGGGCCACGGCGCCATCCGGTACCCGGCCAGGGCCAGGTCCTCGAGCACGGCAGCGGGCAGGCCGGACAGGCCAGCGGCATGAACGGCGGCCAGCAGGGCGGCCCGGCGCAGTGCGTCGTTGGTCCGCCACGGGGCCTGGCCAGCCGCGACCTGGCCGGTCATGATCGCGGTGCGGCGGTTCCAGTCGGCGGCCAGGGCCAGAGCGTGGTCCGGGTCGGCACCCGCCTCGGCCAGCGCGGCGGCGGTCTCGCTGGCCAGCGTGCCGGGCTCGTTGACGACCGCGCCGAGCACGTCGATCAGCAGGGTCCCGACCCCGGACCAGGAGCCGTTTCCGGCGGTCATGGCCCGCCCGGCCGGATCGCCGCGGGCCTGATCGCGGGCGGCCTGGTCCCTCGCAGGCCGGTCCCCCGCAGGCCGGTCCCCCGCAGGCCGGTCCCCCGCAGGCCGGTCCCCCGCAGGCCGATCCCCCGCAGGCCGGTCCCCCGCAGGCCGGTCCCCCGCAGGCCGATCCCCGGCAGGCCGGTCCACGGCAGACTGATCCACGGCAGGCCGATCCCCGGGTGGCCAATCCGGGGAGGCAGGTCATGCGCGGCTTGGTCACGTGCGCTCCCCCTGGTCGCGATCCCCGCGCGGTGTCCCCGCGCCGCTAGAGCATCACCGGGTCCAGAGTAGCCAGATGGTCACGGTCGGCGATCATCTCGATCCCTGTTACCCGCTTGCCGGCCCGGCCGCCGCCGTGAAGCCGAACGCCACCTCCGGGCCAGGCAGCGGGCCGCCCGGGCAGCGCTCCGGCAGCCCGGGGCGGGCGGGACGGCCGTGCATGTTCTTCCCGCCCGGGGTAGGTGGGGCAGGTGATCAGGCGCCTGATCGCCGTTCCGGCCCGGCAATGGCGGAAGCCCCGTTTCCGGGGGGTTTATGGGATTGCGTGCAGCGGCGTAAACTACGGCCTGTTCTCAGCATGTCACGGCAGCGGTACGTCTCGGCCCGGCCGCGGGCAGTACCGGGGAGGTCTGCGTTCCGTGTGGAAGGCAAGGCGGCGCCTTCAGCAGCTCGAGAAAGAGGCCGCGCTGGCGCGGGCCGAGCGAGCCGAGCTTCAGTCGCGCCTGGCGGCGTTCGAGAAGATCGCCGCCGCGGCGGGCGCCGCGGTCCCGGACCTCGCCGCGGTGCCGGATATCGCCGCGCTCCCGTCCGCGCCGGTGCCCCCAGCCCTGCGTGGCCGCGGCGGGCCGGGGCCGGCAGCAGGGCTCGCCCGTGCGCCTGGCGGTCGGCGGGCAGGACGTCATCGCGGTCATCGGGGATGAGGGCGGCGACGCGCACGAGTGGTGGCGGGCCATCCACCGGGTAACGCGGCCGGCGGGAGCGCGTCGTGATCCGGATCGAGCGGGTCGCCCTGCCGGCCGGGCTGCGCGCCGTGGCCCGGCGCGAGGCTAACGGCGACCTGGTCATCTACGTATCCGACGGGCTTGACCCGCGCGGCCAGCGGGCGGCGGTGCTGACCGCGGTCCGCGCGTCGCAGCGGGCGGGCTGGCGGGCCGCCCTGCCGGTGGTGGCGGCGTTCGGCACGCTGCGGGCGCTGGGCGGGCACGCGGCCTCGGCGGTCCGGTCGCAGCCGGTCGCGTGGGCTGGCGGGCGGCGGCCGCCGTGACGGCGGGCGGGCTGACCGCGGCGCTGGTGCTGGCCTCGCCCGCGCCGTCGCCGCAGCCCCCCGGCGCGCTCCCGCCGCAGCCCGGCGTGAGCGTGACCGCCGGCCCCGCCCCGGTCAGGCCTGGCCGGTCGCGCGCGCCGTCGCCGGGCGGCGCCGCCGCCGCCCCCTCCGGTACCGCTCCCGCATCCCAGTCGGGCAGCCCGCCTGGCGGGCCGACAGGGGAGCCGGCCCCTAGCCCGCCAGGCGGGGGCGGGAGTACCCCGCCACCGAGCCAGACGCCCCCCGCGTCCGGCCCGACGTCACCCGTCTCAGCCCCGACCACTGCCCCGCCGTCTAGCCCGGCGCCGGAGCCGTCGCCGTCCCCGACGGGCGGGCCGCCGGGACTCTGTGTCGATCTCCTCCTGATCGGCATCTGCCTGTAACTCGCTTGGCAGGCACCGGGTGCAGGCATAGGTCAGGCCCGGCGGCGCGCCTGCTCGCCGCCGTCGCGACGCTCATCGACGTGATCCTCCTGCTCCCGCCAGTTCCGGGCCAGCGCGATCAGGCCCCGGACCACGTCCGGCGGCAGTCCCGGCACCTCGGCGATGTGCTGCAGGGTCGGGTCGTCGTACTGCGGGATGCCCTCGGCCGGGGTGACGCCGACGGGCTCGCCGCCGGCCAGCACCTGGCGGCAGGAACCCGGCGCCCAGCCGAAGTGGTTCTCCAGCACGGCCAGGGTGCTAGCCGACACGCGCTTGCCGGTCTCGACCTTGCCCAGCGTGCGCTCGGTCACCCCGGTAGCGGCGGCCAGCGCGCGTCGGTCGCGCATGCCGAGGGCGATGCGCCGGGCGATGACGTAGTCGCCCAGCCGCTCCCAGTTCTCCTCAGCCATGACCCCCATCATGCCGGAAAAAATCGGAAGAATCCAGATGGTCTCGGTAGCCAACTTCCGACTTAAGCGCGACATAACCGGCCCGCCCCAGCTCCGCCCGGTCGTTCAGCCGACCGTGACCACATCGCAATAATCGCGCCTCGGGTCGTTGATCAGGCCAATGGGCTGGGAAAACATAAACGATCATGCATGCCCTTCAGGCGAGCCGGGGCCAGGCCGCCGGCGACCGTTCCGGCGATATTGACTTTGCTTCCTATATCTTCCTATTCTTGCCTCATGTCAGCTGCCAGGGCTGTGGGGGGTCGCATGAAGCGGTTGCGGCCTGGCCTGATCGCGAGCGAGTCACGGCACGGCGGGGCGGCCGCCGTGCGAGTAGCCGGTTTCCAGCCGGCCAGTTCCATGCGGGCCGGCGCCATGCCGGCCGGCGCCGATGCCCCGGCCGCGGAGATCACCGTGGCCGGCCTTCCGCTGCTGGCGGCGCCAGCCGCGGCCAGCGATGTCACCACGGCGGACGCCACCGCGGTGGCCGCCACTACGGCGGACGTCACCACAGGGGCCGTCCGCACGGGGGCCGTCACCACGGGGGCCGTCACGCACGGGGGCCGTCACCACGGGGGCCGACACCACGGGGGCCGTCACCACGGGGGCGGACGCCGACGCGGCCGTCACCGAGCTGTACGGGACCCAGTACCGGCCCCTGGTCCGCGTAGCGGTCCTGCTGACCGGTGACCTGGGCACCGCCGAGGAGGTGGTGCAGGATGCCTTCGTCGCCATGCACGGCGCCTGGGGGGCGCTGCGCGAGCACGCGGCGGCGGTGCCGTTCCTGCGCCACGCGGTGGTGACCGGGTCCCGGGCGGCGCCGGGCGAGCCCGAGTTCCCGCCCGCCCCGCAGTACCCGCCCGGCGCCGGCCCGGCCCGGCCCGGGCGGCGGGGCCGGCACGTGCGTGCCGTCCCGGCCGTGCCCGAGCCGGCCGGGGTGATCCCGGCCCTGCGCCTGCTGCCCCGGCTGCAGCGCGAGGCCCTGGTACTGCGCCTGTACCTGGACCTGCCCGACGACCAGATCGCCGCGGCCATGGCGGTCCCGGTGATAACGGCGCGGGACCACGTGGCCGGGGCGCTGGCCGCCCTGGCGGATGTCGCCTAGCTCGCGTCGCTAGCTGGCCGGGCCTTCCCCCGGCTGGCCGGCCCGCAGCTGCCGCCCGAAGTTCGCCATCCCGGCGCCCGTCGGCGATCCCGACTGCGGCAGCACCGGCACGCCGAGCGGGTGCCCGGCGTGCAGCGGCCGCGGCGACACCGACTGGACGCTGTCCGCGCCGCAGATCGCGGCCGGGTCGCTGACCGGGCCCATCACCTGGGCGCTGGTCGGGATGGCCCCGGCCGGGACCGGCCGGCGCGGCCGGCGGCTCAGCACCTGGCCCAGGTTCTCGGCGTGGGCGTCCCGGGCGGTCAGCGACTTCAGCCCGAACGTGGACTCGATCAGCTTCAGCGTCGAGGTGTGCTCGAACGGCCCGTGGTGGACGACCAGCGGGTCGGCCAGGTTGGACACCACGATGGCCGGCACCCGGAACCCGAGCTGGGTGTAGTCCGGGATGAGCTGGCCGTCGGTCGGCGTGGTGCTGTCTCCGGTGTGATTCACGTTGGCCGGGTTGGTGTCGTCGATCACGTGCGGCGGCGGGACGTGGTCGTAGAACCCGCCCCACTCGTCGAACGTGACCATCAGCACCGTGTTGTCCAGGTAGCCGGCGCTGGCCAGGGCGTGGTAGGTGTCGGCGATGAACCGCTCGCCCAGCCGGATGTCGGCCAGCGGGTGGTCATCGGCCGAGGTCCCGTTGCCCTCGGTGTCGAACGCCGGGTCCACGAAGCTGACGTTGGGCAGCTCGCCCTGGGCCACCGTGTCGATGAACGACTTGGTGGTGACCGGGATGCCCAGCGCGTCGGTGTCGCCGTCCGCGAACATGTGCCAGAACGGGAGGTACTTCGTCCCCCACAAGGCCAGGAACGGCGCGTCGCGGAAGAAGTAGCCGCCGGTCGGGATGCCCTGGGTGTTGGGGATCGGCGATAGCTGGTCCCAGATCGTGGGCAGCGCGGAGATCGTCTCGCTGTTATGGTCCCGGTCGGTCTGAGCCGCGTGCTGGTAGAACCGGTTCGGGAAGGTCTCCCCGGCGAACGAGCAGAAGTACCGGTCCAGCACCGTGTAGTGCTCGGCCAGCGCGCCGATGACCGGCAGGTCCGGCACGGCCTTGGGCCGCCCGTCGGGGTGGCGGTTGGTGTAGAAGCCGGCCGGGAACGTGTTGGCCTTGGCCAGCGTGACGCCGGGGTTGTCGGCCGGGGCGGTGGGCCGCTGCAGGAAGCCGTTCATCTTGCCGAAGTTGTGCTGGACCAGGAACCCTTCCCAGCTGTGGTCCGGGTCGCTGTACCCGCAGCCCTGGAAGTCCGGGGCCAGCGGGTAGTTCGGGTACACGTTGCCGTCCGCTGAGAGGAACGCCAGGTCGTGCCGGCCATCGGCGCCCGGCAGCCAGCCGAGGAAATGGTCGAACGAGCGGTTCTCCATCATCAGGATGACAACGTGCTCGATGCCGTTCGAGCCATGCGGTGACAGCGCGGGCGAGGCGTTCGCCGCCACCTGGGCCAGGAACTGCGAGCCGGTAACAGTCGCGCCGGTGGCGCCGCCCACAAGCTGGAGGAAAGTACGACGTGTCAGCATGCGCCCCAGTCTGGGCAGCGACGGTGAACTTTGTCCATGACACGGGTGACGATCCGATGACCGCCAGGTAAGCGGACGCTTGTTTCACAGAAAC
This sequence comes from uncultured Actinomycetota bacterium, assembly GCA_963731085.1. Lineage (GTDB taxonomy): Bacteria > Actinomycetota > Actinomycetes > Streptosporangiales > Streptosporangiaceae > DASUBV01. Next base: position 127,276 of record CAVSUF010000002.1, read on the forward strand.
TGTGTTACTGTGAAACTGTGAAGAACCTCACGGTCTCGGTTCCCGACGATGTCTACCGCAATGCCCGGGTCGCCGCGGCGCAGCGTGACACGTCGGTCAGCGCGATGGTCGTCGCCTTCCTGGAGCAGCTGTCCGGACGGATGGATGAGTTCGCCCGGCTTGAGACGCTGCAGCGCGAGGTCCAGTCCGGGATCCGCGAGTTCCGCGCCAGCGGCCGGCTGAGCCGCGACGAGGTGCACGGCCGTGCGGTTCGTTGACACGAACGTCCTGCTCTACGCGATCTCCCGCGATCCGGCTGAGCAGGACAAGGCCAAGCAGGCCAGCGACATCCTGGCCGAGCGCGACCTGGCGCTGTCCGTGCAGGTCCTGCAGGAGTTCTACGTTCAGGCGACGCGCGCGAGCCGCCCGGACGCCATCAGTCATCAGCAGGCGGTCCTGCTTATCGAGTCGTTCCGGCGCTTCCCGGTGCAGGACATCACGAGCGCGATCATGCTGGCCGCCCTGGAGGCCCGCCAGCGCTTTCAGCTGTCCTACTGGGACGCCGCGATCATCGAGGCGTCCCGCGCGATGGGCTGCACGCACGTGCTGTCCGAGGACCTCAGCGACGGCCAGGACTACGGCGGCGTCCGGGTGGCCAACCCGTTCCGCTGAGAGACCGGACGGCCGCTGCGGGCGGGCTAGGCGGGCAGGTGGGCGGGGAGGCCGAACAGGCGGGAACAGTTCCTCGGTGTCGAGGAAGGCGTGGATCTCGGCGATCTTCCCGGCGCGGGCCTCGAGGACCTGGAGCGCCCAGGGGGCGTGGCCGCCGGCCGGGTCGGGGCGGTACTGGCCGAACGCGATGGTGCCGGACGCGGCCACCGGGATCAGCCGGGAGTTCGCGCACTCGGCGCCGGGGCCGAGCATCCAGGCGGCGATGTCGGCCGGGCCGTCCAGCCACATGGCGAACGGCGGCATCGACTGGACGGCGTCGGCGGCCAGCAGCGCGACCAGCGCGTCGATGTCGTAGCGCTCGAACGCGTCCACGTACTGGGCCAGCAGCTGCGGACCCGGGGTCGCCGCGCTCCCCCGGCACGCTGTCCGGGTCATCGGCGTCAGCCTGGAGCCGCGGCCAGCGTGGCCCGGGCCCGCTGCAGGGCGCTGTTGACGGCGGCCACGCTGGTGCCGAGCAGGTCGGCGGTCTCGGCCGCCTGCCAGCGCAGCACCTCGCACAGGATCAGCGCGGCCCGCTGGCGCGGCGGGAGGTGCTGCAGGGCGGTCACGAAGGCCAGCCGGATCGTCTCCCGGGCCACCGCGATCTCGGCCGGGTCGGCGTCCTGCGGCAGCACCCGGTCATCGGCGACCGGCGACACCCAGCTGTCGCTCGGGCAGCACCCGGCCCAGCGAGGACATCTCCGGCGGGCAGGCCGGGCCGAGCTCCATCGGGCGGGCCCGGCGGCTGCGGCCGCGGAGCATGTCCAGGCACACGTTGGTGGCGATCCTGTACAGCCAGGACCGGACGCTGGACCGGCCCTCGAACCGGTCCGCGGCCTGCCAGGCGCGCAGCATCGTGTCCTGGACGGCGTCCTCGGCCTCGAAGGCCGAGCCGAGCATCCGGTAGCAGTACCCGGTCAGCTCGCGGCGGTACGCCTCTAGCCGCTCGGGGTGCAGGTCAGCGGGGGCATCTGTGGTGGCAGCCATAGTGTCGTCAGTCTACGAGGCCGCTCTGACACTTCCAGGGGCCCTGACAGCTCCCGGCGCCTGACCGGGCCAGGGGCTAATTCGGTCGCGGGGCAGCCGGCCGGGCACGGTAGGGTGCCCGCAGTGTTTCCCGCACGTTTCCCGCGGCGGCGACCTCATGGTGACCGGCCCGGGCGAGCGGGCTCGCATGCGCCGTCCCGAGGGGGCGGCGTCGTTCTGTCCGGGACAGGAGGTACCAGGGTGACAGTGCCGCAGGCCAGCAGGCTACGGAACGTCCGCTACGACATCCGGGGGCCGGTCCTCCGGCGAGCTCGCCAGCTGGAGGCCGAGGGCCACCAGATCCTGAAGCTCAACCTCGGCAACCCGGCCCCGTTCGGGCTGACCGCCCCCGACGCCGTCATCCGCGACGTGGTGCACAACATCGGCGAGGCCCAGGGCTACAGCGACGCGCGCGGCATTCACGCGGGCCGCCTGGCGGTGGCCCAGCGGTTCGAGCGCAACGGCGTGGCCGGGGTCAGCCCGGATGACGTCTACCTCGGCAACGGGGTGTCCGAGCTGATCGTGATGTCGCTGCAGGCGCTGCTCGACCCGGGCGACGAGGTGCTGGTGCCGGCGCCGGACTACCCGCTGTGGACCGGCGCGGTCAACCTGTGCGGCGGCCGCGCGGTGCACTACCGGTGCGCGGAGGAGGAGGGCTGGGCGCCCGATGTGGAGCACATGGCCGCCCAGATCACCCCGAATACCCGCGCCCTGGTGATCATCAACCCGAACAACCCGACCGGCGCGGTGTACTCCCGCGAGACGCTGCTCGGCCTGCTCGACCTGGCCCGGCGGTTCGGCCTGCTGGTGCTGACCGACGAGATCTACGACCAGATCGTCTACGAGGACGCCGTCCACCTGCCCGCCGCCGCGCTGGCCCCTGACCTGGTGGTGCTCACGCTGGGCGGGCTGTCCAAGACCTACCGGCTGGCCGGCTTCCGGTCCGGCTGGCTGGTGGTGTCCGGCCCCAAGCACGAGGCCGCCGACTACATCGACGGGCTGGAACTGCTGTCCAACATGCGGATGTGCGCCAACGTCCCGGCCCAGTACGCGATCCAGACCGCGCTGGGCGGCAAGCAGAGCATCTCCGGGCTGCTGGAGCCGGGCGGCCGGCTGCGGGACCAGCGGGACCACGCCTGGCAGAAGATGACCGCGATCCCCGGCGTGGACTGCGTGAAGCCGGCCGGGGCGCTGTACCTGTTCCCCCGGCTCGACCCCGAGGTCCACAAGATCGTCGACGACCAGCAGATGGTCATCGACCTGCTGGAGCAGCAGCACATGCTGCTGACCCACGGCACCGGCTTCAACCTGCCCACCGCCGACCACCTGCGGATGGTGTTCCTGGCCCCGGTGGCCACCCTGGACGACGCCATCGGCCGGCTGGCCACGTTCCTGAGCACCTACCGCCAGTAGCCGCGCCGCCGGAAGCTCAGCACCGCGCGAAGGCCGCCGGCCCGGATTGCTCCGGGGCCGGCGGCCTCTGCCGTTCAGGTCGGGCTAGCGCGCCGGGTTACCGGTGCGCGAAGTCCGCCTCGAGCGCGCTCAGGTTGGGGATGCCCAGCCCGGAGCCGACGTTGAACTTCTGCCCGGCGGTGCCGGTGAAGAACAGGTTGTCGTTGTTCGCGCTGGCCTGGTCCAGCGGGGTGAACGGGGAGTTCGCCCCGATCGCGAACTTGTAGATGGACGGGTTCCAGAACCCGACCCGGTGCCCGATGGCCTGGTCGAACAGCGCCGTGGTGCCGTTGAGCTGCGGTGCCACGAAGCTGGTCCCGCCGAAGCCGTCCTCGATGGTGGCGGCCTGGTCGTTGAACGTGAAGTACAGCTCGTAACCAGTGAACGGGTCAGCGTCGGTCGACACGTCCGGGGTGGCCCGGCCGGAGCCGGTGCCGGTCTGCGACGGCCGGGGTCGGGTTGAAGTCCCACGCGGTCGGCTCGGTCAGGCCCGGCGCCACGGTCTCGGGGTCGACCGGGGTCAGGTACGCGACGTCGCTGAAGTTGTGGGCACTCTTGACGATCTGCTGGTAGGGCGGGGTGTTCTCGAAGATGCTGAACCCGCCGCCGCTGCCGATCGTCTCGGCCTCGGCGAAGGTCGCCTCGGACGGGGCGCCGAAGTCGGCGAAGTGCGGCCACAGCCAGTCCCAGCCCCAGGTGCGCTGCGCGGCGATGGTGGCCGAGTCAGTCGCGGTCAGCGGGATGGTGCCGGCCAGCGTGGTGCCGCCGGCGGCGGTGATGAACGGGCTGCTGTCGGGGTTGCCCGCCGACAGGTTGGTGGTGCCGAGATCCTCGGCGGCCGTGTAGGCGCCGAAGTCACCGGAGGACACGAACGCGCTCTGGCCCTGGGCGGCCAGTTCGAGGTCCGCCTCGTCGAAGCTGTTCGCGAAGGCGTCCGACTCCTGGCCGGAGTCAACGGCGGCCAGGATCGCGGTCTCCGACTCGCCCCAGCTAGCCGACAGCGTGTCGGCGACGTTCTGGCTGGCGGCGGTGAAGAACGCGTCGGCGAACCCGAAGTCGGTGTTCGGGGCCTGGTAGACGACGATGTTGGCCTGGGGGGCCAGCGCGCCGGACTGCTCGACGTCCAGCGTGGTCTCATCCGACCCGGACGCGGCGCTGACCGGGCCGGAGCCGCCGTCCACGTTATCCAGCGTGATCCGGTTCGGCTTGGTGTTGATGTTGAGGATGTTGCTCCAGAAGAACTCCGGAGTGGCCGGGTCCACGCTCGCCAGCGTGACGATGCCGACGGTCTCGCCCTTGCCGGTCGCGCCCTTGTTGATCAGCGGCGTGAGGTTGTAGTTGGCCGCGAAGTCCTCCGGCGTCAGGTTGCCGGTCTGGGTCACGGCGGGCTTGACGCCCTTGGCCACCGACGGCTCGTGCAGGGCCATGCTGCCGAACGTCGGGTAGTTGGTCAGGCCCAGGATGGCCAGCGTGAACCCGGCCAGGTTGGCGGGCAGCAGCGGCTCATCGATGGCCTCGTGGATCTGCGTGGCAGCGCGGCCGGCCATGCCGTCGTGCGGGGCCACGGCCGGGACATTGAACTGCTCCTGCTGGACCTGCAGGGCCTGGTTGAACTGGTCGGCGGTACCGGTCGCGAGAACCTCGAGGCCGTCGGCGTCTGAGGTGGTGGTCAGGCCGAACCCGTCCAGGAACGTCTCCAGCGCCTTCACGTTCCGGGCGCTCTGGCCGAACCGGGCGGCGAACTGGCGCACCGACAGGAACCCGGTCGGCATCCCGGCCAGCACGTCGGCCTGCAGCAGGGCGCTGTTGCGGTCCTTGAGGATGAAGGAGACCGTCTCCGGGGTGCTCCCCGGCGTGAAGACACCGGTGGGGGTGGTCCCCGCGGACGCCGCGGCGCCGATGCCCTGCGGGACGGCGATCTTCGGCTCCGGCTTAGCCGCGCCGCTGGCCGGCGAGGCCACCATGAACATCAGCAGGGAACCGGCGGTTCCGATGGCCAGGGCCGCGCCAGCGCGGCGTGGTCTGGTCCATGTCAGGGGGTTCAATACAGGCTGCCTTTCTCCGGGGGATGGACAAGCCAATCCGCCGCGTCGGGGCGGGGAACCCGGGGCGGAGGACCTTGCCTGCGTGGATCTTTTGTCGGATGAGCCCAGAATGATCATCAATCCGCTCGAAGATCATTAACAGGGCACTAGAACTTTTTTTCCGGATATTACGCCCTACTCGGGCCGGCGGTCACCCCCCGGTCAGGCCAGTTCTGCAGCGTGACGACCCAGGGGCGGCCTCAGCGGACCGCGAACGGCACCAGGACCGGGCCGGGCGGGCACGGGTCATCGGCGGCGGCGGCGAGGTCCCGGTCGAACACCCGGCCGACCGAATTCCCGGCCAGGTCCTCCAGCACCGGGTCGACGACCAGCAGGTATGGCCCCGCGGCCCAGGGACGGCGGGGCACCAGGCGCCAGGAGCGCTGCTGCGGGCCGGGCCCGGCGATGCCGTCGGCCGGCTCGCCGCCGGGACCGCTGACGCGCAGGCAGCGGCGGAGCAGGCCGTGGTCCAGCGGCCGGTCGAATGTCACGGTCAGTGAGTCCCGGCGGCCGGCCGCCGGGACGGTCAGGTCCCACCCGCCGGGCTCCACCCGGCGGCGCTCGTCGGGGCCGATCAGGTAGCGGCGGTGCGCCCCGGCCCGCAGCGGCGCCCCGGCGGCGTCGCGCAGCCCGGTTCCGACCTCCAGGCGGAACGCCCGGCCCGGCGCCAGCGCGTAGCCGTGCCCGGCCAGGCCGCGCTTGATCCGGGCCGGGTCGAGCAGGACGGTCAGCCGCCGGCGGCCCGCGTCCCAGAGCTCGTCGTGGTCCAGCAGGGCGCCGTCCAGCGGCACTCCGTCATCGCCGACCAGGCGGATCTCCCCCGCCGCGCGGCCCGTGCTCATCGGCGCCGAGAACCAGACGTAGCAGCGCAGCAGGTTGCGCGGCACCACGACGGCCGACGGGCGGATGGCCAGCACGGCGGCCGTGGCCGGCCGGTCCCGCCGGGGGCGGTGCAGCACCCCGGCGGGCGCGTCATCCACGGTCACCGCGTAGGCCGTGCCGTCGGCGAACCCGAACCTCGGCACGAAGCACAGGTCCGGGCCGTCGGCCGCCAGCCGCCGGCCATCGGCGGAAGCCGGCTGAGGTCGCCCGGCCACCGCCGCGGCGGCCGGCCGGACCCGCACCTCCGCCCCGGCGGCCAGGCCGCGCACCCGGATGCAGGCGGCGCCATCCAGGCTCGACCAGGCCAGGCCGGTCACCCCGAGCCGCCCGGACCCGGGCACGGCAGGCCGGTCACCCGGCGCCGCTCGGCCCGAGCACGGGAGGCCGGTCACCCGGCGCCGCCCCGGCCCGGGCACGGCAGGAAACGTCACCCGGTGCCGCTAGAGCGCGTCGGCCTTGAGCACCCGCAGGTGGCGGCGGCCGTCGTCGGTGGCCTGGAGCGCCAGCACGTGGCTGCCGCCGAGGTTGGCCAGGCGGACAATGCCCTGCAGGTCCGTGGTCTCGCGGGGCACGCCGACGGGCTCGCGGGCGGTGATCAGCGGGGCCTGCGCGTCGACGTCCCGGCAGTCGATCTTGACCAGGCCGTGCCGGGAGTTGGCCACCAGCAGGTACTCCAGCCCGTCGGAGCGGAACGACACCATGTCCAGGGGCTGGTTCACCGGGCCGAGCTCAGCCACGGTGCGGCCCACCACCTTGGCCCCCGGCTGCAGGTCGGCCAGCGGGAAGTGAACCACCGGCGTGCAGGTGTACGTGGCCAGGATGGCCCGGCCCTCGTCGTAGGGCACGAACGCGCGGATCGGGGCGGCGGTCTCCCACTTGCCGTGCGACACGTGGTAGATCTCCAGGCTGCTGGCCTTGGCCGGGTCGCCGAACGGGAACGGGACGCGGCGCAGCCGCGAGGAGAATTCCTCGTTGGACAGCCCGGCGACCAGCAGCGTGCCGCCCGCCCCGGCCGGGCCGGGCAGGTAGGCCATGTCGGTCACGGTGGCGGCGCGGATCGGCCGCCGCAGGATGCGGATGGTGCGCTCGCCGAACGTGACGTCCTCGCCCTCGCTGCCCTGGGGCAGGGTGAGGTCCTGCCGCTCGTCGTCCGGGGCCGGGGCGTCGGAGATATCGGCGGCGGCGCAGGGAACGCCGTCCAGGGACACGTCGGTCACGGAGCCGTCGAGGCGGCCGATCCGGATCAGCACGGCCTGCGCGGCGTCGCCCTGGCCGCGCTGCACCGACAGGTAGGCGCTGCCCGAGACCGGGTGCACGGCCAGGTCGCGGATCAGGACGTCGGCCGGGTCGCAGCCGAGGTAGGAGCCGACGGCGGCGTCCACGTTCTCCAGGTCGAACGGCCCCATTGTGTCCGGTCGCGCGGTGTCCGGTCGCGCGGTGTCCGGTCGCGCGCCGTCCGGGCCCGTGCTGTCCGGATCGCAGACGTCGACGGCGTACACCCGCGCGGCGGCGTTGTCGGCCAGGAACAGGATCGCGTCCGGCCCGAACATGATCGGCCCGGCCGACCGCAGGTCGACAGTCCCGGTCCGCAGCCCGTAGTCCTCGCTCACGATGACCTCCTCCGGCCGGCCCGGCCGGCCCGCTGGCTCATTAGTTCCGCAGGCTAAACGTAAATGGCGCGCCGCCCGCTCACCACCGTTCGCTACTGGCCGACGTAGCTGCCGGTGCAGACGTTCTCATACTGGCCGGCGTTGAAGGACTGGCCGTGCTGCGGGAAATACCACTCGACCGCCTGGTACATGAAGGTGCCGTGGCAGGAGCCGAGGTCGAAGGCGACCACGGTGGCGGTCTCCGGGCGGCCGTCGGCCACGGGCTCGCTGGCCGGGACGTAGGTGGTCGTGCCGGATCCGGTCGCGGTGGCGCCGCCCCACGACTGCCAGGTGATCTTGCTGACCAGGCCGGTCGGGTCGCCGCCGTTGAAGATCTCGGCCGGGCGGACCTGGCCGAACCCGGAGCCGTGGGCGAACACGCCGGCCAGCCGGCCCAGCACCGGGACGGCCGGCGGCGCGGCCGTGGAGGCGGCGGCGGCCGGCGTCGGCGTGGCCGGCGGGCTGCTCACCGGGACCCCGGTCGCGGTGGCCGGGGCGGCGGTGACCGTCGCGGCCGGCGCGCTGGACGTCCCGGAGGCGGCGGCCGCCCCGGACGAGCCGCAGCCGGCCAGCGCGGCCAGCCCGGCCGCCCCCAGCAGCGCGGCCAGGCGGGCCGGCGGCCCGGCGGCCGGTGGCGGCGGCGCGGGGAAGCGGGGCAGTGCTGTCCGGGGCAGTGCGGTCCGGGGCAGTGCGGGCGGTGGCGTCGGCGCTCTTCATGTCCTGTCCATTTCCCCGCTGCGGACAGCGGCGGCAAGTGCTGCTCTGCTGACCATGAGAGTCCCGGCGGGGGCCTGCGCCAACAACTTTTCCGCCGATCTTCTCGCATGATCATCCGGTAAGACGCAGCGGCGCGGCGAATGGCTGCACGCCTTTTTCCGGCCGCCGCCTCCGCCCGCCCGCTTCCGCCCGCCCGCTTCCGCCCGGCCGACCCGCGAAGTTCCGGAACTGGACGCCCGCCGTTCAGGCCGGGTCTGCCGGGGCCACGGCCGGGCGCGTCAGCCTGAGAGCACAGCCCGGCTGGCAGGGACCCGGAGCCTGGCCGGCGCCAGCTGGCGGCCACGGCCGCGAGGGAACCGAGTTGACCGCAGACGCCGCCCGCCCCGTCCCGCCTCCCCCCGCCCCGGTCCCCCCGGATCGCCCGCGGGGCAGCGAGTTCGCCGAGTTGTCCCGCCAGGTGCGGGCGGCGGGCCTGCTGCGCCGGCGGCCAGGCTGGTACGCCGCCGCGATCGGCGTCAACCTGGTGCTGCTGGCCGCCGGGTGGACGGCGTTCGGGCTGCTGGGCCGGTCCTGGTGGCAGCTGGGCGTGGCGGCGTTCCTGGCCGTGATGTTCACCCAGACCGCGTTCCTCGGGCACGACGCCGGGCACCGGCAGGTGGCGCGGACCCGGCAGGCCTGCGACCTGATCGGCCGGATCCACGGCAACCTGCTGACCGGCCTGAGCTACAGCTGGTGGACATCGAAGCACAACCGCCACCACGCGCACCCCAACCAGGAGGGCCGCGACCCGGACATCGCCAGCAGGGCGCTGGCGTTCACGGCCGGCCAGACCCGGGCGCGGCGCCGGATCGGCCGGGCGGTGGCGCGGTTCCAGGCCTGGCTGTTCTTCCCGATGCTGCTGCTGGAGGGACTCAGCCTGCACGTCGCCAGCATTCGCGAGGTGGCGGGCGGGGGGCGGGGCAGGCGTGGCCGGACTCCGGTCCGGCTGGTCGACGCCGGGCTGCTGGCCGTGCACCACGCCGCCTACCTGGGCGCGCTGCTGCTGGTGCTGGGGCCGGTCCGGGCGGTGGCGTTCCTGGCCGTGCACCAGGGGCTGTTCGGCGTGTACATGGGCTGCTCGTTCGCGCCCAACCACAAGGGCATGCCGGTCCTGGGGCCCGGCGAGCGCCCGGACTTCCTGCGCGGCCAGGTGCTGACCTCGCGCAACGTCCGCGGCGGGTGGCTGACCCACGTGGCCCTGGGCGGGCTCAACTGCCAGATCGAGCACCACCTGTTCCCGTCCATGCCCCGGCCCGCGCTGCTGCGCGCCCGCGGGATCGTCCGGGAGTTCTGCGCGCGGCGCGGCGTCTCGTACCGGGAGACCGGGCTGATCGACTCGTACGCGCTGGTACTCCGGCACCTGGATGACGCCGGGCGGGCCTAGCCCGGAGCGGCCTGCGGTGGCGGGCGGCGGTGCGGAGGCGGTGCCGTTACCCATATCAGGACATCAGAGTAACGATGCAGTTCGCGTAAACTTGCGTGCCACGCAAACGTGCATGATGCAGTATGGTACGTGCGTGAACATCGGGCCGGACCGGCCGGCGGCCGCCCTGTCGGCGCAGGAGTACTGGCTGCTGCGCGACGGCGCGACGTCGCTGCGGGAGCGCAAGCGGCGGCAGACCCGGCAGGCACTGGTCGATGCGGCCGCCGACCTGTTCGACCGGCAGGGGTACGACCAGACGACGATCGCCGAGATCGCCGCCGCGGCGCGGATCTCCACCCGCTCCTTCTTCAGCTACTTCGCCAGTAAGGAAGAGGTCCTGTTCCCGGATAGCGACAGCCGGGTGCGGGCCGCGGCGGACGCCATCACCGCGCGACGGCCCGGCGAGGGGCCGGCCGAGGCGGCGGTCCGCGCCATCCAGCGGGTGCTGGCCATGGACACCGCGATGGCCAGCCGGATGGCGGTGGTCCGGATCCGGCTGATCATCGAGGTGCCGGCCGTCCGGGGCCGCTGCCTCCAGGTCAACTTCAGCGTCCAGCGGGAGATCGCCCGGCGACTGCGGGACGCGTTCCCCGATGACCTGGACGAGGTCAGCGCCGCGTCGCTGACCGGGGCCATCGCGGGCGCGCTGACCGCCGCGCTGACGGAGTTACTGGCCGACCCGGACCGGGCTCGCGACCTGCTGAGCGAGCACCGGCGACTGCGAGCCGAGCTCAGCCGGGTGACCCAGCAGGCACTGCGGCCCTGGCTGCCCGCCGGCCCGGATACCGGGAATCCCAGGCGGCATAGGCCGATAACGGAATAAATCAGCCGAATATGTCAGGCGGTTATTCTCCGTGTCATTTCTACCGTCAACCTGCGAGGATGCCAGGGCGTCTCATACCGAAGGATCCATCCCAGGAAAGGCACCCCAGATGAGCGAATATCCGGACTATTCAGCGGGCGCGCCGGGCGGCGAGCCTGACCCGCAGTACCAGGCCGGGCCGGGGCCGGACCAGGGCCGGGCGCAGTATGCGCCGCCGCCGGCGCAGTATGGCGTCCAGCCGCAGTACGGGGTGCAGCAGTACGCGCCGCCGCAGGGCTACGCCGGCGGCCAGGGCCAGCCGGGCCAGATGGTGGTCGCCCCGCGCAGCCCGGCCCTCGGCCTCATCGCCTCGTTCTTTATTCCGGGCCTCGGATCGATGATCAACGGCCGGGTCGGAATCGGGCTTCTCATCCTGGGCATTGACATTCTTGGCTGGATCCTGACGGTGATCCTCATCGGCTTCCCGATCGTGCTGGGCGCATGGATCTGGGGCATGATCGACGGCTATCAGGCCGCGCAGAAGTGGAACCAGGCCCACGGAATCATCAGCTAGGCGCCCGCCGCCGCGAGGGGGGAGGCTCTAGGGTCCGGGCGGGCCCTAGAGCTGGGAGCTAGAGCTTGGGGAACAGGCGGTCGGGCTGCTCGCCGTGCTCGAACACCTGCGCCGCCGGGCCCACGATGAGCGGGTCCGGCACCCCGACGACCTTCAGGTCCTTGTCGGCGTAGTCCAGTGCGTGCAGGACGTAGCGCAGCGCGCCGATCCGGGCCCGCTTCTTGTCGTTGCTCTTGATCACCGTCCACGGCGCCTCGGCCGTGTCGGTGTAGAAGAACATGGCCTCCTTGGCCTCGGTGTAGGCATCCCACTTATCCAGCGAGGCCACGTCCATCGGGCTGAGCTTCCACTGCCTGACCGGGTCGGTCTGGCGCCGGGCGAACCGGGTCCGCTGCTCGCCGCGCGACACCGAGAACCAGAACTTGGTCAGCTGGATGCCGCTGCGCACCAGCATCCGCTCGAACTCCGGGGCCTCGCGCATGAACTCCAGGTACTCCTCCGGGGTGCAGAACCCCATGACCCGCTCCACGCCGGCGCGGTTGTACCAGGAGCGGTCGAACAGCACGATCTCGCCCGCCGCCGGCAGGTGGTCGATGTAGCGCTGGAAGTACCACTGGGTGCTCTCGCGCTCGGTGGGCTTCTCCAGCGCCACCACCCGGGCGCCGCGCGGGTTCAGGTGCTCGGTGAACCGCTTGATCGTGCCGCCCTTGCCCGCCGCGTCCCGGCCCTCGAAGATCAGGACCACCTTCTGGCCGGTCTCCTTGACCCAGCTCTGCATCTTCAGCAGCTCGATCTGGAGCGAGCGCTTGAACGCCTCGTACTCGTGGCGGGTCATCTTCTCGTCGTACGGGTAACCCTCGCGCCACGTCGCGGCGTGCTTGTCCACATGCAGCCGGGGCTCCTGGTCCTGCGCACTCGTCATACCAGCATCATGACCCAATCTGGTGGAGCGGGCGGGACCAGGAGCCGGACTGCTTGCCTATCCAGTTGTGCGGCCTGTCGCTACCGGGGCTACTTGGGGACCTCGGTGAGGTGACCGGGCTTGGCCAGCGGCCAGCCGCCCGCCGCCAGCCGGGCGCGGACCCGCGCCACGTCGGCGTCGCTCGGCTTGCGGTCGGTCACGTCGGCGATGGCCTCGCGGATCGTCTTGGCCGAGTCCGGGTCGCTGGTGCTGGCCAGCTCGTCGGCGATGGCGCTGACATCGGCCTCGGTCAGCTCGCTGGCCAGCAGGGCGAACAGCGGGATGTAGTCAACGTCGGGCACGCCCTCGGGGTAGCCCGCGCGCAGCCAGGTGATGATCGAGGTCAGGACGGACGGAAGGCTCATGCTTCCAGCCTCTCGGAGGTGTCGGGGTCGCGGACGTCAGGTCCCGTCCCGGTTACTTGGCAGCGGCGGGGTGACCGATCTTGTAAACCTCATACACGCTCCAGGCGACCGCCGCCAGCACGACCAGGAAGCAGAGCCCGGCGGCGAGCAGGCCGGCGGCGCTGCCGCCGACGACGGTGTCCCCGTCGGCGCCCGCCGTCTGGGTCTTCGGCCCGCGTGACAGGCTGAACATCCCGACCGCGAACAGCGCCGGCAGGCCCGCGCCGGCCACCAGGCCGAACACGACGATCTTCCAGAGCGCGTCCAGGTTGATCCACGGCATCTGTGCTCTCCCCTGTCGCTCAGGCCGCCGCGGCGGTCGCGGGCTCGGGCTCGACGCCCGCCCCGCCGGTCCACTCGGCGTTGACGTTGTTGTGGTCGACCTTGCTGGCGCGGGACCGGATGTAGATGGTGGTCGCGACCGCGATGAGCAGGACGAGGTCGACGACCACGCCCGGCACGTCCGACGGGCCGCCGATGGCCCGGGCCAGGGCCTCGGCCCCGGCGCCGACCAGGCCGGCCAGGGGCAGGGTGAACAGCCAGGCGGTGGCCATCCGGCCGGCCACGTTCCAGCGGACCTCGGCGCCCTTCTTGCCCAGGCCGGTGCCGATGATCGACCCGGTGGCCACGTGGGTGGTGGACAGCGAGTAGCCGAAGCTGGACGACAGCAGGATGACGGCCGCCGAGGCCGACTCCGCCGCCATGCCCTGCGGCGACTCGATCTCCACCAGGCCCTTGCCGAGCGTGCGGATGACCCGCCAGCCGCCCAGGTAGGTGCCCAGGCTGATGGCCAGGGCGCAGGACAGGATGACCCAGAACGGGGCGCTGGCTTTGCCCGGGATGGTTCCGCTCACGATCAGGGCCAGGGTGATGACGCCCATCGTCTTCTGCGCGTCGTTGGTCCCGTGCGCCAGTGACACCATCGACGCCGACCCGATCTGGCCGATCCGGAACCCGTGCTGGCGCGAGCCCTCGGTCATGCTCCGGCTGATCCGGTAGAGCAGCCAGGTGCCGCTCGCGGCGACCAGCGCGGCGATGATCGGGGACAGCCCGGCCGGGATGATGACCTTTGACACCAGCCCGTGCCACAGGACGCCGCTCCCGCCCGCGGCGGCGATGGTCGAGCCGATGACGCCGCCGATGAGGGCGTGCGACGAGCTCGACGGGATGCCGAGCAGCCAGGTCAGCAGGTTCCAGGTGATGCCGCCGGCCAGGCCCGCGAAGACCACTGGGAGCGTGACCACGTGCGTGTCCACCAGGCCGCTGGCGATCGTCGCTGCGACGCTCAGCGACAGGAACGCGCCGACCAGGTTGAGGATGCCCGAAAGCCCGACCGCGACCCGCGGACTGAGTGCCTTCGTGGCGATAGAGGTTGCCATGGCGTTGCCTGTGTCATGGAAGCCATTGGTGAAGTCGAAGCCCAGAGCGGTCACGACCACCAGCGCAAGAACGATGTCTTTGCCCACGAGATCAGGGTGTTCACGGACACATCCCGTGTCGAGGGCCTAGCGAGATATGCCATGACATATCACTAACAAGACCTCTTTCATTCACCTGCTGTTCATTTGACGGGCATGAGAGGGCGGGCTCGCGGCCGGCCGCCCGAGCCGCCGCCCTGCCCCGCGAGAGCCGCCGGGCGGCCGGGCGGGCCGCCGCGCGGCGGCCGGCAGCCGGCGGCCCGGTGCCGGCGGCCGGCGGCCCGTGGCCGGCAGCGGGCGGCCCGGGTGGTCAGGCCGCGATGCCGGTGCTGATCTCCGGCGCGCCGTCGAGGACGGCCCGGTAGTGCCCGATCAGCTCGTCGCACAGCGCGGGCCAGCTCCGGCCGAGGACGACCTGGCGGCCGGCCGCGCCCTGGGCCGCCCGCAGCAGCGGGCTGGCCGCCAGCCGGGCCACGGCGCCGGCCAGCGCGACCGGGTCGCCGGGGGCGACCAGGTACCCGGTAACGCCGTCCTGCACCAGGTCCAGCGGGCCGCCGGCCGCCGGGGCGACCACCGGCAGGCCGCTCGCGGCCGCCTCCTGCAGCGTCTGGCCGAACGTCTCGTGCGGCCCGCTGTGCACGAACACGTCCAGGCTGGCGTAGATCCGGGCCAGGTCGTCCCCGACCCGGCGGCCGAGGAAGGTGGCGCCGGGCAGGGCACGGCGGACCGCCTGCTCGGCCGGGCCGCTGCCGACGATCACCAGCCGGACGCCGGGCAGGTCGGCCACCCGGGCCAGCAGCTGCACGCGCTTCTCCACGGCCAGCCGGCCGACATAGCCGACCAGCACCTCGCCGCCAGGGGCCAGCTCGGCGCGGAGCGCGTCACTGCGCCGGGCCGGGTCGAACCGGGCGGTGTCCACCCCCCGGCCCCACAGCCAGACGCGCTCGATGCCGTGCGCGTGCAGCTCCGCCGCCGACGAGCTGGACGGGGCGAGCGTCCGGCCGGCCGCGTTGTGGATCTTCCGCAGCCGCCGCCAGCAGGCCGCCTCCCCCACCCGGCCGACGTGGTAGGCACGCGCGTAGCCGGGCACGTCGGTCGCGTACACCGCGACCATCCGCATGCCGCGGCGCCGGGCCGCGCTCACCGCGCTGGCCCCCAGGACGAACGGGCTGCCCAGGTGGACGAGGTCGGCCCGGTGCGCGGCCAGGGCCGCGCCGACCCGGGCGTCGGGCAGGCCGACGCGGAACTCGGGATAGGACGGGACGGCCAGCGAGCGCACCCGGACCACCGGGTAGTCGAGCTTGCTGTCCGGGCGCGCCTGGCCCCGGGCGGGCTCGGGCGCGATGACCAGCGGGCGGTGACCGCGGCTGGCCAGATACTCGACGACCCGCACAGCTGTGTGCGCGACGCCGTTGACATCGGGCGGGAACGATTCTGTGACATATGCGATCTGCACGCTCACAACGGTTCCGCGACCGGGTTTCCCGGCAGGGCGCCTCGCCGTGACCGCCGAGCCAACTGTGGATGACATCTCGTCGTCCCCCATGCCACGGAACGTGGCGGCCGGGCCAGGCGGGATGCGAGGGTGCCACGGTGAGGCCTGATACATGACCCGTGCGGCGCCGCGCGTTCGGTCATGATCGTGACCGTTTTCCGGTGGTTCTGACGGAAAAACGGTCACGATCACGCCGGCTAGCGCCTGTTTTAAAAGGTGCTGGATAGCCGGGTGTGTCCCGGGGTGTCGGTGCCTGTGATGAGTGAGGTCTGCGGCAGCTGAGTCGATGACGAAGGAGACCATCTGCACGGGGACCTCGTGGCCGCCCTGGCGGTGGCGGGCGGGCGGACCTGGCCGGTGCGCGGTGGGCGGTGCTGGAGCCGCTGCTCCGGCGTGCGGCGCGGTCAGGCTGGCCGCCGGAGTGGACGAAGCGGCAGCTCATCGGCGCGGTCCGGTGGCGGGTGCGGGCCGGGTCCGCCGCGACTTAGGAGGCACGCCCCGGGCCTGTTGCAGAAGCTGCCTGCGGTGCGGCCGGGCCTGATCTGCCGTCCCGGGGCGGGCTCCCCTGGCGGCGCGGCCCGGCGCGGCGCTGCTGCCTGCATGATCGTGACCGATTGCCCGTCTGCGGCACGGGTAATCGGTCACGATCATGGTCCGGAGGGGCTGCGGCGCTGCCTTAGCGCCCTAGAGGGCTGGCCAGGGCCCTGCGCCGGGCGGGCGCGGGGCTGGGGCCTGTTACAGGAGAGGGCCTTGGTGCGGTGGTGATGCCGGGACGGGTCCTGACGAGCCTTCCAAAACGCGGCCTAGCGACAGGTAGTCAGCGCAGCCTGGCGAAGAAGGCGCGGATGTCGGCGGCGAGCGGTCCGGGCTGGTCCATGGCGATGAAATGATGCCCGGCGGGGTTGTCCTCGGGCCAGTGCACGATGGTGTTGTGCTGCTCGGCCAGCCGCCGGATCCCCGGCGGGCCGCTGTAGACGCCGGTCGGCACGGTCTTCTGCCCCTCCGGCCAGCTCGACTGGCTGCTGTCGTACATCGGCCAGGAGGAGGATCCGAGCGTGCCGGTGAGCCAGTACACGCTCACGTTGGTGAGCAGCTGATCGCGGCTGATGACCTCCTCCAGCGGCTTGCCGGTGGGGTTGAACTCGTGGAACTTGTGCAGGATCCAGGCCAGCGCGCCGGCTGGGGAGTCGTGCCAGCCGTAGGCGAAGGTCTGCGGGGCGGCGCGCAGCAGCCCGTGGTGATCCACGCCCTTGGCCCAGTCCTGGCTCATCATCCGCGCGTAGGCCGCGCGCTCGGAGTCGGTCATCGTCGGGACATCGTCCTCGGTGGGAAAGCCCAGGCCGCTGATGACATACACGCCGGCCACGCGGTCGGGCGCGACCTTGGCGATCTCGGGGGCCACGTAGGCCCCGAGGTCGCCGCCCTGGGTGCCGTACCGGTCATAGCCGAGGCGGTTCATCAGCTCGGCCCACATCCGGGCCACCCGGGCGGCGGTCCAGCCCGTCTCCCGCGGCGGCGCGGAGAACCCGAACCCCGGCACTGAGGGCACCACCACATGAAAGGCCTGCGCGGGGTCGGCGCCGTGGGCGCGCGGGTCGGTAAGCGGGCCGATCAGCTCGGTGAACTCGGCCACCGAGTTCGGCCAGCCGTGGGTGAGGATCAGCGGCAGCGCGCCCGGTTCCGGGGAGCGGACATGCAGGAAGTGAACGTCGTGGCCCTCGATGCCGGTGACGTACTGCGGGAACTCGTTGAGTCGCGCCTCGGCGGCGCGCCAGTCGTGGCCGGCGCCCCAGTACCCGGCGAGTTCCCGCAGGTAACTCACCGGGGCGCCGCGGCTCCAGTCCTCGCCGGGCAGCTGAGCGGGCCAGCGGGTGCGGGCCAGGCGGCCGTGCAGGTCATCCAGGTCGGCTTGCGGGATGTCGATGCGGAAGGGCCGGATGTCGTTGCTCATCCTCAGCACGGTAGAGGCTATGTAGGCCAGATCATGTCCTACTCAGCGGCCACGGAGCCCGACGCGGACGGGCGGCGTTATTCGGCGTGCAGGACGAAGAACAGGAGACAGGAAGCTCGTCGGAAACTTCTCGAGTTCCTCAGGGAACAGCTCGCGGGCTTCCGGCGCGGGATGTGGCTCGCTGATGACGGAGATCCGGAAGCCGGCCGCGGTGAAGGCGTCGGTCATCGCGTGCACCGGCCGGTGCCAGAAGACCATCGGCACGGCCTGCCCGCCCATGGTCCACTCCTCGGACCAGCTGTGGGTCTCGAAATAGTCGGCCTCCTTCCCGGCCTGGCCCAGGAGGGTCTGGACGGCGAAGGGATGGTCGACGGCCACGATAAGCCGGCCGCCGGGACTCAGCACCCGCCGCACCTCGGCCAGCGCCGGCCCCCAGTCCTCCAGGTAGTGCAGGACCAGCGACGCGATGACGTCATCGAACGCGCCGTCGGGGAACGGCAGCGGGCGGCCCAGGTCGGCCACCCGCAGGTCGGCGTCGTCACCGAGCCGCCGCCGGGCCTGCTCGAGCATCCCGGCGCTCGAGTCGAAGCCGGTCACGACGGCACCCCGGTCGCGCAGCGCCGCGAACAGCGGACCGGAGCCGCAGCCCGCGTCGAGGATCCGGCCGGCCACGTCCCCGGCCAGGCTGTCATAGTCGTTGACCTGGGCCGGATCTGCGGGCTGCGTACGGTTCATGCGGTCCATCCTGGCTTATCCCGACCCCTCACCGCGCCGCTGGAGGAACTGCAAGAGCATCAGCCGCCGCGTCTGGAGGCTGTTCGGTGCCACCGCATGCAGCAGGCGGGGATGCGTGATGACCACGTTCCCCCGGCTCGCCCGTAGCCGTGACCCCATGCCCGTCATCCAGGGAGTCAGCTGAGGTCCTGCCGAACGGTCCGGGCGATACCGAGAGCCCCCAGTGCGCCGGCCCAGGCGATCAAGGTGATCGCGCCGGCGCCGGGCGAGACCAGGTGATCGACTCGCAGGCCCATGAGTGCGTCGGAAGCGCGGTCTGGCATGAACCGCCCTACCGAGGGGGCGAGGCCGAATAGGAGGTTGTCGACGACGAGACCCCAGGCGAGCAGCGCGATGACGCCGCCGACTTGGCTGTGGATGATCGCGCCGAGGCCAGCGCCGATCGCGCCCCACAGGGCCGCGCCGGCGAGCCCGCCGAGCGTGAGCAGCAGAATGTCGCCGCTGCCGAGCACGACGGTAATGCCACGCCCGTCGAGAATCGCGCATCCGATCGCCCAGCCGACTGCCTCGCCGATGACCCCGAATCCGATTCCGGCCAGTGCGCCGGCGACGGCCTTGGCGGCCAGGACGTGTGAGCGCGCCGGGTTGAACAGGATCGTCGGACGGATCGTGCCGAAGCGGTACTCGCTGGTCACCAGCAACACCCCGGAAAGTGCGGAGAACACGCCAGCGAGACTGCTCACACTCAGCAGCTGACGCTGGTCCGCTTTGCTGGCCAGCCCGCCTGGGTGGGTGAGCAGCCCGGTCAGCAGCGTGATGAGCAGGATCAGCGCGACCATCCCGAGGATCAGTGCGATCGTGGTCCGGGTCGAGCGAATTTTCAGCAGCTCCGCCCTGATCTGCGCGATCATGCCGATGCCTCCGAGGTCAGTTCGAGGAAGATGTCCTCCAGCAAGCCCGCGTCGTTGACCAGCTCGTGCACCGGGACGCCGGCGGCGAAGGCGATCTCGCCGATCCGCTCGCTCGATGCTCCCTGGACGAGCAGGGCGTGGTCGGTACCCCTCGTCACCTGCAGCGCCTCATCACGCAGCGCCTTGGTGAGCTGCTGCGGATCGCCGCTGCGGACACGGACCGCGCCGCCGGCCCGGGCGGTCAGCTCGGCCAGCGGGGACGAGAGCACGAGCCGCCCGTCACTGATGATGAGCACCCGGTCGGCCGTCTGCGCGACCTCGGCGAGCACATGACTGGAGATGAGCACCGTGCGGCCCTCTGAGGCCAGCCTGCGCAGGAAGTCCCGCAGCCAGCGCACGCCCTCCGGGTCAAGCCCGTTGGCCGGCTCGTCGAGGATCAGCAGCTCCGGGTCGCCGAGCAGCGCCACCGCGAGCCCGAGCCGCTGACGCATCCCCAGCGAGTATCCCTTCACCCGCCGCCGGGCCGCCGTCACCCAGCTCCACCAGGCGCAGCACCTCGTCCGCACGTGAGTCAGGAACCTCGACGGCCTGACCGAGCATCCGCAGGTGATCGCGGCCCGAACGGCCGGGATGGAAATCGGTCGCCTCGAGCACGGCGCCGATCCGCAGTGCCGCCCGCGGCAACTCCGCGTAAGGATGATCGAACACCAGCGCTCGGCCGCTCGTCGGCGCCGCCAGACCCAGGATCATCCGCAGCGTCGTCGTCTTGCCGGCGCCGTTCGGGCCGAGAAAGCCGGTGATGGTCCCAGCCTCCAGCGCGAATGACAGATCCGTGACCGCCGGGACCCCGCCAAAGCGCTTGGTCAGCGACTCGGCTTCGACGACCGCCGTCATTTGCGTGACTGGCTGTTGAACGGGGTGACCGCATCCAGTCCGCGCCGGACCTCGGGCGTGTTCACGCCGAGAGCGCCCAGCAGCACCGCCGCCGGATCTGGTGGCTGGAGAGTGAGGATCTGGGCCAGCACCTGCTGGGCCGTGATCTGGAGCTTGCGGCGATTGGGCCGGGCCGCATCCTCAAGGGCTTTCTTTGCCGCCGGCGTCATGCGGAAGCGATCCTTTTGCCGCGACGTCCCTGAGCCTCGGCTTCTTGGGGACGGCGCGCATCGGCAGGGCGGGAGCGTCGGTGCCGGAGACCATGCCCAGGGCGCCCAGGGCTTCGTGATCGAGCGACTCCTGGGCCTGGCGAGCTTGCTGCAGGGTCACGCCCAGCACGACTTCGATCGAGGGATCCGCCAGCAACGCCAGCAGGAGGTGATCGGTGCCGGCTCGGCGATCACCCCGGCGGCGGGCCTCCTCGCCGGCCTGCAAATAGATGGCCCACGCGTGACGCACCTCGGGCGGAGCAGATTCGGCGGTCATGATGATTCCTTGCTGTATTTGGTGTGCACGGACTGACGGGTGACGCCCAGGGCGTCTCCGATCTGCTGCCACGACCAGCCCTTTCCCCGGGCCGACGCGACTTGGTTCGCTTCGACCCGCTCAGCCAGGCGATGGAGCGCCAGCGAGGCCCGAAGCCCGATCGCCGGGTCATCCGACGAGAGATTGACGCTGAGTTCTTCGATGTCCACGCCTGTCAGTTTGGACTGACATCCTGGGGTTGTCAATCTAGACTGACACAGCAGAATGTCGCACCGGAGTGCCCAGATGGCCGGGTCACGGACACACTTTTCTGGAACCGGCACTATCTTTCTTTTATCCTCCACGGCGGATGTGCCCTGATTGTGCCTGGGCCGGGCTGCTGCGACCGTCGTTGCGCAGGTCAGGGACTCAGGCGGCGGGCGAGCCGGCCTGTAGGCCGGGTTCTGTGCGCCCGCTTGCGCGGGCCGGCGGCCATCCATCTCCGACTGCCGTTGCCGGCAGCCTCCTGCGGTCTACCCGCGAGCATCGGGCGGGCCGCCCTCAAGCGCTCGCGCAGACGCCGCCCCCGAGGGCGACGACCTCTTGACCTTGCTCCGGGTGGGGTTTACCAAGCCGCCGCAGTCACCTGCGGCGCTGGTGGTCTCTTACACCACCGTTTCACCCTTACCCCCGGCCAGGCCGGGGGCGGTCTGTTTTCTGTGGCACTGTCCCGCGGGTCACCCCGGGTCGGCGTTACCGACCACCCTGCCCTGCGGAGCCCGGACCTTCCTCGGCGCCTCCCGCTTCCGGAAGGCGACGCGGCCGCCCGGCCGACTCGCCCGTCGCTGTGATCAGGATAGGGCGTTCCGGGACGGCATGCGGCCGCGGCCGCCGGGAGGTGTCCCCCGGGGCCGCGGCCGGACGTGCGGGCGCTAGCGGATCAGGCCGCCGAGCAGGCCGTTGTACTCCTCCTCGCGGGCGGACGGCCGGGGCGCGCGGCGGCATGCCCATCGGCGGCATGCGCCGGCCGGCGGCGGGCCGGGCCGAGGCGGGCCGGGAGGCGCCGCGCCGGCTGGCGCCTGGCCGGGTGCTGGCCTTGGCCGGGGTGCGCGGCCTGGCCGGGGCACTGCCGCTGCGGGCACTGCCGGTGCGGGCAGCTGCCGGTGCGGGCACCGCCGCTGCGGGCGCTGCCGGTGCGCGCGCCGCTGTTCCGGGCACTGCCGTTACTGGCACTGCCGTTACTGGCACTGCCGTTACCGGCACCGCCGTTCCGGGCACCGGCGTCGCGGGTGGTGCCGTGCCGGGCGCTGCCGTTCTTGCCGTTGCCGGCCGCGTGCTTGGTGCCGTCGTCGGCAGTCATGCTGCCGCCGGCGCTGGCCTGCGGGCCGGACGTGGCGGACGCGGGCCGGGCGGAGGTCGCCCGGGCCGTGCTGGCCTTGGCCGATGAGGCCTTCGCCGCGGTGGTGCGGGTCCGGGCCTTGCTGCCGCTGGCCCTGGCCGGCGCGGGCTTGCTGGCGGTGGCTCGGGCCGAGGCGGTCCTGGCCCCCGCGGTCTTGCCGGCCCGTTCCTGCTGGCCCCGTTCTTGCTGGCCCCGTTCTTGCTGGCCCCGTTCTTGCTGGCCGCCGTCGGCCAGCGGTGGCCCGGCTGGCGGTGGCCCTGGTCGACGTGCTCTTGCTGGCACCGGTCTTGCTGGCGCTGGCCTTGCTGGCACCGGCCTTGCTGGCACCGGCCTTGCTGGCACCGGCCTGGCGGGCCGGGGCAGCGGTCCGCTTCGCGGCCGGGCGCCGGGCCGACGCGGCGGCCGGGGGCGCCTTCACCGAGGACATCGCGTTGGCCGCTGAGGTCAGCGCCTTGGCCGCGGCGGTCATCGCCTTGGTCGCGGCGTTCACGGACTGCATCGCCGTGGACAGCGTGCGGGCCGACGACGTGGCCTTGGTCGCGGCCGTCGTCATCTTGGTGGCGGCCGACGTCACCTTGGTCGCGGCCGAGGACACCGTGCGGGCCGCGCTGGCCGAGGTCGTGCTGGCCGACGTCGGGCTGGCGCTGCGGGCGGTGCTGCGCCGGGCCGTGCTGCGCGGGCGGGCGCTGGCGGCGGACGCGCCGCGGGCCGGCCGGGCACCGCTGGCCGGCTTGGTCGTGCTGGCGCGAGCGGATGGCTTGGCGCCGGCCGCCCGGGCTGGGGCCTTGGCGGAGCCCGCCGGCGTGCGCCGGGCGGTGCCGCGGGCCGTGGTTTGTGCAGGCACTGATTTCCCCCCGTCGTGATCAATGTCGCAGGGTGCTATTCCACGAGTAACCACGTCTTACACGCTCCGTAACCAATCACTGCGAGAACATTGGCCTCAACCGGAGTGAAAGCCGACAAGCGCGCGGTCAGTGCAGGTGCGCGGTGTCGTTCATCGAGCGGACCAGGGCCGGCCCGTCGGCGAACCAGGCGACCTCCGACAGCGCCGCCACATCGAGGTGAATGCGGAACAGCGTGGCAGGCGGCGCGAGCAGCGCCCGGCACAGCATGGTCTTGATTGGCGTGACGTGGCTGACGATCAGCAGCGTGCGCTCGGGGTGCTCGGCCAGCAGCCGGTCCAGCGCGGCCATCACCCGCCGGCCCACAGCCGCGAAGCTCTCCCCGTCCGGCGGGGCGGCGTCCGCGCCGGCCAGCCAGGCCGCCATCTCCTCCGGGTACTGCGCCCCGGCCTCGGCGAACGACATCCCCTCCCACTTGCCGAAGTCGGTCTCGACCAGGTCGTCATCGACGATGACCGGCGCGCCCGTGGCCTCGGCGGCGGCCTCGGCGGTGCGCCGAGCCCGGCGCAGCGGCGAGCTCACGACCACGTCGATGCCGCCCCGGGCGGCCAGCCGGCTCGCCGCGGCGGCGGCCTGCTGGCGCCCGGTGTCGGTCAGCGGCACGTCGCCGCGCCCGGCGAACCGCCGTTCCGCCGACAGCGGGGTCTGGCCGTGCCGCAGCAGCAGCGTGGTGGTAGGCCGGCCGCGCGGCGGCCCCCAGCCGCCGGAGGACGGCTGCGGCGCGGCTGGGTCATCCTCCTTCGCGGCGGCACCCGGCGCGGCGGCACCCGGCCCGGCGGAGCCCGGCGTCGCCGTGCGCGCGGCTCCCCCGCCGCTGGCCGCCCGTGCGCCCGCCCTCCCGGGCGGCATCCATGGCCTGGTTGGCCAGCCGGTCGGCGCGGGTGTTCCGGGCGCGCGGCACCCAGGTGTAGGTGATCTGGCCGAGGCGGCCGGACGCCTCCCGCGCGGCGGCGGCCAGCGTGCGCAGGTTCGGGTCCTTGATCTGCCAGCGGCCCGACATCTGCTCGACCACCAGCTTGGAGTCCATCCGGACCTGGACGTCGGCGCCCGGCGCGATCTCGCCCGCCTTGCGCAGCCCGGCTACCAGCCCGGAGTACTCGGCCACGTTGTTGGTGGCGGTGCCCAGGCTGTCGCACACCTCGGCCAGCACCTCCCCGGTCTGGCCGTCGCTGACCAGGGCGCCGTAGCCGGCCGGGCCGGGGTTGCCGCGTGAGCCGCCATCGGCCTCGACGACGAGCGCGCGGCTCACAGCCCCGACTCGTCGGTGCGGACCAGGATCCGGCGGCATTCCTCGCAGCGCACGACCTCATCCGCGGGCGCGGCCCGGATGGCGTTCAGGTCGACGGTGTTCAGGCTCAGGTGGCAGCCCTCGCAGCGGCCCCGGCGCAGGGCCGCGGCGCCGACCCCGCCGTGCTGGGCGCGCAGCCGCTCGTACAGGTCGATGAGATCGGCGGGCTCGTCGGTGACCAGGCCGGTCCGCCGGTCGGCGGCCTTGCCGGCCTGCTCGGCGATCTCGGCCAGCGCGGCGTCCCGGCGGGTGATGGCCACCCCGGCATCGGCGCCGACCTGCGCCCGCTCGGCGGTGGCGGCCTGCTGGCGGCTCTGGGCGCTCTCCCGGCGCTCCATGACGTCCAGCACGATCTCCTCCAGGTCGGACTGGCGGCGGTGCAGCGACTCGATCTCCGACTGGAGGTTCTCCAGCTCCCGGGGCGAGGACACCTGCCCGGCATCCAGGCGCGCCTGATCCCGCTCGATCCGGGTCCGGACCTGCTCGACGTCGCCCTCGGCCTTGGCCTGCTCCCGCCGCAGGTCGCCCTCCTGCGCCTCCAGCACGGCCAGCTCGTCGCGCAGCTCGCGGTCGCGCTGCTCCAGCCGGCTCAGTTCCTCGTGCTCGGGCAGGCCGCGCCGCCGGTGCTCCAGGCGGGTCAGCTCGGCGTCGATCTCGGCCAGCTCCAGCAGCCTGCGCTGCGCGTCGGGCGATGCTTTCACGGGGCCACGTTAGCCCCTCGGGCCGGCGCTGTCGCCCGGAGGGCGAAGCCAGCGCGAAACGCGGGTGAGCGCGGGCCGCCCGGGCTCGCTCAGCCCAGGCCCAGCAGCAGGATCGGCTGCGTAGTGGGCCGGCTCGAGCCCCCGGCGGGCTCGACGGTCAGCCCGACCTTGTCGCCCCGGGCCAGCCCGGAGACGATCATCGGGCCGGCCGTGCCGTCGCCCGCCGCCGTCACCAGCCCGGCCGACCGGCGCCGGCCGGCCCATCACCCACAGCTGGTAGGAACGGGCCTGCGGCAGGGCGGGCAGCCCGGCCGCGGTGAACACCAGCGAGCTGGCCCGGTGCGACATCACCACGGTCGCGCTGCCCCCGGTCGTCACCGGGGCGGTCAGCATGGTGACGTCCGGCTCGGCCAGCACCACGGCCACGGCGTGGCTGCGGCCCTGGGCCTGGTCCAGCCGCTGCTCGGCGCCGGTCATCACGGTGCCCATGCCGACCGCGAGGACGGCGAACACGGCAGCCAGGGCCACCGCGGCCCGGGGCAGCCAGGTCCGCCACGGCAGGCCGGCCAGGCCCCGGCGGGCCGCCGGGTCGGGTCCCCTGGCCGGCGGTAGCTGGCGGGTCCGGGCCGCCGCCATCATGGTCAGCTCGCGCAGCTCGGCCCGGGGCCGGACCTCGGCGGCGGCGGCCAGCCGGGCGGCGGCCTCGCGCATGCCGCGCACCTCGGTCCGGCAGGTGTCGCAGCCGGCCAGGTGCCGCTCGAAGCTGGCCCGGTCCTGCTCGGTGACGGCGTCCATCACGTAGGCGCCGACCAGGGTGTGCGGGTCAGCGGCCCGGGCGTGCCGCCCCCGGCGGCCGGCGGCCATCAGTCCACCCCCAGGCAGTCGCGCAGCCGGATCAGGCCGTCCCGCATCCGGGTCTTGACCGTGCCGACCGCCACGCCCAGCAGGTCGGCGACCTCGCGGTAGGTGTAGCCCTGGTAGTAGGCCAGGGTGACCGCCTCGCGCTGCAGGTCGGTCAGGGAGCCCAGGCAGCGGCGGACCCGCTCGTGCTCCAGGCTGGTCTCCACCAGGTCGGACACCTGGTCGTAGTCCACCGCCGCGACGGCGGCGCGCTGCTCGCGCCGGGTGCTGCTCTGCTCGGCGCGCACCCGGTCCACCGCGCGGCGGTGGGCCAGCGTCATGACCCACGCGGCGGCCGAGCCGACCTCCGGGTCGTACCGCCCGGCGGTGCGCCACACCTCCAGGAGGACTTCCTGCATGACCTCCTCGGACTGGTCCGGGTCGCGGACCACCCGGCGGACCGTGCCCAGCACCTGCCCGGCCAGGCGGTCATACACCGCCCCGAACGCGCTGTCGTCGCCGCGAGCCACCCGGGCCAGCAGGGCGCCCAGGTCCGGGCCCGGCGCGCCGCCCCGGGCACCGGGCACCGCCGCCAGCGGCTCACCCGCTGGCCCGGATCCGGTTCGCGACGCACTCACACTTACATATTCGGAGCAGCGGGCCGCCCTGGCTTGCTTTCGGCCGCGCCTTTCCCAAGCCGCGGGTCCGGTCGGGCAATCCGGACGGCCGCCGGCTACGAATTACACCTGTGACCCTTGATAAGTCCTCGGCTGCCAGGATCTTCCGGGCCGCGATGGCCGGTGTCCTGGCCGGCGGCGTCGCCCTGGGCATCGCCCAGCTGGCCGCCGGGCTGACCGGATCGACCAGCTCACCAGTGGTGGCGGTGGGCCAGCTGTCGATCGACTTCACCCCGCCAGCTATCAAGGACTTCGCCATCACGGCGTTCGGCTCGCACGACAAGCTCGCCCTGGTGACCGGGATCCTGGTCATCCTGGCCATCTTCGCCGCCGCCATCGGCGTGCTGGCCGCCCGCCGGCTGGCCTGGGGGATGACCGGGCTGGGCGTGTTCGTGCTGGTCGGGGTCATCGCCGCGGTGACCCGGCCGAACTCCTCCGGCGGCGACGCGCTGCCGACGCTGGTCGGCGGCATCATCGCCGCCCTGGCCCTGCGCCGCCTGACCGCCATCGCGGCCGAGGCGGCGCCCGCCGCGCCCGCCCGGCCGGCGGCCGGGACGGCGCGAGCGGCCAAGCTGCCGCAGGCGAGGTCGGCGGACGTCCCGGAAACGGGTACCCCGCCTGCGGCCGGGCCGGAGGCCGCCGACCCGAAGGCGGGCGGCCCCGACCCGGCCGCCCCGGACACGGGCGCCCCGGACACGGCCGCCCCGGACACGGGCAGCCAGCCCGCGGCGCCGACCGCCCCGCCGCCGCGGCCGGGTGGCGGGACTGGCAGCCGGGTCTGCCACGCCGGCGCCGCCCCGTCGCCGCGCCCGGCGCCCCGGGCGGTCGGCCTGCCGCCCATCCCGGACCCGCACCGCCCGGCGCAGCTTCATCGGCAACAGCCTGCTGGTGGCCGGCGCGGCGGCGGTAGCCGGGTTCGGCGGGAACCTGCTGTCCGAGCGGGGCAACGTCGCGGCCGCGCGGCGAACGCTGCGCATCCCGGCCGCCACGGTGCCCGCGCCGCCGCTGCCGGCCGGCAGCGACCTGCGCATCCCCGGCCTGGCCTCGTTCATCACGCCGAACAGCACGTTCTACCGGGTGGACACCGCCATCGTGCTGCCCGAGGTGGCCCCGTCGACCTGGCAGCTGCGGATTCACGGCATGGTCGCGCGGGAGATCACGCTGAACTTCGAGGAGCTGATCAAGCGCCCGCTGATGGAGGACTACATCACGCTGACCTGCGTGTCCAACCCGGTGGCGGGCCCGTACGTGGGGAACGCCAAGTGGCTCGGGGCCAGCCTGCGCAGCCTCCTGCAGCAGGCCGGGATCAGGTCCGGCGCGACCCAGCTGCTGTGCACCTCCACCGACGGCTTCACCTCGGGCACGCCGGTGGACGTGGCCATGGACGGCCGGGAATCGATGCTGGCGGTGGCCATGAACGGCACGGTGCTGCCGGTCGAGCACGGCTTCCCGGTGCGGATGGTGGTGCCCGGCCTGTACGGCTACGTCTCGGCCTGCAAGTGGATCACCGACATCGAGGTCACCACGTTCGAGCAGGCCACGGCGTACTGGGCCGACCGGGGCTGGGACCCGCAGGCGCCGATCAAGACCGAGTCGCGGATCGACGTGCCCAGCGGCAACAACGAGCTGAAGTCCGGCAAGCAGGCCATCGCCGGGGTGGCCTGGGCGCAGCACAAGGGCATCGAGGCGGTCGAGGTGCGGATCGACCGGGGCGCGTGGAACCCGGCCCGGCTGGCCGCGGTGCCGGATCTCGACACCTGGCGGCAGTGGGTTTACGACGGCTGGGACGCGACGCCCGGCGTGCACCTGATCGAGGCCCGGGCCACCGACAAGACCGGCTACACCCAGACGTCGCTGCAGGACCCTCCCGAGCCCAACGGCGCCAGCGGCTACCCGTCGGTCCAGATCCAGGTCAGCTAGCCGGGTCGGCCAGCACTGGCCGGCCCGTAGGCCGCCGCTAGAGCAGCTGGTCGCGGACCTGGCCGTACATGTAGGCGCCCAGCCAGCGGCCCAGCTCGTCGAAGAACCGGGTGCGGTCGGCCGGGTCGCGGGCGTCCGGCCGGGCCTCGCCGTCGGCGCTGCGCAGCCAGGTCACGTGCCGGCCCAGGTGGACGGTCCCCCCGGCGGGCGCCCGGCGCAGCGGCCCGCGCCCGGCGCCGCCGCCGACGACCAGCACGGGGCAGCGGATGTCCAGGTCGCGGGGCACGGCCCGGCCGAACGACGGCGCGTACAGCACCAGCGCGTCAGGCTGGCTGCCGGGCAGCGGCGACGCGCACCAGCGGACGGCGGCCGTGGCCCCCTCGCCGTGCGCGGTGACGATCACGTTGTCGATGCCGTCGGCCGTGCGCAGGTGCTGGCAGCGGGCGTCCAGGTCGGTGAACGCGGCGGCCAGCGCCGGGCCGCGCGCGGCCCGCGGCCAGCGCACGGCGGCCACGTAGAAGTGGAACCCGCGCTCGGTGAACCAGCTGGCCAGGTCGGGCGGCGCCGGGCTGTCCCGGGCGGTGCGTAAGTGCAGCACGCCGCGCCGGGTGGGCCGGGGCGACCGGCGGCGCAGCAGCACCATGGCGGCGGCCGGCGGTGTCGCGCCGCCCGCCTGGCCCGGACGCAGCGGAACCAGCTCATAACCGTCCGTGGTGCCATCCTGGCCGGCCAGAGCCATGAACCCCCCTGTCCGCGTCGCCTCGGTCGCGCCCGCCTGGCCAGGCCAGCGCGGCCAGGCCAGCACGGCCCGGTCAGCTACAGGGCCGCCGCGCCGGTCCAGCGCGGAGCGTAACGGCAAGTGTCGCACTGTGATGAGATGGACGCGCGGAAAACACGCGAGCCGCCGCGCACCCCGCCGGGCCCGGCGTTTCCCGCTCATGCGGCCCGGCGTCAGCCCCTCGTTCGCGCGGCGTTCAGCGGCCCGCGGCGCACTCGCGGACGGCGGCCAGCGCGGCCGCCACGCAGCCCGGCCGCTCGTGCCAGGGCAGGTGCCCGCCCTCGGGGATCACGACGATCTCGGCGGCCGGCAGCAGCCCGGCCACCTGCTCGGCGACGCTCAGCGGCATCGGCCCGGCAGCGCCCACCACGAGCACGGCCGGGACGGTCACCCCGGCCAGGCGGGCGGCGAACCCGCCGGCCACGCTGTCGGCCACCGAGGCCAGCGTCTCGCCGTTGACCTGAGCCGACACCGTCATCCCGGCCGGCGGGGGCGGGGCGCTGGCGCCGTCGGCGAAGTAGGCCCGCCACACCACGGCCAGGTCGGCGGCCGCCTCGGCCTCGGTCGGCAGCCGGTCGCCGCGCTCGGCCGCGGCCTGGCCCAGCACGGCCAGGTCGGCCTCGGGCACCCGGCTGGCCAGGGTCTCGCCGAACACCGCGGAGCCGCCGTCGGGGTCGGCCACGCCCAGCCCGTCGACCAGGACCAGGCCGGCCACCCGGTCCGGCGCCGCCACCGCTAGCTGCAGGGCCAGGTGCGCGCCCCAGGAGTGGCCGAGGACGACGGCCCGGCCGGCGCCCAGGCCATCCAGCACGGCCACGGCGTCGGCGACGTGCCGGGCCACGGTGAACGGGCCGTCCGGCGCGGACGGGGCGATGCCGCGCTGCTGGTAGCGGATGGCCCGCCAGCCGTCCGTCTCGCCGTAGAGCAGGCTCATGTAGTCACTGACGCCGGGGCCGCCGTGCAGCAGGAGCAGGTCCGGGCCCTGGCCGGCCTGCGCGCCGGCCACCGGCCCGGAGCCGGTGTCGATCTCGAATGGCTTCTCGGGCATGCCCGCGACCATACCGGCCGGAGCGCCCGGATTGGCGGTCGCTGACCCAGTTCGCCACCCCGCGCGGGACCCGGATGGTTTGGCGCCGATCGGGCGCGGGAACCACCCGGCTGGCGAGAAGGCGCTCCGTACCGTACGGTGCGCCCTGTTACCCCGCAACAAAGAACGAGGCCCCTCCATGTATGAGATGGAGGGGCCTCGCCTCGCCCGCGCGGCCCTGGCCGCCAGTTTCCCGGCCGCCGTGCGCCACGGGGCTGCCACAGGCCGCGTGCCGCGCCGCCGAGTCTCCGGCTTTCCCGCCTCTGAGGTGCCGTTTCCGGTACCCCGTCGCCGGTCTCGCTGGGCCTCGCCGCCGCCCGGAGTTGCCTCCGGGATGGGCACGTCTTCCGTGGTGAAGTAGTTCTACTGCCAAGTCAGCCCAGCACACAAGGCCTTTCCGGCAGCATCTCCAAGATTCTTTCGTCGTCCACAGGACATCTCCCGTTTATCCCCTGTCCCCTGCGACTTTCCACCGGGCCGTCCACACGGCTGTCCACAGCTCCCGGCCCGCACCACTGTTCACAGCCGTCTCGGAGCCCGGTCATCGATTGTGCAGAAACGCGCCGGGCAGCCTGATACCAGCGCGCCAGCCCCGGGCCGGCGCCCGCCAGCGGAAAGCGGACCGCCGCCCGGAGCGGGTCCGGAGGGGTAGGCAGGAGTGGGGGTGACGGGGCGTGCGGGCTCTGCGTGGTCTAGCTGGTCTCGCCGAGGTCGCGGAGGATCGTGGCGAGATGGCGGCGGCTCGTCGTGGTGTGGGGGTGGTCGGGTCCGTAGGCGTCCTGGTAGATGGTGAGGGCGCGGCGGGCGACAGGCAGGGCGTCGCCGGGCCGTCCCACGTCGCGGAGGATCGTGGCGAGGTTGTGCAGGCTCATGGCGACGTTGGGGTGGTCGGGTCCGTAGGCGGTCTCGTGGATGGTGAGGGCGCGGCGGGCAAGGGGCAGGGCGTCGCCGGGCTGTCCCAGATCCTGGAGGATCGCGGCGAGGACGGTCAGGCTGGTGGCGGTGTCGGGGTGGTCGGGTCCGAGGGTGGCCTCGGTGATGGCCAGGGCGTGCCGGGCATGGGGCAGGGCGTCGCCGGGCTGCCCGAGGTTGCGGAGGATCGTGGCCAGGTTGTTCAGGTAGGTGGCGGTGTCGGGGTGGTCGGGTCCGAGGGTGGCCTGGGCGATGGCCAGGGCGTGCCGGGCGTCGGGTAGCGCCTCGCGGTACTGTCCGAGGTTGCGGCGGATCATGGCGAAGTTGTTCAGGATCATGGCGACGTTGGGGTGGTCGGGTCCGTAGGCGGCCCGGTAGATGGTGACCGCGCGGCTGGCGTGGGGTAGCGCGTCGCGGTGCCGTCCGAGGTCGGAGAGGATCATGGCGAGGTTGTTCAGATAGGCGGCGGTGTCGGGGTGGTCGGGTCCGACGGTTGCCTGGTTGATGGCGAGGGCGCGTTCCATGAGCGGCAGCGCGTCGCGGGGACGGCCGAGTTCGTACTGGAAGGCGGCGGCGCGCTCGAGGAGCCAGGCGGTGTTGTCGGCGGCGGGGCCGGTGTCGGGGGCATAGCTGGTAGCGGCGAGCGCGTGCGGAAACAGCTGGGCCCAGCGGGGCCAGTCCTGGGGCGTCGTGGTGATCTGGGCGGGCGCGTCGGCGCGGAGCAGGGCGAGGACGGCGGTGAGCGGGCCGGGCACGGCGGTGTCCACGCGGGCAGCTTAAGACTGTTCCTGCCGCCGTGCGGGTAAGCGTGCCGCCCGCCGGCGCAGTCGGCGTGAAGGCTGGTCAGGGTCAGGTCGCGGCGGCCACCTGCTCCTGCGTCCAGGTGCCGAAGGATGAGGTCAGGTCGGACCAGAACTCCAGGTCGCCGTCGTTGTCGGTGGCCACCAGGTACAGGGCGCTCGGGACCCCCGCAAGCTGCGGCGCAGAGTAGGTGTGAGCGCCGCCGAATGTCACCTGCAGCGGCGTCCACATGGTGCCGCTCGGCTGGTAGTACGACCACAGGTTTCCGTTCGAGTCCCGGCCGGCTGTCATCAGCCCGAATCCCGCCGCGATGGCTGGCTGGGTCACGCTTCCGACCGGCTCCGGCTGGCTCCACCCGGCCAGGCTCACCGGCGCGTTCCAGGCCGTGGTGATGCCGGACTGGCTGGCTGCCGCGATCTCGAACGCGTCGTCGCTGGGCGTGGCCGTGATGACCGCGCTCTGGTAACCGCCGCTGGGCCCGGGATCAGCGGTCCAGGTCGCGCTCCCGGCGGCCCGGGACCACGTCTCGATCTGCCCGGCCACGGTGGTGGTGACGACGATGCCGGGCGACGCCCAGGCGATGGACGGCGCGGAGTAGCTGCCGGCCTTGCTGGCCGGGGCCACCTGCTGGGCCGCCGACCAGGTGGTCGTCGGCACCGGCTGGCTCCAGAAGTCCAGGCTGCCCGTCGGGCCGATCGCTGTCAGCAGGACGGCGGCGGTGCTGCTGGCGGCGACCGCCGGGGAGCGGTAGCCGCCGGTCGCGACCTGGTCCGGGGTCCAGCTCGTGCCGCTGCCGGGCCACTCGTACCAGGAGTCCAGGCCGCCGCCTGTGTCCGTAGCCGCGATGACGACGTTGCCGCCGGCCAGGTGACCACCGGAGAGCCGTAAGACACGCCTCCGCTGGCGGTGGCGACGCGCTGGAAGGTCCAGGTCGTGGTGCCATAGCGCTGGTACCAGGAGTCGATGTTGCCGCGATTGTCGGCGGCGGTGATGACGATCGCCGGGTTGGCGGCGACGACCGAGGCCGCGCCGTACGTGACGCGCAGGGTCCCGGTCGGCGGCGGCAGCGTGATGGCCCGGGCCGGCGCGGCCAGGGACGCGACGGCCAGCAGCAGGGCCAGCGGTCCCCCGGCTATTAACAGGCCGGATAGGCGCGGAATGAGTCTCATCGGTCTTCCTCCCCTGCCTGGCTCTGGCACCCGTCCGCCCCGCTTACGGCCCGGAGGTGGTGCACGGCAGCGCTGCCAGGTGCGTCCGCCGCATATCCAGTACAGCGGCCGGCGCGTGCCCGCCACCATGGCGGCAGGACGAGTCCCGCCGGGGGCCAGCACCACGATCGCGCGTCATGCTGGCACCGCGATCCGGGCGGGCCGGGGCGGCTGCTAGGTTCGGGCCATGGCCGTCGAGGCGGTGGTGTTCGACCTGGGCGGGGTGCTGCTCGACTGGGATCCCCGGCACCTGTACCGGCAGCTGTTCGACGACCCGGAGGAGATGGCCGACTTCCTCAGCCGGATCTGCACCGGGGAGTGGCACCGCCAGCATGACCTGGGCGCCGAGACCGCCCCGTCGTGCGCCGACCTGGCCCGGCGGCACCCGGATCACGCGGACCTGATCATGGCCTGGGCGCAGCGCGGCGAGGAGATGGTCGCGGGGCAGATCGACGGCACGGTCGCGGTGCTGGCCGAGCTGAAGGCGGCCGGGCTGCGGTGCTTCGCGCTCAGCAACATGGAGGCGGAGACGTTCCCGCTGCGCCGCGACCGGTTCGCGTTCATGCGGCACTTCGACGGCTGGGTGATCTCCGGCTTCGAGGGAGTGGCCAAGCCCGACCCGGAGATCTTCCGCATCCTGCTGGACCGGTACCGGCTGGACCCGGCCCGGACCGTGTTCATCGATGACGCGCCGGCCAACGTGGCGGCCGCCCGGGACCTGGGCCTGGCCGCGCTGCCGTTCGCCGGCCCGGTCCGGCTGCGCCGCGACCTGCGTGCCCTGGGCCTGCCGGTCTGAGACGATCCCCCGGTGCCCTACACCAACTTCTTCCTGGCCAGCACCACCGTGGCCGGGGCGCTGACCGGGCTGCTGTTCGTCGCGGTGTCGATCGCGCCCGGCCGGATGACGGGCTCGGAGGCGTCGGCGGAGGCGCGGTCGGTGGCCGCCACGGCGTTCTCCGCCCTGCTGGACGCCCTGTGGCTGTCGATGCTGGCGTTACTGCCGGGCAACCACGTCCCGCGGGCCAGCCTGGTGCTGGGACTGCTCGGCGTGGGCACCACGGCCGCGCTCATGATCCGGCTGGGCCGGCCCGGACGGCTGAGCGGCTGAGCCGCCGCTGGCCCGTGCTGCTCAGCTTCCTGCTGGTCCTGTACGGCGCGCAGGCGGTGACCGCGTTCACCGCGCCGGCCAGCGGGCCGGCCCGGTCGGCCGCGGCCACGCTGGTGCTGATCTTCTTCGGGGTGGCCATCGCCCGGTCGTGGGAACTGCTCGGCCTGCGCGGCGGCGGCCTGAGCACCGAACTGGCCGGCCACGCCCGCCAGGCCGTCTCCGGCGACCCGGGCTGACTGGAACGGGCGGCCCGGAGACGGGCGCGGGCCGGAGACGGGCGGGCCGGGCGGGTGCTCAGGCGGCGGGCTGGCCGTCCACGTTGAGCTGCACCCGGTCGTTGTAGAAGCACATCAGGCCGGAGATGCCCGCGGCCTCGGGGATCGGCGACTCATAGCTCCACACCACGTCCTCGTGGACCGCGCCGGCGACCTCGGCCGACCAGTACGACGCCTGGCCCTTGTACGGGCAGGTGGTGTGGGTGGCGGTGGGCCGCAGCAGGTCGGTGCGGACGTCCTCGCGGGGCAGGTAGTAGCGGGGCGGCAGGCCGGTCTCGGCCAGCACCACGGCCTCGTCGGTGTCAGCGATCGTCTCCCCGCCGAGGGTGACGGTGATGCGCACGTCGGCGGGCGTGATGGTGATCTGATGTCCGGAAGTCATGCTCGTGGCAACTCACGGGCGGGCTCCGGGATTCCGCGCGGCGGGGCGGCTTCGGTGCCCGGGGCCGCCCGCCGGGCCAGCCAGGCGCATGCCGCGTCCTGGGCGAGCGCGGTGACCAGGACCACCGCGGTGGCCAGGCCGGCGCCGCCGATGGTATCGGTCAGGTAGTGGTACTGGATCGCGACCAGGGCCACGGCCACGACGGGCACGGCGGCCAGGGCCAGGCCGGCCAGCAGCCGCCGGGCCAGCCCGGGCAGCGCCGGCCGGGCCGGGCCGGTCAGCACGACGACGGCGGCCACCACCATGGCGGTCACGGTCGCGGTATGCCCGCTCGGGTAGGTCAGGCCGCCGTTGTTGGTCCGGTCGATCAGCGGCTTGAGCACGGCCTCGGTCAGGCCCACGGTGACCGGGACGGCGATGATCACCAGCAGGGCGGCGCGGTACCGGCGGAACGCCGCGCAGGCCGCCACGGCGGCCACGCAGATCGGCCCGGCCACGAACAGGGTGCCCAGGTCGGTGACGGAGATGACGCCGGGGACCTGGCCCAGCCGGGCGACGATCACGGCGTCGGCCCACCGGTCGGCCGCGTCGGGCAGGCCCTGGCCGGCGAACGCCGCACCGAGCCCGGCGGTCACGATCAGGCAGGCCACCGCCAGCGCGGCGGCCCGGCGGCGGCCCGCCGGGGACAGCAGCGGCCGTCCCGCCGCCGGTCCTGCTTGTGCCCAGCCCCGCACCACGGCCCCTTCCCGCCGAAAGACCTCATGCTACGTGCCGCCGCGGCCGCCAGAATGGCGGTGAGCAGGAACGGCGCGGCGGCGGGACAGCGCGGGCGGGGCAGCGAGAGGCAGCCGCGGCGCGGCCGCGGGCAGCCGCGGCAGCGGGAAACGGGCAGGCCGACGGGGCCGGCGAGGCGCGGCGTCCTGCCCGGAGGGGCGGGGGGCGGGAGGGGCCGCAGGGGCCGGGAGCGCTGCTGGCTAGCGGCTGTCGGCCGGCGTCTTGGCGGCCGAGGCGGCGGTGCTCGCCGGAGCTGCCTTGCCCGCCGAGGCGGCGGTGCCGGCCGGGGCGGTCTTGCCGGCCGAGGCAGCAGTGCTGGACGAGCCCGCGGTGCTGGACGAGGCGCAGTGCTGGGCGAGGCAGCAGTGCTGGACGAGGCAGCAGTGCTGGACGAGGCCACGGAGTGCTGGACGAGGCGGTCTTGGCCGCCGGAGCGGTCTTCGCCGCGGGGGCGGGCTTGGCCGGGGCCGGGGCCGGCGCCGGGGCCAGGTCGGGGGCGGCCAGGTCGGGCAGCCCGCTGAAGATCTTGCGGGCGATCTGCGGCGGGGTCGACGCCGCGGTGTCGACCACCAGGTCGGCCGCCTCGGTCAGCCAGGTCCGGGCCGCCGCGTACTGGTCCAGGTGGGCGAGCCGCCAGACCGGGTCCTCGCCGGTGCCCTCGATCCGGCGCCGCAGTACCTCGTCGTCGGCGTCCAGCAGGACGTGGAACACGTCCAGCTCGGCCGCGCGCAGCAGGGTGAAGATCTGATCCAGGTAGTCGCGCTTCATCACGGTCATCGGGGCGATGACGTGCTGGCCGGTCATCCGGGCGATCTCGATGAGCGAGGCGGCCACCAGCGGCCGCCACGCGGCCCAGTCCTGGTAGTCGGTGTCCGGGCGGTCGGCCAGGACGCGGCGCAGCATCTCGCCGACGATCTCCGGGTCGAACACGCGGCTGTCGGAAACCATGGCCTTGAGCCGGTCCGCCGTGGAGGTCTTGCCGACGCCGAAGGTCCCGTTCAACCAGATAATCACCCTGATAACTGTAGAGGGGACGGGGGCGCCGTACATGCCAGTTGCGCGCAGGCGGCCGATGATCTAGGGCGTGGTAACCCGACTAGTGACCATTTGTCACCACGACTCCGTGAGATTGCACCGGGGGAACGGCAACGCCCGCGTTAACCCGGCACGCTGAGCAGACCGCGCAGCAGCCGGGCCGGCGGGGCGCCGTGGGCCAGCATCCGGTCGTGCACGGCGCGCGGGCGGCCGCCCCCGGCCAGCAACTCGGCGGCCAGGTCCGAGACCTCGGTGTAGCCGACGTAGTAGGTGGACAGCTGGGTCGAGGTGAGCAGGGCGCGGCGCCACTTCCCGGCCGCCTCGCCCTCCTCCTGGTAGCCGCGGCCGGTCATCAGCTCCATGGCCTCCTGCTGGGTCAGGCCGTGGCCATGCACCCGGCCGTCGAGGATGGTGTTGATGATCATGCGCAGCTGCATCTTGAGCTGCTGCATCCGGACCGTCCGGGGGTCGCCGCGGCCGGGGTACCCGGCGTCGGCCATGAGCTGCTCGGCGTACACCGCCCAGCCCTCGATGAACGCCCCGGAGGTCAGCACCGTGCGGACGGCGGAGCCGGCCCGGCGAACCGCCGGGAGTGCCCGAGCTGGGCATAGTGCCCGGGCATGGCCTCGTGCACGATGAGGTTGTGCATCAGGTGCTGGTTGTACTCGCGGTAGAACGACGCGACCTGCTCCGGCGTCCAGCCCGCCGGGGTCGGTGACATGGCCAGGAACGTCGGCATCGGCGTGGTCTCCAGCGGCCCTGGCGAGTCGCAGTAGGCGACCGCCACGCCCCGGTCCACCTCCGGCATCTCGATCACCTCGACCGGGTCGTCGTAGAGCGTGATCAGGTCGGCCTCGCGGACGAACGCGGTCGTCGCCTCCAGCGCGTCGCGGCCCAGGGCCAGCACGGTGCGGTCGTCGGCGGCGTCGTCGGCCAGCCGGTCCAGGACCAGGCGGACCCGCTCGTCCGGGGACCCGGCGGCGGCCGGCCGGCCAGCTCCGCGGCCAGCGCGGCGATCTCGTCGCTGACCCGGTCCAGGTCCGCCTCGGCCCGGGCCAGGACGGCGTCGGCGTCGGCGGCCGAGGACAGGGTCAGCGGCAGCTTGCGGGCGAACAGCTCCGCGCCGATCCGCGGCTCGGCGCCCGCTCCCCCGTTCCCCGCTCCGCCATCCCCCGCCAGCCGGGCGGACAGCCAGGCCCGGTGATCCTCCAGCGCGGCCAGGGCAGCGGGCCGGGTCCCGCCGATCGCGGCGGCGCTGCCGGGCGCGGCGTCCAGCGCGGCGTCCACGGCGTCGGTGATCAGCGTGATCGTGCCGCCGAACTGGCTGATCGCGGTCTCCACGTGGACCCGGGGCATCGGGCCCAGCTGCCGGCGGGCGGCGTCCAGCATGGCCGGGATGGCGGCCAGCCGCTGCGCCACCGCGGCCAGCCGGTCGGGCAGCGGGGCGAAGTCGCGGGCCAGCAGCCGGTAGATGGCCCGGCCGGGATTGGCCAGCAGCGGGTTCCAGGTGTGCTCGCGCAGCTCGTCAAGCTGGAAGGCGCGCAGCCTGATAGCCCCGGCCACGATCTCCGCGTCGGCCGCGTAACCAGGGGTCAGGGCGGCGGCGTCGACCGCGGCCAGCCGGGCCGCGAACCGGTCCAGGGCCTGGCGCTCGTCGGCCAGGGCGGCCTCGGACATGTCGGCCAGCCTGCCGTCGTGGCGGTGCTCGCCGAGCGCGGTGGCGGCCTCGGGGTGCCGCTCCAGGTAGTCGGCCAGGTAGTCGGTGGCGACGGCCGCGAGCGCCTGGTCCGCCGGGCCGTTTTCCGCTGCTGTGTCCACCAGGCCAGCCTGCCACGAGTTCAGATGAGACACAGAGGCAGCCCAGATCAACGGCATGGGCTAGCCCGGCATGATCGGCTGCGTGCCGGCATGTCACCGAGGTCCCCCTCGGTGTCTCGATCTCCTCGCTGCTTCCCGGGCTGAGCGGGTCGGGCGGCAGCGAGGGCAAGCAACCGGGCGCCGGGCAGCCGGGGTGCGAGACTGCCCGGCGCCGGCCCTGATGCCGTCCCCGGTGCCGGGCCGGGGCGGCGAGGCATGATCTCGGCTGAGATTCAGCGTTACTTCAGAAGATTTGCAGAAGATGAGCAGAACCTCGGCCCGGGCGGGCCGGCGATGCTGGGGGCAACATGAGCGTGATGGAGAGGTTTCCCGCCGAGCAGTCCTCCGACGGGCTGCGGCGGCCGGACGGCAGCCCGGTCCGGGTGCTGGTCGTCGATGACGAGCCGAGCCTGGCCGAGCTCCTCGGCAGCGTGCTGCGCTACGAGGGGTGGGAGATCCGCACCGCCGCCGACGGGGCCACGGCGGTGCGGGTGGCCCGCGAGTTCGAGCCGGACGCGGTGGTGCTGGACATCATGCTGCCCGACTTCGACGGGCTGGAGGTGCTGCGGCGGCTGCGGGCCAGCCAGCCGAGCGTGTGCGTGCTGTTCCTGACCGCGCGGGACGCGGTGGAGGACCGGATCAACGGGATCACGGCCGGCGGCGACGACTACGTGACCAAGCCGTTCAGCCTGGAGGAGGTCCTGGCCCGGCTGCGCGGGCTGCTGCGCCGGGCGGGCATCTCCCGGGCGCGGGCCGGCACCGAGCTGGCCGTGGCCGACCTGACCATGGACGAGGACGCCCGCGAGGTGCGCCGGGGCGGCACCGTCATCGACCTGACCGCCACGGAGTTCGAGCTGCTGCGCTACCTGATGCGCAACCCGCGCCGGGTGCTGTCCAAGGCACAGATACTGGATCGCGTGTGGAACTACGACTTCGGCGGCCAGGCTCACGTGGTCGAGCTGTACATCAGCTACCTGCGCAAGAAGATCGACACCGGGCGGGCGCCGCTGATCCACACGGTCCGCGGCGTCGGGTACGTCCTCAAGCCCCCGGCGTGACCGTGCCCCGCTCCGGCGTCCTTTCCCGGCCCGCCCGGTGGCTGGCCGGGCGGACGCTGCGCGGCCGGCTGGTGGCCGGGCTGCTGGGCACGCTGACGCTGGCGTGCGCGGTGGTCGGCGTGCTGACCTACAAGAGCCTGAACGTGGTGCTGGTCCACCAGCTGGACGGGCAGCTCGGCCAGGCCAGCATGCGGTACGCCCACTGCATGAACCCCCCGCCCAACACGGGCAGCCCGGCGTCGCAGATCCTGGCCAGTGGCGGGGCGGGCGGCCGGCCCAGCAGTTCCCGGCTGAGCCGGAGCGAGATGTCCATGGCCTGCGCCCAGTTCCAGGGCGGGGGCACGTTCAGCGCGGTCGGGGTGGTCACGGCCAGCGAGGCCACCATGGCCAGCGAGCCCAGCGACCCGTACCTGGCCGGGCAGGACGGCACGTGCAAGCTCACCCCGGCCGCCCGGCTGGCTCTGCGGCACCTGCCGGTCAACGGCGCGCCGGAGACGATCACGCTGTCGTCCTACGGCCCGTACCGGGTAATGGCCCGCACCGACGGCCGGCACTGGCGGTTCATCACCGGACTGCCGCTGAAGACGGTGGACACCACGCTGGACCAGGCGGCGATGACCGAGGTCGTGGTGTTCTCCGTGGCCCTGGTGCTGGCCGGGCTGCTCGGCACGGCCTGGATGCGGGCCTCGCTGCGGCCGCTGCGCCGGGTCGCCGCCACCGCCGCCCGGGTCACCGAGCTGCCGCTGGGCAGCGGGACCGTGGCGCTGCCCGAGCGGGTCCCGGACGTCAACCCGGCCACCGAGGTGGGCCAGCTGGGCGCGGCGTTCAACCGGATGCTGGGGCACGTGGAGTCGGCCCTGGCCCGCCGGGCGGCCAGCGAGGACCGGCTGCGCCGGTTCGCCGCCGACGCCAGCCACGAGCTGCGCACGCCGCTGGCCGCGATCCGCGGCTACGCCGAGCTGGCCCGGCGCCACCCCGGCCCGGTGCCCGACGACATCGGCCACGCCATGAGCCGGGTCGAGGCGGAGTCGGCCCGGATGAGCGTGCTGGTCGACGAGCTCCTGCTGCTGGCCCAGCTGGACGCCGGGCGGCCGCTGGCCAGCGAGCCGGTCGACCTGAGCCGGCTGGCCATCGACGTGACCAGCGACGCCCGGGCGGCCCATCCCGGCCACGCCTGGCGACTGGACCTGCCCGGCGAGCCGCTGCTGGTCCAGGGCGACGAGCACCGGCTGCACCAGGTGCTGGCCAACCTGGCCACCAACGCCGGGCGGCACACGCCGCCGGGCACGACCGTGACGGTGGCGGTGGCGGCGGTCCCGCCCGACCCGGGATCCGGGCGGGCCGGCCCCGGCTGGGTGGCGGCGTCGGTGACCGATGACGGGCCGGGCATCCCGGCCGACCTGCAGCCGGCCGTGTTCGAGCGGTTCGTCCGGGGAGACACCTCGCGGTCCCGGGCGGCCGGGAGCAGCGGGCTGGGCCTGGCCATCGTGGAGGCGGTCACGGCCGCGCACCACGGGCAGGTGGCGGTGGACAGCGAGCCGGGCCGGACCCGGCTCACGATCACGCTTCCCCGGCTGCCGGCCCCTTCGGCCTGACCCGTCCCGGCCGGCGCCGGCGGGCGCCCCGGCGGTCCAGGTCGCCCGCCTCCGGGTGGCCGGCGTCCAGGTCGATGAGCCGGTAGGTGAGCTGGATCAGGATCAGGGTGACGACCGCCTCCAGCAGGCCGTCGACCACCCCCCGGATGGCCAGCACCTCGACGATCTCGGGCGCGCCGGTGGGCTCCGGCCCGGCCGTCTCCAGCTCGCTGAGCAGGATCACCGGCAGCGTGGCCAGCAGCGCCACCCGCCAGAAGTAGGGCCGGACCAGGCGGGCCGAGCGGCGCAGCGCCTGGCGCACCGGCCGGTTCTCGATCTCGATGA
This sequence comes from uncultured Actinomycetota bacterium, assembly GCA_963731085.1. Lineage (GTDB taxonomy): Bacteria > Actinomycetota > Actinomycetes > Streptosporangiales > Streptosporangiaceae > DASUBV01. Next base: position 168,808 of record CAVSUF010000002.1, read on the forward strand.
CCGGCCCGGTGATAGCCAGCAGGTTGGCCGCGATCAGGCCGGGGATGACCAGCATCACCAGGCCGACCAGGATGGCGATGGCGACCACCAGGTCGGCCAGGATCAGCCGGCGCCACGGCAGGGTGCGCAGGACGTGGCCGATGGTGACCGGTGACCGGCCGTGCCCGGCGTCGCCGGTCAGCCGGCACAGGAACCCGGACAGGAACACCGTGCCGAGGATGCCGATGATCTCGGCCAGCAGCCCGGCCACGGCCTCCTGCCAGGCGCTGTGCGGATCGGCCAGTGCTCGGCGGCGATCTCGACGCCGGCCGTGATGACCGAGACGGCGATGGCCACGGCCAGGATCCGCACGGCGTCGCCCCGGCCGACCCGGGCCGCCTCCGCGATCAGCCGCCAGGCCCGCAGCGGCGGCCGGCGGCGGCGCGGCCCGGCGCCGGGCGCGCTCGCGCCGTCCGGCTGGCCGGAGTCCGGGGCCGGGGCACTCCGGGCCGTCCGCGCACTCTGGGTACCCGGCTCCTGACTATCCGCCATCAGGCCACCGTAGCGGCCGGGCACGGGACGGGACGGGACGGCCAGCGGGCCCGGGTCGCTGCTGCCGCCGGGAGTCGCCGGTCAGCTGCCTGGCGCCGGCGGGTGACCGGCGTAACCTCGAAGCCGTGGATCTCGCGGGACGACTTCAGATCAAGCCGGGGACGCTGGTCGCCATCCTGGCCGCGCCGGCCGGCGCCGACCTCGCGGCCGAGGGCGGCCTGCAGGTGACCGAGCAGGCCGACGAGGCGGGCGCGGTGATCGCGTTCGCGCGCCAGGTGGCCGACCTGGACGCCGCGGCCGGTCCCGCCGTCGACGCGGCCCGGCAGGACCGGCTGGCCTGGATCGCCTACCCCAAGGGCGGTCAGCTGGGCACCGACCTGAACCGGGACCGCCTGGCCGCCGCCTGCACCAGGCTCGGCGTCCGCCCGGTCCGCCAGATCTCGATCGACGACGTCTGGTCGGCGCTGCGCTTCCGCCCGGCCTGACGCCGCCGGCCGCCAGCTCGGCAGCGGACGCACCGGTGCCGCCGGTCGGCCGAGCCGTCCCTAAGCTGCATCTGTGGACCCCGCGCCCCGACCGTCCAGCCCGCTCGGCGCCACCCTCGCCCTGCTGCGCGCTCACCTGCCCGGGCAGATCCAGAGCGCCCCGGAGAACTGGCCGCCCTGGGCTAGCCTGCTGCCCCACGTGATGACTGCCGCCAGCCACCACGCCCGTACCGCGGCCCCCGCCGCCACGGCGTCCGACACCGCCTGGCTCCTCGACCGCGCGGCCGCCTACCACCACCTGCAAGGCCGGTCCGGCGACGCCCTGCCGCTGGCCCAGCGCGCCCTCGCCATCGCCGAGGCCACCGCCGGACCCGACCACCCCGACGTCGCCGAGCTCCTGAGCGATGTCGCCACGATCCTGCTTGACCTGGGCCAGGCCGCCCAGGCCATGCCCCTGGCCGAGCGGGTTCTGGCCATCGACGAGGCCGCCTACGGACCCAGTCACCCGGAAGTCGCGATCGACCTGAACAACCCTCACCACGATCCTGCTTCAGCTCAGGAACTCCGCCAAGGCCCTGCCCCTGGCCGAGCGTGCCCTGGCCATCGACGAGGCGGCCTACGAACCCGACCACCCCATCATCAGCAACCGCCTCAACACTCTCGCGGCGGTCCTCCGCGACCTCGGCCGGCCCGCCGACGCCCTGGCGCTCTCGCAGCGCGCCGTCGCCATCGACGAGGCGGCCTACGGCCCGACCACCCCATCCTCAGCAACCGCCTGAGCAACCTCGCCATGACCTTGCGCGACCTGGGCCGGCCCGCCGACGCCCGGCCCCTGGCCCAGCGTGCCGTGGCCATCGCCGAGGCGGCCTACGGGCCCGATCACCCGGAGGTCGGCATCCACCTGAGCCGACTCGCCCAGATCCTTTCCCACCTCGGCCAGCCCGAGCAGGCCCGGCCGCCGGCCGAGCGCGCCGTGGCCATCACCGAGACGGCCCTGGGAGCCGACCATCCCCGCAGCACCGAGTACCGCGACATCCTCGCCCGGATCGCCGGGGACCCCGGAGCTTAATGCGCTCAGGCCGGTGCCCCGGTGGCGCGGGTACGGGCGGCCGGCTCAGGCAGGCCGGCATCGGCCCGCGCCGGCCTGGTTACCTTGATCACTGCCTGCCCCCTCCCGGCGCGCCCCCGCCGCGCGCCCCCTTCCTCCGCGAGCTTCAGGGCGCGCGAGGCTGACGAGCCACGCGGTCCTGCTGGTACGTACCCGGCGGCCGTCTCTCCCCAGCCTCGACCCGACAACTCCATGATCGTGACCGTTTTTCCGTGCTGCAGACGGGTAATCGGTCACGATCATGGATTTACCTGCTCTGCTGGCCCGCTCGGCGGGATCGGCCGCGGCTCCGCGAGCGTGACTCGCCTACGCTCGCGGAGCCGGGGGTCAGGACTGGCTGGCCAGGCCGGACATGTCCAGGAGATCCTCCAGGATGGCTTCCCACTCCCCCAGGGCCAGGCTGAGGTGGCCCGCGCCCGGGATGAGGTGGGTGCGGGCTCCGGGGATGTGGGCGGCCAGCCACTCGCCGTGGGCGAACGGGACCATCATGTCCTGGTCGCCCTGCCAGACCGCGACGGGCGCGCCGGCGGCGGACTGGAAGCCCCAGTCCGCGACGAAGGCCAGGTCGTCATCCTTCCAGCCGTCGATACCGCTGGTCAGGGCGGCCCGGAAGGCCTCGGCCAGGTAGGCGGCGAACTCGCCGGTCAGGACGGCCCGGTCGGCCGGGGAGGCCAGGTCACCGAGGCCCGCCACGAGCTGGTCGGCGGTGATGTCCCGCAGCCCGGCGGCCTCGTTGGCGAGAAAGGCGGTCAGCGCCGCTTCGCCCTCCCGGGCCGCGCCGAACTCGGCCACGTTCTCCCTGGCCATGTCGGCTGACCAGTTGAGGCCCTCGGCGTCGGCCGGGGCGACCCCGGCGATGGTGGCGGCGCCCAGGCAGCGGCCGGGCAGCAGGGCCGCGCAGGCCAGCGCGTGCGGGCCGCCGCCGGACCAGCCCAGGGTGACGAAGTGGCTGGCACCCAGCTCATCGAGGATGGCGGCCACGTCGGCGGCGGCGTCGGCGACCCGCCGGCCCGGCTGCGCCGTGGACGTCCCGTAGCCCGGCCGCCCGTACATGATGGTGCGCAGGCCGCGGCCGGCGGCGGCCTCGACCATCGGGGCGTAGGCGACCACGCCGCTGGGCGTGCCGTTGTGCACCACCAGCGGGGTGCCGTCCCGCGGGCCGGTCGTCAGCACTTCCAGGTGGCGGCCGCCGACGGCGGCCACGGGCATCCTGGCTTCGTCCCATGGCATGGGCGTCTCCTTCGGGGGCCGGGTTCCGGCGGAAAGCCTACGGGTCCGGGGCTAGCCGGGCCAGCGGGCCTGCCAGAGCTCACGGCGGGTGGCGCAGGCCAGCACGCCGACGGCCAGGAAGCCGGCCAGGACCAGCAGGGCGGCCTGGGCGGGCAGGTACTGCAGCAGCAGGCCGGCGGCGGCCAGGCCGCGCGCGCCGACGCCGACCAGGGTCAGCACGGTGGCGAGGACCCGGCCGCGCTGCTCGGGGGGCGCCTGGCGGAAGACCAGGACGTCCAGCAGCACCCGGATGGACGGCACGCCCAGCATGGAGGCGAACAGCACCCCCGCCGCCCACCACGGGCCGGCCGGCACGGCCAGCAGGGAGAAGACCGGGATCAGCGACAGGCAGATGGCCAGCAGGAGGACGCCGGGGCGCAGTCGGTGCAGCACCTTGACCAGGGTCGCGCCGGCCAGCCCGCCGACCGCGCCGCCGCTCAGGGCCAGGCCGATCAGCGCGGGCGAGATGCCCTGGTGGCGCAGGATGACCACGACGACCAGGTCCAGCGGGGCGCCGACGGTGCTGACGATCATGATGAGCAGGGTGGCCATCCGCAGCACGGGCTGACGCCAGATCGCCGGGATGCCGGCGAACATGCCCGGCGCGCGGGTCACGGCCGGCGTGGCCGGGGCAGGCCCGGCGTCGGCGGCGCCGGCGTCCGTCGCGCCACCAGGTCCCGCCGTTGCCTCGCCCGGCTCCGCTGCCCCGGCCAGCCCGGCGTCGTCGGACGGCGCGATGCGGACCAGCAGCGCGGTCAGCAGCGACACGACGAACGATCCGGCGGTGAACAGGAACGGCACCGCGTGGGCCAGCGCGCGGATCGCGTACAGGGCGCCGGCCAGCGGCGGGCCGACCAGCGTGGCGCCGTTCATCCGGACCTCGTCCTGGGTCAGGGCCGAGGTGAGCTGGGCGGGCGGCACGGCCGAGCGCAGCAGCAGGTAACGGGCCGCCGACCCGGCCGACTGGCCGATGCCCAGCAGCGCGGCGGCGGCCAGCAGCAGCGGCAGGGACAGCCCGCCCATCAGCAGGGCCGCCACGACGCCGGCGGTGACGGCGGCCCGCAGTCCCTCGACGGTGACCACGATCCGCCGGCAGTCGAACCGGTCGGCTAGCTGGCCGCCCGGCAGCCCGGCGGCCAGGGCGCCGACCGCCTGCACGGCGGCGAACAGGCCGGCCCTGGCGGCCGACCCGGTCAGGGCCAGGATGGCCAGCGGGTAGGCCACGTCGGCGACCGATACGCCGAGGGTGGAGGCGCGACTGGCCGATCCACAGCAGCTGGAACGGCACGTTGCGCCACAGCGGGCGGCTGTCGCCGGAGTGCGGGGCGGGGCCGCCGGGCCGGCGGCGATATCACTGGTCATCTTGTGTCCTCTCCCGGCCAGGGCCGGTCCCGGGCGGTCCGCACCGGACGCGCCGCGCCCGTCTTCACGTTCCCGCCACCATTCACCTTCGTGGCTATCATTCACGATATAGTGAACGATGACAAGACGGTGAGCGCGTGACAAGATGGAGCCGTGAACGATCAAGATCCAGCGGGGCCAGGGCCGGGAGCGGCTAGCCAGCCGGGCGACGCGACGCGAGCAGGCCCGCCGGGGCCGAGCAGGCCGCCAGGAGCGAGCAGGCCGCCGGGAGCGGGCCGGGCGCGGTTGCCGCCGGCCGCGGACGGGCCGCGGCAGGTCACCGAGGTCGAGACGCTCAAGGCCCTGGCCGACCCGGTGCGGCTGGCCATCCTGACCACGCTGATGGACCGGGCGCCGGGCCGAACTGCCGGTCATGTCGGTGAAGGAGCTAGCCGCCAGGCTGGGCGAGCCGCAGACCAAGCTGTACCGGCACGTCAAGCAACTGGAGGCGGCCGGGCTGATCCACGTGGCGGCCAGCCGGCTGGTGTCGGGCATTCTCGAGCAGCGCTACCAGGCCAGCCAGCGGGACCTGATGTTCGGCCCGGGGCTGCTGCGCGGCTCGGGACCCGACGAGTCCGAGCCGGTCGTGGCGGCCCTGCTGGACCAGTACCGGGACGGGTTCTTCGCGGCGCACCGGGCCGGGCTGCTCGGGTCGGCGCACGACCCGCCCGAGGAGCCCGACCGCAAGGGGATCATGGCCATGACCGAGACCAGGGTCCCGGCCAGCAAGGCGACGTCCGTGGCGATCCGGCTGCAGCAGATCATGGACGAGATCAACGCGGAGGCGGACCCGGACGCGGAGGACCCGGACGCGGTGATGATCCACGTCATGATCGGCTGCTACAGCACGCCCGGCGACGCCTGACCGGCGGCCAACGGCGGTGCCCCGCGAGCCTGGCCCGCGGGGCACCGCCGTTTCGCCTGAGGGGGTTAGTTGCTGCGGATCCAGGTGTTGCTGAAGCCGCCTGAGCTGCTGATCGAGCTAGTCGAGTCCTTGTCCTCGCTGTTGTTGTCGATCATGATGATCTCGGTCGGGCTCTGGCTGCCCAGCGACGTGCCGTTGACGGTCGCGCCGGTGTAGCTGATGGTGCCGAAGTCGGCCAGCGGCAGCACGCCGCTCGACGACGAGGGCGCCTCGGTGATGACCTCGGCCGAGGAACGGTCCAGGCCGGACTCGTTCTTGGTGGTGTCCTGCGTCCAGCCCTGGGTGTGGTCGGTCAGGACCAGGGTGAACGTCTCGGTGCCGCTGAAGGTGACCGACGCGCTGAAGCTGTCGCCGGGCTCCACCGGGTTGCTGAAGTTCACCGGGTCCGCCGGGAACATCTCGAACCAGCCGAAGTAGTCAGCCGTCCTGCCATCGCAGTCCGCCTCGGTGCCGGTCTGCTCGACCGAGTCGCTGGCGAAGCCGTCCAGGCCGACCCAGAACGAGGAGAACGTCTCGCTCCGGCGGCTGTTGCTCGAGCACGTCGCGGCGGGCTGCTTCCAGCTCGCCGAGACGCTGGTGAACTGGCCGTTCGAGCCCGACACCGCGTACCCGGACCAGTTGGTGCTCTCGTCCGTGGTCTTGGTGCCGCGCACGGCGGGCGTGGCGTGGGCCTGAGCCTGCCCGGCGCCGAGCATGACGCCGCCGGGCTGGGCGTCGCCCAGGATGGTCACGCCGGGACTCGTGGCGTGCGTCGCGGCCGGGGTGGCGCTGGCGGGGCCAGCGGCCATCATCGAGCCTAAAGCCGCCGCAAGGGCGATCAGGGGGATAGACCAGCGACGGGTCATTCAGCCTCCTTGGACCGTCGTTGGGGTGCAGGACACGACGAATATTCGGTTCATCGTAACTGCGGGGTATCGCCGCGAACGTACAGTCACCATAGGTAATGGTTAAACCTGCATATGGTAAAGAGTTGGTATATGACATGCTTTGTATAACGTTATACCAGGTCAGGACGCTTTAGCCGGAGGGCGCCAGACGGTCCGACGGCGCCCGGCGGCCATCCGGACCGCAAGGATTACGGCTTTCCGGCCGTCCGGCCGGATAAGTTTCCGGCATGTTAACGAGCAGCCGCAGAGGTTGCGGCCAGCCGGCTCCGCGGGCCGCGCCGCCAGCCGTCCGCGCCGCCCGCCGCGCCCCCCGGACCGCCGCGACGGCGCAACGGCGCGCCGCACATGCCCCGGCCTGCTGAAACTCGCGCCGGCGCGTTCCGGCCAAGAAAAGGCCGGCCGTATCCCGTAGTCATTACAGTTACCCGCGTATCAGCAGGAAGCCGCGCCTCTTACCCCAAGCCGTGATAACGAGAATTCCCCAGACCACGGAACAGAGCTTATGGAGCCTACCGGGTATATTCCCCGGCATTCCGGGCGGCCGGCCGCGATGCCCTCGGGGCGGGCCGCGCGGATGGCGGTGAGCGTCGTCGCGGCGGCCGTCATGATCGGCGGGGGCGCGGCCATCGCGGCCGCCGTCAGCCCGCGGCCCGCGACTCCGGCCTGCCCGGCGGTCAGCGCCGGCGGCGGCACCGGCCGCGGCTACGGCCCGTGCCGCGCCAGACAGGGCGGTCTAGCAGGGACGACGCCGGCCGCCCGGGTGTTCGCGCGGGCCGGCTACGGACTGCGCGGGCCGTCCGCCGCGGTGGCCGCCGGCGGGCGGCTGTGGGTGGCCAACGTGCTGGGCGACTCCGTCACCGAGCTGAGCGCCCGCACCGGCGCGCACCGGCGCACGCTGGCCGGCGACGGGCTGTGCGGGCCGAATGCCGATCGCGGCGCGCGGCCCGCACCTGTGGGTGGCCAATGTCGCGGCCAATTCGGTAACCGAGGTGAATACCGTGACCGGGCGACTGGAGCGGACCATTTCCGGCGGTTTCGGATTCTCCAGCCCGTACGCGCTGGCGCTTTCGGGCACGCGCCTGTGGGTGGCCAATGCCGGAGGCGACTCGGTCACCGAGATCAATGCCGCGAGCGGGCGGCTGATCCGCGTTCTGGCCGGGTCCCGGTACGGCTTCGACAACCCCGTACGCGCTGGCGGCCGCCGGCGGGCGGCTGTGGGTGGCCAACGCGGGCGGGCGGTCGCTGACCGAGATCAGCGCCCGGACCGGGGCGTGGCTGGCCACGCTGGCGGCGGGCTACCGGCTGAACGACCCGGCCGCCCTGGCCGTGGCGGGCCGCACGCTGTGGGTGGCCAGCGAGGCCGGCGACTCCCTGACCGAGATCAGCGCCGCGACCGGGCGGCTGATCCGGGTGCTGGCCGGGCGCCGGTACGGCTTCCGCAACCCGGCCGCGCTGGCGGTGGCCGGCGGCCGGGTGTGGGTGGCCAACTCGCTGGGCGACTCGGTCTCTGAGGTGGACGCCCGCACCGGCACGCTGCTGGCCACGCTGGCCGGGTCCCGGTACCGGTTCCGCAACCCGACCGGCATGACCGTGGCGGGCCGCGACCTGTGGGTCACCAGCCTGGGCGGCGACTCGGTCACCCGGCTGCGGCTGGGCTGACCGCCGGGGTGCCGGGGTGCCGGGGTGCCGGGCCGCCGCGGGCGGGCCGCCGGGCCGGCCTCACAGGGCGTCGCGGCGGATCAGGTAGTTCATGGCCACCCAGCCGACCGGGACCGGGAGCCAGAAGGTCAGCGTGCGGAACAGCAGCACGGCGCTGACCGCGGTGGTGCCGGGCAGCCCGGCGGCGGTCAGGCCCGCCGACAGCGCCGCCTCCACGCGCGCCCAGGCCGCCGGGCGTGGGGAAGATCGAGCCCATCGCGTTGCCCGCCAGGTACACGACCGCGAGGCTGGCCAGCGGCACCGAGCCGCCGAGGGCGCTGGACCGAGGCGTCCAGGCAGAGCGATGTAGGCGGCGGTCAGCAGCAGGGCGCCGCCGATGCCCTCGGCGAGCTCGCTCGGCTGCTGGGCCACGTCCAGCAGCCGCGGGAGCACCTGGCCCAGCGCCGTGGCCAGCCGGGACCGGATGAACCGGCGCCCGGCCGGGAAGGCCAGGCCACGAGCGCGCCGGCGACCAGCACGCCCAGCGCGATGTAGATCCAGCACGTGCGGCCGCAGCGAGTGGTCGCGGGACGCGGCTCCGGTCAGCAGCCGCGAAGATGAGCAGCAGGACAGGTGCAGGCGCGAACGCGAAGACCTGCGACACGCCGACGCTCGACGCGGCGTCGGCCGAGGCGACACCCGGATTTCCGGAGGTAACGAAGGTTCAGCGCGACGCCGCCCACCGCCGCCGGGTGCGACCAGGGTGACGAACGAGCCGGCCAGCTGGGCCAGGAACGTCCGCGGGAAGCTCAGCCGCTCGGGCACGATAGCCCGGACAGCGACCAGGTGGCCCCGACGTAGGTGGCGACCGAGAGGCACAGCGCGACCAGCGACCAGCGCCAGTCGGCGTGCTGCAGCAGGTCGCCGAAGCTCACCTTGGTCAGCTGGCCGACCAGGATGTCGGCCGCGACCACGCCGATGACCAGGGTGACGACGGTGCGCAGCCGGAACCGCTCCAGCTGGACCGGCGGCGCCTCCTCGCCGTCGGGCGCGTCATCGGTGAGCTGCTTGCGCAGCGCGGGCAGGACGTCCCGGCGGCGGCGCAGCGCGGCCCGGGTGGACCGGTACAGCGCCACCGGCTGCAGCAGCGGGACCAGGGCGGCCAGGTCGGCGCCGATCCGGTCGCGGGCGACTGCTGGCCGCCCGCTCCGGCCCGACCAGCAGCGCCAGCTCGGCCAGCAGCTGGGCCAGGTCGAGGCGGAGCTGGACCTCGCTGGCGGCGACGTCGCCGTTGCCGGGGTCGAGCAGGATGACGTCGCGGTGCTCGGGGCCGGTGAGCAGGATCCGGTCGGCGGTCAGCGACCGGTGGGTGACCCGCCGCTCGTGCAGCTGGAGCACGGCGTCCCAGACGCTGGCCAGCTGGTCGTCGGTGGGCGGGGCGGGCAGGGCGTCCAGCGGCGGTGCCGGTCATCCGCTCGCAGCTCAGCACGGCGGCCTCGGAGCCGACCCGCAGCGCGGCCCGCAGCCGGGGCGTGGCCACCCCGGCGTCCTCGACCGAGTAGATCAGCAGCGCGTTGCGCTCGATCGCCCGCTCCATGGTGAACGGCGCGCTGCGCGATACCTGCGCGCTGACCCGGACCCGGCGGTAGATCCGGTACAGCAGGTCGGCGGCCTGCTGGTCCCGGTCGTAGACGGTGACCTCGCGCTCCTCGCCGCCGGCCGTCCGGGCCAGGTACCGGCGGTTCTCCGGCGCGGTGTCCCAGATCCGGGAGATGGCGACGATCGGCGCGTCGGCGGCGGACAGGGCGGCGGCGATCTGCCGGGCGGACGGGCGCTCGGACACCGAGCCGACCGCGAACCGCAGGCCGGACCCGATCGAGGACCCGATCAGCAGCGTGATCAGGGCGCTCAGGAGGGTGGTCTGCGTTGCCGGCCAGCCGGGTCAGCGAGTAGAAGCCGATCGCCGACCAGAAGGCCGCCCGCCAGCGCGGCCGGCCGGCCAGACCGATGACCGTGATGAAGGCGACCAGCCCGGCCAGGTAGCCGTCGAACAGGACCGGGCGGACGCCGTTGCTGGGGCTGGCCGCCAGCCCGTCATACAGCAGCCGGAACGGCTCCAGCCGGAGCACGAAGTTGGCCAGCGCGACCACGCCGACGACGACGAGGGCGGTGGCCACGGCCTCGCCCAGCCGCCGCCACTGGCGGCGGTAAACCAGCCAGGCGGCCAGGGCCAGCGGCAGCGCGTAGATGGCGAAGTAGGCGACGAAGCCCAGCACCCCGACCAGCGCCGCGGGCAGCCGCCGGGTGGCCGGGACGGCGTTCACCTGGACGCCGATCAGGCCGATGGTGCCCAGCACCGCCACCTCGATGGCGGTCAGGACGCAGCGCAGCAGATCGGCCGGCATCCGCACGCGCGGCCGCAGGTCGTCCTCGACGTGCGGCACCGGCGCGGCAGCGGGTACGGGTGCCGCCTGCGCCGCGCTTTCCAGCCGCGGCTGACGTCCGGGCAAGCTCACAATGCAGATCGTTTCACCTGGCTGGCGGTATTCCGAACAGCACCCGTGAAATACGGTAACGAAACGTCCGTCAGTGGTCAGCCGGTGACTGGCCTTGCCCCGGCCGAAATCACCGGCGAGGTCACCGGCGGAATCAGCCGCCGGCCCAGACGGGCCGGGCCGGGGCGTCCCCCAGCAGTTCCCGGTACAGCGCCGCGGTACCGGGGTGCGGCTCGCCGTCGGGGGCGATCTCGCTGATCGCGTCCAGGCAGCGACTCCACGCCTCGCGGACCCCGGTGAGGTTGCCGGCCGCGTGCTCGGCCCGCATCAGCGCCCGCCAGAGCTGCTCCGCGCCGGCGTCGCCGGCCAGCCCGACCCGGGCCGCCCGGGCCGCCGCGGCCGGGTCGCCCGCGGCCAGTTCCAGCGCGGCCAGCACGTCGGCGGCGTCGACGATCTGCGCCCGCACGGTCTCGGTCAGGGCCAGGTCCAGCCACCAGTAGTAGCAGCCGGTGAACGGGCGGCCGCGGATCAGCCCGAGGGCGCGGCGCAGCCGGACCGCGTCGCGGGCGCGCATCCCCTCGGTGGCCAGCGCGTCGAACTCGTGCCAGTCGAACCGGGCGGCCGGGTGCAGCGCGTACTGGCCGCCGCCCAGGTGCTCGATCCACTCCCGCCGGTCCGGCGCCCGGCCGAGCTGGCGGCGGGTCCGGACGATGAGCTGGCGCAGCGAGTCGCTGGGCTTGGGCCGGTCGGGGTCGGCGCCGAGCAGGTAGCACAGCTGCTGGTTGGACAGCCCGCTGGTGCCGTTCAGGGCCAGGGCCAGGACCAGCTGGCTCTGCGCGGGCAGCAGCGCGCCGGGCTGGCCGTTGATCGTGAACGTGCCGAGCACGCCGATCCGCAGGCTCTGCTCGGCGTCGCGGTGCTGCCCGTCCTCGGGACTGCCCGTCCTCGGGCTGCCCCTCGGCGGGGCGCTCCGCGGGCCGGCTGTCTTCCGGCCGGAGTCCGGCGGGGCCGGCGGGGCCGGGGCCAGCGGGCGGGCGGGACCCGGAATCCGGGCCGGCGGCGCCGGGTCGCTCAGCCAGGCGGCGGGCTGCGCCGGGCAGCCCGGTTACGGCGGGGTCCGGCCAGGCCATCGGTGGAAGCGCTGTTCACGGCGGGGTCGGTCCGGTCATCGGTCATGGCGCTGTCGGGCGGGCGCCCAGGACGGCTCGCCGCGCCCAGTCCGGGCCGGCGATACCGGGATCGCCAGCATCGAGGCCGCCCGTGTCGAGGCCGCCCGTGTCGAGGCCGCCCGGTCGCCTCGAGGCCGCCCGTGTCGAGGTCGCCGGTCATCGCAGGTCGGCGCCCGTGTCAAGGCCGCCCGCTGTCGAGGCCACCGGTCAGCAAGGTCACCGGCATCGAGGCCGGCGGGCAGCGGGTCGGCGACCAGGCTGCTCGGCCCCCCAGTCGGGCGCGGCCCAGTGCGACTCATCCACAGCCGCGGCATCGGCCGCCCAGGGGTCATCGGCCTCCGGGCCGCCGGGGGGCGGTTCGCCGGCCTCGCTTGCGTCAGCATCGCCTGGCCCGGTATCCCCCCGGTAGTGGCTGCTCACGTCGTCATCGCCAAGGTCGTCATCGTCAAGGTACAGGTCGTCCGCGCCGTCGCCGGCACCCGGGCCTGCCCGGCCGGCCAGGTCCGGCGGCCAGATCCAGCTGTCATAGGGCGGGTCGGCCGGGCCGAGGTCGTGGGCCTCCGCCGCCGTCACGAACAAGCTGGTCAGTGCCTCGTAGTCGGCGTCGTCGAGGGCTTGCGGGCGGGCCTCCAGCTGGAGCGGCCAGATCCGGGCGACGCACGCCGTCGCCGCCGTCCGGCGCGGCGGGAGGTCGATCGTGGCGGGCGGGCGGTGGCCGCTGGGGGGCTCGGCCCCGCCGGGGACCAGCGCGGCGATCCCGCCGGGGTCGGCGGACAGGTCGCTGAGCAGGGCGAGCTGGCCGGACGTCGGGGGCACGGAGCTGACCAGCAGCGTCAGCGCCCAGTCCTCGTCGGCGGGGTCGGCCAGCCGGTGATACCGGACATCGGCCAGCGGGGCCTCGCCCAGGCGCCGCCGCAGGGCCACCGCCTTGGCCGCCAGCAGGTCCAGCCCGGCGTCGAGGGAGTCGCAGCAGCTGCCCCGGCCGCCCAGCGCGGCGAGCTCGGGGAAGCCGACCAGGATCAGGTCATACCAGCCCGCCAGCTGCCCGGTGGCCAGCTCGGCGGCGGCGCTGCGGAGCATCGGCGGCGGTCATGCTGGCCGGGCCGTCGACGGTCGTGACCTGCAGGTGCTCCAGGTCAGCCAGGAGGTAGCCGCCGTCGGCAGGCGCCGATGGTGAGCAGGCCGGGCAGCAGGTCGCCGACTCCGTCGGCCAGGCCGGGCGGCTCGCTCGTCCAGCCACAGCTGCCAGGCCTTGCCCTGGCGGCCGCCGGGCACGCGTGAACGGCGGCGGCGGAGGCTCGGCGGCCGGGCTGGCCAGCAGGACCTCCAGCGAGTCGGGCTGCACCAGCAGCGCGGTGATCTCGGGCATCTGCTGCGGCGTGGCCACCAGCGCGGCGGCCAGGTGGCTGAGCACCCCGCGCAGCGCCGTGACCGGACTCCTGGGCCGGCGGCGACGTGCAGCCGCTGCTCGGCCACGGCGACCGGCGCGCTGGCCGGCAGCGGGATCCGGCGGCCACGCCGCCGGGTCTGCCGCTGCCGGTGCCGGAGCCGGGCCAGGCTGGCCGCGGCGCCGCCGGCCAGCACCCCGGTGCCGAACGCGATGCCGAGCGGCAGCCTGCTGTCCGGCACCGCGGTGAGGCTGGCGTGCGGAGACGTCCCGGGTGACCTGCCCGGCCTGGCCGCCGGGCGGGCCGGAGCGGTGCGGACCGGCGCGGGCAGGGCCGGGGCGGGACGGCCGGCGGCGGCGCGGCCGGGGCGAGGCCGCGGGCGACGAGGCCGGCGGGGACGGGTGCGGGGGCCGCGCGGGGCCGGCCGGGTGCGGTGCCAGCGGGTGCGGTGCCGGCGGGTGCGGCGGACGGCCGGGGCGGAGCTGGCCGGAGCGGGCGCGGCGGACGGCTGCCGCGCCGGCGGCTGGCCGGACCGGGCGACGGGGCCGGGGCCGGGGTGGCCGACTTGTGCGGGTGTGCTGAGCTGCGACCGGGCGGCCGGGGTGGCCGCCGCCCGGTGCGGGCGGCGGCGTCCCGCGGCCGGGGGCCGCCGGGGCGGTGCAGCGGCCGGGCCGGCGGGCAGGTGCAGGACCCAGCCGGGCTGGATCAGCGACGGGTTGGTGAAGACCTGCCCGTTGCCCATGTCGTGGCCCAGGTTGAGCGCCACGATCTCGTGGAACCGGTCGCCGCTGCCCAGGTGCTGCTGGGCGATCGTCCACAGGCAGTCGCCGGGCCGGACCGTCACGAGCTGGAGGATGCCCATGTGCTCTCCCTGGGATGCGGGTCCGGCGGCGGTCGCGCTGGTGTCCAGGGCCATGGTCTGCACCTGCGGCGCGGGCGGCGCCGGAGCCGCCGTGGGCGCCGCCGCTGCCGGGGATGCGGCTACCGGGGATGCGGGTGCCGGGGATGCTGTTGCCGGGGTGCAGTCGCCGGAGGTGCCGCCGCCGGAAACGCCAGGGAGGTCACCTCGGCCTGCGGGGCATGGCGACGGCGGCCGAGACCGGCTGGGGCATGGCCAGCAGCGTGCCCACCGGCGCGGTGGTGAAGGTCAGCGCGGCCAGGGCGACCAGGCGGCCCGCCGGCCGTCTGCATGCCGCCCAGCCACAGCCGGGGGGCGTCCGGCGCCGCAGCACGGCCTGGACCTCGGCCAGCACGGCCAGCGTGAACAGCGCCCAGGCGATCCAGCTGACGTCGCGGACCGCGGCCAGCACGACGCTGGCGCTGTCGCGGTGCAGCAGGGCGTGGCCGACCTGCGCGCGGCCGGCACGTGGCCGGGCAGCGGCGACCCGCCGAGCCGGTAGAGCAGCACCGGCAGGCCGACGATCAGCGCGAGCAGGGTCAGCAGCGCGGCCATCCCGGCGGCGGCCGCGCGGCCGCGGCCGCGGCTCACTGGCCCGGTCCCGTCACGCCGCTGACCAGGTTGGCCGTGGCCGTCGCCGGTGGCGGTGATGGTGTCGATCCCGATGATCGACAGCACCTTGGTCGGCACGGTGAACGTGCACGGTGACCACGATCTCGTCGGTGCCGTTCGGGCCGGGCGCGGCCTGGCCGGTGACGTTGGCGCCCGCGCTGGCCAGGTAGGTCGTTGGCGGCGGCGATGGCCTGGTTCTCGTCGACCACGAAGCTGCCGTTCTCGTGGGCGGTGGCCTGGTTGACCTGGCCGGCGCCGGCCCGCGCCGCCTCCTGGGCGATGGCCGCCGCGTTCTCGGCCGCGGTGAGCTTGGCGCCGCCGTCGATGACGATGCCGGCCAGGCCGAGCAGGGCGACGAACAGCACGGCCAGCATCAGCGTCAGCGAGCCGCGGTCAGCCCGGTCCCGCCCGCGCTGGCTCATTCTGTGCTCCTGGCTCCCGGGCCGGCCAGGCCCGCTGGCTGGCCCTGGCCATCCGGCTGGCTCAGGCTGCCGGCCGGTGTGACGATCACTGTGACAGCCGGCCGGCGCGCGGCCGACGCGGCCTGCCGGCGGCGGTGGTGCCGGTCGCTGGTGACGGCCGGCGGTGCGCCGTCGCGGCCGCTCCTGATGCTCATCGGCCCCTCCTGATCCGGGACCGGCCCCGGAACGGGTCCAGCGGTGAGGTGAACGTGCCGGTGAGCCGCCGGTGACCGGGCAGCCCCGGCACCAGCAGGTCCGACAGGCTGACCGTGCACGAGACGATGGCCGTGACCGCTGGCGGCTGGCCTGCCGGGGTCGCGAAGGCCGCCGTCCAGGCCGGGCAGGGTCGATGGTCGGCGTGCAGGTCAGGTCCTCCCCGGACAGCTCCGCGCTGGCGCTGTCCTGCGCCGCCGCCTGGGCGTCGGCGGGCGACCGGGCGAGGACGCCTGGCGCGCGGCGTCACGGGCGGCGGCGTCGATCGAGCCCTGGGCGATGGTGGTCCGGCCCGCCGCCACCACCATGCCGATCAGCAGCACGATGACCGGTGCCAGGATGACCAGCTCCAGGGCGGCGTTCCCGCGGTCGCCGCGTCGCGGCCGAGCCGCCTCGGCGGCCCGGCCGGTCATGGGGTGGTGAACCGCTCGACGGGCGCCTGGGCCACCTGGGTGACGTGATCGGCACGCCGGGCACCAGGCTGGGCACGCGGCCGGTCACGGTGATCACGATGGTGGTGGCGCTGCTGCCGCCGATGCTCGCCGCCGGGCTCAGCAGGTACCCGGACGCCGAGGTCTGCGCGAAGGCCAGCGCCGCGGCCTGGCCGGCGCGGGCGAGGAGCCCTGGACCCGGGCCGCGTCGACGCCCTGCCGGGCGGCGGCCAGCGCCGCGGACCGGGCCAGGTACCACATGGCACGCCTGGGCGATGACCATCAGCGGCAGCCAGGAACACCGGCACGATAATCACGTAGCTCAGGGTCAGCGCCCCGGGTCCCGCGGCGGCCGGCGCCGAGTCAGGCGGCGCCGCGTCGGCTGTCGTCTCATCTGGCGTGTGCTCATCCCGCTGTGCTCATTCGGCTGTGCTGGTCCGATCAGGGGGTCAGCGCGGCCCGGGTTAGGGAATCTTGCTTTCGAACTCCGAGATCTGCTGGCGAAGAAGAAGGCCGCCCCGGCCGCGGCCGCCACGAGGATGCCGGCGATGACGATCCACTCCAGGGTGAGCGCGCCGGACTCGGGATGGCCGTCGAGGGCGGAGCGGGCGCGCTGGCGGGCGCGGCCGACCAGGTAGGTGACGCAGAACCAGAGCGGGCTGGGATCACGGGGGTCTCCTTCCGCGGGGAAAGGGCCTACTGGATCAGGAACGTGCGGTAGAGGATCGGGAACATCAGCAGGATCAGGAAGCCGACGGCGAGCAGGGCGATGGGGACGACCATGGTGGTGCCGCGCGAGCCCGGCCTTGGCCCGGTCGGCGGAGAGCTGCTGGGCGCGCATGGACGCGGCCCGGGCGGCGAGCGTGTCCAGGATGCGCGCGCCCTCCTGGCCGGCGACCTCGGCGATGTCGGCCAGGTCGGCCAGCTCGGTGACGCCGGTCTCGGCGGCCAGGGCGGCCAGCGCGGTCCACGGGGCGCCGCCGACCCGGCGGGCGGCGTCCAGGGCGGCGCCGATGCGCTGGAACGCCCACCCGCCGCCGATCTCGGCCGCCGCCTCCAGCGCCTCGGTCGGCCCGGCGCCGGCGCCGCGCTCCAGCCCGACCAGGTCCAGGTAGCTGCTCAGCGCGTGCCGGAAGTCATAGCGCTTCTCGGCCGCGTTGACGCGGGTGACCAGGTCCGGGGCGAAGAACAGGCCCAGGCCCGAGGAGCAGCGCGCCGCCGACCGGGACGGGCCAGCTCACCGGGTGCCCGCCGAGCGGCCAGCAGCGGCGGCCACCAGCACCGGGGCGGCCAGGCCGAGCAGGCCGCAGGTGACCTTGCTGGCCAGCCACGCCGACCGGTCCTGGTTCAGCAGCGCGAGGTCGGCCGACGGCACCGGCAGCCAGGGCAGCGCCCGGGCCAGCGCGCGGCCCATCCGGTGTGTGAGCGGGGCCGTTCGCGTCGGGCCGCCGGGCGCGGCGCCCTGCTCGCCCAGCCGCGCCAGCGCCGCGCCGACCCGCGGGCCAGCCGGGATCAGCTCGCTGACCAGCAGGAACACGCCCAGGCCGAGCAGGGCGCCGAGGACGAGGACCCACGTACTCATCGACACAGCATCATCACCACTGCCTCTCGGGCCGGGCAACGGCCTGGCCGGCGGGTCGCGGTCCCCGCGCTGAGCTGGGCCGGGGCGGGCGGCGGGGCCTGGGCCAGGGAGTCGTCCAGGAACCGGCCGGCGGCGGGCAGGTTGCCGAGCCGGTGCAGCCACGGCAGCCCGCCCGCGTACAGCAGCGCGACCATGGCCAGCACGACCTGGCCCGGCGACGGTGCCGAACGGGGCCGAGTACGAGCGGTTGAGCACGGAGAACGACGGTGAACCCGGCGACGAAGATGCCGATCCAGCGGACCGTGGTGCGGTGCTGGGCACGCTCGGCGTCGATCTCCCGCCGGGCGGCCACGTCGCGAGCCAGCAGGGCGGCCAGGGCGACGAGCACGCCCCTGGCGCCGCCGCCGCGGCGGCCGGTGGCGATGATCAGCGCGGCGGCGATCCGGTCGCCGGCCGGGTCGTCGATCTCGGCGGCGAAGCGCACGCAGCGCCGCCTCGGTGCCGATGCGCGAGGCGAGCCGCGCTGGCCAGGCGGTCGACCGGCCCGGCCACCGCGGCCGGCGCGGACCGCGCGCTGGCGCCCAGCGCGTCCTCCAGGCCGCGGCTGGCGGTGATCATGTCGGCCAGCCGCCGGATCCACTGCTCCAGGCCCTCGAGCATCGCGGTCTGCTGCCGCTGCCGGCTGTTGCCCAGCCGGGGCAGGAACACCACCGCGGCCCCGGCCGCGATCCCGCCCACCGGCCAGCCGGTGAGGACGAACACGACGATCGCGGCGCCCAGGGCCAGCAGTAGCTGGCGGCGGTCGCGGGCGGCCAGCCGCAGGCCGGACAGCCCCCGCGGCGGGGTGCCGGGCCGCGGGCGCGGTCCGCCGCAGGCCGCGGACGAGCAGGATGAGGCCGCTCGACCGCCAGCGCCCCGGCCAGTGCGGCCAGCACGATCATCGCCACGCCTCCCGTCCGGGCCGCGGCCCGCTGCCGGTCCAGCAGGGCCGGGTCGAAGCCGGCCGCGGTCAGCCGGTCGAGCAGGCCCGGCGAGGGGGTGTGAGCGGGGAACGCCCGGCCGCCGGGGCCGTCGGGCAGGAACAGCCGGTTGACCGCGGGCCGGTCGGTGTCGGCGGGCGGCAGGACCTCCAGCACCTCGGACACGTAGCGGATGGTCCGGGTCCCGTCGAAACGCTTGCGGACGTGGATGATCAGGTCCACGGCCATGCCGACCAGGATGTGGATGGCCCGCTCGGCCAGGGCCAGGCCGCCGCGCAGGGCCAGGATCAGGATCCGGTCGAACGCCTCGGCCGGGGAGTTGGCGTGCAGCGTGCACATCGAGCCGTCCTGGCCGGAGTTCATCGCCTCCAGCATCGGCATGATCTCGCCGCGCCGGACCTCGCCGACGATGATCCGCTGCGGGTTGTGCCGCAGCGCGTGGGCCAGCAGGTCGTGCAGGCTGATGCTGCCCGCGCCCTCGGAGTTGGCGTCCCGCGCCTCGAACGCGATCACGTCGGGGTGCTGCGCGGAGTCGTGCAGGTACAGCTCGTACTCCGACTCCAGCGTGGCCAGCCGCTCGCCGGGCGGGATCTCGCTGGCCAGGGCGCGCAGCATGGTGGTCTTCCCGGCGTTGACGCCGCCGGTGACGATGATGTTGCAGCGCCCGCGCACCGCGGCGGCCAGGAACGCGGCCAGCGCCTGGTCGATCGTGCCGAGCTGGACCAGCCGGGCCAGGCTGGCGTCGAGGTGGCCGTGCCGGCGCAGCGACATGCACGGCCGCGGGGTGACGGACATCGTCGCGGTCAGCCGCGCGCCGCCGGTCAGCGCCACGTTCACCAGCGGCGCGGCGGAGGAGAAGTCCCGGGAGGTCTGGCCGCCGCGCGCGGCCCAGGTGCGGATCATGTCCTGAAGGTCGGCGTCGGTGGCGGCGACCGGCGGGCCGCCGACCCGCTCCCCGGTGTCGTAGGTGATCCACACCTGGTCGCAGCCGTTCACGTCGACGTTCTCGACGTTCGGGTCGCGCAGGTAGGCGGCCAGCGGGCCGAGCCCGTAGCGCTGGTCGTAGACGGCCTGGGCCAGCGCCTCGCGCTCGGCCGGCGAGGGCACCGGGGCGCCCGCCCGGATCTGCCGCTCGGCCCACAGCCGGACCGCGTCGCGGATGATCGCGGCGGCCTCGGCCTCGCCCGTGGTGTCATGCAGCCGGCTGGCCGCCGGGGCCAGGATCTCGGCCACCGCGGTGCGGAACCGCGGGTCGGCCAGCGTGGCCTGCGGCAGGTACCGGGGCTGCGGCCCGGTACCGGTGCCGGCCGGCCGCGGCCCGGTCCCGCGCTGCGGCCCGGTCCCGCGCTGCGGGCTGCCCGCCTGCTGCGGCGGGTAGACCTCGGTCATGGCCGGCTGCCGTTCCGGTCGGCGCGGGTCTCCTCCGGGCGGTGCTCGCCCGCCGGGTACTCCTCAGCCGGGTACGCGGCAGCCGGATTGTCGGGGGCCAGATGCTCCCCGCCCGGATACTCCCGCCGCCCGGATGCTCCGCGTCCGGATACTCGCCGGCCCGATGCTCCGCGTCCGGATACTCGCCGGCCCGATACTCCGCGTCCGGATACTCCCCGCCCGGATACTCCGCCGGCGGATACTGCCTGCCCGGATACTCCGCCGGCGGATACGGCCTGGCCGGATACTCCGCGGGCGGATACGGGACGGCCGGGTGCTCGCCGGCCTGGTACTGGTCGGCGCCGAACGCCCGGTACTGGTCCGCGCCGAACACCGGGTACTCGCGGGCCGCCGGGTACTCGCGGGCGGCCGGGTCCGCCGGGTCCGCCTGGCCCGGGCGGCTCGTCCCGGGCGGCTCGGGCCAGCCCAGCGACGGCGGGCTGGCCCAGGTCGGGCCCAGCGTGGCGGCAGGCTGCCCGGTCCCCTGGTCATACGGCCGGTCGGCCAGGTCGTGCAGGTCATGCAGGCTGGCCGCCGGGTCATACGGACTCGCCGCGTCATACGGGCTGGCCTGGTCATACGAGCTGGCCGGGTCATACGGGCTCGCCGGGTCATAGGAACCCGCGGCCGGCCATAGGGGCTCGCCGCCGGGTCAGGCCGGCTGAACGCGGTGTCGTACGGGCCAGCCGCGGTGTCATACGGGCCAGAGGCGGTGTCATACGGGCCAGCCGGGGTGTCGTACCGGCAGCCGGGGTGTGTACCGCGCGGTGTCGTACGGGCCGGCCGGGGTGTCGTACCGGCCCGGCCGGCCGGGCCGCGCCGGCCCGGGCTCCGGGCGGGCGTCCAGGCCGGGCGGCTGGTAGGGGTCCAGGCCGGACTGGGCGGCGGCCGGGTCCAGCTCCGGCTGGTCGTCGGCGTACGGGGTGTAGACCTGCTGGTCCGGGTAGCCGGCCAGCGGCCCCGCCGCCCGGGCGGCGGCGCGGATGCCGCGCCCCGCGGTCTTGGCCGCCCGGATCAGCGGGCGCTCCTCCAGGCGCCGGCGCTGGCCCACGCCGTCGGACAGCAGCGCCGCGGTCCGGGGGTCGGCGGGCAGTATCCCGGCCACCGGGAGGCCCAGCGTCTTGGCCACCTCGCGCTGGCTCGCGCTGCCCTCGCCGACCAGCAGCAGCACCACCCGGTCCCGGCCGACCAGGGCGGTCAGCATCTCCACCCGGGCGACGGCCCGGCTGACCTGGCGCAGGGTCGGCTGCAGGACCAGGACGGCCAGGCTGGCCGCCGACAGCACGGGCCGCACCGCGGCCACCGCGTCGAGCCGCCCGCAGTCGGCCAGCACGTCGGCCCGCAGGCCCTGCAGCGCCTCGGCGATCCAGGGCAGCGAGGAGTGCAGCGCGGCCGACTGGCGCGGGTCGCTGATCCCGGCCAGCAGCAGCCGGCTGCGCTCCTCGTCCAGCTCGACCAGCTGGCGCCACAGCACGTCGGACGGGATCTCGGCGCCGCCGCCGGCCTCCAGGGCGAGCGGCAGCAGCCCGGTGGTGGCGGGCAGGTGACCGCCGAGCAGGCCGGCCAGGATGTCCCCGCCGCTCGGGTCGCACTCCGCGATGATCGACCTGGGACGGCCAGCTCAGCGTCAGGGCCAGGGCGGCGGTGGTCACGCCCGGCGACGCCGCCCGCCGACAGCAGCGCGAAGACCGCCATCAGGGACTCCTGCTGGTGACGACCAGGGCGATCCCGCCGGCGGCCGCCTCCCGGGCCAGGTCGGTGCCGTTGCTGGCGTCGACGAGCAGGTCAACGACCTGCATGCCGTCCTGGTCGGCGGCCAGCGCTGACCGCCTCGACGATGCCGGGGATGGACGGCCCCGGCACCGGCGACGGCGGAGTTCTGGCCCTGCGCGCCGGGCGCCGAGACGACGATGCACCTGGTCGCCGGGATCCAGGCCGCTGGCCGGAAGCTGGGACGGCTTCATCGCGATGGGCACGAGCTGCTGGCTGCGACGACGGCGGCAGCGTGGTGGTCAGCTCGGCCGGGGCCAGCAGCGTGCCCGGCTGCAGGCTGGTGGCCGCGACCAGGCCGGACGACCTGGTGCTCCTGGCCCGACGGGATGGCCTTGACGCCGCCCGACAGCACGACCGAGGTGGTGCCCAGGTCGGAGGCGCGCACGACCGTGCCGGCCGGCACGGCGCGGGTGACCATCAGCACCGGGACCTGGTGGTTGACCTGCTGGAACAGCGCGGCGCCGCCCAGGATGCCGACGCCGATCAGGGCGACCGCCAGCGCGATCATGCCGGGCCGCCGCCGTCGCGGCAGCGGCCGCAGCGGCCGGGCCGGATGCGGCGCGCCGTTGCCGGCGGCAGCGGGTCGGGCTCGGGATGGTAGACCGTGCCGAAGTTGCCGCCCTGCTGTCCTGTGCTCACTGGCTGACCCCGGTTCCGCTGACCAGGGCCTGGCCCTCGGCCACCTTGAGGTTGAACGGATCGGCTATCGGCAGCGCGGCGTTCAGCACGCCGCCGACCGGGCCGGTGGCCGGGCTGAAGCCCGCCCAGGTGACCCGCCAGGTCACGGTGACCGAGGCCGCGTAGGCGCCGCCCTGCTGGGTGGCCGAGGACTGGCTGTAGGTGTACGAGCAGTCCGACGTGGCGCTGGGCGGCGGCGGCACTGAACGGCGTGCCCGGCCCGTCGCAGACCTTCTGGCCCTGGCCGCCGCCGGCCACGAAGCATGATCTTCTGCGGGGTGGCGGTGACCTGCGCCCAGACCGGCCCGACCTGGAGCCGCTGGGTGCGGACCGGCCGCCATCGCGCCGTCGGGATCCAGAACCACTCGGGCAGCCCGACCAGGCCGTCCCTGGCGCTGCGGCGGCGCGGTGTCGGCGGCCAGCGGCTGAACCGTCAGCTGGCCCTCAACCTCCTGCAGCAGCTCCTGCGGGGTGACGGCCGGGCGCGCCCGCGGTGTCGACCAGGGTCACGCCGCCGAACGGCGAGTTGCCGGGGCAGGTGATGGCGGCCCACTCCTCGCCCGGCGGCGCGGGCGGCAGGCCGAAGAACGCGATGTTGCCCGGCGACAGCGGCTGCAGCGTGCAGACGACCTTGCCGCCCCCGCCGCCGCCCGAGCCCCCGCCGCCGCCCGAGCCGCCGCCGTTGCCGCACACCACGATCCAGGTGCTGGGCGGCTGGAAGGTGGTCACGCAGCCGCCGTGCCGGCTGCCCGGCGCGGCCGGGCTGGCGCTGGCCGGCGCGGCCGGCGCGACGGCGGGCCGGCGGCCGGGCCGCGAGGATGAGCGTCGCCGCGGTCAACACGGCGGGCATCTCAGGGCTGGCATGGCACCTCCACCGGCTCCATGTTGCTGACCAGCCAGCGACCGCCGGACAGCACCAGGGTGATGTAGTAATTGCGGTCGGCAGCCCGAAGCTGTCCGACACCACCCGGCCGGTGGCCGTGTCTAGCACGCCGAAGTGGCTTAAGTCCAGGCAGTCGTGCAGCAGCGCCCGGGACCCGGTGATCTGCACGCTCAGCACGTGCGGCATGGCCGCGCCGTCGGCGGCTCGTGCGCGGCCCACACCCGCCGCAGCGCGGTGATCAGCCGGGCCAGCGTGCTGGCGGCGGCGTACGGGGGCCAGGGCCGACCGGGCGCCGGCCGCGTTCCCGGCTCGTCATGGCCTGCGCGTAGGCCTGCCAGTAGCCGGGTAGGCGGCCGCGACCGCTGCTCGGGGTGGCCGGAGAGGTACTGGGCGCGGCTGGCACCGTGAGGGGCGCGCTGGCCTTAGCGGGCAGGGCCACACCGGGCGCGCTGGCACGGGTGCCGCATGCGGCCAGCCCGGCCGAGCGCCGGGACCAGTGACGCGGACCGCTGCGACGCCCCGGCGTTACGCGAAGACATGAACTGGCTTGACTCCCCGCTCTCCTATGGGTGCGCGTGTGCCAGCATTACGCAACCGGAGTTGTCCGCACAAGACTGGTAACAGCTAATTTTCTAGCCGGTATGCGGCTATTTTCCAGCGTCACCGGTATCGCGCTATCCGCGCACCCTGTTCCGCTGTGCCCGGCATCGGCTTAGCATGCGCACGTGTCAATGCTCTACGGGATAAGCAAGCGACTGCTGGTCGGCAGGCCGGTGCAAAGCAGCCGGCTGGGGCACACGCTGCTGCCGAAGAAGATCGCGCTGCCGGTGTTCGCCAGCGACGCGCTGTCCTCCGTGGCCTACGCCACCGAGGAGATCCTCATCGTGCTGTCGGTCGGCGGCCTGGCGTTCATCGGCTTCACGCCGTGGATCGCGCTCGGCGTCGGCCTGCTGATGCTGGTGGTGGTCGCCTCCTACCGGCAGAACGTGCACGCCTACCCGTCCGGCGGCGGCGACTACGAGGTGGCCACGACCAACCTCGGCCCCAAGGTCGGCATGACCGTGGCCAGCGCGCTGATGGTCGACTACACCCTCACCGTGGCGGTGTCGGTGTCCTCGGGGGTGGCCAACCTGGCCTCGGCGTTCCCCGCCCTGGACGGCCACCTGGCGCTGATCGCCGTGGTCGTGGTGGCGGTCATCGCGCTGCTGAACCTGCGCGGCGTGCGCGAGTCCGGCACCGCCTTCGCCATCCCCACCTACTGCTTCGTCGGCCTGGTCACGCTGCTGATCGTGTGGGGCCTGACCAAGGTGGCGCTCGGCGACCACCTGCACGCGGTGAGCGCCGCCTACCGGATCCAGCAACGCCCAGGACTTCACCGGCTTCGCCCTGGTGTTCCTGCTGCTGCGGGCGTTCTCGTCCGGCTGCACCGCGCTGACCGGGGTCGAGGCGATCAGCAACGGCGTCCCGGCGTTCAAGAAGCCCAAGAGCAAGAACGCGGCCACCACGCTGGCCCTGCTCGGCGGCATCGCGGTCGCCATGTTCGCCGGCATCACCGCGCTGGCCCTGATCGCGCACGTGCACGCGGCGGCCGAGCCGGGTGACCTGATCGGCGTCCCCGCCGGGCACACTCCCCCGACGGTCATCGCCCAGGTCGGCCAGGCGGTGTTCGGCCTCTCCTCGCCGTTCTTCTACCTGCTGCAGGTGTTCACCGCGCTGATCCTGGTGCTGGCGGCCAACACCGCGTTCAACGGGTTCCCGGTGCTGGCCTCGATCCTGGCCCGGGACGGGTACCTGCCCCGCCAGCTGCGCACCCGGGGTGACCGGCTGGCCTACAGCAACGGCATCCTGCTGCTGTCCGGGTTCGCCATCGTCCTGATCGTGGCGTTCAACGCCTCGCCCACCCGGCTGATCCAGCTCTACATCGTGGGCGTGTTCGTGTCGTTCGTGTGCAGCCAGACGGGCATGATCCGGCACTGGAACCGGAACCTGCGCACGGTCACCGACCAGCGCACCCGGCTGAAGATGATCAAGTCCCGGACGATCAACACGGTCGGCGCCTGCGTCACCGCCGTGGTGCTGGTCATCGTGGTGGTGTCCAAGTTCGCCAGCGGGGCCTGGATCGCCGTGGTGGCCATGATGGTCATCTGGATCACCATGCACGGCATCCGCAGGCACTACGAGGCGGTGGCGCTGGAACTGACGCCCCCGGCGGCCGACGCCCCGGTCACGCTGCCCTCCAGCAACGTCTCCATCGTGCTGGTGTCCAAGCTGCACCTGCCCACGCTGCGGGCGCTGGCCTACGCCCGGGCCACCCGGCCGGCCCGGCTGGAGGCCATCACCGTCGAGGTGGACGAGGCCGAGACGGCCCGGCTGAAGGAGGAGTGGGAGCAGGCCGGGATCGAGGTGCCGCTGACCGTGGTGTCCTCGCCGTACCGGGACATCACCCAGCCGGTCATGGCCTACGTGAAGCGGCTGCGCCTGGACAGCCCCCGCGACATCGTCACCGTCTTCATCCCCGAGTACGTGCTCGGGCACTGGTGGGAGCAGATCCTGCACAACCAGAGCGCGCTGCGGCTGAAGACCCGGCTGATCAGCATGCGCGGCGTCGTCGTGGCCAGCGTGCCCTACCAGCTGCAGTCCAGCCGGGCCCGGCAGGAGGACCCGCTGGCCCGGGCCCGCCCGGCGCCGGCGGGCGGATCAGGCACGGGCGGGTCTGGCACGGGCGGGTCTGGCACGGGCGGATCAGGCACGGGCGGATCAGGCACGGGCGCGGCGCGCGGGGGCGGGAGCGGCGCGGCGGTGATCCGGCGCGGGCCGCTGCGGCGGCTCAGCACGGGCCGGGAGGCGCTGGAGGCCGAGGAGGTGCGGGCCGAGATCAGCCAGCAGGCCGACACCCCGGACTGCATCCCGATCGCCGAGACCCGGCGCCGGGAACTGGTCAACCTGACCGGCACGCTGCGGGCGGTCACGCTGCGGCCGCGCGGGCCGAGCCTGACCATGGAAGCCGACCTGTGGGACGGCACCGGCAGCGTCACGCTGGTCTGGCTGGGCCGCCGGGACATCCCCGGCATCCAGCCGGGGCGGCGGATCGTGGTGCATGGCCGGCTGTCCACCATCAAGGGCGAGCCGACCATCTTCAACCCCCAGTACGAGCTGCGGGCCGGCGACCGGGCCTAGGGCCGGCCGGAAGGAGCCTGATGGCCGCCCCGCAGGTCACCGACGACGAGCACGGCACCCGGTGGATCACGATCAGCCGGCCCGAGATCGCCAACGCGCTGTACCTGGACGACCTCGACGTGATCGCCGCCGCCGTCACCGGGGCCGGGCCGGGCATCCGGGCCGTCGTCCTGTCCGGCGCGGGTGACCGGTCGTTCTCGGCCGGCCTGCACGTGGACACCTTCGCCGGGGCCGATGAGGACCGGGCCAGGGCGGCGATCGGCCGGGTCCGCGACGGCCTGGCCGCCGTCCGGCTCAGCCCGCTGCCGGTGATCGCCGTGGTGGGCGGGTACTGCCTGGGCGCCGGGTTCGAGCTGTGCCTGGCCTGCGATCTGCGGGTGGCCTGCCCGCAGGCCCGGTTCGGCCTGCCCGAGGTCCGGCTCGGCATCCCGTCGGTGGCCGACGCGGCCCTGCTGCAGCACTATGTCGGGCTGTCCCTGGCCAGGGAGATCATCCTCACCGGCGGCATGTACTCGGTGGCCGACCTGGCCGCCTCCGGCCTGGTCAACCGGGTCGCCGAGCGGCCCGGCCTGCGGGCCGCGGCGGACGGGCTGCTGGCCGGGCTGCGGGAGCTCACGCCGCAGGTCATCGCGGCGCAGAAGGAGCTGTTCGAGACCTGGCTGAACACCGGGCTGCGGGCCGGGGCCGACCACAGCGTGGAGGTCTTCGCGCGGCTGTTCGCCGACCCGGCCACGGCGGCGGCGGTGGCCGCCTACCGGGACCGGTACCGGGGCGGGGGCGGCGGGTAGCTCGGCGTCGGGCATGGCCGGGTGGCGGTCGGGGCCGGGGCCGCCGGGCCGTTACCCCTCCTGGGAGCCCGACGGGCAGAACCGGTAGCCCATGCCGGCCTCGGTGCGCAGGTAACGCGGGCGGGACGGGCTCGGCTCCAGCTTGCGGCGCAGGTTGGCGACGTAGACGCGCAGGTAGCTGCCCTCGGTCAGGTAGCCGGGACCCCACACCTCCTGCAGCAGCTGGCGCTGGGTAACCAGGCGGTCGGGGTTGCGCACCAGGACCTCGAGCAGCTGCCACTCGGTGGGGGTCAGCCGCACGTCGCCGCCGTCGCGGATGACCCGCTTGGCCGACAGGTCGACGGTGAAGTGCTCGGTGCTGACCACCGGGCCGGCGGCGGCCGGGGCGGCCCGGCGGACGGCCGCCCGCAGCCGGGCCAGCAGCTCATCCATGCCGAACGGCTTGGTCACGTAGTCGTCGGCGCCGGCGTCCAGCGCCGCTACCTTCTGGCTCTCCTGGCCCCAGGCGGACAGCACGATGATCGGCGTGGCGGTCCAGCCGCGCACGCCGCGGATCACCTCGGTGCCGTCCATGTCGGGCAGGCCGAGGTCGAGGATCAGCACGTCGGGCCGGTCCCGGGCCATGGCGGCCAGCCCGGACGCGCCGTCGGCGGCGGTGCTGACCTCGTACTGGCGGGCGGCCAGGTTGATCCGCAGCGCGTGCAGGATCGGGGCCTCGTCGTCGATGACGAGGACCTTGGTCACCGCCCCTCCCGTGGTTGCGGGCCGGGCGGCCGGGGGGCAGGTGACTGGGGGGCAGGTGACTGGGGGCTGGGGGCGTCGGCCGGGTCGCCGGCGGCGGGCAGCAGGACCCGCATGGTCAGGCCGCCGTGCGGGGTGTCGGCGGCGGTCACCGAGCCGCCCATGATGTCCAGGAAGCCGCGCACCACGGCCAGCCCGAGGCCGACGCCGCCGCCGTGACGCTGCCCGCCGCGGACCGGCGGCCGGCGGGCCGCTGCGCCGTCCAGCCGCCAGAACGGCTCGAACATCTGCCTCTTCAGCTCGTCCGGGACGCCCGCGGCCGTGGTCGATGATCTCCAGCAGCACGCCGTCGCCGGACTGGCGGGCGTGCAGCTCAGGGTCGCGGTGCGGCGGGGAGTAGGCCAGCGCGTTGGCGAACAGGTTGGCCAGGACCCGCTCCAGCAGGCCGGGGTCGGTGCGCACCAGCGGCAGGTCATCGGGCACGGTGAGCCGCAGCCGGCGCCGGCGTCCAGGCCGCGCAGGGCGACCGGCGCGACCTCGTCGATGGCGGTGGGCCGCAGGAACGGCTCCAGCGATCCGGCGGTCAGCCGGCTCATGTCCAGCAGGTTGCCGATCAGGGCGTCCAGCCGGTCCGAGGACCGCTCGATGGTGGCCAGCAGCGCGGCCTCGTCGTCGGGGGTCCAGGCGACGTCGGTCTGGCGCAGCGTGCTGACGCTGGCCTTGATCGACGCCAGCGGGGTGCGCAGGTCGTGGCTGACCGCGGCGAGCAGGGCGGTGCGCATCCGGTTGCCCTCGGCCAGCGCCTCGGCCTGGGCGGCCTGGGTGCGCAGCCGGTCCCGGTCCAGGGCGGCGGCGGCCTGGGCGGCGTAGCCGTGCAGCAGGCGCTCGGTCAGCGAGCGGGTCGGGCCGTCCGCGACCAGGATCAGGTCGGCCCGGGCGCGGGCGCGGTGCACGCCCGTGGCAACGGACCCCTGGTCACCGGCGCCGCCGCCCGGTCGCCGCTGCTGTCGGTATTCCGGGCCGCTGGCCGCCACCCGCACCCACTGGCCGCCGGCCTGCTCCAGCAGCTCGGCCCGGCCGCCGTGGCCGCTGGTCAGGTGGTCCAGCACGGCCTGGGGCCGGTCGGCGCCGCCCAGCACGGTCTGGGCCAGGGACAGCAGTTCCTGGGCCTCGGCAGTGCTGCGCGCGGCCTGCCGGGCGCGGTGCGCGGCCAGGTGCACGACGCTGCTCACGGTGACCGCCACGGTGACGAACAGCAGCAGGGCCAGCAGGCTCTCGCCGTCGCCGATGGTCAGCGTGTGCACGGGCGGGGTGAAGAACCAGTTGACCAGCAGGCTGGCCACCACGGCGGCCAGCACGGCGGGCCAGAACCCGCCGACCACCGCCACGGCCACCACGGCGACCAGGTAGACCAGCAGGTCATCGCCCAGCGGGTGAAGCCGGCCCAGGGACAGCACCACGGTCAGCAGGGGCAGGCCGCCGGCCAGCAGGGCGGCGGCGGTCAGCAGCCGCCGGCGGCTGATCCCGCCGGCCAGGTCCCCGCGCCAGCCGCGCCCGGCCCCGTGCCCGGTCCCGCGCCGGCGCACCGCCGGGACCGGCGCGGTGTCGCCCGGGCCGGTGTCGTCCGGGGCCAGTCCCGGGTGGCCGGGCTCGGCCAGGCCGGCCAGGTCGGGCATCCCGTCCTGGCCCGGCTGCCGCTCGCCGGACACATCCACAATCCACAGCGTGAACGATCCGGCCAGGCGGCGCAACAGCAGCCCCCCGGCCAGGCCGGCCAGCGTCGCCCCGCCCACGACCAGGGCCGCGACCAGCGGCGTCCGCCCGGAGAACTGAAGCTGGGCGTACGGGGCGCGGGAGAAGCCCAGGACGGTCAGCCAGCCGATGAATCCCAGCACCGGGGCCACCGGCGGCTCGGACACGCCGGCGGCCACCGCGGCGATGACCGCGGCCAGCCCCAGCACCCACCCGGCCGACAGCGCGCCGTGGGTGGCGGCCGCGATCGCCCCGGTGACCAGCAGCGCCGCGAACCCGGCCGGCAGGGCCAGGGGCGCGGCCAGCCCGCGGCGCCGCCGGGCCGGGCCAGCGGGGGCTTCCGGCCAGCTCAGGCCAAGGTCATCGGCGTCCGGCCAGCCCTCGTCCGGCCAGCCCTCGTCCGGCCAGCCCTCGTCCGGCCAGCCGGGATCCAGGTCGTGCCCTGCGTCGCGGGGTGCGGCATCCTCGTTCATCGCCTTCTAGTTGACCGCCGGATCGCGGCCCGGAGGCGGATCTATACGGCTTCCTCACGCCGGCCCTCGGAGTCTTCACGCTTCCTTAACGCCGCCGCGCGGTGGCCGGCGGCCCATGCCGCCGGCCACGCGCTACGCCGACCTCGGGCCAGCCATCGCTAGCTGGTCGCGGCGGTCACGGCCGCAGTGCCGATGATCGACTGGCAGGCGACTGTCTGGCCGATGACGTCCGGGACCCGGACGTCATCGAAGGCGGCCGCCTCGAGTTCGCCCTTGACCCGCAGGGCCAGCTTGTCCCGGCTGACGTCCAGCGCCCGGAGCTGGGCATCTACCCGCGTGAAGGTAGCGTCGCCGGGACTGGTGCTGTCGATCGCCCGGGTGCTGGCGACCAGGGTGTCGGTGCCGAGCTGGCCGACGCTGGAGTTGAGCTGCTTGTAGCACTCCCCCAGGCCGGTGACGCCGGGCGCGGCGAGCGCGGCGTTCCGGTGCGCGAGCACCTGGGTGATCACCCGGCCGTCGTGCTCGTAGTCGTCCTTCAGGCCGAGCAGGTACATGATCGTCGGCCGGATGTCGGTCTCGTCGGTCCACGGGCCGAACGTGTGCTCGCCGGGCACCGTGACCTGGCCGCTGTCGGGGCCGGCCGAGCTGGGGCCGCCGTTCGCCGGGGAGCCGTCCAGGCCCAGGTGCAGCACGCCCGGCCCGGCCAGCCCGATGTAATTCGTGTCGATCTCGGCGGCGTAGTCCCCGTGATCCCAGGCGAACCCGGTGTCCTGCTGGACGCAGGAGCCCGTGCAGGCGGCCGGCCCGGTCTGCAGGAAGTAGTCCGGCCGGGCGAACATGGCGAGCGTGGGCGTCCGCGCCGGATCGGCGTTCACCATGTGCAAGATCGCTTCCTCGGCCGGGTTGGCCAGGTAGTTGGCGATCGGCTGGGTGGTCCCGGTGTACGGGTTGGCCGCGGTGAGGCCGGCCACGTCATGCTCCAGGGTGCGCACCTGGCCCGTGTCCGGACCGGGATTGCCGGTGACGTAGAACTCCGGCGCGGTGTCGGCCTCCAGGCTGAACGGCACGGTGTCATTCTTCTGCGAGGAGAGCAGGCCGTTGATGTTGCCGTCCAGCTCGCCGAAGGAGCCCGCCGGGTAGGTGCACAGCACGTCGGAGGTGACCGTGTCGCCCCGGACCGTGGCGCCGTCGCAGTTCGCGGGCGTGGGCTGGATGGCCCGGCCCACGTTCGCCCCGGCCTCGTGGTCGCCCTCGTCGGAGCTGAGGATGAACAGCGTGTTCTTCGCGGTGATCCCGTCGGCGGCGAGCCGCCTGAAGAACGTGCCGAAGGCCTGGTTGTAGTACTGCGCCTGGGCGATGTAGCAGGCGCTGCCGCTGCCCAGGGCGTCCGGCGCGCCCGCGCAGGCCGAGTTCAGCGCCGGGATGTCGTCGTTGCCGTGGATGTCGGAAATGTAGCCGTTGACCACCGGGACGCCGCTTTCCAGCATGTCGGCCATGTAGGCCAGCGTCTGCGAGGCGTTGATGTCGCCGAAGCCGGGGAAGCCGGGGTGGTTGGCCAGGAAGGCGCCGTTGAGCTGGTTGCCGTTCTCGTCGACCAGGTTGCCGACGGCGTTGGTCACCGGGAAGCCGTTGCGGCTCACGCTCGGCGTGCCCGCGCCGAGCTGCGGCGCGACGTACCGGTGCCCGAACAGCGCCGGGAACCCGGTGTACCCGCCTGGCTCGTTGGGCAGCAGGTCCGCCGACGCCGTCGGGGTCGCCGTGGTCTGGCCGAACTTGACCCCCCTGGCGTCCGCGCAGAACGCGCTGCCCTGCGCGCAGTGCACGGCGATTCCCACGTAGTCCGCGGTCTCCGCGTCCTTAAAGGAGTCAGTGTCGGCGTTGAGCTGCTGGTTCTCCGGCGAGTTGGCGCCGAATACCTTCGGGATGTCCACGGCGGTGTTCTCCAGGTCCTGGTTCGCCGTGGCAACCTCGCCCACGTTGCAGCCGGCCCGGGTATAAGACGCCCAGGGCGCCGGCGTGACGGTGTCCGGGGCCGGCGGCGTGGCCGCGGTGGCCGGCGGTACCGGGGAGTAGACCATGGACGGGTTGGCGTCGTGACCCGGGTTGGGGGTCTTCGCGGTGTCGAAGACCGGGTCGGTCCAGTAGGCGAAGGACTCGGCCGGGTCGGTGCTGCCATCGGTGTTGTACGCCTGGTAGCCGTTGCTGACCGGCATGCCCTGCCGGTCCCCGTACAGGCCGGTGGCCGTGGTCAGCAGGTCATCGGCGGTGTGCGCGATGAGCGGGGTGTGGTTGTTCGACAAGAACGTGCCGTTGCTGAGGAAGAAGTTCAGCAGGTTCGGCATCAGCTGCAGGTCGGACGGGACGTTGGGGTTGTCCCGGAAGAAGTGCACGTTGTCGAAGCCGAGCTGGACCACGTGCTGGATGCCGTTGCCCAGGCGGCAGGCAGTCGCCGCGGCCGGAGCCGGCGCGGCGGGCGCGGCGGGCGCGGAAGCTGAGGCGGAGGCGAGGGCTGGTGCGGTCAGCGACAGGGCGCTGGCCAGGATCGCGGTGCCCGCGATAAGGGCACGCTGACGTCTGCTGTGCATCCGATCTCCCAGATTGGTACGAGCCGGATCTGACAGCCGTCACGGTATGGATGCTCAGCGAACAGAGCCTGAACCGCCGCGTAAAATCTCAAGCCAATTGTCAGCCGAAACTCAGAGCGGACGCGGACGAGCCGATGGCCGGCCACCGCCCGCAGGCCAGCTTCTTCGGCCGGGCGGCATACCCGACGCTGGCCGGGAAGGCGGCCGCGCTCATGCACTCGCTGGCCGGCAACCACGCGCCGGTTGACGGCAACAAGCGGCTCGCCCTGCTGGCCACGGCCGTGTTCTTGCGGATCAGCGGCTGCGCACTGGACCTGACCGACGACGAGGCTTCGCCCTGACCATGTCCGTGGCCGCAGGCGAGCCGGACGCCGACGGGATCCATGAGCGGCCCCCCGCACCCTCGCCCAGCGCTACGTGGAGGAGGGACTGCGGATGGACGAGCATCCCCTCATCCGGTTCGCCGATGGCCCTGCCGGCCGCCGTGCCCGGCTGACCGGGACGGGGAAGGATGTCTGGGAGGTCATCGCGGTCGTCCGCGACAACGACGGCGACGCCGCAGCGGCTGCCCGCTACCTGGAGATCCCCCTCGGCCTGGTCCAGGCCGCCATCACGTACTACGGCGCCTACACCAGCGAGATCGACCAGCACATCGCCGAAGACCTCGGCCGCAGCAGCCCGATCTCGTCGTAATGCCGGAGCGCCCGGATCGAGATGCCGCCGAGCCGGGCGAACTCCCCGATGCTGAACATGACACGAGGATGCACCCCTCACGCGGCGAGAGAGTCAAGCGATTTCCCTCGGCGAAGGCTCTGGCCGGGAGCGCCGGTGACCCGGTCCGCATGCGGGGAGAACATCGCCCCGACGCGGACCGGGTGCGGCCCGGCGCGCGGGCGCGTCAGCAGCTGACGAACTCGGGGCGCTGGTTGAGGATCTGCGAGCGGGCGGTGATGAACTCCTGGTAGGCGGCCGTCGCGGCGGGGCGGAACACGGCGGCGCGGTGGCAGTTCTGGAACGCCAGCCGCACGTCGTAGTGCCGCTCGATGGCGCCGCGCATGGCATCGCTGGCCATCACGCGCAGGAGCTGCCCGCGGGCGGCCTCGTCGGGCGGCGCGACCTGGTTGTCGGCCACGTCCGCGCCGCTGGCGTTCAGCTCGCCGATCAGGCCGGTGATCACCTGCCAGGCGTAGGGCAGCGAGCCGGCGATGCAGGCGGTGAACGCGGCGTCGTCGATCTCGCCGCGCTGGGCCTGCTCGGCCAGGTCAGGGGAGACGGTCAGGGACATCCGGTACCTCCAGTCTTGATAATGGTTCTCATTGTCATTATGACAAGACCGAGTGTGCCGGTCACGCAGGGTGCGCGTCAAGCTGCCGGGCCGGCGGTTTCAGCAGGACACCGGCGCGCTTCGTCAGTCGAGAGAGCTGGCGTCGGCCCAGATGCGCTCGAAGGCGCGGAGATAGGACGAAGCCATGTCGCCGTCTGCGCCGCGGCGTAGCCGCAGCACCGGCGCCTGGCCGCAGGCCAGGCCGTAGACGTGCTGGGCGACCATGAGGTCATCGTCTGAGTAGCAGATCGTGTGGTAGGCGCTAGCGCCGTGGATGCGAACATCCGCCGGCTCGAGCGCCTGACGGACTGCAGCCGGCGATAGGCGGGCCGCGACGTTCACATGTCCAGTCCCGTCCACCTCAGGAACGGACGGATCGGCTAGGCAGACTCGCACGCGAACACCGCTTGCTGCCAGCGACAACAGAGTGGCGCATAGGGCGGAATCGTCGGCGAGCAGAAACCCGCTCTCAGCCAGGACCCCGGCATTGCGCGGGGCAGCGCTGAACAGGCTGAGCCAGTCCTCAGGCGGCACCGAGTCACGGTGCGGATAGACGGTCACGATCTCGCCTGGACGAGACCGCGCAGGCCGGAGCTGCGGCCATAGCTCGGTCTCATCCGTCCCAACAAGGCGCGCTAACGCGCGCCGGTGACGCAGATAGGGAACGCGGCCGTCCAGCCAGCACCGCACCGTCTTTGGATCAACTTCCAGGCGGGTGGCAACGTCCTCACCGCCGAGCTTCGCGTCAAGGAGTGCGCGGTACAGCCTCTCGTTCACGTCTGGTGCCCTCCACAGCCCGGCGGCACTCCGACTGTAACTCAAGACGTCCCTAGTCGTCCCATGTCGAGGTAACGAAACCCTTCGATCTCCGGGAGCGTGGTGGTCCCGGCTGCATGGCCGACCATCCATACGAGGGTCTCGCCTGAGGGGACACATGACCACCGAGTTCTGGCCAGGACGTAGCTAAGACGTCCCAAGATCACCCGACGGCGTCCGTGAGCGTCCGGCAGCGTCTGGGTAGCGTCGAGGAGTCATGACCTACTCAGCATGGGCCGAGCAGACCGCCCGCAAGCTGCTCTCCAGAACCGCTGCCGCGCCGCTGGGCGCACGTCCAGGGCGTCGCCGCGACCGCGCGCACGCTCGCGCCGGTCCTCGGCGCCGACGCTGACCTGGTGATCGCTGCCGCCTGGCTGCACGACATCGGCTACGCGCCCGCCCTGGCCGCCACTGAGCTTCCACCCGCTCGACGGCGCCCGGTACCTGCGCGACATCGAGCATGCCGACCCTGTGCTATGCAGCCTGGTCGCGCACCATTCCGGCGCGATGACCGAGGCCGCCGAGCGCGGCCTGGACGACGAACTGGCCCGCGAGTTCGATCCCGCCCGGGGCGACCTTGCCGACGCGCTCGATCTACTGCGACATGACCACCAGCCCGGACGGCTGCCGCCTGCCCGTCGAGCAGCGACTGGCCGAGATCCGCGCCCGCTACGAGCCAGGCCACCCCGTCAGCCGCGCCATCGCCCGCTCAGCGCCGACCTGTCCGGGGCAGTCGCCCGGGTGACCCGCCGGCTGCCCGGCACGCGCAGGCCCGGTAGCCCGCGCAGGCACGTCCCTGCTAGCCGACGTAGGGCCGGTCACGGCGCTCGGCGTAGTGCGCGACACGCAGCCGCATTGACGGGTCCATCCGGTACTCGGCCGCCTCATCGAGGCTGACCCAGCGGACCTGTGAGCTCTCATCACTCGGCGTCGGCTCGCCGCCGGTCGGCCGGGCGGTCAGGACGATCGAGAACTCCTGCCGGACCTCGCCGTTGCTGGTGTACAGCAGCACATGCCCGGGGTCGGTAGTAGATGCCCGACAGGCCGGTGATCTCGCAATCCACCCCGGTCTCCTCCCGGGTCTCCCGAACGGCCGCCTGCGGCACCGACTCCCCCAGGTCAACGGCCCCGCCGGGCAGCGCCCAGTTCCCGTTGTCGGTCCGGCAGATCAGCAGGATCCGCCCGCCCTCGTCGGCCACGACCACGTTGACGGACGGCACCATGCTGTTGGCCGGCGGGGCATCCGGGTCATGGTGATAGTCAATCCTGCGCGCCATGACCGGCCTATCCCTCCGCTGGAACAGCCGCGTCCCAGACCCGCTCGAAGCTCTCCAGGTAATTCACGGCGATCTCCCCGCCCGGCGATCCTGCGGAGCTGCCATACCGGCGCGCGGGCCGCTGGGACCCCGTAGATGTGGGTGTTCACCAGCAGGTCATCATCACCGCGGTAGATCGAGTTGTACAGCACCGTCCGGTGCAGCCGAAACTCCGCTCCCGGAGTGGCGCGCAGTTCGCGGCACAGCACCAGGGCGTTGCGGATCTTGGCCGCCATCGCGTCGTCCATGCCCTCGTCCGCGCCACGCTCGGCCACCTGGGAACTGGCCGGGTCACCGAACAGGATGCGGACCCGCACCCCGGCGCGGGCCCTGGCGGCCAGGACGTCCTGCAAGCCCGACGTCCTCGGCGAGGAACAGCCCGGAGTAGACCAGCACGCCGATCTCCCGTTCCGCCGAGGAGAACAGCCGCTGCCAGGCATCGCGCGGCACGTCGGCCCGGTGCGGATAGATCGCGAGAACCTCGCCCTCGGACGCCGCCGTCACCTGATCACGTGACAGCGCGCCAGGCCACAGGTACGCCTCGTCCACCGTCAGCTGCGCGGCGACCGCATACCGGTGCCGCCGATAGGGGACGCGGCCCGGACACCCAGCGCTCGACGGTCTTTGAGTCGACGCCGATTTCATCGCCTAGCGCTGCTGGCGTGAGTCCGCGCTCCAGGAGCGTGGCACGCAGCCGTTCGTTTGCCATACTCCAGACCGGTCCGGGGACGTCCAGGGACGGGAACACCCTAGCCGGGACGTCTTCGAATGCGTCCAGCTACGCAGTGATGGCGTCCGCCCGCTCCGCCACATTCTTCCCCCATGGGAATCATCGCCGCCGGCTTAGCCATACTCGCAGCCGCCGTCAACGCGTGCTGCTGCTCGTCGCCTTCCGGGCCGGAACCCGCCGCCAGGAGCAGGCAGGTTCGCTGGCCTGCCGCGCCCCGGGCCAGGCAGCCCGGCCTGACCCGCCGGGTCACCGGCCTGTACGCCGAGCCGCTGCCCGCCGCGTCCCGCCTGTTCGCAGCCGACCGCGAGATCGGCAAGGCACCGGACGGGGCGCCTTAGCTTCTCCACCGCCGAGACGGCCAACACCCACTACAGCCAGCTGCCCGGCCAGGCGAGCGCCACATTCGTGCAGGACTTCACGGTCGCGCCCGGCGCCCGGCCGCCGGTGACGACGCCGCAAGAGTCGCGCCGGGTCGTCCGGACCGTCCCGCCGGACATCCCGCTGCCCAGCACCACGTTCTAGCCCGCCGAAGCGGGCGATCGGCATGGTCAGAGCGGCGACGTGGCGACGTGCACGGGGAGGCGGCGCACGCTGACGATCACTGCCGGGTTCTGGAACTCGACCGGCTCGTCATCCGCGATCGGCAGGGCCGGGTAGCGGGCGAACAGCTCCTCGAACGCCACCCGGCCCTCCAGCCGGGCCAGCGGCGCGCCGATGCAGAAGTGGATGCCCTTGCCGAAGGTCAGGTGCGGGTTCGGCGCCCGGGTGATGTCGAACACGTCGGGCAGCTCGAACTGCTCCGGGTCCCGGTTGGCCGAGGCCAGGTTGGCCTGGATGATCGCGTTGGCCGGGATGGTCCGCCCGCCCAGCGTGACCTCCGTCGTGGTGCGCCGCCCCAGCTCGTTGAACGGCGGCAGGTAGCGCAGCACCTCCTCCAGCGCGGCGGGCAGGCCGGCCGGGTCGGCCCGCAGCGCGGCGGCCGCGGCCGGGTGCCGGTCCAGCAGCACGGTCGCGTTGCCGATCAGCGCGGTGGTGGTGATGTGCCCGGCCACCAGCAGCAGGGCCACGAAGCCCACCATCTCCTGGTCGTCCAGCCCCTCGCCGTTGACCTCGGCGGCGACCAGGCGGCTGGTCAGGCTGTCGTCGGGGTGCGCGCGGTGGTGCCGGACGTGGGCCAGGACGTACTCGTTCATCTCCCGGATGGTCGGCGCGATCCGGGCCAGCACCGCCGCCAGGTCGTCCATCGTGGCCGACTCGGTCAGGTCCTCGCCGCCGAACAGCACCCGCGCCCAGGTCTCGAACAGCTCCCGGTCCTCGGCCGGGATGCCCAGCAGCTCGGTGATGACCAGGATCGGCAGCGGGTAGGCCAGCGCGGCGATCAGGTCGACCCTGGACTGCCCAGCCACGGCGTCCAGCAGGCCGACGGTGATCTCCCGGATGCGGGGCTCCAGGCTGGCCACGGTGCGCGGGGTGAACGCCTGGCTGACCAGGGTGCGCAGCTTGCGGTGGTTGGGCGGGTCCATGCCCACGAACATGCCGGTGCGGAACACCTCGAAGTCCTCCTGCACCGGTGTTAACCCGGTGAAGTCGGAGGAGAACGTGACCGGGTCGGCCAGCACCCGGGCCACGGTGGCATAGTCCAGCAGCCGCCACATCTGGGCCTGCTCGTCCAGGCAGACGGGGTCGCTCTCGCGCTGCTTGGTCCAGTGCGGCAGGTGATCCTCAAGTGCAAAGCGGGGCGAGGTGGTCATCGCGCGTCTCCTTGGGCGAGCGGGGTGCGGGTTGCTGCCGCAGATACCCGGTCATTCGCTGCTTAGGCCCAGCGAATATCACTAGTTGCGCCTATAGGAGGCATGTCCAGTGAATCGCACGACCCCGAGAGGCCGCGGCTGACCTGGACTGTCGCGGGGATGATCTCCACGCGATACTCAGGTCATGGGTCGTAGCGGGCGGGACGCGGTGCATCCGGGGGTGTTCGCGGACGGGGCGGCGCTGCGGGCGTGCTGGCATCCGGTGGCGTTCAGCCGGGCGGTGACGGACGGGCCGGTGCCCGCCGACCTGCTGGGCGAGCCGCTGGTGGTGTGGCGGGGGCGGGACGGGACGCCGCGGGTGATGTCGGACCTGTGCGTGCACCGGGGCACCGCGCTGTCGCTGGGCCGGGTGGACGGCGATCAGATCGTCTGCCCCTATCACGCCTGGCGGTACGCGGGCGACGGGCGGTGCGTGGCCATCCCGCAGCTAGCGGACCCGAGCCGGGTGCCGGCCAAGGCCCGGGTGGCGGCCTACCCGGCGCAGGAGCGGTACGGGCTGATCTGGGCCGCGCTGGAGCAGCCGCGCTGGCCGCTGCCCGAGGTGCCGGAACTGGAGTCCGGCGGCTGGGTGCTGGCCCAGGCCGGGCCGTACCGGTGGCAGTGCGACGCGGCCCGGCAGGTGGAGAACTTCACCGACTTCGGGCACTTCCCGTGGGTGCACCCGGGGCTGCTGGGCGACCCGACCGGCCGGTGGTGCCCCGGCACGAGGTGCGCGCCGAGGGGCACGTGCTGCACTACTCCGTGGTCCGGCCCGAGGCGGAGAACAGCGACGACTTCCCGGTGTTCGGCAACGAGCAGGCCGGGCCTCCGGACCGGCGCAGCCGCTATGAGCTGCATCTGCCCTACACGATCGCGCTGCGGCTGGGCTGGGGCGGCGAGCGGGGCATGGTGTACCTGTTCGCGTCGGCGCCGGAGGCGGAGCAGCGGTGCGCCGGCTACGTGGTGATCGGCCGGAACTACAACACCGGCCAGCCCGAGCAGGTGATCCGGGAGTTCGAGGACACCATCTTCGGCCAGGACCAGCGGGTGGTGGAGTCGCAGCGGCCCGAGCGGGTCCCGTTCGACCTGGCCGCTGAGCTGCACCTGAAGTTCGACGCGGTGGCGGTGGCCTACCGCAAGGCGATGCGGGCGGAAGGACTGGCGGCCTACGGCTAGCCGGGCCGTGCTAGCCAGGCCCGTGCTAGCCAGGCCCGTGCTAGCCGGGCAGGCCGCGGGTGACCACGGCCAGGCCCGCTATCGCCGCCGCGGCGGCGCAGGCGAAGGCGATGGCCACGCCGTCGGCCACCGGGTGGCCGCCGCGCACCGCGCCCGCCACGGCGGCGCCGCCGATGCCGATGCCGATCGCGGTGCCGAGCACGTCGGCCAGGTTGAGCGACGCCGACGCCCAGCCCTCCCGGCCCGCCGGGGCCTGGCGCAGCATCAGCACCGAGATCGGCGCGTAGGCCAGGCCGATGCCGCTGCCCGCCACGGTCCACGCGGCGATGGCCACCCAGACCGGCACCTGCGGCAGCAGGACCAGCGCCATGCCGGCCTGCCCGGCCAGCACGATGGCCAGGCCGGTGCGGACCATGCGGCGGCCCGGCCAGCGGCCGGACAGGCGGGCCTGGGCCCACGCCCCGGCCGTCCAGGCCAGGGTGGAGCCGGTCACGGCCAGGCCGGCCAGGGCCGGGCTGTGGTGGCGGACGGTGGTGATGGTCAGCGTGACGTAGGCGTCGGCGCCGAAGAACGCGAACGTGAGCACGCCCCGGGACAGGATCGTCGCGGGCAGCCCGGCCCGCCCGCGCAGCGTGCCCGGCGGCAGCAGCCGGCGCAGCAGCGGCAGGCCCAGGGCCAGGCCGCCAGGCGACCAGCAGGGCGCCGGCCCAGGCGATGGCTGGACAGCTCGGTCAGCCCGGCCAGCAGCAGGCCGGCCCCGGCGGCGGCGCCCAGGCCGTCGGCGATCCGGTGCTCGGCCCCGGCCCGGCGCGGGCCGGGCGCGGCGGCCGGCGCGCCCATCCGCAGCAGCGACGGCACCGCCAGCGACCCGGTGACGGCGACCACCGGGACCAGGCCGAGGAACACCCAGCGCCAGCCGGACAGGCTGGCCACGGCCACGCTGGCGGCCGGCCCGGCCAGGCCCGGCGCGACCCAGGCGGTGGACAGCACGGCCATCATCTTGGGCCGCAGCCGGTCGGGCAGGCAGCGGCCGATGGCCACGTAGGCCACCGCCGGCACGGCGCCGGCCCCGAGCCCCTGCAAGGCCCGGCCCGCCACCAGGACCGGCATGGACGGGGCCAGCCCGGCGACCAGCAGGCCGCCGGCGAACAGGGCCAGGCCGACCAGGTACGGCGCGCCCGGCCCGCGCCGGTCGGCCTCCCGCCCGGCGATCACGATGCCGACCACGCTGCCCAGCATGAACGCGCTGAACACCCAGCCGTACAGGTCCAGCCCGCCCAGGTCGCGGGCCACCAGGGGCATGACCGTGACCACGGCCAGGGCCTCGGAGGCGATGAAGGTGATCGTCAGCACCAGCCCGGTGACCAGCGCCCGCCGCTGCGGCGCCCACAGCCCGCCGCCATCGCCCGGCGGCGTCGGCGGAGTGGGCGGGGCGGCTTCGGTAACGGCGGAGGCACTCACATTTCCGCAGCTTAGGGGTTCAAGCGCGGCTGAGGTCAAGCTGCGGTTTGGATCAAGCACGGGCGCCCGGCTACGGGATGACGCACACCGCGCCGGTGTCGGCGCCGGAGACCAGCCGGGCGTACTTGGCCAGCGCCCCGCTGCCGTAGGCCGGCTTCGGCGGGGACCACTCGGCGCGCCGCCGGTCCAGCTCGGCGTCGTCCACGGCCAGGTCCAGCCGCCGCCCCGGCACGTCCAGCCGGATCGCGTCGCCGTCGCGGACCAGCCCGATCGGGCCGCCGTCGCACGCTTCCGGGGCGACGTGGGCGACGCACGCCCCGAACGTGGCCCCGGAGAACCGGCCGTCGGTGACCAGCACGACGTCGCGGCCCAGCCCGGCACCCTTGATGGCCGCGGTGACAGCCAGCATCTCGCGCATGCCAGGGCCGCCCCTGGGTCCCTCGTTACGAATAATCAGGACGTCGCCCGGACCGGACCTGCCCGCCGGTCACGGCGGCGAAGCAGTCCTCCTCGCGCTCGAACACCCGGGCCGGCCGTCGAACACCAGCGTCTCGATGGTCGGCGTCTTGACCACCGCCCCGTTCGGGGCCAGGCTGCCGCGCAGCACGGCCAGCCCGCCGTCCGGCTGGAACGGCTCGGCGGCGGGCCGCACGACGCTGCCGTCGGGGGGCGGCGCGGACTCGACGTTCTCCCCCAGGGTGGCGCCGTTGACCGTGATGGCGTCCCCGTCGAGCAGCCCGGCCGACAGCAGCTCGCGCAGGATCACCGGGACGCCGCCGACCTGGTCCAGCTCGCTCATGATGTACAGGCCGGACGGGCGCATCGAGGCGATCACCGGGGTGCGGCGGCTGATCGCGTCGAAGTCGTCCAGGGTCAGCTCGACCCCGGCCTCGGAGGCGATGGCCAGCAGGTGCAGCACCGCGTTGGTCGACCCGGCGGTGGCCATGACCACGGTGGCGGCGTTGAGGAACGCGCCGCGGGTCATGACCTGCCGCGGGGTCAGCCCGGCGGGCCAGCGCCGCCACCACGGCCGCGCCGGTGCGCCGGGCCAGGTCGGTGCGCTCGGCCGACACCGCCGGGGCGGAGGACTCGCCCGGCAGCGTCATGCCCAGCGCCTCGGCGCAGGCCGACATGGTGTTGGCGGTGTACATCCCGGCGCACGACCCGGCGCCGGGGCAGGCGGCCCGCTCGACCGCCAGCAGGTCGGCCGCCGACACCTCGCCCGCCGCGTGCCCGCCGACCGCCTCGAACACGTCCTGGATGGTCAGCGTCCGGCCCAGGGCGTGGCCGGGCAGGATGGTGCCGCCGTACAGGAACGCCGCGGGCACGTTGACCCGGGCGCAGGCCATCAGCATGCCGGGCAGCGACTTGTCGCAGCCGGCGATGGCCACCAGCGCGTCGAACTGCTCGGCGGCCATCATCAGCTCCACCGAGTCGGCGATGATCTCCCGGCTGACCAGGGACGCCTTCATGCCCTCGGTGCCCATGGAGATGCCGTCCGACACGGCGATCGTGCCGAACTCCATCGGCACCGCCCCGGCCTGGCGGACGCCCTCCTTGGCCGCCGCGGGCCAGCCCGTTCAGGTGGACGTTGCAGGGGGTGACCTCGTTCCACGACGAGGCCACCGCCACCTGGGGCTTGCCCAGGTCAGCCTCGCTGAGGCCGACCGCGCGCAGCATCGCGCGGGCCGGGCGCCCGCGACGGCCCGGTGGTGAGCGGGCCGGAGCGGGGCCGGGGCAGCGGCTGGTCCATGTGCCCTCCGTCGGGTCAGGTGCGGGCGAGCTGGTCCTCGGGGATGGCCGCCGCGGCGGCGCGGAGCAGGCCGTAGGCGACGCCGTCGGCCAGAGCCTCCCACGACGCGGTGACAATGTCGTCGGACACCCCGACGGTGGTCCACTCCCCGTCGGCGTCGGCGCTGGTCAGCGTCACCCGGGTGACGGCCCGCGTGGCGTCCCGCCCGTCCAGGATCCGCACCTTGTAGTCCACCAGCCGGATGCGCTCCAGCGCCGGGTACACGCCGACCAGGCCGCGGCGCAGCGCCTGGTCCAGGGCGTGCACCGGGCCGACGCCCTCGCCGACCGCGACCACCCGCTCGGCGCCGAGCCGGAGCCGGACGATGGCCTCGCTGCGGTCCTGCGGCGCGCGTCTTCTCGATGACCACCCGGTAGCCCTCCAGCTCGAACCAGGTGGCCAGGATGCCGGCGCTGCGCCGGACCAGCAGCTCGAACGAGGCGTCGGCGGCCTCGAACGCGTAGCCCCGGTACTCGGCCGCCTTGACCTGGTCCAGCACCCGCCCGGCCAGCCCCGGGTCGGTGCCCAGGTCCAGGCCCAGCTCGGCCGCCTTGGCCAGCACGTTGCTGCGCCCGGCCAGCTCGCTGACCAGCACCTGGGCGCGGTTGCCGACGGCGCCCGGCTCGATGTGGGAGTAGGCGTCGGGGCGGCGGGCGATGGCCGAGGCGTGCAGCCCGGCCTTGGTCGCGAACGCCGACCCGCCGACGTAGGGCTGGCGTGCCTCGAACGGCAGGTTGGCCACGTCGGCGATGGTCCGCGCGGTGGAGGCCAGCGCGGCCAGCCGGCCCGGCGGCAGCAGCTCGTGGCCGCGCTTGAGCTCCAGGCTGGCGATGACCGAGAACAGGTCGGCGTTGCCGCACCGCTCGCCGTAGCCGTTGGCCGCGCCCTGCACGTGCAGCCCGCCGGCCGCGACCGCGACGACCGAGTTGGCCACCGCGCACGCCGCGTCGTTGTGGAAGTGCACGCCGATCCTGGTGGTCGACCGTCGCGGTGATCCCGGCCACGATCCGCGGCCACGTCGTCGGGCAGGGTGCCGCCGTTGGTGTCGCACAGCACCAGCGTGTCGGCGCCCGCCTCGGCCGCGGCGGCCAGCACGGCCAGCGCGTAGCCCCGGTCGGCGGTACCCGTCGAAGAAGTGCTCGGCGTCGAACACCACCCGCCGGCCCGCCGCCCGCATGTAGGCGACCGACTCGCTGACCATG
Organism: uncultured Actinomycetota bacterium; assembly: GCA_963731085.1. GTDB lineage: Bacteria > Actinomycetota > Actinomycetes > Streptosporangiales > Streptosporangiaceae > DASUBV01. Next base: position 213,166 of record CAVSUF010000002.1, read on the forward strand.
GCCAGGTTCTCCTCGCGGGTGGTCCGCAGGGCCTCGTCCACGTGCAGCGTCCAGGCCTTGCCGACCAGCGTCACGATCGGCGTCTCGGCGGCCAGCAGCGCGGCCAGGTTGGCGTCGTCGTCCACCGCCGCGGCGGGGCAGCCGGGTCGCGCCGAACGCGGCCAGCCTGCGCGTTGGCCAGCTCCATCGACTTGGCCCGCTCGAAGAACTCGGCGTCCTTGGGGTTGGAGCCGGGCCAGCCGCCCTCGATCACGTCCACGCCCAGGCCGTCCAGCACGGTGGCCACCCGCAGCTTGTCGGCGACGGTCAGGTCCAGGCCGACCTGCTGCGAGCCGTCCCGCAGCGTGGTGTCGTAGATCTCGACCTTGGGGGTGCTCACGCCAGCGCCCCTTGCAGGGCCTTGTCCCACTCGGCCGTGGTGGCCGGGGCGCCCGCGGCCAGCACCGCGCTGACCGCCGCGTCCAGGTCGGCGGCCGCGTCGGGCTGGCCCAGGTGGGCCAGCATCAGCCCGGCCGACAGCACCGCGCCGGCCGGGTTGGCCACGCCCTGTCCCCGCGATGTCCGGCGCCGAGCCGTGCACCGGCTCGAACACGACTGGGCCCGGTCTCGTCCGGGTTCAGGTTCCCGCTGGGCGCCAGGCCGAGGCCCCCGGTCAGCGCCGCGCCCAGGTCGGACAGGATGTCGCCGAACAGGTTGTCGGTGACGATCACGTCGAACCGGGCCGGGGTCGTTGACCAGGTACAGGCAGGCCGCGTCGACGTGGGCGTAGCTCAGCTCGACGCCCGTCCTGCGCGGCCACCTCGGTCGCCACCCGCTGCCACAGCGAGCCCGCGTGGGTCAGCACGTTCGTCTTGTGGACCAGGGTCAGCTTCCCGGTGCGGGCCGGCGGCCAGCTCGGCGGCGTACCGGACGCAGCGGCGGACCCCGGCCCAGGTGTTCAGCGACTCCTCGGTGGCGGTCTCGAAGTCGGTGCCGCGGTGCACCGTCCCGCCCGCCCCGGCGTACAGGCCCTCGGTGTTCTCCCGGACGATGACCAGGTCCAGGTCGCCGTCGCCGGGCACGCGTGGCCGCGCCCGACCGCTAGCTTGGACGGCCGCAGGTTGATGTACAGGTCAAGCTCGGCCCGCATCCGCAGCAGCAGGCCGCGCTCCAGCACGCCGGGCGGCACCTCGGGGCTGCCCACCGCGCCGAGCAGCACCGCGTCGGTGCCGCGCAGCTCGGCCAGGGCGCTCGGCGGGCAGCACCTCGCCGGTGGCCAGGTACCGCTTGGCGCCCAGGTCGTAGGGCTTCCAGGTCGACGCTGAAGCCGCGCCGGGCGGCGACGGCGTCGACGCAGTTCCGGGCCACCTCGGTGACCTCGGGGCCGACGCCGTCGCCCGGTACGTGGGCGATTGTAGTGGCTACGTGGTCCGGCTCATGACGCGTCCATCTCCTTCGCCGCCGAGCCGAGCCAGCTCATCATCTGCCGCAGCGGCTTGCCGACCTGCTCGATCTGCTGGCCGGCCAGCGCCGCCCGCGCAGCCGGCGAACTCCGGCCGGCCGTTCTCGTCCTCGGCCACCCACTCGCGGGCGAACGCGCCGGACCGGATATCGGCCAGCACCTGGGCCATGGCCTGCTTGGTGGCGCTCGCCCACGACGCGCGGGCCGCGGGTCAGGCCGCCGTACTCGGCGGTGTCGCTGACCGAGTAGTACATCCAGCCCTCGCCGCCCTCGTACATCAGGTCGACGATCAGCTTGAGCTCGTGCAGGCACTCGAAGTAGGCCACCTCGGGCTGGTAGCCCGCCTCGACCAGCGTCTTGAAGCCCGCGTTGACCAGCGAGACCACGCCGCCGCACAGCACCGCCTGCTCGCCGAACAGGTCGGTCTCGGTCTCCTCCTGGAACGTCGTGGCCAGCGCGCCGGCCTTGGTCCCGCCGATGGCCGCCGCGTAGGACCGGGCCAGGTCCCACGCCTTGCCGGTGGCGTCGGTGGCCACCGCGACCAGCACCGGCGTGCCCTGGCCGGCCTCGTACTGGCGGCGCACGATGTGGCCGGGCGCCTTGGGCGCGACCATCGCCACGTCCACGTCGGTCGGGCGGGGTGATGTAGCCGTAGTGGATGTTGAAGCCGTGCGCGAAGAACAGCGCGTCGCCCGGCTTCAGGTGCGGCGCGATGTCGCTGGCGTACAGCCCGCGCTGGATGGTGTCCGGGGTCAGCACCATGATCACGTCAGCCCACGCGGCGGCCTCGGCGGGCGTGACCACGGTCAGCCCCCGGCCTCCGCCGCGCGGGTCCGGGACCGGGACCCCTCCGGCAGCCCGACCCGCACCTCGCAGCCCGAGTCCCGCAGGCTGAGCGCGTGCGCGTGGCCCTGGGAGCCGTAGCCGAGGACGGCGATCTTGCGCCCCTGGATCAGGCCGAGATCGGCGTCACTGGTCGTAGTACACGGTTGCCATGCTGGCGATGTCCTCTCTTTTAACGAGCTTTATGAGTAACGCGGTGCTCAGGCCGCGGCATCGCTCGCCGGGCCGCGGCAGGCCGCGGGCTCGTCGGTGATCGCGGCCGCGTCCGCGGCCCAGCGCGATGCGGCCGGTGCGGACGATCTCGCAGATGCCGTAGTCCGCCGAGCATGGCCAGCAGCGCGTCGAGCTTGCCGGGGCTGCTGGCCGCCTCCAGCACCAGCGTGCTCGGGCTCATGTCGACCACCGAGGCGCCGAATACCTGCGCCACCTCCATGCAGCTGGCCGCGCTGGCCGGGCTCGGCCCGGACCTTGATCAGGGCCAGCTCGCGCTCGACGGCGCTGCCCCGGGTCAGCTCGACGACCTTGAGGACCCGGACCAGCTTGTCCAGCTGGGTCATGACCTGGCCGACCGGCGTGCTCTCGCCGTCCAGCACGATCGTCATCCGGCTGACCCCCTCGTCGGCGGTCGGGCCGACGGCCAGGGAGCTGATGTTGAAGGCCCGCCGCGAGAACAGGCCGGCCACGTGCGCGAGCACGCCGGGCTTGTTCTCCACCAGGACGGACAGCGTGTGCGTGGTCATCTCGGGCGTCTCCATGATCTCGCCGCCGGGCGGCGGCGCTGCTCGTCGGAAGAGAACTCCGGGCCGAGGACGATCTCGTCATTCGGGCGGCCCGCCGGCGACCATCGGGTACACGCCCTCGCGGTCGTGCACCCGGAAGTCCACGACGGCCGGGACGTCGGTCGCGGCCAGCGCCTTCTCCAGCGTCTCGTCGACCTGGTCGGCCGAGTCGCAGCGCAGCCCGTAGCAGCCGTAGGCCTCGGCCAGCTTGACGTAGTCCGGGATGGTCTGGCCCAGCTCGACTGTGCGAGTAGCGCTCGTCGTAGAACAGCTCCTGCCACTGGCGGATCATGCCCGAGGAAGCCGTTGTTGAAGATCAGCACCTTGATCGGCAGGCCCTCGATGGCGCAGGTGGCCAGCTCCTGGGCAGGTCATCTGGAAGCAGCCGTCGCCGTCGATGGCGACCACCGCTCGCCCGGCCGCCCGACCTGGGCGCCCATGGCGGCCGGCACGGCGAAGCCCATCGTGCCCGCGCCGCCGGAGTTGATCCAGCTGCGCGGCTTGGTGAACGAGTAGTGCTGGGTGGCGTGCATCTGGTGCTGGCCGACCCCGGCCACCACCACGGCGTCGCCGCCGGTCAGCGCGGACAGCCGCTCGACCACGTACTGCGGCTTGAGCGGGCCGCCGTCGGCCTGGGAGTAGCGCAGCGGGAACTGCCGCTTCCAGCCGTCCAGGTGGCCAGCCAGGCGGCCGTGTCGGGCCGCGTCCCGCTGGCGCGACCTCGGCCGCCAGCGCCTCGGCCAGGCCGGTCATGATCGGCTTCAGGTCGCCCAGGATGGCCACGTCCGGGCGGCGGATCTTGCCGATCTCGGCCGGGTCGATGTCGGCGTGCACGATCTGCGCGTTCGGCGCGAACGCCTGCGAGGTTGCCGGTCACCCGGTCGTCGAACCGGGCGCCCGAGCGCGACGATCAGGTCGGCCTCCTGAAGGGCGGCCACGGCCGGGTACATGCCGTGCATGCCGGGCATGCCCAGGGCCAGCGGGTGCGCGTCGGGGAACGCGCCGCGGGCCATCAGCGTGGTCGTGACCGGCGCCTGGGCCAGCTCGGCGAGCGCGCATGAGCTCCTCGTGCGCGTTGGACTTGATCACGCCGCCGCCGACGTACAGCACCGGGCGGCGGGCCGCGTGCAGCAGGCCGCGCCGCGGCCGGATGGCGGCCTGGCTGGGCGGGCCGGGGATCCGGTAGCCGGGCAGGCTGACTCGGCCCGGCCGGCGCCACGGCGACGCTGGCCTGCTGGACGTCCTTGGGCACGTCGATGAGGACCGGGCCGGGGCGGCCGGTGGTGGCGATGTGGAACGCCTCGGCGATGGCGTCCGGGATCCGCTCGGGGTCGGTCACCAGCTCGTTGTGCTTGGTGATCGGCAGCGTGATGCCGGTGATGTCGGCTTCCTGGAAGGCGTCGGTGCCGATCAGCGGCCGGCCGACCTGGCCGGTGATGGCGACCATCGGGACCGAGTCCATGTAGGCGTCGGCCAGGGCGGTGACCAGGTTGGTCGCGCCGGGCCCGCTGGTGGCCATGCACACGCCCGGCCGGCCGGTGGCCCAGTAGTAGCCCTCGGCGGCATGCCCGGCGCCCTGCTCGTGGCGGACCAGGATGTGCCGCAGCGAGGAGGACAGCAGGGGGTCATAGGTGGGCAGGATGGTGCCGCCGGGCAGCCCGAAGACTACCTCGACGCCCTGCTCCTCGAGGCTGCGCACGAGTGCCTGGGCTCCGGTCACGTCCACGGGGTGCTCCTTCAGCTAGGTCTTTCCAGCGGTCTTGGGCGTGTCCGGCGTGTACCGGTCCAACAAAAAACCTCCCTGCCGGGCGGCAAAGAGGTGGTAGCGCGAGCCCCTGGGGCGGGCACGCGCTACGTGATAATAAGTCTACGAGGTGTTCGAGGAACACGGCTGTCGTTCTCCCAGATGCTTGATCTTGTGGTGCCGGGACGTTACGGCCGACAGTGCCAGCCCTGGCCGTAACGTCCCGTACACAGTACCGCATGCCCCGAACGGCACGGCAGTGTTACCTGTCACCGGGGGCGGTGTTAAGTGTCATCGTGATCAGCTGCCCCCGGCCCCGGCGGTGACCTGCGGCAGCCAGGACAGCCGCCCGGCCTCGAACGCGGCGATGGCGTCCTCGTGCCGCAGGGTCAGGGCCACGTCGTCCAGCCCCTCCAGCAGCCGCCACCGGGCGAAGTCGGCCAGCGCGAACGACTCGCTGATCCCGGCCGACGGCACGGCCACGGTCCGCTCGGCCACGTCGACCAGGACGGTGGCGTCCGGGTCGGCGGCCAGCGCGTCGAACAGCGCGGCCACCACCTTCTCCTCGGCCTCCACCGGGACCAGCCCGGCGCTGATGCAGTTGCCGCGGAAGATGTCGGCGAACCGGGGCGAGATCACGGCCTGGAAGCCGAAGTCCATCAGCGCCCACACCGCGTGCTCGCGGGACGACCCGCAGCCGAAGTTGGTGCCCGCCACCAGGACCTTGGCCTCGGTCGCGCCGGGCTGGTTGAGCTCGAAGTCCGGGTCGGCCCGCCAGGCGCCGAACAGCCCGGCCTCGAACCCGGTCCGCTCGACCCGCTTGAGCCAGGCCGCCGGGATGATCTGGTCGGTGTCCACGTCACGGCGGTTCAGCGCCACCGCGCGGCCGCTTACCTGCTGGATGCCCGCCATGTCACACCTCTCCCGGAGCGGCGAAGTGGCCGGCCACGGCAGTGGCGGCGGCCACGGCCGGCGACACCAGGTGGGTGCGCCCGCCCGGCCCCTGCCGGCCCTCGAAGTTGCGGTTGCTGGTCGACGCCGACCGCTCGCCGGGGGCCAGGATGTCCCCGTTCATGCCCAGGCACATCGAGCAGCCGGCCGACCGCCACTCGAAGCCCGCGTCGAGGAACGCCCGGTCCAGGCCCTCGGCCTCGGCGTCGGCCTTGACCCGGGCCGAGCCGGGGACGATCATGGCGCGCACCCGCGGGTGCACCTTCTTGCCCCGGATGACCGTCGGCGGCGTCGCGCAGGTCGGCCAGCCGGCCGTTGGTGCACGACCCGATGAACACCGTGTCGACCGCGATGTCGCGGATCGCCGTGCCCGCCTGCAGGCCCATGTAGGTCAGCGCGCGCTCGGCCGACTGGCGCTGCGCGTCGGAGCCGAACGAGGCCGGGTCGGGCACCCGGTCGTCGATGGTCACCGACTGGGCCGGGTTGGTGCCCCAGGTCACGGCCGGGGCCAGCGCGGCGGCGTCGATCCGGATCTCGTGGTCGAACTCCGCGCCGTCGTCGGTGACCAGGCTGCGCCAGTCATCCAGCGCCCGCTCCCAGGCCGGCGCCCTTCGGCGCGTGCGGGCGGCCCTCCAGGTAGGCGAACGTGGTGTCGTCCGGGGCGATCATCCCGGCCCGCGCGCCGCCCTCGATGGACATGTTGCAGACCGTCATCCGGCCTTCCATCGACAGCGCGCGGATGGCCGCGCCCCGGTACTCGATGACCGAGCCCACCCCGCCGCCCACGCCCAGCGTGCGGATGATGCCCAGGACCAGGTCCTTGGCCGTGCAGCCGAGCGGCAGGTCGCCGTCCACGGTGACCGCCATGCCGGCCGGCTTGACCTGGCGCAGCGTCTGGGTGGCCAGCACGTGCTCGACCTCGGTGGTCCCGATGCCGAACGCCAGCGCGCCGAACGCGCCGTGGGTGGAGGTGTGGCTGTCGCCGCAGACCACCGTCATGCCCGGCTGGGTCAGCCCGAGCTGCGGCCCGATCACGTGGACGATGCCCTGGTTGATGCTGCCGAGCGCGTGCAGGGTCACGCCGTGCGCGGCGCAGTTCTCCCGCAGCCGGGCTACCTGGGCGGCGGCCAGCTCGTCGGCGATCGGCAGGTCCGCGCCGACCGTCGGCACGTCGTGGTCCATCGTGGCCACCGTCAGGTCCGGCCTGCGGACCTTGCGGCCGGCCAGGTCCAGGCCCTCGAAGGCCTGCGGCGAGGTGACCTCGTGCACGAGGTGCAGGTCGATGTACAGCAGCGGTGGCTCGCCCGGCGGGCTGGCCACCAGGTGGCGGTCCCACACCTTGTCAAAGAGGCGTCCGGTCACGTTCATCTCGAATCAGTCGGTGGTGCCGGGATTGACTACTCCTGTAGTGACTGTCTCGAATATTGACTGTCTCGAATAATGAGATAGCCTGTTCAGGATATGAGCACTCTACGACAGGACGCCGACGGCGGCAACCGGACGGGCCGCACCGGCGCCGGGACGGGCCGCCGGGCCGGGCGAGTGCTGGCGCCGCCGGCGCGGGCGCAGGCCGGCCCGAGCGCCGGTGAGCGGGAGGCGGCTAGCGGTGACCGGGAGGCGGCCAGCGGCGGCCGGGAGGCGGCCAGCGGCGGCCGGGTCACCGGGGTCGGCGTGCTGGACCGGTCGGTGCTGCTGCTCGACCTGCTGGCGGCCGGCCCGCGCACGCTGCGCTGGCTGGCCGGGGCCAGCGGCCTGCCCCGCCCCACCGCCTACCGGCTGCTGGTCGCGCTGGAGGCGCACCGCCTGGCCGCCCGCGACGCCTCCGGCGCGTTCCGCCTCGGCCCCCGGCTGACCGAGCTGGCCGCGGCGGCCGGCCCGGCCCTGGACCTGGCCGCGCTGGCCGGCCCGGTCCTGGCCCGGCTGCACGAGGCCACCGGCGAGAGCGTGCAGCTGTACGTTCGCTCGGGTGACCGCCGCCTGTGCATCGCGGCCCGCGACGCAGGCACCGGCCTGCGCGACAGCGTCCCGGTCGGCGCCCTGCTCCCCCTAGACGCCGGCTCCGGCGGCAAGGTACTCCGAGCCTGGTCAGACTCCCCCTCGGCCTCCGCCGCTGCCAAGCCCGGTGCATCGACCGGCCCGGCGCGCAGCCCTGGCTGCCGGGAGGCCGGTCCCGAGCCCGGCGGGGACAGCCAGGGGCGCGGTCGGCGCCCGGCGCGGCGGCCGGGCGCCCGGTCCCGAGCCCGGTGCGGCGGCTGAGCTGGCCGCGATCCGCCGTCGTGGCTGGGCGGCCAGCGTGGCCGAGCGGGAGCCCGGCGTAGCCAGCGTGAGCGCCCCGGTCCTGGCCGACGGTGTCCTGCTCGCCGCGCTGTGCATCTCGGGTCCCGCCTCACGCATCGGCCCGGCCCCGGGGCGCCGCCTGGCCCCCCTGGTCACCGAGGCCGCCGCCGAGCTATCCCGCCTAGCCGCCGCACCCTAGCCGAGCCACCCGCGCCGGGCCTCGCCGGGGACCCGCCACCCCGGACACGCCTCGCCCAGGCCATGCGCCCAGCCGGGCCTCGCCCGGGACCGCCACCCTGGACATGCCCAGCCCCGCGGGCGCACCCAGCCGGGCCTGGCCCAGGGCAATCGCCCCGCCGGTGCCTCACCCCGGCGCTGCACCCCAGCCGGGCCTCGCCCGAGGCCGCCACCCGGGACATGTCCCGCCCGACGATGCACTCCAGGGCACATTCCATGATCGTGACCGTTTGTCCGTAAAAACCACCAGGAAAACGGTCACGATCATGGAAAACGGGGCGAAGGGGGCGGCTACGGGGTCGCCGGGCCGGTATCGGGGGTTGCGCCCGTGGCTGGCGGGGTGGGCGGGGCGGATGGGGCGGGAGCGGATGGGCTCGGAGCGGCCGAGGCGGGCGAGAGGCGGCCGGGGACCTGACCCAGGGCGGCGGCGTGCTCGGGCATGGCGGTGTGCAGCAGGCGGTGGGTCTCTATAGCGAAGGAGCGGGCTTCCATGGCCGCGTCGTGCGCGGCCACCACGACCTTGTGCGCCCGGCGCTGGCGCTTGACCAGGGTCAGGCTGGCGCCGGCGGCGATGCCGGCCCCGACCGAGGATGACACGTTGGTGTAGTTGCCCAGGATCAGCTGGGTGTTGGCGCTGACCAGGCCGGAGTGTCCGAGCAGCGACGCGAGGCCGGCGAAGACGAACAGGTAGAGGAACAGGAGGATCCCGAACACGATCACCGGCTTGCTGCTGAGGATGTTGGGCAGCCGCCCGAGGATCTTGTCCATGCGGGACTTCGCCTCCTCACCGCGCTGGTCGGACTCCATGTGGTCGTCGGCGGTCAGGCCGAACGGGTCGGCCGCCTGCGAGACGGCCGGGGACGTTCCGGTGCTTGCCATGATCATCTCCCGATGTTCGGGTCGCCGCGCTGGCCGGCGGGCCCGCGGGGTGCTGACGGGCGCGGCGCTGGCTGGCGGGCGCTGCGGTGTGTGCTGACGAGCGCCGTGGCGCGGCATGACCATGCGGCAGGAACGGCTTGGCCAGGCCTGGCCGGTGACCCGGCCAGGCCTGCTGGGCGCGGTCCGCGCCGGTGACTTGCGGCGCGGTTGGCACAGGTTGCTGCGCGGCTGGCGCCGTTTGCGTGCAGCGCGGCTGGCCTGCTTGCTCGCGGTGCCGCTAGCCACTTGCTTGCGAGCAGCTCGCGCCGCTTGCTTGCGTCGCGGCTGTCCCGCTTACTCGCGGCGCGGCTGGCCGCTTGCTTGCGGCGCGACTGGCCGCTTGCTTGCGGCGCGGCTGGCCTGCTGCTCGCGAGACAGCCGACCGCTTGCTTGCTGCGACTCGCGGCGGCCAGTGGCGCCGGCTAAGGGCGCCGGGCCACTGGCCGGCGGGCTAGCAGAGCGGGTGGATCCAGCCGTAGGGGTCGGGGCGGGTGCCGTACTGGATGCCGACCAGTTCCTCGCGCAGCCTGGTGGCGACCGGGCCGGGCGAGCCGTCGCCGATCACCCAGTCGCCGGCCGCGCTGCGCACGGCGCCGACCGGCGTGATGACCGCTGCCGTGCCGCACGCGAACACCTCGGTGATCTCGCCCGAGGCGCAGCCGGCCTGCCACTCGGCCACCGAGATCCGGCCCTCGTGGGCCGGGATGCCAAGGTCCGGGCCGAGCTTGAGCAGCGAGTCCCGGGTGATGCCGTGCAGGAGCGAGCCTGTCGGGGCCGGGGTCATCATCCGCGCGTCCGACCCTGAGCCGTAGACGAAGAACAGGTTCATCCCGCCCATCTCCTCGACCCACTGCCGCTCGGCCGCGTCGAGCCACACCACCTGGTCGCAGCCGTGCTCCAGGGCCTGTAGCTGGCCGGCGAAGGCGGCGGCGTAGTTGCCGCCGCACTTGGCCTCGCCGGTGCCGCCGGGCGCGGCCCGGGTGTAGTCGGCGGACAGCCAGACCGTGACCGCCTTGGCCGCGCCGAAGTAGCCCGCCACCGGCGAGGCGATAACGGAGTACAGGAACGACGCCGAGGGCTTGTTCACGCCCAGGCCGCGCTGCGTGGCGATCATGAACGGCCGCAGGTAGAGACTGCGGCCCTCCTCGGTCGGGACCCAGTCCCGGTCCTGGCTGACCAGCACCTCCAGCGAGCGGACGAACGTCTCCGGGGGAAGCTGCGGCATGGCCAGGCGGGCCGCCGACCGGTTGAACCGGGCGGCGTTGGCCTGCGGCCGGAAGGCGGCCACCCGGCCGCTGCCCTGGGTATACGCCTTCAGTCCCTCGAAGATCTCCTGGCCGTAGTGGAACACCGCGGCCGCCGGGTCCAGCACGAACTGGCCGTAGGGCTCCAGCCGGGCGTCATGCCAGCCGCGGTCCTCCGACCAGTGAATGGTGGCCATGTGGTCCGTGAATACCGTGCCGAACCCGGGATCGGCCATCAGCCGGGCCCGCTCCGCGGCGGGAACGGGACTGGCGGTGGCGCGCACCTCGAAGGAGATTTCCGGGTTCGGGCTGTCGGTCATCGCAGGATCCTTTGCTGCCGTGTGGTGCTGAGTCGATTTTCTCTCGGTGTCGCTCGCGTCGCCGGGCCGGTACTACCAGGCTAACGACGAACCCGCTGAGGGTGGAGGGGCTGAGCTAGCGGGGTTGGGAGACACCGAGGCAGGAGAGGCGCGATTCGCGGCCTCAGGCCGCGGGACGGCGAGCGCGGCGGCCGCCCGGCCAGCACCCAGCCACCGTAGCGGGTCGCTGGCCTGCGGAACTCAGACCCCGCTACGGCTGCTACGGATGACTACGAAGCGCCGCATGGTACCGGCATGCTAGCACCGCCACCGGGCGTCGGCGCCCGGCCCGGCGGCGGGCGCGCACTCGGGGCGAATCGCGCGCGTCTGGGCAGCGGCCGGCCGGACTCCGGCGGCACCAGCGCCCGAGTGCGCAGGAGACCTTTCGACGGCCGGGGAAGATCGGCCGGATTACGCAGACGCCGCACCAATCCGGCGTCTGGCCAGCGCCGAAAGCAAGTGCGTGATGGCGGCGCCCGGTGCGTCCGCCGGCGCCATTGACGTCAGGGAGAGCGGGCGCCGGTTCTCGGGGCAGGGCACGCCAGCAGATCAAAACGCGCGCCGGGCACGGGTCCGAGCGTGCGCCAGCGGGGGGCACGCCGACCGGCTGTTCCCGGAAAGGACCACCATGTCAGGTCACAATGACCCGGCTGCGGACCCTGTGACCCAGCAGGAGCGGCAGTCGCCCATCTCTCGTCGCGCGGCACTGCGCGGCGGCGCGGCGGCCGGCCTGGCCGGCGCGGCGCTCGTCGCCACCGGAGCCCCGGCCCTGGCTGCGGTGCGCCCGGCCAGCCGGACGGAGAGCGGGCGGGCCTCGGCTGACGAGCGGGCCGACGAGACGATCGTCGTGCACGTGCGCAACCTCCGCACGGGCGAGCTCGACATCTTCCGCGGCACCACCCAGACCCGGGTGCATAACGCGGCCCTGGCCGCGCAGCTGGCCGGCGCCGTCCGCTAGGCCGCAATCCCCGCCGCCCGGGTCGCCGGGACGGCATCACCCCTGGACTACAGAAAACGCCCTGAGAGGTAATGGATGTCTTCACATCGCGAGGCACCGGAGATATCGAAGGACCCGGTCGCCGACAGTACCGATGTCTACGCGTTCGTCAGCCCGGATGACCCGTCCACCGTCACCCTGATCGCGAACTACATTCCGATCGAGAACCCGGCGGGCGGCCCGAACTTCTATGAGTTCGGCAACGATGTCCTGTACGAGATCTTCGTCGACAACAACGGCGACGGCGAGGCTGACGTCACCTACCAGTTCCGGTTCGAGACCACGTTCACCTCGCCCGGCATCCCGTTCTACAACACCGGCGTGATCGACTCGCTGGCCAGCGGCAACTGGAACAGCAAGCAGTTCTACTCCGTCACCCAGGTCATCGGCCGCAACGCGAAGGTGCTGGGCGCCAGCCTGCCCTGCCCGCCGTGCAACATCGGCCCGCTGTCCACCCCGAACTACGAGACGGCCCTGGGCCAGCCCGCGATCCACTCGCTGGCGGGCGGCATCAAGGTCTTCGCCGGGCAGCGCGCCGAGCAGTTCTACGTGGACCTCGGGTCGATCTTCGACCTGGTTGACCTGCGCCCGCTGCAGTCGGCCAACGTGTTCGCGCACGCCCTCGGCCTGGGAACCCAGCCCGGCATCAACTCCACCAACCACATCAACGTGCACACCCTGGCCGTCCAGGTGCCGATCACGACGCTGACCGGCAAGACCCCGGTCATCGGCGTGTGGACCGGGGCCAGCCGGCGCAAGGTCACGATCCTGCCTGAACTGGATGACAAGGCCGTGCACAACGGTCCCTGGCAGCAGGTCTCCCGGCTGGGCAACCCGCTGGTCAACGAGCTGCTCATCCCGATCAGCAAGAAAGACTTCTGGAACACCCAGATTCCCGCTCACGACAAGCAGTTCGGCGACTCGGTGGCCCACCCGACGCTGGCCATGCTGCTGCCGGTGCTCTACCCGTCGATCGGCGGCGGCCCCGCGCCGTTCGCCAACCTGGCCGCGTTCAACGCCTCGGGCAAGCCCCGCGCCGACCTCGAGGCCATCCTGGAGACCGGCATCCCGTCCGGGATCATCCCCGGCTTCACCAACTCCACCGGCTCGACGATCGCCGACATGCTGCGGCTGAACACCTCGATCGCGCCGACCCCGGCGTCGTCGCCCAAGTTCAGCACGCTCGGCCTCGTCGGCGGCGACCCGGCGGGCTTCCCCAACGGCCGCCGGCTCACCGACGACGTGGTGACCATCGAACTGCGGGCCGTGGCCGGCCTGACCATCCCGCTGGTCGACCCCACCTACAAGGTCGACGCGGTGGTCGCCGACGTCACCGACGGCCTGACCGGTGCCAGCGTGACCAACGGCCCGATCAGCACCTTCCCCTACATGGGCGTCCCGTACGACGGCTACCACAACCCGTCGTCCTGACCCCACCCGACCGGGGCGCCGGCCGCCTGGCCCGAGGCGGCCGGCGCCCCCTTTTATTGCGTGGAACATGGCGCCCCAGCCGGGCTAGCATCACCGCCTGATGCGCGTGCTGCTGGACATCCGGCCGCTGCGGGAATCCCCGTCATTCCGCCGGATGTGGGCCGGGTCGGCCGTATCCGCCCTGGGCATCACGATGACGAATTTCGCGGTCACCCTCCAGGTCTACCGGCTGACCCACTCGGCCTTCGCCGTCGGCGCGGTCGGCCTGGCCCGGATCATCCCGGTCCTGGCCGTCGCCCTGCTCGGCGCCTCGCTGGCCGACCGGTTCGACCGGCGCCGCGTCGTCCTGTGCACCACCAGCGCCGCCGCCCTGGTGGCGGCCCTGCTGGCCGCCCAGGCCCTCGCCGGCCTGCGGCTGGTGTGGCTGCTGTACGTCCTGGCGGCGGCCCAGTCGGCGGTCATGTCGGTGGACGCGCCGGCCCGGCGCACGCTCACGCCGCGGCTGCTGCCCGCCAGCCTGCTGCCCGCCGGCCTGGCCCTGAGCTACCTCGTGATCCCCGGGTCCGTGCTCCTCGGGCCGCCCCTGGCCGGCCTGCTGGCCACGGCCGGCGGCCTGCGCCTGTGCTATGTCGCCGACCTGGTCAGCTACGCGGCCGTGCTGTACGCGGCCGGGCGGCTGCCGCCCGTGCCTCCCGCGCCCGTGCCGCCCGCGCCTGTGCCTCCCGCGCCCGTGCCGCATGTAACAGCCGGGCCGCCGGGCGCCGCGCCGGGCCGCCGCGAGCAGTCGGTCGCGGCCAGCATCCGGTTCATCATGCGGAGCCGGGCGGTGGCGGGCGCGTTCATCGCTGATCTGAACGCCAACGTCCTGGGCCTGCCGACGGCGCTGTTCCCGGCCATCAACGCCGAGCGGTTCGGCGGCAGCCCGGCCACGCTCGGCCTGCTGACCGGCGCGGTCGGCGCGGGCGGGCTGCTCGGCCTGGCGTTCTCCGGCCCGGTCGGGCACGTCACCCGCACCGGCCGCGCCATGCTGGCCACGGTCGCGCTGTGGGGAGCGGCGGTAGCCGGGTTCGGTCTCGCCCGGGGCCTGGGGCTGGCGCTGGCCTGCCTGGTCCTGGCCGGGATGGCCAGCTCCGCCGTCTCGGTGCTGCGGGGCATCATCGTCCAGACCGCCATCCCCGAGCACCTGCGCGGCCGGATCACCGCCGCCGACTTCGTGGTCGGCTTCGGTGGCGACCAGCTGGGCAGCCTGGAGTCCGGCGCCGTGGGATCGCTGTTCACCCCGACGGTCAGCGCGGTCAGCGGCGGCCTGGGCACCATCGCCGGCGCGATCATCACCGGCCTGGCCCTGCCCGCCTTCACCCGCTACCGCCAGCCCGTCCAGCCGGCCGCTCAACGCCAGCCGCCGTCGCTCCCGGCCCGCGTCGACGTCAGGCCGGCGCCTCGCGTCGATGCCAGCCCGGCGGGCAGCGCTCGCATCAGCACGACGCCCCGCGCCCGCCCGAGCGCGCCGACCAGCGCGGAAACCTGCCCGGCTGCGCCCGGGCCGCCGCCAGCGCCCCCTTGCCTCGGCCCCTCCGACCTCGGCCCCTCCTGACCTGGCCCCTCCTGATCCCGGCGCGTCTGGACTCCCCCGCCCTGGATGGCGCCGGGGACCGGTCCGTCAGCTCGGCGCAGGCTGGGAGTCTCCGTCCGGGCGGGGCGGCCAGCCGGTGGTGCGGCCGGAGGGGGCTGGTCAGGCTGAGCAGGGCCAGGATGCTGGCCGCCGCCGGCGCCGGGCGGCCAGTCCCGGGCAACCAGTCCCGGGCAGCCAGTCCCGGGCAGCCAGTCCCGGGCGGCGGATCCGAGGCACGTTCGCCGGCTGGGCCGAAGGGGCCCAGCTCAGTGGCACTGCCGGACGCCGGGGCGGGGCACCGGTAGCCTGCTGCGGGCTGGGTGCGCCGCCGTGCGCGCCTGCGAGACAGCTCCCGCGCCGGGCCGTGCGGGAGCGGGCCGACCAGCAGAGAGGTCTGCGATGGACGAGAAGCGGGCACGGGAACTGCTGCGCGCCGAGCGCGCCGAGGTCGAGGGGCTGCTGCAGGCGGCCGGGGCGGCCGGCGCCGAGGACCGCGAGGCCGAGGACGAGGAAGGCGCCGACATCGCCGACCCGGCTGAGCCGCTGACCGCCGAGGGCATCGACGACGCCATCACCGAGTCGCTGCGCGCCCGGCTGGCCGCGGTGGGGCGGGCCGAGCGCCGCCTGGCCGGCGGCACCTACGGCCGGTCGGTCCGCAGCGGGCTGCCGATCCCCGACGCCCGCCTGGAGGCCAACCCCCTGGCCGAGCTGACCATCGAGGAAGCCAACGCGCGCAGCTAGGCAGTTCCAGCCAGACAGGGCTGGCCAGACAGGGCCAGCCCGCCAGCGCCAGCCCGAGACCAGCGCCAGCCCAGCAGGCCAGCCCGAGCGCAGCGCCAGCCCGCGCCAGCGCCAGCCCGCCAGCGCCGAGGCCGCGCCGCGCCAGGCCCGCCAGCGCTCAGGACGGGCGGGCGCCGGGCCGCTCGGATAGCGGCGGGCCGGGTGCCCGGGCGGGCCGCTACGGGTAGTGTGCGCTGAGTGACTGCGCAGGTGGAGCTACTCAGCGAGGTATCTGACGAGGTCGTGGCGGCGTTCGGCCGGCTGCTGCCGCAGCTGTCGCGGTCCGCGACGCCGCTGGACCGGGACGCGATCGCCCGGATGGTCGAGGCGCCGGCCAGCAGCGTGCTGGTCGCCCGCGCGGACGGGCAGATCATGGGCACGCTGACGCTGGTGATGTTCGCCATCCCGAGCGGGCGTCGGGCCATCATCGAGGACGTGGTGACCGATGACGCGGCCCGCGGCAAGGGCGTGGCCACCGCGCTGACCCTGGAGGCCATCCGGATCGCCACTGGGGCCGGCGCCCGGACTATCGACCTGACCTCCCGGCCGTCGCGGGTGGCCGCCGGGCGGCTGTACGAGAAGCTCGGCTTCGAGCCGCGCGACACCCGCGTGTACCGGTATCCGGTGGACAAGCCGGCGCGACGGCGCGGCCGGCGCGCCAGCCTGACGCACTGCCGGGGCCGGCGGGCGGCGCGGCCCGCCGGCCCCGCGTCGGCGTTACTTCTTGCGCGAACATGCCCTTGATCGCGTCCATGCCCTTGCTCAGGGGATCGTCGCCCTGCTTGGGCACCTCGCCCTGCGGCGTGGCCTTGTCCACGACCTCCGGCAGCACCTGGGCCACGTGCTCGCTGACCTTCTCGGGCGTGGTCCCGGCCTGCTGGGCCATCTTGCTCAGCGAGTCGGTGTCCAGCGCCTGCTGCACCTGGGCGCCGCTGACCGGCTTGTTCTCGCCGTGACCGACCCAGGACTGGACCTGCTGGCCCGCGCCGCTACTGGACAGCTTGGTCATCAGGCCCTGCACGCCGCCGTTGGCGTTGAGCATCTTGGTCAGCGACTGAGACGCCCGCCCCTCGGCCCCCTGGTCCCCGCCGAGCTTGGCCATGGCGCTGTCGAGCATTCCCATGACTCCCCCCTCCGCCCGGTACGCGAGCGCACCGGGCCTGACGTGTCACGGACCAGCTGGTTATCCCCGGCCCCGGCCCAGTTACCCGGCCCGGCGCGCCGCGGAGCCGCGGACCGGGCTCAGGCCAGGTCGGCCACGGCGTCCAGCAGGCGGGCCACGTCGTGCTGGTCGTTGTAGTGGACCAGGCCGGCCCGCACCGCGCCGCCGTGCCGCAGGCCCAGCGCCCCGGCCGGCTCCCAGGCGTAGTTGTCGCCGCTCCAGACGTTGACCCGGCGCCCGGCCAGGTAGGCGGCGACCTGGTCGGGAGTGTGCCCGGCCACCGTGAAGTAGGCGGTGGCGGTGCGGCGGGCCGCCTTGCCGTAGGTGGTCACGTGGTCCATCGCGTCCAGGCCGCCGAGCAGGACGGCGAACAGGTCCTGCTCATACCGGGCCACGGCGGTCATCGAGGCCAGCACCCGCTCGCGCAGGCGTGCCGCCGGCCGGGCCGGCCAGCGCGGCCAGGTGATCCACCGCGGCCGCCACGCCGGCGAGGTCGGCGAACGGCAGGGTGCCCCGCTCGAACCGGTCGGGCACTTCGTCGGGGGCGGGCACCAGCTTGTCCGGGCGCAGGGTACTCCAGCAGCGCGGGGTCGGCCACGACCGCGCCGATGTGCGGCCCGGACCACTTGTAGGCGCTGGTCGCGTAGAAGTCCGCGCCGAGCGCCGCCGACGTCGACCGGGCCGTGCGGGGTGGCGTGCACGCCGTCGACGTAGCTGAGCGCCCCGGCCGCCCGGGCGGCGGCGGTGATCGCGGCCACGTCGGGCCGGGTGCCGAGGATGTTGCTGGCCGCGGTGACGGCGACCAGCCGGGTCCGGTCCGAGAGCAGGTCGGCGTACTGGCCGGCCGGCAGCTCGCCGGTGGCCGGGTCGATCTCGGCCCAGCGCACGGCGGCGCCGGCCGCGGCGGCCGCCTGGACCCAGGGCCGGATGTTGGCGTCGTGGTCCAGCCGGGACACGATCGACCTCATCGCCGGGCCGCCAGTCCCTGGCCAGCGTGCCGGCCAGCCGGTAGGTCAGCGTGGTCATGTTCGGGCCGAGGATCACGCCGTCCGGGCTCGCCGCCGGTCAGGGCGGCGACCGCGCCGCGGCACTCGGCGGTGATCGCGTCGGACCGCGCGCTGGCCGGGAAGGCGCCGCCGGAGTTGCCCAGCCCGGCGGCGTAGCCGACGCCGATGGCCTGGATCACCGAGGCAGGCACCTGCGTGCCCGGCGGCGCCGTCCAGGTAGGCGTAGCCGTCGGCCAGCGCCGGGTAGGCCGCTCTGATAGCGCTCACATCAAGGCCCATGGCGGCGTTCCCGAATCTGAAAAGGGCTGGTCGGCGTCGGGGTCCAGCCTAGGGCCGCCGGGCTCAGGCCGGCCGCCGGCCGGAGGCCCGCAGCAGGACGGCCACGGATCGGCGCTCCGCTGCGGGCCGGCGCGGCCACGGCGTAGCTGGGCACGGCGTCCGGCGGCGCCTCCAGGCGGCGGGTGCCCGGCCCGGCCCGGCGCGGCGCGGTGGCGGCCGGGCGGCCGGGCGCGAGCACGCCGGGAATGGTGGCCGGCAGGTGGGTCATCCCGGCCCGCCAGCCGGCCAGCACGGCCTCGGGGTCGGCCGGGCCGGTGCTCGGCGCCGAGCGCCCAGGCCAGGTCCCAGGCGTGCAGGTGCCACTCGGCGGTCGCCGCGCCGGCCATGGCCGCGACGGTCACGACCTGGTCGCGGTACTTGTGGTGCGGGCAGGTCCCAGACCGAGGGCAGCCGCCGGGCGTAGGCCCGGGCCGACTCCGCGAAGGCGGCGAGGTGCTCGCCCGGCGGCGCGTCGGGCAGCGCGGCTAGCTCGGCCGCGTTCTGCCGGGCCAGCTTGCGGGCCAGCGCCTGCGGGTGCGACCCGCTGGCCAGCAGCCGCGCGTACCGGCTGGCCGGCGCGTCATCCAGGTACTCGTGGTAGTCATCAGCGATGCAGCGCAGGTGCCCGGCCAGGTCACGGGCGCGCCACTCGGGGCACGGAGTGCGGGCGCTCCACGCCTCCGCGACTGAACCGGCGGCCAGCCGGCCGATGGCTGCGATCCCGTCCGCGAAGGCCCGCAAGCACCAGATCGGGCTGCAGCGCCGTCCCGGGCATGGCCCCGGAATCGGCGCGTTCCATGGGCCACCTCCCCTGCCGGACACGGCTCCGGCTCGCCCCCCGCGCCCCCGCGTCACGCCAGAGTGCCAGAGTTGCCCGCTGTCCGCCACCCTGAGCCGTATATGGGCGAAGGCGGCGCAGTGACCGGCTTGGCGCGGCAAAATTGGCGTGACATCAGGGGCAAGGGCCGGTTAACCTGCGAAAGATGCCCCCTGTGACCCCGCCCTCGCTGCCGCATGCCCGGACTGGGTCGCAACATGCAAAGCGAGAACCGCAGACGCCGCTGATGTCGCTGTGGCGGATCCGGGAGTACGTGCGCCCGTACTACCGCAGCCTGGCCCTCACGGTCGTGGCCGCGCATGGCCTGGCCGTCAGCGCCGAGATCGCCATCCCGCTGCTGACCAAGTCGGTCATCGACAGCGCCATCCACCGGGCCAGCCGCGACGCTGCTGGTCGAGCTGGGCGTGGCCGCGGTGGCCTTCGGCGCGCATCGAGTCGTTCCTGAACTTCTTCCGCCGGTGGGTCCAGGCCGGCGCGGTGGCGGGCATCGAGAAGGCCATGCGCGACGACCTGTACGCGCACCTGCAGCGGCTGGACTCCGGCTTCCACGACTCCTGGCAGTCCGGCCAGCTGCTGTCCCGCGCCACCACCGACCTGTCGGCGATCCGCCGGTTCGCCGGGTTCGGCGTGGTGTTCTTCATCACCAACATCTGGACGTTCGTGCTCGTCGTCGCGCTGCTGATCCGGCTGAACTGGTGGCTGGGGCTGCTGACCGGCGGCGTGTTCCTGCCGGTGGCCGCGCTGTGCCTGATGTTCGAGAAGCGCTACCGGGTGCTGTCCCGGCGGGTCCAGGACCAGCAGGGCGACCTGGCCACCTACATCGAGGAGGCGGCCACCGGCATCCGGGTGCTCAAGGCGCTGGGCCGCCGCGACGAGGCCGCCGCCCGGCACTTCGCCCAGGCCAGCGAGGTGTACGAGCACCCAGCTGGCCAAGGCCCGGCTGCGCGGCACGTTCTGGGCCGGCCTGGATCTCGTCCCGAACGCCGTGATCGGGCTGATCCTGCTGCTCGGCGCGCTGGCGGTCAGCCAGGGCGCGACTGACCGTGGGCGGCCTGGTCGCGTTCATCACGCTGGCCCTGCTGCTGGTCTGGCCGATCGAGGCGATGGGCTACATCATCGCCGGCGGGCAGGAGGCGGCGACCGCCGCGCAGCGGGTCTACGAGATCTTCGACACGCCCCCGGCCATCGCCGACACGGCCGGCCGCCGCCCGGCTGGAGCGCGGCGGCGCCCGCGCAGCCCGGCCCGGGCGGCGGGACCGGGCCGGCCGGCGGCTGGTCTTCGACGACGTCACGTTCAGCTATCCGCGGGCCCCGGCGCCGGTGCTGCGCGGGGTCAGCCTGGAGCTGGAGCCGGGCGAGACGGTGGCGCTGGTCGGCGCGACCGGCTCGGGCAAGACCACGCTGCTGCAGCTGGTGCCCCGGCTGGCCGACGTCACCGGCGGCGCGATCCGGCTGGACGGCACCGACGTCCGGGACCTGCCGCTGCGCGGTGCTGCGCGGCCGGCTGGGCTGCGCGTTCGAGGACCCGACGCTGTTCTCGGCGAGCGTCCGGGAGAACGTCAGCTTCGGCGTGGCCGACGCCGACGAGGAGGACATCCAGGCCGCGCTGGACGTCGCCCAGGCCGACTTCGTGGCCAGCCTGCCGTGGGGCCTGGACACCAGGATCGGCGAGCAGGGCATGGCCCTGTCCGGCGGCCAGCGGCAGCGGATCGCGCTGGCCCGGGCCATCCTGGCCCGGCCGCCGGTGCTGCTGCTGGACGACCCGCTGTCCGCGCTGGACGTGCACACCGAGGCCAAGGTGACCCGAGGCGCTGGGCCGGGTGCTGAACCTGTCCACCGCGCTGATCGTGGCCCACCGGCCGTCCACGGTGCTGCTGGCCGACCGGGTGGCGCTGCTGGCCGGCGGCGTGATCGCCGCCATCGGCACGCACCGCGAGCTGCTGGCCGCCGAGCCGCGCTACCGGGAGCTGATGAGCGCGGCGCCCGACCTGGCCAGCGGAGCCCGGCGATGACCCCGGCGCCCGCCTCGCCGGGCTCCCCGCCGCCCGCCGCGCCTCCGGACGCGCAGCCCGCTGACCCGCAGCCCGCTGACCCGCAGCCCGCTGGCCCGCAGGCCTCCCCGGCCAGCGCGGCGTCTCCCGCGACGCCTGGCGCGGGATCGCGGCCGAGGACGTCGAGCGAGGTCAGCGCCCGGCCTGTCCTCGTTCCTGCGGCGGCGGTCCCGGCGGCTGCTGGGCGACCTGCTGCGGCCGCACGCCGCCCGGACGGCGTCGATCCTGGTCCTCATCGTCGCTCGCCAACCTCGCCATCCTGGCCGGGCCGTGGCTGGTCGGCCGGGGCGTGGACCAGATCCCCCGGCTGGCCCGCACGCACGACGCGCGCGCCGCTGGCCCTGCTCATCGCCGGCGTTCGCGGTCGCCGTGCTGGTCCAGGCGATCACCACCCGGGCCTACATCGCCAGCATGGGGCGGCTCGGCGGCGGACGTCGTGCTGGAGCTGCGACGGCGGCTGTTCGCGCACTTCCAGCGGCTGCCGGTGGCATTCCACGAGAAGCTACACCTCGGGCCGGGTGATCTCCCGGCAGGTGTCGGACATCGACTCGATCCAGGACCTGTTCGAGGACGGCCTGGACACGCTGGTCTCGGCGCTGTTCACGCTGCTGCTGGTGGGCACCGGGATGCTGCTGCTGGACTGGGAGCTGGCCCTGGTGATCATGGCGGGGTTCATCCCGCTGCTGTGGCTGTCGGCCTGGTTCCGGCGCGAGTCGGCCCTGTCCTACCGGCGCACCCGGGAGACCATCGCGCTGGTCATCGTCCACTTCGTGGAGACCTTCGGCGGCATCCGGGCGGTCCAGGCATTCCGCCGCGAGCCGCGCAACGAGGAGATCTTCACCCAGCTGAACGAGGACTACGCCGCCGCCAGCCTGCGCGCGGCCCGGCTGCTGGCGGTGTACTTCCCCAGCGTGACGCTGGTCGGCAACCTGGCCATCGGCGCGGTGCTGCTGTACGGCGGGCTGCGGGTCATCGACCACCAGATGCAGGTCGGCATCCTGGTGACGTTCCTGCTGTACCTGCAGCGGTTCTTCGACCCGCTGGTCGACCTGTCGCAGTTCTACAGCAACTTCCAGTCGGCCGGCGCGGCGCTGGAGAAGATCTCCGGGGTGCTGGAGGAGCCGCCCGCCGTGGCCGAGCCGGACCGGCCGGTGCCGCTGCCGCCGCTGGCCCCGCGACGCGGGCCAGGGCCGCTCGGTGCGGCTGGACTCGGTCCGGTTCGGCTACCGCAAGGCCGTCGTGCTGCCCGGCCTGGACCTGGACATCCCGGCCGGCCAGACGGTGGCCATCGTCGGCGCCACCGGGGCGGGCAAGACCACCATCGCCCGGCTGCTGGCGCGGATGTATGACCCGACCCGCGGGCCGGGTCCTGCTGGACGGCGTGGACCTGCGCGACCTGTCCGAGCCGAGCCTGCGCCACGAGGTGATCCTGATCACCCAGGAGAACTTCCTGTTCGACGGCTCGATCGCGGACAACATCGCGCTGGGCAAGCCGTCGGCGCGGCCGGGCCGAGATCGTGGCCGCGGCCCGGGCCATCGGCGCGGACGCGTTCATCAGCGCACTGCCGTCCGGCTACGACGAGCTGGTCGGCAAGCGCGGCGGCCGGCTGTCGGCAGGCCAGCGCCAGCTGATCTCGTTCGCCCGGGCGTTCCTGGCCGCCCCCGCCCTGCTGATCCTGGACGAGGCCACCTCGCTGCTGGACATCCCCAGCGAGCGGCTGCTGCAGGACGCCCTGCGCACGGTGCTGACCGGCCGGACGGCGGTGATCATCGCGCACCGGCTGTCCACCGTGGCCATCGCCGACCGGGTCCTGGTGGTGTCCGGCGGGAAGGTCATCGAGGACGGCCCGCCCGCCCGCCTGCTGACCTCCGGCGGGGAGTACTCCTCCCTGCACGCCGACTGGCAGGCCAGCCTGGCCTGACCGGCCGCCGGGGCGGCCGCGCTCTGGTCCTGCCGGGCTGGCTATGGCTGGGCTGGCACTACTTTGCCCGCTAGCCCGCGCTAGGCTGTGGGCCGTGACACGGGCTTCCAGGTTTCCGGGGCGGGCCGCCAAGATCGGCGTCAGCGCGGCCGCGGAGGAAAACTACCTCGCCGACGTGGCCCTGGCCGCGACCTTCGATGACCTGCTCGACCAGGCCACCGAGGCCGAGCGGGCATTCCGGTACGCCCAGGCCACCGGCGCCCCGGCCGCCGAGCAGTACCCGCTGGCCACCGCGCTCAGCGCGGCCCTGACCGCGGCCATGCGGTCGGCCTACGCCGCTGAGCGCGCCGAGATCGGCCCGCGCGGCTACGACGACCGGATCTACCGGCGCAAGGCCAAGGCCCGCCCGGAGGTCCACGCGCTCACCGACGAGGCCGAGCGCCTGCTGACCCTGCGGGAGAGCTATCAGCTGACCGGCTTCCCGGCGCGGCCGGAGGCCGCCGCCCTGGGCGTCGAGGTAGCCCGGGTTCCTGGTCACTGAGCGGGCTTGCCCGGCCTGAGCCGCCCGGTGCGGCAGCGGCCCGTAGCCTGTTCCGCCGCCGTCCTGGCGGTGACCCGGAACCAGAACCGCAGAATTTCCGTATTCTTAGCTGAGTCTTTTCTCTAAGGCAGTGCCGGCACCAGGCCAGCGCCCGGAGCGCGGCGAATAACGGGTAACACTGGCCCCGGGCAACGCTAACTCCTGGGGAAATCACAAAGAACTGGTTACGAAAAACAGTCACAACGGGCCATGCCGCAATAAGCATCGCGGCTGGCACAGTAGTCTGTGATCAAGAACACACCCCCCGCACCCCTACAGGAGGCACACGGATGTGCCCGCACACGCCCCGGTGCCCGGATCCGAAGGATCCGGACCGGGAGGCGGCCCGGACGATCATCAGTCACCCGGAGCAAGGCTGGAGCCTGCTCTGCAACGGCATCGTCATCTTCGAGGACACTGGCGAACTGCTCCCCGACGGACTGATCATCGAGCCGCACCGGCCCACCGACCTGTTCACCAACCTGAAGCCGTCGCTGGCCCGGCCGGGCGCTGAGCCCGTAGCCCGCCCCGCCGGCGCCAGCGAGTCGCCCGCCGCCTGACGCGGGCCGCCCGGACTGCTTCCCGGGCCGCCTTGGGGGGTCATCCCTCCGGGTTACAGCCGGGCTTCCCGGCCGCTCCTCCCCGTGTTAGCGCAGCCTCACCCCGGGCTGCCCGCACCCGGCCGCGCCGTGGCGTCACCCCTGGGGGGATCCCGTCCTCGCCAGCAGGCCACCCAGCCAGGCGGTGACCTCCTCGGTGATCAGCCCCGGGTTCCCGGACAGCGCGTGGGTCTCGCCCGGCAGGACCACCACCCGGGTCGCGTCGGCCGGGTCCGGCACCCCGAACGGGTCCCGGTCCCCATTGATGACCAGCACATCCGTGCCCGCTGCCCGCAGTTCCCCGGCCCGCGAGGACTCCGGCCTGCCCGGCGGGTGCAGGGGGAACGCCAGGGCCAGCACCGCGCTGGCCCCGGCCGCGCGGGCCGTCCGGCACGCTACCCGGGCGCCGTTGCTGCGGCCGCCCTGGACCAGCGGGACATCCGCGAACCGGGCCCGCAGCGCGGTGATGACCTCCAGCCAGGCGGCGTCCTGCCGGGCCGCCGACCCCGGCGCCCGCGCCCCGCGCACCCGGTAGGGCTGCACGACGCGGGCCACCGCGCCGCCCAGGCTGACCGCGGCGTCCCGCACGGCCAGCAGGTCCGGCGCGTCGACCCCGCCGCCGGCTCCGTGCGTGAGCACCAGGAGAAACCGCGCGGACCCGCCGGCGTCCACGTCCGGGCTGTCTACCTCGGCCGTCCCCGGCCCGTACTCCGTGTCGATCACCACGCCGGTCATTCTGCCCGTCCCCCGGCCCGCCGCACCGTCCCGGACGGCACCGGCCCCGGCAAGCGCTCATTGCTCTGGGAGCTAACAGTGCTATCGCCAGTTCTGGTGTTATAGGTGGGTCACCTCTCCCCCTGGTGCTATCGGTGAGTCCCCCCGGCGCTGCTTTAGGCGGAAACTAAAGGTCTTTCGGCGATGCTCCCCCGCGTAGCGATATTGCGCTACTTCGTCGGCGATCTAGGTCGCGTCTGGTTCCGGCCGCGGGCGGAGTACCGGGAGGTCCGTCGCGGCAAAGTCATCGCCGGTGCATAGCACGGGGTGCCCGGTCCGCTCAGCGAGGGCGTAGGTGAAGCAGTCACCGAAATTGAGCCCCGCCGGATGCCGTCCCTTGCCGTACCGGCGCCAGCCGCTCATTGCCCGCTCGGCCAGGTCCGCCCCCCGGCTCGCCGAGCACTATCGCCACGGCGGCCGACGTGTCGACGACCAGGCTCCGCGCCGGCTCGGTCACCGCGGCAGGCCATTGCCGTCATAGCTGATGATCTCTTCCGGCGTCCTGGGGTCGGCCACTCGCATGGCCGCTACGTCTGCTGCCAGCCTCGACAGTCGTGCTCGCATGCTGGCCGGGGATCAGCCGGCTAGCCCAGGTGGCGGTGCAGGAACGCCACCGTGGCGTCGCGCTCGTGCTCGGGGATGCCGCCGTGCGGGCCGGGGTTGACGTGCATCGTCTTGTCGGCGGCGCCGAACGCGTCCCACAGGGCCAGCGCGTCCTCGCGGTTCATGAGCTGGTCGTCCCACTGGAACAGGAACAGCAGCGGGATCGTGATGGCGGCGGCCTGCCGCCGCTGCTCCTCCTCCAGCAGCGCGCCGAGGCCGAGCACCGCGACGCTGACCCGGGGCTCGGCGGCCAGCAGCCGCATGCCGTAGACCGTGCCCATGGACACGCCGTAGTAGCCGAACGCCCCGGGCCCAGCTCATCCAGCAGCGCCCGCCACTCGGCGGCCGCCTGCGGCGCGGTGTCCGTCAGGGACTTCCACAGGCTGGGCGCCAGCCCCCGGCCGCCCTGCATCTCGCGCTGCTGCCGGGCGGCGACCCGGGCCTCCATCGCCTCGCGCTGCTGCTGCGTCATCCGGTCGCCGTGAGCGGGGGCGTCGAGCGCGATGGCGGCGTAACCGCACTCCCGGACCAGGCGGCCGGCCAGGGCGGTGACGTTCGGGGCCTGCTTGCTGCCCGTGCCGCCGTGCCCGAGCAGCACCGTGGCCTTCGGCTCGCCGCTTTCGGGCAGCCAGTGCAGGCCGGGGACGGTCTCCTCCGTGACGGCGAGGTCGAAGCGCCGCTCGATGACGCCCTCGGCAGCGGACTCGGCGATGATCTCCACGGTTCCTCCCGGGACAGGCCCCAGCTAGTACGGCAAAACGGACAGCGTGCCCACTGTCCAACGCCGCGGCCGGGCCCGGCAAGGGCGTTACGCCGGCAGCAGCTTCTTGAGGAACTGGCCGGTGTAGCTGTCCTCGACCTGGGCGACGTCCTCGGGGGTGCCCGTGGCCAGGACCGTGCCGCCCCGCGAGCCGCCCTCCGGGCCGAGGTCGATGACCCAGTCGGCGGTCTTGATGACGTCCAGGTTGTGCTCGATGACGATGACGCTGTTGCCGCCGTCGACCAGGCGGCCGAGCACGCCGAGCAGCTTGCGGATGTCGTCGAAGTGCAGGCCGGTGGTCGGCTCGTCCAGCACGTACACCGTGCGGCCGGTGGACCGGCGCTGCAGTTCGGAGGCCAGCTTGACCCGCTGCGCCTCGCCGCCGGACAGGGTCGGCGCGGGCTGGCCGAGCCGGACGTAGCCCAGGCCGACGTCCACCAGCGTCTTCAGGTGCCGGTGGATGGCGGGCACCGGCTCGAAGAACTCGGCCGCCTCCTCGATCGGCATCTGCAGCACGTCGGCGATCGTCTTGCCCTTGTAGTGGACCTGCAGGGTGTCGGTGTTGTACCGGGCGCCGTGGCAGACCTCGCACGGCACGTACACGTCGGGCAGGAACTGCATCTCGATCTTGATGGTGCCGTCGCCGGAGCAGGCCTCGCACCGGCCGCCCTTCACGTTGAACGAGAACCGGCCCGGCATGTAGCCGCGCACCTTGGCCTCGGTGGTCTGCGCGAACAGCCGCCGCACGTGGTCGAACACGCCGGTGTAGGTGGCCGGGTTGGACCGCGGGGTGCGGCCGATCGGGCCCTGGTCGACGTGCACCACCTTGTCCAGGTGCTGCATGCCGGTGACCCGGACGTGCTTGCCCGGCACGATCCGTGCCCCGTTCAGCTCCCGGGCCAGCGCGCTGTACAGGATGTCGTTGACCAGCGTCGACTTGCCCGACCCGGAGACGCCGGTGACGGCGACGAACAGGCCCAGCGGGAACGCCACGTCCACCCCGCGCAGGTTGTTCTCGCTGGCCCCCTTGACCACCACCTCGCGGGCCCTGGTCCGCTTGCGCCGGGCCGGCGGCACCGGGATCGCCTTCGCCCCGGTCAGGTACTGGCCGGTCAGCGACTCCGGGCTGGCCAGCAGGTCGGCCAGCGGCCCGGACACCACCACGCGGCCGCCGTGCTCGCCGGCCCGCGGGCCGATGTCGACGATCCAGTCGGCGGCCCGGATGGTGTCCTCGTCGTGCTCCACCACGATCAGCGTGTTGCCCAGGTCACGCAGCCGCAGCAGGGTCTCCAGCAGCCGGTGGTTGTCCCGCTGGTGCAGGCCGATCGACGGCTCGTCCAGCACGTACAGCACGCCGACCAGGCCCGAGCCGATCTGCGTGGCCAGCCGGATGCGCTGGGCCTCGCCGCCGGCCAGCGTGGCCGAGGCCCGGTCCAGCGACAGGTAGTCCAGCCCGACGTCGAGCAG
Organism: uncultured Actinomycetota bacterium; assembly: GCA_963731085.1. GTDB lineage: Bacteria > Actinomycetota > Actinomycetes > Streptosporangiales > Streptosporangiaceae > DASUBV01. The sequence continues at coordinate 240,860 of CAVSUF010000002.1, forward strand.
GAAGCCCAGCCGGGCGTTGACCTCCTTGAGGATCCGGCCCGCGATCTGCATGTCCCGGTCGGACAGCTCCAGGGTGAGCAGCATCTTGGCCAGCTCGCCGATCGGCAGCGCGCAGTAGTCCGAGATCGACCGGCCGTCCACCTTGACCGCCAGCGACACCGGCTTGAGCCGGGCGCCGTGGCAGGTCGGGCACGGCACCTCGCGCATGTACCCGGCGAACCGATCCCGGCTGGAGTCGCTCTCGGCCTCGGAGTGCCGCCGCTCGATGTACGGGATGGCGCCCTCGAAGTTCGTGTAGTAGGAGCGCTCCCGGCCGTACCGGTTCTTGTACCGGACGTGCACCTGCTCGCCGTAGCCGTGCAGCAGCGCCTTGCGGGCCGCGGCGGGCAGCCGCGACCACGGGGTGTCGACGCTGAACCCCATCGACGCCCCCAGCGCCTCGATCAGCCGGACGAAGTAGTCGCTGACGTGACCGCCGCTCCACACCGCGATCGCGCCCTGCGCCAGGGTCTGGTCCGGGTCGGTGACGATGAGCTCCGGGTCGACCTCCATCCGGGTGCCCAGCCCGGTGCAGTCCGGGCAGGCGCCCCACGGCGAGTTGAACGAGAACGACCGCGGCTCCATCTCGTCGAAGGACAGGTCGTCGTACATGCAGGCCAGGTGCTCGGAGTACATCCGCTGGCGCTGCGGATCGCCCTCGGGCAGGTCCACGAAGTCCAGGATGACCACGCCGCCGGCCAGCCCCAGCGCGGTCTCCACCGAGTCGGTCAGCCGCCGCCGGGCCGACTCCTTGACGTCCAGCCGGTCGACCACGACCTCGATGTCGTGCTTCTCGTACTTCTTCAGCGCGGGCAGGTCCCCGGACACCGCCGTCTCCAGCCGGATCACGGTGCCGTCCACCCGGGCGCGGGAGTAGCCCTTGGCCTGAAGCTCGCGCAGCAGCTCGCCGTACTCGCCCTTGCGGCCCCGGACCACCGGCGCCAGCACCTGGAACCGGGTGCCCTCGTCCAGTTCCAGCACCCGGTCGACGATCTGCTGCGGGGTCTGCCGGGCGATCGGCCGGCCGCACCGCGGGCAGTGCGGCTTGCCCACCCGCGCGTACAGCAGCCGCAGGTAGTCATAGACCTCGGTGATCGTCCCCACCGTGGACCGGGGGTTGCGGCTGGCCGCCTTCTGGTCGATCGACACGGCCGGCGACAGCCCGTCGATGAAGTCCACGTCGGGCTTGTCCATCTGGCCCAGGAACTGCCGCGCGTAGGCCGACAGCGACTCGACGTACCGGCGCTGGCCCTCGGCGAAGATCGTGTCGAAGGCCAGGCTGGACTTGCCCGACCCGGACAGGCCGGTGAACACGATCATCGCGTCCCTGGGCAGGTCGAGCGAGACATCCTTCAGGTTGTGCTCGCGCGCACCGCGGACGACAAGGCGGTCAGCCACTTGGCGCTCGATTCTCCTGGTGCCGGCTCTCCCGGGCGGGCCGGCAGCTACGGTCAACGGGCAGGTCATGACCTCCCTCGCAACCCTGTCCAAGGAGTCACGAAGGCGCCCAGCCATGGTATCGGGGGGGTCTGACAATCCGGGCGGCGTTAAGCCCCGCGCCCCTGCGGCCGCCGCCAGCGACGTCAACCGGCGCCCGGCCCGCCGCATTCCCGCAGGACCCCGCGGGCCGCGCGGGCGGCTTGGGACCCCGCAGGCGGCGCAGGCCGGCGCAGGCGGCGCAGGCCGCGCAGGCCGCGCAGGCCGCGCAGGCCGCGCAGGCCCGCGCTATCCCCCGGCCGCCGAAAGCTGGTGCAGCGTCCAGCCGTGCCCGGCCGGGTCCAGCGGCCGGGTCCGGGTGGTGAAGATCTCGGCCGCCCGGCGGTAGGACATCCGCGCCCGGCCGGTCATCGGGCAGACGTCGCCGGCCGGCGTGCCGGCGGGCGCCTTGCGCCCGGTCAGGAACAGCGGCCCGGAATAGCGCCCGGCCAGCAGCCAGCGGACCAGGTCAGCCGTCTCCGGCCGCCACGCGGGACCACCGTCCGGACCGGGCCGGGCACCGGCGGGACCGGGCCGGGCACCGGCGGCGGCGCCCGCCCGGCGCACCCGCCGGGCGGCCAGGTCGACCGCGCTGGCGTCGAGCGCCAGCACCCGCCCGGCCGGCCACCCGGTGTCGCGCAGCAGCCGCCACAGCGCCTGCTCGCGCAGCCCGGCGGGCAGCCCCAGCACGGCCGCCACCTGGGACCCGGACAGGGCGGGCCGGGCGGCCGGGCCGAGCCCCCGGCGGCGCAGCCCGGCGGTCGGGTCGCGGCTGATCCAGCCCCGGTCCAGCCACCACGCGACCGCGCCGCGCAGCACCGACAGCTCGCGGTTCACGGTGCGCATCCCGGCCGCGGCGGCCCGGGCGGCGGCGGCCGCGGCCAGCCGGCGGCCGGTGCCGGGCGCGTCCAGCAGGGCCAGCGGGACGATCGGCGGCCGTGCCCCGCGCCGGTCGGCGGCGGCCGGGATCGGGGCGCCGACCAGCGGCCACGCCCAGCCCGCCAGGGAGATCGCGTAGATCCGGCGCGAGGCCGGGCTGAGGGACGCCTGGGCCAGGTACCGCTGCACCGCCACCGCGTACTCGACCGGCGCCGGGCCCGCCGCCGTCGACCGCTTCCAGCTCCGCCCGCACCGCCCGCCTCTTTCCTGCCGAGCCTCGCTTTCCCAGCGCCATCCTAACCTCGGCCCGGCAGCGCGTTTACCGCGGTAAAGAATGCCGCCGACCGCCGCAGTAAATCAGTTAGCGGACTCGCGCGGGTGAATCTCATTGCCGGTTATCCGCCGCGAATGCCAGCCTGAATTCCGTGCCCGATACGCCAGGCCCGCCCCCGGCGGAGCACCGTGCGGGCCGCCAGGGATTGCGGTCCGGGCGGCTCGGGGTGCTGGCCGCGCGCGATTTCCGGGTCTTCTACTCGGGATACGTCACGTCCCTGCTGGGCAGCGCGATGGCGGATATCGCCATCGCCTTCGCGGTGCTCGACAACGGTGGCAGCGCGGCCGATCTCGGCTTCGTCTTCGCCGCCAACGTGGTGCCGCTGATCCTGTTCATGCTCGGCGGCGGGGTGCTGGCCGACCGCCTGGGCCGCCGCCCGGTGATGCTCAGCGCTGACGCCGCGCGGATGGTGGTCCAGGCCATCCTGGCCGCCGCGCTGTTCGCGGGCCGGCCGCCGATCTGGCTGTTCGTGCTGCTGGCCGGGCTGCTGGCCACGGCCGAGGCGTTTTTCACCCCCGCGCTCGGCGCGCTGCCGCCGCAGATCGCGCCGCCGGGCCGGCTGGCCGACGCCAACGCCCTGCTCGGCGTGGCCCAGTCGGTGGCCAAGGTGGCCGGGCCGGCCCTGGCCGGCGTGCTGATCGCGGCCACCAGCCCGGCCGTGGTCATCGCCGTGGACGCGGCCAGCTACGGCATCAGCGTGGTGGCGCTGGCCCTGCTCCGGGCCTGCCCGATGGCCCCGGCCGCAGCCTCGCCGTGGCGGGACCTGGCGGCGGGGTGGGCGCAGTTCCGGTCCCGGACCTGGATGTGGGTGATCACGCTTCAGTTCTCGCTGTTCAACCTGTTCACCTGGGCGCCGTACCTGCTGCTGAGCCCGATCCTGGCCCGGCAGTACCTGGGCGGCGCCCGGGCCTTCGGCGCGATGTCGGCCGCGCTGGCCGCCGCGTCGATCCTGACCGGCCTGGCCCTGGTCGGCCGCCGGCCCCGGCAGCCGCTGGTGATCGGGGTCATCGGCACGTTCGGCTACGCGGCGCCGTGCCTGGCCCTGGCCCTGCACGCGCCGCTGCCCGCCGTGATCGCCGGGGCGGCGCTGGCCGGCGTCGGCTCGGCCGTCTGCACCACCTACTACGCGACCGTCACCCAGCAGCAGGTGCCGCCCGAGATGCTGGGCCGGGTCGGCGCGATCTCCTCGACGCTCTCCTACTCCCTGGGCGGCACCGCGTACGCCGTGATCGGCCCCGTCGCCGAGGTCGTGGGCGCGGGCCGGATGCTCGGCTTCGCCGCCCTCTACGCCGTGGCCAGCAGCGCCGTGGTCCTAGCGCTGCCCGCCATCCGGGTCGGCTGGCGCGACGGCCCGCCCGCCCGCGCCGCCACCGGGGCGGCCGTCCGGGCGGCCCGGCCCCGAGCCCGGCGGGAACCCCGGTGACCTGGCCGGGGACGGCGTAGCCGGGGACTGACGGCCAGCGGACCGTGACCACCACGGACTCCTCCTCGGCCCGCCAGGAATGGCCGGCGCCGCGGAACACGACGTAGTCGCCCGGCCCGGCCAGCAGCACGCTGCGATCCGGCAGCTCGATGCGGAACCGGCCGCTGACCAGGAGGATGGCCGCCGTGCGCGGGTCGGCGGTGACCCACTGGGCGCGCTGCTCGCCGGCCGGGTGGACGCCCCACTTGATCTCGACGTCACCGCTGTGCCGGAGGTCGCCGGGCGGCATGAAGTGGCCCAGCAGCCAGCCCCGGTTGGCCGGGCCGTCGGCCTGGGCGCTGCCCACGTACACGCGGCCGGCGCCCGCTGATTCCGCCCCGGCTGATTCCGCCCCGTTCCGCGCGTGCTCCGGTGGCTGCGTCATGGCCCGTGACGGTAGCAGGCCGCCCGGCCGGCATAATGACCCCATGAGCTACACAGGCGAGGTCACCGTCGGCGGCGCGGCCGACACGCGGGAACTGCCCGGACTGACCATCACCAAGGTGGCGGTCGGCCCCATGGACAACAACGCCTACCTGCTGCGCTGCACGGCCACCGGGGAGCGGGCGCTGATCGACGCGGCGGCCGAGCCCGCCACCCTGCTCGGCCTGATCGGCGGGGAGCCGCTGGCCACGATCATCACCACGCACCAGCACCGGGATCACTGGGGCGCGCTGGCCGAGGTGGCGCAGGCCACCGGCGCGGCGACCGTGGCGCATCCGGACGACGCCGGCCCGCTGCCGGTCCCGGTAACCCGCCCGGTCCGGCACGGCGACCAGGTGCGGGTGGGTGACGCGGTGCTCAGCGTTCTACATATTCGGGGGCACACGCCGGGGAGCATCGCGCTGCGCTATGACGACGGCGCGGAGCCGCACCTGTTCACCGGGGACTCGCTGTTCCCCGGCGGGCCGGGCAACACCCAGAAGGATCCGGAGCGGTTCGGCCAGCTGATCACCGACCTGGAGGACCGGGTGTTCGCCGAGCTTCCGGACGTGACGTGGGTGTACCCGGGGCACGGCAAGGACACCACGCTGGGCGCCGAGCGGCCGCACGTGCCGGAGTGGCGGGCGCGCGGCTGGTAGCTACGCGGTCTCCAGCAGCCCGGCCAGGATCCGCCGCATGATCTGCGGGTAGCGGTCGGGTGACCTGGCTCAGCGGAGCGGGCGGCGGTAGCGGATCTCGGTGACGCCGCCCATCGCGGTCAGGACCACGCTCTCCCCGGTGGCCTGGAAGCCGGCCCGCTGATAGAACCGGCGGCCGCGGGCGTTGCCCTCCAGCACCCACAGGCTGATGTCGGTGTAGCCGGCCTCGGCCGCCAGGGCCAGCGCCTGCCGCATGAGCGCGCGGCCCGCGCCGGTGCCCCACTGGGCCGGGCGCACGTAGATCGCATACAGCTCGGCCCGGTCCTGCTCCGGCGGGGCGGACAGCGGCTGGCCGGGCACGTCCTCCTCGCTCCGCTCCGGCCCGAACGCGGCGAACCCGATGGCCCGCGGGCCGCCGTCGCCGTGCGTCGCGGCTCGCCGGTCTCAGTCGCCTCGGTCGCCTCGGTCGCCTCGGCGATGAGGAAGCCGTCCAGGGGATGCGCGGCGCGCCAGGCACCCTCCCGGGCGACCGCCTCCGGGGTGGTCAGCTCGGCCAGGGTCTCGTCCGCGAGTACGCCGACGTAGGCCGCCCGCCACGTCTCCGCGCGGATCCCGGCGATGATCGGCCCGTCGGCGGCACGTGCCGGGCGAATCAGGACCATGCGGGCCAGCCTAGGGCCGGGTCAGGGCAGGAGCGAGGCATAGGCGATGGTGTTACTCAGATAATGACCGGTGGCCGGGTCGAACGTGCCGCCGCAGGTGATGAGCCGCAGCTGGGCGTCCGGGGTGGGGCCGTACACGGCGCTGGTCGGGAACGCCGACTTGGGGTAGGACCGCACCTCGGTGACCGAGAACACGGCCAGCGTGCCGTCGGCCCGCTTCACGTAGACCTTCTCCCCCGGCCGCAGCAGCCGCAGCCGGAAGAACACCCCCGGCCCCTGCACCGAGTCCACGTGCCCGACGATCACCGCGCCGCCCGGCTCCCCCGGCCGGGGACTGCCGGTATACCAGCCCGCCACCGCCGTGCTGGACGGCACCTGCAGCGTCCCGTCCGCCGCCACCCCGAGGCGGATGATCGTGGTGCTGACCCCGATGGCCGGGATGACCAGGCTGGCCAGCTCGGCGACCGACTGGCTGACCGCCGACGGCACGGCCGCCCACTGGCCCTTGGGGATGGCCACGAAGCCCGGCCGGCCGACCGGCGTGGCGGCGTGCCCGGTCTGGCTGGCCAGCAGCAGCCCGGCCGTCCCGGCGATCGCGAGGACCAGCCCGGCGATCAGCGCCGCGGCCGCGGCGGGCCGGCGCACCACCCGAATCGGGGAGATGTGCCGGCCCGGCCGCGCCGGGTCTGTGACTGCCCGCATGCGGGACCGCGTCAGCGCGCGTGCAGTGCGGGCCGCCGCCGGCGGCTCACGACCAGCGCGCCGCCCGCCGCCGCGAGCAGCCCGGCCGCGCCCACGCCCAGCCACGGCACCAGGGCCGCGCCCGGACGGGCCGCGGTGCCGCCGAAGCCGGTCTGCGCCGCGCCGGCCGGCTCGACCTTGCTGCCCTGGGCGTCGATCAGGTCATCGATGCCGAGCTTGGTGGAGTCGTCCAGGACCACGATCGTGTGGATGCTGCCGGCCGTCACGCTGACCGTCCCGGTGGAGGACTCCGACGAGCCCGCCACGTGCACCGCCCAGGTCCCCGGCGAGACCGCCACGTAGCTGCTGACCTTCGCGAACGGAAGCTGGCTGGCCAGCGTCTGGCTGCCCAGGCCGACCGTCACCTTGGGCTGGCGCATCGACGCCTGGATGACCCGGACCAGGGCCTTGCCCTTCGGGGTGACGAGCTTGTCGTCCAGGATCTGCAGCCGCAGCCCCTTGAACGGCCCCATGCCCGCCACCGTGTAGGCGTCGCCGGCGGTCACGTCGACCGAGGTGGACAGCACCGGCTTGGTGTTCGCCGCCGCGCCCGCCCCGCGCATGGCCACCGTGTACTCCCCGGCCGGCACGGCCTCATAGGAGGACACCGTGCCGTACGCCACGTGGTGGATCACGACCTCGGCGCTGGGGTTGTCGAACGAGTAGAGGTAGACATCAACGGCCGGGGTGTTCGGCGACAGGTGCGCCAGCCGGAGCCAGCCCATGTCGGCCTTGGCCGCGCCGGACGAGGCGGCCGCTCCGGACGAGGCCAGCGCCGCGGGAGCGGCCAGGCCGAGCACGCCGATCGTCAGCGCTGTGGCGGCCGCGAGCCGCCGGAGCGCTCGTGTTGTGCGAGCCTTCATTGTTTCCCCACCTTTGTTGATCTGGGCGCGGCGCGTGTTCCGCCGGGCCGGTTAGCTGTCGGGAGGCAAGCGCGTGTCATTTCGGAGGCGGCGCGCCGAGCAGCCCGAGCGGGCTGGGCGCGGCGTACTCGATCTGGATGAGGGTCCGGCCCGGCTGTCGCAGCACGGTGACGCTGGGCAGGAACGGCGGCTGCTGGGCCTTCAGGAACGCCAGCACCGCCTTGAGGTAGCCGTCCTGGTTCGGGTGGCCCGGCGGTACCAGGCCGTTGATGTCCACCACCCGGAGCGGGACACCCGGCCCCGCCCCCGGCCCGGAGTCCCCGACCGCCGCGATGGTGACCTTGTGCACCTGGGCGGTCAGCGCGGCCAGGATGCTGAGCAGCCGCGAGTCCAGGTTCCCCACGGCGATCTCCTGCAGGGCCAGCCCGGACACGTGCAGTCCCTTGTTGGCCACCAGCTGCTCGCCCGCCACCTGCCGGGCCAGCGCGTCGGCCCGCTGCGCGACCAGGTAGGACTGGGCGCCCTCGGGCGCCTCGACCCGGACGTCGACCCGGGTCTCGCCGGTGCCGAACGTGGCCAGCACGACCGGGGCGTAGACATCCGGGAGCCGACTGCCGAACTGGTTACGCAGGGCCGTGGTCGAGATCACCACGGCCGAGCCCAGCGGGTCATTAGCCGAGGCGCTGAGCGGCAGCAGGTCCCCGGCCGGGAACCCGTCGGCCTGCAGGCTGGCGCACATCACCGGGTCGCAGGCGACCACCACGCTGTGGCTGATCTGCGCCGCGACCCAGGTGCCGGCGGCTAGCCGGCTGGCCGTGGCCTCGGCCACCGCCGCCGGGCTCAGCGTCGGCGGCCGCGTGCTGGGAGCGGGCCGGGGCCGGGGCGCCGTTCCAGTCTTCTGGGCCAGCGCTATCGTCAGGCCGCCCGCCGCGAACACGATGATGACCACGCCGAAGATGGCCGCCCGGCGCCGCGCTCCCGGCCGCCGGGCCTCGGCCCGCCGCAGCCGCCCGCGCCGCGCCCGCCGGTGCCGCCACAGCCGGACGGTGGTGGCGATGACCTCGGGCCAGGATGGCGGCTTCACCGGGTCGGGCGTGCGCGGGCTCCCGGCCAGGCCGGAGCCGACCAGGCGGCGGGTTGCGGGGTCCGGGGCGGCGGGGTCGGGAGTGGCGGCGGGGTCGGGGTCGGGGGCGGCAGGGCCTGCCGTTGCGGGGTCCGGCGGCGGGACCGGGCGTTGCCGGGTCCGGAGTAGCGGGACTCGGGGCGGCGGGCTTGCTGCTGGGATCGCTGGGATCGCTCTCATTCTCTGCCGCAGTGACGCCAGCAAGGGTGTCGCGACGAACTTCGCCGCTGGGGCCAGGGCTGCTGCCAGGGGTTTCGCCACTGGGGGCGGTGTGACTCGCGGTCTCCTGGCCGGGGGCGGCGCCCGTCTCGGGCTCGGCGCCCGTCTCCTGGCCGACGCCTGTCTCAGGACCCGCGCCTGCCTTCTGGCCGGTGCCTGGCTCCTGGCCGGTGCTGGTTTCCTGGCCGGCGGCGGCCTCCGGGCTGACGCTGGTTTCCTGGCCGGCGGCGGGCTCCGGGCTGGCGCTGTTCTCGGGGCCGACATCGCTGGCCGGGGACCGGCCGAAGCCGTCGTGGTCGCTGTCCTCGGCGTCAGCAGGGTGCAGGTCGGCGTCGGCGGGGTGATGGTCAGCGGGGGGCCGGTGATGCGGGCGCGCGTCATGCACCGCGCTGCCCGCCTGGTTTCCGGGCCGCGCCGGACCTGCCGCCTCGCGCATTCGCTCCCCCATAGGGCCGCAAGCATGGGGGATATGCGGCCCCGGATGAGATAGCTCATCACACCAAGCACAGCCTGTTCAGGGGAAACAGCCGATTGCTACCAAAAACTTGACATGACCTGGAAGCGAGTTGCGTGAATTTTGCCCTGATTTCGTGGCATCTTTACTGATGCGTTCAGCCGCGGATCCCCGAATCCGGGGATCGGCCCGGCAGGCCCGAAATAGCGATCTCGGTCAGGCATCGGCGGAGCACCGCCGATGGGCGGGTGACTGAGACAGTGAGCCGCTTCACCGACCGCGGCGTCCGCCGACCCGCCCCGCTGGCTGAGCCCGGCCCCGCTGGCCCCGGCCCTCTCGCCCGGCCCTGCTGGACCCGCCCCTCTGACCTTGCCCGCCCCTCTGACCGCGCCCGCCCCTCTTGCCCCGTCCTGCTGGCCGAGCCTGCCCCGCACAAGCTGCCTACCTCGGCAAATCTCATGATCGCGACCGATTGTCCGGCAAAACTCCCGGGCGGTTTCAAGTGGTCGTTGCAACAGTGCGGGCCAGGATGGTCGTCTGGGTGGCCTGAGGAGGTTGCGGTGGCGGGTCGGAGGCTGGCGCCGGAGGTGCGGCGTGAGGTGATGCGGCTGCGGGCGCGGGGGCTGTCGTACCGGGAGATCACGGCGCGGGCGGGGGTGTCGCACGCGGCGGTGTCGGCGATCGTGCGGCCGCTGGGCGGGGTGATCCGGGCGGAGATGCTGGCGCCGGGGTCGGGGCGGCGGCTGTCGCTGGCCGAGCGGGTGGAGATCCGGGTCGCGCTGGAGCGGGGCTGGTCGCTGCGGCGGATCGGCGGGGAGCTGGGCCGGGCGGCGTCGACGGTGTGCCGGGAGGTCGCGGCGGGCGGGGGGCGGGCGGCGTACCGGCCGGTGGCCGCTCATGAGCGGGCGCGGCGGGCGGCGCGGCGGCCGAAGCCGCGGAAGCTGGCGGACCCGGTGCTGGCCGCGGCGGTGACGGGGCGGCTGGAGCGGCTGGACTCCCCGCAGCAGGTCGCCGGGTGGCTGCGCGGGGAGCAGGGTGGCAGCCTGGGCACCGTGTCGCACGAGACGATCTACAAGAGCCTGTACGTGCAGGGCCGCGGGGAGCTGCGCCGCGAGCTGGCCGCGTGCCTGCGGACCGGCCGGGCCGCGCGCCGGGCGCAGGGCGGTGGGCAGGCGGGGGAGGATCCCGGGGATGGTGATGATCTCCGGGCGGCCTGCCGAGGCCGGTGACCGGGCGGTGCCCGGCCACTGGGAGGGCGACCTGATCCTGGGCCGGGACGGCGGGTCCGCGATCGGGACGCTGGTCGAGCGGTCCACCCGGTTCGTGATGCTGCTGCACCTGCCCGGCCGCCACGACGCCGCCGCCGTGGAGGCGCAGATGACGGAGCAGATGATGGCGCTGCCCGGCCACCTGCGCCGGTCGCTGACCTGGGACCAGGGCAAGGAGATGTCCGGCCACGCGAGGTTCACGATCGCCCCCCGGAAAACGGTCGCGATCATGGAGATCCCGCTGCCCCTCCCGCCTGCCACGTCGGTCCCACTCGTCACTCTCATGGCCGGGCCGGGCGGTGCCGGGCGGGCGCGGTGGCCGACAGCCCGCACAGCACGCACGGCCGGCCGGTCGGCGCATCGCGGGGCGGCGGGGAACGCCGACCTGATCGTGACTCCGACGGCGCAGTCTCCGGGACAGCTAGCCAGCCGCCGCCGGTCCCGCGAAGCTGCCACGACTGACCGCCTGGGACCGGCCCGGACGGCATGGTCTGACTCAGGCGGCCAGGACCGAGCCCCGAGAGATCAAGCCCTGGCGGGCTGGCCTATCTCGGCGGCGCCAGGCGAGCGGTAGATCGCCAGCGCGGCGGCCACCGCGTCGGCCGGGCCGGGCAGGGCGGCGGCCCGGCGCTGGGCGGCGGCGGCGAGTCCGGCGGCGCGGGCCGGGTCAGCGAGCACGGCCAGCACCGCCGCGGCTAGCTGCCCGGCGTCTCCCGGTGGCACCAGGATCGCGGCATCCTCGCCGGTCAGGTCGGGGATGCCGCCCACCCGGCTGGCCACGACGGGCCGCCCCGCCCGCATGGCCTCCTGCACGACCAGGGCGCGAGCCTCCCACCGGCTGGGCACGACGACGACGTCGGCCGCCGCCAGCAGGGCCGGGACATCGTCTCGCTGGCCGAGCAGGGTCAGGTCTACGCCGGTGTCGGCGGCTACGGAGGCCAGCCGACCGGCCAGCGGCCCGTCCCCGGCAACTGCCAGCGCCGGGCGGGGCGACCGGTCCTGCCAGCCCGCGGCCGCCGCGAGCAGCGTGTCCAGGCCCTTCTGCTCGGCTAGTCGCGCCACGGCCAGCACCACCGGGCGGTCAGCCGGCCCGAGATCAGCCCGGGCGCGGGCGATGTCAGCCGCCGACGCCGGCGGCGCGGGCGGAGCCGGCACGGCGAACTCCTGGACCCGCGCCCGGTAGCGCCGCATCCGGGCGGCCAGGTCGGCCGACGCGCACAGCACGACATCGGCCCGCCGCGCGCATATCCGCGCCAGCACGGCATACACGACGGCACCGGCCTGGCCGGACGGCGGGGCGTTATGCACGGTGACGACCAGCGTCGGCCGCCGCCCCAACCGGCCGGAGTCGCGGCCGGGCCGTTCCGTCGCAGGCCGCCGGGCCAGGAGCGCCAGCGCCGCGAGCGCGCCGGCGCGCAGGCCGTGAGCGTGCACGACATCCGGCCGGGCCTGGCGCAGCAGCCGACGCAGCGCCGCCACCGCCGCGATGTCCCGGCCGGGCTGCGGCCGGTCGCCGATCTCCACCGGGTAGTACGCGATCCCGCTCCCGGCGCCCGCGCCGACTACCCAGGCACCGGCGGCCTCGCCCAGACCAGGTAGCCCGGCCGTGTCGTCGGCGCTGCTCGGGCTGACGCCGTCCCCCGCGCCGGCACTGCGGCCCCCGCCCGGTACATCTCCGGCACCGTCCGCGCCCGGCGCCCCGGCACCGCCGGCCTCGGCACCGCCGGCCTCGGCCGGCACACCGCCACTGACGTTCCCGGGCGGAACACTGACGTCATGCCGGCGCAAGCTGGCGGCGCCGGCGGCGAACGCGGCCCGGCTGCTGACCGGCCCGGCGGCGACCACGGACACGCCCGCCTGACGGCAACCCTCAGCCAGCAGGCCAGCGTGCCGCGCCGTGCCCCCCGACGCGGTGCCCAGCACGTACGCGACGCGAAGCGGAGCGCCCCCGGGCGCGTCGAGGCCGACCGGGGCTTCCCCGGCGGCTGGCGGCTGGCCGCCGGGAGGCGCTTTTGCGGAGGCCGACGGCTGGCCCCCCTGATCATCGCCCGCCAGTCCCCCGGCCGCCGACCGCTGGCCCGGCTGGTCACCGGTCGACTGGTCGCCGGTCACCGGGTGGCCAGCCAGCGGTTGGCGGTGCGGCGGAAGCTGGCCACGCTGGCCCGCAGGTCGCCGGCGTCGAGCAGGAAGGCGACGGCGGCGAACACGGCCGCCGCCGCGACGGCGGCGAACACGGCGGCCACCACAGCCAGGGCCGTCCCGGCTCGCGGCACGAGGGCGGCGGCGCCGGCGCCGGCGGCCGCGCCGACCGCTGCGGCGAGGATGCCGACGGCGGCGGCCCGGGCTGTGGCCCGCAGCGCGGCCCGGCCCCGGACCCGGCGGACGGCGGCGGCCAGGGCCGCTCCCCCGACGGTCAGGCCGATGGTGTTGCCCAGTCCCAGCGCCGCGACGACCCAGCGGGCCGGGGCCAGGTGGACCAGCGTGACGTCGGCGCCGACGACGATGAGCCAGCCGCCGCACACGGCCACGCCGGCCAGGGCGCTGCGGCCGGCCGCCAGCAGCACCCGGGACAGGCAGGCGGCCACTCCGTAGCCGATCAGCCCGGGGGCGAACGCGGCCAGGCCCAGGGCCAGTTCAGCGGACTGGCCGCCGCCGCTGAACAGCCGCGCGGCCGGGACCGCCACGGCGGTCAGCAGGGCGGCGCCCAGGCAGGACAGGAGCAGGATCGCGCGGACTGACCCGGCCGCCGTCTCGTCGAACTCGGCCGGGCCGCGCGCGGCCGACAGCACCGGGAAGGCGCTGATCGCGACCGGGATGGCCAGCACCGCGTAGACGGCGGTGAACACCTGGAAGCCGTACCCGTACAGGACCAGCGCGCCCTGGGAGCCGTGCCCGTTGGCCAGCGCGATGACCACCAGGGCGGACACGTCCTGGCAGGCCAGTGCCGCGACCCCGTAGACGGCCAGGCGCCGGGCCCGCCGTCCGGCGCCGGCCGGGAACCGCAGCGCGGGCCGCAGCCGCAGTCGCAGCCGCAGCACCGGCACCAGCGCGGTGATCGCCAGCGCCGCCACCCCGAGGGTGGTGCCCGCCGACAGTTCCAGCGCGGCGCCGGGCGGCAGCCCGCCGAGGCTGGTCCGGTGCGCCCCGCCGAGGGGCACGAACGCGGCGTAGGCGGCGATGACCACGAGGCTGGACAGCACCGGCGCCAGGGCCGGGGCGGTGAACTTGCGGTGCGCCTGGAGGATCCCGTACAGCACCACGGCCAGCCCGTAGCACAGCACCTGCGGCGCGAAGACGGCCAGCATCCGGGCGCTTACCGCGATCAGGTCGGCGTGGCCGCAGCCCGTGCCGGGGTTGGCCGGGGTGAGCAGCCGGGCGATCGGCACGGCGGCCACGGCGATGATCGCGCTGACCGGGGCCAGGATCAGCACCGTCCAGGTGAGCAGGGCTGACGCGGTCCGCTCGACCTGCCGGGCGGCGGCCGGGTCGGCGGCGGACCGCTGGGCCGGCCGGGCCAGCACCGGGACCATCACGCTGGCCAGGGCACCGCCCAGGACGATGTCGTAGATGATGTTGGGCACCTGGTTGGCGGTCACGTAGGCGGCGCCCAGGCAGTGCGCCTCGACGGTGTGCGCGAAGACCAGCTGCCGGCCCAGGCCCGCCAGCCGGGCCGCGACCGTGAGCGCCGCTATCAGGGCGGCGGCCCGGCCGATCCCCGCGGTGGCCCGCCGCGACTGCGCTCCGGGCTCCGGGTTCCCCGCTGTGACCGGCGCCGCGGGCTCGGTCACCGCGGCGCTGGGCCGGCCGGGTCGCTATCCCCGGCGGGCGCTGCATCCCCAGCCGGAGGTGCGCCGTCGGAGGCTGCGCTGGCCGGCCCGCCACCGGCCGGCGCACCGCTGCCCGGCACGCCGCTGGCAGGCACGGTGCTGGCGGGCGCGGGCGGGCGGCGGCCGAGCATGTCCAGCCAGTTCAGCGGCGGGGTGCGCGCGATGACCTTGGTGAAGCTGACTGCCTCGCTGGCCGCGGTCAGGCCGGCGATGACCGCCAGCGTGGTCACGCGGGCCGGCCGGGGCAGCGACACCGCGGCGGCGGTGCCGAGCATCGCCCCGAGCGCGTTGGCGCCGCCGTCGCCGAGCATGGCCCGCTCGCCCAGGTCCTCGGGCAGCAGGGCGGCCGCCGCGGCCAGGGGCGCGGCAGCGGCCAGCCGTCCCCGGCCCGAGGCGGCGGACATCATCGCCCCGGTGCCCAGGGCCACCTTGATGGCCCGGCCCGGCCGCAGGTCGAACAGGTTGAGCAGGTTGGCCCCGCCCGCGATCAGGCCGGCGTTGACCAGCACGTCGGCCACCCGCACCAGCCCGGCCCCGCCATGACCAGCGACCCCGCCGGGACGAACGGCGCTGTCAGGGCGAACGGTGCCGCCGGGACCAGCCGCGCCGACGGCACGAGCGGCATTACCGACCCGGCCCTGGCGCGGGCCGGCCAGTGCGCCGGCCGCCAGGCCGACCGCGCCGATGCCGAGGAGCTTCACCGCGCCGGTGGTCACCTCGCCGTGGGCCAGCGCGCCCAGGTGGCCGCGGAAGCCGCGCCGCTTCCCGCTGCCGGCCAGGTCGTCGTAGCTGCCCAGGGCGCCCGCGCCCGCGCCCGCCAGGATCAGGGCGGCCCGCTCCCGGCCGGTCAGCCCGGCCGCCGCCAGCGATCCGGCCAGGCCGCCGAGGGCCACGGCCGGGCCCTCCAGGAGGGTGACGGGCTCGCCGCGGTGGTTAACGCGGGACCAGGTGCCGTCCCCGCCGGGCGGCCGCTGCCGCAAGCCGGCGTAACAGAGGCGAGCGGCGACAGCGCCCGCGGCGGCAGCGGTCACGACGGCACCGGTCACGACGGCAGCGGTCACGGCGGTTCCGGCCAGCACGGGGGGCCGGATCGGGGATCGGCTCATTTCCTTCTCGCAGGCGACGTGACGGACAGCGACGGGCTGGCCGACGGGGTCGGGGCGGGGCTGGGCACGGCGCCCGGATGGACACCGTAGCTGGCGGGAGTGTGGCCGGCGAGCAGTTCGCTCAGTGCCTGCACGGTGATGACCTGGCCGACCGGGACGTCGGCGTCGTCTACCGTGCTGACCTTGCCGGCCCCGGTGGCCTCGTCGATGGCGCTGCCCGGGCCGGAGCCGGCCAGCGACCCGGCCAGCACCGTGCCGCCGCTGGAGCTCTGCAGCTGCTCGGCCACGGCCAGCAGGGTCAGGTTGGCCGGGCTCACGTCGGACGTGGTCGGCGGGGTGGCCGGGGCGACGACCAGGGCCGTGGTGGCCAGCGGCAGCGCGGTGGAACTGCCGCTGGCCGGGGTGACCTGGAGGTAGCCACCCTGGCCCAGGCCGGCCAGGATGGCCTGGGCCTGCGCGGTGGCCAGCCCGTCGCCGTTCTTCTGCACCAGGGCCGCGGCCAGGACCTGGGCGGCGGCCTGCTGGCCGGTGACCGGCCCGGAGGCCGGCTGGCCCGACAGGCTGAGCCCGGCGTCGGCGGCCAGTTGCTGGGCCAGGCCGGTCAGCTTGGCCTCGGTGCTGTCGCTGGTGTCGAAGAACTGCTGCTGCAGGGCGACCTGGCCGCTGATCGTGCCGCCCGCCTGCTGCACGGCGGAGGTCAGCCCGGTCACCACCGCGCCGCTGGCGCCGGGGGCCACGACCAGGACCACGCTCTGCCCGGTGAGCAGGTGATCCAGCAGCCGGCCAGACGCCGCCTGGGCGAACTGCTGGTCGGCGCTGCGCTGCTGGGTGAGCTGTGAGTTGGTCTTGTTGGCGTTGTCGATCTGGGACCGCAGGAACTTCTCGGTGGCGTGCAGCGTGTCGACCGCCGCGGGCTGCAGCGCGGTCGATCCCACCACGATCCCGATGGCCAGGGCCAGGAACACCGCGATGATGGAGACCAGGTGATATCGGAAATCGATCACTAGAGGAGTCCCGTTAGCCAGTGCCACAGCTGGGCCAGCAGCACCTGGAAGTAGCCGAGGAAGGTCCGGCCGACCGGCGACGCGACGAGCGCGACGCCGACGGTGATGAGCGCGGCGAGCGCCAGCAGGATCAGCGCCTTGACGGAGATCCGGCTCTGGTAGAGCCGGCTGACTCCCTTGGCATCGACGATCTTGTCAGCCACCCGGATGCGCGTCAGGACCGCGCTGGCCATCCCGGACCGGCCCTTGTCCAGGAACTCTACCAGCGAGAATCGCATGCCCACCGCGACGATCAGCGTCGCCCCGGCCTCGTCGGCCAGCAGCACGGCGACGTCCTCGCTGGTGCCGGCGGCCGAGCAGGTGACCGAGGGCAGGCCGAGGTCCTGCACCCGGGGCAGGCCGGGGGCATGGCCGTTCAGGTAGGAGTGCACGACGAGCTCGGCGCCGCAGTGCAGCGCCCGGTCCGACACCGAGTCCATGTCACCGACGATCATGTGCGGCCGGTAGCCCGCCTCCAGCAGCGCGTTGGCCCCGCCGTCCACCCCGATCATGATGGGCTTGAACTCGCGGATGTAGGCCCGCAGGGCCTGCAGGTCCTCGCGGTGCCGGTAGCCGCGGGCCACCACCAGCGCCTGCCGGCCCTCCAGCCGGGTCCGCAGGTCGGGGATCCGGATGCCGTCGGTGAGCAGCGTGGAGTCCCGGTTGACGTACTCCATGGTGTTGGTCACGAAGGCCCGCAGCTGCTCGGCCAGGCCCTCCTTGGCGGTGGCCATGGCGGCCGCGACGCTGCCGGGGGTCTGCGCGGTCCCCTTGGCGATGACCGCGTCGCCCAGGTAGAGGGCATCGCCGTCGAGCCGGACCTCCAGCCCGTCGCGCAGCCGCTCGAACAGCTCCGGGCCGGCGTCGTCGACCAGCGGGATGCCCGCCTCGACCAGGAGCTGCGGGCCGAGGTTGGGGTAGCGGCCGCTGATGCTCGGCGCGGCGTTGACCACGCCCGAGACCTGGCGCCCGATCAGCGCCTCGGCGCTGACCCGGTCCAGGTCGGCGTGGTCGATGATGGCGATGTCACCGGCCTGCAGCCGCCGGGTCAGGCTCTTGGTCCGGCGGTCCAGGCGAGCGGGTCCCGTCACCCCGGGCAGGCCCGTTGGCCTGGGCCGGCGCGCTCCGGACGGATTCCGCTGCGGCACCTTCATTGAGCAGCAAGTCTGCCAGATCGGGCGGGTCCCCCGGCCGGTGCTGGCTGAGCGCCGGCTGAGCGGAGGCCACGGCGCCAGCGTCAGCGCTGGCCGGCCAGCCGGTCCCGCTCGGCGGCGGCCGCCGCCAGCAGCTCGCCGGCGTGCGCCCGGCCGAACTCGGAGTTCTCCAGGCCGGCCAGCATCCGGGACAGCTCGCGGACCCGGCCCTCGCCATCCAGCCGGGTGATGCCGCTGCTGACGACCGCGCCGGTGTCGGACTTCTCCACCACCAGGTGGGTGTCGGCGAACGCCGCCACCTGGGGCAGGTGGGTGACCACGATGACCTGGGCCAGCCGGGCCAGCCGGGCCAGCCGCCGGCCGATCTCGACCGCGGCCTTGCCGCCGACGCCGGCGTCGACCTCGTCGAAGACGAACGTGGGCACCGGGTCGGCGCCGGCGAACACCACCTCGATGGCCAGCATGACCCGCGACAGCTCGCCGCCCGAGGCGCCCTTGGTCAGCGGCAGGGCGGGCGCGCCGGGGTGCGGGGCGAGCCGGATCTCCACCTCGTCGGCGCCGTGCGGGCCGAACTCCGCGGCCGGGGTGATCGCCACCGTCAGCCGGGCGTGCGGCATGGCCAGGGCGGCCAGCTCGGTGCTGACCTCGTCGGCGAACCGCCCGGCGGTCTCGGTCCGGGCCGCGGTGAGCTGCCCGGCCAGCTCGGCCACCCGGGCCGCCACCTCGGCCTCCTCGGCCGTCAGGGCGGCGATCTTGTCGTCGGAGCTGTCCAGGTCGCCGAGCCGGGTGGCGGCGGCCTTGGCCCAGCGCAGCACGGCGGCCAGGTCGCCGCCGGGCGGGTCCGCGCCGTCGTCGCCGGCGGTCTCCCCGTCACTGGCCGGGCCGGGCAGCGGGCCCGTGCCGTAGGCCCGGACCAGGCGGGCCAGCTCGGCCCGGCGCTCCTGCACGGCGGCCAGCCGGGCCGGGTCGGCCTCCACTGCCTGGGCGTAGGAGGCCAGCTCGGTGGCCACGTCGGAGACCAGGTAGGCGGCCTCGGACACCCGGGTGCCCAGGGCGGCCAGCCGCGCGTCGTGGTCGGCGGCCGCCTCCAGCGCCTGGCGGGCCACGCCGAGCAGGGTCACCGCGTCGGAGGCGTCGTAGGTGGCCGACGAGGCGTCGCCCAGCAGGGCCTCGTGCGCGGTGGTCGCGGCCGAGTGCAGCGCGTCGGCGTTGGCCAGCCGGTCATCCTCGGCCAGCAGCTCGATGTCCTCGCCCTCGGCGGGCTCCAGGCGCTCGATCTCCTCCAGCCCCCGGCGCAGGTCGGCGGCTTCCCGCTCCCGCTCCCTGGCCTGGGTGGTCAGCTCGGTGAGCTGGGCCTGGACCTGCTGGCGCCGCCGGTAGTCCCGCTGGTAGGCGGCCAGCAGGTCGGCGAAGCCCGGCCCGCTGAACCGGTCCAGCGCCTCGCGCTGCCGGGCCGGCCGCAGCAGCTGCTGCTGGTCGGACTGGCCGTGCACGGCGACCAGGTCCTCGGACAGGTAGGTCAGCAGGGACACCGGCACCGAACGGCCGCCGGCCGTGGCCCGGGACCGGCCCTCGGCGCTCACCGACCGGCCCAGCAGCAGCGTGCTGCCCTGGTCATCCAGGTCCCCGCCGGCCTCGCTGACCTGCCGGGCCACCGCGCCGTCCGGGTCGACCCGGAGCCGCCCCTCGACCGCGGCCCGGTCCGCGCCCGGCCGCACCCGGGCCGGGTCGGCCCGGCCGCCGAACAGCAGGCCCAGCCCGGTGACGACCATGGTCTTGCCGGCGCCGGTCTCCCCGGTCACCACGTTGAAGCCACCAGAGAACTCCAGCACGGCGTCGTCGATCACGCCGAGCCTGGTGATCCGCACTTCCTCAAGCATCGCCGCCCGGCTCCTCGTCTCCCCGGCGCCCCGAGGCCTCCCGGCCGGCCGCGCCGCGGCCCCGCCAGCCCGCCACCGGCAGCCCGAACTTCTCCACGAGCCGGTCGGTGAACGGCGCCCCGACCGGCCCGGCCCGGCCCGTGCCGTCGTCCGCTGGCCCGGCGCGAACCCGGGCCAGCAGCACCGGCCGGGTGCCGCGCCGTACCTCGACCCGCGCGCCGGGCGGTAGGTCGACCTTACGTCGCCCATCGCACCACAGAACAGCACCGGACATCTCAGATTGCCCCGTGTCCGCCTGGCCCCGGCCGGCGTGCCCCGCGCCGATGAGCTCGGCGGCCAGCACCGATCGCGGCGACACCACCATCGGGCCGGCGAACAGGGCGTGCGCGCAGATCGGCACCATCAGCACCGCCTCTACCTCCGGCCACACGACCGGGCCGCCCGCCGAGAACGCGTAGGCCGTCGACCCGGTCGGGGTGGCGAACACCACCCCGTCGCAGCCCCACCGCGACAGCGGCCGGCCGTCGACCTCGATGACGACGTCCAGCATCCGCTCCCGGGCGGCCTTCTCGACCGTCACCTCGTTCAGCGCCCAGGCCCGGGCGATGACCTCGCCGTTGACCCGGACGGCGGCGTCCACGGTCATCCGCTGCTCGACCGTGTACGCGCCGGCCACCAGCTTGTCGACCGCCTCGGACAGGTCCTCCGGCTCGGTCTCGGCCAGGAACCCGACGTGCCCGAGGTTGACGCCGAGCAGCGGGACGCCGGCGCCGCGGGCCAGCTCGGCCGCCCGCAGCAGGGTGCCGTCGCCGCCGATGACCACCACCATCTCCGCCCCGGCCGCGGCGGCGGTGGACGCGGGCACCACGGTGGCCGCGGGCCAGCCCAGGTCGGCCGCCTCCGGCTCCAGCACCCGCAGCGCCACCCCGGCCGCGAGCAGCCGGCCCGCGACCGCGCGCCCGGCCTGCCGGGCGGCGGGCCGGCCGGTGTGCGCGACCAGCAGCATGGTCCGGCCCGCGGGCGGCGCCGCGACGTGGCCGGCCGCCGCGGTGGAAGGCTCGGGCGCCGCCGTCACTGCGGGCCCTCCGCCACGGCCCGGCGCAGGGCCTCGGCGTCCAGCGGCGGCGCGCCCGCCCGCAGCCACAGGAAGTACTCCACGTTCCCGGACGGCCCCGGCAGCGGGCTGGCCGTCACCCCGGCCGCGCCCAGGCCCGCCACCGCCGCCGCCGCCGCCACCGCCGCGACCGCGGCCTCGCGCAGCGCCGGGTCGCGCACCACCCCGCCCGCGCCGACCTTGCCCTTGCCCACCTCGAACTGCGGCTTGACCAGCAGCACGAAGTCCGCGCCGGGCGCCGCGCAGCGGACCAGGGCCGGCAGCACCAGGGTCAGCGAGATGAACGACAGGTCGGCCGTCACCAGGTCCGGCGGCGGCGTTACCTGGCCCGGCTCCAGCACGCGCACGTTCACCCGGTCCAGCACCGTCACCCGCGGGTCGGTCCGCAGCGGCCAGGCCAGCTGGCCGTAGCCCACGTCGACCGCCACGACGTGAGCCGCGCCCGCGCCCAGCAGCACGTCGGTGAACCCGCCGGTGGACGCGCCCGCGTCCAGGCAGCGCCGGCCCGCGACCGGCGGGCCGCCGAGCGCGGCCAGCCCGCCGGCCAGCTTGCGGCCGCCGCGCGACACGTAGTCCGGCCCTTCGCCCGCGTCCCGGACGATGATCGCCGCGTCCAGGCCCACCTGGGTGGCGGCCTTCCCGGCGGTGGCCCCGGCGACCTCGACCCGGCCGTCCGCGATCAGCTCGGCCGCCTGGTCCCGGGACCGGGCCAGGCCCCGGCGGACCAGTTCGGCGTCGAGCCGCAGTCTCCTCGTCATGGCGGCGGCACGCGCCCCGCTCAGCTGCCGTCCCGCCGCGGCGCGGCGCCCGGCCCGGCGCTGCCCAGCTCGCCCAGGACCTCGCTGAGCTGAGCGTGCACCTGCTCGAAGAGGGCAGGGTGCTCGGTCACGGGAAGCTCGGTGAGATCGTCCAGCAGGCTGAGGGCGGCATCGACCCGCACGTCGCCGGTCTCGGGTCGGGAGGACCGTCACCGGGCGGGCGGGCTCGGCGGCCGGCGCCTCCGGCGACGTCCGGCTCCGGCTCCTGGTCCCGCGGCTCCTGGCTCCAGGGCCCGGGGCGCGGCAGCTCCCAGCTCCGGGGCTCGCCCGGCCGGCAGCTCCGCGGCTCCGCGGTTCCTGGCCCGGTGGCTGATGGCCCGTGCCGGCCGCGCGGTTCCTGGCCCCCCGGGTCCTGGCCCGGTGCATGCTGGCCCGGTTCGCGGGCCGGTCTCCTCGCGCATCGTTCCTCTCCTATGGCGGCCGCGGCGGCGACGGCCTTCCGTGACGAACGCTACCGTCCGCAGGCGTCAGTGCGGCGCGCGCGCCGCCGGGACGAGCCGGGCGGGCCGGGCGCGGGCGTATTGTCGCGCCGCAGGAGATCCCGCTGCGCGGCCGGTCAGGTCCGGACTCCCGGACAATGACCAGTGAGAGCGAGGAACACGATGGCGACAGCGCAGGAGTGCCAGGCAGCCCTGGAGAGCCTCACGGCCCGCATCGCGCAGATGGACGCGAAGGACCGCGCGGCTCACCTGGCCGACCGGACGCTGAGCTGCCGCGTCACCGACCTGGGCGTGACCTTCATGACCAAGCTCAGCGCCGACGGCGCCAGCGACGGTCACCAGGCGCCGACAGGCGCCCGCCCGGCGCAGATCCGGTTCGCCGCCCAGCAGCGACGAGGTGGTGGCCGTCGCGGCCGACCCCGGCACGCTTCGCCCGCGCCTGGCTGACCGGCAAGCTCAAGGTCGAGGGCAACATGCTGGACCTGATCCGGCTGCGCAAGCTGATGTGAGCTGAGCTGACCCCGGCCGGGGGCGATACTGGCGGGGTGCCCGAGGGTGACACGGTCTGGCGCACCGCCCGCGAGCTGCACGCCGCGCTGGCCGGGCGGGTCCTGACCGTCAGCGACTTCCGGGTGCCCCGGTACGCGAACACGCAGCCTGGCGGGCCGGGCCGTCACCGAGGCCGTGCCGCGCGGCAAGCACCTGCTGATCCGCGTCGAGGGCGGGGTGACCGTGCACACCCACCTGAAGATGGACGGCTCGTGGCGGATCAGCCCGGCCGGCGGCCGCCCGCCCCGCGACTTCCGGATCCGGCTGGTCCTGGCCAACCCCGAGTGGCAGGCGGTCGGCTACCTGCTCGGCATCGTCGAGGTGCTGCCCACCGCCGCGGAGGACCGGGCGGTCGGCCACCTGGGACCGGACCTGCTGGGGCCGGACTGGGACGCCGGCGAGGCGGTGCGCCGCCTGCGGTCCGACCCGGGCCGCGCCGCGGGCGAGGCGCTGATGGACCAGCGCAACCTGGCGGGCATCGGAAACATCTATAAATCCGAAACGCTGTACCTCAGGCGGGTCAGTCCCTGGCAGCCGGTCGGTGCCATCGCTGACCTGCCCGCCGTGGTCGAGCTGGCCCGGCAGCTGCTGGACGTCAACAAGGACGCGGGTCGGCCGGGTCACCACCGGCAGCCGGGCGCGCGGCGAGGCAGACGTGGGTGTACGGGCGGGCCGGGCGGCCGTGCCGCCGGTGCGGCACCCGCATCCGGCGGGCCGACCAGGGCCCGCCGCCGCAGGAGCGGATCACCTTCTGGTGCCCGCGCTGCCAGCCCGGCCCGCCGTAGCCGCAGCCCGGCCCAGAATGCCGCGCCGCCGCATCGCCCGGCGCGCACCGGCGCCCGGACGGCGCTGGCGACGCCGGTGGCGGTCCGGGCTGGCGGCGGCGGGCCGGGTCAGGAGGGCAGGTCCAGGCCGCGCAGGGCGGCGGCGGCCACGTCGGGGGTGACGGGGGCCGTCGGCCGACCAGGCCGCGCGGCACAGGGCGCGGAGCGCGTCCACCGGGTCGCCGGAGCCGGACAGGCCGAGCTTGCCGCCGTCGGGGGCGAGCCGGGCGGTCCAGCCGCCGCAGCGCAAGCCGCCGTCGGCGGGGGTGACCTCCGGGTGCGGGGTGAGCAGGCCGCCGAGGTCGCGGGCCAGGTAGGTGGGCCGGCGCTGCGGCGGGGCCAGCGATCGCGTCGGCCGGGCGTGCTGACGCCGGTGAGCACGAGCAGGCTGTCGGCGTGGCCGCGGACGGCGCCCTCGATGTCGGTGTCCAGCCGGTCGCCGACGACCAGGGGCCGCCGCGCGCCGGTGCGCCGCACGGACTCGGCGTGCAGCGGCGGCTCGGGCTTCCCGGCCACGACCGGCTGCGCGCCGGTGGCGGTCACGAGCAGCTGCGATGATGGAGCCGTTGCCGGGCTGCGGGCCGCGCGGCGTGGGCAGCGTCGCGTCGGCGTTGGTCGCGACGTACCAGGCGCCGGCCCGGATGGCCAGGGCGGCCTCGGCCAGCAGGGCGTAGCTGATGTCCCGGCGAGTAGCCCTGCACGACGGCCGCGGGGTGCTCGGCGGCGGTGGAGACCGGCCGCAGGTTCTGCTCGTGCAGCGCGATGCGCAGCCCAGTGCCGCCGGCGACCAGGACCGGGGCGCCGGCGGGCAGCCGCTCGGCGAGCAGCCGGGCCGCGGCCTGCGCGGAGGTGACGACGTCCGCCGCGGTGGCCGGGACGCCGAGGCCGGTGAGCTGGGCGGCGATGCGCGGACGGCGAGCGGGAGGCGTTGTTCGTCACGAACGCGGCGCGCATCCCGCGCGGGCCGCCTGGGCCAGGGCGTCGGCCGCGCCGGGAATGGCCTTGCCGCCCAGGTAGATCACGCCGTCCAGGTCGAGCAGGGCCACGTCATAGGCGGCGCACAGCGGCTGGTCGCTGCCGCGCGGGCCGGGCGCGGTCGTCGGCTGGGCGGCGTCGGCGGGCGCGGCGCCGGGGGGCCGGGTGGCGCGGACGGCGGGGCGGCGATGGCGGCTGGGCGGCGGCGTGCCTCGTTCGAAATCAATCGGGGGTCTTCCCTGGTGGCGGAGCTGGTTGCGGGCGCTCAGCGTGGCGCGGACGCTGCGCAGGGCCTCGGTGTAGTGGCCGAGGTCGGGGCGCATCGCGGCGGCCAGGGCGAGGTGCTCGGCGGCCGCGGCCGGGTCGCCGGTGCGGGCCAGGGCCAGGCCGAGGCCGAACTGGGCGTAGTCGTCGCTCGGGCTGGCCTCGACGATCCGGCGGAAGTTGTCGGCGGCGGCGGCGTACCGGCCGGCGTCGAACTGGGCCCGGGCCAGCGCCTCCAGCACGCTGCGGGAGTGCGGCTCGGCGGCCGCGGCGCGCTCGAGCAGCTGCGCGGCCGCGGCGGCGCTGCCGCGTTCCAGCAGCTGCAGGCCGCGCTGGTAGAGGACGTAGGTATCGCCGTCGCCGGCCTGGTCCCCGCCAGCGGCGCCGTGTCGGCGGCGGCCTCCGCCGGTCTGCCATTTCGCCCGGTATTACGCCGCTTCGTGATCATTTGCGGGCGCGAAGTCCTGGCCCGGGCGGGAATCGCGGCCGCCATCTGATCCTTCAGACATACGTGCAGATCCTTCCGTCCGGTCCCGTGCCAGCGCTGCCCACCGCTTCCGGCCTCGTCCTGGCGCCGTTCCGCGGCGTCCGCTACGCCGAGGACCGGGTGCAGCGGGCTCGCCGAGGTAACCTCTCCACCGTACGACGTGATCGGCAGCGAAAACGAGGACCAGTTGCTGGCGGCCGACCCGCACAACGTGGTCCGCATTATCCGGCCCCGGCAGCAGGCGGGCGCAGCCGGGCAGCGCCTGGGCCGACGCGGCGGCCGAACTGCGGGAGTGGCTGGCGCAGGCCATCCTGGTCCCCGACGCCGAGCCCGCGCTGTACGTGTACGAGCAGCTCACCGGGCTGGCGGAGGGCAGCGCGGGGCGGCTGCAGCGCGGGCTGATCGGCGCGGTCGGGCTGGCGCCGCGGGAGGCCGGGATCATCCTGCCGCACGAGGCCGTGGCGCCCGGCCCGGTCGCCGGGCGGCTGGCGCTGATGAGCGGCGACGCAGGCCAACCTGGAGCCGATCTTCCTGCTGTACGACGGGGCGGCGGCGCCGGACGGCCGCGGCCGGGGCGGTCGGGTGCGGCCGGGGCGGCGGCGCGAGGTCGTGCACGCGGACGGCCGGCGCCCGGCCGCCGCTGGCGCGAGGCGGTCACCGGCGACGGCATCCGGCACCGGCTGTGGGCCGTCACCGACCCCGGCGAGCTGGCCGCGATCGCGGCTGACCTGCGCGGCCGGACCGCGCTGATCGCCGACGGGCATCACCGCTACGCCGCCTACCTGGGGCTGCAGGAAGCGCCGGCACGCGCGCCGGCGACGGGGCCGGGCCGTGGGACTACGGGCTGGCCCTGCTGGTCGACTCGGCCGCCTACCCGCCCGCCGTCGGCGGCATCCACCGGGTCGATCCCCGGCCTGGCCCTGGAGCGGGCCGCGGCCTGGCCGCCGCCGCGTTCACCGTCCGCGAGCTGCCGGGCGGCACCGCGGACGTGCCCGATGGCGCTGGCCCGCGCGGCGGCGGCGCGGCCCGCCAGCGGCGTCGCGTTCGTGCTGGCCGGGGACGGGCGGGCGGTGCTGCTGACCGACCCGGACCCGGGCCAGGTGGCCGCCGCGATGGGCGACCTGCCCGCGGTGCCGTGGCGGCGGCTGCCCGGCGGCGGTCCTGCAGCGAGCTGCTGATGGAGCGGATCTGGCAGGCCAGCGACGATGACGCGGCCACGGTCCGGGCGGTGCACGACCCGGCCGCGGCGGTGCGGGCCGCGCAGCAGGCGCCGGGAACGCTCGGCCGTGCTGTGCGCGCCGATGTCGGCGGCGGACGTGTACGAGGTCGCGGCGCAGGGGCGGATCGTGCCGCGCAAGTCCACGTCGTTCGGGCCGAAGCCGCGGACCGGGCTGGTCCTCCGCACGTTCGCTGAGAGCTGAACAGGCCGGGTATCGGTTGCGGGCCAGTCTGAGAGCATGTCGGCATGGAGCCTGCATTCGCCGTCACTGATGTCATCACCGACCTGGGGCACGACGTGTTCCAGATCGACACGCGGATGGCCGGGTACGACGGCATCACGGCCGGCTACCTCATCCGCGGCGACCGGCCGTGCCTGGTCGAGACCGGCACGGCGCCGTCCGCGCCGCTGGTCCGGGACGCCCTGGCCGCGCTCGGCGTCGGCCCGGCCGACCTGGCCACGATCGTGGTGACCCACATTCACCTGGATCACGCGGGCGGCACGCGGCGACATCGCGGCGATGTTCCCCGGCCGCCGAGGTCGTCGTGCACGAGCTGGGCGCCCGGCACCTGGCCGACCCGTCCCGGCTGATGGCCAGCGCCCGGATGGTCTACGGCGACGAGCTGGACGCGCTGTTCGGCTCGCTGGCGCCGACGCCGGCCGAGCGCATCCGCGCGGTCGAGCCACGGGGCGTGGTGGACCTCGGCGGCGGGCGGCGGCTGGACAGCCACTACTCCCCCGGCCACGCCCGGCATCACGTCGGCCTGGTCGACTCGGCCAGCGGCGACCTGTACGTCGGCGACGCCGCCGGCATCTACATCCAGGAGACCGGCGACATGCGGCCGGCCACCCCGCCGCCGGACTTCGACCTGGGGGTGGCGCTGGAGTCGCTGCGGCTGTTCGCCGCGCTGGAGCCTGCCCGGCTGCTGTTCAGCCACTTCGGGCCGGTCACCGACGTCAGGAGACCCTGGACCGGTCAGCGGCCGAGATCAACCTGTGGGTGGCGGAGACCCGCCGGGCGCGGAGCGCGGGGATGGACCTGGACCACGCGGCGGCGATGGTCGCCGAGCGCACCCGGCAGCGGTACGCGGCGCTGAGCCCGGACGCCGACCCGCTGGTGGCGGCGAAGTTCGACCGGATCAGCGGCGCGGCAGCCAACGTGGCCGGCATCATGCACTGGCTGGACAAGGCCGAGAAGGAGTAACGACAGCGGGAACCTGACGGTTCTGAGCCGGGCGGGTGCCGCGCCCGGCTCAGGCTTCGTCGTCGTCCGCGCTGGCCTTCTCGTCGTCCTGGTCGGGTTCGTCGTTCTCGTGGTCCTCGTCGTCCTGGTCGGGTGCGTCGGCGTCGTCGCCGGCTTCGTCATCCTCGCTGCCGGCGTCCTCCTCGCTGTCAGCGCTGCCCGCGGCGGGCTCGCCTCCATCGTCAGCGTCCGCCTGGCGGTCAGGGTCATCCGCCTGGCCGCGGGTCACCCACACGGCCGGCGTCTGCCGCATCCGGGTCGTCGTCCTGGCGGCTATCCAGGCCGGGCTCTCGCGCCGCGAGGCGCCCGGAGGCGTCGTCATCTTCGGCGGCGTTGTCCTCATCTTCGGCGGCGTTGTCCTCGGGTGCCTCTTCCTCGGGTCCTCTTCCAGGTCGTCGTCCAGATCCTCTTGCAGGTCCTCGAACTGGATCTCGTCCAGTTCCTCCAGCCGCTCATCGGCGTCGGTCTCGCCGGCGGAGTCGGCGTTCGCCGCCCGGATGAACCACTCGCGTGCCTCGTCCTGGCGGCCGGCGTCCAGCAGGGCATCCGCGTAGGCGTAGTACAGCCGGGCGTGCCCCCGGCCTCGCTTGCTGGTCAGCTCCGGGACCTGCAGGGCCACGACGCCTGCGTCCGGCAGGTTCTGGTCCCGCCGGATGCCGGACTCCACGATGCACAGCTCAACCTGCGTGGCGCGGTCGGCCGACCGCGCCTCCGGGCCGGTGACGATGTCCAGGGCACGGTCCAGCCGGCCGAGTGCCCGCTCGCAGTCAGCCATGAGCGGCAGGTAGCTGGCCCGGCCGGTCAGCCGGCGCGCGGCGCGGAACTCGGTCAGCGCCTCGGCCCACTGCCCGGCCTGGTAAGCGGCGATGGCGGCGGTCTCGCGGACGATCCCGACCCGGGCCGCCAGTTCGCGGGCGGCGCTGGCGTACGTGTAAGCCCGCTCGGTGTCCTCCTCGCTGGCCGCCGCGACCAGGTAGCGCGCGACGACCTCGGCCAGGTCGCCGGGCAGGGTCCGCAGCTCGGTGGCGGCCTCGGGGTCTAGCTGGTCGGCGGTGATGCTGTCGGGGACGCGCGGCAGCCGGGTTTCCGGGCGCGCCGGGTGTGCTGCCGGTCCGCCGGACCGAGGCCGGGAGCCCGGAGCGGGGCGGCCGGGGCCGTCGCGGTACGGCCGCGAGCCGCCCGGTCCCCCGTGGCCATCCCGGGTGCGGTACCCGGCGCCAGTGCCGCCTCGAGACGGCCCGCCGCTCCGCGAGCCGCCGCCGGGGCGGCCGTCGCCGGACTGGCCGTACTCGCGCCGCGGGCCATAGTCACGGCGCTGACCCTGCTGACCCTGGCCACGGTCGGGCGCTCCGCTGCCGGAGCCGGGCTGGTCCGTGGCTGCCGGGCCACGGTCCCGGCCATAGCCGCGCCCCGCGCCCGCGCCGCTGGCGGTGCCGCGGCTGCCCCGGTCCGCGCCGTAGCCACCACGGTCGCGGCCGTAGCCGCCACCGGAGCCGCCGGCCGGGCGGTCCTTCCCATAGCCTCCGCGATCCGCGCCGTAGCCACCCCGGTCGCCCGGACTGCCGGCGTCACGGTCCTTGCCATAGCTCCCGCGATCCGCGCCGGAGCTGCCGCGGTCCCGGCCGTAGCCCCCGCCGGAGCCGCTGGCGTCACGGTTCCCGCCGTAGCCGCCGTTGCCTCGGCCGTAGCCCCCGCCGGAGCCGCCAGCGTCACGGTTCCCGCCGTAGCCGCCCCGGTCCCGGTCGTTGCCGCCGCTGCCTCGGCCGTAGCCGCCGGCGTCACGGTTCCCGCTGTAGCTCCCGCGACCCGCGCCGGAGCCACCGCGGTCCCGGCTGTAGCCGCCACCGGGGCTGCCGCCGTCGCGGTCCTTGCCGTAGCCACCGCGATCCCGGCCGTACCCGCCGGAACCGCCGGCGTCGCGGTTCCCGCCGTAGCTCCCGCGATCCGCGCCGGAGCTGCCGCGGTCCCGGCTGTAACCGCCGCCGGAACCGCCGGCGTCGCGGTTCGCGCCGTAGGCGCCCCGGTTCCGGTCGTTACCGCCGCTGCCTCGGCCGTACCCGCCCGCGTCACGATCCTTGCCGTAGCCTCCGCGATCCGCGCCGTAACCACCGCGGTCCCGGCTGTAACCGCTGCCCGCGCTGCCGCCGCGCCGGTCCGCGCCGTAGCCGCCGGCTGCGCGGCTGGGCCCTCGGTCGTCGCCGTGGCGGCTGTCGCCGGTGCCGCGGCTGCCGGGCGCGCGCCGGAATCCGGAATCAGTGTCCGGGCCGGACGAGCCGTCACGAGGGAAACCGCGGCCGGGAGCATCGCGCCGGCCGGACCCGGCCGGGCCGCTCGGCGGGCCAGAACGGCGCTGCGGGCCGCCGCGATCAGCTCGGTAGCCAGCCGGGCCTGCCGCGCCTGAATCGGGGCGGCTGAAGGTACGTCCCGTCCCGGCCGACCGGGGGCCGGAAGGGCGGGCGCCGCCGGGTCGGCCGCCCTGGCCGACGGCGGAACCAGAGGCGCGAGACTGCGCCGATCGCCAGGTGCCCTCGCGGGGCGCCCCGGTGCCACGTGCTGCGCGGGCCGGAAGGGCGTCCGCGACCCGTCGAACCCGACGAGGTGTCCCCGGGCCGGGACCGGCTGGCGCCGCGAGTCGGCCAGCCCCCGGTGTCGTCGCCATCACGCGGACCGCGGCCTGGTCCCGCGGCGGCGCGGCGATCGCGCTCCGGGCGGCCGGCCTGTCCGCCGGCTGGGTCCATCGCCGTAGCGGCCCGCGCCGCCGGGACCGCTGCGGGCGCTGCCCGGTGCGCGACGGTCGTCTCCGCGACCGGGTGCGCCGCGCTGGCCAGCGCCCCCGGTGCCGCCGTACTGCCCGGAGCCCTGGCGCGGCCCGAAACCGCCGCGCTGGCCAGGGCCACGCTGGGCGGGAGCACCCCGCTGAGCTGCGCCGCCGCGCTGGCTGTCGCGGGCGGGGCGACCCGATGCCGACCGGTCGCGGGCTCCGCCGGGAGCGCGGTCGTCGCCGCCGTTACTGTCGGCTGGCTGACCGTCGGCTGCGGGGCCGTTCCCTGCCATCGGGACTCCTTCACCTGCTGTTGTCTTGCTGGGGCTCTCGCGCCGGGACGTGGATGCCTGGACATGCAAAAACACGCTGAGGGCCACTACCTATGACGGTAACGGCCCTCAGCGGGAAGATGTCCGGCGGCGTCCTACTCTCCCACGCGGCTTCCCACGCAGTACCATCGGCGCTGAAGGGCTTAACTTCCGGGTTCGGAATGGGACCGGGTGTTTCCCCTTCGCCATGGCCACCGAAACACTATGGAGATGTCAGTATCCGGACTCTCGGGCCTGACGGCCTTGAGCTCACGGATCCCGACCGTATCTCGAGAACCGCACAGTGGACGCTTACAAAGATTATGAGTAGAAGCCAAGCCACTCGGCCTATTAGTACCGGTCAGCTACACACGTTGCCGTGCTTCCACCTCCGGCCTATCAACCCAGTCGTCTAGCTGGGGGCCTTACCAGGTTAACCCTGAGGGAGTCCTAATCTTGAGGCGAGCTTCCCGCTTAGATGCTTTCAGCGGTTATCCCTTCCAAACGTAGCCAACCAGCCGTGCTCTTGGCAGAACAACTGGCACACCAGAGGTTTGTCCGTCCCGGTCCTCTCGTACTAGGGACAGCCCCTCTCAAGACTCCTACGCGCGCAGCGGATAGGGACCGAACTGTCTCACGACGTTCTAAACCCAGCTCGCGTACCGCTTTAATGGGCGAACAGCCCAACCCTTGGGACCTGCTCCGGCCCCAGGATGCGACGAGCCGACATCGAGGTGCCAAACCATCCCGTCGATATGGACTCTTGGGGAAGATCAGCCTGTTATCCCCGGGGTACCTTTTAGCCGTTTAGCGACGGCGCTTCCACATGCCACCGCCGGATCACTAGTCCCAGCTTTCGCTCCTGTTCGACATGTCTGTCTCACAGTCAAGCACCCTTGTGCACTTACACTCGACACCTGATTGCCAACCAGGCTGAGGGTACCTTTGGGCGCCTCCGTTACCTTTTAGGAGGCAACCGCCCCAGTTAAACTACCCACCAGACACTGTCCCTGATCCGGATCACGGACCTAGGTTAGACATCCAGAACGACCAGAGTGGTATTTCACCGTTGACTCCACAAGGACTAGCGTCCCTGCTTCACAGTCTCCCACCTATCCTACACAAGACGTCCCAAACACCAATGTCAAGCTGCAGTGAAGGTCCCGGGGTCTTTCCGT
The DNA here is from genome assembly GCA_963731085.1 of uncultured Actinomycetota bacterium. Lineage (GTDB taxonomy): Bacteria > Actinomycetota > Actinomycetes > Streptosporangiales > Streptosporangiaceae > DASUBV01. The sequence continues at coordinate 272,655 of CAVSUF010000002.1, forward strand.
CCTGCTGCGCGTAACGAGCATCTTTACTCGTAGTGCAATTTCGCCGGGTCCGTGGTTGAGACAGTGGGAAAGTCGTTACGCCATTCGTGCAGGTCGGAACTTACCCGACAAGGAATTTCGCTACCTTAGGATGGTTATAGTTACCACCGCCGTTTACTGGCGCTTAAGTTCAGAGCTTCGCAGCCCGAAGCCACTAACCCCTCCCCTTAACGTTCCAGCACCGGGCAGGCGTCAGTCCGTATACGTCGTCTTGCGACTTAGCACGGACCTGTGTTTTTAGTAAACAGTCGCTTTCCCCTGGTATCTGCGGCCGCCTCCAGCTCAGAGAGCAAGTCTCATCACCAGACACGGCTCCCCTTCTCCCAAAGTTACGGGGATAATTTGCCTAGTTCCTTAACCACAGTTCATCCGATCGCCTTGGTATTCTCTACCTGACCACCTGAGTCGGTTTAGGGTACGGGCCGCCTAAACACTCACCGCGAGGCTTTTCTTGGCAGCATGGGATCACTCACTTCGCCTAATTCGGCTCGGCATCAGGTCTCAGGCTTATGATGCGCGGATTTGCCTACGCACCGCCCTACGCCTTTACCCCGGGACGTCCAACACCCGGTAGAGCTACCCTCCTGCGTCACCCCTTCGGCTTGCCTACTACCAGTCTGGTTCGCGGGCTCAGCCGACTCCTCCCGAAGGAATCTGTCAGCCTCACGCGCTTAGCATCGCCAGATTCGGCATGGGCGCATTTAAGCGGGTACGGGAATATGAACCCGTTGTCCATCGACTACGCCTGTCGGCCTCGCCTTAGGTCCCGACTTACCCTGGGCGGATTAGCCTGCCCCAGGAACCCTTGGTCATTCGGCGGAGGGGTTTCTCACCCCTCTTTCGCTACTCATGCCTGCATTCTCACTCGAGTGGCGTCCACAGCTGGATCACTCCGCTGCTTCTCTCGCCACCCGACGCTCCCCTACCCATCCGCGCACCTGGACCCTAAAGGCGCCAGCGGCCACTGCCAGAGGCGTCCGTGGCCGAAACCACGGTGACCAAGACAGCCATCCACCTTAACCACAAAGGGCCGGGCTATCACGCGAATGTCACAGCTTCGGCGGTGTGCTTGAGCCCCGTTACATTGTCGGCGCAGAATCACTTGACCAGTGAGCTATTACGCACTCTTTTAAGGGTGGCTGCTTCTAAGCCAACCTCCTGGTTGTCTCTGCAACTCCACATCCTTTCCCACTTAGCACACGCTTAGGGGCCTTAGCTGGTGATCTGGGCTGTTTCCCTCTCGACTACGGAGCTTATCCCTCGCAGTCTCACTGCCGCGCTCTAACTTACCGGCATTCGGAGTTTGGCTGATTTCAGTAAGCTTGTAGGCCCCCTAGACCATCCAGTAGCTCTACCTCCGGCAAGAAACACGCGACGCTGCACCTAGATGCATTTCGGGGAGAACCAGCTATCACGGAGTTTGATTGGCCTTTCACCCCTACCCACAGGTCATCCCCCAGGTTTTCAACCCTGGTGGGTTCGGTCCTCCACGCGGTCTTACCCGCGCTTCAACCTGCCCATGGGTAGATCACTCCGCTTCGGGTCTATAGCATGCGACTAAAACGCCCTATTCAGACTCGCTTTCGCTACGGCTACCCCTCACGGGTTAACCTTGCCACATACCATAACTCGCAGGCTCATTCTTCAAAAGGCACGCGGTCACTTCACGTCAGCCCGAAGGCTGACAACGCTCCCACGGCTTGTAGGCACACGGGTTCAGGTACTATTTCACGACCCCTCACCGGGGCACTTTTCACCTTTCCCTCACGGTACTTGTTCGCTATCGGTCACCAGGGAGTATTTAGGCTTAGGAGGTGGTCCTCCCGGATTCACACGGGATTTCTCGGGCCCCGTGCTACTTGGGATCCCATCCGAGAGTCGCTAAGAGTTTCGCCTACAGGGGTATCACCCTCTATGCCGATGGTTTCCAACATCTTCGGCTACTCAACGCGATTTTTTACTCTCTGCCGGATCAGCAGCTCCGAGCTGGATGGTCCCGCTACCCCGATCACGCAACGCCTGCTGGCTATGACACGTGCTCGGTTTGGCCTGTTCCCCTTTCGCTCACCACTACTCAGGGAATCGCGGTTGCTTTCTCTTCCTGTGGGTACTGAGATGTTTCACTTCCCCACGTTTCCTCCACCCGCCCTATGTGTTCAGGCAGGGGCGATGGGCCATTACGCCCAATCAGGTTGCCCCATTCGGAAATCCTCGGATCGATGTCTGGTTGCCGACTCCCCGAGGCTTATCGCAGGCTCCTACGTCCTTCTTCGGCTCCTGGTGCCAAGGCATTCACCGTGTGCCCTTATCAACTTGGCAACTACAGATGATGCTCGCGTCCACTGTGCAGTTCTCAAGATACGGGCGGTCCCGGTCCTGTCTCGCCCTATAGACGGGAAGGTCCCGGTCCGTGTAGAGGAGATGGCCTTGCGGCCGTTCCCTCAGGACCCAACAGCGTGCTCGGCCTGCGCGCCCCCCGGACTGGCGTTCCGTGCCGCAAGCGGCCGTACTAACCTGCCCGAGCTGACGCTCAGACCGAATAGCCAGTGCTCCACTAATGAGCAGCCACCTCAGGACGTTCGCCTGAGATATGGCTCTGGACGCAGCACCGGGAACCTTGCGATCTCGTGTGCGCCAGGTGCTCCTTAGAAAGGAGGTGATCCAGCCGCACCTTCCGGTACGGCTACCTTGTTACGACTTCGTCCCAATCGCTGGCCCCACCTTCGACGGCTCCCTCCCACAAGGGGTTAGGCCACCGGCTTCGGGTGTTGCCGACTTTCGTGACGTGACGGGCGGTGTGTACAAGGCCCGGGAACGTATTCACCGCGACGTTGCTGATTCGCGATTACTAGCGACTCCGACTTCATGGGGTCGAGTTGCAGACCCCAATCCGAACTGAGACCGGCTTTTTGAGATTCGCTCCACCTTGCGGTCTCGCAGCCCTCTGTACCGGCCATTGTAGCATGTTTGCAGCCCAAGATATAAGGGGCATGAGGACTTGACGTCATCCCCACCTTCCTCCGAGTTGACCCCGGCAGTCTCCTATGAGTCCCCGGCATTATCCGCTGGCAACATAGAACGAGGGTTGCGCTCGTTGCGGGACTTAACCCAACATCTCACGACACGAGCTGACGACAGCCATGCACCACCTGTACAGGACCCTTACGGACACCATATCTCTACGGCTTTTCCCTGTATGTCAAACCTTGGTAAGGTTCTTCGCGTTGCGTCGAATTAAGCAACATGCTCCGCCGCTTGTGCGGGCCCCCGTCAATTCCTTTGAGTTTTAGCCTTGCGGCCGTACTCCCCAGGCGGGGCGCTTAATGCGTTAGCTGCGGCACGGAATCCGTGGAAGGACCCCACACCTAGCGCCCAACGTTTACGGCGTGGACTACCAGGGTATCTAATCCTGTTCGCTCCCCACGCTTTCGCTCCTCAGTGTCAGGTAAGGCCCAGAGAACCGCCTTCGCCACCGGTGTTCCTCCCGATATCTGCGCATTTCACCGCTACACCGGGAATTCCATTCTCCCCTACCTACCTCTAGCTAGCCCGTATCCACTGCAGGCGCAGGGTTAAGCCCTGCGTTTTCACAGCGGACGTAGCAAACCACCTACGAGCTCTTTACGCCCAATAATTCCGGACAACGCTTGCGCCCTACGTGTTACCGCGGCTGCTGGCACGTAGTTAGCCGGCGCTTCTTCTGCAGGTACCGTCACTTTCGCTTCGTCCCTGCTGAAAGGGGTTTACAACCCGAAGGCCTTCATCCCCCACGCGGCGTCGCTGCGTCAGGCTTTCGCCCATTGCGCAATATTCCCCACTGCTGCCTCCCGTAGGAGTCTGGGCCGTGTCTCAGTCCCAGTGTGGCCGGTCGCCCTCTCAGGCCGGCTACCCGTCGTCGCCTTGGTAGGCCGTTACCCCACCAACAAGCTGATAGGCCGCGAGCTCATCCCTAGCCGAAAAACTTTCCACCAGGGCCGATGTCGGCCGAGGTCATATTCGGTATTAATTCCGGTTTCCCGGAGCTATCCCGAAGCTAAGGGCAGATTGCTCACGTGTTACTCACCCGTTCGCCGCTCGAGTACCCCGAAGGGCCTTTCCGCTCGACTTGCATGTGTTAAGCACGCCGCCAGCGTTCGTCCTGAGCCAGGATCAAACTCTCCGTTGAATGTCTATATGCAAGTCGCGGCCAGACCCCGAAGGGCCAGACTGCGATCTGCTGACTAGAGAATGCCTCAGGCCGGAAACCCGGACCTGGAGGCGATCTTGGCAAATCCCTCAGAGATACCTTGTCACTTTCGTGACGCCGTACCTCTATTGACGAGGTTGTGCATGTGCACTGGCTTTTAGCACGCTGTTGAGTTCTCAAGGAGCGGACGCTCGCCGGTCTAGACTCTCTCAAGTCTTGTCCGGGGCAACCCTGCTAACTTACCGGGCGGTTCAGACCTTGTCAAGCTGGGTAGCTCAACTCGATCTGCCTCGCTACGTTCCGTGCTCCCACCCTACCGTCGATCAGGCCAGCCCGTAACCGGACTGTCTTGACCTGGAGGGGAGATCTTGCTGGTCCGAGGGGCGTTCCGCCTGTTCGGCGGCCCGTGTTCCCTGCGGCATGGGAAACATTAGGCAGCATCGAGGATGGCGTCAAATCGGACCCAGCCCCGAACCGCGCTCAACCGACTAAGTCGCCTCCGGCCGGCCATCGGGCCGGATCAGGACAGCGCAGGTTGGAGCGGTTTCCCCCTGCAGCAGACACCCAAACCTGACCCGCCAAAAATTTTTTGCGGCACCTGCGACGGGGGGTTCGGGGGGTTCCGCAGAGGACGGCCGCTGACCTGCGACGATCTGGAACCCGACCAGGTCGGGCGGGCAACCGCGGCGGCTCGGCGCGGAAGCCCGTCGGCTCCTGGCGGAGGGCGATTCCCGGGATCCGCATGCGATCGCGACTTTCGGCCCCACTCGCGCACCCCTGCGGGCCGCGGCCCGCTGTGCCGCTCGACAGCCCAGCTCACGGCGGGACCCCGACCTCGCCGCGACCTGGCTAAGCCGTGCCGCCCCGGGCCGCCGCGCCGTCCGCCCCGCCAGCGCGAATCCAGCTCCCGCTCTCCCCGTCCAGCCGCAGTGACGCTCCCGGCAGGTGTTCCAGCTCCCGCTCTCCCCGGCCCTCGGGCCACAGCGACGGTCCCGGCAGACGATCCAGGTCGACCAGCTCAGCCCCGACCTGCCCCCACGCACGTCCAGGTCCCCAGACCTGGCTGACGACACGACGCCGGCCGGTGGCCCCAGCTCCCTCCTATGCCCGCCAGGCCGCTGCAGCTCCCCGCGCCGGCGGGCATGACGCTCCCGGCAGGCAGTTCCGGCTCCACGTGCCTGTTCGCCGTGGCGTCCCCGCAGGCGGGTTCCAGTCCCGCCAGCCGCCTGCGCGCTCCTGGTCCGGCGCTCGTGGTCCGGCGCTCGGCACCCGGCCCGCAGACCCGCCCCCGACTCACCACCGGGCACCAAGTCGGCGCCTCTGGGCCGGCGAAACTGCTTCCGGAGCGCCCCAGCGTTTCTCTCAGAAACTGGCCGGCGGATAAAAGTGAGACGAATCACTCTTGTCTCTCGCTGCCTCGGCGGTGTCTGTGCGCCCGGTGCCGACGCAGACAGCGCCCGCGTGACCCGCATCCGGAGTCCCGAAGTGAATCCGACTCAAGAATGAGATCAGACCGAGATCCGTCCAAGGGGTGCGTATCACCCCAGATGCCCGTACCGGGACCGACTCGGCCGCCGTCGAGCCGACTCACGGCGGCGACAAGGCGGAGATAACGCATATATAGGAGACGCAGGCCGGCCGCCGTGCCGGGCACCAGCCGCCGACGCCGCCAGCCACGGTCACGCCAGCGGGACGACCCCGGCCTGCCCGCGCTCACGCCCGACGGCCGCACGAAGCCTGGCGCGGCCGGACGGCCCAGGCCCGCCAGCGCTTCCCGGGCTATCCGCTGACAACCTCTACGCCGCCCACGGTCCGCTTGCCACGCCGCAGTACCAGGAACCGCCCGTGCAGCAAATCGCCCGCCACCGGGCAGGCGTCCTCCGCCGCGACCTTCACGTTGTTCAGGTAGGCGCCGCCCTCGGCGATGGCCCGCCGGGCGGCTGACTTACTCGTCACCAGGCCGGCCGAGGCCATCAGGTCGGCCACCGGAGGCAGGTTCCCGGCACTGGCCGGAACTGCCACGTGCGGCACCTCGGCGATGGCCGCCGCCAGCGTGACCACATCGAGATCGCGCAGCTCGCCCTGGCCGAACAGCGCGCGGCTGGCCGCCTGGACCCGGGCTAGCTCGTCCGGCCCGTGCACGAGAGCCGTCACGTCCTCGGCCAGCACCCGCTGGGCCTGCCGCCCGGCGGGCCGCTCGGCGGCCTCCCGCTCCAGGTCCTCGATCTCGGCCCGGGACCGGAACGTGAACACCCGCAGCAGGCCGGGCACCTCGCTGTCGGCCCGGTTCAGCCAGAACTGGTAGAAGGCGTACGGGCTCATCAGGTCCGGGCTGATCCAGATCGCGCCGCCCTCGGTCTTGCCGTACTTGGTCCCGTCCGGCTTGGTGATCAGCGGGGTGGCCAGGGCGTGCACCGAGTTCCCGGTGACCCGGCGGATCAGGTCGACGCCGGACACCAGGTTTCCCCACTGGTCGCTGCCGCCTAGCTGGAGCGTGCAGTCGAGCCGACGGTGCAGTTCCAGGTAGTCGTTGGCCTGGAGGATCTGGTAGCTGAACTCGGTGTAGGTGATGCCGCCCGCCTCGAGCCGGGCGCGGACCACCTCGCGGGACAGCATCTGGCTGACCGGGAAGTGCTTGCCGACGTCGCGCAGGAAGTCCAGGGCCGACAGTTCCCCGGTCCAGTCCAGGTTGCTGACCAGCAGCGCGCCCGACGGGCCGGGGTCGAAGTCGAGGAACCGGCCAACCTCGCCGCGAATCCGGTCAACCCAGCCCGCCACCGTCTCCCGGGGGTTCAGCACCCGCTCAGTCGACTTGCCGCTGGGGTCGCCGATCAGCCCGGTCGCGCCGCCGACCAGCCCGATCGGCCGGTGCCCGGCGAGCTGGAACCGCCGCACGGTCAGCAACTGCACCAGGTTGCCGATGTGCAGGCCGGGGGCCGTGGGGTCAAATCCGCAGTACAGGGTGACCCGGCCGGTGTCCAGCGCCTTGCGCAGGTCGTCCAGGTCGGTGGACACGGCGATCAGGCCGCGCCAGGTCAGCTCGTCGATGATGTCGGTCACCGTTGCATCGTCCCATCTTCGCGGGCACGGCCGGTAACCGGTTTACCGTGATCGCCGTCGCGGCGTGAACACCCGATACCGAGTAACGGATGGTTCTCCGGCCAGCCAGAATCGCCATGGCCGGTCGGCGGCCTGACTGATCCCGATGCGCGGTCCGGAGCAGACCTGGCCGGCCGGCGCCGCTCCGGGCGGGGCGGCCAGGACCCGCAGCGGCGAGGCCGGATCGCAGGCGTCAGCGCCGTTCAGCCCGCGGTCGATGCCGAGCGCCTGGCACAGCCGGGCCTGCCCGCCGGCCAGGTCCCTGGGCGCCACCCGGCGCGGGTCTCGCGCACCTGGCCCGGCCCCGGGCTCCGGCTCCGGCTCCGGCTCCGGCGGCACCGGGCAGCGCACTGCCAACCCCGAGACCGCGCGGCCTGGCACCTTCCGGGCTGGCACCTTCCGGACTGGCACCGCCCGGACTGGCACCGCCCAGGCACCGCCCGGCCCGGCACCGCCCGGACTGGCGCCCCCAGGGACGGCACCTCCCGTGGCGGCGCCACGCAGGCCGACGCCATCACCTGGACCTTCGTAGCCCACCGGGCCTGCGGCGGGCTGGGGCCAGCGCCGGGTGGCGGCCAGATCGGCGCCCTCGATGATCCGACCGGCCCGGAGCAGGATGGCCGACACCGAGCCCGCCGGCTGGCAGACGAGGTTGGCGCAGAAATGCATGCCATAAGTGAAGTAGACGTACACGTAACCGGGCGGGCCGAACATCACGGCGTTGCGGGCGGTCTGGCCGCGGTAGGCGTGCGAGGCCGGGTCATCCGGCCCGGCGTAGGCCTCGACCTCGGTGATCACCATCGCGACCGGCCCGTCGGGACTGTCATGGCGCAGCACGCACCCCAGCAGCCGCGGCGCGACCTCCAGAGCCGGGCCGTCAAAAAAGGAGCGCGGCAGGACTGCCGCGCCAGCCTCGCGGCCGCCGGTCAAGCCGGACCCGCCAGGCCGGGAAGGGCCAGGCCGGGAAGGGCCAGGCCGGGAAGGGCCAGGCCGGGAAGGGCCAGGCCGGGAAGGGCCACGCCGGGAAGGGCCAGGCCGGGTCCGCGTCGACCGGCTGGACCTGCGTCGGCCGGACCGCGCCCGCGCCCCGGCGCGCGGCCGGCTGCCACGCCCGCCCCCCTCGGCCCGGCGGGGGCCGTGGCGGTGACGGGTGGGGTCAGCGTGACGGCAGGGAGAGGCAGGTTAGGGGCATCAGCATGATCGTGACCGTTTTTCCGTGTTCCAGACGGGTAATCGGTCACGATCATGATTCCGGCCGAACGGCGCCGGCCTGGGCTGGGCCAGGCCGGACCCAGACGCCCCGCACGGCCCACGCGCCCCACACGGCCCCGGCACCCCGCGCGGCCCCGGCGGGGCGGGCGGCCTAGGCGGGGCGGGGGCGCCGCGCGGGGCGGGCGAGCTGCGCGGGGCGGGGTCAGGTCGCTGCCCATTCCGCCTGGGCGTCCACGACCTCGCGGAGGCGGTCTAGCTGGGTGGCCACCGCGGACGGGGCGGTGCCGCCGCGGCTGCTGCGGGCGGCCAGGGCGCCGGGCACGCTCAGCACCTCGCGGACGTCGGGGGTCAGCAGGGGCGAGATCTTGGCCAGGTCGTCGTCGCTGACCTGGTCCAGGTCGCAGTCATGAACCTGGCACCAGACGACCAGGTGCCCGACTACCTCGTGGGCCTGGCGGAACGGGGTGCCGCGCCGGACCAGCAGCTCAGCCAGGTCGGTGGCCAGCGCGTAGCCGGCCGAGGCGGTCTCGGCCAGGCGGCCGGTGTTGAACCGCAGGGTGGCGACGAGGCCGGCCATCGCGGGCAGCACGGTCAGCAGGGTGTCGACGGCGTCGAAGACCGGTTCCTTGTCTTCCTGCAGGTCCCGGTTATAGGTCAGCGGCAGGCCCTTGAGCGTGGTCAGCAGGCCGGTCAGGCCGCCGATGAGGCGGCCGGCCTTGCCCCTGGCCAGCTCGGCCACGTCGGGGTTCTTCTTCTGCGGCATGATCGACGAGCCGGTGGCGTAGGCGTCGTCGATCTGCGCCCAGCCGAACTCGTGCGAGGACCACAGCACGACTTCCTCGCCCAGCCGGGACAGGTGCACGCCGAGCAGGGCGGCGGCGAAGCAGAACTCGGCGGCGAAGTCGCGGTCGCTGACGGCGTCCATGGAGTTGTCGAACGGCGGCGTCGAACCCTAGCTCGGCGGCCAGCGCCTCCGGGTCCAGCGGCAGCGACGAGCCGGCCAGCGCGCCGGCGCCGAGCGGGCTGACCGCCGCCCGGCGGTCCCAGTCCCGCAGCCGCCCGGCGTCGCGGGCGAAGCCCTGGACGTGGGCCAGTAGCTGGTGGGCCAGCAGCACGGGCTGGGCGTGCTGCAGGTGGGTCAGGCCGGGTACCGGGGTGCCGAGGTGCTGCTCGGCCTGGCCGATCAGCGCGGTCTCCAGCTCGGCCAGCCGCGCCGACGATGATCCGGGCATGGTCGCGCAGGTACAGCCGCAGGTCGGTGGCGACCTGGTCGTTGCGGCTGCGGCCGGCGCGCAGCTTGCCGCCCAGGGCGCCGAGCCGCTCCAGCAGGCCGCGCTCCAGTGCGGTGTGCACGTCCTCGTCGCTGGCGTCCGGCCGGAACGTGCCCGCGCGGCAGGCCCGGCGCAGGTCCTCCAGCGCGGCCAGCATCCGGCTCAGCTCGGTGTCGTCCAGCAGCCCGGCCCGGTGCAGCACCCGGGCGTGAGCGGCCGAGGCCAGCAGGTCGTACGGGGCCAGCCGCCAGTCGAACTGGACGCTGACCGACAGCCGGGCCAGGGCGTCGGCCGGGCCGGCCGCGAACCGCCCGCCCCACAGCCGCACGGCGGGCCGCCCCGCCTCGGGCGAGCCGGAGGCGGGCTCGGCCGCCCTCGGCTCCCCCGGCGCGAGCTGGCCTGACCCGGACTGGCCCAGGCCCGGCCCCGGCTGGTCGAGCCCGTGCTGACCCGGCTCGTGCTGACCCGGCGCCGTCCTGACCAGGCCCGTCCTGACCAGAGCTGTGCTGACCAGGCCCGTGCTGGTCGCGCCCGTCCTGGTCGAGGCCCTGCTGACCAGGCCCGTGCTGACCAGGCCCGTGCTGACCAGGGCTGTGCTGACCAGAGCTGTGCTGACCAGAGCTGGTCGATCCTGATCAGAGCTGTGCTGACCAGAGCTGTGCTGATCATCTGTCACGATGCGTTCTCCCGGTGACGCTGCGAAAGCCGGCTGCCGGAAATCATCCCAGTCCGGCGGCCGGGGTCAGAGCGCGGCCTGCCGGTCGCGCTCCGCGGCGATCTTGCTGGGCAGGCCCCACAGCTCGACGAAGCCCTTGGACAGCTGCTGGTCGAAGGCGTCGCCGGTGTCGTAGGTGGCCATGCCGAAGTCATACAGCGCCTGCGGGCTGCGCCGGCCGGTGACCACGGCCCGGCCGTGCTGCATGCGCAGCCGGACCTCGCCGCTGACGTGCTGGGAGGCGGCGATCATGAACGCCTCCAGGGACTCGCGCAGCGGCGAGAACCACAGGCCGTCGTAGACCAGCTCGGTCCAGCGCTGCTCGGCGGTCCGCTTGAACCGGGCCAGGTCCCGCTCCAGGCAGACGTTCTCCAGTTCCTGGTGGGCGGTGATGAGCGCGATCGCGCCGGGGGCCTCGTAGATCTCGCGGCTCTTGATGCCGATGAGGCGGTCCTCGACGATGTCGACGCGGCCGATCCCCCGCGCGCCGGCCCGGGCGTTCAGCTCGGTGATCAGCTCGAGCGGGGTGCGGTCCGCGCCGTCCAGGGCGACCGGGAAGCCGTCGGCGAAGGTGATGATGACCTCGTCGGCCGGCCCGCCGCGGCGGGGTCGTCGGTGTAGCCCCAGACGTCGTCGTGCGGCGCCTCCCAGATGTCCTCCAGGTGGCCGGTCTCGCAGCTGCGGCCCCACACGTTCTGGTCGATGGAGTACGGCGACCGCGCGGTCACGTCGAGGGGCAGGCCCTTCTCGGCGGCGAACGCGATGGCCTTGTCCCGGGTCATGCCGGAGTCGCGGACCGGCGCGGTGACCTTGACGCCGGGCGCCAGGGCGGCCATGCCGACCTCGAACCGGACCTGGTCGTTGCCCTTGCCGGTGCAGCCGTGGGCGACCCAGCTGGCCCCGGTCTCGTGCGCGACCCGGGCCAGGTGCCGGACGATCAGCGGCCGGGACAGCGCCGACACCAGCGGGTAGCGCTCCATGTAGAGGGCGTTGGCGCGCAGGGCCGGGAAGCAGTACTCGGCGGCGAACTCGGCCCGCGCGTCGATGACCTCGGCCTCGGCCGCGCCGCAGGCCAGCGCCCGCTCGCGGATGGTGCGCAGGTCCTCGCCGCCCTGGCCGACGTCGATGGCGAGGGCGATGACCTCCGCGCCGGTCTCCTCGGCGATCCAGCCGATCGCCACGGACGTGTCCAGGCCGCCGGAATAGGCCAGTACCACCTTTTCAGTCACTTCGGGCTCCTCCGTATAGACGTGCGTGCATGGGACGGGCGGGGGCGGGCGCCGGCGACGGGCCGGCGCTGGTGTGGCTGCGGCGCTGGGCTAGCTGCAGCAGGGCGGCGGCCACGTCGGCGCCGCCGGCCGGGTCGCGGGAGATGACCAGGACGGTGTCGTCGCCGCCGACGGTGCCCAGGACCGACGGCCAGCGGGCGTGGTCGATGGCCGAGGCCAGCAGCTGGGCCGCTCCGGCCGGGGTGCGGAGCACGACCAGGTTGCCGCTGGCCTCGGCGGTGACCAGCAGTTCGCCGACAACCCGGGCCAGCCGGGCGGGCTGCGGCGCGGCCAGCGAGGCCGGCGGCGGCGCCAGCGCGGCCGGCTCGTCCGCGACTGGCAGTGCGCCGGAGGACGGGGCGCCGGAGGACGGGGCGCCCGAGGACGGGGCGCCGGAGGCCGCCCGAGGACGGGGCGCCCGAGGGCGCCGAGGACGGGCCGCCCGACGACGGGCCGCCGGGTGCCAGGTCGGACAGGAGGTGCGGCCGCACGCCGCCGATCTCCGGCTCGCCGGGCAGGGCGTAGGCCAGCACGCCGTCGGGGCCGCGCAGCCGGACCGCGCTCAGCTCGACCAGGTCCCGCGACAGCGTGGCCTGGGTGACGTGGACGCCCATGGCGTCCAGCCGGGCGGCCAGGTCCTCCTGGGACCGGATCGGGCTGCCCGGATCGGCCAGGATTTCGGCGATCTGGGCCAGTCGCCCGGCCTTGGTCACCGGATGCGTCACGAGAGTCCTCCCCCGCCGGTGTCTCCCCCGGCCGGATCTCCCCCGGCCAGATCTCCGCCGATCAGCCAGGCCAGCAGCCCCTTCTGGGCGTGCAGCCGGTTCTCAGCCTGGTCCCAGACCAGGCTGGCCGGGCCGTCCAGCACCCCGGCGGTGATCTCGTCGCCGCGGTGCGCGGGCAGGCAGTGCAGCACGCCCTGGCAGCCCGGCCCGGCCGCCGCCAGCCGGGCCTCGTCCAGCCGGAACGGCTCCATGGCGGCCGCCCGGTCGGTCTCCTGGCCCTCCTGGCCCATGGACGTCCACACGTCGGTGGCCAGGAAGTCAGCGCCCTTGCTGGCCTCGCCCGGGTCGCTGCCGAAGCCGACCGACCCGCCGGTGGCGGCGGCGATGGCCCGGGCCGCCTCGGTCACGTCCGGGTCCGGGGCGTAGGCGGCCGGGCCGCAGATCCGCACGTGCATCCCGGCCGTCGCCCCGCCGAGCAGGTAGGAGTGTGCCATGTTGGAGGACCCGTCGCCCAGGAATGCCAGCGTCAGGCCGGCCAGCGGCCCGCCGCCTCCTGCATGGTCAGCAGGTCGGCCAGGATCTGGCAGGGGTGGAACCGGTCGGTCAGGGCGTTGATGACCGGTACCGCGCTGGCCTCGGCCATGGCCTCGATCCGGTCCTGGCCGAAGGTCCGCCAGACGATCGCCGCGACCTGCCGGCTGAGCACTCGGGCCACGTCGCCGGTTTCCTCGCCGCGGCCGGCGTGGGTGCCGGGGCTGTCGATGACCAGCGGGTAGCCGCCCAGCTCGGCGATCCCGGTGGCGAACGACACCCGGGTCCGCAGCGACGGCTTGTCGAACAGCACGGCCACGGTGCGCGGGCCGGCCAGCGGCCGGGCGCCGAACCGGTCGGCCTTGAGCCGGGCGGCCTGGGCCAGCACCCGGGCCTGCTCGCCGGGGGTGAGGTCGTCGTCGCGCAGGAAGTGCCGCGGCGCGGCCGGGGCGCCGCCCCCGGTCACGCCGGTCACTGGCCCGCCTCGGCCAGCGCGCTGGCCTGGTCGAGAATTCCGGGGAGCGCCGCGGTGAACGCCGCCGCCTGCTCGGCGCTGAGGATGAGCGGCGGGGCGATCCGGACGGCGTCCGGCTGGACCGCGTTGACCAGGAAGCCGGCCTGGCGGGCGGCGGCCTCGACGGCCGGGGCGGATGGCCCGGACAGGGCCAGGGCCAGCCACAGGCCGGACCCGCGCACCCCGGTGACCAGCGGGTGCCGGACGCCGGCCAGGCCGGCGGCGAGCTCCGCGCCGACCTTGGTGACGTGGTCGAGCAGGCCGTCCCGCTCGATGGTGTCCAGCACCGCCAGGGCCGCCGCGCAGGCCACCGGGTTGCCGCCGAACGTGCTGCCGTGCTCGCCTCGGGCCAGGCCCGTGCCGCACGGCCCGAGGCCGATGCAGGCCCCGATGGGCAGCCCGCCGCCCAGGCCCTTGGCCAGGGTCAGCACGTCGGGCCGCACGCCCTCGCGCTGGCAGGCGAACCACTCCCCGGTCCGGCCGATGCCGCTCTGGATCTCGTCCAGCACCAGCAGCGCCCCGGCCTGGTCGCAGGCGTCGCGGGCGGCGGCCAGGTAGCCCGGCGGGGCGGGCACCACGCCGCCCTCGCCCAGCGTCGGCTCCAGGAACACCGCGGCGGTGTCCGCGCCCACCGCGGCGGCCAGCGCGCCGGCGTCGCCGTAGGGCACGAACCGGACCTGCGTGCCGAACGGGCCGAACGGCTCCCGGATCGAGTCCTTGCCGGTCAGCGACAGGGCGCCCATGGTCCGGCCGTGGAAGCTGCTGCGCGCGGCGACGATCACCGGCCGGTCCGGCCCGCCGTGCCGGCGGACCAGCTTGAGCGCGGCCTCGTTGGCCTCGGTACCGGAGTTGGCCAGGAACACCCGGCCGTCGGCGCCGAGCAGCCCGAGCAGCCGCTCGGCCAGCTCGACCTGGCGGGCGTGCAGGAACAGGTTGGAGGTGTGGACCAGGCGGCCGGCCTGCTCGGCGACCGCCGCGACGATCGCCGGGTGGGCGTGGCCCAGCGCGCTGACCGCGATCCCGGCGATGAGGTCCAGGTACCGGTCGCCGTCGACGTCCCAGACGACGCAGCCCCGGCCGTGGTCCAGCGCGACGGGGGGCATCCCGTACGTGCCCATGATGACGGCCGCGTAGCGGCCCTGCAGCTGCTCGGTGCGTGGCCCGGTCACAGTGCCTCCGGTTCGGGGTCGGCGGGCAGTCGGGTTAGAGCGGGCGGTCGGGTTAGAGCGGGCAGTTGAGCAGGAGCGAGCGCGGTCACGGGACCACCATCGTGCCGATGCCCTCGTCGGTGAAGATCTCCAGCAGCACGGCGTGCGGCAGGCGGCCGTCCAGCACGTGGGCCTGGGGGACGCCGCCGCGCACGGCGGTCAGGCACGCCTCCATCTTGGGGATCATGCCCTCGCTCAGGCCGGGCAGCAGCTCGGCCAGGGCGGCCGCGGTCAGCTGGCTGATCACCTCGGTGGAGTCCGGCCAGTCGGCGTACAGCCCCTCGACGTCGGTCAGCACGACCAGCTTGGTCGCGCCCAGCGCGACGGCCACGGCCGCGGCGGCGGTGTCGGCGTTGACGTTCAGCACCTCGCCGGCCTGGCTGCGGGCCACGCTGGAGATCACCGGGACCCGGCCGTCGGCCAGCAGGGCCAGGACCGCGCCGGGGTTGACCGCCTCGACCTCGCCGACCTGGCCCAGGTCGACGGGCTGGCCGTCCACGGTGGCCTGCAGCCGCCGGGCGGTCAGCAGGTGCGCGTCCTCCCCGGACATGCCCACGGCGAACGGCCCGTGGGCGTTGATCAGGCCGACGACTTCCCGGTTGACCTGGCCGGTCAGCACCATCCGGACGACGGTCATGGCCTCCGGCGTGGTGACCCGCAGCCCGGCCCGGAACGTCGTCTCGATGCCCAGGCGGTCCAGCTGGGCGCTGATCTGCGGGCCGCCGCCGTGCACCACCACCGGCAGCAGGCCGGCGTACCGCAGGAACACCACGTCCTGGGCGAACGCGGCGGCCAGGCTCTCGTCGGTCATGGCGTTGCCGCCGTACTTGATGACCACGGTCTGCCCGTGGAACCGCTCCAGCCACGGCAGCGCCTCGATGAGCGTGCCGACCTTGGCCAGCGCGCCGGCCCGCCCGGTCACGTGGAGTACGCCGAGTTCTCGTGCACGTACGCCGCGGTCAGGTCGGTGGTCCGGATCGTGGCCGCGTGGCCGCCGGCGTTCAGCGCGACGGTGATGGTCACGTCCCGGGGCGCGAGGTCGACCCCGGACCGGTCGGCCGCCGCCGCCCCGCCCCGGCACACCCAGACCCCGTTGATGGCCACGTCCAGCCGGTCGGGATCGAACGCCGCCGCGGTGGTGCCGACGGCGGCCAGCACCCGGCCCCAGTTCGGGTCCTCGCCGTGGATGGCGCACTTGAGCAGGTTGCACCGGGCGATCGCCCGCCCGACGGTCACCGCGTCGTCCTCGCTGGCCGCGCCGGTCACCTCGATGGCGATGGCCTTGCTGGCCCCCTCGGCGTCCTGCTGCATCTGGGCCGCCAGCTCGTCGCAGGCGGCGGCCAGCAGCGCGGTGAACGCGGCCGGGTCGGGCCGGGTCCCGGACGCGCCGCTGGCCAGCAGCAGCACGGTGTCGTTGGTCGACATGCAGCCGTCGGTGTCGAGGCGGTCGAACGAGGTGGCGACCGCGCCGCGCAGCGCCTTGTCCAGGTCGGCGGCGGGCAGGTCGGCGTCGGTGGTGAGCACGACCAGCATGGTGGCCAGGGCCGGGGCGAGCATCGCGGCGCCCTTGGCCATCCCGCCGATGACGTAGCCGTCGCCGGTCACGGCCACGGTCTTGGGGATCGTGTCGGTGGTGCGGATGGCGTCGGCGGCGGCCAGCCCGCCGCCCCGGGCCGCCGCCGCGGCGGCCGCCTCGACGCCGGCCAGCAGCGCCTCCAGCGGCAGCCGCTCGCCGATCAGCCCGGTCGAGCAGACCGCGATCTCCCCGGCGCCGACCTCGGCCGGCCCTAGCCCGGACAGCAGCCGGGCCAGGTGCTCGGCGGTGTGGTGGGTATCGGCGAACCCGGCCGGCCCGGTGCAGGCGTTGGCGCCGCCGGAGTTCAGCGCGACGGCCCGCAGCGCGCCGCCAGCCAGCACCTGCTGGCTCCACACCACCGGGGCGGCCTTGACCCGGTTGCCGGTGAACACCCCGGCGGCGGCCAGCGACGGCCCGTCGTTGATGACGACGGCGACGTCGGAGTCGCCGGACTCCTTCAGCCCGGCGGCGACGCCGGCGGCGCGGAACCCGGCGGGGGCGGTGACGGTCATGGCGCGACTCCGGCAGCGGTCAGGCCGGCTGCCTCAGGCAGGCCGAGCATCAGGTTGGCGTTCTGGATGGCCTGGCCGGCCGCGCCCTTGCCGAGGTTGTCGGTGGCGGCCACGATGACCGCCCGCCCGGCCGCCGCGTCGGCGGCGGCCTGCAGGTGGAACGCGTTGGACCCGGCCACGGCGGCGGTGGCCGGCCACTGGCCGGGCGGCAGCAGGCAGGCGAACGGCTCGCCGTCGTAGGCGGCGGCGAGCGCGCCGCGCAGCGCCTCGGTGCTGACCGGCCACGGGCCGGCGGCCCCGGTACTGGCGCCCGGCCCGGCCAGCCGGGCGGTGCAGGTGGCCAGGATGCCGCGCGGCATCGGGGCCAGCATCGGGGTGAACGACACCGACGCGGGCCCGGCGCCGCCGTGCTCGTCCAGGGCCTGGCTGATCTCGGCCGTGTGCCGGTGCGCGCCGGCCACGCTGTACGCCGCCACCGAGCCCATGACCTCGCTGGCCAGCAGGCTGGTCCGCAGTGACCGGCCCGCCCCGGAGGTGCCGGAGGCGGCCACCACGACGACGTCGGCGGGGTCGGCCAGGCCCGCCGCCACCACCGGGACCAGGGCCAGGATGGCGGTGGTGGCGTAGCAGCCGGGCGCGGCGACCCGGCTGGCGGCGGCGATCCGGTCCCGCTGGCCGGGCAGTTCCGGCAGCCCGGTCACCCACCGGCCGGGATGCTCGCCGCCGTAGTACCGGTCCCAGGCGGCCGGGTCGGCCAGCCGGAAGTCCGGGCCCAGGTCCACGATCCTGACCTCGGCCGGGAGGCGGGCGGCCAGCGCGGCCGACTCCCCGGCGGGCAGGGCCGCGAAGACCAGGTCGCAGCCGGCCAGCGGGGCGCTGTCGTGCGCCTCCAGCACCCGGCCGGCCAGGCCCGGCACGGCGGCCAGGTTCGGGTGCAGCGCGCCCACCGGCTGGCCCGCGCTGGCGCCGGCAGTCACCACGGCCAGCTCCAGGTCCGGGTGCCCGGCCAGCAGGCGGAGCAGTTCCCCGCCCGCGTACCCGCTCGCGCCGGCTACCGCCACCCGCGCTCCCATCAGCTCTCCCGTCTCTCGCCCCGTGGTCAGTGAATACCGTGGTCAGTGAATACCGTGGTCAGTGAATAGCCCGGCGCTCGGGCGCCGCCATCGCCCGGCCCGCCAGCCAGGCTGGCCCGGCCGGCCCCAGCCGTTTCGGCCTCGGCCGGGCCGGTCCCGGTGGCGTGCACGATTCAGGCAGCCGGGCCGTTACCAGGCAAGAAAGCCGTTCCAGTCCGCTGCCTGCCGCGATGGTGACTGAATTATTATGCAGTCCAGCGAGAGAATATGCAAAGACGCGGGCGTGCCCGGATTGAGACCTGGCCGGCTTGGGCCGGATGCCCCGTTAGCGGCATGATGATGCCCCGGAAGG
Organism: uncultured Actinomycetota bacterium; assembly: GCA_963731085.1. Lineage (GTDB taxonomy): Bacteria > Actinomycetota > Actinomycetes > Streptosporangiales > Streptosporangiaceae > DASUBV01. Next base: position 290,936 of record CAVSUF010000002.1, read on the forward strand.
GATACCGCTGATGCACCCGCGCACGCTTCACGGCCCGGCCGCCCTGCTGCGCGTCGCGCCGCTGGCCGCGGCCGCCGCGCTGGCGGTCGGCTGCGGGCACGCCGCGCCGGCCAGCCCGGCCGGTGCCGCCGCGGCCGCGCACAAGTCCGTCGCGTGCGGCACGGCCAGGACCCCGGCCAACGTCCCGGTCAAGGTCGAGATCACCAAGGGCAGCGTGACCTGCGCGGCGGCGCTGGCGGTCGAGCACGCCTACACCGCCGCCGTGGCGGCCGGCAAGGCGCCCGGCAACGGCGGCGGCGGGCCGGTGCTGATCAGCGGCTGGCAGTGCCAGGGCTTCGCCACCCCGGTCATGCTGCAGACCGGCGACGTGTCCAAGTGCCTGCGCGACGGGGCCGAGATCCTGACCATCCTGCCCCCGCCGCCGAACTGACCGGCTCCGGCTGGCCCGCTACGGCTGGGTCCCTTCCCTGCCGCCGGCCTGCTGCTCCCGGACCGCCTGCCGGGCCGCCCGCATCAGCGCCCGCTCGCGCCCGGCGCTGGCCGCCTCGTCCCGGCGCGGTGGCGGCAGCCCCAGTTCCAGGCACCGGACTCCGGGCGGAAGCGCGGCCGCGGGAACCCGGCACTCACCGGTGATGATCACTGTGGGCTTGCCGAGCCGGGCGGCCAGCACGGCGACGGCGTAGGGCAGCTTGCCGTCCAGCGATCCCTCGTCGAACCGGCCCTCGGCGGTGATGACCAGGTCAGCGTGGCGGATCTGGCTGGCCAGGCCGGCCGCGCCGATGAAGTAGTCGCTGCCCGCGACAACCTCTGCCATCAGCCCGAGGTGCAGGCCAGCCGCCAGGCCGCCGCCCGCCCCCATGAGCGGGGCCCGGAAGATGGCACCATCCTGGCTGCCCATGACCAGGGCCAGGCTCGCCAGGGCGTCCCGGAGAATCACCGCCTCGCCGGGACCGATGCCCTTCTGCGGGCCGAACAGCGTGATGTTCTGCTCCAGCGCCGTGGCAACATCGCTCAGAACGAGCACGGGAGCGTGCGCGATCAGCCGCCGCGGCTCCCGCAGGTCCGCCTGCCGTACCTCGCGCAGATGACGCGGCACGGGGGCCAGCGGCGTGCCGTCGGCCGCGCGGAAACGGGCGCCGAGCGCCGCGAGCGCGCCCGCGCCCATGTCCACCGACGCCGTTCCGCCGGCCGACACGATCAGCCTGCGCGCGCCGCGCCGCAGCGCGTCCGCCATGAGCTGCCCCGTCCCGTACGTGCCGGACTCCAGCGGCCGCCGCTCGTGACAGCCCATGAGGTGCAGGCCACTGGCTTCCGCGACCGATATGAACGCGGCTCCGGACGGCAGCATCAGGTAGGCCGCCCGATGCGGCCGACCCACCGGGTCCTGGACAGCTACCGCGTGCCGGGTCCCCGCGAAGATGTGCTGAGCTACGTCGAGCGCCCCGCCGCCACCGTCCGTTAACGGGACGCAGGCGAGGCCGTCGACGAGATCCCGGATACCCCCGGCCAGCGCCTCAGCCACCCATCGCGCGCTCGGGCCGCCGCGGAACGCGCTGGGTGCGATTATCACTCGCATGGCGCCCTCAGTTATCTTCCCCCAGGGGAAGCGCCCGGGCGGTCAGGCTCTGGACTACTTTCCAGTAGTAATTGAAGAGCGGCGTGGATGAACCTCGCACTACTAGCTTGGGACGCTCCCTGGCGCCGATCTGATACGAGTAGTGATCAATGATGATGCGCGCGTCGTAGTCCTCAGGATCAATGACCGTCGCGCTGAACATCGGCTTGACGGGGATAACGAAGCACTGGAATCTGGCCGGGTCGTCAACCTCCCGCTCTAGCATCAGCGCCTCGCTCTTCGCCCGGGCGATCTGCTCGCCGATGCGGTCACCGCTGCGGTGGGTAGCGTAGAGAAGGTCCAGGCCCGTGGCGGCGCGCGCCGGAAAGTACATCGAGATCGACGACCTGCCGTGCCGTATCGCATTACCGTAGTCTCCGAGCCACTCCTTCATCGTGTGACCCAAGACCAGGACGCGCCGCGCGTTCATGGTAATGCTCTCGGGGTTCCCCATCAGCGTGGTAATCCCGCCTGCCTCAAGGTGCAGGGAATCCATGCCGAGAACCCGGAACCGGTGCGACTCGGAGAGCAGAAATTTCGCCAGGTCCCAGACCCCGTCGATCCGCCGGCCGTCCTCGCCGAAGTCAACGTGCTGGACCGGCAGGTTCGCCTTGTAATTTCTTATGCAGCCGAAAATGATCGGGATGTTCAGGGAGCGGGCCAGCTCCACTTCCTCGGTGACGCCATCCGAGAGTTCGCCCCCTACGACCCTGGAGAGCAGCACGATGAGAAGCTCTGAGCTCCGGATCCGGTCTTGTATCTCTTCTCTCCAGTTGGTGCCGAGCCGCAGGAATCCGCGATCAACGTAGGAGTCAAGGTCGAGATAGCGCCTGAGCATCCACGCCACGTTGAACGCTATGTCCGTGTCCTCCGATGCGTGGGAGATGAACACCGACCGCTGGCCACCGCCCGCCGGGCTCACCTGGACATCACTGCCCGGCAGGGCCGGGCGCCCGGCCAGGCCAGATAAGCGGCATGGCCAGGAAGAGCGCGGCGACAAGTCGCGCCTCGGTCAGCTGGCCCGTCCTGGCCATGCGTACGGCCTCGTCATAGTGCATGGTCACGGGCGCGATGTAGGCCCGCTCATCACCCTGCTCCCTGGCCGCCCGGAGGTTTCGCGCGAGGAACACGGTAGTCCGCTGACGCAGGTAACCCGGGCTGAGGTCGAAGACAGCCAGGTAGGTCAGGTCACCGGCCAGCCCGACCTCTTCCTTCATCTCGCGAAGCGCGGCCTCCTGCTCCGATTCCCCCGGGTTCACCGTGCCCTTGGGCAGGCTGAACAGGCGCTTGTTGGCGCCTGCGTAGTATTCCCGGATCAGGTGGACACGGCCCTCGTCGTCCACTGGCAGGATGCCGACGCTGTCACCAGCCTTCTCAACGACCTCCAGCGTCTCGCAGACCCCCGGCGCGGTCTCCACGTCCACCTCGTAGACCGTGATGGTGCTGCCGCCGAAGACCTTCCGCTCAGCCAGGACGCGCTCGGAATAATCATCAGCGACGTTCACCGGGGCTTACCGTCCTCCACTGTCCAGCTTGTGACCTGCACCCATGTTCGCAACAGCAGCCGCCTTCTCCTCGTATCCGGGTGGTCCGCAAAGTGGGTCCTGCCGTGCAGCAGCGACAGGTTGTCGAACAGGGCAAGCTCACCCGGCCGCAGCTTGCCCTGCCGGACAAGATGCCGGTCAGCGGCCACCTTGTCCACGGCGTCAAGCGCCGCGCGCTGCTCATCGCTTAGCTTCGGGCTCCCGCTATGGTCATGGCCAATCTCTATATACCGGCGCAGGTAGGTAATTGCCGGGCGGCCGGCCTGTTCAAAGAGCACGGGCTTGGCGACCGTCGGGCATTCACCCGGAGGCTCATCGCCGCGGCGGTCGAACTGGAACGGCCGGCTGAGAACCCCGAGGACCTCGGGCTGGGAGCCGAGCGCGCGCCGCAGGTCCCGGACATGCAGAACCTGGAACGCGCCCCCAGCCGGGGACTGGCGTACGCAGAACAGCACGAATACGTCAGGAACCGGAAATGCCATCTCGGCGCCGTCGGTATGCAGGTGCCCGCCCATGTTCGAGTCCGCGTACCGCGAGCGCCGGCCTTCGCCAACGACCGTCCCCCGGTCCTGGACAGCCCGGACGAGTGTTCCCTCCTTATCCTGCGGCACCAGGACCCCGAGCATCCGCCCCGCGCGGGCCGCAGCCCGCCGGCCAGCGGCGGGCTCGGCCGGGATGCCGGTCAGGACCAGGAACCCGGGGCCGTGCCGCAGGCTGGCTTCCGCGAGTTGCGCGAGGTGCTCGCCGGACTCGGCCAGCAGCCGATCACCGGGCGCGCTCGAGGTAAGGGCGTACGCCAGCGTGGAGCCGGCCGGCCGGCGTACCGCGTCGAACATGTCCGGCTCACCCGGTGACTCATCGCACTGGTACGTCATCGGCTCTGCCTTGCCCCAAGCCCGGCGCTCGCCGGATTCAGCCCGCGGCGCGAATTACGGCCCCCGTCCGGCGCCCCGCCTCCGCGACTGCCGCGTCCCGCGCCTCATTGACTTCATCGGCCGTGAGGGTCCGGTCCGGAGCCCGGAATCGCAGGGTGAAAGCCAGCGACTTGCGGCCGGCGCCAATCTGCTCGCCAGTGTAGACGTCGAAGAGCCTCATGTCCTCAAGCAGGATGTCGCCTGCCCGGGCTGCTCCGGCCACCAGGGCGCTCTCGACGTCGGCGGCCGGCACCGTGCGGTTGACGATCAGCGCGACATCCTGAGTCGCGAGTGGGTAGCTGGAGATCCGGGGGGCCGGAACCGGCTCTCGGAGCCCGGCCACGCTCTCCACGGCGGACAGGTCCAGTTCCATCGCGACGGTCCTGGCCGGAAGCCCGAGCGCGGCGGTGACCCGGGGATGCAGCTCACCCGCATGCCCGACGAGCTGCTCGGGACCGGCCCCGTCCGTGACGAACAGGGCCGCGCAGCGGCCCGGGTGCCACGGCTCGTGCTGGTCGGCGCGCACCGCGAAGCTGACGCCGCTGACCCGCAGGACCTGCCTGGCGGCCTCGACGGCGTCCGCCCATCCGGCCCGGCGGCCGGCGCCCCACCATCCGGACAGGTCACGGTCGCCGGCCAGCACCACGGCGATGCGCAGCGGCTGGGCGGGCAGCGCGGCATCCAGCTCAGCCAGCTCAGCCGCGCTGGGCGCGCGGTCCACGCCCAGGATCGGCGCTACACCGGGGCTGTCCGGCCGCGGCCGGAAGACCAGGCCGGTCTCGAACAGGGCCACGTCACCGAACCCGCGGCCGACGTTGCGCGCCAGGACCCGCAGCAGGCCGGGCAGCAGCGTCGTGCGCAGCAGCGGCTCGTCCTCGCTGAGCGGGTTGGCGATGGCCAGCGCCTGCCGCCGCGAGTCTTCCGGCGGAAGCCGCAGCCGGTCGAAATCGGCAGCCGTCGCGAACGGCGAGCTCGTCACCTCCGTGTACCCGGTCGCGGCCAGGGTGCGGCCGATGGCCCGGCGCAGCCGCTGCGGGCCGGTCAGCCCCCGGCCGGCAGCCGCCCGCGGCTCCCGGATCGGGATGCGCTCGTAGCCTTCCAGCCGGATGACCTCCTCGGCCAGGTCAGCCGGATCAGTCAGGTCCGGCCGCCAGGACGGCGGCACGACCGTCAGCATCGCCTCAGGCCCGTCGCCGGGCGGGCGCTCCGGCCGATCCTGACGGGTGACCGTGACCTCGCAGCCGACCTCGCGGAGCCGTCCCGTCACGGTGTCCGGCCCGTAGTCAACGCCAGCCACCTGACCGGGGTACCGGGCCGCCATGGCGATCAGGACGGGCTCGGCCGGCTCAGCGGCGAACGCGCAGCCCGGTACCATCGTGCCCCCGGCCAGTTCGGCGAGGAGCACCGCCGCCCGGGCCGCGGCACGCTGCTGCAGCTCCGGGTCGACACCGCGCTCGAACCGCGCCGACGCCTCGGAGAACAGCCGGTGCCGACGGCTCATCCGGGCCGTGCCGCGAGCCGAGAAGTGCGCGGCCTCGATGACCAGGTCGCGGGACTCCGGGGAGATCTCCGTGGCCAGCCCGCCCATCGTCCCGGCCAGCGAGATCGGACCGGAGTCGTCGGTGATGAGGATGTCCTCGGGATCCAGGTCGCGGACGACGTGATCCAGCGTCTCCAGCCGCTCCCCCGCCCGCGCCCGCCGGACCACTACCGGCCCGCTCAGCCGTCCGGCGTCGAACGCGTGCAGCGGCTGGCCGGTCTCCAACATCAGGTAGTTCGTGACGTCGACGGCCAGCGACACGCCGCGCTGCCCGGCCCGGGCCAGCCGGACCTGCATCCACAGCGGCGTCGGGCGGGTCGGGTCGATTCCCCGGACCTCGCGCAGCACGAACCGGTCGCAGGCGGTCGGGTCGTCGATGCTGGCCGGGTGCACCTCGCCGGACACCAGGCCGACGTCGGCGGGCAGGCCCGTGTCGGCCGGGTCGGTGAACGGCACGCCGTAGGAGATCGCCAGCTCCCGGGCCACGCCCCGGACGGACAGGGCGAAGCCCTTGTCGGGGGTGACGTTCACGTCGAGCACCACGTCGCGCAGCCCGGCGAGCCCGACGAAGTCGGCGCCCAGCGGCGTCTCCGGCGGCAGTACCAGGATCCCGGTGTGGTCGTCACCGATGCCGAGCTCGAGTGCCGAGCAGATCATGCCCTCGGAGACCCTGCCGTAGGTCTTGCGCGCGCCGATCTCGAACCCGCCGGGCAGGGTGGCGCCCGGCAGCGCGAGCACGACCTTGTCGCCCGCGGCGAAGTTCGAGGCCCCGCAGATGACGTGCCGCTCCTGGCCGTCGCCCGCGGACACCTGGCAGTACCGGACCGGCTTGCGGAACCCGCTCAGCTCCTCGACGTCGAGCACCTGGCCGGTCACCACGCCGGTGATGTCCTGGCCGACCCGCTCGATCCGCTCGATCTCCAGGCCGCATGCCGTCAGCCGCCGCGCGACCTCATCGGCGTCGGCCGCGTCGGCGGGCTTGATCGCCGCGTACTCCAGCAGCCAGGACAGGGGGACCCGCATCACGCCTCCGTTCCGAGTGCCTGGCTGAACCGCATGTCACCCTCGGCCGTGTCCCGGATGTCCGTGACCCCGTGCCGGATCATCAATGCCCGCTCGATGCCCAGCCCGAAGGCGAAGCCAGAGTACCGGTCCGGGTCGATGCCGCACGCCACCAGGACTCGCGGGTTGACCATGCCGCAGCCCGCGATCTCGATCCAGCCCTGCGACCGGCAGACCCGGCACGGCTCGCCGCCCGGCCGGGTAGAGGCGCCGCGGCAGACGTGGCACTCCATCGACACGTCGGCCGACGGCTCGGTGAAGGGGAAGAAGTCCGGCCGGAGTCGCGTCCGCAGGCCCTCGCCGAACATGGCGTCGACGAATGCCCGGATCACGCCGCGCAGGTCGGCCATCGTCAGCCCCTCGTCCACCGCCAGGCACTCGATCTGGTGGAACACCGGGCTGTGCACGGCGTCGACGGTGTCGTTCCGGAAGCACCTGCCCGGGCTGACCACGTATAGCGGAAGCGGACGGCTCAGCATGGCCCGAATCTGCACGGGCGAGGTATGCGTACGAAGGACGACGCCCGACCGGGAAGACCCGTCCGGCGCGGCCACGAACATCGTGTCGTACATCTCGCGCGCCGGGTGGTCGGGCGGGAAGTTCAGCGCGTCGAAGTTGTACCACTCGGCCTCGACCTCGGGCCCCTCGGCGACCTCGTAGCCCATGCCGGTGAACACGTCGACCAGGCGCTCGGCCGTCGTGGTGACCGGGTGCCGGGCGCCGGCGGGCTGCCGGTCCCAGGGCAGGGTCACGTCGACGGCCTCGTCGATCAGCACCCGGGCGTCCCGCTCGGACTCCAGCTCAGCCTGACGGCTGGCCAGCGCGGCGCGGATGGCGGCGCGGGCCGCGCCGACCCGCTTGCCCGCCTCGGCCCGGGCCGCCGGGGGCAGCGCCCCGATCTCGGCGTTGGCCAGGGCGATCGGCGCGCGGTCGCCGGCATGGGCCAGCCGGGCCGCCTTCAGCTCATCCAGGGTGGCGGCGGCGCCGATGGCGGCCAGGGCCGCCTCGGTGACGCGCTGGATCTCCTCGGGAGCCAGCGCGGCCACCTCCACCGGGTCATAGGTCTTATTTGGTGCGGACATCGCGCTCTGCTCTCCTGCGATCAGCCAGTCTCACGTGGTGGACCGGAACCTCATTTTTCCGAAACGGCCCTATTTCCGTAACGAATGGCCCCGCCCGGCCGCCGCACGCAGCGACGCGGTCCCGGACGGGAACCGGTCATGAGGTGCCGGGCGGCCGACTGCGAGGCGTCACGCAGCCGTCCAGGCCCGCCGGCTCAGCCGAAGTCAGGAGTGCCGGCGGGCATGGTAAATCGGAACTCCGCCCCGCCGCCGGGCGCCTGCTGCACGGCGATGGTCCCGCCGTGCGCCTCGACCAGGCCCTTCACGATAAACAGCCCGAGGCCCGCGCCGCCACGGCGCTTAGCGCGCCAGAACTGGCGGAACACCCGGGAGGCGAACTCGGGCGCGATGCCAGGACCCTGGTCGCGGACCGACACCGCGACGCCAGGAACGCCTGCCACCATCGCCTTCTCCACCACAGTAGTAACCGTACCAGCACCGTGGCGGACGGCGTTCTCGATGAGGTTGGCCAGGATCTGGTCCACCTTGTCGGCGTCCAGCCAGGTCTCCGGCAGGCCAGGCGCGGCCTGCACGCGGAACCGGTCCTCCGGGTCGCCCGCGGCGGCCCGGCCCTTGATCAGCCGGCTGACCCGGGCCGGGATGTCGACGAGCTCGCGGTGGATCTCCATCCGCCCGGACTCGATCCGGGACACGTCAAGCAGCTCGGTGATCAGCCGGGTGACCCGGTCGGCGTCGGCGTTGACGGTCTCCAGCATGACCCGCTTCTGGTCATCGGTGAACCGGGTCCACTTGGCCAGCAGCGTCGCGGTGAAGCCCTTCACGCTGGTCAGCGGCGAGCGCAGCTCGTGGGCGACGGTGGAGACCAGGTCCGCGCGGCTGCGGTCCAGCCGGACGCGCTGCTCGGTGCCGCGCAGGGTGATCATGATGCGGCGGACCGAGCCGGGCTCGCGGTGCCAGCCCTCGCGCGGGCCCTGGCCCCGCGGGCAGCGCACGTACCCGACGCTGACCAGCAGCTCCGTGCCGTCCGGCAGGTACAGGCAGCTCTCCGGGTGCCGGGACCGGGTGCTCAGGCCGCCGTACGGCTGGGTGGCGGTCCACCAGCAGCGCTCGTCGGAGTCGTGCAGCGGCAGCACCTGGCGCACGTCGCAGCCGAGCGCGCGGGCCGGGTCGATGCCCGTAAGCCGGGCCGCCGCCCGGTTGAACACCGCGACGCGCCCCGCGTGATCGGCGATGACCAGGCCGTCGGGGATGTCGTCGGCGAGAACCAGGCCGCCGCTGAAGTCCGTCGTCGCCGCGAGCGCGCCCGCCTGAGCCCGCACATGGCCCGTCGCGTTCCCGTCCACTGCTCCGCCGCCTCCGGGGGCTTGCCTGCCCATCCCCCGGCACGACCCAGCGGCCCGCCCCGCGGGTCCGGGGGTTACCCGCGGGCTGGCCTGTCACGCGCCAGCGGCACTTTGCAGCGGGGTGACGCTGCCTAGTGCCGCTAATGACGCAACGTGATCAGACTCTAGCGTGCCGGCGCGGCGCTCCGGCACCCCCGGGCCGTCCCGGAACTCCTTACGGTTCCGGGAACAGCGCGTTACGAGCCAGAACGGCTGATCCGGGCGGGCGTCGGCGGGGAGGCAGGGGGCCGGGCCGTGACGCTGCGGGACTGCTGCGCGGGCCAGGCTGTCAGGCGGGCCGGGCCGTCAGCGGGCCGGACGGTTGCCCGGGCCGGGCTGTCAGCGGGCCGGGCTGTCAGCGGGCCGGGCTGGCGCCGCGGCGCGCTGGCGGGTGGCGGACGCGTACAGGCAGACAGCGGCGGCGGCGGCCAGGTTCAGGCTCTCGGCGCCGCCGTAGATGGGCACCGCCACCGCCTCGTCGGCCAGGGCCAGCAGGTCAGCGGGCAGGCCCCACGCCTCGTTGCCGAACAGCCAGGCGGTGGGTGCCTCCAGGCCCGCGGCCTCCAGGGCGGGGCCGGCGGCGGCGGGCGGGGCGGCCAGGTCCAGGACGCGGGCGGCCGAGCCATCGGCGGCCAGCACGCGCAGCCCGGCGGCGCGCAGCGCCACGGCGGCGGCCGCCGGGTCGGCACCGGTGACAACGGGCAGGTGGAACAGGCTGCCGGCCGAGGAGCGCACGCACTTGCTGTTATACGGGTCGACGGAGGCGGCGGTGAAGACCACGCCGTCCGCGCCGGCCGCGTCGGCGGTACGCAGCACGGTCCCGGCGTTGCCGGGGTCGCGCACGTTAGCCAGGACCGCGACCAGTCTCGGCCGTCCGGCGGCCAGGTCGGCCAGCGGGACGTCCAGGAACCGGCAGACCGCCAGCAGGCCCTGCGGGGTGACGGTCTGGGCCAGTTCGGCCATGACCTCGCCGCTGACCACGGCGGCGCTGACCCCCTGCGCGGCGGCCTGCTCGATGAGGTCGCCGTACCGCTCGCGGGCCGCGCCGGTGGCGAATAGCTCAGCCAGGTTGCCGGGCCGGCCCAGGGCCTCGCGCACCGCCTGCGGGCCCTCGGCCAGGAACAGCCGGGCACGCTCCCGGAAGGCCCGCTTGGCTAGCTGCCGGGCCGCCTTGACCCGCGGCGACCGGATGCTGGTGACCTCGCCGGGGGCCGGGTCCGGGCGCCCGCGGCGGGGCGCCGCCCGGACTCGGGACGGCCCCGGCCGACATGGCCGGGGCCGTGCTGGCCGGAACTGGGCTGACCGGGACCGGGCTGGCCGGAACTGGACTGACCCTGATCGGCGGGGCCGCCGCGGCCGTGCTCAGGCAGCGGCGGTGCCCAGGTCCGCGGGCAGGGCCTGGCGGGCCACCTCGACCAGGGCGGTGAACGACGTCGGGTCGGCGACGGCCATCTCGGCCAGCATCCGCCGGTCGACGTCCACGCCCGCGATCTTCAGGCCCTGGATGAACCGGTTGTACGTGATGCCCTCGGCCCGGGCCGCGGCGTTGATCCGCTGGATCCACAGCCGCCGGAACGCGCCCTTCCGGTCCTTGCGGTCCCGGTAGGCATACGTCATGGAATGCAGGCCCTGCTCCTTGGCCTTGCGGTACATCCGGGACCGCTGGCCCCGGTAGCCGCTAGCCCGCTCCAGGACGGTCCGGCGCTTCTTGTGGGCATTGACCGCCCGCTTTACGCGTGCCATTTAGTTCGACTCCCTTACAGCGGGCCGGGTCACTTGCCCAGCAGTCTCTTCATCTTCTTCGCGTCGGCCGGAGAGACCACGACCTCGCCCGCGAGGCGGCGGGTCCGCGTGCTCGGCTTGTGCTCGAACAGGTGGGCGCGGTTGGCCCGGCGGCGCATGATCTTGCCCGTGCCGGTCAGCCGGAACCGCTTCTTCGACCCGCTGTGGGTCTTCATCTTCGGCATCTCGCCGTGTCTCCGTTCTGCGTGCCCGGGCTGACCCGTATGCACTGCTGGCTCACCGTGCCGCTGGCACGGCGGTGGTCACCGTGCCGGGGGCACGGATGTCTCGCGGCAGGGCTGCCTGGCCCGCGACCTGGCGGGCCGCGTAGCCTGGCCGGCTTCCTGCCTGGTCCTAGTCTGACGGGTCGGCGGGCTTCCCGGCCCCCTCACTGGTGTCGCCGCGCTGCTGGGCCGGCACCGGGCTGACCGGCCGGGGCCGGGGCGCGGCAGGCCGGGGCGCCGACGGGCGCGGCGGCGCGGGACGCGGGGCGCCGGGCCGGGGCGCGCTCGGCCGAGGCGGACCCTGCGGTGCGCTGGGCCGGGGAGCGCGCCGTGCCGGTGCCCGTGCTTCCGGTGCCCGTAGTTCCGCTGCCGGCCGGGGCCGGGCTGACGCCGTTGCCCGCGGGGCCTGCGGCTGGCCGCGGGGCGGCCGGGCCGGGGCGTGGACGGGCGCGGCGGGGCCGGCGGCCGGGCGGCGGCGCCGGGACCGGCGGGCCGGGAGACCGAGGACGGCCGTCCGGAGGCAGCCGGGCGCGAGCTGGCCGGGGCCGACGCGGCAGGCGCACTAGCTGGCGCCGGGGCCGGCGCGCTGGCCGGAGGGGCGGCCCGCACCGGGAACACCGGTGCGTCAGGATTGGCGGGCCGGGACGCGGCTTCGGCCTGCGACTGGGCGGCCGCCGCCATCCGCGCGGCAGCCCGCTCAGCCCGGGCCTCGCTGTGCTCCGCGTGGGCGGGCGGCTGCTCCGGCCGGGTCTCGGTCTTCCGCTTGTGCGGCCCGATGACCATGATCATGTTCCGGCCATCCTGCTTCGGCGCGGACTCGACGAAGCCAAGCTCGTCGACATCCCCGGCTAGCCGCTGCAGCAGCTTGAACCCCAGTTCCGGACGGGACTGCTCGCGCCCGCGGAACATGATGGTCACCTTGACCTTGTCCCCCGCCTTGAGGAACCGCTCGACATGGCCGCGCTTGGTGCCGTAGTCGTGCGGGTCGATCTTGGGCCGGAGCTTGATCTCCTTGATGACCGTCTGCGCCTGGTTCTTGCGCGACTCGCGGGCCTTGAGGGCTGACTCGTACTTGAACTTGCCGTAGTCCATCAGCTTGCAGACGGGCGGCCGCGCGGTCGGCGCGACCTCGACAAGGTCGAGATCAGATTCCTGGGCTAGCCGGAGCGCGTCGTTGATCGCGACGATTCCGATCTGCTCGCCGGCCGGCCCGACAAGCCGTACCTCGGGAACGCGAATGCGCTCATTGATGCGTGGTTCGGTGCTGATGTGACCTCCAGTGTCACTGTTCTCCTATGCCGGGACGTTCCCGGCACAGGGCCTGCTTCCTGCCCCCTGCCGAAAAGCAGAAGGCCCCGCACGCCTATGCCCGCGGGGCCACCAGACACGGCATCCGCCCGGGTCGCAGCCCGGGCCGGGTTACCGTAGCGCACCTCGCGAGCCCGGGAACGAGCCCGCGCCGGTACGCCCGGCCTAGCCCGCTAGCCTCGCAGCTAACAGGCAGCCAGCCGGCCAGCAGGCCGGCCGACCTAGGTACCCGCTGACAGGATCAGCTAGGTGGGAGGCGGCCGAGGTGGTCCTCCGCTTGCATGCCCCGCGCGCTGCGAACAACACGCCAGGCATGGTCGTCTTGCCAGAGTAACGCATGCGGGACCCCTCCGGTATTCCCGCGTCGCCGCGCTGCCTCGCATTTGCCGCGAATAGCCCGGCCCGCCGGATTCGGCCTCGCCCCGGACCGCCTCCCGGTTCCGGCGGATCTCACGGAAAAGGGGTCGTGATCATGGTCAGCGGGGCGGGTGGGCTGAGAGGGCGCGGCTGGCCCGAGGGGCGCGGCGGGCTCACGGGGCGCGGCGGGCTCACGGGGCGGGGTGGCGGGCGGCCAGGGCGGCCCGGCCAGCCGCGCGCATGGCCGGGACAGGCGCGTCCTGGCCGGTCATCAGCTCGAACTGGCCGGCCGCCTGGTGCAGCAGCAGGCCGAAGCCGCTGGCCACCGGGATGCCGGCCGCCCGGGCGGCTGCGGCCAGGGCGGTTGGCCAGGGGTGGTAGATCACGTCCATGATCGCGGCCGGGGCAAGCTGGCCGGATGCGACGCGCTCGGCGTAGCTCACGGCCGCGGCGGCCGGGACAGTGGACAGGAGCAGGTGCCGGGCCGGCCCGGCATCGTCGTCGCCGAACGGGACCAGGCGGGCGTCCAGGCTCAGCCGGGCGGCCACGTCGAGCAGGGGGCCGGCGGTGGCCGGGCGGCGGACCGCCACCGTGACCTGGCGGGCGCCGAGGCCGCGCAGCGCGGCCAGGGCGGCGCACGCGGTGGCCCCGGCCCCGAGGATCAGGGCGTCCGGCACGGCAGTAACGCCGGCCTCGGCCAGTGCGGCGATCATGCCCGGGACGTCAGTGTTGTAGCCCAGCCGGCGGCCGTCTCGGAAGATCACGGTATTGGCCCCGCCGACCTCGCCGACCAGCGGCTCGGCCTGGTCCAGCAGCGGCAGCACGGCCCGCTTCAGCGGCATGGTCAGGGACAGTCCGGACCAGCCGGGGCCGAGCGAGCCGAGCAGGCCGGGAAGCCGGGCCTCATCGCACTCGATGGCCTCGTAGGACCAGCCGTCCAGGCCCAGGGCCGCATAGGCGGCCGTGTGCAGCACCGGCGACAGCGAGTGGGCGATGGGAGCGCCGAGCACGGCCGCGCGGGTGGTGCTGGTCAGGTCCCGTCCTTCAGGTTCTTCTGGAACTCGGCCTTCCAGACGCTGAACTGGCTGAAGCTGTCAGTGAACTTGGTCAGGCCGGTCTTCGGGTCCACCGTGACGAAGTAGATCCAGTTCCCCTGGGGCGGGTGCAGGGCGGCCGTGATCGCGGCCAGGTCGGGCGAGTCGATCGGGCCGGGGGGCAGGCCCGGCCGGTTCAGGGTGTTGTACGGGCTGTTGGTGTTGAGCTGCGACTGGGTGGGATCGATGTTGTTGATGTTCAGCCCGTACTCGATGGTGCTGTCCAGGCCGAGGGGCATCTTCTGGTTCAGCCGGTTGTCGATCACCCGGGCGATCTGGCCGAAGTAGGTCGGGCCTCCCTCGGCCTCCAGCAGGCTGGCCTCGATGATCACCGCTTCCGCGGTCAGGTGGCCGGTTGCCGCCGCCGTAGCCAGGTTCAGGGCGGCCGTCGCGGTCTTGAACTGGGTCACCATGGTCTGCAGCATCTGCAGCGCGGTCGTGCCGGGCTGGAACGTGTAGGTGGCCGGGTAAAGGTAGCCCTCCGGGTTGGTGCCCGCGTACGACGGCAGGCCCAGCGCGGCGGTGTCGGCCAGCGCCGCCTTGAACTGAGTCAGCGGCATGCCGGTGTCCTGGGACAGCCTGGCCAGGATCGCCGTGGCCCGCAGGCCGTCCGGGACCGTGACGACGGTCTGGATCTGGGACTTCGGGTTGAGCAGCAGCCCCCAGGCCAGGGCCGCGTTCATGTGCTTGTGCAGCCGGAACGTGCCGGGCCGCAGGTCGCCGGAGTCCGGGCTGTCCTTGGCCGCGGCGACGAACGGGTCCACCGCCTTGATGACGCCCTTAGTCAGCAGGCGGGGCCGAGCGAGGTGGCGGTGTCGCCGGACTTGACGACCACGATGACGGACCCGGTGCCGGTTCCGGTGAAGTTGGCGTGGGCGGCCGAGTACTTCTGGACAAAGAAGCCGCCGACCGCGCCGATCACCGCCAGGATCACCACGAGCGAGATCAGCGGGGCCATCCACCGGCCGTGGCGCCGCCGGGGCGGGTCGACGTTCTCGTCCTCGCCGAAGCCCTGGAAGAAGCCGCGGTGCCGCTCCTCGGCGGCCCAGTCCGGGCTGTCCTGGTCCTCGGGGGCCGGCGCCGCCGCCGGCGGCGGGGCCGCCGGGCGCCGGGTGCCGGACCGGGAACCGGGCCGGGCCGGGCGGGACCGGGCACCAGATGACATGGCGGCGGGTGGCATGGCGGCCGGGGGCATGGCGGCCGGGGGCATGGCCGTAGTGGGCGCGGCATCGGCGGCGTCAGCCTCGGAGCCGTGGTGCGGGTCCCAGGGCGGCGGGCCGCCGCGCCTTCGGGCGCCGGGGCGGAGACGGGTCGGCGGGCGGCTGCCAGTCGGGCTGGCCGCCGCGCCCGGTCGGGTCCGCCACGGCGGGCAGCCCGGTCAGGGAGTCCCGGCTGTCGTAGCCGCCGTCAGGGCCGTAGCCGGAGCCGCCGACGAGTCTCGCCGGAGTGGCGCGGGTCGCCGGGCCAGGGCCGTTCGGGCGGGAAGCCGGGCACCTGCGGGCCGGACTGGCCGGCCCGGGCGCTCGGGGGCTGGCCGTCCCAGTAGTCCTGGTGGCCGATCCGGCCCGAGGGGTCGGTCCGCTGCTGGGGGCCGCTGAGGCTGGGGTCGGCCACCCAGTCCTGGGGGCCGCTGCGGTCCGGGCGGAGGCTCCAGTCCTGCGGGCCGGTGAGGTGGCTGGAGCCGGCTGCCCGGTCCTGCGGTCCGGAGTGGTCCGGGCGGATCGTCCAGTCCTGCGGGCCGCTGCGGCTCGCGCTGGCCGGCCAGTCCTGCGGGCCAGTGAGGTCCGGGCGCCCGGCCGCCGGGCGGCCGGGCGAGGAGCTATAGGGGTCAGGCGGGCCGTACAGGTCCGAGGGCCGGTAAGAGCCGGTCCCGTTGGCCTGGCCGGGCCCGCTGACCGGCTCGTAACCGCCCGCGCCCGGGCCGGCTGACCCGGGCGCGTAACCATCGGTCGCGGCCGGGCCGTAGGAGCCGCCCTGGTCATAGGAGGCTCCCTGATCGTAGGAGGCGCCCTGGTCATAGGAGGCGCCCTGATCGTAGGAGCCGACCGCGTAGGGGCCGGTGCTGTAGCCGGCGGGACCCGCGCCGTTGGCTGTGGTGGCCCGGCGCGGACGCGGTCCCGAAGCTGTCATACGGGTCGCCGTGACCGGGCCCGCCGCCGGCAGGCGGAGCGCCGGCCGAGCCTGGCTGGCCGTAGGCCGACGAGCCGTCGCCAGCCGGCCCGAAGCCGTCCGGCGGGGCTGGATCCAGGTGGGCCGGGCCACCCGGATACCCGTCGGCCGGGCTGTAGCCGCCCGCCTCGGGGTAACCGCCGCCCGGGCCGTAGCCGGGCGGCCCCTGATCGCCGGCCCGTCCGTAGTCTCCGGCCGGGCCGAAGCCGCCCGGCTGAGAGTGCCCGCCCGCCGGGCCGAGACCGTCAGCCGGGGGCTGACCGCCGAGCAGGCCGTATCCCCCTGGCGGGGAATGGCCCTGGCCGAGACCGTCAGCCGGGGACTGACCGCCGGGCTGGCCGTAGCCGCCGGGCTGAGGCTGGCCGCCGGGCTGGCCGTAATGGCCCGGCAGCTCATAGCCGGTGAGCGACAGGTAGTCGTCGTCCTGGCCGGCGTTGCCCGAGCGCGGGCGGGAGCCGGACTGGCCGTACTCGCTGGCCGGGTACGGCCCGCCCGGATCGCCGAAGCCGCCCGGCTGGGCCTGCCCGCCGGCGTGACCGTATCCGCCGGCCGGGGACAGGGCGTCGGGCTGGCCGAAGCTGGCCGGGGACCGCGCACCCGGATCGCCGTAGCCGCCGGCCGAGGCCGGGCCGGCCGGCTGGCCATAGCCGCCGTACTGCGCCGGCCCGCCGGGCGGGCCGTAGCCGCCGGCCGGCTGACTGCCGGGCGCTGGGTAGCCGTCGGGCTGGCCGTAACCGCCTGCCGGTAGCTGTCCGTAACCGTCGGGCTGGGCCGGCGGGGCGGACTGGCCATAGTCGCCTGCCGGGTAGCCGCCCGAGGGGTAGCCGCCGGGCGGGCCATAACCGCCGGCCGCGTCGGGGCGGGCGTAGGGGCCGGTGACCCGGTGCTGCGGGGCGGTCGTGCTGGCACTGGGCCGGGCCGGGCCGGGCGAGGAGCTGTCCGGGGCGCCGGGGCGGCCGTGCCGGCCTCGGCGGGGCGGCGGGGCCGGGGCCGCCTCAGCCGCCGGGTCGTCGCGGACGACCCGGGAATGCCAGCCCGCCTCCGGCGTGTCTCCCCCGGTCACCGGGACGCATCCCGGTCCGGGCGGGCCGCCGCCGGGACCAGTTCGCCGGCGGGCTCGCCCGTGGCCCGCTCGGTATCCAGGGCAGTTTGCAGCAGCAGGGCCGCCGCGGCCTGGTCAACCACGGGGCGGCGGGCGCGGGAGTCCCGGCCGCCCTGGCGCAGCGCGTCGTGGGCCAGGACCGTGGTGAACCGCTCGTCGACCAGTCGCACCGGGACCGGGGCCACCTGGCCGGCCAGCGCGGCGGCGAAGGACCGGGCGTCCGCGGCGGACTGGCCCTCGCGGCCGGACAGGCCCCGGGGCAGCCCCACGATCACCTCGACGGCCTCGCGCTCGGCGGCGACGCGGGCTAGCTCGGTCAGGTCGCCGCGGCCCCGGCGAACCGTGGCGAGCGGGCTGGCGAGCAGGCCGGCCGGGTCGCAGCCGGCCACTCCGATCCGGGCCAGGCCGACGTCAACGGCAAGCCTGACGCCAGGCCTCAACGAGGAGTCCACAGACGGGCAGGTCTCGTCCTGGACACAAACCGGCGACGGCACGGTCTCACAGTACGCCACCGTTGACCAGTATGTCCTTAATAGCCGACGCCACCACGCGGAACGATTCGTCGATCTTCGCTGCCGCTCCGTCACCGAGCGGGGCACCCCCGCCCTGGGCCACGTCGTCCTTCCCGCCGCCCCGTCCGCCCAGCGCGCCGGCCGCCGTCAGCACCAGCGCGCCGGCCTTGATTCCGCGCGCCCGGGCCGCGTCGTTGACCGCGACCACGACGGTGGGCCGGTCGGCCGGAATGCCCGCCACCACGACCACGCCGGGCCGCTCGGGGGCCAGCCGGCCGCGCACGTCCAGCGCCACCGTGCGGATGCCGTCGGCCGGGGTCCCGTCGGGCACCTGATAGGACACGTAGGCCGCGCCGCCCGCGTCCGCCGCGGTCCGGGCCAGGTCGCCCGCGCTGCCCAGAAGCTGCGCCGACTGGGCGCGCTGCAGGTCGCGCTCGGCGTCGCGGAGCCGGGTGACGATGGCCGACACCCGCTCGGGCAGTTCCTCCCGGCGGGTCTTGAGCTGCTCGCTGAGCTGGCTGACCAGCAGGCTCTCCCGGGCCAGGAAGCGGAACGCGTCGATCCCGACCAGCGCCTCGACCCGGCGCACGCCGGACCCGATGGAGGACTCGCCGAGGATCTTGACCAGGCCGAGGTTCCCGGACCGGGCCACGTGGGTGCCGCCGCACAGCTCCCGGGAGTAGTCGCCGACCTCGACCACGCGGACCTGGTCGCCGTACTTCTCGCCGAACAGCGCCAGCGCGCCCATGGCCCGCGCCTCGTCGATCGAGGTCTGGAACGCCCGGACCTCCAGGTCGTTGACGAGGACCTGGTTGACCTCGTCCTCCGCGTCCTGCAGCACCGACGGCGGGACCGCGCCGAGCGCGGTGAAGTCGAACCGGAACCGCCCCGGCGCGTTCTCCGAGCCCGCCTGGGCCGCTGAGTCGCCCAGCGCCCCGCGGAACGCCCGGTGCACCAGGTGGGTCGCGGTGTGCGAGCGGGACACCGCGCGGCGCCGCTCGATGTCGATCTCGGCCCGGACCTGCTCCCCGACCACGATCTCGCCCGAGGTCACGGTGGAGCGGTGCACGACCAGCCCGGCCACCGGCGCCTGCACGTCGTGCACCTCCAGCCGCGCGCCCGCGCCCGCGCCGCTGCCGGCCGTGGTCAGCGTGCCGGCGTCGGCTAGCTGGCCGCCGCCCTCGGCATAGAACGGGGTGCGGTCGAGCACCACGTCGACCTGCGCGCCGGCGCCCGCGGCGGGCACCGCGACGCCGTCCGCCAGCAGGCCGACGACCGTCGCGTCGCCCGCCACCTCGTCGTAGCCGGTGAACACCACCCGGCCGGACGCCTCGAGGATCTGGGCGAACGCCGAGATGTCGGCGTTGCCGGTCTTCTTGCCCGCCGCGTCGGCCTTGGCCCGCTGCCGCTGCTCGGCCATCAGCCGGCGGAAGCCCGCGTCATCGACAGCCAGGCCCTGCTCGGCCGCCATTTCCAGGGTCAGGTCGATGGGGAAGCCGTAGGTGTCGTGCAGCTGGAACGCCTGGCTGCCGCCGATGGTGGAACCGCCGCCGCGCCGGGTCTCCTCCACCGCCGCGTCGAAGATCGCCGTGCCGGTGCGCAGCGTGCCCAGGAACGCGCGATTCCTCGGCGTCGATCACCGTGTGAATGTGGGGCGCGTCGCGCAGCAGTTCCGGATACTGGTCGCCCAGCGCGATGATCGCCACGCCGCCCAGGTCGTGCAGGTAGCGCTCGTCCGCGCCGCCCCGGCTGACGCTGCCGCCCCCGCCGCCGCGCTGCGCGCCGGACAGCAGCCGCAGGTTGCGGATGCTGCGGCGCAGGATCCGGCGCAGCACGTAGCCGCGGCCCTCGTTGGTCGGGGTGACGCCGTCGGCGACCAGCATGACCGCGGTGCGGACGTGGTCGGCCACTACCCGCAGCGACACGTCCACCCGGTGGTCCCGGCCGTACTTCTGCTCGGTCAGGTCAGCCGCCCGGTCGAGCACCTTCCACATGGTGTCGATCTCGTAGATGTTGTCGACGCCCTGCAGCAGGGCGGCCATCCGCTCCAGGCCCATGCCGGTGTCGATGTTGCGCGACGGCAGCGGCGCGACGACGTCGAAGTCGACCTTGCTGCGGACCTTGCTCAGCGTCTCCTGCATGAAGACGAGGTTCCAGACCTCGAGGTAGCGGTCCTCGTCCGCCTCCGGCCCGCCCTCGCGCCCGTACTCCGGGCCGCGGTCGTAGTAGATCTCCGAGCACGGCCCGCCGGGGCCGGGCACGCCCATGTGCCAGTAGTTGTCGGCCAGGCCGCGGCGCTGGATCCGGCTGTCCGGCAGGCCGACCACGTCGCGCCAGATCCGGGCCGCCTCGTCATCGTCGGTGAAGGACCGTGGCCCACAGCCGGTCCGGCGGGAAGCCGTACCCGCCCGCCGACTCCGGGCTGGTCAGCAGCTCCCAGGCGAACGGGATGGCCCCGTCCTTGAAGTAGTCCCCGAACGAGAAATTACCCAGCATCTGGAAGAACGTGCCGTGCCGCGTGGTCTTGCCCACCTCGTCGATGTCCGGGGTGCGCACGCACTTCTGCACGCTGGTGGCGCGCTGGAACGGCGGCTGCCGCTGGCCCAGGAAGTACGGCTTGAACGGCACCATGCCCGCGTTCACCAGCAGCAGGGTGGGATCCTCGGCGATCAGGCTGGCCGAGGGCACCACGGCGTGTCCCCGCTGCTCGAAGAAGCTGAGGAAACGACGGGCGATCTCTGCCGACTCCATGAACGGTCTTCCTTCGCGTGGTGAGGTTCCCGGAGGCCGGGATCAGTGACTCATCGGGGCGCGGCGCGGCGCTGGCCGCCGGCGCCGCGCGGCCCGGCTGGCCCGCCGCTCGGCTGGCCCCCGCTTGGCTGGCCACTGCCCCGCTGCCCTTCGAGAGTACGGCCTGCGCGGACCGGCTGGCGATCCAGATACTGGGCCATGCCGTCCGCGACGTCGCGGGCAAACGCTATCCCCTGGACGGTCGACCGCCCGGCGGTGGCCGCGACGGTCAGCAGCCCCCGGCCGGGCACCGCCGCGCGGCGCGGAGCCGCGTTCCGGCGCGGACCCGGCCGGGCCGCCGGCCAGCGGCCGCAGCAGCCGGCTGGCCCGCCGGTAGCCGGTCACCCCGAGCGCCGCCCCGGCGGCCAGCCACAGCCCCCGGCGGATCATCGCCGGGTCCCGGTGACCGACCGTGACCGGTTCCCGCGGCCCAGCGCCGGCGGGCGCCGCATGCGCCTCGCGCCCGGCAGCGGCCGCGGCGCGACGGCCTCCGGGCGACGCGCCGGGTCCTGGCGACGCCGCGACCGCCGGGCGCCGCGGTACCGAACCTCGGCGAAGCGCCCTCCGGGCGCCGCGGTACCGACCTTGGCGAAGCGCCCTCCGGGCGCCGCAGGGCAACCGCGTGCCGGACCCCGTAGGCCAGCGCCGACAGGCCGGTGACCGGGGCGTAGAGCGCCTGGGCCAGGCCGTGAGCCAGGCCGGTCAGGGCCGACACGTGCCCCGATAGCTCGGCCATGTTGGCCGTGACCTCGTCCACGCTGGCGGTGATGGCACCGGTCCGGGTGAGCTGCTCATTGGCCCGGTCCACCACGCCCTGGGCCTGCTCCAGCAGGGTGTCGGCGCGCTCCCGGTAACCGGCCGCCACATCCGCCGCCACCCCGAGCAGCCGGCTGAGCCGGATCAGGGCGACGACACCGGCGCAGGCCAGCACCGCGAACGAGACGGCGGCGATCAGGGCGGCCAGCTGTCCGGCAGTCATCGGCCCTCGCTCCTTCAGCGACATCAGCGACGCGGCCGGCGACCGGCCAGCCCGTCCGGCCGACCCTACCGCCCCGCTGCCCCGTGCCATCGCCAGATCCGGCCATCGGGGCCCTCAGGGTCGGCCAGCCGGGCCGGGGGGCACCTGGCGGGGGCGGGCCGGCCGCTCCGGGCGGCTGCTCAGGACGGGCGGGCGGCGGCCAGGCCGGCGCCGTCGACGGTGACGGCGGACGGCGGGAGGCCGAGCGCGGGCCACTCCAGCGTCAGCGTGAACGGCGCGGCGGCGGCCTCGGCCAGCACCAGAACTGCCGTTCGGCGACCTGCCGGGGGCCGTCCGGGTAGCGCGTCGTGGCCCAGTCGGCCAGCACCAGCCCGGGCGGGGCGCCCCCGGTAACGGCGCCCCGCCAGTCCGCGGCCGAGTCGGCGGACCGGCCGTCGGGCAGGTCGATCCGGACCCGCAGGCCCCCCGCGCCGGGGGTGCCGGGAAGCTGCGCTCCCTCGTAGCCGTCGACCGCCTTGCGGGCGCGCTGCGCCTCGCGCGGCCGCAGCCCTTCCACGTCGGCGGTGGCCCGGACCTCGAACAGGATCCCGTCCAGGTACACCCAGGCGCCGGCCAGCACGGCCTGCGCCCGCCCGGCCGCCGCCACCGGGAGTCCCAGGGCGACGTGCGCGGGGTCAGCGTCAGCCGGGCCGTCCCATGGTCCCGCGGGGATCTCGGGCGCGCCCTCGTCGCCGATGGTCTTATGCACGGCAGCCGGCGCTGGCGGGGCGGGCCACACCTGGATCAGGTGCTCCTCCACGGGCGCGCCGGCCACGACATCCTCGGCCGCGCCATCCTCCCGGCCGCGGGCGTGCACCCGGACCCGGTAGCTGCCCGCCCCGGCCGGGGTCAGCGCGGCCAGCTCATCCGGCCCGGTCCCGTCGCTGATCACGCTGAGCCCGGCGCTATCGGGCGCGGCCGACAGCGACACCTCCGCGACCTCGTCCCAGCCGTCGGCGTCCAGGCCCGGCGCCGCGCCGGCGACCGCGATGCGGACCGCGACCCAGCCGGCGTGAGTGCCGGTGCGCACCACCGCCAGCCCGGCCGTCGCCGCGATCAGCCCGTCGTAGGCCTCGGGCAGGACAAGGTCAGCCGCCGGATCCCAGATCCAGTACTGCCCGTCGGCCACGTGCAGCCGCGTGCTGACGTCCGGCACTGCCGCCTCCCTCTCTGCTGGCCTGGCCCTGCCGGCCTGGCCCGGCCGCCAGGCGCGGTCCATGGTGACACGCGGGCACCGGCCGGGGCGGGCGGCCAGCGGCACCGCCCGCCCCGGCTCCGGGGGCTAGCTAGGGCAGGATGACCACCCAGTACCGTTCCCCGTTGAGGACCCGCTCGGTGCGGTACATGTTCACCCGGCGAGCGCCCTCAGCGGCGTTCTGCGAGCTCGGGACCGGGAACGTGCTGTTGTCGGCCGGGAAGAACTTCGCGCCCTGGTTGGTGGCGGCGAACGGGTACTCGTCGCACTGCATGCCCTTGGGCACCCGGACGCCGCCGCACGCCTTCCGGCGGTTGGCGCTCGCCACCGCCGCGCTGGTGCTGCGGGTCAGCGGGGAGTGACCGATCAGCCCGAAGTGGTGCGGCTTGGTCCGCTGCGCGGTCTGGATGTGCGCGGCCACCGCGTTGACGTTCTGCCCGGTCTTGTGCAGCACGTACTCGGCGATGACGTCGCTGAACACGCAGCCGCTGGTGCCCTTGACCGCGATGCTGTCGCAGCGGGCCGGGCCGAGGTTGCTGAACGTGACCGGGGCGCCGTTCTCCGCCGCCGGGTGGGTGAAGATGATCTCCGGAGTCTGGGTCGTGGTGATGGTCGCGCTGCCCGGCGCGCGGATCACGAAGGTGTGCCGGTCGACCGCGCCCACGCGCAGCGCCGGCGACCAGAGCGCGGGGCCGACGCATCCGCCACGGCAGAAGATGGCGGTGTCGGCCACCGTGCCGAGGCGCAGCGCCGTGCTGGCCGAGGTCATCTCGATGACCATCGGCATGTCCCACGAGCGCGAAGCTCGCGCTGAGTGTGGCGGCATAGGCCACGGCGACGTCGGCCGTCCCCAGGACCTTGCCGGACGGTGCCTCGAACAGCGTGATCTTGACGGCGAACTCGCCGCACGCCTCGTGCCGGATCCGCGCCACCTTGTTGGCGGCGCAGGAGAACCCGGCCAGCGCGATCCGCGGGGCAGCGGCCCCGGCGGGGATGGCGCTCTCGCACAGGACCTTCCCGGACCCGGCCGTAGTGCAGGCAGGCACGGCGGCCGACCCGGGCAGCGTGCGCGATAGCGGGAATCCGGCCGCGGCCGCCGCCGCGGCAGCGGCCGCCATCGGTGACGGCGCGGGCGCCGCGGCGGACGCGGACGCCGATCCCGGCGTCAGCGGCAGCAGGGCCAGCGCGGCCGATACCCCGAGGGCAGCGGCCGCCAGGCACCGGCTTCTCAGCAGGTTCATCAAATCCTCCCGTTCCTTCTCTGCGGCAGGCGCGGTGACGCGTCACCCGCAGCTAGCTTCCTGAATGCTGGCCCGCTGGCCCGGCCGGCCGCGTTCCCACGACGCGGGCTGCTTTTAAGCTGCCGGTCACGGCCGTGAGCAGCCTGTTCTCCCGCACGGCGGGGGAAGTTCCTCATCCGGCGGGCGGAATTCGCCGGGATATCGCGGCGGCCAGGCGGGGCGGCCGGGGGCGCTGGGCGGCCGGGGCCAGCCCGCGATGTCAGCCGGCGGCAGCGAGGTAACGCCTTATCGGCAGATTCACGATTCGCTTCCCGTTACCGCGCCGGCGATTTCCGTAGGTAATACGGCGGCTACCGTCCGCTGCGGCGAATTTAATGATCGCGTAGATTTCACGGGCCGCGCCCGGCCTGCCGGCAGCGGGATTTCTCATCGCTCACGCAGGCTCCTGACCAGGGCCAATGTTCCGGCTCAGCAAGAAAATCACCCAGCCGGAAGCGCTGATTAGTCTCCAGTGCGCTCGCGGCCCGATCGGAGGATAATTTCAGGACATGTGCGGGAAAATCCCGGATGACATGGTCGCACCGCCCGGTATTAAGCCGGGCGGCAAGGCGTACCGGGCCGAGCTGCGGGCGCGGCTGGCCGATCTCGGCTTCGCCGACGCCGGGCTGGCCGCCCGGGTCGCGGCCGACCTGACGCAGTGCTGCGGGTTACGACCCCGCCGGGCCTGGCGGCTGGCCCGTGAGCTGTCCCTGACCGCGACGGCGGCCCGGTTCAACGAGATCCAGGGCCGGCCCGGCGCCCCGATGCGGGCCAGCCGGATCTGGGACTTCGAGCAGTGGCCGGACCGCGGCACCCGCCCGACGCTGGCCACCCTGGCGATCCTGGCCGAGGCGCTGGGCACGACCTGGGACCAGCTGGTCGACGTGCCGGACCTGACCGTCATGGCCGGCCCGGACCGGGCCGCGTTCCACGCCGCCACGGCCCGCCCGACCGCCACCCCCCCCGGCGGCCCCGTGCCCGGCGGCCCCGTGCCCGGCGGCCCCGCGAGGGCCGCACCCGGGCCGGGCCGTCCCAGGTGCGCCCGCTGCTGCCGGGCGGGCCGCCGGGCTGGTCAGCGTCGCTAGGCGGGGGCGCCCGAACCGCCCGGCTCCTCGGCCTCCGCCGGCGCCGCCGGGTCCGCGCCAGGGGCGCTGCCGACGCTCCCCGCGACGTCGGCTGACGGTTCGGGGGCTGCGCCGGAGGCCTTGTTACTCCCCGGATGAAGGATCTCGCGGATGCGCTCGGACCGGTCGGCCTGCCGGGCCTCGGCGCCGTGCCGGGTGGGCTGGTAGTAGGTCCGGCCGTCGATGCCGTCGGGTGCGTACTGCTGGGCCACCACCCCGGCCGGCGCGTCGTGCGGGTACTCGTAGCCGCGGCCGTGGCCGAGCCGCTGGGCGCCGGGGTAGTGGGCGTCGCGCAGGTGCGCCGGGACCGTCCCGGCCAGCCCGGCCTGCACGTCGGCGGCGGCCGCGGTGATGGCGGCGATCACGGCGTTGGACTTGGGGGCCAGGGCCAGGTGGATGACGGCCTGGGCCAGGTTGATCCGGGCCTCGGGCAGGCCGACGAACTCGACCGCCTGGGCGGCGGCCACGGCGGCCTGCAGGGCGGTCGGGTCGGCCAGGCCGACGTCCTCGCTGGCGTGCACGATCAGGCGGCGGGCGATGAACCGGGGGTCCTCGCCGGCCTCGATCATCCGGGCCAGGTAGTGCAGCGCGGCGTCGGCGTCGCTGCCCCGGATGCTCTTGATGAACGCGCTGATCACGTCGTAGTGCTGGTCGCCGCCCCGGTCGTAGCGGACCATGGCCTTGTCCACGGCCCGTTCCAGGTCAGCGGCGCTGATCTCGGCGCCGGCGGGCTGGCCCAGGGCGGCCGCCTCCAGGTAGGTCAGCACCCGGCGGGCATCGCCGCCGGCCAGCCGCACCAGGTGCTCCGCCACCCCGTCGGCCAGGGTGACGGCGCCGTCCAGGCCGCGCGGGTCGGCCAGCGCCCGCCGCACCACCTCGGCGATGTCGTCGTCGCCGAGCGGCTGCAGGGTCAGCAGCAGGGACCGGGACAGCAGCGGGCCGACCACCGAGAACGACGGGTTCTCGGTGGTGGCGCCGATGAACGAGACCCACCGGTTCTCCACGGCGGGCAGCAGCGCGTCCTGCTGGGCCTTGTTGAACCGGTGCACCTCGTCGATGAACAGGACGGTCTGGGTGCCGGTCAGGCCCAGGTCGCGGCGGGCCGCCTGCGACCGCCGCCCGGACGTCCTTGACCCCGGCCGACACCGCCGACAGCTCGACGAACCGGCGCCTGGTGACCTGGCTGACCACGTAGGCCAGGGTGGTCTTGCCGGTGCCGGGCGGCCCCCACAAGATCACCGACATGCCCGGCGTCGGTGTCGGCCAGCTTGCGCAGCGGCGAGCCGTCCCGGGTCAGGTGCCGCTGGCCGATGACCTCGTCCAGGGTGCGCGGCCGCATCCGCACGGCCAGCGGCGCGGCGGCGCTCGCCGCGGCGGATCTCGGCCGCGTCGAACAGGCTCTCGGCCTGACCTCCGGATGCTGTACTTCCAGGCACGGGGAACACGTCCCGACCGTACCTAGCCCGGGGCGATCACGTCGATCCCGGCCTCCTTGCGCTGCTGCGCGGTGATCGGCGTGGGCGCGCCGGTCAGCGGGTCGTGCCCGGACGCGGCCTTGGGGAACGCGATCACGTCGCGGATCGAGTCACGGCCGGTCAGCAGCATCAGCAGGCGGTCCCAGCCGAACGCGATGCCGCCGTGCGGCGGCGGGCCGAACCGCAGCGCGTCCAGCAGGAAGCCGAACTGGCTGGCGGCCTCGGACCGGGACAGCCCGATCACGTCGAACACCCGCTGCTGGGTGTCCGGGCGGTGAATCCGGATCGAGCCGCCGCCGATCTCGGTGCCGTTGCAGACGATGTCGTAGGCGTCGGCCAGGGACGCGCCCGGCTCGGCGTCGAACTTGTCGGCCCACTCCGGCAGCGGCGCGGTGAACGGGTGGTGCACCGCGGTCCAGCCGCCGGCGTCGTCCTCCTCGAACATGGGCGCGTCCACCACCCAGGTGAAGGCCCACGCCGCCGGGTCGATCAGGCCGGACCGGTGGCCGATCTCCAGCCGGGCCGCGCCGAGCAGGGCGCGGGCCGTGGCGGGCGGCCCGGCGGCGAAGAACACCGCGTCGCCCGCGACCGCGCCGACCGCGGCGGGAATCTCGTGCTTCTCCACCGGGGACAGGTTGCGGGCCACCGGGCCGGCGTCGGACACGATGCCCTCGGCGTTGAGGGTGACGTAGCCCAGGCCCCGGGCGCCGCGCGACTTGGCCCACTCCTGCCAGCCGTCCAGCTCCCGCCGGGACTGCTCGGCGCCGCCCGGCATCACCACCGCGCCCACGTAGGGGGCCTGGAACACCCGGAACTCCGTCCCGGCGAAGAACTCGGTCAGGTCGGTCAGCTCCAGCCCGAACCGCAGGTCCGGCTTGTCCGACCCGTACCGGGCCATGGCGTCGGCGTAGGTCATGTGCGGGATCGGCAGCGGCACCTGGTAGCCCGCGATCTCCGACCACAGCCGGGACACCAGCCGCTCGGCCACCTCGATCACGTCGGCCCGGGTGACGAACGACATCTCGATGTCGATCTGGGTGAACTCCGGCTGCCGGTCGGCCCGGAAGTCCTCGTCCCGGAAGCAGCGCACGAGCTGGTAGTAGCGCTCCAGCCCGGACACCATGAGCAGCTGCTTGAACAGCTGCGGGGACTGCGGCAGCGCGTACCAGCTGCCGGGCCGCAGCCGGACCGGGACCAGGAAGTCACGCGCCCCCTCGGGCGTCGACCGGGTCAGGAACGGGGTCTCCACGTTGACGAACCCGTGGTCCCGCATCACGTCGCTGACCAGGTAGCGCGGCCGTGGACCGGGCGCGCAGCGCGGCGGCCATGTCGGCCCGGCGGATGTCGAGGTACCGGTACTTGAGCCGCACTTCCTCGCTGAGCTCGGCGCCGCTGTCGATCGGGAACGGCAGCGGGTCGGCCTCGGCCAGCACCTCCACCGCGTCGGCGGCCACCTCGACGTCCCCGGTGGGTAGCTCGGGGTTCTCGTTGCCGGCCGGGCGGGCCCGACCGTGCCGGTGACCAGCACGCAGTACTCGGCGCGCAGGTCGTGGGCGACGTCCTCCTGGCGCAGCACCACCTGGACGATGCCGCTGGCGTCCCGCAGGTCGATGAAGACGACGCCGCCGTGGTCGCGTCGCCGGGCCACCCAGCCCGCCAGCGTGACCTGCTGGCCGGCCTCGGTGGCACGCAGGGTGCCCGCGTCATGGGTGCGGATCATCGCTGTCGCAGCCCTTCTGTTGTGTGGTGAGTCGTCTGTCTACAGGCCCCGGGCGGGGCCGGCCTCGGGGGCCAGCCCGGCGAGGAACGGATTGCCCGCCCGCTCGGCCCCGATCGTGGTCTGCGGCCCGTGGCCGGCCAGCACCACCGTGTCGTCCGGCAGCGGCAGGCACACCCGGGCCAGGCTCTCCATGATCGTGGCATAGTCCCCGCCGGGCAGGTCGCACCGGCCGATGGACCCGGCGAACAGCAGGTCGCCGGTGAACAGCGTGCCAGGCTCGGCCGCGGCGGGCAGCCGGAACGCCACCGACCCCGCCGTGTGGCCGGGAGCGTGGTCGGCGACCAGCGTGACCCCGGCGACCTCGATGGCCATGCCGTCGGCCAGCTCGATGACGTCATCGGGCTCGGTGAACGTCACCCCGCCGAACAGCTGCTGCCCGGCGCCCAGGGGCAGGCCGAGGGCCGGGTTGGACAGCAGCGCCCGGTCGCCCGGGTGCACGTAGGCCGGGATGCCGCGGGCACCGCACACCGGCGCGACCGACCAGATATGGTCGATGTGGCCGTGGGTGAGCAGGACCGCGACGGGGTTCAGCCGGTACCGGGCGGTGATCTCGGCGATCCCCGCCTCGCTGTCCTGGCCGGGGTCGATGATCAGGCACTGCTCCCCTTCGCCGGGGGCCACCAGGTAGCAGTTGGCGGCGAACGCGCCGGCCGGGAATCCGGCTATCAGCATGGTCCCTCCCGATTGGCGAAACGCGGTGCCCAAGGCGATCCAGGCTAGCGGGGCCGGTCGGGCACCGGGCCGGGCCGGGGCTCCGCGAGGACACGGCCCGGCAGCAGTTGATGCGTCGAAGCGGTAACAAGGCGCGTCGCGGCCTCGCCACGCCCGGTACGATTCGCGAAGTTTCGCAGGAGCAGTCGGACATGACCAGCGCAACCGCCGAACACGGCGAGTAACCAGGAGGTTCGTAGGAGTGGCCGGAAAGAAGGAGCGCCAGCGCAAGCTCGAGCGCGAACGCTACCAGCGCAGGCTGGACAAGCAGTCGCAGCGCGATGCCGCGGTGCGGCGCTGGAGCGTCGGCGGGGTGGTCGCCGTCATCGTGCTGGCCGTCGCGGTGGGCGTGTTCTTCCTGGTAAAACCCTCCTCCGGCAGCAAGGCCGCCGCGGCTAGCACGACCCTCCGCGTCCGCGCCGGCGTCCGCCACGGCCAGCGCCGCGCCGCGCGGTGGCCGAGCCGGCCACCCACTGCGCCTACACCGCGAACCCGCCCGCCGCGCGGAACGTCGGGACGCCGCCGGCCACCCCGGACTCCACCGCGACCTACCAGGCGACAATCCGCACCAATCGCGGGGACATCGTCATTGACTTGCTGAACAGCAAGGCCACCTGCACGGTGAACTCGTTCGTCTTCCTGGCCCAGAAGAATTTCTTCAACAGCACCCCCTGCCCGCGCCTGAGCACCACCCAGGGGCTGTACATCCTGCAGTGCGGCGATCCCACGGGCACCGGGTCGGGCGGGCCCGGCTATGAGTTCGCGAGCGAGAACCTGTCCGGCGCGACGTACCCGGGGGGCACGCTGGCAATGGCCAACACCGGCGCGCCGGACAGCAACGGGAGCCAGTTCTTCCTCGTCTACAAGGCAACGGACCTCCCGCCGAGCTATACCCCCTTTGGGCACGTCGCAGATGGGCTTAATATCCTGCAGAACATCGCAAAGGCCGGCGTCGGCCCGCCAGCTAACGCCGCTGGCGGCGGGAAGCCGAAGGAAAGCGTTGAGATCGAAAGCGTGACGATCAAGAAGAGCTGACCAGCGCGCATAGCTGGAAGGCACCGATCGGGAGGTACGCGGTGAGTACCGCAAGCGATCCGTGGGGCCGGGTGGCCGAGGACGGCACGGTTTACGTGCGTACCGCCGAGGGCGAGCGGCAGGTGGGCTCCTGGCAGGCCGGGAGCCCGGACGAGGCACTGGCGTTCTTCAAGCGCAAGTTTGAGACGCTGGAGACCGAGGTCAGCCTGCTTGAGCAGCGGCTTTCCAGCACGGACCTGTCCCCGGTCCAGGCTCGGGCGACGATCGCGCGGCTGGTCACCGCGGTCACCGACGCCAGCGCGATCGGTGACCTGGCCGGGCTGCTGGAGCGCCTGGAAAAGCTGGGCGACGTGGCCAGCCGGCGCAAGGAGGAGCACCGCGCGGCCCGCGAGCAGGCCCGCAGCGAGGCCCTGGAGATCAAGGAGCGGATCGTCGCCGAGGCCGAGCGGATCGCCGCCGAGGCCACCCACTGGAAGATCAGCGGCGAGCGGATGCGCCAGCTGCTGGAAGAGTGGAAGGCCGCCCCGCGCGGCGACCGGACCGCCGAGACCACGCTCTGGAAGCGGCTTTCGGCCGCCCGTAATGCGTTCACCAAGCGCCGCAAGGCGTACTTCTCCGGACTGGAGGAGGAGCGCGGGACGATCCGGGCGCGCAAGGAGGACCTGGCCACCCAGGCCGAGGCGATGGCCGACTCGACCGACTGGGCCGGCACCGCCGCCGCCTACCGCGAGCTGATGCGGGCCTGGAAGCAGGCCGGCCGGGCCGACCGGGCCACGGAGGACGAGCTGTGGGGGCGGTTCAAGGGCGCCCAGGACACGTTCTTCCAGGCCCGCTCGGCGGTGCTGGCCGCCCGCGACGCCGAGCTGGCGCAGAACGCCGTGGCCAAGGAGCAGCTGCTGGCCGAGGCCGAGAAGCTGCTGCCGGTGACCGACGCCCGGACCGCCCGGGCCGCGCTGCGCGGCATCCAGGAGCGCTGGGAGCGGGCCGGCACGGTCCCCCGCGACTCGGCCGACCGGCTGGAGGGCGGGCTGCGCAAGATCGAGGAGACGCTGCGCAAGGCGGAGGACTCGCACTGGCGGCGGTCCAACCCCGAGGCGCTGTCGCGGGCGCGCAGCACCGTCGAGCAGCTCCGTTCGGCCATCGAGCAGCTCGAGACCCAGCTAGCCAAGGCCGAGGCCAGCGGCGACACCCGCGCCCAGCAGCGCGCCCGCGAGGCGCTGGCCGCGCGGCGCTCCTGGCTGGAAGAGGCCGAGCGCACGCTGAGCGAACTGGCCAGGGCTGAGGGCTATCGGGGCTCTGTCGGGGCTGCCGGGGCTGCCGGATGAGGGCCGCCGGCTGAGTCCGTTGGCGGGCCTCAGCCGGCGGCGCGGCTAGCCCCCGTTACCCTCGTAGGCGTACTCGACCATCGAGGCGTTCGGGCTGGCGTACTCGACCATGGTGGCGTTCGGGCTGGCGTACTCGACCATCGATGCGCCAGGGCTGGCGTACTCGACCATGGTGGCGTTCGGGTTCGCGGCGGCCAGTGCCGAGGACACCGGCAGCGCGAGCGGGATCGCGGCGGCCGAGACTAAGACGGCCGCGGCCCGGATAAGTGACTTCCTGCTGAACATGTCGTTCCTCCCTCATGAGTCCCGGATCTCAGGCTAGTCCGGCGCCTAATCGGAGGCCATGAGGGAAGGAAACCAGCTCGGAGCGGGACGGGACGGGCCGGGCGACCATGATCGTGACCGATTTACCGTAATTTCTGCCGGAGAAACGGTCGCGATCATGGTCAGGGGCGGCGCAGGACGGCCAGCCAGGCCTGCGCGACCGGGGCCGCCGGAGGCTCGAAGCCGAAACCGGGGTTGACCTCGAAGGTAGCGGCGGTGATCGAGGCGACCTCCCAGGCGGCGAAGGCCGCGGCGAGCTCGTCCTGGCGGACCCGCCGCGGGCCGCGGTCGCCGGGCTCGCGGTCGCTGAAGCACATCAGGTAGCAGGTTCCGCCGGGCTCCAGCACGCCGGCCAGGCTGGCCACGTAGCGGGCACGGTCGGCGTCGTCGAAGACGTGGAACACGCCGCTGTCGATGGCCGTGTCGAACGTGGTCCCCAGGAGGGCGGTGAGGTCCAGGGCGTCACCGGCCTCGAAGCGAGCGGCCAGGCCGCGCTCGGCGGCCTTCGCGCGGGCCCGGCCGATGGCGCGGGGCGAGAGGTCAACGCCGGTCGCCGTGCCGCCGTGGGCGGCGGCGAGCAGGGCATGCTCGCCGGTGCCGCAGCCGACGTCCAGCACGCGGCCGCCGAACAGGCCCTGCTCCGCCAGCCGGGCCAGGGCCGGCTGCGGGCGGCCGATATCCCACGGCGGCGGGCTGCCCGGCCCGTACGACTCGTCCCACGTGGTGCTCACCGCCGGGCCTGCCCGGCTCGCGCTGCTGTCACGCCGCCATCATCGCGCACCCGGTGGCGCGGTGCCGGGCGCCGGGCCGGGCGCCGGGGCCGGGCCGGGAGCCGGGAGCCGGGCCGGGCGCCTTTCCGGTCGCTGACCTCAGCCGCGGATGCGGCAGGCCAGTGCGGGCCTGGCGCGGACCTGCCGCCCGGCGGCCTTGGCCTGCTGGCCGGGCTGGCCGGGCTGACCGCCGCCGCCGTACTCGATGGCGGTCGCGCCCGGGCGAGCGGCGGCCAGGGCCGATGACACCGGCAGCGCGAGCGGCATGACCGCCGCCGACACTAATACCGCCGCGGCCCGGACCGCTGCTTTCCTGCTGATCATTTCGTTACCTCCCCGAATAGGTCCCCGATTTCGGGCTAGCCGGACCCGGAAATGCCAGCCATACGGCCAGGAGTCGGTATTCGCGGTGGAAATACCGCACGATTCCGGCAGCCGGTCTCACCGAAAAAAAGCTGCCCGGTCCCGCATGACGCGGTCCCGGGCGACCAGGTTATCTCCGATGAGCTACCGGGCGAGGCAGTTCAGCGTCACCCGCTTGGTCTTCACCGTCTCGGTGAAGTGGTGCGTGCCGCTGGTCGCGGTCAGCGCGGCGGTGCCCTGGTAGAACATGCCCGGCCGGCACGGCAGGTTCGGCACCGAGTTGACCGCCAGCTTGCGGCCGGCGGCCAGGCGCTCCGTCACCCGGATCGGGCGGGACCGTGCGACCACCGCACCTGACCTGGTGGTCTCGGTCAGCCGGGGCGAGATGCTCACCGTGGCCGCCTTGTTGCAGGACAGCGTGGTGGTGAACGTGACGCCGCGCAGCACGATCGGGCTGCCGGGCCGCGCGGCCGGCGGGACCAGGTGCGGGGCACCCTCCGAGACCGTGCACCGGAACGCCGGCGTGGCCGCCAGCGCGGCCGAGACCGGCAGCGCGGCCGGAATCGCGGCCGCCGCCACGGCGATGGCGGCGGCTCTGGTCAGCATTTTCTTCCCAAGCATCTCATTACCTCCCGACTAACAGATCGGAGGCCAGATTACGGGGCTCGGGAAATGGGAGCCATGAGGCTGAACCACGGTCTGCACGCGGGATTCCGGCGGATTGCCGGCGGGATTCCGATGTCCGGCGCGAGTCAGTTGGTAACGCGGTAGACGTCATAGACGCCATCGATATTGCGGACCGCCCGGAGAACGTGGCCCAGGTGCTTGGGGTCGCCCATCTCGAACGTGAACTTGCTGAACGCGACCCGGTCCCGGGTGGTGGTGACCGTCGCCGACAGGATGTTGACGTGCTGATCGGACAGCGTCCGGGTGACATCGGACAGCAGGCCGGTCCGGTCCAGCGCCTCGACCTGGATGGCCACCAGGAACTGCGAGCCCTCCCGGGGCTCCCAGCGCACGCCGACCATCCGCTCGGGCTCGGACTCAATCAGGTGCTGCAGGTTCACGCAGTCCGCCCGGTGCACCGACACCCCGTTGCCCCGGGTGACGAAGCCGGTGATCTCATCGCCGGGCACCGGCGTGCAGCACTTGGACAGCCGCGCCCACACGTCGTCGGTGTCCTCCACCACCACGCCGGAGTCCCCGCCCAGGGTCTGCGGCCGGGGGGTCCGGGTCGGCCGGGCGGTCTCGTCGACGTCCTCCTGCGTGCCCGCGATCCCGCCCGCCGACTTGACCAGCTTGCCGGCCACGTTCTGGGCGCTGACGTGCCCCTCCCCGACCGCCGTATACAGGGCGGACAGGTCGGTGTAGTGCAGTTCGCGGGCGATGGCGTTGAGCGCGTCGGCGGTGGCCAGGCGCTGCAGCGGCAGGCCCTGCTTGCGCATGGTCCGGGCGATCGCGGCCTTGCCGGTCTCGGCGGCGGCCTCGCGGCGCTCCTTGGAGAACCAGTGCCGGATCTTGTTCCGGGCGCGGGCGCTCTTGACGAACAGCAGCCAGTCACGGCTCGGCCCGGAGTCCGCCGCCTTCGACGTGAAGATCTCGACGGTGTCGCCGTTGTCGAGCGCGCTCTCCAGCGCGACCAGGCGGCCGTTGACCCGGGCGCCGATGGTCCGGTGGCCGACCTCGGTGTGGATGGCATAGGCGAAGTCCACCGGGGTGGCACCCTGCGGCAGCGCGATGACCTCGCCGGCCGGGCGTGAACACGTACACCTCGGCCGTGCTCAGGTCGAACCGCAGCGAGTCCAGGAACTCCGCCGGGTCGGCCGTCTCCCGCTGCCAGTCCACGAGCTGGCGCAGCCAGGCCATGTCCGCGGCACCGCCGGAGGCCATCTGCTCCTTGTACTTCCAGTGCGCCGCGACCCCGTACTCGGCCCGCCGGTGCATGCCCCAGGTCCGGATCTGCAGCTCAACCGGCTTGCCCTCGGGGCCGATGACCGTCGTGTGCAGCGACTGGTACATGTTGAACTTCGGCATCGCGATGTAGTCCTTGAACCGGCCGGGGACCGGGTTCCATCGCGCGTGAATGATGCCCAGGGCCGCGTAGCAGTCGCGCAGCGAGTCGACCAGTACCCGGATGCCCATCAGGTCATAGATGTCATCGAACCCGACATTCCGGGCGATCATCTTCTGGTAGACCGAGTAGTAGTGCTTGGGCCGCCCGGTGACCTTGGCCTTGATCTTGGAGTCGCGCAGGTCGGTGGTCACGTCCTCGATGACCTCGGCCAGGAAGATGTCCCGGCGCGGCGCCCGCTCCGACACCAGCCGGGCGATCTCGTCGCAGCGCTTGGGGTAGAGCGTGGCGAAGGCCAGGTCCTCCAGCTCCCACTTGACCGTGTTCATCCCCAGCCGGTGGGCGAGCGGGGCGAAGATCTCCAGCACCTCGCGGGACTTCTGCTCCTGCTTGGGCCGGGGCAGGTAACGGAGCGTCCGCATGTTGTGCAGCCGGTCGGCCAGCTTGATGACCAGGACCCGGATGTCGCGGGACATGGCCACGACCATCTTGCGGACGGTCTCGGCCTGGGCCGCGTCGCCGTACTTGACCTTGTCCAGCTTGGTCACGCCGTCGACCAGGCCGGCGATCTCGTCGCCGAAGTCGCGGCGCATCTCCTCCAGCGTGTAGCTGGTGTCCTCGATCGTGTCGTGCAGCAGGGCGGCGCACAGCGTCTCGGTGGGCATGCCCAGCTCGGCCAGGATCGTGGTGACGGCCAGCGGGTGGGTGATGTACGGGTCGCCGCTCTTGCGATCCTGGCCCCGGTGCAGCCGGGCGGCGTACTCGTAGGCCCGCTCGATGGGCCGGATGTCGGCCTTGGGGTGGGTCAGCCGCACGGTCTTGATCAGCGGCTCCAGCACCGGGTTGATCCCGCCGCTGCGGGTCGTGCCCAGCCGGGCCAGCCGCCGCCGGACCGCTGCCCCGGCGGCCGGGTCCGCGCTCTGCTCCGTCCAGGTCGGCTCGGCCGGGGCGCCGGGCGCCGGGTCGGCCGCCTCGCCACCGACTGCCTCGCTGCGGGCCGCCTCGCTGCGGGCCGCCGAGCGTGCCGTCGCCGACCGGGGGGCTCGGGGCCGCCGGGTCCGCGCGGGCCGCCCGGATCGCGTCGGGGTCGCTGCGCCGGATGGCGCGTCGGCCGGTGCCGCGTCGGCTGGGGTGTCCTCGGCGGGCCGGTCCTCCACTGGCGTGCCGTCCGCCAGGGGAATCGCGGCTGGCGGGGTCTTGATCGGCGGGTTCTGGGCGGGGGCACCCACGGCCGAGGCACCCTCGGCTGGTGCGCTCTGGGCCGCGGCGCTCTGGGCCGGGGCACCCTCGGCTGGTGCGTTCTCGGCCGATGCGCTCTGGGCCGGTGCGTCCTGGGCCGATGCGTTCGCGGCGGGTGCGCTCTGGGCCGGGGCACCCTCGGCTGGTGCGTTCGCGGCCGATGCGCTCTCGGCCGGTGCGTCCTGGGCCGATGCGTTCGCGGCGGGTGCGCTCTGGACTGGTGCACTCTGGGCTGGAGCATTCCCGGCGGGAGCGTCTTCGGCGGGCGCGTTCTGAGCCGCCGGGTGCTGCGTCGGCGCGTTCGCGGTCGGTGCCTTCTCAGCGGCAGTGCCGGCGGCGGGCGCGGACTCGGCGGGGGCGGGCGCGGGCATGCCGGCAGACGGGGTTGCGGTCACCCTGCCGCCGCCCGCGGGGCTGTCCTGCTCGCCGGGAGCTTCCCGCCCCGCGGTCAGCTGGGTGACGTCGGCCCCGGTCTCCCCGGCCGTCGCCACATCACTGGCCACATGCCCTCCCACCTCCGTGAAGCCTCCAGTCTATCGACGGACGATTCAGGACACGCCGGGTGGCGGCCGGGCGCGCCAAAATGCCTGCTTATACCGGCCCGGCGGCGTCCGCCTCGAACGTCAGACGGTCAGCAGGGCGCGGACCGGGATGCCGGGCAGGGCATCCCGGCCGTTCAGGAAGCTGAGCTCCAGGAGCACCGAGACCTCCGCGACCTCCGCCCCGCAGCGGCGGACCAGGTCCACGGTGGCGGCGGCGGTGCCGCCGGTGGCCAGCACGTCGTCCACGATCAGGACCCGGTCGCCGGGCTGGAAGGCGTCCTGGTGCACCTCGATCGTGGCGGTGCCGTACTCCAGCGCGTAGGTCCGCGCATAGCTGGGACCGGGCAGCTTGCCCTGCTTGCGCACGGGGATGAAGCCGGCCCCCAGCAGGCAGGCGGCGGGAGCGGCCAGGATGAAGCCGCGGGCCTCGATCCCGGCCACCTTGGCCACGCCCTCGTGCCCGGCGGCCAGGCCCGCCACGACCGCCGCGAACGCGGTCGCGTCGGCCAGCAGCGGGGTGATGTCCTTGAACGTCACCCCCGGCTGGGGGTAGCCGGGGACATCGCGGATCCGTGACCGGATCAGGCCGCGCAACTCCTCGTCATCGGCCAGCCCGGTCCCGCCGGCCCCGGCGGTCCCGGCGGTCCCGGTGGTCCCGCCAGCCTCAGGCACCCCCGCCCCGGCAGCCACCCGGGGCTACCGGCGCTTCTTCTTGCCGGCGGGGCGGCGCTTAGCCGCAGTGGTACGCCGGGGCTGCTGGCGAGGACCCGGCCGGGCCGCTCCCCCGCGGGCCGCGCCCGCCGGGCGCCCGGCGGTGACCGGCTCGTCGCCGTCCGGGCTATCCGCATCCGGGTCGCCCGGCTCCAGCCCGCCCGAATCCAGGCTGCCGGAGTCAAGCCCGCCCGCGTCCAGGCCGTTCGCGGTCAGGCCGTTCATGGTCACGGTGCCGAGGTTGCGGCTGTTCCCGCCGTTCCCGCCGCGCGCCGCGCGGCGGCCGTCCGGCCCGGCGTCGTCCGCATCCGCCTCGTCTTCCGCGACCTCCAGGACCGCCGTGCCGCTGGCGGCGCGGCCGCCCGCCGAGCCCGTGGCGCGTGCCTTGCGCAGCGCGGCCCGGCCGCCGGCGTTGCGCATCGCCACCTGGCTGGCCAGCTTCTTGTACTGCGGCTCGCGCTCCTTCAGGTCGGTCAGGACCGGCGTGGCGATGCAGATCGAGGAGTACGTGCCGGACAGCATGCCGACGAACAGCACCAGCGACAGGTCCTTGAGCTCGCCGTTGCCGAGCAGGGTGACGCTGGTGATGAGGATGGCGGCGACCGGGAGCAGGGCGATCAGCGAGGTGTTGATGGACCGGACCAGCGTCTGGTTCAGGGCCAGGTTGGCCGCCTCGCTGTAGGTCGACCGGCGGGTCCCGGTCAGGCCGGCGGTATTCTCCCGGACCTTGTCGAACACCACCACCGTGTCATACAGCGAGTACCCGAGGATGGTCAGCAGTCCGATGACGGTGGCCGGGCTGACCTGGAACCCGGTCAGCGCGTAGACGCCGATGGTGATCACGATGTCGTGCGCCAGGGCGACCAGCGCTGCGCTGGCCATCTTGAGCTCGAACGCGATCGACAGGTAGATGACGATCACGATCAGGAACGCGATCAGTCCTTCCAGGGCCTTTTCCGAGATCTGGCCGCCCCAGGTCGGGCCGACGAACGTCCGGCTGACCTGGGATTCCCGCAGGCCCACCGAGTTCGCGATGGCCTTCTGGATCTTGGAGCCCTGCTGGAACGACTGAACCTGGGTGGTCTGCACCGACCACAGCGGGACGCCGCTGCCGGTGTGCGTGGCCGTCGGGCTGGCGCCCGGATCGACGGCGGTCACGGCCGCCTCGACCTGGGTGACGGTGGCCCCGCGCGCCGAGAACTGGAAGACCGAGCCGCCCTTGAAGTCCACGCTGTAATCCAGCCCGCGGACGAGCACGGCCACGATGCTGATCAGCAGGATGAACCCGGAAACTATGTAGAACACCTTCCGGCGGCTGACGAAGTCAATCGAGACCTCGCCGCGGTACAGCCGCCCGCCGATGCCGCCTAGCGCGGACATCACGCCTCCTTCGGGGTGGTCCGGGCCGGGGGGGCGGCACCGGTGCTGGCGGCACCGCCGGTAGCTGGCCGGGGCGTCCGGCGCGAGCCCCGCCACGGGGAGCGCGCGCCCAGCCGTTCCGGATCAAGGCCGGAGAGCTTGTGGCCCTGGCCGTAGAACTTGGTCCGGGCCAGCACCGTGACCATCGGCTTGGTGAACAGGAACACGACCACGACGTCGACCAGGGTGGTCAGGCCGAGGGTGAACGCGAAGCCCTTCACGTCGCCGAGGGCGATGATGTACAGCAGGGCGGCGGCCAGGAAGGACACCGTGTCCGAGACCAGGATCGTGCGCCGGGCCCGACTCCAGCCGCGCTCCACCGCGGCCCGCAGCGACCGGCCCTCGCGCACCTCGTCACGCAATCGCTCGAAGTACACGACGAACGAGTCGGCGGTGATGCCGATAGCGACGATGAGGCCGGCGATGCCGTCCAGGGACAGGGTGAATCCCTCGTACTTGCTGAGCAGCACCACCGCCAGGTACGACAGCAGCGCCGCGATAGCCAGGCTGGACACCGACACGAGGCCCAGGCCCCGGTAGTACAGGAACGAGTACAGCACCACGAGCAGCAGCCCGATGGCCGCGGCGACCAGGCCCGCGTGCAGCTGGGACGAGCCGAGCTGCGGGGACACCGACGAGACGTCCTGGGGGTTGAAGGTCAGCGGCAGCGCGCCGTACTTCAGCACGTTGGCCAGCTTGGTGGCCTGGTTCTGGGTGAACGGCGATGTGCTCGGGCCGCTGATCTGGGCCTGGCCGCCGGTGATGGCCTGCTGGATGGCGGGCGCGGAGACGATCTTGCCGTCCAGCACGATCGCGAACAGGTCCAGCACCGAGGTCGGGTTGCCGCCGCTGCTGTACTTGCTCAGCATGCCGGTGGTCAGGTTGGCGAACGCCCTGGTGCCCTTGCCGTTCAGGTTGAACTGGACGATCCACTGGCCGGTCTGGCTGTCCAGCGCAGCGCTGGCCGAGGTCAGTTCCTCGCCGATCACCGGGGCGGCGTCCAGCACGTACTTGGCGCCGCCCGGGTCGCACGACACGATCTGGGCGCCGGGATCATCCCAGGCGGTGGAGTTGTCCTTGTAGACCACCTGCTGCCAGTTCTTGTCCGCGCAGTTGAGCGCGTTGAACTTGGCCAGCGTGGCCTTGTTGACCATGGCCTGGTCCCCGATCACTGACGCCGAGGCCGGGGTCGACGCGGACGCGGACGGCGAGGCGGCCGTCGCCGGGGCAGACGCCGAGGCGGACGGCTTGGGCGACGCGGAGGCCGCGGCGGCGCCGAGGCGGGTGGCTCCGGCTGCCTGGCCCGTGCCGTTGCTGGCCTTAGGGCTGGCTGACGTGGCGGGACTGGCCGAGGCCGGCGGAGACGCTGACCCGGACGCGGAGGGACTGGCTGAGCCCGACGGGCCGGCCGGGGTGCCGCCCGCCGCCGCGGCGGCGCCCAGGGCCGCCTGGGACGCGCAGGTCGTGCCGACCCCGCTGCAGAGCAGGACCTCGCGCAGCCGAAGCTGGGCCGTGGTACCGACGATGCCGACCACCTTGGTGGCGCCGACGCCGGGCACCGACACCGTGATGTTCTGGTTGCCCTGCTGCTGGACCAGGGCGCCGGAGAAGCCCGCGCCGTTGACCCGGTTGTTCATGATCGCGATGGCCTGGGTCA
The DNA here is from genome assembly GCA_963731085.1 of uncultured Actinomycetota bacterium. Lineage (GTDB taxonomy): Bacteria > Actinomycetota > Actinomycetes > Streptosporangiales > Streptosporangiaceae > DASUBV01. Next base: position 331,452 of record CAVSUF010000002.1, read on the forward strand.
TCGCGCCCTGGCTGGGGACGCCGTGCCCGTGCTGCGGGACGGCCTTCAGGGTCACGGTGGTGCCGCTGGACAGGTCCAGCCCCAGGCCGACCTTGAAGTCATGGTGCCAGGCTGAGGGCTTGACGATGCTGCCGCCCAGAACCCCGGCGAGCATCACGATGATGAGCGCTGCCAGCACTGCCAGCAGCCGTCCCGGCCGGGACGTCTTGATAGTCGGAGGCACGTTTAGGCCAGTCCTTAGCTGATCAGCGAGCGGCGCCGCTAGAAGCCGTCTTTGCGGTCATCCACCGAGTCAGCATGCTCGGCGTCGGGCTCCGACTCGGAGGTCATGCCGCCCTGGTCGTCCTCCGGGACCACTTCCATGATCCCGCGGCGGAGCATGGTGATGTTGACGCCCGGCGCGATCTCCACGACGACGTCCCGGTCATCGCCCGAGACGACCGTCCCGTAGATGCCGGCCGTGGTCCGGACCCGCTGGCCGGGCATGACCTGGGTCTGCGTCTGCGACGGCCTGTCGCTGGCGGTTGCGCTGCGGCCTGATGATCGCCACGTAGAACACGCCGAACAAGACGATGATGATCAGCAGGGGCAGGAAGCTGCGTGGACGACGTCTTCGAGGTCGTGGCGGCGAGAAGTGCTGCGGTCCCCATCGCGGGGCATCCTTCCGTTGATTGCCGTGGCCGGGCTTCCGGCCTGGCGCCCTGCCCGGGGTGGGCATGGCACCCTGACGGCCTGTCATGGACCAACTGCCGAAGTTTAGCGGCGCGCGAGCGACGCACCAACAGGCTACGGCTTCCGCCGAGTGATCGTGACCACGCTGCGACCAGCCGTGATATCCCGGCGCCCCAGGGACGGACCGGGCCGGTAATCTCTGTGCAGACCGGGCGATATCGGATGACGTGCGCGGCTATCACTCGAAGAGGGTGTCGGGCGCGCGGCCCGGGCCGGGGCGGTGCTCCCGCTCGACCTCGGCCGGGGGAACCAGGCCAAGATGCGCCCAGGCGGCCGGGGTAGCCACCCGGCCCCGCTGGGTTCGGGCCATCAGGCCTTCCCGGACCAGGAACGGCTCGGCGACCACCTCGACCGTCTCGGCTCCTCGCCGACCGCCACGGCCAGCGTGGCCAGCCCGACCGGCCCGCCGCCGAACCGGCGCACCAGCGCGTCGAGCACGGCCCGGTCGAGCCGGTCCAGGCCGCTCTCGTCGACCTCGTAGATCTCCAGCGCCGCCCGGGCGGCAGCCTGGCTGATCACGCCGTCGCCGCGCACCTCGGCGAAGTCGCGGACCCGGCGCAGCAGGCGGTTGGCGATGCGCGGCGTGCCCCGCGACCGGCCGGCGATCTCGTCCGCCCCCGTCGTCGTCCAGGGCCACCCCGAGCAGGCCCGGCCGACCGGCGGATGATCACGCCCAGTTCGGCCGGCTCGTAGAAGTCCAGGTGCGCGGTGAAGCCGAACCGGTCGCGCAGCGGAGCGGGCAGCAGGCCCGCCCGGGTGGTCGCGCCGACCAGGGTGAACGGGGCGATGTCCAGCGGGATGGCGGTGGCGCCCGGCCCCTTGCCGATCATCACGTCGACCCGGAAGTCCTCCATGGCCAGGTAGAGCATCTCCTCGGCGGGCCGGGCGACGCGGTGGATCTCGTCGATGAACATGACCTCGCCCGACGCTGAGCGTGGACAGCACGGCGGCGAGGTCCCCGGCCCGCTCGATGGCCGGGCCGCTGGTGATCCGCAGCGGCATGCCCAGCTCAGCGGCGATGATCATGGCGATGGTGGTCTTGCCCAGCCCGGGCGGCCCGGACAGCAGCACGTGATCGGGCGCCCGGCCGCGCCGCATCGCCCCCTCCAGCACCAGCGACGAGCTGCTCGCGGACCCGGGCCTGGCCGACGAACTCGGCGAGCCGGCGCGGCCGCAGCGCGCCCTCGATGGCCCGCTCGTCGGCCTGCGGCCAGCGGCGACACCAGCGGTCCGGCCCGGCCTCCCCGGCCCGCCCGCCTCCGCGCCGCCATCCCAGTCCGCGCCCGGTCCGCTTCCGCCGCCCGCGCGACGGCGGCGGATCGGGTCCCAGCCGGCATCGCTCGCCGCGCCGGTCATCGTCCCCGGTCTCGGTGCCGAGATCCCAGTCGGCGTCCGGCCCGCTTCCCCTGCCCGCCTCCCGGCGCGGTCGCGGGCCGGTCACGTGCGGCCCAGGACGCGCAGCGCGGCCCGCAGGGCGGCCGAGACGTCCACGTCGCCCGCGCCGTCGCCGAGCCGCCTTCGCCGCGGCCACGCAGTTCCGGCTCGACCATGGTGATGGCCTGGTCGGCCTCGCGGGCCTGGCCAGCCCAGGCTGACCAGGCCCGCCCGCACCTGGTCGCGCCAGGGCGCGAGCCGGGCGATCGCGGCTGGCGCCGCCGACCGGCGGCCGGGGTCCCGTCGCCGGGCGCGCCCAGCCGCCCGGCAAGCTCCAGCACGATCCGCTGGGCGCCCTTGCGGCCGATGCCGGGCACGGTCATCAGCGCGTCGAGGTCCTCGGCCGCTACCGCCCGGCGCAGCGCGTCCGGGCTGAACACGGCCAGCATCGCCAGGGCCAGCCGGGGACCGACGCCGCTGGCGGTCTGGACGCAGCTCGAACGCGGCCCGCTCATCGGCCGAGGCGAACCCGTACAGGGTCAGCGCGTCCTCGCGGACCACCAGCGAGGTGGCGACGCTTGGCGCGTTCCCCGGTGCGCAGCCGGGCCAGCGTGCCCGGCGTGCACTGGACCAGCAGCCCGACCCCGCCGACGTCGATCACGGCGCCGTCCGGGCGCGACCTCGCTGACAATCCCGTCCAGATGCGCGATCATCGCGGTCCTCCTGCCTGTCCCGTCCCGGCTGACTCGGCCTCTCCCCTGCCTGCTGGTCCGCCGCCGCCGGTCCCTGGCCGCTGCTCCCCTGGCCGCTGCTCCCCTGGCCGCCGGTCCGCTCGCGGCCGACCGGACGCCGACGGGCCAGGAGGCCGGCGCCGGGCGGCGGGGCGGGCGGCGGTCCGGGCCGCGGCCTGGGCGGCGGCCAGCCGGGCCTGGGCGGCGCCGCGCCAGATGTGGCAGATGGCCAGGGCCAGGGCGTCGGCGGCGTCGGCCGGGCGGGGCGGATCCGACAGCCGCAGCAGCCGGACGACCATGGCGGTGACCTGGGCCTTGTCGGCTCGGCCGCTGCCGGTGACGGCCGCCTTCACCTCACTGGGGGTGTGCAGGGCGACCGGGATGGCCCGGCGCGCGGCGCAGACGATGGCCACCGCCCGCGGCCTGGGCGGTGCCCATCACGGTGCTGACGTTGTGCTGGCTGAACACGCGCTCCACGGCCACGGCGTCCGGCCGGAACTCGACCAGCCAGGCCTCGATCTGCTGCTCGATGGCCAGCAGCCGGTCGCCGATCGGCAGTCGGAGGATGTCCGCGCGACATCGGTGCGGACCAGCGTCAGCGGGCGGCCCGGCGGTGCCCTCGACCACTCCGAGCCCGCACCGGGTCAGGCCGGGATCCACGCCCAGTACTCGCATGCGACCCGCCGTCCCGTAGCTAGCGAACAGGTGTTCGGTCCAGACATTACCGGCTCATGCGGCGCCCGCGGCGCCCGGCACGCCGGCTGTCCCGGACCTGCCTCTGGCCGGCCCGCGCCCGGCCAGTCCGGGCCGCTCGCTCGCCTGTGGCATTTTCATGATCGTGACCGTTTTCTAGTGATTCTGACGGAAAAACGGTCACGATCATGGTCTCGGGGCGGCGTCGCCGGGCCGGGCGGGGGGAGCTAGAAGAAGTCGGTCATCCAGGGGGTGGCGGCGAAGGCGTCGTCCAGGGCGGCGTCGGTGCCGGGGGTGCCGCCGGCGGCCAGGCCGGCCCGGCGGAGGGTGGCCAGCGGGGACGCCGGCGTAGAGGGCGGCCAGGCCGCGGGCGCCCAGGCGGAGCGCGCCGGGCGGGCGGGAGGCGCCGGCCGCCGGGCGGGTCAGGGCGGCGTCGCCGCCGCTGATCTCCAGGTGCCAGTCGCCGGAGTTGGCCGGCAGCTGCGGGTCGGTCACGGTCAGCGCGGCGGTCACGGCGGCGTGAGCCGGGAAGCCGCGGCCGGCGATGGCGGCCGGGAGCGTCGAGCAGGCGCAGCATCCACTGCTCGTCGCGGGTCAGGGTGACGTCGGGCTCGCGGGTCAGCCAGGTCACCGGGTCGGACGGGCTGACGAACGCGCGCACGCCGCGAGACGATCGGTGCCGTGCGAGGAGACGATCGACCAGAGGGCGCGGGCGGTGGCGGCCGACCCGGCGGCGGCGCAGTAGACCAGCATCTCGTCCTTGCCGGTGTCCCACCGGTAGCCCAGGGCGCCGTCGGGGGCCAGGTAGCTGGTAGATCGCGTCCTGGTCGAGCATCCAGGAGAGCTGCGGCACGTCGAAGGTGACCGGGCCGCAGCCCCGCCCGGCCTCGTACAGCCGGCCCAGCACGGAGATCATCTCGGCGGCGTCGGCCGGGCCGCGGCCGCAGGCCGGCGGCTGGCAGGCCACCGGATGCCGGGTCCCGGGCACCGCCGGGTCAGCAATGGCCGGGTCGGGCGGGACCAGGGTGCGCAGGGACCGGGCCGGGACGGTGGCCTCGGTCAGGCCGCCGGCGATCTCCCAGCCCAGCGACCGGTACACCGGCGCGGTCAGCCGGGTAGAGCACCGACAGCGGGTATCCCCGGCCGGCCATCTGCGCCAGCAGCGCCGACATCAGGGCGGTGCCCAGGCCGCGGCCCTGGGCATGCGGCGCGACCTTCACCCCGGCCACCCCGGCCATCGGCAGGGACCGGCCGTGCCACCACTGCCGCATGTCGAGGTAGCGGGCCGAGCCCAGCAGCGTGCCGCCGGAAGGCGCCGAAGTGACGGCCGTCGGCCACGGACAGGCGCGGCGCCGGCCAGGCGGCGCTCCGCCTCGCCGCGCTCGAACGGGCCGAACGCCTGGTGCGCCAGGTCGCAGGTCCGGCGCCAGGTCGTCGCCGGCGGTGAGCGGCCGGACGACAATGCCGTCCGGGGTCACGCTCGGGCTGGTTCCGGTGCTGCTGGCTGAGGTCATCCCTGGCTTTCCGGGTCGCGGGCCGCGGACCGCGTCAGCCTAGGGCCTCCATGACCTCATCCGATACCGAGTAATTGGCGTACACGTCCTGCACGTCGTCGGAGTCCTCGATGGCGTCGATCAGGCGGAACACCCGGCGGGCGACTCTCCTCGTCCAGCGGGACCTCGACCGAGGGCAGGAACGCCGCCTCGGCCGACTCGTACTCGATCTGGCGTCCTGCAGCGCGGTGCGCACGGCGACCAGGTCGGTGGCCTCGCTGACCACCTCGAACGACTCGCCGAGGTCGTTGACCTCCTCGGCGCCGGCGTCCAGCACGGCGGTCAGCACGTCGTCCTCGGTCACCGCCGGACCCCGCCGGCCTTGGGCACGATCACGACGCCCTTGCGGTTGAACAGGTAGGACACCGAGCCGGGGTCGGCCATCGAGCCGCCGTTGCGGGTCAGCGCGGTCCGCACCTCGGCGGCGGCCCGGTTGCGGTTGTCGGTCAGGCACTCGACCAGCACGGCCACGCCGCCGGGGGCGTAGCCCTCGTAGGTGATCGACCTCGTAGGCGGCGCCGCCGGCTTCCAGGCCGGCGCCGCGGCGCACGCGCCCGGTCGATGTTGTCGTTGGGCACCGAGTTGCGCTTGGCCTTCTGCACCGCGTCGTAGAGCGTGGGGTTCCCCGCCGGGTCGGGGCCGCCGCTGCGGGCGGCGACCTCGACGTTCTTGATCAGCTTGGCGAACAGCTTGCCGCGCCTGGCGTCGACGACGGCCTTCTTGTGCTTGGTGGTCGCCCACTTTGAATGGCCGCTCATGATCGTTCCCTCACCATGTCGACGAACAGCTCGTGGATCCGCCGGTCGCCGGGTGAGCTCGGGGTGAAAGGCCGTCGCGAGCACCGGACCCTGGCGAACGGCGACGATCCTACCGGTGGCCGGGTCGGTCGCGAGAATCTCGACGGCGGCGCCCGGCTGCCTCGACCCACGGCGCCCGGATGAACACCGCCCGGTAGGGCGGGCCGGCCAGGCCGGAGACGTCCAGGTCGCGCTCGAAGGAGTCGACCTGGCGGCCGAACGCGTTGCGCCGGACCGTCATGTCGATGGCGCCGAGGGTCTCCTGGCCGCTGGCCGCGCCGGTCAGCCGGGCGGCGAGCATGATCATGCCCGGCGCAGGAGCCGAAGGCGGGCATGCCGCCGGCGATCCGCTTGCGCAGCGGCTGGGCCAGCTCGAAGATCTCGGCCAGCTTCCAGATGGTGGTGGACTCCCCGCCGGGGATGACCAGGCCGTCCACCGCGTCCAGCTCGGCCGGGCCGGCGGACCGCCGACGGGCGGGCGCGCCGGACTCGGCCAGCGCGCGCAGGTGCTCGGCGACGTCGCCCTGCAGGGCCAGGACCCCGATCGGCCGGCTGCTGCGGCCTGCCGCGGCACGTCCTACCAGCCGCGGCCGGCGTAGCGCTGCTCGGGCGCGAGGGTGTCGAGGTTGATCCCGACCATCGGCTCGCCCAGCCCGCGGGACACCTTGGCCACCACGTCCGGGTCGTCGTGGAAGGTGGTGGCCTTGACGATGGCCGCGGCGCGGGCGGCCGGGTCGCCGGACTTGAAGATGCCCGAGCCGACGAACACGCCCTCGGCGCCCAGCTGCATCATCATGGCGGCGTCGGCCGGGGTGGCGATGCCGCCCGCGGTGAACAGCACGACGGGCAGCTTGCCCGCGGCCGCCACCTCGGCGACCAGCTCGTAGGGGGCCTGCAGGTCCTTGGCCGCGCTGAACAGCTCCTCGGTGGCCAGGCGTGCCGAGCCGCCGGATCTCGGCCCGGATGCTGCGCATGTGCCGGGTCGCCTCGACCACGTTGCCGGTGCCGGCCTCGCCCTTGGACCGGATCATCGCGGCGCCCTCGGTGATCCGGCGCAGCGCCTCGCCCAGGTTGGTGGCGCCGCACACGAACGGCACGGTGAACTCCCACTTGTCGACGTGGTGGGCCTCGTCGGCCGGGGTCAGCACCTCGGACTCGTCGATGTAGTCGACGCCGATGGCCTGGAGCACCTGGGCCTCGGCGAAGTGGCCGATCCGGCACTTGGCCATGACCGGGATGGACACCGCGGCGATGATCCCGTCGATCATGTCCGGGTCGCTCATCCGGGCCACGCCGCCCTGGGCGCGGATGTCGGCCGGCACCCGCTCCAGCGCCATGACGGCGACCGCGCCGGCGTCCTCGGCGATCTTGGCCTGCTCGGGGGTGACGACGTCCATGATCACGCCGCCCTTGAGCATGTCGGCCATGCCGCGCTTGACGCGCTGGGTACCCGGCTGCGCGGCGCTCGGTCGGGTGCCGTCATGGCAACCTCGATTAGCTCAGTCGCTGCAGGGACGAACTGCCTCCATGTTACGGGCATGATCGGCCCGTCCGGGCCGGCCAGGGTGTCAGGCGGCGGGCCGCCGGACTGGCAGCCTGTCAGGCAACCGCTACTGCCCCGGCCAGGCCGGCCGGCGCGGCTCAGCTGGTCAGGTGCGGGATGTCCGCTTCCTGCGCCGTCCTCGCCCGGCCGCGACCAGGGAGTCGTCGATCTCGAAGAACTCCGGGCATCGGCCGCGCTGCCGGCCAGCCGCAGCGCCCGGGCCAGCCAGCGCCGCCGGGCGGCCTGGGTGGCGGCTACCGCGTCGTTGTAGAACTTGCGGGCCAGGAACACCTGGTGGGCGGCGCCCTCCAGCTCGGCCAGCAGCTCCTGGGCGCCCTCGCAGGCCGGACAGCGAGGCGCGGAACTCGGGCTGGCTGAAGACCGCCCGCAGCGCCCGGGTCAGGTCGCTCTCGGGCAGCTCGCGGGCGGTGCGTGGCGGCCCGGGCGTCGTGCGCGGCGCCGGCCAGCAGCACGCTGGTGGCCGGGTCGAGCAGGCCGGAGGAGGCCAGCTCCAGGGCCACCGAGCTGCGCCGGACCAGCGCGGCGTCCAGCGCGAACCGGGCCGCCTCCAGCCGGGCGTGCAGCCGGTCCAGCCGCCCGGCCCGCCAGGAGATGTAGACGCCGGCGATGGCCAGCAGGGCGATGACGATGACGCTGGTCAGATGGCGGTCACAGGGCCACCGCCGGGACCCGGCCGGGCGGCCGGGGCCACCGCCTCGTAGACCCGCAGCACGTCGCGGGCGACGACCTGCCAGTCGTACTCGCGCCACGGCCCGGTGGCGGCCGCGGCCAGGGTCGCCCGGCGGGCCGGGTCATCCAGCATCCGGGCCGCGGCGGCGGCCAGGCCGGCGGCGCTGCCGTTCTCGAACAGCTCGCCGGCCTGGCCGCCGCGCAGCACCCGGCGGAACGCGTCCAGGTCGCTGGCCACGATCGGGGCGCCGGCCGCCATGGCCTCGGCCAGCACGATGCCGAAGCTCTCGCCGCCGGTGTTGGGCGCGCAGAACACGTCCACCGAGTGGTAGACCCGCACCTTGTCCTCGTCGCTGACCTGGCCGAGCAGCACGACCCGGTCGCGCAGCGCGGCCGGCACCTGCTCCAGCGCCTCGTCGGCGTCGCCCCGGCCGGCGATCAGCAGCCGCAGGCCCGGGCCGCTCCGGCGCGAGCGCGGTGAACGCCTCCAGCAGGATCGGCAGGCCCTTGCGCGGCTCGTCGATCCGGCCCAGGAAGCCCAGCGCGCCGCCCTCGCCCGGCCAGCCGGGCAGCGGGTCGGCCTTCTCGAAGCGGCGCACCGACACGCCGTTGGGGATCAGCACGGCGTCGCCGCCCAGGTGCTCGACCAGGGTGGTGCGGGCCGCCTCGGAGACGGCGATCCGGCCGCTGATCTTCTCCAGCGCGGAGGCCAGGATCGGCTGGGCCACGTGCAGCACCCGCGACCGCGGCATGGCGGTGTGCACCGTGGCCACCAGCGGGCCGTCGAACGACCCAGCAGGCCAGCAGGGACAGGCTGGGCGCGGTCGGCTCGTGCACGTGCACGACGTCGAAGTCGCCCTCCCTGCAGCCAGCGGCGGACCCGGCTGGCGGACAGGAAGCCGAACGCCAGCCGGGCCACCGAGCCGTTGTAGGGCACCGGCACGGCCCGGCCGCCGGGTACCACGTAGCCCGGCTCGACCGGCTCGTCCTCGGCCGCCGGGGCGATGACCGACACGTGGTGGCCGAGGTCGATCAGGGCGTCGGCCAGGCCCCGGATGTGCTCCTGCACGCCGCCGGGCACATCCCAGGTATAGGGGCAGACCAGTCCGATTCTCATCCGTCACCCGCCGTCACGGAGCCGCTGGCTGAGCCGTTGGCGGCGGCCCGGCGCTGCGCGGCGGCCAGCCGGTCCGGGTCCAGGTCGGCGGTGAACACCCGCTGCAGCATGTGCCAGTCCTGCGGGTGCTCGCGGATGCGCGTCCTCGAAGAAGCCGCGACCAGATCCTGGGTCATGCCGCAGGATGCGCTCCTTCCGGTCCCCTCGGCGGGCACGGGGATCTCGGCGCCGACGTGCACGCCCCAGCCCCCGTCCTCGGTGAACCACAGCATGACCGGCATCAGCGCCGCCCCGGTCCGCTCGGCCAGCGCGGCCGGGCCGGGGGCCATCCGCGCCTTCTCGCCGAAGAAGTCGACCTCGATGCCGTGGCCGGTGACGTCCCGGTCGCACGGCAGGCAGACCACTTGCCGGCCCGCAGGCGCCGGGCCAGTATCCCGAACGGCCGGTCCCCGCCGCTCGCTGGCAGTACCTCCATGCCCAGTCCCTCGCGGAAGGCCACGAACCGCTCGTAGAGCGACTCCGGCTTGAGCCGCTCCATGCACCGTGGTAAAGGAGCCTGCCCCCTTGGCGATGATCCATGCTGCGGCCTGGTCCCAGTTTCCCGCGTGCGGCAGCGCGAAGATCACCCCGCGGCCGGCCGCCAGGTGGCCAGCGAGTGGCCGACCTGCACCTCGCCGTGGCGTGGTCCTGACATGCCCGTCGATCAGCCGCTCGACCGGCATCACCGGGCAGCCGGAAGACCTCCAGCCAGTACCGGGCGTAGGAGCGCATCGACTCCCGCGACACCGCCCGGACCTCGGCGCCGGTCGCCTCCGGGCCGAGCACCCGCCGCAGGTTGCCCTCCAGCACCTGGACCGACGGGCCCTGGCGGCGCCAGGCGATCTCGCCGAAGAACTGGAACACGCTGGACGGCACAGCGACTCGGGCAGCCGGGACCAGCACCGACCAGCCCAGGCCGTAGCCCACACTGACCAGCCGGTCCTTAAACCCGGCCATCGCGTGCCACCTCCATGCGCCCGCCCCGGTCGCGGCGGCCGCTCGGCGCGGCATCGCTGGCCGGCGGCGGCCGGGTGCGGCCGCCGCACCGGCGCGACCGCGGCGACCCGCTGCCCGAAGGTCACCGCGCTGACCGCCGCCAGCAGCCAGAGCCCCACGGGAAGGACATACGGTACGCCCAGCCCGGACAGCCCGATGGCGGCAAGCCCGATAACCATGCGCTCGGGCCGCTCGGCGATGCCGACGTCGGCGTTCAGCCCGAGGCCCTGGGCGCGCGCCTTGGCGTAGGAGACCAGGGCGCCCGACACCAGGCAGAACAGGGCCACGGCGGCCATGCACCCGGTCCCCGCGGCCGTGGCCCGGGCAGCACGAAGTAGCAGGCCAGGCCGCCGAAGATGGCCGCGTCGGCGACCCGGTCCAGGGTCGAGTCCAGGAACGCGCCGAACGGGCCGCTGGTCCCCTTCACCCGGGCCAGCGCGCCGTCCAGCATGTCGGCCAGCACGAAGACCGTGCACACCACGGTGCCGGCGAACAGGTGGCCGGTCGGGATACAGGCGCGAGCGCGCTGGCGGACACGCCGACGGTGCCGATGATGGTGATCGCGTTCGGGGTCAGCGGCGTGCGCGCGAGGGCCTGGCCGGCCGGCTCCAGCACGCGGGCCAGGGCCGGTCGCAGCTTGTTCAGCATGGCGGCTTGATCCTACTGGCGACGGGGGGTCGCTTTTCCCCGGTCCGGCCCGGACGCGGACCACCTGGCCGGGCCGGAGTCCGGGGACATACCACAACAGTCTCGCTGTTTACGCCGCGGGGTCTTGTTATCGCATGGCCGGCAGGTAAAGGCTGGCCATGCAGCAGCCAAACGACGCGAGGAGGCGACGCGGATGGCGGACAAGACTCATGCACCGGGAGCCGCCGGCCGGGCACCAGTGGCCGGCCAGCCCGAGAGCGTGCGCAACGTGGTGCTGGTCGGCCACTCAGGAGCAGGGAAGACAACGCTGGCCGAGGCCCTGCTGGCGGCCACCGGGACGATCCAGCGGCCGGGCCGGGTCGAGGACGGCACGACCGTCAGCGACTTCGACGAGGTCGAGGTCCGCCAGCAGCGCTCGGTCAACCTGACGCTGGTCCCGTTCGAGCACGCGGGCGTGAAAGTTAACCTCCTCGACACGCCCGGCTACGCCGACTTCACCGGGGACCTGCGCGCCGGGCTGCGGGCCGCCGACGCCGCGCTGTTCACCGTCTCGGCCGCCGAGCGGCGTCGACGGGCTGACCCGGATGCTGTGGGAGGAGTGCGCGGCGGCGGGCACGCCGCGCGCGGTCGTGATCACCAAGATCGACCATCAGCGGGCCGACTTCGACGAGGCCCTGGCCGCCTGCCGGGACGCGTTCGGCGAGTCGGTGGCGCCGCTGTACCTGCCCGTCGCCGACGGCGAGGGCGGCGTGCGCGGCCTCATCGGCCTGCTGTCCGGGCGCTTCTACGACTACTCCGGCGGCAGCCGGGCCGACTGCGAGGTCACCGAGGCCGACGCCGACCGGGTGGCGGAGGCCCGCTCCGGGCTGATCGAGGCGATCATCCAGGAGAGCGAGGACGAGACCCTCATGGACCGGTACCTGTCCGATGAGGAGATCGACCCCAAGGTACTGATCGATGACCTGGAGACGGCCGTCGCCCGCGGCACGCTGTTCCCGGTGCTGGCGGCCGCCTCGCCGCAGGGCATCGGGCTGGCGGAGCTGCTGGAGGTCATGACCCAGGCGTTCCCGGCCCCGGCCGAGCACCCGCTGCCCGCGGTCACCACGCGTGGCCGGCAAGCCGGTCAGCGGCCTGTCCAGCGACCCCGGCGGGCCGCTGCTGGCCGAGATCGTGAAGACCACCTCCGATCCGTACGTGGGCCGGATCAGCCTGGTCCGGGTGTTCTCCGGCACGCTGCGGCCGGACGCGCTCGGTGCACGTGTCCGGGCACGGCCGGGCCGAGCGCGGGCACGCCGACCACGACGTGGACGAGCGCATCGGGGCCATCACCTCGCCGCTGGGCAAGACCCAGCGCACGCGTCACCCAGTGCGGCGCCGGCGACATCTGCGCGGTGGCCAAGCTGAGCACGGCCGAGACCGGCGACACCCTGTCGGACAAGGACCAGCCGCTGCTGATGGAGGCCTGGGACATGCCCCGAGCCGCTGCTGCCGATCGCGATCGTGGCCAAGTCCAAGGCGGACGAGGACAAGATGTCGCAGGCGCTGGCCCGGCTGGTGGCCGAGGACCCGACGCTGCGCCTGGAGAACAACGCCGAGACCCGCCAGCTGGTCCTGTGGTGCATGGGCGAGGCGCACGCCGACCTGCTGCTGGACCGGCTGAACAGCCGGTACGGGGTGGGCGTGGAGACCACGCCGCTGCGGGTGCCGCTGCGCGAGACGCTGGGCGGCAAGGCCCACGGCCTGGGCCGCAACGTCAAGCAGTCCGGCGGCCACGGCGAGTTCGGCATCTGCCACGTCGAGGTCGAGCCGCTGGCCTCGGGCGGCGGCTTCGAGTTCGTCGACAAGATCGTCGGCGGCGTGGTGCCGCGGCAGTTCATCCCGTCGGTGGAGAAGGGCATCCGCGTCCCAGATGGAGCAGGGCGTGCTGGCCGGCTACCCGATGATCGACATCCGGGTGACCCTGTACGACGGCAAGGCGCACTCGGTGGACTCCTCCGACATGGCGTTCCAGAAGGCCGGCCGGGCCGCGCTGCGCGACGCCGCCGAGCACGGCCAGGTGCTGCTGCTGGAGCCGGTGGACGAGGTCTCGGTGCTGGTGCGCCGACGACTACGTGGGCGCGATCATGTCCGACTTGTCCTCCCGGCCGCGGCCGGGTGCTCGGCACCGAGCCGGTGGCCGGCGGGCGGACCCTGGTCAAGGCCGAGATCCCGCGAGCTGGAGATCATCCGGTACGCCATCGACCTGCGGTCCATGTCGCACGGCACGGGCTCGTTCAGCCGGTCCTACCTCCGGCACGAGCCGCTGCCCTCGCACCTGGCGGGCAAGGTCGCGGAGGAGTCCAAGACCGGATAAGGGGTAAAGCCCGACGGGAGCTTGGGGAGCCGCGGGCTGGCTGCCTGGTCCCCGGCCGCGCTCGGGTCACGGCGTCCCGCGGGCCAGGCCGCCGCCACCAGCTCCCGGGTCTCGCGCCAGCAGCTCGGGGAGCACCTTGGTCTGGCCGACGATCGGCATGAAGTTGGCGTCGCCGCCCCACCGGGGCACCACGTGCTGGTGCAGGTGGGCCTCGATGCCGGCGCCCGCCGCGCGTGCCCATGTTCATCCCGATGTTGAAGCCGTGCGGCCCGCCCACCGCGCGCAGCGCCGTCATCGCCCGCTTGGTGAACTCGGCCAGCTCGGCCGTCTCCTTCTCGTCCAGCTCGGTGTAGTCGGCCACGTGCCGGTAGGGGACAGACCAGCAGGTGCCCGGCGTTGTACGGGTACAGGTTGAGCACCGCGTAGACCAGCACGCCGCGCGCGACGATCAGCCCCTCGGCGTCGGGCAGCCGGGGGATCTCGTCGAACGGGCACTCCCCCGCCGCGGCCGGCCGTGCTCGCCGCTTGATGTAGGCCATCCGGTGCGGCGTCCACAGCCGCTGGAACCGGTCCGGGTCGCCGACCCCGCGCTGGACTGCTCGCGCCCGCTGCGGCTGTCCGGCGCCGCATCAGACCTGGACCCGGCTGGCCACCGCCGCGGCGATCTCCTCGATGGCCTCGGCCACCGGCACCCCGTTCTTCTGCTCGCCGCTGCGGTACCGGAACGAGACCGCGCCCTTGGCCACGTCGTCGTCCCCGGCCAGCAGCATGAACGGCACCTTCTGCCGCTGCGCGGTGCGGATCTTCTTCTGCATCCGGTCATCGGCGTCGTCGACCTCGACCCGGATGCCGCGCTCGCGCAGCCTGGCCGGCGATCTCCTCCAGGTAGGGCACGTGCGCGTCGGCGATCGGGATGCCGACCACCTGGACCGGCGCCAGCCAGGGCGGGAACGCGCCCGCGTAGTGCTCGACCAGGATCCCGAAGAACCGCTCGATCGACCCGAACAGCGCCCGGTGGATCATGATCGGCTGCTGCCGGGTGCCGTCCGCGGCCTGGTACTCCAGGCCGAACCGCTTGGGCAGGTTGTAGTCGACCTGGATGGTGGACAGCTGCCAGGTCCGGCCGATCGCGTCCCTGGCCTGCACGGAGATCTTCGGCCCGTAGAAGGCGGCGCCGCCGGGGTCGGCGACCAGCTCCAGGCCCGACTCCTCGGCGGCCTGGCGCAGCTCCTCGGTGGCCTGCTCCCAGTCCTCCAGGCTGCCGACCCACTTGTCCTTGACGTCGTCGCGGGTGGACAGCTCCAGGTAGAAGTCGTTCAGGCCGTAGTCGCGGAGCAGGTCGAGCACGAAGGCCAGCAGCTCGCGCAGCTGCTCGCCGGCCTGCTCGCGGGTGCAGAAGATGTGCGCGTCGTCCATGGTCAGCCCGCGGACCCGGGTCAGGCCGTGCACGACGCCGGACTTCTCGTACCGGTACACCGTGCCGAACTCGAACAGCGGCAGCGGCAGCTCGCGGTAGGACCGGCCGCGGGAGCGGTAGATCAGGATGTGCATCGGGCAGTTCATGGGCTTGAGGTAGTACTTGGCGCCCTCGAGCTCCATGGGCGGGTAGATGTTCTCGCCGAACCAGTCCAGGTGGCCCGAGATCTCGAACAGCTCGGACTTGGTGATGTGCGGGGTGTTGACGAACTCGTAGCCGGCGTCCTCGTGCCGCTGCCGCGAGTAGTCCTCCAGGATCTTGCCGGACCAGGCCGCCCTTGGGGTGGAAGACGGCCAGCCCGCTGCCGATCTCGGTCGGGAACGAGAACAGGTCGAGCTCGGCGCCGAGCTTGCGGTGGTCGCGCTTCTCGGCCTCGGCCAGCAGTGCCAGGTAGGCGTCCTGCGCCTCGCGGGACGCCCAGGCGGTGCCGTAGATCCGCTGGAGCTGCGGGTTCTTCTCGCTGCCGCGCCAGTAGGCGCCGCCGGTGCGCATCAGCTTGAACGCCGGGATCTGCCGGGTGGTGGGCAGGTGCGGGCCGCGGCACAGGTCCTTCCAGCACCGCTCGCCGGTCTTGGGGTCGACGTTGTCGTAGATGGTCAGCTCGGCGCCGCCGACCTCGACGGCCTCCTCGGCGCTGACCGCGATGGCGCTGGGGGTGTCCGCGGCGGCCAGGTCGGCCGCGGCCAGCTCGACGCCCGCCGCCGCGGCCGGCCCGCTGCCCTTGAGCCCGATCAGCTCCAGCTTGTACGGCTCGGCGGCCAGCTCGGCGCGGGCCTGCCGCGTCGGTGACCACCCGGCGGGCGAAGCCGCTGGCCCTGCTGGACGATCTGGCGCATCCGCGCCTCGATGGCCTTGAGGTCATCGGGGCCGAACGGCTGCGGCACGTCGAAGTCGTAGTAGAAGCCGTTCTCGACCGGCGGGCCGATGCCGAGCTCGGGCCGCCGGGAACAGCTCCTGCACGGCCTGGGCCATGACGTGGGCGGTGGAGTGCCGCAGGATGGCCAGCCCGTCCGGGCTGTCGGCCGGGACGGCCTCGACCGCGTCGCCGTCGGCCAGCGGCACGGCCAGGTCGCGCAGCACGCCGTTGACCCGGGCGGCGATCGCGGGCTGGCCGTCGAGCGCGCTGGCCGCCGTCGTCCCCGCTTCCACCACGTGCTCGCGTCCGGCGAGGGTGATGCGAAGCTTGTCGGCAGGCACGGCGTGGCTCCTCGGGGTGATGGCAGGCGCGGGCGGGCGCCCGCGGCTGTTGCGGTCCCGATGCTACCGAGGCCGGCGAAGCTGGCGCGCGATGACTATCCGCCCCGGCGCGCGCCGGCCCTGGCGAAACGGGGTCGCGCCGGGCGGCCCCGTTTCGGCAAGGGCGGGCGGGTTACTGCCGGGGTGACGGTCACCAGCGTGCCGTAGGTCAGGTAGGGCCAGATGAACTTGGCCTGGTTGTACGGCAGCTCGACGCAGCCCAGGCTCTGCTGGGAGCCGTAGGAGCCGCGCGGGAAGTAGTGCACCGCCTCGCCGGCCCGGAAGTAGGCCACCTAGGAGACCGGGTCGGCGTACTTGGTGCCGTCGGGGTTGGTGCCCTTCATGATCTGGTTCAGGTAGCGCAGGTAGACCGCGCGCGGTGCCGACCGTGGTCGGGGCGGCCGGGATGCCGGTGTTGGCCGGGGTGTGCAGGATGACCTGGCCGTTGTGGTAGACGGTCAGGGTCTCCGGGCTGGTGCTGGCTGGCCACCGCGTAGGTGTAGCCGTGGGTGTTCGCCTTGCTCGTGTCGGCCGCGGCCAGCAGCGCCTTCCAGACCGCCGGGCCGGCCTGGCCGTCCATGGTCAGGTCGTGGTCGGACTCGAACGCCATCACCGCGCCGTGCACGATCAGGCCGGTCGGGCTGCCGTTGTCCCAGAAGGTCGGCAGGCCCGGCGGGTAGCCCGGCTGCCAGCTGAAGGTGCCGTCCGGCGGCGGCGTAGGCGGCGGCCAGCTGGGCGGCCGCGTCGCCGAGCGCCGGGGCTGGCCTGGCCCGGCGGCCGGCGCCCAGGTCAGCGGCAGGTAGCCGAGCTGGGCGAGCAGCTCGGGCAGCCGGGCCGGGGAGTAGCGCCGGTGTGGAAGTACAGGATCGCCGGCCGCGGCGAGCTGCCCGCCGTCCTTGGCCCGGATGCCGGTCGCGCCGCCGGGGATCGTGGACCTGGACGAACGGTGACCGCCGGGAAGCCCTCGGCGGGGACGAACTGGACGGTGCCGAGCCGGGCCCCGCTGCCAGGTGCCGGGCACGTCCGGGGTGATCGTCGGCATCGGGGAGCCGTCGGCCAGCGGCGCCGAGAACTGCACCTGGACCGGGCTCGGCGCCGTTGACGCCCTGCTGGGGTGCTGGGCCGGCGTCGTCGGTCACGACGCGTCAGCGGCGTGATCCGGGCGGCGGTCCTGGCGCGCGCCTTCGCCCCGGCGTGGCGCGCTGGCCGCCGCGGCGGCATGTCGACGGCGAGCCGGTCGCGCTCAGCGCGATCCAGGTCCCGGCAGCCAGCAGGACGACGATGACCGCCGCCCAGCACGGCGATCCGCCCGCGGAACCGACCCAGTCCAGACAACGGCGCGCTCCTCGCCTATCGCCCCTACCGCCCAGTCCCGCTCTGGCCGGGCAGTCGTCACATGCCCAGAGGTATACCAGGAGATTCTCTCACCCCGGACCTGGCACCCTTCGCCAGAACAACCTGAGGGTTAGTTAAGAATCGGACACAACGCCGGACGGCGGAGAGTACCTGGGCCCCTGGGGCAGATGTGACGAAAGTACCCGATTTACGGATGAACGGACCGGCCAGGCGGGTCAGGTGCCTGACCGGATGCCGATGAGCGGGCGCGGCCTCCGGCCCGGCCCCCGGCATGCCGCTGCCCGGCCCCGCGAGCGCACGGGACCGGGCAGCGCAGCGGACCGCGCCGGCGGCTAGCTGGTCACGGTGGCCACGGTGACCAGGCTGCCGTAGGTGAGCTACGGGTAGGCGGCGTGCGCGGTGGTCAGGGCAGCTCCACGCAGCCCAGGCTCTGCTGGTAGCCGTAGCCGGGCCGGGGGAAGTAGTGCACGGCGTCGCCGCCGTTGAAGTAGGACACCCACTGGACCGGGTCGGCGTAGTGGCTGCCGTCCGGGTTGGTGCCGCGACATGATCTGGAACCGGAAGCTTGTCGTACACCGGGAACGTCCCGTCCACGGTCGGCGCGACCGGGATGCCGGTGTTGGCCAGGCTGTGAAAGACCTCGTGGCCGTTGTGCCAGATGGTCAGGCTCTCCGGCAGCGTCTTGCTGGCCAGGGCGTAGGTGTAGCCGGCTGCGTTCATGTCGCCCGCCTGGGCGGCCTTGAACAGCGCGGCCCAGAACTTCGCCCCGATGTTGGCGGTGGGCGACATGCCGTGGTCGTGCTGGAACGCCATCACCGCGCCGCGGAGCAGCACGTTGGCCTGGCCCGCCGACCACTGGCTGGTCAGCCAGGCCGGGTAGCCGGACTGGAAGGTGAACGTGCCCGGCGGGCGGGTTGTAGGCCAGCGCGGCCTGCGTCTGGGGCACGAACGAGCTGTCGATGTCGGCCGCGCGGCCCTGCGGCCCGGCGGCCGGCGTCCAGGTCAGCGGCAGGTAGCCGAGCTGGCTGAGCAGCTGGCCCAGGCGCAGCTGGGAGTACGGCGCGGTGGTGAACCGGGCCGTCGCGGGCTTGGACAGGGCGGCGCCGCCGACGGCCCGCACGCCCGCCGGGATCGAGATCTCGAACCGGCTGGACGGCGGCAGCGGCTGGCCGGCGTGAACACGTCATCGTCACCCAGGTGCCGCCACGTCCCGGCCACCGCCGGGGTGATGACCGGGCTGGGCGAGCCCGCCTTGAGCGGGCCGTTGAAGCTGACCAGGAGCGGCGCCGCGCCGTTGACGCCGGCGGTCCCGTCGGCCGGGGCCACGGAGTCGATCCGCAGCACCCGCACCGGCGGGGCGACCGGGTTGCTGCCGGATCCCGCAGGCCGGCCCCGAGCCGGAGTTCACCAGCGCGTAAGCCGCCCCGGCGATGATCACGATGGCGGCCGTGCCGCCGGCCAGCAGCAGGCGGCCCCGCCCCGCCGGCCCCGGCCCGGCCCGCCGGACGGCGGCTGGCCGTCCCCGCTCCCGCCGCCGCCGCGGGTCGCGGGCTCCGGCGGCGCCACGGTCTGTGACGACGCCACGGCCGTGACGACGCCAGCCTGCGACGACGCCACGGCCGGTGACGACGCCATGCTCTCCGCCGGCGTCATGGCGTCGGCCGGCGTCATGGTCTCCGCCGATGCCACGGCCTGCGCCGATGCCACGGACCCGGCCGGCGCCACGGTCTCGGTCGGCATCACGGGCTCCGTCGACACCACGGGCTCCGTCTGCATCACGGGCTCCGTCGGCACCACGGACCGCTCGGCTACCCCCTGGCCCGCGCCCTGCTTGCCGGACCCCCATCCCCGCACACTGAACACGCCGTTCCCCCGTCCGCGCCGAGCCCAGTCACGCGTGACCAAGCGTAACTGCCTGCGTCATTTTAGTTACCTAGCGTGACCGCACGTACCCGACGCGAATGGCGGGCAACCTATTGGCGGCGTAAATGATCCGTATGCGGGTTAGCCGGGATTGGCCCCCCGCGCCCCCCGGTGCTTGATCACCGCACCCGGATGTGCCAGCCTCCGCGCCCGGTGCCAGCCTCCGCGCCCCGGTGCCAGCCTCCGCCCCCGGTGCCAGCCTCCGCGCCCCGGGCAGGCGGGCGTTAGGCGCCGGCCGGGCCCGCGCCGGGATCCGAGCTGGGGTCCGGCTGGGGGTCCGGTCCGGCCGGGCGGGCGTAGTCGACCAGGGCCGGGGCCAGCCCGGTGTAGCGGGCCGGGGTCAGGTCCAGCAGGGCGCGCTCGTCCTCGGGCGGCAGGCCCTGGGCGCGGATGAACTCGGCCAGCGCGGCCCGGTCGGCCCGCTGCCCGCGCAGCACGTCCTTGAGCTTCTCGTAGGAGCCGGCGATGCCGCGGCGGCGCATCACGGTCTGGATCGCCTCGCCGATGACCTCCCAGGCGCTGTCCAGGTCGGCCGCGATGGCGCGGGGGTCAGCGTCCAGCCCGGCCAGCCCGCCGCGGCAGTTCTCGATGGCCACCAGCGAGTGGCCCAGGGCCACGCCCATGTTCCGCAGGGTGGTCGAGTCGGTCAGGTCGCGCTGCAGCCGCGAGGTGATCAGCGTCTCGCCCAGGGTGCGCAGCAGCGCGGTGCTGATCTCGCAGTTGGCCTCGGAGTTCTCGAACCGGATCGGGTTGATCTTGTGGGGCATGGTCGAGGAGCCGACCGTGCCCAGGCCCCGGACCTGGCGGAAGTAGCCCAGCGAGATGTAGGTCCAGGCATCGGTGTCCAGGTTGTGCACGATCCCGTTGAACCGGGCCACGTCGGCGAAAAGCTCGCTGACGTAGTCATGCGACTCGATCTGGGTGGTCAGCGGGTTCCAGGTCAGGCCCAGGCCGGTGACGAACGCCTCGGACAGCGCGGGCCAGTCGGCCGACGGCACGGCCACCACGTGCGCCCCGTAGGTGCCGGTGGCGCCGTTGAACTTGCCCAGGTACTCCTGGGCGGCGATCCGGTCGAGCTGGCGGCCCAGGCGCCGGGCGAACACGGCGAGTTCCTTGCCCAGGGTGGTCGGGGTGGCGGGCTGGCCGTGGGTGCGGGCCAGCATGGGCAGGTCGCGGTGCGCCCGGGCCAGGGCCAGGACGTCGCGCTGCAGGGCGGCGGCGGCGGGCAGCCAGACCTGCGTCACGGCGTCGCGCAGCATCAGGCCGTAGGCCAGGTTGTTGATGTCCTCGGAGGTGCAGCAGAAGTGGACGAACTCGCCGGCGGGCTCCAGGCTGGTGCCGGCCAGCCGGGACTTCAGGAGGTACTCCACCGCCTTGACGTCGTGCCGCGTCTCGGCCTCGATCTCGGCCAGGCGGCGGGCCGCCCCGGCGTCGAACTCGCCGGGTACCGACCGCAGCAGCGCGATCTCGGCCTCGGTCAGCGGCGCCAGCTCGGCTACGGCGCCGCTGGCGGCCAGGAAGATCAGCCACTCGGCCTCGACCCGGAGCCGGGCCCGGTTCAGGGCGAACTCGGACAGGTAGCCGGCCAGCGGCTCGGTGACCGCCCGGTAGCGGCCGTCCAGGGGGCTGAGCAGCGCGGTGTCGGTCATGGCACCCATGATGCCCCGGGCGACCCGGCGCGCCGGCCGGCGCGGCGGGCCGGGTGAGAAGCGCGCGGGCACCGTCATTCCGCTCGACCGCCATGATCTGCGCGGCGCGCGACTCCCGGAATGCTCCCGGAATACTGCGGAAGCGGGTTTCCGCGCGATGCATGATCAAATCATGCCATATCCGGCATAACATGCTACCGCCCGGACGGCGCTGAACCGCGTCGTCCGCCAGAGGTTAAGAAAGGCGTGGGAATCAAGGAATGATGCGCATCAAGGCGCTCGCGTTTTCGACGCTGCTGCTCGCCGGCTTCGCCATGTCGAGCGGCACGGCCTTCGCCCAGACTGCGCCGGGCGCTACGGTCCGATCGCCGAGGACCGTGCTCGCCAGTATCCAGTACCGCTCTGTTTACCGGCACGATCAGGGCGCGCACAGCGGCGACTGGCCCGCTGCGTGTTCGCCACCAAGCAGCGCGCCGCGATCACCCTGAGCTGCACGAGGACCGTCACCGTCAGCGAGAGCATCAGCGGGAGCGCGGGACTGAGAAAGATATATAGAGGAACCTGCGCCGTGCACTGCTCGCCCTGGAGCAAGACGCATGCGGTAACGGTCCAGCGGCACCTGGGCAACACGTTCCGGTACTTCGGCACCGGGGCGGAGTAGAAACCGCCGGGATACTGCCGGTAAACCGCGGCAACTGAGCGGCGCATTTGCCCTGCGCCGATGCGGATTAAGGCGGCGATGGGCTGATGGGCTGCCGTGCCGTTACGCATCAAAGGTGTTCGCCGGGGTCAGGTCCTGGGTCCCGACGATCTTCAGCAGGCGCAGCGCCTCGTGCGACGGGGTGCCGGGCGCGGCGGTGTACAGCACCACCCACTGGTCGGTGTCGGGGTCGTGCAGGGACTCGCAGTCCAGGTCCAGCCAGCCCACGACGGGATGGCGCAGGCGCTTGGCCATCGAGCGCGGCACCTCGACGTCGTGGCGCTCCCACAGGCCGGCGAACTCGGGGCTGACCGCGCGCAGCCGGGTGACCAGGCGGCTGATCCGCGCGTCGCGCGGGTAGCGGGCGGCGGCGCCGCGCAGGTCGGCCACGCAGCCGCGGGCGAACAGGTCAGCGCCCTCGGGGTCATGCCGGGCGCGGGCCGCCGGGTCGGTGAAGAACCGCCAGGCGATGTTGCGCCGGCCGGGCGGCAGCGCGGAGAAGTCGCCGATCAGGGCGGCCGCCATGGGGTTCCAGGCCAGCACCTCGTAGCCGGCGTCGCACACCAGCGCGGGGGTGTCGTCCAGCCGGTCCAGCAGGTGGGCGATGCCCGGGCGGACCTCGCGGACCGGGCCGGGCGGCGGGCCGGGTACCTCGCCGGCCAGGCGGAACAGGTAGCCGCGCTCGTCGCCGGACAGCCGCAGCGCCCGGGCGATGGCGGCCAGCATCGGCCGCGACGGGCGCGGCCCCCGGCCCTGCTCCAGGCGCGTGTAGTAATCCACCGACATCCCCGCCAGCTGGGCCACCTCCTGGCGGCGCAGGCCGGGCACGCGGCGCCGCCCGCCCGCCTCCAGGCCAGCGTCGGCGGGCCGCACCTGCGCCCGGCGGCGGCGCAGGAACGCGGCCAGCTCCTCCCGGTCGACGCGGTCCACTCCCCTAGCCTGCCGCGCCGGCCGCGCGGGCACCATGGGACTGCGGATCCCGGGCTCGGCAGGTCTCTCCCGCCCCGGCCGGGCCGGGGCCAGCATCGGGATCATGACTGATGCGAAGATCATCCTCATTACCGGCGCCAACAAGGGACTGGGCCTGGAAGCCGCCCGCGAGCTAGGCCGGGCCGGGCACACCGTCCTGCTCGGCGCCCGCGACCCCGGCCTGGGCCGCGCGGCCGAGGCGGACCTGCGCGGCGAGGGCCTGGACGCGGTGTATGTCGGGCTCGACGTCACCGACCCGTCGACCATCGACGCCGCCGCGGCCTGGATCGACGCGACCTACGGGCGGCTGGACATCCTGGTCAACAACGCGGGCATCTCCCGCGACCGGCCGCACGCCCCGCCCGACCTGCCGGTGGCCGCGCTGCGCGAGATCTACGAGGTCAACGTGCTGGGCGTGGTCGCGGTAACCAACGCCATGCTGCCGCTGCTGCGCCGCTCGGCCGCGCCGTACATCGGCAACGTGACGTCCGGCCTGGGCACGGTGGCGCTGCTGACCGACCCGGACTCGCCGTGGCGGGCCTACGCGAACCTGCTCGGCTACAACTCCTCCAAGGCGGCCCTGAACGCGATCACGCTGATCTACGCCAGCACGCTGGCTGAGGAGGGAATCCGGGTCAACGGGCTGTCGCCGGGGTTCTGCGCCACCGACCTGAACGGCCACCGGGGCCACGACACCGCCGCCCAGGGCGGAGCCCGGATCGCCCGCCAGGTCACCCTGCCCGAGCCCGTCCCGACCGGCGTGCTGCTGACCGAGGACGGCACCGGCAGCTATCCCTGGTAACCCTGATACCCGCTGAGCCCGGCTGGCCGCAGCGCGGCTGGCCGCCAGGGCGAGTGACCGGGTGCGGTGGCGGCCGTCCGGGTAGCGGCTTAGCGTCGCGCCGGCCCCGTCAAGATCATCTTGGTGCTCAGCAACACCAGGAGTTAACTTCTGAGACACGCGCGAGCGCACCTGGGCCGCTACCGGCCCTGGAGACCATGATCGTGACCGTTTTCCCGGGATTTTTGCCGTAGAAATGGTCACGATCATGGACGCCTCGTTGCCTGGTGAGTCGCGGGCTGCGCTGGAGGCGGCGCCCGGCGCGCGAACGCGCGCGAAACGGCGCGCTGTGGCGACGGCGGCCGCTGTGACGACGGCGGCGTGACCGGCATCGACCATGCTCAGGCAAGCCTGGGCCTGCTCGTCAGCAACAGCTAGGGGCAGCCGCTGGCCGCCGGCTTCTAGCGCGCCGACGCCGAGAACGGCGACCGCATCGACGACCCCTGCGACAGCCTGCTCACGCTGATCGAGGAGCTGTACCGGGCTCAGGACCGGGCTGAGGCCCGGGGCTGGGTCTACGGCCGCGGCGAGGCGGGCAGCGACGGCGGCGGCCCGATCCAGCGCGAGGCGCCCGGCCGGTCGGCTCAGCCGGGCCTGATCGCGGCGGCGACCTGGCGGCCCCAGCCGGCCGCGTCCCGGGCCAGGGCTTCCTCGCCGTCGGCGTCCAGGCGGGCGGCCAGCGCGGACAGGAGTCGGCACCAGGCAGCGAGGCCGTCGCTGGCCGGGCCGGGGTCGGCGGGAGTCGCGGCGGCGGCCTCCGCCAGAGTCTCGGAGAAGCAGGCGGCGAGCAGGCAGTGCGCGATCAGGCCGAGCGGCACGCCGGCGCGGTCGCCGTAGCGCAGCGCGTCCTCGGCGGCCAGGGCGGCCCGGTACCCGGCGGCCGGGATCCGGCCGGGCCGGGGAAGCAGCACCGGGGCGAACGCCTGCTCATGCCCAGGGCGAAGCAGCAGGTCCCGCAGGCCGTCGTCGCGGCCGCTGACCCGCTCCAGCACGAACACGGCAGCCTCGGTCGTCTCCAGCGCGGCGGGCTGGCCGGTGCTGCCCAGCCGGGCCGCGCTCAGCGTGGCGACTGGCTCCGCGCCCAGGGTCTCCAGCACCGCCGCTGAGGCCTCCGCCTCGCCGACCCGGCCCAGCGACTCCAGGAGGGCGACCTCCACGCTGGCGGCCTGGATCATGGCCAGTCGGGTGGGCTCGTCCAGAGCCGTGCGCTGGCCCGCTATCGCCCGGCCGATCCACGCCAGTCCCTGCCGGGCGGCGGCCAGGCCGATGTGCGGGTCGGCGAACGCCCCGAAGATGTCGCAGGCCAGCATCAGGGTCCGGGCCAGGCCCAGGTAGGAGTCGTTGACCCGGTCGGGGTCGGCGCTCGCCCGGTAGGTCATGACCGCGTCCTGGGCGTCAACGGTGGCCGAGATGCCCGCCCCGGTCACGGCCAGCGACACGGCCCGGCGCATCTGCACGTCGGCGACCAGGAACGGGATATCGGCGGCGGGGACCAGGCGGTAGGCGGCCCGGGCCTCGCGGAGCGCGTCAATCGCCTCGGCGTACTCGCCCGCGTCATTCAGCGCGGCGGCCAGCCCGTACAGGACGCCGCCCAGGCCACGCTGGTACCGTTCCTCGCCCGGCGCTTCAGCGAGCAGCCCGCGGGCCATCCGCGCGGCCTGGCGCATCGCTTCCGCCCCGTCAGCGGGCCGCGGGCTGGCGATCGCCGTTCGCCCGTACTGCAGCAGCGTGCCCAGCACGTGCTCGATCTCCGCACGCCGTGCATTGTCCGCCACGCCCGCCCCCTCGCCAGCCTCCGCCAGGCGGCAAGATTCCCCGGCAAACCCTCACGCATAACACGTATCAGCAGCGCCACTGGTTCCGCTCCGCCGCGCGACTCATTCCCCGCCCGCCAGGCGGCAGCCAGACCCGGGACATCAGGCGGCAGCCAGACCCGGGACATCAGGCGGGCAGTCCGCGACCGGCCGGTCCCGGGCGAGCGGACCGGGACGTCAGGCGGGCGGGCCCGTCGCGGGCGAGCGGACCCGGGACGTCAGGCCCGCAGGCGGCGAGCCTGCCTGTCCCGCGCGGCGGGCGATGCGGGCCGGGATCTCGGCGGCCTGATCCTGCGCGGCCCGCGCGGCGGGGGCCGGGCGACCGGCCGCGGCAAGATCCCTTTTCCCGCAAGCCTTCACGAATGACACCGGGGGTCCGCGGCCTCGTTCCGGGCGTGCGAAAAGTGCCCGGAGGCGCTGGCCTCCGGGCACCGGGTTCCAGGCGCGCTGAAAGCGCCTGGCGCCACGGGCAATCGGAGATATCGGACGACCGATTTCGCCGGGATGCAGCTAGTTGGGCCGGTCCCGCGCGACCGCGTCGGGACGGCCTCCCGGAACGGCTGCGGCGGGTCCGCCGCACCGCACAATGACGCGTGCCGTGACCGGTCGCCCGGCTGAACCCGCTTCAGCTCCTGAACGCATCCGGCCCGCCGACCGGCCACTCGATCATGATTCTGGCCGACCCGCAGGTTACGGGTGGTGCGCCAGGCTGCGCGGCCGGGAACTTTGCCGGCAGCTGCCGCCCGGAAAGCGCAGTTAGTCCGATTAGGAACCTCACCCGGCGCCGACCAGGGTGATCCCTTAATCGGCGCCGCGCGGTTCCCGGATTCGCCCTCCGGCTAGTGCGCTGATTCGTACCGGGTCAGCACGTCAGCCGGAATGCGGCCCCGGTCGGAGATCTTGATGCCCTGCCCCCGGCCCAGGCCCGCACGTCAGACTGGTCGTGCCGGGCTGGCCGGACGCCCTTGAGCGGACGGCGGGCGCCGGACACTTTCCGCGCCGCGGCAATGTAGGGCTGGATAGCCGCAGCCAGGGCATCCGCGTGCTCGCGGCTGAGGTCGATCTCATAATCGTTCCCGGCCAGCCCGAACCGCACCGTGCCCGCGGCCTCGCTGCCGTCAATGTCGTCCACATACAGGATCTGCGTTCGCTGCGCCATTGCACGCCTCCCCGGCTCCTGAAATAGGTCTAGCGTCTAGACCATAAGCGTAAGCGATCCGGCGGGTGCGTGGCACCACTTCGCTATAGCGGATAGCGCGGCGGCCGGAGTTTATTTCCGGATCGCCGTGAACGAGCGGGCACAACGAGTTACTTCAGGCGCCGGCTGGTTACGGTTTCGGGCCGGGGAATCGCGCAGCGGCAGGGCAGAACGACGGCCGTCAGCCGAGTTGACCATGCCGTGATCCCGGCCGGGAAACCCCCGATAGCGCGCTCGATGCCCGTTCACCAGACGCGCCCGTTCACCAGCCGCGACGGGGATCATTTACCCCCGGCAATGGGCTGGCGGCGCCGGCCATGCGGGTGCATCCTGAGGGATAGGCGGAGCGGAGCCCCGCCCGGACGCTCGCGTGCAGAAAGAAGCTGAGCCCGATGTCCGCTGACGCACAGTTCCAGCTGGCCGCCAACTACCCGACCAACCTGGACCGCTGCCGGCGCTGCGGCAATCCCCGCAAGCTCCACGGCGCGGACGGGGCGTGCGGGCTGACGTTCCTCGAGCGCCGCCGCCGGCTGATGCGGGCGGTGATCGCGGGCGGCGTGCTGACCGCCCTCGGGGTGGCCAGCTGGCTGCTGGCCAGCTCCAGCACGGGCACGCTGAGCTCCGGGGCGGCGTACGGCGTCCTGGTCATGATCATCCTGCTGGCGGGCGGCCTGGCGTTCGCCGACCACCGCTAGCCAGGCCCGTCGGCCGCGCGGCAGGCGGGGTCGCGCCGGCTGAGCCGCGCGGCACAGGAATGGCGCTCCCGCCGCCAGGCGGGCATGCGCGTCACCTGGGGCTGACGCGAAGCCTTGGCGGCACCCGCTGGGCGATCGGCGTGATCACGACCGTTTTTCCGGCGGATTTCACGGAAAAGCGGTCGCGATCATGGTCGGGACGGAGCCTAGCGGCCGGTGGGGACCACCACGACCGGGCAGGCGGCGTGGTGGACGACCTGGCTGGAGATCGAGCCCATCAGGAGGGCCTCGAACCCGCCGACGCCGCGTGAGCCGATCACCACGAGGTCAGCCGTGCGGGACGCGTCGATCAGCGACTGGGCCGGGAAGCCGCTGAACGCCTTGATGGTGACCGACCCCGGCTGGGCCGCGCCGATCTCGCCGGCCACCTCGCCCACTAGCTTCTCCACTGCCTGCCGCGCCTCGGCCACTACGGATGCCTCGGCCGGCATGGTCAGCGGCCGGTGGGTCCACGGGCTGGCCTGAGCCGGGCTGACGGTCAGGACGGTCAGCTCGTCGTGCCGGGTCGCGGCCTCGCGCATGGCCCAGTCCAGGGCCGCGCGGGCATGCGCCGACCCGTCTACGCCGACGACGATTCCGGGCATAGATCCTCCTTCGACCGCCTCCGGGGCCGGTGCGGCCCCGGGCCTGAGCCACGCCGGCGGCGGGCACGCGGTGATCTCACCAGACACCCATACCCCGCTGATCAGCCTCCAGCCGCCGGCGCCTGCGGACTGGCGGTCACGGCGGGCCCGGACCCGGCCGGGCGGTGCCCGGACGCCCCCGGCGACGCCGACCGGCTGGCCGTCGCGGAGGACCGGGCCGGAGCGGGAGACGGCGAGCCCGTCGGCCGGAGGGCGAACAGCAGGACGCCGGCCGCGACCAGGACCATGAACACGATCACACCCAGGACGAACATCCCCGTCCGCCGGCTGCCGGCCCCGGTGATCGGGTCCGGGTACACCGGGCCGCGGGATGACCCCGACGGCGCTGCCTTCGGCGTCGGGCTGCGCGGCGGCTCGGCCGGCATCGGGAGGGTGTCCGGTGAGGACGGCGAGCCCGGCCGCGAGCCGTCCGGGGCCGCGTCGCGAGCGGGGGCCGATGCCTCCATCCGGACTGTCTCGTCCGACTCAGGCGACGGCTGACCCGCCGCGGCATGGTCAGCTGGCCCTGGCCGGTCGCCCGACCGCCCGGCCGGGACCGAGGCCGGGGGCGCCCCGGACGGCGGGACCCGCTGGGCGGGCACCGTGAGCCCGCTGCCTGCCGGCGGCACCTGCTGCGCGGTGGGTGCTGCCGCCGCAGGGGCAGTCGGTCCGGGCGCATCGGCAGCGGCGGCCGGGACCCGCTCCGCAGGCAGCGTCTGGGTGTACGTCGGCTCCGCCGGGATCGGCTGGCCGTGGGCCGGCGGCTCGGCCGGCGTGACGGGACCCGGGGCCGGGATCCGCTCCGCGGGCAGCGTCTGGGTGCGCGCGGGCTCCGCCGGGATCGGCTGGCTGGATGCCGGCGGCTCGGCCGGCGTGGCGGGACCGGGCGCCGGGATCCGCTCCGCGGGCAGCGTCTCGGAGCGCGCGGGCTCCGCCGGGGTGGGCTGGGCGGGGGGCGGGGACTCGGCTGGCGGGGCGGGATCGGGGGCCGGGAGGCGCGTCACGGGGAGGGCCTGGGTGTGGGTCGGCTCGGCGGGAGCGGGTGGGTCCGGGTGCTCGGGAGCGGGTGGGCCGGCGGCCGGGATCCGCGGGACGGGGAGAGTCTGGTCGTGGGCGGCGGCGGGCGGCCAGGGGAGGGCGAGGACGGTCTGGTCCGGGGGGCGCTCGACCGGGACGGTGCGGGCGGCGCGGCCGGAGTGGCCGGAGTGGCCGGCGGCCAGGGCGGCGGCGTGCGGGTGCAGCAGCAGGGCGATCGTGGTGTCGTCGCCGCTGCCGTCGGCGGACGCGCAGCGCGCGGCCCAGTCGGGGACCTGGCGGGCGAACCAGCCCGGGTCGTGGCGGGCGGCCAGGCGGGCCAGGTCCCGGCCCACGCCGGGCTGCCACGCGTCGGCGGCCTGGGCGTTGCCGTAGCCATCGGTGGCCAGCAGCACTGCCACCAGCGGGTCGGCGTCCAGGTCGTGCACGCCGACGCGGAACGCGTCGGGCGCATCGGCCTGGCACAGGCTCCGGGTCCGGGAGCGGTCCAGCACGTCATGGTGGGGCAGCGGGGCGAATGACGGGCCGTGCGGCTGGACGGCGAGCAGGTCACCGTCGCCGATCTGGGCGCAGATCAGCCAGCGGCCGGTAACCGCGGCGACCAGCAGGGTCGAGCCGTACGGGATCTGCGGGTCGTCGCCGTTGCGGTCCATCTCGGCCTGCTCCCCGGCTGAGTACGGATGCTCGGCTAGCTGGCCGGCGACGGCGGTCCGCCAGGCCGCGACGATGGACGTTGCCAGGCTGGCCCGGATGGCCGCGTCCACGTCGGCCAGGCTGCCGTCCGGGCTCAGGTCGGCCGATAGCTGGGCGGCGGCCTGGCAGCCGGCCACGACGGCCAGCGCGGAGCCGGCCTTGCTGCGGAAATGCCGGTGATGGCCGTGGCCGTCGGCGATGGCGACGATGACCGCGCCGCCGGAGGCGGTGGTCTGCTGGGCCGCCGAGTCCTGGTTCGGCTGGCCGGAGGCCTGGTGCGCGGCGCCCCGCGCGGTGCCGATGCTGACCTGCCATCGGCTGGCCCCGGGGCGGGCCGGTCCGGGCATGGGCGGCCCGGGCATGCCCGGAGCGGACGCGGCTGGTCCGGGAACGGCGTCGCCGGGCGCGGCGTCGCCGTCGCCGGCCTCGCCGGCCGCGGTCATGGCGGCGTCAGGCTGGCGGGCGGCCGGGGGCTGCACCTGATCACGATTCCAGGTTCCCGGGTACGGGGTATGTCGGCAATCGCGGAGTACGCGGGGCGGACGGCGTGTCCTGGGCCTGGCGCCGCCGGGCTCGGGAGCCCTGGCGCGCCTGGCCTCGCCAGCCGCCCGGGCCTGGCCCGGCCCTCGCGGGCCGGGCGGCGGGGTGATCGCGTAGCCTGACCCGAGCCAGATGATGCCCTGGCGTGGCGGCTGAGGCCGCCCGGACCGCCGCTCCCGCGGCTGATGGCCTCTCCCCCGGACCGGATGCTGGAAGGAGCAGGGGCATTGCCGGACGAGTTTCCGCACGCCGCGGGCGTGCCGGCCGGGAGCCTGGCGGTGGGGACGGCGCCCGCGGACGGCCCGCCGGGCGGGCGGCCGCGACGCGGGCTGGCCCGGCCGGACCGGCGTGAGCTGGCCGCCATCTTCGCGGGCGGCGCGCTGGGGACGCTGGCCCGGGCCGCGCTCGCGGAGGGCTTCCCGCATGGGGCGACGGCGTGGCCGTGGCCTACGTTCATCGTGAATATCGTCGCCGCGTTCCTGCTCGGATATTTCGTGACGCGGCTGCAGGAACGGCTGCCGCTGTCCAGCTACCGGCGGCCGCTGCTGGGCACGGGGCTGTGCGGCGGGCTGTCGACGTTCTCGACCATGCAGGTGGAACTGGTGCGGATGCTCGACGCGCACGCCTGGGCGATAGCGGCCGGGTACGCGGCGGGCAGCGTGGCGGCCGGGTACGCGGCGGTGCGACTGGCCACCGCGCTGGCCCGGCGGGTGCGGGTGCGGGCATGAGCGTGCTGCTGTGGCCGGCCGTGGTGCTGATCGGCGGGGCCGGGTCGGTGGCCCGGTTCATGGTCGACCGGCTGGTGTCGGCGCGGGCGGTGTCGGCCCGGGTGGGGGGCCGGTTCCCGGTTGGCACGCTGGTGGTCAACCTGTCCGGGGCGGTGATCCTGGGCCTGCTGTCGGCGCTGGCGCTCAGCCCCGGCGCGGCGCTGCTGGGCGGCACCGCGGCGGTCGGCTCCTACACGACGTTCTCGACCTGGATGCTGGAGACCGAGCGGCTGGCCGAGGAGCGGGAGCGGCGCGGCGCGGCGGCCAACGTGGTGCTCAGCCTGGCCCTCGGGGTGGCCGCGGCGGCGGCCGGGCGGCTGCTCGGGGAGCGGCTGTGAGGATGGCGCACCGGTGAGTACCGACTGCCTGAAGCTGACCTGTTACTTCGGCGAGCGGCACCGGGCCGGCGGGGTGTTCGTCGCGGACGCGCTGCTGGACCTGTACGGGCGCCGCGAGGTGGCGGCCAGCGTGCTGCTGCGGGGCACCGAGGGCTTCGGGCTGCGCCAGCACCTGCGCAGCGACCGGTCGCTGACCCTGTCCGAGGACCTGCCGCTGGTGGCGGTGGCGGTGGACACCCGGCCCCGGATCGAGGCGGTGCTGCCCCTGGTAGCGGCGCTGGCCAGCCCCGGCCTGGTCACGCTGGAGCGGGCGCGGCTGCTGGACGGCACGGCGGCGCCGGGAGGCCCGGGCGGCGCGGTGCTGCCGGGAGGCCCGGACGGCGCGGTGCTGCGGGGCGACTGGACGGCGCGGTGCTGGCGGGGCGCCTGGACGGCGCGGTGCTGGCGGGGCGCCTGGACGGCGCGGCGGCGCCCGGGGACCCGGGCGGCGCGGCCAAGCTGACCGTGTACCTGGGCCGGCAGGAGCGGGCCTACCGGGTGCCGGCCTTCGCGGCGGTGTGCGACCTGCTGTACCGGCGCGGCATCGCCGGGGCCACGGCGCTGCTGGGGGTGGACGGGACCCGGCGCGGGACCCGGCAGCGGGCGGCGTTCTTCAGCCGCAACGCGGAGGTGCCGATGATGGTCATCGCGGTCGGCGACGCGGGGCGGATCGACCGGGTGGTGCCCGAGCTAGGCGGGCTGCTGCACGACCCGCTGCTGACCCTGGAACGGGTCACCGTGCTGAAGCGGGACGGCGCGCGGCTGGCCGAGCCGGACGCGCTGCCGGGGACCGACGAGCACGGCATGGCGCTGTGGCAGAAGCTGATGATCTACACCTCGGAGGCGGCCCGGTACGAGGGTCAGGCGGTGCACCGGGTCATCACCCGGCGGCTGCGGGCCGCCGGGGTCAGCGGGGTGACCACGCTGCGCGGGGTGTGGGGGTTCCACGGGGCGCACCCGCCGCACGGCGACCGGGTGCTGAGCGCGGCCCGGCGGGTCCCGGCGGTGACCATCGTGATCGACAGCCCGGAGCGGATGGCGGCGGCGTTCGCCATCGTGGACGAGCTCACCGCCGAGCGGGGGCTGGTGACGGCCGAGACCGTGCCCGCCATGCGGGCCGCGGCGGCCGGCCACGCGCGGGGCGGCCTGGGCCTGGCCTAGGCCCGCCTCACGACCATGATCGTGACCGTGTTTACGTTAACATGCGCGGAAAAACGGTCACGATCATGCCGGTCGTCTAGCCGGGCAGCCGGGCCTCGGCCCGGAGCAGGCCGGGCAGGTCGGCCGGGGCGGGCGTGACGCCGGCCAGGCCGCGCGCGGTGAACCACCGGCCGACGTTGGCCGCGTCGCGGTCCAGGAACTCCGCGCCGCGCGGGTTGGCGATGACGTCCACGATCTGGGGCAGGTCGATCAGCACCAGGCGGCCGCCCTGGACCAGCAGGTTGTAGGCGGACAGGTCGCCGTGGGCCAGGCCCAGCCCGGCCATCGTGACCAGCGCCGCCACGAGCTGGTCCCACAGGCTGGCCAGCTCGGCCGGGCCGGGGCGGGTGTCGGCCAGCCGGGGCGCAGCCGCGCCGACTGCGTCGCCGGTGTGTCCCGTGTGGCCGGTGTGGCCGGTGTGGCCTGCGTCGTCGGCGTGGCCTGCGTCGTCGGCGCCGCCCGCGCCGCCCGCGGGGCCTGCTTCGGCGACGAACTCCAGCAGCAGTTCTGTGCCCAGGATCTGGACCGGGTAGGGCACCGGGACGCCGGCCACGTACAGCCGGGCCAGGGCGGCGAACTCCGCGCCGGCCCACTGGCGGGCCAGCATCTCCCGCCCGGCCGCGCTGCGGGCGGCCATGGCCCGGTTCTCCCGGGACCGGCGGACCCGGCGGCCCTCCAGGTAGGCGTCATCCCGGCGGAACATCCGGTGCTCGGCGTCACGGTAGCGCTTGGCCGCCAGCAGGCAGGAACGGCCGCCGGGCACGCCCCGGCGCACCAGGAACACGTCGGCTTCCTTGCCGGTCTTCAGGACGCCCAGCTCGGTGTCCCGCGCGGACAGGTCGGTGACCAGCCAGCGGGGGTAGGGCGCCGGCCCCCGGTCGCCGGCGGCGGGCTGGTCCCAGGTGGACCACCGTTCCCCGCCGGTCAGGCCGTCAGTGGCGTCGCGGGCGTCGGCCGGGGGCAGCGCGCGCCGGTGCCGGCTGCGCTTGTCGAACAGGATCTCGTCGTCATCGAGGCGCCACCGGGGGCGGCGCGGGGCAGGTCCGGACATGAGCGATGCTCCTCGGGCAGGCGGTGCAGGAAGGACGCGTGAACGACAGGACAGTCATCTCGGGTTCCTCCCTCCGCGTGCGCCGGCAGCGCTGGCGAGCCGGACAGTGCGCCTGCGAGAGTGTCACGGACGGGCCGCGGCGGGCAACGGGTTTTCCGGCGGCCCCGGCCGGGGAAGCCCGGCGCCGTGCCGGGTGCGCGACGGGAACAGCAGCGGCAGGAGGCAGCCATGCGGATCAAGGGGGCGGTGGCCCTGGTCACCGGGGCCGACCGGGGGCTCGGCCAGGTGTTCGCCCGGGAGCTGGTCAGCCGGGGGGCGGCGAAGGTGTACGGGACGGCGCGGGACGCCGCCGGGGTGACCGAGCCGGGCGTGACGCCGGTGGCCCTGGACATCACCGACGCCGGCCGGGTGGCCGAGGTGGCCGCCGGGTGCGCGGATGTGAGCCTGCTGGTGAACAACGCGGGCGTGATGAACGCCAGCACGTTCCTGGGCACGCCGGACGTGCGGGCGGCCCGCCAGGAGATGGAGGTCAACTACTTCGGCACGCTCAGCATGTGCCGGGCGTTCGCCCCGGTGCTGGCCGCCCGCGGCGGCGGCGCGATCGTGAACATGCTGTCGGCGGCCAGCTTCGTGATCAACCCGTTCGACGCCACCTACGGCGCGTCCAAGGCGGCCGCGTGGGCGCTGACCAACGGCGTCCGGATCGAGCTGCACCATCAGGGCACGCTGGTGGTCGGGGTGCATGCCAGCTTCATCGACACCGGCATGGCCGCCGGGCTGGACGTGCCCAAGATCAGCCCGGAGTCGGTGGCCGGGCAGGCGCTCGACGCCGTGGAGGCGGGCCAGACCGAGGTGCTGGCCGACGAGCGGACCCGGACGGTCAAGGCGTCGCTCCCTCGCGATCACGAGCTGCTGTACCCGGACGTCATCGAGTTCTGGGACTCGGCGCTGAGCGGGCCCAGCTAGCGGTGGGGGCTGCGGCTTGGCGCCCGCGTTACTGGGAATGAGAGGGCCTGGCGGCAAGATCGGAACGGGGGGCGACGGTCATCATGCAGGCGAAGGTCGGGGACGAGCTGACGGTCAAGGGACGGCACCAGGGAGACACGGACCGGCACGGCGAGATAGCGGAGGTGCACGGCCAGGACGGGGCGCCGCCCTACCTGGTCCGCTGGAAGGACGGCAGCCAGAGCACGTTCTTCCCGGCGGCGGACACCGTCATCGAGCACCACCCCAACTAGGGGCTGGGCTCCGGGAGGCCGACGGACGGGGCGATCTCCTCAAGCTCGCGTCCGCCGGTCTCGGGGAAGCAGGCGGCGATCAGCGCGGCCGCCACCAGCGGCCCGGCCGACAGGATCAGGACGACCCGGCTGAGGTTGCCCGCGCCGGCGATCAGCACGCCGGCCACGATGAAGCTGGCCGACTGGCCCAGGTACTTGGCGCCGTTGCCGAAGGCGTTGCCGAAGGCCCGCAGCGTCGTCGGGAACAGCTCCGCGCCGAAGCCGGTCCCGGCGGGCCAGGACCCGAACACCCCCGCGTAGACCAGCGCCAGCGAGAGCAGGAGAGCTAGCTCCCCGCGGGCGAGATAGAAGAAGCAGACGTAGCCGGCCACGCTCACGACCATGAAGCCGCAGACCAGTGGCTTGCGGCCCAGCCGGTCGCTGAGCGACCCCGACACCAGCAGGATGGGGATGGTCAGCGCGCCGGCGGCGACCAGGGTGAGGCTGGCGGCGGAGGCCGACAGGTGCCGCTGGGTCTGCATGAAGTCCACGACGTAGACCGTGGCCTGGGCGATGAGGTTGGCCAGCAGGGCCACGGCGCACAGCAGCACGAGGCGGCGCCGGTGCGGGGGCCGGAAGATCTCCCGCCACCCCCCGGAGGCGCCCGGGCCAGCGGCGGCGTCGTGGTACCGGCTCGTCTCCGGCAGCCTGCGGCGCGCCGCGATCACCACGCCGAGGACGGGCAGCGCCGCCACGTACAGCCAGCGCCATGACAGCCCGAGCGGGTGCAGCACCGCGCCCCACAAGATGGCCGACCAGCCCGTCCCGAGTGCCGCGAGCATGGCCAGCCAGCCAAACCCCAGGCCCCGGGCCGACGCCGGCAGCTCCTCGGCCACGACCGTCCACACCAGGGCCGACTGGAGCACGAGAAAGAACCGCGCGACGAACTGGATGGCGGCGAAGCTGCCGATGCCGGGCGCGAGCGCGGTGGCCCCGGTGGCCACCGTGTAGCCCAGGATCGACGCGAGCAGCAGGCTGCGCCGGCCGCGGCGGTCGGCCCAGCGGGCAGCGGGAACGGCGGGCAGGGCGCCGAGGTACACAACCGCGATCCACAGCGAGGCGCCCGCCTGGCTGAGGCCGAACGTCGTCCGCAGCGGCCGCAAGGCGACGGTGATGATGTTTAAGTCGTAGCCCTCAAAGAAGCTGGCCGCGCCCAGAAGTACCAGCAACTGCAGGTGGCGCGGCTCCAGAGACGAGCGCAGGATCGGGCGGACCGCCGTCACCGGCAGTCACCGGCGGCTGTGAGCAGGCAGGACATATCTCACCGTCATTAGTCGGAACAGGACTAACCAACGATGGCGGAATCGCGGAGGTTCCGACCGGAAGATCGCGGAAGTTCGCGGCCCGGACGGAGCGGACGGAGCGGGTCACGGCCGACCAGCCAGGACGAGGACGGCGAACAGGACGTACCAGCTGCCCGCCGCCTGGCGGCCAGGGCGTTCAGGCACAGCGCCCAGCGCTCCTCCCCCGCGGCCAGCGCGCGCCGCATCCCCCGCGCGGCCAGCCGCCCGTACAGCGGCCGCCCGTCCAGCCAGGCCCGGCCGCCGATCCGGTAGACGTCCAGGTCGATCCGGTACGGCCCGAACCCGATCCCGTGCCGCGAGTACGACAGCAGGAAGAACGTCACGGCGGCGGCGTTGACCGCGTCCGGCCGGCAGCCCGGACCTGCGCCATCTCGGCGCCCAGCTCCTGCGGGCCAGCGACCGCAGCGAGCGGCTGATCGAGGGACTGCTGGTCCTGGCCGAGGCCGGTGCCTGGTCCCCGGCGACCCGGTGCTTCTGGAGCGACTCGTGGTCAATTTGGTAACGAACGCGGTCGCCTACAACGAGCCCGGCGGGTGGGTCGAGATCGAGGTGGAGCCGAGCCCGGCTCTCACGGTGCGGAACACCGGGCCGGAGGTGCCGGCCGAGGCGGTTCCGGGGCTGTTCGAGCCATTCCGGCGGCTCGCCGACCGGACCAGTCACCGCGGAGCCGGCCTGGGGCTGTCCATCGTCGCGTCGATCGCGGCGGCCCACGACGGGACGGCCAGCGCCCGGCCGCGGCCGGGCGGCGGGCTGACCGTCACCGTCAGCTTGCCGGGCGCGGCCCGGCCGCCGGGGCGGCCCGCTGGATGAGGCGCGGGCGGGGGCCGGGGGTGCGGCGGCGTGGGGGCGATTTCCATGATCGTGACCGTTTTCTCGTGTGCAGCACGGGTAATCGGTCGCGATCATGGAGTATTGCTGCTTCCGCGATGAGTTTCGGGGGGCGCTGGCGTCGAAGACGTGACGCACCGACCGGAAGGCGGCACGATGATGCACTCTGAGGTGACGGCACCATCGCCAGTGGGCTACGTCAACCGCGACGACGAGTCGCGGCTGCTCCTGAGGTTCCTGCAGGACCAGCGCGACGCGGTGCTGAAGGTCGTCGAGGGGCTGCCTGAGTCAGCCTGGCAGACGCCGGTCGCGCCGTCCGGCTGGACGGTGGCCGGGATGCTCGCCCACCTAGGCGGCGCTGAGCACCACTGGCTCCAGGACGTGACCGCCGGCCGCGCGGCGGAATCCTCGTCAGGCGAGGAAGACGGGGAGGAAGGCGAGTACGACCCGACCGCGGCCTTCACGTGCGACTGGCCCAGCGGTGACATCATCGCCGACTACCGCGAGGAGTGCCGGCGGTCCGATGCGGTTCTCGCGGTCACCCCGCTGTCCGCGGCCCCGCGCCGGCTCGACCTCCACGCCGACCCGGAGTACACCGCCCAGATCACGACCGTCCGCTGGATCGTCCTTCACATGATCGAGGAGACCGCCACGCACTCCGGCCACCTGGAGATCGCACGCGAACTGCTCGACGGGAAGACGAGGCTCGCCGGACGCTGACCGGCCGGGAGGCAATAGCTTTCTCGCCACGTTGGCGTATCCGGCAAATCGCATACGTCAACCCGATTCGCGTCAGGCACGTCTTCTGAGAGGCGTCGTCAGGTCAACACAATGGTAGGGCCGAATGCAGTTGCCGCTGGGCCGCGGTTCGGCCCGGAAAGGAAACCCCGATGAATCAGTTCGCCCGCTGCCCGGCAGCGCTGGGCTTACTCTCAGTGGTAGCCCTGATCCTGGGCGTCGCCGCCCCCGCCAGCGCGAGCGCGGCCTCGCCTCCGCCCGCCACGTACACGAAGGACACCGCCGGCTATCACGTCCTGGGCACGAAGGCCTTCAACGACGTCCGCGCGATCGTTACCTTCCCCGCCGGGACCGGAACCCAGAGCCCGGCCAGCTTGCTCCTGCGGGGGGCGGCCGGCGCTGGCCGGAGGCCGAGCTGAGCCTCGTCTACAACGGCGGCTCAAGCCACGCCTGGACGCTGAAGTGGGGGTACAGCCCGGCGGGCGCCGCGCCCGCGCTATCGACCGTCACCCCGCTCTTCGTGGTGCGCGGCGCCCCGGTCTACCTGGAGATCCACTACAGCACGAAGACTCACGTGCTCACGTTCCTCGCGGGCCGGGAGCAGGCCCCCGTGGCGCGGGCCAGCGTCGCCGGCGTGCAGGGCACATTCTCGGCCCCGGCGGCAGAGGTCACCAGCCTCCCCCCAGGAGCCCAATTCCTGCCCGCCCACGTCACACAGGCCCTGTTCACCCGGGTCGGCGTCACGGAACTCCTGCAGCCCGCCAATCCGTCCTCGCCCACCAAGCGGCTTACGCTCGCCGCTGAAAGTCTCGGCGAGACCCTCGCCACGACGTCGGGCCTGCCACCCACGGTCAATGACGAAGTCACCTTCGCCCCGTCATCGCTCGGCGCGGGATCGCAGTTCAGCGTCGCCGCCACCGGGTTCGAGGAGCCGCATTGAGGCACCGCCGGGCCGCTCGTCAAAGCACGCGGTCCTATGATCGCGACCGTTTTTCGGTATTTTAAGCGAGTAATCGGTCACGATCATGGTCGCCAGGGTAGGCCCGCGAAATCTGGCCGCTAGCCGAGGCGCTCGGCCAGGGGGCCGAGGGAACCATGGTCAGCTCCCGCGCGAAAGACGCTGCCGACCAGGCTTACCGGCTTCCCCGCGATCACTATACGGGCGCGGGGCGGGCGGGCGGAATCAGCGGCCGATGGCCCGGCGCATCTGCCGCTTGAACTCGTCCTTGAACAGGTCCCGGACCGCGTGAGCGTCCAGGGCGCCGCCGACCAGGTTGAGCTGGCCCTGGGACATCCGGACGCAGACCGTCAGCCAGGCCTGGCCCATCGCGACGGTGAGGCCCGACGCCACCCCGGCGGTGATGGCCCCGCCGACCACCGTGCCGACGCCCGGCACCAGCTTGAGCAGGCCGCCCGCCAGCGTCCGCCCGGTGGTGGTGGCGGTGACCGTGGCGGCCAGCGCGGCGGTGGTAGCCCGGCCCACGTCAATCCCGTAGAGGCGGGAGATAGTGGCCATCATGCCGAGCTGGATGGGCACCAGTACGGCCGCGTCCGCCACCGGGATCGGCGCCGCCCCGACGGCCGCCGCGGCGGTGGCCGCGCCGCCGATGATCTTCTGCGCGGCGGCGCTCTTGCGCTTCAGGTCGATCTTCTGGGACGCGGTCAGGGCCGCCTCCACGCCCTCCGGAGCGACCAGAAACGTGGCATCCAGCAGCTCCTGCAGGCCGTGCTGCGCCAGGCCCCAGGCGGGGTCGGCCCTGGCGTAGGTGAGGAAGACCTGCGGGCTGGCCAGGGGCAGGCGGCGGGCCTGGACGGCCCTGGCCAGTTCTAGCACCTCGGGGCGGTAGCGCCCGTCCCGGCTTTCCGCCTGCGTGAATACCAGCAGGACGGGCAGGCCGAGGCGGGCCAGCGCGGCGATGAACTCCGCCTCGGTGTCCTCCAGGCGCAGGTCATTAGCCCGGACGCAGTACCAGGCCACGTGGACCTGTTCGGCCAGGGGCTGGCGGCGCGTTTCCTGAATGTAGCGCTCAAGCTCGCCCAGGATCGTCTTGCTGTCCGTGCCGATCTCGATGCCCCGGGTGTCGAGCATGCCGAAGTGGCCGCTGACGTGCAGGTACAGGTGCTGGCCCTGGGTGACGGGCAGCCCGATCCCGGTCTCCGCTATCTCCGCGCCGAATATGGCGTTCACCAGCGTGCTCTTGCCGACCCCGGTCTTGCCGAACACCGCGAGATTGAACCGGCCGATCTTCCGGCCCGCCTCCTCGAATTTCGCGGTGAACTGCCCGCGAAGCTCATCAGGAATCTCATTCACCACGCGCCACCCCGCCCGCTGTCTTAGCTGCGCCTATGAGCCGGAACCTGCCGGTATCGAGCCTTTTGGCATCATCTTGCTAATGATTAGCCGCAGCAGTATAACGACGGCCTTCGCAATGTGCCCTTGTGGCTGGCTTGCCCGGTACCGGCGGACTGCCGGCTCAGCTGCGGTCGTGGAGGGTCACCTGGTAGCCGTCGGGGTCGGAGAACGTGAAAGTGCGGCCGAACGGCCCGTCGGCGGGCGCTGAGATGATCGTCGGGCCGGCGGCGGCGAGGGCGTCGTGGATGTCCTCGACCAGGTGCTCTGACGGGAATCTCTGCCGTTGCGGGGCCACGACCGGGAACCCCGCGGGTGACCGCAGGCCGGGTGACGCGCTGGTGCCCGGCCTGCGGTCGTCGCAGGGGTCGTGCGGGGCCGGGCTAGCTCACCGCGATGCCGGCCGGGGTGGCGCCCGCGGGCAGGGCGGTGGGCGAGCCGGGCAGCTCGGTCAGGGTGCCGCCGCTGACGGCGAAGGCGCCGACGGCACGGGCCGCGCTTTCATTCAGGAACAGGTACCGGCCGCCGGGGCTGAGCCCGGGGTCGACGGCGCCGACCCCCGCCATGGCCGCGACCGCGGTGCTGCCGAGCAGCGTCAGGCTGCCGTCCGGGGCGATCCGGTACCGGGAGATGGTGCCCGACCCGGTGTTCACCGCGAACAGGTGCTGGCCGTCGGGGCTGATGACCACCCAGCACGGCGCGGTCTGCTGGTCGGCGAACGGCGAGCCGCCGACCGGCGTGAGCGATCCGGCCGGCGAGTCGGCGAACGCCGAGACCGTGCCCAGGCCGGTGCCGTTGTGGGCGTTGGTCACGAATAGCTGGCCGGGGCTGGTCGGGCGGAACTCGCTGCCGAAGGGACCCACGCCCTGGGCCGGGAACGGCGAGCCCGGAGCGGCGGTCAGCCGGCCGCCGGATCCCACGGTGAAGCTGTCGATCTGCGAGGTGCCGACCCGGGTGCCGATCAGCCTGGTGCCGGTGCTGTTGAACAGCACGTCGCCGGGCTGGGCGGAGCCGGGCAGGGCGATCACGGAGCCGGGGACGGGGATGAGGCTGCCGCGGGGGCTGAGCCGGAAGCCGGCGTAGCTGGAGCCGGCGGGCCGGCGTTGGCGACGTAGACGAGGCTGCCGTGCACCGCGATGCTCACCGGCAGCACCCCGCCGGAGGGCACGACGTCGCTGAGGCGCAGCGCGCCGTCCGGCGCGATCCGCTGCACCGAGACCTGGCTGCTGCCCGCGTCGACGGACAGCAGGAAGCGCCCGCCGCCGGCCAGCTGGACCGCCCCCTCCGAGGCCAGGCCGGCCCCGGTGCCCGCGCCGCCCGCATTGAACGGGGACCCCGGCTCGGGGCTCAGCGTCCCGTCCTGATGCCGGTCGAACGCCGCGATCGTGTTCGTGCCCGCGGTGTTGTCATCGAGGTAGACATGCCCGGTGACCGGGGACCGGCCGGCGGGCGAGGCTGACGCCGCGGCGGGCGCGGCGGCGACGGCGCCCGCGACGGCCAGGCTGATGACCACTGCCCGGGCGGGTCGGGTATCGACAATTCTCATCCATTTACTCCGCATCGAGAGACGGGCTCGCTTCCTATTTCTTACGAACTGAGAACGGTTTCACCGCAGCCGCTCGCGTTCACCTATTAAGCTGCCGCGGCATTTCCCTGCCCGAATCTAAGTGGTGGCGGCAGTTTCCGGCAGGACCACTTCAGCAGCGATTTGGCGGACCAATTCCGGACCGCCCGCCTTTGCTATGGTGGCCGCATGAGCGGCGGCCCGGAGATTCTTCTGCATCTCGATCGCAGCCATCCG
Source organism: uncultured Actinomycetota bacterium (assembly GCA_963731085.1). Lineage (GTDB taxonomy): Bacteria > Actinomycetota > Actinomycetes > Streptosporangiales > Streptosporangiaceae > DASUBV01. The sequence goes on from CAVSUF010000002.1 coordinate 373,220, forward strand.
GAGACACTCGCCGGGCAGCTGCGGGCGGGCCTTCGCGACGCCATCCGCTCCGGGCGGCTGGCCGCGGGAACACGGCTGCCCGCCAGCCGGATCCTGGCCGAGGACCTGGGGGTGTCACGCGGCGTCGTGGTCGATGCCTATGCCCAGCTCGTGGCCGAGGGCTTCCTGATGAGCCGCCCGGGCTCCGGGACCGTGGTGTCCGCCGCGGCCGGCGCTCACCCCGGAGCACTCATCGTGGTGGCGGCGGCGCGGGCAGCAGCGCCGCCGGCTCTGGCGGCCCGAGCTTGACCTGCGGCCGTCCGGCCCGGACCCCGCGCTGTTCCCCCGCTCGCAGGCGGCCCGGACCATTGCCGAGATCTTCCGCCGCCTGCCCGCGGCCGAGCTCGGCTACACCGGCCCGTGGGGCGTGGCGCCGCTGCGCCTGCAACTGGAGTCCCACCTGGGCCGGCTCCGGGCAGCCATGGCGCCCGCGGACGGGATCGTGGTCGTCACCGGCTGGACGCAGGCCCTGACGGTCATCGCGCGCACGCTCAGCGCGGCCGGGCATGACCATGTCGCCGTGGAGGATCCCGGCTCGCCCCGGCACCGGCACCTGCTCCAGGTACACGGCCTCAAGGCCATCGGCGTCCCGGTCGACGACGAGGGCCTGGACGTCGAGGCCCTCGCCGCCAGCGGCTGCCGGGTGGTGCTGACCAGCCCCAGCTGCCAGTTCCCGACCGGGGCGGTGATGTCCGCGGCGCGGCGCGCGCGCCTGCTGGAATGGGCGGTGTCACGCCGCGCGCTGATCATCGAGGACGACCAGCGCGCGGACTTTCACTTCGACCGGCCCGCGCTGGCCTGCCTGCAGGGCATGCGCCCCGAGCAGGTCATCCTCATCGGGTCGGTCAGCGTGACCCTGGCGCCGGCGATGCGCCTGGGCTGGATCGTGCCGCCCCCGCAGCTGCTGCGGGCCGTCGCCGAGACCAAGCGCGACGATGACTTCGGCACGGCCGTGATGGAGCAGCACGCGCTGGCGTCCTGGCTGGAATCCGGGCATTACGACCGGCACGTGCGCCAGGCCCGCCGCAGCTATGCCATGCGCCGGGCCGCGCTCAGCCGCGAGCTCGGCCGGCGCTTCCCGCTCTGGCGCCAGCGGGGCATCGCGGCCGGCCTGGAGATCCTCCTGGAACTGCCCGAGGGCCTGTCCGACCGGCACGTCGCCGCCCACGCCCGGCAGCACGGCCTGGGCGTCACCCCGCTCAGCCCCATGCGGGTCAGCGCCGCGGCCCGCCGGGCCTGGTGCTGTCCTACGCCCGGCTGGCCCCGCAGCGCTGCGCCGAGGCCGTCGCCCGCCTGGACCGGGCCGTGCAGGCGGTCATGACCGAGGATCACTCCCTGTCGGCCGCGGCCATCCCCGCCGACGACCAGCAATGGCACCTGACCTCCGCCGACTGGCCGCCGCTCCCGAGGACTTCTACCCGTAACCGGCTGGTGCGCCGGGCCAGCGGCCGTCCGGCGGTCACGAGCCGACCTTCTCGCGTCCCGCCGCGGCGCCCGGGAGCGCCTGCCCGGGTACCCGGGCGAGGAGGCTGACGCGGTCGCCGGCGGCGAGCGTCAGGGCGGGATCAGGCTCGCGGAGACGGCGGGCGCGCAGCACGGACACCGGGAAGCTGCCCGGTGGCCAGCGGACGCTGCCGAGGGCCTGCCCTGCCGCCGGCGAGCCCTCGGCCAGGGCGACTTCCAGCACCTGGTATCCCGGCAGGGAGTCCGGCGGCACCGGGCCGTCCTGGTGCGCGACGCTGCCGATCCGGCCGGCGACGGCCTGCAGGACGCTGGCGTTGGTGATCCACCCGAGCACCCGGGCGCCACCGCGCCGAGGCCCGACCCCGCACCGACCAGGACCGCGGCTAGCAAGAGCCCGGCGCGGGACTCGCGCAGCCACCCGGCCGCATGCTGCCGGCGCGCCGCCGGAACCCCTGACGCTGACTTCACTGCCTCGTCCTCCCGGCTCGCCGCGGCCACGCGCATTTAGTTACCTAAGGCAATATTAGCAGTACGCAACTTTATGCCAGTGACCTCATCTCCGGCGCCGGGCCGGGAGCACGGCCACCTGGTGAGCCCGCCGCGGGCGGCGCCATTCGTTTTGTAACGAATGTTCCGGCCGCATCGGGCCTGGCTCATCCCGGCGGCTCCGGGCTGGTGCCAGGAGCGCCTGCCGCTGGCCGGGCAGCACCGGTGCGGCGGGCGCGGGGCCGGTCCGCGCGGCTCAGCCGGAGATGGCAGCCGGGCGCGGGTCGTCGCCGGGGGCGCCCGGCTCGCCGGCGGGCCACTCGCGCGGCCCTCGCGCGGGCCACTCGCTGTCTGGCCACTCGCTGTCTGGCACCTCGCCGGCCGCGTGCGCGAAGGCGCGCAGCGCGCGGGCCACCGCCGCCCGCTCGCCGGCGGGCAGCCGGGCCATGACCGCGGCGATCAGGGCGCGCCGCCGGGCGGTGGCCACGTCGACGACCTCCCGGCCCGAGGGCGTGATGGACACGCGGACCGCCCGGCGGTCATCGCGGGCGCGGTGCCGCCAGACGTGGCCCTTGCGGGCCAGCCGGTCGCACATCCGGCCGACGGTCGACGGCGTGACGCCGAGGGCGGCGGCCAGGTCGCCCATCCGCTGAGGACCCCGGGAGGCCAGCACGACCAGGGTCCGGTACTGGGCGATCGTGGCGTCGTCCGCGGAGTCGCCCAGGGAGCTGGTCGCCATGGCCACGAAGGCCCGGCTCGCCGTCAGGACCGCATCGACCATGAGCGGGTCGAGGTCGGCGCGCGGGTGCTCCGTCACGCTCCAATCTTACTTGCCCTAGCCAATTATCAGCGTGAGCAATTAATGTGGGGTCATCCGCCGGCTGGGGGTGGTCCCGGCCGTACCGCTCAGCGGCCGGGAGCCGGCGGGAGCGGTCACGCCTGCGGCTGCCGGGAGCTCACCGTCAGGCGTCGCGGCGCTGCAGGATCGCGGCGCCGACCGTGGCGGCGGCGCTGACCGCGATGACGGCGCCGAGAGAAGCGTACTGAACCGCCGTGGCGAAGATCCGGTCAGGGATGCCGAGCACGATCCCGAGGGCCAGGGCGAGGCCGCTGACGGCGGCCACCGGGACCCACCGGGCGGTCAGCAGCGCGCAGCACGGCCCGGCGATGAGCAGCCCGATCAGGATCAGGTGCGGACCGCTGGCGGCATCGGCAGCGGCGATCACCGCGCAGATCAGCACGCTCAGCCGGGTGACCCGCGCGATGCTCCAGCCGGGTACCCGCGACGGCCGCGGCGGGCAGTCCGGGCCGCCGGGGATGACGGGGGCGTCGGGGCCGCCGGGAGCGTCGGGCCTCCGCGGGTGATAACAGGGCCGCCGGGGATGACGGCCGGGCGGCGCGGCCGGCGGGCTAGCAGCGCGGTGCCCGCGGCGGCGGTGACGGCGGCGGGGATGACGGCGGCGGCCGGGCGCACGGCGTGCTGCGCGGTGCTGATCAGCAGTGCCGCGGTGAAGGCCAGGTAGCCGGCGATGATCACCGCGCCGGGCAGCCGGGACAGGCCGCGGCCCCGCCCGGCCAGCACCAGGGCCAGCAGGGTCAGCCCGGCGTACCAGGCGGCGACCAGAATGTCCGGCCCGCTGGGCGGGCCGAGCCCGGTCAGGGCGGCGGGGATGAGCAGGCCGGCGACGACGTTGATCGCGTTGCTGTTCAGCGCGACGCTCAGCACCGCGGCGCCGCGTCCCCGGCGGGCCAGGTAAACCGCGCTCACCGCGTTCGGCAGGCTGGTCACCGCCGCCAGCACCAGGCCGCCGGTGACGATCCCCGGAACGCCATGCCGGGTGCCCACCGCCGTGGCGGCCAGCTCCATCACCGTGCTGGCCCCGATCACGGCGGCCAGCGCGGCGGCCGCGGCCAGGCCATCGGGCCAGGCGCCCCGGCGCGGCCCGACCGCGGCCTCCAGTTCCGCGCCCTCCGCCCGCTCGTCGCTGGCCGCCGCGGCGAGCCAGCCGGCCCAGGCCGCTGGCAGCCCGAGCCGCCGCAGCCGGGCGCGGCTCATCCCCAGGATCGCGGTGCCAGGCACCAGCACCACGGCAGCCAGGGCCAGCCCGGCGGCGGGCGGGACCAGGCGGGCGACGGTCAGGACGCACACCCCGGCCAGCCACATGGCCTGGGCACCGGCCAGCAGCACGACCCGGCGGTGGAAGGTGATCATCCCGGCCGCGACCGCGGCCAGGCCCAGCAGCGCGGCCACGTTGAACACGTTCGACCCCGTCACGACCCCGGTGCCCACGCTCGCCTGGCCGCGAGCCAGCGCCACCACGGCCGAGGTGATCTCCGGGGCGTCGGCGGCCAGCGCCGCGACCAGCCCCAGCCACACATCGTGCAGTCCGGCCCGGCCGGCCAGGCGCTCCAGCCGGGAGACCAGCAGCCAGCTCGCGGCCAGGCTGGCCGCGGCCGCGGCGATGAACAACAGCGCCAGCGGTCCCGTGCCGGTCATGGGCCGCGCCGGTCAGGCACGGCCGTCCGCGACCCGGCCGGGGCCGCGCGAGACGACATCGGGGATGGTCATCGTCACTCCTGGCCCTGTGTTTGACTGCGCCGATCGCGCGGACGAGGCTTCCCGGCTCACCTGCCTCCGAAACCCTAGGCCGCTACCGTCACTCTGGCAGGCATCGGCTGCCGCCGCTACGCCGCGCGAACTGGGCACCGCCGCCCGGCGCCGTTCCGGGTACGATTCGGGTGGCGCGTGGGGCGCCTCGTGGTCCGCGGAAAGGGCTGAGCCCACCCATCGACGGGCAGCGTCACGGCACCATGTTCAGATCCTCCTTTCGACCGGCGTCGCGGACCGGCCGGCCCAGCGAAAGGAGGCTGCGATGGCGACCGCCGCGCTCCCCCGGGACCCTGATCTGGATCAGCTCCGCAACCAGGCGCGGGAGCTGCAGCGCGCCGTGCGCCGCGGCGAGCCGGCCGCGCTGAGCCCGGGTGTCGCGGTGGCATCCCGGCCCGCCGCCGGCTGACCGGTTCCCGCTGACGGCGGCCCAGCTGGTCCTCGCCCGCCAGCACGGCTTCGCCAGCTGGGCGCGGATGCGCCGCTACGTCGAGATCGTGACCGCCCGGGCCTGGACGCCGGGCCGGCCGCCGCCCGGTGACGAGTCGCTGGCCGACCGGTTCCTCCGGCTGGCCTGCCTGACGTACAGTCGACGACGAGGCCGCCGACCGGGCCGCTGCCGCGCGGCTGCTGGCCGAGCATCCGGGGCTGCCCGCAGACAGCCTGCTCGTGGCCGCCGCGTGCGCCGACGTGGCCGAGGTGCGCCGTCACCTGGCCGGGCGGCCAGCCGGGGCGAGCGTGACCGGCGGGCCGCACGGCTGGTCGCCGCTGCTCTACCAGGCCTACGCCCGCCACGACCCCGGCGCTCGGCCTGGCCGCGACGCTGGAGACGGCCCGGCTGCTGCTCGACGCGGGCGCGGACCCTAACGACGGCCGCTTCTGGCACGCCCTGCCCACTCCGTTCACCGTGCTCACCGGCGTGCTGGGCTACGGCGAGCGTCGCCAGCCCTGGCATCCGCACGCCAGTCCCTTGGCCCGGCTGCTGCTGGAGCGCGGCGCCGATCCCAACGACGGGCAGGCCCTCTACAACCGGATGTTCGGCAGCAGCGACGACCACCTGGTCCTGCTGTTCGAGTACGGCCTCGGCCGCGACACCCGCGGCCCGTGGCACCGGCTGCTCGGCGAGTCCCTCGAGTCGCCCGCCGAGATGCTGCGCAGCCTGCTGGCCTGGGCCGTCGTTCACGACCAGCGCGCCCGGGTGGCCCTGCTGGCCGAGCACGGCGTGGACATCGTCAGCCCGTTCACCGAGCCGCGCGGTCCCGGCCGCGGCACGCCGGTCGAGGTCGCTCTCATCAACGGCCACCGGGAGCTGGCCGGCCAGCTTCTCGCTCTCGGCGCCCGGCCGGCCCGGCTCTCCGCCGCCGACGCGTTCGTCGCGGCCGTGCTGGCCGGCGACGCCGAGGCGGTGCGGCAGACTCCGGACCGGGTCATCGACGCCGTGCGGCGGAAGCGGACCGGGCTGGTCACCTGGGCCGCCGCCCAGGGCGCGCCCGGCGCCGTGGAACTGCTCGCCGCGGCCGGCTTCGACATCAACGCGGCCGGCCGCAGCGACATCCCCGGCAACGAGCCCTGGCACACCGCGCTGCACGTCGCCGCCGGGAACGGCGACCTGGCCCTGGCCCGCACGCTGCTCGACCTGGGGGCCGACCCGAACATCCCCGACCAGCGCTACCAGTCGACCCCGCTCGGCTGGGCCCGGCACTTCGGCCAGCCGGCGCTGGCCGAGCTACTCGAGCCCGTCACTCAGGCGCGCGCCTGAGCCGACGCTGCCTCGCGCCCGGGCGAAATCGCCGCAGGCGCAGGCTGCTGGCCAGGACGAAGGCCGAGGACAGGGTCATCGCGGCGGCGGCGATGAGCGGGTTGAGGAGCCCGGCGGCGGCCAGCGGGATGGCCGCGAGGTTGTAGCCGAGCGCCCAGCCGAGGTTGCGGCGGATGGTGGTGAAGGTGGCCCGGGCGAGCCCGATCGCGTCGGGCACGATCCGCAGGTCGTCCCGGAGCAGGATCATGTCGGCCGCGCAGATCGCGACGTCCGTGCCGGAGCCGACGGCCAGGCCGAGCGTCGCCCCGGCCAGGGCCGGCGCGTCGTTCACCCCGTCGCCGACCATGGCCACGCGGCGGCCCGGCTGCCCGCAGGCCGGCGATGAACGCGGCCTTGCCGGCCGGGAGGACCCCGGCGGCGACCTCGCTGATCCCGACGGCGTCAGCTACGGCGCGGGCGGTGGCCTCGCTGTCGCCGGTCAGCAGCACCGGGCGGAGCCCGAGGCCGGCGCAGCGCGGCGACCGCCGGCGCGGCAGAGGGCCGGATGGTGTCGGCCACGGCGATGGCGCCCCTGGCCTGGCCGTCCCACCCGGCCAGCACCGCGGTGCGGCCGGCCCGCTCCCAGGCCGCGCACTGGTCGGTCAGGCCGGCGGGGATGTCCAGGCCCCGGTCGCGCAGCAGTTTCTCCCGCCCGATGATGACCTCGGGGCCGCCGACCGTGCCGCTGGCGCCCAGGCCCGGCAGCGCGCGGAACTGGCCGCCTGCGCCAGGGCCCCGGCGCCCGGACCGGCCCCCGGACCGGCCGCGGGTCCGGTCCCCGGCCGGCCGCGGCGCGGGCCGCGGCGGTGATGGCGACGGCGACCGGGTGCTCGGAGGCCTGCTCGACCGAGCCCGCCAGCCGGAGCAGGTCCGCCTCGTCCGTGCCGGGGGCCGGCCGCGATGCCGGCCACGGTCATCTGCCCGGTGGTGATCGTGCCGGTCTTGTCCAGCACGACGGTGTCGACCGCGCGGGAGGACTCCAGGGCCTGGTAGCCCTTGATGAAGATGCCGAGCTGGGCGCCCCGGCCGCAGGCCACGACCAGGGCGGCGGGCGTGGCCAGGCCCAGCGCGCACGGGCAGGCGATGATCAGGACGGCCAGCCCGGCGCTGAACGCGCGCTCCGCGGCGGCGCCGGCCAGCAGCCACCCGGCCAGGGTGGCGGCGGCCAGGACCAGCACGGCCGGGACGAACACGCCCGATACCCGGTCGGCCAGCCGCTGGATGGCGGCCTTGTCCGCCTGGGCCTGCTCGACCAGCCGGATCAGGTGCGCGAGCTGGGTGTCGGGGCCGACGCGGGCGGCGCGGACGACGAGCCGGCCGGTCAGCGCGACGGTGCCGCCGGTGACGTCATCGTCCTCGGCGACCTCGGCCGGGATGCTCTCGCCCGTCATCATGGAGGTGTCCACGGCGGAGTGGCCGAACTGCACCCGCCCGTCGGCGGCGATCTTCTCGCCCGGGCCGGACGAGGAGCAGGTCCCCCGGCCGCAGCCGCGCGACCGGGACCCGCCGCTCGCTGCCGTCGGCGCCGAGCACGCAGGCGTCCCTGGCCCCGATGGCGGCCAGCTCGCGCATGGCCGCGCCGGACATGCGCCGCGCCCGGGCCTCGTAGAACCGCCCGGCCAGCAGGAACGTCGTCACCGCCGCGGCGACCTCCAGGTAGATCCCGCCGCCGCCGGCGTGCGTGAGCTGGTGCAGCGGGGTGCCGCGCTCGCGCGGGTCCAGCGACGAGCATCGCGTACGCCGACCAGCCGCAGGCGCTGATGATGCCCAGCGACACCAGCGTGTCCATCGAGCAGCCGCCGTGCCGCGCGCTGCGCAGGGCGGCCCGGTGAAACGGCCAGGCCGCCCACAGCGCCACCGGCGCGGCCAGGCCGGCCAGCAGCCACTGCCAGCCCGCGAACCGGAACTGCGGGAACAGCGAGAACTGCACCGACAGGTCGCTCAGCGGGACGAAGAAGACCAGCGACAGCAGCAGCCTGCGCCGCAGGTAGGCGGCCGGGTCCGCGGCAGGTTCTGGCACCGGCCTCGCCCGCGCCGACGGCGGTCACCTCGGCACGTCGCCGGCCGGGCCGCCGGCCTGCTCGCGGGCGCCGGCCGGGTGGCAGACGGCGGCGGCATAGCCGGCTGCCTCGACCGCGCCGATCAGGTCCGCTGCCGTTACCTCGGCCGGGGCGGCGATGACCGCGCGCTCCGTCGCGAAGCTCACCGTCGCGACCACCCCGTCCAGCCGGCTGAGCTTCCGCTCGATCCGGACCGCGCACGCCGCGCAGGTCATCCCCTGCACCGCGAGCTGGACCTCTACCGTGCCGGGGTGCGCCATCAGCTGGACGTCCCGTACTGGATGGGGACCGTGGTCACCTGGACCCGGGTCCAGCCCGGGCCGCCGCGGGCGAGCTGCCAGACGGTCAGGACACTGCGGTCGGTGGCGAGCGCCGTGACCGCGCCGCCGGGCGGCAGGGCCAGCGTGACATGCGGCGCGGCCGGCAGCGCGGGCAGCCGCTGCCACGACCCGCCCGGCCCGGCCAGCAGCGCCGCCCGCCGCCCGCCCAGCTCGACGGCGACGGCGCCGTCCGCCCCGAACGAGCTGGACGCCACCGTCCTGCCCGGCAGCGGCAGCGGCGCCGACACCGTCCACGCCCGTCCGCTGGCGGTCCACGCCGCGACCAGGTCGCCGCCGGCCTGGAGCAGCGCGGTCAGGCGGCCGCCGGCCCGGGTCAGCCGCAGGACCCGGACCGGGCCGCGGCGCAGCGCGGCGGGCAGCGCGGGCCCGGCCGCCTGCCAGGTTCCGGCCTGCCCGGCGAAGATCCCGGCGGTCCCGGTCCGGCTGCAGTCCGCGCCCAGCACCGGCACCCCTTCCGGGGAGAACGCGATGGCCGTCAGCCCGGTCACTCCGCAGGCCCGGCCGGCCGGGGTCGCGGCCACGGCCGCCGCGCGGGCCAGCACGGACCACGAGCCGGCCGTGACCGAGCGGGCCTGCACCGCGACTGCCGGGCCGGCGCGGCCCTGGTCCAGCGCGACCAGCCGGCCGCCCTGCGGCGCCGCGGCCAGCGCGTCGGGTACCCGGGCCAGGCCGGGGTCCGGCGCGGCGGGCGACCAGGTCCGGCCGCCGTCGCCGGTGCTGGTGACCGGGGAGAAGTCCAGGGCCTGGCTCGGGTGCACGCCCGCCACGAGCGCGCCGCCGGGGCCGGCCGCGGCGGCGATGGCGCCGTTGGTGGCGACGGCGGGCGGGGTGCCCAGCGTCCAGCGGGTCCCGCCTGCGGGCCGGGTGACCAGCTCCCAGAACTGGTCCGGGCCGGGCGCCGCCGTGCCCATCGGGACGACGGCCCAGGTGATCGGGCCGGCGGCGAGCGAAGTGGCCAGCGGCAGCGACACCGGGGCCGGCGGGCGCGCCGCGGCCGGGCCGGGCGCGCTGCCGCAGGCGGCCACGGCGATAGCGCAGGCGGCCGCGGCGATGGCGGGCACGGCCGCCGGGTGGCGGACGGCGGTGGCGCGGGCGGCGGGCGTTCCAGAGAAAAGGGCAGTCATGAGGCGATGGCCTGCCGTGCGGCGGTGACGAGCTCGGTGGCGAACGAGGACTGCGTCGCCGACGTGCCCGGCCCGGGATCGAACTGGATCTCCTCGCGGAAGCGCCCGGTGGTCCCGATGACGTACGCGACGTCGGAGTGGCCGATCATGGCGCCGGCCGGCTGAGTCACCGAGGCGATCCCGTAGTTCCGCCAGACGGCCAGCAGCCGCGCGGGGCTGCCGGTCAGGAACAGCCAGTTCCGCACGCCGGCCAGCCGTTCCTCGCGGTCGAACGCCCGGGTGTAGGCGGGGCTGTCATACACCGGGTTCAGGTTCACCGCGACGAGCTCGACCTTGCTGTCGGCGGCGCCGAGCCGCTGGCCGGCCTGCCGGAGTTCCTGCGCCTCCAGCGGGCAGTCGGTGGTGCACACCGGGTCCAGGAACGTCAGCAGCACGACCTTGCCGCGCAGGCTGGCCAGGGAGACCCGGCGGCCGTCCTGGTCGGCCAGCGCGAAGCCGGGCGCGGGCGAGGACATGGCCGCGGCCGAGCCGTCGATGGACTCGGCCAGGATCGGCGAGGCGGCCGGGCTGGCCTGGGCCGCCGCCATCGGGATGGCGCCGAGCGCGATGACGCCGACGGCACTGGCCGACAGGACGGTCCGGGCGGACGTCGCGGCGGCCGCCTCGCCCAGCGCGCCGGGGCGGACGCGGGCGCGCCACGAGGGCCGCGGGGTCCCGGCGGCGCCTCGGGGGCCGTTTCGGGGACCGGGACCGGGGCGGGGCGCGCCGCGCGGGTCAGGGCCAGGTAGGCCGCTACCGCCACCAGCAGCATCGGGATCATGCTGTTGGGGTCGGTGCCCAGGCCGCCGAAGAACGCGAAGTCCTGCACCAGCACCCAGTCGGCCACGCAGGCCGCGGCCAGGGCGATGACGGCCGCGCGCAGCAGCCAGCCCGGCCGGCGCCCGAGCCAGGCGCCGGGCCGGCCACGGCGGCGGCGGCGAACGCCGCGGCGAGGATGGCCAGCGCGGCCACGGCGGCCAGGTTCACCGCGAAGCCGTGCGCGACGACGACCGAGCCGAACCGGGTCACCAGCGCGGCCAGCGCGGCAGGCTGCGACGTGCCCGGCCATCGAGGCAACCATGGAGGTCAGCGAGCCGGCCTGGCCGTGCAGCGTGCCCTGCCAGAACCCGCGGCCCGGCCACGCCTGCAGCAGCGCCATGCCGGCCAGGAACACCCCGGTGCCGCCCAGCAGCAGCCGGCCCAGCCGGGTCCCGCGCCAGTATCGGGCGGGCAGCGCGAGCAGCGCCCCGGCCACGACGTAGAAGGCCGCGCCGCCGGGCGCCCCGGTAAGCCAGCTCAGGCCGGGCGCCAGGATCCCGCCGAACGACTCCCCGAACACCCACACGACCAGGCCCCAGCCGACGCTGGCCAGCGCCGGCCAGGCGGGACACGGTCCCGCGGGCGGCGAACAGCAGCCACAGGCCGATCCCGACCTGGATCCACACGGCCGCCGCGGCCGCCTGTACCGGGTGGTAGGACCAGGTCGTCCCGCCCCAGTTGACCAGGTGCTGCACCCAGAGCGGCGAGCTGGCCGCGGTCGGCTCGATGACCTGCGACGGCAGGCCGACCGCCATCATCGGCTGGGCCTGCAGGATGCCGTCGAACAGCCACAGCACCCCGAAGCCGATCCGCAGCACCCGCCGCCACGCGGGCTCGGCCGGGAAGGGCCGGCGGCGGCGCGGCTCCGGTCGCGGGTGGCCGCCAGTCCCGGGCGGCCGTCCAGGCCAGGAGCAGGATTCCGAAGATAACCAGCGCGGCGATCCCCTGGTGCAGCAGCGCCGACCGGAACGCCGCGACGACCGTGGGGTCGCTGGGGTCAATACCGGAAGTCATGCCCGGCATATCGTCGCCATCCTTCGCATCGGCGCTAGGTCAGGAGAGCTTGCAGACGCCGGCCCGCTTACGCACAGATAGCCGGGCGGGTTTCGCTTTGGGGCACCAGCCCGCTGACGGCCGGTCTCGATCGCATGCGGCCGGAAGGAGCCGCGGCCATTCTGTACTACGAAGCGTAGGGCAGATTCAGCGGGGGTGCCAGGGAATGGAACTGGGCGGGGAATTTCAGGGGCGTAGGGCTTTGCCGAGCGGGGGCGGAAACCTGTCCGGGGTATCTGGAAAACCCCGTGGTGGTATTCAGGAAACCCGCTCCGGGTATTTGCGGAACCCCGGGCAGGTATGGCCGGGCGCAGGGCGAGGTCCCCGCGCCCGGCCGGCAGCGCCGCGTTAGCGCGTGAAGAACAAGTGGGTGGCTCCGCTGGGGACGGTGACGGTTTCCAGGGTGTAACGCTCGTGCAGCCCGTCGAGGCCGTCCCACAGCCGGACGCCGCGGCCGAGCACGATCGGGACGAGCACGACGTGCAGGTAGTCAACTAGGTCAGCCTGCAGGAACTCGTTGACCGTGGTGGGTCCGCCGCCCAGCCTGATGTCCAGGTCGCCGGCCGCCTTCTGCGCCTGGCCCAGGACCTCGGCCGGGGTGCCGCTGACGAAATGGAACGTGGTGTCGCCGACTACGATCGGTTCCCGCTCGTAGTGCGTCAGGACGAAGCAGGGCGTATGGAACGGCGGGTCCTCGCCCCACCAGCCGCGCCAGCCGTCGGCCGGCCAGCGGGCCCGTGGTGGGCCGGAACTTGTTGCGGCCCATGATCTCCGCGCCGATCGCCGTGCCCCAGGCCGACGCGATCGCCTCGTCCGGCCCGAGCATCCCGTCGGGCTGGAGTCCCCGCCAGATCCGGATCTTCCCGAACCACTCCATGAACGTCTGATGCGCGTGCCCGAAGGCCGCATCCAGCGACTGCCCCTCGCCGGCGGCGAACCCGTCCAGCGACACGACCAGGTTGTGCACCCGAAGCTTCGACATATCTACCTCCGCTATCTGATGGACGCATCCCAGCATCAGACTCCGTCAGCGGTCCTGCCTCATCGCTCCGCTGGCGTGCCCATGCTGTCACCTTCCTGCCGGCTACCCGCGACTGCGGGAGCGTGCCGCTGGTACAAGGTCGGGCAGCATTACCGGCCGCGAGGCGAATGCCACACGAAACGCGGCGAGTGAGGCATGAATGAAAAGTAATGCCTTAGCCGAGGCGCGCAGCTTCGCGCACATGGCCGACGAGCATGCTCGGCCAGCCCGCGCGGCACGTCATCTTCGCCCTGCCCGCGCCGAGTTCGCTGTCCGCCTGCTGACGGCGACGGCCGGCTGCGAGGCCAGCCAGGGCGACGTTCCGACGCCGACTGTGGGACCATGACGGCATGACGGTCGGGCACCCTGATCAGCCGAGACGGCTGACGGCCGATGATTACCTCGATGCCGCGCCTGACGGTTTCGGCGACATCGAGGTTGCCGATGGGCTCGTCGTCCATAACATGGCGCAGTCCGAGCTGCATGACCTGGTGATCCGACGGCTGGCCGCAGCCCTCGAGAGCGCGCGGCGGCCTGGCGGGCCCAGCCATCGGATCAGCTCAGATGTCGCGGTCAGGCTGGCCGATAAGCCGGGCCAGCGAGCGGACCACCGGCTCAATGTGCGATATCCCGACATCATTGTCCGCGACTGTGAGCCTTATGACGTGAACACCGTGCGTGACCACATACAGCTGATCGTCGAGGTCACGTCCGAGTCCACCTTCGAGACCGACACCACGGCCAAGCGTGCCCAGTACGCCAGCGCGGGCATTCCCGGCTATCTCATCGTTCAGTTCGACAAAGACTGGACCAGGATCAGTCAGATCGAGGAGTACCGCCTCGACTGGTCAAGGCGCCGCTATATAGCCAGTACCGTCCACCACCGTGCCCTCATCCTCGATGAGCCGCTGCGGCTAACGGTCACGTTCGAGGATCTCCAGCGACCCTGACACGTGATCCCGCATGCTTCACCCGTCGCGTTACGTACGTGACGTACGCTAGGCATATGAGCGAGGACGCCATACCGCTACCGTACGAGGTTCAGGAGATGACCACGACGGAGGCTCGCAAGCACCTGCCGGAACTGGTCAACCTGGCCGCCTACGGCCATGTCACGACGGTGCTCACCCGAGACGGCCGACCGCTCGCGCGCATCGTCCCTGAGGAGGACGCCTGGGTCTACAGCCCCGCCTGGCAGGCGAAACTCCGGGAGGCCGAGGCAGACCTAGACGCCGGGCGCGTACGCAGTTTCAACAGCGACGAGGACTTCCTGGACCACCTGGAAGCCATCGATGATGAGGCCGGGTGAAGTACCGGACCACGGCGGGATTCGACCTTGCTCTGGCCAAGCTCCCCCGCGAGCATCGCCGGATGTTCACGAGCGCGGTCCGCGCCTACCTCCTCCCCGCACTGGCTGCCGGGGCGCATCGCGGCGACGCATCCTGGCCCAGGCGCCTGCGGGTTCATAAGATCGGCGAGGTCTACTCGCTGACCTGGAGCTTCGCCGGTCCCGACGGAAGGGCGCTGTTCACTATCGGCCCGGACCCTGACGGCGATCCTCTCCTGACCTGGCTCGCCGTCGGCTACCACGACATCTACCTGTAGGCCGGTCACAAGCGGGCGAGACGGCGTCTCGCTGAGCAGGATCAGGGCCGCGTGCGTGATCTCCCGTTCCGCGGCCTCCAGTTCGGCGGCCGGGCCCAGCCCGAGCTTGTTGCGCGGGACTCCCGTGACCGGCCGGCCGCCGCTGCGGGGCGGCGGCCGGCCCGGTAAGGCGTCTCTGGCGCGGCCTGTTAGGACCTGGTTCCGGTCAGCGCGACCGTCTGGTCAGGGGCCGCGCCGAGGGCCTCGCAGGTGGCGTGCGACGGGCAGGACACGGCACGCACGCTGTCGGTGGTCGACGGGGCTGCGATCGCGGTCCAGGTCTTGCCCGTCCGGCTCAGGATGAGCCCGAGGTGGTCGTTGTCGGTAGTGGTGTAGCTCCCGCCGGCGGTGCAGCCGGACGCCGTCGGGCACGATACGGCATTCAGCTGGGCCTCCGGCTGAGCGCTGGCATCGGCCGGCAGCGGTGCTTCCTGCGTGGTCCACGTCTTTCCGGACAAGGTCATCAGGAAGCCCTGGGTGTTTCCGGCGGAATCGGTGTAGGAGCCGACGGCTACGCATCGCTTCGCGGTCGCGCATGACACGCCGGTGATGCTGGCAAACGGGTCCGCGGCCTCATTCGGGGGCAGCGGGGCATTCACCACCGTCCACTGGTTTTTCGCCCAGGCCAGCAGCTCGGGCTGCTCGGCGGACGTGCCCGCGATCTGCTGGAAGCCGCCCGCGACGCACCGGGTGGCCGACGGGCACGATACGGCCCGCAGGGCGGTGACGCCGTTGGAGTCGGCGGGCGTCGGCGCCCTGGCGGCCGTCCACTGGCCGTGCGCCAGGTGCAGGAGCAGGCTGGGCGCGTCCTCGGGGTCCTCGGAGCTGTCGCTGTACACGCCGACCGCCGTGCATGACTTGGTCGACGGGCACGATATCGCCGCCACATCGGCGGGGCCGCCAGGGCTCGGCACCGGCGCGGTGATGGCGGACCAGGTGCCACCTGACAGGGTCAGCAGCATTCCCGCGGCCCTCCCGGCGGACGTCTGGTAGCCGCCCCCGGCGAAGCACCTGGCCGCCGACGGGCACGAGACGCCATTCACGGCCGTGGTGTCCAGCTGGCTGGTGGTGGCCGCGCCGGATGGCAGCGGCGCTACCGTGGCCGTCCACGTGGTGCCGGACAGGGTGAGCAGGGCGGCGGCCCGGTTCCTTGAGGTCTGCTGGTAGCCCCCGCCGCCGACGCAGGCCGTGGCAGATGCGCAGGAGAGTGCCTGGATCCGGAACGAATTAAAAGCTGTCTCCGGCGGATTGGGCACCGGCGCGGAGGTCCAGGTCAGGGGCCGGGCGGCGGCGAGCGCGGCCGTCTTCGCCGGCATCGCGAGCGCGGGCGGCCCGGCCGCCAGGACAGCGGCCGCCGCGACGGCGACCCCGAGAACCCCGTTAGCAACTAACTTTCTGGCCACGATGGCCACCCCGTTTTCTTCTCGGCCGCTCCTGGCTGACGGCCAGGTGGCGGTGCGGAACCTGGCAAAGCATTCCATTCCGCCCGCCGAGCGGGGTCCCGCATATGGTGGTTTAGGCGTCGAGCGAGGTCTCCTACAGCAGGCAGCCAGCAGCAGGTCAGCACCGAATTCGCCAGCGGAGCGACCATTAAGGCGCGTCCCGCGAGCCCGGGCCGGCTCGCGGGACGCGTCACGCCGGCCGTCACCCTGGCGGGATGCTCTGCGCGCTTTGGAACAGGTTGCCCGGGTCGACGTTCTGCTTGACAGCGATCAGGCGGGCGAGGTTGTCTCCGTAGTACTGCCGTTGCCAGTTCGCGATCGCCCGGTTGGGGAAGTTCTGGTAGCTCTCGTCGGGCGTGCTCGGACTGATGATCTCCACCATCCTGCCGGTCCACGCCATGAGATCGTTCCCGACAGCCGGCGGGGCGGCGGCCGGCCACAGCGAGGTCGGGCGCAGCAGGGTTTGCATGCCGCCGCGGTGCACGTAGGCCGTCGCGTCCGGCCTCTTCTCGTTGACGACGCCGCCGACCCAGCCCATCGACCAGAACGACCCGTTCGCCGTGTCCGTGCGCGACGGGCAGTCGGCCAGCAGCTCGACGAGCGCGGTCACGATGTCCTGCCGGATGGGCGCTCTCGCGTACCGCGAGATATCCCCGAAGGCATGCGGCGTCGACAAGTCGCCGGTAAAGCGCCGCTGCGCCTCCCAGAACGGGATCACCTCGATTTCCTCTACGGTCTTCCTGCCGATGGCCAGCAGCGGCCGCAGGATCCCCCGCAGGTCGTCTAGCGAGCCGATGAACTGGCCGCGCGTCCACACCTCGATGGCGTCGCGCGGGCCCTCGCCGTTCACAGCCGGGACCGCCGTGGCCCTCGCCACCGCGTTGAACGCGGCCGGCGCCGTAGCCAGGATCTGGTGGAACGCGTCCAGCGCTGCTATCGCGTTGTCGCCGCCGCGCCACATGAAACGGTAGTAAGCGACAGTCGGGGGGGCCGCGACGAGCTGGAACGTGAACGAGGTGTTGATCCCGAAGCTGCCGCCCGCCCCGCCCTGGCAGGCCCAGAACAGGTCAGGGTTGTCCGACGAGCTGATCCTCGCAGGCGCGCCCGCGGCCGTGACGATCCGCGACTCGGTCAGGTGATCGCAGGTCAGGCCCGCCCAGTGGGTGTTGTAGCCGATGCCGCCGCCGAGCGTCAGGCCGCCGACGCCGACGCCGGGGCAGGTGCCGACGGGCAGGAACCAGCGCGTGCCCCGGGTCGCGCTGAGCAGGTCCTGGTTGAGGGCGCCCCCGCCCAGGACCGCGACGCCGGTGTCCGGGTTCACCGCGACCGTGTTCAGCCCGCTCAGGTTGATGAGCAGGCCAGTGGTCGTGGACAGCCCCGCGTAGCTGTGCCCGCCGTTGCGGGGCACGGGCGGGACACCGTACCGGGCGGCGAACGCCACGCAGGCCGCGACGTCGGACTCGTCCGCGCACATGGCCACGGCCGTCGGCTGGGCATCCGCGTACCGGCTGTTGGCCGGGGCGCTGGCCTCGATGTAGCCGTTGTCGCCGGGCCTCAGCAGCCTCCCGCGGAGCGTCAAATCGCTCCACGGGGGGTCCGGGCGGCTCACCGCGGGCCGCTCTCGGCGGGCGCGACCGCGCTCGCGCGGACGGCGCTGCTGACCGGGCACGCAGGTGACGCGGTGACGAGGCGGGCTAAGCGCCGCGCCATGCCGTTACATAACTGGGAAGAGCTGGTCGTGCAGGCGGTTAGCATGTGCGCACTCCGCATTCTCCGCGTCAGCGGTACCGCCGACGTCCGCTGCCGCGGCGCCGGGCGCTCGGGCCGGGATGGCCTCTCTAGGAAGATGATCGCCGGCACGCCCGCCGTGATACAGCGGCCCGCGATCCCGGGTGCCCGCCGTCAGCGCGGGCCGCCGGGTATGTCCGTGTATCTGCCGTCGACCGGGACATCCAAGCGGACATTGGCTTCTGCAAGCCTACGAACTAGTCGATAGTCCAGCCAAAATAGACTTCTGCCCGGCGCAGCCTGTCACCGTCGAAGGTCAGGATCTCAGTGTTCACGCCCTTGCTGCCATTCGGTTGTTTTGCCTCGTATGTGATGACGACTTCGTCGCCGGACTCGATGAGTCGAACAAATTCGATCAACCCGCCCTTTCCTGC
Source organism: uncultured Actinomycetota bacterium (assembly GCA_963731085.1). Lineage (GTDB taxonomy): Bacteria > Actinomycetota > Actinomycetes > Streptosporangiales > Streptosporangiaceae > DASUBV01. The sequence continues at coordinate 391,320 of CAVSUF010000002.1, forward strand.
GCCAGACCAGCAACGTTCAAAATATCCTGCGCGGTCCAAATGCGGATCTGGTGGCGCGGAAAAGGTAAAATCATCTGCCAGGTGTTCCTCAATAAAGCGGCGGTCACCCTTCGCGAAAGCGACGTAATACTCTTTTGCGATTTCGATTCGGCTGCTCATGTAGGCTTGCCCCGTCATCCTGATCTTGCCCCGAATATGAAATTCTGCCGGGGGAACTTTTCATTTCACGTTACATGAAGCTCATCGGCTTGGGCGAGGTCGGCGAGGCGGATGACCGCCCGGGCGAAGGACACCATGTCGACGTGCTCGCTGTCGCGCGGGGTCGGTGAGACATCCCGTCGCTGGGCCCGCCACCGCATGGCCGAGGCCAGGCAGGCAAGCGGCCAGGGTGCCCGCCGGCCGGGTCGCAGCGAGCTAGCGGCCGGGCGGCCAGCTCCACCGGGTTCGGCTGTCAGCGAAGCGGTACCAGTGCCCTGACGCGGGCCGGGGCGGGAGGACGCCGCACGCCGAGGCGGCCCTTGATATATACTTCTGGTAGCTACCATTTGAGGGAGCATCATGGCGGACACCGGGATCGCGAGGCTCTTTACCCACGGCAGGAGCCAGGCCGTGCGGCTCCCCAAGGAGTTCCGGCTGCCCGGCGACCGGGTCCGCGTCCGGCACGTGGGCGACGGCGTGCTGCTGGAGCCGATCGCCTCCGACGTCGACGCATGGTTCGCCGAGCTGGACCGTTTCGCGGACGTGCCGCTGTTCGAGGACGGCAGGAACCAGCCGCTCACGCCTGAGGGCGAGGACATCTTCGAGTGAATTACCTTCTCGACACCAACGCCGTGATCGCGCTTCTGGAGAACCGGCCCGCAGAAGTGCGGGAGCGGTTCCGGGAAGCGCAGAAGTCCGGTGACTCCCTGGCCCTCTCATCGGTCGTCTTGTTCGAGCTGTGGTACGGCGTGGCGAAGAGCAGCCGGGTCCAGGAGAACACAGAGCGCCTGCGCGTCCTGATCTCCGGTGACCTGGATCTGCTGGACTTCGATGACGAAGATGCTCACGTCGCCGGCCGTGTGCGCGCTGCCCTGGAGAAGGCCGCAACGCCCATCGGCGCCTACGACCTCCTGATCGCGGGCCAGGCGCTGCGGCGCGGCCTGACGGTCGTCACGGCCAATACCTCAGAATTCAGCCGGGTCGCGGACCTGAGCTGGGAGGACTGGACGAGCTGAACCACGCCCGGGCGGCCTGGCGCAGCCCAAACGGCGGCCACGGTGGTCGGCGTGGCAGGGATCGCAGCGTAGGTGTCGTACTGGAACGCCTACGAGGTGGCCGCGGGCATGGTGAGAGCGGGGTGACCGCGCGGCTGGAGCCCGCCACGATCGACGGGCTGGCGTACGCGTCGTAGATGGTCGTGCTGTGCGCGGCGCGGCACCGGCTCGCCGTCTCGACGCCGGCTCCTGGCTCTGTCATCGTCGCCACGCTCACCGCCGGTACCTGGCGTCATCGATCGCGCTGAGCACGTCGTCTCCGCTCAGCCGTGCGCTTGCCTCGCCTCGGCCAGGGCAGCCACCTCGGCGAGGGCGTGCTGGGCGAGCCAGGTAGCGATCGAGTCCTTGTAGCCCTGCGGCATGACCAGGTCAGCGATCTCCCCCGGAGCGAACAGGCCGATCCGCTCATGCTCATCCGAGAGAACCGGATCCCGGGCCTCCTGCCCGGGCTTGAGCTGGCACGGTAGGTGACGATGAGCACGTGCTTGCCGCCTGGGTGATGTGGTACAGCCAGGCATCCAGGATCGGCCCGGCCGTCACGGTCCACCCGGTCTCCTCGGCGATCTCCCGCACGACGCACTGCTCCGGGGTTTCCCCGATCTCCAGCCGCCCGCCGGGCAGCTCCCACTCGCCGCGCTCGTTGTGCAGCAGCAGGACCAGCCCGTCCCGGGCCACCACGCCCTTCACCGACACCGGGTACGCCTGCACCGTCACCTCCTCCAGACCGATGCCCTGAGGCGAACGTAACAGCAGCCTCGGCGTTCGGGCGCTTTACCGGGTGCTCAGTGACCCGTTGCCCAGCCTGGGGTTATATATCCGGGCGTCCTGCAGCCTCGATCCTGGCTGATGACGGGAGCCCCGCGCCGGCGAGAAGCGCTCGGTGACCGGGCGCCCGTAGGAGCGGGCGCCCGTCACGAGAGCCGGGTCCCTCCGGTGGGGGCGCCGAGCGACTCATGATCGTTCCCGACGGGAGAGCGGGCAGCGTGCATACTGGCCTCCTCTATCCACCGGGACGCGCCTGGATCGCTGGCCAGGTCCAGCAGCCAGCGAAGCAGCGCCAGGCCGTCTCCGCGCCGGAGCCCGAGCCGGGCAGCGCAGGGCGCGAGGGCATTGGCGATTGTCCCCGGGTCGTCATGGCCGGCCCGGATGGCATCGGCGACGACGCAGGCGACGGCCTCGGGATCCTCCCGGTCATCTAGCAGGTCAGCGGCGGTCCGAGCGGGCCGGGTGACCGGCAGGCCGCCGAACACGGCAAGCTCACCCGGGCCGAGCGCCAGCTCATGGAGCCGGACGTCCGGCCGACGGGACTGCCGGCGCTGCGGGAGCGTGAAATCATGCCGGTCCGCGGGAAGGTGTCCCAGGCCGTACAGCGCCGCGGCGGAGCGGTGCGAGACCACCCCCTGCTCCGGGGTCCGGTCCCAGGCCGGAATCTCCGGGGCGAGCTGAAGCCAGGCCGCCCGGAGCCCGAGATGATCCGCCGCGATCGGTACTGACTAGTCGGCCTGCTGATGCCGCGAGAGGGACCTGACTGCCTCACTGGCCCTCAGCCGGTCAGCTGCGGCGATCACCGACGCATCTGGCCCGCCGAGAGGGCGGCTTCCGTACGGACGCATCAGCTCGGCCATGCGGACCAGGTCACCGGGCGGGACGCCTGCCGGTCCAGCCGGCGTCACGCTGACGGCTCAATGTTCTTCAGCATGCGGTGCATGCCTGACGACGGGTTATCGTCGGGAAATCTGGTGCCGTCCGCTGGTGGCGTTGCTCAAGCTCCGCCGCGCGGCGTGCCGCATCACTAGCGAGCGGCATATATCTTGCCGCGTCGAGACCCTTGTCGCTGGAACCGTCCAGCGTGCGGCGCATCCTGCGAGCCGCGGCGTTGTCCAGCCAGGCACCCTGGTTCTGAAAGTGCAGGATCAGCCAGAGTTCGAAGCATGGATTCGAGATTGCGAGCTGGATGTCGTTCTGGCGTGCCCGCTCGATGGCTTCGCTGAGGCCAGGATGGTTCCTGGGCCATTCAACATCGAATACGCACCAGAACTCATCGATCTCTGCCTCCTCGTCGATGGCCCTGCTGCGGGCGACCGCGGCCATGGACACGAGGGTCCCGGGCACGGAGCCGCCGTGCCCAGTCTCGACCCTGAAGTCGACTGCTGCCACGTCACGTACGGCCGGCTGCCTCTTGAGGCTATTCAGGTACTCCGGTTCAGTCCGCTCCCCTTCGCAGAAGACCAGCAGCGTCTTCCGCGGCCTGCGAGTCGCGACCTTCCGCTTGAGCGACCGGCCGCCGGCCTCGCGGTCACCGCGGGCCATCACGCATTGTCCGGCGGGTTCAGGGCCTGGCGCAGAGCGAACTCGTCGAGCTCGGGGACGGCGCCGAATCTCCCCTGCAGGTAGGCCTTCTCCAGATTGAGGGATCTCCGGACCTTCTCGCCGCCGTACTCGGCCAGCGCGGTCAGTGTGGTGGCACCGGTGTCGGTCTTTTCCGTCAGCCACACCTCGTCCCGGTTGAGCTGGCTGAGCAGGCTCGTGTCGTGGGTGGTGAAGATGAGCTGGGCGCCGCGCGGGTTGGTCTCCCGGTCCTGGAACAGGTCCAGTAGCCGGGCCGACAGTCTCGGGTGAAGGCTGGCGTCGATCTCGTCGAACAGGAGGATCTGGCCGCTGCGCAGGGCGCTGAGCGTCGGACCGATCAGCGCGAACCAGGTCTGCGTTCCCGCCGACTCCTCCGCGAGCTCGAACGGCAGCTTCTGCTCGACGACGCGGTGCATGAGGCGCAGCTGCGGCGGGGCTCTCGCCGTGCCGGGTAGGCGGGCGGCGTCGCCATCCTCCTCGTCGACGATCTCCACGTCCTCAATCCCCAAGTCCGCGAAGCGAAGGAGCGCCAGCGCCGATTCCCGGGCAACGGGCGCACCGATGTCACCATCGTCGAAAAGCGAATCCCTGCGCCGGAGAGTCTCGCTCCTCGAACAACCGCTCCGTCGAAGCCCCGCCCGGCGGCCCTCCCCCCATCAGCCTGCGCCAGGCAGCCCTGCGGCGGACGCCGAGGACCCGGACGCTCGCCAGCTCACGCCCGAAGGGCTGGACCTCTGGTTCGTCAAACCGCATCGCCGCCGACAGCGCCAGCGTGGTGGGCGTCAGCAGCTCCCGCGTGCCCGCCAGGGATCCGAGCCCCCGCCGGAAGTGGATCTCCAGGCCCTCGCGCTCGAATAGCACGCGGGGCTTGCCGCAGCGGGTAGCTGTACAGGCTCTCGGACAGCACCGCCGAGTCGTCCAGCTCGACCCGGTAGGCGTAACGCACGCCCGCGGACGACCATCTCCACCTCGTAGACCGAGGGAGCCTCGCGGGCCGCTCCCGAACCGGAACGGCTCGCGCGGGATGAACTCGTCCCACGTCCGAAGCGACCGCCCGACGGCGGCGGATAGCCACGCGAGGGCCTCGACGACATTCGACTTCCCGGACGCGTTCGGCCCGTAGATTCCCGCGATCGCGAGCACGCGCTCGGCGAGCAGGTCGAACCCCCGAGCCGCGGGCCGGTCCCGGTCAACAGCGATCATGGACAGCTCAACGGGCTGCAGGATTGACCGGTAGTTAGAGGCCTCGAACCTCAGAAGCATGGGTCTCCCAGCGCTCACGGTGCGCGTTCACTCGACTGTACGCCAAAAATCGACAGATGATACGGGAAACATGCCGGGTACATGCATGATTCCCTGCTTGCCAGCCGAACGCGGCGAGGACTAGGCCGCGGCAGGGGGGACGGGGGTGCGCACGAGGGGGCGACTCCGGCGAAGCCACCATCGACTCGAAGCGCCGCCCGGCCGGTCCCCTGCCAGCTCAAGCTGGCCGGTCGCCAGTTCATGGCCAGCCTGGGCACCGCGGATGCTCAGGTCAGCGGGTTGTGCCGCTGCAGGCCGGGGGAAGCGGCGAAATCAGTGTCGTTGGAATACGAGTACGGAGATTCAGCGATGACCGCGTTACTGTTCAGCCCGGATGTCCAGCGCAGTTACGAGGTGCTGCTGTGGCTCGTGCGGACCGCCGCAGGCGTGTCCGCGGCCCGCGATCCAGCAGCGGACCAGCCCGGACCGCACGCGGGCCAGGCGCGGCCCGGGCTGCGGCTCGTCCCGCCCGACGGCTGGAGCGAAGGGTGGATGGCGGGCAGCCCGAACCGGGCAGCGGGCCAGGCCGGGCCGCCGGGCCAGGCCGGACCACGAGCGGCGGCCAGGTCCCTGGCCTGAAGCGTGTCAGGCGGAGGTCACGGCGCTGGCAGCCGCGCGTGGCGTCGATGCGGCGGCGGTCGCGGCCTACCGGGTCCAGCCTGGACCTAGGCCGGCCGCTGTCGGAGCGGAAGCTCGCCAGCTCGCCACGATGTTCGGCTACGCCTGGTCCGGCAGGACGACCAGGCCTGTCACCACATGTTCTGGCCGCCGTCTGCGACGAGCTTCTGGCCGGTGATGAAGCGGGCCTCGGGCGACAGCAGGAGCATGACGGCGTCGGCGACGTCGGCGGGCTGGCCGAGGCGGCCGAGGGGCACAGGCGCCGGCGCGTGACCGGAGGGTCTCGGGCTGGTCGAGGCCGAAGCGCCTGGTGGTCTCGTCGGTGACGGTGAGGCCGGGGACGATCGTGTTGACCCGGATCTTCGGGGCCAGCTCGAGGGCAAGGCACTGAGTCATGATCATGAGGCCGGCTTTGGCGGCGCAGGTGTTGGCGCCGTTCCGGCGTGCCCGGATGCCGGTGGATGCGCCGATGTTGAGGATCGTGCCGCCGTCGTCCTGGGCGAGCATGATCCGGGCGGCCTGCTGGGCGGCGAAGAACGCGCCGCGCAGGCTGACGTTGATGACGCCGTCCCAGTCGTCGGGGGTCAGGTCGATGGCGGGCCGTCGATGACGCGGGCGGCGTTGTTGACCAGGACATCTATCCGGCCGAGGCGGTCGGCGGCTTCCTGGACCAGGGCGGTCGCCGCTGCGGGGTTCCCGAGGTCGGCCCTGATCAGCAGGGAGGCGGGGCTGGTCTCGCGGCACTCGGCGGGAGCGTCCTGGGCGCGCTGCTCGTCGGCTGAGTAGTTGAGCGCGACGCGGTATCCCTCGCGGGCCAGGCGTATGGCGATGGCCTTGCCGATGCCGGCTGAGCTGCCCGTCACGATCGCTGCGGGAGCCATCGCGGGCATCAGGACCCGTGCGTCGTCGGGTCAGGGCGGATCACGCGGGCTCCGTCGCTCAGCGCGAGGACCCTGGGCTCGCGCGGCCAGCGCGCAGTGGCCAGGTCCCAGGCTCGGGCTGCTTCCTTCTTGCGCTGCGCGCTGCCCAGGGCAGCGGCGCCTTCGAGGGCATCGGTCATGTGGAGCACGAAGGCGTCCAGGTCGTTGAGGTGAACGGCGGTCGCGGCGTGGTGGTTGGCGATCTCGACCCTGATGCGCTCCGGTGCGGCGCGTGATCCCCGGTCAAGGTCACCGAAGGCGTGCGCGGCCTGGGCGGCGTAGTTCCCGCCGGGTGACTGCTCGGCCAGGGCCAGGTACGCCATGCCCTGCTCCAGGATCAGGCCCGCTGGCGTGAACTCCGCGAACAGGAAGACTCGGATCCTGCTCGGGGCTGTCGGGGTACAGATTCCTGGCGCGGCCCACGCGAGTCGATCGCCTCACGCTCGCGTCCGAGCTTGCCGTATACGACGGCCAGGTCGGCGCTTGCCTTGGATCTCAGCAGGGGCGAGATCTCGGACTCGAGCCCGAGCACGCGCTCGTAGAGCCCGGTGGCCCGCGCTGGCTCGCCGTAATAGTTGTACGTCCCGGCGAGCGAGATGAGCGCGGCGGCGCGGCTCGCCGCGTCGTCGGCCATGTCGGCGTAGAACACGGCCTGCCTGCAGTGTGCCTCACGGCCGTTCAGCTGGCCCCGGTGCAGGGACACGATGCTGGCGATCCGGTGGGCCTGCGAGGCGAGCCGCGCGGCAGTCGCGCGGTGACGGGAGCTCTGTCGGGCGATCCCGCCGAGCGCGACGATGTAAGCCGAGACGGTCTGGCTGACGGTCTCCAGGTCGGCGCCGCGCAGCAGATGCCAGCACGCGGTCAGGCTGGCGGCGCAGCGCGGGAGGAAGGCGTCCGCTGCCCGGACGGCCGCGCCTGGGCTGTGCGACATGCCAGCCGCCAGCGGGAGCGCGGCCAGCGCTGCCAGCGCCTGGCGGCGCGACAGGGCATAGGCCACCGCTGCTCCCGACGGCTGCGGCCGGGGCCAGGGCATCGAACATCAGAACCTCCTGATCCAGCATCGCTTGCAGGCACCCAAGGTCCGCGGTGTCGGGCCAGCTATCTACCAGCGCCATTAAGTGGACGAGCCGGGTGCCGAACCAGACCGGCCAGTCAGGCGCGAGCGCCTGCTCCCCGCTGGCCGACGGGACAGCGGCGGCGAGCGCACCTGGCTCACTGCCGAGGACAGCCACGACTGCGGCCTGCAGCGGACTGTCTGGTGCCGAGCCTGCCGCAGCCGATGACGAAACCGGTGCCAGGTGGCGGCGCGCGAACCCGAGCTCGGCGATGGGCCGCTTGCACAGGGCGGTCAGGACACGGCGGTAGGGAGCGCTGGGGAACCTGACGTCCCCGTCTTCGAGCCGGGCGATGTACCGCTCCGACGGGGAGACGGGCTCGCCCATCGTGCGGGCGAGTGACGCCAGCGCATTCGCGAACTCGGCACGTGACTCCTGGCGCTCTATTTCCCGGATGCGCCGGAGAGCGATATTCGGGGCCTTCTTCGAGCCGGTCATTCTGGACTCCCGGTTGGGCTGAATCGCGCCGGGCCACTTATGGCCGCCAGGCAAGTATAACCCGCCGGGTTATTGCACGTACTGCCCGCGCGGTTCTGGCCGGCGATAGGCGCCTTCCTGCCATGCAAGCGGCTGAACGCGTCATGTGCCGGACAGGAATAGACATGGGAAGTGTCATGGCGATTACCGGGGCGCCAGCGCATTATTGGTGCCTCGCAAAGCCGCTGGAGGTGACAAGTTGAGCGACGGAGCCGTCGCGGGGCAGCACGCGGACGATGGCGGGGCCGAGACGATGCCGTTCTGGCCGGGCCGTGACGGGCAGGCTATTGACTGCTTGCGGGTCACGCTGGCGGGGCGGCCCGAGTCGGTTCCGCGGGCACGGAAGCTCGCGGCGCCGGTGCTGGCGGCGTGGGCCAGCGAGGGCGACGAAGCGGACAGCGCGTCACTCTTAGTCACGGAACTCGTGACGAATGCGATCCGATTCAGCCCAGGCCCGGTGATCCTGGCCTTGTGGCGGCCGCCGGGCCTGCTGGTGGTGGAGGTCTCCGACCAGTCGCCGGACCTGCCCTTACAGCGGCGGGCAGGACCGGGCTCGGAGAACGGCCGGGGCTTGGTCCTGGTGGAGCAGCTCTCCCGGGAGTGGGGCTGCTACGTGCCCGGCCCGGGCTGGAAGACGGTCTGGTGCTCGATCGCCGTCTCACGGGAATGCGCGGCGACCCGGTCGCTCCGGGACCCGGCGCTACAGGCCAGCCAGCGCTGGCCGTCAACGGATGAAAGGCCGAATGATCATCATGTTCGACGAATCGTTGCTTGCCCCTGACGTGGCGGCCGGGCTGCGCACGCTGCAGTCGTTAGACGACGCCATCGCCTTCCGGCTGCGCAGGATGACCGAATCCTGTGACGAATGCGCGCCCGGCGAGCGCTGCGCTGACCATTTCGTGGACGAGAAACTGGTCACCACCTACCGGCGCGAGCACGGCGAGGTCCTGCGCCGGACCATCGACACGATCAAGCCCGGCGACGCCGAGCAGGCCTTGCGGGAGTCCGCGGGAGTACCGCCGACCGTGCTGGCCACGAGCCTGGCGCTGGCCACCCGGCTCCGCGAGCTGACCGCGGACGGCCCGATCATGACCGACCTCGGCGACGGCCCCGTCCTGCTCATGCTGAGAGACGGGAAGCTATTCGAGTACCGGCTCAGCGCCGCGGGAGACGACTCGGCACCGGCCGCCTAGGCCGGCGATGAACCCCGGCCCGCGTTCCTGAACTGCCAACGGGGCGCGGGCCGGTTCCGCGAGCTGCGCCGGGGCGGCGCGTGGCTCACGACCAGGCCCCGGAGATGCGGCCGGGCCCGAACGCCCAGGCCACCATCAGCGGGAACTCTGCCCGCCATAGTGCGCCGCCGTGTGAGGCGACCCGTTCGCTCATCACGACATCCGCGCCCGCATCGCGCAGCGCGGCCGCCCACCGGGTCGCGTTACTGAGGAAGAACGGCTCCAGCGTGCCGGCGACGAGGTACGTGCGCGGGATCCGGTCCGGCAGCACGCCGGGCGGCTGGTAGCCCGCGCCCGGCGAGCCGGAGAAGACCGCGCCGTAGACGTCCGGGTGCCGGAGCCCGAGGGCGAGCGCGAGTTCTCCGCCCGCCGAGACGCCGAATACCGCGGTGCGCCCGGCGGGCAGCGCGACCCCGAACCGCGACCGCGCCCACCGGCCGACGTCCCCGACGAAGAACCTCTCGTGCGCCGCGAACCGCTCCGCGTCGAAGACCGGCGAGTACTCCCGGAGCCGCAGCGCCTCATCCGCCAGCCCGTGCACGCCGACGATCATCGTGGACGGCACGCCGGCCGCCTCGAGGGCCTCGCCCCACCGCGGGACCTCCTGGCCGTCGGCGGCGAACACGACCGCCCGGGGCGGATCCGGCGGGACGTACACCGTGACCTGCCGGCCGCCGTCGTAGTCGAGCGTCTGCGTGACAAGCTCTCCGGCGGCCGGGCCGGCCCGCGGCGATTCCGGCGGTGCTCCGGGACCGCCCGCGCCGTCGGCTGCGTGGTCATCCATCGTCGGGCTCCTGATAAGAGAGTCGGCACCTCGGTCGCTCGCGGACCCCGGAAACGCCGACCCGCCACCCGGCTTCGCCGCCGTGTCCTCTCCCTGGGTACCAGCGCACCCTAAACAGGAGAAGCCCCCAGTCCGTGTCGGGCCGGGGGCTACCGCAGTACTTTGCTGCTGTACGGGGCTCCGGGGGCCGCTCTTGGGGGCTTCTGCAAGGCTCTGACCTGTGTGGGCGATACTGGGATCGAACCAGTGACCTCCTCGGTGTGAACGAGGCGCTCTCCCGCTGAGCCAATCGCCCGTGTCTGCGGATCTTCCCGGGTGCCGCAGAAGCGCTCCTAGCGTAGCGCATCGCCCGTGGCCCGGGCGGCCACGCGCGATCCGCCCCGGATCGGCCAGTTCGCGTCCCGGGCGGCACGCCCGATGCACAACAGTTACCAAGATCAGGCCTGCCGCCGGCGGCCGGTACGGGCCGGACACGGGCGCGAAGGACCCGAGCCGACCCCCGGCGGGGGCCAGGCCGCCGATTGCGCCCGATATGCCCCGCTTCGCCCGGCCCGGTTCGCCCGGCGGTGGGGCGGTGATTCCAGCGAAAGCCACGGAAATACCGACTGTTTACGCCCCGGCCGGGCGCCGCGCCGCACGGGCGGCGTCGGCGTGAGACGTAGATCACAGTGAGTAACCGGGCGGCATGGAACAGGACGCGCCGGAAACCGTGTTTTATCTGCCGAAGCGTTTGACCGGGTCGGGCCTGCTCGGGCCTGTTTTGTTGGTCGGTGACCGAGGTTACGAGCGCTTCAATTCGCGGAATCTAACTGTCGCGCTGACATTCCGGCGGCACATTCGTGCCATACGCGATGGTCAGCGCGCACCAATAAAGAAGCCCGGCAATCCGGGACACCCTATGGCAAGGGCAGGGTCTGGCACATGATGAACAGCAGCGCTACCGTCTCCACTGAGCTCGGGCTGAGTCTGGTGGTCCCCGAGCATGGAGCCGTCCCGCTCGTGGCCAGCATGTGCTATAGCGCGGACGACCCGTACGCGATCCGGATGGCGTTCCACGTGGGCGCGGACGAGCCGGTCGAGTGGATCTTCGCCCGCGAGCTGCTGTCCGCCGGGCTGCGCGGCCCGGCCGGCGAGGGTGACGTGCAGGTCTGGCCGTCTGAGCAGGACGGGCGCGCAGGTGCTGAACCTGGCGCTGTCCTCCCCGTTCGGCGAGGCCCACTTTGAGGCGCCCCGGGCGGCGACGTCGGAGTTCCTGAAGCGGACGTTCGACATGATCGCGCCCGGCCGGGAGGGCGAGTTCCTCGACCTGGACACCGAGCTAGACGAACTGCTCTGGCGCGCCTGATCCCGGCGGGACAGGGCAATCCAGACGAGCGCGGGCAGCGTCGCCCGCGCTTCCCATATGCGGCGGGGCCGGGTATGTCACCGGCCCCGCCGCCATTTCCGGGGATATCCTCCGCGCGATTACTGCCGCCGCCTCGGGCTAAAGGAGGCCGTCGCACTGCTCGGCCGCCACGGCGCAGATGTCGGGAAGCAGGCGGTCAATCGTCACGATCTGCTCGGATACCTCACGGTCGACGTCCATGCGCGGGACATTGTCCCGGATAAGGGCGTGCACCGCGCCGATCGGCGGGCTCGGCTCGGCTATGTCGGCCCGCAGGCCAACGCCCTGGGCCGCGCAGAGGATCTCGACGGCCAGGCAGGTCCGCACGTTCTAAGATAATCTCGCGTAGCTTCCGCACGCCGGTCCATCCCATCGAGACGTGATCTTCCTGCTTCCCGGAGGTGGGGATGGTGTCGACGCTGGCGGGATGGGCGAGCACCTTGTTCTCGCTGACCAGCGACGCGGCGGTGTACTGGGCCAGCATGTAGCCGGAGTTGGTGCCGGCGTCGGGGGCCAGGAACGGCGGGAGGCCGCGGGAGAACGCGGGGTCGAGCATCCGGTCGACGCGGCGCTCGCTGATGCTGGCCAGCTCGGACGACGGCCATGCCGAGCATGTCGGCGGCGAACGCCAGGGGCTCGCCGTGGAAGTTGCCGGTGGTCATGACCTCGCCGTCGGGCACGATGACCGGGTTGTCGACGACGGCGCCCAGCTCGGTGTCGATGACCCGCCGGGCGTAGGCCAGGACATCGCGGACGGCGCCGTGCACCTGCGGGGCGCAGCGCAGGCAGTAGGCGTCCTGGACGGCGTGGCGGCTGTGCCGGTGGCTGGCCATCAGGCCCGAGCCGGCCAGCAGGGCGCGCAGGTTGGCGGCGCTGTCGAGCTGGCCGGGGTGCGGGCGGATGACCTGGACCCGCAGGTCATAGGGGCGGTCGGTGCCGAGCAGCGCCTCGATCGACATGGCGCAGGCGACGTCGGCGGCGCTGAACCAGCAGGTCCGCGTCGTGCACGGAGAAGGCCAGCAGGGCCTGCATCGGCTCGGTGCCGTTGACCAGGGACAGGCCCTCCTTGGGACCCAGGACCAGCGGCTCGATGCCGTGCTCGGCCAGCACCTCGGCGGCGGGCGGCCGCGCGGGCCGTCGCCGGGGCCGCGCAGCCGGCCCTGCGCCGATCAGCGGCTGGGCCAGGTGGGCGAGCTGGGCCAGGTCGCCGGACGCGCCGACGGAGCCCTTGCCGGGGATGACCGGCAGCAGGTTGCGGTCCAGCAGCTCCAGCAGGCGGCGCGGGCAGGTCGGCGCGGACGCCGGACAGGCCCGCGGCCAGGGTCCTGGCCCGCAGCAGCAGGATGGCCCGCACCGCGCGGTCGTCCAGGGGCTCGCCGCTGGCCGCGGCGTGCGAGACGATGATGGCGCGCTGGAGCTTGTTCAGGTCGGCCACGCCGACGGCGGTGTCGGCGAGTGCGCCGAAGCCGGTGTTCACGCCGTAGACGGGGCGGTCCCCGGCGATGGCCTCGGCGACGACGGCCCGGCTGAATTCCATCCGCTCGGCCACCTCTGGGCCTAGCTCGGCGCGGGCGGCGCCGTCGGCGACGTCGACGACGTCATCCACGGTGAGAGCGTCGCCGTTGACGATCACAGTTCGCATGGGAGCAGCCTCCCACCCGGCGCGCTGGCCTGCCGCTTCGCCCCGGATTGCTGCCGTCTTGGCCGGGCTGTTCGGTCGTCCTGAGTTTGCTGGCCGGTCAGGATCGGCTACAGTTCTGATCGCACGCCGAACGAGCTGGCTCTCGCGGCCAGGGCTCGGGTAGCACGCGGACGTGGCTCAGTGGTAGAGCATCACCTTGCCAAGGTGAGGGTCGCGGGTTCGAATCCCGTCGTCCGCTCGGAAGTGCCGGAAGCCGTCTCGCGCGCCGACGGCCAGCGACGGCTTAGCGGTACTCAGGTCCTGCTCCCGTTCGGGGTGGGTCTGTGGCGGAATGGCCGAGTGGCTTAGGCAAGGGCCTGCAAAGCCCTGTACGCGGGTTCGATTCCCGCTTCCGCCTCGGCGGGCGCTTAGCTCAGCGGGAGAGCGCTTCCCTGACACGGAAGAGGTCACTGGTTCAATCCCAGTAGCGCCCACGCATAGTTTTCCCTGTTCAACGGCCGCTGGCCGCCTGTGGCGGCCCTGGCGGCCCTAGTTTTGCCAGGGCCAGGCTGCGGATACCGACCCTCTCATAGGGAGAACGCGGCTACCGGGGTGACCGCGCCTGTTCCTGTAGGTGCCGTCCGGTGGGTCAGCGGAGCCAGCCCAGGCGGGCGCTGATCACCCGGCCGGGTCTCGCCGCCGCGGATGTCCCAGTCCGCTGCCGCGGGATACGATCACCTTCGCAGTCGAGGAGGGCAGCCAGCATGGGCCGCCGGGCGGGGACCGCCCTCGCGCTGACCGGCACCACCGACGGCGGCACCACCTGGTCCGCTCCCGTGACCTCCGACACCACCAACGAGGAGGGCAGCGTGTCCTGCCTCAGCACCCTGATCTGCGTGACCACCACCGACAACGGCCTGTGGGTCACCACTGATGGCGGCGGCCTCGGGACGTAGACCCAGCCGCGCCGGGCCGGCCCCTCCGGGGTGCCGGCCCGGCTGCCCGCTGCGCAGGATCCGTCTCCGGCGGTCAGGAAGATAGCATCCTGGTACGCCGCCGGCCCGGCGGCACGGGCTCACGGCCTTGTCGGGCTCAGCGCTCCCGCGGACGTCACGACCGGTGGCAGACGAGGGCGCGGTCGCCTCCCGCGATCCAGGAGCCGGCCGTGCGACGGATCTCCGTGGCCACGCCGTGCTTGGCCAGCGCCGCGCGCAGCTCATCCAGGCGCGGGTAGGCCGTCCCGGCCGCATCCATGATCGGATGAACGCGGACTTCCCCGCGAGTGACCCTGGCCAGTTCGAGCAGCCCGGCCAGATGATCGCCGAAGCTCAGGTGCTGGTGGTAGATGAACAGCAGGTGGCTGCTGAGCGCGAGCCCGAACGACCCGTCCCCGAACGGGAGCCGCGGCAGCGACGCGGCCACGTAATGGCCGCCGCCGCTATGCCAGTCCGCCCGGAACCGGTCCGCCGCAGCGGAGCAGGCCCGGACGTAGGCCTCCGGCGAGCCCAGGAAGCTCCAGTCGATCGCCAGCGACGGCCGGGCCAGGATCTCCGGAGCATTCCGGAGGTTGTCCCGCACGCCGGCCAGGACCTGGCCGACACCGCGCGCGTAAGCCGGATCAGCGCTGACCACGGCGCCGCCCAGTGCCCGGACCTCAGCGCCGAAGGAGGACGCTCCGGCCGGGCAGTCCAGGATGGGCCCTGCCGCCCGCAGCTCGTCGTCGGCCAGGGAGAACATGGACCGGTAATCCGCCAGCGGCCTCGCCGTCACGGTCACCGGCCGCAGGATTGCCGGATCCGGATCCTCAGCTGCGGCTCTCGACATCACGCACCATGATGCGCCGGCCTGGGTCCGGAGAAAGCCCGCCCGCCTCCTCAAGCCCACCTATGCTCACGATGGATGTACCACTATTCCGAATCAACCGCGGTAGCGGCGTGAAGATGTGGACCGATATTCGTGGTCGGGCCGGTGAGGTTCGCGCACTGGGTGAAGTGGGCGCCGTGGCGAAAGATGATCGTGAAGTCGAGCCCAAGTAGTGGAAACTGGGGCTCGAGCGAGCTTGGTGCTGGCTGTGGCAAGCAGGCGCATGTCTTCTGGGGGGCTGAGAGCGGTGATCGACCCGGCGTTAGCGGCGCGAAGACCGCGACCGATATTCGCGGGTCGGCGGCGAGGTTGCGCATCTTGGGTGAGTCTGGCGCCGCGGTGAAGATGATCGTGAAGTCCAGGTGAAAGTAGCGGACCGGGGTCGCCAGCGGGCCGGCTGGCCCGCTGGTGGCAAGCACGCACATGTTCTGGGCCGATAGCAGGTTGAGGATGCGTTCTTCAAGTCGCGGCGGGCGCGAGCGACCTGCGCCTGGTCTCGGCTGAGCAAAGTGGCGCCGCCGCGCTGCTGTGCTACGAGCAGGCGGGGCAGTGAGGCCAGCAGGCCCGGCCGATACTGATGGGCATGAGTGAAGGCGGTAGTATGATAATCGTATGAAACGCATCACGGTGAGCCTTCCCGACGAGCTTGTCGAGAAGATCAAGCGCGCCGCTGGTGGGGACCGGCAGGTCAGCGCGTATGTGGCCACAGCGCTGGAGGACTACCAGGAACGCGAGAAGCTCGACGACATCCTGGCCGACTGGCAGGCGGAAACCCCGGCCCCCGAGGAAATCCGGCGGCAGGTCGAGGCCGAACTCGATCAGGCCGGGCTGACTGGTCAGACGCAGCAGGACGGCAGGAAGGCCGGATGAACCAGACCGCGACGGCCGGGCTCACACTCGATACCGGCGCGCTGCTGGCTCTTGACCATCCAGCTAAGGCTGTGGCCATGCAGGTACGCCTGAAAACGGCCCGGGAACGCGGTGGCACCATCTGCGTTCCCGCCGAAGCCGTGGCCCAGGCATGGCGAAGCCCCCGCCAGGTCCGCCTCGCGCGGCTGCTCAAGTCTCCCGACATCGACGTTGCGGTCATGACGCTCAGCGTGGCCCGCGCCATCGGGCTGATGTGCGCGGCCACCGACCATGACGACGTTGTGGACGTCCACGTCGTCCTCTGCGCCCGGCAGCGCCATCACGCCATCGTCACCAGCGACCCCCGCGACATCGCCCGCATCGACGCGACCGTGCCGCGGATTCTCGTCTAGCTCCAGCTTTCCTTGCCGCAAGCAGCTACGGCGCCGGACTCGCCGTGTCCCGAGCGACAGCGAGGTTCTCTCGCCGCGGCGGTGAGCGATTGCCGTGTCCCGCGAGCCGCGATGAGTTCCGCGGCGTCCGGCGGTCATACTGTCGAACCCGTTACCGAGGATGCGAGGAGGACTGCCGATGCGCAGCGTGACCTATTCGATGGGCGTCTCACTTGACGGCTACATCGTCGGGCCGGACGGCGAATTCGGCTGGGCGGCGCCCGACGAGGAGGTCTTCCGCTTCGTCACCGACGAGATCCAGGAGGTCGGCGTCCACCTGCTGGGACGACGGCTGTACGAGACGATGCTGTACTGGGAGACCGCCGACCAGGATTCATCGCTCGATGACGCGATGCTCAAGTGGGCCGCGATCTGGAAGCGGCTCCCCAAGGTGGTGTTCTCCACCACGCTGCCGGCGGTGCAGGGCAATGCCCGCCTGGCCCGCGGCGGCGTGGCGGAGGAGATCGAGCGGCTGCGAGCCGAGCCGGCGGAGGGCGACATCGCGCTCGGCGGCGCGGCTCTCGCCGCCGAGGCGGCCGAGCTGGGCCTGATCGACGAGTACCGGGCCAGGGTCTACCCGGTGCTGGTTGGCGGTGGCATTCCGTTCTTTCCCCAGCGGGAGCGCCGGGTGGATCTCGAACTCGTCGAGACTCGCACCTTCAGCTCGACAGTCGTCTACTACCGCTACCGCGTGGCGCGCTAGCCGACCACGGTCAGGCGCCAGCGGAGTCGCATGCCCGGAATCTGCCAACCAGGGGGGACAGCGAGATGAGCGAGACACGCGTCGTGCTGGAGGGGCTGGGCTTTGGTGAATCGGTCCGGTGGCATGACGGGCGGGCCTGGCTGTGCAACTGGGGCGCGGGCGAGGTGCTGGCCGTTGGGCCGGCGGCGAGCGCGAGGTGGTGACGCGCATCTCACCGCAGGCACTTCCGTTCAGCATCGATTTTCTCCCGGACGGGAGGCTCCTGGTCATCGACGGGCCGCGACGGCTGCTGCTGCGGGCCGAGCCGGACGGGACGCTCGCCACCGTCGCGGATCTCGCCGGCTTCGGCGCGGAGACGTTCAACGAGCTGGTGGTCGACGACGCCGGCAACGCCTACGTGAACGGCGGCAACGGCGGCCCCGGCATGATCGTGCTCGTCCGGCCGGACGGCAGCGCCAGCCAGGTCGCCAGCGGACTGCAGTGGCCCAACGGGATGGCGATCATCGACGGCGGCCGGACGCTGGTCGTCGCGGACTCGCATGCCCGGGAGCTGGTCGGGTTCGACGTGGCCACGGACGGGACGCTGTCGGGCCGCCGCGTCTGGGCGGCCCTGGCGCACGCGCCCGACGGGATCTGCGCGGACGCGGACGGCGCCGTGTGGGCGGCCAGCGTGCCCGGCCAGCACTGCGTGCGCGTCCGCGAGGGCGGGGAGGTGCTCAGCACGGTCACCGTCGACCGCGGCTGCTTCGCGTGCATGCTCGGCGGCGACGACGGCCGCACGCTGTTCATCGCCGCCGCCGAGTGGCGCGGCTTCGAGGCGGCCATGAAGGAGGGGCCGGGCGTGACCGGGCGGCTGCTCGCGGCCCCGGGGCAGCCCGCGCCACGAGCCGGCCACCCGTAACCCGGCCAGGATTCCGAGCCGGGGCTGGCCCGGCGCGCCGCTCGGTATGCTGCTGTCGAACGGCGGCCCGACAGGCTTCCGTGACCTGAGCGACAGCTCCGGTCCGGACATGCCTCCACCCGCGCGACGTATCTCGTGCTGCGTGAGGGCCTGCCGACATGCTGTTCCGGCGCTCCGCTGCCGGCCTGGCCGCGCTCGCGACGAACGGCAGCCTGGCCGAGGTCATGCTGGAGCAGATGATCGTCCAGCACGGCCACCGGGTATCGCCTGGCGAGGCGCGGTCCTGGCGCCGGAGCCTCCCGCTGCTGGCCCAGGAACTGGTGGAGGCCGGGCTCGGCGACGTCGAGGTGCTGCTGGAGTACCAGCTGCCGCTGACCAGCCGCCGGGTGGATGTCATTCTCGCTGGCCGGCACCCGCGCACGGGCGAACCCTCGTTTGTCGTGGTGGAGCTCAAGCAGTGGAGCGGCGCCGAGCTGTTCGAGGACGACCCGGCCACCGTCCTGGTGGACGGCTACGGGCCGAGGCCCGTGCTGCATCCGCTCGACCAGGTTCGCGGCTACTGCGAATACCTGGCCGACTACGTCATGGCCCTGCGCGCCCCGCACACCCTGTCCGGAGTCGCGTACCTGCACAACGCGACCGAGCGCGGCGTGGCCTCCCTGCGGCACCAGGCCGATTCCGAGCACGCCCGGCTCTTTACCGGCGAACGGCGGTCCGAGTTCACCGCCTTTCTCCAGGCCCGCCTGGCCGCCGGGATCAGCGGCTCCGGCTACGCGGACATGCTGCTGGGCTCCCCGGCCGCGCCCAGCAAGCAGCTCCTCGCGGTGGCGGCCGCCGAGATCCGCGAGCGCGAGCAGTTCGTCCTGCTGGACGAGCAGCGGCTGGCGTTCAACCTCGTCCTGCACGCGGTGCAGGCGGCGCGGTCGGCGGACCGCAAGACGGTCCTGGTCATCAGCGGCGGGCCGGGCACCGGCAAGAGCGTCATCGCCCTGTCCCTGCTGGGCGAGCTGGCCCGGCAGGGACGCAGCGTGCTGCACGCGACGGGGTCGCGGTCGTTTACCCAGACCCTGCGCAAGGTGGCCGGCCGCGGCTCACCGCGGGTCCGCGGCATGTTCAAGTACTTCAACCAGTTCACCGACGCCGACCGCAACGGGCTGGACGTGCTGATCCTGGATGAGGCGCACCGGATCCGGGAGACCTCGGAAAGCCGGTTCACGCGGGCCGGGGCGCGCAACGGCAGGCCGCAGGTCGACGAGCTGATCGCGGCGGCCCGGGTCCCGGTGTTCCTGCTGGACGAGAACCAGGTCGTCCGGCCCGGCGAGCTGGGCACGGCCCGCGACATCACGGAGCACGCCGAGCGCCTCCGCCTGCAGGTTCAGCAGGTCTCCCTCGACTCCTACTTCCGCTGCGGAGGCAGCCGCGCCTACCTCGAATGGGTCGACCGGCTGCTCGGGCTGGAGCCGGGCGGGCCGCTCGACTGGTGCCACGACCCGGCGTTCCAGGTCCGGGCGGCGGAAAGCCCGCAGGAGATGGAGGCGGCGCTCCGCGCGCGGCAGTCGGCCGGGTACGGGGCGCGGATCGCGGCGGGTTACTGCTGGCCCTGGAGCGATCCGCGGCCGGACGGCACCCTCGTCCCCGATGTGGTGATCGGCGACTGGGCGCGGCCCTGGAACGTCAAGGGCGACCGGGCCAGCGGCGGTGCCCCGCCGGCGGCGCTGTGGGCCAGCGACCCGGCCGGGTTCGGCCAGGTGGGCTGCGTCTACACCGCCCAGGGCTTCGAGTACGACTGGAACGGCGTGATCATCGGGCCGGACCTGGTCTGGCGCGGTGACCGCTGGGTCGCCGTGCGCGCGGCGAACAAGGATCCCGACTTCCGCAGCTCGGCCCGGGTGCCCGACCCCCGGTTCGACCGCCTGGTGCGGAACGTCTACAAGGTCCTCCTGACCCGCGGCATGGCCGGCACGCTGATCCACTCCCCCGACCCCGAGACCCAGGCCATGCTCCGGCGCCTGGTCGCGGACCGGCCCGCGCCTGCCCGGCATCCCGTCACCCTGCACCAGGAGTAACAAGACGGGCCGCCTGTCCCCCGCACGCGCCTGGCCGCCGCGAAACGCTGGTCAGCGGGGGGTGTCCAGGTCGACGTGGCGCAGCCGTTCCCGGTCAGAAATCAGTTCGATCTCGGTGATCTTGTCGCCGGTGATGGTGAAGCGGAGCGCGCCGAAGGTGCGGCCGAACGGGACGATGGCCAGGCCGGGAATGCCGTCGACCAGGGCGGGCCGGACGAAGCGGGCGGCCTTGGCGTAGCGGAGCGCGTGGGCGGCGACAGGGCGGGCGCCGCGCATCGTCGATGCGCCGCCGGGCAGGCCGGCGCTGTCGTCGCGGACCAGGACGTCCGGGTCCAGGTGGGAGACGAGCGCCTCGAAATCGCCGTGGCGCAGCGCGGCCAGGAAGGCGTCCACGACCCGGCGCTGGCGGCCGAGGTCGGCGGGCTGGGGCACGGGCGCGCCCTGGACCCGGCGGCGGGCGCGGCTGGCCAGCTGGCGGGCCGCCGCCGGGGACCGGTCGAGGATCCCGGCGATCTCGTCGAACGGCACGGCGAAGATGTCGTGCAGGACGAAGGCCAGGCGCTCGGCCGGGGTCAGGGTGTCGAGCACGACCATCAGCGCGGGGCCGACCGAGTCGGCCAGCAGCGCCTCCGCCTCGGGGTCGCCGGCGGCCTGGTCATCGGCCAGCGGGCCGGCCAGGGCGTCGGTGAGGGGTTCCTCCTGGCGGCCCCGGCGGGTGCGCAGGATCTTCAGGCACTCGCGGGCCACGACGGTGGTCAGCCAGCCGGCCAGGTTGCCGACGCCGGCGGTGTCCGCGCCGCTGAGCCGCAGCCACGCGTTCTGCACGGCGTCGTCGGCGTCGGCCAGCGAGCCGGTCATCCGGTAGGCAACGGACCGGAGGTGGCCGCGCTGCTCCTCGAACCGCGCTGCCAGCCAGTCCGCCTCGCCCATCGTCACATTCTCCCGTCGCCGTGGTTCAAGGCCATGAACCGCCAGCCCGCATGGATGTGACAGCCGTACAGAGGGAGCAGTCGTGGCACGAGTCAACCCAGTTTCCGGCGCCGCAGCGACCGGCCGGGCCCGGCTCGCGGCCCGCGGCCCGCCCGGCGTCGCGGCCCCGAGGGTCACGGCCGCCCTGGCCGTCCTCTTCCTCATCGCCGTCCTGGCCCAGGGGGCCTTCGCGGGCGGGTTCCTGAGCGGTCATCACTCGTGGCTCGCGGCGCACTCCGACCTCGGGGACGCGCTGATCCTGGTGCCGGCGGCCATTCTGATCGCCGGGCTGGCGGGCCGCCGCCGTTCGGCTGACACGCGGTCGATGCTGGCCAGCCGGGTGGCGCTGCTGGTGCTGATCGTCGTCGTCATCGGCGCCGGGCACGCCGGGGGCGGGTGGCTGGCGCTGCACATCCCGGCCGCCATCGCCACCGTCGGGCTGGCCACCCGCCAGGCGGTGCTGGCGTTCCGGGCCGCCCAGAAGACCCCGTCCGCCCGGTCGGCGGCCCGCCCAGCCGACTCCTCGTGAGGGGCGGGCGGCCCGGGGTTACCGGATGATGAGCCGCCACCAGAACCGCCGCGTCCGCATCAGCACGAGCCACTGGCGGAGCGAGCGCGGCGGGAGGGGCTTGTGGATGCACAGGCCCTGGTCACCGGGCAGCAGGCAGGTATCCGAGCAGTCACCCCAGCAATGGCGGCAGTGCCGAGTCGGCGACATCGCGGCTCCTCGCCCCGGCGGCCGCCCGGACGGCCGACCGCGCCTGCTGCCCAGGCTATGGCGCTTCCGGCGACATGCACCCAGCCTGTGATCCCCGAGCCGGCAGGCCGGAAAAACGCCGGACGGCGGGAGTAGCGTGGCAGCTCACTCGTGGAAAAAGGAGCTGTCATGCCCATGTTCTCGAACCAGCCCGGCGCTAACCAGGGCACGTGGAAGCCGGCCGCCGCGGACAGCCGGCTGGCGCACACGGCCGGCGCGGCGGCGGACGGGGTGTTCACCTCGGACCTGTCGGTGTCGGAGTACGTGCTGCTCGGGGAGGCCGGGTTCGAGCCGCTGGGGTTCGTGGTCGGGTCCTCGATCTACCACGTGGGCATCCAGGTCGGCCGCTGGTCGCAGAACCAGGAACTCCAGGTGCTCACCCAGGCCATGTACAACGCGCGGGAACTGGCCATGGCGCGGATGCAGGCCGAGGCCGACCACCTCGGCGCGGACGGGATCGTGGGCGTCAACCTGAAGATGCAGATGTACGCCTGGGGCCAGGGCGTGCTGGAGTTCGTGGCCACCGGCACGGCGGTGCGCGCGCTGGCGGGCACCGGGGCGCACAAGGCGCCCAATGGCCGGGCGTTCACCTCGGACTTGTCAGCCCAGGACTTCTTCCGGCTGCTGGCGGCGGGGGCGGTGCCGGTCGCGTTCGTGCTGGGAACGTGCGTTTACCACATCGCTCACCAGGGCGTGATGCAGTCGCTGCGGCAGGCCGGGCGGAACCAGGAGATGCCCCAGTTCACCCAGGGCGTCTACGAGGCCCGCGAGCTGGCGCTGGCGCGGATGCAGGCGGAGGCGACGGGCGCGGGGGCGACCGGCATCGTCGGGGTGGGCGTCACGGTCCTGAACCATGCCTGGGGCGAGCACGCCACCGAGTTCCTGTCCACCGGCACGGCGATCCGGCGGCTGTCCGCGGAGCACCGCCTGCCCGACACCACGCCCCGGCCGACGTTCACGCTGGGCCTGGACAAGTAGCGGAGCTCGGGGCTCTGGCTCGGGGCGCGGGCGAGCGGGCTTCCTTGATCAGGTTGTTACCAATTGATCACTCTGGGTGCTCAGAGGATGACTGACCGAGTGCGTCCTTGCTAGCCTTTGGGTTGCATCGCCCTCATAGGGAGGCGCCAGTGACGGCAGGGCCGGGAAATCACCAGGTAGCGGGGCGCGGCCGCCTCCGGGCGTCGCACGCCGACCGTGAGCAGGTGATCGACGTCCTCAAGGCGGCCTACGTCCAGGGCCGGCTGGACCGGGACGAACTAGACGAGCGGGTCGGGCTGACGCTGGCCGCGCGGACCTACGCCGAGCTGGCCTCGGTCATCGACGACATCCCGTGGGGCGCGACCCGGCACCGGCCGCCGCGCCGCCCGGCCGCCGCCATCCCGGCCCCGGCCCCGCCGCCGGCCAGCGCGGCCCGGTGGGCCTCGGCGGCCTGTTCCCGGTGTCGCTGATGACCGCCACGCTGCTGGTCGGGGATGGCTACCTGGGCGGGGTGCTGTGGGTGGTCACGCTGGTCTCGTTCATGGTCTGGGTGCTGGTCGGCCTGCTGACCCTCCGGCTGCGGCTCAGCGAGCAGCTGGAGCGGTCCGCGACGCGCCCGGCCGGCCCGCCGCGACTCGGGCCGGACGGGCGGGGGCCGGACGGGCGCGGGACGGACGGGCGCTGACCGACTGCCCGCGGTCGGCTACCGGCGGCCGGCGACCTGCTCGAAGTACCGGGTCGACCGGGGGTTGAAGACCAGCACCAGGACCGCTAGCTCGACCAGCCACAGGGCGGCGCCGATGGCGAAGTCGGCGCCGGCGTAGCTCCAGGCCGAGGCAGCCACGGCCGGGAGCAGGCCGGCGGTGGACAGGGCGAAGAACGCGATGAACACGAACCGGCCCCAGTCCCGCCCGCGCCCGATGGCCCAGGCCAGCCCCAGCCAGGCCAGGATCAGGACCGGCGCGGCGATCAGGTCCTCGGTCAGGCGCAGGTCCACCTGGTGCCACGTTGACACGGAGTGACTGGCCAGCGTGGCGGTCCGGGCCGCGCCGCGGGTCAGCGCGATGGTGACGGTCGCGGCCGCGTCCAGCACCGCGCCGGCGAACATCAGCCGGACGGCCGCCCGCACCGTGGCCGGCGCGCCGGGCCGCAGCCTCATCCGCGCGGCCAGGCCGCTGCCGTCCTGCGCCTGCGATCCGGTCCGCGACCGGGACGTCCCCGGGTAGCCCGCCCGAGACCGGCCGCGCTCCATGCGTGCCTGCTCGTTCATGTCGAGACCTCCTGCTCGTCCGGCCGCGCCGTTGCGGCCGGGACACGGGCGCGCGGCCGGCGGAGTGCTTCCCGCGTCGCCATCATGTCCACAAGAACGTTATATACCGTTGAAATGACTATAGCAAACGGGTGCTTGCGCGAGCTTGCGGGCCGGTCTTCATTGACTAGAACTTGTGTTCTACTCTGGGCGGATGCCGCCTGATCCGCCCTACTGCCCGCCGGTGGTGGGGATGACGGGCGGCATCGTCGGCCACCTGCTGTGCTGGGACCGGCACGAGCGCGACGGCTCGTGGTGGGCCTCGCTTGCCCCGCCCCTCCCGCCCGAATTACATGATCGTGACCGTTTTCTCGTGCGTAGCACGGGTAATCGGTCACGATCATGAAAAACGCCGCTGGCCTGGCCCGGCCCGGCCCGGCGGGGCCTGGGGCAGGCGGGGCGACGCCGGCGCGGCGGGGCTGGGGCGGGCGGGGGACGCCGGGGCTAGCAGGGCTTGGTGCCGGGCTGGATGGTGAGCAGGTCGTCGGGGGCGTGGTCGACCTGGAGGGTGGTGTGGTCCAGCCGGAACCGCTCGGACAGCAGTTGCTCCAGGTCGCGCCGGACCTGGTGGCAGTCGGCGGGCTGGCGGACCAGGACGTGGGCCGAGAGCGCCGGGAAGCCGCTGGTGATGAGCCAGACGTGCACGTCGTGGACCGAGGCCACGCCCGGCTGGGCCATGATCGCGGCCACGATGTCGGCGGGCGCGTAGCCCTCGGGGGCGGCCTCCAGCAGGATCCGGCCGGTCTCCCGCAGCAGGCCCCAGGCGGCCCGCAGCATCAGGCCGACGACGATGAGCGAGGCGATCGGGTCGGCCCGGTCAAAGCCGGTGAGCAGGATCACCACCCCGGCGGCCAGGGCGGCGATGAACCCGTACAGGTCGGTCACGATGTGCGCGAACGCGCCCCGGACGTTGATCGAGTCGCGGCTGGCCCGGCCGATCACCCAGGCCGCGGCCAGGTTGACGGCCACCCCCGCGGCGGCCACGGTGACCACGATGCCGCCGGTCACCGGCACCGGGTGGACGAGCCGGGTGATCGCCTCGAACAGCACCAGCGCGCTGATCACCAGCAGGGTGATGCCGTTGGCCTGGGCCGACAGCACCTCGGCCCGGCGCAGCCCGAACGTCCACACCCCGCCGGCCGGCCGCCGGGCCAGCCGGAACGCCAGCAGGCTGGCGGCCAGGGCGCCCGCGTCGGTCAGCATGTGCCCGGCGTCGGCCAGCAGGGCCAGCGAGTGCCCGACGAACGCCATCACGACCTCGAACGCCAGGAACACGACGATCAGGCCCAGCGCGATGGCGATGTAGCGGCTGTCCGCGTCAGCCCGGAGGCTGTGCCGGTGCTCCCCCGGCGCGTGATCCCCGGGCCGCGGTCGCCGGCCGCGGTCCCGGCCTCGCGGCACGGGACGCTGGTGCTCGAACCCCGACTCGGGGTGATCGCCGCCGCAGTCGGTCACGCGCCCTCCCCCTCGGGGTCTGGTCTCCATCATCCTGCCCGGCGGCGCGGCGCGGACACGATCCGGCGCGCGGCCGGCTTGCCGCCGGCCACCCAGCCAGTCAGCATAGATGCATGTCGATGCCTACGACGGCGGACCCGGCGGCGTGCTGCTCGCCGCTGACCGCCGAGCCGCTGACCGCCGAGCAGGCCGGGCGGATCGCGCCGCTGCTCAAGGCGCTGGCCGACCCGGTGCGGCTGCGACTGCTGTCGCTGGTCGCGTGCCACCGCGGCGGGGAGGCGTGCATCTGCGACCTGAACCGGGCGTTCGACCTGTCCCAGCCGACGATCAGCCACCACATGAAGGTGCTGCACGAGGCCGGCCTGGTGGACCGCGACAAGCGCGGGGTCTGGGTCTACTACCGCGCCCGGCCGCAGGCCCTGGCCAGCCTGGGCCTGCTGATCGGCGGCACGCCCGCCGCCATCGAGCCGTAACGGCCCGGCGCGGCCCTGGCGGGCTGGCTCGGCGTTACCCTCCGCATAGGCGATGTGACAGCATGACGCCGACCGGCCGGGGGGCTCGACATGAGGGTCAGCGGGCACGCCAGGGGTGACACCGCACGGACGCCACCGCACGGAATGACACCGCACGGGACGGCACCGCGCGGCGGGCGCGGGCCGGGGTGCTGGCGGTGGCGGCGCTGCTGGGCGCGGCCATCCTCCCCGGCGAGCCGGGAGCCTTAGCGGCCGCCGGCCCGGCCCGGGCCGCGCAGGCCCGGGCCGGCCTGGCCGTGCCGCCGGACCGCACCCCGGTGGTGCTGGAGCCCTGCCTGCACGGGGGCCGGCTGACCACGTGCTGGGCGGTCCGGCCGACGAACGACGGTGCCGCGGAACTCTCGTTCAATATCGTGATCGGGCGGAGCCGCAAGCAGGTGACCGCGTATGTCAGCGGGCTGACCCGGTGGCGGCGCTGGTCGGCCGGCGCCGCGCGGTCCCGGTGCGACCCGGCGTGCCCCCGGCTGACCGTCTCCTTCCCGCCGGGCCTGTGGACGGTGGTGCCCGGCCTGCGGCTGACGCTGTCCCGGCCGCTGGCCGCGCGGTACCCGGCGGGCAGCTTCCGGTACTACAGCCGGCTGCGCATCGACGCCCGCCACGGCCGCCACGAGACGCTGGCCTGGTCCTGGCGGCTGGACCGGTACACGCGAGTCAGCGGCGGGATCTCCGGCCTGCGACTGTGACCCGGCGGCCCCGGCACCCGCGGCATTGTCGGCGGCCCGGCCTACACTGCCCGGCATGGATACCCGAGCGGCGGCCCGGCACTGGGCGCAGGTGTGGGAGCGCGGCTGGCGGGAGCACGACGCGGCCGCGATCACGGCGCTGTACTCTCCCGGGGCGGACTGGCGGCAGCACCCGTTCCGCGACCCGGAGCCCGGCTACCTGGACCGGGTGTTCGCCGAGGAAGAGTCGGCTGACCCGCACTTCGGCGACCCGATCGTGGACGGCGACCGGGCCGCGGTGTCGTGGACCGCGCGGACCCGGCTGACCGACGGCGGCACGGAGAACCTGGCCGGCGTGGCGGTCCTGCGGTTCGGCCCGGACGGCCTCGTCACCGAGCACCTCGATTTCTGGAACGCCGGCGATTAGCCACCCCCGCCCGCCACCTCGCGCCGCTAGCGCCAGGCGAACACCGGCTGCTCGTAGTGGGCCACCCGCGTCGCCAGCCCGCGGAGCGCGACCTGGCAGAACTGGTAGATGACCGCCGCCGTGGGGGCGTGCACGTAGCGGTCCAGCAGCGGCAGCTGGATGACGGGGGCGTCGGACTCGGGGATGGTCAGCAGCCGGGGCGGCACGTCCAGGTCGGCCAGCGGGATCACGTAGATCCGGGCCACCTCGGTCGCCGGGCCGCGCATCGCCGGGTCGGCCGGGCCGCCCCACACCGCCACCGGGGTGATCAGGTACCCGGACCGGGTCACGTAGTCGTCGAGCACGCCCAGCACGTCCTGCGGCGCGGCGGTCACCCCGGTCTCCTCGCGCAGTTCGCGCAGGGCGGCGGCCTCGATCGCCTCGCCCGGCTCGCGGCGGCCGCCGGGCAGTGCCCACTGGCCCGCGTGGCTGCGCAGGGTCGGCGCGCGCCGGGTGATCAGCAGCGACGGCACGCCGTCCTGCTGGACCACGCACACCGCCACCGACGCGGGCTTCAGCCCGTCGCCGGGCAGCGCGATCCGGTCGAAGGCGGCGAGCCGGGCGGCGATGTCATCGCGGCCGGCGGCCGGGGGCGAGTCAGCCATCAGCCGGCGGTGATCCGGAACTCGGCGGTGCCGAACCGCACCCGGTCACCGGGCCGCACGGTGAACCCGCTGCCCGCCGCCCAGCCGTTGACGTGCGTCCCGTTGGTGGACCCCAGGTCGCGCCGGCCCTCGGCCGACCCGTCCCGGAGCATGCCGATGACGCTCTCACGGTCCGCATCCGACGCACGCAGCACGGGCGGCACGGTGTCCTGCACTGCCACGGGATCACGATACGCTCGGCGGCCAGGCCATTCCAGGGCGAACGCGACGCCCGATGGGTCAGCTGCCGGGGGCGGCGCCCCGCCCGGCCGGGCTGGCGGCGATCAGGACCAGCGCGTCCAGCAGCCGCCACCAGTCGGCCTCGGCCAGGTCCCGGTCCAGCACGGCGGCGATCGCGGCGAGCCCGGTGACCAGCCGCGCGCTCAGCTCCCGGGGATCGGCGCCGAGTGCCCCGGCGATCTGGTCGGCGGCCTGCCGGAACCGGCCGGTGCGGCCCAGCCGGACCAGCGACGCCGGCACCTCCGCGCCCGCCGCCGGGCCGTCGGCGGACGCGGGCGCCAGCGTGATCTCCAGTCGCATGCCCAGCGCCGCGGCCAGCTGGCTCAGCGCGGCGGCGGTCGGGTTGCCCCGGCCGTTCTCCAGGTTGGCGATGTAGGGCACGGACAGGCCCGCGTCGGCGGCGACGGACGCGACTGTCCGCCCCGACGCGGTGCGCAGCGCCCGAAGCTGGCGCCCGACCTCGGGAGCACTCACCGGCGCGCCTCCTGTCCTGTCCGGGTCCTGGCATTGCGAACGATCTCGTGCGGTTAGAAGCGGTTAGTAAGCACAGTGTGCCGGGCCGGGCCGGGCGGGCCGCGCCGCCGGGCCGGGCGCCCGCGGTTTGGGCCCCGGCCCGGGGGCGGGACGCGGGAGCCGGGATACAGTCCGGCCATGGCACCCGGTCCGTTAAGCGGCCTGATCGTGGCCATCGGGGAGGCCGAGGCGGTCGTGGCCGGCCAGCGGGCGCGGCTGGACCCGAGCGCCGGGCTGGACGTGCCGGCCCACATCACGGTGCTGTTCCCGTTCATGCCGCCGGGCCAGATCGGCGGGGCGGTGCTGGCCGCGCTGGGCGGGCTGCTCGGGGCGGTGCCCCGGTTCCGGTTCCGGCTGGACCGCACCGCGTGGTTCGAGGACCAGGTGCTGTACCTGGCGCCGCGCGACCCGGCCCCGTTCGCCGCGCTGACCCGGCGGGTCGTCGCCGCCTACCCGGCCTACCCGCCGTACGAGGGGCAGTTCGACGGCGTGATCCCGCACCTGACCGTGGGCAGGCCTGCCGGCCGCGGCTCGGCGGCCGGCCGGCTCGGGCGGCTCGGGCGGCGGCCGGCGAGCTGAGCGCCGCCGAGGCGGCGGTGGGCCGCCTGCTGCCGGTGGACGGCGAGGTCACCGCCGTGACCCTGATCGCCCAGCAGGAGGCGGGCGGCCCGTACGGGGTGCTGGCCGCGTTCCCGCTCGGCCCGCGCTAGCCGCCGGGCACGTGGTCGCGGTAGGCGGCTATCGCCTCCATGGCCGGATCGCGGCCGGCCCGGCAGGCCGCGAAGGTGGGCGGCGCGTACAGGTCGGGCGCGATCCAGGACCGCTGGTCCATCGGCCAGGACGTCTGCCAGAACAGGTCCGAGACGTTGACCTGCAGCCCGCTCCAGGGCAGCCGGAACGGGACCGTCTCGCCGGTGAAGTTGGGCCGCGAGCCGGACGGTTCCCCGACGAAGATGGCATCGGTGTGCCGCTCGATGGCGGTCGCGGTGTTCTGCGCGGCGGAGAAGGTCTGGCGGCCGATGATGACGAACAGCGCGCCGGGCCGGCTGACCTTGCCGCAGCCGATGAGCCGGTGCAGCAGGGGCTGGGTCAGGAACGTGTTCCCGCCGCCGTTCCAGCGCAGGTCCAGGACCAGGCGCTGCACGTCGTGGGCCTCGATGAAGTCGAACAGCCGCCCGGCGAACGCGGGCAGCGACTCGGCCGGATGGTCGCGGACCCGGTTGAGCTGGGCGTAGACGAGGCCGTCGGCCCGCTGGTACTCGAACCAGAAGTCCAGGTCACGGTGCCGCTCGCAGGCCGGCACCGGGCCGGGCGCGAGGTCGGCCAGCC
Organism: uncultured Actinomycetota bacterium; assembly: GCA_963731085.1. GTDB lineage: Bacteria > Actinomycetota > Actinomycetes > Streptosporangiales > Streptosporangiaceae > DASUBV01. The sequence goes on from CAVSUF010000002.1 coordinate 421,064, forward strand.
GGGTCCAGCCCGGCGCCAGCCCGCCCTCACGCGGCCAGTCCGGTTCCGGCTCGGCGGCCGCCCGGATCTCAGCCTCGGGGCCGTCCGGCAGCCGCAGCCGCAGGGTGACCGCGTCGGGGGCGCCGGCCAGGCCCAGCGCGTGCAGCACCGCCGGGCGGCGCAGCCAGGCCGGCGCCATCTTCATGAGCTGGGCGTCGTTGTCCCGGCTGGTGATCGGCTCGACGCCGGCCAGCACCTCGGTGACCGGCCGCCCGTCGACGGCCAGCACCTCGGCCCCCAGCGCCGCGCGCTGCGCCGGGCCCGCGGCGACGGCGAACAGGCCCTCGGGGTACTGCCAGAACTCCAGCGGCAGGGCCGGGGCCAGCGGCGGGTAGGCCGCCACGCCGATCCGGGCGTGGCCGTCGCCCAGCGGGACCAGCAGCCGCAGGATGCCGGTCGCGACCTGCGCGTCGGTCAGGTCCGGGACCCGGGCCGCGAGGTCATCCGCCGCGGCCTGGATCCCGGCGTCCAGCGCGGCTCCGGGCCCGGCCGGGCCGGGCGGGCGGGCCGCCCGGCGGCGGATCTCCCGGCCGAGCAGCCGCAGGTCGGACCGCCAGCCGCGGTCGGTGCGGTCGCCCGTGCCTGGAGTGCCCGTGCCTGGAGCGGTGCCGTCGGGGCCGATGCCCAGCAGGTCGCGGAACCGGGGCTGGTCGCGCAGGCCGTCCCAGCACGGGTCGGCCGCGGCGGCGGGCAGGTCGCGCAGCCCGGCCCGGACGGCGGCGTCCAGTTCGGCCAGGGCCTGCTCGCCGTCGCCCAGCCGGGCGTGGCAGCGGGACCGGCGGTAGGGGATCTCGCCGGGGAACGCGGACGGCCGCTCTTCCTGCCGGTCCCACACGCCCAGCTGGCCGGCCCGCTCCCAGGCGGCCAGCGCCGCCGCGTAGTCTGCCGACTCGTAGCAGGCCGTGGCGAGGTCGTCCCAGTGGTTCCCGGACACCGGGTTCTGGGCGGTCACCTGCCGCCACGGGCCCACCGCCGCGGCCCAGTGCCCCTCGCCGCTGAGCGCCCGCGCCGGGCCAGCGCCCGGACATATCCGGTCACGTCCATCACGGCCTCCCGGCGGTGCCGGTGTTCTCCGGCGAGGGAGCCCGGCCGCGACCTATACTCACCAGTAAAGTTAGCCCGTCGGCGCACGGCGGCCCGGCTTCGGACAGATCATGCCCGCTGCTGTCGGCCCGTCCGGGCCGGTGCGTGTCATCGATCAGCGTCAAGGTCGGGCTGGCCTGGAACTGCCGCAATTGAGGTGCCTCATCTCCCTGGGTGGTGTGACCTGACCATGCTGTTGGCTTACCGCATGGTGCAACGGGGGCCGCTTCCGCTGAAATGGCCAGCGCATGAAACCAATCGAGCTGGGTGAGCGCCTCGGCCGCTGGTCCTCGGGCCGAGGGCCGCTGCCCGTGCTGCTCGCGGCCCGCCTCCGGCGGCTGATCGAGGAGGGCGAGCTTCCGCCGGGCGAACTGCTGCCGCCGGACCGGGCGCTGGCTGCCGCCCTGGCCGTCGGCCGCAGCACGGTCGTCACAGCGTATGACCTGCTGCGCCGGGAGGGGAAGATCGTCCGGCGGCAGGGCAGCGGCACCCGGGTGGCCGGGTCCGGCATCGAGAACCCCGGCCTGCGGACCAGTCCCGGCTCGCCCGCGCTGTGGCACCTGCTGGAGCCCCGGGACGGGGTGATCGGGCTGGCCTGCGCCTCGCCCGACGCGCCGCCGCCGGAACTGACCGACGCCTACGCCCGGATGCTGCCCCGGCTGGCCGCCACCTCGGGCGACATCGGGCTCTACCCGGCCGGCCACCCGGTGCTGCGCCGGGCCATCGCCGAGCGCTACACCCGGCGCGGCATCCGCACCGACCCCGAGCGCATCCTGGTCACCGCGGGCGGCCAGCACGCGCTGTCGCTGCTGGCCCGCGCCCTGCTGGCGCCGGGCGACCAGGTGCTGGCCGAGGGACCGACCTACGCCGGCGCGCTGGAGGCGTTCCGCGAGGAGGCCGCCGTGGTCCGGGCCCTGCCGGTCGGGCTGGGCGGGCTCAAGGCGGCCGTGCGCCAGCACCGGCCCGCGCTGGCCTACGTCATCCCGACGTTCCACAACCCGACCGGATCGGTGCTGCCGCCGCTGGTGCGCCGGGCGCTGGCCGAGACCGCGGCCGCCGCCGGCGTCCCGCTGATCGACGACGAGATCCTGAGCGACCTCGGCTTCCCCGGCGAGAAGACGCCGCTGCCGCTGGCCGCCTACGCCAGCGCGGTGATCTCGGTCGGCTCGCTCAGCAAGATCGCCTGGGCCGGGCTGCGGATCGGCTGGGTGCGCGCCCCGGAGCCGCTGATCGCCCGGCTGGCCCGCCTGCTGGCCGTGCAGGACCTGAGCGTCAACATCCCGGCCCAGCTCGCCGCGGCCGAGCTGCTGCCCCGGCTGGGGCCGCTGGCCCAGCGCTGGGCGGCCGAGCGGGAGACCCGGCACGACCACCTGCGCGGCCTGCTGGCCCGGTACCTGCCGGACTGGGAGGCGCCGGCGGTGCGCGGCGGGCAGACGCTGTGGGTGCGGCTGCCGCGCGGCGACGGGATATCGTTCGCCAACGCCGCGCTGCGGCACCGGGTCGCGGTGCTGCCCGGCGCCAGCTTCGACGCCACCGGCCGCAGCGACGAGTACGTGCGGATCCACTTCCTGGCCTCGCCCGAGGCGCTGACCGAGGCGGTCCGCCGCCTGGGCCTGGCCTGGCGCGACTACCGCCCGCCGAACGGGCGGGTCACGCACGCGGCCGTCCTGCCCGCCCTGCCGGTCTAGGGCCGGCCGCGCGCGGGTCCCGGCGCTCTGGGGAGCGGCGCGGTCGTGGCACCATGCCGGGGTGAGCACGGCGGGGCCGCGAGCCGGCCAGGTGGCGCTGGTGACCGGCGGATCGGCGGGACTGGGCCTGGCTATCGCCGCCGCGCTGGCCGAGGCGGGCTCGGCGGTGGTGCTGGCCAGCCGGTCGGCGGCGCGCTGCACGGCGGCGGCCGCCGGGCTGGCCGCCGCGACCGGCCGGGCGGTCACCGGGCGGGCCTGCGACGTCACCGACGAGGACGCCGTGGCCGCGCTGGTGGACGGGGTGCTGGCCCGGCACGGCCGCCTCGACGTGCTGGTGACCAGCGCGGGCGTGCAGGCCCGGGGCACCCTGGATGAGCTGGACGTGGCCACGCTGCGGGCCTGCCTGGAGGTCAACGTGGTCGGCACCTGGCTGGCCTGCCGGGCCGCCGCCGCGCCGATGCGGGCCGCCGGGTATGGCCGGATCGTCACCCTGGCCAGCGCGCTGGGCCTGGCCGGGGCGGCGGCCCGGTCCGGCTACGCGGCCAGCAAGGGCGCGGTGGTCCAGCTGACCCGCAGCCTGGCGGTCGAGCTGGCCGGGACCGGCATCACGGTCAACGCGCTGGCCCCGGGGCCGTTCCGGACTCCGCTCAACGCCGGGATGGACGACGACCCCCAGGTGCGGCGGTTCCTCGACGCCGACATCCCGCTGCGGCGGTGGGCCGAGCCGGGCGAGATCGCCGGCGCCGCGCTGCTGCTCACCGACCCCGCGTCGGCCTACCTGACCGGCGCCGTGCTGCCCGTCGACGGCGGCTGGACGGCCCGCTGAGCACGGCCTGCCCCGCCCTGTCGCCTCGCCCTCGCCCGGCGCCCTCGCCTGGCGCCCGGCCCGGCCCTGGCCTGGCCCCGCCGCGCCGGGGCGGGACGGCATCGGGGACGATGGCTAGGATGCGGGCGCTGATCACCAACGACGACGGCATCGGGAGTGCCGGGCTGCGGCTCCTGGCGGAGATCGCCGCCGGGGCCGGGCTCGAGGTCTCGGTGGCGGCGCCGGATTCCGAGCGCAGCGGCAGCGGCACCGGCCTGTCGGCACTGGAGCCGGGCGGCCGGCTGCGGCTGGCCGAGCAGGCGCTGCCCGGCCTGGACGGCATCCGGGCGGTGGCCGTCCGGGCCTCCCCGGCGTTCATCGTGTTCGCGGCGACCGGCGGCGCGTTCGGGCCGCCGCCGGACATCGTCCTGGCGGGGATCAACATCGGGCCGAACGTCGGGCACGCGGTCCTGCACTCCGGGACCGTCGGGGCGGCGCTGACCGCCGCCGCGCACGGCATCCCGGCCATGGCGTTCTCGCTGGCATCGCCGGCCCCGGTGCACTGGGACGCGGCCGGCGCGGCGGCGGCCCGGGCGCTGGCCTGGTTCCTGCCCCGCGCGAACGCTCCCGTGGTGGCCAACGTGAACCTGCCCGACCTGCCCGCCAGCCAGTTCCGCGGGCTGCGCGGCGCGCGGCTGGCGCCGTTCGGCACGGTCCAGTCCCGGGTGACGGCGGCGGACGGCGACGGCGAGACAGTCCGGCTGACGTTCACCCGCCCGCCCTCCGTCCCCGAGCCCGGCACCGACCAGGCCCTGCTCCGCGCGGGCTGGGGACCGGTCACCGTGCTGGACGGCCTCAGCGAGTCCGACGCCCTCGACCTCGCGGCCCTGGACGCCGCGGGCGTGGACGGCACGGGCCCGGACGGGGCAGTGCTGGGCGGCGAGATGCCCGACGGGGCGGTGCAGGACGGAGCCGGGGCCAGCTAGCGGAGCCGGATCCAGGCGGCGCGGGCGGCCGCGGTGCCAGCGTGCCGGGCGGCAGCGTGCCGGGCGGCAGGGTGGCGGGCGGCAGGGTGGCGGGGCCAGCTAGCGGAGCTGGATCCAGGTGGCGCGGGCGTACGCGGCGACGGTGCCGTCCGGGGTCAGTACCGCCGAGCCGGCCAGCAGCTTGCGTCCCGCGTGCTCCATCCGCCAGCCCAGCACCACGTGTGGCTGGCCGGCCTGGACCGGGGCGTCCTGGGTGGCGGCGAACCGGCCCAGCACCCAGGGCGAGGCGCCGGCCAGGTCGTCGCCGATCGCGCCGACGCCGCCGGGGCAGTCCAGCGCGGCCCACACGAACTCGGGCCGGACCGCGCCGTCCGGGCCGGCCAGCGCCGGGTCCGGGGACCACACGTCGGCGGCCAGGTCCTGGCCGTCGACTGGCCCGACCAGGATGCCCAGCCCGTCCGGCCCGGTCGGCCCGGCACACGAAGCAGCCGGGGAACGGGTGCTCCTCCGGCCGCAGCCGCAGCCGGGACCGCGCGGCCGCCGCCCGGGCGTCCTCGGCCGGAACCGGGCCGGGCAGGTCCATGTCCGGCGGGCCGGCCGCCGCGCCGGTGGCCACCACGGCGTCCCCGTTGCGCAGCGAGACCAGCCCGGCCCCCTCCGCGCTGACCGTCAGCGCGACGCCCACCGGCGGGGGCCGCCGCAGGGTGATCTCGCCGCTGCCGCCCAGCCGGGCGGCCAGCAGGCCGGCCACATAGCCGCCGTTGCCCGTATCCGGCGGGCCGCAGAAGCGCGGATCGACGGTGATCGTCTCGGGTACCTCTAACGCCATGCCGACCATGATGTAGCCCGTCACGGCGGCGGCGGACAGCGGGTGCCCGGCGGTCACCGCCGGCGCTCCAGGATCGCCGGCGGCCAGCCGGCCAGCTTCGCCCGCCGCGACGGGCGGTCTGCGAGGTCACGTGCCTGGGCGAGCGGCTCTCCCGGCCGACGGGCTATAGTCGCGCCGTGAACGCGGCAACCGGCGGCTGGGAGAGCTGGAGCTGGGATGAGTCCCTCTTCGCCGGTGCCGCCAGGTACTACGAGCAAGGCCGCCTGCCCTACGCTCCCGGCCTGGCTGACGTCTTCGCCCGCAGCCTGGGCCTTGACGGGCGGGGCAGGCTGCTCGATGCCGGATGCGGGCCGGGAGCGGTAGCCCTGCGGCTGGCGCCGCTGTTCGAGGCGGTCGTCGGCCTTGATCCCGATCCGGAGATGCTGGCCCGTGCGTCCCGGGCGGCGGCCGGGCGGGGCGTCGGCAACGCCTCCTGGGCATGCCTGCGGGCCGAGGCCCTGCCGGCCGGCTGGGCAGCTTCCGGGCGGTGACCTTCGCCGCGTCGTTCCACTGGATGGACCGGCCCCGGGTGGCTTCAGCCGTCGCTACGATGCTCGACCCCGGCGGGACAGTGGTGCAGGTGGACGCGCCTGGCTACCGGGCCGCCTGGCGGCAGAGGCCCGGCAGGGCACGTTTCCGTTCCCGCCTCCGCCCGATGACGCCCTCGACCAGCTGGCGCGTACCTGGGCAGCGACCGGCGGGCCGGACGCGGCATCCGCAACACCTCGCCGGCCGGCGAGGACGGGGTGTTCCAGCAGGCCGGATTCCGGCCGGCCGAGACCGTGACCGTGCCCGACCAGCGGATCATCGAGCGGACCGCCGATGACGTCGTGGCCGCGGTGTTCTCCACCTCCTCGACCGCGCCGCACCTGTTCGGCGACCGCCGCGAGGACTACGAGAGCGACATGCGGGAGATCCTGGCGCAGGCCTCGCCGGCGGGACGGTTCTGCGTACGCCTCCCCGACAACATCCTGCGCATCTGGCGGCGGCCGGCCTGATCGGGCACCGGCCCGGGCTGGAATTGAAGGACTAGCAGCCGCCGGCCGGGCCGGGCACGCCCGGGCCTGCCGCGGGCTGGTCGACGATGCCCTGGGTGCCGCTGCGCAGCACGGCGCCGAAGTGGACGACGTACCACAGGCCGCGCCAGGAGATCAGCGACGCGATGCCGATCGAGCGGACCTGGCCGCCCTGGGTGTAGACCAGCCGGGCGCCGCCGACATGCCAGTAGCCGACCGAGTTGTAGCAGGCCCCCGGGTTGATCCAGGCCGCGCCGGCCGACGGCACGATGACCCGCAGCAGTCGCGCGCTGCTGGCGCCCGCGCCGAGGTAGCGGTGGGCCGCCGCGACGTCCAGCCGGAAGTCGCCGAACAGCCGGGTGTTCCAGTCCGCGGTGGGGTCGGCGATGGCCTTGACCTTGGTGTAGGCCGACAGCGGGAAGAACGACTGCTCGGCCACGCCGGGCTGGCCGGTGACGATGGCCGTCCACAGGTCGGTCATCTCGGCCTGGAAGACCGGCGTGGCCGCGCTGGGCAGGGCGCGGGTCTGGGGCAGGCCCGGCGGTGGCGGCGGCACGGCGATCACGCTGGGCGAGGGACTGGGCGATGGCGGGCGCGGTCGTCGCGACGGCGGGGGCCGCGCGGTGCGGGCGGGGCGGGGCGGCCGCGTGGTGGGTGCTGGCCGGGGCACCGCACCCGGCGGCCAGGCCGGCCACGGCGGCCAGCAGCGTCCCGGCCAGCAGCCGGGCGGCGGTGACGGACGTTCCCATCTGCGTGGCTCCCTGCCTGCGTGCCGATGGCCCCGGCGGCCAGGTTACCGGCCGCGCGGCCCCCCGGCGGCGCCGGCGCGCGGCCTGCCAGCCCGGCGGGCGGCCGGCCCGGATGCTGGCCAGCATCCGTCGTGAAATCGGGTGAAACAGCATGATCGTGACCGTTTTTCCGTGCTGCAGACGGGTAATCGGTCACGATCATGGTCGGAGGGCTTCCGGCGCGGCGCTGGACCGCGATCCGGACGGCTGCTCCCGGTGCGCGGCTGATCCCGGCGTGCGGACACCGACCGCCGGCGCCGTCTCCGGCCCGAAACCGGCCTTAGCCGTCCGCGTCGTCGTCGGCGGGGGCCGGGGCGAGGCGGCTCATCAGCGCCAGCACCTCGTCGATGAAGCCCTTGGCCTCCTTGCGCGACGACAGGCCGGTGACCTCGCGGCCGGCCTCGGTCACGATGGCGGTCAGCACCAGCAGCGTGGTCCGGCTGAACGGCCGGGCGTCCTGGTCGAAGCCCGCCGCGTTGATGTCCAGCCAGTCCCGGAACCGGCGGCGCACCAGGCCGTCGAAGCCGGGCGGGCCGCCGCCGCCCACGAAGATCTTCCCGATCATCCGGTCGTTCCAGGCGCCTTCCAGGTAGGCCCGGGTGCCGGTAAGGAACAGGGCCATCGGGTCGCTCATGCCGTCGGCCACGGCGGACCGGAAGGCCCGGGCCGAGCGGTGGTGCTGGCGGGACTGGTAGTCCAGGTACAGCCGGACATACAGGTCGGCCTTGCTGCCGAAGTGGTGATACAGCGTGCCGACGCTGGTGCCGGCCTGCTCCACGATCTCGTCCACGCTGGCGTCGGCGTAGCCGGACGCGGCGAACACCGCCCCGGCCGCGGTCACCAGCGCGGCCCGGGTGACCTCGGCCCGCCGGGGCCGCGCGGCGGTCCGGCCGCCGGCCCCGCGGGACTGCCCGGTCCCGGAACCCGCGGCGCCCGCCCCGCCGGCGGCCTTGACGGACGCGAGGCCAGCGCCGGGCGCGGCAGCCGGACCGGGTTCCTCGGCGGCGCCCGCGCCGCCCGCGAATTCGGTCATGCTCACAGTCTGCCCCTACCGGAAGTAACCCGACCCGCGGGCGATCGAATCGAGATCAAACCGAACCTCGTTCGGCAAAGGCCGGCCGCGGGAGGTGCCGTTCTGGCCCCAGCGCCACCATGATTCCCCGCAAAACAAAGAGTTACAAGGCGGGTCAAAGTCCGGTAATCAAAATTGGTCTGCCATCGGCGCAGACCGAACCTTGTTCTAGTCTATTGACTGGTGATAGACCCGAATACGGGGACACGTCTCCAGACGTGGCGGGGGGTCCCGGAATTCGGGAGGTTCTCAGGATGAGAGCGATTCGAGGCCGCCTGCGGCCGTGGCTGACCGCCGCGGCCGTGCTGGCGATCGCGGCCGGGGCCGCCGCCCCCGCCGTCGCCCGGGCGGCTGCCGCCGCGCCCCGCGCTGCCCGGCAGGCTGGCCCTGGTCAGCGTCTCCAACCCGCGGCCGGACCTGGTCAGCGGCGGCGAGGTGCTGATCCGGGTCCGCGTGCCGCGCGGCGTCCGGTCCTCGGACGTGCGGGTCACCTCCGACGGCAGCAACGTCACGGCCAGCTTCCAGGCCCAGTCCGACGGCAGCCTGCTGGGCCTGGTCACCGGCCTGCGGGCAGGGCCGCAACCTGCTGACCGCCACCGCCCGCGGCCAGGTCGCGGCGCTGGTCGTCACCGACCACCCGATCACCGGGCCGGTGTTCTCCGGCAAGCAGCAGCTGCCGTTCTTCTGCCAGACGACGTCGCTGGGGCTGGCCGCCTCGACCATGCCGGACTGCAGCGCGCCGACCGTGGTCTCCTTCATGTACCTGAACACCGCCGGCGCGTTCGTGCCGCTGGCCGACCCGACCTCGCGCCCGGCCGACCTGGCCACCGCCACCGTGAACGGCCGAGACCGTCCCGTTCATCGTGCGGCTGGAGACCGGCACCATCGACCGGGCCATCTACCAGATCGCCGCGCTGTACGACGGGCAGGCGCCGTCGCCGCTGCGGCCGGACACGTCGCTGGAACGGCAAGCTGATCTACACCTTCGGCGGCGGCTGCGACGCCGGCTTCCACCAGGGCACCGGCACCGGCGGGGTGCTGAGCAGCCAGTTCCTGGGCCAGGGCTACGCGGTGGCGTCCTCGACGCTGAACGTGCTCGACACCAACTGCAGCACGATCATCTCGGCCGAGGCGGCCATGATGGTCAAGGAGCACTTCATCGACACCTACGGGCCGGTGAAGTTCACCATCGGCGAGGGCGGCTCCGGCGGCGCGATCCAGCAGTACGAGATCGCGGACTCCTACCCCGGCATCGTGGACGGCATCATCCCCGACGATCTCGTTCCCGGACCCGCTGACCACCGCCGGGCCGGTGACCGACTGCCACCTGCTGGACCAGTTCTTCGCCGGGCCGGGGGCCGTCGTTCACGGCGGCCCAGCAGCAGGCCATCGCCGGCTACAACGACTTCACCACCTGCAAGTCCTGGGACCTGACGTTCGCTAACCGGGCCACCGCCACGGGGAGCTGCAACTCGGCCATCCCGGTGGCCGACCAGTGGAACGCCGCCACCAACCCGCACGGCGTCATCTGCAACTCCAACGAGCAGATCGTCAACCAGGTCGGCACCGACCCGCAGACCGGCTTCCCGAACAGCACGCTGGACAACACCGGGGTGCAGTACGGGCTGGCCGCGCTGAAGTCCGGGGCGATCACCCCGGCCCAGTTCGCCGCGCTCAACGCGGACATCGGCGGCCTGGACTTCACCGGCGCGCCGTCCGCCGCAGCGCAGCAGACGCGAGCCTGGCGCGCTCAACGCGGTCTACGCCGATGACCTGTACAACGGCGTGACCCAGGGCCTGCGCTCCACCCCGGTCATCGACGCCCGCGAGGACCTGGACTTCGCCGGGCTTCGGCAACGACATCCACACCACCGACTGGTCGTTCATCATGCGCGCCCGGCTGCGAGCAGTTCAACGGGACCGACGGCAACCAGGTCATCATCGAGAGCCAGCCGACCGCGGCGGAGACAGGCCGCCGCGAGCGCAGTACGAGCTGTCGGAGATGGACGCCTGGCTGACGGCCATCGACAGCGACCACTCGGGCCGCAGCCTGCGGGCCAGAAGGTCCTGACCGACCGGCCGGGCAGCCTCAGCGACGGGTGCTACCTGTCGGCGACGAACCTGGTCCACCAGACCCTCACCGACCCGGCCACCGGCCAGTGCGCGGCGCAGTACCCGGTGGGGTCCAACCCGCGCATGGTGGCGGGCGAGAGCCTGACCATGACCGCGCTGAAGTGCAACCTCAAGCCGCTGAACCTCAGCGCCTACCCGGTCACCTTCACGGCGGCCGAGCAGCAGGAACTGCGCCAGGCGTTCCCGTCCGGCGTCTGCGACTACGCCCGGCCCGGCGTCGGGTTCCGCGAGCCGATCGCGCCGTGGCTCAGCTACGGCGACAGCCCGACCAGCGTGACGCGGGCCGTTCCCGCTGCCCCCGCCCCTGACCGACTAGCCCGGCCCTACCGGCTAGTCCCGACCCTGGCGGGCCGGCCCCGGAGCGTTCCGGGGCCGGCCCGCTGTCATGCCCGGGAATGGCGCCCCGGTTTACCTAAGCGCGCTCCCAGAACTACCCAGAGGCAGATACGGGAAGTGCCAGGCGTTGAGAATGTGATCTGCGGTACACCGGTGCTGCCGCTTTACCCGGCCTTTTCACTGCAAACTGCAGTGCCTTCGGCAGTGTTCCCGCTCACTTAGCAATCCGGGTCTACAGGTTAACGCTAACAGAAAAGGAACGGCGCGATACAGCCTACGACCTGCAGCGTACCCGTTAACGCCTCGTTAACATCGCCGGGTCGGTTACTGTGCGGGTGCTTTATCTCATAGCAACGAGGCCTGTTCGGGATGACGAATCGGAGTTACCCTCAAGGCGTGGCACTTATTCCGAAGGTGAGCATCGACAGCAAGCGCTTTGGCGTATTCGCTGTCATAGCCGCGGTCATCGGCCTTGTCATCACTCCCGTTCTTACCGTGGCAGCCATGGTCCTGGCTGGCGTGGGCTGGCGCAGCGCCCCCCGGTGGACCCGGCTGACCCTCCTGATCGGCGCCGTCCTGTTCATCGCCTACCACATCAGCGTGAAGCAGCCCCCGGCCATCCGGCACAACTAGCCCGCCACCCGGCCGCGCCGCCAGCCAGCCGACCCGGCCGCCAGCCGGCCCGGGCACCCCGCGCGTTTCCCGCGCGGGAACGTTGCCCGGCGCGGGAACTGGGCACATCGCTTCCAGGCGCATGAGCGCGCCCGGCACCACGCGCATCCCGGCGGTCCCGGCCGCAGTCCCGGCCAGCCGTCCAGGCCGTCGGCCGCGCGGCAGTCGCGCCCCCGGCGCCGGGCTTGGCGGGGCTCCCTCCCCTGCTTGGCATACCGCGCGCTTTGCTTGGTATAGTTTGCAAACGAGGAGGGACTGACATGATGATCGACACTAAGGCGGTCCGGCAGGAACTGCAGGGGCAGCTGACTGTCGCGGCACGCAAGGGCCAGGAGCAGGCGCGCAAGGCGCAGGATCAGGTGCGGAAGGGCCAGGAGGCGGCCACCGAGGCGGCCCGGGTCCTGTCGGCGGCGGCCGAGGCGATCCGCCCGCAGCTTTCGGCGGCCGCCGATGCGATCCGCCCGCAACTGTCGGCGGCGGCGGAGTCGATCCGCCCGCAGTTGTCGGCCATCCGGCTGCCGTCGCGCCCGTCCGTGGTCCGGCTGCGCGACGGGTTCCGGCTGCCGCAGGGGATGAAGCTGCCGCAGGGGATGAAGCTGCCGCAGGGGATGAAGCTGCCGGACGGCGTCAAGCTGCCCGGCGGCGCCCGGCTGACCAGTGTCAGGCTGCCCGACAGCGTGAAGCTGCCGCAGGGCGTGAAGCTGCCGCAGGGCGTGAAGCTGCCCGACGGCGTGCGGCTTCCGGACAGCATCCGGCTGCGGGACGGGTTCCGGCTGCCCAATGGGGCCAAGCTGACCAGCGTGAAGCTGTCCGACGTCAAGCTTCCGGACGTCAAGCTGCCCGACCGGGCGGCCCGGCTGACCCACGGGATGAAGCTGCCCAGCGCCACCGCGCTGCGGGCCGGCGCCCAGGAGGCGGCCGAGCAGGTGCTAGCCGCCCAGCGGCGCCTGACCGACCAGGTCGCGCAGGCGGCAGCCCCGCTGCTGGCCCACGGCGCGGCCAGGGCCATGCAGGCGGCTCAGGCAGTCCTGCCCGGCCCGCAGGCCGACGTCGACGCCGGAATCGCCCCGCTGACCCGTGAGGTTCCGGCGGCCGATTCAGCCGCGACTCAGGCCAGCGAGACCGCGACCCCGCGCCAGCGCGCCACCGCAAGCCGCCGCCCGCAAGCCAGCTAGCGCGACCAGGGCACACGCGACCAACGCTGACGAGACCAAGACCAGCGAGACCAAGACGGGGACCGGCCCGGGCCGGGCAGGCGCGGCCAGGTCAGGCGCGGCCAAGACGACCGCCGCCACGACCGGCACCGCGAAGGCCGGCACCGCCAAGACCAGCACGCGCCAAAGCACCGGCACCGGCAGAAGCCCGGCACCGCGAAGACCGGCACCGCGAAGCCCGGCACCGCCAAGACCGGCACGGCAAAGACCAGTTCCGCGAGGACCGGCGCAGCGAAGCCCGGCGCAGCGAAGCCCGGCACCGCGAAGCCCGGCACGGCAAAGACCGGGACGGCAAGGACGACTGCCGCCCGGACGACCACCGCCAGGACGAGCGCAGCCAGGACCGGCGCCGCGAAGTCCGGCACCGCCAAGCCTGGCGCCGCCAAGCCTGGCGCCGCGAAGCCTGGCGCCGTAAGACCGACACGGGGAAGACCGACGGCGCGAAGACGAGCGCGGGCAGGACGAGCACGGCGCGGACCCGTTCCGGTAAGTCGGATGCCAGCAAGTCCGGTACCAGCAAGTCCGGTACCAGCAAGCCGGCCACTGGCAAGTCGGGCGGCCGGCGGTCCGGACCTTCCGCTGGCTGATGGCCCGCATCATGCTGACCACGATCCCGTCCCCGGCCACCCGCGCGGGCGATGGCCGGACTGACAGTGACCCGGCCGGGCACCACCCGGCCGGGTCCGGGCGACGCCGCCGGGCCGACTCGGGGCGAGGCGGCCTTGCCGGGTCCGGGCGACCCGGCGATCGTCCCGCCAGGCCGGCGCTATGAGCGAGCCGCCGTGGGACAGCCAGATGGCGGCGCTCGGTGCCTTCATCCGGAGCAAGCGCAAGCTGGCCAACATGTCGCTGCGCCAGCTCGCCGAGCGGACCCGGCTGTCCAACCCGTATCTCAGCCAGATCGAGCGGGGGCTGCACCAGCCGTCGGTGCGGGTCATCCGGGCAATCTCCGACGCGCTGAACGTGTCGGCCGAGACCCTGCTGGCCCAGGCCGGGCTGCTGCGCCACGATCACGCCGAGGTCGACGGACGCGGGGCGGCCGACGTGGAGGAGGCCATCCGCGCCGATAACCGGCTGAGCGGGGAGCAGCAGAGCGCGCTGATCGCGGTGTTCCGGAGCATGCTCTCGGCCGGATCCGGCGAAACCGCGACACCGGCCTTCGGGGGGCGAACATCCCGGAAGTCAGACAATGCGCCGCCACCAGCGATTACGATTCATCAACGTGACTGATCAGGGTCCGGATCCGGAATGGCCGCCCCGGCCGGAGGCGTCAGCCGACGCCGAGCCGCTGCCCCGGCGGACTTTCCCCGTGCCTGGAGAGATGGTGCCCGCAGATACCGACCACACCGGGCCGCTCGGGTCCGGCCCCGGCAGCAGTAGCCTGTTCGACCCTCGGCCCGGCCGGCCGGGCAGCGCGAGCCCGCCCGGACCCGACGGACTGCCAGGCCAGTCGGGGTGGCCCGCCAGCCCCGGACGGCCGGGGGCCGCGGGACGGCCGGAGATGCCCGGCCTGCCGGAGAGCGGCGGGATGCTCCCGCCCGCGCCCGGCGGGATGCCGCCGCACGACGTGGACCCGATTTTGCGGCGCACCATGGACGCCCTTCAGCACATGCCCGAGCCATCGTCCGGCCGGCCGGGGCTGAGCCCCTTGTCCGGCTCAGCGGGTGAGACCGGCTCAGCGGGCTTCCCGTCGCCGTTCGGCGCCCCTGAGCCGATGCCCCGGCGCGGTGACCCCTTCCCCCCGCGCGGCGCCCCCGAGCCCATGCCCCGGCGGGCCGAGCCCCTGCCGCAGCGCGGCTTGGAACCCCTATCGCAGCGCGGCCCTGAGCCACTGCCGCAGCGCGGCCCTGAGCCACTGCCGCAGCGCGGCCCTGAGCCACTGCCGCAGCGCGGCCCGGAGCCACTGCCGCAGCGCGGCGCGGAGCCCCATCGCAGCGCGGCCCTGAGCCACTGCCGCAGCGCGGCCCGGAGCCACTGCCGCAGCGCGGCTCGGAACCCCTATCGCAGCGCGGCCCTGAGCCACTGCCCCAGCGCGGCCCGGAGCCACTGCCGCGCCGCGGTGAGCCGCTGCCCCAGCGCGGCGCCCCCGACCCACTGCCGCAGCGCGGCACCGACGCACTGCCGCAGCGCGGCGGGGAGGCACTGCCCCAGCGCGGGGCGCCCGCGCCGGGCGGCGCCGAGCCGCTGCCGCCCCGCAACGGCGCGCTGCCCCGCCGCACCGGCCGGAGCCGGCCAGCCGGGCGGCACCGCAGCCCGCACCGGCTGAGCGTCGCCTCCGACGCGCCCGCCCTGATCATGGCCGTGCCGGGCACGGCCAGCGGTCGGCACGTGCGGGTCGTGGAGGAGATCGCGGCGACGGTGGAGACCTCATGCCCGGGCGTCGAGATCCGGGTCGGGTTCCTCGACGGCGACTCGTTCACGCTGCGCGATGCGGTCACCTTCGACCACCCGCCCGCGGGCGAGCACCCGCTCAACGGCGTGGTCGTGCCGCTGCTGGCCGGGCCGCACCCGGCCCTGGACGCCGCCCTGGCCCGGACCGCCGACCGGGCCGCCGGGCAGGTCATGCTGGGCGCTCACCTGGGCGGCCACCCGCTGCTGGCCGAGGCGCTGCACGTCCGCCTGGCCGAGGCCGGGCTGGCTCGCGAGACCCGGACCCGGGGGCTGGCCATCACCACCGCCACTTATGGCGTGGTGGTCCTGGCCGACCGGGGCGAGGAAGCGGTGCAGAACGCCGGCGTGGCCGCGGTCCTGCTGGCGTCCCGGCTGGCCATGCCCGCCGCCCCGGCGTCGATCGACGACCCGGCCAGCATCGACAGCGCCCTGGCCCGGCTGCGCGAGGCCGGCGCCCAGCGCCCGGTCATCGCCCCCTGCCTGATCGGCCCGGAGACGCCCGACGGGGACCTGGAGGCGGTCGTCAATGCCGTCGGCGCCCCGGCCTCCGCCCCGCTCGGCGCCCACCCGGCCATCGGCCAGCTCGTGGCCATCCGGTACGGCGCGGCCCTGGCCCGCCTGGCCATGGCCGCCCGCTAAGCCGCCCACCCGCACCAGCAGCCCCAGCGGCCCAGCCAGACCCGCTCCGGTCGCCCCCCACCGCCCCGAGCAGCATGATCGTGACCGTTTTTCCGGGCATGTTAACGTAAACACGGTCGCGATCATGGTCGGCACCCCGGGTGGCGGCCCCGGCCGGGCCAGCCGCGCGTGACGGGCTGCCGCCCTTCGAGGGGGCGGCCGGGTGCGGGCGCCCGGCGGGCGCGCCGCTCCTGGCCAGGGGCATTGACAGCCGGCGCTGGCGTGCGCTGTGGTTCTCACTGTGAGACATCGTGCTCACAGTCATCCCCTTTCGCATCGAACCGCCGGGAGCCACAGCCGTTTCCCGGAATGCCGGTTTGGTGCAGCGAGCTGGAGGTTCCCATGACCGACGAGTGGAACGCGATGACCTACGCGGGCAAGGACACGATCCTGCGGGTCGTCCAGGACGAGGCGCAGCGGATGTTCGCCCTGGCCGAGCAGCCGGGCGCGTGGGATGCCCCGACGGCCTGCGAGAGCTGGAAGGTCAAGGATGTCATCGGCCACCTGGTGGACACCACCGAGGGCTACTTCCGCAGCTTCGAGATCGCCCGGTCCGGCGGCGGCGACCCCGGCGCGTTCGGGCTAGTCGGCATGCACGAGCGGGCCGGGCAGTCGGCGCAGTCGTTCCAGAGCCTGGGCCAGGAGCAGATGCTGGCCCGCGCCCGGGCTGACCTGGCCCAGATGATCGGCATCCTGGAGCCGCTGACGGCGGAGGAGTGGGGCGGCCTGATGGTCCCGCACTTCTACATGGGCAGCGTGCCCGCGTTCATCTACGCGGCCGGGCAGCTGATGGACTACGGCGTGCACACCTGGGACATCAAGCAGGGCACCGGCCAGGCGCACGGCATCTCGGGCGACGCGGCTGACCTGCTGGTGCCGTTCATGTTCATCATCTGGCAGTCGACGATCAAGCCCGACGCCGACCGGACCCCGTTCACCGTCGGCGTCACCGTCAGCGGCCGTAACGCGGGCGAGTACCGGGTGTCGGTCTCCTCCGAGGGCATGACGTACGAGCCCGGCGCGGTGGACGACCTGCCCGCCGTCATCGACTTCGACGCCGGCAGCCTGGTGCTGACCGCGTTCGGCCGGATCAACGGCGGCACGGTGCGCGGTGACGAGGCCCTGGCCGACCGGTTCCTGAACCTGTTCTTCCGGATCTAGGGGCCGCCGGATCCGGCCGGGCCGCCGGATCCGGCCCGGACGTCAGGCCGGCGGGGGCTGGTACCGGATCGACTCGTCGGCCTGGCGGTAGATCTCCGGGCCAGCTGGGCGCCGCATCTCCTCGGCGAGGTGGCCCAGCAGGCCCGCGGTCCGGGCCAGCAGCGCGAAGCCGCGCAGCATGTCGGGCGAGAACCCCAGGTCGGCCAGCGCCGCCCCGCACACCCCGGCCCCGTTCAGCGGCAGCGTCCGGCCCAGGATGGCCGGGTGCACCCGGCCGACGGCGGCGAACAGCCGCAGGTGCGGGCCGAGCCGGCCGGCCTGCTCGGCGATGGCGAACATGACCGGCGTGCGCGGGTCGCCCTCCTTGTGCACGGGATGGCCGAGGCCCGGCACCAGCCGCCGGCCGCCCGCTGGGCCTGGACGGCCTGGCCGGCCACCGCGTCCCAGCCCGTGTCGTCGTCGGGCAGCGGCCCCTCATGCGCGGCCAGCGCGGCGGCCAGGAACTTGCCGCAGTCCTCGGTCACGCCCAGGTACCGGGAGCCGCCGCCGAGCAGCCCGGCGGCCAGCGCGCCCTGCAGCGACTCCGGCGCCCCGGTCAGGGTCAGCCGGGCCGCGATGGCCGACGGGGTGAACCCGTGGTCGGCCAGCGCGACCAGCACCGCCTCGAACACCCGCAGCTCGCCCGGCTCCGGCCGCCGGAGCGCGACCAGCCAGAACGCCAGCTCGCCGAAGCTGACCTGGCCCATCAGGTCGCCCGCCACGTCCTGGCCGAGCAGCGAGATAGACGTGGCGCTGGCGGTGCCGATCGAGGTCAGGTACTCGGTCACGAAGCTCTCCTTGGCAGGCGCCGGGTTCGGTCGCGGTCTGGCCGGTCTCGGCGTCGTACTCGCCGGGCGGATGCCCGGCCGGGAGCCGGTGCTTGGCGATCCGGGCGGTCGGGGTCCGGGGCAGCGCGTCCACCTGCTGCCAGTACCGGGGCACCTTGAACGCGGCCAGCCGCGCGGCGGCGAACTCCCGCAGCGCGCCGAAGTCCAGGCTGGCCCCCCCGCCTGCCCGCCGGCCCCCCGCCGCGGCCACGACGAACGCCTTGACCTCCTCCTCGGTCAGGTCCGACGGCACGCCGGTGACCGCCGACTCCAGCACCGCCGGGTGGCTGTCGAGGATCTCCTCCACCTCCAGCGGGGACAGGTTCTCGCCCCGGCGGCGGATCACTTCCTTGATCCGTGACACGAACGTGTAGGTGCCGTCGGCGCCGACCGTGACCAGGTCCCCGGTGTGCAGCCAGCCGTTGTCGAGGACCCGGGCGGTCTCCTGCGGCATGCCCCAGTAGCCGGGGGTGGTGACCGGGTTGCGCAGCAGCAGTTCCCCGGTCTCCCCCGGCCCGGCGTCCGCGCCCGCCCGGTCCCTGGCATCGACGGGCACCACCCGCGCCTCGTTGACCGTGCCCAGCACGGGATGCTGGCGGGGCGCGCCCAGCGTGCCGTACGGGCGGGTGCCGCGCGGCCAGATCAGGCCGTACGGCGACTCCGACATGGCGTAGCCGACGACGATGCGCAGGCCCAAGCCGCCGTTCCATCTCAAGCTGCCGGTCCTGCTCCGGGGCCGGGCCGGTGTAGCACAGGCGCAGCGGCGTGCTGGCGTCATCGGGCTGCTCGGGCTGGCGCATCAGGATCTCCAGCATGGCCCCGATGGCGTTGAACTCCGTCGCCCCGTGCCGGCGGGCCGCGGCCAGGAAGTCGCTGGCCGAGAACCGCTCCAGCAGCACCAGGCCGGCCCCGCAGGCCAGCGAGCCCATCACCGAGTAGGCGGGCGCGTTCACGTGGAACAGCGGCAGCGACGTCATCAGCCGGTCGGCGGCGGTCAGCTCCATCCAGAACGGGAAGCCCTCGCCCGCCATGGCGTAGGCCCGGTGGGTCTGGATGACCAGCTTCGACCGCCCGGTCGTGCCGGACGTCGGGATCAGGACGGCCGGGTCATCCGGGGCAGGAACGCCGGCGTTCAGGCGGGTCCCCCTCGCCGCCTCGGCCATCGCGCCGGGGTCATCCCAGAGGGCGGGCGCGAGGCGGGCGATGTCCAGGACGCCGGCGTCGGGCTCCCCCGCGGTCATGGCGGCCTGCGCGGTCACGGCGGCCAGGCCGGGGTCGCTGACCAGGGCGCGCGGCCGGACCTGGCTGAGCAGGCCCGGCCAGCTCGGCGGCCGAGCCGCGCGGGTTGACCGCGACGGTGACCGCGCCCATCGCGGCCAGGGCCAGCCAGCAGATCAGGTACGGCGGGGTGTTCCGGGCAGTGACCATGACCAGGTCGCCCCGGCGGACGCCCGCGTCCGCGCAGGGCCGCCACGGTCAGCGCGACCGCGGCGGCGGTCGCCCCGAAGGTCAGTCGACCCGGCGTCGCTTCCAGCCAGGTCCCGTTCGCGTCTCGCTCGGCCGCCGCCGCGAGCAGCCGCGGGATGGTGCCCTGCGTACCCGCTCATGGCAGCAACAGTAGTGAGCGGCGCTCGGGCGGCGCAGCCGGCGTCGGCCGCGACGAGCTCGACCAGGCGGCGGGTGGCGGCCTGCCGGGTCCCGGTCGTTACGAGTAAATGGAAGGTCAGGCGCTGCTGCCTGCCGGCCGGGGGCAGGCCCCGGGCCAGCACCGCCATCAGGTCCTCGAAGATGTCATCGGGGACCCGCCCGCCCTCGGTCCACTCGGCCCAGCGCATGCCGACGAAGTGGCCGAGGCCGGTGTAGACGTAGGCGATGACCTCCGGGTCGTACCGCGCGTCGACCTCCCCGGCGAGCTGCGCCACCCGGACCCCGCGGGCGTAGCCGCGGGCCAGCCGCTCGTAGTACTCGCGGAACTCGCCGGGGGCCAGGAACTCGGCCTCGCGGACGATGCGGTAGATCCAGGGCCGCTGGGACATCAGGTCAAAGTAGGCCCGGAACGAGGCCCGCTCGCGGCCGCGCTGGTCGTCCCCGGCGCCGCGCAGGGCGGCCGCCTGGGCGGCCCGGACATCGGCGTTGATCTGCCGGATCACCGCCGTGAAGACGTCGGCCTTGGACTCGTAGTAGGCGTAGAAGCTGCCGGTGGCCATCCCGGCCAGGGCGCAGATGTCGGCGACGGTGGTGCGCCGGTAGCTGCGCTCACCGAACAGGTGCTCGGCCGCGCCCAGCAGCCGCTCACCCGGCGGCCGCTCCTCCGCAGCCGGCCTGCGGCTTGCTGCGACACTCACAGGGATACCTCTGCGTCTAGCTCGCTGACGGGGAACCGGCCGGCCCAGCGGCGCGGCCGCGCGTGCGCGCGCCGGCCCCCCGCACGGGGGCGGGGAGGCCGGCGCGGGCCGGGAGTCAGGGGCTAGGGATACCGGAAGCCGGCACCGCGCGGCTGCGGCAGTCGTGTCCGGCGTGATCGCGCCGCTAGGCGAGGTGTCGGTGACGAGCACCGGACCCTGCTGGACCAGGACGCCGTTCTCGATGCGTGCCCATGTAGGCGCCGGTCGCGCCGTTGTGGTTCGTCGGCGAGTAGGCCATCGGCGCCACCGACGCGCCCTGGGACAGGCCGCTTGTTGATCGCGTTCAGCAGGTCCTGCCGGGTCGGGTTCTTGCCCGCCTTGAACATGGCCTGGACGAACGTGTACGCGGCCGACATGCCGTACTCGACGTTGCCGTCGAAGGGCAGCTTGCTGATGTACTGCGCGTGGATCTTGGAGAACAGCTGCAGCCAGGTGTTGGAGCTGGCCGTGCCGAGGGCCGGCAGGTAGCCGTCGGTGATGATGCCGTTGGTCAGCTGGTTGCCGTTGACGGTCTTGCCGCCCTGCTTGGCGAAGGACTCCAGCAGGCCGCTCAGCGTGATGGCGTCGGAGCCGACGTCGCTGACGACCAGCGTCGGGTTGAAGTTAACGCCCAGCATGCCGAGCTTGAGCAGCGCGGTGAACGCCGGGACGGAGAACGCCACGACGACCTGCGCGCCGGACGGCCTTCAGCTTGGCCACCTGGGCGCCGATGTTGGTGCTGGTCGGGTCGTAGGTCTGGCGGGCCACGACCTGCGACGGCCGGGATCTCGTAGTCCAGGCCCTTGACGCCGTCCTGGCCGAACTCGTCGTCCTGGGAGAAGATAGCCGATCTTCTTGCCGGCGAAGTGCTGCTTGACGTACTGGCCGAGGATCTTGCCCTCGCGGACGTAGTCAAGCTGCCAGCCGAAGGTGTGCCGGCCAGGTGCTCGGGGCGTTCCAGCACTCGCAGCCGGAAGCCACGAACACGTCCGGCACCTTCTCCGAGTTCAGGTACGGGGCCACGGCCAGGTGCGTGGGCGTGCCCAGCGCGTTGAAGTCGGCGAAGATGTTGTCGGTCAGCACGAGCTGGTGGGTCATCGTGACGGTGATCGACGGGTTGTACTGGTCGTTCTCCACGATGTAGTTGATCTTGCGGCCGAAGATCCCGCCGTGGGCGTTCACGTACTGGAAGTACGCGTTGGCCGCCTGGGAGATCTCGTCGTAGCCCGGCGCGGCCACGCCGGTCAGCGGCGTGGTGCTGCCGATGGTGATCTGGTTGGCGGTGATGCCCGGCGCCGACGCGGTCAGCTTGCTGGAGCCCGAGCTGGACGAGGAGCCGCCGCCGCGAGCCGCAGGCCGCGGCGAGCATCGCGACGATGGCCAGGCCAGCCACGGGCGCGATTCTCAGGGTGCGCGATCTCTTCATGGGGTGCCTTTCTCTTCCCTTTGGTGCCTTGGCTCTCTTGCCAGTGGTGCCTTGAGGGTCACCTTGTGGTGCGTCTCGTTCGGGGTCGGGTCAGGTTCGGGCGCCTGCCGGCCGAGCGAGGACAGCACGGAGCCCGCCTGCCGGGGCGGCGAGGCCCAGCAGGCGGCGCACGGCGCCCTGGATTCCGGCGGGGAACGCCAGCATGACGATGATGAGCACGACCCCGTAGGCCGCGATCGGCACGCTGGAGCTGGCGGCGCCGGACAGGCCGTGGCTGTTGGCCACGTTGGTCAGGTAGCTCGGCACCAGGACCAGCAGCAGGCTGCCCCAGCACCGCGCCGGCCAGGCTGCCGAGGCCGCCGAGGACCGCCGCGGTGAGCAGCCCGATCGACAGGGTCAGGCTGTAGCCGCCCTCGGCGCACGTTCTGGGTGACGATGGCCAGCAGGGCGCCGCCCACGCCCGCGCAGGCCGCGCTGACCACGAACGCCCGGACCTGACAGCTGGGCCACGTTCAGGCCGGACAGCGCGGCGGCCACCTCGTCGTCGCGGACCGCGCGCCAGTTCCGGCCGACGCGGCTGCGCATCAGGTTGGCCAGGAGGAACAGCGTGATCAGGGCGACGGCCACGGAGAACCAGGCCAGCCACTCGGTGAGCTCGAAGGTCGGCCCCGAGCTGGGCCGGGCGTGGTGACGTTGATGTCCAGGCCCTGGTCGCCGCCGAATATGCCGCTGGTACCGGGTCGCGATCTCGGGCAGGGCCACGGCCAGCATCAGGGTCGCGCCGGCCAGGTACGGGCCGCGCAGCCGGGCCGCGGCCAGGCCCATGAGCCCGCCCGCCGCGGCGGCGATCACCGCCGCCGCGAGCACCAGCGAGCTCCAGCGGCCAGTGCAGGTGCTGCAGCGAGCAGGGCCGCGAGTAGGCGCCGATCAGCATGAACGCGCCGTGCCCGATCGAGATCTGGCCGCTGATGCCGATCAGCATGGTCAGCCCGCCGACGGCGGTGACGTAGGCCGCCACCTCGGCTAGCTGGAAGTCGCGGAACTGGCCGATCTTGGTCGTCAGCAGCAGCAGGAGCAGGCCGGCCACCACGGTGAAGATCACGTGGCGCAGGAGCGTGGAGTTCTTCCAGAAGCGTCATGTCGTCACACCCGCCGGACGGTGCTCGTGGAGAACAGGCCATTCGGGCGCAGCATCAGCACCCCGATCGAGCACGACCAGGCCGGCCGGGTCGACCAGGTCACTGCTCAGGTAGCCGCTGACGTAGTTGAGCAGCGACCCCGAGGATCAGGCCGCCGATGATGGCGCCGAGCGGGCTCTCCAGGCCGCCGATGACGGCGGCGGTGAAGCCCAGCACGAAGATCAGGTCCATGCTGTTGGGGTAGAGGAACGTGGTCGGCGAGACGAGCACCCCGGCCAGCGCGCCGAACGACGCCGGCCAGCGCCCAGCCCAGGGTCAGCACCCGGCCGGTCCGCACGCCCGAGCAGCCGGGACACGTCCGGGTTGAACGCGGTGGCCCGCAGCCGCAGGCCCGCGGCGGTGTACCGGAACACGGCGCCCAGGATGGCCGCGCCGGCCAGGACGGCGGCGATGGTGAACAGGGCGTTGCGGGACAGGCCCAGGGCCAGTGTGGCCGACGGACAGCCCGACCACCGAGAACGCGGGCGGGAACGAGCGGAACGAGCCGCCGTAGATGATCCCGGCCAGGCCCTCCAGCAAGATGAGCAGGCCGATGGTGACGATGACCGCGTTCAGCGGCGGCTTGCGCTCCACCGGGCGGACGATGCCCCGCTCCACGACCGCCCCCAGGACCAGGCCGGAGGCGAGCGCGACCACGAAGCCGAGCCAGTAGTTGTGGGTCCGGTTGATGACGATCAGGGCGATGTAGGTGGTGAACATGGCCATGCCACCCTGGGAGTAGTTCAGTACCCGGGTGCCACGCCAGATCAGCACGAGTGACAGTGCGATCGCGGCGTAGACCATGCCCTCGCTGATGCCCCCGAGCGTGAACTCAAGGAACTCCTGCAATGTCCTTGCCTCTCCTTAGAAGCCGAGATAGTGGCGGCGCAGGCCCTCATCGGCCGCCAGCGCCGACGCTTCGGCCCGGGCGACGACCTTGCCCAGGTTGAGCACGACGCCCTGATCGGCGATGGCCAGCGCACTGCGCGCGTTCTGCTCGACGAGCAGTACTGTCAGGCCGGAGTCGTCCCGGAGCTTGCGGACGAGGTCCATGATCTGGGTGACGATCTTGGGGGCCAGGCCCAGCGACGGCTCGTCCAGCAGCAGCAGCCGCGGCGCGGTCAGCAGCGCCCGGGCGATGACCAGGATCTGCCGCTCGCCGCCGGACAGCGTGGCGGCCAGCTTCTTGCGCCGCTGGCCCAGGATCGGGAACTCCTCGTAGGTCGGCGGCCAGCGCGGCCGCCCGCTGCGCCGCTGGTCGCGCAGCAGCAGGGCCAGCTTGAGGTTGTCCTCGATGGTCAGCTCGGTGATCACGCCCTGGCCCTCGGGCACGTGCGCGATCGCCGGCCCGGGCCACGTCCTCGGGCTTGCGGCGGGCCACGCTGGCACCGTCCAGGGTGATCCGGCCCGAGCGGGGCCTGAGCAGTCCGGAGATGGTCCGCAGCAGGGTGGTCTTGCCCGCCCCGTTGGCGCCGAGCACGGCGGTGATGGTGCCCGCCTCGGCGCCGAGCGAGACGCCGTCGAGCACCGGAGCCGCCAGGTAGCCCGCCACGACTTCCTCAACGGCGAGCGCGGCCGCGTTACTCATCAGCCGGTCCTCAATCTTCGCGAAGGTCTCGGTGACGTCCTGGCCGCGCCAGGCGCGGCCGGGCGACGTCCCCGGCCCGGCGGCAGGGTCGCATGTTCGGCGCTGCCGTCCTCGTCGTTCTCGCCGAGGTAGGCGGCGGTCACGGCCGGGTCGGCCTGGACCTGGGCCGGGGTGCCGGACGAGATCACCTTGCCGAAGTCGAGCACGAAGATCTGCTCGCAGATGGACATCATCAGGTCCATCCGGTGCTCGATCACGACCACGCTGGTGTGCCCGGGCCACGTCGGTGATCAGGTCGCCGAGGCCGGGAAGCTCGGCTCTCGTTCAGGCCGCTGGCGGGCTCGTCGAGCAGCAGCAGCCGCGGCTCGGCGGCCAGGGCGCGGGCCATCGCCACCCGCTTGCGCGGGCCGTGGGCCAGCGCCGCGGGCATCTCGTCGGCGTAGTCGGCCACGCCCAGCCGGTCCAGCGCCGCCATGGCGCGCTGGCGCAGCCGCCGCTCGTCGGCGTCGGCCCACGGCGCGGCGAAGAACGCCGACCAGAAGTTGGTCCGGCGCTGGCTGGACGCGCCGAGCATGACGTTCTCGACCACGCTCAGCCCGTTGCACAGGCCGTGCCCTGCAGCGTCCGGGCGATGCCGAGCCTGGCCAGCTTGTGCGGCCGCAGCCGGCCGAGCGGCTGGCCGTCGAAGGAGATCGTCCCGGCCTGCGGGTGAACGAACCCGCACAGGACGTTGAGCAGCGTGGTCTTGCCCGCGCCGTTCGGCCCGATGATCCCGGTCACCTGACTCGGCGCCGCGGTGAGCGAGACGTCGTCCAGGGCGGTCAGGCCGCCGAACCGGACGGTTACGCCACTGACCTCCAGGGCACCGCCGCCCGGCGCAGGGCGCGTTGCCGACACCACGGATGAATCGCTATTCATCAGACATTGCCTTGCTGAGAGGGGCCCCATCGCGTGCTGCTGAACCAAGATTCACGGCAATTTAACGCATGCGCAAGGTCGCCGTGACATTCGTGGCCAAACCGAGACCACCTAGTTACTGCACTCCGTAGTCACACGGTAACAGCTATGTCCGGGCAGCCAGCTCAGTAAGCGTGTCGCCCAGGGGTGCGCTAACAATGATTTTCGCGTGCGCGTCACCCCGGGTGGACCCCTGGTTGACGATCGCGACCGGAATGCCGATTCGGGCGGCATGCCGAACGAACCGGAACCCGGACATAACGGTCAGGGACGAGCCGAGCACGAGCAGGGCGGCGGACCGCTCGACCAGCGCGAAGCAGTCGTCCACCCGGGGGCGGGGGACGTTCTCGCCGAAGAACACGACGTCGGGCTTGAGCACGCCGCCGCACCCGGCGCAGTCCGCCACCCGGAAGGCCCGGATTAGATGTTCGGGCAGGTCAGCGTCGCCATCGGGCTTGACGGCCGGGCCGGTGCTGGCGGGCCGGTGCTGGTCGGGCCGGTGCTGGCGGGGCCGGTGCTGGTCGGGCCGGTGGTGGCCGCGAGGGAGGCCCAGTCCGGGTTGGCGGCGCGCAGGCGCCGGTCCAGGTCCAGCCGGGCCGTCCGCTGGCCGCAGCCCAGGCAGCGGACGCGGCTCAGGCTGCCGTGCAGCTCGATGATGTCGCGTGCCCCGGCGGCCTGGTGCAGTCCGTCCACGTTCTGCGTGATGATCCCGGTGAGCTGCCCGCGCCGGCCTAGCTCGGCCACGGCCCGGTGCCCGGCGTTGGGCCGCGCGGCGACGATGTGCCGCCAGCCCACGTGGCTGCGCGCCCAGTACCGCTGGCGGGCGGCGGCCGAGCCGATGAAGGCCTGGTAGGTCATGGGCGGCCCGGCCCGTCGGGCCAGGCCGGTCGGCCCGCGGTAGTCGGGGATGCCCGACTCGGTGGACAGCCCGGCGCCGCTCAGGACGGCGACCCGGCCAGCGGACAGCAGGGCGGCCAGGGCGTCGAGATCGGCCGGGACCGGGGGCAGGGACGGGGACGGGGACGCTGCCGGGATCAGGGCCGGGCCGGGGATAGCGGCGAGGCCGGGGGTCGCGGCGAGGTCGGTCACCCCTCCATGCTGCCGGATGCCGCGCAGTGGCCGGCCCAGGGTTACAGCACGCCGATGAGCATGACGCCCATGGCCACGCCCATGGCCACCTTGCAGCAGGCGGCGGCGCGCGGGGCGAGGGCGACCGGAAGCGGCCAGTGGGCCGGGCCGCACGGCGCGGCGGTCGCCGGCGAGCCTGGGGCCGACCTGCGGCAGCGGCCGGGCGGTCGGGTCACACGGCCCGGCGGTCGCGGCACTCATGGCGAATCCGGGGCCGACCTGCGGCAGCGGCCGGGCGGCGGGGCCGGGCGGCGCGGCGGTCACCGCGGCCACGGCGAGGCCGGGCCGGCCTGCGAATGAGGCCGGGGCCGGCCTGCGGAACAGGGCGGAGGGACGGGAGCCGGTCCAGCAGCCACACCACGTAGGCGCAGATGCCGACGGCCAGGGCCAGCGCGAGCGCGGGCAGCCGCGCCGGGCCGCCCGGCTGCCGTGCTCATGCCGGCCATGCCGGAGGCGGTCCCGCCCGCCCGGCCGGCGGTCGCGACGGCCGGGACCGCCCACAGCACGTAGACCATGGCCAGGCAGTCGACCAGGTGCGGCACCGGGCAGGCGCACCACCGCCGTCGGCCAGCCGGGTCTGGCCCGACCGCCGGGCCGGCGCCCGCCCGGCCGGGCACAGCCGCCGGGCCAGCGCCCGTCCGGTCGCGGACCGCGCGCCAGCCGAACCAGGCCGCGCCGGCCGCGAACGCGATCTCCCAGGCCGAGTCCGGCAGCGTGGCCAGCCGGGGCACGAACATCCCGGCCATGGCCACGCCCATCAGCACGTGCACCACGTCCGCGTCGGCCTCGCCGGGCCGGCGCCAGCCCAGCACCAGCCGGCCGACGCCGAACACGGCCACGGTCAGCACCACGGCGGCCAGCGCGCCTGCCAGCCACGCCGGCCCGGTCACCGTCCCGCCTCCGGGTCCCGGCGCGGCGCGGGCCAGTGCGGCCGACCGCGCCCGTGGCCGCCACCGCCCGCCGGGCTCCCGGCCGGGGCGAGGCGCCTGCGCGTCCCGGCGCGGCCAGTACGCCAGGGCGATGAGGATGAGCAGCGGCCCGCTGTTCACGTCGGTGGCGTTCCCGGCCAGGACGCCGCCGAGATCCTGGCCGACGATCCAGATGACCGCGCCCGTGGCCACGGCGGCGGCCACGGCCAGCCGGGCGCCGGGCCGGGGCAGGAAGATCCCGGCCCCGATCGCGGCTCAGGACCACGGCCAGCGCCACGGACGCCGCCAGCCCGCGATGGTCGAGCAGCCCGGCCGCGCCCCGGTCGACGGCGGCCAGCCAGCCCGGCTCCCCCGCCGCCATCCCGGCGATCATGTCGTGCAGGCCCTGCGCGGCCCGGCTGGCCGGGGTCAGGCTGGCCGCGGCCAGGCCGCCCCACAGCACCACCCAGGCCGCCCGCGCCGCCGTCGCCCCGGCGGGCCGCGCGGCCACGAACCCGTCTCGGCCGGTTCGCTCCCCGCCACCAGCCCGCTTTCCGCCGGCGACCCGCTCCGCGCGGCCGGGCCACACCGCGACGGCCAGCAGCGCGTACAGGATGACCGCCCCGGGCGCGCCGCTGACCGGGCTGGCGGTGCCGTTCAGCACGCCGCCCAGGCCCTCGCCGAACCACCACACGGCCGCGGCCCAGGCCACCGAGCCGGCCAGCGCGACCCGGACCGCGGGCCGCCAGGCGATGCCCAGTCCCAGCGCGAGCTGGATGCTGGCGAACGCCGCGTTGGTCGCGGCCGGGCTGTGCTGGACGAGGGCGGCCGCCCAGCGCACCGAGTCGGCCAGGAACGCCGGGCTGCCGTCCGCGCTGGCCGCCAGCTGACGCCCGAACCCGCGCGTGAACATGAACGCCTGGTACTGCAGCACGGCATCGAGCACCCACAGGGCCGCGAGCCCCAGCTGCAGCCGGCGCCGGGTATCCGGCGCGACCCAGGCCGCGCTTGCTCGGCGTGCCTCTCGCCCGGCACGGCCCGCTCCGGCGCCGATCGCCCCGGAGGGGGCTGTCACGCCCTGGCTTGTCACGGTTGCGCTCCTCAGCGGTGTCCCCAGCGCCGTCGTCCGGCCCTTCGCTCAGCTGAATTACTGACGCCCGACCGACCGTCAACTCATCGCCGCGACACGATGCAGCCTAGATTCCCCAGTCCCTTGCGGGCAACGCCATTCGAGCCGGATCCGCCCTGCTCACGGGCACTTTCGAGGCGAACGGTAACCCGCCTGGGGTATAGGCAAGACCCCTCCCCGGTATCCGCTAAACCCGCCGCCGGTATCACCGGAACCCGCCCCCGGTATCCGCGGCACCGGGCCGGGGTATCGAGGGCCGCGAGCCGTGCCCACGCCGATTTCCGGCTGGCCCGGCATGTCCTGGTTACGGCGCGTACGGTGGTTCTGACCAGGCAACATCCTCGGCAGGGTCATAATCGGGGCCAGTACGCCAGCGTCGGGGGACAGCACAGTGGCAAGGCAGTGACACGCAGTGCAGTGACGGCAACGACGCCGTGAACGGCACCAGCAGCGGGCACACCGCAGGCGGCACCGGCCGCGCGGGCGGTGCCGCCTGCGCGGGCGGCGGCAGGGCGGGCGGCGGCAGGGCGGGCGGCGGCAAGGCGGGCATGCGGGCGGCGGGGCGGCGCGGGCGGCGCGCGGAGCCTGGGCGGGCGTCCTGCCGCGAGGCTGGGCGGCTTCCTGCTGCTGCTTGCGCTGGTCTTCGGTGCCGGGCACGCCGCCGGGGCGCGCCTCGGGCCGGTCACGCCTGGCTCGGCCCGGACTGGCGAGTCGCCCGCGACGACGCCGAACGCCCCGATGAGCCCGATGGGGCCGATGAACATGGGTGCTCCGCCAGGTGACGGCGGCGCGCCGTGAACGGCGACGAGCCGGTGTCGGGCTTGCTTGTTGGGGCGCCCGACATGATCGTGACCGTTTTTTCGTCTGTCGCACGAGTAATCGGTCACGATCATGGAAATCGTGCGGCGGGGAGCGCCGCCGGGCAGCCCGGGCGGGTGGCCCGCGGGCTACGGCCATGCTGACCGCTGCCCGGTCGGCTGGCGCGGCCCGGAGCGGGCCGCCGGTCGTTCCGGCGCAGGCGAGGGACCGGCCGCGGGGCCGCCCGGCGGCTAGCCGCTTGCCTGCCGCCCGCCGCCGTGACGGCCGTCCTGGCGCTGGTTCCGGCGGCGCAGTTCAGCGGCTGGCAGTGGCTGAGCCTGGCGCTGGCCACGCCCGTGGCCCTGTGGGGCGGCTGGCCGGTGCATCGCGCGGGCTGGCTGGGCCTGCGACGGGGCGGCGCCCCGGCCGACCTGCTGGCCAGCCTGGCCATCCTGGCCGCGCTGGGCTGGTCGGCGGCGGCGCTGCTGCTCAGCAGCGCGGGCACGCTCGGCGCACGGCAGCCATTCGCCTGGACCCTGACCAGCGCCGCTCCCGGTACGACCTTCCTCAGCGCGGCGGCCGGGCTGACGGTGACCGCGCTAGCCGCCCGGTACCTGGCAGACCGTGACCCGGGCGACCCTGACCGGGCCGATCCCGACCCGGCCCACCCCGGCGCGGCGGCAGTCGCCGATGCCACCCTGGCCGCAGCGGACCCTGACCCGGCCGGTGGCCCGGTCGACGGGTCCGCCGGGCGGGCTGCGGTCCTCGGGCCGTGCGTGATCGCGGCGGCGGCCGCGACGCTCGGCTTCTGGCTGGGCACCGGCCTGCCCGCGGCGGCGGCGTGGGGTGCGGCGATCGCCGTCCTGGCGGCGGCCTGCCCGGCGGGCCTGGCCGTCCCGGCCGCCGTGCGGTCAGCCGCCGGGCGGGCCCGGGCCGACCTGGCCGCCGCGCTGGGCAGCGCCGCGGCGGCGGACCTGATACTGGCCGCCGACGTGGCGGCAGTCGCCGATGCCACCCTGGCCGCGGCCGATCCGCAGGCGGTGGCCGCCGCCGCCGAGCATGCGCGGGCCGCGCGGGCCGTCGAGCGGGCCAGCCTGCGCTGGGCGGTCGGCTACAACGTGATCGTGATCCCGGTGGCCGCGCTGGGGTACCTCAGCCCGCTGCCGGCCGGGCTGGCCATGACGGCCAGCACGGCGGTGGTGCTGGCCGGCGGGCGCCTGCGGACGAGGGCGGCCCGGTGACTAAGGCGGACGCAGGGGCGACGGGCCGGACCACCGGGCGCCGGATTGCCAGGTCGGCGGCCGGGCCCGTCATCTGCGCGGCGGCGGCGATCGGGCTGCTGGCCGGCTGGGTCGGCATCGGCGGGGCGGGCACGCTGGGCCGGGTTCAGCTGGAGGTGACGTTCGCGGCGGTGCCGGCCGCACCGGCCGGGCACGCCAGCACGGGGCTGACCAGCACGGGGCTGACCAGCACGGGGCACGGCCAGCACGGGCACCTACCTGACGATCCGGAACTTCTCGGGCCGGGCTTACGAGCTGACCGCCGCCAGCAGTCCGGCGGCGCGCCGGGCCAGCGTGCGCGGGCACGTGGTGGTGCCGGCGCACGGGTCGGTCACGCTCAGCCCGTTCGGGAACGATGTCGAGCTGGCCGGGCCGCGACTGCCGCGGCCCGGCCAGCTCGTGCCGCTGACCCTGGTGTTCGGGCAGGCCGGGCGGGTCACGATCGAGGCGACCGTGACCCCGCCCGGGACACCCTGACGAGGGTCAGACCTGCGGTGGGGTGTACTGCGCCAGGTCGAAGATGCCGAGTGACTTCTCGACGTTCTCGACCTTGGTCAGCATGTCGACGAACCCGTTCGGGCCGAACTGCTGCTTCTCCAGATTGGTGAAGTGCGTAGCCAGCTGAACGGTCTGGGTGGGAGTGCTCGCGGCCCGCAGGGCCGGGTAGATCACCGTGTCCTCGCGGGCCTCGTGCACCTCGTAGCCGCGCACGAAGTTGCTCATCGCGGTGACCATGGTCTGCCGGTTCGCGCCCCGCACGAACGGGTTCGAGCCGGCCGTGGCCTGCAGGATGAGCTGCGTCTGCTCGCGACCGCGAGCGTGCTGCAGCAGGAGCGTCTGGATGTCGGATTGCAGCGCCCGGTTCGCGGTACCGACCTGCGGGAACACATAAGCCTCCTCCATCGGCTCGTGGTAGCCGTGAATGAACGCCTCGATGACCTGAGCCGCCTGATTCGCCTCCGCACGCGGGACAGCCTGCCCGGCCGATATACGGTCGATGACGTTCCGGTAGATGAGGATGATCCGGATGAGCAGGCCATGCTCATTCATCAGCCCCTCGGTCAGGGGGAGCTGAGCGGCTACGGCATCCAGCTGGGCCGGCGTCACCGAGGCCGACGTGGGAGCGGCCGCCAGGCCGATACCCGCGCCAACCGCGCCGACCGCCAGGCCGCCCGCGCCGATCATGATCGCTCGGCGCGGCGTGCCACCAGACTGGCGGGGCTCCTGCCCCGCGTTGGCGGCCATCAGACCGACGCCTTGACTGGCTGGCCGACTGTGTTGATGACGTACCACAGACCGCCGTTGACGTTGACCGCCTGGCCCGTGACCTGGCCAGGAGCCTGGTCGCCGGTGTAGCCGTAGAGCGGCCACCCGTTGTAGGTGACGACGCTGCCACCTGCCGGGTCGGGGTCGGTCTTGAGCATGCCCTGCTGCACGCCCGTGCCGGCCGTGATCGTGCCGCCGGATGAGATGAACACCGGCGGCCAGGTGGCGGCGCACAGACTCACGCACGTCACCTTGGCGTCCTTGTCGGGAACGAACATGTAGAGGGTCAGGCCGCTCGACGTGGTCAGGATGTCGCCGAGCTTGGGGACCGGCTTGGCGTCGATGGTGACGCTGGCGGGGGCGGCGGGGGCGGACGCTCCGGCGGCGGGCGGGGTGCCGCCGGAACTCCCGGAACCGCTGGACGGCGAGGAGCCGCCGCAGCCGGCTGCTAGGAGGGCGAGGGAGCCCACTGCCAGGACAGGCAGGGGCCGAAGAGGACGTGATGCTGCACCCGGTTTCAGCCGCACGGCGGCCGCGCCGGTGGGGCGCGATCGCTCAGTGCGCAATAAAGCTGACGCGCACGACTGCAACCGCAGTGCCAGTCCACTGGGGAGCGGGGATGTCATGACATGTTCCTCTATGGTAGGGCGGATACGTGCGGATTAGCGTACGTTTAACTTGTGCGTTAACTCAAGGGCCTCGGGCAAACCTGTGTCTGCCGAATTAGGTGGATTTGCCTGGGCGCAGCCCCCTTCCGGCCGACTCGCCGCAGCACCCGCCCACGATTGCTACTACAGTTCGTAGTTGGGGCCGTTCGTGTGGCGCCGGCAAGAAGACCGCCGGCGCCGGGCATTGACCGCGACGACACGCGAAGGACGGCGGATGCCATGCCGGGCATGACTACCGGTATCGACCCCAGCGACCCCACCGTGGTGGCAGCGTTCCGGTCGGCGCTGCTGCACCAGCTCATCGCCGCCCTGGTCATCTTCGGCATCATCACGCTGGCCTGGATCGCCGCGCGGGACTGGCACCCGCCGTCGGCCGACGCCAGCCGCGAGCCGAGCCCGGCCGAGCCGGCCTGGCGCCGCGTGCTGCGGATCGGGTTCGGCGCGCTGTGGGTGTTCGACGGCCTGCTCCAGGTTCAGCCCTCGATGGCGGTCGGGCTGCCGTCCCAGGTCATCGAGCCCGGCGCCGCCTCCTCGCCGGGCTGGGTGCAGCACCTGGTCAACTGGGGCGGGACGACCTGGTCCTTCCACCCGGTGCAGGCGGGCGCGGCGGCGGTGTGGATTCAGGTCGGGATCGGCCTGTGGCTGCTGTTCGCCAGCCGCGGCTCGCTGTCCCGGCTGGCCGGGCTGGCCAGCGCCGGCTGGGGGCTGGTCGTGTGGGCGTTCGGCGAGTCGTTCGGCGGGATCTTCGCGCCGGGCCTGAGCTGGCTGACCGGCGCGCCGGGCGGGGTCCTGTTCTACGTCGTGGCCGGCCTGCTGCTGGCCCTGCCCGCCGGCTCCTGGAGCGGTGCCCGGCTGGGCCGCCTGCTGGCCGCCGGCACGGGCGCCTTCCTGGCCGGGATGGCGGTGCTCCAGGCGTGGCCCGGCCGCGGCTTCTGGCAGGGCTCGCTGCATGGCCAGGCCGGCTCGCTGACCTCGATGGTGCAGACGATGGCCGGCACGTCGCAGCCCGCTGCCCTGGCTTCGCTGGTGACCCGGTTCGGCACGCTGGTCCGCGCGCACGGCTTCGCCGTGAACCTGGCCGCGGTGATCGCGCTGGGCGCCCTCGGCGCGGCCTTCATGGCCGCCGCGGCGGCCGGCCCCGGCCCGTGGCTGGCCCGCCGGCCCGGCTGGCTGCTGCGCTCGGCGGTGGCCGGGCTGGCCGTGCTGTGCCTGGCCACCTGGCTGCTGGTGCAGGACCTCGGTTTCTTCGGCGGCCTGGGCACCGACCCCAACAGCATGATCCCGATGCTGCTGCTCGGCGTGGCCGCCTACCTGGCCCTGGCCCGCTCCCCCGGCTCGGCTCTGGCCGCGGCTCCGGCGGAGGCCCGGGATCCAGGCGAGGCCGCCACCCCCGCCCCGGCCCGGCCTCCGGCGCGCCGCCCGGCCTGGCTGTCCCCTGCCGCCCTGCGCGCCCTGACCCGCCCGTCCGGCGCGCTGGCCCGGGTGGCCGCCGCCAGCGCGCGGACGATCCTGTCGGCCAGCGCGGTCGGCGTCATCCTGCTCGGCGCGATCCCGATGGCGGCCGCCCAGGCCAGCCCGGACGCGTCCTCTATCCTGGCCGAGTCCATCGACGGGTCCGAGGCCCCGCTCGCCTCGGCCGCGCCCGGCTTCACGCTGACCGACCAGCACGGCCACCAGGTCAGCCTGGCCAGCCTGCGCGGCAAGACGGTGCTGCTGTCGTTCCTGGACCCGGTGTGCCTGACGGACTGCCCGGTCGAGGCGCAGGAGTTCCGGGAGGCCGGGATCCAGCTCGGGTCCGACGACAGCAAGGTCGAGCTGGTCGCCGTGAACCTGAACCCGGTGTACAACACCACCGCCTATACCCAGGCGTTCGACCGCGAGCAGCGACTGACCGGGGTGCGCAACTGGCTGTACCTGACCGGCAGCCCGGCTCAGCTGCTGTCCGTCTGGCGCCAGTACGGGATCGCGTCGCAGGCCCAGCCGGCCGGCGCGATGATCGGCCACTCGGACGCCGCGTTCGTCATCGGCCCCGACGGCCGCCTGCGCGAGGAAATCAACTTCACCCCGGGGCCGGGCACGGCGGCGACCAAGTCGTCCTTCGCCACCGAGCTGGCCATCGCCGCCCGTCAGGCCATCGCGGCATGAGCCGCCGCGGTCCCCGGACGCCGGCCGCCCGCGCCCGCGCCGCGGCCGGCGTCGCGGTGGCTGCCGCGCTGGCGGTGGCCGGCTGCGGCACCGCCCCCGCGCCGACGACGGGCCCGGCGCCCGCGCCCGCGTCGCTGCCCCTGGCCACGTCGCTGTCCAGCGGGCAGGTGACCTGGGCGGTGGTGCCGATGGGCGCCGCCGCGGCCGGGCCTGAGCAGTTCTGGGAGCTGTTCGCCCGGTCGGCCGGCGCGACCCGCTGGACGCTGGAAACCCCGCCGGACGCCGCGACGAACGGCGCCATCGCGGTGACGGTGCCGGGCACGGCGGCGGGCCAGTCGCTGATGGCGGGCATCCGGCCGAGCCAGGCCCTGGAGTTCTCCCCGGTCACCAGCACCAGCGACGGCGGGCGGACGTGGACGCCGGGCAGCCCCGAGCCGGGCCTGGCCGACGTGCCGGACGCCCTGGCCGCCCCGCCAGTCGGCGGGCCGCTGCTGGCGCTGGGCCGAGACGGCCGGGCCGAGCTGGGCGGGGCGGCCGACGGGACGGCGCTGACCAGCACCAGCGCCCTGGCGGCCACCCCGGCCGGGCGGGCCTGCGGGCTGCATCAGCTAACCGGCGTGGCGTTCTTTCCGTCCCCCCTGGCGTCCCAGGCCTCCGTGACGTCCCCCGCCTCCCCGGCCTCCCCCGCGTCCCCGGCCTCCCCGGCGTCCCCCGCTTCTCCCGGCTCTCTGGTCTCTCCCGCCTCTCTGGCGGGACTGCCGCTGGTCGCCGGCGACTGCACCCGGCCCGGCGTGGCCGGCATCTTCGCCCGGCCGGGCGGGACTGGCGGGACCTGGCAGGCCGCCGGGCCGGCCGTCCCCGCCGCGCTGCGCGCCAGCGTGATCCGCGTGCTCCGGCTGACCCGGTCCGGCGGCCGCCTGACCGCGCTGCTGCTGGCGGGCACCGGCCGGGCGGCGGTCCTGGTGGCGGCCTGGACCACCGGCGCCGCGTGGACGGTGTCGGCGTCGCTG
Source organism: uncultured Actinomycetota bacterium (assembly GCA_963731085.1). Taxonomy (GTDB): domain Bacteria; phylum Actinomycetota; class Actinomycetes; order Streptosporangiales; family Streptosporangiaceae; genus DASUBV01. The sequence goes on from CAVSUF010000002.1 coordinate 456,725, forward strand.
CCCGTCCCGGCGGGGGTCACCTCCAGTTCGCTCAGCGCGGACGGCACGATCGCGGTCACGCTGGGCCAGGGCGGCGCCGCGCTCCTGCCGGCGGCCGGGACGCCCACGGCACCGGGGACGGCCATCGCGCCGGCGCCGCCCGGCGCACCGGGGACCGTCGGCGCACCAGCGAGCATCGGCGCGTCAGGGACCGTGGGAACGCCAGGGACCGTGGGCGCATCCGCGGCGGCGGGGGCCGCCGGGCCGCCGACCTGGCAGTCGCTGCCCGCCCTGCCGCCGGCGCCGCACGTCACGCTGGCGCTGCCCGCCCCCGGCGTGGTTCAGGCGCTGGCGACAAACAACACCGTCCTGACGGTCTGGCAGCTCGGCGCCACGGGCTGGATCCAGGTCCAGCGGACCACGGTCCCGATCCAGTTCGGCTCCTCGACCTAATCCCCTTCGGGGGGTTCTGGTTATTGTGTCCGAGTGACGGACGCGAGCCTGGACGCCTTCGTGCTGGGCGCCGGGGTGATCGGGCTGACGACCGCGATCTGCCTGGCTGAGGCGGGGATGCGGGTGGCCGTCCAGGCCGCCGAGGAACCTCAGGCGACCACGTCGGCGGCGGCCGGGGCGCTGTGGGGCCTGCACCTGGTCGGCCCGGATGACCGGGTCACGCGCTGGGCCGCGGAGACCCGCGAGGTGCTGACCGGGCTGGCGGCCGGCGGGCTGGCGGCCGTGCATGACTGCCCCGGGCTGATGGCCACCCGCGAGCCGACCGACGAGCCCCCGGAGGAGGCCACCGACCACGTCCGGTGCGCGCCGGCCGACCTGCCGCCCGGCTACGCGGCGGGCTGGCGGATGACCGCCCCGCTGGTCGCCATGCCGGCCTACCTGGACTACCTGGCCGGGCGGCTGCGCGCGGCCGGGGGCACGCTGCTGCCGCCGCGCGCGTTCGCCAGCCTGGCCGAGGCGGCGCGGGCGGTCCCGGCGGCGGTGCTGGTCAACTGTCCCGGCGCGGGCGCCCGTGACCTGGTCCCGGATCCGGCGGTGACGGCCGTGCGCGGCCAGATCGTGGTGACGGAGAACCCCGGGATCACCGAGTTCTTCGTCGGCAGCGGCGGCCGACCCGGATGACCTGGTCTACCTGTTCCCGCACGGCGACGTGATCGTGGTCGGCGGCACCGAGGAGCACGGCGAATGGAGCCGCGATCCCGACCCGGGCACGGCCCGGCGGATCCTGGCCGCGGCCGCCGCCGTGGAGCCGCGCCTGGCCGGCGCGGCGGTGCTGGGCCACCGGGTGGGGCTGCGGCCGGGCCGCCCGGTGGTCCGGCTGGAGGCCGAGGCGCCAGGCGGACGGCGGCCACGTGGTGCACAACTACGGCCACGGCGGCGCGGGCGTCTCGCTGTCCTGGGGCTGCGCCCGCGACGGCGGCCGGGCTGGCCCTGGCCGCCGCTGGCCCGCCCCGCCTGAGCCAGCCCCGCCTCAGGCCAGCCCCGGCGGAGCCGGCCTGGCTAGAAGCCGGGGAAGATCGCGCGCAGCTGGCCAGGTCGGCCGGCGCGCCGGTCACCGAGGCCGGGGTGTGCGCCGGGTCGAGCCGGCCGTAGGCCAGCCGGAGCAGCGCCTCGGCCGGCATGGCTGACCTCGCCGACCGGGACGTCCGTGCCGTCGGCCGGGTAGTCGGTCATGATCACCGAGTCCGCCGTGGCCAGCAGGTAGTCGCGGTCCGGGTCGGTGGTCCTGATCCGGACCGCGAACGGCTCGGCCGGGCGTCTTGCCCAGCCGCGGCGCCAGGAACTGCGGCACGTTGTCGATCAGCAGGCCGACCGCGTCGGCCGACACGGTCGCGGCCGGGTCCAGCGATCACGGCCACGTCCCAGGTGTGCAGGGCGTGCTCGCCGAGGCGCAGCCGGACCAGGCCCGACCGCGTCCAGGTTCATCCCGAAGAACGGCAGGCTGATCTTGGCGAGCTGCTCGTCGGTCAGCTGCTCCAGCGCCGGACCTGGCGCTCGTCGGCGGCCAGCGCGTCGGCCGCCTGCTCGTCGGGGGTCTTGGCGTTCCACACGTCCCAGACCGCCTGGAAGCTCTCCGGGCCGGGCGGCTCGCCCTCGCCGAGCGCGCCGGGCAGCATCAGCAGGCCGATCTCGGCGCCGCTGCCCACGTGGGACAGGACCTGCGCGACGGACCAGTCGCGCGCAGTAGGACTGGGCGCGCACCTGCTCCGGGGTCAGCGGCCGGACCAGGCCGGCCAGCCGCTCGTGCGATCCGCGCAGGGCGGCGATCCAGGCGCGTGGGTCTGACTGCATGGCAACTCCTGGTGTCTGTCGCGTCGGCCCAGGCCGCAGGCAGCGCGGGCCGTCCCGGAGCCCGGCAGCCGACTGACCTCAGGGTGCGATCCGCCAGGTGAGCACGTGTGCATGATCTGGCTTCGGCGCGCCCGTCTCGGGCGCCTGGGCCACCCCGCAGAACCTGGCCTCGTTCGCGGCCCGGGCCGAGCAGGCCGGGTACGCCTCGCTCTGGAGCTTCCAGCGGCTGCTCATCCCGGAGGGCGCCGCAGATGGAGCCGGTCTACCAGAGCGTGCTGGACCCGATGGCGGCGCTGTCGTACGCCGCCGCGGTCACCTCGCGGATCCGGCTGGGCGTCGCGATCATCAACGCCCCGTTCGTGTCGCCCGCCTACCTGGCCAAGCAGGCCGCGTCGCTGGACGTGCTCAGCGGCGGCCGGCACTGACCTGGGCCTGGGCATCGGCTGGATGCCGGAGGAGTTCACGCTGACCGGCGCCGACCATGGCCCGGCGCGGCGCCCGCACGGCCGAGTTCATCGAGGTGCTGCGCGCCGCTGTGGGCGGCCGGCGCCGACCGCGTTCGAGCGGCGAGTTCTACCAGGTGCCCGGCCGGGCGTCGAGGCGCCCGAGCCGGTGCAGCCGGGCGGCCCGCCGATCCTGCTCGGCGGCCTGGCCCGGCCGGCCCTGGAGCGGGCCGGGCGGATCGCCGACGGCTGGGTCACCTCCAGCCGGACCGACCTGTCCGGGTCGGCGAGCTGGCTCGCGATCGTCGCGCGAGGCGGCGCGACGGCGGCGGGCCGCGACCCGGCGGCGCTGCGGGTCATCTGCCGCGGGCGTGGTCCGGGCCGGGGCCGAGAGGCCCGGACCGGACGGGCGGCGGCTGCTGCTGTCGGGCAGCTACGCGCAGATCCGCGAGGACGCGCAGAGCCTGGCCGAGCAGGGCGTCACCGAGGTGTTCTACGACCTGAACTGGGATCCGCTGATCGGCGCGCCCGGACGCTGACCCGGCCGCCGCCACGGCCCGGGCCGGCGAGATCCTCGACGCCCTGGCGCCGGGCGCCTGAGCTGAACCGCCTGGCTCGCCGGGCTGCCCGGGCCGGAGCTCGCCGCGCAGGCCGTTGCTGTGCGCGATGGCGGCGGCCTCGGTCCGGCTGGCCGCGCCGAGCTTGCCCAGGATGTTGGACACGTGCACGCTGGCCGTCTTGGGCGCGATGAACAGCTCCGCGGCGATCTCCCGGTTGGAGTGGCCGGCCGCCAGCAGCCGCAGCACCTCGACCTCGCGGCTCGGTCAGCGCGGCCAGCGGGCCGCGGCCCGGCGCGCTGCCGGGCCAGGCCCGGCCGCGCCGGAGCGCGAGCCGGGCGCGCCGGCCCAGGTCGGCCAGCGCCCGGCGCAGCGGCGCGGCGCCCAGCCGGTCGGCGGTGGCCACGGCCAGCGCCCACTGCTCCTGGGCCGCGTCCCGGTCGCCCGCCTCGGCCAGCGCCTCGGCCAGCCGCCACCGGGACCGGGCCGCCTCGTAGCGGAAAGTCCGGCCCGAACGCGTCGAGCACCGCCTGCCACGCCGGCCGGGCTCGTTCTCGCCCGCGGCCCGGCGCCACTCGGCCTCGGCGCGGGCCAGCCAGCCCCGGCCGTCCACGCCCGAGGCCCTGCGGCCCCGGCAGCGGTTGCTGGCGCCCTGCCCGGGCGAGCTCGATCACCCGCCCGGCCTCCTGCGGCGCGGCGGCGGCCAGGGCCGCGTCGCCGCTGGCCCGGGCCGCCGCGGCCTGGTCGGCCAGGGCGGCTGAGCCAGACGGCGCCGACCCGGATGAGCTGCGGGCACGGCTGGGCCGCCCCAGGCGAGAACGGACCGGTGCGGTGGCCTCGGACCGGGCCAGCGCGGCCTCCAGGTCGCCCTGCCACCAGGCATGCTCGGCCAGCAGGCCGCGGGCGATGTAGTCGGTGAACAGGTCCCGGGCCAGGAACGGCTCCAGCCACGCGCGCCGCTGGTCGACCGCGTCGCTGCCCCGGGCCACCGCGATGAACAGGGCCATGGCCGACAGCCGGGCCTCGGCCTCGCTGGTGACCCGGAGCGGCGAACGCTGTCGGCGATCTCCTGGGCGTGGTCCCAGTCGCCGTCGTTGTAGTGCGCCAGGTAGTGCAGGTACTGCAGGTCGTACCCGTACGGCGCCATGGCCAGCCCGGCCTCGGCCGGCCACCACCATGCCCTCGTGCGCGGTCGCGCTGGCCGCGGTCAGGTCGCCGCGCTCGAGCTGGAGCCGGGCCACCTCGAAGGTGGCGCGCAGCTCGACGCCGAGCACGTCGGCCCGGCGGGCCTGCGCCCGCGCCCGCGCGTAGGAGGCGACCGCGGTCTTGGGCCGCCCGCTCTTCTCGGCCAGCCGGCCCAGCGTGACCAGGGCGTCGGCGACGGCCCACGGCGCGCCAGCGGCCCGGCCCGCCGCCCGGGCCTGCCTCGGCGCTGGCCGGGCCTGGCGTAGTCGCCGTGACGCCAGCAGCGTCAGGGCCAGGGTGGCCAGCGCCTGCGGCCCGGCTGCGGCCGCGGCGGCTCGGCGGGCAGCGCGGCCACCGCGGCGCGGGCCGCGTCCAGCGCGCCGGCATCCTCGTCGAGGTCGAGCAGGAACATGGCCAGCCGCTCGTTGGCCCGGCTGGCCAGCACCGGGCTGGCGGCCGGGTCCAGGAAGCCGAGCAGCCGGCGCAGCTGGTGGGCGGCCCGGCTGATGTCGCCGGCGTCGGCCGCGGCCAGGGCCGAGCGCAGCGCCAGGTCGCCGCGGCTCGAGGCCGCCGCAGCTTCTCCGGGTCGGGACCCGCTCCCACAGCGACAGCGCCTGGTCGTAGTGCCGGTGCGCCTCGGCCGGCGCGGCCAGCCGCTCGGCCTCGTCGCCGGCCCGCACCGACGCGGTGAACGCGGCCGGGATGTCGTGGCTGGCCAGCGCGTGGTGGGCCAGCTCGGCGGCCGAGCCCGGTGACCCGGCTCAGCCGCTGCTCGTCGGACAGCAGCTCGGCCAGCGCCCGTGCAGCCGGGTCCGCTCGCCGGGCAGCAGGTCGGCGTAGATCGCCTCGCGCAGCAGCGCGTGCCGGAACGCCAGGCCGCGGTCGCCGTCGGCGACCAGCAGGCGGGCCGCGACCGCCTCCCGGGTCGGCGTCCTCGTACTCCGCCGCGGCCAGCCCGCTGGCCCGCAGGACCAGCTCGTCGTCGATGTGCCGGCCGGCGACCGCGGCGGCCCGCAGCACCCGCTGGGCCGGCGGCCGACAGCCGCTCGATCCGGGCCAGCAGCAGGTCGGCCAGCCCGGCGGGCAGCCCGTGCTGCCGCCAGGTCCCCCGCCGCCGTCCCGCCGGCCGCGGCAGGCGCCAGCAGCTCCTCGGCGTAGTAGGCGTTGCCCTCGGCCCGGCTGATCACCCGGTCCAGCACCGGCCAGGCTGAGCAGGCCGCCGGACAGCGTCGTCAGGTGCTCGGCCATCGCCGCGGCGGTCAGCGGCCGCAGGTCGATCGCGGTGACGCTGGGCAGCCGCTGCAGCTCGGCCACCACCGGCCGCAGCGGGTGGCGGCGGTGCAGGTCATCGGTCCGGTAGGTGACGACCAGGGCGATCCGCTCGCGGTGCAGCACCCGGCTCAGGAACGTGACCAGGTCCCGGGTCGACCGGTCGGCCCAGTGCAGGTCCTCCAGCACCAGCAGCACCGGCCCGGCGGCGGCCAGCTCGGCCAGCATGCCGAGCACCGCGCCGAACAGCTGCTGCTGGGCCAGCCCCGGCAGCCCCGCTGCCCGTCGCCGGCGCCGGGCTGCCCGTCGGGCAGCAGCCGGGACAGCACCGGCCGGGCCGCGACCGCGTCCCGCACCGCGTCGCGGGCCGCCGGGCCGGCGGCCGCGTCGCGCAGCGCGTCGGCCAGCGGCAGGTAGGGCACCGCGTCGGCCAGCTCCGCGCAGTGCCCGGACAGCACCGTGAAGCCGCGCCGGGCGGCCAGGGCGGCCAGCTCGGCTGACCAGCCGGGTCTTGCCCACCCCGGCGTCGCCGCTGACCAGCACGACGACGGGCTGGCCCGGCCTCGGCCTCGGCCAGCAGCCCGGTCAGGCGGTCCAGCTCCGCGGCCCGGCCGACAAGCGGCGGCGCGCGGCGCGGGCTGCCCGGCGAAGGCACCGGCTCGGCGATTCGTTCCGGCACACTTCAAGTATCACCAGCCGGGTGCGACATAATTTCCGGCAGCTTCCGGCTGGTCACGGCCCGTGCCCACCGGCGGGCGGCCGCGGCGGCGTTCCAGCGCACCGCGCCGGCCAGGTCCCGGCCCGCTCGCGGGCGGTGTAGTCCGGCCGGGCGGCCAGCTGCGCGGCGGCCAGGTCAAGATCGTTGCCGCACGCCTCGAGCACCGCCGAGAAGTCCCGCCGCACCGGCGCGCACAGGTCATATCCGAGCGGAACGATGGATTCCCGGGAACAGCGGCTTATACAGCCGGGCGCGCTCATGCAGGCCCGAGGAGTGCGACATCGGGTTCTTCGGCCGCTCCAGGACGTAGCCGGGCAGCACGTCGGCGAACGCCTCGCGCAGCATCCACTTCTCCTGGCCGTCGCGGACCTTCAGGCTCCATCGGCAGCCGCAGGGCCAGCTCGACCAGCGCCGGGTCCAGGAACGGCACCCGCGCCTCGACCCCGTGGCCCATGCTGGCCCGGTCGACCCGCTGCAGCTCGGTCCGGGCCAGGTTGGCGATCTTGTGCAGGAACAGCCGCCGGGCCTGGCCCGGGCGACGCCTGGTGGTACATCGGGTAGCCGCCGAACAGCTCGTCGGACCCGTCGCCGGTCAGCACCACCTTGACCCCGGCGGCCCGGACGGCCGGCGGAACAGCGGCATGCTGACCACGGCGTTGATGATGTCGCCGTACTCGGTCAGCTCGGACATCGCGATCGCCGCCCGGATGTCGGCCAGCCCGATCCGGCGCGGCTCGACCTCGATCACCTCGTGCCGCACGCCCAGGTCGGCGCACAGCCGGCGGGCGTAGCGCAGGTCCTCGCTGCCCGGCGCGCCGATGGTGAACGCCACGCAGTCGGGATGCATCTGCGGCCGACGTGCAGCAGGGTCAGCGAGCTGTCCAGGCCGCCGGACAGGATGACCCCGACGGTCAGGTCGGTGTCCACCCGGACCCGGACGCGTCCTCGAACGCGGCCCGGACCAGCTTGGCCGCCCGGGCCGGCTCGGTGACCATCTGGCCAGCCACGTCACGTCCGGGGCGCCGCGTACGGGCGGAGCTCCGGCCCCTGCGCGGCGTCGGCCCAGCCGTGGTGGCCGGGCGGGACCTCGTGCACCGGCCGCGCCCAGCGGCACCAGGGCCTTGATCTCCGAGGCGACGTGCAGCCGCGCCGCCCCGGCGCGCCCAGTACAGCGGCTTGACCCCGAGCCGGGTCGCGGGCCAGGTACATCGCGCTGGGCGCTGGTGTCGGCGATGGCTATCGCGAACTCGCCGCGGAACCGGGTCACCGCCTCCTCGCCCCAGTGGGTGAACGCGGCCAGCACCACGGCGGTGTCGCTGGCCGCCGCCGACCGGCCGTGCCCAGGGCGGCCAGCCGGGCGGCCAGCTCCCGGTAGTTGAACAGCTCGCCGTTGTAGCACAGCACGCAGCCGGCCGCCGGCCGACACCCACGGCTGCACGGCCGCGTCGCGGTCCACGATGCGCAGCCGCTGGGTGCCGGCCAGCAGCCCGGCCGCGCAGCGCGCCTCCAGGGTCTCGCCGCGCGGGCGCCAGCGCGGCCAGCATGCGGCGGAACATGTCGTCGGCGTCCGGGCCGGGCGGGCCGAGGATGAGCGCGATGCCGCACACGGGTCAGCCCCGGCGGGGCGCGGGCAGGGCGCGCGGCAGGCGGGGCGCGGGCACCAGGCGGGACCCGTAGCTGACGCCGGGGCGCAGGCACACGTGCCAGGCCTGGCCCTCGTCGATGACGTTGACGTCGCCCGGCGTCCTGCTAGTCCAGCAGCACCTCCGGCCAGCGCGCGGTGCGCGCCGAACCGGCGGAACCAGGTCATCTCGACGTCGGCGGCGTAGCCGACGCAGTGCGAGCTGGGCAGCAGGGCGGCGTAGCCGAGGGCGCGCAGCCGGCGCTGGTGCTCCACGCTGCGGGCCATGCTGGTCACCCACAGCGGCGGCGTGCCGCGCGGGGCGCGGTCGGCGAACTCGGCGGCGACCTGGTTCAGCAGCGCCACCGCGGCGGGCCGCGCCCGGGCCAGCCACATGCCCGCGGTCAGCGGCGCGCGGCCGGGCATCGTCCGCCGCTCCACCGAGCGGGCCACCCGGCCGGCCAGCGTGGCGGGCTGGTGCCGGTACCGGAACCGCAGCAGGCCGCCCTCGCGCAGCGCGTCGAGGTCGAGCAGGTCGCCGGCGGCGAGCACGTCCTCGTCGGTCGGGTAGGGCACCTCGCGGCCCCACCACAGCGCGTCGATCTGGGCCAGCATCGAGATGCGCAGCAGCGCGGGCAGGCTGGACGACCCGCGGCTGCCGGGCCGGTAGCCCCGGATCTCCAGCAGCAGCCGCTCCAGCGCCCCGGCGCTGCCCTGCGGCGTGTGGTCGATGACGGCGGCGATCTCCGGGTCGGCCAGCCGCCGGGACAGGATCCGCGCGGTCAGCCGCGGGCTGCCCGCCGCGTCGCTGCGCTCTAACGAGGCGACCAGGCCGGCCACCGCCGCCCGGTAGGCGGCCAGGTCCGGCTGCGGCCTGCCGCCCGGCCGGCCCGTCGCCGGACGGCCGGTACAGCTGGATGTATCCGGTCGGCGCGTCACCGGGGAGCGCCTGCCCCGGCTCGCCCGCTAGCCATGTCGTCACGACCGCCCCTGACTGTGCCGTAGATGACTCTGCCGTAGACCTCGCGCCGCCGGGTGTGCACGGCGCGCACATGCATGAGTACAGATAGTAACAGCGAGACTCCGAAACGTGATGCGTTTGTGACGTGTCGCATCTTGACCTGGACTTTACCGTGAGTCGATCTTGCCGGACGCGACTTTGACAGGCTGGTCAGCGGGCCGGGCGGGGCGGGGTCAGGCGCTGGCCGAGCCAGGCCAGGGACTGCGGAAGCTCGCGCTGCCAGGTGCGGAAGTTGTGCCCGCCCTGGGGCAGGAACAGCGAGTACGCCCGCATCGGCGGCCGGACCAGGCGCAGGAACGCCAGCGTGCCCGGATAGGTCTCCTCGCCGACCCGGCTGGAGGCGACCAGCACCGACACCGGCGGGGCGGGCAGGTGCCGCAGCCGCCAGCCGGGGTCGTTCTCGTGCCGGTAGCCCTGGCTCCCGCCGTACAGGTTCCCGGTCGTGCCATCGCGGAGCGCGACGTAGTACCCGGCCAGGGACACCGCCGACCCGAACTGGTACGGGTTCAGCATGGCCAGCTTGACCGCGCAGTACCCGCCGGTCGAGTAGCCCAGCACCGACCAGCCCGCCGGGCCGGGCTGGACCCGGAACCGGGCGCTCGATCAGGCTGCGGCACGTCGCGGGCGAAGAACGTCTGCACCTGCGGTCCGGCGGGCACGTCGGTGCACTCGGTGTCACGCGGCATGGCCGGGCTGGCGTTCATCATGACCAGCACGGCCGGCGGCATCCGGCGGGCACCCGCCACCGCGGCCGACTCCGACGGCAGGTTCAGCCGCATGACCAGGCTCTCAGCCGAGCCGGGATAGCCAGTCAGGCCCAGGATCACCGGGAACCGGGCTCGGGCGTACGCCTTCTGGAAGTACTGCGGCGGCAGGTACACGTAGTCGCCGCTGACGCTGATCCCGGTGCGCGGGCCGGTCATCGCCACCTGGAGCAGCTCCCCGCTGACCGACGGCCGGGCGCTGGCCGCCCGCCCGGCCTGGCCGGAACCGGCCGGGTCCGGCGCGGGCTGGAGGTCGGCCAGCAGCCGTTCCCCCGGCAGCGGCCCCGGCTGGCTGGCGCTGACCGTCACCGGCCTGCGCCGCCCGCTCCCGATCCGCCCGTGCGTGATGAGCCCGTGCGTGATGAGCCCGTGCGCGATGAGCCGTGCCTGATGGGCCCGTGCCCGGAGCGCCCGGTCTGGCCGCCCGGGGCGCGGCCGCCGCGATGGCGGCGGGCTGCCCGGTGCCCAGCAGTTCCGCCCATGACCCGAAGAACCCGAAGTAGGCATTCAGGCACGCCAGGAACGCCGCGATGACCACCACCTGGCTCCCCGCCAGCAGCCCCAGCCGCGCGGCCAGCCCGGCCGCCGGCCGCCGCCGCGCGGCCCACGGCCAGGCCGCGACGACGCCGGCCAGCGCGGCGACGGCCGCGCAGATCATCAGCGTGACGAGCGCCCGGCTGGTCAGCCCCACGCGTCCCTCCCCAGGGCCGAGCCGATCCAGTCCAGCACCGGAGCGAGCGGGAAGCGCCCGCGGGCCAGGCTGGCCGAGGCCATCCGCAGCGGCGGCCGGGCCAGCGCGGCCAGCGACGCGGCCCGGCCCGGCCCGGCGGCGCCGCCCGGCCCGATGGTGCCGCCGTGCTCGGTAGCACCGCCCTGGTCTGGGCCGCCGCCCGCCCCGGTGAACAGCACCGAGACCGGCGGGGCCGGCTGATGGCGCAGCAGCCAGGCCGGGTTCTCCTGGTCCGCGACCTGCGGGCTGCCGCCGGCCAGTGCCGGCGCGGGCGGCTGCGCGTAGCCGCCCTTCGGCACGGCCGCGACGGCGAACGCGTCCGGGTCGCTCAGCGCGAGCAGGAGCGAGCAGTAGCCGCCCGCCTGGTCGCCGAGCAGCGCCCATGGCCCCCGGCTGGCCCGGAAGCTGCCTCGCAGCAGGCGCGGGACGTCCTCGGCGACGAAGGTCTCCCCCGGCCGCCCGCCCGGCACGTTCAGGCACCCCGCCTGACCCGGCGGCACGGTTCCCGGCGGGACGGTTCCGTGCCGGCCGGTCCCCGGCGGCACGGTCCCGGCGGCGCTGTCGCTGGCGGCGGCCCGCCGGCCCCGGCTGTCGTGCGTGCCGACGCCGGCGGGCAGGACCAGGAGGATGACGGGCCGGAGCCGCCCGGCGGCGATCTCCGCGGCCACGGCGGCGGCGAGATGATCCGCCGTGTAGGGCGAGTCACCCGAGGAAGCCCGGCCGGTGATCGCGACGATCACCGGGTAGCGCCGGGGCTGGCGCGCGGCAGCGCGAGGTGCGGCGCCCGCACGCGACGCGGCCCGGACTGCCCCGCCCGCGCTCCCGACGGCCCGGACTGCGGCGCCCGCGCTCGCGCTGGCCCGGACTGCGGCGTCCGGGCTCGGGCTGGCCCGGACTGCGGCGCCCCGCTCGCGGCTACATGGGGCGCGCTCGCGGCAGCAGCGCCCGGGCGGCCGGCGGCGGCGGGCGGGCTGTTCCGGGCGGGCTGGGCTGAGGCTGCCCGGCGGAAGCCGGGCGGCAGGTAGAGGCGGGCGGGGACGGTCAGGCCGGAGAGCTGCCCGTGGAGCTGGACCGTCTCCAGGCGGCCGCCGGCCGCGGGCACGCCGGGCACGCTGACCCGGGACACGCGCAGGACGCGCAGCCAGCCGGCGGTGCCCACGCGTTCCGTCCGGGTGGCTGCCACCTGCCCGCCGCCGTTGTCCGTGCCGAGCAGGTCCGACCACGACGAGTAGAACACCAGCGACCGGTTGACCAGCACGAAGACCAGGCAGAGCACGCTGGCCTGGAGCACGGCCAGGGCGCCGGCGCGCAACGCCAGCCGGCCAGGCCCGGGGCCGGCCAGCCAGCGCCACCCGCCCAGGACGACGCCGAGCACGACGGCGACAGCGCAGCCCAGGACGATGCCCAGCGCCACGCTGGTCAGCCCCATCCGCCCGGCCCGCCAAGTCCGCCGCCGTGCCCGCCAAGTCCGCCCGGCCCGCCAAGTCCGCCCGGCCCGTCCTCGCCTCCCGGTCTGCCAGCTCGGCCCGGCCCGCCAGCTCCGCCCGGCCCGTTCCCGCCGCCCCGGCCGCCAGCTCCGCCCGGCCCGTTCCCGCCGCCCCGGCCGCCAGCTCCGCCCGGCCCGTTCCCGCCGCCCCGGGCCTCAGCTCCGCCCGGTCTGCCAGCTCGGCCCGGCCCGGCGTGCCCGGCGGCTCCGGTTGCGTCCACGTAACCGACTCCTGCCTCATCCGTCCATCGACTCCCAAAACGGACTTTAATACACAGTGAGGCATGAGCGGCAACAATGCGCGCACGGCTGGCGCGGTGGCATCCATGATCGTGACCGTGTTTACGTGAACATGCCCGGAAAAACGGTCACGATCATGGAGATCGTCCTGGTTCGCGACGCCCGGGGCGGGCCGGGGCACGGGCCGGACGCGCACGGTCGGACGCGGGCAGGCCCGCCGGGGGCACGGGGCTCGGGGCGGGCCTGCTGGGGTGGACGGGTTGCGCGCCGCGTCAGGGCGGTCAGGAGGTGAACTTGGCGGGCATGGAGGACGCGATGCCCTGGGCCAGGACGGCCCCGGTGCCGGCCATGTGGTCCTCGGCGGCCAGCAGGCTGGCGCTGGACTGCGGGCTGGCGGCCACGATGTTGGCGATGGCGGTCTCCAGGGTGGACACGTGGCCTTGCAGGTCGGCCGCCACCGCGGGCTGGGGCAGCTTGGTCGCGCCCGAGACGAAGGCGCCGAACTGGGCGATGTACCCGTTCAGGTTCTGCTTGGCCGTGGCCACCTGGCCGCTGTTGCCGGTGGCCAGGCCCAGCGTGTAGTTCACGAAGTAGCCGATGTGCGCCCGCCACAGCTTGAGGAACTGCTGCTGGGCGGCGGAGCCGTAGACGCTGCCGATGGCCGCGCCGAGCTGGTTGGTGTTGTCGGACAGCGCCGACACCGCGCCGGCCACCTCGGGGGCCTTCAGGTTGCCGTGAGCGACGACCGCCGTCTGCACCGCGAACGCGGTGGCCGCGACGTGCTGGACGAGCAGGCCGGTCAGGGCGGCCCGGAGCTGCGCGCCGGAGCCGGTCACGCTGCCCTGGATGCCCTTGCTGGCGGCGATGCCCTGGGCCAGCACCTGGGCCGTGCCGGCCATGTGCATGGCCGCCATCTCGATCTTCTGGCCGGCGTCGGGGCTCTTGGCCACGATCGCGTTGATGGCCGCCTCCAGGGTCTCGACGTGGCCCTTCAGGTCGGCGTCCACGGCCGGGGCGGGGAGCTTGGTGGCGCCGGACACGAACGCGCCGAACTGGGACACGTACCCGGCCAGGTCCTGCTGCGCGGTCGCCACCTGGGCCTGGTTGTGGCTGGCCACGCCGAGGGTGTAGTTCACGAAGAAGCCGATGTGCGCCCGCCACAGCTTCAGGAACTCCTGCCGGGCCGCCGGCGCCGTAGACGCTGCCGAAGGCGTTGCCCAGGCCGACGGTGTTCTGGTCCAGGGCGGCCAGCGCGGCCTTGGTGGCGGGCGACGACGGGCCGGCGGTCACGGCGTTCTGCACCACGTTGGCGGTGAGGTCGACGTGCTCGGTGAGCAGCTGGTCCAGGCTGGCGTACAGGGTGGCGGCGGGAGTGGCGGTCACCCCGGTGGTGGTGGCGCCGGGCATGGCTGAGCCGCCGGACGCTGCCGGGCACTGGCGGCCGGCGCGGCGGCGTGGCTGGTGCCGCTGGCCGCCGGGCCGCTGCTGCCGCACGCGGCGACGGCCAGCATCAGGGCGGTCACGCCGACGCCTGCGCTGGCGAGAGCCTTGTTTCGCATGTCTGTCCTGCTTTCGTAGCGGAGAACTGATCCCGGAGGGTTCGCCGCCCGGGCCGCGCCGGTTCAGTGACCTGTTTCACGCCGGCTGAGCTCCGCGCGGGCGCCGGGCAAGGCGCAGACCCGCAGGCCGGGGGCGGCCTGCGGGTCTGCCGGGGAAGGGTCAGCGGGGGGCGGTCAGGACGGGACGGGGCCTAGCGCGACGGGACGGGACGGGGTGGCGGGGATAGTCCGGCCGTGCTCCAGGCTGACCGCGAAGGCCCAGGTCCCCCGGTAGGGCACGGCCAGCGGGCCGACCCGGACCGGGGTCCCGCCGTGGCCGCGGACGTCGAACGAGCCGACGGCCAGCGGCGTGTGCGCGCCGGTGATCTGCCACAGCACGTAGACCTGGCGGGACCGGTTGTCGGCGGGCAGCCCGGACGGGACCAGCCAGGCCGTGCCGCCCTCGATGATCAGCCGGGCGGCGGGAGCGTGCGAGCCCGCCGCGGTCAGCACCACCTCGCGGCACGTGCTGGCCCGCGCGCAGTTGGCCGCCGGGGGCACCGGGCCGGCCGGGCCGCCGCCCGACAGCCCGGCCACGGTGGCGCCGCCCGCGATGAGGGCCGCGGCGGCCGCGATACCCGCCGCCGCGACCCGCAGGGGCCGCCGCCCGCCGCTCCGCCGGTGGCTGGCCGGCGCCGGGCGCCGGATCCCGGCCGGAACGAGGTCAGCGGGGCCAGCGTCAGCCTGGATCGGGTCCGCCCCGTCGGGGCTAGCCGGGAGGGCGGCGGCTGGCGGGAGGGCGGATACGGCGGCCATGATCCGGTGGGCCAGCGCGGGGGCTGGCTCGGCTGGCGGGCAGGTCTCGGCTAGGGCTGCCGTTACTTCAAGAAATCGGTCCAGGGAGTCCAGGCAGCGCGGGCAGCCGGTGAGGTGAGCGTCGAACTCGGCGGCGTCGCGGGGGTCCAGGGCGTGCAGCGCGTAGCCGGCCGCCAGTTCGTCGTAGCGGGCGTGCTCCCGCCTCGGGCTTGTCATGACCCCTCCCCTGGCAGGCTGGCAATCGGGGCGAGCGCGGCCAGGCTCAGCCGCATCCGCCGCATGGCGGTGAACATCCGGGTCTTGACGGTGCCCAGCGGGACGCCGGTGAGGTCGGCGATCTGGCTCTGGGTGTATCCGCCGTAGTAGGCCAGGGCCAGCGCCTGGCGCTGGGCCTCGGGCAGTTCCAGCAGCGCCGCCCGGACCTGGGCGGCCTGCATCTGGCTCCAGGTCGCGGCGGCCGGGTCCTGCGCCAGCGGCGGGTCGACGACCTGCTGGCGGGCCTGGGCGCCGAGGCGGCGCTGCTCGGCGGTCTCCCGCCGGACCAGGTCCACGGCCTTGTGGTGGGTGAGGCCGAGCAGCCAGGTCCGGACCGTGCCCCGGCCGCGCTGGTAGGAACCCGGCGCCCGCCACAGGCCGGTGAACGCCTCCTGCACGGCGTCCTCGGCCAGCGCCGTGCTGGCGGTGATGTGACGGGCCAGCCGGTAGCAGGCCGCGCCGTGCCGCTGGTAGAGCACGGCCAGGGCGTCCTGGCGGCCGGCCGCGATCTGGCCGACCAGGCTGGCGTCGTGATCCGCCTCGGTCGGGTCGGCGGCCCCGGCTGGCGGGCGGGTCACCGTGAGGACGCGCAGGGGTCCCGCCGCCGGCCGCCGCCGGCCGGCGCCCCCGCCGCGACGCCGGTCACGCGACCACGAACACGCCGGTCATGCCGGCGCTCTGGTGGTATTCGCAGTGGAAGGCGTACCGGCCGGGATGCGGGAACGTGACGGTGAACGAGATCGTGCCCGAGCCGGGATCGCCGGTCACCGTGCCCGAGGTGAACCGGAGCGCGGGGATCACGACGTTGTGCGGGTACGCGCCCATGTCGGCGAGCGTGACCCGGACCGTGCCCGGCCGGACGTGCACGGTCATCGGGCTGAACCGCAGGGTGTCGGTGCCCGTGATGGTGACGTGCTGGCCGGACGCGGCGCGGCGATGCTCCCGAGCCGCAGCCGGCCACCGCGATGGCGGCGGCGGCTGTTCCGGCGGCCAGGAACCGGGTGATCCGCATGGGACGTCTCGTCTCTCTCGGCAGCGATGCTGACGGGAGCTATTCGGAGCGTCCCCGGTGGCGGTTCATGATCAGGTTGGCGGCGCGGGGTTGGCGGCACGGGGCAGGACGGGACCGGGCCGGGCCCCGCGACGGGAGCCCGGCCCGGTCAGGGCCTGCTGATCAGGGCGAGACGGTCAGGGGCGGCGGCGCAGCGCGGGGTCGGACAGGACCGGGTTCTGGTAGCCGTTGTCGGTGGCATTGAGGTTGGTGCCGGGCGGGACGATCTTGTCGATCTGGTCCAGGATGTCGGCGTCCAGCGTCACGTCGGCCGCGCCGAGCTGGGACTCTAGCTGCTCCATCGTGCGCGGGCCGATGATCGGCGCGGTCACCGCCGGGTGGCGCAGCACGAACGCCAGGGCCAGGTGGATGAGCGATATCCCGGCCCCTTCGGCCAGGACGGCCAGCTGCTCGGCCGCGTCGAGCTTGGCCTGGTTGCCGGGCAGGCTCATGTCGAAGCGCTGCGGCAGCCGCTGGGCGCGGCGGCTCACCGGGAACTCGGCGTCCTTGCGGTACCGCCCGGACAGCCAGCCGCTGGCCAGCGGCGACCACGGGATCACGGCCATGCCGTACTTCTGGCAGGCCGGCAGGATCTCGGCCTCGATGGAGCGGACCAGGATGGAGTACGGGGGCTGCTCGCAGATGAACCGCTCCCGGCCGCGCCGCTCGGCGGTCCACTGGGCCTCGACGATCTGGGCCGCCGGGAAGGTGGAGCTTCCGGCGTAGAGAATCTTGCCCGCCCGGATCAGGTCGCTGAGGGCGCCCAGGGTCTCGTCGATGTCGGCGGTCGGGTCGGGCCGGTGGATCTGGTACAGGTCGATGTAGTCGGTACCCAGGCGGCGCAGGCTGGCCTCGCACTCGCGGATCAGCCAGCGCCGGGAGTTGCCCTGCTGGTTGGGGTCTTTGCCCATCGCGGCGTGGGCCTTGGTGGCCAGCACGACGTTCTCGCGCCGGCCGCCGGCCAGCGCCTTGCCGACGATCTGCTCGGACTCACCCGAAGAGTAGACGTCGGCGGTGTCGATGAAGTTGATGCCGCCGTCCAGGGCGCGGTGGATGATGCGGACGGACTCGTCATGGTCAGGGTTGCCCCACGCGCCGAACATCATCGCGCCCAGGCACAGGGGGCTGACCTTCACGCCGGTGCTTCCCAGTACACGTGTCTGCATGAAGCCAACCCTACGCAGGAGCCCTCGGTACTACCGTCTCGACGAGCGGTTGCGAACCACAGGCGGAAGGGGCCACCATGCTGACGCAGGTCGCGCAGGGTGTGCTGATCCACCAGAGCGAGTTCTGCCAGAGCAACGCCGTTGTCGTGCACGGCCGGGCTGGCGTGCTGCTCATCGACCCCGGGGTGCACGGCTCCGACATGGCCTGCCTGGCGAACGACCTGTCCGATGCGGGCCAGGCCGTCGTGGCGGGCTTCTCGACGCATCCGCACTGGGATCACGTGCTCTGGGACGCCAGGTTCGGCTCGGCGCCCCGTTACGGCACGGCCCGCTGCGCGGCTACTATCCGGGACCGGCTGTCGGGTCCGGACTGGAAGGACAGCATCGCCGGATGGATACCGCCGGACATCGCCGAGCAGATGTCGTGGGATCTGTTTGGCCTCATTACCGGTCTGCCCGCCGAAACCGCGCGGATTCCCTGGGATGGCCCGCACGTCCGGATTGTCGAGCATCAGGCGCATGCCGCGGGCCATGCGGCGCTGCTGATCGAGGAGCGCGGGGTTCTCGTCGCCGGCGACATGCTGTCTGATGTCCTGATTCCGATGCTCGACTTGAACGACACCGCTGACCCGATCGAGGACTACCTCGCCGCGCTGCGGCTGCTCGAGGGCGTGGCGGGCAACGCCGATGTCCTCGTCCCCGGCCACGGGTCCATCGGCGGAGCTGATCAGGTACGCGCACGGATCGGCCAGGATCGGGCGTACGTGCAGGCCTTGCGTGACGCCCATGTTCCCAGCGACCCGCGGATCGGCCCGTCGGCCACGTTCGACTGGATGTCCGGCGTGCATGAACGGCAGCTACAGCGCCTCGCGCAAAGAAGTTAGCGCGACGGGACGCCCGCGAGTTAGGGCTCAGCTAGTCGAAGTCGCCCGCGCGGATGCCGCCGATGAACGCGGCCCAGTCGTTCCGGTCCAGCACCAGCGCGGGGCCGTCCGGGTTCTTGGAGTCTCGCACCGCGATCATGTCCGGCAGGAGCGCTGCTTCGACGCAGTTGCCGCTGTTGCTGCTGTACGACGACTTGCGCCAGTTGGCGCCCGTCAGGTCCACTCCTGCATCACCTTCTTGACCAGCTCGGCCGAGTCGCTCGGCCGGAGTGCCTCCCTCGCCAGCGCATCATACATCAGGGTAATCCGGGCGACTTCGTCACGTTTCTCGGTCGGGTTGCCATCAAGGGCGTTATCCAGGTAGGCGACGTCCGGGCGCGGGTCGGGTGCGAAGCTGGCAACGACGAAGGGTGCCAGCAGGCCGGCGCAGCCGGGCGATGAGAACGGCAGCACCTGGATGCTGACGCGCGGCCCGGCGGCGGCGGCGGTTAGGCGCTCAAGCTGCTCGCGCATGACCTCGGGCGCCGCCGAGACGGCGCCGCAACGCCGCCTCCCCGATGACGACCGGCATCATCGGCGGCGGCGGGTCCGTGCGTTCCCAGATCTGCTGCCTGGCCATCCGCGCCGCCACTCGCTGATCGACATGGGCCTGGTCCCGGCCCGGATACGCTCCCATGATCACCTGCCGGGCGTAGGCCTCGGTCTGGAGCAGGCCGGGGATCACCAGCGGCTCCCAGCAGCGCAGTACCGTAGCCGTCCGCTCGATTTCCAGGTAGCTGATGAACCACGTCTCGTACCCGCCTGCCGCCGCGAGTGCCAGCAGTCTCTCCACCGCTCGGAACATCTGCGGGGTGAGCGGGTACGTTCCGCTCTCGATGCGCGACACGGCAGAGTGATCGCAGTTCAGCACCTCAGCGACGCTTGCCTGCGTCATGCCGCGTGCCCGGCGCATCTCGCGGAGCCTGCCCCCGAGCGCTAAGAGAGTCTCGGCATCCTTACCGGTGCCGTCTGCGGGCACCGTGCTGCGTGCTGGCAATGTGACCGTCCTTGCACGATGGCGCATCCGTCTTGAGCAACTGCTTGTGTGCGTAGCACACCATACGTCGGTGGCCTCAGCCTGTGAAGACGCCCGCGTCCGAATGCAAGGGGGACCCCCATGAGCGGCTGCGTCAATACCCTGGCCCAGGTAACTGCCTCGGGCACTGGCCCGGTCTCCCGGGCGTTACTGCGCGTGTCCGCGCTTGACCTGCGCCCGCTGCCCGGCGCTGTTCCGTCCGCCCGGCTGCATGCGCGCTTCGTGGTCCGGGAGTGGGGGTTCCCGGCTATCGCAACGGACTGCGAGCTGCTGGTAGCGGAGTTAGTGACCAATGCCGTGACGCACGGGGCGAGGGGTGCCACGGCTGCCGATCTGCCGCCGGTACGGCTCCGGCTGACCGGCCGGGCGCGCGGAGTCCAGATCGAGGTCTGGGACGCGTGCGAGGAGATGCCGCAGCTCCGCTCTGATCCGCCGGGCGAGGACGACCTCGGCGGGCGCGGCCTGCTCCTGATCGCCGCGCTCAGCTCCCGGTGGGGTGCCTACCGCACCGAGGGGGGCGGCAAGTGCGTGTTCGCGGTGTGCGGCGCGTAGATGATCTCCCGTTCCCAGGCCCGGGCACCGCCCCGGCAGCTAACCGCCCGTCACCCACAAGCCCCCTACCGAGGAGCACATCCCCGTGACTACCAACACCATCGCTGACGTCCCGGCCCGGCACATCCTGGCCAGCGACCCGCTGCTGCGCTGGGACGCCATCGCCGCCCACGCCCGCGACCACCACGGCCACACCTGGCCCACCGAGCACGCCGCCGTCACCGCCATCACCGGCGGCTTCGACGCCATCCTCCCCAACGGCTTCATGTACAGCCCCGAACAGGGCACCATCAGCTCCCCGCCGCTGCCCGCCCCGCCCGCCTGGGCACCAGCCTGGACCGACGCCCAGGCACTCAACTGCACCATCGCCGTCCTCGCCGCCAACGCCGCCGACTGCGACCTGCAAGACATCTACGGCGAGGTCAACATCGCCGCCCCCCGGGCAGCCCAGGCCGCCTGATCCTCGCGCTCAAGGCGGGTCGCCCGCATTGGTGGCAGGCCAGTGCGGGCGGCCTTCCTTTTGCATTCGATGGATTAATCGTCTGCTGACCGGTGGTCGGCAGCGGTCGCCACCACCACGCGCCCAGGAGCCGTGGCTCA
>CAVSUF010000003.1:0-434211 GCA_963731085.1 uncultured Actinomycetota bacterium
CGATCGGTGCCCCGACATCGCACAGGCGCTGACCGCTGCGTGGTGGGTCTTCAGGAAGGCTGCGGGCAGCGGTGCCGCCGGATGGGACATGGCCAGTGCCACGGCCGAGGTCCGGCCCGAGGAGAGGTGAACTCGCCACGTCTGGCGTGCCGGTTGCAATAACTGAGGATCGTTTCCTGGCCGTTCTGCAGCCGGAAGCCGGGGTACTCATCGAGCTGACGGCGCTTGATAGGGCAGGCCATGACGACGACCCAGGATGCCTGCATCACAGTCGTTCGCTCTGTGCAAGCCATGTGCTGGTTGCTGGGGGACGGCGGCGACTGCGGTGTGAACTGAGGGATTTGGGCGGAGGGATTTGCGGCTTTGCCTTGAGTCGCGCTGTCGGGGGTGGCTACCTTGGATGTGCGGGCTTGGTATGAGGGAGCTCGGCTAGCTACGAGCGGGCTTGGTATGAGCGAGCTTGCCTGATGACATCACGAGCGGTCGCCCCGGCTTGTTATGAGGCCGGGACCTGGTGACCCATGCCCCGTGGAGGAGTCATGGCCCTACAAGCCTCATCAGTTGTGACGATATCCACAGGAAAAAGACCTCAGCAGCGTCCAGCCAGTCCTCACCTGACGCTGGCAGATCCGTCGGCAGCCGCGCGACAAAAGCCCCGGCCGCTGCAGGTCGCCCAGTGCGCCATGTGCGGCATCGCGCTCCCCTAGCCTTCCTGGTGCCTGACGGCGGCCAGGCATGCGCCGACATCGCTGGTACTGCAAGGATGCTAAGTCGTGCACCGAACGCTGGACTACAGCCCGTCCGCCACGAGACGCGCACACCCCGGCGGATCCCGGCAACGCTGTCGCAGGCGCCAGGGCGGCATTCCCCGAAGCTGCGTCGGCCTAGCTGCTTGGCGGCGATCTGGAACTGGCCGAGCCCGCCTGAAGGCTGTTCGCACGCGGGACCGACACGCGGGCGTGGCAACGTCCGGGCAGTAACCGGCCCTGGCGCGTAATGTCCCGGGTGTGCCCGTTAATGATGACCCGCGGCGGTATGAGGTGGCGCCCGCTCGGCGGCTCCGCGAAGCCGCCAGGAAAGCCGGCCACTCCGGCGCGTAACTAATGTGGACAGCGGGTTCGCTGCCACAGCCTGCCGCCGACGTCCGGCGAGACAAGGACACTCCTGTGTACTGGCAGACGGTTCAGGCGATGGCTTCCGGCAGCCCGCGGGCTGCCGGAGCCCCGCAGGCTCTCCCGCCCCATAGATCGTCGGCATCCTCTCACCGGGTGGCTCGGCGGAGACTCCGAGCGCCGATGGCTCGCGCTGGCGCAGGGATCCGGCGGTGCCGGGCGCGAACCCAGAGCCTCCCAAGCCCGGCGAATACGATGGCGTCCGGGAGTAGCACGTCCGGGCGGGCCGCGCCGGGACCTTTGCGCACGGTTGTACCGCCCCTGAGGGCAGATTCCCAGGTCAGGCCATCTTGCGGGTGTGTGCGGAAGAAAGAATTCTTTGATGCCGCAGCTCCGCAGCCGCTGTTCACGGACTTCAGCGGGCGTGTCTGTGGAAAACGGTTGGCTCGATTGCTTTGCGCGGTGTGGCCCTGGGTCGTCCTGTCCGTCAGCTCACCGCTCGGTATATGCCCTATGCCCATACCTGCGGGTCTCCTGCGTCCGCGGCGGCAGCGTGCTTGTCACAGAGCAGACGGCTTTCCATCGCTCCAGGAGCCGGGCGGGGCACGCGGCTCTGCGTAGCATTCTCCGCGCAGCCGCGGTAGAAGCAGCGATACTGACCCGCGAAAACACATCGATCCAGTCCTGCGCCATCATTGTCCGTGGCCATGAGAAAGTCCCCGCATAGTGGCCAAGTCGAAGTCCTCGCTGGTGGCCAGTTAAAAGTCCCCGCCCCTCGTTCGCCGTGTCGGCCGGGATTTGAGGCCTGGGCGGCGACGGTGGCGGTATCAGCCAGTCACTGTCACCGCCCAGGGAGCTTCTATTGAAGTCTGCGAGGGAACGGATGGACATCATTTCCGCCTACCGTGAGGCAGGAACTTACCGGGGGGCCGCCGCGATCAGCGGCACGACCCCGAAGACCGTCAGGCGGGTGATCGCCCGGCATGAGGCCGGCGGCGGCGCTCCGGCGCGGTCGCCGCGGGAGCATAACTACGATATCGTGGCCGCGCTGGTCGCGGAGCGGGTGGGAAAGACCGTCGGCGCCGGATCTCGGCGAAGCGGCTGCTGCCGGCGGCGCGGGCGGCGGGATATAGCGGGTCGCCGCGGAATTTCCGCCGCCTGGTCGCGGCGCAGAAGCAGTTGTGGCGGCGGGATCATCACCGGGGCCGCCGTCCGGCGGTGTGGTCGCCGGGTGAGTACCTGGTGATCGACTGGGGCAGCCGAGGGCGGGCTGCACGTGTTCTGCGCGGTGCTGGCCTGGTGCCGGGTCCGGTTCGTGCGGTTCGCTGCTGATGAGCGCGCGGAGACGACGCTGGCGATGCTGGCGGAGTGCCTGGAGGTGCTGGGCGGGGTGCCGGGCAAGGTGCTGGCCGACCGGATGGCGTGCCTGAAAGGCGGCGTGGTCGCCAACGTGGTGGTGCCCGCGCCGGAGTACCTGCGGTTCGCGGCGCATTACGGGTTCAAGCCCGATTTCTGCGAGGCGAACGACCCGGAATCGAAGGGGATCGCGGAGAACCTGGTCGGCTATGCCAAGAGCGACCTGATGGTGCCCCAAGCGCCGTTCGGCGGACTTCGCCGCGGCGAACGAGGCGGCAGCGGCCTGGTGCGCGGAGGTCAACAGCGCGGTCCACAGCGAGATCTGCGCGGTCCCGGCGGAGCGGCTGGTCATCGAGCGGGAACTGCTCGCCCCGCTGCCGTCGCTGCGGGCCAGCATCGGACGGCACGTGATGCGCAAGGTGGACCGGCTGGCCTGCGTGCGGTTCGGGTCGGCCCGCTACTCCGTGCCGGTGAGGCTGATCGGCACCCAGGTCAGGGTGCGCGCCGATGACGGGCGGCTGCTGGTGATCGTGACCGGCACCGGCGAGGTCGTCGCCGAGCACATCCTCGTCGCGCCGGGTGAGGCCTCGGTCCTCGATGAGCACTACGGCGGCCCGCGGCCCGCGCCGCGGCGGGCGGTGCGGCCCAAGACCGCCGCGGAGAAGGCGTTCTGCGCGCTCGGCCCGGTCGCGGAGGCATTCATCACCGGCGCCGCCGCGGCCGGGAACACCCGGCTGGGACCCGGAGCTGGCCGAGCTGAACACCCTGCGCGCCGCCCACGGCGATGACGCGTTCGGGGCCGCGCTGGGCCGGGCGGTCGCGTTCAGCCGGTGGCGCGCCGCCGACGTGCGCTCCATCCTGGCCGCCGGGCCCGGCACAGCCGATCCCCGGGCCGCCGGGGACGCGCTGGTGCTCGAGCTGCCCGTCGTCCCGGTCCGCCCGCTGTCGCACTACGCCATCGGCGGGCTGTCATGACCGCCGCCGCGCCGCCGCTGGCCGCCGACCTGACCGAGGGGCTGCGGCGGCTGAAACTGGCCGCGATGCGGCGGCTCGCCCCCGAGCTCCTGCTCACCGCCAGGACCCAGCGGTGGGCACCGGAAGAGCTGCTGCGCACCCTGGTCGAAGCCGAGATCAGCGCCCGCGACGCCTCCAACGCCCGCACCAGGCTCAAGGCCGCCGCGTTCCCGGTGACCAAGACCCTGGAGGAGTTCGACCTGGGCGCCTCCTCGGTCCCGCAGGCCACCGTCGCCTACCTGGCCTCGCTGGAATGGATCACCGCCCGGGAGAATCTGTGCCTGGTCGGGCCGGCCGGCACAGGCAAGAGCCACCTGCTCGTCGCGCTGGGAATCGCCGCGGTCCAAGCCGGGCGCAAGGTCCGCTACTACACCGCCGCCGACCTGGCCGAGACCCTCTACCGCGGCCTGGCCGACAACTCCGTCGGCCGGGTCATCGACACCATGCTCCGCAACGACCTCATCCTGATCGACGAGGTCGGGTTCGCCCCGCTGGACGACACCGGCGCGCAGCTGCTGTTCCGCGTGGTCGCGGCCGCCTACGAACGCCGCGCCCTGGGCATCGCCAGCCACTGGCCCTTCGAATCCTGGGGCCGGTTCCTGCCCGAGCACACCACCGCCGTCAGCCTGCTGGACCGGCTGCTGCACCACGCGAATGTGGTGATCACGGCCGGCGATTCCTACCGCATGCGCGAAGCCAGAGCCAGGAAAGGAACCACCTTGAACAAGACCTGATCAACCCGAGGGGTGGGGACTTTTACCTGGCCACCAGCGGGGACAAAAACCTGGCCGTTGACAATCATCCCACCTGAGAATCCCCGAGAGCGACGCACTCGGGCCGATCAGCCTGCTGAGGCCCGCAGGTCATTCAGCAGGTCGGCCTGGCCCGACAGGACTCCGGTGAGGATGTGCCGCGCTACCGCCAGCAGCTCGGCGACGTGCGGGCTGGTCAGCGAATAACGCACGCTGGAGCCCTCCCTGCGGGAGGTGACCACGTTGGCGCGGCGCAGCACCGCGAGCTGCTGGGACAAGCTCGCGGGCTCGATGCCCACCTCTGGGAGCATCTCGGCCACCGTGTACTCGCGCTCGCTGAGCAGCTCCAGGACCCGTATCCGGGCCGGGTGACCCAGTGTCTTGAAGAATTCTGCCTTCAGCTGGTACAGCGGCGTACTCATCCAGCCTCCCTAGCCAGGCGTCCGCAGAGCGCCTGCGCCCGGGCACGGTCTCGCGCACGCCCCGGTGCTGATATAAGACTTAGCAATTAATAACGTTAGCAATTAAGAATTAGACGGGGAACATGCCCGTGCCTGCGCGGTTGACCGGCGCACCGGCCGGAGTTCCGGGCGCAAGACGCCACGACCTGGCCTGCCCGGCACCGACACGATACTGAAGACGCCGGTCGTGAGGAACTTCCGCCAGTACCTATCGCTGATTGATCATAACGTGACCGGCGCCGGCCCTCTCGGCTGCGACCGGGCCCAGAGCTGCTGACGCCTTCGTGTCCGGTACCCGGCACGGTAGACGGCAGGCGGAGCGTGATGGTGACCGCGCTAGGACGGAGGGCCAGGATGGCGGCTAGGGTCGGCGGGCACCCCGCGGTGAAGCGCTGAGGGTCGCGGTGCGTGTCCGGCCAGGTGCCGCACGCACGGCAGTGGGCGGGTGCCGCGGCGATGCCCTGGTCGTCTGCGTGACCGCCCGGCCGGCCGGGGGCGCGGCGACGGAAGCCGCGCTGCGGGCAGTGGCCGGCGCGTTCGGCGTACCGCGGCGTCATATCACGCTGGTGACCGGCGCGACCAGCCGGGACAAGGTCATCGAGGTGGCAGGACCACCGGGCCCGCTGGGCCGGCGGCTCGATGAGCTGCGCATGTCCTGACATCGTACGGCCGGGATGCCAGGGTAAGCCGGCATTATATTGCACAATTCGTTAATTGCAGAGATGATAGTTCCACTAGGTCCTTGGACCCGGGTGGGGCCCTTGCGCCGACCCAGGCTGGACAGGCGGCGACGAGGGTCCCGTCCGGGCCTGGGCGCGGGTCTCGCTGCAGCGGCGTCTGAGACGGCCGCAGCCGTGTCGCCCGGCACGCCGCGGTGCTAGGGCTCCCGGCCTGCCGGCGGCGGCAGTGTCAGCGGCCGCCGGGGACGGGCAGCTGGGAGGAGACAGGGTGATGGAGGAGGTTCCGGGGCTGGGTCGGGCGCCAATCCGGCTCGGCGGGCTGATCGCGTGGGTGGCGGAGGTCGCCGCGCTGACCCGCCCAGCCGCGGTTCACTGGTGTGATTGGCTCGCCGCGGGAGCGGCAGGACCTGACTGGCCTGCTGGTCGGGCGAGGCACACTGGTCCGCCTCAACCCGCAGCTGCGGCGGGCAGCTTTCTCGCGTCGTCCCACTCTTCGGATGTGGCCTGGGTGGAAGACCGCACGGCCGACCTGCAGCTGCTGCTGTCGGTCGACCCCGGCATCTGGCACCACGAAGCCGCCCTGATCGGCGAGCACCTGGCCACCTTCGGCCAGCGGCTGCCCCAGCAGCTATGGGAGCAACATGATGCCCGGCTGGGACGCCTGGCAGCCGCCGGCTGAGCGGGCAGGACACAAACGGGAGGAGGAAACACCGGCCGTGAAGAAGACACTGGTGGAAGAGCTCATGACCATACCGGTGGTCACAGCCACAAAGGCAATACCGTTCCGGGACCTTGCGGCGCTGCTCTACGCCAGGGACATCGGCGCCGTGCCTGTCGTCACGGCCGCCGGCCAGGTCCTGGGCATCGTGTCGAACCGCGACCTGATCGAAAAGGCGGCCGGCCCGCCCGCCGCCGCGGGACCCCGGCAGCACGGATCGCGCCGCCGGGACCGCCGGTCCCTGGGGCGAACCGCCGGTGACCTGATGACCGCACCCGCCGTCACCATCCCCCCGCATGCCACCATCGGGCAGGCAGCCGGCTCATGCACCGCCACCGGATTGGGCGGCTGCCGGTCACGCCCCGTCCACCGGCCGCCTGGCCGGCATCGTGAGCCGCTCCGACCTGCTGCGCGTCTACCGGCGCCCCGGTGAGGAAATCCGCGCCGAGATCCTGACCGAAGTGGTCCCCCAGGTGCCAGGCGCAGACCCCGCAGCGGCTGGCGGTATCCGTGCACCACGGCGTCGTATCAATATCAGGCCAGGTCAAATGCAGCTCCACGGTAGCAAGCCTGGTCACAGCCGTCCTGGCGGTCGAGGGCGTCGTCGGGCTGGACGAGCGAATCGGCTTCGACATCGACGACAGCTACTTCCCCGTAATGCTCAGCTTCTGACCGCACCAGGCCCGGGCCGCCGGTCCGGCGCGGGGGCAAACGCGGATGACTAACCGGAAATTAACACGGACGAACTGAGAGCAGCGTGACACGTATGGACGCCGACAGCGTGATCCGCTTGCGGCGCGTGGTCCTAGGGCTCGCGCGACGGCTGAATGCCGCCTCGGTGGACGAGGGGCTGACCCCGGCCCAGGCGTCCGTGCTCGGCATTGCCGCCAGCCGCGGCCCGCTTGGCCTCGCTGAGCTCA
Organism: uncultured Actinomycetota bacterium; assembly: GCA_963731085.1. Lineage (GTDB taxonomy): Bacteria > Actinomycetota > Actinomycetes > Streptosporangiales > Streptosporangiaceae > DASUBV01. The sequence goes on from CAVSUF010000003.1 coordinate 7,014, forward strand.
CCGAGATCGAGGGCCTCAACCCGACCATGCTGTCCCGGGTCGTCGGCAAGCTCGATTCCTTCGGCCTGATCCGCCGGCTGCGTGACCCGGAGGACTTCCGCGCCGCCCGGGTCGAGGTCACCCCAGACGGACACCAGGCCTGGCAGCGTATCTCGGCACAGCGAGCCGAGATCATCTCCGAATGCGTGGCAGCCCTGCCCGCCGAGCAGCAGACCGCCCTAGCCGCAGCGCTACCCGCACTGGAAAACCTCGCCGACCGCCTTCAGACGGCGCTCCGGCGCGACCGGCAAAGCCAAAGACGAGCACGTGATCTGACCGCAGCAAGTCGCGCTCTAACCACAGTGCGGCGGTGAGCATGGTCCCTTGCCGCCAGGCTGAGCCCGTCCCAGGATGCCGGGCAAGGTGCCACAATATTGCACAATCTATTAATTGCATAGATAATAGTTCCGTTAGATCCCCGGGCCTAGGGGGCCGGTGCGCCGACCGAGGCTGGACAGGCGGCGACGAGGGTATCCGCACCTGGGCCCGGGGGTTGCCCGAGCAGCTCGGGAGGAATACGACGCCTTGCTGGAGCGCCTGAAGGCCGCCCGCTGAGCGCCCAGAACAGGCGGGAGGAAGCACCGGCCGTGAAGAAGACGCTGGTGGAAGAGGTCATGACCACACCGGTGGTCACGGCCGCCGAGGCGATGCCGTTCCGGGATCTGGTAGCGCTGCTGTACGCCAGGGACATCGGCGCGGTCCCGGTCGTCACGCCGGCCGGCCAGGTGCTGGGCATGGTGTCGAACCGCGACCTGATCGCCAAGGCAGCTGACCCGCCCGCCATCGCGGGACCGCGGCCGGAGCGCCGGTTGTGCCGCCGGGACCGCCGGTCCCTGGCCCGCACCGCTGGTGACCTGATGACCGCGCCCGCCGTCACCATCAGCCCGGAGGCCACCATCGAGCAGGCGGCGCGCCTCATGCGCCACCACCGGGTCGGACGGCTGCCGGTCATGGTCACCGGGCGGCTGGCCGGCATCGTGAGCCGCTCGGACCTGCTGCGGATCTACCGGCGCCCCAGCGAGGAGATCCGCGCCGAGATCCTGGCCGAGGTGTTCCCACGGGTGCGGGGAGCGGACCCGCAGCGGCTGGCGGTGTCCGTGCACGACGGCGTGGTGTCGATATCAGGTCAGGTCAAATGCAGCTCCGCGGTAGCAGGCCTGGTCACAGCCGCACTGGCGGTCGAAGGCGTAGTCGGGGTGGACGAGCGAGTCGGCTACGACGTCGATGACAGTTACTTCCCCATCGTGGCCGGCTTCTGACCGCACCGGGCCCGGCCCCGGCCTTAAGCCAGCGCCATTCGACGAGGTCAGCCTGGAGCTCCCACTCGCGTCCGGCCCGGGAACCAGAACCCGAGGTGTCCAGCACCTAGCGGGCTCGCACAGCTGACCTGCCAGAATGCTGGTCAGCGATCGGCAGTGAGCAGCGTCATTGAGCGTTGTTGTGGGGCCAAAAATGTGGCCAGGCAGGTCCAGCTTTCAACGCCAGGTCAGCAGCCCGACCGAGTGTCAAGCCAGGATTGACGGCGACATCTTGTTTATCAGGGAACTTTGCCGGCCGTGCGCTCATTTCAGTCGCGAACTTCGGACAGGCCGCCAGGATGGCGCCATGCCCGCCGGCTCGGAGCCGTCGGCTACAAGGTCACCCTCGAACCAGTCGCCTATGCCCCGCACCGGGCCCCGCCCGGCTCCGTTGACACTCCGCCGGCGCTGCCGCGCCCGCCCGGACATCTAGTTCTCGCGGCGACCCTCTCGCGGTACGAGCGGGTCGCACAATTCGGAAGTCGGAATTCGAGGGGAGACCGGCACCCTGCGCCACATCTGAACCATGATCAACCCTGGTTAAGCGGAATTGCTGCTGGCCATTCTCGGCCCGATATCAGCTGCCCAGAGACGATTGCCTTAGAGCAATTGCTTAGGCGCATTTGCCGGGAAACAATTGCCTAGAGGTAATCCTTTCGGGAAATTTCCCGGAGGTAAAGTGTTGACATTCTGGCCGAATAATCCAACAATCCAATTAACACAGTTTCAGCCCAGCGAACCTGACCGCACCAGAGGTGATGCGTCTGGAATTCATGCAGCTTTGCCGTCACCCGCCAGGGCAACGGCGTCGACGCCATCCCCTATATCTTCGCCTGCACAAAAGCCGGCGACGGCCACCGCTAATGACCAGCATCGCCAGCTGCGACCGGGCACCCTCGACATCAGCAGCAAAGGCGCCATAATTCCCCGTTTTACCCCGCCATCCCCCTGAACCGGATGGCAGCAAGGAGAACCGTAATGGCACAAGATACCTCGGGAGCCGCCGCCGCCTGGCGGCGGCACTCTGGTCATTCCCGGCGAGATGGCAGCCCGGGTCGACCGCCTGCCCATGAGCGCGATGGCCTGGGAGATCTGCCTGATCGTGCAGGTGGGCTGGGCGGTCGGCGGCATCGACTGACGGGATCGCCGCCCGGCTGTACCCGTTCGTCTGGCTGCCGGCCAAGGTCATCACCCACTCCCAGTACAACGTCCTGTACGCCCTGCAGGCCGGGATCAGCATCCTGATCGGCGGCTACGCCCTGGGCTGGCTGGCCGACAAGATCGGCCGGCGCCCGGCCCTGATCCTGTCCGCGACGCTGGCCGGGGTATTCATCTGGCCCTTCGCGTACGTGACGAACTACGCGGCGCTGTTCGTCCTGTCGATCGCCGACACCCTCGGGTTCGCCGGGTTCCTGGCCATCAACGTCGTGTACATGAGCGAGATCATGGGCCCGAAGATCCGGCCCCGGATCATGATGGTCAGCCAGACCGTCTGCATCTTCCTGCTCCTGGTCATCCTGACCGGCATCATCCCGCACTACATGTTCCCCGGCCAGTACAAGCAGTACCTGTGGATCCTGGCCGCGCTGAACATCCTGATCGCCATCGCGCTGTACTTCCGGATGCCCGAATCGCCGCGCTGGCTGGAGGCCCGGGAACGCCGCGACAAGGCCCGCAAGGTCATGGAGCGGATGGAGATGCGGGCCAGCCGGGGCGGCCGCATCGCCCTGGCCAATCCGGACCTGCAACCCTACGAGGTGGTGGCCGAGGAGAAGACCAGCTGGCTGGCGGTGTTCGGCAAGCGGTACGTGCTCGTCACCACATTGCTGCTGGTGGTGATGGTGCTGGGCTACGGCGGCATCGTCTATGGCGGCGCGAGCCAGGCGTTCTTGTTCCTCGCCCTCAACCGCGGCTACAGCGCCGGCGGCGTCTTCGCCCTGATTGCCTGGTCCGGGGTGGCCGCCTCCATCGTCTACCTGCTCAACGCGTTCTTCGGCGGACGGTTCGAGCGCAGGTACACGCAGCTCTTCGGCGCCGTCCTGTTCGCCGGCGGCTGGTGGGGCGTCTACGCGGTGCACAGCACCGTGTGGGTGGACATCTTCTACGTCATCGCGACGATCGGCACCATCTTGTGGCTCTGGAGCATGTACGTGTACATCCCCCAGGTCTACCCGACCCGGATGCGCTCGCTGGGCACCGGCTGGACCGACGGCGTGGGCCACCTCGGCGCCTGGGGCGGCGTCCTGATCGCCGGGCAGCTCTACATGGCGACCGCACCCGGAGCTTCATCGTGTTCATCACCATCCCGTGCGCGCTCGTCCCCGGCCTCATACTCGCGATCTTCGGGAAGAACCAGCGCCAGCGTGCGCTGGAAGAACTGTCCCGATAGACGCTGGGCCGCCGGCCGGGCTGTTAGCCGCCGGCTCTTTCCCGAGGTGTCTCCGGCGGCACAAGCAGGGTGTCACCGGCGGCCCAGCCCTCACCCGAGCCGGCCTCCCGCCCATGCGGAACTTGACGGGAGGCCGGCTCACCGGGCCAGCGTTGCGCGGCGGCTCCGGGAGAATCAACCGCCGACGCATCTCCGCAATCAGCCACCATGCCAACCCGGCAGCCGGGCAGGAAGGAAAGCCGATGAGTGACAGCCAGACCGTCACCATCCCGGCCGCACAACACGCAGCAACAGCAGAAACCCGGCCCGCGCGGCTCCTCAGAGCACTGGCGCAGAACCCCGAACCACTGTCGGCCCCCGCCCTGGCCGGCCTCCTGGCCGAACCAGGCCGGCGCCGGAGACTACTGTCCGCGTACGATCGGGCTCTGCGCCGGCACGAGAAAGCCGGCCACGTAGAACAGGCGGGCCGCGAGCGTAAAGGACGCGGCCGGCCCGCCATCATCTGGCGCATTACCCCCGCAGGCCGCGGCTGGCTCGACGACCACGACAAAGCACCAGCCCTCGCCGCGGCCGCCGCCGCAGAAGCACGGCGCGCGGCCGCCGAACGGGACCAGGCACTGGACGAAGCCCGCGCCACCTTCGACCTTCAGACTCCGCGGATCAGCCGCAAACGCGCCGCTCACCAGCTCAGAGAACTCGGCTGCACCCTCGAACAGATCGGCGCGGTCTTCCACGTCACCAAAGAGAGGATCCGCCAGGACCTCCTCTGGGACCCGGCGGCACGCAAACCCCCGAGAAAACCCAAGCCGCGCACGCGCCTCAGCCAAACGCAACTCCTCCTGGGCCTGTCAACATCCGGGTTCCGTTGAAAGCGCCCCGGTCATCATCAGCGGCGGCTGCGCCGGCACGGTGCGGGTAGGGCGGACGGCCGACGGCACACCCGCTCGTACCTCCGCTGAGCCCGCCTGAACCGGTACGGGCAGTTGCCGTTCACGGCGACGTCGTCATCACTGCGGCGGGGGCCGAGATCGCCGTCCGCCAGCCGGCGATCTCGTGGCCTATGCGCTAGCTGTTGTCCTGTTTCCCGGGACAACGACCGGCCGGTGAAACGACCGGACAACAGCCTATTACCGGTACCTCAGCCGCGCATGACAGCGGCAGGCCGGGCAGTCTGCATTCGACTTCCGGCGGTGAGTGGCAGGAAGAGGCCCCTGGAACAGGAAGAGGACCCCTGGGGAAGGCAGTTTCATGACGGAGGTTCCTCACGCAGCTCACCGGTTCCGCAGTCGGCCGCCCTGTCCATGACCTCGACAGGGACGAGAAAGCCGCTGGCAATCAGCTCCGCGAGCGTGTTCGCGACCCGGCGATCGGGCTCTGGGTCCGTCTGAACGTAATGCGTGATGGTGAATGCTGCGTCCGCCTGCCCCGATGTGCCTGCTGAGCGCCCTCCAGTCGATCTGGCGCGTCCCGGCTGCCCAGACGCCGGCTAAAGCCGCGCGGAGCGCCAGCAGACCGATGCTCTCGATCGTGGGACGGCTCCAGTGAAGCGCTCACTGGCCAACTGAAGTGCTCAGTCGGATCACGCGAGCAGCCGACCCCTTGGACTCAGTCGCTAGGCAGGCCGGGGATGGGGGGCCGGAGCGGGTTGCCGGGCGGGCTGGGTTTCGAGCATGTCGCGGACCTTGTCGAGCAGGGTCCCGGCGGTGCAGGGCTTCTGGATGAAAGCCCTTTTCTCGCCGGCGAGGTTGGGCGGGGCGTAGCCGGACATGTGCAGGACCGGCAGGCCGGGGCGGAGGCGCGCGACGGTGTCGGCCAGGACGAGGCCGCGCATGCCGGGCATGAGCGACCCGGTGAGCAGGAGCCGGACGTCATGGGAGATCAGCAGGGTCAGGGCCTCGTAGCCGCTGCTGGCCTCCAGGGTGGCATAGCCGCCGGACCGCAGGATGCGCGTGGTGGCCTGGAGGGCCGCGGGTTCGTCGTCGGCGACCAGGATGATCTGCTGGGCGGTCGTGTTGTCGGCGGGCCGGGCCGGGGCGGGCACGTCGAGGACAGCGGGCGCGGCGGTGGCGGGGATGAAGATGTGGAAGGTGGTGCCGGCTCCCGGCTCGGAGGTGATGATGACGGTGCCGCCTGCCTGAGTGATGACGCCGTGGACGGTGGACAGGCCCAGCCCGGTGCCGGAGGCGAGTTCCCTGGTGGTGAAGAACGGCTCGAAGGCCCGGGCGGCGACCTCGGGGCTCATGCCGGTCCCGGTGTCGGTGACGGTGAGCGCGGCGTAGTGCCCTGGATAGATTCCGGAGCCGGCGTGACGGGCGCCTTGGTCGGTGAGGTGAGTGCTGGCGGTGGCGATGGTCAAGGTGCCCCCGTCGGGCATGGCGTCGCGGGCGTTGACGGCCAGGTTGAGCAGGGCCTGCTTGAGCCGCCCGGGTCGGCGTAGATGTCGGGAGCATCGTCGGCCAGGTCCAGCCGCAGTGTGATGTGCGGCCCGATACTTGCGGCCAGCAGGTCGCGGACGCTGGCGATGAGAGTGCTGGGGTTGATGGTCTTGGGCTGGGCGGGCATTCGGCGGCTGAGGATGAGCAGTCCGTTTGTCAGACGCCCGGCGCGCTTGGCGGTGGCGAGGATCTGCCTGGCGTCATGGATGACCGCGGCCCTGTTGCCCGTTTCCGTAGTGATCAGTCCGGCGAAGCAGATGATGGTGCCGACTATGTTGTTGACGTCATGGGCGACCCCGTCGGCCAGCTGGCTGACGGTTTCCAGCCGCTCGGCCCGGTGGATCTGGTCCTGGTAGGCCCGGATCTGGGCTTCAGCCTGGTTGCGCTCGGTGACGTCGCGGGCGATGGTGGCGGCGCCGGTGACGGCTCCGGCGGCGTCGCGGACGGGCGAGAAGGAGATGGAGACGTCGATGACGGTGCCATCCTTGCGCAGGCGGGTGGTCTCGAAGTGATAGGCGAGGCCGCCGCGGCGGATGCGGTCCAGAATCTCGGGGATTTCGGCGGCCCGGTCGGGCGGGATGATCATGTCGATGCTGCGGCCGGTGATTTCCCCGTCGGTGTAGCCGTACATGTCGGCGGCCGCGGGGTTCCAGGTGGTAATAACCCCGTCCAGGGTCACGGTGACGATGGCGTCGCTGGCCGATTCCACGATCGCGGCCAGCCGGGCGGTGACCTGGCTGGCGTCGTCCTCGGCGGGTGTGTTTGCTGTCAGCACGGCTTCCCCCAGGTACGCGTGTTATTCCTGTTAGCAATGAGATTATTACCCAAAGTATTTGGTTTTGGGGTCGGAGCGTAAGCGCCCGGATCGCCAGACAGCGCGCTGAGCTGGCCAGACGATTGCGGGACCCGCACCCTTGATCAGGGTGGCGGCACGCATCGGCTACCCGGCGCCAGTCAACGCCGTGGTAGTAGCAACAGTCTCGGGGACGCATGTGAACGGCCTGACGGCCCAGCCGCTCCCAAGGCCGACACTGGTTTGATTCTGTAGTCAGCTATGCACTATCCGTACAGTTGAGAAAGCGTTCTGTAGGCTGGCCCGTACGGCATCGACGCACGCGCGCACAAATTTCGCTTCCCGGTGAGCGCGGCGCAGATCATCCAACTTGGGCGCGCCCATTTGGAATGTGGCGGCAACCGCCGACGAACAGCGGGCGTGCCGAGGATCCGCGCAGGACCGGCAGCGCATGGGTAGCCGTGCGGAACCTGGACTTGGCCACCCCGATCACCGGGATGCCGAACTCGGCGTGCGCATGCGCGCCCAGGCCGGGCCGGCCGGCGGGTCCAGATCGGCGTAGCCGTCGACCACCAGCAGGCCCAGCCCGCTCAGATCCTCCAGGACCGCGCGCAGCGGCGGGAGCTCGCGCAGGTAGAACTCGCCGGGCCGGTAGGGCACTACCCGGGACACCACCGCGGTGCGTTCGGCCAGCACACGCGCGAAGGCGGCATCGGCGGCCAGCACGGCTGCGGCCCGGGCGCCGCCGGCCGGAAGGTAATGCACGTCCACGGCGGTGCACACGCCGCAGTCCGGGCGCCCGCTGGTTTCCATGTCTTGAGGATGCCCCGAACCTGGGCCAGGCATCAGGACCGTATTCGGGCGGCCGCCCGCGCGGGTCCGCAGCAAGCGCTTCAACGGGTCACGGAGAGTAATTGATCCGTGTCAAGCACGCGCACCTATAACCGCCGTTCTGGCGCCGGTCATCTTCAGATGGCTCGGTCGACTGTGCACCACCAGAACGGGCATTATGTACTCCCGTCATGGAGTGCCGTGTTCGGTGGATGTATCGATAGCGGGAGGGGCCGATGCCGGGCGGCGATGAGATCCGGGACGTTCAGCGGGCGACGTGGGCCGGGCTTTCCGCGGGCTGGGAGAAGTGGGACTCGGTCATCATGGATCAGCTGGGCCCGGTCGGCGCAGCGATGATCGGGCGTCTGGGTATCGCCGGTGATCAGCAGCATCTCGATATTGCCGCGGGTACTGGTGAGCCGGGGCTGACCGTCGCCAGGCTCGCGCCGAGGGGACATGTCGTTCTGACCGACCTTGCGGCTGAGATGCTCGGCATCGCGACGCGACGAGCGTACGCGCAAGGGATCACCAATTTTGAGACCACGGTGTGCAGTGCCGATGACCTGCCATTCGGTGACGCGGCATTCGACAGTATCTCGGTGCGGTTCGGATACATGTTCTTTCCCGACGTCGCCAAGGCGACCGCCGAGTTCGCGCGCGTGCTCAGGCCGGGTGGGCGTCTGTGCTCGTCGGTGTGGGTCAAGCCCGGGGAAAACCCGTGGACGACGATCGTCATGCAGGCCATCGCGGCGGAGGCGGTGCTGGCGCCACCCGACCCGGACGGCCCGAATATGTTCCGGTGCGCTGCCCCGGGATATGTCAGTGCCCTGTACGGGGCCGCGGGGCTGCGCGACGTTGCCGAGTGGGACGTCGGCGTCGAGCTCGTGACGGACTCGCCCGCGCAGTACTGGGAGATGATCAGTGAGCACGTCTCGCTCGCAGTTGGGGCGCTTGCGCAGGTCGGCGAGCCGGAGCGGGAGCGGATCGCGAAAGCCGTCATGGCCAAGGTCAGCACCTACGAGGAAGACGGCACGGTAAGGATCCCGGGCGTGGCCCGCTGCATCGTCGGCACCAAATAGGGACGCCGGAACTGGGTAATCTGCACGGCAGGACCTCGACACAATTTCGCCACTTGACATGCGCATACTCGGCGTTAGGCGCGGAAATTACCTCTGGCGGCTGGGTCGCTCCGGTAACGCTAGGTTACTCGGGGGAGTAATCATCAGCATCCAGGAGCTGGAGTATCTGGGGTGCCCGTGTCGGTCCGGTCAGGCAAGTCAGGGGCTTCTGCGAGCCCCACAGAAACCCCACAAGTCCGCGACACGGCGGCGGTCCCACAGGAAATCCTGCCCGGTGGTGGTCGGCGAGTACGGCCTGGTCAGCTTGGCGGTGATGCCGTGCTCGCGGCACACCCGCTCGAACAGCACCTCCGCCGGGCGGGGCTTGGTGAACCGGCCGGTGAACTGCTTGCCGTTATCGGTCAGCACCTCCGCCGGGACCCCGTACTGCCGCATGGCAGCGGTGAACGCGTCGGCGACCGCCCGCGCGGACGGGACCGCCAGCACCGCCGCGCAGACCACGTAGCGGGAGTGGTCATCGATGCCGGACAGCACCTTGCATTCCCGGCCGTCGGCCAGGTAGATCCCGCCGACCAGGTCCAGCTGCCACAGCGCCATCGGCGTCTCCCGGGCCCACCGCCGGTACTTGCGCTTGTGCTGCTGGGCCTGCGGCGTCACCATCGCGTTTCGGACCAGCACCCGGTGCACCGTCGCCCGCGACGGCGCGCCCGCCGTCCCCCGCTGCGCGACCTCGAACGCGATCCGCCGGGCCCCCCACCGCGGATGCGCCCGCCGCAGCTCGCACACCAGCGCCTCGGTCTCCGCTGCCAGCCGGGACGGCGAGGTCCGCGGCCGCCGCGAGGCCTCCCTAAGCCCGTCGATCCCGGCCGCCTCGTGCCGGGCCTTCCACGCGTACACCGACTGCCGCGACACCCCGTACCGGACGGCTACCTCGCTGACCGGTGACCCGTCCAGGACCTCCAGCACCGCCCGGTACCGCTGCTCGACCAGCCAGCCCTGGTCATCTGCCTGCTTCTCATCTGCCCCCATGGACAGCAGATCATCAAGAACACGGACAGTGACTGTCAAGCATGTCCCGACTACAAGGTGGCAAGCGTGTCGTGGGCCCTCACACGACATCTAGACCTTTTCGCGCATACCCGCTCCGCAGGGCGACACAGCGGTCGGGGCAAAAGCAGAACTCGAGTGGCGAAGAACTCACTCCCTCTCACCATCCTGAAGGGTAGGCCAACAGCTACGCGTGTAGCGTTCTCCGTGATGGAGGGGAAACGATCAGAAAGATCAGCTTCAAGCCCACAAGCCGAGATCATTCCGCACTCCGGTCGGGCCAATACCGGGCCGCCGCATGCCGAACGCTCGACCGCGGTCTGCAGGGCCTTTGCCCAGGTGGCACGGGTTTTCGGCACCCTCAGGTGGCGACCCGGAGTCTCGGCGGCGATGTCGTCGTGGCCGCGGCCCAGGTTCTGCACGAAATCACCGACCCTGAAATACCGGGCATCGAGGCAGGCAGCCATTCTCCAAGTCACTTGTAGGTTAGAAGATCGACCCGCTGGACTTGCAGCAAATGAATGACTAGGTTCGCCGGGAATGGTTCTGGTTTCTGGTTGGACACAGGCACTTATAGTCACTGTGAAAGACTCGCCGGGCGTGGTCATTTCCCGGAACTTGCTGGTCACGATGACACGGTAGCTCGTCTGGGTGAGCTGGTGCTCAGGCGGAAGTCGAACGGCCGCTGCGAGGAAGGGACTTCGCAGTGGCCTTCGATCGGCCCGCGCATCCACCGTGGCCCAAGACCGAGAAGAGCCGCGTAGCGGTGCTCATCATCAGTGGGCGTTTGCGGCGTTGCGTCGGGATTATTGAAGAAAAGGCGACCTTCAAAGCTAGCTTTTGAACGGAACCACCGTGCACCTCGATATCGGCTCTGCGGGAGGCTGTTGTGCCTGCAGGGTCACGGTGATCGGGTTGGAGGTAAAGACTGCCATCGCTGCCCCTAGGGTGCCGCCGAGCTTGAGGAGACGGCGTATGAGTAGCCGAGTCCAAGTGATGTCGAGGGTCCCGCCGACGTTCAGCGACGGGAAAGGCGCGAGCGGGGTATCGAGGGAATACTGCCCCTGCCCCTGCGCCGGACGGCCTCGCTGCCACATGGCCGAATAGCCTGGGCCCGATCATCGTATGGTGAGCCCAGAAGATCGGGCTCAGGCAGCAAGCGGAATCAGGCCCATGGTGCCGCCTGCCCATACGTGCACCTGATTGTGGAGCTGCTCAAGCTGGCCGTGCGGAAATCCGAGAAATCGTCAAGCGCAAGTACTGCGCGCTATGCTCATCTGGCTCTGGAAGTGACGGTTCCTGAATCTGGCTGCCGAAAGGTCTCAGTGACCTGGGGCTTCGTTCCCCTGCGTGAACTGCCGGTCCGGGATCCCGCTAATTGGCGCCGAGGCTAGGGGATTGGCGCTCCCATCCGGAAGCTGCGGCTGGGCATATGCGTCCGGGATCGCCTGCTGATCGGCCGAATCCCCACCACGGAAAGGCGAACCGCCGATTGCTGGTCGATCAGGTATTGCTCGAAGAAATAGAGATAGGCGCGATGCCAGGGCAGAAAAAGGGTACTGCCGGTGCTGGGCAGTAGATGGCAAGCGGCAGTCCGCGATCCCGGCCCAACGCTCGATACCCGCGATCATCGGCGATCGCGAGCATACCGGAATGCCCAGAGCGAAGAGCAGTTACTTCATCCGCAGTCAGCGAAGAGGTGCTTTTCCGGCACTCTGATCACGCTGGGTGTCATCTTGCTGGGGGGTGCGGACGGACCGCTATTTCCATCCGTCATACCTCGGACTTTAGTCCTCCGCACGATAACTTGCCACGTGACACGATGGGACGCCCCGAGGGCTTGGGGAGCACCACGGCCTCGGCGGTGACCACCGCCGAGGCCGATCTGCGGTTCCTACGGTGACCACGGTGACGCCACCTGCCACGTCCTCAGGCGACGGATACCGCGACTGGCGCCTCTACCCAGGAAACGCACTCATTGGCTGATATGCCTGTGATCGTGAGGCACCAGGACCGAGGCGCGCTGCGCCTCGATCATGGGCATGATCAGGCATTGTGCCGAGCCCGAGGGGCGATGTGATCTTTGATCACCGCATAATGCCGCATTCCGCGGGTCTTCGTGGGTCAGTCGGGCTGGCGGTCGGTCATGGTGGCGGCGGGCACGCCTGTGCGCGCGAGGGTGTCGGCGCGGCGCAGTGCGTCGGGCAGCCGGTACCGGCCGGCCATGTGCCGGACCAGGTCCGCGGCGTCGGCTGCGGGTATCCCGGCCGCGGTGACGAACAGCGGGCGCACTGAGGATCCGCGCATGACCGGCACCGCGTGGGTCGCGGTGCGGAACCGGGACTTGGCCACCCCTATCACCGGGATGCCGAACTCGGCGTGCGCATGCGCGCCCAGGCCGGGCCGACCGGCGGGGTCCAGGTCGGCGTAGCCGTCGACCACCAGCAGGCCCAGCCCGCTCGGATTCGCCAGGACCGCGCGCAGCGGCGGCAGCTCGCGCAGGTAGAACTCACCCGGCCGGTAGGCAGGTACCCGAGATACCGCTGCGGTGTGTTCAGCCAGTACGTGCGCGAAGGCGGCATCGGCGGCCAGCACGGCTGCCGCCCGTGCCCCGCCGGTGCTCAGGTAATGCACGTCTACCGCTGCGCACACGCCGGACATCGGGCGCTCGCCGGTGTCCATATGTTAAGAATGCCCGAACCTGCGCCAGCATCGAGACCGTACTGCGTGCGCAGGTCCGCAGCGAGCGGTCCAGCGGGTCACGAAGCGTAATTGGTCTGCGTCGGACACGCGCGCGAACCGCCGTTCGGTACTGGGGCAGTCTCCTGGGCCCGGTCCGCTGGAGGCGCGCAGAACGGAATTCTCTGTCGCGTTGTCGCTATCTTCTGGCGAAGGTACGGCGAAGCTCAGCAGCCCGGAACGGTAGCGCCTGGCCACGAAGGTATGGGAGCGGTCTGCGGGACCGCTCCACTGACCCAAGCGGCCTGCACGTCGATCCCGATTCCCTCCTGCGCTGGGAACTTCCCCGGCCTAGCAGGCTGGTGGCCGGTCGTGCACCCGGCGAACCCTCACTCGGAAGCGCTGGTAGCGAAGTGCTCGCCGTAGGGGGTGTCAGCGAGCTGCTCGCCGATCAGCCGGGACAAGTGCAGCAGTGTGGTCCGGGGCCGGTAGTTGGCCACGATGTGCTGGGCCTGCCCGGCGGCGTTGCGGGTGACCAGGACGACGTTGCCGACCTGCTCACCACCGCGGACCTGGGCCGTGTAGTCCTCCAGGAAGCCGTTCTGGCCGTAAGGGCCGGCGAAGTTGAACTCCTGGGAGTCATAGAGCGCGCGGATGCAGGTCACGATGGCATGGACGGCCTCGGCGCCCTGCGCGACGCCGTTCATCGCCGAGCCCTCTATGGTGACGTCGCCGGCCAGGCTGTCCAGCCAGACCGGATGGTAGTCGGTGGCCGGGACGCGGACGCCGTCGAAGCGGGTGACATATGTCGGCGTGCCTCCCTCGGCGAGCGCCTTGCCCTCGTTGGACATGAGCGATTCCTTTCGTGAACCAAAGCCGTGCCCGCGCACGGCGGTTGTGCTGGCAAAGGATGAGGTTAGGTCGCCCGCGAATGCCGGTGGCTGGTGGCGGGCTGTCGTTAGCGCAGTGGACTGAACGCCGCCCTGATTTCGGTCGCGAACAGTTCGGGCTCTTCCCAGGCGGCGAAGTGGCCGCCGCGGTCGGCCTCGTGGAAGTAGGCGAGGGTGGGGTAGGCCTTCTGGACCCAGCTGTGCGGGGCCTGGAAGATCTCGCCGGGGAAGACGGTGAAGCCGACCGGGACCGAGACCTGCGGCGGAGCCTGCCCGGCGCCACGGTCGGCGGCTTGCCCGTTCTCCCAGTACTCCCGGGCGGCCGAGGCCCCGGTGCCGGTCAGCCAGTACAGCGTGATGTTGTCGACGATCCGGTCCCGGGTGAGATGGCCCGAGGGCTGCCCGTCGAGGAACGCGCGGGAGATCTTGTAGTAGCTGTCGGTGTCGTGGTCGAGCATCCAGGCCGCCAGGGCGACGGGTGAATCCAGCAGGGCGTAGCCGATCGTCTGCGGCCGGGTGGCCTGCTCGAGGAAATAGCCGTAGCCGCTGGTCTGCATGGTGGCGATCGCGGCCAGCGCGGCACGTTCGGCCTCGGAGGGTTCCGCTGGCGGAGGGCCGACCAGCGCCGTCTTGAGCAAGTTGAGGTGGATGCCAAGCAGCCCCGCCGGTGCCTGGCGGCCCATCTCGTCGCAGACGTAGGCGCCCAGGTCGCCGCCCTGGGCGACGTAGCGGGTGTAGCCCAGGCGGCGCATCAGCTCGGCCCACGCCCGCGCGATGCGGCCGGGGTCCCAGCCGACCTCGGCCGGCTCGGCGGAGAAGCCAAAGCCGGGCAGCGACGGCAGCACCAGGTCGAAGGCGTCGCTGGCCGTTCCGCCGTGCGCGGCCGGGTCGGTGAGCGGGCCAACCGTCTCGAGCAGCTCCATCACCGAGCCCGGCCATCCGTGCGTGATGATCAGCGGCAGGGCGCCGGAATGCGGTGACTTCACGTGGATGAAGTGGATGTCCACCCCGTCGATCTCCGTCTTGAACTGCGGCAGCGCGGTCAGCTTCGCCTCGCACTTGCGCCAGTCGTAATCCGTCGCCCAATAGCGCGCAAGTTCCTGGATCGCCGCCAGCTGCACGCCCTGCGACCGGTCGGCGACGAGTTCCCTGCTGGGCCAGCGGATAGCCGCGATGCGCTCCCGCAGTGCCTTAAGTTCCGCCTCGGGGACTTCGGGGATCGTGTACGGCCGGATCGCAGTCGCGCCCGCCGAGTCCTCGATCGTCATAGGCATGCGGATCTCCTTGGTTCGGTTTGGTGTGGGTTGATGGCGATGCTGAGCTGGCGTTCTCGACGGAGTGGGCCCTTCCGGGCGGTGGCGCCGCCCGGAAGGTGGGGCGGCGCCACCGCTAGATCGCTCAGAGCGTGCCGGGGGCGGTGGCCCATAGCTCGTTGGCGGGCACGCTGCCCGGGTTGCCGATGAGGTGCTGCAGGATGATCGGCGTGAACAGCTGCTGGGCCGGGTTACCGAGGATGGTCATCACGAATGGGTGGGTGAAGTCGGTGGTCGACGCGTTGATGATCGAGTAGTCGCCTTGTATTTGCGAATCCTTGAAGTCCAAGATCCACACCGTGGTGTCCGGGGTGCTGCACGGCTGCAGGCTCAGGGCCTCGTCCTGGTAGGCGGTGGTGGCTATGCCCGAGCACAGGCCGGTGGGCTTGCCGTAGGGCGCGTACTCGATCTGAACCGCGTAATAGCCCGGGCCCCCGTAATGGCTGGCGACCGCGGCGGACACCATGCCGTTTGCGTAGTAGTAGGACGCGTTCACCGGATGGCCTGTGGGGAGGGTGAAGTCCTCGGCCGGGTTCCAGCCGGCGGCCGGGCTGACGATCGTTGGCACGCCGCGCAGCGGGATCCCGAAGAGCACGGTCTCCACGAACCCGGGGTACGCCGCGCTTCTTGGCGTAAGGCAGTTATTGCCGCACTGCGGGGTGGCGGCGCTCGCCGCCACCGTCCCCGCCGCGCTGAGGCCGCCGGCGAGGGTCAGTACTGCGGCGGCGGCGAGCATTTTGCTCTTGATGGACATGACAGCTCCTTTTTGACACGGACGTGCCTTACGCACGGCGCTGTTGTGCTGGTCAGCGGATAAGCGCGGTCTGATCAAAACGGGAACGGGAGTTCCCGTGACCCCCGGCGTGCGGGGGTGGGCTCGCGTGAGGTGAGTGCTTCGGGGCTGGCCTCGTCCCAGGGTGTGCGGTTAGACCTGGGTCGGCTGCGGGCCGGGGTTGTCCGCCGCGGGCTGCTCGTCGTGGTACGGGGCCAGGAAGGCGGTCAGCGCGGCCAGCGTCTCTTCGGGAGTTTCTTCGGCGGGATGGTGGCCGGAGTCGGGGATGACCAGGGTTTGCACGTCGTCGGCGGCGAGCTTCATCGTGTCCGCGACCTGTTCCCGCAGGCTGTGCCCGCCGCCGATGCCCAGCACGGGCATCGTCAGCCGCCGGGCGGTGCGCTGCTGGTTTTGCGCGATGGTGGCGTTCAGCGCGCGGTAGATCGCGAAGCTGGCGTGCAGCGCGTCGGGGTCGGCGGCGAGGGTGTCGACGTAATGCCGGACGGCGTAGCCGGGCAGCGGCCGGGCGGCCTTGGTGGCGAACTGCCAGCCGAAGTAGATTTCTTCCCGGCCGGCGACAAGCTGGTCGTTGACGTCGGCGAGCCGGTTGAACGCGAAGTGCCACAGCGCGTTGTTCAGGCGCGCGGGGCCGAACAGGGGCGGTGAAGGCGAGACGCCGGGCAGGGGGGTCTCGGCGACGGCCAGCCGGGCGACCCGGCCGGGGTGATCGGCGGCCAGGGCGTAGCCGATCCACATGCCGGTGTCGTGGCCGGCCACGGCGAACCGCCGGTGGCCCAGCGCGTCCATCAGCGCGGCCAGGTCCCCGGCCAGGGTCCCGGTGTCGTACCCGTCCTGCGGGCTTGCCGGACAGCCCGCACCCGCGCTGGTCGGGCGCGACGACGGAGAAGTCTCGGGCCAGCGCGGGCATCACCAGGCGCCAGGCGTACCAGGTCTGGGGCCAGCCGTGTACCAGCAGCAGCGGCGGCCCGTCGCCGCCGGTGACCACGTGCTGGCGCAGCCCGCCGGTGTCGATGTACCGGCTGGTGAACGTGCCGGTGAACCCGTCCGGCAGGTGCGGCGCCCCGGACACCGAGCCGGGGCCTGCCGGGGTAGGAGTTGAGTTCATGAGACTCCCCTTTCACGAGTGGTATTGCCTCGCGATTGCGCATCGAGCTTGTACGACGCCCGGGTCATATCCCTAGGCGTCTCCCCGGGCGCATGCCCTGGCCGGACCCCTGCGTCTGCGATAGGACGCAAAAGGGGCTGCGGGCCAGACTGTCTTTAGAGCGAAGGTGGCTGGGCTGAAACCACGGACCGTTCGGGTTAATTGCGTCTTTTGACCGAACGGACGGCGGTGATAGGCCGAGCTGTGGCCACGAGCTGGGTCTTCAGGGTTTGTTCTGTGGGTTGCGTGCTTTCAAGCCAAGCAACATTGCCGCTAGCTGAACACGAAAAACTACCCGCAAGAACCGACGCCGGAAGTGCCGATGGCCGGGCTATGCGGGTAACCCGGCCTCGGTGAGGCCGGCCAGTTCGCGGGCGGCGTCGGCCGCGGCGGGCTCCGGGCCGGGGCCGTGTTGGTCGGGTGGTGGCGGCGTTGGCGCGGTTGCGGGGAGAATGCTGCTGTTAGCCGCCAGTGCCGGGAGGTGGGGCTTTGGCTGAGCCGCCGGCCGGGTTCGGCAGCCTGCTGCGGAGGCTGCGCCGGGAGGCCCGGCTGACGCAGCAGGAGCTGGCTGAGGCGGCCAGGCTGAGCGTGCGCGCGGTCAGCTACCTGGAGCGGGGGGTGGTGAGCACACCGCAGCGGGAGACGGTGCGGCTGCTGGCCGATGCGCTGGGCCTGGTCGGCCCGGTCCGGGCCGGGTTCGAGGCGGCCGCCCGGGGCCGGACGGGTCCGGGCGGGGTGGCGGCGGCGACGCGGACGCTGCCGCGGGACATCGCCTCCTTCACCGGACGGGAGCGGGAGCTGGAGCAGCTGGCGCAGGCGGCGGCGGGGGCGGGCGGGATAGTCGACATCCACGCGATCGGCGGGATGGCCGGGATCGGGAAGACGGCGTTCGCCGTGCACGCGGCGCACCGGCTGGCGGACAGGTTCCCGGGCGGGCAGGTCTTCTTGCCGCTGCACGGGCACACCCCGGGCCAGCAGCCGGTCGATCCGGAAGATGCGCTGGCCAGCTTGCTGCTGACCGCCGGGGTGGCCCCGGCTCAGATCCCGCCGGGGCTGGAGGCGCGGACGGCCCTGTGGCGGGACCGGCTGGCCGGGCAGCAGCTGCTGCTGATCCTCGATGACGCGGTAGGCAGTGAGCAGGTGCTGCCGCTGCTGCCCGGCACCGGCGGCAGCCTGGTGCTGGTCACCAGCCGCCGGCACCTGTCCGCGCTGGACGACGCGACCGTGATCAGCCTGGATATGCTGCCGGCCGAAGAGGCGGCCGGGCTGCTGGTCCGGCTGGCGGGCCGCCCGGGGCTGGGCACGGGCGATCCGGGGGTGGCCGAGATCACCCGGCTGTGCGGGTACCTGCCGCTGGCGATCGGGATGGTGGCCCGCCAGTTGCGGCACCACCCGGCCTGGACCGCGGCCGGGCGGGCCGCCGACCTGGCCGCGGCGGTGGACCGGCTGGAGCTGATGGCGACCGAGAACCTATCGGTCGCCGCGGCATTCGACCTGTCGTACGCGGATCTGGGCCCGGATCTGCAGCGGCTGTTCCGCCGGCTTGGCCTGTACCTAGGCCCTGAGGCCGACGCGTACGCCGCCGCCGCCCTGGACGGTACTCCCCTGGCCGCTGCCCGCCACGGACTGGAGGTGCTGTACGACCAGTACCTGCTGACCGAGCCCGCCCCGGGGCGGTACCGGATGCACGACCTGATCCGCGAGCACGCCCGCGCCCTGGCCGGCCGCGTTGACCCGGACCGGGACCGGGAGCGGGCCACCGCCCGGCTGCTGGATTACTACCAGCACGCCGCCGCCCGCGCCGAGGCCCTCATCGCCCGCCAGACCCGCCCCGGCCCGGCCGCCGCGGATCGCGCGATGCCGTCCGCGGTTCCCGGCCTGGAAGATAGCGAGCAGGCGCTGGCCTGGGCCCGCGCCGAGCGGGCCAGCCTGCTCGCCTGCCTGGATCACGCCGCCGCAACCGGCCAGCACGCCCGGGTCATCGCCCTGACCGCCGGCCTGGCCGGGCTGCTGCGGCTCGACGGCCCCTGGGCCGAGGCCATCACCCGCCACCAAGCCGCGATCGGGGCCGCGCGGCACCTCGGTGACCGGCTCGGCCAGGCCAACGCCCTCCACGACCGGGGGGATGTGCGGTGGCTGATGGGTGAGTACCGGGCCGCGGGCCGGGACCTGGAGCAGGCGCTGGGCCTCTACCGCGACCTCGGCGACCGGCTCGGCCAGGCCAACGCCCTCCGCTACCTGGGGGCCGTACGGCGGGGGACAGATGATTACCCGGCCGCGGCCCAGGCCCTGGAGCAGGCGCTGGGCCTCTACCGCGACCTCGGCGACCGGGTCGGCCAGGCCAACGCCCTCTACTACCTCGGGGATGTGCGGCAGCTGATGGGTGAGTACCCGGCCGCGGCCCAGATCCTGGAGCAGGCGCTGGGCATCTCCCGCGACCTCGGCGACCGGCTCGGCCAGGCCAACGCCCTCCACTACCTCGGGAACGTGCGGCAGCTGACGGGTGAGTACCCGGCCGCGGCCCAGATCCTGGAGCAGGCCCTGAGCATCTACCGCGACCTCGGCTACCGGCCCGGCCAGGCCTGGGCCCTCCACTACCTAGGGGCCGTGCGGTATCTGACGGGTGAGTACCCGGCCGCGGCCCAGATCCTGGGGCAGGCCCTGGGCATCTCCCGCGATCTCGGCGACCGGCTCGGCCAGGCCAACGCCGTCCTCTACCTGGGGATCGTGCGGCGGGCGACGGGTGAGTACCCGGCCGCGGCCCGGGCCCTGGAGCAGGCCCTGGGTCTCTACCGCGACCTCGGCGAGCGGGGGAGCGGCGAGGCCGAGGCGCTCAACGAGACAGGGATCTTGCACCGGGTCAACGGTGACCTCGCGCAGGCTGAGGGGTGCCACCGGCAGGCCTTGCGCCTGGCCCGCACCATCGGCAGCTACTGGAACGAGGCGCACGCCCTGGCTGGCCTGGGCCGCTGCGCCCTGGCCGCCGGCCACGCCACCCAGGCCGCGGCCCTCCTGCGCCAGGCCCTGGAGATCTTCCAGCGGATCGGCGCCGCCGAGGCCAGCGACGTTTCCCGCGAACTGACCGCCCTCGCTGAGGCCAGGCCACTCGCATAACCCGCGCCGTCGGCACTTCCGGGCGGTCCATGTTACGTGTGGTTCGGCATGGTCCGCAGTGGAAACGTTGCCTGCAAACTGCACCACCTCGGCCGCTATTGGAACTGGCCCAGAAGCCGCCACCGTAAACTCGTCGGCGGGCAAAGTGCCCCACGGACGGTGCCCGGCGCGCCGAACTGGACGATCTGTGCACGCTCGTTCGGTTAAGGATGCTGTTCATCTTGCGCGCCGAGTCGGCGGTATGGAGCCCTTTCGGCGGCCAGTTTTGCTCTCGGGTCCTCGTGGCCTGTGACGTGGCGTGACCTGCTATTCCGGCTTACGTTGAGTTTCCGTTCACTTGCTGGGACCCGCAGCTGGCCCAGCCTCCCGGGTCTCAGCCCGGCCGGGAGGTACCCGATGATCACTGAGTCGCCATCTACTGCCCTGTCCCCGATCCAGCCCGCGTTCAGCGACCCCGAAAGGCTCGCGCTCGCCGGGTACCTGGCCGGTTACCGCGGGCTGACCCGCGAGGCGTATGCGCTGGACCTGCGGCAGTTCACCATATGGTGCCGGGCCCGCTCGCTGGCCCTGTTCGCTGTTCGGCGGGCTGATATCGAAGGGTTCGCCCGTGACCTGGAAGCACGCGGCCGGGCCCGTGCCACAGTTACCCGGCGGCTGTCCACCATCGCCGGGTTCTACAAGTACGCGGTCGAAGAAGAGCTGCTGGATCATTCGCCCGCTGCTCACGTCCGGCGGCCCCGGGTGGACTACGAATCGCACGCTACCGCCCTGGACCGCAACGAACTCGGTGCGCTGCTGGTCGCCGCCGGACTCGGGCCGCCGCCTGAGCATGCGCTGATCTCGCTGCTCGCCCTGAACGGGCTGCGGGTCTCTGAGGCCACCGGCGCCGACATCGAGCATCTGGGCCTGGAGCGCGGGCACCGGACGCTGACCATCACCCGCAAGGGCGGAAAAGTCGTCACCGTCCCGCTCGCGCCGCGTACCGCCCGGGCGATCGACCTGGCCATCGGTGAACGTACGGATGGCCCTGTGTTCCTGGCCGCGGACGGGCGGCGGCTGGACCGGCACGGCGCCGGGCGGATCGTCCGCCGGGTCGCACGCCGCGCCGGGATCGGCAAGCCTGTCGGGCCGCACACATTGCGGCACGCGTTCATTACCGCCGCCCTCGATGCTGGCGTGCCGCTACGAGATGTTCAGGAAGCGGCTTCGCACGCGGACCCGCGGACCACGATGAGGTACGACCGGGCTCGCGGCAGCCTGGACCGGCACGCCACCTACATTGTCGCCGCCTACGTCGCGGGCGCCGCCCGCTAGCGGGGCTCGGCTGATCGTCTCCGTCTGGCGGTCACCACCGCCAGACGGCCAGCCCGTCACCCGGTCCATCAGCGGGCGTGGTAGCTGACGGTGATTCCCACGGTGAGCGCGAACCGCCGTTCTGCGTGGTTAATGGTTCAGCGGTCTGACCGTTTAGGTTCGTACCGAATGGGTGATCTCTAGCCGCGCGAGCCCGAATGAAGTTATGAGGCAGGGTCCTCATCTATGGGATTATCAGGTTGGATTGTCGGCAGAGGTAGCCGTGCGCCGGAAGGCGTTCTCCCGCAATAGTGTCCTATCCCGTCGGGTATGAGTCAGGCGTCGTGTACCTGAGTCATTAGCTCATAGCGACACTCGCGGCGAATGTGGCGGATGTGAGCATGTCTGGGGGTGGCGCTGACCGGCGTCATTGCGACCGGTGTGCCTGTGAGAGGTCGCCGGAGCAGCGGCGAGCCGGCTGGCCTGCTCGTGACCGGCTAGGGCGTTCGATGCGCGCCCGGGGCCTCACAGGCACCGGCCCGGCGGGTCTTGCGACATGGACGCGGTCTTACCCGTGCCGGGGCCACCCGGCCAGCAGGTCCGCGGACGTGCAGCCGCTGGATCCGATTCCGTACAGCAGGGCGAACGCCAGGAGCAGGATGCCAGGGAGGAGGACAGCGCCGCTGGCCAGCACGACCCCAAGGACGGTGAGCACCGCGCCGGTAACCAGGAACAGGGTCCGCCAGCGCGTGCGCACGGCGCGTGCGAACCGCATCATCCTGCCGGCGCGGGCAGGTGCATCCAGGCCGGTGTCCGCGGGTGTGTCAAGGAGCATCCCGGCCTCTCCTTCTGTCCGGAGCCACCAGATTATGCCGGGGAACGTACTCATTCCCCTGATGGAAGGATAACCGCCTGACGATGACCGGGCAGGATCGAATGTCACCGGCCCTCGGGGCGAATGGCCTGCGCGCGACGATGAGCCGCGTCGCAGTGGGGCTGCCCTGCCCGGGCCTCACGGCCATGAAGGCATTGCCCCTCTTTCGCCCGCGAAGCTATGCGGTTCGGCGGTGAATCTTCTCGACTGCGCGGAGGATCATCAGCGCGGCACGCTGGATTGACCAGCTGACCAGGCGCCCGGGGCCGTAGCGGTGATGGATCTCGGCGAGTCGCCTTTCGACTGTGACGAGTTCGCCGGCCGGGCTGGTTGCCACGTCACAGCAGGTCAGCACCAGTGGAAAGCACATGCGGGGCAGGCTCGAACTCCAGGCCCAAGACATCGGCGAGTCCGCGTTCGCCGGCTTCGACGATGGCGTAGGAGTAATGGGCGACCAGTCGGCACAGCGTGGTGTCGGCGTGCTGGGCGTCGCGCAGGTACCGGGCACCGTCCAGGGTGTGCAGACTGACCGCCGCACCGTGATCGTCCTGGCTATCGGCGCCAAGGTTCTGGCGGCGATATCACTCCCTGCCATGAGTCACCGCGAGCTTGACACAAAATATCCGCCGTTCGGCGCGCATCGAGATCAGAGCTCTACCGCGCTCATGATCGGGCGATCTGCGCGCTTACCGCTGAGATTGCCGCGCGCTTGCGGGCGCTCAGGTAATTGTCTAGGGATTGATAGGTAATTCCCCGGCAAGGCTAACAACCGTTGCGGCCAGGTCAGGCTGCGGCGAAGATGGCCTTGAACGTGTAGTCGGTGAGCATGTCGGGCTGGGCGAGGGTGGTGCCGTTCTCGTCGACCATCGTGACGGCGTCGCTGCTCGCAGGGAATGGCTGGTGCCCGTTCGTGTTGTAGGCGCTGATTTCGTCGAAGTAGACGACGCCGAAGCGGGCTAGCGCGGGGTTGGGGTGGTCCCACCCGCCGCGGGAGACGCCTGCCGCGATGGTGACGGCGGGAGGGAACCCGGTGTCCACTGTGAAGTTGATCGTCTGCCCCGTGGTCTGGTTGACGAGGAAGTAGTGCGCCGTGCCGGGCGGCTTGGTGTCAAGGCACAGCGAGCCGCTGACCACGTCACCGGGGCTGACTGGCAGGTTGATCGTCCCGACGCCCTCTGCCCACAGTCCGCAGGTGATGTGCTGCGCAGAATCCACGGACATTTCCGTGTGGATGTCAAGGAAACCGAGACTGACGAAGGTCCGGAAGTAGTCAGGCCCGTACGGGTCCTGGCTGTACCGCAGGTCGGGCACGGTCCAGGTGGCGAACAAGGCGGTGAACGGCGCCGCCTGGGAGCCGAAGAGGCTGTAGCCGCAGGACTCCTGGGGGTCCAGGGGAAGGAGCCTGGGAGAGACCGCCCTCCTGGCCGCTTTCGTGCCCGCCGTCGCGGTGTCGGGCCGGGGCTCGAGGTGCTCGAAGTCGCGGTAGCGATCCGCCAGCCGGTCCCACAGCGCGGCCAGGGCCGGCTGCGTCTGGGGATCGGGCCGCAACGGCAGCCCGTGCCTGGCCAGGTCCACTTTGCTCGCGGCAAACGGATCGAAGCCCTCGGGCGGAGGCGGGTAGATCCGCAGCCCCGTTGCCCCGGAAGTTTCCTGTCTAGGCATGACATCCCCCTTGAGTAACGGGCCATTACGGCCCAGAGTCTCCTTTGCCGGCACGCTAGAACGGCCGTGTATGCACGGAGGCTGCAACCGGGCCGGTGATACTCGTCCTGTTCCGTGACCTTCAATATTTGGGACCTGCGCCCGAGTCGGCAGGAGCGCAGCGGCTTGCGCCTCTGCTCACTCAGTGTGATCGGTACTGAATCTCAGCGTCGCGCACACTCCCGCCGTTCGGAGCGGCTGGCGACTTCTCGGGCTGGCTTGCTGGGTGCGTGTCTATCGGGCATTGTGTACTCCCGTCATGGAGTGCCGTGTTCGGTGGATGTATCGATAGCGGGAGGGGCCGATGCCGGGCGGCGATGAGATCCGGGACGTTCAGCGGGCGACGTGGGCCGGGCTTTCGGCGGGCTGGGAGAAGTGGGACTCGGTCATCATGGATCAGCTGGGCCCGGTGGGCACAGCGATGACCGGGCGTCTCGGCATCGACAGTGATCAGCAGCATCTCGATATTGCCGCGGGTACTGGCGAGCCGGGGCTGACCGTCGCCAGGCTCGCGCCGAGGGGACACGTCGTTCTGACCGACCTTGCGGCTGAGATGCTCGGCATCGCGACGCGACGAGCGAACGCGCAAGGGATCACCAATTTTGAGACCACGGTGTGCAGTGCCGATGACCTGCCATTCGGTGACGCGGCATTCGACAGTATCTCGGTGCGGTTCGGATACATGTTCTTTCCCGACGTCGCCAAGGCGACCGCCGAGTTCGCGCGCGTGCTCAGGCCGGGCGGACGTCTGGTCTCGTCGGTATGGGTCAAGCCCGGGGAAAACCCGTGGACGACGATCGTCATGCAGGCCATCGCGCCGGAGGCGGTGCTGGCGCCACCCGACCCGGACGGCCCGAATATGTTCCGGTGCGCTGCCCCGGGATATGTCAGTGCCCTGTACGAAGCCGCGGGGCTGCGCGACGTTGCCGAGTGGGACGTCGGCGTCGAGCTCGTGACGGACTCGCCCGCGCAGTACTGGGAGATGATCAGCGAGCACGTCTCGCTCGCCGTTGGGGCGCTTGCGCAGGTCGGCGAGCCGGAGCGGGAGCGGATCGCGAAAGCCGTCATGGCCAAGGTCAGCACCTACGAAGCAGACGGCACGGTAAGGATCCCGGGCGTGGCCCGCTGCATCGTCGGCACCAAGTAGGGACGCCCGAACTGGGTAATCTGCGCGGCATGACCTCGACACAATCTCGCCACTTGACATGCGCATACTCGGCGATCGGCGCTGCAGGCGGGGATTGAGTCCTGTGGAGTAGAGGCAGACTGCCCATGACCGGCCGGGGACGCGAGCACTACGAGCACTACGAGCCCGGCGAGCATCATGAGCAACTCAGCTCAGCGGCTACGGGCGACGCCGCTGGCTATATATCCCTTGCTCGCGTCAACGGCCACCCCGCACGCCGGGTCACGCTACCGGGTTTCGGATGCGGCCGGGGTGACGAACCCGATACAAACCGATATTCTGGCACTACGTAGCCACTATAAAACTATCTGTTATCGGACATTCGGGACATTTGCACCGCTTCGTTGCGTCGTCCAGACCAGCGACGCGCTAGATCTCGATTTGCGGGCTTCCGCGGGAAGGCCGGACATGGCCAGGCTGCATCTCTCGACACACAGATACGACGGAGCCGTCACCGTCACGGCGGCCGGGGAACTGGATGTCGCCACCGCGCCCTATCTGAAGTCCTACCTGCACAAGATCCTGCCCGCCGACCACGGCCGGATGGTCATCAACCTCAGCAGAGTGTCCTTCATCGACGCCGCTGGGCTGGGCGCTCTGGTCGCACTCAGGAACCGCGCCGAACAGCAGCACACCGCACTGCTGCTAGCCGACGTCCCGGCCGCCATGCTCCGGATAATGAAACTCCTCCGGCTGGACGACCAGTTCGGCTATCTCACCGTAACCGAGGGCGGCCGAGGCGCGAGACAGACTGTCAACCTCGCAGACCTGACGCTGGCCTCAAGAAAGCTGAGGGCGGGCTAAGCCAAGCAGCTGCCTCGATGCGGGCGACCTCCCTGGAACCCGCCGCAGGTGTATTCACGCCAGCCGGAACCCGTCCAGGCGCCTTCGGCGTCACGGCGTGATCGGCTACGCCGACCCTGGACCTAACCCGTCTGCCGTCAGGTCCGGCAGCAGCGGGGTTCGGAGGAGGGGTCCGCGGGCCACCGGCTGACAGCAATGGTGACGGCAACAGCAGCGACCACTAGCCAGCACCGGCGATCAGTGGCAGCGCATAACGCTCGCAGAATCTATGCCAACTCGGGAAACGCCCGGACGATCGTGCGCGTTCTCCACTGAGACCACTAGGTGGTGAGTGGCCCCGCCCGTTGCCGCATGACCTTGTGAAGCTACTGACCGTCTTGGTCCGCAGCGATGACTTCGTCGATGCGGTCCAGCAGCTTGTCGGGGTCCTCAAGGAAGATGTGCTGCTTGCCGCCGTTGAGTTTGACCGTGGCATGGAGAGTGCCGCCCGGCCCGGTCTCCAGCGGCTCGATCCCACTGTGGCGTTTGCGGAGCCGGTCGAGGCGCTGCTGCTGCGCCAGCGACAGAGCGGCATGCTCCAGGGTCGAGCGCAAGATACTTTCGCTGCTGGTTAGCTCGTCACCCGCCATCGAGCCCTCCCGGCTGCGAGCTCATCACGCCCGCGAATCTCGAATTTGTGAAACGCAGATGACGGGAGGTTACATGCACGTGCATCCGCCCGCAACATATGCGAAGAACTCCCCGTGGGTCACTTGCGTCCCGCTATTGACTGTGATGTCGGGTCAATGGCGAGCTGTCGGGCGAGTGACGAAATGCGTGACAATCGCCACTGCCAGCCGCGGACTGACAGAGGCTCACGGACAGGCTGCCGCAGGTCACGTGCCCAGCATCGAAGTACAGCAACCGAGCCGGCCACCAGATGGCCTTCACTGACCCGATCCAGGACGGTGGGCTGCCCAAGCGGCCGTCTCACGAGATGCCCGGCGGTACTCGGCTCTTCTGTACCGACACCGGGCAACGCAGGCCTGTCCTGCTGCTGCACGGCTTGGACGCGCTGTGCCTGGAGCCCGGTTCGGGACGTTCGGCCCTAGCCGAGCGCGCACTGAGAGGCAGAGCCTTCAACGATTCATCACTGAAGGGAGGACAGCGCATGCACCGCGCCGTCTGCCGGGTTCGTTCGACCCCGTGACCAACGGGCACCTCGACATCATCCAGCGGGCCCCCGCGCTCTACGACGTGGTCATGTCGCGGTCGCGATCAACAAGTCCAAGCGCGGCCTGTTCACGGTCGAGGAGCGGATGGAGATGCTGGGCGAGGTGACCGGCCGTTCGGCAACGTCAAGATGGACCGTCTCCACGGGCTGCTGGTGGACTTCTGCGTGGCGCGCGGGATCCCGCGGTGGTCAAGGGGCTGCGGGCGGTCAGCGACTTCGACTACGAGATGCAGATGGCGCAGATGAACCACCGGCTGGCGAGGGTGGAGACGCTGTTCATGCCCACCACCCCGCTGTACTCCTTCCTCAGCTCCAGCTTGATCAAGGAAATCGCCCGGTACGGAGCGGACGTCAGCGAACTGGTGCCCGGCCCGGTGCTTTCCCGGCTGCGTAGCCGCCTGAGCAGCAAGTTATCCCTGCCGGAGGAGCGGGATCAGGCCGTGCCCGGCCGCTGGAAGCACAAATCCTCGCAGAATCCGGCTGACGCGCTGCTGGCGTAGGCAAAGAGGCCGACCCGCAAGGCGAACCGTGAAGTTGCTGAATAACCAGGTGAGTAACAATCCCGGCGGACAGCGGTGGACGCCGGAGGACGTCCACGGACGGTGCAAGGCAGGTCAGACAAGGCGAGACTGCTGGTACGACACTTCGCGCGTTGGCTTCGGGGCGAAGAGGCCCGCGTGTTGATGATGTGCTAGCAGCAGCTCACACCAAACGTACGCTCCAAGGCGCAAGCGGCGTCCTCCCGCATCGGCGTCCTTCATGGTAAAAGCTTTCGGTTGCGCTCGAGGTGTATCCAATCCGACTCTATATAGCCATGCCGGAAATAGAAGGAGTAGGCCCTAGAATCGCGCTGCGCAATAAGCGAGTAGCCGACAATTTTATTCTCGTCGGCAATCGATCTTCAAGTTTGAAGAAGCGGGCCCATAGCCCATTCCGCGCAACTCCTTAACTAGCACAACTTCCTTCGATCCACAGCCTACCGCCATCGTGCCAGCTGAAGGGACGCGCAAACAGGAACCCCTGAACCGTGCCGTTAACGGACACGCAGAACTCCTGCCCGCGCTGAGGATCTCACCTAGCCTGAGCTCGGCCGCCTCCAGGGACCAGCTCTCGCCATAATTTCGGTGGTAAGCGTCAACAAAAATCCGTGCACACCGCTCTAGGTCATCGGTCTCGGCCCCCCGTATTGTGAGGGCTGCTCCGAGTTCTCGTCACGGATTCAGGGTGGTAACTTCCCGCTGCTTCATTGCTCTCGAGGATCAGCGTCTTCCTCCATAGCCACACGGAGTAGAGGCTAAGAGTCAGCGCACCTGCGGAGACATAGGCATAGTCGTACCAAGTGCGAGTGCTCATATAAAAGGCTCCAATTGCAAGCAATGCCCATGCGACTAGCGCCGAAGCTTCGAAAGGCCACATCATTCCTGCGTAGAACGACTTCCTCGCCGCATCCGAAGACCGATAGCTACGATAATCTAGCAGGTCCCAGAAAAAGAATATTGCATATATCACGAAGAGGGCCGCCCAGAATATAAAGAAGGCCATCTGCGCCTGGCGGACGGTCAGTCGCGCCAGCGTAGATACTGTGATATAGCTAAGCGCGATGAGAATAGCAATTAACGTATCGAAGGCGAAGTTGACCCGTGAATACGACTCCTGACTGTACTTACTGTACAGGGAGGGTTATTCAGGCCTGGGGCGAATGAGCTGAATCGACTATCAACGGCGTGCCTGCGTGAAAAACGGTCCGCTTCCCGAAAGAATTGAGTTACCACACTTAATTCTGAGGAAACGGACCGCCGGGATGTATAATAGCACGGGATTCACCAGGAACGAGATCACTGACCTGTGCGCGATGATCCGCTCGGAAGAAATGGAGCCGGGAATTAATCACTGGCCGCCCATCCTGGGATTGTTCAGGTCCGTGACCGTGGCACTGACATATATGCGCCGGAACCGGGTCCAGGCAGAACTGGCGGAGACCTATGGCGTGTCCCAGCCTACGATCAGCCGCGCGATCACGGGAGTGACGCCGTTGCTCGGAAAGGTGCTCAGGGATTACGTTCCTACGGCTGATGACCTTGACGAACGGACGCAGTACATCGTGGACGGCACTCTGCTCCCGTGCTGGTCATGGGCCTCGCGTCCAGAGCTGTACTCCGGGAAGCACAAGACCACCGGCATGAACGTCCAGGTCGCCTGTACGCTTGGCGGAAAGCTCGCGTGGATATCCGACGCAATCGACGGAAGCCGCCATGATTCATACTGCCTGAATGAATCCGGCGTTCTTCTAGCATTCGATCCTGGCAGCTGGACCGGCGATAAGGGCTACGTTGGCAATAACATGATCACTCCCATCAAGAAACCCACCTATCGTGATCTCCTTGACTGGGAGAAGGAATTCAATACGCAGGTAAACAAGATCCGCTACGTCATCGAGCAGACGATCGCCAACTTCAAGACATGGCGGATCATGCACACCGATTATCGCCGGCCGCTCGCCACTTTCACAACAACCATCTCAGCCGTAATAGCCCTGCACTTCTACGCGGCCAGCTGAATAACCCTCAGTAAAGTCGCGTGGAGAAATGAGAAATAACGGCAAAGGTAAGAAGCGTGAAGGCGGATATGGTAAAGGCGCGACGAAGATGAAACGCTGCCAAGAATGGCGTTTGCGAATCGTATGCCGGCGAGATGCCCGCCTCCCAACAGCGGCATCAAGTCCGCCACGACGCCGACCTGCACTACGCTGTTAAGGAAAGAGTAGAAAGAATCACACCAAGGACCGCCTGGTACGTTAGAGCAATGGTCACGTCGTACCACGTCTTAGTGCTGAGACTTCATTCACTGCCCTCCGGTGCCAGCATCCTCCGGGGCAAGTATCTCACATGCGATACGCGATCGAGACGACGAAGAACATCTACGGCGTCTTCTCGCTCAGAGTATTAACCGGTGGTCAGCACGGGTTGCTGGACCCGCCACCGCCAAGCGCAACCAGAGGAACGAGCAGTCTCGTTTCTTGTCCTATTCATGTTCGTGCACCTGGGCTTTATCACCGTCGACCGTCAGGCGTTGAGCAGGGTCGATGCCAAACGTGGTCGGCCCTGC
Organism: uncultured Actinomycetota bacterium; assembly: GCA_963731085.1. GTDB lineage: Bacteria > Actinomycetota > Actinomycetes > Streptosporangiales > Streptosporangiaceae > DASUBV01. Next base: position 37,034 of record CAVSUF010000003.1, read on the forward strand.
ACGGCGATCCCTACCCCTGAAAAACCTCTGGTTGTGCCTGGCGGGACGCCCTGGATTTCGATCAACTCCACTACGCCGCCGTAGGCGGACAGGAACGCGGTATCGGAGGCGTCCCGGCTTGATGAGTAACTGAGTGAGTAAGTGCGCCGTGAGGCGCTGTTGTTTCGTGTGGGGGTGAGAGACCGCCACCTTCGACCTGTCGCAGCAGGTGGTTGAAGCTGAGGGCAGCCTGATCCGGGTGGTGCCGGGGGAGGGCGGGAAGCAGCCCTGACAAAGCCGGGACGGGCCAGCACTGCCAGATGGCGCGGGTCCGGCGAGCGAGACGTAGAGGAGTACGCGAGGAACCGGCGTTATTACGCCCTTCAGATTGGTTGCCGTGTCGAACTCGGGCGGATCTGGGCCGGGCGCGGTGCTTTCCCGCCGGGCGTGTATGGGGCGGCGGGGGTCTTCTGGGCTGGCTTTACTCGCTGGCCTGGGAGGCCACGGGGAAGGAACTGGGGCCCACCCGTGGCGATGCCGCCAGGGCAGAGCCGGGCTCCTCTTTCGGCAAGCGGACAGCAGTGAACACGGGAACCACCTCGTAACGGTTCCCAGCGGCGCGCGGCCAGCGCGGTGCCGGGATAGCGCCCAGCGGCAACTTCGAGCGCCGACTCGCGGAACAGGAAAGCGCCGCGATCATCGCGCCTCATATCGAGGGCGAGACCAGGCGAGGCCGCGACAACGTGCGCGTGACCGTCGTGATGACGATCGGTGCCCCTACATCGCACAGGCGCTGACCGCTGCGTGGTGGGTCTTCAGGAAGGCTGCGGGCAGCGGTGCCGCCGGATGGGACATGGCCAGTGCCACGGCCGAGGTCCGGCCCGAGGAGAGGTGAACTCGCCACGTCTGGCGTGCCGGTTGCAATAATGAGGATCGTTTCCTGGCCGTTCTGCAGCCGGAAGCCGGGGTACTCATCGAGCTGGACGGCGCTTGATAGGGCAGGCCATGACGACGACCCAGGATGCCTGCATCACAGTCGTTCGCTCTGTGCAAGCCATGTGCTGGTTGCCTGGGGGACGGCAGCGAATTGCGGTGTGAACTGAGGGATTTTGGGGAGGGATTTGTGGCTTTGCCTTCTAGACGCACCGTCACGGGTGGCTACCTTGGATGTGCGGGCTTTGGTTCGCCCCGGCGAGTCTGGAGGCCTCTATGTCTGCGAACTGCTTGTTAGATTACCAGATTCCAGTGCCTGATAATAGATTTCCTCGTACTTTTTCGGTGGCATATCTGCGGAATACGAGTGGATCCGGTCCTCGTTATACCACTGCACCCAGTCCATCGTTGCGAGCATCACGTCATCGACTCCCTGCCAGTCTTTCCCCGGGTCGATGACTTCACGCTTGTAAAGGCTGTTCAGCGCCTCCGCGGCGGCATTGTCATACGAATCTCCCTTGCTTCCCACCGACCGGACGGCCCTCTCCTCGGCAAGCCGCTCCGCATAACGGATAGACGTGTACTGGACACCCCGGTCGGAATGATGGACCAGGCCGCCGAGATCCTCATCCCGCCGCACCCATATCGCCATCTCCAGCGCATCGAGCGCAAGATCAGAACGCAGGTGATCCGCGACCTGCCAGCCCAGAACACGGCGGGCGAACAAATCCATCACGAAAGCGGTATACACCCAGCCGGAAAACGTCTGCACATACGTGATGTCCGCGACCCAGCGGCGGTTCGGCGCCGCCGCATCGAAGCACCGCTCCAGCAGGTCAGACGGCCGGTCCGCGGGATCGCCAGGCAGCGTCGTCGGCGGCCTCTTCCGCTCCGGGCTGGCACCGCGGATCCCCAGCTCGCGCATCAGCCGCTCGACCGTGCACCGCGCCACCGGAATACCACCGCTATTCAGCTGCAGCCAGATTTTCCGCGCACCGTAAACCTTCCGCCCTTTCTCTCCCTCCCACACCTCCATGACCTTCTCCTTCAGGACCATGTCGCGGATCTCCCGCGCCGACGGCTCCGCCTCACGCTTCTTCGCGTGGTAATACGACGACACGGGAAATTCAAGGACCGCGCAGGCCGGCTCGACACCGAACCGGTCCCGGTGCGCATCAATGAACTCGACTAGCGCGGCAGCCTCGGGTCGAGTTCCCTCGCAAAATAAGCACTAGCGGCTTTCAGGATCTCATTAGCCCGGCGGAGCTCACGGTTTTCCTTCTCCAGCTCCGCGATCCGCTTCTTATCATCCGTCGTGGCACCGGGCCGCACCCCGCCGTCGATTTCCGCCTGCTTTACCCAAGACCGCAATGCCTCCGGGTGAACACCCAGCTGACGTGCGACCCGGGCCAGCTCCCCGTGCCCCTTACCCTCTCGTTCCCGGACCTCGAACAGCATCTTTACCGCGCGTTCGCGCAGCTCATCCGGGTACTTCCGCTGTGCCGCCATGACCCAATGCCACTCAGCCTAAGTTGATCATGTCTTGACCTGTGCTGATGTGCGAGGGTCAGCGAATGATCCAGCACTCACCAGCCTCGGTCATCAGACCTGACAGGCAACTGACCGACCCCATCGTGTGGCGCAGACTGGTGCTATGACGGATGAGGCCACCGGCCGGCTCCTCGGCCGTTTCGTCAGTGCCGTCCAGCCGGTCTTGCCGCTGGTCTCGGTGTGGGCACACGGGTCACTGGCCGGAGGTGACTACCAGCCGGGACGCAGCGACCTCGACCTGATCGCCATCCTCGGCCGGCCGTGCACGGCGGCGGAGGAACAACAGCTCGGGGAGGTGCACGAAAGCCTGGGAAGTGCCATCGCGCTCGCGTCGGGGCTGCATTGCAGCTATTGCGCGGCAGGGGAGCTGGATGATCCTGCGCGCTTGCACCTGACGTGGGCGCACGAGGAGTTCATGCGCCGGCGGGTCACCCCGGTGACCAGGCGCGAGCTGCACGACTTCGGGCTCGTCTTGTATGGCGAGGCGCCAGCGGCCCTGCTTCCGCCGGTGACCGGCGAGCAGCTCGCCGGGTTCGTGGTCCAGGACCTGGAAAGCTTCTGGCTGCCGTCCCTGGACCACCGCGAGCGGTGGGATCGTGACATCTGGGTCGACCTCGGCCTGCTGACCTTGGCCAGGGCAACGGTGACCTTGCGGGACGGCACGCTGATCACCAAGGCCCAGGGCTCTGTGCGTGCTCACCGAGCTCGGTGCCCCCGCAGAGGTCGTAGACGACATCAGGCAGCGCCGGTACGGCGACCCCGGTCCGGCCTCACAGCGGTGGATCGCCCGCCGGGCGGAGCTGACGCTCACCTTCCTGCGGCCCGCGATCGAACAGGTCGTAGCACAATGGCCGCCCAGCACAGGCTGATCATGCTGCGAGTGCGGGCAGGTGCAGGTTGACCAGCTTGATCGTGGCCGGGCCGCTGTGGCGGGTGCCGTGGTCGCCGGGCCGTTTGACGCGGCAGGAGTTGTGGCGGGCTCGTTTGATGACCCTCGGGGTAGGTCCGGTGCCGGCGCCGGGGGTTGAGGTGCTTCTTGCGGGTGATGTCGGCCATGACCGTGGCGAGGATGCGTTCCTGGTGCTCAGGGGGGAAAGGCCGCCGGGTCGGCGGCCCGGCGGCGGACGATGCGGACGGTCCGCTTGAATTTGACCCGGTCCGGGTCGATGCCCGCTTCGGTGGCGGCCCGGCAGATCAGGGCCGACAGGGCGTAATGCGTGAGCAGGTAGCCGTAGATCTCCTGGCGGACCATGTCCGGGCTCTTGGACCGCAGCACCTTCCCGGGGCCGCGCAGGGACGTCTTGAGCTGGGCATTCCCGGTTTCATGCTCCCACCTTTGGTGGTAGGCCTCCGCCAGCAGCGGCGCTGGGGCTGCTGTCATCTCGGTGATCGTGGTGACCAGGGCGATCACCTCGCCCTTGCCGTCGCCGTCCCGGTCCGGGACCTCGTACTCGACCACCCGGACATAGCGGGCCTGGTCCTCGTCCAGGTCCTCCCGGCCGCGGGCCGCCTCCAGGAGCTGCCTCCCGGGCCTTACCGCGGATCTTCGGGTTCACCAGCACCGAGTGAATAGGACCCATCGGGCAGCAACGCCAATGCCGGCAGGGTGAGATCCGCCTTGACCCGCCACAGCAGCTGCGCGCCGGTGTCCGCCGCGGTGCACCAGTCCGCCCAGTTGAAGAAGTTCCGGTCAGCGATCAGCAGCCAGTCGTCCTCCAGCCTGCGGTAGAGCTTGCGGGCCAGGGACTGCTCCCCGGCGCCCTTGCCCGCCACCGCGCCCATCGCCGCGTCCGCGACCGCGTGCGAGGCGCACTCGCTGACGGTAACCACCCGCACCTTCGGGTACGCCGGGCGGCCCGGGTCATCAGCCGCCGTCCCGGCGAACCCGAACGCCGCCGCGTTCTCCGGCGTGTCAGGAGCGTCCCACTCGAACCCGTCAATGGCCATCAGCCGCCACGGCCCGAGGAACGCCCCGGCGGTCAGCTCCTCCGCCACCGGGGCCGCCACCTCGGCGAACAGCTTCTTCATGGGCTCGTATCCCAGCCGCTGGCGCGCCTGGGTGATCCCGCCCGACGTCGGCACGCTCCACGAATCATCCCAGCAGCCCCACGCCGTCAGCGTCTCGGTCAGCCGGGCCGCGACTTCCTCATAGTCATCGTCAGCGAACAGTGCCAGCGCCATGACGAAATAGACCATGACGTGCGGCGGGAGCTTCCCGTCCGACCGCCGCGCCTGCCTGCCCGCCGCCGCGACCGCGTCATCGACCGCATCGCGGGGCACGAACGCGGCCAGCACCCCCAGCGACACCCAGTCCGTCAGCCGGCCGCCCGCAGTCACCACGCCATTGTCGGCCATAAGCCGCGATCATGCCGGCTACCAGGCAGAACATCACGGACCGACACACCCTTGAAACCAAGATCAACTTAGGCTGAGTGGCATTGGGCCATGACCGGGCCAGGCGCGCCCCTGCGAATCAGGTACCTGGCGGCGTTACCCGGTGCCCGACGGCCGCGAGGACCGCCGCGATCAGGCTCGATTGCCAAACGGCTTCAGCGGCTCTGCAGTCCGACCTCCCGGCCGCTACGTGACGTTCTGCCCGGCCTCGCGGTTCTGCTTGTCAACGACGCTCGAATTTTCAGTCGGCGGGCGACGCCGCTCGCAGAGCTGCACGCATGCAGGCGGCGGATGGGCTGAGGCTTTCGTGCGGGCGTCCTCATACGGCCGCCACCGTCACTGCCCGGGTTCCACTCCCGGGACGACACGACGAAGGAGGGATGGGAATTTCAGCTGGCCACCGCCAGGGGACCGCCACCTGGCCACGCCCCGGGCATTTTCTCATGGTCACGAACGGGGAGCTCCCGGATTCACTTTGGGCGCGTTTGCATCATCAGCATCCCTGTTCTCTCGGTGCCTCTTGCGGGCTGTTCGCGAAATATTAATGGTTGACTTTTCGTGGTAGTCGGATATGAAGGTATTAGGTTCGTGTTGTTTCCTCACTTGGGCGACGAGTGGCAGATGCATCAGCCGGCCGGGGGGACGCGCGCCCGGCCTCACGGCGGGAAATTATCCGTTCCGCCTGAGATAGCGGCGGCGATCTCTGATTTCGGTGATGTGACGACCAGGAAGCTTCGGAGGATCGGGCGGGACGAGGACCGCATGCCGCAGCCGGAGGAGCAGCTGCGTGAGCCGGTGGCGGCGCTGCTGACCAGGGCGGGCGGCGTCTTGGCCAGGATGTCCTGCTGTACGGGGAGGTGAACCTGAGGTCGCTGCGTGCGCGGCCGGACTTCGGGGTGGACGTCGGTGGACGCCTGGCCGGGTTCCTGGAGATCAAGGCGCCCCGCAGGGGAGTGCCGCCAAATCTTCGCCACGCTAGCAATCAGGAGCGCCGCCAGTGGGAAAGCCTCAAGGCCTTCCCAATCTCGTCTACACCGACGGCACGACCTGGGCGCATTACTCCTACGGGATCCAGGACGCGGTCGGGGTCTTGGAAGGCGACCTCTACACTGCCGGCTCCCGGTTACGGGCCGCCGACGGGCAGTTCATGGAGGTAGTCCGCAAGCTCCTCTTCGGCGCACCCAGAGCCGCAGAGCCTAGGGCGGCCTGACCAGGACGGTGGCGCGCCTTTGCCAAGCTGATGCGGACGGAGGTCGCGGAGATCATCCGCGAGGAGGGAACCGCACCGGGAAGGAGGCCGTTCTCCCGCCTCGCGCACGACTGGCAGGCGATGCTGTTCCCGGACCTGCGCCCTGAGTGACTTCCCGGATGCCTATGCTCAGACTGTCGCGTTCGCCATGCTGCTCGCCTGCGCGTCCGGGGTGACGTTCGAGGGGAAGTCGATCGCGGACATCTCCGATCAGCTCGCCAAGCACCATCCGCTAATGGGCCGGGCGCTGCTGGTGCTGACCAATCCGGTGGCGGAGCAGGAGCTGACCGTTCTCGGGGTGCTCAGGGAGGTCCTCGCGCCGGTCCAGTGGGAGGGCCTGAAGGGCACGACATCGGCGTACTGGCTGATGTACGAGGATTTCCTCCGCGAGTACGATCCCGCTCTACGGCGCGAGACCGGCTCCTATTACACCCCCGACCTTGTTGCCCGGTTCATGGCCGAGTTCACCGACCTCGTGCTGAAGCAATCGATGGGGGTTCCGCGGGGATTCGCCTCGGAGGAGGTGACCGCCGTCGACCCGGCCATGGGCACCGGGACGTTCCTGGTCGAGATCCTGCGATGCGCGGCCCGCACGATCACCGCGAGCAGAGCGAGGAGGCCCTGCCGCCCTACCTGCGTGACATGTACCGGCACCGCCTCATCGGCCTGGAAAGGCAGGCAGCACCTATGCGGTCGCCGATCTTCGGATGCACCAGGCGCTGCGGGCCTACAAGACCGAGATCCCCGAGCATCCTGCCGCTATCTGGCAGATACCCTCGACGATCCCAGCGCGCAGGTCCTGGACTATCCCGAGCTTTCGAGGACTTCCGCCAGTCGAGGGAAGGAGCCAACCGCGTCAAGCTCGACACCCGGTCATGGCCGTCCTCACCAACCCCCCGTGGAAGGAGCGCGCCGCTCGGCGCGCCTCAGCGGCATGGATCACCCGCAAGCGCGAGAAGGACAGGCCCGCCGACATGTCCCGGCCGTCCCTCGACGACTTCCGCCTGGACGACAAGCTGGCCTACAAGCTCGCCAACCAGTACGCATACTTCTGGCGCTGGGCGACCTGGAAGGTGTTCGACGCCCACCCCGACCAGCCCAAGGGCATCGTCGCCTTCATCACCCCGTCCGCCTGGCTGACCAGCGCGGCATTCTCCGGGATGCGCCGCTACCTCCGGCAGGCCGCTGACGACGGATGGATCATCAGCCTGTCGCCCGAGGGCTACCGGCCGCCGGGCCGGACCCGGCATCTTCCCCACCGTCCAGCACCGCATCTGCATCGCGGTCTTCGCCCGCCGCGGGGACCCCCGGCCGGGTACCGCGCCGGGTCCTGTTCCGCGAGCTGCACGGCTCCAGCACCGAGAAGATCGCCGCGCTCACCACCGACAGCATCAGCCCCAATGGATCGGGCTGGGAAGAGTGCCCGGAGGACTGGGAAAGCCCGTTCATGCCGAAAACCCGCCAATGGCTGTCCTATCCAGGCCTGGACGACCTGATGCCCTGGCAGCACAGCGGCATCAAGGCCAACAGGACCTGGCCCTACGCCCCGGACCCGGCGATCCTGCAGGAGCGCTGGAGCAGGCTCATCGCCACGCCAGGCCCGCAGAAGAACACATGCTCAAGACGAGCCGGGAGCGGAACGCGGGCAGCCGGCCCGGCGGCGACCACGTGGTCCCGGGCGAAACTGTGCCCCTCGTATCTTCAGGGGCCGTCCACACCAAGAATCGAGCCGGTAGCCTTCCGAAGCCTCGACCGCCAGTTCCTCATACTCGACAGGCGCGTCGTCGACTACCCGCGCTCCGAGCTGTGGTCAGTCGCCGGTGCCGGCCAGGTCTTCGCCACCACCTCGCACGACAAGCAGATCGCCAGCGGTCCTGCGCTCACCTTCACCACCTGGGTGCCTGACATGCACCATTTCGACAACCGGGGCGGGAAGGTCATGCCTCTCTACCGTGACCCGAAGCCGGACGCCCAACATCGCCGCCCGGCTTGACCGGCTACCTGGCAGGCGGCTCGGAGCGCCAGTCGTCCCGGAGGACCTGCTCGCCTACATCGCGGCCGTCGCCGCCCACCCCGCCTATGCGCGGCGGTTCCAGGCTGACCTGCGGGCACCTGGCGTCCGCATCCCCATCACGACTGTCCCCGCCCTGTGGAACGAGGCGGCAGGCTTAGGGTGGCAGGTCCTGCCGGCGCACACCTACGGCCGGCCCTTCACGACCCCCGATCCGGCGGCCCGCCAGAACCTGCGCGCCTTCCGTACGGCCAGCGGCCGGTGGTAATGGCCAGCGTGACAGGCCTTCCCGGCAGCGTCACTTACCACCAAGCCACCCGCGAGCTCCGGTTCGGCACTGGCGTGATCGCTCCCGTCCCCAAGGAAGTCTGGGACTACTCAATCGGCAGCATGAACGTCATCCGCAAGTGGTTCGACTACCGGCTCGCCAGGTCCCGCCACGCCGGGCCGTCATCCGCCCCCGACACGCGCCGCTCCCCGCTCGACGAGACCCGCGCCACCGAATGGGGTCCCCGGTTCGCCGACGACCTCATAAACCTGCTCAACGCCATCGGCACCCTCGTAGAGCTAGAGCCCGCGCAGGCGCTGCTCCTTGACGCCATCCTTCAGGCCCCGCTCATCACCGTCAGCGACCTCGAAGCCGGCGGCATGTCCAGGGACACGGCAAAGTCGTGAATTGAGGCCGTGACCTGCGATGTCGTAACGGCGGCTGATTCGTCTGGCGTGTCCGCGGGCGGCGGACGGGCCCGGGCGGAACGATGGAAGTTCTTCACGCTCACCATCGCCTGCCACCAGGGACGCCGTCCGCCGATGACATCTTCGCCCATGCCGGCTGACCGCAGCCAGTACCTGCTCGATCTCCTTGCCCGGCTCCCCGACCCGAGAAAGAAGCGAGGGCGCCGGCACCCGCTGGCCGGCCTGCTCGCCGTCGGGATCGCGGCGGTCATCGCCGGCTCGAAGTCCTTCGCCGCGATCGGGCAGTGGGCCGGCGACGCCGGCCCGGATGTGCTGGCCGCACTCGGCGCCGCCCGCGGGCCGGCGGAGGAGTCCACCTACCGGCGCGCGTTCGCCCTGGTCAGCGCCGACGTTCTGGACCAGGTTCTCGGCGCCTGGCTCTGGACCAGGGCCGTGCAGGCCGGCGGCCGGCTGGTCATCGCGATCGACGGCAAGACCGTCTGCGGCGCGAGGAGCAAGAACAGGAAGGCCCCGCACCTGGTCGCGGCCCTGGCGCACGGCATCGGCGCGGTCCTCGGCCAGGTCGCCGTGGACGAGAAGTCGAACGAGATTCCCGCGGTGCGCGAGCTGCTGAAGGCATTCGCCGACGTGGCCGGGGCAGTTTTCACCATCGACGCCATGCACACGCAGACTGACACGGCGAAGGCGATCCTCGCCCGCCAGGCGGACTACGTGATGACCGTCAAGGCCAACATGCCAACCCTGTACCAGCAGCTCAAGAAGCTGCCCTGGGCCGAGATTCCCGCGGTCTCCTCCGCGGCCAGGGACCACGGCCGCCGGGCCCGCCGCACCATCAAGGCCGCCATCGCCCCGGCCTGGATCCGATTCGACGGCGCCGCCCAGGTCGCGCAGCTGCGCCGCACCGTCACGAAGAACGGGAAGAAGACCGTCGAGGTCGTGTACCTCATCACCAGCGACCGCGACGCGGACCCGGCCGCCCTCGCCACCTGGATCCGGGGCCACTGGGAGATAGAAAACCGTCTTCACTGGGTGAGGGACGTGACCTATCTGGAGGACAAATCGCTGGTCAGGACAGGAAATGCGCCCCGTGTCATGGCGTCCTTGAGGAGCCTGGCCATCAGCATCCTGCGCCTGGACGGCCACGAAAACATCGCCGCCGCCAACCGTCACCACCTCCGCGACCCGAAGCGCACGCTAAAGCTGCTTCAGGCTGCATGAACGCGACTTTGCCGTGTCCCTGGGCATCTTTCCCGTCGCGCCCGCATGGAAACAAAAGCCCCGCATACAGCCAGGCAGCCCCTTTGCCACGGCAGGAGAAACAGCCGGCCGTGTTAGCGGCAAGCGCGGCGGTGGCCCAGCCGCGCTCGCGAGCCCAGCAACGACCCCGGACCGGCCGCCGCTATGAGGCCAGACTGGCGTCACCGCGCGACTGATGCGTCGCAAGGCCAGGCAGGCCGCTGACCGGAGGAAACATGAACTGGGATGGTCGCGAGTCGTGGCCCGCTCTCGTCGGCTAGCTGGGCTACGGCCCCGATATCCGGGCATCCTCAGTATTCCCTGCTCTTGACCGGCCAGGCGCACCGCCGAAGGCCTGGGAGCCCATCACCTACCCGCGGGCGGTCTGGGACGAAGATCAGGACCGGCTGATCTCCGAGCCGAGGTCGCCGAGACCCGTTCGTAGGCCCCGGCGACGTCATTGGTGCCCGCGCGGTGGCCGTTCTCCGCGCTCCGCAGATGACTTTCGGAATAGCCCGCCTGCCGGGCGAACCCGCGGAAGGAAAGACCGGGATCGTGGAGAGCCCTGGCCGTACGGCTTTGTATTGGCCTGCCCCGTAGCTGCCGGTCGTGCCGTCGGAAGCCGCAGGTCCAGGTGGAACGCCCGCAGGCGAAGCCGAGGACGAACGACCTGGAGGTGCGGCGAGCGATGACGGCGATGATTGGGCTGCGGGGGTGCCCGGGATCCTGACGCCTTGATCTGGCCCCGCCCGGGGGTGGAGGAGGCTGGCGTGTCGGCTTGAAGTGGCCCCGGGTCAGGCGGAGGTCTTGCCGATGCCGGCCCTGGCTCGGGCGAGGCGGTAGGGCCGGTGCCGGTCTCGATGATGGCGGCGTTGAAGGTGCGCCAGCACGATCAGGTCGCTGTCCGCCTGGACGATGCGGGAGTGCGGCGCGATCTGCTGCGCACCTCGTGGACCATCGGCAGCAGCTGGTCGTCGTCGCGGCCGAGCCGGTAGCCCCACCCGGCCAGCACAGAGCGGATCCGGTCGATCTCGCCGTCCACGCGAGCGCGCCCGAAGACGCGCCAGGCCAGGGTGAGACGGCTGAAGCTGCCGAGCCGGCAGAGGCGGTGAAGCCGCCGAGCAGGAACGCGTGCGCGGCCAGGTAAGGACGCACGGCGTCGTCTGCCCAGCCCGGGGCGGCCTTGCGGAACCCGTCCTGGTCCTGGCCCAGGAGGCCAGCCCACTCCTCGTCCGTCCAGGACCATAGGACGGCCGGTCTCGGCGCACCGCAGCAGCGCCACCGCAGCCGCGTCGAGCACCGCCCGGCGCGGTGAGAGGTCAGCGGACCCTCTAGCGCAGCGGGCCGCGTCGTCGAGCGGGCGCAGCAGGCGCCGGATCTGCTGCCAGCCCGGGGCGGCCGGGTCGTGCCGGGCCAGCCGGCGCAGGTTGCCCGGCCCGAGCTCGGCGATCGCGTCCTGCTCCGCCGCCCGGAGCAGGGGCGCCGTGTCGTAGCGGGCCACGGCGACCGGCCGCTGCCAAGGTCCGGGGAATCCGGGCGGCCGGCCGCGGAGATGACGGTGGCGGTACGCGAGGCCGAGGAGCGCGCCCCGCGGCCTGCGCGGCGCAGGAGGCACGCGAGACCCGCGCGCTGGCCGCGCTCACGGCAGCCCGGCACCGCGCCGACGCCACGGCCGCCGGGGTCACCGCGGTCCGGCCATGCCCGCACTGCGGCTGCCGGGTCGCGGTCCTCACCACCCTGATCCAGCAGCCTCCAGGGCCTCAGCCGCCGGATGAGGAAGCACTGGGATCAGGCCCAGCCGGTGCGATAGGCCACCCACGTCATGGCCGCGATTGCGGCGCGGGCCTGGTAGGCGCGGAGGTTCGGCACGCCGGGCGGGGCAGGCTGGCGGGACACGCGGGTCCAGTAGCCGCCGAACGCGATCGCGTAGCTGGTGATGACGTCGGGGTCTGCGTCGCGCCAGGCGGGTACGGCGGCGAGTGCCTGCTCCGCGCGGGCGGGCGTGTGCCCGGCCAGGATCAGGTGCGGGACCAGGTCAGCGATGTCGAGCCAGGCGGCGCCGCAGGCGGGCTGTGCCCAGTCGATCAGGAACACCTCCCGGGCACCGGTGATCAGCAGGTTCGACGCGCTGATGTCGCCGTGCACCAGTGTCTTGCCGCCGGCTGCGGCCAGCCACCGGGTTTCGGCGGCGGCGAGGTCGTCCAGGTGCCGGCGGCCCCAGTCGCCCGGAACGGCCGCGGGTGCGGCGGCTAGTTCCCGCCAGCCGTGCACCAGGCCGGCGAGGTCAGCGGCAGCCGGCGGCGCGCCGGGTACCGGGCAGGGCGTCAGGATGCCCTCCAGCGCGGCGACAGCGGCGACCACGAGGCCGACGTCGGGCGAGCCGGGAGAAAGGTCGGCGTGCCCGCCGTCGATGTCGTCGAAGACCAGGACGACCCATCCGGCGATCGGGCCGTCCCAGCGCAGCCGGGGCGCTGGCGCGGTCGCGGGCAGCAGCCGGGCCGTGCCGGCCTCGGTGCGGTACTTGCCGGCCAGCGGGTGGCCGGCGGGAATGCCCTTGGCGAATAGCCGCTCGCCGCTGGCGAGCCGCAGCCGGGCGGCCAGCCCGGGAGTGAAGCCGCCGTCCTGCACCCGGGCGGCGGCGATCGCGCCGAGGCGGTCGGCGAGGCCGTCGCGCAGTGAGCCGGGCAGCTCGTCCCAGGAGGGCCGCAGCGCGGTGCCTGCCGGGGAGTTCACAGGGCGGAGTCTTCCAGGCCAGGGGCCGCGCGGCAGGTAATCTCGCGGGTCAGGCCGCGCGGGCGGCGTGCAGCGCATCGTGGAACTGGCGGACCTGCGGCTGCGCCGGCCACCGGCGCGCCAGCGCGGCGTCCAGGCGCCCCAGCTCGGCGAGCACGTGCCGGGAGCCAGCACGGCGTGCCTCAGCCAGGGATCCCATCGCGGCGTACGCGGCGGCGTCGGGTACCTGACCGGCGGCGTGCGCGGCGCCGAGGCGGGCCAGGTACAGGCCGCGGTCCCGGCCGTGCGACGCGGGCAGGGTGGTGATCTTGCTCTGCAGGATGGTCACCGCTGGCCCGGGTACCCCGGCATCCACGTAGCAGGTGGCACGCTGCAGGTCAGCGAAGTCGGCGTTATAGAACCGGAGGTACGCGGGCCGCGATCCGGGCCGTCCAAGGTGAGCAGTTCCGCGGCGTCATCGAGCTGGGCGCGGGCCACCGTCCCGGTGCGGGCACGGCCGCGGGCCTCGTAGGCCAGGGCGACTCCCCGCAGGGCCGGCGGGATCGGCCAGGAGACGTTCTGGGCGGTGACCGCCAGCTCGGCTGCCTGCCGGTGGTCGCCCTGGTCGAGGGCGAGGCTGGCGCCGCGCAGCGTCATGTAGGTGGCCATGGTGGTATCGCCGCTCTCCAGCGCCCATCCGGCGGCGCGGTCTGCCCACCGCCGGCAGGCGCCCGGGTCGCCGGCTTCCCGGCAGAGCCAGCTCACGTGCTCGGCGTACTCACTCTGCACGTGCCGCAGCTGTTGCCGTGCCTGGCTGCTGGTGCTCTGCGCGCGCTGCTGCTCGATATCGCCGAGGATCTGCCGCAGTGCGCTGATGTGGGCCGCCGGTTCGAGCAGGTGATGCCCGGACTGGTGCGCGGCCAGGAGCCGGCGGTAGTCCGCAGCACTCCCGGCCCCGACGCTGGCGGTGCTGGGGAGCGCGAAATCCGGGAGGACTGCCGCTAAGCCGCCGGCAGCCAGCAGCTCGGTGAAATGCCGGCGCGAGAGCTTCACGGTGATGGTCCCTTCGCCGTCGGGTGCGCGCAGCGCGATGCTCACATCGTCCTCATCGCCCTCTGGCTTTTCAGCGTAGCCGCCGGCGATCAGCAGCGAAATGACCTGGGCAAGGCCGCCGGCCGGGTCAGGCACCGGCGCCGCCGCCGCATGGCGGGGGCCAAGGAGCAGGTCATCGACCAGGCAGCCGTATAACTCGGCCAGCCGGCCCAGGTCCTCATAGGAGGGGGCGCGGGCGGACGCAGTCGCGCCGGCGCCGGGACCCTGCCAGCATTCCCAGTAGGACACGTGCTTGAACGTCTTGGGATGCTCGCCGGGCCAGCGCTGGTTGTACCGCTCGGCGACCTCGGCCTGGGAAAGGCCGGCCGCGTGCCGGAACGCTGCCTGGGGGGTCACCCCGAAGCCCCCGGCGATGGCCGCGGCGACCTGGCGGGTCGTGGCTCCTCGCCGGCGCATGGCGCTGCGCAGCTCCCCGACCTGACGGCGCGCGCCGGCATCCATCACGCTTCCTGCCTCTCCGTCGGGCATCCCCGCGTCCCACCGTAGACGCCAGGCCGGCTCGCGCACTCCCCGCCGGGCGGGGAGATCCTCGCCGCTGCTCCTCGCCGCAGGGGGTCGGCCCGGGCCTGCTCGCGGGTGTTGGGTCGAGGCATCCGACCCCGGGAGTACGCCATGATCCTTACCAGCACCTACCGCGACCAGACCACCCTCAGCCGGGATCTGCTGGCCGCGTTCTCGCCGCTGGATCACCCGACCACCGCGACGCTCACCGCCCAGGAACTGACGGGCGCGTTCGAGCGGCTGACGCAGCGCCTGGCCGTCCTGGCCGCCTTGCACGGCGCCGGCGCGGCCGGAACATTCCTCGCCGCGCTCGCCGATCCCGGCGACGGAACCGACGTCGTGGACGTGGCAGCCGCGTTCCTGGAGCATGGCTCCGGCGAGGCTGCGGCCGGGCCGAGCGAGATCCAGCAGGAACTCGTGCACTTCTCCCGGATCGTGGACATCGGCCATCTCGGCCTCCACGCCGGCGTTGACGAGCACGCGCTGCGGCGGCTGCGCGGTTCCAGTCGGCTGCCGGACTCGCTGAAGGTCCTGTCGGAGCTGCTCGTAGTGACCCGCGCCCGCCTCGCCCAGCGCGGCCTGCTGCTGCCGGCGCCCTGGCTTCGCCCGAGCCCGGCTGCCGAGGCCGATCCGTCGGCAGATCTCACCACAGCAGCCCCGCCGGGCAGACCCGACTACTGGATGGCCGTGCGCTGCCGCCGCCGCCGGATCCGCCGCCAGTTCCGCTACGAGCTGTCGGCCCTGCTGGCCTACCTCACCCCGGCCGAGGCCGCGCTCGCCCTGTGGGCTCACGCCGGCGAGCAGCAACTGCCCGTCGGCGTGCGGCTCGCCGTGGTCCAGGCTGACGCCCGCCACGGGATCACCGCCGTGCAGTGGAGCTACCAGCCTGGTCACTGCCCGGCCGGCGAAGACGTGATCGCCACCGTCGCGGGCCGGCTCCCGGCCATCAGCCGGCTATCGCCCGGCGACACGGCGCTGATCGACATGGGCGAGGCAAGCTACCTCGTGCGCGCTGGCAATCACCGGTCAGCCACCGTGACGCAGACCCAGACCGGGACGCAGGCCGCCGGGCTCACCGCGCCAGACTCAGCAGCCCGCGCGTTCTCCCCTGCGGACCTGGCCGGGCGCGCCCGCGAGCTGCTCGCGGCCTATGCCGGCCCCGACCTGGCCAGCATGGAAGCCGGGCACATCCACCTGGACCGGGACCTGGACATCGACCAGGACACCGGGACCGCGATCGGCGCCGCGCTCCTGCCGGTACTGGCCGCCCGCCAGCACCGCCCGCCGCTGCTGACCCCGATGATGGACGACGACCACGTCCTCGTCCGGCTGGCCCCCGCGACCTACCGCGCCTTCCTGTGCCACACGTTCGGCTCCGCGCCCATGCACCTGATCTGCGAGTCCTCTCCCATTATCCGCGCCATCGTCGTCGAGCTGTTCCGCCGGATGAACAGCTCCCCGCTCGCCGGCCGTTACCAGCGCCGCGGCGGCAACCTGTTCCTCCCGCTGGGCGACGGCAGCCACTGCGAGCTGTTCGAGGGCATCGACGGCAGCACGCCGATCACCGGATGCGTGTTCTTCGAGACGGCCCTGCTCACCTACCGCTGCGACCCGGCCCGCTTCGACCAGTACTTCACCGACCGGTATCACCTGCGAGAAGGCGTGCATGACCACGCCGCCGCGATCCTGTCTGCCAGCCAGGCCCACGACGCCAGGGCCGCGGAACTGGCCCGCTATTACGCGGCGTTCGCTGACGTCACCAGCCCGAACCATGCCGATCCGGGCATCGCCGCGCTGGTCAGCGAGGTGCTGGAGCGAGCTGAGCCGGTCACGGCCCACCTCAACGTGCTGGAGGACTACTACGAAGTCCAGCAGCACCGCGTCCGGGAGCTCCTGCGCCTCCTGCACCTGCCGCTGCGGCTGGTCACCATCCACTTCAACGCCGTCACCGGCCGGGTCGTCTGCCATGACTAGCCCCCGGGGCCTCGTGATAACCGGCGCGTCCGGGACCGTCGGCCAGGCGCTCACGGAACAGCTAGCCGCCTTGCTGGCCGGCCCGATTCACGCGCTCGGCCGGACCCCTCCGGCCGGGCTCCGGCCCGGCGACCGCTTCGAGCACGCCGACCTGTCCGACCCGGACGCAGTCACCCGCGCGGCCCAGCACATCGCCGCAGGCCCCCCGGCCGCCGGGCTGGTATGCGCGGCAGGCACGGACTGCCGCGCCCGGCTGGCCGACTTCGACCCGGCGGCGCTCGCCTACTGCCTGCAGGTCAACTGCACCGCTCACCTACAGCTCCTGCAAGCGGTATCCCGCTCCCGGCCTGCGCCGGCCACCGCGATCCCGGTAGTGCTGATCTCCAGCGACGTGATCGGCCAGCAGATCCCCGCCACCCTCGCCTATGCCGCAGCCAAGGCAGCAGCAGAAGAAGCGCTCCGCCACGCCGCAGCCGACCTCTGCCGTCCGGCCCTCACGATCCTCATCGTCCGGCTGCCTGACGTCGGCATCCCCATGCGCGCCGCCGCTCCAGGCCCGCCGCCGCCACCCCGCACCAGCGCCCACTGCCCGCTGCCGGTTCTCAGCACCGCCGCGCGAGGCGGTCAGCCAGTTCATCTGCGATCCCCCGGCGGCGGGGCTGGAGACCTGGCATGCCTGACTGGACCATCTCCGCGGACGGCCTCGACCCCGTCCCCGCCCGCCAGCTCGCCGCGCCTGGCGTACCCGTCATTGACCCGGCGAGCCCCGCGGCGCCGAACTTACCTGCTGACCGGCTCCGCGCAGCCGCAGCTCGCTGCGTGCGCCCAGACCGCACTACCGCCGGGCACCGGATAGTGCTGCTGCCCGGCACCTCCGGCGGCGACCCCATCAGCGCCCCGGGCGGCACCCTGCTCCGCGCCGCCGGGCAGGCCGCCTCCGCCGCACCCATGACCGGCACTGCCACGCGCGACGGCTGGGACGTCGCCATGTTCAGCTCCGGCAGCACTACCGGGACTCCCCGCGGCTACGGATTCACCACCGCCCAGCTCGACGTGGTCACGTCCTGGTACCAGGCCATCTACCAGGTCACCCCCGACAGCATCATCGTGACCTCGCTGCCCGCCGCCTACAACTTCACCTTCGTCGCCGGCGTCCTGCTCGCGGCCCGGCTCGGCGCCCGCCTGCACCTGAGCGCAGGCCAGCCACCGGGTACTCGACGACGCCGCGCGCCTGGCCGGCACGCCGACCGCCTGATCGTGCTCGCCAACCCCGTCATCCTCGACCAGGCCCCGCCGACCGCAGCGTTCCCCCCGGCGTCCTGGTCGATTCCGGCGGGCGCGCCCCTGAGCATCACCGGGATCAGCGACTTCCGCGGCCGCGGCATCGACGTCCGCGAGGGCTACGGCCTGACCGAGACAGCCTCACTGACCCACTTCGACACCGAGGCCACCACCACGTCCCTCGGCACGGTCGGCACCGCGATGCCGGGCGCACGCGCGACCATCACCACCCGCGGCGGGAAGCCGGTCATCGAGCTGTCCGGACCTGCCACCGGGGTCCCCCTCGACCCGGCTGAAGCACTTCCCGCCGGGAGCCTGCTCACCACCGACCTCGGCGCGAGCGACCCACACGGCAGGCTGCGGCTGCTCGGCCGGGCCGACGACGAGCAGATCAGCGGCCTGTGGCCCCGGGACACCCTCGACGCCCTCGGCCCCCTCCTGGGACGCCGGTGCGCGCTCGTCCGCCACCAGCAAGGCCAGGCCACGGTGCGGCTGCTCACCGCCGTCGCCCCCGCCACCGAGGCCGCCCTGCGCGCCCGCGCAGCCGGCCTGCTCGGCATCACGCCCGAAGATGTCACCATCACCGTCCACGGCGCCACGCCGCTCCTGCACTCAGCAAAAGTCACCCGCCACGCCGCCGCGAGCGAAAGGCTTCCCTGATGACCACCATGCGCCTGCTGACCTGGAACACCTGGGGCAAGAACGCTGACTGGCAGGCCCGCGAAGACGCCTTGCTAGCGGCGATGGCCGACGCGGACGCAGACATCGTCACCGTCCAGGAAGCATGGACCGAGCCCTCCGGCAGCACGCAGACAGCCCGCCTCGCCGCCGCCCTCGGATTCGCCCACCACCACCAGGCCGACCCGCCGCAGCCGGTCCGCGACCGCGGCCTCGGCGTCCTCGCCCGGTGGCCGATCACCCGTCACGACACCATCGCGCTGACCGCCGGCGGCGAGCCTGACGAGCACCGCATCGCGCTGCTCGCCACCATAGCGACTCCGGCGGGGAACCTCCCGCTGCTCACCACCCACCTGAACTGGCGCCCCGACCACAGCGCCGTACGGCAGCAGCAAGCCCGCCAGCTCATCGAGGCGGGCCTGGGCGCGTGGAACTTCTCCGTCGACACCCTGGACCCGGCCCTGTATGACCGGCTGCGCGGCATCCGCGGCGCCCTCCCGGTGATCATGAAGGCGATCGAGACCGTCCAGGCCGCGGGCGCGGCGTTCCCCGGCTTCCGGGTCAACTGCATGACGGTGATTACCCGGCACAGCTTCCGCGGGCTGCCGGGGCTGCTGGCGCACTGCCTGGACGCCGGGATGGCCTCGATGTACCTGATGAACGTCTACGGCGACACCACGGGGGAGTCGCTGCTGAGCGAGTCGGAGATCGGGGAGTTCCGCGATGACGTTGTCCCGCAGATGCTGGCCGTCTTGGCAGGCCGGGACGCCCCGCCGGTCGTGCAAGCCAACGCGGCGCAGGTGCTGGGCAGCTTCTTTTCCCCCGACGTCTTGGACGCCGCCTACGCCGCCGGGACCTACTGGCCGGACCTGGCCGCCGCCCGCGCCGCGTGCCGGATCCCTGGTTACTACGCCCTGGTCGAGCCGGACGGGCGGACCCTGCCGTGCTGCCAGGTCGAGATCTCGCACGAGGGAGAGATCGGCAGCGTCGCCGGCCAGTCCCTGGCGGAGGTCTGGGCCGGGGAGGCGGCCGAGGGGTTCCGCCGCGACCGTATCGCGTTCTGCCAGCTGTGCCCCGCACCCCGCAACCGGACCCTGGGCCTGGTCCCGCACATGTGCCGCCAGTTCCGTGACTGACCCCGCGCTGCTGGTCACCGTGGTGGTGGCTGTCCGCGGCGACCAGCGGGCCCGGCGGCTGATCGGCTCGCTGGCCGCCCAGACCCTGCCCCGCGATGCGTACGAGGTGATCATCGCGGAGAACGGCAGCCGCTGCCTGGCCGACACCGACGGCGCGCACGGCATCGTCCGCTACGTGCACTTACAGCGGGCCAGCACCCCCGCCGCCCGCAACGCCGGGCTGCGGCTGGCCCGCGGCCGGTACGTGCTGCTTACCGACGCGGACTGCGTGGCCCGGCCCGGCTGGGCCGAGGCCCTGGCCGCCGGCTGGCCGGCGGAGGGCTGGGCGGCGCCGGGGGGCTGATCGTCAAGCACGAGCCGCGGACCTGGGCGCAGCGGCACGCCATCACGGTGGTCGACGGCCAGCGGCAGCTCAGCTACCTGCCCGCCCTGCACCTGCCGTATGTCGCCGGAGCGAACGCCGGGTTCCCCGCCGCCGCGCTGCGCGACGCCGGCGGGTTCGACGAGCGGTTCCAGTCCGGCAGCGACGTCGACGTCTGCTACCGGCTCGGCCTGCGCGGCTACCAGCTCGGCCTCGCGCCGGGCGCCGTGATCGAGCACGAGGACCGCGCGACCGTCACCGCCCACTTCGCCCGGTTCTTCCGCTACGCCGTCTACCAGGTTCTCCTGCACGCCACGTACAGGGACATCTCCGGCCGCGCCGTGATCCTGGACGGCTACCCGTTCCGGCGGGCCGCCGCCGCGGCCGCGGCCCTGCCCGGTGGCGCGGTCGCCCTGGCCCGCGGCGACCCCGGCCCCGTATCACGGGCCGCCCTGCAGCTCGTCGAGGCCGCCGCCGTGCTGTCCGGCGAGCTCGCCGGAGCCGCCCGGTTCCGCCAGCCCTACCTGTAGTAACACGCCAGCAAGGGAGGAAACCCGTGAGTCCCGATCCTCGCCCGGTCCTGACCTGGGCCACCAGCCCCCGCCTCACCACGCGGAGCGTGCTGTGGCTGGGCCTGCGCTGCGACGTCCGGTGCAAGTTCTGCTACGACGACAAGGTCCCCGCCGCCCGGAAAGGCTGGCTCCCCGCTGCGGACGCCATCACGGCCCTGGACAAGTTCCGGTCCTTCTACGGCAACGACGCCGTCGACTTCATGGGCGGCGAGCCCACCCTGCACCCCGCCATCCTCGACATCGTCGCCCACGCCGCCGCGATCGGGCTGCGGCCCACGGTCATCACCCATGGCATGCGCCTGGCCCGGCCCGGCGTGGCCGGCGCGTTCGCCCGGGCCGGCATCTGCGACTTCCTGATCTCGGTTCACGCCACCGGCCCGGCCGCCACCGCGATCCACGGCCGCGGCCGGCGACAGCGCTGCCCGGCAGGCCGCCGCCCTGGACATCCTGGCGGGCCTGGGCATCCCGTTCCGGTTCAACGTCACGATGATCCGCGACAACCTCACCCAGCTGGAGCCCGTCGCCCGCCTCGCCGCCGCCAACGGCGCACGCGTGGTGAACTTCCTGGCCTTCAACCCCTACTTCGAGTGGGAAGCCGACCCGCACATCCCGTTCCAGGCCCGGCATTCGGAGATCGCCCCGTACCTGATGCGCGCCATCGACATCTGCGCCGCCGCCGGGATCGAGGCCAACGTCCGCTACATGCCCCCCTGCCAGCTCCCCGGCTACGAGCAGCACGTCTACACCGGATTCCAGCTCCCCTTCGACCCCCGCGAGTGGGACTTCAACTCCTGGTACGACACCGGCTATGAGGGCCAGCCCGACCCGGACTGGTACGCCGACGCCGCCCGCCGCCAGCAGGCCCGCCACGGCTATCAGCATGTGCCCGCCTGCGGCAGCTGCGCCCTGCGGCAGGTCTGCGACGGGTTCCACGGCCAGTACGCCGCCCGATTCGGCGGCACCGAGGCGGTCCCTTACCCCGGCCCGCCGGTGACCGACCCCTGCCACTTCACTCGCAGCCAGCTCAAGATCCCCCCGCCACCCCCGCCGCCCGGCGCCCCGCCCCGCCCCGCCGCGGCCGGGACGCTTCGCCTGGACGCCAGCGGCGGCGCAACCGCCCGCCACCCCATGCCGCCCGGCCCGTGACCCGCCTGGCCCTGCTCGCCACTGCCGCCCTCGCCGCAGCCGCCGCCCGCCAGGTGCTGATCCTGGCCGCCATCACCCGGTCCCGCCGGTTCCTGCGCCAGCCGCCCGCCACGTCGCCGCCCGGCGCGGGGCCGGCGTTCTTCATCATCGTCCCGGTCCTGCGCGAGGCCGCCGTCCTGCCCGTCGCCGTGGCCAGCCTCCAGCATGTGGCTCGCCGCAGCGGCGCGGCCCTGGTCATCGTCACCACCGCCCGCGAGGCCGCTGAGGCCGTCCGTCATCCCGCTCCCGATACCGCCGCCGCCGCGCGCCGGCTCGCCGCCGCCGGCCAGTGCGCCCATGTGCACAGCCCGGACCCGGCCGGCCTCAAGGCCGACCAGCTCAACTACGCCGCGGTCGCCTGCGCGGCCATGCTCCCGCCCGGCCGCACCCCCGACGACGCGTTCGCCGTCATCTACGACGCCGACTCCCGCCCGCCCCCCGACTCCCTGGACCGCCTCGCCGCCGCCGTCGCCGGCCACCCCGGCGCCAGCGTGTTCAGCCAGCCATCCCGCTTCGAGTACCGCCCCCGCCCACGGCCGGGCCGGGCAGGCCCAGCGGCGTGGCTGGCCGGGACCGTGTGCGACGCCGGGGCGCTGCGCGCCAACCGGTTCGTCCTGGGCTTCGAGATCCCCCGCCTCGCCGCCCGCCACCCGGCCGCCGGCCGCCTCCGCCGTGCCCTCGGCGCGGCCACCTACGCTCACGTCACCGGCCATGGCCTGTGCATCCGCCTGTCCCTGCTGCTCCGGCTCCCGTTCCCGGCCCGGTCCCCGGTCGAGGACATGCACTACAGCTTCATCCTCGGCTCGCTCGGCCTGCCCATGATCGCCGTGCCGAGCCTGGACGCCGCCGAGGTCCCCGCCACAGTCACCGCCCAGCTGCGGCAGGCCGCCCGCTGGTTCGCCGGCCCGGCCCGCGCGCTGCGGTACCTGCGCGACCCAGCCACCCGCCCCGGCTGGCGGGCCGTGCTCATGGCCGGCTCGGCACTCGGCTCGGCCGCCGAGTGGATCGGCTGTGCCGCCGTACCGGCCCTGGTCCTGGCCGTGCTCGCCGCCGGCCCGGCCCGCCCGCGCCTCCGCCGCGCTCCTCGCCACCGTCTGCGCCGTCCAGGTCGCCATCACCGAGGCATACCTGGGCGCCCCGGCCCCGCGCGGGACCCGGCTGGCCCGGATGGCCGCCTTCCCCCTGGCCTGCGCCGTGCATGGCGCAGGTGGCATCGCCGGGGCCGTCCAGCTCCTCGCCGGGCACGGCGGCACCGGCAAGACCGAGCGGGACCAGGCCCCGTGACCTGGGCCTGCGTGGCCGCCCTCGAAGGACCCTGCTGCGCCGGGAAGACCACCCTCGCCGCCCTGCTCGCCCCGGCCCTGGCCGGGGACGGCCTGGCCGCGGCGCTCGTCCGCTGCTACGCCGACCACGCCGGCGGCGGCCGGAACCTGCCCCGCCAGGAAGCCGCTACCATCGCCGAGCGGGAGGAAGCGGTCCGCTGCCTCCTGCAGGTCGAGGCCGGCCGCCTCGCCGCCCTGCCAGCCGACTTGGACGTCATCCTCGCCGACCGCAGCGTCCACACCCTGCTGGCCAACTCCCTGGCCCTGCAGCGCATGACCGGGCTGCCCCTGCTGGCACCCACCCGGCGGCTGCTGCGCGCCTCCCCGGTCCCGGCCTGGCCCGACCTGATCCTCTACCTCGACCTGCCCCAGCACGCCATCCCCGCCCGCAACAATGGCAAGTTCCCGCCCGGCAGCATCTACACCGACCCCGCGTTCAATGCTGCTATCCGCGCATATTTCTCACGGCTCGCCGCCCGGAAATCACCGCGCGTCGCCTGGCTGGATGCCACGCTAGACCCGACCCGGCTCGCCCACGCAGCCCGGGCCGAGATCCGGACAGCGGCAGCCCGGCGCCGCGGAACCCGGGGAGACGCATGAGGCAGGCACCGCTCACACCGCGGGTCATCTTCTCCGACTGGCACGGCGTCCTGTCCAGGGACCCGTTCTGGATCTCCATCCGCGGCAGCGCCGCCCACCCTTTACACGCCCCTCTTGAGGCCGGAATGGCCGGCCTGTTCGCCGGCGGCACCGCCGATGAGTGGATGAAGGGCCAGCTGTCCTCCGACCAGGTCATCGCCGGCATGGGCATCCCGCTGGACCGCCGCTTCCGGCGCGACTACCTGGCCCGGCGCCTGGATGACGACTGCGCCCGCATGACCGTCAACGCCGAGCTGTTCGACGTCCTGCGCGCCGCCCGCGCCGAGGCCATCGTCGTCGTGGCCACCGACAACATGGACTGCTTCGACCGCACCTTCCGCGCCGCCCGCACCCGCGCCCGCCACCGCCCCGAACGCGAGACCCTGGCCGACTGGGCCGCGATCTGCGATGACCTCATCTGCTCCAGCCACACCGGCACCCTCAAGAGCGAGGACCCCCAGAGCTTCTTCGGCCCCTGGCTCGCCGATCACGGCCTGGGTTTCGCCGACGCCGTCCTCATCGACGACCGCACCGACAACTGCCAGGCATTCGCCGGCCAGGGGGGCACCGCCATCTGCTGGAAGATGGGCACCCGGCCCGTCGCCGACGCCGCCGCTCAGCTCGCCACCTGGCTCGAGCAGCACCTGGCCCGGCCGGGAGAAACAGCCGGGTAACCCCGAGGCCGTCAGGTTCCTGATGTTCGCGCTCGTGTCAGCCTGGCCCGGCTAACAGCTCAGGGCTATGACATGAACACCGCAAGGGATCATGCTCCGCCAGTGCCGCACCGCCCGTCACGGGATGCCGGACTTTGTGCCTGGGGCTGAATGACATCAGTCGGCAAGAGTGAGACAGGCAGTCACGCCACCGCCAAGCCCCTCGCCTGGTGCACACGCGAAGTGGTCGGAGGCGAGCCGAGGTGGTGTCTCGACTAATATCTGGCGTCCACTATATTGCGCGGCATGGCCGATGGGACCATGACCGGACAGGCGTTCTTCGTGCTGACTGCGCTGGCAGGTGGCCCGCGGCACGGATACGGCATCGTGGGGGAGGTTGCCGAGCTGTCGGGGGGCCGGGTCAAGCTGAAGATCGGCAGCCTGTACGGAGTGCTGGACCGGCTCGCCGGCGAGGGATTGATCGAACCGGACCGGGAGGAAGCCCGCGACGGCCGGCTGGCCGCTGCTACTACCGGCTGACCAGGGACGGGCGGGGCGCGCTGGCTGAGGAGGCTGAGCTTCGCCTCGCCACCGCTCGCGTGGTGCGGACGCGACTGAACCGGCTCGGGCCGCAGGCGGCCGGATGAGCGGCGAGCTGCGCCTGGAGCAGCGTTACCGGCGGGTGCTGCGCCTGCTGCCGGGCTACTACCGGCAGCAGTGGGAAGCGGACATGGTCGCGGCGTTCCTGGATAGCTGGCTAACCGGCGACGCCTACACGGACGGAGTGCGTCCTGGAGTTCTGCAAGCCCGGGTGGCAGGAGGTCGCCAGCGTGATGCTGCTGGCCGCCCGGCTCTACCTGGGCGGGCGGGGCGCTCCCCGCCGCTATTTCGCCTGGGGTCAGGCAGTGCGGGGCGCGGTACTGGCCCTTCTGATGGTGCACGCGGTCCGGGGCTGGACGGGCTCCGGCTTGCGTTCCTGGCCAGGGGCGGCCATCCGCTCGGTACCGTCCCCGCGCCGCCCGCGGCCATGGCGCCGCTGCCGGGAATTGCCTGGCCGGCGGCGTCTGGTACCTGGCGGGCTGTGCCTGGATCGTGATCTTCGTAGCGCTAGTCCTGGGGCATTGCCGGGCCGCCCGGGTCCTCGCGGTAATCGCCGCTGCACTCGACCTGGTCTGGCTGGTCCAGGGGCAGCTCACCGGTGCCCTGCTGTCGCCTTACGGGTCATGGGCCTTCTGGATCCTGCACGACCTGGTACCCGTGCTGGCCATGGCCGCGTTCCACCGGGACGCCCGCGGGTCCCCCGGCGGCCCTGGCTGCTGGCCTTGCCCGCGATCTACCTCCTGGTCGCCGTGCCGGAGCTGACCGCCGAGGCGACCGGCCATCAGGCGTGGGTGCCGGACCTGCCCGGGCTGTCGTGCATCCTGGTCGCCGTCTTGTGCCTGGCGCACGCGCCGAAGGCCCTGTCCGGCCGTGGCGGCCCGGCCGTCTGGTCACTGACCGTCGGGCTGCTCGCTGCCGTCGCCGCGGCGTACCGGATCGCCTCGCTCGGTGACCACCTGCAGGGCCACTACCTGCAAGACCCTCACCTGATCACTGTCGGCCTGGCGGAACTGCTCCTCCTGGCTGCTGCCGCCGCGCTGGTTGCTCCGGACGCCGCCCGCGCCCAGGCAGCTCGCACCGCCCCAATACCCGCCGCCACGATGAGGCCGTCATGACCGGTCAAGGAGGATGCATGGTGCGACGACCTGGCAGGAGCCTGGCTGCGGCTGGCATCGCCCTCGCAGTCGTGCTTACAGTTGCCGGCTGCAGCGACGCACTCCCGCTAGGGCAGGCACCAGACGCCCAGCACCATCTGAACTCGGCAATCGCGCTGCAGATCGTGGCAAGCCAGCCCTCGTCAAGGGCGGGCAGCTGCCCAGGCGGCTCCGCCAGCCTCCCCAAGGCAGCCTGGCAGTTCCCCGGCAGCGGCCAATGCTACCGGCGGCTCGGCAAGCCTCTGACGATCACATCCGCAGCGGTCAGGTATCTGCAGCAGCCGGCCGCGAACCAGCAGCCCGCCCACTACGGACTCGCGATCGACGTGCCCGCAGCCGACAGGGCGGCCCTTATGGCGATCACCGCAAGGGCCTATCACTCGCGGGATGAGCTCGCCACGATCGTTGCCGGCAAGACCTGGGGCGTCGCCAATCTCGTGGGGCCGTTCACAGGCGGGTTCGAAATCCCGGCCCGGAACGCGAATCAGGCCCTCCAACTCCAGCGCACACTGATCCCGTCCGCCTGATCGCCGCTTGTCCCGGACTACGTATCTGCGACTCATCTGCAGTGACCGGCGAATCGATCGCTGCGGTGCCATAAGGGGAGCACGATGAGCAGCAAGCCACACCAGCACCCTCATAAGGAAAAACGGCATGCAAGCCGAGCTACGAGGCTGCTCGTGGCGATTCTTCTGATCACGCTCTTCCTCCTCGGGCTCGCGCTGTCGGCAAGCGGTCATCCCGTGCTGCTTCGCTAGTTGAAGCCCGGGCCGGGTTGCGGTTAATGGTGACCACTGAAAGCCAGGCTGCTTACGCGCCGGTCACAGGCGAAAGCTCGAGGCTAGCCTGGCACGGCCTCCGGGTGCTGTCATGACGTGCTGTCGCCCATGCTCTGGCCGCCCATCGAACCTCGCCAGCCGGGATCGCGACTGCGTAGCGGGCAGCCGCCAGGTCCCGTCACGCAAGCGGGCCGCAGCCTGCCTCTATCCGGCCCAGGTGTAGTAGTGGCTGGTGCGGACGGCGTCGGTGGGCCAGGTGTACCGGGAGTGCTCGATGGGGCGGTGCTGGCTGTCGTAGGTAGTCAGGTGTGCGACGAATACGGTGCGGCGGTGGATCATTCCGCAGCTGGGCAGGCACCGGCTCGATCGCCTCCAGCCCGAGCACCTCGACGCCTTCTACGTCTGGCTGGCCAGGCAGGGCCTCAAGCCCAACACCATCCTCCAGATCCACCGGATACTGGCCCGCGCGCTGAAGGTCGCCTGGAAGCGCGACAAGGTGAGCCGGAACATCGCGATGCTCATCGACCCGCCAGCGGGCGAGGAGATCGAGATCGAGCCGCTCAGCCGCGCCGAGGCGCGTCAGATACTCGCCGCCGCGAGCGAGCGGCGCAATGGCGCTCGCTGGTCAGTTGCTCTCGCGCTCGCCATCAGGCAGGCGGAGGCTATCGGGCTGCGCTGGAAGTACGTGGACCTGGACGCTGGCACGATCCAGGTCGGATGGCAGCTCCGGCGGGCGCGCTTTCGGCACGGCTGCGGTGACGTCGCCGCTTGCACCAAGAGTCGGCACAGGATCGCATGCCCGGCGAAGTGCACCCGGCACCGTCACCGTGATGGCTGCGCCCCTGGCTGCGGCAAGCGCGGGCACAGCTGCCCGGTCGTGAAGCGGCCGTGCCCGAAGACCTGCGCTGGTCACGCCCGGGAATGCCCGCAGCGCGCCGGCGGCGGCTGGCACTTCGTCCGCCGAAAGGGCGTCAAGCCGGGCCAGGGCGAGGCGAAACTCATCCTGGCCCTGCCTTCCCAGCTGGTCACGCAGCTGAAGGCCCATCGCGAGCACCAGGACGCCGAGCGCCAGGCTGCGGGAGAAGCATGGCAGGACCAGGATCTCGTCTTCTGTGGCCCGACCGGAGCGCCCATAGACCCCCGCGACGACTGGGAGGACTGGCGGCTCCTGCTCGGCGAAGCCGGTGTCCGGGAGGCGCGGGTGCACGATGCCCGCCACACCGCGGCGACGCTCCTCTTGGAGCAGGGCATCAACGTCCGCGTCGTCCAGCAGATCCTCGGCCATTCGCAGCTCAGCCAGACCCAGCGCTACACCCACGTCACGAGCGAGCTGGTCCAGCACGCAGCCACGCGGATCGGCGATGCCCTCTGGGACACCCCTGCACCCGCAACTGCAACCAGAACTGCAACCAGGAGGAAGTAAAAATGATCGCCACGACTGCATATGCCGATGTCAAGCGGGTGCGCCGCCAGGGACTTGAACCCCGAACCCGCGGATTAAGAGTCCGCTGCTCTGCCAATTGAGCTAGCGGCGCCCAACAACGCAGTGATGCTAGCGTAACTTCCCGGCCCGCGCGAATCAGCCCCCGCGCCCGGCTCACCCGGTTCCCGTCCGGAACCTCCCGTTTCGTCCCGTCAACCCCAGGACCACCCAGGACCACCCGGCGTCACCCGCCGACGAACCGCCCCATGAACCCCGCCGCCCGCGATGGCCGCCCCGTCCGGGCCTCCTCCCGGTCGGCCAGGCTCATCACCCGCAGCCCCGCGTTCAGCCCGGCCCAGCGCAGCGGCTCTGGCTCCCAGGGCGGGGAACGGTGCCCCACCCAGGGCAGCCGGACCAGGTCACTGTCTGTCCCCGTGATGAGGTCGGCCAGCGTCCGCCCGGCCAGGTTCGTCGTCGAGACGCCGTCGCCCACGTAGCCGCCCGCCCAGCCCAGCCCGGTCACCGGGTCCAGCCCGACCGACGCCGTCCAGTCCCGGGCGATGCCGATCGGCCCGCCCCAGCGGTGCGTGATCTCCGCGTCCGCCACGGCGGGGAACAACTCGCGCAACGTCGAGCGCAGCGCCTCGAATACCGCCGGGACCCGGTCGAACCCCGGCCGCACCGCCGATCCCAGGTGGTAGGGCGCGCCCCGCCCGCCGAACGCCAGCCGGCCGTCCGCCGTGCGCTGCCCGTAGATGATCAGGTGCCGCAGGTCGCCGAACGTCGGCCGGCCGGTCAGCCCGATCTGCGCCCAGGCCGTCTCGGGCAGCGGCTCGGTCGCGATCATCAGCGAGTACACCGGCACGATGGCCCGGCGCAGGCCGGGCAGCCCCGGCGTGTAGCCCTCGGTGGCGCGGATCACGTACCGGGCCGTGACCGTCCCGGTGGCGGTGATCACCTGGTGCGGCTGGATGTCCAGCACCGGGGTGCGCTCCCAGACCGCGACGCCGGCCCGGCGCACCGCCTCGGCCAGGCCGCGGGCCAGCCGGGCCGGGTGGATGGCCGCGCAGTGCGGGGTGTACGTGCCGCCCGTGACCGCGCTGGCCCCGGCGATCGACGCCGGCCTCGTCGGCCGTCAGCAGCCGCAGGTCCTCCGGGCCGAACCCGAACTCGCGGTGCTCAGCCACCTCGGCCCGGGCCCGCTCGGCCTGGGCCGGCGAGCGGGCCAGCATGACCGTGCCGCCCTTGGCGAAGTGGCAGTCGATGCCCTCGGCGGCGGCCACCCGGCCCACCTCGTCCACCGTCTCGTGCATGGCCCGCTGCATGGCCATGGCCGCCGGGCGCCCGGCCATCCGCTCCAGCTTCGACAGCGACGACGGGAACAGCGCCGAGCACCAGCCGCCGTTGCGCCCCGAGGCCCCGAATCCGGCGATCTCCCGCTCGCACACCACCACCCGCCAGCCCGGGTTGGCCCGGGCCAGGTAGTAGGCCGCCCACAGGCCGGTGAAGCCGGCCCCGACGATGGCCACGTCGGCCTCGGTGTCGCCGGCCAGGGCCGCGCCGGGCACCAGCGAGCCGGGCACGGTGTCATGCCACAGGGACAGCGAGCGGTACCGGCCTGCGGCGATCATGTAACCATCGTGGCAGGTGGTGAGCCGGGCACCGGCATCGGGCATCCTTGGACACATGGCTGCTGACAGCGAGATGCCGATTCCCGGGCCGCGCGAGGACTCCGGCGTTTACCGGGTCTGCCTGGTGTGCCTGGGCAACATCTGCCGGTCCCCGATGGCGGAGGTCATCGTGCGCCACGAACTGGCCAAGGCCGGGCTGGACGGCCAGGTGAGCGTGGAGAGCGCGGGCACCGGGGACTGGCACATCGGCGGCCCGATGGACTCGCGCGCCCGGACCGAGCTGGCCCGCCGCGGCTACGACGGGTCCGCCCACGTCGCCCGCCAGATCGGCCCGGACTGGCTGGCCGGCTACGACCTGTTCGTGGTCATGGACCGGCGCAACCTGGCCGCCCTGCGGCAGATGGCGGCCAGCCGGGCCGGCGTCGGCCTGGGCGATGGCCGCATCAGGCTGATGCGGTCGTTCGACCCCGAGGCACCCGACGACGCCGAGGTCCCCGACCCCTATAACGGCGGCCCGGCCGAGTACGAGGAGACGTTCGACCTGGTCATGGCGGCGGCGAAGGGCCTGACCGGCCAGCTGGCCGGGATGCTGGCGGGCCACTCCGGCCCGGCCCGACCCTGACCCCGCCCGACCCCGCCGCCCGCTCCGGTCCTGGCCAGCTAGGGCTCGGGCCGGGTTAAGGCCGGGTCGTCGCCGTAGTCGGGGTCGCTGTGCAGGGCCTCGGGGGACAGCGGCAGCGCGATGCGGAACGTGGCGCCGGCACCGGGCTCGGAGTCCACCCATACGGTCCCGCCGTGGGCGGCCACCAGCGCGGCCACGATGGCCAGGCCCAGCCCGGTGCCGCCGGAGGTGCGGGCCTGGTCGGCCCGGTAGAACCGCTCGAAGGCGTGCCCGGCCTGCTCGCGGGTCAGGCCCGGCCCGTGGTCGGTGACCTCCAGCACCGCCGCCGGCGCGTCCTGGCGGGCCGGGCCAGCGAGCGGGGGGGCGGGGCGCGCCGCGCCGGGCCAGGGCTGGGGACCGGGCGCGACCCGGATGCCGGCGGCGGCGGGGGAGCTGACCTCGTCCAGGCGGCCGGACCGGACCACCACGTCGATCGGCGTCCCGTCCGGGGTGTGGGCCAGGGCGTTGCTCATCAGGTTGCCGATGACCTGGCGCAGCCGTACCTCGTCGCCCAGCACCAGCAGGGCCTGGCCGCCGCCCACGGTCAGGTGGATGCTCCGGTCCGGAGCGACCACGCGCGCGTCGTGTACCGCGTCGGCGGCCAGGGTCAGCAGGTCCACCGTGCGGTGCTCCAGCGGCCGCTGCTGATCCAGCCGGGCCAGCAGCAGCATGTCCTCGACCAGCACGCCCATCCGGGAGGATTCCTGCTCCAGCCGCCGCATGATCCGGTCCAGCTCGGCCGCGGTCAGGCGGCCCCGCCCGCTGCCCGGCTCGACCGCCACCTCCCAGCGGGTCC
Source organism: uncultured Actinomycetota bacterium (assembly GCA_963731085.1). GTDB lineage: Bacteria > Actinomycetota > Actinomycetes > Streptosporangiales > Streptosporangiaceae > DASUBV01. Next base: position 68,254 of record CAVSUF010000003.1, read on the forward strand.
CGGGCGGGTGCCCGGCCTTGCGGCCGGCTTCCAGCGCGGCCGGGGCGGGCGCCGCGGCGGGCAGGGCCACGCCGCCGCGCTGGCGGTAGTACTCGGCGAAGCCGCGGATCGCGGTCAGCGGCGTGCGCAGCTCGTGGCTGGCGTCGGCGACGAACTGGCGCATCCGGTCCTCGGACCGGCGCGCGGCCGCCTCCGACGCGGACCGGGCGTCGAACGCCGCCTCGATCTGGGTCAGCATCGCGTTCAGCGACCGGCCCAGGCGGCCGATCTCGGTGTGCGGGTCCTGGTTCGGCACCCGGCGGGACAGGTCGCCCTCGGCGATGGCCCCGGCGGTCTTCTCGATGTCGTTGAGCGGGCGCAGGCTGGTCCGGATCAGCGCCACCCCGATAACCCCGATGCCGAGCAGCAGCGCGCCGCCCAGCAGGATGTCGATGAACGTCAGCTGGCCCAGCGTCTGGTAGTCCGAGGTGACGTCGATGCCGACGAGGACCGTGGCGGTGACCGGATCCGGGCCATGTTGCCCGAACGTGTGGGTGACGGCCTCTATCCGGTACCGGGCGTCGCCCGTGGCCGATCCGACCGTCACGATCTGGCCGCCCTGGAGCCAGCCCGCGTCGGCGTTGAACTGCGGCGGCGACTTGTCGGTGACCCGGATTCCCCCGGTCGGGGTCCTGAAGTACCTGGATGGCGCATACTCCAGCCAGGTCAGGTTGCCGTTCTCCGGGAGCCAGCCCACCACGAACCCGGGCGGCGGGAGGCCGAACGCGGTGCCCGAGTACGGGTAGGCCTTGAGGTTGTAGACGACCGTCCCCGCTATCTGCTGGAGCGACTGGTCGGCCTGGCCGATCAGGTAACCGCGCAGGAAGCCGAGCCCGGCGATGCTGATCACGCCCAGCGCCACCGCCACCAGGACCAGCACCGCGGTGATCAGCTTGACCCGCAGCGGCGTCCCCGCCGCCGCCTCGCTGACCGACCGGCGGAGCCCCCGCGGGCCGGTCCGCCGCCGACATCGCCGGAACCAGGCCTACGACGCCGGGAGCCGCAGGACGTAGCCGACCCCGCGCAGCGTGTGCAGCAGGTGCGGCTCGGAGGTGTCGACCTTGCGGCGGAGCACCGACACGTACGACTCGACGATGCCGGTATCACCGCGGAAGTCGTAGTCCCACACGTGGTCGAGGATCTGCATCTTGGACAGCACCCGGTTGGCGTTGCCCATGAAGTACCGCAGCAGCTTGAACTCGGTCGGCGATAGCTGGATCTGCTTGCCGTCCCGCCAGACCTCGTGGCTGTCCTCGTCCAGTTCCAGGTCGGCGAACTTCAGCCGGGGCGGGGGCTCGCTGCCGTCACCCCGGGTCCGGCGCAGCACCGCCCGGATCCGGGCGATGACCTCCTCCAGGCTGAACGGCTTGGTCACGTAGTCGTCGCCGCCCAGGGTCAGGCCCCGGATCTTGTCCTCGGTGGAGTCCCGCGCGGTGAGGAACACCACCGGGATGCGGGTGCCGCCGCCGCGCAGCCGCCGGATCACGTCGAAGCCGTCCATGTCGGGCAGCATCACGTCCAGGACGATCAGGTCGGGCCGGTGGCGCTGCGCGGCCTGCACCGCCTCGCCGCCCGCCGCCGCGGTGATCACCTCGAACCCGGAGTAGCGCAGGCTGGCCGACAGCAGTTCCAGGATGTTCGGCTCATCCTCGACGACGAGCAGCCGAGCATCCGGCGCCCTGCGTCCGTTCGTGGGCTGACTGCTCATGTGCCCATTGTCAGGCCAGTCCCTGAGCGCTAGCTGAATGCTGGCTCCAGGGGACCTTGCAGCGGGCGGCTAGGAAGGGGCCTCCTGGTAGGCCGTCCACAGGGCGATCGCGTCCGCCCGGGACCCGGCGCCGAGCTTGGCGTACAGCCGGTTGACGTGGTTCTTGACGGTCTTCTCCGTCAGCACCAGCGTCGCGGCGATCTGGCCGTTGGTGTGCCCGGCGGCGATCAGGGACATGACCTGCGCCTCGCGAGCGGAGAGCCCGCACGGCGCGAGCATCTCGGTGCTTCCAATCACGGGACGGTCCGTCTCCTGCGTCGTTGCGGTCGTCATGTGCCCTCCGCTATGAATTGCACCGCATGCTATCGATTGCAGGCATACTCCTGGCAAGACCCAGCGTGAGTTATTTTTGTTAGCAAGACTATCTACCTGAATTTAACTGCCCAGTTCAGTGCGGTTCGCGGGTTAACCGCCCTGCTAACTGCCCGGAGTCGACCCGGTGATCAGGCCGGGCGGGATGGCGGTCCCGTTATTCAGGGCGTTGAACAGCGCCAGGGCCTGCGTCCGGTTCCACAGCACGGCGTCCTGGCCGTTGCTGGTCACGAAGTTGGCGCTGGCGATCGGCACGGTGGTGGTCAGCGGGTTCTTCAGCGAGAACGCCGCGCTGGCCAGCTGGTTCAGGCTGGTCCCGCTGTCCACGCTGAGGGTGGCGGCCATGCCGTCCGCGGCCGGGATGATGGCGAACGGGTTGAACAGCACGCCGGGGCTGGTCAGCTTGTCCAGCAGGGACTTGAGGAAGACCCGCTGGTCCTGGATGCGCTGCAGGTCCTGCTCGGCGAAGTCGTGCCGGTCCCGCACGTAGGCCAGGGCCTCGGCGCCGTTCAGGCTCTGGCAGCCGGCCTGGAGGTTCAGGCCGGACGCCTGGTCCCTGAGCGGTGCCTTGAGGCAGATGTGCACGCCGCCGACGGAGTTGACGACGCCCACGAACCCGCCGAACCCGATCTCCATGTAATGGTCGATGCGCAGGCCGGTGACGTTCTCCACGGTCTGGGCCAGCAGCTTGGGGCCGCCCAGGGAGTAGGCCGCGTTGATCTTGTTGAAGCCGAAGCCGGGGATGTCCACCCACGAGTCGCGGGGCAGGCTGATCAGCACGGCCTGGCCGCTGGCCGGCACGTGCAGGACCATGATCGTGTCCGACCGGCTGCCCCCGATGTCCTGGCCGGTGGACAGCGCCTTCTCCTGGGCCGGGGTCAGGCCCTGGCGGCTGTCCGAGCCGGCGATCAGCCAGTTGGTCCCGCTGCCCTGGGCCGGGCGGCTGGCGTAGTCGACCAGGACGTTCTCGTGGTGCAGCCGGCCGCTCAGGTTGATGTACTCGCCCACGCCGACCACGAGGACCAGCGCGACCAGGATGGCCAGCAGGCCGAGGATGCGCCGGGGCCGCAGCCAGGCCCGCGCGCCCCGGGGCCGCAGGCTCCGGCCGCCGGGCGCCGTGTACATGGCCGGCTGGCCCGCCCGTCCCGCCGCCGCCCCGGCCGCCTGAGCGCGGCGGCGGCTGGTCCGGCCAGGCGCTCCCGGCCCGGCCGCCGGGTCCCTGGGCGCGCGGCGCCCGGGCCGGAACGTCGATCGTCGGATCCTGAGACCCCGGCGCCCCGCCGGAGCCGGACGCGCCCCGGAACCAGCCTTCCGGATACTCGCTCATGGATGTCCGTCCCTACCTGAGCCCGCCGCTGTCAACATCGTCTCTACCTGTCGACGGCCGCGAAGCCCAAATCGTTACATTCGCTGCCGCCTATTCCGGCTCGTCCAGCCCGCCCGCGCTGCCCGCCCACCAGATCGTGACCACGTCCCGGCGGGAGGTGCCGATATCGACCGGATGCTCCGGGTCGGCCCCGGTCTCCAGCAGGGCGGCCGCGACGTCATCGGTCCGCTCCGGCGGCAGGCACAGCCGCCGCCGGGTGACCTGGGCCAGCTCGGCGAAGCTGGCCCAGTCCGCGCCGCCGGGCCGGCGCCACTGCTCGTGCCCGGCCGAGATGCCCATCGCGGCCAGGATCCGCAGCAGGTCGGCGGCCGTCGGCCCGGCCGGGCGCCGCAGGCCGTGGAACCGCAGCCACAGCTCGTTCATGCTCACCATCGGGTGCTCGGCGGTCAGCTCCAGCACCACCAGGCGCCGGGCGCTGGCCGTCAGCGCGGCCACGAACGGCAGGATGTCCGGCGCGTTGTAGACCACGTTGTAGCAGGTGACCAGGTCAGCCGGGGCCGCGTCGGGGGCGGCGGCGGGCCACGTGGCGCGGATCAGCCGGACCTTGCCGGCCAGCATCCCGTCCCGCTCGGCCCGCTCGCCCAGCATGGCCAGCAGCGCGTCATCGGAGTCTACGGCGGTCAGCGCGGTGGTGCGGCGCAGCAGCGGCAGGCACGCCGCGCCGGCCCCGGAGCCCACGTCCAGCACGCTGCCGGGCGGATCCAGCGCCCCCCAGGCCCGCTGCCAGGACGGCCCCGAAGGCGCGGCCGCCAGCCGGTCGGCTCGCCGGGCGAACACCTGCCGGGGCAGCTCCCACGGCGACTCCGCGACGGCGCCGCTGATCTCCTCGGGGATGGCCCACCCGGCTAGCTCGTCCCGCCACCGGTCGAGCAGGTCGCCGAGGCCGGGCCGGGAGACACCGCTCACCCAGACGCCCCCCGCCTGAATACAGCACCGCCTGATGACAGCCGCTGAATCTGGGGTGAGTGATGGGATTCGAACCCACGACATCCAGGACCACAACCTGGCGCTCTAACCAACTGAGCTACACCCACCATGCGCCAGGGCCGCCGGGCGGCCATGAGGCGAAGCCAGCATACCGGTCCGCGGCTACCGCACGGCACCGGACGAGCCGGCGTCCGAGCCGGATGCGGGGCGGACTGGCTGCCAGCCCTCGTACTGGGCCGCGATCCGCCGCGCGGTCGGCGTGTCGGGGCCGGGCCGGGGCACGAACACGGCCTCCCGGTAGTAGCTCATCTCGCGGATGCTCTCCAGGATGTCGGCCAGCGCCCGGTGCCCGCCGTGCTTGGGCGGGCTGGCGAAGTACGCCCGCGGGTACCAGCGCCGGGCCAGCTCCTTGACGCTCGACACGTCGACCATGCGGTAGTGCAGGTAGGCGTCCAGCTCGGGCATGTCCCGGGCCAGGAACGACCGGTCGGTGGCGATCGAGTTCCCGCACAGCGGGACCTTGCGGGGCTCGCGCACGTGCTGGCGCACGTAGCCCAGCACCGCGTCCTGGGCCTCGGCCAGGGTGATCCCGGCGGGCAGCTCGGTCAGCAGCCCGGACGCGGTGTGCATCTCGCGCACCACCTCGGGCATGTGATCCAGCGCCTCGGCCGGTGGCTTGATGATCACGTCGATTCCGTCGTCCGCGACGTTGAGCTCGCCGTCGGTCACGATGCACGCGATCTCCACCAGGGCATCCCGGGTGAGGTCAAGCCCGGTCATCTCGCAGTCGATCCAGACGAGCCGGTCGGTCATCCCTCTACCCTACGGCCGGCGCCGGCCGGGCGCCCGCCCGGCCATGGCCTGGATGTGCCCGGGTGCCCCGATGCCCGGCGTCAGCTCGGGATCGGGCTCGGGCGGGGCGAAGGCCAGCGCGGCCGGGATGACCCCGGCCCACCGCCCGGTCGCGTAGTCCTCCGGGTCGTCCTTGGGCGGGCCGGTGCGGACCTTGACCGACGCCTCGGCCAGCGGCAGCGCGATGACGGCGGTGGCGGCCAGTTCCTTGCGGGTGGGCGGCCGGGCGTAGTCCCACTGGCCGGGGGCCAGCTGCTCGGTCACGGCCCGCAGCGCGGCCAGCCGCTCCTCGGTGCCGGTCACCGCGCGCGCCCGGCCCATGATCACCGCGCTGCGGTAGTTCATCGAGTGGTGGAACACCGCCCGGGCGCAGACGATCCCGTCCAGCAGCGTGACGGTCACGCACACGTCCTGGCCCGCGGCCGCCAGCATCGACTGGTTGCCCGAGGAGCCGTGCAGGTAGAGCGTGTCGCCGATGCGGCCGTAGCCGGTCGGCAGCACCACCGGGGCCCGTCGACGACCACGCCGAGATGGCACACTAGCCCGGCGTCGAGCACCGCGTGCAGGTCGGCCCGCTCCGTCCGCCCCCGCTCGCGCAGCCGGTGAAGGGTGGTGCGGGCCGTCGCCGACAGCGTGCCGCCCGTATCGGTGCTCATGGGCTCACGGTACCGATCGGCCGGGTCGTCCGGAAATCGAGTTTTGCCGCGGCTACGGGGACAGCGTCAGCGGGCCGGCGCCAGCGTCGCGGGCCCGGCGGCGCCGGCGCCGAGCAGCTCGCCGATATCGAGCGGCCGGGTGGCCTGCCGGTCGGGCGGCCGGGCCAGGGCGGGGCGGGCCGGGCGAGCCCGCCGGTCAGGCGCTCAGGGTCGATCGCGCCGGGGCCGCCGGCGGCCAGGCCGGGTACCTGGGAGGCGCCGAAGTGGCCGCCGCGCGCCCACAGCCGGCGGCTGCGCGCGGTGGCGTGGCAGTCCGGGAACGGCGCGGGCCGGCCCGCCGGCCAGCAGCGGGAGATGTCCCACGAGCCCAGCCAGTCCATGATCTCCCGGCGGCCCGCCATCGGGCCGTCGGTGAAGGGCTCCTGCGCGAACGCCACGACGCAGATCTGGACGCAGGTCCGGCCCTCGGCGTGGACCCGGCCCGCGCTGGTGTCGCCCAGCCAGATTCCCGGCGCGGCCGGGCCGGCCGGGACCAGCGCCGGGGCGATCCCGGCCGGGGCCAGCCAGGCCAGCGACTGGGCGGCCCGGACGATGGGGATGAGCTGGACGATCTCCCCGTTACAGGGGTTCCACACCAGATGGCTGGCGTGGCCGCTCTGGTCCAGTCGCTGCGCCGCGGAGCGGGCCGAGACCTGCTGCGGGTCGGCACCCAGGACGTGCCACACCACGCGGGGCGCGCCACCCTTCAGCGGACCGCCGTCCGCCGCTGCCCGGACGTACCTGATCCCGGGCATCCATGCGTCACTCACCGCGCTCCCTTCGGGCTGCCGCTGGGTCCAGACAGGTAGCCCCACCTACCTCCTTACGCCCGGCTCCGGGCTAAGTCCAGCCCCCGGCTGTCCGGACAGGACCGGCCGCGGGGATGATGGGGCAGATGACGGTTACGATGCGTATCCGCAGTGCGCCCCTGTGCTAGCAGCAGCGGGCGGCCCGGCCGACGGCGGCGCCTGGCCGGCGGCCGGCGGCCGGACCTCCCCGGCCTGCCTGACCTGACCCGGCTGGCCCGGTGGCTGACCAGCGACGCAGGCCCGGGGCGGGGCGGCCTGCTGGGCGCGGAGCTGATCCCCGGCGGCCGGTCCAACCTGACCTACCGGCTCGACCTGGACGGCGGGCCGGTCGTGCTGCGGCGCCCGCCGCTGGGCCTGCTGCTGCCCACCGCCAACGACATGAGCCGCGAGTTCCGGGTCCTGTCGGCCCTGGCCGATACCGGGGTTCCGGTTCCCGCCCCGCTCGCCATGTGCGCCAGCGAGGAGGTGATCGGGGCGCCGTTCTACCTGATGGAGTACGTGGACGGGGTGATCCTGCGGACCCGGCGGGACGGCCAGCGGCTGACCAGTGACCAGGCCGGTCAGCTGTCGGCGGCGCTGGCCGCCATGCTGGCCGGCATCCACGCGGTGAACACGGCCGACGCCGGGCTATCGCGTTTCGGAAAACCAGACGGATACCTGGCCCGGCAGCTGGCTCGCTGGCAGCGGCAGTGGGAGCTGTCGGCCACCCGGGCCATGCCCGGCTATGACCGGCTGGTGCAGCGGCTGGCCGCCGAGCTGCCGGCCGCCGCCGAGGGCACGCTGGTGCACGGCGACTTCCGCCTGGACAACACCCTGGTCACGCTGAACGGCCGGCCGCGGATCGCGGCGGTGCTGGACTGGGAGATGGCCACGCTCGGCGACCCCCTGGCCGACCTGGGGCTGACGCTGACCTACTGGGCCGACCCGGCCGACCGGGACTGGGCGCGGGTCAACCACGGGGCCTCGGTCACCACGATGCCGGGGTTCTGGACCGCCGAGCAGGTGGCCGCCTGCTACGCCAGCCTGACCGGCCGGGACGTGTCGCGGATCCGGTACTACATCGCGTTCGGCTGCTTCAAGCTGGCCGTGGTGCTGGAGGGGATCCACGCCCGGTTCCTGCGGCGCCAGACGGTGGGCGGCGGGTTCGAGTACGAGGGGCCGGCGGTGCCGGTGCTGATCAGCCGGGCGCACCGCCTGCTCGATGGCGGCTAGGGCGCAACACGGCGAAACCGAGCACGGCGAAATGCAGCGCGCGAGCGACCCATGATCGCTAAGCTTTAAGTGAGGCCCGGCGCCCCGCTCTCGCCGGGCCTCACCAACAAGACGCGCTGGTCGCGCTTGCGGTTCACATGTTGGCCGCAGATTCCGTAAGCACTTTTTAAGGCTCGCGTTTGCGCAGCTCAGCGCAACGTGCGCGGTGCACGCTGCGGACGGCTCACGGGGTGGGCGTGCAGCGGGGGTCGCACAGCCGGTGCGAGAAGGCCTCGATGAAGTCCTTGCCGATGAGGGCCGGGTTGTTGACCAGGAAGGCCTCGCCGCCGGTCACGGCGGCGATCTGCTGCATGGCGGCGAAGTTCCCGGCCGTGCCGAGCTGGTCGATGATGATCTGGACGGCGCGGTTGGGGTTGAACAGCTTGCGCACCTGGGCGATCAGCGCGGCGGTCGACATGTCGCCGGGCCCGTCGTCCACGCCGGAGGTCAGGACGATCAGGGCGTTCTGGTAGTTGGGCCGGTATTCCGCGATCATGGCCTTGTAGCCGTCCAGGATCGCGTCGTTCAGCCGCTGCGGCTGACTGTTGGGGTGCAGCGCCTGGTTGATCTGCTCCAGCTGCTGGCGCCGGGTGATCAGCCCGAGCTGCTGGGTCAGCCCGCCCAGCGGGACAAGCTGCTGGTAGGGCTTGTTGCCGCCGAAGTTGTCGGCGATCTCCCAGAGCCCGAGCTGGGTGTTGTCGGGGAACAGGGCCAGGCCGATCGTGGTGGTGACGGTGGTCTCCTGCTCCAGGGTCTGGGTGCCGTTGCCGTCCGGCGCGCCCATCGAATGGGAGACGTCGATGAGGGTCAGCACCGCCGAGCCGACCGACAGCCGGCCCCACGCCTCGAGGTTGGTCTGGGCCTCGCTGGCCGTCGCCCCGGCCGCCTGCTGCAGCATCTGGGTCTGCAGCCCGAACCCGGCCGGGGTCTGGTCGGCCACGCCGCTGGCGGTGCGGAAGCCGTCGTAGCGGATCACCGAGGCCGCGTAGGGCGAGCGGAGGGCCTGCTCGAACTGGCGGGCCGCCGCCTGCTGGACGGGGTCGGCGGTGGTCAGCACGAACGGGTAGTCCAGCGCCTCGGTGCCCAGCTTGGCCTGCAGGCCGGCCGGGTACTGGGCGGCCAGCGGCGTGCTCGGGTTGGCCCGGTCGTAGGCGATCACGGCCTGCTCGGAGGTGACCGTCACCGCCCGGCCGCCGAACGCCGGGCCGGCGGCGGCCACGAACGAGGCCAGCGACGTCGGGTTGTCGAACTCCGAGGTCGCCTCCGAGCTGATCACGAAGCTGGTGAACGTGGCCCGGGCGGCGGACCCGGAGCCGAGCAGCCGGCTCAGCTCGACCAGGGTGGCCAGGCCGGCCGCGCTGTCGGCGGGGTCGGGGATGAGCACCTTCATGCCCATCGCCGCCGGCGGTCCGCCGTTGCCCGCCGGGAGCAGCACGTTCCAGCCCGCCGGGGAGTCGAACGCCCCGGTCTCCCTGGCCACCGTCATCGGCATGGCCGTCATCAGCGGCGACTCGGCCACCTCGGTGCCGGTCGGCTGGACCGCCTGGGCGCCCTTGGGGTAGCTGCGGGCCACGTCGACCCACAGCGTGGAGTCCGGGATCCAGGCCGCGACGGCGGCCTGGCCCGCGCTGCTGCCCTGCCCGTCCAGCCGGGCCGCCACCACGCTCGACTGCGCCTCGGTGATCTGGACCTGGACGCAGCGGCCGTCCGCGATGTGGTCCTGCTGGTTGAAGTTCTGCGCCACCTGCTCCGCGGCCGGGGCCAGGTCATCGGTGACGGCGACGTTCAGCACCGGGCTGGTCTCGCACGACTTGCGGGCCTGGATGGTCTGGAAGCTCAGCCCCACCAGGACCAGCGCGAAGACGCCGACGGCGGTGGTGACCAGCGCCGCGGTGCTCGGGCCCGAGCGCCTGCGGCGCGTTCCGGAGGATCCGTTCTCCGACGGCTCCTGGGCCGCCGTCCGTGCGCGTCGCGCCATTACCGCGTCCTTCGATATTTCCCGGACATGCCCCGGATGACTATATCGGCCAGCACGGGGCCGATCCGGCGACTTGACCGCTTTACCGCCCGGCCGCATCCCCCGAGGGCGCGGCCGGCCACACTGGGCGGGTGGCCGGCCCGGAATGGATCAGCGATCCCGGCGACCCGCGGCTGGGCGACTACGCGGGCCTGACCGACGTGCGCCTGCGGCGCAGCCTGGAGGCCGCGCACGGGCTGTTCATCGCCGAGGGCGAGAAGGTCATCCGGCGCGCCGTGGCGGCGGGCTACCCGGTCCGGTCCATCCTGGTCGGCCAGGACCGGCTGGCCGCGATAGCCGACCTGGCCAGGGCCGTCCCGGCGCCGTGCTACGTGGTCCCGGCGCAGGTGGCCGAGCGGGTCGCCGGCTACCCGGTGCACCGGGGCGCGCTGGCCGCCATGTGCCGCACCCCGCTGGCGCCGGTCGCGGAGGTCCTGGCCGGGACCCTGGCCCGGCCGGCCCGGGTGGTGGTGCTGGAGGACATCGTCGACCACGGCAACGTGGGCGGCATCTTCCGGTGCGCGGCGGCGCTGGGCGTGGCCGCGGTGATCCTGGCGCCGCGCTGCGCCGACCCGCTGTACCGGCGGGCGGTCAAGGTGTCGATGGGCGCCGTGTTCGCCGTGCCGTACGCCCGGATGACCGACTGGCACGGCGGGCTGGCCGACCTGCGGGCGGCCGGGTTCCGCCTGCTGGCCCTGACCCCCGACCAGTCGGCCGTGCCCCTGCGCCGGGCGCGGCCGGGGGAGCGGGCCGCGCTGCTGCTCGGCACCGAGGGCGACGGGCTGTCCTCGCGCTGGCTGGGCGAGGCTGACCAGGCGGTGTGCATCCCCATGGCGCCGGCCGCGATGGCCGCCGGGGTGGACTCCCTTAACGTGGTGGCCGCGGCGGCTATCGCCTGCCACGCGTTCGCGAACCCATCGCCCTAGACCATTTGGTGGATGACAACTAACGGTATGTACGCAGACGCGGGGAGGAGCCCCCGGTTGGACATGATCTCGTTTGGCTCGGTGTTCCTGGAGCTCGTCTTCGGGCACGTGCCCAAGCTGCCCGGCCCCGGTGAGGAGATCTTCACCGACGACTTCGCGGTTTCCTGCGGTGGCGCCGTGACCTGCGCCAGCGCCGCCGCCGCGGCTGGCGTCCGGGCCGGGCTGTGCACCGTGCTGGGCGATGACCTGGGCTCCGGGGTGGTGGCTGAGTACTGCGCCCGGCGCGGCGTCGACCTGGCCCCGGCGCTGCGGGTCCGCCGCCGGGCGGCCGGGATCAGCGTGGTGCTCAACTTCGACGGCGACCGGGCGTTCGTCACCCACGTCCCGCCCTGGCCCGCCGGAGGAGCCGGACGAGATCGAGCGCTGGCGCGGCGTGCTGCGCCGCGACCGGCCCGCCTGGTGCTACCTGCACACCAGGGCCGGCGTGCCCGGCTTCCTGGACCAGGCCCGGGAGCAGGGCGCCCGGACCGTGCTCGACGTCTGCCTGGACGATGAGCGGCGCCGCGACCTGGTCATCGACTGCGTCCGGCGGGCCGACCTGTTCGTCCCCAACGAGGCCGAGCTGCGCCGCCTGACCCAGACCGCCAGCACGCCGGCCGCCGTCGCCGCCGCCCGGCAGTGGGGGACGCAGATGGTCGTCACCCGGGGCGCCGACGGCGCCCTGGTCGTCACCGCCGATGACGTCACCGAGGTCACCGACGGCGTGCGGCAGGTCGAGGTGCGGGACCTGACCGGGGCGGGCGACACGTTCGCCGGGGCCATGATCGGCGCCCTGGCCGGCGGCGCCCCGCTGCTGGCCGCCGTGGCCGCCGCCAACGCCGCCGGAGCCGGGGCCGTGACCCGCCTGGGCGCCTGCGGCGAGGTCGAGGTGGCCGGCTTCAGCTCGGCCGGGCTGGCGGACCCCGCGTGAAGCTGGCCATCCTGGGCGGCGGCGGGGTGCGCATGCCCGCCTTCGTCCGGGCCGTGCTGACCGCCAGCCCCGGCCTGTTCGACGAGATCCGCCTGCTGGAGCCCGACCGCCGGCGGCGGGACACCATGGGCCGGCTGGCCGCCGGGCTGGCCGCCGCTCTCGGCCAGCCCGGCGTCGTCCGTGTTACGGCTGACGCTGAGGCTGCCTTCACCGGCGCGGATTTCGTCTTCTCCGCGATCCGGGTCGGGGGTGACCGCGGCCGGGTCATCGACGAGCAGGTGGCGCTGCGGCGCGGCCTGGTCGGCCAGGAGACCACCGGCCCCGGCGGCGCCGCCATGGCCCTGCGGACCATCCCCGTCGTGCTGTCCTACTGCGACCTGCTCAGCCGCTGCGCCCCCGGCGCCGTGCTGGTCAACTTCACCAACCCGGCCGGCCTGATCACCCAGGCCATCACCGCCCGGGGCACGGTCACCGCGGTCGGCGTGTGCGACACCCCCGGCGGCACCGTCGCCCGGCTGGCCGACTTCCTGGGCGAGCCGGCCGCCGAGCTGGCCGGGTCCTACGCCGGGCTGAACCACCTCGGCTGGGTGTGCTCGCTGCGGGCCGGCGGCCGGGAGCGCATCGGCGAGCTGATCAGCCGTTTCGCCGAACTGCGGGAGTTCGATCACCGGTTCGCCGCCTTCGACGCCGGCATGGTCCGCCGGACCGGCGCCGTGCCCGCCGAGTACGTCTACTACTACGACGACCCGGCCCGCTATGTCCGCGAGGTGACCCGGGCCGGGGCCAGCCGGGGCCAGGACGTTGAGCGGCTGAACGCCGAGCTGCTGGCCGCGGTCGGCGCCGCGCTGGACCGCGGTGACGCCGGCGCCGCCTGGCTGGCCTACGACACCCTGATGGGCGTGCGCAGCGATACCTACATGCGGGCCGACACCGACGGCGACGCCGGGCTGGCCCGCGCCCGCTCAGCCCGGGAGCAGGCGGCCCGGGAGCAGGCCGCGGGGCCCGCGCTGGCCGCCGCCCGGATCGGCGGCTACGAGGGCCTGGCGCTGCGGGTCATCGGCGGCCTGGCGGGCCAGGAGCCGGCCGAGGTCATCGTCAACATCCCGGCGGGCGACCGGCTCGGCCTGGACCCCGGCGACGTGGTCGAGGTGCCCGCCCGGGCCAGCCGGGACGGCGTGACCCCGCTGCCCGTCCCCGCCCTGCCCGCCCGGCCCCGCGCCCTGGTCGAGCAGGTCAAGGACTACGAGCGCGGCATCGTCGCCGCGGCCCTGGCGGGCGACGCCGGCCTGGCCGCCGTGGCCCTGGCCAGCCATCCGCTGGTCCCCGGCATCACCGCGGCCCGCGAGCTGCTCGCCGAGTACCGCGAGGGCCACGCCCCGTACCTGGACTACCTGCGATAACGAGTAACGACCGGGTGACCCGGCGGTCAGGTGCCCGCGCGGGACCGGATCCACGCCGACGACGGGCGCTGCCACAGCGCCGCGATCGCGCCCGCCCCGACCAGCCACATCGGGATCACCAGGAGCTTGCTCAGCAGCGAGCTCGGCACGGTCAGGAACCGGACCAGCGTCAGCGTGTCCAGCGCGCACAGCACCGACGCCGCCATCCGCGCCCAGCCCCGCCCGGCCAGGTTGGTCCGCGCCATGATCAGCCACAGCCCGATGGCCAGCGCCCAGGTCACGCCCACGAACAGCATGTAGCTGCGGACTTCCTCGGTGAGCATCGACGCGCTCCACTTCGGGTGGGCCGCGTGCAGCACGGCCCGCTCGCTCCCGGAGGTCAGGAGGGCGGCGATCAGGTTCACCGCGGCCAGGGCCGCGCCCGCGTACATCAGCCACGCCGCGATCCGCACCGGCCGCGGCGGGTGCTCCATGAACGGGACGGCCGCGCCCGCCTTCTTCCCGGCCGCGCTGGCCGCCGGGGCCGGCCGCGCCCACGGCGACTTCGCTGCCTTGGCCGATGCGTCGGCCCTGGGCTGCTTCGGCTGTGTCATGGCCCGCTCCCGTCACCCGCCCGCGGCGCGCCAGCCCGTGGTTGTGCCCGCGTTTCGTGATTAATCGCGGACACAAGCTAGCATCCGCCTGTTAACGGCGGCGCCACACCGTAATGCCGGTGTCCGGGATGTTGACCCGGTAGTCAATCGTGAAGCCGGTGGCCCGGAGGTAGTTGATCACGGTCGGGCGGGCGGCCCGCCTGCGGCTGTGCCAGACGATGACCCAGCCGATCCGGGGGCCGTTGCGCAGGCTGGCCTGCGCCTGGGCTAGCTGGGCGGCGTCGCAGGTGTGCCGGGGGCCGTTCTGCGCGCCGTACAGGCACCGGTAGAACGGGTCGCGCATGATGCCGGCCTTCGTCGGCTGCGGGCACCCACGAGGTGTAGGAGATGGCCCGCGGGTGGCCGTCCGCCGGTGGCCAGGACCAGCGATTCCGGCTGCATCCGGAAGCCGGTCAGCCCGACGCCGCCGCGCAGCCCGAACGGCACGTCGACCACGATCGACCCGGAGTGGTCGGCGGCGATGGCCCCGTCCACGCTGGCCAGCGTGGCGGGCATGGTCTTGGCCGTGCGGGCCGACCAGCCCGCCTCCAGCGAGCCGGCCGCCACCACCACGACCAGGACGGTGATGGCCAGCACCGGGCGGGCGTGGTCGCACAGCCACTGCACCGCCATCCCGGCCAGGATGGCCGCGCCCAGCAGCCCCAGCAGGGCCAGCCGGTCCGCCTCGCGCAGCGCCGACAGGCCCGGCACCCGGACCAGCCAGGTGTAGGGCATGAGCAGCGACACCGTGACCCCGTGCCAGCGGTCGGCCAGCGGGATGTAGCGTGGTCGACCCGATCGTCAGCGTCGGGCCCAGGGCCAGCGCCGCGCCGGCCAGCCCACAGCACCGCCAGCCACCACGACGGGCGCCGCCGCCAGGTCAGCACCAGCCCGGCCACGGCCAGCGCGCCCAGCACCACGCCGAACGTCGGGACGCCCTCAGACGGCTCCGCGAACTGGTAGGCCGAGGCCAGCGTGCAGCAGGTGGAAGTGGCCCAGCCGGGGCGACGGGGCGAACAGGGTGGGCAGCCCGACCCCGTACTCCCGGTAGGTCTGGGTGAGCTGGCTGGCGCCCACCGCCGCCCCGCCCTCGGCCACCTGCCGGATCATCGCGATCAGCTGCGGGCTGGCCACCACCACGGCCACCCCGGCGGCCAGCAGCAGGGTCCGCAGTGCCGCCACGCTCCCGGCCGACCGGGCCCCGCGCAGCAGGCCGGGCAGCCAGGGCGCCAGGATGGCCACCGCCAGCAGCGCGGCCACCACCGCCGACTCCTGGTTGGTCAGCACGCTGGCGCCCAGCACCAGGCCCAGGATGATGCCCTGGCGGCGGCCCGGGCGGCGGCGCAGCCGCACCGCCGCCTCCAGCGTCAGCGGGAGGAACACCGTCCCGAGCGCGATGTTCAGGTGGAACAGGTCCTGCCAGGTCACCATCGTGGACAGGCCGAAGAACGCGCCCGCGGTGATCGCGCCCGGCTGGCCCAGCCACAGCCGCGCCGCCCGGTACGTCGCGTAGCACAGCAGCTCCCGGCATCACGATGGTCAGCACCGCGAACGAGGTCACCGGGCCGAACAGCAGCGTGATCGGCGTCATGATCAGGCCGGGAAGCGGCATCAGCGTGTCAAAGCCCAGCTGGACGCCGACCGGCGCGGCCATGTACTGGGTGAACCACGGGTCGCTCAGGTGCGCGACCTGGTGCGCCATCCACCACAGCGCCCACACGTAGCTGGACACGTCCGGCACCTTGAGCAGCGTGCCGCCCGCGATGCTGGACGCCATCGGCCAGGTCACCACCACCCCGGCCGCGACGTAGGCGGCCAGCAGCAGCAGGTGGCCGCGGAACGTGCGGGAGCGCAGGACCCGCCCGGCCCCCCGCCGGATCGCCGCCGCCCGCCCGCCGCCGGCCGGGACGGGCGGGTCGGGGGTCTGCGGGTCCGGGGTCTGCGGGTCCGGGGTCGCGGTGCCTGGAGGCGGGCCTACCCGAGGTCACGGCACGCCTCCCGCCTAACGGCCCCACCGCGCTGAGTGCGGCCCGATCGCCTCATAGGTCACCCTGTCGCTGTGCGCTGTCGCTGTCCCCCCGGGATTGCTACCCGGCGCCGCCAGCTGGTGCCGTCGACCTGCTGAGGTCAATCTTCTATCGCACCGCCCAGGCCGCCGCCCGTAGGAAGGTTACCGCCCGCGGCGCAGCCGCGCGCGCTGGCCAGATATCCCCTGTGCATAGGCTCCGGGATTTCCGGCGGTTTTCTCGGCGTAATAGGCGGGATCCTCGGGAAACCCGCCCGTTCGGACTGCCGTCAGCCACCGGCTACAGTCCAGGGGTGGCCATCGACTCCGATGCCGACGCCGGCCGCGGCCAGGGCACCAGCGCGGCGGGCGCGTCCACCCTGAGCCTGCCGCCGCCCCGGCTGCTGGGCTGGGAGATCGTCGCGGTCTTCGCGCTGTCCCTGGGCGCCAGCGCCCTGAACGCGCTGCTGGACCTCATCGGCTCGCTGCTCGCGCCGCAGTCGCTGGGCCGCCAGCAGGCCCTGCTGGTCGGCTCGCTGGCCGCCAACCACTGGCTTGACCTGGCGCTCCAGCTCGCCGCCATCGCCGAGGACCTGGCCCCGGTCCTGCTCGTGCTGTACCTGCTGGCCCGGTCCGGCGAGCGGCCGTCCGACATCGGCCTGGACGCCAGCCAGCCCGGCCAGCGACGTCGCCCGCGGCGCGATCCTGGCCGCCGTCATCGGCGGCGTCCGGCCTGCTCCTCTACATCGCCGCGTTCCACCTCGGGGTCAGCCTCAACGTGGTGCCCGAGAGCCTGCCCGCCGTCTGGTGGCGCGTTCCGGTGCTGCTGCTCAGCGCCGCCCACGACGGCATCCTCGAGGAGATCGTGGTTCTCGCCTACCTGCTGCGCCGCCTGGACCAGCTGGGCTGGACGCCGTGGAAGGCCATCGTGTGCAGCGCCGTGCTGCGCGGGTCCTATCACCTGTACCAGGGTTTCGGCGCATTCATCGGAAACGCGGTCATGGGCATTATCTTCGGCGTCCTGTATAAGCGCTGGGGCCGCTGCACGCCGATGATCGTCGCCCATACGCTGATCGACGCCGTGACGTTCGTCGGCTACGCCGCCCTGCACGGCAAGGTGTCCTGGCTGCCCGTAGCGGTCAGCGGCCAGGCCGTCCAGGACCACGGCGCCCGGCAGCCGGGCCAGCGCCGCGCCGGGCAGGATCAGCTTGGACCGCCGCAGCCCGCTGCCCATGACCACCCACGGCGCCGCCGCCACCGCCGCGTCGACCAGCACCGGCCACCCCGCCGGCAGCCCGACCGGGGTGATGCCGCCGTACTCCATGCCGGTCTGCGCCACCGCGTCCGCCATCGGCGCGAACGACGCCTTGCGCACGTCAAGCTGGCGGCGGGCCAGCCCGTTCACGTCGGCCCGGGTGGTGGCCAGGATCACGCACGCCGCGTACCGCGCCTCGCCGTCCCGCCGCCCGGCGATCACCACGCAGTTGGCCGACTCGGTCAGCGCCACCCCGTACTGCTGGCAGAACGCCGCCGTGTCGGCCAGCTCCGGATCGATCTCCGCCACGCCCACCGCGCTGGCCGGGAGCACGTCGGCCAGCCCGGCCAGCGCCTTGGCCACCGGGGCGGCCAGCAGGTCGCCGTGCTCCGCCGCCGGCGCTACCGCCAGGCTTCCCATTCGCATCGTCATCCGCCGAAGTCTAGGGCGCGCGGCCGGCCCGCCCCGGCTCGGCCCTGGCCAGCGGGTGGGGCAGTTGTGATACTGCGTTCATGCCGAGCACCGAGTCCCTGGCCCAGCAGCTAGCCCAGCAGCTAACCCAGTCGTCGCCCAGTCGCTGGCCGAGCCGATCGGAGGGAGCGGACTGGACGCCGCCAGCGCGTCGGTCGCGGCCCTCGGCGCGGCCCTGGCCGGCGGGACCCTGACCGCCGCCGCGCTCACCGCTTACTACGCGGCCCGCATCGAGCGGCTCAATCCGGCGCTGCGGGCCGTCATCGAGGTAGGCCCGCGGCGCCGCGGCCGAGGCCGAGGCCAGCGACGCCCGCCGGGCCGGCGGCACCGCGCGCGGGCCGCTGGACGGCATCCCGGTCCTGATCAAGGACAACGTGTCGGTGACCGGGCTGCCCGGCACGGCCGGGTCGCCCGCGCTGCGCGGCGCCGAGAGCGGCGACGCCTGGTGCGTGCGCGGCCTGCGCGCCGCCGGGGCGGTCATCCTGGGCAAGGCCAACCTGTCCGAGTGGGCCAACTTCCGCTCCCGTCACTCCAGCAGCGGCTGGAGCACCCTCGGCGGCCAGGCCGTCAACCCGCACGGCGCCGGCCGCAACCCGTCCGGCTCAAGCTCCGGCTCGGCGGTGGCCGTCGCGGCCGGGCTGGCCCCGCTGGCCGTCGGCACCGAGACCGACGGGTCGATCGTCTCGCCCGCCGCGGCCTGCGGCGCCGTCGGCCTCAAGCCCACCGTCGGCCTGGTCAGCCGGTCCGGCATCGTCCCGATCTCGGCCGCCCAGGACACCGCCGGGCCGATTGCCCGCACCGTCGCCGACGCCGTCGCCCTGCTGACCGCCCTGGCCGGCCCGGACCCGGACGACCCGGCTACCGCCGCGAGCGCCGCCGAGGTCACCGACTACGGCAGGTTCCTGGACCCCGGCGCCCTGGCCGGCGCCCGCCTGGGCATCTGGCGTTACCGCATGGAGACGGTCAGCCCCGGCGCCGCCGCCGTGCTCGACGCCGCCATCGCCCGGCTGAGGGCCGGCGGCGCCACCATCGTTGACCCGGTCGACCTGCCCGACGCCGACGAGATCGCCCAGCCCGAGTACCTGGCCCTGGTCACCGAGTTCAAGCACGACCTGAACGCCTACCTGGCCGCCCTGCCCGGCGACCACCCGGCCAGCCTGACCGAGCTCATGGCGTTCAATACCGCCCGGGCCGCCACCGTCATGCCGCACTTCGGCCAGGACATCTTCGCCTCCGCCGAGGCCACCGCCGGTGACCTGGGTGACGCCGACTACCTGAGCGCCCGCACCGACGCCCGCCGGCTGGCCCGCGCCGCCCTGGACGCCGCCCTGACCGCGCACGAGCTTGACGCCGTGATCAGCCTGACCGGCAACCCGCCCTGGCTCACCGACCACGTGCTGGGCGACAACCACGTGTTCGGCACCTCCGCCCCGGCCGCCGTGGCCGGCGTACCCGTCCATCACCGTCCCGGCCGGCCAGGTCAGCGGGCTCCCGGTGGGTATCTCGATGACCGGGCCAGCGTGGAGCGAGCCCCGGCTGATCGCCCTGGCCCACGCATTCGAGCTAGCCGGCCCGTCAGTCGATCACCTGGCAAACCCGCGAGGATAACCTACGCATATGGACTCATGGCCCGCTGCCACCGTGCCTGATCTGCCCGGACACGGCCCGGAGACAGTTGTCTGGGACACGGCGGGCGGCACGCTCGCGGTAGCCGCGCCCGGCCGCCGGGCGGCCCTGTACGCGTGCGGGATCACGCCCTACGACGCCACCCATATGGGCCATGCCGCCACCTACGTGGCCTGGGACCTGCTCATCCGGTCCTGGCTGGACGCCGGCCACGAGGTCGCTTACGTGCAGAACGTCACCGACGTCGATGACCCGCTGCTCGAACGAGCCGACCGCGACGGCGAGGACTGGCGCGACCTGGCCCGCCGCGAGATCGACCGGTACCGGTCCGACATGACCGCGCTGCGCGTCCTGCCGCCCGCCCACCTGATCGGCGCCGTCGAGGCGCTGCCGCTGATCGCCGATTTCAACCGGGTCCTGGCCGGCCACGGCGCCCTGTATGACCTGGACGGCGACACCTACTTCGCGCGGGCCGCCGACCCCGCCTTCGGCTCGGTCTCCCACCTGGACCCGGCCACCATGGCCGCGCTGTCGGCCGAGCGCGGCGGCGACCCGGCCCGCCCCGGCAAGAAGGACCCGCTCGACCCTCTCGTGTGGCTGGCCGCCCGGCCGGGTGAGCCGTCCTGGCCGTCCGACTTCGGCCCCGGCCGCCCCGGCTGGCACGTCGAGTGCGCCGCCATCTCGACCGCCTACCTCGGCCCGTCCTTCGACGTCCAGGCCGGCGGCTCCGACCTGGTGTTCCCGCACCACGAGTTCAGCGCCGCGCACGCCCGGGTCGCCCTCGGCGACCCCGCCGGCGACCCCGTGTTCGCCCGCCGCTACGCCCACGCCGGGATGGTCCGCCTGGACGGCGAGAAGATGTCCAAGTCCCTCGGCAACCTGGTGTTCGTCTCCCGGCTGCTGGCCGCGGGCATCGACCCGATGGCCATCCGCCTGGCCATCCTGGCCCACCACTACCGCCTCGACTGGGACTGGACCGACGCGGGCCTGGCCGCCGCCGCCGACCGCCTGGCCCGCTGGCGCCGCGCGGTGGCCGACGCGCCTGCTCCTGACGCCGGGCTTGACGCCCCGGCCGGCCCGGCGGCCCCGAACGCCGCAGCGGCCCCGGACGGCGCAGCGGTCCTGGCCGGCGTCCGCGAGCGGATGGCCGACGACCTGGACGCCCCCGGAGCCCTGGCCGTGATCGACAGCTGGGCTGCCGCCGTAGCCGCCGGAACCGCGACCACCGGCGGCGCCCTGGTCCGCGCCGCCGCCGACGCCCTGCTCGGCGTCCTCCTCTGACCCAAGGCCCGCTCTCCCCTTGGGCACTCCGCTAGCCGCCGAGCGCGGAGGCCGACTCGCGTCGCGGCCGGCGAAGGCGGCGGCCAGACGAGCTGACAAGTGACCTGGCTGCCTGCCCGAGGAAGCGTCTAAGAGTCCCGAACTCAGCCCTGCTCAGGCGGCCCGGCTATCGGGTGGTGCGTGGCTGTGCCAGGTCTTGCGCCGGTCGGGGCTGGTGGCGGTGGTGGTGCCGTCGGCGTTGAGGACCAGGGCCAGCCGCGCCGGTGGATCAGGATCAGATGGTGGAAGCTGCATAGCAGAACGAGGTTGGTCAGTGAGGTTGGTCCGCCGCGGGAGCGGGGGGTGAGGTGGTGGACCTGGCAGCGGGCGGGTTTCTGGTGGCAGCCCGGGAAGGCGCAGTGCCGGTCCCGGACGGTGACCGCCCGTCGCAGGTGCGGCGGGATGGTCGCGGCGGGGCTGGTGATGTCCAGCGGCAGGCTGACGGCGGCGCCGACGGGGCCGGGGACGCCGGCGCGGAGCGCGGAGGCGAGGCCGGCGGGTCCGGAGAGCATGGCGGTGGCGCAGCGCAGGAGGGTGGCCTGCAGCCGGTCGAAGCTGGCTCCGGCGTCGGCGGCGGGGTCCTGCCCGGCGAGGTAGAGGCGGACGGCGGCGGCGGCGACGGCGGCGGGGTCGAGGTGGCCGGTGATGACGGTGGCTATCTTCGCGTCACACGCGTAGGCCTGCGCGGCGGCCGGGGTGGCCAGCCAGCCGGGCTCCCCGTCGCCGGCGGCGCGGCCGGACAGGAACGCATCCGGCACCGCGCCTGCCAGGCCCGCCGCGCCCGACCCGGCTGGCTGGCTGTCACCGGCGCCCGGGTCGGCCGCCCGCCCCGGCTCACCGGTGCCGGCGGCGCGGCCGGGCGGGAGCCCGTCCGGCACGCCCGCCACGTCCGGCGGGTACTCCCCGCCGTCACGGGCGGCCAGGCCCGTCCCGTCCGGGCTGGCGCTTCCCTGGGGCTCACCGGCCCCGGCCCGTGCTCGCCGCTGCCGGGGGCGCCGCTGCCCGGGTCGCCGTGGCCGGCCAGGCCCAGGAGCTGCCCCAGCGTCGCGTGGACCAGCATCTGCGCCGGCTGCCCCGCCACGTCCGGCAGCGACCCCGTGCCCAGCAGCATCCGGCAGGCTTCCTCCACCGCGTCGTGATGCCGCTGGCCCTGGCTCCGGTCATCCCCCGGCCCGGCCTTCCTCCCCAGCGACTCCAGCACCCCCGCCAGCGCCGCCGCGCACTCCGGCGTCAGCGCGCCCTCCACCCGGCCCGCGCCCTGGAACGTCACGTCCAGCCGCACCCACCGGTCCCGGAACGCCTCGTCCTCACCCGGCGGCCCGTCATCCGGGTCCGGCGGGGCGGTCCGCTCGCGCATCTCCCGGGCCAGCCCCGACAGGTCAGCCAGGTCCGCCCCGCCGTCCGCCGCGCCCAGCAGGATCGCGTCCGCGTCATCCCGCACGCCGGCGGGCAGCTCATCAGTCCACCGGCACACCTGCAGCGCCCACGACGGCGAGATCGCCCGCGCGGCTAACGCCGCCGCGACCCGGGGATGGGCGGCCAGCCGCCGCATCCACCCGACCTCCGCGCCGGCCGCGCCCTGCGTGACCCGGGTCTGCCAGCGCAGCCACGACTTCGTCGTCGGGTGCCCGTCCGCCACCGGCGCGTCCTGCGCGGTGAACGCGCCCAGCAGCCGCGACCGCGCGGCCAGGTGCACCGACTCCGCCCCGGCCAGCCCCCGCACCGCCGCCGCCAGCACCTCACCCGGCAGCCCCGCCACCTCAGCCGAGGCCAGGAACGCCAGCCCGGCCTGCACCACCGCCACCGCCTCCCCGACACCAGCGAACTCGCCAGGCTCGCCCGCCTGCCCGTCGCACACGCTCCTCACCTCCGTCCTGTCTGGCGGCCGACTGCGGCATCCTCCGCAGACTGGATGATCAATCCATCGTTTAGCTGACATGTTCGATGCTATGACACCCCACCGACACTTCGTTCGATCGCGTCAGGGCGCGAACGGCGGATCACCACCTGGGCGATTGGGCTGCCGGACGCTCCTTGCTGCTTCGCCGATATCGTGATACCGACGAGATATCGCACGTATGTCCTCCGACCGGAGACTGTCATGGCTGCCGACCACCCCGAGAGCGACCCGCATCCCGAGCCCGCACCCGTTCCGCCCCCAGCCAGCCAGCCGGCCGCCGCCCCGCCCGCGGCCGAGTCCCTGGCCCCGGCCGACACCGTGACCGCCGTGGCCGCGGACCTGGAGCCCGTGCCCGTGCCGGACCCGGTGGCCGAGGTGGTCCCGCTGCTCGTCAAGGCGGTCGGCATGCTGCCCCCGGATGAGCGCGACCAGGTGTACGCCTGGCTGCTGGAACGCGGCTTCGGCCCCACGCTCGGCTCGCCGGCCGTGGTGGCCCGCCGCATGCGCACCCACGTCCTGTCGCTGCAATCCTCCGGCGTCCTGCCGCCCAGCCATGCGACGGGCCAGCAGGTCGTGCCGATCCGTTTCCCGGCCGACCAGCACGCCGCCCTGCGCGGCTGGTGCGCCGAGCACGGCTTCTCGATGGCCACGGTGATCCGCGGCCTGGTCGCCCGGTTCCTCGAAGGCCAGCTTCGTACTCCGGGGGACTAGGCCCTGTCCCGTCGATCATGGTGTGGTTTGCGGCATCATTTAGCGGTGCCAGGACGTGGTGAGCTGACGGATAGGGCGTGGGCGGTGATCGAGCCGTTACTGCCGCCGCCGGGGACCGGGAGGGGCCGGTGGCGGGACCATCGCCAGGTCATCAACGGGATTCTGTGGAAGCTGCGGACGGGTGCGCCGTGGCGGGACCTGCCGGAGCGGTACGGGCCGTGGAAGACCTGCCATGAGCGGCTGCGCCGGTGGACCGCGGACGGGACCTGGGACAAGATCCTCGCGAAAGCCCAGGTCGCCGATGACGGGCAGCCGGTCGGGTGGATCGTGTCGGTGGATTCCTCGGTGGTGCGGGCGCACCAGCATTCTGCTGGCGCCCGGAAAAAGGGGGGTCCGCGTCCTGGCCGGCCGGGAAGCAGCGGGTCTCGGTCGGCCTGACCGAGGGCGAGGCGCTGGGCTGGTCGCGGGGCGGTCACGGGACCAAGGTCCACCTGGCCGTCGACGGGCGGGGCCGGCCCTTGTCGGTGCTGCTCACCGGCGGGCAGGCCGGCGATAACCCGCAGCTCCTGCCGGTTCTGGACGCCATCGCCGTCCGCGGCCCGGCCGGCGGGCGGCCGCGCAAGCGCCCGGACCTGCTGCTCGCCGACAAGGGCTACGCCCACGACTCCACCCGCGCGGCGCTGCGGCACCGGCGGATCCGCCACGTGATCCCCGAGCGGTCCGACCAGGTCGCTCGCCGCGCCGCCAGGGGCGCCCGCGGCGGCCGGCCGCCGGCCTTCGACAAGCAGGCCTACAAGCAGCGCAACGTCGTCGAGCGGTGCTTCAACCGGCTCAAGCAGTGGCGCGACCTGGCCACCCGCTACGCCAAGCGCGCCGCCATCTACCGCGCCAGCCTCGTCCTCATCTCAGCCCTCATCTGGCTTCAGTGATCGACAGGACACGGCCTAGCCGCCCGCCCGAGCCGCTCACCCCATGGCCTCTCACCTGGGCTGACCGGCTGTCAACGCCATAACCGGCCATCCCTGTGGATAACGAACGTGACAGTTTTGTCATCAGTTATCCACAGGGCGAGAGCCGCCCGCGCGCCGTGTCCGGCTCTCCAGCAGGCTGGCGTCATGACACGTACCCCGCCCCCTGCCGAGCCGCCCGAGCCGCCCCAGCCGAATCAGTCCCAGCCGAATCAGGCCGAGCCGAATCAGGCCCAGCCGAATCAGGCCCAATGGAATCCGCCCCAGCAGGACACAGTCCGTGACCCCGCGCCCGCCGCTGGCCCGCCTGCCGAGGCCGAGCCCGGCGGCGGCAGCCCCGGGCGGGTCAAGGTCGGCTCGGCCGACGCGCTGCTGGCCGTCGTGCCGAGCCTGCTCGGCTTCCACCCCAGCCAGAGCCTGGTCATGCTCGGCCTCAGCGGGCCGCGTGACCGGGTCAGCCTGACCTTCCGCTATGACCTGCCCGGCCCGGCCGACGACGACCTCGCCGCCGATATCGCGGTTCATGCCAGCGAGGTGCTGACGCGCGAGGCGATGCCCGCCGCGGTGGTCATCGGCTACGGCCCGGCCCGGCCGGTCGAGCACGCCGCCCGCATGCTGGTCGCGGCGCTGCGGGACGGCGGCGTGGAGGTCCGCGCTGTCCTGCGCGCCGACGGCGGCCGGTACTGGTCGCTGACCTGCCCGGACCCGGACTGCTGCCCGCCGGAGGGCATCGCGTTCGACCCGTGCTCGCATCCGGCCGCCCGCCGGCTGGCCGAGGCCGGCCTGGACGCGCTGCCGGACCGGGCCGCGCTGGCCCGGTCCCTGCAGCCGCCGCCGGGCACGGCGAAGGCCACCCGGCAGGCCACCAGCCGGGCGCTGCGGCACCTGGGCCGGCTGGTCGCCGCCGCCGAGCGCGACGGGCGGGACACGGGCGCGGTGGTGGCCGAGGCCGGCATCGCGGCGATCCGGGAGGCCATCGGCCGGTACCGGTCCGGGGCGGTCATCGAAGACCGGGGCCGGCTCGCGTTCCTGGCCGTCGCGGTGGCGAACCTGCGTGTCCGCGACGACGCCTGGGCACGAATGGATGAGGCCCACGTCCAGGCCCACCTGCGGCTGTGGACGGACCTGGTCACCGCGGCGGCGCCGGAGTTCGTGCCGGCGCCGGCCGCGCTGCTCGCGTTCACCGGCTGGCAGGCGGGCGAGGGCGCGCTGGCCAACGTGGCGGCCGAGCGGGCGCTGGCCGCTGACCCGGCCTACACGATGGCGCTCCTGGTCACCGAGGCGGTCCAGGCGGGCCTGCCGCCGTCGGCCGCGCGCCCGCCAATGACCCCCGATGAGGTGGCCGAAAGCTACGCGCCGGGTGCGCCGTCGCAGCCCAGGGGCTATGGGCCTGGGTCAACCGGGAGGCGCAACGATAAACTTTGCGAGCCGTTCACCCAGTTCGGTCCAAACGATAGCCAGGGAGCCCGCCCGGAGCCCAGTGCCCGGAGGCGGTCCGTCCGGTTCCAGCACGGGGAGGCCGCGTGACCGAAGTAGCCGCTCAGGACTCGTCATCCGCGCAGGCAGGCGGCTCGGCGCAGGCCGGTGCCCCCGGCCAGGCGGGTGCTCCCGGCCAGGCCGGGACCACTGCGCCGGGCGCGGGCGGCCTGCCCCTGCACCAGGCCGCGGTCGACCGGATCACCCGCCAGTACGCGGCTATCCCGGCGGGCAGCCCGGTCCGGCTGGCCAAGCGCACCTCTAACCTGTTCCGGTTCCGCGGCGACAACGCCGGGCCGGGGCTGGACGTGTCCGCCTTCGGCCGGGTGCTGCGGGTCGACCCGGCGGCCCGGACGGCCATCGCCGGGGGGATGACCACCTACGAGGACCTGACCGACGCGGCGCTGCTGCACGGCCTGATGCCGATGGTCGTCCCGCAGCTCAAGACGATTACCATCGGCGGCGCGGTCAGCGGGCTGGGCATCGAGTCGACGTCGCTGCGCAACGGCATGCCGCACGAATCGGTGCTGGAGATGGAGATCCTGACCGGGGACGGGCGGGTCGTCCGGGCCGCGCCGGGCGGCGAGCACGACGCGCTGTACCACGGGTTCCCCAACTCCTACGGGACGCTGGGCTACGCGCTGTCGCTGACGATCGAGCTTGAGCCGGTGCGGCCGTACGTGCACCTGCGGCACTTCCGGTTCACCAGCCCCGAGGACTGCATGGGCGCGGTCGCCGAGATCGGCCGCGACGGGAGCTATGACGGGCACCGGGCCGACTTCGTGGACGGCACGATGTTCAGCCTGGACGAGATGTACCTGACCGTCGGGGCATTCAGTGACGTGGCCCCGTGGCGCAGCGACTACACCCGCGAGCGGATCTACTACCAGTCGGTGCGCGGGCCCGACGAGGACTTCCTGACCATCCGGGACTACCTGTGGCGGTGGGACACCGACTGGTTCTGGTGCTCCCGCCCGTTCGGCGTGCAGCATCCGCTGATCCGCCGGGCCTGGCCGCGCCGCCTGCGCCGGTCCGACGTGTACCGCCGGCTGGTCGCCTTTGACCGGACGCACCACCTCACCGCCCGGCTGGGCGCCCGGCGCGGCGCGGCGGCCCAG
Source organism: uncultured Actinomycetota bacterium (assembly GCA_963731085.1). Taxonomy (GTDB): domain Bacteria; phylum Actinomycetota; class Actinomycetes; order Streptosporangiales; family Streptosporangiaceae; genus DASUBV01. The sequence goes on from CAVSUF010000003.1 coordinate 95,089, forward strand.
GAGGACGTGATCCAGGACGTGGAGATCCCCGTCGAGCGGGGCGCGGAGTTCCTGCGCTTCTTCGCGGCGGAGGTCGGGATGAGCCCGGTGTGGCTGTGCCCGCTGCGGCTGCGGGGCGAGCGGACCTGGCCGCTGTACCCGATGCGGCCGGGCCAGGTCTACGTGAACTTCGGGTTCTGGGGGACGGTCGCGCTGCCCCCCGGCGCGGCTGACGGGCACTACAACCGCCCGATCGAGAAGGCGGTCAGCGACCTCGGCGGCCACAAGGGGCTGTACTCGACCTCGTTCTACTCGGCGGAGGAGTTCTGGCAGCGCTACAACGGCGCGGAATATGACGTGCTGAAGCGGGAATACGACGCTAACGGGCGATTGGCGAATTTGTACGAAAAATGTGTTCGCGGGCTGTGAGGAGGGACGGACATGGCACTGGCTGAGGTGTTCGAGCGGGTCGCTGGCCCGGATGCCCCTGTCGAATTCCAGGCGTATGACGGCAGCACGTCCGGAGCTGAGGGGTCGCCGGTACGAATCAAGATCAAGTCGCAGACGGCAGTGGCCTACCTGGCCCAGGCCCCCGGCGCGCTCGGGCTGGCCCGGGCGTACGTCTCGGGGCACCTGGACGTGGAAGGCGACATGTACGCGGCGCTGGCCCGGATGGCCAGCGCACAGCGGATGGAACTGCGCCTGTCCGAGCGGCTGCGGCTGCTCGGTGACCTCGGCGGCCCGAGGCTGCTGTGGCCGCGGGTCCCGGCCCCGCCGCAGGAGGTCCGGGTCAACAGCCGCTGGCAGCTCGGGCGCCGGCACTCCAAGGACCGCGACGCCAACGCCATCTCCCACCACTACGACGTGTCCAACACGTTCTACGAGTGGGTGCTCGGCCCGTCGATGGCCTATACCTGTGCCTGCTACCCGCGGGCGGACGCCACCCTGGAGGAAGCCCAGGAGAACAAGTTCGCGCTGGTCGCCGGCAAGCTGGGGCTGCGGCCGGGGATGCGGCTGCTGGACGTCGGCTGCGGCTGGGGCGGCATGGTCATGCACGCCGCCCGCGAGCACGGGGTCAAGGCCCTCGGCGTGACGCTGTCGGCGGAGCAGGCGGCCTGGGGCCAGCGGGCCATCAAGGAGGCGGGCCTGAGCGACCTGGCCGAGATCCGGCACATGGACTACCGCGACGTCGCCGAGACCGACTTCGACGCGGTCAGCTCGATCGGGCTGACCGAGCACATCGGCAAGGTCCAGCTACCGGGCTACTTCGCGTTCCTGTACGGCAGGCTGCGGCCCAAGGGCCGGCTGCTCAACCACTGCATCACCCGGCCCGACAACACCGGCCCCGCCAACGTCAAGGACGGGTTCATCAACCGGTACGTGTTCCCGGACGGCGAACTGGAAGGCCCCGGCTACCTGGTGTCGCTGATCCACGACACCGGGTTCGAGGTCCGGCACCTGGAGAACCTGCGCGAGCACTACGCGAAGACGCTGACGGGATGGTGCGCCAACCTGGACGAGCACTGGGACGAGGCGGTGGCCGAGGTCGGCGAGGGCACGGCCCGGGTCTGGCGGCTGTACATGGCCGGGTCCCGGCTCGGCTTCGAGCGGAACGCGGTCGAACTGCACCAGGTCCTCGCGGTCAAGGTCGCCGCCGACGGCACCGCGGACATGCCGCTGCGCCCCGACTGGGGCTCGGCCTGACGCGCGCCGGGCGGCCCTGACGCCGGGGGCCGCCCGGGCCGCGGCCCCGGAACTCAGGCGCGGTAGCTGGCCGCGACGAGGAACGCCAGGTCCAGGGCCTGGCTGCGGTTCAGCCGGGGGTCGCACGCGGTCTCGTAGCGCTGGTGCAGGTCGGCGGCGGCGATCTCGTGGCTGCCGCCGACGCACTCGGTCACGTTGTCGCCGGTGAACTCGATGTGGATCCCGCCGGGGTGGGTGCCCAGCGCGCGGTGCACCTCGAAGAACCCCTGCACCTCGGCCACCACCTCATCGAAGCGGCGGGTCTTGTAGCCGCCCGGCGCCTCGAACGTGTTGCCGTGCATGGGGTCGCATACCCAGGCCACCGGGATGCCCTCGGCCTGGACCGCCTGGACCAGCGGCGGCAGCAGGGACCGGATCTGCCCCGAGCCGAGGCGGGTGATCAGCGTCAGCCGGCCGGGCTCCCCGTCCGGGCTCAGCCGGCGGATCAGGGCCAGCAGGTCAGCCGGCGTGGCGGCGGGGCCGACCTTCAGCCCGATCGGGTTGCGCACGCCGGCCGCGAACTCCGCGTGCGCCCCGCCCGCGCCCCGGGTGCGGTCGCCGATCCACAGGAAGTGCGCGGACAGGTCATACCGGCCGCCGGTGCGGGGGTCGGGACGGGTCAGCGCCTGCTCATACGGCAGCAGCAGCGCCTCATGGCTGGAGTACAGCTCCACGGTGCGCAGTTCCTCGGGATCCGACCCGCAGGCCCGCATGAACGCCAGCGCCCGGTCGATCTCGCCCGCCAGCCGCTCGTAGCGCTGGCCGGCCGGGCTGGCCTGGACGAAGTCCTGGTTCCAGGCGTGCACCTGGTGCAGGTCGGCGTAGCCGCCGGTGGTGAACGCCCGGCACAGGTTCAGCGTGACGGCGGCGCTGTGGTAGGCGCGGAGCAGGCGGCCCGGGTCGGGGATGCGGGACCGGGCGGTGAACTCGAAGCCGTTCACCGCGTCGCCCCGGTAGGCGGGCAGTTCCACGCCGTCACGGGTCTCGGTGGACCGGGACCGCGGCTTGGCGAACTGGCCGGCCAGGCGGCCGATCTTGACCACCGGGAGGCTGGCGCCGTAGGTCAGCACCACCGCCATCTGGAGGATGGCCTGGAGCTTGGCGTACACCGCCTCGGCCGTCGCTCCGGCGAACGTCTCGGCGCAGTCGCCGCCCTGCAAGACGAACGCCTCGCCCCTGGCGACGGCCGCCAGCCGGGCCTTGAGCTGATCGCACTCGCCCGCGAAGACCAGCGGCGGCAGCCCGGCCAGCTCATCGGTCACGGCCGCCAGCGCGGCCGGGTCGGGCCAGTCCGGCTGCTGCCCGGCCGGCCGGTCCCGCCACGTCTCGGCGTCCGCCGCCGTCGTTGCGTCGGTCACGCCCTAACGGTACGCGGCCAGCCGTGCCGCGCGGGCCTGAACCGGCCCCCGCCCGCGGCGACTCCGGCCGCGACGCGCCGGCTGACGCCAGCGTCGGGATCGGCGAGCGGCGCCGGGGGACTCCAGGGGACAATGGGGCGCATGGACGCTGGCCGCGCTGACAGTCCCGCCCGCCGCGATGTCGTGCTGCTGGGCTCCACCGGGTCGATCGGGACCCAGGCGCTGGACATCGTCCGGCGCAACCCGGACCGCTTCCGGCTGGCCGGGCTGGCCGCCGGCGGCGGGAACCCGGAGCTGCTGGCCCGCCAGGCCCTGGAGCACGGGGCCGAGGTGGTCGCCGTGGCCAGCCCGGAGGCCGTCCCGGCGGTCCGCCGGGCGCTGGCAGGCGGCGGTCCGCCCGGCCGGGCCTGCCCAAGGTGCTGGCCGGGGCCGACGCCGTGGCCGAGCTGGCGGCCTGGCCGTGCGACGTGGTGCTGAACGCCGTGACCGGCGCGGCCGGGCTGGCCGCGACGCTGGCGGCGCTGGACGCCGGCCGGGTGCTGGCCCTGGCCAACAAGGAGTCGCTGATCATGGGCGGCGAGCTGGTCACCGGCCGGGCCGCGCCGGGGCAGATCGTGCCGGTGGACTCCGAGCACTCCACGATGGCGCAGTGCCTGCGGGCGGGCCGGGCAGCGAGGTGGCCAGGCTGGTGCTGACCGCCAGCGGCGGGCCGTTCCTGCACCGCGGCCGGGCCGAGCTGGCCGAGGTCACGCCCGAGCAGGCGCTGGCCCACCCGACCTGGAACATGGGCCCGGTCATCACCATCAACTGCGCCACCCTGGTCAACAAGGGCCTGGAGCTGATCGAGGCCCACCTGCTGTTCGGCATCGGCTTCGACCGCATCGAGGTGGTCGTGCACCGGCAGTCGGTCGTCCACTCGATGGTGGAGTTCACCGACGGGGCAACGGTGGCCATGGCCAGCCCGCCGGACATGCGCATCCCGATCGCGCTGGCCCTGGGGTGGCCCGACCGGGTGGCCGGGGCGGCGCCGGCGGTGGACTGGTCGGCCGCCCATACCTGGACGTTCGAGCCGCTGGACAGCGCGGCGTTCCCGGCCGTGGACCTGGCCCGGGCGGCGGGCATCGCGGGCGGCACGGTGCCGGCCGCCTACAACGCGGCCAACGAGGAGTGCGTGGCGGCGTTCATGGCCGGCCGTATCCCGTTCACGGGAATCGTGGATACGGTGGCCCAGGTAGTCTCGGAGCATGACGGCGGCGGCGCGGCGGTGATGGCCGTGGCGGACATCCTGGCCGCGGATCGCTGGGCGCGGGCACGCGCCCGCGAGCTGACCAGCCGGTCGGGTACTGAGCCGCCAGGCACGGGGGCCTGAGCCGATGACGGTAGGAGGAGAGCCAGCCGGATGAGCTTCCTGCTCGGCGTAGTGATCTTTGTCGTGGCCCTGCTCGTGTCGATCATGCTGCACGAGGCCGGGCCACTTCATCACGGCCAAGAAGTTCCACATGAAGGTCACCCAGTTCTTCGTCGGCTTCGGCCAGACGCTGTGGTCCCGGCGGCGCGGCGAGACCGAGTACGGGGTCAAGGCGCTGCCGCTCGGCGGCTACGTGAAGATTCTCGGGATGACCAGCCTGGAGGACGTGGAGCTGGACGACGAGCCGCGGTCGTTCCGCGCGCCAGCCGGGCTGGCAGCGGATGATCGTCCTGGCGGCGGGCTCGTTCATGCACTTCCTGCTGGCCTTGGTGCTGCTGTTCTTCCTGGCCGTGGCGCATCGGCGTCCCGAACACCACCGACGATCGGCGCGGTCAGCACCTGCCTGCCCAAGACGGTCAAGGCCCTGGACACGGGCGCCTGCGCCAAGGGCCTGCCGGCCTCGCCGGCCAGGATGGCGGGCATCCGGGCCAACGACAAGATCGTCTCCATCGCGGGCCAGCAGGTCAGCAACTGGACCCAGCTCGGCGACGTGATCCGCCGCCAGCCGGCCGGCCAGCCGCTCGCGGTGGTGGTCGACCGGGGCGGGCGGCGACCTCAGGCTGTCGGTCACGCCAGGCACCGTCTCCGGCCGCAAGGGCTCCTACCTGGGCATCGAGGATCAGATCTTCCAGCGCATCGGGCCGGTCAGCGGGGTGGCCTACGCGGGCACCGAGTTCGCTGACGTCATCGACCAGTCCGGGGCAGGCGGTGTCCAAGCTGCCCTCCGCGCTGCCCGACCTGTTCGCCAAGAACCGGTCCAAGCACGCCGGCCGGCAACGTCAGCAGCATCGTCGGCGCGGCCGATGACGCCGGGCAGGTGGTGGAGGCCGGCGGCGGCTGGCAGTTCATCGTGTCGGACCTGCTGCTGATCATCATCTCGCTGAACATCTTCGTCGGCCTGTTCAACCTGCTGCCCCTGCTCCCGCTGGACGGCGGGCACCTGGCCATCGTGATCTACGAGCGGGCCAGGGCGGGTATCAACAGGCTGCGCGGGCGGCCCGACCCCGGCATGGTCGACATGCGCAAGCTGATTCCGGTGAGCGTGGGCGTGTTCGCCCTGCTCGTCGGCCTCGGACTCATCCTGATCGCGGCGGATCTGATTAACCCGGTTCACCTACCAACCTGAGGGGCCAGGACTGATGACCGTTGACCTTGGAATCCCGCAGCTGCCGCCCGAGCCGCTCGCGGCCCGGCGGCAGTCGCGCCAGATCATGGTGGGCACGGGCGCGCACGCCGTGCCGGTCGGCGGCGGGGCGCCGGTGTCGGTGCAGTCGATGACGACCACGCTGACCGCCGACGTCAACGCCACCCTGCAGCAGATCGCCGAGCTCACCGCGGCGGGCTGCCAGATCGTCCGGGTGGCCGTGCCGTCCCAGGACGACGCGGACGCGCTGCCCGACATCGCCCGCAAGTCCCAGATCCCGGTCATCGCCGACATCCACTTCCAGCCCAAGTACGTGTTCGCCGCGATCGACGCCGGGCTGCGCCGCGGTCCGGGTCAATCCCGGCAACATCAAGCAGTTCGACGACAAGGTCGCGCGAGATCGCCCGCGCCGCCGCGGCCGCCGGTACCCCGATCCGGATCGGCGTCAACGCCGGCTCGCTGGACAAGCGGCTGCTGGCCAAGTACGGCAAGGCCACCCCGGAGGCGCTGGTCGAGTCGGCGCTGTGGGAGTGCTCGCTGTTCGAGGAGCACGGGTTCACCGACATCAAGATCTCGGTCAAGCACCACGACCCGGTGGTCATGATCAACGCCTACCGGCTGCTGGCCCAGCGCTGCGACTACCCGCTGCACCTGGGGGTGACCGAGGCCGGCCCGGCGTTCCAGGGCACGGTCAAGTCGGCCGTGGCGTTCGGCGCGCTGCTGGCCGAGGGCATCGGGGACACGATCCGGGTGTCGCTGTCCGCGCCGCCGGTCGAGGAGGTCAAGGTCGGCATCGCGATCCTGGAGTCGCTGGGCATGCGCGAGCGCGGCCTGGAGATCGTGTCGTGCCCGTCCTGCGGCCGCGCTCAGGTGGACGTCTACACGCTGGCCGACCGGGTCACCGCCGCGCTGGACGGGATGGACGTGCCGCTGCGGGTGGCGGTCATGGGCTGCGTGGTGAACGGGCCGGGCGAGGCCCGCGAGGCCGACCTGGGCGTCGCCTCGGGCAACGGCAAGGGCCAGATCTTCGTGCGCGGCGAGGTCATCAAGACCGTGCCGGAATCGCAGATCGTGGAGACGCTTATCGAGGAGGCCATGAAGCTGGCCGCGGAAATGACGCCCGCTGCCGAATAGCCGCCCGCGCGGAGATAGCCAGGGCCCAGATATGTGCGAACATTGTGGCACCAGGTCCGTTCGCGCATGCCTCAGCTAGACGCGTGCCCTGGCGAGAGGAGAGCGTGAGAATGGCCTCGTCCTCGGGCGGATCCGCCATTCGGCCGGCGGCTAGCCGGCCGGTCCCGGCTGTCCCGCAGCAGGTACATGTCCCGCAGCAGGCACATGTCCCGCAGCAGGCACAGCGCCGGCCGGTGATGGCGGATGTCGCGCGGCTGGCCGGTGTCTCGCACCAGACCGTGTCCCGGGTGGTCAACGACCACCCCAACGTGCGCCCGCAGACCCGGGACAACGTGCTGGCGGCGATCAGCAAGCTGGCCTACCGGCCCAACGCCGCCGCCCGCACGCTGGTCACCCGGCGGACCCACACGTTAGGCGTGATCAGCTGTGACACCGACCTGGTCGGCCCGGCGTCGATGCTGTACGGCATCGAGCAGGCCGCCGCGGGCAGCTACTTCGTCTCGGTGGCCAGCCTCCCGGCGCTGGACCACGGGGCGGCCATGGACGCGGTCGAGCGGCTGCTCGGCCAGGGTGTCGAGGGGATCATCGTGATCGCCCCCAGCACCTCGGCGGTGGCCGCGCTGGCGGGCGTGCCGGATGAGGTGCCGCTGGTCGCGGTGGGCTGCGGCACCAGTGCCCCGCTGGCCTCGGTCGCGGTGAACAACACGGCCGGCGCGAAGATGGCCACCGAGTACCTGCTCGGGCTCGGGCACCGGTTCGTGCACTACGTGGGCGGCCCGGAGACCAGCCTGGACGCCCAGGAGCGGGAGGCGGGCTGGCGGGCGGCGATGGCCGCGGCGGGCCTGCCGGCGGCCGGCGAGATCCTGCGCGGCGACTGGTCGTCCCGCTCCGGCTACCAGGCCGGCCGCGAGCTGGCCCGGCTGCCGGAGGTGACCGCCGTCCTGAGCGTGAACGATCAGATGGCGCTGGGCGTGATCCGGGCGCTGGCCGAGACCGGCCGGACGGTTCCCGACGACGTCAGCGTCGTCGGCTTCGATGACATCCCGGAGTCCGAGTTCTTCAGCCCGCCGCTGACCACGGTCCGGCAGGACTTCGCCGAGCTCGGGCGCCGGGCGCTGCGGCTGATCGTGCTCAAGATCGCGGGTGGCCACGCGGACGGCCCGCAGCTTCCGGTCGGCACCGAGCTGATCGTGCGGGCCAGCGCCACCACCCCCCGGACGGCATGAGGCCCTTCCTCCCGGCCCTGCTCGCCGCGACCGCCCTGGCCGTCGCGGCGTGCTCCGGCAGCGGCGCGGGCGGCAGCGGCACCGCGTCTTCCGCCGCCCCGAAGACGACCAGCCCGGCGAGCGCCGCCGGCGACCTCACCGCCTGGACCCCGTGCCCCAAGGTGGCCCCCCGGCTGCAGTGCGCCAGCCTGCGGGTCCCGGTCAACTACGCCGACCCGGCCGGGCGCACGATCACCCTGGCCCTGTCCCGGGTCCCGGCCACCGCGCCGGCCAGCCAGCGCGAGGGCGTCCTGCTGGTCAACCCGGGCGGGCCGGGCGGCGCCGGGCGCAGCCTGGCCGCCGTCGTGGCCACCGGCCTGCGCCCGGCAGTGGCCGCGCGGTACGACATCATCGGCTTCGACACCCGCGGCACCGGCGCCTCGGTGCCCGCGATGCACTGCGACCCGTCGTTCTTCGCCAAGGCCCGGCCCGACTACATCCCGGCCAGCGCGGCCGCCGAGCAGGTGCTGATCGGCCGGGCCGGGCCTACGCGGCCGGCTGCGAGCAGAAGTACGGCTGGCTGCTGCCCTACATGACCACCCAGAACATCGCCCGCGACCTGGACTCCATCCGGGTGGCGCTGGGCCAGCGGCAGATCAGCTACCTGGCCTACTCCTACGGCACCTACATCGGGCAGGTCTACGCGACCATGTTCCCGAGCCGGGTGCGGCGGATGGTGCTGGACAGCACCGTGGACCCGGCTGGCGTCTGGTACGCCGACAACTTCGCCCAGGACTACGCGTTCCAGGGCCGGATCAACGCCTTCTTCGCCTGGGTGGCCGGCAACGACGCCACCTTCGGCCTGGGCGCCACCGAGGCCGCGGTCAGCAGGACCTGGCACGCCGCCCGGACCCGGCTGGAGACCCACCCGGTCAGCGGGCCGGACGGGCCGCAGATCGGGCCGGACGAGTTCGACGACACGTTCCTGGCGGGCGGCTACAACGACCAGGACTGGCCCGCCCTGGCCACCGCGCTGCAGGCCTACACCGACGGTGACACCGCCCCGCTGCGCGCCGCCTACCAGCAGGTCGGACGTGCAGGACGAGAACGAGTTCGCCGTCTACAACGCGGTCGAGTGCGCCGACGTGGCCTGGCCCCGCAACTGGGCCACCTGGGACACGGCGACCCGCCACGTGTTCGCCGCCGCCCCGTACGAGGCCTGGGACAACACCTGGTTCAACGCGGCCTGCGCGTTCTGGCCGGTGCACGGCCCGGCCCAGCCGATGAAGATCGGCGCCGCGGGCCTGCCCGGCATCCTGATGCTCCAGGGCACCCTGGACGCGGCCACGCCGTACGCGGGCGCCCTGGTCGCCCGCCGGGACCTGCCCACCGCGCGGATGGTCACCGTGCCCGGCGGCGGCAACCACGGCCAGTCGCTGGCCCAGCCCGCCAACACCTGCATCGACAACTACCTGAACGGCTACCTGGCCACCGGCGCGCTGCCGTCCGGGACCGGGCTGGTCAGCGCCACCTGCCTGGCCGGGCCGCTGCCGACCCCCTGAAACCGGCGCATGAGGCGCCCGTCACCGCCCCTTGACTCCCGGACCCGCCGCCGTACCCGTTACGCTTGACGGGTGCTGCGCACCCGGGCGTGGCGGGCGACCGCGCTCCGACTGATGACCGACCACGACCGCGATGAGGTCCTGGCGCTGTGTGATCGTGATGCCGTGGCCAACGTCTTCGTCGCCTCGCGCATCCGGGGCGCCGGGCTGGAACCGCGCCGTCTCGGCGCCCAGGTGTGGGGCTACTACGAGGCCGGCCGCCTGACCTCCCTGTGCTACTCCGGGGCCAACCTGGTCCCGGTCGCGGCCACGCCCGAGGCGGTCAGCGTGTTCGCCGACCGGGCGCGGATCCACGGCCGCCGCTGTTCCTCGATCGTCGGGCCCGCCGAGGCGGTCCTGCCGATGTGGGACATGCTGTCCTCGTCGTGGGGCCGGCCGCGCGAGATCCGGGCCGCGCAGCCCGTGCTTACCCTGTCGGCCGCGCCGCTGGTCCCGCCCGACCCGCAGGTCCGCGTGGTCAGCCTGGACCAGCTAGAAGTCATGCTGCCCGCCTGCATCTCGATGTTCACGGAGGAAGTCGGGGTGTCCCCGATCGGGCCGGACGGCGGCATCGCCTACCGGTCGCGGGTCGGCGAGCTTATCCGGGCCGGCCGCTCGTTCGCGCGCATCGAGAACGGCGAGGTGCTGTTCAAGGCCGAGATCGGCGCGGTCACTCCGCAGGCCTGCCAGGTGCAGGGCGTGTGGGTCCCGCCGCACGCCCGCGGCCGCGGGCTGGCCACGCGGGGGATGGCGGCGGTAGCGGAGGCCGCGCTGGCCACGCTGGCGCCAGTGGTGACGCTGTACGTGAATGACTTCAATACCCCGGCCCGGGCGGCCTATCGCCGGGTCGGCTTCAGCCAGACCGGCACGTTCGCCTCGGTGCTGTTCTAGGACATTCATCCCTAACGTGCTAACAGGGTCCGCCGCAGAACGGCGGACCCTGCGTCCCCCCTGATTGGTACTCCAATCACTCCTCGGTCGTAAACTAGCGGAGACATGTCGCACTAAGGTCGCACGAAAGACGAAAATCATCCCGTGACGGATCTGGCGCTGGCGGATCGGGGCCGCGGGGTCGCGGCGTCCTATCTCCGCCAGTTACTGCTCAAGCCGGGCAGCTACCGGCGGCTGTGGGAACAGCACGTCATCCGGGAGCGGCGGGGCGAGATCAACCAGCTAGCCGTGGCCGAGGTGCTGGCCGAGCACCTGTGGAACTACCCGCGCCGGGCCGGGGACACCGAGGTGCTGCCCCGTCAGCTCAAGGACTCGGTGTCGCGGGCGCTGTCCGGCCGGCTGCTCAGCCGCCCGCTGCTGGCCCTGTTCATCGATGCCTTCGCCATCGCGCAGAGCGAGGCGGAGCGGCTGTGGCGGCTGTATGAGGGCTCGACCTCGGTGGCCGTGCTCTACGGCCGCCGGGCGGTGTCGCCGCAGGCGGAAAGCGACCTGCGGGCGGCGCTCGGGACCCAAGCGGCACCAGACCCTGTCGCTGCACGACCACGTCGAGATCGGCCCGGACGGCCAGCTGTACCGGCCCGGACCATGCAGGTCATCGAGGCGCTGGCGCCGGACACCGGGCAGGTCCCGTACCTGTACGACACCAGCGCGCTGACCTTAGACGTGGGGCAGGGCTGCCGCGGCATCTCCCGGCAGCTGTACCAGGTCGGCGACATGTTCGTGACCAACATCCTGCTGGCCAAGGTGCTCGGCGTGGGGGAGACCGCCACGCTGGAGTACTGGACCACCTACCAGGCCCCGGACGACCCGGACGCGCCGCAGCACCGGCAGTACCGCCGGGGCGTGACCTCGTGGATGGAGAACGTCGACATCCGGGTCCAGTTCCACGGCGACCGGCTGCCGGCCGCGGTCTGGTGGGCGACCTGGGAAAGCGTCGACGGCGACGTGATCAGCCAGGAGGACGTGTCGCTGGACGTGCAGCACTCGGCCCACCGCTACCTGCGGTCGATGGAGCGCTCGGTGGTCGGCTTCCACTGGAAGTGGTAGCCGCCCGATATTCAGGTGACGGGCCGGGGACCGGCGGCTAGGCTCGTTCGTTCGCCCCTGAGTAACCGTGTCCGAAGGAGCTGCCCCATGCCGCCGGCCAGCCCGGAACGTGCCGGTATCGACGCCCCTGCGAGCATCCTGACCGCCGAGCAGGACCACCTGGCGCAGTCCCGCGAGTTCCTGCGGCTGATGCGCGAGGACGTGCTGTCGCTCAAGGCCCTGGCCGGCGACCCGGTCTCGGTCGAGTACCTGAAGGCCGATCTGTACCGGCGGGCCGAGGCGCTGAAGGACCTGCCCGGCACGCCGCTGTTCTTCGGCCGGGTCAACTACCACCACGGGGACACCGCCGCCGGGTTCGCCGGCGAGCAGTTCCACATCGGCCGCCGGCACGTCCATGACCCGGCCGGCCGGGCCGTGGTGGTGGACTGGCGGGCGCCGGTCTCGCGGCCGTTCTACCGGGCCAGCCAGGGCCAGCCGATGGGCCTGGACCTGCGCCGCCGGTTCGGCTTCGCCGGCGCCGACCTGACCGCCTACGAGGACGAGCGGTTCACCGGCGGCATGGAGTCCGGCCCGGAGCCCGGCGCGGAGCCCGGCCGGCCCAGCCAGATCCTGATCGACGAGATCGAGCGGCCCCGGTCCGGGCCGATGCGCGACATCGTCGCCACCATCCAGCCCGAGCAGGACGATATCGTCCGCGCCGCCGTCGAGCAGACCGTCTGCGTGCAGGGCGCGCCGGGCACCGGCAAGACCGCGGTCGGCCTGCACCGGGTGGCCTACCTGCTGTATGCCTACGCCGAGCGGCTCGGCCGGGGCGGGGTGCTGGTCATCGGGCCGAACCGGGCGTTCCTGGCCTACATCCGGCACGTGCTGCCCGCCCTGGGCGAGCTGAACGTGGCCCAGCAGTCGGTCACCGACCTGCTCGCCGCCGTGCCCGTGCGGGGCGCCGACACCGAGGCGGCGGCGGTGGTCAAGGGCGACGCCCGGATGGCCGAGGTGCTCCGCCGGGCGCTGTGGGCCCAGCTCAGCGAGCCCGCCGAGGCCATCCTGCTGCCGCGCGGGTCGCGCCGCTGGCGGGTGTCCGCGGCTGAGATCAGCGACCTGATCGCCGGGCTGCGCGAGCGTGGCGTGCGCTACGGCACCGGCCGGGACATGCTGGCCCACCGGATCGCCCACGTCATCCTGACCAAGATCGAGGCGGCCGGGGAGACCTGCGACGACCGCACCCACGACGCCGTTCGCCGGACCCGGCCGGTCCGCGCCGCGGTCGATCAGGCCTGGCCCAAGGCCGACCCGGCCCGGCTGGTGTTCCGGGTGCTGTCCGAGCCCGCCCTGCTGGCCGCCGCCGCCGACGGGCTGCTGGACCCGGCCGAGCAGGCCGCCATCGCCTGGGACCGGCCGCCTCGCAGCCCGGCCTCGGCCCGCTGGTCACCGGCCGACGCGGTGCTGATCGACGAGGCCCGCGACCTGATCGAGCGCACCCCCAGCCTGGCCCACGTCGTGGTCGACGAGGCCCAGGACCTGTCGCCGATGGAGTGCCGGGCCATCGGCCGCCGCTGCGCCACCGGGTCGGCCACCGTCCTGGGCGACCTGGCCCAGGGCACCACCCCGTGGGCCGCCGCCACCTGGCCCGACCTGCTGCGTCACCTGGGCAAGCCCGAGGCCGACCTGCGGGTGCTGGAGACCGGGTACCGGGTGCCCAGCCAGATCCTGGACTTCGCCAGCCGGCTGCTGGCCGATATCGCGCCCGGCCTGGGCGCGGCCCGGTCGGTCCGGCACGACGCCGGGGCGCTGGAGGTCCGCGACACCGGCCCGGACGGCGTGGCCGCGGCCCTGGCCCTGGCCGGCCGGGACGCCCTGAGCCGGCCCGGCTCCGCCGCCGTGATCGCCTCCGACGACGACCTCCCCGGCCTGGCCGCGGCGCTGGCCGCGGCCGGCCTTCCCGTTCGCGCCCCTGAGCCGGGGATACCCCCGATGAGGAGGGAACGCCGGACGCCCCGCCGGGCCCGCGCCTCATGCTGGTGCCCGTGACGCTGGCCAAGGGCCTGGAGTTCGACCAGGTCATCGTCGTCGAGCCGGGCAATATCGCGGGCGCCGAGCGGCGCGGGAGCCACCGGCTGTACGTGGCCCTGACCCGGGCCGTGTCCCGGCTGACCGTGCTGCACGCCAGGCCATTGCCCCCGGCGCTTACATCTCCTTAAGCACCGAGGTGATCAGCGCGGCCGAGGCGTCGAACGACAGCGCGGTGGCCCGCAGGTGGTTGAACAGCACGTTGTACCGGTCGACCTCGTCCCCGTCCTCCACGTACAGGGCGCTGGTCAGGTACTCCTGGTAGACCACGTCCGGGTCGACGCGCTCGGGGAAGACCAGGATCACGAACGGCCGGCCCATGGCCGGGTGGGCGCCGCCGCCGAACGGGATCACCTGGAGCGACACGTTGCTCAGCCGGGAGATGTCCATCAGGTGCTCAAGCTGGAGCCGCATCAGGCCGGCGCCGCCGACCCGGCGGCGCAGCGCGGCCTCGTCCAGCACCGCCCACACCTTGGGCGGGTCGACGCCCCGGGTCAGCGCGGGCTGGCGGGCCATCCGGAGCGCCACCTGGCGCTCGATGTCGTCCTGCGGGCTGGTCACCATGCCCGCGCCGATGACCGCGCGGGCGTAGTCCTCGGTCTGCAGCAGGTTGGGGATCAGGCTGACCTCGTAGATCCGGATCTCCGCGGCGGCGCTCTCCAGCCCCAGGTAGGTGGCGAAGTACGGCTGGATGGAGTCGCTGTACGCGTGCCACCAGCCCTTCTGCCGGGAGTCGCGGGCTAGCTGGACCAGGCTCTCGCGCTGATCGGGCGGCACGCCGTAGATGGCCAGCATGTCGCGCACGTCGCGGGGCGACACGGAAACCCGGCCGGTCTCCACCCGGCTGATCTTGGACGCCGAGCACTCCAGCCGCTCGGCAACGTCTTCGCAGGTCAGCTTTGCTGATTCGCGCAGTCGACGCAGTTCAAGCGCCAGCCGGCGGCGCCGGACAGTCGGGCTCTGGGCACTGGCCATGGGCTTCCCTCCCTGCGGTCGTCTAGAGCACGGGCGGCTAGAGCACGTAGCCGTCCAGTGTGACGGGGCAGCGGCGCGGCGTCCAGTGCGGGGCCGTCCGCGGCACGCTGTAACAATCCAATGCGACCATGCGAATTACGATATGCATGTTGCATCTATCGCGAACGACGTGCATGCTTATGGCGTGCAATCACACGGCGGTAAATCTTGGCTACAAGGAGTGACCAAATGACCGTGGAAGCTCAGCCGGTGGAAACTCAGCGTCAGCCGGCTATCGCGGGCGACGGGCCCGCCTGCCTCTCCCGGCTGGAGGGACTGGCGGCCGAGCTTGACGGCCATGGGCTGCGGGCCCGGCTGGTCACCCCGGCCGGCCGGCTGCCCAGCCTGCATGTGGTCAACCCGGCCGCCGCCGCGCTGGCCGAGGACGTCTACGCCGGTCCCGGCCGGGACGGCCAGTGGTGGTTCTGGTGGTCGTGGGCCGAGCGGATCGCGGCCGGTACCGACGTGGCCGCCGCGGCCCGCCGGATCAGCCACGTCCTGGCCGCGCGTGACTAGCCGGCCGCGCGGGTGCCGGGTTCGTGGCGGGCGGCCCCGGCGTGCCCGGTGGACAGCGCGGCGCCGGGCAGCCCGGGAAACGCTACGGTGCTCCCGCGCCACGACGCGGCGCGCAGCGCGGCGGCCCGGGCCTGGCCCGCGGCGAGCGTTCGCAGGGCGCTGCCGGCTCGCCCGACTACGGCCAGGTAAGCGCTGGTGACCTGGCCCTCCAGTGCGGCGGCCAGGGCAGCTGCGGAGGCCGCGCCGGTCACCGGGTGCGGCAGCCGGTAGGCCACGGCGGCCGGCACCGGCGTGGCCCCGGCCGCCTCCAGCAGCCCGGTCAGCGTGTCGGCCGCCGTCAGGTGGGCCTGCCAGTCGGACACCGCTGTCGCGCCGGCCAGCCCGGTCAGGTGAGCGCCGGCCACGCCGTAGCCGTAAGCGGCGGCCTGCTCGGCGGCCAGCGCGGCCTGCAGCACGCTGATCTCCGCCGGCGTCAGCCGCCCCGCTGGCCCAGCCCGTCCCATCTCGCTCACCCGGCCCCGGCCGCGCGCAGCGCGGGCACGTGGGTCGCCTCGGAGGCGGCGATGCTGGCCAGGAGCTGGGCCAGGGCCGGCGGGACCAGCCCGACCTGGGCCAGCAGCCGGTCGGAGGCGGCCTGCTCGGCGCTGGCCAGGTAGGCCACCGCGTGACGCGCGCTGGCCAGGTCGGCGGCTGGCACCGGCCGGGCCGGGACGGCCGGCGCCGGTCCCGCGCCGGCCGCCCGCGGCGAGCCGGGCACCAGCCGGGACCGCAGCAGGCGCAGGTGCTGCTCGTGCTCGGCCAGCAGCGCGGACAGCACGCGCCGGACGGCCGGGGCGCCGCCCGGCGGCAAGGTCCCGGCCAGCACGGCCCGGTACCGGGCCACCATGAGCTGCTCGGCGGAGATCTGGGCGCGCAGCCGGGTCACGGCGGCGGATGGCCGCGGCGGCGTGCCCAGCGCCATCGTGCCGCGGCAGCCGGCCACGGCCAGCGGCAGCGCGGCGGCGCTCGCGACGAGCACGGCTCGCCGGCTCGGGCCGTCCGGCACAGTGCGATCCTCCCGCTCGGGCAGGCGCCGGCCGAGGTGGCTGTGTGCACCGCGGGTGCACAGGTGTACAAAGGAGAGGCCCGCGCCAGCGTTTCACCATGGCACGGGCTCCAGCATGGCACGGGCCTGCCAGTGCCGCTGACATTGACGCTGGCCGGCGGTGCTGCCGCGCCCGGCTAGGCTAGCTTGATGTCCGGCCGGCGCGAGCGCCTGGCCGGTGCCGGGACGCTCCAGTATCCGGCATATCACCCATCAGGCACAAAAGCATTCAGGTCGCGGGCGAGGAGGTCGTGATGAGCGCTAGCTCCCGCCACGGCGGTGCCCGGCCGCCCGCCGCGGCCGGCCGGGGCCGTCCCGGGGTCCGGCCAGGGCCGGGCGGCAAGTCGGGCAGCGGATCGGCGAACGGACCGGGCCGGCCCGCGCTGCCGCCGGTTGACGCCGACCGGGTCGCGGCCTTGGCCGAGCCGGTGGTGCATGCCGTCGGGCTGGACCTGGAGGGAGTCAAGGTCACCGCGGCCGGGCGGCGGCGCCTGCTGCGCCTGGTCGTGGACGGCGACGGCGGCGTGACGCTGGATGACATCGCCCTGGTCAGCCGGGAGGTGTCGGCGGTGCTGGACGACAGCCCGGTGATGGGGGAGCACCCCTACACGCTGGAGGTGTCCTCACCGGGAGTGGACCGCCCGCTGACCGAGCGGCGGCACTGGCGCCGGGCGGTCGGCCGCCTGGTGACCGCGCCGCTGGGGCCCGTGGTGAAGGGGGCGCCCGTGATCGAGGGGCGGATTACCGCGGCGGGCGCGGAGGGCATCACCCTGGACGTGGCTGGCGAGACCCGCCAGTTTGGCTACGGCGACCTCGGCCCGGGCCGGATAAAGATCGAGTTCGCGCCGCTCTCGGGCGAGGATGAGGACGAGGACACCAGCAGCGCGGACGAGGGCGGCGCGGACGAGGAGGGGACCGATGGATATTGACCTGACCGCGCTGCGCAGCCTGGAGTCG
Organism: uncultured Actinomycetota bacterium; assembly: GCA_963731085.1. Classification (GTDB taxonomy): domain Bacteria; phylum Actinomycetota; class Actinomycetes; order Streptosporangiales; family Streptosporangiaceae; genus DASUBV01. The sequence continues at coordinate 112,357 of CAVSUF010000003.1, forward strand.
GAGAAGGACATCTCGATGGACCTGGCCATCAAGGCCATCGAGGACGCGCTGCTGGTCGCCTACCACAAGGGTGACGGTGCCGCGGCCCAGGCCAGGGTCGAGGTGAACCGGCAGACCGGGCACGTCACCGTCTGGGCCACCGAGGCGACCCCCGGCGGCAAGGAGTACGACGACACGCCGGACGGGTTCGGCCGGATCGCCGCCACCACCGCCCGGCAGGTCATCCTGCAGCGGCTGCGCGACGCCGAGGACGAGCTCACCTTCGGTGAGTACGCCGGCCGGGAGGGCGACATCGTGGCAGGCGTCATCCAGCAGGGCCGCGACCCGCGGGCGGTGCTGGTCGACCTGGGCAAGCTGGAGGCCCTGCTGCCGCCCAGCGAGCAGGTGCCGGGCGAGCGGTACGTGCACGGCGAGCGGCTGCGCTGCTACGTGCTGCACGTGCGGAAGGGCTACCGGGGCCCGTCGGTCACGCTCTCGCGCACCCACCCCAACCTGGTCCGCAAGCTGTTCGAGCTGGAGGTGCCGGAGATCGCCTCGGGCGCGGTGGAGATCGCCGCGATCGCCCGCGAGGCGGGGCATCGCAGCAAGATCGCCGTGATCTCGAATCAGCCCGGCGTGAACGCCAAGGGCGCCTGCATCGGGCAGATGGGCAGCCGGGTCCGCAACGTCATGACCGAGCTGCACGGCGAGAAGATCGACATCGTGGACTACTCACCTGACCCGGCGCGTTCGTCGCCCACGCGCTGTCGCCCGCCCGGGTGACCAAGGTCATCGTCGTGGACGCCGCGGCCCGGGCGGCCCAGGTGATCGTGCCCGACTACCAGCTATCCCTGGCCATCGGCAAGGAGGGCCAGAACGCCCGGCTGGCGGCTCGGCTGACCGGCTGGAAGATCGATATCCGGCCGGACACCCAGCCCGTCGCCGAGCCGGACAGCAGGGCGCCGGCACGGCTCACCCGCAGCGGGCACCTTGCCCGGTGCCGCGGACGCGCCAGGACTGTAAGCTAGGCGACATAGTGGCCAGGCGGACCGCGTCGTCCACTCGGCCGGCTGGGCGCGCTCCGGCGCCGCCCGTCCGGACGTGCGTGGGCTGCGGGGTGCGTGCGGCCAAGTCCGACTTGCTTCGCCTGGTGGCAGTAGGGAATGAGATAGTTCCCGATGTCGCCGCGCGGCTGCCCTGGCCGGGGGGCATACCTGCATCCCAGCCAGGAATGCCTGGCACGGGCACAGCGCCGCAGGGCACTCGCTCGGGCGCTTCGCCTGCCGGGTCCAGCCTCAGCCGGGGCTGGCGCGGCGGGCAGGCACGGCCCGGCTGGCCGAGTACCTGGGCAGCCACGGCTAGCGGGCGGGCCGGGCGGGAACATGAACGCAGAACGTCAGAGAGCAGGCTGAGATTGCAATGAGCACGCGATGAGCATGCGGCGATGAACAGCACAAGCTGACGCCGGACGGAGCACGCGCTGCCCCGATCCGGCTGACTGGCCCGGCGTGAGCCGGGCCGAGTAGAGGGAGCGCAGTGGCGAAGGTCCGGGTTTACGAACTCGCGAAGGAGTTCGGCGTAGAGAGCAAGGCCGTCATGGCCAAGCTCACGGAGATGGGCGAGTTCGTGCGGTCGGCGTCCTCGACGATCGAGGCGCCCGTCGTCCGCAGGCTCAAGGAGGCGTTCGCGGCCCAGCAGCCGCGCGCCCAGTCCGGGAACGGGCAGCGGCGTGCCCAGCAGGCCGCCCCATCCCCGTCGGCAGGAGTCCAGTCGGCAGCAGTCCAGTCCGCGGCGTCGGCCGGTCCGGCGCCATCGGCCCCGCTGGCCGCCGCGGCAGAAGCAGACGGCAAGGGAAGCGTGAACGGCAGCACCCCGGCGGCGCCCGCGGCGCAGGCCGGACCCTCGGCCGGGTGCCGACACTCGGGGCTCCGGCTCCCGGCCCGGCAGCGGTCTCCGGCACAGGGTCTGGCGCGGGAGCGGCGGCCCCGGCGGCGGAGGACCGCCCGGCAGCAGGCCGCCCGGCGGCGGTGCCCACGGCGTTCTCGTCCCCGGAGCCGGACGCGCCGGCTGGCCCGCCGCGCGACCAGGGCCGCCCGGCCCAGCCCGGCGCCCGCCCTGGCGCGGCGCCGCAGGGCCGCGCGGCCACTGACCATGACACCGCCGCGCCCCGCCCGGCCGGGCCGCGGCCCGGCGGCGCGCCGCGGCCCGGCGGCGCCGGTGCGCCCGGTGGCGCGCCCGGCCGGCCGGCCAGGGCGGTCCCGGCGGCTCCCGGGGCGTTCCCCGGCCCGGCCCGCGGCCCGGGAACAACCCGTTCAGCTCGACCGCGACCGGCATGGGCGCGTCCCGGCCGCCGCGTCCCGGCCAGGCCGGGCCGGCCGGCCCGGCGGGCAGCCCGCCCGGTGGCCCGGCGGGCGCCGCGGGCGGCCCGCGCCCGGCCCCGCCGCGCACGGGCGCGCCCGGCGACTCACGTCCCGGCGGCCCGCGGCCTGGTGGCCCGCGTCCCGGCGGCCCGCGGCCCAGCCCCAGCAGCATGCCGCCGCGTCCGGTCGGCTCCCGCGGTCCCGGCGGTCCTGGCGGTCCCGGCGGCGCGCGCGGCGGTCCCGGCGCGGGCGGTCCCGGCGCGGGCACCCGGCCCGGCGGCCGGGGCGGTCCCGGCGCCGGCGCGGGCGGTCCGCGCGGCGGCGGTGGCGGCGCGGGCGCGCCGCGCCCCGGCATGGGCCCGGCGCGTCCCGGCGGCCGCGGCCGCAGCGGCACCCAGGGCGCGTTCGGCCGTCCCGGCGGCCGGCCGTCCCGCGGCCGCAAGTCGAAGAAGCAGCGCCGTCAGGAATTCGACAACATGCAGGCCCCGGCCATCGGCGGGGTCTCCATCCCGCGTGGCAACGGCCAGGTCATCCGGCTGTCGCGGGGCGCGTCGCTGAGCGACTTCGCGGACAAGATCGGGGTCAACCCGGCCTCGCTGGTCCAGGTGATGTTCCACCTGGGCGAGATGGTCACCGCGACCCAGTCGGTCAACGACGAGACGCTCCAGCTGCTGGGCGCCGAGCTCAGCTACACCGTCCAGGTGGTGTCCCCGGAGGAAGAGGACCGGGAGCTGCTGGAGGCATTCGACATCGAGTTCGGCGAGGATGAGGGCGAGGACACCGACCTGGTGGCCCGGCCCCCGGTGGTGACCGTGATGGGTCACGTCGACCACGGCAAGACCAAGCTGCTCGACGCCATCCGCAACACCAACATGGTCGCCCACGAGGCCGGCGGCATCACCCAGCACATCGGCGCGTACCAGGTCAACACCGTGGTGGACGGCAACGAGCGCAAGATCACGTTCATCGACACGCCGGGCCACGAGGCGTTCACCGCCATGCGGGCCCGCGGCGCGCAGACGACGGACCTGGTCGTGCTGGTGGTGGCGGCCGACGACGGCGTCAAGCCGCAGACCACCGAGGCGCTGAACCACGCCCAGGCGGCCGGCGTGCCGATCGTGGTCGCGGTCAACAAGGTCGACAAGGAGGGGGCCGACCCGCAGCGGGTCCGCGCCCAGCTCACCGAGTACGGCCTGGTGGCCGAGGAGTTCGGCGGCCAGAGCCTGTTCGTCGACGTCTCGGCCCGCAACGGCACCGGCCTCGACACCCTGCTGGAGGCGGTCGTGCTGACCGCCGACGCCGAGCTTGACCTGCGGGCCAACCCCGGCCAGCAGGCTCAGGGCGTGGCCATCGAGGCCCATCTGGACAAGGGCCGCGGCCCGGTCGCGACCGTCCTGGTCCAGCGGGGCACGCTGCACGTCGGCGACTCGATCGTGACCGGCGAGGCGTTCGGCCGGGTCCGGGCCATGCTCGACGAGAACGGCGACCAGGTCAGTGAGGCGCCGCCGTCCCGCCCGGTCCAGGTGCTCGGCCTCACCGCGGTGCCCGGCGCCGGCGACAGCTTCCTGGTCGTCGACGACGACCGGGTGGCCCGGCAGATCGCCGAGCGGCGCGAGGCCCGCGAGCGCAGCGCCATGTTCGCCCAGCGGCGGCCGCGGGTCACGCTGGAGGACCTGGAGTCGGCGCTGAAGTCCGGCGAGCGGGAGGAGCTGCTGCTCATCATCAAGGGCGACGTGTCCGGCTCGGTCGAGGCGCTGGAAGACGCCCTGATCCAGCTCGACGTGGGCGAGGAGGTGGCGCTGCGGGTCATCGGCCGCGGCGTCGGCGCGATCACCCAGGACGACGTCAACCTGGCCATCGCGTCCGAGGCCGTGATCATCGGCTTCAACGTCCGGCCGGCCGGCCGGGCGGGCGAGCTGGCCCAGCGCGAGGGCGTGGACATCCGCTACTACTCGGTCATCTACCAGGCGATCGAGGAAGTCGAGGCGGCCCTCAAGGGCATGCTGAAGCCGATCTTCGAGGAGGCCCAGCTGGGCACCGCGGAGATCCGCGAGGTATTCCGGGTGCCCCGGATCGGCAACGTGGCGGGCTCCATCGTGCGGTCCGGGACGATCACCCGCAACAGCAAGGCGCGGCTGGTCCGGGACGGCGTCGTGGTGTCGGACAACCTCACGGTCGAGTCGCTGCGCCGGTTCAAGGACGACGCGACCGAGGTCCGGGAGGGCTTCGAGTGCGGTATCGGGGTCGGCTACAGCGACATCAAGGTCGGGGACGTGATCGAGACGTTCGAGATGCGGGAGAAGCCGCGAACCTGACGCGGCCGACGGTAACGGCAGGACGGGCGTGTACGTCGGCGCGCTGACCCTGGACGTGCTGCTCGGCGACGTACGCTCGCTGAAGCAGAAGCGTTCCGCGGTCCGGCCCCTGGTGGCCGAGGTGCGCCGGCGTTTCCCCGGCGCGGCCGTGGCCGAGACGGGCTACCTGGACCTGCACCGCCGGGCCGAGATCGGCGTGGCCGTGGTGAGCGCCACCGCGGGCCACGCCGGCGAGGTGCTGGACGCCTGCGAGCGGTTCGTGGCCGGGCGCCCGGAGATCGAGCTGCTGTCCGCCCGCCGGCGGCTGTTCCATGACGAGGAGGAGTGACCCGGGATGAACCCGGCCAGGACACGCAAGCTCGGCGAGCGGATCGCCCAGATCGTGGCGGAGATGCTCGAGCACCGGATCAAGGACCCGAGGCTGGGCTTCGTCACGGTCACCGAGGCCCGGGTCACCGGGGACCTGCGCGAGGCGACGGTGTTCTACACCGTGTACGGCACCGATGAGGAGCAGGCCGGAACGGCCGCCGCGCTGGCCAGCGCGGCGGGCCTGATCCGGTCCGAGGTAGGCCGCCAGACCGGGGTCAAGCACACCCCGTCCATCGCCTTCGAGCAGGACCAGGTGCCCGACACGGCCCGCAGCCTGGAGGAGGCCCTGGCCCGTGCCCGGGCCGCCGACGCCGAGGTGGCGGCCAGCCGGGCGGGCGCCGTCCCGGCCGGGGACCCCGACCCGTACCGGGCTCCGGCCGCCCGCGGGGACGACGACGGCGACAATGACGATGGACGACAATGAAGACGGCGGCGGGGCCGACGCGGGATACTCGCCGTCGTGATCCCTGGCGCCCCGCTGCACTCCGATCCTGGCGTTCCCGATCCCGGTACTCCCGGCCTGGAGGCGGAGTGGGCCGGGCGCTGAAGATCCTGGCTGACGCGCCCCAGGTCTGCCTGGCCTGCCACGTCCGGCCCGACGCCGACGCGCTCGGCTCGATGCTGGGCGTGGCCGCCGCGCTGCGGGCCGCCGCGCCCGGCCGCCCGGTGGTGGCCTCCTTCGGCGATGACCCGTTCGAGATCCCGGCCAGCCTGCGGTTCCTGCCCGGCGCCGGGCTGCTGGTCCCGCCGGGCGGCTACCCGGCCCGGCCGCCGGTGATGATGACCTTCGACGCGGCCGGCCCGGACCGTCTCGGCCTGCTGGCCCCCGCCGCGGCCAGCGCCGGCGAGCTCATCGTCCTGGACCACCACGCCGCCAACTCCGGGTTCGGCTCGGTCCGGCTGGTCGACCCGGCCGCCGCCGCGACCGCCGTGCTGGCCCGCGAGCTGGTCCGCCGCCTGGGCGTGCCGCTCAGCCGGGACATCGCGCTGTGCCTGTACGCGGGCGTGGTCACCGACACCGGCTCGTTCAAGTTCTCGACCACGCCCGCGCTGCATCACCTGGCCGCCGAGCTGATCGGCACCGGCCTGGACCCCGGCGCGGTCGCCCGCGAGCTATTCGACCGGGCGCCGTTCGGGTACCTGCGGCTGCTGTCCGCGGTGCTGGGCCGGGCAGTGCTCGACCCGGCCGCGGCGGACGGGCGGGGCCTGGTCTGGACCACCGTGACCCGGGCCGACCGGGACGCGGCCGGCGGGCTGCCCCTGGAGGTGGCCGAGCCGATCATCGACACGCTGCGGCGGACCGACGAGGCCGAGGTGGCGGTGGTGCTCAAGGAGGCCGGCGACGGCCGCTGGCTGGTCTCCGCCCGGTCCAAGGACACGCGTCGACGTCGGCCGGGCCTGCCAGGCCCTGGGCGGCGGCGGCCACGCCCGGGCGGCCGGGTTCACCGCCGGGGGGACCCCGGCCGAGGCGATAGCGGCGCTGCGCGAGCGGCTCGGCCCGTGACGCCCGACGCCGTGACGCCCGACGCCGTGACGCCCGATCCCGGCGGCCTGCTGATCGTCGACAAGCCGGGCGGCATGACCTCGCACGACGTGGTGGCCCGGGTGCGCCGCCTGGCCCGCACCCGCCGGGTCGGCCACGCCGGGACCCTCGACCCGATGGCCACCGGCGTGCTGATCATCGGCCTGGAGAAGGCCACCCGGCTGCTCGGCCACCTGGCCCTGACGCAGAAGGAGTACGCCGCCACCATCCGGCTGGGCGCAGCGCACGGACACCGACGACGCCGACGGCCAGATCACCGGCGGGCGGCCCGCCGACGGGGTCACCGACGACGCCCTGGCCCGCGCCGCCGCCGCGCTGACCGGTGAGATCCTTCAGGTGCCGCCGGGCGTCAGCGCGATCAAGGTGGGCGGCCAGCGGTCCTACCGGCTGGCCCGCGAGGGCGCGCCGCCGGACCTGCCCGCCCGGCCGGTGACGATCGCCGCCCTGGACATCACCGCCGTCCGCCGCCATCCCGGCCCGGACGGCCTGCTGCTCGACGCCGACGCCGTGATCGCCTGCTCGAGCGGCACCTACATCCGGGCCATCGCCCGGGACCTGGGCGAGGCGCTGGGCACCGGCGGTCACCTGACCGCGCTGCGCCGGACCCGGGTCGGCCCCTACCGGGTCGCCGGCGCCACGCCGCTGGCGGACCTGGCCGACCCGCTGCCGGTGATCCCGCTGGCCGCCGCGGCGGCGGCGGCGTTCGCCACCCGGCAGCTCACCGCCGACGAGGCCCGCCGGATCGGCCACGGCGGGCGGCTGCCCGCCGCGGGCGCGGGACCCGGCCCGGTGGCCGCGCTCGGCCCCGGCGGCGAGCTCATGGCCCTGCTCACCGAGGCCGACGGCCAGGCCCGCCCGGTCGCGGTGTTCGCCAGCCCACCCGGGTAGCGCACTGCCCGGCGCGCGGCCGCGCGTGGCAGGCTTGGAGGACCGGCATACGCCGCCAGCCAGGAAGGGACAGCACATGCAGCGGTGGCAGGGCCTGGACGAGGTGCCCGCGGACTGGGGGGCCAGCGTCGTCACCATCGGGGTCTTCGACGGCGTCCACCGCGGACACCAGCGCATCGTCGCGCGGGCCCAGGCCGCCGCGGCCGGCCTGGCGCTGCCCGTGGTGGTCGTCACGTTCGACCCGCACCCGGACGAGGTGGTCCGGCCCGGCTCGCACCCGCCGCTGCTGTGCGGCATGCGGCGCCGCACCGAGCTGCTGGCCGGGCTGGGCGTCAGCGCCGTCTGCGTGCTCCCGTTCACCTACGAGTTCTCCCAGCTCGGGCCGGATGAGTTCGTCCGGGCCGTGCTGGTCGACCGGCTGCACGCGGCGCACGTGGTGGTGGGGGAGAACTTCCGGTTCGGCCACCGGGCCGCGGGCGAGGTGGCGCTGCTGGCCGAGCTGGGCGAGAAGTACGACTTCACCGCCGAGGGCGTGCCGCTGCTGACCGACGGCGGCCAGACGATCTCCTCCACCGCCGTCCGTGCCCTGCTGGCCGACGGCGACGTGGCCGGCGCGGCCCGCGACCTGGGCCGCCCGCACCGGGTGGAGGGCGTGGTGGTGCGCGGCCAGCAGCGGGGCCGCGCGCTGGGCTTCCCGACGGCCAACCTGGAGACCGTGCCGTACACCGCGGTTCCCGCCGACGGGGTGTACGCGGGGTGGCTGCTGGACCTGGACGACGACGGCGCGGAACGGGAGCGGTGGCCCGCCGCGATCTCGGTCGGGACCAACCCGACCTTCGACGGCCGGGAGCGGACGGTGGAGGCCTACGCGCTGGACCGCGATGACCTTGACCTTTACGGCCGTCATATGGCGGTCGACTTCACCGCCCGGATCCGGGGCCAGGCCCGGTTCAACTCGGCGGCGGAGCTGGCGGAGCAGATGGGCCGCGATGTCATCGCGGTGCGGGCGGCGCTGCGGACCGGCCAGGTGTCCGATGCCTGACCGGCCCGAAGCCGCCCCCGCCGGACGCTTGGGAGGCCCATCCGGCGGTCGTCTCTTGAGTTGTTATGCCCGTTTCGCTACCAGGCGAACGTGTTGGCCCAGTTGACCTGACTGTCCGGAACCGGAATCGTGACGCCGAGCTTGACGCCGATGGCCTGGCCGCCGGCCACCCAGGCCTGGGTGGTGCCGCACTGCGTCAGGACCTCGCTGCCGTCGGCGCTGGCCCACAGCACTCCGCAGAACTGGATGGTCGCGTCCGCCAGCGGGATGGAGTCCTGCAGCTGGCCCGATGCGGCCGAGAACTCCTCCAGCGTGTCCTTCCCGTGCTCCTGGCCGACGGCCAGCACCGTTGACCCGTCCGCCGTGACCTGGCCGCCCTGCCCGGCGTCGGCCGAGTTCACGGTCAGCGCGGAATCGCCGGTCAGCGACCCGGTACCGCCCGCCTGCACCGAGTTCACGCGCAGGGTGCGGAACTGGGATCCGCCGCCGGTCGGCCCGGCGTCGCCCGGCTCCCAGGTGAAGCCCAGCCGGCTATCGCGCGCGAAGGACAGCGTGTTCACCAGTCCGGCGCCGGAGGTCCACTGCCGGGCGCCGCCCGCGGCGCCGAGCCCGACGACCCACACCCGCGAGGTGGGCGTGCTGCTCTGCGGCGCGGTGGCCACGGCCAGCTCGGTGCCGTCCGGGCTGACCGCCATCCCGTAGATGTAGCCGGTCACGCCAGCCGCGCCGGATACCGGCGTCAGCCCGGCCATCTGGCCGCTGGCGGTGAGGCGCAGCACGTAGAACCGGGTCGAGCTGAGGCTGGGGGTCTGGGCGGCCAGGACGAACTCGCGGTCGCCGGGGGTCGCCGCCACCCAGTTGAAGCCGTAGCCGCTGACCGGGGCCACCGCCGTCTGGATCAGGGTGCCGGTCGCCGCGTTCATGATGTCGGCCCCGCTGTCGCTCAGCTCGACCAGGTACGGGCTGCCGGGCGGGACCGTGCGGGTGGACAGTGTCCCGACCGGGGCGGTGTTGTCGGGGACGTTGCTGCCGTGAATGGTGTTGCCGGGGATGGCGGCCGGGGTCGGCCCGCCGGGCGCGGCGGGAGCCGGGTGGCTGGCGCCCGCGCCGGGCAGGCCCCCGATGACCAGCCCGGCCGCCACGCCCGCCGCGGCCAGCGTCACCGCGCCGGCCGCGCCGCGCCGGATGACCCGGCGCCGGGCCCGCGTCCGGATGACCGCCACCGGCGGCGGGACGGTGTCCTGCAGCGGCCGCGCCCACTCGGCGAACCGCTCGCGGAGCTCCTGATCCTGCATCACGCCATCGCCTCCGGGCACTGCGCTAGTTCTTGTTCCAGGTGCTGGCGGCCTGCCGCCAGCCGGGTCTTCACGGTCCCGGACGGCAGCCCGCAGTCGCGGGCTATCGCGTCGACGGGCATGTCGGCCAGGTAATGCAGGACGAGCACCTCGCGTTCGCGCTGCGGGAGCGCGGCCAGGGCGCTGCCCAGGGCGGTGAACCGGACGCCCTCGCCGGGCTCGGGCACCGGCGCGGTGCGCTGCGCCGACAGCCGGGCCAGCAGGCCCGCGGTCCGGGTCCGGCGGCGGCCGGTGTCGATGGCGATCCGCAGCGCCACCCGCCGCACCCAGGCTTCCGGGAGCTCGTAGCCGCCCAGCGTCGACCACCGGATGTAAGCCCGGGAGAAGGCCTCCTGAGCCACGTCCTCGGCCTCGTGGCGGTCGCCGAGCAGCCCAGCCACTGTCGCCACCACCCGGCCGTAGCTGGCCTCGTAGAACTCCTGGAACTCGGCACCACGACGCACCGCGCTGTCTCCTTACCTAGCCACCCGGCCGGCAGATCCCGGCAGGTGTTAGACGCGGTATACACGCTCTGGCCCTGACGCCGGGTTTGCCTAAGATATAACGATACGGTAACGCCCCGATCCGCGCCGGGCTGGCTCAACCGCGAACGCCGGCGTGATAGCGTGTGTACTCGGCTGGAGTACCAGGCCCAGGTCGGCTGCGCCCTCAGGCGGCTGGCCACCCGGACACGGGATTCCTGAGCACCGCGGGCGCACGCGAGGCGCCGCCCGCGCACGACGACGCATGTAGAGGGAGCAACGTGCCGCTCGACACGAGTGTGAAAACAGAGATCATCGCGGGGCACGCGACTGGTGAGGGTGACACCGGCTCGCCGGAGGTCCAGGTCGCGCTGCTGACCAGGCGGATCAACGACCTGACTGAGCACCTCAAGGTGCACAAGCACGACCACCACAGCCGTCGCGGGCTGCTGCTGCTCGTGGGCCGCCGTCGGCGCCTGCTGCAGTACCTGTCCCGCAAGGACATCACCCGGTACCGCGCCCTGATCGAGAAGCTGGGGCTGCGCCGGTAGGTTGTGCCGCAGTACAACTGAATACACCATGAAACGAACGACGTCCCGCGGCTCCGGCCCGGAGCGCTGACAGCGCCCGCAGGGCCGGTCCTCGGTAGTGGTTCTCGGGCCGGGTGGCCCGCCTGCGGGCGGCGCCCCGGAGCCGAGGGCTTCGATCGAAGACCGGCCGGCAGCCTTCTAGCTAGCTGGCTGGCCATGGCGCTCCGCAGGCGGCGGGCAGGCGCGGGACCTTCGATCAAGGAGGTCTCACCCGTGGAGGGTGTCTCTAGCGCCGAGGTCATTATTGACAACGGCTCTTTCGGCGTACAGAAGCTCCGGTTCGAGACTGGCCGTCTGGCCAAGCTGGCCGGCGGCTCGGCCGTTGTCTATCTCGATGACGAGACCATGGTGCTGTCGACCACGACAGCATCCAAGCAGCCCCGCGAGGGCTATGACTTCTTCCCGCTCACGGTGGACGTCGAGGAGCGGATGTACGCGGCGGGCCGGATTCCCGGCTCGTTCTTCCGGCGCGAGGGGCGGCCGTCCGAGGACGCCATCCTCACCTGCCGCCTGATCGACCGGCCGCTGCGGCCGTCGTTCGTGCACGGGCTGCGCAACGAGGTCCAGGTCGTCGAGACGATCATGGCCCTGCACCCCGAGCACCTGTACGACGTGGTCGCCATCAACGCCGCGTCGCTGTCCACCCAGCTGTCCGGGCTGCCGTTCTCCGGCCCGATCGGCGGCGTCCGGGTGGCCCTGATCCGCGGCCAGTGGGTCGGCTTCCCGACGCACCCGCAGCTGGCCGAGGCCACCTTCGACATGGTCGTGGCCGGCCGGGTGCTGGAGGACGGCGAGGTCGCGATCATGATGGTCGAGGCCGAGTCCACCCCGACCACGCTCGGGCTGCTGGCCGACGCGGGCAGCGGGGCCGTCGCGCCCACCGAGGAGACCGTGGCCGAGGGCCTGGAGGCGGCCAAGCCGTTCATCCGGGCGCTGTGCCAGGGCCAGTCGGAGGTCGCCGCCGTGGCGGCCAAGGAGACCCGCGAGTTCCCCACGTTCGACGACTACGGCCAGGACGTCTTCGAGGCCATCGCCGCCGACGTCTCCGGCGAGCTGGCCCAGGCGCTGACGATCGCCGGCAAGGAGGAGCGGGACAACGAGACCGACCGGGTCAAGGCGCTGGTCACCGAGAAGCTCACGGCCCAGTTCGAGGGCCGGGAGAAGGAGATCAGCGGGGCGTTCCGGGCCCTGACCAAGAAGCTGGTCCGGCAGCGGATCATCCGCGACGGCGTCCGGATCGACGGCCGCGGCCTGGCCGACATCCGCCAGCTGTCGGCCGAGGCCGGGGTGCTGCCCCGGGTGCACGGCTCGGCCCTGTTCGAGCGGGGCGAGACCCAGATCATGGGCGTGACCACGCTGAACATGCTCCGGATGGAGCAGATGATCGACACGCTGAACCCGGACCGCACCAAGCGCTACATGCACAACTACAACATGCCGCCGTACTCGACCGGCGAGACCGGCCGGGTTGGCTCGCCCAAGCGGCGCGAGATCGGCCACGGCGCGCTGGCCGAGCGGGCGCTGCTGCCCGTGCTGCCGACCCGCGAGGAGTTCCCGTACGCGATCCGGCAGGTGTCCGAGGCGATCGGCTCCAACGGCTCCACGTCGATGGGCTCGGTGTGCGCCTCGACGATGGCGCTGCTGGACGCGGGCGTGCCGCTGAAGGGCATGGTGGCGGGCATCGCCATGGGCCTGATCAACGAGGGGGGCGAGTACGTCACGCTGACGGACATCCTCGGGGCCGAGGACGCCTTCGGTGACATGGACTTCAAGGTGGCCGGGACCAAGGACATCATCACCGCGCTCCAGCTTGACACCAAGCTGGACGGCATCCCGGCCTCGGTGCTGGCCGCCGCGCTGCGGCAGGCCCGGGGCGCGCGGCTGACCATCCTGGACGTGATGAGCGAGGCCATCAGCGAGCCCGGCGAGATGAGCGACAACGCGCCGCGCATCATCACCGTGCACGTGCCGGTGGACAAGATCGGCGAGGTCATCGGCCCCAAGGGCAAGATGATCAACTCGATCCAGGACGACACCGGCGCCGAGATCACCATCGAGGACGACGGCACCATCTACATCGGCGCCACCGACGGGACCTCGGCCGAGGCGGCCCGGGCGGCCATCAACGCGATCGCCAACCCGCACATCCCCGAGGTCGGCGAGCGGTTCCTGGGCACGGTGGTGAAGACCACCACGTTCGGCGCGTTCATCTCGCTGCTGCCCGGCAAGGACGGCCTGCTGCACATCACCCAGATCCGCAAGCTGCACGGCGGCGCCCGGATCGAGAACGTCGACGACGTGGTCAAGGTCGGGGACAAGATCCAGGTCGAGATCCGCGAGGTCGACGACCGGGGCAAGCTGTCGCTGGTGCCGGTGGAGGTCGTCGAGCGCGAGGCCGCGGGCGAGGACCTGGGCGGCGGGCACGACGACCGGCCCCGGGAGCCGCGCGACGGCGGGGACCGGGATCACCGGGGCGGTGACCGGCACCGCAGCCGCCAGCGCAACCGGAGCGGCGGCGGATCCGGCGGCGGCGGCGGAACGCACAACTCATGACCGACACCGAGCGGCTGCCGGGCGGCAATCCGGGCGTTCAGCGCACGGTGCTGCCCGGCGGCCTGCGCGTCATCACCGAATCGCTGCCCGCGGTCCGGTCGGCGGCGCTGGGCATCTGGGCCGGGGTCGGCTCCCGGGACGAGGACCGGGACCACGCCGGGGCGACGCACTACCTGGAGCACCTGCTGTTCAAGGGGACCCAGCGGCGCACCGCCCTGGACATCTCCTCCGCCATGGACGCGGTCGGCGGCGAGCTGAACGCGTTCACCGCCAAGGAGTACACCTGCTACTACGCGCGGGTGCTGGACAGCGACCTGCCGCTGGCCATCGACGTCCTGTCCGACATGGTGAACAGCTCGCTGATCGCCGCGCGCGAGGTGGACGCCGAGCGCGGGGTGATCCTCGAGGAAATCGCCATGAACGAGGACGACCCCTCGGACCTGGTGCACGAGGCGTTCGCCGCCCAGCTATTCGGTGACACCCCGCTGGGCCGCCCGATCCTGGGCACGGTCGACTCGATCAACGCGATCAGCCGGGACCGGATCTGGGAGCACTACCGCGCCCGGTACACCCCCGACTCGCTGGTGGTGGCGGCCGCGGGCAGCCTCGACCACGAGCGGGTGGTGGACCTGGTACGGCAGGCGTTCCAGCCCGTAGCCGCGGATGACCGCCAGCCCGCCCCGCCCCGGCTGACCGGTGCCAGCGCCGGGGACGGCGCGGGCACCGGGGTCCGCCTGGTGTCGCGGCCCATCGAGCAGGCCAACCTGGTGCTGGGCTGCGCGGGCCTGTCCCGCAGCGACGAGCGGCGGTTCGCTCTCGGCGTGCTGAACTCGGCCCTGGGCGGCGGCATGTCGTCGCGGCTGTTCCAGGAGGTGCGCGAGAAGCGCGGCCTGGCCTACTCGGTGTACAGCTTCAGTTCCCAGCACGCCGAGTGCGGGATGTGGGGCATCTACGCGGGCTGCCTGCCGGCCAAGGCCGACGAGGTGCTGGCCATCTGCCGGGACGAGGTGGCGAAGGTCATCGCCGACGGGCTCACCGCCGAGGAAATGGACCGGGGCAAGGGCCAGCTTCGCGGGTCCATCGTGCTCGGCCTGGAGGACCCGTCCTCGCGGATGAGCCGGCTGGGCAAGTCCGAGCTGGTCCACCCCCGGCTGGAGCCGGTGGACGAGGTCCTGGCCGCCATCGAGGCGGTCACCCAGGACGACGTGCGGGAGATCGCCGCGGCGCTCCTGGGCCAGCCCAAGGCGCTGGCCGTGGTCGGGCCGTTCGACGATCCGGACGCGTTCAGCGTCCAGCGCGCAGCGTAACGAGCTGGGGGGACGATGATCAGGGTCGGGGTGCTGGGCGCGAAGGGCCGGATGGGCACGCAGGTCTGCGCGGCCGTGGACGGCGCCCCGGACCTGGACCTGACGGCCAGGGTCGATCTCGGTGACCCGGTCGACGCCCTGGACGGCTGCGACGTGGCGGTCGACTTCACCCACCCCGGCGCGGTGCTGGACAACCTGCGCTGGTGCATCGATCACGGCCTGACCGTGGTGGCCGGGACCTCGGGCTTCGGCGAGGCCCGGCTCGATCAGGTGCGGGCCTGGCTGGACGCCGCGCCCGGCAGCCGGGCGCTGATCGTGCCCAACTTCTCGGTCGGCGCGGTGCTGATGATGCAGTTCGCCCGGCAGGCGGCCCGGTACTTCGAGTCCGTCGAGGTGATCGAGATGCACCACGCGGGCAAGGCCGACGCCCCGTCCGGCACCGCGACCCGGACCGCGGCCATGATCGCGGAGGCCCGGGCCGGGGCCGGGCTCGGCCCGCCGCCGGACGCCACCGTGACCGCTGCCGACGGCGCCCGGGGCGCCGAGCAGCACGGCGTCCGGGTCCACTCGGTCCGCCTGGCCGGGCTGGTCGCGCACCAGGAAGTGCTGCTGGGCGGCCACGGCGAGGTGCTGACCATCCGGCATGACTCGCTGGACCGGTCCTCGTTCATGCCCGGCGTGCTGGTCGCGGTGCGCGGCGCGGCCGGCCTGCCGCCCGGCCTGACCGTCGGCCTGGACTCGCTGCTCGGCCTCTGACGCCCGATGGAATGGCCCTCGCCGCGCGGGGTGTTGTACGAGGGATGCCTGCCGGGCTCTGCCCTCGCCTGGCCGCGGGCAGCGCAGTCGTCCCCCGACTGCGCCCATCTCCCCGGCCAGCGGAGCACTCATGCGGTCCCGGTACGACCCCGATCACCCGCATCATCCTCATGGCGACGACTGGCCCGGCGAGCGCTGGCTGGCCGAATGGTGGCGGGCGCTGACCGGCGCGCGCCGCTGGCTGGCCGGCGCGGGCGTTGTGGTGGCCGTGGCCGCGAGCCTGGCCGGCCTGGCCGCCGCGGGCGGCTTCGCCAGCGGCGCGGCCAGCGCCAGCACGACCCTGTCCGGTGCCGTGCGCCACGCTCCCGGCCGGTCCCCCCGGGTCGCCAGCCGGGTCGCCAGCCCGGCCCGGCCGCGCACCTCCTGCCAGTCGGTCGGGCACATCGGCGACTCCACCTCGGCCGACCTGATCAGCCCGGCCAGCATTCCCGACCCGGCCCAGCGGCTGGCCGCGCAGTACCGGGACGTGGGCGTCCGGCACGTCCGCATCGACGCCTCCGGCGGCCGGTCGATCGTCGAGGCCCTGCCCGGCCAGGTCAACGGCTTCAACGTGGCCCGGTCCTGGTCGGATGGCGGGTACCGGGGCTGCTGGGTGTTCGCGCTGGGCACCAACGACGTGGCCAACGTGGCGGCGGGCTCGAACGTCGGCCTGTGGGCGCGGATTCAGCAGATGATGTCGCAGGCCCACGGCGAGCCGGTGATGTGGGTCAACACCCGCACGATGCTGCCGGGCGGCCCCTGGGCGCAGACCAACCAGGGTGCCTGGGACGCCCTGCTGGACAAGGCCCTGGCCACCTACCCCAACCTGCGGGTGTTCAACTGGGCGGCCGTGGCGCAGCCGGGCTGGTTCCTGCCCGACGGCATCCACTACAACCCGGCTGGCTGCGCCGTCCGCGCCCGGGACATCGCCCACGCCCTGGCCCGCGCCTTCCCGGCCGGCGGCCACAGCGCGGGCCGCGTCGTCACCTGAGCCCGTAACTCGTTCACAACCCTCCGGCACGGAAGCTTCTCCACGACAATATGTAGTCATTACATTGCTGTGGGTAGTTGCCCGGTGGTAGCCGCGCGCGGATGAATGGCCGGCGCGGGCCGCGGCGAGGAGGGAAGATGCCGAAGCCAACGCGCCCCGGGCAGCGCTACATGCCCGGCCTGGACGGGCTGCGGGCGGTGGCCGTGCTGGCCGTGATCGCGTATCACGAGCAGTTCGGCTGGGCGCCGGGCGGCCTACTGGGGGTCGGCGTGTTCTTCACCCTGAGCGGCTTTCTCATCACCAGCCTGCTGATTGGCCAGTGGTGCGGCCGAGGGCGGGCTCCGGCTGGGCGGCTTCTGGCTGGCCCGTGCCCGCCGCCTGCTGCCCGCGCTGTTCGTGATGCTGGCCGTGGTCACCGCCTGGGTCACGCTGGCCGACCGCGCCCGGCTGGCCAGCCTGCGCGGTGCGCTGGCCGCCGCGGCCACCTACTCCAGCAACTGGTACGCGATCGCCGCGCAGCAGTCGTACTTCGCCCGGTTCGCGCCGCCCGGCCCGCTGGATCACCTGTGGTCGCTGGCCGTGGAGGAGCAGTTCTACCTGGTCTGGCCGCTCCTGCTGGTGCTCGGCCTGTTCGTCCTGCGGCGCCGCCGGGAGCGGCAGCCCGGCGCGGTGGCCTGGCTGGCGCTGCCCACGCTGGCCCTGGCGGCCGCCTCGACCGCGGCCATGTGGATGCTCTACCAGCCGGGACCGGACCCGACCCGGGTGTACGAGGGCACCGACACCCGGGCCGCCGGGCTGCTCATCGGCGCCGCGCTGGCGATGGTCCTGGCCGGCCGCCGCGCCGCGCCGTGGCACGGCCGGGCGGCCCGGGTCGTGCTCGACGTGGCCGGCCTGGCCGGGCTGGCCGGGATCGGCCTGATGGTGTGGCGGGTCGGCGAGTACTCGCCGTTCCTGTACCGGGGTGGCCTGATCGTGCTGTCGGTCGCCACCGCCGCCGTGGTGGCCGCGGTGGCCTGCCCGGGCACGCTGATCGGCGCGGCCCTGGGCTGGCGGCCGCTGCGCTGGCTCGGCGCCCGGTCCTACGGCATCTACCTGTGGCACTATCCGGTCATCGTGCTGACCACGCCGCTGAACGCGGGGGAGAACCTGCCCCGGGCGGCGGCCCAGATCGCGGCCAGCGTGGTCATCGCGGCGCTGTCCTGGCGGTTCATCGAGGAGCCGGTCCGGCACGGGGCCATCGGCCGGGCCTGGGCCGCGGCCGGGCGGCGGGCTGGCGCCCGCGTCCCGCCGGTCGCCGGCCGGTGCCGCCGGCCCGCCAGTGCCGCCGTGAATGGCGGCCACCGCCGGCTGGCCGACCTGCGGGTGATCGTCGCCGTGACCGGCGCGGCCGGGGTGCTGGCGGTCGCCGGAGCGGGCCTGTCCGGCGTGCTGCCGGTCCCGGCCGGCTCCGGCTCGGGTACCGCCGCCGACGGCACGGTCCTGCCGCTGAGCAGCCGGTTCATCTCCCGAGCGGGAGCCCACCCGGAGTTCGCCGGCGGCGCCCACCATGGCCGCCGGGCCGCCTCCGGCAGCGGTGCCGCAGCGGGCTCCGGCTCGGCCGGGAGCTCAGCGGCGGGGGGCTCGGCGGCGGGGGGCTCGGCGGCGGCGGGCTCGGCCGCCGGAGGAACGGCGGCCGCCGGGCCGCCGCAGACCTCGTGCCAGGCGGTCGCCCATCTCGGTGACTCCACCTCCGATGGCCTGGTCTCGCCCGACTACCTGCCCAACCCCAAGGACCGGATCCAGGCCCGGTACGAGGACGTCGGGGCGCACAGCGTGTGGATGAACATCGCCGGCGGCCGGTCCATCGTCGAGGTGCTGCCCGGCACCGTGAACGGCTACGACGCCGCGGTCAGCATGCGGCACCAGGGCTTCCGGGGCTGCTGGGTGCTGGCCCTGGGCACCGATGACACCGCCGACGTGGCGGCCGGGTCACAGACTCCGCTGGCCACCCGGATCGCCCGGATGATGACGGCCGCCCACGGTGAGCCGGTCATGTGGGTGAACGTGAAGACCCTGGTATCCAGCGGTCCGTATGCCGAGGCCAACATGGAGCGCTGGGACAGCGCGCTGGCGGCGGCCTGCGCCCGGTACCCGAACATGCGGATCTTCAACTGGGCGTCGGTGGTCCAGCCTGGCTGGTTCATCTCCGACGGCATCCATTACACCTCAGCCGGGTATAAAGCCCGAGCTGAGCTGATCGCCGACGCCCTGGCCGCGGCGTTCCCGCGGACGGGTCACAGCACCGGGTGTGTTGTCAGCTAGGAGGCCATCAGCCGGGGGCGAGCGAGGGGGCTGGGGTGCGGTTCATTCTCAACATCATCTGGCTGGTGCTGTGCGGCCTGTGGATGGCCATCGGCTACGCCCTGGCCGGGATCGTGTGCTTCATCCTGATCATCACGATCCCGTTCGGCATCGCCTGCTTCCGGATCGCCGGCTACGTGCTGTGGCCGTTCGGCCAGCAGATCGCGCCGCGCTCCACCGCCGGGGCCGGCGCGCTGATCGGCAACGTCCTGTGGATCGTGCTGTTCGGCTGGTGGCTGGCGCTGGGCCACCTGGTCACCGGCGTGCTGCTGTGCCTGACCATCATCGGCATCCCGCTCGGCCTGGCCAACTTCAAGATCATCCCGATCTCGCTCATGCCGCTCGGGGTGAACATCGTCCCGACCGACTCCCAGCGGATCGGCTACTAGCCGCGATTACAGCTGGCCGACGCTGGTCACGGTGACCACGGCGGTGCCGGCCTCGTCGCTGGCGGCCAGGTCGACGACCGCGCTGAAGCCCCAGTCGTGATCACCCGCCGGGTCGTCGAAGATCTGCCGCACCGCCCACTCCCGCGGCCCGGCGTCGATGATCAGCAGGCCCGGCCCGCGGGCGTCCGGGCCGGTGCCGATGTCGCCGTGCTCGGCGAAGTACGGCCCCAGCGCCTGCGCCCAGGCCGCCGCGTCCCAGCCGTCGTCGGCGTCCAGCTGGCCCAGGTCGGCCCAGCGCCGCAGCGCGGCCAGCTCGACCCGGCGGAACAGCGCGTTGCGGACCAGCACCCGGAACGCCCGGGCGTTGCCGGTCACGGCGGGCGGCCGGTCATCGACCGGCACCGGTGCCGCCCCGGCGGCCGGGCTGCGCAGCCGCTCCCACTCATCCAGCAGGCTGGAGTCGACCTGGCGGACCAGCTCGCCCAGCCACTCGATCAGGTCGGTCAGCTCCTCGGTCCGGGCCTCCTCGGGCACCGTCCGGCGCAGCGCCTTGTACGCGTCGGCCAGGTAGCGCAGCACCATCCCCTCGGCCCGGGACAGCCCGTAGAACCCCACGAACTCGGTGAAGGTCATGGCCCGCTCGAACATGTCCCGGGCCACTGACTTGGGCGACAGCTCGTGGTCGGCGACCCACGGGTGGCCGCGCCGGTAGATCTCGTAGGCCCCCTCCAGCAGGTCGTCCAGCGGCCGGGGGTAGGTGACCGACTCGAGCAGCTCCATCCGCTCCTCGTACTCGATGCCCTCGGCCTTCATCGCCGCCACCGCCTCGCCCCGGGCCCGGAACTGCTGCGCGGCCAGCACCTGGCGCGGGTCATCCAGCGTCGACTCGATCACCGACAGCACGTCCAGCGCGTAGACCGGGGACTCCCGGTCCAGCAGCTCGATCGCGGCCAGGGCCAGCGGTGACAGCGGCTGGTTCAGCGCGAAGTCGTCTTGCAGGTCAACGGTCAGCCGGACCGAGCGGCCATCGGCGTCCGGCTCGCCCAGCCGTTCCACCACTCCGCCGGCCAGCAGCGCGCGGTAGATCGCGATGGCCCGGCTGATATGCCGGCGGCGGGCGGCCTGCTCCTCGTCGTTGTCGGTGAGCAGGTGGCGCATGGCGGTGAACGCGTCGCCCGGCCGGCCGATCACGTTGAGCAGCATGGCGTGGCTGACCGCGAAGCTGGACCGCAGCGGCTCCGGCTCGGCCGCCACCAGCCGGTCGAACGTCGGCAGGCCGTAGCCGACCGTGCCCTCGGGCGGCTTCTTGCGCACCACCCGGCGCCGCTTGCGCGGGTCGTCGCCCGCCTTGGCCAGTGCCCGCTCGTTCTCGATGACGTGCTCGGGGGCCTGCACCACCACCCGGCCCGTGGTGTCGAAGCCGGCCCGCCCGGCCCGGCCCGCGATCTGGTGGAACTCCCGCGCGGTCAGCAGCCGCACCCGGCTGCCGTCGTACTTCGACAGCGCGGTGAACAGCACCGTGCGGATCGGCATGTTGATGCCCACGCCCAGCGTGTCGGTGCCGCAGATGACCTTCAGCAGGCCGGCCTGGGCCAGCGTCTCGACCAGGCGCCGGTACCGGGGCAGCATCCCCGCGTGGTGCACCCCGATGCCGTGCCGGACCAGCCGGGACAGCGTCTGGCCGAACCCGGCGGCGAACCGGAAGCCGCCGATCAGCTCGGCGATCTCGTCCTTCTCGGCCCGGCTGGACACGTTGACGCTCATCAGCGCCTGGGCCTGCTCGATCGCCGCGGCCTGGGTGAAGTGCACGATGTACACCGGCGCCTGGTGGGTGGACAGCAGCTCGCCGACGGTCTCGTGCAGCGGCGTCATCGCGTAGTCGAACACCAGCGGGACCGGCCGCTCCGCCGTGATGATCGCCGCCGTGGGCCGCCCGGTGCGCCGGGTCAGGTCCTCCTCGAACCGCTGCACGTCGCCCAGCGTGGCCGACATCAGCAGGAACTGGGCCTGCGGCAGCTCGATCAGCGGGACCTGCCAGGCCCAGCCCCGGTCCGGGTCGCCGTAGAAGTGGAACTCGTCCATCACGACCTGGCCGATGTCGGCCTCCGCGCCCTCCCGCAGCGCGATGCTGGCCAGCACCTCGGCCGTGCAGCAGATCACCGGCGCCCCGGCATTGACGCTGCCGTCGCCGGTCATCATGCCGACCTCGTCGGCGCCCAGGATCTCGCACAGCGCGAAGAACTTCTCCGACACCAGCGCCTTGATCGGCGCCGAGTAGAAGGTCCGCTCGTCGCGGGCCAGCGCGGCGAAGTGCGCGCCCGCCGCGACCAGGCTCTTGCCCGACCCGGTCGGCGTGCCCAGGATGACGTTGGCGCCCGAGACGATCTCGATCAGCGCCTCCTCCTGGTGCGGGTACAGCGTCAGCCCGCGCTCCTTGGCCCAGCCCGCGAACGCGTCGAACAGCGCGTCGGGGTCGGCGTCGTCGGGCAGCCAGTCCAGGAGACTCATGACCCGCCCATCGTGCCAGCTTTCCGCGGTGCCGCGCTCCAGCGGGCCAATTAGTACGTCTGCTTGACTATCAATTCACTTGTCAATATGATCTTGGTCATGGTCTCTGACCCGATCGGGATGGAACGAGCCCCGATTCCCACCCTGCTGCGCCGGGCCCGGCGGGCCTATGCCGCGGCTATCCAGGGCGCGCTCGCCGACGCGGGCTGCGACGACGTGCCGCGCAACGGCGCGTTCGTGCTGGCCGCGACCGCCGCCACCGGAGCCCAGCTGGGCCACATTATCCGCGAGCTGCGGGTGTCCAAGCAGGCCGCCGGGCAGCTCATCGACACCCTGGTCAGCCGCGGCTACCTGGTCCGGTCGGTCGACCCGCAGGACCGCCGCCGGCTGAACATCACGCTCACCGACCGCGGCCTGGCCGCCGCGGCGGTCATCGGCGCGGCCATCCGCTCGGTGGACGCCCGCCTGGCCCAGCGGGCCAGTGAGGCTGACCTCCAGGCCGCCCGCCGGGTGCTCGGCGCGCTCATCGAGCTGGACGTGGTCCCGCCCGATGACCACGGCCCGCACCACGAGCACGAGCACGAGCACAGTGACGGGCGAACTGGCTGAGCTGGCCGGGCCGTAGCCGGCGAATCCGGCCGTTCCGCATATCCGGCGCGAGCCGGGGCACCTGGGCGCCAGTTCCTGGCCGGTACTCCTGGGGCCAGCCAAGCGGAAGGACTGGGACATGCTGGGCATCATCGCCGCGGTCTTGTTCATCATCGCGTTCCTGCTCAACCTGGCCAGCGTGGCCACGCCGACTATCTTCACCCCGACCAGCCTGATGCTGGCCGGCCTGGCCTGCCTGGCCCTGCACCTGTCCGGCGTCGGCACCGGCTGGAACTGGCGCCGCCGCTAGCCCGTGCCGCCCGAAGCGGGCCACCTAGAACTCGTCGTGAGCGTCCTCGCCGAACGCGCCGCCCCGGCTGACCGGCGGTGGCGTCACCGGGGTGAAGCTCGCCGGCGCTGCCGGCCGAAGGCCCCCGCTGGCGGAGTCGGGTCCACCGGCGCGAACGTGCTCGGCTCGTGCGAGTGGAACGTCTCCGGCTCGGCCGGGCCACTGACCTGCGGGCCGCTGGCCTGCGGGCCGGTGACGCCCGTCAGGTGAGTCGTCTGGGATACGACCACGACCGGCGCGCCGTCGGGGCCGACCTGACCGCCCGCCTGGCCCATGGCCTCCGCGCGGATCTGGCGGATGCGGGCCAGCGCGGCGGCCCGGTCGCCGCCGCCCAGCAGTCCCTGGACCAGTTCGGCCGCCTCGGCCCCGCCGATCACCCGGGCGCCGGGTGCCGCGCCGTGCTCGAACTGGCCCGCTGCGCCCGCGGCGGCCGCGGCCGCCGCCGCCTCGCCCAGGTGGGCCAGCGTGGCGGACAGGCCGCCCCCGCCCGTCGCCCCGCGCATTTCCTTGGCCAGGTGCACCGCCTCGCGCAGCGAGGTGATCTGGCCGGACGCGGCCCCGTCGAGCGGGTGGCCGGGGTCGAACCGGACCTCGCCGGTCTTCGGGTTCACCTCCAGGTGCACGGCGGTGCCCGGCGGCAGCGGGCGGCGCAGCGCGGCCGGCGCCGGCAGTGACGCCTGGAAGGCCCGGCCCTCGGCGGTGCGCACGTCGATCACGTACACGTGCCGCTCCTGCAGGCCGTGGTGAGCGCTGGTCGCGACCTGATCGGTCCGCGCCTCCTTGATGACTCCCTGGGCAGGCTCCCACTTATGTCCGAACACGCTGTCCTCCCCGATCCGAGCACGTCTGAGGCAACTATGACATGTCGCGGAGGTCGCGGACAGCGATGCGAGGCTCAGGCCGTCTGCTGCCGTTCCGCGTCCGCCAGGCCCAGCTCGGCCACGGACGTCTCCCGCATCCGGAACTTCTGGACCTTGCCGGTCACGGTCATCGGGAAGCTGTCGGTGAACCGCACATAGCGCGGCACCTTGTAGTGCGCGATCCGCCCCGCGCAGAACTCCCGGACCTGCTCGGCGGTCAGGTCGCTGCCCGGCCGGATCCGCACCCAGGCGCATAGCTCCTCGCCGTACCTCAGGTCCGGCACCCCGATCACCTGCACGTCCTCGATCTCCGGGTGGCCGTACAGGAACTCCTCGATCTCGCGCGGGTAGATGTTCTCCCCGCCGCGGATCACCATGTCCTTGATCCGGCCGGTGATGTTGAGGTAGCCCGCCTCGTCGATCACGGCCAGGTCCCCGGTATGCATCCAGCGCGCGGCGTCGATCACCTCCGCCGTCCGCTCCGGATCGCCCCAGTAGCCGAGCATGACCGAGTAGCCCCGGGTGCACAGCTCGCCGTGCTCGCCGCGCGGCCGGATCAGGCCGGTCTCGGGGTCGGTGACCTTGATCTCGACGTGCGGGTGCACCCGGCCGACCGTCGACACCCGGCGCTCCATGTCGTCATCGGCGGTGGTCTGGGCCGACACCGGGGATGTCTCGGTCATCCCGTAGCAGATCGTCACCTCGGTCATGTTCATCTCGCTGATCACGCGCTTCATCACCTCGACCGGGCACGGCGAGCCCGCCATGATCCCGGTCCGCAGCGTGCTCAGGTCATAGTCGGCGAAGTCGGGCAGGGCCAGCTCGGCGATGAACATGGTCGGCACCCCGTACAGCGACGTGCACCGCTCGGCCTGGACCGCGGCCAGCGTGGCGGCCGGGTCGAAGCCCGGCGCCGGGATCACGATGGCGGCCCCGTGCGTGGTGCAGGCCAGGTTGCCCAGCACCATGCCGAAGCAGTGGTAGAAGGGCACCGGGATGCAGACCCGGTCCTGCGGGCTGTACCCGCAGCCCGCCCCGATGAAGAACCCGTTGTTGAGGATGTTGTGGTGCGACAGCGTCGCGCCCTTGGGGAAGCCGGTCGTCCCGCTGGTGTACTGGATGTTGATCGGGTCGTCGAAGGCCAGCCCGGCGGCCCGCGCGGCCAGTTCGCCCGGCTGGCTGGCCAGCGCCGCCCGGCCCGCCGCCAGCAGCCCGTGCCAGTCCTCGGTGCCCAGGTACAGGACCTGCTCCAGGTCGGCTGCGCCGCCGCGCACCTCGGCCACCATGCCCCGGTAGTCGCTGGTCTTGAAGCTCTCCGCGCTGATCAGCAGCCGGATGCCGGACTGGCCCAGCACATAGCCCAGCTCGTGGCCGCGGTAGGCCGGGTTGATGTTGACCAGGATGGCCCCGATCTTGGCCGTGGCGTACTGGACCAGCACCCACTCCGGGCAGTTGGGCGCCCAGATGCCGACCCGGTCGCCCTTCCCGATGCCCCGCGCGGCCAGGCCGAGGGCCAGCGCGTCGGTGTCGGCGTCCAGTTCGGCGTAGCTCCAGCGGGCGCCGGTGGGCACGTCGACCAGCGCGTCGCTGGCCGCCGTGGGCCCGGCGATCCGGCGCAGGCTCTCGCCGATGGTCTCGCCTAGGAGGGGAACGGCAGAGGCGCCGTGACAGTAGGAGAGCTGCGTTGCTCCGGCCATGGGTGAAACCTCCGCGATCTTAGTTACTCCATGGTGCTTGTTTCGCCAGCCCGGGGGAAGCAGCCGGGGGAAGGTGCCGAGCATGCGGGGACGTCGCGCCTGGTGCGCATTCCCGCCAGCGGGGTTACTGTCGATGTGGGCTGAATGTCGTTTCCGATGCGGAGCGCTTCCGTGGTTGCCTGGATTGTCTGGCTGATCGTCGCGGCCGTGCTGGGCGCGGTCGAGATCGCTACCGTGACGCTCGCCTTCGGCGTGGTCGCGGTGGCCGCTCTGGTCGCCGCCGTGGCGGGCGCCGCGGGGGGTGGCCTGCCGGTCCAGTTCGGGGCGTTCGTGGCCGCCGCCGCGCTGGGCCTGGGCGTGGCCCGCCCGCTGGCCATGCGCCACGTCCGCCAGCCGCCGCTGCTGCGGACCGGCACGGCCGCGCTGATCGGCCGCACCGCCGTGGTGGTCGAGGAGGTAACCGGCCTGGGCGGCCGGGTGCGCATCGGCGCCGACTTGTGGTCGTCCCGGTCTTACGACGAGACCCTGGTCATCCCGGCCGGGACCACCGTGGACGTGCTGCACATCGAGGGCGCCACGGCGCTCGTGTACCCGAGGGAGTAGCGCCATGGACGCGATCGGGATTGTCGGCGTCATCATCGTGCTGCTGGTCCTGCTGGTGGCCATCCGCACGGTGCGGATCGTGCCCCAGGCCAAGGCGCGGAACGTCGAGCGGCTGGGCCGGTACCGCAAGACCCTGGAGCCGGGGCTGAACCTGATCATCCCGGTCATCGACCGGGTCAAGCCGCTGATCGACCTGCGCGAGCAGGTGGTCTCGTTCCTCGGCCAGCCGGTCATCACCGAGGACAACCTGGTCGTCAAGATCGATACGGTGCTGTTCTTCCAGGTCACCGACCCGCGCGCGGCGGACTACGAGATCGTTGACTACATCCAGGCGATCGAGCAGCTCACCGCCACGATGCTGCGCAGCGTGATCGGCAGCATGGACCTGGAGCGCAGCCTGACCTCGCGCGACGAGATCAACACCATGCTGCGCGGGGTGCTCGACGATGCCTCCGGGAAGTGGGGGATCCGGGTCACCCGGGTGGAGATCAAGGCCATCGACCCGCCGCTGACGGTCAAGGAGGCGATGGAGAAGCAGATGCGGGCCGAGCGCGAGAAGCGCGCCGCGGTGCTGAATGGCCGAGGGCGCCCGCCAGTCCCAGATCCTGACCGCCGACGGCGACAAGCAGAGCGCGATCCTGCGGGCCGAGGGCGAGAAGCAGGGCGCGATCCTGCGGGCCGAGGGCCAGGCCCAGGCCATCACCACGGTGTTCCGAGTCGATCCACGAGGGCGACCCGGACCCCAAGCTGCTGGCCTACCAGTACCTGCAGACCCTGCCCCAGCTCGCCCAGGGCGAGGGGCAACACGGTGTGGATGATCCCCAGCGAGCTCACCGGCGCGCTGAAGGCCCTGGGCAGCGCGTTCGGCCGGCCGACGGGGCCGGCCGGCCGCCCGGCGCGACCGGCGCGGCTCGGCCGCGCGGCCGGCCACGGGCGTCCGCGGCTCGGCGGCGCGGCGGCCGGGCCGGCGACTCCCGCGGCGCCGCGGTGCTGGGCTCCACGGCGCGCCGGCCAGACGGCTGCGCGGCCCGGCCGCGGCCGGGACCCGGCCGCCCCGGCCGATCCGGGTCGCCGACGTGGCCGCGCTCGCGGTCCCGGCCGCGCTGGGCGGACCCGGAGGTCCCGGATGCGCTGCGTGGACGCCGGAGGTCGCCGAGGTCCGAGGCGGACCGGAGGCTCGCCGACCTGATGGCCAGGCGACCCGAGGTCGGCGGAGCTCATGCCGAAGCCCCCCGAGATCGCCGGGCCAGGCCGAGCGCGAGCCAGGTCGCGGACTCCTGGCCGAGGCCCGCCCGGGGCCGAGCTGGCCGGCCGGCCCAGCGCCGGCCGGCGGCGGCGGCGAGTCGGCCGGCACGGCCGGACGGCCGGGCGCGGGCGCGAACGTGGCCCACACGACCTTGCCCCGGCGCGGCGCGATCGCGTAGCCCCAGTCGTCGCTGAGCTGCTCGATGACGTGCACGCCCCGGCCGGACTCGGCCAGGTGGCCCGGCGGCCGGGGTACCGGCGGCGCCGGGCTGGCGTCGGCCACCGCGCACAGCACGGCCGCCGCCCGGCCGGGACTGCACCAGCCCGACCCGCACCGGCCACCCGCCGGTCCGGGGCGCCGCGTGCTGCAGCGCGTTGGTCACCAGTTCCGACAGCACCAGCGTGATGTCGTCGCTGCGGTCGGCGATCTCCCAGTACCGCAGGGTGGCCCGGGCGAAGTCGCGGACCGCCCGCACGGCGGTCAGGTCCCGGGCCGGCACGCAGGTGGCGACGCGCGGGAAGCCGTCCGGGCCGGGCGGTCCGCCGGGTGCGCTCCGGCCACCGGGTACGCCGAGCCCGCCCGGTCGGCTGGGCCACGGCCAGGTGGCGCCGTCGTCCGCGGCCTCGATCAAGGGGGACCCGCTCATCGCCTCGTCACTGACCTGTCGCAGAAGGGAACCCGGGGCACTTACCGTGCATCCTACGCCGTCCTCGCACAGGCCGATGCAATCGCGTCTGCATTTTCCGTCTGCAAACGGCTAATGCACGTGCATCGAACTGTTACGCTTTGTTTCATCGCCTGGGTGTGCCACCGTTCCGCGGCATCGCGGACGCAGTCCGGGGGGTGCCGTCCCCCGCGCGGCGGCAAAAGGGAGAGGTCATGCAGATTCCGAACGGCGTCCCCGCCGACCAGGTGCCCGTGACGTGGCGCAAGAGCAAGGCCAGCAACCCCACCGGCGCCTGCGTCGAGGTGGCCCCGCTGCCGCACGGCGATGTGGCTGTCCGTAACTCACGGCATCCGTCCGGGCCAGCGCTGGTCTACACCGGGCCGAGATCGCCGCGTTCCTGGCCGGGGTCAAGAACGGCGAGTTTGACGACCTGGGCTGACGACCACGACCGGACCGGGCGGCCCGCCAGCGGCCCGGTCCGGTCGTTCTGCCGCACGGCCCGTGCGCACGGTAAGGTGCACAGCTAAAAGGCACGTGCGCCATGACTGCTAGCGATCATGCGGTGATAGGGTGGCAAACCATTACGGGCGGCCGCAGATCCATTCCCTGTCCGGCATAGCCGCCGGAACACTGGTATATCTCGGCGCCCGGGGGGTGGAATGAGCGCAGGATCTGACGGCGACCTTCCCGCTGACGCTCACGAAGGTCGGTTCGGCTGTCGTGCGCATGATGCTGGGCGCTCAGCTGCGGCGGCTGCGCGAGGCGGCCGATCTCAGCCCGGAGGCGGCCGGCTGGCGGATCCGGGCGTCCCGGTCGAAGATCAGCCGGATGGAGACCGGCCGGGTCGGCTTCAAGGAGCGCGACGTCTCCGACCTGCTCGGGCTGTACGGCGTGACCGACCCGCAGGTCGCTGTCCAGCATGCTGGAGCTGGTCAGCCAGGCCAACGCCCAGGACTGGTGGGCCAAGTTCGGCGACGTGCTGCCGGACTGGTTCGAGCCCTACCTCGGCCTGGAGGCGGCGGCCTCGCTGATCAGGACCTTCGACCTGCAGTTCATCAACGGGCTGTTCCAGACCGAGGCGTACGCCCGGGCCGTCGACCTCGATCGGGCTGCGCGGCGCCCGCGCGCCCGAGGTCGACCGGCGGGTCGGACGTCCGGATCCGGCGCCAGGAACTGCTGGCCACGGCCGCGCGCGCCCCGGGTCTGGTCCATCATCGACGAGGCCGCGCTGCGGCGGACGGTCGGCGGCGCCGAGGTCATGCGGGGCCAGCTGCGCCACCTGGCCGAGGTCGCCCGGCTGCCCAACGTCACGCTCCAGGTCGTCCCGTTCTGCATCGGCGGCCACGACGCCGCCGGCGGATCGTTCACCGTCCTGCGCTTCGCCGAGCCCGACGTTCCCGATGTCGTGTACATCGAGCAGCTCACCGGGGCCATGTACCTGGAGAAGCGCTCCGACGTCGACCATTACCTGGACGTGTCCAACCGGCTCGGCGCGACCTCGCTCAGCCCGGCCGCCAGCATGCGGTTCTTCACCGAGGTCCTGCACGAACTGTGATCACGCGGTCTTAGGATCGCTGCTAGCCCGCCGTGTCCGGGACCTGTGTACCCGGAGGGAGGAACACCGTGAGCAGTCCTGACGCGCCAGGTCCGGGCAGTGGCGACCCGCTGTCGTTCGATATCAGCGTGGCCCACCCGGCCCGGGTCTACGACTACTGGCTCGGCGGCAAGGACAACTACGAGGCCGACCGCGAGGCCGCCGAGCAGGTCATCGCGGCCAACCCGAGCGTGCTGCCCGGCGTCCGGGCCAACCGGGCGTTCCTGCGCCGGGCGGTGGAGCACCTGGTCAACGAGGCCGGGGTGCGGCAGTTCCTGGACATCGGCACCGGCCTGCCGACCGCCGACAACACCCACGAGGTGGCCCAGGGGTCGGCGCCGGAGGCGCGCATCGTCTACGTGGACAATGACCCGATCGTGCTGGCCCACGCCCGGGCGCTGCTGACCAGCACCCCCGAGGGCGCCACCGCCTACGTGCACGCCGACGCCCGGGAGACCGGCAAGATCCTCGGCGAGGCCGCCGAGCTGCTGGACTTCAGCCAGCCCATCGCGGTCATGGCCCTGATGGTGCTGCAGTACATCCCCGACGCTGACGAGCCGCACGCAGATCATGAGCACGATCATGGAGGCCGTGCCGTCCGGCAGCTACCTGGTGGTCTCCGACACCACCCGCGACATCAACACCGAGCAGGTGGCCGAGTCGTCGGCCCGGCTCAACCAGCGGATGGGCGGCACCCGGCAGACCCGGCGCAGCCGCGAGGAGATCGCCGCCTTCTTCGACGGCCTGACCTTCGTCGACCCCGGCCTGGTACCGCTGCCGCAGTGGCGCACGGACGTGTCGGCCGCGCCCGGCGTCGCCGCCTACGCGGGCGTGGCCCGCAAGCCCTGATTCCGGTCAGGGCCGGACGGCCAGGCCCAGGGTCAGCAGGGCGCCGAAGGCCAGCTGCAGGCGGCCGGTCTGGCCCAGGGCCGCGATCAGCGCGCGGCCGGCCACGCCCGAGCGGACCAGCCGGACCGGGCCGATCGCCAGCGGCACCGCCGCCAGCGCGACCAGGCACAGCGGCGCCACCGGGGCCAGGGCCGCGGCCACCGCGAACGGCGCCAGCACGCAGGCCACGTACAGCGCCCGGGTCCGCTGGTCGCCGAGCACCACGGCCAGGGTCCGCTTGCCGGTCTCCCGGTCGGTCGGGATGTCCCGCAGGTTGTTGATCACCAGCAGCGCGCAGGCCAGCAGCCCGACCGGCGCGGCCGCCGCCACCGCCAGCCAGGCCAGGGACCGCATCTGCACGAACGCCGTGCCGGCCACCGCGACCAGGCCGAAGAACACGAACACCGACACCTCGCCCAGGCGCCCGGTAGCCGTACGGCCGGCTGCCCCGGTGTAGAACCAGGCCGCCGCCACCGCCGCGGCGCCGACCAGCAGCAGCCACCACGAGGTGGTGGCGGCCAGGGCCAGGCCGGCCGCCCCGGCGACCGCGAAGCAGGCCAGCGCGGCGGCCAGCACCTGCCGGGGCCGGGCCAGGCCCGACGCCACCAGCCGGACCGGGCCGACCCGCACCTCGTCGGTGCCGCGGACGCCGTCGCTGTAGTCGTTGGCGTAGTTCACGCCGACCTGCAGGGCCAGGGCCACGATCAGGGCCAGCACGGCCCGCCAGGCCGAGAACCGGCTGTAGCCGAACGCGACGCCCGAGCCCACCACCACCGGGACCACGGCGGCGGGCAGGGTCCGCGGGCGGGCGCCCGCCACCCAGCTGGCCAGGCCCGGCCGACTATCAGCGCGCTCCGTCACAAGCCCGCATCATAGGGGCCAGGACCGGGTGGCTTACCCGACAGGGGGCAGCACCCGCTCCGCGGCAGCGTAGATCATGCCGATCTCCTCCTCGTCGAGGTGATCGCCGCGGGTGACCTTGTCCTGGTTGCGGAAGTACTTCCGCAGGCCCGCTGCCGCTGAATACCTCGACCCCGCGCAGGGCGGCCACGCCCCACTTGATCTCCGGGCCGTAGATGGCCATGGCGGGCCGGACCGAGACCGGCTCCTGAAGCTCGGCGGTGAGCAGCCGGGTCGCCTCGCCGGCCTCCCAGCGGGCGTGGGCCAGCCGGTCCTGCCTGGCTGTACGGGCCGTGGTAGAGCACGCCCTTGCCGGTCGCGCCGGTCACCCGGACCGGCAGCCGCCGGTCCCATTGCTCGGAGTCCACCGCGTACACCCCGGACGGCCCGATCACCAGGTGATCGATGACCTGGTCGCTGCCGGGGATGGCCCGGGCGTTCAGCGCCACGTACCCCGAGTTGCGCAGGCCGGTCAGCTTGCGGCGGGTCTTGCGCTGGGCCTGGGTGGCCCGGCGCGTGGGCCGGGATCGGCGCCATCGACTTCGACTGGATGACCGTGTCGATAATGGCGGCGACCGCGGCGGCGCTCAGTCCCCACCGCCAGCCGAATGGAATGGCGATGCCCACCCCGACCACGAGAGCGACGACCGCCCTCCGGATCCAGGCGGTCAGCCGGGGGTCGGCGCTCAGCCCGGACTGCGCCGGGCGGCCGGGTACGGCAAGGCGCCGGGGCGGTGCATCCGCCGCGGAGGCCGCCGGGCCAGCGGGCGGCGGTTTCGGTCCGGTCTCGCGGTCCATTTCTCTAGAGTAACCAGCGGCCACGCGGCATTCCAGTACGTCCGGCGCCAATCCGGCGCGCTATCCGTTCCCGGCGGCCGCCCCGGCCCGCCCAGCCGCCCTGACCCAGCCGGCGCGACGGGGCGGCGGCATAGACCGCGTGACCCGCTGGCCTCTACTGTTTCGTGGATGACGGACATCCATGATCTCAGTGCGCTGGAACTGGCGGCCGCGATCCGGGACGGCGAGGTGTCCCCGGTGCAGGCCTGCGACCACTACCTGGACCGCATCGACCGGCTCGGCGACCAGGTGGGCGCGTTCTACACGGTGACCCACGACCTGGCCCGCGAGCAGGCGGCCCGGGCCGAGCAGGCGGTCGCGGACTGGCACCGCGACGGGCGGCCCGGGGGCGGCCTGCCGCCGCTGACCGGGGTGCCCGTCCCGATCAAGGACCTGAACCAGGTGGCCGGGGTGCGGATGACCCTGGGCAGCCGCGTCTATGCCGCCAACGTGGCCACCGAGGACGACTACGTCGTGGCCAGCCTGCGGTCGGCCGGCATCGTGATCACCGGCAAGACCGCCACGCCGGAGTTCGGGCTGCCGTGCTACACCGAGACCGCCATCGGCCCGCCGGCCCGCACCCCGTGGGACCTGACCCGCTCGGCGGGCGGCTCCAGCGGCGGCGCCGGCGCGGCGGTGGCGGCCGGGCTGGCGCCCGCCGCCCAGGGCAGTGACGGCGGCGGCTCGATCCGGATCCCGGCCAGCGTGAACGGCCTGTTCGGGATCAAGCCCAGCCGCGGCCGGGTCTCGCCCGGCCCGCTGGTGCCCGACCTGGCCGGCCTGTCCGTCAACGGCCCGCTGACCCATACCGTGGCCGACGCCGCCGCGCTGCTGGACGTGATGGCCGGGAACTTCCCCGGCGACATGTACACGCTGCCGCCGCTGCCGGCCGGGGAGACCTTCCTGGGCTACGCCGGCCGCGAGCCGGGACGGCTGCGGATCGCCCGGTCCCTCGGCGCGGCCGTGGACGAGGTGACCGTGCACCCGGACTGCATCGCCGCCTACGAGGAGGCCAGCGCGCTGCTGGAGTCGCTCGGCCACGAGGTCACCGACATCCAGATGCCGTTCGGCCCCGACGCCGTCACCGGCCTTCATCACCCTCTGGTACGCCATGTCGACGCTGGTCCCGGTGGTTCCCGAGCAGGTCGGCGACCTGCTCCCGCTGACCCGGTACATGCGCGAGCAGGGCACCGAGATCAAGGCCCCGGACCTGCTGTTCGCGCAGGGCTACCTGCAGAGCGTGATGCGCTCCGCGCTGGCCGCGCTGAGCCCCTACGACGCGATCCTGACCCCGACGCTGGCCCTGCCGCCCGTCCCGGTCGGCTACTTCGACGAGGTCGAGCCGGCCGAGAACTTCGAGCGGCAGAAGCGGTTCACCCCGTGGACGGCCCTGTATAACGCCTCCGGCCAGCCGGCCGTCAGCGTCCCGCTGCACTGGACCGACGGCGGCCTGCCGATCGGCATCATGCTGGCCGGCCGCCCGGCCGACGAGGCCACCCTGATCTCGCTGTCGGCCCAGCTTGAGGCCGCCCGCCCGTGGCGCGACCGCCGCCCGCCGATCTGGTAGCGGCGCTAGCTCCCTGCGCCGCCCGCCTCGATGCCGGCGCGACCCCGGGCGCGCCGGGCTAGCACCAGGCCCGCGAGCAGGAATGCCCGGCGACGAGCGCGGCCCCGAGCGGCAGCCAGACTAGGAGGATGTCGGGCGAGAAGGCCCCGCGGAGGGAGAGCGGGAGGCCCGGGAACAGGCGGTTCAGCTCGAGGGTGCTGATCC
Organism: uncultured Actinomycetota bacterium; assembly: GCA_963731085.1. GTDB lineage: Bacteria > Actinomycetota > Actinomycetes > Streptosporangiales > Streptosporangiaceae > DASUBV01. The sequence goes on from CAVSUF010000003.1 coordinate 146,142, forward strand.
CGACGAAGTACAGCGGCAGCCCCATGACGGCCAGCAGACGGCGGCTGCCCGGCGACACGGCCAGCATCAGGCCCGCGATGAACGCGATCACTACCGTGATGGCCGCCTCGTACAGCCCGGACTGATCGAACAGCGGTGGCGCGCTCGACCACTCGTCCAGTTGGCCGGCTGCGGTCAGTGCCGTCGCGGCGACGACGGTGAGCAGGACCTGCCGCCTGGTCAGCAGCGCCCAGCCGGATGGCGCCAGGACCAGCGTCAGGGCCAGGGCCAGGATGCCCAGGACCGTTAGCGTCCCCGCGGTTTCCGGATACAGGTACGGGTAGGGCAGCCCCAAGCCGGGCACCGCCTGGCTCCAGATGACCACTGCGAACATCACCGCCATCGCCGCCTGCGCGATCCGGCGCCGCCCGGCCAGCAGCGCGATCACCAGCACGAGCAATGATCGTGACCGTTTGCCTGGGAAGTTTCACGGAAAAACGGTCACGATCATGGAGAAGACGGGCGGGCCGAGCCCGGCGCGGTGGTCGCCGCCCCGGTCGGGCCGCCGGCCAGGTCCCCCGCGGCCCGCCGCCGATCGCAACCGGCCTCCCGCCCGTGGCCGGCGCCGCGGGTCCGCCTACGCTGGAATCGGGGGTCCGGTTCGGCGGGGCGGGTTCCGCAATAACGAGATATATCTTGCGAGCGGCGACTCATGAGATATATCTTGTTGCCTGATCTTGAGGCTGCGGGGCGTGCTCGCCGCCGCGAACTGACGCTGATCCGGGGGATCCCGATGAACACTGCTCGCGCGCTCGCCCGCGTGCCCAGCGGGCGCCGCACCAAATGGCTGGTCCTGGTCTTCTGGGTGATCCTGGTGGCCGTGCTGGGACCGCTGGCGGGCAAGCTGACCAATGCCGAGAAGAACGACGCCTCAGCGTGGCTGCCCGGCCAGGCGGAGTCGACCAAGGTGGTGAACCTTCAGGCCGGCTACATGTCGCCGAACGTCTTCACCGGCGTGGTCGTCTACTCCCGTCCCGGCGGCCTGACCGCCGCCGACCGGGCCAAGGCGGCCGCCGACGCCGGCCGGCTGGGGAGCGTGCCGGGCGCGCTGGCCAGCCATGTGACGGGGCCGATCCTGTCGCGGGACGGGCGGGCCATGGAGACCATCGTCCCGGTCAACCTGGGCGCCAAGGGCTGGAACGGGGCCGCCGCGACGGCGGCGAAGATCCGCGGGATCGCCCGCTCCGGCGCGGACGGGATGACCGTGCACATCGCCGGGCCGCTGGGCAACGCGGCCGACTCGGCTAACTCGTTCAAGGGCATCGACGGCACCCTGCTGTACGCGACGCTGGCCGTCGTCATCGTGCTGCTGCTGATGACCTACCGGAGCCCGGTGCTGTGGCTGCTGCCGGTCATCTCGGCCGGCATGGCCCTGGCCACCAGCGAGGCGCTGGTCTACCTGCTGGCCGCCCACGCCGGGCTGACCGTCAACGCCCAGACGGCGGGCATCCTGGACGTGCTGGTGTTCGGCGCGGGCACCGACTACGCGCTGCTGCTGACCGCCCGGTACCGGGAGGAACTGCGCCGCCACACCAGCCGCCACGAGGCCATGGCCATCGCCCTGCGCCGGGCCGGGCCGGCCATCCTGGCCAGCGCGGGCACGGTCATCGCCAGCCTGCTGGTGCTGATGATCGCCGAGCTGAACTCGACCAGCAGCATGGGTCCGGTGCTGGCTATCGGCGTCGGCGTGGCCCTGGTCGCGATGCTGACCCTGCTGCCCGCGCTGCTGGTGATCTGCGGCCGCTGGGTGTTCTGGCCGGCCCGGCCGGCGTTCGGGTCGGCCGAGCCGACCTCGGCGGGCCTGTGGGCCCGGGTCGGCCGGGCCATCGCGCCCCGGCCCCGGCTGGTCTGGGGCGTCACCGCGCTGGTGCTCGGCGTGCTGGCGGTGGGCACCCTGACGCTCAGGGCCAGCGGCCTGACCACGGCGCAGGGCTTCCGCGGCACCCCCGACTCGGTCGTCGGCCAGCAGGTGATCGACGCCCACTTCCCGGCCGGCGCCGGGGAGCCCGTCGTGGTGGTCGGCAAGCAGGCGGACCAGGCTGCGCTGACGTCGGCGTTCCGCGATGCAGGGGGCATTTCCGGGGTGACGCCGGTCACGGCGCGCGGCGGCCTGGTCTACCTGAACGGGACGCTGACCGCGGCGCCCGACAGCGCCGGCCGCCTACGCCACGATCGGGCAGGTCCGCGACGCGGTGCACGCCGTGCCGGGGGCGGGCGGCCTGGTCGGCGGGGCCACCGCCGTCAACCTGGACATCCACCACGCCGCCACGCACGACCGGGAACTGATCATCCCGCTGATCCTGCTGGTCGTGTTCCTCATCCTCGGCTTGCTGCTGCGGGCGATGGTCGCGGCGATGATCCTGATCGCCACGGTGGTGCTGTCGTACTTCGCGGCCCTGGGCGTTAGCGCGCTGGTGTTCAACCACCTGTTCCACTTCGGCAACGCCGATACCTCGTTCCCGCTGTTCGTGTTCGTCTTCCTGGTCGCGCTGGGCATCGACTACAACATCTTCCTGATGACCCGGGTTCGCGAGGAAGCCCAGCGGCACGGCCCCCGGACGGGCGCGCTGACCGGGCTGGCGGCCACCGGCGGCGTGATCACCTCGGCCGGCTTCGTGCTGGCCGGCACGTTCGCCGTGCTCGGCTCCCTGCCGGTCACGTTCCTGGCCGAGCTTGGCTTCGCGGTCGCCTTCGGCGTCCTGCTGGACACGATCATCGTCCGCTCCGTCCTGGTCACGGCGCTCAACCTGGACCTGGGGCGGCACATGTGGTGGCCCAGCCGGATCAGCCGGGAGGAGTCCGGCGAGCCGGGACGAGCCGCTCCGGCCGCGCCGATCATCACCCGCTCGGGGTGATGACGGGGACCCCGCCGTCCCGCACCTTGATCATCGCAGTCGCGCCGGCGGGCTGCCGGGCGCGGGACGGCGGGAAGGCGGGCATGAACCAGCTGCTCGAGCGGGTCGCCTCGTTCGCGGCCCGGCGGCACTGGATCGTCATCATCGCCTGGGTGCTGATCCTCGGCGGCGCGCTGGGCGCCAAGCCGAGCACTGGGGCGGCACCTACGTGAACAACTACACGGTCTCCGGGCACCGAGTCCGCGAACGGGCTGGACCGGCTGAACAGCGACTTCCCGCAGCAGGGCGGGTATTCGGGGCAGATCGTGTTCCACGCCCGGCACGGCACGGTCAGCGCTGACCAGTCGGCGGTGAACCAGGCCACCGCCAACGTGGCCAAGCTCCCGCACGTGATCAAGGCGGTCAGCCCGTTCTCGTCGGCGGGCGCCGGCGCGGTGTCCAAGGACGGCACGATCGCCTACTCCAGCGTGTCGTGGAAGGTGAACCCGAACTCGCTGGGCAACGACTACCTGAACCGGCTGAACAGCGGCGGTCGCCCCGGCTGCCAAGGCCGGGCTGCAGGTCGCGTACGGGGCCGGCGCTGGGCAGATCGGCCAGGCCAGCAACGACCTCACCTCCGAGGCCATCGGCCTGGGCTGCGCGCTGCTCCTGCTGCTGTTCATGTTCGGCTCGCTGATCACCGCGGCCATCCCGCTCATCTCGGCCATGTTCAGCGTCGGGGCCGGGCTGTCCCTGCTCGGCCTGCTGGCCTCGGCGGTGACGTTCCCGACCACCGCGCCCACCATCGCCACCCTGCTCGGCCTCGGCGTGGCGGTGGACTACGGCCTGTTCCTGGTCTCCCGGCACCGGGAGCAACTGGACACCGGGATGGACGTCATCACCTCGGCCCGGCAGGCCGCGGGCACGTCCGGGCGCGGCCATCGTCGTGGCCGGCAGCACCGTGGTCATCTCCATCCTCGGCCTGTACATCGTCGGGGTGTCGTTCGTCGGCTCGCTCGGCCTGGCCGCCGCGCTGGTCGTGCGGTCACCATGGTCGCCGCGCTGACCTTGGTCCCGGCCCTGATGGGCCTGGCGCGGGGCAGCGTCCGCTCGCTGTCGGCCCGGCTGTCCGGGCCCGGCGCGCGCACATCTCGGTGCGGCAGCAGGCCAGGGACACCGCGGCCCGGACCGAGAAGCGGCACGAGCACAGCGCGTTCGCCCGCTGGGGCCGGATGGTCAGCGCCCACCCGTGGCCGTGGGGCCTGGCCGCCACGGCCGTCCTGGTCGTGCTGGCCATCCCGCTGTTCTCGATCACGCTCGGCCAGCCCGACAACGGCACCAACCCGACCTCGCAGAGCAACCGGGTGGCCTACGACCTGATCAAGCAGGGCTTCGGCGTGGGCGTCAACGGCCCGCTGGCCGTGGTCGTGGCGCTGCCCAAGGAGTCAAGCTCGGCCACCCAGTCGCTGCTGTCGGGCATGTCGGCCAGCGTCGCCGCCACCTCCGGCGTGGCCTCGGTCGGGCCGGCCGCGGTCAACTCGTCCGGCGACACCGCCGTGTTCAACGTCATCCCCACCACCCGGCCCCAGGCCGGCGCGACCTCTGCCCTGGTCAACCGGCTGCGCGACGACGTGCTGCCCAAGCAGCACGTCACCACCTTCGTGACCGGCACCACGGCGGGCAACGTGGACTTCACCCGGCGGGTCACCAGCCGGATGGTGGACCTCATCGTGGGCGTGGTGGCCATCTCGTTCATCCTGCTCACGGCGGCGTTCCGGTCGGTGACCATCGCGCATCAAGGCGGCCGTGCTGAACCTGCTGTCGATCGGCGCGGCCTACGGCGTGATCGTGGCCATCTTCGAGTGGGGCTGGGGTGCGGCCATCGTCGGCATCCCGACCACGCTGCCCATCCCGGCCTACGTGCCGATGCTGGTGTTCTGCATCGTGTTCGGCCTGTCCATGGACTACGAGGTGTTCCTGCTGTCGCGGATCCACGAGGCGTGGGTCACCACCCGCGACCCGCACCGGGCCGTGGCCATCGGCATCGGCGGCACGGCCCGGGTCATCACCACCGCCGCCTCGATCATGATCGTGGTGTTCGCCAGCTTCGTCCTGAACACCGACCCGACCGTGAAGATGCTCGCCGTCGGCATGGCGTTCGCCGTGCTGATCGACGCCTCGCTGGTCCGGATGATCCTGGTCCCGGCGATCATGACCGTGCTCGGCAAGCACGCCTGGTGGCTGCCCCGCTGGCTGGAGCCCGTCGTGCCGCACCTCACCCTGGAGGGCAGCGCCGCCGCGGCCGCGCAGGTCCCGGAGCACGCCGGCCGCCGCTAGCGTCACCGGTGATCACGCTGGGTAATGAGCTGGTGAGAGCGTGATCCGGGGGAGTCGGAGGTAGTGCGGTGACGGGGAACCAGCGCAGTTCCGACCTGAAGCGCCTGGGCAAGCGCGGCTCCTACCGGCTGGGGCACCTGCGCCTGCAGGGCGTCGCCCCGGCGGGGGCGCCGGCGGTGCGCATGCCCCGGTTCGGCCCCAGCCGCCGCGGCCCGGTCGCGCTGTGGCTGCTGGCCGCGGCGGCCGGGACGGCCGTCATCGCCGTCGGCGCGGCGGCGGGGGCGTGGGCCGTGCCGCTGCTGGCCGGGCTGGCCGCCGGGCCGGCGTCGCGGGCCGGCCGGTGGCGGTCGCGGCCGGCGGCGGTGGCGGTCGCGGTCATGGCCGCCGCCGGGTGGGGCATCGCGCTGGCGTGGCCCGCGCTGACCTGGGCGGCGCGGTCGGCGGCGGCGCTGGCCCGCCACGTTGCCGGGGCGGTGCCGCCGCTCCACGGGAGGTCGGCCGCGCCGGTGCTCGCGATGCACGCCGGGTCGTCGTCGTACGGCGCCGGCGTCACGGTGACCCTGCTGGCGGTCGCTGCCCTGGCCCTGGCCGGGCTGTGGCTCGGCCGCGCCGGGTCGGCCCGGCTGGCAGCGCCCCGGCCGCCGGCCGCCGAGGACCTCGACCCCGACGACCTGGACCTTGCGGACCTGCCTGACCTCCATGATCGTGACCGTTTTTCCGTGCTGCAGACGGACAATCGGTCACGATCACGCTGCTAGCGGCCTCAGGGCCGCAGGCGTCCGGGTCGGCCGGACAGCCCGGCCCGGCCTGCCCGACGATAGGAGCGTGACCGACCCTGAGCTGTTCCGCCGGGCCCAGGCGGCCGGCGTCGACCCGCGGTACTGGAACTGGCTCGGCCAGGAGACCGACGTGCCGGACGACGCCCTGGCCGCCATCCTGGCCGCCCTGGACGCCCCCGCGCCGCCCTCGGCCCTGGCCCCCGCCCCGCCCGCCATGTCCGGGCCGCCCGGCCCGCCCGCCACCGGCACCCCGGCCAGCCTGGACAGCGCGGCCACCGCCGACGCCCTGACGCTGCCCCCGGACGTCCGCGCGCCGCTGCCCGACCGGCGGTCCTGGGGCCTGGCCGTGCAGCTGTACTCGGTCCGGTCCCGGCAGTCCTGGGGTCACGGTGACCTGGCCGACCTGGCCGGCCTGGCCCGGTGGAGCGCCCGCGACCTGGGCGCCGGCTTCATCCTGGTCAACCCGCTGCACGCGGCCGAGCCCCGGCCGCCGGTCAGCCCGTCGCCCTACCTGCCGATGACCCGGCGCTACGCCAGCCCGCTGTACCTGCGGATCGAGGACATCCCCGAGTACGCCGCGCTGCCCGCCGGCCGCCGCGAGGATATCGGCCGGCTGGCCGGGCCGCTGCGGGCGGCCAGCGAGAAGCCGGACCTGATCGACCGGGACGCCGTGTGGACGGCCAAGCGAGCCGCCCTGGAACTGATCCGCGGCGTACCCCTGCCGCCCGTGCGGCAGGCCGCCCTGCGGGCCTACAGAGAGCGCGAGGGCGAGGAGCTGACCTGCTGGTCGGCCTGGTGCGCGCTGGCCGAGCGGCACGGCCCGGACTGGCGGGAGTGGCCCGCCGCGCTGCGCGACCCGGCCGAGGGCCTGGCCGCCGCGGCGGCGGGCCCGCTGCGCGAGGCCGCCCGGTTCCACGAGTGGGTCCAGTGGCTGGTCGATGAGCAGCTAGCCGCCGCTCAGGCCGCCGCGCTGGGCGCGGGCATGGCCATCGGCCTGATCCATGACCTGGCCGTCGGCGTGCACCCCGGCGGCGCCGACGCCTGGGCACACCAGGACGTGCTGGTCCAGGGCATCAGCGTGGGCGCGCCGCCGGACAGCTTCAACCAGCGCGGCCAGGACTGGTCCCAGCCGCCGTGGCATCCGCGCCGCCTGGCCGCCGCCGGGTACCGCCCGCTGACCGACCTGTTCGCCGCCGCCCTGCGGCACGCCGGCGGGCTGCGGGTGGACCACGTCATGGGCCTGACCCGGCTGTGGTGGGTGCCCGCCGGCCGGACCGCCGACCAGGGCGCGTATGTGCGCTATGACCACGCCGCCACCGTGGCCGCGCTGGCCGGCCAGGCCGCCGTGGCCGGCGCGGTGGCCATCGGCGAGGACCTGGGCACCGTCGAGGACTGGGTCCGGGCCTACCTGGCCGAGCGGTCGATCCTCGGCACCGAGGTGCTGTGGTTCGCCACCTGGCCCGACGGCACGCCCCGGCCGCCCGGCGACTGGCGGGCGGCTGCATGGCCACCGTCGGCACCCACGACCTGCCTACCGTGACCGGCTTCTGGACCGGGGACCAGGTCACCGTCCGGGCTGGCCTCGGTCTCCTGACCACCCCCGAAGATGAGGAACGACAGCGTTCCGCCAGTGTCATCGCCGCCTGGTGCCGGGCGCTGGAAGGCCAGGGCCTGGTCCCGCCGGGCGGCCCGGCCGGCCCGGCCGAGTTCACCGTGGGCCTGTACGGGTACCTGGCCCGGACGCCCGCGCTGCTGCTGGGCGTGTCCCTGGCCGATGCCGTCGGCGACGCCCGCAGCCAGAACATCCCCGGCACCACCGACGAGTACCCCAACTGGCGCGTCCCGCTGTGCGACGAGACGGGCGCGCCGGTGCTGATCGAGGACCTGCCCGGGCACCCGCTGCTGCTGGCCGTGGCCCGGGCGGTGTCCGCCTAGCCCTCCCGCGCGTCGCGCGCCTGGCAGCGCATGGCCCGGATGATGTCGTCCCGGTTCTCGCTGATCAGCCGGCGCAGCGAGGCCGGCGGCTGGCTGGCGGCCAGGTACGCGTCGGTCCGGTCGACCGTCGCGGCGCTCACCGCGGTGGCCGGGTAGGCGCCCAGCGTGAAGTACTGGGCCATGTCCGAGCCCCAGTCCCGCCAGGCCCGGTCCACCTCGGCGAAGTACGGCTCGGCGAACGGCGCCAGCAGGTCGGCCTGGTCGAAGTTCTGGAACCCGTCCAGCGCGGCCCGGAACATCGCGCTCGGCAGGGCGCCGCCGGTGATCCCGGCCCAGGCCCGGGCCTTGGCCTCGGCCAGCGGGATGGCCGCCCTGGCCGAGATGGCGGCCCGCTCGCCGGCGTCGGTCCGGTCCCGGTCCAGTTCCGCCTCGATCTCCCGCTCGCCCGCCGCGCCCTGGCTGACCAGCCGGTGCAGCAGGTCCCAGCGCAGGTCGGTGTCGACCGCCAGGCCATCGACGGCCTGGCGGCCGTCCAGCAGCCCGGCCAGCAGGTCCAGGTCGGCCGGGCCCGCCACGCTGGTCAGCGCCCGGGCGTAGGTGAGCTGCAGGTCCGAGCCCGGCGCCGCCCGGCCGAGCAGGTCGCGCAGCGCCGCCGCCATCGCGGCCAGCCCGGTCGGCCGCCAGGCCGGGTCGGCGTACCGGTACACGGCCGAGGTGGCCTGCATCAGCACCGTCCGCAGCACCGAGACCTCGGAGATGGCCGGTGCCCCGGCCAGCACCAGGCTCAGGTAGTCGCGGGCGCGCATCTCCCCGTCGCGGGTCATGTCCCAGGCCGCGGCCCAGCACACCGCGGCGGGCAGCGACTCGGCGAACTGGCCGCGGGCGCTCATCAGCGCGCGCAGCGACGCCTCGTCCAGCCGGACCTTGGCGTAGGTCAGGTCGTCGTCGTTGACCAGGATCAGGTCGGGACGGGCCAGGCCGGCCAGGTCGGGGATCTCGGTACTCTCGCCCGCGATGTCGGTCTCCACCCGGTGCACCCGGGTCAGCGGCGCGCCCTCGCTGTGCCCGTCACCACGTGCCGCCACCACTGGCCGCCTGGTACAGCCCGATGGCGATGCGGTGCGGCCGCAGTTCCGGATGGCTGGCCGGGGCTTCCTGCACCACCCGGAAGCTGGCCAGGCGGCCGTCCGGCCCGGTCTCGAAGACCGGCCGCAGGGTGTTCACCCCGGCTGTCTCCAGCCACGCCTTGGACCACGGCCCTAGCTCGCGGCCCGACGCCGCCTCCAGGGCGGCCAGCAGGTCGCCTAGCGTGGCGTTGCCCCAGGCGTGCGCGTCGAAGTACTGCCGCACCCCGGCCATGAAGTTGTCCCGGCCGACGTAGGCGACCAGCTGCTTGAGCACCGCCGCGCCCTTGGCGTAGGTGATCCCGTCGAAGTTGACCTCGACGGTCTCGATGTCGGGCATGTCGGCGGCGATCGGGTGGGTGCTCGGAAGCTGGTCCTGGCGGTACGCCCACGCCTTGTCCAGCTGGGCGAACGTGGTCCACGCCTGGCGCCACCGGGTGGCCTCGGACGACGCCACGGCCTCGGCCCAGGCGGCGAACGACTCGTTCAGCCACAGGTCGTCCCACCAGCGCATGGTGACCAGGTCGCCGAACCACATGTGGGCCATCTCGTGCAGGATCACCGCGGCCCGCCGCTCCCGCTCGGAGTCCGTGACCCGGGACCGGAACACGTAGTCCTCCAGGAACGTGACGCAGCCCGGGTTCTCCATCGCGCCCGCCTTGAACTCCGGCACGAACAGCTGGTCGTACTTGGGGAACGGGTACCGCCGGGCGAACTGGGCCTGGTAGAAGTCCAGGCCCTGACGGGTGATCTCCAGGATCTCGTCCGGGTCCAGGTAACGGGCCAGCGACTGCCGGCAGAACAGGCCCAGCGGGATGCCGTCGTGCTCGGACCGGACCACGTGGTACGGCCCGGCGGCGACCGCGGTGATGTAGGTCGGCAGCGGCGGGGTGGGCGGGAAGTGCCAGCGCGCCAGCCCGGGGCCGGCGGCTCCGGGTCGCCGGCGGCGGGCATGTTGGACACCGCCACCCAGTCGTCCTGGCCGGCCACGGTCAGCTCGAAGGTCGCCTTCAGGTCGGGCTGGTCGAAGCACGCGTAGATCTGGTGGGCGTCGAACGTCTCCAGGTCGGAGTACATGTACGTGCCCTTGTCGGACGGGTCGGTGAACCGGTGCAGGCCCTCCCCGGTCCGGGAGTAGCCGCAGTCGGCCACCACCCGGAGCTCGTTCTCGGCGGCCAGCCCGGCCAGCGCGATCCGGTTGCCGTCAAACGCGCCCGGGTCAACCGCCTGCCCGTTCAGGGTGATCTCCAGCACCTCCGGGGCGGTCAGGTCGATGAACGTCGCGGCCCCGGGCGCGGCGGCCCGGAACCGCGCCGTGGTCACCGACCGGAAGGTCAGCTCGCCGCCGGTCAGGTCCAGGTCGACCTGGTAGGACTGCACGGTCAGCAGCCGGGCTCGCTCACGCGCCTCGTCGCGCGTCAGGTTGCTCGCCATCGCGATCGATCCCCTTTCCCTGGCCCGGAATTACGCGGGCCGCCCTCCGGTTGCCTCCTGGAGAAGTCCCTGACCTCTCGAGGAGCGCATCAATGGCTGAGCAGGAGCCTACTGAAGTTGATTTCTGGTTCGACCCGCTGTGCCCGTGGGCGTGGATCACGAGCCGCTGGATCCTTGAGGTCGAGAAGGTACGCCCCGTTCACGTGACCTGGCACGTGATGAGCCTGGCGGTCCTGAACGAGAACAAGGAAGACCTGTCCGACCGGTACAAGGATCTGATGAAGCGGGCCTGGGGCCCGGTCCGGCTGGCCGCCGCCGCCGAGCAGAAGTACGGCAACGAGGTGCTCGGCCCGCTCTACACCGCGATCGGCACCCGGTTCCACGACGAGAAGGCCGAGCGCAACCGGGAGACCATCGCGGCCGCCATCGCCGACGCCGGCCTGCCCGCCGAGCTGATCGAGGCCATCGACTCGACCGACTACGACAAGGCGGTCCGGGCCTCGCACGCCGACGGCATCGAGCGGGTCGGCTACGAGGTCGGCACCCCGATCATCTCCGTGCTCGGCACGTCGATCTTCGGCCCGGTCGTGTCCCCGATCCCGCGCGGCGAGGCCGCGGCCCGGCTGTGGGACGGCGTGCTGCTGGTCGCGGGCACCGACGGCTTCTTCGAGCTCAAGCGCAGCCGCACCCGCGAGCCGGTCTTCGACTAAGCCCGCCGTTAACCGGGGCGGCAGGCAGGGGGCGGCGGGCCGGCCGCTCGGCCCGCCGCCCCCGCGCTGGCTACCGGGTCCCGGTGACCCGGATAGTCCAGCCGCAGTCGGCGATCACCACCAGGTAGTGGGCCGCCGTGGTCGCGTACGTCCAGGTGCTGCCCTGGCCGGCCGTGCCCGACGCGGCCACGCTGATCCCGTCCCGGCGGTCCCGCCCTCCCGGATCAGCAGGCGGCCGGGTGCCGCGCCCCGCCGGCAGTTATAGGACCACTGCAGTTCCCACCGGCTGTGCGGGGCCACGGTGAACAGCGCCGTCGTCTGGTTGCCGACGCCCTGGAACGTCTGCCCGACGAGCCGGACCGAATGCCCGGACGGGGCGGCCGGCCCGTGGTGGGTGCGGTCCGTGCTGGCCGCGCTGGCCCGTGCTGGAGTGCCCGGCCGTGCTCGGCCGTCCGGCCGGAGCGGGCGGGCGATCCCGGCCGGAGCCGGTGGATCCCGGCCGCCGCCGTGACGTGCGTCGGGCCGCCTGGCCCGGCTGCCTCGGCGACGAGCGCCACCGAGCCGGTGACCAGGCACAGCCCGGCGGCCCAGGCGCCGGCCGCGGCGAGCAGTCGCAGGGCGCGGTGGGCGTGGATGCGCCCGGGCCGGGTGCCGCCGAATGCCGTGGCATGCTGCGGGGCGTGCGCCGGCAGCCGCCACCCGTCCGGGGGGTGGTAACTGATGTGGCCAGCCCTCAGCTCGGTTCTTCGCACGCTATCGCTCAGCGTAACTGCGAGGTTTGGTTACTCACAGAAATCGTTGTATCACGAAATGAAGTATCGTCCCAGCCTTACAAATGTTTTCCCAGCTAGACGCAATGATCGTCGGATGTAGCGGGAGCGCGGTTGATCCGCCCGGAGTGCTGGCCAGGAAGGATCTTTACCAATCATCAACAATTAGTAGCCGCGGAGCCAGGTATCGGCCAGTTACCGGCTGATGTCGGCTGGTATCTCGGGGACCCCCCGGCCGACAGGCCCCGGCCGCGCGGGCGGCCGGATGCTCGTCTGGCACACTTGCTCCCGTGCGCGTCTACCTGGGATCTGACCATGCGGGTTACGAGCTCAAGACCCGCCTCATCGAGTGGCTGAAGCAGGCCGGGCATGAGCCCGTGGACTGCGGCCCGGCCGCCTACTACCGACGGCGACGACTATCCGCCCTATGTCATGCGGGCGGCCAGTTCCGCTGTCGCCGACCCCGGCAGCCTCGGCATCGTCATCGGCGGGTCCGGCAACGGCGAGCAGATCGCGGCCAACAAGGTCCGCGGCGTGCGGGCCGCGCTGGCCTGGAATGAGGAAACCGCCCGGCTGGCCCGGCTGCATAACAATGCCAACGTGCTCAGCCTGGGCGCCCGGATGCACCCGGTGGAGTTCGCCGTCGGCCTGGCCCGGGTGTTCCTGGAGACTGATTTCTCCGGCGAGTCCCGCCACGTCCGGCGCCTGGACAAGATCGCCGCCTACGAGTCCTCCGGCGACCTGCCCCCGCTGCCCTGACCAGCGGGGTCGGTGACCAGCGGCGGTCTGACCAGCGGGGTCGCTGACCAGCCGGGGCCGTCTCCGAGCCGAGTCCGGGCTGGCGGGTTCGCGGTTGGCTAAGTTCCGGCGGCGTGCGCGGTTGCGGCGCCGCGCGCGGCCTGCCGGACGTCCCGGGCCTGCGGTCTTCCGGGCAGGGGCATCCCCGGCAGCTGCGCCTCTCCGGCCGCGGTGCTCGCCGGGGGTCGGCGTCCGGGGCTGCCATCGCCCTCGGGGTCGGCGTGCTGCGGCTGCGGCGTGCCCGGCCGGCGCCGGGCGGTGCCCGGTGGGCGCGGCGCGCCCGCGCCATGTGGGCAGCGCTCCCCGGGACCGGGGCGGCGCCGGGCAGCCTGCCGGCGGCGCCTCGGCACTCCGAGCCGGCGCGCCGGACGCCGAGGCCGCAGTGGGCGGCACCGAAGCGGCCGGTGACGCCGCGGGCGCCGGCGGAGGCGCCGGCACGGGACGCGCTTCTGGCGCCCGACTGGGCAGTCGGCCGGTCGACTCCGGATCCGTGGCCGGGGCCTGGCCTGCCGGCCGGTCCGGCCGGTTGGCCTTCCGAGCCGAGCCCGGGGGCGGTTCGCGGGTCCCGACCCTGGCCTCGATCGCCCTGACCCGGATCGCGCTGCCACCACGCTGACCCGATCGCCCTGGCCCGATCGCGCTGGCCGATCGCGCTGGCCGGACCGCGGGTCGGCTCGGGGACGATCTCGTCGGACTCCCGCTCGGGAGCGCGCGACACATCCCGCGCCCGCATGGCGGCGCTGATCGTTATCTTCGTGCTGATGACCACGCCCGCGCACCTGCCGTCCCGGCTCGTGGTCCCGCCGCTAGCCAGCTTCTAGAAGGTCATCGGGCACCACGGCGCCGGATCCCACGATAGGGCGGCCGACAACGCGGCCAGCGCGCCGGGCCGGAGCTCGGCTGACCTGGCCGGCCGCGGCCAGCGTGCCCAGGCGGGTGCCGCCCAGGTAGGCGGCACCGAGCGCGCTCACCGGCAGGATCACGTCGGCGGGGGCGGCGGCGGCGCTCGCAGCGGCCCGTCCCGTCGGCGGCGGCCTGGAGCCGCCACCGGCCCGCGTTGCCGGGCAGCAGGTCGTCGGTTACCTCGATGACGACATCCACCGGCCGGGCGTAGCGTCGCTGGCTCAGTGCCCGGGCCACGTCCACGATCCGGACCCACAGGTTGTCCATCATGCTGGCCCGGACCCGCCGCCGGTCGGCCATCATCGGCAGCAGCGGGTCATCGACCGGCCGGGACCCGATGCTGACCTCGCCGACCAGGTCCCGGGTCAGCAGGTCGGTCCACAGCGCGGCGGTCGCCGCCGGGCCCAGGGCGATCAGTTCCCGGATGCTCAGGTCGTGGGCCGGGAGACCGTCGGTCGGACCAGCGCGACTTGGTCGTGTACAGGGCATAGCCGCGCGGGCCGCCGTCGTCCTCGGCCATGACGCAGCGCAGCGGCGTGGCCCCTTCCCGCCAGCGTTCCGGGTCGATGATCCGGCTGCCGCCACCACCGGTCATCGCGGGCCGGCATGCCGGGCCGCCGACCCGGCCGCCGCGTACACCGCGGCCAGCTCGCCCAGCACCTCGCCCGGCTCCGCCAGCCGCACCCGGGGACTGCCCGTCCCGCCGTCTGTCCCGCCGTCCAGCACGCCCGGGCCGGCGGGAGCAGCGTGCCCTCGCCGCGCCGGATCGCGCCCCGCAGCTGCTCGGCCGCGCAGCCGAAGCCGAACCGCTGGTAGATCGACGACTCGCTGGCGAACAGCGCCGCTATCGGCTCGCCGCGCCGGACGGCGTCGGCCAGCAGGTCGCGCATCATGGCCGACATGATCCCGCGGCGCCGGTAGGTCGGCAGCACGGCGACGGCGGTGATCCCGGCGGTGGCCACCGTCCCGCCGGGGACCGACAGCGCGAAGCGAGTACGCGCCCGACGTCCCGACGATCGCCTCCCCGTCGAACGCGGCGGCGGTGCGGTCGAACTCCAGCGTGATGAGTTCGCGCTCGGCCGCCTCGGCGGCCGGCTCGCTGTCGCCGAACGCCTCGTCCATCACGGCGAAGAACGGGATGACCTCGGCCTCGGCTGATCGCCCGGATCGGGTAGGTGTCCGTCACTCTCCCATTACTACCGGCCGGCCCGCCTGCGAGCCACGGGTTATCGCTCAGCCGTGCCGGACTCGCCGTGCCGGACTCGCGGCTGCGGACTCACGGGCAGGCCTTCTGCATCCAGCCTGCATGCGGCCTGGATGCCACGCTCAGGAGCTACCGGTACAGTGCCGACATCATGGGTGGTGCGACCAGGCGGGTCGTCTCGGCTGTCCGGGGGTCAGCCGGGCGAGGCGCGCAGCATGCTGCGCCGCCAGTTCATCACCCGCAACCGGCGGCTGGCGCTGGTCCTGGCCCTGGCCGTGGTGGGCATCGGCGCGCCGCCGCCGAGGAGACGGGGGAGTGGTTCTCCCCCGGCGTGCTGGTGCTGCCGATCCTGGCCGGGGGCCTGCTGCTGTGGCCCCGGGCGCTGCGCATCCTGTTCGGCCTGGTGGCGCCTGGCGCTGCATGTACGACTGGCTTCATGGGCAAGGCGCCCGGCCCGGGCATCGTGGCCACGATCGTGGTGACCGCCCTGTTCGCCTACGTCCTGGCCCGGACCCGGGAGAAGCTCGGCATCCTGGGGCTGCGCGGGGACCAGATGCTGATCGAGTTGCGGGACCGGATCCGGGTGCAGGGCCGGATTCCGGCGCTGCCCGAGGGCTGGCACTCGGTCTCGGTGCTGCAGGCCGCGGGCGGGTCCTCGTTCGGCGGCGACTTCCTGGTCTCGGCCTGCGACGGCAAGGAGCTGGAGGTCGCCCTGGTCGACGTGGCGGGCAAGGGCATCGACGCCGGAACCCGGGCGCTGCTGCTGTCCGGGGCCTTCGGCGGCCTGCTCGGGTCCGTGCCGCCCGGCGAGTTCCTGTCCGCCTGCCAACGCCTACCTGCGCCGCACCAGCCCGGCCGAGGGCTTCGTCACCGCCGTGCACGTCGCCGTGGACCTGGTCACCGGCGAGTACACCGTCTCCTCGGCCGGGCACCCGCCGGCCGCGCACTTCGAGGCGGGCAGCGGCCGGTGGCGGCTGACCGGCGCCCGCGGCATCGTCCTCGGGCGTGGTGCCGGACCTGCGCAGCGTCGACCTGATCAGGGCGCGCTGCGGCCCGGCGACGCGCTGATGCTGTACACCGACGGCCTGGTCGAGGTGCCCGGCGAGGACATCGACACCGGGATCGACCGGCTGCTGGGCGAGGCCGACCACCTCATGGCGGGCGGCTTCGGCACCGCGGCGCGCCCCGGCTCATGCCGACCATGCAGGCCGGGCACGCCACCTCCGACGACTGTGCCCTGGCCCTGATCTGGCGGTCCTGACCTCGAAGCGCTGGCCGCCCCGCGAAAGCGGCGCAGGGCGGCTGTCGGCGGCCCGGCGCGCTGAGCTGCATCAGGGCGTGCTCGGCCAGCGTGACCAGGACATCCCGGCAGGACGCCCGGCGCCGGGCGTCGCACAGCATCATCGGGGCGTCGCCGGGCAGGTCCAGCGCCCTGCGGACCGCCTCGAGCGGGTAGCGGCGGTGGCCGTCGAAGCAGTTCACCGCGACGACGAACGGGATGCCGCGGCGCTCGAAGTAGTCGACCGACGGGAAGCAGTCGGCCAGCCGCCGGGTGTCGGCCATGACCACCGCGCCCAGCGCGCCGTAGGCCAGCTCGTCCCACATGAACCAGAACCGCTGCTGGCCGGGCGTGCCGAACAGGTAGACGAGCAGGTCGTCGCGGATGGTGATGCGGCCGAAGTCCATCGCCACGGTGGTCGTGGACTTCTGCTCGACGCCCGCCAGCGAGTCGACCGCTGGTGCTGCGCTCGCTCAGGGTCTCCTCGGTCCGCAGCGGCCGGATCTCGCTGACCGAGCCGACCAGCGTGGTCTTGCCCACGCCGAAGCCGCCGGCGATCAGGATCTTGATAGTGATCGGGACCTTGACCGCGGCTGGCCCTGGCTCAAATACGTCGTAGGCCATCGGCCACTTCCCTCAGAATGTTCAGGTCGGCCAGCCCGGCTGGCGCTCGCCCGGTGAATGGTGACGAGGCCGCGCTCGCGCAGGTCCGAGATCAGGATCCGGACCACGCCCAGCGGCAGGTCGAGGTCCGAGGCCAGGTCGGCGGCGGGCGTGGGAACCCGGCAGCTGCGCAGCACGGTGAGCTGCTCGGGCTCTAGCTGGGACAGGTCGTGCCCGTTGCCGCGCACGGCGCAGACGAGCGCGAGCAGGTCGAACCGCTCGCCCACCGGCCGGGTCCGGCCGCCCGTCAGCGCGTACGGACGGACGACCGGTCCCGCTTCCTGATCAATCCAACGGGAGCCAGGCTCGTCGTCATCGGGCGGGTACATCGAGATCACACGGTCTCGACGGTCGGCGGCATCGGCCGCGGGTTCACGCCCAGGTGCTCGCCGACGCGCTTGACCAGCACGGTCATCTCGTAGGCGACCAGGCCCGCGTCAACGTCCGCGCCAGCCAGGACGGCCAGGCAACTGCCCTCGCCGGCCGCCGTCACGAACAGGAACGCGGCGTCCATCTCCACCACGGTCTGCCGGACAGCGCCGCCGCCGAAGTGCTGGCCCGCGCCCCGGGCCAGGCTCTGGAACCCCGCCGCTACCGCGGCCAGGTACTCAGAGTCCTCGCGGCTCAGCCCGCCCGACGCGCCGATGGCCAGCCCGTCGCGGGACGAGTACTACTGCCTGATCTATATGGGTGACCCGCGCCACAAGGTCATCAAGGAGCCAGTCCAGCTGCCCGCCGGTACTCATATTCGGCCTCCCCTGCCGCACTGCCGGGATGTCGTTTCGTTGGTGGTAGGCCTGTTTCTAGTCGTTATCGGTTGCAGGCGGAATCCCGGTGTCGGGGCTGGGCCATCGGACGTCCGGCCGAGCTCCCAGCCGCGCTGCAGCGCGGCCATCGTGTTGCTGGCCGCCTCCGGCGAGGGCAGGCCCGAGCCTCGGCCCATGTCCGGCCGGGTCGGCTCGCGCAGCTGCGGGCGCGAGGTTGGCCTGGCGAACCCGGGTGGGCAGGCCGAAGTCGTCCAGGCCGCCGTTGTCGCCGAAACCGCCGTCACCGTAGGACGGCCGCGGGCTCCGGGCAGGCCGAGGCCGGCTGCGGACCGGTGGCCAGCTCGGCCCAGTCGGCCTGCGGGCTGGTCGGCAGGCCCGAGGACTGGGCCGGCCGGGGCTCGGAGTAGCTGGGCGGCTGGCTCGGACAGCCGGCCGGTCGGGGCGGCCGACGGGGGGCCGGCGGGGCCGGCGCGGCGGCGGCGAGTTCCAGAACGAGGGGTCGGCCGGGGGCTGCCCGCTCGGGCTGGGCTCGCGCGACCAGACGCTGTTCCCGTTGCCGTGGCTGGGGCCGGGGCCGGCGGCGCGGCCGTTCCGGTTGCCGCCCGCGCCGTTGCCCGCCATCGGGCCAGCGCTGCCGGCCAGGGCGCCGTTGCCGCTCGGGCTAGGGGCACTGACCGCGCTGACCGCGCCGGGCGGGCCGTCGGGGCTGTCGGCGAGCGCCGCGTGGCGGCCGCCGAGGGGCAGGCCGCGGCCGTCGCGCGCCGATGGCCGGGACGTTCTCGTAGTTGTCCTCGTCGACGACCAGGGCCATCGGGATGATCACGATGGCGGACGTGCCGCCGTAGACCGACGGCCGCAGGGTGATCTTGATGTCGTGCCGCCGGGCCAGCCGGCCGGCGATGAACAGGCCCAGCCGGTCGCTGCCCGACAGGTCGAACGCGGGCGGGTCGTCCAGGTTGCGGTTGATCTCGGCCAGCCGCTCCTCGGTGATGCCCAGGCCGCGGTCCTCGATCTCCACCGCGAAGCCGCGGCCGACGATGTCGCCGGAGATCTTGACCGGCGTGTTCGGCGGGGAGAACACGGTCGCGTTCTCGGCCAGCTCGGCGATCAGGTGGATCACGTCGGCCACGGCCGTGCCGGACAGCGCGGCCCGGGTGCGGGCCTCGACCCGGATCCGGGTGTAGTCCTCGACCTCGGCCACCGCCGCGCGCAGCACGTCCATCAGCGGCACCGGGTGCCGCCAGGTCCGCCCGGCCGGCTCGCCGGACAAGATGATCAGGCCCTCGGCGTGGCGGCGCATGCGGGTGGTCAGGTGGTCGATGCGGAACAGGTCCTCGAGCTCCTCGGGCTCGCTGGCCCGCCGCTCCATGCCGTCCAGCAGCCGCAGCTGCCGGTGCAGCAGCACCTGGCTGCGCCGGGCCAGGTTGCGGAACACGTCGCTGATCCCGCGGCGCAGGTTGGCCTCGTCGACGGCGGCCTCGATCGCGGTCCGGCTGCACGACGTTGAACGCCTGCTGGACCTGGTCGATCTCGTCCGAGGCCGGCTTCTTGGCCCCGCCCGGGGCCTCGAGCGCCGGCGTCTCGCGGCCACGTCCACGATCTCGCCGTCGCGCAGCCGCCGGATGACGCTGGGCAGCCGGTCGTTGGCCAGCTCCAGGGCCGACAGCCGCAGGTCCTTCAGCTGGCCGATCAGGCCGCGGCCGACGATGATCGAGACCAGGATCGAGAAGATGATGGCCAGCAGCCCGAGCGCGGCCGACCCGAAGATGGTCAGCAGCGTCGACCGGGCGTTCGACTGGACCTGGCCCACGATCGCGTCGGTGTCCGTGTTCAGCATCGCGGTCATGTTGTTGGCGTACGGGGTGACGGCCGTGGCCCAGACCGTGGGCGGCACCGGCGGCAGGTTATGCGGCAGGTTGCGGCTCAGCACCAGGTTCTCGGCCGACGCCAGGCCACCGGTGAGCTTCGGCGTCACGTACTTGGCGCAGTTGGCGCTGCGACGTCGCGTCCAGCTGGGGCACGGCGGTCTCGGTCAGGTACCGCTCCTGGCCGACCAGCTGGGCGAACTCGGACCGCTCGGCCGGGGTGAACTGGCCGGTGTACAGCGCGCCGGTGTAGAGGTCGCTCTCCTGCAGCACCAGTTCCTCGGCCAGGAACAGGTTGATCTGCTGCTGGGCCGTGGTCACGATGTCCTGATTGATGTTGGTCTTCAGGATCGACTGCTGCATGAACTGGTAGCCGGCCAGCACGATGCCGCTGTACGCGTTGATCGCGTTCTGCGGGGTGATGCTGCGGCTGGTGACCTTGTCGCGCAGCCCGGGCAGGGTGTTGACCTGCTGCTCCAGCACGATCGACAGGTTCTGGTCCAGCGCGGACGCGCCGGCCTTGGCCAGCGCGCCGGACTTGAGCACGGCCAGGTACGCCGCCACGGCCCCGTTCGTCGTGGCCTGTGACTTGGCCAGCGCGGCCTGGGCCTTGGGGGTCGGCGCCACGATGTAGATCACCGCGTCCATGCGCTCAACCGCGATCGCCTTCATGATGTTGGCGGCCGGCTGGACGCTGACGTTGTTGACCTGGCTGCCATGCAGCAGGCTGACGGCCGTCTCGGTGGTCGTCGTGGTGGCGTATGCGTAGACCCCGAGCAGGGAGAGCAGCGGGATGATGATGAGAAGGAGTACCCGCAGGCGGATCGACTTGTGACGCAGCCCCATGGAAGTGCCCCGGATGATGAGAAGTTGGACCGCCAGTGCGGCGGGTGGGTCGCCGAAGATTTGGAGCTTAACATCCTGTTAACGCGAACAGAGGAGGAACTGTCGGCATTGGTCTGGGCCTTACAGGTTCGTGTAGACCTGGCTCCGTGTCTCCGGTTTTCACACTGTAGGGGACGGTCGGGGATGCTGTGACCAGGCATGCGCTCGGTGTCACAGGTAATTCCTGACCGAAGTACTCGGGTATCGCCCCCCTCCTTCTCGCGCAACTCCGGAGAATTAGAACGCGATTCTGCTCACCTGCCTTCCGGTGCGCGGCGTTCGCCAGCGTCGCTAAGCAAGTCGCGAGATGCACATGGCCGCACCCGTGAGTGGGCGAGCAATCGCGCTCCGTAAGCGATCCGGATCGCCTTTCCCGTAAGGCTTTCCGCGCTCGGGCGGCCCGGTTCGGAATACCACCGCGCGCCTGGCCGCGACCTCGACATGGCACGTCAGCAGGCGCCGGGCGGCCTTCCGCCCGGCGTGCCGGCGGGAGACCAGAAAAGTGGCGCAGGTCACATTGATACGTTTTGGGCCCGACCGCCGCCAGTCCGCCGCCAGTCCGCCCGACGGCCCGGCACTCGTCCGGGGCCGGTCCGCCGGCCGCCCGGGGCGGCCCTGCCGGGTGCCGAGTCCCGTCCGCCGCCCGCTCCGGACCCGGCTCGCCGGAGCGTGCTAGCTCTCTTTAGTCGCGCTCGTTCCGCGTTTCCCGCTAGTCGCTTAATGCCGCGTCACGCCCATCCGACGGCCGCGCCGAGACCCCGCGCCGGCCGCCGCCCGCCCCGCTGATGGCTTGTCAATAGGGCCCCAGGCTGTCGCCAGTCTCACCGGACGCTCCCGAATCACCAGCAACGCCTGTTCTCCTATCCCAGGCTGTCTCGCCATTCACAAGTGGTTTGAGGCTGAGCGCGACCCGCCGGCGGGGCGGCGGGCGGCGGCCGGGCTGCTCTGCCGGCCCAGGGCTGCTCTCCCCGGGCCAGGGCGGCGGCCCGGCCGGGCGGCCGACGGCGGCCAGGCGGCCGGGCCAGGGCGGCTCGGCGGCGGGCCAGGGCGGCTTGCTCGGCGTCGGCCCTCTTGGCGCGACCCGCCCGGCGCGATCCACCCGGCCCGACGTTCAGCGCCCCAGCGCTGGCGCCGCCCCCGACAGCATGATCGTGACCGTTTTCCCGTGCAAAACCGCCGGAAAAACGGTCACGATCAAGGAGTTCCCGGCCTGGTCAACCCTCCTAGTGACCCGGCACCGCACCACTCGCCACGCCAGTCCCACGAGCCAACCCACGGGACGGCCCAGCGACCAGCCCCGCGACCCGGCCCCGCGACCCGGCCCGCGACCCGGCCCCACGAGGCAGCCCTGCCACGCCGGCCCACGACCGGCCCCACAAGTCGGCCCCGCAAGTCGGCCCCGCGAGCCGCCGCCGCTGCGACTGCCGCCCACCCGGCCGCCCGCGGTCCGCCGGCTCGTCGCCGGGCACCCGGCCGGCTCAGCCGGGGCGCCGCGGGCGGCGCTAGCCAGTGACCGGGCGGTTACGGGGACGCGCATATGACATTTGCGTCAGTAATAAGTGGCGCCCGGCCGGGTTTTCTGCTTGCGGCAGTCTGCCCGCCCGGCGCGGCGGGCCGGCATAATAGGGTTCCCCCGGCGGAGGCTGCAGCGGCGCAGTTCCCGGGGGAAACACGACGCGGGCGTCATCTGACGCGCGCGTCATTATTTGCCTTGAATGCACAGGTAGGCCGAAAATAGGGCCGTGGCGCGCGATGGGACGCGGATGAGCGAGAAGTTTCTCTGGGCGGACGAGGCCGACGCCTCCCGCGCGGAGGCGATGCTGACCCGCTCCGGGCAGGAGAACTTCCCTGTTGCGCTGCGCATCCTGCCGGCTGCGCGGCGGCGTCACCTGATGGCTATATACGGGTTTGCCCGCATTGCGGATGATATCGGGGACGAGGCGCCGCCCGCCGAGCGCGTGCGCATGCTGGACGAGTTGCAGGCCGACCTGGGACGGCTAAATGAGGGCCAGGCGCGGCTTCCGGTCATCCGCGCGCTTGCGCCGGTGATATTGCAGCTCGGCGTGCCCGCTCAGCTTTTTATTGACATCATCAGCGCTAATCGGCAGGACCAGATTGTCTCCCGCTATGAGACGTTTGACGAGCTGGCCGGATATTGCCGACTCTCCGCTAACCCGATCGGGCGGATGGTGCTGCACGTATTCGGCGCGTATTCCCCGGCTCGCGCGGAGCTCTCCGACCGGGTCTGCACGGCACTGCAGCTCGCCGAGCACTGGCAGGACGTGGCCGAGGACTACCGTGCCGGGCGGATCTACCTGCCCGGCACCAGCCTGCGCGAGTTCGGCGTCGCCGAGGACGACCTGGCCGCGCCTGCCGCCTCGCCGGCCGTGCGGGACCTGATCCGGTCCGAGACCGAGCGGGCCCGCCGCCTGCTGGACCAGGGCGCCTCGCTGACCGGGACGCTGCGGGGCAGCGCCCGCCTGGCGGTGGCCGGGTACGTGGCGGGCGGGCGGGCCGCGCTGGCCTCGATCGCCGCCGCCGGCTACGACGTGCTGGCCACGGCGGCCGTTCCGGGCCAGGGCCGGACCGCCGCTGAGCTAGCCCGCGCGGTGGTGACGGGCCGGTGAGCGCGATCACGGCGGTCTCGCCGGAGGTGATCGCCGCCTACCGGCACTGCGAGCAGGTGACCCGGACCCAGGCCCGGAACTTCGCCTACGGCATCGCGCTGCTGCCCCTGGCCAAGCGCCGGGCGCTGTCGGCGGTCTACGCCTACGCCCGGCGGATCGACGACATCGGCGACGGCGACCTGCCCGGCGACGTCAAGCTGGCCGCCCTGGCCCAGGCCCGGACGCATGTCACCGGCCCTGGCCGACGGCGGCATCGCGCCCGCCGACGACCCGGTGCTGGTGGCCCTGGCCGACGCCGCCCGCCGGTTCGCGATCCCGGTGGCGGCGTTCAGCGAGCTCATCGAGGGCTGCGAGGCCGACGTCCGCGGCACCGCCTACCAGACCTGGGACGAACTCGAGCACTACTGCCGCTGCGTGGCCGGGTCCATCGGCCGGCTGTCGCTCGGCGTGTTCGGCGCCCGGGACCCGGCCGCCGCCGCGCCGCTGGCCGACGCGCTGGGCGTGGCCCTGCAGCTCACCAACATCACCCGGGACATCCGGGAGGACCTGGGCAACGGCCGGGTCTACCTGCCCGCCGACGATCTCAAGCGGTTCGGCGCCGACCTGGAGCCGGACCGCCCGCTCGGCGGCGGGGACGCGCTGGCGCAGGTCATCCGGTTCGAGGCCGACCGGGCGCGCGGCTGGTACGCGCGGGGCCTGGCCCTGCTGCCCATGCTGGACTGGCGCAGCCGGGCCTGCACCGCCGCGATGGCCGGCATCTACTTCCGGCTGCTGGGCCACATGTCGGCCGATCCGGCGGCCGTGCTGGATCACCGGATGTCGCTGCCGGCCAAGGAGAAGCTCCTGGTCGCGGCCCGCTCGCTGGCCGGCCTCAGCCCGGCCTCCGCGCCGGGGCGCACGGGGGCGGCATGACGGGCCGCGACGGGGATCACGCGACCGGGGACGACGTGACCGGGGACCACGTGACGGGGGGATACATGACGGGGGATCAGCCATTGCCGGGAGAACGGCCCGGCCCGGCGCGGCCGGGCGGCACGTCGTCGTCATCGGCGGCGGCCTGGCGGGCATCACCGCGGCGATCCGGCTGCGGGAGGCCGGGGCGGCGGTCACGGTGCTGGAGGGCCGGCCCTGGCTGGGCGGCGCGACCTGCTCGTTCAGCCGGGGCGAGCTGTCCATCGACAACGGCCAGCACGTGTTCCTGCGCTGCTGCACCGCCTACCGGGAACTGCTGGCCCGGCTGGGCATGACCGGCTCGGTGATCCTGCAGGACCGGTTCGACGTCACCGTGCTCACCCCCGGCGGCCAGGCCCGGCTGCGCCGCAGCGGGCTGCCCGCGCCGCTGCACATGACCGGGTCGCTGCTGCGGTACGGGCTGCTCACCCCGGTTGAGCGGCTGAAAGCCGGCCGGGCGGCGCTGGCCCTGCGGCTGGCCAACCCGGCCAGCCCGCGGCTGGACGAGCAGCGCCTCGGCGACTGGCTGGCCGCCCGCTGGCAGGGGGAGCGAGCCCGGCGCCGGCTGTGGGACCTGTTCATCATCTCGTCGCTGAACATCGCGGGCGACGACGCCGCCGTCGGCCTGGCCGCCACCGTGATCAAGACCGCCCTGCTGGGCCGCCGGGACGCCGCCGATATCGGCATCTCCGCCATCCCGCTGGGCGACCTGCACGGGAAGGCGGCCCTGGACCTGCTGACCCGGCTCGGCGCCGACGTCCGGCTGGCGGCCAAGGCCACCGCGGTGGAGCCGTCGCCGGCCGGGTTCCGGGTCCCGGTGAGCGCCGGCGGCGACGACAGCGGGGTGCTGAGCGCTGACGCCGTGGTCCTGGCCGTGCCCGCGGCGGCCGCCGCCCGGCTGGCCCCGCCCGCGCTGGCCGCGCCCGCCGCCGGGTGGGCGCGGCTGGGCGTCTCGCCCATCGTGAACGTGCACGTGCACTACGACCGGCGGGTGACCCGGCTGCCGTTCGCGGCGGCCCTGGACTCGCCGGTTCAGTGGGTCTTCGACAAGTCTCGCGCCGCCGGCGTGACCTCCGGCCAGTACCTGGCCGTGTCGCTGTCGGCGGCGGATGAGTACGTGGACGTCCCGGCCGCGCGGCTGCGCGAGCAGTTCCTGCCTGCTATGGCGGTGCTGTTCCCGGCCGCCTCCGACGCACGCGTGCTTGACTTCTTCGTCACCAGGGAGCGCCGGGCGACGTTCCGCCAGGTGCCAGGAACGGGTCGGCTGCGGCCGGGAGCGGGCACCGCGGTGCCCGGCCTGGCGCTGGCCGGCGCATGGACGGAAACGGGGTGGCCGGACACCATGGAGGGAGCCGTGCGGAGCGGACAGAACGCCGCAGAGCACATCATGTCGGGGCTGGCCGCGCTGCCCGCGGCGCAGCCCGCTGCCGGGCAGCGGGTTAAGCCCGGCGAGATTGCGGCAAGGGCGTCGTCATGACGACAACCATGCCGGCGGGCGTCGCCGCCGCCCGTGACCTCGTGAGCCCGGCCATCGCCAGCTGGCTGGAGCGGCTCAGCCCGGAAGTCCGGGTGGTCGCCGCCTACCACCTGGGCTACGCCGACGCCGACGGCTCGCCCACCGGCGACCGGCCCGGCGGCAAGGCGCTGCGGCCCGCGCTGGCCCTGCTGTCGGCCCGGGCGGCCGGCGCGCCGCCGGAGCGGGGCGTCCCCGCCGCCGCCGCCGTCGAGTTCGTGCACAACTTCTCGCTGCTGCACGACGACATCATGGACGGCGACACCGAGCGCCGGCACCGGCCGACCGCCTGGACGGTGTTCGGCATCGGCGCCGCCATCCTGGCCGGCGACGCGCTGCTGTGCCTGGCCCAGGACATCCTGCTGGCCGACCAGGCCCCGCAGGGGGTGTGGGCGGCCCGCTGCCTGTCCGCGGCGGTCCACCGGCTGATCGCCGGGCAGGGCGCGGACCTGGCCTTCGAGCGCCGCGACAACGTGACCCTGGACGAGTGCCTGCAGATGGCCGGGGACAAGACCGCGGCCCTGATGGCGTGCGCGTGCAGCATCGGCGCCATCGGCGTCGGCGCCCCGCCCGAGCTGGCCATGGGCCTGGCCGGGTTCGGCGCGCACGCCGGGCTGGCCTTCCAGCTCACCGATGACCTGCTCGGCATCTGGGGCGCGCCCGAGGTCACCGGCAAGCCGGTGCGGGCCGACCTGCGCGCCCGGAAGAAGTCGCTGCCGGTGGTGGCCGCCCTGACCGGCGGCAGCCCGGCCGGCCGCGAGCTGGCCACGCTGCTGGCCAGCCCGGACGCGCTCAGCGAGGACGACCTGCTGCGGGCGGCCGGCCTGGTCGAGGAGGCGGGCGGCCGGGCCTGGGCGGAAAGCGAGGCCGACGCTCAGCTAGCAGCGGCCAGCACGTGCCTGGCCGAGACGCAGATGCCCGACGACGTGCGCCGCGAGTTCGCGGCCATCGCCGGGTTCATCACCGTCCGCCAGAACTGACCAGCACAGAACTGACGACCACGGGCCAGCGCAGGTGAGGATGACGCGATGACGACGACGGAGGCCACGGGCCGGCAGGCGCCGCCGGCCGGTGCGGGCGCCGCCGGCGGCGGCGCGGTCGGCGCTGGGCCGGGCCGCGCGTCACCTGCTGGACCTTCAGGACGAGCAGGGCTGGTGGCAGGGCGAGCTGGAGACCAACGTCTCGATCGAGGCCGAGGACCTGCTGCTGCGCGAGTTCCTGGGGATCCGGACCGAGCCCGACACGGACGCCACCGCCCGGTGGATCCGGCTCAGGCAGCGCGCGGACGGCACCTGGTCGAACTCCTACAACGGGCAAGCCCGACCTGTCCACCACCATCGAGGCGTACGTCGCGCTCCGGCTGGCCGGCGACTCGCCCGACGCCTACCACATGGCCCAGGCGGCGGGCTGGATCAGGGACGCGGGCGGCATCGCCGCCAGCCGGGTGTTCACCCGCATCTGGCTGGCCCTGTTCGGCGAGTGGTCCTGGGACGACCTGCCGGTCATGCCGCCCGAGCTGATCTACCTGCCGGGCTGGTTCCCGCTGAACGTCAGCGACTGGGCCTGCTGGGCGCGGCAGACCATCGTCCCGCTGACCATCGTCGGGTCGCTGCGCCCGTCCCGGCCGCTGCCGTTCGCGCTCTGGCGAGCTGAGCCGGGCCGGCCGGTGCCCCGGCGGCCCGGCCCGCCGACGCCTGGTCCCGGCTGTTCGGCGAGCTGGACCGGGCGCTGCACGCCTACCACCGGTACGGCCTGCAGGCCCGGCCGCTGCGCGCGGTCCGGGCGGCCGCCATCCGCCGCTGCGCCGACTGGATCATCGCCCGGCAGGAGTACGACGGCTGCTGGGGCGGCATCCAGCCGCCCTGGGTGTACTCGCTGATCGCGCTGCACCTGCTCGGCTACGACCTGAGCCACCCGGTGCTGGCCCGCGCGCTGGCCGGGCTGGAGGGCTACACCGTGCGGGAGGAGACGCCGGACGGGCCGGTCCGCCGGCTGGAGGCGTGCCAGTCCCCGGTCTGGGACACCGTGCTGGCCATGATCGCGCTGTCCGACGCGGGCCTGCCCGCCGACCACCCGGCCCTGGTCAAGGCCGGCCGCTGGGTCATCGACGAGGAGATCCGCGGCCCCGGCGACTGGCAGGTGCGCCGCCCGGCCTGGAGCCGAGCGGCTGGGCGTTCGAGTTCCACAACGACATCTACCCCGACATGGACGACACCGCCGAGGTGCTGCTGGCCCTGGGCCGGGCCGCCCTGCCGCCCGAGTCAGGTGCCCGGGCCGCCTCGGAGCGGGCCATGCGGTGGCTGACCGGGATGCAGAGCAAGGACGGCGGCTGGGGCGCGTTCGACGCCGACAACACCCGCGTGCTGTGCACCAAGCTCCCGTTCTGCGACTTCGGCGCGGTCATCGACCCGCCGTCAGCGGACGTCACCGCGCACGCCGTGGAGGCGCTGGCGGCGGCGGGCCTGGGCGGCACCCGGCCGGCCCGGCGCGGGGTGGCCTGGCTGCTGCGGGCCCAGGAGCCCGACGGGTCGTGGTTCGGGCGGTGGGGCGCTAACTACGTGTACGGCACCGGGGCGGCCGTGCCGGCCCTGATCGCGGCCGGCGTGCTGCCCGGCAAGCCGGTCATCCGGCGGGCCGTGGCCTGGCTGACGGCCCACCAGAACCCCGACGGCGGCTGGGGCGAGGACCTGCGCTCCTACGAGGACGGCGAACAGGGCCGGCAGTGGGCCGGCCGGGGCGAGTCGACCGCCTCGCAGACCGCCTGGGCGCTGCTGGCCCTGCTGGCGGCGGGCGGCGCCGACGACGCGGCCGAGCGCGGCGTGGCCTGGCTGACAGCGACCCAGCGGACCGACGGCGGCTGGGACGAGCCGCAGTTCACCGGCACCGGCTTCCCCCGCGACTTCTACATCAACTACCACCTGTACCGGCTGGTGTTCCCGGTCAGCGCGCTCGGCCGGTACGTGTCGGCGCACCAGCCGCAGGCCGGCCCGCCGGGGCCGCCCGGCCCGGCCGAGACGCCGGGCGGGGGTGCCGGATGACCAGGCTGGCCGTCTGCGCCCCGCTGAGCTGGGAGGCCCGGGCCGTGCGCCGGGGCCTGGCCGGCCAGAGCCCCGTGGTTGAAAGCCCCGTGGCTGAAGGCCCTGCGGTTGAAAGCCCGTGGTCGAAAGCCCCGTGGTTGAAAGCACAGTGGTCGAAAGCCCGTGGTTGAAAGCACAGTGCTGCGGACCGGGATGGGGGTCCGGCGCTCGGCCGCGGCCGCCGCCCGGCTGCGCGGCCTGGACGCCGCCGCGCTGGCCGTGGCCGGGACCTGCGGCGGCCTGGCCGACGGCCTGGTGCCGGGCGACCTGATCGTGGCCACCGAGGTCAGCGGCCCCGGCGGGCGCCTGGTCCGCTGCCCGTCGGCCCCGCTGCTGGCCGGCGCGCTGCGCCGGGCCGGGCTGCGCGTGCACGAGGGTCCCGGTGGCCACGGTGACCAGCCTGTTCGACGCCGGGCAGCGGGCCGCCGCGGCCGCGCGCGGCGCGATCGCGGTGGACATGGAGTCGGCCGTCCTGCTGGACGGGGCGGCCGGGCCGCCCGGCGGTCGTGCTGCGGGCGGTGTCGGACACCCCGCGCCAGCCGCTGCTGCGCCCCGGCGGCCCGGCGGGCGGCATCGCGGCGCTGCGCGCGCTGCGGCTGGCCGCCCCGGTCCTGGCCCGGTGGGCGGCGGCCACGGCGCCCCGCCAGGTGCTGCTGGCCGGCCCGCGCTCGTTCTGCGCCGGGGTGGAGCGGGCCATCGAGATCGTCGAGCGGGCGCTGGACGGCGCCCCCGCCCCGGTCTACGTGCGCAAGCAGATCGTGCACAACACCCACGTGGTCGCGGACCTGGAACAGCGGGGCGCGGTGTTCGTGGACGAGCTAGCCGAGGTGCCGCAGGGCGCCACGGTGGTGTTCTCCGCGCACGGGGTGGCTCCCGCGGTCCGGGCCGAGGCCGGGCGGCGGAGCCTGGACACCATCGACGCCACCTGCCCGCTGGTGGCCAAGGTGCACGCCGAGGCCCGCCGGTTCGTCGGCGACGGCTACCTGGTCGCGCTGATCGGGCACGCCGGGCACGAGGAGGTCGAGGGCACCCTCGGCGAGGCGCCCGGCGCGATGACGCTCGTGCAGACGGTCGAGGACGTGGCCCGGCTGGCTCCGGCCGACCCGGCCAAGATCGCCTACCTGATGCAGACCACGCTGTCCGCGGAGGAGGCCGGCGAGATCGTCGATGCCCTGATGGCGCGCTTCCCCGAGGCCCGGGGGCCGGGCAGCGACGACATCTGCTACGCCACCACCAACCGGCAGCTGTCCGTCCGGGCGATCGCCGCCGAGTCGGACGTCGTCCTTGTCGCAGGCTCGGCCAATTCGTCCAACTCCCGGCGTTTGGTGGAGACCGCGGAACGGGCAGGAATACCGGCGTACTTGATCGATGACACGGGGGATATCGAGCTCGGCTGGCTGACGGGGGCGTCAACGGTCGGGATCACGGCGGGTGCCTCGGCGCCGCCCGCCGTCGTCAGCCAGATCGTGGCCGCGCTGTCGGGCCTCGGCCCGGTGGAAATCGGCGAGCGCGTGATCGCTACCGAATCCATCCGATTCGGCCTGCCCAAGGAGGTTAGGCAGTCATGAGTATGCCGCTGCGTCAGAGCCTGCGCATCGGAGGCTACCTGATGCGCCAGAAGCTGTCCGCGGCGAGACAAGTTCCCGCTGCATCGTGGAGCTGGAGCCGCTGTTCGCGTGCAACCTCAAGTGCGCGGGCTGCGGGAAGATCCAGCAGCCCGCGAGCATGCTCAAGCAGCGGATGCCGGTCGAGCAGGCCATCGGCGCGATCGAGGAGTGCGGGGCGCCGATGGTGTCCATCGCCGGCGGCGAGCCGCTGATGCACCCGCAGATCGAGCAGATCGTCGGTGAGCTGGTCAAGCGCAAGAAGTACGTCTTCCTGTGCACCAACGCGCTGCTGCTGCCCAAGAAGCTGGACAAGTTCAAGCCGTCGCCGTACTTCGCCTTCGCCGTGCACATCGACGGGCTGAAGGAGCGGCACGACGAGTCGGTCTGCAAGGACGGCGTGTTCGACGAGGCGGTGGCGGCGATCAGGCTGGCCCAGCAGCGCGGCTTCCGGGTGACCACCAACACCACGTTCTTCAACACCGACACCCCGCAGACCGTCATCGACGTGCTGAACTACCTCAACGACGACCTGAAGGTGGACGAGATGATGATCTCGCCCGCCTACGCCTACGAGAAGGCCCCGGACCAGGAGCACTTCCTCGGCGTGACCGAGACCCGGGAGCTGTTCCAGCAAGGCGTTCGACGGCGGGAACCGGCAAGCGCTGGCGGCTCAACCACTCGCCGCTGTTCCTGGACTTCCTGGAGGGCAAGGCGGACTTCGCCTGCACCGCCTGGGGCATCCCGTCGTACTCGCTGCTGGGCTGGCAGCAGCCGTGTTACCTGATGTCCGACGGGTATGTCCAGACCTACCGTGAACTGATCGAGGACGACGGACTGGGACGCTTACGGGCGGGGCAAGGACCCGCGGTGCGCTAACTGCATGGCACACTGCGGGTACGAGCCGTCCGCGGTGCTGGCCACGATGGGGTCATTGCGCGAGTCCATCCGCGCGCTGCGCGGAATCTGAAATAGGCTCGGTTCCCGGGGGACCGGGATCTGACTGCGTGCATCGGGAAGCCGGCGCGTTGCGCCGGCTTCCCGTTGCATGAAGCGACGTATGATGCGGCGCCCCGTGACGTCGGCGACATCCCCGCTCATCGCTGGAGGAATTCGGCGATGAGCTCACCCAGCGGCCTGGCGCTGCTGCGCCGGGCGGCCGGGGCCAGCGACCGCCGGCGCCACCCGGCAACGCCGCGAAAGCCGCCGGCGACCTGCGGGAGTACCAGCCCGGCCCACGGTGGATGCGGCTGGCGCCGCCGGTGGTGACCTTCGCGGTGATGCTGGTCGGCATCACCGTCCCGTCCTACTGGCGGGACGAGGCGGCCACCCTGGCCGCCGTGAAGCGGCCGTTCGGCGACATGATCGCGATGCTCGGCAACGTCGACGCCGTGCACGGCGCCTACTACATGCTGGCCTGGGTCGTCGCGCGGCTGTTCGGCACCGGCGAGCTCGCGCTGCGGCTGCCGTCGGCCATCGCCATGGCCGTGGCCGCCGTGTTCGTGGCCGCGCTGGGCCGGCGGCTGGTCTCGCCCGCGGCGGGCCTGGCGGCCGGGCTGCTGTTCGCGGTGGTCCCCGACATCAGCCTGTACGGCCAGGACGCGCGGTCCTACGCCATGGTGACGTCGCCGTGGCCACGATCGCCAGCTACCTGCTGGTCCGGGCGCTCGGCGCCGGGCACGCCCACCAGCGCCGGTGGTGGGTCGGCTACGCCGCCAGCGTCGCGCTGCTCGGGCATCCTGAACATCTTCGGGCTGCTGCTGCTGGCCGCGCACGGGGTGACGATCGCGCTGCGCATGCTCCGTCCCCGGAGGAGGGCCAGTCGCGCCGCGCCCTGGCGCTGCGCTGGGTCACCTGCTCGGCGGTCGCGGCCGTGGCGGTGTCCAGCCCGCTGATCGTCTTCGGCTGGCTGCAGCGGGGCCAGCTCAGCTGGCTCACCGCGCCCGGCTACGCCGGCGTGTCCAGCGTGACCAAGCTGATCGGCCCGCCGATCATGACGATCGCGGTGGTGTCGCGTCCTGATCGCCGGGCGTGGTGCGTCACGGCCCTGCGGGCGCCCGGGCCGGCGGCTGCCGTCCTGGCGTGCCCCGCTGCCCGCCCTGTGCGTGCCGTGGCTGGTGCTGCCGCCCGCATCCTGCTGGTCGGCTCGGTCGTCTCGCCGGTCTACAACTTCCGCTACATCCTGTTCTGCGTCCCGGCCGCCGTGCTGCTGGGCGGCAGCCGCGCTGGCCGCGCTGGGCCGGGTCGGCGGGCACCGCCGCGCTCATCATGGTGGCCATCCTCAGCCTCAACTCGCAGGTGTCGTTCCGGCACGCCCGGCGGGCACGGCGATGACATCCGCCAGGCCGACGCGATCCTGGCCGCCGCCGCCCGGCCCGGCGACGTCGTCCTCTACACCAACCCAACGCCGAGAGCTTCGGCGCCGCCTACCCCTACGGCCTGGGCCAGCTCCGCAACATCCAGCTGGCCCGCGGGCCGGTCCCGTCGGCCACCCTGGGCGGCACCAACGTGCCGCCAGGCCAGCTGCGCGGCCGGCTGGCGCACGCCTCGCGGCTGTGGATCGTGGAGATCGACAGCTCGGCGCCCGCCCGGACCAGTCCTGGACGGCCTGCACTACCACCTGATCTGGATCTGGCAGACCTCCGACATCTGGCTCCGGCTGTACCAGCGGGTGCCGCCCCAGGGCAGCGCTGCCGGCCCGCCGCGGGTAATGGCTCGTAAAGTAACCCGGCGCAGCTCAGACCCGGTCGGCAGACCAGGCAACTTGGCAGTCTGCGTTCAGCATCCCTTCAGCCGCGCCGCCACGATCTGTACCGGCGCAGGCGGCTGCGCCCGGCGCCCGGCGCGTCTGGCGCCGCGGTCGGGCCCCGGCCGGGCCTGAAGGGGTTGCGTCGATGTTCTTCACATACCTGCGGCGCGAGCTGCGCCGGCGGATGCGCCAGGCCAGCCTGATCGCGGTGGGCCTGGCGCTCGGCATCGGCCTGGTCATCACGGTGACCGCGCTGTCGGCCGGCGTGAAGAACGCCCAGGGCGAGGTGCTGCACTCGCTCTACGGGGTGGGCACCGACATCACGGTGACCAAGGCCCCGGCGGCCGGCTCGGCGGCCCGGCGTCGTTCGGGTTCCGCGGCCAGATCGGCACCCGCACCGCGCCCGGCGCCCGGCACCAGCCATCGACGTCGACACCCTGGCCAGCCGCGGCCTGGCCACCATCGGCCGCCTCCTCGGTCACCACGGTGGCACCTGCGCAAGGGCGTCGCGGCCGCGGCCGGCGACCTCGACCTGACCGACACCAAGATCACCGGCAAGATCCCGGCCTTCAACTCCGGCGGGCGGCGGCGGCGGCTTCGGCGGCGGCGGCGGCGGCGGGGGCGGGGGCGGCAGCTTCAGCGGCTCGTTCACGCCGAGCGTCGTTCACCGTCGGCGGGATCGACCTGGGCCAGGGCGTCGCTCGGGCCGCTCAGCTCGGGCAAGCTCACCGCCGGCCGGACCTTCACCAGCGCCGACGCCAGGCGCCAACGTCGCCGTGCTGGACTCGGACTACGCCACGCAGAACAAGCTGGCGGTCGGCTCGACCATCACCATCGCCAAGACCAGCTTCAAGGTCGTCGGGATCGTCAGCGCGCCCGCCGGGTCGGACTCCTCCGACGCCTACATCCCGCTGGCCCGCGCCCAGGCCCTGGCCGAGCATGAAGAACGACGTGAACACCATCTACGTGGCGGCCAGCAGCGCCAGCGACATCACCACCGTGTCCAAGGAGATCTCCAAGGCGGTGCCGCAGGCCACGGTGACCAACTCCAGTGACCTGGCCAGCCAGCTCACCGGCTCGATCGCCAGCACCTCCAGCCTGGCCAACAACCTCGGCCGGTGGCTGGCCATCGCCGTGCTGATCGCCGCGTTCCTGCTGGCCAGCCTGCTGACCATGGCCGCGGTGTCACGCCGGGTCCGGGAGTTCGGCACCCTCAAGGCCCTGGGCTGGCGGTCCCGCCGGATCATCGGCCAGGTGCTCGGCGAGGCCATCGTCATCGGCATCGTCGGCGGCATCGTCGGCGTCGGGCTGGGCTTCCTCGGCGCGGCGCTGGTCGGCCACTTCTCTCCACGCTGACCGCCTCGGTCGGCCCGACCACCGGGACCGCCACCCCCGGCGGCGCGCGGACCTTCGGCGGCGGGGGCGGCGGCTTCGGCGGCGGTGGCGGTGGCGGCGGCTTCGGCGGCGGCAGCGGCGGCGGCTTCGCCGGCCGGTTCGCCCGGGCCGGCCGGCAACGGCGCGCCACACCGTCAGCGTGCACCTGACCGCCCCGGTGACCGCCACGGTCATCGTCGCGGCGGTCGCGCTGGCCATCGCCGGCGGCCTGATCGCCGGCGCGTTCGGCGGCTGGCGGGCCGCCCGGCTGCGCCCGGCGGCGGCCCTGGCCCGGGTCGAGTGACCAGCAGCGCCGGAGCTGAGCATCCAGGAGAGCGATCATGTACAAGCTGACCGGCGTGACGAAGACGTACCAGAAGGGCCGCGGCACGGTCCATGCCCTGCAGGGCGTGGACCTGGAGATCGACGACCGCGAGTGGCTCGCCATCCAGGGGCCGACCGGGCACGGCAAGACCACCCTGCTGCAGATGCTCGGCGGCCTGGACCGGCCGACCTCCGGGTCGGTCAGCTCGACGGCCAGGACCTGGCCCAGCTGCGCGAGGGCGCAGGTGACCAGGGTCCGGGCCGAGTCCATCGGGTTCATCTTCCAGACGTTCAACCTGGTGCCGACGCTGAGCGCGCTGGAGAACGTCGAGGTCGCCCTGGTGCCGACCGGAGGTCGGCGCGGCCGAGCGGCGGCAGCGGGCCGCAGGCCGATGCTGACCGACCTGGGCCTGGGCGACCGGCTGCGGCACCTGCCCGGCGAGCTGTCCGGCGGCCAGCAGCAGCGGGTGGCCATCGCCCGGGCGCTGGTCAAGCGGCCCAAGGTGCTGCTGGCCGACGAGCCGACCGGCAACCTGGACGAGGACACCCGGGACGAGATCATCGGCCTGCATGGAGCGGCTGTGGCAGGAGTACCGGCTGACCATGATCCTGGTCACCCACGACAGCGCGGTGGCCCGGCGGGCCCAGCGCATCGGCGGTGATGCAGAACGGCAAGCTGTCCATCCGCCAGGACACCCGCGCCCGCCGCGCCCCGGCCCCGGCCCAGCCCGCGGCGGCCGTGCCCGAGCAGGGACTGTCGGAGGAAGCCCTGGCCGAGTAGGCCGGGCAGACCGACCTCGCCGGCGGGCCGGGGCACCACGGCCCGCCGGCGCAGGTCAGCAGCTCAGGCTCAGGAGTGGGGCAGCGGCAGCTCGCACCAGACGATCTTGCCGGACACCGCCCGGCGGGCGCCCCAGCGCGGGCCACCTGGCTGACTACCTGCAGGCCGCGGCCGCGTTCCTCATCGTCATCTGGGTGCCGCAGGCGGGGCAGTGCCGCCGAGTCGTCCAGCACCTCGATGACCAGCCCGCCCTCCAGCACCAGGCGCAGGCCGATCTGGCCCTGGGCGTACCGGACCGCGTTGGTGACCAGCTCGGAGGCCAGCAGCTCGGCGCTGAAGATCAGGTCGGACAGGCCCCACCGCTTCATCGGCCGCCGGATCAGCGTCCGGGCCCGGTGCGCCGAGGTCAGCTCGGCGGGCAGCCGCCAGGTCACGAAGTTGTCCTCGGGGATCCGGCGCAGCCGGGCGATCAGCAGGGCGATGTCGTCGCGCTGCTGATCGGCGTAGACCCCGGCCAGGGTGGCCTTGCACAGGTCCTCCAGCGGCTGGTCGGCCGAGCCGGGGCCGAAGATGCCGCGCAGCTTGCGCCAGGCCCACGTCGATGTCCTCGGTGCGCCGCTCGACCAGGCCGTCGGTGTACAGGACCAGCAGGCTGCCGTCCTCGATGTCGACGACCCGGCTCTGGATCGGGCCGGAGCCGACGCCCGAGCGGCGGAGCGGGCGAGATGTCCAGCAGCTCGTTGGTCCCGTCCGGGCGGACCAGCAGCGGCGGCAGGTGCCCGGCCGAGGCCAGCTCGCAGGTGCCCGCTGACCGCGTCGAAGATCGCGTACACGCAGGTCGCGAAGTGCGGCTCGCGCGCGCCCAGTTCCTGCATCAGCTCGTTGAGCTGCTGCAGCGTCTCGGCGGGCGGCAGTTCCAGCATGGCCAGGGTGTGGATGGCGGTCCGCAGCCGGCCCATGGTCACGGCGGCCCGGACACCGTGCCCGGCCACGTCGCCGACCACCAGCGCGACCCGGCCGCCGGGCAGCGCGATCGACTCGTACCAGTCGCCGCCGATCTCGATGAGCTGGCTGCCGGGCAGGTAACGGTGCTTGACCTCGACCGAGGACGGCGCGGACAGCCCGGTCGGCAGCATGCTGCGCTGCAGGGTCAGCGCGGTGGCCCGTTCCCGGCTGTAGCGCTGGGCGTTGTCCATGAACATGGCCGCGCGGGAGGCGAACTCCATGCCCAGCTCGGTGTCATAGGCGTCGAACCGCCGGTAGCCGGGCAGCCGGGTGCAGACGAAGAAGCCCAGCATGATTCCGCGCGCGATCAGCGGCAGGACCAGCAGCGAGCTCTGCCCGAGCAGGTCCGAGACCGGCTTGCGGGTCCACGCGTCGGCGATCTTGTCGGCGGTCTGCTCGACCAGCGTCTCGCACACCGGCAGGCCGGTCGTCATGCACTTGGTGTACGGGGTGCCCGGCGGGTAGCGCAGCACCTCGCCAGTCGGGAACGTCGCGTCCCAGGCCCCGTCGTCGTCATCGTGGGCCACCGCCAGCCGCCGGACCAGCTGGGACCCGTCCGGCGTGTCGGACGGCAGGTCCTCGTCGCCGATCAGGCTCTCCCGGATCAGCAGCCCGGCCGCGTTGCAGAAATGCGGCACCATGATGCTGATCAGCTCGGGGGCCATCTGGTCCATGTCCAGCTCGCCGCCGATCTGGCGCAGCGCCCCGTCCAGCATCGCGTGCCGCATCACCGCCGGGTCGAGGAACCGCTCCTCCAGCGGCGGCGGGATGCGGAGGATGACCTGGGCGGCTAGCTCGGGGTCGGCGGACCGGACCGGCTGCACCGTGACCACCCCGTCGGCGGTCGTGCCGCGGGCGGTCCGGACGGTCAGCACGGTCGTGCCCTCACGGCCCGAGCAGGCCCCGTCAATCAGCCCCTGCAGGGCCGTGACCT
The DNA here is from genome assembly GCA_963731085.1 of uncultured Actinomycetota bacterium. GTDB lineage: Bacteria > Actinomycetota > Actinomycetes > Streptosporangiales > Streptosporangiaceae > DASUBV01. Next base: position 183,407 of record CAVSUF010000003.1, read on the forward strand.
GGCTCTCCGGGCCGGCCAGCAGGCTGCACAGGTCCGTGCCCAGCAGCGCCGACGGGACGTCGCTCAGCACGTCGGCCGCAGCCCGGTCGTGCTGTCGTATGCGGCCCGTTTTGTCGATGCCGAGCATGAGCGTCCGCGCCGACGTGTTGGCCAAGAGCGCGGAGATCTCGGCAGTCGCGGCTGGAGCCAACCGAGCGCTCCCTTCGGCGGAGTACTTCAGGACCTGTTCTTCTTATTATGGATCAGCCTGGCTCATGTTGACCGGGAACAACTAGGCGGCGTGGGCAACTCGGGGCCGGGTAATTGGGATCTGAAAGCAAGCTGATCACGACTGGGGGACGCGTTGCCGGAGGCTCGAACCCGCGGCGTGATCATCGTCGGAGCCGGGCCAACGGGCCTGATCCTAGCCTCCGAACTGGCCCTGGCGGGAGTCCCGTGCCTGGTGCTGGAACGCCGGGACGGCCCGCGCCAGGACTCACGCGCGATCTGCGTGCACGCCCGCACCATGGAGTCCCTGGACTTGCGCGGCCAGGCCGGCACCTTCACCGGGGCCGGGCTGGCCGTGGCGTCGTTTCCCCTCGGGCCGCGCGGCGCGCGCATCGACTTCCGGGTGCTCGACTCGGACTTCCCGTACATGCTGGACATCCCGCAGAGCCAGATCGAGCGGCTGCTGCTCGACCGAGGCCGTCCGCCTCGGCACCGAGGTCCGCTGGTCGGCCACCGTCGCCGCGGTGACCCAGGACGACGACGGGGTGACCGTCACGCTGGCCGACGGCCACGTCGAGCGGGCGGACTATGTGGTCGGCTGCGACGGAGTGCACAGTTTCGTACGGAATGCCGCCGCCATCCCGTTTCCCGGCATCCATAATCCGGGGTCGGTCATTCTGGCTGATCTTCGCCTGGCCGGCCTGCCCATGGACGCGGCCTACGGCGACCTTTCCCGGGCCGGAATGCTGCTGGTTTTCCCGTTCCGGGACGGTACCTGCCGGGTGGTGCTGTATGACTTCGCCCGGGCCGACGTGCCGGTCACCGAGCCCGTCACGCTGGAGGAGGTCACCACCAGCCTGCGCCGGGTGGTCGGCCGGGACTTCGGCCCGTCCGACCTGACCTGGACCCGCCGGTACCGCAGCGAGAGCCGCCAGGCCACCGCCTACCGCCGCGGCCGCGTCCTGCTGGCCGGCGACGCCGCCCACGCCCACTCCCCGGCCGGGCGCGCAGGGCATGAACACCGGCCTGCAGGACGCCGTCAACCTAGGCTGGAAGCTGGCCGCCGCCCGGTCCGGGTGGGCGCCGGCCTGGCTGCTAGACACCTATCATTCGGAACGCCATCCGGTCGGCGCCGCCGTGCTCGCCCTGAGCGGCCGCCAGTTCCGGCTCAACACCATGCGCCGCCCCGGCGGCCGCGCGCTCCGCTGGGCCGTGCACCGCCTGATAGTCCCCCTGCCCCCGGTCCAGTCCCGCCTGGCCCGCGACTATTCGGGCCTGTCGATCCGCTACCCGCCCGGCCCGGCCGCCCACCCGCTAGCCGGCACCCGCCTGCCCCGCGGCACCATCACCACTGGCGGCGCGAGCCAGGTCCGCCTGTATGACCTGTTCAGCTCGGGAGGGTTCGTCCTGCTGGACCGGATCCCCAGCGGACCAGGCACGACCGCGATGCCCGGGGCCGGAGTCGCTGAGAACCCGGCGGCCCGCACCGGGCCGGGCCGACCGACCCTGGCGAGACGGGGGCTGGCGTGGGCGGGGCTGGCGTGGGCGGGGCTGGCGAGACGGGGGCTGGCGGAAATGGGTCGGGCGCACCCGACGCGGACCTGTCCGGGGGCCTGCCCGCTGGTCGGCTCACGGTCGTCCGGTACCGCGACGCCACCGCGACCGGGCTGCCCGCCGCCGCGCTGGTCCGGCCCGACGGCTACCTGGCCTGGGCCAGCGATGAGCCGGACCCGGTCGCCAGGGCAGCCGCCGCCTGGGCCGCGGTCCGCCTGTGGTGCGGCCCGGGCGCCAGCTAGCGAACCTCGCGAGCCCAGCGGGGCAGCCGCCGAGAGCGCCGAGCTGGCACGGCGGCCCGGCGGTTGCTCGCGGTGCTCGCGTGGCGGGTGGTACGGCCCTCGGGGGGCTCGAAGGGGGGAATCGACGTGAATCACCATGATCGTGACCGTTTTTCCGGGTTTTTCGACGGACAAACGGTCACGATCATGAATTTTGTGGGGGTAGCTAGCCCGGCGGGGCAGGCCGGGACCAGCGAGGCGGGGCCAGCGAGGTTGGTGAGGCCAGCGAGGCGCACCCGAGTGGCAGGCGGCCCAGCGAGGCGGGGGCCGGCGAGGCGGGGCGGCCCAGTCGGGCGAGGGCAGCGCGGGGCGGGGCTAGCGTGGCCGGGCGGTCTCGCGGGGCGGGGCGGGGCTAGCGTGGCCGGGCGGTCTCGCGGGGGCGGGGCGGGGCTAGCGTGGCCGGGCGGTCTCGCGGGGCGGGGCGGGGCTAGCGTGGCCGGGCGGTCTCGCGGGGCGGGGCGGGGCTAGCGTGGCCGGGCGGTCTCGCGGGGCGGGGCGGGGCTAGCGTGGCCGGGCGGTCTCGCCGGGCGGGGCGGGGCTAGGCGTCTCGGGCGGGCTCGCCGTGGCCGGCGTTGGCGCGGCCGCGGCCCCAGTATGCCTTGGGCGACATACGGTCGGGGGGCAGGTCCCGGCCTTCGAGGACCTGGCGCAGGGCCAGGACCGCACGGGCCTCGCCCAGCAGGTAGGCGTGCCCGGTGCCGGGCTGGAACTCCACCTCGGCCGCCTCGGCGGCCAGGGCGGCCGGGTCGCCGGCCGGGCGGCTGAGCCGGTGCAGCCAGGTCAGCCGGGTCCGCGCCGGGGCGGCCAGGTCTTGCTCATCGTCGGGGTCGGGGACCTCGATGACCACGGTGGCGACGGAGTCGCCGGGCAGCGCCTCGGTCATGGCGAAGATGGCGGGCAGCGCCGACTCGTCGCCCATGAACAGGTGCCAGTCGGCCGATGGCGACGTGGTGATCTTGCCGCGCGGGCCGATGCCCTCGATCCGGTCGCCGGGCCGGGCCGCGGCCACCCAGCGCTCGCCCGGCCCGTCGCCGTGCCGGACCACGTCCATGGTGAGCAGCCGCCGGGCCAGGTCCAGGTGCCGGATTGTGTACCGCCGCCGCACTGGCCGGGTTCCCTCGGCCGCCACCAGGAGCATCACGTCCTGGCCGGGCGCGTAGCGGAAGCCGTCCAGTTCCGGCGCGGTCAGCACCAGTCGCTGCATGTGCGGCGTGAGCCGGGCCGAGGAGACCACCTCGAACTGCAGCCGCCGGGTGCCGTCCAGGTTCCCGGTCAGCTGCGCGAACGGGTCGTCGAGGGTGGCCCGTACGGTCGCGGGCAGGGCGTCGGTCATCAGTTGCGCAGCCTCTCCGTGTCGCCCGGGTCGCGGCCCGGGCGCGATGAACGCCACAGTACGCGAGACGATCACGCAAGTGACGCTGGAGGTTACGGCCTGAGCCGTTCAGAATGAGAGCGAGCAAGGGACCTGGGGGGACGACACCATGCCAGACCGGGGCCAGCGGGCCGGGCCCTCTGCCAGGCCTGCCGCGGATCGCCCTGCCCGAGACCGCACGGCCCGGGAAAACGCCGGGCGGGACAGCACCGCCTGGGACAGCACCGCCCAGGACAGCACCGCCCAGGACAGCACCGCCCAGGACAGCACCGCCCAGGACAGCACCGGCCCGGGCGCACGTCGTCCGGGCGAGGCCTGCCGCGGACGACGCCCTGGCCCGGGATGACCTGGGCCTGGCGGTGGCCGTGCCGCGCTCCGTCGGCCGGGTGGTGTCACTGGTTCCCTCGCTGACCGAGACCGTCGCGTCGTGCGCGCCGCGGCTGCTCGTTGGCGCGACCATCTGGTGCGCGCACCCGGCCGACCTGGCCGTGACCCGGATCGGCGGGACCAAGAACCCCGACGTGGCGGCGATCGTGGCGCTGGCCCCCGACGTGGTGCTGGCCAATGAGGAGGAGAACCGGCAGCCCGACCTGGACGCGCTCCGGGCGGCCGGCGTCCCGGTCTGGGTCACCCGGGTGCGCAGCCTGCCCGAGGCGCTGGCCTCGCTGCGCCGGATGCTCACCGTCGCCTGCCGCCTGCCCGCGCCGGCCTGGCTGGACGCCGCCGCGACGGCCTGGGGACGGCTGCCGCCGGTGACCGGCCGCCCGGCCCGGCCTGCCGTTATCCCGATCTGGCGGCGCCCGTGGATGGTGCTCGGCCGCGACACGTTCGCCGGGGACGTGCTGGCCCGCCTCGGCGTGGCCAACATGTACGACGGCCAGCGGGAGCGCTACCCCCGGGTCGGGATCGACGAGATCCGCGGGGCCGGCGCTGACCTGGTTGTGCTGCCTGACGAGCCGTACCGGTTCAGCGCCTCCGACGGCCCGGAGGCGTTCCCCGGCAGCCGCACCGCGCTGGTCAGCGGCCGCCACCTGACCTGGTACGGCCCGTCCCTGGCGGTGGCCCCGGCGGTGCTGGCCCGCCAGCTTTCGGCGGCCCGGGTCCGCTGCCCGGACCCCCCGGTAGCCCGCACCCGCTGACCCGGCGCCGGCCCGGCCCGCGCCATCCCGCCCGGATTCCATGATCGTGACCGTTTTCTCGCGCTGCAGACGGTCAATCGGTCACGATCATGCTGGTCGTGAGTGTCCCGGGCTATCCTTTACATAGACGTTCATCTATGTGAGACGCGAGCGAGATAGGGGAACCGGCGATGACTGATCAGGCTGGCACGGGGCTGACCTGGGTACCGGATGCCTGCACCCTGCCGGCGGCGGAACGGCCGCTGCGCCAGGCGGCGTTCGCGCAGGCGCTGGCCGACACGGCGCAAGGCGCCGAGCGCCTGCGGGCCGGCCTGCTGCGCCTGGACCTGCGGCCCGATCCGGACGCCGCCGCCCGGATGGCCGCGCTGGCCGCGGCGGAGACCGCCTGCTGCTCGTTCTTCACCTTCACGATGACCCTGGCCGGCGGCGCGCTGACGCTGGACGTCAGCGTCCCTGAGGAGCACGTCGCCACGCTGGACGCGCTGCTCCCGGCCCGCCTCGCCGGGCCCGGCCGGGGCCGCGCCTGACGCCGGCCCGGCACGTGACAGCGCTCCCGCAAGCCATGGGCTCGCGGGAGCGCTGTCAGGCCGATGCGCGGGTCGCCTCACGGCGAGAGGCACATCGCGGCTCCAGCCGAACGGTATTCCGCGAAGGCTATTTGTAGGCCCGGGGGACTCCAACGCACCGACGGGGACTAGGAACGCGGCCCCCGGTCCGGCTATTCCACGAGGCGCCGGCAAATTTTCGAGTGGAGCCGCTCGCGCGGGCGCGGCTAGAGTCAGGGACCGTACGCCGCGCTGCCGCGGCATCCCGAGACGAGAGCGAGTCACTCCCGTGCTGTCCCTGGTCCTGCCGAAGGGTTCCCTGGAGCGCGCCACCCTCGACCTGTTCGACGCGGCCGACCTGACAGTGCGGCGGTCGTCCGACCGCGACTACCACGCGACGATCGATGACCCCCGGATCGACCGGGTCCGGTTCCTGCGGCCGCAGGAGATCCCGTCTTACGTGGCCGAGGGCCTGTTCGACTTCGGCATCACCGGCCGGGACTGGATCACCGAGACCGGCGCGGATGTCGTGTCGCTGAGCGAGCTTCAGTACTCCAAGGCCACCTCGGCGCCGGTCCGGGTGGTGCTGGCCGTCCCGGCCAGCGCGCCCTGGCAGTCGGCCGCCGAATTGCCCGACGGGCTGCGCATCTCGACCGAGTTCCCCGAGCTGACCCGGCGGTTCCTGGAGGCTCAGGGGGTTAAGGCGTCGGTCATCCCGTCCTACGGGGCCACCGAGGCCAAGGTGCCCGACATCGTTGACGCGATCGTCGACCTGACCGAGACCGGGTCCTCGCTGCGCCGCAACGGGCTGCGCATCCTGGAGACCCTGCTGACCAGCTACACCGAGCTGGTGGCCAACCCGGCGGCGCACGAGGACGAGGCCAAGCGGTCGGCCATGGAGGACATCGCGCTGCTGCTGCGCGGCGCCATCCAGGCCAGGGGCAGCGTGCTGCTCAAGCTGAACGTCGGCGTGGGCGACCTGAACGCGGTCACCGCCATGCTGCCCGCCATGTCCTCGCCCACCGTCACCTCGCTGGCCCGCGGCGACATGCACGCGGTCGAGGCGGTCGTGCCCAAGCGCGGCGTCAACACCCTGATCCCGGCCCTGAAGTCGGCCGGCGCCCGGGACATCCTCGAGGTCCCCATCTCCAAGATCGTCGAGTAACCCCGGGCCGTCCTCGCTCAGGCGCAATTCGCCTATACCTAGATATAGCACCCGATGGGACATGTATAGGATGTTGACCTTTCGGTGATTGACGGACGCCTGTGGCGTCGTTGTGCCATTCGGTACGTATCCCCCGGTAGATGTCTGTATCGGGATGACTAGCTGCTCCGTTCTGGCTGGCTCACGATGGATTTAACGGCGTAGCTACCTGTCCGCAACCTTGACGGGGTAAGCGACGCATGCCCAAGATGGGACCGTTCCACCCTGGAAGCGGTTCCAGTTCGGGCCGAAAAGGCGGTGACATCGTGCCGAAATCCCGGCGGGCGACCATCGCCGATGTGGCCGCCGCCTCCGGGACCGGCGTGGGTACCGTCTCGCGGGTCATCAACGGCGCCGCCGGAGTGCGGGCGGCGACCCGCGCCCGGGTGCTGGAGGCCATCGAGCGGCTGGGCTACCGGCCCAGCCACCTGGCCGCCGCGCTGTCGCGGGGCACGCCCGCGGCGGTGGCCATCGTGCTGCCCCACCTGACCCGGCCGTCGTCGGTGGAACGGCTGGCCGGGGCGCTGGGCGTGCTGGCCCGGTATGAGTACGACCCCATCGTCTGCAACGTCGACTCGCCCGGCCGCCGGGACCATGTCCTGGACATGCTGGTGGCCCGGCACCGGGCCGACGGCGTGATCGTGATGTCGCTGCCGCTGCGGCCCGCGCACCTGGCCGCGTTCCGGGCCGCCGCCCTGCCGCTGACCGTGGTCGACGCCGCCGCGCCGGGGGTGCCGGTCACGGTCATCGACGACGTGGCCGGCGGCCGGCTGGCCGCCGGCCACCTGCTGGACCTGGGCCACCGGCGGATCGGCTTCATCGGCGACCGGGTGAGCCGGGCGCCGGCCACCGCGCTGGGCTTCACCGCGTCAAGCCGCCGGCTGGCCGGCTACCGCCAGGCGCTGGCCGCCGCCGGGATCGCCGCGGACGACGCGCTGGTCCGGCTCGGCCCGCACGGCCCGGCCAGCGCCCAGGCCCTGGCCGCCGACCTGCTGGCCCGGCCCGACCCGCCGTCGGCCATCTTCGCCGCGTCCGACACCCAGGCCCTGGGCGTGCTGGCCGCCGCCGACCAGGCCGGCCTGGCGGTGCCGCAGGACCTGTCGGTGATCGGCTTCGACGACATCCAGTCGGCCGCGCTGCTCGGCCTCAGCACGGTCCGCCAGCCGCTGGAGGACAGCGGCGCCCAGGGCGCCGAGCGGCTGTGCGCGCTGCTGCGCGGCGAGCCGGCCCGGCCGCTGCGCCAGGTACTGGACCTGAACGTCATCCAGCGCGCTACCTCAGCCCGGCCCCGAAGCCGGGCCTCGCCAGAGCCCGGACTGGACCCCAAGCCGGTCCTCGCCGCCGAGCCCCCGGGGGCTCGGCATGGATAACCAGCGGGAATCAGGGCAACTGCCGTCGCCCTGGCCCCAGGCGGAGGGAAGAGGAACATGACAGAGGAAAGATCGCGGTCGCCCTGGCGCAGGCCAGCCGGACGCGCCCGCCCGCTCACGCGCCGGGCGGGCCGGGCGGGCCGGGCCCGCCGGGTCCGCCGGGCCTGGGCCGGGCTGGCCATCGGCGCGCTGGCCGCGTCCGGCCTGGCCGCGTGCGGGACCGCCAACGCGTCCGGGCCGGTCACGCTGAACTTCTACTTCTACCCGGACACCTCGCCCGCGACCGTGACCGCGATCAAGAACTGTGACGCGCAGAGCCACGGCAAGTACGTGATCTCCTACCAGATGCTGCCCCAGGCCTCGGACGGGCAGCGCCAGCAGCTGGTCCGGCGGCTGGCCGCGCACGACAACACCATCGACATCATGGGCCTCGACGTCACCTGGGAGGCGGAGTTCGCCCAGGCCGGCTGGATCGCCCCGTGGACCGGCGCGAACAAGGCCCAGGCCGAGAACGGCACCCTCAAGCCGGCCCTGGAGACGGCGATCTGGAAGGGCAAGCTCTACGCGGTGCCTGATAACAGCAACACGCAGCTGCTGTGGTACCGCTCGGACCTCGTGCCGCACCCGCCGACCACCTGGGCGCAGATGATCGCCGACGCCGAGCACCTGGCCAAGGAGGGCAAGCCGCACTACATCGAGATCCAGGGCGCCCAGTACGAGGGCGCCACCGTGTGGTTCAACACCATGGTGGCCAGCGCGGGCGGCACCATCCTGAACCCGGACGCGACCAAGATCACGCTGGGCGCGCCCGTGGTCAAGGCACTGTCGATCATGAAGGAACTGGCCACCTCGCCGGCCGCCGATCCCTCCCTCGACGTGCAGGAGGAGAACCAGAACCGGCTGGCCATGGAGGACGGCACGGCCGCGTTCGAGCTGAACTACCCGTTCGTCTATCCCGGCATGAAGACCGACAACCCCAAGCTGTTCAAGGTCTTCAAGTGGGCGCCCTACCCCGAGGTCATCCCCGGTCAGCCGGCCAAGGTCACGATCGGCGGCACCGACCTGGCGGTCAGCGCCTACTCCCAGCACAAGTCGCTGGCCTTCCAGGCCGCCCTGTGCCTGCGCGACACCCAGAACCAGATCATCGGGGCCAACGCCGGCGGCGTCCCGCCCACTATCACCAGCCTCTACAACAACCCGAAGCTGTTCAAGGACTACCCGTTCCACGCCGACATCCTGTCCGCGCTGGAGAACGCCAGCGTGCGCCCCAAGTCGCCCGTCTACCAGGTGGTGTCCATCGACATCTCGCACCTGGTCTCGCCCGCCGTCGCGATCACCCCGGCGGCACGGCGAACCAGCTGAGAACCCAGCTCACGAACGCCCTGCAGTCCAAGGGCCTGGTCCCGTGAGCCGCGCCCGGAACCGGAGCGCACGAGCACAGGAAAGCGCACGAGCACAGGAAGGAGCGCGCCGATGAGCACGAGCGCGGAGGTCGCGGCCGGGACCGAGGCCGCCCGGGAGGAAAGCGCCCGCCGGAAGAAGAAGGCGCCGCTGTCCGAGGGAGCCAGGGCCGAGCGCCGGCTGGGCTGGATGCTGTGCGCGCCGGCGGTCATCGTCATGATCGCCGTCACCGCCTACCCGGTCGGCTACGCCATCTACCTGTCCCTGCAGCGGGACAACCTGGAACTCCCGCAGGCGGTCAAGTTCGTCGGCTTCGCCAACTACGCGGCGGTGCTGACCTCGCCGTACTGGTGGCACGCGCTGTCGGTGACGCTGATCATCACGGTCTTCTCGGTCGCCATCACGCTGGTGCTGGGCATGCTGCTGGCCATGCTCATGCACCGGACGCTGTTCGGCCGGGGCACGGTCCGCACCGCCGCGCTGATCCCGTACGGGATCGTCACGGTGGCCGCCGCCTACGGCTGGCAGTACGCCTGGACGCCGGGGCAGGGCTACCTGTCGGCGGCGTTCGGCCACGGCGCGCCGCTGACCACCGAGTCGGCCGCGGTCATCGTCATCATCGTGGCCGAGATCTGGAAGACCACCCCGTTCATGGCCCTGCTGCTGCTGGCCGGGCTGTCGCTGGTGCCCGAGGACCTGCAGAAGGCGGCGAAGGTGGACGGCGCCACCGGCTGGCAGCGGTTCGTCCGGATCACGCTGCCGCTGATGAAGCCCGCGATCCTGGTCGCCGTGCTGTTCCGGACGCTGGACTCGTTCCGCATCTTCGACAGCATCTTCATCCTGACCAACGGCACCAACGGCACCGGCTCGGTGTCGCTGCTCGGCTACGACAACCTGTTCAACGCCCTCAACCTGGGCATCGGGTCGACGATCTCGATCCTCATCTTCATCTGCGTGGCCATCATCGCGTTCCTGTTCATCAAGGGGTTCGGCACCGCGGCCCCCGGCACCAACCTGAGTAGGAGGTAAGGCGCCATGGCCGCAGTAGCCACCACCCCGCGACCGCAGCCGCAGCGCCCGGCCCGCACCGGGCCGGCCGTCACGCCCGGGCAGCGGGTCGGCTGGGGCACCGCCAACATCGTCGTCATCGCGCTGGCCCTGATCCCGGTGCTGTGGATCGTCTCGCTGTCGTTCAAGACCCCGAACGCGGTGCTGGACCCGTCGTTCCTGCCCCAGTCGTGGACCTTGTCGAACTACGCCCAGATCCTGCAGACCTCGCAGTTCATCCGGCCGCTGGTGAACTCCATCGGGATCGGCCTGATCTCGACGTTCGTCGCCGTCGTGCTGGCCTCGATGGCCGCCTACGCCATCGCCCGGCTGAACTTCCCCGGCAAGGGCGTGCTGATCGGCATGTCCCTGCTGATCGCCATGTTCCCGCAGATCGCGCTGGTCACCCCGATGTTCAACATCGAGCGGGACCTCGGCCTGTTCAACACCTGGCCCGGCCTCATCGTCCCCTACGTCGCCTTCGGCCTGCCGCTCGGCATCTACACCCTGTCGGCGTTCTTCCGGGAAATCCCGTGGGAGCTGGAGAAGGCGGCCAAGGTCGACGGGGCCACCCCGTTCCAGGCGTTCACGAAGGTCATCGCCCCGCTGGCGGCGCCGGGCATGGTGACCACGGCCATCCTGGTGTTCCTGTTCTGCTGGAACGAGTTCCTGTTCGCGATCTCGTTCACCTCGACGCTGGCCTCCCGGACGGCACCCGCCGCCATCCAGTTCTTCAGCGGAGGCTCGCAGTTCGCCGTGCCGACCGGCCCCATCGCGGCGGCCGCCTCGGTCATCACCATCCCGATCATCATCTTCGTGCTGTTCTTCCAGCGGCGCATCGTGGCCGGCCTGACGTCCGGCGCGGTCAAGGGCTAGAGGGGAAAAACAAAAGTGGCCGAGATCGTTCTGGACAGCATTACCAAGCGCTACCCCGATGGCCAGCTCGCCGTCGACAAGATCAGCCTGGACATCGCCGACGGCGAGTTCGTCATCCTGGTCGGCCCGTCCGGCTGCGGCAAGTCCACCACCCTGAACATGATCGCCGGGCTGGAGGACATCACCGAGGGCGAGCTCCGCATCGGCGGCAAGGTCGTCAACAACGCGGCGCCCAAGGACCGCGACATCGCGATGGTCTTCCAGAGCTACGCCCTGTACCCGCACATGACCGTGCGGGAGAACATGGGCTTCGCGCTCAAGCTGGCCAAGACCCCGCAGAAGGTCATCAACGAGAAGGTCGAGGAGGCGGCCCGGATCCTGGACCTGACCCAGCACCTGGACCGCAAGCCCGCCAACCTGTCCGGCGGGCAGCGGCAGCGGGTGGCCATGGGCCGGGCCATCGTGCGCAGCCCGCAGGCGTTCCTGATGGACGAGCCCCTGTCCAACCTGGACGCCAAGCTGCGGGTGCAGACCCGCACCCAGGTGTCCCGGCTGCAGAAGCGGCTGGGCACGACGATGGTCTACGTGACCCACGACCAGACCGAGGCGATGACCCTGGGCGACCGGATCGCGGTCATGCGGACCGGCGTGCTGCAGCAGGCCGGCACCCCGCAGGAGCTGTACGAGAAGCCGGTCAACCTGTTCGTGGCCGGGTTCATCGGGTCGCCCGCGATGAACTTCATGGGCGCCACCCTGGAGGAGGGCGCGCTCCGCACGAAGATCGGCGACATCCCGGTCACCCCGGCCCTGCGCCAGGAACTGGAGCGGTCCGGCGTCGGCCGCGACGTCATCATCGGGCTGCGGCCCGAGGACTTCGAGGACGCCGCCCTGGTCCCGGCCGAGACCCGGGGCTCCGGGATCACGTTCCGGATCACTGTCGACGTGGTGGAGTCGATGGGCTCGGACGTGTTCATCTACTTCACCCAGGACAGCGGCCTGTCGGCGCGCTCGGACCAGCTAGCCGACCTGGCCGCGGACGTCGGCGACGACACCGCGGGGGAGGAGACGGTGACCGCCCGGCTGGACCCGGCTACCCGGATCCGCGAGGGGCAGGAGGCCGAGCTGTGGGCTGACCTGCGGCCGCTGCACGTGTTCGATCCCGAGAGCGGCCGCAACCTGGCCCTCGACGTGGAGACGGCGCCAGCCGGCTGACCGGCGCCTCGCGGCCGCCGCTGGCGCGCCACGGTGAGGTGGCTGGCCCGTTACTCCATTCAAGAGGGGTAACGAGCCAGTCACCTTCCGGCGTGCTCGCGAACGTCGAGCCCGTGCGGCGCGAAGCTCCGCCTCCGTGCGGTAGATGTCGGCCTGGCGGGCGCGGTCGCCGCCGGCCGGCGGGGTGACGTCCAGCCGGGCGCACGCCTCGCGCAGGGTGTCGAGGTAGGCCCCGCGCAGCGCCGCTACCTTGTGTCCCTTGGCGGTCAGGCCCACGGTGGCCTCGGCCGTCTCGAGCTGGGACCGCAGCCGCCGCAGCCGGGTGGCGAGGTGGTCGGCGGACTCGGGCGCCGGGGCCTGGCGCCGCCGCTCGGCCAGCCCGCGACCGCCCCGGAGCAGTCCCAGCAGGAAATACCCGGCGGCGGTCGGCAGCGCAATCGCTACGGCCAGCAGCACGATAGTGGTGGCCATGTCCCAAGTGTCCGCCGACCCGCGCCGGAAAGGCAACCAGCCGATGGAACACGCAGCACATAGCCCTAGCCCGTGGTGGCACGGTGCCGTCCTGTACCAGCTCTACGTCCGCTCCTGGCAGGACACCGACGGCGACGGGTACGGCGACCTGCGCGGCATCATCAGCCGCCTGGATCACCTGGAGTGGCTGGGGGCGGACGGCATCTGGCTGTCGCCGACCATGCCCTCCCCGGACGCCGACTGGGGCTACGACGTCAGCGACTACCGGGGCGTGCACCCGGAACTCGGCCGCCTGGCCGACCTGGACGAGCTGATCGGGCAGGCCGCCGCCCGGGGCATGAAGGTGCTGCTCGACCTGGTGCCCAACCACACCAGCTCGGCCCACCCGTGGTTCGTGGACGCGGCCTCGGGGCGGGACGCGGCGCACCGCGAGTACTACGTGTGGGCCGACGCGGCGCCCGGCGGCGGCCCGCCGAACAACTGGCGGGACTCCACCGGCGCCCCGGCCTGGACCCTGGATGACCGCTCCGGGCAGTACTACCTGCACAACTTCCTGCCCGCCCAGCCCGACCTGAACTGGTGGCGGCCCGCGGTCCACGAGGAGTTCCGGGAGATCCTGGAGTTCTGGTTCGACCGCGGCGTGGCCGGGTTCCGCATCGACGTGGCCCACGGCCTGTACAAGGACGCGCTGCTGCGCGACAACCCGCCGCTCCCTGGCGACAACCCGCTGGCCGGCGGGCACGGGCTGCGCCCGGTCTACAACGCCAACCGGCCCGAGGTGCACGAGGTGTACCGGGACTGGCGGAAGATCGCCCGGGGGTACCCGCCCGAGCGGCTGCTGCTCGGCGAGACGTGGGTCGGCGAGCCGGGCCTGCTGGCCCCGTTCTACGGCGACGACGACGAGCTTCAGCTGGCCTTCAACTTCCCGTTCGTGTTCGCCCCGTTCACCGCGGCCGGCCTGGCCGGCGTGGTGGCCGGCACGCTGGCCGCCCTGCCGGCCGGCGCCTGCCCGGTGTGGACCGCCTCCAACCACGACGTGGGCCGGTTCGCGAGCCGCTGGTGCGACGGCGACGACCGGCGCACCCGGCTGGCACTGCTGATCCTGTGCACCCTGCCCGGCACCGTCGTGCTCTACTACGGCGACGAGATCGGCATGACCGACGTGGCCGTGCCGCCCGGGTCGCAGCGCGACACGATGACCCTGGGCGCCACCGACAAGCGCGGCAACCGGGACCGGGGCCGGACCCCGATGCAGTGGGACGCCACGCCGCTGGGCGGGTTCACCACCGCGGCCCGCCCGTGGCTGCCGCTGGGCGACACCGCCGCCCGCAACGTGGCTGACCAGCGCGCCGACCCGGCGTCCACGCTGGCGCTGGCCCGGGACCTGGTGGCGCTGCGCCGGGCCGAGCTGGGCGGGCGGGTCGCGCCGTACGCCGAGCTGGCCTCGGGCGGCGCGATCTGGGCCTACCGGTGCGGCGGCCTGACCGTGGCGGCCAACCTGTCGGACCAGCCGGCCGACTGGGCCGGGCCGGGCGGCGAGGTGCTGCTGTCGGGCGGCGGTCCGGGTGAGGGGTCGGCTGGGACGCCGGGCGGGCCGGTCATGCTGGCCGCCTGGCAGGGCGTCGTCATGCGCGTGCCGGGGTAGCCGGCCGCCGCCGGGCCGGGGCCGCGGCCCCGGCGCAAATACTGGCGCGCGGCCCGGCGGAGCCCTCCCGTAGGCTTGACGGGTGCTGATGCGAATCGATCTTCGTGGCAAGCCCGCCAGCGAGCTGACCGCGTCCGAGCTGGCCGGGGTGCTGCCCCGCGCCCCGCTGGACGTCGACGCCGCGCTGGCCGCCGTGCGGCCCGATCTGCGAGGACGTCCGGCGCCGCGGCGCCGACGCGGTCCGCGAGCATACCGCCACGTTCGACGGCGTTGACCTGGCCACCACCCGGGTGCCGCGGGACAGCCTGGCCGCCGCGCTGGCCGGCCTGGACCCGGCGCTGCGGGCCGCGCTGGCCGAGGCCGCGCGGCGGGCCCGGCTGGTGCACGAGGCCCAGGTCCCGGCTGAGCCGGTGACGAGGGTGGCGCCGGGCTCGACCGTCACCGAGCGCTACGTGCCGGTCAGCCGGGCCGGCGTGTACGTGCCCGGCGGCCTGGTCACCTATCCCGTCGTCGGTGGTGATGAACGTCATCCCGGCCCAGGTCGCCGGGGTGGCCGAGATCGCCGTGGTGTCGCCGCCGCAGGCCAGACCAGGGCGGCCGGCCGGCCGCCGCCGTGCTGGCCGCCTGCGAGCTGCTGGGCATCACCGAGGTGCACGCCGCGGGCGGCGCTCAGGCCATCGCCATGCTGGCCTACGGCACCGCCGACTGCGCCCGGGCCGACGTCATCACCGGGCCGGGCAACATCTACGTGGCCGCGGCCAAGCGGCTGGTGGCCGGGCTGGTGGCGGTGGACGCCGAGGCCGGGCCGACCGAGATCGCGATCATCGCCGACGACACCGCCGACCCGGCGTTCCTGGCCGCCGACCTGGTCGCCCAGGCCGAGCACGACCCGCAGGCGGGCTGCCTGCTGATCACCACCGACGCCGGGCTGGCCGACCGGGTCGAGCCGGTGCTGGCCGCGGCCGCCGCGCGGACCCGGCACGCCGGAGCGGGTGGCCGAGGCGCTGGCCGGCCAGTCGGCCTGCGTGCTGGTCGACGACGTGGACGCGGCGCTGGCGGTGTCCGACGCGTGGGCGCCCGAGCACCTGGAGATCCAGACCGCCGGGACGCGGCGGACGTGGCCCGCCGGGTGCGCAACGCCGGCGCGGTGTTCGTCGGCCCGTGGGCGCCGGTGTCGCTGGGCGACTACCTGGCCGGCTCCAACCACGTGCTGCCCACCGGCGGCACCGCGCGGCACTCCGGCGGCCTGTCGGTGCTGTCGTTCCTGCGCGGCATCCACATCGTCGAGTGCGACGAGGCCGGCCTGGCCGGCGCCGCCGGGTACATCGACGCCCTGGGCGGCGCCGAGGACCTGGCCGCGCACGTCCAGGCGGTGCGGGTCCGGGTGCCGGCGGGAGCGGGCGTGAGCGCCGGCCTGAGCGCGGCTGCCGCTGCGCGATGACCTGGTCGGCCGCGAGCCGTACGGCGCGCCGCAACTCGATGTCGCGGTCGCGCTGAACACCAACGAGAACCCGTAGCCCCCTCGGCCGCCCTGGTGGCCGACCTGGCGGCGGCCGCCGCCGCGGCCGCGGCCGGGCTGAACCGCTACCCCGACCGGGACGCCCGCGAGCTGCGCGCCGCCCTGGCGAGCTACCTCGGGCACGGCCTGACCGCCGAGCGGACCTGGGCCGCCAACGGGTCCAACGAGGTCATCCAGCAGCTGCTGCAGGCGTTCGGCGGGCCGGGCCGCAGCGCGCTGGGCTTCGAGCCGTCGTACTCGATGCACCCGATCATCGCCCAGACCACCGCGACCCGGTGGATCGCCGGGCAGCGCGCGGCCGACTTCAGCATCGACCCGGCCGACGCGGCGGCGGCCATCGACGCGGCACCGGCCCGACGTGGTGTTCCTGGCCTCGCCCAACAACCCGACGGGCACGGCCCAGCCGCTCGCCCTGATCGAGGCCATCTGCGAGCGGGCGCCCGGCATGGTGGTGATCGACGAGGCGTACATGGAGTTCGCCCGCGACCCGGCCGCCACCGCGCTGTCGCTGCTGCCGCGCTACCCCCGGCTGGTCGTGGTCCGGACCATGTCCAAGGCGTTCGCGCTGGCCGGCGGCCGGCTCGGGTACCTGGCCGCCGACCCGGCGGTGGTCGACGCGCTGCTGCTGGTCCGGCTGCCCTACCACCTGTCGGCGCTGTCCCAGGCGGCCGCCCGGGTCGCGCTGGCGCACTCCGGCGAGCTGCTGGCCTCGGTGGCCGCCATCCGGTCCGAGCGCGACGCGGTGGTCGCCTGGCTGCGCCAGCGCGGCCTGGTGGTGGCCGACTCCGACGCCAACTTCGTGCTGTTCGGCCGGTTCGCCGACCGCCGGGCCGTGTGGCAGGCGCTGCTGGACCGCGGGGTGCTGATCCGCGAGGTCGGGCCGCCCGACTGGCTGCGGGTGTCGATCGGGACGCCGGCCGAGATGGCCGCGTTCCGCGACGCGCTGGCCGCGGTGCTGGCGCAGTCCCCGGCCTGGTTCGCCGGGGCGCCCGTGGTTGGGGAGCCCGTGGTTGGGGAGCCCGTGGCCGGGAGCGCGTCGTGAGCCGGGTCGCGCGGGTCGAGCGGGTGACCAAGGAGACGACGATCCTGGTCGAGCTGGACCTGGACGGGTCGGGCACCAGCGACGTGCGGACCGGGGTGCCGTTCTTCGACCACATGCTGGCCCAGCTGGGCAAGCACGGGCTGCTCGACCTGACCGTGCAGGCGCAGGGCGACATCGAGATCGACGCCCACCACACCGTCGAGGACACCGCGCTGGCCCTGGGCCAGGCGCTGCGCGAGGCGCTCGGCGACAAGGCCGGCATCTGCCGGTTCGGCGACGCGCTGGTGCCGCTGGACGAGACCCTGGCCCGGGCCGCGGTCGACCTGTCCGGGCGGCCGTACGCGGTGCACTCCGAGCCGGCCGGGATGGCGCCGCTGATCGGCACCTACGACACCACGCTGACCCGGCACTTCTTCGAGTCGCTGGCCCACGCCGCGGCCATCTGCGTGCACCTCGACGTGCTGGCCGGGCGCAACCCGCATCACATCGTGGAGGCCCAGTTCAAGGCGTTCGCCCGGGCGCTGCGCGCGGCCGTCGCGCCGGACCCGCGCGCCCCCGGCGCGATCCCCAGCACCAAGGGCGTGCTGTGAGCCGCGCGCCCCGGGTCGTGGTGCTCGACTACGGCTCGGGCAACCTGCCCTCGGCCCAGCGCGCGCTGCAGCGGGCCGGGGCCGACGTGACCGTGACCGCCGACGGCGACGCCGCCCGCGAGGCCGACGGCCTGGTCGTGCCGGGCGTCGGCGCGTTCGCCGCGTGCATGGCCGGCCTGCTGGCCGTCGGCGGCGACCAGGTCATCGCCAAGCGCCTGGCCGGCGAGCGGCCGGTGCTCGGCATCTGCGTCGGCATGCAGGTGCTGTTCGAGTCGGGCGTGGAGCACGGCCAGCGCACGGCCGGGTGCGGGGCCTGGCCCGGCGTGGTCGAGCGGCTGTCCGCCCCGGTGCTGCCGCACATGGGCTGGAACACCGTCACCGCCGCCGGCGGCTCGGCGCTGTTCGCCGGGCTGGACCCGGCCCAGATGTTCTACTTCCTGCACTCCTACGCGCTGCGCCAGCCCGCGCCGGGCTCGGCCGCGCTGGTGACCCGGGCCGTGCACGGCGAGCCGTTCGTGGCCGCGATGGAGGACGGCCCGCTGGCCGCGACCCAGTTCCATCCCGAGAAATCGGGTGACGCGGGCGCCCGGCTGCTGGCCAACTGGCTGTCCGCGCTGCGATGACCCGCTCGCCGGCGACCCCGCCTGACCTGATCACGCCTGACCCGAGGACGGAGACCCCGCGATGACGCGCGACGCCGCGCCGGCCCCAGTTCCGGCTAGCACGGGTCCGGCTAGCCCGGGTCCGGCTGGCGCCACCCTGACCCTGCTGCCGGCGGTGGACGTGGCGGGCGGGCAGGCCGTCCGCCTGGTCCAGGGCGCGGCCGGCACCGAGACCGACTACGGCCGCCCGCTCGACGCCGCCCTGGCCTGGCAGCGCGCC
The DNA here is from genome assembly GCA_963731085.1 of uncultured Actinomycetota bacterium. GTDB lineage: Bacteria > Actinomycetota > Actinomycetes > Streptosporangiales > Streptosporangiaceae > DASUBV01. The sequence continues at coordinate 201,764 of CAVSUF010000003.1, forward strand.
GGCGCCGAGTGGATTCACCTGGTCGACCTGGACGCCGCGTTCGGCCGGGGCTCCAACGCCGCGCTGCTCGCCGAGGTCATCGCGGCGCTGGATGCCCGCGTCGAGCTGTCCGGCGGCATCCGCGACGACGCCGCGCTGGCCGCCGCGCTGGCCACCGGCTGCGCCCGGGTGGTCATCGGCACCGCCGCGCTGGAGAACCCCGACTGGGTGCGCCGGGTCATCGCCGAGCACGGCGACCAGATCGCGGTCGGCCTGGACGTGCGCGGCACCACCCTGGCCGCGCGGGGCTGGACCGCCGAGGGCGGCGAGCTGTTCGACGTGCTGGCCCGGCTGGACGCCGAGGGCTGCCAGCGGTACGTGGTCACCGACGTGGCCAAGGACGGCATGATGGCCGGCCCCAACCTGGACCTGCTGCGCCGGGTGTGCGCGCGCACCAGCCGGCCCGTCGTCGCCAGCGGCGGCGTGTCCAGCCTGGCCGACCTCCGCGCCATCGCCGGCCTGGTCCCGCTCGGCGTGGACAGCGCGATCATCGGCAAGGCCCTGTACGCGGGCGCGTTCACGCTGGAGCAGGCCCTGGCCGAGGTGACCCCGTGACCGGCGGCCCGCTGACCGGCCGGCCCGTGGTTCGGCGGTACTCCAGCGGCGGCCCGTGGGAGCAGGCCGTCGGCTACAGCCGGGCGGTGGCCGCGGGCGACTTCGTGTTCGTCTCCGGCTGCACCTCGGTGACCGGCGGCCGGGTCATGCACGAGGGCGACGCCCGGGCCCAGGCCGCGCAGGCCATCGGCAACGTGGCGCAGGCCCTGGCCGGGCTGGGGGCCAGCCTGGCCGACGTGGTCAGCACCCGGATGTTCGTCACCGACATCAGCCGCTGGGCCGAGTACGGCGAGGCCCACCGGGCCGCGTTCGGCGACACCGCCCCGGCCGCGTCGATGCTCGGGGTGGCCGCCCTGATCGACCCCCGGCTGCTGGTCGAGGTCGAGGCCGTCGCCTACAGGCCCGGCATCGGCGGCGCGGCATGAGCGCGGGCCTGTCCACCGTGGCCGTCCGGGTCATCCCGTGCCTGGACGTGGACGCCGGGCGGGTGGTCAAGGGCGTCAACTTCCGCCACCTGCGCGACGCCGGCGACCCCGTCGAGCTGGCCGCCGCCTATGACCGGGACGGCGCCGACGAGCTGGTGTTCCTGGACATCACCGCGTCCAGCGGCGAGCGCGAGACCATGTACGACGTGGTCCGCCGCACCGCCGAGCAGGTGTTCATCCCGCTGACCGTCGGCGGCGGCGTGCGCAGCGTGGCCGACGTGGACCGGCTGCTGCGGGCCGGCGCGGACAAGGTCGGCGCTGAACACCGCCGCGATCGCCCGGCCCGAGCTGCTGACCGAGGCCGCGGCCCGGTTCGGCGCCCAGTGCATCGTGCTGTCGGTCGACGCCCGCCGCTACGCCGGCGGCCGCCGCGCCGGCTCGTCCGGCTTCGAGGTCACCACCCACGGCGGCCGGCGCGGCACCGGCATCGACGCGGTGGACTGGGCGCGGCGCGGGGCCGGGCTGGGCGCGGGCGAGATCCTGCTCAACTCCATGGACGCCGACGGCACCAGGGCCGGCTTCGACCTGGAGCTGATCCGCGACGTCCGGGCCGCCGTCACCGTCCCGGTCATCGCCAGCGGCGGCGCCGGGCGGCCCGCCGACTTCCCCCCGGCCGTCGCGGCGGGCGCCGACGCCGTGCTGGCCGCCAGCCTGTTCCACTTCGGCACCGCCTCCATCGGCCAGGTCAAGGACACCCTGGCCGCGGCCGGCCACCGGGTCCGGCCCGTGTCTGGGTAGCCCCGTGGCTGGGTAGCCCCGTGACTGGGTAGCCCCGTGACTGGGTAGCACTGTTCCGCCTGTCCCCAAGTGAGTGAGGCATGAGAATCGACGCCAGCCAGTCCGGCCTGGACCCGCGGATCGCGGCCCGGCTGAAGCGCGACGCCAGCGGCCTGGTCGCGGCCATCGCCCAGCAGTACGACACCGGCGAGGTGCTGATGCTGGGCTGGATGGACGACGAGGCCCTGCACCGCACGCTGACCACCGGCCGCTGCACCTACTGGTCCCGCAGCCGCCAGGAGTACTGGGTCAAGGGCGACACCTCCGGCCACGTTCAGCACGTCAAGTCGGTCGCCCTGGACTGCGACGGCGACGCCGTGCTGGTCCGGGTCGACCAGGTCGGCGCGGCGTGCCACACCGGCGACCGGACCTGCTTCGACGCCGGCGACCTCCCCTCAGCTGACCCCGCCGCCTGACCCCGCCGCCTGACCCCGGCCCCCGCACACCGCCCCCTGGCGGCCCCGCGCCACCCCGGCGGCCCCGCGCCGCCCCCCGCTTGCCCTGGCCATGATCGTGACCGATTGTCCGGGTTCCAGACGGGTAATCGGTCACGATCATGGTTTCCGGGCGGCGGGCGCCGGCAGGCGCGACGGGCGGGCGGGAGGCGGGGTGCCCTGGCTGGCGGCGGGCGGGCGGCGGGGCGGGTGCAAGGCTGGCGGCGGGCGGGGCCGGGTACGGCGGGCCGGGCTGATATGACGGGGGCATGAGCATCGTCCTGGTCACTGGCGGCAGCGGAACACTGGGCCGGCATCTCGTGCCCATCCTGGCCGGGCGCGGCCATGAGGTCCGGGTGCTGTCGCGGCGGCCGGGGGCGGGCACCCACGTCGGTGACCTGGCCAGCGGGACCGGCGTGGCGGAGGCGGCGGCCGGGGCCGACCTGATCGTGCACGCGGCGTCGGACCGGCGGATGGGCCGGTCGGATGCCCGGCAGACCGGGAACCTGCTGGCGGCGGCGGGCGACTGCCGCCACCTGGTGTACGTGTCGATCGTCGGGGTGGACGCCATCCCGTTCGGCTACTACGGGGCCAAGCTGGCCTGCGAGGAACTGGTCGGGTCGGGGCAGGTGCCGGGCACGGTGCTGCGGGCCACCCAGTTCCACGAGCTTCTGGCCATGGCGCTGCGGGCCACGATGAGCTGGCCGGTCCGGCCGCTGCCGCTGGACCTGCTGTTCCAGAGCGTCGCGGCGGCTGAGGTGGCGGCCCGGGTGGCCGACGTGGCGGAGGGCGACCCGCTGGGCCGGGCCGAGGACTTCGGCGGCCCTGAGGTGCTGAACGGCTGGCAGGTGGTAGCGGCCTGGCGGGCGCGGCACGGCTGGCCTCGCTCGGTGCTGAACCTGCGCCTGCCCGGCGCCGCCTACCGGGCCTTCGCCGACGGCCGCAACACCTGCCCGGACCACGCCGACGGCCGCGAGACCTGGGCCGAGTTCGCCGCCCGGCCCTGACCCGCCCAGCGCTGAACAGCCCAGCCCTGACCGGCGCCCGGCCGCCCCTCGCGCGGCGCCGGCGTTCGCGGGGAGCGCAGCGCTCCGCCTGGGCCAGGCGGGCCGGGCGGCCGACAATGGCGGGATGAACGCTGATCACGCCACGCGGCACGCGGAGCGGGTGGCGGTGCTGGCCGACGTGCACGGGAACCTGCCCGCGCTGGAGGCGGTGCTGGCTGAGCCCGATGTCGCGTCGGCCGAGGCGATCGTGCTGCTGGGCGACATCGCCGAGGGGCCGATGCCGGGGCCGGCGCTGGACCGGCTGGCCGGGCTCGGCGACCGGGCGGTCTGGGTGCATGGCAACTGCGAGCGGGAGCTGGTCACGGCGTTCGACGGCGGGGTGGTGCCGGGGCCGGGCGGCGAGCCGGCGTCGCGCAGCGCCGGGCTGATCAGCCGGGCGCACCGGGACCTGATCGACGGGCTGCCGCTGACCGTGACGCTGCACGTGGCCGGGCTCGGTGCGGTCCTGTTCTGCCACGCGACGCCGCGCCGCGACGACGAGTTCGTGCTGGTCGACAGCCCGCCGGAGCGGTGGGCGGCGGCACTGGCGGGAGTGGCGGCGCCGACCGTGGTGCTCGGGCACACGCACATGCCGTTCGACCGGCTGGCCGCCGGCCTGCGGGTGGTCAACCCGGGCAGCGTCGGGATGCCGTACGGGACGCCCGGCGCGGCCTGGGCCCTGCTCGGGCCGGAGGTGACGCTGCGCCGGACCGGCTACGACGCCGCGGCGGCGGCCGCCGTGATCAGCGCCAGCGCCTACCCCGGCGCGGCCGAATGGGCCGCCGAGTATGTGACCCGGCATTACTCCGCCGACGAGGCCCTGGCCGCGTTCACCCAGACCGCGCGCGAGCAGGCCGCCGCAGACCGCTGACAGCGGCCTGCCTCCGGGAAATCAGCTTGGAATCTGGCCCGCCCGCCTCCGCCCGCTCACCCCGGCGAGCGGGCGTAGCGCCGGGTGCACAGCGGCACGAACACGGCCAGCAGCAGCGCCGTCCAGGCCAGCGAGGCGACGACGGGGTGCTCCAGCGGCCAGGACCCGCCGGCCGGCGCGGTCGGGCTGCCGAGCAGGTGGCGGGCGGCGGCGGCCAGCGCGCTGACCGGGTTCCAGTCGGCGATGGCCCGCAGCCACGCCGGGCATTCCCGAGGTCGGGACGAACACGTTGGAGACCATCGTGACCGGGAAGACGCAGGATCGAGGCCTGCGCGGCCGTCTCCTCCTTCCCGATGACCAGTCCCAGGTACAGGCCGACCCAGGTGGCGGCGAACTGGAAGGCCATCAGCAGGAGCAGCGCGGCCACCGCGTCGGCCGGCCCGGCGCTCGATCCGCCAGCCCGACGACCAGGCCGCACAGGGCCATCAGGATGAAGCTGATCAGGCCGTAGACCGACGTCGCGGCGGCCTGGCCGAACGGCACGGCGGCCCGGCTGATGGGCAGCGACCGGAACCGGTCGACCACGCCCCGGCTGGCGTCGCGGGCCATCGCGACCATGGACGGCAGGATGTTGGTGGCGATCGTCGCGAACAGGCCCGGGACCAGGAACGCGCGGTAGTTGCCGCCGCCCGGAACCGCGATGGCGCTGCCGAAGATGTAGCCGAACACCAGCACCAGGAACACCGGCGCGCCCAGCGTGAGCCCGATCGCCGCCGGGTCGTGGCGCAGCTTGGTTAGCACCCCGCAGCGCCGCCGCCAGCCCGCTCACGCCGCCACCCCCGCCGTCCCGGTCCCGCCGGCCCCGGAATCGCCCGCCCCGGTCCCGCCCGTCCGGGTCAGGAACACCTCGTCCAGCGTGGGCCGCCGCACGCTGGCGTCCTCGGCCCGCAGCCCGGCCGCGTCCAGCACCCGGACCAGGTCGGGCAGGGTGACCGCGCCCGCCGCCACCGGCGCGGTCACCCGCCTCAGGTCGGGGTCGAGTACCGGCGGCCCGGTGGCCCACTGGGCCAGCGCAGCGGCCGCCGCGGGCAGGTCAGCCGGGTCGGCCAGGATCACGTCGAGCCGGGTGCCGATGGTGTCCTTGAGCTCGTCGGGGCTGCCCTGGGCGACCACCCGGCCGCCGTCGATGATCACCACGTCGTCGGCGATCTGGTCGGCCTCGGCCAGGTACTGGGTGCTGAGCAGCACGGTCGTGCCGTCGCGGGCCAGGTCCCGGACCACGGCCCAGATCTCGGCCCGGCTGCGCGGGTCGAGCCCGGTGGTCGGCTCGTCCAGGATCAGCACCGGCGGGGCGCGGATCAGCGCGGCGATCAGGTCCAGTCGCCGCCGCATCCCGCCCGACCAGGTCTGCACCAGGCGGCCGCCGGCGTCGGCCAGGCCGAACCCGGCCAGCAGCTCATCGGCCCGCCGCCCGGCCTGGCGCCAGCCCAGGTGGTGCATGAGACCCAGGATGACCAGGTTCTCCCGGCCGGTCAGGTCGTCGTCCACCGCCACGTGCTGGCCGACCAGCCCGATGCTGGCCCGCACCTGCCGGGCCGCGGTGGTCACGTCGTGGCCGGCCACCGCCGCGCGGCCGCCGTCCGGCCGGGTCAGGGTGGCCAGCACCCGGATCGCCGTGGTCTTGCCTGCCCCGTTCGGCCCGAGCAGCGCGCACACCCGGCCCGGCGGCACGGCCAGGTCCAGGCCATCCAGCGCGGTCACCGGGCCGAACGACTTGGCCAGGCCCGCCGTCTCGATCATCAGCATGGAGCCTCCGTTCATTATCATTCTCCGTACGATGTACGAAGTACTAAGTACGAAGATAGCCGGCGGCGCCGCCGGGCGATACGGAGGGGGAGGCGGTAGCGTGGTCGCGATGCCCGCCCCGACGCCACCCAGCAGCGCCCGGCCAGACGGCCGCCGCCGGGGGCCGCGGCCGCGGCACACCCACGCCCAGGTCGTCGAGGCGGCGGTGGCCGTCGCCGATGAGCAGGGCCTCGACGCGGTCACCATCCGGTCGGTGGCGGCCCGGCTGGGGGCCGCCCCGATGTCGCTGTACAGCTACGTGCCGGACAAGCAGGCGCTGATCCACGGCATGGTCGAGCACATCGCCGCCGAGGTCGTCCTGCCGGATGCGCCCAGCGGTGACTGGCGGGCCGACGTGCAGTGGCTGGCCGGCCAGCAGCGGGCGATGGTGCACCGGCACCCGTGGCTGCCCGCCGCGATGTCGCACCGCCAGCCGCTCGGGCCGGCGCTGCTGGCCTACCTGGAGTTCGCGCTGGCCGCGCTGGAACCCACCGGCCTGGACGCCGGCACCCTGCTGGAGGCCCTGGCCCTGCTGAACGGGTTCGTCGCCACGCTCGCCGCCGCCGAGCGAGCCGACCGGCTGGCCCCGCCCGACCCCGCCGCGGCCGCCGCCGGCGCCCGGGCGCTGACCGACCTGCTGGCCACCGGCCGCTACCCGCGGTTCGCCGCCGCCGTGGCCAGCGGCGGGCCGCCCGCCGTTGACCTGTCGGCCAGCTTCACCCGGCTGGTCGACCGGATGCTGGACGGCCTGATCGGCAGCCGGTAGCCCGCAGGCGGGCCGGAATGGCCTGATTCGGCCGTGTTCGCCGCCGTTTAGTTCCGCGCCCCAAGCGGGTGCCCTACTGTCATGAACTATGCGGATCCTGATACTCGCCCGCGCCGGGAATGGCCCGCGGTGAGCGCCGCCAGCTTCATCGCCTCCCTGGTCAGCTCCCTGGCCTGGCCCGGGGTCGTGGTCGCCATCCTGGTCATCTTCCGCCGCCAGTTCGGGACCATGCTGGAACGGCTGTCCCGGGTCCGGATCGGCTCCGGCGGCGACGGCGATCCGGACTGGAGCCAGACCGAGGCCGCCGTGCGGCAGAGCCTGGGCCTGGCCCGGCCCTCCCTGCCGGCCGGCCCGGCAGGCTCGCCCGGTGCCCGGCCCGGCGGCCAGCCCGGCGCGAGCCGGCCGCCGCAGGCGCTCGTCGAGGACCGCTGGCAGGCGCTGACCGCCGAGCTTCGCGACGTGGTGCTGCGCTCGGGCTCGGTGCGCGACGAGCAGGTATCCGGGGCCGGCTTCGACCAGCTCATGGAGACCGCGCTGCGGGCCGGCCTGCTCGACTCGGCTGCCGTCCGGTCCCTGGACGGCCTGCGCCACCTGCGCAACCTGGCCCGGACCACGTCCCTGTCCGAGCGGCAGGCCCAGGAGTTCGCGGTCATGGCCGACGCCGTCAGCTACGGCATGCGCCGCCAGGCCCGGACCGCCGCCTGGCCTGCCAGCTAGCAGTCAGATTTTCCGTAACGACCGTGTCCCCGCGCCGCCCCGTCGCCGCCCGGCCGGGCACCCGCCTGATGCCCGCCGCGCGGCGCTCGCGGGCGCGGCTCACCGCCCGGAGCCGGCCCCGGGCGCGGGCGACGGCGAGATCCCGGCCAGCCGGCACTGCTGGCGGGTGAGCCCCGGGGCGATGCCGGTGCCCGCGTAGGCGCTGGCGCACATCGTCCTGGCCTGCGAGCCGCAGCCGTGCAGCAGCCCGCCGCCGGTGCTGGAGGGCACGTTGACCGTCACGCAGCCGTCGCGGGAGGCGCCGTAGGTGCCCGGCCGGACCGCCGCCCAGATGGCCACGCCCGCGAACACCGCCAGGATGAGGGCAAGCACCACGATCAGCCCGCGCCGGTCGCGGCGGGTGGCGGGCTCAGCCTCGGGGATGGACGCAAAGGGCATATCACGGCGAGTATAGGGAAGATCGCCGTCCGCCGCCCGCCCGCGGGGCGCGGGCGTGCTAGCTTTAGAACACACGTGCGACACGACGAACCGGGCGGCGGCCGATGACGGCGACAGGGGTGAGGCGGTCCGGGAGCCGAGCGGCTACTCTGGATGGCATGACCACGCTGCCCGTTGCCGTGCCCGCCGCCGTGCGGGCCGCCACCAGGTCAGCGGGCACGGTGCTGTCAGCGGGCACGGTGCTGTCAGCAGGCACGGTGCTGTCAGCGGGCACGGCGATCCGGACGCGGCACCAGGCCCGTCCCGGGCGGCGCGCCGTCGTCGCTGTCCGGCTGGCTGACCTGGCCGGGCCGGCGCACGGTACGGTCGAGCTGCCGCGGCGGCTGTTCTGGTACCCCGATCGCGACTTCGACCTGGACGAGCCGGGCATGCTCGCCTGGGTGTACCAGACGGTGCTGCGCGAGGCGGCCAGTGCCGATGACCTGGCTTACCTCAACGGCGACCGGCTGGTCGCCATCTGGCCGGACTTGTACCTGCCCAAGGGCGTGCGCCAGGCCTGGGAGGAGCAGCACCCGGTGCTGCGGGCCGCCTCGGCCGCCGCCTAGATGCCCCTGACCGAACTGCACCGCGAGGTCGCCGCCATCGCCCTCCGCGCGGCCGCCCGGCACGGCTTCGCGCTGGCCGGCGGGAACGCGCTGATCGCGCACGGGATCGTGGACCGCTTCACCGAGGACGTCGACCTGTTCAGCGACCAGGAGGCCGGCGTGGAGGCGGCGGCCCAGGCGGTGGAGGAGGCCCTGCGCGAGGCGGGCTACGGGATCATCCCCCGGGACCAGTCCAGCGGGCTGGAGGACATCTTCGAGGGCATGGGCGAGGGCCTGGCCGAGTGGACCATCACCGCGCCCGGCGGCGAGGAGACCATCTTGCAGATGGCCTACTTCGACCGCAGCCGGGGTCCGGTGACCATGGACGTCGGCCCGGTGCTCGACCTCGAGGACGTCGCCGGCTCCAAGGTGTGCGCGCTGGCCAGCCGGGTGGAGCCGCGTGACTACATCGACACCGCCGCCGCGCTGGAGCGGTTCTCCGCCGAGCGGCTCATTACCTTCGCCCGGCGGCTGGACCCGGGCCTGACCCGCCGCGACTTCACGGACGCGGCCCGCCAGCTCGACCGGATGCCCGATGGCGTGTTCGCTCGCTACGGCCTCGGCCCGGCCGACGTGGCCCGGCTCCGCGAGCAGTTCGACGCCTGGCCCAGGACCTGACGGCAGGCGGGCCGTCCAGGCCCGGGACCGGCTGGGGGACCGGCTGGGGGACCGGTCCGGTCAGCGCAGCAGGACGACCAGGTCGCGCAGCCGCCGGACCTGCTCCGGGGCGATGTCGCCGGACGGGCCTGCCGCCCGGAGCATGACGCCTCGCCCGTCGGCCACCCCCAGCCACCACACCTCGCTGCGGCCCGGCCCGCCATCGTCCGCCGTCACCACCGAGACCCGGACGCATGGCCGGCCGCCCAGGAACACGTCCGGCCGGGCGTCGCTCACCGACGTCCGCGGCAGCTGCTGCTGCAGCGCGCTGATCTGGGCCGCCGCGTACTCCTCGGCCGACGCCGCGCCGGGCGACACGACCGCCGTGAGCAGGCCCGCGGCCCGGCTGATCCGCAGCCGCTCGCGCACCGCCGCGCCGCTGACCGCGGGCAGCGACGCCACCGGGGTGACCGCCGGGGCCACCGGCGGGTCCAGCCGCACCGGCCCGAACGCCCGGGCCTGGTCGGCCCGCGCCGCCTCGGTGGTCAGCGTCAGCGCGTACGGGCCGATCATCGCGTAGAGCTGGATCTGCGCGGTCCCGGCCCGCGCGCCGCCGGCCAGGCCGCCAGCGCCGGCCGCTCCGCCCGCGGGCCTGCCGCCCGCTCCGCTGGGGCGTGATCAGCGCCACGCGCCCGTCGTCGTAGCCGGCCACCGGTGCCGGGACCGGGCGCCCGCACGAGTAGCCCTGCCGTTTCAGGTGCCGGTGGGCGGCCGCCACGAACTGGTCCAGGGCCGCGCCCGGCCCGGCCCGCTCCAGTGTCAGCACCAGGCCGCCGACCGCGAACTCCGCCGTGGCCTGCAATGGCCGCAGGTACGGCTCGCGCTGTACCGCGCCGAGCAGGCTGCGGAACGGCGCCGCCGCCCCGGCCTGCTGGCCGCGTTCCCCGTTACCCGGATGCCCGGGACCCCGTTGTGCCACTCGCTGAAACCCCGTCCCCCCGGACGAATTCCAACCATTCGGTCAATTACTAGCAAACGGACGCTAGCACCACCGCCGCCGGATGGCCCGCTCGCCCTCCTAACTGCCGGTGATCTGCCGGTGGCCGGGCTAGCTGGCCGACGGGGTCAGCGGGACCACGGCCTCGCTGGTCAGCAGCTGGAACGTCAGGCTCTCCTGCAGGTACAGCCGCACGCTGGTCTCGGTGTGGGACAGGTAGCCGATCGACACGTCCTGGCCCAGGGTCAGCTCGAAGTCGCCGCCCCGGGTGGTCAGCACCAGGCCGCCCTCGATGGCCGGCGCCCAGATGATGTCCGCGGTGATCATCCGCCGCAGGTGCTCGATCACCGGGTAGCCGTGATCGGCGGTCTCGCTGGCCGCGGTATAGGCGTCAGCGCTGAGCACCACCGCGTACGGGCCGTTGACCCCGGCCCCGCGCAGCTCGCTCAGCGCCTGGGCGATGGCCTCGGGGTAGCCGATGGCGCTGGCTGGCAGCCCGATCGAGGGGCCGCTGGCGCCGGGCCGGATCCCGTCGATGTCGGCCGCCGGGTACCCGTCGAACACCGCCCGGTCCTCGGCGAAGGCCAGCTGCCGGGCGGCATCCTTGACCGGCTGCCAGTCCGAGTCCCGTGAGCCCCGGGCCACGTCGTCGACCTGCTCGCGGTCCAGCGAGAACGGCACCCGCAGCTCGACCAGCGACAGCACGTGCCGCTGCCGGGCCAGCACTCCGTCGCCGGGCGGCTCGATCTCGCGGATGTGCCCGGTCCCGACCGCGGACGTGCCCTCGCCGCCCGGTCCCTGGACGTCCACCACCCGGCGGCCGGCCAGGTGCCGCCGGAACGTCCGGGCCGCCTCCTCCGAGATCTCGTCCCAGGCCGCGTCCGACACCGGCGCGAGCTCGCGATGCAGGTTATTCATCCGGGGAGGCCCCTTTCATGCTGCCGATCTCCAGTGAGCCGCTTCCGCCGGCCGCGGCCCGCCGGCACCGGCCACGCCGGGTCTTCCGCCGCCGGGTCTTCTTCCGCCGTCGCGTCGTCGTCCAGCGGGCCGTCGCCCAGCCGTTCCAGCAGCGGCTGGGACGGCACGAAGAACAGCACGCCGGTGACCGGCGTGCTGACGTCCAGCAGCCGGTCATAGTTGCCCTCGGGCAAGCCGATGAACATGTTGCGCAGCATCTGCTCGGTCGGGTCCGGCGAGCGCGCGTACCCGATGAAGTACGTGCCGTGCTCGTTGCTGCCCGGCGTGCCGAACGGCATGTTGTCCCGCAGGATCTGCACTTCCTCGCCGTCCGCGTCCGTGATCGTGGTCAGCGCGTTGTGGGCGAACGACGGCTTCACGTCGTCGGTCAGCTCGATGTCGCTGAGCTTGCGCCGCCCGATGATCCGCTCCTGCTGGTCGAGTCGGGATGCGCGTTCCAGGCGGCCAGGTCGTGCAGGTACTTCTGCACGATCACGTAGCTGCCGCCGGCGAACCGGGCGTCTTCCGCGCCGATCAGCGTGGCCCGCGCGGCCGCCGCGCCGACCGGGTTCTCGGTGCCGTCCACGAACCCGATCACGTCGCGGCTGTCGAAGTACCGGAAGCCATGCACCTCATCGGTCACCGTCAGCGCGTCGCCGACCCGGGTGACGATCTGGGTGGCCAGCTCGTAGCACAGGTCCATTCGCGCGGCCCGGATATGGAATAGCAGATCGCCCGCCGTTGACACCGCGTGCCGCCTGGCGCCCCGCAGTTCCCGGAACTCGTGCAGCCCGGCCGGCCGGGGACCCCCGGTCATCCGGTCCCACAGCCGGTGCCCGATCCCGGTGACGCAGCTCAGGTAGCCGTCGGCCGAGCGGAACCCGACCGCGCGGACCAGTCCGGCCATGTCCCCGCACAGGTCCCGCGCCGTGGCCAGCGCCGCGTCGCCGTCGGCCACCACGGCGACCAGGAAAATCGCCGCGCCGGTGAGGGGGTCAGCACCGCCTGAGGCTCGGCATCGGCCTCCCCGTCGAATGTCACCGTCCCATCTTGCCTGTGTCCCGCCACGGGCACGCGGCCGGCACGCGAAAACGCCGCCTGGCGCCGCGCGGGCCGCCGCCGCGCGCTAGTTGGAGAAGTCCTGGGTCATCCACACGGTGCCCGAGGAGTCGCGGAAGACGTAGATCCCGACGAACCGGTAGGTCGAGCTGAGGATGTTGAGCCGGTGTCCGTCGTCCGGCGGTCGCTCGGCCAGCATGCTCTGGGTCAGGCTCACCGCCATCTGGCTGATGGCTGCCCCGGTGTCCGGCTCGGGGCCGCCCTCGCCGATGTTCTCCCCGACCGCCGACCACTGCACCCCGGCGTCGCTGATCCGGGTGCCCAGGTCGGCCTCGCCCGGGCACTGGTGCTGCAGGCCGCAGCCGCTGGCCATCAGCGTCGTGTGCCGCTCGGCGCTGGTGTCCAGCCCGGCGCTCATCGTGTACGGCGGCAGGCCGGCCTGGCCGCGGGCCTGGTTGATGACGGCCAGCACCTCGGCCGTCGCCTCGGCCGATGGCGTCCCGGCCGGCGCCGACGCGGACGGGGCGGGCGCCGGCGGCGCCGCGGACGGGGATGCCGAGGCGGGCGCCGTCGACCGGGCCGCCGGCGGGCTGCTGCTCGCGGCCCGCGACCGGCGCGGCGACGCGGATGGCGCGCTCGTGCCCGGCCCGGCGCGGCCCGACGCCCCGGCCGCCGCGCTGCCGGCGCCCGTACCGGTCGGCGCCACGCGACAGTGACCGTTCGCGCTGACCTGGCCGGGACACGGCGAGCCGGCTGAGGTCTGCAGCGTCACCGGGGAACCGTCGTGGCGGGCGACCGCGTACGCGCCCAGCGCCGCCACCACCACGACGGCCGCCAGCATGCCGACCAGCCCTCGCAGTCGCCGCCCCGGACGGTCCGCGTCGCCCCACGGGCTGTCGTCCCACACCTCCGGCCCGCTGACCGGATCCCGCCGCCCGCCGCCCGCCGGGCCGCCGGGGAATGGCTGCCCCACGGCCCGGAATTCGCCCGTCCCGAACTCGGTCCGGAAGCCGCCGGCGTTGAACTCGCCCGTGCGGGGGTCTTCGGCCCGGAAGCCGCCGGCGTTGAACTCGCCCGTGCGGGGGTCTTCGGCCTGGGCACGGGCGACGGGGAACCCCCTGGTCCGGGGATCGCCGGTGCTGAACCCGCCGGTCGGCGGACCGCTGGCCCGGAGGCCCGCGGCGGGGAACTCGCCGGTGCGGCGATCACCGGCACGGGGCCGGCTGCGCGGAGGTCGTGCGGCGGGGGATCACCCGGGCGGAACTCGCTCGGCCAGCGCTCGGCCCGGTCCTGAGCGTGGCCGGGCCAGTTTTCGCCGGTCCGGCGGCCGGCCGAGCGGAAAGTCTCGTGCCAGGGCTCGTCGGCGGGAGCGCTGTCCCGCCGCGCCCCGTCGGGCCAGCCGCCCGCGCCCGGCCGGCTGGTGTCGCGCCAGGGCTCGTCCACCTGAGCGCCGTCGGGCCAGTTGTCGGCCGCTGAACCGGAATCGCCCCATCGGTCCCGCCGGTCCTCGGCGGCCCAGCTTCCGCGCGGATCATCGCCGAGCCCTCCGCCCGGCCGCCCGTGGCGAGCCGCGCCACCCCGGCGTCCGTCGGTCCGGCGTCCGTCGGTCCGGTAGTCGCCGGGCCGGTACTCGCCCGCGCGGGAGCCGCCGGGCCGGTACTCGCCCATCCCGTGGCCGCCCATCCCGTGGTCGGCGCCGTGGTCGGCGGGCCCGTGGTCGGGGGGCCGGTGCTCGCTCATCCAGTCCCCGTGCCGTTGCTCGCCTGCCCGATACTCGCCCGCCGGGTACTCGCCGGAACCGTCACCAGGCGGCCAGGACTCCTCGGGGAAGGCGCCCCCGGGCCGCCGCCGCTGAGCTGACATTCGCGTACCTCGCTCGCCAGCGCATGCTGGACGAGAACTCGTGGGCCGCGCCGGGCCGCTAGTCGTGGCCCCGCGTGGTCCTTCCTCGCCCGCTCCCGGCCCCACCCTAGCCACGATGGTGGCCGTTTCGCCGGAAACTACCCGTTCTCGCCTAGACAGGCAGCAGCTGTGCCCAGCTTGACCTGGGCATATGCGTGATGGTTGGTTCGGCCCATGAACGGGGGGCAGCCGGCCGGGGCGGGCCGGGCATGATCAGCGCGGGAATCTTCATCGGGTTAGCGGTGGTGCTGTGCGCGGCCGCCGTCCTGGCCGTGCTGGGCAGCGCGCACGTGTACCTGGCCGGGCCAGCCGCGATCGAGCACGATGGCCTGGCCCGAGGCCGCCCCGCCCCGCGCTGGTCGCTGCCGGATTCGGCCGGGGTCACCCGGCAGTCGCCGCCGTCCGCGCCGCTGCACCTGGTCATCTTCGCCGACCACTCGCTGAAGTCGTTCCCGTCGGTGCTGGACGGGCTGCGCGACCTGCGCGCCCGCGACCCCGGGACGGAGATCGTGGTCCTGCTCCGGCGCTCCAGCGACCTGGCCGCGCCGCTGCTGGGCCTGCTCGGCCTGGACGTGCCCGTCGTGGCCGGCTCGCCGGGGCTGTACGGGCGGTACAACGTCCGCGTCGGCCCGTTCGCCATGTTCGTCGGCGCCGACGGTCGCGTGCGGGCGTCGAGCCTGGTCAACTACGACTGGCAGATCGCCAAGCTGCGCCAGGTGGCGGACGTCCCGCTGGACCCGGCCGGGGCGGCGCCCCGCCGGCGGCCGCGGGTGCCGGGTCCCCGTGCCTCGAAGCACCGCGCCTCGGGTTCCCGTGCGCCGGGGCACCGTGTCTCGGAGCACCGGGTCTCGGAGCACCGGGTCTCGGACCACCGGGCCTCGGACCACCGGGCCTCGGACCACCGGGCCTCGGACCACCGGCCGGCCGGGGCGGCGGTGTAGCGCCGTGGCCATCGCGATTCTCGGGGCCAGGGCCGGGCTGGCGGTCATGCTGCTGATCGCGGGCGGCGCCAAGCTGGCCGACCTGGACGGCTTCGCCGCGTCGGTGCGGCTGTTCGCGCCGCGCGGCCGGACCGCCTCGGCGGCTGCCGCCCGGCGTACCGCCCTGGCCGTGGCCATCGGCGAGCTTGGCCTGGGCGGGTCCAGCCTGGCCTGGCCCGAAGCGGGCTGGCTGAACCTGGCCGTCCTCGTGGCGTGCTGCGGCTTCGCCGTGGTGGCCGGGGCCGGGTACGCATTCCACCGGGGCCGGTCGTGCCGCTGCTTCGGCCCGCTGTCCCGGCGCCGGTTCGACCGGGCCGGGCTGGCTCGCTCGGTCGCGGTCGTCGCCGCGGCCGGATTCGCCGCCATCGGCCAGGCGGCGGCCGTGCCGTCGTCGGCGGTCGCGCTCAGCCTGGCCGACCGCCTGCTGCTGGCCGCCGGGGCGGCCCTGATCACGTCCGTCGCCCGGATCGCGGCCAGGTCGCTGGCCGCCAGCCGGGCCGCGCTTCCGGGGATGGTGTCCTGATGCGGATTCCGCTGTACCTCGCCGTGGCCCAGTGGGCGCTGCTGCTGGCCCTCGGCGCCCTGGTGGTCGTCGCCTACCGGCAGCTCGGCCGGGTCCTGGGCCAGGCCGACCAGCCCGCCGAGCTAGGGCCGCCGCCAGGCAGCCGCCCCGGCCAGATCGCCTACGTGCCGCTGGGCGGCGGAGCCGAGCGCGCCGGGCCGGCGGCGCGGCGGCACCGGGGCCGCCGCCGCGCCGTCGCCGGGCGGCCCGAGCCGGCCCAGCCGGGCGCCCTGGCCGAGCTAGCCGCGATGATGCGCCCGCGCGAGGCACCCGACGAGGCCGGCTGCGCCCATGACGTCGGCTGGGTCCGGGACCCCTCTGCTCCGGCCGCACCGGTCCCGGGCGATGCGATCTGGCCGGGGGAGCGAGCCGAGGACCCGCGTTCCGCCGCGGCCCGGCCGGGGGGCTCCCGGGACGAGGACGCTCGCCGCGCTGGCAGCGGCCCGGCCGGGGCGAGCGGTCCGGGCGGGGCGGGCGGTCCGGGCGGGGCGGGCGGTCCGGGTGGTCAGGGTGGTGACGGGGCCGGGGTGCGGGTATTCGTGCCGGGGGCGGGGCAGCCTGCGCTGGTGGCGTTCGTCGACCCGACCTGCCCGTCCTGCGAGCAGCTCGTGACGGCGCTGACGCAGGCCCGGCAGGAGGGCGAGCTAGCCGGGCTGCGGGTGCTGCTGCTGACCAGCGACCCGCCCGCCTACCTGCAGATCTCGGCCGCGTTCCGGGATACCCCGCTGGAGATCGGGCGGCCGCTGGACCAGGCCGACCTGGAGTCCTACCGGCCCAACGCGACGCCGCTGCTGGTGGCGCTCACCGCTGACGGCGTGGTGGCCCGGGCCGGGACGGCCGCGCGGCCCGCCGAGGTGCGCGCGTTCAGCCAGGCCTGCCTGCTGACCGCGCCGCCCGAAGCGCTCCTGCCGGTCACGACCTGACCGCCGGGTCACGCACGCCAGCACCGCGCCGGGCCGTGGACGGCCGCCACCAGACCAACGGATGAGGGGAGATCGCCAGCATGGGGTGGACGCGATGGGGGGAGCGACTGGACGCCCGGATCGGTGATGCCGCCGAGCGGGCCGCCCGGCGGCTCAGCCGCCGGGACGCGCTGCGCGGCACGGTGGTGAGCGGGACGGCCGGGCTGGCCGCGCTGTCCCTGGGCCAGAAGCCGTCCGCGATCGAGCCCGAGTTCTGCCAGTGCGGCCCGACCCGGCGCTGCGCTCGCTGCCCCGGCACCGGCTGCCCGCGCGGTTACCACCTGTGCAAGGGCTCGTTCCGCAGTAACTGCTTCAACCGGCAGGGCTTCCGCTGCGAGTGGCCATCCGGCCACTGGATCGCCTGCATGAACATGGGCCGCGGCTACGGCTACAAGGTCTGCTACGACTGCAAGGGGCGCGGTGGCTGCCGGGATTGGTGCACCTGCCTCAGCAAGTGTGTCTGCTGCGACTGCAAGACCGTGGCTGACCTGCGGGCCGAGCAGCACCGCATCCAAGCCGAGGAGCAGGCGGCGGCCGAGCAGGCCGGCGAGACGCTGGCTGGTGACGAGCAGGCGGGCGACCCGGCGGCCGGGCACGATCACGAGCCCGCGCCGCTGTGACCTCCGACCCGGTCCGCGCCGGCCGCCAGCTCCGGGCCGCCGCCCGGCCCGCCCTGATCATGGCCGCGATGCTCAGCGCGGCTGGCGTCGGGCTGCGGCCGGCGCCGGGCCGCGCGGGAGCCTGGCGGTGCCGGTGCTGGCCGTGGTGATCGCCGCGGCCAACGGCCTCGGCAAGGCGCACTCTCCTTGAGGCGCCAACTCGGCGGCCTCCGTGGTCGCCGGTCTCCCGGTCGGGAGGCTCGCCCGTGCCTCGCTGGTCCTGGCCGCCTACGCGACGCCGGCGGTCGCGGCCTGGGCCGCGCTCGGCGCCGGCCTGGGCGCGCTGCCGCTAGCCCGGCCGGCCCTGCTGCTCGCTGCCGCCTACGCGGCCGGGTACGGGCTGATCGAGGTGACTGGCTGGCTGGGCCTGCCGCCGCCGGGTACCCGGTGGCAGGTACCCCAGACGATGGTCATGGGCGCCTCGCCGGGACGCCGGATCGTGGTGTGGGGGTCGATCCTCGGGCCGGGGTTCCTGACCCGCAACCCGTATGCGGGCTTCGGGCTTCTGCCGGTGGCGGTGGCCGCGGCGAGCGGCGTCCAGGCCGCGGTCACGCTGGCCGCCGCTGTGGGGCTGGCCCATGGCGCCGGTCGGGCGCTGGCCCTGCTGCGCGATGCCCGGCCGGGCCGGGCCGCCGGCTCCGACCCCATGCGGATCGTGCTGGCCTCGATGCACTGGCGCACGCTCGACGGCTACGCCCTGCTCGTCATGGCGGGTGCCGCCGTGGCCGGCTGCGCCCGCCTGCTCGCCTGACGCTGCCTGCTCGCCTGACGCTGCCTGCTCGCCTGACGCTGCCTGCTCGCCTGACGCCGCCCGGCTCGCCGCGCCGCGCTGACCCGCAGCGGCCCGCACCACTGAGAGGAACCCGACCATGCGCAGAGCACTAGCCATCACGCTCGGCCTGGCCGTCGCGGCCAGCCTGGCCGGCAGCGCCGCCGTAGCCGCCGCCCAGGCCAGCCCGGTCCGGACACCCGGGCCAGGGCCGGCCCGCCTGGCCCAGACGGCCAGCGCGGCCGGCGCGGCCAGGGCCGAGCATTTCCGGGTCATCAGCATCTCGGCCGCGGCCCGGTCCAGCGTGCTGGCCACGGGCGCGTTCACGGCCGGCGGCTACCAGGTCTCCGGCCCGGTGGCCGGCCTGCAGGCCACCGACACCATCGTGTTCCCCAACGGTCGGCTGACGGTCCGCCGGCGGATCACGCGCCAGGCCCTGCCCCTGCCGACCAGCGCGTGCCTGGTCACCGAGACCATTCACGGCACCCTGTCGATTGGCGGGGGGACCGGCGCGTACCGGCGCATCAGCGGGACCGGCGGGTTCGTGCAGCGGATCACCGGCGTGCTGCCCCGGTCGCACGGCCAGTGCGGCGGCGCGATGACCGCCTACCAGTCCATCACCTACGAGGGCGGCACCATCCGGGGCTAGGCCGTGTTTTGGAAGGCTCGTCAGGACCCGTCCCGGCATCCCCACCGCACCAGAGCCCTCTCCTGTGACAGGCCCCGGCCCCGCGCCCGCCCGGCCCGGGGGCCCCTGGCCAGCCCTGCAGGGCGTCAAGGCAGCGCCGCAGCCCTTCCGGACCATGATCGTGACCGATTACCCGTGCCGCAGACGGGCAATCGGTCACGATCATGCAGGCAGCAGCGCCGCGCCGGGCCGCGCCGGCCGGGGAGCCCGCCCCGGGACGGCAGACCAGGCCCGGCCGCACCGCAGGCAGCTTCCGGAACAGGCCCGGGGCGTGCCTCATAAGTCGCGGCGGAGCCGGTCGCTGATCGCGGCGATGCACACGCCGGCACTCCGGGACACACCCGGCTATCTCGCACCTTTGAAACAGGCCCTCGCCGGCACCGTCCGGCGCCGACTAGCCGCGCAGCGCGGGCAGCCCGTCGATGCTGGCCGCGTTGAGGGTGGCCGCGTAGCCCTCGAAGTACTCCGGGTCGCGGCGCTGGTGCGAGCGGTCCAGCAGGTCCCGGTCGGCCACGTACTCCAGCAGCGGCACCGAGTAGCCGCAGGAGTCCGCGATGCGGTCGACGTCGACCACGATCACCGCCCGCAGGCCGAGCTCGCGCGGCTTGCTGAACTCCGCGCGCAGCGCGGCGAACTCCGGGTCGCCGGGCAGCACCGTCCGGCCCCGCCCGTGCAGCCGGACGATCTTCGGCGGCCCGGAGAACGCGCAGCACATGATGACGATGCGGCCGTTCTCGCGCAGGTGGGCGATGGTCTCCGCGCCGCTGCCGAAGTAGTCCAGGTAGGCCACGCGCAGCGGCCCCAGCACCGCGAACGTCCCGGCCATGCCCTTCGGCGAGATGTTCACGTGGCCGTCCGCACTCAGCGGAGCGGTGCCCACGAAGAACACGTGCTGACCCAGCAGCCAGCCCCGCAGCTTCCCGTCAATCTCAGCCAGAACCGTTGCCATGTATCCCAGTCTGACTGGTGCCGGGAAAGCCGGGAATTCCGGACCCGGCCTAGTGACCGGCAGTGATTCCCCAGATCACGGTCCGGTGCCGGGCGCGGGAACGCCGCCCGGCGCGGCGGTCGCGCCGCTGCCGTTTGTGCCGCTGCCGTTTGTGCCGCTGCCGCCGGCGCCGGCCGTGGTCGGCGGGCTGGTCCCGCCCGAGGCCGGCGCGGACGGGTTGGCCGGGCTCGGCGTGGCCGCGCCGGGCGTGGTGCTGGCCGGCAGCGCCGACGGGGAGACCGACGGCGACGGGGCGTGCGCCGGATGGGTCCGGCCCGGCCGGGACGGGTGACTGCCGACCAGCCCGCCGATCGTCGTGCCGGAACCTTGCCGGTTCCAGATCAGGGACTCCAGCGGCTTCCCGGCGACCGCCTCGACCGCTGTCACCAGGCCCATCGTGATCACGAACACGCCCAGCACGGTAGCCGTCAGCAGCACCCACCGCCGCCGGGACCGGCCCTGGCGCGGGCTGGCCCCCGAGTCAGGCGCACCGGAGGCTCCACCATCGGAGGCGCCACCGTCGGGGGCTCCGCCGTCCGGTGCGCCAGCGTCGGGGGTGTCGCTGAGCGCGCTGGGGTCGCCGAGCCCGGCACCCCGGCCCAGTGCGGCCTGGTCGCGGAGGATGGCCGCCGCCACGTTCGTGGCCACCGCCGCCGCCACCGCGGTATCCCGTGGCAGGCTCGCCCCGGTCGCGGGGCCGCCGGGAGCCTCCGTCCCGGCCGCCGCGCGCATTCCGCCCGCCGCGGGCGGCCGGCCGGGCCGCGGCCGCGCCTCCGGGGGTCCTCGGGGCCAGCGCGATGGCCGCCGCGCGCAGCTTCTCCCGGCTGCGGGCCAGGTAGTGCTTGTAGACCGCGGCGCCGACCGTGCTGGCCAGGCTCATCAGGGCCGCGCCGATGATCGTGCCGGCGATGCCCAGCCCGGACGCCGCGATCGCGCCGGTCAGGGCGGCCAGCATGCTGGCCATGGCCTGGGTTGCGGTGACGTCAAGCCGCCGCCGGCTCATCTGCGCTCCTTCCGCGCGGCTCCGCTGGCCGCCTGGCATCGTCGGCTTCTGTTCCGGGACCTGGTCCCGTCTGCTCCGGCGCCCGCTGGCGGGGTGCCGGGACCGCGGCGGCCGGCCGGGCCGCCCGCATCCGCTCGACACCTGCCCAGGGAACGGGCGGGCATGTCCGGATCTGGCCGGCTCGGAGGATGCGCCCCGTATTCGAGCCTATGCATGACTTACGACCAGGATGTCCGCCTGGCAGGATGGAGCCCCGGTCCGGCGGCTGCCGGCGCGGGTCCGCGCGCCTGCGCCAGCAGGCCCGTTACTCTCCTGCGCGGGCAGGTCACGTCCTGCCCCGGCAGGCCGCTACTGCCCTGCGCGAGCAGGTCGCACGAGGAGGATGGGAATGGGCGCGGAAACGGGGCGTACTTTCCTGGTCACCGGCGGGAACACCGGGATCGGGCTGGCCACCGCGATGGAACTGGCCCGCCGTGGCGGGCGCGTCTATGTCGCGTGCCGGTCCGAGGCCAGGGGCTCCGACGCGGTCGCGGCGATCGTCGCGGCCACCGGCAACGCCGAGGTCAGCTTCCTGCCGCTGGACCTGGCCGACCTGGCGTCGGTGCGGGCCTGCGCCGAGGAGTTCCTGGCCACCGGGCAGCCCTTGCACGTCCTGATCAACAACGCCGGGCTGGGCGGCCGGGCCGGCCTGACCCGCGATGGCTTCGAGACGCTGTTCGGGGTCAACCACCTCGGTCACTTCGCGCTGACCCTCGCGCTGCTGGACCGGCTGGTGGCCAGCGCCCCGGCCCGGGTCGTCAACGTTTCCAGCGACTCGCACTACCAGGCCAAGGGCATCGACTTCACCGCGCTGCGCCGGCCACCCGGGGCGTGGCCGGGCTCCAGGCCTACGCCGTGTCCAAGCTGTGCAACGTGCTGTTCACCCAGGAACTGGCTCGCCGCCTGGACGGCAAGGGCGTGACCGCCTACGCGGTGCACCCGGGGGTGGTGGCCTCCGATATCTGGCGGAAGATCCCGCAGCCGTTCCGGAGCCTGGTCATGGCCCGGATGCTGACCACGGAGCAGGGCGCCCGCACCTCGCTGTACTGCGCCACTGCCCCCGAGGTAGCCGACCGCAGCGGGCTGTTCTGGGACAAGTGCGCGGAGCGGGCGGCCAGCCCGGTGGCCACCGCCGACCTGGGCCGCATCCTGTGGGAGCGCAGCGAGGCATGGACCGGCGCCTGACGTCGCCGGGCCGGGGGCTACGCGGCGACGGTCGGTAAGCTCGTCGCCGGCGGCGGCAGGCCAAGCTCGGCGCGGATCTGCCGGACCGGCGCCTCCACGGCGGCGTCGGCCGTCTTGTGCTGGGCGTCGAAGGCCCGCAGGGCGCTCAGCGTGGTCGCCCTGGCCTGGCTCCGGGTCAGCGCGATCCGGGCGGTGTTGGCCTTGACCAGCGCCCGTACCTGCTGCTCGACCGGCGTCGGGAACGTGATCCGCAGCAGCTCGGCGTCGAACCGGCGCTCCGTCGCGACCTCGGACCGCAGGAACGTCCGGGCCTTGGCCAGGTTGTCCTGCTCGGCGTCGGTGTAGCCGTCATTGTCGACGTCCAGCCGGCGGTTGGCCGGGCTGGCGATGCCCAGGTACTGCCCGTCCAGCGTGGCCAGCTCAGCGGGCGAGATCCCCAGGGCGGCAGCCAGCCTGGTCACATCGCCCGTCGGCCCCGACGCGGCAGCCGGCGCCGACGCGACCGGGCTGCTGGCCGAGCCGGGGCTGGCCGAGCCGGGGCTGGCGGCCGGGCTGCTCCCGCCGGAACTGGCGCAGCCGACCGCCAGCAGCCCGGCTAGCGCACAGCCGGCTGATGTCACAGCGTGTCGCATCCTCAGGTGCGGTACGTGCCTCATCACGATCCCGGGGGTCCCTGCGTGGCTACAGGTTGATGCTGGAGACGGCCTTCGTGTTGCACACGCTGGCCGGCGCGTTGCTCGTCATCTTGCAGATGGCGGCGGTGATGTAGTTCGCCGCGCCGAGCACGCCCTGGGCCACCGGGCTCGACGGGTTCCGCATGTCCTGCGCGACCTGCTGATAGCTCAGCCCGGCCAGCACGGCCGGGTCATAGAGCGGGGAGCTGATCAGGAACTTGTTGCCGAAGTCGATGAACGGGTAGCCGAGCTGGTTCGGCGGCGAGTACTTCTGCCAGACCGCCTGCTGGGCCGACGTGGTCGGCTGCAGCTGGCCGCGGCTGACGGTCTCGTTCTCGACCGGCTCGAACGTCAGGTACTTGCTGGTGTAGGTCGACTTGTAGAACGTCAGCGTCGGCGTGTTCGGGTCGGTGTCGGTGCTGGAGGAGTGGATGCCGTGCAGCGGTGACAGCGTGCCGAACTTGCTGAGCGCGACCGCCATCGACCACCGCATGGCCGCGCAGTACGGGCAGAACTCGGCGCCGATGTACAGCATCTGCCGGCTTGCCGGCGCTGGTCAGGCTGGGCGCCCTTGATCTTGGTCATGCCCTTGGGGTTGTAGGACGCGACCGAGCCCGTCCCGACGTCTGTCCAGCGCGCTCTGCGGGACCGTGGTGATGTTGTTGTACACGCTGGCCGGCAGCGGCGGTGCCGGTCACGCCGCCCGACGCGGTGCTGCCGCGCCGAGTCCGCCGGAGTTCGCCTTGACCACGATCAGGGTCACGACGACCGCGATGACCACGACCACGGCCCCGCCCGCCAGGAGAAGCCGCCGCTGCATCTCGGCCCGCCGCGCGGCGGCCTGCTGCTCGGCGATGCGCTCGCGCGCGCTCTGCGCCCTGTTTCTATCGCCCTTGCCCATGAACGGGATCAGCCCTTTGTTCTCTTGGCGCTTGCCTGCGCCAGTGAGTTTTCCGGCGCCTGCCGGAAGACGGAATCAAACACTATCAGCACGAATAGGAGGAATGTCGCGATGTGTACGCCGGTGCAGTACAGGCAGATGTTGCCGATCTGGATCGAGCTCGGCGTACAGGAGGTAGAGCACGAAGCCCATGCCCAGGACGGCCGACGCGAGCCGGATCCAGCGAGCACCTGTCAGATGCGCCGGCGCCGCAGCTCATCCGCCAGGCCCAGGGCGAGTTGATCGCGGCTGGTGAACACGTAGTAGGCCAGGCCCAGCTCGGCCACCGGGAAGATCCCGAAGACCTTGGACTGCGTGCTGGTGGTGACCGCGTTGCAGTTGACCAGGCCTTTGTCCGAGCAGAACAGCGCGGCCGGGTGCAGGTGGGTGATGGTGAGGTAGATCGAGAGGCCCAGGCCGACCAGCGACA
This sequence comes from uncultured Actinomycetota bacterium, assembly GCA_963731085.1. Classification (GTDB taxonomy): domain Bacteria; phylum Actinomycetota; class Actinomycetes; order Streptosporangiales; family Streptosporangiaceae; genus DASUBV01. The sequence continues at coordinate 225,772 of CAVSUF010000003.1, forward strand.
GCGCGAACGTCGCGAGCGGAACCACAGGCGGGGCGCGGTGCTGCCGCCCTCCGCCGGGACCGGGCGGTCGGCCGCCTTCGGGGCGCTGCCGCGATTCTGGCCGCGCGCGATTCTGGCCGCTGGGATTCTGGCCGTCCGGGCCGCCGTTGCCGGGCGGCCCGGAGCGCCCGCCCGCCTGCGCGGCGCGGCTCACGCCGCCCTTGCGCGCCGAGCCTGGTCTCGCCGTGGCCCGCCCGTTTGCGGACTGCTGCGTCTTTCCCATGCCTGCCCTTACCGTGAGGGAGCCTGCCGGGACCCTTTAGCCTCCACAACGTCACGCGCCATGCGATGGGTTCGCTCCGCGCGGCCGGAGCGGTCCTCGGAGGCGCAGCCACGTCCCGAGTGCGCCGCTGCCCATGTTAGGCGGCCCGGGCGTGCTCAGTTGCTGGTCTAGCCAACCCTTCCATGCTGAAAGCCGGCTGAACGCGGCCTCGGCCTGCCCTGTGCGTCGGTCCCTGCCGCCGCCATCCCGGGCGGCGCTGCCGGGGGCGCGCGGAACCCGGACCGGGCACGATGTCAAGGATGGGTCACGACATGTCCAGCATTATTGCGGTGCGCAAGTGACGCTGGCTACATTCGGGGAATGATGGACCTATCGAGACACCGTGGTTTGACCCACCGCGGCGCGCGGCTCGGCGCGCTGCTCGCGATTTCCTGCATCGGGCTGGCCGCAGCGCGGCTGCGGCAGTTCCTCATCCGGGGGCTCGGGAAGCAGTCCGAGCGGTACCCCCAAGAAGACCGGAACCGCCAACGTCGCCTATGCCGCCTCGCTGGAGTTCCTGAACGAGAAGCTCGCCAGCCCGGCCTTCACCAAGGCCGAGGGCTACACGTTCACCGGGCGCGCCGGGGCCTCCGGCGACCTGGAGGCGGACATCGCCGGGAACGAGATCGCGCCCGAACGTCTTCGAGAGCGTCGGCGGCGACAACATCACGCCGCTGTTCCCCAAGTTCACCAAGTGGTACGTGCAGTACGCCGGGACCTCGATGGTGGTCGCGTACAACCCGAACAGCAAGTACGCCAGCCAGTTCAAGGCCATCGCCGACGGCAGCGAGCCGCTGAAGCAAGCTGTTCACGCTGATGCAGACGCCCGGCTTCAAGCTCGGCCGGACCGACCCCAACACCGACCCGCAGGGCCGGGACTTCATCGAGATGCTGGAGCTGGCCCAGTCCTACTACCACCTGCCGTCGGACACGGTGACGAAGATCCTCGGCGGCCCGGCCGCGTCGGCCGACCTCGCCGCAGATCTTCGCCGAGTCCTCGCTGGACTCGACGCTGCAGTCCGGCCAGCTGGACGCCTCCAGCGCGTTCATCACCCAGGCCATCGAGCTGCACCTGCCCTACATCGCGCTGCCGGCCGCGATCAACCTCGGTGACTTCGCCGACGCCGCCCAGTACGCCAAGGCGACGGTCACCATCACGTCCAAGCGGCAAGCCGACCACGAAGTCAGGCTCGCCCGCAGGTCATCGACATCACGATCATCGGCAAGCCCACCCCGGCGGCGATCGCGTTCGTCAAGTACACGCTGTCGACGGCCGGCCTGGCGGTGTACAAGACGGGCGGCTTCACCCTGCTGACGCCGACCGCGATCGGGACCACCAGCGCGATCCCGGCCGCGGTGAAGAGTGAGCTGGGCGGCTAGCCCGGCGCCAGTTTCCGGCGGCGCGGTCCGGCACGGAGCCGCCGCGGGCCGCGCCCGCCGCCGGGCGGCGCGGCCGGCGCCGCGCGGCGGATCCGGTCCGCGTCGGGCATCGCCTCGGTGATCGGCGCGGGCGTGGTCTGGATCGCCCTGCTCGGCCCGGTGATCACCCTGCTGGCCCACACTGTCGCCGCACGAGATCGCCAGCTCGCTGACCGCGCCCGGCGCGCTCGACCCGCTGGTCGACCTCGCTGGAGTCGGGCGGCGTGACGCGTGGCCGTGCTGCTCCTGGTGGCGACCCCGCTGGCCTGGATGCTGGCCCGCGGCACGCTGCCGTTCCCGCGGGTGTGGGAGGCCGGGGTGCTGTGCAGCCTGCTGCTGCCGCCGCTGGTCATCGGCCTGGTGCTGGTCTTCATGGTCGGCCCGTTCACGCCCGATCGGCGAGGTGCATCGGGCGGCCTGCACCTGTCGGCCACCAACACGTTCCTGGCCCTGGTCATCGCCGAGGTCTACGAGTCGGCCCCGTATTACGTGCTGGGCGCGCAGGCCGCGTTCGGCGCCGTCGACCCCCGGCTGGAGCAGCAGGCGGCGCTGCTCGGGCGACCGGCCGCGCCGGGTGTTCCGCCGGGTCACGCTGCCGCTGGCGGCGCCGGGCCTGGCCATGGCGCTGGCCGTGTCCTGGGCGCGGGCCATGGGCGCGTTCGGCGCGGTGATCATCATCGCCTACCACCCGTTCGGCATGCCGCATGCAGATCTACACCACGCTGCAGGAGACCGGCCTGCGCCTCCGCGCTACCATTTGCCCTTGTCCTGCTGGTAGTGGCGCTGCCGCTGCCGCTCGCCGCCTACACCTGGAGCGCCCGTGCTCGAGGCCGACGTCGAGGTTGACCGCAGGGAGTTCACCCTCCGGGCGGCGATCCGCGTAGCGCCGGGGGAGCGGCTGGCGCTGTTCGGCCCGTCGGGCGCGGGCAAGACCACGCTGCTGGAGGTCATCGCCGGGCTGGTGCCGCCGCGGCGCGGCGCGGGTGGTGCTGGCCGGGCGGGTGCTGACGGACACTGGCGACCGGACGCGCACCCGGCCCGGGCGGTGCCGTCCTGGCAGCGCCGGGTCGGGCTGCTGCGCCAGGATCCCGGCATCTTCCCGCACCTGTCGGTGCGGGCCAACCTGGCCTACGCGCCGGCCGCCGACCCGGCGGCGCCGAGCTGGCCGAGCTGGCCGGGCAGCTGGGGCTGGGCGGCCTGCTGGCGGCCATGCCCGCCCGCCTGTCGGGCGGGCAGGCGCACCGCGTCGCGCTCGGCCGCCTGCTGCTGGCCCGCTGCGACGCCCTGCTGCTCGACGAGCCCTACACCGGCCTGGACGCGAGCCTGCGCCGGTCGCTGACCGCGCCTGGTCAGCGGGCTGGTCACGCGACCGGCAGATCCCGTCGGTGCTGGTCGCCCACGAGCTGGCCGACGCCCAGGCCTTCGCCGACCGGCTGGCCATCATCGACGCAGGGCGCCCTGCTGCAGGACGGCCCGCCCGCCGAGGTGGTGCTGCGCCCGGCCTCGCGCCGGGTCGCCGAGCTGGTCGGCTACCTGGGCTTCGTGCCGGTCCGGCGGCCCGGGGCGGCGCGCGCCGGACGGCGGGGACATCGTGGCCGGGATCCACCCCGAGCGGGTCACGGCCGGGGCGCGCCCGGACGCGGGTGTCGTGCTGACCGGCATCGTCACCGGCGGCCGCCCGGCCGGCGCCGTGTGGGAGGCCGACCTGCTGATCGGCGCCGGCCGAGGTCACCTGCCGGCTGGCCGGACCGGCCGGACGCGGCCGGACGGCGCGCCTGGTGGTCACGGCGCTGGACCCGCCCTGTTTCGGCGGCGGACGGCGCGGCCGTGCCCGCTGCCCGGCCCGGAGCGGCAGCGTTCCTGGCCGGTGCAGGTGAGCGCGTGAGCAGCGAGCCCGGCGCGGGCAGCGCCGGCACCGGCCTGCGGCTGGCCCGGCTGGCTCGCGGCTTCTCCCAGCAGCAGCTGGCCGGGATGGCCGGCATCTCGCGCCAGGCCGTCTCGGCGGTGGAGTCCGGCGCTGTCCGACCCGTCGCTGCGGGTGGCGCTGGCCCTGGCCCAGGCGCTCGGGCTGACCGTGGAGGAGCTGTTCGGGCCGGGCAGCCCGGCGCCAGCCGGTGGCGGCCCGGCCGCTGGCGCCGCTCGGCACGGCCGGGCGGCCGGGTCGTGCTGGCCCCGGTCGGCGACGCGCTGGTGGCGCTGCCGCTGGCCGGCGCGACCGCCACCCGGGCCGGGTTCCTCCCGGCCGGCGGCCACGTTCTCGCCGCCGGCCCGGACACCGCGCCCGGCCTGGTGCGGCCGATCGGGCCGCCGCGGCCGATGCTGGTCGTGGCGGGCTGCGACCCGGCGCTGCCGCTGATCGAGGCGCCGCTGGCCCTGCTCGACCCGCCGGTGGCGTTCGCCTGGTGGCCGTGCGGCAGCAGCGAGGCGCTCCGGCTGGCCGCCGCCGGGCTGGTCCACGTGGCGGGCGCGCACCTGCGCGACGCCGACGGCGGCTACAACACCGGCCCGGCCGGCGACCTGCTCGGCGGCGGGGCCGAGATCATCGGCTTCTGCTCCTGGCGCGAGGGCCTGGTGCTGCGCCCCGGTTCGGCCGCGGGCATCTCCGGCGTCGGCGACCTGCCCGGCTCGGGCCTGCGGCTGGTCAACCGGGACCCCGGCTCGGAGGCCCGCCGGGTGCTGGACCGGGAGCTGGCCAGCGGCCGGGCTCGAGCCCGGCCGCGTGCCCGGCTACGACACCCGCGCCACCGGCCACCTGGAGGTCGCGGCGGCCATCGCGGCCGGCGTGGCCGGGGCCGGAGTGGCCAGCGAGCCGGCCGCGCTGGCCTACGGGCTGGCCTTCGTCGCCGCTCACCAGCGAGCACTTCGACCTGGTCATCCCGGCCGCCAGAGCGGCTCGCGGGAGGTCCAGGCCATGCTCCGCGTGCTGGCGTCCCCGTGGCTGCTGGCCCAGCTGGCCAGCATGCCCGGCTACGACGCGTCCCGGTGCGGCGAGCGCGGTCGCGACGCAGGCCGGGCGCTTCCGGACCCGCCGCTGCGCCAGGTCGGCCTGCGCCGGCACGCCGGCGGCTAGGAGGCGGCGGCGCGGCGAGCCGCCCGCCGGGCTCGTAGGACCACAGCTCGCTGCTGACGCCGACCGGGTGCGGGGCCGCCCCGCCGCCGCGCTCGGACGCCGAGCGGTGGCCGTGGCCGAAGGCCGGGGAGCGCAGCCACGCCTGGAACGAGGCCTCGTCCCGCCAGCGCGTCACGACCAGCCAGGTCGTCCGCTCATCGGTGGGCTTGAGCAGCTCGAAGCCCTCGAACCCGTCCTGGTCGTCGACGGCCCCGGCCCGGGCGGCGAACCGGCGGGCCAGCTCGTCGCCGCTGTCGGCGGGCACGGTGATCGCGTTGATCTTCACGACGCTCATGCTCTCGATGATGCCAGCCCGGCGGGCGGCCCGGCGCGCTGGCGGCCGCGCGGGACGGCCGCGCGGGGTCCGGGGTGAGTCGGCGGGTGCCGTCGTTCCTTCATATGCCTTGATTTTCATATGAACTACGGAGCATACTTACTGCCATGAACGGGTTCGCGCTGATCGCCGACCCCACCCGGCGCCGCATCCTGGATGCGCTGCGGGTGCGGGGGACCGACGTGAGCGGGCTGATTGAGGCCCTGGGCCTGCCCCAGCCGCTGGTATCGAAGCACCTGCGGGTGCTGCGCGACGCGGGCGCGGTGACGGCGGAGATCGCCGGGCGGCGCCGGGTGTACCGGCTGTCGGCCGACCCGCTGCCCGACGTGCTGGCCTGGGTAACCCCGTACCAGCAGTTGTGGGCGGCCAGCCTGGACAAGCTGGCCAGCGCGCTCGACGAGGACCAGCTACGAGATCAGAGGGAGACGCCATGACTGACCAGACCGCGACGACCGACCCGGTGCGGGCCGAGATCGCCGCCCGCCCGGTGGCGGCCGACCTGCGCCAGGCCGACGGCCGCTGGGTGCTGACCATGACCCGGGACCTGCGCCACCCGGCCGAGCGGGTGTGGCCGATGCTGACCGACCCGGACCAGCTGGCCCGGTGGTCGCCGGTGGTGCCGGACCGGCCGCTGACGTCGCCCGGCCCGGCGCTCGCGCAGGAGACGCCGGACGCCGAGGCCGTTGACGTGACCGTGCTGGCCTGCGACCCGCCCCGCGAGCTCATCCACCGGTGGGGCGGCCACCTGCTGCGCTGGGTCCTCACGCCCGCTCCGGGCGGGTGCCCGGCTGACCGTGGAGCAGACGTTCGACGAGCGGTCCGAGGCCGCCATGTACGGGGCGGGCTGGCACCTGTGCCTGGCCGTGCTGGCGCTGGTGGCCGACGGCCAGCCGGTCAGCCGGATCACCGGCGAGCGGGCGGCCGAGTTCGGCTGGGCGGAGCTGCGCGACCGCTACGACGCCAGCTGGGCCTGCCAGCGGCGGCCCAGGGACCGCGGCGTATTGATCTTGTCCGGCTCGATGACCAGGATGATGCGGCCGTCCGGGCCGACCGGGCGGCCGTAGTCCGAGCCGGTGTAGCGCTGGGCCAGCTCGTCGATGTGGGCGCGGGCGCGGTCGCCGCCGATGGTCTCGACCACGTGGCCGCGGATCTCCGCCCAGTCCCACGGGTCCTGGCCGGAGTGGATCAGGACCGTCACCCGCGGGTCGCGGCGCAGGTTGCGGCTGCGCTGGCGGACCGGCTCGGTGTTGACCAGCACGTGCTCGCCGTCGTGGTCGACCCAGGTGAGCTGGGCCTGCGGCTGGCCGTCGGGCATGAGCGTGACCACGGTGGCCAGGTTGCGGGTCTTGGCCAGCCGGGCCACGTCCTCATCGAGCGCCATGTAGCCTCCGGTGGGACCTCCAGGGTTTGCGCGAGCGAGTGCCGCGCCCCCCTTCGGCGGCTACCGGATCAGGCCGCGCACCGGGTGCGGGCTGGGCTGGACCGCGGGACGTCCAGCCCGGCCCACCGGCCTGGCGGATGTCGCGCATGGCCTGCTTGCGGGCTGGCTGGTCCATCCGGTCGATGAACAGGACGCCGTCCAGGTGGTCGGTCTCGTGCTGGAGGCAGCGGGCCAGATCCCGGTCGCCGACGACCCGGACCGGGCGGCCGTCCGCGTCGAAGCCGTCGGCCACGGTGTTCATCCGCCGCCTCACGTCGTAGTACAGGCCGGGGAACGACAGGCAGCCCTCCGGGCCGTCCTGCTCGGCCTCGTCGGGGAACTCCAGCACCGGGTTGATCAGGTGGCCCGCCACGTCGCCCACGTCGAACACGAAGACCCGCAGGCCGACGCCGATCTGCGGCGCGGACAGGCCCGCGCCCTGCTCGTCGCGCAGCGTCTGGGTGAGGTCCTTGACCAGGCGGCGGATCGGCCGGTCGAAGTCGGTGACCGCCTCGGCCCGGGTCACCAGGACCGGGTCGCCGAACAGGCGCACGGGACGGACGGTCATGCGGGCTCCCTTCGCCCGGCCGCTGGCGGGTCGCGGCAGTGGGGGCTACAGTAGTTTGCAAACAATTACTTTGCAAAGCTCTGACGGGATGCGCTGGCAGGAAGCGCTGCCGGCCTGCGCTCGCGGTAAGCACTGGCAGGAAGCACTGCCGGGAGCGCTGGCGGTAAGCACCAGCGGTACGCGCTGGCGGGACGCGCGCGAGCGGACGGGCGGGTGAGCGGATGACCGGGCACGCGGGCGGCGCGGCGCGCGGGCGGGGCGGGCGGGCGGGCAGCCGGGCGGGCGGGGCCAGCCGGGCGGGCGGGGTCAGCCGGGCGGGCGCCGGCGAGGCGGTGACGCCTCGTCCGGTCCGCCCTGGGCGGCCGGGTGACGCACTCGGCCATCCGCTCCGGGTCGCGCTGCTCGGCCTGCTGTCCCGGCGCGCGACCCTGACCGCCACCGAGGCGGCCCGCGAACTCCGCGAGAGTTCCGGTGCCTGCTCGTTCCACCTGCGCCAGCTCGAGCGGTACGGGCACATCGAGGCGGTGCCCGGCGCCCGCGGCCGGGTCCGCCCGTGGCGCCTGGCCACGGCGGACGCCGGGCCGGGTTCCCCGCCCGGCGCCGCCGGCTCCCGGCCGGCGATGACTTCGGCGCCCTGGCCCGCGAACTGGAGAACGAGGGGTACCGCCGCTGGCTGGACGGCCGCGCGTCGGCCCCGCCAGGCTGGACCGACGCCGCGTTCAGCACGATCGTGCACCTCACGCCCGCCGACCTGGCCGACCTCGCCGAGCAGGTACGCGCGGTCATCGCCGCGTTCGCGGCCGACCGGGAGGCCAGCCGGGGACTGGCCCCGACGCGGCTGCGGAAGAGGCGGGGGTGCTGCCCGTGGCCGTCGTGGCGCGCATGTTCCCGCTGCTGCCCGCCGCAGGCCCGCCGGCCTGACGGCAGCCGCCTCGCCCCGCCTGCCCGTCGCCCCGCCTGCCCGTCGCCCCGCCTGCCCGTCGCCCGCCTGCCGTCGCCCCGCCTGCCCGTCGCCCCGCCTGCCCGTCGCCCGCCGACGGCGACTGCCTCGCCGCGCTGGCCCGCCCGGCCGCCTCGCCCGCCTGACGGCAGCCGCCTCGCCCCGCTGCTGCCCGCCTGGCCGGGCGGCGGGGCAAAGTCCATGATCGTGACCGATTACCCGTGTGCAGCACGGACAAACGGTCACGATCATGCTCATCCCGTCATGCCGGCCGCCTGATGGCCGTGCCATCTGCCACGCAAGCACCGCCAGCCACGCGAGCAACGCGCGGGCCTGGCCAGCACCCGTCGCCCGGTCGCCGCGCCGCGCGACTCCCCGGCCGCGCGACTCCCGGCCGCGCCCCGCGACTCCCGGGCCGCGCGAGCATCGCCAGCCACGCCTGTCACGCGAGCACCGCGAGCAACCGCCGCGCTGTCGCCGCGCTGGGGGATCAGGCAGGCGCGCGGCGGTCCCGGCCTGTCCAGCGCAGGAGATAGTCTCGCGTCGTGCTGGCGTCGCGAGGAACGGCGGTGTGGGCGCGGCGGGGATTCCTGGCCGCGGTGCTCATCGGGGCCGCGATCGTGCCCGGCCGGGCGGCCAGCGTGACCAGTCACGACTGCAACGGGCGGCACTGCGCGCGGACCGCGGGCACGATCCGCTGGACCCGGGTGCTGCCCGGCTCGTGGGCGGCCCAGAACGGCGCGGTCGGCACCGTCCCGGCCAGCGGCCAGGCCTACGCCGCGGCGGGCGGGGGCGTGGCTGCGGTGGGCTTCGGCCAGACCGTGGCCGGGTTCCGGCTCAGCGATGGCCGGCCGTTGTGGACGGCCAGCCTGGCCGACCTGAACCTGCCCGGCGGGCGCGGCGGTGGTCTCGGTCCGGGCCTGGACCGGGGTGCTGACCGCCGGGGTGTCAGTGCCGGACGCCGCCGGCGGCCAGTACCGGGAAGAGGTCGTGCTGTCCGCCGCCACGGGCGAGTTCATCCGGGTCTACCCGGCCGCCGTGTACGGCGGCGCCGTGTGGGCCGACGCGGCCCGCACCGTCATCGTCGGCACCACCGCGGTGACCAGTTACGTCAACGCGACCGGGCAGGGTCGCCTGGCGGGTGCCGACCGGGCCGGTGGCCCAGGCCTGGCGGGTGTCGGGCCGCGACCTGTTCGTCACGGTCTCGGCGGGCGGCTACCTGGCACCGCCCGGTGACCGCGCTGCGCCGCATCGACCTGCTGACCGGGGAACAGGCCCGGCTGAGTGGCGACCCGGCCGGCCGTTCGCCGGCACGCTGACCGACGCGATCGACGGCGCCGTGCTGTTCACCGACGCCGATGGCCTGGTGGCCTACAGCGGGACCGACGGCCGGCTGCTGTGGCACCGGGCCGGCGCGGTGGCCGAGGGCATCGACGCGGTCCGCCAGACCCTGTACGTGGCGGGCGGCAACCTGCTGGTCGGCCTGGACCCGGACACCGGCAAGGTGATCACCAGCCGCGGCCACCCTGGGCGCGGCCGGGCTGTACTCGGTCAGCAACGGCGTCGCGCTCGGCCTGGACGAGGGCGAGCTGGGGGACGCGTGGGGCTACAGCCTGGCGTCCCGCCGCGTCACCTGGACCGCGCGGGCGGTGCCGTGGCCGCACTTCTTCGTGGACCTGTCCGGCATCGGCGGCAGCGGCATCGGCGGCAGCGCCGACCCGGCCGCCGGCGTCGCCGTGCTGGCCGCCTGCGCCCGGCTGGGCCAGGCTCCGGGCAACGGCGGCCCGAGGCCCTGCGCCCGCCCCGAGCTCGTCGCCGTCGGCCCCTAGCCAGGCCCCGCCGGTCGCCGGCCGCGCGGGATCAGTCCCGGCGGGAATCAGCGGACGGGGCGCTCAGCGGCCAATCGGGACCACCGGCGCCGACACCGAGACGCGGCACTTCTTGCCGCCCTTGACCGGCGGCTTTCCCCGCGGGTGCAGCCTGGCCGTGGCCACCGTCTGCGCCGAGCGAGCAGCGCGGCGCGCCGCCGAACCGGTAGGCGACGAAGATGGAGGCCGACATCAGCACCAGCGCCAGCGGGAAGAACATCGCCATCGGGCGCCACCGGCTGGCCCGGCTGCCGCGGCACCGCGCGGCCGCCCGGCCCGGCGCCGGCTCGCGCCGCCGCCGGGAGAAGGTCAGCCGCCGGCCGCCGCCGCCAGGCCGAGCCGGATCCGCAGCCGCATGATGGCCAGGCGATGCCGCAGCTCCTCGATTCGGGGCATATCCTCATCGCGCGTGAGCCGCCCGAAAATGAAGAACATGGCCGCGAGCCGTGGGTCTGAGATCCGCAGCCCGCTCTCGATGCCATCCAGAGCCCTGCGCTGGCGTGCTGGCAGGCCCATCGAGACCTCCGATCCGGCCCCACGACGTCGATTCCCCCGGGGCTCAAACTAACAGGACAACAGCGGCCCGGCGAAACCGCGTCGTTCCGGAAAGGCCTCTCCGTGACGGATGTCACGGAAAGGTCAGGACGCCGGGCACGGAAACTCGGTTGCGCTGGGCCTTAGCGTGAGGCTGTAAAACAAGAAGACTAAGGCAGGCCCCCCTGGCGGGCTGAGCCGGCGGCCTGGCAGGCGCCCGAGGCAGATGGAGAAGCAGGTGCTAGCAGAGCTCGGTATCGGCGTCGTGGTGGTCGGATTGCTGATCTACCGTCAGCTGGTGGCGCGCCGCGTGAGCGCCAGCGGCGTGCGGATCGCGCTGATCCTGGCCGTCCTCGGGGTCCTGGAGACGGTCCAGTACCTGCAGAAGCAGCACCACGTCGGCGGGATCGCCGTGGCCGCCCTGGGCGGCAGCCTGGTGCTGGCCGTCGCGTTCGGCGTGGCCCGGGCGGTGACCGTGCGGATCTGGCAGAAGGACGGCTCGACCTGGTCGCAGGGCACCTGGATCACGGCGCTGCTGTGGGCCGCGGCCCTGGCCGCGCACCTGGGCTATGACTACCTGCTGGACAAGCACCACGGCACGTCCGGCCTGGGCGACGCCACCATCCTGCTGTACCTGGCCATCACGCTGGGCACGCAGCGGCTGGTGCTCCTGCAGCGGGCCAGCCGCCTGCTCCCCGGCAGCCCGTCGGCCCCGTCCTTCGGCGCCGCCCGGCCTGACGGCGCCTCACACCGGGACGGCCGCGCCGTTCACCAGCGCCGACTGCGGCGACGCCAGGTACAGGTAGGTGCGGGCGATGTCGGGGATCTTGGGCCAGTCGGCGTGGTCGGCGCTCCCGGCATCGCGGCCCGGTTGGCCGGGGTGTCGATGATGCTGGGAACGACGCAGTTCACCGTGATGCCCGTGCCCCGGACCTCGTCGGCGGCCATCGCCACCAGGTGCAGCACGGCCGCCTTGCTGACCGAGTAGGCGAACCCGGAGCCCTTGGTCACCACGGCCGCGCGGCTGGCGGTGTGCACGATCCGGCCCGCGCCCGACCGGCTGCATGGCGGCCAGCGCGTGCTTGGTGATCAGCGCGGCGGTCACCAGGTTCAGCTCGATCTGGCCGGTCAGCTCGGCCGCGTCCAGCTCGGCCAGCGGCCGGTGCCCGGCGAACCCGCCGATGGTGTTGATCACCGCCCACGGCGCCGCCGCGGCCAGCAGCGCGGCCAGCGCCGCCTCGTCCTGCACGTCCAGCGCGTGGTAGGTGATGCCGTCCAGGCGCCGCGCGTCGGACGGCTGGGCCCAGGTCAGCGCCGGTGACCGTCGGCCCCGGCGGCGTGGAACGCGGCCGCCACCCCGCGCGCCGAGCGCCCCGGCCGCCCCGAAGACCAGGACCGCGCGGCCGGTGAAGTCGCTGTCGATGGCCGTGCTCCCTCCCTGCCGTTCCGGTGCTCCGCGGAGCACCCGTAGCAACGCAGGCTATGGCCGGCTCCGCTCGGCCGGCCGGCCTGACCGGGGCCGGCCGCCCGCGGCGGCGCCGGTGAACGAGGCGACCAGGTAGGCCACCCCGAACGGGTCATCCGCGTACAGCACCTCGGCCCCGCCCGGCCGGCGGCAGCGCGCCCGCCAGCACCTGCCAGGCGGCCCGGCCGGTGGCCATCAGCTCGCGGGCCAGGCCGGGTCGACGCCGGCCAGCGCGGCCAGGTCGCCGTCCCGGACCGCGCGCTCGACCGCCGGCGTCGAACCCGGCGCTGCGCTCGTCCAGGTGGCCCGGCGCCCGGCGGCTGCGCCGGGCGCTGCCGTCGGCCATCACCAGCAGCGCCGACCCGGCCCGGCGCCGGGCTCAGCCGCTGGCCGGCCGCGGCGCACGCGGCCGGCGGCTCGTCCGCGCCGATGGCCTGCAGCAGCCGCGGCCCGGCGTACCCGGCCTCGTCCAGCAGCCGGGCGCCCAGGCCCGAGCGCGGCGGCAGGCCCGGCGTGCCGCGCGCCGGCGACCAGCCGCCGGGCCGCCGAAGCGGCCACGTCCAGCGCGGCGCCGCCGTCCCAGTCCCGGTCTGCGGTCCCGGCCCCGACCACGACGATCACGTCGGGCCGCGCGCCCGGAGCAGCCGCCCGTCGCCTCCCGGCACGCCTCCCGCAGGTCGGGCAGGACCAGCGTCGCCGCCGGTCAGCTCGCGGGCCAGCAGCGGCGGCGCCGGGCACAGCGCGGCCGCCGACGATCATCAGCCGGTCTCCCGCATCAGGCCAGCCCCCGGACCGCGCGGGCGGGCGGGATGTCGCCCCGGATGGCCGAGACCATGTCCAGCACGTGCCGCGTCTCGACGACCTGGTGCGCCCGGAAGATCCGCGCGCCGAGCCAGGCGCTGATCGCGGTCGCGGCCAGCGTTCCGGCCAGCCGCTGGTCCGGCGGGACGTTCAGGGTCTCGCCGACGAAGTCCTTGTTCGACGCGGACAGCAGCACCGGCCAGCCGGTGGCCGTCATCTCGGCCAGCCGGCGGGTGACCTCCAGCGAGTGCCAGGTGTTCTTGCCGAAGTCGTGGGCCGGGTCGATGACGATCCGGGCCGGGTCGACGCCCGCCGCCACCGCCCGGTCGGCCAGCGCCAGCGTGACCTGCAGCACGTCGGCCATGACGTCGGCGTAGGCGACCCGGAACGGCCGGGTGCGCGGGTGCTGGCGGCCGGCGTGCGCGCAGACGATCCCGGCGCCGAACTCGGCCGCCACCTCGGCCAGTCTTCGGGTCCCACCCGCCCCAGCTGTCGTTGAGCAGGTCAGCGCCAGCCGCGCACGCCTCGCGGGCCACCTCGTGCCGCCAGGTGTCCGAGCTGATCACCACGTCGGGGTAGGCGGCCCGGACGGCGGCGACGAAGCTGGCCGTGCGGCGGATCTCCTCGCCGGGGTCGACCGCCGAGCCGGGCGCCGCCGGCACGCCGCCGATGTCGACGATGTCGGCGCCCTCGGCGACGACCTGGTGCACCCGGTCCATCGCCGCGCCCTCGTCCCAGGTGATCCCCGGCCGGTAGAACGAGTCCGGCGTCCGGTTGACGATCGCCATGACCAGCAGCTGATGCGGCTCGAACGTCCGGCTCCCGAGCCGCAGCGCCGACTGCGGCCGCCCGGCGGGACTCGCCCGGGCCGTTCACCGGGCGTCCGCAGCCGCGGCCGGGGCCGCCTCGGGCACAGCCGGACCTCCGCCGCCGGCGGCCGCTCGGCCACCGGCACGGCCCGGTGCCGCGGCCGCACCTGCGCCGTCCTCGCGGACGAACTGCTGCAGGACCGCCGTCCCCGCCCCGTCCCGCTGGCCCCCGTCTCGCGCCCCGCCGTACCGTTCACCGCCGTACCGTTCACCGCCGTACCGTTCACCGCCGACCGTTCACCACCGGGCCGTCACCACCGGGCCGTCACCGCCGGGCGCCGCCGCTCGGCCACCACCAGCAGCTCCGCCGCCATCAGCGCCAGGTCATGGTTGGCCTGGTGCCGGTGGCGCGCGGCTGCCCAGGTCGACCTGGGCCAGCGCGTCCAGGCCGTGCCGGGCGGCGGTGTCCATCAGCGTGGCCAGCTCCACGCCGTAGCCGACCGGGATCGGCAGCGACTCCATCAGGCAGCGCCGGGCCGCCCACTCGCCCGCCAGCGGCTGGACGACGCCGGCCAGCTCCGGCCACCACAGGCTGATCAGCGGCCGGGCGACCAGCTCGGTGACCCGGCCGCCCTCGGTCGAGGTCGAGCCGTCGGCCCCGGTGAGGACCCGCGCGTAGAACCCCTTGACCAGCCGGACCCGCTCGTCGGCCAGCAGCGGCCCGAGCAGCCCGGTGACGAAGTGCGGCCCCCACTGGGTCAGGTCGGCGTCCACGAAGACCAGCAGGTCACCGCGTGGTGACCAGCAGCGACTTCCACAGCGCCTCGCCCTTGCCGCGGATAGCTGCCCAGTTCCGGCGACCACGTCGCGGGTCCGGTAGCACCGTCGCCCCGGCCCGGGCCGCGACCTCGCCGTGGCGTCGGCGGAGTCGGAGTCCATCACCACCAGCTCGTCCACCAGCGGGACCCGGCGGACCAGCTCGCGTGCCCAGCGCGCCGACCACGTCGCCGACCGTGCGCTCCTCGTTCCGCGCCGGGATGACCACGCTGATCCGGGTGCCCAGGCGCTCCTTGGCCGTGATCAGCGCTGGCCGCGGGCCAGTCCGGCCAGCGCGACGTCCTGCGGCGGAACCAGGACTCCTCCACGGCGGCCAGCCTAATTGACCGCCTGACGCGGCCTCCGGGCACGCCCGGAAAGCCAGCCCGGCAGCCGCCCGCCTCCCGCTGCCCGCCCGCGGCCCGGCGCGGGGCCTGGTCAGGCGGCGGGGACAGACCCGGCCAGCCACGGCTGCCCCGCCCGACCCGGGGGTAACCTCTGGGAAGGGCGGTCCGAGCCGGGGGGAGGACGGATGCTCACAGCGGAAACAGTTGACCGTATTGTCCGGTTCGACGGGCAGAGCCTGCCAGTGACATCCGTCTACGCCAGCATCGATGCTGACCCGGGGCTGCGCGAGGACCTCCAGGTCCGGGTGTCGAGCCTGCTCGACCAGATCCGCCCGCTGGGCAAGAACGGCGCCGCCGGCAGCCACGAGGCCCGGCTGTCGGTCCGGGCCGACATCCAGCGGATCAAGGAGGCGCTGGCCGAGGAGCGCTGGCGCCCGGCCGGGGTGGCCATCTTCGCGTGCAGCGCCCGGGGCCTGTACGAGGAGGTCCCGCTGCCCCGGCCCGTCCGCGACCAGGTGCTGGTCGACGACGCCCCGTACGTGCAGCCCATGCTGGCCGTGCTGGATGAGCTGCACCGGGCCTGCGTGGTGCTGGTCGACAAGGCCGACGCCCGGCTGTGGGAGGTCTACCAGGACGAGATGCGCGAGCTTCCCGCCGTCCGCGATCCCGCGCTGCGCAAGCCCAACTACGCCGCCGGCCAGTCCGAGGAACGGGTCCGCAACAAGGCCGGCGAGCTGAGCAAGCGGCATTACCGCAACGTGGTCGCCGCCCTGGAGGACGTGTTCCGCTCCGGGTGCGTGCGACCTGCTGGTGATCGGCGGCCACGACTACGAGGTGCCGGGCTTCGCCGAGTTCCTGCCCGCCGAGCTGAGGGCCCGGGTGGCCGGCACGTTCAGCGCCGACCCCGGCACCGCCGCGCCCGCCGAGATCCGGCGCAGCGCCGGGCTGATCCTGGCCCGGCACGAGCGGGCCCAGGACCGCGCGCTGGGCCAGGAGGTCCTGGCCACGCTGGCGGCCGGGGGGCTGGCCGTGGCCGGCCTGGATGACTGCCTGTGGGCCGGCTCGGTGGCCGCGGCGCAGACCCTGCTGGTGGCCGACGGCGCCGGCCCGGTGCGCGGGGTGGTGTGCGACGAGTCGCGCTGGCTGGGCCGTTCCGGCGACACCTGCCCGGTCTGCGGCGGCCCGACCCGCAACACCTGGGACGTCCTGGACGAGCTGACCGAGGCGGTCCGGGCCGACGGCGGCTCGATCCGGCACATCGCCGACGACGACGTCCTGGCCGGGCACGCCGTCGCCGCCCGGCTCCGGTTCCGCCTGCCCGAGCTGCCCTAGTCCCCGTCGAACGCGCGCTGCAGCTCGGGCAGGTCCAGCTTGGTCATCTTCAGCATCGCGGCCATGACGCGCTGCACCTTCTCCTGATCCGGGTCGCTCATCATCTGCTGAACGGCGTGGGGATGACCTGCCAGGACAGCCCGTACTGGTCGGTCAGCCAGCCGCAGGCGACTTCCTGCCCGCCGTCGGTCAGCCGGCCCCAGTAGTAGTCCACCTCGACCTGGTCCGCGCACGGGATCGAGAACGACACGGCGTGGTTCGAACGCGGGCTCCGGCCCGCCGTTCAGCGCCGCGAACTTCTGGCCGTTCAGCTCGAACTCGGCCATCATGACCATCCCGGCCGGCCGCGGCCCGGACTCGCCGTAATGGCTGATCGCGCCGAGGCGCGAGTCCTCGAATACATCGCAGTAGAACCGGGCCGCCTCCTCCGCCGCGGTGTCGAACCACAGCCAGGTGGTCAGCGCGGGTGCGCTCTCCGTCATCTCAGCTCCCCTCATCCCTTCGCCGGGCTCATGCTCTCGCCCTACCGACCCTCCGCGCCGGTCAAACTCATCGGCCCCCGGGACAATGGGGGCATGACGGACTCCGGCGCGCCTTTGCGCACGACCTGGGACGGCGAGCCGGTCAGCCCCGAGCACGACGCGATCGCGTGGGTCAGCCAGGCCGAGGCGCTGCGCCGCGTGCGGCCCGACGTGGTGGCCGACGCCATCGCCGCGGCCTGCTCGGCGGCCGGCTTCGCCTGACCCGCCCGATTCTCCCCGGGAGCCCGGTCTTCGCCCCGCGCGCCCGGCCGGACGGCGTTACAGTCGCACCCATGCCCAGCTACGCCGCCCTGCTCCGCGGCATCAACGTCGGCGGGAAGAACAAGGTCGCGATGGCCGACCTGCGCCAGGTGGCCATCGACCTCGGGCACGCCCGCGTGGCCACCTACATCCAGAGCGGCAACCTGGTGTTCAGCAGCCCCGACACTGACCAGGCCGCGCTGGCCGACGCCCTGGAGCGGGAGATCAGCTCGCGGCTCGGCGTCAGCCCGGCCGTGGTGGTGGTGTCGCGGGAGGACGTTGACCAGGTCATCGCCGGCAACCCGTTCCCCGCGCCGGACAATCCGAGGCTGCTGCACGCGGTGTTCCGCCGGGACGAGGTCAGCCCGGCCGGGCACGCCGCCGTGGACCAGGCCAGCCGGGCCGCCCGCGACGCCGGCAGCCGGGACGACGCCCGGGTCGTCGGGCGGATCCTGTACCTGCACACGCCCGACGGGTTCGGCCGCAGCGACCTGGCCCTCCGGCTCGGCCGCTCGGCGGCCCAGGCCGACGGGACGGCCCGGAACTGGGCCACCGTGCTGCGGCTGAAGTCCATGCTGGACTCGGCCAGCGAGGCCGGCTGAGGTCGCGGCGCCGTTACTCCTCGAAGAATTCCAGCTGGATGTTGTCGGGGTCGCGGGCTGTGATCATCGCCGGCCCCAGCGCGTCCTGATGCAGGTCGGCGGGCACGCCGGCCTCCTGCAGCACGCCCAGTAACTGGTCTAGCTCGGCCCGGCTGCTCACCCCGATGGCCAGGTGATCCATGCCGATCCGCTGCTCGCTGAACCGGTCGCCCTCCGGGGTCCCGTCCAGCGGCGGCACCAGCACCAGTCGCCCGCCGTCGCCGAGCCGGAACCGCAGCTTGTAGCCCCGGAAATCCTGGTCCACCTTCAGCCCGAGCACGCCCTCGTAAAACGCCCTGGACCGGGCCAGGTCGGTCACGTTGAGCGTGATGTGATGAAAACCGGTCAGCATGATGCTCAACCTAGCTGTTTCGGCGGGCCTTTATACCATGCCCGGATTATTACCCTAGGTCGCCATTTTCGGCCCCTGCCTGGTCGCTTAAGATCAGCCATATGGCGGATCCCGAGCGGGTGGCGATTCTGGTACCAGGCGGCGGCTACACCACCGACGGCCCGCTCCTGATGTACGCCGGCCTGGCCGTCCGCCGCCGCGGCGGCTACCTGCACCGGATCGCCTGGGCCGCGCCCGAGTCGGAGGCCTACTCCCACGCCTGGGTGGCCAGCCAGGTGAAGGAAGCGCTGGCCGAGGCGGCCGCCGTCACCGGCGTGCCCGCCCCGCTGGTCATCGGCAAGTCGCTCGGCTCCCAGGCCGCGCCGCTGGTGGCCGAGCGCGGCCTGCCCGCCGTCTGGATGACCCCGCTGCTGACCGACGAGCCGACCGTGACCGGGATGCGCGAGGCCACGGCACCGTGCCTGCTGATCGGCGGGAGCGCCGACCCGTTCTGGGACGGTGCCGTAGCCCGGTCGGTCACGCCGCACGTCCTGGAGGTCGACGGCGCCGACCACGGCATGTTCGTGCCGGGCAGCCTGGCCGCCTCGGCCGCCGTCCTGGGCGACGTGGTCACCGCCATCGAGCGCTTCCTGGACCAGGTCATCTGGCCCTGACCCCGGCGCAGACGCTCCGCGGGCCGGGGGTCACCCTCCGGGCCCGGTCACTCCTCGCCGGAGAACCGCCCCCAGGCCGACTGCCGGGTCATGCCCAGCGCCTCCCCGATCCGCGCCCAGGTCGCGCCCAGCACGCGGGCGCGGCCGACCCACCGGGCCAGGCTCTCCTCGACCAGCTCGCTGGCCCGCGCGACCAGGGGCAGGTGCGCCAGGACCTGGTCCACGTCACTGACCAGGTCCCACGGCGCCAGGCGCGGCCCGGGCGTCTCCGGCTTCCCGTCGATGATCTGCTGGCTCAGCGCCACGCAGGCATCGCAGATGTACACCCCGGCCCGGCCACCAGCGTGCCCACCTCGGTGCTCGGGTGGAAGCAGAACGAGCAGCAGGCCAGCACGGCCTCCTGGGTCCCGGCGGCCTCCCCGGTCTCAGCGGTCATGGCGGCTGCCCCTCTCCCGGCCTGTCAGGCTCCTCCTGACGCGCCGTCAGGAGCGACCTTACAGCGTCAGGCGCATCCTGACAACGTCACGCGAGGCCTCGGCATGATCGTGACCGTTTTCCCGCTGGTTCTGACGGAAAAAGGGTCACGATCATGGAGGGCCAGGACCATGGGACCGTGGAACGCGAAGGCACCCGCCGCCCTGGCGGTCACCGGGCCGACGTCCCTGCGGCTGGCCTGCGCGCTGCTGCGGCGGATGCGGCTGGCCAGCCCCGACGGCGGGATCTGGGAGGCGGCCGACGCGCAGTGGTGGTCGCGCCAGGAGCGCCCCACCGACGCGGGCGGCCAGCTGTTCTGGCTGGACGAGCACGGCGAGCCGGCCGCGGCCGTGCTGCGCACCGACTTCGGCGGCACCATCCAGTGCGACGTCCTGTGCCTGCCCGGCGACCCCGGCCACCCGGGCCGGGCCGCCGCCGCGTGGCGGACGGCCCTCGACCTGGCCGACGCCCCGGGCGGGCCGGCCGAGTTCCCGGTCCGGCCCGACGACACCGTAGGCGTCGCCGCGCTGACGGCGGCCGGGTACCGCCCCGGCGGCCCGCCCGGCGTGATCTCCGCCTGGCTGCCCGCCGCCCGGCGCCCCGCCGTCCCGCCGCTGCCACCCGGCTACCGCCTGCTGTCGCGGGCGGAGGCCGGGGAGCGGCCGCATCCGCTGGCGGCCCGCAACGGCCCGCATGGTGGAGGCCCGGCTGCGCCAGTGCGAGCTGTATGACCCGGACACCGACCTCATGGTCGAGGCGCCCGGCGGGCACGTCGCCGGGTATGGCCTGTTCTGGGCCGACCCGGTTACCGGCGTCGGCCTGGTCGAGCCCATGCGCACCGAGGAGGCGCATCAGGGCCGGGGGATCGCCAGCCACGTCCTCGCCGCCGGCCTGGAGCGCCTGGCCGCCCGGGGCTGCCGGCGGCTGAAGGTCAGCAACGACCTCGGCTTGTACCTGCGGGCCGGCTTCCGCCCGCTGCCCGCCGCCACGGCGGACGTGTACGCACGCGGCGGCGCGTGATGCCCGGCCGCCCCGCCTGACCCGGCTGGCCCGGTGCCGCCGCCTCCCTGTGAGATGGATGAACGGCGCCGCGCCGTTACTCCCGATAAGACGGCTGGCCAGGCTCCGCCGACCCGAGACGGCGCCCAGCCGTGCCGCCCCGGTAGCGGCTGGCCGCTGCCATCGGCCGGGTGCCTGCCGCCGCCGATCCGGACGAGGTCCGGGCGCTCCTGCTGGACCGGGCCGCGCGCGACCCAGACGTGGCGGGCGCGGCCGTCACCGGGTCCTACGCATCGGGCACCGGCGACCGGTGGTCCGACATTGACCTGATGTTCGGCGTCAGCGGTGACGTGCCCGTCGTCATGGAACGCTGGACCGAGTGGCTGCACGCCGATCTCGCGGCGCTGCACCACTGGGACCTGCCGTCCGGCCCGATCGTACCGGGTGTTCCTGCTGCTCGGCTGGCTGGAAGTCGACTGGGATTCCGGCCGCTGCCCTGTTCGGCCCGCTCGGCACGATGGGGACCGTCGCCCGGTCTCCCGCTGGTCCATCGCCGGCTTCGAGGATCTCGGGTTCATCGAGCGGGCCGGCCGTGGCAGGCCGAGTACTGGATCGGCACCCTGCGCGCCCGGTCACCGCGCTGGCTTCGCTGCGCCTCGGCGCCCGGCCGCGTACCGCCAGAGCCCACTGCTGGCCGCGGCGGATCTGGCCGGCCTGGAGGCCACCCTGGTCTCGGTCGGCGCAGCCGAACTGCGGCGGGCCTTAACGCCGGCCTGACCGCGCTGGCCGCCGAACTCGGCCGGGCCGACGCCGCCGGGACGGCGCCCTGCGAGCGGCGCTGGACGACCTGCGCTCGTGACGCCCGCCGCGGAAAACCGGGTGTCCGCGCAGGCCGCTCTGATTGGCTCGGCCGTGGTCACCGAAGCGGCGCTGAGTTCCGGCCTGGCCCGGTACTGGGGCCTGGCCGGCGCTCAGGTCACCGCGCACAACGGCGGCATGGACTCGCGGATCTGGTTCGTCGACCATGACGGCCGCCGGTGGGTGGCCAAGGCCGTGGCCGGCGCACGCCGGGATCCCGTTCGCCGGCGGCCTGGCCGTCGCCCGGCGGCTGGAGGAGGCGGGCATTCCCGCCGGGGCGGCCGTTCCCGCTCGCGACGGGCGCCTGGCGGTCAGCATCGGGGACGCCTGGCTGGCGCTGCTGACCTGGGTGCCCGGTCACCCGCTCGCCGGTCATGACCCGGCCGGGCAGGATCTGCTGGGCCGGACGCTGGCCCGGGTGCACCGGGCGCTGGCGGGCTGGCAGCCCGCGGACCCCCAGCGCTTCCACTGGGTCGACCCGGACGCGGACTGCCTGGGGCTGCGCCCGTGGCTGCGGCAGGCCATCACCGCCGCGCTCGACGCCCTCGATGCCGCCCGCCCCGACCGGATGACGCACGGCATGCTGCATGCCGACCCGGCGCCGGACGCGTTCCGCCGGGACCCGGCGACCGGCCGGTGCGGGGTCATCGACTGGAGTTCCGCCATCCGCGGCCCGCTGCTCTACGACCTGGCCTCGGCCGTCATGTTCACCGGCGGGCCCGGCCGCGCGCGCCGCCTGATCGCCGCCTATCAGGATGAGGGCATCCTCGGGGCGGCCGAGATCGAGCACGGCCTGGCGCCCCTGCTGCGGTTCCGGTGGGCGGTCCAGGCCAGCTACTTCGCCTGGCGCATCTCCGTGAACGACCTGACCGGCCTCAGCGGACCGCAGGACAACGAGAACGGGCTGCAGGACGCCCGGCGCGCGCTCATGCCGGGCTAGCCTCATCGGCTGACCTCTTACAGGCCGGGTCGCGCGGCCAGCCGGCCCGCGTTCACGGCGGCCGTGAACGCGGCGTAGTCGCGCTCGTTCTGGTCCGCGTAGGCGGCGGAAAAGTCCGCCACCGCCTGGTCGAAGGCATCGCTCTTGCCCAGGTAGGAGGCGATCGCGATGCGGTCGCCCCAGCGGGCATGGGCGCGCGCCAGGGTCGCACCGCAGGTCCGCGCGTAGACCAGGGCGCCGGGCACCAGCAGCCGGTCCACGTCGGCGCCGCCCTTCCAGTCGTGGAACTGCCGCACGTAGTAGTCGCGGGTCACCCCGTCCAGTCCCCGGATCCGCTGCCAGCCCAGGAAGATGTCGGTCGCACCCTGCATCAGCCGCTGGCCGGTCACCACCCGCTCACCGTGGTGGGCATACTGGCTCTTGCCCGCGAATCGCTCCAGCACCGACTCCTGCGCCTCTTTCACCTGCAGGAACAGCGGGTCGCTGGTGTCGCGGCCGAGCAGCAGCAGGATGTAGCAGCGGGTGCCGACGCTGCCCACGCCGACCACCTTGCGGGCCGCGTGGACGTAACTGAACTCCTCCAGCGGATGGCCATGCCGCCCCAGCGTGCGCCGGTAGGAGGCGAGCAGCTTCTTGATCAGCGGCGCCGGGTCCTCCCATTCCGACCCCGGCTCGATCAGGTCCTCGATCGGGACGATCAGCGGCGGGTCGGGCACGATCCGCAGCTCACCGCCGAACTCGCTGGTCCGCCTGGCGAACACCCGGGTGCTGTCGCGCGTGTAGGCCTCGGCCACATGCCGCCGGGCCCGCCGGGCCTCCTTCTTGCCCAGCTCACTGTCCCGCGCCTCCTGGCGGACCAGCTTGAGCAGCATCCCCGCGTCCAGCTGGTCATACCAGGCGCCGAGGGTGCCCATCCCGGCGGCCTGCCGCATCCGCTCCCGGTACTCCGCGACCCCGGCCATGACGACCGCCCGCCGGTCGGCCGGCGCGAAGCCGCGGGAGCGGCCCATCACCTCGAAGCTCGCCGCCATCCGCTTGACGTCCCACTCCCACGGGCCGGGCAGCGTCTCGTCGAAGTCGTTGATGTCGAACAGCATCCGCCGCTCCGGGGTGCCGAACAGCCCGAAGTTGGACAGGTGCGCGTCCCCGCACAGCTGCACGGCGATCCCCGACACCGGGCTCCGCGCCAGGTCGGCCGCCATGATCAGCGCGGCGCCCCGGTAGAAGGTGAACGGCGAGACCAGCATCCGCCCGTACCGGATCGGCGTCAGCTCCGGGACCCGGCTGGCCGCCTGCTCCTCCAGCAGCGCGACCGGATCCGCCCGATCGGGGGCCGCCTCCCACCGCCCGTGCGCCGCCCGCGGCACCC
The DNA here is from genome assembly GCA_963731085.1 of uncultured Actinomycetota bacterium. Taxonomy (GTDB): domain Bacteria; phylum Actinomycetota; class Actinomycetes; order Streptosporangiales; family Streptosporangiaceae; genus DASUBV01. The sequence continues at coordinate 248,903 of CAVSUF010000003.1, forward strand.
GCGCGCGCGCCTGCTTCCCTCGCGCGACCCGCTCCGCCACCGTCAGGTGCTCGCGCCTCCACCTGGCCATCGATGGGGAAGCAGCAGACCCGCCGGCCCCCGCCTGCTCGGCCCCCGCCTGCTCGGTCCTCGCCTGGTCCGCACCCGCCATGTCGGCCTCCCCCGCCGCCCTATGTCCTACCCGCCTTCCGCTTCGCCCTCTTCCTCGCCGGGGAACGCGATGCCCGAGGTGGCCTGCTGCAGCTAGCCGCGGGGTGCACGCCCGATGGCTACGTACACGTGCGGCCGGGGGTTGCCAGCCGAGTTATTGAAAGCTATCTTTCGATAGATGTCTATTAATAGTTCCAAGGGCTCTCGCCCGCCCAGGGATCCGGTGGCGCCGCGCCGGGTCGACGATGCGCCGACGCTGCGCGCTCTCGCGCATCCCATCCGGATGGCTCTGCTCGAGGCGCTGGGCCTGGCGCGAGCCGCTGAACGCCACCGAGGCGGCCGAGATCATCGGCGAGTCGCCCTCGGCCTGCTCGTTTCACTTCCGGATGCTGGCCAAGTACGGCCTGGTCGAGGACGCTGGCGGCGACACCGGCCGGCGTCGGCCGTGGCGCCGGGCCAGCCCGGCGGGCTTCATGTTTCCCGCGGTCAGCGACGACCCCCAGGCCGGGCTAGCCGCGAGCGCGCTCTCGGATGTCCTGTGGGGCCGGTACCTCGATCGCGCCCGGACGGTGCTGGGCCGCGGCCGGCGATGTCCGCGGAGCAGGAAGCGCTGACCAGCGCCGCGCAGACCGTCGCGTACCTGACCCGCCCGGAGGCCGACCAGCTCGTGGCCGAACTGCTGGCCATCGTGACCCGGTACCAGGACCGGCTGGCCGACCAGTCGCTCCGGCCGGCTGACGCCGTGCCGCTGGAAATGCTGCTGTTCACCTATCCGCTCGACGCGATCCCGCCCGGGGCGTGAGGCATGCGGCGGCTCCTGCGCGATCCCAGTACCCGGCTCTACCTGTCCGGCCAGGTCATGTCGCTGTTCGGGGACAGCGCGCTGTGGCTCGCCATCGCGATCTGGATCAAGACCCTGACCGGCAGTTCCTCGGCGGCCGGACTGTCATGGTTCGCGCTCGCCGTCGGCAGCCTGTTCGGCCCGCTCGGCGGGATGCTGGCCGACCGGGTCCGGCGCCTGCCGCTGCTGGTGGCGACCAACCTGGCCACCGCGGGCCTGGTGCTCCTGCTGCTGCTGGTCCGTGACCGTCACCAGGCGTGGCTGATCTACCTGGTCATGTTCGGCTACGGCGTGTCCGGCAGCGTGCTCGGCCCGGCTCAGACAGCCCTGGTCCAGGGCGTCGTCCCCGCTGATCTCCTGGGCGACGCCAACGGCGCGCTCCAGACCGCGCAGCAGGGCATGCGCCTGGTGACACCGCTCGCCGGCGCGGGGCTGTTCGCCCTGGTCGGCCCCGTTCCCGTCATCATCGGCGACGCGGCCACCTTCGTCGTCGCCGTGGCGACGTTGCTGGCCATCCGGCTGCGCGAGCCACGTCCGGAGCCTGGCGGCCAGCACTGGCTCGCGGAAGTGACCGCTGGCGCTCGCCACATCGCCCGGACCATCCCGCTGCGCCAGCTCACGGTGACCGCCAGCATCGTCGTCACCGCGTACGGCCTGTCGGAGTCCATTCCGTTCGCCGTCGTCAGCGACGGGCTGCACCGGTCGCCGCCGTTCGTCGGGGTCATGACGACGGCTCAGGGCGTGGGCGCGATCATGGCGGGCGTGGCCGCCGGCCCCTTCATGCGCCGGCTCAGCGAAGCGCTGCTCACCACGCTGGGGATAGCCTGCGCGGCGGCCGGCTTCCTGCTGCTCATCCCGCCGAACCTGCCGGCGGTGCTCGCCGGCAGCGCGCTGCTGGGGGCGTCACTGTCCTGGATCATCGCCGGGATCATGACCCTGTTTCAGCGCCGGACCCCGCCCTGGCTGATGGGGCGGACCGACGCCGCGTTCACGTTCTGCTATGCCGTGCCGCAGACGCTCGCCATCGCGGCGGGCGCCAGCCTCATCGCCGTGCTCAGCTACCGGGTCATGCTGGTGGCGATCTGCGGGGTCATGACCGTGGCGGCCGTCTACCTGGCCACCCGAAGGGAACAGCGGCGAGCGACCCGCGCCGACCTCCCGGAGTCAACAGCGGCGACCAGGTAGCGCGGCTCCGCCTCGCCGCCGCCCTGCTTCAGGCGACGCGGCTCGGTACGCCGTGTCACCGCGTAAGTAGCCCCGATGGAGTCATACAACTGCGCGCTGGACATCTCGCCGCCTCCCGGGCTGCGTCTCACGGTCGGTACGCGTCGCGGCGGTGGGCAACGTCCACCACTGTGACGACGCCGGCCTTGTCGTCGACGCGGTAGATGATCCGGTACGTGCCGCGCCGTGCGCTGAAGCGGTCGTCCAGCGGCGGCAGCAGGCGCTTGCCGACGCGGTAGGGCTGCTGCCGCAGCGGACCAGTCATGAACTCGCAGGCTGCAATGGCGACGGCCTCGGGAAGGATCTCACCCAGCGCCCGTCGAACGGTCGGCGTTGTCCGCAGCGTGTATCGCTCGTCGGCTGAGGGCCCGCTCACTGATCTGCTGCGCGCCGCCGGATGACCTCGGCAAGCTCGTCGGCTGAGACGGACTCGCCCCGGGCTAGCTCGGCGTCCGATGAGGCGAGCCGTCCCATGGTGTCGCTATCGCGCAGGATGGCCAGAGTTTCCTCGAGCTGCTCCAGGTCCTCCGGGGCGACGAGTACCGCGGAGGGACGCCCGTGAACGGTGACGGTCACCCGCTCGTGATGGTCGTGCACGCGGCCGACGAGCTCGGAGAGGTGCGACTTGACCTCGCCTAGCGGAAGTGTCGTCATGGTCAAAAGTATGACCAAAGCCTGGCGCACTGGTCAACCGGCAGGCAGCCCCAAGGTCGTCAGTCAGGGCAGGCAGGGCGTAGGGTGAGTCACCTCAAGTAGTTGATTAATTACATGTAGTGAATATCGCATGACCTACTTGCGTGAGGCTGCCATGACTGTTTATGGCTACGCCGACTGGGCTGGGCTCCTGCTGATCCTGGTTGTGCTCGGCTTGATCGCGCGTGGGTTCTCGCGCCGTACCTTCCGCATCGCGGTCCTGGTGACCGTCCTTGCTGGCGCGATCGGCGTCAGTTGGTACGGCCTGGCCACCTGGTACGGCCGGGCGCATCGGGGTCGGCCGCCGGGCAGCTTCGATGCTGCGGCCGACCGAACCGGAGGGCGCCTCGAGCACGGGATGCTCGGCTCGCTCCTCCCGGGTGGTCACCACGTTCTGCCCGGGATAGGCGGCTGGATTGTCCTGCTCGTCCTGCTCGGCGCCGTCCTGGCGTTTTTCGACAGGATGTGCACGCGGCGGGAGCAGCCCCGCGTCCAGGTCTCCCAGACCCTGGCCGCGCAGGTCATGGCCGACTCGGACGCCCAGGAGCCGGAGAGCCAGGCTGCGGTCACGGAAAGACTCCAGTTCCGGCTGCCTGCCGTGGAGGTGCGCAAGCCGGCCGTCATGCCCGGTGGCTCGACCCTGGAGAATCTCGCCGTGGTGGTCTCGGAGTCCGGGGTACAGGGCAGCAAGACCACGGCAGCCCTGATGCGGATGATCCGCGCGCTCCAGGCCCAGCCCCGGGCCTACGAGGCCCGGCTGCTCGTCGAGCGCTGCGACGACGCCGGGCAGACCTGCCCGCGGCGCCCCAAGCTGCGGATCACCGTGGACCTGCGGAACATCCGCAGCGAGCAGAGCGTCGTGGTCCGGACGCTCCCGCCGTGCACCCCGCCCGAGGCGGCGGAGAAGGTCGCCGGATTCACCGCCCGGCAGGTGTTCTGGGAGGACGCCGCCACCCCCTCGTGGGCAGTCGGCTCGGCCAACGGCGAGGACCTGTCGGCTTACCTGCTGGCCAGGCAGAGAAGCCCGCAGGGCGGAACCTTCTGGGACTGCTACACATGCCGGCAGGGCCAGCGTGAGCTGCTGGAGGGCGCGGTGAAGCACAGCCCCAACGCCGGAGCGGTTCAGTACGACCTGGCCTGCCTCTGCGACCTCGACGGTGACAACCTCGAATCGCTCCTGCTCCATCTCGACAACCGCGTGCATCATCCGCGGTTCCTGCGCGGCCGCTACCGGCTGGCGATGTCGCTGAGCATGCTGTCAACGCCGGACTGGTTCGAGCGTGAGTGGTGCGGCGTGTGCGCCTGGCCCCCAGCCGACCCGCCGGTCGCCGATTCGAGCCGCAACCGGGAGGCCGTGAAAGACGACATCATCCGCACCCTGCGCAGATCCGGCATGCTCCGCAGGCTCCGGGATGAGGACGAGCAGCGCAAGGCGCTGACCGGCGTGCCGGAGCGCGGGGCGGAGGCTCCCGGCAGCGCGGAACTGGCCCAGCTAGCGCTGCTGCGGCTGGCCCAGCAGGAGTTTCGCGATTACCGGGCGTCACTCCGGCCGTGGAGGCTGGCGTGGTCCGCGTTCCGGAACAGGCCCGAGCGCGCCTCGCTGCTCGCGGCGCTGCGTGCGGAGCCCCACCGGTGGCGGCATCCGAGACGTCGCCTGCTGGCATCATCCTTCTCGCTGGACATCATCAAGCACCGGATCCGCTGCCTCAGCAACGACCCGACGGCCGACGACAAGCTTCGCAAGGCGCAGAAGCGGGCCAGGCGCCTGGTCGGTTTTGGCGACGAGGTCGACATCGGATTCAGGTCCTGGGCGTACGGGAAGGCGCCGTGGCAGGCCGTATACAACGCCGCCTGCCTGTACGCGCAGCCCAGGTCCGGGAGCAAGCCCCCCAGCCGGCCGCGATCCACATCGCCGTCGAGCTGCTGCGCCTGGCGATCAGCGACCAGAAATGCGAGCTAGTCCGGCCATCCGAGTGGATCGGCGTCGATCCGGACCTTCACGGGCTGCGTACATACGGGAAAATCGACCCGAGGTTCTTGCCCGGCCCAGAGTCCGACGGGGAGTTCGAGAAGTTCCTGCGCGATCAGGCAGCCAGGGACTTCGATCCAGCGGACCGCAACGATGTCGGGGACCCCTGGTTCCGCCATTACCTTCCACGCAAGACGTCACCCCCTGAAGACGCCGCCGCGCCGTCCGACCGAGACCTTCGGAAAGCGGTGCCGTCGCAGGTGGGCCGGTAACAATCGGCTCGCCAGTACGGCCGGGGCCAGCCGTCGGTTTCCCTGGCTGACCTTGGCGGCCAGGGGCTCGTAGGCGGGGAAAAGCTCGCCCGTCCGCGCACCGGCGTCGCAGCGCTCCCGCCCCGCGAGGTGGGCGCCGAGATCTTCAACCCGGACCTGGATCCCCGCCCCGTAACCGGCGAGGTAGGCCACGGGCATGCCTCGCTCCTCCCAGACCACCGTGGTCTGGCCGCCGTCGGCGGTCAGCGTGACCTCGGTGGACTGGTCCTCAGACTGGTCCGGTTCCCTGGTCACCACCAGCAGCCGCCGCGGGACCTCGATCGTGGCATCCCCGCCTGCCCTTCATACTGGCGTCGTGCGGATTCTGGGCATGAGCAGTGACGACGAGATGGTCGCCACCTTCTTGCGCGGCGAGCTGTCCAGCGAGAGGTTCGGCGGGGACATCAGGGCGTGCCTGGCGTCATGCGCGCAGCCCGAGCGGCTGCTCACCTGCCCGGACCTCTCCGACGCCGAAGCGAATGCCGCGCGCCGCCGCGTGCTCGCGGCAGCGCGCGGCTACGGCGAAGACCGTGAGCTGTTCATAGACTTCCCCGCTCAGGTGACCTGGGTCAGGGCGGTCCTGCGCGCCGGCGAGATCGCCACGGTGCGGTACATGGACTACTCCTACTGGCAGGAGATCTCCGGCGGCAGCCGCCTGCCCGCTGACGCGGCCGCGCGCATCCAGGCAGGTATACAGGCGTGGGACGTGCCCAACGGCAGATTCAGGGAGGCAGCCCGCGCGCTTGCCAGGGGAGAGCAGTTCCCGCCCCTGATCCTGGTCGGCGAGAACCAGCGCGAGCTGGTGTGCCTGGAAGGCCATCTGCGCCTGACTGCTTACGCCCTGGCTGGTTTCCCGGTCGACGTCGAGTGCCTGGTGGGCACCGCGCCGACGATGGGACGCTGGACCCAGCTCACCAAGGTGGGCAGCCTGGGCAGTAGCGGAGATGATCCGTCGCACATCAAGTGACGCGAGGCACGGTCCGCAGCACGGGACCGCTGGACAGCCGGCGGTCGGAGCGGCGAGCTACGCGGCAGCCAGGGCAGGCACAATCCGGGCACCCGGGAGAAGCGCATCCGGAAGACCCGAAGTGTGCATGACGCTATGCCCCGCCTGCCGGAGGAAACGAGCCAGTCGCGATGGCAGCTGGGCACCAACCAGGAACTTCATGCCGCGGTAAGCGGGATCACCCGGCCCCGCCGACGACGAGCGCGCCGAACTCCAGCGCGGCGAGCAGGTCGTCACGTTCCAGGTCCGGGTAGTCCACGAGCACCTCGTCGATGCTCATCCCCGCCGACAACAGCTCCAGCAGCATTACAACCGGGTAACGCAGGCCGCGGATCGTCGGCTGCCCGTGACAGACCTCCGGATCGGAGGTAATGCGCTCTAGCCGCGACATGGCCTGACGGTACCGCAGCCCGGCGGTCCGACGTAGGCGGCGCGGGCCTCGTAAAGATCATCTGAGGCACCCCCGCGTGCCGTCTGACCTGGGCTGCAAGACGCGCGCCTGGCAGGACTCGAACCTGCGACCGGCTGCTTAGAAGGCAGCTGCTCTATCCATCTGAGCTACAGGCGCCCGGACGTCATTGTGCAGGAAACAGGTCACGTCACGGACACACTATGCGCACGGCCACGTCGCTACATCAGCCCGCGACTCGCCGCGCGAGCGCCCCGCGCCCCGAGCCCGCCGCCCGCCGACGCCCCGCCCGCGACCGCCCCTAACTCCCCGCTCCCGCGCAAAAGACCACGTCGCGACCGCCACCGGCAGCGCGAGACCCGATCACGGTCCACTATACGAAACCCATTAGTTCCGAAACTACACAGTTCAGTAATAACCAGCGCGCAACCGACAGATTACCGAGCCACGCTCATTCAGCCGCGCTCTCGGCGTCCGCCGCGCCGAGGCCGCCCGCCGCCCGCTGGGCCCGCCGTGGATGATGTGCCTAGTGTCGCGTGTTGGAAGTTGTTTTACGGTGTGATTGCGCGGGACAATGGAGCATGTCTTTAGCTCCTGCTCTGGTGCTGCGTGAGGGTGACCGGGAGCGGCTGGCTGAGCTGGCGCGGCTGCCGAGCGTGCCGTCGGGGCTGGCGAAGCGGGCCCGGATGGTGCTGCTGGCCGCGGACGGGATGCCGAACGCGGAGATCGCCCGGACGGCCGGGGTGTCGCGGCCGACGGTGATCGGCTGGCGGGACCGCTACGAGCAGGGCGGGATCGCGGCGCTGGAAGACGAGCCGCGGTCCGGGCCGGCCGGCGGAGATCGACGAGATCGACGGTCGTGGCGGCGACGCTGGCTAACGACGGCCGGCCGCCGGAGCGGCTGGGGATCACGCACTGGTCGGCCCGGTTCCTGGCCGCGGAGCTGGGCATCTCGTTCGCGACCGTGGCCCGGATCTGGCGCAAGTGGGACATCCAGCCGCACCGGATCGAGACGTTCAAGTTCAGCACCGACCCGGAGCTGGAAGCCAAGATCCGCGACGTCGTCGGGCCTGTACCTGGCACCGCCGGAGAACGCGGTCGTGGTCAGCGTGGACGAGAAGTCCCAGATCCAGGCGCTGGACCGGACCGCCCCGATGCTGCCGGTGAGGCCCGGCCTGGCCGCCCGGCGGACCCATGACTACAAGCGGCACGGCACCACGACGCTGTTCGCCGCCCTGGAAGTCGCGACCGGGAAGATCACCGCCGACGCCTGCTACCCGCGGCACCGCCACCAGGAGTTCCTGCGGTTCCTGAAGAAGGTCGCCGCCGCCCACCCGGCCGTCGAGCTGCACGTGGTGCTGGACAACTACGGCACGCACAAGCACCCCGAGGTCCGCAGGTGGCTGGCCAAGCCGGAGAACCAGCGGATCACCCTGCACTTCACCCCGACCGAGCTGCTCCTGGCTGAACATGGTGGAGATCTTCTTCGGCATCATCACCCGCCAGGCCATCCGCCGCGGCACCTTCACGCTCGGTCAAGGACCTCACCGCCGCGCATCGGCGCACTTCATCGACGCCTACAACGACCGCTGCCACCCATTCACCTGGACCAAGGACGCCGACGAGCTAATCAGCCAAAATCAAACCGTCAAAGAACGCAGCCCAGCCCGCTTCGGGGAGGAAGCAGTGCGCATCTACATCAGCGCGGACATGGAAGGCATCACCGGGCTGGTCGACGCGGTGGACGTGCAGCCCGGCGGCGCTGACTACGAGCGCGGCCGGGTAATGATGACCGAGGACGTGAACGCCGCCGTGCGCGGGGCGCTGGCCGCCGGGGCGAACGACGTGCTGGTCAACGACGCGCACGGGCCGATGCGCAACCTGCTGCCGGACCGGCTGCACCCGGCCGCCCGGCTGGTCCGGGGCAAGCCCAAGCCGATGAGCATGCTCGAGGGGCTGGACGGCAGCTTCAGCGCCGCCCTGTTCGTCGGCTACCACGCCCGGGCCGGGACCCTGGGCGTGCTCAGCCACAGCTTCCTGGGTCACGAGGTCGAGGACATGTGGCTCGACGGCCGGGCGGCCGGGGAGATCGGGCTGGCGCACGCCACGGCGGCCGCGCTGGGCGTGCCGGTCGTGGCGCTGACCGGGGACGACGCGGCCTGCGCGGAGATGGCCGAATGGGCGCCGGGGGTGGCCGGGGTGGCGGTCAAGAAGGCCCGGGACCGGTTCGCCGCGGAACTCGTGCCGGTCGCCGACGCCCGCCAGGAGATCGAGAAGACCGTGGCGGCGGCGCTGCAGGCGGCGGCCGGGGAGACCGCCACCGTCGGGCGGGCCGCGCCCGTTCCGGCGGTGAACCCGACGGGGGCCGCGCCGGCACCGGATGGCGGAGCGCCGCGCACGCTGGCCGTGCGCTGGCAGTCGGCGTCGGTGGCGGCCATGCTGACCGGGATTCCCGGGGTCACGCTGGCTGACAGCCGCACGGTCGAGGTGACCGGGCCGATGCCCGCGCTGTTCCGGCTGTTCGCCGTCTTCGCGGTCGTGGCCGGCGCGCTGACCGGGCAGCGGCCATACTGCTGACGATGACCAGACCAGCCAGGCCAGCCAGGCCAGCCAGCGAGGGCGCGCTGGCCGCTGGCCGCCGGGCTCGTCGCCGGGGTCGCGGCCGACGCCGTGCTCGGCGACCCGCGCCGGGGGCACCCGGTGGCGCTGTTCGGCCGCGCCGCCGGGGCGCTGGAGACCCGGCTGTACGCCGACAGCCGGCTGCGCGGCGCGGGGTACGCGGCGGCGTGCCTGGCGCTGGCCGCCGCGCCGGCGCTGGCCGCCGGGCGGCTGACTCGCGGGCGGCCTCGCGCGGCGCTGGCCGCCACTGCCGCCGCGACCTGGGCGGTGCTCGGCGCCCGGTCGCTGACCGGGGAGGCCCGGCGGATCGGGCGGGCGCTGGGCGATGGGGACCTGCCCGCGGCCCGGGCGGCGCTGCCCGGCCTGTGCGGGCGCGACCCGGCCGGGCTGGGCGCCGAGGAGATCACGCGGGCCGTCATCGAGTCGGTGGCCGAGAATTGCGGGGACGCCGTCGTTTCTCCCCTGTTCTGGGGTTCGGTGTCCGGGCTGACCGGGCTGCTCGGCTACCGGGCGGTCAACACGCTGGACGCCATGGTCGGCTACCGCTCGCCGCGGCTGGCCCGGTTCGGCACCGCGTCGGCGCGCCTGGATGACGTGGCCAACTGGGCGCCGGCCCGGCTGACCGCGCTGCTGGCCGCGGCCTGCGCGCCGACGGCGGGCGGGCGGCCGGGGCAGGCCTGGCGAACCGCCCGCCGCTACGGCCAGCGTCATCCGAGTCCGAACGCGGGGCACTGCGAATCCGCCTTCGCCGGCGCGCTGGGCATCCGCCTGGGCGGTTCCAGCACCTACGGCGGGGTGACCGAGCACCGTCCCGAACTGGGTCAGGGGCGGGCGCCCGAGCCCGCCGACATCGCCCGGGCCATCCGGCTGTGCCAGGCCGTCACGGTCGCGGCGGCGGCGCTCGCCGCGCTGGGCGCCGTCGCGCTGGCCAGCCTTCCGGGCTCGGTGGACCGGGCGTGAAGGGCGCGCTGCTGGTCGCCGGGACGACCTCGGACGCGGGCAAGAGCGTGCTCACCGCGGGCCTGTGCCGGTGGCTGCGGCGCGAGGGCGTGGCGGTGGCGCCGTTCAAGGCCCAGAACATGTCGCTGAACTCGTTCGTCACCCCCGGCGGCGCGGAGATCGGCCGGGCCAGGCCATGCAGGCCGCCGCGGCCGGCGTGGAGCCCGACGCCCGGATGAACCCGGTCCTGCTCAAGCCCGGCGCGTCCGGCAGCCAGGTGGTGGTGATGGGCCACCCCGACGGGGACGTGGACGCGCTGTCCTACCCGGCCCGCAAGGCCGCGCTGCTGGACGTGGCGCTGGACGCGCTGGCGTCGCTGCGGCGCGACTTCGACGTGGTGATCTGCGAGGGCGCGGGCAGCCCGGCCGAGATCAACCTGCGCGCCACCGACATCGCCAACCTGGGCCTGGCCCGGGCCGCGGGGCTGCCGGCGCTGGTCGTCACCGACATCGACCGGGGCGGCGCGTTCGCCGCGCTGTACGGGACGGTGGCGCTGCTGGAGCCGGCCGACCAGGCGCTGATCGCCGGGTTCGTGATCAACAAGTTCCGCGGCGCGCGGGAGCTGCTCGACCCGGGCCTGGAGATGATCACCGCGCTGACCGGGCGGCCCGTGCTCGGCGTCCTGCCGTGGGCGGAGGGGCTGCGGCTCGACGCCGAGGACTCGCTGGCGCTGGACACGCTGGGCCCGGACTCGGGTGGCGCCCCGGCGGGCGGCGACGTGCTGCGGGTCAGCGTGGTCCGGCTGCCCCGGATCAGCAACTTCACCGATGCCGACGCGCTGGCCGCCGAGCCCGGCGTGCTGGTCCGGCTGGCCACCAGGCCCGCCGAGCTAGCCGACGCCGACCTCGTCGTGCTGCCCGGCAGCCGGGCCACCGTGGCCGACCTGGGCTGGCTGCGGGCGCGGGGCCTGGCCGCGGCGGTCGCCGCGCGGGCCGCCGCGGGGCGGCCGGTGCTGGGCATCTGCGGCGGGTTCCAGATGCTGGCCGGCCGAGATCGAGGACCAGGTCGAGTCGAGGGCCGGGACCGTGGCCGGGCTGGGCCTGCTGCCCGCCCGCGTGCGGTTCGCCGCGGCCAAGACGCTGGGCCGCCCGTCCGGCTCGGCGCTGGGCGCCCCGGTGACCGGCTACGAGATCCGGCACGGCGATGTCACCATCACCGGCGGGCAGCCGTTCCCCGGCGGCTGCCGGGCCGGGACGGTGTGGGGCACCAGCTGGCACGGCACGATGGAGAACGACGAGTTCCGGCGGGCCTTCCTGGCCGAGGTAGCGGCCGTGGCCGGGCGGGACTTCCGGCCCGCGCCCGATACGCTGCTTCGCGGCGCTGCGCCAGGCTCAGCTGGACCGGCTCGGGGACCTGGTCGCTGACCATCTCGACACGGCCGCGGTCGGCAAGCTGATCGAGGGCGGGCCGCCGCCGGGCCTGCCGGTGCTGCCGCCCGCCGGCGGGCATGAGCCCCGCCTGGCCGGCTGAGCCGGGCCGGGTCAGGCCCCGGGCCGCCCGGATGGAAGCTGGTGGCCGGTGACGCTGGCGCGGCCGGCTACCAGCGCGGCGGTCACCTCGTCGGAGTCGTGCTGCCAGCGGGCGTTGGCGGACAGGCGAAGCCGCAGCGTGCGCTGGCCCGACGCGCTGATCCGGACCTGCAGGCCCAGCGGGGTGCGCCGTCCGGCCGCGACGGTTACCGCGGGTACCGGCGCGGTGAACGCCAGCCGCCCCGGCGCGCCGCTGAACCGGGACACCCGGTAGCAGATGACCGCCCGGCCGGTCACGACCACGAGGAAGACCCCAGCCGGGCGTACAGGATGATGCCCGCCGCGACCAGGGGCGGCACGGACCGGACGAGCAGGCCTCCGGCCCGGTCGCCGAACGCCACCATGATGGCCAGGAACCAGGCCAGCCACAGCCCGTTGAGCGCCACTGTCGCCACCAGCCACGGCCCGCTGAAGGCGGCCGTGCTCGGCGACGACCTGGTCGCCGGCCTCCATGACGCGGTTCAGCGCCGAGCCCAGGCGCTGCCGCACGCTGGGTTCCTCTGACGCCACCGAACCTCCCGGACTCACGGTCCCGCCGCTGCCCGATCAGCAGGATATGCCCCGAATTGACCGGCATAGCGCGCGGCAGGCGGACGGCCGATCACATCGGGGCATCGCCGCCGGGCACATCGGGGGGCATCGCCGCCGGGCCGGGCAGGCCGCCGTGGTTATAGTCGGCGGATGCCGCTGCGCCGCCGGATCGCCGCCGCTGACCAGGCGGTCCTGGCCCGGATCGCGGCCACCGACTCGGCCGCGCTGGACGCGGTCATGCCGCGACTCAGCCGGGCCGCCAACCACAGCGTGCTGTGGCTGGCCGTCGCCACGGCGCTGGCCGCGACCGGCCGCCGCCGGCCGCGCCGGGCCGCCGCCCGCGGCCTGGCCGGGGTGGCCCTGGCCAGCGCGGTGAGCAACATCGCTGTCAAGGGCCTGGCCGGGCGGCGCCGGCCGGAGGTCACGATCCCGCGGGCCCGGCGCCTGGCCGCCGGCGTCCGCACGTCCTCATTCCCGTCGGGGCACTCGGCGTCGGCCGCCGCGTTCGCCGCTGGCGCCGCGCTGGAACTGCCCGCCCTGGCCGTCCCGGTCGGCGCCCTGGCCGCGGCGGTCGGCGCGTCCCGGGTGGTCACCGGCGTGCATTACCCCTCGGACGTGCTGGCCGGGTTCGCCATCGGCGGCGCGGCGGCGTCCGCCACGCTGCTATGGCGGCCGGCGCGTCGGACCGATCGGCGGCAGGCGGGCAACTAACGTGAATTCCCGTGACACCGTGCTGGAATTGAAAGGCTGAAATCTAGCCTATCGCGTCGCCACGCAATTGCGTAGCTCATTTGACGCGCGAGTCAAATTGGCGCGGTGCCGCGTGTCCTGTCGGGGGGCAGGACACAAAACGGGGGAGGTTCTGGCTAGCCATGCCCTTCGGGTTATTTCCGAGCACGCGCGCTATCCGGGCGCCGTGGACGCGGCGCCCGGCACGCGCCCTCGTCGCGGGGCTGCTCCTGGCCGGGCTGGCCGTCACCGCCAGCGACGGGACGGCCTCGGCCGCCCCGGCCGGGCTGAGGCAGCTGCACTTCCGGGGCTACACGTTAGAGGTCCCGGCGTCCTGGGCGGTCATCCGCGAGGCCGATCACCCGGCCGGCTGCGTGCGCTTCGACCAGCACGTCATCTACCTCGGCGCGCCGGGCGCCCGGGAGTCCTGCCCGAGCTGGCTGTTCGGCACTACCGAGGCCATGCTGGTGCAGGCCGGCCCGGCCCGGGCGGCCCGCACCGCGACCGAGAACCCGGTGGCGCGCGAGATCACCGCCACCGCGCCGGGGCTGCGGGTGACCGCCACCTTCGACAACGACCCGGACACCGTGTACAAGATGCTGGCCGCGGCGGGCCTGCCCGCCCCGCAGATCGAGCTGCCCGACCCGGCCATCCTGGACGCGGCCGAGGGCCGGCCGGTCAGCGCGCCAGCCGGCGGGGGAGCGGAGGAGGCGGCCAGGCGCCAGCCCGGTCACCGGGTCGGCGGCCGTCCCGGTGCACCTGCCCGAGCTTCCCGCCACCGTGGCCAACTTCCACGGCCTGGGCTTCGACGCCTGCGCGGCGCCGAGCGCGAAGGCCATGTCGGCGTGGTACAGGCACTCGCCGTACGGCGCCGTCGGCATCTACATCGGCGGCTCGGACCGGGCCTGCGACCAGGCCAACCTGACCTCGTCCTGGGTCCGCCGGCAGGCCGCCGCGGGGTGGCGCTTCATCCCCATGTACGCCGGCCCCCAGGCTGCCTTCCACGAGCTGAAGTCTCCGGCCAGCCAGGGCCCGAAGGCCGCCGCCGATGCCGTGGCCCAGGCCCAGGCCCTGGGCTTCGGGCCGCGCACGCCGATCTACTACGACATGGAGGCGTACCCGGCCCGGGACACCGGGGTGGCGCTGCGGTTCCTGTCGGCGTGGACGAAGGCGCTGCACCGGCTCGGCTACCTGTCCGGGGTCTACAGCAGCTCGCGGTCCGGCGTCATCGACCTGGCCCGCAAGTATTCCGGCCATCAGTACACCATGCCCGATGTCATTTACGACGCCTTGTGGAATGGCTCCCACAATGTCCGGGATAAGGTGTACCGGCGCAAGTCCTGGCCACTGGATCACCGGCTGCACCAGTTCAGCGGGAATGACACCCAGAAGTTCGGCGGGGTGTCCATGGACGTCGACAAGAATTACCTCAACGTCGGCCTCGCCGTGCCCGGCGGGACCATTCAGGCCACGCCCGCCGTGGAGTCCGCGTCGGTGTTTTACGAGGGGGGCGGCCATCACCTGGTCCGGGTGCCCCGGGCCGCGCGCGGCGCCTGGGGCACGCCGGTGGGCATGGGCGGCGACCTGTCCTCGGCCGCCGTCGGCGGTCACCATCGGGGCCAGCGTCACCGACGTGTTCTACCGCGGTCGCGGCGGGGACCTGTGGGAGGCCAGCCGGACGGCCAGGGGCTGGCAGCGGGGCCCGGGAGATCGCCCTGGTGGGCGTGCTGGGCAGCGGCCCGCGGGCGGTGGCCCAGCCCAACGGGGTGATCGACGTGTTCTGGAAGGGCTCGGCCGATGATCACCTGTGGCACGCCCAGTACAGCCCCCGGCGCGGCTGGAGCGGCCCGCAGCGGCTGGGCGGTGACCTGGCCGGAGCGCCCGCGCCGGTGGAGAACCGGTTCGGCGGCATCCAGGTGTTCTGGGAGGGGCCGGCCGAGCCGGTCGCTGTGGCGCGTGACCCGGCACCTGGGCGGCGGCTGGAGCACGCCGGCCAGCCTGGGCATGGGCCCGCTGGGCGGCGCGCCGCGCGCCGCCGCCCTGCCCAGCGGGGCGATCGACGTGGTCTGGCGCGGCTCCACCCGCCCGCACCACGTCTGGTCGGCCTTCCTGACACCCGGCGAGCCCGCGCAGGGTCCCCGCGATCTGGGCGGCTCGGTCAGCGGCAGCCCGTGGCCCGAGCCGCCGCCGCGGGCACCCTGCGCGGGTGTTCTTCCGGGGCACCGACGCCGGGCTGTGGCAGCTTCAGTACCGCACGGCCGGCCGCTGGCACCAGCCCGGCCGGCTGCGCGCTGGGCCGCCTGGGCAGCGCGCCGTTCTGCGCCGCGGGCATGGGGGCCGGGCCGTTCGAGGTGTTCTGGCAGGGGTCGGGCGGCGCCCTGTGGGCGACGGCCAGCGCCGGGGGGCACTGGTCCGGCCCGAGGCGCGTGCGGCGGGACGGTGACGTGACCGGCCGCTCCGGGTTGATCTCCGGGGCCGCCGGGTAAGCGTCCGGTTACGTCGGCGGCCTGGTAGCGGGAACCGGCGGAAGCCCTGACCTGCGTCCCGTACTGTGTTTCTGACTCGGAACTGCCGTTGCTGTCCCAGGACCCGCCGTCCCGGTGGCTCGCCGCCGCCCAGGGCCGCCGTCCGGTGAGGAACCTCATGGCCGCGATACCGTCCAAGATCAGCAGCGTCGCCTGGCGCGTGCTGCCCGGCCCGGTCCGGCACCGGCTGCAGACCCGGCCGGGCGGCAGTTCCTGCGCTTCGTGCCGGTGTCGCTGGCCGCGCTGGCGGCCAGCCAGCTGGCGCTGATCGTGCTGGTGGGCGTCGTCGGGACGACGGCCGGGCGGGCGGGCTTCGTGGCCTCGGCGATCGGCGCGGCGGTCAGCTACGTGCTGAGCCGGTGGGCGTGGGGCCGCAGCGGCCGCCCGGACCTGCTCCGGGAGACGCTGCCGTTCTGGATCGTGTCGGTGGCCGCCTGGACGTTCCTGTCGTTCGCCAGCCACGAGGCCAGCCTCTGGTCCCGGTCGATGGGCCATAGCCACTGGGAGCGGACGGCGGTGGTCGCCGTCGTCTACTTCCTGGCCAACTGCCTGACCTTCGCGGCCCGGTTCCTGATCTTCCACTACCTGCTGTTCGCCCGCCCGGCCGGCGGCGCGGGCCGGGGTGCCCGGGCGGGTGGCGCGGCCGGGTCCGGGGAGGCGGGGTCAGACCAGGCCGGGTCCGGGGAGACCGGGTCCGGCCCGGCCGGGGCTCAGGACGATGACCCGGCGCCGCTGGAACTGGCCGGGGAGCGCCGCGCGGAGCCGCGCCCCCGGCGCTGACGCTCGCGCCACCAGGTGCCGGCGATCACGCTGGCGAAGTGCAGGGCGTAGAAGGCGTTGTGCCCCTTCTTGCTCTCGCCCACCTTGCGCTTGTGGATGGTGGCCGGGACCTCGGCCACCCGGAACCCGTGCGTGATGACCCCGATCAGCAGCTCAGCCGCCTGGTACTGCTGCTGCTGGAGGCTGACCGCGGCGGTGACCTCGGCCCGCATGGCGCGCAGGCCGAACGACGGGTCGCTGACCCGCTGGCCGGTCAGGACGCTGATCGTCAGGGCGAACACCCGGACCCCCAGCTTGCGCACCGGGTCGGTGGTCTCCTCGCTGCCCTTGGTCCGCGAGCCGGTGACGAAGTCGGCCCGGCCGGCCAGGATCGGCTGCAGCAGGCCCTCCATCTCGGCCGGGTTGTACTGCCCGTCGGCGTCGGTGGTGATGATGTACTGGGCGCCGCCCTCGCGGGCCAGCCGGTAGCCCAGCCGCAGCGCCGCGCCCTGGCCCCGGTTGACCGGGACCTCGCAGACCAGCCCGCCGGACGCCTCGGCCTCCTTGACCGTGGCGTCGACCGAGCCGTCGGACACCACGATCCGGGCCACGTCCTGCCCGGCCAGGGCCTTGGGCAGGCTGTCGAGGACCGGGCCGATCGAGCCCTCCTCGTTGTAGGCGGCGATCACGATGGCCACGGGCGGCAGCGCGGTGGCCCGCGCCCCGTACTGGCCGGCGAACGCCCGCGCTGCCTCGGCGTCGATTCTGGAGTTGTTCAGTGGAGCGTTCACAGCGCTGCCTCCGGGAGCGTCGGCCCGAACTCAGGCCACACCGTGGCTAGCCCGGATGTCAGGTCATGCTGCGGCGAGTAGCCGACGGACCGGGCCAGGGAGATGTCGACGATCACCGCGGGCATCTCGCCCGGCTTGGGCGGGACGTGCGGTGGCCGGCAGCTTGGCGCCGGTCACGTCGCGCGCCGCGGCCAGGATGTCGTTGACCGTGTAGGACTCCCCGGCGCCCAGGATCATCGGCCCGGTGCAGCCGGCCGTCCAGGCCGTCATCAGCCCGGCCACGATGTCGTCCACGTGCACGAGGTCGCGCACCTGGGTGCCGTCTCCGTAGACCTCCACCCCGAGGCCGTCCCGCGCGGCCCGCATCAGCCGCGGCACGAAGCTGTCCTTCTCGGCCATGCCCGGCCCGTACACGTTGGAGAACCGCAGCGCGCAGCCGGCGATGCCGTAGCAGGCCGAGTAGCTGCTCAGCAGCATCTCCCCGGCCGCCTTGGTGGCCCCGTAGGGAGTCAGCGGGCGCAGCGGCAGGTCCTCGGTGATAACCGCCCGGCCGACATCGCCGGTCACCGCGTTGGTCGAGGCCAGCAGGAACGACCGGACCTCATGGCGGCGGGCCTGCTCCAGCAGGGCGGCGGTGGCGTCCACGTTGATCCGGTGGACGCCGGCCGGGTCGCTGATCGAGTCCAGCACCCGGGTGAGCGCGGCCAGGTGGATGATGAGGTCGGTTCCGGGCGCCACGGCCCGCTCCACCACGGCCTGGTCGCACAGGTCGCCGAGCACCATGGCGATGTCGTCGTCGCCGGGGAAGGGCCGCTTGTCGGCGACGGTCACGGAGGCGCCGCGAGCCAGGAGCGCCCGGACAACCCGGCGGCCGATAAATCCCGATCCCCCGGTCACCAGGACCTGGGAGCGCCCGTGATCCACCCGGGGCCTCCGTTTCGTAAGTGATCCAAGTTTTGCATGCGTGCTAGTGGTCCAGAGTTCTATCCGGCCTAGCTGGGAGCAGGCTGGCCGCTGGCTGGGTGCCGGCTGCCTGCCAGTCCCGGAGGCCCGCGGCGATCTCGGCCGCCCTCGCCACCTGCGGCCCGGTGCTCCGGCACAGCGCCGCAGCACAACGCTCCGGCCGACTGGCCCGGCCGTTACCCCGGACGCGCCACGCCAGTGTAGCGATGTACTTAGCTTCCCGAAGCATCAGTTACCGAGAGTGTCGTAACGGATTCCCAGAGTGACATGAGGTGCGGCTGATGGCCGGGTCCGGCACGGGTCGCTGTGTCATGCTGGGAGGCCGCGGGCGGGCGTCAGCGGATGCCGGAAGGAGGCGACACCGCCATGACCGTGCCGGGCACGGTGCCGCCGGGCATCCCGGCCGCCGACGAGGAGTCCTACCGCATCCTGCGGTCCCGCATCGACCTGTCCCGGCTGCCCCGGCTCAGCCGCGACGTCACCGAGCGGGTCATCCACGCCAGCGCCGACTTCGACTACCTCACCGACCTGGTCTGCGACGAGGAGTCCCTGGCCGCCGGGGTGGACGCGCTGGCGGCGGGCGCCCCGGTCATCGCCGACTCGGCCATGGTCGCGGCCGGCATCACCGGCTGCCCGGTGATCTCCAAGATCGGCGAGCCGCTGACCATCCGGCTGGCCCGCACGGCCGCCATCAGCCGGTCGGCCGCCGCGGTGCGGCTGGCCTTCGGCGACGCCGGGCCCGGCGCCGTGTGGGTGGTCGGCGGCATCGCCGAGGCCCTGCAGGAGATCCTGGCCCGCCGGGTCGAGGCGGCGTTCGTCATCGGACTGCCGGCCGGCTTCGCGGGCGCGGCTGAGGCCAAGGACGCGCTGCGGGCCAGCGGTCTCCCCGCGGTCTCCAACGTGTCCGAGAAGGGCGGCCCGGCGGTGGCCGTAGCGGCCCTGGACGCGCTGCTGGCGGTAGCGCTGACGGCCACCGGGAGCCGGGCGGGCTGGCCGCCAGGCGGCCCGGCGGCCCGGGCGGCCCGGCCGAGGACTGAGCCGGGACCTGGCCCGCCGCCGGATGCCTGCCGGCCGGGCGGGCGGCACTATCGCGACAACTCCTGTTTACGCCGTCGCGCCGGGTAATCTTCCCTCGCGGCGCACAATAGCCCCAAGGCCGGATACTGTCGCCATCGGAGCACACCGGGCTCGCGGCACTGGCGGCGCCCGTGGTCCCATGTTCGTGCCCGGCCAGCGCGGACGGCCTGCCACGGGCCTTCCGGCGTCGGCGGCCCGCCGCGATGGTGCAGGCGCGTGACCCAGGTAACGGACTCGGCAGGAGCGGCGGGACAGCAAGGTGATTTGGCTGGCCAGGAGGCCCGGAACATGACCGAGGGACAGGGCGCGAGCCCGGTGCCGGTGCCGGTCGGCGGCGGCACCGGCGCGCCTGCTGCCCAGTCGCCCGGCGCTCCCGCCGGTCCCGGCGCGGCCGGGAGCCCGGGCGGCCCCGGAAGTCATGCCGGCGGCGGTGCCCACGAGGCCCCCGTGGAGGCCGGCGGCGCCCCGGCGGGCGGCCGCGGCGGCACGCACCGCCAGGGTGCCCGCGCGGGCGTGCGCGAGCACGACCCCGGCGCGCCCGCGCGGCCGGTCCCGATGCGGGCGGTCCCGTCGCGGGCGCCTGGCCGGTGGTCCTGTCGCGGGCGGTCCGCGCGGGCGGCCCGGCGTCGGCAGCCCGTCGCGGCCGCGGGCGCGGACGCCGGAGACGCCGACCTTGGCCCCGCCGACCGAGCCGTACGTCAAGGTGGACGCCCGCCGCCTGGAGTCGGCGCTGCTGGCCCTGCGGCACCCGATCGTGTCGGTGCCGCTGGCCCTGGAGGCGGCCGGCGTCGCGGAGGCGCGGGCCGAGCGGCGCAAGCTGCTCAGCCAGATCGACGACTACCTGCTGCCCCGGCTGCGCCAGTCCGGCGCGCCGATCCTGGTCGCCCTGGTCGGCTCCACCGGCGCGGGCAAGTCCACGCTGATGAACAGCCTGGTCGGCAAGAAGGTCAGCCAGACCGGCATCCGCCGCCCCACTACCAACAGCCCCGTCCTGGCCTGCCACCCCGGCGACGCGCACTGGTTCGCCGAGAACGTCTTCCTGCCCACCCTGCCCCGGGTCCGCCAGCAGGGCCTGGCCATGCCCGGCCGGGACGGCCTGCTCGTGCTGGCGGCCAGCGAGGGCATGCCGCGCGGGGTGGCCCTGCTCGACACCCCCGACATCGACTCCGTCGTCCAGGCCCACCGCGACTTCGCCCACCAGTTTCTGGACGCCTCTGACCTGTGGCTGTTCATGACCTCCGCGCGGCGCTACGCCGACGCCGCCGTGTGGGAACTGCTGCAGGACGCCCGGGACCGGGCGGCGTCGCTGGCGGTTGTCCTGTCCCGGGTCCCGCCGTCCGCCGCACGCCAGCTGAGCGCTCACTTCGACGCCATGCTGGAGGCCAACGGCCTGCACGACTTCCGCCGGTTCCTGATCGCCGAGACCGTCATCACCAACGCCATGCTGCCCACCGAGATCGCCCGGCCGGTGCGCGAGTGGCTGGAGGAGACCGCCACCGCCGACGACCGCCGGGTGGCGGTGCTGACCCAGACCATGTCCGGCGTGCTCGACACCTTCCGCAGCCGGGTTCCCGACCTGGCCGGCCAGATCGGCACCCAGCTATCCCTGCGGGCCGAGCTTCGCGCCACCGCCGCCCGGGCCTACCAGGCCCGGCTCGGCGAGTTCGACCAGGCCACCGCCGATGGCTCGCTGCTGCAGGGCGAGGTCCTGGCCCGCTGGCAGGACTTCGCCGGCACCGGTGACCTGATGCGGACCCTTCAGGTGCGGCGCGGCCGGACGCCCGCCGTGCGGGCCAAGAAGCGCCGCCTGCCAGCCCGGGCCGGGGCGCTCCGGGCCGCGCTGCGCACCAGCCTGGAGTCGCTGGTGGCCGCCACCGCCGACCGTGCCGCCGAGGACGCGGTGACCGCCTGGCAGCGGCACCCGGCCGGCACCGCCCTGCTCAGCGAGCTGACCGCCGCCGCCGAGGCGGGCCGCTCGGCCGCGTCCGACTACCTGGCCCTGGCCCTGGCCGACCTGGGCGTGGCCAACCCGTCGCCGCAGGAGGACGGCCGCCCGCCCGTGGACGCGACGGCCCTGGGCCGCTCCTCGCCGCAGCTAGCCGGGGCCGTCCGCGCGGCGGTCCGGGCCTGGCAGGACCGGGTCCTGCAGCTCATCCAGGCCGAGAACATCACGAAACGATCGGTATCCCGGCTGGTCTCCTTCGACCACGAGTCCCTGGCCCTGGTGCTCATGATCGGCGTGCTCGGCGTCGGCGCCGCCCCGGCCGCGAGCGCGGCTGCGAGCGCGACTGCGAGCACGGCCGGGAGTACGGCCGGGAGCGCCGAGGCGGCCAGCGCGCCCGACGGCGGCGCCCCGGCCGACGACACCGGGACCGGACCGGACCGGCTGCTCGCCTCGCTGTTCGGCGCTGCCCAGCTTCGGGACCTGACCGCCAAGGTCCGAGGTGACCTGCAGGAACGGGTCGCGGCCCTGTTCGAGCCCGAGATCGGCCGGTTCGACTCCGTCATCGACGCCGCCGGCGCCCCCGAAGAATCCGTCGCCGCCCAGCTCATCGAGGCCAGCGAGGCCCTGGAGGCAGCAAGGTGACCGAGCCCAAGAACCCGGCCCCCAGCCACCGTGCGCCCGCTCGCCGGCCCGGCCGCCGCCCCGCCCGCGGCCCCGCCGACCCGGGGACGCCCGCGCCCGGCCCGGCTGCCCCGGGGACGACGGCTCCGAGCGCTGCTGACCCGTCCCAGTCTGCCCCCGAGGCCAATGGAGCCACGCCATCCGGTGCGCCCCCGCCGGCGCCGACCCAGTCGCTGCCGGCTCCCGAGCCAGCCGCCGGCCGGGCGGGTCCAGGCCGCCGCGCGACGCGCCAGCGCGGGCGCGGGCCGGCCGACGCGGAAGCCGGCGCCGGATCCGCGCCAGGCGGGCAGGCCACAGGCGGGCAGGCCACAGGCGGGCAGGCCACAGGCGGGCAGGCAGCAGGCGGGCAGGCCACAGGCGGGCAGGCCGCCACGAGCCAGTCCGCTGCGGCCCGGGCGCGTGGCCGGGTATCGGCGGCGCGTCAGTCCATCGCCGGGCAGGCCACGCCGGGCCAGGCCGCAGACGGGCAGTCCGTGGTGAGCCGGGTGCGTGGCAAGCGACCCGCAGCGGGTCGGGCAGCGGGTCGGGCCGCGGCGGCCCAGGCTGGCGCGCAGGCCCCGGCCAGCGCCGGACCGCCGGACCCGACTCAGACGGGGCAAGCTCTGGTGAGCGCGGCCGGCGGCGGGCAGCCTGACATCGGCCCGGGTAGCGTGAGCTGGGGTCCGACCGGCCGCGCCACGATCGCTGATGAGCAGCTGTACCGGGAGCGCCTGAACCAGGCCGACGGATACAGCGGCAGCGGCCTCCCGGGCGACCTGGCCGCGGCCCCGGTCACTCCGTCAGCGCCAGGCAGCACCGGCCAGAGCGCCGTCACCGATACGCCAGGCCAGCCGCCCAGCGACAGGCCCGGTACCCGCGCCGAGGACATGAGCCAGCCCGGACCAGGCCAGCCCGGGACCAGGCCAGCCCGGCCTGCGCCCCGGCGACCAGGCCAGTTACGACCCCATGAACGAGGACACCGCGACGATGACGGCCATCCCGGCCGACACCGCCGGCCAGAGCGCGATGAGCCCGGATGCCCCGTGGCCGGGCACCGGGGCTGGCCAGACCGCTGCTGGCGCGGCCTTTCGCGCGGCCAGTCTTACGGCGGCCAGTCCTACGACGGCCAGTCTTACGGCGGCCAGGCCTATGCCGGTCAGTCTTTCGGCGGCCAGGCTTATGCCGGTCAGTCTTTCGACGGCCAGGCTTATGCCGGTCAGCCTTCCGACGGGCAGCCTTCCGGCGGGCAGTCGTTCGACGGGCAGCCTTCCGGCGGGCAGCCTTTCGCGGGCCAGTCTCCCGTCGGTCAGGCCTACACCAGCCAGGCCTACGCCGGCCCGGCCTACGCGGGTCAGCTTCCCGGCGGTGAGCCCTTCGCGGGACAACCCACGGCCGGAGTCCCGTTCGCGGACCAGCTTTCCGCCGGCCAGTCCTACGCTGGCCTGCGCCCGGACGGTACGTTCGCCGGCCAGCCCGGGGCTGGCCAGATCGGGGTCGGCCAGCCGGCTGTCGGCGACGAGCCCGCTGCGGCGCGGAGGGCTACCTGGGTGCCGCCGGCCCAGCCGGGCGGCCCGGTTCCGTACGGCCCGGCGGTCGGCGGCCCGCGAGGCCCCGCCCAGCCCGCCGGCCCGGCCGCGCCCGGGATGCCGGCCCAGGCTCCCGGCCCGGCCCGGATGGCCGGCTCGGCCGGCGCGGGCGTCCCGGCCGCTGGCTACCCGGGCGTCTCGGGGCGCGGCGGCGAGCTATCCGCCCGGCTCAGCGCGCTGGCCCGGCTGATCCAGATCGGGTCCCGGCGCAGCGGCGGGGACGGCGTCAGCCCCAAGCTCATCGACGATGCCAGCGATCTGCTGGGCCGGGCCGGCGAGCGGCTCCGGCTGTCGTCCTCGCACACGGTCGTGGCGCTGGCCGGCGGCACCGGCAGCGGCAAGTCGTCGCTGTTCAACAGGATCGCCGGGGCCGATTTCTCTACCGTCGGGGTCACCCGGCCGGTGACCCGCGACGTGCACGCCTGCGTCTGGGGCGTGTCCGGCTCGGGCCCGCTGCTGGAGTGGCTGGGCGTCCCGCGCCGGTACCGCTACGCCCGGGCCAGCGCCCTGGACAGCGGCGAGCAGTCGCTGGCCGGCCTGGTCCTGCTCGACCTCCCCGACCACGACTCGGTGATGGCCCACGCCACTGACCAGGTCGATCAGCTAGTCGAGCTGGCCGACCTGATGATCTGGGTGCTGGACCCGCAGAAGTACGCCGACGCCGCCGTGCACCGCCGGTTCCTGGTCCCGATGGCCGGGCACGCCGAGGTCCTGGCCGTGGTGCTGAACCAGTCCGACGTGCTGTCGCCGGACCAGGTCGAGGACTGCGTGAACGACCTGCGGCGGCTGCTGGACGCCGAGGAACTGCATGACGTGCAGATCCTGGTCACCTCCGCCAACACCGGTGCCGGGGTGAGCTCGCTGCTCAGGCTGCTGGCCGACACCGTGTCCGCCCGGCGGGCCGCGTCGGCCCGCATCGCGGCCGACGTCGACGCCGTCGTCCGCCGTTTCGAGCCCTACGGCAGCGGCGACGCCGCGGCACCCGCCGCGTCAGCCTCAGCCGCCCCGCCCGCACCGGCGGGCCGCGGCGGGCGGTCCGGCGGCAAGGCCGTCGATGCCGCGTCCGCCGCCCGTATCCTGGCCGCCTCGCCCGCCCGGCTGGCCGCCGCGTTCGCCCGCGCCGCCGGGGTCGCCGCCATCGGCGATTCCCTGCAGAGCGCACGGGAGCTGCGCGCCGTCGACTACGTCGGCTGGCCGGTGACCTGGATTTTCGAGCGCCTGGTTCGGCGTGACCCGGTGCGCAAGATCCGGCTGGGCAAGCTCTGGGCCGAGCTGCGGGGCGTGACCGCCGGGCCGTCCGGCGCCCAGCAGTCCGAGATCGACAACGCGCTGACCGAACTGGCCGACGAGGTCGGCCCCGGCCTGCCCAAGCCGTGGTCGAGCACCATCCGGACCGCGATCCGGTCCCGCGCCGATGACATCCCGGCCGCGCTGGGCGACCGCATCGGCGCCGCCCTGCCCGCCGAGAACGACATCGCCCGCTGGTGGCGGGTGGTCGGCGTCTGGCAGGGCCTGCTGCTGGGCGGCTCGACCGTCGGCCTGGCCTGGATCGCGGCCATCATCGTCTTCGGCGTGTTCCACGCCGGGACCGTGCCGCACCTGTTCCGCTCGCTCGGCCTGCTGCCGGTCATCGTGCTGCTGATCGCCGCCGCCCTGGTGCTGGGCTGGTTCACCGCCTCACCTGCCTCAAAGCCGTCCGCGCGGCCGCCATCCTGGAGAACGAGCAGGTGGCCGAGGACATGCAGAACCGGATGGCCAGCGTGGCCCAGGAGCTCGTCGTCGTCCCCGGCCCAGCAGGAGCTGGCCGAGCTGGAGCGGTTCCGCGCCGAGCTTCGCATCGCCGGCGGCCAGCCCGGCTAGCTCCAGCCGGCGAGCTGCCCGCTCCGCCCGCCTGGCCCCGCCGCCGGCCCCGCCGCGCGCGGCCCGGCCCAGCGCGGCGTGACACCATGATCGTGACCGTTTTTCCGCGAAAACACCCGGACAACCGGTCGTGATCATGCATAACGGTCATGATCATGCATAAAGGGCCACGAATTTGCACTTTTCGGGCCAGGCCGCGCTCCGTCGTCGGTCAGCCCGCCGCGGTTGGCGGCTGGCCGAGCGAGCCGCGGCCATCACCAGGACCGTCCATCTCAGCCGGGAGCGGCACGGCCGGCGAGCGGCACGGCCGGACAGCCCGGCGAGCAGCCCGGCCCGGCGAACGCCGCTGATCAGCCTCGGCCATACCGCGCGGAGTCACGGGGCCGGGCGGCCGCCGCTGGCGGGCGGTGAGTAGCCGACGGCTGGCGTTCTATGTAATGTTGTAATTCCGTGGACAAGCGAAGATGACGGGGCTGGACGCCTACTCGCGGATCGTGGCCGGGGTGGCCGCCGCGCTGACGCCGCGGGTGGCCAGCCTGGGTCCGCAGGATGGCGCGGGGCGCGCAGAGCCAGGGCTCGGCGGTCGTGTTCACCCCGGACGGGTTCCTGCTGACGAACGCCCACGTGGTCGGGAAGCCGCCGCAGGGCAGCGCGCTGTTCTCCGACGGCACCACGGCGCCGTTCACGGTGGTCGGCGCTGACCCGCTGTCGGACCTGGCCGTGCTGCGCGCCCACGGCGGCACGCCGGAGCCCGCGGAGCTGGGCGAGGCCGACGACCTGGTGGTCGGGCAGCTCGTCGTGGCCGTCGGGAGCCCGCTCGGGCTGGCCGGGTCGGTGACCGCCGGGGTGGTCAGCGCGCTGGGCCGGTCGCTGCCCACGCGCAGCGGCGCGGCGGCCCGGCTGGTCGAGGACGTCATCCAGACCGACGCCGCCCTCAACCCGGGGAACTCCGGCGGGGCGCTGGCGGATGCCCGGTCCCGGGTGGTGGGCATCAACACCGCCGTGGCCGGGATCGGGCTCGGCCTGGCGGTGCCGGTGAACGCCACCACCCGGCGGATCATCGCGGCGCTGATGCGCGACGGCCGGGTCCGCCGCGCCTACCTGGGCGTGGTCTGCGTGCCCGCGCCGGTCCCGGCGCCGCTGCGGGAGCGGGTCGGCCGCGCCGAGGGCCTGCGGGTCGCCGAGGTGGTGGCCGTCCGGCCCGGCCGCCCGGGCCGGACTGCGCGCGGGTGACCTGCTGCTGACCGCCGCGAACGGCCCGGTGGCCACCGCGCAGGACCTGCAGCGGCTGATGTTCGGCGAGGCCATCGGCCTGCCGCTGGCCATCACCGTCATCCGCAACGGCGCCCTGGTCGACGTCATCGCCGAGCCCGCCGAGCTGGTCGCGGCCTGAACCCGGGCCACCGGACGCCCGGTGCCGGACGCTCGCGTGCCGGACGTGCGGTGCCCGGTGTCGGGCGCCCGGCACCTGGCGCCCGAGTTATCCACATTCCGCGAGACTGCGCCGGGTTATCCACAGGGCGGTCGGCGGGGCGCCGCCCGGGCCGCCTGACGGGGATCTTGGAGGCAGGGCGGCGGCACCGGGCCGCCGCCCGGCGCCTGAGGGAGGTCTCACGATGATCAACGAAGCGCACATCAGCCTGAGCGGCTACGTCGCGACGCAGCCCGTCCGTCAAGGAGACGCGGACCGGCGTCCCGGCCATCAACATGCGGGTGGCGTGGACGCCGCGCCGGCTGGACCCGGCCACCGGCGAGTGGTCCGACCTGTCCACCTACGTTCTGCACCGTGACGCCTACCGGCAGCTGGCCGAGAACGCCGCGGCCTGCCTGCGCAAGGGGGACCCGGTGGTCGTCCGGGGCCGGGTCACCGTCCGCGAGTTCGAGGACCAGAACGGGCACCCGCGCACCGTCATGGAGGTCGACGCGATCTCCTTCGGCCATGACCTGTCGCGCGGGGTGGCGGTCTTCCACCGGGTCCGGCCGCAGACCGGGCTGACCGCCAACGAGTACCTGGAGTCCGGGACCGGCGAGCCGGCGCGGAACCGACGTCGCCGACGTCGCGGGCGTGGCCGGGGAGATGTTTGACGAGGCGGCCAGCGGCCGCGCTGGCCGGGTCGCCCGACGAGGTGCCGGTGCCGTCCTGACCAGGGCGGCCGGGGCGAGGCGGGCGGCGGGGCAGCGCGGCCGGGGGAGCGGGCCGGGAGTTTGCCCCGGCCGGCCCGCTGATGGTCAGATCCCTGGCCCGCTGCCTCTACCCTTA
Source organism: uncultured Actinomycetota bacterium (assembly GCA_963731085.1). Classification (GTDB taxonomy): domain Bacteria; phylum Actinomycetota; class Actinomycetes; order Streptosporangiales; family Streptosporangiaceae; genus DASUBV01. Next base: position 276,339 of record CAVSUF010000003.1, read on the forward strand.
GAGGCATGCCGGAGTTCATTTACCAGATGAGCCGTGCCCGCAAGGCGCACGGCGACAAGGTCATCCTCGACGACGTGACGCTGGCGTTCCTGCCTGGCGCGAAGATCGGCGTTCTCGGGCCGAACGGCACCGGCAAGTCGACGCTGCTGCGCATGATGGCGGGCGTGGAGCAGCCGTCCAACGGCGAGGCGCGGCTGATGCCGGGCTTCACCGTCGGCCTGCTCGACCAGGAGCCGGTGCTGGACGACAGCAAGACCGTGCTCGGCAACGTCGAGGAGGGCGTGGCCGCGACCAAGGCGCTGCTGGAGCGGTACAACGAGATCGCCGAGCAGATGGCGACCGACTACTCCGACGAGCTGCTGGAGGAGATGGGCAAGCTGCAGGAGCAGCTCGACCACAGCAATGCCTGGGATCTCGACAGCCAGCTTGAGCAGGCCATGGACGCGCTGCGCTGCCCGCCGCCGGACGCGGACGTCAGCGTGCTGTCCGGCGGTGAGCGGCGCCGGGTGGCGCTGTGCCGCCTGCTGCTGTCCCAGCCTGACCTGCTGCTGCTGGACGAGCCGACCAACCACCTGGACGCCGAGAGCGTGCTGTGGCTGGAGCAGCACCTGGAGAAGTACCCCGGCACCGTCGTGGCCGTGACCCACGACCGGTACTTCCTGGACAACGTGGCCGGCTGGATCCTGGAACTGGACCGCGGCCGGGCCTACCCGTACGAGGGCAACTACTCCACTTACCTGGAGTCCAAGGCGTCCCGGATCAAGGTCGAGGGGCAGAAGGACGTCAAGCGCCGCAAGCGCCTGGAGGATGAGCTGGAGTGGGTGCGCTCCAGCCCCCGCGCCCGCCAGGCCAAGAGCCGGTCCCGGCTGCAGCGCTACGAGGAGATGGCAGCCGAGGCGGACGGTAACCGCAAGCTGGACTTCGAGGAGATCCAGATCCCGCCGGGACCCCGGCTGGGCACCCAGGTGGTCGAGGTCAGCGGCCTGAGCAAGGGCTTCGATGACCGCATGCTGATCGAGAACCTGAACTTCAGCCTGCCGCCCAACGGCATCGTCGGCGTCATCGGCCCCAACGGCGTCGGCAAGACCACGCTGTTCAAGATGATCATCGGCGAGGAGAAGCCCGACGGCGGGGACATCCGGATCGGCGAGACGGTCCAGATCTCCTATGTCGACCAGAGCCGGGGCCGGATCGACGCGGAGAAGAACGTCTGGGACGTGATCTCCGACGGGGAGAGCTACATCCGGGCCGGCCGGACCGAGATCCCCAGCCGGGCCTATGTCGCGGCGTTCGGGTTCAAGGGCGGCGACCAGCAGAAGCCGGCCGGCGTGCTGTCCGGCGGCGAGCGGAACCGGGTCAACCTGGCCCTGACCCTCAAGCAGGGCGGCAACCTGCTGCTGCTGGACGAGCCCACCAACGACCTGGACGTGGAGACGCTGTCGTCGCTGGAGAACGCGCTGCTGGAGTTCCCCGGCTGCGCCGTGATCACCAGCCACGACCGGTGGTTCCTGGACCGCATCGCGACCCACATCCTGGCCTGGGAGGGCGGGGCCAGCTGGTTCTGGTTCGAGGGCAACTTCGAGTCGTACGAGAAGAACAAGATCGACCGGCTGGGCGCCGAGGCGGCCCGGCCGCACCGGGTCACCTACCGCAAGCTGACCCGCGGCTAGCGCCCCGCGGCTAGCGCCCCGCGACGCCCCGCCGCGGGGCGCCGCCGCGCCGCCCTGGCTTCAGGCCGTCTGGATCACGTGGAAGTGCGTGATCTTGCCGTCCAGCGCCGTGTAGGTGCCCTGGTACACCTTGACGACGCCGTTGGTCTGGGTGGCGGTGAGCTTGGCGGCCACCACGTCGCCGCTGACCGACTGGATCTGCACGCTGCTGTTCGCGGTGTCGGCGTACCCGGCCACGTACGCCGAGTAGGAGCCGCTCCCGCCGTTCTTCCCGCCCAGTTCCCAGGCGGCCAGGTACCGGTGCTCATTCAGTAGCTGGTAGTACTCCTGCACCACCTGGCCGGGAGTCAGCGTGACGGACGTCGCCGGGCTGGACGCCGCCGTCGCGGGAGACGACGCGCCCAGCGCGGTGACGGGCGGGGTCGTGCCGCCGGCCGTGCCGGTCGTGTCGTCGCGGTGCTTGAGCCGGATGGCCACGCCGACCAGGACGAGCACCACGACGACGCCGGCCACCAGCAGGGTGACGGCCAGCCCGCGGTGCCGGGCCGGCGGGCGGACGGGCGGGCCGGGCGCCCGGCCGGGCTGGTAGGCGCCGGGCGGGCCGAGCCGGGCGGTGAGATCGGCTGGCGGCGGCGCCACGGACGGCAGTCCGGTCCACCGCGGGTCCGGCGGCCGCGAGGCCGGGCCGCCACTCGCCCCCGGCCCGCCCGGACGGGACTGAGGCTGCTGCGGCCAGGCCTGCTGCGACCGGGGCGGCTGGGACCCCGGCGGCGGCGACCAGGGCGGCTGTGACCGGGCTGCTGTGACCCGGGCTGCTGTGACCCGGCGCGGCGACCCGGGCGGCTGTGCCCCGAAGCCGGGCTGCGGCGGCTGCGGCCGGGACTGCGGCACGGCGGGCGACCCGGCCGGGTCCCGGAACCACGACGACGGCAGCGGGGCCTCCGGCCGGGGCAGGTTGCCCGGCGGTACCGACGGATGCCCGGCAGGCCACCCCGCCCCGGCGGCACCCCCGGCACCCCCGGCCCCGGCGGCGGCCATCCCGGCCCCGGCCGCGCCCGGACCCGCCAGCCCTCCCGGCGGGGTGGCCACTTCCGTCGGCGTCCGCACCACCGCCGGCCCGGCCACCGTCGGCGAGGAGACGGGGGACAGGCAGGCGGCCCGCAGCGCGGCGGCGAACTCACCGCAGCCCGCGTACCGGTCGTCCGGCGCCTTGGCCAGGGCCTTGGTTATCACGTCCTCAACGGCCGGGGGCAGGTCGGGGCGGCGCTCGCGGATCAGCGGCGGGGGCGCGGACAGCTGGGCGCACATCAGCGCGATGTTCTCGGCCCGCCGGAACGGCGGCGCGCCGGTCAGCATCTCGAACGTGGCGCAGGCCAGCGCGTACAGGTCGGCCCGGCCGTCCACCGGGCGGCCCTCGATCTGCTCCGGCGCGACGTAGTCCAGGGTGCCCAGGAACTGGCCGGTCGCGGTCAGCCCGGTCGGGGCCAGCGACTGCTTGCTCAGCCCGAAGTCGGACAGGTACACGTGGTCGGACGCTGCCGTCGGCCGACCGGGACAGCAGCATGTTGGCGGGCTTGACGTCGCGGTGCACCAGGCCGTGGGCGTGCGCGGCGTCCAGCGCGGAGGCGACCTGGCCGACGATGGACGCCGCCCGCGCGACCGGCAGCGGCCCGGTGGCGTCCAGCAGGGTGCGGACGTCGCCGGTGCTCACGTAGCGCATGGCGATGAACAGCGCCGCCGTCGGCCTTGCCTGCCTCGAACACCGGGATGATGTGCGGGTGATCCACCGCCGCGGCGGCCCGCGACTCGTGGATGAACCGCTGCCGGAACGAGTCGTCCTGCGGCCAGCTGGGGGGCCAGGATCTTCAGCGCGACGGTCCGGTCCAGGTTGACGTCGCGGGCCCGGTAGACGATCGCCATGCCGCCCCGGCCGAGCTGCTCCTCGATCTGGTAGCCCGCGATCCGCCGGCCGGGCGCGGCGTCGAACACGGCCGAGCTGGTCTCCTCGGTCACTGGGCCTCCAGCGTCGGGTGCCACGCACTCGCCGCCAGCGCGTGCGGGCGCGGCGTCAGGCCAGGCGAGAAGTCAGGTGCAGCGGTATAGAGCCCCTGATTTTAAGTATCACCCGGAACCGGCCGGCGGTCGTCAAGCGAAGCGAATATCGGATTAGCCTCAGCCCGGACATCAGCCTGGAGTCAGCCGGGGATCAGGCCGGCGCCAGGCCGAGGTCCGGCCGCCCCGGCGGGGCCTGGTTGACCAGGCTGTGCGCGGCCATGACCAGGTACTCCCACAGCTCGGCGTCCCGGGCCGGGTCGAGCGCCAGCTCGTCCAGCGCGGTGCGCATGTGCCGCAGCCAGGCATCGCGCTCGGCCTCGCCGATGACGAAGCGGGCGTGCCGCATCCGCAGCCGGGGATGGCCCGCGCCGCTCGCTGTAGGTGGCCGGGCCGCCCCAGTACTGGATCAGGAACAGCCGCAGGTGCTCCTCGGCCGGCCCCAGGTCCCGGCTCGGGTACACCGGCGCGCAGCTCGGGGTCGGCCGCGACCTCCTCGTAGAACCGGTGGACCAGCCGGCGGAACACCGGCTCGCCGCCGACGGCCTCGTACAGGCGTGGTTGCGTGGAGTGTCGTCGCTCATAACGTGCTCCAGGTTACGTCATCATCCGCATCGGTCCCGGCGTCGCCGGGCTCCGGCGCGCCGCCCGGCTCAGCCGGGTCGCCGGGCTCAGCCGGGCCCGGCGCCTCGTCCAGGCCGGCCGGGGCCGTGCTCCCCAGCGGCCGTGCCGCCCAGCATCGCGACCGCCGTCTTGAGCCGCTCGCGCAGCTCGCGGGTCACCTCCCACTGGCGCAGCGGCGCGGTCCGGGCGATGACCCGGATCACGCACCGAGTCGCCGGTGATCTCCTGGACGCCCCACACCTCGGGCCGCTCGGTGATCACGTCGTGCCAGGCCGGGTCCTGCCACATCGCCGTCGTGGTCCGCTCCATCAGGCCGCGCACCTCGCCGATGTCCAGGTCGTAGGGCACCGGGAAGTCGACCACCGCGCGGGCCCAGCCGTGCGACTCGTTGCCCGACTTGCCGATCGTGCCGTTGCGGATGTGCCAGACCACGCCGTTCACGTCGCGCAGCCGGGTGATCCGCAGGCTGACCGCCTCGACCGTGCCGCTGACGCTCTTGACGGTGATCACGTCGCCCACGCCGTACTGGTCTTCCAGCAGCATGAACATCCCGGCCAGGAAGTCCTGCACCAGGTTCTGCGCGCCGAAGCCGATCGCGATGCCCAGCACGCCCGCGCTGGCCAGCACCGGGGCCAGGTTGAGGCCCATGTCGCCGAGGACGATGAAGCCGGCGATGGTGAAGATGGTCACCGACGCGGCGTTGCCGAGCACCGAGCCGAGCGCGCTGGCCCGCTGCTGACGCCGCTCGTACTGGTGCCGCTCGCCGCCGATCAGCGTCCGGGACTTCTCGCTGTCCCGACCGGTGACCCGGCTGGTGACCTGGTGGATCAGCCGCCGGGCGAACGCCCGGGCGAGCAGCGCGAGGACCACCACGAAGCCGATCCGCAGCGCCTGCTGGAGCGGCCCGGCCAGGTAGATGCGGGTGAGCTGGGACAGGTGCTGGTTGTGCGTCACGTCCCAGACCAGCTGGCAGGCGATGCCCGGCTGGCGCAGGCAGGCACTCTCCAGGGTCGGCGCCGGAGGGGTCACGACATGCAGGGCCATGACCAGAATCCTTCCAGCCGCAGGGGCCGCCCGCTGGCCCTACCGCGCCTCGACCACGGGGCCTCTACAGCGCCAGGCCGGTGTACGCGGCGGCGAACGCCAGCTGCTCGGCGCCCAGGGCCACCGACCGGCTGACCGCCCGGGCGCCGTGCCCCACGTCGCGCTCCCGGCGCAGCAGCACCGGCCGGTCGGCCACCGGCGCGGACGTCGCCCACTGCAGTGCCGCGCACATCTTCCGGGCGTGCAGCGGGTCCACCCGGGTGTCCCCGTCGAATACCGTGAACAGCACCGCCGGGTACCGCGTGCCCGCCCGGCGTGGTGGTACGGGGAGTAGCCCAGCAGCCAGTCCAGCTCGGCCGGGTCCGCCGCCGTGCCGAACTCGTCGTTCCAGGTCTCGCCCAGCCCGAACTGCTCGTAGCGGATCATGTCCAGCAGCGGCGCGGAGCACAGCGCGGCGGCGAACAGCTCCGGCTGCTGGGTGACGGCCGCGCCGACCAGCAGGCCGCCGTTGGACCCGCCCGACACGGCCAGCTGCCCCGGCGTGGTCCAGCCGCCGTCGATGAGCGCGCGGGCGGCGGCGGCGAAGTCGTCGAACACGTTCTGCTTGTGCTCGCGCATGCCCGCCCGGTGCCATTCCTCGCCTTCCTCGCTGCCGCCCGCGCAGCCCGGCGATGGCGTAGACGCCGCCCGCCTGCGCCCAGGCCAGCGGGGTGGCCGAGTAGCCGGGGTTCAGGCTCACGTTGAAGCCGCCGTAGCCGTACAGGATGGCGGGCCGGGGCTCGTGCCGCGGGCCGTCCGCGCCCGCCCCGGAACCCGGCCCGGAGATGACCAGCATGCGGACGGTGGTCCCGTCGGCGGACGGGAACGCCACCTGCTCGGCCCGGATGCCGGGCACGTCCACGGCGGCGCCGGGCGAGCGCGCCCAGGTCGCCCGTCTCGCCGGTCCGGGCGTCGTAGTGCAGGACCACCGGCGGGGTGGCGTGGTCGGTGTAGCTGAGCCAGGCCTCCGGGCCGCCCTCGGGCCGGCCGCGCAGCCCGCCGACCGACCCCAGGCCCGGCAGCGTGACCCGACCCGAGGCCGCGCCGGTGGCCAGGTCGTGCACGCTGACCTCGCCGATGGCGTGCCGGGTCCGGGCGGCCAGCAGCAGCGGCGCGGCGCAGCTCCGGGCCGTCCAGGATCGGTGAACCCGGTCAGCACCGCCTCGCCGTCGGCGGCCAGCACGTCGCGCCAGCTGGCATAGCCGGGGAACGCCGGGTCGGCCGGGTCGGCCACCGCCACCCGGCCTCGCGGCGCGTCCCGGTCGGTGTGCAGGTACAGCCGCCCGTCCCGGCCCGGCCAGACGCCGACCTGGGCGTCCACGCCCTGCTGCAGCACCCGCAGGTCGGGCGCCTCGGCCGGGGAGGCGTGCAGGTCAGCCACCCACACGTCGTTGCGCGGCGCGGTGCCCAGCGACGCCTCGATGACCAGCCACCGGCCGTCCCGGCTGGCCGCGACGCCGTAGTAGGTGGTCTTGTCCTGGCCGTCGCCGTGGATCAGCACGTCGTCCTCGGGCGGAGGTGCCGACCTGGTGCAGGTAGACCCGGCGGTGGTACTGCTCCTCGCCCGCCGGGACCTGGCCGGGGGCCAGCCGCCGGGCGTAGTAGAACGCCTTGCCGCCCGGCAGCCAGGCGATCTCGGTGTAGCGGCACCGGTCGATCGGCCCGTCCACGTCCTCGCCGGTGGCGATCTCCATGACCCGGACCACCGACTCCTCCCGGCCGCCCTCCGATAGCTGGTAGGCCAGCAGCCGGCCCTCGTGGTCGGGCTGCCAGGCGTCCAGCGTGGTGGTGCCGGACGGGTCGATGGCCATCGGGTCGATCAGCGCCCGCTCGGCCTCGCCGGGCCGCGGCCGTGTACAGCACGGCGTGCTCCTGGCCGGCCGCCCGGCGCATGAAGAACTGCCGGTCCCCGCGCCAGGCCGGCGGGGTGACCATCCCGGCGGCGACCAGGTCGGTCAGCCGGGCGGCCAGCCGGTCCCGGCCGGGCAGCCCGGCCAGCACCTCCTCGTACAGCTCGTCCTGCGCGGCCTGCCACGCCAGCGACGGCTCGCTGCCGGCCTCCTCCAGCCAGCGGTAGGGGTCGGGGACTGACGTGTCCGTGCAGATTGTCCGAGATGCCTGACCGGGTGGCGTCCGGGTAACGGAGCGGCGTGCTGCGATGGGTCATGATGTGCACTCTAAGACGACGCGCCCTGCCGTCCGCGCGGACCCCGGATGGCCCGCCGATGACCGGCAGGTTACCGGAAGCAGGCCGCCGCCTGGCACCTCGCGAATCACCCGTAACTACCCTGGCGACCTAGTGCCTGCCTGCCCGGATGCCCGGTTACCCTTATGGTGTTGGCGGACTGGACGGTCGGCAGTCACACTGGTCACGGGTGCCCCGGCGGCACGATGGGGATCGCACCCGGCAGGAGGTGCGAGTGCGTCGGGTATTGCTGCTCAACGTGACGTATGAGCCGCTCACCACTGTTGGGCTGCATCGCGCCGTGTGCCTGGTCCTGAGCGACAAGGCCGTGGTGGTGCATGACGACGCCGCCGGGCGGGCGCTGCACTCGGCCTCATCGCGGCTCATCGTCCCCTCGGTCATCCGGCTGCGCCGGTACGTCCGCATCCCGCACCGCAGCCGGGTCCCGCTGACCCGGGCCGCGCTGATGCGCCGGGACAACTACCTGTGCGCCTACTGCGGGATCAAGGCCGACACCATCGACCACGTCATCCCGCGCAGTCGCGGCGGCCAGCACGTCTGGGAGAACTGCGTGGCCTCCTGCACCCGGTGCAATCACCGCAAGGCCGACCGGCTGATCGAGGAACTGGGCTGGGCGCTGCGATTCGATCCGGCCGCGCCCCGCGGGGCGCACTGGCGCCTCATCGGCGCGGCTAACGACGGCGACCCGCAGTGGGTCGCTTACTTGTCAGAGCCCAGTGCTGCCTGACGCCCGCTGTGGACAGCCCCGGGGACGGCCCTGCCGGCAACCTGGCCCGCCCGGGGGACAACGCGGCGCCCGCTGTGGACGGCGGTGTGGACGGCGCGAATGGCCGGAGATTGGCCTGCGATAGCCCTTGTGCGTGACCGCTGATTGGCAGTAGAACGGCACTCACCACTGAGGCGGGTCCGTCCGGAGGCGACTCGGAACGGCGGGCAGGTCGGGGCGACCCGGCCCGGCGCGCGCGGGGATCCGGTGCCGGTGGCGGTCGCGCGGTGTGCGGCAGCCGGCGTAGCCGGCGGCCAGGGCCGTGGGCAGTCGAGGCCCCTCCATCTCATACATGGAGGGGCCTCGTCATATCCTGCCCGACCCGGCCGCATTCGCCGGTCAGCGACACGCCCGGCTGATTCTGATCATGTGGAACGACACGGTGACCCCAGTCCGGCCCGTCACCCGCCCCCGTTCTCGCCCGCGGTCATAACGGCGCGCGCCCGGGGTGTAACGACGCGTGCAATGCCCGGCGATATCCAGGCAGACGCCGGCGGCGTGGGTACCCCCGAGCTCACGTCGCCGGGTCTTCCCCCGGGCGATATCCGCCGCCCCGTGCCCGCCCTCGACGGCGGTCGCGCGTGCCGGCAGTTCCCGCAGGCTGGCCCGGCCCGGTAGCGTTCGCTACATGACAGCAACAGCGACGCGCGCCAGCGGGGGCGCCGCCTGGCCCGACGCCCCGTTCGGCCGGAACCTGACAGCCATGGTCACGCCGATGACCGCGCGACGGCGCCGTCGACTACGAGGGCGCGGCCCGGCTGGCCGCGTACCTGGTCACCGACATGCGCAACGACGGCCTGGTGATCAGCGGCACGACCGGCGAGTCCCCGACCACCACGGACGCCGAGAAGGAGCGCCTGCTCCGGGCCGTAGTCGAGGCCGTCGGCGACCGGGCCAGCGTGGTCGCCGGGGCGGGCACCAGCGACACCGCGCACAGCATCGAGCTGGCCCGGACCGCCGAGCGGGCCGGGGCCAGCGGGCTGCTGCTGGTCACGCCGTACTACAGCCAGCCCCCGCAGAGCGGCCTGGTGGCCCACTTCACGGCCATCGCCGACGCCACCGGCCTGCCGGTCCTGCTGTACGACATCCCGGGCCGGACCGCCACGCCGATCGAGACCGACACGCTCCTGCGGCTGGCCGATCACCCGCGGATCGTCGGCGTCAAGGACGCCAAGGCCGACCTGCTGGCCGGCTCCGACGTGCTGGCCGCGCACCGGCCTGGCCTAGTACTGCGGCGACGACCCGCTGAACCTGCCGTGGCTGTCGGTCGGCGCCTGCGGGTTCGTCAGCGTGCACGGGCACGTGATCGGCGACCGGCTGCACGACATGATCGATGCCTACCTCGGGGGCCGCCCGGCCGACGCGCTGGCCGTGCACCAGGCCGTGCTGCCGGTCTACAAGGGCATGACCCGCGCCCAGGGCGTGATCATGGCCAAGGCGGCGCTGCGGATGCTCGGCCTGCCCGGCGGGCCGGTCCGGCTGCCGCTGGTGGACGCCACCGCGCAGCAGGTCGAGCAGCTGCGCGAGGACCTGGTCGGCCGGCGGTGTGAAGATCCGGTGAGCCACCCGCATCCAGACCTGGAACTGCCGCCGCCGCTGCCCGCCGAGGGCCTGCGCATCATCGCGCTGGGCGGGCTGGGCGAGATCGGCCGCAACATGACCGTCTTCGAGCACGCCGGCCGGCTGCTCGTCGTCGACTGCGGCGTCCTGTTCCCCGAGCCGGACCAGCCCGGCGTGGACCTGATCCTGCCGGACTTCTCCATGCTGGAGGACCGGCTGGACCAGATCGAGGCCCTCGTCCTGACCCACGCCCACGAGGACCACATCGGGGCCGTGCCCTACCTGCTCCGCCAGCGGGCCAACATCCCGCTGATCGGGTCCCGGCTGACCCTGGCCCTGGTCGCCAGCAAGCTGGCCGAGCACCGGATCCCGCCCGAGACCGTCGAGGTCACGGCGGGCGAGACGCGCACCGCGGGGCCGTTCCAGCTGGAGTTCCTGGCCGTCAACCACTCCATCCCCGACGCCCTGGCGGTGGCCATCCGCACCGGCGCCGGCGTGGTCCTGCACACCGGCGACTTCAAGATGGACCAGCTCCCGCTGGACGGCCGGCTCACCGACCTGGGCGGCTTCGCCCGGCTCGGCGCGGCCGGCGTCGACCTGCTGCTGGCCGACTCCACCAACGCCGAGGTGCCCGGCATCGTGACCAGCGAGCGGGCCATCGGCCCGGTGCTGGACGACGTCATCGCGAGCGCCCGGCAGCGGATCATCGTGTCCTGCTTCGCCAGCCACGTGCACCGGGTCCAGCAGGTGATGGACTCCGCCGCCCGGCACGGCCGCAAGGTCGCCCTGGTCGGCCGCTCGATGGTGCGCAACATGGGCGTGGCCCGCGACCTGGGCTACCTGCACGTGCCGTCGGTGCCCGGCGGCCTGCTGGTCGAGCTGCGCGAGGCCGAGGAGATGCCGCCCGACCAGATCGTGCTGGTCTCCACCGGCTCGCAGGGCGAGCCGATGTCGGCGCTGTCCCGGATGGCCGGCCGCGATCACCCGATCCGCATCGCCGAGGGCGACACGGTCATCCTGGCCTCGTCGCTGGTGCCGGGCAACGAGACCGCCGTGTCCCGGATCATCAACGACCTGACCCGGCTCGGCGCCCAGGTGGTGCACAAGGGCAACGCCCTGGTGCACGTGTCCGGGCACGCCCCGGCCGGCGAGCTGCTGTACGTGCTGAACCTGGTCCGGCCGGGCAACTTCATCCCGGTGCACGGCGAATGGCGGCACCTGAAGGCGCACGCCGACCTGGCCGCGCTGACCGGGGTCGCCGCCGACAGCATCGTGATCGCCGAGGACGGCGTGGTGGTCGACCTGGTCGGCGGCAAGATCGCGGTGACCGGCAAGGTGCCGTGCGGCTATGTGTACGTGGACGGCATGTCGGTCGGCGAGGTCACCGAGGCGTCGCTCAAGGACCGGCTGATCCTGGGCGACGAGGGCTTCATCTCCGTCGTCGTGGTGGTCGACTCCAGCAACGGCAAGCTGGTCGCGGGCCGGAGATCCACGCCCGGGGGTCGGGCATCGACGTTTCGGCGTTCGACGAGATCCGGCCGCTGATCGAGGAGGCACTGGCCCGCGCGGCCGCTGACGGCATCAGCGAGATGCACCAGGTTCGCCAGCTCGTGCGCCGGACGGCGGGCCGGTGGGTGAGCGACAACTACCGCCGCCGCCCGATGATCATCCCGGTTGTCGTCCAGGTCTAGAATCTCCCGCTGGCCTCGGTACTCTTAGTGCGGCGCGGGTGCTTCGGCCTGCGCGGATAGCGCAGAGGCTGGGAGCGGCAGTGACAGCCGGTCGGGACGCGGACCAGGTTCCCGGCGCGCAGCGGCACGTGCCCAGCGGCCGAGGTCCCCGGTCCGCCCGGCACGCGCCGCCGCCCAGCCGCCGGGGCCGCCAGATCGCCGCCGTCCTGGTCGCGTTCTGGGTCGTCGCCGCCGTGGTCAGCGTCGGAGTGTTCGCGTCCCGCGACGGCCTGCTGGGCCGCCTCGACCACCGGGCCGCGGCCCGGCCCCCGGTCGCCGCCGGGCGCCAGCTCCGGCGCCCCGGCCAGCGCCAGGGCGGTCACCACCGCTCCCGCGCTGCCCGCGGTCAGCATCACCGACGTCGGCGACATGAACTTCGGCATGAACGGCGACTACCCGCCGGGCGGGGCCACCGAGCTGTTCGCCGGGGTGGCCAGCGACCTGCACAGCGACCTGACCGTCGGGAACATGGAGACCGCGCTGGGCAGCAGCGGCACGACCAAGTGCGGCAAGGGGTCATCCAACTGCTTCGCGTTCCAGGCGCCCGCGGCTGAGGCCCTGGGCGTGGCCCGGGCCGGGTTCTCGGCCGTGAACGTGGCCAACAACCACACCGACGACGCCGGGCCGACCGGGATGGCGCAGACCGACGCCGCGCTCCGCGCGGCCCGCCTGCTGTGGACCGGCCGCCCCGGGCAGATCACCTACACGGTCCGCCACGGGGTGCGGATCGCCCTGCTGGGCTTCGCCCCCTACGACTACGACAGCAACCTGCTGAACATCCCGGCCGCCGTGGCCCAGGTGCGCCAGGCCGCCGCGCACGCCCAGCTCGTGATCGTGTTCATCCACGCCGGGGCCGAGGGGGTCACCGCCCAGCACGTCCGGCCGGGCATGGAGACCTACGACGGCGAGCTGCGCGGCAACCCGATCGAGTTCGCGCACGCCGTCATCAACGCCGGCGCCGACCTGGTGCTCGGCTCCGGGCCGCACGTGCTGCGGGCCATGCAGTGGTACCACGGCAAGCTGATCGCCTACAGCCTGGGCAACTTCGCCGGCTACGACACCCTGGGCCTGGGCGGCGTCACCGCCGACAGCGCGATCCTGCACGTCGTGCTCCGCGCTAACGGCACGTTCGCCAGCGGCAGTGTCACCCCGATCCGCCTGGTCGGCGCCGGCCTGCCCCAGCGTGACCCGGCCCGCACCGGCATCCAGCTGATCAACTCGCTGTCCCGCGAGGATCTCGGGGCCAGCGGCGTGCACGTCAACCCCGGCGGCGTCATCGTGCCGCCGCCGCCCGCGCCGCCCGCCCCGTTACCGGCCGCGATGCCCACCCCGCTCAGCACGTCCAGCCCGCTGACCAGCCCGTAGCAGCCCGCTGGCCAGCCCGTAGCAGCCCGCCCGGTCCTGCGGTAGCCCCTCCCGGCGGGCGCCGGCGCGACACGCGGGACGCAAGCGGTCCTTTGACGACAGATCGCTGCTCGCTACGGTGAGCATCATGGCGACCCGTGCGCCCAGGAGCCGTGCACCCAGTAACAGCGAGCCCCGGACCACCGCGCCCCGGGGCAGCGCGCGCTCCGGCGCGGCCGGAGGCGCGGCCCGCTCGCGCGCCGGCAGCTCCTCCCGGTCCGGCGGCACCACCCGTTCTGGCGGCACTACCCGCAGCCCGGCCGGCAGCGGGACCAGGGCCAAGCGCACCACCTCATCCCGGCCGGGGACCTCGCCCTACCGGCGCACCTCGGCCAAGCCTCGCGGCGCGCGGCCGGGGCGGGCGCAAGCCGCCGCCCCCGCCGGACAACCCGCTGCTGATCCTGCTCGGCTGGCTGGTGACCGCGGCGGCCGGGATCTGGATGGCCCTGGCCCACACCGTCGGGCCGGGCGGCCCGGGCCTTCGGCCGCAGCGCCCGGGACATGCACCCGCACCACCAGCGGGACGGCGCGGGGCTGCTGGCCCTGTGCGCCGCCATCATCAGCGCCGCCGCCATCTGGTGGCACCTGGGCGCCATCGGCACGCCGCTGACCGCGATCATGCGCGGCGCCTTCGGGTCCGGCGCGTGGACCATCCCGATCCTGCTCGGCCTGCTGGCCATCCGGTTCCTGCGCCACCCCGACGACAACGCCGAGACCGCCCGGATGGTGGTCGGCTGGACCGCGCTGCTGGTCGGCGCGCTCGGCCTGGTCCACATCGCCAGCGGCACGCCCAGCCCGGCCGACGGCGGTGCCGCCATGCGCGGCGCGGGCGGCCTGGTCGGCTACGCCGCCGCCTGCGCCGCTGGTGCACCTGGTGACCAAGTGGGCCGCCGCCCCGGTGCTGGCCGCCGTGGCCGGGTTCGGCCTGCTGGTCGTCACCGGCACGCCGCTGCACCAGCTGCCGGCCCGCCTGGCCGAGCTGCACGGCTTCATGTGGGGCCATCCGCCCGCCGACGACTCCGGCGACGAGGACTACGACGACGACGGCCTCGACGGCGCCGTCTGACGGCCGCGCCCCGGGTCAGCTGGGCCGGGGCCGGCCGCCGGCCCGCCGCCATCGAGGCCGGCGAGCACGAGCGGCCCTATGACACCCCGCTGCTGGGCGGCACGATGACCCGCGGCCAGGCCGGGGCCGGCCCGGCGGGCCGGGCCAAGGCCGCGGCCGCCGCGGCTGCCGCGGCGGCCGGGACCCGTCCGGCCGCCCCGGCCGAGCCGGTGCCCGACGGCCTGGCCTTCTCCGAGCCCGGTCCCGCCGCCGGCGCCGGCGCGACCGCCGCCGAGGACCTGTGGCGGCAGTCGTGGTTCGGCGGCGCCGAGGGCGAGGCCGGTGCCCGGCCGGCGCTGGCATCACGGGCGGCGGGCACGCCGGGCGCTGGCACTCCGGGCGCCGCCAGCGCGGCCGCGGCGGGCGCCGCGCGCAAGCCCGAGCAGCTCACCCTGGCCGCGTCCAGCGACTCCAGCTACACGCTGCCGCCCGCCGCCCTGCTGCGGCCCGGCAGCGCGCCCAAGGCCCGGACCAAGGCCAATGACCAGATGGTCGAGGCGCTGACCATCGTGCTGGACCAGTTCGAGGTCGACGCCCAGGTCACCGGCTTTACCCGCGGCCCGACGGTGACCCGGTACGAGATCGAGCTGGGGCCGGCCGTGAAGGTCGAGCGGGTCACCCAGCTGACCAAGAACATCGCCTACGCGGTCAAGAGCGCGGACGTGCGGATCCTGTCGCCGATCCCCGGCAAGTCGGCCATCGGCGTGGAGATCCCCAACAGCGACCGGGAGATCGTCAGCCTGGGCGACGTGCTGCGCTCCCCGGCCGCCACCTCCGACCACCACCCGATGGTGGTCGGGCTGGGCAAGGACGTCGAGGGCCGGACCGTGGTGGCCAACCTGGCCAAGATGCCGCACATGCTGATCGCGGGCGCGACCGGCGCGGGCAAGTCGACCTGCATCAACGGCGTCATCACCTCGGTCCTGCTGCGGGCCACCCCGGACCAGGTCCGGATGGTGCTGATCGACCCCAAGCGGGTCGAGCTGGCCGCGTACGCCGGGATCCCGCACCTGATCACCCAGATCATCACCAACCCCAAGAAGGCCGCCGACGCCCTGCAGTGGGTGGTCGGCGAGATGGACCGGCGCTACGACGACCTGGCCGCGTCCGGGTTCCGGCACATGGACGACTTCAACAAGGCGGTCCGGGCCGGGCAAGCTCACCCCGAAGCCGGGCAGCGAGCGGGTCTACGTGCCCTACCCCTACCTGCTGGTCATCGTCGACGAGCTGGCCGACCTGATGATGGTCGCGCCCGCGCGACGTCGAGGACGCGATCGTCCGGATCACCCAGCTGGCCCGGGCGGCGGGCATCCACCTGGTCCTGGCCACCCAGCGGCCAGCGTTGACGTGGTGACCGGGCTGATCAAGGCCAACGTGCCGTCCCGGCTGGCCTTCGCCACCTCCAGCCTGACCGACAGCCGGGTCATCCTGGACCAGCCCGGCGCCGAGAAGCTGGTCGGCCAGGGCGACGCGCTGTTCCTGCCGATGGGCGCCAGCAAGCCGATGCGGCTGCAGAACGCCTACGTCTCCGAGAAGGAGATCCGCGAGGTCGTCGAGCACTGCAAGCGCCAGCTTGAGGCCGACTACCGCGAGGACGTCGTCACCCCCGAGGGCCGCCCGAAGGAGGTCGACGCCGAGATCGGCGACGACCTGGACCTGCTGATCCAGGCCGCCGAGCTGGTGGTCAGCACCCAGTTCGGGTCGACCTCCATGCTGCAGCGCAAGCTCCGGGTCGGCTTCGCCAAGGCCGGGCGGCTGATGGACCTCATGGAGAGCCGCGGCGTGGTCGGGCCGAGCGAGGGGTCCAAGGCCCGCGACGTGCTGATTCGGCCCGACGACCTGCCAGAGCTGCTAAATTCGCTGCGGGGCGGTTGAGCCATCCGTTTCGCGGGAATTTGCAGTTTCTCGTGGCGGAGAGAGACTTGAGAAGGCACGCGGTGACTCGCGCGGATCCTCGCCGGGAGGTAATTGCGTGTCTACACTGAGTGACCGTTCCCTCGAAGGGGGACGGGAGACGTCACGTCATCGCGTCCGCACCCCGGGTGGCCGCGGTACGTCTGAGCGTTGGAGGCACCGAGTGACTATCGGTGATGCCCTGGCAGCGGCACGTCGCCAAGCCGGGCTCACAATCACGCAGGTCAGCCAGCGAACCTGCATCAGGGAAACGATCATCCGGGGGATTGAGCGCAACGATTTCTCCGCCTGCGGGGGCGACTTCTACGCGCGCGGGCACATCCGCAGCATCGCGCGGGCCGTCGGCGCTGAGCCCGAACCGCTGATCCGCGAGTACGACTCGACCCAGGGATCCCCGGACGGGATCACCGCGGCCGACGTCTTCGAGCCGTCCACTCCGATAAAGCTCCGGGAACGGCGCCGGCCGAACTGGAGCCCGGCCATGGCGCTGGCCCTCGCGGCCATCGTCGGGATTGCCACCTATCACTTCCTGTCCGGCCCGACCAAGACCAGCCCGGTAGCCAGCCACTCCAGCTCCAGTTCGGCGGGCGGCGCACAGTTCGGCGGGCGCGCACGCCGGCGCACCCCCGGCCACCCGCAAGAAGCGGTCCAAGCCCCGGACGAGCACCGCGCCGGGTCCGCGGCCAGCCCGAACCAGGTCGTGATCGCGCTGGACGCGGTCAGCAGCGACTGCTGGGTCGACCTGACCAGCGCGTCGACCGGCCAGCTCATCTTCGCGGGGACGCTGCCGGTCGGCAGTTCCCGGACCTGGACCGAGACCCAGCCGGTGAGCATGGAGATCGGCGACCCGGGCGCGGTGACCCTGACCGTCAACGGCATCGACCAGACCCCGCCCGCCGGCTCGCCCGGTCACGCTGACCCTCGGGGCCAGCCAGACTCCCCAGACCCAGGGCTAGCGACCCGCTAGCCTCCGCCCAGCACGCCCCGGCTAAGGCCGCTGGTGCCCTGGCACCAGCGGCGCTTACCGTAGTCTGCCGATGTGTCGTCGAGCCAGAAATCCGCTCCCGCGCGCGAGGCCAGCGCGTCCGGCGGCCGGGCGCAGCGTCAGCCTGATCACGATGGGCTGCGCCCGGAACGAGGTCGACTCCGAGGAACTGGCCGCCGGCTGGAACAGGCCGGCTGGACGCTGGCCGACGGCGGGGATGACGCCGACGTCGTGCTGGTCAATACCTGCGGCTTCATCCAGGCGGCCAAGCAGGACTCCATCGACGAGCTGCTCGGCGCCGCCGGGGGCAGCGCCGCGGTCGTCGCGGCCGGCTGCCTGGCCGAGCGCTACGGGTCCGGGCCTGGCCGACGCGCTGCCCGAGGCCCAGGTCCTCAGCTTCGACGACTACGCCCATATCGCCGACCGGCTGGACGACGTCGTGGCGGGCCGCCGCTGGGCGGCGCACGAGCCCAGGGACCGGCGCAAGCTGCTGCCGCTGACCCCGGCCGCCCGCCCGGCCGCCGGCGGGGCCCCGGTGCCCGGCCACGCGACCGTGATACCGAGCCGGCGCCAGCCGACCGGGCTGGCTGACCGGAGGTGGCTGGCCGTGCTGGCGCCCCGGGGCTGGCCGGTCCAGGCGCCGGCCTGCGCGGCCCTGTGCTGGCCCGTCGCGTGCCGCCCGGCTCCGTGCTGCCCGGCAGCAGGCCGCCGGGTGCCGGGCCGTCAGACGCGATTCCGGACCTGCCGCCGGGCGTCGCCCCGGCGTCCGGGCCGCGGGTGCTGCGGCGGCGGCTCGGCGGCGGCCCGGCCGCGCCGCTCAAGATCGCCTCGGGCTGCGACCGGCGGTGCAGCTTCTGCGCCATCCCGGCGTTCCGCGGCGCGTTCGTCTCCCGCCCGGCCGCCGACCTGGTCGCCGAGGCGGGCTGGCTGGCCAGTCACGGCGCCCGCGAGCTGTACCTGGTCAGCGAGAACTCCACCTCCTACGGCAAGGACCTGGGCGACCTGCGGCTGCTGGAGAAGCTGCTGCCGCAGCTCGCCGCCGTGCCCGGCATCGTCCGGGTCCGGGTCAGCTACCTGCAGCCCGCCGAGGTGCGGCCCGGCCTGATCGAGGTCATGGCCGGGACACCCGGCGTGGCGCCCGTACTTTGACCTGTCGTTCCAGCACGCCAGCGGCACGGGTACTGCGGTCCATGCGCCGGTTCGGCGACGGTGACCGGTTCCTCGGCCTGATCGGCCAGATCCGGGACCTGGCACCGGCGGCGGGCATCCGTTCCAACTTCATCGTTGGCTTTCCCGGCGAGACCGAGGAGGACGTCGAGGCGCTGCGGGAGTTCCTGACCGAGGCCCGGCCTGGACGCGATCGGCGTGTTCGGCTACTCCTCCGAGGACGGCACCGAGGCCGCCGGCCTGCCCGGCCAGCTATCCGAGGACGAGGTCGCGGACCGGGTCGGTGACCTCGCCGACCTGGCGGACGAGCTGATGGCCCAGCGGGCCGCCGACCGCGTCGGGGAGATCATGGACGTGCTCGTCGACGAGGATCTCGGCGACGGCCGTACCTGGGCCGCGGCCCGCACCAGGCCCCCGAGGTCGACGGCACGGTCGAGGTCACCGGCGCCGGCCGGCTCCCGGCGACCTGCTGCGGGTCCGGGTCACCGGCTCCGACGGCGTGGACCTGACCGCCGAGCCCGTCTCGCCGCAGCCGCTGCTGACGCAGCCTGGCGTCAGCCCGGACGCAGCGGCGGCCCGGACCCAGGCGCCCCCGGCCGCCCGGCGGGCCCCGGAGGCGGGCCAGGGCGCCGGGCGGGCCCCGCAACGTGAGCCAGGATGGCGGGCGGAACGCCGGCAGTGCCGCGGCCGAATCCCTGACCCCGGGACCGCATTGAGCGTGCCCGGTCCGGTGAACCCCAGCGCCGGCCGGCGGGCGCCGCGGGCGGCCCGCCCGGCCTGCTGAACGTGGCCAACGCCCTGACCGTGGCCCGGCTGCTGCTCGTCCCCGCCTGCGTCGCGTTCCTGGCGATCGGCGGCACCGGATACCGGTACGGTTCGTTCGCCGCGTTCGCGGTCGCGTCCGATGACCGACCTGCCTGGACGGCGAGCTAGCCCGCCGGCGCAACCTGATCACCGACTTCGGGAAGATCGCCGACCCCATCGCCGACAAGGCCCTGACCGGCTCGGCCCTGGTCACCCTCTCGATCCTGGGCGAACTGGCCTGGTGGGTCACCGTGGTCATCGTGGCCCGCGAACTGGCCGTCACCGCGCTGCGGTTCTGGGTGATCCGCCGGGGCGTGATCGCCGCCAGCCGGGGCGGCAAGATCAAGACCCTGCTCCAGGTCATCGCGATCAGCCTGTACATCCTGCCCTGGCACCTCCCGGTGGTCCGCGAGGTCCTGATGGGCGCGGCGGTCGTGGTCACCCTGGCCACCGGCCTGGACTACACGGTCCGCGCCATCCGCCTGCACCGCGCCGTCCCCGGCCTCGCCCCGGCTGGACCGGTCGTTACCGTCAGCAACAGCCCAGCCGGCCGAGCTATGGACGGCTTTCCGGGCGGTGGCGGCTTTCCGGGCAGTGGCGGTGCTGCGAGTAGCGGCGGGCCTGCGGGCGCCGGCGGGTCTGCGGGCAGTAGCGGGCTCGCGGGGAGTGGCGGGTCCGCTACCAGTGGCGGGTCCGCCAGAAGTGGCGGGCCTGCGGGGAGTGGCGGGCCTGCGGGGAATGGCGGGCCTGCGGGGAGTGGCGGGCCTGCGGGGAGTGGCGGGCCTGCGGGGAGTGGCGGGCCTGCGGGCGGCACCGGTCCTTTGGCCGGGGACTTGGCTCCGGGCGATATCCGTCCTTCAGGCAGTGGCAGTGCTGGGGACAGCGGCGGTGGTCGGGGCAGCGGCAGTGCTGCGGACCGCGCGAGTCAAGCGGTCGGCGGCAGTCTCCAGGACGACGCCAGCCCGGCGGTCGGCGACCGGGCTCCTGGTGGGGTCAGGGCTCCGGACGATGCTCGTCCGCCGGGTGGTGGCAGCGATCAGAATGGTGCCGGTCCTGCCGCTGGTGTGCCGGCGCCGGGCGGTGCGGGCGGGACAGGGACGGGACGGCCGGGCGGCGGCCCGTACCGGCGGGCGCCCGGCAGTTCAGCCATCGAGCGATTCCGCGTCTAGCGAAGCGGCGGCGGGCAGGCGGGTCCAGGCGGCCGTCGCCAAGCAGGCTCAGGCGGCGGACGACCCCGGCGTCCCAGGCGGTGCCAGCGGCCCCGGCCGGCCCGAGAGAGGACGATCATGACGGTCGTCGGCGGCCGTTCCGCCGAACTCGCGCGGACCGCGATCGAGCCTCCTCATCGCCCGCGACGAGACCATCGCCACGGCCGAGTCACTGACCGGCGGGCTGGTCGCCGCCGCCCTGAGCAGCGTCCCCGGTGCCTCAGCCGCGCTGCGCGGCGGCGTCGTGGCGTACGCCACCGAATTGAAGGCTGCCCTGCTGGGCGTGCCCGCTGACCTGCTCGAACGCCAGGGCGCCGTGGATGGCGACGTGGCCGCGGCGATGGCCGAGGGCGCCCGCGACCGGCTGGGCGCCAGCACCGGTGTGGCCACCACCGGCGTGGCCGGCCCGACCCGGCCGAGGGCAAGCCGGTCGGCATGGTGTTCGTGGCGGTGGCTGGCTCCGGCGGCGTGGCCAGCCGACAGCTTTCCCTGACCGGAGACCGGGCGGCGATCCGGGCCGCTACCGTCGAGGGCGCACTTGACCTGCTGGTCAGCGCCCTGCAGGAAGACGTAGTCTGATTACAGCGTTACACAGCCGAACACGCAGTTATACCCTCTCCCGAACTGTCCGTAAGGACAGGTACGGTGGAGGTGTCGGAAGTAGGCCCAGGAGGGAGTGCGGCGATGATCTTGCTTCGTCACATGCTTGGCGATGCGCTCCGGCGACTGCGCCTCCGTCAGGGTCGCACCCTTCGTGAGGTTTCTGCCGCCGCGCGCGTCTCGCTGGGTTACCTGTCCGAGGTCGAGCGCGGCCAGAAGGAAGCGTCTTCCGAGCTCCTTGCCTCGATCTGCGGCGCGCTCGGGGCGCCGCTGTCACAGGTGCTGCGCGAGGTGTCCGACAGCTTGGCCCTGGCCGAACTGCAGAACGAGCCGGTCTACGCCGGCCCCGTCGCGCCAGGCCGAGCCCGCCCTCGACGGCCCGCCCGCGCCGCGCGCTGGCAGCCACGATGGCCGCCCGGCCCAGGGCGCCCCGGCGTCGGCCCGCGTCGCGGTCCCGGCCCGTGTCGGCGGTCCCGGCCGGCGTTCGCCTCCCGCTCGGCGCTCAGCACAAGATTGCCGTCCGCCCCGGCCCCGGCGTTCTCTCCGAGCCCGAGCCGGTCCTGGACCCGGCTCAGCTCCCGGTAGCCGAGCCCCCGTTCGACCGGGTCCACGACATCACCAACATGGTGCCGGTCTAGCCAAGGCGACAGAAGGCCCCGGGACGGATGACGCGTCCTGGGGCCTTCTTCATGCCATGCTCAGGCGGCCGAGCTTGCCCCTGGCCAGGCTCAGCTGGGCTTACTCCCAGGCGCGGGGGTTGTCGGCCAGCTTGCGGACCTCGTCGGGTAGCTGGCCGGAGACGATGTGCTCGAGGCTGACGTCCTCCAGGATCGCCCGCTCGTTAGCCCGCAGCGCGATCCAGACGGTCTGCAGCGGCTCGGCCGCGCCGATGTAGCCCAGGTTCTCGGGTCGCTCGCCACGGACGCCCACCAGCGGCCCGTCGACGGCTCGGATGATGTCCGCCAGCGAGATGTCGCTGGCCGACCGGGCCAGCCAGAAGCCGCCGTCTGGTCCGCGCTGGCTGCGCACGAGCCCGGCCCGGCGCAGGTGGGTCAGGATCGCCTCCAGGAACTTGCCGGGGATGGCCTGACTGCGGGCAAGCTGATCGGCCGTGACATGACCGCCGCCCGAGGCGGCCAGCTCAATCGCGGCCCGGAGAGCGTAATCGGCGCGTGCGGACAAACGCATGCCAAGCATTATGCAGGTAAGCAGGTGCAGGTGGCTGATCGGCGCCCTATATCCCTAGCGGGGATGGGTGCTTTCCGGGTCAGGGCTGGCCTCGTGACTGGTCCGAAACCTGCCGTAATGTCGTATTGGTGAAATTCCGTCCCCGAACTCCTCCGGCACGGTCCCTGGGCGACCCCCGCCGGGCGGTCACGACGTCGGCTGCCGGGCAGGACGGCGGATAGCTGGTACGAGGTCCGTCTTGCCTGACTCGTGAGCTGCCCCTCTATCCGGACTGGCTGCCTGACTTGCTCGCCTGCTCTCAGCAGAGTCGAATAAGAAATCGACTAGAAGGCTTGGACTGTCGGACCCTCCCGATACTCTTATCTAGCAAGGTCCGCTCCCGGCGACCGTGGCGGATGAGCTAGCTGATGCCAGGCAGGAGGTGCCCGAGATGGCTGCTCAGAACGACCCTGGTGATGTGCCAGACGGTCCTGGCCCTGAGCCTGGCGCCGGGCAGCGCCCCGGTCCAGGCTCAGGCGAGGGTCCCGGTCCCGGCGAAGGTTCCGGCACACCCTTAGCACCCAGCCACGGCTCATCGCCGGGCCGTCTCCCGGCTCCGCCGCCGGCCGGGGGTGATGGCCTGGCGTGGTCGTTCGCGCTGGACGCCGACGCGGTGTTCGCGGCGCTGGGCCGCGCCGGCGCCGGAGTGGGAGGACGTGGACCAGGACGCGGACCTGGCTGATGAGCTGGCTGCCCGGGACCGGGACGGCGCGGCGGCGCCGGTGAGCGTGGCGGGCGCGGTCGCGGATACGCTGCCGGCCGGGCCGGGCGCTGCCGCGTGGCTGTCCGGGCATGACCCGGCCGGCGGTGTCGGATCACGATGCGGTTGCCATGGCGGCGGCGTTCCGGCGGGTGGCGTCGTGGGCGCAGGCCGGGGAGCTGGCCATGGTCGCCCAGATCGCCGCCCGGTCCGCGGCCCGGGACCCGGACTGCCGGGTTAGCGGCCGACGGCCGCCCGGCGCACGTCACCCGGCGACGCCGCCGCGCAGGTGTCCCTGGAGCTGGTCCTGTCCTCGGCCGGGGCGGAGGCCTGGACCGGCCTGGCCCTGGCCCTGGCCTGGCGGCTGCCCGGCACCGCCGCCGCGCTCGCCGCCGGGCGGCATCGACCTGGTCCGCGCCCGGATCCTCGCCGAGGCCGTCGCGCCGCTGTCCGACGAGGCCGCCGCGGCGGTGGAGGCCGCGGTGCTGCCCCGGGCGGGGGACCAGACCTACGCGCAGCTGCACGCCGCGGTGCGCCGGGCGGTGATCGCGGCGGACCCGGATGGCGCGGAGCAGCGCCGCCAGGCCGCGGAGCGGCGGGCGAAGGTGGCGCTGTACCCGGATCAGGACTGCACCGCGACGCTGACCGGGACCCGGCTGCCCGCCGCCCACGCCGCCGCGGCGATGGCGCGGCTGTCCGCGCTGGCCAGGGCGATGAAGGCCGCCGGGGCGGGCGGCGGCATGGACCTGCTGCGCGCCCATGCCTACCTGGGCCTGCTGCTCGGGACGCTGCCGCTGATCCCGCCCCCGGCCGGCGGGCCGCCCGACGCCGACCCGCCCGATGGCGGCGAGGACGACGGCACCGCGCCGCCCGGCCCGGACGACGGGCCGTCGGGCAGCGCGGGCGGTTCCCCCGGTACTGACCACGAGCGGCCGGCCGTCCGGCGGCCCCGGCCGCTCCCCTGGCACCGGCGGGGGCGGCGGGCCAGCCGGGGACCACGGCGGCGCCGCGCGCGCGGACCGCGGTGCACCGCCGCCCGGCCGCCGCCACGCAGGCACCCCGCGCCGCGACCACCGCGACCAGCCGCCCGCCCCCGACCCCGGCCCCGGCCCCGGCCGCGCGGCGGCTGCCGACGGCCATGACCCGCCGCCCGCCAGCGCCAGCGCCGGTGACCACGACCCGCCGCCGGGTACCGGTCACGGCCGGCCGCCGGGCAGTGACCTGCCCCCGGCCGGGCCGTGGACCGACGCCCCGCCGCCCGCCGACA
Organism: uncultured Actinomycetota bacterium; assembly: GCA_963731085.1. GTDB lineage: Bacteria > Actinomycetota > Actinomycetes > Streptosporangiales > Streptosporangiaceae > DASUBV01. The sequence continues at coordinate 300,411 of CAVSUF010000003.1, forward strand.
CCGACCTCCCCGACGCCGACGACGGCTGGCACGACACGCCCCCGCCGCTCCCGCCCGGCTACGCCGACTGGGACCCCGACCGCGGCGACCCCCTCGACCACGACCACTACGCCGACCCCGGCATCATCCCGCCCTGGCCACCCGCCCCCACCGCCACCGGCCCCCCGCCCGCCACCAGCCCCGCAGCGGCCACCGGCCCCGGCGGTCCCGGCCCGGGCAGCCCCGCAGTCCCGGCCGGCCCCGGCCCCGGCGGCGGAGCCGGGCCGCCGCCCGGCGGGCTGCTGGACCTCACCCTGCCCTGGGCCACCCTCACCGGCCAGGCCGACGCACCCGGAACCCTCGGCCGCATCGGCCCCATCACCGCCGCCCAGGCCCGCCACCTCGCCCGCATGGGCACCCGCAACCACGCCACCCAGTGGCGCGTCATCCTCACCACCCCCGACGGCACCGCCACCGCCGTCACCCGCATCCCCCGCCTCCCCCGCCCCGGCCGGGCAGGACCCGCCGGACCCGCCGGGCATCCCACCGCACCCCGGCGCCGCCCCGGCCGAGCCCGCGCCCACCCTCGGCCGCGTCACCGTCATCATCCCCGCCGCCAGCCTCGACCCCGACCCGCCAGACCATGACCCGGCAGACCCCGGGAAACAGGACCGCGAGAAACAGGACCCTGACCAGCCCGGCCGTGACATGCCCGGCCGCGACACGCCCGGCCGTGACCAGCCCGGCCGTGACCCGCGTGGCCGCGACCTTCTGGACCAGGCCGAGCTGGCCGGCATCCGCGCCCGCATCACCGCCGCCGCCCGCCGCGCCGCCGACACCGCCCGCCGCCACGCCGACGCCGACCGCGACGCCCCCGGCGGCTGCGCCCACGCCACCGCCAGCCCCGCCTACCGCCCCCCGCCCCGCATCCGCGAGTACGTCATCGCCCGCGACCAGACCTGCCGCAACCCCCGCTGCGGCCAGCCCGCCTGGCGCGCCGACCTCGACCACACCCGCCCTTACGACCACGGCGGGCCCACCTGCAAATGCAACCTCGGCGGCGCCTGCAGATCCGACCACCAGCTCAAGCAGCTCCCCGGCTGGACCCTCACCCAGCCCCAGCCCGGCATATTCCAGTGGACCACCCCCGCCGGGCGCACCTACACCACCCGGCCCGACCAGCACCACACCTAGCTGATCCTCGGCATGTAGCTCAACCGCGGCCTTCACTGTCCGGTGACGGACTACCCAGCGACTCTGCGCCCTGAGGCTGGCACAGGGAGCGTCGCGAACCGTGACCGGCTGCCGGGATGCCTGGACCGTCAGGGCCGGGCCAGGCCCAGGATCTCGGCGGCCGCCCGGCTGCTGGTCCGGGACGCGCCGAACGTGGCCAGGTACAGGCCGGCCGACGGCCGCCATACCGGCAGGCCCATCTCCACCACTGCCGCGTCCGGCCGGGCGGCCAGGATCTGGCTGGCCGCGTTCGCCGCCGCGGGGTGGCGGTGCGCGTCGCGGACCACGATGACCAGCGAGCGGCCGGACGCCTCGGCCAGCAGGGCGGCGATCGACCGGGCCAGGGCGTCGGGCGGCGCCCCGGTGCTGATCCGCCGCAGGCTCCCGGCCGGCACCCACGAACCCAGGCCCCACGGCACCAGTCCCGCCGCCATGTTCGCCGGCGGCACCACCTCAACCACCAGGGGGCGGTGCAGCGACTGCGGCACCCCGTCGACCCGGACCGCCCGCCGGGCCGCCGCCAGCCCGATTCCATCGGCCCCGGACCCGGCCGCGGCCCCGTCCCCGTTCGCTGCTCTCCGGCCGCCGCCAGTCCCGTCGGCCCCAGCCCCACCTGGGCCGCCTCCGCTCCCGCCAGCCCTAGCCGCCCGGCCCCACCCGACCCAGCCGCACCCGACCCAGCCGCACCCGACCCAGCCGCACCCGACCCAGCCGCACCCGACCCAGCCGCACCCGACCCAGCCTCCCCGGCCCGCCTACCCGGCCCGCCTCACCCGGGCCCGCCTCACCCGACCCCGCCTCACCCGACCCGGCCCCACCCGACCCAGCCCCAGTCCACCCACCGCCGTCGGCGCCACCGCCCTGCCCGGCCCGCGCCGCCGCTGACCACGACCGCAGCGCCGCGACCCGATCCGCCGCCTCCTCCAGGCGGCCGCCCGGCAGCCGGCCCTCGGCCACCGCCGCCACCAGAGCCGCGCGCACCGCCGCGTACATCTGCCAGTCCTGGTCGCGGCCCAGGCACAGCAGGTCCGTTCCGGCGATCACGGCCAGGACCGATGCCTCGGGGATCCCGTACACGTCGCTGACTGCCCGCATCTCCAGGCCGTCGGACACGATCACCCCGGTGAACCCCAGCTCACCGCGCAGCAGGCCGGTCAGCGCGGCCGGCGACAGCGAGGCGGGCAGGTCGCCGGTCAGGGCGGGTACCCGCAGGTGGCCGGGCATCACCGCCCGCACCCCGGCGGCGATGGCCGCCACGAACGGCGGCAGGTCACGCTCGGCCAGGACCGCGCGGGCCGCGTCCACGGTGGGCAGCACGTGGTGGCTGTCCTGCCGGGTGCTGCCGTGCCCGGGGAAGTGCTTGGCGCAGGCCGCCACGCCGGCTGACTGGAGGCCGGCCACGGCGGCGGCGGCGTGGCGGGCGACCAGCGCCGGGTCCGAGCCGAACGACCGGGTGCCGATGACCGGGTTGTCGGCCGCGGTGTTGACGTCCACCGCCGGCGCCAGGTCCAGGCTCACGCCCAGGCCGGCCAGGTCGGCGCCGAGCGCGGCGTAGACGGACTCGGTCAGGCTGACATCGTCGATCGCGCCGAGCGCCGCGTTGCCAGGGTAGGGGCTGCCGTCGCGGTGGGCGATGCGGGTGACGTCACCGCCTTCCTCGTCGATGGCGATGACGGGCGGGAATTCCGCCGCGGTCGCGCCGCGCAGTTCCGCCGTCAGGTCGGCTAGCTGGTCCGCCCTGCCGACGTTCGAGCCGAACAGGGTCACCCCGCCCAGGCCCGCGCCGATGGCCTCCAGGATCCAGGGCGGCGGCGCGTGACCGGGGAACGGCGGTATCAGGACAGCGTCGGCCAGCCTGCCGACTGCGGGGTCGGCCTGAGCGGGTGCGGTATCCTCGATCCCCTTCACCGCCCCGGCGACCAGGCCGCCGACCAGGCGCCGCCGCACGAGCATGAAGAAGGCCAGGACCGGGATCGTGTACAGGGTGGATGCCGCCATGATCGGACCCCACTCGGCGCCCCCGCGGCCGAAGAAGTACCGGACATAGATCGGCAGCGTGTAGTCCGCGTGGGCCTGGCCCAGGAAGGTCAGCGCCACGATGAACTCGTTGTAGGCGGTGATGAACGAGAAGATGCTGGTCGCCACCAGGCCCGGCATCACCAGCGGGAACAGGATCCGCCGGAAGATCGTGGCGGCGGACGCGCCGTCGATGGCGGCGGCCTCCTCCAGGTCCCGGGGCACCGTGGCGACGAAGTTGCGCAGCATCCAGATCGACACCGGCAGCGCCTGGGCCGCGTAGACGATGACCAGGCCGACCAGGCTGCCCAGCAGGTTCAGGTGGTTGAAGTCGACGAACAGCGCGATGATCAGCGCCTGGCCGGGGATCATCTGCACGATCAGCAGCATGATCAGGAACGCCGACCGGAACCGGAAGCGGAACCGGGCCACCGCGACCGAGGCCAGCAGGGAGATCACCGATGCGATCACGACCGTGACCAGGGTAACGCTCAGGCTGTTGCGGAAGAACAGCCAGACCGGCCCGATCCCCGACGCCTGGCCGCTGACCACCCGGCTGAAGTTGCCCAGCGTGGGGTGAGCCGGCAGCAGGCTGGGCGTGAGCGAGTAGATCTCCTGGGACGGCTTGAACGCGGTCGAGATCATCCAGAAGATCGGGAACAGCGTGACCAGGGCGATGATCAGGGCGAAGCCGTTGCGCCCGGCCGCCCGCGCCCGCCGCGCGGCCACGGCCCGGGACGCGCCCGGCGCACGGGTTCCGGCCGTGCGCGCCGAGGCGTAGACCTGGCCGCTCATGTCAGGGCTCCCTGGCGGACCGACGCGCGCACGTAGCCCACCGTGATGATCAGCAGGATGAGGGTGAAGATCAGCGCCAGCGCGCCGCCCAGGCCGTAGCTGGGCGGGAAGCCGAACGCCTTGTCGTAGATGTAGAGCGACAGGTTGTACTCGTTCTGGTTCCCGGGGAACCCGGTTACCAGGAAGGTCTGGGTGAAGATGTTGAAGTCCCAGATCACCGACAGCAGCAGCAGGACCAGGAAGATCGGCTTGAGCAGCGGGTAGGTGATCTTCCAGAACACCCGCCAGCGCCCGGCCCCGTCGACCCAGGCCGCCTCGTACAACTCGGCCGGCACGGTCTTGAGCCCGGCCAGCACGGTCACCGCGACGAACGGGAACGACGTCCACAGCACCAGCAGGGTCAGCACGGTGTACGCCTGCAGGGCGCCGGTGGTGGTCCAGTTGTACTGCGCCCAGTTGGTGCTGCCGACGAGCCAGTGCGGGAGCTTCGACAGACCCCAGTCGACCACGCCGCCGTCGGGGTTGAACAGCCAGTAGAACAGCACCGCGCCGGCCGTCGGGGGAGTGGCCCAGGCCAGCAGCGCCGACCCGGCCACGAACGCCGACATCTTCTTGCCCAGCCGGTTCAGCAGCAGCCCGATCGCCGTGCCGGTGACCAGCGTCAGCGGCACCACTACCAGGGCGAACAGCACCGTGGTGCGCAGCGACACCCAGAACTCCGGGTCGGTCAGCGTGCTGGTGAAGTTGCCCAGCCCCACCCACTGGGTAGGCGCGGACCCGGTGAGCTGGGGCAGGCCGTAGTTCTGGAAGGAGAACAGGGCGACCTGGGCCAGTGGCCACAGCAGCACCAGGGCGATCCCGGCCAGGGCCGGGGCCAGCAGCAGGTACGGGGCCAGCTTGTGCCGCCGGACGAAGGCGCCCGCGCGGACCCGGACCGGGCCGCGCCGGGCGCGGCCCTGCTCCGCCCGGTACGGCGCGGCCGGGTGCCGCTGCACGGATTGCGCCACCGGTCAGGTCCTCTCTGCGGGCCGGGCGCGGCACGCGCGCCGGGTGGAACGCCCGGGCCGGCCGCGCGCCGAAGGGGACGGGCGCGGCGGCCCGGGCCGCCATCAGGACTCGCTGCCGGTGTTGAGCACGTTCTGCAGCTCCGTGTTGGCCTTGCTGACGGTCGCCTGGAAGCTGGCTCCCTGCATCAGGGCCTTCATCATGTTGGGGATGATGTCGTCGGTGGCGTCGGCGGTGGCCCAGTTCTTGGAGTTCAGCGGCGAGATCTGGGTGGTGCCGGCGGCCTTGGCGAACCCGGACATGATCGGGCTGCTGGTGTAGACGCCGCTGGACAGCTGCGACGTGAACTCGGGGAAGTAGCCCTGGGAGTTGGCGAACGTGGTCGCGTTGGTCGGGCTGTCCATGACCGAGACCAGGTCCCAGTCCGCCGTCTTGTTCGGGCTCTTGCCCCAGACGCCCAGGTCCGAGCCGCCGGAGAAGGCCGGGGCGGGGTTCGGGCCGTTCTCGCTGGGAATCGGGAACGACGCCCACTGGCTCTGGAACTGGGTGCTGACCTGGGTCAGCTGGGCCTGCGCCCACGGCCCGTCGATGTACATGTCCAGGGTGCCCTTGGCGAAGTCCTCGTCGCTGCCGCCCGACGTGGCGCCGGGCACGCCCAGCTCGGTCTGGCCGATGTACTTGGCCGGCGAGACCTTGTCGGTGAGCAGCAGGTCAGCGTAGAACTTGATGCCCGCCTCGGACTGCGGCGAGGTCAGCTGGGCGACCCACTTGCCGCCCTGCTGGACGGCCACCTGGCCGCCCGCGCCCCAGATGAAGCTGACGATCGCGTTGGTGTAGTCGCTGGGCGCGCCCAGGCCGAAGGTGCCGGGGTTCTTCTGCATGAGCAGCTTGGCGTCGGCCACGAGCTGGGCCCAGGTGGCGGGCGGGCTGGTGATGCCGGCCTTGGCGAACTGGTCCTTGCGGTACCAGATGCCGCGCACGCCGCCGAACCACGGCACGGCGTAGTCCTGGCCGCTGACGGTGTCGTTGGCCAGGTTGCCGGCGATCAGGTCGGAGCTGTTCGACCAGCCCTTCACGTTGCTGGTGATGTTGGCCAGCGCGCCCTGGGTGGCCACCCCCGGCGTGTCGGTGTTGCCCAGCTCGGTGATGTCCGGGCCGCCCTTGCCGCTGGTGAGGGCGTTGGTCCAGTCGGTGGTCCGGTTGCCCCACGGGATCCAGTCGACCGCCACCTTGGTCTTGGCGTAGGCCGGGAACTGCGCGTGGAACTGCTTGATGACACCGTTCATCCAGGTCACCTGCGCCGGGACGGACGCACCCATCCGCCACACGGTGATCTGGGCCGGCGCCGCCCCCGATCCCGAGGATGACCCCGAGTTGCTGGTGGAGCCGCACGCCGCCGCCGTGGCGACGAGAGCGACAGCCGCGCCGACCGCGGCCGCTGATCTTTTCAATGTCACTGCCCGATCTCCCTTCCCGGCTCTGCTCTCGCGGAGGCCCGTCCTCCGGGCGGACGGCTCCGGTCCGGCCGCAGCCGTCGGCGGCCCGGCACCTCAGGCTGGTGCCTGCCGGGCTCGCCCAGGTAGCAACCAGGACACGATCTGGGCAGAAATTAACAGGAAACTTTCCTGTAAGATAGAGTCCGTTGCCATATTGAGACACAGTGCGTGCCCTGGCAAGCTTGCCAGCGGGGCACGGGGCACCCCGCATCCGTCATGATCACCGGGTACGGGCGGTACCAGCGTTCAGGAGGGCAGGAATGGCGCCACGGCCGGGAACTCCCAGCCTGCTGCGGGAGCTGAACGACCGCGCCGCGCTTGAGCTGCTGCTGACCACCGGCCCGCTGACCCGGGCGCAGCTCGGCGCGCGGACCGGGCTGTCCAAGGTCACCGCCGCCCAGCTGCTGTCCCGGCTGGAGGAGCGCGGCCTGGTCCACCTGGCCGGCGAGCTGGCCGGGGGACGGGGGCCGAACGCCGCGCTGTACGCGGTCGTGCCGTCCAGCGCCTACGTGGCCGGGCTGCACGTCGACCTGGACGAGGTCAGCGCCGGGGTGGCCGACGTCACCGGCAAGGTGGTGGCCGAGGTGTCGGTCAACCCCAACGCCTCCCGCGACCCGGTTGACCTGGTCCGCGAGGCCGTGCTCACGGCCTGCCGGTCGGCCGGGGTGGCGCCCGAGGCGCTGCGGGCGTTCGTGATCGGCACGCCCGGCGTCATGGATCCCGAGACCGGCGATCCCCGGCTGGCGGTCAACCTGCCTGCCTGGCACGACGGCGTGCTGGCCGCCCTGCGCGCCGAGCTAGCCCGGCCGGTGACCATCGAGAACGACGTCAACCTCGCCGCCATGGCCGAGCGGGCGGTCGGCGCGGCGGCCGGGGTCGATGACTTCGTGCTGGTCTGGATCGGCGTCGGCCTGGGCCTGGCCACCGTGCTGCGAGGCCGGCTGCACCGCGGCGTGGGCGGGGCGGCGGGGGAGATCGGCTACCTGCCGGTGCCCGGCGTGCCGCTGCCGCAGGACGTCACCCACCCCGCCACCGGCGCGTTCCAGCGCCTGGTCGGCGGCCAGGCGCTGGTGCCGCTGGCGGCCTCCTACGGCTTCGGCGGCCCGACGCCGGGCGCCGCCGTCCAGGCCGCCGTGACCGCGGCCGGGCTGGGCGATACCCGGGCCGCGGCGTTCATCACCGAGATCGCCGGCCGGGTCGCCACCGGCGTGGCCGCCATCGCGGTCGTGCTCGACCCGGCCCTGGTGGTCCTGGGCGGCGATGTCGGCCGGGCCGGCGGCACCATGCTGGCCAGCCAGGTCGCCGCCGAGGTGACCCGGATCTGCCCGGCCCGGCCGCGGGTCGTGCCGACCGCCGTGTCCGGCGGCCCGGTGCTGCGCGGCGCCATCCTGGCCGCCGTCGACCAGGCCCGCGCCGACCTGCTCGACTCGGTGGCCGCCCCGCCGCCCCCTGCCCCGGCCGAGCCCCGCGCGCAGGCCCCGGTCGAGGCCGCCCCGGCGAGCTAGAGCCACCCGGAGCCACCAGAGCCACCCAGAGCCACCCAGAGCCACCCAGCGCCAACCGGCCGCGCTCCCGGCGCGAATCCCGCTGGCCGGCTCCGCGCGGAAACTCCGGCGCGCCAGCCATAGATCGCGCCGTTCGGGGAAGGTGGCCGGGCCAGCGTTCCTCAGCCAGCGCGGAGAGGCCCCGATGAGACAGCCCAGCCGGATGAGCGGTGACCTCGCGCTCAGGTTTGACCGGGACATCGCGCCGTTCCGCGGCCAGCTCACGAGCCGGGCGCTGCGGATGACCCGCAGCCGGGAGGACGCCGAGGACCTGGTGCAGGAGACCCTGCTGCGCGCCTGCGGTGCCTACCACCGGTTCGAGGGCGACCAGCCCCGGGCCTGGCTGCACCGGATCATGACCAACACGTTCATCAACGGCTACCGGCGCAGCCAGCGCGAGCCGCTGGTGCTGCTGGCCGGCGGCCCGGACCAGCTAGCGGTGCGGGACCAGGCCGGCGGCGCGGGCGACGCCCGGTCGGCCGAGACGCTGGTGCTGGAGCGGATGCCCGCCCCCGAGCTGCTGACCGCCTTGCGGGACCTGCCCGCCGAGTTCCGCCGCGCCCTGCTGCTGTCCGACGTTGAGGGCCTGACCTGCAAGGAGACGGCCGAGCTGATGGGCACGCCACTGGGTACGGTGATGTCGCGGCTGCACCGCGCCCGCGCCGCCGTCCGGCACAGCCTGGCCGCCAGCGCGGCGAGCAGCAACTAACGGAGCCGCCCCGGCCCCGCCCGCACCGACCTGATAGGCGAGCGCTGAGATGACCGTCCTCGCCGGCACCTCCGGCTGGCAGTACCGCGACTGGCGCGGCGTCCTGTACCCGCCGGGCGTGGCCCAGGCCCGCTGGCTGGAGCACTACGCCGCGCACTACCCGGTCGTGGAGAACAACGGCACGTTCTACCGGCTGCCCGCGGGCGGCACGTTCGCCGCCTGGCGCGACCGGGTGCCGGAGCGGTTCCTGATGGCAGTCAAGGCCAGCCGGTACCTGACCCACGTGCGGCGGCTGCGCGACCCGGCCGAGCCGGTGGAGCGGCTGCTGCACGCGGCGGCCGGGCTGGGGGACCGGCTCGGCCCGGTCCTGCTCCAGCTTCCGCCGGACTTCCGCGCCGCGCCCGGCGCGCTGGATGCCTGCCTGCTCGAGTTCGGCCGGTTCCCGGCGGCCCGGATCCCCGGCGGCCGGGTCCGGGTGGCGGTGGAACTGCGGCACGAGTCGTGGTGGACCGACCAGACCCGGGAGGTGCTGACCCGGCATGGCGCCGCGCTGTGCTGGGCCGACCGGCGCGGCCGCCCGGTGTCGCCGCTGTGGCGCACCGCCGGCTGGGGCTACCTGCGCTTCCACGAGGGCGCCGCGCAGCCGTGGCCCCGCTACGGCCACCAGGCCCTGGCCCACTGGGCGCACCGCGCCGCCGAGACGTGGCCGGGCACCGCCGACGTCTTCGCCTTCTTCAATAACGACCAGGGCGGCGCGGCGGTCCGCGACGCCGACCTGTTCGCCGAGATCAGCCGCCGGCGACCATCGGACGGAAACACCCACCCCTAGGAGTAACGAGGGCGCCCCGCCACCCTCGTTAGCAGGCCATTGACCAGCCCAGATCCGCCCCATATGGTCGCTTTAGGGGCAGGTTTTGGAGGCGGCCGGTGCCGTACCCGCTGAACGGCCTGGTCGTGGCCGATGCCACCTCCGGCGTCGCCGGCCAGTTCGCGGGCCGGCTGCTAGCCGACTGGGGCGCGGACGTCACCCTGGTGGAGCCGCCCGGCGGCACGCCAACCCGGCGCATGCCGCCGTGCCGCCGGAGCGTTCTCGTTCCTCTTCTGGAATCTCAACGCCGGCAAGCACGCGGTCACCGCCGACCTGGCCACCCCCGATGGCCGGCGCGGCCTGGCCGGGCTGGCCGCCCGCGCCGACGTGGTGTTGCACGACCGGTCGGCGCCGCTGCCGGCCAGCCTGCCGCCGACGGTCGTGACCTGCGAGATCGCGGACTTCCCGGCCGACGGCCCGTACGCCGGCTGGCAGGGCACGGAGATGATCCACCAGGCGCTGGCCGGCGTCATGTTCATCACCGGCCGTCCCGGCCGGGAGCCGCTGTACGGGGTCGGCCACCGTGCGTACTACGCCACCGGGGTCACCGCGTTCGTCACCGTGCTGGCCGCCCTGATCGAGCGGCGGCGATCCGGCCGGGGCCAGCGGACGGCCGCGACCGTGCTGGAATCGGCCGCCGCGATGGGCCAGAACCTGGTCACGCAGTACAGCTATAACGGCACGTGGCCGCGCCGGGTCGCGCAGCCGGGCTTCCTGGCCATGCTGCGCTGCGCGGACGGCTGGGTCGTGCTGTACGGGCTGCGCAGCTGGCCGGGCGTGTGCGAGGCGTTCGGTGTTCCGGAACTGGCCGCCGACGCCCGGTTCGCCAGCCAGGCCGCCCGGCGGGGTAACTGGGCCGCCGCGGTGGACCTGCTGCGGCAGCGCGCGGCCGGCCTGAGCGCCGCCGGCCTCGTCGAGCGGGCCCAGCGGCTGAAGGTCAACATCGAGGAAGTCGCGTCGCTGGGCGGCCTGGCCGCCTCGGCGCAGTGGCAGGCCCGCGGCATGACCGTGCCCGCCATCGCGCCGGACGGCACGCCGGCCCGCGCGCTCGGCCCGGTGTTCCGCCTCCACGGCAGCGAGTGCCGCCCGGGCGCGCCCGCCCCGCCCCCCGGCCCGCCGCTGCGCCCGCCCGCCGCCGATCTCGCAGCGCGACCCGGACCCCGGCCGGGAAGCAGCCCCCCGGCTGAACCGGGCGGCCCGCTCGCCGGGATCCGGGTGCTGGACTTCACCACCGCGTGGGCCGGGCCGATGGCGACCCGCAGCCTGGCGTTCCTCGGCGCGCAGGTCATCAAGGTCGAGCCGCCCACCCGGCTGGACTCCTGGCGCGGCTCGCCGCGCGGCGGCGTGCCCGAGCGGTTCCCCGGGCGGGAGCCCGGTGCCCGGCCCTACAACCGCAGCGGCCTGTTCAACACCCAGGCGCACGACAAGTGGTCGCTGGCGCTGGACCTGAAGAAGCCCGGCGCCCGCGAGGTCATCCTGGCCCTGGCCGCGGACACCGACCTGGTCGTCGCGAACTTCTCGCCCGGCGTCCTGGACCGGCTCGGCGTCGGCTACGCGGCGCTGTCCGCGGTCAACCCGCGGATCAGCGTCATCGAGATGCCGGCGTTCGGGCCGGGCGGCCCGGCCGCGCAGCACGTCGGCATGGGCTTCACCATGGAGGCCGCCACGGGCATGACCGGGCTGATGGGGTACGGCGACGGCCCCCCGGCCGTCACCGGCGGCACCTACCTGGACCCGATCGGCGGGCTGCACGGCGCCGCCGCCGCCCTGCTGGCGCTGTACCAGCGCGGCGCCAGCGGCCGCGGCGCCCAGGCCGAGGTCGCGCAGACGGAGGCGGCGGCGCACTGGATCGGGGAGTTCTTCCTGCAGCAGCTGAACACCGGGCAGGCCCCCGCCCCGCACGGTAACCAGGTCGCCTACGCGGCGCCGCACGACGCGTACGCCTGCGCCGGCCAGGACGAGTGGGTGGCGGTGGCCGTCCGCGACGACAGCGAATGGCAGCGGCTGTGCGCCGTCATCGGCCGGGCTGACCTGGCCGCCGCCGCCCGGCACGACGCCGGCGGGCACCGGGCGGCGATCACCGCCTGGACCAGCCGCCGGGCCAAGGGCGAGGCCGCCGCCGCGCTGCAGGCGGCCGGGATCCCGGCCGCCCCCGTCTGCACGGGCCGGGACATCGCCGGCGATCCGGGCCTGCGCGCCGCCGGGTTCCTGGTGCCGCTCGACCATCCGGAGGCCGGCCGTCACACCTATCCCGGGCTGGCCTTCCGGCTGGCCCGCACGCCCGGCGCGGTCCGCCGTCCCGCGCCCTGCTTCGGCCAGCACAACCGTGCCATCCTGGGCGGCCTGCTCGGCCTGGACGACGCCGCCATCGCGGCGCTGTACGCCGCCGGAGCGGTCGCCGACCAGCCGGCCGAGAGCTCGGAGGTGTCATGACCGGCTACCAGCAGATCTCATGCGAGCGCACCGGAGTGATCGGCCGCATCCGGCTGAACCGGCCCCGCTACCACAACGCCCAGACCGCGCTGCTGCTCGAGGAGGTGGACCAGGCGCTGCGCGCCGCCGACGCCGACCCGGAGGTCCGGGTGATCGTCGTGTCCGGGACCGGAGCGTCCTTCTCCTCCGGCCATGACCTCGGCACGCCCGACCGGCAGGCCGAGCTAGCCGCCCGGCGCACCGACATCACCGAGATCGAGAACCGCTTCGACTACTCCCAGACCCACTTCGTGGAGATGTCGCTGCGCTGGCGCGCCGTCTCCAAGCCGACCATCGCGCAGGTGCACGGCTGGTGCATCTTCGGCGGCTGGATGATCGCCGCCGCCATGGACATGATCGTCGCCGCCGACGACGCCCGGTTCCTGACCAGCCTGCTGCAGTACTTCACGCTGCCCTACGACGTCGGCGTCCGGCAGGCCAAGGAACTGCTGTTCGATCCCCGCGAGATCTCCGCCCAGCGCGCCTGCGAGCTCGGGTTCGTCAACCGCGTGGTCCCTCGTGACGAGCTGGAGGACGAGGTCACCGCGCTGGCCGAGCGGATCGCCCGGAACTCGCCGTTCTGGCTGCGGATGGCCAAGGCCGCCGTCAACGGCACCCAGGACGCCGCCGGCTTCACCGCGGCGGTCACCAGCGCCCACGCGCTCCGCATGCTGGCCCAGTTCGACGAGCGCGCCGCCGCCGACCCCGCCGCCGCGCCAGCCAAGCGCCGCCCCATGGTCGAGCGCATGCTGGGCGAGAGCGACCGCGACCGAAACGCGACGGAAGCGCTCCGGGCTGAGCCCGGCGTTCGGCACGCCATCTCGCGGGAGATCCCGGTCAGCTCTAGCTGAGCCGGGCCAGCCGCTCCGCCGCCCGGCGCAGGCCCGTACCGGTGCCGCCCCATCCCGGCCCACGGGTCCCGGCGGGCGCTGGCCCCCGCCCCGCCCCCGCCGGCATCCTGCGCCCCGCCGCCGGGCGCCATCCTGCGCGGCCACCCGCCCCGGCACCGTGGCCACCGTGTGCCGCCCCGGCGTCAGATCCTCGTCCTCCAGCTCAGCCCAGCGCAGCGGCGTGGCCACCGGCGCCCCCGGCCGTCCCCGCACCGTGTACGGGGCGGCCGCCGTCTGGGCGTACCCGTTGCGCATCAGGTCGGCGTAGATCCGCCCGCCGCGCTTGTCCTTGCGCTGCTCGGCGGTCACCAGGTCGGGCGCCCGCCCGGCCAGCACCCCGGCCACGGCCCGGGCGAAGTCCCGGACGTCGTCGAAGCCGGCGGCGGCGTCCAGCGGGACGTGGACGTGCACGCCCGTGCCGCCGGTGGTCTTCACGTAGGCGGTCAGCCCCAGGTCGTCCTCCAGCAGCGCCCGCAGCAGCAGCGCGGCCTGGCGCACCCGGCCGAACGAGCGGTCATCCGGCGGGTCCAGGTCGAAGATCACCTGGTCCGGGCGGTCCAGCGCGCCGGCCCGGCTGAGCGCCGTGTGCAGCTCCACGCAGCCCTGGCCGACCAGGTAGGCCAGCGTGGCCCGGCTGTCGCAGACGACATGGTGCACGACCCCGCCGCCGGCCCGGGGCACGTCGGCCCGGGTCACGAAATCGGGGAAATAGTCCGGCGCGTTCTTCTGCAGGATCGGATGCCGGGTGATCCCGTCCGGGTACCGGATCATCGTCACCGGCCGGCCCGCCGCCAGCGGCAGCAGCCGGCCCGCCACCGCGTCGTAGTACTCCGCCAGCCCGGCCTTGGTGATCTCCGGCGATGCCCCGGAAGCCGGGAACATCACCTTGCCCGGATGCGACACCGCCACCCCGGCCACGGCCACCCCGCCGTCACCCCCGCTCTGAGCCACCCCGTCAGCCACCCCCCCCGTCACGCCCTCTCCCGGACCACCGCGCGCGGGTCCTTGTCCCGGCGCAGCCCCTGGAACCGCGGGTGCCGAAGCTCGCCGGCGGTCGTCCACTCGCTGAACGCCACCTGCCCGACCAGCCGCGGCTCGGCCCAGTGCACCCGGGACCGGGGCAGCCGCGGCCCCGGCGCGAACGGCGACCCGGGCCGCTCCAGCGGGGCCAGTTCCCCGGCCAGCCGCTCCAGCACGGCCACGCTGAAGCCGGTGCCGACCTTCCCCGCGTAGGCCAGCGCGCCGTCGCCGTCGTAGTAGCCGAGCAGCAGCGCGCCGAACCCCGTCCGGGTGCCCTGGGGATCGGTCCAGCCGCCGATCACGAACTCCTGGTTGTTCTGGCACTTGAACTTCAGCCAGTCCCGCGACCGGCAGGCCCGGTACGGGGCGTTGCCCCGCTTGACCACCAGGCCCTCCCAGCCGCTGGCGCAGGCGTGCGCGTAGAACGCCTCGCCGTCCTGCGTCCGGTGCTCGGCGAACCGCAGCGGGTGCCCGAATGACAGCAGCCCGCGCAGGATCTCCTTGCGCTCGGCCAGCGGCCGGTCCCGGACGTCCGCGCCGTCCGCCCACAGCACGTCGAACAGGTAGTGGATGACTGGCACGGCGGCGATCAGGGCCGGGCTCCGGGTCGCGCACGCCCAGCCGCTGCTGGAGGCGGCTGAAGCTGGTGGTGTCGCCGTCGAACGCGACCACCTCGCCGTCCACCACGAAGCCGCCGCGGTCCTGGCCCGCCACCGCCGCGGCCAGTTCCGGGTAGGTGGCGCTGACCTCCTTGCGGTTGCGGGTCAGCAGCCGCGTCCGCCCGCCGCCGGAGTAGGCCAGCACGCGCTCGCCGTCGAACTTGCGCTCATACAGCCAGTCCGGGTCGCTGAACCGCTCGCTGGTCAGCGTGGCCAGCTCGGGCTCCAGCCAGTCCGGCACGGCCGCGAGTTCGGAAGGCCCCATGCCCGGAGCCTACCCAGGGCGCCCCGGCTATCCCGGGCGGCGCCAGCTATCCCGTGGGCGCCAGCTATCCCGTAAGCGCAGCTATCCCTCGGGAGTCTGCGGCGCGGCCCGCTGCGCCGCCCGGGCCGGGCTCAGCCGCTCCAGCACCTCGCGGGCGGCGGGCAGCACCGGCTGGGGCAGCGTCGGGTGCGGCAGGCTCGGGTGCGGGATCGCGGGGTGCGGCAGCGACGGCAGCGTCGGATGGGGCAGCGCTGGCCGGGGCAGGCGGCCGGGGCAGTGCTGGCCGGGCCTGGCGCAGGCTGCTCAGCACCGGCGCCCTGGCCACCAGGATGACCCCGATCACCAGCGCCGCGATGCCCGCCGACTGGAGCGCCAGCAGCCCCGGCGAGATCCGGATGACGTCGCCGAATACCACCACGCCGAGCGTGATGCCGGCCACCGGCTCCGCTGCCGTGATGGCCGGCAGCGAGGCGTTCAGCGGCGCCGCGTTGAACGAGCTTTCCATCAGCCACAGCCCCGCCACGCTGGCCCCGGCCAGGCTCCAGGCCGGCCAGCTGGTCAGCGCCGCGCCCAGGCCATGCTGGCTGACCACCTGCACGGTCAGCCGGGTCAGCGCGTCGGAGATGCCGAACACCAGGCCGGCCGCGATGCCGGTGAGGATGGCCCGCTGCTGCCCCGACCGGCGCCAGCCGGCCCGCAGGAAGGCCAGCGCGATCACCGCGACCACCGCCGCGGCCGGCCAGTACGCGGCCGACCCGAACCGCAGGCTCTCGGCGTTGACCGAGCGCGATACCGACAGCGCGGCCACCCCGCCGGCCAGCAGCAGCGCGCCGAACAGCTCGGAGCGGCGAACCCGCTGCCCGGTCAGCGGGACGGCCAGCAGCAGGGCGAAGATCAGGCTGGTGGCCAGCAGCGGCTCGGCCACGGTGAGCTCCAGATGGCCGATGGCCCACACCGACAGGGCCTGGCCCGCCGCCATGATGGCGATGCCCGCCAGCCAGCGCCGCTGGCGCAATAGCTCGAGGATCAGGCGCAGGTGCAGGAAGTAGGACTTGGGCGCCTGCTCCGCCGACTGCTGCTGCAGGACCAGGCCCGCCCCCACGAGCGCCGCCGCCACCAGGGCGATCGCGATGTTCATGAGCTTCCTCCGGCCCGGCGGGCAGCGTCGCCTCGTTGCTGGCTGGCCCCGGTGTCATCGGCCTGCTGCCCGCGCCCGGACCCGGGCTCCGGCGGCTTTCCGGCCGTCATGTGCAGGATAGGCGAGTGGCTCAGCACAAGCACCCCGGCTCCGACGGCGACCAGGGGAATAGGAGTGAGGGCCAGGAGCGCGCCCCTGCTTACCTGCTCGCCGAACACTACAACTCCCCACAGAGTCGAGATGACCGGGTCAACTAGCGTAATGCCGGGCTGGGATGCTGTCAGCGGACCCGCCTGATACGCGTTCTCCAGTAGGAACGCAGCCGCCACCCCAGAAGTTGCGCAGGCGTAAAACTCCCACGAGGAAAGCACCCCGGCGATCCCGCCCGAGCTGAACAGATCGGCGAATCCCTTGGTATAAGCAGCGGTCAGCCCGTAACTGAGGCCGGCCGCGAGGCCCAGCAGGCAGGACTTGGTGATCGGGTTGGGATGCGCCCGGCCGGCCAGCGTCACGGCGATGATCGCGCCCACGTTGGCCGCCGACCCCAGGATCCACAGCAGCGCCGGGATCTGCCGCGCCGGGCCGGGCCGCGGGTCCAGCAGCGCCAGCAGGGCGATGACCCCCAGGGTCATGGCGGCGATGGCGGCCCAGTCGCGGCGCTGCGGCCGGTAGCCGAACAGCAGCGACCCGCCGATGATGGTCATGGGCAGTTCCAGGATCACCACGAGCTGCACCGAGGCCAGCTGGCCCGAGCCCAGCGCGGCCGAGGCCAGCGCGAACGAGATGATCATCATGGCCACGGCGGCCAGCCAGGCCGGCCGGTGGGCCAGGTCCCTGAACAGCCGCAGCCGGAACTGCACCTGGCTCGGCTCGTCCCGCGCCGCCTTGCGGTTCAGCACGTTCCCCGTGGCGTTGACCAGCCCGGCCAGGAACGCCAGCACATAGCTGATCACGCCTGCCAGCCTGCCCCGCGCGCCCCGGCCCTACTCCCGGCCCGGCTGCGGACTCCGGGGCGCGCTCTAGCTGGGCGGGAGCTTGACCACGGCCACGAAGAAGTTGTCGATCTGGCGGATGACCTCGATGAACCGATCGAAGTCGACCGGCTTGGTCACGTAGGCGTTGGCGTGCAGCGTGTAGCTGCGCACGATGTCCTCCTCGGCCTGCGAGGTGGTCAGGATCACCACCGGGATGCGCCGCAGGTCCGGGTCGGCCTTGAGCTCGGCCAGCACCTCCAGGCCGTCCCGCCGGGGCAGGTTCAGGTCCAGCATGATCAGCCCCGGCCGCGGCGCCTCGGCGAAGTCGCCCTGCCGGCGGACGAACTGGATCGCCTGCTCGCCGTCGGTCACCACGTGCAGCTTGTTGCGGATCTTGTAGTGCTCGAAGGCCTCGCGCGTCATCAGCACGTCGCCCTCATCGTCCTCGACCAGCAGCACGTCCACGATCTCAAAGTCCGATTCGTCAGGCATCCGGGTCGTCCTCGGGCTCGGCCGCGCCGGCGTCGGCCGGCCCGGCAGCGCTGGCGCTCTGACCCGCCACCGGGGCCCCGTCAGGGGAATCAGTCCGGGCAGAGCCATTCGTTTCGTCCGAAATATCGGTTACAGCGGGAACCGCCGTCAACCCGGCAGCGACCGCTGCCGCGCCATCGGGCTCAGTTCCCGGGATCTCGGGATTTTCTTCCGGAACGCGACCAGCCTCCGGACCGCCATTCGCCGCCGGGCCGGGCTCGTCCGGAATCACCGGGAGCGTGAAGAAGAACCGGGCCCCGCTGGTGATGGTGGTGTCGAGCCAGATCCGGCCGCCGTGATATTCGATGATCTTCCGCGACATGGCCAGCCCGATCCCGGTGCCCGGGTAGGTCGCCTTGTCGTGCAGCCGCTGGAAGATCACGAAGATCCGCTCGGCGTACTCCGGGCTGACGCCGATGCCGTTGTCGGCTACCGAGAACAGCCAGAACTCCCCGTTCGGCTCGGCCCGGACGGCGATCTGCGGGGCCTGCTCGCCGCGGAACTTGATCGCGTTGCTGAGCAGGTTCTGGAACACCGCGGTCAGCAGGGTCGGCTCGGCCAGCACCGTGGGCAGGTCGCCTGCGTCGATCCGGGTGCGCGACCGGCGGATCGCGGTGGCCAGGTTGCCCTCGGCCTGGGCCAGCAGCTGGGTCGCGGCGACCGGCACCCGCTCCTGCTCCATCCGGCCCACCCGGCTGAACGCCAGCAGGTCGTTGATCAGCATCTGCATCCGCTTGGCCCCGTCGACCGCGTACTCGATGTACTGGTCGGCCTTCTCGTCCAGCTGCCCGCCGTAGCGGCGCTGCAGCAGCTGGCAGAAGCTGGCCACCTTGCGCAGCGGCTCCTGCAGGTCGTGCGAGGCCACGTAGGCGAACTGCTCCAGCTCGGCGTTGGACCGCTGCAGGTCCTGGGTGCGCTGCTCCAGGCTCAGGTTGGCTGACTGGGCCGAGGCCAGCTCGCTGACGATCCGGGCGCGCATCTCGTCCACGTCGGCGCCGAGGTCGCGGACCTCCTGCGGGCCGGTCCGGCTGAGCTGGTGGCCGAACTCGCCGCCGGCGATCCGGCGGGCGTCGGCGGCCAGCCGGGCCAGCGGCCGGATCGTGGTCCGGTTCACCCCGGCGGTGAGCAGGATCACGATCAGCAGCAGCCCGGCCGCGATCGCGATGAACGCCGCGTTCAGCGTGTCGGCCGCGTCGCTCAGGCTGGTCAGGGCGTGCTGGCGCTGTTTCGAGATGGCGCCTTGCAGGCCTGCCAGCTGATTGCGGATGGCGTCGAAGTCGGCCTTGCCGCGCGGCAGCCCGGGGCTGGCGGGCGCCTTGCCGGTGGCCGCCACCGCGTGCATGACCGGGATCGCGTAGCTGGCCCGCCAGTCGGCGGACCCGGGCCAGCACCCGGGTCACGTCGGCCTCGGCCGCCGGGTTGTCGCGCAGCGTCTGGCGCAGCCGGGCGACCGCGTGCGGCTGGGCGGTCAGGCCGAGGTGGTAGGGCTGCAGGAACACCGACTGGCCGCTGAGCGCGTAGCCGCGGATGCCGGTCTCCTGGTTCAGCAGCGCCACCTCCAGCTGGGAAGCCTGGAACGAGGCCGGGTCCAGGTTGCTGACCACCTCGGTCCGGGCGCTGCCCAGGCCGGCCACGGCCAGCGCGCCCAGCACGATGGCCGCCACCGAGAACAGCGACATGACCGCGATGCCCACCGCCACCAGCCGCCCCGCGGGCCAGCCGCCGGCCAGCGGCCGGGTCCCGGTGCCGTCGGGTCCGGTGCCGCCGGGCTCGGCGCCGCTAGGCACCGGCGCTCCCGGCCGGGTAGCCGATCGCCAGCACGGCCAGGTCATCGTTGAGCTCGCCGCCGTTCAGGTCGCGGACCCGCTCGACCAGGACGTCCAGCAGCCGCTCGTCGCGCTGCCGCCGCCCGGCCGGGATCTGGCCGGGCTCCCGGCCCGCCGCCGGGTCGGCCGGGTCGTCCGGCAGGGCCGACGCCGCCAGCTTGATCAGCCCGTCGCTGCCCAGCCGGTCGGTGCCCTCGCCGATCCGGCCCTCGATCAGGCCATCGGTGAAGATCAGCACGGACCACTCCGTCCCGAGCGTGACATCGGCGCTGCGCCACTCCGCCGTCGGGCCGATGCCCAGCGGCAGGCAGGCCGGCCCGGTCAGCTCGCGGACCTCGCCGCCCGGCGCCAGGAGCAGCGGCGGCGGATGGCCGGCCAGGAACAGCCGCCCGCGGTCCCGGTCCGGCGCGATCGACAGGACGCAGGCGGTGGTGAACATCCGGTCCTGCTGGCGCTCGCACTCCAGCACCCGCTCGACCGCGGTCAGCGTCTCCTCCATGGGGCGGCCCGCCAGCACCAGCGTGCGCCACGCCACCCGCAGGCAGACCCCCAGGGCGGCCTCGTCCGGGCCGCGCCCGCACACATCGCCGACCAGGGCGTGGACCCAGCCGTCGGCCGACTCGACGACGTCGTAGAAGTCGCCGCCCAGCAGGCTCTGGCCGCCGCCGGGCCGGTACCGGGCGGCCACCGTGATCCGCCGGTCGGACAGCACCGGGGAGGGCAGCAGGCCGCGCTCCAGGCGGGCGTTCTCCCGGGCCACCATCCGGGCCTCGGTGAGCTGGCGCTGGGTGTCCTCCAGCCGCCGCCGCTCGACCGCGTAACGGATCACCCGGTGCAGCAGCAGCCCGTCTACCTGGCCCTTGACCAGGTAGTCCTGCGCCCCGGCGCGGACCGCGGCGGCCCCCAGGTGCTCATCGGACAGGCCGGTCAGCACGACCACCGCCACGTCCGGAAGCTGCTCGTGCAGGCGGCGCACGGCGTCCAGCCCGCGGGCGTCGGGCAGGCCCAGGTCGAGCAGCACGCAGCTGATCCCCGGCGGCGGCGGGATGGCCTCGGCCAGCGTCCGGGCCCGCCGGGCGGTGACCGGCGCGGCCGCGTCCAGCAGCAGTTCCTCGACCAGCAGGGCATCGCCGTCGTCGTCCTCGACGAGCAGTACCTCAATGTGGTCGGCGGCGGCGACCTGGGCCAGCCTGACGTCCCCGGTTGACATGTGCCTACTCCGCCGTCTTCCCTCGCTGGCAGTTCCGGGGCTGGGTAGCCCGGGACGACCGTCGTCCGACCGGATGCGCCGGCGGCCGCCAGAGCTGCGCACGCCGAAGATGAGCCAGTATCCAGCTTCGGCACCGGCCTGTACTAGAGGTTACGGCAGATACCGTACGTAGCTGGCCGGCTCCGGGCCAGGGTCCCGCCCCTGGCCCGGCGACCTGCCCCGCGGCCTGCCGCTTTGTTTGCCGCCGGGGATACGCGGTACGGGGGGTGGCGTGACTGACATGGACATAGCGGACGGGGTGACCGAGCTGCACGACGTCCTGCTCAGCACCCAGAGCATCGAGAGCTTCGTGCAGGAGCTGGCCGAGCAGGCGGCCCGCCTGATCGCCGACAGCCTGTCCTGCGGCATAACGCTGCGCCGCGGCACCCAGACCGAGACCGTGGCCTGCAGCGACGAGACCGCCGGGGACGTCAATGCCCTGCAGTACCGGCTGGGCGAGGGGCCGTGCCTGGCCGCGCTGGCCGACGGCGCCGCAGTCCGGTCCGATGACCTGGCCGCCGAGGCCCGGTGGCCGCGGTTCGCGCCGCAGGCCGTAACGCTCGGCATCCGGTCGGTGCTGTCGCTGCCGCTGATCGCCCAGGACCAGGTCATCGGCGCGCTGAACCTGTACGCGCGGGCGCCGTCGGCGTTCGGCGAGGCCGAGACCGCCGAGGCCGGGAAGTTCGCCGAGAACGCCGCGGGCGCGCTGGCGCTGGGCCAGCGGCTGGTCTCCTATGCCGCGCTGACCGACCAGCTGCGCGAGTCGCTGGCCTCCCGGGCCGTGATCGACCAGGCCGTCGGCATCATCATGGGCCGGGAGCGGTGCGGCCAGGAGGAGGCGTTCGCCGTGCTCCGCTCCGCGTCCCAGAACCGCAACGTCAAGCTGCGCGCGCTGGCCGCAGGAGATCGTGGCCAGCGTGGCCGCGCCGGCCGAGCCGCCCCCGTTCGAGGCCGGCCGGCCGGGCTGAGGGGATCCGCGCCGGGCCCGGACGCGCCGTCACGCGGGCCTGCCCGGCAGCGCCGCGCCGACGCTGCCGTAGACCGGCATCAGGGCGTCGGCGCCGGTGAGGGCCAGCAGGCGCCGCACGATCGGGACGCTGACCGCCAGCCGGACCTGTCCGCCCTGGCCGGCCGCCCGCTGCTGTGCCCCGGCTAGCGCGCTGGCCCCGGCGCAGGCGCAGAACCGGGTCCTGGTCATGTCGACGATCAGGATCTCGATGCCCTGGCCCAGGACGTCCAGCAGCGCCTCGCGGACCTGCCGGGCGTTAGCCAGGTCGATCTCCTCGGGCATGCCGATGACCGCCACCGGGGGTGCCCAGCTGACCTGAAAGGTATCCAGGGACGACACGCTGCTCCGCCGCTCGCGAAAGGACAGGGGCGAGCCGCGTCTCTGGACTCGTGAAAGCCGGCTTGCGCGTCGGCTGGCGGAATACTACGGCCGGTCCGGTTTGCCCGCAACTGGGCGCGCCGACCGCCTGGCCTGCGGGTATCAGCCCTCGGCGGCGGGCGCCGGGCCGGCCACCCTGGGCGCGGCCACCGCCGCGTCCAGGGTGTCGAAGATCCGGAACATGGAGTCCATGCCGGTCACCGCGAAGATCCGCAGGAGCGTCGGCTCGCGGGCCACCAGGCGCAGCTCGCCGCCCGCCTCCTCCAGCCGCCGGTGGGCGCGCACCAGCACGTTCAGGCCGGTCGAGTCGCAGAACGCGGTGCCGCCCATGTCGATGACCAGCAGCCGCGGGCCGGCCCCGCCGGCCGCCGCGATGGCGGCCCGCAGGTGGTCGGCGTTGGCAGCGTCGACCTCGGCGTCGGGCCGGATCACCGGCACGCCGTTCACCCAGCTGAGCTGGTCCGGTTCCACGGCCACGCCGATCACCGCCGGTGTTTTGATCGAGGTCCGCTTTGGGCCGGCCGCCGCCTGGTCGTGACCTAGCTTATTGCCGCCGGCGCTCAGGCGGCCATCGCGTCGTCGAGGCTGAAGTGCACCTGCAGGATGCGGTGCAGGCCCATCAGCGTCAGCGTGCGCAGGACCATGCCCTCGGGCTGGACCGCCAGCCGCAGCTGGGCCTCGTGCGCCGTGGCCGCGTCGTTGGCCAGCAGCAGGTAGCGGATGCCCGCGGAGTCGCAGAACGACGTGGCGGTCAGGTCGGCGATGACCACGCCGGCCCCGGACGCGCAGGCCGCGTCCAGCTTGGCGCCCACCTGCTCGGCGTTGGTCAGGTCGATCTCGGCCGGCAGCGGGACTACCACCGGCCCGGTCCGCCGGCCGACCTCCGGGCGATCAGTCATCCGCTGCCGCTCCTGCTCGGACATCGCCACGACTGGCGCCTGGACCGACAATGCGTACGCCGCGATTTTCCCCCGCCTCGCGGCCCCTTGTCCAGCTAGTCACGGCGCACCGCGATCAGCGCCACGTCATCCTCGCGCGCCCCGAACAGGGCCAGGATCCGGTCGGTGAACGCGTCCAGGTTCTGGTCCGGGCCGCCCGCCGCCGCCTGGCGCAGCCGCTCCAGGTTGTCATCCAGCATGCTGTGGCGGTCCTCGATCAGGCCATCGGTCAGCAGCAGGATGGTGCCGCCCGGCGGCACCATGACCGGCTCGACATGCGGGTGGTCGACCGGGGCGCCCAGCAGCAGCCCGCCCTCCCCGTGGTAGGCGGCCTGGCCGTCGGCCCCGATCACCAGCGCCGGGATGTGCCCGCAGTTAATCAGCTGCCCGGCCCCGGTAGCCGGGTCCAGCTCCAGCAGGCACAAGGTGGCGATGACGCCCGGATGGTACTGGCCCAGCACCCGGTTGACCAGGCGGGCGATGGCCTCGGGCGGATGTCCCTCGCCGGCGAAGGCCCGCAGCGCGTGCCGCAGCTCGCCCATCACCGTGGCGGCGCGCAGCGAGTGCCCCTGGACGTCGCCGATCGCGGCGATCAGCACCCCGTCGCGCTCGAGTACCTCGTAGAAGTCCCCGCCGATCTCGGCCTGGTCGCTGGCCGGCACGTAGCGGGCGCACATCGTCACCCCGGCCACCTCGGGCAGCGCCGAGGGCAGCATGCTGCGCTGCAGCGTGAGCGCCACCAGGTGCTCGTCGGCGTAGGCCCGCAGCGCCTCCATCGCCAGCGCCACCGCCTGGGCGAGCTGGCCCAGGATCTGCTCCTCCTCCGGGCCGGCCACGCCGTCGCGGTCGACGGCCAGCACCACGGGCGGCCGGCCCGGCTTGGCCCGGCTCACCGCCACGCAGGCGTCGCCGGGCAGGGTCGTGTCCGGCACCAGCACCCGCCAGTCCGGGCCGGCGATCGTGGCCAGGGCGGCGCTGGCCCCGTCGGCCAGCACCCGGGCGGCGACCGTGTCGGCCAGCGTGATCAGGCCGCCCTGCCGGGTCACGGTCCCGTCCGGGAGCGCGGAGAACCGGCGCAGCTGCCCCTCGGGCAGCACCAGCATCATCACGGCGGCGGCGCCGAAGATCTCGGCCGCGCCCGCCGCGGCGGTCCGGGCCAGCCGGCCGAAGGTCTCGGTCCCGTTGATGGCCAGCGTCACCCGGGTCAGCGCGGCCAGCCGGGCGGCCGTCCGCTCGGCCCGCCGCCGGGCCCGCGAGTAGCGCAGCGTCGCCGTCACCGTGGCCAGGAACTCCTCGGGCTGGAACGGCTCGGCCAGGTAGGCGTCCGCGCCCTCGTTCAGCCCCAGGGCCTTGTCGGCGACGCCGGTCGCGACCGCCGATACCTGGATGACCGGGATCGACGCCGTGGCCGGGTCGGCCTTGATCCGCTCGCAGACCTCGGTTCCGCTCAGGTCGGGCAGCCGCACGTCCAGCACGACCAGGTCCACGCCGTCCAGGCGGGCCAGCGCGGCGGTCCCGGAGGCCACCTCGGCCACCTGGTGCCCGGCCTCCCGCAGCCAGCTGGCCAGCAGGTAGCGCTTGGCCTCGGAGTCGTCCACGACCAGCACCGCGGCGGCCGGCTCAGTCATCGCCCACCCCCAGGATCTTGTTGCCCAGGATCTTGTTGCCCAGGATCTTGTTGATCGCCCAGGCCAGTCGCTCGGCTGACAGCTGATCCTTGCGCAGCAGGCCGCCCGCCCGCGGCGGCACCTCCACGTCCGCCGAGGTGACGATAAGGACGGGTATCTCCTCGGGCAGCCGGTTCAGCAGAGCGTAGCCGTCCAGGCCGGGCATGCGCAGGTCAACCAGGGCCAGGTCGACCGCCCCGGACGCAGTCCCGGCCAGCCCAGTGCCAGCCAGCCCAGTGCCAGCCAGCCCAGTGCCAGCCAGCCCAGTGCCAGCCAGCCCAGTGCCAGCCAGCGCGAGGGCGGCCAGCGCCTGCTCCCCGTCGGCCGCCTCGATGACCTGGCCCGCCAGGCCCGCCAGCAGGCCGCGCAGGACCTCGCGGAACGCCGCGTCGTCGTCGGCCACCAGCACCGTGCCCAGCGCCGGCGTCCCGTGCGGCAGCCGCAGCGTGACCGTCGTCCCGCGGCCCGGCTCGGAGGCCAGGGTCAGCCGGCCGCCCAGCAGCCCGGCCAGCCGCCGGGCGTACGGCAGGCCCAGCCCGGTGCCACCCCGGCGCGCCCCCGGCACCTGGAAGAACTCCTCGAACACCCGCTCCTGCTGGTCGGCCGGAATGCCGATGCCGGTGTCGGCCACCCGGAACTCGGCGTACCCGGCGGCGGTCGCCGACGGTGAGCCGGACCTCGCCCGCGTCGGTGTACTTCAGCCCGTTGGACAGCAGGTTGCGCAGGATGGCGGTCAGCGCGACCTCGTCAGTGATCATCTCGGCGGGCGCGCCGTCCGTGTCCACGACCAGGCTGACCGGGCGGTTCTCGGTCATCGGCCGCATCAGCGGCGCGCAGCCGCGCCAGCACCGCGGGCACGTCCACCGCGGCCGGGTCGGCCTGCAGCTGCCCCGATTCCGCCTTGGCCGTGTCGAGCAGGTCGCCGACCAGCGCCAGCAGCCCGGTGCCGGCCCGGCGATGAGGCTCACCTGGTGACGCTGGTCCTCGGTCAGCACGCTGCCCGGCCCGGCCAGCAGCCGGGCCAGCCCGATGATCGAGTTCAGCGGGCTGCGCAGCTCGTGGCTGACGTTGGCCCAGAACCGGTTCCGGGCCTCGGCCGCCTCGCGCAGCCGCTCGGACTTCTCCTCCAGCTCCGCGTACAGCGCCACCACGCCCTGGTTGGTCTGCTCCAGTTCCTCCGAGAGCTGCCCGTACAGGGCCATGACCCCCTGGTTGGTCTCCTCCAGCTCCGCGTTCAGCGCCTGAAGCTGGGCCAGCGCGCCGATCAGGTCCTCGTTCTGCTGCCGCAGCTCGTCCAGCGCGGTGGCGGGCAGCAGCCCGGCCAGCCGGGCCCGGACGGCGGCCAGGTCCAGCCGCCCGCCCGGCGGCCGGTACCGGGCCAGCTCCACGGGACCGGGCCGCCCGCCGATACCCGGTCCATCAGCCGGGCCGCGGCGGCCAGCGCGGTGGCCGGGGCCGGCCCGTCGTGCTCGACCGAGATAATCAGCTCGCCGTCGCCGGCCAGGATGCTGACCGTCGCCACCTGCCCGTCGAGGACCAGCTCGCGGCCGACCTCGCTGAGCGCGGTGGCCGCCCGGACCTGGTCCTGGCGTTCCAGCCCCAGCTCGGCGGCGGCCTCGCGGGCCAGCTGCCGGGCGGCCAGCACCCCGGCGGTGTCCCGGACCTGCACCCGCACCAGCTCCGCCCGGCTCCCGCCGCCGCCAGCGGCGCGCCTCCCGCCGGCCCGGCTCGTCCCCCCGGTCCGGCTCGTCCCGCCGGTCTGGCTCGGGCCGCCGGTCCGGCCCGCGCCGCCGGTCTGGCTCGGGCCGCCGGTCCGGCCCGCGCCGCCGGTCCGGCCGCGCCGCCGGTCCGGCCCGCGCCGCCGGTCCGGCCCGTGCCGCCGGTCTGGCTCGGGCCCCAGTCCGGCCCGCGCCGCCGGTCGGGCTCGTGCCGCCGGTCTGGCTCGGGGCCCGGTCCGGCCCGCGCCGCCGCCGGCCCGTTCGGGCCGCCGGTCCTGCCGGGGTCCCCGGGCCTGCCGGTGCCGGTCATGCCCGGGCCGCCGGTCCGGCCTGCACCGCCGCCCGGGGGCACCGGCTGGGCCAGCACCAGGATGCCGGCGTCGTCGCGGTGCCCGCCGGCCTCGCGCAGCAGCGCCGCCGCGATCACCAGCGGGTCGAGCCGGTCCAGGCCGGGCAGGTCGCGCGGGTGCCACCGGCTGCTCAGCCCGTCGGAGTGCAGCACCACCGCCGCGCCGGGGACCGCCGGGTACTCGAACTGTCTGAACTTGCGGGCCTGGTGCCCGGCGATGCCCGGCACCGAGACCATCCCCTGCCGGCCGTCGCCGGAGACGATCCAGGCGGCCACGTTGCCCAGCCCGGCGAAGCTCACGCCCTGCGGGCTGACCCGCACCACGGCCACCGCGCCGCCCCGGGTCCGGCCCATCCGCTGGTGCACCAGCTGCAGCAGCGCGGCCGGCCCGTCGTCGGGCGCCGCCCGCAGCGCCGCGACGGCCTCCCGGGACGCCGCCGCGGCCAGCGGGCCGTGACCCAGGCCGTCGCACAGCAGCCCGGTCACGACCGGACCGTCCCGCCGGGCCACGTAGTTGTCGCCGCACTCGGTCTCGCCGTCAATCGGGCGGGTCAGCCCGGCCCAGTCCCGGTGCGCCGCCCGCTCCGTCGGGCCGGGCTCCGGCCGGGCCAGGAACCGGGCGGCCAGCACGGTGCCGCGGCCGGGCGGGGAGTAGACGTGGCAGAAGTCGGCCGCCCGGCGGATGGCACCCAGCCCGATGCCCAGCGTCCCGGCCGTGGACATGCCGTCCCGCAGCGCGGCCGCCACGTCGGCGATGCCCGGTCCGGTATCCAGGGTGATCATGTCGATACCGGGCCCGGCCCGGTCGGCCCGCAGCATCAGGGTGCCCGCCCGGGCATGCTTGGCCAGGTTGCCGGCCGCCTCGGTGACGGCCAGGGCCAGCTCCTCGGCCCGGGTCGGCGGGAACGCCAGCCGCTGGGCCAGGGCTACCGCCGCATTGCGGCAGCCGGCCGCCGCGCTGGCGTCCTCAACCCGGATCCAGCGCAGGTCAGCCGGGTCCGGCGCGGTGAGCCACGGTCCTACCGCTTCCACTTCGTCACCACCACCGTGGTCCCGGACGGGGAGCCCGGCTCGGCCGCGGTGGTGAGGTCGAACTCGTCTACCAGCCGGCGCGCGCCGGACAGTCCCAGGCCCAGCCCGCTGCCGCTGGTCCAGCCATCGGTCAGGGCCAGGGTCACGTCCGCGATGCCGGGACCCTCATCGGTGAAGGCGATCCGGACGCCCGCCCGCCCGGCCGGCCCGGCGACCCGCTCGATCCGGGCCGCGCCGCCGCCGCCGTGGATCAGCGTGTTCCGGGCTAGCTCGCTGGCCGCCGTCACGATCTTGGTCTGATCCACCAGCGACAGCCCGGCCGACGCGGCGGCCGTGCGGACCTGCTGGCGGACCCGCACCACGTCCGCGCCGGCGGCGATCGGCAGTTCCGCGGCCGCCACCTCGGCCATCAGGTCGTGCCATTCAGCAGGCGCAGGCCCTTCTCGGTGTTGAGCGCGGTCTGTACGCCCTCCAGCGACAGGCCCAGCTCGACCAGCGTGATGGCCACCGCCGGGCGCATGCCGACCAGCACCGTCCGGGCGTCGAACAGCCGGGCGATCGACCCGATCATCGACAGCATCCGGCCGATGAACGAGTCCACGATCTCCACCGCGGTGATGTCGATCAGGACGCCCTTGGCCCCGGTGGCCTGGATCTGCTCGGCCAGGTCCTCCTGGAGCTGGCCCACGGTCTGGTCCTGCAGGTCCACCTGGATCGACACCAGCAGGGTCGAGCCGATGCGCAGGATCGGCACGCGCTCCATCAGGCCGGCACAACCTTCAGCCCGCTGCTGCGCAGGGCATGCTCCAGCCCGTCGGCCAGCGTCTGCTTGGTCAGCACGTCGCCGAACTCGATGCCCAGCGACACGATCGTGAACGCGATCTGCGGCCGGATGCCGGTGATGATGCAGTCGGCGCCCATCAGCCGCGCCGCCATCACCGTCTTGAGCAGGTGCTGGGCCACCTCGGTGTCCACCGTCGGCACGCCGGTGATGTCGATGACGGCGTGCTCGGCCTCGGTGCTGACCAGGGCCTCCAGCATCTTCTCCATGACCAGCTGGGTGCGGGCCGAGTCGAGCGTGCCGACCAGCGGCACCGCGATGATCCCGTCCCACAGCCGGACCACCGGGGTGGACAGCTCCATCATCGACTCGGCCTGGTCGGCGATGATCTGCTCGCGGGCCGCGGTGAACGTCTCGAACGTGATCAGGCCCAGGTCATCGATATACCGGCTGAACGCCAGGTACTCGGAGACCAGGTCGCCGCTGTCGCCCAGCAGGCCGTACACCGCGTCCTTCAGCCCGAACACGCTGACCGCCGTCTCGCTGGGGGAGAAGCCCTGCCGGGCGCGGGTCCGGGACAGCTCGGCCAGGACCGCCCGCAGTTCCCCGTCGGCCGTCTCGTCACCGCCGCCGGTGACGCGGAGCACCAGCGAGAGGATTTCCGCCAGCTCGCCCCGCAGCTCGGCCGCCGATATCCGGTCGCCCGTGCCCATGGAGCGCCATCGTGGACCACTCGTCCAGGATCTGTACCTGGTTGGCGCGCAGGAATTCCGCCACTCTGGCCTGATCACTCATCACGCTCACCCCGCTGCCCAGTTATATCCCGGTTGTGCGGACCTGAGCGTACAGGCGGGTGGAGCGGAGCGTAACCGGCCTGAGCCGGGGTGGCGAGGGCTCCGGCGCCGGATCGGGGACCCGGACGGGCCAGCCGCGCATCCGTCCGGCGCCGCAGGTTTGCCCGCCGCACCCGGGGTAGTCGTGTAGCGAAGTCCTCGCGGGTCCGCCGGGATGGGGTGCCCGGCCCCGCGGGGCATCTAGCGGCGCTGGCCGGCCAGGGATGCCCGCATCCAGCATCCCGGCCCGCCAGTGGCCGCGCCCCGCGAGCGCTACCGGCGGCGACCCGACTCGTCCCCGGCGTTGGCGATAATCACCGCCACCGGCGGGATGACCAGGACGGCCGCGGACAGGATGGCGGCCGCCGTGACCGAGAACAGCCGCACCACGGTCCAGGCCAGGATGACCACCGTGATGCAGCCGCCCATCAGGATCAGGTAGAGGCGGTCGCGGCCCATGACCTGGACCTACCGGCCCGGCGCCCAGTCAAAACCGCCCAGCCGAACCGCCCAGCCAGAACCGCGCGGCGCCGTGGGCCGGGTCAGATCCGGACGTGCATCCGGATCGTGGTGCCCTGGGCGCCGGTCCGTATTTCCACCAGGTCACATACCTGGTTGACCACCCACAGGCCGCCCTGGCCGAAGCTGACCGCGGCCGGGCGGCGCCGCCCGGCCAGCGGGCTGGCGATCCGCCCGGTGTCGGTGACCTGGCAGATCAGCTCGTCGCTCGTCTGCCAGATGCGCAGCGTGCCGCTGCCCTGGGTGTGCCGCAGCGTGTTGGCCGCCACCTCGCTGACCGCCAGCACCAGGTCGGCGGCGCGGCCCGTGCTCAGCCTGGCCTGGCCGGCGCAGTCGGCCACCATCCGCCGCACCGCGCGCAGGTCGTCGCGGTAGCGAAGCTGCGCGGCGCCCGCCGGGGGCGGGGCCAGCGGCTCGTCGCAGCCGGGCGGCAGTACCGCCGGGCCGGCGTACCGGGCGCTGGGCCGCTCCTGCCCGCGGGCGATCACTACCGGGTGGGTCTGCTCGGCACAGGCGATGTCCGCGCCGCCTAGCCCGTCGCCGTACACGCACAGCACGGTGGCCGCGGTCACGCCGGCCAGGGCCGGCTCGATCAGCGACTCGTGCCGGGCGGCCTCGGCCCGCTCGGCCGCCGACCGGCCCGGCCACAGCGGCTCGCTGACGTAGCGCAGCGGGCGGCCGTCGTGGGCGGCGGCGAAGTCCAGCATGGCCGGGATGATGCGGCCCGGGTTGCGGCCCAGGTCGGTCATGTCGACGTAGGCCACGTCGGGGTGGCTGCCCAGCGCCCGGCTCAGGCGCCGGCCGAACGGGGCCGACATCCCGACCGAGACCGCGTCGCCGACGTCCAGTCCCTCCTCGACGAAGGCGAGCACCGACGCGAAGCAGTCGCCGCTGTCGTCGGACAGCAGCGCCTGGTGGCGGACGCCGGACACCGCCGCCCCGGCCGCGCCGTCGCACGGCAGAAGGTCCGGCCGGCCGCTATCACGCTCCACCTGATCACCCTCCGCCCGGCATGTTCCCTGCTCGCCCGGAACAATGCACGCCATCGGCGGCTGGCGGCAGAGCATACGATTGGGAGGCAGCCCCAGGTCTTGATCCGCCAGCCATACGGGAGCTTACGTGGATGCAGTCGAACTCTCGTCGCAGCGTCTCGGCGACGTCACCGTCGTGGCGGCGGCGGGCGACCTCGACATCGTCACGAGCCCCCAGCTGGACGCCAGCCTGACCGAGGCCCGCCGGGCCAGCGCCAACGTCGTCCTGGACCTGTCCGCCGTCGACTTCATGGACACCAGCTCGCTGGCCGTGATCGTCGGGCACTGGAAGAAGCTGGCCACCCGGGGCGGCTCCCTGGTCCTGGCCGGCGCCCGCTACCGCTACACCAAGACCCTGTGGATCACCGGGCTGGCCGACCGGCTGCCCATGTACGAGACCGTGGCGGAGGCGGTCGCGGCCTGCTCGGCCGCGACCCAGAGCCCGGCCCCCGGCGGCGCCCGCCCGCAGTGATCCCATGGGCCGGGGCTACCCCGTCCTGGCTAGCCAAACCCGCCCGCCTGCCCGGCCAGAGGCTGCCGCGTGTGCTCGGCCCCAGCCCGGCGGTGCCGCGCTTCGCCGCAAAGTGCCGTGCATGATTGGCGGGCAGCCGGGCAAGAGGGGCGGACGGGTGTGAAGATGGAAGGCCAGCAGGCGCGCGGCTAAGCGACCAGGCCGGTGACAGACATGGATGCGCAGGACGCCACGGGCGGTGGATTCAGCCATGAGGCTGTCTTCTACCGCCAGTCGGCCCAGTACCAGTCCGCGGTGCTGGGCTTTGTCCGTGACGGCCTGACCCGCTCCGAGCCGGCCCTGGTGGCCGTCCCTCCCGCCGCCGCGGGCCTGCTCCGGTCCGGCCTGGACGGCGCGCCCGGCGTGGAGTTCGCGGACATGGCCCAGCTTGGCCGCAACCCCGGCCGGATCATCGGCGCCATCTGGGATTTCGCCGACCGCTACCCCGGCCGCCCCGTGCGGGTCGTGGGCGAGCCGCTATGGCCCGGCCGGTCCGACGCCGAGATCCGCGAGGCCGCCACCCACGAGGCCATGCTCAACATGGCCTTCGCCGCCCAGCCGGTGGCCATGCTGTGCCCCTATGACGCCGGGCATCTCGGCCCGGACATCCTCGATAGCGTCGCCCGAACCCACCCGGTCACCCGGATGCCAGACGGCGCCCGGGACAGCTCCGGCTACCGGGCGGGGACCATGCCCGACGGCCCGGCCTTCGCGCTGTCCGCCCCGCCCGACGGCGCCGCCCGCCTGGCTTACCGAAGCGACCTGAGGGCCGTCCGCGGCTCGGTGGCCCGGTACGCCGGCCAGGCGGGCCTGGCCGCCGAGCGTCAGGCCGACCTGGTCATCGCCGTCGGCGAAGTGATCGCGAACACGCTGCGGCACACCGCCGACGGCGGCACCATCTTCGTCTGGCATACCGCCTCCGAGGTGGTCTGCCAGGTCAGTGACAAGGGCTGGATCGCTGACCCGCTGGTCGGCCGCCGCCGCCCGACCGGCCCCGGCGGCCTCGGCCTGTGGGTCGTCAACCAGGTCTGCGACCTGGTCGAGATGCGGACCGGCGAGCAGGGCACCACGATCCGCATGCACATGACCCTGCCGCCCCTCTCCGCCGCTGAGGCCGGCCCGGAGGCCGAGGCCGGAAGCGAGGCAGGGGCCGGAAGCGAGGCAGCGGCACAGGACGGCGCCCGCCCCCGCCGCCCCGGCCCCGGACCGATCCGGGGCACATCGGTCAGCACAGAGCCGGAAACCACGCCCGACCTGGCCGCGACGATGGAATCTGACCGTGAGCCCGGCCCCGACCCTGAGCCCGCCACCGCCCGTGAGCCTGGCACCGAGCTTGGGCCGGGTCCCGCACCAGCTCAGGTCAGCAGTGATGGTGCCTGGGTCACCGGCGGCGCGGCCCAGGTCAGCGATGAGGCGGCTCAGGTCAGCGGTAGCGCGGCTCGGGTCAGCGGCGACGCCACCGGGGTGACCGGCAAGACGGCTCGGGTCAGCGGCGACGCCACCGGGGTCACCGGCAATACGGCTCGGGTCAGCGGCGACGCGGCCGGTGAGGCGGCGGGTCGGTGAGGCGGCTGAGCTGGTCCGGGGACGAGGCACCGGGGCTAGGCCGGGACTTCGCCGCGCGCAGCGCCGACCTGCTCCAGATCGCCGACGCGTCGGAGGCGCGGGCACTGGCCCGGCTGGCCGACCTGGCGGCCCGGCAGGTGCCTGCCTGCTCGGGCGCAGACGCCGCCGCCTGGCGGCAAGGCGAGCCGGCTGTCGCGGCGGCCAGCCACCCCGACCTGGCCGGCCTGGCCGAGGTTCAGCGGGCCGCCGGCCGCGGCCCGGCCCTGGCCGCGATCGCCGCGGGCGCGGCCGTGCACTGCCCGGACACCCTGACCGAGGAACGCTGGCCCGAGTACGCCGCCGCCGCCCTGCGCTGCGGTGTCCGGTGCTGCGTGGCCATCGCTCACCAGAGCGGCGACCTGGCCGTGACCCTGGTACTGTCGGCGGCCCGGCCGCGGTCCCTGGACCCCGAGCAGCTTCCGCTGGCGGAATTGCTGGTCACCCTGGGGGGTGCCATGCTCGGCAACGCCTCGGAGTACGGCGACTCCCAGCGCACCGCCCTTCAGCTAGCCGACGCGGCCCAGTCCAGGGAACTCGTCGACCAGGCTAAGGGGATGCTCATGCATGCCCTGGGCTGCAGCGCCGACGAGGCGCTGGCCCGGCTGCGGCATATCTCGCAACAACACAACATTAAGGTGACAGACGTCGCTGTCCGGATCATCGAGGCCAGCGGCGACCATGAGTTCTGACGGGAGGTCCGGGGTGAGCGCGCGTCCCGCGAGGAATCCGGCCGCCGCCCGCATCCCAGCGGGCCAGCGCCGGGACGGCGATGGAGCGGCACCGCGATCCTGGCGCTGGCGCCGGTCACAGTGGTTCCGAGAGTCACGGCGCCGGTCCTTCTGGCGACTCGCGTGGTTCCGGCGGTGCCCGTGGTTCCGGGAGCGCCCGTGGTTCCGGGAGCGGCGGTGGTTCCGGGAGCGCCGGTGGTTCCGGGAGCGGCGGTGGTTCCGGGAGCGGCGGTGGTTCCGCGAGCGGCGGTGGTTCGGGGAGCGGCGGTGGTTCCGGGAGCAGCGCGTGGTTCCGGGAGCGCCGGTGGGTCCGGAAGCGGCGGTAGTCCCGGGAGCGCCCGTGGGTCCGGGAGTGCCCGTGGTTCGGGCGGCGCCAGCGGGTCCGGCAGTGCCGGCGGATCCGGCGGCCCGGGTGATCGCGGTCCGGCTGACCGGGGTCGCCGGGGTGACCAGGGCGGCGGTCGGGAGGCCGCCGCGCTGAAGGCGCGCGGCGCGGAATTGCGGCATGTCCGCCGCGCTGCCCGGGGCCAAGCTCCGCCCGATTCTCGACGCGGCCCTGGCCGAGGTGGACGCCGCCGCCGACGCGCTGTCCCAGCACGCCACCACGGCGGGACGCGCCCCCGCCTCGGCCGCCGCCGAGCGCCGCCTGCTGCACGCGGTCTTCCTCCAGCTGCCTGTCCCGGTGTTCCTGCTCGGCCAGGACCGGACCATCCGCCGGGCCAACGAGGCCGCCGCCCGGCTGCTGGGCTCCGCCCCCGGCTACGCGACCGGCAAGTCGTTCACCGCCCTGGTCGACCTGGGCGACCGCGCCCGGGTGCAGACCCAGGTGGCCAACGCGTTCCGCACCGGCCAGCCCCGTCGTCTGGCCTGCAGCCTGCTGACCGCCGACGGCCTGGCCGAGGTTGAGCTGACCGCCTGCCTGGCCGGCCTGCGCGCCGACGCCGACCAGCTCATCGTCGCCGTCACCGCCGTCGCCCCGCCCGCCGTCGCCGCGCCCGCCTCTGCCCGCCCCGCCACTCCGTCCGCGCCCGGCCGTCCCGTCACCGGGGCCGCCCGCACATCCGCCGCCCAGGCTTCCGCTAACCCGGCCGCCGCCAACCCGAGCCGCCCCCGACCCGGCCGCCACCGACCCGGCCGCCACCGCCCGCGACGCCACCGCACTGGCCGCCACCGTCCCCGGCGCCACCGCCGCTGACGTGGCCGCCGCCCGCGCTGCCGCTGCCGCCGCCCCCTATGCCATGGCCGGCGACGGGGCCGCCGTCCCCGCGCCCGCCGAGCACGGCGACCTCGCCCTGATCCGCCAGCTCACCCGCCGCCTGGACACCGCCGCCGAGGTGGCGCGCATGCTGCTGGAGCATGTCACCGTCAGCGAGTCCGCTGCCGTGCAGCGCTGCGCGCGGATCCTGGCCGCCGAGCTAGGGGGGTGGGTCATCGTCGATGTCGAGCGCGGCGGCCGCCTGCGCCGCCAGTTCGTCACCGGTCCCGACGACCCCGCCGCCCAGGAACTGGGCCGCACCGTCGCCGAGGTCAGCCCGGCCCCCGGCTCGGTCCCGTCCCTGGTCCACGCCTCGGCCAGCTCCCAGTTGCTGACCCACGCCGAGGACGCCGACGCGCTCGGCCCCGGCCCGGACGGCATACCGCTGGTCATGCTGCTCGGCGCCACGTCGATCCTGTCCGTGCCGCTGTCTGACGGTGACCGCAGCTTCGGCGCCCTGACCCTGGCCCGCCCGGCCAGCCAGGGGTTCTTCGGCCTGCCCGACGTCGCTCTGGCCGAGTCCGTGGCCGGCCAGCTAGCCCTCGCCATCCGGGCCGGCCGGGTGTTCCGCCAGCACAGCGACGTAGCCGAGGCGTTCCGGGCCAGCCTGCTGCCCCGCGACCTGCCGCCCGTGCCCGGCGTCCAGATCGCCGCCGCGCACATCGCCGCTGAGGGCCCCGAGGTCGGCGGTGACTTCTACGACGTGTACCAGACTCCCGGCGGCGCCGGCCTGGCCATCGGGGACCTGTGCGGCAGCCCCCGCGACACCGTTGCCGTGATCTCGGCGGCCCGGCACGCCATCCGGGTCCTGGCCCGGTCCGACGCCGACCCGGCCAGCGTCCTGCGCGGCGTGAACGACATCATGCTGGCCCACAGCCTGACCGGCGAGTTTGTCACCGCCCACGCGGCCCACCTGGCCTGGTCCGACGAGACCCTGCACGTCACGCTGGGCAGCGCCGGGCAGCCCGCCGCCGTCGTGATTACCGCCGACGGCCAGGTCCGCCAGCTACGCGGCGGCGGGCAGCCGCTCGGCATCTTCCCCGACGCCGAGCCCGCCGTGCAGCACGTCGAGCTATCCACCGGAGACGTGCTGTTCCTGCTGACCGACGGGATAGCCGACGCCCGCCACCCCGAGCTGGGCTACTTCGGCGACCGCCTGGCCGACGAGCTAGCGGAGCTTGCCGGCCAGCCCGCCGCCGACATCGCCGCCGGAATGCGCCGCCGCGTCCTGCGCTTCTGCGACGACCAGGTCCGCGACGACATGACCATGCTGGTCCTCCGCGTCGGCGAGCCCCCCGACTTCTAGGCCTGTCCCAAAGCCGGCCGATCAGCATGATCGTGACCGTTTTTCCGGGTGGTTTTGCCGGACAATCGGTCACGATCATGGGGATATCACTTCCGGCGCAGCCCTAATCCGCTATCCGGACGGCTGAGCCCGGTACGCGAAGGCTACGGCGCGCGAAGGCGGGCGCGCGAAGGCCGGGGCGCGCGAAGGCCGGGGCGCGCGAAGCGGGGGCCGAGGCGCGCGAAGGCGGGGGCGCGAAGGCCGGGGCGCGCGAAGGCCAGGGCCGGGGCGCGAAGGCGGGCGCGTGAAGGCCGGGGCGCGCGACGACAGGAGTGCCCGGCGGCAGTCGCTACCGGCCGGGGCTGCCGCCGGCGCCGGTCGTCCCCGATGCCGGGCAGGCCGCGAACCCGGACCCGGCGGGCACCGGCACCGATGCGGTGCGGCGCACGGCCGTGGCCGAGGCGGCCACCGGGCGGCACCGGATGGTGGAGCCCAGGCCGAACACCACGACCAGCACCAGGGTCACCAGCAGTACCGTCGGCACGGCGATGGCCGCCAGCGGCTTCAGCGCCCCTTGCCGGGACAGCCGCATCCCTCGCGTCGCCCACCCACCGCGCGTGGCCCGTCCCCCGCGCGTCGCCCGTCCCCCGCGCGTCGCCCGCCCCCCGCGCATCGTCGCGCCTGGCCAGGATTCGGCCCCGCGCCGCGCCCGCCGCCGTCGCCGGGACGGGCGGGCCGGGACCGGGGCCGGGCACGGCGGGATGGCCACGACCGCATCCTCGGCTGGCGGCGCGACGTCGTGCGCGTGCAGCCGGGTGAAGATGCGGAGCATGCCCGCCAGGTGCGGCGCGATTGCGGCCAGCTCATGGTCAATGATCTGGAGCGACCGCTCCTCTTCGGGAGACAGGATCATGGCGTCACTCTCCAGGACGTGCTCGTCCGTCGTGCTGTCACTACTCGGGCAGGAATTCCTCGACGATCTCCTCGTCGGCCATCTCCGGCATCCCGCCTGGTACCGAAGCGGCGGCAGGCGCGGCGGCCGCCGCTGCCTGGTCGATCATCACGTACGGCGGTACCCGGCGCCGGAAGGTCGCCACCGGCCGTCCGTCCGGGCCGCGCCGCAGCACCATCTGGCGGCGCATCCAGCCGTAGCCCCGCCGGGGAACGACCAGTCCGGCCACGCCCAGCAGCATGATGATCCAGCCGACGGCCTGCAGGTTCAGGAACCAGGGGTGCCCGTTGACAGCGAACGCGAGAACAGCACCCAGCGCGATGGCGGTCAGCCCGGTCGCGGTCTTCATGGTGATCCTCCTTGCCTGCCCCGGGGCCTCGCCCCGCGGCAGCCATTTGCCCGGCTACCGCGAACCAAACATCGTTCGGTCCTGACCAGGCCTGATGCGGACTCCGGTACCGGCCAGGCGGGTGACTGCGGCGCGGCGCGGCCCACCGCCAGTCCCGCGGTCCTCCCTGGCCGGCCGGACTCGGGTCACGCGGGTAGCTACCCCCGCATGCGCAGGCCGCGCGGGGTGGGGCGGAAGCCGGCTGACTCCAGGGCGCGGGCCAGCGGCGAGTCATAGACGGTCGCGCCGTCGGCGCGTTCCACGGTCAGCCGGCCCAGTGCGCCCGCGCGGACCGCCTCGGCCAGCGCCCGGGCGGCGGGCTCCAGCACGCCGGGGTCGCTGCTCCACGACAGCAGGGTCTTCCCGCCGCGCTCTACGTACAGGACCAGCTCACCTCGGGTCAGCACGACCAGCGCCCCGGCCTTGCGGCCGGGCCGGTGCCCGCCCGCGTTCTCTTCGGGCCGCTCCGGCCACGGCAGCGCCGCGCCGTAAGCGTTGGCCGGGTCCGCCGCCGCCAGCACCACCACCGGCTGGTCGGGCGCCTGCTGCGCCGGGGCGGGCCGGGCCAGCGCGGCGGGCAGCCGGGCCGTCCACTCCGGCGCGCTGTCGACGGGCAGGGGCACGGTCCAGTCTGGCTCCGGCGGCGGAGGCGGCGCGGCCAGGGTCTCGGCCAGCGCACGCATCCGGTCCACCGCGCCGGGCAGCGCGAACTGGGCCGCGCCCAGGCCTTCCACGAAGTAGCCGCGGCGGCACTGCCCGCCTTCCTCCATGGCCCGCAGCACCGGGTAGATCGCGCTGAACCCGCCGGGCACCCGCTCGGCCGCCGCGGTCCCGCGCAGCACGACGCCGTACCGCTCCAGCAGCGCGATCGCCACCGCGTGCCGCCGCCGCGTCGGGTCCGGCTCCGATTCCGGCAGCAGCGACCATCGCCCGCTCACCGTCGGCGGCCCGCTGCGCGAGGGCAGCACGGCCCGGCCGTAAGCCGGCCGCCGCCCCCCGCGTGACCGCCCCCGGCCGGACAGCTGCAGCCGCCCGCCGGTACCCGCCAGTCCCGTCCCGCCCGGCACGCCCCTGCCGCCCGCCCCGCCCGCCAGCCCGCCCGCCCGCCAGTCCCGTCCCGCCCGGCAAGCCCAGGCCGGGCGACAGGGCCGCAGCCGGCGCCGGCCCGTCGGCGGGCGTCACCGGCCGGCCGCTGCTCAGCACGGTCCGCAGCGGCGCCAGCGTGTCGTTGCTCAGCCGCCCGGCCCACACCAGGTCCCAGATGGCGGCGGCCACGGCCTGATCGCTGACCCCGCCGCCCGTCGGCCCGCCGAGACCACCGCCGGTCCCGGTAACCGGCCGGGCCGGGACGCCCTCGATGGCGGCCTCGCCGCCGGCGCCGCTGGCTAGTCCGCCATCCACTCCGCCGCCGGCCCGGCCCAGTGCCGTCGCGACCCGGTCGGCCAGCCCGCGGAAGAACAGCGCGCCGCCCCCGCCCAGCACCGTCAGGATCGCGTCGTGCACCGGGGTCATCGTGATCTCGCCGGGCTCGGGCAGCAGCAGCGGCGCGGTCTCCGCCGGGGCCAGCACCACCCAGCCGTCACCGCCCGGCAGGCCGCCCGCGCCCGCCCAGGCCACCTCGCCGGCGGCGGTCAGCTCATCCAGCATCGCGGGGGAGTAGCCGGGCACCCGGCCCGGCAGGACCAGCGACTCCAGCGCCGACGCGGGCACCGCCACCCCGGCTAGCTGCTCGACCGCCTCGTAGACGGCGTCCACGCCGGACGCGCCGCCCGGTCCGCGGACCCGGCCCGGCCGCGGTCCGGGGTACTCACCCGCCCGGCGTGCTGCCAGGCGGGCAGGAACGCGCCGAACGCCGCGGGCGGTACCGGCTCGACCTCCTTGCGCAGCTTGGCCAGGCAGCGGCGGCGCAGCAGCCGCAGCACCCCGGACTCGCACCACTCGCTGCCCCGGCCGCCCAGCCGGAACTCGCCCTCCGCGACCATGCCCTCGGCGCGCAGCCGGTGCAGCGCCCCGGTGACCACCGCCACGCCGAGGCCGTACCGCTGCGCCACCTCCAGCGCGGCGAACGGCCCGTGGCTGCGGGCGTAGCGCAGCACCAGGTCACGCAGCGGGTCGGGGACCGGGGCGGTGAACGCGGCGGGCACGCCCACCGGCAGGGGAACGCCTAGCGCGTCCCGGAGCCGGCCCGCGTCCTCCACCGCCGCCCAGCGCGGCTCGCCCGCCACCCGGACCTCCAGCACCCGGCGGTGCGCGGCCAGGCCGTCCAGCCAGCCCGCCGCGGCGGCCCGGTCGGTGCACCGCTCCGCCACCTCGGCCGTGGTCAGCGGGCCGAGCAGGCGCAGCAGGTCGGCCACGGCCTCGGCATCCCGGCAGGCCCGGCCCGGGGCCAGCCGCTGGAGTTCCCGCTCAATCTCCTCGGTCACCGCCGGGTCGAGCAGGTCGCGCATGCTGGCCTGGCCCAGCAGGTCGGCCAGCAGCGCGGAGTCCAGGGCCAGGGCCTGTGCCCGGCGCTCGGCCAGCGGCGCGTCGCCCTCGTACATGAACGCGCCCACATACCGGAACAGCATCGACCGGCTGAACGGCGACGGCGCGGGCGTCTCCACCTCGACCAGGCGGATGCGGCGGCCGGCCAGGTCACGCATCAGGCTGGTCAGCCCGGGCACGTCGAACACGTCCTGCAGGCACTCCCGCACCGTCTCCAGCACGATCGGGAACGTGGCGTACTGGCTGGCCACCGCCAGCAGCTGGGCCGAGCGCTGGCGCTGCTGCCACAGGGGAGTGCGGCGGCCGGGCTGGCGCCGGGGCAGCAGCAGCGCCCGGGCCGCGCACTCGCGGAACCGGGACGCGAACAGCGCCGAGCTGCCCAGCTCGGCCGTGACCAGCTGCTCCACCTCGTCCGGGTCGAGCAGGACGACGCTGGCGGGCGGCGGGTCGTCGGTGTCGGGGACCCGGATGATGATGCCGTCGTCGGTGTGCAGGGCCTGCACGTCCAGGCCGGCGTAGCGCTCCCGCAGGCGGGCGGCGATGGCCAGCGCCCACGGCGCGTGCACCGGCGCCCCGTACGGGCTGTGCAGCACCACCCGCCAGTCGCCCAGCTCGTCGCGGAACCGCTCGACCACCAGCGTCCGGTCATCGGGCAGGTACCCGGTCGCCTCCCGCTGCGAGCTGAGGTAGGAGATCAGGTTCGAGGTGGCCAGCTCGTCCAGGCCCGCGGCGAGCAGCCGCGCGGCGGCCGCCTGCTCGCCCGCCGCGCCCAGCTCCCGGCAGTACGCGCCGATGGCCGCGCCCAGCTCGGCCGGGCGGCCCGGCGTGTCCCCGTGCCAGAACGGCAGCCGCCCCGGCTGCCCCGGCGCCGGGGAGACCAGCACCTGGTCGGCGGTGATGTCCTCGATCCGCCACGAGCTGGCGCCGAGCACGAACACGTCGCCCACCCGGGACTCGTACACCATCTCCTCGTCCAGCTCGCCGACCCGGCGCGAGTGCCGGCCGGACCGGTCCCGGCCCCCGGCGGCCAGGAACACGCCGAACAGCCCGCGGTCGGGGATCGTGCCGCCGTTGCCGACCGCGATCCGCTGCCCGCCGGGCCGGCCGTGCAGCATCCCGGACGCGCGGTCCCACACCAGCCGGGGCCGCAGCCCGCCGAAGTCCTCGCTCGGGTACAGGCCGGCCAGCATGTCCAGCACGGAGTCCAGCACCGGCCGGGTCAGCCCGCGGAACGGCGCCGCGCGGCGGACGGCCTGCTCCAGCGCGCCGACCTCCCAGTCGTCCATCGCGGTCATCGCCACGATCTGCTGGGCCAGCACGTCGAGCGGGTTGCGCGGCATGCGCAGCTCCTCGATCTGCCCGGCCCGCATCCGCTGGGTGACCACCGCCGCCTGGACCAGGTCGCCGGGGTACTTGGGGAAGAACACGCCCCGGGACACGTCGCCCACGTTGTGCCCGGCCCGCCCGGTCCGCTGCAGCCCGCTGGCCACCGACGGCGGCGACTCGACCTGGATGACCAGGTCCACCGCGCCCATGTCGATGCCCAGCTCCAGGCTGGAGGTGGCGACCACGGCGGGCAGCCGCCCGGCCTTCAGCGCTTCCTCGATCTGGCTCCGCTCCTGCCGCGACACCGAGCCGTGATGCGCCCGCGCGACCACCGGCGCGGCTCCCGCCGCCACCGGCGACTGGGCCATGAGCTGGGCCGGCAGCTGCTCCATGGTGGCCAGCTGCTCCTCGGCCCGCTGCGCGGCCAGCTCGTTCAGCCGGGCGCACAGCCGCTCGGCCAGGCCGCGCGAGTTGGCGAACACGATCGTCGACCGGTGCGCCTCGATCAGGTCCAGCACCCGTTCCTCGACATGCGGCCAGATCGAGTGCTGGCGCTGCGCCCCGCCGGGGTCATCGGGCCCCGGTCCGCCCGCCCCGCTCGGCGGGGCACTGGCCTGCAGGTCGGTCATGTCCTCGACCGGCACCACGATGGTCAGCGCCAGCTGCTTCTCGCTGGGCGGGGCCACGACCGTCACCGGCAGCGCCCCGCCCAGGAACGCCGCCACCTCCTCGGGCGGCCGGACCGTGGCCGACAGCCCGATCCGCTGTGCCGGCCCGGGGGGACGACCCCCCGTATCCGCCCGCTGTGCCGGCCCTCCATTCCGCAGGGCATCCAGCCGTTCCAGCGACAGCGCCAGGTGCGCGCCCCGCTTGCCCCCGGCCAGCGCGTGCACCTCGTCGATGATCACCGTCTCGACCCCGCGCAGGGCCTCCCTGGCCTGCGAGGTCAGCATCAGGAACAGCGACTCGGGCGTGGTGATCAGGATGTCCGGCGGCTTGCCGGCCAGCCGGCGCCGCTCGTCGGCGGCGGTGTCCCCGGTCCGCACCCCGACCCGGATGTCGGGCTCGGCCAGGTGCAGGCGCCGCGCGGCGTGCCCGATGCCGGTCAGCGGCGAGCGCAGGTTCCGCTCCACGTCCACGGCCAGGGCCTTCAGCGGCGACACGTACAGCACCCGGCAGCGATGGCGCGGGTCCTCGGGCGGCGGCTCGGCGGTCAGCCGGTCAATCGCCCACAGGAACGCGGCCAGCGTCTTGCCCGAGCCCGTCGGCGCGATGACCAGGGTGTGCTCGCCCCGGCTGATCGCCCCCCAGGCCTGGGCCTGGGCCAGGGTCGGCGCGGCGAACGCCCCCTCGAACCAGGCCCGGGTGGCGGTGCTGAACCCGCCCAGGCCCGTCTGCGCGGGACCCGTGCCCAGCTCAGCCCGGCCATCCGACATGCTCCCCATACTGCCCCGCCCCGCCGACACTCCGGTAATGACGGGCGGCGATGACCCGGCGGCAGCGACCGGGCGGCCGCGCTCCGGGGACGCTCAGGTTAGGGCGGGGGCGGGACCAGCCCGGCGCACATGTAACGGACGGTCCCGCCCCCGCGGTCAGGAGACGCGCGCTGACCAGGCGGCGCGTGCTCGGATCTGCTTCTGGATCACCGACAGGCGCGGGGCCGGGTGACGGTAGAAGTTCGGCGACTGATCGAAGTCCCGGTAGGACCGGTGGAAGACCGGGGTGGCGGAGGAGGCCGCGGGCGGAACGATCCAGGTCCAGTCAGCCGGGCAGGCGCGGCCGTGGCGCTCTTCCCGCCGCATGTGCTGCAGGAACCGGGCCGACTCCGTGTGATGGTCGGTGATCGTGACTCCGGCCGCCGCGAAGGAGTGCAGCACGGCCAGGTTGAGCTCGGTCAGGGCCCGGTCCTTCCACAGCGTACGGTCACTCGCCGTGGACAGGCCCATGTGCCGGGCGATGACGGGCAGCTGGTTGTAGCGGCCGGTGTCGCCGAGGTCGCGCGACCCGACCTCGGTTCCCATGTACCAGCCGTTGAACGGGGCGGCGGGGTAGCGGATCCCGCCGATCTCCAGGTACATGTCGCTGATGACGGGCACGGCGTGCCAGCGCAGCCCGAGGCGGGCGAACCACGGGTAGTCGGGGTGCTCGATGGGCACTTCCAGCACGCCGCTGGCGGGCAGCTCGTGCAGTGAGGGGGCCGCGCCGGCGCCCTGGATGACCATGGGAAGGACGTCGAACCAGCCCGCCGGGCGTCGGCCGGGCCAGCCCAGGCAGCGGGCCACGCGAGTGATCAGGGCGCTGCCGGGGTCGCCGATCAGGGTGCCGTCGGGGGCGAGGTAGACGGCGTACTGGATCAGCTGGGGGCTGAGGATCCGCGGCCCGGCCGGCCGGGCGCGTCGGGCGCGAAAATGGTGATCACCGGCCGGATCCGGCCGCCGTTCGTGGCCTCGCGCAGGTGCAGCACCGACTCGGCCGCGATGCCGGATGCGGCGGTAACGCCGCGGCGGTCGCGGACCCGCAGGCTGTTCCAGTACAGCCGCCCGATGCACCGGGAGCTGTTCCGCCAGGCGACCCGCGCCCCGAACTCCAGCTCGGCCGGGGTGTGCCAGTACGTGCCGGTGACCTCGATCTCGCGCCGGACGTGCCAGAGCCGCGGGACCGGGTTCTCGTCGGGGAGGTTCTCGCTGTAGAACTGCGTGATGAACTGCTCGGCGCTGGCCAGCAGGCGGTAAAAGTCACCCGAGCGGGCGTCC
This sequence comes from uncultured Actinomycetota bacterium, assembly GCA_963731085.1. Classification (GTDB taxonomy): domain Bacteria; phylum Actinomycetota; class Actinomycetes; order Streptosporangiales; family Streptosporangiaceae; genus DASUBV01. The sequence continues at coordinate 344,622 of CAVSUF010000003.1, forward strand.
TCCTGGGGCCGGCTGACCGGGAGCGCGGCCACGTCAGCCGCGACGTCGGCCCGGGGCTCGTCCACTGCCACGGGACAGGCCAGGAACGGCCCGAACGGCTCATCCGCGTCGGGCAGGCCGACCGGCGTGCTGTCACGTGATCGGCCAAACAGCCCCTGCGTCACGTCCCTCATGTCATGTGCCCTTCGATGGCTGGCCGTCAGCGGACTCCGCTGTCGGCGTCGGCAGCACGATCGTCTGCTGCCAGCCTGGGGCGCCCCTGTTGCAGGTACCTTGACGGTTCGGTTGCACCGCAGGTCACAGGCATGATCGGGGGCGGCGGGCGGGCACGCCGCAGCCCGGCAGGGGCCGGGCGGGCGCGCCTGGCCTAGGAGATGCGGCGGCTGAAGGCGGGATCCAGCGTCTCGATGCGGATCCGGGCCGATTCCGCCTCGGGCACCCCGAGCCGCTCGAAGATGTCCAGCGCCTGCCGGAAGAAGATCCGCGCGGCGCTCGGCCGCTGAGTGCTGACCGTCGACTCGGCGATGCCCTCGAGGATCTTGCCCTCCTCGTACGGGTCGCCGATCTCCCTGGCCAGCCGGAGCGCGGAATGGTAATGGTCAAATGCGTCGCCGTACTGACCTGAGCCGCGGCGTATGTCGGCGATCCGGCGCATCGCGATCAGCCGCTGGGACGAGTTCCCGATCTCCTCGGCGATCAGCTGAGCCTTCTGATGGTAGGTAAGCGCCTCGTCGTAGCAGGAGGCGCTCTGGTAGACGCCGCCTATGTCATTGAGCACGTCGGCCTCGTCGAGGAGATCGCCGATGTCGCGGTAGATCGCGAGTGCCCGCCGATACGACGCGAGGCCTTCCTCGTGGCTGCCCTTATAATGGTGAACGGCGCCAATGTTCTGGTACAGGATAGCCTCGTTCTGCGCTCCGCCTATCTCCCGGAATATGCGCAGCGAGGCATGGTAAGCGTCTAGCGCATCCCGGTGATAGCCGCTGTACAGGTATATCTTGCCGAGGTTATTCAGCGTCTTGGCCTCGCCGCGCCGGTCGCCGATATCGCGGTAAACCGAGAGGGCTTCCCGCAGGTGCGCCGTGGCCTCGGCGCCGCGGCCGAGGTGCCAGCTGGCGATGCCCGGAGTGGCTCAGCGTGTCCGCGATGCCGCGCTGGCTGGCGGCGGCCCGGTACAGGGTCCGCGCCTCGTTGTAGTTCGCGAGCGCCTCGCGGGACCGGGTCGCGCGCTGATGGGCCATGCCGACCTGGTCGAGGGCCTCGGCCTCGCCGGCCTGGTCGGCCAGCGACCGGTAGATCGCCGCGGCCTCCTCGGCCAGGTGAAGCGCGGCCTCGTGGCCGCCCGCCTGCTGGCGCACCGCGCTGAGCTCCAGCGCCGCCTGCGCGGTCCGGGCCGGATCGGCGAGGTCACGGGCAGCCTGCAGGGCCACGGTGTGGGCGGTGATCGCCTCGTCCCAGTAGGCCTGGATCTGGATGAAGTCGGCCAGCACGTGGGTGAGGTCGGCGCACTTGCGCTTCCACTCGTGGTCGCCCGCATGCCGGGCGGCGCGCAGGATATTGCGCCACTCGGCCCCCAGCCAGGCGGCCGCGTCTTCGGGCGTGCCCAGCGCCGGCCCGGCGGCCGGCACATGGGTGACGTGGACGGGCATCCGGCGCCGGAACGGATGCAGGACCCGGTCGGCCTGATCCGCGGCGTGCAGGTAGTAGTCCAGGAGCCTGCTCACCGCCTGGCGCTGCTGGGCCGGGGGGTCAGCGCGGGCGGCGCATTCGGCGGCGTAGCCGCGGACGAGGTCGTGCAGCCGGAACTGGCCGTCCGGGGCCCGCGCCAGCAGGTGATGATCGAGCAGGGTGGCCAGGGCCTTTTCCGCCTCGGCGACGGTGCAGCCGTCCAGGGCCGCCGCTGCCTGCAGGCTGACGTACTCGCACGGGCCGATGCCCAGCTCCCGGAAGAGCCGCTGATGATCGGGCTCCAGCGCGCTGTAGGACAGGTCAAAGGCCGCGGTCACCTCCGGGCTGGCCGCGCCGCTGCCGCCTAGCCGCGCGGGAGCCCGGGACAGCTCCTCGACCAGGTCGGCCAGCCCGGCCGGGCGGTCACGCGCTATCCGGCCGGCGGTGAGCTGGATCGCCAGCGGCAGGTGCCCGCACAGCTGCACGGCCCTGGCCACCGCGGCCACGTCGCTGGCCGCGTCCGGCCCGGCGATCCGCCGGAACAGCGCCGCCGCGTCGTCGGCCGGCAGCACGTCGAGGGTCACCGTGCGGGCGTCCGCGACGTCGGACAGCCGGCGCCGGGTGGTGATGAGGATCAGGCACTGGCCCGCGGCGGGCAGCAGCGGCCGGATCTGGTCGGGCCGGGCGGCGTCATCCAGGACCACGATCATGCGGCGGCGGCTCAGCTGCGCCCGCCACAGCGCGACGCGCTCGCCGATGGACCCCGGTATCCGTGGCGCGGGCACGGACAGCATCGCCAGCAGGCTCTCGAGCGCCTGCGCCGGGTCGAGCGGCTGGCCCGCGGGATCGTCGGAGCGCAGGCTGAGGAAGAGCGTGCCGTCCGGGTACTGCCCGCCGAGCTGGCGAGCGGCCTGCACCGCCAGGGCGGTCTTCCCGACGCCGGGCATGCCCTCGATCACGGTGACGCGGGGACCAGCGCCGCGATCGGCGGTCAGCAGCCCGAGCTCGCGGGCGCGGCCCGTGAAATCCGGCAGCTCGGGCGGCAGCGTGTCGGGCCGTGCCCCGTCGGCCGGGCGCTGGTCCGCCCGCCGGGCGGCGAGCTGGGGGTCAAGGCCCAGGATGCGCTGATGAAGGTCGGTGAGCATCGGCCCCGGCTCCGCGCCCTGCTCGTCGATCAGGCGGCGGCGGGTCTCCCGGTACAGGCCCAGCGCCTCGGCGGGCCGGCCGCTCCCGTACAGGGCCGTCATCTGGCGGGCGACGAGCGTCTCATCCAGCGGGTACTGAGCCAGCAGCTGGGTGAGCTCGCCGACCAGGTCGGCATGCCGGCCAAGCTCCAGCTCGCAGTCGACGCGCTCGAGGATGGCGGCCCGGCGCTCCTCCTCGAGACCGTCGCGCATCCGCCCGACCCAGTCGCCGGGGATCCCGGCCAGCGCCGGGCCGCGCCAGAGCCCGTCCGCCTCGCGCAGCAGCCTGCCCGCGTCGGCGCAGTCGCCGCTCGCGGCCAGTGCGGTGGCCTGCCGCCGCAGGCGGCGGAACTGATGCAGGTCGATAACGTCGGGATCGACGTCGAGCACGTAGCCCCGCGCGCGGCCCAGCAGCTGGACGCCATCGCCGGCGGCCTGCCGCAGCGACGCCCGGAGCCGGGCGATGTAGGCCGACAGGCTCTCCCTGGCCTTCGGGGGCGGCCGGGTATCCCAGAGCCGGTCGATGAGGGCATCCGCCGGCACGATCGTGCCGGGCGTCAGCAGCAGCATGGCCAGGATCGCCCGCGCCCGGGCCGAGCCCAGGTCGCGGCGCTGGCCAGCCGACCAGAGCTCAACAGGTCCGAGTGCCCGGAATTCCATGATCGCCTTGCATCTTCTGCCGCCTGTAAACGATGTCGCAGCTGATTCTGGATAACGCATGCGAAAGCATTCGGTCAAAGCGTGCCCGATGGCCGTCAGCGCTCAGCGGAGATCCCGCCGGAGATGCGCAAGAACTGCCCCGTGACCGCACCCTTCCCGCAAGGTGCGATGCAATGTCAGCGGAAGTCTCAGGTCGCCCTCGCGATCGTCCCAGGGGACCGCGATAGCGGGACGCGCATTCACGCGAACGGCCGGAGCGGACGCGTCGCCGTGCGTTACTGACGATGCGCAAGGGGCAGTCGTGATGTGATGCGACTAGTGGGGTAATCGTTGCTGGAGGGACGAAATAGAGCGTGCGATTACTTCCGGTAAAGCAGTAAACCTTGCCGTGATCCAGTAACGGACTAATACGGCCACTGCCGATACGGCCGCGACCTGGGTATTTGACCGTTGCCGGCCAGATCGGCCCGGATGACGTATCTCTGGGATGGACCGTGGTGTACCTTCTCCGTTTTGGTAGCCCAGCCATTTACGTCCCCGACCAGGAGGTTCTTTTCCGATGAGGAATCAGTACGCTCCGCGGCATGCCAAAATGCGTGCCGGCGGATCGGTCCACGTCATTCCGGAAAGCAGCAGCAAACGACATGCTGGCGGATCGGCGGCACCCCGGATTCTCGCAGTTACCCTTACTCTCGCGAGTCTCGGAGCCGGCGCGGCGGTATTGTCGGGTCCGGGCAGCGTCGGCCAGGCAGGCGCTCCCCAGCAGGTTGGCCACGCCAGCCTGGCCGTGAGCACGAGCCCGACCGGAACCACCTTCCGTCCCGATGTGGCCTGGATGTTCTGAGCCCAGGTAATTGCTCAGAGGAAGCATGTCCCGCGATCCCTCATGCGACTCGGCCCTCGCTACGGGCTGATGCCGCCCCTGCTGAATGAACCGGTGCAGCCCCGTGGTTGCCGCCACGGCGCACCATTTTCCGCATGTTCCGGCACGCCGGACGGCGGGGTTTGCGAAGATCCCGCCGCCCGGCGCGCCGCGCGTCACGCCGCATCCGTCGCGACAGCCCCCCGGCGTCAGCCGCTGGCCGGGGCCGGACGCATGACGGCGGGAATCGCGAGCGATTCGACGCCGACTCGGACTCACGGAGATCTCCTCAGGTAGGCCCCGAGTATCTACAGCAACACTTTAGGCGCTGACCTATAGGTATGCAATCGCGATGCCCCGATTCGGTGGCCTTCGCGCATTTTCGCAGGGTTCCGAAAAACTGGCATTCAGTCTTGCGGTGAAACTTTCACGCGAATTTCCGGACCCTTTTCAAGAGGAATCGCTATTGCGTCCCCGGGCAGGCGGGATGGGCGCTGCGAGATGGGCGCCGGCGGGCTGCGGGGCGGGCGGATCCGCGCGGCCGCCCGGGCGGCCGAGGCGGCCGGATGACGTCGGCCAGGGCGGCGGATCGGCCGGGCGGCGGCCGGACGGCGGGGGCTCGCCGAGGCTCGGGACGCAGGCCCGCCGCCGGCGGCGCTTCGCATATCCGTCAGTTGACCGATGTCTTGCCGTGAAAGTTTCAGCACTCTTGTCGTGCAACCACCGGTGAGAGCTGCGGCTCAACAGTCGCGGCGACCGGCGGGCAGTGAGTTCCCATTCAGCGAGTGCCCGGCCAGTGAGCACGTGGCACCGACGGAGGAAGGCGGGTCTGTGGACATCGTCCGGCTGCGGGAGAGCTTCGCCCGTGTCGCGATGCACGGTGACGAGGTTCCGCTGTTTTTCTACTCGGACCTGTTCATCAAGAATCCTGAGGTACGGGACCTGTTCCCGATCTCGATGGAGGCGCAGCGCGGCCACCTCGTGGATGCCCTCGTGAAGATCGTCTCCCAGGTCGACAGCGTCGAGGAACTGCGGGTGTTCCTGGCCGGGACTGGGCCGCGATCACCGGAAGTTCGGCGCCGTGGCCGAGCACTACAACGCGGTGGGCGCGAGCCTGCTGGCCACCCTCGAGCACTTTTCCGGGCCGGCCTGGACGCCGGACCTGGCCGCCGACTGGACGGCGGCATACGGGCTCATCGCCTCCGTCATGACCGAGGCGGCCCGGGCTGACGAGAATGTCCGGCCGCCCTGGTGGCGGGGCAAGGTCGTCGGCTGCGAGCAGCGCGCGTTCAACATCTCGGTGCTGTACGTCCGGCCGGAGCCGAGCCTGGATTACCGGCCCGGGCAGTCCGTGGCGATCGAGTGCCCGGCGCGGCCGAGGCTGTGGCGCTACTACTCGATCGCCAACGCGCCGCGTCCCGACGGGCTCCTGGAGTTCCACGTCCGGCTGGTCGACGGCGGCGCGGTGAGCCTGGCCCTGACCAGTCCCGCGATGGCGGACACCGAGATCCGGCTGGGACCTCCGGTCGGGGTCCTCACGCTGGACGCGGCCAGGGCCGACCGCGATCTCCTGCTCGTGGCGGGAAGCACCGGGCTGGCGCCGCTCAAGGCCATCCTCGATGAGGTGTCGTCCCGCAGCCAGCCGCCGCGGGTGCACCTGTTCTTCGGCGCGCGGACCGCAACCGAGCTGTACGACCTGGACAGCCTGGAGAAGATGGCCGCCCAGCATCCGTGGCTGACCGTCACGCCGGTGGTCTCGGCGGACCCCAAGTTCGCTGGCGAGACCGGCAGCCTCCCGGACGTGATAGGCCGGCATGGCGACTGGTCAGGACGCGATGCCTTCCTGGCCGGTCCCAGCGAGATGGTTCGGGAGACTGCGGCCCGGCTGGCCTCAGCGGGCATGCTGCACGATCACATTCACACCGAGGATTTCGGCTGGAGCGAGCTGTGACCACAGTATGGTCCGATGAGACGGACAGGATAACCCCCGAGGAACTGCAGGTCGTTACCTTTCCCATCACGCGCCTCGGACGGCGCGGGTATGAGGAAGAGGCCGTGCAGGAATATCTGGTCCTCGTGCACGCCGAGTTCGTGCGACTGATGAACGAGCGGGCGTCCCTGTGGCAGGAAGTGCAGCGGCTGCGCAAGCGGATCCTCGCCGCGGAGGCCGAGGGCGACGGGTCCGGAGTGCTGTTCGGCGAGGCGGACGCCCACGTGCACGCCGTGCGGATCCTGTCCGCCGCGCAGGTCACGGCCGACCGGTACGTGGCCGACGCCCAGGCCTACAGCAGCCGGGTCACCGAGGAGGCCAGGCTGCGCCGCGACGACATTGTCCGCGAGGCCCAGCAGCACTCGGACATGATCCTGGAAGAGGCACACGCCCGGGCCCGCGAGGCCGCGGTCTCCGCGCTGAACACCAGCGTGCCGCTGGCGTCGCCGACGGACCGCGAGTGGCAGGCGGCCCAGGCCGAGCTGGCCTACCTGCGGACCTATGGCGACGTGTACCGGGCGCACATGCGGGCCTACACCGAGGGCGTCCTGCGCGGGATCGAGGACTGGGAGCGCCGGCAGGCGGCATCGCTCAACGAGGTGCCCGAGGGACCCGCAGGCCGCCGCAGCATCACCTGGTGAGGCTCGCGCCGCGCTACGCCGAGGCCGCCAGGGCAGGCTCGGACGGCGGCGGGACCGGGCGGCGGGAGGCAGCCCGGTACCGGTCGATGACCAGCCCGGCCAGGGCCGGGTGGCCGCCCAGCGGCGCGGTGACCCAGCGGGCGCCCGCGTCCTGAAGCTGGTCGTGGAAATGCGCCAGGGGCCAGCAGGTAGGTGGCGATGGCCACGTCCTGGCCGGTGCGCCCGGCCAGCGCGGCCACCGCCTCCGGCACGGTCGGCGCGGCAGCCGACAGGAACGCCGCCGTGACCGGGACCTCCAGCCACTCGGCCAGCAGCTCAGCCTGGCGGTCGGCGTCGCGCTGGGCGGCCGGGTCGGCCGAGCCGGCGGCGGCCAGCACCACCGGGGTGCCGTCCGGCACGCCCGCCTCGGCCAGCCGCCCGGCCAGGGCGGTGACCAGCAGCGTGTCCGGGCCGAGCGGCCCCGCGACCCGGGCGCCGGCCGCGCTGGCCGCGCCCGCGATATCGGTCGACAGGTGGTAGCCGGTGGACAGCAGCAGCGGCACCACCACCGCGTTGACGCCCGCCGCGCTCAGCTCGTCATCCAGCGAGGGCTCGGCGTGCTGGATGAACGCCACCCGCACGTCGATCACCGGCGCGAACCGGACCACCTCGCGGGCCAGCGCCACGATCGTCTCCCGGGCGGCCGGGTCCCGGCTGCCGTGCGCGACCGCGACCAGGGTGGGCCTGCTCATGCTGCTGCCTCCGAACCGGACGCGCCCAGGGCTTCCCGCAGGCGCACCACCTCGCCGATCACCACGACCGCCGGGGGACGGACCCGGGCGCGGTCGGCGTCGCCCGCGACCTGGCCGAGCGTGGAGGTCAGCACCTGCTGGCCGGGCAGGGTGCCGTCGCTGATCACCGCCACCGGGGTGGCGGCGTCCCGGCCCCGCTTGATCAGCTCGGCGCTGACCAGGGCCAGGTGGGCGACGCCCATCAGCAGGACCAGCGTGCCGGGGCCGCGGGCCAGGGACTCCCAGTCCACCGTCACGCCCGGCTGGGACGGGTCCAGGTGGGCCGACACCACCGCGAAGTCCTGGGTGATGCCCCGGTGCGTGACCGGGATGCCGGCATAGGCCGGAACCGCCACGGCACTGGTAACGCCGGGCACGACCTGGACCGGCACGCCAGCCCGGGTGCAGGCGAGGGCTTCCTCCCCGCCCCGGCCGAACACGAACGGGTCGCCGCCCTTGAGCCGGACCACCCGCTGGCCGGCCCGGGCGCGGGCCACGATCAGGTCGTTGATCTGCTCCTGGGTCAGGTTATGGGCGTGCGGGGCCTTCCCGGCGTCGATCACCTCGACGTCCGGGTCCAGCTCGGCCAGCAGCCCGCGCGGCGCGAGCTTGTCCACCACCACCACGTCGGCCTCGGCCAGCAGCCGCCGGCCGAGCACGGTAATAAGGCCGGGGTCGCCCGGCCCGCCGCCGACCAGCGCCACGAACCCGCCCGGCCCCGCATCCGCCCGCCCGGCGCCCGGCTCGCGGGTGCGGCGCAGCGGCAGGCTGCCGTCGGCCAGGGCGGCGGCCAGCGCCGCCCGCAGCCGCTGCGCCCGGCGCGGGTCGGCCCCCGCGGTGACCGCGACGGTGACGTCGCCGTGCCGGGTCACGGCCGGGGTCCAGGCCGCCGACGCGGCAGCGTCATCGGCCCGCACGCACCAGATTCGGTCCCGGTCGGCGGCGGCGGCCACGGCCGCGTTGACCGCCGGGTCGTCGGTGGCCGCGTGGGCCAGCCAGCAGCCCTCCAGGTCGCCGTCCAGGTAGATGCGCCGGACCAGCCGCACGCCGAGGTCGGCGAGCTCCGGCCGGATGCGCGGCGCGATCACCGTGACCAGCGCGCCCGCCTCGACCAGGGCCCGCGCCCGGCGCAGCGCCACCTGCCCGCCGCCGACTACCACCACGCCGCGCCCGGCCAGGTCCAGGGCCAGCGGGTAGCCGGGCCCGGTCGCAGCCCCCGACCCGCTCACGAGGTCAGCCCCTGGGCGCGCAGCACGCCGACGAAGCGCAGCTGGAAGCTGCGGGAGCACGCCGAGCACTGCCACTCGCCCGCGTCCGGCCCGGCCGGGACCAGGGTTTCCTCCCCGCAGTAGGGGCAGTAGAACGGAACCTGGCGCTCGCTCATGTCAGCAGCTCCTCATCGGCCCGCCGCGCCCACTCGGCGAACGGCTCTCCGGCTGCGCGATCGTTCTGGAAATTCCGCAGGAGCCGCTCGACATAGTCGTCCAGGCCCTCGGAGGTGACCTTCAGCCCGCGCAGCTTGCGCCCGAAACCCGGGTCGGTGCCGAGCGACCCGCCCAGGTGGACCTGGAAGCCCTCCTGGCCGTCCACGATCGAGCCCTTCAGGCCGATGTCGGCCAGCTGGAACCGGGCGCAGGAGTTGGGGCAGCCGTTCACGTTGATGGTGATCGGCGTGTCGAAGTCGGGCAGCCGCCGGGCCAGCTCGGTGTACAGGTCGCGGGCGCGGCCCTTGGTCTCCACGATGGCCAGCTTGCAGAACTCGATGCCGGTGCAGGCCATCGTGCCGCGCCGGAAGACCGACGGGCGGGCCTGCAGGTCGGCCGCCTCCAGGCCGGAGATCAGGTCGGCCAGGTTGTCCTCCGGGACATCCAGGATGAGCAGCTTCTGCTCGGTCGTGGTGCGGACCGTGCCCGAGCCGTACTCCTGGGCCAGGTCCGCGACCTGCCAGAGCTGGGTCCCGGAGGTGCGGCCCACGTGCGGCGCGACGCCCACGTAGTAGTTCCCGTCGAGCTGGCGGTGCACCCCGATGTGGTCCCGGCCGGCCGCGGGCGGGGGAGCGGGCTCCGGGCCGTCGGGCAGCGGCGCGTCCAGGTACTCCTTCTCCAGCACCTGGCGGAACTTCTCCGTGCCCCAGTCGGCGACCAGGAACTTCAGCCGGGCCCGGGACCGCAGGCGGCGGTAGCCGTAGTCGCGGAACAGGCTGGTCACGCCCGCCCAGACGGCGGGCACCTGGTCGGGCGCGACGAACACGCCCAGCCGCTGGGCCAGCATCGGGTTGGTGGACAGGCCGCCGCCCACCCACAGGTCGTAGCCCGGCGTGCCGTCCGGTCCGATGACCCCGACGAACGAGATGTCGTTGATCTCGTGCCCGGTGCAGTGCGACGCGCACCCGGAGATCGCGGTCTTGTACTTGCGGGGCAGGTTGACGAAGTCGGGGTTGCCCGCCGCGACGGCCTCGACGGCCCGCAGCGTGGCCGTCGCGTCGATGACCTGCCCGGCGTCCACCCCGGCCACCGGGCAGCCCAGGATGTTGCGCGGCACGTCGCCGCACGCCTGCACCGAGGACAGCCCGACTTCCTCCAGCCGCGCCCAGATGGCCGGGACGTCCTCGATCCGGATCCAGTGGTACTGGACGTTCTGCCGGTCGGTGATGTCGGCCAGGTCGCGGCCGTACTCCTTGGCCACGTCGGCGACGGCCCGCAGCTGGTCGGCGCTGAGCTGGCCGCCCGGGATGCGGACCCGCATCATGAAGTAGCTGTCGTCGAGTTCCTCGGGCTCGAGGGCGCCGGTCCGGCCGCCCTCGATGCCCGGCCGTCGCTGCGTGTACAGCCCCCACCAGCGGAACCGGCCGCGCAGGTCAGACGGGTCGATCGAGTCGAAGCCGGTGTAGGCGTACCGGTTGACGATGCGGTCCCGGACATTGAGCCCGGCGTCGTCCTTCTTGAAGCGCTCGGCGGCGGTCAGCGGCTCCAGGTAGCCCATGGCCCACTGGCCCTGGCCCCGGCGCGGCCGGACCCGTTGCTGCGGCGGCATGCGAGATCCTTCTGCTGGCGTGCGGACATGGAATCGGGCCGGGAACAACCCGGTCTGGAGGGCGCGGTAAATCCGTCAGGACGGATCAGCAGAAAGAGCGACACATGGCGCTGGAAACGCGCAGCAGGTCGACGTGCCGCCGGGAAACCAGCCACTGGCCAGGGCACTGGCTGAGCCTGCGCGTTGCCAGGCTAGTCACTGCGGGGCCTCCGGGGGGCTGGCGGGCGAAGTCCTCATGCTCCATTAGGACAGTAACATTCGGTCCCGGCACGGGCGCAAGCACTTAGTTCTGTAACTAAACACTATCCGCACGCCTGCACTTCCCCGGTCGGCATCGGCGCTGGTCACGAGGGTGTGGCCGCGGCGCGGCCGGGGAGTAGCCCGGTGATGTTCGTCCCGGTCTGTCCGGGCTGGCGGGAGTCGTCCGCGATGGGTGCCTCGCGCGGTCGCGGCGGTGCCCGTTCCCGGCGCCCGGCGCGCCCCGGCCCGCGCCCCGGCCCGCGGCCCGGCCCTGGCGGTGCGCGCGAGGCCGGAGGGACGGGCGGGTAGCCTGGCCCGCGTGCGGCTGACCAACTTCTGGGACCGGATGCGAGCGCAGTTCGGGGAGGCGTACGCCGCGAGCGTGGCGCAGGACTACGTGCTGGCGGGCATGAGCGGCCGGACCGTCAACCAGGCCCTGGCCGACGGCGAGGACGTGCGGGCCGTCTGGCGCGCGGTGTGCGACGCCTTCGAGCTGCCCGACCGCCTGCGCTGAGGCCCGCTGCGCTGATGATGCGCTGATTTCGGCTTCTTCGGCGTGTCGGCCTGCGGGGTCGAACAGTTGTTCGCTAGCATGGAACACGTCAGGCACGCGGGTGCCCGTCATCCAGAGCTGAAGCGAGCGGAGACCCGCAGGCCGCCGGACTGTCGGTGGCGGCGCGTAGCGTCTCGCCCGCAGCAAACCTGAACGTGTCAGCCCTGAACGCATAGCGGTCCCGACAGGAGTTCTCATGGCACCCAGCGACAAGGCGAACCTTCGCAACGCGGGGGGCGGCGACCGGGACAAGTCCCTGGAGACCGCGCTCGCGCAGATCGAGCGGCAGTTCGGCCGGGGAGCTGTCATGCGCCTCGGCGACGAGCCCCGCGTGCCCATCGAGGTGATCCCGACCGGCTCCATCGCGCTGGACGCCGCGCTCGGCATCGGCGGCTTCCCGCGCGGCCGGATCGTCGAGATCTACGGGCCGGAAAGCTCCGGCAAGACCACGGTCACCCTGCACGCGGTGGCCAACGCGCAGCGCGCGGGCGGCATCGCCGCGTTCATCGACACCGAGCACGCCCTGGACCCCGACTACGCCAAGAAGCTGGGCGTGGACACCGACGCCCTGCTGGTCTCCCAGCCGGACACCGGCGAGCAGGCCCTGGAGATCGTCGACATGCTGGTCCGCTCCGGCGCCATCGACATCGTCGTGATCGACTCCGTCGCCGCGCTGGTGCCCCGGGCCGAGATCGAGGGCGAGATGGGCGACAGCCACGTCGGCCTCCAGGCCCGCCTGATGTCCCAGGCCCTGCGCAAGCTGGCCGGCGCCCTGAGCAGCACCAAGACCACCGCCATCTTCACCAACCAGCTCCGCGAGAAGATCGGCGTCATGTTCGGATGCATGTCCGCGACGACGCGGGTGACGCTCGCGGACGGCACGCAGGAGAAGATCGGGAAGATCGTCAACCAGCGGCTCGACGTCGAGGTCCTGTCCTATGACCCCGAGACCGGCCAGGTCGTCCCGCGGCGGATCGTCAACTGGTTCAACAATGGCCCGGCCGAGCGGTTCCTCCAGTTCACGGTCGAGAAGTCGGGCGGGAACGGCCGGGCCAGTTCGCCGCCACCGAGAACCACCTGGTCCGGACGCCGGGCGGATGGCGCCCGGCCGGCGAGCTGATCGCCGGTGACCGGGTCCTCCAGGCCGAGCCGAAGCGGCTGAGCGGTCAGCAGGAGCAGCTGATCCTCGGGTCGCTGATGGGCGACGGCAACCTGTCGCCGAACCGGCAGGGCCGCTCCGGGACGCGATTCCGGATGGGCCATGGCGCCCGGCAGGCGGCCTACCTGGACTGGAAGGTCTCACTGCTGGGCAATATCAAGTGCACGCGGACCGTCAACGCCAAGGGCGCGGTGTTCGCTGACTTCACCCCGCTCCCGGAACTGGCCGACCTGCACGACGCCGTGTACTTCGGGGACGGCAAGAAGCACCTGAGCTGGGAGTACCTGAAGGCCCTCACGCCGCTGGCGCTGGCCGTCTGGTACGCCGACGACGGCGGCTTCACGGTCCGGTCCAAGGGCGTCCAGGAGCGCACGCGCGGCGGGACGGGCCGCGTCGAGATCTGCGTCGAGGCCATGAGCCCCGGCTCCCGCGAGCGGCTCGCCCAGTACCTGCGGGACACCCACGGGCTGAACGTCCGGCTGCGCCAGGCCGGAGCGCGGCAGACGGCCGTCCTGGTCTTCACCGCCGCCGCCTCCGACAAGTTCCATCAGCTGGTCGCCCCGTACCTGCACCCGTCGATGGACTACAAGCTGCTGCCGCGCCATCGCGGGCAGTTCAGCGTCGAGCCGGAGTTCGCCGCCGCCGAGCTACGGCTGCAGCCCGCCCGCGTGCTGGACATTCACGTCAAGCCGCCGACGCGCTCGATGAACCGGTTCGACATCGAGGTCGAGGGCAACCACAACTACTTCGTCGATGGCGTCATGGTCCACAACAGCCCGGAGACGACCACCGGCGGCAAGGCGCTGAAGTTCTACGCCTCCATCCGGCTGGACGTGCGGCGGATCGAGACGCTGAAGGACGGGACCGACGCGGTCGGCAACCGGACCCGGGTCAAGGTCGTGAAGAACAAGGTGTCCCCGCCGTTCAAGGTGGCCGAGTTCGACATCTTGTACGGGATCGGGATCAGCCGTGAGGGCAGCCTCATCGACCTCGGCGTGGAGCACGGCATCGTCCGCAAGGCCGGCGCCTGGTACACCTACGACGGCGACCAGCTTGGCCAGGGCAAGGAGAACGCGCGGACGTTCCTCAAGGAAAACCCGGACGTGGCCAACGATATCGAGAAGAAGCTCAAGGAGAAGCTGGGCGTGGGCCCCCGCCTGGACGCGGAAGCCCCGGCCGCCGCTGAGGGCGGCGGGAAGGCCGGCGGCAAGGCCACGGTGACGGCGCTGCGGGGCGTGGAGTAGGCATGGCCCGCGCGCGCCGCTCCGCCGCCCGGGCCGCACCTGGCGGGACAGCCGGCGGCGGGACTGTCGGCGGCGGGGCGGCTGACGGTCCCGAGGCTGACCCGGAGCCAGCCGATCCGGAGCCAGCCGATCCGGAGACAGTGGCCCGGCAGATCTGCCTGCGGCTGCTGACCGCCGCGCCCCGGACCCGGGCACAGCTAGCCACCGCGCTGGCCCGGCGGGGCGTGCCCGAGGACGCGGCGCAGGCCGTGCTGGAGCGGTTCGCCGACGTTCAGCTCATCGACGACGCGATGTTCGCGCGGGCCTGGGTCGACTCCCGGCACCACGGGAGGGGCCTGGGCCGCCGGGCGCTGGTTGCCGAGCTGCGCCAGCGCGGCGTGGCGTCCGCCGACATCGACGCGGCGGTGAGCCGGCTCGATCCCGAGCAGGAGCGCGCGACCGCCCGGGCACTGATCGAGCGGCGACTGGCCGCCACCCGGGGGCTGCCCGGCCCGGCCCGGTACCGGCGGCTCATGGGCCTGCTGGCCCGGCGCGGCTACCCCGAGGGCCTGGCCGGCGCGGTGGTCCGGGACGCGCTGGCCCGCGAGCCGGCCCCCGTTCGGCCCGCGGACCTGCCCGACGAGTTCGACCCCGACGACTTCGACGCTGTGTCCGACCCGCCCGTGTCCGACTCGCCCGTGTCCGACCTGTCTCTATCCGACTAGCTACTGTCCGACCAGCCGGGCGGCGAGCCCGACGACCGCTCATCGCCTGGTAACTGACCCCCGGCGGCCCGACCCCGCCCGGCCGCCGGGCCTGACCGCGCTGTCGGTCGCCTGGCCCGCGCAGCCGACGCCCCGTCGTGCCCAGCAGGTGTGTTCGGGCACGACGGGGCCGGAGCGCAGCTAGTGCTGCATGTTGCAGCCGTGCGAGCAGGCGACGCTCGGGGCAGCGCTGGCGCTGGCGTGAGCCGCCGGGGCCAGGGCGAGGCCGCCGACCAGGGCGGCACCACTGAGCACCAGCGCCACGCTGCGGCGGATGGACCGGGAGAGCATGCGCATCTTTCCTCCAATCGATCACGCCGGGCCGCCACGCGGGACGCGCTTGCACGCACCCGCACCCCGTAGGCGGCCGGCGCATGGGCCGGGACCTCGCCGAGCTCCTCAGCAGGACACGGGGAGCCTCGCGCACCGCTCTAGCGCGGTCCTAACGTCCGGCTAACCGCCCGGTAGATCCCGTGGCCGGGGCGTCCCGGCGGCGCCGGGGGAGCCCGAACACGTCCGGCACGGGACACGCCCGGAACGGGCCCAGGCGCGGGTCCGGAGCGGTCCGGCCGGGCGCGACTGGCAGCAGACGCCGCCCGCCCGGGCGGCCTGGCTGGCCCGGAGTCTGCGCACGTCCGGGGCACGTGGCGGTTAACCTGCCGTTCACCGGCGGGGTCACCCCCGCGTCTACCAGCGGTTCCGTGGCGGCCGGACGGCGTTGACCAAACCGTTATTCTCGGCTTAATCTCACGGCAGCGAGGTTTACTCCGCCTGGGCGGATAAGCGGTGTGAGGAATAGGCGATACGAGCTTGCGACGGGCCTGGCCGGGAGCCAGCCGGGCCGGCCGGAGGCTTTGACGGTAACGGACGACTTGCGGCTGGTCGCCGGAGCCGGGCCAGGCAGCAGGATCGCCTGGACTGGCCGGCGGCGATCCGGAGAAAGGAGCAGAGGACTACCAGCAGCCCGAACATCAGGTCACCCTGATCCCAGTCACTCGGTGCCATCACCTGAGTGCGGTCCGGCTCGCGGTGCGGCCAGGGCGGTGCAGCCAGCACGGCACTAGCTCACTGAGCGCCAGTCCGCGCGGTGCTGGCCAGCGGCGTGCGGGTCGGCGCGATGCCAGCAGGCAACGTGCCAGGCGGGAGTCTGCCGCCTGGACGTGCGCGAGTTGGCGCGGTGCCAGCCGAGGCGGCGCTGGCTGCCGACTGGCTGGTACGGTGCGAGCCGGGCGGTCGGGGACTGGAGCAGCGAGCCTGAAGGCTTGCGCGCGGACGCGGCGGATCCACGATCCGGCGCGCGCGGGCTGGTCAGGACGTGGTGTACCGGGCCTGGCTGCTGGTCATCGCTAGTACCCCTCGCTACCGGCGCGTGCGGTTCCCGCGCCTGCCGGTCCGGGCTCGTGACATGGGCTTCATGCGGGAAAGGGGTGCGACGTGAACAGCGGGATTCTGCTGGCGGTGGCCATCATCGGATGCGTCCTCGCGCTAGCCGCGCTGACCGCTCTCGTCCTCGTCCTCCGCCGCGCCACCGTCTCGACCGCGCCGTCCGCGACCGCCCAGGCCCGGACCGCACCGGCCGCCGCCGACCGGACCGCCGCCACAGAGCAGCCTGCCACCACGGAGCAGCCCGCCACCACGGAGCAGCCCGCCACCACGGACCAGTCGGCCACCACTGGCCAGCCATCCGTCACGGGCCAGCCGTCCGTCACGGGCCAGCCGACCACCACCCACCAGCCCGCCAGCACGGACCAGCCGTCCGGCCCGGTCCCGGCCGCCGTCGGAGCCCGTCCCACCGACCCCGCCGTACCCACTAACCCCGCTGCTGCCGCCGCCGCGGCGGCCGGGGCTGAGCAGGTCCGCGCCCAGGCCGAGCGGGACGCCGCCGCCATCGTCGCCCGGGCCGAGTCCGCCGCCGCCCAGGCCGACCAGTCCCGGCGCGAGGTCGAGGCCGAGGTGCGGACGGTCAAGGAGGAGATCAAGGGGCTGCGGGCCGACCTGGAGCGCCGCGAGGTCCGGCTGGCCGAGCGGGAGCAGCGCATCCATGAGGAAGCGCGCAAGGCTGACCAGCGGGCCGACGCGCTGGAGGCCGCGCAGCAGGAACTGGACGAGCAGCGGGCCCAGGTCCGGCGGCTGGACGCCGAGCGCCGCGAGGAACTGGAGCGCGTCGCCGGCCTCACCGCCGACCAGGCCAAGGCCGAGCTCGTGGCCAGCATCGAGAACCAGGCCAAGCGGGAAGCCGCGCTGATCGTCCGGGACATCGAGGCCGACGCCCGCAAGGAGGGCGACAAGCGCGCCCGCAAGATCATCACCCTGGCCATCCAGCGGGTGGCCAGCGAGCAGACCAGCGAGTCGGTGGTCTCCGTGCTGCACCTGCCGGGGGACGAGATGAAGGGCCGGATCATCGGCCGCGAGGGCCGCAACATCCGCGCCTTCGAGTCGGTGACCGGGGTCAACCTGATCATCGACGACACGCCCGAGGCGGTGCTGCTGTCCTGCTTCGACCCGGTGCGCCGGGAGGTGGGCCGGCTGACCCTGGAGCGCCTGGTCCTGGACGGCCGCATCCACCCGCAGCGCATCGAGGAGGCGTACGAGCGGAGCAAGGCCGAGATCGAGCAGCTATGCGTCCGCGCGGGCGAGGACGCGCTGGTGGACGTCGGCCTCACCGACGTCCACCCGGAGCTGACCAACCTGCTCGGCCGGCTGCGCTACCGCACCTCCTACGGGCAGAACGTGCTCAAGCACCTGATCGAGTCGGCCCACATCGCCGGGATGATGGCCAGCGAGCTGGGCCTGGACCCGGTGCTGCTGAAGCGGTGCACGGTGCTGCACGACATCGGCAAGGCCCTGACCCATGAGGTGCAGGGCAGCCACGCGCTGATCGGCGCGGAGATCGCCCGCCGGTACGGGGAGTCGGCCGACGTGGTGCACGCCATCGAGGCGCACCACAACGAGGTCGAGGTGCGCACCGTCGAGGCCGTGCTGACCCAGGCCGCGGACGCCATCAGCGGCGGCCGTCCCGGCGCCCGGCGGGAGTCGCTGGAGGCCTACATCAAGCGGCTGGAGCGGCTGGAGCAGATCGCCCTGGCCCACGGCGGCGTCGAGAAGGTGTTCGCCATGCAGGCCGGCCGCGAGGTCCGGATCATGGTCAAGCCGTCCGACGTCGACGACATCCAGGCTCAGGTCATCGCCCGGGACGTGGCCAAGCAGGTCGAGGAGGAGCTGACCTACCCCGGCCAGATCCGGGTCACCGTGGTCCGCGAGTCCCGCTCCATCGAGTTCGCCCGCTAGCGGCGCGGCGCAGCCTCGGTGACCGGCACGACCGGGATGCCCGGCGGGGCGAAGCCCAGGATCTGGCCGTAGAACGACAGCTCGGCCTCGACCGCCGTCATGATCGTCTCCGCCTTGCGGAACCCGTGCGACTCGCCCTCGAACGTGATGTAAGCGTGCGGGATGCCGTGCGCCGCCAGGTCGGCGGCGACCGACTCGGCCTGGGCGGGCGGCACCACCGGGTCGTCCAGGCCCTGCAGCAGCAGGATCGGCGCGGTCAGGTCGGTCACGTGCCCGAGCGGGGAGCGCTCGACGTAGACCGCCTCGAACCCGGGCAGCGGCCCGACCATGCCGTCCAGGTAGCGGGACTCGAAGTCGTGCGTGCCCGCGGCCAGGCCGCGCAGGTCGCTGACGCCGTAGTACGAAGCCGCCGCGCCGAACACCGGCCCGCCCCGGCCGATCCCGGTGGTCACCGCGCCGAGCGCGGTCCAGCCGCCGGCCGAGCTGCCCCGGATGGCCAGCCGCTTGGGGTCGGCCTCGCCCGCCTCGGCCAGCGAGCGGGCGGCGGCGATGGCGTCCTCCACGTCGACCACTCCCCACTGCCGCCGCAGGCGCTCCCGGTAGGAACGGCCGTAGCCGGTCGAGCCGCCGTAGTTGACGTCGATCACCCCGATGCCCCGCGAGGTGAAGAACGCCTTCTCCAGGTCCAGCAGCGGCCGCACCGCGGAGGTCGGGCCGCCGTGCACCCACACCACGTAGGGCGGCAGCTCGCCCGCCGGGCGCGGCCGCGTCGGGGCTGGTCGGCGGGTACACCAGGGCGTGCACCACCCGGCCGTAGGGGCCTTCCAGCTGCCGCGCCCGGGGCACCGGCAGGTAGTCCAGCTCGGGCAGGTCGGTCAGTGACTGCCGCACCACCTCGGTCTTGCCGGTGGCGGCGTCGACCCGGATCACCGAGACCGGCAGCAGCGGCCCGCCCGCGATGGCCGCGACCGACGTGCCATCGGCGCTGATCGCGTAGGCGAACTCCGAGAACGAGGTGTCCAGCTCGGTCAGCTCGCAGGTCTCCGGGTCCAGCAGGCCCAGCGTGGCGCCGCCCTGGCCGTGCACGACGGCCAGGCGGCCGTCGGCCAGCATGGCGAACGGCCGGCCGCCCAGCTGCCACAGCGGCCCGGCGAACTCCTCGTCGGCCGGGAACAGCGCCTGCGGCGGCTGGCCCGACAGTCCCAGCTCGTACACGTTCCACCAGCCGGTCCAGTCGGTGGCCGCGTACAGCGTGGTCTCGTTCTTCCAGAGCGGGGCCAGCACCGACTCGCGCAGGCTGCCCATCAGCAGCCGGCCGCCGGCCACCCCGCCGTCCAGCGCGGCCACCCGCAGCTCGGTGCCGTCCCAGGGCATGTGCGGGTGGTTCCAGGAGATCCAGGCCAGCCGGGTGCCGTCCGGCGACGGGGTCGGGAAGGCCAGGAAGTCGGGGCCGGAGACCATCACGCGGACCCGGCCGGCGTCGGTCGCGGCCGAGCCGTCCAGCGGCACGGCGACGATGGCCCGGCTGACCCGCCCGCCGTCGTGGCGCTCCCGCACGCACCAGACCTCGCTGGCATCCGGGGACAGCGTGAAGTCGGCGTACCGCAGCGCGCCGGCCGCCAGCGTCCCGCCGCCGTCGGCGGGCACGGTCGCGGGATCCGGGGTGAGCGGCTGGGGCTCGGCCTTGCCCTCGGCGGTCTCCCGCCCGGCCAGGTACAGCCGCTGGTCATCAAAGTGGGCGAACACGATCGCCCGGCTGCTGCGCAGGCCCCGGCCAGGCGCGCTGGCGGGCAGCGGCACCGGCAGGTAGGACCGGCCGCCGTACTCGTGGACCCGGGTGCGGGCGTTCCACGGGGCCGGCAGCAGCGGGGCCAGCTTGCCGCCGGCCGCCCGGCACATCACGGTGGTGCGGCCGTTCTCCTCGGGCAGCGTCTCCTGCCACCAGATGTCGCCCCCGGCGATGGCCGGGAACCCCAGCCCCAGGCTGCCGCCCGCCACGTCGGCCGCGGTGATCGGCGACTCCCACTCCCCGTAGGGCACCTCCGGCCGGGCCGGGGCCGGCGGGGCCGCGGCGTCCGCCGCGCCCTGGTCCTGCCCTGGCTCCCGCGCTAGCTGGGACGCCGGGCCGCCCGGCTGCTCGTCTGGCCCGCCCGCCTGGTCTGGCCCCTGTTCAGTCATAGGCATATGTTGCCCTACTACCGGCCATCCCGGGGGGCCTCGTTAGCTGGCCGGAGGGCCTACCCTTGGGGGCATGGCGGGCGGCCCCGGGCAGCGAACGTTCGACATCCGTACCTACGGATGCCAGATGAACATGCATGATTCCGAGCGGCTGGCCGGCCTGCTGGAGACGGCCGGGTACCAGCGCGCCGCTGACGGCGCCGACCCGGACGTGATCGTATTCAATACCTGCGCCGTCCGGGAGAACGCCGACAACCGGCTGTACGGGAACCTGGGCCACCTGCTGCCGGTCAAGACCGCCCGGCCCGGCATGCAGATCGCGGTGGGCGGCTGCCTGGCCCAGAAGGACCGGGCCGCGATCGTGAAGCGCGCGCCGTGGGTCGACGTGGTGTTCGGCACGCACAACATCGGCTCGCTGCCCGCGCTGCTGGAGCGCGCCCGGGTGCAGGAGATGGCCCAGGTCGAGATCCTCGAGTCGCTGGAGCGGTTCCCGTCGGTGCTGCCCGCCCGGCGCGAGTCCCCGTACGCGGCGTGGGTGGCGATCTCGGTCGGCTGCAACAACACCTGCACCTTCTGCATCGTGCCCAGCCTGCGCGGCCGCGAGGAGGACCGGCGGCCCGGCGACGTGCTGGCCGAGATCCGGGCGCTGGTCGACGAGGGCGTGCTGGAGATCACCCTGCTGGGGCAGAACGTCAACTCCTACGGCGTGGCGTTCGGTGACCGGCTCGCGTTCGGCAGGCTGCTGCGGGCCTGCGGCGGCATCGAGGGACTGGAGCGGGTCCGGTTCACCTCGCCGCACCCGCGGGACTTCACCGACGACGTCATCGCCGCCATGGCGGAGACGCCCAACGTCATGCCCCAGCTGCACATGCCGCTGCAGTCCGGGTCCGACACCGTGCTGCGGGCCATGCGCCGGGCCTACCGCCGGGACCGGTACCTGGCCATCATCGACCGGGTCCGCGCGGCCATGCCCGACGCCGCGATCACCACCGACATCATCGTGGGCTTCCCCGGCGAGACCGAGCGGGACTTCCAGGACACCCTGGACGTGGTGCGCCAGGCCCGGTTCGCCAGCGCGTTCACGTTCCAGTACTCCATCCGGCCCGGCACCCCGGCCGCGACCCTGCCCGGCCAGATCCCGGCCGACGTGGTCCGGCACCGTTACGACCGGCTGGCCGCGCTGGTCTCCGAGGTGTCCTGGGCGGAGAACCGCAAGCTGGCCGGGCTCCACGGTGGAGGTCCTGGTGGCCGACGGCGAGGGCCGCAAGGATGACGCCACCCACCGGATGTCCGGGCGGGCCGCCGACAACCGGCTAGTGCACTTCGCCCCGGCCGGACCGGCCGGGCCCCCCGGCCCGGCGACGTGGTCACCACCGTGATCACCCGAGGCGCCCCGACCTACCTGCTGGCCGACCAGCCCCCCCTGGACGTGCGCCGGACCCGGGGCGGCGACGCCTGGGCCGCCCGCCAGGCCGCCGGCGCGGACGCCGCGCCCATCCCGGCTGGCACCGCCCCGGCTGGCCCGGCTCCGCTGGCCCGGCCCGGCTGGCACCGCCCCGCCCATCGCGGCCGGTACCGGCCCGGCCGTGCTCCTGGGCATGCCCGCCGCCCGTCCCCCGGCCTGACCGCACGTGGCCGACCATGATCGTGACCGATTACCCGTCTGACGCACGGACAATCGGTCACGATCATGCCTGGCCGGCTGTCCTGGCCGTCGTCGGCCCGACCGCGGCGGGCAAGTCCGCCCTGTCGCTGGGCCTGGCCCGCGCGACCGGCGGCGAGGTCATCAACGCCGACTCCATGCAGCTGTACCGGGGCATGGACATCGGGACGGCCAAGCTGACCCCGGCCGAGCGGGACGGCGTCCCGCATCACCTGCTGGACATCTGGGACGTGACCCAGGCGGCCAGCGTGTCGGAGTACCAGGCGCTGGCCCGGGCCGCCATCGCCGCCATCCAGGCCCGGGGCCGGGTGCCGATCCTGGTCGGCGGCTCCGGCCTGTACGTGCGGGCCGCGCTGGACCGGCTGGAGTTCCCCGGCACCGACTCCGCCCTGCGGGCCAGCCTGGAGGACGAGCTAGCCCGGGTCGGGGCGCCCGCCCTGCACGCCCGCCTGGCCGAGGCCGACCCGGCCGCGGCGGCGGCCATCCTGCCCAGCAACACCCGCCGCATCGTCCGGGCGCTGGAGGTGCTGACCCTGTCCGGCCGCCCGTTCGCGGCCACCCTGCCGGAGCACGAGTCGCTCTATGACGCCGTGCAGATCGGCGTGAATGTCCCCCGGCCCGACCTGGACCAGCGGATCGCCGACCGGGTGGCGCGGATGTGGGACCTGGGACTGGTCAGCGAGGTCCGGGCGCTGGCCGCGGCCGGCCTGCGCGACGGCCGGACCGCCAGCCGGGCGCTGGGCTACGCCCAGGTGCTGCGGTTCCTCGGCGGCGAGATCACCGAGGACGAGGCCGCCGCCCAGACCGTGCTGGCCACCCGCCGCTTCGTCCGGCGGCAGGAGTCCTGGTTCCGCCGCGACCCGCGCATCCGCTGGGTCTCCGGCCCCGACCCGCTGCCCGCCGCCCTGGCCGCCCTGCGTCGCTGACCGCCCAGCCCGGCCCGCCCCCGGCCCGGCCCGCGTCCGGCGGGGCGCGGGACCTGGGCGGATGACCCGCATGGACCCCCTACGATCGAGGCATGCGCTTCGCCAAGGGGCACGGGACCGGCAACGACTTCGTGATCCTGCCCGATCCGGACGGCCGGCTGGACCTGACGCCCGCCCTGGCGGCCCGGCTCTGCGACCGGCACGCGGGCCTGGGCGCCGACGGCGTGCTGCGGGCGGTCCGCCCGGCGGCGGCCGGGGCGGACGGGGCGGAAGCCGCCGAGGCGGGCGCCGGCTGGTTCATGGACTACCGCAACGCCGACGGCAGCATCGCCGAGATGTGCGGGAACGGCCTGCGGGTATTCGCCCGCTACCTGCTGGACGAGGGCCTGGCCGACGGTCCGGACCTGCTCATCGGCACCCGCGCCGGCCTGCGCACGGTGACCGGCGCGGGCAGCAGCCAGGCAGAGGCGCGGGCAAGCAGCCAGGCAGACGGCGCCGGGACAGCTGACCCGGCCGATGACCGGCGGGACTGGCTCACCGCCGCATGGGCCCGGCCGCCGTCACCGGCACCGGGACCGCCGTGATCGCCGGGCGCCGCTGCGACGGCCTGGCCGTCAGCGTCGGGAACCCCCACCTGGCCTGCCTGGTGGACGAGCCGCTGGCCGCCTTTGACCTGGCCGCGCAGCCGGAGGTGGACCCGGCCCGCTTCCCGGACGGGGCCAACGTGGAGATCATCCGGCTGGCGGCCGACCACCACCTCGAGATGCGCGTGCACGAACGGGGCTCCGGCGTCACCCTGTCCTGCGGGACCGGAGCCGTGGCGGCGGCGGTCCGGGCCGCCGTCGCGGCGGGGGAGTGGCAGGCCGGGCCGGAGCGGTGCTGGACGGTGGACGTGCCCGGCGGTCGGCTGGCGGTGACGCCGAGCGCCACCGCCAGCCTGCTGGCCGGGCCGGCGGTCATCGTCGCCCGCGGGGAGCTGGACCCCGGCTGGCTGGCCGCCGCAGCGGCGGGCCGGGCGCCCGCCGCGCTGTCAGGGGCGCTGTCAGGCATCGGCTGACCGGACGGCCAGGCGCAGGCCGACCTGCACCAGGGCCCATCCGGCCCGGCTGCGGATCGCCGCGCCCGGCCCGCTGTGCTGCTGGGCGGCCGGCCCCGCGCGGCCGCTGCGCGGTGCAGGTCATCGATGTGCTGGTGGGTGATCTGGCTGAGCAGGTGCGGGTGCATGACGGAAGCTCCTCCTGGTGTCAGGCGTTTCGGTGCTCAGGCGTTGGCCCGGGCGATCTGGATGTCGCCGCTGACCGAGCGGCACAGCACGCGCAGGCCCACGGCGGCGGCCTCGCCGGTCTCTTCCAGCTGGCTGCGGATCCGGCCGGTCAGGCTGGACAGGTCGAGGTAGACATCGGCCCCGGCGACGACGCCGACCAGGGTGTCCCCGGAGACCGTCCGGACCGTCGCCTCGCCCGCGGCGATGCTGGAGATCCGCACGTCGCCGCTGGCGGTCTGGGCCGTGACCGAGCCGCCCGCGGTGCCGACGCTCAGGTCGCCGCTGGCGCTGGTGATCCGGACGTCCCCGGCCGCCTCGCGCAGGTTCACGTCGCCGGAGGCGGTCTGCACCGCGGCGGGCGCGCCCGCCTTCTCCAGCCACACGTCGCCGCTGGCCGTCTTGACCTTCAGCTCGCCGGTCACGGTGCTGGCGGTCAGGTCGCCGCTGGCGGTCTTGGCGTCGAGGAACGACAGCTCGCCCACGCAGCTCACGTCGGCCGAGGCGGTGTGCACCGTGCACCGGGAGCCAGCCGGGGCCTTCACGGTCAGGTGGACGCTCTTGTCGCCGCGCAGGAAGCCGCTGGTGCGGCGCTCCTGGACGATCTCCAGCCGCCCGTCGCCGAAGCTGACCGCGATCTCGCGGGCCAGCCAGTCGGCGTCCGGGCCGCCCCGGCTGGCCCGCAGGTCGACGCTGGCGGCCGCGACGGCCTCGCCGGACACGGCCACGCTGCCGGCGGCGATGTCGATGAAGATGTCGATGGGCTCGGAACCGGGGAACTCCCAGGTAGGCATGACGAACGTCCTTTCGTTGACAGGCACTGCGGTGATGGGGGAACGGGCAGGCGCGCGGTCAGCTGCGCGCGTAGCCGGTGAAGCGCTGGCCGATGCCGGGGCTGCCGCGCCCGCCCCGGCCCGCCGGGGCATCCAGGGCCTGGCTGACCGCGCGGACCAGCCAGGCGTTCACGGAGACGCCGGCCGCGGCGGCGGCCCGCTCCACGCGGGTCTTGAGCGGCTCGGAGATGCGCAGCGTGACCCGGGCCATGTCCTCGGAGCCGTCGGCCGCCTCGGCCGGCCCGGGCGCCGGCTCGGGCTCGGGCGCCGTCATCGTGACCACGAAGTCGGCGTCGCTCCCCGACAGCCGGACGTCGATCACCGTGTCGTCCAGCCGGGTGGTGATCTCGTCGGCCGCCGCGGAGAGCACTTCCAGCAGGGTCAGCCGGACCGAGGACTCCATCGCTTCCGACACCATCTCGGCGGCCTGGGCCACGTCCTCGCGGGCGAACCGGGTGATGTTGGCGAGCTCCCGGTTGAGCGTCGCGACGTACTCTGACATGTCCATGACGTCATCATGACGCCATCGGTGCCGTCATGTCAACGTCAGAGCAGGTCTAATTGACGTCACACCTGACATCAGGTGACGTCATCGCAGGTCAGAACTGACGTCGCCTAGCCGTCCAGCAGCACGCTGGCGGGCCGCCCGCGCAGCGACGCGTCCAGCACCTCGGCGATATGGGCGACCGGCATCGGCGTCCCCTGGTCGCGCAGCGACGCCGCGATCTGCATGGCACAGCCCGGATTAGCCGAAACGAGGAGGTCAGCGCCGGCGCCCCACACCGCGCTGGCCTTGCGCGCGCCCAGCTGCCCGGCGGCCTCGGGCTGGACCAGGTTGTAGATGCCCGCCGAGCCGCAGCAGGTCCCGCCGTCGCCGGTCTCGGCCAGCCGCAGGCCCGGGATGCCGGCCAGCAGGTCGCGCGGCTGCCGGGTGATGCGCTGGGCGTGCCCCAGGTGGCAGGCATCCTGGTAGACCACGGCCAGCGGCAGCGGGTGCCGCGTCGCCGCCGGGCCGAGCTCGGCCAGGAACTCGCTGAGGTCCCGGACCCGCTCGCTCAGCGCGGCGGCCCGGCCGGCCCAGTCCGGGTCACCGGCCAGCAGCTGGCCGTACTCCTTCATGGCCGAGCCGCAGCCGGCCGCGTTGACCACGATGGCGTCCACGCCGGCCTGCTCGAACGTCTCGATCGCCCGGCGGGCGAACTCCATCGCCTCGGCCCGTCGGCCGCCGTGCAGCGACAGCGCGCCGCAGCAGCCCTGGCTCCGGGGCACCACGACGTCGCACCCCTCGAGCGCCAGCACCCGCGCGGTGGCCGCGTTCACCTGCGGGAAGAACACCTGCTGGACGCAGCCGGCCAGCATCCCGACGACCGCCCGCCGCTCGCCCCGGGCCTCGATCCGCTCGGGCAGCCGCCCGGCCGCGCGGCCCCCGGCCGAGCTGCTCCCCGCCGGGGCCACCCGCAAGGCCGCCGTCAGTTCCGGGGCCAGCCGCGCGGCCAGCCTGCTGCGGTCCAGCAGCCCGGTCCACCCCGGTCCGCTGGGCGGCCCGCAGCGGCGCGATCAGCACCCGCAGCCGCCGCGGGTAGGGGAACGTCTCGAAGATGGCCCGGCGGACCGCCCGGTCCCGCCGCGACCGGGGCGGCAGCACCGGTCCCGCCGGGGGTTCCGCCCGGTCCGGGCCGGGCGGCTCGGCCCACTCGCGGGCGGCCTCGATCAGCCGGTCGTAGCGCACCCCCGACGGGCAGGCCGGGACGCAGGCCATGCAGCCCAGGCAGCGGTCCAGGTGGGTGGCCGCGGCGGCGGTGCCGGCCGCGCCGTCCAGGATCTGGGTGATCAGGTGGATCCGGCCGCGCGGGCGAGTCCATCTCCTCGCCCCACAGCTGGTACGTCGGGCAGGCGGGCAGGCAGAACCCGCAGTGCACGCAGTCGCTGGCCAGCCGCCCGCAGCTCGCCGTCGGGATCGAGGTCGCTGCGTCCATCAGATACCTCCCGCGAACCGGCCCGGCGCCATCCGGTGTCCGGGGTCGAACTGGTCCTTGACCGCGCGCATCAGCCCCAGCGACGGCACCGGCCCCCACATGTCGACCGCCGCCCGCGACGGCGGCCGGCGCGTGCAGCACCACCGCGCTGGCCCGGGCGCCGCAGTCGCCGCGCCGCGCTCGCGACCGCGCCGCCCAGGCGCGCAGGCCGGTGACGAACTGCGGCCACCGCGTCCGGGCGGCGCGTCCGCGCGGACCGCCACGTGCAGCACCCCGGCCGCCCCGGAGCCGCTGACCGCCGGGTCCAGCCCGGCCGAGTCCGCCGCGTCGCGGATCGCCGCCGAGCACGTCGGCGAGCCGGCCGGCCCAGAACGCGATCCGCAGCACCGTCCCGTCCGCCGCCGCGGCCGCGCCGCCGCCCCACCACGGCGGCGGGGCGTCGTCGGTCCGCGGTCCGCTGGCCGCGCCTCCGGGCTGCCCGCCCCGGTGCCGCCCGCGTGCACGCGCCCCGCGCGAGCTCGGCCAGCAGGTCACGCAGCCGCGCGGCGCGCTGCGCCACGCCCGCGGGTCGCCCTCGAACAGGACCGCGACGCTGACCGGCGCGCCGCGGCCGGGCCAGTCCAGCTCGGCCGCCGACGGGCACCAGCGTGGAGCGCGCCGACGGCCGAGCAGGGCCGCGGCGGCGGCCGCCGGGCCGGCGTCGTCCAGCCGACACGTAGCTGGCCGCGGCCGGCGCCGGGTGCACCCGGAAGGTGGCCTCGGTGATCAGGCCGAGCGTGCCGTACGAGCCGGCCAGCAGCTTGCCGATGTCGTACCCGGCCACGTTCTTGACCACCTTGCCGCCGGCCCGGGCGATCGCGCCGTCGGCGCGGATCATCGTGATCCCGATCAGCAGGTCGCGCGGCGTGCCGTAGCGCAGCCGCAGCGGCCCGGCCGCGCCGGTGGCGAGCAGGCCGCCGACCGTCGCCGCCCGGCCCCGGCGGGTCCAGCGGCCAGCCGCTGGCCGGCCTCGGCGCCAGCGCCTGCGGCCAGGGCGGCCGAGCGCGCACGCCCGCCTGGACCCGGACCACCTGGTCCCCGGCGGCGTGCTCCAGCACCGCGTCCAGCCGCCCGGTGTCGACCACCAGGTCGCAGCGGGCCGCGGCGGGCGCCCCAGTCCAGCCGGGTGCCGCCGCCGCGCGGCAGCACGGCCAGGCCCAGGTCGGCGGCGGCCGCCAGCAGCGCCGCTGGCCTCGGTGCCTCGGTGGCGGGCGCGGCGACGTAGCGGGGCGCCCGCCCGGCGACGGCGTCGGCCGTCGTCCGGCCCGGACCCGGGCAGGACGTCCGCGCAGCTGCGCCGGGAGCGCGCCGGCGTCATGCGGCGGCGGCGGGCGGTCAGCGATGTCGTTTCGCATCTCAGAATTGTTCCAGCTGGCCCGAGGCGACCAGCGGATGCGGGGCGCGGCGGACCCCGGGGACCTCGCCGCACAGCCGCGGGGTGGGGAAGATCTTGCCGGGATTGCACAGCCCGGCCGGGTCGAAGGCGCACCGCAGCAGCTGCATGGTGTCGAGGTCGTCGGGGCTGAACATGCGCGGCATGTACCGCGCCTTGTCCACGCCGACGCCGTGCTCGCCGGTGATCGACCCGCCGTGCTCGATGCACAGGTCCAGGATCGCGCCCGGACACCTTCTCGGCGGCCGGGCCGGCGGCCGGGTCGGCGTCATCGAACAGCACCAGCGGGTGCAGGTTGCCGTCGCCGGCGTGGAAGACGTTGGCCACCCGGATGCCGGTCCGCGCGGACAGGTCGCCGATCGCGTCCAGCACGGTGCCCAGCGCGGTGCGCGGCACGACCCCGTCCTGCACGATGTAGGCCGGGCTGATCCGGCCGACGGCGGCGAACGCCGACTTGCGGCCGGTCCAGATCGCGGCCCGCTCGGCGGCGTCCTGCGGCGGCCCGGATCTCGTAGGCGCCGGCCTCGGTGCAGATGGCCCGGACGGCCGCGGTCTCCCGCTCCACCTCGCCGGCCGGGCCGTCCAGCTCGACGATGAGCACCGCCGCCGGCGCCCGCGGGGTACCGGCACGCCACCGCGGCCTCGGCCGCCTCGATGGCCAGCGCGTCCATCATCTCGATGGCGGCGGGCAGGATGCCCGCGCCGATGATGGCCGACACCGCGGCGCCGCCCGCGCCCATGGTGCGTGAACGCGGCCAGCAGCGTGGTCACCGCCTCCGGGATCGGGGTCAGCCGGACGACGATCTTGGTGGCGATCCCGAGCGTGCCCTCCGACCCGATGAACGCGCCCGAGCAGGTCATAGCCCGGCGCGGCGCCGGTGCCGTCGCCGAGCCAGGTCAGCTCGCCCTGCGGGGTGACGATCTCCAGGCCGGTGACGTGGTGCACGGTGAAGCCGTTCTTCAGGCAGTGCGCGCCGCCCGAGTTCTCGGCCACGTTCCCGCCGACCGAGCAGACCACCTGGCTGGACGGGTCCGGGGCGTAGAACAGGCCGTACGGCTCGGCCGCCTTGCTGACCGCCAGGTTGGTCACGCCCGGCTCGACCACCGCCCGGCGGCTGGCCGGGTCGATCTCGATGATCCGCCGCATCCGCGACATGACGATCAGCACGCCGTCGGCGCGGGGCAGCGCGCCGCCGGACAGGCCGGTGCCGCTGCCCCGGGCCACGTACGGGACGCCCGGCCGCCGCGCACGCCGCGACGACCTCGGCGGCCTGCTCGGCGGTGCCGGGCAGCACGGCCAGGGCCGGGCTGCAGCGGTGCGCGGTCAGGCCGTCGCACTCGTAGGTGCGCAGCTCCAGCGGGTCGGTGATGACGTTGTCCGGGCCGCAGATCCGGGCCAGCCCGGGGCCAGTTCCGCCGCGATGCAATGCATCCATGCCCTGCCCTCCCGTGCGCGCTCCTGACCGGGACCTGGCCCCAGCATCTCGCTCGCTGCGGCGGCACCGCGGCCGCCACAGCGCGCCGATGCGGCCGAGCTGCCGGCGCTGGCTGGTCCTGTTCGTCGGGCTGATCGCCCTGACGCGGGCTGCACGTCCAGTACGGCATCGCATACCTGATCCCGGCGCTGCGGCACGAGGGTTCTCGCTGGAGCCGACCTGGTCGCTGCCCCACGGCCGGGCTGCTGCTGACCCTGATCGGCTGGGGCGCGGCCGCCGACCGGTGGGGGAGCGGGTCGTGCTGTCCGCGGCCTCGGGCTGGCCGTACCTGCTGGTCACGGCGCATGGCGCGGCTGCGCTGGTCGGCCTGGCTGGCCGCGGGCGGGTCGGTGTTCGCGGCCAGCGGGCGGCTCATCCTGGGCTGGTTCGCCCGCGCGCGAGCGGGGCCTGGCCATGGGCATCCGGCAGAGCGCCCAGCCGCTCGGGGTGGCCGTCGGCGGCGGCTGCGCCCTGCCCGTCCTGGGCGGCGCACGGCCTGGGCCGCGCCGCTGGTCTTTCCTGGCCGCGTTCTGCCTGGTCGCCGGCCGCCACCGCCGCCGGTGCTGGCGCGTGGCCATCGGGGCCGCGCGCTCGGTCTTCGCGCGTGCTACGTTCGCGCTGGTCGTGGCCGGCGTTCGCGCTGGCCGCGGCGGCGGCCTGGTGCCGGTCGGCCGCCGGGAGCGCCCCGACTGCCGCGAGCCGTCGGCCGGGCCGGGCCGGAGGCGCTGACGCTGTGGCACCGACGCCGGGAACGGGCACTCTCGCGCTGGCTGTGGCGCGCGCCGGCCGGCCATTGCCGGCGGACGTGGCCATCCCGGCAGCTCGGCCGAACGCGCTGCCCGAGGTGCCGTCCTGGCTCGGCATCGGAGGCGCTGGGCTGCAGAGGCGAACAGGCCGTCCCGACGCCCCGGGCGGTCGGCACCGGTCGGCGCCGAGCAATCCGCGCCCGCGGCCGGCGGCGGGCTGGCGTTCCGGCCGCCTGGCGGTCAGGGCATCCGCTCGTAGGCGGGCAGGGTCAGGAAGTCGGCGTAGTCGTCGGCCAGCGCCACTTCCTTGAACAGCGACACCGCCTGGTCGTAGCGGGCCGCGTCGAAGGCGTCGCCGGAGGCGTCCCGGATCGTGGCCAGCTCCTCGCTGATGACCTGCTCGACCAGGTCCGGCGTGACCACCGGGCCGTCCTCCAGCCGGATGTCGTTGTGCAGCCACTGCCACACCTGGGACCGGGAGATCTCGGCCGTGGCCGCGTCCTCCATCAGGTTGAAGATGGCCACCGCGCCGGTCCCGCCCAGCCAGTTGGCCAGGTACTGCAGGCCGACGCTGACGTTGTTGCGCAGCCCCGCCTCGGTGATCGAGCCGGGGGTCTTGTCCACCGCCAGCAGGTCGGCGGCGCTCACGCTGACATCCTCGCGCAGCTTGCCGAGCTGGTTGGGGGCGTCGCCGAGGACGCTGTCGAACACCTCCCGGCACACCGGGACCAGGTCCGGGTGGGCCACCCAGGAGCCGTCGAACCCATCGCGGGACTCGCGGGTCTTGTCATCGCGGACCTTGGCCAGCGCCACCTTGTTGACCTCGGCGTCGCGGCGGCTGGGGATGAACGCGGCCATCCCGCCCATGGCGTGCGCGCCGCGGCCGTGGCAGGTGGACACCAGCAGCTCGGTGTAGGCCCGCATGAACGGCGCGGTCATGGTGACCGCGTTGCGCTCGGGCAGCACGAAGTCGCGGCCCCGGGTGCGGAACTTCTTGATGATCGAGAACAGGTAGTCCCACCGGCCCGCGTTCAGCCCGGCGCTGTGGTCGCGCAGCTCGTAGAGGATCTCCTCCATCTCGAACGCGGCCGGGATGGTCTCGATCAGCACCGTGGCCCGGATCGTGCCGCGCGGGATGCCCAGCGCGTCCTGGGCCAGGCAGAAGGCGTCATTCCACAGCCGCGCCTCCAGGTGGCTCTCCATCTTGGCCAGGTAGAAGTACGGCCCCTTGCCCGCGTCCAGCTGGCGCTGGGCGCAGTGGGTGAAGTACAGGGCGAAGTCGAACAGGCTGCCCGACACCCGCTGGCCGTCCACCAGGACATGCTTCTCGGGCAGGTGCCAGCCGCGCGGCCGGACCACGACCGTGGCCAGCTCGTCGTCGGGCCGCAGCGCGTAGGCCTTGCCCTCGGGGCTGGTGAAGTCGATCGTGCGGTCCAGCGCGTCCTTCAGGTTGAGCTGGCCGGTGACCATGTTGTCCCACAGCGGGGTGTTGGCGTCCTCGAAGTCGGCCAGCCACACCTTGGCCCCGGAGTTCAGGGCGTTGATGGTCATCTTCTGGTCGGTCGGGCCGGTGATCTCCACCCGGCGGTCGACCAGGCCGGGGGCGGGCTGGGCCACGCGCCACGAGCGATCGGCCCGGATCGCCGGCGGTACCGCCCAGGAAGTCCAGCGACGCGCCCGCGCTCAGCGCCTCCTGACGCACGGCCCGGGCCGCCAGCAGCTCGCGGCGGCGCGGCCCTAGCTCGCGCTGCAGCGCCGCTACCAGGCTCAGCGCCTGCGGGGTCAGGATCTCGTCATAGCGCGGACCGGGCGGCCCGGTGACCTCGACGCCGTCTGGGGTATTCACGTCGCTCGCTCCTCCTGTGGCGCTGGGCGGCTTACCGGCGAGTAAAAGCTAGCTCACGTCCCGGCGGCGGGTCGCCTCGGGGCGCGTTCCGCTCAGCTGTCCGGTTACGGGGCACATCCCCGGCCGCCACGACGTTATTCAGGTGATGATGTCTGCCGCAGCGTGGCACCATCGAGTCTCGACCAGCCCGGAGCGGGCTGCATACACCTGGATGGCAATGACTGTTACCCCAAGAAGCTTTTCTCCCTCTCTTGATCTCGAGCCGACCGAGCCCGAGCCCGGGCTGGACGCCGGCCAGCTAGACCTGGAGGACCGGCACGCGCTGCGCCGGGTCGCCGGGCTGTCGACCGAGCTGCAGGACGTCAGCGAGGTCGAGTACCGGGCCCTGCGGCTGGAGCGCGTCGTGCTCATGGGCGTGTGGACCGAGGGCACGCTGGCCGACGCCGAGCATTCCCTGCGCGAGCTGTCCCAGCTAGCCGAGACCGCCGGGTCGGAGGTGCTGGACGGCCTGACCCAGCGGCGCGGGCGCCCGGACCCGGCCACCTACGTCGGCGCGGGCAAGGCCGCCGAGCTGGCCGACGTGGTCCGCGCCCGGGGCGCGGACACGGTTATCTGCGACGGCGAGCTGGCCCCCGGCCAGCTCCGCCGGCTGGAGGGCATCGTCGGTGTCAAGGTCATCGACCGGACCGCGCTGATCCTCGACATCTTCGCTCAGCACGCCCGCAGCAAGGAGGGCAAGGCCCAGGTCGAGCTGGCCCAGCTCCAGTACCTGATGCCCCGGCTGCGCGGCTGGGGCGAGTCGCTGTCCCGGCAGGCGGGCGGCCGGGCCGGCGGCGCGGGCGGCGGCATCGGCACCCGCGGCCCCGGCGAGACCAAGATCGAGACTGACCGGCGCCGGATCCGCACCCGGATTGCCCGGCTGCGCCGGGAGATCGCCGAGATGTCGGTCGGCCGCGAGGTCCAGCGGGGCCAGCGCCGCCGCGGCGAGGTGCCGTCGGTGGCTATCGCCGGCTACACCAACGCCGGCAAGTCCAGCCTGCTCAACCGCCTGACCGGCGCGCACGTGCTGGTCGATAACTCGCTGTTCGCCACGCTGGACCCGGCCGTCCGGCGGGCGCGGACCCCGCAGGGCTGGCCGTTCACGCTGACCGACACGGTCGGGTTCGTCCGGCACCTGCCGCACCAGCTCGTCGACGCGTTCCGGTCCACCCTGGAGGAGGTGGCCGACGCCGACGTGATCCTGCACGTGGTCGACGGCTCCGACCCCGACCCCCGCGCCCAGCTGGCCGCGGTCCGCGACGTGCTGGCCCAGATCGGCGCCCGCGAGGTCCCGGAGCTGGTCGTGATCAACAAGGCCGACGCCGCCGACCCGATCGCGCTGGAGGGCCTGCGGCTGGCCGAGCCGGCCTCGGTGGTCGTCTCGGCCCACACCGGCGAGGGCATCGACAAGCTCCTGGCCGAACTGGACCAGCGCCTGCCCCGGCACCAGCGCGAGGTCACCGTGACCCTGCCCTACGACCGCGGCGACCTGCTCTCCCGCGCCCACCGCGAGGGCGAGGTCGTGGCCGTCCGCCACGGCGCCGACGGCACCGAGCTGACCGCCCGCGTCCCCCTCGGCCTGGCCGCCGAGCTAGACACCTTCACCACCGCCCCCGCCACCCGCTAGCGGCCAAGCGCCGGGCACCGCCCCGCCCGCCGCCGTTTCGCCCATGATCGTGACCGATTGTCCGTGCTCCAGACGGGTGATCGGTCACGATCATGGCGCCTGCCGCAAAAAGACGGCCCCTTGCGGGGCCGCCGGGCCGATCCGGGGATCGGCGGGGCTGCCGCCAGTGCAGCCAGCGTGCGCGTGGCGCCCGGCACGTGGCGCCGTGCTACAGGGTGACCGGCTCGCCGCCGCGCCAGACCTTGTAGGGGGTCAGGCCGTAGGCCCAGGCGAAGGCGCCCTCGTGGTCGGCGTCCCAGGCCACGATGTCGGCGTAGCGGCCGCGGACCAGCACGCCCCGGTCCGGGGCGCGCAGGGCCTGGGCGCCGCCCAGGGTGGCGGCCCGCAGGGCCTCGGTGATGCTCATGCCGTAGGCCGAGATGGCCATGCTGACGATCAGCGGCATCGAGGTGATGCCGTTGAGGCCGGGGGAGTGGTCCGAGCCCAGGGCCACCGCCACGCCCTTGTCCAGCAGCGCGCGCACCGGCGGGGTGCGGCCCGCCTCGTCGGCCACCGCCGGGCACAGCACCGCGGCCACGCCGGCCCGGGCCAGGGCGCACACGTCCGGGTCGCCGGCTCCGTGCAGCAGGTCGGCCGACGCGCAGCCGAGCTCGGCGGCAAGCTGCGCGGCCCCGCCGGCGCAGCCCGCCGGCCGCGTGCAGCCGGGGCAGCAGCCCGGCCGTGCGGCCCGCGCTCAGGATCCACTTGGCCTCGTGCGGGCTGAACCGGTCCTCGGCGCAGTACACGTCGACGCTGTCGGCCCCGGCCGCGCGGGCATCGCAGCACCAGCCGCCGACCGCGTCCACGTAGTCATGGCGGCGGCCGAAGTACTCGGGCGGCACGGCGTGGGCGGCCAGCAGGGTGGCGTGCACCCGGGGCATGTCCGGCTCGCTCTCCAGGGACCGCAGCAGCCGGACGTCGGCCAGCTCGCCGTCGCGGGTCAGGTGGTAGCCGGTCTTGGCCTCGATCGTCGTCGTGCCGGTGCGCAGCCAGGCCCGCAGCCGCTCCCGCACGTTGTTGCACAGCGTCCACGGGTCGGTGCCGCGGGTCACGGTCACGGTGGAGGCCATGCCGCCGCCGGCCGCCGCGACCTCGGCCGCCGACGAGCCGCTGGAGCGCATGGCCAGCTCGGCCCAGCGGTTGCCGGCGTAGACCGGGTGGGTGTGGGCGTCGATCAGGCCGGGGGTGACGAACGCGCCGTTGAGGTTCTCGACCTGGTCCACGTCGACGATGTTGCCGATCACGCCGGGGATGCCCTCGGGCAGCTCGGAGGCATGACCGACCCAGGCGATGCGGTCGTTGTGGGTCAGGATGGCGGCATTGCTCCACACTTCGGACCCGGTCCACAGCCGGCCGATGTTGGTGAGGAGCCGGACGGTCATGCCGCCTGCCCCGCCGCAACCGCGCTCACGCCGAACGCCGAGGTCGCCATACACGTCACCTGCCGAATGATCATTCCGATGAAGGGGTCCGCCAAAGGCCGGCTCTGCCCGGCACTCCGCGTGGCCGTAGACAACATATCGGTTCAGTCACGGTATTGCACAAGTCGATCCGTGTACAGGGCCATTTTTCTGGTCCCGCCGCAGGTGAACGCGGTTCAGTTACGCAACTGCGCCGGGCAATTCATCCGGCTGGTCGGGCCGGTCGGGCGGAGATCAAATGGCTCGTAAACATTCTTAACCCGCACGTACGGTCACAGTAACCGTGATACACAACGGTCGGCTCACGAGCCGAAATTGTGAATCGGAAGACGCGAGAGACGCGACATGCGATCCGCAACTACTGATAATCCGGAACTGTGATGCGCAACTCCCGAAGGCTGCCTCCCGGCCGGGAGCGCACGGGCCTGTGGGATGCTTCGGGCATGGCTTCTGACGCGGCGCGGCCGGCCCCGGTCACGGTGGTGGTCGGCGAGGAGGACCTGCTCGTCGAGCGCGCGGTCAGCGCGATCGTGGCCAGCGCCCGGGCGCCGGGCGAGGTGGCCGGCCAGCCGCCCAGCGCCGAGAGCACCGACGTACACGACGTGGCCGCGGCGGGCCTGGCCCCTGGTGAGCTCACCGCGCTGACCGCGCCGTCGCTGTTCGGGTCGGGCTGCGTGGTGGTGGTCCGCGGCGCCCAGGACGCGGGCAAGGACCTGGCCGCCGAGATCACCCGGCTGGCCGGGGCGCCGTCCCCGGACGCGGTGCTGGTGCTCACCCACGCGGGCGGGGCCAAGGGCAAGGCGCTGCTGACCGCGCTGGCCGGGGCCGGGGCGGCCCGGGTGGACTGCCCGGTGATCAGGCGGCCGGGGGAGCGGCTGGACTTCCTGCGGTCGGAGTTCCGCCGGGCCGGGCGCAAGGCCGACGACGCCGGGCTGCGGGCGCTGCTCGACGCGGTCGGGAATGACCTGCGTGACCTGGCCGCCGCGGGCAGCCAGCTGGCCAGCGACACCGAGGGCGTGATCAGCGCGGCGGTG
This sequence comes from uncultured Actinomycetota bacterium, assembly GCA_963731085.1. Classification (GTDB taxonomy): domain Bacteria; phylum Actinomycetota; class Actinomycetes; order Streptosporangiales; family Streptosporangiaceae; genus DASUBV01. Next base: position 381,153 of record CAVSUF010000003.1, read on the forward strand.
GTCGCCCGGTACTACCGGGGCCGGGCCGAGGCGACCGGGTTCACGGTGGCCGACCGGGCGGTCGAGGGCAAGCTGTCGGATGCCCTGGAGCAGCTTCGCTGGGCGCTGGCCACCGGCACGTCGCCGGTGCTGATCTCCAGCGCGCTGGCCCAGGGAGTGCGCGGCCTGGGCCGGGTCGGCTCGGCGCCGCGCAGCAAGCGGCCCGAGGCGCTGGCCGCCGACCTGGGCATGCCGCCGTGGAAGATCGACCGGGTGCGCCAGCAGCTGCACGGCTGGACGGCGGCCGGGCTGGCCCGCGCGCACGCCGCCGTGGCCGAGGCCGATGCCCAGGTCAAGGGGGAGGGCGTCAGCGCGGGCTACGCCCTGGAGCGGGCCATCACCGCGATAGTGGCAGCGCGAGCGGGAAGGTAACCCCCGCGATAGTGGCAGCGCGAGCGGGAAGGTAACCCCCGCGATAGTGGCAGCGCGAGCGGGAAGCTAGCTCAGGCGGCGGCCGACAGCACGGCCGCGCGGCGGGCGATCGCCGACTTGCGGTTGGCCGCCTGCTTCTTGTGGATGACGCCCTTGCTGGCCGCCTTGTCCAGCTTGACGCACGCGCTGCGCATCGCCGCGGTGGCGGCCTCGACGTCGCCCGCGTCGGCGGCCTCGCGGAACTTGCGCACCGAGGTCTTCAGCTCGGACTTGACCGCCTTGTTGCGCTGCCGCGCCTTCTCGTTCTGCTTGTTGCGCTTGATCTGGGACTTAATGTTCGCCACGCGGCTGCCTCGCTCAGTTCCGTGCTAATGGGAAGGACGATCTCCGAAATCCTGGTGGTGCCCGGCACGAGCGCGAACGTACCGCCGTGCGCGGCACTGCCGTCGTGCGGCTCGCGCCCGGCGCTGCTCGCGCTGGGCTGCAGGCAGCCAGCGGTCAAGGATAGCCGAGAACGGCCCGGCCCCCCAAACCAGGCGCCGACGGCGGCACTGCTGGCATGGGCACCGGCCGCGGCATGCAACCATAGACCGCTAGCCCGAACGTGCCTACCACCTGGCGGATCCCGTGCCATCCAGTACCGCGCCACCCGGCCCTGGCCAGGCGCTGCCCCGGCCTGCGCGGACAGACCAGGCAATCATCCGCAACTTCTGCATCATCGCCCACATCGACCACGGCAAGTCGACCCTGGCCGACCGGATGCTGCAGCTCACCGGCGTGGTCGAGGGCCGCCAGATGCGGGCGCAGTACCTGGACCGGATGGACATCGAGCGCGAGCGCGGCATCACCATCAAGAGCCAGGCGGTGCGGCTGCCGTGGCGCGGCGCCGACGGCCGGGACTACGTGCTGAACCTGATCGACACCCCCGGCCACGTCGACTTCACCTACGAGGTGTCCCGGTCGCTGGCCGCCTGCGAGGGCGCCATCCTGCTGGTCGACGCGGCCCAGGGCATCGAGGCCCAGACCCTGGCCAACCTGTACCTGGCCCTGGACGCCGACCTGCACCTGATCCCGGTGCTGAACAAGATCGACCTGCCCGCCGCCCAGCCGGAGAAGTACGCCGCCGAGCTGGCCGGCATCATCGGCTGCGAGCCGTCGGACGTGCTGCGGGTCTCGGCCAAGACCGGCGACGGCGTGGCCGACCTGCTGCACGCGGTGGTCGAGCCAGGTCCCGCCGCCGTCGGGCGACCCGGCCGCGCCCGCCCGGGCGCTGATCTTCGACTCGGTCTACGACACCTACCGCGGCGTGGTCACCTACGTCCGGGTGATGGACGGGCACCTGTCCAGCCGGGAGCGCACGCTGATGCTGTCCACCCGGGCGGTGCACGAGACCCTCGAGGTGGGCGTGATCTCGCCCGATCCGGTGCCGTCCGAGGGGCTGGGGGCCGGCGAGGTCGGCTACCTGATCACCGGGGTCAAGGACGTCCGCCAGGCCCGGGTCGGCGACACCGTGACCACCGTCGCCCAGCCCGGCCGCCAAGGCGCTGCCCGGCTACCACCATCCCCGGCCGATGGTGTTCTCCGGCCTGTTCCCGATCGACGGCGACGACTACCCGGAGCTGCGCGACGCCCTGGACAAGCTGCGGCTCAACGACGCCTCGCTGGTCTACGAGCCAGAGACCTCCAGCGCGCTGGGCTTCGGCTTCCGGTGCGGCTTCCTGGGCCTGCTGCACATGGAGATCGTCCGCGAGCGGCTGGAGCGCGAGTTCGACCTGACCCTGATCTCGACCGCGCCGAACGTGGTCTACCGGGTGGTGACCGAGGCCGGCGCCGAGCTGATCATGACCAACCCGAGCGAGTTCCCCGACGGGAAGATCGCGCACATCTTCGAGCCGGTGGTCCGGGCCACCGTGCTGGCCCCCAGCGACTACATCGGCGCGATCATGGAGCTGTGCCAGGGCCGGCGCGGCGTGCTGCTCGGCATGGAGTACCTGTCCGCCGACCGGGTCGAGATCCGCTACACCATGCCGCTGGGCGAGATCATCTTCGACTTCTTCGACCAGCTCAAGTCCCGCACCCGCGGCTACGCCTCGCTGGACTACGAGCCGGACGGCGAGCAGGAGGCCAACCTGGTCAAGGTGGACATCCTGCTGCAGGGCGTGCCGGTGGACGCGTTCAGCCAGATCGTGCACACCGACAAGGCCCGCGACTACGGCCTGTCGATGACCGCCCGGCTGAAGGAGCTCATCCCGCGCCAGCAGTTCGAGGTGCCGATCCAGGCCGCCATCGGCGCGCGGATCATCGCCCGGGAGAACATCCGGGCCATGCGCAAGGACGTGCTGGCCAAGTGCTACGGCGGTGACATCTCCCGCAAGCGCAAGCTGCTGGAGAAGCAGAAGGAGGGCAAGAAGCGGATGAAGACGATCGGCCGGGTCGACGTCCCGCAGGAGGCCTTCGTCGCCGCGCTGTCCACCGAGCAGGGGCCGGGCACCAGGAAAGGCTGAACGGTGCCCGGCGCCCGCGCTAGCCGCCGCTGAAGCTGTTCAGGTTGTTGTTCTGGTTGACCGCGTGGACCACGCTGACGAAGAAGATCACGAGGAAGATCGTGATGACGATGCCGATGGCCGAGCAGACGATGCCGGCGATGGCCATGCCGCGGCCGGTCTCGGCCGGCGCCTGCTCGCGGATCTGCCGCAGCGACATGACGCCCAGGATGATCGACGGGATGCCCAGCAGCGGGCCGAGGAACACGAAGTTGACGATGCCCAGGATCATCGACCACAGCGCCAGCGTGTTGGTCTTGGCCACCGGGTAACCCGGCGCGTACCCGGCCGGCGCGTAGCCCGGCGCGTACTGCTGCTGGCCATACTGCTGCTGGCCGTACTGGGCCTGCCCGTACTGCTGCTGGTCATACTGCTGCTGGTCATACGGGCCGGGCGGCGGCGGGCCGTAGCCGGGCTGCTGGCCATACCCGGGCTGCTGGCCGTAGCCCGGCTGCCCGTACCCCGGCTGCCCGTACCCCGGCTGCCTGTGCCGGGATACGGCGCGCCCGGCGGGGGCACTGCCCCGGGGACTGGCCCGTACTGGCCCGGCTGGCCGCCGTACTGCGGCGCGCCGGGCTCGTCCTGTGCTGTCATCGCTCCCTTGTCCTGTCGCTCGAACTCAGACCATCCTCGCGAGCAGGACGGCTCCCGCAATAATTAGCAGAACCAGGGTGACCACGGCGGTTACTCCGCCCCAGCCGAGAACAAGTCCCCAGGTGGCCATGGCCTGGCCGTGATCGCCGCGCTGCCGGATCTGGCGCCGGGCGATGTGCCCGAACACCACCGCCGGGATCGTGGTCAGCATGAACGTCAGCGGCTGGGCCAGCCCGCAGGCCAGGGAGGCGACCGCGAACCCGTTGGTGCGCCGGGGCCCGCGCGGCGCGTCCGGGTAGGACGGCCGCTCCGGCAGGTCGGCGGTCAGCCCGTCAAGCTCGGCGTAGGTCGGCGCGACCAGCGCCGGGCCACCCGCGCGGAGTGCTCCTCGTCGCTCAGCCGCCCGGTCACGAACGCCTCGCGCAGCACCTCGGTGGCCGCCTCGCGGTCCCGGTCGGTGGCCCGCAGGCCCGGCTGGGACCCGGCCGGCCGCAGCCGGACGGTGCGCCCGCCATCCTGCGGCCCGGCCTGGTAGGGCCGGGCCGCGTGCGGCCCCTGCTGCTGGTAGGTCACGTGATCACGCCCGCGCTCATCCCCGCTCCGCTCCCGGACCTCCACAGTAACCGCGGCGCGGACGGATGTCCTGCCCGCGCGGTGCCGGCCAGGCTCGTGACGGCACTACCGTGACAGCATGCGACGCGCGAACGGGGCCGGCTGAGGTGCCCGGCCAGCCGCCGGACGGCCAGCCGGCGCCGGCCGACGGGGCGCTCCCGCCGGGCGCGCTGGACCGGCTGGGGAGCCATCCGTTCGGGATATATGTGCATGTGCCGTTCTGCCAGGCCCGCTGCGGATACTGCGATTTCAACACCTACACCGCCGATGAGCTGGGGCCGGGCGCCGCGCGGGGGGACTATGCCGGGCTGGCGGTGGCCGAGGTGGCGCTGGCCGCCAAGGTGACGGACGGGCGGGCCGGGCCGGCCCGGACGGTGTTCTTCGGCGGCGGGACGCCGACGCTGCTGCCGGCCGCCGACCTGAGCGCGATCCTGGCCGCCATCGGCGACGGGTTCGGCCTGGCTCCCGGCGCCGAGGTGACCGTGGAGGCCAACCCCGAGACCGTCGGGCCGCGCGAGCTGGCCGCGCTGCGGGCGGCCGGGTTCACCCGCGTCTCGCTGGGCATGCAGAGCGCCGCGCCGCACGTCCTGGCCGTGCTGGACCGGGTGCACCAGCCCGGCCGGCCGCAGCAGTGCGCCGCGTGGGCGCGGCAGGAGGGGTTCGAGCACGTCAGCCTGGACCTGATCTACGGCACGCCGGGGGAGACCGAGGCCGACTGGCGGGTGTCGCTGGACAGCGCGCTGGCCGCCGGGCCGGACCACATCTCGGCCTACTCGCTGATCGTGGAGGACGGCACCCGGCTGGCCGCCCGGATCCGCCGGGGCGAGCTTCCCGCGCCCGACGACGACAGCGCCGGCCGACCGCTACCTGGCCGCCGACGACGTGCTGACCGCGGCCGGCCTGCACTGGTACGAGATCTCCAACTGGGCCGCCGGGCCGGCCGCGCGGTGCCGGCACAACGAGCTGTACTGGGCCGGCGGCGACTGGTGGGGGGTCGGGCCGGGGGCGCACAGCCACGTCGGCGGGACCCGGTGGTGGAACGTCCGGCATCCGGCCGCCTACGCCGCCCGGATCGGCGCCGGGGTCAGCCCGGCCCAGGCCCGGGAGGTGCTGACCGGGGCCGAGCGGGCCATGGAGCGGATCATGCTGGCCACCCGGCTGGCCAGCGGCTGCCCGGTGGCGGACCTGCCGCCAGCGGGCCGCGCGGCGGCGGAGCGGGCGGTGGCCGACGGCCTGGCCGAGCCCGGCGCCTACGCCGGCGGCCAGGTCGTGCTGACCCGGCGCGGCCGGCTGCTGGCCGACGCGGTCATCCGCGACCTCACCGGGTAGGCGCGGACCGGCCGCCCGAACCGCGCGCACAGCCAGCCCGGAAGCTCCAGGAACTCGCCCAGGCTGGCCGCCACCGCCGCCCGGAACACGTAGGCCAGGGCCACCGCCCACAGCGCCAGCGCGGCCGGCAGCGCGATGGCCAGGGCCACCCCCACCGCGTCCAGGGCCAGCATCCCGCCCAGGATCAGCGCGCAGAACGTATACAGGGCCAGGGTCACGGCCAGGTCCGCCGCCTGGCGGGCGTGCTCCCGCACGAAGTCCGATTCCGGCCCCCGGATCAGCAGGACCGCCAGCGGGGCCAGGACGCTGACGAACGGCACCCCGAGGTAGCCGAGCATGGCCCACGCCTCGTCGCCGTCCCGCGCCGGGGATACTGACCCCCTATGGTGGGGTATGACCACCTCACGTGCGGTTACCATGGATGGCCGCGCCTGTGGGTCAGGTGGGAAGCTGGTCATCCGCCCTCGTTCGTCGTGCCTGCGCTCCACGCTAGCTGGTGCGTGCACCGGAAGACAGCCGCTGCCCGGCGAGCCGCCGCGGCAGCACGTGTCCGGGCAATAGAATTGGCACTCGGAGTCGCCGGAGTGCCAGGGGAGGTGGCCGCGCGTGCTCGACGACAGGAAGCTGGCCGTCCTGCGCGCCATCGTGGAGGACTACGTCTCGACCAACGAGCCGGTCGGCTCCAAGAGCGCTGGTCGACCGGCACAACCTGGACGTCTCGCCCGCGACCATCCGCAACGACATGGCGGTGCTGGAGGAGCAGGGCTTCATCGTCCAGCCGCACACCAGCGCGGGCCGGGTGCCGACCGACAAGGGCTACCGGCTGTTCGTCGACCGGCTGTCCGGGGTCAAGCCGTTCTCGGCGGCCGAGCGGCGGGCCATCGAGACGTTCCTGACCGGGGCCTATGACCTGGATGACGTCGTGATGCGGACCGTCCGGCTGCTGGCCCAGCTGACCCGGCAGGTCGCGGTCGTGCAGTACCCGTCGCTGAGCCGGTCGGCGGTCCGGCACGTCGAGCTGGTCCCGCTGTCCACCACCCGGCTGCTGCTGGTGCTGATCACCGACACCGGCCGGGTCGAGCAGCGGTCGGTCGAGCTGCCCGGCCCGGTGGGCGAGGAGTCCGTCACCCACCTGCGCGCGGTGCTGAACGCCTACCTCGACGGGCGCCGGCTGACCGACGTGGCGTCCGTCGTCACCGACCTGCCCGAGCGGATCGACCCGGCCGACCGGTCGGCGCCGCCGCGGCGGTGTTCTCGGTGATCCTGGAGACCCTGGTCGAGCGGCACGAGGAGCGCGTGGTGGTCGGCCGGCGCGGCTAACCTGGCCCCGGCTGACTTCGCCCGGGGACTTGCATGACGTGCTTGAGGCGTTGGAGGAGCAGGTGGTCCTGATGCGCCTGCTCGGCGAGTCCGGTGACCAGGCCGCGGTGACGGTGCGGATCGGCGCGGAGAACCAGGTCGAGGGGCTGGAGAGCACCTCGCTGGTCGCGGCCGGCTACGGCTCCGGCGAACAGGCCCTGGCCAGGCTCGGGGTGCTCGGCCCGACACGGATGGACTACCCGACGGCGATGGGAGCGGTGCGCGCGGTGGCACGGTACGTAGGCCAGATCCTGGCGGGAGCGTAGGGGATGCCGGTCATGAACGACTATTACGGCGTCCTCGGCGTGAGCCGGGACGCGGAAGCCGGACGACATCAAGAAGGCGTACCGGCGGCTGGCCCGCGAGCTGCACCCGGACGTCAACCCGGATCCGCAGACGCAGGAGCGCTTCAAGGAGGTCACCCAGGCCTACGAGGTGCTGTCGCGACCCCGAGAAGCGCCAGATGTATGACCTGGGCGCGGACCCGTTCGCGCGGCCCGGCGGCGCCGGGCGGCGCGGGCGGCTTCGGCGCCCGGCGCCGGGTTCCCGTTCAGCGACATCATGGACGCGTTCTTCGGCGGCGCGCGGCCAGCGCGGCCCGCGCAGCCGGGCCCGCCGCGGCCGCAACGCCACCATCCGGGTCGAGCTGGACCTGTCCGAGTGCGCGTTCGGCACCACCAAGGACCTGGTCGTCGACACCGCCGTGGTCTGCCCGACCTGCTCGGGCCAGGGCACCGCGCCCGGCACCCACCCGACCACCTGCGAGGTCTGCAACGGGCGGGGCGAGGTGAGCCAGGTCACCCGGTCGTTCCTGGGCCAGGTCATGACCTCCCGGCCGTGCCCCGGCTGCGGCGGCTACGGCACCGTGATCCGCAAGCCGTGCCCGGAGTGCGACGGCGACGGCCGGGTCCGGACCCGGCGCACGATCAAGGTGCGGATCCCGGCGGGCGTCGAGGACGGCACCCACATCCAGCTGGCCGGCGAGGGCGAGACCGGCCCCGGCGGCGGCCCGCCCGGCGACCTGTTCCTGGAGATCGTCCAGCGCCCGCACGCCGATCTTCGAGCGGCAGGGCGATGACCTGCACTGCACGGTGACGATCCCGATGGTGGCGGCCGCGCTCGGGCGCGACGCTCCAGGTCGAGACCCTGGACGGCCCGGCCGACATCGACATCCGGCCCGGCACCCAGTCCGGCCAGGCCATCCCGCTGTACGGGCAGGGCACCGCGCACCTGAACTCCTCGGGCCGCGGCGACCTGGTCATCCACGTCACCGTCGAGACGCCGACCAAGCTGGAGCCCGAGCAGGAGAACCTGCTGCGCGAACTGGCCCGGCTGCGCGGTGAGGAGGCGCCCCCGGGCCGGTTCGCCCCGGGCCAGCAGGGTTTTTTTTCCCGGCTCCGGGACGCCTTTAACGGGCGCTGAGCGCGTCCCGGATAACAGGAGCCCGCGCTGACACCGCCGGTCTTCCTGGCCGCCCCCGCGGACTGTCGCGCGGGATGTCATCGTGCTGTCCGGCGCCGAGGGCCGGCACGCGGCCACCGTCCGGCGCCTGGGACCCGGCGAGCACGTCGATATCACCGACGGGGCCGGAACGATGGCCACATGCGTGGTCACCGCCGCCAGGCCGGGCACGCTGGAGCTGGCCGTGACCGGGCGCAGCTTCGAGCCCGCGCCCGTGCCCCGGCTGACCGTCGTCCAGGCCATCCCCAAGGGCGACCGGGGCGAGCTGGCCGTGGAGACGATGACCGAGGTCGGCGTGGACGTCATCGTGCCCTGGGCGGCGCAGCGGTGCGTGGCCCAGTGGCGCGGCGACAAGGCGGTCAGGGGCGCGGCCCGCTGGCGGGCGACCGCGGTCGCGGCCGCCAAGCAGTCCCGCCGCCGCTGGTTGCCCGAGGTGACCGAGCTAGCCGGGACCGATGACGTGCTGGCCCGGATCGCCGCGGTCCTGGCGAATGGAGCGGGTCCGGCGGGCGGCACGGGCCTGGCCGTGCTGCTGGACCCCGGCGCGGCTGCAGCCCGCTGCAGCGCCGTGGCCGCCGCTCCCGGCCGGGCCGAGATCATCCTGCTGGTCGGCCCCGAGGGCGGCGTCTCGGCGGCCGAGACGGCCGCGGCTGACCGCCGCCGGCGCGATCGGGCGCCCGGCTCGGGCCGACCGTGCTGCGGGCGTCCTCGGCCGGCGCGGTAGCCGCGGCCCTGGTCCTGACCGCAAGCGGGCCGCTGGTCCTGACCAGGTTCGGTCAGGGGCCAGCGGCCGGAGCGGCGCCTTCGCGGGGGTTAGGTCTGGGTGCTCGTGCTCGGCTCGGTGCCGGACTGCGACGTGGCCGGGCTCGAGGTACCGGTAGCGGGCGGCGCGGCCGGGCTGCTGGCCGACCGGGCCGGGGCCGACGTCGCGTGGTGCGCGGGCTTCGTCGGGCACGGCGAGCCGGTCGTCGCGGGGGTCACGGTCCGGGTCTTCGCCGTGGTGGCCGCGGTGGTCCCGCCCGGGTTGGGGGTGACCGATCCGCTGGTGCTGGGCGACGGGTCGGTGCTGGCCGATGGGTTCGTGCTGGGCCCGGCGCTGCCGCTGGCCGTGCCGGACGGGTTCCCGGCCGGGGCCGAGGACGCCGGCGGCGCCGGGCCGGTCCGCGACGTGCCCAGCGGGGCGCAGGCGGAGGCGGCCGGGCTGGCGTGCCGGGTGCCGCCGGTGGACGCGCTGCTGGCCCCGGAGACCAGGCCCGAGCCGGCCGAGCCGTCGGCGTTGCCGCCGTTCGGGCTGGTCCCGTGGTGCCCGGCGCCGGACGTGCTGTCGGCACCGCTGGAGGAGACGACCGCGGGGAACTGGGTTACCGCGTAAGCGCCGGCCGCGACCACGAAGATGGCGACGCCCATCGCGGCGACCGGGCGGAGCCAGCCCAGGGCCGGGCGAGCGTGGCCAGGCTTGGCCGCGACGGGCCGAAACCTGTCCACGACGGCCCAGAAGACGGCGGCGACGCGCGGCGAGCCAGGCGGCGGCTGGCGACCAGACGGTTGCGGACTCGAAGGACAGCATCGGGCGGTTCAGCCGTTCCCGGATCCGCTGCAGTCCGTCGGCGGACGGCTCGATGGAGTCCGCCGCCGCGTGCAGGGCGCGGCGCAGGGCCTCCTCGTAGTCGCCGTTCACGTTCGGGTTCACGAGTCACGCTCCAGCACGCTGCGCAGGGCGATCATGGCCCTGGCCGTGTGGCTCTTGACCGCGCCCTTGCTGATCCCCATGGCGCACGCGATCTGGGCCTCGGACAGATCCCCGTAGTAGCGCAGGACCAGCGCCTCGCGCTGCCGCGGCGGCAGCGTCCGCAGGGCCGCCACGACCGCCGACCGCTCCAGCAGCGTGATCGCGCCGTGCTCGGCGCTCGGCATGTCCGGCGGCGGCTTGGGCGCGTTGCGGTCGACCACGACGCGGTGCCGCAGGACCGAGCGCGACCGGTTGACGACCGACTGGCGCAGGTAGGAGAGCGCCTTCTCGTTGTCGCGCAGCCGGCGCCAGCCGCCGGTGCATCGCGACGAACGAGTCCTGCACGACCTCTTCCGCGGTAGCGATGTCGCGGACCAGCAGCGCCGCGAGGCGCACCAGCGAGCGGTAGTGCTCGCTGTAGAGGGCGGTCACGGCTCGCTCGATATCCCAGTCGGCCTGGCCGTCCCCAGCGCCATATCCGCTACCAGGGTTTCGGTCACGGTAGTTGGACGCTCAGCCACCTCGCTAGGTTCACCCGCGGTCATGACTGTTTCACGCAGCCGGCCACTCGGGACGCTACTTGACTCACCCTCGCCCTTCCCCCTATGCCTGTCCATTTCCTGGATCTCGCCGCCCCGGGCTGGCGCCGGCGCGGCGAGCGCTGGCTGACCGAGGAGAGCAGGATCGCGCACCGGAAGGCTTGGTGCATCATGGGTTCGCAGTAGTGTCACCATATATGTCAGAGCGCCGCTCAGCGTGGCACACGTATAAGATCACCCGGTGCCTGAGTGTCTCTTCTGCAGCATTGTCGCGGGCGACATCCCCGCCGACTGGGTCTTGCAGCGTGAGCGGGTCGTCGCGTTCCGTGACCTCAGCCCGCAGGCCCCCGTCCACGTGCTGGTTATCCCGCGCGAGCACTACCCCGACATGGCCGCCGTGGCGGCGGCCGGGGACGGCCTGCTGGCCGACATCGCCACCGTGGCCCACGAGGTCGCGGTGACCGAGGGCGTGGCCGGCAGCGGGTACCGGGTGGTGTTCAACACCGGCGCCGACGGCGGCCAGACCGTCGGCCACGTGCACGCGCACGTCCTGGGCGGCCGCCAGCTGGCCTGGCCGCCGGGCTAGCTGGCATACGATGGGCACAGTGCCGGGCCTGATGCTGGTGGCGGGGTGGTCCCGCGTGCCCGGGCAGGGAAGGGTCATTGGCAGATAAACCTCGCGATCCGGCCAGGGGCCAGGCTGGCGCCGGCGGCGCCACCGCCGAGCTGCGGAGCACCCAGGTCAAGATCGTGATCCCCGACGACCATTCGATGGTCAGCCTGCTCGGATCCAGGGACGAGCTGCTCAGCGTCATCGAGCGGTCGTTCGACGCCGACGTGCACGTCCGCGGCAACGAGATCACCGTCACCGGCCCGCCCGCCGGAGACCGAGCTCGTCGCCCGGCTGTTCGACGAGCTCACCCAGCTCGTCGCGGGCGGCGCCGAGCTGACCGCCGACGCCGTCGAGCGCAGCGTGGGCATGCTCCGGCGCAAGTCCGGCGCCCGCCCGGCCGAGGTGCTGAACCTGGGCATCCTGTCCTCCCGGGGCCGCACCATCCGGCCCAAGACGCTGGGCCAGAAGCGCTACGTCGACGCCATCGACGACCACACGATCGTGTTCGCCATCGGCCCGGCCGGCACCGGGAAGACCTACCTGGCCATGGCCAAGGCGGTGCGGGCGCTGCAGGACAAGGAAGTCAACCGGATCATCCTGACCCGGCCCGCGGTCGAGGCCGGGCGAGCGGCTGGGGTTCCTGCCCGGCACGCTGTACGAGAAGATCGACCCGTACCTGCGGCCGCTCTATGACGCGCTGCACGACATGGTCGACCCCGACTCCATTCCCCGCCTGACGGCGGCCGGGACCATCGAGATCGCGCCGCTGGCCTATATGCGCGGGCGCACGCTGAACGACTCGTTCATCATCCTGGATGAGGCCCAGAACACCTCGGCCGAGCAGATGAAGATGTTCCTGACCCGGCTCGGCTTCGGCTCCCGGATCGTCGTCACCGGCGACGTCACCCAGGTCGACCTGCCCTCGGGGACGACCAGCGGGCTGCGCCAGGTGCAGGACATCCTGACGGGCGTCGACGACGTCTACTTCTCGCGGCTGACGAGCCACGACGTGGTCCGGCACAAGCTGGTGGCCGACATCGTGGACGCCTACGAGCGGTTCGACGCCCGCCAGGCGTCCGAGGACGGCGCCGCGCCGCCCGGCAGCCGGGGCGGCCCGCGCCGCGACCCGCGACGCCGCTGAGGCTCGCGCCCCTGGCTGGGTAGGCCCCGTTGCTGGGTAGGAAGGGCCGGGCAGGGCAGGAAGCGGGCAGGCCAGGACGAGCGTGACAGCGACAGACGAGCAGCTACACATGAACGGCTACACATGAACGGGGCCAGGTGAGCATCGAGATCGCCAACGAGTCGGGCGTCGAGGTGGACGAGTCGGCCCTGGCCTCGCTGGCCCGGCACGTGCTGGACGGCATGCGGGTGCACCCGCTGGCCGAGCTTTCGGTGCTGCTGGTCGACGAGCCGGCCATGACCGAACTGCACATGCGCTGGATGGGCGAGCCCGGCCCGACCGACGTGCTGGCCTTCCCGATGGACGAGATCCGGCCGCCGCAGCCGGGCGGGACGCACGCCGACCACGGCGCCCCCGAGCCGGCCGAGATCCCCGGCCTGCTGGGCGACGTCGTCCTCTGCCCGCAGGTGGCCCTGGCCCAGGCCGAGCAGGCCGGGCCAGCCCGGTGGCCGACGAGATCAGCCTGCTGTGCACCCACGGCATCCTGCACCTGCTCGGCTTCGACCACGCCGAGCCCGACGAGCACGCCCGCATGTTCGCCCTGCAAGACAAGCTGCTCGGCTCCTGGGACCGCCCGGCGCCGGCGGCCGGCGCGGCGCGCGGCGCTGGCCCGGAGGCCGGGAGTCCCGCGTCCGCGGACTCTGATGCCGCGGACTCTGAGGGCTCGGACTCGATGCCGCGGACTCTGAGGGCTCGGACTGCTGGTAGGGCGGAGACGCTGCGGGCGTGGACGCTGAAGCCGGGGACGCGGCGGCCAGGGGCGCTGAAGCCGGGGACGCGGCGGCCAGGGGCGCTGAAGCCCGGGGACGCTGGCGGGCCGCGGACGCTGAAGCCGGGGACGTGGCGGCCGGGGGACCCGAGGCCGGGGGACGTGAGCCGGGGGACGCTGCCGCGGGCGGCGCGGCATGACCCGGGGCATGCTGATCAGGGCGAGGCACCGGTGGGCTGGCTGCTGGTAGCCGCGCTGGCGCTGGTCCTGCTGGCCGGCTGGTGCGCGAGCGCCGAGACCGCGCTGCTGCGGGTGTCCAGGGCCGGGGCCAAGGAACTGGGCCGGTCACCCGGCGAGGGCGGCGCGGCGCCGCTGCAGGCCGTCCTGTCCGAGATCTCCCGGTACCTGTCGGTGCTCGCGCTGGTCCGGGTGGCCGGGGAGATCGCCGCCACCGTCCTGGTCACCGCCGTGTTCGTGGTCGAGGTCGGCCGGGACTGGCGGGCCTTCCTGTCGGCCGCCGTCGTCATGATCATCGTGCTGCTACGTCATCGCCGCGATCATCCCGCGCCGCGTCGGCCGGGACGCGCGCCGTCAAGGTCGCGATCTCGGCCGCCGCCATGCTCCGCCCGGTGGTCCGGGTGCTCGGCCCGCTGCCCGCGCCTGCTGCGTGCCACCGGCAGCGCGCTCAGCCCCGGCAGCGAGGGCCGGGACGACCCGTCCGGCTCCGAGGAAGAACTACGCGGCCTGGTCGACCTGCTCGAGCAGCGCCAGATCATCCAGCCCGACGAGCGGGACATGATCCACTCGGTGTTCGAGCTGGGCGACACCATCGTCCGCGAGGTCATGGTGCCGCGCACCGACATGGTGTTCGTCGAGCACGACAAGACCCTGCGCCAGGCGCTGTCGCTGGCGCTGCGCAGCGGCTTCTCGCGGATCCCGGTGGTCGGGGAGAACCTGGACGACGTCACGGGCATCGCCTATCTCAAGGACCTGGTCACCCGCACCCACGAGCATCCCGAGGGCGAGTCGGTCGAGGCGGTCGGCTCGGTCATGCGGCCGGCCACGTTCGTCCCCGAGAGCAAGCCGATCGACGAGCTGCTCCGCGAGATGCAGGCCCGCCAGATCCACATGGCCATCGTGATCGACGAGTACGGCGGCACCGCCGGGCTGGTCACCATCGAGGACATCCTGGAGGAGATCGTCGGCGAGATCGCCGACGAGTACGACCGCGAGCAGCCGCCGGTGGAATGGCTCGGCGTGACGACGAGGCCCGGGTCACCGCCCGGCTGCCGGTCGAGGAGCTGAGCCGAGCTGTTCGACGTCAGCATCGAGGCCGAGGACGTCGAGACCGTCGGCGGCCTCCTGGCCCAGCGCCTGGGCCGGGTGCCGATCCCCGGCGCCGTGGCCACGGTGGCCGGCCTCCGCCTGACCGCCGAGAGCCTGGCCGGCCGCCGCAACCGCATCGGCACCGTCCGCGTCGAGCGAATAACCCCCGGCGACCGCCCCGCCCCCGCCCTGACCGCCCAGGACCGCGCCGCCCAGGACCGCGCCGCCCAGGACCGGGCCGCCTCAGGACCGCGCCGCCCAGGACCGCCGCCCCGGCCCAGCGACCGCCGCCGGCGCCAGGACCGCGCCGCTCAGGACGGCCCGCTCAGGACCGCGCCGCTCAGGACCGCGCCGCCCGCCGCCCGCCCGCCGCACGCCCGGCCAGCGACCGCCCGGCCGGCGACCGCCCGGCGGCGGGCCGGCCGGAGGCCGGCCGCCCAGCGACCGCCCGTCGGCGACCAGGACCGGCACACCCGGCCAGTGACCGCCCGGCCGGGGCCACCCGGCAGCGGCAGCCCGGGCTGGCACCGGTCGGCGCCCGTGGCCAGGGGCGACCCGGCCAGCGACCGCCCGGCCAGCGACCGTCCGCCGGAGCACCGCCCGCCCGGAGCCGCACCGGCAGCGCGCCCGGCCAGTGACGGCCCGCCCAGCGACCGCCCATCTGGCGACCGCACTGGCAGCGCGCCCGGCTAGTGACCACCCGGCAGCGGCTGGCCACCAGCGCCCGGCCACCCGGCCAGCGCCCGCTCGCCCGGAGGGCCGCCGGAGCAGCGACCGGCCGTCTGAGGAGCCCCCGCCCCCTCCTCGTGCTGCTTTCGCGCGCCCATCCCGCCACAGGAGCCCCGCCCGCCATGGAAGCCCCTCCCACGTCGGCCCCGACCGTCCGCAGACGGTCGCTCCGCTCCCGGATTCCATGATCGTGACCGTTTTTCCGGTGGTTTTACGGAAAAACGGTCACGATCATGGTCAAAACGCTTCCGGTGCGACCCGAGGGGCGCCATCCGGACAGCCCCGCCGGGCTATCGGCCGGGAGCGTGGCCGGGGTCGGCCGGGCGGGCGGGGAGCGGATCGCCCGCAGGCGGCGCCGAAGGCGCCTGCCCGGCTGGGGCGGGGTAACCTCCGGCGGCGTTATGACCAGCGCACTACACTCGGCCGGGTGAGCGAGGCCCAACCCGGGACGGCCCAGCCAGCGGCGGGGGAGCCGGGCCCGAGGACATAAAGATCATCACGCTGGCCCGGTCGGCGCGTGCCCGGGTCGCGGCGGCTGAGGGTGCCGCCGTCCGGGACGCCTCCGGCCGCACCTACGCCGCCGCTGCTGTCGCGCTGCCGTCGCTGCGGATGTCAGCCCTGCACCTGGCCGTGGCCATGGCCGCGTCCAGCGGTGCCTCCGCCCTGGAAGCCGCCGCCCTGGTCAGCGACGGCCCCGGCCCCGATCCGGTCGACCTGGCCGCCGTCCGCGACCTCGGCCCGGCGGCCGTCATCTTCCACGCCGCGCCCGACGGGACCCTGCTGGCCACCATCCAGGCCTAACCATGCCCGCCCCGGCTACGCCGCCGCCACTGTCGGCTCCGGAAGCTTCGCGGGCAGCACAAGCAGCCGGTCCACCTAGAGCTCCCATAGCTGCAGGGCTGGCGGCGGCCGAGTTCGTCCGGCGGCACACCGCGCTGGCCGCGCCGCCGCTGATCCCCGAGATCTCGCTGTACCTGAGCGGCGCCGAACCCACGGCGCTGTGGGAGCAGGCCGAGCGCGCCACGGGGAACGCCGAGCTAGCCCCGCCGTTCTGGGCCTACCCCTGGGCCGGCGGCATCGGCCTGGCCCGCTACCTGCTCGACCACCCCGGCCAGGTCGCCGGCCGCGTCGTGCTCGACCTGGCGGCCGGCTCCGGCCTGGTCGCCATCGCCGCTGCCCTGGCCGGCGCCGCTAGCGTCACCGCCAGCGACATCGACCCCATGGCACTGGCCGCCATCGCCCTCAACGCCGCCGCCAACGGCGTAACCGTCCAGCCCAGCGGCACCGACCTGCTGACGGGTGAGCAAGACGCCGCCGCCGCGCTGGCTGGCCGTCCCGGCGCCCCGCCGCCCGACCTGGTGGTGGTCGGCGACGCCTGCTACGAGCGCCGGATGGCCCACCGGATGCTGGCCTTCCTCGGCCGCGCCCGCGCCGCCGGCGCCCGCACCCTGCTCGGCGACCCGGGCCGCGCCTACCTGCCGGCCGCCGGCCTGCACGCCCTCGCCGCCTACGCCGTGCCGGCCTGGCCCGGCCTCGAAGACACCGAGGTCAAGCAGGCCACCGTCTGGTCCGTCACCTAGCCACGCCCCGCGGCCGCCCCGACTGCCCTTGAGGAAACCTCCATGATCGTGACCGTTTATCCGTGTGAGAGACGAGCAATCGGTCACGATCATGAAGCAAGCCCCCGCCGCCGCACCTCGCCCCGCGTCGGCTCGCCCTCAAGCTGCGCCCGCGCCTCCCGCGCCTCCCGCGCCTCCCGCGCCTCCCGCGCCTCCCGCGCCTCCGCGCCTCCCCGCGCCTCCCGCGCCTCCCGCGCTCCCGCGCCTCCCGCGCCCGCGCCTCCCGCGCCTCCCGCGCCTCCCGCGCCCCCGCGCCCCCCGCGCCCCCGCGCCCCCCGCACCCCCGCGCCCCCCGCGCGCCGCGCCCCGCCACGGCTGTGGCTTGCCCCGCGTGGACCACGTGCCCGGCGGGCGTCAGACTGTCGTGCGTGCAGCCCGAACCCGGCCGCAGCGCGGCCGCCACTCCCGGGCCGCCCGCCGCTGACCAGGCCAGCGACCCGGGCAGCTGGGCCGGGCGAGGCCGCGGGCTCCGCGCGCGCCTACCCCGGCACCTCGCTGGCCAGGTCGCTGGCTCGCCCGCTGAGCGGCATGCCGGCGAGGCGAGCGGCGCGGGTCTCCGCGCGCGCCTGCCCGGGCGGGGGACTGGCGGCGGCCGGGCGGGCGCGGTGGCGGTGATCCTCGGGGCGGCGGCGTGGGGGAGCACCGGGACGGCGGCGCACTACGCGCCGGCCGGGGCCAGCTCGGCCTCGATCGGGGCGGCCCGGATCGTGCTGGGCGGGGCGGTGCTGCTGGCCCTGGCCGGCCGGCCCCGGCACCGGGCCGGGCTGCGGTCCCTGCTGGGCGGCGGCCACGCGACGCGGGGCACGCTGCTCCTGGCCGCCGTCGCGGTGGCCGGCTACCAGCTGTGCTTCTTCTCCGCCGTGCGGCTGACCGGAGTGGCCATCGGCACGGTCGTGTCGATCGGCAGCGCGCCCGTTTTCACCGGGCTGATCAGCCGCGCGACCGGCGGGCCGGCGCTGGGCGGCCGGTGGCTGGCGGCCACCGCGGCGGCCATCGCCGGGTGCGCGGTCCTGGTCACCGGCGGGAACGCCGCCGGGGTGCACCTCGACGGCGTCGCGCTGGCCCTGCTGGCGGGGCTGTGCTACGCCGTCTACGCGGTGACCGCGGCCCGGCGGATCTCGGCCGGCACGGCGGAGGCCGTGGTGATGGGGGTGCTGTTCGGCGCGGCCGCCGTGGCGCTGGTCCCGGTCCTGGCCCTGACCTCGCCCGGCTGGCTGCTCACGGCCCGGGGCGCGGCCGTGACGGCCTACCTCGGGCTGGTCACCACCGTCGCCGCCTACCTGCTGTACGGGTACGGGCTGCGGACGATCGCCGCCCCGGCGGCCGTCACGCTGGGGCTGGCCGAGCCGGTCGTGGCGGCCCTGCTGGGGGTGATCGTGCTGGGTGAGCGGCTTACCGCCGCCGCCCTGGGCGGCCTGGTCCTGGTCGGCGCGGCCATCGTCATCCTGGCCGTCGGACGCCGTCCCGCCCTGGCTGATGAGCCGCCCGGCCAACCGGGTTAGCACCGCCGGGTTAACGCCCGGGCTGCTCGCGGGTGGAGAATCGGCCACGTGAGATCACCGCGCCCGTCCTCGCCCGCCCCGGCCGCCGCGCCCGGCAGCGGGCCAGGCCCCGGGCCGGACCCCGGCCGGGCTCCGGGCCGGACGCCGGGCCGGGCTCCGGTCCCGCGCCCGCGTTCCGGTCCGGGTTCGCGTGCTTCGCCGGGCGCCCCAACGTCGGCAAGTCCACGCTGATGAACGCCCTGGTCGGCACGCAAGATCGCGATAACCAGCAGCCGCCCGCAGACCACCCGGCGGGCCATCCGGGGCATCGTGCACCGGCCGGACGCTCAGCTGATCATCGTGGACACGCCCGGCCTGCACCGGCCCCGGACGCTGCTCGGCGAGCGGCTGGACAGCCTGGCCCGGTCCACGCTGACCGAGGTCGACGTCATCGGGATGTGCCTGCCCGCGGCCGAGCGGATCGGGCCGGGCGACAAGTACCTGGCCGCCGAGCTGGCCGGGGCGGGGCAGACCCCGGTGGTGGCCATCGTCACCAAGACCGACCAGGCCAGCCGGGAGCAGGTGGCCCGGCAGCTCGCCGCCGTGGGGGAGCTGGGCGACTGGGCCGACATCGTGCCGGTCTCGGCGGTGTCCGGCTTCCAGCTGGACGCCCTGGCCGACGTGCTGATCTCGCACCTGCCGCCGGGACGGCCGCTGTACCCGGACGGCGACCTGACCGACGAGCCGGAGCAGCAGCTGGTCGCGGAGCTGATCCGCGAGGCCATCCTGGAGGGCGTCCGGGACGAGCTGCCGCACTCCATCGCCGTCGTGGTCGAGGAGATGGCGCCGCGCCCCGACCGGCCGGACCTGATCGACGTGCACGCCGTGATGTACGTCGAGCGGCCCAGCCAGAAGGCCATCGTCATCGGCGCCAAGGGCGCCCGGCTCAAGGATGTCGGCTCCCGCGCCCGGCAGCAGATCGAGGCGCTGCTGGGCACCCGGGTCTACCTGGACCTCCGCATCAAGATCGCCAAGGACTGGCAGCGGGACCCCCGGCAGCTGCGCCGGCTGGGCTTCTACGACTGACGCCTGCCCGGCCGCACCGCTCCGACCTGCGCCCCGACCCGGCCGGGGACGTACTGCGGCCGAATAACCTCCGAGCCGCTGTTTGCCCGAATCCGCTGCCCAACGTCACTAGACATGTGATGATCGGCGGACCCGGGTGTTCCGAGGACGGCGCTCACCCAGTCCGGCCGGCCTCGCAAAAGGGGGAGCATGTTGATGTTTGGGCTGCGGGTCTGCTTCCGCACCGTCGGCCATGGCATGTTTCACTGTCAGCGCTGCGGTGGTGACCGCCGGTACCGGCGCCGCGCCGGACGGCGATGGTTCCACATCCTGTACATCCCGGTCATCCGGCTCGGCAAGACCGGCGAGCACCTGCAGTGCCTGGTCTGCTTCGGCCGGTTCCGGACCGGGGCGCTGGCCATCCCGACCGCCGCGCAGATGGAAGCGGCCCTGCCGGCCGGCACGCTGGCCGCCGCCACCTGCATGCTGCTGGCGGGCAACCCCGGCAGCCGGCCCGCCCGGCGCCGCGTCCTGGCCGCCGTCCAGGCCGCCGGGCTGTCCGGCTATGACGAGGCCACGCTGGACGAGGACCTGAGCCGGTCGGAGGCCAGCGGCGGCGACGACCTGGCCGGGCCGCTGAACACCCTGGCCGCCCAGCTGGCCGTGCCCGCCCGCGAGTGGTTCCTGGCCAACGTGGTGCGGATCGGCCTGGCCGACGGCCAGCTCACCGACGAGCAGCGCCTGGCCGCCCGGCACGTGGCGGCCAACCTGGGCCTGACCCCGGCGCACGCCTACGGCGTGATCACGATGACCGAGGAAGCCGCCACCGCTGAGTAGGCCCGGCCCAGCAGGCCCGGCCCGCCAGAGCACAGGCAGCCAGGCACGGGACTGACAGCCGGGCGGGTGACAATAGCCAGGTGAGCATCTACCGCGACGATGGCATCGTGCTGCGCACCCACAAGCTGGGTGAGGCCGACCGCATCGTCACGGTGCTGGCCCGCAAGTCCGGCCGGATCCGCGCGGTGGGCAAGGGCGTCCGCCGGACCAAGTCCCGGTTCGGCGCCCGGCTCGAGCCGTTCACCCACGTGGACCTGCTGCTGTACACCGGGCGGTCGCTGGACGTGATCACCCAGGCCGAGACGATCCGGCCCTACGGCGAGCCGCTGGCCGGGGACTACCCCCGGTACACGGCGGGCACGGCCATGCTGGAGACCGCCGAGCGGCTCACCCCGGTGGAGAAGGAGCCCGCGCTGCGGCAGTTCCTGCTGCTGGTCGGCGGGCTGCGGGCGCTCGGCGGGGGCGAGCACCACCCGCGCCTGGTGCTGGACGCCTACCTGCTGCGCTCGCTGGCGGTGGCCGGCTACGCGCCCGCGCTGGACGAGTGCGCGGTCTGCGGGCGGCGGTCCGGCGAGCCCGGCAGCCCGGCCGCGCTGCGCGCGTTCAGCATCGCCGCAGGCGGCCTGGCCTGCGAGGACTGCCGGGCGCCGGGAGTCAGCCGGCCATCAGCGGCTACCATCGCGTTGATGAACGCGCTACTGCGGGGAGACTGGGCGCAGGCCGATGCCAGCGAGCGGCGGCACCAGGCGGAGTGCAGCGGGCTGACCGCCGCCTACCTCCAGTGGCACCTGGAGCACTCGATCCGGTCCCTGCGGCACGTGGAGCACGCGTGACCCCGGCGACCCGCCGGTCCCGGGCCAGCCAGGCCCAGCCCTCCCCGGCCGCCCGACCCGCACGTCAGCGGCGCCCGGCCGCCGCGGATCCCGGCCGACCTGGTGCCCCGGCACGTGGCCCTGGTCATGGACGGCAACGGCCGCTGGGCCAAGCAGCGCGGCCTGCCCCGCACCGAGGGCCACAAGGCCGGCGAGTACGCGCTGTTCGACGTCATCATGGGCGCCATCGAACTGGGCATCCCGTACCTGTCGGCGTACGCCTTCTCCACGGAGAACTGGCGCCGCTCGCCCGACGAAGTCCGCTTCCTGATGGGCTTCAACCGGGACGTCATCCGGCGCCGCCGGGACCAGCTCAACGAGATGGGCGTGCGGGTCCGCTGGGCCGGCCGCCGGCCCCGGCTGTGGCGCAGCGTCATCACCGAGCTGGAGGACGCCGAGCGGATGACGGCCGGGAACTCGGTGCTCACCCTGCAGTTCTGCGTGAACTACGGC
The DNA here is from genome assembly GCA_963731085.1 of uncultured Actinomycetota bacterium. Classification (GTDB taxonomy): domain Bacteria; phylum Actinomycetota; class Actinomycetes; order Streptosporangiales; family Streptosporangiaceae; genus DASUBV01. Next base: position 402,614 of record CAVSUF010000003.1, read on the forward strand.
GGCCGGGCCGAGATCGCCGACGCGGCCGCGGCCATCGCCGCCGAGGTGGCCGCCGGCAGGCTCCGCCCCGACAAGGTCAACGAGAAGATGTTCGCCCGCTACCTGGACGAGCCGGGCATCCCCGACGTGGACCTGTTCATCCGGTCCTCGGGCGAGCAGCGGACCTCGAACTTCCTGCTGTGGCAGTCGGCCTACGCGGAGTTGGTGTTCCTCGACACGCTGTTCCCCGACTTCGACCGGCGCCACCTGTGGCACGCCTGCGAGATCTACGCCAGCCGGGACCGGCGCTACGGCGGCGCCCTGCCCAACCCCGAGCCCGAGCCCGACCCCAGCCCGTCACCCTGCCCGCCGGCCCGCCCGGCTAGCGACGCGCAGCGCCCGGCTCAGCGCAGAATCTGGACCACCGCCACCACGATCACCACCGCGACCGCGCCGACCCGGGTCAGCCGCCCGCTCGGCGACAGCCGCGGCCACGACACCGCGCTCAGCCAGGCCAGCACGGCGGCCAGGGCCAGCAGCGCCACCGCGCCGAAGACGTTGCGCACGGCCAGGCCCGCGATCAGCAGCGCCGCCACGACCAGCGGCGGCACCCAGCGCGGCAGCCCGTACAGGAACACCAGCGGGGCGGCGCTGCGCCGCTCCATCGCCTGCCGCGCCCGCGAGGCCCCCGGCGTGTACAGCGACTGACCCTGCGGCAGCGGCGGCCGCGGCCCGCGCGGCCGGGATCCGCCGGCCCGCGCCCGGCTCGTCCCGGAACCACCGGGCCGGGATCCGCTGGCCGCCCGGCGGCGGGCGTTCTGCCTGTTCGCGCTCACGGCGCACAGGTTACCGCCGGCGCGCCGCCCCGGTCCGCAGCCGCCGATAACCGGCGGAGCCACCCCCGGCCGGCCGCTAAGCTATGTCGCACCCCGCCGGTCCGGCCCCTGCTGCCGGGCCGGCGGGACAGTGAGCCGCCGACACCCAGCCGGATGGAGACCCGACATGGCGCGCCGTAGTGATCGCATGGAGACCCTGGTCAGCCTCAGCAAGCGACGGGGATTCGTCTACCCGTCCAGCGAGATCTACGGCGGCCTGCGCGCCGCCTGGGACTACGGCCCGCTCGGCGTGGAGCTCAAGGAGAACATCAAGCGCCTGTGGTGGCGGGCCATGGTGCAGGAGCGCGACGACATCGTCGGCCTGGACTCCAGCGTCATCCTGGCCCCCGAGGTGTGGCAGGCCAGCGGGCACATCACCGAGTTCGTCGACCCGCTGACCGAGTGCATGTCGTGTCACCGCCGGTTCCGCGCCGACCACCTGATCGAGGCGTACGAGGAGAAGCGCGGCCACCCGCCCGAGAACGGCCTGGCCGACATCGCCTGCCCGAACTGCGGCACCCGCGGCGCGTTCACCGAGCCCCGGATGTTCAACGGCCTGCTGCGCACTTACCTGGGGGCAGTGGAGAGGGACGGGGAGGCGGGTGGGGAATCAGGGCTGGCCTACCTGCGGCCCGAGACCGCCCAGGGCATCTTCATCAACTACCGCAACGTGCTGCAGACCTCGCGCAAGAAGATCCCGTTCGGGATCGGCCAGATCGGCAAGTCGTTCCGGAACGAGATCACGCCGGGCAACTTCATCTTCCGCACCCGCGAGTTCGAGCAGATGGAGATGGAGTTCTTCGTCACGGCCCGGCACCGACGAGGACTGGCATCAGCGCTGGATCGACACCCGGCTGGCCTGGTACACCGACCTGGGCCTGAGCAAGGACAACCTGCGGCTGTTCGAGCACCCGCAGGAGAAGCTGTCGCACTACTCCAAGCGGACCGTCGACATCGAGTACCGGTTCGACTTCGACGGCAGCGAGTGGGGCGAGCTTGAGGGCATCGCCAACCGGACCGACTTCGACCTGAGCACGCACGGCAAGGTCTCCGGCCAGGACCTGTCCTACCTGGACGCCGAGTCCGGCGAGCGGTTCGTCCCCTACGTGATCGAGCCGGCGGCGGGCGTCGGCCGGGCCATGCTGGCGTTCCTCCTCGACGCCTACGGCGAGGACGAGGCGCCCGATGCCAAGGGCAAGCTGGAGAAGCGGACCGTGCTGCGGCTGGACCCCCGGCTGGCCCCGGTCAAGGTGGCCGTGCTGCCGCTGTCCCGGCACGCCGACCTGTCGCCCCGGGCGCGGGACGTGGCCGCCGCGCTGCGCCGTCACTGGAACACCGACTTCGACGACGCCAGCGCCATCGGGCGGCGGTACCGCCGTCAGGATGAGATCGGCACGCCGTTCTGCGTCACCGTCGACTTCGAGACCCCCGAGGACCAGGCCGTGACGGTCCGCGAGCGCGACTCGATGCGCCAGGACCGGGTCGGCCTCGACGGGCTAATCCCTTATCTGTCGGAACGCCTTCCGGGCTGCTAATCCCCATCACCGGCCAGGGTGCTCCCGCGCGATCCCCGGACGCCGCCCAGGCGGGGGCTGCTACTGGGACGTGCAGCCGAACAGCGACTCGCCGCCCGTGACCGTGTAGTGGCGGTGGCCCACGTGATAGCGGATGATCACCCGGCTGACCGCCCAGCAGCCGGAGGTGCCCGGCGGCCCGACCACCAGCGCGAGGTCGGTGCCCCAGGCGCCGCCGCGCTCCGGGAGCAGGTGCCCGGTCACCGCGACGGTCCCGCCGGGTGCGCAGCGCTGCGCGAACCCGCCCGGCCCGGCCGCCGGCGCCCAGATGCCGGCGCAGTCCTGGCTGGCCGTGCCCATCACGGCGAACAGTCCCGGCGCGCCGTACTTCCCGGCCCCCCGGATGCTCACCGAGTCGATCACCGGAGGCGTCCGGGCGACCTCCCCGACCGGGATGACCAGCACGGTCCGCCCGGCCGCCGGGATCGTCCCCTGGGCCGACACGGACGCCACGGCCAGCGGCCCCGGCCCCAGCCCGACGGGCCCCAGGCGAGGAACGCCCCGGCCGCCGCGAGCACCACGGCCAGCCCGGTCCCGCCCGCGACCAGCGCCCGCCGCCACCGCCGCCGGCCCCGCGCCGCCCCGCCATCCCCGCCGCCCGCCTCCCCCCGCGCCATGCCCGCCGGGCTGGCTCGCCTGCGCCTGCGCCCCGTCGGCCTGCGCCGCGTCGGCCTGCGCCGTGTCGGCCTGCGCTGCGCCAGCTTGCGCCGCGTCAGCCTGCGCCGCGCCCGCCTGCGCCGCGTCGGCTTGCGCCGTGTCGGCCTGCGCCGTGCCCGCGCGGGCCGCGTCGGCCTGCCTCGGGCCGGACGGTCCAGCGGCCATCCGGCCGGCCGCTGGGCCGCCTGCGTCCGAGCTGGCGCTGGCCTCGTCCGCGTCGGCCGCCGGCGCGGTGAGGTGATCCGTCATGACAGGAAACTCTATGCGCGGATACCGGCCCGCATGGCCGGACCGCCGGGCTTGACCGCTCTCGTCCCGGCGGGCCGGGCCAGCCATCCGGGCCGCGCGAGCTGAGCGCCGTGCCGGGCTGGCTGGCGGATGGCCGCGTGGCCGCGGTGCCGTTACCCCGGGAGCTTGGGGCCTGGACGAGAAGCCCGGCCGGCCTGGTCCTACAGCGCCGCGCTGTCCCCGGTGATCTCGCCCAGCACCTGGTCCAGCAGGTCCGGCCCGGCGGCGTTGCGCGGCGCCCGGCGGAAGATCTCGGCGGCGGCCAGGTGGAAGCCGTCGGGCAGGCCCGGCGGCGCACATGGCCGCGCCGATCTCCTCCATCTCGGCCACCCAGCGCCAGCCCTTGGCCGCCGCCGACCGGGCCGCGCCCTCGGACCGGGCGGCCAGGCCGGGCTGGGACAGCTCCCACTCGGCCAGCAGCGCGTCCTCCACGCCCTGCTCGCGGGCCAGTGCCCGCACGCCCAGCAGCAGCGCGGCGGTGCCCTTGGTCCACCCGGCGTAGGCCATCTTCACCGCCGACGCCGCCGTGGCCGCGCCGGCCAGCGCCCGCGCCTCCAGCGGCGTCCCGGCGAACAGGGCCGCCACCTCCGGCGCGGCCGCGCCCGGACAGGTACAGCCGGGTGCTGCCCGGCCGCTCCGGCGGCGGGCCGATGATCCCGCCGTCCACGTACCGGCCGCCGCTCTCGCAGATCAGCTGGGCCACCTCGCGGGCCGTGCCCGGCGACACCGCGTTGGCGTCCACGTACAGCCCGCGGAAGCCGTGCACCGCCCAGGCCACGTCCAGCGCGGCGTGCGGCGGGCAGACCGACAGGATCACCCCGGCCCGGGCGGCCAGCGCGCCGATCGTGCCCGCGTCGGCCAGGCCCGCCGCCCTGGCCCGGGCGGCGGTCTCCGGGCTGCGGCCCTCGGCCGCCCACAGCACCTGGTAGCCCGGCTTCGGTCAGGCAGCGGCCGACCGCCGCGCCCATCTCGCCCGGATGCAGCAGGCCGATCACGGGCGTCGCAGAGTTGCTCACGCCCGTTATTGTGGCCGATGCCGAGGTTTCCGCGGCCGGCCTTGGGCAGCGTCCCCGGCGGGTGCCCAGCGTCGGTAGGGTGCAGAAAGAGGGGCCGCGAGGCCGCATTCACATAGCCGCCGGGGCTGGGGCCGCATGGCTGGCCGGCGGAATCTTCGAGGAGAGCGTGCAGTGCCGAAGCTCGTCTATGACTTCACCGAGGGCAATAAGGACCTGAAGGACCTGCTCGGCGGTAAGGGCGCCAACCTGGCGGAGATGACAAACCTGGGGCTGCCCGTGCCGCCCGGGTTCGTGATCACCACGGACGCCTGCCGTTATTACCTGCAGCACGGCTCGCTCCCCGACGGCCTGGCCGCCGAGATCGGCGAGCACCTGGCCAGCCTGGAATCGCAGATGGGCCGCAAGCTGGGCGACCACGCCGACCCGCTGCTGGTCAGCGTCCGGTCCGGGGCCAAGTTCTCGATGCCGGGCATGATGGAGACCGTGCTGAACATCGGCCTGTCCGATGAGTCCGTGCACGGCCTGGCCAAGCAGGCCGGCAGCGAGCGGTTCGCCTGGGACTCCTACCGGCGGCTGATCCAGATGTTCGGCAAGACCGTGCTGGACATCGAGGGCGAGGCGTTCGAGCACGCCATCGACGCGGCCAAGCAGGCCAAGGGCACGAAGAACGACCTGGACCTGGACGCCGGTGACCTGCAGGCCCTGGTCGACACGTTCAAGGGCATCGTCCGCGACCACACCGGGCGGGACTTCCCGCAGGACCCGCGCGAGCAGATGGACCTCGCGGTGACGGCGGTGTTCAACTCGTGGAACGCCGACCGGGCGATCCTGTACCGGCGCCAGGAGCGCATCCCGGCCGACCTCGGCACCGCCGTCAACATCGTCACGATGGTGTTCGGCAACCTGGGCATGGACTCCGGCACCGGCGTCGCGTTCACCCGTGACCCCGGCACCGGCCAGCAGGGCGTGTACGGCGACTACCTGCAGAACGCCCAGGGCGAGGACGTGGTGGCGGGCATCCGCAACACGGTGCCGCTGCAGGACCTGGAGCAGATCGACAAGAAGTCCTACGACCAGCTCATGCAGATCATGGCCACGCTCGAGGGCCACTACAAGGACCTGTGCGACATCGAGTTCACGATCGAGCGCGGCAAGCTGTGGATGCTGCAGACCCGGGTCGGCAAGCGCACGGCGGCGGCGGCGTTCCGCATCGCGCTGCAGCTCGTCGAGCAGGGCATGATCGACATCGACGAGGCGCTGCGCCGGGTCACCGGCGACCAGCTGGCCCAGCTGATGTTCCCCCGGTTCGACGCCAAGACCGACATCAAGCGGATCGCGAAGGGCATCAGCGCCTCGCCGGGCGCGGCCGTCGGCGGCGTGGTGTTCGACTCGGCCACCGCGGTGGCGCGGGCGGCTAAGGGCGAGCCGGTCATCCTGGTCCGGCGCGAGACCAACCCCGATGACCTGCACGGCATGATCGCCGCGCGGGGCATCCTGACCAGCCGGGGCGGCAAGACCAGCCACGCCGCCGTGGTCGCCCGCGGCATGGGCAAGACCTGCGTGTGCGGCGCCGACGAGCTGGCCGTCGACACGGCCGGGAAGAAGTTCACCCTGGCCGACGGGACGGTCGTGCGCGAGGGCGACATGATCTCCATCGACGGCTCGTCCGGCGCGGTCTACCTGGGCGAGGTCCCGGTGGTCGCCTCCCCGGTGGTGGAGTACTTCGAGGGCGGCCTGGACCCGGCCGCCGACGAGCTGGTCAGCGCGGTCCACGCGATCATCCAGCACGCCGACGCCAAGCGCCGGCTGAAGGTGCGGACCAACTCCGACAACGGCGAGGACTCGGCCCGGGCGGTCCGGTTCGGCGCCCAGGGGATCGGCCTGACCCGCACCGAGCACATGTTCCTCGGCGACCGCCGCCAGCTGGTGGAGAACCTGATCCTGGCCGAGGACGCGGCCGGCCGCCAGACCGCCCTGGACGCCCTGGAGCCGCTGCAGCGCGGCGACTTCGTGGAGATCCTGGAGGCCATGGACGGGCTGCCGGTGACCATCCGGCTGCTGGACCCGCCGCTGCACGAGTTCCTGCCCGACCTCACCGAGCTGACGGTCAAGGTCGCGCTGGCCGGCGACGCGGCCACGGCCAAGGACCGCGCGCTGCTGGAGGCGGTCCGCCGGCTGCACGAGCAGAACCCGATGCTCGGCCTGCGCGGCGTCCGGCTCGGCCTGGTCATCCCCGGCCTGTACGCGATGCAGGTCCGGGCCATCGCGCATGCCGCCGCCGACCGGGTCAAGGCCGGCGGCGACCCCCAGCCGGAGATCATGATCCCGCTGGTCGGCGCGGTGCAGGAGCTGGAGGCGGCCCGCGAGGAGGCCGAGCGGGTGCTGGCCGAGGTGGCCGCCGAGACCGGCGTCACCGTGCCCACGCTCATCGGCACGATGATCGAGGTGCCCCGGGCCGCGCTGACCGCGGGCCAGATCGCCCAGGCCGCGCAGTTCTTCTCGTTCGGCACCAACGACCTGACCCAGATGGGCTGGGGCTTCTCCCGCGACGACGTGGAGGGCTCGTTCTTCGGCCGCTACATCGAGCTGGGCGTGTTCGGCGTGTCGCCGTTCGAGACGCTGGACGCCGACGGGATCGGCCGCCTGGTCACGATCGCCGTCAAGGAGGGCCGGGAGACCCGGCCCGACCTGAAGATCGGCGTGTGCGGCGAGCACGGCGGCGACCCCGAGTCGGTGCACTTCTTCCACCACGCCGGGCTGGACTACGTGTCCTGCTCGCCGTTCCGGGTGCCGGTGGCCCGGCTGGAGGCCGGCCGCGCCGCCGTCCTGGAGCTGGTGGGGGGCAGCGACAGCCGGTGACGCCAGGCGGCGACGACGCGGGGTATGACCACCGGGCCACCGCCCGGTGGGCCGCCGAGCCGTCCAAGCAGGCCGCCGCATCCGGGCGCGGTCCCTTCGTCCGGGACCGCGCCCGGGTGCTGCACAGCGCCGCGCTGCGCCGCCTGGCGGCCAAGACCCAGGTGGTGGCGCCCGACTCGGGGGACTTCCCGCGGACCCGGCTGACCCACTCGCTGGAGTGCGCCCAGATCGGCCGCGAGCTGGGCGGCGCGCTGGGCTGCGACCCCGACCTGGTGGACGCCGCCTGCCTGGCCCACGACCTGGGCCACCCGCCGTTCGGCCACAACGGCGAGGCCGCGCTGGCCGTGCTGGCGGCGGGCTGCGGCGGGTTCGAGGGCAACGCGCAGAGCCTGCGCCTGCTGACCCGGCTGGAGGCCAAGGCCCCCGGCGCGGGGCTGAACCTGACCCGGGCCACCCTGGACGCCACGCTGAAGTACCCGTGGCTGGCCCCCGACCCGGCCGCTGAAGCCGAGCCCGGCAAGTACGGCGCCTACGGCGACGACGCGGCGGTGTTCGCCTGGGTCCGCGAGGGCGCCCCGCCCGGCCGCCCGTGCTTCGAGGCCCAGGTCATGGACTGGGCCGACGACGTGGCCTACTCCGTGCACGACCTGGAGGACGGGCTGCACGCCGGGCTGATCCGGCTCGGTCAGCTGCGCGACCCGGCCGAGCGCGCCCCGGTCATCGACCTGACCATGCGCGACTACTGCCCGCCCGGCTCGGTCACCCGGGCTGAGCTGGACGAGGTGTTCGCCGGCCTGCTGGCCCTGGACTTCTGGCCGGGCCGGTTCGACGGCAGCCCGGCCGCCGCCGCGGCGGTCAAGAACCTGACCAGCGAGCTGATCGGCCGGTTCTGCGGCGCGGCCGAGGCGGCTACCCGCCCGCCCGGCGCGCCGCCGGTCACCCGGTACGCCGCCGACCTGGTCGTGCCCCGCCGCCCAGCGGCTGGAGTGCGCGCTGCTCAAGGGGGTGACCGCGCAGTACGTCATGTCCCGGCCCGGCGCCGCCGCGCAGCAGGCCCGCGAGCGCGAGATCATCGCCGGGCTGACCGAGGCCGTGCTGGCCGGGGCGCCCGCCACCCTGGACCCGGCCTGCGCGGCGGCCTTCCGCGCGGCCGACTCCGATACCGCCCGCCACCGCGCGGTCATCGACCAGGTCGCCTCGCTGACCGACACCTCGGCCCTGGCCTGGCATCAGCGACTGCGGCGCGCGAGCCGATAGCGTAGGGGCCGTACCGACCGGACGGAAGGACCCCCGATGCCCGACGCGCAGACCTACGTGATCGTCGGCGCCAGCCTGGCCGGCGCGAAGGCGGCCGAGACGCTGCGCGATGAGGGCTTCGACGGCGCGATCGTGCTGATCGGCGCGGAAGACGAGCGGCCCTACGAGCGGCCGCCGCTGTCCAAGGACTTCCTGCTCGGCAAGGCCGGCCCGGACGCGGCCTACGTGCACGAGGCGGGCTGGTACGCCGACCACGGCATCGACCTGCGGCTGGGCCGCCGGGTCACCGCGATCGACCGGGCCGAGCGCCAGGTCCGGCTGGAGGACGGCTCCGCCGTCGGCTACGCCCGGCTGCTGCTGGCCACCGGCGCCAGCGCCCGCCGGCTGGGCGTCCCCGGCGCCGACCTGGACGGGCTGATGTACCTGCGGACCCGGTCCGAGAGCCTGGCCCTGGCCGCCCGGCTGCAGGCGGGCGGCCGCCTGGTCATCGCCGGGGCGGGCTGGATCGGCCTGGAGGTGGCCGCCGCCGCCCGGCAGGCCGGCTGCGACGTCACCGTGGTCGAGCCCGACCCGGTCCCGCTGCGGCCGCTCGATCGGCCCGGAGCTGGGCGAGATATTCGGCCGGCTGCACCGCGCCCACGGCGTCACGTTCCGGCCCGGCGAGAGCATCAGCGAGCTGCGCGGCGACCGGCCCGCCGAGCCCGCCGCGCCGGGCGCCGCGCACGGCTCGGTCCGCCAGGTCGTCACCTCCTCCGGCGCCGTGCTGGACGCCGACTTCGTGGTGGCCGGGATCGGCGTCGTGCTCAATACCGGCCTGGCCGCCGACGCCGGCCTCGAGGTGGACCGCGGCGTGCTGACCGACGCCGCGCTGCGCACCTCCGACCCGGACATCTTCGCCGCCGGCGACGTGGCCGAGGCGTACAACCCGGTGCTGGGCCGGCGGATCGTCGTGAACCACTGGTCCAACGCCCTCAACGGCGGCCCGGCCGCCGCCCGGTCCATGCTCGGCCAGGAGGTCAGCTACGACCGGGTGCCGTACTTCTTCACCGACCAGTACGACCTGGGCATGGAGACGGCCGGCCTGCCCGAGCCCGGCACCTACGACACGATCGTGGCCCGCGGCGACACCGACACTCTGGAGTTCGTCGCGTTCTGGCTGAAGGACGGCGTGGTGACAGCCGGCATGAACGTCAACGTCTGGGACGTCAACCCGGCCATCCAGGACCTGATCCGGCGCGCCGCCCCGGTCGACCGCGGCCGCCTGGCCGACGCCGACATCCCCCTCCCCGAGGTGTAGCCCGGCCAGCCGCCCAGCCCCCAGCCCCAGCCCCGCCCCCCGCGACGCCCGGCCCGCCCCAGGCCCCCCCGCGACGCCCGGCCCGCCCCAAGCGCCACAGGCCCCGCCCCAAGCGCCACAGGCCCCGCCCCAAGCGCCACAGGCCCCGCCCCGGCCCCACCGGCCCCGCCCTAAGCGCCGAATTTTCATGATCGTGACCGATTTCTCGTGCGTGGCACGGGCAATCGGTCACGATCACGGCTGTGCATTGGCCGGCGGCTTGGAAATGGCTGGTTATCCACAGGCTGGTCGCCGAACGGCAGAAGTGTCCGCCTCCCGGGTCATTCTGGCGGCATGAACAGTGAATTCTCGGCCGCCTGGCAGGAGCTGCTGGACCGCCAGGCCGGCATTGTCTCCCGCGCTCAGGCCATCGGCGGCGGCCTGGGTGACGAGGCCATCGGCCACCGCCTGGCCTCCGGGCGCTGGCGCGCCGTGCATCGCGGGGTCTACGCCGCCTTCACCGGTGAGCTGAGCCGGGAGGCCGTGCTGTGGGCGGCGGTCCTGCGCGCCGGGCCGGCGCCGCGCTCAGCCACCAGACCGCGGCCGAGTTAGCTGGCCTGGCCGATGCCCGCAGCGACGTCATCCACCTGACGGTGCCGCTGGGCCGGCACCCGGAGCCGATCCAGGGCGCCGTCGTGCACCGGTCGGCCCGGATCGCGGCGGCCATGCACCCGGCTCAGGTGCCGCCCCGGACCCGGATCGAGGAGACCGCCATCGACCTGACCCAGACGGCGGCCTCCACCGACGCGGCCTACGGCTGGCTGAGCCGGGCGGTCGGCCGCCGCCTGACGACAACGGCCCTGCTGCGCGACGCCCTGGCCGCCCGGCCGAAGGCCCGCCGCCGGGCCGAGCTGCTCATCGCGCTGGCCGACATCGGCGACGGAGCCCACTCGCTCCTGGAGCGCCGCTACGTCCGCGACGTCGAGCGCGCCCACGGCCTGCCTCCCGCCGGCCGGCAGGTCCGCGTCACCCTGGCCGGGCGGACCAGCTACTTGGACGACTACTACGAGGCGATCGGCCTGGCCATCGAGCTGGACGGCCAAGTCGCGCACGCCATCGAGCAGCGCTGGGCCGACATGCGCCGCGACAACCTGCACGCCGCCGCCGGCATCCTGACCCTGCGCTACACCTGGACCGACGTGACCGAGCGCCCCTGCCTGGTGGCAAGCCAGGTCGCCGCCGTCATGCGCGAGCGCGGCGCCCCCGTAACCCTGCGCCCCTGCGGCCCAGCCTGCCTCATCCGCACCCGCACCCGGCCGCGCGCCTCATGATCGTGACCGTTTTCTCGTGCGCAGCCCGGACAAACGGTCACGATCATGGAAAACCCGGGGCGGGGCGGGGCGGCGCGGGGCGGGGCGGGGCGGGCCGCGGGGTGGCTACGGGAGGATCGCCGCGACGGCGGCGGACGGGCTGGACAGGTCGGGCAGGACGGCGTGCGCGCCGGCCGCGTGCAGCTCGTCGACCGTGAACATGCCGGTGGCCACGCCGACCGCCCGCGCCCCGGCGTCCAGGGCCGCCTGCACGTCCAGCGGCGTATCGCCGACCAGGACGGTGGCGGTGCCGCCGAAGTCGCCGCCGTACCGGGCGGCGGCGTTGCGCCGGGCCACCGGGACCAGGTCGGCGCGGTTCTCGCTCTCGCTGCCGTAGGCCCCGGCGTCCAGGTCCAGGTGCCCGGTCAGGCCCAGCACGCCCAGCTTGACGTCGGCCATCGCGCGCAGGTTCCCGGTCAGCAGCGACTGGATCACCCGGGTGCCGTCCCGCGGCCCGGCCAGCGCGGCCAGTGTCTCCGCCGCGCCGGGCAGCGCCCGCCCCCGGGCGCGGACCAGGTCGGCCAGGCCCGCCGCGCGCCGCGCCTGAACCGCCTGGAAGGCGTCGATCTGCCCGCGCGGGTCGGCCACGCCCGCGGCGGCCAGCATCTCCGCCGCGATGGCCCGGTCGGTCCGCCCGGCCATCCCGACGCTGGCCTCGGGGAGTTCCAGGCCGAGCATCTCGCGCAGGGCCACCCGGTACAGCAGCCGCCCCGTGCCGGGCGCGCTGACCAGCGTGCCGTCCACATCCCACAGAACCAGCACGCTGACCACGCCGGGAGGCTATCAGGGGCGCGCGGTCAGGGCGCCGGGCCCGGCCCGGCGCCGGCCGGCGCGGAGCGCCGCGACAGGCGCCCCGCCGGGACTAGACTCGCCCAAACGGGCATGCCGGCACGGACAGCGGGCATGCCGGCGATAGAGCGGAGGGCGGACGTGCCGGGCCGGATCCGCGACGAGGACATCGCGCTCGTCCGCGAGCGCTCGGCCGTTGACGAGGTCATCGGGGAGTACCTGCAGCTTCGCAACGCCGGCGGGGGATCGCTGAAGGGGCTGTGCCCGTTCCACGACGAGAAGACCCCGTCGTTCAACGTCACCCCGGCCCGCGGCCTGTGGTACTGCTTCTCCTGCGCCGAGGGCGGCGACGTCATCCGGTTCGTCCAGCGCATCGACAACCTCGGCTTCGCCGAGGCGGTGGAGCGCCTGGCCGCCCGGCTGGGCATCGAGCTGCGCTACGAGCAGGGCGGCCACGTGCCCGGCCAGGAGCAGACCCAGCGCCGCCGCCTGGTTGAGGCCCATCGCGCCGCCGCCGAGTTCTATCAGGAACGACTCAGTGCCGCCGAGGCCGCTCCCGGCCGGGACTTCCTGTCCCAGCGCGGTTTCGAGCTGCCCGACGCCGAGCGGTTCCGCGTCGGGTACGCGCCCAACGAGTGGGACGCCCTCACCCGTCACCTGCGCGGGCGCGGCTTCACCGAGGCCGACCTGCTGGCCGGCGGCCTGGCCAGCCAGGGCCGGCGGGGGGCCATCGACCGGTTCCGGGGCCGCCTGATCTGGCCCATCGCCGACCTCACCGGCGACGTGATCGCGTTCGGGGCGCGCAAGCTGCGCGCCGACGACGACGGCCCCAAGTACCTCAACACCCCCGAGACGCCGCTGTTCAAGAAGAGCTCGGTGCTGTACGGGGCGGACCTGGCCCGGCGGGAGATCTCCCAGCGCCGCCAGGCGGTCATCGTGGAGGGCTACACCGACGTGATGGCCTGCCACCTGTCCGGCGTCGGGACGGCGGTGGCTACCAGCGGCACCTCGTTCGGCGAGGGCCACATCGCGATCCTGCGCCGCCTGCTGATGGACTCCGACAAGTTCATGGGCGAGGTGATCTTCACCTTCGACGGCGACGCCGCCGGGCAGCGGGCCGCGCTGCGGGCGTTCGGGCTGGAGGAGCGGTTCGTCACCCAGACCTTCGTGGCCGTGCAGCCCGACGGGCTCGACCCCTGCGACCTGCGCCTGGCCCAGGGACCGGCGGCGGTCAAGGACCTGATCGCGCGCCGCGTGCCGGTGTATGAGTTCGCCATCCGCAATGAGCTGAGCCAGCACGACCTGGAGTCCAACGAGGGCCGCATCGCCGCGCTGGACGCCGCCGCCGCGATCGTCGGCCGGATCAAGGACCAGGGCCTGCGCGACCGGTACGCGATCAGCCTGGACCGCTGGCTGGGCATGATGGACGAGCAGTTCGTGCTGGACCGGGTCCGGCGTCACTCCCGGGCGCCCGCGTCCGCCGGCCGGGGCGGCCGGGACCGGCCGGGCCGGGCCGGCCCCGCGGGCCAGGGCGGTGTTCCCGCGCCGCGGCACGGCAGCGCGTACCTGGACCGGGCTGCCAGGGACGGCGGGAGCAGCGCCAGCGCTGGCCGCGACGGCGCCGGCGAGCAGGCGGTGCGCGGGGACCGGGGCATTCCCGGCTACGACGAGCGCGACCCGATCCACCGGGTCGAGCGCGAGGCGCTCAAGCTGGCCGTGCAGCGCCCGGCCCTGTGCGGCCCGGCGTTCGACGCCCTCGGCCCGGCCTGCTTCACCGTGCCCGCCCACGCCGCCGCGTTCGGGATCATCGCGGCCGCCGGCGGCACGGGGGCGGCCAGCGGCAGCCGCGAGTGGGTCCAGCGCCTGCGCGACGCCGCGCCGGACGACCTCGTGCGCGCGTTCCTGACCCAGCTCGCCGTCGAGCCGGTGCGGGCGCCCGGCGCCGACGCGGAGCCCGACGCCCGCTATATCGAGGCCCAGTTCGCGCGGGTCGAGGAACTGGCCGTCAGCCGGCAGATCGCCCAGCTCAAGTCCCGGATCCAGCGCATGAACCCGATCACCGAGCAGGCCGAGTACTACCGGATGTTCGGTGACCTGATCGCGCTGGAGCAGCGGCACCGGGTGCTCATGGAGCCGGCCGCCGACGCCCTGCAGTAGATACCGGGCAGTAACGGCATGCATCCACTGGGCAGGCCTCGGCACTATCCGGCAGGTGACAATATTGTCACCCCTTAAACTGCCGGTTCGTGACGCACACTGGTCAGCATGAGCGTTACCGCTGCATCACGAAGTGACCAGGTAGCCGGTCTTATCGCTCAGGCGAGAGAACGCGGCACGATCACGATGAGCGAGCTCGCCGTCGCCTTCGAGCGGCACGACTTCCCGCCCCACGCGGTCGACGACGTCCTGAAGCTCCTGGCCGACGAGGGCGTCGAGGTGATCGAGGCCCCGGCCGACGACGTCGAGGAGACCCGCCCGGCCGCGCCCGGCGCCGACGCCACCCGCCGGGCTGCCACCGGCGACCTGGTCCGCATCTACCTGCGCGAGATCGGCCGGGTCCCGCTGCTGACCGCCCAGGACGAGGTGGAGCTGGCCAAGTCCATCGAGGCCGGCCTGTTCGCCGAGGAAAAGCTCCAGGCGGGCCTGTCCGGGGGCAGCGCCAGCGCTGAGCTGATGGGCGAGCTGTCGGTCATCTCCGTCGAGGGACTGCGGGCCAAGCAGCGGCTCATCGAGGCCAACCTTCGGCTCGTGGTATCCATCGCCAAGCGCTACATCGGCCGCGGCCTGGTCTTCCTGGACCTGATCCAGGAAGGCAACCTGGGCCTGATCCGCGCGGTGGAGAAGTTCGACTACACCAAGGGCTACAAGTTCTCCACCTACGCCACCTGGTGGATCCGCCAGGCCATCACCCGGGCCATCGCCGACCAGGCCCGTACCATCCGCATCCCCGTGCACATGGTCGAGACCATCAACAAGATGGCCCGCATCCAGCGCCAGCTGCACCAGGACCTGGGCCGGGAGCCCACCCCCGCCGAGGTCGCCGCCGAGATGGGCCTGCACCCGGACCGGGTAGCCGAGATCCAGCGGATCGCCCAGGAGCCGGTATCCCTCCAGTCGCCGATCGGCGAGGAGGACTCCGACCTGGGCGACTTCATCGAGGACGCGGACGCGGTCGTGCCCATGGAGGCGGCCGCGTTCATCATGATGCAGGACCAGCTCGACCGGGTCCTGGACAACCTCAGCCTGCGCGAGCAGCGGATCATCCAGCTGCGCTTCGGCCTGACCGACGGTCACCCGCGCACCCTGGAGGAGGTCGGCCAGGAGTTCGGCGTCACCCGGGAGCGGATCCGCCAGATCGAGTCCAAGACCCTGGCCAAGCTCCGCCACCCCAGCCGCGCCCAGATGCTGCGGGAGTACCTGGCCTGACCCGCGCTGGTCTGACCCGCGCTGGCCTGACGTGCGGCCACCGGGTCTGCCCGCAGGCGCCGGAGGCTGCCGGCTACGTGGCCCGAGGTGGCGGGCCAGGGGCGCGGGTGGCTGGTCGCGTTACTCTCCGGGAGTGGTCCCGTCCTGACGGCTGGTCGCGCCCAGGGTTCCGTGGCCCGCCGGGGCGCTGCCGTTGCCCGCCTGCCGGTGGCCGTTGCCGCGGTGACCCGCCTCGTCGTCCTCCCCGGCGTCGCGCCGGCGCCGTCCTTGCCGCGCAGGCCCGGCACGCGCTCGGTCACCCGGGCCGTCGCGCTCCTGGCCGACCGGGCCAGCTGCGGCGCCTTGTCCCGCACCTCGTCGCTGATCCGGCTCCCCGCCGCCGACGCCAGCCCGGTCGCCTGGGCCTGGACCGCCCCGGCCGCCTGCTGCACCGCCGGGTGCTCGGCCACGTTCCGGGCGGCCTTCTTGATCTGCTCGTAGCGCTCCCGGCCCGCGCGCGCCCCCAGCACGAACCCGGTCGCCAGGCCGGTGAGGAAGCTGATCCGGTACTTCGCCATGTCGACATCTCCTAGGGAAGCCAGCCCGCCGTGCCGGGTCCGCCAGGCACGACGATGACCTACCTCATGCCCAGCGACCCCGGTGTTATTCGCGGGAGGATCCGGCGCGGCGCGTGCGCCCCTCCGGGTGCGCTAACCTAGTGTCCGCGATAGCGGCGGTAGGGGGACGTTCTCACCCGGCCAGGCCGATACCGATGCGGTCCCGCGTAGCTCAATTGGCAGAGCAGCCGGCTGTTAACCGGCAGGTTATAGGTTCGAGTCCTATCGCGGGAGCCTCCTGGCCGCCGGCGGTTCAGCGCTGGAGTGAAGGCCACCTAACACGACTCGTGACGCAGCGGCGGCTGTCGCCCGCGCGGGCGTGAGGCCGGCGACACGAGGGCAGGTTCGGCTGGCTCTACGCGCGAGCCGCGTGGGGCTGGTGCGCATCGAGGGCCGGGCCGACCTTGAGCCGCGTGACGAAGGGCTCGGCGATCGGGCGGAAGGTCTCCAGCGAGTCGAAGCCACGATCCCAGACCGCCCCGAGCAGGTGCTCGACCTCGACTCCCCACTGGCGGGCGTAAACCCGGTCCACGACCTCGTCGCGGTAGTGGAAGCGATCAGGCCGGCCCGGCCGGGTGGTCCGGGGGAGCAGCTCGTTGACCCGGATCGCCTCGGCGGCCACCTGCCGCGCCCACGCGCGCGTCCCGTCGTCGGCCGCCCCGCTCACGCAGCGCCGGGCCTTCGCGGCCTCCGAGACTGTCCCGAACGCGCGCACGAGCACGCGGATGATCGCCTCATTCTCGAAGGCGGGATCGGCTAGCTCACGGGCCTCGCGCGGGGTCAGCCACACGCCGAGCTCAGCCAGGGCCGGTCCGTCGAGCGCGTGCCGGGCGGCGGCGGTCACGGCGGCCGCCTCCAGGCCCGGCGCGTCCGCGGGCAGGCCGACCAGGCCGGACAGCACGCTACGCCGGTGGAGCTCAGGGAATCCCGGGTGCAGCAGCATGATCGCCGATGTGATGTCGGAGTCGGAGACCCAGGTCTCGCCCACCCGCTGGCCGCGGAAGTGATCGGTCCAGTGGGCCAGGTGAGTCGTCACGGGGTTGGTGATGGGGCGGTCGCGCGGGCCGTGGGCGCGCAGTGCCGGGTCCCCGCTGGCCGCCCGGGTCAGCATGGCGATCGCGTCCGTGGCCTTGAGGTCGCGGGCGTGCTCCCGGTACCAGGCGTCGAACCGGCTGACGACGCCGCCGGGCAGCTCCTGGCGGGCCGAGTGGACCAGCATGCGCTGGCTCCTCAGCCGGAAGGGCAGGCCCCGCGCGATCCGCAGCAGCGCCTCGCCGGCCTCGCCGGTGATGGCACCATCCCGCGCGGCCTCGCCGATAGCGACCCGAAGCGACACCAGGGGCTCGCTCAGGGCGCGGTAGCCGTCGTCACCGCTGGCGTGGATGACCGCGACCTCATCGTCACCGTCGATCACCCCGCAGCGGTACAGCTCGAAGACCTCGCCGACGCCCCGCATCCCGTACGGGTGCAGTTCGGCGGCTCGCAGCGCGCCCATGCTGCTGCTGCCGATCACGGTGACGCCGGCGGCCAGGATCGCCAGGATCTCCTTGTGGCGCACCGGCGCCGACTGGAGAAACAGGCCGTCGATGATCAGCACGCGGTCGCCGGCGCCGGGGGAGACGCGCAGCAGGTCGCCGTGCCTGACCGGCGGCAGGATCGACGCCCCGGCAGGAGGGCCGCCACCTGCGCGCGCGGCAGGCTCGGCCCGACAAACACGAAGTCGGTCGGCATCGCGTTCTCCTTCCGGGGTGCCACCCGGGAGCACGGCGGGATGGGTGTCGAGGCGGACCTCGCTAGCCAGGGGACTGGCGCGGGAACCGATTAGCGCGGTACCTGCCGAAGTCGCAGACTGGCACCGCCGGAGCGATGACGGTGCTGACCGGAATATCGATACCGGGCTGGGTGAGGTCGACGGCGAAGGGCTCAAAGCCGGTCACGTCGCGGATACGGCGGGCGCAGTGCGCGAGCACGTCCTCGATGCTGTCAAAGCGGGCGGCCGGGATTCCGTCGGCGATGGCGACGGTGGCGGAGCGAGAATCGTAGGAAAAGTCCCGGGCGGGCCGGTAGAGGGAATCGGCGATATCGTCGCGGGCGCCGGAGATGGTAGCGAGCCGGCTCTGGGCGGCCTCGGCGACAGCCCGGCCGAAGGCGATCTCCGGGTCGACGTGGCAGCCAAATCCACTGCACTGAATGGGCACGTCCGCCGACCAGATGGTGGCCGCGTAGCACGGTAGCCCGTAGCTGTTGTCCAGCCTGAGGGTCTCGAAGCGGCAGCCCGCCGAGGCGACGGCCGCGACGATGCGGGCGGTGGCCGGGCTCGATGCCGACTCTGGGTTAACGTGCTGGCAGCTCGGCTCGTCCGAGGCAATGTACTCGGCGACGCAGCCCCGCTCGATGACCTCGAACATCCCATGCAGGGTGGCCTCGACGAGCGTGTTGCCGGTGGCGGTGCCGTTGGAGGACACATTGAAATAGATGTGACGCCATGACCGACTGGAGGTCAGCGCGAGGCGGAGCGCGGCGGCTGGCGCCAGCTTAGGAGTCCCGGTCAGCAGGCCGCGGCCAGCCACCCAGTCGAGGGGGGTGCGACTGGTGATCAGGGAGTTGGGTGCCAGGCTCAGCGCGCGGACGTCATAGCCAATGCCGACGGCATCCGCAGGGCCCGGTTTCGGCAACGGGGAGTTCGGCGTACTCCAGGTGCCAGATCTCGATTGCCTCCATCACCGCGCTGACAAATGCCTGAGCTGGCTCGATGCCAGTGCCGATGCTCACCGTGAGGGTCTTGCTGTCCGGGCGATAGCAGACCATCGTCGGAAGTCCGATCTCGTCGAGATCGGTAATATCGGCCACTCGGGTAATCGAGAAACGATCGAGCATGGGCCGGATACGATCGCGGGTCGACTCAGGTGAGGCGCTCCGGTAGGTGCCGGTACGATACATGATTCCCGTACTCATCGGCATTCCCTATCCGGCGGCCGTCACGATCGGGTGGCCGCTCTCGGGCGCTGGCGCGCCCTGAGCCGGCCCGCTGCCCGTGACCCGGCGAATCGCCGCGCACCGGATCAGCAGGTCCCAGGTCTGGCGGACGGTGGCCGCGTCCAGCATCCAGAGCCGCTCGCTGGCGTCGGCGAGGGTGATGGGGGCGGCGAAGGTGCCGAGTACCGGCGCCGAGGCCGGGCGGCATCAGCAGGATGCGGCCGTCCGCGCGGCGGAAGGTGGCCCGCGGCTTGCCCGGCGGCTGAGTTCTCGGTGCCGTACAGGAGACTGTAAGCCCGCAATGTCTCCGGATCCGGGCTGGGGATGAGCTCGCCGTTGAGCTGGAACAGCTCGTGGTCGTCGCCGGGGGCCAGCTGGCGGCTGTCCCGCAGCATCGGCCACGTCGCGGTCCGGAACCGGTCGAGGTAGAAGTAGGAGTGCGGGGTGTCCGTCCCGCCGAGCCAGGGCCGGTCGTAGTGCGCCGATCGTAGGTGGCGCTGCTTCTCCCGCTTGACGGCCTCGGATGCCGCCTGGGAGACCGGCTCGTCATAGCGCAGTGCGCGGGCGACGCCCTCACTGCTATCGGGCCGAACGTTGGAGATGCCGAAGCGCGCGGGTTCCCTGGCCACGATCGCGCCCGGCGTCAGGACGAACTCACCGAGTCCGCCGAAGGTCCACAGGTCCCTGGTCTCGGTGAGGAAGCTGATGCTGTCGCGGGCTTCTTCGAGGGTCTCGGTCGGGAAGCCGGTGAATCCCATCATCTGGATGCCGATGTCGGCCGCGTGCATCGCCTGCATCGTCTGCCTGACCTGGGCCGGGGTGGTGCCCTTGTCGATCAGGTCGAGGATGCGCTGGTTCCCGGACTCGAAGCCCACCGAGACGGCGACGCACCCGCTGCGGCGCAGCAGCTCGCAGCGCTCCCGTGACCAGTACTTCTCCAGGCGGATCTCCGCGCCCCAGCGGATGTCGAGGCCCTCCTCGACGACCCGCTCGGCGAAGCGCAGGATCGTGGCGGGCGCGAGCACGTCCACCGAGAAGTAGATGAACCGGGAGTGCGCGCTGATCGCCCGCACGTCCTCGACCATCCGCTCCTCCCGCGACTGCCGCCACGGGCTCGTCGGGCTGCCGCTGTTCAGGCCGTAGTCGCAGAACGTGCACTTGTTCCAGTAGCAGCCGCGGGTCGGTGAGTAGTACACGAACGGCTCCGGGCTGAGGTACAGGCTCCAGTCGATGCCGCTGAAGTCCGGGACCGGGATGCCGGCGAGCTGCTCGTAGGAGACCGGAAGGCTGCGACGCGCCCCGTACCTGGGGTGCAGGTGGACGTTCGGCTGCCCCTCGGGCAGTCCGCCGCCGCGCCTGCTCTCCAGGATCGCCACCCACGCCGCCTCGCCCTCGCCGACGACCGTGGCGTCGAAGTCATCGAACAGCTCGGCGAAGGCCGCCGGGTCGAGCGCGTACTTCCAGGCACTGGCGACCTCGGTCCCGCCGGCGACCAGGAAGGCCGACGGCAGGCACTGGCGGATCAGCTGCGCGAGCCACAAGGCGAACGGCAGCTGCCAGCAGTAGGTGATGTTGATCCCCACGATGTCGTATCCGCCGGCCCGGACGCGCGGCAGCAGGACGTCTTCGTAGTAAGGCTGGAAAGGCCGGCTGAGCCGCTCCAGCGCCCGGCGGTCGGCCATGGCGGCGACCGGGCCGTTCATGAACCGGGGCAGCGGGCCCAGCTGGAAGCCGTCGCGGAACTGCCCGGGGATCCCGGCCGCGCCCAGGCAGTTCATCCACGCCTGAACCTCGTCGACGGCGTGCTGGTACTGGGTGTAGTCGTAGAAGCCGACGGGATCCTGAAGCAGCGTGACGGCGTCCCCGATCGCGACCGTGTCCGGGTGCCTGACCTGGAGCATGCTGGCCTCTTCGCGCGGGCCGCGGCCCGGGCGGTGGCGAGCGCGCGGTCGAGCCAGGACCTCCCGGTGGGGGTGTAGCTGTAGTGAAAGGCCTCGACGTTGACGTCGACGATCTCCGCTGGCGGGTAGCCGCGGGACCGCGCGTACGAATCCAGGTACGTCAGCGAATGATACGGCGACGTAGGGTCCGTGATGGGCGGGTAGAGGAGCAGGGCTTCCGCGGTGCCAGGCGGTACGGTCATCATGATCCTTTCACGCCCCGGCTAGGCTGGTCATGCTGGACTTGGTCACGCTGGACTGGGGTGGAGCGAGGCGGATACCCGCCTTGAGGTAGCTGGCAAATGGCTCCGCCAGGCGACGGAACTCCTGGATGCCGGATATCCCGCGGTCCCAGACGGCCCCCTCGAAGTCGCCGGGCGCGCATTGCCACTCGCGGGCGAACAGCCGGTCAACAACCTCGTCGCGATAGCGCAGGCGCCGATGCGCCCCGGCGGGAAGAAGCCGGTTGCCGCGCGAGGCCGCGCTGGCGACCCGTCGGCCCCAGTCGCGTACGGCGCCATCGGCCAGCAGGCTTCCGCCGGTCTGCGGCGAGATCCGGTAACTGGAGACCGTCCCGAAGGCCCGGCCGAGAATCGTGGCCAGCTGCCCGGCGGGCGGCAGCGCACATCGCTCCCGTGGTGTCAGCCAGCCGTCGGGAACCGCCGACGAGCGCTCGTCCAGCCCCCGCTGGCGCGCGGCGGCAAGGGCCAGGTCGACTGCCCGCGGGTCATCCCACGACGTCCCGCCCAGGCTGGCGAGCACATCGAGCCGGTGCCGCGCCGGGAACCCCGGGTGCAGCAGCATGATCGCCACCGTCACATCGGCGTCGCTGACCCAGTCCTCCCCGTCGGCCTCGGTCCCCTGGAACTTCAGTGCCCACGCCTCGGTGTGGTGGGTCCGCACGTTCGGGATCGGCGTGTCACCCGGTCCGGCCGGGCATAGTTCCGGGTCGCCCGCCGCCGCCATCCGCAGCAGCAGTCGCGCGTCGTCGGCCTTCGCGTCCCGGCCGTGCGCGCGGCGCCAGGAGTCGAACCGGTCGGCGAGGTCTCGCCCTAGCTCGCCCGCGGCCACCTGGCTCAGCAGCCGGAAGCTCCGCGACCGGAAGGGCATCGCCCGGGCCAGAGCGAGCAGGCGCGCCTCTTCGCTGTCGCCGATCGCCCCGGCCGCATGCGCCTCCCCGAGCGCGATGCGGATGTTGACCAGCGGCTCGCTGAGCGGGCGGTACCCCTCCTCGGCGGAGCAGTGGATCACCGCGACCTCGTCGTCACTGGTGACCACGAGGTCGCGGTGCAGCCGGAACACTTCGCCGACTCCGCGCATGCCGTAAGGCCATAGCTCAGCCGCCCGCAGTGCGCCCATGCTGCTGCTGCCCGCCACGTCGCCCCCTGGCTCAGCGCAAGGAGGATCTCCTTGTGCCGGACCGGCGCGGTCTGCAGGAACAGGCCGTCGATGATCAGGAGGCGATCACCGGCGGACGGCCGGAGCCGCAGCACGTCGCCGTGCCGTACCGGTGGCAGGATCTGGCAGCCGGGCAGGAGCCGCCGCGCTTCGGCGGCGGGCAGGCTGGGTCCGACGAACACGTAGTCGGTAGCCATGGCCGCGGGAATCAGGCGATGATGATGATGTTGTTCGAGCAGGCGGCGGACACGGCGTCCAGGTCGGCGTCCATGAGCTCGTTGATGTCGACGACGGGGGTGGCGGCGGCGTGCAGGACGTGAACGTCGGGGGTGGCGAACCAGTCCGCGATGATCTCGTCCTTGTGGAAGAGCCCGTCGTGCGGGGCGGTGTCGACGCGCACGACGGCATTGGGGCCGACCGGCAGGCCCTTCTGGCGGGCGTACTGCGCCGGGTCCTCGGCGAGCTTGGCGGCTTCCGCCTCGCTGGTCCACACCCGAGATGAGCAGGGCCGAGTAGTTGTTGATGAACGACAGCTCCAGGGCCTGGGGCTCGGGCATGATGTCCTCCTTGAGATGGCGCGGCTACCCGCGCTGCTGGCTGGCTGGCAGTGAAACCATGGCCGCTGGAATCACGCGGGGATAATGATGATGTTGTTGTCGCAGGCGGCGGACACGGCGTCCAGGTCGGCGTCCATGAGCTCGTTGATGTCGACGACCGGGGTGGCGGGGGCGTGCAGGACGTGAACGTCGGGCGTGGCGAACCAGTCCGCGATGATCTCGTCCTTGTGATAAAGCCCCTCGTGCGGGGCGGTGTCGACGCGCACCACGGCATTGGGGCCGACCGGCAGCCCCTTCTGGCGGGCGTACTGCGCCGGGTCCTCGGCGAGCTTGGCGGCTTCCGCCTCGCTGGTCCACACCCCGATGAGCAGGGCCGAGTAGTTATTGATGAACGACAGCTCCAGGGCCTGGGGCTCGGGCATGATGTCCTCCTTGAGATGGCGCGGCTACCCGCGCTGCTGGCTGGCTGGCAGTGAATTTCTCGTGGTCGTACATCAGCACGCCCGGGGCGTAGGTCTTCTGCACGGGAATGCCGATGCCGTTGTGTGCGAGGTCAACGGTGAAGGGCTCGAATCCGGTGACCTCCTTGATCCGCCCGGCGCAGGACCGGACGACAGATTCGAGGTCCGGCTCCCTGGTGAACGGACCGCGCCGGAGCGAGACAGTGGGGACCCTGGCCGGGTCGGGGAACCCGGTGCCCTGGTCCTTGGCGAGGTAGTTGTCGGCGTCGATATCGTCCCGCGCGCCGGAAACGGCTGCGAGCCTGGATTGTGCCGCTTCGAGCAGGGCGCGCCCCGCCGCGATCTCTGGATCGACATGGCAGCCGTAGCCGCCGCAGCGGTACGTCACGTCCGGTGACCAGATCAGCGCTGCATAGCACGGGATGCCGAGGCGGTTAGTGATGTCGATGAACGTTATGACGCATCCGGCATCCCGTAGCCGGGCGACGATGTGCTGAATGTACTCGGAATTCTCCTCCTTGATGTCGCAGTGGCGCAGCTCGGCCGGGTCTGTGTTGAGATATTCAGCGATGCACTCACGCTCCGCGAGCTCGTGGAGGCCATGCAGTATGGCATCAGCCGGCGTGTTGCCGCTCGCGACGCCATTCGTCGTCGGACGGAAGAGCGCGTACGACCATGAGAGTCGGCCGGTGAAGTCGATCGCGCAGGGTGTCCAGCGGCACCGGTACCGGCCTGCCGGTGAGCAGGCCGGTACCGGTGACCCAGTCGAGAACGCAATGCTCGGTCAGTGGCGAGTGGGGGGCGATATTAAGCGCCCGCAGGTCGTAGGGCGGGCGGATGTCGGCTGCGGTGCCCCGGAACTCCGGCTCGCGCGCCACGTTCTCGACGTGCCACACCTCGACGCTCTCCATGGCCGCGCTGACCCGCGCCTGCATGGGATCAAGGCCGGTCCCGATGCTCACCGAGACCGTCTTCGTATCGGGCCGGTAAGCCACGAATACGGGAATCCCGATCTCGTCCAGGCCGGTAACCTCGGCGACCCGCGTAATGCCGAAGATATGCAGCCTCGAGGAAATCATGGACCATGTGACGGCCGGGCTTACGGCGCGATATGTACCCGCGCGATGCCGGATCGCGGTTGCCATCGTCACATCCCGTCGAAGGTTCCGAAAGATCGAAGTCCTTGTGTGATGAACGGTAGATCCGGCCTTGCGAGCGGGCAAGGGCGAGTGCTCGATTACACGAGATCATGCCATTGAAGCGCGGTGGCCGGTAAACGTGACACGGTTTCATGCCCGATGTGCCTGGCGCACGGCCGCGCGCATCATAATCGGCGTTATCGCGTCCCGCCGGACAACCCCGTGGAGGAGGATCATGGACGTCCCCGTGACACTCTCGGTGGCCGGGCCATGAGATTCCGGGCGGCGGCGCTGCGGCAACTGGAGGCGCCCGAGAAACTGGATGAGGTCGTCCGGCTGGCGTCGGCCCCGGCCTGGCTCATGGCAACCGCGCTGGGGATGATCGTCGCCATTGCCGCGACCTGGTCGATCGCCGGGACCGTGGCCACCACCGTGAGCGCCCCCGGCGTCCTGATCCACGCGGGCGGGGTCTCCACGCTCGACGCCACGGCCAGCGGCCAGGTGGTCCGGCTGTGGGTGCCGCGCGACGAGTCGCGACCAGCGGCGCCCCGCTCTACAGCGTGCAGGACGCGGACGGGCGGATCCGCACCGTCAACGCCCCCTGGGACGCCTATGTCGTGTCGATGGTGGTGACCGACGGCCAGCTGGTCGAGCCGGGCACGCCGGTCGCCGATCTGGAACGCGTGAGCAGTACCCGCGACCCGCTCGAGGCGGTGGTCTTCGCGCCCGCCGCCGACGCGCCGACGATCAGCCCGGGCGCTGGCGTCACGCTGACCGCGGCCGACGTGCCGAGCGCCGTCTTCGGCACGCTGCACGGGACCGTGGCATCCGTCGGGGCATTCCCCGAGACCGCCCAGTCGCTGCAGGCATTCCTCGGCCAGGACGCCAGCACGGGGACCTACCTCGCCGCGGGCAGCGTGATCAGGGTCGTCATCAAGCTGGCCAGCCTGCCCGGATCGCCGACGCAGCTGGCCTGGTCGCGGGCATCGCCCAGCTTCACGGTGAACTCGGAGAGCAGCGTGCAGGCGTCGTTCACCGTCGCCCGGCAGCACCCGGTGGAATGGCTTCTCGGCCGATGAGCACGCACGCGACTGACCAGGCCGCGCCCGGCACCGCCCGCCCGGCCATCCCGCCCCGGCGGCGTCAGCGCACGCCGACGGTGATCCAGATGGAGGCGGTCGAGTGCGGCGCCGCCTCGCTGGGGATCATCCTCGGCCACTACGGCCAGCACGTGCCCCTGGAGGAGCTCCGGCAGAAGTGCGGGGTGAGCCGTGACGGCTCGACCGCCGGCAGCGTGGTCCGCGCCGCCCGCCTCTTCGGCCTCGAGGCCAAGGGGATGCAACTCGACAGCGGCGACCTGCCCAGGCTTGAGCTTCCGGCGATCCTGTTCTGGCGGTTCAACCACTTCCTGGTGCTCGAGGGGTATGGCCGCAAGGTCAGGCTCAACGACCCCGCCACCGGGCCGCGGTCGGTGACCTGGGAGGAATTCGACGAGTCATTCACCGGCGTCGCGCTGACCATGCGGCCCGGCCCGGAGTTCCGGCCGGGCGGCGAGCGCCGCCGGGTGCTGGGCGCGCTGCTGGCCCGCCGCCCGCGCCTGGGCTCGGTGCTGTACATGGCCATCCTGCTGGGCCTGATAGTGGCGATCGCGGGGCTGACCGTCCCGGTCCTCACCCGGGTGTTCGTCGATGACGTCCTGCTGGGCGGCGGCCAGAGCGCTCTCGGGACGCTGCTCGCCGCGCTGGGCATCGCCACCGCGCTGACGCTGTGCGCGACCCTGCTCCAGCAGTTGCTGCTGGTGCGGGCCGAGGCAGTGTTCGCGCTCGGCAGCGCGGCCCGTTTCGTCCGTCACCTGCTGCGCCTGCCGGTCACCTTCTTCGATCAGCGCCAGGCGGCCGACCTGACCAACCGGGTGCGCAGCAACGACGTCGTGGCCGACGTGCTCGTCCGGAGGCTGGCCGCGACCGCCGTGGACTGCACGCTGGTGGTGGCCTATGGCGCCCTGCTCATCCAGTACAACCTGCTGCTCGGGCTGCTCGCCGTGCTGTTCGCCGGGCTCAACATCGCCGCGCTGCGGTACGCCGCCACCCTCCGGACGAGCGCGGTCGCCGGCCTCCAGGCTGACCGGGGCAAGATGTTCGCCGCCGTCTACACCACCATTCACATGATCGAGTCGATCAAGGCGGCCGGCGAGGAGCAGACCGGCTTCCAGCGGTTCGCCAGCCGCGCCGCCGCGGTGACCAGCGGGCAGCAGCGGCTCGGCGTGTCCACGGCGGTGCTCGGCGTCATCCCGGCGCTGCTCGCGGCGCTCAACACGGCGGCGCTGCTGTGGCTGGGCGGCTACCAGATCCTGGACGGCGCGCTCAGCATCGGCCTGCTCATCGGCATGCAGGGACTGATCACGTCGATGAACCGGCCGGTCACCAACCTGACCGTGCTCGGCACGCGGCTGCAGGAGACGAGCGCCGACCTGACCCGGCTCCGGGACGTAGAGAACTACCCGGCCCCGCCGCCTGCCGCGGCCGTGATGCCGCTCGTGCCCCTGAACGGCCACCTGCGGATCGAGGATCTCACCTTCGGCTATAACCCGCTGGCCAAGCCCCTGATCGAGGGGCTGAGCCTGGACCTGCCGCCCGGCAGCCGGGTGGCGCTGGTCGGCGGTTCGGGCAGCGGCAAGTCAACCATCGGGCGGCTGGTGGCAGGCCTGTACGAGCCGTGGTCCGGGGCCATCACGGTGGACGGCCGGCCGCGCGCCGAGTTCGACCCGCAGCTGTGGACGTCCATGGTGGCCTACGTCGACCAGGATCAGCTGCTGTTCGAGGGGACGGTGCGCGACAACGTCACGTTCTGGGACCCGACGATCGGTGATGACGAGATCATCGCCGCGCTCACCGACGCGTGCGTCTACGCGGACATCGCCCATCGCCCGGGCGGCCTGTCCAGCGCCGTGGCAGAGGACGGGCGGAACTTCTCCTACGGGCAGCGGCAGCGCCTGGAGCTCGCCCGGGCCCTGGTCCGGCACCCGGTGCTCCTCATCCTGGACGAGGCGACCAGTGCCCTGGACGCGGAGACCGAGGTGGCGGTCGACCGGAACCTGCGCCGCCGGGGGGCAGCATGCCTGATCATCGCGCACCGGCTGTCCACCATCCGCGACTGTGACCTGATTACCGTGCTCGACGCGGGCGGCGAGCTCGAGCGGGGCACGCATGAGGAGCTCGTGACGGCCGGCGGCGCCTACGCCCGGCTGATCGGGGAGGAGTGAGGCCATGGCGGAGCACGGCAAGCTCGGCGGCGATGCCACGCGGTCGCGGGCGGGCACGATGGCGGGCCCGGCGGCCCGGCGCACGTGGATCGGCCCGGGCGGCGGGGTGTCCGTCACGGGCGGCCAGGCTGACCTGTTCGCCCACCGGCCGGCCGCGGACGGCCAGCTGACCAAGCGCCACTTCGTGGCGCGCCTCCCCGAAGGGCAGCGTGATTCCGTGCGTCCCCGCCGGGCCGCTCGTCATCGAGGCGGTGCCCCTGCCCGGCGCGAGGCTGGCCGACATCCCCCCGGGGCCGCTCCGCGCGGACATGGTGCCCGGGATCGAGAACGCGCTGCTGGCCATCGCGAACTCGGTCCGGGCCGCTAGCGGCCCCCGCAACGCGACCATCCTGCAGCCGAATGAGATCCTGTCGGCCGCCCCGGGTACCGCCCTGATGGGCAACTCCCGCGTCTGGTGGCTGCGCATCGTGGGCGGGGCGGTGCGCGTCAACGGCCGGGGCGTGGCGCTGGGCCGCGGCCGGCGACCTGATCGTGCTGTCCGGCCGGGACTGGATCGAAGTGGAACGGGCCTGCACCATTGAGGCCCTCAGCAGCATGGAGCTGATGTCGGCGGGCTTGCTTGACGCCGCCCTCACCGCCTACCTGCACCGGCTGCTCGACGTCATCGACGAGCGGGTGGCCGCGCGGGACGCGGCACTGCTGGCGGCCATCGCCGCACGGAAGAAGGCCAACGAGACGCTGGTCGGTCACGCGGCGCGCGCAGCGCTGGGAGCCGTCGGCACCCGCGCCGCCCAGTCCGTCGCCTATCCCGAGGCGGCGGAGCTGAGGTACCGCCGCGTCATGGCGCTGCTGGCCATACTGCTGGGCGGCGCCGCGGCTGCCACCCTGACCGAGCCCGCGGATCGCGGCACGCTGCCCAGCGACGATGCCGGGGCCGTCCGCGAGGTGGCCCGCAGCTCGGGACTGCACCTGCGGGACGTTGAGCTGCCAGCCGGCTGGCACCGGCGCGACGTGGGGCCGCTGATCGGCTGGCGGCGGCCCGCGGAGCCGGGCGCGGCGGACCGGGCCGTGGCACTGACCTTCCGCCGCGGCCGCTACCACGCCGTGGACGCGTTCACCGGCGTGGCTACCCGGCTGACCCGCGACAGCGTGCCGCATGATGCGCGATGCGGCGACCCAGGTCCAGGTGCCGCTGCCGCCCGGCGGCGGGGTGCGCGCCGCCCTCCGGCTCGGGATGGCGGGCGTGGCCCGCGATGTGCGCGGCATGCTGGTCGCCGGCCTGGTCGCGGCCTGCCTCGGGCTGGCCGTGCCGCTGATCACCGGGGCGGTCCTCGGGCGGATCGCCAGCAACGTGTCGTCCACGAGCGCGCTGCGGGTCCTGCCCGCCGCGCTCATCGTGACGGCACTGCTGGCGGCGTTGTCGGCCGCCGCGCAGAACCTGTACCTGCTGCGGCTGGAAGGCCGGCTGGAGAACGGCACCCAGCTGGCCCTGTGGGACCGGCTGATCAGGCTGCCGACCAGGTTCTTCCGCGCGACGAGTTCAGGTGAGCTGGCGAACGCCGTCATGGGGATCACGTTCGTCCGCGAGGCCCTGACCGGCATCACGGTCGCGACGGTGAGCGCGTGCCTCACGGTGGTGCTTGACCTGGGACTGATCCTGGTCCTCAGCCCGCAGCTCGGCCTGGCCGCCCTCGGCGTCGTGGCAGCGTGCCTGATCGCGGCCTGCGTCCTCGGAACCCGGATCGCCCGGCGCAGCCACCGGGCGCTGCCCAGCGAGCACCGGGCCATCGCGTTCACCAACAAGCTGCTCACTGGCATCGCCAAGGTAAAGATCGCCGGGGCCGAGGATCGCGCCTACGCGCGGTGGGCCGAGCTGACCAGCGAGGCCCGCGCGCACCTCGTCGTCATGCGCCGCGTCCAGGCGATCGCGCAGGCCCTGTCGGTGGTGCTGCCGATCGGCGGGCAGCTCGTGCTGTTCCTGGTCGTCGTCGGCCCGCTGGCGCACCGGGTGACACCGAGCGGGTTCTTCGCCATCAGCGCGGCGTTTTCGCTGCTGCTCGGGTCCATGCTCCTGATCGTGTCGTCCAGCGTGGAGATCGCGGCCGCGGTGCCGCGGCTGTCGATGCTCACGCCGATCGCCGCGGCTGAGCCGGAGCGCCGACCGGACCTGGCGGATCCAGGTGACCTGTGGGGTGAGATCTCCCTCGTAGGAGTCAGCTTTGCCTACCAGCCCGACTCCCCGCTCGTGCTCGACAACCTGAGCCTGCAGGTCAGCCCGGGTGAGCTCGTGGCCATCGTGGGGCCGACCGGCTGCGGCAAGTCGACGCTGCTGCGGCTCCTGCTCGGCTTCGAGAGGCCGGCGTCCGGCGCCGTTCTCTATGACGGCCAGGATCTGGCCGATCTCGACCCGCAGGCGGTGCGCCGGCAGTGCGGGATCGTGCTGCAAGACGGCAGCCTGTTCGCGGGGAGCATCCGGGAGAACATCGCGGGCGCCGGGAACTTCGAGCTGAGCCAGGTCTGGGAGGCCGCGCGGCTGGCCGGGGTGGCCAAGGACATCGAGGGGTTCCCGATGGGCATGGGCACCCTGCTGCCGCCGGGCGGCGGGACCCTGTCCACTGGCCAGCGGCAGCGCATCCTGATCGCGCGGGCACTGATTCACCGGCCCCGCCTGCTCTTCTTCGACGAGGCCACCAGCGCGCTGGACAATCGCACCCAGGAAATCGTCACGAAAAGCACCCGGACCCTGGCCGCGACCCGGCTGGTTATCGCGCACCGGCTGTCCACCATCGTCGACGCCGACCGGATCATCGTCCTCGACAAGGGCGCGGTCGCCCAGGAGGGAACATTCACCGAGCTGATGGGGCAGCCCGATGGCCTCTTCTACAAGCTCGCCTCCCGCCAGCTAGCCGGCCCGCTGCGGGCCGGCGAGCGGCTAGTCCGGCGGCGCCGCCTCCGCCGGGTCCAGGACACCCCGCATCAGCTCAGACCCGACGTTGTCAAGGACGACCCGGGTCGTCTCGCTGAGCAGCGTGATGACGACCTGAGCGCGCGTCATCGGATTGGCGTTCAGGCCCAGGCCCAGGTTGCGGTCCCAGTTCTCCACGATGTCGGCGTGGACCATGTGCAGGAGCTCGCCGGCGGCAGGCTCGGTGGCATCGAGTATGTCCGCGACCATGCGAATCGCGGCCGGCACCGGAATGCCAAGCTGCCGCAGGCTAAGCGCGACCCTTATCGGCTTCGGCCGGATTACCCGCAGCGTGCCGTCCGTTCGCGTGACGATCCCGTGATGCCGCAGCGTCGCGAGCAGGGTGGGGTCGCGGGCGCCCACCCGTTCCAGCAGCGCCGCCATTTCGGCCAGTTGCGGGTCGTCGCCGGTGCCGAGCATGGAGCCGATGGCGAAAAGGTTAAACCCTTGCCGCTGCAGGTCCTTGATGGCCTCCGCGCGATGGACGTGCTGCTCCAGGTAGAACGCCCGCCGCCCGAGCCGCATCGGCGGGGGAAGCAGCCCGCGCCCCTGCAGGGCACGAATATTTCGGGCCGACATTCCTGTTCTCGCCGCGAACTCCTCGACCGTCATCCGGCCTTCTGCGTCATTGCCGGATCGCGGTGTACCGGCGAGAAAATGATTGTCCGGGCGGAGGTTTACCTGGGCACTCATCATTCATCCCCTGCTGACTCCGGCAATCCGCCCGTGCCTCGCGGTCAACCGCGGTGCCATGCGGCTCGCCGTCATGGCGAACGGACATGTGCAGTATCTCCAGGTAATTCGTGCCAGTCGATGCGACCTTCGGGTCAGCCCGCGCACCTCCACGTCAAGGTGGTGGGGTGGGTCCGGGGCGCGGCCAGAGGTAATAAACAAGCGACGCGAGCCGACCATGATCGTGACCGTTTCTCCGGGCATGT
>CAVSUF010000004.1:0-328540 GCA_963731085.1 uncultured Actinomycetota bacterium
TCAGGGAGACCAGGGATCGGACATGTTCCTGATCCTCGACGGCGTGATCCGGGTGGACCGCGACGGCGAGCAGCTAGCCGAATACGGGCCGGGCGCGATGCTCGGCGAGCGATCGCACCTGGAGGACGGGATGAGGACCGCTACCCTCACCGCGGTCACGGCCTGCCGGGTGGCCTCCGTGCCGGCCGCGCGGTTCGACCCCGCCGCGCTCACCGAGCTGGCCGGCGGCCACCGGCGCGAGGAAGCGGTCCAGGGCTGAGCGGTGCGGATTAACCTGTGCGGCACGCGAGGCTCCACCCCGGCGCCCGGCCGCGACTTCGTCCGGTACGGCGGGCACACCTCCTGCGTGGCCGTGACCCCGGAGGGGGCGGCCGGGCCGGAGCTGCTGCTGGACGCCGGGACCGGTATCCGCGACGTCACCGCGCTGCTGGACGGCCGGCCGTTCCGGGGCACGATCATGCTCACCCACCTGCACTGGGATCACATGCAGGGGCTCCCGTTCTTCCGCGGCGGGGACCGGGACGACGCGCGGGCCAGCGTGCTGCTGCCCGCCCCGGCGGACGGCTCGGGCGCGGAGGCGGCCCTGGCCCGGACGATGTCGCCGCCGACCTTCCCGATCACGCCGGGGCAGCTGCGCGGCGCGTGGACGTTCGACCGCCTGGAGCCGGGCACCATCCAGGTCGGGTCGCTGACCGTGACCGCCCGGGAGATCCCGCACAAGGGCGGGCGCACGTTCGGCTACCGGGTCAGCGACGGCCGCGCCGTCCTGGCTTACCTGCCCGACCACTCGCCGACCGACCTGGGGCCGGGACCGGACGGCCTGGGCGCTTATCACGACGCCGCGCTGGACCTGGCCAGCGGCGCCGACATCGTGCTGCACGACTCGTTCTGGTACGCCGATGAGCTCGACCCGGCGCGGACGTGGGGGCACGCCGCGGCCGAGTACGTCATCGGGCTGGCCGCGGCGGCCAGCGCCGGCCGGGCGGTGCTGTTCCACCACCGGCCCGACCGGACCGACGCCGAGCTGGACAAGCGGGCCGCCGCGCTGGCCGGGAGCGCGGTCCCGGTCTGGATGGCCGCCGACGGCGAGGTGATCCGCCTGTGACCGGCCAGCCCGACGCGGTGGTCGTCGGCTCCGGGCCGAACGGCCTGGCCGCCGCGCTGACCCTGGCCCGGGCCGGGCTGCGGGTCAGCGTGATCGAGGGCGCGGCCGAGCCCGGCGGCGGCTGCCGCACCGCGGAGCTGACGCTGTCCGGGTTCGCCCACGACGTCTGCTCGGCGGTCCACCCGCTGGCCGCCGCGTCCCCCTTCTTCCGCGAGACCGACCTGGCCGGGCACGGGGTCCGGCTGCTGACCCCCAAGGTGGCGGTGGCTCACCCGCTGGACGGCGGCCGGGCCGGGGCGATCAGCGGCTCGGTGGCCGAGACGGCCGGGCGGCTGGACGGCGACGCGCGCCGCTACCAGCGGCTGATGGAGCCGCTGGTCCGGGACAGCGACGCGGTGCTGAGCCTGGCCCTGGCGCCGCTGCGGTCGGTGCCGGACCGGCTGGTCCCGGCGGCCCGGTTCGGGGCCGAGGGCCTGCTGCCCGCCCGGCTGCTGGCCGCCCGGCTGCGCACGCCCGAGGCCCGGGCGCTGCTGGCCGGGGTGGCCGGGCACTCGATGCGGCCCCTGTCGGCTCCGCTGACCAGCGCCTTCGGACTGACCCTGATGGTGCTGGCGCACACCACCGGGTGGCCGGTCGTGGCGGGCGGCAGCGGCCAGCTCATCGCCGCGCTGACCGCCGAGCTGACCGGCCTGGGCGGCGAGGTCAGCACCGGCCAGTGGGTGCGCCGGCTGGACGAGCTGCCCCCGGCCCGGCTCACCCTGCTGGACGTCACCCCGCGCCAGCTGCTGGAGCTGGCCGGCGACCGGCTGCCGTGGGGCTACCGCCGGGCCATGCGCCGGTTCCGGTACGGGCCGGGTGTCTGCAAGGTGGACTGGGCGCTGGACGGCCCGGTCCCGTGGCAGGCCGAGGCCTGCCGGGAGGCGGCCACGGTGCACGTCGGCGGCACGCTCGCCGAGGTCGCCCGCAGCGAGGCCGAGGTGACCGGCGGGCAGGCACGCCGGAGCGGCCGTTCTGCCTGGTGGCGCAGGCTGGCGTGGTCGACCCCAGCCGGGCGCCCGCGGGAAAGCACGCGCTGTGGGGCTACTGCCACGTGCCGTCCGGCTCGGCGCGGGACATGAGCGACCGGATCGAGGCCCAGATCGAGCGGTTCGCCCCGGGTTTCCGCGACCTGATCCTGGCCCGGTCGGTCCGCACCGCCGCGGACATGGAGCGCTACAACCCCGGTTACGTCGGCGGTGACATCACCGCCGGGGCCGGCACGGTGCGCCAGACGGTGGGCCGCCCGACCCTGCGCTGGAACCCGTACCGGACCCCGCTGGACGGCGTGTACCTGTGCTCGGCCTCGACCCCGCCGGGCGGCGGGGTGCACGGGATGTGCGGGCTGCACGCGGCCCGGACCGCCCTGCGCGACCTGGGGCTGGAGCCGGCGACCGTTACGGCCGGGTCGCGCTGACCTCATACTCGAACAGGGCCAGGTTGCTGTTGCGCTTGCGCAGCGTGGCCACCCGCACGCCGGTGAACCCGGTGTCGCGCAGCAGTGCCGCGTACCATTCCTGGGCCGGGATCAGGTGGCCGTAGAAGGTCGAGTTGCCGATGATGTAGCTGACCTCCCCGCCGCTGCGGACGTGCTTGAACGCCGCCTCGAAGTGGCGGGCCATGTCATGGAAGTACTTGGCCACGTAGTTGGCCAGCAGCGGCCCGCTGGCTGCCGCCGTCGCGCCTGATCCGCGCGCAGGCCGCGGCCAGTTCCGGGCCGACCGGCAGCGCGGGCCCGTCCGCGCCGACCAGCCTGCCACCCGCGAGGTGGCGATGCCCCAGGTCCCGCCGATGGCCTGCCAGTCCAGCTCTCCCGCCGCCCGGCCGTCGGGCCAGGTACCGCAGCCAGTACATGTACGGGCGCAGTTCCCGGATGTAGGACATGCGGTTGGCGTACGGGCGGCGAGGTAATCAGGAAGTCGCAGGGCGTCGGAGCCGGCCGGCCTCCCCGTGGGCCAGGTCGCGGGCGTCACCGGTCACCACCAGCCCGGTGCCGGGCAGCGCCGCCGCGGCGCTGGTCGGCGACCTCCCCGGCGGCCCGGGCGAAGGCGTCGATGGCCAGCCCGGCGCCGCCCGGATCGCCCGCGTCAGCCGCCGGCGCCGCCCGGAACGACATGCTCTGATGATTGAACGCGGCGTTACTGCACCCGATCGCCGCGCGGCAGAACGCGACGTCGAGCAGGTCCAGGCCCGGCCGCGGCAGGCCCGACTCATCCAGCACCCGGCGCAGCGCCTTCAGCCCGGCCAGCGGACCCGGTGCCCACCACCGGCCGATGTTGTGCAGCGGCGGCTCCCACAGCCCGGCTGGGGCCGCCCGTGCCCGGGCCAGGGCGGTGATCTCGGGCAGCCCGGCCCGGACCTCGGCCAGCAGCGCCAGGGGATAGCAGGCCACCTTGGCCCGGGCCAGCCAGACCAGGAACGGGTTGACGTCCAGCGCCTGACCCGAGCAGCCGTGCTCGGCAGCGGCCAGCGCCGACGTCCCGCTGCCGGAGAACGGGTCGGTGACGACCGGGCGCGGCAGGTGGGCGATCCGGTCGCGGACCAGCCGCACCGAGTAGGCGGGCGTCAGCCGGAGCCAGCCGTGCCGGCCGGCGTCGGCGTTGGCCCGGTGGGTCAGGTGCGGATTCTGCCGTCCTGCGGTCATGTCACCGTCCCGGGGGTGGCTGGATAAGCTCGGGGGCCGTGCCGACCATCATCCTGGCCTCAGCGTCCCCCGCGCGACGCAAGCTCCTGCAGTCGGCGGGCGTGGACCCCGAGGTGGCGCCGAGCGGGGTCGACGAGGCCGCCGTCACCGCCGCCACCCCGCGCGACCTGACCCTGGCCCTGGCCCGGGCCAAGGCCGCGGCGGTGGCCGGGCCGCGCAGCGGCGGGCTGGTCATCGGCTGCGACTCGCTGCTGGAGATCACCAGCGTGCCGCGCCTGGCCGGCGTCGCACTGGGCAAGCCCGGCTCGGCCGACGAGGCCAGGGCGCGCTGGCGGGACCTGGCCGGGCAGACCGGGACCCTGTTCACCGGGCACTGCGTCATCGACGCGGGCTCGGGGGCCAGCGCCAGCGACGTCGGCGCCACCGTGGTGCGGTTCGGCAGCCGCCCAGCGGGAGATCGACGCCTACGTGGCCAGCGGCGAGCCGATGGCCGTGGCCGGGGCGTTCACCCTCGACGGCCGGGGCGGCTGGTTCGTCGAGGAGATCAGCGGCGATCACGGCAACGTGCTGGGCCTGTCCCTGCCGCTGCTGCGCCGGCTCCTGGCCGACCTGGGCGTCAGCATCGCCGACCTGTGGGCGCCCGGGGCGGAATGGCGCGCGGGATGATACGAGCGCCGATGTTGCCCATTCCGGCCCTGGCGAATCCCGTTATGCACGATACTTTCGTCGCTTAACAGACTTCACGCAGCCAGTCCGGGCTGCTGGCAGGGGGGCGGCCAGTGGACGGAGTCGACGTCTCGTCGTTTCAGGGTGAGCCCGCCACCTGGGCGCCGTCGGCGGGCGCGATCCAGTGGGCCGCCGTAAAGATCACGGAGCTGATCCCGCCGACGGCCGGCGGCCCGTGATCAAGTACCTCAACCCGGATGCCGGCGCCGACTGGGCCTACCTGAAATCCAAGGGCCTGGTCCGGGTGGCCTACATGTTCGGGCACCCGTCGGTCGACCCGACCGCGTCGGTGGACTGGTTCATCAGCCAGCTCACCCCGCTGGGCATCGCGGACGGTGACGCGGTCGCGCTGGATCACGAGGTCGCCGACAGCGTCGGCCCGGCGGCCGTGTCGGCCTGGGCGGTCAGCGTGCTGAGGCAGCTTCAGGCCCGGCTTCGGACGGATCCCGCTGCTGTACACGTTCCTGAGCTTCGCGGGCGAGGGCAACTGCGCCGGCCTGGGCGGCTACCCGCTGTGGATCTCCGACCCGTCCAGCCCGGCCGGGCATCCGCGGGTCCCCGCGCCGTGGTCGACGTGGGCGCTGCACCAGTACGCGACGACCGGCAACATCGACCGGGACGTGTCCTCCTACGCCACGCCGGCCGCCATGACGGCGGCCCTCGGGAAGGTGCTGCCCAAGCCAGCCATCAGGAAGGACATTGAAATGATCTTGGTATCGGTGGACCGGGCCACGGTGCCGGCGGGCACGGCGTGGCCAGGGGTATTCCTGATGTCCTCGACCGGGACCCTGCTGCACGTCACCCCGGCCGAGGCGGGCGTCAACAACGTCAAGTCCTACCAGGCGGCCGGCATCCCCGGCCCGGTGGACATCTCCTACAACGAGTACCTGGCCCGCGGCGGCACCGCCAGCCAGGCCGGCTAGCGCTGGGTCAGCGCACGCCGGACAGCACCTCGCCGGTCTCCAGCAAGGACTTGAGGCCGGACAGGATGTGCGGCCAGCCCTCGCTGACGCCCGGCAGGATCGCGCTGTCGGGGGCGAAGCCGTCGTGCACCACGGTCAGCTTGACGTAGTCGCCGACGGGCTCGATGTCGAAGGTCACCCGGGACCGCGGCTCGGCGGCGATCCTGGCCCGGTGGTCCTCGGGCACGTCGTAGGCCGCCGCCCACTCCGGGGTGAACGTGTGCCAGGTGTAGGACAGCCGCCGGAACGGGTCGGACTCCAGCACGACCTGCTCCGGGTCGGCCACCGTGACGCCGTCGCCCTGGTCCAGGCGCAGGGCCAGGGCCGACCCGGTGGTCCAGTCGGACTCCCAGGACACGCCGCCCCAGTAGCGGCGGGTGAAGGCCGGCTCGGTCAGCCCGCGCCAGAGCTGCTCGGGCGTGGTGCGGATGTAGGTCGTGTAGACGAACTCGGGCTTGCTCATCGCGGATCCCTCCAGCGCTTTCCTGAGGTCCGAGAGCGCGTCGACGCGCTGCCGGTCGTAGCGGTTGATCCACCGCTCAGCGATGTCGCTGATCGGTGCGGCGTTGAGGTAGTGCAGCTTCTCCCGGCCGCGCCACACGGTGGTGACGAGACCGGCGTCCTCGAGGATGGCCAGGTGCTTGCTGACGGACTGCCGGGCCATGTCGAGCCCGGTGCACAGCTCCCGGAGCGTCTGGCCGTTGCGGGCGTTGAGGCTGTCCAGCAGCCGCCGCCGGCTCGGGTCGGCCAGTGCCCGGAACACCTCGTCCATGTCAGCTCAGCCCCAGCTGCTGATGGCCTGGTCGTGGGGATAGGGAGTGGCCGCGCCGCGCTCCAGCCCGGCCTTGAGGCTGAGCAGGAACGCCGCCCACTTCGTGCAGCAGTGGTGCAGGAACGGCACGGCCGCCGCTCCGGCGGCCAAACATGCACCCTTACGGCTGCCTAATATAGGCAGTCGATCGGCTGCATGTCAACGCTGGGCGTCCGGCGCCGGATAGGAGGGCAGTTCGCGCATCCGCCGCAGCGGCGAGAGGAATACGGGGAGGAACGCCAGCGCCTCGCCAATCGCCCCCGCCAGCAGGGTGGCGCGCACGCCGATGACCGAGCCCAGCGCCCCGCCGATCACGCCCCCAGCGGCAGGGCCGGGTTACTGGCCTGCGAGCCGGACTCGCTGACCGTCTCGGTCACCCGGGCATGCCGGTCAACGGTGCGCGATTTGTCGACCCTGGGCGGCCGCGTAGGCCGCCGGGGTCTGGCCGGTGGCCGCCCGGAAGTCGCTGATCAGGTGGGCCTGGTCGGCGTAGCCGAGGGCGGCGGCCACCTCGGCCCAGCCCACCCGGCCGCCATCGCGCACCGCCTCGGCCGCCTCCAGCAGCCGGTAGCGGCGCAGCACCCAGGTCGGCGATACCCCGGCGTAGTGCGCGAACATGCGCTGCAGGGTGCGCTGCCCGATCCCGGCCCCGGCGCACAGGTCGCCCAGCCGGCGGATCGACCGGTCGGTCTCGGCCAGCCGGGCCACGTCGGCCACCTGCCGGGCCGCGCGCACCCGGCCCGGATCCACGGCCCGCTCCAGCGCCACGGCCAGCAGGTCGGCCCGGGCCGCCTCATCGGGCTCGGCCACCAGCTCGCGCAGCAGCAGGTCCTCGTCGGTGCCGATGGCCTGGCCCAGCGGCACGATCCGGTCGGTGAAGTCAGAGGCCGACCCGCCGATGAACGCGCCCAGCCCGCCCGGCCGGGTCATCGCCGCGACGGTCCACCCGGTACCGACCAGGGTCCGGCTGGACAGGCCGCGGGCCACCCCGTTGAGCCGGGCCTCGACCGGCCCGATCCGGTCGGCCGGGCCGGCCGCGCTGGCGTGGCCGGCGCTCAGGTTGGCGCCCGGATGGGTCAGCACCTGCTGCCGGTGCGCCGCGCCCGGCGGCAGGTCCCAGGCCACCGCCCAGAACCGGTCGACCAGCCCGTCCAGGGCCGGGGTCGGCGGGTACCGGGTCAGCCGGACCCGCTGACGCAGCAGCCACGGGTCCAGGATCCCGCGGCTGTCCCGCTCCACGGGCTCCGGTGCCGAGCTAGTCACCCGCACGACCCTAGCGAACACGCCGCTGACGCTTATCTTCTATCCCGGTCCGGCGCGCGATCCGTACGCTCGACGGCATGACAACGGACACTGATCACACGGCTGACCTGCTGGCCGGCGTTCTAGCTGAGCTCGCGCCGATAGTGGGCGGCATCCGGCCGGGGCAACTGCACGACCCGACTCCCTGCACCCAGTTCGACGTGGCCCGGCTTCGCGACCACCTGCTCGGCTGGCTGGACACCTTCGCCGACGGGTTCGCCGCCCCGGACGGCCAGGCGCCCCGGGTCGGCCTGGACGGATACACCGCGCCCGCCGACGGGGCGGCCGCGGTGCGGGCCGCCGCCGCCACCATCGACGCGGCCCTGCGGGCCGGGGCCGCCGCCCGCCCGCTGCGGCTGGGCGACAGTGCCATGCCCGGCGAGCTAGCCCTCGGGATGATCTTGTGGGAGTACCAGGTGCACGGCTGGGACCTGGCCCGGGCCACCGGCCAGGACTTCGCCCCGCCGCCCGCCGCCGCGCAGGAGTCGCTGGCCTTCGCGCCCGGCATGCTCACCAGCGACTACCAGGGCGAGGGCAAGGCGTTCGCGCCGCGCGTGGCCGTGCCCGAGACCGCGCCGCCGCTGGACCGGCTGGTCGGCCTGTCGGGCCGCGACCCGGCCTGGTCACCCGGATCGTAGGGCGGCGCTCCGGCCGGGCGCGGCCGCGATGAGCACCGTCGCGCCCAGGTCGGGATCGCCGGCCAGTCGGGCGGCCAGCCCGGCACCGGACGCGGCGGCGATCGCGGCGGCCGACTGGCGGTCGCTGACCTCGCTCAGCAGCACGCCGCCCGGCGCCAGCCAGTCCGGGGCGGCGGCGGTGACCCGCCGGAGCACGGCCAGGCCGTCGGGGCCGCCGTCCAGCGCCATCCTCGGCTCGTGCTCGCGAGCCTCGGCGGGCAGCAGCGCGATCTCCCCGCTCGGCACGTACGGCACGTTGGCCAGCAGCACGTCGACCCGCCCCCGCAGCGCGCCGGGCAGCGCCGCGAACAGGTCACCGTGGTAGACCCGGCCCCCGGCCGGGATGACGTTGCGCCGGGCGCAGGCTACCGCCGCCGGATCGGCGTCGGCCGCGTGCAGGCTGACCCGGAACCCCGCGCCGGGCTGGCTCAGGGCGGCGGCCAGCGCGACGCCGAGCGCCCCCGATCCGCAGCACAGGTCGACCACGGTGAGCATCGCCGGGCAGGCTGCTGGTGACTCGGCCGCTGCTGACCGGGCCGCTGGTGACCGGGCCGCTGCCGACTGGGCCGCCGCCACCGCCTGGCCGACCAGGAACTCCGTTCGCCGGCGCGGGATGAACACGCCCGGCCCGACCACGACGCGCCGCCCGCAGAATTCGGCCCAGCCAATGACCTGCTCCAGCGGCATGCCGGCGACCCGGCGGTCGGCCATGCTGGCCAGGGCCTGGTCCGGCCCGCCGTCCCGGCCCGCCTGCTCGGCGGCGGCAGCCAGCAGCAGCCGGGCCTCATCCTCGGCGAAAACGCAGCCAGCGGCCCGCAGCCGGGCCGTCAGCCGGGCGGCGATGGCGTCGCCGCCGTCCTGGCCGGCCGCATGCGGCGTGGCAGTGTCGTCCATGACCGCCCAGGGTACGGCGGGGGGCCAGCCCCGGCGCACCGGATTATCGGCCGGGTCCCGGTCGCTCGGCCCGGTGATGGGCCCGCCCGCCATAATCGGATTGATGGACGACGCGGCGCCCGTGCGGCGCCGGCGGGCGACCCTGGGGGAGGGTGTCGGGTGGATGGCATTCCGGAGGGATTTCTTCCGCATTTCCGCAAGAGTGCCGTGACCGATCCGTGGGAGCCGCTGTACTCGCGGCGCGGCGAGGCCCGGATCGAGATCGGGCTCCGCCTGGCCCGACCGCACTGCAATTCCCGGGGACTGGTGCACGGCGGCGTCATCGCCACGCTGGCCGACAACGCGATGGGCCTGTCCTTCCACCGGCCCGGGTACTCGCGGTCGGCGCGGCCGAGGCCGGGTCCGGCAGCGTGACCGTGAACCTGTCCGTGGACTACCTGGACGGGGCTCGGCTGGGCGAGTGGATGCAGGTCACGCCCCGGGTCCTGCGGGCCAGCGGCAGCACCGGCTTCGTAGACGCGCTGATCACGGCCGACGGCCGGCTAGTGGCCCGGTCCAGCGCGGTGTTCCGCCTGGTGCCGTCCGGGGCCGCCACGGGCCGCCCGCCGGGCCCTAGCCGCGCCCTGGAATTGCCGTCTGAGCCTGCGCTTTCCCTGTCGGCGCCGGGCCGGCTAGCGTATTGCTGAATATGGCTCTGCCATATCCGGGGGATTTACTAACGCCTGCACGCATTGTGCCGCAGCGTCCGCATGTGATTCAGGGGAATAGCGGGCCGGGCAATTGGCGCGGAGGCGTATTCATGCGCATTCGGGGGAGAGATTAATGCTCGGGGCAGTCAGGTGAGCGAGCGCCGCCGCATCGGCCCGCCCGGCCGCATGCGGCCGGGCCCGCCGGTCCGCCCGGTCCACGCGGGTGGCCTGGCCCGCTGGGAGACGCTGACCTTCATCGTCGTGTTCGTGCTGATGGCCATCTTCGTGGCGGTCGTGACCGTGTCGTCGGCGCACGCCCGCGCGCCGCGGCCGGGCGCGGCACCGGACGGCTCCGGTCCGGCCGCCAGTACCTCGCCGGTGCCGGAGGCCGCGGGAGGCGTGCCCGCGGGCAGCGGCATGCCGGACCGCGCCCGGCAGCGGCAGGAGTGGAACCGGAGGCTGGCCGCCGCGCTGGCCCCGGTGCTGCGGTCCAGCCACGGGCACCTGGCGGTGGGCGTGGTCGACCGCTCGACCGGTGCGATGGCGGTCTATGACGCCGGGCGCCGGTTCACCATGGCCAGCATCGCCAAGGTGGACATCCTGGCCACGCTGCTGCTGCAGCGCCAGCCACCGAACGGCGGGCTGAGCGAGGCCGATCAGCAGCTTGCCACGACGATGATCGAGGCCAGTGACGACGACGCGGCCAACCGGCTGTGGCAGGACGCGGGCGAGGGCAGCGGCATGACCGCCGCGGCCGAGCGGCTCGGCCTGCGCCGCACCGCGCCGGGGCCGGGCATCGACTGGGGCCTGGGCACCACGACGGCCGGCGACCAGATCACCCTGCTACGGGACCTGACCACGCCGGGCTCGCCGCTGACCGAGGCCGCGCGCCGGTACGTGCTGAGCCTGATGCGCGGCGTCGACGCCAGCCAGCGCTGGGGCGTGCCCGCGGCAGCCACTCCGGGCACCAGCTACGCGGTCAAGGACGGCTGGCTGCCGGCAGGCCGGGGCTGGGTCATCAACAGCATCGGCGCACTCCGGCACGGCCAGCAGCGGCTGCTCATGGCCGTTCTGTCCGACGGCCAGCCGACCGAGGCGGCGGGCATCGCGGCGGTGCGGGCGGCGGCAGTGGCGGCGGCGGACTGCATCTCCGGCGGCGCCATCACCGGCCGCCGGTAGCGCCGGCCGCCGGTAGTGGGGGTGGGCGGCCGGCGCGAGACCGGGGTTACGCGGCCCGGCGGCGCCTGCGCCGGCGGGCCGCGGCGTGCTCTCCGTGACGGGACCCCAGGCGATGGCCATGGACGAGCCGATCAGGCCGAGCAGCAGGCCAAACACGAAACCGCCCAGGTTGGACGTGATCCACGAGCCAGCCGAGGCCAGGAAGGCGATGACGGCATAGAACAGCCGCTGGTCCGGAGAGATCAGCAGCAGCGCGCCGCACACGATCATGAGGATCGGGATGGCCTGCCCGGCCAGCCCTTCCAGTCCGAGATGCACGACGACCTTGAGCGGAGACAGCCCGGTCAGGAAGATCTCGGAGCCGCCGAGCAGGATCAGCACGGCACCCCAGAAGGGCCGCGATCTCCGCCAGGTCCGGAAGGCTCGCCGGCCCCTGCGCACGGCACCGACCCTGACCTCGCCCGCCTGGTCCTCGTTGCTGGCGGGACCCAGGGCCATCAGGTCCGCCATCAGCTCGGTCACGGCTGGCGCCGAGGCGGGCGGCTCCTCATCGAGGCCGCCCGCACCCGGCAGGTCGGGGTCGTGCCACTGCTCAGGCTCACCGGAGCCGTCGAAGCGGTCGACCGGATTCACTCGCCTAGCAGCCGCTCGAGCTGAAGGCCAGGTTGAGGTCCGGCAGCTTGAACGTCGCGGCCGTGGTCGCGAAGTTGTCCTGGCGGAGGTTGTTGATCGTGACGCTGTCAGCCTGCTGGCTGAAGACGCCCTCGTTGCCGGTGACGCCCGGAACCTCGGTCAGGGTGCTGGCGTCATTGCCGATCTCGATGTTGTTGAACGTCGCGTCACCGGCCACCGAGTCACCGTCGGTGACCAGCGTGCTGGCGGTGACGGGCGTGCCGTTGTCGCCGGCCGTGATCTTGAGGAACTCCCCGCCCAGGTTGACGCTCTGGCACAGGTTGGTCAGCGTGGCGGAGTTGATGGCCGACACCACCAGAACCAGCTGGCCGCCGGTGCTGCCGGCGTTCGGGCTGTTCGGTGCGAGGCTATCCAGCGTGGCGAACTGCTCGAAGCCGGTGCCCTGGAGCTGGTTGGCGGTGACGGTGAAGTTCAGGCCGGACAGCGCGAACTGCGCGCCGATCGCACCCTGAGCGGTCGCGAAGACCAGGGCGCCGGTCACGCCGCTGGCCACGAGCATCATCGCGCCGAATCGGCGCCACCTGAGCTGCCCGGGACCGCGGGGCGGCTTCGGGGGTAACTCGGACTGCTCCGTGCGGTTACTACGGAATATCATCTCGGCTCCTTGCGCCGGAATTGCCGGATGGCGGGCGTACAAACGGGGGTTCTGGTCAAGCGAGTCGCCGCTACGGCCTGGCTTCCGAAGCGATTACCGTGTGTTCCACGATCGATACCCGGTGGCGTTACAGCTAAGTTACTGGCGGGTAAGGTCGCGGTCAAGACGGGGCGTCCGGGCGCGTAATTTCGGACATGCCGCCGCCGGATGCTCCGGATGGCTTGATCACGCACGGCGGCGCGGCGCCGCGCGCCCTAACAGCGCCAGCTGCTGCCCGGCTGCCTCCCGGCCGATGAACGGCACCAGCGCGAAGTAGGTCAGCGTGGCCCACAGCTCAGGGAGGTCCGCCGCCCGGCCGGCGGCCACGTAGCGGTAGATCGTGGCGTAAATTCCGCCGACGATCGAGTGGAGTAGCTCCTCGGCCACGGTGCTGCCGGGCTGGGGCAGGTACGGCGCGCCGGCGAAGAACGGCTCGAACCGGCGCAGCATGCTGGTGCGCTCCTGCCGGGCGGCGATGCCGGCCGACTCGATCTCGACGATGGCCATCGTGGCGAAGGTCGGCACCTGGGACAGCACGTCAAGCAGGGTCCGCAGGCCGGCCCGGATCCCGGCGCACCAGTCGTCGGAGGCCAGGAAGGCGTCCGACATCATCCGCACCAGCACGCTGGTGCCATGCCGGTAGGCGGCCAGGAACGCGTCCTCCTTGCCCTCGAACAGGGCGTAGAAGACCGGCCGGGTCACGCCCGCGGCCTGGCAGATATCGCTGACCCTGGCGCTGGCAAAGCCCTTCTCGGCCACGGTCTGGACGAGGCCGTCGAACAGCCGGTCCCGCTGCGTGGCCGCGACGACCTCGGGCGGGA
Source organism: uncultured Actinomycetota bacterium (assembly GCA_963731085.1). GTDB lineage: Bacteria > Actinomycetota > Actinomycetes > Streptosporangiales > Streptosporangiaceae > DASUBV01. The sequence goes on from CAVSUF010000004.1 coordinate 13,174, forward strand.
CCCGGCTGGGGCCCCGCTTGATGGCCCGCGCCGGATCACGGCCGGCCCGGGCGCCCGGCAGTGCTTGACACTCCGGCCCTTCGGGGTTTACAACCTCCATAGGTATTTATTTTAGCCGACGACAAGATCGTCGGCATCAACTCGTTCGCATCCTGGTCGGCGGACTGCCGCAGCTGCTGGCGTCCTGCCGTGCGATCGCAACCATCAATCCCATGGGAAGCGCCTTCGCGAAAGGAGCTGCCCCGGGTTTAACCATCCCCGCTTCCCGAAAATCAGCACGCCAGCCAGGTATTACAAACCAACCCAACGAAGGGTTTCTCCATGCGTAAGCAACTACTCGCGGTCGCTATCGCGGCCACTGGCACCCTGCTCGCCGTCGCGCCGTCATTACCGGCCAGCGCGGCCACCGTCCCGGTCCTCACCGCCGGCTCCGCCGGCGCGTCCGGCACCCCGGTGGCCATGGGCGACACCGTGACGGCCAGCCTGCTGTCCGGCACGACCTCCACCCTGAGTACATCCAGCGGCAACATCACATGCCCCACCTCCACCTTCACCGCCACCGTGACGTCGAACCCGGCCTCGCCGGGCACGGCGGATGAGTCTCTCACCGCGCAGACCTTCGCCGGCTGCACGGCGAAGATCACCGGCGTTACCTCGGTGAAGAGCATCTCGGTGCTGAACCTGGCGTACAACGCCGCCGTGAGCGACAGCAGCAACACCCTGACCCTGACCGCCGGCTCGAGTGGCGCGCTCGAGGTCAGCGCGGCGCTGAACACCATTCTCGGCACCATCACCTGCGACTACACGGCCAGCAGCCTGACCGGCACGACCAGCAACACCAACAACTCGGTCACCTTCACCAGCCAGTCCACCACCCTGCTGAGCGGCTCCGGCCTCTGCCCGAAGAGCGGCACCTTCTCGGCCGCCTACGGTCCCACCCAGGACACCACGATGGCGGGCTCGCCGGCGGTGTTCGTCAACTAGTCCAATCCCCTCGAACCGGGGCCGCCGGCGGCGCGGGTGACGCCGCCAGCGGCTTCCGGGCCGAAGGGCTCAGTACTGAGGGGCCTCGTGGCGAAGGGCGGGGTGGAGGCGCCGGTGATCCGGTACCGCTGCCAGGTGTCCGGATCGGACAGCTCGCCGGGCGCGCTGCCCTCGGGCGTGGTCAGGTGACCGGCCGCCCGTCGGGTGCCGAGGGCCGGCCGCCAGCCCCTCGTGCCGCTCGATCCGCCCGTACCAGTGATAACGGCCGTCAATGGGCTGGAACACCCCGCGCAGGTGGACCCGTACCTCGAACTCATCGGGCCCGACCACGAGCGTGGCCGGGCCGTCATAGCCGTCATCGTCGGCGGTGCCGTTCATCGTTGTCTCCGGTTTACCCCGGGGAGAGTGAGTGCGGGCCGGCCTGCCAGCGACTGCCGCCAGCAAGGTGCTTGACAGAGCCGGCTCGCGAGCCGGATGCTACTCGTCAGTAACTATTACCGCAAGTTACGCACTGTAAGCAGGGAGGCACCGCTGTGGGAAGGGCGGAGAAGGCCCGGCCGAGCCCGGCCGCGACCCGTGACCGCAACATCGAGCCCCGCGAGCGCACCGGCGAGCGGCTGCTGCGGTCCACCGCGGCGCTGTCCTACGACCCCGAGGTCGACATCGACTGGTCGGCCCCGCTGGTCGAGGGCAAGGGATACCTGCTCCCGCATCGCTGCTCGCTCTACGGCACGCCGCTGTGGGACCGGCTCAGCCCGGCCCAGCGGCTGGAACTGGGGAAGCACGAGGCGGCCAGCATCGCGGGCTTCGGCATCTGGCTCGAGATGGTGCTGATGCGGATGCTGGCCAAGATCACGTATCACGGCGACCCGTCGACCCGGCACGTGCAGTACGCGCTGGCCGAGATGGCCGAGGAATGCCGTCACTCGACGATGTTCGCGCGGATGATCGAGCGGCTGGGCACGCCGGTTTACCGGCCCGACGCCCGCGTCCACCGCCTCGGCGCGATGCTGCCCGCGGTCAGCTACGGCCCGGCCCTGTGGGGCGCCATCCTGATCGGCGAGGAGATCCCCGACCGGTACCAGCGCGAGATGGTCAACGACGAGTCGATCCAGCCGCTGATGCGGATGGTCAACCGGATCCACATCACCGAGGAAGCCCGGCACATCGGGTACGCCCGGGCCGAGTTCAGCCGCAGCGTGGCCCGGCTGTCCAGGGCCGAGGTGCCCTACCACCGGCTCCTGCTCGGCCGGACCGCCGCCATCGTGGCCTGCAACCTCATCAGCCCCGACGTTTACACGTCGGTGGGCCTGAACCCGCGGGTGGCGCACGAGGTGGCGATGAGCAATCCGCACCACCAGGCCTCGCTCCGGTTCGGCGGGCAGAAGATCGTCGACTTCCTGGGCGACGCGGGAATGATCGGGCCGCCGGCGATGTACTTCTGGCGCAAGTCGTTCCTGGTCACCTGACCGGGTCAGGCCTTCCTCAGGTACGTGCGCAGGACGTCGGCGGTGGTGGTCAGCGCGTCGGTCAGGCCGTCGGTGGCCACCACTAGCGCGTTGTCCGGGCGGGCCGGGTACAGGGCGGCCTGCAGTTCCCGCAGCGGCGGCAGCGGGCCGGGCGGGCCGGGTCGCCGCAGCGCCTCGGCCAGCTGGGTGCCGGACTGCCGGACCAGGTCGGCGAACTGGTCTAGCTGAGCCTGGAGGTCGTCCGGTGCCGCGTCCCGCGGTGTTCCGCCGGGCGCCGCCGTGGCCACCGCGGCCGCCGTGGCCGGCACCGGGTCGCGGTGCAGGGCGGCGTACTCGGCCCGGGTCGCCGCCTCCACGGCCAGCGCGGCCAGGGCCATCCGGTGCCCGGCGGAGACCAGCGCCTGGGCGAAATCGTGGGTGACCGGCGGGCGCTCGGGCTCGTCGGCGATGCGGTCGGCCGACGCCTCGGCCCCGCTGCGAGCCCGCCGGGCGGCCAGCTTGGCGGACCGGGCGCTGGCCAGGTCCGGGCCCGTCCGGCCGGGTGTAGGCGCGCAGCAGCAGGCTGGCGAACCGGGCCTGGGTTAGGAACAGCCGGGCGAATTTCTCGCTGGCCGTGGTGCGCTCCCAGGTCGGCCACGCGACGAAGGCCAGCAGGGCCAGGGCGGTGCCCAGGGCGGTCGCGATCAGCCGGTCCGGCGCGGTCTGGTCGGCGGGCAGGCCGAGCAGGTCCAGCTCGATGACGACGAACGCGGTCAGGAACACCGAGAAGAACAGGTAGTTGACGGTCAGCAGCGCGAACGCGGCGAACATGGTCAGGGTCACCCCGGCGACCAGGGCGACCGAGCCGCAGCCGCCCGGCCAGCACGATGGCGACGCCGACGCCGGCGCCCAGCACGGTGCCGCCCGCCCGCTGCACGCCCCGGTACAGCGTGGAGCCGTAGTCGGGCCGCAGCACCAGCAGGGCGGTGAGCACGGCCCAGTAGGCATGCGGCAGGCCCAGCGCCCGGGCCAGCACCGCGGTCAGGCCGGTGACCACGGCCAGGCGCAGGGCATGCCGCCCGGCCTCGGATGAGGTGGTGAGGTTGGCCCGCAGCGTGACCACCAGGTCATGGGCGGGCGGGCGGACTACCGGGCTGGGCGGGCGGCCGCCCCGGCCCGGCTCGGTGTCGTTGAGCCGCTGGGCCATCCGGATGGCACCGCGCACCTGGCCGTGCAGGGACTCGCCGGCCCACGTCCAGGCGTGGCCGGCCACCCCGGGGTCCGGGCCGAGCATCGCGCGGGCCGCGGCCAGGTGCCCGGCCCGGTCGGCGGGCCGGGCACGCAGCGCCGCGGCGACCTCGTCCAGCGCGCCGGCCACGGCGGCCAGCAGGGCGGCCCGGTCGGCGCCGGGCGCTCCGCCGCCGGACCGGCGCCCGGCCGCCACGGCCAGCGTGGTCCTGATCCGCTCGGCCTCCACCATCAGGTCGGTCAGGTGCCGCCGGGCATCGCTGCGCATCAGCGGGTTGGGATCGCGCAGCGCGCGGGTACCGGGCAGCGCCTCGGGCGGCGGCGGCATGCTGCGGTCGGTGCCCAGGCGGGAGGCGTACCGGCCTAGCGCGGCGTACGAGGCGGCCATCGCGGTCCGCTCCGCGGCGCCGCGGCTGATCGCCCAGGTCGAGATCACCAGCACGGCCTGCCACAGGCCGCCCGCCACCACCAGCCCGGACCGCACCAGGGCCTGCTCCGGGCCAAGCGGGACCGCGCTGGCGATCAGCACCGCGACGGGCCACTGGAGCGCCACGATCAGGGCGGTCGGGCCGAGGGCGGCGCACACCCCGGCCGCGTAGGCCCACAGCGCGACCACCACCGGCATCAGCCACGGAACGGCCGACGCCACCGTGGCCCCGACGAAGGTGGACACCGCCATCCCGGCCACCGCGATCGTGACCAGCATGATGCGGGACCGGGTCACGCCCTGGAACGACACCACCCCGGCGGGCTGGGCGCCCAGGGCGGCGAACGTGCCGTACTCGACGTGCCGGGTGGCCAGGCCCAGCGCCAGCGGCACGGCCACGCCGAAGGCGGCCCGGGCAGCCCGGCCCGGGGTCGCGTCCCGCCAGCGGAACTGGCCCGCGTCCAGCCAGCCGCCGTGGCTGACTTCGCTGGCCAGGAACGCGCGGCTGGCCCGCAGGTCGCGCGCGTAACGGCGGAGCCAGAGACGGGCCGCGGTCACGGCGGCGCGCGGGAGGCCAGGCATGCTCGACGGCAGCTCAGGCGGGCCGGACAGGACGGTAGGCGGGCTGCCACATCAGGGCGCTGACCTGCGCCGCGATGTCGCCGCTAAGCCGCCGGCCGGCCACCCCGTCGGCCGCCGCGGCCTGGGCCACGGCCGTCGCCACCGCCAGCGACGTGTCCCGCAGCGCCTCGACCTGGGGCAGCAGCGGGGCGCCGGGCGTCACCGTGTCGACGAGGCTGGCCACCGCGTGGGCGGCGGCGCTCAGCATCCCCTCGGTGACCCGCGCGGCCCGCGCGGCGATGACGCCGAGACCGAGGCCAGGGAACACCAGCGCGTTGTTGGCCTGGCCGATGACATACCGGGTGCCCTCGTAGTCCACCGGGCCGAACGGGCTCCCCGCGGCCACCAGGGCCCGGCCCCCGGTCCACCGGATCAGGTCGGCCGGCCGGGCCTCGGCCAGGCTGGTCGGGTTGGACATCGGCATGATCACCGGCCGGCTGGCGTGGGCGGCCATCTCGGTCACGATGGCCTCGCTGAAGGTGCCGCCCCGGCCCGACGTGCCGATCAGGATGGTCGGGCGGACCCGGCGGACCACCTCGGCCAGCGGGATGCCGCCCAGGTCCGGGTCCTGCTCCCAGCCGGCCACCGCGGCCGGGTCCCGTGCATAGCGGCGCTGCTGCTCGCTCAGCCCGGAGTCGGCGGTGGTCAGCAGACCGGTCCGGTCGATGGCCCAGATCCGGGCCGCCGCCAGCTCCGGGCTGAGGCCGCCCGCGATCAGCGCGGCGGTGAGCTGATCGGCGATCCCGACCCCGGCGGTGCCCGCTCCGAAGATCACCACCCGGTGATCGGCCAGCTTGACGCCGGTAGCCCGGACCGCGGCCAGCACGGCGGCCAGGTTGACCGCGCCGGTGCCCTGGATGTCGTCGTTGAAGGTGAGCATCGTGGTCCGGTAGCGCTCCAGCACCCGGCGGGCGTTGCTCACCCCGATGTCCTCCCAGTGCAGCAGCGCCCGGGGGAACAGCCGGCGGACCGCGGTGACGAAGGCGTCCAGGAACGCGTCGTACTCCGCGACCGGCACCCGGGGGTGGCGGTTGCCGATGTAGAGGGGATCCTCGAGCAGGCTCTGCCGGTCGGTTCCGACGTCCAGCATCACCGGCAGCGCCCGGTTGGGGTCGATGCCGCCGGCCGCCGTGTAGACGGCCAGCTTCCCGACCGCGATGTGGATGCCGCCGACGCCCCAGTCGCCGATGCCGAGGATCGCGCCCGCGTCGGTGGCGACGATCAGGTCCACCTCGTCGGCGCCGAGACCGGCCGCGCGCAGCGACGTCTCGATCAGTTCCGGCCGGTCCACCGAGAGGTAGATGCCGCGCGGTCGCCGGTACTCGTGGCTGTAGTTCTCGATCGCCTGGCCGACGGTCGGGGTGTAGATGATCGGCAGCATCTCGCTCAGGTGGCTGGCCAGGAGCCGGTAGAACAGCACCTCGTTGCGATCGTGTACCTCGGTCAGCAGGACGTTGCGGGCCAGGTCGGTGGTCTGCCGCCGGTACTGGGCGTAGACCCGGGAGACCTGCTCGGCCAGCGTCATGTGGCCCGGCGGGATCAGCCCGATGAGCCCGAGCGCGGCCCGCTCGGAGTCACTGAACGCGGTGCCCTTGTTGATCCGGGGGTCGGCCAGGACCTGGCGGCGGCGCAGCGTGGTCCGCCACGTCCCGTCCCGGTCCGCCCACACAGTCGACATCGAGGCCCTTTCGCCGTGCCCGCTGCTCGCATCCGCGCCCGGCCCGGCGGGCGGGCGCCCCGAGGGCCATTTTCCTCCAGCCGTAATTGCCGCGACGGGCGGTGTCACCTGGGTCGGCCGGAGTCTCCTTGACGGGCTAGCTACTGGGGAGTAACTTGCGAAATACCGGTGTGTCCGTGCCATATGTCATGGCTTGCAGGCTTTAGTCCGATGATGATCTGCGCTGTCGCGTGACGTGACTTATATACCCGCATACAGAGAGCCGATAAATGAGTGCGCCCGACCCGAGATCGAGGCCTCGCCTCGCCGCTGCCGACTCTGGCTCAGGCCGCCGCTTATACCGGGCTCTCCTGCCCATGCCCCTGGCCTTGGGTTTACTCGTCTCGGCCATGCCCGGAACGGCGTCGCCCGCGATGCCCGCGAGCCGGCTGGACGCCGCCTCGCCCAGCCCGGACCCCTCGTGCAGCCCCAGCCCGGCTCCGTCCGGCACCGCCAGCGCCAGCCCGGATCCCTCGTGCAGCCCGGACCCGGACCCGTCCGCCTCGGCCGACCCCAGCCCGGACCCATCCTCCGGCAGCGCCAGCCCCGGACCCAGTTCCAGCGCGAGCGCCAGCCCGAGCCCGAGCGGAAGTGCCTCGGCCAGCCCCGCCCCCAGCCCGAGCGCCAGCACCCCGCCGCCGACGGCCACCGGGCCGGCTGGCCTGATCGCGGCCTCGGAACTCTCCGACATCACCGCGGACTCGGCCGCCCTGGACGGCGTGAAGTTCGACGGAGTGGCGACCGTGCGGACCGCCAGCGGGCCGGAACAGGTGCTGGAATTCAGCATGGCCGGGCTGACCCTGTCCAGCGCCGACCTGACGGTGACGTCCCCGGGCGGGCAGACGCTCACCGTGACGGCCGCCACCTTCGACTTCAGCGGTAACGTCACGCTGCTGACCACAAAGCTCTCCGGCACCCTCCTGGGCGCCGCGGTGACCTTCACCCCGCAGAACCCGCCGCCGGCCGTGTCCGGCGACCTGACGCTCACCAACATCAGCAGCAGCCAGATATTCGCCTCGGCCGGCTCGTTCGCGGTTTCCGGGCTGCAGATCAGCCTGGCGGGCTGAGCCCGTCGCCGGCGGAGGTGTAGCCGGCCGGGGTGTCGCCAGGCCACAGGGCGCGGACGGTGTCGATGGTGTCGGCCTCGTCGGCGGTCTTGTCGTCGCGGTACCGGAGCACCCGGGCGAACCGGAGGGTGACGCCGCCCGGGTACCGGGTGCTGGCCTGGACGCCGTCGAAAGCGATCTCGACCACCAGTTCCGGGCGCACCCGCACTACCCCGCGCCGCTCGGCCTGGCCCGTGTCCCCGGCCGGGCGCGGCGAGGGGACCGCCGCCTGGGCCGGGTCGGCCAGTTCCAGCAGCCGGTTTGTCTGCCAGGCCAGCAGGGCGTCGGTCAGGCCCTTGAAGGTCTTGCCCAGCATCACCGTCCCGCCGGTGGCCGGGTCCCGGGCGCCCAGGTGCAGGTTGGACAGCCAGCCCCGGCGCCGCCCGTGACCCCACTCGGCGGCCAGCACGACCAGGTCCAGGGTGTGGCGCGGCTTGACCTTGATCCAGTCGCCGCCGCGCCGCCCCGCGCCGTACGGGGCGTCCAGTGACTTGATCACTACGCCCTCGTGGCCGCGCTCGATGGCGGCCCGGAAGAACTCCTCGGCGACGGCCGGATCACCGGTCACCATCCGGGGGATGACCAGCTCCGGCGGGCTGATCGCGGTCAGCCGCGCGAACCGCTCGCTGGCCGGGGCGTCGAGCAGGTCGGTCCCGTCCTCGTGCAGCAGGTCGAACAGGAACGCGGTCAGCGGGACCTGGGCGGCCAGCGTGGCGGCATCGCCCTGGCTGGCCGTCCGGGCCGAGGTGACCTGGAACGGACGCGGCCGGCCATCCGGTCCCAGCGCGACCGCCTCGCCGTCGGCCACCGCGGTCGCCGCGCCGAGCGACCGGGCGGCGGCCACGATCTCCGGCACCCGGGCGGTGATGTCGTCCAGGGTCCGGGTGAAGACCCGCACGTCGTCGCCGCGCCGGTGGACCTGGATGCGGATGCCGTCGATCTTCCACTCCACCGCGGCGGGCGAGATCCGGGCCAGCGCGGCGTCGATCGCGGGCGCGGTCGCGGCCAGCATCGGCGCGGCCGGCAGGCCGACCTGGAGGCGGACCTCGCGCAGCGCCTGCCGGGCCCGGCTCCGGATCGCCGCCCCAGTCGCCCAGCGCGGCGGTAGCGGCCACGGCCAGGGAGCCGCTGACCTGATGAGCGCGGCGCACGGCGACGGCGGGCACGCCGGCGGCGGCCGCGATGGCCTCGGTCATCACGCCGGCCAGCGCACCCTGGCCGAGGTCCCCGGCCAGCAGCCGGACCAGGAACTCCCGCTCGCGCTCGGTGGCCCGGGCCAGCAGGTCGCGCAGCAGCGCCCGGCGCTGCCCCTGGGAGCCCGGCCCGGACTGCGCGCCGATCGCGCCGAACGCCTCGTCGGCATCGGCCAGCGTCAGGGCGGGGGCCGCGGGCGGGCCGGGCAGGCCGGCCCGCCTGCCGCCGTGGTGCCGCCTGCCGCTGTCTCGGGACCGAGCAGGTCGACGATGGCCGCGTACCCGACACCGATCTGGCGCTGGGTCAGTTCGCCCGACAGGAACGCCACGGCGGCCGGGATCTCGGCCGGCGCCACCTCGCGCAGCAGCGCGGCGATCTCCGCCACCTTCACCAGGCGGCCGGGCGAGGCGGCCACGGCGGCCGAGGCGCGTACCACCCTCTCCAGCAGCATGCAGTGATTGTCCCCGATCGGCGCCCGCCGGCCGGGGCGGCCGCGGCCGGCGGGCAATGCCGGGCGCTGCGGGCGTAATGGCGATACCATCAAGTGCTGACCGCAAATATGTCGGTCACGCTAGGTTCGCCCGATCAGCGTCTCGTCTCGCCGGACGGGGGGACAGCTCATGACCTGGAGGACCAGGGCGACGGCCGGATCCCATGGCAGCTCACGCACGTAAGCCCCGCGGGCCTGCCGAGTTGGCAGTGGCGACCCGCCGCGCATGGCGCGGCTGGCGCCGGAGTAGGCCGTTCTGGGGCGCGGTCATGATCGGGACGTCGGGCGTGGAGACGGCGGCGGTCCGGTTCTCACTTGCCGTCCACACCGCCTGGACCATCCTGCCGGCCGGCCTGTGGATCGCCGCGGGCCTGATCACGTGCGGCCTGCTGCTGCTGTTCGACCCGGTCCAGCGGTCCGGGTACGCGGTACTGGCCATCCTGCTGGCCATCACCGCGCTGATGACTTCGCACCTGGGCGGCTATCTCATCGGCACCCTGCTGGGCCTGGCCGGCGGCGCCCTGGCGTTCGCCTGGGTGCCCATGGTGCCGACCGTACGGGCGCCGCTGCCCGCGGGCTTCCGGCTCATCCGCGGCGAGGCCGACGGCCCGGCTGCCGTCCGTCCCGGTCGCCCGTCCGGGCGCCATCCGGCTCAGCCGGGTCGGCTTCCCGCCCGCCTGCCTGCCCGGCGGCCGGGATGGGAGGGATCCGAGGCGGAGCGGGAGAGCCCCCGCCCGCCCGCCTGGGCGCCGGACTGGCAGCGCGATCCGCAGCCCGGCTGGCAGCGCGGCACCGAGCGGCACCGCCAGCGCGACCGGGACTGAGCCGACCGGGACTGGGCCGACCGGGACTGGCGGCTACAGCCAGCCCTTGCGCTGCGCCATCTGCACGGCCTCAGCCCGGTTGCGGGCGCCCAGCTTGTGCATGGCGGCCGACAGGTGATTGCGCACCGTGCCGGGCGACAGGTGCAGCCGCTCGGCGATGTCGATGATGGCGTCGTGGCTCGCGGCGGCGGCCAGTACGTCCGTCTCGCGGCCGGTCAGCGGGCTGTCTCCCTCGGCCAGGGCAGCCGCGGCGAGGGCCGGGTCGACCACCCGCTCCCCGGCGAAGACCCGGCGGATGGCCTCGGCTAGCTGAGCCGCCGGCGCGTCCTTGAGCAGGAACCCGCTGGCCCCGGCGGACATCGCGGCCCGCAGGTAGCCGGGCCGCCCGAAAGTGGTCACGATGACGACCCGGCCGCCGAAGCCGTCCTGGCGCAGCTTGCGGGTCACCTCGATGCCGGTCCCGCCGGGCATCTCGATATCCAGGACCGCCACGTCGGGCTGGTGCTTCTGCGCCATGGCCAGGGCCTCGTCGCCGGTCGCGGCCTGGGCCACGACCTCGATGTCGGCCTCCAGGCCGAGCAGCGCCACCAGCGCCTGGCGCACCATGGCCTGGTCCTCGGCAATCATGATCTTGATGGTCACCGGGCCGGCTCCCTGGAGGTGTCCGGGCTGGCCGCGGGAACGGGCCGGTGGCCAGGATTCGGCCCGGTGGCCGGCCGGTGGCTGGCTCCGAGGCTGGCCCGGTGGCTGGCTCTGAGGCTGGCTCCCGAGCGGCCTGAGCGGCGATCAGGCCGGGGGATGCCGGAACGCTGATCAGCAGCCGGAACCCGGTCGGCCCGGCCGGCCCGGCCGTCAGGCGGCCGCCTAGCTGGCGGGCGCGCTCGCCCAGCCCGGCCAGGCCGGAGCCAGTCCGGGGAGCGGCCCCGGAGTCCGGCCCGGAGTCCGCGCCCGCGGAGCCGGGCGGCAGGCCGCTGCCCCGGCCGTTGTCGGTGATCTCGGCCGTGATGCCGTCGCGGCCGCTGGAGATCGCGATGGCCGCGCTGGTGGCGCGGGCGTGCCGGACCACGTTGGTCACGCCCTCCCGGACGGTCCAGGCCAGTACCGTGTCCGCCTCGGCGGGCAGGCTGAGGTCCGGCGGCACGCTGATCTGGCAGGCGATCCCGGCCGCCGTCAGCAGCTGCCGGGCCGCGCCCAGCTCGGCGGCCAGGTCGGGCTGCCGGTACCCGGCCACGGCCGCGCGGACGTCGCTCAGCGACTGCCGGGCCACCGCCTCCAGCTCGGCCATCTCGCGTTCCGCGCCGGCCGCGTCAGTGGCGATCATGCCGGCGGGACAGCTCGGCCTTCAGGGTGATCAGGGACAGGCTGTGGCCGAGCAGGTCATGCAGGTCGCGCGCGATGCGCAGCCGTTCCTCGGCGACCGCCACCCGGGCCAGCTCGGCCCTGGTCTGGCGCAGCGTGACCAGCGCCTCGTAGCGCTTGCCCGCCACGTAGGCGAAGAACGCTGCCAGCGAGGGCACCAGCGCGACGACGTCCAGGTTCCCGAGGTGCTCCGACACGGCCACCGCCAGGGCGGTCGCGCCGCAGGTGACGGCGCCGAAGATGGCAGGCCGCAGGGTCGCGGTGAATCGCCCGCAGGCGGCCGCGGCCAGCGCCAGCACGATGATCCAGTTTTCCTTGCCGGCCGTCAGGAACAGGGCGATGGCCAGCGAGACGACCACCGCGAGCCGGATCCACGGCGCCTGCTGCGCCGCGGCCAGCTGTTCGACGGCGGCCACCAGCGAGGCCAGCAGCCCGAGGAAGACCAAAGCCCCGACGAGCAGGAAGATGTTCTGCGCGGTGGCGTCACGGGCCACGGCACTGACCACCGGGCCGAGCAGGAAGTAGGCCACGATGACGCCGACGATGACCCGGCGCAGCAGCGTGGTGGGGGCGCTCAGCAGGCCGCGGTCATCGCCGTCCGCCGGGATGGCCGGCTGGTCCGGGCGGTACCCATCCAGGCCGCCCCCGGCCGCCGTACTCGCGCGGCGGCGCACGGTAGTCGCCCACACGCTGCCATTGTGCCTCAGCCGGCAGGCGGCATTGTGCCTCAGCCAGCGGCCGGCATTGTGCCTCAGCCGGCGGCCGGCATTGTGCCTGGCTGAAGCGGTCACCGGCCGGGTCATGCTGTCAGGCTAAGACCGCCGGGCCCGCGCAGCCGCATGCCAGCCATCCCGGCCTGCCCGTGACATATGTCATGGTCGCCTGTCCCCGGCGCGCGGCTGGCACGGCCGACGTCACGGCCCCGGCGCTGTCGCCGGGGCCGTGACGGCCGCGATCAGGGCTCCAGGGGGCGGCCGTTGACCTCGGGATCCGGACCGATGCCCTCCTCGCCTGAGGTCGGGTCGACCGGCGAGTCCGGGTCCACCGGCGGGAAGACGGGGTCCGGGCGGCGCCGCATGATCACCGCGGCGGCCGCGCTGGCCGCCGCGGCCAGCGCCATCGTGATGGCCGCCGGTACCGCCCAGCGGCGCCGCGCGGGACTGCTTCACGTCCAGCTTGCGGGCGGCGGTGACCATGGCATCAGCGATCGCGGGGGCGATGGTCTCCTGTACCGCGTGGCCGGAGCGCTCCAGCCGCGGCGCCGCCCAGGAACGGGCGTCCTCCACCCGGGGCCGGCCCAGGCCGCCGCGTCATCGATGCGGGGCCGGGCCCAGGCCGCCGCGTCCTCCGCGCCGCGCCGGACCCTGGTGCCGGCCTCCACGACGGTAGGCACGACCTGCGCGGCGCCGGACACGGCGCGGTCACGCACGTCGGCAACGCTCCCGGCCGGGCGTTTCTTGGTGATAAGTGCCACTGCGTCCTCCCCGGTTAGTTCGGTTCGCTCTCCCACACTTCCCCGGCCGTGACTGGTCAATCACGGTCCCGTGGCGGACCGGTCACTCGTGCGGGCATGGAAGGATGCGATGTATGACCAACACGCTGACCGCGACGCTGCGGACTAACCACGGGGATGTCGTCGTGCGGCTATTCCCTGACCATGCTCCGAAGACCGTGCGGAACTTCGTCGAACTGGCGGGGGGCACGCGCGAGTGGACGAACCCGCGGACCCGGCAGGCCTCCAAGGAGCCGCTGTACAACGGGACGATCTTCCACCGGGTCATCCCGGACTTCATGATTCAGGGCGGTGACCCGCTCGGCACCGGCACCGGCGGCCCCGGCTACAAGTTCGCCGACGAGTTCCACCCGGACCTGAGCTTTGACCGGCCCTACCTGCTGGCCATGGCCAACTCTGGTCCGGGGACCAACGGCTCCCAGTTCTTCATCACCACCGTGCCGACGACCTGGCTGACCGGCAAGCACACCATCTTCGGCGAGGTCATCTCGGGCGCCGAGGTGGTCGACGCGATCAGCCGGGAGCAGAAGGGGCGCAACGACCGCCCGGAAGCTGACGTCGTGCTGGAGAGCGTCGAGATCGTCAGCGATGACGGCGGGTCTGCGGGATAACGATGTCGTACCCGCCCGGCCCGCCCTCCCCGCCCGAGCCCGCGGGCATGCCTGACCCTCAGGGCACGCCCGGGCCGACCTGCTTCCGGCACCCCGGCCGGGAGACCTACGTGTCGTGCGCCGGTGCGGCCGCCCGGCCTGCCCGGACTGCCTGCGGTCGGCGCCGGTCGGCCAGCAGTGCGTGGAGTGCATCCGGGAGGGCAGCCGGACCGTGCGGCGGCCCGCCGGCCTCTTCGGCGGGTCGCCGCAGGCCGGCCGGCCGCTGGTGACCTATGCGCTGATCGCGGTCAACGTGGTGCTGCTGGCTGTATGAGTTCGCCCGCCCGTCCATCGCCGACGACTGGGCCATGATCGGGATCGGCGTGGCCGACGGCCAGTGGTACCGGCTGATCACCTCAGCGTTCCTGCCGCCACCGGGCCTGAGCGGCCTCGGGTTCCTGGACATCGTGTTCAACATGTGGGCGCTGCTGCTGGTCGGGCCGGCGCTGGAGCAGGTGCTCGGCCGGACCCGGTTCCTGACCATCTACCTGGTCAGCGCCATCGGCGGCTCAGTGGCGTTCTACTATCTGACCCGCCCGGACGAGGCCGCCCTGGGCGCTTCCGGCGCCATCTTCGGCCTGTTCGCGGCCTGGTTCGTGCTGTCCCGGCGGTTGCGGGTGGACAGCCGGCAGGTCGTCGCGCTGATCGTGATCAACCTGGTCATCGGCTTCGTCTTCGCGACCGCGATCGCCTGGCAGGCGCACGTCGGCGGGCTCATCGCCGGCGGCGCGCTGACCGCCGCGTTCGTCTACGCGCCCCGGCGCAACCGGGTGCTGATCCAGGCCGGGGCCACCGTCGCGATCCTGGCCCTGCTGATCATAGGAGTGATCGTCAGGGACAACACGCTGGTGGGCGCCGTCCGGTTGTGACCTAGTGCCACTTGGTGGACAGGACCACGCCTCCGACCAGGAAGCCGAATCCCACGACCAGGTTCCAGCTGCCGATCGGGCTGATCGGCAGCGCCCCGCCGCTGACGTAGAACAGTCGCGATCCACGCCAGTCCGATCAGCAGGCAGGCCAGCATCGTGGGCGCCAGCCAGCGCGGGCTGACCTTGGACTTGGACGACCTGGTCGGCGGCGTGTAAACGGCCTTGGTTCGGGTGCGGGACTTGGGCACGGTGCTCTCCTGCTGGACTCGCCCGCCGCATCGCGGCTGCGGCGGCGCGGGACTGGCCGCGCTGCGCGCACGACCCCTCGGTAAGCGTAGTTGCTCGCGGCGGCATCCGCGCCACGCTGCCGCGCAGGTGGCCCATCGTCCTGCCCCCGGGCCGGCTAAGCGCTACTCTTCGACTACGTTCAGTAACTACCGGTGACGGTTCGAGCGCGCGGAGGGTTTGGGCACACGGTGCGGTCCTGTCAGCGTGTCATCGGCGAGATCCTGGTCACCTGCGGCGTCGTGGCGGCGCTGTTCATGGCGTACATGTTCTGGGGCACGGCGATGCGCGAGCGTGCCGCCCAGCAGCGGTTCGCCCAGCGAGCTCACCAGCCAGTGGGCCGCGCCGGGGCTGAGCCTGGCCATGCTCGACGACTCCGGCCGCCTGGTGCTGGGGCGGCCGTTCGCGATCATGCGGATTCCGGCGTTAGGCCCGAGCTGGCAGTTCGCCGTCGTCCAGGGCACCGGCCTGGCCCAGCTGGCCCTGGGACCCGGGCACGTGCCGGGCACCCAGCGGCCGGGCCAGGTGGGCAACTTCGCCGTGGCCGCCCACCGGGTGACCGCGGGCAACCCGTTCTGGAACGTGCCCAGCCTGCAAGCCCGGCGACCTGGTGTACGTCCAGACCATCGCCGGGACCTACACCTACGAGATCACCGCCCGGCCGGTCTGGACCTGGCCCGGCGATACCGCCGTCCTGGCGCCGGCCCCGGACCGGCCCGGCCAGCGGCCCCGGCGAGCCTGGATCAGCCTGATCACCTGCGACCCGGCCTGGTCGGGGACCAGCCGGGTGGTGGTCACCGGGGTGCTGGTCAAGCGGCTGCCGCGGCCCGCGACGGAAGGAGCTAGACGCGCATGTACCGGTGGATCTGGCGGCGGCTGCCCGGCGGCGCGGCGACCCGGACGGTCGAGATGGGCCTGCTGATCCTGCTGGCCGTGGCTGCGCTGCTGTGGCTGGTCGTCTTCCCGTGGGCATCCATGCTACCTGCCGGTCGACCGGGCCGGCATCGGCTGAGCCGGGATCGGCTGGCCCCCCGCGGACTGCGGGAGGCCAGCCGGACCCGGTTGCTACGACGGGCTCGGCGACGGGCTGATCGGCGGCGGGGTGAACCCCGTCGGCGGGCTGGTGTGACGGCCGGCGGGCTCGGAGGAGGCGGCCGGCCGCCACGTTGATGGTGATGGTCGACCCGCTGGGCGCGGTCGTGCTCGGGCGACGGGCTCATGCTGAACACCGTGCCCGCCGGCGTGCCGGCCGGGGCGCTGGCCCACCACGGGATTCGGCGTGAAGCCCGCCTGCTCCAGCTTGATTGTCGCCTGCTGCCTGAGTGTCGCCGATGACGTTCGGGCACCTGCGTCCCGCCCTCGGAGATCTCCAGCTGCACAGGCGTGCCCGGCGCCACCCGCGAATTGGCTGCCGGAGACTGGCTGACCACCTGGCCCTGCTGGGCCGAGTTGGCACCAGCTTGGCGTTGAAGTTCAGGCCGGCGTTGGTCAGCGCCGTCTCCGCCGCCTGCTGCTGCATGCCTACCGACGCTGGGCACGATCTTCTTGCCCAGGCCGCCGGACACGATGAGGTTGACCGTCGAGTGCGCCTTGACGTCGTTGCCATTGGCCGGGCTGGTGGAGATCACATCCCCCCGCGACACCGTGGCCGATGGCTTGGTCGTGATCGGTCCCGACGACCAGGCCCGCCTTGCACGATCTCGGTCCGGGCCTGTCTGCAGGGGCAGCCCGTTCACGGCGGGCACGGCGGTAGCTCCCGCCGTTGCTCGAGGCGAACTCGAACGCGCAGATGCCGCCCGCGATCAGGATCAGGACGAAGATGGCGGCCAGCACCCACGGCCAGGCCTTCCGCCGCGGCGGGCCGCCGTAGTCCTGGCCCATGTAATCCTGGCGGCCGGTGTCCGGCGGGCCGTACTGGTAGGGCGGGATCGCGCTGGTGGCCCCGGCCATCTGCGTGGCCTGGCCCATCCGCCGGGTGCCGGCGGCGTACATGTCCGTGTGCATCGGCGCCGCCACCGGCGCGCCCGACAGCGCGCGCTGCAGGTCGTTGCGCATGTCGCCGGCGGACTGGTAGCGGTCGCCGGGGTCCTTCATCATGGCCTTGAGCACGATCGCGTCGGCCCACGGCGGGACCTCCGGGTCGATCCGGGACGGCGGGACCGGCTGCTCCCGGACATGCTGATAGGCGATCGCCACCGGGGAGTCCCCGGTGAACGGCGGCCGGCCGGTCAGCAGCTCGTACAGCAGGCAGCCGGCCGAGTACAGGTCGCTGCGGGCGTCCACCCGCTCGCCGCGGGCCTGCTCCGGCGACAGGTACTGGGCGGTCCCGATGACCTGGGCCGTCTGCGTCATGGTGGCCTGCGCGTCGCTGACCGCCCGGGCGATGCCGAAGTCCATCACCTTGACCTGGCCGTCGCGGGTCAGCATCACGTTGCCCGGCTTGATGTCGCGGTGGACGATGCCGTTGCGGTGGCTGTAATCCAGCGCCCGCAGCACCCCGTCGGTGATCTCGGCGGCCCGCTCGGGCAGCAGCCGGCGGTCGTCGCGCAGCAGGTCGCGCAGCGTGCGGCCGTCGACGAACTCCATCACGATGTAGGGGACGGGCGTGGCGCCCATCATGTCCTCGCCGGTGTCGTAGACAGCCACGATGGACGGGTGGTTCAGTGACGCGGCCGACTGGGCCTCGCGCCGGAACCGGGCCTGGAAGGTCTGCGTCGCGGGCCAGGTCGTCGCGGAGCGTCTTCACGCCCACGATGCGGTCCAGGCGGATGTCGCGTGCCCGGAAGACCTCGGCCATGCCGCCACGCCCGACGATCCCGTCGAGCTCGTAGCGGCCGCCGAGAAGCCTTGGCTGGGTCATGTCTCGCACTTACATTACCGTCCTGCGGATTGAGGGCTCATGGCAGCTTCAGGTAGGCCTTGATGACCGCGACAGCGATCGGGGCGGCAGCGTCCGCCCCGAAGCCGCCGCCCTTCACGATGACGCCGACAGCGATCTGCGGGTTGCTGGCGGGCGCAAAGCACGTGAAGACGGCATCATTCAGCCCGGTGTTGTTCACGCCGTTCTGCGCGGTCCCGGTTTTCCCGGCGATTACCACCCCGGCGACCTGGCTGCTGTTGGCCGTCGCGAAGGCTGTGCCGGACGGGTTCTGAGTGACCTGCTCCATCATCGTCGTCAGGTCGCTGGCCACGGCCGGGGTGACTGGCTGGCTCAGCTGCGTCGGGTTGGCCGACTGAACCACGGACAGGTCCGGCGCCAGCACCTTCGACACGAGGTAGGGGGTCATGAGCGTGCCGTGATTCGCGACGGCCGCCGCGAACATGGCCTCCTGCAGCGGCGTCACCTGGTCATCGAACTGGCCGATGGCCGTGTACGCCTCGAACGGCGGCTCGGTCTCGGTGGGGATGACGCTCGCCGCCACCGGCAGCGGGATCGTCAGGTTCGGGTTGTTGGCCCCGTACAGGTCGGCGTACTTGCGCAGGGTCGCGCCGCCGAGCGTGATGCCCAGCTGGCCGAAGGCCGTGTTGCAGGACAGGTAGAAGGCCTGCAGGATCGGCGGGTTGCCATCGCCGCAGGTCTCGTTGTCATCGTTGATCAGGGTGTGGCCGTTGTGCAGGTCCAGGGTCTGCGGCGCGGGCACGGTGGAGTTGGGGTTCGGCACCTTGCCGGTGGAGAACGCGGCCGAGCTGGTGATGATCTTGAACGTGGAGCCCGGCGGGAACGTCACCTCGGTCGCCCGGTTGAGCAGCGGCTGGGCCGGGTTGGCCCGGTTGGCGGCGTCGATCTTGTTAAGCGTCTGGCTGCTCAGCGTGGCGTACTGGTTGGGATTGAACGTCGGGAGCGACGCCATGGCCAGGATGGCACCGGTCTGCGGGTTGATCGCGACGACCGCCCCCTGATGCCCGCCGTCGTTCAGCAGCGCCTGGTAGGCGGCGTTCTGCGCCCGCGGGCTGATGGTCAGGTCGACCGACGCGCCCAGCTTGGGCTTCCCGGTGATCAGGCTGATGAAGTTATGTACCTCAAGCGACGGCGCGGTGCCGGACAGGTTCTTGTTCTCGGCCTCCTCGATACCGGTGGCCCCGAACAGCGAGTCATAGCCCGTCACCGGCGCGTACACCGGGCCGGACGGGTAGAACCGCTGGTAGATCCCATTGTCGCCCTTGACCAGCCGGGATTCCGCGATCTTGGTGTTGGTGTTGTCGCCGGTGGCGAAGATCGTCCCGCGCTGGTACTGGAACTGCTGGTTGAAGACCCGGATGTTGCCTGGCTGGTCGGCCAGGCTGGACGACTGGAAAGCCTGCACGTAGTTGATGTTGATCAACAGCAGCACGAACATGGCCAGGCAGGCGATGGACAGGCGGAGCAGTGCGCGGTTCATCCGGCCCGCACCACCTGGGTCATGCCCTCGTCCTGGATGGGCTGCGGGGCCGGCCGCCGGGCCGTGTCGCTGACTCGCAGCAGCAGCGCGATCAGCGCCCAGCTAGCCACCAGCGAGGAACCCCCCTGGCTGAGGAACGGGGTGGTGATGCCGGTCAGCGGGATCAGCCGGGTCACGCCGCCCACGATCACGAATACCTGGAGCGCGAGGGTGAACGCCAGTCCGCCCGCCAGGAGCTTGGCGAACGGGTCCTTGACCGCGATGGCGGCCCGCAGGCCCCGCTGCACCAGCAGCCCGAACAGCAGCAGGATGGCCATCAGCCCGGTCAGGCCCAGTTCCTCGCCGAACGCGGTGACGATGAAGTCACTTTGCACGAGCGGCGTGTAGAACGGCTGGCCGTGGCCCAGGCCGGTGCCGAAGATGCCGCCGAAGCCCATCCCCTCCAGGCCCTGGACCAGCTGGAAGGCCGAGCCGGTGGCGTTGGTCCCGGCGAACGGGTGCAGCCAGTCGGTGAACCGGCTGCCCACGTGGCCGATGAACGTGCTGGCCACCCAGGCCCCGCCGATGAACAGCGAGAAGCCGATCAGCAGCCAGGAGGTCCGCTGGGTGGCGATGTAGATCATCGCCACGAAGAGGCCGAAGAAGATGGCCGACGTGCCGATGTCGGTCTCGAAGATCAGGATCAGCAGGCTGGCGCCCCAGGCGATCAGGACCGGCCCCAGGTCCCGGCCGCGGGGCAGGTCGATGCCGAGCACCCGGCGGCCGGCCAGCGCCAGCACGTCTCGCTTGTTCACCAGGTAGCCGGCGAAGAACACCGCCAGGGCCAGCTTGGCGAACTCGCCGGGCTGGATGGAGAACCCGCCGATGATGATCCACACCTTGGCGCCCTGCACGGAGCTCATGCTGGTCGGCAGGACCGCCGGGATGGCCAGCACGATCAGCCCCAGCGCGCCCAGCGTGTAGGTGTAGCGCTGCAGCGTCCGCGGCTCCTTGATCAGCCACAGCACGAGGACGAACCCGGCCACGCCGACCGCGGTCCACAGCAGCTGGACCGACGTGGCGCCGGTACTCAGCGTGCCGATCACGTTGCCGGGGTTGCCGCCCCGGCCCGACTCCTGCAGTCGGTAGATCATGACCACGCCCAGCCCGTTGAGCAGCGCGGCCAGCGGCAGCATCAGCGGGTCGGACCACGGGGCCAGCCACCGGAGGGCGACATGGGCGCCGAGCATGATCAGTGCGAACCCGCCGATGTAGACCGGCAGCGAGCCCGGCACCCGGCCGTTCAGCCCGAAGCCCGCCGCCGCGTCGGCCAGGGCCACCACGCCCAGGGCGAACAGCAGCATGAGCAACTCGGTCCGCCGCCGGCCCTGGGGCATCGGGACCGGATCGGCGGCAGCGGGAGCGGAAGCGGGCGCGAGCGGCGCCGGGAAATCGGTCACCCGGCCCCCTGGACCCCGCAGAACGAGGGCGGTATCGGCTGCGGCGGGTAGTTCTTGACCGCGGCAAGCTCCCTGGCCTGAGCCGCGTTCGGCTTGTGCCCCCTGGGGATCACCGGCGGCACGGGCTTGTGCACGACCCAGGACTGCTGCGCGGCCAGCGCCACCTTGCACTGGTAGCTGCGGCGGATGTTCCGCACCGTCCGCTGGGCCTCGCTCAGCGTTCCCGCCGGCGTCGGCAGCTGCAGCACGCTGGTCTGCACGTGCGAGACCGGGATCTGCGTGTGCTGGAAGACGTTGGACAGGTGCAGTCCGGCCACGTTCTCGTTGATGCCGCGGAAGATGACCACCTCGTTGCCGTTCGTCCCCACGTAATACTGGCTCTGGGTCATCCGCCAGGCCACGTAGCCGCCCCCGCCGATCAGCAGGATCAGGATAACCAGGATGGAGCTGACCAGCGGCCAGCGCCGCCGGCCGAGCCGGCGGTCGTCGTCATCACTGTCGGCCGCGTCGGGAACGGCGCGCTGGGCCGTGGCCCGCGCTGCCGTGGCCCGGGCGGCGGCCGCCCCCCGCGGAGCCGAGCCGCGCGCGGCGGCCCCCCGGCGCAGGCCGGTGCGCTGGCCGGCCTGGTCCGGCACCGGGTCAAGCTCGGCGGTGTCGGCCACCGCCGGGGCCTCCCGGGTCAGCAGGTGCGCCCGCGCGGCCGGGCTGTCATTGCGCAGCCGCGGCCGGCCATCGCCGTTGGCCGCCGCGCCGGCCAGCAGCGTCTTGTCGCTGGGCGGCACCGGGCCGGTCACGGTGTCGACCACGTCGGCCACGATGCAGGTGATGTTGTCCGGGCCGCCACTGCGGATGGCCAGGTCGATGAGCTGCAGGACGGCCTTCTCGGGATCCGTGCAGGAGACCAGGGTCTTGTGCAGGGTCTGCTCGGTCACCACGTCGGACAGGCCGTCCGAGCACAGCAGGTACCGGTCGCCCAGCTCAGCCTCACGCATGCCCAGATCCGGGTCGGCGTCGCTGCTGCTCTGCAGCGCCCGCATGACCAGGGACCGCTGCGGGTGGGTCGCCGCCGCGGCCGGGCTCAGCCGCCCCTCGTCCACCAGCGACTGCACCAGCGTGTGATCGCGGGTGATCTGGAAGAAGTCGCCGTCCCGGAGAAGGTACGCGCGGGAATCGCCGATGTGGCAGAGTGCCACCTGCGCCCCGGACCACAGCATGGCGGTCAGCGTGGTGCCCATGCCCTCGACGGACGGGTCCGCCAGGGTCATCTCATGCAGCGTGTTACTGGCGCTGGTCACCGCGTCGGCCAGCGCGCCGAGCATGAGGCCGCTGTCGTGCAGGTTCTGAGTGTCGAGGGGGGCGAGCGCCGAAACCGCGACGGCGCTGGCGACCTCTCCCGCGGCGTGGCCGCCCATGCCGTCGGCGATCACGAGAAGGTTAGGACCCGCGTAAGCGGAGTCCTCGTTGCCCTCGCGGAGGAGTCCGACGTCTGAGCGGAGCGCGTAATGCAGTGCGAGAGTCATCTGCGCAGCTCCAAGACGGTTTTACCAATTCTGATGGGCACCCCGACCGGCACGGGGGTGGGCTGGGTTACCTTCTGCCGGTCGAGATAGGTGCCGTTGGTCGAGCCAAGATCCTCCACGATCCACTGACCATCCTGCGGGAAGAGCCGGGCATGACGGGTCGAAGCGTAGTCATCGGTAAGGACTAGCGTGGCGTCATCGGCGCGACCGATGGTGATCTGAGCGTCCGTCAGCCCCAGGGTGGTCCCGGCCAGCGGCCCGGCCGTCACCACCATCTGCTGCGGGACGTTGCGGGTGCGCGGGCGCCGGGGCGGCGCCGGCGGCGGGGCGACCCGCTGCGGCGCCCGGGCCTTGCGCTGCCGCCGGCGGGCGGTGCCGAACATGTCGGTGCGGACCACGCCCACCGCGGCGATCACGAACAGCCACAGGACAGCGAGGAACGCGAGCCTGATGAGGGTGAGCGTGAGCGCGTTCATCGGGTCATGAGTCCTTGGGCTGGCCTTGGCTATATAGCTCTGCTGCTGTCACTGTGCTGGGGTGTCACTGTGCTGGGGTATCACTGTGCTGGCCGGGCGCTCCGGCACCCGGCGTACGGATCTGTCAGTAAATGCTGTCCCGCCGGAACACCAGCGTGGTCCGGCCGAGGGTGACCTGGGTCCCGTCCTGCAGGACGATGCGCCGGACCGGCTGGCCGTTCACGAACGTGCCGTTGGTCGACCCTAGGTCGACCAGCACCACCTCGCCGTCCTCAACCCTCAGCTCCGCGTGATGCCGCGAAACTCCCGGATCGACGAGCCGCAGGTCACAATCAGTGCCGCGGCCCAGGATCGTGATCGGGGCGGTCAGGTCGTAGGTCCGGGTGCTGCCGTCAGCGCCATGATCGGGGCCGGACACCAGCAGCCGGGGCTTGCCGCTGAGGTTTCCCGGCGGCCGCGGGAGGTCGCTGGCCGGGCGGCGGATCTCGCCGTCCTCCACCGTGGTGCCGCGGATGACACCGGACCGGATCCGGAACGTGCCCGTGGTCAGCTCCGGCAGGCCCTCGAACCGCATCTGAACCGGCCCGACGAACGAGTAGCCCTGCTCCCGGGCATACTCACGGGCCAGGGTGGACAGCTCGATCCCGAGGCTGTCGGCGTAGACCTCGAGCCGCTCGTAGTCGGTCTGGGCCAGCTCGACCACGAAGTCGTTGGGTACCAGGGTCCGGCCCTGGGCCACGATCGCCGCCCGGTCATCCATCTCCCGCTGCACCGCGCTCGCGACCTCGACCGGCTGCAGCTCAGATTTGAAGGCCCGTGCGAAGGCACCCTCGACCATCCCCTCCAGGCGGTGTTCAAACCGCTGCAGGACTCCCACCGTTGGTACCTCCTCTCGCTGCTCGCATCCGATCGTATAGGCGACATGGGGGCGCTTGAGGACGTGCTAACCTGACTGCTGCCTCGGGCGAGTGGCGGAACGGCAGACGCGCACGGTTCAGGTCCGTGTGTCCGAAAGGATGTGAGGGTTCAAATCCCTCCTCGCCCACGAGCCGGCCTCCATGCTTGTCGACCTTCGGTCGACTGCGCCGTGGGCCGGAGTATCTGCCCGGGGGGACGACCCCCGGAGCCCCCCGGGAGCCGGCGTTTCGTGCCTGTCGGCTTTCGAGCGGCTTTGCCGTGGGCCGACGTACCTGCCCCGAGGGACGACTCCTCGGAGCCCGCCGGGAGCCGGCGTTCCGATGGCTGCTGGCTTTCGAGCGGGTTTGCCGTGGGCCGACGTACCTGCCCCGAGGGACGACTCCCGGAGCCCCCGGGAGCGGCGTTCGCTGCTGGCTTTCGACCGGTTTGCCGTGGGCGGTATGCCGACGCTCCCCGGAGGCCCCTTGCGCCGGGCTTCGCCCGGGCTGCCTTGGCTGGCGTTCGCCGTTCATCTGTTCCGTCCCGGGCGTACCTGGGGGCTCGGATATTCCTGGAGTGCTTGAGGGGGCGAGGAGGAACTGGGTGGGTTCACGGTTACTCCTCGTCGCTGGTGCTGGCAGGAGCTTAAGCGTCGGGACAGGGGGTTGTCAGGTGCGCTTGGGGGGCTGGTCTTGGCAGACTTGCCGGGGGGCGGGGATGGAGGTGTGGGAGCGTGCCGGAGCTTCCTGAGGTTGAGGCGCTTGTGGTCGGGCTGCGGGAGCGGGCTGTCGGGCGGGTGGTGGAGCGGGGGGAGGTGGCCGAGTTCTCGGTGCTGAAGACGTATGAGCCGCCGCTGGGGGCGCTGGACGGGCTGACGGTGGTGTCGGCGGGGCGGCATGGGAAGTTCCTCGACCTGGGTCTGGGGGCGAGGCTGGGGCTGGCGGCGGGGTACCCGCGCTTCATCTGGTCATGCATCTGGCTCGGGGCGGGTGGCTGCGGTGGCGCGAGGAACTGCCGGAGGCGCCGGCGCGGCCGGGGCGCGGGCCGCTGGCGTTCCGGCTGCGGTTCGCCGACGGGGAGGGGTTTGACCTGACCGAGGCGGGGACGCGGAAGCGGCTCGCTGTGTACCTGGTGACGGACCCCGCTCTGGTGCCGGGGGTGGCGTCGCTGGGGCCGGACCCGCTGGGGGACTCGTTCACGGCCGGAGGTCCTGGCGGGGATCCTGGCCGAGCGGCGGACGCAGATCAAGGGAGTGCTGCGGGATCAGCGGCTCATCGCCGGGATCGGGAACGCGTACTCCGATGAGGTGCTGCACGCGGCGAAGATGTCGCCGTTCCGGCTGGCCTCGTCGCTGAGTGACGAGGAGGTGGCGGCGCTGCACTCGGTGATCGTGGCGACGCTGACGGAGGCCGTGGCGCGGTCGGATGGGCTGGCGGCTACGGAGCTGAAGAAGGAGAAGAAGGCGGGGCTGCGGGTGCACGGGCGCGCCGGGCAGCCGTGCCCGGAGTGCGGGGACGTCATCCGGGAGGTGTCGTTCGCCGATTCCGCGCTGCAGTACTGCGCGACGTGCCAGACCGGCGGCAAGCCGCTGGCCGACCGCCGGATGTCACGGCTGCTGAAGTAAGCGGGGCTAGTTAACGACCTGGCCGAGCTGGGACCAGTGAGCCAGGTCACAGCCGCCGTCGATGATCGTCCGGTTCACCGGGGCGCCGAAGTAGGTGCCGCTGAACGTGGCCCGGCGGGCGCTGGCCACGATCATCGGGCAGGCCACGCCGACCTTGGTCACGGCGAACGGCTGCTTGATGGCCGCCAGGGCGGCGCAGGCGGCGGCCGGGTCGGGGTGGGTGCCGCCGGCCGGGTCGCACGTGAGCGTCCAGTGGGTGATCGGCTTGGTGGGGCCGTTGACCACCGTGATGGTCAGGCTGACCTTGGGCTTGACTGGCGCGGGCGAGTTGCTGGCCGGGCTGCCCGGCCGTGCCGGGGGCGGGCTGGCTGCCGCAGGCGGCCAGGAGCGCCGCGCCAGCGAGGACGGCGGCGGCGGTGGCCAGACGGCGGCGGGGCCGGGCGGGGGCGGGTATCTCATGCGTCATGCCGGTTGGACGCGCGATGGACCCGGGCGGTTCCGCAGGCGGCGGGGCTGGGCCGGACCGCTGTTCACCTGACCCGAGACGGCGGGTAATGCGACGATGAGCAGCGTGGGGCTCAGGCTGGGGGTGGCGCGCAGGGACCGGGGAGTCGGCCCGCGTGCCAGCGGATGCCACCGTCCGCGCCGTCATCGACTGCGCCGCCGACGCCATCATCGCGGTCGGCGCCGACCGGGCCGTGACCGTCTGGAACCACGCCGCCGGGCGGATGTTCGGCTGGACCGCGGCGGAGGTCACCGGCCGGGAGCCGCCGATCGTCCCCGAGGAGCTGACCGCCGAGCACAACGCCGTGCTGGAGCGGGTCGCGGGCGGCGGCCAGGTGTCGTTCGCCACCCGGCGGATCCGCAAGGACGGGTCGCTGGTGGACCTGCGCATCAACGTCAGCGCGCTGCTGGACGACGGCGGCAGGCTGGCGGGCTGGGTCAGCATCTGCCACCAGGCCCGCGACGATGAGGCGGTCCGGCACTACATGGCCGAGCGAGCCAGGGTGGTGCGCCGCCTCGGCGACGTGGTGGCCGACCTGAACGGCCAGCTCGACCTGGAATCGGTGCTGGACCGGATCGCGGCCAGCCTGCGCGAGCTGACCCGGGCCGACGCGGGCGGCTTCGTGCTGGTCGAGGGCGACCGGCTGCGCCTGGTCAGCCTGGACGGCCTGCCCGAGGAACTGCGTGGCCGCACCGCCGACCTGGCCAGCAGTACCGTCGGGGAGCTGATGCGCTCGGGCAAGACGGTGCTGATGGCCACCGGCGAGGCGGGCCGGTTCGATGACCTGATCTGGTCCGCGCTGCCCGGCCTGCACACCATCACGGTCAGCCTGTCGCACGTGGCCGGCCGCCCCTACGGCGCCCTGTACGCCCTGTACAGCGGCCGCAAGGTGGGCCACATCGACCTCGAACTGCTGGAACTGCTGGCCGGGCACGCCAGCGTGGCGCTGTCCAACGTGACGGCGTTCGAGGAAGTGGTCCGCCAGCGGGCGCATGAGCGAGCCGTCATCGACGGCAGCGCCGACGGCATCGCCGTGCTGGACTCCGAGGGACTGGTCCGCCAGTGGAACCCCGCCGCCTACCGGCTGACCGGGGTGTCGCCTGAGGACGCGACCGGGAAGCCGCCGCCGTTCCCGCTGCCCGAGCCCGGCGCCAAGCTGACCCACCGGCTGCCCAGCGGCCGCTGGATCGACCTGCTGTGCACCGGCCTGAGCGGCCGCGAGGAAATGGTGCTCGACTTCCGGGACATCACCGCGGCCAAGGAACTGGAGGAGGCCAAGGACCTGTTCCTGGCCACCACCAGCCATGAGCTGCGCACCCCGATCACCGTGGTCCAGGGCTTCGCCAGCACCCTGGCCAGCCGCTGGGACAAGCTGGCCGACGCCGACCGGCGCTCCGCGGTGCAGACGATCGCCGACCGGGCCGGGTCGCTGGCCCGCCTGGTCGAGCAGCTCCTGCTCGGCTCGCGGGCCGGCGCCGACCAGCTCATGGTCAGCAACGGGTCATTCGACCTGGCCGGGGTGCTGCGCGCGGCCACGGTCGCGTTCCGGTCCCTGGCCGAGCAGCACACCCTGGGCACCGACGTCCCCGACGACCTGCCGGCCGCCTGGGGCGACCCGATGGCCACCGACATCATCGTCGGCCAGCTTCTGGAGAACGCGTTCAAGTACTCACCCGACGGCGGCACGGTCACGGTGAGCGGCCCGCGCCGACGGCGACTGGGCCGACATCACGGTGACCGACCAGGGCATCGGCATCCCGGCCGCGGACCGGGAGCGCGTGTTCGAGCGTTTCGTCCAGGGCGAGGCGGGCGACCGGCGCCGGTTCGGCGGCATCGGCCTGGGCCTGTACATCGTGCGCCAGCTGGCCCGCGCCCAGCACGGCGAGGTGTGCGGCCGAGGCGGACCCGGACCGCGGCACCCTGATGCGGCTGCGCCTGCGGCTGCAGCGACCCGATCCGCCGAGGCCGGCGAGGCGCCCGCGCTGTCCAAGCTGCCCCGGCTGCCCCGCCAGCGGGTGCCGGGCGATCCGTCAGTGAGGTGGACTGGGCCGGCACCCGGGTCGCGCGCCTGAGACCCCGGCGTGCCGGGACCGACCCGTTCCTTGGTCACCGGGTCGCGGACCACCGGGGCGCCGCCTGAGGCCTCGATGTACTGGTCGATGATGCCGGTGACGTCCTCGCCCTGCATGACCATCTGGCCGCGCTCCATCCAGATCACCCGGTTGCAGGTCTGCTCGACCTCCTCCAGGTTGTGCGCGACCAGGAAGACCGTGCCGGCGTCGCGGCGCAGCTCCTCGATCCGGGCGGTGGCTCTTGACCCGGAACTCGGCGTCGCCGGTGGCCAGCGCCTCGTCGACCAGCAGGACATCGTGGCTCTTGGAGGCGGCGATGGCGAACCGCAGCCGGGAGCCCATGCCGGAGGAGTAGGTCTTCATCGGCAGGTCGATGAAGTCGCCGACGCCGGAGAAGTCCACGATGCTCTGGTACTTGGCCTTGGCCTCCTGCTTGGTCATGCCCATGGCCAGGCAGCCCAGGATGACGTTCCGCTCGCCGGTCAGGTCCTCCAGCAGCGCGGCGTTCACGCCGAGCAGCGAGGCCTCGCCGGTGGTGTAGACGTTCCCCTGCTCGGGCGGCAGCAGGCCGGCGATCGCGCGGAGCAGGGTCGACTTGCCGGAACCGTTGCGTCCGATGACCCCGACGGCGTCGCCCCGGTAGGCGACGAACGAGATGCCGCGGATGGCGTGCACCTCGCGGATGGACCCGCGGGTCTTGC
This sequence comes from uncultured Actinomycetota bacterium, assembly GCA_963731085.1. Classification (GTDB taxonomy): domain Bacteria; phylum Actinomycetota; class Actinomycetes; order Streptosporangiales; family Streptosporangiaceae; genus DASUBV01. The sequence continues at coordinate 41,522 of CAVSUF010000004.1, forward strand.
GGCCCATGATGCGCAGCAGCGCGGTCGCGGCGGTGCCGCGGTCCCCGCCCGCGCCGTAGACGCGGTACACGATGTGCAGGTCGTCGACGACCACCATTGGCTCAGCCACGGCCGTACTTCGCCTCCGCTCGCCAGAAGAAGAAGAACCCGATCAGGATGGCGACCAGCAGCCCAACCTATGGCGTAGTACCACAGGTGGCTCGGGTTAATGATCGGGTTGCACTACGCGCTCGCGTACTGGTGCGGGTCGCTTCGGGGTGCCGGGCCACTTGCGGCAGATGACGCGCGTTCGCGGGCCTGGCTCCCGGCGCGCTCTCCCGCTGGGTCAGCAGCAGCGCGTTCCGCATCAGCGTGATGTAGACGGCCGCCGGGTTGACCTGCATCAGCGCGACCAGCCAGTGGTGGGTCTTGCCGAACGAGGACTGGGCCAGCGTCAGCACGCTGAACAGCACGCCCGACAGGTACATCCAGGTCCGGAGCAGGAACGGCAGTAGCTGGCTGAAGTCGTTCACTGTCGAGCCGAGCCGGGCCACGAACAGCCCGACGCCGACGTTGAAGATCGTCTGCAGCAGGAGCACCGGGATGGCCAGCACCCAGTACCAGGTGACCGGCTCGCCCTGGATCAGGACGATGACCACCAGAACGCCCATGGACAGCAGCATCTGCTGCAGCTCGATGATCACGTAGGCCAGCGGCAGCGCGGCCCGCGGGAACTGCAGGGCGCGGATCAGCGGCAGGCTGTCGGTGATCACCGTCGAGGTCGAGATGAACGCCCGCTGGGTGAAGTTGAACACGAACACGCCGACGACCAGGAACGAGATGAAGTCCGGGATGCCCTTGGAGGTGTTCAGGATGATGCCGAAGATCAGCCAGTACACGGCCACGTTCAGCAGCGGGGTCAGCACCTGCCAGAGCTGGCCCAGGCGCGCCTCGGTGTACATGGCGATGTTGCGGGCCGTGGCGAAGGCCACGATGAAGCTCCACCGTCGCCATAGCTGGCGCAGGTACTCCGGCACCGCCGGGCGCGCCGCGCTCGGCCGCAGGCCGTGCACGGTGGCGTACTCGGCCAGCGGCTCCGGCGGCAGGTCCGGGGTCAGGACGGCGTGCCGCCGATGGTGAGGCTGTCGCCCTGCTGAAGCTGGCCCGGGGCGCTCAGCGGCCGTCGGCGCGATCGGCCCTGGACCGCCCGCGGGTCTTGTCGTCACTCACGCCGCTGACCTTATGCTGTCGCAGGTCAGGCTGGCACCAGTTACGACCCGGCGGGCCAGCGCGGCCCGCCGTGAGTTGTAGGTAGCAACTGTCACGCGGCGACTGTACCACCGAGGCAGTTGTGCGATACAACTGTGGCGTGGTCAATAATTCCGTGGACGACACGGAACTTGAGCGGCTGCTGACCCAGCTGCTCCGGGTGGTAGCCCCGGCCGCGGCGGCCGAGCCCCCCGTCCCGGCCCGGGCGGCCGGCGGTTCCGACGCCAGCGTCCCTGCTGCCGCATCCGCCTGCCCCGACGTGGCTGGCAGCGACATCACCAGCCTGGACGGCGGGGATGCGGTGATCCCCTCCGTGTCGGCGTCCGAGGCCCGCGCGCTCATCGAGCTGATCTCGGCCCGCGGCATCGCCCAGGGCGAGCTGGCCGGGCTGCTCGGCCTGGAGAAGAGCACGGTCAGCCGGCTGGCCGCCGGGCTGGAGCGCAAGGGCTGGGTCCGCCGCGGCCGCGACGGCGAGAACCAGCGCTACGTCCGGCTCTACCTGACCCCCGAGGGCCGCGGTGTCGCCGTCCGGGTCTGGGCCGCCTGGCAGTCCCGGCAGGCCCGCATCCTGGGCGCCCTGTCCGCCGAGGAGCGGGCGGGCCTGTCGGCCGGCCTGCGCGGCCTCGTGCGCGGCCTGGCCGCCGAGGGCCTGCTCGGCGAGCCCGACCTCAGCGGTCACGGCTGACCCGGCCGACCGCCCGGGTCCGGCCCGGTCGGCTTCATGATCAATAGTGGCTTTCCGGCGAGCCGTCATTCACGTCCTATCCCATTGATCACCGGCGGTCTATTGGCGCGCTGGCCGGCGCCAATGTGCGCAGGCGTTCCGGGCGGCCGGAGGGCCTGGCCAGGCGGGGGTGCCGGGTCTGCGGGCGGCGGGATCCGCGCCATAAATGAGACGCCTGGCGATTACCGAGAGCCAGCATCACCGGGTTTTGCGTGATCTGCGTGGGACTGCATTTAAAACGGCGGCGCGCGTGCTGGTTTTACTTCGCCGTGACGGGGCATCTTCGGTCGCAGCGCTTGTTCCACGTCGTCGGCATTGGGTCGGATGCCAGGGAGGTGAGGGCGACGAGCGTGGTGCTCCTTCCGTGCGCACCGGCCAGCGTCGGGGTGGCCCGGCGCCGGCTGACTGACGAGCTGTCGGCCGCCGGGGTCTTCGGCCAGGCGGTCGGCGACGCCGCGCTGGTGGTCAGCGAGCTGCTGAGCAACTCGATCCGGCATGCCTGGCCGCTGCCGGGCGAGAAGCTCCAGGTGGCCTGGATGGTCGATCAGGGCTCGGTCGAGGTGGCGGTCAGCGACGGCGGCGGCCAGCACCGCCCCGGCTCCGCGGATCCCGGCCAGCTCGTCGCTGGGCGGCCGCGGCCTGGGCATCGTCGAGCGGCTGTCCCAGGAACTGGGGCATCCGCACCGACGAGACCGGGCAGACGGTCTGGGCCGTCCTGCCCGCGCCCCGGCCGTGCGCGAGAGCAGCCGCCAGCCTGCCGGCCACCCGCCGGCCGGCCAGGCGTAACCCGGCACCAGGCTGGTGATACTTCCTGTCCGGGGTCATCGCGCGGGGGGCGCGGTGGCGTCCGCTGGGGGGATCGTGATCCACGCGTACGGTGGTATCCACACGCACGCTATCTACACCCACGGGGTGGACAGCGAGGTCGGCACGCTGCGGACCGTCCTGGTGCACCGGCCCGGCCCGGAGCTGAAGCGGCTGACGCCGCGCACCAGGGACCGGCTGCTGTTCGGCGCGCTGCCCTGGGTGGCCGGGGCGCAGCAGGAGCACGACGCGGCTGACCCAGGCGCTGCGGGACCGGGGCGTCGAGGTCCTGTACGTCACCGAACTGCTGCAGGACGCGCTGGAGTACCGGCGGCCCGGGCCGAGGCGATCGCGTCGGCGCTCGCCGGCCGGACGCTGGGCGACGAGCTGCGGGCGCAGGTCGGCGCGCGCGGCTGGACGCGCTCGGCCCCGAGGACCTGGCCCAGGCCCTGATCGCGGGCCTGACCGCCGAGGAACTGCCCGGCGGGCACGCGGCCTGGCCTACCAGCTGCTGCGCCGGGCCGACTTCGTCATCGACCCGCTGCCCAACCTGGTCTTCACCCGCGACACCAGCTTCTGGGTCGGGGACCGGGCCGGCGGTCGCCAGCCTGGCCGCGCCGCACCGCCGCCGGGAGGCCGCGCTGCTCGGCGCTGATCTACGGCCACCATCCCCGGTTCCGCGGCATCAAGCCGCTGTACGGGCCGGGCTCGAGCCGCTGGACGGCGGCGACGTGCTGCTGCTGGCGCCCGAGCGTGCTGGCCGTGGGCGTGGGCCAGCGGACCACCGCGGCCGGGGCCGAGCGGCTGGCCCGGCACGCGCTCGACGCGGGCCTGGCCCACACCGTGCTGGCCATCCCGCGTGGACCAGCCGGACGGGCGCGGCTACCTGGACACGCTGTGCACGGTCATCGACGCCGGGGCGGTGCTGATGCACCCGGCCACGGCCTTCACGCTGACCGCCCACACCATCACGGCCCACCCGGCCGGAACGAGCCGCGGTGGTCCCGGCCGCAGCCGTTCCTGGAGGCGGCGGCCCGCGCGCTGGGCATCGAGCGGCTCCAGGTCGAGACGTGCATGGACTGCCGGGCCCGGCAGTGGGACGACGGCGGCAACGCGCTGGCCCTGGCGCCGGGGCTGGTGATGTGCCACGAGCGGAGCACCGAGACGATCGCGCGGCTGGAGGCCGCCGGGGTGGCCGTGATCCAGGTGCCCGGCAGCGAACTGGCCAGCAGCCGGGGCGGCCCCCGGTGCATGGCCTGCCCGGTCGGCCGGGACCGGCGCCGGAGGGCCCGGCGGGCCGGGGAGCCGACGGGACGCCGACGGGCGGGAGTCGCCCGCATCGGCCGGGCGGTTCCGGTGACGCCGGTCACCCTGACCGCTGTCCCTGACCCGGCGCCGGTGACGGCCGTGTCGCGCGGCCCTGCTGGACTCGCCGTCGCGGGCCAGGTGCGCTCGTTAGCCCTGGTCTAGCGGCGGTTGCGGAGCCGCGGCCGGGCGAGGACCCGGCGGCGCTACCTGCGCCGCGAGGCTGCGGCCGACGCGGAGGGCGACGAACGCCGATCGCGGCGACGATCAGGAACAGGAAGGCGAAGTGCAGGATCGGGCCCCAGGACCGCGAAAGCCACGATCACGGCGATGAGGAGCGGCCAGACCAAGCAGGATTGCTCGCACCATGTCTCCACGGTACGGCCTGTCCGCCAGTGCTGGCACCGCCGGCGGCCCGTCAGACTGACGGATCACGCCGGCCGGGGTGGCCCGCCATAGTCCATCTAGGCGGCACTGCCAGCGAGCCGGTAAGGTTCGGTCGTGGAGCTAAAGGTAACGACTCGGTCGCAAGGCGATCACGCAGTCATGTCCGTCGCCGGCGAGATCGACCTGTATACCGCGCCCAAGCTCCATTCCGAGCTGATGACCGCGCTGGCCTCGGGCACGCCGGGCGCCCCGGTGCGCCTGGTCGTGGACATGACCGGCGTCGAGTTCTGCGACTCCACCGGGATGAACGTGCTGCTGGCCGCGCACCGCCGGGCCCGGGAGGACGGCGGTGACCTGCAGCTAGCCGCGCCGCGCTCGGCTATCCGCAAGGTTCTCCAGGTGACCGGCCTGGAGTCGGTGTTCACCGTGCTGGACAGCCCGGCCGCCATCACTGGCCAGTAACGTCGTCCGCGCGCCTGGGCCACGGCTCCGGCACTACGATCGCTGGCATGCCCGGTGACCTCGCTGTCGTCATCCCGGCGAAGAACGAGGCCGAGCGGATCGGCGCGACCGTCCGGGCCGCGCGCCGGGCTGCCCGGCGCGGACCTGGTCGTGGTCGTCGACGACGGCTCGTCCGACGGCACCTCCGCCGAGGCCCGCGAGGCGGCGGCGCCATCGTGGTCCGGCACCCCCGCAACCGGGGCAAGGCGGCGGCCATGGAGACCGGCGCGGAAGCGGTCCGGCTGCTGGAGTCCGGCCCGGCCCCGCGTCACCTGCTGTTCCTCGACGCCGATCTGGGCGCCACCGCGGCGCAGGCCGGGCCGCTGGCCGACGCCGGTGCGCAGACGGCACCGCCGACATGACCATCGCGGTGTTCAGCAACCGGGTCCGCCAGCGGCGGGTTCGGCATTGTCACCGCCGCGTCCGGGGCCGGGATCGAGCGTGCCACCGGCTGGCGGCCGGCCCAGCCGCTCAATGGCCAGCGGTGCCTGACCAGGGCGGCGTTCGAGGCGGCCCTGCCGCTGGCGGCCGGCTGGGGGGCCGAGACCGGCCTGACCATCGACCTGATGCGGCGCGGCCTGCGGATCACCGAGGTAGAAGTCCCGCTGGCGCACCGGGCCACCGGCCAGGACTGGCGTTCCCAGCTGCACCGGGCGCACCAGCTGGCCGGCGTGGCCCTGGCCCTGGCCGCCCGCGAGCCCGCCACCTGGCGCGCCCGCCGCGCCCGCCGGGACCCGGGCGCGGCACCCGGGTCCGGCGCCGCCCGTCGTCGCGGCGGTGACTGACCCCAAGCTGATCGGGCGGGCCGGGCTGGCCGCCTGCGGGCTGAGCGTCGCGCTGACGTTCGCGGTGGCGGCGGCCGGGCCGTCGCTGATGGAGCCGGCCCTCCCCGGCCGGCCGGGCCAGCCGCCCTGGTCACTGGCCGCGCACCCGGCCCCGGCCCTGGTCACCGGCCTGAGCGCGACGGCCATCCTGGCCGGGGCCGCGGGCCTGGCCGTGGCCATCGCCGCGCTGCGGCGCGGCTGGGCGTTACGGCCCGCCTGGCTGCTGGCGGCCGGCCTCGGCGCCGCCCTGGCCCTGGCCGCCGTCCCGCCGACCGGGTCGGCCGACCCCCTGAGCTACGCGGCCTACGGCCGGATCGCGGCCACCGGCCACGACCCGTACGTCACCACTCCCGCCGTCCCTGGCCCGGCCGGGGCGATCCCGCCGCCCGGGCCGTGCCCGGCGGACCCGCCGCCCCTTCGGTCTACGGCCCGCTGGCCACGGCCGGCCAGGCCCTGGCCGCGCGGATCGGCGGCCCGTCGGCCCGGCTGACCGTGTTCGTCCTGGGCTTGCTGAACGTCGCGGCGTTCGCGCTGACCGGCCTGCTGCTGCACGGCCTGGCTCGCGGCGACCCCCGCCGCCAGCGGCGCGCCGCCCTGCTGTGGACCGCCAACCCGCTGCTGCTCCAGGTCCTGGTGGCAGGCGGCCACGTGGACAGCCAGGCCATCGTCTTCGCCGTGGCGGCCGTCGCGGTGTTCGCCGGGGCGATCCGGGCCGGACAGCGCGCCGTGGCCGCGGCTGCGTCCCAGCCGGGCCTGGCGGGCCGGGTTCCTGGCGGCGGGCGCGGGGGCGCTGGCCGGGCTGGGGTTCGCGGTCAAGGTCAGCGTCGGCCTGATCGGCCTGGCCCTGGCCCTGGCCGCGGCCCTGGCCGGCCTGGCCGCTGCCGGTCGGCGCTGGCTGCTGGGCGGTCTGGCCGCCGGGTTCGCCCTGACCGCCGGGGCAGCGCTGTCGGCCTGGGGGCCGGCGTCGCTCGGGCCCGCGCTGCGGGCTTCCAGCCTGGTCTCCATCGGCTCGCCGTGGCGGGCGGTCCGCTCAGCGCTCCGGCTGGCGGTCGGGGAGACGGCGGCCGGGAACATCGTCCGGTCCGCCGCCGTGCTCCTCGCCGTGGCCCTGCTGATCCTCATGCTCCGGGCCATCAGGGCGACCCCGGCGACGGCCGGGCCTGCGGCGCTCGCGCTGGCCGTCGTGGTGGCCTGGCTATTCGCCTGGCCGTACGTGCTGCCGTGGTACGACAGCCTGGCCTGGGCGCTGCTCGCCCTGTGGTCTGCTGCCCCGCGCCGGGCGGCCCGCCTGGACTGGCTGCTGCTAGCCCGGACGACGGCGCTGGCCCTCGGGTACCTGCCCGGCCGGGGCTGCTACCGGGGCGCGCCCGCCTGCCAGGCCGGGGCGGCCGTCGCGCCGGGGCTGGGCTGGCTGGAGACCGTGGTGCGGACCGGGCTGACGCCCGTGGTCCTGCTGGTGGTGACGGCCGCGCTGGCCCGGGCGCTGTGGCCGCGGCGCGGGCGACTGCGGGCTGGCGCTGATGAGCCGGTCAACTCCGTCGTTACGGAATAAGGAAGTCCGGGGTTACAGGTACGGTCCGGCGGGCGGCGGAACCTGCGGGCCGCCGTCCTCGCCAGCCGGGATCATGCCGGGCGGCAGCGCGCGGCGCATCTGCTCAAGCTGGGCGCGGGCCGCCATCTGCTGCGCGAACAAGGTGGTCTGGATGCCGTGGAACAGGCCCTCCAGCCAGCCGACGAGCTGAGCCTGGGCGACGCGCAGCTCGGCCTCGCTGGGCACCTCGCCCTCGGCGAACGGCAGGGACAGGCGCTCCAGTTCCTCGATGAGCTCCGGGGCCAGGCCGTCCTCCAGTTCCTTGATCGAGCTTTCGTGGATCTCCTTCAGCCGGGCGCGGCTCTTCTCATCCAGCGGCGCGGCCCGGACCTCCTCCAGCAACTGACGGATCATGCTCCCGACCCGCATCACCTTGGCTGGCTGCTCGATCATCTCGGTGACCGGGCGCTCGCGGCTGGTCTCGGTATCGGTCTCGACAGCGACGCCGTCGGGGCCGACGACCACCACTCGCGGGTGCTCATCGGCCTGCGCGTTCGCTTGCGGGTGGTTGCTCTGGTCGTCCATGTACCTAGTCTGCCGGCGGTGGCGGCGCGGCGCATGGCCGGGGGCCAGATTGGGCGGCCAGTTTGCCTCGCCGGCCGATGCCCGGCGGGCTCAGGCCGGGCCGGAGCCGATCGTGATCCAGAACCGGTCCTGGCCGTATGCCCGGCCTTCCAGCACCCCGCCGTTGGCCAGGGCGACCCGGCGTGACGCCTCGTTATCCGCGTCGATCGTCAGCAGGACCCGGCGCAGGCCCAGGCGGGCGCACTCGGCCAGGCCCGCGGCCAGCATGGCCGTCCCGTGCCCCTGCCGCCGCCACGGAAGGGCGATCTCGTAGCCGACGTGCCCGCCGGACTTCAGCAGGGCCGGGGTCAGCTCGTGCCGGATGACCAGCTCGCCGAGGTACTGGTCGCCGCAGACCCACCACAGGAGGGTGCACGGCACTCCCCACGACACGGGCGTGCCCTGCCGCCGGGCCACGAAGCCGTCAAAGCCGGCGAGCGCCTCATCCAGCACCTCGGCCGACCCGCCCGCGGCGCAGGCGGCCCGCTCGGCGGCCAGCCACGACTCGCGAACGGCAGTACTCGGGGGCAGGAGCCGGGGCGGCTCGGCAGGCTGCATCCGCTCATGCTTTGTCACGGCCGGCTTCCGGGACAACCCTTTTATGCCGAGGCGACCGGTCCTTTCCCGGTGCATGGCCGATGTGCTTAAAGTGTGCGTATGTCCCGATCGTTACGTCAGGTACTGCCCGCCGCCGTCCTGATCGGCGTGCTGGCCGGATGCGGAGGCAGCGGCGGGTCGCCGGGCCCCAGGCCGACCGGCGCGGCCCTCCCGCCGGTCAACACCGCCGCGGCAGCCGCAGAATGCCACCAGTTCAGCCCGGTGCAGGCCATGATCACGTCGGGGACCGCGGGCGACAGCACCAATGCCAAGGTGCTGGCCACCCTGAAGGCCCGCGGCACGACCTGGTCCAACCTGCTCAAGGCGGCGGCTGCGCCAGCCATCAAGGACCGGGGCCAGCCCGGCATCATCGCCCTGGCGCTGCAAACGGAGGCCTACGAGCTGGGGTTCGTCCGCACCGCCGGCGTGATCGGGAGCCAGTCCGAGGTGACCAGGGCCTGGGCGGAGGCGCAGTCGGAACTGGCCAAGATCGCGCACGACTGCGCGTCGGCCTGACCGGGCGACTCAGGGATCAGCCGGGCGGGCCCGGCTCGACGCGGAACTCGTTGCCTTCCGGGTCGCGCATCGTGGTGATCGCGCGACCGCGCCGGATGACCTCCGCTCCCAGCGCCTCCAGGCGGCTGACCTCGGCACAGCCCCCGGTTAGCGCCGCCGCCCGATGGTCAGGCAGGCGACGAACGTGGCCGTCAGGACCGGGTTGCCGAGCCCGTCCAGCCTCCGCCGCACCCGGCCCAGGAAGTCCGCGGCGCGTTCCGGCCCGAGCGCGCGGGTGCCGCACTGGCTGGCCAGGATGGCCAGGTAGTCCGCCGCCGGGTAGCGGACCTGGATCGGATAGCGCCGGGCCGCTACCTCGGCGAACAGGTCCCGAGCCGCGGGTGGAAGGTGCTGCGGGCCGAGCTGCTCCGGCGGTGGCGGCGGGTCGTCGGCCCAGCCGGCGGCCAGGTAGTCGGCCTGCACGTCGGTCCAGAACGGGTCGGCGTCGGCGGGCCGCGCCCATAGGCAGCCGGCCACGGCCAGGATGCCGCCCGGCCGCAGCAGCGCATGCGGCCGGGCGTATCGGAGCGGCGCGTCGACCCAGTGCAGCGAGCTAACGGCCACCACGGCGTCGAACGCCGCCTCGTCCGGCTCCCAGTCCTCGAACGCCGAGGTCACGACGCTGACGGCCGGGAAGCCGGCCACGCGCCGGCGGGCGATGGCGGCCAGGCGGGGACCCAGTTCGACCGCGGTGACGGCCAGCCCGCGCTCGGCCATCGGCACGGTGGCCTGGCCGGTGCCGCAGCCGATCTCGACGACCCGGCCACCCGGGTCCAGGCCGCCCAGGCCGATCAGGTCATCAAACAGTTCCGCCGGGCAGACCGGCCGGGTCCGCTGGTAATCCTCCGCCGCCGCGTCGAACCCGCCGCGCAGATCGCGGCGGTACGGGTCATCCGCCATCGGTTCCTCCGCTCGGTCGCTCCCCAGGATGGTGCCGCAGCGCGGCGGCGTGACGCTCGCCCTTTTCCAGAGGATTATCAACATGTCTTGCTAAAGGTTTCTTGAGCAAGATATGTTGCTCAACATGCCCGAACCTCAGCCCGGCCGGCCGGACCGCGATCCGCTGGCGCTGCGCGCGCTGGCCCACCCGCTGCGCTGGAAGCTGCTCGACCTCGTGGCCAGCGAGGAGTCGGCCACCGCCACGCGCTGCGCCGAGGTGCTGGGCGAGAGCGTCGCCAGTTGCAGCTACCACCTGGGCATCCTGGCCAAGTACGGCTACCTCGAGCCGGTCCCCGGCCAGCCCGGCCGGGAGAAGCCCTGGCGGGTGATCCAGTTCCGCCAGGACCTGACCGCCGACGGCCTGGACGAGCCCGGCGCCCTGGCGGCTCAGGCCGCCACCGAGGTGTTCCTCGACCATGAGCTGGCCCGGATCAGGGACCGGCTGCGGCGCCTGGACCTCGAGCCGCCCGAGTGGCGGGACGCGAGTCACCTGGCCGGGACGACGACCTTCGTCACCGCCGCCGAACTGCAGGAGATCAAGGACAAGCTGGTCGAGATCGCCCGGCCGTACGACGCCCGGCTCGGTGATCCGGCCGCCCGCCCGCCGGGCGCGCGGGAGGCGCGCATCCTCACCGTGACCTCGGTCGCCCCGCCGGTCCGCCCGCCCCGATGATCAGCCTGCGCCCGCGCGGCCCGTTCGCCGACCCGCGGTTCCGGCGGCTGCTGGCCGGGCAGTCCCTGTCCACGTTCGGCGACACCGCCCTGTACCTGACCCTGGGTATCTGGGCCAAGGCGCTGACCCACAGCAACGCCGCCGCAGGCGCCGTCTTCCTGGCCCTGGGCGTGCCCGCGCTGTTCGCCCCGGCTGCCGGTCACCTGGCCGACCGGGTCCGGCGCCGCCCGCTGCTGCTGTGGGCCAACGCGGCGACCGCCGCCGGAGTGCTGTCGCTGCTGGCCGTCCGCTCGGCCGCCCAGTTGTGGATCATCTACCTGGTCGCGTTCGGCTACGGGGTCTCGTTCGCCGTCCTGGGCAGCGCGGGCGCCGGCCTGCGGAAGGACCTGATGCCCGGCGAGGACCTGGCTGCCGCCAACGCCGCGCTGCAGGGCGTCGGCTACGGCGTCCGGATCATCGCCCCGCTGGCCGGCGCCGGCCTGTTCGACCTGTTCGGCGGCGGCGCCGTCGCCCTCATGGACGCCGCCACCTTCGCCGCCTCCATCGGCGCGCTGCTGAGCGTCCGGCTGGCCGAGTCCGAGCCCGAGCCCGCCCGCCCCGGCTCGTTTCGCCGGGAGTTCGCCGCCGGAGCCCGGCACCTGCGCGCGGTGCCGCTGCTGGCCCAGATCACGGTGGTGTCCGCCATCGCGTTCAGCATCATCGGCCTGAACGAGACCGTCATCTTCGCCGTGATCGGCCAGGGCCTGCACCAGCCGCCATCCTTCCTCGGCGTGCAGGCCAGCGCGCAGGGCGCGGGCGCCATCGCGGCCGGCCTGGTGATGACCCCGCTGCTGCGCCGCATCGGCTCGGCCCGCATGACCGGCCTGGCCCTGGCCGGCTTCGCCGCCGGGTGCGCCGGCTACCTCAGCGGCTCCGTCGCCGTCGTCCTCGCGTTTTCCGTCATCGACGGCGGCGCCCTGCTGTGGCTGGTTGCCGTCTCCGGCACGGCCATCCAGCGCTGCACGCCGCCGCGACTGCAGGGCCGGGCCTCCGCCGCCTGGTCCGCCGTCGTGGTCACGCCCCAGACCGTGTCCATCGCCGTCGGCACCGTGCTGATCAGCTACGTCAGCTACCGCGTCCTGCTGCTGGCCATCGTCGCCGTCATCGGCCTCTGCGCGGCCTACCTGCTGGCCCGCCCGGCCGCCGAGCCCGGCCCCGACGGAGTCCCGCAGCCCGTCAGGGCTTCGCAGCCCGTTACCTCTTCATCGGAGTAACGGCACCGCCCCGCCCGTGCCGGATGCCATGCGGGACTCGCCCAGCCCGGCCGTCTCCGCCTGGCCCCCCGTGGCACACTGAGCCGCGTGATCCGGCCCGAGTCCGACATTCCGGCGCTGACCGCCGCCGGCCATGCCGACCAGCCCGGGCCGTGGCGCGGGCCGGACTGGGCGGAGCGCCGGGACCGCCTCGCCGCCCCGGTCTACATCGGCGTCCGCGACGGCGGCCTGTCCCCGGAAGCGGCCTTCGACCTGGCCATGTTCCTGTCCGAGCCGGACAACCCCAGCCCGGTGCCGGACGAACTGGCCACCGCGAGCCTCTCCGGCGGTGAACCAGCCCGCCTGGCCCGCCTGGCCCGCGAGGCACTGGCCCTGGCCGGGTACGCGCCGGACTTCGCCACCGAGCCTCGCCTGCTGGCCGCGCTGGAGCAGGCGCTGGCCGCTGCCGCCCGCGACCTGCGGGCCGCCGGCCTGAACAGCCCGGCCCGGCTGGTGGTCATGGACTGCAGCGAGCCGCCGCACGCCTGGGTCCAGTTCCAGGGCAGCCACGGCCACAGCAGCGGCCTGGGTCCCGGCGCGGTCGACCTGAGCGACCCGGCCCGCAGCCTCGTCATGGTCGCCGATGAACTCCAGGAAGCGGTCATGGACGCCCTGTTCACCGCCTGGCCGGTCTGCCCCCGCCACCACTTCGGCGCCCACGCCCGCACGGACGGCGGCGAGGCGGTGTGGTGGTGCTCAGGCGGAACCGGCCACGCCGTGGCCGCCATCGGAGCCTGGCATGCTGGCCTGGCGTGAGCGTCGTCGGAATGGGTGTCTGAAGACATGAGAATGCCCCGGCCGTAAGGGTCCGGGGATGTCGGGGTGCCTGGTCAGCACCGACGTTGTGGCCGCGCGGCCCAAGCGGGCGGGGCAGGGCACCCGGAGGCGCCCTGCCCCGCAGGGGATGTGGGTCGCGATCAGCTGGTGAGGGTCGCGCCGCCCAGGGTCAGGGTGATGGTGTTCCCGGCGCCGGGGATCGTGAGGTTGAGCAGGAGCGTGGCGATCCCGCAGTGCGCGAAGTCGGGGATGGTGTAGGTGCCGGCCAGATTCCCGCCGAACAGGACGTTGAAGCCGGACTGAGAGTTCACGGTGATCGAGGCGGGCTTGACGGTCTCGCAGTTGTTGCCGACGGGGATCGACAGGCTGCCCACCTTGAGGCTGGTGATCTGCAGAGTCTCCATGGCCGTCGTGGAGACGGTGTTCGTGCTGAGGTCGGCCGTGCCGGTCGCCTGGCCGTCCTGGATGAAGTTGGTGGTGGCGGTCACCGGGATGCCGAGGATGGTCGTCGACACGGTGGCCGCGGGCAGGCTCAGCGTCGCGGTGAGGGTGGACTGAGTCGTGTCCAGGACCACGGCCAGCGAGCCCGGCCCGAGCGCCACGGACGTGTTCAGCTTCTTGATCGTCGTGGTGCCGGTGACCGGGTAGGACGCGCTGAGCGTCGAGTCCGCCGACGGTGCTGCCGGAGCGGCGAACGCCGGCACCGCGCTGGCGCCGACGGCCAGGACAGCGGTAGCGCCCGCCGCCAGTATCGCTGTGGTTATTCGCATGACTGGGGACTCCTCTGCGTAGATGGGAGGGTGATGCCGCCGGTGCCCCTGGGCCCGCGCTGTCTTACTGGCCGGTAACGTTACTTGTCGGTAACATTGGGCACAAGGCGTACCGGCAGATTTTGTGGCTTATCGGGCCAATCAGCAGCAGCCGATGATCGCTCTGGCCAGGCAGGACGACCGGGCGGTGGAGGCCCCGGGAGAGGATGACAGGTCGTGAGTGAGGCCAGGCCCGTCGTCGCTCTTGCCGTGATCACGGGGCGGCGCGGGGTGCTGCTGTCGAAGCGCGCTGACCAGACGCCGCCCTGGTCGTTCATCGGGGGCGAGGTCAAGCCCGGCGAGGACGCTATGGCCGCAGCCGTCCGCGAGGTCCGCGAGGAGACCGGGAGTCCGGCTGGTCATGCCGCCCGCCGCGAGGATCCCGCCATGTCTGCTTGGCCGGGATCCCGTGCCGCCGTGGAACGAGCGGCGCGGCTGGCCGGGCCGGATGCGCGACTGACGGCAGTGCGGGCGCTTCCGGGAGGTACGCACGCCCGCACGACCTTGGTCCGGACGGCCAACCCGGAGCGCGAGGTAGTACTGCGAGAGTTCCCCCCGGCGATGACGCGGCCAGCTCGGAGATGCGGGTTCTGCGGACCCTTGACGGTCTCGGCGGCCTGGCCCCCCGGCTGCTAGCCGGCGGGACCGGCGGTGACGCTACCGAAGGATCGTGGCTCGTGATCACGCGCCTGCCCGGCGCCGCCGACATCGCTCCGGACCAGCCATCCGACTGGGCCGAGCAGCTCGGGCGGGCACTGGCCCGCATTCATGCCACGCCCCTGCCTGGCCTCGCCGGGCTCCCGGGCGTGCTCGGCTGGCGGGGCGGGTCCCGGACCCAGCTCAGCGGCCCGGCCGCCAGCGCGGTCGGGGCCAGCTGGGAGCTCCTGGCCAGCGCGCCGTGCGTGCTGACCCATTGTGACTTCTGGTCCGGCAACACGGTCTGGGAGGACGGCGTGCTAACCGGCGTCGTGGACTGGTCCGGGGGCGCCCTCGGGCCGCGCAGCTTTGACGTTGGCTGGTGCCGCCTGGACCTCTACCTGCTGTATGGCGAGCGCATCGCCGACGCGTTCCTGGGCTCCTACCAGGAAGCGACTCAGTCTGCTGAGCCCAGCCCGCTGCTCGGCGATCTGTGGTCCGTCGCCCGGTCACACGACATGGTCGAGACATGGGTGCCGAATTACCGCGACCTTGGCCGCGCCGACCTCACCGCCGCCGAACTCCGCCGCCGTCATTCGGCCTGGACGGAGCGCCTTCTTGCCGAACGGCGTGTCTGCCCGGGGTAAAGCAATGCCCTTCAGCGCTCGCGGACGAAGGTGCCGCGGCCGGGTACGGCGACGACCAGGCCCTCCTTCTCCAGCTCATCGATCGCGTGCCGCACCGTCATCATGGCCAGCCCGGTCTCCTGCACGAGCTGCTTATTCGACGGCAGCGGCCGATCGGTGAAGTCGCCGGCCTCGATCTCCGCGCGAAGCTGGGCTTGGAGCTGCCGGTACGACGGCACAGCCGACTTCTGGTCGATCTCGTATGTCATGCCCGGCACGCTACGCATGACTGTAATGCTGTCTTACTTTAGCTAATGCTAAGCACTCTAGACATTCTAAATACTGTGTTCTCCGCCGACCATGACGGAGGTGTGTTGTCCAACCTCAAAACATCGAGGACAGGTGTCTGAAGACATAAAGGGCACCGGGCGCGAGCGGCTGCCGGGTCAGGTCAGCTCGCGCGGCGGCGCCGCCCGGCGTACCTCGGCGTACGCCTCGCGCAGCTCGCGTACTTGCGTGCCGTCCTGGCGCGCCACGTTGGTGATGACCTCCGCAGCGCGCCACCAGTTGGCCCCCCGCACAGGCCCTCGTACAGGAATGGAGCAGGGGCCGTGCGGATGTCCTGTATCCGCACGGCCCCTGCTCCGTGGTCTTGCTCGCCCGCTCAGCTTTTCAGTTGTGCAGCCTGGTGCGAGCGGTGCTGCTTAGAGCGAGCCGCCCATGACACCGAAGGCGGAGCCCTTGCCAGGCAGCGACGGGCCGGTGACCATGGTCAGCGGGTTCGCAACGCCAGGCGGGTTCGGGCCGAACAGGGCGGCCAGGGTCTGGACGGTGTTGAAGAAGTCCAGGGTGATGCGGGTGCCGGCGACGCCGCCGACGTTGTGGCCAGCCGGCTCGGTGACGCCCACGCGGCTGAAGGAAACCTGCGGCGAGTTCAGGCCGAGGGTCGGGGCGCCGCCGTTGCAGACCTCGCGGACGTTGCGGTTGATGTTGGGGCCAGCGCAGATCGAGGCCTCAACCGCAGGCGCCGAGAAGGCCAGGCGACCGTTGAAGTTGAAGGTCTTGGCCAGGGTGGCGGCGTTGGTCTCGGCCGGGCCGGCGACGTACGCGATGGTGTGCGTCGAAGTGGACTGGTGAATCTCGAGGTAGTAGGTGCCACCGGTGTTGTTGAAGAACAGCGGGCTACCCGCGCCGCCGCCGATGGAGCCCACGTCGAACCAGCCGAAGGGGCCGACGCTCGGGATCTGCGCCGGGTTGAAGGTGCCAACCTCAGCGTTGTCACCGAAGATCGGGTCGTTCGCGACCTGCAGCACCCAGCCGCTCAGCGCGCCGAAGTTCTCCAGGTGCAGGCGGATCGCGGTGGTGTAGCCGCCGTTCACCGTCTGCTGGAGGGCCAGGTCCACGTCGGACGAGCTGCCGGCCGGGATGGTCACGATGGCGCGAACCTCGTTGAAGGGCACGGTCGAGGAGACCTCGTACCCGGCGATCGAGGTGTTAAGGGTGCCGGGACCCGTGATGTTCGGGCCGTTGACGACAGCCGCGTTGGCGATTCCCGAAGAGGCGAGCAGGGCCGCAGTGGCCACGCCCGACGCAGCGAGCATAAGCCTGGTAGTACGCATTTGGTTCACCCTCCCAAGGCCTTCTGTGAGCCGGGCCCAGTGCCCGTCCCACGGCCAGGTCGCCCTAGATGACTTCACTCTACGTAGCTATCCATAATATTCAGGCCCTTTTCGGGCTAGACGCAGGATATTCGGACAAAATGTGAAGATCAGTGGTCTTTCGCCTGGCAGACGGGACCGAAACTTCCCAGAACCGGATCGTCTGCATCGATAGACGCCGCTATCGGACGGATGGTTTACACGTCCTGAACTTACTTTTCGCGGGAGCTGAGGCCGGAGATCGTGACTCGACGTGATCGGGCTGTCTGGGCCCGTACAGGAATGGAGCAGGGGCCGTGCGGACGTCCTGTATCCGCACGGCCCCTGCCCCGTGGTCTTGCTCGCCCGCTCAGCTTTTGCACAGCCTGGTGCGAGCGGTGCTGCCTAGAGTGAGCCAGGTCAGCGGCGGCCGGGCCGGAGCAGGACCCCGCTTATGACGGCGGCGCGGCGGAGTTCCAGCGGGTGGTCCCGGCCAGCGGGAACATGCAGGTCGCCCGCCGCCAGTTCTGGCTCGGACCGCACCGCTCCGGCATGACGGTCACGTTCTGGGCGGGCACCGACGTCATCCACCTGACGATCGGCGGGACCCGGATCAAGTCCGTCCGCTCTCACCTGCCTGCCGCCGACCTGGCCGCACTCGCCGCTCAGGGCGGCCGCCCTGCGGCACCCGCCGCGGCCCTCCGCCGAGCCGGTCACCGCCCAGCGCGTCGCCAGCAACACCGGCGTGATCATGATCGCCGGGCAGAAGATCGCACTGGGCCGGATCCACGCCAGGCAGATCGTCACCGTCCACGTCGCCGCCGAGACGATCACCATCGACCCGGGCGGCGACGACACCCGCACCATCCGCCGGACCACCACCCAGCCGGTCCGCAGCATCAAGGCCCAGCAGCCCCGCAAGGCTGCCCATGTTTCCTAGGCCACCTGGAAAGCATCTCGTGGGACTGATCCGTCAATCATCTGGTGGGACTAGACACCTAGCGCGGAGCCTGAGCGTAAGGTCGGCCAGGCTGGACAGCAGGGTGTCGGCTCCGGCCTCAGCGAGTTGATGCCCGGTGCCAGGCTGGGCGGTGTAGCCGATGGTGGCAAAGCCGGTGCTGTGCGCGTCGTGGATCGTGGCCGCGGTGGCGGTGATGACGGCGCAGTCGGATGCGCTGGCGCCGAGCGCGGTGATCGTGTCGTGCAGGAGGTCGGCGTTCACTGGGCCGTGAGCGTTCCTGGCCAGCCTCGGGACGGAAAGCCTGCCGGTCAGCTCGGCGATGCCCTGCCGTTTGAGGTAGTCGATAGCGTCGGCCCAGTTGGCGGATCTCGTGATGACCGGGGTACGGCCGGAGTCGCGGCAGGCGGCGACAGCCTCGTGGATGTACCCGGCGGGAGTGCCGGTGGCCGGGTCGCGGACGGGGCCGTCGAAGTCAAAGATGAGGTACCGGGCGCGGCTGAGGATCGCGTCCAGGCTGGGCTTCGCCGGGCTCCCGGGCTGCGCGCAGCTCCCCCGGCCCGGCGGCCTGCTCCGCCCGCCGCCGCCTCCGCGGCCTGCGGGCTGGCCGGGGTGACCTCGTTCGTGCCGTTCACCCGGGTCCATCCGGTCAGCACCGTCGCGGCCCTGACCGCCTACTGGGTCGAGCACACCCGGAGCATGCTCGCGTTCCAGCAGGCGGGCGTGCCCGAGATCGAGCTGCGCGAGGCGGGCCGGGTCACTGCGGCCAGCCTGGGTCACGACGCCGAGGTTGACCCCGTGATCCGGCAGCGGACGCTGGGCCACGCCAACATGGCCATGACCGACCACTACACGCACCCGCTGGAAGAAGCGTTCCGCCAGGGCGCCGAGAAGGTCGCCGGGCTGGTCGAGGGGGCCGGATCATGACCGGCTGTTCCCCGAAGGGCCATGATCACGAGTCCGGCGGCTGCCTCAGGAATGGTCGGCCAGTGGCGTATGCGCTGGTCAGAGCGGAGGGTGAGGGATTCGAACCCTCGGAGACGCGCAAACGCCTCAGCGGTTTTCAAGACCGCCGCCCTCGGCCACTAGGCGAACCCTCCTCGGCTAACGATAGCGGTGTGCTCCGCTGCGCCGGGCCGACTACTACGGGGCGTCGGACGTGGGTAGGCTCGCTGCTGATAGGAGGTGGCATGCTTCCCCCGTTCGGCTGGTCGGCCGTGGTCACCCAGTGGCAGTTCGCGCCGGTCGTCACTGCCGTCACCGTTGTCTTCGCTGCCCTGTACGTGTGGGGCGTGGTCCGGGTGGCGCGGCGGCACCCGGCTCGGCCGTGGCCGGCCTGGCGGACCGGGATGTTCCTGGGCGGGCTGGCCGTCGTGGTGCTGGCCACCCAGAGCGGCATCGGGCGCCTACGACGACGTGCTGTTCTGGGATCACATGGTGCAGCACCTGATGCTGCTCATGGTGGCGCCGCCGCTGCTGATCGCCGGGGAGCCGATCACGCTGCTGCTGCACGCCAGCCGCAATCCGGTGCACACCTGGGCCAAGCGGGCGCGTGCGGTCCAAGGTCGCCAGCTTCCTGACCTGGCCGGTCTTCGGCGCGGTCGCCTACACGGTGGCGGTGGTGGCCGCGCACCTGACCAGCGTGGCCACCCTGGTGGAGCAGAACCAGACGCTGCACGACGCCGAGCACGCCGTGTTCCTGATCATCGGCTACCTGTTCTTCCTGCCGATCCTGGGGCGGGAGCCGATCCGGTGGCGGCTGACCTACCCGATGCGGTTCGTCATCCTGGTCCTGATCATGCCGGTCGACACGTTCACCGGCCTGGTCCTCGGCTACGGCACGCGCGGGCACGCCCGGCATCGTGACCGGGCCGCGGCCAGCCTGGGCGCCGGGCGCCGTGGCCGACCTGCACGCGGGCGGCGCGATCATGTGGATCGGCGGGGACGCCATCATGTTCGGGCTGATGATGCTGGTGTACCTGATGTGGAGCCTGGACGAGCGGGCCGTGGCCAGCGGGCACGGCTGGCTGGAGCGGGTCCGGCGGGACAACCTGGCCACCCTGGTCGCCTCCCACCAGTGCTGCGGCGACGGCCGGGGAGCAGCGCCGGCGGGCAGACGCGCCAGCGGGCCGGCCGGCCGTGGCGGCCGGCCGTGAGCGACCGCGGCGGGATCGACGACGACGAGCATCTGGCCGCTTACAACGCGTACCTGGCCCGGCTGAACCGACCTCAGCCCGGCTCGGGCGGCTAGCCGCCTGGGCCAGTAGCGAAACCCCAGGTCAGGGCACAGGTCACCAAGACCAGTACGCGCGCGTTAAATTTTTTCAGAAACCCCGAACCGTTCAGGACCGGGAGACGTACTAACTATCGAACCCTCCATATGGGACGACCTGAGGTGCGGTTCTCGCTCGCCGGGCTCGTGTCAGGCAACAATGGCCCCGTTCTCTGACACGCCCGGCGATGCTTGTCTGGGGACCTTCCGAGCCTGCCCGCGCGCGAGGCTGCCGCGACACGCCGGTAGCGCTTTCTACGCCAGTCTAGGAAACCTGCTAGATCGCGTCATAAGCTCCTATCGCGTGGACCCCGTGAGAAATCCGTACGCGCCGGGAGCCGGGCAGCGCCCGCCGGAGCTGGCCGGCCGTGACCGCGAGATCGCCCAGTTCGAGGTGGTGCTGGAGCGGATCGCCCGCGGCCGCCCCGAGCGCAGCATGGTGCTGACCGGGCTGCGCGGCGTCGGCAAGACCGTGCTGCTGAACACCTTCCGGTCGATGGCCATGCAGCGGCTGTGGGGCACCGGCAAGATCGAGGCCCGGCCGGAACAGTCGATCCGGCGCCCGGTGGCCGGCGCCCTGCACATGGCGGTCCGCGAGCTGGCCCCCCGGCACCGGGCGCCGGACCGGATCGACCACTTCCTCGGCGTGCTGAAGTCGTTCGCGGCCCGCGACGCCCGGGCGCCCAAGGGCGCGGCCATCGCCTGACCCAGCTGGGCATCGACGTGCCCGGCCGTGCGCGGCCGGGCCGACTCCGGCGACCTGGAGATCGACCTGACCGAGCTGCTGGCCGACGCGGCGTCGGTGGCGGCCGACCTCGGCGTGGGGATCGCCCTGTTCATCGACGAGATGCAGGACGTGCAGCGCGCCGGACATCTCGGCGCTGTGCGCCTCCTGCCACGAGCTGTCGCAGAGCAACGGCCCGCTGATCGTGGTCGGCGCGGGACTGCCGCACCTGCCGTCGGTGCTGTCGGCGAGCAAGAGCTACTCCGAGCGGCTGTTCCGGTACGTGTCCATCGACCGGCTGGACCGCGAGTCGGCCGACATCGCCGTGCTGGCCCCGGCCCGCCGGGAGGGCGCCGACTTCGAGCAGGCGGCGCTGGATGCCCTGTACGCGGCGGCCGACGGCTACCCGTACTTCGTCCAGGCCTACGGCAAGGTGACCTGGGACGTGGCGGCGTCCAGCCCGGTCACCGCGCATGACGTGAGCGTGGCCGGGCCGGTGGCGGCGGGGGAGCTGGCGGTCGGCTTCTTCGGCAGCCGGTACGAGCGGGCCACCCCGGCCGAGCGCGAGTACATGCGGGCGATGGCGATGCTGGGCGATGACCCGGTCCCGACCGCGCAGGTGGCCGAGGAACTGGGCCGCAAGCCGTCCAGCGTGTCGCCGGCCCGGGACAGCCTGATCAAGAAGGGCCTGATCTACAGCTCCGAGCGCGGGCTGATCGCCTTCACCGTGCCGCACTTCGGCCGCTTCCTCCGGACGCAGCCGTCCTGACGACAGAGCTGTCTGGGCAACTCTACGTTTCTCTAGGAAAGATCCTAGAGATTCTTAGAAAGAGGCAGAACCCTGGGCCGCGGCATCGTCCACGGCCGGCCGGGCCGGTGCCGCCGCCCAGGGCAGCGGCTGGCCGGTGGCGGCGTCGACGAGCGCGGCGTGGATCTGCGGCCGGCGCTGGCGCAGGAACACCGCGAACACGATCTCGGCCTCCCGGTCGCCGTAGCGGGCCGGGAACACCAGGTACCGCCAGCACAGCTCGCGCCAGTCGTCGGACGGCACGTCCGCCGTGATGAGGCCGGCGTGGCGGCGCCACTGCTTGCTTCGCCGCAGTGCGGTCAGGGTCCGGTCGGCGGGCATCACCCGCAGCTCGCACGGCTCGGAGTAGCCCAGCCGGACCAGCGCCTCGCCCAGTTCCGGGGACAGGCAGGCGACCAGCGCCGAGTTCGGCGGCGAGCAGGCCGAGCAGCCCAGCGCGGCGCGCTTGGCTGTGCGGCATGCCGGAGCGGGGCCAGGCCGATGCGTGGCCAGCCCGGCCAGCGCCAGCAGCGCCGACCGGGTCAGCGTCCGCCAGTTGACCGGCGCGTGGCTGAAGTCGCCGAAGCAGCCGCAGCCGACGTCCGGCCGGGCGGCCCGCAGTTCCAGCAGGGAGCAGGTCGCGACCAGGAACAGCAGGCCCGGTGCCCAGCCGAACGCAGGTCGGCGGGCGCGCCCCGGCCGACCTGGCCGGCGGTCGACGATGAGGCCGATGCCGAGGCCCAGCTCGAGCGCGCACATGGCCATGGCGAGCGGCCGCCGCAGCCGCATCGGGAACAGCGCGGTCGGGCCGAGGCCGGCGTCCACGAGCCCACCCGGATGGACCCGGATCAGCTTGGCCGTGCAGCCGCTCAGCAGCAGCGCCGACAGCAGCGGGATCTGCACCGTCTGGATCATGCGCGATGCAGCTGCACGTCAGCGGCCGATCGTGATGGTCGCGTTGAAGCAGCCCCGGTCCAGTTCGCCGCCGAGGGCCACGAAGCTGGCCTCGGTCAGGTCCGCGACCCGGCCCCGCGGCGAGGTCCCGCAGGTGACGCAGCGGTCGTTGAACAGCCGGGCTACCGGCGCGCAGCCGGTCACCGGCAGCACGCAGGACGCGCCGTTGCAGTCGTTGCGCACCAGCAGGGCGCTGCCGACGGCCAGGTAGGGCATCCGGCCGCTAGCCCGGGTACTGCCGGCCGCCGCTGTCCTCGGCGCAGCCGGTCTCCGGGTCCAGCGCGGGGTAGGCCACGCCGAGCACGCCGGGCGGCTCCCCGGCCGGCTCGTGCCAGGTGGCGGATCCGCTGATGGCGTCGGAGACGTGGCCGCTGACCAGCGGGGCCGCCGGCAGCCGGTCAGCCGGGTAGGCGGGCTGGGAGGTGGCCGGGATCAGCGCCCTCGAGGCCGTCGGGGCCGCGCAGCCCGATGACGTCGATCAGGTAGCCGGGCTGCAGGGTCGGGAACCGGACCTGGATCCGGCCGGCCGCGCGGGGCGGGATGACCACGATCTGGCGCGGCCGGGTGGCGCCCTCGTCCACCACCATGTGGTCGCGGGACTGCTCGACGATCGTGCCGGTGACCCGGCCGATGTTGGCCCAGATCCGGTCGGCCACGCCCCGGCGGGCCGGGTGGAGCCGGATCGACGGCGCGGTCGCCCTGGCGTAGCGCGGTGGGCTCTAACGCCGTACCGCGCCAGGTGGCCGCAGTCGCTGCTGAGCGTGAACCGCTGCTCCGAGCCGGGCCGGCCGCCGGGCTCGCCGAGCACCAGCACGTGCGGGCTGACGTCCAGGACGGTGCCGGTCACCGCGCGCGGCAGCCGGGTCAGGTCGGGGAAGTCCAGGCGGCTCTCGGGCGGGGCGTCGCCGCGGCCGAGCCAGCCGAGCGAGTCGCTCATGAAGCCGCCGCCCTGAGGGCCGGAACACCGCGTCCTTGAGCAGCCGGCGTCGCGCGATCCGGGCAGCGTCGGCCGCCGCCGTGGGACCCGCGCAGCGGTCGCAGCAGCCGCGGTCCCCGCGAGCCTTCAGCATCTGCCCTCCGGGCACCGATGTGGGCCAGCGCCTAACAATAAGTAGCCGGACGGAAACGCCTAGTAGTGCATCACGTCTTGCCGGCTGACGGTCACATATATCAGACTTTCCGTCACGGCCGAAGGAGGACGATCGAGGTCGACCCGTATTCAGCCCGTTCTGTCGGCATCCGTGCGCCGAGACGCGCCGTTACGCAGGGTAGCTGACCATGTGGGTACTGTCTGGGTACCTTAAGAGCGTGAGCGTGGGGGGCGATCACAGGGCAGCGCACGTGCCGGACACAGGCGGCTCGTGCCGGAGCCGCATCGCGCTCGCCGACGGGACCCCGAGTTCCGCGACTACGTCACCGCCCGCGGCCGGGCGCTGCTGCGGACCGCCTACCTGCTGACCGGGAACCTGGCCGACGCCGAGGACCTGCTGCAGGCCGCGCTGGCCAAGACCTACCTGGCCTGGGACCGGATCGAGGACCGCGGCGCGCTCGACGGCTACGTCCGGCGGGCCATGGTCAACACCCACATCTCCTGGTGGCGCCGCCGCCGGGTGCAGGAGTTCCCCACCGACGAACTGCCCGACCGGGCCATCGCCGATCACGCCGGGGACAGCGACCTGCAGGAGGCGCTGCGGGAGGCGATCGACCGGCTGCCCCAGCGGATGCGGACCGCGGTGATGCTCCGCTACTACGAGGACATGACCGAGGCCGAGGTGGCCGAGCGCCTCGGGGTCAGCCTGGGCACGGTCAAGAGCACGGTCTCCCGGGCCGTGGCCAAGCTCCGCATCGACGCCGGGCTGCTGGCCGATCTAGGCGCCGCCCGGGGCCGCTGCTGACGCGACTGGCGATTTCCCGCTACCGTGACATCTAGGCCCACCAGGGCCGATACCGCGCAGCCGCCCGGGCATACCCCTGGCGCGCAGACCGCCAGGAGGTTGCCATGCGCGCCACGATGATGGATGTCCCGCTGACCGTCACCTCGATCATGCGCTACGGGACGACGGCGTACGCGGACCGCGAGGTCGTCACGGCCACGCCCGATGGCGTCCGGCGCCGGCAGTACCGGGACGTCGGCATCCGCTGCGCCCGGCTGGCCAGCGCGCTGCGCGGCCTGGGCGTCGACGGCGACCAGCGGGTGGCCACCCTGATGTGGAACAACGCCGAGCATCTTGAGGCGTACCTGACGATCCCGTCGATGGGCGCGGTCCTGCACACGCTGAACCTGCGCCTGGAGCCCGAGGTCATCGGCTACATCGCGGAGCACGCCGGGGACAGCGTGGTCATCGTGGACGCCACCCTGGCGCCCTTGCTGGAGCGGGTCCTGCCGCACGCGCCATCGATCCGGCACGTCATCGTCAACACCCCCGAAGGGGTAACGGATGGCACCACCTGGGACAGCCTCGCCACCGGAGGCCGCCAGGTGCACCGTTACGAGGACCTGCTGGCCGCGGCCGCGGACACGTTCGAGTGGCCCGAGGTGGACGAGCGGTCGGCCGCCGCCATGTGCTACACCAGCGGGACCACGGGCCGCCCCAAGGGCGTCGTGTACAGCCACCGGTCCATGCACCTGCACGCGATGGCGGAGGGCATGGGCAACGTGTTCGCGCTGTCGGACCGGGACCGGGTCCTGCCGGTGGTGCCGATGTTCCACGCCAACGCCTGGGGCCTGCCCTACGCGGCGGTCATGGCCGGCGCGGACATGGTCATGCCCGACCGGTTCCTGCAGCCCGCGCCGCTGGCCCGGCTGATCGAGGCCGAGCGCCCGACCCTGGCCGGCGCCGTGCCGACGATCTGGAACGGGCTGCTGCTGCACGTCCGGGCCGAGGGCGGCGACCTGTCCTCGCTGCGCCTGGTGCCGTGCGGCGGGTCGGCGGTGCCGCACGCGCTGATCGAGAACTTCGAGAAGGAAGTCGGCGTCACCATCGTCCAGGCCTGGGGGATGACCGAGACGTCCCCGCTGGGCAGCGTGGCCCGCCCGCCGGCCGGCCTGCCCGAGGAGGAGTCCTGGCACTACCGGGACACTCAGGGCCGGCTGATCTGCCAGGTCGAGGGCCGCCTGGTCGGCGACAACGGCACGGTGCTGCCCAACGACGGCGAGTCGGTGGGCGAGGTCCAGGTGCGCGGGCCGTGGGTGACCGGCTCGTACTACAAGGACGACGACCCGGGCCGGTTCGACGGCGGCTGGCTGCGCACCGGCGACGTCGGCACCATCGACCCGGGCGGCTACGTGGTGCTGACCGACCGGGCCAAGGACGTGATCAAGTCCGGCGGCGAGTGGATCTCCTCGATGGAACTGGAGAACGCGCTGATGGCCCATCCCCGGGTCACCGAGGCGGCGGTCATCGGCGTGCCCGACGAGCGCTGGGGCGAGCGTCCACTGGCCGCCGTGGTGCTGGCCGCCGGTGACCCGGTTTCCGCCGCTGACCTGCGCGAGTTCCTGGGCGAGCAGGTGCCGCGGTGGCAGCTTCCGGAGCGCTGGGCGTTCATCGACGAGGTGCCCAAGACCAGCGTCGGCAAGTTCGCCAAGACGGTCATGCGCGACGCCTACGCGCGCGGCGACTACGAGGTGATCGAGGCGCGCTGAGCTGGGGGGGACCGGCCCGGTACCGGCCCGCGGCGGGTTGCCTATCCGCTTTGCCGCCGCCGCCGCGGTACCGGTACCCTAGGCCCGACCCTGCTGGGTCATGGAGGCTTCGCCTAGTCCGGTCTATGGCGCCGCACTGCTAATGCGGTTCGGGTTCGCGCCCGTCCGGGGTTCAAATCCCCGAGCCTCCGCTCGCTGAGCCGGGCTTCCCCGCGATAGCACGACTGGGGCAGCCCGGCCCCAGGTCGCTGAGCGTGTAGCCGTCCGGGTAACTCCGCAGCCGCCGCGGGCTCCGGCGGCCCTTCCGCAACGGCGGGATCAGCCGCAGCAGCATGGCGCGAGTCCGCAGCCCCACGTGCACGCCTACGCGGATCAGGGCGGACGGCTCGGGCAGCCCCAGGGAGCGCCGCAGCGGCTGGCCCAGCCCGGCGACGATGCAGCGGCGGGCCAGCGGCTGCACGGCCCGCGGGAACCAGGCCTCGAAGACCTTGATCAAGGCTGTCGCCAGGCGCTTGTTGGCGTCCCGGAATGAATGGTGCTCGCACTCATAGGCGTCGAGGTAGCTGGCAAATTCCGCGTAGCTCGGCGGGATCTGGCGGATGCCCATCAGGCGGCCCACCTCCCGGTAGTAGTTGACGGCGGCGCGGATCTCCTTCTCGGTCAGGCGCCGCCATCCGTAGCGCCGGATCCAGCGCACCGGCACCACCACGAAGGTGGCCAGCACGTATCGCAGTTCGTCGTTGCCGATGCCAAAAGGGCGGTGGATCCGGTTCATGCGGCGGATCGCGTGCCGTCCTGCTGGCGACTGGGGGCCGTCCCTGGCGATTTCCCGCAGCACCGCGACCGTGTCGTCGTAGCGTTTCTGGCCGCAGCCGGTGAACTCGCCAGCCGAGTCGAGGGTCTCGCTGATGCCGGGCACGGCGAAGGTGTGGAAGATCGCGAGTTCCAGGGAACGGCTAACCTCCCAGCCGAGCGCAACGCCGAACGTCAGCTTGCAGATCTGCTGGTAATCGCAGTCGGGGTCCAGGGTGTCGGTGTCTGGTAAGCCAGCGCTCATCAGGGTTGCTCAGTCAACCGGGCGCGATCGCCCGGGTGTAACGCGGGTTGTCCTGGCTGTTCCAGGCGAGATGGCCGCCGATCAGCATGTCCAGGGCGTGCAGGTAACGGGTCAGGTCGGCCTGCCCGTCACCGTCCGGGGTGAGCCGCGGCGCCAGGCCGGTCAGCTCATCCCGGTGGCGCGCGTAGTCCGCTGATCGCTGGCACACCCACTGGTAGGTGCTGTCGATGCCCTGCTGCAGGGTGAGTCCCTCGCTGCGGGCGATGACCGCGGCCATATTCAGGTCGTCGCCCGCGGCGACCTCCTTGGCACACGAGCAGATGTCCTGGATGCCCAGCCAGACGTCCGCGAAGGCCTCGGTCATCAGCGTCCACGGCTCCGATCGCCGCACCGGCTCGGCCAGCACCACCTGCTCGGCCAGCTCAACGAGGTCGGAGTACGTATACGGCGCGCCGCTGATCCGCCGCAGGTCGACGTAGGACGGGACGTCAAGGGGCGTGCCCGCGGCGCGGAGCTTCGCCTCGGCGACCTTGGTCCACAGGTGGTCCTCGGCATGCCGCCGGAACCGGGCCAGCCAGTCCGGGCCGGGGGCGAGCGCCGCGAACCTGCGGCCCAGGTCGGCGACGGCCGCGGCGATGCCGGACATGTGCGCCGCTCCGGCGCCGGGCGCGGGTGCCTGGCCCTGGAACGAGTCGATCACATACTGGATCGCGGCCCGGGCCTCGTCCGGCTGGGCGCCAAGCTCGCGCCCGTCGTCGAACTCGTCGTCGATGACGATCAGGAAGACCGTCCAGTCACAGACCAGGAAGGCGGCGCTCATGGGTGCCGCCGGGACCAGCCGGGGGCCGGCATGCATGATGCCGTTCCGGCGCAGGCGCTCGGCGGCCTGGTCGTCAGGAACGAGCCCGGATTCGCGGGCCCACCGGCAGGAGTGCTCGATCACCGATTCGGTGCCGGAGCTGATGTCGTCTGGAAATGGAAGCTGGAACCTTGGCAATGTGATCATCTGGTCTGCGGACACGCCGACTCCAGCCTCAGTAACACCACTGTCTCCCTTTAGGCACGGGTTATCGTTTCACGCACCGTCTTTCATTCAAACCCGCGATGACCGGGCTGGCGAGATGTACGACTGAGGAAAAAAGACCGATTTCGTGTCGGGTCTGTTAAGCATTTCCCCTGGTGTCACTCCGGTCCCGGCGACACCGGAGTGAACCGCACGGGCAGGGTCAGGGGGCAGCGGGTCCACGGCGAGGGCCGGGGGGTGAGCTCGTCGGCCGGCACGGCCAGCCGGATGCCGGGGAGCAGGCTCAGCGCGGCGTCAACGGCGGCCCGCGTGATGATCCGGGCCGGGATCCGCGCCGGGCAGGCATGGGGGCCGGTGCTCCAGGCCAGGTGAGATCGGTTCCCCAGTTCGGTCCACGGGTCGCTGACGTGGATCCGGGGATCGCTGTTGGCCGCCGCGAGGCCCAGGATCAGGGCGTCGCCGCGCCGGACCAGCCGGCCGGCCAGGTCGGTGTCGCGCATCGCGTAGCGGGCCGGCATATTGGCCATGGGCGGCTCGCGCCACAGGACCTCGTCGAGCGCGTCGTCGACGCCCGGTCGCCAGCCGCCCAGGCGGCCGCGGAACCGGGCATCGGTCAGCATCAGCCGCAGCGCCTGCGCGATCCACGTGGTGGTCGTCTCGTAGCCAGCGGAGATCATCAGCACCATGGACTGGGCGATTTCCGAGTCATCGCGCAGGTTGGGATGGTTGAGGAAGACGGTCGTCAGGTTATCGGCGGGCGCGGTCCGGTTCGCCTGCATGGCGCCGCCGATGATCTCCTCGAACCGGCGGCTTCCGGCCTGAGCGTCCTCGCCTGACCCGAACAGGGCGATGAGCGCGCGCTGCAGCTCATGGCCGTAGGAGGTGTCCAGGCCGAACAGGTTGGTGACCGCCAGCATCGGGATGACCGCCGCGTACTCGCTGACCATGTCGGCCTGGCCGCGGTCGGCGAAGGTCGAGATCAGGTCGGCGCACATCTTGGTCACCGAACGGCGCATGGCCCGCTGGTCGATTCCCGCGATGCCGTCGTCCAGCGGAGTGCGCAGGCGGTGATGGTCAACGCCGTCGAAGAAGTACGCGTTGTCCCGCGGGAACATCATCGGCCCGAGGCCGGAGTCCAGGGCGACCGTCTGCTCCTGCCAGGCACGCCAGTTACGCGGGTTGCGCGAGAACAGCCGCTCGCGGCGGACCACGTGGCAGATCTCTTCCCAGCCCAGGACCAGCCACGCGTTCACGCCCGGCTCCAGTTCCACCGGCGCGACGACGCCCCACTGCTGGCGCACCCCCTCGTAGGCGCTGCGCAAGTCGGGGCTGGTCGTGATGTCCACCAGCGGGGTCAGCCCGGGGCTGTCCAGGCTGACGGCACTAGTGGCGGCTGCTTCTGAGGTACTCACCCGGAACCTTCCTGTGCGGCGAGAGCGTGCGCGGTCAGGGCGATGAGGGCGCTGACCGAGGAGTTGCGGTCGCGGGCGTCACACCGCACGATCGGCGTATCCGGCAGCAGGTCCAGCGCCTGGCGCAGCTCATCGAGGCCGTGCCGGTGACTGTCCGGGAAGACGTTGACCGCCACCGCGAACGGCAGGCTGTCCTTGCGCAGCTCCAGCTGGTCCAGCACGTCGAAGCTGCCTTCCAGCCGCCGGGTGTCGACCAGGACCAGGGCACCGACCGCGCCTTCGGCCAGGCCATCCCACAGGTCCCAGAACCGGCGCTGCCCGGGCATGCCGAACAGGTACAGCACGAGATCCTGGCTTACCGTGATGCGGCCGAAATCCATGGCCACCGTGGTGGTGGTCTTGTCCTCCAGCCCGGCGAGATCGTCGACCCCTTCGCTGGCGACCGTCATGGTCTCCTCGGTCCGCAGCGGGAGGATCTCGCTTACAGAGCCGATCAGCGTGGTCTTGCCGACCCCGAACGAGCCGACCACCAGGATCTTGGCCGGGCGCCGGACAGTACCGGGCAGGTAGCGCTCATCGGAGGTTACAGCGGTCATTCGCCACCTTCCGGGCCAGCTTCACCGAGCCTGCGGCGCAGGCCATTCAGGACCTCCTGGAGCAACTGCCGGTCGGGACGGTCCGGCCCGTCGCCAGGGCGCCCGTGCGCACCGGAGACGAGATCCCCGGCGCTCACGCGCATGGCCAGGAAGCCGGCATCGACCAGGTCGGAGGCGACGATGCTGACGACGCTGACCGGCAGTTGCAGGTGAACCGCCGCCTCGACCAGCGACAGGAGCCGGCGGCACATCCGCAGTAACGCGCGTTCCTCGCTGCTGGCCGAGGCCGGCAGGGGCTGGCTGGCCTCGGTGACGATCAGGAGGGTCTCCGGCCGGATGGTGTTGCGGGACGGCCGGACCCGGCCCCTGGTGACGACGTACGGGCGGACCGGGCGATCGTGGTAACTGCCGTGAAAAGTCATAGAGCCGTTCTGCTGCCGGGACGACGGGGAGGCGCGGAGAGATTCCGCTGCCCGATCTTCACTACCTGCGCCTGCATCTGCTGACCTATCAGCGCCGGGTCGACCACTGGCGCGGTGATCACCGCCAGGTGCGACCCGTCCCCGGCCCGCCGCACGAACAGGTACCCGCCGTCGAAGCCCACCATGACCTGCTGAACAGTGCGGCTGTCCGACCCGAACTCGTTGCCCACGCTGCGGCCCAGCGAGTTCAGGCCCGCGCAGGCGGCCGCCAGCCGGTCGGCGACATCCTCACTTGTCTCGTCGGAGCGGGCTGTGACCAGCCCGTCCGAGGTGGCGACCACCACGTAGCGCACCCCTTGCACCCAGGTGACCTCATCGATCATCCAGTTCCCGACCTGCATCGCCGTCTCCGTCACGTAACTGTGGCTACTGGTTGCCTGAGTATTCGCCGGGCTCTGAGGCTGGCTGCGCCAGTCCGGCGTCGGCCGATGAAGGGCCCGCCGAGGTAGGCAGCCATCCAGGCGCCGGCTTCCTCCGGAGTCTGCGTGACGGTCTCCGGGTCGTCGACCGGCCGATGGCTGCCGGCGGTCGGCTCGGACTCACCGCGGCGCGATCGCCGCTGCGGCAGCGACCCCCCGCCCGGCGGGTCCGCTGAGTGCGGCGTGCCCGCTGTATACGGGGCGCCCGCTGAGTGCGGCGTGCCCGGTGCATACGGCGTGCCCGGTGTATACGGCGTGCCGGTCAGGGCCGGGCTGGCGGGCGCGGGCGCGGCCAGGACAGCCCGGCGCTCGGCGCTCGGCAGGGGCCGCGGCGTCGCCACCGGCTCCAGGATCTCCACCATCTCAGCCGGGACCAGCACGATGGCCCGCACTCCGCCGTACGGCGACGGCATCAGGTCGACCCGGAAGCCGTGCCGGTGGACGTACTGGCCGATCACCGCCATGCCGGTCTGCGGGATCTCGCCCAGGTCGCCGAGCCGGAGCAGCCGGCGGCCGGAAACAACCTCCCGGGTCTGCTCAAGCTGGTGCTCCTCCATCCCGACGCCACCGTCGTCCATCTCGATGACCGCGCCGCGCTGCACCGTCCGAACCGTCACCAGGACCTGGGTCGTCGGCGGGGACGACTGCGTCGCGTTGGCCAGCAGCTCGGCCACCAGGTGGATCAGCGGCTCCACCGCGCTGGCGGTCGCGGCGACGTCCGGCTCGCCCGACACCGTCACCCGCTGGTAGGCCACGATCCTGCTGGAGGCGGCCCGGACCGCGTCCAGCAGGGCCAGCGGCTGAGGCCACTGCTGTCCGGGCCACTCCCCGCACAGCACCGCGACGCTCTGCGCGTGGCGCGCCTGCTGCGCGGCCGCGTGGTCCACCCGCATGCTGGACTCGAGTACGTCAGGGCTGGACGGGTGGCGGCTGGCCATCCGGGTCGCTTCCTCCTGAATGCGGTGGGCGGACGCCTGCGCCCGCCGGGCCAGCGTGACGACCGCCAGCCGGGACGACTCGATCTGGTCATCAAGCTGCTCGCGCAGCGTCGCCGCGCCCTCCGCGACCGCGGTCGCGATCCGGTCACATAGCGCGTTCGCCTCCGGGCTCTCGCCGGCTCCCGGCCCGGAGCGCGCCTGCGGCGCGGGGGCCCGTTCAGCGCCGCCGGCAGGTCCACCCTGACCAGGTGATCGACCGCCTGGCCGAGTTCCGTCACCGTCCGGACGTACTGAGCCTGTCGCTGGTCGAAGCGCCGCTCCAGCTCGGCCGCATGGCTCTGCAGCTGCGCGGCCCGCTGCTGCCACTGCGCGGCAGCGGCGCCGTCCGCGGCAGTGTGCCGCACGCGGAGCGCGACCAGCGTGATGAGCAGCAGCACCGCCGCGACCGCTCCGACCGCGACGCTCGCCCAGCCGCGGGTAGCGCCGAGCACCATGGCCAGGACCGGCGCCAGGATCGCGCACGCGGCCAGTGCGAAGGCCGCGCCCCACAGCAGGGGCATCGGGCCGCCGCCATGACCCGCGTCGTACGGGCCAGCGTCGTGCGGGGCGCCGTCGTAGGGGCGGGCGCGCTCCGAGGGGGAAGCCATGCGCTCCGGGGCGGCCGTGTCGTACGGGGAAGCGTCGTACGGGGAAGCAGGGCGCCGGTGCCCCCCGGATCCCGGGATCGGGCCGGGACGGGATTCGGGAAGCGGGACTGGGTGCGATGGGGCACGAGACTCGGATGGGGAGCGAGCCATAACCACCTTCAGGTATAGAGCAGCGAGCCAGGCGACGCACAGCATGTCGGAACCGACAGCGCCCACCGGCTCCGAAATGTCACTCCGCGTCCCGCTCGGGCCTTACTGCCTTTTTGGGCCGCATGAACCCAGCAACAACACCGGGTCAGGCTAGCCCTACTCCTCGTAGTCTGTCCCTAATTCATCGGAACTGCGTATTAGCTCGATAGGGCAGCACCCGGCCCGAAATCTGGATGCCCAGATCCCCCGCGTCCGACCGCCCTCGGCCCCGTGTCCCTGCGGGCATTTCGGACGTCCGGAGCAGGCGGTTATTACTGGCCGCTTCGCGAGGCATGACCGGCAGCGCACCCCCTGGGGGCCGCCAGTCAGGGCGGAGTCGTTCGGCGCGCCGCGCTGGGGGCCCCGGTCGGCCCGGGGAACCACCGTTCACCCGGTGCGGCATCACGCGGCACGGGGGCCGGCCAGGAGATGGCCGGCGCGGGGCCTACAACTCGTCGGGGGCGCCGCTGGTGTCTTCCAGGCCGGCCGGGAACAACATGCCGCACACCAGTAGGTAAAGCTGCTCTGGGTACGGAATGTACGAAACGCGATCCAAGGCCTGGTTCTGCCCTGCCGATTCCACGATGAGCTCGCCGTATCCCAGAATCCGGCCGCCAAACGACCGCTGGAAGCTCATGTCCGTAACCTTTGACAGCGGCATCATTGCCACCTTGCGGGTCAGCAGGCCAGTGGTCAGCAGCAGCCGCTCGGTGGTTATCACGAAGTAATCGACGGCCCAGTTGATGGCCCGCCAGATGAGCCGGACGAGAAGTACCGCCCAGGCGATCCAGATGATGGCCAGCAGAAGGTGCTGGCCGCGCACCAGGGTGGCGCTCAGCAGGCCCGCCACTAGCAGGCCGCCCAGCGCCTGGGCACCGACGGCGAGCAGGACGGCGGGGTGCAGCCGGACCGTCGCCATCTGTCGCTCGTTGGGCAGCAGGTACCGGCTGACGGCAACCGGCCCGCGCGCGACCGAGGACTGGGTCACGGGACTAGAGGGAACTGACGAACTGGGCCAGGGAGCTGCCTGCCGACTTGAGGCCGTTCAGGGCGTTGTGCACAGTCCCGGCAGCACCACCCGGATCAGAGACCAGGTAGTACACAATGAAAATGACGATACCCCACGTGATGACCTTCTTCAGCACCCTGATCATCCTCCCAGGAGCGCTCGCCGCTCTGCCGTGATGCCGTCAGTATCGAAGAAACCCTGACCAGCTGACGCGCTCAGCATAGCTCAGGGGAAATAACGAACCAATGTCCGGTAACCGAAACGACACTCTACGGGACCGGCGGCGTGGCGGTGACCACGGCACCGGGATTGGCGATCCCGGATCGGCCCGGCCCCGGGGCGCCGTCCGCCGGGCCAAACTAGCACCCATGACCCGAATATGCCCGGCACGGCCGGGTAGATAAGCGTGCTGGAGTGTTCCGGACTTGTTCGTCACGCTGCGTTGGCCGGCCGGCGCGGACAGTCCCGGACCGGTGATCACGACACGCAGGACAGGAGAATCTGACACCATTCCTTCCTGAAGCCGGCCCGTGGGGTGACGATGACCGAACTGACAAGCAGCGACTTCTGCGTCGTGGTCTACCGAGACGACGACGTCTGGGAGGTCGAGCTGCTGCCTGCCGCCCTCACGGAGAACCTGGACGGCCTGATCGCCGCGCTGCGGCTGCGGCCGGGCATCGGCGGCACGATCGGCCTGGCCGCGGTGGGGGATGACTTCTTCGTGGCCCTGCGCATGGTCGGCACCGGGGTATCGGTCTTCCTGTCGGACCTGACCGCCGCCGTGGACTGGCCGCTGGCGTGGCAGGTTCTGGACTATCTGGACATCCCGGTGCCCGAGGACGAGGACCTGGACCAGGTGCTGCCGGCCGGGGAGATGTCGATCTTCGCTGATCTGGGCGTGGATGAGATGGAACTGGGCGCCCTGTCCGGTGACCTCGACCTGTTCCCGGACGAGGTGCTGGCCAGCATTGCCCGGCGGCTGGGCTTCGGCCCGGCCCTGGAGCGCGCCCTGGACTCGGCGGCCCTGGATGCCTAGGCCCCCGGCCGGGTGAGCGGCCCGGCGGGCCAGCGGGCGGAGGGCCAGCCGGGGGAGGGCCAGCCGGAGACCGGCTACCGGGCACAGTTCGAGCCCGCCATGCGGCTGGCCCTGAGCCTGGCGGCCGGCGTCTCCGCGGACGTCCCGGTCGGCGCGGTGGTGCTGGACTCCGAGGGCGCCGTGACCGGGCGCGGGGCGAACCGCCGGGAGGCGGACGGCGACCCGACCGCGCACGCCGAGATCGTGGCCCTGCGGGACGCCGCCCGGGCGCTGGGCGGCTGGCGGCTGGATGGCTGCACCCTGGTCGTCACCCTGGAGCCGTGCGCGATGTGCGCGGGCGCGGTGCTGGCCGGGCGGGTCAGCCGCCTGGTCTTCGGCGCGGCCGATGACCGGGCCGGGGCGGCCGGGTCCCGGTGGGACCTGCTGCACGACCGCCGGCTCGGCCCGCCCGTGGAGGTGCTGGGCGGCGTGCTGGCCGCCGACTGCGCGGCCATCCTGCGTGAGTTCTTCGGGGAGCGGCGGGTCAGGTAGGATCCTTCGCGGTGGAGTCGCCTAGTGGCCGAGGGCGCACGCCTCGAAAGCGTGTGATGGGGCAACTCATCCGTGGGTTCAAATCCCACCTCCACCGCCACCTTCACCGCTCGGGTGCCAGGAATGCTGCCCGGGTAGCTCGCGTTGACGCAGCGATGAAGAAGATCGGGTTCCTGTCCTTCGGGCACTGGTCGCCGTCACCGGGCTCCCGGACGCAGTCGGCGTCGGATGCCCTGCTGCAGTCGATCGACCTGGCCGTCGCCGCCGAAGAGCTTGGCGCCGACGGCGCCTATGTCCGCGTGCACCACTTCGCCCGCCAGCTGGGCTCTCCCTTCCCGCTGCTGGCCGCCATCGGCGCGCGCACCAGCCGGATCGAGATCGGCACGGCCGTCATCGACATGCGCTACGAGAACCCGCTCTACATGGCCGAGGACGCGGGCGCGGCCGACCTGATCGCCGGCGGCCGTCTCCAGCTCGGGATCAGCCGCGGCTCGCCGGAGCAGGTGGTCGACGGGTGGCGGTACTTCGGCTACCAGCCGCAAGACGGCCAGACAGACGCTGACATGGCCCGCGAGCACGCCCGGGCGCTGCTCGAGGTGCTGCGCGGCAACGGCTTCGCCCAGCCCAGTCCCCGGCCCATGTTCGCCAACCCGCCTGGCCTGCTGCGGGTTGAGCCGTACTCGGCGGGACTGCGTGACCGCATCTGGTGGGGCGCCGGATCACAGCAGACCGCGGTGTGGGCGGCCGAACTCGGCCTGAACCTGCAGAGTTCCACGCTGATCAGCAACGAGTCGGACAAGCCATTTCACGTGCAGCAGGCGGAGCAGATCCAGGCGTTCCGCGACGCCTGGCAGAAGGCGGGCCACGAGCGCGAGCCGCGGGTGTCGGTGAGCCGGAGCATCTTCGCCCTCATCGATGACCAGGACCGGGCGTACTTCGGCCGCCGCAACCAGGACTCCGACGAGGTCGGGTATATCGACGCGGCGACCCAGGCGATCTTCGGCCGCACCTACGCGGCCGAGCCTGACGTGCTCGTCTCCCAGCTCAAGGAGGACGAGGCGATCGCGGCCGCCGACACGCTGCTGCTCACCGTGCCCAACCAGCTCGGAGTCGATTACAACGCGCACGTCATCGACAGCATCCTCACCCACGTAGCGCCCGCGCTCGGCTGGCGATAAGCCAGGACCAGGCCGGGCGCGTCCAGGCCGGTGTAGCGTGCTGGATGCCCCGCTGCGGCACCCGGGGGTCCCGGGGTGTCACGCGTGCCGTAGAGGATTCGGGAACCTGCGGGCGGGAAGTCGCATTTAACGTGGTAACCACGTCGTCACCGGAGAGCTAATTGCTTGAGCCGCAAAGCACGTTACTCTTCCTGATCCTGATTGCCATATTCGGCGCGCTTGCCTGGTGGCTGGTCGTCGCGCGGCAGCCCGTCTTCCGCGTCGTGGCCGCCTGCCTGGCCTTTATCCCCGCCGTCGCGTTCGGCGTGGTCGCGGTCAACAAGTACTACGACTACTACCAGAGCTGGGGCGCGGCCTTCTCGGACCTGACCAACACCGGTCCGCCGGCGGCCGCGCCGCCGGCGGGCGTGGCCGGCCAGCCCGGTGTCCAGTTCGGCACGTTCCTGGGCCAGACCATCGACACCGGGCTGGCCGCCCAGCAGGGCTTCACCCTGCGCCTGGGGGTAACCGGCCCGGTCAGCCGCCTGACCCGGGCGGTCTACGTGTACCTGCCGCCTCAGT
Organism: uncultured Actinomycetota bacterium; assembly: GCA_963731085.1. GTDB lineage: Bacteria > Actinomycetota > Actinomycetes > Streptosporangiales > Streptosporangiaceae > DASUBV01. Next base: position 78,428 of record CAVSUF010000004.1, read on the forward strand.
ACTTCCAGGCCAGCTACCAGCTGTACCGGTTCCCGGTCATTGAGCTGATCCACGGCTACCCGGGCGGCCCGCAGGACTGGATCACGGTCCTCAACGTCAACGCGACGCTGAACAGCCTGATGAGCGAGCGGCTGGCCAAGCCCGCCGTGCTGGTCATGCCCGATGCCAACGGCGGCACCGCGATCTCGCTGCAGTGCCTGAACCAGTTCCGCGGGCCGCAGGATGACACCTACCTGAGCGAGGACGTGCCCAATTACGTCGCCGCCCGCCTGCGGGTCCAGCCCCCCGGCAGCGGGTGGGGGATCGCGGGTTACTCCGAGGGCGGTTTCTGCGCGGCCAACCTGGGCCTGCGGCACGGCCGGATCTTCAGCTACGCCGGAGTGCTGAGCGGCTACTACGCGCCCGACCCGAACCTCCTGGAGAACCCGCACCGGCTGGTCAGCCCGTTTTCCGGCCCGCTGCAGAAGCGCCTCAACACGCCCATGGACCTGCTTAAGCAGCTTCCGCCCAGCGCGCCGATCGCCCAGTTCTGGCTGGGCGTCGGCGGCTCTGACCCCCTCGACCTGCGGGCCTCGGAGGACTTCCGCCAGCTTCTGGAGCTGCGCCAGCCCGCGGTGCCGGCGATCGCCACGGTCCCCGGCGGCGGGCACACGATGTTCACCTGGCGGGAGCTGATGCCCCGGATGCTCACCTGGATGACGGACCGGCTGACCGCCGAGGCCGAGGCGGCCGACCAGAAGGCCGCCGGGCACCCCCATCCGGTCGCGGCGCCCGGCCCGGGCCGGCTCCGCGCGGGTGCCTAGTCCTCCAGTTCGAGAACGCGGACATGCAGGACCGACCGCTGCTGCAGCGCCGCGCGCAGCGCCCGGTGCAGGCCGTCCTCCAGGTAGAGGTCGCCCTGCCAGCGGATCACGTGCGGGAACAGGTCGCCGTAGAACGTGGAGTCCGTGGCCAGCACGCTGTGCAGGTCAAGGACATTCTTGGTGGTGATGAGCTGGTCGAGCCGGACCGGGCGGGGCGGGATCTCGGCCCACTCGCGCGAGGTCCGGGCGTGGTCGGGATAGGGTCGCCCCTCCCCGACCTGCTTGAATACCACGGGCCGAGTCTAGGTGAGGCGGGCGGTGCCCGCCCGCCTATATAAGGCCAGGCACCGGCCGCCCCGGCGGCGCTGGCGGGCGGGCGGGACCGGCGGGGCGCCGGCGTTACTCCGGGAAGGGCCGTTAGCGGGCACTGAGCAGCACCCCGACCATAACGGCGGGCTCGGCGGCGTCGTTACGCCAGTCGTGCGGGACCCCGGGCTGCTGCACCACCGAGTCGCCGGGGCCCAGGACCACCGTCGCGTCCCCGACGACCAGCGTGACCTGGCCGCGCAGGATCGTGATGTAGTCCAGGGTGTCGGTGGAGTGCTGACCCTGGAACTCCTCGTGCTCCGCGCCGCCGTGCCCGGCCGCCTCGGCCGGCGCGATCTCCACGATCCGGAAGCGCGCGCCGCCCGGCGGCGGCTCCAGCGCCCACTCCCGGGTGGACGTGTCCCCGGAGACCGCGGGTACCGGCCCCTGATCCGATACCCACAGCTCGGTCGTCGTGTACCGGCCGGCGTGGATGACCACGGGCGGCTCGCCCCGCGAGATGATCGCGGCACGCCCGTCCTCGTCGTAGCCGGTAACCACTCGGTTCATGGCGCGCTCCCTCAGCCTCGGCCCGGCCAGCAAGATCACTAGCGGGTTGGCGCAGTGTAACCGGCCGCGCCGCCGCCAGGGCCGAGCGCCGGCCGCCGCGCCCACATCATGCTGCCCCGCCTGGGTATGAAGTCCCTGACCTGCTCTTTGACGCTGCGTTGACGGCCTCCGGAGAGGGGAAGAACGATGACAGCAGCCGAGCACAAGGACTTTGCCGTGGCCGACGAGGTCCGCGAGTTCCCCAGCGGCCGGGTGGACATACTCCAGATCGGCGGCAGCGACGTGGGCCGGATGGTTCTCCAGCCCGGCTGGCGCTGGTCCGAGCACGTCAAGCCGATCGCCGGCACCGACTGGTGCCAGGCTCCGCACTTCCAGTACCACGCGGCGGGCACCCTGCACGTCGAGATGTCCGACGGCACCAGCTTCGACGCCACCGCCGGCGACGTCACCGCCCTGCCCTCCGGGCACGACGCCTGGGTCGTCGGTGACGAGCCGGTCGTCCTGATCGACTGGTGGGGCGCCAGCAACTACGCGAAGGGCTAGACCAGCGGACGCGGCACATCCGCCAGGCCCTCGCGGTAATCAGGACGAGCCCGGCTTTCCCGATCATCTCAGTCACTGCGTGCTGCCAGTGGGCGGACGGGACACGGAGTCGTGCGGCGCCGAGTTACGGCAGCATCTCGCCGGGCCGGCCAAGCGCCAGCACGGGGCCGATGGCGCTGAACGCCTTCGTGATCCGCTGCTCCTCCGTCTGGTACGTGGCAGATCTTCCCGCGGAGCCGTGTGGCGGGCCACCTCGTCGGCCTGAAACTCGCGCAGGTACAGGACGGGCGGCCGGCCATCCCGGCGCACGACATCCGCCCCGCTCTCAGCCAGGTGCTGCCTTCCCTGATCCAGGACCTGATCGACCAGTGCCCGATACGGATTCCCGCGCGGCTCACGATCAGGAACAAAATCGCGTTAAGCTACCAAGGCGTATGATAAAAAGCCCAGGTACTGACCACGATGGCCATGCCGATGGCGATAGGCCAGGCCGCCAGGCTTTTGCCCAGGTTGCCTAAGCCCCGCGCGGCTGACTGGTCAGGGGGCGGGCCTGAATCAGGGAATTCCGGCGCCATGCTGATGCATTCCTGGGTGCGAGGGTCACTCCGTAGTACCGCCGTGCGGCCGGGAAAGTGATTGCAGCCGTCCCGACGTGCACCGCCCCACGATCGCGGGTCTCCCGGCCCACGTGCACGTCTGCCACTGCGGAGGGCGCCAGATTCGAATTCGTGCGGGATTGTCCCCAGTGTTTTCCACATCTGTGGATATGTGTTCGAACCAGCCCTGACCCGGCGCAGCCATCAGCGCCGCCCCCCGGGCATACCCCTGCTCAGGTGGCCTTTGAACAGTGACGCGGCGGACTGTCGGCGCATCGCGCGGGAGTTCGGCCTGGGCAGGCTGCTCGGGGCGAGGCAGCTGGCTAGCGGTCACCCCGGGGTCGTGAAGCTGACCACCGAGCCGGGAGACTTCGTGGCCAAGCCCGCCGCCAGCTCAGCTCAGGCGGAACTCTATGAACATGTCGCGCTGGTCCTAAATCAGGTCGGCATCCGGCAGGCGCGGCCGTGGCGGAGCGCCGCTGGCTCCCTCGTCAGCGAGTCTGGGTACTCTGTGCAGGAGTTCCTTCGCGGGCGCACGTTCCGGCACCCGACGCCAGCGCAGACGGCGGCGACATCGGACCTGACGACGTCCTCATGGGCGGCGATGACGTCATTGCCATCGTGGATTTCACGCCGTTCGCCGAACCGGCCCTGTTCGCCATCGCCACGGCCGTGTACTGGTACCACGTTCACGGGCATCGAACGGCGGACCTCGCCGCCATCCGCGCGAGCGTGGCCGCGCCGGCGAGCACCGCAGGTGGACCGGCACGGAGACGGCCGCCTGGCCCGCCATGCTCATCCGCGAGGCACTACGCCGACTCGCCACCCCTGTTGCCCTGGCCGAGGAAACCGGCGCCCCGCTGCCGCAGCAGTCGCGGCGCGTTGCCGGGCCGTCCACTCGATCGTGCAGTCCTGGCCCGGCCCCCAGCTACTGCCAAGATCGTGAAACTCTTGGTCCAGCACTGCTCGCTAAGGTCAGCCCAGTGCACTGACGACGAGCCCCGGAAAGACGACCCGGCCGGAATCGGCGTGGGTTACCGGGACATGGTCATCCGGGCCAGGCAGGTCGGCTAGCTGGTCCCACACCGCGCGCACGGCCTGAAACAGGCTCAGAGCCGGCTGCTGCTGAACGCGCCGCGGGAGTGGCTGGCATCGATCCGCCGCTCGACCCACTGGCCTGTGCCGGTACGGCGGCGAGCCGTCATGACGGGTCGGTAGGTCAGCTGAAGCAGGTGCTCCAGAGCCAAGCCGCAGGTGTCTTCCCCCAGTTGGCCAGCCGTTAGGCGCTCGGCGGCACCCAAGCGTGGAAGGAGGAGTGTCCACTGGATCACGATGACCCGCTCCCAGGTCTCAGGCGGCACCGTAGTGGCCAGGTGGTGGCTCTCGCCGACCGGCAGGTCACGGAGTCTGCGCCTGGCATTGCTCGTCTGGCCGACATAGAGCAGGCCAGCGCCTGCTATGTAGACGCCGTACAGGACGTGCCCGGTTATCGGTTCTGCGTCCGGCCGGGCTGGATCGGTCAGTAGCCGTCCAACCCGATGGGCGAACTCGTAGCGGCGATCCTGCCAAGCTCGGACGTGCTCCGGGCTGGCCAGCGAGGCAAGCATGGCCGCGCGCCAGCGGACGAACTCCGCATCGGCCGGGTCTTGTCCATGTTGCCCGCAGCCGAGAACGTCTGGGACGGCACATCAGGACTGTCTTCCCGCGGTGTCATCTGCTGTCTCCGTCGGGACCGATTGTCCAGATGGTCGAAATCGGCCATGCACGAAGCCGCTCACCGAATGCGAGCGGTTGGCCACCTGCATACAGAACAACTCCGGCCACTAGTTGGTCACCGAGACGGCGGGCCAGCCGCTGGATTCCGCGGAAGTCCTCGGAACGCACCGTCTCGGAAGCTTTCACCTCGCAGGCGATTATTTCACCCGATGCCGCCTCTAGAATGGCATCTACCTCGTACTGGTCACGGTCGCGGTAGTGATAAAGGCGGACCGGCTGATCGGCATAGCCAAGCTGGCGTGTTAGCTCGCCAAGGACGAAGGTCTCGATGAGTGGCCCGACAGGTGCGGCGGGATGGCGGGCGCGCCGCAGGTTCATTCCAGTGAGATGACCGGTCAACCCTGAGTCGGCCAGCACGAGTTTCGGCGTAGCGACGGCTCGCGTTGCGAGATTGCTCGACCAGGCGGGGATGCGGCGGGTAATGAAAAGAAGGTCTAGTAGATCAAGGTACCGCTTGACAGTGCTGGCCGAGACTTGAAGACGGCTAGCGATGGACGCCGGATTGGCGAGTGAACTGGTTGATGCTGCGGCCAGGCTGACGAGGCGCCGCATGTCGGCGGGCCTTTCGATCTCGGTGAGCTGCCGGACATCGCGATTTATCAGGTCGGTGATATAGGACTCGAAGAAGCGAGCCCGGCGCCCAGTGTCGGTGCGCCGCACCGCTTCGGGGTATCCGCCACGCAAAGCGCGTTCGAGGTAGTCGTCGCGTTGCAAAGTGGAGATCGGGGGCTGAAGTCCAACGCCATGCCTGAACAGGGCCTCGACAAAGCCGTCCGGGGACTGGTCGATTTCACCCTGCGACAAGGGCGAGAGCTCGATGGTTTCCGACCGGCCTGGTAGCAAGTCGGGGATATCGCGCAATCCAACCAACTGAGCCGATCCGGTGAGCAGAAACTGCCCGGGCCGTGGATCGAGGTCAACCGCGTGCTTTATCGCAAGGAACAGGTCCGGCGCGCGCTGTACTTCGTCGATTACCAGCAGACCCTTGTGCCGCACGAACAAGCCTGGATCTTCCTGAGCGGCCGCGCGGACCGGCGCCTCATCAAGGTAACGCAACTCGGATCCAGGGAAGTCCGCCATCGCGAGCCGCGCGAGCGTACTCTTACCGGTCTGCCGGGCGCCATTGAGAACCACGACTCGGGTGTCAGCAAGGGCTGCGCTGACGCTTCGCTGGGCATGGCGAGGGAAGAGGTCCATCACAGGCGACATTCAGGCACGCTACCAGCACTGTGGTCGATCTGCCGACTACTTCGTGGTGGTCCTGCCGAGTAACCTGTGGTTGGCTTGCCGAGACCACCGCGACGGATGCCGGACCCGCCTGCACGGCGGGGCGAGCCCGACAGGCGGCCGATACGGACTGAGCGCGGGTCGATGAGACTGAGCCTGAGGCTAGGAAGTGACGCCAGGCCACGGACGAGCCGAGGCAGTGATCACCGGCACCGTCGTCGCGTGATTCGGGGACCGGCGCATGCCTCCGCCGCCGAGCCGGGCCGTCCTGTCGCTCGACTCACCAGATAATCCTTGAAGGAAATCCGGGCGGCGGTGTCGGATCGGGGCGGAGGCGTTCGTAGCAGGGGTGAGCGGGCGCCCATGAGGGGCGGCCTGAACGACAGGAGATGATCCGAGATGCAGTACCTGGTTTCTGTGATCGACGACACGGCCGGCCTCGCCACCCCGGAGGAGGAAGCGGCCATCGACGTGTTCAACGAACGGCTCCAGGCCGAGGGCCACTGGGTCTTCGCCGGCGGCCTCGGGTCGCCCAGCACGGCCACCGTCATCGACAACCGAGGCGGGGAGGCGGTGTTCACCGACGGGCCCTTCGTCGAGTCGAAGGAGTACCTCGGCGGCTTCTGGATCATGGAGGCCCCCGACCTCGACGTCGCGCTCAAGCTCGCCGCCGAGGGGTCGAAGGCCTGCAACCGGAAGGTCGAGGTACGGCCGGTCCTGGGCGAGTGAGCCAGATCGACGGCCGGGAGGCGGTCACCCGAGCCCACCGCGCGGAGTGGGCGCGGGTGGTCGCCTCTCTGACCAGGCGTTTCGGTGATCTCGACATCGCCGAGGAGGCGGCGGCCGAGGCGTTCGCGACCGCCGTCGAGCGGTGGCCGGGCGACGGCGTGCCCCCGAACCCCGGCGCCTGGCTGACCACCACCGCCAACCGCAAGGCCATCGACCGGATCCGGCGCGAGAACAAGCGCGACGACAAGCAGAAGGAGGCTCAGCTGGTGTATGACGACGACCCGCCCGAGCCTCTCGGCGCCATCGGGGACGAGCGGCTCCGGCTGATCTTCACCTGCTGTCACCCGGCGCTCGCGATGGAGACCCGCATGGCGCTGACGCTGCGCATGGTGGGCGGCCTGACCGTGCCCGAGATCGCCCGTGCCTTCCTGGTGCCGGAGACCACCGTGGGGCAGCGGATCACCCGCGCGAAGGCCAAGATCAAGGCGACCCGCATCCCGTACCGGGTGCCGTCCGCGGCGGATCTCCCGGGCCGCGTCTCCGGCGTCCTCGCCGTCCTCTTCCTCGTCTTCAACGAGGGCTACCTGGCGACCGGCCCCGGCACCGATCCCGTACGCCACGACCTGACCGCCGAGGCGATCCGGCTCACTCGCCTGATCCGTGCCCTCCTGCCGGAGGACGGTGAGGTAGCCGGGATGCTGGCGCTGATGCTCCTCATCGAGGCGCGCCGCACCGCCCGGGTTTCGGCGGCCGGGGAACTGGTCACCCTCGACCAGCAGGACCGCGGGGCCTGGGACCCGGCGCTGGTCGCCGAAGGTCACCGGCTGGTGCGCGAGCGCCTGGCCGCCCGGGTGGCTCCAGGTCGCTACCAGATCCTCGCGGCGATCAACGCCGTGCACACCTCCGCCCGCGACGCCCGCGACACCGACTGGTCGCAGGTCGTCGCCCTCTACGACCAGCTCGTCCGGCTCGACCCCTCGCCGATCATCGCCCTCAACCGGGCCATCGCGGTGGCTGAGCTTGACGGCCCGGAAGTGGCGCTGGCGGCCGTCGACCGTCTCGAGGACAGGCTGGCCGGCTATCACGCCTACCATGCGGCCCGTGCCGACCTGCTGCGCCGGCTGGGCCGCGGTCAGGAGTCGCGCGCGGCGTACGACAGGGCCATCGAGCTGGCGGGCAACACCGCCGAGACCGCCTACCTGACCCGCCGCCGCGACCAGCTGGGATAGTGCCCAAATAGGCAGGGAGCCGTTCGTGCTCGCGATCGATAACGAGGGCTAGGCCCGGGTTCATGCGCTCTGGTTATCCGCGGAAGATGAACTCATTCAGGATCTCCCGCCCATAGAGTTGCCGTCGGTCGAGTTCGCTGAGCCGGGCGGCTTGGGCAGCTTCGTCCCACTGAGTGCGGATGATCTCGATCTGCTCGTCAATGATCGCGCGGGCTTGCGCGGAGCTAAGCAGGTATGTCTCGCAGGCCGTGAGGCAGGTAATGATCTGGCTGGTGCGCCGTCCGTCGCGGCTGATCGCCATCGCCTGATTGGCTTGGGGCACTGATCTGGGCTGTGGGCATATGTCGTACGCCGGGCTGAGCGTGAGGCTGCCGTCTGCATTGACGAACGCGGCGTGATTGCGCGGGTGATCGTCAGTGTTGCCGACCAGGATGTTGAACACGATGCGAGAGAACAGTTCTCGCAGCGTGGCTGTCGGGCTCGTGAACGACTGCCGGATGTGGTCGGCCAGATCCGCGTAGCTGCCGTACCGCGCGCCGGTGAATTCGTCCAGGCCAAGGATCGTCAGCGCCGACACCAGATGACGCCGCTGGCCATCACCGGGCCGGTCGAACCTCTCCACCAGGAGCACGTCCTTGCCTGCGACCTCCGTCACCTGGACCGGGGCGACGTTCAGTCCGACGCGACGGGCCAGATCCATCGCAACTCCCTCGGCCTTTACGACCGGCCGGATGTCGGTCGTGGATGAGAACTTCGCGATCAGGTCCCGGCCCTTGTCGGCCAGCAGCACCTTCGGCCGGGCTCCGCCGATAGATGTGCCTCTGGTGAGCGCTTCGGCCAGCGCGGGTGGTAGTAGGCGGCCATTCTCGATGTCGGCGGCGGCACCCATCAGCTGCTCGAGGGTGGCTGACGACGTGGGCCGCAGCGCGTACTCGGTGGGGCTGTCCTGGAAGTGCAGCGCCCCGATTCGGTCTGTTCCCGACTCCAGGAGGTATGTCAGCAGGCCCAGTTCGCTGACATCGCTCGCCATGGTCAAATGCCCGAGATGACCGGCCAGGATTACCCGTTGTCCCCAGGCATCCGGAGCGGAATCGCGCAAGCACCCGGCGATCGTGAGATCACCGACCGGCCGTAGCCGTCCCGGTTCAAGCGGTAGCTCGGGCTCGTACAAGGACACGGCGTCCGGTCGCTGCCGGTAGGAGCGCGCGTATGTGAAGGTGTGCATCGGCCCGTCGGCGTCAATACGGCCGGCCACTACGGGTTCGCTGGCGCCGGGCAGCCAGGTCCAGACGAAGGCCTGCCGTGGGTCAGAAATCGTCATCATCTGCCACGTGCCGCGGATAGACGTGCGCGGGCAAGAGCGCAAGGCGTTCGCGTTCACGGGCAGCGAGGCCCGGCAACTGGCCAGGCGAGACCCCGAAGAGGTGCACGCCGACCAGCGTCGCAAGCTCGAACATAACGCCTACGGCTACCGTCGGTGCGCCACGTTCCGCGTTGCGTACCGTGGCCTTGGAAACGCCAGCACGCTCACAGAGTTCAGCCTGCGTCCACCGGCGCGATCGGCGCCCCTCCGCGATCCGAAGCCCGAGCACACGAGCAGCGTCCAGCGTCTGCCTGGAGAACGCATGCGCACGCGGCACGGGCCACCTTCTCCAGTAGCAGTACAGTGATCCTATCCTGAGATAAGCTCACTATAACATCCCTCGCCGCCACTACTTAGCCGAGGCGACTCATTCTCAGAGACGATCCACTAGGCCCGGCATCAGAGAATTGAGACCAGGCGGGCACCTGTCGCCCGCTCGCTGCGGTAGAGACCAGCGTCTCCGCAGGTCATGCTGGCGGAGGATAAGAGATTCGAACTCTTGAGGGGTTGCCCCCAACACGCTTTCCAAGCGTGCGCCCTAGGCCACTAGGCGAATCCTCCGCCGGAAGCCTACCGACTCCGGGGGACGGGTCGGGACGCGAACTGGCGGGCGGCTGGCGGGATAGCTGGCACCGGCGGTGCCGGGGCTGGCTAGACTGACGGCAGACCCCTCGCACGGCGTTTATCCCGCCAACCCCCCCAGGGCCGGAAGGCAGCAAGGGTACGCGGGCTCTGACGGGTGTGCGGGGGGTCCTTTTTTCCCTCCCGGCGAGGATGAGGTCATGACAGGCGACGCCCCCAGTCCCGGTCAGGGTCCTGGCCCCGCGGACGCAGGCGCCGCCCGGCGCCGCTGGCGCTGTACCGGCGGTACCGTCCGGCGAGCTTCGCGGAGGTCAAGGGCCAGGACCACGTCACCGAGCCGCTCCGGCAGGCGCTGCGCAGCGGCCGGGTCAATCACGCTTACCTGTTCAGCGGGCCGCGCGGGCTGCGGCAAGACCTCCAGCGCCCGGATCCTGGCCCGGTCGCTGAACTGCGAGCAGGGACCGACGCCCGACCCGTGCGGGGTCTGCGCGTCGTGCGTGGCGCTGGCGCCGGCCGGGCCGGGCAGCATCGACGTGATCGAGATCGACGCCGCGTCGCACGGCGGCGTGGACGATGCCCGGGACCTGCGCGAGCGGGCGTTCTACGCGCCGGTCTCGGGCCGTTACAAGATCTACATCATCGACGAGGCGCACATGGTCACCCGGGAGGGCTTCAACGCCCTCCTGAAGCTGGTCGAGGAGCCGCCGCCGCACCTGAAGTTCGTGTTCGCCACGACCGAGCCGGAGAAGGTCATCGCGACGATCCGGTCGCGGACCCACCACTACCCGTTCCGGCTGGTGCCGCCCGCGGTGCTGCGGGAACTGCTGGAGCAGATCCTGGCCAGCGAGGGCGTGCACCTACGAGCCCGCGGTGCTGCCGGTGGTGATCCGGGCCGGGCGCGGGCTCGGTCCGGGACTCGCTGTCGGTGCTCGACCAGCTCATCGCCGGCTCGGACGAGTCGGGGCTGTCCTACGCGCGGGCCGCCACGCTGCTCGGCTACACCGATGACCGGCTGCTGGACGAGGTGGTCGCAGGCGTTCGGCGAGCAGGACGGCGCGGCGGTGTTCGGGGCCATCGACCGGGTGGTCGAGGCCGGTCATGACCCGCGCCGGTTCGCCGCCGACCTGCTGGACCGGCTGCGCGACCTGATCGTCCTGGCCGCCGTGCCGGACGCGCCGTCCACCGGGCTGCTGGACATCCCGGCGGACCGGCTGGACGGCATGCGGGCGCAGGCCGGCGGGTTCGGGCCAGGCCGGGCTCACCCGGGCGGCGGAGATCGTCAGCGCGGGCCTGATCGAGATGCGCGGCGCCACCTCGCCCCGGCTGCTGCTGGAGCTGATGTGCGCCCAGGTGCTCCTGCCCGCCCCCGCGCCCGGGACCACCGCGCCCGCGACCATCGCGCCCGGGACCACCCGGTCGGGGGGACCGGCGGCGACGCCGAGCTTCGCGCCCGGCTGGACCGCCTGGAGCGCCGCCTGGAGTCCGCTCTCCAGGCCGGCGCCGCCTGCCGCCGCGCCGGCCCCGGCGGCCCGCCCGGCGCCCGCCGCGCGCCCGGCCCCGGAGCGCCCGGCTTCCGACGGCGCAGTTCCCGCGCCGGCCGCGCCGGCGTCAGCGCGTCCGGCCCCGGCCGCGTCGCCCGCCCCGCCGCGCGCCCGGCCGCCGTCAGCCCGCGCCGCCGCCCCGCCGCCCGCGCCGGCAGCCGGCCGGCCGCGACGGCCGGACCGGTGGACATCGGCTCAGCTCATCGCCCGCTGGCCCGACATCCTGGAGGCGGTCCGCGACCGAGCGCAAGGTGGCCTGGATACTGCTGGCCAGCGCCACCGTCCAGTCCCTGGCCGACAACGCGCTGACCATCGGGTTCTCCGGCGAGGGCAACGCCCGGGGCTTCGTCAGCAGCGGCCACGACACCGTGCTCAGCCAGGTCCTGCGGAGATGTTCGGGATAACCCCGCAGCTCCGGGCAGTGGCCGGGCCTCCCGGCGGCCCCTCCGGCCCCGGCGGCGCGGCGGCCGGCCCGCCGCCAGCCGCCCGGCCGGCCCGGGCCGGCGCTCCGGCGGCAGCGGCCCCGCCCGGCCCGCCGGCCAGGGCGCGGCGGCAGCGGAGCCCGCCCGCGTCATCCCGCCCGGCGCCGCCCAGGCCAGTGCCGGCGCTCCGGCCGCCGTAGCGCCCGCCACCTGGAACGTTCCCGACGGCCCGACCGACGACTGGGACGACCCGGATAGAGGACGAGTACGCGGCGGAGGCGGCCATCCCGTCCGCCGCCGTCCCGCCGCCGCCGTCCCGGCCGCTGCCGCCGGGCTCGCGCCCGGCCGTCCCGCCCGGCACACTGACGGGCATGGACCTGATCGAGCGGGAACTCGGCGGGCGGGTCATCGAGGACCCCGGCCTGGCCTGATCCCGTAGGCTCGAACCGACAGGAATCGCCCCCGCCGGCCATCCCGCACTGGCCGCCAGGGGCGCGGTCGGGCAGCTAGGTGGTCACCCCGGGCACCGGGGGGCCGGGGATCGGGGTCATGGTGGAGCCTGGCGGTCAGCTGGACATGCAGCAACTGCTCGCGGCGGCGGCCGAGATGCAGAGCCAGCTGGTGAACGCGCAGCAGGAACTCGCCGACGCCTCGGTGGAGGGCACGGCCGGCGGCGGGCTGGTGAAGGCCGTCGTCAGCGGCCAGGGCGAGCTCCTGGACCTGGTCATCAGCCCCCGAGGCCATCGACGCCAGCCGACCTGGCGGACACGGCGCAGACCATCGCGGACCTGGTCCTGGCCGCGATCCGGGACGCCAGCGACGGCGCCGCCGAACTGCAGGAGGAACTGCAGGAGCGGACGATGGGCCCGCTCGCGGCCGGGTCGGCGGCGGCGGCCTCCCCGGCCTCCCGGGGATGCCGGGCATGCCCGGGATGCCCGGTCTGCCCGGCAGTCCGCCCGGCGCGGGGCCGCAGCCCGGCGACGACGAGTAGAGCGGCGGCCGCTGGCCGTGTACGAGGGCGTCATCCAGAACCTCATCGACGAGCTGGGCCTGCTGCCGGGCGTCGGTCCGAAGGGCGCGCAGCGCATCGCGTTCCACCTGCTCACCGCCGACCCGGCGGACGTGCGCCGGCTGGCCGCGACGCTGCTGGAGGTGGTCGAGAAGGTCAAGTTCTGCCGCACCTGCGGGAACGTGGCCGAGGAGGACGAATGCCGGATCTGCCGCGATCAGCGCCGCGACCCCACGATGATCTGCGTCGTGGAAGAGCCCAAGGATGTCGCGGCGATTGAGAAGATCCGCGAGTTCCGCGGTCGCTACCATGTGCTCGGCGGCGCGATCAGCCCGATGGACGACGTGGGTCCCGATGACCTGCGCATCAAGGAGCTGATGACCCGGCTGGCCGACGGCACCGTGACGGAGCTGATCCTGGCCACTGACCCCAATCTCGAGGGCGAGGCGACCGCGGCCTACCTGGCGCGGCTGCTCAAGCCCATGGGGCTCCGGGTGACCCGGCCGGCCAGCGGGCTGCCGGTCGGCGGCGAGCTTGAGTACGCGGACGAGGTGACCCTCGGGCGCGCGTTCGAGGGACGGAGGCTGCTGGATGTCTAGCGAGGTCGGCGGCGAGGAGTGGCGGCCGTTCGCGGACCGGATCGCGCAGCACGCGCGGGACTTCCTGGACGGCGTGGCGGCGCTGTCCCGCGGCGAGGGCGGCGAACGAGACGGTGCCGCTGCTGCTCCTGGAGGTGGCCCAGGTCATGCTGGCCGGGGCGCAGCTAGGCGCGAGCGAGGACGTGATCGCGGTGGGTAACCGGGAGCCGGACATCAGCGCCGACCCGGACCTGGACGCGCTGCGCGACGGGACTGGCCGCGCGGCTGCCCAGTGACGACTACGCGGAGATCTTCGACCCGTACTCGGCGGACACCCGGGCCACCGCGTTCCGGATCTCAGATGATCTGGCGGCGGTGGCGGCTGACCTGATTCACGGCCTGAAGCATTACGAGGCCGGGCGGGCCGCCGAGGCGCTGTGGTGGTGGCAGTACTCGTACGTGAACCACTGGGGGACGCATGGCGGCGCGGCGCTGCGGGCGCTGCACTCGGTTGTGGCCCACGCCCGGCTGGACGTGACCGAGGGTGAGCAGGCGGCCAGCTAACCCGGCCCGGTTAGACTGAGGGCTCCGCCACCACGCATCCGGGGAGGTGGGCGCGCGCCCGTGGCCCTCATCGTCCAGAAGTACGGTGGTTCCTCGATCGCGGACGCGGACGGGATCAAGCGCGTGGCCCAGCGCATCGTGGCCACCCGCAAGGCCGGCAACTCCGTCGTGGTGGCCGTGTCGGCCATGGGCGACACCACCGATGACCTGCTCGACCTGGCTAACCAGGTCAGCCCGCTGCCGCCCGGCCGGGAACTCGACATGCTGCTCACGGCGGGCGAGCGGATCTCGATGTCGCTGCTGGCCATGGCCATCGCCAACCTGGGCCTGGAGGGGCGGTCGTTCACCGGCTCGCAGGCCGGGGTCATCACCGACTCGCGGCACGGCAAGGCGCGGATCATCGACGTCACGCCCAGCCGGATCCAGTCGGCCCTGGACGACGGGGCCATCCCGATCGTGGCCGGGTTCCAGGGCGTCTCGCAGAGCAGCAAGGACGTCACCACGCTGGGCCGGGGCGGCACCGACACCACCGCGGTGGCGCTGGCCGCCGCGCTGGGCGCCGACGTGTGCGAGATCTACACCGACGTGGACGGCGTGTTCACCGCCGACCCGCGGATCGTGCCCACGGCCCGGCGCATCCCGCGGATCTCCTACGAGGAGATGCTGGAGATGGCCGCCAGCGGGGCCAAGGTGCTGATGCTGCGCTGCGTGGAGTACGCCCGCCGGTACGGCATCCCCATTCACGTCCGCTCGTCATTCAGCAACCAGGAAGGCACCTGGGTCGGGGACCGGGACAAGGAGGAACAGGAGATGGAGCAGGCCATCATCTCCGGCGTGGCGCACGACACGGACGAGGCCAAGATCACCGTCGTCGGCGTCCCGGACAAGGTCGGCGAGGCGGCCCGGATCTTCCGGGCCGTGGCCGGGGCATCGATCAACATCGACATGATCGTGCAGAACGTGTCCGCCGCCGCGACCGGGCGCACCGACATCTCGTTCACGCTGCCGCGTGAGGACGGCCAGGTGGCGGTGGCCACGCTGCGGGCGCTGCAGGGCGAGGTCGGCTTCGACTCGCTGCTGTACGACGACCGGATCGGCAAGGTGTCGCTGATCGGCGCGGGCATGCGGTCCAACCCGGGCGTGAGCGCCACGTTCTTCGGCGCGCTGGCTGAGGCCGGCGTCAACATCGAGATGATCTCCACCTCCGAGATAAGGATTTCCGTCGTGGTGGACGAGAAGGACGTGAGCGTCGCGGTCGGCGCCGCGCACGGCGCGTTCGAGCTGGGCAGCGCGGAGGGCGAGGCCATCGTGTACGGGGGGACCGGCCGGTGAGCGGCTACCGCCCGGTCCTGGCCATCGTCGGGGCCACCGGCGCGGTCGGGACCGTCATGCGCGACATCGTGTCCACCCGGGATGACGTGTGGGGCGAGGTCCGCCTCGTGGCCTCGGCTCGCTCGGCGGGCCGCCGGCTGGCGGTGCGCGGCACCGACGTGGCGGTCCAGGCGCTCACCCCGGAGGTGTTCGACGGCGTCGACCTGGCCATGTTCGACGTGCCCGACGAGGTGTCGGCCGACTGGGCGCCGGTGGCGGCGGCCCGCGGCGTGGTGGTGATCGACAAGTCGGGCGCGTTCCGCGGCGCGGACGACGTGCCGCTGGTGGTGCCGGAGGTCAACCCGGGGGCGGCGGCCTTCCGGCCGCGCGGCATCATCGCGGTGCCCAACTGCACCACGCTGTCAGCCATCGTGGTGCTCGGCGCCCTGCACCGGGCGTTCGGCCTGCGCGAGCTGGTGGCGGCGTCCTACCAGGCCGCCTCAGGCGCCGGCCAGGCGGGCATCGACGCCCTGTATGACCAGCTCAGCCAGGTCGGCGGCAACCGCGCCCTGGGCCAGCGGCCGGGTGACATCCGGGCCGCGGTGGGCGATGGCGGCCCGTTCGGCGCCCCGCTGGCCATGAACGTGGTGCCGTGGGCCGGGTCACTCAAGGACGATGGCTGGTCCTCGGAGGAGCTGAAGATCCGCAACGAGACCCGGAAGATCCTCGGCCTGCCCGGCCTGAAGGTCTCGGCCACGTGCGTGCGGGTGCCGGTCATGACCGGGCACTCGCTGGCCCTGCACGCGGTGTTCGACGCCGAGGTCAGCCAGGCCGCCGCGCAGGCGGTGCTGCGGGACGCCCCCGGCGTCATCGTGGCCGACGACCCGGCCCGGCAGGAGTACCCGACCCCGGCCGACGTGGTCGGCACCGACCCGACCTGGGTGGGCCGGGTCCGGCAGAGCCAGGACGACCCGCGGGCGCTGGAACTGTTCGTGTGCGGGGACAACCTGCGCAAGGGCGCCGCGCTCAACGCCGCCCAGATCGCCGAGATGCTGATCCCGGAACTAGCCCAGCGGGCCGCCAGCCCTAGTCGGTGACCAGCACGAAGTCGAAGCTCACGTCGTAGAACGGGCCGGGCATGGCATACCGGTCGATGGCCGCGGTGTCCGCGTTGCGGGTGAAGTCGAGGATCAGGCCGTCCCGCACGCCCCAGGCCGCGTCGGAGTCCAGGTACGGGTCGCCGGCCACGAACAGGTGCGTGGTCATCGGCCGGTAGCCGGGCGCGGTGACCTGGGCGTGGATGTGCGCGGGCCGCATCGGGTGGTGCCCGGTGGCCCGCAGCAGCTCGCCGCCGGTGCCGTCGGTCGGCACCGGGTAGCTCGACGGCCGGACGGTACGCAGCCAGTACCCGCCGTCCGGCCCGGCGGTCAGCAGCGCCCGCAGGTTGCCCCGGTCCTGGGCGTCATCCTGCACGTCGTACAGGCCCTGGTCATCGGACTGCCAGAGGTCGATCCGCGCCCCGGCCACCGGCGTCCCGTCCGTGCCGGTAACGGTGCCGTGCAGCACGGCCCACTCGCCCCGGTCCCACTCGGCGCCGGTGGCGATGATCGCCCCGAGCTCGCGCGGCGGCGCCGGGGTGTGGAACGGGCCCTCCACCGTCGTCGGCGTCATCTGCGGCGGGCCGGGGTTGCTCAGCGCGTCGATCAGCGCCGAGGCTCCGAGCAGGTCCGACAGGAGGATGAACTCGTGCCGGTCGGGGGTGCAGAAGTCGCCGGTGCGGGCCAGGAAGTCCAGCGCGAAACGCCATTCGGCCGGGGTGGGCCGGGTCTCGCGGGCGAAGTCGTGCAGGTGCCGGACGAGCGCGGCCAGCAGGTCGCCGGTCCGCGGGCTGGACGCGCCCCGGACTCGCTCGATGACCGCCGCGGTCAGCTCCTCGGTGCTTTCAGTGCTCACTCTGCTTAGAGTAACGATGGTGTCGCAGCCGCTTGATAGCCTCGGCGGCATGAGATTACGCGACCTTGGTGGCCTGCCCGTGTCCGCGATCGGCCTGGGCTGCATGGGCTTCTCCCAGGGCTACGGCCCAACGGACGACGCGGAGTCGGAGGCGGCGCTGCGCACCGCCCTGGACCTGGGCGTGACCCTGCTGGACACGGCCATGAGCTACGGACGCGGCCACAACGAGGAACTGGTCGGCCGGGCCATCGCCGGGCGCCGCGACGAGGCCGTCGTGGCCAGCAAGTTCGGCATCGTGCGCGGCCCGGACGGGGTCGGCCTGGACGCCCGGCCCGAGAACGTGGCGGGCTACTGCGACGCGTCGGCTGCGCCGGCTCGGCACCGACCGCATCGACCTGTACTACCTGCACCGGGTCGATCCGCAGGTGCCGGTCGAGGACACCTTCGGGGCGATGGCCGACCTGGTCGCCGCGGGCAAGGTCGCCCACCTGGGCATCTCGGAGTGCACCCCGGACCAGCTCGAGCGGGCGGTGGACGTCCACCCGGTCAGCGCGGTGCAGTTCGAGTGGTCGCTGACCTGGCGGGAGCCGGAGGACAGCATCGTGCCGGCGGCCCGGCGCCTGGGCGTCGGCCTGGTCCCGTACAGCCCGCTGGGCCGGGGCATGCTGACCGGAAGCCTGCCGACTGCCTTCGCCCCCGGCGACTTCCGGGCCGGGGACCAGCGCTTCGCGGGCCCGGACCTGGACCGCAACCTGGCCCTGGTCACGGCCGTGACCGAGGTGGCGGCCGGCCTGGGCATCACCGCGGGCCAGCTGGCCCTGGCCTGGCTGCTGGCCCAGGCGCCGGACGTGGTGCCGATCCCCGGCACTCGGCGGGCCGCCCGGCTGGCCGAGAACGCCGCCGCCGCCGACGTCACGCTCTCCGCCGACGACCTGGCCCGGCTGGAGCAGGCGGCACCGCGATCCGCCTGGTCCGGCGACCGGCAGTCGTTCGCGGCGGTCGGCACGACCCGGGTCGCGCCCGCTAGCTAGTCGCCGGCCCGTGCTTCCCGGTCGGCCCGTGCCCTTGCCCAGGCGGCCTGGCCGCCGGGGCCGAGCGGGACCGGCGCCTCGGTGTCGGCCGACTTGATCTCCTGCGCGACCCGGGCCATCTGGCGGGCCTGCGGCACGACGGTGAGGAGCGCGGGCATCGTGCCCCGGGGCAGCCACTGAACCGCGCGGACCCAGGGCTGTCCGTACACGTGCGCCGACCGGCGGGCGATCCCGGCGACCAGGCGCCGCACCGCGGGCTCCAGCGGCGCCATCCGGATCGGCCGGGTGTTCAGCCGGGCACGCATCTCGCGCTGCAGCGGATCGTCGTTGCCCGCCCGGACCAGGTCCGTGTCGGTCCAGCTCAGGTACGCGATGCCGACGCCAATGCCCTGGTGGGCGACCTCGGTGCGCAGCGCGTGGGCGAACGCCTCGACGCCCGACTTGCTGGCGCAGTAGGCCGACATCAGCGGGACCGGCGCCATCGCCGCCAGCGACGCGATCTGCAGGAAGTAGCCCCGGGACCGGCCCAGCGCCGGGAGGAACGCCCGGGCCGTGGTGACCGACCCCAGCAGGTTGACCTCGATCACGCGGGTCCACGCGGCGGCGTCGGACTGGCCGAACGGCGCGCCGATGCCGATGCCGGCGTTGGCCACCACGATGTCCACCCGGCCGAAGTGGTCCGCGACCTCGGCCGCCACCTCGCCCATCCGGGCCGCGTCGGTGACGTCGGCGTCCCAGGCCCGGGACGGCGAGTGCCTCGAGCACTGGGCCGCCACCGCCGTCAGCTCATCGGGCTCCAGGCCGACGAGCGCTACCTGCGCGCCCGCCCTGGCCAGGTCCAGTGCCAGGGCGGCGCCGATGCCCCGGGCCGCCCCCGTGACCACCGCGGTCTGGCCGCGCAGGCTGTTGCTCATAACGGGCATGTTACCGGACGGTAGCAACTTATGGCCGGACCAGCAGCCCGCCGTTGACCTGCCGGGTCAGGCCCGCGGGCGGCGGGCGAAGAAGATGGCGTGCCCGGCCAGCATCCAGGCCACGTCGGCCTCGGCGAAGCCGGCCTCGCGCAGCCAGTCCAGGTGCTCGGCCGCCGACGACGGCATGTCCATGTCATCCGGGCCGGGCAGCCGGTAGTAGTTCCAGCCGTGGTTCCGGAACGCGGTCAGCGCGTCGTCGCTGCCGTACAGGTCCCGTGACGCCGTGCCCACCGCCTGCTCCCACGCCTCGGCGGCCAGTTGCCGGGCCGCCGGCCGGCCGGCTCGACCAGGTCGGCCATCACGAACACGCCGCCCGGCGCGAGCATGCCGAGCAGGTCCCGGTACAGGTTCCGCTTGCCCGCGCCGTCCAGATGGTGCACGGCCAGCGAGGTCATCACCCCGCCGTAGCGCGCCGGCCCGCCACGACCGGTCGGCGATGTCCGCCTGGACCGTCGTGTGCCGCTGGCCGAACCGGGACAGCCGCCGCCCGGCCAGGTCCAGCATCTCGGCCGAGCCGTCCAGCAGCGTGACCCGGCCGCCGGGTGTCCGGATCAGGTACTCCTCAGCCAGCAGGCCCTCGCCGCAGCACAGGTCCAGCACGTGCAGCTCCGGGATGTCGCGGAGCAGGTCGCACACCACCGCGACCTGCTCCGCCCGGCGCGGCACCAGGGCGTCCCCGTACCGGGCGAATGCCTCGGTGTCGTCCACTGTCCACGTTTGCTCGCTCATGCCTCCAGGCTAAGAGCGGCGTCTACCGGATTCCGGCGGCGGTCAGCTTGCCCAGCACGAACGCCAGCGCGGCGGAGTTGTACTTGAACGTGTAGTCCAGGTGCGCGGCCAGGTTGTTGCCCCGGGCGCAGTACGGGTCGCCGATGTCGCAGTACGACACGAGCTTCGCCGCGAACGGCGCCTCCGAGTCGCTGGCCGTCCGGGGGAAGATGCCCTGCGCGCCCGGGTCGGTACCCGCGTCGAGCGACAGGTCCGGCATCCGCCGCGGGTCACCCATCTGGACGCCCGCGATGACCTTCGCCGCCAGTGCCGCGCTGACGCCGGGCGTGACCGAGCCCAGCCCCGGCGCCCCGCCGCCGCCGGCCAGCGTGTCACCCACCACCTGCGCGCCCTGCGAGTACCCGAGCAGGACGAATTTCTCGTTCGGGCACTGCGCCGCGTCCCGGGTCAGGTCGGCCTTCATCGCGGCGTCACCCAGCCCCACGCTGCTCGCGTAGTTCGACAGCGTGGCCGGATAGACCACGGCCTCCTGCGTGCTGGTGGCCTTGACGTGCTGCTGGATCAGCGTGGCCAGGGAGCCGATGATGCCGTCACCCGGCGCCTCGGTCGATGCCCGCGCGACGATGATGTGCAGGACCGCGCACCCGCTGGTGGTCTTGACGGTGCCGCCGGCGGCGCTGCCCGCCGATGCGGAGGCGGCAGCGCTGCCGCTCGCCTTGGCCGGGTGCGCGGCGGGGGCCGCCGCCCCGCCGCATCCTGCCACGGCGACGCTCACGGCCAGGCCAGCGATAACTGTGCCCAGGTGCCTCATGCGGACTCTCTTCTCCGGCCCCGGTCTGCCCTCCGCGGCCCGGCCGGAGAGGCCAGCCACGCCGGGCTGGCCCCATAACGATAGGCCTAGCGCCGTACTCCCCGAATCAGCCATTTGGTGGAACGGCTACGCGCCGCCCGTCCCGCCCGCCGGCCGGCGGCCCTTCCCGCCCAGAGCCAGCCCCGGAGCCCGCCTCGCCCGCGCCAGCGGCGGCCCCCTGGATGGCAATGTTTTCCAGGCTGTCCCGCAGGGCCAGCCAGACGTCGCTCAGGCTGGCGCTCGTCGGCTGGTCACCGCGGATCTCGCCCGTCCTGCCCGTCTCAGCCTCGCCCGCCTCGGCCGCCTTGCCCGTGCTCCCGCCCGGCCCGCTCAGGGCGTGCAGCGCGGCCTGGGCCAGCCGGATCATGGCCGGGTCGGACATCTCGATGGTGACCCGGTCACCGGTCACCCGGATCAGCATCTGCCGCCGTCCCGCGTCCTGCGGAAGCTCGTCCGTGCTGCCGGTCACGTCGGCGGCCCGCATGGCCTCCCGGGCCCGCTCCAGGTCGATGCCGGCGGCCACCAGGGCCTGGGCCGCGGCCGTGCCCGGGTCGGTCAGCGCGGCCAGCACCAGGTGATGGGAGCCGACCAGGCCGGGTCCGGCCAGGCGGGCCGCTTCGTCCAGGCCGCTGTCGGCGGCCGGGGTGGCCCGCAGCAGCTCTTCCTCGCCCGCCTCACCGCCGCCCGCCTCGCCCGCCAGTCCCGGGCCCGCCCCGGATAGCCCGCCCGGTCCCCGGCGTCGCAGCACTGCCGCGGCGGCGGCCGCGCTGCGCCAGTGCCGGGCCGCGGCGGCGGCCTCGGTCGGCGGCAGCAGTTCCAGCACGGCGGCCCGGATCGGGGCCAGCCCGCCGTGCGCCGCCAGGATCTTGGCCGCCACCCCGTCGCCTTCGCGGATGATCCCGAGCAGCAGGTGCTCGGGCCGATGTAGTTGACGTTCAGTTCCAGCGCCTCGCGCAGCGCCAGTTCCAGCGTCTTCTTGGCCCGGGGGGTGAACGGCAGCTTGTCGGTCATCGGTACCTTGCCCCGGCCGATCCGGGCCAGGACGTCCTCGCGGGTGCCCGCCAGGGACATGCCGAAGTGCTCCAGGACGCGGACAGCGACGCCGCCCTGCCCGCCCAGCAGCCCGAGCAGCAGGTGCTCGGTGCCGATGTAGTGATGCTGCAGGTCGATGGCCTCGTTCTGGGCCAGGACGATGGCCCGCCGGGCCGGGTTGGTGAATCGCTCGAACATGCGACTACGGTCTACCGTGCCTATTAGCCTGTCAATACCATGCTATTAATAGGGACGCGGTATCGTCAGGGCATGGACTGGGAGGACCGGCTCGACGCCTGGGAACTCGACCTGGAGCTGACCGCGCAGCTGGAGGGCTCGGACTGGGTCCCGCTGGACAAGGCGGCCAGCGCCACCGGCGCGTCCCGGGCCGCCCTGCGCAGCTGGTACCGGGACGGCCAGATCCCGTCGCGGCTGGTAGACGGCCCGCACGGCCCGCAGCGCCTGGTGCCGCTGGCCCTGGTCGCGACCCGCGCCGCGCAGTCGCCCCGGCTGCGCCGCAGCGCTGAGCGGCGGCTGACCAGCGAGGCCGAGCTAGCCCTGCTCCGCGATCGGGTCGATCAGCTGGAAATGCGGATCGCGGCCCTGGAGCGGCCCGACGGCTGAGGCACGCCCGGATCTGCTCCGGGCGCGCCGGCCACGCTCAGAACGGCGGCTCGGCCCCGCCGCCACTGTCGCCGCTACTCTCGCCGTCACTGCCGTCCCCGGCCCACGGATCGCCGCCCCGGCCGCCGCCGGCCGGCCCCGGCCCCGGCCGTCGCCCGGGTCGACCGGGTGACCTTGGCCGACGCGTTGCGCAGCGACGGCCCCACCTCGTCAGCCTCGATCTCGTAGACCGTGCGCTTCTCGCCCTCGCGAGTCTCGTACGACCGCTGCCGAAGTCGTCCCTGAACCATCACGCGCATGCCGCGCTGCAGCGACTCGGCCACGTTCTCGGCTGCCTGCCGCCACACATTGCAGGTCAGGAACAGCGAGTCCCCGTCCTTCCACTCACCGCTGGCCTGATCGCGGAACCGGGGCGTCGATGCGACCCGGAAGTGAGCGACCGCGTTGCCGGTCGGGGTGTACCTGAGCTGCGGATCATCGACGAGATTGCCGACGATCGTGATCTGGGTGTCGTCTGCCATTGCCAGTCCCTCTTCCTCTGCCGTTTACGGTCTCATCGTCCCGCGTGGCACTGACATTTCCGGCCCGTAGTTCGAGTACCTCGGATCCCCCGATGCGGGGCTGGCGCCGGTGGGGCTGGCCGTGTGAGGATCGGGGCATCAGCGCATAGCTGAGTCGGAGGGGAACATGCGTGATATTCGTGATATTCGTGATGTTAATGGCGCCATTGCGCCTTCTGTCCCGGCCGCGGTGACGGCCATTCCCGTGCCGCTGGCCATCGGCTACGGGGTCTGCAAGAACCGGATGGTGTGCCACTGCAGCGGCTACCGGGGCATGAACAACCAGCCCTGCCAGGTCTGCGGGTGCGGCTTCGGCATGCACTGGTAACGCCACCGGCAGCCGCGCCGGGAACCGCCCGGTGCCGGGCTAGGGTGCCGCCATGAAACCCAACCGCTCCGTCCCGTCAGCGACCGTCATCCCCGTCCTGATCTACCCTGACGTGCGCGCGGCCGTCGCCTGGCTCTGCGCCGCGTTCGGGTTCACCGAGCGGGTGCAGATCGGGGAGGACCACCGATCGCAACTCAGCCTCGGCGACGGCGCCCTGATCGTCGGCGACGTGCACGGCGACCGGCGCCCCCCGCAGCCTGGCGAGGTCACGCACTCCGTAGTCGTGCGCGTCGAGGATGCCCGCGCCCACTGCGAGAATGCCCGCCGCAGCGGCGCCCGGATCCTCATGGAGCCCACCGACCTGATGTTCGGCGAGCGCCAGTACAACGCCGAGGACCCGGCGGGCCATCACTGGACGTTCTCCCAGACCCTGGCCGATATCGCCCCCGAGGAATGGGGCGGGGTGACGAAGTCCGGATAGGCCGGTCCGGGTCAGCGCCTGCATGAATGCGCGCGCCGCCCGCGCCGCCGCGCCGCTGAGCACAATCAGGGAACATGAGCGCACTGGACTGGGATCACAACTCCTACTACCAACGCCTGCTCTTGCGGCACCTGCCTCACCCGTGCGGCCGGGTCCTCGATGTCGGCTGCGGTGCCGGGGCCTTCGCCGTGGAGCTGGCCCGGCGCGCCGATCACGTCGATGCCCTCGACCAGTCTCCCGCCATGATGGACGAGGCCCGGAAGGTAGTGCCGCCCAACGTCACCTGCATCCTCGCTGACGTCCGGCAGCACCCGCTCCCGGACGCGTCGTACGACGCCATCGTGTCCGTCACCGCCCTGCACCACATGTCTCCCGAGACGGTCCTGCCCCGCCTGGCCGGGGCGCTGCGGCCGGGCGGGGTCCTGGCCGCTATCGCCCTGCCCCGACTCGATCTGCCCCGGGAACTGCCCGCCGAGGCCGCCGCCGCGATCGGCTACCGGCTCCTGGGGGCGGCGTTTGCCACCTTCCGGGCTGCCGGTCGCGGGCGCTGGTACGCGAAGGAGTCCAGTCACGCCGTCATGCCGGTAGTTCTTGATCCGTCCCTGACCACGCGGCAGGTGCGGCAGCAGGCCTCCGCGCTGCTGCCCGGCGTGACGGTGCAACGGCTGGTCTTCTGGCGCTACCTCCTGCTCTGGCGCAAGCCGGTCACTAGCTCGTCAGGATGACGAGTTGCTGCGTCGCCCGGGTCATCGCCACATAGCGGTCGACCGCACCCTCGATGCCCGTGCCGAACGCCTCCGGGTTGACGAGGACGACCAGGTCGAACTCCAGCCCCTTCGACAGCTCCGGGGTCAGCGACCGGACCCGGGACGTCGCCTGGAACGCGGGATCGCCGATGACGCAGGCGATCCCGTCGGCATGCGCGGCCAGCCAGGTGTCGAGGATCGAGCCTAGGTCCGTGACGGGTCCGTGGATGACCGGGAGGCCGCTGCCGCGGATGGAGACCGGCACGTTGGCGTCCGGGAGCACGGCCCGGATGACCGGCTCGGCCTCCGCCATGACCTCTTCCGGCGTCCGGTAGTTGATGCTCAGGGAGGCCAGCCTGATCCGGTCGAGCCCGACCCGCTCGAGTCGTTCCGGCCACGACTCCGTGAACCCGTGCCGGGCCTGGGCACGGTCCCCGACGATGGTGAAGCTCCGGGACGGGCAGCGGAGCAGCAGCATCTGCCACTCAGCGTCGGTGAGCTCCTGAGCCTCGTCCACCACGACGTGCGCGAACGGGCCGGCCAGCCGGTCCGGGTCGGCGGCGGGCAGCGCGGCCTCATTGACCAGGACGTCGTGGAAGTCCTCGCCGCGCAGCATCGTCACGAGGCCGAAGCCGTAGTCGTCATCCGCGGCCTCGATCAGGTTGTCGACGACCCGGGCCATCTGCTCGCGCTCAGCGGCGACCGCGGCGTCGTGCCGGCGCTTGCGCCGTGACGCCTCCGGGTCGCCCAGCCGCTGCCGGGCCGCATCCAGGAGCGGCAGGTCGGACACCGTCCAGGCGTGGGCGTCCGCGCGCTGCAGCTTGCGGACATCATCGGGGCTGAGCCAGGGCGCGCACATCCGCAGGTAGGCGGGCACCGACCACAGGTCTCCGACGAGGTCAGCCGCCTCGATCAGCGGCCACGCGCGACTGACGATCCGGACCAGCTCGTCGTTCTGCAGCAGCGACTTGCGGAGCAGGTCAGCCGAGACGTCGCCGTCGTGCTTGTCCACCAGGATGGTGAGCAGTTCCTCCCAGATCAGGCCGCGCGCCTCGTTGTGCGGAATGCCGGGCTCCGCCGCATCGAACGCCTCGGCCCAGTCATCGGCGCTCAGAAAGATGTCGGACCAGTGGGTCTGGACCGTCATCCCCGTGGCGGGCGGCTTCTCGTAGAACCGGACGGCCGGCTCGATCGCCTTCACCAGGTCCGCGGACGACTTCAGGCGGGCCACGTCCGGGTCGGCCTCGGTGGCAGCCGCGGCACCCTCAGCGACGAGGTCCCGCAGGGTGGCGGTCTGCACGCCCTCCTCGCCCAGGCTGGGCAGGACGTCGGCGACGTAGGCCAGGTACGGCTGGTGCGGGCCGACGAACAGGACGCCGCCCCGGCGGTGACCGAGGCGAGGGTCGGAGTACAGGAGGTAGGCGGAGCGGTGCAGGGCGACGACAGTCTTGCCCGTGCCGGGGCCGCCGTCGACGACGAGAGCGCCGCCGGAGCCGGCGCGGATAATGGCGTCCTGGTCGGCCTGGATGGTGCCGAGCACGTCTCGCATCCGGGGTGACCGGCTGTGGCCCAGGCTGGCGATGAAGGCGGACTGGTCGTCCAGCGCGGCGTGGCCCTCCAGCGCGCCGGGGGTGAACACCTCGTCCCAGTAGTCGCTGATCCGCCCGCCGGTCCAGCGGTACCGGCGACGGCTGGCCAGGCCCATCGGGCTGGCGTGGGTGGCCCCGAAGAACGGCTCAGCCGCGGGGGAACGCCAGTCGAGCAGCAGCCGGCGGCCCGCGGGGTCCGTGAGGCCAAGCCGCCCGACGTACACGGGCTCGGGATTGTCCGCGCCGACGATGCGCCCGAGGCACAGGTCCAGGCCGAAGCGACGCAGGGCGCGCAGGCGAGAGGTCAGCCGGTGGATCTCCAGGTCCCGGTCCATCGCCGCCTGGCCGATGCCGCCGGGCGCCCGGCGCATGGCATCAAGGCGGCCGGCCAGGTCGGCGATCGACTGCTCGAGGCTCTCCGCGATGGCCGTGAAGTGCCGCTCGTCGTCGGCGATCAGCGCCGGATCGGCCTTCGCGGCGAGGCGGTCGGGAAGATCGAACGCGCTGGCAGTCAGGGGGCTCACGCCATCAGCCCCGAAGTCGGCTCGACGTCCCCGCGCGACCTGTACGTCGGCAGCAGCACACCCACCTGGCGACTCCCCTCCCGGATGTTCTTGGGCTCGGCCTGCGATTATGCGGCACGACCCGGGTCTTGCGGCAAGCCCCCCGGTGCGCTATAGGTTAGAGGTGGGGGAGCTTGTGCTCCGACCGCGATGGCCGGGACTTTCGCCGCCGCGGATCTGCGACCGAGCTTGTTTTGTGGGCAAGCACTCGATCTTGCCCAGGAATCAGGGACTCTTTCGGTGAATGAAATGTGGGTGACCATCCGATGAGCCAGAACACCTACGTCGGCATTGATTCAGGTGGGACTCGCACTAACGTCACGATTCTCTGTCGAGGGTAGCGACGGAAGCCGCTCGGCCGCCTACGAGTCCGGGGACAGCCTCTCCGGAGCCCTTAGCCCGTCGGCGATGTCAGCGACCCTTCGCCGCATGATAGCGCCGCTGCCGCGCCGTACTCGAGGATCTCGGCGCGTCCAGTTCGGACACCTACTTGTGGATCAGCGCGGCCGGCTATACGGAATGGACCCGCAGCGACCTGATCCGGGCGATGGAAGACGCGCTTCCCGCCGTCGGAGAGGTGCGCGCCATGGGTTGCGCGAATGATGGCATATCGGCACTCTTAGGAAGTCGCGCCGACGGCATCGTCGTCGCCGGAACTGGCTCGACGGCGATCATTCGCTCCAGGGCCGGAGAAGTCGTTCAGGCCGGGGGGCACGAATGGGTGGCCTGCGACGACGGCAGCGGATTCTGGATCGGTCTCCATGCGATCCGGGCTGCGTACACGGATTTTGCCAGCGGCTCGGACTCCGTGCTCCTGCAGCGATTCCGTCAGGTCTACGGGATTCGCAGCGATGACAGCCGGGCCTTCATTGCCAAGCTCAGAGACCTGGCCATCGCCGACTCGAATATGAAAAAGGAGATCGCGCGCTTCGCGGCGAGCGTCTGCGATGCCGCTGTCCGGGGGGATCCCGCCGCCCAGGATATCGTCAAGAAGCACTCTGAGGACCTGGCGGATGTCTCCGCGAGCCTCGTCCGCCGCCAGTTCTCCGGGAGCGATCTCGCTTCCGGGATTTCCATCATCGAGGTTGGCGGGCTGCTGTCCAATGAACTGTACAGGTCCAGCTTCGAGACCCAGCTGGAGTTGCGCCTTCGGACCGGCTTCGACGAGCGTGCCATCGTTACCTGGCAGCGTGCGGTGACGGCGACGTCCTTACCCATATGGTCGGGGTGGTAGTGGGTGAGCACCACGGCCTTGACGGATGACAGCGGAGCGTTCCGCGCGGCGAGGAACCGGGTCATCTGCGGCCAGTAGCCGGGCAGCCCCACGTCGATGAAGGTATAGGCGCCCGCGTCTTCAACCACGTAGCAGCCCAGGAGCGGCGTACCGACCCGGAAGACTCCCGGGACGATCTCCCGGACCCAGGGCTGCCCGAGCCTGCTGGGCTGCGCGATTCGGGTGATGTTCACCGAGGTCCCCTTTCCTGGTGTGCCCGGCGCCCGTGCGGACCCGCCCGCCACGAGCGGTGCGTCGTCTTGTCGCTATCGTGGGGCGCGAGGCGGCGGCCGGGGTATCCGCAGCACTACTGCACCTGGCGGATGCACGCAAGCGGACGCCCTGGCGGACCGCTGTTACCGGAGAGGGAGAAGCCAGGTGTCACTGACCTGGTAGAAAGCTGGTCGGGGTGGCCGGATTTGAACCGGCGGCCTCTTCGTCCCGAACGAAGCGCGCTGCCAAGCTGCGCCACACCCCGCCGACCGCTCCCGAAGTCTAGCCGAGTCTGTGCCCCGGCCGCGACTTGAAACAGTCGGCCTGCGTTCGGTCCTGGCTCAGTCCCGCGGGACCAGGGTCAGCAGGGTGGCCTCGGGGCGGCAGAACAGCCGCACCGGGGTATACGGCGACGTACCCAGGCCGGCCGAGACGTGCAGCCAGGCCGGGCCGTCGGCCGGGTGGTGGTGCAGTCCGCTGGCCCGATCCCGGTCAATGCCGCAGTTCGTGACCAGCGCCCGGTTGACCGGCAGGCAGATCTGCCCGCCGTGCGTGTGCCCGGCCAGCAGCAGGTCGAAGCCGTCGTCCGCGAACTGGTCCATGACCCGCGGCTCGGGCGAGTGCAGCACGCCTAGGCGCAGGTCGGCGTCGGGGTCGGCCGGCCCGGCGATCTGCGGGTAGCGATCCCGGCCGACATGCGAGTCGTGGACCCCGGCGACCTCGATGTCCAGGTCGCCTGCCTTGAGGCGGCCGCGCCGGTTGTTGGCGTTGAGCCAGCCCGCCGACTCCAGGCCGGCGCCCAGTTCCGGCCACGGCAGGTCGGGGACCGTCCGGTCCTTATCGTCGGCCGACGTGCGCCAGATGTAGCGCAGCGGGTTGCGGGGCATCGGGGAGTACAGGTCGTTGGAGCCGTAGACGAACACGCCCGGCCGGCTCAGCAGGGGTCCCAGGGCGTCCAGCAGCGGCCCGACAGCACTGGCGTGGGCGATCGAGTCGCCGGTGTTGACGACCAGGTCGGGGGCCAGCGCGTCCAGGGCACGGATCCACGACAGCAGGCGGTGCCGTCCCGGCGTGAGGTGGATGTCGGAGATGTGCAGGATGCGCAGCGGCGGCGCTTCCGGGGGCAGGACCGGCACGTCGTAGCGGCGCAGGGCAAACCAGTTCCGCTCGATGACGGCCGAGTATCCCAGGCCCAGGGCGCCTGCCGCGGCCGCGGCACCCAGCAGCTTTCTCATGCGCATGATCTCAATCGTGCCACGCCGGCCGGGCTGGCCCGACCCGCCCGGTGGCATTACCCGTTCGACTGGCGCCGCATCGTGACGGCAGGATAGGCGTCATGCCCGAACTCAAGGACCGCCTGCGTGCCGACCTCACCGCCGCGATGAAAGAGCGGGACGAGGTCCGCACCAGGACTCTTCGCATGGCACTGACTTCGCTGAGTAACGAAGAGGTAGCGGGCAAGGCCGCTCGCGAGCTGTCCGACGACGACGTGCTCAAGATCCTGGCCCGCGAGGCCAAGCGCCGCCGGGAGGCCGCGGCCGCGTTCGCCGAGGCCGGCCGGGATGAGCAGGCCGCCGCCGAGCGGGCCGAGGACGCGGTGCTGGCCGGCTACCTCCCGGCCCAGCTCACCGACGCCGAGCTGGCCGGCCTGGTCACGGCGGCCATCGCCGCCACCAGCGCGGCCGGGCCGGGCGCCCTGGGCCAGGTCATGAAGGCCGTGACGCCGCAGGTCCAGGGCCGGGCCGAGGGCAGCCGGGTGGCCGCCGAGGTGCGCCGCCAGCTAGCGGGCTAGCGCACCCCGGCCACGATGTCGGCCGGCCCGGGCAGCACGGCCGGGTTCAGCAGTGGCGGCGGCGGGTTGTGGCCGCCGGGGCCGCCGTTGCCGCCGCCGGGCCCGCCATTCCCGCCGCCCGGTCCGCCATTTCCGCCCTTGGGCTTCTTCGGCGGCGCGGGCGAGTTGACGCCGGTGCCCTGGGAGAAGTACGGCGTGCCGGGCGGCACCGGCGCGAATCCGAGCGGCGCGCCCAGGTTGGCGTGGGTGAACGTCATCTGCCAGGTCGCGGCGGGCGCGTTGTCGCCGAACATCTGGCCGGGACACTCTTCGCCGCCGCCGGTCTGGGGATTCTCCCGGTAGCAGGAGCCCGGATTGCCAACCATTTTCCCGCTGGTCGTCGGGTGGGCCGGGTTGAAGACCGACACGTACCCGGCCAGGGTCGGCGTGTAGCCGCCGAACGCGGCGTAGAAGCCGCCGTTGGCGGTGCCGGTCTTGCCCGCCGCCGGGCGCCCGATGCCGCGGCCCGCCGCCGTGCCGGAGGTCAGCACGCCCTGCAGGATGTAGTTCGCCGCGTCGGCCACGGCGGCCGGGATGGCCTGGTGGCAGCCCGGGGCCTCGACCGGCTCCTGGTGGCCGCCGGTGGTGACAATCGACTGGATGGCGATCGGCTTGCAGTAGACCCCGTTGGCCGCGACGGTGGCGTAGGCGCTCGCCATGCTCATCGGCGACACGTTGACCGCGCCCAGCGTGAACGAGGGGATGTCATCGGCCGGAAGCTGGCCGGCCGACGGCGCCAGCAGGGACGCCCCGTCGGCCCGGGTGACGCCCATGTTGACGGCGGTCTTGACCACGTTGCAGAGGCCGACCTTCTGCTCCAGCATCGCGAAGAACACGTTGATCGACTGAGTCGTGCCGTTGTAGAGGGTGAAGACCTCGGGCTTGGGGGACGCGCCCTCAGCGTTGCTCACCTGGAAGAGGCTGTCGGGCTGGCCCTTGCAGTTGGTGTACCCGCCGATGCTGGCGGGCGAGGTGACGGTCTGGGTGAAGCCGAACGGGATGCCCTGCTCCAGGGCCGTGACCAGCGTGAACAGCTTGGACGAGGAACCAGTCTGGACGCCGACGCCGCCGTCCTCCGGGCCGTTCACCGCGTAGTCGATGTTGGTCTGGCCGCCGCCGATGCCGTAGACCCGGTCGACCGCGATGGCCTTCACCTGGCCGGTGCCTGGCTTGATCAGCACCTCGGTGTCGGCGATGTGCTCCGGGTTGAAGGCCGGGTCGTTGGGCGGGGCGACCCAGTCGACCGCGTTCTGGGCGGCCGTCTGGTCCTGCGGGTCCATCGTGGTGTAGATCTTCAGGCCGCCGGTGGTGTTCAGCGCCTGGTACACCTTCTTGTAGAAGGGGTCGCGCTGCAGCACGGCGAGCACGTAGTCACAGAAGTAGGCCGCGCTGGCGGCCGAGCGGGCTGGAGCAGCCGGTGGCCAGCGTCGCGGTCGAGGGGGTCAGGCCCAGGCCCTCGGCCATGGTCCTGGTGGCCGTGGCCTGGCTGATGTAGCCCAGGCCGGCCATCCGGGCCAGCACGGTGTTGCGCCGGGCTGAGGGCGTTGGCCGGCTCAGTCAGCGGGTCGTCCTTGGACGGGTTCTCGACGAGCCCGGCCAGCAGCGCCGACTGGGCCAGGTCCAGGTGGGACGCGTCGGTCTGGAAGTACCGCGCGGCGGCGACCTGGATGCCGTAGGCGTTGTTCTCGAAGTAGGCCACGTTCAGGTAGGCGGCCAGCAGCTGCTGCGGGGACAGCTCGTGCACCACGTTGGCGGCGATCCGCAGCTCGCGGATCTTCCGCTCCGGGGTGTCGGCCGCCGCGTCCTCCTTGGCCTCGGTGCTCTGCGAGGTGAGGATCAGCGCGTTCTTCACGTACTGCTGGGCCAGCGTGGAACCGCCCTGGACCGACTCATTGTTCACGTCGTTGACGAACGCCCGGAACGTGCCGCGGGGGTCGAGCGCGCCGTGCTGGTAGAAGCGGTCATCCTCGATGGCCACGATGGCATTGCGCATGTCGGGCGAGATCTGGGCGTACTTCACCGGGATCCGGTAGATGTTCGCCGGGTAGTAGTAGGCGATCACCTGCCCGTGCGTGTCCAGGAGCTCCGAGCGGACCGGGACCTGCCCGAGCTGCGGGACGCTCAGGTCATTGAAGGTGTTGGCGGCATCGCGGGTGACGACGCCGGCCAGCCCGGTGAGCGGGACCGACACGGCCGCCACCAGCAGGCCGGCGACGACGGACATGAGCACGACACGACCCGCCACACCGGAGGGGAGGCCGGCGCGGCGCAGGGGATTACGCACCCGAACAGGCTACGCTGCCAGCGGCAGTGCAGCGCCCTTCCCCCGGATTACGCTGGCGACATGACGTTGGCTGCGCGCTGCCAGGCGGGGGTGCGCCGGGCTTGGGAATGACTAGCCGCTTCTGTCCGTATAGCCCATCAGGGCTATACGGAAATGGACCGGCCGGGGACTAGCGCACTGGCTCCGGTTTCCGTAAGTTACTCTTCCGCGACCATCACCACGGGGCAAGCACGCCTAGCTGCGGCCCCGGACCGCAACTGAACGCCACCCGGCGTGACGAACCGCTGCGGGCGTGACGATCAGGAGGAGTTGGGCACATGTGGATCACGGACTGGACCGCCCGCGCCGCGTGCAAGGGAACGGACCCGGACGAGCTATTCGTTCAGGGGGCGGCGCAGAACCGGGCCAAGCTGATCTGCCGGGGCTGCCCCGTCCGGACCGAGTGCCTCGCTGACGCGCTCGACAACCGCATCGAGTTCGGCGTCTGGGGCGGGATGACCGAGCGCGAGCGCCGCGCGCTGCTCCGCCGCCGCCCGGACGTAACCTCCTGGCGGGACCTGCTGGAGACCGCCCGCAACAAGTACGAGCGCACCGGCGACGAGCTCGTCGCCAGCTAGGCCTCTTTCCCCGCGCTCCCGAAGGCCTGCCCGATCGTGCGCAGGCCATCCAGATCATGCACGTCCTGGGCCTGGGCCGGTATCTCGCTGACCGGCACGACCGGGTGCGCCGCGGTGAAGTGCTCCGCCAGCCGCCGCTGGGCGGACACCTGCTGCATCCGCTCGGCGTGCAGCCGCAAGGCGGCCGCTGCCAGCGGGTGCGAGCCCGCCGCGGTCAGCGTCTCCGCGGCCGCCTGGCTGCGGGCGGCGGATAGCCGGGAGGCCGGGGACCGCTGCACCCGGTTCAGCAGCAGCCCGGCGAGGGGCATCCGCTCCTGCGCCAGCCGTTCTACGAAATAAGACGCCTCGCGCAGGGCATCTGGTTCAGGCGCGGCCACCACCAGGAACGACGTCCCCGGTGCCCGCAGGAGCTGGTAGGTGTAGTCGGCCCGCTCGCGGAACCCGCCGAACATGGTGTCCAGGGCCGTGACGAAGGTCTGCACGTCCCGCAGCACCTGGGCGCCCAGGATCTTGGTCAGCACCCCGGTCACCACGCCGAACCCGGCGTTGAGGACCCGCAGGTAGGCCCGGCCGCCGACCTTGGCCGGGGCGGTCAGCAGGCGCAGCAGCTTGCCGTCCAGGAACCGGCCGAGCCGCTGCGGCGCGTCGAGGAAGTCGAGCGCGGACCGGCTGGGCGGGGTGTCGACCACGATCAGGTCCCACTCCTCGGCCCGGCGCAGCTGGCCCAGCTTCTCCATGGCCATGTACTCCTGGGTGCCGGCGAAGCTGGACGACAGCGACTGGTAGAACGGGTTGGCCAGGATCTGGGCGGCCCGGTCCGGGTCGGCGTGGGCCTCGACGATCTCGTCGAACGTCCGCTTCATGTCGAGCATCATGGCGTGCAGGCTGCCGCCCTCGGCCGTGCCGATTCCGGGCACCGGCCGGGGCGTGTTATCCAGCGAGGTCAGGCCCATCGACTGGGCCAGCCGCCGGGCCGGGTCGACGGTCAGCACCACCACCCGGCGGCCCTGCTCGGCCGCGCGCAGGCCGATGGCCGCCGCCGTCGTGGTCTTGCCGACGCCGCCGGAGCCGCAGCAGACGATGATGCGGGTGCGCCGGTCGCCGATCAGCCGGTCGACGTCCAGGGCAGGCAGGTTCAGCGGCACGGGCTGGGGCATCACGCGGCTCCCTGGTCCTTGAGGGCCGCGGCCAGCCGGTACAGCCCGCCGAGGTCGATCCCGTCGCCGAGCCAGGGCAGCTCGTAGCACGGCGGCCCGGCCTCGGCCAGCCGGTCCCGCTGCTGGCGCTGGCCCAGGGCGGCGGCGGCGTCATCGGCCAGCTCGGCGGCCAGCTCGGCGGCCAGGGTCTCAGCTGTGATCGAGCCCGGCGGCCTTGAGCCCGGCGGCCAGTTCGCCGGCGTCCAGCTCACCGGCCGCGGCGGCGCCCAGACTGGGCGGCGGGCAGGGGCAGCGGCCGGGTCATGTTGATCATGATCCCGCCGACCTGGATGGCCCCGCCGGCCATGCCGTTCATCTCGGCGATGCCGTCCAGGGTCTCCTGTACCGGCATCTCCTCCAGCACGGTGACAAAGTGGACAGCGGTGTCGGGGGACCGGATGACCTTCTGCACGGTGTCGGCATGACTGCGGATCGGGCCGACCTTGGCCACGCCGGAGATCTCCGAGCTGACATTCAGGAACCGGCCGATCCGGCCGGTCGGCGGGGCGTCCATGACCACCGCGTCGTACACCCGGCCGCGGGACTTGCCGGACCCCTCCCTGCGGCGCACCGCCTCGGCCGCCTTGCCGGTGAGCAGCACGTCGCGCAGGCCGGGGGCGACCGTGGTGGCGAAGTCCATCACCCCGAGCCGGGTCAGCGCGTGCCCGCGTGGCGCAGGTTGTAGAACATCTCCAGGTACTCGACCAGGGCCGACTCGGGATCGGCGACCAGCGCGTAGACGTCGCCGCCGGGCCGGCTGAGGGTGGCCGGCGCCACCGCCACCTTGCGCTCCTCATAGGGCAGCGGGGGCACGTCGAACAGCTGGGCGATGCCCTGGCGGCCCTCGACCTCCATGAGCAGGACCCGCTTGCCGCCCGCGGCCAGCGCGAGGGCCAGGGCGCCGGCCACCGTGGTCTTGCCGGTGCCGCCCTTACCGGTCACCACGTGCAGGCGCACGCCGTCCCAGTCGGTGTCCCGTGTGCTCACGATTGGAGGCTATCTTCGGGCGGCCGGCCACCGGGCCGCGCCCTGATGTCTGCGGCGTGCCCGTATGTCATTAGTCTGGAACGTGCTGGCTTCGCTACCGGGGCCAAGAAGGGTGTCGACCCATGTGAAGCCGTCATTGCGGTTGTAGTGGTCCTGGTCGTGGCCGGTCTGATCGCCACCGGCCGGTCGCTCAGGGTCGTCCAGCAGTACGAGCAGGGCATTATCTTCCGGTTCGGCCGGGTCCTGCCGGGGGTCCGCGGACCGGGACTGACCATCATCCGGCCGTTCGGCGACCGGATGCAGAAGGTAAACATGCAGATCATCGCCATGGCGGTGCCCGGCCCAGGAGGGCATCACCCGCGACAACGTCAGCGTCCGGGTCGACGCGGTCGTCTACTTCCGGGTGGTGGACCCGATCAAGGCCACGATCAATGTGCAGAACTACCTGTTCGCGATCTCCCAGCAGGCTCAGACCTCGCTCCGGTCGATCATCGGCCAGTCGGAGATGGACCAGCTGCTGGCCGAGCGCGACCAGGTCAACCGCCAGCTCCGGGAGATCATCGACGAGCCGACCGAGGGCCCGTGGGGAATCCGGGTCGAGCGGGTCGAGATCAAGGACGTGTCGCTGCCCGAGGGCATGAAGCGGTCGATGTCCCGCCAGGCCGAGGCCGAGCGGGAGCGGCGCGCCCGGATCATCACCGCCGACGGCGAGTACCAGGCGTCCAAGCGGCTGGCCGCGGCGGCTAACGTGATGGCCCGCGACCCGGCCGCCCTCCAGCTGCGGCTGCTGCAGACGGTGGTCGAGGTGGCCGCGGAGCGCAACAGCACGCTGGTCATGCCGGTCCCGGTGGAGCTGCTGCGGTTCTTCGACAAGGTACGCCCCCGGCAGCACGGAGCCCGCGCGGCGGACCCGACACGAGCCCGACCTGGGCGACGCGGAGGTGGCCGAGGCCGAGGCCGAGGCGGGGATCGCGGGCGCGGTCCAGGCGCCGATCGAGATTCCCGAGGTGCCGGAGATCCCGGCGCTGTCGCCGGCCGAGAAGGGCGACCTGGGGACCGGGGCCGGGACCGCCGAGGTGCCCGCCGCCGAGACGGCCCCCGATCCGGCCGCGAACGGCGGCGCCGAGGCGGGCCAGCCGTCTGCTCCCGGCGCCTAGCCGGGCCACCCCTGGTGCCGGGCCGGCCCGCCTGCGGCCCCGGTCCGGCACTAGGGTTCGGCTATGGCGAAGTGGGAGTACGCAACGGTGCCGCTGCTGGTGCACGCGACCAAGCAGATCCTCGACTACTGGGGCGATGACGGCTGGGAGCTGGTGGCCGTGGTGCCCGGCCCGAATCCGGAGCAGCTGGTCGCCTATCTCAAGCGGGGCAAGGAGTGAGCGCCGGGCCAGCCGGGGGAGCCCGGAGGAGCGGCTGGCCGAGCTCGGCCTGGCCCTGCCCGAGGTGACCCGCCCGCTGGCCGCCTACGTCCCGGCCGTGCGCACCGGCCAGTACGTCTACGTGTCCGGCCAGCTGCCCATCGCCAGCGGGCAGCTGCTGGCCACCGGCAAGGTCGGCGCGGAGGTCGACGTCGAGCAGGCCAAGCGCGCTGGCCCGGGTCTGCGCGCTGAACGCGCTGGCCGCGGCGGCATCCGTGGCGGGCGGCCTGAGCGGCATCCCGCGGATCGTCAAGGTGACCGGCTTCGTGGCCAGCGCGCCCGGACTTCAGCGGCCAGGCCGCAGGTCATCAACGGCGCCAGCGAGCTGCTGGTCGAGGTGCTTCGGGCGAGGCCGGACGGCACGCCCGCAGCGCCGTCGGCGATGGCCGTGCTGCCGCTCGACACCCCCGTCGAGGTCGAGCTCATCGCCGAGGTCCGGTGACCGAGCCCGGTGCGCCGATGCCCGTACCGCGGACGAGCTGAGCCAGTCGGCGAAGGACGTTCCTGGCGGGCTGGGCCAGCCCCGGCCGATGTCCTCGCGGACGCGGCCACGGTCATGCTGCTGCGCGACGCGGCCACGGTGATGCTGCGCCGCACGGCCGGCATGGAGGTCTACATGCTGCGCCGCCAGGCGTCGATGGCCTTCGCGCCGGGGATGAGCGTGTTCCCCGGCGGCTCGGTGGACCC
Organism: uncultured Actinomycetota bacterium; assembly: GCA_963731085.1. GTDB lineage: Bacteria > Actinomycetota > Actinomycetes > Streptosporangiales > Streptosporangiaceae > DASUBV01. The sequence goes on from CAVSUF010000004.1 coordinate 115,540, forward strand.
CGGGACGCCGACGAGGACGTGGCCTGGGCCGGGCCGGACGCCGCGGCAGTGGGGCCAGGCTCCTGACCGCGCCGCCCGGACCTGGCCCGGGCGCTGGTCTGCGCCGCGGTCCGGGAGACCTTCGAGGAATCCGGCGTCCTGCTGGCCGGCGCGACGCCGGACAGCGTGGTGGCCGACACCACCAGCGAGGACTGGGAGCGGGACCGCGCCGCGCTGCTGGACCGCTCGCTGTCGCTGGCCGAGCTGCTGGCCCGGCGGAACCTGGTGCTCCGCTCGGACCTGCTGCGGCCATGGTCGCGGTGGATCACCCCGGTCGTCGAGCCGCGCCGGTTCGACGCCCGGTTCTTCGCCGCCGCGCTGCCCGACGGCCAGCGCACCAGGGACGTCGGGGGCGAGGCCGCGTCAGCCGGCCTGGACCGGCCCCGCACGAGGCCCTGGAGGCCGGGCGGGCGCGGGAGATCCGCTGCTGCCGCCCACCGCGGTGACGCTGGCCGAGCTGGCCGCCTGCGGCGACCTGGACGGCGCCCTGACCCGGGCCCGGGAGGTGCCGGCGCCCGGCTCCCCGAGGTGCTGCAGCCGCGAGGGCGCGGCGTGGCTGACCGTGCCCGGCGTATCGGAGTACCCGCTGTGACCGCAGCCCCCGGCGACTGAGTCCGGCGGCCGAGCCCCATCGACGGGTCGGGCACCGACCGGGCGCGCTGCGTGCTGGCGCCCAACCCCTCGCCGATGACCCTGGACGGGACCAACACCTGGCTGATCGCCGAGCCCGGCTCGGCGGCGGCCATCGTCATCGACCCCGGCCCGGAGGACGAGGGGCACCTGCTGCGGGTCCGCGACGGCGGCGGACGGCGGCGGGCCAGCGGGTGGCGCTGATCGTGCTGACCCACCGGCACCTCGACCACTCGGCCGGCGCGGCCCGGTTCGCCGAGCTGACCGGCGCCCCGGTCCGGGCGGTGGACCCGGCCCAGCGGCTCGGCGACGAGGGCCTGGCCGCCGGGGACGTGCTCACCGCAGGCCGGCTGCGAGCTGCGGGTGCTGGCCACCCCCGGCCACTCGTCGGACTCGGTGTGCCTGCTGCTGGCCGCCGACGGCGCGCGTGCTGACCGGCGACACCGTCCTGGGCCGCGGCACCACGGTGATCGGCGGGGACGGCAGCCTGGACGACTACCTGGGCTCGCTGCACCGCCTGCGCGCGCTGGCCGACGAGACCGAGCCTGCGGGTGCTGCTGCCCGGCCACGGGCCCGTGCTGGCCCGGCCGGCCGAGACGCTGGACTACTACCTGGCCCACCGGGCCGAGCGGCTGGCCGAGGTGCGGGCCGCGCTGGAGGCCGGGGACACGGACCGCGGCCCAGATCGTGGACCGGGTCTACGCCGCCGTGCCGCGGGCGGTCTGGCCCGCGGCGCAGGTGTCGGTCCGGGCCCAGCTCGACTACCTGGCCGCGCGGGGCGAGGTGCCGCCCGGGCGTGACCTGGCAGGCCGGGCGCGAGGCTAGCCGGGCACGGGGCTAGCTGGCCCGCTTGCGCAGCCGGTCGGTATCGACCAGCAGCACCGACTTGGCCGACAGCTGGATCCAGCCGCGGGCGGCGAAGTCGGCCAGTGCCTTGTTGACGGTCTCCCGGGAGGCGCCGACGAGCTGGGCCAGCTCCTCCTGGGTCAGGTCGTGGTTGACCTGGATGCCGTTCTCCTGCTGGGTGCCGAACCGCGAGGCCAGGTCGAGCAGCGCCTTGGCCACCCGGCCGGGCACGTCGGTGAAGACCAGGTCGGCCTTGATGTCGTTGATCCGGCGCAGCCGCTGGGCCAGCGCGCCGCAGCATGTGCATGGCCACCTCGGGCCGGCTGGACAGCCACGTGCGCAGGTCCTCGTGGCCCAGCCCGGCCAGGGTGGCGTCGGTGATGGCGGTGGCGCTGGCCGTCCGCGGGCTGGGGTCGAACAGCGACAGCTCGCCGAACATCTCGCCCGGCCCGTGCACGCTGAGCAGGTTCTCCCGGCCGTCGGGCGCGGCCCGGGTGAGCTTGATCTTGCCCTTCAGGATGATGTAGAGCTTGTCGCCGCCGTCACCCTCCGCGAACAGCCGCTCGCCCCGGCCCAGCTGCACGTGGATGACGTCGGACCGGAGCGCGCGCGCATCGTCCTCACTGAGGGCCTCGAACAGCGGCGCCTGGCTGAGCACGTCGTCCTCGTGAGCCACGGCCGTCCTCTCCTGCTGATTCTGCCGTTCTGGCTACTGTTTCCCGCTAATCCCATCAGTCGTACGCTATCGCCAGCGGTGCCCTGGCCGGCACGGGTGATCAGTGCCCGCCGCTGGCCGCCAGCCGCTCCCGGCACGCCGCGATCTCGGCGTCGGCCTCCGCCCGGCCGCTCCAGGTGGCCGCCACGACCTCCTTGCCAGGCTCCAGTGCCTTGTACACCTCGAAGAAGTGCTGAGATCTCCAGCAGGTCGAATTCCGGCACGTCGGAGATGTCCGCAGGTGGGCCTTGCGCGGGTCGGTCGAGGCGACGCACAGCACCTTGTTGTCGGCCCCCTTCTCGTCCCGCATCCGGAACATTCCGATCGCCCGGCACTGGATCAGGCAGCCCGGGAAGGTAGGTTCCTCCAGGAGGACCAGGGCGTCGAGCGGGATCGCCGTCGTCGGCCAGGGTGTCCTCGATGTAACCCGTAGTCCGCCGGATAGCGGGTCGAGGTGAAGAGCATCCGGTCCAGCCGGATCCGCCCCGTCTCGTGATCCATCTCATACTTGTTGCGCTGCCCCTGGGGAATCTCGATAACAACGTCGAACTCCACGTTCCAGCCCTCTTGCGCCTAGAAGATTGATGCGCTGCCACGATGATGTCTACCCGATCACCGGCGCCACCGCGCGGCCGGGCTGCCGCGTCCCGCGCTCGCGGCCGGGCATCGACCCGCGGGTGCGCCGCCTGGCCGTGGCCAGCCTGGCCCTGCTCTGCGTGTTCGTGATGGCGGCCGGGACCATCGTGGCGCACCTGCTGCCGCTCCGGCTGGACCAGTGTGACGTGGCCCGGGTGGCGGCCCGGCCCGGCGGTCGGCGGCCAGTCGCGCCTGCCGGGAGTCGGGCCGGGCACGGGCGGATCGGGCAGCGCCGGGGCAGGCAGCACGGGCGCGACCCCAGCCGGGCTGGCCGGGGCACTGGCCCCGCTGCTGACCTCGGCCGCTCTCGGACCGCACGTCGGGATGCTGGTCACCAGCCTGGCTACCGGGCAGGTGCTGTACTCCAGCAACGCCACCGCGGGCTTCGCCCCGGCCTCGACCACCAAGGTGGCCACGGCGGTAGCGGCCCTGTCGGTCCTGGGGCCGGCCGCCCGCCTGCGCACCACGGTGGTGGCCGGCCGGACCTCGCCGGCAGCATCGTCCTGGTCGGCGGCGGCGACCCGACGCTGGCCGCCGGGGCGCCGCCGGCCAGCCGAGTACCCGCAGCCGGCCACGCTGGCCGCCGCTGGCCGGGCAGACCGCCCGGGCGCTGCGCGCCCGCGGCCGGGACCGCGTGACGCTGGGCTACGACGCGTCGCTGTACTCCGGGCCGGGCCTGGCCCCGGGCTGGCCGACCGCCTACGTCACCACCGGCAACGTGACGCCGATCAGCCCGCTGGAGGTGGACCAGGGCCGGCTGACCGCGGGCGGCGGCCCGCAGGACGCCGACGACCCCCAGAGCAGCCGGGCCCGGACGTTCACCCCGGGACCTGACGCCGCTCGCTACTTCGCCGGCTTCCTGCGCGCCGACGGCATCACCGTGGCCGGCCGCCGGCGCCGGTCACCGCCGCGCCCGGGGCGACCCGGCTGGCCGAGGTCAGCTCGCCGCCGCTGAGCCAGATCGCGGCGCAGATGCTGCCAGGAGAGCAACAACGTCATCGCCGAGAACCTGGCCCGGCAGGTGGCCATCGCCGCCGGCCGGCCGGCCTCGTTCAGCGGCGGCGCGGCCAGCGCCGAGGAGGCGGCGCTGCGCCGCCTGGGCATCACCGGCGTCAGCCTGGTCGACGGCAGCGGCCTGTCGCCCCTCGACCGGATCACCCCGCAGGCCCTGGTCCGCCTGGTTACCCTGGCCGCCAGCCCCGCCCAGGGCCAGCTGCGGGCCGCCATCACCGGGCTGCCGGTGCCCGGCTTCTCCGGCACGCTGGCCCCGGCGGCAGCGTCTTCGCCGAGGCCGGGCCGGCCGCTCTCGGCGTGGTCCGGGCCAAGACGGGGAACCTGGACACGGTGGCGGCGCTGGCCGGCATCGCCTACGCGGCGCAACGGCGAGTTGCTGGCGTTCGCCGTGATGGCCGATCAGCTCAAGTCCGGCGGCCTGGGCCGGGCCGGGGTGCAGATCGCCCGGGTGGCGACGGCGCTGGCCGCCTGCGGCTGCAGCCGCTAGGCCGGACCCGGCTAAGGCCGCTGATAGTGGGTAATAGCACTCGACAGCCGGCCAGAACCGGCCCGTGACCCGGAGTGAGCCCGCGCCTGCGGGGCGCTCGGCGGCCAGGGCACGTACGGTGGGGGGGTGAGCAGCGTGCAGATGATCGACTGGGACGTAGCCACCGCGACCGGCGTGCGGTGGGTCAGGCCGGGGCCTGCGGTCTCGCTGTCCGAGGCGAGGAAGGTGGTCGCCGAGCTCCGGCAGCTGGCGGCCGAGGTGGCCGACCCGGTCCGGGAGCTAACCGGCCTGCCTGGCTCGCCGGACGACGGCCTGGTCGCCGTGGTCGACCGGCCGGGCTGGATCCGGGCCAACGTGGACGGCTTCCGGGTGGTGTTCGACCCGCTGGTGGAGCACCTGTCCGAGCGCGGGGCCGCGCCGCCAGGCGGCTCGGTCATCTCCGCGGTCGGATCCCGGGTCACCGGCATGCAGGCGGGCCTGATCCTGGCCTACCTGGCGGGCCGGGTGCTGGGCCAGTACGAGCTGTTCCTGCCGCCGGATCCCGATGCCGCCGCCACCGACGCCCCGGCCGGGCGGCTGACGCTGGTCGCGCCCAACATCGTCATGATCGAGCGCGAGCTGGGCGTCGACCCCGCCGACTTCCGGCGCTGGGTGTGCCTGCACGAGGAGACCCACCGCACCCAGTTCACCTCGGTGGCCTGGCTGCGGCCCTTCGTGCAGCAGAAGATGACCGAGTTCCTGCTGGCCTCCGACCTCGACCCGGCCTCGATCCTGGACCGGCTGCGGGCGGCCGCCGACGCGGTCGGCGGGGCTGTCGGCGGGCGCGGCGGGACCAGTCTCATCGAGGCCATCCAGAGCCCTCGCCAGCGCGAGATCCTGGACCAGCTGACCTCGGTGATGACGCTGGTCGAGGGGCACGGCGACTACGTGATGGACGCGGTCGGCCCCTCCGTCGTGCCGTCGGTGGCGCAGATCCGCGAGCGAGTTCTCGGCCCGCCGCGGGTCGGCCGGCCGGATGGAGCAGGCGCTGCGCCGCATCCTGGGCATCGACCTGAAGATGAAGCAGTACGAGCAGGGCTCGCGGTTCGTCCAGATGGTGGTGTCCGAGGCGGGCATGGACACCTTCAACAAGGTCTGGACGTCGCCGGAGACGCTGCCCACGGCGGCCGAGATCGCCGACCCGATGGTCTGGCTGGCCCGGATCGACGGCGGCCACGCGGCCGCGAGCTGAGCTCCGGTGGCGCCCGCACCCGGCGGTCGCGGCGGTCCGGCTGGCCGTCCGGCGCGGGCTGGCCGGCCTGCGCCCGGGCGACCTGGTGCTGGCCGCCTGCTCGGGCGGGGCGGACTCCCTGGCCCTGGCCGCCGCGCTGGCCTTCGAGGGGCCGCGCCGGGGGCTGCGCTGCGGCGGGATCACGGTCGACCACGGACTGCAGCCGGGGTCGGCGGGCCAGGCTGAGCGGGTCCGCGACGCCCTGGCCGGGCTGGGCCTGGATCCGGTGCGCGCGGTCACCGTGACGGTCGCGGCGCCCGGCGCGGGCCGCGGCTACGCCGGCCCGGAGGCGTCCGCCCGGGCAGCGCGCTACGCCGCGCTGGACGGACAGGGCGACGCCGGCCGCCATCCTGCTCGGGCACACCCTGGATGACCAGGCCGAGACCGTCCTGCTGGGACTGGCCCGCGGCTCCGGGGCGCGGGCGCTAGCCGGGATGGCCCCGGCCAGCGGGCGGTACCGCCGGCCGCTGCTGGCCATTCGCCGGGCGCAGACCGGCGCGGCGTGCGCTGCCCTGGGCCTGCACGCCGTGGGAGGACCCGCATAACGCCGACCCGGCCTACGCCCGCGCCCGGGTCCGGCACGCCCTGATGCCGGCGCTGGAGGACCAGCTCGGGCCCGGCGTGGCGCAGGCGCTGGCCCGCACCGCGGCCCAGCTTCGGTCGGACGCCGACGCGCTGGATGACCTGGCCGCGGCGGCGTCCCGGCGGATCGCCGACGGGCAGCCCGGCCTGCCCGTCGACGCCCTGGCCGCCGAGCCGCCGGCCATCCGGGGACGGCTGCTGCGGTCGGCCGCCCTGGCGGCCGGCGCCCCGGCGGGCGCCCTGGCCCGCGAGCACGTCACCCGGCTCGACGCGCTGGTCACCGGCTGGCGCGGGCAGCGCGGCGTGGACCTGCCGGGCGGCGTTCGCTGCCAGCGCCGGTATGGCAGGCTGCTGTTCAGCACCACCCCGGCCCTGACCCGCGAGCCTCCGGAGAACCGAGTGAATCCCGTGGTTAGCAATGCTGACGCCCGTGGTTAGTACGGACAGCCGTGGACGCTAAGGACATGGGGGCCGATCTCGAAGAGATCCTGATCACCCCCGAGCAGCTGCACCAGCGGATCGGGGAGCTGGCCGCGGAGATCGACAAGGATTACGCTGACCGCGAACTCCTGCTGGTCGGGGTGCTCAAGGGCGCCGTGATGGTGATGGCCGACCTGGCCCGGGCGCTGCACCTGCCGGCCGAGATGGACTGGATGGCGGTGTCCTCCTACGGGTCGGGCACCCAGTCCTCGGGCGTGGTCCGCATCCTGAAGGACCTCGACGCCGATATCAGCGGCCGGCACGTGCTGGTGGTGGAGGACATCATCGACTCCGGGCTGACGCTGTCGTGGCTGGTGGGAAACCTGGAGTCGCGCGGCCCGGCGTCGGTGCGGGTGTGCGTGCTGCTGCGCAAGCCCGCCGCCAACCGGATAAAGGTCGACGTGGCCTACACCGGCTTCGACATCGAGGACGCCTTCGTCGTCGGCTACGGGCTCGACTACGCGGAGCGGTACCGCAACCTCCCGTTCATCGGCACGCTCGCCCCGGCGGTATACGGCGGCGACGGCTAGCGGGCAGAAAGCGGTCCCGCCGGGGTTGCGGGAACACTCCGGGAGATGAAATACGTTCTCGTGGGTAAGAGGCGTACCGGGAAACCGCCCTCTGGCCGGCCAGCGGCCGCCTGCGTGCCGGCGGCGCCCCGGCCGGTGTACCGTCAGTAAGCGCAAGCTAGCATCGCCGGCAGCTCGGCGGAGCTCGAGGCTCGTCAGGAGGGATCGGCCCATACCAGCCAGGGCCGTTCGTCGATGGATCTGAAGCGCATCTTCCGCGGATGGGTTCTCGCCATCCTCCTCGTTGTCATCGTGTTCCTGTTCGTCTTCAAGCTGGCGGGACCGGCCAGACTTACCAGCAGGTCAACACCTCTCAGGTGGTCTCGGCCATCCAGGACGGCAACGTCAAGTCGGCCATCCTGACCGACACCAACCAGACCATCCAGGTCACCACCAAGACGCGGCAAGCTGCTGGAGGCGGACTGGGTCGGCAACCAGGGCTCGCAGCTGGCCACCCTGCTCCAGTCGCAGGTCCAGAAGAAGCAGCTGGGCAGCTACAACGCGGTGATGCCCAAGGGCAACTCGTTCTGGACGCTGCTGCTCGGCTGGCTCCCGTTCCTGGCCATCTTCCTGCTGTTCTTCGTCTTCCTGAACCAGATGCAGGGCGGCGGCTCGCGGGTGATGAACTTCGGCAAGTCCAAGGCCAAGCTCATCACCAAGGACACCCCGAAGACCACCTTCGGTGACGTGGCCGGGGCCGACGAGGCCATCGAGGAACTTCAGGAGATCAAGGAGTTCCTGCAGAGTCCCGGCAAGTTCCAGGCCATCGGGGCCAAGATCCCCAAGGGCGTGCTGCTGTACGGCCCGCCCGGCACCGGCAAGACGCTGCTGGCCCGGGCCGTGGCCGGCGAGGCGGGCGTGCCGTTCTACTCGATCTCCGGCTCGGACTTCGTCGAGATGTTCGTCGGCGTCGGCGCCTCCCGGGTCCGCGACCTGTTCGAGCAGGCCAAGGCCAACGCCCCGGCCATCGTGTTCGTGGACGAGATCGACGCGGTCGGCCGGCACCGCGGGGCGGGCTTCGGCGGCGGCCACGACGAGCGCGAGCAGACCCTGAACCAGCTGCTGGTCGAGCTGGACGGGTTCGACACCAAGGGCGGCGTGATCGTGATCGCCGCGACCAACCGGCCCGACATCCTGGACCCGGCCCTGCTGCGGCCCGGCCGCTTCGACCGGCAGATCGTCGTGGCCCAGCCCGACCTGGCGGGCCGCAAGGGCATCCTGCGGGTGCACGCCCGCGGCAAGCCGTTCGCGCCCGGCGTCGACCTGGACATGATCGCCCGCCGTACGCCCGGCTTCACCGGCGCCGACCTGGCTAACGTGATCAACGAGGGCGCGCTGCTGACGGCCCGGGAGAACAAGCACCAGATCACGATGAATGCGCTGGAAGAGGCGATCGACCGGGTCACGGCCGGCCCCAAGCGCAAGAGCGTGCTGCTGTCGGAGAAGGAGCGCAAGATCATCGCCTACCACGAGGGCGGTCACGCGCTCGTGGGTCACGCGCTGCCCCACGCCGACCCGGTGCACAAGATCACGATCATCCCGCGCGGCCGCGCCCTGGGCTACACGGCCTCGGCCCCGACCGAGGACAAGTTCCTGGTCAGCCGGGTGGAGATGATGGACCAGCTGGCCATGCTGCTGGGCGGGCGGACCTCGGAGGAACTGGTCTTCCACGAGCCCACCACGGGCGCGGCCAACGACATCGAGAAGGCCAGCTCGATCGCCCGCGGCATGATCACCGAGTACGGCATGAGCGAGCGCCTCGGCGCCCGGCGGTTCGGTACCGGCGACGGCGAGCCGTTCCTGGGCCGGGAGATGTCGCACAGCCGGGACTACTCCGAGGAGATCGCCTCGGCCATCGACGATGAGGTCCGGCGGCTGATCGAGTCCGCCCACGATGAGGCGTGGGAGATCCTGGTCCAGTACCGGGACGTGCTCGACCACCTCGTGCTGCAGCTCATGGAGCACGAGACGCTGTCCCGCGACCAGGTGCTGCAGATCTTCGCGCCGGTGCACAAGCGGCCCACCCGCGGCTCCTACACCGGCTACGGCAAGCGCCTGCCGTCGGACCGGCCGCCGGTCCAGACGCCCAAGGAACTGGCCCTGATCGCGGCCGCCGACGGCACCAACGAGCTCATGGCGGGCAACGGCCAGGGCGACTTCGGCACGGCCGCTCCCGGCTCCGCCGAGATGCCCGACTTCGGGCCGTCGTTCGGCAGCGCGCCGGAGTCCGGCAGCAGCTGAGCAGCCGATGACCGAGGACCCGACGGTGCCGTCGTTTGACCTGCCGCGCATCGAGCGTGCCGTGGCGGAGATCCTGGCCGCCATCGGGGAGGATCCTGACCGCGACGGCCTGCGCGATACGCCCGCGCGGGTCGCGCGGGCGTATGCCGAGCAGTTCGCGGGCCTGCGCCAGACCCCCGAGGACGTCCTGACCACCGTCTTCGACGCTGATCACGACGAGATGGTGCTGGTCCGCGACATCGAGGTCTACTCGACCTGCGAGCACCACCTGGTGCCGTTCTTCGGCAGCGCGCACGTCGGCTACATACCGAATCCGAAAGGGCCAGATCACCGGCCTGTCCAAGATCGCCCGGCTGGTCGACGTGTACGCTCGCAGGCCGCAGGTGCAAGAGCGGATGACCAGCCAGATCGCGGATGCGATGATGCGGGTGCTGGAGCCGCGCGGGGCCATCGTGGTTATCGAGGCCGAGCACCTGTGCATGTCGATGCGCGGAGTGCGCAAGCCCGGCGCGAAGACTGTGACGTCCGCGGTCCGCGGATCTTTCCTGGAGTCCGACAGCACGAGGGCAGAGGCGATGAGCCTGCTCCTGGACCGGCGCTAAGCCGGCTTGGAGCTAGCCCGGAAGCATTCCCGGGTTTGCCCGCAGGAGCGGGTGGCAAGAACTACGCTGATTGCCCGGTGAAACAGGGGCCTGAGCACCGTGTCCGAGTCAACTGACAGAAGCGGTCCGATCACGGCTGAATCCACCACCGGCAGCGACCATAACGAGTCGAGAACGGCCAGATCCGCCCCTGGCCGAGCGCCTGACCGGCGGCAGCGGCGACGGTGGGTTCCGCGTCTGGCCCGCCTGCTGACCATGCTCATCGGCCTGGCCGACATCATCAGCGGCCTGCGGCCCGGCGTCAGCGTCCGGTACCACCTGCACGGGTTCATCGACGTCAGCAGCCTGACCCGGACCGCTGACATCATCATCGGCCTGCTGCTGCTGATGCTGTCCCACGGCCTGCGCCGCCGCAAGCGCCGGGCCTGGCAGGCCGTGGTGCTGCTGCTGGCGGCCGACCTGGTGCTGCACGCCGTGCTCCGGCGCAGCCCGCCGCACCTGATCCCGATGCTGGTCACCGGGGCCATCCTGATCGCGCTGCTGTGGTTCCGCAGCGAGTTCTACGCGGTGGGCGACCCGGGCACCCGGTGGCGGGCCGTCCAGGCCCTGCTCGGCCTCGCTATCGCCGATGTCGTCATCGGCGTCAGTTACCTGTACGTGTCCAAGGGCCTGGCCGCCAGCTACTCGTTCGGGCAGCGGGTCACGGCCACGATCTACAACCTGGTCGGGTTCAACGGCCCGATCAGCTTCACCACCGAGACCAGGCAGGACCGGTTCGGGTTCATCTGCGGGGCGCTGGGGCTGTTCACCCTGATCGTCGTCGGCTACCTGTTCCTGCGCTCAGCCAGGCCGCGGGGACGGCTGAGCCACGCCGACTCCGAGCGCATCCGCGACCTGCTGGCCCGGCACGGTGACCAGGACTCGCTCGGGTACTTCGCGCTGCGCGACGACAAGAGCGTCATCTGGTCGCCCACCGGCAAGTCCTGCATCGGCTACCGGGTGGTATCGGGGGTCATGCTGGCCAGCGGTGATCCCATCGGCGACCCGGAGGCGTGGCCCGGCGCGATCCACGCCTTCCTGGACGAGGCAGCAACGCACGCCTGGGTGCCGGCCGTCATCGGCTGCGGCGAGCACGGTGCCGAGGTGTGGTGCCGGGAGGGCGACCTGACCGCGCTGGAACTGGGTGACGAGGCGGTCGTCACCCTGCCCGGCTTCAGCATGTCAGGGCCGGCCCATGCGCAACGTCCGGCAGATGGTGTCCCGGGTGGCCCGCCAGGGCTACGAGGCGCAGGTCCGCCGGGTCGGCGACATCCCCGAGGCGGAGATCAGCCGGCTCGTCCGGCAGGCCGATAGCTGGCGGGGCAGCCCGGTCGAGCGCGGCTTCTCGATGGCGCTGGGCCGCATCGGCGGCTGCGGTGACGACCGTGCGTGGTGGCCACCGCCACCCAGGACGGCGTGCTCAAGGCCATCCTGCACTTCGTGCCCTGGGGCGCCGACGGGCTGTCGCTGGACCTGATGCGCCGGGACCGGGCAGCCGCTCCGGGCCTGAACGACTTCCTGATCGTGGAGACCATCAAGAACGGCGACAAGCTCGGCGTCAAGCGGATCTCGCTGAACTTCGCCGTGTTCCGGGCCGCCCTGGAGCGCGGCGAGCGGATCGGGGCCGGGCCGGTACTGCGGGCCTGGCGCGGGGTGCTGGTCTTCCTGTCGCGGTGGTTCCAGATCGAGTCGCTGTACAAGTTCAACGCCAAGTTCGGGCCGCAGTGGGTGCCCCGGTTCCTGGTCTTCCCCAACACCCGCGATACCCCCCGGATCGGCGTGGCCGCCCTGGAGGCCGAGGCGTTCCTGGTCTGGCCCACGATCGAGGTCCGCCGGGCGGCCCGGCGACTGGGCCTGGGCCGGCTCCGCCGGCGGATGCTGCGCCGCCGGATGAGCGGCCCGCCGCCGCGACCCCGGCCCCAGTCCTGAATGGCCGGTGAGAGGCTGCGCGGCCTGCCCCGGTTGTCGCGCACCCTGATCATGGGCGTCTTGAACGTCACGCCCGACTCGTTCTCTGACGGCGGCCGGTGGCTGGAACCGGACGCCGCCATCGCCCACGGCCGGGACCTGGCCGCGGCCGGCGCGGACATCGTGGACGTCGGCGGTGAGTCCACCCGGCCGGGCGCCCGGCGGGTCAGCGCCGAGGAAGAACTGCGCCGGATCCTGCCCGTGGTCACGGCCCTGGCCCGGGCCGGCGTCGTGGTCAGCATCGACACCATGCGGGCGAAGGTGGCGCAGTCCGGCCTGGCGGCCGGCGCGGCCATGGTCAACGACGTCAGCGGCGGCCTGGCCGACCCGGACATGACCGGCGTCGTCGCCGGGGCCGGGGTGCCGTACGTGGTCAGCCACTGGCGCGCGCACAGCGAGGACATGTACGCCCGGGCGCGGTACGCCGACCCGGTGGCCGAGGTCCGGGCCGAGCTGGGCCGCCGGGTGGCCGAGGTGATCGCGGGCGGCGTGAACCCGGCCCAGGTCATCGTGGACCCCGGCATCGGCTTCGCCAAGCAGGCCGAGCACAACTGGGCGCTGCTGGCCGGCCTGGACGCCGTCGCCTGCCTGCCGGAGGGCCGCTTCCCGCTGCTGGTCGGCGCCTCCCGCAAGCGCTTCATCGGCACGCTGCTGGCCGGCCCGGACGGCCAGCCCCGGCCGTTCGCGGACGGCGATGACGCGACCATCGCGCTGACCGCGCTGGCCGCCGGGGCGGGTGCCTGGTGCGTGCGGGTGCACAGCGTGCCCGGCAACGCCGACGCGGTGCGGGTGGCCGGCCGCTGGCGCGAGGCGGGCGGCCGGGCCGGGCTGGCGGCCCGCCTCGGGCCCGCCGCCGGGCTAGGCTGGCCCGGATGAGCCTGGACCGCATCTCGGTGCTCGGCCTGCGGGCGATCGGCCGGCACGGCGTGCTGCCGCACGAGCGTGCCATCGGCCAGGAATTCGTCATCGACGCGGTCCTGTCGATCGATACCCGGCCGGCCGCGGCGGCCGACGATCTCACGCTGACCGCCGACTACGGCGCGGTGGCCGCCCGGCTGGCGCAGATCGTGTCCGGGCCGCCGTTCGCGCTGATCGAGACCCTGGCCCAGCGGCTGGCTGACGCCTGCCTGGAGGTCCCGGCGGTGGCCGGGGCCGAGATCACCGTGCACAAGCCCCATGCCCCGGTGCCCGAGCACTTCGCTGACATCACCGTCACGATCCGCCGGGGCCGGACGTGACGCCGGCCCGTGGTACCCGAGCGGCCCGTGGTGATCGCGCTAGGCAGCAACCTGGGCGACCGGCTGGCCGCCCTGCGGCAGGCGGTCGGCCTGCTGGGCGGGCCGGGCAGCGGCCTGGCCGCCGCCGCGGTGTCCGGCGTCTATGAGACCGCGCCGGTCGGCGGGCCGCCCCAGGACGATTACCTGAACGCCGTCCTGCTGGCCGTCTCCGGCCTGCCCGCCCGCGACATCCTGGCCCGCTGCCAGGCCGCCGAGGCGGCGCTGGGCCGGGTCCGGGCGGAGCGGTGGGGGCCGCGCACGCTGGACGCCGACGTGATCGCCTGCGGCGACGAGCGCAGCGACGACCCGGACCTGATCCTGCCCCACCCCCGCGCGCACGAGCGGGCGTTCGTGCTCGCGCCGTGGCTGGAGGCCGACCCCGACGCCGTCCTGCCCGGCCGGGGCCGGGTGGCCGACCTGCTGGCCGCGGTCGGGACCGGCGGCGTCCGGCGGCTCGATGACGCTGTACTCGATCTTGGCCCGGGCCGGCCGGGCGCCGCCCCGTGACGCCGACCCGCCCGGCGACGCTGCTCGTCATCGGGGTGGTGTGCGCGGCGCTGGCCTGGCTCACGGTCAGCGAGACGTTCACCACCCTGCCGCCGCTGCCGTGGACGGCCGTGCCCGCGCTGCTGCTGCTGGCCATCGGGGAGGTCGTGGCCGGGCGCAACCTCAGTGCCCGGCTGGACGGGCGGCGGCCGGACAAGCCGCTGCAGCCCATCGCGGTGGCCCGGATGGCCGCCCTGGCCAAGGCCAGCTCGGCCGCCGCGGTCGCGCTGGGCGGCCTGGCCGCCGGATTCGGCGCCTATGTGGCCGGCCAGCTCGGCAAGACCGTGCCGCGCGGCGATGCGCTGGCCGCGGGCGGGACGGTGCTGGCCGCCGCCGCGCTGACCGCCGCCGCGCTGTACCTGGAGCGGTGCTGCCGCGCGCGGCCGCCGGGCGACGACGGACCGGGCAATCCCAGTTCCGGGAACCACCGGGACGGGAACCACGGCACTGGTAACCACGGCGGCACGGTAACCACGGGACCGACTGGCGGTGACCGGCCCCGGTCGTGGCTATGCTGATCCTTCCCGTCCGGGTACCCGCCGCTGGAGCGAGATGACCAAATCTCATCATCCCGCCGAGCTGGGCGTTGGCGTGGTCGGCGCCGGCCGCGTCGGCACCGCGCTGGCGGCCGCGCTGGGCCGGTCCGGGCACCGGGTGGTGGCGGTCTCCGCGGTCTCGGCCGCGTCCCGCCGGCGGGTTGAGGCGATCCTGCCGGGCACCCCGGTGCGGGCTCCGCAGGAGGTTGTGGCCAGCGCCGACCTGGTCCTGCTGACCGTGCCCGACGACGTGCTGCCCGGCCTGGTGTCCGGGCTGGCGGCGACGGATACCGATCTGGCCGGCCGCCTGGTCGCCCACGCCAGCGGCCGCCACGGGCTGGCCGTGCTGGACCCGGCCGCCCGCCGGGGCGCGCTGCCGCTGGCCCTGCACCCGGTCATGACCTTCACCGGGCGGCCCGACGATGTCGACCGCCTGGCGGGCGTGTCGTTCGGCGTGACCGCCGGCGAGCAGCTTCGCCCGGTGGCCGAGGTGCTGGTGATGGAGATGGGCGGGGAGCCGGTGTTCATCGCCGAGGAGCATCGCGACCTCTATCACGCGGCCCTGGCCGGGGCAGCCAACCACCTGGTCACCCAGGTGGTCCAGGCGTGCGACCTGCTGGCCGCGGCGGGGGTGGCCGACCCGCCGCGGATGCTCGGCCCGCTGCTCGGCGCGGCCCTGGACAACGCGCTGCGGCTGGGCGACGCGGCCCTGACCGGGCCGGTGGCCCGGGGGGACGCCGACACCGTGGCCGCGCACCTGGCCGCGCTGCGGGCCGCCGCTCCCGAGGCGCTGCCCGCCTACCTGGCCCTGGCCCGGCTGACCGCCGACCGGGCGCTGGCCAGCGGCATGCTGGCCGCGCCGGACGCGCAGCGCCTGCTCGAGGTGCTGGCCGGGTCGCTCGGGACCTCGCGGTGAGCGCCCCCGGAGCCAGCCGATGACGATGCCGATCCTGGCCCGGACCCGGCTGGGCCTGGCCGCCGCCCGGGCCACCTTGCCGCCGCCGGTGGTGCTGGTGCCGACCATGGGGGCGCTGCACGCCGGCCACCGCTCGGCTCTGGCCCTGGCTCGCGGCCTGGCCAAGTCGGGAGACGGGGACGGCAGCGTGCTGGTGTCGATCTTCGTCAACCCGCTGCAGTTCGGTGTCGGCGAGGACTTCGACCGCTACCCGCGGACCCTGGAGGGGGACCTGGAGATCTGCGCCGAGGAGGGCGCGAGCGTGGTCTTCGCGCCCTCGGGCCGGGAGATGTACCCGGAGGCTCCCCAGGTCACCGTGGACCCGGGGCCGGTCGGCCGGCTGCTGGAGGGCGAGTTCCGCCCCGGCTTCTTCGGCGGGGTGCTGACCGTGGTGATGAAGCTGTTCCAGCTCACCCGGCCCGACATCGCGGTGTTCGGCGAGAAGGACGCCCAGCAGCTGGCGCTGGTCCGGACGATGGCGGCCGACCTGGACCTGGGCATCCGCGTCGCGGCCGCGCCGACCCATCGTGACCCCGACGGGCTGGCCACCTCCAGCCGCAACGTCTACCTGTCAGAGTGGGAGCGGGCCACGGCGCTGGCCATCCCGCGCGCGCTGGCCGCCGCCCGGTCGGCCGTGCCCGGCGGCCCCGGCGCGGCGCTGGCCGCCGCCGCCATGCTGCTGGAGGCGGCCGGCGCGGTCGACCCGCCGCTGGCCCTGGACTACCTGACGCTGGCCGACCCGCACAGCTTCGCCGAGGTCGGCCCGGAGCATGCCGGCCCGGCGCTGCTGCTGGCCGCGGCCCGGATCGGCGGCACCCGGCTGATCGACAACATCTGCCTGACGTTCCCGGCCCCGGCCCCGGCCGGCCGGAACGCGGGGCGCTGGAGGACCATGCTGCTGACCATTGACGTGGGGAACACCAACACGGTGCTCGGCCTGTTCGAGGGGGACGAGGTCGTCGAGCACTGGCGGATCGCCACTGACCCGGTGCGGACGGCCGACGAGCTGGCGGTCATCCTGCAGGGACTGCTGGGCCAGAGCGCCATGTTCACCAACCCGGACATCAGCGGCGTGGCCCTGTGCTCCACGGTGCCGTCCGTCCTGCATGAGATGCGGGAGATGTTCCGCCGGTACTACGGCGACGTCCCAGCGGTCATCGTAGAGCCGGGCGTGAAGACCGGGGTGCCGGTCCGGTACGACAACCCGCGCGAGGTCGGCAGCGACCGGATCACCAACGCCGCCGCCGCCATGCACCTGTACGGCGGGCCGGCCATCGTGGTCGACTTCGGGACCTCCACCAACTTCGACGCGGTCAGCGAGCGCGGCGAGTTCGTCGGCGGGGCGCTGGCGCCGGGTATCGAGATCTCGGTCGACGCGCTGTCCCGCCGGGCCGCCCAGCTGCTCAAGGTGGAGCTGGCCCGGCCCGCCCGGGTGATCGGCAAGAGCACCGTGGAGGCGCTCCAGTCCGGCATCATCTTCGGGTTCGCCGGCCAGGTCGAGGGCCTCGTCACCCGGATGGCCGCCGAGCTGGCGCCGTCCGACCCCGAGTCGGTCACGATCATCGCCACCGGCGGGCTGGCGCCGCTGGTCATCGACGAGGTGAAGGTCATCGACGCGTACGAGCCGTGGCTGACGCTGATCGGCCTGCGGCTCATCTACGAGCGCAACACCAGCTGACGAACCGAGCCAGCCCGGACCCGGTAATCTCGGCCCGTGACCGAAGACGAGCAGATTTCCGGGCCTGAGCAGGTGCCCGTGCCTGAGCAGGTGCCCGTGCCTGAGCAGATGCAGGTGCGGCTGGACAAGCGGGCCCGGCTCCTTGAGGCAGGCGTCGACCCGTATCCCGTCGGGTACCCGCGGACCGCCACCATCGCCGAGGTCCGGGAGCGGTACGCGGACCTCGCGGCGGACGCCGCCACCGGCGACCGGGTGGGGGTCGTCGGCCGGGTCATGCTGAACCGCATCGGCGGCAGGCTGTGCTTCGCCACCATCCGCGACGGCAGCGGCGACCTCCAGGTGATGATCTCGCTGGACCGGATCGGCGAGGACGCCCTGGCGGCCTGGAAGCAGGACGTGGACCTGGGCGATCACATCGGCGTGACCGGCGAGGTGATCACCTCCCGGCGCGGCGAGCTGTCGGTGCTGGCCGACTCGTTCGCCATCACCGCCAAGGCCCTGCGGCCGCTGCCGGACAAGCACCACGGGCTGAGCGACCCGGAGTCCCGGGTCCGCCAGCGCTACCTCGACCTGATTACCAACCCCCAGGCCAGCCAGATGGCACGGGTGCGCGCGGCAGTGACCCGCTCGGTGCGCGAGGAACTCCACGCCCGCCGTTACCTCGAGGTCGAGACCCCGGTCCTGCAGACGCTGCACGGCGGCGCCAACGCCCGGCCGTTCACCACCCACATGAACGCCTTCGACATCGACCTGTACCTGCGCATCGCGCTGGAGCTGTACCTCAAGCGGCTGGTCGTGGGCGGCGTGGAGCGGGTGTACGAGATCGGCCGGATCTTCCGCAACGAGGGCGCGGACTCCACCCACAACCCGGAATTCACGATGCTGGAGACGTACGAGGCGTACGCCGACTACAACACGATGGCCACCCTGACCCGGGAGCTGATCCAGGCCGCCGCCGTGGCCGCGCTGGGCAGCACGGTGCTGCACCGCGCCGACGGCACCGAGTACGACATCGGCGGCGAGTGGCGCTCGATCTCCCTGCATGACGCCCTGTCAGCCGCCCTGGGCGAGCCGGTCACGCCGGACACCAGCGTCGACACCCTGCGCAAGCTGGCCGCCCGGGCCGGCGTCGAGCTGCAGCCGGGCTGGACCGCCGCGCAGATCACCCTGGAACTGCACGAGCACCTGGTCGAGGCGGTCACCGTGGAGCCGACGTTCTACCGGGACTTCCCGGTCGAGGTGTCGCCGCTGACCCGCCAGCACCGCACGGAGCCCCGGCTGGCCGAGAAGTGGGACCTGGTGGCCTTCGGCACGGAGATCGCCACCGCCTACTCCGAGCTGGTCGACCCGGTCGAGGAGCGGGCCCGGCTCACCGCCCAGTCGCTGCTGGCCGCCGGCGGCGACCCGGAGGCCATGCAGCTGGACGAGGACTTCCTGCGCGCCCTGGAGCACGGGATGCCGCCCACCGGCGGCATGGGCATGGGCATCGACCGGATGCTGATCATGCTGACCGGCGCCGGCATCCGCGACACGGTCCTGTTCCCCCTGGTCAAGCCGACCTGAGCCGCAGTCCCTCGAACGCGCCCGCGCCCGGGCCGGCTGGACCGGCCCGGGCGCGGGCGTGGAGGGCGTCGCAGATCGTCTGCGGGGGGGTTCAGACGATCTTCACGACGCCGTCGACAGCGCCCCAGGGAACCATCTGGATCTGAACGTCCTGGCCGAAGGTCGGGGCGTCGACCATCTCGCCGTTGCCGACGTACATCCCGACGTGGTCGAGGTTGTACATCAGGATCAGGTTGCCCGGCTGGACCTCGCCGTTCGGAATGTGGACGCCCTCGTTCCACAGATCGCCGGTGAAGTGCTCGAGCGAGATCCCGATCTGCGAGTAGGCCCACACGACCAGGCCGGAGCAGTCGAACGAGCCGGGCCCGGCAGCACCCCAGACGTACGGGTCGCCGATCCGGGTCAGCGCGGCCCGCAGGGCCTGGACCCCGGCCGAGTCGCCGGTCAGCTGGATGTTCGGGTACGTACCGGTCTGTGAGTAGACCGACATGGCCTGCGTGTACACCGAGCCATTCAGGGTGTTCTCGATGCCCTGGATCTGGTCGACCTTCTTGGCCATCTGCGCGGTCAGCGTCTTGGCCTGCTGCTCCTGCTGGCTGGCGCCGAACAGGGCCCGCTTGGCCGCCTGCTGGGCCGAGGTCACCTCGCTGAGCTTGTCGCCGTTCTCCTGCTCTAGCTGGGTGATGATCGACGCCTGGTTCAGCAGGGTCTGCGGGTCGCTGCTCTGGAACAGCTGGAACTGCGGGCTGAGCGTGCCGCCGGTCATGTAGCCAGCGGCCGCGATCTGGCCGATCTGGCTCTCGCCGGAGGCCATCAGCTTCTCGTCCCGGGCCGCCGTCTCGCGGGCTACGGCGGCCTCCTGCTGGGCCTCGGTGAGCTGGATCTTCAGCGCGTCGTACTCCTGGCTGAGCGCGTCGACCTGGGTGGACAGCTTGTTCACCTGGGCCAGCTTGGCCGACAGGCTGGCCGGCACAGCCGTGGCGGGCACGGCCGGCGTGGCGGTGGCCGCGCCGGCGACGCCGGCTGGAAGGATAAGGCTGGCCAGGGCGAGCGCCCCGGCGACGATCGTGATCCGGCTCCGCGAACGGGAATGGCCAGACCGATGGTGCCTGCCGCGGGGCAAGCGCTCCACGTGGAGTCTCCTCTCCTAGGCCGCCTACCGGGTTAGCTGACGGGTTCGGGCTGGAGGAGCCCTACAGCGGCCCGCGGCCGGATGACCGCGGTCCGCCGATTCACCCCGGGAACGTGGGTCCCCGGCTCCCTGGCACGCTCAGCGCGCGACAGGAACTCGGCGGGTCGAAGCACGCCGCGCCCGGGAATCGGGCCGGCCGCAACGTTGACAACAACGGTGGAGATTAATCGAAAGTTCAGTCCCGGCGGAGCAGAACGCGGAATTTTTTACCTTGCGGCCGTGCGGTGCTCATGCAGATATTGGGCCCCGGCTGGTAGCGGGAGCCGCACCGCTATACTGCTCTCCCTTCCGTCCCGCCGCTGGCAATGCTGGTGTTTTCGCAGGTCAGGCGGCGTGTCAGTGGGGCTGCCGACGGCTTCTTCACCGTCACGTGATCTGGCCGTGATGTGCATGAATGGCGTCCCCGGCCGACCATGAGAACAATTTGTGCTGGTCAGGTAACGCTGCGTATGGAATCGAATTGCGAGGTCAGCGCGCTCTTTGGGATGCTGGGTCAGCCGAGCACATTGACGTGAAAGCGGGCGTGAGCATGGAGTACGTGGTCCGGCGGGCGCAGACCCGGGACGTGGGGGTCATCCGGGCCCTGATCGACGCCAACGTGGCCTCCGGGCGCCTGCTGGACAAGCCCACCGTGACCCTGTACGAGGACATCCAGGAGTTCTGGGTGGCCTGCGACGAGACCGGCCAGGTGGTCGGCTGCGGCGCGCTGCACGTGATGTGGGAGGACCTGGCCGAGATCCGCACGATCGCGATCCTGGACGGGTACCAGGGCCGCGGCGTCGGCCACCAGATAGTGGCGGCGCTCCTGGCCACCGCCCGGCAGATCGGCGTTGACCGGGTGTTCGTGCTGACCTTCGCCGTGCCGTTCTTCCAGCGGCATGGCTTCGAGGTGATCAAGGGCGAGGCGGCCACCCCCGAGGTCTACGCCGAGTTGCTGCGCTCCTACGACGAGGGCGTGGCCGAGTTCCTGGACCTGGACCGGGTCAAGCCCAACACCCTGGGCAATACCCGCATGCTGCTCCGGCTGCGCGACGAGGGCTGAGCAGCCGGCTAGAGCAGCCGGAGCTGCCGGTCCCCGGCCCGGCGCGGCCGGGGCACCGCGTCGCTGGCCGTGACCAGGCCTGGCCCCAGTATTCGCAGGAACGGCGAGGCCCCGGCGGGTCGCGCCTCGCCACCGCGGGCCCGCCGGGCGGCGTAACTGATCAGCAGCCGGGACCGGGCCCTGGTCAGGGCGACGAAGAACAGCCGCCGTTCCTCCCCGGGGTCGGTGCCCGGCAAGATGCCGCCGCCCGGGGTGCGCAACGGCAGCAGGCCGTCCTCGCAGCCCGCCACGAACACCACCTCGAACTCCAGGCCCTTGGCCGCGTGCATGGTCAGCAGCGTGACGGCATCGGCCCGCGGGTCCAGCGCGTCCACCGCGGCGCCCAGCGTCACCTCGGTCAGGAACCGCTCGCCGTCGGGGCCGCACCGCCGGGCTAGCGGCGTCAGCACCTCGCCCGCGGCCCGGATGTCCACCGCCCGCGACGGCGACCGCGCCCCGGCCAGGTCGCGCACCACGGCCGCCAGCCGGGCCGCGACCGGGCCGTCCCGCTCGGGGCCGGGCCGGCGCAGCTCGGCCACGATCTCCGGCACGCCGGGGCGGCGGTACAGGAGATCGTGAGAGCCCTTCCGGTAGGCCAGCCCGGACCGGGTCAGCGCCTGGCCGATCGCCGTCGACTGGGCGTCGGTCCGGTACAGCACCGCGATGTCGGCCAGGCTCAGCCCGGCATGCCCGTCCGGCCCGGCCCGGCCGGTGTCCAGGGAGTGGAACGAGGTCCCGCCCAGCAGCCGGTCGATGGTCACGCTGATCCACGCCGCCTCGGCATGCTCATCGGCGGTCTCGCAGGTCACCACAGGCTCGCCCGCGCCGGCGGCCGTCGCCCGCAGGACCCGGCCGGGCACCAGCGTGGCCGGGGCGATGGCGGCCAGCGCCGCCGCCACGATCGGCCGGGCGGACCGGTAGTTCCGGCTGAGCTGGCAGGTCGCCGCGCCCGGATAGTCGGCCGTGAACCGCAGGAAGAACCCCACGTCGGCGCCCCGGAATCCGTAGATGGCCTGGTCGGGGTCCCCGATCACGGTCAGCCCCGCCCCGTCCCCGGCCAGCAGGCCCAGCAGCCCGTACTGCGCGCCATCGATGTCCTGGTACTCATCCACGCTGATCAGCGGCCACCGCTCGCGCAGCCGCGCGGCCTGCTCCGGGTTGTCCCGCAGCAGCCGGGCGGCTATCTCGATCAGACCGTCAAAGTCGACCAGGCCGCGCGCGGCCAGCGCCGCCACCAGCCGCTCGCGCTCGCCGTCAGCATGATCGCGACCGTTTTTTCGCGCCGGCCGCAGTGGCCGGTCGCGATCAGGAGATCCGCGGCCGCGCGTCCAGGCGCCCACCTGCGGCCCCGTCCGGGCCACCTGCGCAGCTCGGCGCCGGGAGCCCGGCCAGCCCGTGCAGGTCCCGCAGGATGCGCAGGCCGAGGCCATGGAACGTGGTCACCGTGGCCTCATCCAGCCCGGGCGCCAGGGCGGCCAGCCGGGTGCGCATCTCCTGCGCGGCCCGGCGGGTGAACGTCACCGCCAGGCAGCCTCGGGCCGGGTGGCCCGCCAGCCACCTGCGCGGCGATCCGCCGGGTCAGCGTCCGGGTCTTCCCGGTGCCCGGCCCGGCCACGATCATCAGCGGGCTGGCGGCCAGCACGGCCGCGCGCTGGTCCGGGTCCAGGCCGACAGCGGGATCGCCGGACACAGCGGGATCGCCTCCGTCCGGTCCGGCCGCATCCCGGCGGGCCGCCTCGGCCCTATCCGGACCAGCCGTAACGAGACCGGGCCTATCCGATTTCGGGATATCCGGACCGGAGCCAGGCCCGGCGCGCCGCGGCCGGCCCGGTGCGGGCGAGCGGGGCAGGTCGAACAGCGCGGCGCTGGCTCCGATCTCGCCCGGCTCGAACAGTGCCACCGTGCCGTACTCGCCGTCGTAGCCCGCCTCCCGCCGGACCGCGCCCCGGCGCAGCCGGGCCAGTGCCTCGCCCAGCAGGGCGCCGCCGGCCCGCTCGACCTCGGCCAGCGGCGCGTCGCACAGGATGCCAAGCTCCGGCCCGAGGATCCCGACCAGGCGGGAGACCTCGGCGGTCACCCGCTTGGCCGCCGGGCCGACCGACATGATCTCGCCGATGACCTGCCTGAGCTGGATCAGGCTGGTGAACCCGGGCGCGTCCGGCGGCCGGAAGCCCGCGGGCCGGTCGGCCAGTTCGGCTACCCGGTGGGCCACGCCGATCGTGAGCGGCTTGCCGCACTGCGGGCAGGCGCCGTCGCGACGCCGGGTCTCGCCCGGCTCCAGGCGGACGCCGCACTTGCGGTGTCCGTCCAGGTGATACTTGCCTTCCTCGGGAAAGAACTCCAGCGTCCCGGCCAGCCCGTCGCCGGTGCGCAGCGCCCCGGCCATCGCGAAATAGTCAAGGTCGCAGTCGAAGGCGGTGGCCTCGCGGCCGAGCATCGGCGGTGAATGCGCGTCGGAGTTGCTCATCAGGCGGTAGCCGTCCAGGGACGAGCACATCCAGTTCATAGGCGGATCGGACGACAGGCCGGTCTCGATCGCGAATACCTCGGCGGCCAGATCCCCGTAGCAGTCGGCCACCAGATCGAACCCCGATTTCGAGCCCAGCACCGCGAACCACGGCGTCCACGCGTGCGCCGGGACGAGGTAGCAGCCAGGTCCGCCGGACAGGGTGATCTCCAGCAGGTTCCGCGAGTCGAGGCCGATTATCGGGCGGCCGTCGGAGGCCAGGTTGCCGATCTTGGCCAGGGCCCGGGTGATCCGGTCAGCGGCCTCGAAAGTAGGGGCGTAGATGAGGTGGTGAACTTTCCTGGTCCGGTCGCCGCCCCGGTAGATGGTGGATATCTCGGCCGACAGCAGGAAACGTACCGGCCCCGTGCATGTGCGCGGCGAAGTGCGGCGGAGCCGGTCCTCGAGATCGGGACGCAGCGCCAGCAGGCCGGGCTCGGCCGGAATGAGTGATTCCCGCAGCTCGGCTGCCCATGCCGGGTGCGTAAAATCCCCGGTCCCGACTACCGAAATGCCCTTGCGGAAGGCCCACCACGCCAGGTGCTCTATATCGCAGTCCTTGCTGCAGGCCCGGGAGTACTTGGAGTGGATATGCAGGTCAGCATGGAACATGATGTCGCTTTCCAGGGCAAGCCGGGTCTTTCGCACGGCGGGGCCGGGCCGGATGCGGCCGGGGCCAGGCCGGGACGGGGGCAGGTCAGATCCTGTCACGATCGGCCCGCCATCCTGGCCCGCTGCGCGGCATCAGGCCAGGACCGGATGGATTCGCGCAGGCTGCGGGCTTATGGTCGGCCACCCCAGTTCTGGCCTGGACCGGCGGATGCGACAGAATGCCAATAAGACGGCGCGGCAAGACGGCGGTGCGCCGGACGGCAGCCGGGCGCGCTCGCGCCCGGCGGGGCGTCGCCCCGGTCACGATCACGCGACCCGGACACCTCGGCCGGATGAAATTTGCACGCCGAAACATGCGAATCGAGCGAAGGGTTCCGGGTGATGCGAGGATGAAGTACGTCTCAGTGCTCACTCCGCCCCTGCTGGTATGCGCGGCATTCCTGTTCGGGGTGGGCTGGTTCCTGCGCCGCGAGATGGGCCTGGGCCGCTCAGGGTCGAAGGACGCCCGGTCTGAGGATTTTCCAGATGACGATCCGATTGCGGCTCATGATGCGGATACCGGGACCGAACCGTCCGGTACAGCAGAACGGCCTGATGACGATTAGGCGGCGCGTCGATTACGGAGAGTAACTGGCGGTTGGCCTCGGCCAGCATCCTTCGGAAAACGTTGTATCGTGAATTGTCATCAGGGGCTTCCCCGGTATATCTTTACGTGCCAAAAGACTCCCCCAGGGGAAAGGCTGCCTGATGGCTCAGAAGACTGTGGTGACGGTCGTGTGCGACCTGCCCCACGACGGCGAGATCGAGGGGAACGAGACAGTTTCGTTCGCCTTTGACGGCGCCTCGTACGAGATCGACGTCTGCTCCGCGCACGTCAAGGAACTGCATGACACCTTCGCTGCATATGCCGAGCACGGCCGCCGGGTGAGTTCCGCCGCGGTCGGCGGCCGCCGCCGTAAGGCCCGCACCGGGCCGGGCCGGGAGCGCAGCTCGGAAATCCGGGCCTGGGCTCGCCAGCGGGGCCACAAGGTCAGCGAGCGCGGCCGTATTCCGGCGTCGATCATCTCCGAATACGAAGCCGCGCACTAACCAGCCTGCTGCTTACCCGCAACAAGCAGCAGGGCACCCAACCAGCAGGACACCAACCAGCAGGACACGAGCCCGCCGGGACGGCCCCCAGCCATCGGCCGCCCCGGGTCGTTCTCCCTCGGCCGCTCCCCGTCCGTCACCCAGCCAGCCGTGCAGCCCGACCCGGCAGGGAGCTAGCACAGGCCGGCGAGAGCCAGCAGCCGCGCAGCAGGCGGCGCCGTCGCATATCGCCGCGACCGCGCCGCCTGCTGCCGTCTGCCCTGGTTTCGCCCGGCCCGGCCCGGCCGCCAGCGGGCCGCCACCGGCCGGTGACCGCGCGTTCGCTCCCGGCGTAGCTGGGAACACAGAGGTCCGTGACCTAGGTTGGATGGGATGAACGCCTTACCGGCGGGGAACGTTTACGTATGCGAAATATTCGCGCGCGTGGCGTCGCCCGGCGCACGGGCTAACATGCGGAAGGGACGGGGCAAGTTCGATGCCTCCCCGACCGCTCTGTGAGGAGCGACGAGATGTTCGAGAGGTTTACCGACCGGGCGCGGCGGGTTGTGGTCCTGGCTCAGGAAGAGGCCAGGATGCTCAACCACAACTACATCGGTACCGAGCACATCCTGCTCGGCCTCATCCACGAGGGCGAGGGCGTCGCCGCCAAGGCACTTGAGTCGCTGGGGATCAGCCTCGAGGCCGTGCGCCAGCAGGTCGAGGAGATCATCGGCCAGGGCCAGCAGGCGCCGTCGGGGCACATCCCGTTCACGCCGCGGGCCAAGAAGGTGCTGGAGCTGTCGCTGCGCGAGGCGCTGCAGCTCGGCCACAACTACATCGGCACCGAGCACATCCTGCTCGGCCTGATCCGCGAGGGCGAGGGCGTCGCCGCCCAGGTGCTGGTCCGGCTGGGCGCCGACCTGAACCGGGTGCGCCAGCAGGTGATCCAGCTGCTGCACGGCTACCAGGGCAAGGAGCCCGCGGCGGCGGGCGCGCCGTCCGAGACCGCTCCGTCCACGTCGCTGGTGCTGGACCAGTTCGGCCGGAACCTCACCGCCGCCGCCCGCGAGGGCAAACTGGACCCGGTCATCGGCCGGGAGAAGGAAATCGAGCGGGTCATGCAGGTGCTGTCCCGCCGGACCAAGAACAACCCGGTGCTGGTCGGCGAGCCCGGCGTGGGCAAGACCGCCGTCGTCGAGGGCCTGGCCCAGAAGATCGTCAAGGGCGAGGTGCCCGAGACGCTCAAGGACAAGCAGCTGTACACGCTGGACCTCGGCGCCCTGGTGGCCGGGTCGCGGTACCGCGGTGACTTCGAAGAGCGGCTGAAGAAGGTGCTCAAGGAGATCCGCACCCGCGGCGACATCATCCTGTTCATCGACGAGATCCACACCCTGGTCGGGGCCGGGCGCGGCCGAGGGCGCGATCGACGCGGCGTCGATCCTGAAGCCGATGCTGGCCCGCGGCGAGCTGCAGACGATCGGCGCCAGCACGCTGGACGAGTACCGCAAGCACCTGGAGAAGGACGCGGCGCTGGAGCGCCGGTTCCAGCCGATCCAGGTCGCCGAGCCGACGATCTCGCACACGATCGAGATCCTCAAGGGCCTGCGCGACCGGTACGAGGCGCACCACCGGGTGACCATCACCGACGACGCCCTGGTGGCGGCGGCGCAGCTGGCCGACCGCTACATCAGCGACCGGTTCCTGCCGGACAAGGCGATCGACCTGATCGACGAGGCCGGCTCGCGGATGCGCATCCGCCGGATGACCGCGCCGCCGGACCTGCGCGACTTCGACGAGAAGATCGCCGACGTGCGCCGGGAGAAGGAGTCGGCCATCGACTCCCAGGACTTCGAGAAGGCGGCTGCGCTCCGGGACACCGAGAAGCAGCTGATCGAGCAAGAAGGACGCCCGGGAGAAGGAGTGGAAGGCCGGCGACATGGACACGCCGGCCGAGGTGAACGAGGAGCTGATCGCCGAGGTCCTCGCGACGGCCACCGGGATCCCGGTCTTCAAGCTCACCGAGGAGGAGTCGCAGCGGCTGCTGCGGATGGAGGACGAGCTGCACCGGCGCGTCATCGGCCAGAACGACGCCATCAAGGCGCTGTCGCAGGCCATCCGGCGCACCCGGGCCGGGCTGAAGGACCCCAAGCGCCCGGGCGGGTCGTTCATCTTCGCCGGGCCGTCCGGCGTCGGCAAGACCGAGCTGTCCAAGACGCTGGCCGAGTTCCTGTTCGGTGACGAGGACTCGCTGATCCAGCTCGACATGAGCGAGTACATGGAGAAGCACACCGTCTCGCGGCTGTTCGGCTCGCCGCCCGGCTACGTCGGGTACGAGGAGGGCGGCCAGCTGACCGAGAAGGTCCGCCGCCGGCCGTTCTCGGTCGTCCTGTTCGACGAGATCGAGAAGGCGCACCCGGACATCTTCAACTCGCTGCTGCAGATCCTGGAGGACGGTCGGCTGACCGACGCCCAGGGCCGGATGGTGGACTTCAAGAACACCGTCATCATCATGACCACCAACCTGGGCACCCGGGACATCTCCAAGGGCGTGTCGGTCGGGCTTCGGCACGGCCGAGGAGTCGCGCGGCTCCTACGAGCGGATGAAGGCCAAGGTCAGCGAGGAGCTCAAGCAGCACTTCCGGCCCGAGTTCCTCAACCGCGTCGATGACATCATCGTCTTCCACCAGCTGAGCCAGGACGAGATCTTCACGATCGTCGACCTGATGATCGGCAAGGTGGACGAGCGGCTGAAGGACCGGGACATGGGCATCGAGCTCGCCGGCGGCCAAGTCGCTGCTGTCGCGAGCGCGGCTACGACCCGGTGCTGGGCGCGCGGCCGCTGCGCCGGACGATCCAGCGCGAGATCGAGGACTCACCTGTCGGAGAAGATCCTGTTCGGCGAGCTCAAGGCGGGCCAGATCGTCATCGTCGACGCTGACGGCGAGGGCGCCGGAGGCGAAGTTCACCTTCAAGGGCGTGGCCAAGCCGGACGCGGTGCCCGACGCCCCGCCGGAGGATCGAGTCGGCGCAGCGGCGAAGGCCGCCACAGGCCGGGCCAGCTCACCGGCCGGCGTCCGGCCGACGCGCCAGGGACCGCCCAGACCGCAGCGGTCGGGCGCAGCTCGCAGGCCCAGTGCTACCGCGGCAGGGCGTACGACCCGTCCGCGCAGCCGGCTGACCAGGCCGTCGGCGACCAGGGCAGCGAGCGCACCGCGCTCGCTGCCCTGTCGTCATGCCAGGCGGCGTCCAGGCGGCTGGCCGGGCACCGGGCCGGCGGCGGCCCGCAGCACGGCCAGCAGCGCGCCCCGGCACTGCCGGTCGGTGCCCTCGTAGCGCTGGCCCACCGGCCGGGCCGCCGGCGGCGGGCGGCCCGCCGCAGCCACGCGCAGTCCGCCGCCACCGGGCAGCGCCGCGCAGCGCGGCCGGGCCGCCGTGCAGACCAGCGCGCCGAGTTCCATCACCGCCGACCGACCAGCGGGCGGCCACCGCGGCCGTCTGCGGGCAGCAGCGACTCGGCCAGCCGCCACTCGGCCGCCGACGGGCCGTCGGCGGCCGGGCTCCGCCCCGGTGACCAGCCGGCCAGCACCCGCCGCACGTTGGTGTCCAGGACCGGCGTGCCGCTGGCCGAAAGCGAAGCTGGCGACCGCGGCCGCGGTGTAACGCCCGATACCCGGCAGCGGCCAGCAGCGCGTCGAGCCGAGGCCGGGTACCGCGCCGCCATGCTCGGTCACCAGGATCCGGGCGCGTCGTGCAGCCGGAGGGCGCGGCGCGGGTAACCGAGCCGGCCCCACTGCCGCACGGCCTCGGCCGGCCGGGTCGGCGGCCAGCGCCGCGGGGGTGGGCCACCGGGCCAGCCAGGCCGCGTACGCGGGCAGCACCCGGGACACCGGCGTCTGCTGCAGCATGATCTCGCTGACCAGGACCGCCCAGGGCG
This sequence comes from uncultured Actinomycetota bacterium, assembly GCA_963731085.1. Taxonomy (GTDB): domain Bacteria; phylum Actinomycetota; class Actinomycetes; order Streptosporangiales; family Streptosporangiaceae; genus DASUBV01. Next base: position 144,606 of record CAVSUF010000004.1, read on the forward strand.
ACGTGCCCGGCCGCCGCCAGGGCAGGTCCCGGGCATTGGCCGCGTACCAGGCCAGGATCGGGCTCACCACATCGTCGGTCATGACCCGCTGATCCTCGCACGGCGGCGGCCCCGGCGTTTCGCCGCCGACCCGCCAGAAGGGCTGCTGCATACTCGTCGCATGCTGATGAACACGCTCCGTAATCACCCGTGGGGGTTGCGGCAGCGGCTGACCGACACCATGCGCCCGGCCGGACCCATGCCCCAGTCGGTCTACTGGCGGCGCCGGGCGGTGGCGCTGCTCGCGGTCCTGGCCATCCTGTCGCTCATCGCGTGGGCCTTCTCCGGCGCCCTGGGCTCGGGCGCGACCACCACCGCGGACCGTACCGGAACCGCCGGTGCCAGCAACGCCGGTGCCAGCAACGCCGGTGCCAGCAACGCCGGTGCCAGCAACGGCAATGCCGGCGGCGGCGGGGTCGGCGGGAGCAGCAGCGGCCAGCGGGCGGCCGGGGCCGTCGGCGAGGCAGCGGCGGGCCGGGTGCGGGCCTGCCCGTCCGGCGCCGTGGTACTCAGCGTGTTCGCCAGCCAGTCGGCCTACGCCGGCGCTCAGCTTCCCCAGTTCACCGTGGACGTGGTTGGCACCGCGCGGTCGACCTGCATCTTCGATGTCGGAGCCCGGCACGTGGTGCTGGTCATCCGGTCCGGCTCGCGCCCGGTGTGGAGCTCCGCGGACTGCGCGGCGGGTACCGGGAGCCTGGGGTCCGACCTGCAGCGGGGCGTGCCAACCGTGATCCCGATCTCATGGAACCGAGAGGCGTCGGCCCCCGGCTGCACCACCCCGGCTACCCCAGCCGCCGCCGGCACCTACACCGCCACCGCCGTCGACGGCGCCCTGACCAGCAACACCATCACGTTCCGCCTCGGCTAGCGGTTACGCCTGCACGTCGGGCCACCGGCGCTGGCCGGATAACCGGGGCTGGCCGGATAACTGGTGTCAGGCGGCGGCGCCGTTCCCGGATAATCTGGGCCATGTCCGACGCCTCTCCGATCCCGCCACCGCCACCGCCGCCGCCGGGCTGCTGGCCGAGATCGACCCGCTCGACTACCCGGCTCGGATGCGCCTGCTGGTGCCGCGTCTGGCCGGTTCCCCTGAGCTGGCCGGGCTGGTCGGCGAACTGCAGCGGAGCGAGCGGTTCGAGCGCGGGATCGCGCTGTACCTGGCGATCGTGGCCGACTATGAACCGGGCGTCACGGCGGCGCTGGGTGACCCGGACTGGACGCTGCGCAGATCGGCCCTGAGTGCCTGGCTCCGCTCGGGCCGGGCCAGCGCCGCAGAGGTAACAGCCTTCGTGGCCGACGCCTCCTGGCATGCCCGTCGGCAGGTGTACCGGGTGCTGCGCCGGATGCCGCGATCCGGCATCGCGGACGCCCTGATCGAGGCCGTCTGGGAGCGATTCGGCGACGCGGAGGCGGCGCGACTGCTGGCGGCGTGCTCGACCGGGACGGTGTCCCGGCTGCTGCCCGAGCTCGGGCACGCCATCGCGGACGGTCGCGGCTGGGCGGGCGGCACCCGGAGGCCGTGCTCAGCGTGGCCGCGCAACAGCTGCCGGGACTGCCGCCGTTCGCCCGCGCCCGCTGGTGGCTGGAGTTCGGGACCGGCGTGCTGAGCGCGGCGCCCGCCGCCCCGGATCGCGTACTGGACCTGCTGGAGCGCTACGGCCCGGCAGGTTTCCTGGCCGGGTCTCTGTCCCGCTACTCCTGCCTGGCCGCGGCGGATGGCACGCGGCTGGCGGCGCTGCTGACCGCGCCGGGCCGGGCGCACTGGCTGGAGCGCGCCGGGCTGCCCACGTCGCTGCTGCGCGCGCTGGGCCGGGCTCGACACGGCGGCGCTGGCCCCGGTCGCGCGGCGGCTGCGGTCACGCGACTACGCCCTGGCTGCGCTGCTGGACGCGGTGCCGCCGTCGCGGCGGGCGGCGCTGTACGACGCGGCCATGGCGGACCGCGATACCAGCCAGGACCGCACGCCGGACGAGATCCTGGCCGTGTTGCCGCGGTCCCGGCGGCAGGCGCTTCGAGGCCCGCCGGATCCTGGCCCTGTCGGCGGTCGCGGCCGACCCGGAGCTGGCGCTGCACTACACCGCGTTCCTGCCGTGGGCGGAGGCCGCGGGGCCGCTGGCCCAGGCGGCGCAGCGCCCGCTGGTCCTGCCGACCGGGCTACGGCGTATGGGCTGATGCTGCGCTGCGCGGCCGCAGCGGCCGACCCGGCGGCCGTCACGCAGGTCATCGAGGGCCTGCGGCGGCTGCGCAACGAGCAGGAGCCGGTGCCGCACCCCGGTGCTCACCGCGCTGGCGCGGATTCCGCCGCGGTTGATCGAGCCAGCGGCCGCCCCGGCGCTGAAGCAGCTCAGCGTCGATGCGCAGTGCGCGCCGGACGCGAGCCGGTGGACCCTGTCCGCGTTGGAGCAGCTCGCGGTGTCTGTGCTGCGGGCGCATTTTGACGTGCCGGAGCTGGCGAACTGGTCGCTGGACACGATGCAGCTGCTGTTCGAGACCCGGGCGCCGGCGTTAGGGCGCCTGGATACCCGGCTGCGCCGCGGCCAGGAGACGGAGCTTTTCGCAGTGGTGCGCGGCTGGCTGGAGGCGGGGCTGCAGCGCGGCTCCTGCGATGCCCTGTTCGCGGTTGCCCAGGCGCTCGGCCGGCGGCCTGGCGGCTGCGCGACCTCCAGGACATGCTGCGCCAGTCCATCATGTCCGGCCAGGTCTCGGGCGTCATGCGCCAGGGCATTGCCCTCTGGCTCGGCGACCCGGTGGCCCGCCACCACCGCGTCGCCGAGGTGCTGCGCGCCGATTCCTCCGCCGTCACGCTGCCGTCGGTGTGGGCCGTGCTGTGCGCCAGCCGGACCGACCTGCTCGGCGTCGTCCTGGACGGCCCGCCGCCCGCTGGCCGGTTCATCGCCGCGGGCGTGCGCTGGGTGCCGACGACGGCGCAGCGGGTCGACCGCTGGCTGCCCCGGCAGCAGGCTGCCTTCGCCGCGCTGCTCGCCCGGCTCGCCGCGGACGCGGGCGCCCGGATCCCGGAGCGGGCCGGCGCCATCCGCACGGCGGCGGCAATCCCCGGCGCGGGCTGGGACGTGGTGCAGCGCTGGCTCGGCTCGCCGCAGGTGAGCCTGGCGGAGGCGGCGCTGGGCGGGCTGCGCGCGGGCCGGCCGGGCGACGCTCTGGCGGTGCTGCTGGCCCAGGCTGATGGCGACCGGGCACGGGTGGCCGTCTATGCGGCCGGCCGCGCGGCCCGGTTCCTGCCGCCCAGCGAGCTGGCCGCCGCCCTCGCCGGGGATTTCGGCGTCGGCAAGGTCACCAGCCGGAAGGAACGGCTGCGGCTCGCCGCGACGCTGTCCGTGCCCGGCACCGGCGACCTGCTGGGCCAGGCCTGGGCGCAGGACGGACAGCACCGCGACGTGCGGGCCTCCGCGGTCTCCGCGGCCCGCCGACTGCTGCACGACCCTCGGGCGTGGCCCATCCTCGACGAGGCGGCAACGGGCCGTCCGGCCGAGATCCTGGCCCTGGTGGCGGGCACGAGCCCGCTGCGCTGTCCGCCGCGCTACCGCTCCCGGTACGGGGACCTCGTGCTGCGCGCCAGCGCGAGCGCCGACGAGGAGGCATCCCGGGCGGCGCTGCGGGCGCTGGAGAGCTGGGCGCACTGGGTCCCCGGTGCCGCGGCAGCGGGAATCGCGCGGGTGACCGACCTGCGCGACCGTGTCCTGTGGAAGCCCGCCGCCAGCCTGCTCGCGGCGCTGCTGGCCGACGGCCAAGCCGGCGCGGTGCTGCCCGGCGTGACCGCCCGGCTCGCCGAGCTGGACCGCGATCCGGGTGCGTCCGGGACCGCAGGCGACCCGGGCCGGGACCGCCCCGCCCGGCGGCGGCTGGATCACATCGTCCGCCAGGCCGGGCAGGTGGACTGGGCTGGACTGGACAGCGTGCCGCTGGCCGACGCCGGGCGGTCGCTCGCGGAGCAGCCCGACCTCGCGCTGCCCGCCGCGCGGCTGCTGCTGGCGGCGGTACCGCTCGGCGGCGACCCGCGCCAGCTCGCCGCGGCCCTCACGCAGGTCTGTGACCTGCTCGATGACCAGCCCGTCACCGCCGGCCGGGTGGCCGCGGAGCTGGTCGCCGGGCTCGGCCGCGCCGCGCACACGGATCCGGCCGCGGTCCTGGCGGCGGCGGCGCTGCTTGAGCGGGACAGCCGCCTGGCCGCCGGCCTGCTCGCCGTCGCGCTGGCCCGGCACGGGCACGGGCACGGGCACGGGCTCGGCTGGCCCGCGCCCTGGCGGGCGCAGGTGGAGCGGCTGCGCGCGCACCGGCTGGCCGACGTGCGCGCCGCCGCGATCGAGATCGCGCTGGCGCAGGAATAGCCGCCTGGCTTATTGGAGGGCGCCGCGCGGGAGGGAGCTGCCGGTGATCAGGCGGCGCGGGCGTCCGGCGGGTCATGGCTATGCCACACCTTCCGCCCGTCGGGGCTGGTGGCAGTGGTGGTCCCGTCGGCGTTCAGGGTCAGGGTCCAGCCGCGCCGGTGGATCAGGATCAGGTGGTGGAACGAGCACAGGAGAACGAGATTCGGCAAGGCGGTCGGCCCGCCCAGCGAACGCGGGATCACGTGGTGGACCTGGCAGCGGGCCGGTACCTGGCCGCAGCCAGGGAAGGCGCAGTGCCGGTCCCGGGCGGTCACCGCGCGGCGCAAGTGGGGCGGGATGGTCGCAGTGGGGCTGGTGATGTCGAGGGGGAGGCTGACAGCGGCGCCTGGGGACCCTGGCAGGCCGGCGCGGAGAGCGGCAGCAAGCCCGGCGGGGCCGGTGAGCATCGCGGTGACGTAGCGGATCAGCGTGGCTGCCAGCCGGTCGTGGGTGGCGGCGGGGACCTGGCCGCTTGCGCAACCCTGGTGGCCGAGGGATCCGGCGACGGGGTCCTCGGCGGCGGGGTCCTCGGCGGCGGGGTCCGGTCGGCCTAGGTAGGCGCGGACTGCGGCGGCGACGATCTCGGGGTCAAGGTGGCCGGTGATGATAGTGGCGATCTTCGCGTCGCAGGCGTAGGCCTGCGCGGCGGCCGGGGTGGCTGCCCAGCCGGGCTCGCCGTCCCCGGCGGCCCGCCCGGCCAGGAACGAATCCGGCACGCCCGCCAGGCCCCGCCCGGGCTCAGGGCCGTGTCCCGCGCCCCGGCGCGGCAGGAAGGCATCCGCCACGCCCGGAAGACTCGCGAGGCCCGGACCGGGCTCTCCGTCGTCACCGGCGCCCAGGCCCGCGCTGCCCGGACCGCTGCCCGGCAGGCCGCCGTGGCCGGCTAGACCTAAGAGCTGCCCGAGGGTCGCGTGAACTAGCAGCTGTGCCGGCTGCCCCGCCACGTCGGGCAGCGTGCCCGTTGCCAGCAGCATCCGGCACGCTTCCTCCAGCGCGTCGTGGTGCCGTTGCCCCTCGCTGCGGTCATCCCCGGGGGCCGCCTTCTTTCCCAGCGACTCCAGCATTCCCAGCACTGCCGCGGTGCACTCCGGGGTCAGCGCGGCCTCCAGTCGCCCTGCGCCGCCGAACGTCACGTCCAGCCGCAGCCAGCGGTCCCGGAAGGCCGGGTCCTCGCCCGGAGGCCCGTCATCGGCGTCCGGCGGGACGGTGCGCTCGTAGATCTCCCGCGCCAGCCCCGACAGGTCGGCCAGGTCCGCGCCGCCATCCGCCGCGGCCAGCAGGATCTCATCGGCATCATCGCGGAACTGCGCCGGAAGCTCGTCGGTCCACTTACATACCTGCAGCGCCCATGACGGGGAGATCGCCTGCGCGGCTAGCGCGGCCGCCACGCGGGGGTGGGCGGCCAGTCGCCGCATCCAGCCGACCTCCGCGCCCGCCGCGCCGGCGGTGACGCGGGTCTGCCAGCGCAGCCACGACTTCGCGGTCGGGTGCCCGTCCGCCACCGGAGCGTCCTGCGCCGTGAAGGCCGACAGGACGCGGGACCGGGCGGCCAGGTGCCCGGACTCAGCCCCGGCCAGCGCGCGCAGGCACTCGGCCAGGGTGTCGCCTGGCAGGGACGCCACGTCAGCGGTCGCGAGGAACGCCAGCGCGGCCTGCGCCGCGGCGGCCGCCTCGGCTGCATCGGCGAACGTCCCGGCCCCGCCCGGCTGCCCGTCGCACACGCTCCTCACCTCCCGCCACGCGCCGCCGACTGCGGATCTCCGCAGATCGAAATGATCACGGCATCATTTAGCTGACATGTTCGACGATACGCGCCCCCTCTGACATTCCGGGCGGTCGCGCCGGGCCAGACCGCGAAGGTGACCCTGGATCCAGGCGTTGCTGAGTGACGGTGGTGACTGGTGGGGTGTTCTGAGGCTGCCTGCGTCTGGTCGTGTGCTAGCCAGGCCGCCCTGGGCGAGCTGTCAGCTGTAGCGGTCTAGCAGCGATGACTCGGCTAGCCGGGACAGGCCCTCGCGGATGTTCTTGGCCTGGGCAATGCCCACGCCGGGCACGCACTGCAGGTCGGTGACGCTGGCGGCGAGCAGTTTCTGCAGGCCGCCGAAGTGGGCGATGAGGCCGTCGATGGCCGGGCCGGCCAGCCGGGGCACGGTGGCCAGCAGCCGGTAGCCGTGCGGGCTGGCTGAGTCGTCCAGGTGCTCGGCGCCGCCCAGGCCCAGCACCGCCGCCACGGTGCCGCAGTCCAGAAGCTCGTCGGCGGCCAGCGCGGCCAGGCCGTCCAGGGCGGCGGCGGCTACGCCGGCCCGGTCGGCCGGGCTCCCGGCGGGCACGTAGTCGCGGGCCAGGTACAGGCGCTGCGCGCCGGTGTCGGCCACGAGCTCGTCTAGCTGGAGGGCCAGCAGGCGACCGTCGGTGCCGAGTTCCACCATGTGGCCCTCGATCTCGTCGGCGATCCGGCGGACCATCTCCGAGCGCTGAGCCACCGCGGTGACGTCCCGGACCGTGGCCAGGTCCTCGATCTCCAGGGCCGACAGCGCGCCGGTGACCTGGTCCAGCCGGAGCCGGTACCGCTCCAGGGTGGCCAGCGCCTGGTGCGCCCGGGACAGCAGGGTGGCCGAGTCCTCCAGCACGTAACGGCAGCCGCCGGTCCAGACCGCGATGATGCGCATGGACTTGCTGACCGAGATGACCGGGTAGCCGGTCTGCCGGGCCACCCGCTCGGCGGTGCGGTGCCGGGTGCCCGACTCGCCGGTGGGCAGTTGCGGGTCGGGGACCAGCTGAACGGCCGCGCGCAGGATCGTGTCGCCGGTGGCGTCCAGCACGATGGCGCCGTCCATCTTGGCCAGCTCGCGCAGCCGGGTGGCGGAGAAGGCCACGTTGAGCTCGAAGCCACCTGAGCACAGCGCCTCGACGGACGCGTCGTAGCCCAGCACGATGAGCCCGCCCGTGCTCCCCCGCAGAATGCGCTCCAGGCCCTCCCGGAGAGCGGTTCCGGGAGCTACCGCCGCCAGCGCGGCCCGGCGCTCATCACGCCCGTTGCTCATTGTCCCGAGTGTATCGGCGCGAGCCGGTCAGCCGCCCAGGGCAAAGGCAACCGCCGTGCGCACGTCGGCTGCCTCCCGGATGTCGGCGAGCGCCCCGCCGGGGCTCACCACGTCCGAGCCGGCCGGGATGATGGCCCGGCGGAAGCCGAGTCGCTGGGCCTCGGCCAGGCGGCGCTGTACCCCGCTCACGCGGCGGATCTCCCCGGCCAGGCCGACCTCGCCGATGGCCACCACCTCGCCGCGGATGCTGGTATCGCACTTCGCGCTGGCCAGCGCGAGCGCCACGGCCAGGTCGACCGACGGCTCGGTCAGCCGCACCCCGCCCACCGTGGCCGCGTAGACGTCCTGCTTGCCGATGGCGATGCTGGCCCGGCGGGACAGCACGGCCAGCACCATGCCGACCCGGGAGCCGTCCAGGCCGGAGGTCACCCGGCGGGGGATGTCCAGCACGGTGTCGCAGATCAGGGTCTGGATCTCGGCCACCAGCGGGCGGCGGCCCTCCAGCGTCACGGTCACGCAAGTACCGGGCACGGGCTGCCGGGACAGGAACAGCCCGCTGGGGTCGGGCAGCTCAATCAGGCCACCCTCGCCCAGCTCGAAGCAGCCGATCTCGTCGGTCGGGCCGAACCGGTTCTTCAGCGCGCGGACCATCCGAAGCTGGCCGCGCGCGTCCCCGTCGAAGCTGAGCACGACGTCAACCAGGTGCTCCAGGGTCCGCGGCCCGGCCACCGACCCGTCCTTGGTCACGTGGCCGACCAGAACCGTGGTCAGCGTCCGCTGCTTGGCCAGCGCGGTCAGCGCGGCGGTCACCTGGCGCACCTGGGTCACCCCGCCGGGCACGCCCTCGATGCCCGCGGCGGTGATGGTCTGCACCGAGTCCACGATGAGCAGCGCCGGATCGACCGCCTCGACGTGGGCCAGCAGGGCGGCGAAGTCGGTCTCGGCGGCCAGGAACAGCTGGTCGCTGATCGCGCCGACCCGGTCGGCCCGCAGCCGCACCTGGGCCGTCGACTCCTCGCCGGTCACGTACAGCACCGGGCCGGACCGGGCGGCCAGCGCGCCCGCCTCCAGCAGCAGCGTCGACTTCCCGACTCCCGGCTCCCCGGCCAGCAGCACCACGGCACCGGGGACCAGGCCGCCGCCGAGCACCCGGTCCAGCTCGGCCATGCCGGTCGGGCGAGCCTGCGCGGCGGCCGCGTCGACCTGGCCGATCGGGACGGCGGCGGTCCGCGGCGTGCCGGCCCGCAGCGGCACCCGGGCCGCGATGACGGCCGCCCCGGACGGCGCCGTCTCGGCCATGCTGCCCCACGCCTGGCACTCCCCGCAGCGGCCCGCCCACTTGGGCGACCGCCAGCCGCACTCCGCGCACACGTACGCCGCCGCCGCGGCTGCCCTGGCCATGCGGGCACGGTAGCGCCCCGCGCTGACATTTGGCCGGCGCACGGTGGCCGGCTGTTCATCCGGGTGCTGCGCGCCGGTCAGTGCGCGCACCTGCAAGCACCGCATAGGCTGGCCGGGTGTCGTGCGGCATCCAGATCGCCCTGTCCACCGCCTCGGTGTTCCCCGAGCGGGTCCCGGACGCCTTCCAGATGGCCGCCCGGCTCGGCTATGACGCGCTGGAAGTGATGGTCACCGCCGACCCGGTCAGCCAGGACGCGATGGTGCTGGGGCGGCTGTCGGAGTATCACGGCATCCCGGTGGTGGCCGTGCACGCCCCTAACCTGATCGTGACCCAGCGGGTCTGGGGCCGCGACGCGTGGGGCAAGCTGCACCGGTCGCGGGACCTGGCCCAGGCGCTCGGGGCCAAGGTCGTGGTGGTCCACCCGCCGTTCCGCTGGCAGCGCGAGTACGCCCGGGAGTTCGAGGCGGGCCTGACCGAGCTGTCGGCCGAGAGCGGGATCGCCTTCGCGGCCGAGAACCTGTACCCGCTGCGCCCTGGCGGCACCGAGGTGACCGCGTACGCGCCGCACTGGAACCCGGTTGAGCTGGCGGTCTCGCACGCCACGCTGGACGTGTCGCACGCGGCCGTGTCCGGGTCGGACGTGCTGGAGATGGCCGCCCAGCTCGGCAGCCGGGCTGGCCCACGTCCACCTCGGCGACGGCACCCGGCCGGGCCTGCCGGATGAGCACCTGGTGCCCGGCCGCGGCACCCAGCCCTGCGCTGAGCTGCTGGGCAAGCTGCGCGCCGACGACTACCAGGGCGTGGTGGTGCTGGAGGTCAACACCCACCGCGCGAACGACCCGGCCCAGCGCGCCGCCGACCTGGCCGAGTCGCTGTCGTTCGCCCGCGTCCACCTGGGCCAGCAGCCCGGCTAGCTCTCCACGATCAGCGTGACCGGGCCATCGTTGATCAGCTGAACGGCCATGTCGGCGCCGAAGACCCCGGTGTGCACCTCGGCGCCCAGATCGCGCAGCGCGGCCACGAACGCGTCGATCAGCGGCGCCGCCACGGGACCCGGCGCGGCGGCTGACCAGCTAGGCCGCCGGCCCTTAGAAGTTTCTCCGTATAGGGTGAACTGGCTGATGATGAGCAGCGGAGCTGACGTATCGGCGCAAGATTTATCGTCTCGCAGGATGCGGAGATGAAACACCTTGCCCGCCAGCGCGGCCGCCCCGGCGGCCGTGTCGGAGTGCGTCACCGCGAGCAGCACCACCAGGCCCGGCCGGGACAGACGGCCGACCACCGTCCCGCCGACGGTGACGCTCGCCTCGCTGGCCCGCTGGAGTACGGCTCGCACGAGGAGGCATTATCCCGGTCATGAGAGCGACTGCCACCCTGATTACGGTCGCGCCCACCGGCGCGGAGGTCGACAAGGCGGCCGTGCCCGCCCTTCCGGTCACCCTGGACGAGCTGGTCACCACGGCGCGGGAGTGCCAGGCCGCCGGGGCAGCCGTGATTCACGTGCACATCCGCGACGATCAGGCCCGGCCGACCCTGGACCCGGGGCGGCTGGCCGAGACCGTGCGCGCGCTGCGCGAGGCCACCGACCTGATCATCCAGCTGTCCACCGGCGGCGCGGTCACCGACCCGCCCGAGCGGCGGCTGGCCGTGCTCGACGCGGCCCCCGACGCCTGCTCGCTGACCTGCGGCACGGTGAACTTCGGCGACGACGTGTTCATGAACTCCGGGCCGTTCATCCGCGAGCTGTACGCCCGGACGCAGGCGCTGGGGGTGGTGCCCGAGTTCGAGCTGTTCGACTTCGGGCACATCGCCACGCTGCACCGGCTGCTCGATGACCTGGGCGAGCCCGCGGGCGGTCACGTGCACTGCGACCTGGTCATGGGGGTGCCTGGCGGGATGCCCGGCGATGCCGCCACGCTGGTCGCGGCGGTGGCCGCGCTGCCCGCCGGGGCGACCTGGTCGGCCACCGGCATCAGCCGCACCTCGGTACCGGTCATGCTGGCCGCGCTGGCCGCGGGCGGCCACCTGCGGGTCGGCATGGAGGACACCACGTCGTTCGCCCGGGGCCGCCCCGTCACCGGGAACGCCGAGCTCGTGGCCAGGGCCGCGGCCCTGGCGGAGCTGGCCCAGCGCCCGGCCATGACCCCGGCCGCGGCGCGGGCCATGCTGGCCGTGCCGGCCGCGCCGGTCCTGCCTGCTAGCACGGGCTAGCGTCTGCTTGCAGCAGCAAGCATGACGTGTCAGACTGGGACCATGAGCCCGGTGAACGTAACCAGCATCGGTTCCTACATTCGCGAGCAGCGCGAGCAGGCCCGGATCTCGCTCCGGCAGCTGGCCCAGAATGCCGGGATCTCCAACCCGTACCTGAGCCAGATCGAGCGCGGCCTGCGCCGGCCCAGCGCCGACATCCTGCAGCAGATCGCCAAGGGGCTGCGGATCTCGGCCGAGGCGCTGTACGTGCAGGCCGGGTTCCTGGAGGACCGGCCGCCGGGCTCGATGGTGCGCGAGGCGGTCCTGACCGACCCGGAACTGAGCCAGCGCCAGCGCCAGATGCTCATCGAGATCTACGAGTCGTTCCGCCGGGAGACCGCGGCGCTCGCCGCCGGCGAGGCGGAGGAGGCCGACGGCGCCGACTACCACGACGAGGCCGCCCTGGCGTGGCCTGAGGACGTGGACGAGGACGCGCTGGACCCCCCCGCCCCGACCGACTCAGCCCCGACCGGCTCAGCCCCGACCGGCTCAGCCCACGCCGATACCGCAGAGTCCAATCCGGCCGAGTCCGGACCGGTACAGTCCCGTCCCTCTCACCCCAGCGAGTAGCGTGACATCGTGACCTTCCCAGCCCTTACCGCCGGCACCGCCATCGACTACTTCTTCTGGGCGCTGCTCGTCGCCGCGTTCGTGGTCGAGGCGTGGGCGTTCATCGACGCCATCCGGCATCCCCGGGCCTCCTTCGTGGCGGCCGGCAAGCAGACCAAGCCGCTGTGGCTGATCATCCTGGGCGTCGCGTTCGTGATCGGGATCGGCGGCGCCCTGGACCAGCTTTCGGTGTTCAGCATCCTGCCCATCATCGCCTTCGTGGCCGCCGCCATCTACCTGGCCGACGTCCGGCCCAAGATCCGCGGCCTGAACGGCGGCGGCGAGCGGCAGGGTCCCTACGGTCCCTGGTAGGCCGGAGTAGGCTCGGCCGATGACCGAGCTGCGCACCCACCGGCTGGAACTGGACGACCAGACGCTGCGCGAGTGGGATGCCGTGGTGCTGGACGCCGGGGATGACGGCATGGTCCTGGACCGGTCGGCGTTCTACCCGGGCGGCGGCGGGCAGCCTCCGGACCACGGGGTGCTGCTGTGGGGCGGGGTGCAGACCCGGATCACGGGCGCGCGCAAGGGCGATGACCTGTACCTGATCCCGGCGGAGGGTGACCCGCTGCCGCCGCCGGGGACGGCGGTGCGCGGCGCCGTCGAGGACGAGCGCCGCACCGCCCTGATGCGGACCCACTCGGGGCTGCACGTCCTGTGCGGCGTGGTGTTCCGCGACTACGGCGCCCTGGTGACCGGCGGGAACATGGAGCCGCTGACCGCCCGCATGGACTTTGACCTGCCCGAGCTTCCGGCCGGGTTCCGGGACGCGGTGGAGGCCGCGTGCAACGCGGAGGTCGCCGCCGCCCGCCCGATCGCGGCCCGGGTGCTGCCGCGGGCCGAGGCGTTCGCCATCCCGGACATCATCCGCACCGCCACCAACCTGGTCCCGCCCGAGGTGACCGAGGTCCGGATCATCGATATCGCCGGACTCGACCAGCAGGCCGACGGCGGCACCCACGTCGCCAGCACCAGCCAGATCGGCCGGATCGGCGTCGTCAAGATCGAGAACAAGGGGCGCGGCTTCCGCCGCCTGCGGATTCAGATCGCGGACTAGTCGAGCTGGCTGACGCGCACCAGGTTGCCCGCGGGGTCGCGGAACGCGCAGTCGCGGACGCCGTAGGGCTGGTCGGCCGGCTCCTGGACGACCTCGGCGCCGCTGGCTTCGACCCGCTCGAACACCCCGGCCAGGTCGGAGGTACCGAGGATGATCGTCGCGTAGCTGCCCTTGGCCATCAGCTCGGCGATCGTGCGCCGCTCGTCGTCGGTCAGGCCCGGCTCGACGGCCGGGGGATGCAGCACGATCGACGTCTGCGGCTGGTCGGCCGGCCCGACGGTGATCCAGCGCATGCCGCCGTAGCCCACGTCGTTGCGCAGCTCGAAGCCCAGCGCGTCGCGGTAGAAGGCGAGCGACTTCTCGGGGTCGTCGGCGGGCAGGAACGTCGCGTGAATGATGAGGCTCATGCTGATCACGATAGGTCGGCGCGAGCAGGGGCCGCTTCTCGATTCCTGATCGGCCGCATGACCTGCTTGGCCACGCAGCCGGGGATGCCCGCGCCGTCCTCGGCGGCGAGCCGGCGATAGCTGCTCGGCGACATGCCGACCAGCTCCGAGAACCGCGTGCTGAACGTGCCCAGGGATGAGCAGCCGACCGCGAAGCAGACGTCGGTGACGCGACAGGTCACCGCGGCGCAGCAGCGTCATGGCCCGCTCGATGCGCCTGGTCATGAGGTAGCTGTAGGGCGACTCGCCGTAGGCGGCGCGGAACTCCCGGCTCAGGTGGCCGGCCGACAGGTGGACGCCGCGGGCCAGCGCCTCCACGTCCAGCGGCTGCGCGTAGTCCCGGTCGATCCGGTCCCGGACGCGCCGCAGCAGGGCCAGCTCCCGCAGGCGCGGGTCGGGTCGGGTCGGTGGCGTCGTCATCGCCGGCTAGAACGGCATGGCCAGCAGGGTGACCGGGACCACGATGGCGACCGCCGCGGCCAGGGCAACCAGGACTCGCATCGAAACGGGGAGTCCGGGGGCGGGCCGGAGCAGCCGGGTGACGCGAGCGGCGACGTCGCAGTTCGTGACCCCGTCCACGGCCAGTGCCCCGGACGGGGCCAGGCCGCCGCCGGCAGCGCCGACGCGGAGCAGGGCGGTGGCCAGTTCCCGGGCCGGGCGATGCCGCCGGGCCATGTCATCGGCGTGCATCTCGATCAGCAGCGCCACGGCCCGGTGGGCCTTGCGGACTACTGGGGACCAGGCGAACCCGTGGGCCAGGGCCACGAACGGAAGCAGCACCAGGTCATGGCGCTCGCGCAGGTGGGCGCGCTCGTGCGCGATGACCGCGGCCAGCTCAGCGGAGTCGAGCAGGTCCAGCGTGCCCGCGCTGATCACGATGGCCGACCGCAGGCCGGGCAGGCAGTACGCCGCCGCGGCCGGGAAGTCGACGACCAGCGCGCCGGGCACCTTCGGGTCGCCGCGGGCCAGCAGGCTGAGCAGCGCCCGCTGCCGCTGGCGGGCGCGCAGCACCGCCGCCGAGGCCGCCAGCAGCACCCCGACCAGCAGGACCAGCAGGACCAGCCCGGCGGTGATGCAGGTCAGCCGGACCGCGTCGAGGATGCTGAAGCCACGCAGGTCGCGCCCGCTGACCAGGCTGGTCAGCTCGGTCACGGCGCCGCCCGCCACCCCGTAGCGCGGCTGGGTGGTGCCCAGGGCCAGCAGCGTGCCGACCGCGGCCAGGCCCCAGCCCAGCCCCAGGGCCTGCCACAAGATGATGGCGGCGGCCGGGGAGCGGCGCGGCCACGCGGCGGCGGCCAGGGCCGCTGCCGCCTGCACGCAGATGGCCGTCATGGCGGCCAGCACCAGGACGGCGGTCATGGCCGCTCAGACCTTGCGGTCCTCACCGAGCGTCTCCAGGGCGTGCCGGAGGGCACGCGCCTCGGAACCGGACACGCTGCGCACGAAGCTGGCCAGCGCCGCCTGGCGGTCGCCGGTCTGATCCAGCGCGCTGAGCATGAGCTCGGTGACATATGCCTCTCGGCTTTCCGCGGCCCGGTAACGCCAGGCCCGGCCGTCTCGCTGCCGTCGGGCAAAGCCCTTCTTGGAGAGACGGTCGAGCACGGTCATCACGGTGGTGTGCGCCAGGTCCCGATCGATCAGCCGCTCGCTGACCTGACGGACGGTGAGCGACTCCGATGCTTCCCAGAGCACATCCATTATGGCTCGCTCTAGCTCTCCCAGCCGGTTCACGCCTGCACTCTACCCCGCCAGACCGGTCCCGGAACAGGGTCACTTCCGGGCAGTTCAGGTCAAACCGGGGTAGTTCCGGACCGCTGCCCGGACCACTTCCGGGCCAGTGATCCGCACGCGGAGCTACGCTGAAAACGATCAGGAGGACAAAGATGTCCCAACCGCGGTTCCGGCCCGTGCTCGAGTCGTTCGTCCCGTACAAGCCCGGCCAGGCCCACCCCGGCGCGGCCAAGCTCAGCTCCAATGAGTCCCCGTACGGCCCGCTGCCCTCGGTGCTGGAGGTCATCGCGGCCGCCGCGGGCGGCCTCAACCGCTACCCCGACCACGGCTCCGCCGCGCTCAGCGCGGCCATCGCCGCCCGCCTCGGCGTGCCGGCCGAGCCAGGTGGCGGTGGGCTGCGGGTCGGTCGGCCTGACCCAGCAGCTACTGACCGCCACCGCCGAGCCGGGCGCCGAGGTGCTGTACGCCTGGCGGTCGTTCGAGGCCTATCCCGGCCCTGACCGACCTGGCCGGGGCCACCTCGGTCCGGGTCCCGCTCCGCGACCAGGCCCACGACCTGGACGCGATGGCCGAGGCGATCACCGGCCGGACCCGGCTGATCTTCGTGTGCAACCCCAACAACCCGACCGGGACGGTGGTCCGGGAGGCCGCGCTGACCCGGTTCCTGGACCAGGTGCCGCCGGGCTGCCTGGTCGTCCTGGACGAGGCCTACCACGAGTACGTGCGCGACCCTGGCGTGCCGGACGGCCTCACCCTGTACCCGGGCCGGCCGAACCTGGTCGTGCTGCGGACGTTCTCCAAGGCCTACGGGCTGGCCGCGCTCCGGGTCGGGTACCTGATCGGCCACGAGCCGGTCGTCGCCGCGGTGCGCAAGACCCAGCTTCCGTTCGCGGTCAACGCCGTGGCCCAGGCCGCCGCCATCGCCTCGCTGGCCGCCGAGGCCGAACTGATGGAGCGGGTCGGCGGACGTGCTGAAGGAGCGCGGGCGGGTCGCCGGCGAGCTGCGCGACCAGGGCTGGGCCGTACCGCCGAGCGAGGCCAACTTCGTCTGGCTGCCGCTCGGGCGCGGCGGCGGCCGAGTTCGCCGCGGCCAGCGCCCGGGCCGGCGTCATCGTGCGGCCGTACCCGCCCGACGGCGTGCGGGTCTCGATCGGCGCGCCGGCGGACAACGACGCGTTCCTGGCCGCGGCCCGGGCCTGGCGCCGCGCGCCGACCCGGCCCGATACCCTCGACCTGGTGCCGCCGTCTCGTACGCTGGCCCAGTGAAGGTCTACGTCATCCACGAGAACCCGGACTGGTTCGCGGCCCATCGCGGCGGCCCTGGACCGCGGCCGGGCGTGCCGCACGAGCCGTGGCTGCTCGGCGAGGCCGCGATCGACCTGGCCAGCGCCCCGCCGCCGGGGGTGTTCTGGTCCCGGATGAGCGCGTCGTCGCACACCCGCGGGCACCCGTTCGCCAAGGACCAGACCCGCGGCGTGCTGGCCTGGCTGGAGGCCGCACGGCCGCCGGGTGGTCAACGGCCGCCGCGTGCTGGACCTGGAGATGAGCAAGGTCGACCAGCTCGTCGCGCTGCGCGCGGCCGGCTTCGACGTGCCGCGCGACGATCGCCGTGGCCGGGACCGCGCGGAGCTCGCGGCGGCCGCCCGGCGCGCTGCCCGCGCCGTTCATCAGCAAGCACAACCAGGGCGGCAAGGGCCTCGGGGTCGCGCTGTTCGCCAGCCACGAGGAGTTCGAGGCCTACCTGGCCGCGCCGGGCTACGAGGCCCCGGTCGACGGGATCACGCTGCTGCAGGAGTACCTGGTGGCGGCCCGGCCGCAGATCACCCGGGCCGAGATCGTCGGCGGCGAGTTCGTCTACGCGATCACCGCGGACACCGCCCGCGGCGGCTTCCAGCTCTGCCCGGCCGACGCGTGCGCGGTCGCGCCGGCGACGGGCGCCGCAGGCCGAGCCTGTTCGCGCTGCGCGGAGGGCTTCGACCACCCGGTCATCGGCCGGTACGAGGCGTTCGCCGCCAGCCACGGCATCGAGATCGCCGGCTTCGAGTTCATCGAGACCGCCGACGGCCGCCTGGTGACCTACGACATCAACACCACGACCAACTACAACGCCGACATCGAGGCGGCGGCGCCGCGCCCCGCGCTGCCCGCGGTCGCCGGACTACCTGGGTAAGCTGCTGGCGGCCTGAGTGCGGAGCGGCATCAGAAGCTCAGCGAGGAAGGGCAGCTGATGCGGTTCGGGTACTGGATGCCGATCTTCGGCGGCTGGCTGCGCAACGTCCGGGACGAGGGCATGCCGGTGGCCTGGCCCTACGTCCGCGACCTGGCCGTCGGCCAGCGAGCAGGACGGCTTCGACCTGACTCGCTGATCGCCGAGCTGAACCTGAACGACATCAAGGGGCCGCGCGAGCCGTCGCTGGACTGCTGGACGCTGGCCCCGGCGGTGGCGGCGGTGACCAGCACGCTGGAGCTGATGCTGGCCGTCCGGCCGAACTACCACTCGCCCGCGCTGACCGCCAAGGCGCTGTCGACGCTGGACGTGATCGCGCCGGGCCGGGTCGCGCTGAACGTGGTGTCGTCCTGGTGGAAGGACGAGGCGGCCCAGTACGGCGCGCCGTTCGACGTGCACGACGCCCGGTACGCCCGGACCCAGGAGTGGCTGGAGGTGGTGGGCGCGCTGCTCCGGGAGGACACCGTTATCCATTCCGGGCCGCTGTACCAGCTCGGCCAGCGCCGTGCTGGCGCCCAAGCCCAGCCGCCTGCCGCCGGTCTACATGGGCGGGCGAGTCGCCGCGGGCCAAGGAGGTCATCGCGGCCCAGGCCGACGCCTACGTCATGCACGGCGACGCACCGGAGGTCATCGCGGCCAAGGTCGCCGACCTGAGCGCGCGCCGGGCGGCGGCGGGCCTGCCGCCGCTGCAGATTCGGCGTCTCCGGCTACGTGATCTGCCGGGATACCGAGGCGGAGGCGCAGGCCGAGCTGGACCGGATCCTGAACGTCCGCTCCTCGCCCGAGGCGTACGCCTCCTACCAGGACTTCGTCGCAGGGCTCGCAGCTGGAGTCCCAGGTGTCCCTGGAGGAGTACAGCGTCTCCAACCGCGGGCCTGCGCAGCGGCCTGGTCGGCACGCCCGACCAGATCATCGACCGGCTGCGCGGCTACGAGGCGGCCGGCGTCGGCCTGATGCTGCTCCAGTTCTCGCCGCAGCGCGAGGAGATGGCCCGGTTCGGCCGGGACGTGATCAGCCGCTGGCGGAGCTAGGCCGCCCTCACCGGACCGCGGGGCGGCCCCAGCTTCTCGATGACCAGGCGGTAGGCCTGCCGGGGCCGTCCCGGCTGCGGGCTGCGGCTCGGCGGCAGCGGCCAGGCCAGGCCCTCGTCGACCAGGGTGGCCAGCAGCCGCCGGGCCGTGCGCGGCGTGACCGACAGCAGCCGCCCGGCGGTCTCGGCGTCCACCACGGGCGTGGCGCCCGGTCGCGGTCAGCTTCTCGGCGAGCCGGACCAGCGTGTCCAGGCCGCGCACGCTGGCCGAGCTGGGCGTGGCCGCGCCCCGCTGGCCGGGGACCAGCGGCGGCGGCCCGGTCCCGGGTCGGCGGGCAGCCGGGCGGCCGCCGGGGGGCGCCCGAGGGACGCGCGGGCGCGGGCCTCGGCCTCCAGCTCGGTCCGGCCGCCGCCGACGCCCACCTCGATGCCGATGCCCAGCTCGCTGCGGGCCCGCTCGACGAACGGCGGGCCGCCCAGGCCGTCGGCGGCCTGGCTGAGCGAGCCGCGGGTGGCGATGACCAGGAAGCCGTGCTCGTTCAGCGGTGCTGACCGTGGCGTGGATCCGCTGCGCCTCCTGGACCAGGAACCGGTGCACGGTGAGCCGGAGCTCCTCGCGGGCCTGCCGGGGCGCGCCGCGGCGGACCGTGTCCCGCAGCGTCGGCACCTCCACGATCACCACGGCCAGCTGCGCGTTCTCCAGCCGCCGGTAGCCGGCCAGCAGCGTGCCCGGTGCGCAGCGCGGACCGGATCGCGCTGCCGGTCGGCCGGAGCAGGAACACCGGTACCTGGGCTGCGGCCAGCTTGCGGGCCACCGACTGCAGGCAGGTGAACGCGACGGCGATCTCGCCCTGGTGCCACAGCCGCTCGTGGAAGGCGGCGATGACCGCGGCTCCCGGAGACCTCCTCGCGCACGTGGATGCCGTCGGTCGCGATGCCCAGCTCGCCGAACGCGTCCTCCGCGTCGGCCTGGCTGACCACGTCGATGCTGGACCTGGCGATGTCGTGCCCGTCCCGGCTGGCCCGCAGCATCGCCGCGTACAGGGCGCTGCCGCTGAGCTGGATGTACGTGGCCGGGACGGTGAGCACGCCGGCCCGCCGCGCGTACTCGTAGGGCACCCGGCTGGCGAACAGGCAGGCGTCTACCGAGGCGCCCAGCCGGGCCACCTTCTCCGGTGCCTCCTGCTCCTCCCGGTAGGCCGCCGTCACCAGGCGCCGGGTCGGCGCCTCGCCTCGTTCCGAGGCCTGCGCCGGCCCGGGTCCCGCGCTGAGCGGCAGTCCGGACAGCATGATGCGTTCCACCAGCTCATGCGGTCCGACGATGCCGATCGTCGGCTCGGCGCCCCCTGCCATTCGGGCCATTTCCCGTCTCATTCAGGCCACCCGTTCCGCAGCCGGTAGTTTCGCTACTTCATTTCGTAGCGCACAGATCCATGTCTCTGGAAGAGACAATTATCCGTGATTCAACGGCAAAACGAAACTCGGGCTGGCGTTGTGAGCGCTAAATGTGAATGGTGACGGGAATCTTCCCAGCCGAGAGCGTCGCCGGGCTTCTCCAAGTTCTCCCGGATCAGTCGTCGATTTCCTCGGTCACGTCGGCGCCGAGGGTGGCCAGCCGGGTGGCCACCGAGGCGTGGCCCCGGGCGATCGAGGTAGCCGGGGGACACGACCGTCTCGCCCTCGGCGGCCAGGCCGGCCAGGATCAGCGCGATGCCGGTGCGCAGGTCGTGCGCGATGACCTCGCTGCCGCGCAGCTGGCAGGGGCCGTGCACGAGCACCGCGCTGCCGTCGATCTCGACCTTGCCGCCCATCTTGTTCAGCTCGCTGACCAGGCTGTACCGGCCGTCGAAGATCGTTTCGCGAATGTAGCTCGTGCCCTCGGCCAGGCAGCTCACGGCCATGATGGGTGATTGCAGGTCGGTGGCGAATCCGGGGAACGGGCTGGTGATCACGTTGATCGGCCGAAGCTGGCGATCCCGCCGCACCTGCAGCATGGCGCCGTGGGTGGCGAACTCCACCCCCATCTGCTCCAGCTTCCAGCGGACCACGCCGAAATCGTCCAGCGAGGCGCCGACCAGCGTGACCTCGCCGCCCGCCATCGCCGCGGCCATCGCGAACACGGCCGCGTCGATCCGGTCCGGCATGACCGTGTGCTCCACGGCGGTGAGCTCGCCGACGCCCTGCACGGTCACGAAGCCGGTGCCGCCGCCGCTGATCCGCGCGCCCATCTTGGACAGGAACGCGATCACGTCCAGCACCTCGGGCTCCAGCGCGCAGTTGTCGATCACTGTCGTGCCGGGCGCCAGGGAGGCCGCCATGATCAGGTTCTCGGTGCCGGTGTGCGAGGGCGTGTCCAGGTACAGGTGGGCGCCGCGCAGCGGCCCGCCCGGATGTGGATGCGGGTGCTCCTGCTCGTCCACCAGCGCGCCCAGCCGGGCGAAGCCCCGGTAGTGGAAGTCCAGGTTGCGGCTGCCCAGGTTGCAGCCGCCGATGCCCTCGATGGTGGCCTCGCCCAGCCGGTGCAGCAGCGCGGGCACGAACAGCACCGAGGCCCGGAACCGGCGGGCGATGTCGGCCGGCAGCACCGAGCTGGTCAGCTCGGAGGCGTCGACCACCAGGGTCCGCTCGGCCTCGTGGAACTTGACCACCGCCCCGATCGCCTGGGCCAGTTCCACCGCCCGGCGGACGTCCTCGATGACCGGGACGTTGCGCAGGACCGTCCGGCCCCGCTCGGCCATCAGCGACGCGGCGATCATCTTCAGCGCCGCGTTCTTCGCGCCCTGCACGAACACCGTGCCCTGCAGCGGGTTACCGCCGCGGACGCGATACCGGGTCTGCGGGTCCGTCGGTCATCTCGCTGCGGCTCCCGTCGGTAGCCGAGGGCCGCCCGGTCCGCCCGGCTCCAGGCGATCCTGCTGGTCGGTGGCGTGCTGCAGGCTGTCCTCCAGGCTGTCCGCCGGGCTCTGGTCCGGACTCGTCGGAGGTCACCGTCGGCCAGCCGGGCGGCAACTCGCCAGGCCGCCAGTTGCCGCTCTCACGTGCCGTCCAGTATTCCACCGCTGCCCCGCCCCCAAGCCGTGACGAATATCTTACGTAAAGTAATCGATCGACTCCGCTCTGCCACACTGGGGTACCCGACCTGCGCGCCCCAAACTCCCGGTCAGCCCCAGCCGCTCGCCGGTGATCTGCTCGAATGCCTGGATGTAGCGCGCACGGGTGGCCTCCACCACGTCCGGCGGCATCGGCGGGGCCGGGGGCTGCTTGTCCCAGCCCGAGCGCAGCGACCAGTCCCGCAGGTACTGCTTGTCCAGCGACGGCTGCGGACCGCCCGGCGCCCACTGGTCGGCCGGCCAGAACCGGGACGAGTCCGGCGTCAGTACCTCGTCGGCCAGCACGATGCTCCCGTCGGCGGCCCGGCCGAACTCCAGCTTGGTGTCGGCGATGATCACGCCCCGCGGCCGCGCGGTCTGCGCCCCCCGCTGGTAGATCGCCAGGGTCAGGTCGCGCAGCCGTCCGGCCACCGCCTCGCCGACCTGCCCGGCCACCTCGGCGAACCCGATGAACTCGTCGTGCTCGCCGACGGGCGCCTTGGTGGTCGTGCGTGAAGACCGGCTCGGGCAGCTCGTCGCCCTCGGTCAGGCCGGCGGGCAGCGCCACGCCGGAAATGGCGCCGGTGGCGCGGTAGGACTCCAGCCCGAGGCCGGCCAGGTAGCCCCGGGCGATGCACTCCACCCTGATCATGTCCAGCCGCCGGCAGCGGATCGCCCGCCCGGCCCACTCGGCCGGCACCCGGCTGGCCGAGATGACGTGATTGGGCACGATGTCGGCGCAGCCGCTCGAACCACCACAGGGACATCTGGGTGAGGATCGCGCCCTTGTCCGGGACGGCGTGGGCAGCACCGCGTCATAGACGCTGATCCGGTCGGACGCCACCATGATCAGGTCGTCGCCGTCCGCGTACAGGTCGCGGACCTTGCCCGAATGCAGCAGCTTCATCGGCTCTCTCCCGTCTTGTCCGGAACCTCCTGGCCCCAGACCAGGTCAAAGAACAGTTCGAGGGTGGTGACCCGCAGCGGCATGCAGGCCTGGTGCCGGCCTCGGCCCGCTCCGGGGTCACTGGCTCACGGCAGGCCGGCCGCGCGGGCGGCGATGTCGGTGCGGTACCAGCCGCCGCCAGCTGGATCCGGTCGGCGGCGGCGTAGGCGGCGGCCCGGGCCTGCGGCACGTCCGGCGCCGGTCCCGACCACGTCGAGGACCCGGCCGCCGCTGGACACCAGCCGCCGTCGCGGCCAGGCGGTGCCCGGCGTGCAGGACGTACGCGCCGGGCACGGCGGCCGCCTCGGCGCAGGCCCGTGATCTCAGCTCCGCTGGCGGGCGTGCCGGGTAGCCCGCGCCGCGACCACGACCGTGACGGCGGCGCCCGGACGCCAGGCGAGGGGCTGGCGCGGGTGCCGTGTACCCCGACAGGTGTGCCCCGGAACGGCGCCAGGTCGCCGTCGGCCGCCGCCCGAGCAGGCCGCCGAGCGGGGTGGCCAGCCGGTCCAGGACGACCTGGGTCTCGGGGTCGCCGAACCGCGCGTTGAACTCGATGACCCGCAGGCCCCGCGAGGTCAGGCTCAGGCCGGCGTACAGCAGCCCCGCGGTAGGGAGTGCCGCGGCGGCGCAGCTCGGCCAGGGCGGGCTGCGACGACGGTGGCCAGGGTCTCGTCGGCCAGGTCCGGCGGCGCCCAGGGCAGCGGCGCGTACGGCGCCCATGCCGCCGGTGTTGGGGCCGGTGTCGCCGTCGCCGCGCCCGCTTGAAGTCCTGGGCGGGCAGCAGCGCGACCGCCGTCGGTCGCCGTCGGCCAGCGCGAAGACCGACACCTCGGGGCCGTCCAGGAACTCCTCGATCACGACCGTCCCGCAGGCGGCGGCGTGCGCGCAGGGCCGCGGCCCGGTCGCCGGTCACCACGCACGCCCTTGCCCGCCGCCAGGCCGTCCGCCTTGACCACGTAGGGCGGCCCGAAGGCGTCCAGGGCCGCGCCGGCCTGCGCCGGCGTCCGGCAGGTGCGGGCCGCGGCCGTGGGGATGCCCGGCGGCGGTCATGACCTCCTTGGCGAACGACTTGGAGCCCTCGATCATCGCCGCGCCCTGGTCCGGGCCGAAGCAGCGCATGCCCGCCGCCCGCAGCGCGTCGGCCACGCCGGCCACCAGCGGCGCCTCGGGGCCGATCACGACCAGGTCGCGCGCGAGCCGCGCGGCCAGCGCGGTCACGCTCGCCGGGTCGGCGGCCGCCACGTCGTGCCGCTCGGCGATCTCGCCGATGCCCGGGTTGCCCGGCGCGGCGTGCAGCGCGGTGACACGTCGGGGTCGGCGGCCAGCGCGCGGACCAGGGCATGCTCGCGGCCGCCAGCGCCGATGACGAGAACTCGCACGGCGTGCAAGCCTACCGGCGGGACCCGGCGTCAGGCGGCCGGACCGCGAGCTGGAGGGTCTGG
The DNA here is from genome assembly GCA_963731085.1 of uncultured Actinomycetota bacterium. GTDB lineage: Bacteria > Actinomycetota > Actinomycetes > Streptosporangiales > Streptosporangiaceae > DASUBV01. The sequence continues at coordinate 168,303 of CAVSUF010000004.1, forward strand.
TCCCGGCGCGGGCCGACGCCGACCGCGCTGATCGGCGCGCCGATCATGTCTTCCAGCGCCGCCAGGTAGGCGCGGGCGTTGGCCGGCAGCTCGGCCGGGTCCTTGGCCCCCGAGATGTCCTCCCACCAGCCGTCCAGGTACTCGTAGACCGGCTTGGCGTGGTGGAACTCGGTCTGGGTCATCGGCATCTCGTCCAGCCTGTGCCCGTTCACTTCGTAGGCCACGCAGACCGGGACCTTCTCCAGGCCCGACAGCACGTCCAGCTTGGTGATGAAGTAGTCGGTGATCCCGTTGACCCGGGTCGCGTACCGGCCGATGACCGCGTCGAACCAGCCCGTCCGGCGCGGCCGGCCGGTGGTGACGCCGTACTCGCCGCCCGCCTTGCGCAGCCACTCGCCCTGGGCGTCGTGCAGCTCGGTCGGGAACGGGCCGGCCCCGACCCGGGTGGTGTAGGCCTTCAGGATGCCGATGACCCGGCTGATCCGGGTCGGCCCGAGCCCCGATCCGGCGCAGGCGCCGCCGGCCGTCGGCGAGGAGGACGTCACGAACGGGTAGGTGCCGTGGTCGACGTCGAGCAGGGTGGCCTGCGCGCCCTCCAGCAGGATCACCTTGCCCTCGTCCAGCGCCTGGTTCAGCATCAGGCCGGTGTCGGCGACGTAGCGGCCCAGCCGCTCGGCGTAGCCCAGGTACTCCTTGGCGACCGACGGCGGCGTCGATCGTGCGCCGGTTGTAGACCTTGGTCAGCACCTGGTTCTTCTCGCGCAGGGCCAGCTCCAGCTTCTGGCGCAGGATGCCGGGGTCGAACAGGTCCTGCATCCGGATGCCCATCCGGGCGGCCTTGTCGCTGTAGGTCGGGCCGATGCCGCGCCCGGTGGTGCCGATCCGCGCCTCGCCCAGGTGCCGCTCGGTCACCTTGTCCAGCGCGACGTGGTGCGGCATGATCAGGTGCGCGTTGGCCGAGATCAGCAGCCGGTCGCAGGACACGCCGCGGGCGCCAGGCCGTCGATCTCCTCGATCAGCACGGCCGGGTCGATGACGACCCCGTTGCCGATCACCGGGACGGCGTGCCGGGACAGGACACCGGTGGGCAGCAGGTGCAGGGCGTAGCTCTCCTCGCCGATGACCACCGTGTGCCCGGCGTTGTTGCCGCCCTGGTAGCGCACGACGTAGTCGACGTCGTCGCCGAGCAGGTCGGTGGCCTTGCCCTTGCCCTCATCGCCCCACTGTGCCCCGACGATCACGATGGCGGGCATGTCGATCGTCCTTCCGCGCAGAACGAAAAGGCCCCGGCTGCGCAAGCGCGACCAGGGCTCTTGCATTCAGATGCTACCGGACGGCGTCGCGGATAGCTCGCCCGGAGTTATCCCCCGCCTGCGGGGTGGTTAGGCCAGGTGACTAGGGCAGCAGGCGGGCCGCGGCGACCGGGCTGCTGTCGGCCAGGAACACCTGGCAGCGCTCCGCCTCGTCGTCCTCGCCGATCGCCTCAGCGGCGCTGGCCAGCGCCGCCAGCGCGCGCAGGAAGCCCTGGTTGGGCTCGTGCTGCCAGGGCATCGGCCCGTAGCCCTTCCAGCCGGCCCGGCGAAGCTGGTCCAGGCCCGCGGTGGTAGCCGGTCCGGGCGAACGCGTACCCGGCGACCGGCGTCGTCGTCGGCCAGGGCGCGCTCGGCCAGCGCCGCCCAGGCCGCGCAGTAGGACGGGAAGCGGGCTGCCACCTCCGCCGGGTCGCTGGCCTGCGGCCAGCGCGGCGCGGGCCTCCTCGTCCTCCGGCAGCAGCGTCTCCGGGGTCGCCGAGCAGGTTCTGGTGGCTCATGCCGCCATCCCAGCTGAGTGCCCGCCGACAGCAGGTCCTCGCAAGCCCGGACGACCCGGGCGGTCATCGACTCCTCGGCCGCCTTGCCCCAGGTCCGCGGGTCGTAGGCCTTCTTGCTGCCGACCTCGCCGTCGACCTTCAGCACTCCGTCATAGTTGCTGAACATGTGCCCGGCCACCGGCCGGGTGAACGCGTACTGCATGTCGGTGTCCACGTTCATCTTCACCATGCCGTAGGAGATGGCCTCGCGGATATCGGCCAGGTCAGAGCCGGAGCCGCCGTGGAACACCAGGTCGAACGGCTTCTCCTGACCGTACTTGGCCCCCACCGCCTCCTGGATGTCCTTCAGCACCGACGGCCGCAGCTTCACGTGGCCCGGCTTGTACACCCCGTGCACGTTGCCGAACGTGGCGGCCAGGATGTACCGGCCGCTTCTCGCCCAGGCCCAGCGCCTCGGCGGTTTCCAGCGCGTCGCCCGGCGTCGTGTACAGCTTCTCGTTGATCTCGCCGACGACCCCGTCCTCCTCGCCGCCGACCACCCCGATCTCCATCTCCATGATCACGCGGGCGGCCGCGCACTGCTCCAGCAGGTCCGCGGCGATCTGGAGGTTCTCGGCCAGCGGCACCGCCGAGCCGTCCCACATGTGCGACTGGAACAGCGGCTCCTCGCCGCGCTCGACCCGCTCGCGGGAGATCTGCACCAGCGGGCGCATGTACCCGTCCAGCTTGTCCTTCGGGCAGTGATCGGTGTGCAGCGCGATCTGGACCGGGTACCTGGCCGCCACCACCCGGGCGAAGTGAGCCAGCGCCACCGCGCCGGTCACCATGTCCTTGACGCCCTGGCCCGACAGGTACTCGGCGCCGCCCGTGGAGACCTGGACGATCCCGTCGCTGCCGGCCTCGGCGAAGCCCCGGATGGCGGCGTTCAGGGTCTGGCTGGAGGTGACGTTGACCGCCGGGTAGGCGTAGCCGCGCTCCTTGGCCCGATCGAGCATCTGCGCGTAAATCTCTGGCGTCGCGATGGGCATGACGGAGGTTCCTCTCCTGTGGTCCCGGCCCGGTGTTCCACCCTCAGTATCCCGGGGACGCCCGGGCTAACCCGCGCAGTCGGCCGGGTTGGCATCGGTCAGCTCAGGCCGAGGTCGGATAGCTCGAACGCGGCCCGGTAATCCAGGCCGCGCGCGGTGATCCGGTCCCGGGCGCCCCGCTCCACCAGCACCGCCACCCCGACGACCTCGGCGCCCGCCTCCAGCAGGGCATCCACCGCGGTCAGCACCGACCCGCCGGTGGTGGACGTGTCCTCCACGGCCAGCACCCGGCGGCCCGTCACGTCCGGGCCCTCGATGCGGCGCTGCAGGCCGTGCGCCTTTTCCGACTTGCGGACCACGAACGCGTCGAGCTTGCGGCCCTGCGCGGCGGCTGCGTGCAGCATCGCGGTGGCGACCGGATCGGCCCCCAAGGTCAGGCCGCCGACCGCTTCATAGGACAGCCCGGCCGTGGCGGCCAGCATGACCCGGCCCGCCAGCGGGGCGGCGCTGCCATCCAGCAGGATCCGGCGGAGGTCGACGTACCAGTCGGCGCGCTGGCCCGAGGACAGCGTGACGGGGCCGTGGATGACGGCCCGTTCCCTGATTATGGTCAGTAGGTTTTCGCGGTCTGGATTTTCGTGGTCCGGCACAGCCCCGCAGCCTATCGCCGGCCCCCTGACCGGCGGGAACCTGGTGCTCTGCGGACTCCTAACGGGCGGGTAAGTCCGTGATCTGAGCTATCCGCCACGGCGGCCACGATGCGCTGGTAACGTCACGCGACAAGGGGAAGGACGGTGTCGCGTGGATCGCTGTGCGCTGTTCGTGGATGCCGGTTATGCGCTTTCCGATGGCGCGCTCGCCGTCCACGGGACACGCCATCGTGACTCGGTCTCCTGGGACTACGCCGGGCTGGTGAAGCTGCTCGCGGGGCTGTCCAGGGATCGTATCGGCCTGCCAGTGCTCCGCTGCTACTGGTACGAGGCGACTGTGGACAGCCGCCGGACCGCCGAGCACGACACGCTGGCAGATATACCCGGCCTCAAGCTCCGCCTCGGCAAGGCCCGTCCCGGCCGCCGCGAGGGCGTCGAGACCGAGATCCGCCGCGACCTCACCGCGCTGGCCCGCAACAAGGCCGTCAGCGACGTGATCATCGTCAGCGCCGAGGAAGACCTCGCCCAGGTCATCTCGGATGTGCAGGACCAGGGCCTGCGGGTCGCGCTCGTGCACATCGCGGCCGACGGCGACTGGAGCCTCCCGCGGCCGCTGCGCCAGGAGTGCGACGACATCATCGAGATCTCGGCCGGGCACCTGCGCCCGTTCGTGGACCTGATCCCCGGCGCCGAGCCGGCGGTCCGGCGACGAGGCTGAGCCCCTGGCCAGCGGCTACGCGGGCGCGCGGCGGGTCGGACGGAGACGGGCAGCCAGGCCGGCGTCCGCCAGACGGTGCCCGCGATGCCGGTCGCCGGCGCTGCCGCTGTCGGCTCAGGTCGGCGGCGGCTCAGCAGTCGGCCGGCGCGGCGCAGCGACGCGGGCAGGCCGCGGCATCGCCGGCGCACGGCGGCGCAGGCTCAGCCGACGGGTCCGCAGCCGGTGGCCGCTCAGGCCGCGGCCGATCAGTCCGGCGGCGGGCCGATGCTGCCGGAGCAGACGCTGCCGGCGGCAGCCAGGGTCAGCCAGCGGTCGCAGCAGCCAGCGGCGCCGGCCGTCGGCGGCTGGACCGTCGCTGCCGGGCCAGCGCCATGCCGGGTCAGACGACGCTGCCGGCCGAGCCAGCAGGCATCGGTCCGGGCCATTCCCGGCCAGTCGATCCCGGGCCATGTCATCTGCGTCGCAGCACGGGCAGGCCGTGTCGGGGCAGCAGGTGCCGGGCGCTGCAGCTCGGCCGCCAGCTCCGGTGCTGTACCCGGCACCGGTGTCGGGCGCTGTACTCGCGGCCGGCCGTCCGCGGCTGATGGCGGCCCGGGCCGGGCGGCCCGGCAGTCGGCGGGCCGGGCGCCGAGCTCCGAGTCCAGCCGCCGCGACCGCCGGGGCCAGCCGCGCCGGACGCGGGACCCGGGGCGGCTGAGTCCGGGCAGCCGGGCAGCCCGGGGCCGACGAGCGCCGCGTCGCTGCCGATCCGGATGCCCGAGCGGAGTCCCGGCCAGTACAGCCGCCCGACCAGATCCGCGGACGGCCGCTGGCGCGACCGCGACGGCGGGCCTGCCCTCCGCGGGCTGAGTCAGAACGGGCTGAGCCAGAGCGGCATGCCGCACTCGGGGCTCCCGCAGAACGGGCTGCCCCAGAACGGGCATGTCGCAGAACGGCATGTCGTCGGGCGGGATGTCGTCAGGCGGGAGTCGCAGCGGGATGTCCCAGGGCGGCGGCCTGCCGCAGAACGGGCTGTCCTCGGGCGGGCATGTCGCACAACGGCCTGCCCCAGAACGGCTCCCGCCGGCAGAACGGCGCTGCCGCAGAACGGGCTGCCGCAGAACGGCCGCGCCGCAGAACGGGCTGCCGCAGAACGGGCTGCCTCCGGGTGGCTCGAGTCCGGGCAACGGCCACGGATCGTCGAACAACGGGCTGTCCCAGGGCGGGCTGCCCCAGAGCGGGCTGCCGCAGAACGGGCTGCCGTCCAGCGGGTTCCCGCCCGCGAGTCCGCCGCAGAACGGGCTCAACGGCCTGCGTCACGGGGAGGCCATTCGCAGAACGGCCTGTCCTCCGGCGGCGGCCAGCCCCACAACGGCCTTCCGTCCAGCGGGCTGCCGCAGAACGGCCTGTCCTCGGGCAGTCACTCCCACGGCGGCCAACAGCCGGGCGGCATGTCCCAGAACGGGCTGCCCTCGGGCGGCTACTCGCAGGGCGGGTCTATGCCCGGCGGCGGGCTCCGCGCCGGGGCACGCCGCGTCGGGCGGCCTGCCGCAGAACGGGCTGCCGCAGAACGGACTGCCGCAGGGCGGCGGCCTGCCGCAGAACGGGCTGTCCTCGGGCGGTGGCCAGTCGCAGAACGGCCTGCCGCCAGGCTCGATGTCGCACGGCGGCATGTCACAGCGACGGGCTGCCATCGGGCGGGTCCGCGCCGGGCCACGGTCCCCGCCGGGCGGCGTACCGCAGAACGGCTACGGGCCGCACGCGGCTCAGGGGTCGGCCGGTGACCCGCCGCGCGGGTGGCGGGCTGCAGTCGCCCGGCCAGGGCGGCGGCCAGCGGCAGCTGCCGCCCGGCCCGCAGTACCCGCAGGGCCTGAGCGACCCGTACGGCCAGCTGCCCGCACCGTCGCAGCAGCCGCAATCCCCGCCGCCCGCCCAGTCGCCGTATGGCTACGGATCATCGCCCTACCCGTCGCAGCAGACCGGGCATTACGCCAGCCCGGCACTGCCGGCGCCAGCCCCATCGCAGCCGCCGATGTCCGCAGCACGCCCATGTCCCAGCCACCCATGTCCCAGCCGCCGATGTCCCAGCCACCCATGTCGCAGCCGGGCCTGTCTCAGCAGTCGATGCCGCAGCCGATCGCGATCTCGCTGCCCGACGCGGTGCAGGCGGCGCACGCCGAGGGCGCCGCCTTCGGCGAGGCGGTGGCCCGGGACGCGCCCGCGCTGTGGCTGGAGGCGGTGCTGGCCCGCAAGCCGCGGATGCCCTCGGACCTGGAGGCCCGGCTGCTGCAGGGCTCGGCGCTGCCGATCGACTCGCTGCTGCACGATGAGGTCCGGCACGCGCTGCGGCGCGGGTTCTGGGACGCGCTGGAGCGGTCCCGCCGGTAACCGGCGCGTGCAGTCCGGTGCCCGCCGGATACATAACCGTACGGGCCTTTTTCCGGCCGTTGCGATCACGATGCCATTACTCCGCAGTCGTTTGCGTTGCATCGCGGAGCGCCGCTGGGTACCGTACGAACGTGGCCGTGCTCAGTCGTGAAGAGTTCGATGCGATCGAGTTTGACGCCGTGCGCAGCGGCGATCACGCCGCCGCCGCGGAGCTGATGAATCAGCTGGCCGCGACGGCGACCGAGACCGCCGGGATGCCGCGCGCCGAGGCGTTTCTGCGGGCCGGCGAGCAGTATCTGATGGCCGATGACCCGGCCGCCGCGGCCGGCGGGTTCCGGCGGGCGATGGCGGACGGCGGCCCGGTGTTCGTGGACCCGCGGGTGCCGCTGGCCCGGGCGCTGTTTCAGCTCGGCCGGGACGTCGAGGCGCAGGCGCTGATCGGCCGGCTGAAGGCCGAGGGATCGGCCGACCCGCGGGTCTGCGACCTGGTGGCCGAGCTGCTGGTCGACCGCGGCGACCTGCCGGGCGCCCTGGCCTGGGCCACGGCGGGCGTGGAGCTGTGCCTGCGCCGCGACGGCAGGAGACGAACGGCAGTGCGACCAGGACGGCAGTGAGACCGACGGCAGCCGAGCGCTGACTCGTCAGAACTGCGGCTGCTGCTCAGCCTGCGCTACCGGATCCGCAACGACCTCGGCCTGCCCGAGGACAGCTACGACCGGATGCTCGACGAGGTCTCCTCAGCCGGCTACCGGCGACGGCAGCCGCTGCGCGGCCACCGTCAGCGCGTCCGCTCCCTCGTCCCGGTCCACCGTCACCGTGTCGCCGTCGGCGATCTCGCCGGACAGCAGGCCGCGGGCCAGCTGGTCGCCGATGGCCGACTGGATCAGCCGCCGCAGCGGCCGGGCGCCGTAGACCGGGTCGAACCCGGTCACGGCCAGCCATTCCCGGGCCGCCGGGGTGACCGTCAGGGTCAGCCGCCGGTCGGCCAGCCGCCGGGCCAGCCGGGCCACCTGCAGGTCGACGATCTCGGTCAGCTCGCTCGGTGGTCAGCGCGTCGAACAGGATGATGTCGTCCAGCCGGTTCAGGAACTCCGGCTTGAACGTCGTCTGGACCACCGACATCACCGCGTCATGCTTGGCCTTCTCGTCCAGGCTCGGGTCGGCGATGAACTGCGAGCCCAGGTTGGAGGTCAGGATCAGGATCGTGTTGCGGAAGTCGACCGTGCGGCCCTGGCCGTCGGTCAGCCGACCGTCGTCCAGCACCTGGAGCAGGATGTCGAAGACCTCCGGATGGGCCTTCTCCACCTCGTCCAGCAGCACGACGCAGTACGGCCGCCGCCGCACCGCCTCGGTGAGCTGGCCGCCCTCCTCGTAGCCGACGTAGCCGGGCGGCGCGCCGACCAGGCGGGCGACCGAGTGGCGCTCGGAGTACTCGCTCATGTCGATGCGGATGATGGCCCGCTCGTCGTCGAACAGGAACTCGGCCAGCGCCTTGGCCAGCTCGGTCTTGCCGACCCCGGTCGGCCCGAGGAACAGGAACGAGCCGGACGGCCGGTCCGGGTCGGAGATGCCGGCCCGGGACCGGCGCACCGCGTCGGACACCGCCTGGACGGCCCTGGCCTGGCCGACCAGCCGGCGGCCTAGCTCGTCCTCCATCCGCAGCAGCTTGCCGGTCTCGCCTTCCAGCAGCCGGCCTGCCGGGATCCCGGTCCACGAGGACACCACGTCGGCCACGTCGTCCGGGCCAACTTCCTCCTTGACCATGGGCCGCTCGGTCGAGGCCCGCCGCGTGCCGCCATCGCCCGTCCGCGCTGCGCCGCGGCGGCCGTGGCCGCGGCCAGCTCGCGCTCCAGCGCCGGGATGTCGCCGTACATCAGCCGGGACGCGGTCTCGAAGTCGAGCGTCCCGCTGGGCGCGCTCGGCCTGGCCCGCGCAGGTCGTCGAGCTGCTTCTTCAGCTCGCCGACCTTGTTCAGCCCGGCCTTCTCCCGGTCCCAGCGGGCCACCAGGGCGGTGAGCTGCTCCTGCCGGTCGGCCAGCTCGGCGCGCAGCCGCTCCAGCCGCTCCTTGCTGGCCGGGTCCTGCCTCGCTGCTCCAGCGCCAGCTCTTCCATCAGCATCCGGTCGACGGTGCGCTGCAGCTCGTCGATCTCGACCGGCCGGGAGTCGATCTCCATCCGCAGCCGGGACGCGGCCTCGTCGATCAGGTCGATGGCCTTGTCCGGCAGGAACCGGGCGGTGATGTAGCGGTCGGACAGGCTGGCCGCGGCGACCAGGGCCGCGTCGGAGATCTGGACCTGGTGGTGCGCCTCGTACCGGCCCTTCAGCCCGCGCAGGATCGCGATGGTGTCCTCGACCGACGGCTCGTCGACCAAGACCTGCTGGAACCGGCGCTCCAGCGCCGGCGTCCTTCTCGATCCGCTGCCGGTACTCGTCCAGCGTGGTCGCGCCGACCATCCGCAGCTCGCCGCGGGCCAGCATCGGCTTGAGCATGTTGCCGGCGTCCATCGCGCCCTCGGCCGCGCCGGCGCCGACCACGGTGTGCAGCTCGTCGATGAACGTGATGACCTGGCCGTCGCTGCTTCTTGATCTCGTTCAGGACGGCCTTCAGCCGCTCCTCGAACTCGCCCCGGTACTTGGCCCCGGCCACCATCGCGCCCAGGTCCAGCGCGACCACGCGCTTGCCGCGCAGCGACTCGGGCACGTCGCCGGCCACGATCCGCTGGGCCAGGCCCTCGACGACGGCGGTCTTGCCGACGCCCGGCTCGCCGATCAGCACCGGGTTGTTCTTGGTCCGCCGGGACAGCACCTGGATGACCCGGCGGATCTCGGTGTCCCGGCCGATGACCGGGTCGAGCTTGCCCTCCCGGGCGCTGGCGGTCAGGTCGACGCCGTACTTCTCCAGCGCCTGGTAGGTGCCCTCCGGGTCGGGTGAGGTGACCCGGGCGTGCCCGCGGACCTGCTCGAACGCGGCGGTCAGCTGGTCCGGGCCGGCCCCGGCCTCGCGCAGCAGGCGCGGCCGCCTGGCCGCCGTCGGCGGCCAGGCCGACCAGCAGGTGCTCGGTGGAGATGTACTCGTCGTTCATCTCCCTGGCCCGCTTGCCGGCCGTGGCGATGGCGGCTACCAGCGGCCGGGAGGTCTGCGGCGCGCTGACGCGTCGCGCCGGCCGCCTTGGGCAGCTTGGCCAGCTGCTGCTCGGCCTTGGCCAGCACCGCGGCCGGGTCGGCGCCGACGGCCCGCAGCAGCGGCGCGGCCGTGCCGCCCTCCTGCTCGATCAGCGCGGCCAGCAGGTGCAGCCCGTCCACGTCCGGGTTGCCGGCGGTGGTCGCCCGCTGCACCGCCTCGGACAGAGCCTCCTGGCTCTTGCGGGTCAGCTTGTCATCCACGGATATCTACTTCTCTCTGGTCAGTAATCGTCACGTCAGGTCTGCGGAGTGGTCAGGTCCCGGGCCAGGTCCTTGACCGGGACCAGGGCGCCGCCGCGGCGGTCGCGGAGCAGCCCGGCCAGCCGCGCCGCCACCGCCCGGGTCGACTCCAGCTCGGCGCGCAGCTGGGCGATCTCCGCGTGCAGCTCCGCCAGCAGCAGCCGGGCCTGCTGCTCGGCGCTCTCCAGCTCCAGGATCCGCTTGATCCCGGACAGGTTGACGCCTTCCTCCTGGGACAGCCGCTGGACCTCGCGCAGGATCAGGATGTCCCGCAGCGAGTACCGGCGGCCGCCGCCGCCGTCCGGCCCGGCGAGACCAGGCCGAGCCGGTCATAGGCCCGCAGCGTCTGCGGGTGCATCCCGGACAGCTGGGCGGCCACCGAGATCACGTAGACCGGCGTGTCGTCGGACAGCTCGTACTGGCTTGTCAATGTCCTCTCCTCCAGCGCCGGCCGCGCTCAGGCCTTCGCCTTGCGGATGAGCTCGTCGCGCGGGTCCGGCCCGGCGGTCGCGTCGCGGAAGGTCTCCAGGGCCTCCCTGGCCTTGTCGTTCAGCTCGCCCGGCACCTGCACGTCCACGGTGACCAGCAGGTCGCCGATCGTGGCGTCCGAGCGCCGGACGCCCTTGCCGCGGACCCGGAACGTGCGCCCGGTGGGCGTTCCGGCCGGGATCCGCAGGGTGACCGGCATGCCGCGATGCGAGGGGACCTTGATCTCCGCGCCCAGCGCGGCCTCGGTGAACGTCACCGGCACCGTGATGGTCAGGTTGTGCCCGGACCGGCCGAACACCGGGTGCGGGGCGACGTGCACCTTGACGTACAGGTCGCCGGCCGGCCCGCCGCGCTCGCCGGGCGCGCCCTTGCCCTTGAGCTTGATCCGCTGGCCGTCGGCGACGCCGGCCGGGATCCGCGCCTGGATGGTCCGGGTGCTCATGGCCCGGCCGCTGCCCGAGCAGTCCGGGCACGGGTCGTCCACCACCAGGCCCCGGCCGCGGCAGGTCTTGCACGGCTCGGAGAACGCGAAGCTGCCCAGGTTCCGGCTGCCCTGCCCGGTGCCCTCGCAGGTCGGGCAGACCCGCGGGCACGGTGCCGGCCTTGGCGCCGGTGCCCCTGCAGGTCTTGCACGGTCCCTCGCCGGCCAGCCGCAGCGACACGGTGGCGCCGTCGATGGCGTCGCCGAACGACAGCGACGCCTCGGTCTCGACGTCCGTGCCGCGCCGCGGCCGGGTGGTCTGCTGGGTGCGGCCGCCGCCGCCGCCGAACACCCCGCCCAGCAGGTCGCCGAGGCCGGCCGCTGGACCGCCGGAGTTGCCGAACAGGTCGCCGAGGTCGAAGGTAGCTCCGCCGCCGGCCGGGCCGCCCGATCCGGGCATCCGCATTCCGCCGCCGCCGAACAGCGAGCGCGCCTCGTCGTACTCCTTGCGCCGCTTCTCGTCGGACAGGACGTTGTAGGCCTCGGAGATCTCCTTGAAGCGCTCCTCGGACTTGGCATCGCCCTTGTTGGCGTCCGGGTGGTACTTGCGGGCGAGCTGGCGGTACGACTTCTTGATCTCGTCCGCGGACGCGCCCTTAGCTACGCCAAGGGTCTTGTAGTAGTCCTTCTCAAGGAAGTCCTTGGTGCTCAACGGGCCTCTCTCTGACTGTGCTGGCGGCTTACTCAGCCGCCTCCTCAGCGTCATCGCCGGTGCCCGGCGACTGGCCGTCATCTCCCGGCTCGGCCACGGCGACCCGGGCGGGCCGGACGATCCGGTCGCCCACCTTGTAGCCGGGCTGCAGGATCTGGACGCAGGTCGGCTCGGTGACGTCGGCGGAGTAGGAGTGCATGAGCGCGTCGTGCAGCGTCGGGTCGAACGGGTCGCCGGCCTCGCCGTAGGCGGTCAGGCCGAGCTTGGCCGCGCTGACCTCCAGCGACTCGGCGACCGACTTGAAGCCGCCGGTGAGCTCGCCGTGCTCCCGGGCCCGACCGATGTCGTCGAGCACCGGGAGCAGCTCGCTGAGCACGCTGGCCAGCGCCTGCTCCCGGACCGCGATCCGGTCGCGCTCCACGCGCTTGCGGTAGTTGGCGTACTCGGCCTGCAGCCGCTGCAGGTCAGCGGTCCGCTCGGCCAGCCTGACCGCGGTCTCGTCCGGCCCGCGCCGCCTGCCCGGCCGCGCCGTTGCGGCCGGGCGGAGCCTGGCCGCCGGGGTACCCGTCGCCGCCGGCCCCGCCGCCCGGAGCGGCGCCGTGGCTGCGGCGCGCGCCCTGGCTCGGCGGCCACGTGCCGGCCCGCGCCTGGCCGGGTCGGGAGCATCCCGGACCTGGCCCGTCAGCGGGTCGATGCGTCGGCGGTCCCGGATCACCGGGCCCTGGGTCTCTTCGTCGGATGGGTTCATCAGGCGGCGCCGCCCTCCCGGTCGGCGGGCTCGTCGTCCACGATCTCGGCCTCGACGACCTCGTCGTCGGCGGAGCCTCCTCGCCCTCCGGCGGGTAGCTCGCCCCGTCGCCGGCCTGCGCGTTAGCCGCCTGCGCCTGCTGCGTAGATCGCGGTGCCCATCTTCTGGCTGACCTGAGCCGCGTGCTCGCTGGCCACCCGGATCGCCTCGGTGTCGGTACCCTCCAGCGCCTTCTTCAGGTCGACCGATGGACGACTCGACCTCCGACTTGACGTCGTCGGGCACCTTGTCCGCGTTCTCGGACAGGAACTTCTCGGTCGTGTAGGCCAGCGACTCGCGCGCGGTTGCGGACCTCGGCCTCCTCGCGGCGCTGGCGGTCCTCCTCGGCGTACTTCTCGGCGTCGGCCATCATCCGCTCGATGTCGTCCTTGGCCAGCGCCGAGCCGCCCGAGATGGTCACGGACTGCTGCTTGCCGGTGCCCAGGTCCTTGGCCGACACGTTCACGATGCCGTTGGCGTCGATGTCGAAGGTGACCTCGATCTGCGGGATGCCGCGCGGCGCGGGCGCCAGCCCGGCCAGCTCGAACATGCCGAGCTTCTTGTTGTAGGCCGCGATCTCGCGCTCGCCCTGGAAGACCTGGATCTGCACCGACGGCTGGTTGTCATCGGCCGTGGTGAAGATCTCCGACCGCTTGGTCGGGATGGTGGTGTTGCGCTCGATCAGCTTGGTGAAGATCCCGCCCTTGGTCTCGATGCCCAGCGACAGCGGGGTCACGTCCAGCAGCAGGACGTCCTTGACCTCGCCCTTGAGCACGCCGGCCTGCAGGCAGGCGCCCACGGCCACGACCTCGTCCGGGTTGACGCCCTTGTTGGGCTCCTTGCCGCCGGTCAGCTCCTTGACCAGGTCGACCACGGCCGGCATCCGGGTGGAGCCGCCGACCAGCACGACGTGGTGGATGTCGCTCAGCTTGACGCCGGCGTCGCGGATCACCTGCTGGAACGGCGCCTTGCAGCGGTCCAGCAGGTCCGAGGTCATCTGCTGGAACTCGGCCCGGGACAGCTTGGTGTCCAGGTGCAGCGGGCCCTGGTCGGAGTGGGTGATGTAGGGCAGGTTGATCTGCGACTCGTTGGTCTGGGACAGCTCGATCTTGGTCTTCTCCGCGGTCTCCCGCAGCCGCTGCAGCGCCATCTTGTCCTTGGACAGGTCGGTGCCGTAGCTGTTCTTGAAGTCCTTGACCAGCCAGTCGACGATGCGCTGGTCCCAGTCGTCGCCGCCGAGGTGGTTGTCGCCGCTGGTCGCCTTGACCTCGACCACGCCCTCGCCGACCTCCAGCAGGGACACGTCGAAGGTGCCGCCGCCCAGGTCGAAGACCAGGATGGTGGCCTCGGTGTCCTTGTCCAGGTGGTAGGCCAGCGCGGCCGAGGTGGGCTCGTTGATGATGCGGAGCACGTTCAGGCCGGCGATGGTGCCGGCCTCCTTGGTCGCCTGCCGCTGCGCGTCGCTGAAGTACGCGGGCACCGTGATCACCGCGTCGGTGATGGTCTCGCCGAGGTAGGCCTCGGCGTCCCGCTTGAGCTTCTGCAGGATGAACGCGCTGATCTGCTGCGCTGTGAACTTCTTGCCGTCGATGGCGACGGTCCAGTCGGTGCCCATCTGGCGCTTGACCGACCGGATGGTCCGGTCCACGTTGGTCACGGCCTGCCGCTTGGCGACCTCACCGACGAGGACCTCGCCGTTCTTGGCGAAGGCCACCACGGACGGGGTAGTCCGCGAGCCCTCCGCGTTGGCGATGACCGAGGGCTCGCCGCCCTCGAGGACGGCGACGACGGAGTTGGTCGTCCCGAGGTCGATGCCTACCGCACGTGCCATGAGATCAGTCCTTGCTCTGTTTGCTTATCCGGGTGGCCCTATCAAAGGTTGAGCCTAGCGGGCTCAAGCCTGCCATGCTGCACTGAGGCTAGCAAAACTTGAGTCTGCCTCGCTCAACTTTGGGCAGGGGCCGGATATTCCCAGCGCTGGCGGGTGATGCGGCGCAGCGTGACCGCGTCCGGGGCGCCGGTGAGGACGCCGCCCGCCGGGTCGTCCTCGCCGTCGGCCCGGACGATGTCGGTATCCGGCCGCAGGATGTCCTTGTCGACCAGCAGGCACAGCAGCGCCACCGTGCCGAACCGGGCCAGCAGCGGCCGCGAAGTACAGGCCGCCGCCGATCCCGCCGGGCGGGACCGGCGTGCCGGCCGGGCTGGCCGCCGCCACCTGGGTGATCAGGTAGGCCCAGATGGCGAAGAAGTAGCCCACCTCGGCCACCTGCCACAGCAGGTAGGACCACAGCCGGGGCCGGGCCAGCACCACCAGCGGCACCAGCCAGATCACGTACTGCGGCGACCAGACCTTGTTGACCAGCAGGAACGAGGCCAGCACCAGGAAGAACACCTGCGGCAGCCGGGGCCGCCGGGGCGCGGCCAGGATCAGCACCGAGATCAGCGCGAACGCCAGCACGAACAGCAGCAGGCTGACCAGGTTCAGCGCGCCCACGCCCATCGTGCCGAGCGCCGGGCCAGCCCCGCACCTCGAAGAAGTACCAGATCGAGCCCCAGTCGGCGCTCCTGGTCGAGTTGAGCTCGGTAGAACCTGGACCAGCCGTGCGGCGCGAGCACCGCCACCGGGACGTTGACGACCAGCCAGGCCACCGCGGCCGAGGCCGCCGTGACCCAGAACGCCCGCAGCCGCCCGGCCCGCAGGCAGAGCACGAGCAAGATGGCCCGGCACACGAATCGGATAGAACTTGGTCGCGATGGCCAGGCCGAACAGGACGCCGGACAGCACGCCGCGGCGGGCCGCCCAGGCCGCCATGGCCACGCGCGGTCAGGGCCATGGCGACCATGTCCCAGTTGATGAACGAGGCCAGGATCAGGCCCGGTGACAGCGCGACCAGCAGGGCCGTCCAGCGCCGGGACCGCCCGGCCAGGTAGGCCGTGCACAGCACGCCGACGATCGCGCACAGGATCAGCGCCGCGACGGTGACGTCGAAGAACTCCCGGCCGCGGATGCGCCGCGTCGGTGATCGGGCGGACCACCCAGGCGGCCGCCTGCATGGCCGCGCCGATGAGCACCGGGTACTCGACCGGGTGGTTGAGGTAGGGGACCTGGCCCCGGTACAGCTGCTCGCCGAAGTACAGCGGGTAGATGTCGGTGTAGCAGTGCGCCTGGTACTGCTCGACGCCGATGTTCCAGGCCCCGGCCCGGCAGGCCGCCTTGTTGAGGAAGCCCAGCGCGCTGCCCGCCAGGCTGGCGAGGACCAGCGCGGTGACCGAGCCGGCCGCGACCGCCAGCCGGCCGCCCGGCCCGCAGCCGGCCTGCCCTGCACCTCTGCTGGGGCCACGTCACGCTCCGTCGACAGCCAGACCCGCGTCCGGGGAACATGGTCCGGGAAGAAGGGTATCGGGCGCCGGGCCTGCTACCGGGTGCTTGCCGACGCCGGGCAAATTACCGCCCGATAACATACCGGGACAATGCGGCACCGTGGCTGCCGCCGCGCGGGTCACGAGGCCGGGAACCGGGCCGGACTACGCTGGCCAGGCACGGGCACCGCGCCGCCAGGCGCCGCCTGGCCAAAGGACGCACCGGGAGGTCCGCGTGACCCTTCGCATCATCATCGGACTGGCGCTGACCGCGGTCGCGGCCGTCGTCGCCGGCCGTCGGCTCTGGTGGCTGTACCGGCTGGCGACGCAGCGGGCAGCCCGCCCCGGAGCGGATCGCAGCAGCTTCGCGAGCACCCCGGCCAGGGGGCGGAGACCCAGGTCACCGAGGTGTTCGGGCAGCGCAAGCTGCTCCAGTGGACGGTGCCCGGCATCGCGCACTTCCTGACCTTCTGGGGCTTCATCATCCTGATCCTGACGATCATCGAGGCCTACGGCGACCTGTTCAGCAAGACATTCGCCATCCCCGGCATCGGGACCTGGGCCTGGGTCGGCTTCCTGGAGGACCTGGTCGCGGTCGGCGTCCTGGTCGGGATCATCACGTTCTCGATCATCCGGCTGCGGTACGACCCGCACCGGGAGGGCCGCAAGTCGCGGTTCTCCGGCTCGCACACCGGCGCCGCGTGGCTCGTCCTGTTCGGGATCTTCCTGGTCGTCGCCACCTTGCTGCTGTACCGGGGCGCGCAGATCAACACCGGTGACTTCCCGTACGCCCACGGCGCGTTCGCCTCCCAGATCGTCGGGCACTGGCTGCACCCGCTCGGCCACGGCGCCAACACGGCCATCGAGACCACGTTCATCCTGGCCCAGCTAGGCGTGATCCTGGGCTTCGGCGTCTTCGTCACTTACTCCAAGCACCTGCACATCGCCATCGCCCCGCTGAACGTGCTGTTCTCCCGCCGGCCCGACGGCCTGGGCGCGCTGCAGCCGATGCGGTCCAACGGCAAGGTGCTGGACTTCGAGGAGGCCGACCCGGACACCGACATCTTCGGCCTGGGCAAGATCGAGGACCTGAGCTGGAAGGGCATGCTCGACCTGGCCACCTGCACGGAGTGCGGGCGGTGCCAGTCGCAGTGCCCGGCCTGGGCCACCGGCAAGCCGCTGTCGCCCAAGATGCTCGTGCTGGACCTGCGCGACCACGCCTTCGCCAAGGCCCCGTACCTGCTGGCGGGCTCGGACGAGGCCCGCGAGAAGCTGCCCGAGGCGGTCCGGGCCGAGGCCGAGCGGCCGCTGGTCGGGGACGTCGGACGCGAACGGCGTCATCGACCCGGACGTGCTGTGGTCCTGCACCAACTGCGGCGCCTGCGTCGAGGAGTGCCCGGTCGACATCGAGCACATCGACCACATCAGCGGCATGCGCCGCCACCAGGTGCTGATCGAGTCGGCGTTCCCGCCCGAGGCCGGCTCGATGCTGCGCAACCTGGAGAACAAGGGCAACCCGTGGGGGATGAGCGAGGACAAGCGCCTGGAGTGGATCAGCGAGGTCGACTTCGAGGTGCCGGTGGTGGACGGGAAGATCGGCGACGAGGTCGAGTACCTGTTCTGGGTCGGCTGCGCCGGCGCGCTGGAGGACCGGGCCAAGAAGACGACCAAGGCCATCGCTGAGCTGCTGCACGTGGCCGGGGTGAGCTTCGCCGTGCTGGGGCCGGCCGAGACCTGCACCGGCGACCCGGCCCGCCGGATGGGCAACGAGTTCGTCTACAGCATGCTGGCCCAGCAGAACATCGAGACGCTGAACGAGGCCGGCGCGCGCAAGATCGTCGCCAGCTGCCCGCACTGCTTCAACACCATCGCCCGCGAGTACCCCCAGCTGGGCGGGAACTACGAGGTCATGCACCACACTCAGCTGCTGGCCCGGCTGGTCGCCGACGGCAGGCTGACCCCGGTCAACCCGATCGAGGAGAAGATCACCTACCACGACCCGTGCTTCCTGGGGCGGCACAACCGGGTGTTCACCGCGCCGCGCGAGATCATGGAGCAGGTGCCCGGCGTCCGCGCCCAGGAGATGCACCGGTGCAAGGAGCGCGGGTTCTGCTGCGGCGCGGGCGGCGCCCGGATGTGGATGGAGGAGCGGATCGGCAAGCGGATCAACACCGAGCGCATCGACGAGGCGCTCGGCACCGACCCCGACACCATCTCCACCGGCTGCCCGTACTGCATGGTCATGCTCGGTGACGCGGTGAACGCCAAGAAGAGCTCGGGCGAGGCCAAGGAGACCCTGGAGGTCGTGGACGTGGCCCAGCTGCTGATCCGCTCGATCGAGAAGCCTGAGCCTGCGCCCGCCCCCGACCCGGCGGGCTGACCGGGCCTGCGCCTAGACGGCCGGGAGCCAGACCCGGACCTTGGTGCCCTGGCCGGGCCAGGACTCCAGGGTGGCCCGGCCGCCGTGAGCGTGGGCGATGGCAGCCACGATGGACAGCCCCAGCCCGCTGCCCCCGCCATTGCCCGGCCCCCCGCCGGCCCCCCGCCGGCCTCGCCGTCGGCGGCCCCTCGCTCGGCGGCCCGGTGGAACCGGTCAAAGGCCCGGGCCGCGTCCTGCTCGGGCATGCCGGGCCCGCCGTCGGCCACCTCGATCAGGATGCCGCCGGTGATCGCGCCCAGCCGCACCACCACCGGGGCGGTCACCGGCGTGTGCGCCCGCACGTTGGCCAGCAGGTTGGCCAGTACCTGGCGGATGCGCGGCTCGTCCACCACCGCGACCAGCCGGGGCGGTGCCTCGGCCCGGACGGGGCGCTGCGGCTCCACCGCCGCGGCGTCGGCCACGGCGTCGCGGACGATCCCGGCCAGGTCGGTCTCGGTCAGGTCCAGCGATGTCGTCCGGTCCAGCCGGGCCAGTTCCAGCAGCTCGGCGACCAGCGTGCTCATCCGCTCGGCCTCCTGCTCGATCCGGCGCATGGCGTTGGGCAGCTGGTCCGGGCCGAGCGCGCCCTGCCGGTACAGCTCGGCGTAGCCGCGGATGGTGGTCAGCGGGGTGCGCAGTTCATGCGACGCGTCGGCGGCGAACTCCCGGACTTTCTGCTCGGAACGCAGCCGCGCCCCGAATGCCTGCTGGATCCGGTCGAGCATGGTGTTGATGGCCGAGCCGAGCAGTCCCACCTCGGTCTGGTCGTCCGCCTCGGGCATCCGCGCGGTGAGGTCCCCGCGCCGGGTGATGTCCTGAGCCGCGCTGGCCATCTGGCCCAGCGGGTCCAGGCCGCGGCCGATCAGCCACTCGCCGCCGATGGCCAGCAGCGCCAGCAGCGCGCCGCCGGTGATCAGCTCGGCCAGGATGAACTCGCGCACCTGCCCGGTGGCCGCGCTCGTCGGCTGGGCCACGATCAGGAAGCCGGGGCCGCCCGCCGCGGCTGAGGGGACGTCCCGGCCCACGGCCAGCAGCCGGGTGCCGCCCGCCGACAGCGTGACCGGGGTGCGGCCGGCGAACTCCAGCCGGGCCAGCTTCCGGCCGCGCAACGTGAGCTGTCGCGTCACCGCCTGGGCCAGGGCCGGGGTCCCGCTGTTGCCGGGGGTGAGCTGGCGCACCCGGGCGGGCGGGCCGGGGCTCACCAGCACGGCCGCGTACCGGCCGGGATGCGCGGCCACGTCATCGGGGGTCAGCGCGGCCTCCGCGAGCAGGTCGCCGCGGAACTGCCGGCTGACGTTGCCGGCCAGGATGACCGTGCTGACGGTACCCATGATCAGCAGGAACATCGTGGTCACGCAGATCAGCAGGACGAGCATGCGGGCGCGCAGCGACAGCCGCCGCGAGCCGCTCACCCCGCCTGGCCGCCGGGCTCGGCCGCCTGCGGCGGGGCCGTCGGCGGGGCCGTCGGAGGGGGCCGGAAGCTGTAGCCCACGCCGCGCTGGGTGTAGATGAGCGGCGGCCCGAGCGGGTCGAGCTTGCGCCGCAGGTAACTCACGTAGGTCTCGACCACCTGGGACTCGCCGGAGTAGTCCCAGCCCCAGACGTTCTCCAGCAGCTGAGCCCGGGTCAGCACCCGCCCCTCGTGGCGCATCAGGTAGGCCAGCAGCCGGAACTCGGTCGGCGACAGGTCGACGGGCACGCCGGCCCGGTGCACGGTCCAGCGGTCCTCGTCCAGTTCCACGTCCCCGGCCCGGAGCGGGTCGCCCGGGCCGCTGCGGCCGTCCGGGGCGGACCGGGACGCCCGGCGCAGCACGGCCCGGACCCGGGCCACGAGCGCCTCGACCGAGAACGGCTTGGTGACGTAGTCGTCACCGCCGATGGCCAGCCCGGTCACCGTGTCCGAGGAGGTGTCACGGGCGGTCAGGAAGATGACCGGCACCTCGTCGCCGGCCGCCCGGAGCCGCCGGGCAGACCTCGAAGCCGTCCATGTCCGGCAGCATCACGTCGAGCACGATGAGGTCGGGGCGGCTGGCCTCGGCCTGGCGCAGCGCGTCCCGGCCGCTCGCCGCCGTGGTCACCGAGCAGCCGTGGAACTTCAGGGCTACCTGGACCAGCTCGCGGATGTTCGGCTCATCGTCGACCACGAGCACCTGGGGGATTCGGTCGGTGTCTGTCATGGGGGCCTGTCATCAGCGGATCTGCTCGGGCGCCGGTCCCGCGGGCGGCCGGGCCAGCCTGAGAAGGCTACCGCCCGGCGCCCGCGGGAAGGCCGGCCCGCCGGTCAGGCGGCGGGCGCCGACGAGGGCGCGGTGCCCGCCGCGGCCGGCGGGCGGATGACGACGAGCCGGGCGTTGTCGGCGCCGCTCACCACCGGGCCGCCCGCGAACACCTGCTGGCCGTCGGCCAGGCTGGACCAGCTGACCTTCTTGCCGCCCTCGCGGACGACGCTGTCGCTGACCATGTGCCAGGTCTGCGTCGTGCCGTCGGCCGCCTGCACGGTGACCGAGGAGGAGGTCACCGCGGTGACCTTGCCGCGCTCGAAGCCCAGCGTCTCGGGGCCCTTCTTGGTCTGGAGCGTGACCTGCCCGTGCAGGCCGCGGATCAGCAGCCGGAGCCGGCCCAGCCGCCCGGCGCAGCGCACCCGTGCCATCCGGGCCAGGCCCGGGTGCCGGGCGGCCCGCAGGATCCGGGCGGCCCGCGCGCACGGGTGCCCGGCCAGCCCGGGAGCCGGCGGCGTGCCCGGAACGGGCGAGGCGGCCAGCAGGTCGGCCGCGCTGGGGGCCGACGCCGAGCCGAGCACCGTGTTCAGCGCGGTGGCCTGGCTGCCGGCCAGGTCGGTGACGGTAGCGGAGGAACCGGCCGGGGAGCCGGACGAGGACGAGGCCAGCGCGGCGCCGCCGCCGATCAGGATGGCGCCCGCGGCGATGCCCCCGGCCCAGCGCAGCACGTGCCGCTGGCGCGGCTTACCCGGCCCGCCGTAGCCGCCGCCGGTCCCCAGCTGCTGGGTTGGCCAGTTGCCTTCAACATCAGGGTTGTTGTCCATGACACCGAGCATGGCCCGCCGGTGTGGGAGATCGGGCAGGCCAACCTGTGAACAGCATGAGAGGAGGCTCCGATTCGGCCGGGCACACCGGCCCGCCGAACCTACATCCGCTCCGGCACCGGGATGCCGAGCAGGCCCAGGCCGGTGTCCAGCACCCGGAGGGTCAGCGCGGCCAGGGACAGCCGGCTGTCCCGCAGGGCCGGCTCGGCGGTCAGCACCGGGCACTGCTCGTAGAACGCGGTGAACGCGCTGGCCACCTCGAACAGGTAGCCCGCCAGCTTGTGCGGCTCCGCCCCGGCCTCGACATCGGCGACCGCCCGGCCGAACCCGAGCAGCCGCAGGGCCAGCGCCCGCTCGGCCGGCTCGGCCACCGGGATCGGCCCGGTCATCGCGGCCGGGGACCGGCCGCCCTTGTGGAACATCGACCGGATCCGGGCCGCGGCGTACTGCAGGTACGGCCCGGTGTTCCCGGTCAGGGCCAGCAGCCGGTCGAAGTCCAGCACGTAGCTGGAGTCGCGGGCCACCGACAGGTCGCCGTACTTGAGCGCGCCGACGCCGACCGGCTCGGCGATCTGCTGCCGCTGCTCGGGGTCGTCGTACCGGTCCTTGATGACCACCTCGGCCCGCTCGACCGCCTCGTCGATCAGCGAGGTCAGCGTGACCTGATCGCCCGACCGGGTCCGCAGCCGCTGGCCGCCGGGGCCGCTCATCAGCCCGACGACGGCGTGCTCGGCACTGGCCTGATCGGTCAGCCAGCCGGCCTGCCGGGCCACCGCGAACACCATCTCGAGATGCTGGTGCTGCTCCGAGCCGACCACGTAGATGATGCGGTCGGCGTGCAGGTCGAGCAGCCGGTACCGGATGGCCGCCACGTCGGTGCTGGCGTAGCCGTAGCCGCCGTCGCTCTTGCGCAGCATCACCGGCACCGGCCGGCCGTCCCGGCCGGTGAAGCCGGGCGGGAACGCGCACAGGGCCCGTCGCTGATCACCGCGATGCCCTTGCCTTCCAGCTCGGCGCAGACGTCGGCCAGCATCGGGTTGTAGAAGCTCTCCGGGTCCATGTCGGCATCGGTCAGCGTGATGTCCAGCCGCGCGTACACCTCGTGCAGGTAGGCCAGGGAGTCGTCGACCAGCGTCTGCCACAGCCGGAGCGACGGCGGGTCGCCGGCCTGCAGCTCGACCACCCGGCGCCGGGACCGGCCGGCGAAGCCGGGATCGGCGTCGAACTTCGACCGGGCATCCTGGTAGAACGCGGTGAACTGGCCGGAGGCCAACTGCTCGGCCGTCGCCGCATCGCCGATGTCCAGGGCGTGCTCGATCATCATGCCGAACTGGGTGCCCCAGTCGCCCAGGTGGGCGGCCCGGATCACGGTGTGGCCGAGGAACTCCAGCACCCGGACGATCGCGTCACCGACCACGGTCACCCGCAGGTGGCCGGCGTGCAGTTCCTTGGCCACGTTGGGGCCGGAGTAATCGACCACGACCCGCTGCGGCAGGCCGGCCAGCGGCACCCCCAGCCGGGGGTCGGCCAGCTGGCCGGCGGAGGCGCCGGCGATCCAGCCGTCGCGGAGCGTAATGTTGACGAACCCCGGCCCGCTCATCTCCGCCGCGGCCACCGGGCCGTCGGCGTCGCCGCCCAGCCGGGCGGCCACGGCCGCGGCGATCTCGCGGGGCGGCCAGGCCCAGGGTCTTGGCCAGCGGCAGGGCCGCGTTGGACTGGTAGTCGGCGAACTGGGACGGCCGGATCAGCGGGTCGGCGTCGGCGTACGCCGCCCCCAGTTCGGCGGCTAGCGCGCCGCGCACCAGTCCCGCCAGGGCATCTTCCGGATCCGTCACCGCTCCAGCCTAGCGGTCGCCCGGCCCCGGCCTCGCCTGGATATCAGCCCGCCCGGCGCCGTGGCGAACGGCCGGTGCCGGACCGGCGGGGCGGGTCAGCCGCGGCGCAGGAAATGGCCGCCCCGGGCCTGCGAGCCGAGCCGCTCGCGGATCTTGTCGGTGATGCCGGCGCTGGCCAGGTCGGCCGCCAGCCGGGCGGCCGCCGCGGCCCCGCGGGCGGCGACCGCGCCGTGCGCGATGACCACCGTGCCCTCCAGGCCGAGCAGGGCGGCGCCGCCGTAGGTCTCGGCGTCCAGCCGGTCGCTCAGCTCGCGCAGGGGGCGGCGCTGCAGCGCCGCGCCGAGGCGGGCGGCCCGGGAGCCGGACAGGGCCTCGCGCAGCTGCAGGCCGGCGAACCGGGCCGTGCCCTCGACGGTCTTCAGCGCCACGTTCCCGGTAAAGCCGTCCGTGACCACCACGTCGACCTGGCCGGCCAGCAGGTCACCGCCCTCGATGTTGCCCACGAAGCTGATCGGCTGGCCGCTGTGGGGCGGGTCTTCCGCCAGCAGCTCATGGGCCCGGCGGGCCAGCTTGTTGCCCTTGCCGGGCTCGGCGCCGATGCTCAGCAGCCCCACCCGCGGCTCGGCGATGCCGTAGGCCACCTGCGCGTAGGCCACGCCCAGCTGGGCGAACTGGACCAGCATCTCCGGCTTGGGGTCGGCGATGGCGCCCGCGTCGATCAGCAGGGTCGGGCCGGGCCGGGTGGGCAGGACCACGGCCAGCGCGGGCCGGGCCACGCCGGGCAGGGGCCGCAGCCGCAGCCGGGCGGCAGCCACGATCGCTCCGGTGGAGCCGGCCGACATGACGGCGGCGGCCTGGCCGCGCCGGACCAGCTGGCAGGCGATGGCGATGCTGGACCGCGGCCGCCGCCAGCCGGCCAGGGCGCCTTCGGCCATGTCCACGTAGTCGTCGGCCGGGACCAGCCAGACCTCGCCCGGCTCGGCCCCGCGCAGCGGCGGGTGCCCGCCCGCCGCGTGCCCGGCGCCGGCCACGCCGTGCCGGGCCAGGATGGGCCGCAGCACGCCGGGCCGCCCGGTCAGCGCCACCCGCAGGCCGTGCTGCCGGGCCGCGGCCACCGCCCCGGCCACGATCTCGGCCGGGGCGCGGTCCCCGCCCATGGCGTCGACCGCCACCACCGGCGCGGCGGCCGGGTGGGCGGGCGCGGGCACGATCAGGGCAGGCCCGGCACCGGCGTCCGGCGCGGGGCCGGGCTGGCCGCCGTCCGGCTCGCTGGGGTCTGACATGGCCTCAAGCTTCTCATTGCGTCCCGCATCGCGGGTCAGCTGGCAGCCGGTCATGGGCCGTGCATGAGTGTCGTCCGGGCGGGAACAAGGCGGGCAGATGACGTCGAAAGGACCGCCCGGCGCCGGGTGCTCCCGTAATGTTGCGACCGGTCCTGGGTATAACCCGGCGGGGGACTGATCTCGGAAACACCGGTCGCGCACGCACGGGAGCGTCAGGCAAATCCCGGGCGTACCTTGAGTGTTTTCAAAACGTGATCACCTTGCATAGTCGGACTGAGCCCTCAGTCCGGGCGTGCGCGGGGATCACGCCCAGGCGGCATCACGGAGGTCCGGGCCCCGGTGACGACGCGGGGTCCCGTGGACGACCGGAAGGAGCTGCATGACTGATCAGCAGGTAACGTCCCCCGCGCCGGGCCGCCGGTTCCGCGCCTACACGGCCAAGCACCTGGACGGTCTGGCGGCCCGCGCCGGGCTGGACCCGGCCGAGCGGCTCGCGGTCCGCGCCGTGGCCACGGTCCTGCCCTTTCGCACCAATGACTATGTCATCGAGTCGCTTATCGACTGGTCGGCGGCGCCCGATGATCCGATCTACCGGCTGGTTTTCCCGCAGGCCGACATGCTCCCCGAGCAGGAGATAGCGCCCATTGCCAGCCTGCTGGCCCGGCAGGCCCCGCAGGCCGAGATCCAGGCCGCCGCGCACGCGGTCCGGATGCGGCTCAACCCGCACCCGGCCGGCCAGCTCATGCTGAACATCCCCGAGGTCGGCCAGGAGCCGCTGCCGGGGGTGCAGCACAAGTACCCGGAGACCGTGCTGGTCTTCCCCAAGCAGGGCCAGACCTGCCACGCGTACTGCACCTACTGCTTCCGCTGGGCCCAGTTCGTGGACGAGCCCGACCTGAAGATGGCCACCGGCGACATGGGCCGGGTGGCCGGCTACCTGCGGGCGCACCCCGAGGTCACCAGCGTCCTGATCACCGGCGGGGACCCGATGATCATGGGCGCGGCGGTGCTGCGCCGGTACATCGAGCCGCTGCTGGGCGAGGGCCTGGAGCACATCGAGTCGGTCCGGATCGGCACCAAGTCACTGTCTTACTGGCCGCAGCGGTTCGTCACCGACCCGGACGCCGATGACACCATCGCGCTGTTCGAGGAGGTCGTGGCGGCCGGCAAGACGCTGGCCGTGATGGCCCACTTCTCCCATCCGCGCGAGATGGAGCCGCCGCTGGTGGCGGCGGCGGTGGCCCGGATCAGGGCGGCCGGCGGGGTAATCCGGACCCAGGCCCCGCTGATCCGCAGCATCAACGACGACGCCGGGACCTGGTCGGCGATGTGGCGGGCGCAGGTACGGATGGGCATGGTGCCGTACTACATGTTCGTCGAGCGGGACACCGGGCCGCAGGGCTACTTCGCGGTGCCGCTGGTCCGCGCGGCCGAGATCTTCCGGGACGCCTACAGCACCGTGTCCGGGCTGTGCCGGACCGTCCGCGGGCCGTCCATGTCGGCCACCCCCGGCAAGGTCGGCATCGACGGCGTGGCCGATATCGCGGGCGAGAAGGTGCTGGCCCTGCGCATGATCCAGGCCCGGGACCCGAACCTGGTGGGCCGCCCGTTCTTCGCCCGCCACGACCCCGCCGCGGTGTGGATCGACGACCTCGAGCCGGCCTTCGGCGGCCGCTTCCCGTGGGACCAGCTCCCGCCTGAGCCACCTGGCCTATGGGCCGGGACCTGCTAGTGGCGGCCGATTGACGCCGCTGTAAGCTCCCGCCATGAAGCTGAACGGAACTTCCGCGATCGTGTCCGGCGGGGCCAGCGGCCTGGGCGAGGCGACCGCCCGGGCGCTGGCCAAGGCCGGCGCCATGGTCCTGGTAGCCGACCTGAACAGCGAGCGCGGCATGGCCGTGGCGGACGAGATCGGCGGCGTGTTCACCCAGGTGGACGTCAGCGACGAGGACTCGGTCCGGGCCGCCGTCCGGGCCGTCAGTGCCGTGCCCCGGCCGCTGCGCGTGGCGGTGAGCTGCGCGGGCATCGGCTGGGCCGCGCGCACCGTCGGCCGGGACGGGTCGCCGCACGACCTGGGCGCCTACCGCAAGGTGATCGACGTCAACCTGATCGGCACGTTCAACCTGATGCGCATCGCGGCCGCGCAGATCGCGACGACCGAGCCGGCCGACGCCGACGGCCAGCGGGGCGTCATCGTCAACACCGCCTCGGTGGCCGGCCTGGAGGGCCAGACCGGCCAGGTCGCCTACTCCGCCTCCAAGGGCGGGATCATCGGCATGACCGTCCCGGCGGCCCGCGACCTGGCCGCCATCGGCGTCCGGGTCAACACGATCTGCCCCGGAATCATTGACACGCCGATCTACGGGTCCGGCGAGGGCAGCGAGGAATGGAAGGCGCGGCTGGCCGCCCCGGTTGTCTTCCCGAAGCGCATGGGCACGTCGGACGAATTCGCCCAGCTCGTCATGGCGCTTATCGAGAATGACTACATGAATGCGGAAACGATCCGTTTCGACGGAGGAATCAGGTTCCAGCCGAAGTGAGCCAGCGTGACGAAGCGCCGGCGGCGCAGCCGGTCCGCACCACGGTCGACGACGGGATCGCCGTCATCACGATCAGCCGCCCCGAGGCGCGCAACGCCATCAACGGCGCGGTGGCCCGCGGCATCGCGGCGGCCGTTGACGAGTTCGACAGCCGCCGTGACGTGCGGGTCATCATCCTGACCGGGGCGGGCGGCACGTTCAGCGCCGGGATGGACCTGAAGGGGTTCCTGACCGGGGACCTGCCGTCAGTCGAGGGTCGCGGATTCGGCGGCATCGCCGAGCGGCCGCCGGCCAAGCCGCTGATCGCCGCGGTCGAGGGCTATGCCCTGGCCGGCGGCTTCGAGCTGGCCCTGGCCTGCGACATGATCGTGGCCAGCGAGGCGGCCAAGTTCGGCCTGCCGGAGGTCCGGCGGGGGCTGGCGGCGGGCGCGGGCGGGCTGGTCCGGCTGCCCCGGCGCATCCCGTACCACCTGGCCATGGAGATCGTGCTGACCGGCGAGCACTACCCGGCCGAGCGACTGCACGCGGCCGGGCTGGTCAGCCAGCTGGTCCCGGCGGGCGAGGCGCTGAGCGCCGCGATCGCGCTGGCCCGGCGGGTGGCCCTGGGCGCGCCGCTGTCGCTGGCGGCCAGCAAGCAGGTGGTGACCCGGGCGGCCGACTGGGACAGCGACGAGGCATTCCGGAAGCAAGGCGAGATAATAGGTCCGGTATTCGTCTCGGCCGATGCCCGGGAAGGCGCGCTCGCATTCGCGGAGAAACGGCCGCCAGCCTGGCGCGGAGAGTAAAATCCCCGGCGCGACTATTAGTCAAGGCGCCGGGGGGATAAGTAATGACAGTTCCGCAGATCAGCGTTGTTGTTCCGTTTTTCAACAACGAGGATCTGCTGGGTGACTGCCTGGCCTCGATCGCCGCGCAGACGTTCACCGACCTTGAGGTCATCATGGTGGACGACGGCTCATCGGACGGCAGCGCCGCGGTGGCGGCCGCCCGCGCCGCCGCCGATCCCCGGTTCCGCCTGCTCCAGGTGCCCAATGGCGGCCCCGGCTCGGCCCGCAACCGCGGCATCGAGCGGGCGTCCGGCCGCTACCTGGCCTTCGTCGACGCCGACGACGCGCTCCCGCCGCATGCCTTCGAGCGGATGCTGGACACGCTGGAGGCCTCCGGATCGGACTTCGTGTCGGGCAACGTGCAGCGGATCGGGCCGCTGGGCATCACCCAGTCCTCGCTGCACGCCCGGGCCATCAAGGGCCGCCGGACCGGGACCCACATCAGCGCGACCCCGGCCCTGTTCTACGACGTCTCGGTCTGGAACAAGCTGTTCCGGCGGTCGTTCTGGGACCAGGCCGGGCTGACCTTCCCCGAGGGCATGGTCTGGGAGGACCTGCAGGCCATGACCCGGGCGCACGTGCTGGCCCGGGCCGTGGACGTGATCCCCGACGCGATCTACTACTGGCGCGAGCGCGGCACCGGCGCGCTGTCTATCACCCAGTCCCGCACCGAGATCAGCAACTACCGGGACCGGATCACCGCGCTGCTGGTCATCGACGCGTTCCTGCGCCAGCACCGGCCGTCCCGCCTGGTCCGCCAGCACCAGCACAAGGCGCTGGTCAACGACATCTGGCTGTACGTCGGGGAGCTGCCCCGGACCTCGCCGGAGTTCCGGGCCGAGTTCATGGTGCTGACCCGCCGCTACCTGGAACAGGTCGACCAGCGGGTGTTCCGGCGGCTGCCGTCGCCGCACCGGCTGGCCTACTACCTGATCGCCTCCGGCCGCCCCGGCGACCTGATGGAGCTGGTCATGTGGTCCGCCGACCAGCCGATCAAGACCATCCCGGTGGTCCGGGAACGCGGCCGGATCCGGGCCGACCTGCCGCTGCGCAACGCCCGGCGGCGGCCGCCCGCCCGCCTGTACCGGCCGCACTGGCGCGAGCTGGACCCGTTCGTCCGGGTCGAGCAGATCGGCTGGGACGGCGCCCGGATGGTCATCGAGGGCTGCGCGTTCGTCCCGTCGGTGGACATCACCCGGCGCCGGGACGCCTCCAAGATCGTGGTCCTGGTCCCGCGCAGCCGCCGCCGCCTGCCCATCGTGGTGCGCGCCCGCTCGACGGAGCACCCGTTCGCCACGGGCTGGTCCCGGCAGGACCGCTACTCCTATGCCTGGGCGGGCTTCCGGTGCGAGATCAGCCCCCGCTGGTTCCGGCCCGCGGGCCGCTGGCTGCCCGGCGACTGGGATGCCTACGTGCTGGTCCGGGGCCGGGGGGTATGGCGGCCGTCGCGGCTGCACACCCCGGTCGCGGGCCCGGCCGAGCGGCCCGAGCAGCGCCAGGTCGCGCCGGGCGTCCGGTTCGGCGCCCGGTGGATCGGCCGCCAGCTGCATGTGCAGGTCACCCCGACACCCGCCGTGCTGCACAGCTGCCAGCAGGTTCGCGGCGAGCTGGTGCTGGAGGTGGACGTCGAGGCGCCGGAGGTGGTGCTGGGCGCTGCGGATGCGGCGGCCGCCGGGCTGGTCCTGGCCTGGTCGCAGGGCGCCTCGGTGCTGACCCTGGACGCCCGGCCGCAGCGGCTGCCGGGCGATGTCGTACGGCTGCGCGGAGCGGTCGCCAACGACGCCCTGCTGCGCAGCGTGACGCCCGCCGGCGTCGCCGAGGGCTCCGACGAGGGCCGGGCCGGGCAGCGCGAGTTCGTGGAGTGGGACCTGTACGTGACCGGGCCGGGCGGCCAGCGGATCAGGGTCGCCTTCGCCGAGGACTTCCCCGAGTACAAGTACCGGGCCGACGGCCGGGAGATCGTCGTGGAACGGACCAGGTACGGCAACGCCGCCATCGTGCGCCGGGACGAGGTGCCCGTGGTCGACCAGCACGAGTGGACCGGCGCCGGGCGCCTGACCCTGTCCGGCAGCTACGCCGGGACCGGCCCGCTGGAGGCGGTACTGCGCCGGCGAACCTCGACCGACCAGCACGTGCTGCCCGTGGAACGGTCCGGGGACCGGTTCTCCGTGGTCATCGACGCGGCGGGCATGCCGGCGTTCGGCCAGCGGCTGCCACTGCGCGATGGCACCTGGGAGATCCTGGTCCGGCCGGCCGGCGATGCGCGGGACAGCGCGCTGATCACGCCCGCTTACGATCACGCCCGGCTGGCCGAGGTGACTGACCGGCGGCTGACCTTCGGCCCGAAGTCCTACCGGTTCACCACGACCGGCTATGACACGCCGGTGCTCACCGTGGGACCCGCGTTCAAGATCACAGAAGGTGGCCGGGTGCAGCGGCGGGTACTACGCAGCCTGTACTACCCGGTGCAGCAGCGCCGGCCGCTGCGCGACGCGGTGCTGTTCGTCAGCTGGAAGGGCAAGCAGTGCGGGGATAATCCCGGCGCCATCGCCGACGAGCTGCGTCGCCGGGGCGACGACCGGGAGCACATCTGGGCGGTCAGCGACTGGTCCGTCCCGGTGCCGCCCGGCGCGACGGGGGTGCTGGCCGGCACCGAGGACTACTACGAGGCGATGGCCCGGTGCCGGTACCTGATCACCAACGACGACACCCAGCCGTGGTACGCCAAGCGCGACGGGCAGGTCTACGTGCAGACCTGGCACGGCACCCCGCTGAAGCGGCTGGGCTTCGACGTGGCCACCCCGCAGTTCGTCAGCGGCACCGGGTACCTGGATCACCTGACCCGGGAGGTGGCCCGCTGGGATCTGCTGCTGTCGCCCAACCCGTTCAGCACGCCGATCATGCGGCGCGCGTTCCGCTACGCGGGCGACATCTGCGAGTCCGGCTACCCCCGCAACGACATCCTGGTCAGCGGCGACCCGGCCGGGCTGGCCGGGCAGGTCCGGGCGCGGCTGGGCATCCCGGCCGGCAAGCGCGTCGTCATGTACGCCCCGACCTGGCGCGATGACCAGTATTACGCCTCGGGCCGGTACCGCTTCGACTTCCGGCTGGACCTGGAGCAGGCCTGGCAGCGGCTCGGCGCGGACACGGTCATCCTGCTGCGCGGCCACCATCACATGGCCGACGACGTGCAGGCCGGCGGGCGGCCGGGCTTCGTGCTGAACGTGACCAGCTACCCCAGCATGGCCGAGTTGTGCGCGGTCAGCGACGTGCTGATCACCGACTACTCCTCGGTCATGTTCGACTTCGCCCCGACCGGGAAGCCGATGCTCTTCTACACCTATGACCTGGCCCAGTACCGGGACAGCCTGCGCGGCTTCTACTTCAACTTCGAGGCCGAGGCGCCCGGCCCGCTGCTGGCCACCTCGGCCGAGGTCGTCGAGGCGCTGGCCAGCCTGGAGCCGGTGACCGCCCGGTACGCCGACGCCTATCAGGCGTTCGCCACCCGGTTCTGCCCGCTGGACGACGGCAAGGCCGCAGCCCGCGCCTGCGACGCGATCTTCGGCCCGTAGCCGGGGTCCGCCGGCCCTGCGGCTAGGCGGTCTCCGGCGTCACCCGGGGTGATATCCGCGGGGCCGGGGCGCGGTCGGCGCGGTCGCGGGGCGCGCGGCTGGCTAGCTGCTCGCGCAGCCGGCCCCGGGCGCGGTGCAGCCGCGACATCACCGTGCCGACCGGAGTGCCCATCATCTCGGCGATCTCCTTGTAGGCGTAGCCCTCCACGTCGGCCAGGTACACCGTCACCCGGAACGACTCGGGCAGGTCCAGCAGCGCCCGGGCGATCTCCGCGTCGCCCAGCCGGTCCATGGCCTCGGCCTCGGCCGACCGGGTCCCCAGGTACAGCGCGCCCAGGTCCCGCTCGACGTCGCCGGCCAGTTCCTGCAGCGGCTCGCGGCGGCGCTTGCGGTAGCCGCTGATGAACGTGTTGGCCAGGATCCGGTTCAGCCAGGCCCGCAGGTTGGTATCGGGCTTGAACTGGTGGAACGCGGCGTACGCCTTGGCCGACGTCTCCTGCACCAGGTCCTCGGCGTCGCTGGCGTTGCGGGTCATCCGCAGGGCGGCCGGGTAGAGCCGGCTCAGGTGGGGGAGGACATCCTGCTCGAATCGCGCGTGCAGGTCCGGTACCTGACCCATCGCACTCATCCCCCTTCCCGGCTGCGGGGCCGCCCCGTCGCGGACCTCCTACCCACTTGGACGTACCACTGTCGCAGAGTTAGCTGAATGCCAGCTCAGATCCAGCTCCGGAACCACATGCGGGACAGCCACGAGCTGTAGGGGATGACCCGGGCGGCCAGGATCGGGTACAAGTAGGCGAAATTGGCCAGGACCACGATCAGGTAGCCGCCCGCCAGCACCGCGCCCAGCGCCCGGCGGCCGGCCGCGGCGCGGGCCGGGCCGATGATCAGCCCCAGGCACAGCGTGATGGCGATGATCAGGAACGGCTCGAAGGCCACCGCGTAGTAGTAGAACTCGGTGCGCTGGTCGTGCAGGTAGAACCAGATCCACGGCAGGTACCCGGCGGCCACCCCGAGCAGCGCCGCGCCGGCCCGCCAGTCCCGCCGCATCAGCCACCAGACCAGGCAGAACAGCACCGCCCCGATCCCTGCCCACCAGATGGCCGGGGTGCCGATGGCCAGCACCTCCTGCTCGGTGCCGGCGCCGCACGCCTTGACCGGCAGGCACTGGGAGTAGAACGAGATCGGCCGGGCCAGCACCAGCCAGCCCAGCGGGTTGGACTTGTAGGTCTGCCCGGAGGACAGGCCCAGCCCGAACTGGAGCATCCACTTGTTGTACTGGAGCCAGGCCAGCAGCGTGCCCGTCGGGTGACCGCCGTTGAAGGCGGCGCCGTTGCGGTCATAGCCGTACGGGGTGAGGAACCATCCGGTCCACGAGGCCACGTACACGACGGCCGGGACCAGCCCGAA
Organism: uncultured Actinomycetota bacterium; assembly: GCA_963731085.1. Taxonomy (GTDB): domain Bacteria; phylum Actinomycetota; class Actinomycetes; order Streptosporangiales; family Streptosporangiaceae; genus DASUBV01. The sequence goes on from CAVSUF010000004.1 coordinate 200,998, forward strand.
CGACACCGGCAGCCACCTGGCGTCGCTGCGCAGCACGCCCGCCAGCCGCAGCGGGAACCCGGCCGCGCGGCGCGCGCCGAGGTCCCAGGCCAGCACCAGCCCGCCGAAGGCCAGGATGAACCAGACCCCGTTCCACTTCGACGCCACGGCGGCGCCCAGGCACAGCCCGGCCGCGACCCGCAGCCAGCGGATGCCCGATCAAAGGGCCGCGCGGATCAGTACTGTGCTGATCACCACGGGGCTGATCACCACGGGGCTGATCACCACGGGGCTGATCACCACGGGCCGCGGCGGCGGCGGCCAGCCGGTCCCGGCCGCGGTCCCGGTCGATGAGCAGCAGGGCGAACGCGGCCAGCACCCAGAACATGACGAAGATGTCGAGGATGGCGGTCCGGCTCAGCACCAGCTCCAGCCCGTCCAGCGCCATCAGCAGCCCGGCCACGCAGCCCAGCAGGGTCGACTTGGTCATCCGCCGGACGACGCGGGCCAGGATCAGGATGGACAGCGAGCCGACCAGGGCCACCGAGAACCGCCAGCCGAACGGCGTCAGCCCGAACAGCCACTCGCCGACCGCGATCATCATCTTGCCCAGCGGCGGGTGCGCCACCAGCTCGCCCTTGGTGCCGGCCAGGATCTTGGTGCTGCCGTGGGCCAGCAGCGCGTTGGCGTTGGCGACGTGGTTGATCTCGACGCCGTGCTTCAGGATGGCCCAGGCGTCGCCGACGTAGTAGGTCTCGTCGAACACCACGGCCTTGGGCACGCTCAGCCGGTCGAACCGCAGGAACGCGCCGAACACCGTCACCAGCAGCGGGCCGGCCCAGCCCCAGAACGCGGCCCCAGCAGCGGCGGGCGGGCCCAGCCGCGCCGGGCCAGCTCGGCCGCGGCGGGCGACGGGGTGCCGGGCATGGCGGGCTCGGCCGGGCCAGCCGGATGGGCCTGGCCGGGCGGTGCCGTCTCGTCTGCCCTCATCGAAAGTAATCGTAGGGGGGTTCGCGGCTAGCCTGGGCAGCGAAATGCAACGAACTGCTGACCATGGCGAATCTGACCACGGCGATACGCGTCCGGCCGCCGGGGTCCTGACTGTCGCGGCCACGCCGATCGGCCAGCCCGGCGACGCGTCGGCCCGGCTGGCCGCCGCGCTGGCCAGCGCGCCGGTCATCGCGGCCGAGGACACCCGGCGGGTCGGCCGGCTGGCCGCCGCGCTGGGCGTCACGCTGGCCGGCCGCCTGGTTTCGTACTACGACGACGTCGAGACGCGGCGCGTGCCGGCGCTGCTGGCTGAACTGCGCGCGGGCACCGACGTGCTGCTGGTCAGCGACGCCGGGCAGCCCGGCGTCAGCGACCCCGGCTACCGCCTGGTGGCCGCCGCCGCGGCGGCGGGCGTGCGGGTCACCGCCCTGCCGGGACCGTCGGCGGTGACGTCGGCCCTGGCCATCTCGGGGCTGCCCACCGACCGGTTCGCGTTCGAGGGCTTCCTGCCCCGCCGGGCGGGCGACCGGGCGCCGGCGGCTGGCCGGGCTGGCCGCCGAGCAGCGGACCGTGGTGTTCTTCGAGTCGCCCCGCCGCCTGGCCGCCACGCTGGGGGAACTGGCCGGCGCGCTGGGCGGCGCCCGCCGCGCGGCGGTGTGCCGGGAGCTGACCAAAACCCACGAGCAGGTCGTCCGCGACACCCTGGCCGGGCTGGCCGCCACGTTCGCGGCGGGCGCCCTGGGCGAGGTCACGATCGTCGTGGCCGGCGCCGCCGCCGCCGACCTGGCCGGCGCCGTCACCCTGGAGGAGGCGGCCGCCGAGGCCATCGCCCGCGCCCGGGCGGGCGCGCCCCGCAACGCCGCCATCGCCGCGGTAGCGCGGCGAGCACGGCCTGCTGCGCCGGGATATATATGACGCGGTGGTTCGCGCCTCCCAATAGGCTGAGACGCATGTCTCGTCCCATCCTCGCCGCACCAGCCTGGCCCTACGCCAACGGGCCGCGTCACATCGGGCACGTCTCCGGCTTCGCGCTGCCGTGTGACATGTTCGCCCGGTACCAGCGCATGGCGGGGAACCAGGTGCTGATGGTCAGCGGCACCGACGAGCACGGCACGCCGATCCAGGTCCAGGCCGACGCCGAGGGCGTGACCACCCGCGCGCTGGTCGACCGGTACAACCGGATCATCGCCGAGGACCTGGTCAGCCTGGACATGTCCTATGACCTGTTCACCCGGACCACCACCGTGAACCACTACGCGGTGGTCCAGGACCTGTTCCTCGGCCTGTACGACAACGGCTACATCTTCCCGCGCAAGACCCTGGGCGCGATCTCGCCGTCGACCGGCCGCACGCTGCCCGACCGCTACCTGGAGGGCACCTGCCCCATCTGCGGGTACGAGAGCGCCCGCGGTGACCAGTGCGACAACTGCGGCAACCAGCTTGACCCGTCCGACCTGATCAGCCCGCGGTCGAGGATCAACGGGGAGACCCCGGCGTTCGTCGAGACCGAGCAGTTCTTCCTCGACCTGCCCGCGTTCACCGACGTGCTCGGCACCTGGCTGCAGGGCAAGTCCGGCCAGTGGCGGCCGAACGTGCTGAAGTTCTCCCTCAACCTGCTGGCCGACCTTCAGCCCCGGGCCATCACCCGGGACCTGGACTGGGGCGTGCCGATCCCGCTGGACGGCTGGCGGGACCGGCCCGACAAGCGGATCTACGTCTGGTTCGACGCGGTCATCGGCTACCTGTCGGCGTCGATCGAGTGGGCGCAGCGGTCCGGCGACCCCGACGCCTGGCGCCAGTACTGGCAGGGCCCGGACGCCGAGTCCTACTACTTCATGGGCAAGGACAACATCGTCTTCCACTCCGAGATCTGGCCCGCCATGCTGCTCGGCTACAGCGGCCAGGGGGCGAGGGGCGGCAAGCCCGGCTCGCTGGGCGAGCTGGACCTGCCCTCGGAGGTGGTGTCCAGCGAGTACCTGACCATGGAGGGCCGCAAGTTCTCCTCCTCCCGGTCGGTCGTCATCTACGTCCGTGACCTGCTGTCCCGCTACGACGTCGACGCGCTGCGGTACTACGTGGCGGTGGCCGGGCCGGAGAACCAGGACACCGACTTCACCTGGAGCGAGTTCATCCGGCGCAACAACGACGAGCTGGTGGCGAACTGGGGCAACCTGGTCAACCGGTCGGTCTCGTTCGCGGCCCGCAACCTCGGGTCCATCCCGGAGCCGGGACAGCTGACCGACGCCGACCACGACGATCCTGCGCCGGTCCCGCGACTCGTTCGGCGCGATCGGCGACCTGCTCGGCCGGTCCCGGTTCAAGGCGGCGGCCACCGAGGCCATGCGCACGGTCGGCGAGGCCAACAAGTACCTGTCCGACCATGCGCCGTGGAAGCTGCGCGAGTCCGACCCGGCCCGGATGGCCACGATCCTGCACGTCGCCCTGCAGCTGGTCGACGACGGCAAGACGCTGCTGACCCCGTTCCTGCCCGAGTCGTCGCAGAAGGTGGCGGCCATGCTGGGCGGCTCCGGCCAGTGGTCCGGGATGCCGGAGTTGCGCGAGGTCAGCCAGGACGGCGGCCCCGACTATCCGGTCATCACCGGCGACTACCGCGGCGACGCGGCGCGCTGGGCCAGCGCGCCGATCCGGCCGGGCACGCCGCTGGCCGTGCCCGCGCCGCTGTTCGCCAAGATCGACCCGAAGGTGGCCGACGAGGAACTGGCCCGGCTGGCCAGCCCCGTGACCCTGGACCGCCCGTGACCCTGGACCGCCCGTGACCCTGGACCGACCGCCCGCGCCCGACCCGGAGCCGCTGCCGGCCGCGTGCCGTCGACAGTCACTGCCACCTGGACATGATGGGCGCCCCGGTCAGCGCAGGTGCTGGAGCAGGCGCGGCGGGCGGGCATCTCCCGGGTCGTAACGGTGGGCTGCGACGTGCCCTCATCCCAGTGGGCGGCGGACTGCGCGGCCGAGCACGACGGCGTGATCGCGGCGGTGGCCGTGCACCCGAACGAGACCGCCGCGGCGGCGGCGGCCGGGCGCGGACGCCGTCCTGGCCGAGATCGCCCGGCTGGCCACCCTGCCCCGGGTGCGGGCGGTCGGGCGAGACCGGGCCTGGACTACTACCGGGACAGTTCCGCAGCCGGGGGTGCAGCGGGACTGGTTCCGGGCGCACATCGACATCGCCCGCCAGACGGGCAGGGCGCTGATGATCCACGACCGGGACGCCCACGACGACGTGCTGGCCATCCTGGCCAAGCACGGCGCCCCCGAGCACGTCATCTTCCACTGCTACTCAGGCGACGAGGCGATGGCCCGCCGCTGCGCCGAGGCCGGCTACGTGCTCAGCTTCGCCGGGCACGCTGACGTTCAGCAGCGCGCCCGGCCTGCGCGCGGCGGCCGCCGTCATGCCGCCGGACCTGCTGCTGGTGGAGACCGACGCGCCGTTCCTGGCCCCGGTCCCCAACCGGGGCAGGCTGAACGCCCCGGCCCAGGCCGCGCACACCCTGCGCGCCCTGGCCGCGGCCCAGGGCCGGGACGTGGCCGAGATGTGCGCGATCATCGAGCGCAACGCGGAGCGGGTCTTCGGCGGATGGTAGGAGTCCTTCCAGCCGCCGCGCTGCTGGGGCCGACGCGAGATTCGCGGGCTGGCCGCCCGGCTGGGCATCACGCCGTCGCGGCGGCTGGGCCAGAACTTCGTGGTCGACGGCGGGACGGTGACCAGGATCGCGGCCCTGGCCCGGCTGACCCCTGGCGACGTGGTGCTGGAGGTCGGGCCGGGCTTCGGCTCGCTGACCCTGCCGCTGCTGGCCGCGGCGGGCCAGGTGGTGGCGGTCGAGATCGACGCGGTCCTGGCCGCCGAGCTGCCCGGCGACCGTGGCCGCCCGCGCGCCTGAGCCTGGCCGCCGGGCTCACCGTGGTGACCGCCGACGCGGCGCAGGGTCACGGACCTGCCGGTCGGCCGCCGGCCGCGCTGGTGGCCAACCTGCCGTACAACGTGGCCGTCCCGGTCGTGCTGCACCTGCTGGCCACCTTCCCGTCGCTGCGCCGCGGCCTGGTCATGGTGCAGGCCGAGGTGGCCGACCGGATGAGCGCCCCGCCGGGCAGCCGGACCTACGGCATGCCGTCGGCCAAGCTGGCCTGGTACGCCGACGCCCGCCGGGCCGGCTCGGTGTCCCGCAGCGCGTTCTGGCCGGTACCCCGGGTGGACTCGGGCCTGGTCGCCTTCACCGTCCGCCCGCCCGGCCGGGGTCCAGCGGGGCCAGCGGGGTCGCCGGGGCTGACGGGGTTGCCGGAGCCAGCGGGGTCGCCGGGGCTCCAGCGGGGCCAGCGGGTCGGTGGGGACAGCCGGGGTAGGCAGCCCGTCGCGGGAGGCGGTGTTCGCGGTGATCGACGCGGCGTTCGCCCAGCGCCGCAAGACGCTGCGGGCGGCGCTGGCGGGTGGGCCGGGTCAGCGCGGCGGCCGGCCGAGGGCGTGCTGCGGGCGGCGGGCGTGGACCCGGGGCTGCGCGGTGAGTCGCTGGGCATCGCCGAGTTCACCGCGATCGCGGCCGCGGCGTGACCGCCGGCGTGGCCGCTGAGCCCGCCCGACGCGCGGACCCGGCCTGAGCCCGCCGCCGAGCCCAAGCCGTGCCCGAGCCCGAGCCGAGCCCTCCCGAGCCTGAGCCCAGCCCTGCCCGAGCCCGAGCCCTGCCCGAGCCCTGCCCGAGCCCGAGCCAGCATCTGAGCCAGCCTCGCGCGCCGGAGCCAGCCTTGAGCTCGCCCGAGCCGCAGACGCCCGTCCGGAAAATGGTTTTTCGTCGCGCCGAAAACGTTTCGACCATGATCGTGACCGTTTGTACGTGCTGCACACGGATAATCGGTCACGATCATGGAGATCGTCGGCATCGCCGAGGCCCTTCGCGGGGCGCCTTCGCGGCGCGCGAGTTAGCGGCGGGCGAAGACGCCCGACGCGGGGAACGCCCCGGCGGCGACGACCGCCCGGCTCAGCTGGCGGCCGATCTGGATGACTGTCTCCGTGCTGCTCGTCGCCCAGGTGCAGCCACGGCGCGGCGGCCATCCGGTCGGTGTTCCGCTCGACCTGGCCGCGGATCTCCTGAGCCCGGCGGCGGTCAGCGCCCCGGCGGAGTCCAGCAGGCCGCGGGCGGCTAGCCCGGCCACGGCGGCGTCCCAGTCGGCCTGGCTCCAGCCCCGGCTGACCTGGGCGAACTCCGGGATGAACCCGTTGCCGGTGGCGGTGTGGGTGACCAGGGCCTCGATCCCGGACAGCCCGGCCGCGATGAGCGCGGCCACGTGGCCGTCGCCGCGGTGCTCGCGCAGCAGGGACAGGCCGTGCCACAGGTCCAGGTGCGGGCCGCCGCCGGGCCACGGCAGGTCGGCGTGCCCGGCGTACAGCGCCCGGCCCTCGGGCGCGCACGCGCCCGCCGCCTCGCGGACCAGCCCGGCCAGCGTGATCAGGTCGGGGGTGGCGACCAGGTCCGGGCCGAGCAGGCGCCCGAGCGCCGCGTCGGCAGCGGCGAACCGGGCGTCGATGATGGCGGCCGGGCTGGCCAGGTCCCAGGCCCGGGGAATGGCCGCGCCGATCAGCGCCGGGCTGAAGTTGAAGAAGGTGGCGGTGACGACGCCGGCCCCGACCGCGCCCATCGGCGCGGCCCGCCCGGCGAAGTAGCACATCCGCCCGGCCTCCAGGCCGGCCGCGGTGAACCGGGCCTCAGCCTCGGGCGCGAAGTAGATCAGCGAGTGCAGCACGTTGGTCGCGGCGTGAGCCTGCCGGATCAGCGGGGACGTCATGGGCACACCCTAGCTACGGGCAGCCCGCCGGATACGAGCCGCGCCTGCCCCCGTCGGCACCGGTCACGGACGGGCGGCGGGCCGGCCCCGATACGATCATCGGGTCGTGACCTCTGAAGATCTCGGGTCGCCCGCCGTCACCGTCCGCGTGCCGGCCAAGGTGAACCTGCAGCTAGCCGTCGGGCCGCTCCGGCCCGACGGCTATCACGGCGTGGTCACCGTCTACCAGGCCATCTCGCTGTTCGACGAGGTGACGGTGCGGCCTGCCCGGGAGCGCGGACCGGTCGTGGTGACCGGCGAGGACGCGGCCTAGGTGCCGACCGGGCCGACCAACCTGGCCAGCAAGGCGGTTACCGCCCTGGCCCGGGCCACCGGGCAGCGCGACCGGGGCCGGCCACAGCGTGCAGATCGAGATCCGCAAGCGCATCCCGGTGGCCGCCGGGCTGGCCGGGGGCAGCGCCGACGCGGCGGCCGCGCTGGTGGCCTGCAATGAGCTGTGGGGAACCGGGCTGAGCCAGGCCGAGCTGTGCGAGGTCGGCGCCCGGCTGGGCAGCGACGTGCCGTTCGCGCTGACCGGCGGGACGGCGGTGGGCCGCGGCCGGGGCGAGCAGCTCACCCCGGCGCTGGTCGCCGGGACGTACCACTGGGCGCTGGCCTTCGCCGCCGGCGGGCTGTCCACGCCCGACGTCTACGCGGCCTGCGACCGGCTGCGGGCCAGCCGTCTGGTGCCCGCGCCGGAGCTGAGCGGGCCGCTGATGACCGCGCTGCGGTCGGGTGACCCGGTGGCCGTGGGCCAGCACCTGGCCAACGACCTGCAGCCCGCCGCGCTGTCGCTGCGCCCGGACCTGCGCCGCGCGCTGCGCGAGGGCCGCGACCTGGGCGCCGTCGGCGCCATGGTGTCCGGGTCCGGCCCGACGTGCCTGTTCCTGGCCAGGGACGCGGCCCACGCCCGGGAGATCGCCGTGTCCCTGACCGGGGCCGGAAGCTGCCGGGCGGTGGCGGTGGCCAGCGGACCGGTCCCGGGCGCGGGCATCGCGGTCAGCCGCGAGACCCGGGAATCGGTGTGAACCTGGTCAACCTGGAGCTGGCGGCCAAGTCCTACGGAGACCGGCCGCTGCTGGACCAGGTCTCGCTGGGCGTCGCGGCGGGCGACCGGATCGGCGTCGTCGGGCGCAACGGCGCGGGCAAGACCACGCTGCTGGCCGCCCTGGCCGGGGCGGCCGACCTGGACTCGGGCCGGTCCACCCGGGCTGGCGGCATCTCGGTCGGCTACGTCGCCCAGGCCCAGTTCGCCCAAGCACAGACAGCCCTGACCGCCCGGTGGGCGACCTGGTGTTCGGCGCGATGCCCGGAGCACGACTGGGCCGCCGACCCGCGCAGCCGGGCGGTGATCGAGGCGCTGCTGGGCGGCATCGACCCGGCCGCGCCGGTCAGCCGGCTGTCCGGCGGGGAGCGCCGCCGGACCATGCTGGCCGCCGTGCTGCGCGTCCCGCATGACCTGCTGCTGCTGGACGAGCCGACCAACCACCTGGACATCGAGGCGAATCCGCTGGCTGGCGGGCTACCTGCGCGAGTTCGGCCGGAGCTACGTGGTGGTGACCCACGACCGGTGGTTCCTGGACGAGGTCTGCGAGCGGACCTGGGAGCTGGCCGACGGCCAGGTGCACGCCTACGACGGCGGGTACTCGGCCTACGTGCTGGCCCGGGCGGAGCGGGCGCGGCTGGCCGAGGCGGCCGACCAGCGCCGCCGCAACCTGCTCCGCAAGGAGCTGGCCTGGCTGCGGCGGGGGCCGCCCGCCCGGACCAGCAAGCCCAGGTTCCGGATCGACGCCGCCACCGCGCTGATCGCCGGCGAGCCGCCGCCCCGGGACGGGGTGGAGCTGACCAGGCTGGCCACGGCCCGCCTGGGCAAGACGGTCATCGAGCTGTCCGGGCGTCACCGCCACCGGTGGCCGGGCGGCGGCTGCTGGACGACGTGACCTGGCAGCTCGGGCCGGGCGACCGGGTCGGCATGGTGGGCGTCAACGGCAGCGGCAAGACCACCCTGCTGCGGCTCATGGCCCAGGGCACGGAACTGGGCAGTCGTAACGGGGCTGGCCCCGATGTGGCTGGCGCTGCTGGGCCTGGGCCAGGCCTGCGGGCCGACGGGCGGGTGACGCGCGGCAGCACGGTCCGGCTCGGCTACCTGACCCAGGAGCCCGGCGCCGGTGGACCCGGCGCTGCGGGTGCTGGAGGCGGCCGAGCGGGTCCGCGGCTCGGTCCAGATCGGCAAGCGCGAGCTGTCGGCCAGCCAGCTGCTGGAGCGGCTCGGCCTGCGCGGCGACCGGCAGTGGGCGCCCGTGGGCGACCTGTCCGGCGGCGAGCGGCGCCGGCTGCAGCTCATGCTGCTGCTGCTGGCCGAGCCGAACGTGCTGCTGCTGGACGAGCCGACCAACGACCTGGACATCGAGACGCTGACCGAGCTGGAGGACCTGCTCGACGGCTGGCCGGGGTCGGTGGTGGCGGTCAGCCACGACCGGTACTTCCTGGAGCGGGTCACCGACCACGTACTGGCCCTGACCGGCGGCCAGCTGGCGTTCCTGCCCGGCGGCGTGGACGAGTACCTGGCCATCCGGGACCGGGAACGGGCGGTGACCGCGCCCGCCGCCGCGGCCACCGCGCCGCCGCGGACCAGGGCCAGGGGCCGGCCAGGGACCCGGCCCGGGGACCGGCCCGGGCGGGGCGGCCCGGCAGCGGGCCGGGCAGAAGGAGCTGGCCCGGCTGGAGCGCCAGATCAGCCGGCTGGCCGACACCGAGGCCGGCCTCAGCGACCGGCTGGCGGCCAGCGCCACCGACTACGCCCGGCTGGTCGAGCTCGGGGCCGAGCTGAAGGCGGCCCAGGAGGAGCGGGCCGCGCTGGAGGAACGCTGGCTGGAGCTAGCCGAGGAACTGCCGGCTAGGCTCCGACCCGGCTAGGCCCCGGCGGCGGCCAGGAAGGCCGTCGCGATGATCGCGTAGCCGATGTCGTTGGCGTGCTCGTTCGGTCCCCTGGGCGGCGCGGCGCAGGCCCAGGTCAGCTGGCATACCGTCGCCACGTTGCGCGGCACCCGGCCGATCCCGGCCAGGCGCACCCGGTCGGTGAAGTCGCTGCTGTGGAACGCGGCGAACACGTCGGCGACCCGGATGCCGTAGGCCCCGTACTCCTGGCCGAGCAGCTGGTTGTAGCCGCTGACCAGCCGCTCGATCAGGACGGCGACCTCCTGGCCGGTCTGGCCGTGCCCGAGCCAGCCGGCCAGCTCCGGCACGTAGTAGTTCATCCCGATGATCGCGCACGTCCGGGCCGGCCGCCGCCCGCAGGCCGGACAGGATCGTGCGCAGGTCGCTCGACGGTCAGCCGGAGCCGGCTGGTCATGCACGCTGGGCAGCTGCCGCAGCGGGGCGCCCAGGTAGCAGGAGTTGGGGTCGTTGGCGCCGATGTCGATGGTCACCAGCGAGACGTGGCCGCGGTGCGCGCGCAGGAACTGCTCGGCCGCGGCGAGCTGCGAGCCGGCCGGGTACCGGCAGATGCCGCCGTGGATCATGGTGAACGAGGTCTCGCCCGAGCAGCCCAGCTTGACCAGGCGCAAGCCCGGGGTGATCACGCCGCAGGGCGGCGTACAGCTGGTCGGGGTAGCCGCGCGGTGGGGCGGCTGGCGCCGTCGGCGCGCGGGCTGGACGCCCTGGGCCAGCGAGTCGCCCAGGGCCAGGTAGTAGCTGCGGCCCGGCAGGATGGTGATCGATCGGGCGGCGGTGACGCGGACCGCCACCGGCGGGTGCGAGCAGCCCGCGGTGATGGCCGTGGCCAGGAAGCACGCCGCGGCCGCGACGACGGCGGCGGCGAGACGACGCGACGGCAGCCCGATGACCTCCGACGATGCCGCCGATACCCCGTGTGCCCCGGATAATGGCCTGCCATCCGATTCTGCGGCTAAGTTGGCGCCGAGTCCAGCCGCCGTTCTGGCTCGCCGCGCCCGTCGGCCCGGGCCTCGGGCCGGGCGTCGAACGGGGCCAGCAGACGCCGCAGCAGCCCGGCCAGGTCGGCCTGCTGGCCGCCGTCCAGGCCGCTCAGCAGCTCGCGCTCCCGGCTGAGCAGGCCGGCCAGCGCGGCGTCGGCGGCGCTCTTGCCCGCGGTCGGTCAGGGCGACCAGCACGCCGCGCTTGTCCTGCGGGTCGCGGTGCCGGCTGACCAGCCCGGCGGCGGCCAGCCGGTCGATCCGGTTGGTCATGGTGCCCGAGGTGACCAGCGTCGCGTGCAGCAGCGCGCCGGGGCTGAGCTGGTACGGCGGCCCCTGGCGGCGCAGCGCGGAGAGCACGTCGAACTCCCACGGCTCCAGGCCGTGCGCGGCGAACGCGGCGCGCCGGGCCCGGTCCAGGTGCCGGGCCAGCCGGGACAGCCGGCTCAGCACCTCCAGGGGCGCCACGTCCAGGTCGGGCCGCTCCGCCCGCCAGCGGGCGACCAGGTCGTCGACCTCGTCGCGCAGCGGGCTCGCGCTGCCCTGGCTCCAGCGTCATGCCATGCAGCAGCATATCTCTTGACATCGAGACTTCATCGGCGGTAGACGAGAGTCACAGGTATCTTGATGTCGAGATAATCGGCGATCCGCGGAGGACCGGAGGCTGGCATGTGGGATCCGGCACAGTACCTGCGCTTCGGCGACGAGCGGTCCCGGCCGTTCTTCGACCTGACCGGCCGGATCGCTGGCCGACCGCCCCGGCCTGGTGGTGGACCTGGGCTGCGGCCCCGGTCAGCTGACCGCCGCGCTGGCCGGCCGGTGGCCGGAGGCCGAGGTCACGGGCATCGACTCCGTCGCCGAGATGATCGCGGCGGCGGGCCGCGCCTGGACGCCGCGGCGGCCGCGGCAGCTCAGCTTCGCCGTCGGGGACGTGCGCGACTGGCAGCCGGCCCGGCCGGTGGACGTGATCGTGTCCAACGCCGTGCTGCAGTGGGTGCCGGGTCACCAGGAGCTGCTGACCCGGTGGGCGGCCTGCGCTGGCCCCCGGCGGCTGGCTGGCCTTCCAGCTGCCCGGCAACTTCGACCAGCCGAGCCACGTGATCCTGCGCGAGCTGGCCGCCGGTCGGCGCGGTGGCGGGCCGCGCTGGCCGGGCGTGGCCCTGAACCGGCAGGCCGGCGACCCGGCGGACTACGCCGGACCTGCTGGCCCGGGCGGGCTGCGCGGTGGACGCCTGGGAGACGACCTACCTGCACGTGCTGCCGGGCGCGGACCCGGTGCTCGAGTGGTACAAGGGCACCGGCCTGCGGCCGGTGCTGGCGGCGCTGGAGCCGGCCAGGCGCGACGGCGTTCCTGGCCGAGTACGGCGCGCGGGCTGCGGGCGGCCTACCCGGCCGCGCCCTACGGCACGGTGCTGCCGTTCCGGCGGGTGTTCGTGGTGGCCAGGGCGGCCGGGTAGACCGGCGGCCCGTTAGATCGGTCCCTTAGCCTTGCCCTGACTCGCGCAGCCGCTCCCGCGCCTGCGGCGAGATCCGCGGCTTGGGGTCGAGCTGGGACAGGCCGTTCCAGGCCAGGTTGACCAGGTGGGCGGCCACTTCCTCGAGCTTGGGCTTGCGCGCGTCCAGCCACCACTGGCCGGTGAAGGCGACCATGCCGACCAGCATCTGCGCGTACATCGGGGCCAGCTTGGGGTCGTAGCCGCGGTCCTTGAGCACGTCGCCGAGGATGTACTCGACCTGGCTGGCGATGTCGCTGATCAGGCTGGCGAACGTGCCCGAGCCCGAGGTCGGGTTGGAGTCCCGGACCAGGATGCGGAAGCCGTCGGAGTTGTCCTGGATGTAGCGCAGCAGGGTGACCGCCGCCACCTCGAACTTGGGCATGGTGTCCTCGCCCTCCAGCAGCCGGGTCGCCATCTCCAGGAACCGCCCGACCTCGCGGTCGACCACGACCGCGTACAGGCCTTCCTTGCCGCCGAAGTGCTCGTAGACCACCGGCTTGGAAACGCCGGCCCTGGGCGGCGATCTCCTCGATGGAGGTGCCGTCCAGGCCGCGCTCGGCGAACAGGCGCCGGCCGATGTCGAGCAGTTGCTCGCGGCGTTCCTTACCCGTCATTCGCTTGCGGTTGCTACTCGGTGGTTGACTCGTCACTCTTCCATCATGTCGGCGATGATCTCAGTCGGCGAACTGGCCGGGATCGGGCGCAGGCGCCGCCGGCTGGCGGATGGCAGGGCCATGGCCCCCAGCGGCCGGGGCCGCCGGGTCGCGCCCTGGTACTTGGCGGTCAGCCGGTCGGTGTCCGGCCAGCGGACGTCGGTGGCCCAGCCCAGCTTCTCGCAGAACCAGATCAGCCGGGCGGCGATGTCGATCTGGCCGCGCAGCGCGCCGTGCCGGGCGCAGGTCGGGTCGGCGTGGTGCAGGTTGTGCCAGGACTCGCCGAAGGACAGGATCGCCAGCCAGTTGACGTTCCGGGACTTGTCCCGGACCTCGAACTCCTCCTTGCCGAACGTGTGGCAGATGGAGTTGATCGACCAGGTGACGTGGTGCAGGAACGCGATCCGGACCAGGCTGCCCCAGAAGAACGCGGTGACGGCGCCCTGCCAGGACATCGACCACAGGCCGCCGATCAGCGCCGGGCGCCAGCAGCGAGACCGCGACGATGGCGGGGAACCGCGCGGAGATCCGCCGGATCGCTGGCGTCGGCCAGCAGGTCGGGGCAGAACTTCTCCTTCGAGGTGTGGTTGCCGTCGAACAGCCAGCCGACGTGGGCGCAAAGGCCAGGCCCTTGGTCAGCGCCCGCCAGTCGTTGCCGAACCGCCACGGCGAGTGCGGGTCGCCCTCGCGGTCGCTGTACTTGTGGTGCCGCCGGTGGTCGGCCACCCAGGTCAGCACCGGGCCCTCGATGGCCAGCGTGCCCGGCGACGGCCAGGGCCAGCCGCAGGCCGGTCCGGCCTTGAACGAGCCGTGCGTGAAGTAGCGGTGGAAGCCCATGCTGATGCCGAGGCCGGAGACAGTGTAGAACACGACGGCGATGACGATGTCGTGCCAGCCCAGGCCCCAGCCCCAGGCCAGCGGGATGGCGGCGATCAGGGCCAGCATCGGGACGACGACGAAGATGGCGACCAGGGTCTTCTCGCCGCGCCCGATCGGCTCGGGCTCGCAGGTCGGGAAGCGGTCCTGCCGGGCGGCGCCGGTGGCGGTCACCTGGCGCCGGTCGCTGTGTCAGCGGTCGTGGTCATGGCGCTCGGTCCCGCTGCCGGTACTAGCCGGCATCTGCTGGCTGGGCGCTCCGCACGCGCCGGGGCAGGGGCTCGTGCAGAATACGCTTACGTAACCGTAAGCTACGCGACCGTAGGTTGCGCAAGGGGCAAGTCGAATATTCGCTGGTATAGTCATGAAGTCACATCGGCCTGGTCCCGGTTCTGTCCGATACAGTGCATTTGTGCCATGAGCACCTAGTGCAGATGCACGTACCGCACGGCCGGATGCCGTGCCGCCCGGCCCGGCGGGCACGCAGCCGGCCCCGGCCGGGCCAGGTAGCAGTGACGTGTCCGACCCGTTCCCGGGTCGTCCAAGCGGCAGGACTTCCGGTTTTGGTCCGGACAACCGAGGTTCGAATCCTCGCCCGGGAGCACTGAGCACCACGCCAGTCCGTACGTACCAGCACAGTGATCACGCACAGTGTCATAGCGCGCCCGATAACCGGTGGCTGATCCACGGGACTGATCCACGGGGGACAACGCCAAGGAGCCCAGCGGAGTGAGCATGAGCGGCTCCGGCCGCCGTCATCGTCCTCGCCGCGGGCGAGGGCACGCGGATGAAGAGCAGCACCCCCAAGGTGCTGCACGAGGTGTGCGGCCGTACCATGCTGGGGCATGTCCTGGCCGCGGCCCGCGAGCTTGCCCCGGCAGCGGCTGGCCGTGGTGGTCGGCGACGCCGAGCGGCCCGGTGGCCCGGTACCTGGCCGAGTACGCGCCCGACGCCGCGGCCGTCGTGCAGGGCCGGCGCGGCGGCACCGGCCACGCGGTGCGGGTGGCGGCGCATGGCGAGCGCGGCCGGCCCGGCATCCGACGGCACGGTGGTGGTCACCTACGGGGACACCCCGCTGCTGCGCGGCCAGACGCTGCGCCGGGCTGGTGGCGGCGCACGAGGCGGCCGGCGCCGCGGTCGACCGCGCTGGTCGCCCGCGCTGATGACCCGACCGGGCTACGGCCGGATCGTCCGAGACGCCGCGGGCCGGTTCGCGGCGATCGTCGAGCAGGCCGACGCCACCCCGGAGCAGGCCGCGATCGACGAGATCAACACCGGCATGTACGCCTTCGACGGCGCGCCTGCTGGCCGCCGCGCTCGAGCCGGCTGTCCACCGACAACGCCAAGGGCGAGGAGTACCTCACCGAGGTGCTGTCGATCCTGCGCGGCGACGGCCGCGCGGTCGGCACCGTGTGGTGCGCGGACTTCGACGAGATCCTGGGCGTCAACGACCAGGCCCAGCTGGCCCGGGCGCGCCGGGTGCTGAACGACCGGCTGCTCGGCTCGCTGGATGGGCAGCGGCGTGACGATCGTGGACCCGGCGAGCACCTGGGTGGACGTCGGGGTGGTGCTGGAGCCGGGCGCGCAGATCGGCCCGGCCACCCAGCTCGAGGGCGGCACCACGGTCGGCGCGGGCGCCCGGATCGGGCCCGGCTGCCTGGTCCGGGACAGCGTGATCGCGGCCCGGGCCACCGTCATCCAGTCGGTCTGCGAGTGCGCGGTCGTCGGTCCGGGCGCCGTCGTCGGGCCGTTCGCGCACCTGACGGCCGGCGCGCGGGTCGAGGCGCCGCCGGCCGAGGGAGAGCTAGTCGATTGACCCGGCCGCCAGCGCGGGCGACGGGCCGGGCGCGAGCAAGTGAGGGCAGGACATGACCGGGATCACCGCCTCCGGCGAGAAGAAGATGATGCTCTTCTCCGGCCGCGCCTATCCCGAGCTGGGCACTGAGATCGCCGGCTGCCTGGGCATCGAGCCCACGCCGACCCGGCTCTATGACTTCGCCAACGGCGAGATCTTCGTCCGGTTCCTGGAGTCGGTGCGCGGCTGCGACGCCTTCGTGCTGCAGAGCCACACCGCGCCGATCAACCAGTGGATCATGGAGCACCTGATCATGGTGGACGCGCTCAAGCGCGCCTCGGCCAAGCGGATCACCGTGGTCGCGCCGTTCTTCGGCTACGCCCGGCAGGACAAGAAGAGCCGCGGCCGGGAGCCGATCTCGGCCCGGCTGATGGCCGACCTGTTCCGGACCGCCGGAGCCGACCGGCTGATGGCCGTCGACCTGCACACCGCCCAGATCCAGGGCTTCTTCGACGGCCCGGTCGACCACCTGTTCGCGCTGCCGATCCTGGCCTCCTACCTGGAGGGCAAGCTGGACGTGTCCGGGGTGACGGTCGTCGCCCCGGACGCGGGCCGGGTCCGGGTCTGCGAGCGCTGGACCGACCGGCTGGGCTGCCCGCTGGCCATCATCCACAAGCGGCGCGACCCGGACGTGGCCAACCAGGTCAAGATGCTCGAGGTCGTCGGCCAGGTGGCCGGGCCGGACCTGCATCCTGGTGGACGACATGATCGACACCGGCGCGACCATCGTGAACGCCGCCGAGACGCTGTTCGAGCAGGGCGCGGCCCAGGTCATCGTGACCGCCACCCACGGCGTGCTGTCCGGGCCGGCCGTCGACCTGCTGAAGAACTCGCGGATCAGCGAGGTCATCGTGACCAACACGCTGCCGATCACCAACGAGAAGCGGTTCGACAAGCTGACCGTGCTGTCCATCGCGCCGCTGCTGGCCCGGGCCATCACCGAGGTGTTCAGCGACGGCTCGGTCACCAGCCTGTTCGACGGCCAGGTCTGAGCGGCCCGGTCTGAGCGGGGCGCCGGGTCCGCTAGACTGCCTGGGCATCCCGGTCTTTACCTGCCGTGTGGCGCCGCCCCGGCAGGGCTGCTAAGGAGCTGTCACCGTGCCCGAGGTACACATCGCGGCGGAGCCGCGCACGGAATTCGGCAAGGGCCCGGCCCGGCGCGAGCGCCGCGCCGGCAAGGTCCCGGCCGTGCTGTACGGACACGGCGGCGAGCCCCGCCACATCACGCCTGCCGGGCCACGAGGTGCTGCTGGCCCTGCGCACCGCCAACGTGCTGATCCGGCTGGACGGCCTGCCGGGCGGCAGTCAGCTCGTGCTGCCCAAGGCCGTGCAGCGGGACGCCGATCCAGGGCACCGTCGAGCACGTGGACCTGATCCTGGTCCGCCGCGGCGAGAAGGTCACCGTCGACATCCCGGTCAACGTCACCGGCGAGGTGGCCCCCGACGGCCTGCTGGACCAGCAGCTGGTGCAGATCTCGCTGGAGGCCGAGGCCACCAACATCCCGCCGGGCATCGACGTCGACGTCGAGGGCATGGCGATCGGCACGGCGGTGCACGCGCGCGACCTGAGCCTGCCCGGCGGCGCAACCCTGGCCGTCGAGCCCGACATCCTGGTCGCTGCACGTCGTCGCGGCGCCGACGGCCGGCCAGATCGAGGCCGACCTGGGCGAGACCGCGGCTGAGCCGTCCGCCGAGGCCCCGGCCGCCGTGCCGCCGGCCGCCGACGCCCCGGCCGGGGGCGAGTCGGCCTGACGCCTGGCCGGGACTGGCTCCGGCGATGGCGGGGCCGACCGGATGCCGAGGCAGCGATGGACTGGCGAACGCTGGCTGATCGTCGGCCTGGGCAATCCCGGGCCCGCAGTACGCCGGGAACCGGCACAACGTCGGCTTCATGGTGGCCGACGTGCTGGCCGGCGCGGATCGCAGGCCCGGTTCAAGCGGGACCGGTCCCGGGCCGAGGTGGCGACCGGGCGTGCTGGCCGGGCTCGCCGGTCACCCTGGGCAAGCCGCTGACGCTTCATGAACCTGTCCGGCGGCCCGGTGGCGGCGCTGCGGTCCTTCTACAAGGTCCCGCCGGAGCGCATCGTCGTCATCCACGACGAGCTGGACCTGCCGTTCGGGGTGGTCCGGGTCAAGGCGGGCGGCGGCGACAACGGGCACAACGGGCTGCGCTCGGTCACGTCGTCGCTCGGCACCCGCGACTACGCCCGGGTCCGCGTCGGCATCGGGCGGCCGCCTGGCCGGATGGACCCGGCCGACTTCGTCCTGCGTGACTTCTGCCGCGGCTGAGCGGGAGGAGCTCCCGAGGCTGACTGGACCGGGCGGCGGACATGACCGAGGCCGCCGCCGCCCGCGGGGTAGCCGCCGCGCAGAACGAGTTCCACTAGCGGCGTATACCACATCCCGTTTCCGGTCGCCCCGGAATTTGCTCAAGCCTGGTAACTAACTCGTCGCCGGCTTTCCGGGCTGACCGTCGCCACTGGGCTGACCTGGCTCAACGATCAGCGACCTGTCTAGAAATACAGCGGCTTATCGCCGAATGCCTGTGAACCGATTGATTTACCCGCGCGTCTTGCTTACGTTGGTCCAGCAATCTGCGCTGGGGCCAGGCAGGCTGCTGGCTGCTCCGTTGAGGGTGGGGCTCGGAGGGGGCGCGGTGTTCGGTCGTACTGCTGTTGGGCAGAACTGGCCTGCGGATCGGGTGATCGCGCGCCTGGCTGCCCAGAGCTCGGCCTCGTGGACCAACGGCTACCTGCGCCAGGCGGTGGCCGCGGACTCGATCTGCGGCCTGGCCGCCGGCCTGCTGGCCTTCCAGATCCGATTCGACAGCGCCGGCAACGGCACGGGACCGCGGCCTACCTGCTGCTCAGTCCCTGTCCCTGCCCGTGCTGTGGGTGATCTCGGTGCGGCTGGCGGGCGGCTACGACTCGCGGTTCATCGGGGTGGGGACCGATGAGTTCCGCCGGGTGCTCAACGCCGGGATCTGCCTGACCGCCTG
Source organism: uncultured Actinomycetota bacterium (assembly GCA_963731085.1). GTDB lineage: Bacteria > Actinomycetota > Actinomycetes > Streptosporangiales > Streptosporangiaceae > DASUBV01. Next base: position 219,606 of record CAVSUF010000004.1, read on the forward strand.
CGTGGCGATCATCTCCTACGCCACCAAGGCCGAGGTGGCCCGCGGCTACGTGGTCATCGCCCTGCCCTCGCTGACGGTGCTGGACCTGCTCGGGCCGGCTGACCCTGCGCAAGCGGCTGCACAAGCTGCGCGCGCTCGGCAGCTGCATGCGCAAGGTCGTGGTCGTCGGGCACCTGGACGTGGTCACCGACCTGGCCGCCGTGCTGCGCCGGGAGACCTATCACGGGCTGTCGGTGGTGGCGGCGTGCGTGGCGGGCTCGGCCCGCCACGACGAGATTGACTCCATCCCGGTGATCGGCGGGCTGGACAACGTGGCCGACGCGGTCGAGCGCTACGACGCCGACACCGTGGCGGTGCTGTCCTGCCCGGAGATGAGCGGCGCCACGCTCCGCGACCTGGCCTGGGAGCTGGAGAAGACCGGCACCGACCTGTGCGTGGCGCCCGCCCTGCTGGACGTGGCCGGGCCGCGGACCACGATCCGGCCGGTGGCCGGGCTGCCGCTGCTGCACATGGACCACCCCGAGTTCACCGGCTTCCGCCGGGTGGTCAAGGCGGCGTTCGACCGGGCCGTGGCCGGCACCGCGCTGGCGCTGCTGTCCCCGCTGTTCATCTGTCTTCATCGCTGGTCATCCGGCTGGCCGACGGCGGCCCCGGCCTGTTCCGGCAGACCCGGGTCGGCCGGGACGGCCGGGCCTTCACGGTCTACAAGTTCCGCACCATGGTGGTGGACGCCGAGGAGCGCAAGAGCCACCTGGCCGCGCTCAACGAGAGCGACGGCGTGCTGTTCAAGATGCGCCGGGACCCCCGGGTCACCCGGGTCGGCGGCGTGGCTGCGCCGCTGGTCGCTGGACGAGCTGCCGCAGCTGATCAACGTGCTGATCGGGGACATGTCGCTGGTCGGCCCGCGGCCCGCGCTGCCGCAGGAGGCCGCGCCTGTACGGCGACCACGTCCGGCGGCGGCTGGCGGTCAAGCCCGGCATCACCGGGCTGTGGCAGGTCAACGGCCGCTCCGACCTGAGCTGGGATGAGTCGGTCCGGCTGGACCTGCGCTATGTGGAGAACTGGTCGTTCATGCTCGACCTGCAGATCCTGTGGAAGACCGCGGCGGCCGTGCTGCGCGGCTCGGGCGCCTACTAGTTCGCCGCGCGGGAGGTGCCGGGCCTGACCGGCCCTCCTATCGGGCTCACCCGGTCAGCCGTCCGCATGGACTGCGGGTAGCCTCTCGGCATATGTCCCTCCTGCGCCAGGCAATCAACGAGGCCCGATTTTTCCGAAGCCATCCGGCGGCGGACCGGTCGACGTTCCCGCGATATGCCGCCTGGCAGGTCCGGTCCGCGCTGAAGCTGCCCGCGGTCGTCCCGCTCGAGCAGTATGAGCTGCGGTTTTACTGCCCGCCGGACCGCCGTGGCACGGCCAAGCTGGTCTATACATTCCGCGAGCGATGCGAGTCGGAATTGCCCGAGCTACCCCGGTTCGCGGGTCCCGGCGATTCCGTTATTGACATTGGCGCGCACTTCGGAATTTACACGGTCGCGCTGGCCAGCCTGGTCGGGCTGGCCTGCTCGTGCTGGCTATCGAGGCCGCTGCCCGGGCTTTTGCCATGCTGGGCCGCAACGTCGCCCTGAACGGCCTGCGGAATGTCGAGGCCGTTGCGGCCGCCGCTTCCGACAACGAGGGCACCGTGTCGTTTTTCGTGTCCGACGATCCGGCGCGCAGTTCGCTGGTGGCGCAGGGGGGCAGCCGGGAGGAGGTGCGCGCGCTGCGGATCGACTCGCTGCCCGTGCCCCGTCCGGTCCGCTTCATCAAGATCGACGTGGAGGGGGCCGAGCCGATCGCCCTGCGCGGGGCGGCGGAGATCCTGCACGCGGACCGGCCGATCATCCAGTTCGAGTCGACTCCGGCCGCCGGGCCGGCTACGGCTGCGAGCCGGACGCGCTGTGGCGGCTGCTCACCCAGGAGTGCGGGTACCGCATCTTCGAGGGCGCCGGCCTGACCCCGGTCACCGACCTGCCGACCGGCATCTGGAACCTGTACGCCGTGCATCCGGAGGGGCCGCAGCCGCGTCCGCGCGCGCAAGCAGGGCGCGTTACTCGCTAGCCTGGACCGCATGGAGCCGACTGGTGATCATCAGCTCGCCCGCGAGCTGGCGGCCGCGGCAGGCGAGCGACTGCTCGAACTGCGGGCGTCCGGGGGCGAGCCGGACGAGCTGCGCAAGGCCGGTGACCGGCTCTCGCACGAGTTCCTGGTGGCCGAACTGGCCCGCCTGCGCCCCGCCGACGCCGTGCTGTCCGAGGAGGGCCGGGACGACCCGGCGCGGCTGACCGCCGACCGGGTCTGGATCGTGGACCCGCTCGATGGCACCCGGGAGTTCGGCGAGCCGCCGCGCGCCGACTGGGCGGTGCACGTGGCGCTCTGGGAGCGCGAGCGGTCCGGCCGGAGACTGACCGCCGGGGCGGTCGCGCTGCCCGCCCGGGACGTGGTGCTCAGCACGGCCGAGCCGACCCGCGCCGCCGGCCCGCCCGCCTCGCCGCTGCGGCTGCTGGTCAGCCGGTCCCGGCCGCCGGAGTTCGTGACCCGGCTGGCCGCCGCGCTCGGCGCCACCCTGGTGCCGCTCGGCTCGGCCGGGGCCAAGGCGGCGGCGGTGATCCTGGGCGAGGCGGACGCCTACGTGCACAGCGGCGGCCAGTACGAGTGGGACTCGGCCGCTCCGGTGGCCGTGGCCCGGGCGGCCGGGCTGCATACCTCCCGGATCGACGGCTCGGCCGCTGGCCTACAACCAGGCCTCGCCCGCCCTGCCGGATATCCTGATCTGCCAGGCGGGCCTCGCGCCGGCTGCTGCTGGAGGCGATCCGCGCCGACGCCGACGCCCGCTGACTAACCCCGACCGACCCGGAGCTTTCCTGATGGCACCGCCCCGCACCGACTACCTGCTCTCCCAGCTTGACGTCCTCGAGGCCGAGTCGATCCACATCATGCGCGAGGTGGCCGCCGAGTTCGAGCGGCCGGTGCTGCTGTTCTCCGGCGGCAAGGACTCGATCGTGATGCTGGCCCTGGCCGAGCGCGCGTTCGCGCCCGCCCACATCCCGTTCCCGGTCATGCACGTGGACACCGGCCACAATTTCCCCGAGGTGCTGGAGTTCCGGGACCGGCGGGCCGAGGCGGCCGGGCACCCGGCTGATCGTCGCCTCGGTCCAGGACTCGATCGACGCGGGCAAGGTGGTCGAGGAGACCGGCCGGTTCGCCAGCCGCAACCGGCTGCAGACCACCACCCTGCTGGACGCCATCGCCGAGCACCGTTCGACGCCGTGTTCGGCGGCGCGCGGCGGGACGAGGAGAAGGCCCGGGCCAAGGAGCGGGTGTTCTCGTTCCGGGACGAGTTCGGCCAGTGGGACCCGAAGAACCAGCGGCCCGAGCTGTGGAATCTCTACAACACCCGGATCCGGCGCGGCGAGCATATCCGGGTGTTCCCGCTGTCCAACTGGACGGAGCTGGACGTCTGGCAGTACATCGACCGGGAGGGCCTGGAGCTCCCGTCCATCTACTTCGCGCACCAGCGGACCGTCTTCGAGCGGGACGGGATCCTGCTGGCCGACAGCCCGTTCGTGACCCGCGGGGACGACGAGCAGCTGCAGCAGGCTATGGTCCGGTACCGCACGGTCGGGGACATGACCTGCACCGGCGCGGTCGAGTCGACCGCCGCCAGCGTGGCCGACGTGATCACCGAGATCGCCGCCACCCGGATCACCGAGCGCGGGCAGACCCGGGCCGATGACCGGGCTAGCGAGGCCGCCATGGAGGACCGCAAGCGGGAGGGCTACTTCTGATGACGCGCGGCATGACCCCGGCGCAGCCGCCCGCCGACCGGCACATGGACATCCTGCGGCTGGCCACGGCCGGCTCGGTGGACGACGGCAAGAGCACGCTGATCGGCCGCCTGCTGTTCGACTCCAAGGCGATCTTCGAGGACCAGCTGGCCGCGGTCGAGCGGACCAGCCGGGAGCGCGGCGAGGAGTACACCAACCTGGCCCTGCTGACCGACGGCCTGCGGGCCGAGCGGGAGCAGGGCATCACGATCGACGTGGCCTACCGCTACTTCGCCACGCCCCGGCGCAAGTTCATCATCGCCGACACCCCGGGCCACATCCAGTACACCCGCAACATGGTCACCGGCGCCTCCACGGCGGACCTGGCCATCGTGCTGGTCGACGCCCGCAACGGGCTGACCGAGCAGAGCCGCCGGCATGCCTTCCTGGCCACCCTGCTGCGCGTCCCGCACCTGGTGCTGGCCGTGAACAAGATGGACCTGGTCGACTACAGCCAGGCGGTGTTCGAGCGACATCGCGGAGGAGTTCACGGCATTCGCCGCCAAGCTGGAGATCGGCGACCTGACGTTCATCCCGATCTCGGCCCTGCACGGCGACAACGTGGTCCAGCGCTCGGCCAACATGCCCTGGTACGACGGCCCCTCGCTGCTGCACCACCTGGAGCACCTGCACATCGCCTCCGACCGCAACCTGATCGACGTCCGGTTCCCGGTCCAGTACGTGATCCGGCCGCACCAGGCCACCGATCCGGACCTGCACGACTACCGGGGCTACGCGGGCCAGGTGGCGGGCGGGGTGCTCAAGCCGGGCGACGAGATCATGCACCTGCCGTCCGGGCTGAGCACCGTCATCACCCGGATCGACACCGCGCGCGGGCCGGTGTCCGAGGCCTTCCCGCCGATGTCGGTCACCCTGCTGGTCCGCGACGACCTGGACGTGTCCCGCGGCGACATGTTCTGCCGGCCGCACAACCAGCCGGTGGCCACCCAGGACATCGAGGCCATGGTGTGCTGGATGAGCGAGGCCCGGCCGCTGGTCCCGCAGGGCCGGCTGATCGTGAAGCACACCACCCGGACGGTCAAGGCCATCGTGCGCGACCTGCACTACCGGCTCGACGTCAACACCCTGCACCGGGACGAGTCGGCCAGCCAGCTTGGCCTGAACGAGATCGGCCGGGTGACGCTGCGACTGACCCAGCCGGTGTTCGGCGACCCCTACACCCGCAACCGGCTGACCGGCGGCCTGATCCTGATCGACGAGGACACCAATGCCACCGTGGGCGCGGCCATGATTACGGACAACTAGCAGTCCGGCTTTTCCCTGACCTGATCTGCCTGGGTTCCGTGGGCCAGTGGCCCCCGGGGGGGCGCCCGCGCCCAAAGTGGCCTGCAGTAACACGCGTGCTGCGCCCGGTGCTGGGTTGCATCACACAACTCTGCCCGTAAGCGGGTGAACCGGCGGGCTTCGGTCGGCGTCTCACAAGTGAGAGCATGGGGCCGATGTCGGTATTATGTGCAGGTCAGGGACCCGTGGGGGGTCATATGCTTACGTATGGGGGGACTGTGGGCGTTACTGGCATGGCCGTTGGCGGCCGTCGCTGAGGCTAGGCACAGCGGAGTGCCGGCCGCCGGAGCAAGCATGCGCCTGCCCCGGACGGCCGACTTTGGCTAGCTCCGGGTCCACCGCGACGGTGCTGCGCCTCGGCGCACCGGACATCGCCGACCTCGTGCAGCGGGCCGGCCAGGGTGACGGCTGGGCCTGGGAGCGCCTGGTCGACCAGTACGGCCGGATTATCTGGGCGGTGACCCGCGACTTCCGGCTGGGCGAGAGCGACGCCGCGGACGTGGCCCAGGCCACCTGGCTGCGGCTGTTCGAGCACATCCACCGCCTGGAGTATCCCGACCGGGTCGGCTCCTGGCTGGCCGTCACCGCCCGGCGCGAGTGCCTGCGCAGCGTGGCGGCCCGCAAGCGGGTGGTGCTCGTCCACGATGACGGCGAACTGCACGATGTCCCCGCGCACGGGCCGGAGGTCGATGAGCGGCTGCTGGCCGCCGAGCGCGCCCAGGCGGTCCGCGAGGCGCTGTCGGACCTGCCGTCGCAGTGGCAGCAGATGCTCCAGCTTCTGATGGCCGACCCGCCCGCGTCCTACGCCGAGATATCGGACCAGCTGGGGCTGCCGATCGGCAGTATCGGCCCCACCCGCGGTCGATGCCTGGCCCGGCTGCGCGAGCTCCTGCAGGCCTCCTGACGCCCGCCCTCAGCAGCAGGGTCCGGCGCGGCCGGCTCGTGCGCCGGGCCGCGGCCGGGGCCGGGGCGGTCCTGCTCGTCGCGGTTTCGGCCACGGCCCGGCTGTTTGTCTGGCCGGCCACCGGCATGCCGGGCCGGGTCAGCGCCATCGTGATGCTGAACAACAGCATCGGCGACCCGCTCGACGTGGCGCTGCGCCTGTCCCGCCACGACCGCGCCCGGTACCTGGTGATCTCCCAGGGCACGCCGGAATCGCACTTCCCCTGCCCCCGGCCGGTGCCAGGAGTGCGGCTGATCTGCTTCCACCCCTCGCCGGCCAGCACCCAGGGCGAGGCCGAGTTCACCGGCCGCCTGGCCGCGCGCTACCACTGGCGGTCAGTGGCGGTGGTGGCGATCGTCCCGCAGGCCTACCCGCGCCCGGCTGCGGATGGAGCGGTGCTTCGCCCGCCCGCGTCTACGTGGTGACCGCGGGCATCCCGCGGACGTCCTGGCCCCAGCAGGTCGCCTACGAGTGGGGCGCCACCCTCAAGGCGCTAGTGCTCCAGCGATCCTGGCTAGCGCCTCGGCGTCCACCCACCGCGCCCCCGACGCCTCGACCTCCGGGTAGGCGGCCCGGACCTCGGGCAGCAGGTCGGACAGGAACAGCACGACGGCGGCCGGACGGCCGTGCGGTCAGCTCGGCCGGGCTGACGATGGGGATGTCGGTGCCGGGCAGCCGCAGGCCCTGCTTGGCGGGCGAGGCGTCGGCCACCGCGGGCAGCAGGGCCGCGTCGGCGCCCGCCCAGCGCAGCAGGGCGACCGCGCGCGAGGCGGCGCCGTAACCGATGACCGCGCTGCCGGCCGCCTGCTGGTCGGCCAGGAAGTCGCGCAGCGCGCGGGCCTGGGCCCGGGCGTCGCGTCCAGGCCGCGCAGCACCGCCGGGTCGCGGACGCCGGCTGCTCGTCGGCGGCGAGCAGGGCTGTTCACGGAGCCGTCCGGCCTCCGCGTCCGGGTCCCGTCGCGCCCGGCGGCCAGCAGCACGGTCCCGCCGTACAGGTCGAACTGCCAGGCCGCGCAGCGGCCGCAGGCCGTGCGCGGCGAGCATGCCGGCCAGCGCGGTGGTCGAGTAGTAGGCGTAGTGCCCGTGCCGCAGCGCGTTCCACTGCCCGCCGCGCACGATGGCGGCCAGCGCGTGGTACTGCAGCAGCAGCACCCCGCCCGGTGCCAGCCGGGCCGCCCGCTCAGCCAGGGCCGTGCCCTGGTCGGCGGCGTGCATCATGCCGAAGCAGTCCAGGATGACGTCGGCGGGGTCGCCGCCGGGCGCCACCGTGAGCCCGTGCTGAGCCAGCAGCCCGAGCCAGGAGCCGCCGTGCGGGCTGCCGTACTCGGTGACCCGCGCCGCCGGCGGGCAGCAGCCCGGCCCGGCCGACCTGCTCCACCGCCGCGGCGGCCTGCGCGACGAGGGCGGCGGGCTCGGCTCCCCGCGGCTCCTCGGGCACGGTCGGGTCGGCCACCAGCTGCGCCAGGCCGCACGCGCCGCACAGCCACATCTGCAGCGGGTACTCCGGGTCGGGGCCGGGGTCGGCGGCCGGGGGGAAGTAGTCACACGGCGGCTGCAGGCCCAGGTCCAGCACCAGCTCCCCGGCCCGTCCCCGGCAGGCCCGGCAGGCGACCTCGTCCACGCGCTCTCCCCTTCGCTGGTCCCCGTTCGGTGGCCGACGATACCCCGCCGCCGGCCGCGGCGGGGATTCGGACAGCGACGTATCAGGTCGGGCATCCGGGCGCTCAGTATGTACAGCCGAGTACGTATAGCCGGAATGTGGCCCCCGGGCTGCTGGCGGCGCTATCTGGCCAGCCCGGTGCTATTCAGCCAGCCCGGTGCTATCCAGCCAGCACAGAGGAGACGATGCCTGGTGCCTCACCCCTGCCGCCTGTGCGGCGCGAGCCTGACGCGGACGTTCGTGGACCTGGGCATGTCCCCGCTGTGCGAGAGCTACCTGGCCGCGGACCAGCTCGACCAGGCCGAGTCCTTCTACCCGCTGCACGTCCGGCTGTGCGAGAACTGCCTGCTGGTCCAGCTTCCGGCCTACGTGGCGGGCGAGGACATCTTCTCCGACTACGCCTACTTCTCGTCCTACTCCGACTCCTGGGTGGCGCACGCGCAAGCGCTACGCCGAGGCGATGATCGGCCGGCCTCGGCCTGTCCGGCGGACAGCCTGGTCACCGAGGTGGCCAGCAACGACGGCTACCTGCTGCAGCACTTCGTGGCGGCGGGCATGCCGGTGCTCGGCGTCGAGCCCGCCGCCAACGTCGCCGAGGCCGCCCGGGCCAGGGGGATCCGGACCGAGGTCCAGTTCCTCGGGCCGGACACCGGCGCCGACATCGCCGCCCGGCACGGGCAGGCCGACCTGGTCGCGGCCAACAACGTGTTCGCCCACGTGCCCGACATCCGCGGCTTCGCGGCCGGGCTCCGGGCGCTGGTCAAGGACGACGGACTGGTGACGCTGGAGTTCCCGCACCTGCTGCGGCTGATGGAGCGGCGCCAGTACGACACCATCTACCACGAGCACTACTCCTATCTGTCCCTGCTGACCTCATCGCGGGCGCTGGAGACGGCCGGGCTGCGGGTGGTCGACGTCGAGGAACTGAGCACTCACGGCGGCTCGCTGCGGGTGTTCGCCCGCCCCCAGGAGAGCGCGGGCGAGCCGTCCACCCGGGTCAAGGACGTGCTGGACACCGAGGAGGCGGCCGGCCTGCGGACCGTGGCGGGCCACGAGGGCTTCGCCGGCGCGGTGCTGACCATCAAGACCGACCTGCTGGACTTCCTGCTCGGCGCGGCCCGCGATGGAAAGTCGGTGGCCGGCTACGGCGCCCCCGGCAAGGGCAACACCCTGCTCAACCACTGCGGGATCCGGTCCGACCTGCTCGCGTACACGGTCGACCGCAGCCCGGTCAAGCAGGGCAAGTTCCTGCCGGGCACGCACATCCCGATCCACGCGCCGGAGCGCATCGAGCAGACCCGGCCGGACTACGTGCTCGTGCTGCCGTGGAATCTCCGGGACGAGATCAGCGAGCAGCTGAGCTACGTCCGGTCGTGGGGCGGCCGCCTGGTTGTCCCGATACCCGAGCTAGAGATCATCTGACAGTCAGTTGTCTGACAAGGGGGACCCGCGGTGAAGGTCGTGCTGTTCTGCGGCGGGCTCGGCATGCGGATGCGCGATGGGGTCAGCAACGCCCCGAAGCCGATGGCGATGGTCGGCGAGCGCCCGCTGCTGTGGCATGTCATGCGCTACTACGCGCACTACGGGCACAACGACTTCGTGCTCTGCCTGGGCTACGGGGCCTCCGCGGTGAAGGACTTCTTCCTGAGCTACGACGAGACTCGCTCGAACGACTTCGTCCTGGAGAACGGTGCTCGCGAGGTCCGGCTGTTCAGCACCGATATCTCCCAGTGGCGGATCACGTTCGTGGACACCGGGCTGAACTCGCCGATCGGCGAGCGGCTGCGCCGGGTCCGCCGCTTCGTCGAGCGACGAGCCCATGTTCCTGGCCAACTACGCCGACGTGCTGACCAACGCCCCGCTGCCGGAGATGATCGAGCGGTTCCGGGCCAGCAGCGCGGTGGCCAGCCTGCTGGCGGTCCCGCCCCAGTCCTCCCACCACGTGGTCGACATCGGCGAGGACGGCCTGATCACCCAGGTGACCCCCATGCGCGACCTGCGGCAGTGGGAGAACGGCGGCTACTTCACGCTGCGGCCGGAGATCTTCGATCACCTGAACGAGGGCGAGGACCTGGTCGAGGACGCCATCATGCGGCGGCTCGTGCCGCTCCGCCGGGTGCTGGCCCACCCGTACAAGGGCTACTGGTCGCCGGCCGACACGGTCAAGGAGCGCGCGCAGCTCGAGGAGATGTACCAGCGGGGCAACTGCCCGTGGATGATCTGGGACCCGGAGCGGTCCGGGATCCCGGCTACGGCGGACGGCGCGGTAGCGCCCGGGACCGGCGAGGCCCTGACCGCGCCCCCGGTCGCGGGCTAGCCGCGGTGCTGCCGCTGGACCTCGGCGCGCCGTCCGGGCGGCCGCTGTCGGTGCTGGCCATCGGGGCGCATCCGGACGACATCGAGATCGGCGCCGGCGGGACGCTGCTGACGCTGGCCGACCGCCGGCCGGGCCTGGCGGTCCGCTACGTGCTGCTCACCGGCACGCCCGCCCGCCAGGCCGAGGCGCGGGCCGCCGCGCGGGCGTTCACGCCGGGCGCCGACCTGGCCTGCAGCCTGCACGACCTGCCCGAGGGCCGGCTGCCCGCGGTCTGGGGACAGGTCAAGGATGCCCTGGAGGCCGAGGCCCGGTCGTGCGCGCCGGACCTGATCCTGGCCCCGGGGGCGGGTGACGCGCACCAGGACCACGCGACGATCGGGGCGATCGTGCCGACCGTCTTCCGGGACGCGCTGTACCTGGCCTACGAGATCCCCAAGTGGGACGGGGACCTGGGCCGGGGTCAGCCCTCGGTGTACGTCCCGCTGTCGGCGCCGACCGCCCGCCGCAAGGTCGAGCTCCTGCACACGTCGTTCCCGTCGCAGCGGCAGCGGGACTGGTGGGACGACGAGGTGTTCCTCGGCCTGGCCCGGCTACGCGGCGTAGAGTGCCGCGCGCCGTACGCCGAGGCCTTCGGCTGCGCCAAGGCCGTGATCCTGGGCTAGGACCGGCGCTGCGACGGGGTCCGATCCCGCGCTCTTTCCGCTGGTCACGCATGTGCCTAGCGGCATTGCCGCGTTACCCTCGTATAACGAATGTCACGAGTGACACCCTGTGGCATTTCGTGCGTGGTTTACTTAGCCTGGTACTCAGCGTCACATAAATGACGCTGAGTAAGGGGATGGTAGTCCATGCGTAGCATGCCACTTCTCGGTGGCTTAGCTAAGCGGGCGCGGGCCGGAGGCCAGGTGGCCTCTCCGTCGTCTGCCCCGTAGCGGCGTCCACGCCTCACTCCGGCTGGCCATCCGCCGGGCTCTCGGCTCCTGCGACCTGCCTTCCGCTTGCTAGTCAACCGCGGGGTGGCGCGAGTTCGCGCTCGCCGGCGCGGCGAGATGCGATGGGTTGAGGACGAAGACGTGACAAGGAACCTGCTCACGATGGCGAGGTCCGGGGCGCCCCGGACAGCGGCGCACCTGGCATCCGGTGCCCTGGTCACGGCGCTGCTGCTGACCGGGATGGCGTGCGCCGCGAGCAGCAGCGGCAGCACCGCGGCCGCCGCGCAGTACACCGTCGGCGGCACCGTGTCCGGCCTGTCGGGGACCCTGGTGCTGGCCGACAACGGCGGGGACCGGCTGAGCCTGCGCGGCAGCGGGACCTTCACCTTCACCCGGCCGCTCGGTGATGGCCTGGCCTATCACGTGACCGTGGCCGCGGCCCCGTCCGGGCAGACCTGCACGGTCTCGGGCGGGCTGGGGACCGTCACGGCGGCCGACGTGACCGCCATCGTGGTGGACTGCGAGACGAACACGCCGCCCCTGGCCGCCGATGCCTTCCGCGGCCGAACGGCCCGCTCGGCCGGGCCTGGCGCCGGATCGACGGGGCGGCCCTGGCCATCTCCGGCCACGCCGCGACCGGGACCGTGCCGGGGCTGAGCGGTGACGTGCGGGTCCGGCCGTTCCCGGCCAACCAGTACTCCCAGCTCACGGTCACCTCGGCGGCGCTGTCCGGCGAGGAGTGGGTCGGCGCCGCCGTGCGGGTCAGCGGCGCCGGGGAGAACGCCTACGTGGGCACCTACACCTGGAACGACGGCCATCCCGAGCTGATCGTCTTCCTGCGCGACAACGGCAACTGGACCCAGCTGGGCAGCCCCTACCCGTGCGGGCCGCTGGCCGCCGGGACCCGGCTACGGCTGCTGGCGGTGGGCTCCACCATCGCGTTCCTGGAGAACGGCACCGAGCGGGTGGCGGTCGGCGATGCCACGCTGACCGCGGGCGCGGCCGGCGTCATGATCAACGGGAGCGGCCAGGTCGGCGACTGGTCCGGCAGCGCGGCCGGCTTCCAGGCCGACTACCTGTCGACCGACGCCAGCGGCATCCGGTACTACGACGTCGTCTCGGCCACCGACTCCGGCGGCCCGCAGGTGCTGCGCGTGCTCCAGCCCGCCCATCCGGCCGCCGGCATGGCCCACAACTTCCTGTTCGTGCTGCCGGTCGAGGCCGGGACGGGCGCCAACTACGGCGACGGCATGGCCACCCTGGCCGGACTCGACGCCCAGGACAAGTACAACCTGACCATCATCGAGCCGTCGTTCTCCATCGTGCCGTGGTACGCCAACGACCCGCTCAACCCCGGCATGAGCTACGAGGCGTTCATGACCAGGGAACTCGTGCCGTGGGCCGAGCAGGCCCTGGGCACCACCGGACACGAGCAGAACTGGCTGATCGGGTTCTCCAAGTCCGGGCTGGGCGCTCAGGACCTGCTGTTCAAGCACCCCCACGTCTACACGCTGGCCGCGTCCTGGGATTTTCCGGCTGACATGTCCGACTACGCGGAGTACGGCGGGGCGGCGAACTACGGGACCAACGCCAACTACCTGGATAACTACCAGCTCTCATCCATGTTTATGACCGCCCATAAGCGTCCGTTCTTGAATAATGACCGGATCTGGATAGGCGGCTGGCACTCATTCAGGCAGGACGATACGGATTATAACGCCCTGCTAACGGCGGAAGGTATCCGGCACAATACCGAGACGCCGGAGACGAATATTCCGCACCGGTGGGACAGCGGCTGGGTGCCCCTGGCGCTGGCCGGGCTGCACCAGGACAGCATTCACCTGCCGCCGGCTGGCTGAACCCGGGAGTTAACCTCTTATGCCTGGTTGCCGCGATGCCCGTCGGGCATACTGAAAATTGTGCAATATCTAGATATAGATGCACCGAAGCGGATTTCCAAGATCGGCCTGGGTACCTGGCAGTTCGGGTCCGCGGAATGGGGATATGGCGAGTCCTACGCTGAGGGCGAGGCGCACGCCATCGTCCGGCGCGCCCTGGATCTGGGCATCACCCTGTTTGATACCGCCGAAATATACAGTTCCGGCCGCAGCGAGCGGATCCTCGGCCGGGCACTGGGCGGCGAGAGCGCGGCCGCCTTCGTGGGCACGAAGATGTTCCCGCTTTTCCCGACCGCCGCCGCGGTGCGGCACCGGGCCGGGCCAGTGCCCGGCGACTGGACGTCGCGCGCATTGACCTGTACCAGTCGCACTTCCCGAACCCGCTGGTGAGCGACCAGGCCATCATGCGCGGCATGCGCGCCCTGCAGGACGGCGGGCGGATCGGCGAGGTCGGGGTCAGCAACTACCCGGTGGCCCGGTGGCGGGCCGCCGAGGACGCCCTGGGCGGCCGCATCCTGACCAACCAGGTGCAGTACAGCCTGCTCGACCGGGCACCCGAGCGGAGCCTGCTGCCGTTCGCGGCCGATAACGGCCGGGTGGTCATCGCCTTCAGCCCGCTGGCCCACGGCCTGCTGTCGGGCCGGTACCACGGTGACAGCCGGCCACTGAACCGGGTCCGGTCCGGCAACCCGCTGTTCGGCCCGGACAGCCTGGACCGTACCCGGGACCTGATCGCCACGCTGCGCGAGGTGGCCGGCGCGCACGGCGCGACGCCCGCGCAGGTCGCGCTGGCCTGGGTGATCCGCCATCCGGCGGTGGTCGCCATCCCCGGCGCGTCCAGCGTGGCCCAGGTGGAGAGCAACGCCGCCGCGGCCGACATCGCGCTGGCTGACGACGAGTACGACGCGCTGAGCGCGGCCTCGGCCGGCGCCGGGGCTACCGCCGTGCCCGCCGCCGAGCCCGGCCAGGACCTGACGTCCGCGCTGCGGCACTGCGCCCGGTGCGGCTGGTACGTGGCCCGGACGTCCTGGCAGGACTACCGGACGGGGATGGCCGGCGGCTGACCCGCCGTATCATCGGTGCCTCATCGGCGCTCATATGCATGCAAGGGGGAAGTCCCCGACGCGACTGGACAGTGCGACTGGACAGTGCGACCCGACAGTGCGACCCGACAGGCGAGGTGACGCGATGAGCCCCAGGCGGCCCGGCATCCTGCTGGACCGGGACGGGACGATCATCGTGGACCACGGCTACGTCGGCTCGGTCGACCGGGTCGAGTTCATCGACGGCGCGGCGGAGGCCATCGCCCGGTTCAACCGGGCGGGCCTCCCGGTCGCGGTCGTCACCAACCAGGCCGGCGTCGCCCGGGGGCGGTACGGGCTGGACGACGTGGCCAAGGTGCACGAGTACCTGGCCGGCCGGCTGGCCGAGCACGGGGCGCACATCGACCTGTTCACGTACTGCCCGTACCACCCCGACGGGGTGGTCGAGGCGTTCGCCCGGACCAGCGACGACCGCAAGCCCGGCCCGGGAATGGCCCGGGCCGCCCAGGCCGCGCTCAACCTCGACCTGGCCGCCTCGTGGGTCGTGGGCGACCGGCCCGAGGACATCGGCCTGGCCCGCGCCATCGGGGCATCCGCGATCTACCTCGGGGCCGAGATCCCGGACGGCCAGCACGGTTCATCCGGCCAGCAGGAGCGGGTCTGGGCCTATCCGAGCCTGGCCGCCGCCGCATCCTTCATCCTGGAGCGCATCGCGATATGAGCACTGTGCAGGACATGCCGGGCGTGCCCGCACCGGGCGCCCCCGCACCGGACATCACCGCACCGGACACCGCCGTCGCGGCCGGGAAGTTCCCGGCCGTGCCGTACCAGGGCGCCGGCGCGTACTTCGGTGACTACGCCCGCCAGCTAGCCCTGGCGGCCGGCACCGTCTCCGCGCCCGCCCTGGACCGGGCCGCCGCCGTCCTGCTGGACGCCTACACCCGCGGCGCGCGGGTGTACTCCTGCGGCAACGGCGGCTCGGCGGCGATCGCCAACCACATGCAGTGCGACCAGACGAAGGGCCTGCGGACCGGGACCGACCTGACTCCCCGGTTCGTCAGCCTCAGCTCCAACGTCGAGGTCATGACCGCCATCGCCAACGACCTGGCCTGGGAGGACGTCTTCACCTACCAGCTTCAGTCGCAGTCCGCGGCGGGCGACGTGCTGGTCGCGGTGTCGTCCTCGGGCCGGTCGGCCAACATCGTCCGGGCGGTGACCTGGGCGCGGGACAACGGCCTGGCCACCATCGCGCTGACCGGGTTCACCGGCGGCGGCGCGCGGACGGCGGCGGACGTGTCGATCCACGTGGACAGCACCAACTACGGCGTCATCGAGGACCTGCACCAGGCCATCACCCACGCCCTGGCCCAGTTCCTCCGCCAGTCCCGGATGACCCGGACGCGATCGCGTCCACCGTGTTCTAGGCAGGACAGCGGATGAGCATGCGCGTCGCGATTAACCTCCTGTCGGAGGATCCCGGCAACCCGTCCGGGGCGCACTGGTTCTGGACCCGGGTGATCCCGGAGATGGCCCGGCGGCTGGAATCCGGCGAGGAACTGTGCCTGATGGTCAGCCCCCGCAGCCGGCCGCTGCACCAGGACTACGGCCCCGGCGTGCGCTACATCGCGTTCCCGTGGTCGAACGAGCGCCGCAAGCTGCGCACGCTCAGCGAGCACCTGTACGCGCCCGCCCGGCTTCCGCTCGGCCGGATCGACGTGCTGAACACCACCGGGATGGCGCCGGTTATCAACCCGTGGTCGATGGTCCTGCACATCAAGACCATGCACGCGTACACCGAGCCAGGGTCGGTGGCGCCGCTGACCCGGCTGTACCGGCGGCTCAACTACCCGCGCTCGGCCGCCGCCGCCGACGCCGTCATCATCAACTCCGAGAGCCTGCGGGCCGAGGTGGAGAAGTACCTCAGCGTCGACGCCCGCAAGCTCCGGCTCATCTACGAGGCGGTCGATCACGAGCTATTCCGGCCCGGCGATGCGCAGGAGGCCCGGGCGCAGGTCAAGGCCCACGGGATCACCGGGCCGTACGTCCTGTTCGTGTCCTCGATGTGGCCGTACAAGAACTGTGACGGGCTGCTCCGGGCCTGGGCGCTGGCCCGGGCCAGCCTGCCCGGCCGCCAGCTCGTCGTGGTCGGGGCCGGGCCGGGACGAGAAGTACTACGCCAGCCTCCAGGCCCTGGCCCGGGAGCTGGGCATCGCCGGCGAGGTCGTGTTTACCGGCGGGGTCCCGCTGGCCGAGACGGTCGGCTTCTACCAGGCCGCGGAACTGCTCGTCTACCCGTCGCTGAACGAGACGTTCGGACTGCCCATCCTGGAGGCGATGGCCTGCGGCTGCCCGGTCGTGACCTCGAACACCACGGCCATGCCGGAGACGGCGGGCGGCGCCGCCGATCCTGGCCGACCCGGCCGACCCGGCGTCGATCGCCGCGGCCATCGCCGAGGCGGCGGCAGGCCGGGACCGGCTGCGGGCGGCGGGCCTGCAAGCGGGCCGCCGAATTCACCTGGGCAGCGACGGCCGCGTCCACCCTGGACGTGTACCGGGAGGCTGCCGCCGAACCGGAAGGGACACCGCGCATGAGGATCCTGGTCACCGGCGGAGCGGGCTTCATCGGCTCGCACACCTGCGACCGGCTGCTGGCCCTGGGGCACGAGGTCACCGTGCTCGACGCCCTCACGCCGCCGGTGCACCGGTCCGGCCGTCCCGAGTTCCTGCCGCCCGAGGTCGACTTCTACCACGGTGACGTCCGCAACCGGGAACTCCTGGCCAACCTGCTGCGCCGGGTCGACGCCGTCTACCACCTGGCCGCCTACCAGGACTACCTGCCCGACTTCGCGCGGTTCTCCGACGTGAACGTGGTCTCCACCGCGCTGATCTACGAGATCGCCGTGGCCGAGCGGCTCGACCTGGCCCGGGTGGTGGTGGCGTCGTCGCAGGCGGCGATGGGCGAGGGGCTGTACCCTGCCCGCGCGACGGCGAGCAGTTTCCGGGCATGCGGCCGGAGAGCGCCCTGTCGCGGCGGGCCAGTGGGACATCCCGTGCCCGGTCTGCGGCGGCCCGACTGGAGATGCCGGCCACCCCGGAGCGGGTGTCCAACCCGCAGAACGCCTACGGCATGTCCAAGTACGGCGAGGAGATGGTGGCCATCAACCTCGGCCGCCGGTACGGCATCCCGACCGCGGCGATGCGCTACAGCATCGTGCAGGGACCCCGGCAGTCGGTCTACAACGCCTACTCGGGCGCGTGCCGCATCTTCTGCCTCAGCTACCTGCTCGGCGTGGCGCCCACGTTGTACGAGGACGGCCGAGGCCATCCGCGACTACGTCAACATCGACGACGTGGTGGACGCCAACGTCCTCGTGCTCGACCGACGACCGGGCGGTCGGGCCGGGTGTTCAACGTCGGCGGCGGCCGGGCCGGTCACCACGGCCGAGTTCGCTGAGGTGGTTCGGCGCCAGTACGGCTCGGACCGGCCCGGCGTGGTCAGCGGGCGAGTACCGGTTCGGCGACACCCGGCACATCCTGTCGGACATCAGCGCGCTGCGCGGCCTGGGCTGGGAGCCGCAGCACACCCCGGCCGACTCCGTCGCCGCCTACGCCGCCTGGCTCAAGGGCATGGAGGGCCTGGACGCCGTGCTGGCCAGGCCAACGCCCGGATGCGGGCCCTCGGCGTGGTCCGGCAAGGCGGCGGCAGTGAAGGCATTCCTGCTGGCGGCCGGCATCGGCAGCCGGCTGACGGCCGATCACCGACACGATCCCCAAGTGCATGCTGGAGATCGGCGGCCAGCCGCTGCTCGGCATCTGGCTGGACGAGTTGGACCGGGCCGGGGTCGACCGAGGTCCTGGTCAAACTCCACCACCTGCCGGACGTGGTGCGCGACTACGTGGCCCGGCGCGGCGGGCCGCCCGCCGTCCGGCTGTCCTTCGAGCCGGACCTGCTGGGCAGCGCCGGGACGCTGGCCGCCAACCGGGACTGGGTCGCGGGCGAGGACTTCTTCCTGGCCTGCAACGCCGACAACCTGACCGACTTCGACCTGGGGTCGCTGGCCCGGGCGCACCGCGACGGCGGGGCGGTGGCCACGCTGACCGCCTTCCACTCCCCGAACCCCTCGGCGGGCGGCGTGCTGGAGACCGAGCCCGGACGGCTGGGTGACCGGCTTCACCGAGAAGCCCGCCCGGCCGGCCTCGGACCTGGTGAACGCGGGGATATACGCGTTCGCCCCGGACCTCCTGGACGAGATCACCGGCCCGCCGCCCCGGGACATCGGCTACGACCTGCTGCCCCGGCTGGTCGGGCCGGGCCCGGGTGGTGCCGGTCGAGGGCTACTTCCGCGACATCGGCACCCCAGACGCGTACCAGCGAGCCCAGAAGGAGTGGCCCGCACGGGCCTTGCGATGATCATTACCCAGACCCCCCTGCGCATCGGCCTGCTCGGCGGCGGGACTGACCTGCCCGCTTACTACACCCGAGCACGGCGGCCGGGTGCTGAACTGCGCCATCGACAAGTACATCTACGTCATCGTCAAGGAGCGCTTCGACGACGACATCTACATCAACTACTCCCGCAAGGAGATCGTCTCCCGGGTCGAGGACATCGAGCACGAGCTGGTGCGGGAGGCCATGCTGATCACGGGCGTGACCAAGGGCGTGGAGATCACCACGCTGGCCGACATCCCGTCCTCGGGCGGCTCCGGGCTCGGCTCGTCCTCGGCGGTGACCGTCGGGCTGCTGCATGCCCTGTTCGCCTACACGCGGCCGCCAGGTCACCGGCCCGGACCTGGCCGAGATGGCGTGCACCATCGAGATCGAGCGGTGCGGGAAGCCGATCGGCAAGCAGGACCAGTACATCGCCGCCGTCGGCGGCGTCCGGGACATCCACTTCGGCCCTGGCGACGAGGTGGTGGCGCACGACCTGGGCCTGACCGCGGACCAGCGGCGGGCGCTGCAGCAGCAGATCATGATGTTCTACACCGGCACGACCCGCAGCGCGAACAGCATCCTGGCCGAGCAGAACGCCAACATCGAGGCCACCCGCCCGCAGCTGGACCTGCTGCGCGACCTGGCCGGGTTCGCCGTCGAGCGGCTGCGGGCCGGCGATGCCGACGCCATCGGCCCGGCCATCCGGGAAAGCTGGGAGGCCAAGCGCAAGCTGGCCTCCGGGGTGTCCAACGACCAGGTCGACGACGCGGTCAGCCGGGCGCTGGACGCGGGCGCGACCGGGGTCAAGCTCACCGGCGCGGGCGGCGGCGGCTTCCTGCTGGTCATCTGCCCGATGGAGCGCCAGCGCGAGGTGCGGCGGAGCCTGGCTCACATGCGCGAGTTCCCGGTCAAGCTGGACCGGCTGGGCTCGCGGGTGGTGCTGAACGTCGTGCGCGACATCTGGGGCTAGGGGTCAGCCCCGCGCCGCGCAGACGTACAGGTACTGCACGGCCAGGCGCTTGCTGAGCACCGGGATCCGGGTGCTGACGCGCAGGCTGATGCTCCGCAGCGGCTCGCGGGCGGGCTCGTGGTGGCCCCAGTTGTGCGACGTGACCAGGACCCGGCGCACCTCGAAGCGCTGGGCCAGGCTGGCCTGGAAGTCCGCCGCGGGCTGCACGTTGTTGTACGGCGCGTAGATGTCCCGCGACCGGTGGTCAAAGTTCACGTAGCTGACCAGGAACGTGCCGCCGGGCTTGAGCAGCCCGGTGATCTCGGCGAACTTGCGGGCCTGGACCTCCCCGACGTACTCGAAGAAGCCCTGCGCGATCACGATGTCGAAGGTCTCGCCGCCGAACGTGATCGGCGAGGTGACCAGGTCGGCCTCAACCAGGTTGGGGGCCGGGTCCTGGATGGCGATGTCGATGCCGTGATAGCGGACGTTGGGCGGGAGCAGCCGGGCCAGCGTGGCCGGGCCGCAGCCCACGTCCAGCAGCGAGCAGTCCCGGCCGGCCGCGATCCCGGTGATCAGCCGCGCCGCCTTCTCCATCCGCAGGTGCGGCTGGCTGTACCGGAGGTTTTCCTCGCTCCAGAAGTCCTTCTGCTGATAGCGCACCATGTTCTGGGATCTCCTAGGCGGGCTGCGCGATGCGGAGGAACCGGTCTGACAGCAGGGCGAACTGGCGGAGCAGCAGCGCCTCGTTGGCGGCATTGCGCTCGGCCACCCTCGGCGCCAGCCGGGCGGCCTGGCCCTCCAGTTCGGTGAACTGCTTGATGAGCAGGTCGGCGTCGAGCGACTGGGCGGGCTGAGTGAACTCGCCCAGGCCCATCTCGGCCATCAGCGGGCCGAACTTCGGCGCGTAGCCCACCGCCAGGGTCGGCTTGGCCAGCCGGAGCGCGCACAGCACCGTGTGGTAGCGGGTGGCTACCACCGTCTGCACCGTGGCCAGCTGGGTCATCAGCTCGTGCAGGGTGAGCGCGGGCTCGGCCACGACCGCCGCGGCGCTCAGGCCGGGCCGGCGCTCCCGCACGCCGGCCAGCACCTCGCCGACGGCGCCCGCGTCGATAGTGTCGCCGGCCAGCAGCCGCACCGGCCGGCCCTCGTCGGCCAGCCAGGCGACGAACCGCGTCATCTGCTCGATGTAGCTGGCGCGGATCTGGTCGGCCCGGGCGCGGTCGTCGTTCCCGCCCGAGTACTCCATGACCCCGACGCCCACTGTCCCGGCGGTCGCTGTCCCGGCTGGTCACTGTCCCGGCTGGCACCGGCAGCGCGAACGCCAGGTCCGGGTACACCGCGTCGCCGGCGGTGTCCAGGCCCATCCGCTGCATGGCCTGCCGGGCGCCCTCGTCCCGGTAGGACCGGTAGTGCGCGAGCCGCGCGGCTGTCGTGACCAGCCGCCGGGTGGCCTGCCGGGTGATGACGTTGGCCCCGACGCTGACCAGCGCCACCCTGGTCCCGAACACCCGGCCCGAGGCGCTGAGCAGGAACATGGCATACGGGGTGCGCCAGGGCCGCAGCGGCAGGGTGGCCTCCAGCACGCCCATGCCGGGCACGATGACCAGGTCGTGGCGGCGGACCCAGGCGGCCGTGCGGACGGCGTCGGCCACGATCCCCGCGGCCGTCCCGAGCGCCCGGCGCGGCCGGGATTCCCGCGCGCTGTCCGGCGTGTACCAGTGCAACTGGGCCGCGGGCAGGTTGTACCGGGCGGTCACCTCATCGGGCCGGGTGCACAGGATGTCCGGGACCACGCCGGGGTGCTCGGCGCCGAGGTAGCCGAGCACTGCCTCCATGGAGCCGTCGTTGCCCAGGTTGCCCTGGCCGAACAGGCCGAACATGCCCACCCGGGGTCCGGTCGCGGGCCCGTCCGCGCCGCCGTCACGACGACCGTGCCTCCTGGCCGGCCACGACCGCCGCCAGGGACAGCGCGGCCGCCTTGTCGGCCGTGCCCGGCAACTGGTCTGCCGCCGGGACGGTCGGCCGGGAGACGACCTTGCTGGTGGCCCGGTCGGTCAGCCACTGGGCCAGGCCGCGGTAGCAGTCCCGCCGGTCGGCCGGGGACAGCGGCGCCCGCCGGATGGCGCCCGCGTAGCCCAGGAAGTACTCGGCCACCAGGCGGGCGGTGGGATGCAGCAGGCGGTTCTTCCGGGCCGGGTCCATGATCTCGCAGCGGACGCGCAGCGACGGGGCCACGTTGTACGTCCGGTCCGGGGTATCGCGCCGGAAGTACAGCCAGTCCGGGGTGATGTGGAACGGCCCGTGCAGGGCTAGCTCGCAGACCACGATCCGGTCGGAGTGGTGGTAGCTGCCCAGCGGGGCGACCTGGCGCATGACCGCGGTCCGGATGACCCCGTACTCGTCGCAGGCCCGCAGGATGCCCTCGTTTTCCACCCGGACCAGCCCCGGCCGGGCCGGGTCGGTGCTCGGGAACAGGCCGCTGCTGCCGAACAGGATGCCGCGGAACCGCTCCGGCGCGCTGGGCGAGTCCGTGGCCAGAGGGTAGTCCATCGCCTGGGTGATGCGGCCGGCGCCGTCAATCGCCGCTTCCCAGGCGTGGGCCAGCACCACGTCGGGGTGCTCGTCCAGCGCGGCGACGCAGCAGCCCAGCAGGTCCCGGCCGTACAGGTCGTCGGCCGCGGCCCACTTGAAGAACTCGCCCCGGGCCTCCGCCAGCACCGCGTTGTGATTGGGCGACAGGCCGATGTTGCGCGGCTGGCGGATATAGCGGATGCGGGAATCCTCGGCGGCGTAGCGGCGGCAGATGTCGCCGGTACTGTCCGTGGAGGCATTATCCGAGATGATCAGCTCGAAATCCGTGTAGCCCTGTCCCAGCAGGGACTCAATCGACTCGGCGACGTAGTCCTCGCCGTTGTAGACCGGCAGGCCGACGCTCACCCGCGGGGCTGTGCTCATGACGCCCGCTCGGCAATGCTCATCCGCATGACAGGCTTCCCCCAGGGGACACCGGAGACGACAGGTGAAATAGGCGGTGACCGCATGCGGCCACGACTCCATTAAGAGTCACCCGGATGCGGTTCTGATACCAAGCCCGGAGCGGTAAATAATCACACGGCCATAGTGGGGCGCGGCCGCCTCCTTACCCTAAGCTCCGGTGACGTGAAGCTGTTCTGGCGCGGCGCCTGGGCGGACACTCCCGGTTACGAGGTCCCGGACGCCGCGGTCCTGCTCGCGGTGACCGCCACCGTGCCGCTGACCCTGCTGGAGAACGCGTCCGGCCGGGTCACCCGGCGGCCGTACCGCAAGGCGGCCACGTTCCTGCTCACCGACGGCCCGATCCGGACCCTGCGCAAGGCCCGGACCAAGCGGGACGAGCCCCGGTACACCGGCGACTTCCGGGTCGGCCTGGTCCTCGGGACCGTGGCGGGAAGCGGGGCGGCCGGGTCCGGTCAGCGGGTCGCCGCCCTGGCCACCCGGGTGCCGCCCTGCGCCCAGCAGCTCGTGATCCACCGCGACCTGGTTGCCCACGTGCCGGACGACTTCAGCGCCGATGACCTGCTGGCCGCCGCCGGCCACCTGCGGCAGGCGGCGGGTGACCTGGGGCGCCTGGGCCGCCAGGGTTTCCTGTACTCCCGGATGGATCCGCCCGCCGACCTGACCAGCCTGCTCAAGTCGGCCCTGGCCGCCGCTGGCCAGCCGGACGCGAGTCAGCACCGCGCCGCCGCCGACGGGGCGCCGGAGATCCTGCGGCCGCCGGCCGAGGAGCACACGGCCGCCGATACCGTGCTCCGGCTGGGGCCCGCGACGTCGGCCTCGGCTCGGCCTACCACGGGTCGCCTTACCACGGGCGGGCGGATGCCGGTGGCAGTCCTGGGCGCCGGCGACTACACCCGGACTGAGATCATCCCGGCGCTGCGCCGGGCGGGCCTGCCGCTGTACGCGGTGGCCAACCGCGAGCCGCAGATCGCCGCCCTGGTCGGCCGGGAGTACGGCTTCACGCTGGCCACGACGGATTCCGAGCGGGCCATCGCCGAACTGCCCGCCCCCGGCCTGGTGGTGGTGGCGACCGCGCATGACTCGCACGCCCGCCTGGCCGACGCGGCGCTGCGGGCCGGGCACCGGGTGTTCGTGGAGAAGCCGCCCGCGGTCACCGAGGCGGACGTTCGCCTCCTGGCCGCCGGGATGCGGGCGCACCCCGGCGCGGTCGAGATCGGCTTCAACCGCCGCTACCACCCGCTGGTGCGCCGCGCCCGGGCCCGGCTGCGCCAGGAGTCCGGCCCGTTCTCGATCTCCTGCACGGTCAAGGAACTGGCCTTCGAGCCCGATCACTGGTACTTCTGGCCCAATCAGGGCACCCGGATCACCGGGAACCTGTGCCACTGGATCGACCTGGCCGTGTTCCTCATCGAGGACGGCCCGCTGCCGGTGTCGCTGACCATGTCACCGCGGCTGCCCGGGACCGAGCCCGGCAGCGACGAGGAGCGGGTCCTCACCGTCACCTTCGAGGACGGGTCGCTGCTCACGGTGCTGGCCACGATCCGCGGCGACGACATCCGCGGCGTGCAGGAGCAGCTCGAGATCCGCCGCGGCCGGACCACGATCACCATCGATGACCTGTGGAAGCTGCGGGTCCGGTCCGAGGGCATCGAGCGGTCCAGCCGCACCCTGTTCCGGGACAAGGCCCACTCGACCATGTACCGGGAGGCCCTGGGCCGGGTCGTGGCCGGGCAGCCCGCGGTGTACCCGCTGCGCGACCTCGTGGTGGTATCCGCCATCCAGATCGCGGCCAGCGACCTGGCCCGGACCGACGAGCGGGCGGCCAGCCTGCCCGGCTGGCTGTCCCTGGCCGCCGGGCCAGCCGGAACAGCCGGGCCAGCCGGAACAGAAACAGCCTGATAGATCCCGCGGATCCAGCACAGTTCGTATTAATCACGCCGGCTGAGCAATCATATGAGCGATGAGAGAATCCGCCGTCGCGCTCCAGCCCCGGAGCGCCCGGCCGCCGTCCCCCGCGGAGCCATCCGGTGCCGCGGCGCTGGAGCCTGCCTCCACCTCGCCTGCCCGGGCGCGCGAGCGGTGGGTCCAGCGCCAGGTCGGCCTGGCCTGGGGGCTGCTCTTCCTCAACGTCCTGACCTGGGCGCCCAACCAGTCGGTCCTGCCGATCCCGAACACCGTCGGCAAGCTCATCACCCAGGGCTCGCTGCCGCTGGCCATCGTGGTGGCGCTGACCGTGAACCGCAAGGTCGTGTTCCGGCCCAACGTGTTCCTGTTCCTGGTCTCGCTGCTGGCGGTCGAGGCGCTGATGACCGCGCTGCAGGCCCAGTACCTGGTCAGCACCTGGTACCGGACGTTCCGGCTGACCGAGTTCGTCACCGTGCTGTGGCTGCTGACCCCGTTCTGGGGCCGCCGGGACCTGCTGCTGGTCCGCTGTCACCTGCGGGCCATGTCCGTGGTCCTGGTCACGGTGCTCCTCGGCCTGCTGATATCGCCAGGGCACGCCCTCGTCCAGGGCCGGCTGGGCGGGGCATTGTGGCCCATGCCGGCCACCCAGGTCGCGCACTACGCGGCCGTGACCTTCGGGCTGGTGGTGGTGCTGTGGCTGTGCGGCCAGCGCAGCGGGCGGGCCACGCTGCTAGTTGTCGCCCCGGCCGGGGCGGTGCTGCTGCTCACCCACACCCGGACCGCGCTGGTCGCGATGGTGGCGGGCCTGCTCATCGCCGGGCTGAGCCTGATCACGGCCAAGGCCCGGGTGCGCCGGGTGTTCGCCATCGGCGGCGCGGTGGCCGGGGTGGCGATCGTCGCCCTGTCCGGGTTCATCACCGCCTGGCTGGTCCGGGGGCAGGGCAGCAGCCAGCTCACCGGCCTGAGCGGGCGGACCAATTACTGGGGTCCGCTGCTGGCCTTCCCGCGCGACCGGTTCCAGGAGATCTTCGGCTTCGGGCTGTCCAACGACTCGTTCAACGGCCTGCCCATCGACAGCAACTGGTTCGCCTCCTACCAGGAGCAGGGCCTGTTCGGCGTGACGATCTGCGCGGTCATCCTGGTCTTCCTGATGGTCCTGGCCTACTTCCAGCCGCGCGGGCTGCAGCGGGCGCTGGCGCTGTTCCTGGTGACGTACTGCCTGGTGGCGTCGTTCACCGAGGTTGGCTTTACCAGCGCCTCCACCTACCTGCTGGACCTGGCGGTGGCGGCGTCGCTGCTGGTGCCGATGGCCGGCCGGTGGCGGCCTGCCCGCGAATAGGGCGGGTCCGGGGGGATCGCGTTACTTATCAAGAGGTGTACAAGGTGAGGGGCGGGTCGGCGTGAAGGTCCTGGTCTCGGCGTTCCAGTGCTGCCCCGGCTGGGGCAGCGAGCTTGCCACCGGCTGGGCCTGGGCGACAACGCTGGCGGAATACGGTCACGACGTGACGGTCCTGACGTCGTCGGACTACCGCAACCACATCACCGCGGCCGGCCCGCAGGGCGCCGACTTCCGCTACATCGACTTCCCGGCGTCGCCGCTGCGCAAGGTGGCCCCGCCGCTGGCCGTCTACGACACCTACCGGCGCTGGCAGGACGACGCGCTGGCCTACATCCGGCCCGAGGCCGAGAAGTACGACGTGATCCACCACGTCACCTGGGGCGGGCTGCACCTGGGCAGCCAGCTCTGGCAGCTTCCGGTGCCGATGATCTACGGCCCGGCGGGCGGCGGCCAGACCGCCCCGTCCCGCTACTGGCGCTACTTCGGCCGCGACTGGCCCGCTGAGGTGGCCCGCAGCGCGACGACCGGCCCGCTGCTGGGCCTCAACCGGCGGTGCGCCGAGACGGTCAGGCACGCCGCGGTCACCCTGGTCTGCAACTCGGCCACCGGAGACGCCGTCCGCCGGCTGGGGGCCACTGACGTCCGGTTCATGATGGCCGACGGCCTGGCCCCCGAGTGGCTGGGCGAGCCCCGCACCAGCCCGCCGCCGGGCCCGCCGGTGGTGCTGTGGGTGGGCCGGATGATCTCCCGCAAGTCGCCGGTGCTGGCCGTGGAGGCGTTCGCCGAACTGCGCCGGGCCATGCCCGCCCGGCTGCTGATGGCGGGCGACGGGCCACTGCGCGGCCAGGTTGAGGCGGCCATCGACCGGCTCGGCATCCGCGATGACGTGGACCTGCCCGGCCGGGTTCCCAACGACCAGCTCATGCCGCTGTACGACTCGGCCGGCGCGCTGCTGTTCACCTCGCTGCGCGAGTCGTTCGGCGCTCCGTTCCTGGAGGCACTCGGCCGCGGCCTGCCCACCGTCGCCCTGGACCTGCACGGCATCGGCGACATGGAGGTGGGCACGGCGGCCCTGAAGGTGGCCCTCCCGCCCGAGCCGCGCGACCTGGCCGCCCGGGTCGGCGCGGCCCTGCACGAGATCCTGAGCGACGGCACCTGGGCGCAGCGCAGCGCGGCCGGGGTGTCGTGGGCCGCGGACTGGATCTGGCCCGCCAAGATCGCCGCCGCCAGCGAGATCTATCAGGAGCTGGCCGGCTAGGAGCCGAACGAGCTGCCCGCGTCCTGACTGTTAGGCGGATCCTGCCACTGGTCCTGGGACTGCAGGCTGCCCTGCGCGCCCGCCTCGAACTGCCAGCCCAGGCCCCCGCCGGACCACTGGTAGGCGTTGTCGGACCAGACGTTGCCCAGGCCGCCGGACGCTCGGGAGATGAGCGACACGGAGCGGTCCCAGTACTGCATGAGGGTCGGGACGCCGGCGTTGAACGCTGCCGCCTCCATGTAGCCGCACATGTTCCGCAGCGTCCCGCACCCGGTGACCTTCGCCGCGTTGGTGCTGAACACGTTGTGCGAGACCGTCACGTTCTCCGCGCCCCAGATGCAGTTATCCCAGTAATCAGCGGCCGGGCGGCCGGATGCATGGCCCGGCCCGCCGCCGGCGTAGTCGGCCGGGCCGCAGCCGCCGTAGGCGGACAGCAGCAGCCCGGCGTGCGTCTCGTTGCCCGGCACCCGGCTGAGGCGGAACGACCGCGGCCCGGCCACCGAGGTCACGGTGCCCAGGAACGCACCGGAGCTCAGGTCGAACACCGCCATGCCCGGTGACGCCGCATGGGCGCCGGATGCCGGGCCGTCGTCGGAGGCCTGGCCGCCGTAGTCGGCGCACATGACCTGAGTCCCGTGGGCGGAGGTGACCTGGGATCCGGAGATCGTCGCGTCGTCCGGCGTGACCAGGACCTGGCTCTGCTGGTAGTAGGTCCGGCTCTGCGTCACGCCGAGGGCGCCGAGCGGGAGGCCGCACGCCGAGTCATCGTCGAGGTTGCCCGGGTAACGGTTGGTGTCGGTGAAGACCTTCACCCCGCCGAAGTTGTCGGTCAGCACGTTGCCCTCGACCAGCAGGTGGCCGGAGTAGCGCACGGCCTGCGCGCAGCGCGGGCCGCAGCCGGGCGGCCGGCTGAAGGCCGGGATGGCCGCGACGGCCAGCCCGCTGTTGCCGCCCGAGCCGGACAGGTCGATGGCGGCATACGGGTTGCCGCCGCCCGCGCCGGTGATCGGTCCCTCGCCATCGCGGCACGAGATGTTGCCATAGCACAGCCGGCCGCCGGTGCCGGCCGGCCATCGCCCGTCCGACGCCCAGCCGTTGCCCACCAGGGTGTTGTCCGTAATGCTGGCGTTGTAGCTGGCCTCGTACATGATTCCAGGGCCCCAGTTCGAGGCGATGAAGTTGCCGGAGACATTCGCGCCGTCGTTGTCGAAGTCGAACCAGATTCCGGTGTTGTAGTTATCGTGCACATAGTTGGCGATGACATCGGCGTTCAGCGAGAAGAAGATCTTCGCCCCGCCGGAGCAGCCGCACCCGTAGGGGCTGGCCCCCGGCCCGCCGGTGTCCGGGTACTCGCCCAGGCCGTTCCGGCTGATCTCGTTGTGCTCGGCCACCAGGCTGACGGAATCGCTGGAGTTAAAGGCGCCCTGCGCGTTCTGGGTGAGGCAGTTGTACTCGATCGTGTTGTTGCTGCCCACGTCGATCCCGTACCCGCCGCCGCTGCTCTGGCCGGTGCCGGGCGCCGCGGCCTGGCTCCGGTACCCGTACTCGTTCGGGCCGATGGTGTCGTACTCGTAGACGTCCCCGTTGTCGGCGCCGCCGCCGTTGACGTTTCCCATCACCGAGTTGTTCTTGATGCTGGCGTAGTTCTCGACGGTCAGGTACTTCCACGTGTCATAGACGTTGTCCCCGGACGAGGGCGTGGCGTAGGAGAGGAACGAGCCGCCCTTGCCGGTGCCGTCGGTACCGCCGTCGACTCCGTCCAGGACCGCCTGGCCAGCGGCCGCGGTGTAGCCGCCCACGTAGGCCGACCCGTGGCCGGTGTACATGACCCCGCGGATACGGTGCACGCCGGGCTCGAAGTAGACCACCGTGTTGTTCACGTTGTAGATGCCGAGCCGGGCCGGCGTGGTGTTGTCGCCGGCCGGGATGACCAGGATGGACCGGGCGCCGGGGAAGTCGGTCCCGGCCGAACCGAACGTGGGCAGTCCGGCGGGCGTGCCGCTGGCGCGGAACGCGCCGGGGCGCCCGTCGTAGCCCCACGGGGAGTTCAGGATGGCCTGGCCGCAGACCGGGGTGCCCGGCCGACGGCGGGTTGGCGCTGCCCAGCGCGGCCCGCGGGCTCAGCTGGACCGGATTGCTGGCGCTGGCCGGCCCCTGGCCGCCGGTGATGGTCCGGATCACCACGCCGACGGCCACGATCAGGGCTACGGCCACCGCGCAGCGCAGCATCCAGCGGTTCACCGGGGCGCCTGCGCCGTTGCCGGGGACGACTCGCCCGCCGGGGCGCCCAGCAGGAAAGACGTCAGCCGGGGGCCGAGAACCCCGGCGTCGAAGTCGCGGCGGAACCGCTCGCGCGCGGCCCCGGCGGCGGCCACCCGGGCCGGCTCGCTGTCGAGCAGGCCGGTCAGCGTGGCCGCGGCCTGGTCCGGGTCGTCCAGGGACCAGAACCGGCCCTCGACGCCATCGTCGTACAGCTCGCCAAGCGGGCCGATGTTCCCGGCCACGATCGGGAGCCCGGCGGCCATCGCCTCGATGATCGCCAGGGAGGAGGACTCAGAGTACGAAACGTGCACGTAGGCACGGTAGCGGGACAGGAAGTCCCGCACATCCGGACGGAAGCCGCGCAGCCGCACCTGCCCGTCCAGGCCCAGGTCGGCCGCCTGCCGCTGCAGGTCCCGGTGCAGCGGCCCCGCGCCGTAGATGTCCAGCGTCAGCGGCAGGCCCGCCCGCCGGGCCGCGGCCAGGACCTCCAGCAGGTAGCGGTGGTTCTTCACCGGCTCCAGGTGGCCGATCGTGACCAGGTCAGCCAGGGGCTCGCCGTCCGCCCCGGACGGCCGCGCGGGTGGCGGGGTGACGAAGTTCTCGATGACCACCGACGGCACGCCGGCCGCCTCCGGGAGCCACCCGGTCAGCGCGTCACGCGCCCAGCGGGACACGTACATGAGGCCGTCGACCTGCGGGATCACGTCCTTCTCCAGCCGCCGGATAGCGCGGAAGACGCCGCCGTCCGCCCTGATCAGCTTCTTGTCGGCCCACTCATCGGCCTGGGAGGTCCGGAAGTGGACGGCCAGGATCACCCGCTGGTGCGGGCCGGTGCGGGCGCGCAGCGCGGCCCGGGCCGACACCGGGCACTGAGCGTAGATCACGCAGTCCCCGGCCCCGGCCAGGTCCCGGCGGAGCGCCTGCCGCAGGAACACCTCGTGCCCGCGCCGGTACCAGGCCACGCTGGCCGCGCCGCTGCACCGCTCCAGGATGAGCCGCAGGCCGAAGGCCGGAACGGTCAGCGGCCGCGCCCACGAGAACGGCGTGATGATCTCGGGCGGGGCGCCCTGGCCGGCCAGGTACCGGCGAAGCTGCTGGAAGTGCGTGTGCACGCCCGTCGTGCCCTCGTCACGCAGAATGGTGGCGATGATCAGCTTCCGGGCAGCCTGATCGGGAAAGCCGTTATTCCCCATGTCTCATAAGAGCGCGACCGGGGCTTATCGATACATCAGGGACACCACTTCAGCCGGGCTCGTCGGCTATCTCGCCGTCTAAGGTGCGCGGCGTGGCGTGCCGCCCGCCGCGGCGGCTGGGGATCCGGTCCGACTCGCGGACCGCGGCGAACAGCTGCCACCAGGCCAGGATGGTGGCGATCCAGGCGGCGGCGGCCATCCCGTAGATGGTCCCGACCGCCCCGGCCCATACCGCGCCCGCGACCGAGAACGCCACCAGCAGGCCCGACGCGATGAACGCCACGTTCAGGCTGCGCTTGGCCGCGCCCAGCGCGTGCATGCCCGCCGACGGGCCGCTGGCCGTCGCCCCGGCCACCACGAACAGCAGCTGGGGCAGGATCAGCGGATAGGTCGGCCGCCAGATCGGGCCGATCACCGCCGCCCCCAGTCCCCGGGGGACCGTGATCAGCAGCGCGACCCCCCAGCCCACGGCGGCCGCCGACAGGCCCGCGCTAACCAGCACGCAGAACAGGGTCAGCCGGTGCGGCGCGCGCTGCAGGACCCGCGCCCCCTCCGGGATCAGGACCAGGCCCATGCCCAGGAACAAGATGGTCATCGGGCCCATCAGCGTGACCGACGCCTGCACGGCGCCGAGCGTGGCCAGGCCCAGGATCAGGCCGACGCCGTAGGTCCGGAGCTGGTTGGCCGCGCTGTTGGAGGTGCCCTCCAGCAGGTAGCGCGGGCCGAGGTCACGGTGCTGCACCAGCCAGCCCCACGCCCCGGTTAGCCGGGGCACGACCCGGGCCTGCAGCGGCCCGACCGCGGCGGCCACCCCGGCCGCCGCGCCCCAGGCGAATACGAACCAGAACACGCTGGCGTGCCCGGTCATCCGCAGGCCCAGCAGCGCGGGCAGCATGACCACGGCCCAGATGGTGTCGTTCAGGAACGCCTGGCCGCCCCGGCCCAGCGCGAAGAACGAGTACCGCCAGCTGTCCTGGAGCATCAGCCCCGGCAGGGTCAGCCCCAGGGCCAGGAACGCGGCCCCGGCGGTGCCGCCGATCAGCACCGCCGCTACCAGCGCGCAGACCCCCATGGCCAGGCCGCAGATCACCGCCGCCCCGGTGCAGCTCCCCACCGCCCGCCGCCAGGCTGGCACGTCGGCCCCGCTGAACCGGACCATCAGCGGGTCGGTGGACAGGCCGCGCGACGCGCACAGCGCGAACCCGTAGGTCACGTAGGCCAGGCTGAACGCGCCGAACTGGATCGCGCCCAGGTTGCGTACCACGTAGATGCTGACCGCGAAGTTGGTCAGGCTGGACACCGCCTGGTCGGCGACGCCCCAGCCGACGCGGCGGACGGCCTTGCCGCGCAGGCGCTGGAAGACGGATACCCCCGACCGCCGCAGGCCGGATCCGGCGGCCTCAGCCGCCATGCCGTCCAGCCTGGCGAGGCCCGGTCGCCAGCATGGTCATCGCGCGCCCGCCCCCGCTCTCAGAAACAGATCAGCCGGGTGAGCCCGGTGACCGCCGGTAACTAAAAGAGCCGTAGCGGCCCTGCCGTGATACGCCCCGTGGCGAAATCACGGCAGCAGGCACGCTCCGGTCTGTCAAGAGCAGACGTTACTGGCCATCAGGCGTGGTACCCGGATCACGCTCCAGCGTAACGACTAAGCCGTCGATGTCAGCCGATGAGCCGTTTTTCGCGGGATCGGCCGGACGGTCGGGCTTGCCGCCCCGGTCGCCCCTGGCCGGCCGCCCAAGGGCGGAGAGGCCGCGCGGCCGTCCGGCGGCCCGGGCCTCCGGGACCCGGCTGCGGCCCAGGCTCTCATCGGCCTGGTCGGCCCCGACCACGACCGCCGACGCCAGGCGGATGTCGGCCAGCCGCACCATCTCGCCCACCGCCTCCACCCGGGTCCAGGTCGACTGCCCGGCAGTAACCAGCACGACGGCATCCGTGGCCCAGGTGGCCAGGTGCTCGGCGCCCAGCATGGGATCCAGCGCGACCAGGGTGATCAGGGTGTCGGCCTTGGAGTAGGCGGCGGCAGTTCCGGGCTGACCTCGCGGGCCGGGGTGCCCGCCCCGGCCGGCTTCAGCGGCCCGGACGGGGCGAACTCGCTGGCCTCGGGAACCATCACCATCAGCCGGGTGCCGGCCGTCTCGACCTGGTGCAGGCCGGGGTCGGCCGCCGCGAGCAGGCGGGCCGCCGGGGCGCCGGGGCACAGGTCGGCCAGGATGACCCGGCTGCCCTGCTCGGCGCAGGACAGGGCCAGCGCCACGATGGCCACCGCGGCCACATCGTCCCGGTCGGACGGGATCAGCGCCAGTCCGCTGCCGGGGCTGGCGCTCACGCGGCCGCGCAGGTGGCTGGCGACGCGCTGGATCCGGGGATCGCTGACCGCGGCCAGCCCGCGGTGACCCGGCAGCGGCAGCCACCGGCGCAGCCGGACCGGGCCGACGCTGAGCCGGACCGAGGTGCCCAGCGCGTGGGCGATGTCGTCCCGCCAGCGCAGCCGGTCCGAGATCAGGGCGAAGATCACCACGATGCCGATGCTCAGCGCCCCGCCCGCGAACAGCCCCGTGACGGCGTAGATGATGGCCTGCTTGGGCCGGGACTTGGGGATCAGCGCGGCGGCGTTGATGACGCTGCTGCCGCTCACCGCCACGCTGGTGCCGGAGTCCGTGGTCTGCTGGGTGGACCGGGCACCGGCCACCAGCGTGGTCTGCGCGGTGGCGGCCTGGGTCAGTTCCCCCTTGAGCGTGCTGAGCTGGGCCGCGGCGGTCGCGGTCTTGGTGTGCCCGGTCAGCGCGGCGATCTGCCGGGTCAGCGTGGTTACCTTGGCCTGGCCCTTGCTGATCTGCTGGTTCAGCGAGTTCGTCACGAGCTGCTGGTAGGACTCCAGCTGGCTGTTGCGGTACCGCAGGAACGCGCTGGTCACCGCACTGGCCACGCTGACCGCCTCGGCGCTGGAGTGCTCGGTGACCGTGATCAGCAGCACCCGGTCGGTCACCGGCACGGCCACGATGCTGGCCAGCAGCGAGTTGACGCTCGTGACCGGGCCTAGCTGCTTCAGCGCGGCCGCCGCCACCGGGCGGCTGGTGGCCAGGGCCTCGTCGGTGTCGATGGCGGTATTGGCGTTCTCGTTGGGACCGAGGGTGAGGAACACCTCGGTGCTGGCCCGGTAGGGCGGCGGCTTGGCCACGAACAGGCCAGCCCCCAGGAACAGCCCGATGACCGCGAAGATCAGCGCCGTGCGCCGCCGCCGCCGGGCCGCCGCCACGATGAAGGACAGGCTGGCCAGGCCCGCCGCGCTGTCGCCGGCCAGCCCGGTGCCCCCGGCGGCCTCGGCCTCGGGCGGCGGATCGTCCCAGGCGGGCGGGGCTGGGTCGAGCCGCGGGATGCGGCCGATTATCGCCGTCTGGTCTGGGTCATCCACTGTCGTGTCTCCGTCGGTATCCCCGTCAGGCGCGCGGGCGCCTGCCGGGCGGTCGTCCGGGCCAGTTGCGGGATGCGGCCAGTGGTGTGGTCGGTGGTGTCGGGGTCGGCGACGAGGATGCCGGTGATCCGGCGGCCGCGGTCCATGGCGCTGGCCGCGACCCGGGCCAGGTCCTCGGCGGTGGACGCGCCGGCCGACACCCCCAGCACCGCCGCCGAGGTGTGCATCCGGTCGGTGAACTGCGGCTCCTTCTCGTCCACCACCGTGATCAGGACGGTCAGTGCGGCGGACGGGTCGTCCCGCGCGTTGTCCTCGTCCCGGACCATGACCTGCAGGTGCCGGGGCGCGGGCAGTCCCTCGCAGGCGGTGCGCAGCGTGGCCGTGGCCACCGGGTCCTGCTGCGGCCCGAGGATCAGGTGCGTGCGCGATGCCGAGCCCGGCGGCGAACACGGCCAGCTGCGGCCCGAGAGCCAGCGCGCCGGGGTCGGAGCGCAGCGACACCACCGCCAGCGAGGCCCGCTCGGCCTGGCTGGCGCCGTCCGCGGCCGGGCCGATGACGCCGAGGTAGTCCAGCACGCCGCGCAGCCGCCAGGCGTCCACGGCGGTCGGCTCGTACTCGGTCAGCAGCTTGACCCAGCCGGCCGCGTCGGTCGGGTGGCCGACCGGGACCGAGGCCAGGACCGGCACCCCGATGGAGTCGGCGATCTCGTCCCGATGGCGCAGCCGCCGGTCCCGGCGCTCGGCGGCCAGCACGCCGATGGCCGCGAGGACCGCCGCGATCAGCAGGCCGATGATGGCGAGGATGGCGATGGCCACCGGCAGCGCCCGGCCGACAGCGGTGGACGCGGGCTGGAGCAGCAGCGCCCCGGTCGAGCCGCTCAGGCTCTGCGGGGAGGTGATGTACTGCACGAACGCCCGGGCCACGGCGTTGGCGGTGGTCTCGGCGTCGGATGCCGTGGGGGCCTGCGCGCGGATCGAGATGATGCCCGGCGTCAGGCTCTTGACCTCTAGCTCCTTCTGCAGCTTCGACTCCGACACCGGCGGGCGGACGGCGGGCAGCGCGAGCGACAGGACCGGGTCGCTGGTGGCGATCACCACCAGCGTGGGCGCGCCGTTAGAGGCGAACGCCGACTGCGGAGAGGCGATCCGGACCAGCGCGGTACTGGTCACGGCGGGCGGCCTGACCACGGCGTACGCGCTGCCCAGGGCCAGGCCCAGGGCACTCGCGGCGGCTACCGTCTGCCAACGCCGCCGCACGATGTGCAGGGACCGCTTCAGGTCCAGCGGCTGTTCGCTCATCCGGCCTCCGCCCGGCTCTCCGACGTGTCTCCCGCCGGGGCGGAAGCTGCGGACAATGATACGTCTGCCCGGATAATGGGAGATTCCGGTGATTCAGCGGGTTCACTAAATTCCAGTCTGGTGACAAATGTGGCCGGGCCGGGCAGTGTCCCGGAGCCGATGAGTGTATAGCTCGGGGCCCGCAGCCCGAAGCCCGCTGAGTACCATCCGAGGATCGGGTCGGTCTCGCCCCGGTGCAGGCGCCAGGTCAGGCCGCCCGGCAGGGCCAGCCGGGCGCTGCCCGGCGTGGCCGCGTCCGGCCACCGCAGCACGGCGGTGCCGGGTTCCGCTAGCTCGGCCTGGACCTCGGGGCCGAGGTGGAACGCCAGCCGGATGCCGTGCCCCGCGCCGTCGACCTCGTCGGCGATCTCGACCGCGGCGGCGGCCTGGTCCAGGCGAACCTGGCGGCGATGCCGGCCGGGCGGGTTCAGCGACTGGTAGCCGTCGTGCTCGGCGGCCCAGCACAGGACACCGTCGCCCGTCGTCCGGGCCTCGGTCTCCCGGCTGGCCGCGTGTCGCAGCCACAGGAACGGGCCGCCCGACGCGGACTGGTCCCGCCCGGCCAGTTCGGCCGTGTTGTGCCCGAGCGTGGACCGGAAGTACGTCCCGCCAGGCTCGCTCGCCGTGATAGCAGTACGTGCCGGGGTCGGCCAGGATGTCGACCCCGCCGTAGCGCAGTTCCACCGACAGCGCGTCGGCGTGAGCGTGAGCGGCGATGCTGAGGAACCCGTGCGGGCCGCCGTCGCACCGGCACCAGATCTCCGGGGTGCCCGTGGTGCCCGGGGTCCCGCGGTGGCCGTGGTGCCCGGGGTGCGCAGGATCGTCAGGCCGGCGTCGGCGAACCGGGACGGCCGCTGGCCGGGCCGGCTCGCCGCCTGGCGCGGCCCGCCGGCCAGGGCGCCAGTCAGCGTGCTGGCCGCGTCGGCGGGCACGGCCGGCCACCAGTCCAGCGGCCCGAACAGGGCGGCGCCGACGGCCAGCAGGGACGGCCACCGGTTGACCGCCGGGGCGTCCAGCAGCAGCGCCCGGCCCTCGTCGCCGTCGCCCTGGCGCGGCGGCCGGAGCCGCTCGTCCATCTGCGCCGCCGCGCTGTCGGTCAGGGCGGCCAGCCGCTGCCAGGCGGCGTCGCCGAGCGGATGGCCTGCCGCCGCTGCCTCGACGGCGGCCAGCAGCCCGAGCTCGGCGATAAAGCCCTGGTAGTCCGAGGCCAGCTCCCGGCCGACGCCGGAGGCGAACGTGTTGTGCAGGAGTTCCGCCTCCAGCAGCCGCGCGGACTGCCGTCGCCAGCGGTCGCTCTCCTCGAACCAGGCGAACGCGCAGCTTCCGGCCAGCTGCCCGGCGGCCTCGGCGATGACGTGGTTGTTGGCCGAGGAGCCGCGGCTGCGGAAGCCGGCCAGGTAGCGCTGATGCCAGCGGATCTGGGCCACGGCCAGGCTGCTGCCCTCGAACAGGTCGGCCACGCCGGGCCAGTCGTCGAGCAGGCGGCGGATCCAGG
The DNA here is from genome assembly GCA_963731085.1 of uncultured Actinomycetota bacterium. GTDB lineage: Bacteria > Actinomycetota > Actinomycetes > Streptosporangiales > Streptosporangiaceae > DASUBV01. Next base: position 256,150 of record CAVSUF010000004.1, read on the forward strand.
CGAAGCTGATCAGCCGGATGCCGACCTCGATGCCGCTGGTCCAGTGCACCCCGGACAGGAACGGGTTCTCGCGCCAGAACGACCGCAGCTGGGCCGCGGCCAGCTCGGCGTAGGCCGGCTCGCGGCTCAGGTACCAGGCCGTGGCGGCCAGGGTGAGGTGCTGCAGCCGGCCGATCTCCCAGACCTGCTTGACGTTGCCGACCGCGTCCTCGGACCGGTGCTGGGTACGGAAGCAGTACTGGTCCGGGTCCGACCGGCGGCCGGTCACCGGGTCGCGGAACCAGTCCGGGGTCGGCCGTTCAGGTCGGTCCGCTCGACGCCGAGTGCCTCCCACTCGCCGCGCAGCAGCCCGTCGGCCGCGCTCAGGACGGCCGCCGCGGCAGCGGCCGGGACCGCCTCGGCGGTGCCGCGGCGGCAGCACCGCCGGGAACCGGCGCTCGCCGGCCGGGATCGCCTCCTCAGCCAGCTGCCGCGGCGTCACCTGGCGGCCGGACCAGGCCAGCTGGACCGCCTGGTCCCGCGCGCGCCAGGCCAGCTCGGCCGGTGACATGCGGGCGACCCGCCGCGCGTACCAGCCCAGCCGCGAGGCCGCGGGCCTCGCTCATACCCGCTCCGGGCGGCCGCTGGCCCGGCTCTCGGCCGTGGCGATGGTGGCCCGGGTCGTGGCGACCAGGGAGTCGAGCGAGATGGGCATCGCGGCGCCGGCCCGGCAGGCGTCGATGAACTCCTCAAGCTCGGGGCGCTGGCCCTTGTCCTGGCCGCCCCGCGCCTTGGTGGTGCTGGCGCTCTTGCCGGACCAGACGGTGGCCCGGCCGAAGTTGTCCAGCCGGGCGCTGCTGCCGCCCGACCCGGCGTCCAGCGTCTCCTTGGGGAACCGGGTGCTCCCGGTGGTGACGTAGCTGACCGTCGCCGCTGGCCCCGCTGGCGAACTTCACGATGGCCTGCACGTCCTGGCTGTCGGCGCCGGAGACGGCGTAGACCTCCTCGGGCAGGCTGCCCGCCCACCAGCTGAGCGTGTCGATGAAGTGCCCGCCCTCGCCGGTGAACCGCGACCCTTCCAGCTCCTCGTTGCAGGTACCAGCTGTCGGAGTCCAGCCGCCCGGCGTTGACCAGGTACCGGGTGGTCGCGGTGGCAGCCGCCCGGCGCCGAAGCTGGTCCGCAGGTCGGTCAGCAGCGGCGCGAAGCGCCGGTTGAAGCCGACCATGATCCGGTCGTTGCCGGTCCTGGCGACGACGTCCAGGATCCGGTCGGTTTCCTCGCGGGTCAGCGCCAGCGGCTTCTCCACGAACACCGTCTTGCCGGTCTCCAGCGCCCGGCAGACCAGGTCGGCGTGGGTGGCGTGCCGGGTCACGACGAAGATCACGTCCAGCGACTCGTCGTCCAGCACGGCGTCGGCGCTGGTCGAGGCGGTGGTGAAGCCGAAGCGCTTCTGCGCGTTGACCGCCGACAGGGAGCGCGTCGTGGCCACGTGGGCCAGCCGGACGCCGGCGCAGCCGGCCAGGTGCGGCAGCAGCATGGACGTGGCGTAGTTGCCGGCGCCGATGAAGCCGACGGCCAGCTGGCCCGCCTGGCCCTCGCGCGGCCGGGCCGCCGGGCCGCCGGTGACCACCCGGCTGCGGGCCGGCGGGGCGGCGTCCGCGACCGGCTTGGGGTACTCCAGCAGCACCCCCACCGCCGGCACCTCGCCCGAGGCCAGGTCGTCGTACACCTTGGTCGCGCTCTCGATCGGGAACGTGCCGGTGATCAGCGACTCGACCTCGATGTCCTTGCGGGCCAGCAGGTCCAGGAAGCACTCCAGGTTGCGCCGCTCGGTCCAGCGGACGTAGCCGGCCGGGTAGTCGATGCCCTCCAGCTCGTAGCGGTCGTCGTACCGGCCCGGCCCGTAGGACCGGGAGAACCGGACGTCGAGCTCCTTGTCGTAGTAGGCGTTCCAGGGCAGGTCCAGGCGGGTCTTGCCGATGTCCACCACCCGGGCCCGGTCGCGGGCCAGGCGGGCGGCGATCTCGACCGGGCCGTTGGACTGCCCGCCCGCCGCCAGCAGCACGTGGTCGGCGCCGCGGCCGCTGGTCAGCTCGGCCAGCGCCTGCTCCACGGCGGCCAGCCCGTCGCCGTCGGGAGCGCCGCAGCGCACCGCGCCGGCCTGCTCAGCCCGCTGGCAGCGGTCCGGGTTCAGGTCCAGCCCCACCACCCGGACGCCCGCCGCGACCAGCAGCCGGACCACCAGCTGGCCGACCAGCCCGAGGCCGATGACCAGCGCGGCCTCGCCCAGCTGAACCTCGGCCTGGCGGACGCCCTGCATGGCGATCGCGCCGACCGTGGAGAACGCGGCGTGCTCGGGCGACGACGTCCCGCGGGCACCGGCACGCACATGTTGACCGGGATCCAGTTGTACTCCGCGTGCAGGGCGTACTCGTTGCCCGCCGCCGCGACCAGCTGCCCGACGTGGAACTCCCCGGCTCCCCGGCCCACCTCGGTGACCACGCCGCACAGCGAGTAGCCCAGCGGGGTGTAGGAGTCCAGCCGGGTCATGGCCTTCTTGTAGGTGGTCATCAGGCCCTGCTGCGACACCGAGTCCAGCACCTTGCGGACCTGGTCGGGCCGGGCCCGGGCCATGCCGATCAGCGACATCTTGGCCTCGGTCACCTTCATCATCTCGGTGCCGGTGGAGATCAGCGAGAACAGCGACTGGACGAGGACGCCGCCCGGCCGGCACGTCGGCGCGGGCACGTCGAGGACGGCGAGCTCCCCGACTTGTAGTTCTGGGCTATCTGCTTCATGCTGTCCTCGGTCGCGGTCTGCCATGTCAGTGGTCCGGGTCGGCGCCGGGCAGGCGCCGGTAGACATCGAGATAGGCGCGCCCGCTGATGGCCCCACGCCAGGTCCTGCTCGACGCGAAGCCGGCCCGAGCTTGCCGAGCCGGGCGCGCCGCGGCTCGTCGTCCATGAGGTCCGCCAGCGCGCGTGGCGTACTCGCTCCACGTCGTTGGGCGTGACGTAGACCCCGGCATCGTCCGCCGAGACGCGCGTCTCGCGCAGGTCGAAGGCGACGCACGGGCAGCTCGAAGGCCATGTACTCCATGGTCTTGTTCATGGTCGACACGTCGTTCAGCGGATTCTTCGGGTCGGGCGACAGGCCCGACGTCGGCGGTGGACATGACGCGGCCGACCAGCTCGTCCGGCGCCCGGCCGGTGAACTCCACGTGACCGGCCAGGTCCAGCTCATCGCGCAGCGCGACCAGCTCGTCGAAGCAGTCGCCCTTGCCGATCAGCGTGAACGCGATGTCGGTCGCGGCCGAGCTCGTGCACGACGATGTCGGCGGCCCGCAGCACGATGTCGACGCCGTCCTGCGGCCCCATGACGCCGATGTAGGCGGCCAGGTACCGGCGGCCCCGGCGCAGCTGCGGGTCTTCCGGGCCGCGCTGCAGGACGTCCGGGTCGGGGCCGGTCCGCACGACCGTGACGTCGGCCGGCGGACTTGCCGCTGCGCCGGATGGCGATCTCCCGGTAGGAGTCGTTGGTGGAGATCACGTGGTCGGCCGTCCGGTGGGTCCGGCGCTCCAGGGCCAGCAGGCCCCGGTAGGGCAGCCTCGGGCCGTCCGGGAACCGGGACTGGTACAGCTCCGGGCACAGGTCGTGGTGATCGAAGACGAACCGGGTCCGGTCCAGGACCCGCAGGACCAGCGCGATCGGCCAGAAGATGTCCGGCGGGTTGCACGCCTGGAGCACCGCGAACCGGCCGCTGCCGGCGCGCCCGCAGCGCGGTCCACGCGGTCGCCGCGAACGAGTACACGTACTCGGCGATGAAGCCCGCCTTGCTGCCGCCCGGCGCGTAGGGCCGGTACTTGTACAGCTCGACGCGTGTCCAGGACGGCGTAACGACGGATCGCCCGGGCCCTTCGGGCATACGACCGCGACCTGGTGGCCGTCGGCCACCAGGGCCTGGCACTCCAGCCAGACCCGCCGGTCGAAGGGCACCGGCAGGTTCTGGACGATGATGAGGATCCGGCTCACCAGCTCGAGCCCCTCGTAGCCGGGCAGCGACTCCACCGCGGGGCCCAGCCGGCCGCGTAGGTCGATCAGGCGCGGCGGCGGGGTCAGCAGCAGGGCGTCGACCACGTCCGGCTGGCTGGAGGAGACGATCGCGACGTCGGCCCCGTGCAGCACCTCGCCGGGCTCACGGTGCAGCAGGCGGCCCAGGTGCGGGCAGCTTGGACTCGACGTGCCGCCGGTTGGCGCCGACCAGGCGGGCGGGGTTGACGATCGGGTCGTAGATGCGGACGTCGAAGCCCTTGCCGAGCAGCCGCTCGGCCAGCTCGACGTTCGGGCTCTCCCGCAGGTCGTCGGTGTTCATCTTGAAGCTCAGGCCGAGCAGCGCGACCGACCGGGCGTCATGCGCGACGACCCGGTCGACCACCTCGTTGATCACGATCTCGTTGGTGGCCAGCGTGCCGGCCAGCAGCGGCAGGTCCGCGCCGTTGACCCGGGCCAGGTGCAGCAGCGACCGCAGGTCCTTGGGCAGGCAGGACCCGCCGAAGGCGAAGCCCGGCCGCAGGTAGCTGGGCGAGATGTTGAGGATCGTGTCCTCGCAGAACAGCGACATGACCTCGCGGGAGTCCACGCCCATCAGCCGGAACAGCCGGGACACCTCGTTGGCGAACGACACCTTGGTGGCGTGGAACGCGTTGCAGGTGTACTTCAGCGCCTCGGCGGTGCGGGTGTCGACGACCTTCGGCGGGCTGGTCCAGGAAGCCGAACAGGCCGCTGACCGCCTGCGCGACGGCCGGGTCGGCGGTGCCGACGACCAGGAACGGCGCGTGCGTAGAAGTCCGCGATCCCGGAGCCCTCGCGGAGGAACTCCGGGCACATCGCCGCGCCCGCCGCGATGCCCGGTGCCGGCCAGGCCCTCGGCCAGCGCGGGCAGCACCACGTCCTCCACCGTGCCCGGCGGCACCGTGCTGCGGATGACCACGCTGTGCTGGCCGGACGCCGGCGGGTCGGCCTGCGCGCAGGGCGGCCACCAGGTCGGCCACCGCCCGCGGACGTAGGTCAGGTCGGTGCCACCGCGCGCCGTTGACGGCGTGCCCACGCAGATCAGCGACATGTCCGCCCCGGCCAGCGCATCCGCGCAGGAGGTCGTGGCGTGCAGCGTGCCGCCCGCCACGCCTTGGGCCATCAGGTCATCCAGGCCGGGCTCGGCCACCGGGCTGCGGCCCGCGCCGGATCTCGTCGACCTTGGCCGCGTCGACGTCGATGCCCCAGACGTCGTGGCCGTTCGCGGCCAGGCAGGCGGCGGTCACCGCGCCCACGTAGCCCAGGCCGATCACTGCAACTCTCATCATGTCACCCAACGTCGCTCAAGTCGGCTTGTCATCGGTCGGCCGCACAAATATCCCCCGACCTACGTGAGCGGCGGGCACGTTCCCGTGATACGACTATGACGCATCGTAGTACCGCATAACTGTTTGTTATCGGGAAGCGCCGGATGTATCAGGCCAGCCCCGCCGCCGGTCCTGTAGGGGTGCGGCGGCGGCCTGATGGCCGGCCCGTCAGTCTGCTGGTATCTGCGTCTGCGGAAATCTGACGTGCGAGCGCTGGGGGAGAGCTGATGCGGATCCTCGTCGCGGGCGACCGCGGCTACATCGGGGCCGTTCTCGTTCCGTTCCTGCGGGCGGCTGGTCATGAGGTGGACGGGCTGGACCTGGGCCTGTACGAGGGGTGCGACCTCTTCCCGCTGCCCGCCGAGTCAGGCCCGCGGGCGGCCCGCGACATGCGTGACGTCCAGCCCGGCGAGCTGGCCGGCTACGACGCGGTGATGTGCCTGGCCGCGCTGTCCAACGACCCGCTCGGGCGACCTGAACCGGGCGACGACCTTCTCGGTCAACCTGGAGGGGACGCTGAACCTGGCCCGCGCCGCCAAGCAGGCCGGCGTCGAGCGGTTCCTGTTCGCCTCATCGTGCAGCCTGTACGGCGCGGCCGGCTCGGCCGCGGTGGCCGAGGACGCGGAGCTGTTCCCGGTCACCCCTACGGCGAGACCAAGGTGGTGGCCGAGCGCGAGCTGTCCGCTGCTGGCCGACGACGACTTCAGCCCGACCTACCTGCGCAACGCGACCGCCTACGGCGCCTCGCCCCGGCTGCGCCTGGACATCGTCGTCAACAACCTCACCGCGGTGGCGATGACGACCGGCGAGGTGCGGCTGCAGAGCGACGGGTCGCCGTGGCGGCCGCTGGTGCACATCGAGGACATCAGCCGGGCATTCCTGGCCGCCGCCCAGGCCCCGCGCGAGCTCGTGCACGACCAGGCGTTCAACGTCGGCCGCTCGGAGGACAACGTGCAGATCCGCGAGGTGGCCGAGCTGGTCCGCGACGCGGTGCCCGGCTCGGAGCTGTCGTTCGCCGAGGGCGCCGGGCCGGACCTGCGCAACTACCGGGTCGACTTCGCCAAGCTCGACGACACCTTTCCGGATCTGAAGCTGCGCTGGACGGTCGGTGACGGGATCGACGAGCTAGCCGCCGCCTACGCTCAGGCCGGGCCTGACCTACGACGACTTCCAGGCCCCGCGCTACGTGCGGCTGCGCCGGATCCGCGAGCTGCTCGACGCGGGCCAGGTCGACGAGATGATGCGGCGCCAGGCCCCCTTCACCTACTAAGGAGGGCCGGTGGACGTCCAGCCCGTCGCCGCCATCGCCGGCGCGCTGCTGTTCACGCCCGCGCCGCACGCCGACGAGCGCGGCTTCTTCTGCCGCACGTTCGACGCCGAGATCACCCGGGCGGCCGGGATCGACCCGGCCTTCGCCCAGGACAGCCTGTCCCGGTCGGCGGCCGGCGTGATCCGGGGCATGCACCTGCGCAGCGGAGCCGGCGAGGCCAAGCTCGTGCGCTGCTCGTTCGGCGTCGTCTTCGACGTGATCGTGGACCTGCGGCCCGGCTCGCCGACCTTCCGCAACCAGGCCAGCGTTCGAGCTGCGCGGCGACACCCAGGTGTCGCTGTACGTGCCCGCCGGGTGCGCGCACGGATTCCAGGCCCTGCACCGACCCGGCCGACGTGTCCTACCGCATCGACCGGCCGCACGACCCGCGCGAGGACGTGGCCATCGCGTTCGACGACCCGGACCTGGCCATCCCGTGGCCGCGCCCGCCCGCGCTGGTGTCGGCCCGGGACCGGGCCGCGGGCTCCCTGGCCGCCGCGCTGGCGGTACTGGCCTGACGGCTGAGGTCGCCCGGCCGCCGCGTCCCGGCCCGCCGCGTCCCGCACCGTCGCGGCCAGGGCCGGGAAGTCCCGGTGCAGGGCGGCCCGCCAGTCCTCCGGCGGCGGGCAGGCCCGCCGCGCCCAGGCGCCGTGGCCCAGAACGCTGCAGGCCGGGCCGCGGCGCGGGCCGGGTCAGCTGCGCTGCTGGGGATCGGCGTGACCCGGCCGGGGTCGGCGCCGAGCAGCCGGAAGACCTCCTGGGCCAGCCCGAACCAGGTCGTCTGGCCCGAGCAGGTCGCGTGGTAGATGCCGGCCGGGGCGTCGGCCGCGACCAGGGCCAGGATCAGCCCGGCCACCGTCACCGTCGAGGTCGGCTGGCCGTGCTGGTCATCCACGACCGTGACCTCGGGCTGCCGGGCCGCCAGCCCGATCATCGTGGCCACGAAGCTGCGCCCGTGCGCGCCGTACAGCCAGGCGGTCCGCAGGATCCACGAGCGGCCGGGCAGCAGCTGCGCCACGGCCTGCTCGCCGGCCAGCTTGGTCCGGCCGTAGGCGGTGGCCGGGGCGGGCACGGCGGTCTCCGGGTAGGGCACCCGGCCCGTGGTGTCGAACCCCGTGGTGTCGAACCCGTGGTGTCGAACCCCGCGCCGTCGAACACGTAGTCGGTGGACAGCTGGATCATCCGGGCGCCGGCCGCCGCGCAGGCCGCCGCCACGTTCGCGGCGCCGTCGCCGTTCACCGCCAGGGCCTCGCGCCTCGCGCGCCTCGCCAGGTCGACGGCGGTCCAGGCGGCGCAGTTGACCACGACGTCGGGCCGCGCCGCGGACCGGCGCCGCGCACCGCGGCGCGGTCGGTGATGTCGAGGTCGCGGCGGCGTCACGGCGGTCACCGCCGCGCCCTCGCGCTCCAGCCAGGCCGACCAGGTCCCGGCCGAGCATGCCGCCCGCCCCGGTGACCAGCCAGCGCGGGCGCGCGGGCGGGCGGGCGGGTCACGACGAACTGATCTGGACCTGGCTGTGGTCGCCCAGGACCAGCCGGTGCGCGCGGGGCACGTTCGGGCGCCGGGGTGACCTCCACGTCCCGGCCGATCGAGCGAGGCCTCGATCCGCCGGACCCCGCGGATGGACGCGCCCCGCAGCACGATGGAGTACTCGATCTCGGCTGCCGGAGATCACGCAGTCCTCGGCGAGCGCGGTGAACGGGCCGACGTAGGAGTCGGTCACCTGAGTGCCGGCCCCGATGATCACCGGCCCGACCACCCGGGACCGGGTCACCGTCGCGCCCTCCTCGATCACCACCCGGCCGATCAGCTCGCTCTCGGCGTCGACCGTGCCCCGGGTGACGGCCGTCATGCTCTCCAGCACCATCCGGTTGACCTCGAGCATGTCGGCGACGTTGCCGGTGTCCTTCCAGTACCCGGAGATGACCGTGGAGGACACCGGGCTGGCCCGCGTCCAGCAGCCACTGGATGGCCTCGGTGATCTCCAGCTCGCCCCGCCACGACGGCCGGAGCTGGCGCGATGCCCTCGTGCACCGCCGGGGTGAACATGTAGACCCCGACCAGGGCCAGGTCGCTCTTGGGCGACCGGGGCTTCTCCTCCAGCCCGATCACCGCGCCGCTGGCGTCCAGCTCGGCCACGCCGAACTGGCGGGCATCGCTGACCTGGGTCAGCATGATCTGGGCGGCCGGCCGCCGGGCGCGGAACTCATCCACCAGCGCGGCGATGCCGCCGACGATGAAGTTGTCGCCCAGGTACATGACGAAGTCGTCGTCGCCCAGGAACTCGGCCGCCACCAGCACGGCGTGGGCCAGCCCGAGCGGTGCCTCCTGGCGGATGTAGGTGGCCTTCAGGCCGAACGCCGAGCCGTCGCCGACCGCGTCCTGGACCGCGGGCGCGGTGTCGCCGACCACGATCCCGACGTCGGTGATGCCGGCGTCCGCGGATCGCCTCCAGGCAGTAGAACAGCACCGGCTTGTTGGCCACGGGCAGCAGCTGCTTGGCCGAGGTGTGGGTGATCGGCCGCAGCCGGGTGCCCGACCCGCCGGCCAGGACGAGCGCTTTCATGCCCGCGAACCTACCGCATCCCGGCCCGCGCTCCGGGTAGGTCGCCCGGCCGTCATCCGGCCGCCGTCCGGCCGCCCCAGGCCCGCGCCGCCAATCCTCCGGTGACGGCGGCGGCTCGGTCACGTATCGTCCGGTACAGCCTGCCGCACGCTGACGTGCCCGTCGTCGAGGAGATCCGTTGCCTGACTTCACCGACCTGAGCGCCTTCGCCGCGATTCCCCGCGTAGGCTCCCTCCGGCTGTCCCCGGACGGCACCTGGCTGGCCGCCACGGTGCAGGCGACGGCGGGCGAGCCGTCCCGGTACGTCACCAGCATCTGGCGGATCGAGGTATCCGGCGCGGCCGGGGCGGCCACCGGGCCGGCCCGGCTGACCCGCAGCGCCGAGGGCGAGGGCGGCGCGGCGTTCCTGCCCGACGGGTCCCTGCTGTTCACCTCGGGCCGCCCGGCCCCGCCGCCCGCCGGCCGGCGATGACGTCACCGGGCTCCCCGCCGGCGCCCCGGCCGGCCGTGTGGCTGCTGCCCGCGGGCGGCGGCGAGGCGCGCCGGATCGCGGCCCCGCCCGGCGGCGTCGACGGCCTGGTCGCGGCCCGGTCGGCGGCTGTCTTCGCCTGCCAGGCCGGTGTCCTGCCCGGCGCCGCCGACGCCACGGATGACGCCGCCCGCCGCAAGGCCCGGGCCGACGCGGGCATGAACGCGATCCTGCACGAAGCGGCAGCGTGCTCCGGTACTGGGACCACGACCTGGGCTCGGACATCCCGCGGCTGCTGGCCGCGCCGGTGCCCGCCGGCCGAGACGGTCCGGGCGCGGCCGAGGCTGACCTCGCGCGACCTGACCCCGGACGCCGTCCCGTGGACGCTGGAGGACCAGTCCTTCGACCTGACCCCGGACGGCTCGGCCGTGGTCGCCGGCTGGACGCGGCCGCGAGCGAGACCGGCGAGTGGGCACCGGACGCAGGTGGTCGTGCTGCCACGGCACGCCGGCGGGCGCGGCGCACTCTGCTGGCCGCGCCGGACGCGGACTTCCGGGATCCCCAGGTGGCCCCGGACGGCGGGCTGGTCCTGGCCGTGCGGGACGCCGACGACACCTACGACGCAGCCCGGCGACCGGACCCTGGTCGTGGTCCCGCTGGCCGGCGGCGAGCCGCGGGACCTGCTGGCCGGCTTTGACCGGTGGCCGGTCGAGGCTGCCTGGGCGCCGGACTCGCGGGCGGTCTACTTCACCGCCGACGACCAGGGCCGGCGCCCGGTCTTCCGGGCCGACCTGGCCACCGGCGAGGTGACCCGGATCACGCCCGACGACGGCGCGTACGCCAGCCTGTGCCCGGCGCCCGACGGAAGCTGCCTGTACGCGCTGCGCGACGCGATCGACGCGGCCCCCGCGCCGGTCCGCGTCGACCTGGCCCCGTCAGCCGACCAGCCCGGCCGGCTCACCTGGCTGGCCAGCCCGGCGCCCGGCCCTGGACCTGCCCGGCCAGCTCACCGAGGTGCAGGCGAGCGCCGAGGACGGCACCCCGATCCGGGGCTGGCTGGTGCTGCCCGCCGGGGCCAGCGCACAGGCCCCCGCGCCGCTGCTGCTGTGGGTTCACGGCGGACCGCAGTCCAGCTGGAACAGCTGGTCCTGGCGGTGGAACCCGTGGCTCATGGCGGCCCGCGGCTACGCCGTCCTGCTGCCCGACCCGGCCCTGTCGACCGGCTACGGGCAGCACATGATGGAGCGCGGCCACGGCACCTGGGGCGCGCAGCCCGTACACCGACGTCATGGCCGTCACCGACGCGGTGGTCAAGCGGGCCGACATCGACGACACCCGGACCGCCATGATGGGCGGCTCGTTCGGCGGCTACATGGCCAACTGGATCGCCGGGCACACCGACCGGTTCAGGGCCATCGTCAGCCACGCCGGGCTGTGGGCCCTGGACCAGTTCATCGGCACGACCGACTGCGCCCGAGCTACTGGTGCCGGACCTTCGGCGACCCGGCCACCCAGCCCGAGCGCTACCTGGCCAACTCCCCGCACCTGCACGTGGCCGACATCGTCACGCCGATGCTGGTCATCCACGGAGACAAGGACTACCGGGTGCCGGTCGGCGAGGCGCTGCGGCTGTGGGCCGACCTGTCCGAGCACGGCAAGACGGCCAAGTTCCTGTACTTCCCGGACGAGAACCACTGGATCCTCAAGCCGGGCGACGTGCCGGTCTGGTACGAGACGGTCTTCGCGTTCCTGGCCGAGCACGTCCTGGGCGAGGACTGGCAGCGGCCCGCGCTCCTGTAGACCCGTGCTTCGGATAGCTCCGTGCTTCGGAACACCGCCGGGTGTGCCAGGCTGGCGTCATGACTCGAGCGCAGCTGGACAAGCAGCCCGGCGAGGTGTCGGCCATGTTCGACAAGATCGCCGAGCGGTATGACCTGCTGAACGACGCGCTGTCGCTGGGCCAGGACCGGTACTGGCGCACGCATGGTGGCCCGCGCCGTGCGCGGCCCGCCCCGGCGAGCTGGTGCTGGACCTGGCGGCCGGCACCGGCACCTCGTCGCGGACCTTCACCACGGCCGGCGCCCGGTGCGTGGCCTGCGACTTCTCGCTGGGCATGCTGCGGGTCGGGGCGCGCCGGGCGAGCCGACCCGGCGATCCGCGTTCGTGGCCGGCGACGCGCTGGACCTGCCGTTCGCCGACGCGGCGTTCGACGCCGTGACGATCTCCTTCGGGCTGCGCAACGTGGCCGACACCGGCGCCGCGCTGGCCGAGTTGCTGCGGGTCACCCGGCCGGGCGGCCGCCTGGTGGTGTGCGAGTTCAGCCGCCTGCGGCCGGCCGCCGCTGGACGCGCTGTACGCGCAGTACCTGACCCGGGTCCTGCCCGCCATGGCGCGGCGGCTGTCGCCCAGCGCGGAGGCCTACGACTACCTGGCCGAGTCGATCCGGGACTGGCCCGGCCAGCCGCGAGCTGGCGGCCCGGATCGGCGCGGCGGGCTGGGCCGGAGTGCGCTGGCTCAACCTGTCGTTCGGCGTGGTCGCCCTGCACCTGGCCCGCCGGCCCCGGGAGACGGCCGGCCGAGTAGAACTGGCAGCAGAGTAAAACCGCCGGCGGACCCGGCCAGAACATCGAACCCCCCGAGGGAAACACGTGCTACCTGGCGGAAACATGCGGTCCGCCGGCGAGGACTACACTGGCCGCGCAACCTCCTTGTGAAGGGTTCACAAGAAAATCAGGACGGGTCCGTGACCGAGCAAGACCGTGCCGACACCCCGAGTGCCGAGTAGCCGACGTCGTCATCGTCGGCGCCGGCCCGGCCGGGTCGACGGCGGCGTTCTACCTGGCCAGCGCCGGGCTGGACGTGCTCGTGCTGGAGAAGAGCACCTTCCCCCGGGAGAAGGTCTGCGGCGACGGGCTGACCCCGCGCGCGGTCAAGGCCCTGACCGCGATGGGCATCCCCACCGGCGCGGGCGACGGCTGGCTGCGCAACAAGGGCCTGCGGATCATCGGCGGCGGCGGCCGGATCGAGCTGCCCTGGCCCGACCTGTCCAGCTACCCGGCCTACGGACTGGTCCGCACCCGGCTCGACTTCGACCAGCTGCTGGCCGGGCACGCCGAGAAGGCGGGCGCGCGGATCCGGCAGGGCATCACCGTCACCGGCCCGGTGCTGGATGACCGGACCGGCCGCATCGCCGGGGTGATCGCGCACGGACACGACGGGCGGCAAGGACGCGCCGCGAGCTTCGGTTCCGGGCGGCTGGTCGTCTGCCGCGGACGGCAACTCCTCCCGGCTGTCGGTGGCCGATGGGCCTGCGCAAGCGCGACGACCGGCCGCTCGGCGTGGCCGTGCGGTCCTACTACACCAGCCCGCGGCACGCCGATGACGTGGCTGGAGGCGTGGCTGGACCTGTGGGACGGCGAGTCGCTGCTGCCCGGCTACGGCTGGGTCTTCGGCATGGGCGACGGCACCAGCAACGTCGGGCTCGGCCTGCTGAACACCTCGGTCTCGTTCCAGAACGCCGACTACCGGGCGATGCTGCGCCGGTGGCTGGCCACCATGCCGCCGGAGTGGGGCCTGACCGAGGAGAACCGGACCCAGCCGATCCGCGGCGCGGCCCTGCCGATGGGCTTCAACCGGACCCCGCACTACACCCGCGGGCTGCTGCTGGCCGGGGACGCGGGCGGCATGGTCAACCCGTTCAACGGCGAGGGCATCGCCTACGCGATGGAGTCCGGCGAGATCGCCGCCCGGGTCATCGCCCAGGCGCTGGCCCGGCCGGGCACGGCCAGCGCGGAGCGGGTGCTGCAGAGCTTACCCGCGGATCCTGCGCGACAGCTACGGTGGCTACTACACGCTCGGCCGGGTCTTCGTCGAGCTGATCGGCAAGCCGGCGTTCATGCGCTTCGCCACGCAAGCACGGCGTGAAGCGCCCGGCGGTGATGCGCTTCACCCTGAAACTGCTCGGCAACCTCACCGAGACCCGTGGTGGTGATGCGGCCGATCGCCTCATCAACGCGGTGTCTAAGATAACGCCGGCGGCATAGCCGGACACGGCAGACGTCCAGGGCGGAAGCCCTGGAAGACGGGCAAGGAGGTGAAAAGGCGATGAGCCCCTATGTGCCGATTCTGGTCCTCGCGGCGCTAGCCACCGTCTTTGCTGTCTTCTCACTGGTGACGGGGGCGCTGGCCGGCCCGAAGCGATGGAACCGGGCCAAGCTCGAGGCCTACGAGTGCGGCATCGAGCCGACCCGCCAGCCGGCCGGCATCCGGTTCCCGGTCAAGTACTACCTGACGGCGATGCTCTTCATCGTCTTCGACATCGAGATCATCTTCCTGTACCCCTGGGCCGTCCTGTTCGACAGGCTCGGGGTGTTCGGCCTGGTGGAGATGGTCACCTTTATCGCCACCGTGCTCGTCGCCTACGTCTACGTATGGCGCCGCGGCGGCCTGGAGTGGGATTGACATGGGACTGGAAGAGAAGCTCCCCGAGCGGGGTGCTGCTGACCACCGTCGAGAAGGCTGGCCGGCTACGCGCGCAAGACCTCGGTGTGGCCGGCCACCTTCGGCCTGGCCTGCTGCGCCATCGAGCTGATGTCCACCGGCGGGCCGCGGCACGACCTGGCCCGGTTCGGCATGGAGCGGGCCTCGAACACGCCGCGGCAGGCCGACCTGATGATCGTCGCCGGCCGGGTCAGCCAGAAGATGGCGCCCGTGCTGCGGCAGATCTACGACCAGATGGCCGACCCCAAGTGGGTCATCTCGATGGGCGTCTGCGCCTCCAGCGGCGGCATGTTCAACAACTACGCCATCGTGCAGGGCGTCGACCACATCGTGCCGGTCGACATCTACCTGCCCGGCTGCCCGCCCCGGCCGGAGATGCTGCTGGACGCGATCCTCAAGCTGCACGACAAGATCCAGAACATGAAGCTCGGGGTCAACCGCGAGCGCCAGGTCACCGAGCTCGAGCAGGCCCGGCTGCGGCGGCTGCCGCTGCTGGCGGTCGTCCGCCGGAGCGCACAACCACGGCGATGGCGAGCCCGAGGAACCCGGAGACGCTGCTGTGACATCCGACGGCGGCGAGAGCGCCCGAGAACGAGGCCGAGGACCCGGCGGCGCTGGCCGGCCGGGAGCGGCTGGCCGAGCCGGTCAAGCGGACCGGCATGTTCGGCGCCGGGGGCAGCGGCGACACCTCCGGCTACGGCGGGCTGCAGGTCCGGCGCGCCGCTGCCGCTGCCCGCCCAGCGGCCCTACGGCTCGTACTTCGACGAGGTGGCCGACACCCTCAGCGGCGACCTGGAGGAGTCGGGGACCAGCTTCGGCGACGCCGTCGAGCGGGTCACCGTGGACCGGGGCGAGCTGACCTTCCACGTCCGCCGCGAGCGCCTGCCCGGAGGTCGCGGCCAAGCTCCGGGACCAGCCCGCGCTGCGCCTTCGAGCTGTGCCTGGGCGTCTCCGGGGTGCACTACCCGGCCGACCCCGGCCGCGAGCTGCACGCCGTCTACCACCTGCTGTCGATCCGGCACAACCGGCGGCTGCGGCTGGAGGTGTCGGCCCCCGACGCCGACCCGCACATCCCGTCGCTGACCGGCGTCTACCCGACCTGCGACTGGCACGAGCGGGAGACCTGGGACTTCTTCGGCATCGATCTTCGACGGGCACCCGGCGCTGACCCGGATCGAGATGCCCGACGACTGGAAGGGCCACCCGCAGCGGAAGGACTACCCGCTGGGCGGCATCCCGGTCGAGTACCGCGGCGCGACGATTCCGCCGCCGGACGAGCGGAGGAGCTACGAATGACCGCTCCGGCTGATAGTTCAACCACGGGTAGCACCACTGAGGGCGAGGAAGGCCGGGTCTACACCGTCGGCGGCGAGGACTGGGACGAGGTCGTCGAGGCGGCCCGGTCCGGGAGACTCCGGCGACGAGCACCTGATCGTCAACATGGGCCCGCAGCACCCGTCCACCCACGGCGTGCTCCGCCTGGTGCTGACGCTGGACGGGCGAGACGGTGACCGAGATCCGGCCGGTCATCGGCTACCTGCACACCGGCATCGAGAAGAACATGGAGTTCCGCACCTGGACGCAGGGCACCACGTTCTGCACCCGGATGGACTACCTCGCGCCGCTGTTCAACGAGGCGGTCTACTGCCTGGCGGTGGAGAAGCTGCTGGGCATCGAGGACGAGATCCCCGAGCGGGCCACGATCATCCGGGTGCTGCTGATGGAGCTGAACCGGATCTCCTCGCACATGATGGCCATCGGCACCTTCGGCCTGGAGCTCGGCGCCACCACCGTGCTGCTGTACGGGCTGCGCGAGCGGGAGAAGACGCTCGACCTGTTCGAGCTGATCACCGGCCTGCGCATGAACCACGCGTTCATCCGGCCCGGCGGCGTCGCCCAGGACCTGCCGGCCGGCTCGCTGGAGCGGCTGCGCGAGTACCTGGACGTGATGCCGAAGCAGCTGCGGGAGATCCGGGCGCTGCTCGACGCCGCGCCGATCTACCTGGCCCGGACGAAGAACGTCGCCCACCTGGACCTGGCCGGGCTGCATGGCGCTGGGCGTGACCGGGCCGATCCTGCGGTCCACCGGCCTGCCCTGGGACCTGCGCAAGAGCCAGCCGTACTGCGGCTACGAGACGTACGACTTCGACGTGCCGGTGCGCACCGACGCCGATGTCTACGCCCGGTACCGGGTCCGGATGGACGAGGTGGACCAGTCGCTGCGGATCATCGCCCAGTGCGTGGACCGGCTGCGGGGCCGCGCCCCGGCCAGGATCCGGTGATGATCGGCAACGCTAAGATCGGCTGGCCCGCCCGGCTGGCCCTCGGCCCCGACGGGATGGGCAACTCGCCCGATCACATCGCGCACATCATGGGCCAGTCCATGGAGGCACTGATCCATCACTTCAAGCTGGTCACCGAGGGCTTCCGGGTGCCGGCCGGCCAGGTCTACACGGCCGTCGAGTCGCCCCGCGGCGAACTGGGCTGCCACGCCGTCAGCGACGGCGGCACCCGGCCGTTCCGGGCCCACTTCCGCGACCCGTCGTTCACCAACCTGCAGGCCCTCGCGGCGATGTGCGAGGGCGGCATGGTCGCCGACGTCATCGCCGCCGTGGCCAGCATCGACCCCGTGATGGGAGGCGTCGACCGGTAATGGCGCTGACGCAGGAAGCCCGCGCCCGGCTGGAGCCGGACGCCGCGCGGATCATCGCCCGCTACCCGAAGTCGCGGTCCGCGCTGCTGCCGCTGCTGCACCTGGTGCAGGCCGAGGAGGGCTACGTCTCGCTGGACGGCATCGCGTTCTGCGCGGAGCGGCTCGGGCCTGACCGAGGCCGAGGTGTCGGCGGTGGCCTCCTTCTACACCATGTACAAGCGCCAGCCGGTCGGCGAGTACCACGTCGGCGTCTGCACCAACGCGCTGTGCGCGGTGATGGGCGGCGACGCCATCTTCGCGGACCTGCAGGAGCACCTGAGCGTCGGCAACGACGAGACCACCGCCGACGGGACGGTCAGCCTGGAGCACCTGGAGTGCAACGCGGCCTGCGACTACGCCCCGGTGATCATGGTCAACTGGGAGTTCTTCGACAACCAGACCCCTCAGTCAGCCCGCGACCTGGTGGACGGCCTGCGTTCCGGCGCGGGTGCCGCGCCGACCCGCGGCGCCCCCCGGCTGTGCACCTGGAAGCAGGCCTCCCGGATCCTGGCCGGCTTCCCCGACGGCCAGGGCGACCAGGGCGACACGGCCGGCGGCCCGACCCTGGCCGGCCTGCGGGCCGCCCGGGAGCAGGGCTGGACGCCGGACACCCCGCCGCCCGCCGGTCCCGCCGGCCTCGCCCGCAAGGAGCACCTCGTGACCACCCTGCTGACCCCCGCGCTCACCGCGCGCTGGGACGAGCCGGACTCATTCACCCTGGCCGCCTACCGGCGCGACGGCGGCTACCAGGCCCTGCCCCGCGCCCTGGCCATGGACCCCGACCAGGTCATCGGCGTGCTGAAGGACTCGGTGCTGCGCGGCCGCGGCGGCGCCGGCTTCCCCACCGGCGTGAAGTGGGGCTTCATCCCGCAGGGCGACGGCAAGCCGCACTACCTGGTGGTCAACGCCGACGAGTCCGAGCCCGGCGCCTGCAAGGACATGCCCACCCTGCTGGCCAACCCGCAGGCGCTGATCGAGGGCATCATCATCACCGCCTACGCGATCCGGGCCGAGCACGCCTTCATCTACGTGCGCGGCGAGGTCCTGCACGTGATCCGGCGGCTGCAGCTCGCCGTGCAGGAGGCCTACGACGCGGGCTACCTCGGCCGCGACATCCGCGGCACCGGGCTGCAACCTGGACGTCATCGTGCACGCCGGCGCCGGCGCCTACATCTGCGGCGAGGAGACCGCGCTGCTGGACTCGCTGGAGGGCTACCGCGGCCAGCCCCGGCTCAAGCCGCCGTTCCCGGCCGTGGCCGGCCTGTACGCCTGCCCGACCGTGGTCAACAACGTCGAGTCGATCGCCACCGTGCCCTGGATCATCAAGCACGGCGCGGCCGAGTTCACCGAGTTCGGCACCGAGCGGTCCAAGGGCTTCGGAATCTTCTCGCTGTCCGGGCACGTCACCCGGCCGGGCCAGTACGAGGCCCCGCTCGGCACCACGCTGCGCGAGCTGCTGGACCTGGCCGGCGGGATCCGGGCCGGGCACCAGCTGAAGTTCTGGACGCCGGGCGGCTCGTCCACCCCGCTGTTCACCGACGAGCACCTGGACGTGCCGCTCGACTACGAGTCGGTGGCCAAGGCCGGGTCGATGCTCGGCACCCGGTCGGTCCAGCTCTTCGACGAGACCACCTGCGTGGTCCGGGTCACGCTGCGGTGGATCGAGTTCTACCAGCACGAGTCCTGCGGCAAGTGCACCCCGTGCCGGGAGGGCAGCTGGTGGGTGGTGCAGCTGCTGGACCAGCTGGAGCACGGCCGGGGCAGCGAGGCCGACCTGGCCAAGCTGCTGGACATCTGCGACAACATCACCGGCCGCGCGTTCTGCGCCCTGGGCGACTCGATCCAGGCCCCGGTCAGCTCGTCGATCAAGTACTTCCGCGATGAGTACCTCGAGCACCTGCGGGAGGGCGGCTGCCCGTTCGACCCGGCGCGCGTCCACCCTGTTCGCGATGGAGTCGGCCTGACATGACAGTGACAACCAGCCCCGGAGCCGGCGGCGAGCTGGCCAGGCCCGCCGATGGCGTAACGGTCACCATCGACGGGTTCGAGATCACCGTGCCCAAGGGCACGCTGGTGATCCGGGCCGCCGAGCAGCTCGGGATCCAGATCCCCCGGTTCTGCGACCACCCGCTGCTGGACCCGATCGGCGCCTGCCGCCAGTGCCTGGTGGCGATCGAGGGCCAGCCCAAGCCGCCCGCCTCGTGCACCACGGTGTGCACCGAGGGCATGGTCGTGCACACCCAGCTGACCTCGCCGGTGGCCGAGAAGGCCCAGCGCGGCATGATGGAGCTGCTGCTGGTCAACCACCCGCTCGACTGCCCGATGTGCGACAAGGGCGGCGAGTGCCCGCTGCAGAACCAGGCCATGTCCACCGGCCAGGGCGAGAGCCGGTTCGACGGCACCAAGCGCACCTTCCCCAAGCCGATCGCGCTGTCGGCCCAGGTGCTGCTGGACCGCGAGCGCTGCATCCAGTGCGCCCGGTGCACCCGGTTCGCCGACCAGGTCGCCGGCGACCCGCTCATCGAGCTGCTGGACCGCGGCCCGCACGAGCAGGTCGGCGTGGCCGAGGGCGTCCCGTTCGACTCCTACTTCTCCGGCAACACCGTGCAGATCTGCCCGGTCGGCGCGCTCACCGGCGCCTCCTACCGGTTCCGGGCCCGGCCGTTCGACCTGGTCTCCACGCCCTCGGTGTGCGAGCACTGCGCGGCCGGCTGCCGGCAGCGCACCGACCACCGGCGCGGCGCGGTGACCCGGCGGCTGGCCGGCAACGACCCGGAGGTCAACGAGGAGTGGAACTGCGACAAGGGCCGCTGGGCGTTCACCTACGCCACCCAGCCGGACCGGCTGGTCACGCCGCTGGTCCGCGACGACGACGGGCGTGCTGGTCCCGGCCTCCTGGCCCGAGGCCATCGCCGCCGCCGCGGCCGGGCTGGCCGCCGCGCGCGGGCAGGCCGGCGTGCTGGCCGGCGGCCGGCTGACGCTCGAGGACGCCTACGCCTACGCCAAGTTCGCCCGGGTCGCGCTGGGCAGCAACGACATCGACATGCGCGCCCGGCCGCACTCGGCCGAGGAGGCCGAGTTCCTGGCCGACGCACGTGGTCGGGCGCGTTCGACCGGCGAGCGGCGTCACCTACGCCGACCTGCGAGCGGGCGCCCGCCGTGCTGCTGGCCGGCTTCGAGCCCGAGGACGAGTCGCCGATCGTCTTCCTGCGGCTGCGCAAGGCCGCCCGGCGCGGCACGGCACGGTCGTACTCGCTGGCCGCGCTGGCCAGCCCCGGCCTGCGCAAGCTGAGCGGCGTGCTGCTGCCCACCGCTGCCCGGCAAGGAGGCCGCCGCGGCCGACCGCGCTGGCCGAGCGAGGCCGACGGCGCATCGACCGAGGCCCGCGCCGGCGCTGCGGCAGCCGGGCGCGGTCATCCTGGCCGGCGAGCGGCTGGCCGAGGTACCCGGCGCGCTGACCGCGGTGGCCGCGCTGGCCGCCGAGACCGGCGCGCGGCTGGCCTGGATCCCGCGCCGGGCCGGCGAGCGCGGCGCGATCGAGGCCGGCGCGCTGCCGGGCCTGCTGCCCGGCGGCCGCGCCGTCACCGACCCGCCGCCCGCGCCGAGGTCGCCGCGGCCTGGGGCGTCGGCCGCGCTGCCGGCCCTGCCGGGCCGGGACACCGGCGGGATCCTGTCCGCCGCCGCGACCGGCGGCCTGACCGCGCTGCTGGTCGCCGGCGTCGACCCGGCCGACCTGCCCGACCCGGCGGCGGCGCTGGCGGCGCTGGCCGCGGCCGGCTTCGTGGTCAGCCTGGAGCTGCGGGTCAGCGCGGTCACCGACCGCGCCGACGTCGTGCTGCCGGTGGCGGCCGTGGCCGAGAAGGCCGGCACGTTCGTCAACTGGGAGGGCCGCCCGGGCACCTTCGGCCCGGCGCTGGCCGTCCCGGCCGCCCGCTCCGACCTGCAGGTGCTGGCCTCGCTGGCCGACGAGATGGACGTCCACCTGGGCCTGCCCGACGCCGCCGCCGCCCGCCGCGAGACTGCAGGCGCTGGGCACGGGGACCGGCGCCGCCGCCGCGCCGGCGCCGCGCCGCGGTGCCGCCGTCGCGGCCCCCGGCCCGCGCGCGCCCGGGGCGGGTCAGGCCGTGCTGGCCACCTGGCGTAACCTGCTCGACGGCGGTCGCATGCAGGACGGCGAGCCGAACCTGGCCGGCACCGCCCGGGCGCCGGTCGCGCGGCTGTCCGCGGCCACCGCGGCCGAGGCGGGCGTCGCCGCCGGCGGCCTGGTCACCGTCGCCACCGAGCGCGGCTCCGTCACCCTGCCGGTGGAGATCACGCCGATGCCGGACCGGGTGGTGTGGCTGCCGGGCAACTCGCGCGGGCGGCGGCATCCGGCGCGATCTCGCGCGCCGGGCACGGCACCCTAGTCACGCTGAGGAGCGCGGAATGATGGTCCTCGGCCGCGAGCCCGTCGGGCAACATCCCGACGCTGGCCAGCTTCGGGCACGACCCCTGGTGGCTGGTCATCATCAAGGTGGTCGTCATCTTCGCGTTCCTGATGCTCGGCACGCTGTTCACGATCTGGGCCGAGCGCCGGGTCATCGGCCGGATGCAGCAGCGGCCCGGCCCCAACCGGGCCGGCAAGTACGGCCTGCTGCAGTCGCTGATGGACGGCATCAAGCTGGCCCTGAAGGAGGACATCGTCCCGCGCGGCGTCGACAAGCTGCTGTTCGTCATCGCCCCGGCCGTGTCGGCCATCCCGGCGTTCATCAGCTTCGCGATCATCCCGTTCGGGCCGATCGTCTCGATCTTCGGCCACCGGACCCCGCTGCAGCTCGCCGACCTGCCGGTGGCCGTGCTGCTGGTGCTGGCCATGAGCTCGATCGGCGTGTACGGGATCGTGCTGGCCGGCTGGGCGTCGGCTCGCCCTACTCGCTGCTCGGCGGGCTGCGCTCGTCCGCCCAGGTGATCAGCTACGAGATCGCCATGGGCCTGGCCTTCGTCCCGGTCTTCCTGTACTCCGGGTCGCTGTCCACCACCGCGATCGTCCAGGCCCAGGCCAACGGCTCGGCGTTCCAGCATCGGCGGCGCCACGCTGCACTACCCTCGTGGTTCGTCATCCTGCTGCTGCCGTCGCTTCCTCATCTACATCATCACCATGGTCGGCGAGACCAACCGGCTCCCGTTCGACCTGCCCGAGGGCGAGGGCGAGCTGGTCGGCGGCTTCCACACCGAGTACTCCTCGCTGAAGTTCGCGCTGTTCTACCTGGCCGAGTACGTCAACATGGTCACGGTCGCGGCGCTGGCCACCACGCTGTTCCTGGGCGGCTGGCGGGCGCCGTGGCCGATCACCATCTGGTCGGGCGCCAACACCGGCTGGTGGCCGCTGCTCTGGTTCCTGGTCAAGCTCGCTGGCTTCGTCTTCTTCTTCATCTGGCTGCGCGGCTCGCTGCCGCGGATCCGCTACGACCAGCTCATGAAGCTGGGCTGGAAGGTCCTGATCCCGGCCGCGCTGGTCTGGACGCTGATCATCGCCACCATCCGGGTGCTGGCGGCAGCCAGGGCGGCAGCACCGGCATCTACATCGTCGCTCGGCCTGATCGTCGCCGTCGCTGCTGGTGCTGTTCTTCGCCGCCGAGGCGTCGGCCCAGCGCCAAGCCAGCAGGCCGCGGAGGAAGAGGAAGCCGAGCTGGAGGCCGCACGTCGCCGAGCACGGCCCGGCGTTCCCGGTCCCGCCGCTGGACCTGCCGCACTATCACGGCATCGGCGTGGACCCGGCGGCCGTCTCCACGGCGGTGTCGTCGCCCGACTCGTCCGCCGCCGCCGCAGAAGCCGACGCGGCCAAGGAGGTCACCGGTGCCTGACAACGCCCGACCGGTCCACGGGCCCGGATTCCTTGACTCCGTCAAGGGGTTCGGCGTCACCTTCCGGCAGATGTTCCAGAAGGTCGACACCGTCGAGTACCCGGAGGAGAAGAAGCCCACCGCGCCCCGGTTCCACGGCCGCCACCAGCTCAACCGGTGGCCGGACGGGCTGGAGAAGTGCATCGGCTGCGAGCTGTGCGCCTGGGCCTGCCCGGCCGACGCGATCTACGTGGAGGGCGCGGACAACACGCCCGACGAGCGGTTCTCGCCCGGCGAGCGGTACGGCCGCGTCTACCAGATCAACTACCTGCGCTGCATCCTGTGCGGGCTGTGCGTCGAGGCCTGCCCGACCCGGGCGCTGACCATGACCAACGAGTACGAGCTGGCCGACGACAGCCGGGAGAGCCCTGATCTGGACCAAGGAGCAGCTCGTCGTCCCGCTGCAGCCGGACATGGAGGCGCCCCCGCACCCGATGCGGCTGGGCGAGACCGAAGAGGACTACTACCGGCTCGGCGCGATGCTCGGCCAAGGCCACCGCAGGATGACCCGAGCCCGCCCGGCCGCCGGAGCCCCGCCAGGGAGATGTCGCAGTGATTCACGCACACATCCTCGCGGCCAGCGCCGCGGACACCACCCGCGAGGCCGCGTTCTGGATCCTCGCGATCGTCGCCGTGGCGGCCGCGCTGGGCATGGTGCTGACCCGGCGGGCCGTGCACTGCGCCGTGCTGCTGGCCGTGGTGATGCTGTCGCTGGCCGTGCTGTACGCCCTGCAGGGCGCGCCGTTCCTGGCCTTCGTCCAGGTCATCGTCTACACCGGCGCGGTGCTGATGCTGTTCCTGTTCGTGCTCATGATCGTCGGGATCACGTCCGCCGACTCGGTCATCGAGACGATCCGCGGCCAGCGGCTGGCCGCCGCCGTGGTCGGCATCGGCCTGCTGGTGCTGCTGTCCCTGGTCGTCGGGCACGCCGCGATCGGCCCGGCCGCCCCGGCCACGGCGGCGTTCGGCTCGAACAACATCCCCGGCCTCGCCACGCTGATCTTCACCACGTACGTGTTCCCGTTCGAGATCACCAGCGCCCTGCTGATCACCGCCGCGCTCGGCGCGATGGTGCTGGCCCACCGCGAGCGGACCACCCCGAAGCCCACCCAGCGCACGCTGTCCCGGCAGCGGATCGGCAGCGGGCACCCCACCCCGCTGCCCGGTCCCGGCATCTACGCCCGGCACAACGCGGTCGACATGCCCGGCGCTGCTGCCCGACGGCTCGCCGTCCGCGCCTGTCGGTCAGCGAGGTCATCACCGGGCCGCCCGAGGACGAGAAGGACATCCCGGCGCTGGCCGGCTGGACCGGTACCGAGCAGGACGGCCCCAGCCAGGAGGATGCGTGATGGTGAGCCCGGCCCATTTCGTGGCCCTGTCGGTGATCCTGTTCGTCATCGGCGGCGTCGGCGTGCTGGTGCGCCGCAACGCCCTCGTCGTGTTCATGTGCGTCGAGCTGATGCTGAACGCGGCCAACCTGGCCTTCGTGGCCTTCTCCCGGATGCACGGCGCCCTGGACGGGCAGGTCATCGCGTTCTTCGTGATGGTGGTGGCCGCCGCGGAAGTGGTCGTCGGCCTGGCCATCCTGACCTCCATCTTCCGGGCTCGCCGATCGGCCTCGGTCGACGACGCCAGCCTGATGAAATACTGATTACGGAGCGAACCCTGTGACAGGCTCTGCCGTGTGCTCGCGTCCCCTGCGCTCGTCGCGACAGGGCGCGACAGCCTGCCCGCGACCGGGCTCCAGCACGCGGCCTGGCTGCTGATCGCGTTCCCGCTGGCGGGCGCGGTGGTCCTGCTGCTGCGGCGGGCGGCGCACCAACGCCTGGGGGCACCTGCTCGGGCGTGGCCATGCCGGTGGCGTCGTTCGTCTACGGCGCGGCTGGCGTTCTTCGCGATGCTCGGCTACCCGGCCGCGAGCCGGGCCAGGGACCTGCACCTGTACCAGTGGATCGCGGTCGGCCGGTTCAACGTCAACATCGGCCTGCTGCTGGACCCGCTGTCCATCTGCTTCGTGCTGCTGATCACCGGCGTGGGCTCGCTGATCCACATCTTCGCCGTCGGGTACATGGCCGACGACCCGGAGCGGCGCCGGTTCTTCGGCTACATGAACCTGTTCCTGGCCGCCATGCTGCTGCTGGTGCTGGCCGACAACTACCTGGCCCTGTACGCGGGCTGGGAGGGCGTGGGCCTGGCCTCCTACCTGCTGATCGGCTTCTGGCAGTACAAGCCGTCGGCGGCGACCGCGGCCAAGAAGGCGTTCATCGCCAACCGGGTCGGCGACGCCGGCCTGTCCCTGGCCATCATGCTGATGTTCGCCACCTTCGGCAGCGTGACCTTCAGCGGCGTGCTCGGGGCGGGCCACACGGCCAGCCACGGCGTGGTCACCGCGATCTGCCTGCTGCTGCTGCTCGGCGCCTGCGGCAAGTCGGCTCAGCTTCCGCTGCAGTCCTGGCTGCTGGACGCGATGGAGGGCCCGACCCCGGTGTCGGCGCTGATCCACGCGGCCACCATGGTCACCGCCGGCGTCTACCTGATCGTCCGGTCCGGCCCGCTGTTCAACCTGTCCGCCGACGCCCGGCTGGTGGTCACGCATCGTCGGCGCGGCCACGCTGCTGTTCGGCGCG
This sequence comes from uncultured Actinomycetota bacterium, assembly GCA_963731085.1. Classification (GTDB taxonomy): domain Bacteria; phylum Actinomycetota; class Actinomycetes; order Streptosporangiales; family Streptosporangiaceae; genus DASUBV01. Next base: position 281,574 of record CAVSUF010000004.1, read on the forward strand.
ATCATCGGCTGCGCCAAGGACGACATCAAGAAGGCCCTGGCCGGATCGACCATGAGCCAGATCGGCTACATGATGCTGGCCGCGGGCCTCGGCCCGATCGGGTACGTGTTCGCCATCGCCCACCTGCTGGCCCACGGCTTCTTCAAGGCCGGCCTGTTCCTCGGCGCCGGGCTCGGTCAAGCACGCGATGGACGACGAGGTCGACATGCGCCGGTTCGGCGCCCTGTGGCGGGTCATGCCGGTCACCTTCGTCACGTTCCTGCTCGGCTACCTGGCCATCATCGGCGTGCCGCCGTTCTCCGGCTTCTTCACCAAGGACTCGATCATCGACGCCGCCTTCGGCAAGGGCGGCACCTCGGGCGCCATCCTCGGCGGGCGGCGGTCCTGGGCGCGGCCATCACCGCGTTCTACATGAGCCGGGTCATGTTCATGACCTTCGCGGGCGAGAAGCGCTGGGACGAGAAGGCCCACCCGCACGAGGCCCCGAAGGTCATGACGGTCCCGATGATCCTGCTGGCCGTCGGCTCGGTCGCGTCCGGCGGGTTCCTGATCGTCAACGGCCGGCTGCTGAGCTTCCTGCGGCCGGTCACCGGCGGGCCGGCGGCCGGGTCGGCCATCTTCACCCCGGCCGGCTGGGTCACGCTGGCCCTGGTCGTGGCCGGGCTTCGGGATCGCCTGGGCGGTCTACGGGCGGCGGGAGATCCCGGTCACCGCGCCCGGCGGGCAACCCGATCACGGTGGCCGCCCGCAAGGACCTGTACGGCGACGCGATCAACGAGTCGCTGCTGATGCGGCCCGGCCAGTGGCTGACCCGGCTGTCGGTGTTCTTCGACAACCGGGGCGTGGACGGGCTGGTCAACACCGTGGCCGCCACCTTCGGCGGCGTCATCCGGGCGGCTGCGCCGGCTGCAGACCGGCTTCGTCCGCTCGTACGCGCTGTCCATGTTCGTCGGAGCCGTGCTGCTGGTCGGCGCGCTCCTCCTGGTCAGGCTCTAGAGCTGGTGAGGCTGCGGATCCCATGAGCAATTTCCCCTGGCTGACCGTCGCGGGCGCGATCCCGCTCGTCGGCGCTGTCGTGGTCGCGCTGACGCCCGGCCGGTCGGCGCCGGGCGGCGCCGCCGACCGGCGCGCCCGGGACCGGGTCGTCAAGATCATCGCGCTGGTCGCCTCGCTCGCTCACGCTGGGCGTCACGATCGCCATGGCGGTGCAGTTCAAGACCGGCGGGCCGCACTTCCAGTTCACCCAGGTCTACCAGTGGATCCCGCAGTTCGGCGTGCACTACGCGGTCGGCGTCGACGGCATCGCGCTGGTCCTCATCCTGATGACGGTCGTCCTGATGCCGGTCGTGGTGCTGGCCTCGTGGAACGACACCGACCCGCCGGCCGAGGGCGAGGCCCCGGTGACCGGCGTGACCGGCCCGGCCCGGCCGCCCCGGCACAGCGCCAAGACGTACTTCGCGCTGATGCTGGTGCTGGAGACGATGATGATCGGGGTCTTCGCGGCCACCGACGTCTTCCTGTTCTACGTGTTCTTCGAGGCCATGCTGATCCCGATGTACTTCATGATCGGCAGCTACGGCGTCGGCCAGCGGCAGTACGCCGCGGTCAAGTTCCTGCTCTACAGCCTGCTCGGCGGCCTGCTCATGCTGGTCGCGGTCATCGCCCTGTACGTGTACTCGCACGCACGGCGGGACGACGAACGGCACGTTCCTGCTCACGCCGCTCTCCCGCCTGGCGCTCAGCCCGGTGGCCAGCCGCTGGCTGTTCCTCGGCTTCTTCATCGCGTTCGCGATCAAGGCGCCGGTGTGGCCGTTCCACACGTGGCTGCCCGACGCCGCCACCGCCGCCCAGCCCGGCGCGGCCGTGGTGCTGGTCGGCGTGCTGGACAAGGTCGGCACGTTCGGCATGATCCGGTACTGCCTGGAACTGTTCCCGTCGGCGTCGCACTACTTCACCCCGGTCATCCTGGTGCTGTCGGTGGTGGGGGTGCTGTACGGCGCGATCGTCGCTATCGGCCAGCGCGACCTCAAGCGGCTGATCGCCTACACATCGGTGTCCCACATGGGCCTGATCACCCTGGGCATCTTCGTGATGACCAGCCAGGGTCAGGCTGGCGCCGTGCTCTACATGGTCAACCACGGCTTCGCCACCGGCGCGCTGTTCATCGTCGCCGGGTTCATGATCGCCCGCCGCCGGTCCTCGCTGATCGCCGACTACGGCGGCGTGCAGAAGGTGGCGCCGCTGCTGGCCGGGACGTTCCTGGTCGCCGGCCTGGCCGGGCTCTCGCTGCCCGGCCTGAACACCTTCGTCAGCGAGTTCCTGGTGCTGGTCGGGACGTTCACCAAGTACCAGGCGGCGGCGGTGGCGGCCACGGTCGGCATCATCCTGGCCGCCATCTACATCCTGTGGCTGTACCAGCGCACCATGACCGGGCCGGTCCGGCCGGAACTCGCCGCCATGCCCGACCTGAAGGCCCGCGAGCTATGGGCCGTCGGCCCGCTGATCGCGCTGATCGTGGTACTGGGCGTGTTCCCGCAGCCCGTGCTCAAGATCATCAACCCGGCGGTCAACCAGACCCTGGCCCAGGTCCACACCACTGACCCGGTTCCGCCGCACCCCGCGACCGCGGCCATCCGTGAAGGGAGGTCCCGGTGACCGGGACCACAGTAGCGCTCGTGCCGACGATCGCCGCGCCCAGCATCGAGTGGAGCCAGCTCTCCCCGATGCTGCTGGTCTTCGCGGCGGCGCTGGCCGGCGTGCTGGTCGAGGCGTTCGCGCCCCGGGCGCTGCGGCGGCCGCTGCACATCGCCCTGGCCCTGGCCAGCCTGGGCGGCGCGTTCGTGCTGACCATCGTCATCGCCGCCAGCAGCAAGATCTTCGCCAACGGCAGCGCCGGCCACGTGGCCGCCGTCATCTCGGTCGGCGTCGACCGGCCCACCCTGTTCCTCCAGGGCACGATCCTCGTACTGGCCTTCGTCAGCGTGCTGCTGATCGCCGAGTCCTCGCACGAGGTGAGCTCGTTCACCCCGCAGGCGGCCGCGGTGCCGGGCAGCGCGGCCGAGCGCGAGGGCCTGCTGGCCGGGCTCAGCCACACCGAGGTGTACCCGCTGACCATGTTCGCGGTGGGTGGCATGCTGCTGTTCCCGGCGGCCAACGACCTGCTGACCATGTTCGTCGCCCTGGAAGTCCTGTCGCTGCCGCTGTACCTGCTGTGCGCGCTGGCCCGGCGGCGCCGGCTGCTCTCCCAGGAGGCGGCCATGAAGTACTTCCTCCTCGGCGCGTTCTCCTCGGCGTTCTTCATCTTCGGCGTGGCCATGCTGTACGGCTACTCCGGATCGGTCCAGCTCGGCCAGATCGCCACCGCGGCCCAGTCCGGCACGGCGTCGGCCACGCTGCTGTACGCGGGCATCGCGCTGATCGGCATCGGCCTGCTGTTCAAGATCGGCGCGGTGCCGTTCCAGAGCTGGAAGCCGGACGTCTACCAGGGCGCCCCGACGCCGGTCACCGCGCTGATGGCGTCGTGCACGCTGGTATCGGCCTTCGGCGCCCTGTTCCGCGTGTTCTACGTCGCGTTCGGCCAGCTCACCTGGGACTGGCGGCCCGCCCTGTGGGCGGTGGCCATCCTCACCATGCTGGGCGGCTCGATCATCGCGATCACCCAGACGGACGTGAAGCGGCTGCTGGCCTACTCCTCCATCGCCCAGGCCGGCTACATCCTGACCGGCGTGGTCGCGGCGAACACCGCGGGCCTGTCCGGCAGCCTGTTCTACCTGGCCGCCTACGGGTTCGCCACGGTCGGCGCGTTCGCCATCGTGACCCTGGTCCGGGATCAGGCCGGCGAGGCCGCCCACCTGTCCCGCTGGGCCGGGCTGGGCAAGCGCTCGCCGCTGGTCGCCGGGGTGTTCGCCCTGTTCCTGATCGCCTTCGCGGGCATCCCGCTGACCAGCGGGTTCACCGGCAAGTTCGCGGTGTTCCGGGCGGCCATCTCCGGCGGCGCGCTGCCCCTGGTGATCGTCGGCGTGATCGCCAGCGCGGTCCTGGCCTTCCCCTACGTCCGGGTCATCGTGCTGATGTTCTTCAGCGAGCCGGCCCCCGACGGCCCGGCCGTGGTCCGGCCGAGCGCGTTCACCGGGGTCGCCGTGGCCATCGGCGCGCTGGTCACCCTGGTGCTCGGCATCGTCCCGCAGCCGCTGCTCAACCTGGCCAATCACGCCGCGAGCCAGCTTTTCGTCCGGTAGCCGGGGACCGTCGCGCCGGCGGTTGGCAGGCCCCCGCGCGGTCACCTGGTCAGGCGGTTACTGTTGCTAGACAGCAGTACCTCGTTCATGCCTGGCAACCGGGAGCCTGAGTGATCACCGCTGGAGTAGACCTGCCCGACGCGGCGTTCGCGGCCGAGGTCGCGGCCGGCCTGGACCAGGTCGAGGACGGGCTGCGCGAGGCCGCACGGGCCGAGCACGAGGTGCTGACCCAGGCGTCCGCCCACCTGCTGGAGGCGGGCGGCAAGCGACTGCGGCCCATGCTGGTCCTGCTGGCCGCCCAGTTCGGGGATCCCTCGGACAAGCGGATCGTCCCCGCCGCCGTGGCCGTCGAGCTGACCCACCTGGCCACGCTCTACCACGACGACGTCATGGACGAGGCTGACGTCCGCCGCGACACCCCCAGTGCCAACCTGCGCTGGAACAACACCATCGCGATCCTGACCGGGGACTTCCTGTTCGCCCGGGCCTCGCAGATCCTGGCCGACCTGGGGGCCGAGGCCATCCGGATCCAGGCCGAGACGTTCAGCCGGCTGGTCACCGGCCAGGTGGCCGAGACCGTCGGCCCGCAGTCGGGCGATAACCCGTTCGGTCACTACCTCCGCGTGATCACCGAGAAGACCGGCTCGCTGATCGCCACGTCCGGCCGGTTCGGCGCCATGTTCTCCGGCTGCTCGCCCGAGGTGATCGACCGGGTGTCGGCCGCGTCGGCCGCCCTCGGCGTCGCCTACCAGATGTCCGACGACATCCTCGACGTGGCCAGCGACCAGGTTCAGTCGGGCAAGACGCCCGGCACCGACCTGCGCGAGGGCGTTGCCACGCTGCCCATGCTGCACGCCCTGCGGATGGCCGGGCCGGCCGATGCCCGGCTGACCGAGCTGCTGGGCCGGGGCAAGCTCACCGATGCCGGCGAGCGGGACGAGGCCCTGGCCCTGCTGCGGGCGCACCCGGCCATGGACCGGGCCATGGTCCGACATGCGGGACTGGGTGGCCGCCGCCCGGCGCGAGATCAGCGGACTGCCCGACGTCCCGGCCCGGTCTGCGTTCGAGGCATTCTGCGAGTTCGTAACCGAGCGCGGCCGGTAACCGATCTCAGCCGTCAATTTCCCAGGTTTCCGGGGTTCCGGAATCCTATATGCGGCTTTAACCCGTTGTAGCGACATTCGGCTGCTGGCCTCCTTAGGATCTGCTGTACGTTTTTAGCCCGCATCGCGCCGTGTTTGCCGTGTCGGGTATGCGCTACAGGGGCGCGCGGATGAATAGGAGAGACTGCGTGATCAGTTTCAAGCGACTTCTGGCTGGCGGCCTGGCCGGCGGTGCCGTGCTGGCGCTGGCCGCGTGCGGCGCTTCCGGCGGCTCCTCCGGCGGCTCGGCCGCCCCGACGGCGGCCCAGATCTCGGCCGCGGTCAAGAAGGCCTCGAGCGTGCACATCACCGGCGACCTGGCCCTGAAGGGCACCCCCGAGACGCTGAACCTCGCGATGCTGCGGAGCGGCGACATGTCCGGCTCGGTGACCAGCGGCAGCCAGCCCGCGATCACCTTGGTCGTGACCGGCAAGACGGCGTACGTCCTGATGACCGCGCCGGTCCTCAAGAGCGTGGTCGGGCCGTCGGCTAGCTGCGCCGGGGTGTGCGGCAAGTACCTGGCGGTGACGGGATCGCAGGCGGCCAGCCTGATCAGTGACATCAGCATGACCAAGCTGACCGGCCAGATCATCAGCAACCTCGGCAGCCTCCAGCGGACCGGGACGGCTACGGTGAACGGCCAGTCCGCCATCGTGCTGCAGGACCCGGACGGCTCCGTCCTCGACGTGGCCGCCAGCGGGCCGCCGTACCCGCTGCGGATCGCGGCCAAGAAGGGCACCACCGCGGGCACGATCGAGTTCACGCAGTGGAACGCCGTGCCGGCCCCGACCGCGCCGCCCGCCAGCGCCCAGGTCAATCCGGCCAAGCTGTAGCCATCATCAACCTCAACCAGCGCAAACAGGCAGCAGCTAGCATCTAAGCGATGAGGACCACCGTCAGTCCCGACCCTGTCGACGGCGAGGACGGCCAGCCCGCGCGCAATAGTGACTTCGTCCAGTCACTGGACCGCGGGCTGGCCGTCATCCGCGCCTTCGGGCCGGACCGGGAGCACCTCAGCCTCAGCGAGGTAGCCCAGGCCACCGGGCTGACCCGGGCCGCCGCCCGCCGGTTCCTGCTGACCCTGGTCCGGCTCGGCTACGTGCGCAGTGACGGCCGGAAGTTCTCGCTCCGGCCGAGGGTGCTGGAGCTTGGCTACGCCTACCTGTCCGGGCTGTCGCTGCCCGACGTGGCCGCGCCGCACATGGAGGAACTGGTCGCCCGGCTGCACGAGTCCTCCTCCATCTCCGTCCTCGACGGGCAGCACGTGGTCTACGTGGTCCGGGTGCCGACGAAGCGGATCATGACCGTGGCTATCTCGGTGGGTACCCGGTTCCCGGCCTACGCCACGTCGATGGGCCGGGTCCTGCTGGCCGCGCTGCCTCCGGCGGAACTGGACCGGTACCTGGCCGCAGGCCGCGCCGTTCGAGCCGCTCACCGACCTGACCGTGACCGACCCCGCCCGGCTGCGGGACCTGCTGGCCCAGGTCGCCGGGCAGGGCTACGCCATCGTGGACCAGGAACTGGAGGAGGGCCTGCGCGCGGTGGCCGTCCCGATCCGCGGCGCGGCCGACGTCGGCACCGCCGCCATCAACGTGTCCGCGCACGCCAGCAGGGTCAGCATGGCCGCGCTGCGGGAGGAGATCCTGCCCGTCCTGCAGGGCACGGTGGCCCAGATCGAGGCCGACCTGCGGGCCGCCGGGCCGCCTAGTGCGGCCTTCCAAACCGCCCCGACCCCCCTCCTCATCGTTGACAGTGCCGGATTCAGCATGGTTTAGTTCTACATTGCGTATACCCGTACGCTAAGCGAACATCCTTACCCTCTCGCCGGATATGCCAGGCGAAGCGCCTGCGCGCACGGCCGGGCAGATCCGGCAGGCGGCGCGGACGCTGACATAAGGAGACGGAATGAACCGTCAGGACGCGGATAACGCTCAGCTGCCCGGCGCGGTTATCGGGCGGCGCTCGTTGCTCAAGGGCGTGGGGGCCGGCGCGCTGGCCATCGGCGCCGGGGGTTTCCTGGCGGCGTGCGGTTCCGGCCTCAAGGGCGCGGGCGGCTCGTCAAGCTCGGGCACCATCAACATCGGCTTCATCACGCCGCTGACCGGGCCGCTGGCCGGGTTCGCCTCCGGCGACAAGTTCGTCCTGGACCAGATCAAGGCGACCTCGGCCTACAAGAACGGGCTTCAAGGTCGGCGGGAAGACCTACAAGGTCAACATCGTCGTGGCCGACAGCCAGTCCAGCCCGACCCGGGCCGGCCAGGTCGCCGAGCAGCTGGCGCTGCAGAACAAGGTCGACCTCATCCTGGCCACCTCCACCCCGGAGACCACCAACCCGGTGGCGGCCCAGTGCGAGAAGCAGGGCACGCCCTGCCTGTCCACCGTCGTGCCGTGGGAGTCCTGGTACGCCGGGCTGGGCGGCAACCCGGTCAGCCCGACGGAGAAGTTCACCTACTGCACGATGTTCTTCTTCGGGCTCAAGGAGTTCCAGGAGTGCTTCGCGCCGATGTGGAACCGGTCTCCAGCGACAAGGTCGTCGCGCTGCGTCGTACCCCAATGACGCCGACGGCAACGCGTTCCGCGGCGGCTTCGAGCCGCTGATCAAGGCGTCCGGCTACAAGGTGGTCGACGGCGGCGCCTACGCCGACGGCACCACCGACTACACCACGATGATCAGCGAGTTCAAGGCCAAGAAGGGCGAGATCTTCAGCAACTGCCCGCTGCCCCCCGACTTCAACACGTTCTGGAAGCAGGCCGTCGCAGCAGGGCTACAAGCCCAAGCTGGCCACCGTGGCCAAGGTGCTGCTGTTCCCGGACGACACCACGGCACTCGGGCCGCTGGTCAACAACATCGCCACCGACTCGTGGTGGGGGCCGTACATGCCCTACACCTCCTCGCTGAGCGGCACGTCGGCCAAGTCGCTGGCCGCACCTTCCAGTCCAGCACCGGCAACGAGTGGGTCCAGTCCATCGGGTCCTCCTACGCGCTGTTCGAGGTGGCCAAGGAGGCGTTCGGCGCGGTCAGCGACCCGCACGACAAGGCCGAGGTGGCCAACGCCCTGCACAACGTCAACTACACCGGCATGAACGGGCCGATCAACTTCGCCGACGGCCCGGCGCCCGGCGTCGGGATCGTCCAGCCGGTCGGCGCCCAGTGGAAGACGTCCACCGGGAAGTACCCGTTCGAGATCAACGTTGTCGACAACTCGATCAACCCGACCGTGCCGATCGGGGCTGAGCTCGTGCCCACGAATGCCTGACGGTATCATGACCGATAGCTGCCGCCCCCCTGCTGGAGCTCGCGGGCATCTCCAAGAGCTTCGGCAAGGTCGTGGTCGCGGACAGCCTGTCCCTGCGGGTCGGCGGCGGCGACATGATCGGCATCGTCGGCCCGAACGGGGCAGGCAAGACCACCCTGTTCAGCCTGATCTCCGGCGACCTGCAGCCGGACTCGGGCGAGATCCGGATCGGACGGCACGGTCGTCAGCCGGCAGGGCCCGGCGGCCCGGTGCCGCCTCGGGATCGGCCGCACCTACCAGGTGCCGCGGCCGTTCGGGGCGATGACCGTGTTCGAGAACGTCCTCGTCGCCGTCCAGCAGGGCAGCGGCCTGCGCCGGGCGGCCAGCTACGAGCGGGCCGCCGCGCGTGCTGGAGCGGGCCGGGCTGGCGGCCGAGGCCAACAGCCGCCGCCGAGCGGCTCGGGCCTGCTCCAGCGCAAGCGGCTGGAACTGGCCCGGGCGCTGGCCACCGCGCCGCGGCTGCTGCTGCTGGACGAGGTCGCGGGCGGCCTGACCGACCCCGAGGTGGCCCAGCTGGTCGAGATCGTCACCGCCATCCGGGCCGAGGACGGCGTGGCCGTCATCTGGATCGAGCACGTCGTCCGGGCGCTGACCGGGACCGTCGGCCGGCTGCTGTGCCTGGCCGGCGGGTCGTTCGTCGGCGACGGCGCGCCGGCCGACGGTGCTGGCGCTGCCCGCCGTCCGCGAGGTGTTCCTGGGCACCGAGGTGACCACCTCGCTGGCCGGGCTCCGGACGGTCCGGGCTCCGGGAGCGCGCCGTGACGGGCGCGGCGCCGCTGCTGGAGGTCCGCGGCCTGACCGTGCACCACGGCCAGCTCCGCGCGCTGAACGACGTCAGCCTGGCCGTCGGCGCGGGCGAGGTCCAGGCCATCATCGGGGCCAACGGGGCGGGCAAGACCACCCTGCTGCGCACCATCTGCGGGCTCAAGGCGCCCACGTCCGGGTCGGTCCTGCTGGACGGCACCGACGTCGGGCGGCTGCGGACCGAGCGCCGGGTCGCCGCCGGCGTCGTCATGGTGCCCGAGGGCCGGCGCCTGTTCCCGTCGCTGACCGTCGAGGAGAACCTCCAGGTCGGCGCCGCCTACGCGCGCCAGGGCCCGTGGACCATCGACCGCGTCTACGAGCTGTTCGGCTGGATGCCGGAGCGCCGCCGGCAGCTCGCGGCTCAGCTGTCCGGCGGGGAGCAGCAGGCGGTCGCGATCGGCCGCGCGCTGGTGGCCAACCCCCGGCTGCTGCTGCTGGACGAGCTGTCGCTCGGCCTGGCGCCCGGTCGTGGTCGGCCCGGATCTACGACACCCTGCCCGAGCTGCTCGCCTCCGGCGTCACCGTGCTGCTGGTCGAGCAGGACGTCAGCCAGGCGCTGCGGGTCGCGTCGCGGAGTGCACTGCCTGCTGGAGGGCCGGACCACGCTGACCGGCGCGCCCGGCCGAGCTGACCGCCGCCGGGATCGAGAGCGCGTACTTCGGGCTGAGCACAGCGGCCGGCCGTCCGGCCCGCGCGGGAGCGGCCGAATGACCTGGGTCAACGCCATCGTCCAGGGCATCTTGCTGGGCGGCCTGTACGCGCTGTTCGCGTGCGGCCTGTCGCTGCTGTTCGGCGTCATGAAGGTGATCAACCTGGCCCACGGCGACCTGGCCATCCTGGCCGGGTACCTGGCCGTCGGCGTCGATCGCCGTCACCCACATCCCGGCCGTCTGGTCGTTCCTCGTCGTCGTCCCGCTGTTCGCGGCCCTCGGCTACCTGGCTCAGCGCACCCTGATCCAGGCCAGCCTCAGCCGGGGCGTGCTGACCACCCTGCTGGTCACGTTCGGCCTGTCGGTGGTCATCGAGAACGCCCTGCAGCAGTTCTTCTCGGCCAACAGCCGGACCCTGTCGATCGGCTCGCTGGTCTCCGACTCGCTGCAGCATCGGCTCGCTCAGCATCGCCTACCTGGACCTGGTCATCTTCCTCGGTGGCCGTCGTCGTGCTGCTCGGCCTGCAGTTCTTCCTGTCGTCCTCGCGGCCCGGCCGGCTGATCCGGGCCGTCGCCGACGACCGCGAGGCGGCCCAGCTGGCCGGCGCCGACTACCGGCACATCTTCGGCATCGCCGCCGCCATCGCGTTCGCCACCGTCGCGCTGGCCGGGATCGCCTACGGCATGTACACCTCGTTCGACCCCACCAGCGGCACCACCGCGCTGCTGCTGCTGTTCGCCTTCGAGGCGGTGGTGATCGGCGGCCTCGGCTCGCTGTGGGGGACCCTGGTCGGCGGCATCCTGCTCGGCGTCGTCCAGCAGATCGGCGCCCAGGTCAGCTCCAGCGACCAGGTCCTGGCCGGGCAGCTGCTGTTCCTGCTCATCCTGCTGATCCGGCCGCAGGGCATCACCAGCACGCGGAGGACGGCATGAGCTCGCCCGCCCAGTCGGCGCCGTCCCCGTCGGCCCCCGCGCCGCCCGCCGGCCGCGGCCGCGCGCCGGTGCGGGTTACCCGGTCCCGCCGCTCCGCGCTGCTGCCCGCCATCGGCGCCGTGATCGTCATCGCCGTGCTGGCCTACCTGCCGTACGAGGTGCACGAGGGCACCACCAGCCTGCTGGTGAACTTCTTCATCCTGCTCATCCTGGCCAGCATGTGGAACCTGCTGGCCGGGTACGCCGGCCTGGTCTCGGTCGGCCAGCAGGCGTTCATCGGCCTCGGCTCCTACACCGTGCTGATCGTCGGCCTGCACGGCGTCAGCCCGTTCATCGGCCTGCCCCTGCCGCCGTGCGTCGACCTGCGGCGCCATCGGCCTGGTCGTGTGGTGGCTGCTGTCCCGGCTGCGCAGCGGCTACTTCGCCATCGCCACCTGGGTCATCGCCTCGATCTGCTACCTGATCATCATCAGGTTCCCGTCGCTCGGCGGCGGCACCGGCGAGCCGCTGTCCGGCATGCCGCTATCCGGCAACCCGACCCTGCTCAACGCCTACATCTACTGGATCTCCCTGGCCGTCGCGGTGATCGTCCTGGTCGTCCTGTACGCCGTCCTGCGCGGCCGGCTCGGCCTGGTCCTCACCGCCATGCGCGACGACGAGACCGGCGCCCGCAGCGTCGGCGCCCGGGTCATCCCGCGCCCAGCTGCTGGTGTTCGTCCTCGCGGCCGCCGGCTGCGGCGCGGCCGGTGCGCTGGAGCTGATCAGCCAGCCGTTCGTGCAGCCCACCGCGGCCTTCTCCGTCCAGTGGACGGCCGAGATGATCTTTGCCTGCCTGATCGGCGGCATCGGCACCATCGAGGGGCCGATCCTCGGCACGATCGTGTTCTTCGCCCTGCAGCAGTGGCTGGCCAACTACGGCACCTGGTACTTCATCGTGCTCGGCGTCGATCGCGATCGCCGTGGCCATCTGGGCGCCGCGCGGCCTGTGGGGCCTGATCTCCGAGCGGCTGAACATCCGGCTGTTCCCGGTCGGCTACCTTCTGTGGCCCGCCGCCGGGACGGCGTCCCGGCCGGGCCGGGCACCGGGCTCCGGCTCCGGCGGCCCTGCACCAGGTGATCCGGCGGCTGGGCCGGCGGCAGCTTCTGGGCGGGCCAGGGCCAGCCGGCTAGCTCGGGAACACTGCGGGAATCGCGGCCGGTCCGTTGTTGCCGGGTGCGCAGGGGTGTTCGCCCAGGACCCGGCACCAGCCGCCGGGCGCGGACCCTGCCACACGGTACTTCCAAGGAGGCAGCCGTGAGCATATTTCGGTTCGCACAAGACGCGGATGGTCACCGCCGAGGACGCGCTGCCGGGTCGCCCGACCCCGCTGCGGGTTCCGGACGCGGCACGAGGTCCTCGGCACGCCGCTGCAGCCGCCCGTACCCCGAGGGCAGCCCAGGTCGCCGAGTTCGCGCTGGGCTGCTTCTGGGGCGCCGAGAAGGACTACTGGCAGGTGCCCGGCGTTATCACCACCGCGGTCGGCTACGAGGGCGGCTTCACCCCGAACCCGACCTACGAGGAAGTCTGCACGCGGCCGGACCGGCCACGCCGAGACCGTCCGCGTCGTGTTCGACCCGGCCAAGGTACCTACCCGCGAGCTGCTCCAGGTGTTCTGGGAGTCGCACAACCCCACCCAGGGCATGCGCCAGGGCAACGACGTCGGCACCCAGTACCGCTCGGCCATCTTCTACCGCCCCCGACGAGCAGAAGGCGCAGGCCGAGGAGTCGCTGGCCGCCTACCAGGAGCGCCTGACCGCCGCGGGCTATCGGGCAGATCAGCACCGAGGTCGTCCCGGCGGGCGAGTTCTACTACGCCGAGGATTACCACCAGCAGTACCTCTCCGAGGGCAAGAACCCGAACGGGTACTGCCCCGACCACGGCACCGGCGTGTCCTGCCCCATCGGCGTCGTCCGGGCCAGCGGCCCCGCCGGCCCGATCCAGGCGGAGGGCTCAGCCTGACCAAGGCCGGCGCCGGTTTAGGCATGGATGACGTTGCCCAGCCGGATCACCCGGCCGGGGTGGTTCCCGCTGGCGTGCGCACTGGGATGGTGAGCCGGAGCGCTGTCGGAATTCTCCGCAGCTCGCACCGGTCCGCGCACCCAGTAGCAAAGGAGCCACTGTGTCGAATCACTTCAGTGCCGCCAACCTCAGGTTTCCCGGCGACGACACGCGGCTGGAACTCACCGACGTGTACGCGTTCCGGTCCGAAGAGGACCCGGCCAAGACGGTGCTGATCATCGACTCCAACCCGACGGTCCGGCCGCCCGTCCAGCTCGCCGAGAAGGTCACCAGCAGCCCGGAGTTCCACCCCGACGCGGTCTACCGGATCAACATCGACAACGACGGCGACGCCCTCGCCGACGTCGCCTTCACGTTCACCTTCTCCGCGCCCGAGAACGGCGCCCAGACCGGCACGGCGTACTACGCCACCGGACCGGAGGCCCGTGAGCCAGGGCCGGTCGGCCAGGTGCTCGCCTCGTCCATCCCGGTCACGTTCGGCGCGCAGGAGCAGTTCGTCGAGGCGGGCGGGGTCCGGATCTTCACCGGGACGCGCAGCGAGCCGTTCTTCGCCGATATCGAGGGCGCCCTGCACGGCTTCCAGTGGACCGGGCACGACGACTTCGCCGGCAACAACGTCCTGTCGATCGCGATGGAGGTGCCCGACGACATGCTCGGCACCGGCCCGCGGATCGGCGTCTGGGCGTCGATCAGCCTGCGCCGGGGCGGCACGCTCACCCAGATGGACCGGGGCGGCAACCCGACGATCAACCCGTTCATCAATCCCGACAGCGAGAAGGACCTCTACAACACCCGGCAGCCCGTCGATGACGTGGCTAACTACCTCGGACCGTGGTCCAAGCTGCTCGAAGACGGCGGTTACCCGCCCGAGGAGGCCCGGCAGGCGGCCCTGACGATGCTGCCCGACCTCCTCCAGTACGACCGCAGCAAGCCTGCCACCTACCCCAACGGCCGCGTCATGACCGACGACGTCTACAGCTGGCGCTTCGGCTGGCTCAGCTACGGCAAGGTCCGCCCGACCGGCCTCAAGCCGCACGACGACATGCTGAACGACTTCCCCTACCTCGGCGTCCCGAACTCCCACGCCTGACGACCATCCGGCAGGGCGGGCGCACGCCGCTCACGGCCCGAATGCGCCCGCCCCCGCCCGGCCCGGTCTCCGTCTCAGGCGAGCCAGTCGCCGTCGCGCATGAGCGTGCGACCAGCCAGCTCGTTGACCTCGCGCCAGGCCTGCATACGGTCGGGGACGATGCGGAAGAACGCGTAGTCACCCGCCTCCTGGCGCGGGTCCCAGCCATGCTTCGCGGCAAACGCGTCCTTGGTCTCCTCGTCCGTCACGGGCTCCGCCGTCCCGTCGATCATGGCGACGTCCCGCAGGTCTCCCAGGCCGACCCGCATTCGCGTGCCCCGGCTCAGGTTGCGCCCGGTCACGCTGGTACGCGGCGTGGCAACGATCACGCCCGCGCCGTCCCACAGAAACGACAGGGGCAGCAGGTAGCCGCTCCCCGCGGCGTCGGCCGTGGCGATCCAGGCGTCCGTATCCGAGGCCAGCCGGGCCAGCGTGTCACTCTTGCGCTGCCCGGCACTGCGTGGCGCATCCATCCCGCGTTCCCTCTCTCCCGATCACGATCCACTCATCATTGGCCTTCAAGCGCACCCGAGGTCAAGGAACGCCAGGCCTGCCAGGCAGCCGCTACTTGCCGCCGCAGGATTTGTACGACAATGGGGTCATGTCGACTGCGGATGCCCGTGCCGTGGGCCTGCGGGACCTCCGCCACCATACGAGCGAAGTGCTGGCTCGGGTCCGACGTGGCGAGACCGTCGACGTCACCGAGCACGGGCGGCTTATCGCCAGGATCGTCCCGGTTGAGCAGCGCGCCCCGGTGCCTGTTCTGCAGCGCCTCGCGGCGTCCGGGCGGGTGACCCCGGCACGCCGCCCAGGCTACCGGCCCCGCATGCGACCAGCCGATGGCACCGACGGGCTCTCCGACGCTGTCGCGGTCATGCGGGACGAGGAACGCTGGTGAGCCTGTACTACGCCGACACGTCTGCAGTCATCAAGCTGCTGGCGCAGGAAACACACTCGGCGGCGTTCGCGGTTTTCTACGACGAGCACGCGGATGCCGAGTGGGTGAGTTCCGCGTTGCTGCGGATCGAGGCCACCAGAGCAGTAGCCCGAGTGAGGCCAGCTCTGCTTCCCGACGCCCGTGACCTGCTGCTCGCATTTACCTATATCGACATGGACGAGGAAGTCGTGGAGGGAGCGGTGCGCGAGCCTGATCGAGGGCTTCGATCGCCGGATGCGATTCATCTCGCAACGGCCCGTATTCTTGCTCCGGACGTCGACGCCGTCGTCAGCTACGACGACCGACTGATCAAGGCCGCTGACGGTGCGGGACTGCCTACCGTGTCGCCCCGCGACTGACTGATCCGGCGGGCATGCTAATGGACGAGGCTGCCACACTTAACGGATAATTCTTCTGGCATTATCCGGCAGTCTCCCTGGATTTGATCAGACCTGCACCTGGATAATGCTCCGCGCATTAGCCAGGGCAGCCTGTGCCGCGTAAACTGACAGATACGGAGGGGAGGACAGGCGAGCTTAGCGGTGATCCTCACCCAGCACGACGACCGCTAGATCCTGTGCCGCGCTGATTAGCCGAGGCACGCCGCGCGGAGGGGAAGTCCCAGCGGGGCGAGAGGGACGCGGTCACTCAACGAGGCAGCGCTCAAGTCGGCCACCTGGCCGGGGTGAGGGGGCACGATGAGGACGATCAGGCGCATCGCGGCAGGAGCTGCAGGCGGGCTGACAGCGCTGGGGCTGGGGTTCGGCATCGGGGCCGGCGGGGTGGCATCGGCCAGCGCCCGTCCGGCCGCCAGTCACCTGCCGGTCGTCATCTCGGCCACCGGCCACGCCAACCGGGCCATCGGCACCTACCGGGCTGGCAGGGTCGTCATCACGCTCGGCGGCCCGGACGCCTACGCCCGGGGACTGCACTGGACCCAGTGGAACAGCACGTCCGCCACCGCGCATGGCACGCTGGTACTGTCCGACGCCTCCACCTGGACCGTCCCCGGCGTCACGCTGCGGTTCTACCACCCGGAGACCGGCGGCAACGGGGTGCGGTACTTCGAGCGGCTGCACATCAGCGGGGGCGCCAGCAGCAAGAGCATCGCGCCGTACTGGCACTGGGCCTGGAACGACGGCAACTACGCTGGCTGACCGGCCTCTGGCCGCGTCGGCGATGAACTTGATCTCCAGCTCAGCTGGGCGTGGGTCGTCCAGCCACGCGGCCAGCTCCGGGCCGGTGCCGGTCCAATACACGCCGTCCGGGTCCACGGCCAGCACCTGGTCGTCCCCGCCGATGGTCACCTGGCTGTACTCACACTCCTCCTCCAGTGCCGCCGCGAGCGCGAGGTACTTCTCGCCCGCCGGGGCGGCCAGGATGGCTGCCGCGCCGATGGTGATGATGGTCATCTGGACCAGGCTCTCCGGCTGCATGGTCATGATGCTGCCTCCCTCGCGAGGCGAAGCGCGGCCAGGTCCACGTGCCGGTACAGGGTGGCCCGGCTCACGCCGATGACCTCCGCGATGCGCGCGGCGCTCATGTCCTGCCCGGCCAGCATCTTCGCGGTCCTGATCTGGTCGTCAGTGATCGGCCGGCCCCGCACCGGGAGCTTGCCGCCCTGGCGCCGAGGTGACAGACTGGCGGCGCTTGCCAACGTTCGCAGGGCCTTTCACCAGCTGTAATTGCCTTCGAGGGCTTCGAGCAGCTGTAACGCCGACGAGACGCTGGGTCTATTCGTGCTGTCATCGGAGACCCCGTGTCGGACCTTGTCCTCCTGCTCCACCTGCTCAATGCCCTGTCGTCAGCCCGGCTGCTCGACGAGATCATGGTGTTCGCATACCTCAGCGTGCCGGTGTTCGTAATCCTGGTGGCGGTGCTCGGCCCGACAGAGTACGCCAGGAGAGCCCTCGAAGTTCTCAGAGCGCTGTGCCGCGTCAGGTTATCGGAGTGACCAGCCATCCGCCGCCAGGAGGGACATGACGCCCAGGGCCGGCTGCGCAAGATCATCTGCGGCCGGGGAGGATCAAGGCCGCTGACGGTGCGAGACTCCCTACCGTGTTGCCGCGCGACTGACTGATCCGGCGGGCTGACTGCCGTCTGCCGATCCGCTGCCCTGGAGATGGTGTCATGTCATCGGCCCTCAAGTTCCGCAACGTCGCTGGATCTCCAGACGACCCGGTGGAAACCTGGCCGTTCGAGGGGATCCTGGCTGCCATTGAGCGTGGCAGTCTTCCTGACTGGCGTCGGCTGGCGCGGGCGATAGAGGCTGACCCGTGGGGTCCGATTGCCCAGCAGGTGCTCGAGGCTATCCGGATTTCGCGTCCGTACGGAACTGCCGAGCTGCTGGAAGCCGCGGTAGCCAGAGCGCGTGGGCTAGCTGCTGATGAGGACTCTGAGTACGAGGCAGTTCAGGTACGGGCGACGTCGGTCGTGACATCCTGTGATCATGCAGACGGTGTATGAGGCGGCGGGTGGCGCGGACGGGATGCTGCGCCTGGCTGAGGCATGGCATGCCCGGGTGATGGCTGATGAGATCGTGAGTCACACGTTCAGTTACGGGTTCCGGGCTGATCATTCCGAGCGGCTGGCGGCCTACTGGGCCGAGGCGCTGGGCGGGCCGGCCGAGTACTCGGAGCGGTACGGCGACGAGACGTCGGTGGTGCGGATCCACAGCGGCAACGGGACGCACGAGGAGATGGACCAGCGGGGGATTGACTGCTTCGACGAGGCCCTGGCCGATGTCGGCCTCGCGGCGGACAGTCGCCTCCGGCAGGTGCTGCATGACTACTTCGCCTGGGCCACCACGACCACGATGGCCCGCTATCACGACTCGGCCGCCGACGTGCCGGACCGCCTGGGCATTCCGCGGTGGTCCTGGGACGGGCTGGTGAGCGCGACCGGCCCGGATGATTTGCCTTGACGAGGATGAGGCCCGTGGTAAAGCTCTTCGAGGTTGGCACGTCTTTCGTGTCGCGCAGTGAGGCGCGAAGACTGCTAGATGGTCTAGACGATGACTTTGAGGTAGTGGAAGTTGACTTCACCGGGGTTTCGGATGTCGGCCAGGGATTCGTCGATGAACTGCTGCGAGTATGGCCAAGCGCTCACCCTGGAAAGACCATCGTGCCCGCCAGCATGAACCCGGCAGTCGAGTTCATGATCCGGCGCGGCCTGGCGCGCATCGAGCCCGAGGATTCTTAGCCAAGACTGCGAAGGTGCCGCGAAACGAGCGGGTCTCAGAGGCGCTGGTGGCGCTCCTGAGGCACGCTGGCTTTACTGGGCTGCCGGGCTGACCGGCTAGCCGACCGGGGAACGGGCCGGGTCGGCGGCGGTCTCGTCCTCGGCCGGATCGTCGTCGAAGGTGCCGTAGGTGGACAGGCCGAACAGGTACCCGAAGATGGCGACCAGCAGGATGATCGTGAACGGCCACCAGGCGGGGGACCTCGTCGCGATGGTGATGACCAGGCCGATGAAGGCGGCGGCGGTGACGGCGTTGCCGGCCATGGCGCGGGAACGGGTCCGGAGTAGCTGCTGGCGCTCGTCGGCGCGGGAGCCGACCAGGGCGCCCTCGTCCGTGTCCTCGCCGGCCCGGATGTAGATGGCGGCCGCGCGGACGATGGCGGCGGTCCCGGCCAGGATCGCCACCCATTCGAGCGGGCCGCCGCGGACTACCCAGGCCGCCCGGCGGGGGATGGCCGACACCGGGTCGGCGCCGGGCTGGATAACCCGCGGCCATGCTGGCCCGCGAGTAGCCCCGATGGCCGGCCGTCGTCCGGGTCCTACTCCGGGCGGCGGCGGCCGGCGGTGAAGTAGGACACGGGGATCACGCCGGCCGAGTTGACGATCATGGCCAGGCGCCAGGCTCGCTTGGTGCCGCGGATCTGGCTGGCCGGGCGGCGGGCGATGTCGATGAGGGCGGCCGCCTTGAGGGCGGCCTCGGCGGCCGCGCCGACCAGGATCAGCCTGCGGGTCCGGGGGCTGAGGTCGCTCCAGCGTGGTCCGGCAGCCATGGCCGACCCTCCTTCCGCTTCGGGTACCCGTGCTGGCTGAACCCTACCGCCGACCGCCGTCCGGGGCCGGAAAGCTGAACGGCGGCGGGCGGGGCGCCGCACCGGGACGGCCGCCCCGACCCGCGTCGATGACGGACGCACGTGCGCTGCGCAATGGCGCGCGGGTCGGGTTGCGGGCTCTTATCGCATTTAATCGGCATGGCCGCCCAGGCCGCCCTACCATGAGTCACAACGCAGTATGCAAACAGCATTCGTCATGTTGCACACATCAGGTTCCGCTCGCTCGTGTCAGGAGGCAGGTCGATGCTCTTGCCCGGGACCGACACCCTGCTCGCTCCGGTGGCGGGGATCGAGGGCTTCCGGCTGGCCAGCCTGATCGACGCGTCGACGGGGATGATCATGGCGTCGGTGCATGACCCGGAGGACCAGAGCCTGGCCGTGGTGGCGGCGGGTGCCGCAGACATCGCCAGCGTGCTGTCCCTGCTGGGCAGCGAACTGGGAGCCGATGACGGCCTGGAGGACGTGATGGTGACGTTCGAGTCGCGGTTCCACCTGGTCCGGCTGGTCGGCGAGGATCCGGGCCAGCAGGTCATCCTGTTAGTCGTGCTCGACCGGGACCGGGCCAACCTGGCCCTGGCCCGGCGCGAGATCCGCGACTTCTGCCTGAGCATCGCGTCATGAGCCAGGGAGCCCTCGCCGCCAGCCGGCTGGCCGCCACGATCCGGCCGGGCCGGGCTGACGGCTACGCGGACCTGATCGCTGCCCGGCTGCGCCGGCTGGCCGCCGCGGGCCGGACCGGCATGCTGCCGTTCACGGGCGACAGCGACGGCGCGATCTACTTCAGCGGCGGGCGGGTGGTGTTCGCCGAGTCGGCCCGGACACCCGCGTCGGCCAGGCGGCCTGGAGCCCGGCCGCGCGGCCCGGGGTCGGCCGCGGTGGCGGCGCTGGCCGCCGCCGAGCCGATCGCCGACGCCACCCTGGACCTGCTGGCCAGCCAGTCCAGCCCGGCCCGCTTCCGGTCGGCCAAGATGCCGGCCGCAGGCCTGGCCGATGGCTTCTCGGTGACCAGCCTGCTGGCTGAGGCAGCCCGGCGGCAGCGCATCCTGGGCCAGTTAGCCGGGATCGTCCAGGCCGACACCATCATCGTCCGCAACCCCCGGCTGGCCCGCCAGCAGGTCCAGGTGTCGGCCCCGCAGTGGGCCGTGCTGATCCGGGTCCGGGACGGGTCGACGGCCCGCACCCTGGCCTGGGATCTGGGCCGCAGCGTGTTCGGGATGACCATCGACGTCTACCGGCTGCTGGCCCTGGGACTGCTGTCGGCGGCGGAGTGCCCGGCCCGGCCGGGGACCCGCCCGCCGCGCGAGCCACCCGGCCGCGGCAGGCTCGCGATGTCATTCCTCCTGGCGGTGTCCGCCCGGGACGGCGGCGCCACGTGAGGCACACGGCAGTCAGGCACGCGCCAGTCGGGCATGCGCCAGTGAGATCAGCGGATCCGGGCCGGGCGGCGTGCCCGGGCGAGAAGGGCGGTACACCAATGCTCAGGCAGGCCCAGGGCATCATCACGTGCGGGACGGGCGGCTGATGACGCCGCCGCAGGTCGTCGCGGGCTGGCCGGCGGGTGCGCCGCTCGGGCCGGCCGGGCCGACGGGCGGTTCCCCCGAGCAGCGGGTCCGGGCCGAGTTACGGCGCATCCGGGACAAGGTCTCCGGCGTGCACGGCAGCCTGGTGGCCACGAACGACGGTTTCCTCGTCGCCCACGACGTGCCCGACCTGGAGCCGACCGCTATCGCCGCACTGGCCGCCACCAGCCGGTCGCTGGCCAGCCGGACCACGCTGTCCACTGGCCGGGGCCAGCTCCGCGAGGCCCTCGCCCGCGGCAGCCAGGGCTACCTGGCCGTCTACGCCGCGGGCGACAGCGCCCTGATCGCGGTCATCGGCACCCCGGACCTCAACATCGCGATGCTGCACTACCAGACCCGGGAGATCGTGGAGCGGATCGCGACCTACGCCAGCGAGTTCGGCCCGCAGCCCCACGCGGCCGGCGCGGCGCGTCGGTGGCGCTGCGGGTGGTGGCGCTGCGGGTGGTGGCGCTGCCGTCGGTAGCGCTGCGGGTGGTGGCGCTGGCGTCGGCGCGGCTGCGGCTGGTGCGGCTGCCGTCGGTGGCGTGGCGGGTGGTGGCGCTGGCGTCGGCGCCGCTGCGGCTGGTGCGGCTGCCGACGGTGGCGATGCTGTCGGTGCGGCTGCGCCCGGCGGCGCTGATGTCGCCGAGCCGGAAGGCACGGGCGTCCCGGCCGGCTCGCCGGACGGCTCTCCCGCGCCGCTGCCCCGACGTCGCCCGGCCGGGCCGTCCCACACGCCCCGGTTCAGCTAGGGGCCTGCCTCGAAGTCCGAGACGGGGCTCGACGGTCCCGTCGCCGCGCACCGGGTCGGCTGTCCGTATAGCGGTTGAGTGCCGCGCCGGAAATCCGGCGCCCATGATCGTGACCGGTTGTCCGTGAAATCTGCCGGACAACCGGTCACGATCATGCCAGAGGCCCGGCCCGGCCCGGCCAGCCAGGCCGGCCCCGGACCAGGCTCGGAGCCGGGCCGCCTGACTGGCCCGGCTCAGCTCAGCTCAGCCGGCGGAGCCCGTCGAGCACCCGGCGCAGCGACTCCAGCGGGGGTGCGGCGGCCTGGCCCCCCGCCCCCCTCGCCACGTCCCCGTCCACGTCCCGGTCAGCCCGGTCACCCGGTTAGCGACGGCCGGCGGAGCCGGCAGTTCGGGAACCGGGGTCGCCGGCGGGCGGATCGGCTGGACAGCCGCGCCAGTGTCGGTCGGCCGCGCCGCCCGGACCGGGGCCGCGACGTACTCGGCACCGGGGGCGCACAGGCCGGCCCGGGCCAGGGCGCCGACTGCCTCGAACGTGTCGGATAGCGCCAGTCCGCACCGCCAGGCCAGGTCCCAGCAGGTCAGCGCCCCGTCGATGTGGCAGGCGACGGCCCACTGGGCACGGGTCAGGACCGCCCGGCGGTCAGCCAGGTCGCGCAGTTCCAGGCGGGCGCCGCGGGGGACCGGGTCGCGGGTCATCCGTTCGGCCCGGGCCAGCGCCTCGGTCCGCGCCGCGTCGACCTGGACCTGGCAGAACGCGCCGGCCCAGTGGGCGCGCGGGGCCTGCAGCCGGATGTCGGACACCCGGGCGTCCTCGCCCAGCGGCACCGTGAGCACGATCACCGCGTCGACGATCACCGACTGCAGCGTGGCGGCGAGCACGTCCGGGGTGACCAGCCCGCGCTCGACCAGCAGGTTGCCGAGGCCGCCGTCCGGGTGATCCGCGCTCAGCAGCAGGTCGGGTACCTCATCGGAGGCGGGCAGCACGCCGGCCAGGCGGGTGCCGAGATCGGGACTCCAGGTCGTCCGGGCGAACGTGATGTGACCGCGGTCGAGATACACGGTCCCGGCCGGGGAGCCGTCGATCTCCAGTGCGCCCGACGCGTGCTGCAGGGCCAGGCCCTCCAGCACGGTCGCGACCCGGGGCCCGGCGCGGTCATCTGAGCTGGCCAGCTGAGATCACTCCCCTCGCTGAAAGGCAGCAGCCGACTATTCGCCCCGAACCAGGCATTGCGGCATTTAATGCGTGCCGCCTGATGCCGGTGAAGCGACCACTCCAGCGTACTATTCCGGCAGCAAAGAAATAGCCATTTGGCGACGGCCGCTGACATTGCCAGGATCACCGTAAGTAACGATGCCGCGAGTATGGGCACGCGGAGTGCTCATTTACCGTACGTGCTCGTTTAATTACTCGAGGTATTTCGTTTCTGGGTTGTTTACCGGATGGCCAGGGCGGGACCGCGATACCGTGAGATCACGGCGATTCCCATGAAAGGCGGAGTGCGTGAACATCGAAACTGCCCTTAAGGAAGCCATGGCGATTGACGGCGCCCTGGGCGTGGCGTTAGTCGACTGGGACAGCGGCATGTCGCTGGGCACCCTCGGCGGCGGCAAGTACCTGGACCTCGAGGTGGCGGCGGCCGGGAACACGGAGGTCGTGCGGGCCAAGATGCGGGCGATCGAGTCCCTGCGCATCAACGACACCATCGAGGACATCCTCATCACCCTGGCCAAGCAGTATCACCTGATCCGACTCCTCAAGAGCACTCAGCAGGAGCACGGCCTGTTCCTCTACCTGGCCCTGGACCGGGCAAAGTCGAACCTGGCCCTGGCCCGCCACAGCCTCAAGCAGATCGAGGCCGATCTGGCGGTCTGAATTCGGGTCCGCCTGACCCGGAACGGCGGCAGGAACGCCCTGCGCCGAAAGCATCACGGTCAATTCTGCCGGGGCTTCTCAGGCTGCCCGAAAATGCCCCGAAGGCGCTCGGGAATCCCTCGGCTAGCCCCTGAGCGGCCTCGGCAGAATGGTGCGGTAGCCGCCGGTTTCTCCCGCCTTTCCCGAGGCTAAGCGGCACCGTCCCGCTGGTCGGTCCCGTGCTCTCCCGGCATGCACGGGTGCGGGCCGATCCCGTGCCCCTGCCGCCGTCCGCCGGGGATCCGGTCCGGTAGACCGCCTGGCTCGCTGCGGCTACCCCGTTCGCTAAGGGCTGAACCCGCCTGGCGTCAGGCGGTCACCGTGAACAGCACGTAGCCGTAGGTCAGGCTGGTCGCCGCCGGGTGCCGGGCCAGCCAGTCCGCGGCCACCCGCCGGGGGAACTCGATGCCCAGCACCGCGGCCAGATCGGACCGGCTGGCGAACCGCCACTCCGACCGGACCTCGTGCCGGGTGGCGCCGCGGGCGTGCCACCACTCGTCCACGGTCGCCGCCACGTCCCGCACCGGCCGCGGCGCCGCGGCGGCCAGCAGCCCGGCGAACTCGCCCCAGCGGTAGTCGTTGTCCACCACGACCAGCCGGCCGCCGGGCCGCAGCACGCGCAGGACCTCGGTCAGCCCGGCGTCGGTGCCGGGCGGGAAGAAATAGGCGAACCGGGCGTGCACCACGTCGGCGCTGTCGTCGGGCAGCCCGGTGTGCTCGGCCGAGCCGGCCCGCACCTCGGTGCCGGGCAGGCTGGCGGCGGCCCGCACGGCCCGCGCCCGGACCGAGTGATCCGGCTCGATCCCGATGACCCGGGTGCCCGCGCCGGCGTACCGGGCCAGCCAGAACCCGGTGCCGCAGCCCAGGTCCACGATCGTCTTCCCGGTCCACGGCGCCAGCCCGCGCATGGCGTCCAGAACGTGACCGGCCTGGTCGATGGCGCGGTTCTCGATCTCGTAGATGTCCGGGTGCCCGCCGATGTTGGGCGCGAACCGGAAGTCCGGGAAACCAGGCGTGCCAGTAGACGCAGCCGGAGTCGGGGCCGACCCGAGATGGGTAACGCGGTCCCCGGCGCCGGTCTCGTCCGCCGCGTCCGGGCCCGGACGCGGGCTCGCCCAGCGTCGCGGCGCTGTCGGAGATCACCCCGGAATTGTGGCACCCGCCCCGGTCGGCCGCGAACTGACGAAGGAGGCGATGTCCCGGTTGATGACCCGCGCCGCCGCCTGCACCGTGTCGACCCCGTAGGTCATGCTCGGGTTGCCCGTCGTCAGCACGGCCAGCTGGTAGCTGGTGCCCGGCCCGGCGAACGCCCCGATGCTGTTGATGTGCCAGTCCGACCCGGTGGGGTAGGGCAGCCAGCCGTTCTTGACGTGCACGGTGACCTTGGCCGGCACGCCCGCCGGGGTACCCCACCGCTGCCCCGCGATCACGTGCGCCATCAGGTACAGCACGTAGCCCCGCGACGCCGGGTCCAGCACCGTCCCCGGCCCGGTCAGCAGGCCCAGCAGCCTGACCTCATCCTGGGCGGTGATCAGGGTCAGCCCCCAGGCCGGGCTCAGCCGGGTGTGGGTCATCCCGGCCCGGTTCAGGAACCGCTGCAGGGCGGCCAGGCCGGTCTCGTTCCACAGCGTGGTGGCGGCCGCGTTGCTGGACTGGGTGATCATCGCCCAGGCCAGCGACCGCTGCCGCGACGTCAGGTGCGCGGTCCCGCCGACCTTGAGCAGCAGGGCGCTGATGATCGTCACCTTGATCACGCTGGCCGCGTCGAAATGGCTGCCCTGGTGCAGGGCACAGGACAGGTCCAGGCCGGGGTCGGCGACGGTCAGGCCCACGGCCGAGCGGCGGCTATCGAGCGCGGCGGCGATGCCGCCCGACATCCGGGCGGCCAGCAGCGGGTGCGCGGCCGACACGCAGATCGGCGGCCCGGCGGCCTGGGCCGGGGCCGGTGCGGTCAGGCCCGCGCCGAGGGCCGCCGCGGTCGCGGCCGCCAGCCCGCCCGCCATGATCCGCGCTGCCATGACCGCCTGCCATGATCCGCGCTGCCATGATGCGCGCTGCCATGATCCGCGCTGCCATGATCCGCGCTGCCATGATCCGCGCTGGCATGATCCGCGCTGGCATGATCCGGCGCAGGCCCGCTGCACCCTGATTCCCACCGTCGAGGCCCCCCTCGTGCGTCATCGCGGCGCCGCCTGGCGCCGCGAGTGAGACGGCTGACCGCGATGCCCGGTTGGCATAGGAGGGCTCACATCGTGACCGCTGACCTGGCCAGATGCCACCCCGGAGAACAGGGAGCCTGGTTCTGGGCTATAGCGGACTATCATCCGCTATCGTTAGCTAACTCCTAGGCGGCAAACTGGGGCGGGCTTCATCATGGGCATTTTAGGGCGCCTTCGCCATATGAATGGCGAAATGCTTCTGAATGCAGTATTCCGGATTTCGATCATGCGCACGCTTTACTGGAGCGCGCGCAGCGGCGGCCGGTGCATCATTGTCCGGGGTACCCGGCTGAAGTTAAGTAAAGGCGCGCGGATCACCATCCCGCGTGGATCGCGCCTGCTCGTGGGCACGCGTCACGTCGGGCCGGCGCCAGCCTCGCTATGCCTCATGCAGAACGCGCGCCTCACCGTGCACGGCTCCGCGGAGC
Organism: uncultured Actinomycetota bacterium; assembly: GCA_963731085.1. Classification (GTDB taxonomy): domain Bacteria; phylum Actinomycetota; class Actinomycetes; order Streptosporangiales; family Streptosporangiaceae; genus DASUBV01. The sequence continues at coordinate 307,703 of CAVSUF010000004.1, forward strand.
TCATCCGGGGCACCCGGGTACTGATCGGCGAGGGCGCGCACCTGGAGATCGGCGACGGTTCGTATATCAATTACGACTCGACGGTTACCTGCTTCGAGCACATCGTGATCGGCTCGAAATGCGGGATCTCCTGGAATGCCAACATCCTCGACGGCAACGGCCACGAGTTAGTGGTGGGCGGCGTGCCGCGGCCCATGTCCGAGCCGGTGACCATCGGCGACAGCGTGTGGGTCGGCACGGGCGTGACCATCCTGTCCGGGGTGACCGTCGGGGACGGCGCGGTGATCGCGGCCGGCAGCGTCGTGACCAAGGACGTGCCGCCCAAGGCGATCGCGGCGGGCAACCCGGCCAGGGTCATCCACGAGGACGTGTCCTGGAAGATGTAGCAGCGCGGGCGACTGTGACGCGGCGCGGCTAGGCGGGCGCGCCGCCCCGGCCCGCGCCGCCGCGAAACCGGGACACGCCCTCGACTACCCCTGGCTCGGCCAGCGTGGCCAGGCCCAGGCGGAACTCGTTGGCCATGGCCGCGTCATGGTCCAGGGACAGGCCGTCCAGCGCCGACGCCCGGTCACTGCGCAGGCACGCCTGCGGCAGGCCGGCGATCTCGCGGGCCAGCTGCTCGGCCGCCTTGCGCGCCGTGCCGGCCGGCACCAGCCGGTCGACCAGGCCCATGGCGTGGGCCTCGGCGGCGGGTACCGGGCGGCCGGTGAGGATCAGGTCCAGCGCCCGGCCCAGGCCGATGATCTGGGGCAGGCGGACCGTGCCGCCGTCGATCAGCGGCACGCCCCAGCGGCGGCAGAACACGCCGAGTACCGCGTCCTCCTCGGCCACCCGCAGGTCGCACCACAGGGCCAGTTCCAGGCCGCCGGCCACGGCGTGCCCGGCGATCGCGGCGATGACCGGCTTGGACAGCCGCATCCGGGTCGGGCCCATCGGGCCGGGGCCGTCGGTCTCGAGGAGGACCTGCTGCGGGCCGCCCATCGCCTTCAGGTCCGCGCCGGAGCAGAACATGCCGTTCGCGCCGGCCAGCACCGCCACGGCGGCATCCGGGTCGGCCTCGAAGTCGGCGAACGCCTCGGCCAGCAGGGCCGCCGTCGGCGCGTCCACCGCGTTGCGGACCTCCGGGCGGTCCAGGACGACCGTCGTCACCGGCCCGGACCGGTCGACCCGGACAGCTGGCATCGGCTAGCCGACCTGCCAGGTGTCCGGCCCGGCCAGCAGCGCGGCCAGGTCGCCGTCGCCCTGCTGCTCGCGGGCCTGCTCGATCTGGGCCGACATCAGCTCGTCGTAGCTGGGCCGCGGCACCTGCCGGAACACCCCGATCGGGGCGTGCTCGAAGCCCGCGTCGTCCAGCCGGGACAGCGCGAACGCGTACGACGGGTCGGTCACGTGGGCGTCGTGGGTCAGCAGCGCCTCCGGCGCGGTCCCGGCCACCGGCACCGGCTCCAGCGAGCCGTACGGCGAGAACCGCAGCCCGCTCGCATTCTCGGCGCCGAACCGGATCGGCTCGCCGTGCTCCAGCCGGATCACGTGCGCCTCGCGCGAGCCGGGCTCGGTGACCGGCAGGAACGCGTCGTCGTTGAAGATCGGGCAGTTCTGGTAGATCTCCACGAACGCCGTGCCCTTGTGGTCGGCCGCCGCGCGCAGCACGCCGGTCAGGTGCTTGCGGTCGGAGTCGATGGTCCGGGCCACGAAGCTGGCCTCGGCGCCGATGGCCAGCGACACCGGGTTGAACGGGGTGTCCAGCGAGCCGAACGGCGTCGACTTGGTCACCTTGCCCTGCTCCGACGTCGGCGAGTACTGGCCCTTGGTCAGCCCGTAGATGCGGTTGTTGAACAGCAGGATCTTGATGTTCACGTTGCGGCGCAGCGCGTGGATCAGGTGGTTGCCGCCGATCGACAGCGCGTCGCCGTCGCCGGTGATCACCCACACCGACAGGTCGGGGCGGGACGACGCCAGGCCGGTCGCGATGGCCGGGGCGCGGCCGTGGATCGAGTGCATGCCGTAGCTGTTCACGTAGTACGGCAGCCGGGACGAGCAGCCGATGCCGGAGATGATGACCAGGTTCTCCCGGGGGATCTCCAGCTCCGGCAGGAACGCCTGGAACGCGGCCAGGATCGCGTAGTCGCCGCAGCCGGGGCACCAGCGCACCTCCTGGTCGGACTTGAAGTCCCGGGTGGCCAGCTTCTCGTCGGCCTTCGGCACCAGCGTCAGCGACGCCAGCCGCCGCGGCCCGGCGGGGAACTCGCTCGCGCCGCGGGCCGTTGATGGGATCAGACATTGGCGATCACGTCCTGGATGACCTCGGCCAGCTCGGCGGCCTTGAACGGCAGGCCGCGCACCCGGTTGTAGGAGATCACGTCGGTGAGGAAACGGCCGCGCAGCAGCAGCGCTAGCTGGCCCAGGTTGATCTCCGGGACGAGTACCTTCTCGTAGGAGCTGAGTACCTCGGCCAGGTTGGCCGGGAACGGCGACAGGTGCCGCAGGTGGGCCTGGGCCACCGAGCCGCCGGCCACCCGGATCCGGCGTACCGCGGCGCCGATCGAGCCGTAGGTCGAGCCCCAGCCCAGGACCAGCACCCGGGCCGTCGCCGTCCGGGTCGTCGACAGCGAGCGGAGCGGATGTCGGCGGCGATGCCGTCGATCTTCGCCTGGCGCAGCCGGACCATCCGGTCGTGGTTGTCCGGGTCGTAGTAGATGGTGCCCGCGCCGTCGGCCTTCTCGATGCCGCCGATCCGGTGCTCCAGGCCCGGCGTGCCGGGGATGGCCCACGGCCGGGCCAGGGTGGCCGGGTCGCGCTGGAACGGCTGGAACCCCGAGGACGACTTGCCGTCGCCGGCGGGCCAGTCGGCCGGGATCGCGAACGAGAACTCGTCACGCAGCCGCGGCAGCGCTGTCCACGTCGGGCACCCGCCACGGCTCGGAGCCGTTGGCCAGGTAGCCGTCGGACAAGATGATCACCGGCGTCCGGTACTTGACGGCGATCCGCACCGCCTCCAGGGCGGTATCGAAGCAGTCCGCAGGCGTCGACGGGGCAATGACGGCCACGGGGGACTCCCCGTTACGACCGAAGAGGGCCATCAGCAGATCGGCCTGCTCGGTCTTGGTCGGCATGCCGGTGGACGGGCCGGCTCGCTGGACGTCGCAGATGATCAGCGGCAGCTCGACCGACGCGGCCAGGCCGATGGTCTCGGCCTTCAGGCACATGCCCGGGCCCGACGTGCTGGTCACGCCCAGGCCGCCGCCGAACGAGGCGCCCAGGGCGGCGCCGACGCCGCTGATCTCGTCCTCGGCCTGGAACGTGCGCACGCCGAAGCGCTTCAGCTTGGACAGCTCGTGCAGCACGTCGGAGGCCGGGGTGATCGGGTAGGAGCCCAGGAACAGCGGCAGGCCGGACCGGCGGGACGCGGCCACCAGCCCGTAGGCCAGCGCGCTGTTGCCGGTGATGTTCCGGTAGATGCCGGCCTGGAGGGTGGCCGGGCCGACCTCGTACTGGACAGAGAACGCCTCGGTGGTCTCGCCGTAGTTCCAGCCCGCCTGGAACGCCGCCTTGTTGGCCGCCATGATCGTCGGATTGCTGGCGAACTTCGACTCCAGGAACCGCATCGTGCCCTCGACCGGCCGGTTGTACAGCCAGGAGAGCAGGCCCAGGGCGAACATGTTCTTCGCCCGCTCGGCGTCCTTGCGGGTGATGTCGAAGCTTTCCAGCGCCTTTACTGTGACCGATGTGATAGGGATGGCGTGCACCTGGTAGGCCGACAGCGAGCCGTCCTCGAGCGGGTTGGCCGCGTAGCCGACCTTGCTCAGGTTCCGCTTGGTGAACTCGTCGGTGTTGGCGATGATGTCGGCGCCGCGCGGCACGTCGGACAGGTTGGCCTTCAGCGCGGCCGGGTTCATCGCCACCAGGACGTCGGGCGCGTCGCCCGGGGTCAGGATGTCGTGGTCAGCGAAGTGCAGCTGGAAGCTGGACACGCCGGGCAGCGTCCCGGCCGGGGCGCGGATCTCCGCCGGGAAGTTCGGCAGCGTCGAGAGGTCGTTGCCGAACGTGGCGGTCTCCTGAGTGAACCGGTCACCGGCGAGCTGCATGCCGTCGCCGGAGTCGCCGGCGAACCTGATGATGACGCGGTCGAGCTTTTGCACCTGCTTGGTCACAGCGTTCGCGGCCTCCTCCACGCGCCGAGGCCGGGTAACTGACGCGGTGCCGGCGTGCGTCCTATCGGCGCTGCCCACGTGGCTGGGGAGCTGAGGATCAGGCTTGAGGCCATTCTATCCGGTAGGACGTCCTACTTTCGTGCAACTCGGATGGCGTCCCGGAGCGGTCGGGAACGCGCCGCCGGATCGTGGCATGCGGGCAGGTCGGAGGCCGATGTTGTTACGCAGCAGTGTCAACCTGACCGCGGAGTGGCGCGTCATACTCGCGTAGTCCTGCAGTCACTCAACGTGCCCGACTGGGGCTCGTGCCGGGTGCGCGGGACACCAGCAACCGGCTCGCGAGAGTCACGGGCCGGATGAGGAGGCGCCAGCTTCATGACTAGATCTCGCCGTGCCGGCCAAGGCCGTCAGCTGCCGTGGCCGCGGTAGCCCCGCCTGGTGCAGCTCCCCAGGCCCGTGCCGGTCAAGCCCGTGACGGTCGTTCCCGACGCCCGCGTGCATCCAGCCTCGCCGCGCCGCGGTCGAGGTGCTGCCCGCGGCCGGCGAGCCGCGGCCGGCCCGCGCCGCGGCACGGCCCGGCAGCTGCTGGACGCGGCGCTGGCCGGCGTCCGGCTCGGCAGCCGGGACCGGCAGTTCCTGGCCCGGCTGGTGCACTGGGACAAGCGGAACGCCGCCGTCGGTGGCGTCGCTGCTGGACGCGCGCCCGCGAGGCCGGGCCGAGCGCGGCCGGCGCTGAGCCGAGGCCGGGCTCACCCCGCGCCAGCTGGAGCTGGTCGTCGCCGCGCTGGGCGACGCCGCCGTCTACCGGGCCAGCGGCGCGGCCGTCCACGACCTGCTGGGACTGCGAGCTGGTGCCCGCCGGCCGGTGCGCCGACCACGCCCGCGACTTCGACCGGGCCAGCGCCTTCGCCGACCTGGCCAGCGCCCTGTCAGCCGGGTCGCGCCCGCCGGGCGGCCCCGGCCCGCGCGACTGCCCCGCGACCTCACCGGCTACCGCCGCCGCGACGCCCGTCGCGTCCTGACCCGGGCGCGCCCGCCCAGCGGCCGCGCCGACCGGGCGGCCGGCGGGCGGGCGCTCGGCCCGGCTGGGTAGCCTGCTGCTCATGAGCAGCCCGCCCCCTCCGAGCGTCCGCCCGCGGCCCGGCCCGGCCCGCTGGCCGGGCTGCTGGTCGCCGACTTCTCCCGGGTCCTGGCCGGCCCTACTGCACCATGCTGCTGGCCGACCTCGGCGCCGACGTGATCAAGGTCGAGGGGCCCGGCGGCGACGACACCCGGCACTGGCAGCCGCCCGTCACCCCCGAGCGGCGTGTCCACCTATTACCTGGCCATCAACCGGAACAAGCGGTCGGTCGTGCTGGACCTGCGCGCCGACGCCGGCCGCGCCGCCGCCGCCGAGCTGGCCCGGCGGGCCGACATCATGGTCGAGAACTTCAAGCCCGGCGGCCTGGCCAGGTTCGGCCTGGACTACGACGACGGTCAGCGCGGCCAACCCGGCCGTCATCTACGCCTCGATCACCGGCTTCGGCAGCGGGGCCGGCCCGGACCTGCCCGGCTACGACCTCATCGTGCAGGCCGTGTCCGGCCTGATGAGCCTCACCGGCGCCGCCGACGGGCCGCCCTACCGGGCCGGCGTCGCCCTGTTCGACGTCATGGCCGGGCTGCACGCCACCATCGGCATCCTGGCCGCCCTGGCCCACCGGACGCGCCACCGGCGAGGGCCAGCACGTCGAGGCCAGCCTGCTGGCCAGCGCCATGTCCGGGCTGGTCAACCAGGCCAGCGCGGTGCTGGCCGGCGAGCGTCGTCCCGATGCGGATGGGCAACGCCCACCCCAGCCTGTTCCCGTACGAGCCGCTGCCGACGGCCGACGGCGAGATCGTCATCGCGGCCGGCAACGACACCCAGTTCCGCCGGCTGTGCGAGGTGATCGGCGCGCCCGAGCTGGCCGATGATCCCCGGTTCGCCCGCAACCAGGACCGCACCGGCAACCGGGCCGAGCTCGCGCCGCTGCTGCACAAGCAGCTGTCCGCCCGCACGTCGGCCGAGTGGTTCGACGCCCTGGTCGCCGCCGGGGTGCCGTGCGGCCCGATCAACACCGTCGACGGCGGCATCGCCCTGGCCACCGAGCTCGGGCTGGCCCCGGTGGTCGACGGCCGGGACCGGCGCAGGCCGGCGTCCCCACCACCGCGCACCCGATCACCTACTCGCGCACCCCGCCCAGCTACCCGCTCCCGCCGCCCGGCCTCGACGAGCACGGCGACGAGATCCGGGCCTGGCTCGCCGCGCCCTCCGGCCCCGACTCAGCCGCAGCCCGATCCCGACCCGGCCAGTGAAGGAGCCGTCATGGCCACGGTCGCCGCGGTCATCGCCTCGACCCATCACCCGTTCTACTACCGGGCCAGCACCTCGCGCGGGAGCGGACCGGCCGCCGTTCGCCGACGAGTGGGTGGCCAAGATCGAGTCGTTCCGGGCGACGCTGACCCGCGCCCGGCCCGACATCCTGGTCATGGTGGGCAGCGATCACTTCCATCAGCTGTGGCTGGACAACATGCCGCAGTTCCTGATCGGCAAGGCGCCCGTTCTACGACGCGAACTTCTACAACGAGGAGCGCGAGTTCGGCCTGCCGCGGCTGCTCCTGCGCGGCCACGAGGAACTGTCGGCGCACCTGCTCCGCGCGGGCCTCGACGCGGGCTTCGACCTGGCCTTCAGCAACGAGCTGCGGGTCGACCACAGCATCACCTGCCCGATCATCACCCTGCGCCCCGAGGCCGACCTGCCGATCGTCCCGGTGTACACCAACATCTTCGCCCCGCCGCTGCCGCGGCCCGCCCGGTTCGTCCAGCTCGGCCAGGCCATCCGCGCGATGATCGAGGCCTGGCCCAGCGACCAGCGGGTGGCCGTCATCGGCACCGGCCACCTGTCGCTCGAGCTCGGCGGCCCGCGCCAGTTCGGCCCGCACGGCCCCGATCCCGAGTTCGACCGCAAGGCCGTGGAGTGGATCGCCACCGGCGACATCGCCGGCGCGCTGGCCGAGGTCAGCCTGGACAGCCTGTGGGCGCCCGGCAACGCCACCCACGGCTTCATGGACTTCCTGCTGATGATGGGCGTCGCAGGCGCCGGCGTGCGGGCCGACTACGCCGACTCGCTCGACCTGTTCCACACCATGGAGGCCTACTTCACCTGGTACCCGGCCGGGACGGACACGCCATGAGCAAGTACCTGATCAACAAGTTCCTCTACACCGTCGACCGCGACCCCGACCTCGTCGAGCGCTACCGGGCCGACCCGGCCGGCACCGTGAGCTGGTGGGAGGCCGAGATGGCGGGCCGGATCCTGAACTGCCCGGACCCGGAGCGCAGCACCTGGCCGGAGCTCACCGACGCGGAGCGGCAGGCGCTGCGGGCGCACGACTACGTGGCGCTGCTCGAGCTCGGAGCGCATAACTTCCTGGTTCTCACCCTGTTCATCGCGCTCTTCGAACGGGATTACGCCGGAGCCGCTAGCGTTCCAGCGCGAATTTGCCGCGCGGCTGAGCCACTGGACCCTGCCCTACCCGGACATCGCGACCTAGCCGCGCTGCTACCGGTAGTTGACGAACTGGAGGGCGAAGTCGAAGTCGCGGCCCTTGAGCAGGGCGATGGGTCTCCTGCAGGTCGTCCTTCTTCTTGGCCGACACCCGCAGCTCGTCGCCCTGGACCTGGGCCCGGATGCCCTTCGGGCCCTCGTCCCGGATGATCTTGGCGATCTTCTTGGCGTCGTCCTGGGAGATGCCCTCCTTGAGGCTGACGCTCAGCCGGTACTCCTTGCCGGACAGCTTCGGGCTCGCCGGCGTCGAGGACCTTGAGCGAGACCTGGCGCCGGACCAGCTTGTCCTTGAAGACGTCCAGCACGGCGTTGGCGCGTTCCTCGCTGTTGGCCTTGATCTCTACGCCCTGATCCCCGGACCAGGCGATGGAGGCGCCGACGTCCCGGAAGTCGAACCGCGTGCCGATCTCCTTGACCGTCTGGTTCAGCGCGTTGTCGACTTCCTGCCGGTCGAGCTTGGACACGATGTCAAATGAGGATTCCGCAGCCACGGGACCAGGCTATCGCCTGGAGCGGGCGGGGCGTCGGCGGCGTGGCCGACGTGGGGCGGTTGTCCGAGCTGATGGGTTCCGCGTGCTGACCCACGGGGTGACTTCCGCTATCCTTCTCAGAGCCTGTCCTCCTGGGACGGCGCTAGGCAGGTTGCCCGAGTGGCCAAAGGGAGCGGTCTGTAAAACCGTCGGCTCAGCCTACGCTAGTTCGAACCTTACACCTGCCACCACACCTGCCACTACCAGCGAAAACGGCCCCTGGCCTGCGATATCGCGGCCTGCGGGCCGTTTGCTCGCTGTGCCGCCTTGTTGCGTCATGTGCCGTCGCGGGGTGCCGTGTCGCGGTGGTTACGGACATATGGCGGACGGATCGGAGGCTGAGGGAGCGGTGCGGGTAGCCGCTTGACGGGTTTCTGGTGCCCGTTCCGGGGTTTCACCTGGCTTGACGCGAACCGCTGAGTTGGGCGCGTGCATCCCGTCGTCCGAGCGGCAGCGGGCGTGATTTCCCGGGGGGCGCTGGCGGCCGGAAGTCCGTGCTGATGACTGGGCCTGCGGTCCGGGAGAGCGTGACGTATGACGGGGTACCGCCGGCCGCAGCGTTCGCTGGCGGGGATCGGGTTAGCGGCTGGTCACATTCCCGCCGCCGCCCCGAGCGCCGCCAGGCCTGGCCAGGCCGCCAACCCGGCGAGGAGCAGCCACGCGATCGGGTTGCCGAGGTTGAGTGCCCAGCCGACGCCAAAGCGGGCGCCGAAGATTGCCTACCTGGAAAGCCCGGCCGGCCAGGAGGGCCGGAGACGGCGGGCCGGTCATCTTCGTCCACAGCAACTCGTCTTCAGCCAGGACCTGGCTCCCGGTAATGGTCGGGCGACCTGGACCGGCGGTTCCGCTGCCTCGCGCCCGGGCCTGCCCGGCCACGGGCAGTCCGAGCTAGCCAGGGACCGGGTCGGCTACTCGCCGCCGGGATACGCGTGCCGTGCTCACCGGCTTTCGCACAGGCGCCGGCGCCGCTGCGCGGTCGTCGTCGGCTGGAGCATGGGCGGGCAGGTCACGCTGGAGGCCGCGCCTTCATGCTGCCCGGACGCGGGTCGGCCTCGTCATCTTCGGCGCGCCGCCGGTCGGCGTCACCCGCGCAGATGGCAGAGGCGTTCCTGCTGGAAATCTACGTGCACGGCATCGACGGCCAGTCCGACGCCGCCACCAGCGCATCACCGACGCCCTCGGCGCTAAGGACACCGAGCCCGAACCGGGGGACGAGGAAGACGATGACACCGAGCAGGCATTCTTGAACGCGGCAGGTCAAAGGCCAGAAAAGGCCGGGCCGGGGGGCGCGAAGGGTGCAGCCTCTTGACGAGCTATGCGTGCCAGCGCTTCTGCTGAAAAACGATGAGTTCGTGTCAATCCCTCTCTGTTCCGTGCTACCTTAGTGAGCACGGAATGGAGATGCTTATGGGAGCCGCGACCGGCCTCTGACCTGTCAGCATTGCGGAAAGACGCTTCCAGATTTGAAGGAAGTAGGACGTAAACGTCGATTTTGTAATGCCACCTGTCGCAGTGCGGCGCGGCGGGCCAGAATCCGGGGCGGTGGCCGTGACGGTGCAGCGAATTCATATGTACAGGAAATATTGACAACGCACATTCGTCATGCAACTCTTGACGGAGTGCCGAACGAAACCGGAGGGGACGTGTTCGCGCCGTCTTCTCTGGTTGCTGGGCGGGGGGCCGTCCGCAACCTGCTTGAGCAGGCGCAGGCCTCGCCGGCAGTGATCGCATTCGTTCAGGGTGCCGAAAGCGAGATCGACGCCGGGCTTCGGTCTTGCTGGTGCAGTGCGCCAAAGAGGCAGGCCACACGTGGGCAGAAATCGGCAGGTGTCGGGAGCAGCCTGCAGGCCGGCGTTCCAGCGGTTCTCCAGGCTGACCGATCCGCGTACCGGCTTGCCGATGGCTGGAACTGGGTACTGCCCCGAGCCGCCGACCGCAGCATGGTCCTGGTCGCCAACCGGGCCGGCGGGCCGCTGGGCGGACGCCTGCCGGGACTTCGGCGAGACCGTCGCGCGGAAGCTCTATGCCGACGGCCTGGCCGCGGTGTGGGCGCGGCTCGCGGGGCTGATCGGCCGCCTTGAGCAGACCGGCAGGCCCGTGGTCTACCAGGCGGGGGACCTCACGGTCGCGGACATCCCGCTCTCCTTCGAGGCCGGAGAACGGACCGCGCGGATCGCCTTCGACCGCGAGGGAAAGGTAGCAGGGCTGCACTTCCTGTCGCCGGGCCTCACCTGAGCGGTCGCCGGCAAGGCAGCTAGCCCGTGTGCATCAGTAACGAACCAGGAGAACCCGCAATGCGCTCTCGCCTTCCCGCCGCCGCGCTTGCCGCTGCCAGTCGGCGCACTGCCCACCGAGGCGGCGGCTTTGCAGGCGTTCGGCCGCCGGCGGCTGCAAGCGGACAGCCGTGACGGGAACCCGCACCGGTCCTCAGCGCAAGCGGCATGAGCGCCCGCTACCGCACCCAGCCGGTGCTGCACGACGTGTCCGTGAGTTTCGGTCCCGGTCTGCACCTGATCTCGGCCGAATGGCGCGGGGAAGACTACCCTGTTCCGTGTCATGGGGGGCATCCTGCGTCCCGACGCCGCGATGTCCGCGTCCTGGGCCGGGACCCGGCCGCTGACGTGGCCGTCAAGTCGCAGGTGGGGATGGCCGCGCACAGGTCTGCCCTGGCGCAGCGCCTCAGCGTCGCGGACAACCTGCACTACTGGGCCAGGGTTCTCTCGGCCTGACGACAGCCGAACGGCTGGCACGTGTCCGGGCCGCACTCGACCTGCTCGACCTCGGCCCGATCGCGGCCCAGCGGGCCCTGCAGCCTGAGCCGGGGCCAGTCGCTGCGGGTGAACCTGGCCCGCGCGATGCCGCGAATTCATCCCCCTGCTGCTGCTCGACGAGCCTTTCGCCGTCGACCCGCAAGTCGCCGTCCAGCTCCGCGGCCACCTGCGCGCGCTCGCCGACACGGGCCGGACGCTGCCGGTCACCGACGAGCTGGCGGAGGCGAACGAGATCGGCGACGACGTCACGGTGCTACGCGGCGGAAGAATCATCGGGCAGGGCAGCGCGGCGGGGCTCCGCGGCTCGCTGCTCGGCGCCGGCTACCGGCTGCGGATCAAGGGAAGCGGCGATCTGGCCGGCGCGCTCGGCCGGGCCGGGTACCAGCCCGAGCCGTCAGGCGACGCCTTCATCGTGCCGGTCGCCGACGAGCGGGCCGCGCAGGAGTCCTCCTCGCCGAGCTGATCACGGCCGGAATCGGGATCACCGAGGCATCCCCGGCCTGGAAACCCGCTCGAGGATCTCTACCTCCGCCTCCAGGAAGGCTCCGGATGACCGCCCGATCACCCGCTGATCCTGATACGGGCGCTGGCCTGGCGTGCCCGCGCGGAGGGCGCGCGCTACCTGCGATCCCGGTGGCGATGTTCGCCGCCGCCGTCATCGCGCTGGCGATCTCCCTGGCCAGCGCAGGGCACGTCAACGGGGCGCAGACCATGGCCACGTTCGCCGAAGGCTACGGTGTGCATGCGGATAGGGTCACCGTCGGCATCGGCCTGCTCCTCGGGCCGGGCCTGGTGGCCTTGTTCTCCTGCCTTTCGGTCACTGAGCTAGTGCGCACGACGGCTCTGAGGCCAGCCGCGGCGGTATCGAGGCGCTGCTGGCCGCCCCGTACCAGCCGGGCACGATAATGCGGGCGCTCCTCGGCTACGCTGGCGCGGTGGCGGCCCTGTACTGGGCGTGCATGTCCGCCATTGTCGTGCTCGCCCTGGCGGCAGTGACCTGGGTAAGCGGCGCGACGGTATCGCTGACCGCGAGCTACCTGCTCGCCGCGTTGATCGTCCCGCTGCTCGCGGCCTGGGCAGCCACCGGCCTCGCGCTGCTCGTGAACCTGCTGTACCCGCGGCTTGCCCGCCGGGCGGTTACGGCATCGACACGGGCGGCGGGGGAATCGCAGGGCTCCCCGCCATGCTGCCCGGCCTGGGCGTCCTGCTCTGTTCGTCCTGTGGGCGCCGGACGTCAGCGCTGGCGAGCTACTCGTCGTCGCCGGCGTTGTCGTCGCCGCAGTCGCCATCGCCGGTGTTCTACACCATCGCCTGCCGGTTCCGCCCCGACGCCGTTCTCGATCCTGACCGAGGAGTCCGCCATGGCCGATCAAGTCTTCCGCTGCCGCCCAGACGGGCACCTTTACTGCCTCGTGGCTCAAGATGCTCGTCCTGTCGGCGCACCTTGGCCTCAGCAAGTGGACACGCTGCCCCGTCGATAAGTGGCGGACGGTCCGCATGGTCAATCCCAACAGCCTGTCAGACACCGAACTCGACGAAGGCAAACAGAAACCGCTTCTAGCAAGCACGGCCGACGGCGCGAGCCTTCCGCTGCCCAACTGCCCGCGGCAGAACGCGGCGCTCGGCTGCAAGGAAGCCTTCTCCAACTTCAGCCGCGAGATCCGGGCAGTGGCCGGATACGCCCGGGACCCGAGCAGGAGCGTGACGGCAGAGTTCACCGCGTCCGGTAGACGTCGGCGCGATGGTCGATGCGCACGACGTGGACAGTCCGGGCGGGCTCGTCGATCCGGTAGACCACGCGGTAGGCGCCGCGCCGCGCGGAGTGGTAGCCGGCTAGCTCGCGGGCGAGCGGCTTGCCGACCCGGTGCGGGTTGTCCAGCAGTGCGCCGGTCAGGAACTCGGTTACCGCTGCCGCGACCGCTACCGGCAATCCGCGCGGGGGTCCCTCGGTGAGGGAGCGGCGGGCGGCGGGGGCCAGCGACAGGGCGTAGGCCTCGTCGCTCACCCGGCGTCGGCCTCGTTCCGGATGCGCTCTGCCATCAGGCGCCGCAGTTCGTCGGCGCCGATGGACTCACCGCGTGCGATCTCGGCCTCCGCGGCGCGGATCTCGTCGACCGCGCCGGGCGTGGACAGCAGGTCAAGGGTCTCTTCTATGGTCTCCAGGTCCGACACGGAGATGAGCACGGCCTCGGGACGGCCGTTGCGGGTGATCACGACACGGTCATGGGTGTCCCGCACGTCGTCGAGCACCGCGGACAGCCGGGCCTTGGCGTCCGCAAGGGGAATCATCATCGTCATGACTACAATTATAGTCATATGTGGCTCGCTTGCAAGCAAGTAAGCTACACAGAAATCCTGCTCCGGCCCGTGGCGATGCAGCGGGTCGGGGCGCGTTGGTCTCGGGGACTGATCTCCCGGGTCACTGACGCGCTGCACGAGGAACTGGCCGCGTGGCGGAATCGCCCGCTGGAACTCAAGAGGTTTACCCAGGTCGTGTTCATCGACGCGATCGTAATGAAGACCCGTGACGGTGTGGCCGCGAACCGGTCGGCCTGCGTCGCAACGACATCGAAGGCGGAGATCTTCTCGCTGACGTCGGCGGCGGACAGCCGCCCGACCGGGGAGGATCTCGCGTGCCGCGACCGCCGTTATGATCTCGTCAAGAAGCTTCTATGTCCACGGGCATGATTGTCCCACCAGCCCAGCCCAGCCCAGCCCAGCCCAGGCAGGACCCGGCCTCCGCTGCCCGGTCACCGGGGTCTCGCTGCCGATGGCCGACGGCCTCAACAGCCATCCGCAGGTACCGGCGGTCGTCATCATCAAGCTTTCCCCGCATGGCAGTCCGGTCGGCGCGCTCAATCTGTACTCCGACACCCTCGAGTTCGTTCACCCACATCCGCGACACCGCAGCCCAGCACGGGGCCTATGGCCTGGGCGGTGGCGGTCTGCATCGACCTGACCTGCGTGATGGCCGCCCGCGAGCGCCAGCGCGACAAGCAGGCCAGGCATCCCGGCCAGGCGGCTGTCGTGGCCCGCCGTGGTGCTCGCGGGCGGGGTGCTGCTGAGCCTGGCCGCCAACCTGGCCCAGGCCCAGCCGACGGCCTGGGGCCGGATCGTGGCCGCCGTGCCGCCCGCCGCGTTCCTGGTCGCGGTCTCGATGATCGAGCGCCGCGCCGCCCGCCGTCCCCGCCCCATCGCCGGCGAGGACGGCGCTGCCGGCGAGCCGTCCGCGCCGGGACGGCCGTCCCCGGCTGCCGGATGCCGGGGACGAGGCCCAGGACGGCGGGGACGAGGCGCTCCTCGCCGCCGCGCGGCGGGCCGCCGCCGAGCACCAGGACCAGCACGGGCAGCCGATCACCCGCGACGCGCTCCGCGCCCGGCTCGGCGTGTCCAACCAGGCCGCCTCCGAGCTGCTGCGCCAGCTCCGCACGGGCGAGGGCCTGCCGCCGGGAGCCTCCCGCGCCGCCTGACCCCGGCTGCCTCCCCGCACCGGCCGTCCCTGGTCCGCGGAGGGCAGGTCGGCGGGCGCGGTCGTGGCGCGGGCGGCGGCTCGACAGGCACCGCGAAGGCGTGGCAACCTACCGGGACGGGCTCGCCGGCCACGGGCCGGCCGGCTCGCGGCCAGCGCCCCGCTCGCCCGGTCGCGGCGGACCGCCCGCTGCTGGCGCGGAGGGCCGCCGGCCCGGTGCCCGGGACAGGGCCCGGGACGGTCAGCAGAATTAGCAGACCGTTTAGCCGGGTTCGCGAACCTGTCACCCTGCCACACCGCCAGCTAATACGGCTACCAATACGGGTACCTGCCGACAGCGGAGCCCCCTTTCAGTGGCGGACGTGCAGGACACGGCGAGAATAAACCTTCCGGTGCACTCCCAGACTCATATAAGCGTAAAGCTCATAAAACAATCATCCGTGGCGGGCCGCAGATGCGTGACGTACGTTAATTCCCGGCCTCCTGTCCGTGGCATTGTATCCGTTCAGTGTCAGGTACTCTCACCCCCTGGTCCGTGCCCGCAGGCCCGTGCCCGCCCGGCCCCGCGAGGGCGTGCGGCCAGGTGAGGGCAGGCGCGCGAGGAGGCTGGCGGGCGGCGAGGGCGGGCGCGGGAAAGGCGGCCGGCGCGGCGGGAAAGGCGCGAGGGCGGACGGTAATCAATTCAGGCGCGGTGAGTGACGGAATGCGCGGAAATTGGCGAGGAAATTGGCTGATTTCGAGGCGGAAAGGCGTTGACTGCCTCGGAAAAGGCGAGATAGCGTCGTGGTGTACCCAGGAAATTCCGGGGGAAATTCCCCGGTAATTAATAGCCTGGGTCATGGCGAAGCGCGCGCCCGCCCGCAATTCCCGCCCTCGCGTTTTCCCGGAGGTATTCCCGATGACCGCCCCCGCTATTCCCGCCCCGGCCCAAGGGCCGGCTCGGCAACGGCCAGCTTCGCCGCCAGGTTGCCGAGTGGCTCGCCGCCCGCCCCGGCCCGCACACGGTCGGCGAGATCGCCAAAGACCTCGGCCGCTCGGCCGGCGCGGTCGGCAACGCGCTGACCACCCTCGCCGACCGGGCCGAGGCCGCCCGCATCGCCGGCAAGCCGATCCGCTACGAGGCCAACTCCGCGACCGCCGCCGCAGCCGCCGCCATCACCCCCAAGGCCCCCGCCCCGCCCAAGGCCGCCCCTGCCGCGCCGCGGCCGCCCGCCGCCGCGCCGCGCCGCCGCGCCGCCTCGCCGGCCGCGCCGAAGGCTCCCGCCCCGAAGGCCGCGCCCGGCCCGGTCACCCGCCCTGGCGGGCAGGTCTACCGGCCGCGCGTGCTGGCCGGCATGGCCGATGTCGAGGCGCTGCGCACGCTGCGCGCCGAAGGCGTCCCCGCCCTGCTGTCCGGGCCGCCCGGCACGGGCAAGACGAGCCTGGTCGAGGCGGCCTTCCCCGACCTGATCACCGTCGCCGGCGACGGCGACACCACGGTGGGCGACTTCGTCGGCGAGTACACCCAGAAGCCCGACGGCACGTACGAGTTCATCTACGGGCCGCTGATCAGGGCCATGCAGGAGGGCCGGGTGCTGTTCATCGACGACGCCACCCTGATCAGCCCGGCGGTGCTCGCCGTCTGCTACCCGGCGATGGACGGGCGGCGCGAGGTGACCGTCAAGGCCCACAAGGGCGAGACGATCACCGCCGCCGACGGCTTCTACGTGGTAGCGGGCCATAACCCGGGCGTGCACGGCGCGGTCCTGACCGAGGCCCTGTCCAGCCGCTTCACCTTCCAGTTCGAGGTCGCGACGGATTACGACCTGGCCCGGTCGCTGGGCATCGACTCCCGCGCCATCACCGCCGCCCGCAACCTCGCCACGCGGCAGGCCAACGGCGAGACCGGCTGGGCACCGCAGCTCCGCGAGCTGCTCGCCTTCGCCAAGATCACCAGGATCTTCGGGCTGGACACCGCGCTGGCCAACCTCGCCGGGGTCGCCCCGGCCGAGGACCGCGACGTGGTCGCCGACACCCTCGCCAAGACCTTCGGCAAGACGGTCGCCCCGCTCGTCCCTCGGCCGCCAGATCTAACCCAGCCTCGCCTGCCTGGAAGGAGCGCTGTGATGAGCGCGACCCCGCCCGCCCCCGCCCCCGCCCCCGCCCCCGCCCGGCCGCCGCCTGGCTGGCCTTCTCCGCCGAGATGACCGCGCAGGTCGCCCCGGTCGCCGGCCGCGCCGACCTGACCGTCACCGTCGCCCCCGGCGCGGGCCGGGGCGCGCCCGGCTTGCTTCCTCCCGGCCAGCGCCGAGATCGAGGTCAACGGCGACCACCTGCCCGTCGACCCCGCCACCGCCGACCCGGCCAGCCCGGCCGACCGGGAGCGCTATCCCGCCTTGTGGGGCGCGACGGTGCACGAGTGCGCGCACGCCGCCCACTCCCGCTGGCGCGCCCCCAGGGCACGAGCGCCGCATGGTGGGCCGCCGCGACCGCGCTGGAGGAGTCCCGGATCGAGGCCCGCCAGGTCACCCGCCGGCCCGCTGACCGGGCCTGGCTGCGCGCGTGCACCTGCCAGATCGTGATCGGCGACTTCACCGCCGCCGCGCCCCGCCCGCCAGCGCGGCCGAGGCCGGGTCGGCCGCCGCGCTGATCCTGGCCCGAGAACGCCGGCATCCCGAGACGGAGCGCCGAGGCCGAGCCGGTCGCCAAGGCGGTCGCCGCCGTCATCGGCGAGGAGAAGCTGGGGCAGCTCCGCCAGGTGTGGCGCGAGGCCCACCGCACCAGCGACGACGACGCGCGGCGCATGGTGCGGCTGGGCCGCCGCTGGTGCCGCATCCTCGGCATCGCCCCCGACCGCCCGCCCCCAAGGCCGACCCGTCCGAGGCGGGCGGGCCGCCGTCGCCGGTCGCCTCGGCGGTCGGCGAGGCGACCGCGCGGGTCGAGGACGCCTCCAAGGCCGAGTTCGCGCCGCCGCCCCGTTCCCGCCCGGGCCAGGCCGAGGCCCGCGAGGCCGAGAACAAGGCCCGCCGCGCCGCAGGCGACGCCTCCGCCCGGGTCTTCGCCCGCGACCCCGGCGACGGGTCCGGCGGCACCACCGGCATCACCCGCGAGCCCACCGCAGACGAGCAGGCCGCCGCCCGGCGGCCGGCCCGCGCGCTGCGCGAGGCCAGCGCCGGGGGCCGCGCCGAGACCACCATCACCTCGCCACCCCGCCCGGCCGGCTCCGGATGCGGCACGCCATGGCCGCCGACGCCCAGCGCGCCGCCGGGGCCATGCCCACCGCAAGCAGTTCACCCGGGTCGAGCGCCGCCGGGTACCCGCCTCGCCCCTCGCCGTCGGCATCGCCTGCGACGTCTCCGGCTCGATGACCGGCTTCACCGGGCCGGTCGCCTCAACCGCCTGGATACTCGCCCGCGCCACCGCGAGCCTGGCCGCCGCCCGCACCGCGACCGTCACCTACGGGCGCGACGTCCGCCCGGTTACCTACCCCGGCGCGGTCCCGCCCAGGTGTTGCCCGTCACTGAGGATGCCGACGTCGGCGGGGAGGTATCACTCTAGGTGTGTAAAGGAGTTACTTAGGGTAATCAATACGCGGGCGGGGACACCCGCTGATTCGGGGGGAGAACGATCATGAAGTCCGTGAACAGGGAAAACGCGGCAGCGGGGCTGTGCGGGCGCTGGCGGCGTGATGGCGGGGATGGCCGGGATGCCGGCTGCGGGCGGCTGGTCGCCGGCAGGCGGCGCGGGTGCCGCTGCGGGAGCTGATGGACGACCGGCTGCTGGACGCGCTGCTGGAGCGGTCGCGGGACCAGGCCGGGGGGCTGCGGCTGACCGGCGAGGGGTCGATGCTCGGCGAGCTGGTCAGGGCGGTGCTGGAGCGGGCGCTGGAGGCCGAGCTGACCGCGCACCTGGGCTATGAGCAGGCACGAGCGGGCCGGGCGCGGCGCGGCGAACTCCCGCAACGGCGCGATCGCCAAGACGGTGCAGACCGGGGTCGGGCCGGTGCCGCTGCAGGTGCCGCGGGACCGGGCGGGGACGTTCGAGCCGCTGCTGGTGCCCAAGCGGGCCGGGCGGGTCGCCGGCGGCCTGGACGACATGGTCATCAGCCTCTACGCGCACGGCATGTCGCGTGCGCGACATCATGCACCACCTCGAGCAGGTCTACGGCACCCAGCTGTCGCCACGAGACGGTCTCCCGGATCACCGACGCGGTGCTGGAGGAGGTCCGGGCCTGGCAGTCCCGGCCGCTGGACCCGGTCTACGCGGTGGTGTTCCTGGACGCGATCGTGGTCAAGGTCCGCGACAACCAGGTCGTGCAGAACAAGCCCGCCTACATCGCGATCGGCGATCGACGCCGACGGGGAGAAGCACGTGCTGGGCATCTGGCTGGCCAAGACCCCGCCGGAGACGGCCACCGCCGGGGAGGGCGCCCGGTTCTGGGGCAGCGTCATGGCCGACCTGCGCAACCGGGGCGTCCGCGACATCCTGATCGCCTGCTGCGACGGCCTGGCCGGGTTCGAGGACGCCATCACCGCCGCGTTCCCGCGCACCGTGGTCCAGCGCTGCGTCGTCCACCTCATCAGGAACGCCTGCGGCCCGGTCGCCCGCCGCGACGCCGGCGAGGTCGCCGAAGGAGCTGCGGAAGATCTACACCGCGCCGACCGCCGAGGCCGCCTTCGACGCCCTCGCCGCGTTCGCCGCCTCGCCCTGGGGGAAGAAGTACCCGCAGGCCGCCCGGGTCTGGGAGGACGCCTGGGACGACTTCACCCCGTTCCTGGCCTTCAGCCCCGCCGTCCGCAAGCTGCTCTACACCACCAACAGCATCGAGAGCCTGAACTACCAGCTCCGCAAGGTCACCAAGGCCCGCGGCCACTTCCCGACCGACGACGCCGTCGTCAAGCTGCTGTGGCTCGCCATCATCAACATCGAGGACAAGAGGGCCCGCGAGCGCGCCGCCCGCCGCCAGGAGACCGGCAAGCGCTCCGACCAGCCCGCCCGCCTCGTCGAGGGCCAGCGCGTCATGGGCTGGCGCGAGGCCCTCAACGAGCTCGACACCGCCTACCCGGGTCGCTAAGATAGGCCAGCTAAACCAAATAATTCAAAAATATTTACACACCTGAGGTTACAGGCTGGTCGGCGGCGGTGTGGGTGCATGTCAGCGGGTGAAGAGCCCCGCAGCCGTGAGGCTGCGGGGCTCTGGTCGGTGTGGTGCCGGTGGTCGTGGGTGAGGTGCCGGTCAGGTGTCGGTGACTTCGGTGACGGCGGAGCGGGCGGCTTGCTCGTCGACGATGGATTTGCCGGTGGCGTAGGTGGCGACGAGCGCCTGGATGGCGAGGTTGTTGACCGCGCGGGGGTAGCCGCGGGCGGTGGTGTGGATCAGAGAGGCGGCGTCGTCGCTGAACAGGGGGTCGGACCGGCCGGCGAGCTTGAGGTGGTGGGTGATGTAGCTGCTGGTTTCCTGGCTGGTCATCGGCGGCATCGCGTAGCGCAGCGCGATGCGCTGCTCGAGGGCGGCGAGGACGGCGAGCTTCATGGTCCGCCGCAGGGTGGGCTGGCCGATGAGCAGGCAGGCGAGCGGGGAGTCGGCGTCGAGGTTGTGGTTGGTCAGCATCCTGATCGTCTCAAGCTGCTCGTAGCGCAGCAGATGGGCCTCGTCGATGACCAGGACGGGGGTCTTGCCGCGCTCGTCGCGCTCGGCGGCCAGCATGGCGGAGGCCTGGGCGGTGAGCCGGGAGTCGCTGCGGTCGGGCTGGCCGCCGAAGGTGGCGACGATCATCTCGTGCAGGCCGCGGACGCCGATCATCGGGTTGGGCAGGTAGATGATGGTGTGCCGGGAGGCGTCCAGGCCGGCCAGGACGGTGCGGACCGAGACGGTCTTGCCGGCGCCGACTTCGCCGGTGATCACGCCGATCGCGCGTTCGGCGATGCACCAGGTGATGCGGGCGACGGCCTCGTTGTGGGCGGCGTGGCGGTGCAGCATGCCGGGGGCCAGGTCGCGGCCGAACGGCATGCGGGTGAACCCGTAGTGGGCCTGGAGCTTGTCGATCATGGCTGGTCCTTGGGGGTGCGGGGGCGGGGCGGCCGTTGATGAGGGCGAGCTGCTGCTGGGCGGCGTCCAGGTCGCCGGCCAGGGCGGCGGCGGACAGGCGGGCGTCGTCGAGGAAGACCGCGGCGGCGTCGACGGCCGGGGCGGGGTCCTCGCCGAGGTCGTGGCCGAGGTGCCCGGCGGCCAGCGCCTGGTCGAGCTAGCGGGTGATCTGGGCGAGCAGCTGCGGCAGGCGGGAGGCGGCCTGGGCCAGGGCGCCGAGGACGTCGTAGCAATACGTAATCGGCCAACGAAGGCACCACAACATA
>CAVSUF010000005.1:0-272596 GCA_963731085.1 uncultured Actinomycetota bacterium
AGCGGCGCCAGGCTGGGCATCCGGTCGCTGGTGTCCCACACCTCGATCAGGACCCCGGCCGGGCGGGCTGTGAGCATCAGCCGGACCGGCGCCACACCCCGCGCGGTGATGATCCCGGCAGCGACGCGGCAGGCATTGGTAACCAGCTCGGAGACCAGGAGCGCGCAGTCATCCGCGAGGCCGGGCAGCCCCCACTCGCGGGCCATCGCGGCCGCGTGCGCACGCGCGCTGCCCGGCGCGGTAGGCAAGGGCGCGAGGTCCAGCATGCTGCCGCGAGCGACAGGGCGGGCGGCTGCGCCGACACCCGGGGGGCGCGACGGACACGCCTGAGTCGGCGTGCTTCCGCGCGGTGCCGGTACAGCCAGTCATGAGAGGCCCCCTGTCACAATCCGGGGGCCAGGGCGCAGAGCGCGGGTAATCGCCGCAGCGGCATGCTCGGTGCTCGCCCAGATGGCCTCGGCCCAGGACCACCAGAACCACATGCCGCCTTGCTTGGGCGCGGCGTAGATGCGCTCAGCCCGTAAGCCGGCGGAGGGCTCGGGATTCTGCACGTACAGGCAGGGCCGGGGCATCGTTCCTCACCACCTCTCGGCTCCCGGTGGGTAGCATCGCGTGAAGCTAGAATGCACTAGCACTCAATCAGATGCAATAGTGCAAACGGAATCGGGCATGGAGGGCCGGGCTACCGTGGCCAGACGTGGCAGCCAGGACCAGAACCCCACGCTGCGAGGGCGACGGCTGGCCCTGGAACTGCAGCGGCGCCGAGAGGCGGCTGGGCTCAGCCGCGAGGAAACGGCCCGCCGGCTGGAATGGTCAACCTCGACGATCTTCCGCATCGAGACGAGCAGGAGCCGTCCCCAGCCCGGCAACGTGGGGCGCCCTGCTCGACCTCTACGGCGTGGGCGGCCCGGAGCGTGATGGCCTGATCCAGCTCGCCCGCGAGGCGCGGCAGCCCGGCTGGTGGCACTCGTTCCGCGATGTGCTCCTCCGACCCATACGAGGTCTACATCGGGCTGGAGGCCGGAGCCACGCTCCATCCGCAACTTCGAGCCCACCGTCGTGCCTGGCCTGCTCCAGACCGAGGACTACGCCCGGATGACGCTCCGCAACGGGCCTCGGGAGCTGAACCGCGACGACGTGGAGCGCCGCGCGCAGGTCCGCATGGCCCGCCAGCGGCATCCTCGCCCGCGACGACCGGCCCCGGCTGTGGGCGGTGATCGACGAGGCGGTCATCCGCCGGGTCGTCGGCGATCCGGAGATCATGCGGGGCGCAGTCCGGCACCTGGCCGAGGGCCGCCGAGCAGGGCACGACCACGAATCCAGGTCGTGCCCTTCAGCGCCGGCGCGCACGCCGGGACGACCGGCCCGTTCGTCTTGCTGGAGCTTCCCCGAGCCCACTGACCCCGATGTCGTATACGTCGAGACCCTCGCCGGCGACATCTACCTCGAACAGCCCGACGACGTGACCCGATATAGCATTGCATTTGACCGGCTGCTGGCCGCCGCGATGCACCCCGACGACTCGATCAGGCTCTATCGGCCAGGCAAGCCGACGCCTTGTAACGAGACGGAGGCGCACGATGGAGGAGAGCACTCCCCTAGGCGCCCAGTGGCGCAAAAAGCAGCTACAGCTCGCAGAACGGCAACTGCGTCGAAGTGGCCATCAACCTTCCGGGCATGGTGGCCGTACGTGATTCCAAGGACCCCGCGTGGCCTTGTGCTCGCGCTGCCTCCGGCAGGGTGGCGCGAAATCGCGGCCGCCGTAGCAGACGGCCAGAACACGCGCTAGCCCCTTCCCTGGAGCCGTGGCGAGCCTCACGCAGCGAAGTTCGAGAAGGCCACCGGCCGCGAACCAGAGCAGCCACCACCGCAGGGCGCACCGCTCCTGTCACCTTCCGCAAGGCCCTGGCCCTGGCCCTGGCCCTGGCCCTGGCCCTGGCCCTGGCCCTGGCCCTGGCCCTGCACAGCATGGCGGACCCCGTCGGCCCGTCTACGTCCCCCGCGGCCGACGAAGCCGCTCGCACACTGCTGCCTCGATCTCCGCGCTTGCCCTGCATGCGGGCTAGGACCCGAGCCGCCGGGACCGGTCCATCAGCCAACCGCCCTGCGGACGGCGAACCACGTGTCCACGCTCTGCTGCGACACGCCCTACCGGTCAGCTACCTCCGTCACCGTCTCGCCCCGCCAACTACGTCCAGCGCAGCCCGATACCTCTGCTCGACCACAGAGAACTCGACCAGTGCAAATCCCCGGCCACCCGCCAGATGACGCCCGCAAGCAAAACGTGACAGGCAAGCCGACTCACGGCACACCTATACGCCATCTGGTGGGACTGGGGTGTCAAGCATCTACCGAGACAGGATACTGTCCATCGTGGCTGAGTTCCGAATTAAGCCCTATTGGATCAGGGGCGCGCACGGAATCGGGCTCTGCCTCCCGATGCCCGCCCGGCACGGGCGCCGCTGGGCTCTCGTCACAGCCAGTGACTGCCAATAGCTCGAACCGCTTCGAACGTCGCGAACATGCCGACTCGCCAGACCCGGCGACCACCGGTCGGGGCGGCCTCGCGACAGAGCCGAAAGTGCGACAGAGCCCTTAGCGAGATAGACCCCGCGGCGCTTCGTAAACCAGTTGTCCTGTTGAGCGCGTCCGGAGCCATATCCGGGGTGCCCTGCTGAGGCGCTCTGCTGCGCTTCGGACATGGAACGAATCCGGCCGGGTCGGCGCCGGTCCTTCTTGTGCCGTTTGGCCAAACTTTAGTGCCGTTGGTCGAATCCGCTCCATGCGGGTTAGCGGGCACTAGCATTACCTACTTCCAGCGGGGGACATTCGAGCGCGGGGTGAGATGCAACGGGTTTCGCTGATGACGGCCATCCTGGTGCCGGTTGCGTTGCCTCGTCGCCGACCTAGCCACTGGACGGTCCGGGTTCCGCATGGTGGTGGCCGTGGGTCTGGTTGGCCAGCGGCGTGCTCGGTGGTGGGACGGTCGTCATCGGTTGCGCAGCGGCAGACCGGGAGCATGCCTCGCCGACGGGGCCGGGCGTGGATGAGGCGGCTGCCAGCTCGCTGATGCGGTAAGCGTGCAGTGGCGGGATAGGAGGAGCAGCAACGGGTGCACGACCGTTCCCCTTCCCGTGCGCTCGGGTCTGGCGAGCCGCAGGCCTGATGGATTACTCGGCGAACATCCGCTGTGCCCCGGCCCAGATGGGCAGGACCCGGCTGATGCTGGCCGGACGGCTCGACCAGATCCGCCGGCATTGCCGGCGGTCCCGTCGCGCGCGGCTCGTCGTCCTCGGCCGGGCAGGAGCCGGGAAGACGCGACGCCTGGCCAGTGCGGTTCCGTCCTGGACATGCTCGGCACCCGGGCCAGCGGAGATCCGGTACGGTGATTTCGGCCTCCGGTCATGGAACCCCGCTGTACCGGGCTGGACAATGGCTGGCGGCAGATGATCCGGAGGCATCCCACCCTGGCCGCTCCTGCCCCCGGCGGGTAGCGTGGCCGCAGCCTGGTGCGAGGCGGGCCAATACTGCGGTCCTCGACGGGTCGACGAAATCGGTGACGGCTGGCACGGATCCACGCGCTGAAGGCGGTAAGGCCACCGGCGATGCCGCTGCTGCTGACCGGCCGGCCTAGGTGCACGCCGCCGCTGTCGCCGGCCCAGCGACGTGCTCACCGCCGCGGCCGGGATCGAGCTGGACGCCCACGGGTGAGCGGACCTGGCCGCCTACCTGCCCCGGACCACCCAGCGGATCGCGGCGCCGGGCAGGAAGCCGCGTTACGCCCGCCACCGCTGGGCGCCGGTTCCTCGCCCGCCTGCGTCACCACGGACCTGACCGCGCGGCGCAGAGGCTGCCGCAGGTCCTGGCCACCCGCTGATCGTCACCCTGGCCAGGGCCATCTACAGCGACAGCCCGGAACGCGACCCGGCCGACCTCTCGGACGCCGACCGGTTCCGCCAGCCCCCAGGCCCTGGAAGATCACCTGCTCGGGGCGTTCATCCCCGCCGTCTACAGGAACCCGCCCGGCGGTCGGCGGCTGGCGGCCGTTACCGGCGCGGCACGGCTGCCCGCGCTGAGCGGTGGCTCGGCTACCTGGCCCGGCATCTGGCACCGGCCGCCCCGGGCCTGGCCTTGTGGCAGCTCGGCGACACCGTCCCCCGGCTCGCCGCCGGGCTCATGGCCCGGGCTGCCTGCACCCTGGTGAGCTGGCTGGCTCGAAATAGTCGTATACGGGCCTGCCCTGGGTGTGCCGGCCGCGCTGTTCTACGGCGTGGCGGGAGGACTGTCCTTCGCGTACGGATCGAGGCGCAGACCGTCGCGCATGGTGCTGCGGATGCGCGGCACGGCAGCTCCGTTCATCCCGGTTCGCGGCAGGACGGCGCTGGGCCGCGGATACGGCCTCGCCCTTGGCATCGGCTCGCGCGTCGCTTGCCATCAGCGAGCGCGGCCGGAGCTGATGCTCGGCTCGTGGCTGGCTGCCACACGCCAGCCGATCATTCCGCAGTGCCCGACCCCGTCGGCTGTAGGCTACGCCCAGGATCGCGTCGCAACGCTGACCTTCGCGCTAGCGGTGCCCTGATGTACGCGACAGTATACGTCGCTGGAATATGTCAACGAGTCCGCGATGCTCGCCGCTTTGAGAAGCCCGCTGAGTGTTGGCCTCGCCTGCCATCCGGAGCCTGGCTGCAGGCGGCGCACACTCGGCAATGCTGATGTACGGCCGTTCGGGGCATCGTCTACGGTACTTCCTGGGGCCTGGGCCGTTTCCGAGCCTGGCAAGAACGATCCCCCCCGCCTCAGCCCCAGGCTCAGCCTCAGCACCGGGCTTATCGCCGGAACCATACTGGCCTCGAGTCGCCCTGACGGTCGTCCTGCCCCGGGCATGGGGCACCTACACCGCCAGCCGGATCCTGTGCTGGCCCTGCGCGGCGACCTGCCATCAGCGGCTGATGCCATTTCTCGAAGACGCGCGCTGTCGCGGCGTCTCGCGCGTCCGGCGGTCTCTACAGTTCCGCCACGCGGGTCACTGCAGCAACATCCGTTGCGGGCACTACCGGAAGCGCGTGCGCCGCGGAGCGCCACGGGGCAGGCCCGCCAGGCGTCCCGCCGTGAATACGTGCACCGTATCACCGGGCGCGAGCCGAGGCCCGAGCGGCCCGCCCTAGATGCTCACGCGCGCGGACCGCGAGGAGCTCGGCCGGTACATGTGGCGACTGACAAGCAGGGGAGCCCCGGCAAGGCAGTCCCGTCCTTACGGTTCCGAGTGAGCCTTCGAGGGCTAGAAGCATCCTCGCGGCAGGCTGACTCATCCCGCGCCCAGGGCCGTGGCAGCCGTCCCAGTCAGACTCGAACTTCGCCAGCGAGCAGTATCAAGCTGGCCACAGCCGCCCGCAGCGCCGCCGGATCCCGCTCGGGAAGCGGCACGAGTGGCTGCTGCCCACCCTCACGCGTCGCGGTCATGGCACCGAGCGTAGGCCGACCAGCGCCTCATGAGCGCGTCCGGGCAGATTCCAGCCCACCCAGGCCCCCTCGTACTTGACACTTCCCGTCAAGTACTTGACTATAGGCGTCAAGTAGATAGGAGGAGGCGGACCAGGTGATCTCTAACTTCTACCCAGGGGATGCGCCCTTCGCGCCGCGCGCCGAACTGTGGCGCACGCCGCTGGGCCAGGTGGCGGTACGGCGGATCGGGCATCCGTCGGCAGGGGCGGCGCCATTTTCGGTGGCGTTCACGGCCCCGTCGCGCGCCGCAAGCTGGAGCGTCATCCCGAGGCCGGGGTCACCGTCGAGTCCATACGCACCCAGGCCGGCTACGGGCTGCCGCATCACGAGGGGAACTATTCATGCCCGGGCCTGAGGATCTCCTCCTTGGCGGAGACGTCGCGGTACGTGACTTCGGCGGATCCGGCGCCCCGCTCCTGCTCTTGCACGGCGCCGGCGCGAACCTCGTCAGCATGCAGCCGCTGGCCAGGGAACTGTCCCCGCAGTTCCGTGTCATCGCGGCCGACCTTCGCGGGCACGGCCGCTCCGGAGACGGCCCGTGGCA
This sequence comes from uncultured Actinomycetota bacterium, assembly GCA_963731085.1. Taxonomy (GTDB): domain Bacteria; phylum Actinomycetota; class Actinomycetes; order Streptosporangiales; family Streptosporangiaceae; genus DASUBV01. The sequence continues at coordinate 6,047 of CAVSUF010000005.1, forward strand.
GTGGGAAGCGGTTCTCGGCGATCTCGACGCGGCCTGCGGCGGTCTGGGGCTGCCCGAGCCCGCCGTCGCGGGGTGGTCACTCGGCGGCATGGTCGCCGCGCTGTGGGCCGAGCGTCACCCCGGGTGCCCCGCAGCGGTAAGCCTGGACGGCACGCCGCCGCCCAGCCGGGCGGAGCAGTGCACGGGAATCGAGCCGGCCCGGCCCTCGCGGACCTTGAGCGCCTGCACGCCGCCTTCTCGACGATGCGCGACAGCATGGCCAGGCCGCTCACGCCGTCCGAGGTCCAGGCGGCCCTTGACCAGCAGCTCGCGATGGCTCGCCGGCACGGCACCCCGGAGGACATGGCAGCCGAGGGGTTCCGGCGCAACCTCACCGTTCGGGACGGGCAGGCATGTCTGCGGCCGTTGCCGAACGTGCTGGCCACGCTCCAGGCGGCGATGACGGATCTGGACATCATTCCCGTCTACCGCAGGTCACGTGCCCTCTGCTGGTGGTCCTCGCCACGGACGACCTCCCGGAACAGCAGCCGTTCCACGAGCTGTACGCGGCATACCGGCGTGGCTTCGAGAAGCCGGCTCGCCGAGGCGAGCGATGCCAACCCCTGCCTCCGGGTCGCCCGCGTCGAAGGAGCTACCCACGCGATGGTCGCCGAGCGACCCGCCGAGATCGCCGGGCTGATCACGCGCTTCGCGGCTCCGACCGCCGCCGGAGGCCCAGGTAGCCCAGGAGGCCGGCCGCGCCGGTGATCGCGGCGGCCAGCAGCAGGGCAAGCTCGAAGCCGCGGTGGAATGAGGCCGCGGCCGGATCGCGGGCAAGCTGCCCCAGGGATGCCGTCACGGCGTGGATCTGGCCGCCGGCGACGTCGGCGGCGGACCGCGCGGCGGCGGGCCGCTCGTCCGGGCGGGAAGGCCCCGGACCGCCGGTGCCAGTCGGCCAGGGTCACGCCGGCGCCGACGGAGCCGAGGATCGCCAGTCCCATCGCGGTCCCGATCTGGCGGCAGGCGCTGAACAAGCCTGAGCCGATCCCGGATGATCCCTCGGGAACCTGCGGCCATGGCCGCCGCCGAGCCCGCCGGGACCATCACGGCGAATCCCACGCCGACCAGGACGTAGCAAGCCGCCGCCCACGCGAACGGCGTCGCGGTCGTCAGCCGGCTCATGCCGAGCATGCCCGCGGCGGCGACGAGGCAGCCCGACCCGATCGCCGTGGCCGCCGGCAGCCACTGCTCGAGTCGCTTCCCGAGCTGGGCGACGAAAAAGTACGGAATGCAGAAGAAGAGCCACGACAGGCCGGTGCGGAGCGGCGACCATCCATCAATGTTCTGGAAAAATAGCGTGACGTAGTAAATGAATCCCGAGAACGCAAGGTAGGCCAGCAGGTACACCGCGCAGGCCCAGGCGAATCCGGGCGTTCGCAGCAATACCGCCGGGACCATCGGATAGGCGGTCTTGCGCTCCCGCGCGAAGAAGGCAGCCAGGGCCACGACGCCGGCCGTGACGCAGGCGACCGCGACGGGCGAGCCCCACGTGGCGTCGGCGGAATCAACGAGCCCGAACGTCAGGAGGAAAAGACCTCCGGCGCTCAGCGCGACACCCGCGCTGTCGAACGGACGGGACACGGGCTCGCGGGACTCCGCGACCGCGGCCAGGGCGATGATGACGGTCAGCACTCCGATGGGGATATTGACCCAGAAAATCGATGACCACGGGAACACGCTGAGCAGCAGGCCGCCGACCACGCTGCCGCCCGCCACGGCCAGGCCGCTGACAGCAGCCCAGATTCCGATCGGGCGGGCCCGCGCCTCGGGCGGGTACGCCTCGGAGATCAGCGACAGGGTCAGCGACGACATGACGGCGCCGCCTATCCCCTGGACCACGCGGAAGCCGATCAGCATGCCGCCCGATACCGACAGAGCGCAGCCCGCTGACGCCAGGGTGAAGAGGATGACGCCGGCCACGAAGACGCGCTTGCGCCCGAGATGGTCACCCAGCGCGCCGCCCAGGGGGATCAGGGCGGCCAGCGCCAGGGCATAGGCGCTCACCACCCATTCCAGGCCCGCCGGCGAAAGGTGGAGCTCGCGCTGCATGGACGGCAGCGCGACGCTCACGATCAGGACATCCAGCACCATCATGACCTGGGCGGTGCACGCCACGGCCAGGGTCAGCCGCTGCCTGGACCCTCCCCCCGGAGTCATAGCCCCAGCCTGCCCCGGCGAACTCCCGTCCAGACGCAGCCCGGCGATCAGCGCCGCAGGGCCCTCCACGATGGCGGACGGCGACGCCGTGTGCGCGTATGTTGGCGGCGTGGTCTCTTCGGGCCGGGTGGCAGCGGGCGGGATACTGCCGGAGGCGGCGCTGGCGGTGGCGCGGCTGCTGGCCGCCGCGGTCGGCGAGGTTGATCCGCAGCGGCCCGATCGTGCGGGTGAGTGGCTGGGGCTGGTGCCGCACGTGATGGCGCTGCTGGGCGTGCGGGGAAGGCTGCCGGGCGGGGGCGAGGAAGCCCTGGCCGAGTGCGCGGCCGACCTGTCGATAGCGCTGCAATGGGCCGGGTCCTACCCGGCGGCGCTGGAGGTGGCGCAGGCCGGGCTGCAGCGCGGCGGCGGGCTGGCCGCCGATCATCGGGCGGTGCTGTCGCTGCGGGTGTTCCGGGCGGGCGCGCAACGGAACCTGGGCCGGTACGCGGACGCCGAGGCGGAGTTCCGCCAGGTCCTCGAGGCCCAGCTGCGGATCCTGGGACCAGACCATCCCTCCACCCGGATGACGCAAGGTGCCCTCATGAGGCTTCCCCCGGTCCCGCAGTAGCCGACGGTTCTGCAGACCGCGGCCCGCGATGCGCAGAAAACGGCTGGCCGCGGCCGGTGCGGGCGCATTAGGTTCTCAGTCTGTGGATGATCCAGACGGGTACTTCGGCGAGCGGGTCGCGGCGAGCTATGACGACCCGGCCGACCGCATGTTCCAGCCGGAGGCTGTCGATCCGGCGGTCAGCCTGCTCGCTGAGCTGGCGGGCGGCGGGCGGGCGCTGGAACTGGCCATCGGCACCGGGCGGATCGGGCTGCCGCTGTCGCGGCGCGGCGTGCCGGTGCACGGCATCGAGCTGTCGCGGGCGATGGCGGCCCGGCTCCGCGGCAAGCCGGGCGGCGAGGCTATTGACGTGACCATCGGCGACATGGCCACGGCCAGGGTGGACGGCGCCTTTGCGGTGGCCTACCTGGTGTTCAACACGATCAACAACCTCACCTCGCAGGAAGCGCAGGTCGCCTGCTTCCGCAACGTCGCCGGGCACCTCGCCCCGGGCGGCTGCTTCGTGATCGAGTCCAACGTCCCGCACCTGCGCGACCTGCCGCCCGGGCAGGACATCCTGGGGTACCGGGCAGGTCCCGGCCGGATCGTCAGCTACAGCTTCGACCACGCCACCCAGCGGTACGACGGCCACTACGTCGAATTCACGGATGGAACGGGGGCGTACCGGACGATCCCGTTCCGCTACGTATGGCCGTCCGAGCTCGATCTGATGGCGCAGCTCGCCGGGCTGCGGTTGCGGGACCGCTGGGCTGGCTGGAACCGGGAGCCGTTCACGACCGACAGCCGATCGCATGTCTCGGTCTGGGAGAAGCCGCAGACCGGTGGCCTCGCCCAGCCGCCGCTGGCCTGAGGCGGCGGGCCGTCCCGCCGGCGGGTACAACGTCGGGGGCGGCCCGCTGGGGGCGCGCTCCGACTCGGGGGGGTTCCATGAGTGACATCCATGACGACCGGGCTGCCTTGTTCGCGTTCCTGGAAAGCGCCGAGACGCAGCCGCGCTTCTGGGCTCAGGTTGCCGACGACGTGGACTGGACCGTCGAGGGCACCCACGCGCTCTGCGGCCGGTACCGCTCCAAGGCCGACTTCATCGCCGCCACCTTCACGCGGCTGGCCGGCGTGCTGGAAGGCGGGGCGAAGCTGAAGGTCCGGCAGGTATACGTCGATGGCGACACGACGATCGCCGAGCTGCGCTCCTCCTCGAGGACCAACGAGGGCGCGGTATTCGCCAACAGTTACTGCTGGGTATGCCGGTTTGAGGGCGAGATAATCGTCGAGGCCCGCGCCTACCTGGACTCCGCCATGGTCGACTACACCGTTCACCGCAATGAGAACCTCACCTGGCAGTAACCGCTGCGGGTCCGGCCGGAAAGGGCCGTTAGATCCGGGAACGGGCCGGTCTGGGGGATGATGGCACCCGGGCGGCTCCTGCCAGCGGCGGGGTGCCGCACGTTGCGGGCTGGCTGGGCCGTTGCGGGAGGTTCGCGTGCCGGGTGATGCCGAGTACGGGCTGCTGGGGCCGTTAACGGTGCGCCGCGGCGGCGTGGTGATCCAGGTCGCGCCGGGCAAGCAGCGGGTGGTGCTGGCGGCGCTGCTGCTGCGGGGCGGCCGGCCTGGCCGGGGTGGATGAGCTGGCCGAGGCGCTGTGGGGCGCGCAGCCGCCGCCGTCCGCGCGGGAGAGCCTGCTGAACTACGTCGCCCGGCTGCGCAAGGCCCTCGGCGGGGAGTCGGTGATCGTGACCGGGCCGGGCGGGTACCGGATCGACCTCGGGCCGGGTGAGGTGGACGCGGACCGGTTCGAGGCGGCGGTGGCGGCGGGCCGCGCCGCTGGCCGGGCCGGGGACTGGGCCGGGCGGCGGGGGTGCTGCGCGAGGGGCTGGCGTTGTGGCGGGGCGAGGCGCTGGCCGGGATCGACTCCGAGGTACTGGCGGCACGGGACGGGGCGCGGCTGGCGGAGCTGCGCTGGCAGGCCACCGAGGCGCTGGCGGACGCGGACCTGCGGCTGGGCCGCCACCGCGAGGTGATCGCGGGACTGCGGACGCTGACGGCGGAGCAGCCGCTGCGCGAGCGGCTGCACGGGCTGCTGATGACGGCGCTGTACCGGGACGGGCAGCAGGCCGCCGCGCTGGCCGCCTACCAGGCCGCCCGCACCGTGCTGGCCGGCGAGCTGGGCGCGGAGCCGGGGCCGGAGCTGCGGGAGCTGCACCAGCAGATCCTGACCGCTGATCCCGCCCTGGCCAGGCCCGGCGCCCGCCGGCGCGGGCGGGCCGGAGGCGCGGCACGCGCTGCCGCCCGACACCGCCGCGTTCACCGGCCGCGACGCCGAGCTGGACGCCATCACCGCCGCCGTCACCAGCGCCACGGCGGCGGGCGGGGTGGTGGGAGCGCGATCGGCGGGATGCCCGGCGTCGGGAAGACCGCCCTGGCCGTCCACGCCGCGCACCGGCTGGCCAGCCAGTTCCCCGACCGGCAGCTCCTCATCAGCCTGCACGGCCACACCCCCGGCCGCGACCCCGTCACCCCCCGGGACGCGCTGGCCGCGCTGCTGTCCGCGACCGGGACCGATCCCCGCGTCCTGCCGCCGGACCTGCCCGAACGCGCCGCGCTGTGGCGGCACCGCATGGCCGGGCAGAACGCGCTGCTGATCCTGGACAACGCCGCCTCCAGCGCCCAGGTCACCCCCCTGCTGCCCGGCGCCCCCGGCTGCCTCGTCCTGGTCACCAGCCGCCGCCACCTCGGCGACCTGCCCGGCGCCGTCACCCCCGTCCCGCTCGACGCACTGGCGCCCGGCCAGGCCCGGGAGATGTTCCTGCGGCTCGCGCCCCGCGCCGCCGCCAGCCCGCAGGACGCCGTCACCGAGCTGGCCGCCCTCGCCGGGCACCTCCCCCTCGCCATCAGCCTCCTGGCCCGCCTCTACGCCCGCCACCCCGCCTGGACCCTCGCCGACCTGGCCGCCGAGACCCGCGCCCGCCTCCTCACCCTCACCGCCGAGCACGACAGCGTCGCCGCCGCACTCGACATCTCCTGCCGCCACCTCCCCCCGCCCGCCAGCAGTTCTTCCGCACCCTGGGCCTGCACCCCGGCACCACCACCGACACCTGGTCCGCCGCCGCCCTGGCCGGCATCCCGCCCCGCGACGCCGCCGCCCACCTCGACGCCCTGCACGGCGAGGGCCTGCTCACCGAGACCGCCTACCGCCGCTACGCCATGCACGACCTCATCCGCCGCTACGCCCGCGCCCTCGCCGCCGCCGACCCCGCCACTGACAACGACCAGGCCGTGCAGCGGCTCCTGGACTACTACCAGCACACCGCCGCCCGCGCCGAGGCCCGCCTGGCCCGCCAGACCCGGCCCGGCCCCCCGCCGGCCGCGCCGGCCGGGCGGCCCGCCGGCCCGGACCTGGCCGACGAGGGCCAGGCGCTGGCGTGGCCCCGCGCCGAGCGGGCCAGCCTGCTCGCCTGCCTCGACCACGCCGCGGCCGACGGCCAGGACGCCCGGGTGATCGCCCTCACCGCCGGCCTCGCCGCGCTCCTGCGACGCGACGGCCCCTGGGCCGACGCCATCGCCCGCCACGCCGCCGCGGTCCGGGCCGCGCAGCGCCTCGGCGACCGGCTCGGCCAGGCCAACGCCCTCAGCGACCTCGCGGACGTGCGCTATCTGACGGGTGACTGCCCGGCCGCGGCCGGAGACCTGGAGCAGGCCCTGGGCATCTACCGCGAGCCTCGGCGACCGCCTCGGCCAGGCCAACGCCCTCAGCCAGCTCGGGGTCGTGCGGCGGCTGACCGGTGATTACCCGGCCGCGGCGCGGGACCTGGAGCAGGCCCTGGGCATCTGCCGCGACATCGGCGACCGCCTCGGCCAGGCCAATGCCCTCAGCGAGCTCGGGGTGGTGCGGCATCTGACCGGTGACTTCCCGGCCGCGGCCCGGGTGCTGGAGCAGTCCCTGGGCATGTACCGCGACCTGGGCGACCGGCGCGGCCAGAACAATGCCCTCTACTACCTCGGGGTCGCGCTGCTGCAGACGGGTGACTACCCGGCCGCGGCCCAGGCCCAGGAGCAGGCCCTGCGCATCTGCCGCGACCTCGGCAACCGGCACGGCCAGGCCAGCTCCCTCAGCCAGCTCGGGACCATGCGCCGGATGACGGGCGACTACCCGGCCGCGGCCCGGGACCTGGAGCAGGCCCTGGGCATCTGCCGCGACATCGGCAACCGGCGCGGCCAGGCCAGCGCCCTCAAGGAGCTCGGGGCGGTGCGGCGGCTGACGGGTGACGACCCGGCCGCGGCCCGGGCCCTGGATGAGGCCCTGGGTATCTGCCGCGACATCGGCGACCGCGGCGGCGAGGCCGAGACGCTTAATGAACGAGGAACGCTGTACCGGGCCAGCGGGGAGCTCGCCAGGGCGGAGTCGTGCCACCAGCAGGCCCTGGAGCTCTCCCGCGCGATCGCCGGCTCGTGGGCCGAGGCGCACGCGCTGGCCGGCCTGGGCCGCTGCGCCCTGGCCGCCGGCTACGTCGCGCAGGCCGGGGTTCTCCTGCGGCAGGGACTGGAGATTTTCCAGCGGATCGGCGCGGCCGAGGCCCCGGACCTGGTCGCGGAGCTAGGCGCCCTTACCGGCCCGCAGCCTGCACGGCAAGCCGGGGCACCGCGCCGACGTACGGGCGCCTAGCCGTGCTGAGGCTCGCTGCCTAGCACGCGGCTGTCAGGAGGCCGGGCTGCGCCTGACAGCTTCGGGGCGGTCAGGACAGGCGGCGGCGGCTGACCCACCAGAAGCAGAGCCCGGCCAGGGCCAGGGCGGCGGCGAGGAAGATCGCTGTCTCATACGACTGGAGCGCCCAGAAGCGGCTGGCGGGCTGGTAGGTCACGAGCTGCCGGAGGTGGAGCCGGGCTACCGAGGCCTGGCAGGCCTGGAAGGAGTTGGTCTGGCTGATGCAGGCGGCCGTGGGCGGGCCGGTGAACGTGTGGCCGGCCGTGTTGATGGACTGGTTGGACAAGATCCACGCGCCGGGCTTGTCCACTGCCGCCTGCACGACCATGGTCTTGTTGTTGGTGATCAGCAGCTCATTCAGGTTGCCGACGTTGAGGGGCAGGATGGCGCGCACCGGGGTGATGAGGTGCGGCCGGACCCAGTTCGGCCATGGCAACCTCGGCGGCGGTGAAGATGGCCAGGGTGACGGCCATGGCCGGCAGGGTCCGGCGGATCAGCACGCCCGGCGGTGACGCCGAGCGCGAAGGCGAAGGCGGCATAGCCGAGCGGGACGACGCCGGTGGCGCCGAAAGCAGCGGGCGTGATCCGGGCGGACGCTGGAGCTCCGGAGCCGGCGAGCGCGGCGGCCCGGTCGATCGGGCTGCGCCCACCAGCTGATCATCAGGCTGAGCAGCCCGGCGACGGCCATGGCGGCCAGGCCGATGAGCGCCGAGCTTGACGACCAGCCAGCGGGTGCGGGTGACGCTCTGGCTCCAGGCCAGCCGGAAGGTGCCGGCTCTCGAGCTCCCGGGTGACCAGCGGCGCACCCCAGAACACCCCGATGAGGGCGGGCACGACGAACATCAGCCGATGCCGAGTGATACACGGCCGCGATAGACGCTGTCGCGCAGCACCTGCTGGAGGAAGCTGGTCGCCGTTGCCGCAGTCGCCGCTGGCCTGGCAGGCGGCGAGGCCGCTGGCGTCGTAGAGGTGGGCCAGGTGCAGGCCGGTGACCGCAGGACGACGGCGAGCACGGCCAGGACGGCGGACGCCACGATGCTCTGGGCGCGGAACTGGCGCCAGGTCAGCCAGATCATCGCTGTGCCTCCAGCACGTGGTCGCCGTGCCGCGGCGCGGGGCTCGGCGGCCTGGCTCATGTAGGCGAGCACCAGGTCTTCCAGGCTGACCTTGTCGACGGTCCAAGCCGGGTCGATGACGGGCTGCCGGCGTGCGCACCAGCAGCGTGCTCTGCCGGTCGGTGTGGCTGGCCGGTGATGACCTGCCAGTCGGCCGGGCAGGCTCGCGGGGTCGCGGCGCGGGCCCGGTGAGCAGGCGGTGCGTCGGCGAGCAGCTCTCGACCTCGCCGGCGAGCCTGGACCCGGGAGGCGACCAGCACGATCAGGTAGTCGCAGACCCGCTCCAGGTCGGCGACCAGGTGCGAGGACATGCACCACGCTGAGCTCGTGCTCGGCGGTGAACTCCATCAGGCTCTGCAGGAACTCGCGCCGGGCCAGCGGGTCGAGGCTGGCGATCGGCTCGTCGAGGATCAGCAGCTCGGGCCGCTTGGCGATGGCCAGGGTGAGGGCGAGCTGGGCGCGCTGGCCGCCGGACAGCTTCCCGGCCCGCTGCCTGGGGTCCAGGCCGAGCCGCCTGATCCGGTCGCTCGGCCAGGGCCGCGTCCCAGCCGGGGTTCATCTGGGCGCCGAGCCTGCAGGTGGTCGGCGACGCGACAGCCCGGCGTAGGTCGGGGTGTCCTGGGCGACGAAGCCGACCCGGGCCAGCTGCGCCGGATTGCCGGCCGGCTGGCCGCCGAGCACCTCGATCGTGCCTGCGGTCGGGCGCCAGCAGGCCGACGGCCAGGTGCAGCAGCGTGGTCTTGCCCGCGCCGTTCGGGCCGACCAGCCCGACGACGTGCCCGGCCGGGATGCTCAGCGTGCAGTCGCGTCAGCGCCCAGCGGCTGGCGGTAGCGCTTGCCGAGCCCTGCGCTTCCAGGATGGCGGTCATGCTACTTCCTCCTTGGCGGCGGCCCGGACAGGTGTCCCGGTAACAGGGCCTCGATGCTCTCGTCGTCCAGCCCGGCCCGGCGGGCCTTGGCCAGCCAGCGCTCGCAGGTCGCGGCGCAGCGGTCCGTGCGCGGCCAGCGAGCCGTCGCTCAGCGTCCTGGTCACGAACGTCCCGACCCCCGGCCGGGCCGCGACCAGGCCCTCGTGCTCCAGCTCGCGGTAGGCCTTGAGCACGGTGTTCGGGTTGATCGCCAGCCCGGCCACCACGTCCTTGACCGTCGGCAGCTGGTCACCCTCGCTCAGCAGGCCCAGCCGCAGCGCCTGCCGGACCTGCTGGACGAGCTGCAGGTACGGCGCCACGCCCGAACGGGAGTCCAGGTGGAACTCGATCACCGAACCTCGATTCATCTAGCTTCCTAGTACTATAGAAGCACAGCATGCTGCGATGTCAAGTGAACCGACTGCCCGGTCCGGTCCGCACGCGCGCTCTTGCCCGGTGCCGGGCTGCTGGCTACCGCTGCTGCCGAGCTGGCCCTGAACTGCTCCGGGTCAGGCCCGCTGCCGGAAGTACGCCGCCGGGGTGACGCCGGTCTCACGGCGGAACGCCTGCACGAACGCGCTGTCGGAGTCGTAGCCAACCTGGCGGGCGACGTTCCCGACCGGCTCGCCGTCGGCCAGGGCGGTCAGGGCGGCCTGCAGCCGGAGCAAGGTACGCCAGCGGCCGAAACTCACGCCCGTGTCAGCAAGGAAGGCCCGGGCCAGGGTGCGCTCGCTGGCCCCGACGGCGCGGCCCCACTCAGCCAGCCTCCGCCCGTCTGCCGGGTTAGCCGAGATCTGGTCCGCGACCTGCCGGGCCCGGTCATCGGCAGGCATCCGGACCTCGATGGTGGTCATCGCCACCGGCCGCAGGATGTCGACGAGGACGGCCTCGGCATTCGCCCGGCGCAGCGCATCCAGGGCCGGGTCTTCCAGGTACCCGATCAGGTCGGCCAGCAGCGGACCGACCGACACCGGGGTCGGCCGGGCCCACCCGATCGAGCACCGCGCGGGCCGGACATAAGCGGACCGCATGGTCGCCCGTCCCGGCGACAGCGTCTCGTGCCGCAGGCCCGCCGGTATCCAGAGCGCCCGGGTGGGCGGCAGCACCCACGCTGATTCCTGCGTCCGGACGGTCAGCACGCCGCTGGCAGCCCACGCCAGCTGGTGGTCCGCGTGCGCGTGCCAGTCGAAAACCAGCCCCGCCGGCATCGGGAACGTGGCCACGAAGACAGCCGCATCCGAGCTGATCGCGCTGGCGGCGCAGCAGTCATCTCGGTCATGTCCGTCCGGCGACACAGCTTGGCAGCCTACGCTCTTGGTCGGCGCAGCCCCAGTCCCTAGCGTCGAGGCCATGAACGAGAACCATGCCAGGGTGTGCACCAGCCCGGAGTGGGCGCAGCACATCCAGACCGACATCCTGCCGGCGCTGACCCGCGACGTCGATCTGGGCGACCAGATGCTCGAGATCGGCCCGGGGCCGGGCGCGGCGACCGAGTGGCTGCGCGGCCGGGTCGGCAAGCTGACGGCCGTCGAGGTCGACGAGGCGGCGGCCGCGCTGCTGGCCGCCCGCTACGCCGGGACGAACGTCGAGGTGGTCACCGGCAGCGCCGCCGAGCTGGCCTATCCCGATGCGAGCTACGACTCCGCGGGCTGCTTCACGATGCTGCATCACGTGCCCACGCTGGCGCTGCAGAACAAGATCCTCGCCGAGGCCTGCCGGGTGCTGCGGCCCGGCGGCATCCTGATCGGATCAGACAGTCTCGCCAGCAGCGACCTGCACCACTTCCACGCGGACGACACCTACAACCCCATCGATCCAGCCTCGCTGATCGGCCGTCTCCAGACCGTCGGCTTCGCCGCGATCACGGTCGCCGTCGGCGACGGGCTGATGTTCACGGCCGCCAAGGCCGGCCCGCCGCGCGCGGCCTGCGCGTGAGCGCCCGGGTTCAGGGACCGGCGGCGCGGGTGAGCCGGGCGCCGAGACCGCGCAGGTAGCTGGCCAGCTCCGGGCGCCGTGCACCTCGAACTCGCAGCCCAGCAGCATCAGGCGGAAGGCCAGCCATTCCAGGGTGTCCGCGTGGGTGCAGCGGCATGGCCGTCCCCGCGACCAGGCGGTAACCGCCCCCCGCGCCCATCGTCGCCTCGACCGGGTAGCCAAGATCACGCAGCCGCTCGACATCGCGGCGGATGGTCCGGCGGCTGACCCGGAGGCGCCCGGCCAGCTCGCTGCCGGGCCACTCGCGCGGGGCCTGCAGCAGCGACAGCAGACTCAGCAGCCGGGATGACGTATCGCGCACGGAGTCCAGGATGCCCGTCACCTAGGACAAGAACTGGCCTATATGGGGTTCGGCTGGCGGGGCGCGGTCGCGAGCACGTCCCTGAGCTCCGCCATCGACGCCCGGATGATCCCCGGCAGGTCCGGCTCGCGGGGGTCGCTGACCCAGCGGGCGAAGGCGACCTTGAAGACGGCCACCCCGGTCTCGGCGGCCAGGCTCGCGGCCGGCTCGGGGGTGCCGCGGTCGCGCAGCGCGCCGGCCACGGCGGCGGCGAGCCCGGCGAGCTTGATCAGCTCGCGCTCCCGCAGGTCGGCGTTCGCGGACACGATGGCGTCGCGCAGCCGGGCCCGTTCCGGGTTCTCCTGGAGGACGGCGCCCGCGGCCTGGAATGCCGCGCCGACCGCGTCCATGGCCGTGGCCGAGGCCGGCGCGTCGGCCACGGCGCGCACCAGCAGGTCCCGCAGCATCTCCAGGCCGTAGAACAGGACCTCGCGCTTGTCGGTGAAATGCCGGAAGAACGTCCGCTCGGTCAGCCCGGCCCGCGCGGCGATCTCCGCGACCGTGGTCTGCTCGAATCCCTGCTCGGCGTAGAGCGTCATCGCCGCCTTCGCCAGCCGGCCGCGCGCGTCCGGCTCCCATCGACCCATGGCACGATGGTACGTGATGGCAGTAACTGACATCATGTGCTAGCCTGATGACAGTCACTGACATCATGGAGGTTCTCATGCGGATATTCGTCACGGGCGCGTCCGGCTGGATCGGCTCGGCCGTCGTCCCCGAGCTCATCGGCGCGGGTCACCAGGTCATCGGGCTGGCCCGGTCGGACTCCTCGGCCGCCGCCATCGCCGCCGCCGGAGCCGGGGTACTCCGCGGTGACCTGGACGACCTGGACACGCTGCGCGCCGGGGCGGCTGGCTCCGACGGGGTCATCCACCTCGCGTTCATCCACGACTTCGCCAGCTTCGAGGCGTCGGTGCGCGCCGACCGGCACGCCATCGAGACGATCGGCGCCGCGCTCGAGGGCACGGCCAGGCCCCTGGTCATCGCCTCCGGGACGGCGGCCGTGCCGGGCCGGGTGTCGACCGAGCGCGACGACTTCGCGCCCGGCTCACCCGTGGCGGCCCGGGGCGAGAACGCCCGTGCCGTCGTGGACATGGCGGCGCGCGGCGTCCGCTCGTCGGTCGTCGGGCTGCCCCGGACGGTGCACGGAGACGGCGATCGCCACGGCTTCATCGCCCGCCTGATCGACATCGCCCGCAGCACGGGCGTCTCCGGGTACGTCGGCGACGGGTCCAGCCGCTGGCCCGCGGTGCACGTGCTGGACGCCGCGCACCTGTTCCGCCTGGCGGTGGAGCAGGCCCCGGCGGGATCGAGGCTGCACGCGGTCGGCGACGAGGGCGTGCCGACCCGCGACATCGCCGGGGTCATCGGCCGCCACCTGAACCTGCCGGCGGCCCCGGTCCCGGCGGAGGACTTCGGCTTCCTGGGGCGGATCCTCGCGATCGACCAGCCGGCCTCCGGCACCCTGACCCGCGAGCTGCTCGGCTGGCGGCCGGTCCAGCCCGGCCTCATGGAGGACCTGGAGAAGGGCCACTACTTCGCCTGAACGTAGCCTGTTACCAGGGGGGATTCCATGGTGGCAGGGGCAGGCGGGGCGGCGGGCGTCCCGGTACTCATATCGGCGCGGGGCCGTCTGGCCTGTTCGCCGCGGTCGAGCTGGCCCGGCACGGCGTCCGGGCTCGCCTGATCGAGCGCGAGCCGGTCCAGCTCCGGCAGGCTCGCGCGACCGCGCTCCAGCCGGGGACGCTCGAGATTCTTGCTCAGGCCGGGACGCTGGACCAGGTTCTCGATTCATCGGTCCATGTCCACTTTGCGAGGGTTTTCGATGCGGGGCTCAGGCGAGTGGGCGAGTCGGCCTTCGCCGGGGTCGGCTCGCCCTGGGAATTCCAGTGCAGCCTGCCGCAGTGGCGCACCGAGCAGATCCTGGCCGGGCGTCTCGCCGAGCTCGGCGGGACGGTGGAGCGGGGCGTCAGCGCCGTATCCATGCAGGACCGTCACGACGGCGTGCAGGTCGAGCTGCGCCGTGCCGATGGCACGCCGGAACGGATCATGGCGAGCTGGGTCATCGGCGCGGGTGGCGCGCACAGCGTGACGCGCGAGTCCATGGCCGAGCGAACTCGCCGGGGTGACCTACCCGGGGACGGCCCTGGTCGCCGACGTGGCCGTCTCCTGCGAGCTGCCGCGGGATGGCTCCGCGCTCATCGCCACCCCCGAGGGCTACGTGCTGCTCGCGCCGCTTCCCGGCGGGCGCTGGATCACGTTCATCGGCGACCTGCGCGACGACGAGGCCGGAACGGCTGGCGCGCGGCAGGCCGGCCGGGTCGCGTGTCCGAATTCATGGCACGGCGGACCGGGTCGTCGGTCCAGGTGCAGGACGTCGGCTGGTCAGCCGCGTTCCGCATGCACCGCCGGGCGGCGGCCCAGCTCGCCGACAACCGGCGGTTCCTGCTGGGCGATGCCGGTCACCTGTCCAGTCCGTTCGGCGGCGAGGGCCTGAACTCCGGCCTGCACGACGCCCACAACCTGGCCTGGAAGCTCGCGCTCGAGCTGCGCGGACGGGCCCGGCCCGGCCTGCTGGCCAGCTTCGCGGTCGGAGCGCGGCGCCGCGGCCCGGCACGTGCTGGAGGTCTCGGACGGCGTGCACGCGCTGGCCCACGGCGCGGTCGAGGCGGCGCGGACCGGCCGCCACGCCGGCACCGGCGTCAGCCCGAGCAGGCCGCCGCCCTGATTCGCGCGCGATCGATGCTGGACACGTCCTACCGGGACAGCCCGCTCACGGGCGAGTACCTGGCTCCCGGCCAGCCGCGGCCTGGCCGCGCCGGCGCCCGGCGAGCGGTACCCGGATCGCGCCGGGCTGCCGGGTACGGCTCACCACGTGCTGATCTTCGGCGATGCCGGAGAAGCCGATCTTGACCAGCTGCGCCGCCGGTGGAGAGGGCTGGCGGAGCGTCGTCCGGGCCGACCACTGCTCCGGGCCGGGCCGGGCTGGCGGCAGCGGGCGCGATACTGGTGCGCCCGGATGGCCAGATCGGCTTCCGGGCGAACTCCGCCGACCCGGCCGCGCTGGCGGCGCTCGACGCTCATCTCGGCTCCTACCTGGTGGCCGCCGAGGCCTGCCTGGACGATGCCGTGGTGCTCCGCTACGGGTCCTGACGGTCCCTGGCGAGCGCCGCCGCGGCGGGTTCCGGGGGCTGCCAGCCGTACAGGGGGACGAGGCCGCGGAGCGCGGCTCGCGGCGCGAGCCTGCCGGTCAGCCGGGTCGCCGTGTTGCGGACGGCGACGGCCGGGGCCAGGCCCGGGTCATCATCGTGGCGGCCCGGCGGGACCAGCGGACGACGCTGGTGGTGCGCGGCAGCCTGGCGGCGGTATAGCGGGCCAGCATCGCCGGTTACCGCGCCGGGTCCGTTCCGGCGGCGAGCCGGGCCAGGACGGCGGCGTCCTCCAGGGCCTGGCACGCGCCCTGGCCGAGGTTCGGCGTCATCGGATGGGCGGCGTCGCCGAGCAGGGCGACCCGGCCGCGGTGAAAGGACGGCAGCGGCGCGGCCAGCTCGGCGACATCATGGCGGAGCACGTCCTGCGGCCGGGCCGCCGCGAGCAGGCCGGGGATCGGCTCGTGCCACGTGCCGAAGAGCCTGACCAGCTCGGCCAGCTCGTCGCCGGCGCGCGCGCCGGGCGCCGCGGGCGCGGCCGCGTAGCAGTAGACCCGCCCGCCGGACAGCGGCATGACGCCGAAGACGGTGCCGCGCCCCCAGCTCTCGGCCATCGGGACCGGCCCGGTCACCGGACCGGTGAGCAGCCGCCAGGTGGTGAACCCCGCGTAGCGGAGCCCCGGATGGCCGGGGAACAAGGCCGGGCGCGCGCCGGAGCCGATCCCGTCGGCGGCCACCACCAGGTCGGCGTCCAGCTCGCCCGCCGTGGTGGCCACGCGCGCGCCGGATCTGCCCGGCCGGGCGTTGCCGCCCGGTCGACCGATGTCACCTCGGTGGCCAGGGACAGCATCCCGCCCGGAACGCGGGCCGCCAGCGCGTCGATCACGGCCGCCCGCGGCAGCAGGATGACCGGGTCCCCGAACCGGTCGGAGACCAGCTGCCCGGTGGTGCTGCGCATCAGCCACCGGCCGTCGCAGCGGCGGATGCCCAGTTCCTGCGGAACCGCCAGGCCCGCAGCGCGTCGCCGGCACCGATGACATCGAGCGCGCGCAGCCCGTTGGGAGCCAGCCCCAGGCCGGCCCCGACCGGCTCGAGCGACGCCGCGCGCTCGCAGACGGTGACGTCCCAGCCAGCCGAGCGCAGGCCCGCCGCCGCCGCCAGGCCGCCGATCCCGGCGCCGATCACCACCGCACGCGCTCGGGTCACGGCCACGCTTCAGGCTATTCGGCGCCCGCCGGGCCGGGGCGCGCGGGAGGGCTGGTTGGTCGGCAAGCTCATGCCCGAGATGAGCGGCTCGGCCGCCGCCACCTACCGGTGGCTGGTGACGGGCACGCCCGTCACCAGCGAGTCCGCCCGGCACGTCGTCGACACCGTGCTCGGCCTCGCGGCACCGCCGTCATGATTCCCGGGTCAGGGAACCGGCGGCGGGACGGGCAGGGGGTTTTCCGGCGGATGGGGCGGCCGGGCCCCCTTAAAGGTGATCGTCACCAGGCTGAACCACGGACCTTGTGACGAGGTCCGCACGGCCGACAACGTCACGGCCACCGGGTAGGTCCCGGTCGTGCCCGCCGCGCAGCTGGGCTGGCAAGATTCTCCCGAGCGTGCCCGAGCCGCGCGCCAGCGGTGGTCCAGCTAGCCCAGGTCATGGTCTCCAGGCCGATGCCGTTGTCGGCGCAGGCCAGCGTGATGGCGGCGGGCCGGATGCTCAGGCCGTGCGGCGCGACGATGCAGTCGGCGACGACCCCGACCGCGGCCGGAGCGGGCGTCGCGGACAATGCCGGTCCGGCCGACGACGCGCCGGATGGCGGCGTGGTGGTCACCGGCCGCGCCGGGGCGGCCGATGGCGGTGCCGTTGTCGCCGGAGTCGCCGGCGAGTGCCGGAGCCGCTTGCTCCGCACGCGGCCACGGCCACGCTGAACCCGAGTACCGCGCCGGACGTCAGTGCCAGGTGTGCAAGACGTTTCATATCCGCTGAGGCGTCCGGCGATCCCGCGGGGTTACTCCCGGATTCTCCTACGGCCCGGCCGAGGTGGCCGACCTCGTCCGGTGGCGGTAACCTCCGCCGTAGCACCGGGGCAACGCCATCGACGTCGGGGGTAGCACATGATCTCCAGGGATGCCATCGTTCCCGCTCTGGTGGCCGAGTGGTCCTCGATCGGCGGCCTGCTCACGTCGCTGAGCCCGCCGCAGTGGGCCGTGCCGACGGCGCTGCCGGGCTGGTCGGTGCAGGACAACGTGTCCCACCTGATCGGCACCGAGAGCGCGCTGGCCGGGCAGGCGCCGCCGCCCGGCGACGGCGACGTGCGCGGCCTGCCGCACGTGCGCAACGACATCGGCGCGGTGAACGAGCAGTGGGTCCAGGGCCTGCGCGGGCAGAGCCCGGCGGCCATGATCGAGCGGTTCCGGGCGATCACCGCCACCCGCCGGGCGGCCCTGGAGGGCATGTCGCAGGAGGAGTTCGACGCGCCGTCGTGGACCCCGGCCGGGCCGGGCAGTACGGCCGGTTCATGCGGATCCGGGTCTTCGACTGCTGGATGCACGAGCAGGACATCCGCGACGCGGTCGGCCTGCCGGGGAACGGCGACAGCCCGAGCGCGCAGGTCGCGCTCTCGGAGATAGCGGACGCGCTCGGCTACATCGTCGGCAAGCGGGCCGCCGCGCCGGACGGGGCCTCGGTCACGATCGAGCTGACCGGCCCGGCCGCCGTGACCTGGCACGTGCTGGTGGACGGCCGGGCCCGGCGGGTCGACGCGCTGCCCGGCCCGCCGACCACGACCGTGCGCATGACCTCGCACCTGCTGCGCCGCCTCGCGGGCGGCCGCGTGCCGGTAGCGGACCACCTGGCCGACATCACGATCGCGGGCGACCAGGAACTGGGCACCCGCGTCGCGCACGCGCTGCCATTCACGATCTGACCGCGCCCCGGCCGCTCATCCGGGCCCGAGCAATCAGCCGGGACTGAACAGCCGCCGCATCGGCTGGCCGGTTACCCTGGCGATGACGTCGTAGTCGTTATCGACATGCAGCACCTCGGCTCCGTGCAGTTCCGCGGTCGCGGCGATGATCAGGTCCGGGATCGGGCGCCGGTGACCATTGCCAGACTGCCGGGCAAGCAGTCGCTGGACCTCCACCGCCCGTTCCATCACCGGCTCGGTGACCGGCAGCCACTCCAGTGCGCGCTGGCCCGCCAGCAGTGCCTCAAGATCTGCCTGGTTCCGCGCCGAAATAGCAGATCTCCAACGCCGTCATGTGACAGGCGGCGATGACATGCTCGGTGCGCAGTCCGAGGAACGCGGTCCGCGCGCGGTCATCCCGGCTGGCCCACTCCACCGCGGACTTGTCCGCGAGCAGCACGCTCAACCGCGCCCGCCGTCTCGCCACGCGCCGCGCAGCGCCGCGTCGGACAGGTCGGTGCCCGTCTCATCGAGGATCTCGAGCATGCGCGCCGCGGCCCGCTGGTTCGCCACCCGGCGCAGGGCAGCGTTCACAGTCGCGACCTTGCTCTTGGTGCCAAGCTCCTCGCTGGCCAGCGTCAGCGCCTCGTCATCCAGGTCAATCACCGTCCTCGACATCAGATCCCCTCGCGCGTCGACATCTTAGACGGACCATATTGTATATCACCTGGAACGCGGCGGGCAGCCTGGCCAGCGGCGTATGTGACGCGCTTGGCCCCGGCGCCCGGATCAGGCGTTTCGGCGGCGATAGGCCATGAGCGTGCCGACGGCCAGCACGATGAGCCCGGCCTCGATGAACAGCGACGTGGTGCCGACCCAGTCGGCCCAGTTGCCGACGTCACCGGGGTCCTGCGGGACGCCGACGGTGCGGGACGCCAGGTAGCCGGCGAGCGGGCCGGCCCCGAGCAGGGCGGCGGCGGCCCAGCCGGGCCAGGCGGGCCGGGGCACCAGGAGCGTCACGGCGCTCAGGATGCCGCCGACCTCGATCAGCCGGTATGCCCAGCCCAGCCAGTCGGGGCTGGTGAACGCCGTGACGCCGCCCTGGTCGGCGACGTGCACGGCCGCGATGGCCAGCGCCAGCAGGGCGCCGGTCACCCGGATGGCGTAGGCCGGCGGCGCCGGCGCGTAGTCATCCGGCCGGGCCAGTCGTGGCTGGCCGGTCATGGTCCGCTGAGTCATTGGGGCCCCCGTAGTAGATCGACTACTCTCCGTTACTGATCATCTCGGGGAACGACTATGCGGCCGGTCCGGTTCACCGCCGGCCGGGCGTGTCGCAGATGTTTTTCCTGCTCAGCGCCCCTCTGCCGGTCCCGGCGCGGGCGCGGGCTCGAAGATCAGGGCGCACGAGTTGATGCAGTAGCGGTCCCCCGCCGGAGTCGGCCCGTCGCCGAACACGCGGCCGAGGTGGCCGCCGCAGCGGCGGCAGGTGACCGCCACGCGGCGCAGGATCAGGCCGTCCGGGCGGTGGCCGACGGCAGCCGGTAACGCGGGCTCGGAGAAGGTGGCCCACCCGGTGCCGGAGTCGAACTTGGCCGCCGACTGGAACAGCACGCCGGCGCACCCGGCGCACCGGTACAGGCCGTCGGCCTGGTGGTCGGCGTACTGGCCGGTGAACGCCGGCTCGGTGCGGCGGCGGCGCAGCACGCTGAACGCCAGCGGGGACAGTTCCCGCCGCCACTGCTCATCTGGCTTGCGTACCTCCGGCGCCAGGGCCGGAGGGATCCTGGCCCGCGACCTGAACATGGTCAAGCTTCCTCCGCAATCTGTGCTAACCCCGTATGGCCCCGGTGAGCTTGGACGCCGGGCCGGGCGAGCCGGTTCCGGCACGGGCCTCGATGTCGCGCCCCCGGGAACTATTGTCAGGGTATGAGCCGACTCCGGTACCTCCGTTATGACGACCTCGACGCCGACGGCCAGAAGGTGTGGGACGGCGTCGTCGGGTCGCGGGGCAATCAGCTGGTCAATGAGCAGGGCGGGCTGACCGGCCCGTTCAACGCCTTCCTGCACGCGCCGGGGACAGGCCACCGGCTCAGCTCGCTGGGCGCCACCCTGCGCTTCGGCACCTCGATCGAGCGGCGGCTGACCGAGGTCGCCATCATCACCATCGGGGCGCGGTGGAAGGCCGAGTTCGAGTGGTGGGCGCACAGCCGGATGGCCCGTGAGCACGGCGTGCCGGACGCCGTGGTGGCGGCCATCGGCCGGGGCGAGGAGCCGCCGTTCGAGGCCGAGGACGAGCGCATCGTGTACGCGGTGGCCCGTCAGCTGGGCGCGGACGGGCACCTGGACCAGGGCACGTACGACGCGGCGCACGGCCTGCTGGGCGAGGCCGGGATGGTCGAGCTGGTGTCGCTGTGCGGGTACTACACGACGATCTCGTTCCTGCTCAACGCGTTCCGCGTGCCGCTGCCGGACGGGGCCGCGCCGGCCTGGGAGGGCACGGAATGACCCGGCCAGCCCACCTGGACCCGGTGGAAGAGCCGTACGAGCCGGACGAGTCGGCCGGGCGGGCACCCGGCCGGGGGCGGCTGGCCGGGCGGCGGATCCTGGTCGTCGGGGCCGGCACCCGGCCCTGCCCGGACCCGGACCCGCCGCTGGGCAACGGCCGGGCCATCTCGGTCCTGGCCGCCCGCGAGGGCGCGGCGGTGGCGTGCGCCGACCGCGACCCGGCGGCGGCCCAGGCAGACCGCCGACCTGGCCCGGGCCGAGGGGGCCAAGGCCGAGGTGATACTGGCCGACGTGGCCGACCCGGCGGCCTGCGCGGCGGTGGTCACCGAGGCCGCGGCGGCGCTGGGCGGGCTGGACGGCGTGGTGCTGAACGTGGGCTTCGGGCTGGGCCGGGGGCTGACCGGCACCACCGCCGAGCAGTGGGACGAGGTGTTCGCGGTGAACACCCGCGCGCACTTCCTGGTCACCGCGGCGGCGCTGCCGGTGCTGGCGCCCCGCTCGGCCATCGTCTACATCAGCTCGGCGGCCAGCCTGCGCTCGGCCACCGGGTCGCCCGCCTACGACTCGTCCAAGGCGGCGCTGCTGGGCATCTGCCGCCAGGCGGCCCGCGAGGGCCTGCCCCGCCATATCCGGGCCAACCTGGTCGTGCCCAGCCTGGTCGACACCCCGCTGGGCCGCGACGCGTCCCGGCGCAACCCGAACCGGACCAGCCGCCGCCTGCCGTTCGGCCGCCAGGCCACCGCCTGGGAGGTGGCGTACGCGACGATCTGGCTGCTGTCGGCCGAGGCCAGCTACGTCAACGCCCATCCGCTGGTGCTGGACGGCGGGGCCACCGGGATCGCCTGAGCGGCACCTGAACCACGGGCGTGGCACCGCCATTGCCACTACTCTCCGTTGTAATGTGCCCACATTAAGTAAGAACGGGGGGTCCGGGGGTGAGCGCATGGGCGGGGTCAGTCGTCGCGCGGTGGTGGTGTCCTACGGCCTCGGGATCGGCGCGGCCACGGTGGCCGGGATCATGCGCAAGCAGGACGCCAGCCGGTCCCGGCCGGGCCGGTCCCCCGCCCGCCCGACGACGCCGGAGGCGCCCCCGTTCCCGCAGCCGCGGGTGCTGTCCAGCGCCGGCGGCGAGCTGCAGCGTCCGGCTGACCGCCCGGCAGGCGGTCGTCGACCTGGGCGCGCCCGCGCTGGTCACGACCTACTGCTACGGCGGGTCGGTGCCCGGCGCCACCTGGGAGATCCGGGGCGGCGACACGCTGCGGGTGCACCTGCGCAACCGCCTGCCGGGCCAGCCGGCGATGCCGGGCATGGCCGGGACCGGCCGCGCGCCTGGACCACGACCAGCCTGCACACCCACGGGCTGCACGTCTCCCCGGCGGGCCGGGCCGACAACGCGTTCGCGGCCGTCCCGCCGGGCGAGGCGGCGCACCTGGAGATCCCGGTGCCGCGCGGCCACCCCGGCGGGATCTTCTGGTACCACCCGCAGCACCCGGGCGGGATCACCCAGCAGATCCGGGGCGGGATGGCCGGGGCGCTGATCGTCCGGGGCGCGATCGACGACGTGGAGGAGGTCCGGGCGGCCCGCGAGCAGGTCATGGTGCTGCAGGCGATCGAGCTCGGGGCCGGCTACCGGCTGGCCGACCCGGTCCCGGACCCGGCGCCGGGCCAGGCGTTCTTCCCCCGGTCGGTGGTGCTGTACCCGGTCAACGGGGCACTCCGCCCGGTGCTGCGGATGTATCCCGGCGAGGTGCAGCGGTGGCGCCTGCTGAACGCCGCCGCGGCCACGTTCATGTCGCTGCGCCTGGCCGGCCACCATTTCCACGTGCTGGCCTGGGACGGGCTGACGCTGGCCGCGCCCGACCCGGCCGGGGTGCTGCTGATACCGCCCGGCGGGCGGGCCGAGGTGCTGGTCCGGGCGGGCCGTCCCGGCCGCTACGGCCTGATCCTGACGCCGGGCTCCAGCCAGCACCCCGACATCCCCGGCATGCCCGCGCCCGGCCTGCCGCCGGCCGGGCGGGGGGCCGACCCCGCCGCCCCGGCGCCGGGCTTCACGGACGCGCCGGCCGAGCTGGCCCCCCGGTCACTGCTGACCGTGGAGGTGGCCGGGCACGGCCCGGCCATGAGCCTGCCCGCCAGCCTGCCCGCCTGGGACCCGCCCGCGCTGCCGGTGGCCCGGCGGCGCACCGTCACGTTCTCCGCCGTCCGCCCGGCGGGAGCGCGGTTCCCGGCCTACGGCGTGGACGGCGTCCCGTACGCGCCCGGTGCGCGGCCGGCCGGGCGGCCGGCGCTGGGCACGGCCGAGGAATGGACGCTGACCAACGCCCCGGGTCCGGGCCTGGCCGGCTACGCGCACGCGATCCACCTGCACACCAGCCCATTCCGGATCACGAGGCGAAACGGGGTGCCGGTCAGCCCGCCGCAATGGCGGGACACGACCGTGCTGACCCGGGGGGCCGACGACTCGGTCACGCTCACCGCCCGGTTCGCCGGCTATCCCGGCCGGTCGGCGCTGCACTGCCAGGTAACCCCGTACGCGGACCTGGGCATGCTGGCGGCGGTTGACATCAGGCGGGACGGCCGCGTCAGGCGCCCTGGTACATGAGCGAGCCGGGCGTGGTCAGCGGCCTTCAGACCTGGCCCTTGCCGGGGTCACCGGCGGGCACGGGCTCGAGGACGACGACGTCGGTGCGGCCTTCCACCTTGCCCGCCAGCGCGGGGCCGAGCGCGGCCAGGGCGGGGGCCTTGCGGTGCACGCTCAGGGCCTCGGGGCTGGCCCACTTCTCGATGATCACGAGGCGGTCGGCCGCCTGGTGCAGCGCGTACAGCTCGCAGCCGTCCTCGCCGTGCACGCTGGCCACGGCGGTGGTGAAGGCGGCGATAACCTCGTCCCGGTGCTCGGGCTTGGGGACGATGGTGGCAACCAGGACAACGGACACGGGTCCTCCTCGCGCGGGGTGGACATCATGATAGATACCACCCCGGCGGGGACCCGGGACCCGGGGTCAGGCGCCGGCCGGGACGGCCAGCGACCGGGCCAGCCAGTCGCGCAGCTGATCGGCCGGGGCGGCGCCGGACTGGCGGGCCAGGACCTTGCCGTCGCGCATGACCATCAGGGTAGGGATGGACTGCACGCCGAACCGCTGCTGCAGCCGGGGCGCGGTGTCCAGGTTGACCTTGACCAGCTTCAGCTTTCCGGGGCTCTCGGCGGCCAGCTGGGCCAGCGCGGGGCTGACCATCCGGCACGGCCCGCACCACGGCGCCCAGAAGTCGACCAGGACCGGCACGCTGGCGGTCTCCGCGACCGCCGCGAACGTGTCGTCGCCCGCGTCCACGATCCAGGGCAGCGGCTGATGGCAGCTGCCGCACTTCGTGATGCCCGCCGCCGTGGCCGGCACCCGGTTGCGGCGCCCGCAGCCGGGGCACCGGGTGATCTCTGCTGACTCCGCTGTGCTCACGTTTAAGCAGACAGCGCGGCGGCGCCTGGTATTCCCCTTACCCGGCCGGGCCGGGCTGGCGGGCCTCGATGAGGACGCGCTGGGCATGGCAGGTGAACGCGCCGCTGCGCTCGATCTCGGCGTGCATCGCGGCCAGCCGGTCGCGGTAGCCGTCGACGGTGAAGCCGGGCACGGTCCACAGCACCTTGCGCAGGAAGTAGACGACGGCGCCGACGTCGAAGAACTGGACCCGGAGCGCCTGGGCGTCCAGCCGGATCACGGTCAGGCCGGCCGCCTGGGCCGTTCGCCGCCGTCACGGCCGGCGAGCGGTCCTGGCTGGCCGGCTGCGGGCCCATCATGAACTCGTACAGCTCGCGGTTGGTGCCCGCGCCGATCTGCTGTGACAGGTAGGTGCCGCCGGGGGTCAGCACCCGGGCGATCTCCGGCCACCCGGCGATCACCGGGTGCCGGCTGACGACCAGGTCGAACGTGTCGTCCGGGAACGGCAGCGGGTCGGTGTCGCCGACCTCGCGGACAGTGCCGCCGCGCGGCGCCAGGCGCTCGCGGGCCAGCGCGACGTTGGGCGGCCAGGACTCGGTGGCAGCCAGCACCGGGGGCAGCACCGGGATGGCGGCCAGGACCTCGCCGCCGCCGGTCTGGATGTCCAGGGCGGCGCGGGCCCGGCTCATCCGGTCGGCCACCAGCCGGGAGTAGCCCCAGGCCGGGCGCTCCTCGGTGGCCCGGCCCTGCAACCAGGAGAAGTCCCAGCCCTCGACCGGCTCGGCCGCGCCCTCGGCGACCAGCTCCTCGAATGTCCGCACCACGATCGCGCAGGCTACCCCGTAACCGCCTGAACCACGCTGAACACCCCGAAGCCCACCAGGATGGCGCCGGTGACCCGCTGTACCCAGGCCATCGGGATGAACCGCAGGCTCTTGGACCCGATGCTGACGGCGATGCCGGCCACGGCGGCCAGGGCCAGGGCGGCGCCGACGGCGACGGCCAGCGGCTCGCTGTAGCGGGCGGCGAAGTTGGCCACGGTGATCTGGGTGATGTCGCCCCACTCGGCCAGGAAGATGACGCCGAACGCGGCGGCGGCGATCCGGATGCCCGACAGCTGCGGCGCGCCCTCCCGGGCGGCGTCGGCATCCTCGTTCTCGCCGCGGCGGAAGCTGGAGTAGAGCAGGTACCCGCCGCCGCCGAGGAACAGCACGGCCACCACCGCGTGCAGCAGCCGCTGCGGCAGCAGCGTGAGCAGCTGGCCGGCGGCGACGGCGATGGCGACATGGAGGGTCAGCGCCGAGACGGCCCCGATCCACACGGGCAGCGGACGGTAGCGGACGCTCAGCACCAGCGACGCGAACAGGCTCTTATCCGGCAGCTCAGCCAGGAAGATGATGCCGAAGACGGTGGCCACCAGCCCGAGGGTGTGCAACGGCACCCTCCTCCGGCGACGACGCGGCTCCCGGCCCCGATTGCTGCCCAGTTTTTTCCATCGTACCCGCCGGGTGGCCGGCGCTAGCCTGAGCGCTATCCCCGCCAGGCAGACACGGCCCGGTCGGCGAGTAGCGCGAGACTGCCCCCGGGACTGCACCGGGCGGGCCGGGAAGAATAGCCGGCATGGCGCTGCAGGGGACGACCGGCTGGGGACTGGGGCGGGAGACCGCGCTGCGGCAGTTCCTGCGGACCGAGACCGGCAGCGCCGCGATCCTGCTGGCCGCCACGCTGGCCGCGCTGGCCTGGGCCAACCTGGCCCCGGCCGGGTACCAGGCGTGGTGGCATACCGAGCTGTCCGATCCGGGCCGGCCGCAGGAGCTGGGGCTGACCCTGCGGGAGTGGGTGAACTCCGGGCTGATGACGTTCTTCTTCCTGGTCGCGGGCCTGGAGGCGCGGCGCGAGTTCGACCTCGGCGAGCTGCGCGAGCGGCGGCGGCTGGCCCTGCCGCTGGCCGCCGGGCTGGGCGGGCTGGTCGTGCCGATCGGCATCTACCTGGCCATCAACGCCGGGCAGCCGACGGTCGGCGGCTGGGGCACGGCGATGTCCACCGACACCGCGTTCGCGCTCGGCATGCTGGCCCTGGTCGGGCCGCGGCTGCCCGACCGGGTGCGGACCTACCTGCTGACGTTCGCGATCGTCGATGACCTGGTGGCGCTGACCATCATCGCGTTCGTCTACAGCGGCCGGCTGGACTGGCCGCCGCTGCTGGCCGGGCTGGCCGTGCTGGCCGCTGGCCGCGGCGGCCCGGTACGCCGGGCTGCGCAGCGGGCCGCTGTACGCGGTGGCGGGCGTGGCGGCCTGGGTGGCGTTCTTCGAGTCCGGCGTGGACCCGATCTGGTCACCGGCCTGCTGATGGGCCTGATGACGGCGGCCTACCCGGCCGCCCGGCTCGACCTGGAGGCGGCCACCGAGGTGTTCCGCCGGTTCCGCGAGCAGCCGACCGCCGAGCTGGCCCAGACGGCCCGGGCCGGCGTCCGGTCGGCCATCTCGCCCAACGCCCGGCTCCAGCAGATCTGCCACCCGTGGACCAGCTACGTCATCGTGCCGCTGTTCGCCCTGGCCAACGCGGGCATCACGATCAGCGGCCCGTTCCTGGCCCGGGCGTTCACCTCGCCGGTCACGCTCGGCATCGTGGCGCGGCTACGTGCTGGGCAAGCCGGCCGGCACGATCGCCGCCGCGTGGCTGGCTCGAGCGGCTCAGCGGGGGCCGGCTGCGGCCCGCCGGTCGGCTGGGCCGCGGTCACCGGGGCCGGGACCATCGCCGGGATCGGGTTCACGGTGTCGCTGCTGGTCGCCACGCTCGCGTTCACCGGCACCCGGCTGGCCGGAGGCCAAGGCCGGCATGCTGGCCGCCGCGCTCGCCGCGTCGGCGCTGACCTGGCTGGTCTTCCGGGTCACCAGCCGGCTGCCGCGGCGGCTGCGGGTCCGGGCGCTGCTGGGCACCGCGCAGACCATCATCGACCTGGCCGTGCCGGTCGACCCGCAGTACGACCACATCCGCGGCCCGGAGAAGTCCCCGGTCACGGTGGTGGAGTACGGGGACTTCGAGTGCCCCTACTGCGGCGAGGCCGAGCCGGTCATCCGCGACCTGCTGGCCGACTACGGCGACGTGCACTACGTGTGGCGGCACCTGCCGCTGACCGACGTGCACCCGCACGCCCAGCTAGCCGCCGAGGGCGCCGAGGCGGCGGCCCGGCAGGGCCGGTTCTGGGAGATGCACGACCTGCTGCTGGACCACCAGGGCGCGCTGACCCGCCGGGACCTGGCGCGGCTACGCGGCCCAGCTGGGGCTGGACACCGCGAGGTTCGGCGCCGACCTGCGCCGCGAGGCGGGCGCGGCCAAGATCGCGGCGGACGTCGACTCGGCCGACCTGAGCGGCGTGTCGGGCACGCCGACGTTCTTCATCAACGGCCGCCGCCATCACGGCGCCTACGACATCGAGCTCGCTGGCCACGGCGGTGCGATCGGCCCGGGCCAGGGCCGGCATCGGCGCCTAGACCGTTAGCGGGAACAACGACCCCGGCGCGTTTGTTAGGGTAGCGAACTGTATCGATCACGTACCAAGGAGAGCCGGGTGCTCGTGGAAGCTGTACCGCCCGTGGCTGGCACTACCGGGGCCGGGGGGCCGCTGGGCGCCGTGCTGGCGATCATGCGCGTGGCACGGGCGCTGGAGCGCGTGGACGCCGGCCTGAGCCCGCAGCAGTACCGGATCCTGAAGCTGGCCGGGGCCGGCGGCGAGCGGTCGGCCCGGCTGGCCGAGCGGCTGGCGGTGGCCAAGCCGACGCTCACCGCGATCGCCGACAGCCTGGTCGCGGCCGGGCTGGCCCGCCGCGAGGCGGAGCCCGGCGACCGGCGGGTGGTCCGGCTGCAGCTGACCGAGGCGGGAACGCCGCCGTGGCGCGGGCCGACGCGGCCTACGGCCGCTGGCTGGGCGAGGTGCTGGACCAGACCGGCGACGGCGAGCGGATCGCCGCCGACCTGGCCCGGCTGAACGGCGCCCTGGATGAGATGCGCCGCGGCCGGGCCGCAGTGCCCGCCCCGGCTGCCGCGGGCCGCCCGTGAGCGCCGCGAAGACCGCCGCCGAGCGCGGCTGGATCCGGCGGATCGCCGCCGACTGCTGGCGGCACCGCGCCTGGAGCTCATCGCGCTGGGCGGCTCGCTGCTCGCCACCCTGGTCACGCTGGTCATCCCGCTGATCCAGCGGGACATCGTGGACAACGCGATCCTGACCCACAGCCAGCCGATCTGGCCCGGCGCCACGGCGCTGATCATCCTCGCCGCGCTCAACTTCGTCGGCGTCTACCTGCGCCGCTACCGGGGCGGGCAGCTGTCCCTGGACGTCCAGCACGACCTGCGGACCGAGCTGTTCGGCGCGCTGACCCGGCTGGACGGCGCCCGCCAGGACCAGCTGCAGACCGGGCAGATCGTCAGCCGGTCGATCTCCGACCTCAACATGATCCAGCAGCTGCTGAGCATCATCCCGATGCTGCTGGGCAGCGTGGTGCTGTTCGTCCTGTCGATCGTCGTCATGGCCGTCCTGTCGCCGCTGCTGACCGTGGTCGCGCTGGCCGTCGGCCCGTCGCTGCTGTTCATCTCGGTGGCCTCGCGCAAGCGGCTGTTCCCGGCTAGCTGGGACGCCCAGCAGCAGGCCGCCAACGTGGCCGGCACGGTCGAGGGCGCGGTCACCGGCGTCCGGGTGGTCAAGGGCTTCGGCCAGGAGGACAAGGAGATCGAGCGGCTGGAGGGGGCCAGCAAGCTGCTGTACGCCAGCCGGGTGCGGGCCGTCCGGCTGACCGCCCGGTACGGGCCCGCCCTGCAGGCCATCCCGGCGCTGGGCCAGGTCGGCGTGCTGGCCCTGGGCGGCTGGCTGGCCATCCGCGGCTCGATCCAGCTCGGCACGTTCCTGGCCTTCTCCACCTACCTGGTCCAGATGGTCGCCCCGGTCCGGGCGCTGACCGGCCTGATCACGATCGGCCAGCAGGCCAGGGCCAGCGTCATCCGGGTCTTCGAGGTGATCGACTCCCGGCCGGTGATCACCGAGAAGCCGGGCGCGGCGACCCTGCCGGCCGGCGCCGCCGACGTCGAGCTGGACGACGTGACGTTCGGCTACGTCCCGTCCGAGCCGGTGCTGCGCGGCCTGTCGCTGCGGGTCCGGCCGGGCGAGACGATCGCCGTGGTCGGCACCTCCGGCTCGGGCAAGTCCACCCTGTCGCTGCTGCTCCCCCGCTTCTACGACGTCACCTCCGGCGCGGTCCGGGTCGGCGGGCACGACGTCCGGGACCTCACCCTGGACTCGCTGCGCGCGGCCATCGGCCTGGTCCTGGAGGAGAGCTTCCTGTTCTCCGAGACCGTGGCGGCCAACATCGCCTACGGGCGGCCGGACGCCACCCGCGAGCAGGTCATCGCCGCGGCCCGGGCGGCCGAGGCGGACGAGTTCATCCTCGAGCTGCCGGACGGCTACGACACCGTGGTCGGCGAGCAGGGCCTGACCCTGTCCGGCGGGCAGCGGCAGCGGGTCGCGCTGGCCCGGGCGCTGATCACCGACCCGGCCATCCTGGTCCTGGACGACGCCACCTCGGCCATCGACGCCCGGGTCGAGGCGCAGATCCACGCCACCCTGCACAAGGTCATGGCGGGCCGGACCACGCTGCTGATCGCCCACCGCCGGTCCACCCTCCAGCTGGCCGACCAGATCGCGGTGCTGGACGAGGGCCGGCTGGTCGACCTGGGCACCCACGAGGAGCTGATCGAGCGCTGCCCGCTGTACCGGCTGCTGCTGGCCGGCCCGGGCGCGGACGCGGAGGGCGTCGACGCGGGCGACCTGTCATTTTTACCAGAACGACGGCCGCCAGCGGGCGGCTCGCCGTCGGCCCGGGCGCCGGCTGCCGGGCCAGGTCACCCCGGCCCTGTGGCCGGACGACGGGATCCAGGCGAGCGACAGCACGGCCGCCGACACCGACGCCGCCGCCCAGCGGCTGGCCGCCATGGCCGCGCCAGATCGGGCGGGGCGGCCTGCTCGGCGCGGCGGGCCGGGGCCGGGTCGCGGGCCGCGCGGCGCGGCGGGATGGGCGAGGGCATGCTGGCCGGCGTGCCGCCGTCGCCGGAGCTGCTGGCCAGCGTGGCCGCGCTGCCGCCCGCCACCGACACCCCGGACGTCGACTCGGCGGTCCGGCCCGGGCCGGCGACCGGCACTTCACGCTGGCCCGGCTGCTGCGGCCGTTCGCCGTCGCGCTGCTGCTCGGGCTGCTGCTGGACGGCCTGGACGCGCTGGCCGGCGTGGCCCAGCCGTGGCTGGTCCGGGGCGGCATCGACAACGGCGTGGAGACCCACCAGTTCGAGGCGATCGTCGCTGATCTCGGTGGTCGCGCTGGCCATCGTGCTGGCCGACTGGGTGGTCAACCGGATCCAGACCGTGGTGGTCGGCCGCAACGGCGAGCGGCTGCTCTACACGCTGCGGGTGAAGATCTTCGCCCACCTGCAGCGGCTCGGCATGGACTTCTACGAGCGCGAGCTGACCGGCCGGATCATGACCCGGATGACCACCGACGTGGACGCCCTGGGCTCGTTCCTGCAGACCGGCCTGATCACGATGGTCAACTCGGTGCTGACGTTCATCGGCGTGCTGATCGCGCTGCTGTTCATCAACGTCCGGCTGGCGCTGACCGTGTTCCTGGTCTGCCGGTGCTGATCGTGGCGACCGTGGTGTTCCGGGCCAAGTCCGCCCGGGCCTACGCCGAGGCCCGGGAGAAGGTCAGCGTCGTCAACGCCGACCTGGCGGAGAACGTGTCCGGGCTGCGGGTGGCCCAGGCCTACCGGCGCGAGCAGGTCAACCGCGACCGGTTCGGCGGCCTGTCCAGCGCCTACCGCCGGTCCCGGCTGCGCGCCCAGCGCTACATCGCGGTGTACTTCCCGTTCGTCCAGGCGCTGTCCACGATCGCCGGCGCGCTGGTGCTGTTCGTCGCGGCGGGCGAGGTGCAGCACCGGGATCCTGACCGCGGGCGGCCTGATCGCCTACCTGCTGTACATCGACTCGCTGTTCTCGCCGGTGCAGCAGCTGTCCCAGGTGTTCGACGGCTACCAGCAGGCCGCGTCGGGCTGCACCGGATCAAGGACCTGCTGCGCACGCCGACCAGCACCCCGGCCGCCGGCCCACCCGGTGGCGCCGGGCCGCCTGCGCGGCGCGATCGAGCTGCGCGACGTCCACTTCGCCTACACGGCGCCAGCCCGGAGGCGATCGGCGGCGTCAGCCTGTCGGTCGCGCCGGGCGAGACCGTGGCGCTGGTCGGCCAGACCGGCGCGGGCAAGTCCACCGTGGTCAAGCTGGTGGCCCGGTTCTACGACGCGACCTCGGGCCAGCGTGCGGGTCGACGGCACCGACGTCCGCGACGTTCGACCTCAGCGCGCTACCGGCAGCAGCTCGGCGTGGTGCCGCAGGAGACGTACCTGTTCGCCGGCACGGTCCGGGACGCCATCGCCTACGGCCGGCCGGAGGCCACCGACGCCGAGGTGGAGGCCGCGGCCCGGGGCGTCGGCGCGATCGACATGATCGCCCGGCTGGCCGGCGGGTTCGCCCACCCGGTGACCGAGCGGGGCCGCAACCTGGCCGCCGGCCAGCGCCAGCTGATCGCCCTGGCCCGGGCCTACCTGGTCGACCCGGCCATCCTGCTGCTGGACGAGGCCACCGCCGCCCTGGACCTGGCCGCCGAGGCCGAGGTCAACCGGGCCACCGAGCAGCTCGCCGCGCACGGCGCACCACGCTGGTGGTGGCGCACCGGCTGACCACCGCCGCCCGCGCCGACCGGATCGTGGTGCTGGACGGACGGCCGGATCGCCGAGGTCGGCACGCACGACGAGCTGCTGGCGGCGCGGCGGCGCCTACGCCGCGCTGTGGGCGGCGTTCGCCGGGACCGGCGAGCTGGTGGCCTGATCATCGTCGGCCCGTGGTATCCGGCAGCCTGGGTCCGGCGCGGTGGATCCGGCGAACGGCCCGGCGGCGGCGGATGTCGCGCGGGCAGCAGGGCCAGCAGCGGACACCGCGAGGATCAGCGCGGCGGCGCCGTACTGGGTGGCGGGCACCCCGGCGACCGCGGCCACCGGGCCGGCCACCAGCGCGCCGGCGGGCATGGCCATGACCGAGCCGAGCGCGTCATAGGACGACACCCGGGCCAGGATCCGCGGCGGGATGTTGCCGGGCCAGGGCCACGGTCCACTGCACCATCATCATCTCCATGGCGATGCCGAGGGCCAGCGAGGCCAGGCAGATCACCGGCAGCGGCCACGGCCCGGCCAGGGACAGCGGCGAGATGGCGATCGCGCCGCCGATCAGCGACGACGAACAGCATCGGCCGGCGCGGCGTGAACTGCAGCGAGACCAGGCCGCCGGCGATCAGGCCGACCGACTCGGCGGCGGTGATCGCGCCCCAGGCGGCGGCGCCGCCCAGGTGCGCGCGGGCCACCACCGGGCCGAGCACCTGGAACGCGCCGTACCAGGCCATCAGGATCACGCCGAACTGGGCCACGATGACCCACAGCCAGGTGTGCGACCGGAACTCCGACCAGCCCTCGCGCAGGTCGCGCAGCATGCCGCTGGCGCCGCCCCGCCCCGCTCGTGCGGCGGGCGACCCGCAGGCTGAGCATCAGCGGCACGGTGCCGAGGATCGCCGGCGCCGCAGGCGGCCAGCGCCCAGCCGGGGCCGAGCGCGGCCACGGCCAGGCCGGCCAGCACCGCGCCGCCCATCTGGCCGCCGTTCATGGCCAGCCGGCTGACCGCGCTGGCCTGCTGGAGCAGGTCGCCGGGGACCAGCCGGGGCAGCAGGGCCTGGGACGCCGGGTAGAAGATGGCCATGCCGGTGCCGGTCACCGCCTCCAGCGCGATCATCTGCCACAGCCGCGGGATGCCCGAGCCAGGACCAGGATGCCGAAGCGTGCCCTCGCCGAGGGCGATCATGAGGTTCCCGGCCACGATGACGAGCTGGGGCCGGATCCGGTCGGCGACCACCCCGCCGACCAGGGTGAAGATCAGCGACGGCACGATCTGGGCGGCCAGCACGTAGGACAGGTCGGCGGTCGACCCGGTGGCGTCGAGGACCGCGAACGAGACGCCGACCAGCGAGAACGCGAACGCGGCCGGGGCCAGCAGGCGGTCGGCGAGCAGCAGCCGGAAATCGCGGATGGCCAGGACGGGGAAGCGCCGCAGCGCGCCCGAGAGCACGACAAACTCCGATCTAGGGGGTGTCTGTCGATGCTAGCTGCTAGCTGGCCTGCCGAAACTCGATTTTCGGGCAGGCCAGCCGGGCCTAGGCGATGCGGCCCGCGTAGCGGCGCGTGAAGCCGTCGCCCGAGTCGGCGGTAACGGTCACGTCGTAGTACCCGTCGGCGTCCGTGGGCCAGTTGACGGTCCTGCGGCGGGCCGATGTCCACCCGGACGGTCTGCGCGTGACCCGCGAACTCGTTCGGCGTGAGCGTGAAGGTGACTTCCTTGTGCCCCTCGTTGGCCAGCGCGAGCCTGACCACGGGCCGGGGCCGCCTGACCGGCGTCGCGACGACGGTCGGCACCGGCCCGGAGTTCTGGCCGGCCGGGACGACGGCGCCCGCGAACGAGGTCAGGAAGCCGTCCGGGCCGTAGACCGAGAAGGCGTACTTGCCGGCCGTCTTGGTGGTGTCCCAGGTGTAGGTCTGGTCGCTGCCCTGGAGCACCGTGAACGGGGTGGCCGTGGCCGGCAGGAAGTTGTCCGGGTAGACGGCGAGCGAGACGCCGACCTTCCCGCGGACGGACAGGGTGGCCGTGACCTGGCCGCTGCCGCGGTGGACGACCGCGTCCGCGGCGGCTGGTGCATGGTCGGCCGGTGCGGGCGGGACCCGGATTCCTGGACCGGGAACGTCTGGCTGGCCCTCGGCCGGGGTCTTCACCGGCGGGAAGCTCTTCTCCTGGTCGGACTGCGTGATCAGCGGCACGGTGTCCGGCAGGTCCGGGATGGAGAAGTCGGGGCGGGCGAAGTCGAAGGCGGCCGTCAGGTCACCGGAGACCGACCGCCGCCAGTCGGTGATGTTGGCCGCCTTGCACCCCGGTCCAGGTCTCCAGGAACTGGAGCATCGAGGTGTGGTTGTAGGTGTTGGAATCCACGAAGCCGCCGCGGGTCCAGGGCGAGGCGATGATCATCGGCACCCGGTTGCCGAAGCCGATCGGCAGCCCGTCGATGAACTCGTCCGTCACGCTCGCGTCGGGCGCCGGGGGCAGCACGTGGTCGAAGTAGCCGTCGTGCTCGTCGTAGGTGATGAACAGGGCGGTGGTGTTCCACAGGTCCTGGTTGCCCATCAGCGCCTCGAGCACCGCCCGGACGTAGTGGGCGCCGTAGCTGGGGCTGGCCGCCGGGTGCTCGGAGTAGTTATCCGGCGCCACGATCCAGGAGACCTGCGGCAGCGTGCCGGCGGTGGCGTCGGCGAGGAACTGGGCCAGCACGTGGTTGACGTGGTTCGGGCCGAGCGGCGTGCCGGCGTTGGGCTGCCAGGGCTGGACGGCGCCGCGGATGGCCAGTTCCTGCCCGGCCGCGGTGGTCGACGTTCTCCGAGTCCTGGTAGCTGCTGGTAGAACCACAGCGGGTTGTCG
Source organism: uncultured Actinomycetota bacterium (assembly GCA_963731085.1). Classification (GTDB taxonomy): domain Bacteria; phylum Actinomycetota; class Actinomycetes; order Streptosporangiales; family Streptosporangiaceae; genus DASUBV01. The sequence continues at coordinate 40,493 of CAVSUF010000005.1, forward strand.
CCGAAGTCGCCGACCCAGGCGTCGTTGCCGCCGCCGTCCCCGACCTCGTGGTTGGTGTAGACCTGCCAGGTGATGCCGGCCTCCTGCAGCAGCTCGGGGTAGGTGGTGAGCTGCGCCGCGCCGCTGAACTCCGCCGCGTAGTCGGCCGGGTTGGTGATGAAGCCGCCGCTCGTGCCGGTCCAGAAGTACATCCGGTTCGGGCTGGTCGGGGCCAGGATCGCCTGGTGGTAGCCATCGCAGATGGTGAACGCGTCGGCGAGGGCGTACTGGAACGGGAGGTCGGCGCGGGTGAAGTAGCCCATCGTCTGCTCGGTCTTGGCCGGCACGTAGTTGTTCCACAGGCCGCTGTTGCGGGCGCTGTGGTCGCCGACCCAGCTGTGGTCCAGGTCCCGCGCGTTCTGGGCGTTCACCTTGGTCGAGTCCATGTGGAACGGCAGCAGGTAGCCGAGGTCGGTCCGGGCCTTGTCCGGCTGCTGGAAGACGGTGGTGCCGTTCTGGTACTTCAGCACCTGCTTGTCGGCGAAGCCGCGCACGCCCTGCAGGCTGCCGAAGTAATGGTCGAACGACCGGTTCTCCTGCATGAGGATCACGACGTGCTTCAGGTCGCGGATCGTGCCGGTGAGGCGGCCCGGCTTCGTCGCCGCGGCCGCCCTGGTGGCCCGGGCGATCCCGCCGAGCCTGGCTGCCCGCGCCCGCGGCGAGCGCCACCCCGGCGGCCGTGCCGCCCACGCGGAGGAACCGGCGGCGGGAGACGGCGGCCTTGAACGGCTGCTCGGAGCTGTAGTCGGTGGCGGGGAAGGCGGGGGGATCTGCGTTGTCCATGTCTAGTCATCCAAGAGAACGTTTGTCCCATCCACAATGCCAGGTAGCGGACAGAAGCCTGATCTTTAGGCAAAAGGGAGATGAACGCGCCCGGCAGCGGCGGGGTCAATAGTCACTTTGTGACTACCGGGCTGGCCCGTCCGGCGGGGTTTGACCTGGTCCTTCGAGACCGGGCAAGATCGGGGCTGAGCCTGGTCGGGCGGCCCTCCGGCCGCCTCCTTCGAGGGGAGTCGCCGGTGAGCATCCTGGGGACCCGCGTGCTGCGGACCGAGGATCCGCGCTTCCTGACCCGGGCGGCGTCTACACCGAGGACGTGGTCAGGACGAGCGGCTGGACGGCGCCTGCCACGTGTTCTTCGTCCGGTCCCCCATCGCGCACGCTCGGATCAACTCGGTCGACCTCAGCGCGGCCCGGGAGGCTCCCGGCGTGATCGCCGCCTACACCGGCCGCCGACCTGGCCGACGTGCCGGACCTGAAGCCGATGCTGCCCGATGATCAACCAGGACGATGACCCAGCCGCTGCTGGCCCGCGACATCGTGCGGTTCGTCGGCGAGCCGGTGGCGGTCATCGTCACCGAGGAGCCCTACCAGGGCGAGGACGCAGCCGAGCTGGTCAGACGTGGACTACGAGCCGCTGCCGGCGGTGGTCGGACATTCGAGGCCGCCCTGGCGACGGCGCCGCACGCTGCTGTTCCCGGCGGCCGGGACCAACGTGGCGGCCGACCTTCGGCGACCCGGCCAAGTTCGACCGCCGACCTGTTCGACGGCTGCGAGGCCGTGGTCTCCCGGACGATCGAAAACCAGCGGGTGGCCCCGGCCCCGATGGAGGCCCGGGCCGCCGCGGCGGCCTGGGGCGACGACGGCCGGCTGACCGCGTGGATCCCCAACCAGGGCGCGCAGGGCACCCGGGCCAGCCTGGCCGGCGATGCTGGGCGTGGACCAGGCCGAGTCCGGATCATCACCCCGGCCGTGGGCGGCGCGTTCGGCGCGAAGTTCGGCGCCGACCCCGAGACGGGCTGGTGTGCCTGGGTGGCCCGGGAGCTGGGCCGGCCCGGCCCGCTGGAGCGAGACCCGGTACGAGAACCTGGTCGGCATGACGCACGGCCGGGCGCAGCAGAACAACAGTCACGATCGGCGGGCCGCCGGGACGGCACCGTGCTGGCCTACCGGCTGGAGGTCCTCCAGGACTGCGGCGCCTACCCGCGGATCGGCGCGATCCTGCCGTCGCTGACGATCTTGATGGCGCCGGGCCCGTACGCCATCCCGCGGGCCGAGGCGGCGGCCGTCGCGGTGGTCACCAACACCACCCCGATCGGCGCCTACCGCGGCGCCGGCCGGCCGGAGGCCACGGCCACGCTCGAGCGGGCCATGGACCTGTTCGCGGCCGAGATCGGCATGGACCCGGCCGAGGTCCGGCGGATGAACCTGCTGCCGCCGTTCACCGAGCCGCACACAGACCGCGTTCGGGGCGCTGTACGACAGCGGCGACTACGTGGCCGCGCTGGACGCCGCGCTGGACGCGGCGGACTACGCCGGCCTGCGCCACGAGCAGGCCGGCGCGCCGGGACCGCGGCGACGTCCTGCGCAGCTCGGCATCGGCCTGGCCTCCTACGTGGAGATCACCGGCGGCGGCGATGAGTCCGGGCCGCCGAACGAGAACGCCACCGTCGAGGTGCACCCGGACGGCACGGCCACCATCCTGACCGGGACCTCGCCGCACGGCCAGGGCCACGAGACGGTCTGGGCCATGCTGGCCAGCGAGGAGCTGGGCATCCCGATCGACAAGATCACCGTGAAGTGGGGCGACACCGACCTGATCCCCGAAGGGCGGCGGCACCGGCGGCTCGCGCAGCCTGCAGCAGGGCGGCGCCGCCGTCCGGCAGGCCTCCCTGGAGCTGATCGAGGTGGCCCGGGAGCGGGCCGCCGACGAGCTCGAGGCCAGCGCGGCCGACCTGGTGTTCGACGCCGGGCCGCAGCGAGTTCGCGGTGGCCGGCGACCCGGACGCCGCGGTGCCGCTGGCCGGCCTGGCCCGCGACGAGCGGCTGCTGGTCCGGGCGGTGTTCTCCGCGCCCGGGCCGACGTTCCCGTTCGGCGCGCACGTGGCCGTGGTCGAGGTGGACACCGAGACCGGCAAGGTGACGCTGCGCCGGGTGATCACCGTCGACGACGCCGGCGTGGTGCATCAACCCGCTGCTGGCCGAGGGCCAGCGGCACGGCGGCATCGCCCAGGGCGCGGCGCAGGCGTTCCTGGAGGAGGTCGTCTACGACGCCGACGGCAACCCGCTGACGGCGACGCTTCGCCGACTACCCGTTCCTGTCGGCCACCGAGGTGCCCAGCTTCGAGCTGGCCGACATGGCCACGCCGACCACGCTACAACCCGCTGGGGGCCAAGGGCATCGGGGAGGCGGGCACGATCGGCTCCACGCCGGCGGTGCAGAACGCGGTCATCGACGCCGTCGCCCACCTCGGCGTCCGCCACATCGACATGCCGACCACCCCGCAGCGCGTCTGGGCCGCGCTGCGGGCGGCCCACGAGAGGAGGCGTGATGCAGGTCAAGCTCACGGTCAACGGCGAGCCGCGGTCCGGCGACGTGGAGCCGCGGCTGCTGCTCGTGCACTACCTGCGCGATCACCTGGGGCTGCGGGCGGCCAACGTCGGCTGCGACACGACCTCGTGCGGGGCGTGCACGGTGCTGCTGGACGGGCAGTCGGTGAAGTCGTGCACGGTGCTGACCGCGCAGGCGGCGGGCCAGCACGTGACCACCGCCGAGGGGCTGGCAGCCAGGACCGAGCTGTCGGCCGGTGCAGGCGGCGTTCCGCCAGGAGCACGGCCTGCAGTGCGGGTTCTGCACCCCGGGCATGGTGATGGCGGCCACCAGCCTGCTGGCCGAGAACCCGCGACCCGACCGAGGCGCAGGTGCGCGAGGGGCTGGAAGGCAACTTCTGCCGGTGCACCGGCTACCACAACATCGTCCGGGCGGTCCTGGCGGCGGCCGCGGAACCTGCCCGGATGAGCCGGCACCGGCTCCGGCAGCGGCGACCAGGAGGCGGCCCCGTGATCCCGGCGTCGTTCGACTACCTGGCGGCCAGCTCGGCGGCCGACGCCATCGCGCTGCTGGCCGAGCACGGCGACGACGCCAAGCTGCTGGCCGGCGGCCACTCGCTGCTGCCGATGATGAAGCTGCGGCTGGCCACGCCCGCGGTGCTGATCGACATCGGCCGGGTGGACGAGCTGAGCGGGATCACCGCCGACGGCGACGACCTGGTCATCGGGGCCACCACCCGGCACGCCGAGCTGGCCGCGTCGCCGCTGGTCCGCGAGCAGGCGCCGCTGCTGGCCCACGCCGCGGCCCAGGTCGGGGACCCGCAGATCCGCCACCGCGGCACGATCGGCGGCTCGCTGGCCCACGCCGACCCGGCCGCCGACCTGCCCATGGCGCTGGTCGCCCTGGGCGGCTCGGTCGAGCTGCGCGGTCCCGGCGGCACCCGCGACGGTCGGCGCCGACGACTTCTTCGCCGGGTACTTCGAGACCGCGCTGGAGCCGGACGAGCTGCTCACCGCGGTCCGGGTCCCGGCCGCGCCGGGCGCAGCCGTGGGGCTACCAGAAGTTCACCCGCCGGGCCAACGACTGGGCCATCGTGGGCGTGGCCGCGACCGGCGGCCGGATCGCGCTGGCCAACATGGGCCCGGTGCCGCTGCGGGCCAGGGCCGCCGAGGAGGCGCTGGCCGGCGGGGCCGCCGCCGGCCGAGGCCGCCGCGCTGGCCGCCGAGGGCACCTCGCCGGGCGAGGACATCCACGCCGACCGGGCCTACCGCGAGCACCTGGCCCGGGTGCTCACCCGCCGCGCCCTGGAGCACCAGACCTGACCGGGCGCCTTGCTTACCGGGGGGTCGCTGGGGTAGCTCTGGCACATGAGCGACCAGCCGGCGGAGCCCAGCGAGCTGGAGCCGTACCTGCCCGAGCGGGTAGCCGAGCTGGCCGGGGAGATCAGCGAGGCGCGGTCGGAGTCCCGGCGGCGCAAGCTGGCCCTGGCCATCCCCCGGCTGACCCAGCGCGGCGGGTCACGGGCGTGGGGCGGGGCGCGGTCGGCGGGCCGGTGGCTGACCACCCAGGTGCTGGCCATGGCGCCGCGGCTGCCGGTACGCAGCGCGGAGACGCTGCGCGTCCAGTTCCCCGGCAAGACCCCGGAGGAGATCGCCGACGCGCTGATCGAGGGCGCGGCCCGGGCCACCGCCGGGGTGGGCGCGGCGGTGGGGGCGTCGAGGGTGCTGCCGATACTGCCGACCGCGCCGATCGAGATCGGCGTGGAGACGGTGGCGGTGGTCGGCATCGAGCTGAAGCTGGTGGCCGAGCTGCACGAGGTGTACGGGATGCGGGCGCCCGGCTCGCAGCGTGGAGCGGATGACCGCCTACCTGGACGCCTGGGCGCACCGCCGCGGCATCGGGCTGGCCCCGCAGGGCCTGGTCATCGCGGTCGGCTCGCCGCTGTGGCGGCGGCTGGAGCGGCGGCTGATCGCCCGCGCGGGCCGCAGCGCGGCCTCGCTGGCGCCGCTGCTGACCGGCGTGGCGGCGGGCGCGCTGCTGAACCGCCGGGAGACCCGCAAGCTGGGCCGGGAGATCCGCGACGACCTGCGCCAGCGGCAGCTGCCCGGGCCCGGCTAGAGCGCGGCCAGCTCGTCGGCCAGGTCGTCCAGGCCCAGCGAGCCCAGCGACAGCGCGGCCATGTGCCACGCCTTCAGGTCGAAGCTGGCGCCCCGGGCGGCCCGCGCCGCGGCCCGGCCCGCCAGCCACGCCCGCTCGCCCAGCTTGTAGGTGATGGCCTGGCCGGGCGCGCTCAGGTAGCGGACGATCTCGCTGTCCACGAAGGCCGGGTCGCGGCCGCTGTGGGCCTTCAAGAACGCCCCGGCCAGCTCCGGCGTCCAGGTCTGGCCCGCGCCCACCGGCGAGTCGCCGGGCACCGTGCCGCCCAGGTGCATGCCCATGTCGATGACCACCCGCACGGCCCGCATGCAGCTGGGCGTCCAGGTAGCCGATCCGGGCGCCGGCGGGCTGCAGGTAGCCCAGCTCGTCCATCAGCCGCTCGGCATACAGCGCCCAGCCCTCCAGGCACGAGGACGTCCCGCCGATGCTGGTCTGGAACTGCGATAGCTGGTCGGCCAGGTACACCCACTGGGCTAGCTGGAGGTGATGGCCGGGCACCCCCTCGTGGTACCAGGTGCTGATCAGGCTCCACACCGGGAACCGGGTCTGGCCCATGGTCGGCAGCCAGGTCCGGCCGGGCCGGGCGAAGTCCCGCGACGGCCCGGTGTAGTACGGCGCCGGCCGCGGCGCCGGCCGGCGCGATCATCGCCTCGCACCGGCGGATCGGCGCGGCGATGTCGAAGTGGGCGCCGTCCAGGTCGGCTATCGCGGTGTCCATCATCTCCTGCAGCCGCTCCCGGACCTGCTCCACCCCGTCGACGGCCGGGCTGTTCTCGTCCAGGTAGCGCATCGCCTCGGCCGGCGCGGCGCCGGGCAGCACGTGCCGGGCCTCGGCGGCGATGTCGTCGCGCAGCCGCCGGTACTCGGCCCAGCCCCACTCCTGCACCTCGGCCAGGTCCAGGTCAGCGCCGGTCCAGAACCGGGCCGAGCGCAGGTACCGCTCCGCGCCGGCGCCGTCGGGGGTCTCCGCCGCCCGGGGCAGGTAGTCGGCCTCCAGCCAGGACCGCAGCCCGGCCACCGCGGCCGCCGCGCCGGCCCCGGCCGCGTCCAGGTCGGCCCGCAGCGCGGCGGGCACGTCGGCCCCGGCCGCGAACTCGGCGTACCAGCCCGCCCCGCTCCCGGCGGCCAGCCAGTCGGCGAGCTGCCCGGCCACCGTGGCCGTCGGCAGCGGCCGGCCAGCAGGCCCCGGCTCATCCCCTCGGCCAGCGAGGCCCGGTAGCCGTCCAGCGCGGCGGGCACCTGGCTCATCCGCCGGGCCACCACGGCCCAGTCCTCGGCGGTCCCCGTCGGCATCAGCGTGAAGACGTCGCGGACCCGGTGCAGCGGGCCGAACACGTTGGACACCTCGCGCAGGTGCTCGCCCGCCTCGCTCATGGCCAGCCGGGCGCCCAGCCGCTCGCGCAGCAGCCGGGCGCAGCGCCGCTCGTCGCCGTCGGCGGGCTCGCCGGGCAGCGCGTCCAGCGCGGCCAGCGTGGACCGGATCAGGTCATCGCGGGCGTCCTGGCCGGCCGGCGACAGGTCCGGCATCCGGTCCTGCCCGGTAGCCAGGCCCAGCGTGGTGGCGAGGAAGGGGTCGAGGTCGGCCTGCGCCCGGACGTAGCCGTCGGCCACGTCACGGACCGGCCGCGGGGCGGCGGTGTTGTCCGGCATGCCAGCCATTGTGCCCGGCCCCCGTCGCGGTGCCCTGGCCTAGGCCCCCGCTGGGCTCGCGGCGACCCTAGCGCCAGCCGCGCAGGTCGATCGGCCACTCGTCGACGACGTCGTCACCGGAGTAGACGTAGGCCCGGTCGTGGTAGGCCATGGTCGGGTCCACGTGGGCCGGGACCAGCCGCACCTTGTCGCCCAGCCGGCGCGGCGGCGCGAACACGGTGTGCTCGTCCGAGCAGTCCCACACGCTGGCCCCGGCGATCTGCGGGTTGCCGTGGTCCATCCCGACGGTCTTCAGCCCGGCGTCGGCCACGGCCCACTCCCGGTTCGCCGAGATGACCGTGGCCAGCACGAACACCGCCTGGATGAACGGCAGCCCGAGGCGGGCGTAGGCCGTGTCCATCAGCGCGTACGAGCCGGCCTGGATCTCCGACGCCCAGGTGTTGCAGGCATAGGTGCCGGTCCCGCCGGCCGAGACCAGGTCGCCGCCGACGTCGGCGTGCGCGGCCAGCAGGGTCTCCATCGCGGTGCGGCACAGCAGCGCCCGGGCGCTCTCGTCCTCCAGGCCGACGGCGTGGCCCTCGTAGCCCATGACGCCGCGCACCTCCAGGCCGCGCGACCGGGCCAGGGCGGCCAGCCGGCCGGCCTCGCCGGGCGCGCACCCGCAGCGCTTCAGCCCGACGTTCACGTCGATCAGCACCTCGGGCACGCCGCCGGCCGCGGCGGCGTCGATGGTCTCGGCCGAGTCCACCGCCACGGTGACCCGGCTCCCGGCCCGGACCAGGTCGCCCAGCCGGCGGGCGTCCAGGACCTCGTTGGCCAGCAGCAGGTCGGTGCCCAGGCCGGCCGCGGCCAGGCCCTCGCACTCGCGGATGGTGGCGCAGGTGAAGGCCTGGTGCCCGGCGGCGGCCTGGCGGCGGGCGATGCCGGTGCACTTGTGCGCCTTCACGTGGGGGCGAAGCCGGTCGCCGGGCAGCACCGAGGCCATCACCGCTATGTTGTCTTCCAGTGCCTCCCCGTCAACGAGCAGCGCGGGCGTGGGCAGGTCCCAGACCTTCGCCGGGCGGGCAGTGATCATGGCCCAGTGGTACCACGCCGGACGATGCTGCCGCGACGGTTCCAAAGTGCCGCTAAGGTGACGAATTGTGCCTGCCTTGACGCGTTACATCCTTCCTGACCGGCTCCGGCCAGAGGCCAGGCGCACCGCCGGCCGACCCGGCTGACGCCGCTGGCCCGGCGGACACGGAAGCCCCGGAAACCACGGCTGCCCCGGAGACCCCGGCTGCCCCGGAGACCACGGGCACCCCCACCGCCCGGACCATCCCCCTGGCCGCGTGGGCGGTGCACCTGGTCTCGCTGGCCGTGGCCGGCGCCTACATCCTCAAGCTCGACCGGCACATGTGGTTCTGGTTCGACGAGTGGGACTTCATCCAGGACCGCGGCCTGACCCGCGGCCTCTACAGCCTGTGGGCGCCGCACAACGAGCACTGGGTGACGCTGCCGGTGCTGGCCTACCGGGCGCTGCTGACCGTGTTCGGGATGCACAGCTACCTGCCGTTCATCGGCCTGCTCATCGCCCTGCACCTGGCCCTGACCCACGTGCTGTGGCGGATGTGCCTGCGGGTGGGCGCCCGGCCGCTGATCGCCACCGTCCTGGCCGGCGATGTTCGCGCTGCTCGGCGCCGGCGCGCAGAACCTGGTCTGGGCGTTCCAGATCGCGTTCGTCGGCGCGGTCCTGTTCGGCTGGCTGTGGCTGTGGGTCACCGACCACGACGGCGGGTTCGGCGTTCGCGACGTGGCCGGCTGGATCCTCGGCGTGGCCGCCCTCATGTGCTCGGCGATCGGCGTGCCGATGCTGATGGTCGCCGCGATCGCGGTGGCGCTGCGGCGCGGGGTGCGCACCGCCGCCGCCGTGGTGTCGGTCCCGGCCGTGGCGTTCGCCGTCTGGTACCTGCTGGCCGGGCGGGTGGCCCAGCACACCGCCCCGATCGACAGGGCCACGCTGCTGCAGATCGGCACCTACACCTGGGACGGGATCGACAACGCGCTGTCCACCGCGGTGGGCTTCGCCGGGGCGGGCGCGGTCCTGGCCGCGATCCTGGTCTGGGCGCTGCTGCGCCGCCCGGGCGTGCCCCGCGACGCCATCGCCCGGGCCGGGGCGGTCGGCATGGTGCTCAGCTACGCGTTCATCGCCATCGGCCGGTCCGGGCTCGGGGCCGCCCAGTCCGACCGGACTCGCTACGTCTACGTCGCCATCGCGCTCCTGCTGCCCGCCGCCGCGCTGCTGCTCAGCGCCCTGTTCCGGCCGGCGGTCGGCCCGGTGCTGGTGTTCGGGCTGCTCGCCGGCGTGGTGCTCATCATCAACGTGTCGGCGCTGCGCACCGCCGCGGAGGGCTACACCGCCACCGCCAACATCGACCGCCAGCAGGTCCTGGCCGCCTACGACCTGGTCAACGGGCCGGGCTTCGTGTTCACCGACGCGCCGACGGCGGCGTACATCGGCCCCCAGCCCAGCGTCGTCGGCCTGCGCCAGCTGCACGCCAACGGCTGGCTCGGGCCCGCCGACCTACCAGGTCCTCCCCCGCTACCTCCTCGGCGCCCGGGTGCGCCTGGAGATCGGCCTGCTGCCTGCCGGGACGGCGGCGCCCGGCCACCGTGCCCGCCACGGTGACCCGGACCGGCGGCCTGTCGGTCGCCGCCGCCGGCCCCGGCTGCCTGGCCCTCAGGCCGTCGTCGGGCCGGCCAGCCCCCGGCTGGTGCTGGCCCCGGCGGGCCGGCCGCTGCTGCTGACCGTGACCCGGGGCCAGGCCGGGCGGCTCACCGGCACGGTCACCCTGCCGTCCAACCGGCGGGTGGTCCGCCTGCTGGTGCCGTTCAACCTGGCCCGGGGCACCAGCCGGGTGCTGCTCGCCCCGGGCGCGGTGACCAGCCTGACCCTGCCCAGCGGCACGACCCGGGTCTGCGGCCTGGACCCGCGCGGCATCGCGTCGGTCGCAAGGTCGACCCGGTGAGCAGCCGCGCGGTCCTGGTCACCGGGGCGTCGCGGGGCATCGGCCGGGCCATCGCGGAGGGCTTCGCGGCGGCCGGCGACCGGGTGGCGGTGCACCACCGCGACTCGGCCGCGCTGGCCGGCGAGGTGCTGGCCGGGCTGCCGGGCCACGGCCACGCGGTGGTCCAGGCCGACCTGGCCGACCCGGCCGCGGCGGCGGCCATGACCGACGCCGCCGCGAGCCACCTGGGCGGCATCGACGTCCTGGTCAACAACGCCGGCGTGTACCTGCCGCACCCGGTCACCGAGGTCAGCTACGCGGACTGGCAGGCCGCCTGGCAGGCCACGCTGGGCGTCAACCTGATCGGCGCGGCCAACGTCACCTGGTGCGCGGTCGAGCACATGCGGCTGACCGGCGGCGGCGGGCAGATCATCAACGTGTCCTCGCGCGGCGCGTTCCGGGGCGAGCCGGACCACCCGGCCTACGCGGCCAGCAAGGCCGGGCTGAACGCCCTCGGCCAGTCGCTGGCCCGTGGCCCTGGCCCCGCACGGGATCAGCGTGGCCACGGTCGCGCCGGGCTTTGTCGAGACCGACATGGCGGCGGCCGTCCTGGCCGGCCCGACGGCGACCGGATCCGGGCGCAGAGCCCGTTCGGCCGGGTGGCCCGGCCCGGCGAGATCGCCGACGCGGTGGTCTGGCTGGCCTCGCCCCGGGCTCAGTGGGCCAGCGGCGCGATCCTCGACCTGAACGGCGCCTCCTACCTCCGCAGCTGATCACCTGACAAGCTAGGCGGCGTGAAAACCGAGCTGATCGCTGTCCACACCGGCGCGCGCGAGGCCGTGGTCAACCTGACGCCGCAGTGCCGGGCGTTCGCGGCGGGCCTCGGCGACGGGCTGCTGCACCTGTTCGTCCCGCACGCCACCGCCGGCCTGGCCGTGCTGGAGATCGGCGCGCACAGCGACACTGACCTGCTGTCCGTGCTGGCCGGCCTGCTCCCGGCCGACAACCGGTGGCGCCACCAGCACGGCTCGCCGGGACACGGCCGGTCCCACGTGCTGCCCGCGTTCATCGCCCCGTTCGCCGCCGTCCCGGTGCTGGACGGCGCGCTGGCCCTGGGCACCTGGCAGTCGATCGTGCTGGTCGACGTCAACACCGACAACCCGGACCGCCAGGTCCGCCTGTCCTTTGTCAGCTAGCTCCCCGCCGCCAGGATGACCTCCAGCGTGCGCGGCCCGTGCACTCCCTCGACGCCCATGACGGTGATCAGGGTGCCCGGCAGGGTCAGGCACATCCGCCCGTTGCCTCCGACTCGACCACGCACATCTCGGACCGGTTCCGGTGAATGGCGGGCACCAGCATGTGCGAGGGGCGATCCCGCCCGAGCTGGACGATAAGCTCCGCCAGGTCCGTCTCGACGGCGGCGATGCAGGCCCGGCTGAGCCATTCGTTCAAACCCATCTCGTCCGTCACCATGGACTTGACCTTGACCACTTCGGTGGCCCCCGCGCCCAGTGCACCGTGCCGCCGCGCGCGGTGACGCGGGCTTCCAGTTGCTCCAGGTACCACCTGGTGGCCCTGCCGCTCCAGCAGCGTGACGGCGGCCCGGCCGACATCGGGGAACAAGGTGTCCGCCAGGCAGGTCACGAACGGGGCGATCCGCATCCCGCCACCGCCTCTCGTCACCGACCTTATCCCCGGCGGCATGCGCTAACGTGAGCGACCATGAACGGGCAGCGTCCGGACATCACCGGGCTCCGGCAGGACCTCAACGACGTGGACGGCAGGATCGTCGCGCTGATCGCCGAGCGGGCCGGCATCATCGGCACCATCGCCCAGGCCAAGGAGCAGTCCGCGGCGGGCATCCAGGACGCCGAGCGAGAGCGGCAGGTCCTGGACAGCGTCGCCGCCGCCGCGTCCGACCTGGGCGTGTCGGCCAGCCTGGTGCGCCGGATCTTCCGGGAGCTGATCAACGACTCGGTGGCCCAGCAGTCCCGCTACCTCAGCGGCGACGCCGGCGGCCAGGTCCGCGTGGCGTTCCAGGGCGTGGCCCACGCCTACAGCGACGCCGCCGCCCAGAAGTACCTGGCCGGGCGGGGCCTGGACGGCGACCTGACCGGCTACCGGACGTTCCGCGACGCCGCCGCCGCGCTGCTGGCGGGCGACGCCGACCTGGCCGTGCTGCCCATCGAGAACACCACCGCGGGCAGCATCAACGAGGTCTACGCCCTGCTGCGCGAGCACGAGCTGTACATCGTCGGCGAGGAGACCTGGAAGGTCGAGCACTGCCTGGCCGCCACCGGGCAGATCCCGGTGACCGGGCTGAGCAAGATCCTCTCCCACCAGCAGGGCCTGGAGCAGTGCTCGCAGTTCCTCCAGACCGTCCCGAACGCCGAGCCGACCAGCTACTTCGACACCGCCGAGGCGATGCGCGCGGTGGCCGAGCTGGGCGACCCCACGGTGGCCGCGATCGGCTCGCTGGACGCCGCCCACGCCTACGGGCTGGAGGTGCTGCGGCACAACATCAGCGACCGGGCCGACAACTTCACCCGGTTCGTCGTGCTGTCCCGCACCCCGGCCGCGGTCGACCTGCGCATCCCCTGCAAGACCAGCCTGATCCTGGTCACCCGGCACGAGGAAGGCGCGCTGCTGCGGTGCCTGGAGGTGCTGTCGGGCAGCGGCCACTCGATGACCAAGCTGGAGTCCCGGCCCCGGCCCCGCCGGCCCTGGGAGTACCTGTTCTTCATTGACATCGAGGGCAACTCCGACGACCCGCGCACCGCCGCCGCCCTGGACGAGCTCCGGTCCGCGGCGCTGTTCGTCAAGATCCTGGGCAGCTACCCGGCCAAGGCCCTGCGCGCCCCGGCCCGGGCCGGGGACGTGGCGGCCGGCTCGGCGCAGGACCGCCCGGCCGAGATGCTGGAGGCCGTGGCCGGCGTGGCCGGCACCCGCGCCCGGCCCCCCGGTCCCGCCAGTACAAGCTGGTCGACCGGGCGGCCCGGTCCGCCGACACCGTCATCGGCGTCGGGGACCTGCTCATCGGCGGCGACGGTTTCGTGGTCATGGCGGGCCCGTGCTCGGTGGAGAGCGCCGAGCAGATCGGGACCACCGCCCGGTTCGTGGCCGAGCACGGCGCGCACGTCCTGCGCGGCGGGGTGTTCAAGCCCCGGACCTCGCCGTACGCGTTCCAGGGCCTGGGCTGGGAGGGCCTGGACCTGCTCACCGCCGCGGGCCGCGACGCCGGCCTGCCGGTGATCACCGAGGTGATGGCGGTCAACCAGGTCCAGCGGATGGCCGCCGCCGCCGACATCCTCCAGGTCGGCGCCCGCAACATGCAGAACTTCGACCTGCTCCGCGAGCTGGGCAAGGTCGACCGCCCGGTGCTGCTCAAGCGGGGCCTGTCCAGCACCATCGAGGAATGGCTGGCCGCCGCCGAGTACGTGGTGGCCCAGGGCAACCAGCAGGTCATCCTCTGCGAGCGCGGCATCCGGACGTTCGAGAACGCCACCCGCAACACGCTCGACCTATCGGCGGTGGTGGTCGTCCGGGAGCGTTCCCACCTCCCGATCATCGTGGACCCGAGCCACGGCACCGGCAGCCGTCCCGTATGTCGCCCCGATGGCCTGGGCGGCCCGGGCGGCGGGCGCGCACGGCCTCCTGATCGAGGTTCACCCCGAGCCGGAGAAGGCCCTGTCCGACTCCGACCAGAGCCTGTCCCCGGAGGAGTTCGCCAGCCTCATGCGCCACCTGGCTGCCGTGCCGCAGTGGCCGGGGGTTCCGGCGCACGCGTAGGTCGCGGTTGGCTGTGGGTCGCGGTCGGCTGTCGGTCGCGGTCGGCTGTCGGTCGCGGTCGGCTGTCGGGCGCTGTCGGCAGGCTGGCCTAGGCTCGGCCGCATGCTGGAGACGCCGGAGGAGATCGAGGGCCTGCAGGACCTGCTGGACCGCAGCGCCGTCGGCGCCGGTCCGCACATGAGCGCCATCATCGGCCCCGAGCGCCGGGTCAGCGCGGTCCGGCTGTGCGAGATCCTGCGGGGCATGCGCCTGCTGACAGTGGCGACAGTGACGGCCGACGGGCGGCCGCTGTGCGGGCCGGTCGACGGGTACTTCCTGCACGGGTCGTTCTGGTTCAGTTCCGGCTGGGACGCGGTGCGCATCCGGCACCTGGGCGTCCGGCCCGCCGTCACTGCCTGCTACCTGCCCGGCGAGGAACTGGCGGTGACCGTGCACGGCCGCGCCGAGCTGTTCCACGTCAGCGATCCGGCCCGCGGTGAGCTGCGCCAGGCCATGCTGGACCACTACCTGCCCTTGCAGGGCCAGGCGTTCCAGGACTGGCTGGACCGCGACGACGTGGCCGGGGCCCGCATCGAGGCGGACAAGATGTTCACTTACAGCACGGGGTGACGGCGGGGATCTGAGTCCTCGCTATTCAGTTCGACAGGTGTAGCGGATGGCGGTATAATCGAGAGTAGATTCGAGAGACCGGCACCGTCGATGCTCATGGCCTGATAGATGACGGGGCTTTGTTTCGCAGAGCCCTTTTCCGGTGGGCGGCCTCTTCTCGCAGATCCGTCCATGCCCGCGCGGGTTTCGGCCTGACGCGTGCCCTGGCTCTGCGCTGCCTCCGGCTTGCGGCCGGGGCAGCGATGGAGGTGAGCATCCGGTGGGCCTGTCCGGTCAGCATCTACCGAGCCCGGGAACTGGCGACGCGCCAGGTCCGGCGGTGGCTGGGCTGACCGTGGCCGGGCTGACCGTGGCTGGGCTGACCGTGGCTGGGCTGACCGTGGGCGGGGCGGCTGCGGGCGGGGCGGCGGCTGGGCCGACGGCGGGCGATCCGGTGACAAGTCCGGCGGAGGCGATTGGCGCGATCGAGGCCGGGCTGGCGTTCCTGGCGACCGCTGAGGTCGCGTCCTGGCCGGGTGAGACGCTGGCCGACGTGCTGCGGGCGTTAGGGCGAGCCGAGTCCGCCCATGCGGCGGCGCACGCGCGGGTGCTGGCCGCGTTCAACGCGCAGGGGGCCTGCGAGGCCGACGGGCAGGGCACCGCGAAGGCGTGGCTGCGCTGGCAGACCAGGGTGACACGCGGCGCGGCCGGGGTCGCGACCGCCTGGATGCGCCGCCTGGCGGTCCACCCCCGCGTCGCCGCGACGCTCGCCGCCGGCGAGATCTCCGTGTCGTGGGCGCGCCAGGTCTGCGACTGGACGGACCAGCTGCCCCCCGACGTCCGCGACGACGCCGACCAGATCCTGCTCACCGCCGCCGCCGGCGGGGCGGACCTGCCCGACCTCTCCGGCCTGGCCCGCGAGATGTACGAGCGGACCGCCCCGCCCGACCCCGACGACGGGACGCCGCCGGACGACGCCGCGTTCCGCGACCGCAGCCTGCGCCTGGACCTGCACTACCAGGGCGCCGGGGGGCTCGAGGGCAACCTGACTCCCGAATGCTCGGCGGCGGTGCTGGCCTGGCTGGACGCGCTGGGCAAGAAGGCCGGCCCGGAGGACGACCGGACGCCCGGCCAGCGCAACCACGACGCCCTCGAGGAAGGCGCCCGGATGCTCCTGGCCACCGGCACCCTCCCCGACATCGCCGGCCAGCCCGCCCAGCATGCTGGTCCACGCCACCCTCGACCAGATCCTCGGCCTCCTGGGCGGCGGCGTGGCGCCAGGACAGCCTGGCCCGCCGCCACCGCCACCGGGGCAGCCCGGTCACGCGGAGGCTGGCCGGGCGAGCGGCACGGACACCAGCGGCAGCTGGAACCGCCGCGCACGGGACGGACCTGAGCAGGACGGACGTGAGCGGGACGAGGGACGACTCCGGTGCGGGGATGCCGGGCGAGCGCGGTCCCGGCTCCGCGGGCGGCGCCGACGCGGCTGCCCGGGCGCAGGGGGCGGCCGGCTCGGCGGGGTCGTCCGCGGCGGGGTCGTCTGGTGCGGGGTCGTTTAGTGCAGGGTCGTTCTCGGCCGGGCGGGCCGCCGATGATGGCGAGGCTGGCTGGCTGGCGACAGCGGCCGCGGCCCTGGCGTATGGCTGCGATGCCAAGATCGCCACGGTCATCACCGGGCAGCTTGATCCGGAGGTGGTCGCGGCTGCCGTCAGCGCCTACTTCGAGGCCGCCGGGCTGGCCGCTGGCACCGGGCCGCCGGATCCGGGGCCGCCGGATGCGGGGACGACAGACGCGGGGACGCCGGATCCGGGGCCGCCGGATGCGGGGCCGACAGACGCGGGGACGAGGGGCAGGCCGCCGGGCGATGCCGCCAGGAGTGGCCGGCCGCCGCCTGAACGACCGATGACGGGCGGGTCGCCACCTGATCAGCCGGTGACCCTGAGGTCAGCACCGGAGGGGGGCCGGGATCCGCTGGTGGCCACGCTGATCCGGTATGCCACGGCGATGCTGTCCGGGCCGGGCGGGCTGGCCGCGGTGCTCCGGGCCGGGCTGCCCGGGCCGCTCGGCAGCGGGGTGAGCCTGCCGCTGGACATCACGTCAGCGACCGCTACGGTGCCGCCGCACCTGAGGCGGGCGGTGATCGTGCGGGACCGGCATTGTGCCTTCCCGGGCTGCGCTCGGAGGCCAGCCCGGTGCCAGGTGCATCACGTGATTCCCCGGTCCGAGGGCGGGCCGACATCGCTGACGAATCTCGTTCTGCTTTGCTCGTTCCACCATTTGTACCTGATTCACCGGCGGGGGTGGATGCTGACGCTGAACGCGGATGGCACCACTACCGCGATGAGCCCGGGCGGGCGGAAGGTCCTGCATAGTCACGGGCCGCCGGGGACCGCCGCGGCCTGACGCCGGGACATGAAGACGCCGGGACGTGAACGAGTCTGGGGCGAGATGCTGGACTCGGGCCCGCCGGGTACCCCCCAGGACGGGTGTCCGGGACGAGTCCCGCGCACCTGCCCTGCCCGTGCCAGCCGTCAAGCCCGGACCCTACTGCCGCGACGCGTGCGGCAGAACCCCGGCGGGCCGTGTCTGGCGCCTCGCCCCAGACTTGTGTTATCTAATCCTGGAATGGGCGGGACTGCCCATCCCCGGATTCCGGGGTAAGGCCGGTGAAGCGGGCGAGCCTAGAATCTCGGGAAGCGAATCCGTGGCCCCCTGAGGCGGGCAGATCTCTCGCAGTCAGGAGGGCAATGGCGCCCCAGCCTTCCGGCACCGTAGCCGCGCGGGTCAGTACGCCGAGCGGGCTGGTAGTCGGGATACCGGAGGGTGCGCGGCTGATTTTCGGCCGCGGCCAGGACGCCGACCTGACCGTCGCGGTCGGCCGGGGGCTGTCGCGACGGGCCGGCGTGATCAGCGCGGTGGCCGACGGCGTGTGGATCGCCAACATCAGCCGGACCCACGCCCTGTACACCGAGGGCGAGGGGTACCGGATCAGGCTGCCGCGGATGGAGGACGGCGGGGAGCCGGCCGGGGGCTGGTTCCTGCGCGCGGGCACGGCGCTGGTCGGGTCGCGGGCCATGCTGGACGACGGGATGGCGCTGTCGGTGATGGTGACCGGGCGGTCGTGGAGCCTGGGCACCGAGGGCGGCCGGGTCCGGGCGGACACCGAGGCCACGGTGCTGCCGCTGTACCTGGACCCGATGACCAAGCTGTTCCTGGTCGCGCTGATGTGGTGCCGGCCGTGGCTGCTGGACGCGGCGGCGACGGACGCGCTGCCGCGGACGCCGGAGATCGCCCGGGCGGCGCTGGAGGTGACCGGTGCCTACCACGAGCTGGAGCGGTTCGACACCGACCCGGCCTACCGGGACCGGCTGTCGGCCCGGGTGGCGGAGCACATCAAGGTACTCCGCCGCAAGATCGTCGACCGGGGGCTGCTGCGCGCGGACGTGCGGCTGTCGGACGAGGTGGTGGTCCGGGTGCTGATCGAGCACGGCATCATCACCACGGCCGACCTGGGACGGCTGAACGACCCGGCGTGGTGCTCCCGGCAGGAGGACCTGTGGTGGACGGCCCAGTAGGGTCAGGGGGCGAACGACGGCGGGAGCCCGTTCGGCGGGGGCGGCGGGAGGCTGCCGGGCGGCGGGGGCGGGAGGATCTGGAAGCTGCCGGCGGCCCGGGCGGTGCCGCTGCCGGTGATGGGGGTCCCGATCACGATGACGTGGTACTGGCCGGGCGGGATCAGCCCGGTGAAGAAGTCATGATCCTGGCCGATGGCGTAGTTGAAGCTGCCGGACATGTCGACGACCGGCATGATCGGGGACACGCCGACACCGGTGATCTCGATGGTGACCTTGGTTCGCGGCCGCCAGTGCTCGCCGTGGACGAGGAACACGGTGGCGGGGTCGCCGAACGGCTGAAGCAGGACGATGGCCGGCTTGCCGGTCAGGATGGCGGGGAACGCGCGGGGCGGCACGTGCCCGCGAGAGCTCAGGGCGGACGCGGAGGCGCCGTTCGGGGCGCTGGTCGGCCCGCTGCGGCCGAAGCCGCTGGTGAGCGCACCGGTGACAACGCCGATCGCGATCAGGCCGACGACCAGGCCGACGCGCACGGGCAGGCTGAGCGCGGCCGCCGAGGATGCCGCGAGGGCGCCAGGACCGGCGGCCTGTGCCCGGCGCGAGGGGAGCCGGGGTCGCGAGGGGAACCGGCGGTGCTGGCCGCCCAGCCCTCGTGCGCGGGCGCGGCGGCGCGGTGGCGGCGGGCTGACCGCGGGCGGGATCCGGGGCCGGTCCGCGAGCCGGCGCTCGCGTCCGGGTCGGCGCCGAGCCGGGACGCGTAGGTCCCGTCCACGCTGGTCTGGCTGCCGTCGGTGCGGGCACCGCCGGAGTCACTGTGGTTGGTGGCGCCGCCTCCGGTGACGCCGGCCTCACTCGTATCGGCCAGATCGGAGTCGGGCGCACCGGCCAGGTCGGTGGCGGCGGCGCGGATGCCGTTGCCGGGCCCGGTGTGGAACTCGGCGATCAGGGCCATGGCCGGGTCGGCCAGGTAGGGGTGCGCGGCGTCGGCGGGCGGGCCGAGGTGCAGGCCGTCGCTGACCATCGGGCCGAGCTGGGCCAGCAGGGCGGCGGAGGTGGGCCGGTCGGCGCGGGCGGCGCTCCAGGCAGGCGGTGATCAGGTCGGTCAGCTCGGGGGGCAGGCCGGACAGGTCGGGGGGCTCGGTGGCCAGCCGGACCAGCACGTCCATGACCGTCTCGCCCTGGTAGGGGGCGTGCCCGGTGGCGGCGTACAGCAGGGTCGCGCCGAGCGCGAACACGTCGCTGGCCGCGGACGCCTGGCGGGTGTCGCGGGCCTGCTCGGGGGCCATGTAGGCGGGCGTGCCGACGGCGCCGCGGGTGACGGTGAGCTGGATCCGCTCGGCGGCCCGGGCCACGCCGAAGTCGATGACCAGGGGGCCGGACGGGGCGACCAGCACGTTGGACGGCTTGAGGTCGCGGTGCACCAGCCCGGCGTCGTGAATCGACTCCAGCGCCTCGGCGCAGCCCGCGGCCAGCCACCAGATGGCCGGTACCGGCTGCGGCCCGACCGAGCTTGACCAGCCGGCTCAGCGACGGGGCCGGGCACGTAGGTGGTGGCCAGCCAGGGCACGTCGGCGTCGGCGTCGGCGGCCACCACGGCGGCGGTGAACATGCCGGAGACCCGGCGGGCGGCGGCCACCTCGTGCGCGAAATGGTCCCGGAAACCCGGCTCCTCGGCCAGCTCGATCTTGATGGTCTTGACCGCGACCAGCCGCCCGGCCTGCGAGCGGCCCAGGTAGACCTGGCCCATCGCGCCCGCGCCGAGGCGCCCGAGCAGCGCGAACGGCCCGATCCGCTCGGGATCCCACCGTCGCAGCTTCCCCAGGCTCGGGATGCGGCACCATCATTGGCCTCCACTGGCCGCCAGTTGCCAGATCACCATAATGCCGAATTCACTGACTTCTGGGTCAGATACCGGATGCGCGTCGCGACCCGCCGGGGCGCCTGGCACGATTCGCGGGCCGGGCCCTGGTAGCGTTTCGGCCCTGTGAGCACCCCCGCCCCCGCGAGCACCGCCCATCCCGCCGGCCTGGACCTGCTCGGCCCGCTGCGGGCCTGGCAGCAGGCCGCCTATCGCGAGTACTTTCGACTGCCGCGCCGGGACTTCCTGCTGGTCGCGACGCCGGGTGCGGGCAAGACGGCGTTCGCGCTGACGATCGCGGCGGAACTGCTGGCCCGGCGCGAGATCATGGCGATCACGGTGGTCACGCCGACCGAGCACCTGAAGCACCAGTGGTCGCAGGCGGCGCACCGGATGGGCATCGCGCTGGACTCGGGCTACCGCAACAGCCAGGGCCGGGCCTCGGCCGACTACACGGGCGTGGTGGTGACCTACGCGCAGGTGGCGGCGCACCCGGCGCTGCACCGGCAGCGCACGGAGAGCCGCCGCACGCTGGTGATCTTCGACGAGATCCACCACGCGGGCGACGCGCTGTCGTGGGGCGAGGCGGCCCGGGAGGCGTTCGAGCCGGCCCGGCGGCGGCTGGGGCTGACCGGGACGCCGTTCCGCAGCGACGCCAACCCGATCCCGTTCGTCACCTACGCCGAGGAGGCGGACGGCGGCACGGCGCAGCCGGTCCGACTACGTCTACGGGTACGGCCCGGCGCTGGAGGACGGCGTGGTCCGCCCGGTGATCTTCCTGGCCTACTCCGGCGAGATGCGCTGGCGGAGCCGGGCGGGCGACGAGATCACCGGGACGCTGGGCGCGCCGATGACGCCGGACCAGCTGGCGTACGCGTGGCGGACCGCGCTGGACCCGGACGGCGAGTGGGTGGCCCGGGTGCTGGAGGCGGCCGACCGGCGGCTGACCGAGGTGCGCCGGGGCATGCCGGACGCGGGCGGGCTGGTCATCGCCGGTGACCACGCCGACGCCCGGGCCTACGCCGCCCTGCTGCGCAAGATCACCGGGACCCGGCCGGTGGTGGTGCTGTCCGACGACCCGGCGGCCAGCCGGAAGATCGGCGCGTTCGCGGACTCGGACGACCGGTGGATGGTGGCGGTCCGGATGGTGTCCGAGGGCGTGGACATCCCGCGGCTGGCCGTCGGGGTGTACGCCACCAGCGTGAGCACGGCGCTGTTCTTCGCCCAGGCGGTGGGCCGCTTCGTCCGGGTGCGGCACCGGGGCGAGACGGCCTCGGTGTTCCTGCCGTCGGTCCCGACGCTGCTGGGCTACGCCGCGGAACTGGAGGCGGAGCGCGATCACGTGCTGGCCCGGCCGGGCGCGCGAGCCGGAGGAGGAACGCGAGCTAGCCGAGGCGCAGCGCCGCCGCGATACGCCGGACCTGCTGGACGACGCGCCGTTCAAGGCCGCTGGAGGCGTCGGCGCACTTCGACCGGGCGCTGTACGACGGCGGCGAGTTCGGCACGTCGGCCGAGGAGGATGACTTCCTCGGGCCTGCCCGGCCTGCTGGAGCCCGAGCAGGTCACGCTGCTGCTGCGCAGCGGAAGACCAGCCCGGTCCCGGCCCCCGCGGCCAGCCCGGAGCGCACCGGCCCGGTGCGCGCCGGGCCGGCAGGGCCGGTGCCGGGAGAACCTGGCCGCGCTGCGCCGGGAGCTGAACGGGCTGGTCACGGCCTGGCACCACCGGACCGGCCAGCCGCACGGGGTCATTCACGCGGACCTGCGCAAGTCCTGCGGCGGCCCGCCGGTGCCCCAGGCCACCGGCGCGCAGCTCCGGGACCGGATCGACCTGCTGCGGCGGTGGGCGGCCGGGCGCCGCTAGTTGCGGGACGACCGGCTTCACGGCACCACGGTGATCGGCCAGCGGCTGGCCCGGACCAGGTGCACGGCCAGGGAGCCGACGAAGCGGTGCCCGGCCTTGGTCGAGGCACCGACGATGACCGCGTCGGCGGGCAGCTCGTTGGCCAGCTTGACGATCTCGCCGAACGGGTTGCCGACCCGCTCGACGAACTCGGTATGGAGGCCGAGCCGGGTGCTCTGGGTCTCCACCATCTCCCGCAGCTCCTGGGCGATCTCGTCCTGGGCCTGCTGCATGGACGGGACGGCCCCGGCGCCCGCGCCGGCCGCGATCGTGTAGCTGCGGACGTACAGGCAGACGAGGCGGGCGTTGAGCCGCATGGCCATCCCGCCCGCGTAGGCCCCGGCCCGCAGCGAGGTGTCCGAGCCGTCGATGCCGACCAGGAGGACAGGCACGCCAGGACGCGGGTTCATCACTGCGCCACGCCCGCGTGCATGGGCCAACCGTACCCGGGAGACGGCGGATTTCCCGCCCTTACTGCCCCGGCGGCTTGCTCCTACCAGCCGTAGACCCGGGCCGGCAGGCTGCGCAGCGGCGGCTCGTCCGGGCCGGGATAGCCGATCACGACGGTGCCATCGTCGGGGTCGCGGCCCTCGACCACGGTGTGGCCATCGTCCGAGCGGGTGTCTCGGTGGGCCGCCCGGTCCTTCAGCGCCTGCTCGCACTTCTCCAGGTCGGCCGGGCTGTCGGCGGTCCAGACCACGTACTGCACGCCGACGGCGCCGAGCGGGTGCGGCGCGTTCCCGCCCATGGCCCGGAGCACGAGCTGCGCGGACGGCCCGGACAGCAGCGCCGCGGTGGTGCTGCGGTCGGTGACCGACAGGCCCAGGACGCCGACGTAGAAATCCACCGACCGGTCCAGTTCCTGCACGAAGATGACCACGGAGCCGAGCCGAGCCATCGACAACCCCCTGGAGTAGCGGATCCGCGCGCGCAGAACAGGTTACAGCCCCAGCGCCCCGGCCAGCTCGCGATCAGCCGGCCATCAGGTCGTCCTCGGACTCGGTGAGCAGCTGCAGGCAGACGTGATCGGCGCCCGCGTCCAGGTGCTCGTGCCAGGCGGGCCGCTACCTGCGCCGCGGTGCCGTGCGCGACCAGCGCGTCGATGAGCGCGTCGCTGCCGCCGTCGCGCAGCTCGTCATCACTCCAGCCGAGGCGGCGCAGGTTGCTGGTGTAGTTGACCAGGCCCAGGTAGGGACGCTGGACCCGGGGGCGGCCGATGGCCCGGGCGCGCACCGGGTCGGCGTCGATCACGACCTTCTGCTCGGGGGCCAGCAGCGGGCCGCGCCCATGATCTCCCGCGCCCGGCGGGTGTGCTCCGGGGTGACCAGGTAGGGATGGGCGCCGCCGGTCCGCTCGGCGGCCAGCCGCAGCACCTTGGGGCCGAGCGCGGCCAGCACCAGGCTGTCCCGCGGCACGCCCTCGTCCAGCAGCGCGTCGACATAGCTGACCAGGGCCTCGTACGGCTTGGTGTACTCGCGGGTGGCCTCGCGGTGGCCGGCCCCGACGCCGAGCAGGAAGCGGCCGGGGTGGCGGGCGTCGATCCGGCGGTAGGACGCGGCCACCGCCGGTGCCGGGCTGGACCAGATGTTGACGATGCCGGTGGCCAGCGTCAGCATCGAGGTCGCCTCCAGCATGGCCTGGACCCCGGCCAGCGAGGCGTCCGGCGACCCGCCCACCCACAGCGTCCCGTAACCCAGCTCCTCCAGGCCGCGGGCCAGCTCGGGACTGAGCTGCGTGCCGCCCCGCCAGACTCCGTACCGGCCCAGGTCGCGTTCCGCCATCGCCTGCTCCTTGCGTGGGAAGATCGACACCTGAACATAACTGAACGCCTGCGAGGATGACGGTATGCCGTGCAGCCTGCACCTGGCCTGGGATGAGCGACTGGCCGGCTACGACTTCGGGCCCGGGCCACCCGCTCGCGCCGGTCCGGGTCGAGCTGACCATGGAACTGGCCCGCGCCCTCGGGGTGCTGACCCGGCCGGGAGTGACGGTGCAGCGAGCCGCGCCGGCCACCGACGCCGAGCTGGAGCTCGTGCACGACGCGGCCTACCTCGACGCGGTGCGGGCCGCCGGGGCCGGCCAGCGGCAGTCCGGGTTCGGGCTGGGCACCAGCGACAATCCGGTGTTCCCCGGCATGCACGAGGCGTCGGCGCTGGTGGCCGGCGCCACGCTGGCGGCGGCGCGGGGGGTGTGGGACGGCGCGGCCGACCACGCGGCCAGCATCGCGGGCGGGCTGCACCACGCCATGCGGGCCAGCGCCAGCGGCTTCTGCGTGTACAACGACCCGGCCATCGCCATCTCCTGGCTGCTCGGCCAGGGCGCCGAGCGGATCGCCTACGTGGACATCGACGTGCACCACGGCGACGGCGTGCAGGCGGCGTTCTGGGACGACCCCCGGGTGCTCACGATCAGCCTGCATGAGACGCCCGCGCTGCTGTTCCCCGGCACCGGCCGGGCCAGGGAGACGGGCGGGCCGGGCGCGGCCGGGTCGGCGGTGAACGTGGCCCTGCCCGGCGGCACGGGGGACGCGGGGTGGCTGCGCGCGTTCCACGCGGTGGTCCCGCCGCTGCTGCGCGCCTTCAGCCCGCAGATCCTGGTCAGCCAGCACGGCTGCGACACCCACCGGCTCGACCCGCTGGCCCACCTGCGAGCTGTCGGTGGACGGGCAGCGGGCGGCGCACGCGGCGATCCACGCGCTGGCCCACGAGACGGCCGGCGGGCGCTGGCTGCTCACCGGCGGGGGCGGCTACGAGCTGGTCCAGGTGGTGCCCCGGACCTGGACGCACCTGCTGGCCGAGGCCACGGGCACGCCGGTGGAGCCGGGGACGGCGACGCCCGGGTCGTGGCGGGAGTACGTGGCCCGGCGGACCGGGGAGACCGCGCCGGAGCTGATGACCGAGCGGGACCCCGGCGCGGCCGACGAGCCGGCCTGGGTGCCGTTCGAGGACGGCGACGACCCGGATGACGCGGTCGACCACGCGATCATGGCGACCCGGACGGCGGTGTTCCCCGCACACGGGCTAGAGCCCTGAGCCGGGCCGGGAGCCGCCGCGTCAAGTCGCCGCCATTTCCCGTGCCCGTTACGCGCTGTTCACCGCGTTATTCATCAATGGTCGTTTCCGGCGTGGACGGTGGCCCGGGCCGGCACGGCGCCGGCCGTGTTGATGAGGGGGTTCCATGCCGTTGACCTCAGCCCGCTGGCGCATCCTGGCGCTGGCCGGCCTGGCCGCTAGCGCCATCGGCGCGACCGGGGCAAGCACCGTCAGCGCGGCGGCGCACGTCCGGCCGGCCGACTTCCTCCTGCCGGGCAACCTGCTGGTGAGCCGGTCGGTATACGCGGACAACCCGAACGCCATCGTGCCCGGCCAGACCGTGCTGCCGCCCGGCTGCACGACCGGCTGCGCGGTGGCCAGCACCAACGCGGCCTACCCGCAGGTGTTCAACAACGTGCTGGTCGACCCGTCCTTCGGCGTGACGTCGCGGGCGTTCCTGGACCAGGTCACGCCGTCCGGGCGGCTGCTGGGCACGACCGCGGTGCCGACCGCCGGCGGGCTGGTGACCAGCTTCTCGTCCAAGTCGGAACTGGCGCTGAACCTGTCCACGGGCGGGCGGGAGGTGTCGTTCATGGGCTACGCCGCCGCGCCGGGCACGATCGACGTGTCGAACGCCAACACGCCCGGCGTCATCGACCCGACCAACCCGGTGCCGGGCGCGGACTTCCGGGTGGTCGGCGAGGTCAACCAGTTCGGCCAGTTCCGGTTCACCGAGACGAACGCCTACAGCGGGGACAACGGCCGGGCGGCCATCGTCAACGACCAGGCCGGCGTGGTCTACATGTCGGGCAACGCGGGCAACGGCAGCAACCCGCAGCCGGACGGGATCATCCAGGGCGCGGGCGCCCAGATCCTGACGCCGAGCGGCAAGCCCGAGTCGGCGCAGTCGCCGGGGGCACCGCAGCCGGTCGGCAGCTTCAGCGTCACCCAGCTGGGCGACAAGGCGGACAAGGTCGGGAAGGACACCAACTTCCGCGGCCTGACGATCTTCAACAACGTCGTCTACTACACCAAGGGCAGCGGCAGCAACGGCGTCAACACGGTGTACTTCATCGACACCACCGGGAAGGCGTGCCCCAGCGGCACCGGCCTGCCCCAGCCGGGCGCGGCGCTGCCGACCTCGGCGATCGACTTCAACCCGGCCCAGCTGCAGACGCTGGGCGTGTTCCCGTACAACATGTGCGTCCTGCAGGGCTTCCCGACGACGCTGGCCAAGACGTCGACGGCGTTCCCGTTCGGGCTGTTCTTCGCCAACCCCACCACGCTGTACGTGACGGATGAGGGCAGCGGGGACAACACGTTCTCGACCACGTCGGGCACGTTCACGAACGCGGCCGCGCAGACCACGGCGGGCCTGCAGAAGTGGGTGCTCAGCGGAGGGTCGTGGCATCTGGCCTACACGCTGGCCGGCGGGCTCCGCCTGGGCCTGCCGTACACCGTGCGCCGGCTACCCGACCGGGGACAACGCGGCCACCGGGCTGCCGTGGTCGCCGGCCACCGACGGGCTGCGCAACCTCACCGGGCGGGTCAGCCCGAACGGCACGGTCACGATCTGGGCCGTCACCTCCACGGTCAGCGGGGGCGGCGACCAGGGCGCTGACCCGAACAAGCTGGTGGCCATCACTGACCGGCTGGCCGCCTCGACCCCGTCGGCCGGGGAGAGGTTCGTCACCGTGCGGGCGGCGGGATTCGGCGCGGTGCTCAGGGGAGTGTCGTTCACGCCGGGCACGCCCGGCATCCGGTTCTGATTCCTTGAAGGGGGCGGGGCGCGCCGTTCTATGGCGCGCCCCGCCGCCCGGTAATCCTTAGTTGACGAAGTCGGCGGTGCCGTCCGGGGTGCCCCAGCCGGTCGGGCCGTCGAAGCCGGTCTCGGCGGTGCACAGGTAGGCCGGCGAGCACGTCGCCGTGGACCCGGTGGTCACGTCGAACAGGTCGCTGGTGTGCTGGTAGATGTAGGACGACGGGAACGTGCCCGCGGCCGGCATGCCGGCCAGCGCGAACACCGACGCGATGATCGGCGACGACGCGCTGGTCCCGCCGACCTCCAGGAACCCGTTCTGGTCGAAGGTGTCGAACACGGCGACCCCGGTGTTCGGGTCGGCCACGGCGGCGACGTCGTTGTCGGTCCGGTTCTTGCAGCCGGTGTCGGTCTGCCAGGACGGCTTGGGGTCATCCGCGGAGCAGCCGGACCCGGTGCCCTCGGTGCTGGACGTGCTCCACACGCTCTCGGTCCAGCCGCGCGCGTTGCTGGCCGTCTTCAGCGACGTCCCGCCGACCGACGTGACGAACTGGGACGCGGCCGGGTAGGACACGGTGAAGCCGCTGTCGCCCGCCGACGCGGTCACCGCGACGCCCGAGTGCTCGTAGAACTCGCTGTCGAAGGTCGAGTCGGACGAGGACTCCGACCCGCCGTAGCTGTTGGACACGAAGTCGGCGCCCAGGCTGACGGCCGCGTTCACGCCGGTGCCCAGGTTCTGCAGGCTGGCGCTCTTGACCTCGACCAGGATGATGTGGCAGAGCGGGCAGATGGCGGAGACCATCTCCACGTCGAGCGATTCCTCGGTGGCCCAGCCGGTGGTGCCGGCGCTCTTGGGCAGGTTGGTGGTCTTGCCGTTCTGGTTGACCACCGAGAAGCAGCCCGACCCGCACGCCGGGAGGCCGAAGTCAGACCGGTAGGTGGCCAGGTCGGACGTGATGTTGGGGTCGTTGAAGGCGTCCACCACGGCCACCGTCTGGCCGCTCCCGGCGGTGGAGGACGGCAGGTCGTAGGCCGACTGCAGGCTGGACGGGCCGAAGCCGTCATTGGTCGGGCGCGGTGGCGTCCGGGCGGATCGCCATGCTGGCCCGCTGCGCGACGTGGGTGTTGATGAGCGCCATGCAGGCCGCCATGCCGGTGGTCTTGATCGTCGGGCAGGCCCGCTTCCAGCTCACGGCGGGGCTGACGTGGGCGGTGGCGGGGGCAGCGGCCATCGTCGGTGCGGCGCTGGCGGTGCTGGCAAACGCCAGGCCCGCGGCTCCTAGGGCGAGCGCCGTGCCGCCGATGATGACGGCGCGCGCTCGGGCCACAGTGGTGGGCAAATGAAACTCCTCCTGAATAGTCGGGATCGTCCCTTAATCGGACGGTAAATACCGGCTACCCGTGAGTCAACTTGGCCGCCACCCAATGTGGCCAGAGCGACGCTTTCCGTCAGATGTCCAGTTCAGGACAGGTGCTCACGAAACATGTACGACACATTCAGGGGAGGAACGGCGCAGCTCAGCCGGCCAGCATCGACAGCCGATCAGAATTCGGCGAATGTCCCCTCGCCGTTGTCCCAGGCGTAGATCTCGGTGCCCTCGATGAGCACCCGGCGGACCCGGCTGCGCACGTCCAGCGGGTCACCGGACCAGATCACCAGGTCGGCGTCCTTGCCCGGCTCGATCGAGCCCAGCCGCTCGTCGATGCCCGCGATCCGGGCCGGGTTGATGGTCAGCGCGGCCAGCGCGGTCGCCGGGTCCAGGCCCTCCTTGACCGCCAGCGTGGCCTGGTGGACCAGGAAGTGGATGGGCACGACCGGGTGGTCGGTGGTGATCGCGATGGTCACGCCCGCCTCGGCCAGCCGGCCGGGATTGGCCAGCGACCGGTTCCGCAGCTCGACCTTGGACCGGCTGGTGAACAGCGGCCCGATGATGACCGGGGTGCCCCGGGCGGCGATCAGGTCGGCCAGCAGGTGCGCCTCGGTGCCGTGATCGATGACCAGGTCGTAGCCGAACTCGTCGGCGATCCGGATGGCGGTGGCGATGTCGTCGGCCCGGTGGCAGTGCTGGCGCCACGGGATCTCCCGGCGCAGCACCCGGCCCAGGGCCTCCAGCTTGAGGTCGCGGTCCACCGGGGTGCGGTCGGCCTCCGGCTTGCGCTCCTGGGCCTGCATCCTGGCCAGGTAGTTGGCCGCGTCGACCAGCGCCGAGCGGATCACCGCGGCGGTGCCGAGCCGGGTGCTCGGCATCTTCTCGCGGTTTCCGTAGACCCGCTTGGGGTTCTCCCCCAGCGCCGACTTCATGCCCGACGGGGCGCGCAGCACCATCTCGTCCACGGTCCGGCCCCAGCACTTCAGCGCCGCGGTCTGGCCGCCGATCGGGTTGCCGGAGCCGGGGTTGACGTTGACGGCCAGCACCCCGCCGGTGATCGCGTCGCGGAAGCCCAGGTCGGCGGGGTTGATCGCGTCGATGGCCCGGACCTGGGCGGTCACCGGCTCGGTCGCCTCGTTGGTGTCCTCGCCGGCCCAGCCCTGCGCCTCCTCGGACACGCCGACGTGGCCGTGGGCCTCGATGAAGCCGGGCAGCACCCACGAGCCGGTCGCGTCGATGACCGTGGCCCCGGCCGGCACGGCCAGCCCGGCGCCGACGGCGGTGATCCGGCCGTCCGCGATGAGGACGGTGCCGCCCTCCACCGGCTCGCCGGTGATCGGCACCACCCGGCCGCCGGTGATCGCCACGTTCCCGCCAGTCGCCATCCGACCTCCTTCGCCGCCGTCCACATTAACGCGGCGCTCACCCGCGGCGGGTGATGCCGGGGGCGGCGCGGCCGGGAAAGCGTGATGCTGGGGGTGAGCCGGGGTGGGGATGCGGTCCGAGCGACCTGGCCCGGCGGAGCGGTGGCTGGCCCGGCTGGCGCTGGTCGCGGTGGCCGCCGCGGCGGCGGTGCTGCTGGCGGCGGGCGCGCTGCGGAGCATCAGCGCGCTGCTGATCGGCGCGGCCTGCGTGGCGGTGAGCTGCGCGGCGGCGTGGTGGGTGGTGGCGCACCGGGGCCTGGGCCGGTGGCTGGCGGTGATCCTGCTGGTGGCCGCGCCGGGCGGCGTGATCGCGGTGTACGTGCTGGCCGGGCTGCTGTGGGAGGTGCTGCTCAGCCTCGGGCTGACGGCGGGCGCGGCGGTCAGCGGGCGGGCCGCGCTGCGGGCCGGCTGGCAGGCCAGCCGGGAGCCGGACCCGCCGCAGGCCCCGGCCGTCCCGGCCCGGCACCCGTACCTGATCATGAATCCCCGGTCCGGCGGCGGCAAGGTGGCCCGGTTCGGGCTGGCCGCCGGGGCGGGCGACCGGGGCGCCGAGGTAGCGCTGCTGGAGGGGCCGGGTCACGTTGACGTGGCGGCCCTGGCCCGGCGGGCCGTGGACCGGGGCGCCGGGCTGCTCGGCGTGGCCGGCGGCGACGGCACCCAGGCCCTGGTGGCGGGCGTCGCGGCGGCCCGCGGCGTGCCGATGGTGGTGATCGCGGCGGGCACCCGCAACCACTTCGCGCTGGATCTCGGCCTGGACCGGGATGACCCGGCGGCGGGCCTGGACGCCCTGTCCGCTGACGCGGTCGAGATCCGCATCGACCTCGGCCAGATAGCGGGCCGCACGTTCGTGAACAACGCATCGTTCGGCGCCTACGCCCAGGTCGTGCAGAGCCCCGCGTACCGCGAGGACAAGGCCGGCACCGCGCTGGACATGCTCCCCGGCCTGCTGAGCGGGCACCAGGGCGCCCGCCTGGCGGTGCGGGTGGACGGCCGCCTGCTGCCCGGCGGCCCGCAGGCCGTGCTGATCAGCAACAACCCGTACGAGACCGGTGACATCGCCGGGCTCGGCCGGCGGGCGCGGCTGGACTCCGGCCTGCTCGGGGTGGTCAGCGTGCACGTGCGGACCGCGGCCCAGGCGGCCAGCCTGCTGGCGGGCGCCCGGTCCGGCCGGATGGCCGCGCTGACCGGCCGCGAGGTGATCGTGGACGCCGACCAGCCCGAGATCCCGGTCGGGATCGACGGCGAGGCGGTCATGCTGCCGGTCCCGGTCCGGTGCGTGATCCAGCCGCTGTGCCTGCGGGTGCGGGTCCCGGCCCGGCGGCCGGGGGTGCCGCCGGTGCGGCCCCCGCTGGACTGGGCGCGGCTCCGCCGCTCGGCTCAGCCGGCGGTTAGCCTGAGGCCGTGGGGCTAACGGAGGACTGGACCCGGCTGCTGCAGTCTGAGGCGGCGGGGTACGCGCGGGTGGCGATGACCAACATCAAGCGGGAGTTCCCGTCCGGGGTCTACCACCGGATGAAGGCCCCCGGCGACTTCCCGTACCGGCCGCGGGCCCGGACCCCGGCGTTCTACGGCTGCTACGACTGGCACTCGGCGGTGGAGATGCACTGGCTGCTGGTCCGGCTGCTGCGGGTGGCGCCCGGCGCGGTGCCCGGCGACCAGGTCCGGGCCGCGCTCAGCCCGCACTTCGAGCGGGTCGCGCTGGCCGCCGAGGAGGAGTTCGTCACCAGCCCGGCGGGCCGGGCCGAGCGCCCGTACGGCTGGGGCTGGGCGCTCACCCTGGCCCACGAGACGGCGGGCTGGGATGACCCGCAGGGCCGCAAGTGGGCCGCCGCCCTGGAGCCGCTGGCCGGCAAGCTGACCGAGCTGTACCTGGAGTGGCTGCCCAAGGCGACCTATCCGGTTCGCTACGGGGTGCACGAGAACAGCGCGTTCGGCCTGTCCCGGGCTTACGCCTACGCCGCCGCCCGGGCGCGGGACGGCCAGCCCGGCGCTGCTGAACG
Source organism: uncultured Actinomycetota bacterium (assembly GCA_963731085.1). Lineage (GTDB taxonomy): Bacteria > Actinomycetota > Actinomycetes > Streptosporangiales > Streptosporangiaceae > DASUBV01. The sequence goes on from CAVSUF010000005.1 coordinate 71,949, forward strand.
CCATCACCGCCAAGGTGCACGAGTGGTTCGGCGGCGACCTGATGTACCCGGCCGCCTGGGAGCCGTCCGGGCAGGACTTCCTGTCCCCGGCGCTGACCGAGGCCGAGCTGATGGCGCTGATCCTGCCCACCGACCAGTTCGCCGACTGGCTGGGCATGTTCCTGCCCGGCATCGAGCAGTCCTCGCCCGCCGCGCTGTTCACCCCGGCCGTGGTGACCGACTCCAGCGACGGCCAGCTCGCCCACCTGCACGGGCTGAACGCCAGCCGGGCCTGGTGCTGGCGCCGGCTGGCCGAGAGCCTGCCCGCCGGAGACCCGCGGATCGAGCCCGCCCTGGCCGCCGCCCGGCGCCACGCCGACGCGGCGCTGCCGCACGTGGTCGGCGACGACTACATGGTCGAGCACTGGCTGGCCGCCTACGCCGTGCTGCTGCTCAGCTAGTTCCGGTCAGCTAGTTCCCGGCCTGAAAAGCAGCTGCGTAAAATCTTAGCAAGTGTAGAGTTCAACTAAGCTGCGCATGATAGGGGCAAATCTGGCAAGGCGGGTGTCATGATCTTCGTGCTGGCGCTGGGGGCGGCACTCGCCAACGCTCTGACGAGCGTCTTCCAGCGGCTGGGAGTGCAGAACGCGCCCGAGGGCAGTACGTTGCGCCTCGGGCTGCTGACCTACGCGCTGCGGCGGCGCGTCTGGCTGCTGGGCTTCGCTCTCATGATCGTCTCGTTCATCCTCCAGGCCACCGCCCTGCACCTGGGCCGCCTGTCCGAGGTCCAGCCGATGCTGACCACCGAGCTGGTGTTCCTGGTCATCGTGCTGACCGCGTGGTTCGGCTTCCGCGTCACCCGCCAGGAACTGCTCGGCTGCCTGGCCGTCACCGGCGGGCTGGCCGGGTTCCTGTACTTCGCCGACCCGCGAGTACGGCACGGGCGTGCCGCCGGCCTGGGCCTGGGTCGTCACCGGCACCGCCTGCGCGGCCGGCATCGTGGTCACCACTGGCGGCCGCGCGCGCGGCCCGGCCTGGTGGCGGGCGGCCATGTTCGGCACCGGCGGCCGCCATCAGCTTCGCGTTCACCTCGGCCTGCACCAAGGCGGTCACCGGGCTTCGCCGCCACCGACATCGCCTCGCTGTACCGGCACTGGCAGACCTACGCGCTGGCCGCCTTCGGCGGCGCTGGCGGTGTTCCTGGCCCAGAACGCGTTCCACGCCGGCCCGATCGTCGCCTCGCAGTCGACCATCGTCCTGGTCGACCCGCTGGCCAGCATCCTGATCGGCGTCGGGCTGTTCGGCGACGACCTGCGCACCAGCGGGCCGTGGGGGCCGCTGGAGGCGGTGTCGCTGCTGCTGATGTTCGTCGGCGCGTTCTGGCTGGCACACTCCCCGCTGGTCAGCGGCATCAAGAGCGAGCAGGGCGTGGACCTGCTGTCGCAGCGCGCGCGCGGGCCGGGATGCCCGACGCCCCGCCCTCCTCCTGCTGAACGGTCATCCTCGCTCGAGCCCTCGCCCTGAAACCGCGGCACCGACCCTGACCTTGACGTCAAGGTTGGCTTAGACTCCTGTCCGGCGAGCTGGCAGGCGGCGCGGTACCTGTGGGAGTGCTTGATGGCGGTGGCGGAAGAGACGGTTGCGGTTCCGGCGGAGGACCGGCGGGGCATCCACTACAAGTGGATCGCCCTGTCGAACACGACACTCGGCATCCTGATGGTGACGATCAACCAGTCGATCCTGCTGATCTCGCTGCCGGCGCTGTTCCGGGGCATCAGGCTCAACCCGCTGGTCCCGGCCAACACGTCCTACTTCCTCTGGGTATTCCTCGGGTTCCTGCTGGTGACGGCGGTCCTGGTGGTCAGCCTGGGCCGGGTCGGCGACATCTACGGCCGGGTGAAGATGTACAACCTCGGCTTCGCCGTCTTCACCGTTTTCTCGATCCTGCTGTCGGTGACGTTCCTGACCGGGGTGCCGGGCGTCTTGTGGATCATCATCATGCGGGTCTTCCAGGGCGTCGGCGGCGCGTTCCTGTTCGCCAACTCGACCGCGATCCTGACCGACGCGTTCCCGGAACTCGAGCGGGGCAAGGCGATGGGGATCAACGGCATCGCCGCCGTGGGCGGGTCGTTCCTGGGGCTGATCCTGGGCGGCGTGCTGGCCCCGATCGAGTGGCGGCTGGTGTTCCTGGTCTCGGTCCCGTTCGGCCTGTTCGGCACGGTGTGGGCGTACCTGAAGCTGAAGGACAACGGGATCCGCGTCCCGGCCAAGATCGACTGGCTGGGCAACACGCTGTTCGCCGTCGGCCTGATCTCGCTGCTCAGCGGCATCGTGTACTCCCTGCTCCCGTACGGCGGCCACCCGACCGGCTGGACCAACCCGAAGGTGCTGGCCGCCGTCTTCGGCGGGATCGCGGTGCTGGTCGTGTTCGCCTGGGTCGAGACCCGGGTGGCGCAGCCGATGTTCCGGCTCAGCCTGTTCCGCATCCGGGCGTTCACCATGGGCAGCATCGCCGGCCTGCTCGCCGCGCTGGGCCGGGGCGGCCTGCAGTTCATGCTGATCCTGTGGCTGCAGGGCATCTGGCTGCCGCAGCACGGCTTCAGCTTCGTCCGGACGCCGCTGTGGGCCGGCATCTACATGATCCCGCTGACCATCGGCTTCCTGCTGCTGGGGCCGATCTCGGGCATCATGTCCGACCGGTGCGGCGCCCGGTTCCTGGCCTCGGCCGGCCTGGTCGTGTCCGGGGTCAGCTTCCTGCTGCTGGAGGTGCTGCCGATCAACTTCAGCTACATGTGGTTCGCCCTCGATCATCTTCGTGTTCGCGATCGGCATGGGGCTGTTCTTCTCGCCCAACCAGGCGTCGGTGATGAACAGCCTGCCCGCCGAGCAGCGCGGCGCCGGGGCCGGGATGCTCAACACGTTCCAGAACTCAGCCACCGTGCTGTCGATGGGGCTGTTCTTCACCATCGTCACCGTCGGCCTGGCCAGCCGGCTGCCCAGCCACCTGTACAAGGGCCTGGTGGCGGCCGGGGTGGCACCGGCCGCGGCGCGGACGGTGGCCGACGAGCCGCCGATCGGCAGCCTGTTCTCGGCGTTCCTGGGCTACAACCCGGTCAAGGAACTGCTCGGCCCGACCGGGGCGCTGAGCAAGCTGCCGGCCAGGCAGGCGGCGTTCATCACCGGCCGGTCGTTCTTCCCCAGGCTGATCGAGGAGCCGTTCGCAGGCGGCCTGCACCTGGCCCTGACGTTCGCCGCCATCGCCACCGGCATCGCCATCCTGGCCTCGGCCTTCCGCGGCCGGCGCTACCTGCACGCCGCCGAGGCCACGCTGGACGAGCTAGCCGACGGCGCGACCGAGGCGGCGGGCGTGGTCGGCCTGCCGCCGGCCGATGTGGCGCCGGGTAGCATGCTCCTCACGCCGGAGTCCGCCGCCGCGGAGCATGGCCCGGCGCCCGGCGGCTAGCGCGGTACCTGGAGACCCATGAGCGAGATGCTCGGCATCGGGGCGGCCGCGGCCCGGCTGGGCGTGTCCGAGCGGGCGCTGCGCTACTACCAGCAGCTGGGACTCATCCAGCCGGCCTGCACGCCGGGGGGGCTGCGCCGCTACGACGGCGAGGACCTGGCCCGGGTGACCCGGATCCGGGAGCTGCAGAGCCTGCTCGGGCTGAACCTGGACGAGATCGCCATCGTGCTGCGCGGCGAGGACCGGATGGCCGAGATCCGGCTGAGCTATCACGATGAGCGCACCACCGAGGCCGAGCGCCAGCAGCTCATCCGGGAGGGCCTGGTCCTGCAGGAGACGCTGCGCGAGACGGTGGAGGCCAAGCGCGCCGCGCTGGCCGACTTCCTGGCCGACCTGGACGCCCGGATCGGGCACGCCCGCAAGCTGCTGGGCTAGGCCGTGTTTTGGAAGGCTGGTCAGGACCCGTCCCGGCATCACCACCACACCAGAGCCCTCGCCTGTAACAGGCCCCAGCCCCGCGCCCGCCCGGCCCGGGGCCGGCGCAGGGTCCCGGCCAGCCCCCAAGGGCGCTAAGGCAGCGCCGCAGCCCCTCCTGACCATGATCGTGACCGATCACCCGTGCCGCAGACGGGCAATCGGTCACGATCATGCAGGCAGCAGCGGCCGCGCCGGGCTGCGCAGGCCGGGAAGCTCACCCCGGGACGGCAGACCAGGCCCGGCCGCACCGCAGGCACCTTCTGGAACAGGCCCGGGGCGTGTCTCATAAGTCGCGGCGGAGCCACTCGTTGATCGCGGCGATGCACACGGCGGCCTCGCAGCGGACGGCGAGCTTGCCGTACCTGGTCGCGACGGCGCGGTGGCGCTCGAGGCGGCCGATGCCGCACTCCACGGCGTGGCGCTGCCTGCAGGCCTAGCCGGCGGCGGGCGGGTCCGGCCGGGTGTGACGGCGCACTAGCTCGGTCAGGGTGGCCAGCTCGGCGGCCAGCGCGGACCGGCCCTGGCGGGTGATCCGCACCCAGGTTCGCGGGCGGCGGCCCTCGTAGCCCTTCTCGACCTGGACCAGCCCGGCCTCCTCCAGCACGGTCAGGTGCCGGGACAGGTTGCCGGGGGTCAGGCCCAGGGCCTCGCGCAGGTAGCCGAAGTCGGCCTGCCGGGCCTCGGCGGTGATGGTCAGGATGCCGAGGCGGTGCCGCTGGTGCACGGTGTCGTCGATCCCGGCGGTCGGGTGACCCGGGGTCACGCCCGGGCTCGCAGCCGCTGGGCCGCGAGGGCGCCCAGGCCCGCGACGAGCAGGATCACGGCGGGCAGCAGCACGCCGGGCAGGACCGTGAGGTCCATGCGGCTCGGGTTCCAGCCCCACCGGAACAGGACGTTCTCCACGTTGTACAGGCTGACCAGGGTGGCGGCGGCGGTGTAGAGCGCGGCGATGACGGCCAGCGCCCAGCTCCGCTCGGCCCGGGCCAGCACCCACAGGCCGACGGCGATGATCAGGAACGGGAACGTGCCCCGGATGAACAGGTCGCCCGGCAGGATCAGCAGGCCAGCCGGGGCAGCTGAAGGCCAGGATGGCCACCGCGGTGATGACCACGCCGGTGATCAGGAACCCGCGGGCGGGCGTGACCAGGCCGACCTGGCGGGCGTGCCGCCGGTACCAGGCGTAGGTCAGCCAGTAGCCGCCGGTCAGCGCGAACAGCCAGTAGATCGGGACGTAGCCGGAGGTCAGCCCGCCCAGCCCGGCGAGCTGGAAGACCGGCGGCGGCGCGGCGGCCGCGCCTCGGCCGGGGAATCCCTGCACGTACAGCGGCGCGGCGGCGGCGATCAGCACGCCGAACAGGACGAGCGGCAGCCAGTAGGCGTGCCGCCGGGCGCGGGCCTGGCGGCGCAGCCCGGCCAGCTCGCCCAGCAGCTCGGCGGGCCCGGCCGTCGCCGCTCCCCCGCCGGCCCCGCCGGCCGGCTGCCCGGTGTCGCTCACTGGCTCATCGCCGTCCTCTCGCCCATCAGCGGCCCGCGCGGCCTCCGCCGCCTCGATCGCCAATAGCTTTGCATAACAAACTTGTTGGCCGCAAGTCGCTGTCGGGTCTGGCCGGGCCGACCCGGGCGGGCGGGCGGGGCGGGCAGCTAGCGGTCGCGGACCCAGAGGGTGACGATGACGCCGCGGAAGACGGCCCGGCGGGCGAAGGTGTAGTCGGCGTCCAGCTCCCGGGCCTGGGCGCGGAGCAGGCCGGGCGGGTACGGGGCGCGGGGCGGCCGGCCGACCGTCCAGACCCGCTGGTAGTGCAGCAGGGCCGGGCCGGTCACCGACCAGTTGGCCTCGGTGCCCTGGAAGGTGCCCGACGCCTGGGGCGTGACGGCCAGGCCGACGTCGGCGAGGTTCCGGTAGTCCTGCGGGTAGCCGAGGCGGGCCTTGCGGTAGAACGCGCCGAAGTACAGCACGCCGTCGCCGGGCCGCGCGTGGGCGGCCAGGTAGGCGGACGGGCCGCCGAAGTTGAACTCGCGGCTGGCCGGGGTCCGGTCGAGGCGCTGGGCGCCCAGCTGGAGGACCAGGAGGCACGACGCACAGCAGCGCGGCGGGCACCGTGATGAGGGGGCGCGCGGCCATTGCCGGCCAGCCCGGCCAGCCAGCGGCCGATCGCGGATGACGCCCGCGCCGGCCAGCAGGGCCGCGCCCGCCTCGCCGTACAGGACGTAGCGGTCGACGTAGAACGGCCGGGCCACCAGGGACTCGGCGATGAGCAGGACGGCCGGGATGATCAGCAGCGGGGCCGCCACGGACGGCAGCGACACGCCGCCCGCCCGCCACCAGGCCGGCGCCGCTCCCCTGCGCCGGGCAGCGGGGGCAGCAGGGCGGCCAGCGATGCAGATGATCAGGGCGACGGACGACCGTCAGGGTGGCGCCGAAGTAGTCGTGGAGAGCAGGTCGAGGCTGGCCGCGTCCGGGCGGGCTGATCCAGGTGACGGCGCGCCGGTCTCGCGGCTGCTGACCACCACGACCGGGATGACCAGCACGGCGCCGACGGCGGCGGCGACGGCCCAGCGCCGGAAGGCCGGCGCGGCCGGGCCGGGCCAGCAGCACGGTGACCGCGTGCGCGGTGAGGACCAGCAGGGCCAGCTCGTTCAGGTAGCCGCTCACCGTGATCAGCGCGCCGTAGACCAGCCAGCGGACCGGGGCCCGCGCTCGCCCCGCCGGTCCAGCGCCCAGGCCAGGGCCAGGGTGGCGGCGGTGACCCAGGCGAACACCAGCGCGTAGGACCGCGCGGTCTGGGCGTAGTAGCTCATGGCCGGGGTCAGGGCGGTGACCAGGCCCGCCACCAGGCCGATCCAGCGGCGAGCCGGACAGGCTGGCGGCCGATGACGGCGACCAGGGCCGGCGGCCAGCGTCATGGCGATCAGCGAGGGGACGCGCATGACCAGCGGGCTGGTGCCGACCGCCATCCAGCCGTGCATGAACAGGTAGTAGGCGCCGTGCACGGCGTCGATGTTGCGCAGCAGGTGGGCTAGCTGGGGCAGGCTGAGCGAGCGCGGCCCACCGGGTCGCGACCTCGTCGTTGCCCATGGCCGAGTCCCGGGCCAGGCCCCACAGGCCCAGCGCCAGCATGACCGCGCCCGCCACGGCGGCGGGCCAGTACCAGGCCAGGCGCGCGGTGCCGGTCCGCCCCCGGCGGCGGGGCCGGGGCTACCGGCGCCGGGCTGCCCGCCGCCGCCTGGGCCTCACGACTGGCCATCGAGATCACGAGTCGAGGACTCGAACGTCTCCCGCCAGCGCTCGGGCGAGTTGAACTCGGCCGCCGCCGCCCGGTACTGCTGCGCGCAGCTTCGGCCACTCCCGCGCGCAGCCGGGCGTGCAGGAGCAGGCTGCGGCGCAGCAGCGAGCGGTACAGCTTGGGGTCGCGCTTGTACCAGGTGGCGCTGCCGCCGTCAGCGGCGGAGACCACCGCGCTGTCCACGGTCGACAGCACCCACCAGCCCGTGTCCTGGTAGGGCAGGACGACCTGCGGCCGGCCCTGCTCGGACTTCTTCACCGTCCGCAGCTGGCGCAGGGCGGCACGGCCCGCCATCCGCACGAGCTGCGAGGAACTGGCCGGCGGCTCCAGGTCGGCCGGCGGCTTGCGGTTGCGCGGCGGCGGGAAGTCCTCCAGGTCGGCCCCGGGCCTGGGCGTCGCGAGAAGCCGCGCCGGATCTCCTGCAGCTGAGCCAGCCTGACCGGCAGGTCCCGGTGCAGGTGGCCGGGCCGGACAGGATGTCCTCGATGGCCCGCAGCCGCAGGTCGGCCGCCGAGTACTGCATCGACAGCAGGTGCAGGATCTGGATCTCGCCGCTCTCGGGGATCACCCGGCCGCCGTGGTCGAACGGCGAGTGCAGCAGCGCGGTGACCAGCCGGTTGCGGGTGTGGTAGTACGTCTGCCAGTCCACCGAGTCGGTCTTGTCCTGCCAGGTCACGTGCCAGGCGGCGACGCCCGGCATGGAGACCGTGGGGTAGCCCGCGTCGCGGGCGCGCAGCCCGTACTCGGCGTCGTCCCACTTGATGAACACCGGCAGGGCCAGGCCCAGGTCACGGATCACCTGGGTCGGGATCAGGCACATCCACCAGCCGTTGTAGTCGGCGTCGGACCGGCGGTGCAGCCACGGGGTATTGCGCAGGTTGCGGCGAGCCGAAGTCATGCCGGGTCTTGGTGTTGATCGCCGCGCCCCACCACCACTTGACCGGGAAGACGCTCTCGGCGAAGGCATGCAGCACCGACCGGTCATACAGGCTGAACATGTGCCCGCCGACGATGGTCGGCTGGCGGGTCAGGTCGGCGAACGTGACCGCGCGCAGGATGCACTCCGGGTCGAGGGTGATGTCGTCGTCGAGCAGCAGCACGTAGTCGCTGGCGCCGGCCCGCACGGTCTCGTCCATGGACCGGGAGAACCCGCCCGAGCCGCCCAGGTTGCCCTGCACGATGATGTGCAGCTTGTCGCCCAGCTTCTTGGCCGCGTCGGCGAAGTCGGGCTGGTCGGTTACCCGCATGGTGCCCTGGTCGACCACGTAGACGGCGTCCAGCCGGTCCGTCACCAGCGGCGACGCGTCGCCCAGGGTGCGCAGCAGGTCGAGCAGGAACTCGGGCCGGTTCACGGTGGTGATGCCGATGCTGACCCGGCCCGGCGCGACCGGGTCGGCCAGCGCCAGCCACTCGGCCTCGATCAGCGTGGCCTCCCGGCCGCCGGCCACGATGTCGAACCAGTACCAGCCGCCGTCGATGAACGGCTTGAGCGGCAGCGTGCGCTCGATCGTCTCCGGCTCGTCGGCGCTGACCTGGATCGACTCGACCGGGTGGCTGATCCCCTTGGCCGTGGAGCGGTACAGCACCACGGTCGCCTCGCCGGTCAGCCGGATGCGCAGCGTGACCGCGTCGATGTGCGTCCAGCGGCGCCAGTAGCTGGCCGGGAAGGCGTTGAAGTAGGTGCCGAACGAGACCCGGCGGCCCTCGCGGATCACCGCGCTGCGGCGCAGTTCCACCGACTCGTCCGGGCGGAACGGCAGCGCGGGGCCGAAGCGGATGGCTGTGCTGGGCCTCGCCGGCCACCGCGTTGGTCACCGGCGGTGCGGGGATGATGGCCTGGTTCGTCGCGGCCAGCGACTCGGTCAGCAGCTCCGAGGCCAGCTCGGCGGCGCCGCGCTCCAGGTTGGTCTCGACGTAGAGCGGGACGACGTCCAGGTCCTCGCCGGGGAAGACGACCCGCTGCAGCACCCGCAGCTCCTGCGCCGTCACTGGGCCGCTCCCGCGGTGCTGGCCAGCGGCTGGTGCTCGGCGAAGAACGGCCGCAGGCGGTTCTCGTACATGGTCAGCGCGGACCCGATGGCCATGTGCATGTCCAGGTACTTGTAGGTGCCCAGGCGCCCGCCGAACAGCACGCCCGGCTCGCGCTCGGCCAGCTGCCGGTAGGCCAGCAGCCGCTCCCGGTCCGCCGCGGTGTTGATCGGGTAATACGGCTCGTCGCCCCGGGCGGCGAACCGCGAGTACTCCCGCATGATCACTGTCTTGTCCTTCGGATACCAGTCGCGCTCAGGGTGGAAATGGCGGAACTCGTGGATCCGGGTGTACGGGACATCAGCGTCCGCGTAGTTCATCACCGGCGTGCCCTGGAAATCGCCCGTCGGCAGGACCTCGAGGTCGAAATCGAGAGTGCGCCAGCCCAGATCACCCGCGGCGTAGTCGAAGTACGCGTCCAGCGGGCCGGTGTACACAACCGGAACATTACCGGCCAGGTCGGAGCGCAATCCCGTGAAATCGGTATTCAGCCGAACCTCGATATTCGGGTGATCAGCCATTCGCTCCAGCCAGGCGGTGTAGCCGTCGACCGGCAGTCCCTCGAAGGTGTCGCTGAAGTAGCGGTTATCGAAGGTGTACCGCACCGGCAGCCGGGTGATGATCTCGGCGGGCAGGTTGACCGGGTCGGTCTCCCACTGCTTGGTGGTGTACCCGCGGATGAACGCCTCGTACAGCGGGCGGCCGATCAGCGACACCGCCTTCTGCTCCAGGTTGACCGCCTCGGTCACCTCGGCCGACTGGTCCGCGATCAGCGCGCGGGCCTCGTCCGGGGACATGGCCCGGCCGAAGTACTCGCAGATGGTGCCGAGGTTGATCGGCAGCGGGTAGACCCGGCCCTGGTAGGTGGAGAACACCCGGTGCTGGTAGCCGGTGAACCGGGTGAACCGGTTGACGTACTCCCACACCCGGGCGTTGGAGGTATGAAACAGGTGCGCGCCGTAGCGGTGCACCTCGATGCCGGTCTCGGGCTCCGGCTCGCTGTAGGCGTTGCCGCCGAGGTGCGGCCGCCGGTCGATGACCAGGACCCGCAGGCCCAGGTCGGCAGCGCAGCGCTCGGCGATGGTCAGCCCGAAGAAGCCCGAGCCGACTACCGCAAGGTCAATATTCACGATCCCACCGATTCGTGGCGCAGGTGCCGGTCCCCGTCGTCCATGTCCGGAGCATCCCGTCCCAGGCCGGCGCGGGCGGGCGGTGCTTGAGCCGCTCGGCCCGGCGGGCCACGATCGGCCGGTACAGCGCCCGCCGGAACCACCAGGGAACCAGCCGGTAGCCGCCGCGCATCACGACGTTCCGGGCGAACTCGGGCGGCGAGGTGAAGCCCAGCCGCCGGAACTCAACCTGGAGCCGGATCTCCGACCGCAGCAGCCCGGCGCCGCCGCGGCGCTTGAACGCCCTGGCGCCGACCCGGTAGTACAGCAGTGGCTCGGGCACGTTCACCGGGCGGGCGCCGGCCGCGAGCATCCGGGCGAACAGGGCGTAATCCTCCAGCATCGGCAGGTCACCGTACCCGCCCGCGGCCTGCACGGCGGCTCGCCGGTAGACCACCGTCGGGTGGTTGAAAGGATCATGGATCCGAGCGTATCGCCGGATCCGGTCCGCCCCGGTCGGCGGAACCCGCTGCCCGACGACGTCACGGAGCCGGGGTCATCGGTGTCGCCGGTGAACTCCAGCAGGCCGCTGACCCGACGATGTCGGCGTCCGCGATCAGCGGCAGCTCGACCGCGAAGCGGTGCGGCATGGCCACGTCGTCGGCGTCCATCCGGGCCACCACCTCGAACGTGGCCGCCGCCAGCCCGGCGTCCAGGGCCGGGCCGAGGCCCAGGTTGCGCTCCAGCGGCACCAGCGTGACCGGGACCGGGCTGTCCGCCTGCAGGTCGGCCAGGCACTCGGCGATCTCGGCCCGGACCGGCCCGTCCCGGACGATGATGACCTCGTCCGGGCGCAGGGTCTGGTCATGGACCGCGCTTCGGAACGCCCGCCGGAGGTAGTCCGGCTGGTCCCCCTCGTACACGGAGAGCAGCAGCGAGAAGGGCTCGGGCATGCGCAGGGTTCGCCTTCTATCCTCAGGCAGTAGTCAGCGTGCGGTGCCACTTTGGGATGCTGCGGCCAGCGGCCGCATGCACTGGGTAGATGTGCCCCGTGGCGTCCACGAGGATACCCGACCGGATCAAGGCGTTATATTGTACTTCGTCAGACCGTTGGATGAACTCCTGTGTGCCGAGGTTTGCCGCAGGTCGTCCCGGTGTTTCCGAGACTGCGGCCGGCTCCTCACGGCCCGGCCCGGCCCGGCCGGGCGCCGTCTCCAAGATCCGAGGTGTCGGCTTGACAGCGCATGACAGCGCGGGCCACCCGCGCGTGATCGTCCACATCGGCGAGCCCAAGACCGGGACGACGTTCCTGCAGCAGGTGATGTGGCGCAACCGGGGCGAGCTGGCCGCGGCCGGGGTGGTGCTGCCCGGCCATCACCCGCAGGACCACTTCCGCTCCCAGAACGACCTGCGCGAGGTGCCCAAGCTGCCGTCCGACCCGGCCGGGTCGTGGCGCGGCGAGTGGGACGTGCTGGCCATGCAGGCCCGCGAGGCGGAACAGGGCGTGTCGGTCATCTCCCACGAGCTGTTCTGCGCGGCCAGCGAGGCCCAGGCCGACCGGGCGATCCGGTCGCTGGCCCCGGCCGAGGTCCACGTGGTGCTGACGGTCCGGGACATGGCCTCGCTGCTGCCCGCCGAGTGGCAGGAGTCGGTCAAGCACCGCAACCCGCTGACCTGGGAAGACTGGCTGCACGACGTGGTCGACACCGAATCGGTGCAGGACGCGCGGCGGGAGTACTGGTTCTGGCGGGTGCACGACACGATGGCCATCCTGGCCGCGTGGTCGCGGCTGCTGCCGCCGGAGCGGGTGCACGTGATGACCGTCCCGCCGGCCAGGCGCTCGGGCAACGGGCTGCTGTGGGAGCGGTTCGCCGGCCTGCTCGGCATCGACCCGGCCCGGGCCGACACCAGCCGCGCCCGGCCGAACGCCTCGCTGGGCGTACCCGAGATCGAGTTCCTGCGGCGGCTGAACATCGCGCTGTCGCCGGAGATCCCGGACTGGTTCTATATGTGGAACGTCAAGGAGACGCTGGCCCACGAGACGCTGGCGGGCCGCACCCGGACCGGCCGCCTGGTCCTGCCGCCCGACCGCCTGGCCTGGGCCGGGACCAGTCCGAGGAGCTGATCGGGGCGCTCAAGGAGTCCCGCTACGACATCGTCGGCGACCTGGACGAACTGCGGCCCCGGCCGGCCGCGCGGCGCCGGGGCAGTGGCAGCGCCGTCAGCCCCGGCGCGGAGCCGGCCAGCGCGATGCTCGACGCCGCGGTGGACGCCACCGCCGCGGCGGTGCTGGCCCACTATTACAAGATCTACCCGGCCGCCCGGCCGCGCCCGGCGCCGGCCCGGCACCGGGCTGCTCAGCCGGGTCGAGCGCAAGGTGGCGGCGTCGGACACGTTCAAGCGCAAGGTCCGGGACCTGAGCGGCCGGCACCCGGCCCTGCGCCAGGTGCGGCTGCGGGTGTGGCAGTACACCGAGCGCCGCCGGGTCAAGAGGAACACCTAGCGTGGCCGGCGGGACCCGGGTCACGGCGGTGGTGGTGACCTGGAACCGGCGGGACCTGCTGCTGGAATCGCTGGCCGCGCTGATGGCCCAGGACCGGCCGGCCGACGCCGTGATCGTGGTGGACAACGCCTCCACCGACGGGGCCGCCGACGCGGTCCGGGGCGGTTCCCCGGAGTGCACCTGGCCGTGCTGCCGCGCAACACCGGCGGCGCGGGCGGGTTCGCCTACGGGATGGCGCTGGCCCTGCGCGGCACGGGCGGCCCGGCCGACCTGATCTGGCTGATGGACGACGACACGGTGCCCGAGCCCGGCGCGCTGGCGGCACTGCTGGCGGCCCGGGACCGCTACCCCGGCGAGCCGCCCGCGCTGGTGGCCAGCCGGGTGGTGTGGACCGACGGGCGGCCGCACCCGATGAACACGCCGCGGGTCAAGCCGGCCGCTGGCGGGCCGGGCCGCGCGGGCCGCCGCCGCGGTCGCGGGGTGCCAGCCGATCCGGTCGGCCTCGTTCGTGTCGGTCCTGGTCGACGCGGCGGCCTGCGCGGCGCGCGGGCTGCCCGAGGCCGACTACTTCCTGTGGAACGACGACTTCGAGTTCACCACCCGGCTGCTGCGCGGCCAGGCCGGGCTGCTGTGCCCGGCCAGCGTGGTGGTGCACAAGACGGCCACGTTCGGCTCGACCGACGCCGACCCCGGGCCGCGGTTCTTCTACGAGGTCCGGAACAAGATCTGGATGCTGCGCGCCGGGGCCGCCCTGACCCCGGCCGAGCGGGTCCTGTACGGCGGGGTCACTCTGCGCCGGTGGGCGCGCACGTTCGCCCGGTCCCGCGACCGGCGGGCCTGCGCGAGGCGCTGGTCAGCGGGATCTCCGCCGGGGTGCGGACCCGGCCGCGGCCGACCGAGGACGTGCTGGCCGACGTCGGCCTGCCGGCCGCCGCCAGCTGGCCAGACATAGCGAGGCGCCCCGGCGGCGGGGACCGGGACGCCTCGCACTGGGTGGTGCTATGCCGGTCGGCGCTAGCTGATGCCAGCCGCCGACAGCCTGCCCTCGACGAAGGTGTTCGGCCGCGGTGTCGTACTTCTGGGTGTAGTCCAGGTGCGCGCTGAGGTTGTTGCCGCTCGCGCAGAACGGGTCGCCGGTGTCGCACCACGACCGCAGGATGGCGGCGAACCCGGCCCGGGACTGGCCCGCGTCCAGACGCGGGAAGATGCCCGTCGCGTCTGGGTCGGTGCCCAGGTCGATGGCCGAGACGGCGTTCGGCGCCGGTGGCGCGGGTCGCCGAACTGGATGGCCGCGATGACCTTGGCCAGGTCGGCCGCGGGGCATCGGCCGCGGTGTCGGCAGCGCCGAGGCTCTTGCCGCCGCCGCCGGCGAGGGTGTCACCGACGACCTGGGCGCCCTGCGAGTAGCCCGAGCAGGATGATCTTCTCGTTCGGGCAGGACGACACCGCGTTCTCGATGTCCGAGGCTCATGGCGCTGTCGCCCTGGGCCACGCTGCTGGCGTAGTTGTTCAGCGAGGCCGGGTAGACGACGGCCTCCGCGCCACGGTCGCGTTAACATCGGCCTGGATCAGGGTGGCCAGGGCGCCGATGACGCCGTCGACCCTGGGCCTCGGTCGAGGCGCGGGCCACGATGATGTGGACCGCGGGCAGCCGCCGTGGAGGCCGTGGCGCGGAGCGGCCATGGCCGGGCGGCGGCGGCGATGCTGCCAGCGGCAAGCCGCGCCGCGACGACGGCGCCGGCGGCAGCGGTCGCGAAGAAACGTCGCGACAACCGCCTTTGCGCGTGCGCGCCGGAGGCATTACGGTAGTGCGTGCAACATGCATTTCCCTTCGGTGTAAGGCAGTTTCCTGGCAGCAGCAAGCGACATGGCTGAAGCGGCACTGCGGTCAGGGCGGGGACGCAGGCCATTACCTGCGTAACTGTCTGCACGCCACATGGGCATGCGAGCCGCGCAGGGTCGGCAGGAGGACGCCGATCCTGCGCGTTAAAGCGGGGGGCAAAGCGGTATCGGGGTTACTGCTGGGACTGGTTCCCGGCGGCTTGGGGGCAACCGCGAACCGGTTACCGTCGGTCGTCATTGGCCGGCGGCATTGCTCCTGGCGAGACCGGTCCATTCGGAGGGGAGCGGGAGTCTCACCGTTCGGATTGCCCATAGATTAAGTCATGTGTCGGGCTGCGGCAATATGCCAGAAACACAATTTTAACGCGCGAGTAAATCTGGATCTTGATTGTTTTCGAATTTCTTGAGGCGACGTTCGAAACTATAGGTTCTAGCTGGCCGTACGTGGGCGCACCGGAACGACAATACCGTCGCAGGGGAGGCAGAATCTCGTTCGGTCTGATCGGCCTGTGAGCGTGATCAACGCACTATGCGTTACTAGATATATACGATCCGTAGTTAAATCTGCAGATCGTGCAAAGGTTTCCCTAGCCCGCTGGCTACTTGATCGCCACGGCGTTGGCGGTGGAGCCGATCCCGCCCGGCGCGTTCAGCGGGGCGGCGACGAAGAATGCCTGGTAGGCGCCGTCGGCGGCGCAGTCGGCGGCCAGGTCGTCGAGCCACCACAGTTCGCCCAGGGCCATCCCGAACTGGCCGATGAGAATGCGGTGCAGGAAGCCCAGCGCGGACGCCCCGGCACTGCGGTTGAAGGGCGACACCTCCACCGCGAACGTGTCCGACGCGATGGCCGTGGCGTGGCTATTCCACAGGTACTCGCACATGGCCTCGCTCTGCTCGACGCCCGGGGCGACGACATTCCCGTGCATCCGCTCCCGGTCCCGCAGCGACTGCTCCAGGTACCAGCCGGCGAAGCCGGTCCGCAGCAGGATGGTGTCCCCCGGCGCGAACTCCGTCCCGGCCTGCCGCCGGGCCAGTTCCAGGTCATCGACGCTGAGCGCGATGGCCTCCCCCGGGTGGTAATGCCGCCCGGCGGCCCGCATGGCCCGCTCGGCGTCCAGCACCACCGCCCGGCCCGCCATGCCGTGCCGGGCCCAGTGGTCGATGGTGTTCCGGCGCCCGGCCAGCACGTCGGCCTCAGTGGCGCCGTTGTACATCTGGTCGGCCGCGTAGCCGACATGGGCCAGCGAGTCCCACTGGCTGGAGGCCTGCGGGTAGAAGTTGTCATACACGTCGTCGAAGCCGAACGTGCCGGACCGGTGCAGCACCCGGTGGCGGGGCACGCCGCGGGTCCGGGCCAGGCCGGGGTCGATGCTGCCCAGCGGCATGTCGAGCGGGAACACCTGGCCCCGGCGAACCAGGCGGGCCGCGGCCGCGATCCGCTCCGGGGTCATCAGGCTGACCAGGCCGAGGTTGTCATCCGGGCCGAACAGCCCCCAGCCGCTCCGCCCGCCCGCCGGGGCCGGCGGGAGATCGGAGTACCCGGGCAGGCCCTGGTCATCGGGCTGCCCCTGTCGCTGCGCCCTGGTCTTGCGGGCTGCCCCTGGTCTTCCGGCTGCGCTGTCATCCGTCACTCCCTCTCGCGGGCGCGCCAGGACCCCTGCCCTAGCCGGCCAAGTGCCCACCGATCATACTGAGCGCATGCGTTATGCCCGATTCCTGTACAGGCGGCCGATAGGGCGCATCGCGTGAGCCCGGGAGCCAGCCTCGACGGCCAGGCAGCGCTCGTGACCGGCTCCTCCAGCGGGATCGGCGCGGCCACCGCGCGGGCCCTGGCGGCGGCCGGCGCGGCGGTGGTGGTCAACTCGGCCCGGTCGGCGGATGCCGGGAAGGCCCTGGCTGACTCGCTGCCCAGGGCGGTCTACGTGCAGGCCGACGTGGCCGACCCGGCCGCCTGCCAGGCACTGGCCGAGGCCGCCACGGCGGCCTTCGGGCGGCTCGACATCCTGGTCAACAACGCCGGGACCACCAAGCTGATCCCGCACGCCGACCTGGACGCCGCCACCGACGAGGTGTGGCGCACGATCCTCGACGTCAACCTGATGGGCACCTGGCACCTGACCCGGGCGTGCGTCCCGGCGCTGCGGGCCAGCGGGGCCGGCTCGGTCACCAACGTCACGTCGGTGGCGGGCCTGCGGCCCACCGGAAGCTCGATCCCGTACGCGGTGTCCAAGGCCGCGGTCAACCACCTGACCGCGCTGCTGGCCAACGTGCTGGGGCCGGAGATCCGGGTCAACGCGGTGGCGCCGGGCCTGGTCGACACGCCCTGGACGGCGGAGTGGACGGCGATCCGCGAGCGGGTTACCGCGCAGGCGCCCCTGAAGCGGCCGGCGCTGCCCGAGGACGTCGCCGAGACGATCATGGGCCTGGTCCGGGCCGGGTTCGTGACCGGCCAGGTAGTCACCGTCGACGGGGGCATGTCGCTTCGCTAGCGAGGATGCGTCAAGGAGGGGCCGCATGACCACGGCGCTAGACGGCGTCCGGGTACTGGACCTGACCGCCGGGCTGGCCGGGCCGGTCGCCGGGATGCTGCTGGCCGACCTGGGCGCCGACGTCATCAAGGTCTGCCCGCCCGGCGGCGGCCCGTCCGCCGCCGCGCCGGGCCTGCACATGTGGGACCGGGGCAAGCGGACCGCCGTGGCCGACCCGGCCCGCCCGGCCGACCTGGCCGCGCTGGACGGGCTGGTCAGCCGGGCCGACATCGTGCTGGCCGGCACGCGGCGCCGGGCCTGGGCTACGCGGACCTGCTGGCCCGCGGCCTGGCGCCGGGCCAGCCGGCGCGTGGATCGTGATGCCGCCGTACCTGCTGGGCGAGACGCCGTGGGCCGGGTCGCCGGGCCGCGCAGGTCGCGGGCCTGCTGTTCGCCTGGCTCGGGCACGCCTGGAACCAGGCGTCCTACGCCGACGTGCCGGTCGACTGCGTGTTCCCGGTGGCGCTGGTCATGCAGGGCATCTGGGCGGCCACGACGGCGGTCGCCGCGCTGGCCGGGCGCGGTCCGGGCGCACGGTCCGCCGCTGGTGGTGGCGGGCGGCGCGCACGGCGCCCAGCTGGTCTCCCCCGGCGGGTTCGCCGCCGCCCGCGACGAGCCGCACGTGCACCGGCCCGGCGGGCCGGGCGGGACCCTGGCCGAACTACCGCTGCTACCGCTGCGCGGACGGCACGTGGCTGTTCTTCGGCGCGTTCACCAACGCCTTCATCGCAGCGCGGCTTCCGCGCCGTCGGGGCGGGCTGGATCCTGGACGACCCGCGGATCGGCGGGGACACCGGCCGGGTCCGGCTGGGCGAGAACCTCGGCTGGGTCACCCGCGAGCTGGAGCAGGTCGTTCGCCGCCCGGCCCCGCGCCGAGTGGCTGGCCGCGCTGGAGGCCGCCGACTGCCCGGCCGCCCCGGCCGGGCACACGGCGGACTGGCTGGACCACGAGCAGGTCCGGGCGATCGGGCTGCGGGCCGCGCTGCGCAACGACGCGGGCCAGGACATCGTGATGCCCGGGCCGCTGATCGGCCTGTCGGCAGACGCCGGTGACGCTGCGCGGCGCGGCGCCCACCCGGCACCCGGCCATCACGGCAGCCGGGCTGGCCCGACCGTCCCGAGGAGCCGGCCAGTCCGGCGGCCGGGGCGAACGGCGGCGGTCCCGGCCGAGCTGCCGCTGGCCGGGCTGCGGGTGCTGAACCTCGGGCACGATCATCGCCGGGCCGTACGTGGCCACGCTGCTCGGCGAGCTCGGCGCCGAGGTCGTGGAAGGTCGAGCGGCCGCCGCACGGCGACGAGTTCCGCACCGCGCACGGCGGCCGGGGCGGGGCCGGGTTCTCGGTCTACAACCGCGACCAGCGCAGCCTGCTGCTGGACCTCGCCAGCGCGGACGGCGCGGCCAGCGTTCCGCGACCTGGTCCGCGTCGCCGACGTGGTGGTGGACAACTACCGGGTCGGCGTGCTGGACCGGCTGGGCATCGGCCACGACCGGCTGGCCGCGGTCAACCCGCTGGTCACGAGCGTGTCGATCAGCGCGTTCGGCGAGGCCGGGCGCGCTCGGCCGCGCGGCCCGGCTTCGACCCGGTGGTGCAGGCCATGAGCGGCATCATGCGCGGCCAGGGCGGGCCCGACGAGGCCAACAGCCCGGTGTTCCTGACCGTCCCGATCAACGACGTGCTGGCCGGCGGCGCTGGGCGCGCTGGGCGCCTGCGCGTCGCTGTACGCGCGGGGCCGGATCGGCGCGCGGCCAGCGGGTCACCGTCACCCTGTGCGCGTCGTCGTGCCTGCTGCAGTCGCCGTGGCTGGTGCGGGTGCCGGGCGCGCGGCGACCGAGCCCGGCGGGCGGCCGGGACTTCCCCGGCCCGGGGCCGCTCGACCGGCTGTACCAGGGCGCCGACGGGTGGGTCCGGCTCGGCGCCCCGGACGGGACCGGTGCCGATGACCTGCGGCGGGCCGGGCTGATCGCCGCGGCGGCGGACGGCCCGGGCACGGATTCCGCCCGTGCCGGTGACGCCCGTGCCGGCGACGCCCGCGCCGATGACGACCGTGCCGGTGACGACCTGGCGGGCCTGGTGGCGCGGGCCGTGGCGGCGCTGCCCGGCGGCGGAGGTGACCCGGCGGGCGGCGGCGGCCGGGCCTGCCGGCGGTGCGGGCGCGACAGGGACCGGAACTGCTGGCCGACGACGAGCTCATCCGGCGCGGGCTGCTGGCCGTGGCCGAGCGGGACGAGGCCGGCGTGCGCCGGGTCGTGCCGGGCCGGTGGCTGGAGGTGCCGGGCCTGGACCGGACGGCGCCCGGCCCGGCCCCGGCGGTGGCCGGCGAGCACGGCGCCGCCATCCTGGCCGAGGCCGAGTCGCCCCGCTGAGCTGCGACCTCTCCCCGACGGCGCATTTTGTCAGACCGTGCTGGTACTTCTCATGACGTGCACGGGGAGGACAGCCGGGGGCCTGCCGAACGGCGGGTGAATTGTGGCTATTTCGGTAGCCCCGGGGACCCGGAAAGGGCTCCGGTACAATTGACGGAAAGTCTCCTCTCGGGACACCGCACAGGGCCTGCTGGCAGGCCCGCGAGACGTACGCGGACCGCTGGCCCAGACCCTGCCAGGCGGCCCGAACCGAGGACGGCTGCAGTCCGGTCGCCCCGCACCGACCCGCGGCGGACATCGTCAGTCCGCCGGCCCGGACCTGGAGGGGTTTCCCATGACCGTTCCGCATCTGGCCGCTGCTGCCCCCGTAGAGCTCAATGAGCCGCTCACCGTGGACGCCGGTTACGCCCGGTCCCGCCAGGCGGCGCTGGATGACTCCGCGGTCGGCACGGTCGGGCTGGAGGCGGAGACCCATCTCGTGGACCTGGACGTGGCCGCCCGTCGGGTGCCGTGGGACCGGGTTGACGCGATGCTGGCCGCCGCCCGGCCCGCCGCCGGAGAGCACGCCGTCACGCTGGAGCCGGGCGGGCAGGTCGAGCTGTCCGGGCCGCCCTCCGGCGATGTCACGGCGGCGGTTACCGGACTGCGCCACGACGTGCAGGCGGTCCGGCTGGCGCTGGCCGGCCTGCGGCTGGGCCTGGCCCATGCGGGGGCCGATCCGGCCCGGCCGTCGCGGCGGGTCAACCCCCGGCCCCGGTACTGCGCCATGGAACAGCACTACGCCGCGGCCGGCCGCGGCGGCGCGGGCGCGGTGATGATGAACTCCACCGCCGCCCTCCAGGTCAACCTGCAGGCCGGGCCGGAGCGCGGCTGGGCCGAGCGGGTCACCCGGGCGCACCGGCTCGGCCCGACGCTGGTCGCCATCTCGGCCTGCTCGCCGTGGCTGCACGGCCGCGACACCGGCTGGAAGTCGGCCCGGCAGCGGGCCTGGGCGGGCCTGGACGAGCGGGCCTGCGGGCCGCTGGTGACGGCCGAGGCGGCGGCCGACCCGGCCTCGGCCTGGGCCCGGTACGCGCTGGATGCCCCGGTGGCCTTCGTCTGCGGCTCCGGCGGCGGCGCCTCGCCGGTCCGCGGCGCGGTGCCGTTCGGGCTGTGGGCGGCGGGCACCGTGCGGCTGGGCGATCGCCTGCCTACCGCGGCTGACCTCGACGTCCACCTGAGCACGCTGTTCCCGCCGGTCCGGCTGCGCGGCTACCTGGAGCTTCGCTACCTGGACATGACGCCGCCGCGCTGGTGGCCGGCCATCGCCGCGGTGGTGACCACGCTGATGGACGACCCGGTCGCGGCCGACCAGGCGGCCGAGGCCACCGAGCGGACCGGGCTGCTGTGGACCGAGGCGGCCCGGGACGGGCTCGCCAACGCCGCGCTGGCCGACTCGGCCCGCCGGTGCCTGCGGATCGCCGCCGGGCGGGTGCCCGGCGCGCTCGCCCCCGCCGTCGCCGACCTGGCCGACCTGGTCGAGTCGGGCCGGTGTCCCGGTGACCTGATGGCCGAGCGCATCGCCGAGGCGGGCGCGCTCACCGCCCTGGAGGAGCTGGCCCATGCCTGAGAAGACCCTGCCTGAGAAGACCCGCACTGCCGGCGACGTGGTCCGCGACCTGGAGCGGGCCCGCGTCCGGACGCTCGGCCTGACCGACCTGGACGAGCCGGTGCTGCTGGCTCAGCACGATCCGCTGATGAGCCCGCTGGTGTGGGACCTGGCCCACATCGGCCAGCAGGAGGAACTGTGGCTGCTGCGGGGCGGGGACCTGACCCGGCCGGGCATGCTGCCGCCCGATGTGGACTCGCTGTACGACGCGTTCAAGCACCGCCGGGCCGACCGGCCGATGCTGCCGCTGCTGCCGCCGGTCGAGGCCCGGGCGTTCAACCACGAGGTCCGCGGCCGGGTGCTGGACGTGATCGAGCGGACCGCGGCCGATGACCTGTTCACCGCGGGCATGGTCGTGCAGCACGAGGAGCAGCACGACGAGACCATGCTGGCCACGCTCCAGCTTCGGCAGGGACCGCCGGTGCTGCTGCCCCGCCGGACGCTGCCGCCGGGCCGGCCGGTGGCGGGCGAGCGGGTGCTGGTGCCGGGCGGGCCGTTCACGCTCGGCGTCGACGCCGCCCGCGAGCCGTTCTCGCTGGACAACGAGCGCCCCGCGCATACCGTCGACCTCGGGCCGTTCTGGATCGGCAAGGTGCCGGTGACCAGCGGGCAGTGGGCCGAGTTCATGGCCGACGGCGGCTACCGCCGCCCGGAGCTGTGGTCGGACCGGGGCTGGGCGCACCGGGCCGGGCCGGGCTGGAGCGGCCCGAGTTCTGGACCCCGGCCGGCACCCGGCGCCGGTTCGGGGTGGAGGAGGACATTCCGCCGGGCGAGCCCGTGCAGCACGTCTGCTTCTTCGAGGCCGAGGCGTTCGCGGCGTGGTCCCGCGCCCGGCTGCCGACCGAGGCCGAGTGGGAGAAGGCGTGCGCCTGGGACCCGGCGAGCAGGCGTCCGGCGGGCCTGGCCGTGGGGTAACGCCGACCCGTCAGCCGACGTGGCCAACCTGGGCGGCCAGGCGCTGCGGCCCGCTCCGGCCGGGGCCTACCCGGCGGGCGCGTCGGCGTACGGCGCCGAGCAGATGATCGGCGACGTGTGGGAGTGGACGTCGTCGGACTTCACGCCGTGGCCCGGCTTCACGCCGATGATCTACCGGATGTACAGCGAGCCGTTCTTCGGCGGGGACTACAAGGTGCTGCGGGGCGGGTCCTGGGCGGTGGCGCCGTCAGCCATCCGGCCCTCGTTCCGCAACTGGGACCACCCGATCCGGCGGCAGATCTTCACCGGCGTGCGGCTGGCCTGGGACGCCTGAGGTGTGCCGCCACGTCGCCTGGCTGGGCGCGCCGCGCTCGCTGGGCGACCTGCTGCTGGCGCCGGAGCACGGGCTGCTGACCCAGTCCTACGCCCCGCGGCGGCAGCGGCACGGCACGATCAACGCCGACGGCTGGGGAGTCGGGTTCTATGTGGCCGGCCGGCCCGAGCCGGCCCGGTGGCGGTCGGACCGGCCGCTGTGGAGCGACGCCTCGTTCGCCTCGGTGGCGCCGGTCCTGCGGGCGGGCTGCGCGCTGGCCGCCGTGCGGTCGGCCACGGCCGGGATGCCCGCCGACGAGACCGCCGCGGCGCCGTTCCAGTCCGGCCGCTGGCTGCTGTCCCACAACGGGGTGGTGAGCCGGTCGGTGCTCGGGCCGCACCCGGACGCTGAGTCGATGTGCGACGCGGCCCAGCTAGCCGCCCACCTGCTCGGGAATGACCCCGGCCAGGCCGGGAAGTTCGTGTCCGACCTGGGCCGGCGCGACCCGGGCGCCCGGCTGAACCTGCTGCTCACCGACGGCGAGCGGGTACTGGCCACCCGGTGGAAGGACACGCTGAGCGTGCTGCGCACCGACCAGGGCGTGGCGGTGGCCAGCGAGCCCTACGACGACGACCCGCGCTGGGCCGACGTCCCCGACTATCACCTCGTCGAGGTCAGCGCCGGCACGGTGACGCTGACCGAGCTGGACCATGACTGACCAGCCCTTACCCAGGAGGCCCGACTGATGGCCGCGGATGAGCACGCGCTCGGCCGGCCGCTACCTCGACGCGCTGCGCGCCGACGTGCGCGGCCGGCCTGACCGCCAGCCCCAAGACCCTGCCGCCCAAGTACTTCTACGACGCGCGCGGCAGCGAGCTGTTCGACGAGATCACCCAGCTTCCGGAGTACTACCCGACCCGGGCCGAGACCTCGATCCTGACCCGGCGGGCGGCCGAGATCGCCGGGCTGGCGGGCTGCGCCTCCATGGTCGAGCTGGGCAGCGGCACCTCGGCCAAGACCCGGCTGCTGCTGCGGGCGCTGCGCCGGGACGCTGCGCGAGTTCGTGCCGTTCGACGTGGACCCGGCGGTGCTGGCGCAGGCCAGCGACGCGCTCGGGGCCGAGTACCCGGCCCTGGCCATCTCCCCGTTCGTCGGGGACTTCGAGCTCGACCTGGCCAGGATCCCCCGCCCGGCCGCCGGGCGGCCCGCGGATGATCGTGTTCCTGGGGTCCACCATCGGCAACCTGGAGCCGCCCGCCCGGGCCGCGTTCCTGCGCCAGGTGGGCCGGGCGCTGGCTCCCGGCGACGCCTTCCTGCTGGGCACCGACCTGGTCAAGGACCCGGCGGTGCTGCAGCGGGCCTACGACGACGCGGCCGGGGTGACCGCCGAGTTCAACCGCAACGTGCTGCACGTGGTGAACCGGGAACTGGACGCCGACTTCGATGTCGAGGCGTTCGAGCACGTGGCGCTCTGGGACGCCCGCCAGGAGTGGATCGAGATGCGGCTGCGGTCGGTCACCGAGCAGCAGGTCAAGGTCCGCGACCTGGGCCTGACCGTGTCGTTCGCGGCCGGCGAGGAGATGCGCACCGAGATCTCGGCCAAGTTCCGCCAGGCCGGGGTGGCCGCCGAGCTGGCCGCCGCCGGGATGCGGGCGGACCGGTTCTGGACCGACGAGGACGGCGACTTCGGCCTGACGCTGGCCCGCCTGGCCTGACCCCGGCCGGAATGATCACCGCCGGAATGCGGATGTTTCATCTTGGCTGCCCGGGAATGGGTGCTGCGCGGAGCGGCGCACCCCACAGGAGGCGGCATGGACGCCGATGCCCGCGTCGAGGCCGGAAGCGGCCCCGGCGACAGGGAGCTAGTCGGGCTGGTACAGGCACTGCCGCGGGATGACCCGCGGCGGGAAGAAGCCTGCGCCGAGCTGGTCGGACGGTATGAGTCACTAGTCCGGTCGTGCGCGGCCCGGTACCGCGACAGCCCCGAGCCAGCCGAGGAGCTGATGCAGGTCGGCTACGTCGGCCTGCTCAAGGCGATCAACAACTTCGACCCGGTGCTGGGCGAGAGCCTGGCCGCCTACGCCCAGCCGTGCGTGAGCGGCGAGATCAAGCGGTACTTCCGGGACAAGCGCTGGCTCGTCCGGGTCCGCCGGTCGGTGCAGGAACTGCGGCTGGACGTCCGCGCGGCGACGGGCGAGCTGACCCAGCAGCTGTCCCGGACGCCGCGGGCCGACGAGCTGGCCGCCCACCTCAGCGTCACCGAGGACGAGGTCCGCGAGGCCCAGGCGGCCAGCCTGGCGTTCCAGGCCGCCTCGCTGGACGCCCCCCTGCCCGACGGGCAGGAGGACGGCAGCCTGGCCGACGTGATCGGCGCCGAGGACCCCGGCCTGGAGCACGCCGTGGACATGGAGTCCGTGCGGACCCACTGGCCGGAGCTTTCCGGCCGGGAGCAGCGGCTCCTGATGATGCGGTTCTACGGCAACATGACCCAGTCTCAGATCGGCGAGCAGCTCGGGATCTCGCAGATGCACGTGTCGCGGCTGCTGTCCCGCGCCCTGGCCTACCTGCGACGGCGGATCGGGGAACCGGCAGGCCCGGCCGCCTCCCCGCGCCCGCTGGCAGTGACCCGCCGCGATTGACGCGATTGAACCGCGCAGCACGGGTAGCTGGCGCGCATCGGCAGGTCAAGGAGGGACATCCCATGAAAACCGCGACCGGACTGACCCTGATCGCCCTCGGGGCCGTGCTCGCGTTCGCCGTCAACGGCCACCCGCGGTTCCTGAACCTCCAGGTGGTTGGCTGGATCGTCATGATCATCGGGTTGATCGGGCTGGTCGTGCCCCGCAGCGGCTACGGCTGGCTGCGCCGTCAGGTGGTGCTGCGCCGCGGCCCGGACGGCCGGCCGGTCGCGCGGGCCCGGCGGCGGCGCTACCCGTCGTACGTGATGATCGACCCGGCCGCCGCCCCCGAGGCCGCGTACGCCCCCGACGCGGCCTACGAGACGGCGGAGATGCCGGTGGTTCCGCCGGGGCACGTCGCTCCCCCGGAGCCCGTGGTCCCGCCGACGGAGGCCGACCCGGACCCCGTGGTCCCGATCGACGCCCTCCGGCCGGGTGAAGAGGAAGTCGTGGAGGAGTACTACCCCGAGTGACATCGGACGATCGATATCCCCGCCAGACTCCGCGCTGCCCATCGAGGCGGGCCGCCGTCCGGTCCCGGACCGGGCCGGTTTGAGCCACGGGCAGCGCGGGCAGGGCCACCAACCGTGGTCACCCGTTACCGACCAGAGTGAGGTGCTCACTGTGCTGACGCTTACCGACCGGGCCGCCGAGACAATCCGCATCCTGACCTCTCAGCCGGGCATCCCCGATGACACCGGCCTCCGCATGTCCATGCAGGGCGACGGGGGCTCGCTGACCCTGTCCCTGGAAGGCCCGCACCCGGGCGACACCGTGATCGAGGACTCCGGCGCCAAGGTGTTCGTGCAGGAGGACGTCGCCCCGATGGTCGGCGACGGCGAACTCGACGCCGAACTGGACGAGCAGGGCCAGGCCTCGTTCACGCTCGGCACCCAGAACACCGCCTAGCCCGCGCGAGGCCGGCCCGGGCGCACACGGGCCTGGGCTGGCCCGGCCGGCGCCTGCTTTTCCATGATCGTGACCGATTGTCGGCTTTTGTTAACGAAAACACGGTCACGATCATGGTCGGCGGCCGGGCAGGCCAGGCCGGTCAGGCGTGCAGGGCGTACACGTGGCCGCCGTTGCTGCCCGCGAGCACCAGGCCGCTGGTCACGGCGACGGGCGTCTCCACCGGGGAGTCAGCGGTGTAGGCCCAGCGCCGGGCGCCGGGCGCGGTGACCGCCTCGACGGTGTGCGCGTCGGTGCCGAAGTAGACCGCCGCGGCGGTCGCCGCGACACCCGAGGCGATCGGGCCCGCGGCCCGGTAGGTCCAGGTCACGGAGCCGGAGGAAGCATCCAGCGCGTGCATCAGGCCGGCGCTGGTGCCGGCGTAGACGGCCGGGCCGGCCACCGCGATCCCCGAGGTCACCGGGCTGCCGGCGGGCGCGGCCCACAGCTTGCCGCCGTCGGCGGCCCGGATCGCCCACACCTGGTCCCCGCCCGTGGCGTACACGACGCCGGCGGCCAGGGCGATCGCACCGGAACTGGCGCCGACGCGCTGGCCCCAGAGCAGGGCGCCGTCGCTGGCGCGACGCGCCGTCACCAGGCCGGAGCGGGACGCGAGGTACACGAGCCGGCCGTCGGTAGCAAGCTGGCCCGGCGGGGCCTGCTCCGTCCACCGCACGGCACCGCTGGCCGCGGCCAGGGCGTTCAGGCTGCCATCGCTCGAGCTGATGTAGGCCACGCTGGCGGTGGCGACGATCGACGCGACCGGGCCGTGGCCCACCGGCAGGCCCCAGACCTCGCTGAACTCGGTGCTGTCGCGGATGGCGAACACGTTGCTGCTGGCGTCGCCGACGTAGATGACGCCGGGGCCGATGCCGTACGGCCCGCTGCCCACCGCGTTCCACGCCATGGCGCCGCTGGCGACGTGCCGGGCCACGGTGGCATCCTCGGTATCGGCCGTGGTGCCGGTGAGCAGCAGGCCGCCGTCCACGGCCAGGGCGGTGACCGGGCCGTTGATCGTGGCGGTCCAGGCCAGGACGTTGGCGGGCGGCGGGCTGGTGGCTCCGGCCCCGGGCCCGCCGCCGGCCGCCGGGGTGTCGGCCCGGCTGAGCTCCCAGCCCACGGCGGCCACGACCCCGGCCCCGGCGGTGGCGGCCAGGCCGATGAGGGCGCCGCGGCGGGACAGACCGGAGCGGGCCGGGCGGGCGGCGGCCGGGCGGGCGGCGGCCGGGCGGGAACGGGCCGGACGGCCGGGGGCCAGGGCGGGAGGCTGCCCGGCGGGATCGGGGAGGAGCGGCATGGGCGAAGCGGCCGGCGCGGCGGCGAACGGCGGCGGCCTGGACGCGGCCTGGACATGCCGGGGCTGGGCCTGCCGACCCGGCGCCTGCGGAGCCTGAGCCGACGGGGCCTGAGCCTGCGGGGCCTGAGCCTGCGGGAACTGGGGCGGGCCGGACGGCGGGTCCGGCCACTGGCCGGAGGGCGCCCAGGTCGGGGTGGCGGGGGCTGAGCCGGGCGCCGGGCTGGGCGGGACCGGGCTGGGCGGGACCGGGCTGGGCGGGAGCGGGCTGGGCGGGGCGGGCGGGCTCGGCAGGCCGGCTGTGCTGGCCCGGATCTCGGCGCTGAGCTGGTCCTGGTGGGAGCGGATCAGGGCGGCTACCGGGGCGGGCCAGAAGGTTTCCAGGACGGTGGCCGCGTCGGGCGGGCGGGCGGCGGCGATGGCGGCGATCAGGGCGGGCAGCAGCGGGCGGGCCTCGGGGGCCTTGGCCAGGCAGGCCTGGACCAGGTCGCGCAGGCCGCGGGACAGGCCGCCCAGGGCCGGCTTGCCGTGTACGACGCGGTACAGGACGGCCGCCTGCTGGCCGCCGCCGAACGGCGGGGTGCCGGTGGCGGCGAAGGCGATGATGCAGCCCAGGGAGAAGATGTCGCTGTCCGGGCCGGCCCGGGTGCCCTCGGCCTGCTCGGGGGACATGAACGACGGGGTCCCGACGAGCTGGCCGGTGGAGGTCATGGCCGTGCTCTCCACGGCGTGCGAGATCCCGAAGTCGATGACCCGCGGGCCGTCGCTGGCCAGCAGCACGTTGGACGGCTTGAGGTCGCGGTGCACCAGGCCGCGGGCATGCACCGCCTGCAGTGCCTCGGCCAGGCCGGCGGCCAGCTTCCACACCGACGCCTCGGGCAGCGGCCCGGCCGCGTCGACGGCGTCGGCCAGCGACGGGCCGGGCACGAACGCGGTGGCCAGCCAGGGCGGGTCGTCATCCGGGCCGGCCGCCGTGACCGGCGCGGTGTAAGCCCCGCTGACCGCCGCCGCGGCGGACACCTCGCGGCGGAACCGGGCGCGGAACGTCGGGTCGCGGGCCAGGTCAGCATGGATGACCTTGACCGCCACGGCCCGCCCGGCCGGGGAGTAGCCGAGGAACACCTGGCCCATCCCGCCGGCGCCGAGCCGGGCGTGCAGCCGGTACCCGCCCAGCGCGCGCGGGTCTTCGGCCCGCAGTGGCTCCACGGCACCCCTGTCCCGGCCCCGCCTGTTGCGCTACAGAAGGCGCCACGGTACCGCACGATGCCCGGCCAGAACGGGCGAGGCGGGACGATTCACCCCGGAACTGGCAAGAAGTGTCAGCTTCTCCGGCTACATCAGGTCGAACGTGTCGGGATCGGGACCGACCCGCTCGCCCCGGTCCAGCGCGGTGATGGCCTCGTGGTCCTCGCCGGATAGCTCGAAGTCGAACACGTCGATGTTCTCCCGGATCCGCTCGGGCCGGACCGAGCGGGGGAACACGATGTCGCCGCGCTGGAGGTGCCAGCGCAGCACGACCTGGGCCGGGGACTTGCCGATCCGGCGGGCGATCTCATCGATGGTCGGGTCGGCGAGGACCTTGCCGCGGGCGATCGGGGACCATGCCTCGATCGCGATCTGGTGCTCGGCGCAGAAGCCCCGCAGGGCGTCCTGTACCAGGTACGGGTGCACCTCGATCTGGTCGACGGCCGGGGTGATCTCGCACTCCTGGTGCAGGCGGCGCAGGTGATGGGCCTGGAAGTTGGACACGCCCACCGACCGGCCCGGCCGTCCCGGTAGAACTCCTCCAGCGTCTGCCAGGTCGAGACGTAGTCGCCGTCGTAGCGGGTGGGCAGCGGCCAGTGGATGAGGAACAGGTCCACGTAGTCCAGGCCGAGAGCCTCCAGGGACCCGGCGAACGCGCGGCGGGCGTCATCGGGGCGGTGGCTGGCGTTACCCAGTTTGGTGGTAATGAAGAGGTCAGACCGGTCCAGCCCGGACCGGGCGATGGCGGCGCCGACCTGCTTCTCGTTGCCGTACATCTCCGCGGTGTCGATGTGCCGGTAGCCGGCCTCGAGGGCGTGGGTGACCGCCTGCTCGGTGTCGGCCGGCCGGACCTGGAAGACGCCGAAGCCGAACTGCGGGATCAGGCGGCCGTTGTTCAGCATGATCTCGGGTACTGCGCTCACGAGCGGTTCCTTTCGGGTGTCCGGTACAGGTTCACCCTGCCCGACGGCGGCGGGCCGTAACGCGGCGGGACCGGGCGCGGGTCGCCTAGGCTGGCGCGGGTGAGCGATGTCGCCGGCCTGCTGGACGGTTACGCGGCCCGGGGCCCGGCCGAGACCGCCGACCTGGCCCGGTGCCGGGCGCTGGCCCGTGCCCAGGCCGATCCGTGGCAGCGGTCGATGCCGCTGCACTTCACCGCCTCGGCGCTGATCGTGCACCCGGCCAGCCGGCGGGTGCTGCTGCGGTGGCATCCGCGCCAGCAGGCGTGGATTCAGGTCGGCGGGCACGGCGACGCCGGGGAGCGCGACCCGGTGGCGATCGCGCTGCGCGAGGGCCAGGAGGAGACCGGCCTGACCGACCTGGCCCCGTGGCCGGGCCCGGCCTGCTGCACCTGGTCATCGTCGAGCGTCCCGGCGCTCGGCGCCGACCCCGCCCACGAGCATGCTGACCTCCGGTTCGTGCTGGCGACCGGCGACCCGGGCGCGGCCCGGCCCGAGCATCCGGAGGCGCCGCTGCGGTGGCTGACGCTGGCCGGCGCCCGGGCGCTGTCCGCCGAGGCCAATGTGCACGAGTCGCTGGACCGGCTGGACGGGCTGCCGGGGCAGGAGTCCGGAAGGTTTCTAAAGACCCGTTAAAGACGCGGGCTGCCTTTTCTCGCGGATCGGCGGTCCGAGGCATCCTGGTGAGGTGAGCCAGGACGGTCCGAAGCCAACCCGGCGCGCCTTCATGGGCAAGGCCGCCGCCATCGCCGCCATCCCGGTGGCGGCCGGGGCGGTGACCGCCGTGGTGGCCGAGACCACCGGGCACCCGGCGCCCGCCCGGCCGGCGCCGCGCCGCGCCGGTGCCCCGCAGGGGGTGGCGGCGGAGAACGCGCTGCCCGGCGACCCGCACTGGAACATCACCCGGGCAGGCCCGCCGAACGGGATCGCCGGCTACGCGGCGAAGGCCAGCGTGCTGGCCGGCGAGCAGGTGCCGCTGTTCGTGTCCACCACCGGCCGGTCGTTCCGGGTCAGCGCGTTCCGGATGGGCTGGTACAACGGCGACCTGGCCCGGCTGGTCTGGCAGTCGGCCAGCGTGCCCGGCCGGGGCCAGCGGGCGGCGGGCGTGCGGCCCGGCACCAACACGGTGACGGCGGCGTGGGGGCCGTCGGTCACGGTGCCCACCGACGACTGGCCCGAGGGCTCCTACCTGCTGCGGCTGGACGCCGAGAACGGGCCGCAGCGGTTCATCCCGCTGACCGTCCGGTCCCCGGCCACGGCGGGCAAGGTGGTCATCAAGAACTCGGTGTCGACCTGGCAGGCCTACAACCTGTGGGGCGGCTATGACCTGTACAACGGGGCGGGCGGCCCGGCCGACTACTCCGGCCGGTCGCTGGCCGTCAGCCTGGACCGGCCCTACGACCTGACCGGCGCCTACATGTTCCTGGCCCACGAGCGGAGCCTGATCCAGCTAGCCGAGCGCCTGGGCCTGCCGCTGGCCTACGAGACCAGCGTCGACCTGGCCACCCAGCCCGGGCTGCTGACCGGGGCCAGCGCGCTGATCACCGGCGGCCACGACGAGTACTGGACGCCGCAGGAGCGGGCCGCCGTCACCGCGGCCCGCGACGCCGGGGTCAACCTCGCGTTCCTCGGCGCCAACACGATGTTCCGCCGGATCCGGCTGGCCCCCAGCGTGCTCGGGCCGGACCGGCAGGTGATCTGCTACAAGACCAGCTACCAGCGGGACCCGCTGTACGGGAAGGACAACGCGCTGGTCACCAACGACTACCGCGAGCCGCCCGACCCCGACCCGGAGTCGTCGCTGACCGGCGTGCTGTACGAGTCCAACCCGACCGACGCGGCGTACGTGGTGACCAGCCCGGATGCCTGGATGTACGCGGGCACCGGGGTGGCGGCGGGTACCCGCTTCACCGGCCTGGTCGGCATCGAGTACGACCGGGTCAACCCGGGCTCCCCGGTGCCGCGGCCGATCGAGATCACCGCGCACTCGCCGCTGACCTGCCGGGGCGTGCGCAGCTACTCCGACTCGGCCTATTACACCCACCCGGGCGGGGCCGGGGTGTTCGCCACCGGGACGATGCGCTGGGCCCGGTCGATGAACGGCGAGATCGGATTCGGCATCACGATGGCCACCGCCTGGTTCACCCGGCACGTGACGGCCAACGTGCTGCGCGGGTTCGCCGACGGGCCGGCCGGCCGCCGGTACCCGGCCCGCGACAACCTGGACGCGACGCGCGAGTACCCGGGCGACCCGATCGCCGCCGGGCACGACCTGTGGTGAGGCCCGGAGGCCGGGCGGCCCGGAGGCCCGGCTGGCGGCACAATGGCCGGATGACGCTGTTCCCCCGGATCGCGGCGACGGCCGCGGAACGCTCCGCCGCGCTGCCCGGTGACGCGATCGTGGCCCGCCCGGACGTGGTGATGGACCGCGCGTTCAGCGTGCCCGCTCCCCCGGCGCAGGTGTGGCCGTGGATCGTCCAGCTCGGCAAGGAGCGGGCTGGCTGGTACTTCCCGCGCTGGGCCGAGCGGTGCATCCCGGCCGGACGCCGCGGCCTGCGCGCGATCGACCAGCGGATGCTGGCGCTGGCGCCGGGTGACGTGATCCCGGACTGGGGCGGGCGGCACGCCACCTTCCACGTCGCGGCGATCGATCCGCCGTCCGCCCTGGTCTACTCCTCGGCTCGCGGCACGGTGCGGGTGAGCTGGGCCATCACCCTGGCCCCGGCGGGCGGCGGCACCCGGGTGCACCTGCGGCTGCGGCTGGGGCCGGTCCGCCGCCGGTGGCTGGCCGTCACGGGCGGTGAGCTCATGGACCAGGCCACGATCGCGGGCCTGGCCGCCGGGCTGCGCGAGCGGGTGGCGGCGGGCTAGCCGGACCGCTCAGCCGTCCAGGCGCAGGGCCTGGACCAGGTCCGCGGTGAACGTCTCCCGCGACGGCAGGCCCGCGTCGCCCATCATCGCGGCGACGAACGCGTAGTGCAGGCAGGCGCCGATCAGTGCGCTGGCCACCGCGTCGGCGCTGACCGCGGCGCTGACCCGGCCGCGCTCCTGCTCCTCGCGCAGGTGGACGGCGAGCAGCTCCCGGGCGGCGTCCGGGCCAGGCCGCGCCCCCGCATGCGCTCGCGCAGCCGGACGAGCTGGTCCGGGTCGGCGATGATCTTGACCTTGGCCCCGAGTACCTGGCAGTAGAAGTCGAAGGTGGCCCGGGCCACCGGGAGCAGGCTGTCGCGCACGCTGCCCTGGCCGATCCCGGCCCGCAGGTCCATCATCGCGCGCACGTAGACCGGCAGCTGGTCCTGGAGTAACGCCAGGTACAGGTCCGTGTCCGCGTGGCCGTGATCGCCGGGCCGGGTACGTTCGGGGCTGCGGCCGGCCGAGGGGCGGAGCGTGTCGGCGGCCATCTCCACCACCTGGCGGCGCATGTAATCGGGCGGGCTCGCGCGAGCCTCTGAGGCCCGCTGCTCATCAGGGCGCACTGATGTCTCCATTACCGGATCAGCCGCACTCTCGCCCGCGTCGGCGAGGGCGCCGGAAACCGTGATAGTACATTTAATTCTGATGCAGGAGAAATAGCCTGATGACGTCGCGTAAGGGTCAGGCAGGCTGATCGCGCCGCGCTGGCCAGCGGCGATGGGGGGCAAATATGGACGTACTGGTACTGGGCGGGACGGCCTGGCTGGGCCGCGAGATCGCCGGGCAGGCGGTGGCCCGCGGGCACGCGGTGACCTGCCTGGCCCGCGGCGAGAGCGGCCCGGTGGCGCCCGGCGCGGCGCTGATCCCGGCCGACCGCCGGGCCGCCGGCTGCTACGACGCGGTGGCCGGGCGGGACTGGGACGCGGTGGTCGAGGTGTCCTGGCAGCCGGGCCTGGTCCGCGGGGCGCTGGCCGCGCTGGCCGGCCGGGCCGGGCACTGGACGTACGTCTCCTCCGGCAGCGTCTACGCCAGCGCGGCCGAGCCGGGCGCCGACGAGACCGCGCCGCTGCTGCCCGCCACCGACGCCGGCGAGGCGGGCATCGAGGACTACGGCCCGGCCAAGGTGGCCTGCGAGGAGGCCAGCACGGCGGCGGCGGGCGGGCGGCTGCTGATCGCCCGGGCCGGGCTGATCGGCGGGCCGGGCGACATCAGCGGGCGGTCGGGCTACTGGGTGGCCCGGGCCGCCCGCGACCCGGCCGGGCCGATGCTGGTGCCGGACTCCCCCGGCGCGCCGACCCAGGTCATCGACGCCCGCGACCTGGCCGGCTGGCTGCTGGACTGTGCCGCCGCCGGCACCACCGGGATATTTAACGCAGTCGGCCCGGTACTGCCGTTCGGCGACTGGGTCGAGCAGTCGCGGCGGGCCGGCGGCCACACCGGGCCGGTCCGCCTGGCCTCGCCGGACTGGCTGACCGGCCAGGCCGTCGAGCAGTACATGGGCCGGAGTCGCTGGCCATGTGGCTGGCCGACCCGGAGTACGCGGGTTTCCAGGCCCGGTCCGGGCAGGCGGCGGTGGCGGCCGGGCTGCGCCACCGGCCCCGGCCGCAGGTGCTGGCCGACCTGCTGGCCTGGGAGCGCGAGCAGGGCCTGGACCGGGAGCGGCGGGCGGGCCTGAGCGCGGGCCGGGAGCACGACCTGCTGGCGGCCCTTGCCGGGCCCGAAACTGGGAGATAACGTATCTTTGAGTGCTGTTCGGCACTCGGTCGCGGCGCGGGCCGGGAGGCGATGGCGCGGTGCAGCGGGCGCAGGCGCGCGAGCAGACCCGGCAGCGGCTCCTTGACGCGGCCCTGGACATCCTGGAGTCGGGCGGCGAGGCGGCCCTGACCACTACCGCCATCACCCGGCGGGCGGGCATCTCCCAGTCCGGCTTCTACAACTACTTCGCCGACATGGAAGACATGCTGTGCCACCTCATCGGCGAGGTGGAACGGCAGCGCCGGGAGGCGGCCGCGTCCGCCCGGCGGGCGGCCCGCGAGGACGGCGTCCGCGAGGCCATGCGGGAGAGCTTCCGGGAGACCGTCACCCGGACCGCGGCCCATCCCGAACCTGTACCGGCTGCTGCTGCGCAGCCGCCTGGACCCGGCCAGCCGGGTGGGCGAGGAAGCCCGCCTGCCAGCTGGCCACCACCCACGCCGGGTTCATGCGCGGCCTGGCCGGGGCCGGCGTCCCGGCTGGCGACCGAGCGCGAGCGGCGGGCGGCCAGCCTGCTGGCCGACGGGATGATCGCCGCGACCGAGGCGCCTGCTGGTCGGCCACCTGGACGGGCGGTACGCCGACGTGGAGGAGATCCTCGACGCGCTCATGCTGTTCGCCGTGGGGGTGCCCGCCGCGGCCCGGCGGCAGCGGCCCGTGCAGAGCCAGCGGCCCGTGCTGAGCCAGCGGCCCGCCCTGAGCCGGGACTGACGTGACCCTGCCGCTGCGCGACATCCGGGTCATCGACCTGACCGTGGCCCGGGCCGGCCCGACCTGCGTGCGCCAGCTGGCCGACTGGGGCGCCGACGTCATCCGGGTGGAGCCGCCGCCCGCGGCGGCCCGGCCAGTACCGGCAGCGAGACCCGGCACGGCAGCGACTTCCAGAACCTGCACCGGAACAAGCGGTCGCTGGCCCTCGAACCTCAAGGCGCCCGGCGCGGCTGGACGTGCTGATGCGCCTGGTGGACACCGCCGACGTGCTGATCGAGAACATGCGCCCGCCGGTCAAGGACCGGCTCGGCTTCGGCTACGCCGGCCGTGCACGCAGCGCAACCCGCGGCTGGTCTACGGGTCGATCTCCGGGTTCGGCCAGGACGGCCCGTACGCGGCGCGGGGCGGCGTGGACCAGATCGCCCAGGGCATGGGCGGGCTGATGAGCGTGACCGGGCTGCCCGGCGTCCGGGCCGACGCGGGCCGGGATCCCGGTGTCCGACCTGGCCGCCGGGCTGTACCTGGCCATCGGCGTGCTGGTCGCGCTGCACGACCGGGAGCGCACCGGGACCGGGCGCTGGGTGCAGACCTCGCTGCTCGAGTCGATGATCGCGATGATGGACTTCCAGGCCGCCCGGTGGACCATCGACAGCGAGGTCCCGGCGCCGGCGGGCAACCACCACCCGACCGAGCGTCCCGATGGGCTGCTTCGCCTCGGCCGACGGCTACGTCAACATCGGCGCCTCGGTCGGCCGGCTGCTGCACCGGCTGTGCCAGGTGATCGGCCTGCCCGGCCTGCCCGACGACCCGCGCTTCGACTCGGCGGCCAAGCGCTCGGCCAACCGCGCCGAGCTGAACGCGCTGGTCGGCGGACCGGCTGCGGACCCGGACCACGGCCGAGTGGGTGCGAGGCGCTGAACGCAGGCCGGGGTGCCCTGCGGGCCGGTCTACCGGATGGACGAGGTGTTCGCCGACCCGCAGGTCGGGCACCTGGAGATGACCGCGCCGGTCGCAGCACCCGGCGCTGGGCCGGCTGGACATCGTCCGCAACGCGGTGCGGATGACCGGCGACGCCGCGGCACCGTCCGGGCGCCCAGCCCGGAGCGCGGCGCGCACACCGGCGAGGTGCTGGCCGGGCTGGGCTACCCGGCGGCGGAGATCGAGCGGCTGCGCGCCGACGGCGTGATCTAGCGGCACCCGACCAGAACCGGAGGACCCGCATGACTCCGCCGCCCGGCACGCACCGGCACCGACCAGCTGCTCGTCGAGCGTGGCCGACGGCATCGCCACGCGTGACCTTCAACAACCCGGCCAAGCGCAACGCCATGTACGCTGCGAGATGCGCGCCGCGCTGCCCGGCGCTGCTGGCCGCGCTGCAGGACGACCCGGAGGTCCGCGTGGTGGTCCTGCACCGGGGCCGGGGACAAGGCGTTCGTCGTCGGGCGCCGACATCTCCGAGTTCGGCGAGCAGCGCACCTCCCCCGAGGCCCGGGCCGAGTACGACCGCGGCCTGGCGGCGGTCGGCCGCGGCCTGGGCGAGCCTGGACAAGCCGGTCATCGCCATGATCCGCGGGTTCTGCATCGGCGGCGGGCTGATCGACCGCGCTGCAGGCCGACATCCGCATCGCCGCCGAGGACAGCCAGTTCGGCGTCCCGGCCGCCCGGCT
Source organism: uncultured Actinomycetota bacterium (assembly GCA_963731085.1). Lineage (GTDB taxonomy): Bacteria > Actinomycetota > Actinomycetes > Streptosporangiales > Streptosporangiaceae > DASUBV01. Next base: position 108,570 of record CAVSUF010000005.1, read on the forward strand.
CGGGCTGGGCTACGGCTTCGCCGGGGTGACCGCGCTGACCGAGCCTGGTCGGCCCGGCCGCCACGGCCGAGATCCTGTTCTCCGCCCGGCGCTTCAGCGCGGCCGAGGCGCTGGCGGATGGGCCTGGTCAACCGGGTCGTCCCGGCGGACCGGCTGCGCCATGAGGTGCTGGGCCTGGCCACCGACCATCAGCCAGAACGCGCCGCTCACCGTGGCCGCCTGCAAGGCGGCGATCCGGCAGGCGGGCCAGCCCCCCGAGCGCCGCGACCTGGCCGCGGGTCGCAGGCGATGGTCGAGGCCTGCTTCCAGTCCGACGACTACCGCGAGGGCCAGCGCGCCTTCGCCGAGAAGCGACCGCCCAGCGTTCACCGGCCGCTGAGACGGCCACGGGCTGCCGATGGCCGCCACCCCACCGGGGCCACCGCTAAGAAGGAGACGTACATGAAGGTCAACCCATCAGGCGCGGGACTCGACGAGCGGCGGCTCGAGCGGATCACCGAGCATCTCCAGGGCCGCTACATCGACACCGGGCGCATCGCCGGCTGCCAGGTGGCCGTGTACCGGCACGGCCAGGTCGGCTACTACCGGTCGTTCGGCCAGCGGGACCGCGAGCGGTCGGTGCCGGTCGAGGAGGACACGATCTGGCGGATCTACTCGATGACCAAGCCGATCGTCGGGGTCGGCCTGATGGCGCTGTACGAGCACGGCTACTTCCAGCTCACCGACCCGGTGACCCGGTGGATTCCCGAGTGGAAGGACCTGAAGGTCCGCGAGCGCGCCGAGGACGGCTCCGAGCGGCTGGTCGACGCCCGGCCGATGACGGTGCGGGACCTGCTCATGCACATGTCCGGGCTGGGCTTCGGCGGCGGCCGGACGCTGCAGGAGATGTTCGCCTCCGACAGCAAGGACGGCTTCGCCCCCGGCGCCCGGCGCGGCCCGAACGCCACCCTGGCCACGATGGTCGAGCGGTACGCCGGCTACCCGCTGGAGTTCCAGCCCGGCACCCGGTGGTTCTACACGGTGTCCATCGACATCTGCGGCCGGCTGATCGAGCTGATCTCCGGCAAGCGGCTGGATGACTACCTGCGCGACACTATCTTCGGCCCGCTGAACATGCCGGACACGGCGTTCCACGTGCCCGACGACAAGGTGGCCCGGTTCGCCGCCTGCTACCGCCGGGATGAGCACAAGAGCCTGGTGCTGGCCGACGACCCGCAGGCCAGCCGGTACCGGCAGGAGCCGACGTTCCTGTCCGGCAGCGGCGGGCTGGTCTCGACCATGCCCGACTACCTGCGGTTCTGCCAGATGCTGCTGAACGGCGGCGAGCTGGACGGGGTCCGGATCCTGGGCCGCAAGACGGTCGAGCTGATGGCGCTCAACCACCTGCCCGGTGACGGCGACATGGCGCAGTTCGCGTTCAGCGGCGGCTACGGCGAGGTCGGCTTCAGCGGCATGGGCTTCGGCCTGACCGTCGCGGTCGGCAAGGGCCCGGCGGCCACCGGCGTCATCGGCTCGGCCGGCGAGTACATGTGGGGCGGGGCCGCCTCGACCATCTTCTGGGTGGACCCGGCCGAGGACCTGACCACGGTGTTCATGACGCAGCTGATCCCGTCGGCGACGTTCAACTTCCGCGCCCAGCTGCGCACGATGATCTACCCCGCCATCCTGGGCTGAGCCAGCGCTAGCCTTGCCTCTGGCCCGGGTCACCGGGCCGGAGGGAGGGTGCATGGGCGAGCGGGCCGGGAATCCGTGGCGGACCGTGCGCAGCACGGTGGTCTACCGGAACCCGTGGATCACGGTACGCGAGGACAGCGTGATCCGGCCGGACGGCACCGACGGCAGGTACGGCGTGGTGGAGATCCCGGCGTCCTGCGGCGTGGTCGCCATCGACGACGACCACCGCGTGGCGCTGGTCGGGCAGTGGCGGTACGTGCACGACCGCTACTCCGTGGAGATCCCGACCGGCGGGTCAGAGCCCGGCGAGGCGCCCCTGGACGCCGCCCGGCGCGAGCTCCGGGAGGAGACCGGCCTGACCGCGAGCGCCTGGGCCGACCTGGGCAGCATCGACAACAGCAACGGGGTGACCACCGACGTGGCCCACATGTTCCTGGCCACCCGGCTGACCGCCGGCCCGGCGACCGGCGACAGTGCCGAGCCAGTCGAGCTGACCTGGATGCCGTTCGCGGACGCGGTCCGGTCGGTGCTGGCAGGCGAGATCACCGAGTCGGTGAGCGTGGCGGCCATCTTGAAGGCGCACCTCCTGCGCCTTCAGTAAAGAGCGCACCTCCTGCGCCTTCAGTAAAGAGCGCACCTCCTGCGCCTTCAGTAAAGAGCGCACGTTCTGGGTGCTGGCGGCTCAGCCCGGTAGCGGCGCGACTGGCCCGCTCAGATCCAGCCGTTGCGGACCGCGATGGCCACCGCGTGGGTCCGGTTGCGGACACCGAGCCGGGTCACCAGGCTCTGCACGACGCCCTTGATGGTGCGCTCGGAGTAGGCCAGGTGCGCGGCGACCTCGCGGGTGGACAGGCCGTCGGCCATCAGCCGCAGCACCTCGCGCTCGCGGCGGGTCAGGCCGCCGCGAGCGCCCCCGCACAGGCTGAGCCGGCCCGGGCCAGGCTGGCACGCCTGGTCCAGCAGGTGACGGACCAGCGCGGGCGGCAGCTCGCCCGGCCGGCGGCGGCCAGCCGGACGGCCCGGACCAGCCGCTCGGCGGTGGCCTCGACCCGGCTGAGCACCCCGGCCAGGCCGGACTCCACCAGCCGGACCAGGTCGGCCGGGTCAGCCCGGCCGGTGACCAGCACCACCGGCAGGCTGGAGCCGCGGCGCAGGTCCCGCAGCCACTGCAGGGCACCCTCGTCGGTACTGTCAGTCACGGCCAGGAGGACCGATGGCCGGGCCCCGCTCCGGCTATCGCTACCTCCGGCCGTGACCGCAGCTGCGTGATCACGCCCTGCGCCGACCGGGGATCGCGCGATTCGACCCGGATCAGGACCGCGCCGGTCACCGGCACGTGCCCCGCTCCCGCATCGTCATCGCCGCTCCGTCCGGCCGGACCGCTGGCGGGCCCGATCTGCCTCCCGGGCCAGTAGACGATGTTTGAGCGGTGATCATGTGACTCTTCTTGCCAGGGTTCTTGCCATGTCTGCGTCATGTCTTGCCACCAGGCTGCGTCGGGGTGCGTACGCAGGTAGGAGGCGCGACGGTGCCGCACGCCAACAACTTTTCGGCCGGCTTCCGCCGGAGCCCGTCTGGGAGCGCGGGCGCGCCTGGCTGTGAGGGCCGGCTCAGGCCAGCGCCGCGTCGCCCCGCCGGACCTGGGCCAGGGCGGCGGTGATGGCAGCCGGCTGGTGGCCGGGGTCGATCTTGCCGAGCACGGTCAGGGCCGACCGGGCCAGGTGGCCGGCCAGCAGGGCGGCGGCCCGCTCGGCCTCCCGGGCCGCGTAGGCGGCCACGATCTGCTCGTGCTCCTGGTTGCCCAGCCGCCAGGCCCGCGGATCGGCCTCGGCCCGGGCCACCCGGCGGTAGCGCTCGCACCGGTCGGCCATCGGGCTGATCAGTGCCACCAGGGCGTCGTCGCAGCCCGCCGCGAGCAGGCGGTGGAAGTCCCGGTGCAGCGCCTCCCAGGCGGGCATGTCGGTGACCGCCGCGGCGGCGGCCAGGCCCGCCAGGCACTCGCGCAGCGCGGCCAGGTCGCGAACGGCGACGGACGCCGCGGCCAGCCGGGCGGCCAGGCCCTCGGTGACGATCCGCCAGGCGTAGACGCTGTCCACTTCCCGGGGGCCGACCGGGGCGACCCGGGCCCGCCGGTTGTGCTGGGCGGTCAGGTAGCCCTCGGCCTGCAGCAGGCGCATCGCCTCGCGCACCGGGGTGACGCTGACCCCGAGGGACCGGGCCAGCCGGACCTGGGAGAGCACGGCATTCGGCGAGATCTCGCCGCTCAGGATTATCTCCCGCAGCCGGATATAAACATCCTCGGTACTGCTCACCGGAACGCTCGCTGATGCCGGTTCGCCGGGCCGCCGCACGCCGCCGCCGGGTAACGCCGACGCTGAGGTCGCGCGCATATGGCTACCCTTTCCCTGCTATCCCGGGCGATTATATAGCGGGCATTCCCGGGCGGGCGGCTGGCGCTATTCCGGCCGGATCCGGACGTCGCGGCCGTCAACGGCGGAGTAGGTGTACGGGTTCGGGATGCGCTGGCTCTCCGGCAGCGGCGGGGTGAGGCTCTGCTGCCACGCCTCCTCGCCCATGGTGCCCCGGATGAACTCGATGGTGTCCTCCACCGCGTCGTGCACCGCGCCGAGGTCCACGCCGATGAGGTGGTGGTCAAGCTTGGCCACCCGCCCGTTGATGATGACCGTGTGCACGTCGGCCCGGCCGGCCTGGAACACCACGTGCCCGTGCGGGTGCAGCAGCGGCCGCATGGCGGGCGACGCGTCGTTCTTGATCAGGACCACGTCGGCCTTCTTGCCGACCTCGATGGTGCCGAGGTCGTGCTCGCGGCCGATGGCCCGCGCTCCCCCGCGCGTGGCCCATCCGACCACGTCGCTGGCTCGCGCCGCGTTGTGCGCCACGGTGTCGCCGCGCCCGTGGGCGTCCTGGTGGCAGCGGGCCGGTCGGCGTTGAGGGTGGCCCGCATGGCGTTGAACATGTCGCCGCTCCACCACACGCTGGTGTCCTGGGACAGCGCCACCGGGATGCCGTGCTGGCGCAGCAGCCAGGTCGGCGGGTAGCCCTGGCCCGCGTTCATCTCGCTCTCGGCCGACACCGACGCGGTGCCGCCGGTGGCCGCGATCTTCTGGTAAGAGTCCTCGCTCAGCGTGGAGCTGTGCACGTAGGTGACGGTCTCGTCCATGAACCCGGCGTCCCACATCTGCTGGATGCCGATGTCGTTGGTGGCGCCCCACACCCCGGCGTGGGTGGTGACGCGCAGGCCAAGCTCCCGGGCCGTCTCGAACGCGGCCCGCTCGGGGAACGCCGGGTCGCTGGTGACGTCGAACGCCAGCTGCAGGCCGAGCATGTCGGTGCTGCCGCTGGTCCGCCGCCGGACGAAGTCGCGGAAGGCAGGCGCGGCCGACCACTCCCACGGGGCGCCCAGCAGGTTGCCGTAGGCCAGCACGAACCGGCCCCGGGTGGCGGTCAGGGCGTCGGCGGCGGCCTCGCCGTGCTCGACCGTCTGCAGCCCGTGCGACCAGTCCACGGTGGTGGTCACGCCGGCGTCAATCGACTCGACCGCGGCGAGCCGGTTTCCGGCGTGGATATCCCGGGGCCGGAAGTGCTTGCCCCAGGTCAGGTAGTAGAAGACGAAGTACTCGCTGAGCGTCCAGTCCGCGCCGAGGCCGCGCAGGTTGGTCTGCCACATGTGCCGGTGGCTGTCGATCATGCCGGGCATCAGGATGCCGCGCGTCCCGTCGATCACCGCGGCGCCGGCCGGGAGGGCCAGGCGCGGGCCGATCGCGGTGATCTTGTCGCCGGTGAGCAGCACGTCAGTGTCGGGCAGCACCCGGGTGCCTTCCCCGGTGATGACCGTCGCCCCGCGGATGACCAGGGGGCGGCCGGAGCCCGGGCCGACACTGTCGGCATCGGCGAGGCGGAGCGGGGTGCCGTCGGGCACGGGCGGCGGGGTCGTCATCGTTGACTCCTTGGAGGGCTGGCCGCGAGGGTGATCGTCCCCCAACATAGAAGCTCCGGGCCGGAGTTGACGAGCGCCCGCGGGTTACAGGATCCCGGCCGCCACCGCGGCGCCGACCGCGACGAGGGCCAGGCCCGCGATGACCTCGCCCCGGTTCGCGGCCGGCGCGCCCGGCCGGCGCCGGAGCGCGCCCCCAGCCGGGCGCCGAGCCGGCTGCCCAGCTCCAGGCCGGCCAGCGACATGGCCGTGCTGACCAGCCCGATGACGACCGCCGCTTCGGCCAGGCCGACCGGGAAGGTGCCGGCCGCGAAGCCGACGGCCAGGTTGTCGATGCTCAGGGCCAGGCCGGTGATCAGCAGCCGGCCGGTGCTGACCGCGGCCCGGCGGCCGCCGGCGGCGGCGCCATCCCCGGCACTGGCGTCCCGGCTGGCGTCCCCGGGCTGGCGTCCCCCGCGCTGGCATCCCCCGGGCTGGCATCCCGGGCACTGGCGTTCCGGGACCGGACCGCCTGGATCAGGGTCCACGCGCCGACCGCGACGAGCAGGGCCGCGCCGGCCCGGGGCGCGGCCCGGCCGAGCGGGCCCGCCACGGCGGCGCCCAGGGCCAGCCCGGCTACCGGCATGCCGCCCTCGAACAGCCCGAAGATGACCGCCACCCGCAGCCGGGTCCGCCGGTCCGCCCCGCCCGCGCCGAGCCCGATCGAGGCAGCCAGGTTCGACAGCCCGACGGAGACGGCGACCAGCAGCACGGCAAGCACAGCCGCACGCTATCGAGCCGGACCGGCCCCGCCTATCCCTGCCGCCGGTCAGCACGCGATTCCCCTGCGAGTGCCCGGTGACCTCGCGCCCGCCCGGACCCGCCAAGTCTTCTGCGCTGGCTCTGAACCAGCTCTGGCCGAACCGCGTTCTAACGGGCGCCAGTAAAAGGGGCGGCTTCGTGATCTTCGCGGCATATCTGGGCTAAGGCGGCGCAGAAGGCAAAATCGCCTATATAGGTATTAATGAGACACGTTGCGGGCTGACATCCCGCTAGGCAGGACCGAGGAGAGAGCACGCCATGAGATTCAGACGAAGACTGCTAGCGGCGACGATCGCCGCGCTCACCGTGCCGTTCGCGGTGGCGGCGATGGCGCCCGTGGCGTCCGCCGCACCCGCCGGGCACCTGGCCGCGACCACCGCCTCGGTCGTGATCACCATCGAGCACACCAAGTTCGGCACGAGCCTGGCCACCGGCGCGGGCGAGTCCCTGTACGTGTTCTCCGGGGACAACCAGCCGTTCAGCGCCAGCAACACGCCCCAGCTTGACTGCACCGCGCTGAACGTCCAGGCCAGCACGCCGTGCACCACGGCGTGGCCGCCACTGGTGGCGACCGGCAAGCTGGTGGCCAAGGGCGGCGTGCACCAGAACCTGCTCGGCACGGTCACCCGGAACGGCGTCAAGCAGGTCACCTACAACCACCAGCCGCTGTACGGGTTCATCAAGGACACCGCCGCCCACCAGGTCAACGGCGAGGACGTCGGCGCCTTCGACGGCACGTGGTACCTGGTGCACGCGAACGCCCTGGCGGACGTGGAGGTTCCGACCATCAGCGAGGAAGTGTCCCCGAACGGGGTCATCCTGGCCTCGGCCATCGCCAACGGCACCCGCTCGCTGTACCTGCTGACGTCGGACACGGCCAAGACGTCCAACTGCAACGCGGCCGGCGCCTGCGACGCCCTGTGGCCGCCGCTGCTGACCGGCCTCCCGGCGAAGGCGGGCAACGGGGTCAGCAAGAAGCTGTTCGGGACGTTCCGGCGCAAGGACGGCAACCTGCAGGTCACCTACAACGGTCACCCGGTGTACTTCTTCGCCCTGGACCTGAACGTCGCCGCGACCAACGGCGAGATTAACGGCGAGCACATCCTGGACCCGGCCCCGGTCAACGGCGCCTGGTACACGGTGCTGCCCAACGGCCTGCCCGAGCCCGGGTCGGCCACCATCCAGTCCGAGACCAGCGGTGCCGCCAGCATCCTGGCCGACGCGGGCGCGGTGAACGGCGTGATCGGCACCCTGTACGCGTTCAGCCCGGACACCGCCGCGAAGAGCAAGTGCACCGGCCAGTGCGCGATGATCTGGCCGCCGGTACTCACCCAGACCGCCCCGTCGGCGATCGACTCGGCGAACGGCTCGCTGCTGGGCGTGATCCAGCGCGCGGACGGGACGTTCCAGGTCACCTACAACGGGCACCCGCTGTACTACTTCGCCAACGCCTTCACCGGCACCTCCGGCAACGGCGTCAAGGCCTTCGGCGGCACGTTCAACACCGTGAACGTGTCTGGCGCGGTCAGCTAGCGAGAGAGCGCCCGTGGTCCCCGCCCAGCCGGGACCACGGGCGCTCCGCTGTCCGCGCCCAGGCCCCGGCGGCCAGCACCTATTTCCCGTAAGGGGCCCATTGACCTCGCTACCTGCGGGGGACGGCCAATTCTTCTGGGCTTCCTCTGAACCGGCAATAGCCGAATCGCGTTCTAACGGTCGCGAGTGAATGGCGTCCTGGTGATCTTCACGGACGCCTATATCGGCATGGATGAGTCATGTTGCGGGCTGTCATCCCGCTGGGGCCAGGGACCCGAGGAGAGAGCACCACATGAGAATCAGACGAAGACTGCTGACAACGACGATAGCTGTCCTCACCGTGCCGTTCGCGGTGGCGGCGGTGGCGTCCGCGGCGGCCGCCTCACCCGGGGCGCCGGCCCACGTCATGACGGCGGCCCACCAGGCGACAGCGCCGGCCGGCTCGGTCGTGATCACCACGGAGCAGACCAAGTTCGGCACGGTCCTGGTGACCAGCGCCGGCGAGTCCCTGTACGTGTTCTCCGGGGACAACCAGCCGTTCAGCGCCTCCAACGCGCCGCAGCTTGACTGCACCGCGCTGAACGTGCAGTCCAGTATCCCGTGCACCACGGCGTGGCCGCCGCTGCAGGCCACCGGCCCGCTGGTGGCCGAGGGCGGCGTGCACCAGAACCTGCTGAGCACGATTTCCCGCAACGGCGTCACCCAGGTGACCTACGCCGGGCAGCCGGTGTACGGGTTCATCAACGACACCGCCGCCAATGACGTCAACGGCGAGACCGTCGGGGCGTTCGACGGCATGTGGTACCTGGTGCACCCGAGTGGCCACGCCGCCGCGATCAACCCGACCGTCAGCGAGGAAGTCTCCCCCAACGGCGTGATCCTGGCCTCGGCCATCGCCAACGGGACCCGGACGCTGTACCAGCTGACGGCGGACACGCCGAAGATGTCGAACTGCACCGCGGCCGGCGCCTGCGACGCCCTGTGGCCGCCGCTGCTGACCAACGGCCTCACCAAGGCGGGCAACGGCGTGAACCGCGGCCTGTTCGGGGTCGTCCGCCGCACGGACGGGACCTTCCAGGTCACCTACCGGGGTCACCCGATGTACTTCTTCGCCCTGGACCTGAACGTCGCCGCCACCAACGGCGAGACCAACGGCGAGCACATCGAGGACCCGGCGCCGGTCGACGGCATCTGGTACACCTTCCTGCCCAATGGCCTGCCCGAGCCGGGCTCGGCCACCATCCAGTCCGAGAGCATCGGCGGGACCAGCCTCCTGGCCGACGCGGGCGCGGTGAACGGCGTGATCGCCACCGTGTACGCGTTCAGCTCGGACACCCCCACCACGAGTGAGTGCAACGGCGCGTGCGCCGCGATCTGGGAACCGGTGCTCACTCAGACCGCCGCGGCGGCGGCCGGCGCGGCCAACGGATCGCTTCTCGGGACGATCCAGCGCAACGACGGGACGTTCCAGGTCACCTACAACGGCCACCCGCTGTACTACTTCACGAAGGCGCTGATCACGGGCGACACGTCCGGTAATGGCGTCATGGCCTTCGGCGGCACGTTCAACGACGTGAACGTGTCCGGAGCGGTCGGCTAGCAGCCAGGCAGCACGCTCGCCAGGGAAAGAGAGCGCCCGTGGTCCCCGCCCAGCCGGGACCACGGGCGCTTTCCTGTCCGCGCCCGCGGCCGGCCGTCCGCTAGCGCCAGCGGATCAGCTCCGGGCTCAGGTCGGCGACCCGCTGCTGACCGGACAGGGCCATGGTCCGGCGGACGTCGGCGGCGAGCATGGTCAGGACCTTGTCGACGCCCCGCTCGCCGCCGGCGGCCAGGCCGTACAGGAACGCCCGGCCGGTCATGCAGGCCCGGGCGCCGAGGGCCACCGCCTTGACGATGTCGCTGCCGCGCCGGACGCCGCCGTCGCAGATGATCTCCAGCCGGTCGCCGACCGCGTCGGCGACCGGCTGGACCAGCTCCAGGATGGGCGGCGCCCCGTCGAGCTGGCGGCCGCCGTGGTTGGACAGTGCGATGGCCTCCACCCCGGCGTCCGCGGCCAGCCGGGCGTCGGCCACGCTCTGGATGCCCTTCAGCACGATGGCCCGCGGCCACTCGGCCCGGAACCAGTCGAGGTCCTGCCAGGACAGCCGGGGATCGAACTGCCTGTTGATGTAGTCGGCCAGGCGGACGGGCGCCCCGTCGGCGGGAGCGCTGCTGCCGGTCACGTTCGCGAAGGTGATCGGCTCGGACCGGGCGAAGGCCCAGGTCCAGCCGGGATGCAGCAGCCCGTCGAGCAGGGTGCCGGGGCCGAGCTGGGGCGGCATGGCGAAGCCGTGGCGCACATCCCGCTCGCGGCGGCCCAGCACCGCGGTGTCGACGGTGATGACGATGGCCTCGTACCCGGCCTCGGCCGCCCGGCTGAGCATCTCCTTGACCAGGCCCCGGTCCCGCCACACGTAGACCTGGAGCCACTTGGGGCCGTCGCTGACGGCCGCGACCTCCTCGATCGACCGGGTCGCCATCGTGGACAGCGTGTAGGGCAGGCCCGCCCGGGCCGCGGCCCGGCTGACGTCCAGCTCGCCGCCCGGGCTGGCGATCCGGGTGAAGCCGGTCGGGGCGATGACCAGCGGCAGCGGCAGCCGCCGCCCCAGCAGCACGGTCGAGGTGTCCAGCTCGGACACGTCGCGCAGCACCCGGGGCACGAACTCGGCCCGCCGGAAGGCCGCGACGTTGCGGCGCATGGTGAGCTCGTCCTCGGCGCCGCCGTCGATGTAGTCGAACACCCCGGCCGGCAGCCGCCGCCGCGCGATCTCGCGCAGGTCGGCAACGCTGGCCACGCGGCGCAGCCGCCGCTCCACCGGGTCCAGCTCCACGCGCTCGAATTGCATGACGGACCGCAGAGTCTTGATCATGGTCGCCCTTCCTCGTACCTCCCGTCAGTATCGGCGCCCGGCGGCCCGGCGTCAGCCCCCCGCCCGGGGGAACGCGGCCCCGGCTGGGAACGAGCGCTAGAGCAGGCGGAGGGCGCCGGTGACGGCGTCGACCTGGCTGGCCTCGGCCGGGCCGATGGCGGCGCTGGTCAGCGTGCCCGCCTCGACCTGGGTCCGGCCGGCGTCGCGGATGACCTGCACGGGCAGCCCGGCCGACCGGGCCGCGGCGGCCAGGTCCAGCAGGTCCGCCTCGGAGTCGGCCCGGAGCACCAGCTTGACCTGGCCATCGCGTAGCCAGGCGGCGAAATCCGGGGTGCCCTGGCGGGCCAGGGCGGCGGCGACCGCCGCGTGGGCGGCCTGGGCGGCGATCTTGCCCCGGCCCATGCCGAGGTCGGCCCGGACCACGACCGCCAGCTTCACCGTCATGGGCACACGGTATGCCCGCCGGGTCAGCGCGGCGCGTCGCCCATGCGGTACTCGTGGGTGATCTCGTCCAGCTGGCGCTTGAGGTCGGGGTCGAGCCGGACCTCGGCGGCGGCCAGGCTGTCGGCGAGCTGGTCCGGCCGGCTGGCCCCGATGATCGGCGCGGTGATGGCCGGGTGGGCCAGGGTCCAGGCGACCGACAAGGTGACCAGGCTCAGCCCGGCCGCCTTGGCCAGCGGGGCCAGGGCCTCGACGGTGTCGAACTCCCGGTCGTGCCAGTACCGGTCCTGGTAGTTGCCTGCGGCGGTGCCGAGCGTGAACCGGCTGCCCTCGGGCGGCGGCGCGGTGCGCTCGTGCTTGCCCGACAGCATGCCGCCGGCGATCGGGTTGTAGGGGATGACGCCGACGCCCTCCTCCCGGCAGAACGGCAGCATCTCCCGCTCGATCTGGCGGAACAGCAGGTTGTACCGGGGCTGCACGGAGTCGAACCGGGCCAGGCCCAGGGTCTCGCTCCGGCCGACGGCCCGGACCAGCTGGTAGGTCAGGAAGTTCGAGCAGCCGGTGTAGCGGACCTTGCCCTGGTGCACGAGGTCGTCGAGCGCGCCCAGCGTCTCGTCGATCGGGGTGGACCGGTCATAGCCGTGCAGCTGGTACAGGTCGATGTAGTCGGTGCGCAGCCGCCGCAGCGAGGCCTCGACGGCCGACATGATGTGCTTGCGCGAGTTGCCGCCGTCGAACGGCGCCGGGCCGGTCGGGGCGAAGCACTTGGTGGCCACGATGAAGCGGTCCCGCTGGCCCGCCAGCCAGCGGCCGACGATCTCCTCGGTGATGCCGCGGGTGCTGAGGTCACCGCCGAGCGGGTAGGCGTCGGAGGTGTCGAGGAAGTCGATGCCGCCCTCGGCCGCCCGGTCGAGGATCGCCCCCGCGGCGGGCTCGTCGCACTGCAGCCCGAACGTCATCGTCCCCAGGCACAGCCGGGAGACCTGCAGGCCGGTCCGGCCCAGTCGCACGTGTTCCACGACGGGTACGTTACCGGCCTGGCCGGCCCCGCGGCCGACCGACTCCCGCCATCAGGTCGCGGTGCGGTGCCGGAACAGCCAGGACGCGGCGGGGACGGCCAGGGCCAGGATGCCCGCGCAGCAGGCGGCGGCGATCCAGGCCTCGTGGCCGGTGGCCGCGCCGGTCGAGGTATGGCCCATCCACAGGCCGCGCATGGTCTCGATCACCGGGGTGAACGGCTGGTGCCCGGCGACCCAGCGCAGCGGGCCGGGCAGGGTCGCGGCGGGCACGAACGCGGTGCTCAGGTACGGGATGAACATGAGCCCGAAGGTGAACGAGGTGGCCGCCTCGACGCTGCGGGCCAGCAGGCCGACCGCCGCCGCCAGCCAGGACAGGGCCAGGATGAACGCGACGATCATGGCCGCCGGCGGCCGGCCACGCGGCGGGCGACCCGGACGGGCGCCAGCCGATGCCCAGGCCCGACACCGATGACCAGCGCGGTGGCGATCAGGTTGCGGGCCATGCTGGCGGCGATGTGGCCGAGCAGGATCATCGAGCTGGCGATGGGCATGGACCGGAACCGGTCCACGATGCCGTTGCTCATGTCGGTGGCCACGGCCACGGCGGTGGTGCCCGCGCCGAACCCGGCGCAGAGCACGATCAGGCCGGGCACCACGTAGTCGACGTAGGCTTACGCCGGTGTGCAGGGCGCCGCCGAAGACGTAGACGAACAGCAGCATGAGGATGACCGGCAGCATCAGCGCGGTGACGAACGTCTCGGAGTCGCGCACGGAGCGCCGGGCGCAGCGGGCCATCATGACCCGGGCGTCGGACGCGGCATAGGCCAGGCTCATCGGGCCACCTCCATCGGGCTCAGCCGGGGACGGGCGGGCTCGTCACCGGTCAGGGACAGGAACACGTCGTCGAGGCTGGGACGCAGCGTCGACACCCTCAGGGCCGGCGCGCCCGGCCGCCTCCAGCCGGGCGAGGATGTCCCGGACCTGCGCGGCCGAGCCGTCGGTGGCCACCTCCAGGATCCGCAGCCGGCCGTCGGCGCTGACCGGCTCGACCACGCCGAGCGCCCGGGCGTAGCTGGCCGGGTCGGCGAACTGCAGCCGGACCAGCTCGCCGCCGATGCTCGACTTGAGCTGGTCGGGAGTGCCCTCAGCGACGATCCGGCCGCGGTCCAGCAGCGCGATCGTGTCGGCCAGCTGGTCGGCCTCGGCCAGGTACTGGGTGGTGAGCAGGACCGTCACGCCGCCCGCGGCCAGGTCGCGGACGGTGCCCCACACCTGCTCCCGGCTGCGCGGGTCGAGCCCGGTGGTGGGCTCGTCGAGGAACACCAGGACCGGCCGCGCGATCGCGCTGATAGCCAGGTCCAGGCGGCGCCGCATCCCGCCGGAGTACGCCCCGGCGCGCCGGTCGGCGGCGTCGGCCAGGCCGAAGTCAGCCAGCAGCTCGGCGGCCCGCGCCCGGGCCGCCCGGCGCGGCAGGTGCAGCAGCCGGGCCATCATCTCCAGGTTCTCCCGCCCGGTCAGCTTGTCGTCCACGGCGACGTTCTGGCCGGTCAGGCTGATCGAGCGGCGGACCGCCAGCGGGTCGGCGAGCAGGTCGTGGCCGGCCACCGCGGCAGTGCCGGCATCCGGGCGGATCAGTGTGGCCAGGATCTTGACCAGCGTGGTCTTGCCCGCCCCGTTCGGGCCGAGCAAGGCGAAGACCGACCCGGCCGGGATGGCAAGATGCACGTCATCGAGCACGGTGGCGCCGCCGAAGGACTTGCCGAGCCCGGCGGCCATTACTGTGTATGTGGTACGCATAAATAGAACTGTATGCTTGATACACAGTTGACGTCAAGCGCTGACCGGAGGGAGCTAGCCGGATGTCCAGCGAAGCGGAGCGCCGGCCGCTGCCGCCGGGGCTTGACCTGCTGTGGGGCCGGCGCGGGCCGGGCAGGCGGGGGCCGCGCCGAGGGCTGTCGGTGGACGAGGTGGTGGCCGCCGCGATCCGGGTGGCCGACGCCGACGGCCTGGAGGGGGTGTCGATGGCCCGGGTGGCCCGGGAGATCGGCTTCACCACCATGTCGCTGTACCGGTACGTGGCCAGCAAGGACGAGCTGCTGCAGCTCATGTGGAACGCCAGCGCCCAGGGCGCGGAGAGCCTGGAGCTGACGGGCGAGACCTGGCGGGAGCGGCTGCGGATGTGGGCGCTGGTGCAGCGGGACATGCTCGACCGGCACCCGTGGCTGACCCAGCTGCCGATCGCCGCGCCGCCGGTGGCGCCCAACTCGCTGGCGTTCGTGGAGAAGGGCCTGGCCGCGCTGGACGGCACCGCCCTGCCCGAGGCGGCCCGGCTGGGGGTGATCGGGCTGATCAGCTCCTACACGCTGAGCGAGGCGCGGATGGCCAACGACGCGGCCCGGGCCGCCCGGGAGGCGGCCAAGACGGCCGGCGACGGCGGGGCGCCCGGCGTGTGGGAGTGGGACGACCTGGTTCGCGAGCTAGCCGACGAGCGGACCTACCCCCGGCTGCACCGGATCGCGTGGACTCCCCCGCCCGGCCCGCCCGCCGACGACCCGGAGCGGATGCAGTTCCTGTTCGGCATCGAGACGATCCTGGACGGCATCCAGGCCGCCATGGACCGTGCCGGCTAACCACGGGCCGGCCACGGGCTGGAACCACCGGGCTGGCTAACCACGGGGCTGGTCTTTGACTTCAAGGGCGCTTGAGCACCTAGCTTCAGGACATGGACAGACTCAGCATCGGGCCGGTCGGCATGTCGGTGGACGCCAGCGATGGCGACCGGTACCTGGGCCAGGCGGCCGAACTGGAGGACCTGGGCTACGCGGGGATCTGGCTGCGGGGCGGGCAGCTGGACCGGCTGGACCGGCTGGCCAAGCTGGCCGGGGCGACCACCACGGCGCTGGTCGGCGCGGCGGTCATCCCGGTCGACGTCTACGGCCCCGGCGCGGTCAGCGCGCTGCACGCGGAACTGGAGGCCAGCGCGCCGGGACGGCTGCTGGTCGCGCTGGGCGGCCCGCAGCGGCCCCGGCCGCTGGGGCCGCTGGGCGACTACCTGGACCAGCTGGACGCGGCCCGGCCGCCGGTGCCCGCCGGACGGCGGGTGCTGGCCGCGCTCGGCCCGCGCAAGCTGGAACTGGCCCGGGACCGGGCCGCCGGGGCGATGACCCTGCTGGTCACCCCGGCCGCCACGGCGGCCGCCCGGCGCGCCCTGGGCGATGGGCCGGCGCTGATCGTCAGCCAGTTCGCGGTGGTGGACTCCGACGCCGCGCGAGCGCGGGAGGCGGCCCGGCCGTCGCTGCGGTTCCTGGCCGGGGTGCGCGGCTACCAGGCCAGCTTCGCCCGGATGGGGTTCAGCCCGGACGAGGTCAGCGGCCTGCGCGACCGGCTGGTGGACGACCTGGTGGCCCGGGGCAGCGCGGACGACATCGCCGCGCGGGTCAGCGAGCACCTGGAGGCGGGCGCCGACCACGTGGCGCTCACCGTGCTCGGCCACCAGGGCGGCCCGGCCGGGATGGCCGCCGCCCGCGAGCTAGCCGACGCCCTGCCCTGCTGAACCCGGGCCTGCTGACCCGGGGCCTGCTGACCCGGGGCCTGCTGACCCGGGCTCAGGCCAGCCGGGCCGGGAAGCCGCCGGTGGCCACCGGGCCCCAGCGGCGGGGGGTGAGCCGGATCAGCGACTTGCCCTGGCGCCGCATGGCGGCCCGGTACTCGTCCCAGTCCGGGTGCTCGCCGGAGATGCCGCGGAAGTACTCCACCAGCGGCTCCAGCGCGTCCGGCAGGTCCAGCACCTCGGCGTCGCCGTCGACCTGGACCCACGGGCCGCCGAAGTCATCGGACAGGATGACGGCGGAGGCCCGGCCGGTCCGGCGCGCGTTCACCGCCTTGGCCCGGTCCGGGTAGGTCGACACCACGATCCGCCCGGCGGGATCGACGCCGCAGGTGACCGGCGACGCCTGCGGCGTCCCGTCGGCCCGGGCGGTGAGCAGGATGGCGTGATGCCGGGGCCGGATGAACTCCAGCAGGGCGGCCAGGTCGACGGCAGTGTTGGTGGCGATCTGCGGCATGGGCGCGATTGTAGCGAGCACGGCTGGCCCGGCGGCTGGCGTTACCAGGCGATGGCGGCCAGCCGCGACGCGCTAGCGCCGGCGGGCCTTGCGGATGATCGCGGCGTCGGCCGGCAGGGCGGCCTGCTCCAGCGCCGCGATGGTCTGCGCGATCGCCCGGCCCTCCAGGTAGGTGTGCGACCCGATGCTGGTCAGCAGGCCAGCCAGCTGGTCCTCGGCCGCGCCGGCCGCGCGCAGCGCGGTGATCAGGCCGGGCACGCCGCGCGGCGCCAGGCCCTCCGGGTTGACCACCGCCTGCCGGACGATGCCCAGCACCACGGGCAGGTGCGGGCGCAGCCCGGCCGCGGCCGCCGCCTCCGGCAGGCTGGCCAGCTCGGCGGCCCGGAACTCGCGGGCCACCGCGGTCCGGATGCCGCGGGCGTGCTCGTCGTAGCCGCGGCTGGCGGCCAGCCGGTCGATCATGCCCATGACCAGCCGGGGGCTGCGGCGGGCGGCGACGGCGTCGATGATGCCGGGCAGCCGGTCCCGCCACCGCCACGGGTCACGGCGCAGCGCGTGCCGCCGGTGCGACCGGTCATGCCCGGCCAGCAGGATCATCACGTCGGCCGCGTCGGTGACGCCATCGCGGCCGGCCGCCTCCTGCGCGGCCGCGTTCAGCAGTTCCCAGGCCAGCTCGCGCTCGGAGTTGTCGAGCAGGCAGCTGGCCAGCTCGCCGATCTCCGGGACGGGGCGGTGCACCGCGACGGCCCGCAGGATGGTCTGCGCGCCGCCGTCGTCGGGCCAGCGGTGCCCGGCGCGGGCCAGTTCGGCGACCAGCTCGACGGGCAGGGCGCGGGCCGCCTCGCGCAGTTCCTCGGCCAGCCCGGCAGGCCCGGTCGGCCCGGCAGGCCCGGTCGGCCCGGTCGGCCCGGTCTGCTGGCGCAGGGCGGTGAACGCGGCCACCAGCGCGGCCCCGTCCAGGCCCTCGGCGCAGCAGACCCAGGCCCGGCCCCGCTCCGCCGCGGACAGCCCGCCCGGCAGCAGGGTGGCCAGGCGGATCCGGTCCGCCGGGGCCAGCACCCGGGCCGCCTCGGCGAGCACGGGCCAGGCCAGGTCCGCGGCGCCGACGGCGAGCACGGCGCCGACGAAGCCGGCCACGTCCGTGACGTCGCGGCGCAGCATGGCGGCGGTCACGTAGCTCGCGCTGGCCTGGTCGCCGTGCGCCCACAGGCCGGAGGCGAACGCCGCGACGGCGGCCGGGTCGGGCTGCGCGGTCACCGCGTCGGCGAGCCGCCAGGCCAGCGCGTCGTCGGACCTGGTCCGCAGCGCCAGCATGACGTACAGCACGTCGGCCGCCCGGCCGACGGCGACCAGGCAGGACATCAGCCGGCCCGCGGTGCCCGCGTCCAGCACCCGGGCCACGGCGGCCACGTCGCGCGGCAGCCGCCGCCGGACCACCGAGGCCAGCAGCACGCCGGCCAGGTCCGCGGGGTCAGCGCCGCCCGCCTGATCGGGCACCGCCTGATCGGGCCGCGACGGCACGACGGCCTCCGCCTCGCCCAGGCTGGCGGCCAGCCGGGCCAGGTCGGCCGGCTCGCGGCTGGCCGCCGCGACATCCAGCGCGCAGGAGGCCAGGCCGGCGGCGGCGCCCTGGCGCAGCGCCGCCGTGAACGCGGCCAGCGAGGCCGGCTCGCGGTACGCGGCGGCGGCCTGCACCAGCCATTCGACGTTGACGACGGCGGCCAGCCGGTCGGTCTCGGTCGGCGCGCGGGCGCCGGCCGCGAGCATCTCCAGGACCTGGTCGGCCGCGGGGCCGGGCGGGTACTCCAGGGCCACCTGGGTCACCGGGCTGCCGGGACGGGCCGGGCTGGCGGGCCGGGATGGGCCGGCGGGCAGGACGGGGCTGGCGGGCGCGGGCACCGCGGGGCCGGCCGGGTTCGGCGTGCTGCTGGCCGGCGCCGCGGGCCGGGCGGGCAGCGGGCTGACGGTCACGGCCACGCCACCAGCAGCTCGCCGTGCCGCTCCCGGGGCCAGACGCTCAGGATGCGCTCGCTCATGGCGTCCGCGGTGGCCGCGCACTCGCCGCAGGACCGGGTCCGCAGCGCCGCGACGAGGCCGGCCAGCACGCTGGTCTCCCGCTGCACCAGCACCCGCAGCAGGCCGTCCACGCTGACCTCGGCCTGCCGGTGCATGCGGTGCGCTAGCTGGGCGATCTCGTGCTCCGGGCGGCACGACGCGAACGCGGCGACCACGTGGTCGGCGTCGCCGGCCAGGCCCCCGCAGTACAGCTGCCCGGCGAACTCGGCGACATCGGAGACCAGCCCCACGGCGCCGAGCTTGGCGATCAGCTCGACGGCGGCCGGGTCGTGCCCGGCGGCCCGGCAGTCCGCCACGGCGTGCGCGTAGGCGGCCGGGTCCGCGCCGAGCGGGCCGGGCGAGCGCTGCGCGTCCAGCGTCTGGAGCAGGTGCGCGTACGCGGGCCGGGTCGCCGCCGGGTCATAGCCGGGGTTGCGGCCGAGCAGCAACTGGGCACCGGACGCCTGGATGGCCGGCTCGGAGTGGCCGGCCTCGGTGAGCCGCCACCACAGCTCGCGGAACACCGACTCGGGAGTGAGGAACTTCTCCGGCCCGCGGACGCCGCGCTCCAGCACCTCGATGAGCGCGCCGGAGAACGGGGTGTGGTCGGTGCCCGGCCACGTGGCGTCCGCCGCGGCCCAGTGCCGCGCGGTGAGGGTGCACGCGCCGGGCAGCCGGGACGGGCCGGGGCCGCCGGGGTGGCCGGCCAGCCGGACGTCCGCGGAGTGCGGGGCGTCGACGATCAGCATCCGGTCCGCCCGGCTCGCGCTGCCGAGCATCCGGCAGACCGCCCGCAGCGGCAGGTGGGTGAATTCCCACGGCGGCCGGGAGTCGGCCAGCGCCAGATGCCCCTGGCCGTCCGGCACCGTATCCGCGTCCCAGACCCGGCCATGCCCGCAGATATACACCAGGAGCGCGCCCAGGCCATTGCGCCGGGATACCGCGTCGATTGTTTCCGCGGCCTCCCGAACCGTAACGTCCGACAGGTAATGGACGTTTTCCTCTGGCATTCCCCAGATGCGTCCAGCGCGCAGCAGCGCGTCAATCTGGCGGGCGCTGGCCGCCACGGCGGGCGTGTCCGGGTAACTCTCGTCGGCATACGCTGACGTGGCGATGACGAGGGCATGCGCCCCGGACGGGTCAGGCAGCCCGTTCATCACAGCGCCTGGAGGTGCCGTTCATTCCCGACCTTTCCGCGAGTTATGCTCTGGCATTGCAGCCGTATGCGGCAACCCTAGGACGGGCCGTGATTCAACCGCAGCAGTTTGACAAATCCCCGTGCCGGGACTGCTGGCCAGCGCCGTTCACCGGGGCCATTAGTCAGGATTTAGCCGGGCGCACTCCGCTTAACCGGGCGCATGTCGTGAATCAGGCCTACCACTGATACGGCAGGAATTTCCCGTCCAGCGTGACGACCACCCGGTCTCCGGCCGGGTCGGGCTCGCGCCGGACATCCAGCCGGAAATTGATCGCGCTCATGATGCCGTCGCCGAACTGCTCGTGGATCAGCTCCTTGATGGTCGGGCCGTAGACCTGGATCACCTCGTAGAACCGGTAGATCGTCGGGTCGGCCGGCACGGGGGCGTCCAGGGCGCCGCGCGTGGGCTGCAGTGTCAGCGCCAGCCGCGCCGCGTCGTCCAGTTCCAGCACGACGGCGGCCGCCTGCGCCTGCTCGGCGGTCATCGGGTGCTGGCCGAGCAGCGCGGCGGTGGTCCAGGCGACCGGCCGGCCCACGGCCTCGGCCAGCTGCGCCCAGGTCACGCCGAGCCGGGCCTTCGCCGCGCGCACTGCCTCGGCAGCCTCGTTCTTGGTTGTCACCGCAGTCCTCCGTGGGTCGCCGTGCTGGCCGGACGAGGGCAGCCTACGATCCCGCCGCCAGACGGGCGACCTGCGCGTCCAGCGGGGGCGCGCCGAGGCGGTTGTCGATGGCGTCATGCGCGGCGGCGGGCGGGTCGGCGGGGCGCATGCGGGCGGTGAAGGCCGCGAACGAACCCAGTTTCCCGGCGTCACGCGGGTCGGCGCGACGGGTCAGCCGGGCGTGCAGGCTGGCCGCGTCGGACCGGACCCAGACCAGCCGGACCGGGTCGCCGCCGAGCTCGGCCGTCCAGGCGGCCCAGCGGGCGGCGTCGCGGATCTGCGCGGTGAACGGCGCCGACAGCAGCACCGGGCAGCCGTGCTCGCGGATCTCCCGGGCGGTCGCGGTCAGGCCGGCGTACTCGTGCGCCTTGACGTGCTCGTCGTACCACGGCCCCTCGCGCTCGCCGCCGGGGCGGCCGGCGGCGGCCAGGGCGGCGGCCACGAACGAGCCGTACACGGTGTCCTTGTCCAGCAGCGCGGGCACCGGGACCAGCGCGGCCAGCAGCAGCCGGGCCACGGTGGTCTTGCCCGAGCCCGGCGGCCCGGCCACCACCCAGGCGGGCGCGGGACTCCGCACCCGCCCCTAGACCTCCTCCACCTCGAAGATCATGCTGTGCACGCCGTCACCCGCCATCTCGGCCACGTCGGCCGCGGCAGCCTGGCCCGCCGGGGACCGGAACGCCTCCTGCATGGCGGTCATGTCGGGGAAGTCCAGCTCAGCGATCAGGTGGCTGGGCCGGCTGCCCTGGACCGGGGTCATGCCCCGGCTGATGGTGTAGCGGAGCAGGCCCGGCAGCTTGCGGACCAGCGGGATGTGGACCTCGCGGTAGTGCCGGTCGAAGGCGTCGGAGTCCGCGGGCGGGTCATAGAGCACGATGAAACGGATCATGCCGCTCATCGTAGGCTCAGGCGCGCGGCCGGCGCCGGAGCCGCGCCAGGATAACGCCCAGGTCGGGCCGGTCGGTCAGTGCCGCGACCGCGGTGAAGACCCCGGCCGCGACGGCGGCGGCCAGCACCGACCCGGCCAGGGCGGCCACCCGGTGGGCGGCCGGGACGGCCAGGCTGACGGCCGCGCCGGCATCGGCGCCCGCCACCGCGGCGACCAGCCCGGCCAGCCCGGCGCGGCGGAGCCCGGCGGTGGCGGCCGGGCCGCGGATGCGGCGGACGGCCAGCACCAGCCCGGCCGCCGCGGCGGCCTCGCCGACCGTGTAGCCCAGGGCCAGGGCACCCACCACCAGCCGGGGCGGGACGATCTCGGCCAGCACCACGTCGGCCGCGGTGATGGCCAGGTAGGCGCCGGCCAGCCCGGCGGCGGCGGCCTTCAGCCAGGCCGCCAGCAGGGCCCGGGCCAGGCTGGCCACCAGGCCCATGCCGATGAGGGCCGGGGCGAACAGGACGAACCCGTCGAGGAGCTGGGATACCTGGCCGGGCGTGCGGGCCAGGACGTGGGCGGCGGGCATGGCGATGGCCAGCAGCACGGCGACGCCGAGGCAGGACACCAGCAGCACGGCCCGGGTCGACCCGGCGCAGGTGTCGTCGAACGCCGCGCCGTCGCTCGCGGCCAGCACGGGGTAGGCGCTGATCGCGATGGACAGGACCAGGACCGCGCCCAGGGAGTTGAAGGCCTGGCTGGCATAACCGAACAAGACGATCGCGCCGGTCGCGCCCCGGCCGTTGGCCAGGGCGATGATGACCAGGCTGGACAGCTCGTAGGCGACCAGGTCGATGACGCCGACCAGGGCCAGGCCGCCGGTCAGCCGGCCCACGCCAGGCGGCAGGCGCAGCGCCGGGCGCAGCCGCAGCCGCAGCCGGATGGCCGGGAGCAGCGGCACCGCGACGAGCGCGGCCACCCCGGCGGTGGCCCCGGCCGACAGGATGAGCTGGGCGCTCACCGGCAGGCGGCCCAGTGGCAGCCCGTGCCCGAGCGGGACGAACGCCAGGTAGGAGGAGATCAGCACCAGGCTGGTGACGGCCGGCGCGAGGGCCGGGGCGGTGAACCGGCGGTACGCCTGCAGCAGCCCGTACAGCACGAACGACAGCCCGTACAGCAGCACCTGCGGTGCGAACACCTGAATCATGCGGGCGGTGACCGCCACCATCGCGGCGTGCGGGCAGTGCGCGGCCGCGTTGGCCGGGTTGAGCAGCCCGGCGATCGGCCGGGCCGCCGCCGCGATGACCACGGTGGCGGGCACCAGGGCCAGCACCGACCAGGTCAGCAGCACCGAGGTGACCCGGCTGACCTGCGCCCGGGCGGCCGGGTCGGTGGCGGCCATCGCGGCCGGGCGGGCCAGCACCGGCACCAGGGCGCTGCTCAGCGCGCCGCCCAGGATCAGCTCGGAGACTACGTTCGGCACCTGGTAGGCGGTGACGTAGGCGGTGCCCAGGCAGCCCGCGCCGACCGTCTGGGCGAACACCACGGTGCGCAGCAGCCCGCACAGCCGGGCGGCCACGGTGAGCACCGCGATGATGGCAGCGCCGCGGGCGATGGCCGGGCCTTGCGGCGGGCCGGGCGGCGGCGGGCCGGGCGGCGCAGCGGTCACCCGGGCAGGAGCCCGGGCACGGGCGCCCCAGGCACGGGCGCGCCAGCCACGGTCGACTCGGTCACGCGCGCGCCCGCCCCGTCACGCGCAGGCCGGAGGACATGCCTCATGATGACCGACCGCCAGGGCCCAGGACAGGCGCAGGCGGGAAATAGGATTTATCCGCCCAGCCCCTGCCGGCGCAGCGCCCACCACACCTCGACCAGCGTGTCGGTGCGGCGCAGCGAGCAGCCCGGCCCGCTGCTCGAACCGGCTGATCCGGTAGCGGACGGTGTTGCGGTGCACGCCCAGGGCCGCGGCGGTCTCCGGGATCTGGCAGTCGTGCTCCAGGTACTGCCAGACGGTGTGCAGGACGGTGGCGCCCGCCCGGCCGTCCCGCTCCAGCGGTCGCACGTACCGTTCCAGCACGCCGCGGCCGACGTCGGTGTCGGCCACGACCGAGGGCATCAGCCCCAGTTCGGCTGAACTCGGTCAGGCCGGTCCGGCCGGTCGCCGCGGCGACCTCCAGCGCCCGGCTGGCCAGCCGGAACGCGTCGGCGATGGCGGGCAGCGGCACCGGGCCGGCCAGCCCGGCGCTGACCGGGACCGGGGCGACGGACGGGCGGTCGGCCACGAAGCCCGCCACGTCCCCGTCGATCAGGGCGACCAGGCCGCCGCGCCGGGCCGCCGACGGGCGGGTGCCCAGCCAGCGCTCGACGTGGCCGATGTCGAAGGAGTCACCGGGCCGGACCCGGACGGCGTAGTGCGGCCGGGCCGGGTCGATGCCGAACCGCTCCAGCTGGCCGATGGCCCGGTCGCCGGCCCCGCCCAGGCCCCGCCCAGCAGCACGCCGCGCACGACGTCGGCCGCGTCGTTCTGCTCCTGGCGGGCGCGCTGCATCTCGAACCGCCGGTGCGCGGCGGCCGAGGCGTTCATGCCCAGCGCGGTCCAGGCCGTCATGATCTCGACGGCCTCCAGGATGAACGCCTCGCGGTGCTCGCCGGTGGGCGCCCACCGGTAGACCCCGGCCCGGGCCACCTCGACCCCGATCGTCCAGCCCTGGATCATGTCGGCCAGCGTGACGCCCTGGCGCGCGCGCTGCTCGCCGGCCGCGCTCGTAGGCGGTGACGTCCTCGTCCGGCGCGGGCGGGCGGCGCTCCCGCAGGCCGCGCACGGACACGCCGAAGTTCCGGGCGATCTCCGGCAGTAACTCCGCGACGGGGATGTCCCGGTAGGACGGCAGCTCGGCGATGCGGGCCGCGGCGGCCATCGGAGCGCTCCGCTCAGAGGCCATCCGGGCGATGAAGGCCGACCATTCCGCCATGCCGTTGGCAGGACCCATTTGTGCTCCTGAACAGGAATCGCTGGCCCGTTTCGTTAATGCGACTATACGACCATAGATCCTGTTTACGATGACAACAACGCGTTCGTCTGCGGAGGAGGTCGAGGTGCCGCGTGAGGTGCACGGTCTGTCCCACCAGCGCGGGCGAGATCGCCGTCGATGAGCTCGGCGCGGTGCTCATGCACGAGCACGTCTTCATCCGGACGGAGACGATGCACTGGGGCTGGCCCGGCTTCGGCGGCTGGGACGAGGAGAAGCGAGGTAACGGCAGCGCGGGAGCGGCTCACCCAGCTCAAGCGGGCCGGTGTCGACACGATCCTCGACATGACGATCCCCGGCCTGGGCCGCGATCCGGCGCTGGTGGCCCGCGCCGCCGAGGGCACGGGCTGCGGGTGATGTTCGCGACCGGCTATTCACACGCTGGACTGGCTGCCCTATCCCGTTCCAGTTCCGCGGGCCGGGCAAGTTCCTCGACGGCGACGACCGGCTGCTGGAGTCGCTGTTCGAGCGGGACGTGACCAAGGGATGGGCGACACCGGCATCCGGGCCGCGGTGCTCAAGCTGGTGACCGACGTCAAGGGCATGACCGGGACGTGACCCGGCTGGCCCGGGCGGTCGCGAACGTCAGCGTCCGCACCGGCAGCGCCGATCTGCACCCACGCGCAACGCGGCCACCCGGCGCGGGCTGGACCAGCAGCGGATCTTCGCCGAGCACGGCGTGGACCTCGGCCGGGTGGTCATCGGGCACTGCAGCGAGACCACCGACCTGGACTACCTGCAGCGGGTCATCGACGCCGGCTCCGTACGTCGGCTGGGACCGCTGCGGCAGGCATGGACGTACCGCTGGAAGCCAGCTCGATACCCTGGCCGAGCTGTGCTACCGGGGGAACGCCAGCCGGGTGATGCTGTCCCACGACAAGGCCTCGTTCATGGACTACTGGACCAGCGCCGAGATCGACAAGGTGCAGCCGCGACTGGCAGTACACCTACATGCACCAGCGGCGTCCTGCCGGGGCTGCGCGATCGCGGCGTCCCGGAGGAGGAGATCGAGCAGATGCTGGTGCGCAACCCGCGCGAGTTCTTCGCCGGCCGCCTGCGCGGCAGGCGGGCGATGAGCGATCACGGCGCCGGACCGGGGCGCGAATCCCGTTCGACAACGCCGGGGTGCGGACCGCGGACGCCAGCGGGGTCCGGCGCTACTCCGGGCTGCCCGACTCGCTGGTCGCCATGCTCCGCGAGAGCGTCGTGGCCAGCCCGCACGCCGAGGCGCTGGCCGAGGTGGGCGGCGAGCCGGGTCAGCTACCGGGAGCTGTGGGACCGCGCGGCCCGGGTCGCCGGCGGGCTGCGCGAGCAGGGCATCGAGCCCGGCGACCGGGTGGCCATCCGGCTGCCCAACTCGATCGACTGGATGCTCGCGTTCTTCGGCGGGCTGATGGCCGGGGCGGTCGTGGTCCCGGTCAACACGCGCCTCGCCCCGTCGAGGTCGGCTACGTGATCCGCGACTCGGGCAGCGCGTGCAGCTTCGAGCCGGGCCAGCGCGCTGCCCGACGGGCCGCCGCATGTCCGGGAGAGACGCCCGCCGCGGCGGACGTCGCCGCCATCTTCTACACCAGCGGCACGACCGGCTTCCCCAAGGGCGCCATGCACACCCACGAGAACGTGCTGGCCAACGTGGAGACCGCGTCCGGGTGGTCGGCATCCCGCGCGACATCGGCAGCCGAGTTCCGGACGCTGGTGGTGGTGCCGCTGTTCCACGTGACCGGCTGCCACAGCCAGGCCCTGCCGGCCCTGCGCGGCGGCGGCGACGGCCGTGCTGGACACCGGGTTCGACGGCGCCCGGATGATCAGCACGCTGGCCGGGGAGCGGATCACGGGCTGCACCGCCGTGCCCGCCATCTACTACTACATCCTCAATCACCCGGCCTTCCGGCCGGCCGACGTGGCCGGGCGTGCGGTGGGCGAGCTACGGCGGCGCCCCGATCGCGCCCGCGCTGGTCCGCCAGATCATGGCGCAGTTCCCCGGACGCCCGGGTCGAGGAACGGCTTCGGGCTGACCGAGTCGACCTCGATCGCCACCCTGCTGCCGCACGAGTGGGCGGCCGGGCACGCCGACTCGGTCGGGTTCGCGGCGCCGCACACCGACGTGGCGATCAGCCCGGACGGCGCGGCGGACGGCGCCGAGCCCGGCACCGGCGAGATCCTGATCCGCGGCCAGAGCATCTGCGCGGGCTACTGGAACAAGCCGGAGGCCACGGCGGCCGACGTTCGCCGACCACTGGCTGCACACCGGCGACATCGGCCGGGTCGGACGCCGACGGCCTGGTCTACGTGCTGGACCGGATCAAGGACATGATCAACCGGGGCGGCGAGAACGTCTACTGCGTGGAGGTCGAGAACGGGCTGATCGGCGCGCCCGGCGTGGGCGAGGTCGCGGTCGTCGGCGTGCCGGACGCGATGATGGGCGAGAAGGTCGGCGCGGTCATCGTGCCGCTGCCGGGCGCGACCGTCGACCCGGCGGGCGGTGGTCGAGCTACGCGCGGCGAGCACCTCGCCGACTTCAAGGTGCCGCAGTTCATCGTGGTGCGCGCCGACCCGCTGCCGCGCAACCCCAACGGCAAGGTGCTGAAGGCCGAGCTGCGCGACACCGACTTCGGCAAGCCCCTCTTCTAGGCGGCACTGTTCTAGGCGGCGCCGTTCGAGCTGGCACTGTTCTAGCTGCTAGCCGCCCTGCTTCACGTCGAGCCAGAGGCCGCCGTTCAGGGTGATGTTGTTGCCCCGGGCCTGGCCGGGACCCTGGTCGGCCACGTAGGTATACAGCGGGTGGCCGTCCCAGGTGGCCTGCTTGCTGCCGTCGGTGCGGGTGGCGACGCCGAGCGTCCCGGTCACGCCGGGGCCGGCCGAGACCGGGCCGGGGACCGGCGGCCAGTAGGCGGCGCACGAGCCATAACAGGTCGACTTGCCGTTCTTGTCCGGGGCGAACGTGTAGACGGTCAGCCCGGCCGCGGTGGTCAGCACGGTCCCGCCGCCGATCCGGGCCGTCTTCAGTACCGGGCCGCCGGCCACGGCCGGCGCGGCGCCCCGGCCCCGGCCACGGCGACACCGAGCAGGACCGCGGCCAGCACGGTCACCGCGCCCGCCGCGGGCAGGCCGGCCCGCTCCGGGCCGCTGCCGGGCAGCGCCCGGGCCAGCAGGCTGCCGTTCCGGGCGGTCAGCACGGCCGCCGCGGCCAGCACGGCGAAGCCGGCCACCTCGATGATCCCGGCCACGATGCCCGCGGTCGTGCGGACCTCGCGGAACCCGAACAGGCCGACCCACACCGACAGCAGGTAGCCGGCCAGGGTGGACAGCAGGAAGCCGGCCCCGGCCGCGTCGGCCGGCCAGTTCCGCACCGCCACCACGGCGACCGCCAGCGCGAACGCGGCGATCACCTGCAGCAGGAACAGCCACCCGATGGTCGGGATGGTCTTGTACCCGGTCAGGTACAGGTCCAGGTGAATGGCGCCGGTGGCGGCGAGGGCTGGCCACGCCGCCGGCCGCAGCAGCACACCCGCCAGGCCGTCTCCGCCAGGTCGCGTGGTTGTCCGCATGGTCTGCACAGTCCCCATGATTGTGAGCACGAAACCGGGACCCGCCGGGTTCACCCCCAAGGGGTTTCGTCCCCTAAGGGGGGATTCGGGAGCCGGTGATCGCGGCTAGCTCGGCGGCCAGGCCGGCCGCGTCGGCGGCGCCGATCCGCCGGCCGATCTCGACCGCCGCGGCCAGGCGGCGGCCTGGCCCTGGCCGGTGGCCAGCCGCACGTCCTGGCGCAGCAGGGCGGCGGTGGCGGCGGTGAGCGCCACCAGCCGGGCCTCGTCCCCGGTCGCGGCGGCGTGGTCGGCGCAGGCCAGCAGGCTGCCCCGCTCGGCCCGGGCCAGGCCAGCGCGGACTCCGCGTCGGGCAGAACCGGGCTGGCGGCGGGCGGCGCGGCCACGTCCCGGGGCGGTACCGGGTGGGCCTGCCGGGCCAGCATCGCCTCGGCCCGGGCGGCGGTGTGCTCGTAGTAGTCCAGCAGCCGCCCCAGCGCGGCGTCGCGGCCGTCGGCCGGGTCGGCGGCGGCCTGGTCGGCGGCGTAGCGGCGGATCAGGTCGTGCATCCCGTACCGGCGGTAGCCGGTCTCGGTCAGCAGGCCCTCGCCGTGCAGGGCGTCCAGCAGGCCGGCCGCCTCGGCCACGCCGGTCCCGGCCAGGGCGGCGGCGGCGAAGGCGTCCAGGGTGGTGCCCGGGTGCAGGCCCAGGCGGCGGAAGAACGCCTGGCGGCCGGGGTCGAGGTGGTCGTAGGACACCGCGAACGCGGCGGCCACGCTGTCATTCTCGGCGGCCAGCGTGAGCAGCCGCGCCCGGGTCTCGGCGGCCAGGTCGGCCAGCGTCCAGGCCGGGTGCCGGTTGTACAGGCGGGCCAGCAGGGAGATGGCCAGCGGCAGGTTCCCGGCCAGGTCGGTCAGCTCGGCCACCGCGGCGGGCGGGGCGCCCGCCGCGCGGGGGGCCAGCCGGGTGAACATCTGCCGGGCCTGGCCGGGGGGCAGCACCTCCAGCAGCACCGGCCGGACCGCGCCGGGCAGGTCGGCCAGGTGGCGGCGGCTGGTGACCAGCACCAGGCAGCCCTCGGCGCCGGGCAGCAGCGGGGTCACCTGGGCGCTGCTGGCCGCGTTGTCCAGGATCAGCAGCGCCTTCTGGCCGGCCATCTTGTCCCGCCACAGGCCGGACCGGCCGGTCAGGTCCTCGGGCAGGGCGCGGGGCTCCACCCCGACGGCGGCCAGCAGCCCGGCGAGCGCGTCCTGCGGGGCCACCGGCTCCTGGCCGGGGGTGTGACCGCGCAGGTCGACGAAGAGCTGCCGGTCCGGGAAGCCGGCCTGCAGCAGGTGCCCGGCGTGTACCGCCAGCGCGGTCTTGCCGACCCCGGGCATGCCGTTGACGGCCCGGATGGCCACCACCCCGCCATCGGCGCCGCCGCCCGTGACGGCGGCGGTGATCCGCTCGAGCTCGCCGCCGCGCCCGGTGAACGCGGCGGTGTCCGGCGGCAGCGAGTACCGGATCACCGGGGGGTCCGGCCGGCCTGCCGGGACAGTGCCGGGCCGGGCCGGGCCGGGCCGCGGGCTGGGCCAGGTAGGGCTGGGCCGGGCACGGCTGGGCCGGCCAGGGTGGGGGCGGCCGGCGCCGGGCCGCATCCGCCGCCCGGCTCGGGCCGGCCGAGCTCGCCGGTGAGCACCCGGGCCTGCAGTCGCTGCAGCTCCGGGCCGGGCTCGGCGCCTAGCTCATCCAGCAGCACCTGCCGGGCGGCCTGGTAGGCGGCCAGCGCGGCGGCCTGCTGC
The DNA here is from genome assembly GCA_963731085.1 of uncultured Actinomycetota bacterium. Classification (GTDB taxonomy): domain Bacteria; phylum Actinomycetota; class Actinomycetes; order Streptosporangiales; family Streptosporangiaceae; genus DASUBV01. Next base: position 138,086 of record CAVSUF010000005.1, read on the forward strand.
CCGTCGGAGTACAGGGCGGTCATCAGCAGTCCGTGCAGCCGCTCGCGCAGCGGCTCGGCGGCGGTCAGCGCCCGCAGTTCGGCGATCACCTCGCCCGGCCGGCCCAGCCGCAGGTCGGCCTCGATCCGGGCTTCCAGCGCCTGCAGCCGCATCTCGGCCAGCCGGGGCACCTCGCGGGCCAGGATCTCGGAGTAGATCCCGGCCAGCGGCTCGCCCCGCCACAGCGCCAGCCCGCTGGCCAGCACCCGGGCCGCTTCCGCCCACGAGCCCGAGCGGGCCGCCGCCCGGCCCGCGGCCAGGGCCGACTCGAACCGGGTCACGTCCAGCTCGGCCGGGCTGACCCGGATCAGGTACCCGTCCGGGCCGGTGACGATCCGGGCGCCGCCCTCGTCACCGAGAGTGCGGCGCAGCCGCTTGACGTAGTTCTGCAGGCTGACCCGGGCGGACGGCGGGAGCAGTTCGCCCCACAGCACCTGAGCCAGCTCATCCAGGCCTGCCGGACGGCCAGTGCGCAGCAGCAGGGCGGCCAGCAGGGCCTGCTGTTTCCCCGGCGGGACTGGCAGCGGCGTGCCGCACTGGCGGACCATTAACGGCCCGAGCAGACAGAACTCCGTTTGACCCGCCAACAACGCCTCCGCCACGGCGTGACCAATCAGTTACCCGCTGCCGCTGCCAGCCGAAACCCCCGGTCAGCGGCGCGGGCGTTAGTGAGTGACCAGTCATTCACGCAACGCTCCCGGCCGGCGCCACGCTATCGCTGTCATTCTGCCACGTACTGCCGGGTAAAGGACGCCCGTGGCGCCGTAGTGTGCTTAGCGATGCGACGGGGCGAGGGCCGAGGCGCTATTACCAGGTATTCGGGATTCTTTTAGCCGGCCATTTACTGCGGTCGCTCAGGCGTTTTCCGAGATCAGCACCGCGCGCGTGCCCGGCGCCAGCGCCTGGAAGACGTGCCCGACGTCGGCCGGGTACGCAGTGTAATCGCCCGGCCCCAGTTCCAGCGGCTCCTCGGGCCTGCAGCTGACCTGACGGCCCGCTGACCTGACGGCCGGCCGCCGGGCGGGCGGCGGCCTGCCGCCCGGCTACTCGAACCGGACGCTGGCCGGTCCGGTCATCCGGCCCAGCAGCGGCAGGGTGAGCAGGATGACCACGAGGGAGACGCCGAGGCCGGTGCCCATCAGCGCGTAGTAGGACCCGCCGGGGACCGGTGTCGGGGTGCCGGCGCTGGCCAGCTTGCCGACGGCCAGCACGGCCACGCCGTAGGCCACGCCCGCCGCCACGATGGTGGCCACGGCCAGCGGCAGCACGGTCTCGAGCAGGACCACGCGGTACAGCGAGGCGGCCGAGGTGCCGGCCACCCGCAGCAGGGCGAACGGGCGCCGGCGCTCGACCAGGCCGCCGCCCGCCGCGACGGCCAGGCTGCAGCCCGCCACCAGCAGCGTCAGCGCGACGGCGACGAAGATCAGCCGCTCGACCGTGCTCTCGACGGAGCCCCGCACGGCGATGGCCTCGCCGAAGGTGCGGGGCGCGGTGCCCGACTCGGACAGCGGGGTGTGGGTGGCCAGGAAGGTGCGCACCCGCTCCAGCGCGGCCGGGCCGCTGGTGCGGACCAGCACCGCCTGCAGGTACAGGGAGCTCACCGTCCCGGAGAAGCCGGCGGTGGTGTGGTCCACGAACGGCTGGGTGGCGAACATGGGGTTGTCGGTGTACATGTTGTCGGTCTGGGCCGCCACCGCCGTCAGGCCGGGCGCGCACTGGCCCAGCGCGTCCAGCTGGCGCAGGCTGGCGCAGGTCATGACGCCGTGAGGCCCCGCCGGGGCCGTTGCCGGGGCACCGCGGCAGCGAGTAGACGCCGAACGGCTGCGCGCCGGGGATGGCCCGGAGCTGGGCCAGCAGGGTGGCGCCGGTCGCCGGGGGCAGGCCGAGCAGGCCGATCCGTACCGGGAGCGGCTGGGTCGCGGGATTCGGCGGGGTGCCGGGACCCGCGCCCAGGTTGGTGTTGACGCCCGGTCCGCCGTTGTCCGCGTTCTGGCCGCCGAAGCTGCCGGGGCCGCCGGTGCAGTTGACGTTGTTGCCGCACACCGGGGCGTAGATGAACTGGTCGAGCAGCACGGGGCTGAGCGACCGCGCGCCGGGAGTGACAGTCGGCGCCTGGAGCGGCGGGCAGCACCGCGGCCACGACCGTGCCGAGGAAGACGGCCAGCACCAGGCCGCGCACCGACCGGAACGCGCCGCGCGGGTTGTCGGACAGCCGCCGCAGGGCCAGCAGGGTGGACGGGCCGCCCAGCCGGCCCAGCAGCCGGGCGGACCGCTCCGTCAGCCACGGCCCGGCGATGACCAGGCCGACCATGATCAGCAGCAGGCCAGCATGGACCAGCGCGCTGATCCCCCGAGTTGCCGGTCAGGGCGATGCCGGCCGCGAACACGAGCACGCCCGAAGCCCAGCAGGATGGGCCGCCACACCCGGGGCGGCGGCGGGGTGACCCGGCGGCTCACCCCGAGCGGCGAGATCCGGACCCGGCGCAGCGACATCAGCGCGGCCAGGGCCGAGGCCAGCGGCACGGCGAGCGATCAGCACCGCGGCGTAGTCCACGGCGGTACAGGCGGACCATCGTCGCGGAAGTACCGGGCGCTGGTGATGGCGGTATCGGCCAGCAGCGGGCCGCAGCAAGGTGAACACCACGATGCCGGCCACCACGCCCGATCAGCGCGCCGAGGACCGCGTCGACCGCGGCGATGACGCTGATCTGCCGGGTGGTCGAGCCGACCAGCCGCATGGCCGCGTAGCGCTGCTCCAGCCGGGCCGCGGCCAGCCGGGTGGCGGTGCCGATCAGGACCAGGATGGGGAACAGGAAGGCCAGCGCGCCGGCCACGAACAGGCTCGCGGAAGTACGGGGACCAGACCTGCCGCTGGGTGCCGGCGGCGATGCGGGTGACCCGCACCGTCGTGCGGCAGCGAGGCTAGCTGCGCGGGCGTGCGCCCGACGTAGACCACCAGCTCGGCTGGCCCGCTCAGGGCGGCGTGGCCGATGGTCCCGGCCAGGCGGCCGGGGAACCGGTCGCCCAGCTCGTCGCGGGGCACGCGTGCGCAGCAGCGCGGCCAGGGCGGGCGAGGCGTCGTACTGGCCGGGGCCGGGCAGCGCGCGGATGCCGGGCGGGACCGGCGCGCCGGGGCCGAGGGCCGCGACGTCCACCCGCTCGATGCTCTGGCCGGCGTAGATGTCCTCGGTGAAGGCCCATAGCTCGGCACCGCTGGCGGGGCGGGCGCCGGCCGTGGTCACCGCCGCGCCCTGGGTGCACTCCCAGCAGGCCCGGTCGTTGGTGATCCGGAAGGCGTTGAAGTCGGCCAGCACGGCCAGCAGGATGGCGACGCCGACGGCGACCGCCGCGGCGGTCACCAGCAGCCGGGTCAGGGATTCCCGGCCGCTGTGCCGGATGAGCTGGAAGGCGAGGCGGACCATTAGTCAGCCACCACCACGTCAGACGGCGTGGTGACCTTGCCGTCGCGCACCATCGACTCGCGGTCGGCGTACGCCGCCACCCGCGCGTCGTGGGTGACCAGCACCACGGTGGTGCCCTCCTCGCGGACCAGGTCGACCAGGATGTCCATGACCTTCTCGCCGGTGAGGGAGTCCAGGGAGCCGGTCGGCTCGTCGGCGAACAGCACCGGGGGCCGGGCCACCAGCGCCCGGGCGATGGCCACCCGCTGGGCCTCGCCGCCGGATAGCTCGCCGGTCCGGCGGGCGCCCATCGAGGCCAGGCCCAGCCGGGCCAGCCAGGCGGCGGCCTGCTGGTAGGCGGTCTTGCGCCGCGATCCCGTCGAGCAGCAGCGGCAGGGCGATGTTGTCGGCCGCCGTCAGCTCGGGCACCAGCTGGCCGAACTGGAACACGAAGCCGAAGTCGGTGCGGCGAAGGCGGGTTCGCTGGGCGTCGCTCAGGGTGTCCAGCCGGCGGCCGCCGAACCAGATCTCGCCGCGTGTCGGGCGGGAAGATGCCGGCCAGGCAGTGCAGCAGCGTCGACTTGCCGGAGCCGCTCGGCCCCATGACGGCCAGGATCTCGCCGCGGTCCACCGCGATCTCGGCGCCCCGCAGCGCCGGGGTGGTGCCGAAGGACAGGTGCACGTCGACGGCGCGCAGCACGCAGTCGTCGCGGTCGCGCACCGGGGGCAGGGTAGTGGGGGCGGTCATGATCGGTGAACCTCCTCGGCCAGGGCGCCCAGCCGGGCGGCGGTCAGGTCAATCCAGCGCAGGTCGGCTTCCAGGTGGAACAGGCCATGATCGGCCAGCAGCAGGTCCACCTGGCCGCCCTGGCGGCGGATCTCGGTCAGCTCGCGCATCCGCTGCAGGTGGGCGGCGCGCTGGGTGTCGAGATAGTGCTCGGCCGAGCGGCCCAGCATGAGCGCCAGCACCACCTTGGCGAACAGCACCGTCTGCAGGTGAGGCTCGGGCGGGACGGGCTCGGTCAGCCAGGCCTCGACCTCGGTCACGCCCTGGCCGGTGATGACATACCGCTTCCGGTCCGGGCCGGCGCCGGGCTCGCTGTCCCCGGCCAGCACCTTCCCGTCCCGGGCCAGCCGGGCCAGGGTCGAGTACACCTGGCCGAAGGGCAGCGGCTGGCCGCGGCCGAAGAACGCGTCATAGTCGCGCTTGAGCTCGTAGCCGTGGCTGGGCTCACGCTCCAGCAGCCCGAGCAAGGTGAGGGGTACGCTCATGCCGCCGACGGTATAGCGGATGTATACATCGAGTCAATACACTCAGTGTATACAGGCGCCGGATCGGGCACCTCAAGCTGACGCCCGACGTATCCGTGCTGGTTAAGGCCTATGAACCGGGAGAATACTGGTCGGAATCAGGAGGCGGGTCCGGCCGGAAGTCGGCCGGGTCGGCGAACGCTGACCGCAGCCGGTCCTGCTGCGGCACGGACAGGTCGGAGCGGATCAGTTCCATCCCCTGGCCGTGCATGGCCCTGGCCACCTGGTCGATCTCCGCGCCGGTGCTGAGCAGTACCAGGGCTGAGGTGCCCGGCGACAGGTCGTCCTTGACCGAGTCGATCATCGCGGGGTCCACGATGTCGCCCTTGAACTTCCGGCTCAGCGAGGACATCTTGCCGCCGGCCGCGGTGACGTGCTCCTGGGCGGTGGGCGCGGCGGCGTACTGAGGCCAGCGGATCACCGCCACGTCGTGCACCTCGATCAGGTCCTGGGCGTCAAGCTGGGTCAGCCGCAGGACGGCGTCATCGGCCCCCTCGGTACCCCGGAAGCGCCATGCTGTCGTTGTCACCGGGTCCTCCCCTCCCCTGGGCCTGGCTCGTTATGGGGCGAGGGTAGGCCGGGGCCGGGCGGGGCGGCATCATCCGGCCGGGGTGAGGCCGGCGACATCCACTCCCGCAGCGTGGCCAGGGTCCGCAGCGGGTCGGGGCCGAGCGGGCGGACGCTGAGCGTGGTGACGCCGGCCGCCGCGAACGCCGCCAGCCGGTCCCGGACATAGCCCTCGGGGCCGATCATGGTGGTGCCCTCGATGAGCTCGGCCGGCACCGCGGCCTCGGCCTGGCTGACCTGCCCGCCCAGGTACAGGTCCTGGATCTGGCGGGCCGCGGCCTCCAGCCCGTACCGGCAGGCCAGGTCGTTGTAGAAGTTGCGGGACCGGGCGCCCATGCCGCCGATGTACAGGGCCAGCCGGGGCCGGGCGGTCTCCCGCAGGTGGGTCACGTCATCGCCGATGGCCACGCTGACCGAGCAGGAGATGTCCAGCGGGCCGAGGTCCGGGTCACGGGCCGCCCGGCCCCTGGCCAGCGGGGCCGCCCAGACCGGGCCGGCCCGCTCGGGCCAGAAGAACGTGGGAATCCAGCCCTCGGCCACCCGGGCGGTCTCGGCCACGTTGCGCGGCCCGTTGGCCGCGACATAGATGGGGATGCGGTCGCGGACCGGATGGTCGATCATCTTGAGCGGCTTGCCCAGGCCGGTGCCCCGGGCCGGCGGCAGCGGGACCTGGTAGTGCTCGCCGTCGTGGACCAGCGGGTCGCGCCGCCACACCGCCCGGCAGATCTCGGCGATCTCCGCCACCCGCGACACCGGGGCGTCAAACGGCACTCCGTGGAAGCCCTCGATGACCTGCGGGCCGGAGGACCCGATGCCCAGGATGGCGCGGCCGCCGGACAGCGCGTCGACGCCGGCCGCGCTCATGGCCAGCAGGGTCGGGGTACGGGAGTAGAACGGCAGGATGGCCGAGCCGATCTGGGGCCGCTCGGTCACCGCGGCCAGGAAGCCCATCAGGCTGACCGCGTCGAAGCCGTACAGCTCGGCCGCCCACAGCACGTCGGCGCCGGCGCTCTCGTACTCCCGCGCCCGCCGGGCCGTGCTGTCCCGGTCACCCCGGCCGATGCTGACCCCGAGCCGCATGGCCGCCTCCTCCGCGCCGGGGCGGCCCGCGCCGCCCCGGGATCACGATAGCGGCGCCAGCATCACGATAGCGGCGGGGAATGGACCCGGGTGCCGGGCGGCGGGCCGCCGGGCACGGCGGTCGGGTGCAGCAGCGGCCGGTAGCCGGCCGCGATCGCCGCGACGATCGACGGGGGCGTCAGCAGCTCCACCGCGCCGGGCGCGGCCAGCGGCAGCGGGGCGCCGTAGCCGCGCATCGACCACGGCCGCAGGACGCCGTCCAGGTACAGCCCGACCCGGCCGGCGTCGCGGATCATCGCGCCGTCGGGCAGGGTGCCGGCCGCGACCTGGCGGGTGCGCTGTCGCCGGCGGCGGTCGACCCGCTCGGCGTGCAGCACCGGGTCCAGCTCCCGGGCCAGCGGCCGCCGGCCCAGATCGCGCGCGGCCTGCCAGGCCCGGGTGAAGTCGGAGTAGTCCGCCCGGCGGCAGTAGGCGCAGGGCCGGTGCCCGGCGGCCAGCGCGGTCGCCTCGTCGAGGAAGAACAGGGCGGTCCACCGGCCGGGCGGCATGGGGTCGCGGCGGCGGCCCTTCCAGTCCAGCACGCAGCACAGCCACAGCGGTGACCGCCACCGGCTGACGCCGAGATCCCGGCCCGTGCCGTGCAGGCAGCCCCGGTTGCCCATCATCAGCCCGCGGCCGGGATCGGCCACGATCTCGCCCGTCGGCAGCACCCGATTGCGCAGCGGCATGGCGCCATTGTCCACCCGGGGCCTGACCGCCGGCTGAAGCAGGTCACATGTGACTGAAGCCGCCGGACTCCTCCTCCGACAGGGGCACCGTCACCGGGTGCTTGCCGAAGTGGGCCACGGCGGCGGCGAAGTCATCGAGCAGCAGGGAGGCGATGTCCCGGCTCACGCCCAGGCGGACCAGGACGCGCTGCACGGCGATGTCGGAGGCCGCGCCGGTCAGCGTGTAGGCGGGCACCTGCCAGCCCCGCGAGCGGAGCCGGTCGGCCAGGTCGAACAGGGTGTAGCCGGGGTCGGCGCCCTCGCGGATCCGCCAGGTGACGGTCGGGATGCCGGTCCGCGGGTTGCTGTCGCACAGCAGCTCGAACGGGCCCAGCTTGACGATCTCGTCGGCGATGTACTGGCCGGTCTCATACGACGCCTCGTGGATGCGCCGGTAGCCCTCCTTGCCCAGCCGCAGGAAGTTGTAGTACTGGGCGATCACCTGGCCGGCCAGCCGGGAGAAGTTGATCTGGAAGTCGGGCATGTCGCCGCCCAGGTAGTTCACGTGGAACACCAGGTCATCGGGCAGGTCGCCGGCATCCCGGAACAGCACCCAGCCGACGCCGAGGGGGGCCAGCCCGAACTTGTGCCCGGAGGTGCTGATCGACTTGACCCGCGGCAGCCGGAAGTCGAAGACGACCTCGGGCGCGCAGAACGGGGCCAGGAACGCCCCGCTGGCCCCGTCCACGTGGATGGGGATGTCCAGGTCGGTCTCGGCCTGGAGCTTGTCCAGCGCGGCGGCCATCTCCTCGACGGGCTCGTAGGCGCCGGTGTAGGTGACGCCGAACGTCGGCACGACCATGATCGTGTTCTCGTCGACCCGCTCCAGCATGGCCGCCGTGTCCATGGCGTAGTAGCCGGGCGCCATCGGCACCTCGCGGATCTCGATGTCCCAGTACCTGGCGAACTTGTGCCAGACCACCTGGACCGGGCCGCACACCATGTTGGGCTTGTCGGCCGGCTTCCCGGCCGCCTTCATCCTGGCCCGCCAGCGCCACTTGGCGGCCAGGCCGGCCAGCATGCACGCCTCGGACGACCCGACCGCCGAGGCGCCCACCGTGTTGACCGCGTCCGGCGCGTGCCACAGGTCGGCCAGCATGTGCACGCAGCGCCGCTCGATCTCGGCGGTCTGCGGGTACTCGTCCTTGTCGATCATGTTCTTGTTGACCGACAGGGCCATCAGGGCCAGCAGCTCCGGCTCGGCCCACGTCTGGCAGAACGTGGCCAGGTTCTGCCGGGCGTTGCCGTCCAGGATCAGCTCGTCGGAGACGACCTGGTAGGCCGCCCTGGCCTCCATCTGGTCAGCGGGGAAGCGGTACTTGGGCACCGGCTCGGTCAGGCTGTGCCCGGCGAACACGCAGACGCAGTCATCCAGCTGCTCCCGGACGGCATGCCGGTCGTGCAGTGGCATCGTTGCTCTCCCTCGACGAATATCCCTCACCGGGCGTAACCAGCCTGATTGCCCCTGATGCTGGCAGTGCGCCCGCCCTGTGTCATTAACAGCTGCCAGTAGCGCAGATGAACCGTTGATGACGCCAGGACTTTGCCCTTTAGTGCCGGGACTCTGCCCTTTCGGGCCGTGCGGCGGCGTGGCGCTGGCCGCCCGGGCAGCCGGCCGGCCGGTAGCCTGCTGGGCATGCGGAACGGGGAAACGCAGGCGAATCCGCGGGATCCGGTCGTGACCGGGGGGCCAGCGGACACCGAGGCCGCTGCCGCGATGGAGGAGTACCGGGAATGGCTGGCCGCCTGGCCGGGGGCCATGTCGCACGCCGCGGCAAAACGGCTGCTGCTCGGCGAATCTGGGTAAGACACCTGGCGTGAGGATCGAGTGGTCGTCACGGGCGATCACCACTGCGTCACGATTCCTGCCGGACCGGGCAGGCATAGCGGCGGTCATGGACGCCATTGACGTCCTCGTTGCTGACCCCTACCCGCCGGGGTCATTCCCGTGGGGCGAGATGCTGCGCCTGCGGGTCGGCCGTTACCGGGTCATGTATGTCGTCGAGGGTGACCTGATAACGGTCGACCGGGTCGACCGCACGGCCCCGGCCGCCGGTCCCCGCCTGCCGCGGGAACGTGCTGATACCCGACTTCGCGGTACGGCTAGCCGAACCCCGCAAACGGGTGCGTGCCCCATCGATCGCGGCCCGCCGCGCGGCCAGCATCGGAAGGGGCCGCTCGCGACGCGGGCGGCGCACGCCGATACTGATAACGCAGAAGCGGGAGTCCCGTCATGGACAGCACCACGCAGCCGGCGGCCGGCCAGCAAGCCCGACCCGTGCCCGAGCCCTGGGGCGGCACGTTCACGCCGCCCGGACCCCGGGCGCCGGGGACGCCCGCGCCGAAACGGCGCCGGGCCGACTTCCCGCAGCTGTTCTTTCACCCGCTCAGCCGGGCGGCCTGGCGATCGGCCGGGCGGCAGGGCAGCTACACGGTCCTCGGGCTGGCGCTGGCGATTCCCGGCTTCATCGTCGTCGTGGCCGCGCTCAGCACCGGCTTCAGCCTGTCGCTCAGCGCGGCCGGCATGCTGGTCGGGCTGCCGCTGCTGGCGGCGGTCCCGCTGGTGTCCCGGCGGCTGGGCGGGGCTGAACCGGCGGCTGGCGGCCCGGATGATGGGGTGGCGGATCCCCGCGCCGCCGCCGCTGGACGCCCAGCCGGGCGCGCTGGCCGGCTCCGGGCGCTGCTGGCCGACGGGACCGGCTGGCGGGCCTGCGCCTACCTGCTGCTGAAGCTGCCGCTGTCGGTGCTCGGCGTGTTCCTCGGCCTCAACGTCGTGCTGTACGGCATCCCGTACCTGACGTTCCCGATCTGGTGGGCGCTCGGGCACGCCCACGGCGTCGTGATCGACGTGCCGGGCTGGCTGCAGTGGTGGACGGCGAACCCGCTCCTGGTCTACGGGGAGATTCACTCCTTCGCGGTCACGTTCGCGTTCATCCCGGGCGGCCTGGCCGCGCTGGCCTGGGCGCCGTGGGCGGTGAAGGGCTGCAACACCCTCGACCAGCGGATGATGGCCCGGCTGCTCGGGCCGCCGATGCAGAACCGGGTGCGGGAACTGGAGCAGAGCCGGGCCAGCGCGGTGGACGACTCGGCGGCCCGGCTGCGCCGGATCGAGCGCGACCTGCACGACGGGGCGCAGGCCCAGATGGTGGCGGTGGCGATGAAGCTGGGCCTGGCCCGGGAGAAGCTGGCGATCCGGGGTCAGCGCGGCCGACCTGGACCGCGCCCTGGAACTGGTCGACGCGGCGCACCGCAATGCCAAGGACGCCATCATCGAGCTGCGCGACCTGGCCCGCGGCATCCACCCGCCCGCGCTGGACCACGGCCTGGACGCCGCGCTGGCCACCCTGGCGGCCCGCTCCGCCGTGCCGGTCGAGCTGATCGTCGACCTGCCCGCGCGGCCGTCGCCCGCGATCGAGACCATCGCCTACTTCTGCGCGGCCGAGCTGCTGGCCAACGTGGCCAAGCACAGCGGCGCCCGCCATGCCACGCTGGAGGCGGTGCACGTGCTCGGGCTGCTGCGGGTGCGCGTCACCGACGACGGCTCGGGCGGCGCCCGGGTCGCGGCCCGCGGCGGCCTGGCCGGGCTGGCCGAGCGGGTCCGCACCGTGGACGGCCGGCTGGAGGTCACCAGCCCGCCCGGCGGCCCGACCGTGATCGCCGTCGAGCTGCCCTCGCACGCCTGACCGGACGGGAGCCCCGATGCGGATCGTGATCGCCGAGGACTCGGCCATCGTCCGGGCCGGGCTGGTCGAGATCCTGGCCGACCGCGGCCACGAGGTCGTCGCCGCGGTGGCCAGCGGCGACGACCTGCGGGCCGCGGTCGCGGAGCACCAGCCCGACGTGACGGTGGTGGACGTGCGGATGCCGCCCGGCTACACCGACGAGGGCATCCGCGCCGCCATCGCGATCCGCCGCGACTATCCCGGGACCGGGGTGCTGGTGTTCTCCCAGTACGTCGAGACCCGGTACGCGGCCGACCTGCTCGGGGCGGCGGCCGGCGGCAGCGCCGCCGGGGTGGGCTACCTGCTCAAGGACCGCGTCGCCGACGTGGCCGAGTTCGTCGAGGCGCTGAGCCGGGTGGCGGCGGGCGGCACCGCGCTGGACCCCGAGGTGGTGACCCAGCTGTTCGGGGCCAGCCGCCGCACCGACGGGCTCGGCTCGCTCACCGCCCGGGAGCGCGAGGTGCTGGCGCTGATGGCCGAGGGCCGGTCCAACAGCGCGATCGCCGGCCTCCTGGTCGTATCGGAACGGGCGGTGGAAAAGCACGTCGGCAACATCTTCACCCGGCTCGACCTGGCCCCCTCCGACGCCGATCACCGCCGGGTCCTGGCCGTGCTCCGCTACCTGGACTCCTGACCCGGGTCGTCGGTGATCGTGATGGCGCCCTCGGGGCAGGCCGCCGCGCCCCGCCGGGCCAGGGCCTCGGACTCCGGGGCGACCTCGGTGTCGATCGGCACGGCGTAGCCCAGGTCGTCGAGCTGGAAGAACTCGCCGGCCACCGCGTTGCAGCGGGCGTGCCCGGCGCACACGTCCGGGTCGACCCGGACCCTCATGACCCTGCTCCCATGGTCGGGAAGTTACCGGGATTGCCCGCGATTCTCCAGCCTGGATAATAGGGCCGACCGGAACCATGTCGTTCCCTCCGGAAAGGGGTCATGGCCGTGCCCGATGCCGAGCCGCTGGGAATCCTGGACGCGCTGCACTCGACGCCGGCCCGGCGGTACCTGTCCGCCGAACCGGTCCCCGACGAGGTCATCTGGGCCATCCTGGACGCGGCGGTGCGCGGGCCGTCGGGCGGGAACCAGCAGGGCTGGGGCTGGGTGGTGGTCACCGACCCGGCGGTCAAGGCCCCGATCGCGGCCTGGTACCGGGAGGGCTGGGAGGCGGCCTACGGCCGTCACCGGGACGCCATCCTGGCGGCGCCGTCGGGACCGCTCAGCGCGGCGTCGTTCCTGGCCGCCGAGCACCTGGCCCACCACCTGGCGGAGGCGCCCGCCTGGATCATCCCGGTGCTGCTGGGCGCCGCGCAGTCGCGCAACCCGCGGCTGGGCGCGTCGGTCTACGGCGCGGTGCAGCAGCTCATGCTGGCCGCCCGGGCCTACGGCGTGGGCACCACGCTGACCACCCTGTACGCCGGGCACGAGGCCGACGTGCGGGCGCTGCTGGGACTGCCCGGCGACGCGCTGACGATGGCGCTGATCCCGCTCGGCTACCCCGCCCGGGGGCGGTGGAAGGAGCCCAGCCGCCGCCCGGTGCAGGAGGTCACGCACTGGGACCGGTGGGGCGCGGCCCGGCCCCGGCCCGCGGCCGCCGGCTGAGGTGCGGTTGCCCCGGATGACGTTGCCCCGGCCCCGGTTGATGATCGCCGGGCCGGAGTTGGGCAGCGGGCCGCCGAAGCGGTTGCGGCCGATGTAGTTGCGCAGCACCGCGTTGCCGCTGGTGCCGCGGCCCAGGGTGACCCCGGCGCCGTGGTTGCCGCTGATCAGGTTGACCGGCAGGCGGCCGGTCACCGCGCCGACCACGTTGCGGGAGGCGGCGCCGCCGATGAGCACCCCGCCGCGCTGGTTGCCCAGCGCGGTGCGGCCCAGGATCTCCGGGCCGGCGTAGGCGCCGAATACCCGGTTGCCCCAGGCGTGGCCGGTGATCGCGATGCCGTAGCCGTCGTTGCCGGAGAACGTGTTCTGCCGGATCACCGAGCGAAAGCTGCCGCCGATCACGTTGCCGTGCGCGTGGCCGTCGATCAGCAGGCCGTCGCCGCCGTTGGGCAGGACCGCGTTGCCGTCGGTGACCAGCCCGGCGATGTCCGGGTCGACGGTGACGCCGGCGGCGTTCCCGGCCAGCTCGATCCCGTTGCCCCGGTTGCCGGACATCACGTTGGTGCGGACCAGGTTGCCCCGGCCGGAGGAGGTGATCAGGATGCCGTCGTGGCCGTTGGGCGCGGCGCCCTTGAACGCCAGCAGGCCGCCGAAGGTGTTGAACGTGGTGAAGTGGCTGGCCCGGCCGGTCACCTCGATGCCGTTGCGGCCGTTGCCGGCCGACACGTTGCCGAGCGGGATCACGCCGCCGACCTGGGTCTGGGCCGAGGTGCCCTGGACCAGGATGCCGTCCCGGCGGTTGCCCAGCACGGCGGTGTTGTTGGCGCCGGGGCCGAAGAAGTTGCCCTGCACGACGGTGCCGCTGGCGTCGGTGATCCGCAGGCCGTTGCCGTGGTTGCCGCTGATCACGTTGTAGTAGACGAACGGGTTGTTGACGAACTTGCAGCCGGTCAGCGCGTTGCCGCCGGACCGGCGGATCCAGACGCCGTCGCCGCCGTTGCCCAGCGCCGCCGTCGCCGCTGGCCGTGGTGCCGACGAAGTTGCCGTTCAGCGTGTTGCGGGCCGACCGGGCGTCGATCAGCACCCCGGTCCCGGCGTTGCCGGAGATCAGGTTGCCCAGCGGCGGCACGACGAACACCGGCGGCACGGTGCCCTTGGTGCCGGTGGGGTTATTGGCCTGGCCGGTGGCCGGGTCGGTGAACGCGGTCCCGCCGATCTCGTTGCCGCTCGCCCCGCCGGTCAGCACCAGGCCGCTGCCGCCGTTGCCGAGGGCGGCGGTGCCGGCCGGGCTGGTGCCGATCCGGCTGGCCGCCACGGTGGTGGCGCGCGAGCCGTCCAGCACGATGCCGCTGCCCCGGTTGGCGGAGATCACGTTGGCCACGAAGCCGGGGCTCCGGGACGGGTTCAGCCCGATCCGGTCGCCGCCGGACCGGGCGGTGACGTCGAGGCCGTCGCCGCGGTTGCCGGCCGGGGTGCCGCGCACGGTCAGGCCGAGGTAGTCGCCGGTCACGGTGATCGCGCCCGGCGTTGAGGGTGACGCCGGCGCCGCTGGCCCGGCCGACGGCGACGGCCAGCAGCGCCGAGCCGCGCCGACCCGGCGGCGAAGCGCAGGCCGGGGTGACCGGCGCAGTCCACCGCGACGCGCGGCGCTCCCCCGGCCCGGTAGCCGGGCGCGGCGGTGCCGTCGATGGTGACCGGGCGGGTCAGCGCGGGCAGCGCGGACCGCAGGGTGATCGTGCCGGCCACGGCCAGGCGGATCGCCGTCGCGGTGCCGGGCGGCCGGGCGTCGGCCCGCCGGATCGCCGCCCGCAGCGACCCGGGGCCGGCATCGGCCAGCGTGGTGACGGCCAGCGTGGTGACGGGCAGCAGTGGGTGCGAGGCAGTGTCGGCAGTGGGGAGGCCGGGCGGTGTCGCCGGGCGGGCCAGCGCCACCGGGCGGGCCGGGGCCGCCTGGGCCGGCCCGGCGGCGGCCTGCGACGCGGCGGCGGCCAGGAGCGCGGCGACGGCCAGGACGGCGGCTGCCCGAGGGGCCGGGCGGCCGGGCCAGCGCGGCCTGCGGGGAGCGGTCATCGGGCCCCTGCCTTTCGGTGCTATCACCATTGCGGGCATTGCCGTGAAAGCCTGCGCGACAGCACGCTGACCCCTGGTGAATTATGCGTGATCATGTCGCAGGGCGTGGCCTTGACCAGGAGAAACATCGGGTAAAGAAAATGCGTGCCTCGGTATTCGGCCATAATCGGGAATGTTTATCCGGGTTACGCCGGCGGCGTCGCGCGCGGCGCTGGCTGTAGCCTGGGACCGGCAACCGGGGAGTGCGGATGGCAGCGGCAGGCTGGACCGGCGAGCGGGCGGCACCCGCCGGCGACGAGCACGACGCCGGCGACCCGCGCCTGCCCCGGCGGCAGGAGGGCGCGCGGCCGCAGCACCTGATCATCACGCTGTTCGGCGGCTACTGGCAGGGCCGGACCGAGCACCTGCCCTCGGCCGGGCTGGTCGCCCTGGCCAGCGAGTTCGGCGTATCCGCGACCTCGGCGCGGGCGGCGCTCAGCCGCCTGGGCCGGCGCGGCCTGCTGGCCTCGTCCAAGGTCGGCCGCCGCACGTTCTACGGGACCACCGCCCGGACCGCGGCGGTGCTGCGGGAAGGCGCGGAGCGGATCTTGTCGTTCGGCCTGGACGACGGCGCGCCGTGGGACGGGACCTGGCTGGTGGTGGCGTTCTCGGTGCCCGAGGAGCAGCGTGACCTGCGGCACGCGCTGCGCACCCGGCTGCGCTGGCTGGGCTTCGCCGCGCTGTACGACGGAGTGTGGGTGGCGCCGCGGGCTGACCCGGAGGCGGCGCAGCGGGCCATCCGGGACTGCGGGGTCACCCAGGCCAGCGTGTTCCGGGCGACCAGCCTGTACTCGGCGGCCGGGGCCGGGCGGGCCGGCATCCGCTGTCGGCCTGGAACCTGGACGAGATCCGGCGCGGGTACGAGACGTTCATCCGGTGCTTCGAGCCGGTCTGCGAGCGGATCGCCGACGGCCAGATCCAGGCCCGCGAGGCGCTGGTGGAGCGCACCGCGATCATGGACACCTGGCGGGTCTTCCCGGCCCTGGACCCCGACCTGCCGGCCGCCCTGCTCCCGGCCGGCTGGCCCCGGCAGCGGGCGCGCGAGATCTTCGCCCGGGTCTACGACTCGCTCGGGCCGCTGGCCGAGGCCCGGTTCCGGCAGGTCATCGCCAGCCACGCGCCCGAGGTGGCGGACCTGGCCCGGCACCAGACCACGACGGCGCGGGCCGGGCTGCAGGCGGGCCACCCGGCCGCGCGCTGAGGCCGGCCGGGCTGGCGTCGCGCACGCTGGCCGGCGGGCGGGCTGGCGGTAACCCGGTCGTTACTCACATATAGAGTCAGTCGGGGCGAGCACGGTTCGGTTCAGCGGCGACGTGAGCCAGGGGATGCGGTGAAGATCGAGATCTTCACGCCGGTCAGCTACGACGGGCCGGTGGCGGCGCACACGTGGCCCACGCCGCCGCGCTGCTATGACCCGGCGGCGGGCATGGCCTCGATGGCCCGGGGCCTGGAGCAGTGCGCGGCCGCCTACGACGCGGGCTTCGACTCGCTCAACTTCGCCGAGCACCACTACTCGACGGCGCAGCTCAGCCCGGACCCGATCAGCTACGCGGGGCTGCTCGGGCAGCAGCTTCCCCGGGCCACGATCTCGGTGCTGGGCACCAACCTGCTGCTGCACAACCCGGTGCGGGTGGCCGAGTCGTACGCGATGCTGGACAACCTGCTGGGCGGGCGGCTGGGCTCGATCGGGCTGCTGCGCGGCACGCCGAACGAGTACCTGACCTACGGCACCAGCCCGTGGTCGTCCCGGGAGGCGTTCGCCGAGGCGGTCGAGCTGGTGATCCGGGCCATGACCGAGCCGGAGCCGTTCGGCTGGGAGGGCCGCCACTACCGGTTCCGCAACATCTCGATCTGGCCCCATCCGGTTCAGCAGCCCCACCCCCGCATCCTGCTGTCGGGCAACAGCGCGGCGTCGGCCCGGCTGGCCGCCGCGCTGCACTGCGACATCGGGTTCAGCTTCATGAGCCCGGAGCGGTGCGCGGAGAACGCGGCGGCGTACCGGCAGGCCGCCGCCGAGGCGGGCTGGGAGCCCGGCCCGGACAACATCCTGTACCGGCACTACCTGTACCTGGCGGCCAGCGACGAGCAGGCCGCCCGCGACGTGGCGGCTTACGGCTGGCCGGGGCTGGGCAGCACGATCGCGTGGGCCAGTCCCGAGATGGCCAGCGTGCTGGCCACGATCGGCGCGGCCATGGGCGGGGTCCCGGCGGGCGCGCCGCAGTCGGTCCCGGCGCCGCCGTCGCCTGCACCGGGGTCGGCTGCGCCGCCGTCCGGGCCGCCGTCGTTCGCGCCGCCCGTGAGCGGCGGGCCGGAGACGGTGCTGGCCCAGCTCAGGGTGCTGCGCGAGGTGGTGGGAGCGGGCCGGGTGGAGATCATCGTGGTCGGCGGCGAGGCCCGGTTCCCGCACGAGCTGGTGCTGTCCTCGCTGGCCCTGATGGGCAAGACGCTGGTGCCGGCCCTGCATGCCGACGAGTTCACGCTGTCATGACGGACGCTGTCATGACGGGCTTCGCGGAGCGGACGGCGGCGGCGGACGGGTTCAGCCTGCGGTACTTCGAGGCCGGGGCGGGCGACCCGCTGGTGGCGATCCACGGCGCGGGCGGGGTCCGGCTGACCCCGGCGCTGGACCTGCTGGCGGCGGAGTACCGGGTCATCGCGGTCGAGCTGCCCGGCTTCGGCGGCGAGCCCAACGACGTCAGCCAGAGCCTGGATGACCTGGCCGGGACGGTGGCCGCGCTGGCCGCCGCGCTCGGGCTGGAGCGCTACCACCTGCTCGGCACCTCGCTGGGCGGGGCGGTGGCCCTGCACGTGGCGCTGCGCTTCCCCGGCCGGGTGATCTCGCTGGTGCTGGAGGCCCCGGCCCAGTTCCGGGTCGGCGCCCGCGACCCGGCGTCGCTCCCGCCCGCCGAGGCGGTGCGCGCGTTCCGCGCCCACCCCGGCCGGCCGCCCGCCTGGACGCCGCCCGACCCGGCCCGGCAGGCGGCGTCCCGGCCCCTGGTGGCGCGGGTGCTGACCGGCACGCCGGAGTACGACGAGTCGGTGGCGGCGCGGATGACCGCGTGCCCGGTGCGCACGCTGGTGCTGTTCGGCACCCGGGACGGCGTGATCCCGCCGGAGAACGGCCGGATCTACCGGCGGCTGATGCCCAACTGCACGCTGCAGTACGTGTACGACGCGGCGCACGCCATCGCGCAGGACCGGGCCGAGGCGTTCGCCGACGTGACCGGCGACTTCCTGCGCCGGGGGCTGCACTTCCTGATCCGGGACACCGACACGCTGATCAACCCGTAGCGGCCGCCGCGCGGCTGCCCGGTTACCGGAATCCGGACGGCTGGCGGCCACGCGGCAGCTTGGCGGCAGGCTACCGCCGCAGGGTCGCGGCTGATGCGCACCGCGCCCTAGTTAAACGCGAACCAGTCCTCGATGAGGTCGTCCTCGCTGGGCTGGCCCGCCGCGCGGGGGCGCAGGTAGCGGACGTTGGGGGCGGCCGGCTCGCCCGCGGGCGGGGCCTGCACCTGGTGCGTGCCGAAGCTGCGCTGGTGGTAGGTCAGCGGCGGGACGTCGGCGTGCTCGGCGGCGATGACCCGGCCCAGCACCACCTCGTGGTCCCCGCCGGGGATCAGCCGCTCCACGGCGCAGGCCAGCCAGCCGGCGCTGCCGGGCAGGCGCGGCACGCCCGCCTCCGCGGCCCAGTCCACGCCGTCGAACTTGTCGTCGCCCTTGCGGGCGAACGCGCGGGCCAGCGCGGCCTGCCCGGCGCCGAGCACGTTGACGCCGAACTCGCCGCTGGCCCGGATGTGGGCCAGCAGGTCCGAGGCCCGGTCCAGGGCGACCAGGACCATCGGCGGGTGCAGCGACAGGGACGTGAATGCGCTCACCGTGCTGCCGTGCGGCCGAGGACCCGCCATCACCGTCACCACGGTCACGGGCGCGGCGACCGAGGCCATGACCGCGCGGAACGTGGCTGGGTCCACTCCGGCCGGGCCTGCGCCGACCGGGCCTGCGCTGGCCGGCTGCACGCCGGCCGGGACCAGGCCGACCGGCTCCGCGCCGGCCGCGCTACCGGGGGCATCGCCTGCTTGCTGCGGGTCACCGGGAGAATACGCGCTGTTCACGGGCCTGCCTTCGGGGTAAGCGACGGTTCTCTTCGGAGAGTACCGGGCGTACCTCTGCCCAGGAAATCCCTATCTTTCCGGCTAGAAATGTTGTATACAGCGTCGCGGGTTAGTTGCCGGTCAGGGGTGCGCCGTCGCGGACCAGGTAGCGGCCACCTCGGGTCAGGAAGTCATCGACCAGGCCGGCGAACGCGTCCGGCCGGTCGCGGGCGATGTCCGGCCCCGCGCCGAAGACGTAGCTGAAGAAGCCGTTCGGCAGGAGGCGCTGGTAGGCGGCGGCCTGGCCGGGCGGGGACGCCGCGTCGCGGGTCCCGGCCAGCACCAGCGCGGGGACGCGGGCCTGGCCCAGCGCGGCGGCCAGGTCGGGGTCCGGGGCGGCGGGGGTCTCCAGTACCAGGGCGCGGACCCGGTCCGGGGCGATGACCGCCAGCCAGCAGGCCACGGCGCTGTCGGCGGCCGTGGCCAGCAGGTCGAAGGTATCCAGGCCGAGCGCGGTGGCCAGGGCGGCCACGGCGGCGGCCGCCTGCCGGGCGGTGACCGGCTGGCCGCTGTCGCCGGGAGGCTGTCCGCCGGGAGGCTGTCCGCCGGGAGGCCGACCGCGATCACCCGGCGGCCGCCGGCCAGCACGCTCAGGGCCGGCGAGGGCGCCGGCTCGGCGGCGGCGGGCAGGACGATCAGCGGATCGCCCGCGCCCTCCTCGGCGTAGCGGAGGCGCAGGTCGCCCTGCTCCGCGTGGTGCTCGGTGAACTCGGCCATGGACGCCTCCGCGCGGGCTGGGATCGGCTTGGCCCGGTGCCCAGCCTAGGTGCGGACCACGTGGGCGCGGACCCGGCTGCGCTTGTCGTCGGCCCAGCCGTTGCGCCGGGCGTGATCCAGCATGGCGTCGAACCGGCGGCCCCAGTCGCTGCCAGTGCCGCCCTTGCCCGCGTTACGCAGGGCACTGACCAGCAGCCAGGCGTAGTCGCCGTCCATCTCGCCCAGGCCGGCGTCGGCCAGGGCCTTGCCCGCCACGTTATCGCCGACGTCCCGTAGCTCGACATGCAACTGGCTCAGGTTCTGCGAGTCCAGCACGGCTACCCGGGCACGGTTCGGGCCGACTGGCGAGACGAGGACGAACATGGGATAAGCCGTTCCGCTGAAGGGTTGATGATCATCATTCTGCACCGCCTCCGGCCCGGCCGCGCGGCCCGGGGCCGGGCCGCCGCAGGCGGTGACTCGGATGCTCGCGATGACCCCAGTGTCGCCCGCTACGCGGCCCGTGAACAGGCCCGATTCCCCGGAGTGCGGGTCAGGGCGCCGGCCGGATGACCAGGCCCGGGGTACCCGGCGCGGCGTACAGCAGCCCGGCCAGCGCGGCCCGGTTGCGCAGCACCCGGCGCTGGTTCACGTAGCCCTTGTCGGTGATCTCGCCGCCGTCCAGGTCGGGCGGGCGGCGGAGCACCAGCAGCCGGTCCACCCGGGCCGCCGAGCCGGCCCCGGACGTCTGGCTGGCCAGCGCGGCGGCCAGGCGGTCCAGGACGTCCGGCTCGGTGATGACCTCGCCGTCGGCGGCCGGGTCGCGGCCGCCCAGCAGCGCCCGCGCCTCGGCCGGGTTGAGCCAGGCCAGCGCGGCGGCGAAGTCCCGGCCCTCCCCCGCGATGACCGCGTCGGACAGCAGCGGGATGGCCGACAGCAGGGCGGTCCGGACCGCGCCGACCCGGACGAACGTGCCGGTGCTCAGCTTGAAGTCCTCGGCGATCCGGCCGCGGAAGGCCAGGCCCGCCTCGGGCCGGGCCTCGTCGATCAGCCGGGCCGCGTCGCCGGTCCGGTAGTAGCCCTCCTCGTCCAGCGCGGCCGCGGTCAGGTCAGGCCGGCCGACGTAGCCGGGCGTCACCATCGGGCCGCGGACCCGCAGCTCGTACGCGTCCTCCACCGGGCTGAGCTTGATCTCGGCGCCGGGCAGCGGCACGCCGATGCAGGCCGGCTCGCTGAACTCGTAGTGCGCCGCGGTGGCCGCCGGGGCGGTCTCGGTCAGCCCCCACGCGCTGGTCACCGGGATGACCCGGCCGGCCGTCCGGAGCGTGACGGCCTCCAGTCGGTGGCGCAGGCTGGGCGGCAGCGCGGCGGCCGCGTTCAGCATCAGCCGCAGCCGGCTGACGAACCGCCCGGCCAGCGCGGAGTCGCCCTCCAGCGCCGGGACGAGCTGGGCGTACCCGGCCGGGACGTTGAAGTAGATGGTGGGCGGGACGTCAGCCAGGTTGGCCAGGCTCACCCCGAACAGCGCCGGGGCCGGGCGGCCGCCGTCAACGTAGATCGTCCCGCCGGCGGTGATCATCATGTTGACGTTGTGGTTCCCGCCGAACGTGTGGCTCCACGGCAGCCAGTCCACGATGACCGGGCGCTCATCGCCCAGGAACGGCCAGCCCTGGCGGATCATCTGCTGGTTGGCGGCCAGCATGCCGTGGGTGTTCAGCACGCCCTTGGGCTCGCCGGTCGAGCCGGACGTGAACAGCATCTTGGCGACCGAACCGGGCGCCAGCGCGGCGTAGGCCGCGTCCACCTCGCGGCCGGGCGCGGCGGCCTCCAGGCGGGCCAGGCTCACCGCGCCGGGCCGGGCCGCGCCGGGCCGGGCCGCGCTGCCCGCGCCGGTGATGACGGCCGCGCCTGGCTCGGCCTCCGCCACCGCGTCCAGGGCCGCCGCGAACGCCTGCGCGTCCTGCGCGAACACCGCGCCGGGCCGGATCAGCCCGGCGATCTGCCGGATCCGGGCGTGATCGCGGGACTGCAGCGAGTACGCCGTGCTGACCGGCGCGACCGGGATGCCCGCGGTCATCGCGGCCAGCGCGATGACCAGGTGGTCGACGCCGTTGCCGGACAGGATCAGCAGCGGCCGGCCCGGCCCCAGGCCCAGCCCGAGCAGGGCCTGCCCGGCGGCCCGGGCCGCCGCGGCCACCTCGCCGTAGCCGCGCCGCCGCCAGCCGCCGGCGGCGTCCCGCTCGGCGATCAGCGGATAGTCCGGGTCCGCCTCGGCCCAGCGCCGCAGGCTGTCCAGCACGGTGGGCGGGCAGGCGCCGAGCGGGTCGGCCGAGCGCAGCAGCCACGTTCCGTCGGGCCGCCGCTGAGCGTCCACGGCCGGGCGGGCGAACAGGCCGTCCGCGCTGCGGGCCGGTGCCGGGATCGTCACGCTGGCCCCCTTGGCCTGGCTGGTGCTACCTGCGGTGGCGGTACGCCGCTCATGATAATTCGGCCGGTGTCGGTCGCGCCCGGGCTCAGCCGGCTCATTGACGGGGGCGGGCGGGGTGCATAGCGTTCCGGGCGAGGACGGGCTGACGCCCGGGAAGGCGGTGGCGCGTGGGCGAGACCATCACCGGGCCGGTGCGGGAGCCGCGCAACCGGGCCGCGCACGTGACGGGCAGCATCCACGACGACGCCACGGCCACGGCGCTGGGGTTCCGCGGCGGCACCGTCGCAGGCAGCATCCACCTGGACCAGTTCCCGCCGCTGCTGCTCGAGGCGTTCGGGCCGGCCTGGCTGGAGACCGGCACGCTGTCGCTGTACTTCCGGCACGCCACCACCGACGGCGAGCCGGTCCAGGCGTTCGTCGAGCGGCCGCCGCCGGGCGCGCCGGACGCCCAGGTCAGGGCCTGGATGACCACGCCCGGGGGCACCCTGGTGGCCGAGGGCACCGCCTCAGCCGGCCGCCCGGCCGAGCCGACCGCGCTGCGCCGCCGGGACCTGCGCCCCGAGGACCCGGCCGGGCTGCGCATCCTGGCCGGCCTGAAGCCCGGCGACCCGCTGGGCGACCTGGAGCTCACCGCCTCCAGCGCGGCCCAGCAGGCGGTGCTGGCCGCCGGGCCCTGACCGAGCCGCTGGACTGGTATTCCGGGCCGTCGCCGTGGGGCGGCCCGGTCGCCGCGCCCAGCCAGGTGGTCAGCCTGCTGTACCGGGACCTGCTGGCCGGCCCGCGCGAGTCGTTCGGCGAGCACGTCGGCCTGTTCGGCGCGATCGAGATCGCGTTCCCGGCCGGGCCGGTGCTGCTGGACCGGGCCTACCGGGTCACCGGCGAGGTCGTCGCGCTGAGCCAGACGCCCAAGACCGAGGTGCTGTGGTTCGACAGCCTGGCCCGGGACGCGGCCGGCCAGCCGGTCGCGGCCATGCGGATGATGCTGCGCCAGCTCAAGGCGTCCTCGCCGCGCTACCGCTAGCCGACGCGGCCGGGCCGGGCGCCGGTCAGCGCAGGTTCAGGCCGCCGTCCAGGATGATGACCTCGCCGGTGAGGTAGCCGCTGGCGGCGATGGCCGAGACGAGGTCGGCCACGTCGGCGGGCTGGGCGGCGCGGCGCATCGGGGCCTGCTCCCGCCATAGCCGCCGGGCGTCGGTCCAGCCGGCGGTCAGCGGGGTGTCGACGAGGCCGGGGGCGACCGCGTTGACCCTTACTGCCGGGCCGAGCGCGGCGGCCAGCAGCCGGGTGACGTGGTTCAGCGCTGCCTTGCTGGCCGCGTACGGGACCGACGAGCCCTTGGGCCGGACGCCCGCGTGGCTGGTGATGTTGATGACGGCACCGCCGCCCGGCCGGGTCGAGTCCCGCAGGGCGGGCAGCGCGGCGGCGGTCAGCAGCCACGGGGCGATCAGGTTCACGTCCAGGATCTGCCGCCAGACGGCGGCGGTCACCGCGCTCAGGTCATCGTGAGCGATCGGCCAGCTCACCCCGGCGTTGTTGACCAGCACGTCGAGCCGATCGTGCGCGGCCAGGACCCGGCTGACCAGGTCGCGGCACTGGGCCTCGTCGGCCAGGTCGGCCGCGTAGTAGGCACCGCCGATCTCGGCGGCCACCGCTTCCCCGGCGTCCCGCGAGGTCCGGGAGTGCACGGCGACGGTCATGCCGTCAGCGGCCAGGCGGCGGGCGATCCCCGCGCCGATCCCCGACGCCGACCCGGTGACCAGCGCGACAGGGGGGTGATCAGGCACGACGAGATTGTGCCAGGCCCGCTGCCCCCGGGCAGGCATGGTTTGGCGCTGGCGGGCAACTTAAGGCCGGCAGGCGGCTCCTGGCGGAAGCGGGGTTGGCATGACGGCGCAGGTTGACGGCGACGAGACGGTCCGCGACGGCGTGATCGTCCCCGGCAGCGTGATTGTCCCCGGCGGCGTGATTATCCCCGGCGGCGAGACGGTCCCCGGCGGCGAGACGGGCGAGGGCGCGGGCGGGTGCGGGGATGACGCGGAGAGCCCGGAGGCGGACGGCAGGAAGGCGGAGCTGGTCACGGCGGCGCAGGCGAGCTGGGTGGCCGCGCTGACCGACCTGGGCGGGCGGAACACGCTGCTGTACTACAAGGACCGGCGGACCGGGACGCTGGACCTGGCGGCGGCGGACCCGGGGGCGGTGGCGGCGTTCCTGCGGACCGGGTCGGCCCGGCTGACCCGGCTGTTCAGCGACGTGGACGCGCGGGCCGACGCGATCCGGCGCGTGCAGGTCATCTACCGCAAGGCCCGCGAACTTCTGGAGGAACGCGGGATCCGGGCCGGGTACCTGGCCACCGGGATGGCGACCTGGGATGAACTGTTCCTGGAGCCGGCCGCGCCGGTCCTGCTGCGCGGGCTGACGATCAGCCCGGTCCGGGCCCGCCACGACGACTTCGAGCTGGCGCTGGACGATGCGGAGGTCAATCCCGTTCTCCTGCACAAGCTGGCCTCGGTATTCGGGGCGGCCACGGAGGAACTGGCGGAGGAAGCGCCGGAGAAGGTTGTCGGTCTGCTGGAGCGGGCGGCGGCCGCGGCTGACGTGCCGGGGTTCCGGATCGCCGACCGGCTGGTCATCGGCACGTTCACGTACGCCAAGCTGCCGATGGTGCGCGACCTGCAGGCAGCCGGCGAGCTGCTGGGTGACAGCGACATCGTGGCGGCGATCGCCGGGGACCCGGCGGCGCAGGAGCTGATCTGCTCCGAGGACGAGGCCGGCGGGGAGCCGGGGGCGGTGGCCGACGCGCCGGAGGACGACTTCTCGGTGCTGGACGCGGACTCCTCGCAGCGCAGCGCCATCGAGACGGTGCTGGCCGGGCGCAGCCTGGTGATCCACGGGCCGCCGGGGACGGGCAAGAGCCAGACCATCGCCAACCTGATCGCCGCGCTGGTGGCGCGGGGGCGCAAGGTGCTGTTCGTGGCCGAGAAGCGGGCCGCCATCGACGCGGTGCTGTCCCGGCTGAACGGGACCGGGCTGTCGGGCATGGCCCTGGACATCCACGAGGGCACCCGGGACCGGCTGCGCATCGCCCGCGACCTGGGCGACGCGCTGGACGAGGCCCAGCACATGGCCCGGCCCGAGGTCGGGGACCTGCACCGGCGGCTGTCGGACCGGCAGGCCCGGCTGAGCCGGCACGCGGCCGCGCTGCACCGCCAGCATGAGCCGTGGGGAGTGACCCCGTTCGCCGTCCAGTCGGCGCTGCTGGGCATCGGGGAAGACGCCCGGACGCCGGTGCGGCTGGCCCTGGTGGACCGGATCGACCGCCGCCTGGCCGACCAGATCCGCGACGAGCTGCGCGAGTTCGCCCACCTGGGCGGCTTCGCCATCCGCCCGCAGACCTCGCCGTGGTTCGGCGCCGCGCTGGTCGCGCCGGACCAGGCCCGCGTGGCCTGCGACCTGGCCGTGCGCCTGTCCACCCACCTGCTGCCGATGCTGACCCAGCGGACCGCGGCGGCGGGCGCGGAGGTCGGGCTGGCCCCGCCCCGGGACTACGCCGAGTGCGCCGCGCGGCTGCGGCTGCTGGCCGGCGCGGCCGAGACGATGCGGGTGCTGGGGCCTTCCGTGTGGGCGGCGGACCCGGCCCGGCTGGCCGCGGCGACGGGCGACGGCGGCGGCATCGGGCTGCGCGAGCGGCGGGCGCTGCGGCGCCAGGCGGCCGCGCTGGTGACCGGGCCGGAGCTGCCCCGCGAGCAGCTGGCCGCGCTGCTGACGACGGCGGCCGGGCAGCTCGAGGAGTGGACGGCGACGCGGACCGACGACGGCCTCCCCCGGCTGCCCGGCGACGCCGAGCGGCTGCTGCGGCTGGGCGCCGACTGCGACGCCTGCCTGGCCCAGCTGGGCACCATCGTGCGGTTGCGCGACGACGTGGCGGCGCAGCTAGCCGAGCTGGCCGCCGACCAGGAGACGGCCTGGAAGCTGCCCCGGCTGTACGAGCTGGGCACCCGGTTCGACGACCTGGGCATCGGGCAGCTGCTGGACGAGCTGGCCCGCCGGGAGGCCGGCGCTGACCTGGCCGCGGCGGCGTTCGACTACGCCTGGTACGCGGCGGTGCTGGAGCAGATGCGGCTGCGCGACCCGGCCTACGGCGAGTACCCCGGCGACGCGCTGGACGAGATCGCGGGCGAGTTCCGGGCACGGGACGTGGAGCACCTGGCGGCCAACCGGGCGCGGGTCCGCCAGGCGTGGGCCGACCGGATCCGCGAGGCCCAGGCCGAGCACCCGATGCAGGCCCGGATCATCCGCAAGCAGGCCGCGCTGCGGCGGCGGCACCTGCCGCTGCGGCGGCTGCTGGACCAGACCGGCGACGTGCTGTTCGCGCTCAAGCCCTGCTGGGCCATGTCGCCGCTGATGGTCAGCCAGGTGCTGCCCGCGACCCGGCTGTTCGACGTGGTCATCTTCGACGAGGCCAGCCAGATCGTGCCGGCCGACGCCATCCCGTCGATCATGCGCGGGCACCAGATCGTGGTCGCCGGCGATGACCGCCAGCTTCCGCCGACGAACTTCTTCCGCCAGTTCACCGACGAGGGCGACGACGTGCCCGAGGACGACGAGAGCCTGGTGTCGTTCGGCACCGGGTTCGAGTCCATCCTCGACGCGCTCCGCCCGCTGCTGCCGACCGCGCCGCTGGCCTGGCACTACCGCAGCCGCGACGAGCGTCTGGTGGCGTTCTCCAACGCGCGGATCTACGGCGGCGCGCTGACCACGTTCCCCGGCGTGTTCCGCGACGAGTGCCTGCGGCACGTGGTGGTGGCCCAGGGACCGGGCGCCGGCCAGGAGGTGTCGGTGACCGCCGAGGTGCGCCGGGTGGTGGAGCTGGTCCTGGAGCACGCCCGCAGGCGGCCGCAGGAGTCGCTGGGGGTGATCGCGCTGGGCGTGAAGCACGCCGAGCGGATCGACGGGACGCTGCGCAAGGTGCTGGCCGAGCGGCCGGAGTTCGGCGACGTGGAAGGGTTCTTCGCCGACGACCGGCCCGAGCCGTTCTTCGTCAAGAACCTGGAGCGGGTGCAGGGCGACGAGCGCGACGCGATCATCCTGTCGATCGGCTACGGCAAGCACCCGGACGGCCGGATGCGCTACCAGTGGGGGCCGCTGCTGCGCGACGGCGGCGAGCGGCGGCTGAACGTCGCCGCGACCCGGGCCAAGCACCGGCTGACCCTGGTCAGCTCGTTCTCCAGCCACGACGTGGACCCCGACCGGGTCACCAAGGCAGGCGCCCGGATGCTGGCCGACTACCTGGAGTACGCCAGCTCCGGCGGGTCGGTCGGGCCGGCCTCGGGGGCGACCGAGCTGAACCCGTTCGAGGCCGACGTGCGGGACCGGCTGGCCGAATGCGGCATCACGGTGGTGCCGCAGTACGGGGTGGGCGGCTACCGGGTCGACTTCGCCGCCGCGCACCCGGCCGACCCGGACCGGATGGTCCTGGCCATCGAGGCTGACGGTGCGTCGTACAGCAGTTCGGGGAGCGTCCGGGACCGGGATCGGCTGCGCGGGGAGCACCTGCAGCGGCTGGGCTGGTCGTTCCACCGGCTGTGGTCGACCAACTGGTTCCACGACCCGCAGGCTGAGACGACCAAGCTGGTCGCGGCGTACCAGCGTGCGGTGGCGGCCACCGACCCGGCGGCGGCGCGGGACGCTGGGGTGTCTGCACCGCCGTCTGGTGCTGGTGCGGGTGCGGGTGCGGGTGCGGGTGCGGTGGCGCGGGTGCGGGTGCGGGTGAGCCTGGTGCCGGTGCCGGTGCCGGTGCCGGCGAGCCTGGCGTGGAGGGAAGGCTGAGCGCGCCGGCCCCGGGCGGGGAGCTGGAGGTACTGCGGCCGACCGCCGTGATCGACCGGACCGGGCAGCCGCCCGGCCGGCCGGGAGGCTAGCGGCCGGCCTACTGTCGCCGGGTGGCTGGTGATGAGATCTACCGCGAGCATGCCGACGTTTATGCCAGGTTCGGCGAGCACAGCCTGCCGAATGCCTGCTACGACCGCCCGGCCATCTTGCGCCTGGCTGGTGACGTAGCCGGACGGCGAGTGCTTGAGCTGGGCTGCGCCGCTGGCCTGCTCACCGAGCAGCTCGCCGGGCGCGGGGCGGACGTCCTGGCCGTGGACCGGGAGCCCCGGCTAGTCGCGCTGGCCCGCCAGCGCCTGGGTGACCGGCGCCCGCGTCGAGATCGCTGACCTGGAGCAGCCGCTGGACCTCGTGGCTGACGGCAGCGTCGACGTGGTCGTCGCCTCGCTGGTCTTGCACTACATCGCCGACTGGCGGCCAGTACTGGCCGAGCTGCGCCGGTGCCTGGCCCCGGGCGGCCTCCTGGTGTTCTCCGTGCACCACCCGATCACCGGGTGGCAGCTTTCCGGCCGGACTGACTACCACCGGACCGAGCTGATCAGCGAGACATGGGACTGGGACGGCCTGGCCGTGACCGCGCGCATGTACCGCCGGCCGCTATCGGCCATCTTCGGTGAGCTCCGGCAGGCCGGATTCCTGATCGACGTGGTCGACGAGCCCCAGCCCGAGGCCGGCGAGGCCACCGGCAGCGCCGAGATACTGCACTTCCTCCGGACGCAACCAGTCTTCTTGTTCGTCCGGGCCGTCCGCGGCTCCGCTGCTTGACGGGCGCGGTGGATCCGCCCTCGGCTTAATCGAACAAGAAATCGATGAATGGGTCTGGAATGTCAGATCGTCCCGATACTCTTATCTAGCAAGGTCCGCTCCCGGCGACGGGGCGGATGAGCTGGCAAGTACCGGAGGAGGTGCCCGGCGGTGGCCGATCCGCGCGACCCGCTCGGGGCACCCGGCGAGCCTGGCTCCGGCCCTGAGCCTGGCTCCGGCCCTGAGCCAGGTCCCGGCCGCCGCCCGGTTCCGCCGCCGGCCGGGGGTGATGGCCTGGCCTGGTCGTTCCAGCTGGACGCCGACGCGGTGTTCGAGGCGCTGGGCCGGGCGGCGCCGCGGTGGGAGGAGATTGACCAGGACGCGGACCTGGCTGATGAGCTGGCCGCCCGCGACCGTCCCGATGCCCCGCCGCCGGTGAGCGTGGCGGGCGCGGTGGCGGGGACCCTGCCGGCCGGCCCGGGCCTGGCGGCGTGGCTGTCGGGGTGTGACCCGGGCGGGGTGTCGGATTACGACGCGCCGGCGGTGGCGGCGGCGTTCCGGCGGGTGGCGTCGTGGGCGCAGGCCGGGGAGCTGGCCATGGTCGCCCAGATCGCCGCCCGCTCCGCCGCCCGCGACCCGGACGCCGGGTTACGCCCCGACGGCCGCCCGGCGTGCGTCACCCGCGACGCCGCCGCCCAGGTGTCCCTGGAGCTGGTGCTGTCCTCGGCCGGGGCGGAGGCCTGGACCGGCCTGGCGCTGGCCCTGGCCTGGCGGCTGCCCGGCACCGCCGCCGCGCTCGCCGCCGGGCGGATCGACCTGGTCCGCGCGCGGATCCTCGCCGAGGCCGTCGCCCCCCTCACCGACGAGGCCGCCAGCGCGGTCGAGGCAGCGGTGCTGCCCCGGGCCGGGGACCAGACCTACGCCCAGCTGCACGCCGCGGTGCGCCGGGCGGTGATCACGGCGGACCCGGACGGCGCGGAGCAGCGCCGCCAGGCCGCGGAGCGCCGCGCGAAGGTGGCGCTGTACCCGGACCAGGACTGCACCGCGACGCTGACCGGGACCCGGCTGCCCGCCGCCCACGCCGCCGCCGCGATGGCGCGGCTGTCCGCGCTGGCGAGGGCGATGAAGGCGGCCGGCGCGGGCGGCGGCATGGACCTGCTGCGCGCCCATGCCTACCTGGGCCTGCTGCTCGGGACGCTGCCCCTCATCCCGCCCCCGGCAGGCGGGCCGCCCGACGCCGACCCGCCCGATGGCGGCGAGGACGACGGCACCGCGCCGCCCGGCCCGGACGACGGGCCGTCGGGCAGCGCGGGCGGTTCCCCCGGTACTGACACCGAGGGCCGGCCGTCCGGCGGCCCCGGCCGCTCCCCTGGCACCGGCGGGGGCGGCGGGCCGGCCGGGGACCACGGCGGCGCCGCGCGCGCGGACCGCGGTGCACCGCCGCCCGGCCGCCGCCGCGCAGGCACCCCGCGCCGCGACCACCGCGACCAGCCGCCCGCCCCCCCGGCCCCGGCCCCGGCCGCGCGGCGGCTGCCGACGGCCATGACCCGCCGCCCGCCAGCGCCAGCCCCGCTGACCATGACCGCCGCCCGCCAGCCCCGCTCGCCATGACCCGCCGCCGGGCCGGCAACGGCCGCCCGCCGGGCAGCGACCTGCCCCCGGCCGGGCCGTGGACCGACGCCCCGCCCCTCACCGACACCGACCTCCCCGACGCCGACAACGGCTGGCACGACACCCGGCCGCCGCTCCCGCCCGGCTACGCCGACTGGGACCCCGACCACGGCGACCCCCTCGACCACGACCACTACGCCGACCCCGGCATCATCCCGCCCTGGCCACCCGCCCCCACCGCCATCGGACCCCCACCCGCACCCGCCAACAGCCCCGGCGGTACCGGCCCGGCTGACCCCGACCCGGGCAGCCCCCGCCGCCCGGCCCCGGCCCCGGCCCCGGCGGCGGAGCCGGGCCGCCGCCCGGCGCCCTGCTGGACCTCACCCTGCCCTGGGCCACCCTCACCGGCCAGGCCGACGCACCCGGAACCCTGGGCCGCATCGGCCCCGTCACCGCCGCCCAGGCCCGCCACCTCGCCCGCATGGGCACCCGCAACCACGCCACCCAGTGGCGCGTCATCCTCACCACCCCCGACGGCACCGCCACCGCCGTCACCCGCATCCCACGCCTCCCCCGCCCCGCCCGAGCGCGACCCGCCGCACCGCCCGGGCATCCCACCCCACGCCGGCGCCGCCCCGGCCGAGCCCGCGCCCACCCTCGGCCGCGTCACCGTCATCATCCCCGCCACGAGCCTGGACCCCGACCCGCCAGGCCACCACCCACCAGACCCTGACCGCATGACCTGACCTGCATGACCGTGACCTGCATGACCGTGACCTGCATGACCGCGACCTCCATGACCGCGACCGGCCGGACCCGGCCGAGCTGGCCGGCATCCGCGTCCGGATCACGGCCGCAGCGCGCCGCGCCCGCGACACCGCCCGCCAGCACGCAGAAGCCGACCGTGACGCGCCCGGAGGCTGCGCCCATGCGACCGCCAGCCCCGCCTACCGCCCGCCGCCCCGGATCCGCGAGTACGTCATCGCCCGCGACCAGACCTGCCGCAATCCCCGATGCGGCCAGCCAGCCTGGCGGGCCGACCTCGACCACACCCGCGCGTATGACCTGGGCGGCGTGACCTGCCGTTGCAATCTAGGCGGCATGTGCCGATCCGATCACCAGCTCAAGCAGCTGCCCGGCTGGATCCTCACCCAGCCCGAACCCGGCACATTCCAGTGGACCACTCCCGCCGGACGCTCCTACACAGCCCGACCCGACCCCCACCACACCGGTTAGCCGATTTCCGGCCAGGGAGATCAGGGACGGCTACCAAGCCGGCGCGCCGCCGGAGGTCGGCGGAGGAAGCGTCGCGCCGCCTCTAGGTCCCTGGCGGCCAGGTGGACGCCGTGCATGCGGAACGCCGCGGGCGCCGACACCAGCAACTCGGCCGGCCAGATCTCCGACTCGGCCAGGAACCAGGGCTCCCTCAAGACCCGAACGTCGGTCCGCTCAGGGCAGAGCCAGGTCATGCCGCGCGGCGAGATGCCCGCCGAGGGCGGCGAGCGGGGTGGCCCACTGCCCGTCCCGATCGAGGCGCGACTGGTCCGGCAGCAGCGCGGGCTGGATCGCGGTAGGACGCGTGTCATGCTCCGCTGCCGGGCAGGCGGGGTGGATAGCCTTCGGGGCATGTCCTCTCGAGTGGCCCGCGGTCTCCTATGAGCAGTGGCGCGCGACATGCGACACGCTGCACGCGCACGCGCAGGTGCTGGGCAAGCTGGCGGTGCGGATGGCGCCGCCGGAGCCGCAGTTGCAGCACGCGGCGCTGCGGCTGACGGCGCGGGGGTGGGAGACGGCGCCGATGCCCGCGCCGGACGGGTCCGGGTCGCTGGTGGCGGCGCTGGACCTGCGGTCGCACGAGGCGGCGGTGGAGCACAGCGGCGGGGCGGTGCGGCGGATCGCGCTGACCCCCCACCGGGCGGTCGGGCCGGTGACCAGGGAGCTGGTGGCGGCGGTCGGTGAGCTGGGCGGGGCGGTGCGGATCGACCCGACGCCGCAGGAGGTGACGTGGACCGTGCCGCTGGACGAGGACGAGGAGCACGCGCATTACGAGCCCGCCGAGGCCAGCCGGTACTTCGCCGCGGCGACCCAGGCGGCGCTGGTGCTGGCCGCCTTCCGGGCGCCCTACCGCGGCCGGTCGACACCGGTGAACGCCTGGTGGGGATCGTTCGACCTGGCGGTCAGCCTGTTCTCGGGGAAGTCCGCCGAGCCGCCATCGACCGACTTCATTATGCGTAACGCGATGGACTCGCAGGAGGTCGCGGTCGGCTGGTGGCCCGGGGACGGACGGTATCCGAAGGCAGCGTTCTACGCCTACGCGCACCCGGCGCCGGACGGCTTCGGCGGGAAGGACCTGGGCGTGCCCGGCGCGAGGTGGGCGGAGAAGCTAGGCGAGTACGTGCTGGACTGGGACGACGTGCGGGCCGCCGGCGACCCGCACGCGACGGCGCTGGAGTTCGCCCGGTCGGCGTTCCGGCACGCCTGCGTGACGTGCGAGTGGGACCCGGCCCTGGCCGCCACCGCCGACTCGGTCCCGCCGCCGGTGTCCTAGGGCGCCCTACTCGCTTTCGCCGGCGGCCTCGCCCGGCCCGGGTGCCGGGGCCAGCCGGGCCAGCGCCTCGACCTGGGCCTCGTAGACCCGGCGCTGGTCGCGGAACTGCACCCGCTGGGCCTCTAGCTGGCTCAGCTCGACCCGGAGCAGCTGGGCCTGGTCCTGGGCCAGGCGCTGCAGCGTGCCGAGAATCCGGGACTGCTGGCGGAACGCCCGTCGCGCCGACAGCACGGCTAACCAGGCGCCGGCCGCCAGCGCGACAGCGGCAATGGCACCGATCCAGGCCGGCAGCGTCAGCGTCATGCCTGCAGGGTAAATCGCCTGCCCTACCGCCCCGCTAGACGCAGCGGCCTCGGATCTCCCCGGGCGCGGCCCGCCGGGCCGGGTCGCCTAGCCTCGGGTGTGTGACCGAGCCCGCGCGCAGCACTGCTGACCTCATCGTGGCCTGCCTGGAGAAGGAGGGCGTGACCTACGTCTTCGGCATCCCCGGCGAGGAGAACATCCGGCTGGTGGAGGCGATCTCCCGGTCCTCCATCCGGTACGTGCTGACCCGGCACGAGCAGGGCGCGTCGTTCATGGCCGAGACGTACGGGCGGCTGACCGGCCGGGCCGGGGTGTGCTCGGCCACGCTCGGGCCGGGCGCGATCAACCTGCTGCTGGGCACGGCCGACGCGACGACGAACTCGACTCCGCTGATCGCGCTGTCGGCGCAGGTCGGGATGAGCCGCAGCTTCAAGGAGTCGCACCAGGGCGTGGACCTGGTGTCGATGTTCGCGCCGGTGACCAAGTGGTCGGCGCTGACGGCGACGCCGGGGGCGGTCCCGGAGATGATCCGCAAGGCGTTCAAGCTGGCCCAGACTGAGCGGCCGGGCGCCGTCTACCTGGCCATCCCGGAGGACGTGGAGGAGGCGGCGGTCCCGGCCGGGGCTGGCCCCCCTGCCGGTCAACGTGCCCCGCCCGGATGACCCGTCTCGCGGGCAGGTGGAGCGGGCCGCGGCGCTGCTGCGGGCGGCCCGGGCGCCGGTGGTGCTGGCCGGGCACGGGGCGGCGAGGGCCGGCGCGGGGGCGGCGCTGCGCCGGTTCGCCGAGACGCTGGGCATCCCGGTGGCGACCACGTTCCACGGCAAGGGGGTGTTCCCCGACGACCACCCGCTGGCCCTGGGCGCGGTCGGGTTCATGCGGCACGACTACGTCAACTTCGGCTTCGACAGCGCCGACCTGATCATCGCGGTGGGCTACGAGCTGCAGGAATTCGACCCAGTCAAGATCAATCCGAGCGGCAGCACGCCGATCATCCACCTGCACCGGTTCCCGGCTGAGGTGGACGCGCACTACGACGTGGCGGTCGGCCTGCACTCCGACATCAGCGCCAGCCTGGACGCGCTGGCCGCCGCGGCGGGGCCGCGGACGCCCGCCCCCAGCGCCGGCCCGATCCGCGACCTGCTGGCCGATGAGCTGGCCCGGGGCCAGGCCGATGACCGGTTCCCGCTGGCCCCGGCCCGGATCGTGGCCGACACCCGGGCCGCGCTGGGCCGCGAGGACATCGTGCTGGTCGACACCGGCGCACTGAAGATGTGGATGGCCCGGCTGTACCCGACGTATGAGCCGAACACCTGCCTGATCTCCAACGGGCTGTCGACGATGGCGTGGACGGTGCCCGGCGCGATCGGCGCCAAGCTGGCCCGGCCGCAGGCCAGGGTGCTGGTGGCCACCGGCGACGGCGCGTTCCTGATGAACTCGCAGGAGATCGAGACGGCGCTGCGCCTCGGCGTGCCGTTCGTCATCCTGATCTGGGTCGATGACGCCTACGGGCTGATCAGCTGGAAGATGGACCTGGAGATCGGGAAGAACGTGGACACGACGTTCGGCAACCCGGACTTCGTGGCCTACGCGGAGAGCTTCGGCGCCACCGGCTACCGGATCACCGAGGCGGCGGGCCTGCTGCCGGCGCTGCGCAAGGCGCTGGCCGCCGACACGGTGTCGGTGATCGCCTGCCCGGTGGACTACTCGGCCAACCTGGAGCTGATCGAGTCCCTGGGCGGCCTGGACGACTCGCTGTCCTGAGCCCGGCTGAGCGCTGGGCTCAGCCCAGGCCCCAGCAGGTCCAGGTGGCGGGCGGCCCGTCGGGGGTGATGGCCAGCAGCACCCGGCCCTCGTCGGCCAGGCCGCGCAGCATCTCCGCGTCGGGCGGGATGTCGCGGCCGTGCTTCTCCCGGATGGCCCGGAACCGGGGCAGCTCGGCGGCCAGGTCCTCGCGGATCTCGACCGTGCCCCGGACCAGGACGGTGCGGAACCCGGTGCTGTCATCGACCGCCAGCTGGACCCGGGGGTCGCGGCGGAAGATGGCGTACTTGGCCCGGTTCCGCGTGGTGGACACGTAGAACCGCTCGCCGTCCCACCAGAACCAGTTCGGGCTCAGGTGCGGGGTGCCGTCGCGGCGGAGGCCGGCCACCATGACGTTCCGGGGCTCGGCGAGAAATGCCTCGATCTGGTCGGTCGATGCCATGGCAGCACGGTACCGGGCGGCAACGGAGTTGCGGGCGGCCGGCGGCAGGCTGGCATGCTGGCCGGATGAGCGACAGTCCGATCGTGTCGCCGGGCGCGGGCCAGGTCTTCACCGCCCGGGGCAGCGTGCTGGCCTTCAAGGCGGTCGCCGCGCAGACCGGCGGCGACTTCTCCCTGATGGAGCGGACGCTGCCGCCGGGCGGGCGGCAGCCGCCGCCGCACCGGCACGTGAACTGCTCCGAGGCGTTCTTCGTGCTCGACGGCACGATCACGTTCCGGCTGGACGGCGCGACGCTGACCGGCGGGCCGGGTGACTTCCTGCTGGTGCCGCGCGGGGCCGGGCACACGTTCGGCAATACCTCCGGCACACCGGCCCGGCTGCTGGTGCTGCACGCCCCGGCGATGGACGCCTACTTCGCCGAGCTGGACCGGCTGTGGGCGCGGCCCGAGCCGCCGGCCCCGAAGGAGGAGCGCGCGCTGATGCTCCGCTTCGGCATGGAGCCGGCCTGACCGGGTGATCGCCTGGCCCTGCGATTACCCGGCCCTGTCATGGGCGACCGCGTCTTAGCGGCGCGGTCCCGGCCCCCCGAACAGGTCGGTGCCTTCCTCGTCAGGCTCCGGGCCGCCCAGGACGCTGTCCTCCGAGCGGTCATCCTCGGCCCCGCCGAGCACGTCAGTGCCCTGCTCATCGGGCTCCGGGCCGCCGGCGACACTGTCCTCGGACCGGTCATCCTCGGCCCCGCCCAGCAGGTCGGTGCGCTCCTCGTCGGGCTCCGGCCCGCCGAGCACCCCCGGATCGCGTTCCATCGCGACACCCCCGTCCGCGTTGTCACGTCAGCCTCCCACCGTAGTCCCGCCGCTGCGCCGCGTCACCGGCCGGGCCGGGCGGGACGGCTCAGGGGCGGGCTCGACGGCTCAGGGCGGGCTCGACGGCTCAGGGGCGGGCGGGGCGCTGGGCGGACAGCAGCGGGATGGCGGCGATCTTCTCCTCGGTCAGGCTGTCCCAGTCCAGGCCGGCGGCCGGCCGCGGGCCGCGGGCGGCCCGGCAGTCGATGACCCGGTCGGGCGTGACGATGAAGTCCACCGGCACGTCGTGGCCGGCGAGCGGGATAACCCCGGCCGGGCGGACCTGAAGCTCGTGCACGGTGGTCACCGCGACGGTCCGCGGGCCGATCAGGCCGGCCGCGCTGGCCAGGGCGAACTCCAGGTCGGCGAACCCGCCGCCCTTGCCCAGCCGGGCGCCGTCCTGGCCGGCCGCGACGCAGCCCACCACCACCAGGTCGACCGGGTCGAGGTCGGCCAGGGCGACCCGGCGGCCGGAGCGGGCCGCGCCGCTGATCGAGGCGGCCTTGCGCGGCGACTCGCCCAGGTGCGCCGGGTCGAGGGCGAAGAACGGCTCCGGGGCGGCCAGCCGGGGCACCGCCATGTACACGGTCTTGCCGTCCTCCAGCGCCCGCTGGCGGACCGGAAGCTGGGCCGAGTCGGGGTTGGCTTTCAGGGTGGCGGCCTCCGCCCAGGCGGGCAGGCCGGCCAGCCGCCCGGCGGCGGCCTCGGCGCCGGTGAAGTTCGGGATGCGGCCCGCGGCGCCGGGAAACCGCGCCACCCGGGCCGCCCGCATGGCCGACCACACCTCCTCGCGCAGCGCGGCCTTGGCCGCCAGCACCTCGGCCGGGCCGCCGGCGTCGCGGTCATGGCGGGGCGACTGGCGGGGCGGCATGGCCCCATCCTGCCGTAACGCCAGCGCCCGGCGTACGGCACTATTAAGCGCGCGGCCGCAGACGGCGACCGCTTAACCGGGGAGTTGCATGACTGCGCAGGGCGCGATGACCGGACGGCCGGAGCGCCAGGCCGGCCGGCCCGATGTGCTCGACGTGCTCGAGCTGGAAGCCATCGAGGAGAACCTGTACCGGGCCAACCTGGTCCTGGCCGAGGAGTGGCCGCTGTACGGCGGGCAGGTCGCGGCCCAGGCCCTGCTGGCGGCCGGGCTGACGGTCGGGGCGGACCGCCGCCCGCACTCGCTGCACGGCTACTTCCTGCGCAAGGGCGACTCCCGGCGGCCCACCGTCTACCAGGTGTTCCGGGACCGGGACGGCGGCTCGTTCTCGGCCCGGCGGGTCGTCGCCATCCAGCGCGGCGAGGTCATCTTCAGCATGGCCGCCTCGTTCCAGCTGCCGGCCGAGGGCTGGGCATCCCAGGCCGAGCCGATGCCCGCCACCCAGCAGCCCGATGAGCTGCCGCCGGGCCAGCTGCACCGGCTGCTGACGGTCGACTCCCGCATCCCCGAGCAGCCGTTCGCCGACCAGGCCAGCTGGCCGACCCGGTTCTGGGCGCGGTCGGCGGTGCGCCTGCCGGATGACCCGCTGCGGCACGCCTGCGCGCTGACCTACGTGTCCGATATCTCGACCGGCATCATGCCCGCCCGCGACGGCGGCAGCCGGCCCGGCCCCAGCCTGGACCACGCGGTCTGGTTCCACGGCCCGGCCGACATGAACGACTGGGTACTGCTGGACTACCACCCGCGGGTGTCCGGCCACGGCCGGGGCTGGTACACCGGCTCGGTGTTCACCACCTCCGGCACGCTGGTGGCCAGCCTGACCCAGGAGCAGCTGTTCCGCTGACTGGCTGAGCCCCGGTGGCCTACGGCGCCCCGGACCGGCTGCGCTGAAGCCAGGGCTCGTCCCGCTCGCCGGGCCCGGTGCCGTCGCACGGCCACGGCCGGCAGGCCAGCACCGCCATGTGCAGGGCCACCAGCGTGCCCTCCAGGTCGGTCACGGACTCGACCTGGTCCAGGCTGACCTTGCCCCGGACTAGCTCGGCGGTGGCGCCGGCCAGCGCGTAGTACGCCTCCCACGGCACGACGGGCCAGTCCGGGTGCTCGGCCCGCGCTCGCTCGTGCCAGGCCCGGTTGGCCCGGGCGAAGTTGCGGTTCCCGGCCCGGATCCACCGGGCGGCGCGCGGGCCGGCCGCGGGCATGTCGATGTAGAAGCCGCGCGCGAAGGCGGGCTCGCGGGCCAGGAATCCCAGGTAGGCGCCAATGCTGGCGCGCAGCACCTGCTCGGCGCTGGCTCCGGCGGGCAGCGCCCCGGTTGGCCGCGGTGATGCTGTCGATCAGCAGCTGGCCGCCCTCGTCGGCAGGCGGCGAGGAAGCAGTCTTCCTTGTCGGCGAAGTGGGCGTAGAACGCAGCCCGGGAGACCCGGGCACCGCGGACGATATCGGCCACCGTGACTTCGGCTGAACCCGCTGCGGGCCACCGCGGCGATAACCGGCCGGAGCAGCCGCGCCCGCTGAGCCGCGCGCACCTCCTCAGGCGGCAGCCGGTTCTTCCCGCGGGGCAGCCCTGGCTCGCCTTCGTGCGTTCGTGCCAGAATACCCTCTTGTCTCCGAGTGAACACGATCTTAGAATAACGGCGCGCGCTAAAGTACGCCCCCGTACTTTAGCAAAAGATCGCGCGTGACCTGGTGACACGCGAGCAGAGGGGCCTGCCATGACCGGGTGCGAGGTCTCCCCGCTCACTGCCGCCCGGCCGGAACCAGGGGCCGCGCTCGCGTAGCCCGCGCCCCGGCCGAGCCCGGCAGGCATTAACCAGTGCGGCCGGCCCCGTCGCCCCCGCTGACTGATCTCGACGACCGCGGGCCGCCCACGGCACCCGGAAGGGCAGATCGGATGATGATCCATGCACCGACGACAGTCGGCGAGCACCCGTATGAGCGCGACAACGGCGGACCCGGTATCCAGCCGGGCGGCAGTTCGTGGCTGTGGCACCGACAGCTGAATTCGTATCCGGCAGCCGGGCCCGGTACTTGTACCTGGCCCTCACGGTGCTGGCCACGATCACGCTGTACTACGAGCTGTACGTCGGCGGGTCGGTGTCCACGCTGATCCTGACCAACTTCCAGATGACCTTCACCTTCTACGTCATCGTCCTGGCCTTCGGGAACCTGATCGGGGCGTTCGGCTCGCTGCTCGCGGGCCTGACCGACCGGCTGGGCCGGGCTAACCTGGTCGTGGTCGGCCTGCTGCTGACCGCCATCTTCACCCTGTTCATCCTCCCGCGCGCGCCCAACAAGTGGGTCTTCAGCATTGAGGGCTTCATCATCGGGACCATCGAGGGCATCTGCCTGGTCGCCACGCCCGCCCTGATCCGGGACTTCTCGCCGCAGGTCGGCCGGGCCACGGCCATGGGCTTCTGGACCAGCGGCCCGGTGCTCGGCAGCCTGATCGTCGCGGTGGTCGGCAGCGCCACCATCCCGGCCGTCGTGACGAACACCGCACTTCTGGACGCACGAGTACTGCATCTGCGGCATCGTCGGCATCGTCGTGTGCGGTCATCGCCCTGATCGGCCTGCGCGAGCTGAACCCGTCGCTTCGCGACCAGCTCATGGTGACGATGCGGGACCGGGCGCTGATCGAGGCGCGGGCCAAGGGCATCGACATCGCGGCCGCGCTGCGCCACCCGTTCCGCCAGCTGATCAAGCGCCGACATCGTCATCTCGGCGGTCGCCGTGTCGGTCATGCTGCTGATCTACTACACGTCGGTCGGCTTCTTCGTCATCTACGCCCGGACGATCTTCGGTTTCTCCACCAAGCAGGCCAACGGCCTGGGCAACTGGAACTGGGGCTTCAACGTCTTCGCGGTGATCCTGATCGGGGTGGTCTCCGACCGCTTCCGGGTCCGCAAGCCGTTCATGGTCATCGGCGGCGTCGCTGGCCGCGGTGATGATCGTGATCTACCTGAGGCAGGCCGGGCATCATCCCGAGCTACTACGGGCTGGCCGTCATCCTGGCGATCATGTCGTTCGCGCTCGGCGTCGCCTACACGCCGTGGATGGCGAGCTTCACCGAGACGGTCGAGGCCCGCAACCCGGCGCTCATCGCCACCGGCCTGGCCATCTGGGGCTGGATCATCCGGATCGTGATCTTCGTGGCGTTCCTGATCATCCCGGTCGTGGTCAACTCGGTCACGCCGCTGGTCAACTACGGCGGCACGGTCGCGACCTACGCGGCCCAGTACAAGCCCAGCCGCTGGCCTTCCGAATTCGCACGCCGAGATCGTGGCCACGGCCAAGAAGATCCCGCCGAGCGTCATCGCCATCGCGCCAGACGGACGCGACGCAGCTGGCCAACGCGCAGAAGTTCGCGCCCGAGCTGGCGGTCATCCAGGCCAACCCGGCGCTGTTCACCAAGCTGGCCACGTTCCCGACCCGGCAGCGATCCCGCCCGCGCTGCTGGGCCAGGCGATCGCCGCGGCCGGCGGCGGCGCGAAGGGCATCGCGATCCTGACCGACCATCGCGGCTAACAAGGCCGCCATCAACGGCGTGATCGCGGTCGCGCCCAGCATCTGCAGACCGTCGCCCCGTACGCGGCCGAACTGCAGACCATCGCGCCGTTCAGCGCCCAGCTGACGGCCCTGTCCAAGGTGCCGAAGCCGGCGCTGGCCTACCTCCAGGCGCACGGCGCCGCCGTCTCAGAAGGCCGCGGCGCAGGCGCGCCGGCCAGTGGAAGACGTGGTACTGGATCTGCTTCGGCGGGATCATCTTCTTCCTGCTGAGCATCCCGCTGCTGCGCGGCCGCTGGCGGCCGCGCGACGCCAAGGCGGACGAGGCGGAGCACGAGGCCATGGTCGAGCAGGAGCTGGCCAAGCTGAGCGTCTAGGCGCCCGACCGGCACGACCTGATCGGCACGACCTGATCAGCAGACCGCGGCGGCTCCCTCCGGGGGGTCGCCGCGGCGGCTTTTCCGCTAGCTGGCCAGCCAGTCGAGCCAGCCGGCCGCCTGGACCAGGGCGGCCAGCCGGGCGTAGCCGCCACCACCGGGGTGCGCCCCGTCGCCGGCCAGGGCCTCGGCCCGCCATCCGGCGTCACCGGCCAGCGGCTCGGTGACCGCCGCGAACGGCACCGTCTTGAGCTCGCACACCTGGCTCATCCGCTCCGACAGCTCCAGCAGCCGGGCCAGGTGGTCCGGGCCCGCGCCGAGCACCGGCGGCGGCCCCACCACCATCACCTCCACCGCCCGGCGCTGGCAGCCATCGAGCAGCAGGACCAGGTTGTCCAGCGTCCCCGACATCCGGACCCGGACGGTCCCGCCCTCCTCGGCGGCATCGTTACTGCCGAATGACAGCACCAGCCGGTTGTCAGCGCCGGGCAGCAGCCGCTCCCGGGCCTCGCCCCAGCACCGCCGCAGCACGTCCTCGGAGGTGTTGCGGCGGATGCCGAGGTTGAACCCGGTGACGTCGCCGGGCGTGACGGCCAGGACGCGGCCGACCCAGCCCCGGTGCTCCGGGTCACCGATGCCCTGCACGAAGGAGTCGCCGAAAAAGCAGATCCGCTGGCCCACACGAGCAGCGTAGGCGGCCGGGCCGCCGCGGCCCTAGCCCGGCCGCCCGCCGGTCAGGTCGAGACCAGGTCGCAGACGAACACCAGCGTCTCGCCGGGGGCGATGGCCCGGCCCGCGCCGCGGTCGCCGTAGGCCATGCCCGGCGGGATGACCAGCTGGCGGCGGCAGCCGACGCGCATGCCCTGGACGCCCTGGTCCCAGCCGGCGATGACCTGCCCGGCGCCCAGCCGGAACTGCAGCGGGTCGCCGCGGTCCCAGCTGGCATCGAACTCCTTGCCGCTGGAGAACGCGACGCCCACATAGTGGACCTGGACGGTATCTCCCGCCTTGGCTACCGCGCCGTCGCCCTCCCAGACGTCGGTGATCTCCAGGCCGGCGGGCGGCTCGCCGCCGGGGATGCTGACTTCGGGCTTGCCGGCATTCATACACGGACCTTTCTGCGCTGTTGTCGGGACGGCGGGAAAGCCGCCCGCATCGGCGGGGGCGCCCGCGCAGGCCAGGCTACGCGGCCCGGCCAGGCCGGTCAGGCCGACCCGGCGGTCAGCCGCGCGCTGAGCTGGGCGCCGCAGGTCGGCGGCGACCCGGTCAGCCGCCGCCGCGCAGGCGGGAGAGACCTCGTCCAGCATCATGAAGTTATGGATGAGCCCCGGCTCGCGGCGCGCCACCACCGGGACCCCCGCGCCGTGCAGCCGCCGGGCATAGGCCTCGCCCTCATCGCGCAGCGGGTCATGCTCGGCGGTGACCACCACGGCCTGCGGCAGCCGGGACAGGTCGGCGGCGTGCAGGACCATGTTTGCGTCCAGCCCCGAGCCGGACGCCTTCTCCCGCATGGATGGCTGCGCTCCGGTCAGGTCTGTATTGGCGTACAGCAGCACCTGCAGGGCCGGCGGGATCCTCGTCACGCAGACACAGGCACGACAGCGTGGCGAGCGTCCCGCCCGCGCTGTCGCCGGCCACGGCAGCGGCGGGAACTGCGGGCACGGGACCCAGGTCCGGCGGGGCGGAGGCCGCCCAGCGCAGCGCGGCGACGGCGTCATCGACCGAGGCGGGCCAGGGATGCTCGGGGGCGAGCCGGTAGCCGACGGAGAGCACCGCCGCGCCCGAACCATCCGCGAGCCGACGGCAGACGCGGTCGTGGGTGTCCAGGCTGCCGATGGTCCAGCCGCCGCCGTGCAGGTAGACCACCAGCGGCCCCGGCCCGGTGGCGGGCCGATACAGGTATGGGCACCGGCCGACGCTACCAGCGCGGCGGCCGCTGGCCAGGTGACCGGCGCCGGGGTGGCGTTATCCGGCCCCGCCGACCTCGGCCTGGCCGCCGTTCACGGCCGCTAGGGGGGCGCCGACTCCGGTAACCCGGGGTGGCCGGCGGCCGAATATGGGGAGCCGCTCCCGATCCCCGGCCGGGGGCCGCGGCCTAGCGTCGGGCTATCACCGCAATCGGGAGTTCGGCCGCGGGGCCGGATCCCGGCGAGTCCCGAGGAGGGAACACCATGCATATCTTCACCCGCTTCCGCCGGGCCTGGCCTGCTGCTGGCCGGGCTGGGCGCCGCGCTGGTGACCGCCGCGACGGCGGCCCCGGCCGCGCTGGCCAGCGTGCCGCCGGTCGGCGGCGGCCGGGGGCAGATCGTCAGCCCGCCGCCCGGCGGCGGCACGTTCGCCCCGGCGGCCCACCATGTCGTCCGCACCGTGGTGGTCGGCGGCACGCCCGGCTGGCAGATCGCCCTGATCGCGGTCGGCGCCGCGCTGGTCGCGGCGGCCATCGCGGTGCTGGCCGACCGGGCCGCGCGCCGCCGCCTGACCGTCCGGCCCGCCTGACCGACTGACCGACTGACCGGGTATGGCAACACGACCGGGCACGTCATCACGACAGGCACAATCATCACGGCAGGGAGGAACACGAGCATGCCGCGTTTCATGGACCACCACGACGACCTCCGGCTCCCGCCCGAGGCCATCGCCCAGATCGCCGACGACACCCGGCACGGCCGGGCCGACGAGTTCGGCGTCCGCCAGGTCGAGCTGTTCCATAACCCGGACGGCCAGGTGTACTGCCTGCTGGACGGCCCCGATGAGGAGGCGATCCGCAAGCACCACGCGGCGCTCGGCGTGAGCTGCGGCGCGGTGCACCGGGTCGAGGGCGTGGCCTGACGGCAGGCCACGCGGGGCAAGCCGGTCAGCGCCCGACGGGGGCGGGCGCTGACCGTGGCGGCAAGCGGGGCGGGCGTCGCTCTCCCGGCTAGTCGCCGAGGACCTTCGCCTTCTGCGCCGCGAACTCGGTGTCGGTCAGGTGGCCGTGCTGGTGCAGCTGGGCTAGCTGGGCCAGCAGCCGGATCCGCTCGGAGTCGTCCTGCTGGGGGCCGGGGCGCGGGCCGCTCGCCGTGTAGGGGGTCGGCCGGGCGTAGCGGGCCTGCGGCGGGGTGCTGACCTGCGCGCCGACCACCAGGGTGCTCAGCCGGGTGCGCTTGGGGGCGTCGGCCTGGCCGACGTCGATGGTGACCCGCTTGCGGTTGCGGGGGCTGGCCGCCACCTTCACCGTTGACCCCTGGCTGATCCCGGCGGCGCAGATCCCGCACGAGGTGTCGTACGGCGCCCGGCCCGGGATGCTCACCCGCAGCCCGACGACAGCGGGGCGCCTGCCAGTCGAACTCGCCCTCGGAGATGACGGTGTTCGTCCGCTTCACCGACAGCACCTCGGCGGTGCCGCGGACGCCCCGGCGCAGCAGCCGCCGGTCGCCGTTGCGCTGGACGGCCAGGCTCAGGTACATGGCGTAGGCGAACGGCCCCCACCAGACGACGAGCACCGCGAGCACGGCGAGGATCACCCGGGGCGCCTCGGGCAGGGCGTGAATGGCCAGGATGCCGCCGGCCAGCGGCAGGAAGGCCAGGCACATCACCCCGAAGATGATCCAGCACGCGAGCGAGATCCGGCTGACCGTCATGACTGCCCCCCGCCTTCGGGCGCACGACCCGAATGGCCAGGCAATGCCGATCATCACCTGCTTCGCG
This sequence comes from uncultured Actinomycetota bacterium, assembly GCA_963731085.1. Taxonomy (GTDB): domain Bacteria; phylum Actinomycetota; class Actinomycetes; order Streptosporangiales; family Streptosporangiaceae; genus DASUBV01. The sequence continues at coordinate 182,589 of CAVSUF010000005.1, forward strand.
GGGAGCATATGGCCTGCGCGGTCAGGCTTCCAGACGATCCGATACCGGCGTCTGGCGCCGGGCGGCGGGCGGCGGCTCGGTTATCCTGCCAGTGCCGGGGCCGGGGGGCCATGTCCCGGCGGGCGGGGGCGCGAGGGAGGTCCTATGGCCGGGCACGAGCGCTGTCGCGTGGCCGTGATAGGCGCCGGCTTCGGCGGCGTCGGCATGGCCCTGGCCCTGCGCCAGCAGGGCATCACCGACTTCCTGGTGCTGGACCGGGGCGCCGAGCCGGGCGGCACCTGGCGCGACAACACCTACCCCGGCGCGGCCTGCGACGTGCCGTCCAACCTGTACTCGTACTCGTTCCGGCCGCAGCAGTGGACCCGCCGCTACCCGCCGCAGCAGGAGATCCTGGACTACCTGCGCGGGGTCACCCAGGAGCACGGCCTCGGCCCCCGGCTGCGGATGCGCTCAGGCGTGGCCGCGGCCGAGTTCGACGCCGACCGGGCCGGGTGGCGGCTGACCCTGGAGGACGGCGGCACGGTCGAGGCGGACACCGTGGTCTCCGCCGTCGGCCAGCTGCACCGGCCCGCCCGGCCCGACATCCCCGGCCGCGACGACTTCGCCGGCCCGTCGTGGCACTCGGCCCGCTGGGATCACGGCACCAGCCTGGCCGGGAAGCGGGTGGCGGTCATCGGCACCGGGGCCAGCGCCATCCAGTTCGTGCCCGAGGTGGCGAAGACGGCCGCGCACGTGGACGTGTACCAGCGCAGCGCCCCGTACGTGCTGCCCAAGCTGGACTGGGCCTACGGCTCGGCCAAGCAGTCCTGGTTCAGCCGGGTGCCGCTGGCCCGCAAGGCCGACCGGCTCCGCCTCTTCCTCTACGGCGAGATGCTGACCAGCGGCTTCGTGATCTCGCCGAAGCTGCTGGCGGCGCCCATGCAGATGTGGCGGCATCAGCTTCGCAGCCAGGTCGCGGATGCGGCGCTGCGCGAGAAGTGCGTGCCCGACTACGTGATGGGCTGCAAGCGGGTGCTGTTCTCCAGCGACTGGTACCCGACGCTGGCCCGCCCGGACGTGGACCTGGTCACCGGCCCGATCGAGCGCATCGTGCCCGAGGGGGTGGTCACCGCGGACGGCACCGTCCGGCCGGCCGACGTGATCATCTACGGCACCGGGTTCCGGTCCCATGACTTCCTGGCCCCGATGGCGGTGACCGGCGCCGGCGGCCGCCGCCTGGAGGACGCCTGGCGCGACGGCGCGCGGGCCTACCTGGGGATCAGCGTGGCCGGGTTCCCGAACTTCTTCATGCTGTACGGGCCGCACACCAACCTCGGCGGGAACTCGATCATCTACATGCTGGAGGCCCAGATCGGCTACGTGGCCGCCGCCGTGGCGGCTCTCGGCACCGAGGACCTGGCCTGGATCGACGTCCGCCCCGAGGTGCAGCGGTCGTTCAACGCCTGGGTTGACACCGCCAGCCACAGCTCGGTGTGGGAGAGCGGCTGCCGCAGCTGGTACACGACGTCGGGCCGCAACATGAACAACTGGCCCGACCACACGTTCCTGTACCGGTACCGGGTCCGCCGCTTCGACCTGGCCCGGTACCGGGCCATGCCGCGCCGCGCCATGACCAGCGCGGGGCCGGCGTGACGCCCCGCCGGACGGGCGCCGTCCGCCTGCCCCCCGCGCTGATGCGGCCGGGCGTGCGGCAGATCGGCGCCCGCGTCCTGGACCCGGTGCTGCCCTGGGAGGTGCAGCGCCGCCGCCTCGACCGGCTGATGGGGGCCACGCCGCTGCCGCGCGGCACATCGGTCACCCCGACTCGCCTGAACGCGGTCCCGGCCGAGATCATCATCGCCCGCGGACTGCGCCGACCAGGCCGGGCGCCGGGCCGGACCGTCGTGCACTTCCACGGCGGCGGCTACTGCGTCGGCTCGGCCGCGATCGTCCGGAACTGGGCCGCCCGGCTCAGCGCGGCGGCCGGGTGCCGGGTGGTGCTGCCCGAGTACCGGCTGGCGCCCGAGCACCCGTACCCGGCGGCCCTGGACGACGCCCGCGCGGTCATCGGCGCCCTGCTCGGCGAGGACTCCCCCGGCTCGCTGGTGCTGTCCGGCGACTCGGCCGGCGCGGGCCTGGCCCTGGCCGCCACCGCCGCCCGGCGGGACGCCGGGGAGAAGCTGCCCGCCGGGTGCATCCTGCTGTCACCCTGGCTGGACCTGGGCGCCGACCGCCGCGCCGTGCCCGACCTGGTCCGCCGTGACCTGCTGCTCAGCCCGCGCTGGCTCCAGGCGTGCGCCACGGCGTACGCCCCGCCGTCGGCGTGGGCCGACCCGGCGGTGTCGCCGCTGCGGGCCGAGCCAGCCGGCCTGCCGCCGCTGCTCATCCAGGCCGGCGCCGATGACCTGCTGGCTCCGGACGCCGAGCGGATGGCGGCCCGGGCGTCGGCGGCCGGGGTCGAGGTCACCTACACCCGGTGGCCGCGGATGTGGCACGACTTCGCGCTGCAGGCCGGCCTGCTGGCCGCCGCCGACAGCGCCCTGGACCAGGCCGCGTGGTTCACCGCGGCGGTAACCAGCGAGTCCTGACCGGCGCGCGGGTAACCGGGCGCGGGCGAGCCGGCCCGGCGTGGTCCGGTTCGCGCGCTATGACAGGGTTAGCGCATGCGGTACATCATCGTCGGGGCCGGGGCGGTTGGCGGGACGATCGGCGCCCGGCTGTTCCAGGCCGGCCATGAGGTCGTGCTGACCGCGCGGGGTGCCCACTACGCGGCGCTGCGCGACGGCGGCCTGCGCTTCGCCACGCCCGACGGCGTGGCCACCCTGCCGATCCCGGCCGTGACCGAGCCGGGCCAGGTGTCGCTGCGGGACGGCGACGCCCTGGTGCTGACGGTCAAGACCCAGGACGCCGCCGCCGCGCTGGACGCCTGGGCGTGGCAGCCAGTGGCCGGCGGCGGCGTGGCGGCCGACGCCATCCCGGTGTTCTGCGCGCTGAACGGCGTGACCAGCGAGCGCCTGGCGCTGCGCCGGTTCCGCCAGGTCTACGGGGTGTGCGTGTGGCTGCCCGCCAGCCACCTGGAGCCCGGCGCGGTCGACTCCCAGGGCACCCCGCGCAGCGGCCTGCTGCCGGTCGGGCGGTACCCGGCGGGCACCGACAAGGCCGCCGAGCGGGTCGCCGCCGACCTCGAAGGCAGCGCGTTCGTGGCCCCGGTCAGCGATGACGTGATGCGCTGGAAGTACGGCAAGCTGCTGACCAACCTGGGCAACGCGGTGGAGGCGGTGTGCGGCCCGGCCCGCGAGCCCGGCCCGCACGCGGCGAGCGCCGCGGACCTGGCCCGGCGGGCGCGGTCCGAGGGCGCCGCCGTGCTGGCCGCCGCGGGCATCGCGGCCGCCCGTCCGGACGAGATCGCCGGGCTGCGCGCGGACCAGGTCCAGATCCGCCCGGTCAACGGGGCGCGCCGGTCGGGCGGGTCCTCGTGGCAGAGCCTGACCCGGGGCACCGGGTCGATCGAGGCCGACTACCTCAACGGCGAGATCGTCCTGCTGGGCCGCCAGCATGGCGTCGCCACGCCGGTGAACGAGATGCTGCAGCGCCTGGCCAACCAGTTCGCCCGGGACCGCCGCGCGCCGGGCAGCGTGACCGCCGGCGAGCTAGCCGCGCTGACCGCGGCCTGAGGCGTCAGCTGTTAGCAAGAGCCTGCCGGGGGCGGGACCAGCGCGCGGTAGGCGGCGGCGATCAGGTCGGCGCAGGCGTCCGGCGGCACGGCCGTGCTGTCGATCTGCAGGTGGTACAGGGCGGGGTCGTCGATGTCGCACCGGTACAGGCGGCGCACGTAGTGCGCGCGGGCCCGGTCCACCTGAGGCAGGCGCTCGCGGGCCGTGGCCTCGTCCACGCTCTCGATCCACGTGGCCTGGGCGACCCGGGCCGGATGCGGGCCGAACAGCCGGACCCGCAGCACGCCGGGCTCGTCCCGGAGCGCGGCGGCCCCGGCGCGGCCCAGGATGACCGCGCCGCCGGCCAGCGCGGCCCGGATGATGGCCTCGGCCTGATCGCGGAACACGGCCGCCTCGCTGACCGGCGCGGCCGGCTCATCGGGAGCGGCGTCGACGTTGGAGGCCAGCACCCCGGCGGCCAGCGGGGCCAGCGCCTCGATGAACCGGTCGGGCAGTGAGCGGCGCACCACGCCATCGGTGGCCTCGGCGACGGTCACCCGCAGCCGGGCCGCGACCCGGGAGCTGATGGCCCGGTCCAGCAGCGGCAGCCCGAGGACGGCGGCGACGCGCGGGGCGATGACGCTGCCGCCGGCGCCGTACCCGGCGGAGATCGTGACACCCGGCATCTGGCGGCCTCCCGGAGCAGGCGGGGCACTCGCAGCGCGAGCCTACCGGCGATGATCAGCCGGCGATGATCAGCCGGCGCTGGCGGGCCCGTGCTGGCCGACGTCGCGCCGGCCAGCGGGCGGCGGCCCGCGATCTCGTACCCCTCGGTCAGGAACTCGGCGGCACCGCGGATGACGCACCGCATAGGGTCATCCACGATGTAGGCCGGGATGTCAGCGGCGACCTCGATCCGGGCGGTCAGGCCAGGCAGCAGGGCGCCGCCGCCGGCCATCCGGATCTTGCCGCGCACCACGTCCCCGGCCAGGTTGGGCGGAACGTCGGCGAGCAGGTCCCCGACCGCGCCGGCGATCGCGGCGGCGGACTGCTCCAGCGCCGAGGCCACCAGCTTGGCCGGGATGACTTCCACCCGCGGGGTGCGGCGCGCGGCGTCGACGCCCGCCGCCTCGCACTCCTGCGCCGCCTCGCCGCCCAGGCCCAGGGTCATCTTCAGCGTCCGCGCCGCGTCCCGGCCGATGAGCAGGCCCCGGTCGGCGCGGATGGCCTGGGCGATGGCCTTGTCCATGGCGTTGCCGCCGACCCGCAGCGTCTGGGCGCGGACCACGTGCCCGCCGGCCAGCACCGCCATCTCGGTGGTCCCGCCGCCGACGTCCACGATGACCGCGCCGGCGCCGGGGCCGAGTTCCAGCCCGGCGCCCGCCGCGGCGGCCACCGGCTTGTCCACGAACCGCAGGACGCCCCGGGGCAGCACGGCGGCCATCGCGGCGGTCAGCACCCGCCGCTCCAGCGAGGTCGCCCCGCCCGACACGCAGACCGCGGCCAGCGGCCGGGCCAGCCCGCGAGCCACCCTGGCCCTGCCCAGCAGGGCCTCGAGCAGGCTCACCGCGGCGTCGTAGTCGGCGATGACGCCGTCGCGCACCGGGTGGATGATCTCGGTATCGACGGGCTCCTTCTCGGCCAGCGCGTCGGCGTCCCGGCCGACCGCCTCCACCGCGCCGGTCCGGCGGTTCACCGCGATCGCCGACGGCTCGTCCACGAGGTCGCCGCCGACCACCCGGATGAGGGTATTAACGGTCCCCAGATCGACTGCCAGACTCGGCCGCAACTTCATCTTTCCTGCCTGCCCGCTACCCCGGATCGACTGCCGGCCCAATACCCGGATCGACCTCCGTCATGCCCGCCGGCCGACCGCACGCCCTATTACCGGGTCCGTAAGTGTATCTGAACGTACGGTACCTTACGCCTAGTTTGATCTTGCAAAACCCCTGGAAAGAGGCTCGTGACCTGCGCATATCGTCGTAATCGGGGCGGGGCGCCAATACGCGCCCCGGCCCGGCGCGGGCGGTTGCCGTTATCCGAGGCTTCGCGGGGTGCGCGCGGGACCGGGCGGGGCCTTAATAGGAGGAATACCGGCATGTCGAAAGGGCCGAGCCGATGAGCCGGACGCAAGCGCCGCCGGGCCAGTGGACGGCCCTGGGCATGCTGGGGTCGATCCTGGGCGCCACGGCCTGCCTGGTGGGCTGCGCCACCGAGCTATCCGCCCTGGGACGGCCGCACACCGCGCCGGCCGGGCTGCTGATCGGGCTGGCGGCCGGGTTCGGGGCCGGCCTGGTCGCGCTCAGCTTTGCGGCGGTCCGGCTGTCCCGCCGGCTGCGGGTCCGCCGCGACGCGGTCCCGACGGCCGCCGGGACCGGGGACGTGGCCAGGGCTGGGGCGTGGCCGGGGACGTGGCCAGGGCCGGGGCCGGGGGCGTGGCCGGGGACGGGGCCGGGGACGGGGCCGGGGACGTGGCCAGGGCTGGGGCCGGGGACGTGGCCAGGGCTGGGGCCGGGGACGTGGCCAGGGCTGGGGCGGCGCCTCGGACATTGCCCGCGCGCATCCGCCGCGCGGTGGTGCTCCGGGTCCTCGGGGTCGTCGCGGTCGTGGCGGTCATCCTGACCATCCCGGCGACGGTGTACCTGCACGGGCAGACCGTCCGGACGGCGGACACCCAGCACGGGCTGGCCGTCCGGGCCACCGTGGTGAGGGTGCTGCAGGACGAGCACGACACCACCCACGACTCGTGGACGACCTATAACTACGAGGTCCGGCTGGCCTCCCCCGCTGGCGGGGTGACGCGGACGCTGGCCCACGACCCGACCCGCGATAGCCAGCGGTTCTTCGCTGGTGACCAGGTCGGGGTCGTGGTTGACCCGGGCCAGCCGGGCTACGCCGAGTTCCCCGGCCTGCCGGTGGCGAACCCGGCCTGGTACCTGCTGGCGGTGGTGGTCCTCGCGGTGCTCATCCTGGCCGGCGCCGGGATCGCGTGGGGCGGGCGCCGCCGCCGTCGCGCCGGGCAGGAGCCGGGGGCGGCGAAAGCCAGCTAACTGGGGCGCAGCCAGGTGGTCGAGCATGATCGCGACCGTGTTTACGTTAACATGCGCGGAAAAACGGTCGTGATCATGAAAAAGCATGCCCGGGGCGGGGGTCTCGGCTGCCGCCGCTGCCGCCGCTGCCGCCGCCGCTGCTGCCGCTGCTGCCGCCGCTGCTGCCGCTGCTGCCGCGCTGCCGCTTAGTAGTGCACCATGAGGGCGGCCAGCAGGACGAGGGCCATCATGCAGGCGCCGACCGCGTCGAGGACGCCGACGCCGGCGACGATGCCGGTGAGCAGGGCGCCCAGGCCGATGACGAAGACGGCGGGCGCCGCCCGGTTGGCCGGGCCGCTGACGGAGTTCAGCAGGACGTCGTTCAGGACCGGGCCGACCAGCAGGCAGATGAAGGCCGCCGCGAAGATCAGGAGCACGACGAGGTGGCGGCCGGTGAGAAAGCCCGCGACGTCGTGCCGGACGTTATGCATGGCGTCAGGAGGCTCACCGCCGACACGGCTGGCCAATCCCCGGAACGGGCAAAGAACGACCCGGCGGGCCGGCGTGGCTCGGGCTGGCGGTCAGCGGCCGCCGCGGCTCCAGGCGTTGGTGGCGTGGCTGCAGTGCTGGAACCGCACGGTGGCGCTGACCAGGGCCTGGTCCGATGGCAGGCCGGGGCAGGCCCGGATGACCGCGGGCACGATGATCAGGCCCAGGGTGACCAGGCAGATCGCGATGATCGAGACCAGCGCCGCGGGCCGCGGCCGGTGCCAGCGGGCGCCGATGGCCTCGCTTTCCGGGGCCTGCGCCTGGCCGGTGAACCGGGTAAAGGTGGCGAACATCGACTTCAGCCGGGGGTCAGCCGCCTGGAGCGCGCGCTCGATCTGGTCAAGAACTCGCTGCTGTCGGTCCGGCAAGCCCATGCGCGTCTCCGTGCGTCCGTGCCTCGGTGCGTCCGTGCGTCGGCGCCCCGCATTCCATGGTAAACCGGGCACGCGGGCCGCGCGGATGACCGCCGGGCCGGACGGCACCGCCGCGCCGGGTTCGCGCCGGGTTACGGTAGCCCGGTGACCGATACCGACGAGATCGCGGAACGGATCCTGCGGACCTACCCCGTTATCACCGTGGTCGGGGCCAGCGCCGACCCGGCCAAGGCGGCCTGCTACGTGCCCGCCCACATGCAGCGGCACGGCTGGCGCATCATCCCGGTCAACCCGCATGCGGACACGATCCTGGGCGAGCCGGTGTTCCGGACGCTGGCCGGGGTTCCGGAGCAGGCCGGGCTGGTCGACGTGTTCCGGCCGCCGGGGCAGGCACCCGACATCGCCCGCCAGGCGGTAGCCGCCGGGGCCACCGCGCTGTGGCTGCAGCTGGGCATCGCCTCGGCCGAGGCACGGGCCATCGCCGCCGGCGCCGGGCTGCTCTACGTCGAGGACCGGTGCCTGATCATCGAGCAGCGGCGGCTGGGGCTGACCGCGCCCGGCGCCGGCCCGGCGGGCACGACTGGCTGAGCCGTGCCGTTACGCATGGCCGGGGTTTGGCTGGTTTAGCCGGCCTCGGCCGGGACGCGGGTGAACGACGGGGGCCGGCGCTCGGTGAACGACTGCACGCCCTCCCGGAAGTCGGGCCGGGCGAAGCTCTCCATCATCAGGCCCTGGGCCTCATGCTCGGCGGCCCGCAGGCCGGCGTGCAGCTGCTGGTAGACCTGCCGCTTCATGATGGCCATGGACGTCGGCGAGGACGTGGCGGCCAGGTCGCGGACGTACTGCTGGGCGTGGGCCAGCACCGCCTCGCGGGGCAGCGCGGCGTTGACCACGCGCATGGCGGCGGCCTCGGTGCCGGTGATCTTGCGCGAGGAGAACAGCAGGTCCAGCGCGACGGCGGTGCCGGTCAGCCGGGGCAGCAGCCAGGTGATGCCCCACTCGCCGATCAGGCCGCGCTGCGCGAACGCGGTCATCAGGATCGCGTCCTCGGCCATGAAGCGCAGGTCGCAGGCCAGCACGATCGGCACGCCCATGCCGGCCACGGGCCCGTTGATGGCCGCGATGACCGGCTTGGGCACCGACATCAGGTAGGTGTAGGTGCCCTCGCGCAGGTCGGCGCCGGCGGCCGGGTCACCGGGGTCGGCCTCCAGGCCGGGCGGCACCACCGCGACAGGCCGCTCGCCGCCCTCTGAGATGCCGGTCAGCCGCCGCATGTCAGCCCCGGCGCAGAAGCCCCGGCCCGCGCCGGTGATGACGATGCCCACCACCCGCGGGTCGGCCCCGGCCGCGGCCACGGCATGCCGCACCTCGGCGGCCATCCGGTCGGTCCAGGCGTTGAGGGCCGACGGACGGTTCAGGGTGATGGTGGCCACCGGGTCGGCTACCTCGTAGATGATCTCCTCGTAATCGGTCACGGGGGCGTCCTTCCGCGCGGCGGGATGCGGCCAGCCTACTTCGCGGTGGCGCCGGTCCGTTCTCGCTGGGTACGAGGCGATTCGGGATGGGTACGGAACTGGCATGCGCGGTGACCGGGTCGAGATCGTGATCGATGCTGGCGACGAGGTCCGGACTTACGAGGTGGCGGCCACCCGGGCCGGCCGGCGGGTGGAGATCAACACCGGCCGGGGGGTGGTCGAGGTGACCGAGGTGACGCGGGGCGGCACCCCGGTCCGCACCGCGCGGTTCATGGCCAGCCGGGTGCTGGCCCTGGTCGAGTACCCGGCGGCGGACCGGGAGATGGCCCAGGAGGTCATCAAGGCGCCGCCCAGCGCGGCCGGGCTGTGACCGGGGGTTCCGGGGCTAGCTCGCGTACTTCTGGATCAGGTCGCCGACCTGCGGGAGGGCGGCCTCGACGTGGCGCGCGGCGCTGGCGCGGACGCTGGTGTAGGCCTTGACGACGACCGGGCGGCCCGAGCCCCTGGCCCGCTCGTCGGAGACCGCCAGCATGGCCTCGGCCACCTCCGGGCCGCGCTGGGCCAGGTAGTCGCCGAACCCCGTGCCGCCGGACGCGCTGTAGGCGGCCCAGTACGGCTCGAGCTGGCCGGCCAGCTCCGGCAGCATCGAGCCCACCATGAACCGGACGTGGCCCGGCAGGAACGTGGCGATGGTCTTGTGGGCCAGCTTCACGGCGGTCCCGGAGATCCCGGACATCGCGTGGACCTCGTGATCGATGAGCGCGCAGCAGTCATCGATCACCTCGGGCTTGGGCTGAGCATCCGGCGCGAGCAGCATGTCGGCCAGCGTGGCGGTCGTGGGCATGTTCATCTCCTGAGTCTCCCGGACGGGGACAAATTACCCCGCCCGGCAGCGCTGCCCGGCCGCCACGCCGGCGATACGAGACCTCGCCTCGGCCCGGCCTGGTCCCGGCCTAGTCCAGCAGGTCCGGTTCCTCGGCCACGATCTCGGCGAAGTACGGCCGGAAGCTGAAGCCGCCCCGGCGGGTCGCCCGGGTCCCGATCGGCGCCGCCACCTCGTCGCGGACCCGGACCGGCGTGCCCGCCGCCTCGGCCAGAAGCTGGGCGTGGGCAGTGGAGTCGGCGGTGATGAACAGCCAGGCGGCTTCCTCGACCGAGCGGCCGACGGTCAGGAAGCCGTGGTTGCGCAGGATCACCAGCTTGTTGTCCGGCCCCAGCGCCCCGGCCACCCGCCGGCCTTCCTCGGTGTTGATGACCACGCCGTTGAAGTCGTCGTACAGCGAGTGGCAGCCGAAGAACAGGCAGGCGTCCTGGGTGATCGGGTCGAGCAGCCGGCCCAGCGACGACCACGCCTTCCCGTAGACCGCGTGGGCGTGCGCGGCGGCGATGACGTCGGGCCGGGCCGCGTGCACCTGGGAGTGGATGACGAACGCCGCCTGGTTGACCGGGCGGTCCCCGATCACGATCTCGCCCCGGTCGTTGACCAGCTCCAGGTCGGACACCCGCATCTGGCTGAACGGCACCGCGACCGGGTTGACCCAGAAGTGGTCGGGAAGCTCGGGGTCGCGGGCGGTGATGTGCCCGGCCACGCCGAGGCTGAAGCCGTGCCGGGCGAACACCCGGAACGCGGCGGCCAGCTGCTGCTTGCGGTGCAGCCGCTCGGCCTCCAGGTCGCCCGACACCGGGTCGGGCACGAACCGCTGGTCCATGATCTGGATGGGGTCGTCGCGGAACTGGCTGGTGATGCTGGCCCGGCTGGTGTCGAGGGTGGTCATGGCGCGTCTCCTTGTCCGGAAGGCGGCTGGGCGGCGGAGAACCGGCTGACTTCATTCAAGGCGCCGGCCCGGGGCCGGGCAACCCCCGGACCGGTTCCCCTGCTCAGCCGGGCGCGGCGCCAGTCCGCACGGGACGGGCCATCAGCGCACGGCGAGCAGGCTCCGGCGCCGATCCCGGGCGCGGCGGAACACCTCGGACACCTCGCCGGGGTCGGCCGGGACGGCCGCCGCCGCCAGCGCGTGCGCCTTGAAGGCCCGGGCGGCCGTGCTCAGCGTGTGCCGCACCGGGTCGGCCGCCACGTCGAGGTCATCCGGCCACTGCTCGCCCCACAGCCGCACGTCGGCCTCGCCGCCGTCCAGGGCCTGCCGCACCATCTGGTGCACCCGGGGATCGCGGGCGCACAGGTCCGGGCCGACCGCGATGGCCTGCAGGCACGACCCGTAGACCGGCCGGGCCAGCACGCTCTCGAGGTCGACGGTGCGCGCGCCGAGGATGCGCAGCGGCCGCGAGTCAGCCCGGTCGGGGGTCAGGACGGTGACGTCCCAGCCGGCCATCACGAGGTCGAACACCCAGCCTCCGGCGACCTGCACGACCTCGGGGATGCACGGCGCGATGGCCGCCATCCGGGGCCTCAGCGAGTGCCGGATGGCGGGCGGCTGGCCAGCTGCCGGGCGATCGAGCTGATGTACTCGCTGAACACCTCGGTCAGCGGAATCGAAGGATCGAGCAGCCATGATGTCTCCATCCCGGTGAGAAAGGCGACGATCTCCACGGCCTTGACGGCGGGATCCACGTCGGCCCGGTACCGCCCCGCGCTCTGGCCCCGCCGGATGCTCTCGGCGACCGTGTCCACCGCGACCCGGTAGCGGGCCATGAAGCGGTCATGCAGCGGGGCCTCGGGATCGAGGTTCTCCGCCTGGAGAACGGTGAACATCCCGACGAGCTCGGGCGCGCGCCGGTACCGCTCGGTGACGGCGGCGAGCTGATCGATGATGTCGCCGCCCAGGTCGGCGTTGGCCAGGTCGTGAGCGTCGCGGGCGTCGAGCACCGCGTGCAGCAGCTGTTCCTTGGACTCGAAGTGATGCAGCAGGCCAGCCGGGCTGACGCCGGCCTCCTGGGCGATCTGGCCGAGGGTGGTCCCGCGCCCGCCGTTGCGCGCCAGCAGCCGCTGGGCCACGGCCAGGATGCGCTGCCTGCGGTCCTCGCCCTTGGCCAGGAGGGTCGCATACGGCCGCTGATCGGGCACCCGGGCTCCCCCCTCCAGACCAACCTACTGAACGCACATTAGGTTGGTTAACCCGGCCGTGACAAGAGGTAACCCGGGCGTGACAGCAGTCGTGACCGAACGGGAACGATGATCTCGGCCGTCGGCAGGGACGCTGGGGCGAGCCGGAAAGTTCCCTACCAGATGGCTGCTGTAAGATTCGTGCCATGGCCAGCACGAACTCCGTCGCGAGTCCCGCGTCCGAGGAGCCCGCCTGGAAGCAGCGGGCGGTCGAGCGGTCCACGCGGGCCGCGAAGATCCGCGCGGAGCAGCGCGTGCAGCGGTTCCTTGACGCGGCGCAGGCGATCATCAGCAAGAAGGGCAGCACGGACTTCACCGTGCAGGAGGTCGTCGACTGCTCCCGCCAGTCGCTGCGCAGCTTCTACCAGCATTTCGACGGCAAGCATGAACTGCTGCTGGCGCTGTTCGAGGACGCGCTGCGCCGGTCGACCGACCAGATCCGCGCCGCCGCCGCCGGCCCGTCCGATCCGCTGGACCGGCTCAAGGTCGCCGTCCAGCTCCTGTTCGAGCTGTCCCGGCCGGACCCCACTTCCCGGAGCCCGCTGTTCACCGACTTCGCCCCGCAGCTGCTGCTCACTCACCCGGCCGAGGTGCGGGAAGCACACGCCCCGCTGCTCGCGCTGCTGACCGAGCTGATGACGGACGCGCAGGCGGCGGGCGAGCTGCGCCAGGGCATCGTGCTGCGCCGGGCGGCCTCCCTCACGATGCAGACCGTGATGTTCATCTCGCAGTCGAGCGGCGACCCCGATGACGAGAGCGCTCATCCGCTCACCGCGGACGAGGTCTGGGAGTTCTGCGCCTGCGGATTCGCTGGGTGCGGCGACCGGGAATAGCGTTCCCGGTCGCCGCGAACTGGGTGCATCCCGTCTCCTCCCGCGCGCCGGGGTCTTCCGCCACGTCCGAGGGTGAAACTACTATTCTCCGACATTGGAAGGGAGATTTCCATGAGCCGAGCGGGGGCGCCGGGCGAGGCACCGGGCTCGGCCGCCCTCGGGAAAGGGAGGTACCCGTGAAGGTGCACGTGGATCAGGAGCGGTGCCAGGGTCACACGCTCTGCTCGATGATCGCGCCGCAGGTGTTCGAGCTCGACGAGATCGACGGCCATTCCTCGCCGGTCAGCGAGGACGTCCCGGCCGGGCAGGAGGCCAGGGTGGCCGAGGCCGTCCGGTCCTGCCCGGAGCAGGCGATCTCAGTTTCCTGAACCGCCGCCCCGGCCCCGGCCCCGGCCCCGGCCCGTGCGCAAGGAGAAGAACTGCGTGAGCGCAGAAGACGTCGCCAGCGACGCTGACCGCAAGAAGAACTCCTATCAGTTCGACCGGCACGCGCCGGAATACCGGCATCAGTTCGAGGCCATCACCCGGGACATGCACGCCCGGTGCCCGCTGGCCTGGAGTGACACCTACGGCGGTCACTGGGTCGCGGCCGGCAGCCACGAGGTCTTCGAGCTGGCCCGGTCCGCCGAGCACCTGTCCAACGACCATGACGTGAACAATCAGCGGCGCGGCTACCAGGGCATCACGATTCCCGCGCGGGAGAGCATGGGGATCCAGGGCGGGTTCCTGGAAATGGACCCGCCCGACCAGCGGCATTACCGCCAGCTGCTCAACCCCTACCTGTCCCCCGCCGCCGTGGCCCGGTGGACCCCGGTGGTGGATGAGCTGGTCCGCGCCTGCCTGGACGAGAAGATCGAGACCGGGCGGATCGACTTCGTCGACGACCTGGCCAACGTGGTGCCCGCCGTGCTGACGCTGGCCATGATCGGCATGCCGCTGCGGAACTGGAACGTCTACTGCGAGCCGGTGCACGCCTCGGTGTACACCCCGCCCGACTCGCCGGACCTCCCGCGGCTGCGCGAGCTTCAGGTCGCGATGGCCCGGGACGTGTTCGCCCAGATCGCCCAGAGCCGCCAGGAGCCGCGGCCCGGCATGGTCGGCGCGCTGACCCAGGCCACGATCAACGGCCGCAGCCCCGACGACATCGAACTGCTCGGGGTTCTCCTGCTGGTCATCGGCGGCGGCTTCGACACCACCACCTCGCTGACCGCCCACGCGCTGGAGTGGCTGTCGGAGAACCCCGCCGAGCGAACCCGGCTCAGCCAGCAGCGGCAGGACCTGCTGGACTCGGCGACCGAGGAGTTCCTGCGGTTCTACACCCCGGCGGCCGGCGACGGGCGCACGATCTCCGCTGACTGCGAGATCGCGGGCACCCGGTTCCGGGAAGGCGAGCGGCTGTGGCTGTCCTGGGCCATGGCTAACCGGGACCCGGCGCTGTTCACCCGTCCCGATGAGATCGACCTCGCCCGCAGCGGCAACCGCCACCATAGCTTCGGCCTGGGCATCCACCGCTGCATCGGCTCCAACGTGGCCCGCATGGTGTTCAAGCGCATGGTCACCGCGGTGCTCGACCGGATGCCGGACTACGCGTGCGACCCGGCCGGGACGGTGCACTACCAGACGATCGGCGTCATCAACGGCATGCAGCACCTGCCGGCCACCTTCACCCCCGGTGCCCGCCTCGGCGCCGACCTGGCGGAGACCATCGACATGGTGCAACGGCTGTGCGACGATCAGCGGCTCGCCGAGCCGGTCACGGTGCGGAAGGCCAGTGCCGAGATCGCCCGCTGAGCCGCCGTCTGGGTGGCTGGACTGGGCGCCGGGCGCCGTCCGCGACGTGCCCGGCATCGGCCGGGTGGCGGCCCGGCTGGAGGTCACGAGCGTGCGCCTGCCCCTGGTGTCGTTCCGCTGGACTTACCGGTTCGACTCCGACGGGGCGGTCCTGGAGTCGCGCTCGACCCTGCGGTTCCGTGACCGGGACGAGGTGGAGGCTAGCCTGGCCGCGTGCGGCTTCCGGGTGCTGGACGTGCGGGACGCCCCGGACCGGCCGGGCCGGGAGTACGTGTTCATCGCGCAGCGCGGCTAGCGGGCTCTTTGGCTACCCGGTCGCGTCGCCGAGGAAGTCGGCCAGGGCGGTCTCGAACTGGGGCACGGCGGTGCCGTGATCGCCGGGGACCATGCGGTACTGGCCCGCGGGCAGCGCGCTGGCCAGGGCCGGGGCGGTGTCGTTGTGTCCGTCCTGCTCCCCCGTCACGATCAGCGTGGGCACGGTGACCCGGGCCAGCGCCTCGGCCGGGGTGTCGGTGAACGTGTCGAGGACGCGAGTCAGGGCCACCGGATCGGCGCCCGAGGCCGTGACCCAGTCCTCCATGGCCTGCTCCGGGGAGCCGGGCTCGAACGTGCCGAAGCCGGAGAAGATGCGGCGGTACCCGCCGCCCCGCCCGGCAGTGTGCAGGATCGCCTCCAGTCCCTGGCCGCCCGCGACGGCCCGGCGGGGGGTCGCGCCGCGGGCCAGCATCTGGATCACCGTCCGCCCGCCGAGGGAGTAGCCGGCCAGGTCATAGTCCGTCAGCCCGAGGTGGTCGACCAGCGCCAGGCCGTCGTCAGCCAGCGCGCCGGGCGGGTAGGAGGCCGGGTCGTGCGGGCGGTCGCTGTCCCCGTGGCCGCGCAGGTCGGGCAGGATCACGCGGTAACCGCGGGCGGCGATCCGGGCGCCCATCCCGTCCCGGACGAACATCATGGCCGAGCCGGTATAGCCGTGGATCACGATCAGCGGCAGGCCCGACCCGACCTCGCGGTAGGCCAGGCGCAGCCCGTCGCGGGCGGGGTAGTACCGGACCGGGATCTCGGGCACGTCAGCGTCCTTTCGCCGGGGACGGGCTTGGTCGCGCCCAACCCTGCCACCGCCGGCCGCCCGGCGGCGAACGGGTTCAGCCGCCGACGGACAGCGGCTTCGGCCGGGGAGCCGCGCTCAGCTAGGCCCCGTAGCGGGCGCGGACCGCGCGGAACCCCGCCCGGGCCGCGTCCACGGCGCGCTCCACGTCGGCGTCGGCGTGCGCGGCGCAGACGAACCAGTTGTGCCGGGGGTGGAAGATCACGCCGTGCCCGGCCGCCGCGCCGCAGAACGTCACCGCCCGGTCGTGGCCGGTGCCGTCGGCCGGGAACGACAGGGTCGGCATCTGCACCGGGCCGGTCTGGCGGATCTCCACGCCCGCCGCCGCGGCCTCCCGGGCGATGCCCGCGCGCAGCAGCGCGCCGGCCCGGATCATGGCCGGCACCGCCTGCTCCTCGCGCACCGCGGTGACGGTGGCGACCACCGCCGCCAGCGGGACCGACTGGAACCAGAACGACCCGGTGACGAAGATCCGCGACGCCGCCGCCTCGTACCGCCGCGACCCGAGGACCGCGGCGGCCGGGTAGCCGTTGCCGATGGCCTTGCTCCACGCGCTCAGGTCCGGGGCCACGCCCAGCGGCTCCCAGCTCCCGCCGTCGTGCATCCGGAACCCGCCCCGGACCTCGTCCATGATCAGGGCGGCCCCGGCCTCGTCGCACAGGCCGCGCAGGGCGCGGGCGAACTCCGGGTCGGCCAGCTCGGCGTCGAACCCGGCGTCGTGCCGGAACGGCGACACGATCACCGCGGCCACCTGCCCGGCCGCCTCGTCCATGGCCGCGCGCACGCTGGCGATGTCGTTGAACGTGTAGCAGCGGAAGTTGGCCCGGTCGGCCGGGGTGACCCCGTCGGCCCGGAACGTGAACATCGGCGTGGCGCCGTGGTAGGCGCCGGACGCCTGGAGCACCACCGGGCGGCCGGTTGCGGCGCGGGCCACCATGACCGCGACCGTGGTGGCGTCGGTGCCGTTCTTGGCGAACAGCGCCCAGTCGGCGTGCGCGACCCGGCCGGTCAGCACCTCGGCCGCCTCGACCAGGACCGCGCCCGGCCCGGACATGGTGTCGCCCCGGGCGTGCTGGGCGGCTACCGCCGCCTCCACCCGGGGGTGGCGGTGGCCGAGCAGGTTGGGCCCGAAGCTGCACATGAAGTCGACGTACTCGTTGCCGTCCACGTCCCACACCCGGCCGCCCAGCGCCCGGTCGTAGAACTGCGGGTACTCCGGCGGCAGGCCGTTCGCGCTGAGGTGCCCGTACATGCCGCCGGGGATGACGGCGCGGGCCCGCTCGCGCAGCGCCGCGTCGGCCGCGCGGGCCCGGGGCTGACTGACGACTTCGGTCATGTCGGTCATGACGGGAGTCCCTCCGCTAGCGTGAGACCAGGTCCCGGGCGACGGCCTCGACGCCGGCCGCGTTCAGGCGATAGTAGGCGTACGGGGCGGCGAGTAAGGAGGCCCGGTGCCCGAGGTGTCCCCCGAGGTCGCCGCGGTCCGGGACGACCTGGTCCGCTACGGCAGCAAGCTCGTCGCCGACCGGCTGGTGATCGGCGACGCCGGGAACATCAGCGTCCGGACTGGTGACGACACCATCGTGATGACGCCATCCGGGCTCAGCTACGACCAGGTCACCGCCGAGACCGTGAACGTGCTGGACGCCGGCGGCGCGATCCTCGCGGGCACCGGCAGGCGGTCGTCGGAGTGGCCGATGCACCGCCGGATCTACGACATCGCGCCCGCCGCCCGCGCGGTCGTGCACACCCACTCGCCGTTCGCCGTGGCGGTGTCGGTGATCTGCGACGAGGTCCCGGCCGTGCACTACTCGGTGCTGCGCCTGGGCGGCCCGACGGTCCGGGTCGCCCCGTACGCCGCGTTCGGCTCCGGCGGCCTGGCCGGGAACGTGGCGGGCGCGCTGGACGGGCGGTTCGGCGCGCTGATCCAGAACCACGGGGCGATCGCCTACGGGTCGAGCCTGCCGGAGGCCTACGACCGGGCTCAGCTGCTGGAGTGGCTGTGCGAGGTGTACTGGCGGGCGCGGCTGGCCGGGAACCCGCGGATCCTGTCCGCCGAGGAACTGGCCGAGGTCAGCGAGGCCGCGCGGCGGCACCGTTACGCCGGCGAGGGCGGATCATGACGCCGGGCTGGCTGGCCGCCGCCGCCGGCCTCCTGGACGACCCGCCGTGCCGACCATGATCGTGACCGTTTGCCCGGCAGAAGTTACGGAAAAACGGTCACGATCATGGCTCAAGCGGTTCGTAGGCGGGTGGGTGGCGGGGCCAGGCCGCGGCGCGTTCGAGCTGGGCGGCCAGGGCCAGCAGCAGCGCCTCGCCGCCGGGGGCGGCGACCAGCTGGACGGAGGCGGGGAGGCCCTGGACGGAGGGGCCGGCCGGGATGGCGGCGGCCGGGAAGCCGGCCAGGTTCCAGGTGCCGGCCATCGGCGAGTACAGGAGCGCGGTGACCACGCTGCGGGTGAGCGTCCCCTCGCCCCAGCGCCGGGCAGGCGGCGCGGGACGGGCCAGGGTCGGCATGACCAGCACGTCGTAGCGGTCGAAGAACGGCACCAGCCGGGCGCGGAGGCGCTCGCGCTGGCTCTCGCGGGGCGGGTGCAGGAACAGGACCCGCTGGCCGGCCCGGATGTGGCGGCGGGTGCGCCGTTCCAGCCCCGGGCCGGACAGGAACGGGCGGGCGTCGGTCACGCTGGTGGCGAACCAGCGCTCGACCATCGCGGACGGCGCCCACCAGGGGTAGGGCGGATCGTCGTCGGTGACCGTGTGGCCCAGGCGCTGCAGGTGCTGGCCGGCGTCGCGGACCGCGGACCGGAACCCGCGGTGGACCAGGACGCCGGGGCTGGGCGGCTTCACCGAGAGGCAGACGCGCAGCTGGCGCGGCTCGGCCAGGCTGAACGCGGTGCCGGCCAGCACCCCGAGCATCAGGGCGGCGTCGCCCACGGTGGTGGCCAGCGGCCCGTTCTCGGCCAGGCCGCCCCAGCTGTCCGCGCCGAGCTGCGACGGGACCACTCCGGAACCCGGCTTGATGCCGAACAGCCCGCAGACCGCCGCCGGGATGCGGATCGAGCCCAGCCCGTCGTTGCCCAGGGCGACCGGGACCATGGCCGAGGCGACGGCGGCCGCCGAGCCGCCCGAGGAGCCGCCGGGCGTACGGCGCGGGTCCCACGGGTTACGGGCGATGCCGTAGACGCTGTCGGTGAACGGGTAGAGGCCCAGTTCCGGCAGGTTGGTCAGGCCGACCACGACCGCGCCGGCGGCGCGCAGGCGCGCGACCGCCGGGTGGTCCTGGTCCTGCGGGGTATCAGGGGTGGCGGCGCTGCCGACGCGCATCGGCTCCCCGGCCACCGGCACGTTGTCCTTGATCGCGACTGGCACGCCCGCCAGCGGGAGGCCGGCCCGGTCGGCCCGGCCGTCGACCCCGTCCGCCTCGCTCAGCGCGGCATCGGCCCGGACCCGGACGAACGCGGCCAGCTCCGGGTTGAGCCGGGCGATGCGGTCCAGGTGCTCCGCGACCACGGCACGGGCGGTCGTCTCGCCCGCTCGCACGGCCGCGGCGATCTCGGTCGCGGTACGGCCTGCCCAGCCCGCCATGACGCCTCCCGGCCAGCGCGCGACACCCGGGCGGCCGCGCGCCGCAGACACCATGATGCCCGGTATATGCGTTTCCGGACGAGCACTGCCCGTCGCGCCCGGTACCTGGTCCGTCCCGGCCGGGCCGCCCTGGGCAGGATGCGCCCGCCTCAGGCGACGTGGCCCGCTTATAGCGGGCGGCCGGGGGAAGGTGGACGCCGTGAGGATTGTCCAGCTATCGGATCATCCGGGGGACATGCTCCGCCAGGAGCGGCAGCGGCGTTCCGCCGGTGATCAGCAGGCTCAGCGGCAGCAGGCGGCAGCCGTGGCCCGGCACCGGGATCAGGTCGCGCGGCTGCGCCGGGCTCGCGACCGGGCCCGGCGCGAGCACCGGTGGCTGGCCTGGCTGCGCGGCATCCTGGCCGTCCGGCGCCTGGAGCGGCACGCGCCGGAGCCGCCGGTGCCGGTATCGGCGCCGTCGGACCAGGAGGAGGCCATAGCCGCCGGGGCGCGGGGCGAGCAGGCCGCCGCGACGGGCCTGGCCAGCGCGCTCGGGGATGAGTGGACGCTGCTGCGGGGCTACTGCAACCGGCGGGGCGAGATCGACCATCTGCTGCTGGGCCCGGCGGGCTGCTGGCCATTGAGGTCAAGAACCGCAACGGCCTGATCAGCTGCAGCGGGGACCACTGGTTCATCGTCCGGTACGACCGGTACGGCAACCGGGTCAGCGCGCCCGAGGTCATGGCGGACCGGGGTGATCGCTCGCCCAGCGAGCAGCTCAACCAGCCCGCCGACGCCCTGGGCGACTTCCTGCGCTCGCGCGGCCATCCGGTCACGATCGACCGCGTTGTCTGGTTCACTCACGCGCGGGCGCGGCTCGGCAACTGCACCAGCCCGACGGTGAGCATCGCGTTCTCCGTCGATCAGGTGCTCGGCCGGATCGGCCGCTCCCCCGCCGCCCTGGCCGACGGCGAGCGCGCCGAGATCGAGCAGCTGGTCATCAAGGACCACCGCTTCCACGCGGGCCGCCGCGCGCGAAACCAGCGGCCCGGCAACCGGACGGGCTGATCGGCACCGATCGGCGGCGACGTAGGCTGCGGTCGTCCGGTATGCCCGAGGGAAGGCCCTTTCGCGATGACCGACATGTTCGATCTGACTGGCCGGGTGGCGGTGGTGACAGGCGGCAGCCGGGGGCTGGGCCGGGAGATGGTGTCGGCGTTCGCCGAGCACGGCGCGGACGTCGTGATCGCCAGCCGCAAGGTCGAGGCCTGCGAGGAGCTGGCCGCTGAGCTGCGCGAGCGGACGGGGCGGCGGGCGGTGGCGGCGAGCTTCCACGCGGGTCGCTGGGCGGACGCGGACCGGCTGGCCGGGCTGGTGTATGACGAGTTCGGGCGCTGCGACGTCCTGGTCAACAACGCGGGCATGTCGCCGCTGTACCCGTCGCTGGCCGAGGTCAGCGAGGACCTGTTTGACAAGGTGGTGGCCGTCAACTTCAAGGGGCCGTTCCGGCTGTCGGCGCTGATCGGCAGCCGGATGGCCGAGGCGGGAGGCGGGTCGATCATCAACGTGAGCTCGTCGGCGGCGGTGCGGCCGGGGCCGAACGCGCTGATCTACGGCGGGGCCAAGGCGGCGCTGGACGCGATGACGGTGGGCATGGCCCAGGCTTACGGGCCGGCGGTGCGCTGCAACGTGATCATGCCCGGGCCGTTCCTCACCGACATCAGCCAGGCGTGGGACATGGAGGCCTTCGAGCGGCGGGCGGCGACGTCGATCCCGCTGCGCCGGGGCGGCCTGCCGCATGAGGTCGTCGGCGCGGCCCTGTACCTGGCCAGCGACGCGTCGAGCTTCACGACCGGGGCCACCATCAAGATCGACGGCGGGTCATCGGGCACCGTGGGCGGCTGATGACTGGCGGGGGTCGATACCCGGGCGCGGTCAGGTCGCCGTCCAGTCGCGGGCGAACCAGCGCCGGATCCGGGACGAGCCGAACTCGGCCTTCTGGCGGGCCAGGTCACCCGAGGGGCCCTCGAACCAGCCGGACGGCGTCGCGCCCTGGGTGAAGGTCACGTCGACGACGGCCACCTGGTCGTGCCCGAACTCGAGGTAGCACTGGCCGCGCCCGTCGTAGCGCCGTCGATGACGGCTGGCCGGGCGCCCCGGCGATGATCGCCGCTGCCACCACGCCGGCCTGGCCCTCGGAGAACACCCCGGCCTTGGGCGTGCCGACGCTGGTGACGTCGCCGACGGCGTAGACGCCGGGGAACCGGGTCTCCAGCGTCCGGGCGTCCACGGGAATCCACCCGTCCGCGCACATGCCCGACTGCCGGACGACCTCCGGGGCGACATGCACCGGCACGCCCAGGAACAGGTCATAGGCGAGGTCGTCGCCGCCGGTGGTCCGCGCCACCTTCCGGGCCGGGTCGAGCGCGACGACCTGCTGGCCCGGATGCCACCGGATGTCCCGCTCGGCGAACGCCGCGAGCAGCGCCTGCGACGCCTGCGGGGACGGCGGGATGGGCACGCCCAGCGGCATGACCAGCGAGACCTCCGAGCGGTCCCGCAGGCCCCGGGCGGTCAGGAAGTCATGGAGCAGGAGGGCGGTCTCGCTGGGGGCGGGCGGGCACTTGAACGGCGTGGAGGTCACCCCGACCACGACCCGGCCGCCGTCGAAGGAGGCCAGGACGTCGCGGAGGGCGAACGCGCCGGGCACGGTGTAGAACTCGTGCCCGGCCTCGAGCAGGCCCGGCGTCGCCGCCGGGTCCAGGTCAGCGCCGAGGGCGACGACCATCACGTCCCCGTCGAACTCCCCCAGGCCGGTCTCGACCCGGCGCCGGGCGGGATCGATGGACCGGATCGTGGTGCGCAGGAAGCGGACTCCCGGCTTGACCACGTCGCGGTAGGGGTGGAAGACGGCGGCCGGCGACGCCCGGCCGAACATCACGTCGAGCTTGGAGAACCCGAAGATGAAGCCCTCGGCCTGGTCGATCAGCAGGATCTCGATGTCATCGCCGAGCGCGTCCGACAGCCGCGAGGTCAGCTCCAGGCCGCCGAAGCCGGCGCCGAGCACCAGCACTCTCATCGGCCCTCGCTCCCCCCGCCCCGGCACCTCACCCCGCCACCTTCGACCCTTCCCAGCTCAGGGCACGGCAACCGGGCGGACGCGGAAGCCGCGGCGGCATCCGGGGGCGCCCTGCTCGGCGGTGAGCCGGGTCACCTCGGATCACCGGCCCCGGGCCGGAGTGGGTGTCGCACGGGGCGGGGCGGCACCATCGTTCCGGAAAATTACTGGTAGAGCTCCTGGACGCGCTTGACCTCGGTGACCACGCGGTTGACCGGCACCTTGTGGTCGCGGAGCAGGGCCAGGATCTCCTGGTGGTCCTGGGTCAGGAAGCCGATGGCGCCCTGCTCGTCGCGGAGCCGCAGCCAGACCGTGATCCGGCTGTGCGGCAGCATGACCAGCTCGGCGATGGCCAGCTGGTCATACCGGGCCTCCCAGACCGGGATGGCCCAGCGGACGAGGGCCGTCCCGTGCAGGCGGACGCCCCAGTCAAAGAACTCCAGCCGGACCAGCGTGCCGCTGGTCAGCACGTGATGGCCCATCATGCCGCCGCGGAAGAGCTTGTGGCCCTCGCCGCCGACGGGCGCGCCGACACTCCGGGCGTTGCGCCCGGCCAGCCTGACCCACAGCGCGATGCCGCTGACGCACGCGACCGCGAGTACCGCGATGAAAATGACGAGCCCGGTCACTGGTCCTCCAGGGGGAAGGCCAGCAGCCGCACGCGGCCTTCCCGGGACAGTCTTCTCCGCGACGGCGCGGTCTGGCAACTGGCCCGGCCGCAGGGCAGCCAGCCCGCAGATGCCAAAGAAGTCTTTGACATACGACGGACCCCAAAGATATCTTTGACATCGTGCCCGCCACCGATCCCACCGCGATCCGCGCCCT
Source organism: uncultured Actinomycetota bacterium (assembly GCA_963731085.1). Classification (GTDB taxonomy): domain Bacteria; phylum Actinomycetota; class Actinomycetes; order Streptosporangiales; family Streptosporangiaceae; genus DASUBV01. The sequence continues at coordinate 205,945 of CAVSUF010000005.1, forward strand.
GGCCCACCCGCTCCGGCTGGACCTCCTCGAGCTCCTGGCCGCCCGGGGGCCCTCGACGGCCGCCCAGTGCGGGCGCAGCCTCGGCGCCTCGCAGGCCAGCTGCTCGTTCCACCTGAGGCAGCTGGCCAAGTACGGCTATGCCGAGGAGGCCGAGCCCGGCCCGGACCGGCGCGAGCGGCTGTGGCGGCTCGTGCCGCAGCGGGTGGAGACGGACGGGCAGACGCCGGCGGTGCTGGCCCGGGAACTGTCCCGGCTGGTCGTGGACCGCGAGGTGGCCCGGTTCACGGACTACCTCGGCCGCCTGGACCAGGAGCCGGCCGCCTGGCGCGAGGCGGCGGGCGGCCAGGCCAGCATGATCCAGGTCACCAGCGAGGAGGCCGCCGGGATCCGGCGGCGCCTGGCGGAGATCCTGGCGCCGTTCGAGCAGCGCGCCGCTACCTCCGGCTACCAGCCGGGTCCCGGCGAGCGCATCGTGCACTACTTCATGACCGCCACGCCCCAGCCCGAGATCACCCAGCCCGAGATCCACGCGACATCACCCAGGGAGACGACACGCCATGAACCAGACCGCCGACTCGATGATCGACTTCACCGCGGCCGCCCCGGTCGCCGCCAGCCTGGACGTCCGGTGGATCCACGGGTCCCGCCGCAAGGACGGCCCCCAGGATCCGCCGATCCAGGTCCACGCCTGCGACGAGCACACCGTCATCCTGCGCCAGAGCAAGTCCGTCCACGTCGAGGCGCCGTTCATGTACCTGCTGTTCGGCAACGAGCGGGCCCTGCTACTCGACACCGGCGCGACCGCCGACCCGGAGCGGTTCCCGCTGCGCGCCACCGTCGACCGGCTCATCGAGGACTGGCTCGCCGCGCACCCGCGGGCCGGGTACGGGCTGGTCGTCGCCCACTCCCACGGCCACAACGACCACGTCGCGGCCGACGGGCAGTTCGCCGGCCGGCCGCACACCACCGTCGTCGCGCGCGAGGCGGACGCGGTGCGGTCGTTCTTCGGGTTCGGCCCGGCGTGGCCGGCCGAGCAGGTCAGCCTCGACCTGGGCGGGCGCGTGCTCACGGTCATCGGCGCGCCCGGCCATCACCGGGCCGGGGTCGTCTTCTACGACCCGTGGACGGGCTTCCTGCTCACCGGCGACACGGTCATGCCGGCCCGGCTGTACGCCTTCGACTACCCGGCGTTTACCGACACGATCGAGCGGCTGGCCGCCTTCGCGGGGACGCACCCGGTCACCTGCGTGCTGGGCGGCCACGTCGAGATGACCAGCCGGCCGGGCCGCGACTATCCGCTCAGCGCCCGTTACCAGCCGGACGAGCGCCCGCTGCCGATGACCGTCGCCCAGCTCACCGCCGTGCGCGACGCGGCCCGGCAGGCCAGCGGCGGCAAGGGCGTCCACGTCTTCGACGACTTCGTCATCTACCACCTGCCCAGCCAGAAGGCGATGCTCAGGCTGCTGTGGGGCGGCGTGCGGAACAGGATCCGCCCGCGGGCCTGAGCTTGCGCTGGGTGACCGCGCCCGCCGCCAGATCGTGCAGCGCTGACGGCGGGGCGCCGGCTGGCCTGGTGTCCGGGGTGCCTGGTGTCCGGGGTGTACTGTGAAAGGCATAGCCGAGGGCTTTCTGCACGTCGGCACCCATGCTTGCGCCGCCCCCGGTTCCGGTTAACCTGGCGCACCGTCCGCCGGGGTAAGGACGGCCGACATGTTCGGCTTCAAGATCGTCACCCAGTATGAGCAGGGCATTGTCTTCCGCTGGGGCCGTGCCCTGCCCGGGATTCGCGGACCGGGCCTGACCTGGGTCAACCCGTTCACCGACCGGCTCCGCAAGGTGAACATGCAGATCGTCGTCGCGGCCGTTCCCGGCCAGGAGGCGATAACGCGCGACAATGTCACGCTCCGCGTCGACGCGGTCGTCTACTACCGGGTGGTCGACCCGGTCAAGGCCATCGTGAACGTGCAGAACTACGCCTATGCCGTCTCGCAGGTGGCCCAGACCTCGCTGCGGTCGGTCATCGGCCAGAGCGACATGGACCAGATCCTGTCCGAGCGCGACAAGATCAACACCCACCTCAAGGACGTCATCGACGCCCCCACCGAGGAACCCTGGGGCATCCGGGTGGAGCGAGTCGAGATCAAGGACGTGTCCCTGCCCGAGTCGATGAAGCGGTCGATGTCCCGGCAGGCCGAGGCCGAGCGGGAGCGGCGCGCCCGGATCATCTCCGCCGACGGCGAGTACCAGGCCTCCAAGAAGCTGGCTCAGGCCGCCTCGGTCATGGCCGCCGACCCGGCCGCCCTGCAGCTCAGGCTGCTGCAGACGGTCGTCGAGGTCGCGGCCGAGAAGAACAGCACGCTGGTCATGCCCGTCCCGGTGGAACTGCTGCGCTTCTTCGACCGCACCGCCCCGACCGCGGCCGCGAGCCAGGCCCCGGTACCCGACGCCGAGCCAGCCGACCAGGCCGGCCCGCCGTCGCTGACCGCGCCGGCGGTCCCGGCGATCACGCTCCCGGCCGGCGCCAGCGTGACCGCGCCGCTCAACATGGCCCGCAAGGCGCCCGCCCCGAACTGAGGCGATGCCGCGGCGTCAGGCCGCGTCGCTGTCCGGAGCGCCGGGCAGCGGCGCGGCCCTGGCCGCCGTCAGATCACGCTGTAGCGGCGGCGAAGCTGACGCCGCCGATGGCCCACGGCCCGCCGGCGGGCAGGCCGGCGATGGTCACCGCGCTGATGCCCTCGCCGTGGCCGTCGCGGGCCGGCACGAACCGCAGGAGCTGGCCAGCGTCTGGCAGCGCGACCTCAGCGGCGCTCTCGCTGGCGGTGCGGGCGGATACCCCGAGCACCGCGGCCCAGCGCTGCGCGGCCGCGGGCGGGTCGCTGACCTCGATCGTCAGCCCGGTCACGCCGCCGGGAGCATGGTCGGGCGCCTGGCCGGTCCACGCCGGGCCCGCCCACCGCCAGGACTCCGGCGGCTGCGCCCAGTCGAGGGAGACGATGGCGCCGGGGACGTCCTTGGGGTGCAGGTGGGTGCCGGCGATGTCGGGCCGGTCGGCCGTCCAGACCACGCGGATCCCCAGCCCGGCGACCCGGCTTCGGGCCGCCGCCAGGTCAGCCACCTGGAAGATGGCCATGTACCCGCCGTCACCGCCGCGCCGCTCGAGGTACCGGCCGGCGGTGGTGTCCGGCCGGGCGGGCGCGACCACTTCCAGGAACGTGTCGCCCACCGTGAAGACCGCGTTGGTCAGGCCGAACGCGCCAACCCCCGGATCGCTGAACGGCGGCGGCCAGCCGAAGGCCTGAGTCAGCTGACCGGCCACCTGGTCGCAGTCACGGGCGACGAGGGCGACCTGGCGCAGACGGGGTCCGGCGAGCACGCCTCCCAGCCTAACCCCGCGCGCCGCCGACGCCGCGGCTACGGACCTCGCGCGGCTCGCAGATGACCAGCGGAATGTCGCGCCGGGTGCGGCGCTGGTAGCCGGCGTAGCCCGGGTTGGCCGCGACCACCCGGGGCCATAGCTCGGCCTTCTCCTGCGCCGACGCCCGGCGGGCCCGCATGGCCCGGCGCTGGCCGCTGATGATGAGCTCGATGTCGGGCTGGGCCATCAGGTTGCGGTACCACTCCGGGTCCCGGTCATCACCGCCCTTGGAGGCCACCAGCACGACCCGGCTGCTGTCCGCGATCGGCGCGGTGAGCATGGTCGTCCGGGGCAGGCCGGTCTTGCGGCCGGTGGTGTGCAGTTCGACCACGGGCATCCCGCGGGCCGAGCCGCCCACCCGGCCGCCGCTCAGGTGCAGGACGGCTCGGTGGGTCCGGCTCATGGCCTTGAGCCCGGTGTCGGCCAGGAACTGCTGCAGCGTCATGCCGTGAGCCTAGGCACCTCGGGAGCGCCTCGGCCCGGTCGCCCCACCGTCAGCCCCGAAATCCTCGCCGGCAGCGACGTAGAGTGAGTCAAGTGACCTACAGTTCCCGGCTCGCGGCCGCCGCCCGCAAGGAATTCACCATCCGGGCGGGCCTCGCCTCCGTGGCCCAGTACGAGGATGAGCACGGCGCCTTCACCGCCGCCGAGCTGGCCGAAGCCAGCGAGTGGGCTGCCTTGGCGGCCGAGCGGGCCAGCCGCACGGGGCCCGGCCAGTAGCGCGGCGCCAGATGGGCCGTCACCCCACTCCGGCGCGGGGGTAGTGACTGGCGTCCGTCACGCACCCGCTCTACCACTGTCCGTCTTCTGGGCATAGCTGGCTGAACGCCCGGCCTACGTCAGAGCCCTGGTAGACGTTGCGCAGGTTGTCTTGCACGACGTGGGCCAGGTTGTCGTGCTTGGCGGACGAGACCTCCAGGTCATGGTCGAGCGTCTCGGGCCGGAAGCCCCAGCCGCCGGGGAGGTCGAGCCGGCTGGCGAGATGGGCGAGGTTGTCCGCCCTCAGCGTCGGGTCCGAGTGCGTGGTGAAGCACTGCATGATGAACACCTCGCCGTCGGGAGCCTCGAGCAGGTAGACCTCGCTCCCCCGGTTGAACGTGACGGTGTTGTTCCGGTAAATGTAGCCGGGATTGTAATTGCCCTGGATTGTGGCCTGCGTCATGGCCGCCGCGCCTGCCACGCCCGTCCAGGTGCCGGTGATATCCCCGAAGGCCCGGTCATCTCCGGCTTCCCAGACATCGAGCCGGTCGGCCATCCAGCGCCGGACGGGGTCGAGCCACGCACGCCGGGCGCGGTTTTCCTGCGCGATGACGTCGGGGTCGAGTTCGTCGACCTGCTCGGGTGCCGGGTCGCACGCACCGGTCGTGTTCCAGATGTTCGTGATGGCGTTGTCCGGGCTCGTGCCGGTGATCAGGCCCACTTCGCAGAACGGGTGCCCGCGCAGGCCCTGCAGGTGGATCTCCCGGCCGGGAACCAGGTGCTCGCGGCGGGCCGCGGTCAGGTTTTGCTCAAGGCTGGCATCCGTCATGGCGGTTCTCCCATCGCCGACTGCCTCGATGCGGATCCGTTCCCACCGTAGGACCTCAGCTTCCGGGCTGATCATGCGGGTTCCGGGCTAGACGTCGATGACCTGGCCGTCGGCCCCGGCCCGGAGATCAGGTCACGCGAGCAGGCGGCGGGCGGCGGCCTCGATGTGGCTGGCGTCGATGCCGGCCGCGGCCATGAGCTCCTCGGGGGTACCCGAGCCGGGCATGTCCCGGACGGCCAGGTGCGCGACGCGCAGTTCCTGCGGCCCGGCGTCCAGGAGGGCCTGGGTCACCGCCGCGCCGAGGCCCCCCTCGGGATGGTGGTCCTCGGCCACGACCAGGCGGCCGTGCGTGAGCGCCGCGGCGGCCAGCAGCGCGGCGGTGTCAACGGGCTTGACCGAGTACAGGTCGATGACCCGGGCGCCGATGCCGTCGGCGGCCAGGCGGTCGGCGGCGGCGAGGCAGGCGTGCAGGGTGACGCCGGCCCCGATGAGGGTCACGGCGTCGTCCGGGGCGGACCGCACGACCTTGGATCCGCCGATCGGGAAGGTCTCCGCGGCGTCGTAGAGGACCGGGTAGCTGCCCCGCGTGGTGCGCAGGTAGCTGATCCCCGGCAGGCCGGCCATCTCGCGCACGAGCGCGGCGGTGCTGGTGCCGTCGCTCGGGTACAGGACCGTCGACCCGTGCACGGCGCGCATCATGGCCAGGTCTTCCAGGGCCATCTGGGAGGGCCCGTCGGGGCCGATCTCGACGCCCGCGTGGGAGCCGGACAGCCGGATACTGGCCTGCGAGATGGCGGCCATGCGGATGAAGTCGTAGGCGCGGGTGAAGAACGCCGCGAAGGTCGAGGCGAACGGGACGTAGTGCCGGACGCTGAGCCCGACCGCGGCGCCGATCATCTGCTGCTCGGCGATGAACATCTCGAAGTAGCGCTCGGGGTAGGCCTCGGCGAACTCGTCGGCGTGGGTGGAGTTGCTGACCTCGCCGTCCAGGGCGACGACCCGGGGATGGTCCGCGCCCAGCGCGGCGAGGGCGTCGCCGTAGGCCTTGCGGGTCGCGACCTTCTGGCCCACCGGGTACGCCGGCGGCGCCGGCGGGTCCGGCAGCGTGGGCGTGCCCGGGGTCGTGGCGGGCGGCGACGGCTGGGCCGGGTCCGGCAGCGGGCCGCGGACCGTCAGGCTGCGCACGCCCCCGAGTTCGGCGATGGCGCGCTCGGCCATGTCGGCCGGGAACGGCTTGCCGTGCCAGCCGTTCTTGTTCTCGACCTCGGAGAACCCGCGGCCCTTGACCGTGCGGGCCAGCACGACGGTCGGCTGGCTGCCGCTCCCGTCCGCGGCGGCGGTGAACGCGGCATCGATCTCGGCCAGGTCGTGACCGTTGACCTCCAGCACCCGCGCGCCGAAAGCCTCGGCCCGGCGCCGGTAGGCGTCGATGTTCCACTGCAGCTCGGTGGGCCCGCGCTGGCCGAGGCGGTTGACGTCGACCATGGCGGTCAGGTTGGACAGCTCGTAGTAGGCGGCCTTATCCAGGGCCTCCCACATCGAGCCCTCGGCCATCTCGCTGTCCCCGCACAGCACCCACACCCGGTACGGGAGCCGGTCGAGGTACTTGCCGGCCAGCGCGACGCCGACCGCGGCGGGCAGTCCCTGGCCGAGAGATCCCGTGGCCACGTCCACCCAGGGCAGCACCGGGGTGGGGTGGCCTTCCAGCCGGGATCCGAAGCGCCGGTACCCGGTCATCAGCTCGTTCTCGGACACCACGCCCACCGCCCGGTAGACCGAGTACAGCAGCGGGGAGGCGTGGCCCTTGGAGAAAATAAGGTGATCGTTGCGGTCATCGCCGGGATTGTCCCAGTCATAGCGCAGGTGCCGGCCGACCAGCACGGCGAGCAGGTCAGCCGCCGACATGCTCGAGGTGGGATGCCCGGACCCGGCGCTGGTGCTGGACCGGACCGAGTCGACGCGGATCTGCGCGGCCAGCTCGCCGGCGGTGGCCAGGCTGATTCCGGTGAGCACCTCAGGGCTGCTGCTCATAACAGGGCCTTTCTCGCGGGAACGGGCCTGGCTTCTGACTGCCTTTCCCCGCGCGGCGGGCGGCAACCACGTCGATCACGTCAGCGCCGGGCGCCCGGCCGCGCCGAGGTACCCGGCCAGCCACGGACCGGTCACGCTGCCCGGATTACGCGCGACGTCGGCGGGCGCCCCGGCCGCGAGAATGCGGCCGCCGTCCGGACCGCCGCCCGGGCCCATGTCGATGAGATGGTCGGCGGCGGCCAGCAGGTCGAGGTCGTGATCGATGACGATGATCGTGGCCCCGGCGTCCAGCAGCCGGTCGAGCACGCCCACCAGGGTGGCGACGTCGACCGCGTCGTTGTAGCGCGCGCCCTGGCAGGTCGGGCACTGGACGGTGATGTCGGGCAGGTACTGCACGTCGAGGTCCAGGTGCCCGAGACCGCGGCAGGTCGGCACTGGCCCGCGCGGGCCGGCGCGGCCCGGCGCGGCGCTGCTGCCTGCATGATCGTGACCGATTGCCCGTCTGCGGCACGGGTAATCGGTCACGATCATGGTCCGGAGGGGCTGCGGCGCTGCCTTGACGCCCTGCAGGGCTGGCCGGACCGGCCGGGCCGGGCCGGGCGGGCGCGGGGCTGAGGCTGGCACCCGCGAGTCAGCCGGCCGCGGCGCGGCGCCCGGTCCGGCTTCCCGTCCCGGCCGCCGCCGGGACGCTGGCCGCGTTCTCGGCCAACGGCCTGTTCGCCGGGCTGTCCGGGCTCATCCTCGCCACCACGCTGCACCGGCCCTCGCACGCGCTGTCCGGCGCCGCGCTGGGGTCCCGGCCGGGCCGCACGTGGCGCGTCCGGAACGACCGTCTGCGACATGATCGTGGCCCCTCGATAAGGACGACCGGCAAGCACTCGGTTAAATGACGTCCGAATTACTCGGGTCAATCCCGTGTCAACCGGACAGTGTCCGCTGGCGTCGAAATACCAGGACCTGTTGGGGGGAAACCGCATGGACCAGTCATCACCAAGCCCGTCTCCGGCGGAGGAAACCGTACCGGCACCTCCGCTTCCCGATCCGGGTAGCGGTGCCGCGCGTCATCGGCGGTGGCCAAGGAGAACCGCTGCCACCGCTGTCTTCGTCATTGCCCTGGCTGTCGGCGTCGCTATCGGCAGCGCGGCCAGCGACAACGCGGGCGCCCTGAACGCGGCAAGCCGCCACCTGGCGACCGCCCGAAGCCAGGCGAGCACGCTGCGGATCGACTATGCCGCCGTGAAGGCCCAGGCCCAGCAGGCGACCGCGACGGCCAATGCTAAAGCCCAGGCCGCTTACGCCGCCCGGAACGCAGCGCTGGACGCACGCTCGAAATCCCTGGATCAGCGGGCCAACGCGATAAGCGTGGCCGAGGGTCAGATCCAGTCATCCACGATCAGTGCGGATGGTGTCTACGTAGTCGGCAAGGACATTCCGGCCGGCACTTACCACACGACCGGCGACGGCGGCCAAACGGATAACGAGTGCTATTTCGCCACCCTGAATAGCACCAATACTAGTGACATATCGGATAATAACAACTTCGACGGACCGGAAACCGTTGACGTCAGCGGCGCCTTCGCGTTCGAGATCAGCGGTCCGTGCACCTGGGTCCGGGCCGGCTGACACGATCGTCCCGGCGGTAGGCCCATCCTGACCACGTGCCGACGGCGACCGCGATCACGGGCCCGCCTGGAACCTGGCCCTCATATTGCGGGTACTTACCGGTGAGCTGGCGCCAGTGGGCCTCGTGCCCGGCGCCAGCCTCGCTCGATGCTCGCCGTTCCGTCGGCCCGGGTCCACCACAGCCGGGTCCAGTCCTCGGCGTACTCATCGACGAGCAGGCTCACCTGCGGGTTCGCGCCAATGTTCCGCAGCCGCCGGAGGTTCAGCGTGCTCTTCGGCTTGCCGTCGATGCCGATCACGACCCGCCCGGCATCGTCGACGGCGAACGTGCACGGGACCAGGTGCGGCCTGCCATCCCGGTCGGCCGTGGCCAGCCGCAGCACCCGGGCGGCAGCGAACCTGGCCCGGGCTTCTTCCGGATCCAGCCTCATGTCACTGCCGCTCCAGTTCCGCGTTGCGCGGCTCCATGATGGTCGCGCCCAGGCCGTCGCGCACCGGCTGCGGGAGATCCGTTCGAGTCGGCTGTGCCATGTCTGCCGCTCCTTTCCCTGCTGATCTGGTTGCCGTTGGCTGTAGATCCTCCGCGAGCCAGATGAGATGAATATGAGTGCGGCGGCCCCGGCGGCGCTCTCATCTCCGGCTCATCACCGCCGGCGCACGCTGGGGGCAGTCGCGCCAGGGCGAGGGAGAGGAGGAGCCCGCATGGCAGCCACCGCGCCGAGCGCCGAGCCCGTGCTGGCCCCCGCCGGACGGCCGCTGGCCAGGGGCCGGATCGGGGCCGCGGTGGCGATGCTGGGCCCGGCGTTCGTCGCATCGGTGGCCTACGTCGACCCCGGCAACTTCGCCACCAACATCCAGAGCGGGGCGCGGTACGGCTACCTGCTGCTGTGGGTCGTGCTGGTGGCCAACCTGATGGCGATGCTGGTCTCTCCTCCAGCGTGGGCACCTACGCCGGCCAGGTGGTCATGGCCGGCTTCACCAGCATCCGCGTCCCGCTGCTGGTCCGGCGGGCGATCACCATGCTCCCCGCCCTGGCCATCCTGGCCAGCGGCGTCAATGCCACCAGCGCCCTGGTCCTCAGCCAGGTCGTGCTGTCCTTCGGCATCCCGTTCGCCCTGGTGCCGCTGATCGCGCTGACCAGCAAGACCGAGGTCATGGGGGGTCATGCCAACGGCCGCCTCACCACGGTCTGCGCCGGGGCCTGCGTCGCGGTGATCATCGCCCTCAACGTCCTGGTCCTGGTCCAGCAGATCGCCGGCGCCTGAGCCGCCGGAAGGCGGGCCGCGGGTGCGGGTTAGCTTCCCGGGCCGGTGATCGCCGCGGTGATCGCCGCCGCGTCCGGCGCGACGGCCGCGCCCGCGACCAGCACGGTCGGGGTCGCGCTGACCCCCAGCGCGTCGGCCCGCTCGGTCACGTAGGACGGCCAGTCCCGGTAGGGCGCCTGCGCCAGGCAGGCCGCGAACGGCCCGGCGTCCAGCCCGGCGGGCCGGGCCAGGCCGGCCAGCTCGGCATCGCTCAGGCCCGGGCCGCCCTCGCGCGGCTGGCTCTCGAACAGGGCGTGGGCGTACTCGGCGAACCGCCCCTGGTCCGCGGCGCAGCCCGAGGCGGCCGCCGCGCGGGTCGAGTACTCCGTCGTCGACGCGTCGTCGAGGAAGTTCATCGGGTGGTAGGCGAGAGCGATGCGCCCGTCGGCCACCAGGCTGGCCAGCGCGGGCCCGGCGGACAGCTCGAACCGGCGGCAGAACGGGCACATGAAGTCGATGAACGCGTCGACGCGGACCGGGCCGCGGCCCAGGACGATCCCGTCGCCCTCGGGCGTCGCGCCGGCGGGAACGGGACCGGGGGCGCTGGAAGGTGTCATGGCTCTCCCCTGTCGGATCACCCAGGCTGTACCCCGATCAGGCCAGGCTCCACCCGGCCGCGCTCACTCCGCCCAGGCGATGCCCGCCATGTCGGCGGCGGCGTTCCAGAACGCCGACGTCACGGCGGTCACGAACCTGCTGCGCGAGGACGCCGCGTTCGAGATGCCGCCGCAGCCGGCCTGGTTCACCGGCCGCGAGCGGATCGGGCGCTTCCTGCGGGCGTTCCCCGGCCTAGCCCGCCGGCCTGCGCACCGGACCGTGGCAGCAGGCCTACGGCCGGGCGGGGCTGGCGGCCTTGGCGGCCAGGACGGCGGCGGTGAGCGCGGTGATGTCGTAGCTGCCGTAGTGCCGGCGGCCGTTGATGAAGAAGGTCGGGGTGCCGGACACCCCGCTGACGTCGGCGGAGTCAACGTCCTCGGCGATCCGCGCGGCGCCAGCGCGCTTGCGCAGCCGCTCACCGAATCGCTCGCCGTCCAGCCCGAGATCAGCGGCGTAGCTCATGAGGTCGCGCAGCTGGAGGCGGTCCTGGCGGTCCAGGAGCAGGTCATGCATCTCCCAGAACGCGCCCTGGTCGGCGGCGGCTTCCGCGGCCTCGGCGGCGAGCTGGGCGTGCGGGTGGACGTCGGTGAGCGGCAGGTGCCGCCACACGTACCGGACCTCGCCGTGGCCGGCCAGGAGCTCCCGGAGGACGGGCTCGGCCTGGCCGCAGTAGGGGCATTCAAAGTCTCCGTACTCCACGATGGTGACCGGCGCCCGGGCCGGGCCGCGGATCCGGTCGCGCCCCGGGTCGACGGGAGCGCCGAGGTCGGTGATGACCTCGGCGGTGCCGAGCGCGGCCCGGACCTGCAGCCGGGCCGGGAGCAGGCGGATGGCCCGGAAGACCAGCCAGGTGAGGGCCGGCGCGGCCAGCACGGTGGACAGGACGCCGAGCTTGGCCTCCTGCAGCTGGAGGCCGGTGAAGGCCAGGGTCGCGATCAGGATCGAGACCGCGAACCCGATCCCGGCGATCGCGCCGACCCCGGCGACGGTGGCCCAGCCCACCGGCGGGCGCAGCCGTCCGCGGCTGAGCCGGGTCAGCAGCCACGACGCGCCGGTGATGCCGGCCGGCTTTCCCGCGACGTATCCGACCAGGATCCCCAGGGTGACCGGGGAGGTATACGCGCGGGCCAGGAAGCTCCAGCTGAGGACGATGCCGGCATTGGCCAGCGCGAACAGCGGGACGATGACGTAGCTGGTCCAGGGATGGTAGAGCTGCTGGAGCCGCTCGTTCGGGGACAGCGCGGTGGCCAGCCCGGCCCGCGCCGACTGGGCCAGGCCGGGGGTCGGCTGCTCGCGGAACCGGCGGAACAGGTCGCTGGCCCGCTCCAGGTCGGTCCGCGCGGCCGGGTAGGCGAAGGTCAGCAGGCCCAGGACCAGCCCGACGACGACCGGGTCGACGCCGGACTTGAGCGTCGCGACCCAGGCCGTGATGCCTAGCAGCGCGTAGACGATCCCGTACCGGATCCCGGCCCGGCGCAGGGCGAGGATCACGACGAAGATCCCGGCCGCGTGGCCAGCGGAGCCAGCACGACAGCCTTGCTGTAGGCGGCGCCGATCACCACCAGCGAGACCAGGTCATCCACCACCGCGACCGACAGCAAGAACGCGCGCACCCGGTCGGGGAAGCGGGGGCCGGTCACCGCCAGCGTCCCCAGCGCGAACGCGCTGTCCGTGGACATGGCCGCGCCCCAGCCATGAGCCGCCGGGCCGCCGGCGTTCACGGCCAGGTAGATCACGACCGGGACCACCAGGCCGCCCAGGCCCGCCGCCACGGGCAGCGCCAGCCGCGCCCGCTCCCTCAGCTCGCCCATGTCGAACTCGCGGCGGGCCTCCAGGCCAAAGACAAAGAAGAAGAACGTCATCAGCCCGCTGTTGACCCACTCGCGCAGGTCCAGCGACACCCCGGCGCCGGCCAGCCGCACCGACAACCTGGCGTCCCAGACCGCCGCATACGACGCCGCGTCGACGTTCACCCAGGCCAGCGCAACCACCGCCATGCCCAGCAGCACCGCCGCGCTGCCAGTCTCAGTCCGCAGGAAGATCCGCAGCGGCGTCTGCAGATTCCGCGCCCACGCCGTTCGCCCGGAGAACGGCTGACCGCAGCGAAGGCCCGTCGTCCGGCACGGCGTCCTCCTCACCGCCCCCGGCGGCCTCATTGCTGGCTGTTTATGAACGGACGCACCATATGGCGGCCTTGTCCGCAGGGGAACCTGGCATGTCCCTGGGTATCACGCATGGTGAAGCTCGTCAGCGAGCCGCCGCCCCGCGATCGGAGACCATCATGAGTGCACAGGCCGCCGGCGATGTCACCACGCGCGAACCCGAGCTGAGCGGGCAGACCGTCGTGGTGATCGGCGGCAGCGCCGGCATGGGGCTCGAAACCGCCCGCCGGGCCCGCGCTGCGGGCGCCGAGGTCATCCTCGCCGCCCGCAACGCCGACCATCTCCGGCAGGCCGCGGCCGAGGTCGGCGCCGAGCGCACGGCGGCCTTCGACGCCACCGACTGGGCCGCCCTCGACCGGTTCTTCGGCGAGCTGCCAGGACCCGATCGACCACCTGATGGTGACCGGGCCGGGGCCGTACTACGCGCCCCTGGCCGACCTCGACCGCGAGCGGGCGCACCGCGACTGGGACAACCACCTGTGGCTGCCCGTGGCCGTGGCCCAGCACGCGGTCGGCCGGGTGCGGCCCGGCGGCACGCTGCTGTTCGTGAGCGGCACGGCCGGCCGCACCCGGGGACCGGGGCTGTCCCTGATGGCGGCGGGCACCGCCGCGCTGCCGGCCCTGATCGCCAACCTGGCGGTCGAGATCGCGCCGATCCGGGTCAACCTCATCGCGGCCGGCTTCGTCGACACGCCGCTGTCCGCGTCGCTGCTCGGCGACGACCTCGACGCCCGCCGTGCCCAGCTCCGCGCCACGCTGCCCATCGGCCGCGTGGTCGGCCCGGCCGATATCGCCGCGCTGGCCGTGCACCTCATGACCAACACGGCCATGACCGGCGGGACCTACGACATCGACGGCGGCGAGCAGTTGATCCCGGGCGGGTGAGCCCTCGAGCGACGTGCTGAGGCACGCGTCCGCATCCGGGGCCTGCCGGTACGTCCGCGCCGGGCCGAGGCGGCTCTTTTCACGGCACTACGTCCTTCACGGCACTACGTCGCCAGGGTCGTACTGCGGCTCTCCCGCGTTCGCGCCGGCCCGGTCGATGGCCTCGAGCAGCATGCGCACGGCGCCCGGCATCTCGATGAGGGCCTGGCGCAGGTCTCCGAGCTCCTGTTCACCGTGCGGGTTGGCGTTCGCGGCGACCTCGGCCGCGTCATAGTCCTCCATGCGATCGCGCGCGGTCTGTACCTCCGAAGAGACGAGCAGTTCCTCGAGCACCTTGTCCGCCATATCCGTCCCATATGCCTTTCTGCTGGCTACCCGGTACACCGGTAGGCACTACCCGAAACCCGCCCGATCAGCCAGAACCGCCCCGGGCGGCCCGGGCGGCCCGCCGGTGTTTGGCCTGCGGGCTGGCGGGCACCGGATGGTGCTGGCCCGTGCGCGGCCGCGGAATGGAATCGTGATGCGCCTGCCGCTGACCGCTTCCGGCTCGGGCCGGAGCGCGGCCCGGTGCCCGCTCGCCCGCTGCTCAACGCGGGCTGGAAGCCCGTCGCCGCCCGGCTGGCGGGCGGCGCGGTCGTGCTCTTCGGCCTGATCTGCCTGATCGGCGAGCTGGTCATCCACTTCGCCAGCGCCGGGCCGGCCCACCGGGCGGACCTCAGCGTCGACTCCTGGCTCGCCGCCCACCGGACGGGCGCCTGGAACACCGCCACGCTGGTCGGGACCACGCTCGCGCAGACCGAGACGGTCATCGCCGTCACGGCCGTCATCGTGCTGGTGCTGCGCTGGCGCCTGGGACGCTGGCACGAGTCGCTGTTCCTGATCGCGGTCATGGCCGGGGAACTGGCAGTGTTCCTGAGCGTGACCGAGGTGGTGCACGAGGCGCGGCCGCCCGTCGCGCGGCTGGATCCGGCTCCGTCCACCTCCAGCTACCCGTCCGGGCACACGGCGGCCGCCGTCGCCCTGTACGGCGGGATCGCGGTCCTGGTCCTGTGGATCTACGGGCGGCGCCCGGCGACCTGGCTGGCCTCGGTCCTGCTGGCCGGCGTCCCGTTCTACGTGGCCTTCTCGCGGCTGTACCGCGGCATGCACTATCCGAGCGACGTGCTGGCCGGCGCGCTGCTGGGCGGCACCTGGCTGATCATCGTCACCACCACCCTGCTGCCCGGGGCGGTCCGCGGACCACGCCGGGCGCCGTCGGTGAGGCGGTCGTGACCGACCTCAGCCCGGCCGCCGAGTCGGCGGTCGTCCCGGGCGCGCCGCACGTCACCCCGACCCCGCCGCCCGTCTCCCGGGGCACGGCGATCACCATGTCCGCCGCAGCCGCGGTGGCGCTCGCGGCGCTGGCCGTCTGGGTGGCCGGACACGGCACCTCGGTCCCGGCGGCGGACCAGGACCTGCACCGCTGGGCGCTCGACCACCGCGGCCCGGCCAGCATCGGGGTGGCCCGGGCGATCCGCTGGGGCGGCGTTACCTGGGTGGTGTTCCCGGCCCTGATCCTGGTCGGCGCCGCGGCGGCGGGCGCGGGCAGCAGTGCCCGGCGCCGGGCCGGGGCCGGGCTGCTGCTGTGCCTGCTGGCCAGCACCGGCGGTTACGCCGAGACCCAGCTCAACCACCTGGTCGCGCGGGCCCGGCCGCCGGTCGCCGACTGGGCCGGAGGGGCGGCGGGCATGTCGTTCCCGTCCGGCCACACCACGGCGGCGACGCTCGCCGCGCTGACGGCGGCCTGGGCCCTGGCCGCCCGGATCCGGCCGGGCTGGCCGCGCCGCGCGCTGTGGACCGGAGCCGCCCTGTGGGCGGGCGCGGTGGGCTGGTCACGGGTCTGGCTGGGGGTGCACTGGCCCACGGACGTGGTCGCGGGCTGGCTGGCCGGCCTGGCCTGGTTCAGCGCCGCGGTCGCCGTCACCCTCGGCGCGCGCCGTCCCCCCGCGGGCGACGGCCCGGCGGGCGACGGCCCGGCGCCGGGCGCGGCGTGATGCCCTAGCGGGTGCTCTGCTCGCCGGGCACGCAGACCGTGACGGCCGCCGGGTGGACCTTGATCTTCAGCTTGGTCACCGGCGGGCGAGCGCCGCCGTCAAGCTCATAGGGCATCGGCCGGCTGAACCGGATCCGGAACTCCTGTCCCCGCGTCAGCCGCACGAACGGCGACTGCCCGGCCCGGCCCAGCGCCATCCGGCCCAGCGTCCTGGCCCAGTCCGCCGGGTTCCGCGCGGTCACGACGCCGAGTTCCAGGATCCCGTCGTCGGGCTCGGCCTCGGGGAAGGCCGTGATCCCGCCGAGGACCTGGCCGACGTTCCCGGTCAGCACGCACGAGACCGGGCCGGCGAAGAAGCGCTTGCCGTCGGCCTTGACCACGGCCGGGACGCGGGGGGCGGCCACGCTCCGGGCGGCGGTGTACAGGTAGGCGGCCCGGCCCAGCCGGTCCTTCAGTCCCCGGTCCGCGCCGGCGATCATGCGGGCGTCGAGCCCGGCCCCGGCCATGACGGCGAAGTGCTCCCCGTTCACGGACCCGGTATCGATGGGCCGCCGCCGCCCGTACAGCCCGGTCCGCACGGCCGCGGGCAGGTCGCCGGGGATGCCGAGGTTGGTGGCCAGCAGGTTGGCCGTGCCGGCCGGGAGGATGGCCAGGACCGCGCCGGTTCCGGCGACCGCGTCGACGCACCGCTGGACGGTGCCGTCCCCGCCCCACACGAAGATCAGGCCGGCGCCCTCCCTGACGGCCTGGCGGGCGCGCTTGGCGGCCTTGCGGCTCTTGCCCACCTCATGCCACAGCGGGCTGGTGACGCCCTCGCGGGCCAGGATCTCGCGGAGTTCGCCCAGGCCGCCGCCGAGGGTCTTCCGGGCATGGGCGACGACGGCGATCTGGCCGGTCTCGGGTGCCGGGCCGGCCGTCGCGGGTGAGTCAGCCGGGCGCGTCGTTACCCGGTAATCTCGGGCCGAGGCCCCGGTCATACCTTCCGCCAGCGGGCCTCGCACAGGCCGTAGACGCCGAAGGTGACCAGGCCGAGAGCGGCGATGAGGAGCAGGATCTCGCCCAGCGGCTGGCCGCGCAGCGTGAGCAGGGCCTTGTCGATGCCGCCCGACTGGGCCGGATCGTGGGTGACCGCGGCATCCACCACCAGCACGCCGGCCAGCGCGAAGACGACGCCGCGCGCGATGGTCCCGATCATGCCCAGCAGTTCCACGGCGCGGCGTGCCCGCCGTCCGAGCCGCGCGAGGCTCAGGTACTTCAGGAACGTGCGGCGCACGCCCTCGCTGATCAGGACCAGCGCGATGATGACGACCGCCACCCCGGCGATCGCGACCACCCACTGGCCGCCGGGGTGCTGCATGACCCTGGCCGTCACGTCCTGCTGCTCGCGGCTCTGGCTGCCCGGCCGGCCGGAGATCACGCTGAACGTCAGGTAGGCGAACCCGGCGTACACCACGGCCCGGCCGAGGGACTTCAGCCGCGGGCCGGCGCCGGGCCGGTCCCCGGTGACGCCGAACGCCGCCTCGCTCAGCCGCCACAGGGCATAGGCCGCGAAGCCGGCGGCCAGCAGCCAGAGCAGGACCAGCCCGAACGGCTGGCTGGCCAGCAGCTGCAGGGCTCCGGCCTGGTCGGCCTCCCGGCCGCTGTGCCCGACCGCGACCTCGATCGCGACCCAGCCGATGAGCAGGTAGATGATTCCGCGGGCGGTGAGGCCCGCCCGGGCCAGCAGGTGCGCCGCCGGGCCGCGCGACGCGCGCCTGGCCCGAGTCGTGACGTGCCCGGCCGATGTCGTCCGCATGCCACTACGTACCGTGCGATCGGCCCGCCAAACCCGCGCTACCAGCTGCCCCAGGGCAGGCTGGGCGGCGGCAGGTCGGGGGGCTTGCCGAAGGCCGGCGGGCCGTCCAGGTCCAGCGCGGCCAGCGGCGTGCGCGCCGCGGCGTCGCGGGCGGTCAGCGGCGGCAGGTTCCACTTGTCCTCGATCAGCCGCAGCACCGAGGTGTGGTCCAGGACATCGGACAGCACGAAGTCGCGGCGCGCGTACGGCGACACGATCACGGCCGGAACCCGGAACCCGTACCGGTCGTAACGGCGCGGTCCGCTGGTCATGTTCTCCTTGTCGCGGACCATGCGGGGAGCCAGCGGGCGGAGCGCCGCCGCGAGCCGGGTCCGGTGCCCGACCAGGCTGCGGCCGGGGATGTCATCGGGCGGCACCGCCGGGGGCGGCGGCACGTGGTCGTAGTAGCCGCCGCCCTCGTCATAGGTCCAGATCAGCAGGGTGTGCGGCCAGCCGGGCCCGTGCAGCACGTGGCTGATCACCTCGGCGGCGAAGCTCTCGCCCCAGCGGATGTCCTGCGGGTTCTCCTCGGAGAACTCCTCGAAGTCAGGGTCGACGAGGCTGACCGCGGGCAGCTCGCCGCGGTCGGCGGCGGCGAAGAACTCCTCGATGCTGCAGACGTGCTGCATGAGCCGGCCGATGCCGACCGGGAAGACGTCGGCAGTGAACGTGATGTCCTTCTTCAGCGCGCCGGCCGTGTCGCTGACCGCCTGCCCGGCCGACTGCAGCCGCCGGCGGGCCATCTTGCGCTTGTGCCGCGCGTAGCGAGTCAGCCGGGTCTGCCCGGAGCCGGCCGGGTGATAGTTGGCCCACGAGATGTGATGCCGGCTGAGCAGGTCGAAAATGGTCCCGGCGGCCGGATAGTCCAGCAGGTCGTAGGGCGAGTCGTCGATGAGGCCGTGGGCCGTCCCGGCGATGAGGAACCGGCGGTTGGGGAACGTCGGCCCAGGCACGAGCTGAACCAGCGGTCCGCCACCGGGAAGGTCCGGGCCAGCCCGTGGTAGAAGGGCAGTTCGGCCTCGGTCCAGTAGCCCATGGCCACGTCGGCCGCGGCCGCGATGGTCTCCCTGGAGGCGCCGGCCTCGCGCAGCACGGTCTCGGTCGAGGTCACGAAGCCGTCGCACCGGCCCTCGGCCCACTGCAGGTGGCTGGCGTGCCAGCTCTGCGAGGGCACGTCCGGCTGCTGCACGGTGGACGACATCCGGTGCGCGCGGATCGACTCGCCGCCGGAGCCCTTGTTGACGGCCGCCGGCTGGCCGTCCGGGCCCAGCGGCAGGCCCTCGCCGCGGCCCTGGAGCGCGCCGAGGTAGTTGTCGTAGGAATGGTTCTCCATCATCAGCACGACGATGTGCCTGATCTGCGGCAGCAGGTCGGTGCCGGGGGGCAGGCCGGGCACGGGCAGCGGGCCGCGCGGCTGGCGCCGGGCCAGCGCCGCTAGCTCCAGCCGCTCCAGGGTGTTCCACACCGGGCGCTTCCTCTCCTGTGCCGCTCCTGTGCCGCGGGGTCCGGAGCCGGCGGCGGCTCGCCGGTTTTGCGGGTGGCTGAGGCCAGTTGCCCGCGGTGGCCCGGTTCACGCACAAACCCCGGTCCAGGCCAGCCGGCCATCCCGGTCAGCGCGCTGTTCCATGCACGCCGATCAGCCACGCGACACTGTCCGAAAAGCGTCCAGCAAGGTCTCTCAACGGGAAGTGGTCCACCGACGGCACGCTCACGTTCCGCGTGATAGGCCAGCTCAGGATCTCCCCCGCCCTGGTCAGTAAGCTTCCGCCGGAGCTCCAGCCGTTGTTCAAGGACGGCTCGCTCTCGCTTGGTTACCAGTGGAAGGTGAACACGCACGGGAGCCCGGACGCCCGGCAGTGGACAATCGTCAGCGCGGAATCCACCACGATTGGCGGGCAGAGCTACAGCTTCGGATCACCGGGCAAGTCGCTCACCGGCGGCACGGAAGGGATGCTCGCCACTCTGGGCAATTCACTGTTCGACTTGTTCAAGAGCGGCACCCGTGATTTCGGCGGTCACATCGCGGCCAACTTCACGGTCGCGCTGGGACCCCGGGTGAAAGACGCCATCAACAGCTACATGGAACACGCGTTCGGCGACTACTCGAAGCAGCTGAACCAGGACACCAAGAGCCTGGATAAATCGAACGGGCTGCTCCAGAACGAGCTGAAGAGCAACGCGAACTCGCCGCAGGCCCAGCAGGGGATCAAGAACCTGGAGGGGCAGCTCGGCGCCGAGTCCGGGCGGCTCCAGAAGGACACCGCGCAGTTCCAGAAGAGCACCGCGCAGGGCATCCAGGACCTCCTGGACCAGCTCGGCCGCCCGCCGCAGCCGCCGAAGAACCCGGCTCCCGCGCTGCCGCCGGCGAGGGAGAACGGCCCGGCCGCCGGGACTGCTCCGTCGATCGCCCCGCCGCTGGGCCAGAACCCGGCCGGCGCGCCGCCCCGGCCCGGCGGTCTCACCCGGCCTGGCGACCTTCCGGGTTTCCCCGGCCGGGCGAATTCGCCGGCCGGACCAGGGCCGGCCGCAGCCGGGCGGCAGCGCCCAGTCCGGCGGCACCGGTATCCGGCCCGGCCCGGTCCAGGGCCTGCCGGGCACCCAGTCCGGCCCGGCCGCCACCCGGCCGCGGCCGGGCAGCCAGCCGCAGTCGCGCAGCCAGGGCCTGCCGGGTACCCAGTCCGGCTGGCCGCCACGCCCCAGCCGGGCCCCCGTCACAGCCGGGCACCCAGCCGCAGCCGGGCGCCCAGCCGCCGTCCGGCACAAGGCCAATGCCGGGCACCCAGCCGCAGTCCGGCTCCCGGCCGCAGCCGGCCACTCAGCCGCAGGCCAGGCCGGGCCAGGGCGCCCCGGGCGCCCCGGCGCCCCGGCGGCTGGCCGGGGGCCGGGCAGCAAGGCGCGATTGGCGCCCCGGTCATGCCCTCGGGTCAGCAGAGCGGCCTGGGCGGGGCGTCCGGAGCGGTCGGCGGGCCGGGCGGAGCGGTTGCCTCGCCCGCGTCGTTCGCGGCGGCCCGTCGGGCGGCGCCGGGACCGGCCTCCTGCCGGGCCAGGCCCCGCTGCCGGGCAGCAGCGGGCCCCAGCCGAATGGCGGCGGCAGCGCCCCCAGCGACGCGCCGGGCAGCGGCGACCAGAACAACCCCTCGCAGTCCGGCGGCCAGGTCCAGGGCCTGCCAGGCACCCAGTCCGGGCCAGCCGCCGCCCCGCCCGGCAGCACCGCCGCGCCCGGCAGCACCGCCCAGCCGGACACCAACCCCGACGGCACGCTGAACACTCCACCGCTGGACCGCTCCGAGCCAGACAGCACGCCGTTCCAGAGCGCCCCCCCGCAGCCGGCCACCCCCGGCCCGGACCCGGCCCAGCCACCGGTCATCGTGCCGCCGGTCGTCGCCGACAACAGCGCACCGACCCAGCCCATCGGGGAGATTCCCGACCCGACGACTCCGGTGATCGCGGTCAGCGCGCCCCCGCCGCCGCAGATCGCGCCCGTGCCGATCCCGGTCGCCGATCCCATTTCCGCCCCCACCGACACCGCCGATGCCACCGATGACGGCATCCCCGCTGGTGACCTCGGCGTCCCGGCCGACCTCAGCGGCGACAGCGGCGACAGCGGCCCCGGCCGCGGCCTGTCCTGGTCTGGCACCGGCCCAGGATAGGTGCGACGCCGCCGGGCGCGCGGTCACCCTGGTCCCGCAGCTCAGAGGACCGCCGCGGTCCCCCTGATGTCCGCGCAGAGGAGCGGCCGGAAGAAGATGGTCGGCTGGCCGCCGCTGAGGATGTCGCTGCTGTTCCCCTGGTGAATGTTGAGGTACCAGCCGCTGGCCGGTATCGGCGCGGTCACATGGGTGAATACCCGGACCGCGTGCACGATCCGGCCACGGCGGCTGGCGACCAGGTCCCGGAGCATGTACTTCACCGGTCCCTGGCGCATGCAGCTGCCGAGGTGGATGTGGGCGGCGTGCGGCCCGGGCGTGACCCCGCTGGCGCTGACGGTGACGGTCAGCGTCTGGCGGCGGGCGTTATAGGTGATGGCGGCCCCTCCCCGCGGCGTGCCATAACTGATCCCGCGCTGGCTGACCTCCACCGGGATGAGCGAGTGCGCCCGGCGGGACACATGAGTGAGCCGCCTGGTCATGGCGATCGGCTCCCTGGCGACAGCGCTGTCCCCCGCTCCCATGTGAATCAGCAGGCGGCTGCCGCCCGGCAGACGGCCAGCGAACTGACTGCTCAGGATGCCGGCCGCCTGGCCGACGCCGTTGGCCGTGAGCGGGCTGAAGCCGATGGCCCGGGCCTGCCGGGGACCCGGAGACTCACCGCGTGCGATGAGCCGGGCGTGAGCCCGAACATGACCGCCTGGACGGTGAGGCGGCCGTGGCGCCTGCCGAGGATGACCCGGCCGGCCGGCATCGCCCGCAGCTTCAGGGATTGAGCGGCGAGAGACCGGCGGGCTGCTACGGAGCCGGCCGTGCCGGTCCTGGCGGCACTGGCGCCCGCCGGAGCAGTCAGGGTGAGGGCGACGGCCGCCACCATGACTCCCGCCGCTCCCGCCGCAGCGCGAATCCGGGCCTGCCGCGGCTTCCGGCGTCGGCTTCGGCGCCATCGCCCGTCGGCCCCGGAGCCGCGATTTCCGCCAGCGATTAGACTCACCTGCCAGGTCCTTTCCATTCCGTCGGCCTGCCAGCGGAAGTAATTAGGTCAATTTATCCGCAGAGCTACCGGCGAGAAGTAACCATGCCGGAGAGGCCATTGTGTTTAAGCGCAGAATCCGAGCATAACCCGAGGCCGAGAATTTGCTGCGCTTACCGGGCCCGTGACATAGCGAATGTCACGGGTGATCCCGGCGCCTTTCGGGCATCAATTCCGGGCATCGCCGCTCGTGCGGGCCGCTTGCCGAATCCTTCTCCCGAAGCAGCCCCGCTGCAGCCGTTCAGCTCGCCTTGGCGGCGAGCTGCGAGACGCGCTGCGGGCTGATCCCCAGCAGGGCCGCGATATCACGGACCGAAAGGCCCCGGGCAGCAAGCTGGGCAGCGGCCTGACTGGTCCGGGCGGTAGCAGCCGCCGCGATCTCATCCGTCTCCCGGCGCAGCCGCCGGACCTCCAGGGCCGTGGCATCCAACTCCGGATCACCAGTCTGGTAGTCATAGTCCAGCGCGAGACCGGGCATCGCCTCATCGGGCAGCCCAGCAGCCAGGACCACAACCTCCCGGACCGCCCGATCCAGCGCCGGCAGGCTCCGGGCATAAGTATGAGAGCCCCGCAGCCCCGGCACGTCAGCCAGCCAGTGCCCGTCCTCCCGGGTCGCCACTACCCGGTACCGATGCTCGCTCACCGCAGCCACCCCTTCCCCAGCGCCGGCTCCAGATCACGCTCGATCGCGCGCAGCGTCCCGGCCGGGATATCACCCGCGCGCGAGCCTAGCCGTCGGCGGCGGGCTTCCAGCGCTGGGCCAGTTCCCCGTCGGCGGGCGGCGGCCCGGGCAGCGGCGTCACGGCGGCGGCCGGCCGCAGGCCGTCCAGGAGCAGGGTCAGGTAGCGGCGGCGCAGCGCCGCCGTCCGCGCCGGGCCGCCCAGCCGGATCGCGGTGAGCTGCTCGAACAGCATGGGCAGGTCGGCGGGCTGCAGGTCGGCGCGCAGCGCGCCCGCGTCCCGGGCGCGCCAGAAGATCCGTTCCCCGAGCACGTTGGCGTCCGCCGCGAGCGCCCGCAGTTCCGGCGTCGGGGTGAACGTCCCGGCCAGGCGCACCGTCAGGGCGTGCACGTCGGAGTCGACGATGCCCTCGATGAACTGCGTGAACGCGGCCCCGGCCGGTACCTCAGCGCCCAGGGCGGCCTGCGCGATGGCCACGAACCGGTGCAGGCCGTCGGCGCACAGCGTCTGCAGCAGGATTTCCTTGCTGGCATAGCGCCGGTACAGCGCCCCGACCCCGACGCCGGCGGCGCGGGCGACAGCCGAGACCGGCGCGCCCGGGTCGGCCATGAACACCTCGCGCGCGGCAGCCAGGATCGCGCCGTCGTTCCTGGCCGCCTCCGCCTTGCGCCCGCTGAGGCCGGCTGACTGTTCCGCCATGCCGCCAGCGTAACACTTGAACGGAATGCTTCGTTCCGCTATATTGGAACGGATCAATCAGTTCCGTTTCACCTGTTTTCATCATGAACGCGGCCCGCGAGCCGGGCCTGCCTCGCAGAGGAGACCGCCATGCCCGTCACGACCACCTTCACCGTCCTGGACGAGGCCCACCAGGCGCTGCGCGCCGCCGTGGCCGCCGTCCCCGGCGATGACTGGGGCCAGCCCACGCCGTGCGCGCTCTGGAACGTGGCCCAGGTCCTCCGGCACGCGGCCGGCGACCAGCTCGCCTACGCGGCGGCCATCACCGGCTCCGGCGGCCCGGACGAGAACCCGTTCGAGCCGTCCGCCGGCCGCCCGGACGACCCCCGGGCCTGGCTCGAGGCGGCGCTGGGCGCGGCCGGCGCCACCTGGTCGGCCGTCACCCCGGGCAGCGAGGTCCCGACGCCGCTGCCCCAGGGGACCATGGACGCCGACGCCGCCGCGGGCGCAGCCGCCCTCGACGCCGCCGTGCACGCCTGGGACATCGCCGTGGCGACCGGGCAGCCCGCCGCGCTGACCACCGGGCTCGCCGCCCGGCTGATGCCCGTGGCCGCGAGCATCGTCGAGCCGCTGCGCGGCTACGGCGCCTACGCGGCGGCCCTGCCGCCGCAGCCCGGCGACGACGCGGGCGCCGCGCTCCTGCGCTACCTTGGCCGTCAGCCCGCCTGGGCCCGGTAACCGGAGCAGCCGCCATGACAGGGCACCCGCCACCGTCCCGTTCTACTTCGTCGACGTCTTCGCGGTCCGCCCGCTGACCGGCAACCCGGTCACCGTAGTCCCTGACGCCGACGGCCTGGCCGAGCCGGACCTGCGGGCCACGCCCTCGGCAGGCCCAGCCGCATCGAGGTCCGGGCCGACGGCTCGGCCGTCACGGTCAGCGGCGCCGGCCTGATCAGCGCGACCGGCTTCCTGCACCTTTAGCCCCGCGCGCTCGATTCAGATCCCGGACCTCTCGCATGCCATCAGCATGTCAGCTACCCCGGCAGTTCCACGCAAAGCGGTGCGGAGCCGAAACTATCCGATAGCGGCAAATTAGGGCTCTTAGGGCACTGTCCCGATAGTTAGGTCTTCCTCGCTAAGAGGACAGTCTTGGGTGTTCAGGGACTCAGCAGGTAATCCGTCAGGTCTAGGCCGACGTCAATCACTGCAAACGACGGCATGCGGTCCCTGACTCCTACGCAGCTGCCAGCAGTTTCTGAACGTCTACGCTTGAGGGGATTCCATTCACATGACAGATAGCACGCCAGGGCTGCCGAGCCGCCCGCATGATAAGCGGGCGCGCAGGCGCCAAACCCCAATGGCAGCGCCGTGCAAAGACTGCCCTATAGTCACGGGAAGCGCGCCGGATACGGCATCCTGTGGGCCACGTGGACCGTATTTCTTTCCATTGCCGGGTTCACCGGGCTGTTCAGCGGCCAGATCCTCGCGGGCCTGGTCGCGCTCATGCTCGCGGCACTCGCGGGGGGCTATGACTACCGCATCTGGACCTGGCAGGCACGCCGTCTGCTGTTCCTGCTCATCTGGTGAACACGCCCGTCATTATCTGACAACTAACCCAGGGGGGATACTAATGGCACGTCAGCAGTCAGCGGACCCGTGGCAGCAGGACTACGAGAGCTGGAAAGCTGCCGGATTTCCTCAGCAGCAGGCACCGGCCGCCCAGGTCCCTGGCCCGGCGAGAGCGAAAGTAGCCGACGTGGGCCCGTCAACTCGCCCGGCGGCCGCAGCCCAGACCCGGAAGCTCGTCATAGGCGGATCAGTCGCGACGGTGGCCATAGTCGCGGCGATTATCGGGCACGCGGTGGCCAGCGGCAGCTCCATCGCGGTCGGCGACTGCGTCGTGACCAACCCGAACGTGCTGACCGGCTGGGATATCAAGAAAGTGGCCTGCGGGTCAGACCCAGGGCCGGCACTGTTCGTGCAGAAGGTCGAGTCAGTACAGGACGGCTCGGACGGGGATTGCCTGCCAGGACTGACCACTTTCCTGGATGACCCGGCCGGGAAGACCTACTGCCTGGCGAGTTTCTCTTTCGGGGGCGGCGGCTAGTGCCGCATCAGGCAACGTTTGCCCGGTTGATGACCTGGCGGAGCCGTTCGTCGTAGGCGTGGTTGTTGCGCCAGATGATGTACCGGCGGATCATGCTGGCCTGCTCTTTGTGGCTGGCGTGGTCGGTGCCGTCGAGCGCGAAGTACCGCAGGGCCGTGAACTGGGCCTCGATGCGGTTTAACCAGGAGGAGTTCGTCGGCGTGTAGGCGATCTCGACGTTGTTCGCGGCGGCCCAGGCGCCGACGCGGCCGTCCTTGGCGGTGGTCAGGTGCGGGCTGAAGTTGTCGCAGACGATCGCGATCCGGGTGGACGGGCGGGTAGAGGGAGCGCAGGTAGCGGCAGAACTCCAGGAACCGGGCCCGGGTCTTGCGCGGCTTGACGTGCCCGAACAGCTTGTCCTCGCCCAGCTCATAGGCGGCGAACAGGTGCCGCACCCCTGCGGTGCGGGTGTAGGTGGCGCGCATCCGGCGGCCGCGGCGCCCGGCCGGGCTCGCTTGTTCTTGCCGCTGACCGCGGCCCACTGCCGGCCGGGCCGGGGCTGCAGGTTCAGCGGCCCGAACTCGTCCACGCAGAAGATGACCTCCGGCTCGCCGGCGCTCCGGGACGACCTCGCGGTCGGCGATCGCGTACAGGTGCTCGACCCGGGCCTTCTTCACCGCGTAGTCCGGGTCCGTCGAGGCCTTCCAGGTCTTCAGCCGTTGAAAGGTGACGCCTTCCTCGCGGAGCAGCGATGCGCAGGCCCTCGTGGCTGATGTCGTCGACCACCCCCTCGGCGACCAGGAACTCCGCCAGCTTCGACAGGCTCCAGGCCGAGAACGGCAGGCCATGCTCGGCCGGCTTGGACTTGGCGATCTTCTTGATCTCCCGCCGCTGCGGCCAGGGTGAACTTCGGCGGCCGGCCGCCCTTGTACCTCGGGTACAGCGAGCTGAACCCGTCGGCGTTGAAGTTGCGGATCACGTCGCGGACCCGGTCCTCGCTGGTGAACGCCACCTTCGCGATCGCGGCCACGTCCATGCCCTGGGCGGAGAGCAGCACCATCTGCGCCCGCCGCCAGGTCACCACCGACCCGCTGCCCCGGCGCACGATCCGCACCAGCCGCCGGCCCTCGTCATCATCGATCTCACGCACCCGCAGCCGTTCGGTCACCGGCCCAGTCTGGAGGATCAGCAGCTCAGCCGGCACAGCGCCAGCCCAGCCGGGGCAAACGTGACCTGCTACGGCACTAGGGCCTGTTTCAAAAGGTGCGAGATAGCCGGGTGTGTCCCGGAGCGCCGGCGTGTGCATCGCCGCGATCAGCGAGTGGCTCCGCCGCGACTTATGAGGCACGCCCCGGGCCTGTTCCGGAAGCTGCCTGCGGTGCGGCCGGGCCTGATCTGCCGTCCCGGGGCGGGCTCCCCTGCCGGCGCGGCCCGGCGCGGCGCTGGCTGCCTGCATGATCGTGACCGATTGCCCGTCTGCGGCACGGGTAATCGGTCACGATCATGGTCCGGAAGGGGCTGCGGCGCTGCCTTGACGCCCTGCAGGGCTGGCCAGGGCGCCCGGGCCGGGCGGGCGCGGGGCTGGGGCCTGTTACAGGAGAGGGCTCTGGTGCGGTGGTGATGCCGGGACGGGTCCTGACGAGCCTTCCAGAACACGGCCTAGCCCGGCGGCGGGCGGAAACCCCGGGGCCTCGGGGGCCTATCCGCGGCCTATGCCGTCGACGTGCCACCAGGTCCCGGACTGCCAGTCCCGGCCGTCCCACGCGGCCCGCTGGGCGGCCCCGGGATCGTCGGCTGGGTACGGGCCTGAGGCGTCGAAGATCATGGTGGCGCGCTCGGCGGGGGTGTAGGCGGGCCAGTGCGGCAGGCCGGCGGCGGCTGGCACGCCCGTGGCGGTGAAGGCGGCCCAGGCATCGTGAAGCTGGCCGGCCAGGCCCCGGCCGCCGGTCCAGATGGCGCCGCCGTCCGAGCCGTGGAAGGCGGGCACGGCCCCGGCGGGCGCGATGGTGGCAGGCAGGCCGGTCAGCGGCCCGTCGTAGCGCGACCGCCAGACCGGGGCGTGGGGCGACTGTGCGTCGGCGAGCCGGGTGGTGGGTACGGCATAGCGTTCATCGGTCATGATCTCAACGCCCAGGCCCGTGGCGTCACCGGCGAGCTCCGGGCGGGCGGCCCGGTAGGCGGCGAGGATCTCGTCGCGGCCCGCGGCGCCGAAGTAGCTCTCCAGGACCGGCCCGGCCTGGTCGGCGGCGTCGGGCGCGGCCAGCTGATAGAGCTCGGCCTCATTGACGCAGTGCTGGGCCAGCAGCGGGATCCCGGCCGCCGCTCCCGCGGCGATGGCGTCCAGCGGGCGGGCGGTGAGGGCCAGGCCGTCGATCGCCGGGCGCCAGACCCAGGCGGATCGCAGCCCGTTGCCGATCGCGGCCTGCGCGGCCAGGATCTCCGCCGCGCTCACCTCCCGGATCCTCGCCGGGCCAGTGCCTAGCTCGCGGAAGAACCGCCGGGCGACCGCGGCCGCCTGGCCGGGAGTGGCGACGTGGTCCGCGCCGCCGCTGCTGGAGGCCGCCCGCCGGATCAGGCCCCTGGTCAGCGGCGAGGCGAGCAGGTTCGCGACCGACTTGGCCCCGGCGGAGACGCCGTAGACGGTGACCTGGCCGGGGTCGCCGCCGAACGCGGCGATGTTGTCCCGGACCCAGCGCAGCGCGGCGATCTGATCGTGCAGCCCGAGCGCCCCGGTTTGTTCCTCGCCGTCGACGGCCAGGAAGCCCAGCGCGCCGAGCCGGTAGTTGACGGTCACCACGACCAGGCCGTGGCTGCGGGCGAACGAGCTTCCGTCCCCGGCCATGTGCGGGCCGCTGCCCGTCTGGTAGCCGCCGCCGTGCAGCCACACCAGCACCGGGCGGTCCTGCGCCCCGGCCGGCGCGGTCACATTGAGGTACAGGCAGTCCTCCGACGGCGGCGGCAGTTCCGGGCCCGGGACCGCGATGCCGGCCAGCGCGCCGACCGGGACCTGCTCGGCTTGCAGGGCGGGCGCCCCGTAGCCGGCCGCCTCCCGGGTGCCGGACCACGGCCGCGCGGGCTGCGGCAGACGCAGCCGCAGCGGCCCGACTGGGGGCGCTGCGTACGGGACGCCCCGCCACGCGAGGATGCCGTCAGCGATCTCGGTGCCGGCCACCTTCCCGGCGAGCGTGGCGGCCGTGTGTGTCGTCATGAGCCTCTCCCGGTAACGGCGCAGGCTGGCTGCCGCCCCGCTCCCCGCCATTGTCCTCCTGCCGTGCGCGGCCCGGCGCGACAGGGGCCAGGCGGCCTCGCCGTGGACATGGCGTGCTGATATGGCGCGAGGGATCCGGCGCCCCGGCGGGGCTGGACCGAGAGTCGGGATGGCATTCGCGGAGGCGTTGAGCAAGTCATTGCCCGGCCGGCGGGCGGCCAGAAGCGCCGTGCGCATCGCGGCGGGGTCGCCCGGTCGGCCTGGCTGGCCAGCAGCACGACGGCGGCGATTACAGTCTCGGCGGCGTCGAAGCCGCCATCTTGCCGCAATGAATGGCCTGATGACCAGCGGAAATGAGTGCTACCACGCACTGCGCTGGGAACGCTGGCCGCCCGGGCAGGTGACCGATGTCTCCTGATGACCCTTGCGCAACCGTTGACCCTCCAGGAACGCTGGCGTACCGTTTGGCACGTCACAGGGGGCTTGGCCGGTAAAGGCAGAAGGAGGCCGGAATGTGGGCTCCCAGGGCGCGTAGCAGGCGGAAGATCACTTCGAGGAAGCTCATCGCGTCGGCTGCGGTGGTGGCGGGGCTGTCGCTTTTGGTGGGAGCGTGCTCATCGTCGCCCGCACCGAATTCCGCGGCAGCGTCCAAGACGGGCGGAACGCTCACCGTCGCGCTGCCGAACGCCGCTGACGCCCTCGACCCCACCACGGACACCACCTTTGTCGGGCGCATCATCTTCGCCAACATGTGCCTGGGCCTGTACGGCATCAACGCGCAGGAGCAAGTGACACCGAGGCTCGCCGCCGCCATGCCGACGATCTCTGACGGTGGCCTGCTGTACACCATTCACGTCCGCCCTGGCGTCAAGTTCAACGACGGCACCGCATTGAACGCCCAGGCCGTAAAGACCTCGCTGGACCGGGACCTGACCCTTTCGACCTCGGCACGTGCCGTGGAACTGAAGGCGGTCAAGAGCGTTACCGTCGTCAACGACTCAACCGTCCAGCTTCATCTCTCGCAGCCCTACTCGCCGCTGACCACGATCCTGGCCGACCGGTCGGGAATCGTGATGTCGCCAGCCGCCCTCGCCCGCGAGGGCGCTAATTTCTCGCATGACCCGGTCTGCGTCGGTCCGTACGCCTTCCAGTCGCGCCCTTCGCTCAACCAGGTCAATCTCGTGGCTTCCAGGAATTTCTACGGAGGCAAGCCCAAGATCAGCAAGCTGGTCTTCACGGTCATCGATGACCCGTCGACCTGTTACGCGGACCTGCTGTCGGGATCGATCAACCTGGCCGCACCCGGCTGCCTCGCGCCGAACGACTACCAGCTCCTGACCAAGAACACCTCGTACGTGGCACAGAACCTCGTCTCGCCGGGCTACGCGGGAATCGACATCAACGTCTCCAACGGAGCCGGGTACACCAAGCCAGCGACCCCGGCAAACAACCCGCTCGCGACGCACCCCACGCTGCGGCAGGCCCTCGCGCTCAGCCTCAACCCAGCCACCATCAACCGGGTCGCCTTCAATGGCATCAACCAGCCCGGCTGCGGGCCGATCAGCCCGCTCAGCCCCTTCTACAGCCAGCTGGCCTGCTCGGGACCCGACATCGCGAAGGCCAAGCGGCTCGTGGCGGCCTCCGGCGTGCCGACGCCGATCAAGCTGGCCCTGATGGTTCCGACCGGCTCACTCAATGTCGAGCAGGGCGAGATCATCGCGTCTGAGGCCAAGGCGGCCGGCTTCAACATCACCGTCCAGCCGACCGAGTTCACCACCGCGCTCACCAGCGCCGCGGCCGGCAGTTACCAGCTCTTCGACATCGGCTGGTCCGGGCGAGTCGATCCCGATCAGGACACGACCGCCTTCTACACGCAGGGAAACCCGGATGACTACACCGGTCAGGCACCGTCCTCGGTCCTGACGCCCCTGGCCGAGGCCGACCGGACGACCGACGTGGCGCAGCGTAAGACGCTGTATTCGCAGGCCCAGCAGGCCATGGTCCAGTGGGGCGGGATCATCTACCTGTTCCACACCACCAACCAGGTCGCCTACCAGAAGAATGTCACTGGCGTGTCCTTCACTCCCGATGGCCTGCTGCACTTCGCCTCGGCTGCGATGGGCTAGCGGCCAGCATGGCCGGCACTGGCGTCGCAGGCGGACGATGATCCTCAGATGAGGGCCTACGTGGTGCGCCGACTGGGCCAGTCCATCCTCACGCTCGTCATCGCGTCGCTGCTGGTCTTTCTCGGCATCCGGGCCGTCCCCGGGAATCCCGCCACCGCGCTCACCGGAAACGCTGACCTCTCCCCCGCCGCAATCACCGCCATCAACCGGCAGTACGGGCTGGACCAGGCGCTGCCAGTACAGTACGCGGACTGGCTGCGCCAGGTCCTGACCGGTCATCTTGGCTCATCGCCGGTTACCGGCCTGTCGATCACATCCGAACTGGCGAGCGCTCTTCCGATAACCATTGAGCTGACCGTCCTGGCTATGCTGATCGGCATCCTCATCGGGATTCCGGCCGGCATCGTAGCAGCCGTCCGAAGGGGACGGGCAGCCGACTATGCGAGCAACGCCGCCGCGCTTTTCGGCCTGTCCATTCCCAGCTTCTGGTTCGGTCTCATTCTCATTCTCGTCTTCGCCGTGAATCTCCACGTGCTGCCCGCCTCGGGCTACGTCTCATTTCTTTCCTCACCCGGGTCAAACCTCAGCCATATGCTCATGCCAGCCTTCGTGCTGGGCACTGGCGTAGCTGCCGTCCTGATGCGCCAGATGCGGTCCGGGATGCTCGAGGCACTCCGGGCTGACTATGTGCGCACGGCGCGGGCCAAGGGACTTCCAGAGCCATCAGTGGTGCTCAAGCACGCCCTGCGTAACAGCCTCGTCACCGTGGCTACGGTCATCGGACTGCAGATCGGGGTCCTGCTCTCCGGGGTCGCCGTTACCGAGACCGTGTTCGGCCTGTCCGGCATCGGGAACCTGACGATCAGCGCCGTCTTCCAGCGCGACTATCCGACGGTCCAGGCGGTGGCGCTGATCACCGCCGCCGCGGTCATCGCCATCAACTTCGCCATGGACTTCGTGTACGCATTCCTGAGCCCCAGAGTTCGGGTGGAGGGAGGCACGCCATGAGCCTGGCCATCACGCCCGACCCCGCGGCCATGCCCGGCGCGGCGGAGCGCTCCGGCCGGCGCTGGTGGCGGCGACTCCTCCAGCGCCCTCCGGCGGTGATCGGCCTGGCGGGGGTGGCCGTGGTAACGATCGCGGCGATCTTCGCCCCGCTGCTGTCGCCCTACTCTCCGGTGGCAACCAGCTTCCAGCGGATTCTCGCGCCACCGTTCTCCCCCGGACACCTGCTGGGCACCGACGAACTCGGACGGGACGTGCTCTCGCGGCTGATTTACGGCGCCCAGCCCACTCTCGAGGTAGGCGTGCTCGCGACCGGGCTCGCGCTGGCCGTCGGGGTGCCGATCGGGCTGGTTTCGGGGTATTACCGCGGCGCCGCGGACATGCTCGTGATGAGGGTCACTGACGTGGTGCTGGCGTTCCCCTTCCTGCTCCTTGCTATCGGTTTCGCCGCTATCTTCGGTCCTTCCCTGCGAAACGTCGTCGTCGCACTGGGGATCGCGTCGCTGCCGGGATTCGTCCGCATAGCCAGGGCCGAGGCGATGGCCCTCCGGGAGCAGGACTACGTCCAGGCGGCGATTGTCACCGGCGTCCGAGACCGGGTCATTCTCTTCCGTCATCTCCTGCCGAACATGGCCGGGCCGATTCTGGTGCAGGCCACGCTGACGGTTCCGGGAGCGATCCTTGGCTCGGCCCTGCTCGCCTATCTCGGCCTTGGCGAGCAGCCGCCCACCGCCTCCTGGGGGAGCATGCTGACGGCCGCTCAGAACCACCTGTTCGACGACCCGTGGCTGGCGGTCCTGCCCGGCGTGGCGATCTTTATCACGACGCTGTGCTTCAACCTCCTGGGCGACGGGCTCCGGGACCTCTTCGACCCGAATCTGACCTGACGTGCAGGACCTGCTGGAAGTCGAGAATCTCCAGGTCCGGCTCTTCGACCGGACGGGTCCGGTGCTGGCCGTTCGCGGAGTCAGCCTCTCGGTCAGGCGTGGCGAGGTCGTCGCGCTGGTCGGCGAGTCGGGCTGCGGCAAGTCGGTCACGGCGCTCTCGCTGCTGCGACTGCTTCCCGGCAGCGCGCAGGTATCCGGCTCGATCCGGCTCGACGGACAGGACGTGCTGGGGCTCAGCCCGGAACAGCTGCGCACCATCCGGGGCGGGGAGATCGCCATGGTCTTCCAGGAGCCCATGACCTCCCTGAACCCGGCCTTCAGCGTCGGGAACCAGATAGCTGAGGTGCTGAGACTGCACCAGGGCCTGCGGGGAGACCGGGCCCGGGCGCGTGCCCTGGAATTGCTGCGCACGGTCGGGATCGGCGCCGCGGAACAGCGGCTCAGGTCCTTCCCGCACGAGCTCTCCGGAGGCATGCGCCAGCGGGTCATGATCGCGATGGCGCTGGCCGGCGAGCCGAAACTGCTCATCCTGGACGAGCCGACCACCGCCCTGGATGTGACCACCCAGGCGCAGATCCTCGACATCGTGCGTGACCTGCGCACCAGCACGGGCATGGCCATCCTGCTCATCACGCACGACCTGGGCGTGGTCGCCGACATCGCCGACCGGATCGTCGTGATGTACGCGGGTGCCAAGGTGGAGGAAGCCGACGTGTACGAGCTGTTCCGGGCGCCGAGGCATCCGTACGCCACGGGCCTGCTGGGCGCGCTGCCGCACTCGGCCGTTGCCCGGCAGGAGCCGGGCCCGCCACGCCTGGCCGAGATCCCTGGCATCGTCCCGGTGCTTCGCGCGCCGCTCGAGAGCTGCGCGTTCGCGCCGAGGTGCCCGAGCGCCACCGATCTGTGCCGCACGCAGCCACCGCTGCTCGCGCCCTGCGGCCCGGGCGAGGATCACGCGGTGGCCTGCTTCCATCCGGAGCCCGCGGCAGCGGTCCCGGCATGAACGACGCGCTGCTCGAGGTCGACAGCCTCGTCATGGAGTTCCGGTCGCGCCGCGGAACTGGCGGCGGCCGGGTTCAGGCGGTGCGCGGCGTAAGTTTCACCGTCGGAAAGGGAGAGATCCTCGGGCTGGTTGGCGAAACCGGTTCCGGCAAGACCACGGTGGGCAAGTGCGTTGTCCGCCTGCTGAATCCGAGCGCTGGCACGGTGCGGTTCGACGGCCAGGACATCACGCGAGCACCCCGCCGCGGTCTCCGTCAGCTTCGAGCGCGCATCCAGATGGTCTTTCAGGATCCCTACTCCTCACTAGACCCGCGAATGTCGGTGGCGCAGATCGTGGCGGAGCCGCTCCGGGCCCACACCCGCGACTCAGGCGAGCAAACGCGCGCGAAGGCGGCGCAGGCAATAGAGCGCGTCGGGCTGCCGCCCGCTGTCCTTCAGCGACTTCCGCATGAGCTGTCCGGCGGCCAGCGTCAGCGGGTGGGTCTCGCCCGGGCGCTGGTGCTCGAACCGCAGCTGCTGATAGCGGACGAGCCAGTCTCGGCGCTGGACGTCTCCGTCCGGGCTGGCATCCTCAACCTCCTTGCCGACCTGCAGCGGTCGATGGGCTTCTCCTGCCTGTTCATCACCCACGACCTGTCAGTGGCCGAGTTCCTCTGCGACCGGGTGGCGGTGATGTACCTGGGCGAGATCGTGGAGGTCGGTACTCGCGACGAACTGTTCACTGATCCGCGTCACCCCTACACGCAGTCACTGCTGGCCGCGGCGCCGGTGCCGGATCCCGTGCGGCAGCGCCAGCGTTCCGGCGTGCGGCTCACCGGTGAGCCGGCCAGTAACGTCGCACCGCCTCCGGGCTGCAGCCTGCACCCCCGCTGCCCGCTCGCGAACGAGCGCTGTACCGCCGAGGCGCCGGCTGTCACGGCCGTGTCGGCCCTGGGGCACCTGGCGAGATGTCACCGGGTGGAAGAGCAGCAGTCGCCTTTCGAGCCCCGGGGGCAGGCGGCAAGCAGCTTATGATCGGGCGCACTCCGGCGTTCCGCCCCGCGCGTACCTGCTCCTAGACGGGGATGAGATCGACGTGGATCGCCGCGGCTACGGCGAGGGCGCGCAGGTCACCGGGGTCAGAGGTCAGGATGTCGTCGCCGTCGGCGGCCAGGCATACCACCGTGGCGTCCACCGCGTCGGAGGTCCCGCTGCGAGCCAGCAGCAGCCCGGCCCGCCGGCCCAGGGCCTCATCCACCGGCGTGACGTCCGTCCCGGCCAGCAGCCGGGCCACCGGAACCTGCCGGCCCGATCCGCCGCGCCACACCTGGGCCACCACTCCCCCGCTGGTCACCGGCGCCCGGCCGGCCAGCCGCTCCCGCTTGACCAGCGCCGCTACCTCGCGATCGCCCCGCTCCGCTGCCACGAACGCCCCCGCGTCCAGCACCAGCATCAGGCCGCCCCGCGGCCCGCCGCCGGGCGGTCCGGTCCCGGCTCAGCGCGCACAACGACCGCCCGGCCGCGGGCGCGGCGGGCCGCCTCCCGCATCTCCTCCGCGGTGATCTCCCCGTGCTCCGCCTCATACGCGGCCACGAACTCATCCAGCGCCCGCATCCTCTGGTCATGCGCCGCCTTCAGCCGCAGCGCGTCATTCACCCACGCGCTCATGCTCTCCGCCTGTCCCTGCGCCACCGCGTCCTGGCCCACCGCAACCAGATCCGCGTCCACCGACGCCGACAGCCGCCGCTTCTCACTCATACAAACATCCTACCCTGATGCCACGGAAGTAGGAGTGTCCGGGCGCGGCGGCCGGCCAGCGGCCGTGGCACGGCTGGTCTGCACCGGGCGGTCAATCCGGGAGGTGGCGGCTGAGCTGTTCGTCAGCGTCAAGGCCGTCGAGTTTCACCTGGGGCACGTTTTCGACAAGGTCGGAATCCGCTCCCGCAAGGATCTGCCCAGCCGTCTGGCGGCACGGGCGGGCGCCTGACCCTGAGGAGGACCCCTGCGGCCAGCACCGGGCGTGCGCTCATGTTCGGCATGAGCGCACGCCGTGGGCGCTCAGACGATCGTCAGGCTGATCGCTACGTCGTGCTCCAATGTGCCACTGGTCGCGTGAATGGTCATGTCAAAGGTTCCGGTCGTGACCGTGTGCTTCTGGATCTCGATGGCGACCTCGCCGTCGTTCAGGTCGCCGCAGCCGGTCGGGTTGGAGATGCTGACCACGCCGTTCGGGGGAATGTCACCGCTGAGACTGAGGGAGACGGGCCCGTCGAAGCCGTTCAGGCAGTTGATAGTCACGAAGTAGGGTGCGCCGGTGCCGCGCTTCCTGGTCTGGGAGAGCGGACTGACTGTCACCGTGAAGTCCGGGGTGGCCGCTGCCGTCGACCTGGATGTGGCAGCCACCGCCGGCGCCGACACTGGTGCCAGGACAAGCATTGTCGCCAGGACGAGTAACAGGGACGGCAGCGTCAGAAGTGGCCGGATCTTGATGCGCACGAGATACCTCCATGATCGAACTGCCTTAGATCGGGTCAGCTTGCGCCGGGCTCGCGACCTCCGATCGGGTTCACGCACGAGAGAATACGCCGGGCCACGGTCTCCTGGCATTCCCTGTCTTTCGCTATCTCTGCATCGCGCACGGCCTGCCCGGCACCTCGTCGGGTGCCCATTCAGCGACTCCTCCTGACTTCGCCAGCTTCGCCTGCGGCACAGCGTTCCCGGTAAAGGTCGGTCGCGAAGGAATGCGGGTAACGGATCGCGGTCTGGCCGGCGGAGACGTGCTTAACGGCCCGCTGCTCTTCCCCGCCGCCGACGCCTCCAGCTACCTGGCCGCCCGGGCCCTCGTCATCGACGGCGGGTGGACTGCGGGTGGCAGGAGGTCCTGCGGCTCCGGGTCGGGCGACTGCAGGGCGAGCGCGGTAGCAGCATGGGCGGTCAGCTGCAGCCCGGCGGCCCACAGCCCCGTGGCCTGCTCATCTCCCAGGCTGGCCGCCGCGTCACGGTATCGCTGGATCCGTGCTGGCGGCAGGGGCGGCAGGTGCGCGGTCTCGCATAGTGCCGTGACCGCAGCGGCCAGGGTTACCGCTCGCCCTGGCTGGCCTTCGGCGAGGGCGAGCTCGGCGAAGCCGCGAAGGGCGCGGGCGATCCCTGCGCGGCTTCCGCAGCCGGCGCTGAGCCGGAGACTCTCAGTGAGCCGCCGCCGGGCGGCGGAAAGGTCGCCCAGGCGCAGCTCCACGCGGCCCAGGCGGGCTGTCCATCGGGCGACCTCCGGGGTGTCCATGGATGCGTGGACGAACGGCATGGCGGCCAGGTAGTGCTCACGGGCGGCATCGAGGTCGCCGGAGGTCCGGGCCAGGCTGCCCAGGCCGAGCCGGAACAGGGTCACCCCCCACTGGTTGTCGAGCTCCTGCATGAGGGCCAGCCCGTCGCGCGATACCTCGGCAGCGTCCGCGAGTCGGCCGAGCGCGGCAAGGGCGATGGCGCGGCTGCCGTGGGCGAAGCCCCTGGTCCACCGGTCATCTGGGGCCAGCGTCAGGCTCAGCGCCTCGCCCGAGTACTCCAGTGCCTCCTGTGCCCGGCCGGACCGCGCGGCCACCCGGGCCAGCAGGTCCAGCGCCGCGGCGCTGAACCGCGGGTCGCCGGAGGCGCGGCACAAGTCCAGCCCGGCGGCCGCGCAGGATCCGGCGAGCCGCAGGTCCATGCTGTCAAGAGCCAGCTGGGCCCGCACGGCCAGAGCCGGGCCCGGCACGGCAGGCTGGACGCCCTCGGGGCCGGCGGCGGCGCCGAGCGCGTCCAGCCACCAGGTCCGCTCGGCGCGGACCCCCCGGACCTGCCAGCACAGCCGCAGGGCGGTACAGATCCGCAGCCCGGTCTCGGCGTCGCCGTGCTCCAGGCACCAGGCCAGTACGGCGCGGAAGTTCTCGGCGTCGGCCACGAAGCCCTGGCTCACCTGCGGCGGGACCGGCCACAGCGCCGGAACCAGGGCGGTGCCAACGGCAGCCGCGTAGTAGGCCAGCCGCGCGACGTAATCCCGCAGCCGGCGCCGCGCCACATCCGCCTCCCCGGCTTCGGCCAGCCGGGCCGCCGCCAGCTGGGCGACGGCGCGGGGCATGCGGAACCGGCCCGGCCCGGCCTGCTTCGGCTCGGGGGCGATCAGCGCGGCCCTGGCCAGCTCGTCCAGCAGCCCGGCCACACGGCGGGCGGGCAGGCCGTCCCCGGCACCCACCTGCTCGGCCATCTCCAGCGACCAGCCCGACAGCACCGACAGCCGCCGCAGCAACACCTGGGCGCCGGGGTCCAGCAGGTCATGGGTCCAGGCCAGCACCGCGTCCAGCGCTTCCCCGGGGCCGTCCGCCGCTGGCCCGCCGAGCCGGGCGGTGATCGCGTCGCGGGCGGCTGCCGCCCCGACTGCTGGCAGCCGAGCCGCGGCCAGTTCCAGGGCGAGCGGCACACCGCCGAGCGCGCGGCAGATCCCGGCGACCGCCTCGCAACTACCCTCGTCAAGGTCAAACCCCGGAGCGCCGGTTCCTGCCCCGGCCGAGGCCGCGCGGACCGCCAGCAGCCGCACCGCGTCAGACCGCAGCGCGTCGTGGGGGCCGGGCGTACCGGGGCCGGGCAGGCCCAGCGGCGGCACCGGCCAGGCGGCCTCGCCGTCCGCCCCGAGCTGCTCCCGGCCGGACACAATGATCACCAGCTCCGGCGCGGCGGCCAGTAGTCGTCCGCACAGCTGCGCGCAGGCCCCGGCCACGTGATCCACGCCGTCCAGGGCCAGCAGCACCCGCCGGCCGGGCAGCGCCGCGGCGAGCGTGCCGGTCACCGGGGTGTTCGGCTCCTCGCAGATTCCCAGGTATTCGGCCACCCTGGTCGCGACCAGCTCCGGCTGGCGCAGGTCGCCGAGGGGCACCAGGACCGCCCCGTCCGGGAAATCCGCCTCCATGGCCGCTGTCACGCCCCGCAGCAGGCTGGTCTTCCCGATTCCGGCCGCCCCGCACAGCGTCACCAGCCGACGGGCCGTCGCGAGGCTCGCGACCTCCGCGATCTCGCGCTCCCGGCCTACCAGACCGCCCGGGTCGCCGCTGCCAGCGCGGACCACGACCAGCGAGCCCCGGGCACCCCGGCCTGCCTCGGCTCCGGCCTGCGCCGCCAGCCATCCCGCGGCCGCCTCGCCCGCGCCGACGCCCCCCGCGCTCATGTCACCCCAGCTGATCGCCATCTGGCCTCCCCCGGCTTCGGCGCGACCGCGCCGCGCCCGCCGCGCACCCGGCCGATCGGGCAGCCCAGCCGGGCCAGCGCCGGTCCGGCTGCCAGGCCACCCGGCAGCAGGCGAACTATCCCGCTCGCCGACGGCCAGTCCCTGGCTCCCCCCGGCCGCGGATCGTCCCAGGATACGCGCCGCGACGGACTGAATCGCCGGCGCCCGAAAGGTAAGCCGATATTCCTGAATTAATACGTGATATCGCCTGCTAGCGCCGCTGGGCGCGGCTTTACAGACCGTGCCGAGAGGAACGCTGACCCGTGGATATGCCAGGCTAGACAGCTTTCGGACATATGCCGGAAATGTCACCGGTGGCGTTCCATCCGACTGGTCGCCCGTGGCGATGGCCTCCTGTCGCGGAACGTCAGCGCACGGTGATCGCTCGCATCGGCGGGCGCGGTCCAGCGCTGGGGGCGCTGGGCGGCAGGCCCGCCTCGGCCAGCGCCCCCGATTTGGCAGCTACCAGGTCAGCTCGATCTCGAGTTCGGTGCCGTCGTCCTCAATCTCGAATTCCACCTTCAGATGAACCCGATCGGGGACATGAGCGACGAACCGGATGTCCTCCCGCTCGATCACGACATCATTGCCTGACGCAAGCTCGTCAGCAACCGCGTGCAGGCGTGCGGCCGCCTGCTCCCGAGACAGCGTGGTCTTCTCCTTCAGCTCCATCAGTTCCATTGAACTCCAATCCCTGTCCGCCGGTCCGTTCACGCCAGCGAGCCCGCCAGCGGGCCGCTACTGGCCACCAGCCGTAGCGGGTACCAGCTTTCGCCGCCGAGCGGATCAGCCGCGTCACCCGGCACGGGTGAGGGAGGTGACCGCCCGGCGCGGGCCTATGCCGGTCACGCTGGAAACGACTCTGGGTCCTGATGGCATCGAGGTGCAGGACGCGGTTCAGCGCCCCGGGAGCGGCCCGCAGCGCGGCCACTGGCGGACGGACTGCTGAATTCAGCGCTGCCCGGACTGGGTTACGGGGAACCGGACGGAGCCGGAGGAGACGGGGCTGTCGTGGAGGTGGTGGGGGCCGCAGAGGTGCTCGGGGCCGCGGAGCTAGTCGGGGCCGCGGAACTAGTCGGCGCCGCGGAGCTGGTCGGCGCCGCGGAACTGGTCGGGGCCGCGGAGCTGGTCGGGGCCGAGGAGGTCGTGGGGGTGGTCGAGGTAACTGGAGCGATCTGCTTAACTGCACCGGGATCGAATCCAGGAGGCAGTTGCCCGACCTGGTACGCGGGACCGGAAAGCACAGTTATGTAGTAATTATTAATGTTATTGACCACATTGTTTTGAACTACATTTGTCTGGGATATGTTAACCATGACGAAATTCTCGATCCGCACGGCGGCTGGCTGGATGATCCATATCCTCGCCAGGTGGAACTGCTGCCAGGCAGGCCCCTCGACTGTCAGTGATGCCGGACGGCTGGCGACTCCCCTGAGCGGATTCCCGCAGCTGCACTTGACTACCGGGGCGCCAAACTCGTCTACCAGGACGGCAGTGCCCGCCTGCAGCACGGATAGCGCCCCGACCGCGCGCCCGTCCATGTAGGAGTAATCCTCCACCAGCGTATCGGAACGAAGGAAGGCTGGGGTAAGGCTACTTATATAGGCGGGGACATCGCTGACCGTGACGCCCTCCACGCCCGCCCATGCCGCGGCGGCCGCCGTGTTCGTCATGAGGTCAGCGATCAGCTTATGCCGGTCACAGGGGGGGATGCCGGAGGCCGAGCCGCCATAAAGACCTGGGCTGCTTCCCTGGACAGCCCCGCTCCCATCGGCAATCGAATCGACATTGCTGTGGTCTCTTGCCGCGGCTGGCGTAAATGGGTGCGGCTGCGAGGAACCCACCGGCTGCAGTCTCACGGCCGGCGCCTGGCTGCCGCCGCAGGCAGGGAGGGTGCATAGACATGCGATTCCCGCCATAACCAGCGTGAATCTGGCTGGCCAGCGCAATCTAACTCCCCTGTCTGGTTAAAGGGCTCGGCGGTGCGCTCCCGGCTCTCACAGGATGCTCTCAGCGGAATTTACAGCCGCAGCACACGGCTGGGGATTACCCGAGGAGCACGTGAGGCAAACAGGCGGCCTGCGATGCGCTAAAGATGCCGGGCGTGGTGAGGTATCCCGATCAGGGCCTCGGCCTCGGCGCCGCCCTTCTCGGCGGGGCCACTTACGCACTCGGGGTCGCCGTGACACTCATCGTGTCCCGGGCATGGGCCGCTGTACCGCCGGCCGGATCCTGCTGGCCTGCGCGGTGACCTGCCGCCGGCTCCTAGACCTTCCAGT
The DNA here is from genome assembly GCA_963731085.1 of uncultured Actinomycetota bacterium. Taxonomy (GTDB): domain Bacteria; phylum Actinomycetota; class Actinomycetes; order Streptosporangiales; family Streptosporangiaceae; genus DASUBV01. The sequence goes on from CAVSUF010000005.1 coordinate 247,217, forward strand.
GGTACCCGATGGCGAAGTCGACCGCGACCGCATAGGCCAGGTACATCAGCCACGCGCCGGTGATGAGATGGAACAGGCCGAGCGCCCGCTCGGCCAGGCGAACGCCGATCGCGACGAAGAAGTCAGCGAAGTAGATGGCGAACAGGCCCACGAACAGCGCACCGACCGGCCAGTCCGACACCTTGAAGAACACGGTGGCTCCCATCGCTGAGATCACCATGAACGCGACGGACATGCCCGCGTTCGTCCGCGCGTCGTTGCCGCGGTAGCGGTTCCAGCCGATCGCGAACCAGTGGATGCCGTAGGCGGAGAACGCCAGCGCGGCCATGTACAGCGGCGGCGACTTGGTGAACACCTGCAGCCAGGTCAGGCCGACGAACAAGATCAGGCCGGTAACCAGCTGGCAGAGTCCGGGCATCCAGATGCCCCACACGCCCGTGGCGCGATCGGATCCCTCGTCCCGCTTGGGCCAGCCCGCCAGTTCCTGCGGCCCGTAGATGAGGTAGCCGGTGCCCAGCCCGAAGAACCCGAGGGCCAGGGGCGGGAACGCGGACTGAGCGAACGTCACATCCATGCCATACACCTCACAACGAGATCAGCCGTTCACGATGCAAAGCTCCGGCGTAACGGTATCGCACTATATTAGATTAAGTCATCATAAAAGGAACGCCAGCGTCCTGCGGCGCGGGCTGGCCAGCTGATCAGCAGTAGGGGAACCTCCCCCGCGTGAGAGCGCTCGGTCGTCCACGAAGTAGTACTTAGTAGTACCATGGCCTTCATGGAGTCCGTGACGGTAAGCGAGCTGAACCGGCAGACCGCCAGAGTGCTCGAGCGCGTCAAGGCCGGGGAGTCGGTCGAGATCAGCGAGTACGGGCGCCCCGTTGCCCGGATCACGCCGGCCGGCCCCACGACGGGGGTTCCGCTGCTGGACCGCCTGATTGCGCAGGGCCGGGCAGTCCCGGCAGTCAACCCCGGGCCGGTCCCGCCTACTCCGCCACGCGACGAGACGGATGAGGACGTGTCCCTCAGCGCGACTCTGGCGCAGATGCGCGACGACGAGCGGTACTGATGATCTACCTGGACACCTCGGCCGCGCTCAAGCTCGTCGTGGCCGAGCCAGAGACCGCGCGCCTGGAACTGTGGATGGCGGAGCGCGCTGGAATCCCGCGCGTATCGTCGCGACTGCTCCGAATCGAGATGTGGCGAGCCGTGACCCGCGCTGCGCCGCACCGGATCAGTCGCGCCAATGTGGTCCTTTCCGCGATCGCATTGCTGAGCATGGACGATGTCGCACCGACGGCTGAGGTTATCGGGGACAAGACGCTGCGCAGCCTCGACGCCATCCACCTCGCGACCGCTCACGAGATCCGAACCGATCTGAGCGCCTTCGTCTGCTATGACAAGAGACTGCGAGACTCAGCGCACGCCCTCGGACTCCCCGTCGAAGCCCCCGCCTGACGCACTGTGCGCGCGTGCAGAGCGTGGAGCACGTGGCCTGGCTCGCGCGCTAGCGGCCGCCTCAGCTTGCCCCCGCGAAGCCGGGCGGGACGTAGATGCTGAGCAGCGCCAGGTTGGCCTTCGTCGGCGGCAGCCAGCGCAGCTGAAGCGAACTGCCGTCAATGACCATGCTCCCCACGCGCTGGTGGTAGCCGGGATTGGTGGCCGATGTCACCCCGATCAGCGCGTACGTCGACTCATCCAGCCAGAACGTGTCCGTGAGGTGCGGACTGTAGGGCCAGCTGACCTTGATCGCGCCGGCCCCGTTGAACCGCTGGTGCCACGAGATGGTGACGCTGACGTGCGGGCAGGCCAGCAGGTCCCGGACGAGGACCGCCGCGGAGTTGCCCGCCCCGTACTGCGGGCTGAAGCTCGTCCCGAAAGCGGTGACCGGATCCTGGTCCCCGGTGGGCTTGAGGCAGACCTGGGACGGCGTCGGCAGGTCGGGATTCGATACTCCGGCCGTCCCCCCGCCGTCTTCCCGGAACACCTGCCGGTGCTGGTAGTCCACCGAGACCGAAACCTGCCGGATCTTGTCGTGGCCGACCAGGGTGGTCGTAGTGCTGTTGTCGGATGACAGCTTTCCGGCGTTGTAGGACTGGGTGTGCACATTGCCCGGGTAGATCCAGCTGAGATCCAGTCGTGCGGCCGAGGGAGAGCCGGTCACGGCCTGGCGTTCGGCGAGGATCTCGTGGCTCGTGACGTTCAGCGCGGCCCCCATGCGCCGGGCGATGGCGGCGGCTGGCCCCGTCCCCCATACGGTCGGCAGGGCGGGCGGGCCGGCGGCCTTGGGCTGCGGGGCGGGCGGGGGAAGCGGCTGGGTGGTCACCGTGAACCCGGGCGGGACCTGCCCCGTCAGGTTGGCTAGGTTGGCCTTCGTTGGCGGCAGCCACCCGTACCGTTCCGACGACGACCCATCTGCGGCGACGCTGCTGGAGAAGCCATCCGCGATCGGCAAGAACGTGGCCTGATCGACCCAGAAGCGCCAGGTCGCGGCGCCGAAGTGACCGGTGATCTCGATCGCCTCGGTCCCGTCGAAGCGCTGGTCCCGGGCCGCCCTGACGCCTCCGCAGCCCACCAGGGCGTGCATGTAGCCCGCCAGCCAGGAGGCGGTCTCGACCACGCCTGTGCCTGGCCCGTACGGGAGGCCGCCGGGGATGCCGGAGCAGCCCGGCGACGACGGCCTGGACGCGGCCGGGAAGAGGGCGGTGCTCTTTACCGCTGTCCGCTGCCGGTAGCCGACCAGGACCTCGGTGTCCAGGATGCCTCGCTTGACGTGCGTGAGCGTGTCCCAGTTATCCTGCTCGACGCCGCCGAGGATCGTCAGCTCCCGCGACTGGCTTCCGTAGCCCCAGTAGCGAATGTCGAAGGCGTTCGCCTTGCCGCCCGTCGGGTCAACCCCGCCCTGGTGCACGTACATGATGTCGCTGCTGGCGGCGGCGAGCGCACTGTCTATCTGGCTGACCACGTAGGCGGTCGTCTCGATGTGATCCTGGCCGGACGAGCCGGCCAGGATCACGGAGGCGGTTCCGGCGGCGATGGCCGTGCCGGCAGCCACCGCGGCGCCGGCGGCGCGCCGGCGCCTGCGGGAGCGGCGGAAGGCCTCCCGGACCATGCCCGGGCGCGGGCGGATCGGGGCCTGCTCCATCCCGGCGCGCAGTTCGCGTTCGAAGTCGATGCTCATGACAGGCTCCTTGACGGGATCTCGCTCGTGGCGTTGTCGCCGGGTGCCGCCCGGGACAGGCCGCGGAGGCGGGCCAGGCCGCGGGACGCGGCGGCCTTCACGGTGCCGGGGGTACAGCCCATCGCGCGGGCGGCGTCCTCCTCCGACATGTCCTCCCAGTACCGGAGCACGATCGCGGTGCGCTGCCGGGGCGGCAGGGCGCGCAGCATCCGGACGAGGCGGTCCCGTTCGTCTACGGCGCCCGTCGGGTCGGGGACGGTCGCCGACTGGCCGAGCAGCGGGACCTTGGCCCGCCATGACTGTCTTCGCCGCCAGCCGTCGGCGGCCAGGTTGTACATGGTCCGGCGCAGGTATCCCTCGGGGTCCGTGATCGCCGTGCGCCACCGGCGGAACATCCGCTCCAGGGCCGCCTGCAGCAGGTCCTCGCCATCGTCCGGGCCGCCAGCCAGCAGCGTCGCGGTTCGCCGCAGGTGCTCGCCCCTGGTGGCGAGCAGTTCCTCGATCTCCGCGATGGGCCGTTCAGAGTCCATGGGGCGAGGGTCCTCTCCGTCACTGTCACCCCTCAAGGACGAAGAACGGCCTGGCGGCGTTGACCGGGAATGCCAAGAACGCCGCCAGGCCGCTGAGATTGCGTTCTTCGGCGCGGCGGCTGCCCTGGCGGGCGGGGCGCGGCGGGCTGGGACTGCTCCCTTAGGCGCTCAGCCAGCTCCGGCATGACCAGCGCTCGCCTCTAGTCCGCTTCATGTGTATACTATGCGCATGGCGAGGGTCAACATCACCGTGCCCGACGAGCTTCTCGACGCGGCCAGGGCCGCAGGCCTGAACATATCCCGGGTCGCCTCGCTGGCCCTCGCCGACGAGATCGACCGGCAGGCCAAGCTCCGCGAGTTGGACGCCTACCTAGCCGACCTGGATGCCCAGATGGGACCTGTCCCCCAGCACGAGATCCGGGCCGCGAGGGAATGGGCCGACGCCGTCCTGCCCGCTGGCCGCGGCCCGGCCGCGGCCAGCGCATGACACTCATCCTGGACGCCGGGGGGATCAGCGCGCTGGCCGGCCAGCGCGGTCGCCTCATGGAACTGCGCCGCCGCGGCCTGTGGCCACCCCAGGTCCCCGCAGCCGTCCTGGCCGAGTCGCTCACCGGCGACCACCGCCGTGACTACCACGCCAACCGCCTGCTGCGCACCTGCCAGGTCCGCGACATCACCGAGCCCCACGCCCGCGAGGCCGCCCGCCTGCGCGCTGCCACCGGCCGCGCTGGCACCATTACCGCCACCGACGCCATCGTCACCGCGTTCGCCGCAGCCTGCCACGACCCCGTTATCCTCACTACCGACCCCCGCGACCTGGCCGCCCTCGCCCAGCACGCCCCGCGCCCCATCGCCGTCGCCGGCACCTGACGCGGTCCATCCCGCCCCTCAGAGCGCCACATCCACCGGCACGACCGGACCCTGGTCCCCCTCCAGGGGGATGCGCTCCTCGCCCGGCCGCTCGGCGGTTGCCCGCCTGCCGCAGCAATTCCTGCCGGTCATCCCGCTGATCACGCTCGCTGGTGTGCTTGTGCTCGCGCTCCTCGTCATCCGCGCGCCGCTGCGCCGCGCCACCCGGATCCAGCCCGGCACGGCCCTCCGGCACCAGTAACCTGCGGCAGCGGCGATCATTGAACCTGTCCCAGCCCGGGGCAAGTTCGCGGATCGGCTCCGGTGCCATTAGGAGGTTCTCGTGAGCACGCAGGTGCCGCTGGTGATGGCCCTAGACGATCCAGGCGCAGTGCTCGAGACGGTAGGCGGCAAAGGCGCTTCGCTGGCGCGTCTCGCGCGCGCCGGCTTCCCGGTCCCGCCTGGCTTCGACGTGACGACCGGCGCCTATCTCGACTTTGTCGAGCGCGGCGGGCTGCGTGAACCGATGATGGCGGCCATGTCGGCCGTCGATGTGACTGACCCGGCGCGGTTTGAAGTCGCGTCAGAGCAGATCAGCGCATTGTTCGCCGGCCGAGCAATGCCGGCCGCGACCGCGGCGGCTATCGTCAGCGCGTACGCCGCGCTGGGTGACGACGTGGTGGTGGCGGTGCGGTCCTCGGCCACTGCGGAGGATCTTCCCGGCATGTCGGCCGCGGGACAGCAGGATACGTATCTCAACATCCGCGGTGCGGACAGCGTGCTCGACGCGGTCCGGCGGTGCTGGGCATCGCTGTGGACAGCGCGGGCGATCGGTTACCGCGCCCGCCATGGGGTCGTTGCCGGGCAGGCGCATATGGGCGTGGTGGTGCAGCAGTTCGTGCCGGCTGATGCGGCGGGTGTCCTGTTCACGGTGAATCCGGCCGGCGGCCGGGACCAGGTGGTTCTCAACGCGAGCTGGGGTCTTGGCGAGGCCATCGTCGGCGGCCAGGTGACGCCGGACATCGTCGTGGTCGACCGGGCCGGCGGCGGCATCATCGACTACCAGGTCGGCAGCAAGTCGGTGATGACCGTGCCCGCCGACACTGGCACGAGGGATCAGGACACGCCCGCCACGCTGCGCGACACTCCTGTGCTGACCGCAGGCGAGGCCAGCGAGCTCGCCCGTGTCGGCCTGGCGATTGAGGATCTGTACGGCCAGCCGGTGGACGTCGAGTGGGCGCGGGCCGAGCGGAAGCTGTTCGTCGTGCAGGCACGGCCGGTAACGGCCCTGACGGCAGCTGCCGGGTCCGCCGAGCAGTGGAACGACAGCCTCGACGGGGACTACCTGTGGAGCAACGGCAACCTCGGTGAGGCGCTGCCAGACGTGATGACCCCGGCCACCTGGTCGTTCATCGAGCTGTTCATGCCGCGGGAGATCTCGCCGCCGACCTTGCCCGGTTACAACGGCTGGGGACGAGTCGGGGGCCGGTTCTACATGAACGTGAGCATGTCGGCTTCGCTGGGCCGGCTGGTGGGTATCTCGGTGCGCCGGTTCGTCCGGCTGAGCGAGCCGGTCTTCGGCAAGCTGCCGCCGGCGCTGGCGATACCGCTGGTCCGGCTTCCTCGCTGGAAGGTCATCCGGCTGATGGTCCCGGTGTTTGTCACGACTATGACGAGGGCGCGGAGGAACCACAAACGACTATCAGAGTTCGTCGCGGGTGCTCCGGGTCGTTGCGACGAGCTGCGCGCCGAGGTCCAGCGAGCTGGTGACGCCAGCGCGCTGGCCGACGCGTGGTTCAGCCAGGTCCGGCCGTTCTTCCTGGAGGCGGCCGACATGCTCTCGGCCACCGGAGCAGTCGGCGCCCGGGCGCTGCTTACCCTGCCGAGCAGGCTGGCCGCGCTGGTCGGCGAGGCCGACGCGGCCATTTTGCTGTCCGGGCAGGTTGCCGGGGATGCCCAGCTGGCCAGCCTCGGCCCGCTAACCGGTCTCGCGAAACTTGCGCGCGGCGACATCAGCCGGGCAATGTTCGCGCGGCTATACGGGCATCGCGGCTCGCACGAGATCGAGGTATCGCTCCCGCGGCCGGCTGAGGATACCGACTGGATCGACAGGCAGCTCGCGGCCGTGACGGACACCGCCCGCAGCGCCGAGGACTTGCTGGCCAGCCAGGAGATGGCCCGCCGCGCCGTCTGGGACCGGCTCGGCCAGCAGCCGAGAAAGGCGGCTGCGGCGCGCGCGATGGTCACCCGGTGGGCACAGGCGGTCCGCGCGCGGGAAGGAGCCAGATCCGAGCTGGCCAGAGCGTTCTGGCTGCTGCGCACGTGGCTGCTGCGAGCCGGTGAGCTGACCGGCCACGGCGACGACCTGTTCTTCCTTAGCCTGCCCGAGATACTCGATGTGCTTCACCGTGCGGAGTCGCCGCTGTCGGCGGTTCCGGGCCGCAAGGCAACCTACGAGACGTACCGTGCGCTGCCGGCTTACCCCGCGCTGATCCGCGGCCGCTTCGACCCCGTGCGCTGGGCCGCCGACCCGAACAGGCGCGCCGACTACTACGACGAACGCGGCACGATCGCGCCAACGGACGACACCGTCACCGGGCTTGCCGGGGCATCCGGCGTAGCTGAGGGCGTGGCGCGGGTGATCAGCCAGGTCGAAGACGCCGGCCAGCTGGGCGACGGCGAGATCCTGGTAACTACCGTGACGAACATCGGCTGGACGCCGATCTTCCCGCGGGCTGCCGCAGTAGTTACCGACGTCGGCGCGCCGCTGTCCCATGCCGCGATCGTGGCGCGCGAGCTCGGCATTCCCGCCGTCGTCGGCTGCGGCAACGCCACGACGCAACTGCACAGCGGCGACCGGATCAGAGTCGACGGCAGGAAAGGCACCGTCGAGGTCCTGCACCGGGCGTGAGAAAGGTCCTGCGCCCGCGACGGAGGGCCACCTCGTGTAGTTTCCGTCCTGTCCAGCGCCGTCCGCTGCGGTCATCGCGAGGCCCCAGCCGATCGACGGTCTCCCGCAGGCCAGCGCATCCTTCCGGCAGCCGCTCACCCGCCCATCAGGTCACCAAACGGGCATCACGCCACTATGCCGAGGCCCAGCCCCCCGGGGTGATCCCCGCGGCCACGGCCGAGGCCGCCTGTTCGTGCTTGCAGGACTGCCGTTCCTTTTTATCAGTTCCTAATCAAACGCTTTTCGACCTACGAGTCCCGCCATTTTCTGCAGCCCTGACACCGTTCTCGAAGAAAGCAATCCGGGTGTCATAGTCAACAGACCGTTCGGGGTGGTTCATCAGCCCGAACGCAAGCCCGTCCGTGCTGGTTATTCCCGCTATTCCCGCGTCTGAGCCATCCGGGTTCTCATCTACCGGATAACGCAGCGCAGTCTCCCATCTAGCTGACGCTGAGGCAGGTCCCTGCCCATAGACGAAGCGGCCTTCGCCGTGAGCACACGGGAAGGTGAGGGTTGCGCCGCCGAGGCCGGACAGCCACGGGCTAGCGTTATCGTCCGCAACGATATGGCGCTGGCTAGGCCGGTTCTCGAAGGTGCCGGAAGCGTTGACCTTCAGTGACGAGTTAGGGCCAAAGCGACCGGCGCGCAGAATAATCTGGAAGCCATTGCAGATTCCGATCATAGGTCGTTCTGCGCACGCACGGAACTGCTCTGCGATCCGCGTACGCAGGAACAGCGCGGCGACCGCGCCTGCGCCGAGGTGGTCGCCGAACGAGAACCCTCCCGGAATACACAGGATATCGGCAGAATCGAGGCGGGAGGCGCCGGAGATAACATCTGCCAAGAAAACGAGGGTCGGGACGGCCCCGACCTTGGCGAAAGCCCGAATCTGTCTCGGCGTGACAGTTAGTTCCAGGGAGGTAAAGAACGTTAACCGTTGGTTTCATGTCAGTAGCTCCGTAAAGGAATTCCGCCAGGCCTCCCGGACCAAGGGAGTCAGCAGGTTTCTGCCGCCAGCGGTAATTTTGCCGTCATCAGTCAGGCGGCCGATGACGACTGGATGGAGATCGGCGCCTAGCACAGCCAGATTGGCCGGGTCGATCTCGACGAGTGCGCCCATTCTGTGCTCAGCGAACAGCGTCTCGAGGCCGACTGCCTCAGAGGCCAGCTCGACCCCCAAGCCGGTCGCAAGGGAGCTGGTGACCAGCCGGGCGGCCACCCCGCCCGGACCAAGGCGGGTACCGCTCCGGAACAAGCCGCGGTAATCGCGCAGCGCGGCGATGAAAGACTCTGCCCGGTCGAGTGGCATCTCGTCCAGGGTCTCGTTACAGATACCGAGCAGCCGGGCCGCGACGGTGCCGGCGGGTGACGGGCTGGGCGGCCCGATCTGCACAAGTAGGGCACCGACTGTAATCCAGGCCTCACCGAGGAGCTTCGCGTGATCGGGAACCTTGCCGAGACCGCTGAGGAACACTGCGGGCGGCACGCTCACGAGGCCCTCGCCGGTGAGGGTCGAGCCTGCCGAGGAGTCCTTGCCAGAGATCACGGGAACACCGAAATACCGTACCAGCGAGGCAAGTTCGTCAACCATCGCGACAAGCCATTCGCTCCAGTGCTCGGTGAGGTGCGGCGTATAGAAGTTGTCGCACACACAGATGTCGTTCGGCTCGACGCCCGCCAGCACCTGGCCGGAGATCAGGGAAAGGAACATCTGACGCAAGGCCCGGACGGGATGCAGATCGAACAGCCAGGGGTTGAAAGCAGCAGAGAACACGGCGGCAGCGGGGCTTCCGTCGACCGGCGTGCAGGCCCAGTAACCCGCGGGCACTGAGGCAAGGACCCCGTATTGAGGACCGTGCAGGGTGTTTCCTTGCACAGTGGTGTCATACTGCGCGTCGGCATATCGCTGGGATGCAACGTCAGGATCCGCGACGACCCGTTGAAGCAGACCCACTAGCTGGTCCGGCTCCCACTCGGGCCACGGATCTGCCCTCGGCGCGACATCCGGCGGGGCGCCGACCTTCTGCCTTGCGATCGGAAGCTCAAGCAGCTTGTAGGGGACGTCAAAACCTAGCTCACCGCGATCGGCTGGAACGGTGCCTGCGGACATCGCGATAACCGCCTGCTCGTCGAGGTCCGGGTCGTGGAAGACGCAGTAGCGTCCGGTCTGGGTGAACCGTCCGATGACCGTGCTGCGAACCAGGTGCCGATCCAGGATTCGGCGCGCTGACGCGTATGCCGTCTGCGGGACAGCGAGAAGCATGCGCTCCTGCGATTCCGACAGGAGAATCCGCCACATGGGCAGCGCCGACGTCTTGAGGGGTACCAGCGCAGTGTTGATCCAGACACCTGACGGATCGCCGATCTCGCCAACAGCGCTGTTGAGGCGGGCTCCGCCGATGTCAGTAAGTGCCCTGAGGCAGTCCGCATCGCGGAGGTCCATCAGGGCCTTGCGGAACTTAACCTGCTCAAGGGGGGCACCGATCTGTACCGCAGCGACGTCCATCTCGCTACCGGCCGAACTGGCCGATGCCCCGTGCATCCCTTCGTTCCCCGTCAGGCCGCCGATCAAGACGACGAGGTCGCCGGGCTCGGGCTGGCCGCGTTGGGCCGCCGACAATGGCAGGATGCCGACGCTCCCGCCCAGCGCGAACGGCTTCGCCCGGTAGCCGGGATGGAAGGCCATACGCGACCACATCATCGGCACGCCGAATGTGTTCCCGTACTCCTTGATGGCCTGGATGGTGTCCAGTGCGATCTGCCGCGTCCCTGGCCGCCCAGCGATCGGGGGTGGCGCGCCGGCCATGCCCGTGGCGGTGTACTCGAAGCACCCGACAGGGTCGGCCCCAAGGCCGGTGCCGAGGATGTCGCGCAGGACGCCACCAAGCTTGGTCAGCTGCCCAAAGTACGCTGAGATGGCGGAGGGCCCGTTATGCGTCTCACCTTTTATCGCAAGGGCCTGGCCATCGTAGAAGTCCCATACACCGGCGTTATCGTGGAACATGCTGACAATGTTGGGATTGGCCGTGTCGCGAGAGGCCGCGACGAGTCGGCCAAGCAGGTCGCCGAGACATTTCCATGTTGTATGCGAGCAGTGATCGCTCCAGCGTGCATCAAGCGCCTCCAGCAGCACGTCGGTGACTGACGGCAGGTCCAGAGACTCCTCGATCTCCCGGATCCGCAGCATCTGCTGTAGTGAGAGGTTCCGCCCGCCTGCCCGCCCGAGTCGGATCAGGTCGGCCTCAGACAGAGCCCGCAAGGAGAAGCGCTCCGCAGGCTGGTAAGCGCCAGCGGGTACCAGCGTACCGAAATGTGGCGGGCTGTCGTGAATCTGCTCTATAGCGCTATTGAATGCATTTCCCTCGATGGTTTCGCGCAACAAGGGAGATGATGACCAGTAGCATCGAGCGATCTTGCCGGCACGCGCACGCAGGCCGAGAAGCTCGCACATCCAGACAATCGACGGATTCTCGTTGTCGACCACTCCGCTGCGATGGAGCACCATAACAGTGCCGGGCGGGCAGGCTTGATCCACGGTGGCCGTCGTGCCGACCTGGTCCTCCAGCGCACCACAGATCAGGCTAGTGTCGTCGGCGGACAGCGCGGCATCGAACTCTATGTAGTAGTCTAGCCATTGTTCAAGGTCGAGTAGCCCGAGCGTCCGCCCGAGACGTTCGACATCTGGTGCCGGAGCTGTCGCTCGTACCGAGAAACGGTAAATCAAGCTTCCTCCTTGGCTGAGTATCCGCGCAACTCAATGATCTCGGCCAGCTGGTAAAAGGCATGATTAATCCTGTTACGCGGAAAGTAGATAGTATACGGGACGGCCGCCTCCGGGACGAAGTCACAGCCCTCTTCTACTAGGAGAACGACTCGGTCGAAGCCATGCCTGCCCTGAAATAGCCCGACCTCGTGAATGACGCTTTGCCGCGCGAGCTGCCGGCCGTCCGCAGCGGAATCCTCTGCCGTCAGCACGCATACCGACAGACCGCACCGCTCCAGGTAATTGCTGAGTGCCTGGCTCACCTCGTGACCTCCCCACGGGGCGCTCTCGAATGAGTACACCGGGGAGTCGAAGCGGTTCTCGATGAAGCGCTGGACCGCGAACCACTCAGGATTCTGACCATGCGAGATAAAGATGCCCTGCGGGCGAGTCCTGCTCCGCAGCTCAGCGTCCAGCCCGCGGACGAAGTCCTGCGTGACCTTGGCGAACTGCGCGTGCCCGGCATTGCCGACGTACCGCAGCTTATGACGGGCCAGCCGCATCCCGAGCAGCGCCCCGAGCTCTATCTGCATCCGCTGGCTAGTAAGGACGATGAGCAGGCCCGCCGCGAAGACATCCCCGGCCCCTGTCGCGTCCTCGACCTGGTCGGCGGGCAGCGGGCTGTGGGCGTAAAACTCACTCTGGGTGCGGCCGTCCTCACGCCGATGTGACCATACGCCGGCAGCGCGCTTCACGATCACCACGCCTTCGGCACTGTCCAGGCGGTCAAGCACGCGCTCGGCCGCTATGGCATCGGATTCTCCAGACGAGCGCCCACCCACCTCGCCGAACTCGCGGTTATTCAGCAGCAGGTAATCGCTCAGCCCAACGATGCCCTCCACCTCCGGTGTGAGCTGGGAGCTCCAGACATGGCCTGGATCGAAGCTAATCAGGCTGCCCGAGCCGACGTGCTTGACTGCGCGCAGCAGGGTGAGCAGCGCACCGGCGGTGTGGTCGTCCAGAAAAGACGTCACGTGGATAATCTGGGCGCTGGCGAGATAAGCTGTAAGCGCATCGAAATTCTGCTCGATGTATTGGGCCATGCCTTCATTCGCCCCAGCGTGCGTGAGCAGAGTCCGGTCCCCGTCCTCGGAGTACGAGAAGCAAATTCCGCACAGCCTGTCGGGATCTTGGCGAACGTATCGACTGTCGATTCCGAGGCTCTCGAGCTGCTGTGTGGCCGACAGGCCGATTACTGGAATCCGTCCGGCTACTCCTACGTATCCAAGCCTGAGTCCGGCCTTGGTCTTGGCAATCGCATGTATCGCATTGAAAGCGGATCCCCCGAGCGTGGCGGTAGGCCGGGATGAGCTAACAGCCTCGATAACGGCATGAATCGTCCGGCTGTCGACTTGCCGCTCGATGCCCCACTCTAATGAGTCCCCACTCTGCCCGAGCAGGTCAGACAGGCGAGCCGTGATCGGGCGGTCGTGGCCCGATCCCGCTGTCGACTCAGTTCCTACGATATAGTGAGGCTTTTTCATCCCGGTTGTGCCTCGCGGAGCTGCAAAGCGTGGATCGCCTTGGCGAGCTGGCCGGCGCGCCAGGGACAGCAGCGCAGCTTGCGGAGGATGCGCCAGGTCTTGAGCTGGGCGTTCGCGCGCTCGCCGGGTGCGCGGAGTCTGGCGTGGGCGCGGTTGGCCTCTTTCTGGGATTCCGGCTTGTTCCTGCCCCGGTACGGGATCTTCGCGTAAGTGCTGCCCTGGTAGCCCTTGTCGGCGAGCGTGACCAGGCCTGCGGCCTCCAGCTCGCCAGGACGCCCCAGATCCACTCGGCCTTCTTGTCGTGCACGGACCCCGGCAGCGCGCCGGACACCCACAGGACGCCGCCGTCAGGGCTGGCGATGACCTGCAGGTTCATGCCGTGCCTCTTGTCGGGTGGCCCGGGGGAATCTCACCCCCGGGCTCCCGCAGATCCCGGCGTGACAGTCTCCCGTCACCGGGCTCTTCTCATCCTTTCATCACCAGGGGTTGCGGGCCCATTGCCAGTGCGCAAAGAGGGCCGGATACTGGCCAGTGATCCTCTTCCACGCCCCGTGTGCTTTCCTGGCAGGCCGCAGCCGCCGGTATTTCTTCCTGATCCACCGCACCAGGTATGCGTTGATGCGGCGGAGGACGGGATGCAGCTCGGTCTTGTAGAAGGCACCGTAATACTGCATCCAGCCCCGGACTACCGGGTTGACCGCGCGGGCGATCTCGCCGATTGCGTGGCCGGTGAGCGCGTGCAGCCGCCATGACTTCACTCGCGCGCTCATTTTCTTGATGGCGTCCTTGCTGACGGCCGGGGCGAACCCGGTGAAAACGTTCCCGTTCCTGGCCCGCAGCCCCCTGGCCCGGAAGGTGAACCCAAGGAAGGTGAATTCAGCGTGCTCATGCGAGCCACGCCTTTTCCCGTCCTTGCAGTAGACGATCCGGGTCTTGTCAGGGTGCAGGGACACGCGGCCTGCTCCATCCGGTTCCGCAGTGCGCCCAGCACGGCCTCGGCCTGCGGCCTGGTCCGGCAGTGGATCACCGCGTCATCGGCGTAGCGCTCAAAAGGGCAGCCGGGGAACTCCCGTGCAAGCCACAGGTCGAACGCGTAATGCATGAACAGGTTAGCGAGCACGGGGCTGACAGCTGATCCCTGCGGGGTTCCGCGGTCTCGTGCCGCCAGCATTCCGCCGGGCATCTTAATGGGAGCGGCAAGCCACCGCTTCACATAGAGGATGACCCAGGGCACGTCGGTACTGGCCCCGACTGCCGCGATGACGCGGTCCCAGGGAACGGTATCGAAGAACTTCTCCACGTCCAGGTCGATCACCCAGTCGTAGATCCAGCACCGCTCCCGGCACTTTCCCACGGCGTCCAGCGCGCCCTTTCGCGGCCGGTACCCGTAAGAGTCAGGATGGAACTTAGGCTCCACCGCCTTCTCCAGCCGGGCCGCGACCACGGTCTGCGCTACCCGGTCGCCAATGGTGGGAACGCCGAGCATCCTGGTACCCGCGCCATGCGCCTTCGGGATCTCCACCGCCCTTACCGGGGGCGGGAAGTACGAGCCGGACGACATCCGATTCCAGATCCGGTACAGGTTTCCCCGGAGACCGGACTCGAACTCCGCCAGGCTGACTCCATCGACCCCGGCAGCGCCCTTATTAGCCGCCACCTTCTGGTACGCCTGCCACACCTCCAGCTTCGAGATACCGAACGGCTTTGCTGGTGATTCATGCTCGCCCACCTGATTCCTCCCAGGCACTCTGGTTGATCATGCAAACGAATCACGGATAAGCCAGCCCCTTCGCTCCGCCCCCACCGCATCAAGCAGGGACCTCGACGCTACTACGGGCTGGTCCGCCTGCGTGCCCTGCAACGGTACTCAGTTCCTCGCGTTTCATGCGCTTGGAAACCTCCCTCTCGCCTCCCGTCTTCCTTTCCATTGCTAACGGGCAGCTGTTTCAGGGCACGCCATCCCACGTTCCGCACGAGAGCCGCAGGCCAGGATCGCGCCACCTATGCGCCGGGCACCACCTGGCCAGCGATCCGGGCAACCGCCAGGCTCATCCCGGGCCAAGCACTAACACCCGGTTCTGATGCCACTTCTTCAGGTAACGACGCTGTCAGCGGTGAATCCCTCACGGGACTTTCAATGCAACGCCTTCCTGGCCCCCACCTGACGTGTCAGGCACGCCTTTTCCCTCATCGCTCACCACGACGGTCTTCAGCCAACGCAGCAGAGGGCGGTTTGAAGCCACTCCCCGAAGAGCGGCTCCGAAGGGCCTGCAATCCTTCATCTCTCGTGCAGCACCGCTCGCGGTCACTTAGCTTTCAAGCGGCCTCCAGCGTTCGTGGCACACGTGCTTGCCCGAGTAGAAGGGCCGGTCTTTCGCGACCCGGTCGATGGGGATCAGGGTCCCGTCGATCACGACGAATGCGTGCCCCGCCTGCTTCGCCGCGCGCAGCGCCGGGCCGAGCCCCGGGGCGCGGGCGGCGAGCAGGCGCACGGTCTCGGTGACGTATCGCCAGGCTGTGGCGGTGCCGACGCCGAACCCGGCGGCCAGGTCCGCGAAGGTCTCGCCCTTTCGCAGGTGCGCCAGGACCAGCAGGGCCTGCTGCCCGGCGCTCAGCTTCCGCCAGCAGGAGCCGATCCGGGCGCGGTGCCGGCGGATCAGCCGGTGACATAGGACAGCGTTCGGCGGGACAGCGGCAGCGCCGCACGGTAGAAAAGCATCGGAGCCCCTGGGCAGGCGAGGGATTGTGGTGATCGCTTCATCTACCAGGGGCTTCGTCCTGCCGCGAGCCGACATGCCGCCCGTGACCAGCTCGTATCCAGGCGTGATCCATGATCAGGATGAAAAAGGCTCACGGGCCAGGAGCGCCCTGTTTCATCAACGAGATGTCCTGCCTTGATACAGGGTGCTCATCACCGGCGTCTTCATGGCAAAGACGCCGCCTTACGAAGGGTCATCCTCAAAACCCTGCTCGGCGACCTTATCGAGGAGGCGTGGCAGATAATTGCGCGCGGCAGCGATGAATTCGAGATAAGCCGGTCCAGCTGGTCCGGAATCTCGGGAGACGTACATATCCTCATCGCGATCGTCTTCGCGACCGGTCATGATAAAGCTGTCTCCTGAAGTGTGATCACGCCCCTCGATTATCGCTCGCCCTAAGGCGGCGGGGCAACGAGCTCGCACAGGGCGCCGAAAGCTCGGTTAACGCAGCGGTGAGCCGGCTCCCGCAGCCCGTCCTCGGTTTCTCGTTGCGGAACACGCCGCCCAGGCTGCTTTGGCGGCAACCACCGATACGCGGCAGGCTGAAGCGGAGCGACTCCAGCGGGTCAACTGATGTCGGCGTCCTCCAGCGCATCCGCGCCGATCGTAACCCCAATCTGCTTGTTCGGATCCCAGCCAGCTCTTCAAGCGTCTTTCCCCGTGCACTGTTTACGGAGACATCGTAGACGTTACCGGCATCATCTGTAGTCGCGCTTCGTTTGCGTTAGCGAATCGCTCAGCAATATTCTCACCCGCTGCGCACGACCAGTGCATCGTCGGGCAGATCCGGGTCGGCATCGCTGAGTCCTGCGACGGTGGCGCCTTCGGCCCCAAGGGCTCGATGACAAGATAGGTCACATTGTCAGCATCGACGTACGGCTGGGTGCTGCCCGGGACCACGCCCTCGATCCTCGTCGCCACGGATAATCACATCAAAGACTCCGCCGAGGTCGTAGCCGCAGACAGGGCAGTCTTCCGCATAATCCAGGGGTCGGCCTGACGAGCGAAGCCCGATGCCCGACATCGTTTCCGCCCCACCTGATGCGATCACCAATCGCGTAGTCGCGTTGGTGTGTGTCACCATACTTGAACTGAATGCGGCGTTCTCACCAGCCAGCTGCATCGAGGACATAGTTCCTCTGCCGCCATGGTAACAGTATTGTATGCACTCATCAGAACGGCTCCACCGGGTAATCGATGGCGGTCAACCAACCTGATGACCTGTTGGTCATTGGTGATCAGCGGAACGCCATCTTCGCATGGCTCAGCCTACGACGTACGAGTCCTCATATCCGATGGGGCGCGCGTTTCCGTACTGGTCAGTCAGCGAGTTAGCCTGCGCACGGAGCCCGGCAGCAAAATCGTCTGAGACACCAGAACCAATCCTGCCACCGGTTGAAGCCATGAAGTCGCTAAAGGCTGCCTCATCGCCCTTGTTCAGGAACTCCGCGGCTGCCTGCGGCGAGACAACAGGTGCCCTGCCGGCCAGAGCCGCGTTCAGCTTGTCCATCTCACCATAATCTAGACCACGGATCAGCGGATTGGCGTCAACCCCCACCTCTGCCGGGGGTTCCCGCATCTGCGGCGGTAGCGCCGGTGGCGAAGAAGCCACCGAAGGCACCGGCTACGCCGAACAGCTCGAGCGCGGCCGGGGCTACCAGGACACCTCCGGCAAGGGCCCCGCGTAGGCTAGCCCATGTGAGGACCCCTCCGGTGTCGCCGTTGTTGTCGCAGCTGCCGAACCGGCCGGACTTTGCCGCCGCAGGCGGCGAGCCCGGTGGCGGGCTGAGGGGCAGGACTGCGCACGGGGACGTCGCTGATCGCTGTCTCGAGTCCGCTTATCGCCGCGCGCTGGCTGGCGGAGAGTCCTGGCAGCGCTGCGAGCGAGGCCAGCGCACTCACGCTGTTCTTCTCGTCTTTCTTGACTGGCGCTCTTCGCGCCCTTGGCCGCCGGGTCTACGGAGCTGAGCTTCGACTGGAGGTTCGACGTGATGTCCTGGATCCGCGAGTTAACCGACGGAACGAAGTTCGCGCCGCCGGGCTTGAAGGACTGTATCGAGCCGCACTGCCCGAGCCCGTCGCAGATCGCGTGGCCCTGGCGGCGCCGACGGTCGCGGCGGCTGGGGGGCGGCGTCGGCGACCTTGTGAGTCGCTGGCTTGGCCGCTGCCTTGCGCCCGGCGTTGGCCTTGGCCTGCTTGGGCGGCTGCGGCTTCGGCGGCCGAGGGGCTTTGTGCTGGTCGGCGATCACGTGCTGGATGTTGGAGGCGGAACCCGCGATGGCCTTGCTGGCATTGTATCCGTCGACGAGGGCCAGGTGGCCGGTCGGGTCGATAGCGGTCAGCGGGTCATCGCCGGTGTAGGCGAACGGGCGGGCGGCGGCGGAGTCGGGGTCGCAGATCGACATGGGCGGTGTCGCGGCTGGTGAACTGGCCGACGGCCGGGTCATACCAGCGGGCGCCCATGGCAACCCGGCCGTTGCCGGGGTCGGTCCAGCCGGACTGGAAGCCCAGCTTCCCGCTCATCCCGGTGGCGGTGATCACGGCACCCAGCGGGCTGTAGGCTGTCTCGCCGGACAGGCTGGACTCGAGCGGCAACTCGCGGCGCCCACGACGTCGGTGTGCTGGTCGTTCAGGGCGAGCACACCGGACCCGCCGCCTGCGGCGCCGACGCCGACCAGGGTGATGCCGGAGGGGTCCCAGGTATAGGTCGAGGTCCCGTCCGAGGCCATGGTCTGGGCCGGTGCCGTCGTAGGTGAACGTCGCGCTGCCGTCCCGAGCCGGCGTCGGTGATCACGCGGCCGAGGGCGTCGTAGGCGGGGGCCTGCAGTGCCCCAGGGCCTCGGCATAGTCGGCGATGACCGGTTGATGGGGTGGTGGGCAGTTCGGCGTGGTGAGCGTGAAACAGGCACGGTTTCCAAGATCATGTGGGTGTCGAGTCCATGATCGTGACGGAAGACCGTGCCTGCCCTGTCATCATCCCTGATCAGCCCTGCCCTGGAACACCTTGCCGGCTCCGGGGAGTCAGCTGCGGCCCGCCGGGTGTCCTGGCCTGCGGGAATACCTCTCGGCGGTGCCGGACCCGCGTGACCCGCGCGGCGTCCGCCACTCGCTGGCCTCGGTGCTGCTGGCCTCCGTGGCGGCCGTCCTGGCCGGCGCGGTCGCTGGCGGCGATCGGCGAGTGGGCGGCCGACGCCCCGCCGGGCGTGCTGGCCGCGCTGGGCGTCCGCTTCGACCCGCTGGCACCGCCGGTTCCGGCCGCCGGGCGAGGCGACCATCCGCCGGGTCCTGGAGTCGGTGGACGCCGGCCGCTCGACGCCGCCGTCACGTCCTGGCTGGCCAGCACGCAACTGCTGGCGCGGGCCGGCGCTGCGCGGTGGCCGTGGACGGCAAGGCCCTGCGCGGCACCCGGCACTCCGCCGCCGACGGCCAGGCCGCGCACCTGCTGGCCGCCATCGACCAGCAGGCCCGGACCGTCCTCGCGCAGACCGCCGTGGAGGGCAAGACCAATGAGATCACCGGTTCGCGCCGCTGCTGGAGCCGCTGGACCTGGCCGGCTGCGTCGTCACCGCCGATGCGCTGCAACCCAGCGCGAGCACGCCGAGTTCCTGGTCACCAGCAAGAAAGCGGACTACATCCTGGTCGTGAAGGGAACCAGCCCGGCCTGCACGCCCAGCTTCGGAGGCTGCCCGGAATACTATCCCAGCCGCCGACAGCCAGCGCAACAGGGGCCACGGCCGCGATGAGCACCGCAACCTCCAGGCCGTCACCGTCACCGCCGGGCTCGCCTTCCCCACGCCGCCCGGGCCATCCGCGCCACCCGCCGGACCCGGCCGCTGTCCGGCGGGAAAACGGCGGACCGTCACCGTCTACGCCATCACCAGCTTGCATCGCCAGCCAAGCCGCCCACCTCGCCGCCGGAACCGCGGCCGCTGGCAGATCGATGCCCTCCACTACATCCGTGACGTCACCTACGCCGAAGATGCATCCCAGGTCCGAACCCGCAGCGGCCCCCAGGCCTGGCGCTCCCGCAGCTGATGTAGCCCGCTAGGTCATGGATCTGAGGGTTGACGTGCGGGAACACGCTGCCGGCTGGTGGGACGGCGTGTATCTAGGCGGCGGGGTCTCGAGTGTCAGGGCTCCGCGGGGAGTTTCAGCTGGTAGATGCGGGGCGGGGCCTCGATTTGCAGGGCCTTGAGGATGTCGCGGTGCCGTTTGGTGAGCTCGGTGCGCTGCTGGAAGGTGCCGGCGGGCCGGTGAAGGTGCCGACGTGGATGCGGTCAAGCTCGCGGCGCAGCTCGGGCCAGGTCTGCCCGGTCGGAGTTCTCGGCGATGCGGGCCAGGAGGAGGGCGAGCCAGCACAGGAGCACGTGGGCGCGGATGCGGTCCTCGCGGCGGTGGTAGACCGGGCGCAGGTCGATGACCTGCTTCATGTCCCGCCAGCCGCGCTCGACTTCCAGGAGCGGCTTGTAGCCGACGGCGATGTCCTCTGCGGACAGCTTCGGGTCCGCGGTCCTGAGCAGGTACTTCCCGTCGAGGTTCTCCTCGGCCTTCGCCTTCGCCGCGTCGGTGCGGAGCAGGCCGCCCGGGGTGACGCGCAGGTACCGGTTCATGCCGGGCCTCGTCGAGATCACGCCGCGGAGCTCGGCGCGCTTGCCGCGGCTGAGCTGGTCGGAGTCACGGATCGCCTCCTCGAGGCGGGCGATCATCTTCGCGCGGACGGCGGCGTCCCGCCCGGCGGCCTCGGGGTTGAAGCAGATGACGAACCGCTCGTCATCGGAGATCCGCACCTCTTTGACCTTGAGGTTCCCCGCGACGTCCTGGTAGCGGCCCTGGCGTGACAGGGCGGCCTGAGCGTCGGCGGAGCCGGAGCGCAGCTTCTCCCCGATGATGTAGCTGCCCGCCGCCCTTGCGCAGGTAGCGGCGGTTCTCCGCGGAGGAGAAGCCGCGGTCGGCGACCCAGATCACCTTCGACAGGCACCAGTCGCGCATGTCGTCCTTCACCTGGCGGATCAGCGCGGAGTCGCTGGTGTCCCCGGGCCAGCACCAGACCCGGACCGGGATCCCGTCCCTGGTCACGGCCATCCCGATCACGACCTGCGGCAGGTCGTCGCGGTGGTCCTTGGACTTCCCCCAGGTCCGGAACGGGGCCGGCTCCCGCTCCCCGTCCCCGCCGCTGCCGGCGCTCCCGCCGGCCAGCGGCATGCCCCGGTCATCGCGGACGACAGGCTCGTCCTCGTCTTCCGTGACGAAGTAGGTGGAGGTGGTGTCGAAGAACAGCACGTCCGACCTCGAGGCTGAGCAGGGTGACGAGGCTGTCGAACACCTTGCGCTCCAGGTCGCCCTCTGATCTCGCCCAGCCAGTCCATCGCCCGGTAGCACGCATCGTCACTGGTCGAGGGCAGGCCCGTGACCAGCACGTCCTGGCTCACCCACCTGGCGGCGGCCAGCTTCGACGACGGGGCCAGCGCCCGGTTCGCGACCAGGGCGAACAGCACCCTCTCGGCCGTCTCGTCCCGCCGGCGGCCCTTCAGCAGGCGGCGCATCTCCTTCCCGATGCCGAGCCGCGCCCACAGCGCGTCCAGCACCCAGGTGCCGCCGAGCGGCCTGGACTCGGCGAACTCCGGGCCGTCGGCCGAGGCGGCCAGGGCCGCGGCCGGGTCGAGGAACCGCGTGACCGAGGCGGCCAGCCGCTGCAGCGCCTCCCGGTTCGCCGTGTCCTCGCGGCCGAAGTTGTACACGACCCGCACCGCCGACCTGCGCTTTTGCGGGTCCCAGACGTTATGGGCGAGCTGGAGGTAGCGGACCTCCGAGCCGTCCTTATTCCGCCGTGGCGTCGACCTCAGGTACATGGACTAGAGGATATCGCTGAAACCGGCCACTAGCTGTCAGATCATGGCCAGTCGTGTATCTAGTGCCGTAGCCAGTCACGTTTGCCCTGTGGGCTGAGCGCTGGCCGGGGGAGCCGTAGTCCTTCAGACTGGGCCGGTGGCCGAGCGTGTGCGGGTGCGTGAGATCGATGATGATGAGGGCCGGCGGCTGGTGCGGATCGTGCGCCGGGGCACTGGGTCGGTGGTGACCTGGCGGCGGGCGCAGATGGTGCTGCTGTCCGCCCAGGGCATGGACGTGGCCGGCGATCGCGAAGGTGGCGTTCACCAGCGAGGACCGGGTCCGCGATGTGATCCACAACTTCAGCGCCGATGGGTTCAGCTCGCTCTACCCGAAATACCGGGGTGGCCACCCGCCGAAGTTCGCGCTTGCCCAGCGGCGGGAGATCAAGAAGATCGCCAAGTCGAAGCCGGCTGAGCATGATCTGCCGTTTTCCACCTGGAGCCTGTCGAAGCTGGCGGAGTTCCTGGTGGCTGAGGGGGTGGTCGACGACATCAGCCACGAGGGCCTGCGGGTCCTGCTCCGCGAGGAGGGCGTCAGCTTTCAGCGGCTGAAAACCTGGAAGGCGTCCAAGGACCCGGACTATGCCGTGAAGAAGGCCAGGGTCGAGCATTTGTATGCGATCGCTGACCGTGAAGCCATCCCCGAGCCCGGCGAGCCGGAGGTGGTTTTTTGCGTGGACGAGTTCGGGCCGCTGAACCTCCAGCCCCATCCAGGCCGGCAGTGGGCAGCGGTCAGCGGCAAGAACAAGGAGCCCGGCCGCAAGCCCAGGCCCCGGATGCGTGCCACCTACACCCGCACCGCCGGGGTGCGTCACCTGTTCGCCGCCTACGAGCTGGGCGAGGACAAACTCTATGGGCATATCAAGCCGCGCAAGCACCGGGCCGGTTCCTGGAGTTCTGCCGCTACCTGCGCTCCCTCTACCCGCCCGGCGTCCGGATCGCGATCGTCTGCGACAATTACTCACCCCACCTGACCACCCGCAAGGACAACCGCGTCGGCCAGTGGGCCACGGCCAGCAATGTCGAGATCGCGTACACGCCAACGAATTCATCCTGGTTAAACCGCATAGAGGCCCAGTTCACGGCGCTGCGCTACTTCGCGCTCGACGGCACCGACCACGCCAGCCACCGGGAGCAGGCCAGCACGATCCGCCGCTACATCATCTGGCGCAACAACCACGCCTACGACGAACGCCTACGCCAGGTCGTCAACCGGGCAAACGTTGCCTGATGCGGCACTAGGAGTCGTCGCGATTCCGGGCGCTCCAGACGCCGCCGACCTGCACTACCGTCCCGGAACGTGGACCAGTAAGCCGATTAGCTGCGGAACCCAGGCCAGGTCATGGCCACCCTGCGGAACCTGGCCATCACCTTGCTGCGTCAGGCCGGGCACGCCAGCATCGCCGCCACCTGCCGCCACCACGCCCGCAGCGCTGTCCGCCCTCTGGGAATCCTCGGACTCAGTCCGTCATGAAAACGGACACCACGCCACTATGCCGGGACCCTGCCGGGCGCCCTGGGCGATCGCCTGCCCGAACGGCATGCCCCTTTAAACCCGTTAACGCATCATAAACAGTTCCATCCTTGATGACGGCAAAGTGCCCAAACCATTGCCCCATTTGGGTCATTAACGGATGCGCCTAGCCTAGGTGCGCCCATGCTGTCTGTTATCTGATAATTTCCCCACCAATCTTACCCTGGATCTTCTGTGCGCACGCTTCGCAGTTGTCCATAGTCTGAGGCCCCGACAGCAGGGCCTCAGGCTGTAACGAGCGTTGCCGCCTCGATAGGATAGTAGTAGGCGTCTGCCCAAGTAGAATCGCTAATTCCAGCGGATGTGCTCACGCACGTCAACGGGCTGAAGGTCTTCAGGGTGAAAAACCATTCACCGCTCGCTAGCAGTTGGTTGAAGAGATCAAATGCCGATGTCGGCACATGAAACTCCTGGCCTACGAAGAATGGCGTCTTCGGCCTGACGGGAATATCCCGAATGACCGCTCCAGCATCGCGAAGGTGCGGAGATCGCACTGTCCGAAATCGTGACATTGATCGTCGGATCACGTCCAGCCCGCCGCCATTGGGATACCCCATGGTCCAGGCATACCGCGCCGCGTGTCAGCCATCAGCAGAACCCGTAACCCCGGCCCTTAAAGATCGTTAAGTGATGACGCCCGCGCGTTACCCGGCGAGCGGCGGGTTAAACCCGCGTCAAGCGCCATCTGCTCCGCCGCCACGATCAGCTGGTCCACGGCGGCCTCATCCCAGCCAAGCCGGATCCGTATCTCGACTGTGACCGAACCCCGTATCCGGAACTTCTGGACAGGCTCGATGTCGGCCGTCACGACATCGGCTTCCCCCAGCGCGGACCTGATCAGCGCCTCCATGGCCAGCTGCTCAGGGGGCTCGGCACTGCGAAATCTCGAGCGCAGCCCGGAGACCAGTGACGTGATCGCCCGCACGTCGTAGTCACTGCCGAAGTACTCCCGCGCCGCTATCTCACACGCCGCCTCCACCACCGCGGGCTCATCGTCATTCCAGCCCGGCTTCCCGTTGTTAAGCGCTGTGTCCAGCTTCGCCCTCAGCTCCGGCTGATTCAGCAGCCCTGCTCGCAGCCAACGGCCGACAACGGTGGACGGACCCGAAGCGGGCTCCTCCGGCAGGACCGCAACCGCCGCATGCAGGTACCCTACCTTCCCGGCGGACGCCATCTGGCTCCCCGTCTTCCCAGCGGGCGAAAGGCGAGTCGTGCATGCCAGCAGCGAACCAGTCCTCTTCCGCCGGGGCCAGGCCCGGCAACAGTTCATGCCCCGCCCGGACCGTGTCCGCAACCCGGTCCATCAGACGGCCCGCCGCCGAACGAGCCGGAGCGCAGGTCCCGCCCCGGCCCGACCTGTGTGGGGCACGGGGCTGGCCTTCCGCCCGGGGGCGTTGGCCTCGCAGCCTGGGTGGGTGGGCGGCGGGAAGGAACCCCGCCGCCCGATGAAGCGTTCGCCGCCCTGCCGCGTGCACCCTCAGGTGCTGAGTCCTGTGGCTGAGGCGTTACTGAATCACGGGGAACAGCGCCAATAGGGGCTGGATCCGTCAAGTTCTCATCGAGTTAGCAACGGCGACGAGCCCGGCACCTCCCGACCATAGGCCACTATCTCCAGGTTGTGCTGCTTGTTCATCGACATCCGCGTGAATCTCTTTCCGTCACTTCGGCATTACTTCCAAGGAGGTGGACTCTGCTAAAAGAATCGCCAAGTCAGACAGACGTTTGCACTCTAGAGTGTGCGCTGTTTCCTCTGAAGCGGTCCCTACCACTCCGCAGAGTCAGCAACGAGCGAGTGTGCTCCAGCACGTCTAGATTCGACGCGGTCAAGTATTGAGCCCCACAGGGGGTTCAGCCGCCCTGAGTTCACTTCGTATCCCTGAAATGATGTTCTTAGATATGCTGCAATGCGGTGCTGCCGATCGGGACGCGCGTCAGCGCCGGATCCGTCGACACTGCACCCGTGGCCGTGAATAGTCTGGCTCGCCGGGCGATGCTTATGCGATAGCAATCGATCTGGCCTCCTCCTTGGTGCCATGACCCGGACCACGATATTGCTGTTACCATTTGGAATGGTAATTGAGTATCCGGATCCAAGGGTTTTCAATTTGCCGCCAGTCGAGTCGGCGACGTCTGACGCTAGGGATTTCGTCGGTTCGTATTCTGGGCTGGTGTCGCTGAGGTCAGCGGGCAGATCTGGGTCGGCGTCGCTGAAGTCCTGCGACGGGCGGCGCCGGCGGCGCCGGCGCTGAAGGCACCGGCTACGCCGAGCACCTCAAGCGCAGCCGGGGCAACGAGGATACCTCCGGCAAGGGCTCCCGCGAAGGTCAGCCATGTGAGGACCCCTCCGGTGTCGCCGTTGTTGTCGCAGCTGCCCCACCGGCCGGCAATGGCCGCCGCAGGCGGCGAGCCCGGTGGCGGGCTGGGGGGCAGGACTGCGCAGGC
>CAVSUF010000006.1:0-305250 GCA_963731085.1 uncultured Actinomycetota bacterium
CTACTAATGATCACCATCAGGAGCTCATACGATCCGACGAGCGCGACCGCCGGCCACGCGGCCACGGCGGCGCCGATGAGGCCGTGGCCCAAGCCGTGGGCGACGTTCGCGGCCAGCGTCGCAATAATGCCCAGGCCGAGCAGCCATCGCGCCAGCGCGGGCACCGGCACACCCCGCCGCGCCGAGTCCAGCATCACCATCGAACTCGCGTAGATCAGCCCGTCCACCGTCAACGGGATCAGGCGCCCCGTCCAGCCGGACTCACCGTGCGCCCGCACCAGCGCGCTCGCGTGCTCATACGACACAACCGCAGCGACCGCGGCGACGCCGACCACAGCCAGCGCCGTCGACCACCTGATGATCCGGTCAGCCGCGGTCATCGGGCACCACCGTCAAGCGCAAACTCGCAGGTCAAGAGGCATGAGCGTGGGTTTTTTGGTGCAGTCGGTCCGCACAATTAAGCCCCCGCGTCCCCCCTTCCCAGCAGAAGCGGGCTCACGAAGGCTGTGACTCAGGCGACATGGCTTCCGTTAGGAAGCCGAATAGGTACAGCCCTGCTGAGCCGCTAACGACAAGTGCACCAGAGCCGAGCCACGTGCAGGTAACACCGATACTCTCCGTGCGCATGACTGCCTGCGGGCGCCAGGTGGTTGTGTCCCAGACCCGGACCGTACCGTCATCGCCGCCGGACGCCAGCCATCTGCCGTTTGGTGCTATCGCTACTGCCGTTACCCGGGCAGCGCCGCTGTTCACCACCTCTCGCAGCCGCCCCGTGGCCACTTCCCAGATATGTAGCGTGCCGTCATCCGAATTGCCAGAGGCTAGCCAGCTCCCGTCCGGTGCTATTGCCACCGCCTCTACCCAATAGCTCTGGACGGTTAGCGCGGTGCGCTGTTTACTGCTGGCCACATCCCAGATCCGGACCTTTCTGTCGTGGCCGACGGAGGCCAGCCAACTGCCGTCCGGCGCCACAGCAACGTCCTTGGGAGGGCCAGTGTGCCCGGCCAATACGGCCCGCTGCTGGCCGGTGATTGCGTCCCAGATCCGGACTGTCTTGTCAGCCCGGCTGACGGAAGCCAGCCAAGTGCCGTCTGGCGCTACCGCCATCGCAGTTACCTGTCCGTCTTGCCCTCTGGTCTTCCGCTCGATATGACCAACTATCGTGCTCCGTTGTCGGCCGGTGACCTATCCCAGATCTGCACTGTTCCGTCATCGCAAGCGAAGGCCAGCCAGCTGCCGTCCGGCGCCACCGCCAACGCCCATCTGCTGATTTGGCGGTCACCACTTCTCGCGGCTGGACTGTCGATATATCCCAGATCTGCACTGTTCCGTCGTTACGTGCGAAGGCCAGCCAGCCGCTATCCGGTGTGACTGCTATCGCCTCGCCTCTGCGGCTGGTTGGCACAGACCGCTCAAGTGCGCCTGCTACGTCCCAGATCCGTATCATTCCGTCGCGGCCGCCGGAGGCAAGCCAACTGCCGTCGGCGCTACGAACTGTCCGATCCAGGCGTGTGTGGCCAGCACTGCAAGCTGCTGGCCAGTGGCCGCATCCCAGATTCGGACCGTGCCATCATCGCCGCCGGAGGCCAGCCAGCTGCCGTCGGGCGCCACCGCCACCGTTCGCACCGCGCCATGGCTCCTAGTACTTTCCGCTGTTGGCCTGTGACTGCATCCCAGATGCGAAGTGTTCCGCTGCGGCTAGGGCCGTCGCGGTCGGCCGAGACGAGCCAGCTGCCATCGGGGGCTATTGCAACCGCGGTTACCAGACCCGTGTGGCCAGTCAAGACAGCTCGCTGCTGGCCTGTGGCCGTATCCCAGATGCTTACCGTCCCGTCTCGGCTTCCCGAGACGAGCCAGCTGCCATCCGGTGCTATCGCCACTGCATCCACATCGGGGTCGGACAGCACGGCCCGCTGGTGACCGGTGGCCGCGTCCCAGATCCGCACCATCGATCCCAGCCGCCAGAGGCCAGCCATCTGCCATCGGGCGCCACCGCTACCCCTCGTACAGGTTCGGTGTGACCAGTAAGCACGGCTCGCTGTTGGCCGGTGGCGAGATCCCAGATGCGTACCTTCTGTCGTCGCCGCGCGGGGCCAGCCAGCTGCCATCCGGTGCCACCGCCACCGCGCTCCACCTCGAAGGGGTCGCCGGTCAGCATGGCCCGCTCCCGGCCGGTGACCGTGTCCCAGATCCGTACTGTCCCGTCCTGCACTGCCGGCGGAAACCAGCCAGGCTTGCCGTCCGGTCGCGACCGCGATAGCGTCAACATCGTGGGTATGACCGGCCAGCACGCGACGCAAGCAGGATCTGGCAGGTCCGGCAGCGGCCAGAGGTTAACCAGCCTTGGTCTGCGGCAAGAGTCAGCGCAGCTACCTGTGGTCCCCAGTCTGGGGTCTTCGGCGAGCCGACTATTCAGCACGTCGACGACACAGTTGGCGGCTCAGTTGCAGCGAGTAGGTGCGCAGTTCCTCAAGTACTGCCTGCAGGCGGGAGGCATGCGGCGACCGGGCTGCGGCCAGGTCATCAATCGGGGCGGCAGGCCCAAACCGCTCCAGTCGTGCTCCACCCAGCGCAATCGCATGCGAGGCTTCCGCCTCAGCGGTACGCCGGCGTCCGGAAGTGTTCGATAAGGTGATCTGCAAGTACCGTTCATGCCGCCCTAGCTCCCACCAGGCCACCTGCACCGGGTATCGTCGCTATCAACGGGGCGCTGCAGGCAAACTCGCCGCCATGGCGTCCAGCAACAGACCGTTTAGCTCGGCCAGACGTTCCTGCCCGAGTTCGCTACGCAGGTAGTCGCGGATCACATCATGTAGGACACGCCCCCACCCGGGGTGCAGCTGCGAGACCAGGGCGAGCTGGCCAGCCTCTGCATGTCTGCGCCGCCTGCAACTGATCCAGCCCAGCCGTCGCCCGCCATAGCCCTGCAACCAAGTCGAACGGGAAGTCTCGTCCTCGGCGAACACGCCCAGCTCAGCCAGCCGCTCCGCGTCACGGCGCTCAGCAGGCCGGTACTGGCCTCGATCGTCGCCCGTACCGCTCGCTCCCGTTGGCCAGGCTCGCCGACATTGAGCGCCCGGTGGTCCTCCCCCAGCATCTCGTCCACAGCCGCCGGGCCGTCCGCGGCCAGCCGCTCCGCAGCACGGTAACTGGAATCTCAATATCGTCTGACAGTTGCGCATAGTCGGCCAAGATCTTATTGACCAGCCGCAGCAACAGCGGCCACCGGCCGGTCGCGGCGAGCAGCCTCGCACCAGCGCTCATCTAGCCCGACAGCCCTCTGTCAGCAACTCCCGGGCCTGATCCTTCGACATCTGGTCCACTCGCACGGCCGGGCCTCGCCCGGCCAGCAGTTCCGGGACCCGCGTAGTAACCAGCCTCGCGCACTGCCTGCCGCCAAGGGTAAACGGCGCCAGCTGCTACCGGCTCCCAGACATCGTCGAGGACCAGCAACCGCCTGGACCTGTATCCAGAAAGCGACCCCAGATGCTGCCCTGCCAGCTGCGGATCAGTGAAGGATGCATCCTCACCGGCCACCAATTTGATCACGTCATTGACCTTCGGGCGATGTCTGCCGCTCCCCGCAAATCCCGGCCCAGCGTCACCAGTACACCCGCCCCCGAACCGCCGCCGCACTCGCGGTCGGCGTACACCCTCCGGGCCAGGGTCGTCTTGCCGAATCCGCCTGCCCCGTAACAGGCCCGTCGTGATCCCCACCGTCCCGGCCCGGCTATCCCCCAGTGCCCTGACAACCGCAGCCAGCTCCTCCGGACGATCCACGACCCACCCTGACAGCCGGAACTCCGGCGGCAACGCCGCCTCCCGTTTCGCAGGCGCCACCGCCCACACAGCCGCAACCGCCGCCGCGATCCCTGCAACGCAGCCAGCGGACCTGCCCACGCGCCCGCTTGGCCCAACCCCTGGCGGACCATGACCACGACGAGGAAAACGAACGCTACGATCCGCCGCAGCCACGGCGCCCAGCACGATCTTCCGGTTCACAGCACCTAGCTAACACGAAATCATGTGCACACAGGCTCACTCGGGCTCGATCGTCCCGGCGAGCAAGGAGCCTGCTGGACGGCTCCATCAGCGCGCCGCCATCGGAAAAGATTCTGGGACCTTGGGCGCGGAATCAAGCATCAGGTCACCAGCGACAACGCCGCTGACAGCATCCATGGGCCTCGTGCAGTCCCCCTCACCGCAAAACCCCAGGCGCGCCTGAACACCTGGCAGAAGCCGCTGGTGATGGGCCTACCACCCTGCTCTACGTCGCCACGCTGTGTGGCGAGTCGTAATAGAACGACGTCCCGCTCGGACAAATCGCGCATATCGCCGACTCTGTCTCTGTCAACCGCCGCCACTGGGGGACTAGGCGCCGCGCACAGAACGCCCAGTTCTGGCTCACGCCGTCGGCGCGTCGTGCCCTGATCGCGGCAGAAGAAGACGTCCGTGCGGGTTCATAAATCGAAGATGGCAGTCAATGATGATACAGACGGTCCGCCAACCACCCCCGTGGCTCCCAGCCGCCAGTGTAGACAGCCAGGAATTTCGATTCGCCCGTTTCGTTAGGAGGTCTGGTGGAAAGCGGGTTCGTTCCCGACGGACGGATGCCCATCGTCGAATACCTAGTCAACGACAAGGCATTCCATCACCGGATCGTGCTCGATGTGCTTCTGCTCGAGGAGTCCCATCTGGGTATCCATCTGCCGACAAGGGAGATCGCGCGACGGGTGGACGAGACGCTCGCGGGGTCCGAGCTGCCGCCGATCGGCGAGGCTGCGGTCGAAGATCTGCTCACCTTCCTGCACGGTCGCGGGAACGTCGACCGGATTCACAACACTCGTCGATTCAGCACGGCCTCGGACTTCCTGCGGCGCGACTACCTCTACCAGTTGACCCCGGAGGGCGCCCAGGTTCATCGTCACATGACCTGGATCAGCTCCGAGATGCGGATGTCGGGAGCTTTGCAGTCCTCCATGCTCCCCGAAGTACTCGACGCGCTGGCCTACCTCGTCGGAGCGCTCGAGCAGGTTCCCATCGACCTCGATGCGGTCGATCGCAACTTCCATCGGCTGACCAGCGGCTTCACAAAGCTCTCGGAGAACGCCAAACTGTTCGTTCAGGGGCTGAACCGCTCGCTGGCTTTCGAGGAAGAGCTCGTCATCGAGGCGTTCCTGGCCTACAAACAGGTAGTCGTAGGCTACCTGCAGACGTTCATCGTCGCCTTGGACCGCTACGGTCCGCGCATCTCCGGGCTCATCGCCCAAGCAGAGCATGCTGGCGTACTCGACGTACTGCCACAGATCGCCAAGCGGTCGCCGACCCCCGTCCTGGGGGTTCCGCTTGAGGAGGTCATCGAACAGGAGATCCGGACGCTCGCCGCACAGTGGGCAGGGATCCGCAGCTGGTTCTTCGAAAGTCAGGACCGTCCACCTGTCGCCTATACGCTACAGGACCGCGCATCCGACGCCGTCAACCACATCGTACTCACTGTCAGGCAAATCAACGAGCAACGATACCGGCGTGCGAACCGGTCAGCGGACCTCGTCACCCTTGCGTCCTGGTTCGGAGGAACCGAAGACCAGCGCGAACGAGCAGCACTGTGGCGGACGGCCTTCGGTATGTACTCTGCCCGCCATCTCGGCACTACCCGCCCACTGGAAGCCGATGAGGACCATGCGCCGGAGTTGAGCTGGTGGGACAGTTCACCGGCTCCGGTCAGTGCGGCGCTGCGCGGCAGCGGACCACGGACCACGAGTGGATCGCCACCTAGCGTGGGCGATCCGCGCAAGGCGAAGAGCCGGCTCGCCGGCCGCCGCCGGTTGCATATACAAGCAGCCGACGCGGCGGAACGCTCATTCGCCGCACGAGGTCGGTTCCGCCTTTCGGACCTTGAGGGGCTCACCCCGCCCGAGGCAGACGTCCTCCTCAGCTGCCTCGATTCCACGCTTGCGGTCAAACCTGGCCCAGACGGCGTCCGCCGAACGACCACCGGAGACGGACGAATGCGGCTGGAGCTAGCACCGCCCGAAGAGGGCTCGCGAGCGAGTATCTCCATGCGCGGAGGAATCCTTCAGATCGAAGACTTCGAGCTGTTCGTGTGCATTCTGGCTCAGGAGGAAGCGTGAGTCCGCAGGACCGGCTAGAGCAGCAGGAAGTCATCCGGGCGCTGCTGCGGCGCCCACTGCGGCATAGGCGAGGAGCCGACGCCGCCGTCGCCGACCTGGCGAAAAAACACGAACCAGCGCTGTACGCATGGTTCGACCAACATTTGGGCTGGCCACTGCGGGTAGAACGTGACCGGGTCCGGCTGTTCAAGATCCCCGCTGATCCGTCATTCCCCGTTGGCGATGTCCCCACTGCAAGGCAGTGCTCGCTCTACTGCCTTCTCCTGGCGGTCTTCGAGGACTGCGGTCGGCAGACGGTAATCAGTGAACTCGTCGACAAAATCACGGCTCTTACCGTCGCCCACCCTGAACTCGCCAGATTCGACACAAGACGGTTCCGGGAAAGGTCTGATCTTGTGTACGCAATCCGCATGCTCGTCGATCAGGGAGCCCTCACACCTACAGAATCTGCGAACCGGGCAACCGAACATGAGAACGCCTTCATCAGGGGAAACGGAAATGCCATCTACGACCTCGACCACCGCACCGCGACCCTGCTGCTGTCCTGCCCGGTCCCCCCAACGACGACGTCCGGCCCAGCAGAACTCATCTCCTTGACGGTCAGAGATCATGGAAGGCCACCAGACCGCCTCCTCCACCATGCGATCATGAGACGTCTTCTCGATCACCCTGCCATGTACCTTGAGGACCTCTCCGAGGAAGAACTGGAGTATCTTCGCAGACATCGCGCAGCCCTGGTTTCGGCCCTCCGCATAGACGTGGGTGTTCGCGTAGAGACGCGGTCTGAGGGAATGGCGGTGATCGACGATGAGCTAACGGATCTCGATTTCCCCGGCACCAGCGTCGTCCCCTTCGCAGCCCTACTCATGGCCGACCTGCTCTTCTGGGAGGCGGTCCGGCACACGCCGCGCCTCTCGGTGATTCCAACAGCGCGGGCCCTCGAGTTGGCAGGAACGGTCGCAGAGAAGACGGGAAAGCTCGTGAAGAACATCGATGCACAACCCATCGACGCCGCACGGACCTTTACGGCCACAACCCGAAGACTCGAGGAGTTCGGCCTGATCTCCGTCCGTCCGGACGGCATCGGTCTTCGCCCGGCACTCGCTCGCTACCACGACCCCTCCGCACTGGGCGCCCGCCGAGCTGGCGAAGACCTCCTACTCTTCGGCATGGACTCCGCCCCCCAACCGGAGGAAGAACTCCTCTGATGGACCGCCATGCTGACGAGGCGCTGGAGCGCCTGCTTTCAGGCCGTCTCCCGATTCCGACTCGTGAGCGGTTCCAACCGTTGCGGCTGGGACTCATCGGGATCTGGGAGTATGAGGAACAGGAATTCTTCTTTCATGACGGCAGGCTCATCCTCCGTGGCCGTAACGGTAGCGGAAAGACCAAAGTCCTGGAGGTTAGCAGCCCGTTCCTGCTCGACGGAGTTCTCGCGACGCGGCGTCTAGATCCATTCGGACATGCCGCACGCTCAATGCGAGAAAACCTTCTTTACCGCGGGCGACGCCATCGCATCGGCTATGTCTGGTTCGAGTATGGACGGGTCGGTCATGGCGGCGAAAACCAGTACCTAACAATCGGCGCCGGCCTGCGGGCGCAGGCGGCCAAGCCCGGAACACCAGAGTCGTGGTTTCTCGTCACTCCGCAACGGCCGGGCCGAGACTTCTCCTTCTACGACGAACGGCGAACGCCATACGGGCAGAAGGCTCTTAGAGAAGTTCTCGGGAACGACGCAGTGGTCGAGACGGCCAAAGAATACCGCGCCAAGGTAGCCAGGGAGCTGTTCGGTTTTTCCCCCAGCCAGCTGCGCTCGCTTGTGGAACTGTTGCTAACCCTGCGGCGCCCGAAACTTAGCGAGGACTTCGACGTCGAGAAGCTCCAGGAGCTGCTGCGCGACGGGCTCCCCCCAGTCAACGGCACG
This sequence comes from uncultured Actinomycetota bacterium, assembly GCA_963731085.1. Taxonomy (GTDB): domain Bacteria; phylum Actinomycetota; class Actinomycetes; order Streptosporangiales; family Streptosporangiaceae; genus DASUBV01. Next base: position 8,056 of record CAVSUF010000006.1, read on the forward strand.
CTTTTGGATGAACTTGCCGGCCGGTTCGACGAGCTCGCCCGCGAGCGAGAAGAACTGGAATCTCTCCAGCAGACGCAGCGCAACGTGAACGAGTTCCTGACGACCTACCAGACGTTCGCGCGTCGGGTCGTCCGGAATGCCGCAGAGGACGCTGTCCGTGTGAGCGTTCTACTCGGCGTAGCTTCAGACACGGTCAACGCTGCCGGTAAGCGGCTCGAAGAATGCAAGAAGACCACAGTCCGGCTGCGCAACGAAGAGTCGCGGCTCAAAGAAGAACTCTCTCGAGCGCAGGCCCGGCTCGTCGAACTTGAAGGCAAGCCCGAGCTGGCTGAACACGGACGGCTCGAAGACTTGGGCAAGCAGATTACGGCAGCACTCAAGCGAACGGAGGAGGCGAAGGGCGAAGCCGAACGGGCCAAGACCGATTACGACACCAACCGGAAGCAGCAGAGTGACTTGGAGCAGCAGCTCGGGCATCTCCTCAGCATGCTCGAGACCGCCGAGCACCAGTCTTATGACCTTGCAGCTAAGACGATGCTGTCCGAGGCTCACAGGTCGGAGGGAACCTCCATCAGAGAGGATCCCGAGGCCGCGGAGGTGCGTCTAACCGGTCAGGTCGACGCTCGAATCCGGGCTGTCGAGGGGGCCTTGCCTCTAGTCGACAAGGTCGACACAGCGGACAAGGAACTCGATCTCGTCAAGCAGTTCCATGAAAACGTTGAAGCCCGGTGGAACCAAGCAAAAGACAATGTCGACCAGAGCGAGGAAGAGCATCAGAGGCGGATCGAAGAGCTGTGCACCAGGATTACCGAGTGGTCCAGCCGTTGTTCGGAGCTTCGCCTCACTGAAGATCAACTCATCGCAGTCATCAGGGTGGCGAGAGCCGCAGGCGAACCCGACAGCCCTTCTGCCCGCGCGGTCGTGGCTGATCTCGCGGAGCCGTTCGCAATCGCTCTGGCCGAGGAATACGCAGCCCTTCGCGCCGACCGAGAGAATGCCCGAGCCGCCAGAGAGGCGCTGACCGCTCGCCAGGAGCAGGTCGCGTTCGGACCCGCCCCTGAGCCGGAGTCGCCGTCGATCCCAAGACGTGATCGGACCGCAGCCGACGACGGGGCCCCGTTCTGGGCAGTCGTCGACTTCCTCCCTCACGTCGAGTCAGCGCTCGCGGGCCGCATCGAAGCGGCGCTCTCCGGGGCAGGCATCCTTGATTCCTGGGTCACCGCGAACGGCAAGCTCCTAGTCGAGGGCCGAGAGCTTGACGCATTTCTCGCAGGAACGGAAGCCTCGCCCGCCCAGGACACGCTCGCAGATGTTCTTTGCACAGTGCAACACCCTCGTGTCAACACTGAACACGTTCACCGTCTGCTCACCTCGATCGGATACTCACACGGTCCGATCGCCGAGGGCGTCGGCGCTGGCATCAGCTCGGACGGCGCCTGGCGGATCGGGCCTATCTCCGGACGCACGACCGGCGAACATGCCTCGTTCATCGGACCAGCCGCTCGAGCGGCTGAACGGCAGCGCCGACTCGACGCCATCGACTACGAACTGGACCAGCTCGACGAGGCCATCCGACAGCAGAGCTCCATGATCGCCAAGTCTGAGAAACGGGCGAGTACCCTCACTGGCGAGCGATCGAGCCCAAACCTCTCCGACGCAGCCGTCCGGGAGACCTTCACGACCCGGGCCACAGCTCATCTCCTGCTGAGCGAACTCGACAGCGAACTCAACGAGGCGGGACGCAAGGTTTCCGACCAGATCTCCAACGTCAACTTCGCCAAGGCCGCGCTCGAAACCTATGCCAGGGAAAGGCATATTCCTACCACACCAGATGCCGTCCGCGCAGAGCAAAAGGCGCTGACCCGCTACCGGGAATCTATTCTTGGACTCTTCCGCGCTGTGACGCTATGGAGAAACGTTGGAACCTCCTTCGAACACGCTAAGGCCCAAACCGTTCGATCCGTCGAGGGCAGGGACCACCTGCTGGAAATTTACGAGCGGCTGGACGGTGAGCAGCGGGCCCTCATCGAGATCTACGACCAAAGATCTTCATTGATCGGCGCAGACGTCACCGCAGTCCTCACCGCAATCCAGAAGTCCAGAAAGGTGATCGCTGAAGCTCAGCCCAAGCTGGGCGACACCCAGAAAAAAATCGTGGAGGAGGCCAAGAACGAGGGCGGACAAGCGCAGGCGCTGGGCAACGCACGCGACCGGCACGAGGAACGTTCGAAGGAGCTGACGGCCTCGGTTGGCGCCTATCTCGCCCTTTGCAGACAGGGCCTGGTGAGCCTGGCGGTCGGAGAAGAGTTTGTACCAGACGATCCCTCGGCGGCTACGGAGTCAGCACGGATGGCTGCGCACTTCCTCGCAGCAGAGGAATGGCACGAGAAGGCCCGGAATCAAGCGCGGAACGACGTCGACAAGCAGTTCCGACTGCTGGAGATCGCACTGTCCGGACCGGACTGGCAACCACGGGCCGAGAATGACGGAGGCGTGGTCGTAGTCCGCCTAGTCCACAACGGCCAGCCGGTCGATATTCCTGCAGCGCTCGAGCGGATCCGCGCGGAGATTTCCACCCGGAAGAGCTACCTCAACGACGAAGAGCGCGAGCTCTTTAAGAAGGTCCTCCTGGGCCAAGTAGGTGAGCACCTACGACGCCGCCGGGTAGAGGCGGTCCGGCTGATCGAGCGCATGAACGCTCTCCTCAAAACCCGGCGAACGGCTGCCGGGATGCGGCTGGAACTTGTCTGGGAGCCGGACCCCGATCAGAGTCCCGAGGTCAGAGCCGCACTCGAGACGCTCGACCGCCAGGCCACAAAATTCCTGCCGGACCAGGCCCGCGACCAACTGATCCACTTCCTCGTCGGTTTGGTCGAGGCCGCCCGTGACCGCCAGGATGTCGTCGATTGGAAGGCATCCCTCCGGGAAGCGCTGGACTACCGCGCTTGGAGCCGTATTCGGATCCGGTACCAACCCGCCGGAGACCAGCCATGGACGGATCTAACAAACGAGAAGCACCAAAAAGGGTCCGGGGGCGAGAAAGCCGTCAGCCTCCAGCTCCCTCTCTTCGTCGCGGCGGCCGCGCACTACGCGGGCGCCGCGCCGACAGCGCCACGACCTGTGTACCTTGACGAGGCGTTCGCCGGCATTGACCGCCCCATGCGAGGTGAGTGCATGGGGCTGCTTACTGACTTGGATCTGGACGTCGTAATGGCCAGCCACGACGAGTTCGGATTCCACCCAGAGGTTCCCGGAGTCGCCACCTATGAGCTGTTTCGCGACTCAGAAGTAGAAGGCGTTCTCACGACTCCGATCCTCTGGGACGGTTCACAGCGTCATGAGCTACCAGACCCCGCGCTCATTCAGGACACCTCTAGTTCTGACGGCACCCTCTGGGAGGATGACGATGACTGGGAGGAGCCTTCAGACGATGACGAGCCGGAAACCTGAGCTCCCACCTGAGCTGGCCGAATGGGTCGCGACCTCTGGCGGAACGATCTTCTGCGCTGCACTGCGCAAGAGAATCGAGAACGGCGGCAAGCTGGACCGGCCACTTCCCCTACAGCTGACAGACCGGCAGTGTTCCGATCTGATCGAGTTGTTCGGCACACGTGCCGTCGGGCCTAAGGGCGTTCATCTGAGGGAAGCGAACAACGCGATCGTGGCGAGCCGTTTCGGGCTCGCCTTAAGAGGTCTCCTTATTGCGGAAAGCGGTCCACTCATCACCAGGCGAGGCCGAGCCCGCTACGAACGGATGGTCAAGTCAGCCGCCGTCCGGCAGGAGCGGAGCGACCTCCTCGCGTCGATTGAGGGAGTCGACGAACTTGTAGACGAATACGCCCTCCTGAAAGCGGTCACCCAATCTCACAGTTGGCAGGTACCCGCAGGCAGCCGCACGGACGCGAATTCTTGGCCGACCTACCGGTCGGCGCTGCGGGCCTCTGCCGAATGGTTCCAAGGCCGGGCCCGGGGATGGAAGTTCGGCGAGCGGGAACTGGCCGTTCTCGCCCTAGGTGGCAGCAAACGCTGGACCGAGCCGGCCAAACGGTCGTTCTGCCTGCTGATTGGCGAGCCCTTCACCGAGGCAGTCCATACCACTGACACTGCGGTCTACGTAATCGGCCCCATTCGATGGATACGCGAGCACCTAATCGCCGACGCCACCGATGCCGCCCCCTTCATCGGCCTGCCGGGAAGGGCTTCGGCTACTGAAGGACATCTCTACGTTCCTGCAGCAGGGGTGCTCCTGATCGAGAATCAGGAGACCTTCGAGTCCGTCGCCCGCACCTCCGTACCGGAAACCTGGCTGTGCATCTGGGCCGGAGGCTACGGCTCCGACGCTCTCGTGGCCCTCCTCAAGGCTCTTCCACCGATCCCAATCGCAGCTTGGGGTGATCTCGATCCACCGGGGATCGAGATCATCCAGAACCTGATCGATCGTGCTCGACGCGAGATCCGACCCGTGGGTATGGACGCTTCCGACTACGCCCATGGCCCCTATCTGGAGGAACCACATGATGCTAGAGCGCAATGGCGTGCTCAAGCACAGCAACAAGCATTGACCGCCCGCCCATACTTCGTACCACTCGCCCGCGCCATCGCGGCCAACCATGGCCACCGCTGCGAGCAGGAGGGCCTTCACGAGCGAGTGCTACCCGATTTGAAAGCCAGACTCGACCTCCTCAGGCCACCGGTGCCACCTTCATCAGTGTGACGACACCCACGTGTCAGCGCCCTACGCTGCCGAGGGGATCCGGACTGCTGTGGGAGATAGCGGTCCACTAGATCGTTGCTTGTGCGACTGCAGCCACCATGAAGTGGGCTTGATCCGCTTTGGCAGACAGGTTCCTTGATTAGCTCGTATTCGGCGGGGCTGAGATAGCCGAGGGCGGAGTGGAGCCGGCGGGTGTTGTACCAGCCCTCGATGTAGTCGAAGACGGCCCGGTGCAGCCCGGCCCTGGTGGGCCAGGCCCGGTCGTTGATGACCTCGCGCTTGATGGTGGCGAAGAAGCTCTCGGCGACGGCGTTGTCCCAGCATTCGCCTTTGCGGGAGACGGACAGGATCACGCCGTTCGCCCTGGCCAGGGCGGCGTAGTCCCTGCTGGTGTACTGGCAGCCGCGGTCGCTGTGGAAGATCACGCCGCCGGCCGGGCGGCGCTGGGCGAAGGCCATCGACAGGGCGTCCTCGACGAGCTCGGTGCGCATGTGGTCGGCCAGCGCCCAGCCGACGACCCGGCGGCTGGACAGGTCGATGACGGTCGCCAGGTAGGCCCAGCCTTCCCAGGTCATGATGTAGGTGATGTCGCCGGCGTAGCGCCGGTCGGTGCCCGGCCGCGGCGCGAAGTCGCGCTGGATCAGGTCCCGGGCGCGCTCCGCGGCCGGGTCGGCGATGGTGGTGGTGCGCCACCGCTTCTTGCGGCGGCCCTCCAGCCCGGCGGCGCGCATCAGCCGCGCGACCCGCCGCTTCCCGCAGCTGACGTCCTGGCGGCGCAGGGCCTGGTGCACCCGCGGCGACCCGTAGGTGCCCTTCGACTCGTCGTGGATGCTGGTGATCCTCGCGGTGATGGCGGCGTCGGCGGCGGCCCGCGGCGAGGGGACGCCGTTGCGGCGCTGGTAGTAGGCGGCACGGGAGACCTTCAGCAGGCGGCACGCGCGAGCAACGCCGTGGCCTGCGGCTTTTTCCGCCCCGATGAAGGGATGAGCCTTCACCGGGTCTCCTTCGCAAAAAAAGCCGTCGCCCGCTTCAGGACCTCGACGTCCTCGCGCAGCGACCTGTTCTCCCGCCGCAGCCGCGCCAGCTCGGCCCGCTCATCGCTGGTCAGCCCCGGCCGCTCGCCCGCGTCGGTCTCCGCCTGGGTGACCCAGGCCCGCACGGCGGTCTCGGTCAGGTCGAAGTCGCGGGCGACCTGCCCGATCGTGCGGTCACCAGCCCGGCACCGCTCCACGATCTCCGCCTTGAACTCCGGCGTGAACGACCGGCGGCGCCGCGGCTGCTTCCGCTCCATGGTCTCCATGATGAACATCCTTCCGCCCGGGGCAGAACCCCTGATGGTGAATGTCCGTCAAACCGGAGGAAGCCCAAAGACCCGTCGCTCTCCATCACGCGGCGCGGCGATCGTACCCATGCTTCACCAAACTCGTCCGCTCATCGGCATGAGCGGGTGTTCGCAATCCAAAGCGCGGGCACGCGCAGATCGACCAGCTCTGTGCCCCGACAGGCGGCTCTGCTCGAGCACCAGATGCTGCGCAGATCGGCGGTTCTCGTGCTTCAGCCGGCGACCTGTGCTGGTGGACCTGGCTCGGATTTCCCTGTTCTTTGTGCTGTGGGGAGTCATCCGCAACGCGGTACTCCTGCGCTGCATGGCTGCCCGGTTCCTTCGCGAGGCTGGTGGCAGTCGTCCCGCTGACAGTCAGCGCGGCTCGCGCGGGCGGCCTTGAACGGGATCGGCCGTGAGCGGTCCAGGGGTTTCGCGCTGATCGGGCACCTGCCGCGGCCCGGCGAGACCAGGCGTGCAGACAGCGCCGGGTTCCGGTGGATTATCACGGCCGGATCTGTATCGCCGGCGGCGGCGCCGTCATGCCTGGCTCATCCGGTCCGAGGGCGTGGCGGTGGTGCGAGACTTGGCAGGTGCGCGGCCAGCCAGCACCGCTCGCCGGCGAGCCGGCAGCCGATCCGACGCTGCTGAGGACGCTGGCGGCCGCTGGCCTGCCGGCAGCCGGGCGGTTTCTCCCAGGCCGGCTGGGTCAGCCGCGTGTGGGTCGGCGACGAATTCGTCGTGCGGCTGAACGGCAGCAGCCTGTTCCGCGACGCGTACCGCCACGAGGCCGCGGTCGTCAGCCTGCTCGCCGGCAGCGAGGTCCCGCACGCCCGGGTCCTTGCCCGCGGCGAGGGCCCGGACGGGCCGTGGTACATCTCCGAGCGCCTGCCCGGCCGGACCCTGCACGACGCATGGCCGGCGGCGGACTCGCAAACGCGCCAGTCCGTCACCGAGAGCCTCGGCTTCGCGCTGCGGGCACTTCACCGCGTTCCTGTCCCCGCCGGCCTGCTGCCGCCCTGGCTGGCCGCCGCGCTCTCCGGCAGGCCGTGGCCCGCGTTCCACCCTCCCGTGGTAAGCGCGGCGCTCCAGCTTGTCGAGGCTGCCCGGCGACTGCCCGGTCATGACGCGCGCCTGCTCGCGGACGCCGTCGGCTGGATCGGGGAGCGGCTGTCGCTGTTCGCCGCCGACGAGCCCGCCCTCGTCCACGGTGACCTGCACGGATCCAACGTGATCATCGACCACGGACGCGTCGCCGGCCTCATCGACTTCGCGGAGGCGCTGGCCCAGCCGGCGGACGCCGAGCTCGATACCATCCTGCGCTGGTGCGCGAGAGCGCAGGAGTACCCGCCCGCACCCGGCGGGCGAGGGCTCGACGAGACCACGCTCACGCAGGTCCCCGGATGGCTGCACGGCGCCTATCCGGAGCTGTTCGAGCGCGAGCACCTGCGCGAGCGGCTGAACCTCTATGACATGCACAGGGAACTCGCGCTCTATGCGCACCACCCCCAGCCCGGCATGCGCGAAACGGCCCACGACCGCATCGCCCTCCTGCTTTCCGGCCACAACCACCTAGACGGACTCGCCTGGTAGGCCGTCTTGGCACTGCACAGGACAACGTGACCGCACCCGCGGGTGGACTGGCTAGCGGCGAGAAGGGCTGCGGTTCGGCGGCGGCAGGCGGCGTCGGCGGCATGGCCTGCCGTGGAGAATGCGGGCTGCATCACGTCCGGCCGGCGTCGGTGGTCATGGTGACGGAAGGAGCCCGGATAGTGGCTAACTTCCATGTCACGGACGTCGCGACGGGGAAGGCCACGGGCACCTGAACCGTCGGCGCGCTGCCGCCCGGCCAGGCACTGCTGCGCAACCTGGCCGGGCCAGACGAGGGCCATTCCCGCCCGGAATGGCCGGATCTGCGTGACCAGAATGGAGATTCCCGGCAGGGCAGCACCCGCGCAGATCGGCGGCTAAGCGCGCGGGTTTCTTGAGAATTTCGATACCCGGTGATGCTGGAAGACAGCCGCGGGTGCGATGAGGGTTGCGTTAGACGAGTCGCTTGCTTATTTGTCATAGATGGCAAGGACGTTTAGGGCGGGCTGGGACTTGAGGCTGCCGACGATCCTCAGTCCGTACCGCTGCCCACGCCTTATGAGGTTGTAGGCGAACACCCCGGTGTCGTAGTCGCCACGGGCAACTACGTGGAGGTGGAGCAGCTGGCCAGTATCGAGTGTCGTGCGGTAGTCGATCCAGCGGGGGCGCCCGCCGTCGCCTACGACGTCCTCGATCACCTTGACTGCCTTATCGGCGTTCCAGTGGTCAGCGAACCAGTTCCAGTAAGCGTCGCGCTGGAGCCTGCCTGCATCGGTGGAGGTGCTGTCTGGGTAGCCCACGGGTAGCGTGCCCCCATCACGCTTCAGCCTCTTGACCAGTGGGTCGAAGAATGTGACGACCCGCCCGTCGTTGAGCTCGGCAGCTTGCGGCAGGAACTTGGTACCGGGACCGGCATCGACGAAAGCGAGCATCCGCGGACTCTCGGCGATGGCATCTGAACTGGGAAGCGTGGACTCCTGGTTGACGATGCATATACGGTCCGGCTGGTTTACCAGGTAGTGCAAGGACAGTTCCACGAGTTGACGTGCAGCGCTCTCGACCGGCTGCAAGATGATGTTGCTGCCTTCCTGCCGGCCGCTTGTGGTCACCCTCGTGGCGTCCACATCAGCATCGAGCTTTAGCCAGGGAAACAAGGCGGACAAGCCAGCGCCCAGCCGGACGCCGACGGATTTTTGGAGCTGCCCAGTCTGGCCCGCTGAGATCTGCAGTTCGACGGTCCGGAACGCGGGTCCGACGACAGCGTCGTAGAAGGCGCTGATCTGCTGGCTGTCGATAAAGATGGGCGAGTCAGCCAGCCACGAGAGATCTGGCCTGCTGTCGCTGACCGGCACGTCGATGGCTCCCTGCCTCGTCGAATCGGCCATCAACCTACCGGACCGCCTGACCCCAGGAACAGTCTGTCGTTGACACAGCCAGGGTGAAGGCGACGGCGCCCATATTGAACGTTCGGGCACGCCTCACCACCCAGAGACATCCCTGAGGTTGCCGTCCATAGCGGCGGATCTCGCGTGTCTAGCTGCCGCCTGCGCCGATCGAGCGGCGCAGGCGAAGCCCGGCGGTCATTGCGCGAGTTCGCCGGGCAGGGATCTGCCGGGCCGGGCTGGCGGGTCAGGCGGCTTCGGTGGTGGTGACGGTGAGGGTGTGGTCGGCGAAGCTGGCGACGATTTCGAGGTGGCCGCCGAGTGCCTGGACGTAGCGGGCGATGGCCTCGATGGTGGACAGCTCGCCGCGCTCGATCTGGGAGACGCGGCCGGGGGTGATGCCCATGGTCTGGGCGAGCTGGGCCTGGGTGAGGCCGCGCTGCTTGCGTTCCTCGGCGAGGCGGTGGCCGCTCTGGCGGGCCATGAGGGCCTTGCGGCGCCGCTCGGCTTCCTCCGTGCCGCCGGCGCGGTCGATGTAGGCGTCGCGGTCCCACCTGGTGTAGCTGGTCACTGGCTGCCCTCCTCTGCGGCGCGTTCCTTCAGGTAGACCTCATACAGCTGCTCGGCGCGGGGGATCATCGCCGCGTACCACTTCTTCCAGGCCCCGGCCTTGTCCCCGGCGACGAGCAGGATCGCTGATCGCCACGGGTCGAAGACGAACAGGACGCGGATCTCGCTGCGCCCGCGGGACCCGGGGCGCAGCTCTTTCAGGTTCGCGATATTCGAGCTGGTGATGGTGTCGACGAGCGGCCTGCCCAGCGCCGGGCCGGACCGGCTCAGGGCGTAGATGGCGTCATCGACCAGGCCGGCCGTGTCCGGGTCGGTTTCCTGGAGCTCTCGCAGCCAGGCGGCGACCTCGTCGGTCTGGTAGATGTCCCACTCATCCACCCTGGGACTATAGCAAATCCTATAGTCATGGTGGGGGCAGACAGCGTTGGCCCCGGCGTGCCGTCCCGTCGTCCCGGACCTGCACGGCGAGTGGCGGCGGAGGTGTCAGGGTCGAGGGTCGACGGCCCGGAGCAGGGCGAGTAGTCCTTCGACGGCTGCGTACTGCTTGCGCGTCAGGGGGGTCGGGCGTGAAGTGCATGAGCTCGTTCCGGACGTCGCGGACTTCGGTGAGCCGGTCAATGAAGTAATCGCGGTCGACGTGCCAGCCCAGCTTGGCCCAGTTCGCCTCCGGCCCCATCAGGTACACGTAGTTGCCGAAGGTGAGGTCGGATGCCTTGCGGACGCGTGATCTCTGGGCGGGCGGGACGGCAGCCTGCATCTCGGGGACGGTGTAGACCTCGTCAGCGCGCCGGCGCAGGCGGTTCTCGGCTTCCTCGATGAGGACGAATGGCCGTGCCAGGCTGCCGAACTGACGGGTGAGGTCCGCGGCCGTCACGATGCCGCTGACGCGGGAGCGGTCTGCGTTCTGCACGAAGACGAAGCCCTCGTGGAAGATCACGTCGATCTGGTCGAGGAGGAGGTCATCATGGTTGACCACGGTGGCCCTGGCCGTCGCGCTCGCGAGGCTCGGGTGCTCGGCGGAGATCTGCGCAGTCCCGATCGATTCCCAGCTGACTGCGCCCAGGAACCGCCCGCAGTGGTCGATCACGGCTAGTTGCGAGAACTGCTGGTTCACCATCAGGGTCTTGACGTATATCAGCGACACCGTCGGCAGGACGGTCACGACATCTGGCGGCGGCAGGCTCCCGATCCGGAGCGTCGCCGGAGCCTGCTCGAAGACATCCTCGGTGTCAGGCGCGCTCCGGGCCAGGACGCCCGGTCCCGCGTCTGCCGGGATGATCGCGACCTCGTCCTCGACCGAGCCCTCGGTGAATGCCGGGCTCGTAGTGAGGCCCTTGTCGGCGAGATCGGCCTTGATCGTTGCGACGACGCCGCCCGTCCGGCGGGTCTGGCCCCAGTACTCCAGGAGGCTGCGCACGGTCAGCCGGCGCGGATCGGCAGGATCCCGTGAGGCTGCGTCGGCCAGGAGCTCCTCCGATGTCGTGATCTCATCCCCGCCGTCCGGCCCGGGGTCTGCCCCGTGCTCGGCCAGGGACGCGATGCGACGGGCGGCGTCGTGGCGGGTCAGCCCGCACACGGTCAGCAGGGACGTGATGCTGGCCCGCAGGTCAGGGCGGAACGCGTCCCTGGGCAGGTCGGTCCGCAGCCACGCCGTCCGCCGCACGTGACGGAAGCCCTTGGGTTCCTGCGGCCGGAACTCGTACGGGCCGATATCCGGCCGACAGCGACGAGACCAGGCCTGGTCTTGAGCGGCATCACCACCAGATCCCCCGCGCTGATCTGCTCCCTGAACCGCCACAGCTGGCCAGTCCAGTTCGCGATCACGTTCCCGGCCGCGTCCGGGTAAGCCTGGGTGAGGGCTTGCCTGATGCCCTCTCTGTCGCAGCCGCTGATGTCTCCCAGCTCGTCCCAGCCGATGATGACAAGCCCGTGGTCCAGGTCAGGCTTCTCGCGGTCGCCTTTCTCGCCGCCCCGGACGAGCCAGGCCGCTGGCGCGGCACTAGGCATGGTTCCCCCTGTCATGGGCGAGGCACCTCCAGACCTGCTGAAGTACCGCCTAGCCATTCGCTACCGTGGCCTGTCGACCGTTCGGGGTCAGTTATCGGGATGGGCTGAAATTCTATCGAGCGCGTCATGAGGTGGAGTCCGGGTAGAGCGGCGGCTGCGTAGAAGAGCGCAGCCTCGGCCTCAGAGGCCACGATAGCCACGCGTGTCCCTGGCGCTTGCAACTCGTGCGCAGGCGGCACTGCCGCCGTTACTGGACTGCGCCCTCGCATCGCGGTGATGCGGGTGCTGGCGTGCCTCCGTTCGCAAGCCCGGTGGGATCGATGGAAGTCGGCGTCGCGCGGACTCCGGGAAACGACACCCATCCCGCGCCGTCGGCCAGGTGGAACCAGATTCCGCTGTTCCAGGGCGGCGTATTGGTCGGGTAGGCGGGACGGCCGTTTACCCAGCCGTCTACTGAGATCGACATGTTCCTGGGAAAGCTGCCGTTCTGGGCAGACAGAACGTTGGGGGCATCACGAATGGCGGTGCCCGCAGGAGCCCACCGGTTCTGGGCGAAGACCTGGAACGGGGCGCAGCCCCCCGACATGCCCACGACTGCCGTCCCGGCCGTGGTGCCATGATCCACGTACTTCCACCACCATGGCGCCGACCCGGCCGCTGCAACGGCAAGGAGGACGCTGAAGATAATCCCGATCTTGAATTCCCCCGACAATGCCATGACAACATTATGTCCGGGCCGGCTGCAATGGTCGTCATGGGCAGAGATGATCCGAGGCGCCTGCCTTGCGTGCGCCGCTCGATGAACCTCGCACGGCATGTCCGGTAACGCCCAGGACAGCATGGCGACGTCGACGACGTAGATCGTCTGGGCGTCCCCGTCGACCTTGCACGGAACCAGAGGGCGCCGACATGAAGCCGCAGGGGCCAGTGGCGCGCCGGGGACGGCGCCGGCCGGTTGCGGCCGTGGGCCTGGAGGCAGCAATCATCCCTGGAGGGGCAGCCCCGGGAGGGGTGCCGCCATGAGCTTCCGTTCTGCTCTCGCGCCTCCTGCCGACTGCCGAAACGTATGTCGACGCGGCGGCCAGGTTCACGCCTTCCGCGGGCCGGGTAGCTGCCGCGCCGCTTCCGGTCCGCGGTCGCTTGCGCTCCCTGCGGTCCGGGTCGGCTTGCCACCGGATCAGGACGGGGCAGGGAGTCTGTCTGATCCCGGTGCCGGAACGCAGGGCAGCCTTGTCCGGCTGCGCGCGGCCGTGACCGGCTGGTGGCGGGTGCTCGTGGTTGAGGAGTGGTTCAGGCGGCGCGCGCATCAGCCTGCAAGGCAGTAAGTGCGCAGGTAACGGGCTATCTATGCGCAAATGCGGCTGACCTCTGTAAAACCGTCGGCTCAGCCTACGCAAGTTCGAACCTTGCACCTGCCACCACATGCGAAAACGCCTCCTGACCTGCATGTCTGCGGTCGGGGGTTCACCTCGTGCGGCCCCCGGCTGGCGGTGACCAGCCGTGGGCCACGGTGGGCCACGGTGGGTGTCCGCCCCAAATGCGCCCCAAGCTCATTCGGCGTTCGGGCTGGTCAGCCCTCTTCTAGCGTTCGCTGGATGCGCTGGCGTGCCTCCTGGCCGCCGCCGTCGAGGCAGTGCGTGTAGATGCGGAGCAGCACGTCAACGCTGTGACCGGCCCACTCGGCTACCCGCTTGGGCTCGGTGCCTGCCTTGAGCCAGGTGGAGACGCAGGCATGCCGCAGGTCATACGGGCGTTTGGCCAGGGTGGAGGCTGCCTGGGCGCTGGTGAGCGCGTTCGCGCGGGCCTTTTCCCAGACCCGGCCGTAGGTGCTCTCGGAGACGTCGCCGCCGTAGTGGCCACGGAACAGGCGGCCATCCGCGGTCGTCCCGTGCTCGGCTATGTGGTCGCGGATTAGCCGGACCAGCGGCGGCGGCACGGGCACTGGCCGGACGGTTCCGGCCGGGCGGTGCTTGAGCCTGCGTTCCTTGCGGGTTCTACCGTTGTCGGTCCAGGAGCTGCCGACGCGCGGCGCGGAGGTATCGAGGTAGGCAATACCCCATTCATCCGCATTCTCGGCCTGGGCGTCCTTGTCGGCCTCGGGAGCACGAAGTCTGTCTCGCGGATGCGGGCGGATTCTCCGGGCCGCATTCCGCAGTAGTAGAGGCAGCCGAAGAACGCTTCGAGGGCGGGGCCGGACGGCGGGACCTTCCCGGCCGCGCTGATGAGTGCCCTGGCTTGCTTCGGGTTCGGGACGGTCCGGGGATCGACGGTCTCAACTGCCTTCGGCGCGGTGAAGTCGATGTCGTCGTCGGCTAGCGGGTTGGCGGCCAGGTGCTTGCGTTTGACGGCGTATTTCAGCGCCGCGTAGAAGACCGGGCGCTTGCGCCGGTAGGTGTTGGCGGCGGCCGGGGTTCCGTCGAGCTTGGATGCGAGCGCGGTGAGCGCGCGTTCCATGACGTCGGGGTCGGCCAGTTCGTCGACGCGCAGTGCGTTCTTCTGTATCCAGGCGATGGCGGCGGCCTGGTCCCGCGCTAGCTCCGTCCGGCCGCGCGTGTTCGGGTTAAATGCCCACGTCGACAGCACGCGCCGCAGCGTTGGCAGATCTGGGGGCCTGCGTTAGTGCGTACCAGGGAAGGCGTCACGGTGGCCAGGGCGTCAGCTATGGATGCGCGCTGCTTGGCTGATACCTGCGGCCATTGCCGGTCTGCGTACTCGATGGCGTGCTCGTACCACGTCGGGCTTGTCCGCTGTTCCGCGTGTCGCTTCTGGAGCATCGGCAACGGCAAGCCGGTCTCGATGTCGAACGCCACACCATCGCTCGCATAGGTGTGCGGCTTTGAGCGGAAACTTTCAGCCTGCGCCTTCTTCTTGAACTGGTCACCGCTTCGTTTCCCGGCGACTGTCCACCGCACGCGGTAGGTGTCCCCCCGCGCGCCGACGTATTTCTCAATCTTCCAGATGCGCACGTCATAGGAGACGGGCCGGTCCGCGAATTGATTGTTCATGCCAGGTCTCTCAGGGTGGCGAGCCAGTTATCCCGGTCAGCTAGCCGGACCGGCTCTGAGTTGTTTTTGCAGGTCAGGGACGCGGGTCGGCGCGCTGCCCGGCGTCGCGCGGCGAATACGCGGAGAAGTTCTCAGGTGCCGGGGCCGGCGGCGGGTCGGCCGGGCGAATCCTAGATGTCCGCTTGTCCCAGCCGGGCGTGCTGTACCGTCACGGCGAGCTGGTGGCGACGCTGGCCGCTGGTTCCCGGCGCAGCGCTGACGGGCGCGATCCGGCCTCAGCCCGGTCCGGGCGAGGGCCGTCACCGTTCATGGCAGCCTGGACGCGCCTGAGGCTAGCGCCTGGCGTTCGGTAGGTCACCGCACCGGACACCCGACGCGACCAGCCTGCGCACACGGCTTCGGAGGCCGTAGCTCCCGAGACTGCGACCTGGCAGCACGTCCGCTGCCCGCCCGGCCGGGGGTGCACGGGGCGGGTGAACTCCGGGCCTGCGGTGATGCAGGCCGCAGCCTGGGATGACCTGGTCCGCGCGGTCCGGGTGGACAGCCGTCAGCCAGCGGCCCTCCGGGTGCGCGATGGTCGCTGGCCGCTGCATGGCTGCCGCCGGCCCGGTCCTGCGCGGGCGGCCTGGGCGGAGCCGGCGGATGAACGGCGAGCACCTGCAGGCCTCCTCCTCGCGGAAGGCGACGGCCGCGGCGAGGCCCGTGCTGCGGGCCATCATCAGCTCGGGCGCCGTGTGGAGCGCGGCCGGCCCAGGGCGACGGTGAAGGAGAAGCCCGCCTGGTGGAAGACGCGCCAGAAGAGGCCGTTCACGTCGCGGTCCTGGGCCGGCGGCTGTGGCTGAAGTAAACAGGGATGCTGGGCATGTGCTCTCTCACGGGAATGCCTGGCAGGGGGGCGTCATGTGGCGGGCCGCGGGCGCCCGCCCTGCTGCGTGTGTGCTGAGCCGGGGCGCCGGCGGGTCCGCTGGGTGGCCCGCCCGCGCGTGCGGCAGAGGGCACGTGAGTCCGCTGCCGGTACCAGCGTGATGCCTTCTTCTACCGTTTCCCTTCCGGGCCGCTAGACGCAGGCGTGGAGGATGTCGTTCCAGTTGGTTCCGGCCGGGCAGTAGATCAGTGCGCCGGCCGGGGCGGGCCAGCAGGCTCGGGGGCGCGGTGGCCCCCGGGGGCGGCAGCGAGGACGGCCGCGGCGGCCGCGGCCAGTCCGGCCAGGCGCAGGCACCTGATCGCGAGCATGGCGATATCCCTTTCGTGAATGAGCGCGGGCGAGGTCGGGGAACGGGCGGCCGCGCTGCCGCCGCCTGGCCGGGCGGCGGGCCGGAGGCTGGCGGCCTCCGCGCGGTGCCGTGTGCGCGCAGCTGGTTCTCCCGGTCCGGCGGGTGCCGCCGGGATCGGGAAGGCGTCCCGCCGTGCTTCGGGAATACGAGGGCTCCTGCGAACTCCGTCATCAGGCGGCGCTGGTTCGATCGGGCCCGACGCACA
This sequence comes from uncultured Actinomycetota bacterium, assembly GCA_963731085.1. GTDB lineage: Bacteria > Actinomycetota > Actinomycetes > Streptosporangiales > Streptosporangiaceae > DASUBV01. Next base: position 24,124 of record CAVSUF010000006.1, read on the forward strand.
CCTCTAGGTCCATGAGCAGGTTCCGGGCCTGCTGGACGACCCAGGACTGGAGCGGGTGCGCCGTGGCACCCGGGACCCGGACGCGCCGGTTGTCGTGCTCGATGACCGCGAGGACGTACACCTTCGTGCCGTTGAGCAGGTCAGCGGTGAAGAAGTCCAGCGCCAGGATCCCCTGCGCCTGGGACCGCAGGAACTCCGCCCAGCCAGGGACGTCCCGGCGGGGCGCAGGGTCGATCCCGGCGTCCTTGAGGATCTGCCACACCGTCGACGGCGCCACGATGATGCCAGGCCCCGAAAGCTCACCGTGGATCCACAGGCACCCCCATGACTCGTTCTCCCGCGCCAGGCGGAGCACCACCGACCGCACAGTGCGGCGCACTGGCGGCAGGCCGGAACGTCCCCGGCGGGACAATCGTGCCCCGCGGCGGCGGACAATGTCGCGGTGCCAGCGCAAGATCGTGGCTGGGGTCACCATCAGCCACAACCCGGCCAGGCGCCCGGCAGGCAGCGTCCCGGCGAGCAACGCCAGCCACGCCCGGTCCGGCCACGTCAACCGCGAATGGCCCTTGGCCGCTCGTGCCGGGGCACCGCGAGCTGATGGCGCAGGATCAAGATCTCGGCGTCTTTCCACCACGTCCCCCGCTGCGAGGCCCAGCACAGACACGGCCCGGCTCACGACGAGGAAGATCAAGCGTCAAGCCCGCAAGCCGAAGATCATCGCACGCCAGCCCGAACCAGCCCACCCTCCAGGCGCCGTTCGCGTGACCCAGCCGACTGCGTCCCGCAAGCATCTGCCCAGGTAGCGCAGGTTTACGGCACCCACAGGTGGAGGCGGCGCAGGGGCGAGCTGCGGCGCAGGACAAGTTGCCTGTGCCGGCGGTCGGGCTCGGAGGACCATTTGCGCGTCTCGGACAGTTTGGCCGGATTTCATGAACCGGGAATCATGTCTTCGGGCCATGCGCGGCATGACTTCCGGCGGCCGGTTTGACAGCGTTGCGCGGGCGCCTCGCTCGCTGGCTTGGATCACCTCGCGCTCTTCGCGGATCACGGTTTGGGATCGTTTAGCCGGGATCGGCGCGATGTCGGTGATACCTGCTGAGGAGGGAATCGTGGGGGGGGGACCATGGCGAGGCGTGTTCGATACGGCAGCATCACGAACAAAAACGGCGAGTACAAATGGTGGTCCATGTTGTGGCGGCTGCCTAATTTCCTCTTTCAGGCGAGAGGAAGCTTTCTTGGCGGTGAACGCTGACGAGACTCGTTAATCGCTTGGCCAAAGCGCGGGCCCTTTCGGCGTCGGGGCGCTTGTCTATATCGCGTATGCTTACCCGGGATACGTAGGAGGCGTGCAGGAGATAGTCCGGACCACTGGCCGCCTCTGGCCCGGCGCCGGGACCATGCTGAGGTTCGATAATATCTGGGACACCTCAATCGTCTATTCTCTTGTCTTGTCGGCGATATGGATCGTCCTGTTCGCGCTGCTGATGCTCCCCATAACGCGGCCGCGTGCCTTGCCGGCCTTGCTGCTCCATCTATGCTGGCCGCTCGCGACCATCGCGCTGTTCGCCGGCCAATTCTTTCTTCTTTTGAAGGCAGGGCGAATGGGCCAACTCCCATTACGGCAACAATCCTCCGATTCGGCTCGCAATCTGGGCGTTATTGCCGGATACTTCGTCGTACGGGGTATGGTTTTCAAGGTCGTCTACCTGGCCGCCACCGACGTCTTCCGGGCCGACGACGCCCATCCGTTACTCGCGCCGTTCGTTACCACCGGAGTGTCGTGGACGCTCGCTTACCTCGCGTTGTCCTCAGGCGGCCCGTCGGGGCACCGCACAGCATCAGGTTGCTGGCGACGCTCGCTGGCCCGGTGACGGTCACCGTGATTAACGTATGGGCGTGCAAGCGCATCCGGGACGGGCACGACGGCAACCTGTTGTTCCTTGACGGCCCGCGGCCCGGTAGCCGCTATGGTCCGGTCGCGGTCCAGGGTGCCTACGGGCCGTCTCGGCGCGAGTTCCTGAGGCTGGCCGTGCCGCCGGTGATCGTCATCGGCACCTCCCCCTGGTGGGCCCCTAAGGCCCTGGCGCTGGCCAGCACGCGATCGGACCAGGTAGCTGAGTTGCTGCCGGGAACGCCTCGAACACGCTGTCAAGCGGTGCTCTCGTCAACTCGGTAGTGTTCAGCCCTGACGGCCGTACGCTGGCCGCCGGGACCACCGACGGGACCGTCCTGCTGTGGGACGTCACCGACCCGGCCACCCCCACCGCGCCGGCCTATCCCGTGGGCGGACAGGATGGAGTCGGCCCGGTCGCGTTCAGCCCCGACGGGCGGACCCTGGCCAGCGGCAGCGACGGCAGCGGCAGCGGCGAGGGTCCCTCTATCGGCAACATCCAGCTGTGGGATGTCACCGACCCGGCCAGCCCCACCACCCTGGGCCCGGCCATCACCGCATCCGGGCGAGGTCAGCTCGCTGGCGTTCAGTCCCGACGGGCGATCCTGGCCAGCGGCAGCGACGGCACCTATAACGGTCCCGGCGCGGGCACGATCCAGCTGTGGGACGTCTCCGACCCGGCCCGCCCGGCCGCCCTGGGCCGGTCCAGCACCGATGCGCAAGGGTTCAACTCGCTGGCGTTCAGCCCCCGCGGGCACATGCTGGCCAGCGGCGACCTGTCCGGCGTAGTCCAGCTGTGGGACGTCGCCGACCCGGCCCGCCCTGCCGCCCTGGGCCGATTCCGCACCGATCCGCACGGGTGCTCGCTCGGTGGCGTTCAGCCCCGACGGGCACATCCTGGCCAGCGGCGACGACGCCGGGCATATCCGGCTGTGGAACGTCGCCGACCCGGCCCGCCCCACCCCCCTAGGCCCGCCGCTGTCCATCGCCACATTCGGTCAGCTCGCTAGCGTTCAGCCCCGACGGGCGCACGATGGCCGCCAGCAGCAACGGCGGCTCCGAGAGTGCCTTCTACACCAGCGCCGGCCTCTTCGACAGCCCCGGCTATATCCGCCTGTGGAACGTCTCCGACCCGGCCCACCCCACCCGGCCAAGCCCGTGCATCACCGCCGGAGCCGGCTCGGCAGGGTTCTGCTCGGTGGCGTTCAGCCCCGACGGGCGCACCCTGGCCAGCGGCAGCGACGGCAGCGGCTCCGCCGCGGTCCGCCGGGAGAGTCCAGCTGTGGAACATTCCGACCCGGCCCGCCCAACCGCCCTCGGGTCGACCTCTTACCTGATCCTGTCGGCGCTCACAGAAATCTGACGTCCCGCCGCAGCGCTCGCCGGCACGTTACGTAAACGACACCTGTGCGCGCTTTCAGCTCAGAAAAATGGCAGCAATACCGTAGGGTTTGTGGGTGCCGAAAACCTATGCCACCAGGCGATATTCGTGGATGACGCCACCCGCGCGGTCATGCCGCCGGACCCGGAAATGATCCAGGTCGGTGATGCCGTCTGGCAGGGGCCGCAGTGGCGCGGCCTGGTCCAGGGCGCGGTGCGGCCGGTGGGAGTTGTAGAAGTCCTCGTACTCCCGCAGCACCATCATCAGGTGGCGCTGGTTCCAGATCAGGGTCCGGTCCAGCAGCTCACGCCGGCAGCTGCCGATCCACCGCTCCATGATCGAATTCATTCGCGGTGCCTGAACGGCGGAGCGGATGACCCGGATCCCGGCCGCCTGGAACACGGCATCGAACGCCTGCGTGAAGCTGGCGTCCCGGTCATGCAGGACGAACTTCGCCCGCGCCCCGGCATCCCCCAGGTCCATGAGCAGGTTCCGGGCCTGCTGGACGACCCAGGACTGGACCGGGTGCTCCGTGGCGCCCAGGACCCGGACGCGTCGGCTGCCGTGCTCGATCACCGCAAGGACGTACACCTTCGTGCCGTTGAGCAGGTCAGCGGTGAAGAAGTCCAGCGCCAGGATCGCCTGCGCCTGGGACCGCAGGAACTCCGCCCAGCCAGGGCCGTCCCGGCGGGGCGCCGGGTCGATCCCGGCGTCCTTGAGGATCTGCCAGACCGTTGACGGCGCCACCGTGATGCCGAGCGCCGCGAGCTCGCCGTGGACGCGGCGGTAGCCCCACGACTCATTCTCCCGGGCCAGCCGCAGCACCACCGACCGGACATTGCGGCGCGTCGGCGGGCGTCCGGAGCGGCCGCGGCGCGACAACCGCGCCCAGCGGCGGCGGACGATGTCGCGATGCCATCGCAAGATCGTGGCCGGGAGTGACGATCAGCCGCATCGCTGCCAGCCGGCCGGCCGGCAGCGTCCCGGCGAGCAGGGCCAGCCACGCCCGGTCCGGCCACGTCAACCGCGAATGAGCCCTCGGCTGCTCGCGCAGGGCCACCGCGAGCTGATGGCGCAGCATCAGGATCTCGGCGTCCTTCCACCACGCTCCCGCCGCGACAATCCCAGCACCGAGACGGCCCGGGTGACGACGAGGAAGATCAGCTTCAAGCCCACAAGCCGAAAATCATCGCACGGCCGCCCGCGCAAACCCGCCACTAACCGCCACGCGCGGGCACTGACCTTACGGCCTCCTCGGCGCATACGCCCAGGTGGCATGCGTTTTCGGCACCCACAGGAACTTCGTAGGCGAGGCGGTAGCTGAACGGCGTGTCGATAGATCCCGCTGTCGAGGCTCGAGGCCGAGCGTTTAGCGGAGCGACCGAAAGAACGCGCGCACGTCTTCGACAAAAATGTCCGCACCTCCATCGACGGGAAGTGACCTCCGCGGGAGTCGCTCCAGTGCACGATGGTGAAGAAGCGCTCGGCATGGGCCGAGGACCGGATCGAGTTCTCCAGGTCAGTTGGCCACTCCGGTTCGGCACGGTCACCCGTCGCTGCGGCACCATCGTGTCTGGGGCCTTGCGCCGCCCAGTAGAGCCGGGCCGACGACGCGCCCGTGCGGTCAAATCGAGTAGACCATCACGTTGGTCAACATTTCGTCCTTGTCAGGGGAATGCCGCCATCGGCATCGCACCACTCATGAATTTTTCAATGATCCAGGCCGCCAGTCCGCCGCCAGTCGTCGAGCAGGTATCCGATGGTCTGGGGCCTCGTCCCCTGGATCGCGTCGTAGCCGCCGCCTGCCCTTCCCGTGCGCCGGCCGACGCGGTCGGCGGAGCGGCCGCCTCGCCGCTGGGCGGCGGCGCATTCATGAGGTTGACGTGAGGCCGAGGACGCGATCGGGGCGCAGGTTCGGCCATGTGTACGAGACGATCGCGCCCCAGTCCCCGCCCTGGACGCCGTACCGCTGGTAGCCGAGTCGGTCGGCGATCTGGCTGAAGGCAGCGGCGATGCGCCGGGGGTTCCAACCGGCCTCCGTCGTCGGACCGGAGAATCCGTAACCCGGCAGCGAGGGCACCACGAGGTGGAAACTGCAGCGGACGGGTCAGCCGGATCGGCCAGCGGTTCGATCACGTCGAGGAACTCAACAGTGAGCCCGGCCAGCCGTGGGTCAAGAAAAGCGGGATGGCCGTCTCGTGGCGAGACCGAACGTGGAGGAAGTGGATGCGCTGCCCGTCGACCGTCGTGGTGAACTGGTCGTAGCGGTTGAGCCGGGCCTCGTGCCGCCGCCAGTCGTAGGTATCCAGCCAAGTAGCGGACAATCTCCTGGAGATAGCCGAGAGGAACGCCCTGAGCCCAGCCGACGCCGGGGACTCGTTCGGAAACCGGTGCGTCGCAGGCGCTCGGCCAGGTCAGCGAGCAACGTCGTCCGATAGGTCGAGCCGAAACGGTTCGAGATCCGTCACGCCGAGGACGTTAGCATCATCGTCAGGGTAGCTGCCTGCGCATAATTCCGCCATAACTGCACTGGCCGGGGGGTGATGAGCGTGGACAGGGGACGCTGACGGCGACGATCGGCGGCGCCGTGATCGCGATCACCGGCACTGCACCGGCTGGCACCGCCTGCGCACGCGGCACGAGGATACGGCACGGCCTTGAGGCGCGCCGCCACGTGGTGAGTATCCGCGTTCATCGGACCGCGTTATCGACCAGGTTCGCGATGAGGCGCTCGGTTGCACCGGATCGTCCGATATGGCAGCGGACTCCAGCGTGGCGGGCGCCCGCCAGTCGCCGGGTCTGCGGTGTCGAGGCATCTTCGGCGGGGCCCGCGGGTCTGGGCGCCGCTGCGGCGCTGGAAATAGGCGGCACGGGAGACCTGAAGCAGGCGGCACGCACGAGCGACACCGTGGCCTGCGGCTTTGCCGCCCCGATAAGGGATGAGCCCTCACGGGTCTCCTTCGCAAAAAAAGCCGTCGCCCGCTTCAGGACCTCGACGTCCTCGTGGAGCGACCGCTCCCGCCGCAGCCGCGCCAGCTCCCCGCTCGTCACTGGTCAGCCCGCCGCTCGCCGCGTTCGTCTCCGCCTGGGCGACCCAGGCCCGCACCGCGGTCTCCATCAGGTCGAAGTCGCGGCGACCTGCCGATCGTGCGGTCACCGGCGGCACCGCTCCACGACTCCGCCTTGAACTCCGGCGTGAACGACCGGCGGCGGCGCGGCTGCTTCCGCTCCATGGTCTCCATGATGCACTCCTTCGCCGGGCAGAACCCTGATGGTGAATGTCCGTCAAACCGGAGGAAGCCCGACGAACGCCCTGGCAGCATGAACACCACCCCGATGAACTTCCGGGGGGTACCCACTTAGTCAGAAAATCGTACTATGCCAGTCCGAAAAGTATCAGTCGTCGGAATGTAACCGTAGCATCAAGATGTGAGACACCTCCTGGGAACGAGGTCTGATGTCCGCGCGCCAGTTGCACTTCAATGCCTCATCTGGCCGAACGGGTACCACGAGTCTGCCTGGCGGGTCGTCGAGGACGACGTGCGCGGCGTCCTCGGATTGCCGATTACGCCGAGATCGGCCGCATCGCCGAGGGCGGGCTGATGGACTCGATCTTCCTAGCGGACAACATCGCCATCCCCGAGTATCGGGTCACGCACCTGCCGCAGACACAGTTCGACCCGGTTGTCGTGCTCTCGGCACTGGCCGCGGTCACCAGCCGCATCGGCCTGATCGGGACCGGGTCCACCACCTACAGCAAGCCGTGGGATCTCGCCCGCCGCTTCGCCACGCTGGACCACATCAGCGGCGGCCGGGCAGGGTGGAATATCGTGACCACCCGTACCCCGCTGGTCGCCGCGAACTTCGGCGAGAGCAGCCACCCCGAGCACGCCGACCGGTACACCCGTGCCCATGAGTTCGTGGACGTTGTGCAGCGGGTCTGGGACGGCTGGGAGGACGACGCCATCACCGGCGACCGTAGCGCGGGGTGTGGGGCGATCGGGCAAGTTTCACCCGCCGCGCTTCCACGGCGAGTACTCCGACGTCGATGGCACCTGCCCTTCCCCGCTCACCCCAGGGCTGGCCGGTGCTCGTGCAGGCCGGGCAGTCCGCTGCCGGCATCAGCCTGGCCGCTCGCTACGCCGAGCTGGCTCGGACCGCCGTCGCTAGCTGCTGCCATCGAGTTCCGGGCCGGGCTGCACCGGCAGGCCGCTGCCGCCGGACGCCGCCCGATCAGTGCTCGTCCTCCCCGCGCTCATGATCTCCCTCGGCGGGACCGAGGCCGAAGCCCGGGCCAGGGCCGCCCGGCTGGACGAACTGGCGAGTCCCGACTTCCGGTGGCAGAACGCGCTCTACTGAGCGGCCACAACCCCGACGACTTCGACCCGGACGCTCCGTTGCCGCCCGAGCTTTACGACGGCGTCCGCTGCCGCCAGCAGCGCGCAGCGCCTGTACGAGCCGCGCGTGAGCATCCGGGCCTGCCACTGCGTGAGCTCGCCCGCCAGCTGGGGGGGGCTCGACCCAGACTCAGTTCGTCGGGGACCCCGGAGCAGCTCGCCGACCACATCATCGCCTCGCAGGACGCCGGAGCGGTCGACGGCTTCACGATCATGGGATCGACCCTTCCTTACGAGCTGCGGGCGTTCGCCGAACATGTCGTTCCGATCCTGCAGGCCCGTGGGCGTTTCCGGACCGAGTACTCGGGTCACACGCTGCGCGATCACCTCGGCCTCGACCGCCCGGCCGGCGACCGAACTCCGGACTGCCGGCGGCGAGGTCGCTGACGCAGACCAGGGCCTGGGCGCGGGCGGCGAGGAAGGGCGGCCCGTACCGGGCGCCCGGGGGTGGCTGCCGCATACGAGCAGACGAGGATGGTGGGGCGTTCGTCGTCACGGCCCGCGACATGACCGATGCCGAGAGGGGACCTTCCGCCGGAAGGCGCGATGACTATGACTGACCGCGATGAGCACCTGCCCCGGCCTGCCGCTGAGCTTGAGCAGCTGGCCGGCTACTACGACTCCCATGACACTAGCGCGGAGATGGGGCACGGCTCGTGGGTCGAGCCGGAGCCGATGGCCACCACGTCGCTGCGGCTGCGGCTGAGGTGATCAGCCAGCTCAAGCTGCAGGCCCGGGCCAGGCACGTCCGTTACACCGCCTACGTTCGCTCCATCCTGGAGCGCGCGGCCAGCGAGACGCCGCCGCCGGACATGGCCGACATCACCGAGCGCCTGGAACGGATCGAGCGAGCCGTAACCGGAGGCCACAAGACGGCCTGAACGCAGTCGGCGAAGGCCAGCAGGCATGCGGCGGCCTGCCGCGCCGCTTGCGCCCCCCGGTCGCTGGCGCTGTCTGCGGTCCAGTTCGCTGGCATCTGTCCTGGCCGGCCTGGGATCGGCCACCGGGAGAGGGGCTGTGGCCGTGCGCGCACGGTCCGGCTGTGTCCGGCGGGCACCGGTTGGTGGCGGCTGTTCGTGGCTGAGGGGTGGTTGAGTACGGCGACGAGTCACTGATCAGTGAGAGTTCCTGCACGCGGCGGGCATTTCGAACTTTCGCGGTGAGCGCCTGAAACAGCCAGTGAGCTGGCAGTACCTCTAAAGTGCTGGCCTGGGCCAGGCGGGCGCCGCTGGTTTTGCGTTCCGGGCTGGCCGGGAACGGCGGGGGGAGTGCTGGGCGCTGCGGGCAGTTCCCGTGTCGCCGCGCGGGGCGCGGTGGCGGCTGACGAGGGTGGAGGGCTGCCTCGATCTGGTGGTTGACGGCTTGGTCGCGGCCGTGGGCGGGGTGGGCGTAGGTGGTGAGCAGGACGCGGGTGCTGTGCCCGGCGCGGGCCGCGCGATCTGGGCGGGCGGGGCTCCGGCGTCGAGCCAGGCGGACAGGGCGGCGTGCCGCAGGTCATACGGGCGGCGGGCCACGCCGGCACCAAGGTCGTCTGGGTCGAGGGCGCGGCGAGGGTGCGGGCGGCCGTAGACGGACTCGGACAGGATCCCGCCGCGGCGGCCGGGGAACAGCCGCCCGTCCGGCGCGGTGCCGCGGATAGCGAGGTGACGGCGCAGCAGGCTGACCAGGTCTGGCGGGATCGGGACGGCACGCTCGGGGCGCTGCTTGAGGCCGCGCTCCTGGTGCCCGGGGCCGTTCCCGGTCCAGGCGGCTGCCGTCCGCGGCGCTGTCCCGGACAGCGCCCCAGCCCGCGGCGGGCAGCCGACAGTCCGCCGCGCAGGGCGACGGCTTCCCGGGGCACTCCGCTTGCTGGCGTACGGAAAAAGCGGATCGGCTATCGGTTTCAAGATAGACACCAGCAGCCTCGATAATCCCGGGTAGCAGCTAGTCGCTTCGACCGCCTACCCTCCGACAGCCACTGTGGCCAGGTCCTCGATCCGGCCAGATCGGGCGGTTGGTTCGGCGGCGGCCTGCCGGGAGAATCCGGCTAGGCGCAGCGCGCGGGGCGACCGCGCGACCAGGGCCATGCCGATCAGGTAGACGGCGCCGGCGCTGACCCAGGACAGCGGCCCGGGCAGGAACCAGTAGTGGTGGCCGAACCAGGTGACGGTACCCGCCCCGACGGTACCGATGACGATAGCGGGAAGCATCGCGACGATTGCGGGGACGTTCGCCGTCCCGGCGTCGGACAGGCTCGGGACGTGCGCCAGCGACCGGGACAGCCGGAACCAGCGGGGGACCGCGTAGTGATCGAGGACCATGATCACCGTCGCGGACGGGACGGCCGCCGCGCCGAAGTTCACCACATCCAGCCAGGTGTTGCCGCCGTGGATGACGAACCAGGTCGCAAGGCAGCCGACGGCCACCGCGATCGCGCACGAGTACAGCCGCGACCAGTGCCGGATCTCACCGAACAGCGCCTGCAGAGCGTTGATCGCGGCGTAGTAGTTACCGTCCTGCGCGGCCATCTGCGACACCACGGAAACGATGAAGGCCAGCCAGATCAGGCCGAACAGCGAGTACTGCGTGGTGAAGCTGACCGCGTTCGCGAACGACCCGTCGCCTCCGCTGGTCACGGCGAGCTCCGCCATCACCCAGCCGGCCAGGGTGAACAGCAGGTCGCCGAAGATGAGGCCGACCGCGTACCCCCACCCCGCCCACCAGAAGGACGGCTTGCCGTACCGCCAGAAGTCGGGTTCGTCGCCCCAGACGCACACGCCGAGGATCGCCATGACGCCCTGCAGCGTGGTCAGCGACGTGACGGCCTTCGGGTGCGCGCCGAGCACTGAGGACGGCTCGGTCCCGAACGCCTTGATCATCATGTAGCCGATCCACAAGATCACGATCGGCGTCACCACGTACCTGGCCCAGGCGACCACGCCGCTGAACCCGAGCACGTTGTTGATGATGAACAGGACCGTGACGATGAGGCCCACCACCATGAGGTTGGGTCCAGCTGAACAGCCCCTCGAAGATCAGCGCCGTGGTATAGGACTGGAACCCGACGAACCCGGTGCCCATGACGAGCAGGCAGGCCGCCACCACGAACGCGCCCCACTTGCCGAAGACCGCCCGCGCCAGCAGCGAGTGGGTCTGCCCGGTGCGTGACCCGATATAGGCGGCGGGCATCGCGTAGCAGAAGTACAAGAACGATACCCGCCACGCTCACGAGGAACGATTTCATCAGCGTGAAGCCGGCCTGCTGGTAGTTGAATCCGATGAACACCTCACCGAATCCGCAGTTCATCGTCAGCCACAGCGCGGCCATCGTGTACAGCTTGCGGCGCCGCCCGAGCGGCACGATGCCGCCGGACTCGGCTGTCGCGTAGTCGTGCTGCAGCGATCCCGCAGCACCTCTGCTTCGGCGCTGTGGTGGCCGCCGGGCTTCTCCTCGGTGTTAACCATGCGCGTGTCTCCGTAAGGGTTCGCGTTACTTCCGTGGGCTGGGCGAGGCCGGCACGGTAGGAGTCGTCGTAGTACCGCCAGGCGCGCTCGGCGCCGCGCGCGCAGATCGGCGAGGAACTCCTCGATCTGCGGTGCGAGCGACGCGATGTCGCGCAGGACCGCCTTCTCATCGACGCGGGTGCACACGCCGCCGGCGACGACGACCTCGCCGCCGACGATCACCGTGGTCACCGAACGGGCGGGCTCGCAGTAGACCAGCTGGCGCTGGGTGTCGTTGAGCGGGATGAACGGCAGGGTGGCGAGGTCCATGAGCACCACGTCGGCGAGCGCTCCGACGCTGAGCTGGCCGGCCAGGCCAGGGGTGCGCAGGGCGGCGTGACCGCCGGCGGTCGCCGCGCGGAGGATCTCGCCCGGCGTCCGGCCAGTCGCGGTACTCCGGGGTCGTGATGTTGTGCACCAGGCCGGTGTTCTTCACCGCGGACCAGAAGTTCACGCCGTCGTCGACGTTCGCCTCGTCGGTGCCGATGCCGATCGGCACGCCGGCATCGGCCAGGTCGCGCCACCGCATGATCCCGCTGCCGAGCCGCAGGTTGCAGGTCGGGTTGTGCGCGATCTTCACCCCGTCGCCGGCCAGCACGGCGATGTCCTCGTCGTCGATCCAGATCGCGTGGATGACATGGGCCCGGTCGCTGAGCACCCCCTGCGCCTGCGCGTAGCGGACGAGGCTGCGCCCGTAGCGCTCGCTGCCGAACACCCGCTGCGAGCGCGTCTCGAGGATGTGCATGTTGTACGGGACGTCGCAGGCGGCGCTCAGCCGGTCCAGCGCCTTGAGATAGGCCGGGGTAACCCGCTGCGGGGCCGAGCAGCTCACGGCCGCGCGCAGCCGGCCGCCCGCCGCCTCCGTGCCACGTGCCCGAGCATCCAGTCGTAGAGCCGGAGAAGCTCAGCGTCGTCCTGCCTCGGCGCCGCGTCCATCGCGGCGCGCACGTCCGGCGGCAGCCGGTCGGCGAAGAACGCGTGCTTCTCGTACTCGACGACGTTCGGCTGGTCGATGGTGACCGTGGCCCGGATGCCGGCGTCACGGTAGGCGCCGAAGACCGCCGAGATCTCGTCGCGGGTGGCGACCGGCAGGTAGTACGCGTCGTCGTGCACCGCGGTGACGCCCTGCTTGAGCATGTCGATCGCGCCGAGCATGGTCCGCAGGTAGGCGTAGCGGCCGCTCACTGGCTCGGCCATGAACGGCGGGACCTCGTACAGCATGAACAGCTCGAGCGGCAGCGACGGCACCGCGCCCTTGAGGAAGTTGCCCGGCGAGTGGAAGTGCGTGTTGACCATGCCGGGAATCGCGAGCAGCCGGTGCCGTCGATGTCGTCGGGGTGCGGCGGGATACTCGCTCGCGGCGCCGGGGCCGACCGCCGTGATCACGCCGTCGTCGATCACGATGTCGGCCGCGCGGTGCTCGGTGCCCGCCGCGTCGAGGGTCAGCACGCGCGCACCGCGCAGCACGATCTGCGGTCGTCGTGTGGTCATCGGTCCATGGGGTCCTTCGATCTCGGCGGTCTCACGCGCCACCGGTCCTCGGTGGCAATGCTTGGTATACCAAGGTCAGGATGGACATGTGCCGCGACCGTTATGCTGTTGTAAAATCCCTGCTAAATGACCCGCCGATTTGATCAGAACCAGATTTGGTATGCCAGAGTGAGGTCATGCGAATAGCGGTCGTCAACTGCAACACCACTGCCGAGATGACTTCGCGGATCTGCGAGGCCGCCGCTTCCGCCGCCCGGCCGGGGACGGTGATCGAGGAGGTCACCCCGGCCTGGGGCGTGCCTGCGGTCGAGGGGTTCGCCGACAGCTTCCGCAGCGCGGCCGCCGTGCTGGACGCGGTGGCGAACCTCGACGCGGACGCGATCGTGCTGGCCGGCTTCGGCGAGCACGGCCGCGAGGGCGTCCGGCAACTGGTGGAGGTCCCGGTCGTCGACATCACCGAGGCCGCCGTGATGTTCGCGTGCCTGCTCGGCATGGACTACGGGATCGTCACCTCCCAGCCCGCCGCGATCGGCCCCATCCGCCATTCGCTGCGCGCGATGGGCCTGTACGAACGATGTGCCGGGATCAGGGCCACGGGCCTTCCGGTACTGACGATCGATGCCTCGGGCGAGGAGGTGATCGCCGCCTTCCTGGCGCAGTCGGAGGCGCTGCTGGCCGACGGTGCCGAGACGATCGTTCTCGGCTGTGCGGGCGCGACCGGCATACAGGAGGCGCTCCGGGCCAAGCTTGGCGTACCGGTACTGGACGGTGTTCGCGCCGCGGTCGCGCTGTGCGAGGACCTGGTGTGCCAGGGGCTGCGGACAAGTAAGGTCGGGGCGCTCGGGATGAAGCCATCGCTGATGAGCTCGCCGCACCGGGTCTACGGTGGAGATCCGGAACAAGATCATCAACGGTGACCTGCCGCCTGGTACCCGGTTGCGTGAACGTGAGCTGGCCGACGAGCTCGGCGTGTCCCGCATCCCGGTCCGGGAGGCGCTGCCCGCCCTGGCCGCCGACGGCCTCATCACATCGGAGAGTCACCGCGGTGCCGTCGTCACTGAACTCACATTGCGCGATGTGCGGGAACTGTTCGACGTCCGGCTCGGGGTCGAGGTCTACGCCGCCCGGCTCGCGGCCCGGCGAGTCGCGATGGGCGCTGATCCGGCCGAGGTCCGCGAGGCTATGGTGGTCGCCGAGCAGTGCGCTCGCCGACGGCGACGCCGGGCTAATCGCGGAGTCCAACGCGGAGCTGCACGAAACGATCGTCGCGCTGGCCGACAACTCACTGCTCACGGCGATGATGCGATCGGTCTTCGGCAGAGACCGCTGGATCTTCCGCATGACGTCGGACCGCGACCCGTGGTGGCATGCGCCGAGCACCGCGAGCTGTGCGATGCCATCTTCGCCGGCGACGCCGGAGTTCACCGCGGCCACCGCCTACGCGCATATCGAGCGCGGCCGCGCGCCCACGCTCGAGACGCTCAAGGCGGTGCTCCCCCCGTGACGGCAGCCGAGCCTCGCGATGCCGGCCAGGGAAGGGGACGGGCTTGATCAGATCGGCGAGGACAGGCTCAGCGCGGGAAGCCCGTTCCGCTTAGCTCGGCAGTGAGAGCTGGCCAGACGGCCGGGTCGTGGCCGGGGACCAGCCGGTACCCCCGATCCGCCGCGATCCGCTTGAGCTTGCGGATCTGCTCGACGCTCACCTCGGGCGCGGCCCCGATGCGGCCGCCTACCGCCACCTCCCGGTCGATGTTCTCGGTCAGGTCGGCGGCGTCGAAGGCGAACACGAATCCGCCGCCCCCGACGGACTCGTCCAGGCTGACGACAAAGCTCTGGTGGCCGGGGGTGTGCCCGGCGGTCAGCACCGCGCTGACGCCGGGCGCGATCTCCGCGTCGCCGTCGGCGATCCGCCAGTCGAGCGCCGGGTCATCGAAGTCCACCCGGAAGATGCCGTTGGTCTCCGGGCCGGGCGGGCTGGACATCCCGTAGTCCAGCTCGGCCCGCTGGATGTGCACGGGCACCCGCCCGGCGAAGTGCTTCAGCCCGCCCGCATGGTCGTTATGGAGATGGCTGACTGCCACGGCGCGGATATCGTCCATGTCCACGCCGGCCCCAGCGAGCGCCTCTGCCAGCGGCTCACCGGGACCGGGCAGGACCGGCTGGATCGCCGGGTTGCCGTGGAACCGCCGGCGCAGCGCCGGGTCGGTGATGAGCGCCGTGTTGAAGCCGGTGTCGAGCAGCATCCAGCCGCCATCGCACTCCAGGAGCACGCCGGGCACCGGCTCGCGGAGCCGTTCCTGTCCCGGCGCGCCCTCGACCGACACGGACTTGGGCAGGTCCTCCCAGCCCAGCGTGAGGAGCACGATCCGGCGCACCCCGGCTCCCATGAAGCTCCCTTCGCAGCAGCGAGCTGGCCAGCTCCCTGGCCTAACCCACGGACAGCGCGAACAGGTTGAGTGAGTTGGGGTAGGTGACGACATGCGCCGCGGCGACTCCCTTCAGCCACGGCTGGGCGACCATGAAGTCGTTCTGGTTCACCAGGTTGTCCCAGCAGCCGGTGGCCACCGAGAGCAGGCCGATCTCCGAGAAGGTCTGCGGGCTCCCGGTAGCCAGGCCCTGTCCGAGCAGGCTGGTGATCCGCGGGGTGGAGCAGTGCAGGTAGTTCAGCCCGCCGTTCGGGTCGAAGCTGATGTGGGCCCACATGTACGGCGGGGCGGCGTCCGGCCACCCTGCGTCGAGCAGCACGTCGGGCGCGCCCTTGGCGGCTGCGGCGGGCGGTGCCCAGCCGTAGATCTGCGCAGTCGGGTAGGACTGCACGGTGACCGACAATCCCTCCGCGCTGAGCTCAGCCGACAGCAGGTTGGCCACGAGCTGGTTGTCCGGCGATGACGAGTCGTACCCGATGGCGAACGCCTTCTGGGCGGCCGGCAGCGTCCTCGCCAGCGCGGCCAGCGCGGCCGGCCGGTACGGGATGGCCTGGGTGGCGAATCCGGGCTTCATCATGTGCGCCGGGTAGGCCTGGCTGGCGATGGTCGCCCGGCCGGCGAACACCTCCTGGTAGATGCTCTTCACGTTGACCGCCTCCAGCAGCGCCGTCCGGTGTGCCGCTGAGGTCAGGAAGCCCGCCGCGGGATTGACGTACAGGAAGTCGGAGTTGAGCGTCGGCATCGCGTAGCTGCGAATCGAGGAGTTCTTCAGGTAGGAACGGACCGCCGACTCGGGAAGGTCGTGCATGATCGCCGCCAGCGAGCCCTTGTTGAACTCCAGCTCCTCGGTGGACGAGTCAGTGATGACGGGCAGGTTCACCGTGGTGAAGTAGGGCCTGGGTCCCCAGTACCGGCTGAATGCCTTGAGCTGGTAGAGGGAGCCGATCCTGGCCTGGGTCAGCTCGTAGGGTCCGGTGCCCAGGTCATGGGTGCGCAGGTAGGTCTCGTCGTGGTCGCTGCCCGCATGGGCGGCGAGGCCGGTCGGGCTCATCATCCGCGGCCCGTAGGCGGAGGCGAGGTAGGCGGGGAAGTTGGGGTTGGCGTTCTTCAGCGTGATCGTCACCTTGTCCGCGCCCTGGGTGGTCACCGAGGCGACCTCGCCGGGCATGTAGGACGGCCCCTGGCCGACGGCGAGGTCCCGGGCGAACGACGGCTCGACCGCCGCCGACGTGAACGGCGTGCCGTCGTGGAACAGCACGCCCTGGCGCAGGGTAAAGGTGAAGACCGTGTTGTTGCTGGACGCCGTCCAGCTGGTCGCGAGGTCAGGGATGATCGTCGGCGTCGCCGTGCCGCCCTCGTACTGCAGCAGGCCCTGGTAGATGTTGTCCTGCAGGATGATGCCCTGCCCGGCGTAGTAGATAGCCGGGTCGGTGGCCCCGCTGCCGGGATCCTGGAGGAAGCTGAGGTTGAGCACGTGGTTCGTGGGTGCGGGCGCTGGCCTGGGCGCCGCCGCCGGACGAGCCGCAGGCGGCCAGGCCGGTCACGGCCGCCACGGCGGCGGCGGCCGTGGCCACGACCCGGGGCGCGCGCGTTCGGATCATCATCTGGCTGCTCCAGTCGCGGTGAGGGCGCGCCCGGCGGGCAGGACCGCGAACGCGTCGATGATTTCCTGTGTGCTGCGCCGCGCCCCGGCCTGCAGGTACTCCATGGCGTCCAGCGAGGCGAGATGCCGCGCCTCGCTCGAGCCGCCGACGCAGTCCTCGACCACGCGGACGTAGAAGTCCCGCTGGTGGGCGTCGGCGAAGGTGTAATGGACGCAGACGTCGGTGAGCCCTCCGATGAGCACCAGCGTGCTGACGGACAGGCCGCGCAGCAGCAGCTCGAACTCTGTTCCGATGAACCCGGAGTAACGCCGCTTGACGATGTGATACTCGCCAGCCTCCGGCTGCAGGGTCGGCCACAGTTCAGTGCCGGGGTCCTCGTCGATGCAGTGCACATCCTCGGCCCCGTCGAGCTCGCGGCCGAAGTCGACGCCGCTGCGCCGGTGCACCTCCTGGAAGAAGATCACCGGGACGTGCGCGGCCCGCGCCGCGGTCACCAGGCGCTCGGCGCGGGCGATCCGGTCAAGCGCGCCGGGCATGTGCGGGATGCCGGACTCGGCGCCCGGCATCGCGGACCCGCGCTGGATGTCGACGACGATCAGCGCCGGATCGCCGACGAACAAGGGCTGGCGTGGCATGGCTTCCTTCCTCGTTTCTCTCAGGCCCGGATCCGCGGATCCGCGAGCGCCTGCAGGACGTCCACGATGGTGTTGACCGCGACGTAGACCACGCCGAGCAGCAGGGTGACGCCGCCGATCGCGGGGAAGTCCGCGGCCGGGATGCTCTGGGCCATGTACTGGCCGATGCCTGGCCAGGCGAAAACCTGCTCGACGACCAGCACCCCGGCGAACATCAGGCCCACCTGCAGGCCGGTCATAGACAGGGCCGCGCCCAGGCAGTTGCGCAGGACGTGCCCGACGACGATGCGGGGCTCGGAGAGCCCCTTGGCCCTCGCGGTGCGCACATAGTCGCTGCCCATCCCGCCGATGAGGCTGGACCGCAGCACCCGGCCGATGGAGACCGCGGGCACCGCCGCCACCGCCAGGGCGGGCATCAGCAGATGGCTCAGGGCGTCCAGGGTGACCGCTGGCCGCCCGGCCAGCAGTCCGTCGACGGTCAGGAAGCCGGTCGGCCCGGTCGGTGCATTGGCGTAGCTGGTCCGCCCGGTCGCGGGCAGCCAGCCCAGGTGCTGGTAGAAGAGGAGGATCCCGGCGACGGCCAGCAGGAAGGCCGGCACCGACGCGCCCGCGACCAGGGTCAGCCGGAAGTAGGCCGGCCCCGGGCCAGCGCAAGGTGCTGCCGATGGCCAGCAGCGCGGCCAGGATGAGCGCGAACAGCAGCGCGTAGACGCTCAGCTCGGCGGTGGCCGGAACGAAGGAGGCCAGGTCGGTGCTGACCGGGCGCCGGGTCCGGTAGGACATCCCGAGGTCACCTCGCGGCAGGCCGGCCAGGTAGCTCAGGTACTGGTCCAGCAGCGGCCGGTCCAGGCCCAGCCTGCGCCGCTCGGCAAGGATTTCCCGGCCCGAGGCCTGCGCGCCGAGCATGGCGTGCACCGGATCGACCGGGGACACGTTCTGCAGGATGAACATCCCGGCGGTCAGGGCCAGGATGATGACCACGGCCGCGGCCAGCCGCTTGACGATAAGCCGGATCATGCGCCGCTCCCTACCGGTTGCCCAGCAGGTTCCGCAGGCCGTCGCCGGCGAGGTTGCCGGCCAGGGCGAGCAGCATGACGGCGATCCCCGGCATGACCGGGATCCACCACTGCTGGAGGAGGTAGGGCAGGTTCCGTGCGGCGTCAGCGCCCAGCTCAGGCGCTGGCTGGGGCTGCCCGAGCCCGAGGAACGACAAGGCGGCGAGAGTGAGCACCAGATTGCCGACGTCCAGGCTGGCGGTGATGATCGCCGCCGGGACAGCGCCGGGCAGCAGATGCCGGAACGCGAGCCGCAGCGGTCCCGCGCCCGCCAGCCGGGCCGCTTCCACATGCGGCCGCGCCGCGAGGGACCGGATCTCTCCGCGGACGATGCGCGCGTAGAACGGCCACCACACGATGGCCACCGCGATCAGCGTGTGCACGAAACCGGGACCGAGCGCCGCGACCACCGCGATGGCCAGGACCGGCGCGGGGAGCGCCAGGAAGCCGTCGGTGATGCGCATAAGCACGGTGTCGACCAAGCCGCCGCGCATCCCCGCGATCAGGCCGACGAGGCCACCGATG
This sequence comes from uncultured Actinomycetota bacterium, assembly GCA_963731085.1. Lineage (GTDB taxonomy): Bacteria > Actinomycetota > Actinomycetes > Streptosporangiales > Streptosporangiaceae > DASUBV01. The sequence goes on from CAVSUF010000006.1 coordinate 43,012, forward strand.
ATCAGGCCCGAGGTGATCACGGCGAGGGCCGCGAACCAGCTGGACCGCCAGCCGATCAGCACCCGGCTGAGGATGTCGCGGCCGATGCTGTCGGTGCCGAGCAGGAAGCCTCCCGAGCCTGGCGGCAGCTGGGGCAGGCCGACCGGCTGGATCGGGTTGTGCGGGGCCAGCACGGGGGCCAGGAGCGCGATCAGGGTGACCGGGACGAGCAGCCCGGCGGCCAGCCCAGTCGAGCCGTCTGTTCGCGGCCGGCAGCAGGCGCCGCCTGCCCGCGGCCCGGGCGGGGACCCGGTAGGGTTCCGCGACGGCCATGTCAGTTCACCTCCGAGCGGATGCACGCGACCATGCGCTGCGCGTCGCCTGGCAGTCCCGCCAGCTGCGGGGTGAGGGTCGGCTCCGCACAGCCGGGCAGGGCGACCGGGCAGCGTGGGTGGAACGCGCAGCCCGGCGGTGGATCCAGCGGGCTGGCCGGCTCGCCCGGCGCGGCCAGCAGCGGCGTGTCGAGCTCGGGGACGGCACTCACCAGCGCCTTCGTGTAGGGGTGGCGCGGCCGGTCGACGATCTGCCCGGCCTCGCCGAGCTCGACGACGCGGCCGAGGTACATGACCGCGATCCGGTCGGCGACCACCCGCGCCACCGACAGGTCGTGGGTGACGAACAGCACTGCCATCCCCAGCTCGCGGCGCAGCCGGCCGATGAGGTTGAGCACGCCGGCCGCCAGGGACACGTCGAGCGCGCTCGTCGGCTCGTCGCAGAGCAGCACCTCGGGCGGGATCACCGTGGCCCTGGCCAGGGCTACCCGCTGGCGCTGGCCGCCGGACAGCTGGCCCGCCCTGGCCTCGGCCACCTCGGCGGGCAGGCCGACGTGCGCCAGCGCGTCGGTCACCCGCTGGCGCCTGGCCGTCGTGCTCAGTCCGGCGCCGCGCAGCCGTTCTGAAATCAAAGTCCCGACGCTCAGCCACGGCGTCAGCGAGGCCCCGGCATCCTGGAACACCATCTGCGGGCGGGCTCCCGGGCCGAGCTCACCGCGCCGCCGTCGGCGCGCTCCAGCCCCGCGATGATCCGCAGCAGGGTGGACTTGCCCGAGCCGCTCTCGCCGACGATGCGCGACCGACTCGCCCTCGGCGATGTCCAGGTCCACGCCGGCCAGCGCGGTCAGCAGGGCACGGCGGCGGCCCGTCCTGACCCGGAAGGTCTTGCTGAGCTGCCGCACCCGGACCGCGGCCGAAGCCCGGCTGTCCGGGGACGGCCCAGCGGCAGGCCCGGGCGGGGCGGGCTCGTCAGGTGGCGACGTCCACTCAGTGCGCACTTCATCGGGCGGGCGGAAGCAGGCGCTGAGGTGCCCGTCAGTAACCGGGGCCAGATCGGGCGGGCTCGCCGCGCACGTCGGGATGGCCAGCCCGCACCGCGGCTGGAACGCGCAGCCGGAGGGCAGGGCCGCCGGGTCAGGCACCTCGCCGGGCAGGGTCGCCAGGGTGACGCCGCGCTCGGCGGACAGGGACAGCCGGGCCCGGGTCAGCGCCAGGCTGTAGGGATGAGCCGCGGCCCGCAGGACCGCCGCGGCGGGGCCGAGCTCGGCCAGCCGGCCCGCGTACATGACGGCGACCCGGTCCGCCACCTGCGCGGCCACGCCCAGATCGTGAGTGATCAGCAAGACGCTGCAGCCGATCTCGTCGCGCAGTGACCTGAGCAGGGCGAGCACCTGGGCCTGAACCATGACGTCCAGGGCGGTGGTGGGCTCGTCGGCGATGACCAGCGCCGGCTTGCCGGCAACCGCCATCGCGATCATCACCCGCTGCCGCAAGCCACCGGAAAGCTCGTGGGGGTAGCTGGCCATCCGGCGTCCCGCATCCGGGATCCCGACGGCCCGCAGCAGCCGGACAGCTTCCTCCGCCGAGCCGGCCGCCTCGGCCACCTGGCGGCCGATCCGCATCGTCGGGTTGAGCGACGTCATCGGATCCTGGAACACCGCGCCGAGATGCTCCCGGCGCACCCGGCGGCGCAGCTGCGCGGACCCGAACAGCATGTCCTGGCCACGGACAGTCACCCGGCCGGATAGCGCCGGGGCCGGGTTGTCGGGCAGCAGCCCGAGCAGGGACAAGCCGAGCACGCTCTTGCCTGACCCGGACTCACCGACCAGCCCGAGGATCTCGCCGGCGCGGATCCCCAGGCTGACCCCGCGCAGGGCGTGGATATCCCGCCGACTGCGGCGGAACGTGATCCGCAGCTGGTCAACCTCCGCCACATGGTCGCGCTCGGTCAGCGCCGGGGGCTGGCCGAGGGCCGAGGCCGCTCCGGGCGGCGCCGAGGGGCCGGCGGAGTGGTCACGATCTGTCGTCCCCCGCCTTCCGGGCGGGCAGGAAGCCGCCCGGCCCGGGCCAGCCGGTTCCGGGCACGAACGCCGCGTCGAGGCAGCGGCCGGTGCCCTGCGGCTCGAACCGGGTGCCCGGCCGGTAGCTGGTACCTCCGTCACACGGCGCGCCGAGGACGGCCACGACGTGCTCGCCGTCGGCGGGCTGGAGTGCGGACTCGCCTGTCATGCGCGCTCCGGATGACGGGCCCGACTGGAGGCAGCCGGACGCGACTTACCTCCCGGGCTTTTATCCCGCCGTGGAACGGGCGCACACCGCGCATCCGCCTCGCCTCTCGGTCCAGGCCCGCCGCATCCGCCGCCGGATGCGGCGGGTGCGGCGACGGAACCCTAGGCGCGCCCCACCATCGGTGGGTCGTCACCCATAGAACACAGCTCACGTCACGCCAGCTGTCTTGTCATATTTAGGCCGTGTTAACTCTCTGGGCCTGACCCGCCTTGACGGACATCCATCACGTCCCGCACAGCTCCGGGCCGCAGCCTCGCAGGCCGAGAAGCGGCGGCCGCGGCTGCTGCGATCGGCGGTTACCGGGCCGCCAGCCGCCCGGCCACGCTCTGGACAACGCCCGCTGCCCAAGCGGAGGGCCGCGGCCGCGCGCCATCCACCAGGCCGTTCCAGTACAGCGACCAGGTGCCCGCGACCACGCGACGCAGGCCGGGAGCGGTGAGCAGCCGGACACTGGCCGACGCGGCTCGCGGCCGCCTGAGCAGCGCCCCCTGCAGGGCCGCGGCGCCGGGCATGTAGCGGCCGAATGCCTCGGTCACCGCCTCGGCGTACAGCTGTGCCGCCCGCGTCGGATCGGCCAGCACCGCCCAGGCGGCCAGCCGCGCGCTCACCATGGCCGGTGCGATCCCCTCGCCCTGCAACGGATTCACCAGCCCGGCCGCATCGCCGACGAGCAGAACATTGCCCGCGGCGGGCGGAGTACCGGTACCGCCCATCCGGAGCCAGCCACCGATCACCGATCCCGGCTGCGCATCCCCGGCGAGGTCGCCCGCGGCGCGCAGCATCGAACAGAACCGGTCCAGCTCTCCCCGGAGCTGGGCCTGCTGGCGTTGATGGCCCAGCCCCACGCCGATCCCCACGTTCGCCGCCCCGTCGGCTCCGGGGAAGAGCCAGCCGTACCCAGGGAAGATCCGCCGACGCTCGGCGTCAAGCAGGACGAGCAGGGGCAGCGGAACCTCGGCAGGCACGTAGGCGCGGATCGCGAAGCCCCAGAGCGCTGCGCCGGAATCGAGCATCCCGGCCAGGCGCGCGACGGGGCTCAGCGCGCCGTCAGCGCCGATGATCACGTCCGCGGCGATGCGGCTCCCGTCTCCGGTGATGAGCGTCCGCACCGGTCCGCCGGGGTCCTGTTCCACCGCGCTGATCCGCGCCCTGACCGGCTGCGCGCCCGATGCGATCGCGGCGCGGCGCAGCGCGTCATCGAAAACCAGCCGCGGCACGACGATCGCATGGCCCGCGTAGCTTCGCCCAGCGAAGGCCGGCAACCGGGAGCGGTTCCCGGACGGGCCCGCCACGAGCAGGTCCGCGCCACGACCGGCATCGGGCACACTGATACCAAGTTCCTCAAGGACCCGCACACCGCGCGGGCCGACCAGGTCCCCGCACGCTTTGTCGCGGGGAAAGGCGGCCTTGTCAACGAGCGCGACCCGGGCGCCGGCCCGGGCGAGCACGAGCGCGGCGATGCTGCCTCCGGGGCCAGCGCCCACTACGACCGCATCCCAATGGGCAGGGCTCATCGGGCCAGCACGAGCGCCACGGCCAGCGTCGGGGTCGCCCAGGCGAAATAGCGCAGCCCTCGTTCGAGTGGTGCCAGCAGATCGGCCCGGCCCAGTTCCTGCTGGTGGCCATCACGCCAGGTGACCTGCCCGGAAACCGAGCCGATGCGGCGGCGCAGCGCCCGGGCCGGTGTACTGAGCGCCCGCTGGCCCATCGACAGGAAGAAGGCCGCCACCGCCGCGATCCCCGCTGCCACTGACAGGGTCCAGTGCTGCGCGTACCCTCCGACCAGCACGGGAAAGGCGCCCCAGGCCACGCCGAACCACAGGTCGCGGTGCAAGACGCCGCCGAACAGTTCCAGGTTGTATCCCCAGACCAGCGCCGCGCCGATGACCACGAACGGCAGCAGGCGCAGCCCGCCGTCCTCGACGCCCATGGCCATGGCGGCCGCGATGCTGACCGCGGCCGTGACCGCGAGGACGCCGTCGCCAATGCCGGTGCCAAGCGGCAGGCCGTGCAGCTCATCGAGGGCGTGCGCGCCGATCCCCACAGCGAGAAAGAACGCGAGCAGCGTCCCGCCGAGGCGCCAGAGGACCAGGTGCGGCATGACCGCCGCCCCGATCGCGACGTACGACAAGTGCCACAGCGTGTAAGGCGGGTGCAAGAGCGTAAGCCAGTCCCGGAATCCGCCGGTACCGCGGCCCATCGCGTAGAACGCTGTTTTCTCGGCTCGTTCTTTGTCGGTACGGTTTTCGTCGGCTGGGTCTGGGTCGGCTCGGTCGGCCCGCGTGCTCACCGGCCTGGTCCCGCGGGGAGAGATCCCTTGCTGCCCCACATGACCAGCCCGCCTCCCAGGCTCATCTGGCTGACACCGATCTGGGTCAGGCCCGCCGCCTGCCAGGCGGCGATGTGCTCATCGAGCGGGTGCTGCCGGTAGTGCACCGAGATGCTGGGACCCAGGAACCGCCCCACCCGGTACCACGCGCCGCCGCCAGTGAGCCCGCCGAGCAGCGGCAGGGCCAGCCGGGTGTATAGCCACCACGACATCCGCCAGCCTGGCTGCGGCGGCACGTGAAACTCAAGGCTGGCGAGTGTGCCTCCCGGGCGCAGGCAGCGGGTCATCTCGGCGATGGTCGCGGCCGGATCGTCCACATAGCGCAGCAGGTAGGAAAAGGTCACCGCGTCGAAGGTTCCGTCCGCGAACGGTAGGTCGTCCGCGCGGGCGACGGCCAGCCGGACCCGGCCGCGCTGGCCCGGTCGGCGCACGTTGGGCAAGCCCGCTCGGAGCATAGGCTCGTTGAGGTCCACGCCGACCACGTCCGCGCCGGTCCGGGCGGCCACCGCCAGGGCAATGCCCGCGGGGCCGGTGGCCACGTCGAGCACCCGGTGCGGGCTTTCGGCGGCTGTGTGCTCGACCACCGCGCGCCGCCAGCGACGATCCTGGCCGAACGAGAGCAGATAGGCCAGCCGGTCGTAGCGGGCTGGAAGGTCGGCGAACACGGCACGCGCCACCTGCTCGCCACGCAGGCGGGCATCCTGGGCAGGGGCGGCGGTCAACGGGCTCCGGGCCAGTCCAACGGGTGGGCTCCCCCCTGAGGCGGCGAGATCATCCTGTTTCACGAACGGCGATTCACCCAAGCCGCCTCTGCCGAAGCGGCAATCTACGGCGATAGTCGCACGCGGCGCGCGCTCGGGCAAGAAACGAACCAAACGGACGTTCCGCGGGCCTCCACCCAGCCGCGCAGCGCCGCCCCCGCCCGAAGGCCAGGGGCAGCAGCAGCCTCCTGCGGGAGGGAGACGGAGAGCGGCATGCCGTCACCCAGCCCTGACGGGAACTTGCTGTCACTACCGGTCAGGGCGAAACTGCTGTTCAGGGCGCCGCGCTGATCCGGGTGGTCAGGTCGATCGCGTTGCCCGGTTCGTACGGCGGAGCCCGTTGGTCCGGGCCCGGTGCGGACGATGATCGTCATAGTGCTGTGCGTACTCGGCCAGAATCTGCCGGAGATGCCGTTCACCGCGGATGAGCAGCTGGTCGAGGCACTCGCGCCGTAGCGTTCCCGCGTACCGTTCCGCATGGGAGTTCGTGCGGGGCGACCGGACTGGCGTCTGATGACCCGCGCGCGGCCATCCGACACCTCATGACCCAGCCCCTGCCATCGGCCGGATGAGTCGGCCGGAGCTGAACTCGACAAGGCAAGCCCCCGGCTGCGGTTGGCTCTCCATCTACGTCCTGCGCGGTCGCCCCGATCGGCAAGGGAACGACCCTCAGCGGAGATGGCTAGACCGCTGACAGCACCGCGGCGTAGCGATCGAGGACGGTGAGGATGTCGCCCTCGACGTCTTGCAGGTCGAGTACGACCTGGTCGACTCCCAGCGCCCGAAACCGCTCAAAGCTCCGGCGCAAGGTGTCGTCGTCGACGATGCCGAGCATCGGCCGAATGAGGGGACCCGCCGCGGCCCGCCCGGCCTCGGCCCACTGCGAGCGGAGAGTCGTGACTTGCGAGGCGAGCCGCTCGGTGCCGTAGCCGATCCAGCCGTCCGCCCAGCCGACAATCTCGGCATAGCCACGCGGTGTCAGCTGGCAGCCGAGGAGCACCGGAACCGATGGCTGCTGAACCGGCTTCGGCCACGCCCAGCTGGGGGAGAGGTTGGCGTGGTCACCGTGGAACTCGGCCTCGGTGTCCTGCCACAGTGCCCGCATCAGCTCCACGTGCTCACGGACGATCGCACGTCGCCTGGCCGGCTCGCGCCCGTGGTTTGCCAGTTCCGGCACGTTCCACCCGTATCCCACGCCGAGCGAGAACCGGCCGCCGGAGATGAAGTCGAGCGTGGCGATCGTCTTCGCCAGCGCGATCGGGTCATGCTGGGCAACAAGCGAAATGCAGGTCCCGATCTTGAGGTCGGTCTGCGCGGCGACGACAGATAGTGCGACGTACGGGTCAAGCGTTCGCCGGTAGCGCTCCGGCAGGTCGCCGCCGCCCGGGCGCGGCGCCACGGTGCAGACGGGGATATGCGTGTGCTCCGGCAGCAGGACCGCGTCGAAGCCGCGCTCGGCAGCCGCGCGGGCGAAGTCTGCGACCGGCAGGGACTGGTCGGTCGCGAAGTAGTGCAGGGCGGCCAGGGGACGGGGCGGCGTCCCGCTCACGGTGACTTCCTGTCAGTTGACAACCGGCCGCCGTTCACGCCAGTTACCTGACCGTTCACGTAGCCCGACGCCTCGGTGCACAGGAATGCCCAGGCGTTGGCGGTGTCCCCCGGGCGGCCGACGCGACGCGCCTGCCGAGGAGGAGTAGGTGACAGGGGTCACTTTGGTGGTTGTCATTCGACCTTTCCGGAGGATGGAGCCACTCGTGCGGGCCGCGCTACCGGTAGCTGCGGGTGGACTTGTCTTTGATCCGCCATCCGGCCGGTGTACGTACGAGGAGATCGCGATAGGTGATGTCGGCGATGCCGCCAACCTGCAGGGGGATCAGAGCCTTGGTTCGCGTCACGACCTCCTCGCCGGACACGTTGTCGATGATGTGGCTGACCATCATGTGCTGAACCGGATGCTGCAGAGTCTTCATTGCCCGGTCGATCTCGGCCAGGCCGACGAACGGCCCCCCGCCCCCCGGCCGGTAGTCGACGACCGCGTCCTCCGTGAACACCTCCCCCAAGCGATCGAACTCGCGGTCGTCGATGAGGAACCCGTACTTCATGATCACGGCCTGGATGGAGAGGACATCCTCCGCGCTGAGTCCGTGCAGATCAGACGTAACGGTCACCACTAACTCCTGTCACTGCCCCGACCGGGCCATGCGCTGACTCGGGATAGCGACTATGTTTCGCCGCCCCAGTCCGTTGCCTGCCGAACGTCGTTGCTCGTACCGATGGTTCGCTGGTGAACGCGCCTCCGTCAACAGCGGTATTCCGCTGTGCGGGACACTGTGAGTGCCGGAAACCTATGTCACAAGGCGATATGCACGACGGGCAATCAGGAAGATCAGCTTCAAGCTCCGAGCCGAAGATCCTCTCTCACCCCTTGGTCAGCCGCCTGCCGCCGGACATGGATGAAGCTGACCCGCGCCCCTCACGGCATCTGACCTGCCGCCGCAAGACCGCGACCTCGTGGCGCAAGACCAGGATCTCCGCGTCCTTGGCGGCGGCGAATGAGCACGGGCGCCGGGCGTAAAGCACCAGGTCAGGCCATGCGCAGGGGTTTGGCACGGGGCACGGCACGGCAGGTTGCCGGAAGGCCAGTCCTAAACGAAGATTACTTATATGACTTATTCTATGAATGCGGTGCAGGGAGATGGTCCCGGCAGGAGGCACCCGCCGAGGTAGAGGAGAGGGCATGCGAGCTGCCGTGCTGCGGGGCGGAGTCGTCAGGCCGCAGGTCGTCGATGACCCGGTCCCGGGACCGGGGCAGGTCCTCGTACGCTCGCTCGCCTGCGGGATCTGCGCGTCGGACCTTCACTTCATGGACCATCCGGAGGCGGGCGCCGAGGACGACAGCGGCATGTCGACCTATGACCAGGATGCCGCCATCATCATGGGCCACGAGTACTGCGCCGAGGTCGTCGACTACGGGCCGCAGACCAGGCGCGAGGTGCCGGCCGGCACGCGGGTGAGCTCGCTGCCAATCCTGGTCGTCCCCGGCGGCCGGAAGATCATCGGGCAGAATCCCGAGTCGCCTGGCGGGTTCGGGGAGTACTTCCTGCTGACCGAGGCCCTTATCCGGGTCGTGGCATCAGGCTTGCCGAGCGAGGTGGTGTGCGTCGCGGACGCCATCGCGGTCGGGTGGTCGGCCGCCTCCCGCGCCCAGCTGACGGCGAGTGAGGTTCCCCTGGTCGTCGGGTGCGGCGCGATTGGCTTGTCCGTCATCGCGACGCTCAAGGCCCTCGGGGCAGGCCCGATTGTGGCGGCTGACTTCGTGGCTTCCCGCCGCGAGACGGCCCGGGCCATGGGAGCCGACGTGGTCGTCGATCCGGCCGGGGTGTCTCCGTTCCGGGCCTGGCAGGACGTGGCAGGCGACCCCGGACAGGGAACGCGGGAGCTGATGGCGGCCGGCGGCCGGGGCTGCGTCGCGTTCGAGTGCGTCGGCGTCCCGGGCGTGCTCGACTCCATCATCAGGTCGGGCGAGCGCGGGACCCGGATCTTCTCCATGGGCGGGCCGCCCGAGGGCGAGTTCCTGCACACGCTGACCGCCAAGCGCAAGGGCATCAGCATCCAGTTCGGCGGCGGCCCGTCCATGACCCACTGGGACGAGGCGTTCGAGGAGGTCTGCTCGGGGAGGCTCGATGTCCGGCCGATGCTCGGGCACACCGTCAGGATCGACGAGGTTCCCGGCGCGCTCAACGCCTCCCGGGACGCGAACGGTCCGGCCCGCATTGTCGTGATCCCGTGAGCCCTGGAGAGGAAGGCAGCAATGAGCGAGGCAGACAGCCTGCGGGCCGCCGTAGAGGCGCTGACGAGCCGGATCCAGGCCCTGGAAGACCAGCTTGAGATCATGCAGCTGGTCGCCCAGTACGGACCTGCGGTGGACAGCGGGTCAGGCGACGCCGCGGCCGCGCTGTGGGCTGAGGACGGCATATTCGACGTGGCCGGGCTTTCCCGGATGCAGGGCCTGCGACATAGCGGCGATGGTGCACGGCACCGGTCACCAGAGCCTGATCCGCAACGGCTGCGGTCATGTCCTGACCGTCCCGCACATCGTGGTCGACGGCGATCAGGCCACAGGCCGCAGCTACGCGCTCAACATCCGCTGGGACGCCAGCGCCGACCGGTTCTGGATAGGGCGGGTATCAGCGAACACCTGGCGCTGGACCCGCACCGCGCACGGCTGGCGCATCGCAGAGCGGGTCAACGCCAGCCTCGACGGCACCGAGGAGCACCGGCGGATGCTCGCCCCGCCAGACATCCAGGCGCAAGCCTGACATGAATCGGCCGGAAATGCCGAGAATGGATTCAGGGGGAACCGTGAAAGCCAAGTACGGCCCATGGGGAGTCATCGCTGGCGGGTCCGACGGCATCGGCATCGCATTCGCCCACGCGATGGCATCCGCGGGCATCAACGTCGTGCTGGTCGCGCGCCGCACGGCGACCCTGGAAGCCGCCGCCAGCCAGGTCCGGGCCCGGCATGGCGTCCAGGTCCGCACGGTCGCCCTTGACCTGAGCGCCCCCGAGGCCCTGGCCATGCTGGAGAAGGCGACCGCCGGCCTGCAGACCGGCCTGTTCGTCTACAACGCCGGCGCCGACGACAGCACCACTGCCTTCCTCGACAAGCCCCTCGACGCGCACCTCAGCATGGTCCGCCGCAACTGCGCCGGCGTGCTCGAGGCAGCCCACCGCTTCGGCGCCCCCATGGTCGCCCGGGGCCGAGGCGGACTCATCCTCGTCACCTCTGGAGCCGCCTGGGCCGGCGGCGCCGCCCTTGCCACCTACGGGGCCACCAAGGCATTCAGCCTCATCCTGGCCGAATCTCTCTGGGCCGAATGGCACGCCAGCGGAGTCGACGTCCTGGCCCTCGTGCTCGGCCGTACCGACACCCCGTCCCTGCGCAGGTTGCTCGATACCGTCGGCCAGCCCTACGGCGAGCTCGCCCGCCCCGACGACGTCGCCCGCGAGGCACTGAGCCACATCACCGACGGCCCCACCTGGGCCTACGGAAGCGCGAACCCCACCGGCGGCTCACCCTTCGCCGCGCTCAGCCGCCGCGAGGCGGTCCTCACCATGAGCCACGGCGTCCCCTCCGCTGGTAACCGCCGGTACAGTCCCGCTGACTGAACCTTTCAACCCCAAGAGAACCGAACCGGCCGGACGACCAAGGTGAGAACGAATGGCTGAGCAGAAGCGAGGGCGACGGATTGCCGTCACCCCCGAAGAGCGTGACGCGTACCTGCGTGAGCAGCGCACCTGCCGCGTCGGCAGCACCGGCCCGGACGGCAGGCCGCACGTCTCGGCGCTCTGGTACGTCTGGGACGGGACCGCCCTGTGGCTGAACTCGCTGAGCAGCAGCCAGCGCTGGGCCAACCTCATGCGGGCCCCGCAGGTCAGCGTCCTGATCGACTCCGGCGAGGGGTACACGGAGCTGAAGGGCGTCGAGCTGGTCGGCACCGTCGAGGTCGTCGGCGAGGTCCCCCGCACCTCGGCGCCCCACGCCGAGCTGGAGGAACCCGAGCGCCTGTTCGGCGAGAAGTACGCCGGCGGCACGTTCACCGCCGACGGCAGGCACGCCTGGCTCCGTCTGGTGCCGGACACGATCTTGAGCTGGGACTTCGCCAAAATGGCGGCGGCGCGGACGAGAGCCGCGTCATGAACGGGGTGATAGGAGGGCGTGCGGATCCTGAAGGTCGCCGTCCGGCGTTTCGCCAGGTCATGCTGGTCTCGTCGTGGCCGGGACCGCGACCCTGGTCACCGGCGGGCATCCAGGCCGGCGGCCGTCCTGTTCCGCATGTACACTATCATGTACACGCGGAGGTGAGTCGTGAAGGTGATGTCGATGTCAGAGTCCAGGGCCAACTATGCCGCCACGCTGGACTCGGTGATCGACGACCAGGAAGAGGTCGTCATAACCCGGCCTGGCGGGGAGAACGTTGTCATGCTTCCGCAGCGGGAGTACGAGTCCATGCGGGAAACCCTTTACCTCATGGCCAGCCCGGCGAACCGGGAGCGGATTGCCCGCTCCATCGAGCAGCTGAGCGATGGGCGTGGCCAGGCGCACGAACTCGCTGACGTCGGCGAGGACGATGTGTGAAGGTCACCTTCTCTGACGACGGCTGGGACGATTACCTTTACTGGCAAACCCAGGATCGTATGATCCTCAGGCGAGTTAATCAGCTCATCGAGGACATCTCCCGGAATGAGAACGCGGGGATCGGGAAGCCTGAGTCCCTTCGGCACGAGTGGGCCGGATGGTGGTCACGCAGGATCACGCAGGAGCACCGTCTGGTGTACCGGGTGAGTGATGACGGGGTCCAGATCGCGGTATGCAGGTTTCATTACGGCAAGTAGGCCGCGGCACGATTTCTGGGACCGCACTAAAGAGCCGGTTCGCCCAACGCCTAGGGTCCTGGGGAGGCCGTGGGCGTGGTCCATGCCTGGACCTGCTCGGCTAGCGCGGTGACATGCTCTGGGGGCGTGGTCTTGGCGATGCCGTGTCCTAGGTTGAACACGAACGGGCCTCCGCTCAGGGCGCGCAGGATGCGGTCCGTCTCAACATGGAGCGCCGGGCCGCCGACGACCAGCAGCTGAGGATCGAGGTTGCCCTGCACGCACCGCCCCAGGCCGCGTTGCAGCTTCCGTGCGGCCCATTCGAGAGGAACCGTGGCGTCCAGGCCGATGCAGTCCGCTCCGGTCGCCTCAGCGAAGCCGTCGTAGGACAGCCCGGCACCCCGGGGAAACGCGATGACCGGAATGTCCGGGTGCTTGTCCTTCAGCGATGCGATGATGGCGGCGACGGGCTTGACGCACCAGCGTTCGAAGAGGGCGTCCGGGAGTATCCCGGCCCAGGTGTCGAACAACTGGACTGCTTCCGCGCCCGCCTCGACCTGGCGGTCCAGGAACTGGATGACGGCGATCGTGAGCAGGTCGATCAGAGGCTGGAACCCGCCGGGGTCGCTCAAGGCCCACTGCTTGACGACGGAGTGCTCTGACGTGCCGCCGCCGCGTCCCTCGACCATGTAGGTGGCGATCGTCCACGGCGCGCCGGCATAGCCGATCAGGGCGACTTCAGGGGGCAGGGCGCGGGTGAGCTGCCGGACCGTCTCGTAGACCGGGGCCAGTTCCTCATGGAGGCGGGAAACGCTCAGGAAACCTGTTATGTCAGCTGCCGAGCGGACGGGAGGCGTCAGGACCGGCCCGTCGCCTGCGCGGTAGTCCAGGGTCTGGCCCAGGGCGGCGGCGACTTGCGGAAGGTCCGCGAAGAGGATGGCTGCGTCGAGCGGGAAGCGGCGGATCGGCTGCAGGGTGACCTCGACGGCGTGCTCGGGTGAATTGCAGAGCCCCACCATGCCCCCGGCGGCCTCACGGACCCGGTGGTACTCGGGCAGGTACCGCCCAGCCTGCCGCATCAGCCATATGGGCGGCCGTTCGGTGCGCTCTCCCGCGAGCGCTCGCAAGAGCAGCTTCTTAGGCTGAACGGTTCCGGGCACCGGCTCCAGGCTGACGTCTCCCCGCGTACCGATGTCCACGCTGTCCCGTCCTGTTGAATTGGCCCCGGCCTTGATGAGACTTCCGTTAGCAGGCGTTGCCATCGTAGCGGCGCCAGTCCGGGAGCCCAGCCGACGTCAGGACCGTACCGGGGACCCTGCGACGCCCGCGGCGCCGGGCAACTCAGTCAGCGCGGTGCGGCGGCCCGTCCAACAGGCCGTCCGGGACAGCGACTGGTCCGCTGAGCTTGAGCAGCTGGCCGGCGATGTCGCAGGTTCGGTGATGGTGTTTCAGGGCTTTCGCGCTACTCCGGCCATGTTGCCGAACTGGCTAGGGTCGGCGGGCAGGTCGCCGGGTGCGTCGGGCTGCCATTCCGGGATATAGACGAGACCGGGATCGACCAGGCTGAGCCCGTCGAAGAAACGCAGGATCTCAGCACGTGAGCGTGCATACGCAGATGTGGAAACGTTCGCGTTGTACAGGCTTTCGGCGGCCTTTATCATCTCCGGCCTGCCTTCGCTGGTGCCATGGGAGAGAACCAGGTAGCTGCCGGGCGCGAGGCGGTCGCGCAACGTCGCCACAATCCGCCAGGGGTTCTCCTCGTCGGCGAGGAAGTGCACCACCGAGACCAGCAGCAGACCGACCGGCTGGCTGAAATCGATCAACCGCCGGGTGTCCGCGCGGGCGAGGACTTCCGCCGGCTCGCGCAGGTCTGCCTCGACGATCGCGGCGTTCGGGTTACCGGTCAGGATGGCCTTGCTGTGGGCGATCGCGATTGGGTCAACGTCGGCGTATACGACCCGCGCGCCCGGGCTGGCCTGCTGGGCGATCTCGTGCACGTTGCCCTGAGTCGGTATTCCCGAGCCGATGTCCAGGAACTGGCGGATCCCGGCTGCGGCCAGGAACCGCACCGCGCGGCCGAGGAACGCCCTGTTGGCCTGGGCGATAGCCCGGGAGTTGGGCTCCAGCGCGATGAGCGCCCGAGCCACATCCTGGTCGGCCAGGAAGTTGTCAGTGCCGCCGAGCAGGTAGTCGTAGATGCGGGCCGGGCTCGCCCGGCTGATGTGCGCCTCAGGCGGTACCCATCCCGACTCGCCCGACATTCAGCGCCTGCCTTTCCTGATGGACATCGATCTTCCAGACCCGAACATGCCTGATCCGGAATTATGAGCCGCCTGCGTGATACCTCTTCGAGACTGCTGAGGATTGCGGTGCAGTTCCTATTCGCACGATACCTCATGGTACGGACTGGCATCCGCTTGCTTTACGGCTAAGGCCAAATGGTCAGCGGCCCTTCGCGGTAGTGCCCGCAGGACCGGGTAGCGGAACGTCGGGACGGGCACCAGCCCGGCTGATGATCCCGTCAGCTGACTCAGGACGGCGGACCGGCCCTGGCCCGGCGACCCGGCCAGCAGGACCGCATGCGAGCCGTCGCCGGCGCCGCATACCCGTCCCGCCACGGCGCCAGCTCCGCAGCCGCCTCCTGCCGCTCTCCGAGCATGACGCCAGCCTGGAACCGCCCCCGGGCTCCCGGCAGCGCGACGGATCCCGGCCGCCGCGCTCCCGCCGCTCTACGCGCGCGAAGTTCAGTCCGGGAATGACTTCATAAGACTGGGTATCTCCCCGATACGATCACCTGCATGCCTGAGGGGGAGCCGGGGCGCCTTATTGGCGGCCGTTACCGAATTGACCGTATTGTGGGCCAGGGCGGCATGGGCTATGTCTGGCTCGGCCGTGATGAGCTCCTTGACCGCGACGTCGCGGTAAAGGAGGTGGCCTTCCCGCACCTGGATGACAGCGGCGGCGGCCGGGCGCAGCGGGAGGCGCGCGCGGCAGCGCGGCTGAATCACCCGGGCATCGTGACCATCCACGACCTGGTCACCGCTGACGGCCGCCTGTGGATCGTGATGGAGCTGGTCCAGGCGCCGTCGCTCGCGGACGTGCTGGAGCGGGAGGCCGCTGCCACCGGCCGGGTCGCGCGCATTGGCCTGGATGTCCTGGACGCGCTGTCCGCGGCCCACCGCGCGGGAATCCTGCACCGCGACATCAAGCCCGGCAACCTGCTGGTCACCAGCCGCGGCACCGTGATCACCGATTTCGGGATCGCGGCCATCGAGGGCGAGGAAGGGCTGACCCGGACGGGCCTGGTGGTCGGCACGCTGGCGTATATGGCGCCGGAACTCACCGCGCCGGAGGACGACCGCCGTCGGCCGGCCAGCAGCGCTAGCGACCTATGGGCGCTCGGCGCGACGCTGCACGCGGCCGTGACCGGACACCCGCCGCATTCCGCAATGGACCCCGGGGCGGACGCTGAGCCCGGCGCCAGGGCCGGCGTGCTGGCGCCAGTGCTCGACGGGCTGCTGCGCGCTGATCCGGCCGCGCGTCTGACGGCGGAGGAGGCCGCCGGCCTGCTGCGCCAGGCCGCCGGGCTCGCCGGTCCGGCTCGCCGGGCGGGGGACGACACGCCATCGCGCGCGGAGACCACGCTGCAGGCGCCGTCGGCGCCGGGCATGGCGGCCGCGCCCGGCGCGATGGCCACGACGCCGCCCGCCGCGGCCGCCGTCCGCGGCGGCGCGGGCCACCCGCGGGACGAGCGAACGGCGACCCAGCTGTCGGCGACATCCGCGCCCAGCACGAGCGGCCCGGCCACGGCGGGAGTTACCGCCCCGGTCCCGGCCGCCGGCGGGGGCCGGATCCGGCTGGCCATCGCGCTGCTGGCCGTCGGCATCGCCTGCGGCATCGGCTCGCTGTTCCCGGAGTACAACGGTTTCGGCAGCCTGGCGTCGGCGACCGACTCGCTGGTCGAGTACTCCGGCTTCCTGGCCATCTGGGTGGCCAGCCTCGTGCTCATCCTGTCCGTCCGGTCACCGCACGGCATCGGCGCGCTCCTCGGGCTGGGCACCGCGGCCGCCACCCTCGGCGTGTTCCTGATCGACCTGTCTATCGCCGTGACCGGCAGTCAGGCGCGCATCGGACCGGGCCTCGTGCTGGCCCTCGTGGGCTGGATCTGCTGCACGGCGGGGGCTGCGGTGGCCATCGGGCACAGGCCGGCGGGCTGGCCGAGGCTGCCGCGCGGCCACATCCTCGCCCCGGCCGCCGGGCTGGTCATCGCCGCGCTGGGCGCGGCCCTGACCTACGGACCACTGTCGTTCAGCTACACCTGGACGGACGCGTCGGGCAGGCCGGGCTCCCTCATCTCCGGCGATCTCTACCCGCTGAGCCTCTCGCTGCCCGAGGCCGCCAACCTGTTTCTCATGGTGATCTTCGTGGCCGCCGTTGTCGCCGCCGTGCTCTGGGTTCCCGCTCGCCTGGGCGCCGCCGTAGCCGCGGGCGCGATCATCCCCATGGCGCTGCAGGCCGCCTTCGCGCTGGTGGCGATCGCCGAGTTCGTGCCGCCGTCGGCGGACGGCGGCGTCACGTCGGCATTCAAGGCCTACTGCGCGTTCATCGTCCTGGGCGCCATCTCCTGCGGGTGGCTGGCTGCGGTCCGCGATGCGCCGCGATCAGGCCGCCCGGAGCCGGTGCGCGCGGGCTGAGAGCGCTGGCCCGCGGGGTTCCTGCGCGCGCCTCCGAGGGCCTGCGCGTATCTGGCCGGGCTGGCCGCTTCCGTGTCACTGTCGCGGTGCCGAGCGCGAGGACGATCGGCTCTAGCTCGCGGCCCCAGTCGGTCAGCTCGTACACCTGCGAGGCGGCCGGCGGTGCCAGGCGCCGACGGCTGACGATGCCGCGTCCCGCTAGCTCGCGCAGCCGGTCGGCGACCAGGTTGGAGCTGGCGCCCGGCAGCGCGGCACCCGCACGATGGGACCGGAGCAGGCGCCCGGCTCGGCCCTGGTGGTCGGCTTGGCGCCCTTGCTACGATCGTAGACAAACGACTACACTCGTCTCATGAGCGCTATCCCGGCACGAGATCTTCGTAACCACACGGCAGAGGTGCTGCGACGCGTGGAGTCGGGTGAGGAGATCGAGGTCCTGAGGGACAACCGGCCCGTGGCCAGGATCATCCCGCTGTCACGGCGGCGGCAGTGGCTGCCCGCGCCGGAGATCGGCCATGAGCTCGCCCGGCTGGGTCCTGATACCACCGGGCTGGCGCAGGAACTGCGGACGGTTCTCGCCGAGACGACGGACGACCTGCCGTGGTGACGCCCCGGCGGGCACTGGCTGACAGGTCGGTGCTCATCGGCCTGGAGGCGGCGCGGTTCGATGCCGGCCGGTTCGCCGATTTTGAGTGGGGCATCTCGGCGATCACGCTTGGTGAGCTGCGGCTCGGTGTGCTGCAGGCCAGGGATCCGGAGGCCGCTTCCCGCAGGCTGTCGACCTACCAGCTCGCTCAGCGGTTCGACGCGCTGGCCGTCAACGAGGCCGTCTCCGAGGCCTGGGCGCTGCTGGTATCGCGGCTTCGCGCGGCGGGCCGGAAGGTGCCGATTAACGACAGCTGGATCGCGGCCACCGCCATCGCCCATGGTGTTCCGATCGTGACTCAGGACGCTGATTACGACGCCATGCCCGAGGTCCAGATCATCAGGATCTGATGCGCGGGCGTGACCGGTCGGCTAGGGAATTCCGCGGCGGGCTGCCCAGAAAGAAATGTCATTTCCCTAGTTTCGGCATAGCGATTATGTAGGCATTCGCGTACCTGGTAAGGCCGCCCCGCCCACGGCTGCGCCCAGTGCGGCGCCGTCCGGCCAGGGGGCGAGCACGGCCGGTTCAGCCCAGCCGGGCCGCGCGGGCGGGCGAGTTCTGGCACCGCACAAACTCGACTGCGGGACGTGATCCGCCTGGTCGCGCCGTCATCGCCACCTCGGCTGACGCGGCAAGGGTCCGGGGAGCATGTCGCGGGCCGGTTCGCCCTGGAACATGCGGGCCTGGGCCGGCGGCTCAGGCGGGCACCGGCCGAACGGGAGTGCGCGCCGCGGCGGCGGCCTTCCATTTCGGGCCGATTTCGGGGCGGGCTTTTCGGGAACCAGGTTCGAAGGCTTTATCGGGCAGGCCCGGCGAAGTAAGCTACGAATGTTCACAGATTGTCGCGATAATGGCACCCTGCTGGCCGGCTCGGCGTGGGGTCAGGGCAGGGAGGGCTGCGTTTGTGGAGAACGTCGAAGAACTGCTGGAGCGACTGGAGAAACTGGAGCATGAGGTCGCTGAGGCTCGCGCGGCGCGGGCGGAGCAGACGCGGCATGCGGCAATGCTGGAACGGCTGAGGCATCCCCTGGAGACGCTGGAGAATCTGGAGTCTCACCTGGAGAGCCTGGACAAGCTGGGCGCGCACGCGAAATCGATCGGCGGCCTGGTCGCCGCCGCGGGCCTGGGCGCAGCGGGCCGGCCGCTGCCGCCCGCGCCCGCGGCCGCGGCAGCGCCGGCATCGCTGCGGGCGGCTGCGGCCGGCGGGCAGCCTGCCGTTCCCGTGCGGGTCGCGGTGGGGGAAAGTGATGTCGTCGCGGTGCCCAGCGGCTCGGGCGGTGACGCCGGCGAGTGGTGGGCGGCGATCCGCGATTTCGTGTCCCGCACGGGGGACGGGTCGTGACCAGGATCGTGCCGGCCGCCATGCCGGCCGGACTGCGCACGGTCGTGGTCCGCGACGGCCGCGGCAAGCTGACCATCTACGTGTCGGGGGAGCTCGGCGCCCGGTCCCGCCGCTCGGCCGCGCGCCATGCGGTGCGCGCGTCGCGGCAGGCTGGCCTGCCTGGAACGGTGCCGGGCGCGGCGGCCCTGCAGTCAGCGCGGTCGGTGCCGCGACGGTTAGCCCGGACGGTCAGCGCGCAGCCCGCGGCCTGGGCCGCGGGAGCGGCAGCCGTGGCGGCCGGTGCCGCGGCGGTCGCGGCGGGCATCGGCGCCGTCGCGGTCCTGACGACCGCCGGGACGGCGCCGCACCCGCTGACGCAGCCCTCCGGCCAGCTGCCGGGGGCCAGTGCCGCCCCCGTTCCGGGTGCGACGCCCGGCCCGTCGGGCACCACCGGGGCACCGTCCGGCGGCACGGTCGCCAGGGGACCGGCGGGAGCGCAGCCTCCCGTCGTGCTGGCCGGCCAGCCGGGTCCTGCGGGGGTCCCGGTGCCTGGCCAGCCGTCAGCACCGGCAGCGGCCCCAACCGTGACGGTAACGGCGACCGCGCCTCCCACGGCGGCCCCGACGCCGGCTCCCGCCCCGACGCCGGAACCGTCAGCGACGGCCTCCCCGCCGGGGCACGGGTCATCGCCATGCCTGGCTCTCCTGATCATCAGGCTATGCCTCTAGCTCTCGCTCGCCCGGGAACGGAGGGCAGTCACCAGGGTCAGGCGCGCGGGTCGCCGTGCCGCGTGCAGCGGGCCTGCCAGCCCATCGGGTCGACCTGGACGATCATGCGCCGGCGGCACTGCGGGCAGTAGCGCGGCGGCTCCAGCTCGGCGCGCTGCCGGCAGGAATCGTGGGCCGCCGTGTCCGTCTCCTCGCCGCACATCTCGCAGTACGGGCGTGCGCTCATCAGGGCGGCGGGCTAGAGGGTTTCCGACAGCGCCCTGATCGGCATTTTCAGGTCATCCAGGAGGGCGATGTCCGCCTGGGCGGCGCGGCCGAGGGTGGTCAGGTAGTTGCCGACGATGATGGCGTTGATCCCGCCGAGCAGGCCCTGCCGCGCGCCGAGGTCGCCGAGGGTGATCTCGCGGCCGCCGGCGAACCGCAGGATGGTGCGCGGCATCGCCAGCCGGAAGGCGGCCACCGCGCGCAGGGCGTCCTTGCCGCCGAGTACCGGGAGGTTCTCGAACGGGGTGCCCGGCCGGGGGTTGAGGAAGTTCAGCGGCACCTCGTCGGCGCCGATCTCGGCTAGCTGGGCGGCGAACTCGGCGCGCTGCTCGATGCTCTCGCCCATGCCGATGATCCCGCCGCAGCAGACCTCCATTCCGGCCGCCGCGGCCATCCGCAGGGTGTCCCGGCGCTCGTCCCAGGTATGCGTGGTCACGACCTGATCGAAGTACGACCGCGCCGTCTCGAGGTTGTGGTTGTAGCGATGCACGCCTATCGCGGCCAGCTCGCTGGCCTGCGCCTGCGTGAGGATGCCCAGCGAGCAGGCAACGTTGATGTCAACGGCGGCCCGGATCGCCCGGACGCCGTCGGCCACCTGCCTCATCAGGCGCTCGTCCGGGCCGCGCACGGCGGCGACGATGCAGAACTCGGTCGCGCCGGTCGCGGCGACCTGCCGGGCGGCCTGGACCAGGCCCGGAATGTCGAGCCAGACCGGGCGGACCGGGGATGCGAACTGCCCGGACTGCGAGCAGAAGTGGCAGTCCTCGGGGCAGCCGCCGGTCTTCAGGCTGATGATCCCCTCGACCTCAACCTCCGGGCCGCACCAGCGCAGCCGCACCTCGTGCGCGAGCCCTAAGAGCTGGCCGAGGAACTCGTCGGGCATCCGCAGTACCCCGAGGATCCCGTCGGGAGATAGCGGCGTTCCGTGGCCCAGCACCTCATCGCGAGCGCGGGCGAGCAGCGCGGAGGCGTCGGCGGCAGGCAGACTCGTCGTGTCCATCACCCGTAATCATGCCGTATCGCCCGGCCGGGCGGCAGCGCATGCCCGGAGCGCGGCGCGCTTATCTTCCCTCGATCGCGGGGAGAATGATGGTCTGAATTTCAGGAGCCAGCGGGGGCTGTTATGACGACTTACGTGTCTTTGATCGACTGGACTGACCAGGGCATCGAGAATTTCCGCGATACTACGCACCGCGCTCAGGATTTCTCCAAGCTGGTCGAGAGCGCGGGCGGGACCGTGCGGGAGCTGCTGTGGACCGTGGGCGAGCACGACCTCGTCTGCGTCGCCGACTTCCCCGACGAGGAAGCGGGGGTGGCGGCCCTGCTGAAGCTCAGCTCGGCCGGGAGCGTCCGCTCCCGCACGATGCGGGCCTATAACTCCGAGGAGATGGACGGGATCATCCGCCGGGCCAGCTGAGCGGGGCCGCCGGGGCGACCGGGCTGGCCCGGTTAGAGATCGCCGTGGGTGAGGTGCGCCTCGGCGCCGACCGGCCGGTATCCGGCGGCCAGGAGCGCGCGGACGCTGGCCGCACTGGCCGGGGCGACCTGGGCCCATAGCGAAGCGCTGGCGGGCACCAGGTGCCGGGCTGCGGTCCGGGCAGCGGCGACCAGCGGTCCGGCCAGGTCGCCGTCGGGTAGCTGGGCGCGCACCCAGCCGCGATCAGCGTCGATGAAGATGACCGCGTGGGCGGTGAAGCCGATCACGCCAGCGTCCCGGGATGACGGTGGCTCCATGATCGTGACCTGCCCGTCTGGCGCCGGGAAGCGGTCATCGGCCACCTCGCGCAGGAGCGCGGACAGCGTTGCGCCCTCCGTCAGGTCAGTCACTGCTCGATTATCAGCACGAACAGGTGGTCCGGACAGCGGGGCCGGATAAGGCTCGCCAGACTCGCCGGCTGGCCGCTGGTGAGCGCGTCCGCGCGACGACACTGTCGGGCTTCATTCGTTTTAGGACGACTTAAGGTGTTTGCCCGCAGTCTCCTATACTGGAGCCATGGAGGCTGAGGGGGCAAAAGTGCCGTGCTCTGGCTATCCTGATTCAGGGTCCATCGCCCTCGCTTGGGCAGAACGGGAGGATCGGTGTCCTGGTTAAGCCGACTCAGGTCGCGCATGGAGTATTATCGGGTGCCGATATTCCGGTCAGTATTTGTCCTGGCAGCCGCGATCGTGGTAATCGGCTGGGAGCTGAACCAGGTACAGAATTTCATTGTCAACAGCGGGGTCCTGATCCTCGTCCTCCTCGGCGTCACCATCGAATCACTCGCTGCGTTTGACCGCGCGCAGCGCGGCGAGAGGCTCCTTGCTGTCAATCGCGATGATGGGGAATTCAATCAGGTCATCCGCGACCGTCTCGCCGCCGTCCCGCCCTGCCGGAACGCTGACATGCTCGAGTACAGCGGCCATTCCGTGCACTTCCTCATCGAGGAACTCGCCAAATCCGGCGCCCACGTTCGCCTGCTGCTCCGGGATCCGGATTCCGTCGGAGAATTTCAGCGGCAGCGCGTCATGGCGACTATCAGGCATATCCAGCGATTCATAGCCCCGGGCTGCCCGGGGGGGATTGAAATACGCGGATACAGTATGGCGTCAAGTCTCCGGGGCAGGCGCCTCGGTCGCTCGCTTGTCGTGCTGGGCTGGTACACCCCAGACGTGGAGTCCTCCGGGACGATGGGGGACATGGAAATCATGGGGCACTGTAACCCGACTATCATCGCGTCTGCCGCATCGGAGGAGGGGCAGCGACTCATAGATTTCTTTGACACGACTTTTGAATCGCTCTGGGCGTCTGCTCGCAGGCTGGAGCCGATGCTGCTAAAGTAGGAAAAGTGAACACAGGGCGATACCGCCACGGCACCGGACGGTCAGCAGCGGAAGACCTCACTACCATGCAGTATGCGATCGCTATCGATATTGGCGGGACGAAGATAGCAGCCGCAGTGATTCGCTCGGACGGCGAGATCATGAGCCTTAGCCGGGCTCCGGCGCCGCAGACGCTCGATTCCGAAGCCGTCTTTTCTTCGGTGCTCAGCTGTACCGACCGTGCTATCTGCCAGTCGGGAGTCGATACGGTCCGCATCATGGGTGTCGGCTGCGGCTGCGGCGGTCCCATGCGCTGGCCCGAAGGCGCGGTCTCGCCGATCAATATTCCGGCCTGGCGGGATTTCCAGCTACGGGAGCGGCTCATGGAGCGGTTCCCGGACAGTGTAGTTCGCGTGCACAATGATGCGGTCGCCCTGAGCGTCGGGGAGCACTGGCTCGGAAAGGCGGCCGGCGGCCGCGACCTGCTGGCGATAACGGTATCGACCGGCGTCGGGGGCGGGCTGATACTCGACGGCAAGCTCTTTCACGGCAAGTCCGGGAACGCCGGCCACGTCGGGCACGTGATCATCGAGCCGGACGGCCCGCCCTGCGCCTGCGGCGCCCGCGGCTGCCTGGAGGCCATCGCCTCTGGGCCGAGCTCGGTGAAGTGGGCCCGCGAGCACGGCTGGCAGCCCTGCGCTGACGCTGTCCCGGACGGAGCCGCCCTGGCCGAGTCAGCCGAGGCTGGTGACAGCATCGCCGGCCAGGCGCTGGCCCGTGCCGGAGACGCGATCGGCCAGGCCGCGGCGTCGCAGGCGAACATGCTCGATCTCGACATCGTGGTGATCGCCGGCGGATTCGCCAAGTCGGGTACCCATTTCTGGGATGCCTTGCACGCTGCTTTCGCCGGGCACGCCACGATGGAATTCGCTCGTCGCACCCGCGTGGAGATGAGCGGATCGATCAACGAGACCGGGCTCCTCGGCGCGGCTGGATTCGTGCTGTGCCCCGAGCGTTACGGCTGGACCATATGATCGGCAATCCGCGCGCCTTGATGGTGTCGGATCGCGGTCCCGTGACATTTACGGACCCGGGCAGGCTGATGCCCGTCAGGCGCGCGGGCAGCGTTACCGAACTGGTAGCTGCCGCATGCCGGGACTGCGCCGGGACCTTCGCGTGGCTTGCTACCAGCACGAACGACCTGGACCGGGCGGCGCTGGCGGACGGATTATTCGCGTCGGCCAGCCAGCCTCTCGGCGCTGACTTCGAGCCGGTTCTCTTCGAGAAGGCCCAGTACCGCGCATACTACGACGACGCTAGCGTGCAGCTCCTGTGGTTCGCGCACAATGATCTCTGGGATGAGGTAGGCGGCGGCCCGGCCGCCCGCGCGGCAGACGCGTTCAGGACGTCATTCCGGGCCGTGAACGAGCGGTTCGCCGCGGAAATAGTGCGCTCCGTTCCCGATAGCGTCCCGGTGATCTTCCACGACTATCAGTTCTCCCTGTGCCCCCGCATGCTCCGCAAGGCCGACCCGGGCCGGGCACACCGCGCTGTTCAGCCACACCGCCTTCGGCAGCCTCGAATCCCTGCGGCGCTTGCCTGGCGATACAGCCCGGAGCCTGCTGGATGGCCTCCTCGGCGCGGACCTGCTCGGTTTCCAGGCGGCGCGGTGGGCGCAGCATTTCCTGGCCTGCTGCGCGGACCTGCTTCCCGTCGAGGTGGACTTCGCGCGCGGCGCCGTCCATTGCGCTGGTCGCACGACCTGGGTCCGGGTCTATCCGGTGGCGGTGGACGCGACGGGCCTTCGCCAGATCGCGGATAGCCCGGCGGCGCGGCAGTGGGCCGGCCGCTTTGCCGCCGATTCGGGACGCCCGCACATCATCCGGGTGGACCGGCTGGACCCGAGCAAGAACATCGTGCGCGGCTTCGCTGCCTTCGAGCAGGTCCTGGCGCGCTGGCCAGCATCGCGGCCGGCTCCGGTGTTCACCGCTTGCCTGGTGCCGAGCCGACCGGACATCGAGGCCTACGCGCGCTACGCGGCCCTGGTCGGAGACTGGGAGAAGCGACTGCTGGAGCGCTACCCGGGGTGCGTGCAGGTGCTCGTCGGCCACGATCGAGCCCGGGCATTCGCGGCCCTGCGGGCCTATGACGTGCTGTGCGTTAACTCTCTGGCTGACGGCATGAATCTGGTGGCCTACGAGGGGGCCACCCTGAACGACCGGCATGGCGTGCTGGTCGTGTCCGACCGGGCGGGCTGCAGCGAGTACCTGGGCGAGCATGCGATCCGGATAGCCGACCCGGCCGACGTCCGCGCGACCGCCGATGCATTGCTCGCGGCGCTGGAGATGCCTCCCGCGGACCGCGTCCGCCACGCCGCCGGCCTGCGGCGGCTGGCCGGCCAGCGGAGCTCCGCGTCATGGCTGGAACAGCAGCTCACGGACCTTGACCGGGCCGCCGCCGGCCTGGTCCCGGCCGCCCCCTGGCCCCCTGGATGACACCCGTTGGAGATGCGCATGACCCGACCGTGCATGCCCCGAGCCGCCGATGCGAGCGAGTGGGCCGAGTTGCTGCTCAGCAGGCGGCTGGCCGAGCTACGGCAGGCCGGCGACGGCCTCCTGGCTCAGGCCGGCGTGCTGGCCGGAGTCGCCGATCAGGTCGCCGGGCGGCTGCGGGCGGGCGGAAAGGTCGTGCTGGCCGGCAACGGCGGGTCGGCGTGCCAGGCTCAGCACTTCGCCGCGGAGCTGCTGGGGCGGCTGTCCGCGACGCGCGACCGCAGCGGGCTCGCTGCCTGCGTACTCGGCTCAGACTCGGCTACCGTTACCGCGCTGGCGAATGACTACGGTTTCGAGAACGTGTTCTGCCGTCAGTTGCAGGGCATAGCGCACGCCAATGACACGCTGGTCGTCCTGTCAACGAGCGGGCGGTCAGAGAATATCTTGCGTGCCATTGGCATGGCTCGTTCTCTCGACATATTCACGGTCGCGCTGGTAGGGAACGACCCGGCCGACGTGTCCTCATGCGACGCCGTCCTGATCGTGGACGCCGATGACCCCGGCACGATTCAAGAATGCCACCTGGTAATGATTCATTCCCTCGTTCAGCTTATCGAGGACAGGTACGACCTAGCACGGTAGCCGTAACACCGCGTCGCGACGCGGGCGGCGGCGACGGCCCGCTGCCCTGCGTCGGGGCGGGTCTCGCCGGGGTGGGTGAGAGTGCCGGCTTGTAGTCCGACCCGGCGGGAATAGTCCGGACCCGTGTCGTGCTGTCCCGAGAGCTGGCTTGTTGCCAGGACCATATCGCCTCCTCCTGGCAGCGAGAGTCGATGTGGCCCGGGAGGTGCCATGACTCAGCTTGCGCGTCCAGACCTCGCGCGCAGCCAATCCGGACGAGATCACGTTCGCCCTGGTCCGCCAGTGGCGGACTGGGTGGTGGGCACGGCGCTGCTGGGGCCTGCTGTCCTGGTCGGGGGCTGGCTGGCGGCCGGCGCGCTTCAGTCGGCCTCCTACAGCCCGATGCGCCAGACGATGAGCGTGCTGGCGGGTCACGCGGGAACTGACCCGTGGGTCATGACCGCGGCCCTGCTGCTGACGGGCAGCTGTCAGATCGCCACGGGCGCCGGCCTGGCGAGCGTCGGCGCGCCTGCGCGCATCCTGCTGATCGTGACGGGTCTTTCCACTCTCGGCATCGCCGCGTCTCCGGAGCCGATCACGGGCCCGACGCCGCGCCACCTCGCCTTCGCGGTGAGCTGCGTGGTCACGACGGCGGTCTGGCCGGTCCTGGTCGCCCAGCGCGGGCCTGGGCGATCGTGGATCCTGAGCGTCCGTGGCGGCGCGGCGGTGACACTCGTCTTCGCGCTGCTGTCGTGCTGGCTCCTCATCGCGGCGCGGGACGGTGGCGGTGAACTCGGGCTGGCCGAGCGGCTGACGTCGGCGGTTCAGGGCCTGTTTCCGCTGGTCGTCGCCCTCGCCTTGCGGCAGGCCGCCCGGCACGAGTCTCCGGCGTCGACCGGGCTTATCCCGAAGTGATGTGCGCCGCCACGATCCGGCCGCCGGACTGCTGGTAGGTCTGCCCGGTGACCGCGCCCGAGCTGAGCAGCGCCCAGGGCCTGCGGGTAGTCGCCGGACTCGCGCACCTGCCCTTGTCCTGGCTGGCTGTGCTTCTAACGGTAATCAACCGGCTACCCAGAGTTCCCGGCGGGGCGGCGGTCTCCGGGCTAAATATCCAGATATGGGAGGAACGAGCCAGTTCCGGCGGGCGACCTCGCCACCTCGAGCGGCACGCGGGCACCGCTGTCGCCCTCGCCGCCTGGATCGATCGCCGCCTCACAACCGGTTACGGAATGTAATCTTTCCTGGCCGGAGTCCAGGCAGGTGGGTCTCGGCGGCCAGTCGCCCGGCTGGGCGGGGCCAGCGCGGCGGGGCCGGCGGGGGCCAGGGGATGGGGGCAGGCGTGGACGACATCAGCCGCCGGACGGCGCTCGGCATGACCGGCCGGGCCGTCCTGGTCGCCGGCGCGGGCTCCGGCCTCCTGGCCCGGCCCCCGGCCGCCCCGGCGCGGCGGCCGGCCCGCCCGGCGTGGCGGCCGCCGGACTGGGAGGACCTGGCCCGCCACCTTCGCGGGCGCCTGCTGCGCCCCGGCGAGCCCGGATACCGGGCGGCCTACCTCCCGCACAACCAGCGGTACGCCGACGTGCGCCCGGCCGGGGTGGCGCTGTGCGCCGGAACCGGCGACGTTCGGGCCGCGCTGGCCTGGGCGCGCCGGTTCGGCGTCCCGTTCGCGGTTCGGTCCGGCGGCCACAGCTACGGCGGCTACTGCACCAGCCGCGGCCTGGTCATCTCGCTGGCCCGGATCAGCCAGGTGCACGTCGACGCCCGGTCGATGGTCATCCGGGCCGGGGCGGGAGCGCGCAACCGGGACCTGTACGCCGCCTTAGCGGGCACCAGCGTGGCGGTGCCCAGCGGCCGGTGCCCGACCGTGGGCATCAGCGGCCTGCTGCTCGGCGGCGGCTTCGGGTTCAGCAGCCGGCACCTGGGACTGACCTGCGACCACCTGCTCCACACCGAGATGGTCACCGCGTCGGGCGCGGTCCTGCAGGTCAGCGACCGGTCCGAGCCGGACCTGTTCTGGGCCCTGCGCGGCGGGGGCGGCGGCAACTTCGGCATCAACACCGCTTACACGCTGCGGGCGGTACCGGTCGGCCGGGTCTCCGTGTACCGGCTGGAATGGGACTGGGCCGACGCGCGGGCCGCACTCGGCGCCATGCTGGCGCTGATGACCGGCGCCCCGGGCACGCTGTCGTGCCGGGTGGGCCTGGAGGTGAGCGGCGGCGGTCGGGTGACGGGCGGGACGCCGGTGCGGGGCGTGTCGGCGGTGGGCCAGTACTTCGGCCCCGCCGGGGGCCTGGCCGGGCTCCTGGCGCCGGTCCTGGCCGCGGCCCGGCCTGCCCGGCAGGAGATCGAGGACCGCAGCTATACCGGAGCGCAGGCATTCCTGGCCCACAACGTCCCGTCCGGCCGGTTCGCGTCCCGCTCCCGCTTCCTGGCCCGGGCGCTCCCGGCGGCGGGCATCGACGATGCCGTGACCTGGATGGAGCGCTGGCCGGGCAGTTCCAACCCGAACGGCGGCGGCCTCACCGTGTTCGCCTGGGGCGGGGCCATCAGCCGGGTCCGCCCGGCGGCCACCGCCTTCCTCCACCGCGACGCCGCCTTCCTGACCGACCAGGAGTTCACCTGGTCCGCCCGCGACGACGAGCGGGTGGCCCGGGCCGGGCTGGACTGGCTGGCGCAGGGCTATCGCGCCCTCGCCTCGTTCGGCAACGGACAGGCTTACCAGAACTTCATTGACCCGTCCCTGGCCGACTGGCGCGCCGCCTACTACGGCGCCAACCTCCCGCGCCTCTCGCGAGTCAAGGCCCGCTACGATCCCGGCGACGTGTTCCGGTTCGCCCAGTCCATCCCCGACTGACCTCCTGGCCGCGTTCCCGGCCACGGCGTCGGGGCCAGCCGTCAACCAGGCCGCCGCGCAGTGATCCCGCGACACTTCCGGGGCACTGCCCCGGCCCCGGGGACGGGATCGGGCGCATACTGCGGCCATGGCAGCGTGGAAGGACGTGGAGCAGGCGGAGCCCGAGTTCGCGGCGCGGGTTCGGCGGCTGTTTGACGCAGGCAGGCACAAGACGATCGCGACGCTGCGGGCCGACGGGTCGCCGCGGCTCTCGGGCATCGAGTGCGAGTTCGCCGACGGTGAGCTCAGGTTCGGGTCGATGCCAGGCGCGCGTAAGGGCGCGGACCTGCGGCGGGATCCGAGGTTCGCCCTGCATGGCCCGGCGTCTCACCCGCAGGACGGCAGGGAGGCGCAGTGGCCCGGGGAGGCGAAGGTCGCCGGGCGGGCGGTCCCGGCCGGGCCGGGCGCCGAGGGAGCGGCCGGGGACCTGTTCCTGGCCGACATTTCCGAGGTGGTGATCACCCGGCTGAACCCGGAGGCGACGTTGCTGGTCATCGAGTCGTGGACGCCGCGACGGGGGCTTCGCGTGGCAGAGCGCGAATGACGCAGGCTAGCCGCCGCGCGAGGTGATGACCTCGCCGATGATGGCCGCCTGCTCGGCAACGGCATTCCGCAGGTCCTCCGGCAAAGTCTCGCTGGCCAGCGCGGCCCGGGCGGCGGCCACGGTTTCGCCGTCGCACAGCGTCGAGGGGAACAGCAGCCGCCCGAGCCGCTCCTGCGCCCAGCCGCCCATCCGTGCGAGCGCGGGCAGCGCCTCGCCGAAATACCGGCTCCGGTAGCCGGCCATCAGCTGCTCCTGCCCGGCCACCCACAGGCCTCGGGCGGCCGCCTCCGCGAGCCGCCCGCTGGCCTCGCCGGACAGCACTCTGGTCCAGGCTGCTTCCTTGGCCGCCGGGTCGGGCCGCATGGCCAGGCAGGTGGCCCGGTGCGTCGCGCCGCTGGCCGGGTCAAGCTGCGGCAGCGCGTCAATGTCGGACTGCCTTGCCCGGCCGCGGGCGGACAAGGTCACCAGCGCGCCCGCCCGCAGTTCCGCGTCCACCATCAGCCCGTCGGGCACGTCGTCCCCGTCCAGCCAGGCGGTCAGCAGGTCAAGCTGCTCGCCGCTGTGCGCGCTGGCCGCGAACGCGGCGGCGAGCATGCGCTGGATCGGCAGGCCGGGCGCGGCGTGGCGGGCCGCCGCCAGCGCGCTCCGCGCGATCCGCTCCCGCAGCCCGGCCCGGCGCTCCGCGGGCGCGTAGATGTCGGCGCAGCTCACCGCCCGGTCGAGCAGTACTGCCGCCCCGGCAGCAGGCAGCCCGGCGGGGTCGTCGGCCAGGCGCCTGATCACCAGCTCGGCGAACGACGCTGCCGCCAGCCGCGCGCTCGTCACCAGCTGCCAGGCCGCGTTCCAGCACACCGCCTCGGTGACGGGATCGTCCAGCTTCAGCGCGGCGTCGGCGAGCGCCTGCCAGGACCGCTCATCGAAC
Organism: uncultured Actinomycetota bacterium; assembly: GCA_963731085.1. Lineage (GTDB taxonomy): Bacteria > Actinomycetota > Actinomycetes > Streptosporangiales > Streptosporangiaceae > DASUBV01. The sequence goes on from CAVSUF010000006.1 coordinate 72,998, forward strand.
ATGATCCGCGCGTAGCCGAGGTCGCCGTCGTTCGCCACCACGGCATCCGGCGCTGCGTCCGCCATGCCGGGCGGGACCGGCACCACCGACCGCGGGCCGGCCACCTCCACCTCGACGTGCTGCCGGCGCCGCAGTCCCCGGCCAGGCCCGGCGCGGTCATACAGCCCGATGCCGATGAGCTGCGGGCGCGGCGGGTCCTGGGTTATGACCAGTGAGCCATCCGGCTCGGCGGAGAACGAGGCCCGCAGCGTCGGCGCGCCCTCGGTGCGCAGCCACGTGTCCGCCCACCCGGCGAGGTCCCGTCCCGAGGCCCGGGACCAGCAGGTCACCAGGTCCGCGAGCGTCCCGCAGCCGCCGCCGAACCGGTCCAGGTAGTCCCGCAGCCCGGCGCGCAGCGCCGGGTCGCCGATCAGGGCGCCGAGCTGCCGGATCACCGCTGCTCCCTTGGAGTAGGTCAGCGGGACCGGACGGCTCAGGGCCAGCGCCGAGCTGGGCACGGGGGAGGAGACCGGCAGCCGTCCCGGCAGCTCGTCGGCCCGGTACGCCCGCGTCTTCTCGCGATAACCGAAGCCCGCCCAGCCGCCGGTGAACTCAGCGCTCAGGTAGGTGGCCAGAGCCTCGTCCAGCCACAGGTCATCCCACCAGCGCATGGTCACGTGCGAGCCGAACCACAGGTGCGCCGCCTCATGCGCGCACACCTCGGTCACGATCTCGTCATCGGGGTCGGCCATCCGCGCCAGCATGGTCTCGCTCACGGCCATCAGCCCCGGCACGGTGCTGGCCAGCGCGGTGAGCTCGGGCACGAACACGATGTCGTAGCCCGGATACGGGCACGGGGTGCCAAGCGCGCGCTCGTAGTGCGCGATGGCCCGGGCGGCGGTCCCGGCGAACCGCTCCAGGGCCTCATCCCAGTGCGGAAGCGATGCCCGCCGCCATACCCGCACTGCCACGTCGTGGCCGGCGTGGCCCGCCCAGACCTGCTGGTACGGCCCGGCGCATACGGTCAGCAGGTGCGGCCGCATCCCGGTCACGGTGCTGAAGCGCCACATCCCGTCACCGTCGTCCCGAGCATCGCCGTTGCCCAGGCACCGCCAGCCCGGCGGCACCCGGACGGTGAGCGTCAGCGAGCACGGCAGGCTCGGCTGGTCAAAGCAGCAGAACAGGCGTGCCGCCTCGTCGGGATACCCATCGATGATCACGTAGCCGGCCCCGTCGGCCGGATCGGTGAACCGGATCAGCCCCGGGTCCATCCCGCCGACGTCGGCGATCGCGCCGTCGGCGACCAGCACGTTGTCCGCGGCCAGCCCGGTGAGCCGCACCCGCTCGTCCTCCGGCGGCGGGAGCGGCTGCCCGTTCAGCGTCACCTCGCCGGTCTCGGCCAGGCCAAGCTGAGCGAACGTCTCCGCCCCCGGCCGCCGGCACCGGAACGTGGCCCGGGTCCGCGACCTGGCCGGGGTCGCCGCCAGATCCAGGAAGACGTCGTAGGCGATATCCGCGAGCAACTCGGCTCGCTCCCGTGCCTCGTCCTCCGTCACCGATAGCACCCGACCATTATGTCCGTGACGCGCGCGGGCACCGCCCGCCCCGACTCCCCCACGGGTTTCCCGTCCCCGGAGGGGTTACTCGTCACTGTCCGGCCGGCCGGGCGGGGGCCTAGCCTACGGCCCGGGGCCAGAACAGGACGGAGCCGAATGACCCTTGGCACGGGTTCCCGCGAGGCTGCGCAGGGTTTCCTGCACGCGGCTACGCGGACCGCAGAGGCCGTCATGGCCGCCGCCGTGATCCTGGTGGCGGTGCTGGCCGGTCCCGTGCTGGGCGGTGCCGTCCTGGCCGACCCGGCCGCGCTGGCCAGCAGCACGCCGCCGTCACCCGCCTCATCCGCGCCGGTGAAGTACTACGTCGTCCCGTCCGCCGGTGGCGTCGCGGTGACATCGCTCTATGGCATCGCGGCGCGGACGCTGGGCAGCGGCAGCCGGTTCATGGAGATCTTCAACCTGAACAGGGGCCGTCTCCAGCCGGGCGGCGGCCGGCTAACCAGCCCCCGGGTCGTTGAGGCGGGCTGGATTCTCCAGCTCCCGGCCGATGCCCGCGGCCCCGGCGTCCGCGTCGGCCCGCTGCCCGTGGTGACGCTGCCCGCACCGGTCACCGCGACGGCCTCGTCCCGGCCCTCGGCGCAGGCCGCGCCCCGGACGCACGGATCGCTCAGCCTGGCCGACGCGGCCGGCGGCCTGCTGATCGTCGTCGTGCTGCCGGTGCTGACCGTCCTCCTGGTCCGGCGGGCCCGGCAGCGAGGCCGGCGCCAGGGGACGCACGGCAAGTCGTACAGCCCGCCGCTCCGTGACCGGGCCCGTGCCGCGCTGGCCACGCTGCCCGGGACCGCCCGCGCCCGGGCGGCCGCCCGGCCCGTCGGCGCGGCTGGCGACCCGGCGGGCGATGCGGCTGGCCAGGGCGTCCTCGCCCCGCTGCCGGTCCGTAACCCGACCGGCCGCCCGGCAGCCGGGAACGCCGGCGCTCCGGATTACGGCCGGGCTCCGCAGCCGGCCCGGCCCGGCCCCGGCCTCCGGGGCACTCTGGGTCCGGAGCACCCGAGCTTCCCCGGCGCGGGCTACCTCGGCGCGCTGACGCCGGATCACCCGAGCTGGCCGGGATCCGACCCGGCCGCCTGGCCGCGCGTCGTCGGCCGGACCGTGCCGCTCCCCGGCGGCCAGGTCCAGGTCTCCGGCGGCCAGGGTTCCGGCGGCCAGTACCCGGGCGGCCAGTACCCGGGTGGGCAGTACTCAGGTGGCCAGTACCCGGGTGACCCGTTCCCGGGCGACCCGTTCCCGGGCGATAACTTCCCGGGCCGGCGGTACCCGGATGACCAGTTCTCCGGTGGCCAGGTCTCCGCTGGCCAGTTCCCGGGTGACCAGTACCCGGGCGGCCAGTTCCCGGCGACCAGGTCTTCGGCGACCAGGTCTTCGGCGACCAGGTCTTCGGCGGCCAGCAAGCTCCCGGCGGCTATGTCCCCGGCGGCCAGGTTCTCGGCCGCCATCATGCCTCCGGCGGTCAGGTTGTCGCCGGCCAGGTCAGTGAGATGCCTCCGCCCGTCCGGCGGCCAGAGCCGGACCCCTGGCACAACGACTCGATCCGGCTGGCCGAGCGGCTGCTGGCCGAGGCCGACGAGCAGGCGGCCCAGATCATCACGACCGCCGAGCAGGAAGCCGCGAAGATCGGCCAGTCCGCCTCGGAGAAGGCCGCGGCGCTGCGGGCCGCTGCCGAGCAGGAGGCCGCCGGCCTGCGGCTGACCGTGACGGAGCTGACGGCCGAGCTCAGCCGGGTGACCGCGGCCTACCTGGGCCAGGTGGCCACTCCGGTCAAGCCCGCGGCCCGGCCCGCAGCGCGGACGGCCGCAGCGCCGGTCACTGAGCCCGGCACCGAGCCCGCCGCCGCCACCGCCGGACCGGGACCGCGACCCGGCCAGCGGGCCGCCCGGCCGGCCGGGCGGGCGCGCCGGCCCGCGCCCGGCCGGATGCCCGGCCCGCCGCCAAGCCCGTGACCCGCCCCGGCGTCAGCCCCCGGCGCAACCCCAGGCCCCGCCCGGACGCGAAGCCTAAGAGCCGCGAGCGCGCCTGGCACAAGATGATCGCGGCCCTGGTGATCCTCACCCTGGTGGGCGTGGTCGGCGCGGCCACGGAGATCGGCCTGCACGGCTTGAGCTTCTTCGTTTTCCGGAACGCCGGCGCCGGGGCGGGCAATGCTCGCAACCTCAACGAGAACCAGGGCCCAGGCCAGCGTGATGCGCCGGGCGCCCATCACCAGGCCCGCGAGCACCAGCCGGGCGGCCCGGCGCGAGTGCCGAAGTAGCGCCGTCCCGCGCCGCGATCGCCTCGTACATCCCGCGGAAAGGAGAATGCCGCCGATGGCCAGCGCTGAAACCACCACCGTTGACCTCGCGAGCCCGCCCGCCAGGCGCCGCTCCGTGGACACCTGGATGGGCGAGGACCTGATCTTCTCGGCCGTCGTCATCAAGAAGCAGTCCCTCGTGCTGTTCTTCCTGCGCGTGCTGGCGTTCGTCCCGCTGCTGTTCATCCTGCGCGGCTGGCTGTCCCTGAACGAGAAGGAAGTCCTGACCAACACCGAGGCCGACGTGCTCGGCACCGGCGGCGAGATCTGCTTCTTCGTGATGCTGTCGATCACCCCGCTGATCAGCCTGACCGGAGCGCGGTGGATCGCCCCGCTGCGGCGCTGGTACGGCATCATGTTCGCGGTCATCGGCATCTCGGACGCGACCACGGCCGCCCTGACCACGAGCTTCGCCGGCGGGGTGTTCGGCCGCCTGGCCGGCCATACCTTCCTGGTGAGCGGGTTCCTGATCATCTTGCTGGCCCTGCCGCTGCTGGCCACGGCCAATACCCCGGCGCAGCGAAAGCTCGGGAAGTACTGGAAGCGGCTGCAGAAGATGACCTACGTGATCTGGGGCTTTCTCATCCTGCACCTGCTGCTGCTAGACGGGTTCCGGCCCTTCGGCGCCAATCAGGGAGACGGTGACCCGGTCTTCCACCAGCGCTTCTACCAGGCCGTGGCGATCAGCCTTCCGCTGCTCCTGCTGCGGATCCCGCCGGTCCGGCGCTGGGTGGCCCGGCAGCGGGCCGCCGGGCAGCAATGGCGGGTGTGGCTGGCGCTCGCGCCGTTCGCCGCGCTGTACCTCATCGCCTTCATCTTCATCATCAACGAGGAGATCTTCACGGGCACGAAGGTCCTCACGATGCACCCGGAGGCCAACTGAGCGGCCGGTCCCGCCGATTCCGTCAATCGTGAGTTATCGCCATAAAGAGCTATAGGCCGGCGGATACCGTGGCGCAGGCCGTATCCTGCGGCACGGGGAGCGGATAAGCAGGTGCCGACCGGCCGTGTGCCGGGGACGCCGGAGCCTGGACGGACCATGCCCGCTCACCCCGCCCGCGTCACCCTCAAGGTCGCGGTGCAGTCGCCCCGGCGGCTGCTGCGCGACGCGCTGTCCGCCTGCGTGTCGATCCGGCCGGACGTCACCGTCGTCGGCAAGGTCGCCGAGCCCGGCGACGTGCTCGACCTGTGCGAGCTGGCCCGTCCCGACGTCGTGATCCTGGACGCCGGCGACCGCCTGGGGGACTACGCGGTCCTGGCCGACCGCCTGACCCGGCGGCTGCCGGAGCTGAACCTGATCGTCACCTACCGGGACGCGGACGAGCAGGATCTCGCCGCCGCCTGCCGGGCCGGCGTGACCTCGCTCGTGCCCGAGTCGCACGGCCTGGCCGCCGTGCTGGCGCTGCTGCAGCGCCAGCCGGGGCGGCACGCCCGGCCCAGCGCGGGCGGCCTCACCGACCGCGAGCTGGAGCTTGTCGTGCTGACCGGCTCCGGGCACAGCGTGTCCGAGATCGCGGCCCTGCTCCGGATCAGCCCGGCCACCGTGGATAACCTCAAGCGCCGGGTCTACGCCAAGCTGGGCGTGAACAGCAGCGCGCACGCCGCCTCCCGGGCCGCGTCGCTCGGCATGCTGGACCAGCGGCCCGCGCCGCCCGCCCGCCGCCCGGCGCCGCCCGACGGTGACTTCGCCGTGCTGACCGTGGTCTGCGGGCAGCCGTCCTGGGCCGCGGATGAGGTCGCGCAGTGCCTCGTCCGCCAGCAGGCTCCGTTCGTCTTCGTCCGGGACCGGGCGCCGGTGGCTGACGCGCACTGGGCACGCTGGAATCGCGGCCCGATCGTGGCCGCGCTCGTTGACCCCGCGCCCGCCGACTGGGACCTGGTGGACGAGCTTGGCGCCCCGGCGGTCCTGGTCCACAGCAAGCCGCTTGACCCGGCCGAACTGGCCGAGGCCCTGGCCCGCGGCGCCAGCGCGCTGGTGTCCGGCGACAAGATCGCCGAGCACTTCCGCTCCGTGCTGGCCATGGTCGGCCAGGGTTACCTGGTCGTGGACTCGGCCCCGATGCGGCTCCTGATCGGCGCCGCCCGCGCCCGGTGGAACGAGCAGGTCCCCGGCGCCGGCGACCTGCCGGAGCTGACGGCGCGGGAGACCGACATCCTCCGGTCGGCCGCCCTCGGGTACTCGATCCGGCGGACGGCCACCGTGCTGGGCATCGCCCCGAAGACCGTCGAGAACATCCAGACCAGGCTGTTCCGCAAGCTGGGCGTCCGCAACCGGTCCGGGGCGCTCGCGGTGGCCGACGCCTTCGGGCTGCTGCCGGAGGGAGAGGCTACTCCGGCTGGGTGTCCAGCGCCGCGGTGATGCGGCGGTGCACCTGCCAGATCTCCTCGGGCAGTCCGTCGAACTTGGCCAGGTGCTCCTCGCGGCGCGTCATCTCCTGCCGCCAGCGGGCGGAGTCGATGCCGAGGATCTTGTCGAGGTCGGCCGGGCTGATGTCGACGCCGTCGGTGTCCAGCTCCGCCTTGGCCGGGACGATGCCCACCGGCGTCGGAACGCCCTGGACCTCGCCGTCCCGCAGCTGCATGAGCCACAGCAGCGGACGCAGGTTCTCCCGGTAGCCGGGCCACAGGAAGTGGCCGTCGTCGGGGTCCCGCTGGAACCAGTTGACATGCGCGAAGATCGGCTTGACCCGGGCCGAGCCGATGATCTTGAGCCAGTGCGCGGCGTAGGCGCCCTCCGGGTAGGACATGAACGGGCGCATGGACATCGGGTCATACCGAAGCTGCCCGTCGACGCCCTCGGCCGCGAAGGTCGCCTCCGCGCCCAGCGTGAGGCCGTCGTAGACCCCCTCGGCGAGGTCGGTGATCGCTCGGATCAGCGGCTCGCGGTCCCGCGTCCGGCCGCCGAAGATGATCGCGTCGATCGGCACGCCGCGGGGATTCTCGAAGTCGGTGGCGATGTTGGGCACGTTGGTGAGCCGGGTGGTGAAGCGGCTGTTGGGGTGCGCCCACGGCTTGCCGACCTCGTCCCCGGACCGCTCGCTGATGAGCTGCCCGGTCCAGTCCCGCCAGCCGGCCAGGTCCGCGGGCGGCGCGGGCGTCCGGCCCTCCCACCACACCTCGTGCGTGTTCTCGTTGTAGGCGACGTTCGTCAGCAGGGTCCCGGTGCCCGGCGCGATGGAGTCCAGCGCGTTCGGGTTGGTGGTCTCGTTGGTGTCCTTGGCCACGCCGAACACGCCGAACTCGGGGTTGATCGCGTAGATCCGGCCGTCCGCCGGGTCGACCCGGAGCCAGGCGATGTCGTCGCCGTAGAACTCCACGTGATAGCGGTCGGCGAGGGTGTCCGGCGGCAGCATCATGGCCAGGTTGGTCTTGCCGGACGCGCTGGGGAACCCGCCGCAAATGTGCCACGTGCGCCCGGTGTGCTTATCCGTGACGCCGATCAGCATGAACTGCTCAGCGAGAAACTCCCGGCTGGCCCAGCCGTCATAGGCGGCCTGCCGCAGGCCGTGCGCGATCTTGCCGAGCAGGGCGTTGCCGCCGTAGGACGAGCCGAAGTGCAGGATGGTCCGCTCGTCGGCGATGGTGACGAAGTACCGCTTGTCGCCGGGCGTGCCCTGCCCGAGATTTTCCAGGTCACCCGTGACGTGCACGCCGCGGACGAACATGTCCGGGTCGGTGAGGTCATTCACGTACTTCACGCCCACCCGGGCCATGCGGATCATGTGCAGCGCGACGGTCCGGTGGTCGGTGAGCTCGATCCCGACGGCATACGGCTCGAGCGGAGAGCCGGGCGGAGCCATCAGGTACGGGATGACGTACATGGTCTTGCCCGCCGAGGCGCCCCGCATGAGGCCCTCCACCAGCGGGCGGATCTCAGCCGAGGACCGCCAGTTGTCGTACACGCCCTTGTCGGCCGGGCTGGCCGTGGCGACGATGGTCCGCTCCTCGGAGCGGGCGGTGTCCTTGACGAAGCTGCGGGAGTAATACAGCCCTTCGTCGACCGGAACGATCTCGCCGGCGGCCAGCGATTCGCTGATGAGCCGGGCGTCATCGGACGCGTCGATGATCTCAACCCGCGCCGCGCCGGTATGATCAGCCCAGTGCCGGATAAACTCCCGTACGCTCGGGTTGCTGAGCCCGGCCTGATCGAGATTCGTCTCGAGGAAACCTGGACCGGCGGCCGCGCTGACTTCCGACACTAGCTCTGCTCCTCATGGTGTCACGGGGTCCTTACGGTCCCTGCCGCCATGCGCGTATCCCGCCGCGCACAGGGCCGTGAAGCCCCGACAGGCGTAAGTGTGGTGAGTGTACCCAGCCGGATTTGCGAGGATCGCGGCAGGACCCAGGCTGGAGCCAGGGTAATGGTCGCGGGATCACTGCACAGGCTGTGAATGAAGGTTCTCCCGGGCGTCCTTGTTACCGGCCGCACATGGCCGGGCTGCTGGGACAGGCTGGCCGGCGAGCGGGCGGGCAGCGGCTACTCGCGGAACTCGCCATCACGGCCGGACGGCGCCGCCAGTGCGCCCGGCTCGGCCGTCACGGCCTCGGGCGGGTCGTCGGGGAGGTAGAACATCCGCAGGTGGACGAGGCGGGCATCGGGCGGAGCATCCTCGCGGGTATGCCCGTACTTGCTCAGCAGCGCGACGTACTCGTCGTGCAGCGCGTCCAGGGCGGCCGGGGTGTAGTAGCCGCTGGCCCGTGATGAGCTGGCCCAGTGGCCGCCGTACTGGCGGACGTCCCGGATGAACCGGTTGACGAGCTCCAGCTCGCCCGGTATCTGCCCGGCCCGCCACTCATCCAGGGCCGCCCGGTCCGCGGCGCTGAGGCCGTCGTAGTCGGGCTCGCGCAGGTCCACCGGGAAGGTGCGCCACCAGCGCTCGCGGCCGTTGCCGAGGCCGGATGCCTCCTCGATGATCCCGGCGTCAGCCAGGATCCGCAGGTGGTAGCTGGTCGTCCCGGTGCTGTCGCCGAGAGCCCGGGCCAGCGTGGTGGACGTGGCCGGGCCGCTGTCCTCCAGGTGGCGCAGCATCTCGCGGCGCATCGGGTGGGACATGGCCTTCCAGCGCTTGGCGTCGCCGGTCACCTGACGTGGAGCTATCGGCATGACCACAGCCTAGCACGACCACAGAGATTTTTATGCAGAGAAAAACTTGCAGAATTTTCTCTGCTGTCCTACCGTGTGGACCATGCCGACGCACACGCTCCCGCTCGCCCCGCTCGCCCCGCGCCGGGCCGCCAGTCCCGGGCTGGCCGCTGGCGGCCCGGCCGCCGCCCGCCAGGCCGAGCGGCTCGTCATCGCCCTGGGCGCCGCCCTGCAGGCCGGCCTGTCGAGCTGGACCGGCTCGGCGGGCCGGATCGCGCCGCCGGTCACTGGCCCGGCCGCTCCGGCCCGGCCCGCCCGGCCCGCTGCGCTCACCCCGGCCGGGCCGGGCTGCCCGGGCCGGGCTCTCGCCCGCCACGCGGCGGCGGGCGCGCCTGGCCGCGCTGGCCGTGGGCGCGTTCCTGGTGCCCTGGTCGGTCATGCTCAGCGTGACGCTGCCGTCGGCCGCCCAGGCCCATCACTGGTCCATGGCCTGGACCGGGCTGGACGCCGCCGAGGCGCTGGCCGCTCTGGCCACCGCGGTCCTGCTGGCCCGGGGCGACGCGCGGGCCAGCCTCACGGCCGTGGCCGGCGGGCCCTGCTGGTCACCGATGCCTGGTTCGACGTGTGCACGTCGGCCCCCGGCCTCGATCACGCCCTCTCGCTGGCCGGGGCGGCCGGGGCGGAGCTTCCCCTGGCCCTCGCCGCGTTCTGGCTGGCCGCCCGGCTCATGCGGGGCGCCAGGCCGATCGGCCCCTGATTCGCGCCGTGCGGGACGTGAGCCAGATGCGGGCCGGGTAAGCGTCGCTTATGCCGTTACAAAAATGTACGGCCTGTCATTTAAAGGGGCGAATCAGCCGCCGTCATTATCGCGCCCCATTGAATTCCGGAGAATATCTTGTATGCTTTCCCGGAAATGGATCCCTGTCATTGCCGGCAAGGAATTCCCATAGAGTCCCTTCCGGAAAATACGGGCATCTCAGGTACCGGAGTTCGTGCGAGGAGGGGTAACCGTGATTTCCGCCACGATGCGACGGGCCGCCATGGCCGGCGCCCTTATTACCGCTGCGACTGTCCTGCTCACCGCGCCCGCGGCCGTTGCGAGCACCACGCCAGGCTGGGCGCACCGGACGCTCGCCGTGGAGACCTTGTCCCACTTCCGGGTGGTCATCACGGCGACCCGGGACGGCGGCAACCCGCCGCGGGCAACCGTGACGGCGACCGGCTTCCGCAGGTCAGGTGGCCTGTGGAGGCGGATCTCGACGCAGGTGATCGGCAGGCCGGGCCAGTGGTCCTGGTTCGCGGTGGACACCTGCTCGCTGCAGGCCACCCAGTTCGCCGGGTCGGCGCCGACCCGGAGGGTGGCCGCGATCAGGATCAGCCTGCTGGCCACGCCCTCGATCGGGTGCTCCCGATTCTTCTTCCGAAGCTGGAGGCCGTAGCCCGCAATGGGCCCGGAGCCGGGCGGAATTCCAGGCTCCGGGCCACCTGCCGCGCCAGGCCGCCGGCATCGCTGGCTGCCGGGCGCACTGGCCCTGTGCCCCGGTAAGGTAGGGCCAGCCCGGTCGCGGGCGATGAGTAGCGGACCTGCAGCGAGGCAAAGGATGATGGTGGAATCAGCGCCGTCCGTCGTGGCTTTTGACCTGGACGACACGCTAACCGTGTCCAAGTCAAAGATCGACCCTCGCATGGCGCGGCTGCTGGATGAGCTGCTAGCTCGCGTTGACGTGTGCATCATCTCCGGTGGCCGGTTCGAGCAGTTCGAGACCCAGGTACTGCGCTTCCTGAACGCGAGTCCGGAGCGGCTGCCGCACCTGCACGTCATGCCGACCTGCGGCACGCGCTACTACACGTGGGCCGACGGCTGGCGCCTGCGGTATGCCGAGGATCTCAGCGAGGCTGAGAAGACGGCCGTGACGGACGCCCTCACCCAAGGCGCGAAGGAACTGGGCATCTGGGAGGCTTCCCCGTGGGGCGCGATCATCGAGGATCGCGGCAGCCAGATCACGTACTCAGCGCTGGGCCAGGAAGCCCCGGCGGAGGCCAAGTACGCATGGGACCCCGACGGGTCGAAGAAGCTGATGCTCCGGGACTATGCCGCCAAGCTGCTTCCGGATCTGGAAGTCCGGGCCGGCGGGTCCACCTCCGTTGACGTGACCCGGAAGGGCATCGACAAGGCCTACGGCATCAGCAAGCTGATGGCCGGGCTGGGAATCACTCCCGCGGACGTGCTCTTCGTCGGGGACCGGCTCGATGAGGGCGGCAACGACTACCCCGTGAAGACCCTGGGCGTGCCCTGCGTGGCCGTCACCCGCTGGCAGGACACCGCCGACTATATCGAGCATTTCCTGAAGGCCTAGGCCCTCAGGACGGGCTGGCTAGCTGGCCCAGCAGCTTCGCGCAGGCGTGCACCGTGGCGATGTGCGGGACCTCGATGCCCAGCAGGCCCGCCAGCTCGGCCACCGCGCCCGTCATGCAGTCGATCTCGAGCCGCTTGCCCGCCTCCAGGTCCTGCAGCGTGGAGGTCTTGTGGTCGCCGACCGCGATGCCCGCCGCCAGCCGCCGCTCCAGCGACACGGGGAACGTGACGCCCAGCTGGCCCGCCACCGCGGCGCACTCGGCGAAGATCGCCCGCAGCAGGTCCACCATCTCGGGCACCGTGCCGAGCTGGCCGAGCGTCGCCCCGGTCAGCGCGCTGATCGGGTTGAACGCGACGTTGCCGATCAGCTTGAGCCAGATCTGGTCGCGCAGCCTCGGGTCCACCGGCGCCTTCAGCCCGGCCGCGGTGAACTCCGCCGATATCCGCTGGCACCGCTCGCTGACCGAGCCGTCCGGCTCGCCCAGGGAGAACCGGGTGCCCTCGGTGTGCCGGATCACCCCCGGCTCGATGATCTCCGTCGAGCAGTAGACCACGCAGCCCACGTTGTGCTCCGGGCCGATCGCGCCGGCGATCACCCCGCCGGGGTCCACGCTCTGCAGCGTGGTCCCGGCCAGCGGGCCGCCGGCGCCCTGGAAGTACCACCAGGGAATGCCGTTCTGGGCCCAGATCACCGAGGACCCCGGCGACAGCAGCGGGCCGATGCGGGGCGCCACCTCGGTCAGGCTGTAGGCCTTGAGGGCGACGATCACCACATCGGCGTCGGCGATCACCGCCAGGTCGTCGGTAGCGGCCGGGCGGGCGGCGAAGTCACCGCGGGGCGACTGAACCTGAACGCCGCGCTCCCGCATGGCCCGCAGGTGCGGGCCCCGGGCGATCAGCGTGACGTCGGACCCGGCGCGGGCCAGTGCTGCCCCGGCGTAACCGCCGATGGCCCCGGCCCCCAGGACGGCGAACTTCACTGTGCTGCCTTCACTGTGCTGCTTCACTGGGCTGCCTTCACTGGGCCTGGCTGCTTGTCGGCGACGAAGTCGGCCATCCGGCGCCGCTGCACCTTCCCGGTGGCGGTGCGCGGGATCTCGGCCAGGACCCAGACCCGGGTCGGCACCTTGAACGCGGCCAGCCGCTCGCGGCAGAACCCGGTCAGGTCGGCCGCCGGCGTGTCCTGGCTCAGGGTCACCGCGGCGGCCGGAAGCTCGCCGTACTTCTCGTCCGGGAGGCCGAAGCAGACCGCGTCGCCGACCGCCGGGTGGGCCAGGAGCACCTCCTCGATCTCGGCCGGGGCGATGTTCTCCCCGCCGCGCAGGATCATCTCCTTGATCCGGCCTTCGAGGTACAGGTAGCCGTCGCGCAGCACGCCCCGGTCGCCGGTGCGGAACCAGTCGCCCCAGAACGCCTCGGCCGTGGCCTGCGGGTTGCTCACGTAGCCGGACATCACGCCCGGGCCCCGGATCACCACCTCGCCGGGACTGCCCGCGGGCTGGAGCTCGCCGCGGGTATCGGCGATGCCGATCTCGGTCCCGGTGGCCACGCCCACCGAACCAGGTAGGCGGGCGGCCGGCGGCAGCGGGTTGGACGCCATCTGGTGGCTGGCCTCGGTCATCCCGTAGGCCTCCAGCATCGGCACGCCGTAGGCCGCCTCGGCCCGCTCCAGCAGCGCCGGCGACAGCGCCGAACTGCACGAGCGGGTGAACCGCAGGCTGGCCGGCGGCCCGTCGGCGTCGATCTTGTCCAGGATCATCGGTGTGCATCGTCGGCCCGGCTGACAGCCAGGTGGCCCGGTAGTCGCGGGCCTGCCGCCAGAACCGCTGCGGGGTGAACCGGCGCGGGGCGACGACCGTGCCGCCCGCGCTGAGCGCGGCGAACGTCGACGCGATCAGGCCGTGGATGTGGAACAGCGGCATCGCGGCGAACGACACGTCGTCCGGGCCGAGGCCGTAGTGCGCGGCGACCGTGCGGACCGAGGCCATCAGGTTGCGCTGGAGCAGCGGCACCTGCTTGGGCCGGCTGGTCGTCCCGCTGGTGTGCAGCACGATCCCGATGTCGTCCGGCTGGCCGGGCTCGGCCGGGGCCGCCGGGCGCACCGCCTCGCCGTCGGCTTCCAGGCTGGCCGGGCCGCCGGCGCGGCTGGTCAGGGCCAGGGCCGGCGCCCGCGGCCGCCGCCGCGCTGATCGCCGCCCGCGGCTGGCCGGGCAGCGTGACCAGCACCCGCGGCGCGATGTCACCCAGGTAGAACGCGAACTCGCTCTCGGTGTAGGCCGAGTTCAGCGGGGCCGCTGCCGCGCCCAGCGACATGATGGCCAGCAGCACTTCCACGCACTCCGGGCCGTTGGGCAGGGCCATGGCGACCCGGTCCCCGCGCCGGACGCCCGCCCCGGACAGCAGCCGGGCCATGGAGTCGACCCGCCCGGCCAGGTCGGCATAGGTCAGCGCCTGCTCGTCCTCCGGCGAGACCAGCGCGACGGCCGATGGCTGGCCGCCGGCCAGTACCGCGCTCAGCGTCTCGCCCAGGCCCGTCCCAGAGCTCATGAGAATGTCTCTCCGTAATAGTCCGGAAACGTTGCGTACGCCCGATTCTAGCCCGCCACCCGGCCGCGGCCCCGGCGGGCTCAGCCGGGCAGGTCCAGCCCGGCCAGGAATGCCGAGACGATCTCGTTGTACTGCGCGGCGGCCTCGAAGTAGACGTTGTGCGGCGCTCCCGGGACCACCGCGAACTGGCTTTGCTTCACGAGTTCGTGCAGGTGGGCGCCCGCGTCGGCGAGCCAGTCCAGTTCGCCCACGACGATCTGCACGGGGGAGCGGATGCCGCCTGCCAGCCCGGCCAGCTCGTCGCGGGACGGGTTGCTGAACGACGCCGTGCGGGGATGGCGGAACGCCTCGATCCGGGTGGCTGTCGCGCGCAGCCGCAGGTAACGCTGGTAGAGCTCCGGGCTGGCGGACGGGAAGCCGGGCGTGAACCCGCGCTCCGCCCCGACCAGCAGCACCTCGTCCGGGACGGGCTCGGCGGGCGGGATGACCCGGCCGGGCGCGCCGGGGCGGATGACCCCCATGCCGGAGGGAATGAGGCCGGCGGCCTGGTCCGGGTGGCGGGTCGCCCAGCGCAGCACCGACAGGGCGCCCATCGAGTTGCCGGCCAGGATCGGGCGGTCGATGCCCAGCGCGGCCAGGAACCCCTCAAGCTCGTCGGCCCGGTCGGGCTCGGGCCGGCCCAGCCGGCGAGTTGGCCGAGTGGCCGTGGTTCACGCTGTCGTAGGCGATCACCCGGAACCGGCCCGAGAACGCCTCGAACTGGTGGTACCAGGCTTCCGCGCACGAGCCGAACCCGTGCAGGAACAGCAGCGGCGGCCCGTCGCCTCGCTCCGTGTAGTGCAGGTCGTTGCCGAGCACGGTTACGAAGCTCATGGCTGTCCGCCTTCCGCCCCGGGCGACCTGGATCGGGAGATAAGGGGCATACTTGACGTAGCTGCCGGTCGGCACCTACCCGCTCTGATAGTTTGTCAGACTTTTTGTCCGTATTAACGCTAGCTGAGAGCGGGGCTTGCCCGATTTGCTAGTGCCGCCCGTCGCCGGCGCCGCGCCGCGTCCGCCGGTGTTCATCCTGACCGCGGCGCGCTCGGGGTCGACCCTGCTGCGGTTCATCCTGGACACTCATCCTGACCTGGCCTGCCCGCCGGAGACCGATGTCGGCGTGGCCTGCGGGTACCTGGCTCACGCGTGGGAGGTCATCGGCCGGGCCATGGCCAGCCGGGGCGGGCACGACCCGCGGCCCGGCAGTCTCCCGGCGGAGGCGCTGCCGGCCGTGCGGGGCGCGGCCGACGCCCTCCTGGGCGCGTACCTGAGCAGCACCGGCAAGCGCCAGGTGTGCGACAAGTCGCTGTCCACCATCTACTACGCCGACCTCATGGCCGAGATCTACCCCGAGGCCCGGTTCATCTGCCTGTACCGGCACTGCATGGACGTGATCACCTCATACGTGGCGGCCATGCCGTGGGGGCTCAGCCAGTCGGCGCCCGAGCAGCCGGCGTTCCTGCCGATGCACGGCTACGTGGCCCGCAACCCCGGCAACAGCGTGGCCGCCGTGGCGGAGTACTGGCTGGACTGCGTCCGGCGCGCCCGTGACTTCGAGGACCGCAACCCCGGCCGCTGCGTCCGCGTCCGGTACGAGGACCTGGTGGAGAACCCGGACGGCGCCATCGCCGGGGTGCTGTCATTCCTCGGCCTGGCCCCGGCGCCGGGCATCGTCGACGCCTGCTTCCGCACCAGCCACGACCGCGGCCCGTCGGACTTCAAGATCTGGAACACCCGGCAGGTGCAGCAGAACTCGGTCGGGTCCGGCGTCATCGTCCCCGCCACGCGCCTGGCCGGGTCGGTCCGGGCGGGCGTCAACGAGATGCTGGCCGGACTGGGCTACCGGACGGTGGACGAGCAGTGGAACGCGTCGGGCGACCGCCGCGACCCGCGGGCCGAGGTCAGCCGGCGCGCCAGCGCCTGACTGGCCCTCGGCATTTCCGCCGATAACGCCTGGCTGTTATCCGCCGCAGCCGGATAATCATGCCGAATCATGCAGAAACCGGTCAGCAGATTATTCTGAGACCGGCTTGTTATCCTGCTCGAATCCGATGATCAGCTATCGAGCCAGATCATGCCGGGGGCAGATCCTATTGCGCCGCCGGGCCGCGCCGCGCTGGCCGGAATGCCAGGATGAGAGCGCCGGGGTGCTTCCCGGGAATATCAGGCGACGGAGCACCGGGGTGACGGCGCGCTGGGTTACAGGGCGGGCGGCAGCCGGGCACGGATCGGCCAGGGAGGTTGGCACCCGATGAGCGTTCGCGCTATTTCCCCGCCTCCCATTTCCCTGGTTCGCGCGGCCAGGATCCGGCGGCGATGAGTGGCCCCGGCGGGCCGGGCGGCTAACCGGTCGTGAACGGGAGATCAGCGAGCTTCGGGAACTGGCCGGCGGCACGCGGCTGCTGACCCTGTGCGGGCCAGCCGGCATCGGCAAGACCCGCCTGCTGGATGCCCTGCTGCCCGCCCTGACCGGCGACCATCCGGACGGAGCGGTGCTGGCCGGGCTGGCCGACCTGCCCCGGCCGTCCCTGCTCCCGGTCCGGGTCGCGCAGGAGGCCGGGATCTGCGAGGAGCCCGGCATCCCGGTCATGGACACGCTGGCCGGCGCCCTGCGGCACCGCCGGCTGATACTCGGCCTGGATAGCTGCGAGTGCCTGCCCGTGGCCTGCGCCTGCCTGACCCGCAAGCTGCTGGCCGCCGCGCCCGGCCTGCTGATCGTGGCGGCCAGCCGGGAACCGCTCGGCGTGCCGGGGGAGGTCGTCTGGACGGTCCCGCCGCTCGCGCTGCCGCCCGCCGGGCCGGGCGCGGCCCAGCCCCGTTCGCCCCAGCCCGGTTCGCCCCAGCCCGGTTCGGCCCAGCCTGGCGCGGCCTGGGCAGGCGCGGCCGGGGCGGACGTGACGCGGTCCGACGCGGTGCGGCTGTTCGTCAGCCGGGCCACCACCGCCGGATCGGACTGGGTACTGGACGCCGAGGACGGCGCCGCCGTGGCGGCGATCTGCCGGGCGGCGGGCGGCGTGCCGCTGGCCATCGAGCTGGCCGCCGCCCGGCTGCGGGAGTTGACCGTCGCCAAGCTCAGCGCCCGGCTGACCGCCTGGCCGGTGCCGGAGCCGCCGGGTCCCGCGGAGCCGTCCGGGCCGGCCGACCCGGCCAGCCAGGCGCTGCGCCGGGTGATCGCCTGGAGTCACGACCTGCTCGACCCCGAGGAGCAGGTCCTGCTGCGCCGCCTGTCGGTGATGCCGGGCTGGTCGCTGGAGATGGCCGAGCGGGTCTGCTCCGACGCCCTGCTCCCCCCCGCGCGGGTGGGCCGCCGCCTGGTCCGCCTGGTCCGGACCGCGCTGATCGAGCCCGAGCCAGGGCCGGGGGTGCCGGGCGACGAGCGGTACCAGATGCCGGGCGCGGTCCGCGAGTTCGCCGCCGCCCGGCTGGCCGAGGCCGGGGAGACGCAGGCGCTGGAACACCGGATGCGCGACTACACCGAGAAGCGCGCCGGGTACGTGATGAGCATCGCCACGGCCAAGGTGCCGGTGTCCTGGCCGGTGCTCCGCAAGCTGTTCCTCGGCTGGCAGGCTGACGCCCGCAACATCCGCGCGGTCCTGGATCGCTGCCTGCGGTCGGGCGACGCCGAGACCGGCCTGCGCATCTGCGCCGAGCTGGGGGTCTGCTGGTCGGGCATCGGCGCCCTGGCCGAGGGCATCACCTGGCACGACGCGTTCCTGGCCGCCTCGGCCGGGGTATGGCCCAGGGTCCGCGGGCCGGCCCTGGTCATGCGGGCGCTGCTGGCGTTCTTCGACCGCGACGTGCGGCACGGCCAGGAGCGCGGCACCGCCGGGCTGGAGCAGTGCCGGGAGTCAGGCGACCCGTACTTCACCGCGATGGCCCTGGACGTGCTGGGACGCCTGGCGCTGTCAGCGCGGGACCCGGAGCAGGCGCTGCGCTATACCGACGAGGCCTGGGCCATGGCCGAGAGCAACCGGGACTGGTGGAACCAGGCGTACGTGCTCAACACCCGGGCCAGCGCGCTGGCCATGGCCGGCCGGGCCGCCGAGGCGCGGGAGTCCGCCGCCGCCGGGCTGGCCCTGACCCAGGACACCGACCAGCGCTGGGCCGTCGCCCTGGCCCGCATCCTGCTCGGCAACCTGGCCCGGGCCGACGGCGACCTGGACGGCGCCCGCGGCCAGTACCTGGCGGCGCTGCCCCTTTTCCGCGACGCCTTCCCGCCGCCTAGCGTCGCGCGGTGCCTGGCCCGGCTGGGCAGCACCGCCCTGCGGCAGGGCGACCTGGCCCGTGCCCGGACCTACCTGGCCGAGAGCCTGCAGATCAGCGTGGCCGCCGGCCAGCGGGCCGGGATCGCCTGCGGCCTGCTCGGGTTCGCTGACCTGGCCGCCCGCGAGGGCAGCGCGGATCGCGCCGTCCGGCTGGCCGCCGCCGCGACCGCCGTGCGCGACTCGGCCGGCCTGCCGCCGCCGCACGACCTCCGGCAGCGGCACCAGCAGGCCGCTGACATCCTGGGCCCGCCGGAGACGGCCCGGGTGTGGGCCGAGGGGCTGGAACTGACCAGCGCCGCCGCGACCCGGCTGGCCCTGGGCGATCCGCCCCGTTGATAAATGCTTTGCCCGGACCTCGGGGGCAGTGAGACCGTGAGGTCATGGCTGGATTTCCGTACCCTCCCGTGGGCCGCTGCCGTTCGTTAGCGCGCGTTCTCGCCGTGACCGCCCTCGCCGCCCTGGCCGTGCCCGGCCTGGCCAGCCCGGCCCGGGCCGCGCCCGCCAGCGGCGGGCACCTGACCGTGACCCAGCTCAGCTTCGCCCAGTCCAGCGTCGATGCCACCAGCGGGACGGCCACCGCCACCGTGACCTGGACGGTGCAGGACTCCGACGCCAGCGCCACCGCGGTCAGCGGCGACGTCGACATCCGGCTGGAAGGCCCGAAGCCCGGCACGTTCACCGGCCAGACGTTCGACATCGGCTTCGGGTTCCCCGGCGGGACGCTGGTCAACGGATCGGGTACCGCCCAGGACTCGACCTACTCCTATGCCTTCCGGGTGCCGCAGTACGCGTTCGCCGCCACCGCGCACTGGGCCGTCACAAGGCTGACCGCGCAGGACAACCAGGGCGCGCACCTGACGCTGGGGACCACTGCGGTGTCCAGTTTCGGCGCGGTGCTGACCGCCACCGAGCTGGCCGACTCGACCGCACCGACGTTCGACTCGCTGGCCATCGGCGACGGGCTGTTCAACCTGGGTCCGCCCGACGCCTACAACGGCGGCACCACCACCGGGAGCATGCTGTACTCCTTCGTCGGCGACGACGCCCAGGCGGGCTTCTGGAAGGCCCGCCTCACGCTGGCCGGCCCCGGCGGCCGGACGGTCCGGGGCACGGTCACGTTCAGCCCCGACCTGGCCCAGGGCGTCGGGACGTGCGGCGCCAGCGGCAACAACACGGTCTTCGATGACACCACCGCGCCCTGCGTGCTGACCGAGTCGTTCCCGCCGGGCACCCCGGCCGGGACCTGGACGGTGACGGCGATGACGGTGTGGGACAACGCCGGCAACCACGCCACGTTCCGGAAACTGAACGAGCTTCCGATCGCGCTGACCGCCGACGCCGTGGACAGCGCCAGCGGGTTCACCGCCACCCCCGACCCGGTGAACAACTGGGCCGCGAGCCAGATCGTGCAGCTGTCCATGGCGGTCGCGGGCGCCCGGGACGGCGTGGCCTCGATCGTCGTGGACTTCGGGCCGGACAGCTTCTGCGCCCAGCAGTCGACGACCCCGGTCCAGGCCGCCGACGGCACCTGGTCGGTCCCGGTGGTCATGCCCGAGGGGACCGCCCAGTGCACGGTCACCGGCATCGCCATCACGGACGGCGCCGGGAACGCGGCCCTGTACGGCACGGAGTTCGGCGCGCCCGACCCCGGGGTCGCGCTGACCCGGCTGCCGGACACGTCGCCGCCGGTCGCGACCGCCGCGTCGGTCAGTCCGGCGACGTTCTCGATCAGCTCTCTCCCGCCCGGTGACTCCTTCCGTGCTGGCCTGACCATCACCGCCTCGGCCGCCATCGCGCCGGTCAGCCAGTTCAGCATCACGGTCTTGAACAGTTCCGGCCAGCCAGTCGGAGGCGAGTCCGGCGGGGTGTCGCTGCCCACCCTGAACGAGACCTTCACCGAGGGCTTCACGTTCAGCGCCACCACCCCCGGCACCTACACGGTGGCGTTCCAGATCACCGACGCGGGCGGGCTGACCACCTCGTACGGCTTCCCGAACTCGCCGCCGGTGCCGGGCGGGCCGCTGGTGCTGACCGTGACCCCGTAGCGCCGGCCCGTGCCCGGCGCGGCCGCCCTGGCTAGGCTCGGCTGACCAGAGCGGGGAAGGCGGGCGCGTTGTTCGAGCACCAGGTCAGTGTCCGGTGGCGGGACGTCGATGCCCTGGACCACGTCAACCACGCGGTCTTCGTGACCTACCTGGAGGAGGCCCGGGACGCCCTGTACACGCGGATCCTCGGCGCCGACCCGGTGTACGTGGTGGCCCGGCTGGAAATCGACCTGCGCACGGAGGTCCGCTACGCCGACCGCCGGGTGAGCGTGCGGATCGGCGTCGAGCGCCTGGGCACGACCAGCCTGACCACCGCCGAGACGATCCTGACCCCGGCCGGGGAGGTGGCCGCGCAGGCCCGGGTGGTCACCGTCCGGTGGGACGCCGCCCGCCGCCAGCCCGTCCCGTTTACCCCGGCCGAGCGCGAGCGGGTGGCAGCCCTCAGCTAGGCCCGGCCGGTCCGGCATGATGAAACCCATGTCGCGTCCTGAGGCGTACGTGCACGGCCACCATGACAGCGTGCTGCGGTCCCACCGCTGGCGCACGGCCGAGAACTCCGCGGCCTACCTGCTGGCCCGGCTGCAGCCCGGGGACCGGGTCCTCGACGTCGGCTGCGGTCCCGGCACCATCACCGCCGGCCTGGCCGCCCGGGTGCCCGACGGCGAGGTCGTCGCCATCGACATGGCCGGCGACGTGCTGGACGCGGCCCGGCAGGCAGCCGACGCGGCGGGGCAGGGCAATGTCCGGTTCGAGCCCGGCGACGTGTACCGGCTGGGCTACGCCGACGGCACGTTCGACGTGGTGCACGCTCACCAGGTTCTGCAGCACCTGGCCGACCCGGCCGCCGCGCTGCGCGAGATGCGCCGGGTGGCCCGGCCCGGCGGGCTGGTCGCCGCCCGCGACGGCGACTACGGCGGCATGCTCTGGTACCCCGACGATCCCGGAGATGGCCGAGTGGCTGGCCCTGTACCAGCAGGTGGCCCGGGCCTCGGGCGGTGAGCCGGACGCTGGCCGGCGGATGCTGGCCTGGGCGCACGCGCGCCGGGTTCACCGACGTCACGGCGACCGCCAGCGCCTGGTGCTACGCCACGCCCGAGGACCGGGCGTGGTGGGGCAGCAGCTGGGCCGAGCGGGTCACCCGGTCCGCGTTCGCCGACCGGGCGCTGGAGCACGGCCTGGCCACCCGGGCCGACCTGGAGCGGCTGGGCCGGGCCTGGCTGCGGTTCGCGGCCAGCGACGACGGCTGGTTCATGGTCCCCTCGGGCGAGATCCTCTGCCGGGTCCCCGCCTGACCGGCGGTCAGGCCAGGCCGCCGGCCAGCCGCACCCTACCGCCCGGCATCATGGCTGCCCCCGCGCTGCCCGAGCCGGTCCCGGACCGACCCCACGGTCACCCCGCCATCCGGGTGCCGGGCCAGCTTGCCCCGGCTGACCAGGTCGTGCACCCCCTGCCGGGTCACGCCCAGCATCGCCCCGGCCACCGCGTACGACACCGCCTCGGCGCCCGGATCGGCCGGCCCGCCGTGCCGTTATCCGGCCCAGCGGCGTCAGCCACCACGACGCGGGCGGGTCGAACGGCCCGTCGCCCGGGTACAGCGCGGCCACCAGCCGGATCGCGGTCATCGCCGCCACCTGGTCGTCCTCGCCCAGCAGGTCCTCGGCCAGCGCCCCGGCCCGCCCGGCCGCGACCGACCGCATCCCGCACAGATCGCTGTCCAGCAGGATCTCCAGCGGGTCCAGCAGCCGGCTCTCCATCAGCCCCAGCACCTGCCCGGTCAGCTCACCCCACGACGGCACGTCCACGCGCGCTCCTCTCCTTGACGACAAGTGTCAAGTACTTGACGCACGATGTCAAGATAAAACCTGGGGAATGCTACTGCCCGAGACTTTGCTAGCATTGCTAGCACAGGGCGGGAGGTGCCGGGATGTCGGCGGTGAGCATTCGTCATCTTGATGACCGGGTCAAGGAGCGCCTGAGGCTGCGTGCGGCGCGGCACGGCCGGTCCATGGAGGCCGAGATGCGCGCCATCCTCACGGCGGCGGTTCGCGAGCCAGGCGAGGACACGGGACTGTTCCCCGCCCTGCTCGATCGGTTCGGCCAGCTTGGCGGCGTCGAGCTTGATATCCCGGCCCGGTCGGCCCGCCCCCGTGCCGCGGACCTGGGTTAAATGATCGTCCTGGATACCAATGTCGCCTCGGAGCTGATGCGGCCAGCTCCCGCACCCGCGGTGCGCGACTGGGTGCGCGGCCGGGATGCACGGGAGCTATGTACCACCGCCATCACGGTGGCAGAGATCCGCTATGGCATCGAACGGCTTCCTGACGGCCGGCGCAAGGAGTCGCTGAAGGCCGCCGCGACGGAGATCTTCGCCATGTTCGCGGATCAGATCCTGCCGTTCGATGCTGCGGCGGCCGAGTACTACGCCCTGGTCGTCAGCCGGCGCGATGAGCTAGGTTGGCCGATCGAAGGCTTCGACGCCGAGATAGCGGCCATCTGCCGGCTGCACGGCGCGGCGCTGGCCACGCGCAATCTGGCTGACTTCCGGGATACCGGCGTCACCGTCATCGATCCGTGGCAGGCCAGCGCCTGAACTGGCCGCGCTCTGGCCGGGCAGGGCCAGCCCGGCCAGGGTCCCGGCCAGGGCCAGGCCGGCCGCGGCCGCGATGGCGGGCGCGAATCCGTCGCTGAACGCGGCGGCCGAGCTGAAGCCGCCCGCCGTGGCGAACACGGCGGCCAGGATCGCGACGCCGAACGCGCCGCCTAGCTGGCGCATCATGCTGAAGGTGCCCGAGGCCTTGCCGATGTCGGCGCCCGGGACTGAGCCGACCACGGCCCTGGTGACCGCGGGCAGGGCCAGGCCGATCCCGGCACCGGAGATCATCATCGGCGCGAGCATCGCCGGGTAGGCCAGCCCGGGGGCGGCGATGACGGCGATCCAGGCGAACCCGGCGGCCTGCAGCAGCAGGCCGGAGACGACCAGCGGCCGCTCGCCGATCCGGTCGGCCAGCTTCCC
The DNA here is from genome assembly GCA_963731085.1 of uncultured Actinomycetota bacterium. Lineage (GTDB taxonomy): Bacteria > Actinomycetota > Actinomycetes > Streptosporangiales > Streptosporangiaceae > DASUBV01. Next base: position 96,228 of record CAVSUF010000006.1, read on the forward strand.
CGCCCTCGGTGCGATCAGGAACGGGGCCACGCCCCAGGGCAGCAGCCGCAGCCCGGCGCCGAGCGGGTCCTGACCGAGGCCGACCTGCTGGAACTGCGCCATGAAGAAGACCGCCCCGGTGATCGACGCGTTCATCAGGAAGATGACCGAGTTGCCTGCGGAGAACGCCCGGATCGCGAACAAGCGCAGCGGCAGCATCGGCGCGCGGGCCCGCCGCTCCCAGCCGGCGAACGCCCCGGCCAGCACCGCGCCCGCCGCCAGCGCCCCGGCCACCTCGGGGCTGGCCCAGCCGGCCGAACTGCCGCGCACCAGGCCCCACACCAGCCCGAGCGCCGCGCCGGTGCCGAGCGCGACGCCGGGCAGGTCCAGTGCGGCGCGCGGCCCGTAGCTCTCCGCCAGGCGGCGCAGCGCCAGCGGGATGGTGAGCAGTCCGATCGGCACGTTCAGCCAGAAGATCCACTGCCAGGCGATGCCCTGGGTGATCGCGCCGCCCAGCACCGGCCCCACCACGACGGCCAGGGCGGTCACCGAGCCGAAGATCCCCATCGCCCAGCCCCGGCGCTGGGCCGGGACGGCCGCGTTCAGCAGCGCCAGCGCCAGCGGCATGATCATCGCCGCGCCGACGCCCTGCACCGTGCGTGCCGCGATCAGCGCGGCGGCCCCGGGCGCGAGCGCGCACCCCGCCGATCCCCCGGCGAACACGCCCAGGCCGGCGGTGAAGACCCGCCGCCGGCCGAACCGGTCTCCCACGGCGGCGGCGGGCATCAGCAGCACCGCGAAGGCCAGGGTGTAGGCGTTAACCGTCCACTCCAGCTGCCCGATCGAGGCGCCCAGGTCGCGGTGGATCGTGCTCAGCGCGGTCGCGACGACCAGCAGGTCCAGCACGACCATGAACGAGGCCACCGACGCTAGCGCCAGGACCCAGCCCTGGGCGCGGGTCACGGCGTCCTGCCTGCTCGTGGTATTCACGTGTCCTCCAAGTTCAGCGCTTGTTACGTGCCGCTGGTTGAGACACCGCGGGCAGCCGCGAACTGACCGGTGAGTTTCCGGCCCGGCTGGTGTCGTTACGTTCCAGGACCCGGCGAAGGGCGAGGCGAGGCGAGGATGCGATCGTGACCACGACAGCGCTGGCCCGCGCCCGGGCGGGCGATGGGGAGGCGTTCCGCGAGCTCACCGACCCCTACCGGCGCGAGTTGCAGCTGCACTGCTACCGCATCCTCGGCTCAGTTCAGGACGCCGAGGACACGCTGCAGGAGACGCTGCTGGCCGCCTGGCGCGGGCTCGGGCAGTTCGGGGAACGCGCCTCGATGCGCACCTGGCTGTACAAGATCGCGACCAACCGGTGCCTGAACGCGCTGCGCGACGCCGGCCGCCGCCCGGCGGCCGCGGCCCGGTACCAGTGGCCTGTCCCGCCGCCCGAGCCCACCCGCCGGACCGAGCCGCTGTGGCTGCAGCCCTACCCCGACGCGCTGCTCGATGACCTGCCCGACACCGCGCGCGGGTCCCGAAGCACGGTACGAGACCAGGGAGGCGGTGGCACTGGCGTTCGTGGCCGGCCTGCAGCGCCTGCCGCCCCGGCAGCGCGCCGTCCTGGTGCTGCGCGACGTGCTCGGCTACCCCGCGGCGCAGGCCGCCGACATGCTCACCGTCAGCGAGGTGTCGGTGAACAGCGCCCTGCAGCGGGCCCGCGCCACGCTCGCCGCCCAGCTTCCGGCCGCGAGCCGCGACAGCGCTCCCGCGCCGCGCTCGGCCCGAGCGCGAGCTCACCAGCCGGTTCGCGGACGCGTTCGAGGCCGCCGACACCGGCCGCCTCGTGGCCCTGCTGACCGAGGACGCGTGGCTGACCATGCCGCCCGAGCCGCTGGAATACCAGGGCCACGCCGCGATCGCCGAGTTCTACCAGACCCGGATGGCCCAGTGGGGGACCGGGATGCACCGGCTGGTGCGCACCTACGCCAACAACCAGCCCGCGTTCGGCTACTACCGCGCCGATCCGCAGGCGCCGGTCGCGCGCGCCCACGGCCTCATCGTGCTCACGCTGGCCGGCGACAAGATCTGCGCCGTCACCCGGTTCGGCGACAGCGACCTGTTCCCCCACTTCAGGCTGTCCCGGACCCTGCCGCGACTGACCGCCTCAAGAAAGGCACATTACTGACCGGCTCGCTAGTCGAATATTGACGGCAGCGTCAATAGCGGGCCGCTGGCAGGTTTTTCCCGCAATTTCCGGCCACCGGGGCGGCCCTTATCGATCTTGCTTTGGCGCTGGTCATGACGCACGATCCCTATGTGTCACGGTCCTATCCGGATAAAGCGCGCCGGCGGGTGAGCGAATGAATATCACGTCTTTGCAGCCTGCAATTCACGAGCCGATTGCCGTTGTCGGCATGGCGGGCCGCCTGCCCGGCGCCGGCGACATCGGGCAGTTCTGGCGGCTGCTGAGTGACGGTGCCGACGCCATCACCGACGTGCCCGCCGGGCGGTGGCCCGACGCCGGGACGACCGAGTTCCGGCGGGGCGGCTTCCTGGCCGCCGTGGACCAGTTCGACGCCGCGTTCTTCGGCCTGACCGCGACCGAGGCGGCAGCCATGGACCCGCAGCAGCGGCTCATCCTGGAGCTGGCCTGGGAGGCCCTGGAGCATGCCCGCATCGCGCCCGACGGGCTGCGCGGCGCCCCGGCCGGGGTGTATCATCGGCGCGATCGGCAGCGACTACGCGCTGCTGCACGACCGCCTGGGCGCGGCGGCGGCCGGCCCGCACGCGGTCACCGGAACCCACCGCAGCATCATCGCCAACCGGGTGTCGTACCTGCTCGGCCTGCGCGGCCCCAGCCTCACCGTGGACACCGGCCAGTCCTCCTCGCTGGTCGCGGTGCACCTGGCCTGCGAGCACCTGTGGCGCACCGGGTCCGGGCTGGCCCTGGCCGGCGGGGTCAACCTCAGCCTGCTCGGCCAGACCAGCGCGCTCCTGGGCGAGTTCGGCGCGCTGTCCCCGGACGGCCGCTGCTACACCTTCGACCGCCGGGCCAACGGGTACGTGCGCGGCGAGGGCGGCGCGGTCCTGGTGCTCCGGCCGCTGGCCGCCGCGCTGGCCGACGGCGACCCGGTGCACGCCGTCATCCTCGGCGGCGCGGTCAACAACGACGGCGGCGGGGCGGCCCTGACCGCGCCCAGCCGGGCGGCCCAGGAGGACGTGATCCGGCTGGCCGGCCAGCAGGCCGGCGTGAGCGCGGCCGACGTGCAGTACGTCGAGCTGCACGGGACCGGCACCCGGGTCGGCGACCCGGTCGAGGCAGCGGCGCTGGGCGCGGCCCTGGGCGCCGGGCGGCCCGCCGCCGACCCGCTCCTGGTCGGGTCAGTCAAGACCAACATCGGCCACCTGGAGGGCGCCGCCGGGGTGGCTGGCCTGCTCAAGGTCGTCCTGAGCATCCGGCACCGCCGCCTGCCGCCCAGCCTGAACTTCGACACCCCCAGCCCGGAGATCCCGCTGGACGGGCTGCACCTGGACGTCGTCCGGGCCGCGCGGGACTGGCCCGCGCCGCAGCGCCGGCTGGTCGCCGGGGTCAGCTCGTTCGGCATGGGCGGCACCAACTGCCACCTGGTGGTAGCCGAGGCCCCGGTCCGGGACGAGCCGCCCGCCGCCGGGCACGGCGCCGCCACCCCGGACGCCGCCCGCCAGGGCGGGACGGCGCCGCTGGTGCTGTCGGCCCGGTCCGCGCCCGCGCTCCGGGACCAGGCCCGCCGGCTGTCCGGGCACCTGGCCGCCAGCCCGGCGCCGGCGCCCGCTGACGTGGCACTGTCCCTGGTCCGCACCCGCGCCCGGCTTGAGCACCGGGCCGTCGTCCTCGGCCCGGGCACCGGCCGCCTGCTGGCCGGGCTGGACGCCCTGGCCGCCGGGGCGGCGGCCGACTCGGTCGTGACCGGCCGGGCGGTCGCCGGGACCGACGCCCTGATCTTCCCCGGCCAGGGGTCACAGTGGCCGGGCATGGCCCGCGACCTGCTCGACGGGCCGCCGGAGGTGGCCGGGCGGCTGGCCGAGTGCGCGGCTGCCGCGCAGCCCTACCTGGACTACTCGCTGCTGGACGTGCTGCGGGCCGTGCCCGGCGCGGCTGGCCTCGACCGCGCTGACGTGGTCCAGCCCGCACTGTGGGCGGTCATGGTGGCGCTGGCCGAGCTGTGGCGAGCCCGGGGCGTCGAGCCGGGCCTGGTCATCGGCCACTCCCAGGGCGAGATCGCCGCCGCCACCGTGATCGGCGCCCTGACCGTGGCCGACGCGGCCCGGGTGGTGGCCTTGCGCAGCCGGGCCGTCGAGCCGGCTGCCGGGTGGCGCCATGATGTCGGTGGGCGGGCCTGCCGAGCAGGTCAGCGCGGCTGCTGGCGAGCGCGCCGGGCGTGGCCATCGCGGCGGAGAACGGGCCGCGCTCGGTCGTGCTGTCCGGCCCGGCCGATGCCCTGGCGGCGCTCCAGCCGGACCTGGCCGCGGCCGGGTACCGGACCAAGATCCTGCCGGTCGGCTACGCCTCGCACTCAGCCGCCGTCGACGGGCTGCACGATGGCCTGCTGGCGGCGCTGGCCGCCATCCGGCCCCGCAGCGTCCCGGCGGTGTTCATCTCCACCGTGACCGGCGCCCCGCTGGACACCGCCGCGCTGGACGCCGGGTACTGGTTCCGCAACCTGCGCCAGCCGGTCCGGTTCGCCGCCGCTGCCGCCCGCGCCCTGGACCTGGGCTGCGGCCACTTCATCGAGTGCAGCCCGCACCCGGTGCTGCTGGGCAGCATCGAGGAGACCGCCGAGGCAGCGGGCCGGGACGCGGCCGTGGCCGGCACGCTGCGCCGCGACCAGGGCGGCCCGGACCGGGCCGAGCGGGCCGTGGCCGAGGCGCTGGTCGGCGGGGCCAGCCTCGACTGGGACCGGATCGTCGCGGTGCCCGGCGCCCGGCTCACCGACCTGCCGTCCTACCCGTTCCAGCGCAGCCGGCACTGGCTGGCCGAGGGACCCGCGCGGCCCGCCAGCGTGCCGTCCGTCCCGGCCGTCTCCGGTGCCCTCGCCGGAGCAGTCGCCCCGGCCCCGGCTGGTCCCGCGCTGACCCGCGCCCGGGCGCGGGAGGTGGTGACCGCCGAGGTCGCCGCGCTGCTCGGCCGCGACCCGGCCGAGGTGGACCCGGCCCGCAGCTTCCGGGACCTCGGGCTGGACTCGGCGGGCGTGGTGGAGCTACGCAACCAGGTCCAGGCGCGGACCGGGCTGCGACTGCCGACCACGCTGCTGTTCGACTTCCCGAGCCCCGGTCACCTGGCCGACGCGCTGCACCAGCGGCTGACCGGCGAGCAGGCCGCCGCGCCCGCTGCCGGGGCGGCGCCGGCGCCCGGCCGGCCGGCGGCCGAGCCGGTGGCGATCATCGGCATGGGCTGCCGCTACCCCGGCGCCGTGGCCACGCCGGAGGACCTGTGGCGGCTGCTGGCCAGCGGCACCGACGCGACCTCCGGCCTGCCCGCCAACCGCGGCTGGGATCTCGATGAACTGCTGGGCGACGGCGAAGCGCAGCCCGGCACCTGCGTCACCCGGGGCGGCGGGTTCGTGCACGACGCCGACACCTTCGACGCGGCGTTCTTCGGCCTCAGCCCGCGCGAGGCGCTGGCCATGGACCCGCAGCAGCGGCTGCTGCTGGAGACCTGCTGGGAGGCCATCGAGCGGGCCAGCCTGGACCCGGCCGGCCTGCATGGCTCGGCCACCGGCGTGTTCGCCGGCGTGATGGCCAGCGACTACGGGCCCCGGCTGCACGAGCCCGCCGGGGCGGTGGACGGCCACCTGCTGACCGGGACCTCGCCCAGCGTGGCGTCCGGCCGGATCGCCTACACCCTGGGGCTGGCCGGCCCGGCCATCACCGTCGACACCGCCTGCTCATCGTCGCTGGTCGCCATCCACCTGGCCGTCCAGGCGCTGCGCGGCGGCGGGTGCGGGCTGGCCCTGGCCGGCGGCGCCACCGTGATGGCCAACCCCGGCCACCTGGTCGAGTTCAGCCGGCAGGCCGGCCTGGCCCCGGACGGCCGGGCCAAGGCGTTCGGGGCCGCCGCCGACGGCACCGCGTTCGCCGAGGGCGCCGGGGTGCTGGCTGCTGGAACGGCTGTCCGACGCGCGGCGGCACGGCCATCCGGTGCTGGCCGTCATCCGCGGCATCGCGGTCAACTCCGACGGGGCCAGCAACGGCCTCACCGCGCCCAGCGGCCAGGCCCAGCAGCAGGTCATCCGCCAGGCGCTGGCCGACGCCGGGCTGACCACCGCTGACGTCGACGCGGTCGAGGCGCACGGCACCGGCACCGCGCTGGGCGACCCGATCGAGGCGCACGCCCTGCTGGCCACCTACGGCCAGGGCCGCCCGGCCGGTCACCCGGCCTGGCTCGGCTCGGTGAAGTCCAACATCGGCCACGCCCAGGCCGCCGCCGGGGTGGCCGGCGTGATCAAGATGGTGCTGGCCCTGCGGCACGGCCTGCTGCCCGCCACCCTGCACGCCGACCCGCCCAGCGGCCGGGTCGAGTGGGACAGCGGGCAGGTGCGACTGCTCACCACCGCGCGGCCCTGGCCGGACGGCGGCCGGCCGCGCCGGGCCGCGGTGTCGAGCTTCGGGATCAGCGGGACCAACGCGCACCTGGTGCTGGAGGCGTCCGGCCCGGCGGACCCGGCCCCGGAAGCCGACCCTGGCCCGCTCGCCGGTCCCTGGTGGCGCGCTGCTGACCTGGGTGCTGTCGGCCCGGTCGGCGGCCGCGCTGCGCGCGCACGGCCAGCGGATGGGCCAGTTCGCCCGCGCCGCCAGCGACGCCGACCTGACCGCCGCCGGCCCGGGCCTGGCCCGCCGCCCGGTGCTCGCCCACCGCGCCGTCATCGTGGCGGCGAGCCGGGACGAGCTGGGCGGCGCGCTGGACGCCCTGGCCGCCGGGCAGCCTCATCCGGCGCTGCAGGCCGGGGTGGCCGGCCGCGAGGCCGCGCCGGTATTCGTGTTCCCCGGCCAGGGCGCCCAGTGGGCCGGGATGGCCGCTGAGCTGAGCGCGGCCAGCGAGACGTTCGCCGCCGACCTGGGCCGCTGCGCGGACGCACTGGCGCCGCACGTGGGCTGGCCGGTGCTGGACGTGCTGACCGGGGCGGACGGGGCGCCCGGCCTGGACCAGACCGAGGTCGTCCAGCCGGCCCTGTTCGCGATGATGGTGGCGCTGGCCCGGCTGTGGCAGGCGGCGGGCGTCGAGCCGGTCGCGGTGATCGGCCACTCCCAGGGCGAGATCGCCGCCGCGCACATCGCGGGCGCGCTGACGCTGGACCAGGCGGCCCGGGTCAGCGCGGTCCGCAGCCAGGTCATCGGGGCGCTGGATGGCACGGGCGGGGTGCTGGCCGTCGGCCTGCCCGCGGCCCAGGCCCGGCAGCGGATCGCCGCGTGGCCCGGCCGGCTGTGGGTGGCCGCCGACAACGGCCCGGCCGGCTCCGTCGTGGCCGGCGACCTCGACGCCATCGACGAGCTAGCCGCCAGCCTCGGTGACCAGGTCCAGGCCAAGCGCGCCCCGGTGGCCTACGCCGCGCACACCCCGCATGTCGAGGCGGTCCGGGACGACCTGCTGGACCGGATCGGTGACCTGGCCCCGGCCGACACCAGCATCGGGATCTGCTCGTCCTGCGCCGGCGACTACGTGGCGGGCACCGACCTGACCGCCGGCTACTGGTACCGCAACCTGGCCGGGGAGGTTCGCTTCGACGCCGCCGTGCGGGCCGTCGACAGCTCCGCGCCGCCCCTGTTCATCGAGGTCAGCCCGCACCCGATCCTGGCCGGGGCGGTAGCCGAGATCCTGGCCGACGCGGGCCGCGACGGCGCCGCCGTGGGCACGCTGCGCCGGGGGGCGGGCGGCCCGCGGCAGTTCCTGACCGCCCTCGGCGCGGCCTGGGTCCGGGGCGCGGCGGTGCGCTGGCCGGACGTGACCGGCCCGGTGCGGCGGCACATCGAGCTGCCGACCTACCCGTTCGAGCGGCAGCGCTTCTGGCTGGCCAGCGGCGGCCGCCCGGCCGGCGGCCCGGTCAGCCACCCGCTGCTCCACGCGGCCCTGCCGGTGGCCGGCAGCGGCGGGCTGCTGCTGACCGGCCGGCTGTCCCGCCGCATCGCCCCGTGGCTGGCCGACCACGCCGTGTCCGGGACCGCCCTGGCGCCCGGTACCGCGATCGCCGACCTGGCCCTCCAGGCCGCCGCCGCCACCGGGGCCGGCCAGGTCGAGGACCTGACCCTGCACGCCCCGCTGCCCCTGCCCGCCGCCGGCGCGGTCCAGGTCCAGGTGGCGGCGGGCGCCCCCGGCCCGGACGGCCGCCGGCCCCTCACCATCCACTCCCGGCCCGACGGCGATCCGGCCGCGCCGTGGACCCAGCACGCCAGCGGCACGCTGGCTGGCCCGGCGGTCGCTCCAGCCCCGCTGGTCGCGTGGCCGCCGGCCGGGGCCGAGCCCGTTGACCTGGACGGCGCCTACGACCGGCTGGCCGCGCGGGGCTACGGCTACGGCCCGGCGTTCCGCGGCCTGACCGCCGCCTGGCGGCTGGACGGCGAGTTGTATGCCGAGGTCACCCTGCCCGAGCCGGCGGGTCCGGCGGGCGATTACTCCGTCCACCCGGCCCTGCTGGATGCCGCGCTGCACCCGCTCCTGCTGGCCCTGCCGCCAGCAGCCGGCGCAGGGCTCCTGCTCCCGTTCTCCTGGTCCGGGGTGTGGCTGCGCGGGCGCGGAGCGACCAGGCTGCGCGTCCGGCTGACCGGCGACGCCGAGCGCGGGGCGACAGTTGACCTCTACGACCCGGCGGGCCTGCCCGTCGGCGGAATCGCGGCGCTCACGATGCGGCCGGCCGCCGGGGACGGCGCGCTGGCGACGGCCGGCCCCGATCTCTACCAGGTCGACTGGGTGCCGGCCGGGCTGGACCCGGTGCCGGCGGCCGGGCTGGCCGGGCGGCGGTGGACGGTGCTGGGCGCCGGGCCGGAGGCCAGTGAGCTGAGCCGGGCGCTGCGGGCCTGCGGCGTGGCTGCCGGGACGGCCGCGAGCCTGGCCGTCCTGCCCGACCCGGTGCCGGACGTCGTCCTGGTGCCCGGCCCGGCTGAGGCGGAGCCTGGTCCCGGTGCCGCCCGGACCGCCGTGCACGACGCCCTGGCCCTGGTCCGGGACTGGTGCGGTGACGACCGGTTCGCCCGCTCCCGGCTGGTGTTCCTGGCCGACCACCGGTCGCTGGCCGGCGCGCCGGTCTGGGGCCTGGTGCGGTCGGCCCAGGCGGAGCACCCCGGCCGGCTCGCGCTGATCACGCCCGGTGCCCTGCCCGCCGGCGCGGCGGGCCTGCTGGCCGCCGCCCTCGACGCGGCCGAGCCGCAGGCCGGTCTGGGCGACGGCCAGGTCACGGTGCCCCGGCTGGCTCGCTGCCCGGCCGCCCGGCCGTCCGGCCCCGTCGCTGGGTCAGGCCGAGGCCTGGCCGGCGCGGGTCACGGACCACGCCGAGGTCCCGGTGACTGACCTGTCCGGCGGGACGGTCCTGGTGACCGGCGGCACGACCGGCCTGGGCGCGCTGGCCGCCGTGCACCTGGCCCAGGCCCACGGGGTCCGCGACCTGGTGCTGACCTCGCGGCGCGGCCCGGCCGCGCCCGGCGCCGCCGACCTGGTCCGCCGGCTGACCGAGCTGGGCGCGTCGGTGCGGGTCGCCGCCTGCGACGTCACGGACCGGGACGAGCTGGCCGCGCTGCTGACCGTCGCTGCCCGGCCCGCTGGCCGGGGTGGTGCACGCGGCCGGGGTACTGGCCGACGCGACCGTGACCGGGCTGACCGGCGAGCGGCTGGACGCCGCGTGGCGGCCCAAGGCCGACGCCGCGTGGCTCCTGCACGAGCTCACGGCCGGGCAGCCGCTGCGGGCGTTCATCTTGTTCTCCTCGGTCGCCGGAGTGCTCGGCAACCCGGGCCAGGGCAACTACGCCGCGGGAAACGCGTTCCTGGACGCGCTGGCCGCCCGCCGCCGCGACCTCGGCCGGCCGGCGATCTCGCTGGCCTGGGGCCTGTGGTCGGTGCCGACCGGCATGACCGCGGCCATGTCCGAGGCCGACCGGTCCCGGCTGGCCGCTGCCGGGCTGGTCCCGCTGACCGCCGAGCGGGGCCTGGCCCTGCTCGACGCCGCGCTGGCCGGGCCCCCCGACGGCCCCGCCCAGGTGGTCGCGGCGGGCCTGGACACGGCCCGGCTGCGTGCCCGGGCCGCCGACGGCCAGGACCTCCCCGCGGTGCTGCGCGGCCTCGGCCTGGCCCGGCCGCCCGGCGCCCGGCGGCCCCGGCCGGTTCCGGTGCCGCGCCGCCCGCTGGCCCGCCCTCGACCGCGGCGGACCCGGCCGGCGAGCCGTCGCTGGCTGGCCGGCTGGCCGGGCTGGACCGGGTCGCGGCGGCCGCCATCGTGGCCGGCCTGGTGCGCGGCCTGGTGGCCAGCGCGCTGGGCCACCCGTCGCCCGACACCGTCGACCCCGACCGGCCGTTCAGCGAACTGGGCCTGGACTCGCTGATCTCGGTGGAACTGCGTAACCGGCTGGCCGCCGAGACCGGGCTGCGGCTGCCCGCGTCGCTGGTCTTCAACCACCCGACCGTCACCATCCTGGCCAGCTACCTGGCCGGCCTGCTGAGCCCCGAGCTGGCCGGGCCGGGACCGGAGCCGGGCGCCGAGGAACGGCTGCGCGACGCCCTCGACCACATCACCCGGGAACTGGCCGGCGCGGACGCCGCCTGGCGCGGCCGGCTGGCCGCGGCCCTGCACGACGCGCTCGACCGGCTCGGCGACCCGGGCCGCGGCGGCGACCCGGACGACCACCTGGATCTCGCCTCCGACGAGGAGATCTTCGCGTTCATCGACAACCAGCTCTGACGGCGGCGCGGACCGGAGCGGATAGGGAGTTTGGGCACATGGCGGCCGAGGAAAAGCTTCGCGAGTATCTCAAGCGGGTCACCGTCGACCTGGCCAGCGCCCGGCGCAGCCTGGCCGCCGCGCGGGCGCGGGACACCGAGCCCATCGCCGTCATCGGCATGTCGTGCCGGTTCCCCGGTGCGCCCGGCGTTGATGCCTACTGGGACCTGCTGGAGAAGGGCCGCTGCGCCCCGATCGGCGACGTGCCGCCGGGCCGGTTCGACCACGACCCCCGCGCCGACGGCAACGACCTGTACCGCCCGCGGCGCGGCGCGTTCCTGCCGGACGTGGCCGGCTGGGACGCGGAGTTCTTCGGGTTCCCGCCCCGCGAGGCCCTGCGCATGGACCCGCAGCAGCGGCTGCTCATGGAGCTGGCCTGGGAGGCCATGGAGGACGCGGGCACCCCGCCGCCCGGCCTGGCCGCCAGCCGCACCGGCGTGCTGCTGGGCTTCTCCGACGCCTTCCAGTACGGCCAGCTAGAGGCCGACCTGGAGGGCCGGACCGCCTACACCGACCCGTTCATGGGCCAGGGCAGCCTGGCCAGCGTGGTGGCCGGGCGGCTGGCCTACCACTTCGACCTGCGCGGGCCGGCCTTCTCGCTGGACACCGCCTGCTCGTCGGCGCTGGTCGCGGTGCACCTGGCGGCGCAGGCGCTGCGCCGGGGCGAGTGCGACTACGCCCTGGCCGGCGGCGCCTACCTGGCCCTGCACCCGTTCCTGTACATCTACAGCTGCGCCACGTCGCTGCTGTCGCCGACCGACCGGTGCCACACCTTCGACGCCGACGCCGACGGCTACATGATGGGCGAGGGCGGCGGCCTGGTCATGCTGGCCCGGCTGTCCGACGCCGTGGCGGCCGGCCACCGGGTCCGGGCGGTCATCGCCGGCTCCGCGGTCAACCAGGACGGCCGCAGCAACGGCCTGACCGCCCCGAACCGCGCCGCCCAGGTGGACGTGATCCAGCGGGCGCTGGCGGCGGCCGGGGCCACCCCCGACGACGTGGCCTACCTGGAGGCGCACGGCTCCGGGACCCGGCTCGGCGACGAGATCGAGCTAGGCGCGCTGCAGGACGTGTTCGGGCAGCGCGCCCCCGGCCGCCCGCTGCCGGTCGGCGCGGTCAAGACCAACATCGGGCACACCCACACCGCGGCCGGCATCGCGGGCCTGATCAAGACCGTGCTCGTGCTGGAGCACGGCACGATCCCGCCCAACATCAACCTGGCCGGCCCCGCTGAGGCAGTAACGGCCAGCGCCGCCGTCCAGCCCGCCACCACGCTGATGCCGCTGCCCGCGCCGGGCTCCGCCCCGGTCGCCGGGGTCAGCTCGTTCGGCTGGTCCGGCACCAACGCCCACGTCATCCTGGCCGCCCCGGCTCGCCGCAGATGCCGCCGCCGCAGCAGAGGGCGCCGCCCCCGGCCAGCCGCGCCGCTGCCGCCGCCGCCGCCGCCGCCGCCGCCACCGGCCCCGCCGCCAGCCCCGCGAGCGAGCCGGCGGCGCAGCTCATCCCGGTCTCCGCCGCCAGCGAGGCGGCCCTGGCCGAGTACCTGACCCGGCTGGCCGGGTCGGCCGGCGCCGTGCCGCTGGCCGACCTGGCGCACACCCTGCAGGCCGGCCGGGCCGAGCACCGGTACCGCCGGGCGGTCGTCGCCGCCGACGCGGCCGACGCCGCCGCCCGGCTGGCCGCCGCTGGTGCCAGCCCCGGCGTGAGCCGGCTCGACGGCCGACCCCGGCTGGCGTTCCTGCTGCCCGGCGTCGGTGACCAGTACCGCGGCCTGGGCCGGGCGCTGTACCGCAGCGAGCCCGCGTTCGCCGCCGCGGTGGACGAGTGCCTGGCCGTGGCCGATACCCGGTGCGGGACGGACCTGCGCCCGGCCCTGTTCGGCGATCCGCCCGCCGCTGAGCCCGGCGACCTCGGCTTCCCCGGCCGGCCTGGCGCCGGCACCGCCCCGGCGGACGGGCTGCTGGAGCACGCCGAGGTCGCCCACCCGTTCCTGTTCACCGTGGAGTACGCGCTGGCCCGGCTGCTGGCCGCGCGCGGGGTCACGCCGGACCTGCTGGTCGGCTACAGCCTGGGCGAGTACGTGGCCGCCTGCCTGGCCGGGGTGTTCACCGTGCCGGACGCGCTGTGGCTGGTGACCGAGCGGGCACGGCTCATCGAGGCCGCCCCGCCGGGCCGGATGCTGGCCGTCGCGGCCAGCGTCGGGCAGGTCAGCGACGTACTGGCCGGACTGGCTGAGCCCGGGCCGGCCAGCGGAGTCGACGTCGCCGCGCTCAACGGCCCGCACATGACCGTGCTGAGCGGCCCGCCCGCCGGCATCGACGCGGCCGCCGCCGCGCTCGGCCAGGCCGGGCTAGCCGCCCGCGCCGCTGCGCTCGGCCCACCCGTTCCACTCGGCGCTGCTGGCGCCGGCCCGGGACAAGCTGGCCGCGCTGGCCGCCTCGGTGCCGCGCCAGGCCCCCCGGATCCCGGTCGTGTCCAACGCCACCGGCGACCTGCTGACCGACGACCAGGCCACCGACCCGCAGTACTGGGGCGAGCACCTGTGCCGCCCGGTCCGCTTCGCGGACGGCATCCGGCACTGCCTGAGCCGGGGCATCGACGGCTACGTCGAGCTAGGCCCCGGCCAGGTGCTGGGCGGCCTCGTCCGGCAGAACCTGACCGCCGGCGCGGCCCCCGCCGTGCTCGGCACCCTGCCCGCGCCGTGGCCCGCCACCGGCCGGCCGGCCGAGACCACCAGCCTGCTGGAGACCTGCGGCCGGCTGTGGGAGCTGGGCGTCCGGCTGGACTGGGCCGCGCTCCGTCCCGGCCCGGCCCGGCTGGCCAGCCTGCCCGCCTACCCGTTCCAGCGAACCCGCTACTGGCCGCAGGCCAGCGGTCCGCAGGCGGCCCGCCCCGGCCAGGCCGCCGGCCGCCGCCAGCCGACTGCCCGGCACCGGCACCGGCACCGGCGCCCGCCCGCCCGCCGGCGATGCGCCAGCCGACCGGTGCTACGCCGCTGCCTGGCGCCCGGACCTGACCCGCCTCCCGGCGGACGCCCCCGGCCTGGCCGGCACCCTCGTGATCTTCGCTGACCCCGGCGGCGCCGGCCACCGCCTGGCCGACCTGGCCGAGGCATCTGGCGCGCGGGTCGTCGAGGTCGTGCCCGGTGACGAGCTGCACCGCTGCGGGCGCCAGCTCACCATCGACCCGGCCCGCCCGGAGCACTACCGCGACGTCTTCGCCGCCGTCAGCCCGGCGCCGGGTCAGCCGCGCCGGGCGGTGAGCCCGGCGGCCACCGACGGGTCCGAGGCTCCTGCCGGCGACCGGGGACCGGGCGGCCCAGGGCCGGACGGCCCGGTGCAGGTGGTGCACCTGTGGAGCCTGATGGACCCGCCCGCCGGGACCGGGGCGCTGGCCGGTGACGCCGAGCTGAGCACCGCCGTGCGGTGGGGGTTCGACAGCCTCCTGCACACCCTCCAGGCCCTGGGCACCCTCCCGGCCGAGCGCGGGGTGCGGCTGCTGACCGTCACCGCCGGCGCGACCGACGTCGCCGGCGAGACCGCCACGGCGCCCGCCCGGACCGTGGTCCACGGCCTGGCCCGAGGCGCCCGCGCCGAGTACCCCGGCCTGACCTGGCGCGGCGTGGACCTGCCTGTGCCCGGCCCGGCCGCCGCGTCCGCCGTGGCTACCACGGACCCGGCTAACGCTGCCAGGGACGCCGCGAACGACCTGGCCGCCTGCCTGGCCGAGGAACTGCGCCGGGGACCGTGGGCCTACGCCGACCCGGCAGCCGAGCCCGCGCTGGCCGGGTGGCGGGGCGGTCGCCGGTGGCTGCAGGGGTGGGCTGAGCTGGCCGTCGGGCCGGACGGGCCCGGGATCGACCCCGGTGGCTGCTACCTGATCACCGGCGGCACGCGCGGGCTCGGCCTGGCGCTGGCCCGGCACCTGGTCCGGCGCGGGGTGCGGCGGCTGGCCCTGGTCGGCCGGACCGACCTGCGCGCCGCCGCTACGGCGGCGGCCCGGACCTGGCCGAGCAGGTCGACCTGGCCGAGCAGGCCGAGCGGGCCGAGCGGACGGAGCGGGCGGAGCGGAGCCTCCAGGCGGTGGCCGACCTGGAAGCGGCCGGGGCGGAGGTGCTGCTGCTCAGCGCCGACGCCGGCGTCCCCGGGCAGCTGCGCGGCGCGCTGCGCCAGGCGCGTGAGCACTTCGGCGTGCTGGACGGCGTGGTGCACGCCGCCGGGCTGCCGGGCGGCGGGATGGCCGAGCGGCGCACCGCCGCCGAGGCGGGCCGGGTGCTGGCGCCCAAGGTGGCGGCGCTGGGGCCGCTGGCCGAGCTCATCGGCCCGGACACCCCGGCCGCGGAACGGCCCCGGCTGCTGGTGCTGTACTCCTCGATCGCCAGCGTGCTGGGCGGTCTCAGCGAGAGCGACTACTGCGCGGCCAACACGGTGCTCGACGCCTGCGGCGCCGCGCTGGCCGCGGTGGCCGACCGGACCCAGGTCCTCACCGTGGCCTGGGGCGTGTGGCAGCACGACGACTGGCCCGGTCAGCTCACCGGCCGCCCGCTGGCCGAGCGGGCCGCCTACCGGGAGCGGCACGGATTCGCCGACGACGGCGGCTGCGCGCTGCTGGACCGGCTGGTGGCCAGCGCCGACGGCGGGCTGAGCGGCGCCGTGGTGGCGCTGCGCCAGGCCCTGCCGGACGCCATCCGGGACTGGGCGGTCATCAACAACCTGGCCGACCTGCTGGACGAGACGGCCGGGCAGCACGGCCCGGCCCGGTTCCCCCGGCCCCCGCTGCGGACCGGCTTCGTCCCGCCGCGCACCGGCCTGGAGACCGTCGATCGCCGACGTGTGGGGCGAGTTCCTCGGCATCGACCAGGTCGGCGCCGACGACCCGTTCTTCGACCTCGGCGGCAACTCCCTGGTCGGCACGGCCATGGTTCAGGCCATCGAGCGGCTGCTGGGCCGGCGCATCGCCCCCGCCGTGCTGTTCCAGCACCCGACGGTCGCGGCCTTCGCGGCCGCGCTCGACCCGGCCAGCCACCACGGCGCCCCGGCCGGCCCGGCCGCTCCCGCCGTCGGCTCGGCCCGGGGCGCGCGGCGCCGCCGGGCGGGCGGTACATCCGCGATCGGCACTCAGCAGCGAGGACACCGTGACTGACATCATCAGCGGCAACGCCGGCGAGACCGCCAGCACCGACATCGCGCTGGTCGGCATGGCCGGCCGGTTCCCCGGGCGCCCGCGACGTGGCGGAGCTGTGGGAGACCATCCGCGCGGGACGGTCGGGCATCACCCGGTTCACCGACGCGGAGCTTCGCGCGGCGGGAGTGCCCGCCGGACTGCTGGCCGACCCGGCCTACGTCAAGGCCGGCGCGGTCATCAGCGACATCGACCAGTTCGACGCCGGCTTCTTCGGGATCAGCCCGAAGGAAGCGCAGGTGCTGGACCCGCAGCAGCGGCTGTTCCTGGAGCACAGCTGGATGGCGCTGGAGGACGCGGGCTGCGTCCCGGCCCGGTTCGACGGGTCCATCGGCGTGTTCGCCGGCTCCGCCTGGAGCTCGTACCTGACCAGCAACCTGACCCCCGCCGGGGCGGCCCGCGACGTGGGCGAGCTCACCGTGGCGCTGGGCAACGAGAAGGACTGCCTGCCGCTGCGGGCCGCCCACCTGCTCGGCCTGTCCGGGCCGGCGTTCGGGGTGCAGAGCAACTGCTCGACCTCGCTGGTCGCGGTCTGCGCCGCGGCCAGCAGCCTGGCCGGCTTCGAGTGCGACGCGGCCCTGGCCGGCGGCGTGGCGATCAGCGTGCCGCACCGGGTCGGCTACCTGTACCAGCCGGGCGGCATCGCGCCGCCCGACGGCCGGTGCCGGGCGTTCGACGCGGCCGGCCTGGGCGCCCCGCTGGGCAGCGGGGTCGGCGTCGTCGTGCTGCGCCGGCTGGCGGACGCCCTGGCCGACGGTGACCGGGTGTACGCGGTGCTGCGCGGCTGGGCCGTCAACAACGACGGCGGCCGCAAGGTCGGCTTCACCGCGCCCGGGGTGGACGGCCAGGCCAGCGTCATCGCCGAGGCCCTGGCCGCGGCCGGCCTGGAGCCGGCCGACATCGACTACGTCGAGGCCCACGGCACCGGGACCATGCTGGGCGACGCCGCCGAGCTGGCCGCGCTGCAGCGGGTGTTCGCCGGCGAGGCGGTGCGCATCGGCTCGGTCAAGACCAACATCGGCCACCTGGACCGCGCCGCCGGCGTCACCGGGCTGATCAAGGCGGCGCTGGCGCTGCACCACGGCGAGATCCCGGCCACCCTCAACCTGACCGAGCCCAACCCCCAGCTGGCCGACGGCGACGCCGACCTGACCGTGGTGACCGAGCGGCACGACTGGCCGCGCGGCCCCCGCCCGCGCCGGGCCGGCGTCAGCGCGTTCGGCATCGGCGGCACCAACGCCCACGTCGTGATCGAGGAAGCCCCCCGCCGCGCCCGTGTGCCGCTCCGGGACAGCCCAGTCCCGGACGACGCGGCCTCCGACAGCCCGGAACTGCTGGCCTGGTCGGCCCGCACCGCTGCCGCGGCCGACGAGGCGACCGCTCGCCTGGCCGGCCACCTGGAGCGGGTGCCGGTCCCGCTGGCCGACGTGGCCGCCACCCTCCAGCACGGCCGCGACGTGTTCGCCCACCGCCGCGTCCTGGTCGCCGGCACGGCCGGCGAGGCCGCCACGGCACTGCGCCAGGGCGCCGCGTTCAGCCACGCCGACGGCCGCACCGACCGCCCGGTCAGCTTCCTCATCTCCGGCCCCGGTGACCGGTACGCCGCCATGGCGGCGGACCTCTACGACCGCGAGCCCGTGTTCCGCGAGGAACTGGACCGCTGCCGCGACCTGCTCGCCGCGACCGGGCCAGCCCGACGGGGCGCGGCGTCGCGTGGCACCCCGGGAAGGCGGCGGCTGGCGAGTTCGCCGTCGGGTACGCCCTGGCCCGCGCTGGCCCTCTCGTGGACGGGCGAGCCGGCCATGATCGCCGGGGAAGGCCGGGGCGAGTACGTCGCCGCCTGCCTGGCCGGCGTCCTGTCCCTGGAGGACGCGCTGGCCCTGGCTGCCCGCCACGCCGAGCTGCCCGGGCCGGAACTGGCTGACTGGATCGCCGCCCGGCTAACCCTGGGCACGCCCGCCATCCCGCTGGTCAGTGCCGCCACCGGCCTGGTGCTCACCCCCGGGCAGGCCGCCGACCCGGCGCACTGGGCCGCCCCGGCGACGGCGCTGTCCCCGGCCGCCCTCGCCACCTTGCTGGCGGACGACCAGAACGCGCTGCTGGAGCTGGGACCAGGCGTGATCACGGCCGACGCCGCCGCCCATCCGGACTGCCCGCCCGCCCGGCGGGCCCTGCTGATGGCAGCCCTGCCGGCGACGGCCCGGCCGGCGACGGCGTCAGGCGAGCCGAGGCTGGCGGCGGGCGACCCCGGGTCGGTAGCGAGCGCGCTGGCCGAGGCGGCTGGCCGCCTGTGGCTGGTCGGCGTTCCCGTCGACTGGGCGGCTTTCCGGGCCGGGCGGCCCGGCGGCCGGACCAGCCTGCCCACCTACCCGTTCCAGCGTCAGCGCTACTGGATCGACCCGCCGGCGCCCGCTCAGGCAGCAACCATGATCGTGACCGATTACCCGGCTGAAACACGGAAAAACGGTCACGATCATGGTCGCGCGCCCGGCGCCAGCCCCGGCGGCGGCGCCGACGGCCACGTTCAGCTACTGGCGCAGCACTGGGAGCCGGCTGACGCCGACGCGCCGAGCACCCTGGCACCCGGCCGGTACGTGATCGTGCCCGACGCCGGCGGCGTTGGCGTCGCGCTGGCCGGGCTGCTCCGCCAGGCCGGCGCCGACGTCGTGACGGCCGCCGACGGCGACGCGCTGGCGGCCGCCCTGGCCGCGCCGTCATCCAGCGCCGGGCCGACCATCGTCTGCCTGTCCGCGCTCGATGAGGACGACGCCACCAAGGCCGTGCTGTCGGTGGCGCGGCTCCTGGCAGTCAGCGCGGCGGACGGCACGGGCGCGGCCCGGGTGCTCGTGGCCACGCGCGGCGGGCAGCCCGTCACCGACGCCGAGCCCGTCCGGGCCGCCCAGGCGGCGGTGACCGTACTCCCGGTCATCGCCAGCCAGGAGTACCTGAACCTGGACAGCGCCAGCATCGACCTCGACCCCGGCTACGGCCCGGACCAGGCCGCCGCCGCGCTGGCGGCCGAGGCAGGCCAGCCCGGCGACCCGGTGGTCGCCTACCGCGCCGGCCGCGGCTCTCGCCCGGCTACGCCCCGACCGGGCCTGTCCCTGGCGAATCCGGCCCCGCGCCAGCGGCCCGCTCCGCCTACGTCCGCCCCGGATCCGCCCCCGCCGGATCCGCCCCCGCCCCGGCCGCGTCGACGATGCGCCCCGGCCCCGTCCCAGTTCAGACCGTCCCCGCTGAGGTCGTCGCCTCGCCAGCGGTGCGGCCGGGCGGCTGCTACCTGATCACCGGCGGGCTCGGCACGGTCGGCCTGACGCTGGCCGGGCACCTGGCCGAGGCCGGCGCGGCGCGGATCATCGTGACCAGCCGGAACGGACTGCCCGCCGACCCGCGCGCCGCCGCCGTGGCCGCGCTGCGGGATCGCGGCGCTGACATCACCGTAGCCCGGGCCGACGTCACTGACCTGGCCGCGATGCGGGCGCTGCTGAGCGGCGAGCGGGTCGACGGGGTGATCCACCTGGCCGCTGACGCCGACCAGGCCAGCTTCCGCCCGCTGAACGACCTCGACGCGGCGGCCGTGACCCGGCACTTCCGGGCCAAGGTGGACGGCGCCCGGACGCTGGCCGAGGCCATCGCCGGGCTGCCGGCCGGGCGGGCGCCGGACTGGTGCCTGCTGTTCTCCTCGACCTCGGCGCTGCTCGGCGGCCTGACGCTGGGCAGCTACGCGGCGGCCAACGCCGCCCTGGCCGCGCAGGCCCACGGGCCAGCCGCCGCGCCCCGGTCCCCGGACGGATCCCCGGACGGATCCCCGGCCGGCACCCGGTGGATCGCTGCCGCATGGGACACCTGGCCGGGCACGCTGGAGCGGCTGGACGGCCGGATCGGCGCCGCGATGGCCGCCCACGCGATGACGCGGGCGCAGGCCCTGGCGGCGTTCGACGCGGTGCTGGCCCAGGGGCGTCGCGGCGTCGTGGTGGCGGCGGGCGGACTGGAGGACCGGCTTCCGGGGCGACGCGACATCGTCCCGGCCGCCGCCCCGGACAGCCCCGGCGGCCCGGCCGGGACGCCCGCCGCCGGCGCGGACCGGTTCCCGCGGCCGGACCTGGCTCAGCCGTACGCGCCGCCGCTGACCGCGACCGAGCGGGCGCTGGCCGAGGTGTGGTCGGTGGTGCTCGGCGTCGAGCCGGTCGGCACCCGGGACAACTTCTTCGACCTGAGCGGCAACTCGCTGCTCGCGCTGCGGATGCTGGCGCTGGTCAAGGACCGGTTCGGCATCGTGATCCCGACGGTGACGCTGTTCGAGCGGCCCACCGTGCAGGCCCTGGCCGCCGCCCTGGACGACCGCGTCGCGCCGGGCAGCCCGGCTCGGCCAGCGATCCAGGCCCGGGCGATCCGGGTCCGGGCGATCCAGGCGCGGCGATCCAGGCGCAGGCGATCCAGGCGCAGGCGGCGCCCGGCCCGGCGGCCCCGGAACTGGCCGTCGAGGTCGTCCAGCCGACGCGGGTGACCGGCCCGGATCTCATCGTTACTCCTGCTGAGAGGGATAGGTACGGGGGCCCGGCGGAAGCGGAACTGGACCGGCACATCGCGGTCGTCGGCATGGCCGGGCGGTTCCCCGGCGCCGGGGACGTGGGGCAGTTCTGGCGCAACCTGTGTGACGGCGTCGAGTCAATCTCCTTCTTCACGGCGGAGGAGATGATCGAGGCCGGGGTTGACCCGGAGACGGCCCGGCACCCGTCGTACGTGGCGGCCCGGCCGGTGCTGGATGACATCGCCGGGTTCGACGCCGGGTTCTTCGGGCTCAGCCCCCGGATGGCGGCGCTGACCGACCCGCAGCAGCGGCTGTTCCTCGAGGTCTGCTGGGAGGCACTGGAGCAGGCGGGCTACGCCCGGCCCGAGCACCGGGGCCGGGTCGGCGTGTTCGGCGGCTGCAACCTCAGCACCTACCTGCTCGGGATGGCCGACCAGTTCGGCTCCGACGGGGATGTCAGCCTCTACGAGCTGGTCATGGGCAACGACAAGGACGCCCTGACGACCACCGTGTCCTACCTGTTCGACCTGCGCGGGCCGAGCGTGGCGGTGCAGACGTTCTGCTCCACCTCGCTGGTCGCGGTGCACACCGCGGTGCGCAGCCTGCGCGGCGGCGACTGCGAGATGGCCCTGGCCGGGGGCGTGTCGGTCCGGGTGCCGGACAAGACCGGGTACCTGTACACGCCGGGCGGCATGGAGTCGCCCGACGGGCACGTGCGCACGTTCGACGCCCGGGCCAAGGGCAGCATGTTCGGCGACGGCGCCACCGTGGTGGTGCTCAAGCGGCTGCGGGACGCGCTGCGCGACGGCGACCACATCTGGTCGGTGATCCGGGGCTCGGCGCTGAACAACGACGGCGCGCTCAAGGTCGGGTACACCGCGCCGAGCGTGGGCGGGCAGGCCGCCGTCATCGCCGACGCCCTGCGCGATGCCCGGGTCAGCCCCGCCGACATCGGCTACGTGGAGGCCCACGGCACGGCCACGGAGCTGGGCGACCCGATCGAGGTGACCGCGCTGACCCAGGCGTTCGGGCCGGTCGGCCGCTACCAGTACTGCCCGATCGGGTCGGTCAAGACCAACGTCGGGCACCTGGACCGGGCGGCGGGCACGGCCGGGCTGATCAAGACCTCGATGGTGGTGAGCACCGGGGTGATCGCGCCGACGCTGCACTACACCGCGCCCAACCCGGAGATCGACTTCGCCCATAGCCCGTTCTACGTCAGCGCGGAACTGGCCCGGTGGCCGGCCGACGGGCGGCCCCGGATCGCGGGCCTGAACTCGCTGGGCATGGGCGGCACCAACGTGCACGTGGTCGTGCAGGAGCCGCCGTCCCGCCCGGCCAGGCCGGTCGCGGACCCGGAGCGGGGCCGCCGCTGCCAGGTGCTGCCGGTATCGGCGCGGACCGCCGGCGCGGCGGACGCGGCCGTGGCCCGGCTGGCCGCCCACCTGGCGGAGAACAGCGGCGCCCGGCTGGCCGACGTGGCCTACACGCTCCAGGTCGGGCGCAAGACGTTCGAGCACCGCCGGGTCACGGTCGCCGAGAGCGTGTCCGGAGCGGCGGCGGCGCTGGCCGGCGCGGACGGGGCGGCGCCGGTGTCGGCCCGGGTTGAGGCGGTGCAGGGACGGCCGGTGGCGTTCCTGCTGGCTGGCGTGGGCGAGCAGTACCCGGGCCTGGTCGGCGAGCTGTACCGGCGCGAGCCGGCGTTCCGCCGCCACCTGGACGAGTGCCTGGGCGAGCTGGCCCGGCTGCTGCCCGGCACCGACGCGGCGGACCTGCTGGCCGGGCCGCGGGACGCCGGCCAGGGCCTCGCCGCGCTGCTCGGGCGGGGCGGGCCTGGCAGCCCGCGGGTCGCTGAGCTGCGGCGCACCGAGGTCGTCCAGCCGCTGCTGTTCGCCGTTGACTACGCGCTGGCCGCCACGCTGCTGGACTGGGGCCTCGAGCCGGCCGTGCTGCTCGGTTACAGCCTGGGCGAGTACGCCGCCGCCTGCCTGGCCGGCGTGCTGTCGCTGCCCGACGCGATCGCCCTGGTCGCCTACCGGGCCCGGCTGATCGCGACGGCCGAGCCGGGCGCGATGGCGGCGGTCCCGCTGGCCGCCGCTGACCTGCGCGACCGGTTCGGCGTCGAGTCCCGCGGCCTGGACGTGGCGGCGGTGAACGGGCCGGGCGTGACGGTGGTGGCCGGGCCGGCCGGCGCCGTGGCCGGACTCACCGCCGACCTGGGCCAGGCCGGCCTGCCCGCCCGGCCGCTGGAGACGACCCACGCCTTCCACTCCCGGATGCTGGCCCCGCTGGCCGGCCAGCTCACGAGCTGGATCGCGGCGAACATCGCGCTGTCCCCGCCGCAGCGGCCCTACCTGTCCAACGTCACCGGCGGCCCGGCCGACGCCGCGCTGGTCTGCGACCCGGCCTACTGGGCGCGGCACATGTGCGAGCCCGTGCAGTTCGCCGCGGCCGCGGCCGCGCTGCTGGCCGACGACCAGCTCGCGGTGGTCGAGATCGGGCCGGGGCAGTCGCTGGGCGCGCTGCTGCGCGGGGCCGGCTGCCCGCCGGAGCGCTGGCCGCTGATCACCGCGACGCTGCCCGGCGCCAGCGACCCGCGCCCCGCCGACGCGGTCCTGGCCGACTGCCTGGCCCGGCTGTGGCTGCTCGGCGCCGACCTGGACTGGACGGTCTACCACGGCCGGCACCGGCCCGACTGCCCCGAGTACGACGGGGCCGCGCCGGGCCGGGTGCCGCTGCCCACCTACCCGTTCCAGCGCCAGCGGTACTGGATCGACCGGGCGCCCGCCGCCGGGCGGGCCACCGGCCGAGATCGCCGGGTCCGCGCCCGCTAACGCGCTGGAGGCGTTCGACCAGATCCCGCTGCTGCCCGAGGACCAGTGGATTCACCTGCCCGCCTGGCAGCAGACCGCGGCGGCCCCGCCTGCGCCGGACCAGCCGGCCTCGTGGCTGGTGTACGCCGGGACCGGGGCGCGGGCCGACGCGGTGCTGGACGCCGTGCCGGGCCGGCGCGGGCGGCGCGCCGGTGACCGTGGTCCGGCCGGGCGCGGCCTACCGGGAGACCCCGGACGGCGCTGAGGTCCGGCCCGGCCACGTGGACGACACCGCGGCCCTGCTGCGCGGCCTGCGCCGGCGCGGCGCCGGCCTGGACCGGGTGGTCCACCTGTGGACCCTGGACGAGGGGCCGGCGCGGGGCCGGCGGGGGGACCGGCGAGGGCGCGGGCACTGCGGTCACGCTGGACCGCGGGCTGCACAGCCTGACCGCGCTGGCCCGGGCGGCCGGCGAGCTGGGCCTGGACCGGTGGCACGCGGACATCGTCACGGCCGGGTCGCAGCGGGTCCTGTCGGCCGCCGAGGTCCGGCCCGACGCGGCCACCCTGGCCGGCCCGGCCATGGTCATCCCGATGGAGTACCCGTCCGTCGGCACCCGGCTGATCGACGCGGCCCCCGACACCTCCGCGGCCGACATCCTGGCCGAGGTTCGGCGCCCGGCCGCCGACCGGTTCACCGCCCTGCGCGGCGGCCGGCGCTGGCGGTGCGGCTGGGACGTGGTCCCCGCCGCTGACCCGGGCGAGGCCAGGAGCCGTGCTGCGGCCGGGCGGGGTGTACCTGATCACCGGCGGGCTGGGCGGCATCGCCCTGGGCCTGGCCGAGCACCTGGCCGCCGACTGCGGCGCCCGGCTGGTGCTGTTCGGCCGGACCGGGCTGCCGCCGCGTGAGCGGTGGCGGGCCATCGCCGCCGGCGGACGAGGACGCCCCCGAGAACGTCCGCAGCCGGGTCCGCCGGGTGCTGACGGTGACCGACCTGGGCGCCGAGGTCGAGATCGTGGTCGGCGAGGTGGCCGAGCCGCCGACCTGCGCCGGGCGGTGGACGTGGCCCGGCAGCGGTTCGGCGGGCTGCACGGCGTGCTGCACACGGCGGGCGTGCCCGGCACCGGCCTGATGCAGTTCAAGCAGCCCGGTGACGCCGGCCAGGTGCTCGCGCCCAAGCTGGACGGCACCGCCGCCATCGCCGCCGCGCTGCGGCTGGGCCAGCCCGACGAGATCGCCCTGGACTTCCTGGTGCTGTTCTCCTCCATCACGTCGGTCACCGGCGGCGGCCCCGGCCAGGTCGACTACTGCGCGGGCAACGCCTACCTGGACGCCTGGGCCGCCCGGCACGCCGCCCCCGGCCGCCGGCTGATCTCGGTGGCCTGGGGCGAGTGGACCTGGAACGCCTGGGACGACGGGCTGTCCGGGTACGACGAGAACATCCAGCGGTTCTTCCGCGAGCACCGGGCCCGGTTCGGGATCAGCTTCGAGCAGGGGTACCGGACCCTGCTGCGGGCCATCGCGGCGGGCGAGCCGCACGTCGTGGTGTCCACCCAGGACCTGCCCGCCGTGGTGGCCCTGGCCGCCGGGTTCAACGTCGACACGGTCACCGCGCCGGCCGTCACCGGCCACGGCGGCACCCGGCACCCCCGGCCCCAGCTGGTCACGCCCTACACCGAGCCGGGCGGCGTAACCGAGGAGGCCATCGCCGAGGCGTGGCGGGACGCGCTGCGCATGGAGCAGGTCGGCACGGCCGACAACTTCTTCGAGCTGGGCGGCACCTCGCTGCTCGGCATCACGCTGCTGGCCGCGCTGCGCCGGACCTTCCCCGGCGCGGAACTGCCCGCGCACATCATCCACGAGGCCCCGACCGTGGCCGCCCTCGCGCGGCTGGTCGACGGGGCGACCGCCGAGCCGGACCCCGACACCGAGGCCCGGGCCGGCGGCGCCAGTCCGGCCTGCGCGCCGCCGCCGCCCGTCAGCGCCGGTCCTGAGATTCCTAGTAACGCAACCGAAAAGGAGAGGTCATGACAGCAGTAGGCGTGCTAGGCGCCGGGGTAATGGGCGTCGGCGTGGCCCAGAACCTGGCCCAGTGCGGACACGAGGTCACCCTGGTCGACACCGATGAGCGGATCCTGGCCGGGGCGCGTGACGCCATCGCCCGCAATGCCCGGATGAGCCGCCTGATGGGCGGCCCGGCCCTGGACCCCGACGACATCCTGGCCCGGGTCACCACGGCCGTGGGCGTGCCCGCCCTGGCCAAGGCCGAGATCGTCATCGAGAACGTCACCGAGAACTGGGACATCAAGCGGGCCGTGCACGCCGAGCTGGACCAGGTCGTGCGGGCCGGACACGGTGTTCATCGCCAACACCTCCGCCATCCCGATCACCCGGATCGCCTCCGCCGGACGGCACCCCGAGCGGGTCATCGGCGTGCACTTCATGAACCCGGTCCCGGCCAAGCCGGTGGTCGAGCTGATCCCCGGCGTGCACACCTCGCCGCGGACCATCGAGCGGACCCGGGACCTGCTGGACAGCATGGGCAAGCGGGCCGTCGACGTGAAGGACGCGTCGGGCTTCGTGTCCAACCGGGTGCTGATGCTGACCGTGAACGAGGCGGCGTACCTGGTGCACGAGGGCGTCGCCACCGCCGAGGCGGTCGACGAGGTGTTCCGCGGCTGCTTCGGCCACCCGATGGGACCGCTGGAGACCGCCGACCTGATCGGCGTCGACACCATCCTGTACAGCGTCGAGGTGCTGTACGAGCACTACGCCGACTCCAAGTACCGCCCGTGCCCGCTGCTCAAGCAGATGACCGACGCCGGGCTGCACGGCCGCAAGAGCGGCCGCGGCTTCTACACCTACGCAAGCTGAGGAGAATCCCATGCCGGACACGACCAGCACCCAGATCCTGGGCTTCATCACCAGCCGGTTCCCGCAGGCGGGCGTCGCCGAGTCGGAGGACATCTTCTCCCTCGGCTACATCAGCTCGCTGTTCGCCATGGAACTGGTCATGTTCATCGAGAAGACGTTCGCCATCACGATCCCGAACGACGAGCTGCGCATCGACAACTTCCGCACCGCCGAGGCGATGACCGGGCTGGTCGGGCGGCTGGCCGGAGCGGCGGCGTAGTCATGACGTTCACCGTTGCCGCGCCACCCGTTACCAGCCGGGCGGCGGCGCGGGCCTTCACCGACGAGCACATCGTGCCCTTCGCCGAGGACTGGGATCAGCGCGGCGCCATCCCCGAGGACCTGCTGGCCCGGCTGAGCCGGGCCGGGCTGTGGGCGCCGTTCCTGCCCGCCAGCCTGGGCGGGGCCGGGATCGACATGGTCACCCTGGGCGAGATCCACGAGGAGATCGGGCGCGGCTGCTCCTCGGTCCGCAGCCTGCTCACCGTGCACACCATGCTGTCCTGGGCGGTGCTCCGCTGGGGCAGCCCGGCCCAGCGCCAGCGGTGGGGCGCGGACCTGGCGGCCGGCCGGGTGCTCGGCGCGTTCTGCCTGTCCGAGCCCGGCGCGGGCAGCGACACCAGCGCGATCACCACCGCGGCGCTGCCGTCGGGTGACGGCTGGCGGCTGGACGGGGTCAAGACCTGGATCACCGGCGGCCAGCGGGCCGACCTGTTCCTGGTCTTCGCGCGCGGCCCGGCCGCCACCGTCGCGCTGCTGGTGCCCGCCGCCGCGCCGGGCGTCAGCGTCCGGCCGGTGCACGACATGCTCGGCACCCGGGCGTCGATGCTGGCCGAGATCACCTTCCGGGACGTGGCCCTGGGCCCGGACGCCCTCCTGGCCCGGCCGGGTTCGCCTCCGGCATGGTCCTGACCGGCACCCTGGACCTGGGCCGGTACAGCGTCGCGGCCGGCTCGGTGGGGATCATCCAGGCCTGCCTGGAGGCGTGCGCCGGGTACGCCGCCGTCCGCCGGGCGGGCGGTTCGCTGCTGCGGGACCTGCCGCTCATCCAGGCCAAGCTGTCCGACATGGTGACCGACGCGGCGGCGGCCCGGCTGCTGGTGGCGCAGGCCGGACGGCTCAAGGACGCCGGCGACCCGGCCACGATCATGGCCACCTGGGTGGCCAAGTACTTCGCGTCCACCGCCGCGGCCCGGCACGCCGCCGAGGCGGTCCAGGTCCACGGCGCCCGCGGGTGCAGCCGCGACTACCCGGTCGCGCGCTTGTACCGGGACGCGAAGGTCATGGAAATCATCGAGGGCAGCAACGAGATCCAGCGGATGACCATTGCCGAGGAGGCGTACCGGAAGTGAGTACCGTGACGAGCACGCGGCCAGCGTGGCCCCGCCGGCCCAGCCTGGACAGCCGGCGAGACCCGTCCAGGGGAAGATCAAGTGCGTGGTGTGGGACCTGGACAACACCCTGTGGGACGGGACCCTGCTGGAGGACGGCGAGGTCACGCTGCGCCCGGCCGTGGCCGGGCACATCCGGCGGCTCGACCGGATGGGCGTGCTGAACTCGGTGGCCAGCAAGAACGACCACGACACGGCGATGGCCCGGCTGGCCGCGCTGGGCCTGGCCGACCTGTTCCTGTACCCGCAGGTCAACTGGAACGCCAAGTCCGCGTCGATCGAGCGGATCGCCGGGAAGCTCAACCTGGGCCTGGACGCCTTCGCGTTCGTCGATGACCAGGAGTTCGAGCGGGCCGAGGTGGCCGCCGCGCTGCCCGCCGGTGACGTGCGTCGACGCGGCCCGGCTGGACACCGAGCTGGCCCGCCCGGAGTTCTCGCCCCGGTTCGTCACCGACGAGTCGGCCCAGCGCCGCGCCATGTACCGCAGCCAGCTCGTCCGCGATGACGTGGCGGCCGAGTTCGTCGGCACCAGCGAGGAGTTCCTGGCCAGCCTGGACCTGGCGTTCACCATCGCCCCGGCCCGGCGCGAGGACCTGCAGCGGGCCGAGGAGCTGACCCTGCGGACCAACCAGCTCAACTCCACCGGGCGGACCTACTCCTACGCGGAGCTGGACGCGCTGCGGGAGTCCCCGGATCACCTGCTGCTGGTGGCCACGCTGACCGACCGGTTCGGCTCCTACGGCAAGATCGGCCTGGCCCTGGTCGAGAAGGGCGCGCCGGACTGGCGGCTGAACATGATGCTGATGTCCTGCCGGGTCATGTCCCGCGGCGTCGGCACCGTCCTGCTCGGCTACATCATGGGCCAGGCCCGGGCGGCCGGCGCGGGCCTGCGGGCCGACTTCATCGAGACCGGCCGGAACCGGATGATGCAGATCACCTACGCGTTCGCCGGCTTCCGCGAGGTCAGCCGGGACGGCGGGCACGTGGTCCTGGCCGCCGACCTGAGTACCCTGCAGGACCCGCCGGGCTACGTGCGGCTGGAGATCGGGGCATGACCGGCGTGGCCGCCGTGGCCGAGCCGGTGCCGGCGCCCGTGTCAGTGCCGGCCAGCCGGTGGCTGCCGTTCGGCGTGGCCGGGACCGGCCTGCGGCTGTACTGCCTGCCGCACGCGGGCGGGTCCGCGTCGGTGTTCCGCCCCTGGGCCGGCCGGCTGGCCGGGGTGGACGTCTGCCCGGTGCAGCCCCCCGGCCGGGAGACCCGCCGCACCGACCCGGCGCACACCAGCATGGCCGCCCTGGTCGCCGAGCTAGCTGACGTGGTGCTGGCCGATGCCGAGCCGGGCCGTTACGCGCTGTACGGGCACAGCCTGGGCGCGCTGACCGGGTTCGAGCTGGCCAAGGAGATCCGGCGCCGGGGCGGCCCGGCCCCCGCCCACCTGCTGGTGTCGGGCTGCTCGGCGCCGCACTGGGTCACCGACGACGACCGGGCCTGGGCGGGCCGGATCATGACCGACGAGCAGATCGTCACGCTGCTGCGCAGCCTGGGCGGCACCCCGGAGCCGTACCTGTCCGACCCGACCGCGCTGCGGTTCATCCTGCCGCCGCTGCGGGCCGACCTGGCCGTCAAGACCACCTACCGGTACCAGCCCGAGCCCCCGCTGGACATCGGTGTCACCGCCATCGCGGGCACCTCCGACGCCCGGGCCACGGTCCCGTCCATGCTGGCCTGGCGCGAGCAGACGGTGGCCCGCTTCCGGTCCCGGATCCTGACCGGCGGCCACTTCGCCGTCCTGGAGCAGCCCGACAGCACGCTCTACTACATCCGCGAGGCCCTCCGCCCGTGGCTGTGACGCCGGCCAGCATCATGGTTACGTGGCGCCCAGGTCGACCTGGCGCAGGGCGCGGGCGACGGGCCCGGCGGCGAACGAGATGAGGGTCGCGGTGATGAAGATGGCCCCGGCGATGACCATCGTGGTCGTCGGCCCGAGGCTGTCCGTGAGCGGCCAGTGCGGCGCCGACCAGGCCGGCCGACGAGATGACCACGTTCATGACCGCGTATGCGGCCGAACACCAGCAGCGGTAACGCCGCTGTCGAGGTCATTGATGAGCTGGGCAGCAAGGACGCGGGCACCCAGATGCCAGCGGCGGGCGGGCTCCTGCTGAGGGTCATGCGCGGACAGGCGCTGCCTCACCGTCCTCCTTCCCGGCTTCCGCGTGGAGCAGGCCGCAGCCCGGCGCCGCCCCTGGGACGTTCCGCTTACCGTGATCACGACCGATTACCCGGGAAGAAACCCGGACAAACGGTCGCGATCATGCTGGCTAGCCGGCAAGGTCGGCGATGCGGGCGCTGAGCAGGCGCACGGTCGGGTACTCCAGCACGGCGGTGACCGGCAGGGCGGGGCTGAGCTCAGCCTGGAGGCGGGCGGCGATCTGCACCGCCGCCGACGAGCGGCCGCCCAGGTCGAAGAAGTTGTCCTCGACGCCCACCTCGGCCAGCCCGAGGCTGGCCGCCCACACTGCGGCGACAGCTCGCTCCAGGTCGTCGCCGGGGGCCAGGCCGCTGCCCGCGCGGGCGCCGCCGGGCACACGCTCGCGGCCCGTCCCCGTGCCGCCTGGCCCCGTGCCGCCCGGCCCCGTGCCGACTGCGTCCCGGTGCCGATCAGCACGTGCCCGAGATGGCTGGCCGGTAGCAGGGCGTC
The DNA here is from genome assembly GCA_963731085.1 of uncultured Actinomycetota bacterium. Lineage (GTDB taxonomy): Bacteria > Actinomycetota > Actinomycetes > Streptosporangiales > Streptosporangiaceae > DASUBV01. The sequence continues at coordinate 126,681 of CAVSUF010000006.1, forward strand.
GGCCGCCTCGGCCAGGTCATCTGCGGGCACCGGCCCGGCCGGCTCGATCACCGTCCAGCGGCCCGCGCCGCGCGCCCGGGCCTGCTGGGCGTACGCGGCCAGCACGGCCGCGCCCGGCGGGCTCAGCAGCAGCCGCCGCCCGGCCCGGCGGGCGAGCGCGGACTGGAGCACGCGGAAGCCCCGGGCGCCGGCGTCGGCGTCGGGGTCGGCCCAGACCGCCACGTCGATGTCGCCGAAGGCGTCGACGGCGGCCCGGACCGCGTCCCGCATCGCGCGCCCGTCGGCCGGGTCAGCCGCGAGAACCAGCGTCGCCGCGCCCAGCCGTTCCAGCTCGGTTATCAGTCCGGCGGCGTGCTCGCCGCCCGCGGTCCCGGCCGGGCGAGCGGTCAGCACCAGGCGGCAGTGATAGCGGTCGGCCAGCCGCCGGGCCAGAGCCAGCCCCGGCCCGGCCAGGCCGCCGATGATCAGGACCGTGTCGCCCGGCAGGACCGGCGGCAGCACCCGGCCGGGCCCGGCTGGCGCCGCGGGTTCCGGGTCCGGCACCGGGCACGGGTCGTAGCCGCGCGCCCAGGCCTGGTCGCCCCGGACGGCCAGCGGCCCGGCTGGCGGCCCGTCGAGCCGGCTGACCATGGCGGCCAGCACCTGGTCCAGATCGGCGTCGGGCCCGATGTCCACGTGGCGGCAATCGCGCGGCTGCTCTCGGCCGGCCAGTCCCGGTACCAGCGCCCCGACCGCCGCGTGCTCCGGGTGCCCCAGGTCCGGGCCCAGCACCCCGGCCGCTCCGCCGGTCAGCAGGATCAGGCCGGCCGGCGGCAGCGCGGTGGCCGCCGCCAGCGCCCCGGCCAGCGCCGCGGCCGACGCGGCGCCCGGGTCGCCCGGCCGGGTCCTCGCCCGCCAGGCTGAACCCGTGCACCACCGTGCGCGGCGTCGCGATCAGCGAGCCGAGCAGCGCGGCCAGGTCACCGGGGTGGGCCGGGCGGATCGTGAAGTCGCCGGCCTCGTCGGCCGCGAACGCCGGGCCCGGCGTCACCGTGACGACTTCCGCGCCGGCGTAGGCCAGCCGCCCGGCCAGCGCCCGGCCCCGGTCATCGGCGGCCAGCACCAGCCACGGCCCGGCCGCCCGCAGCCGCCGGTCCAGCCCGGCCACGGGCTGCGGGCACGGCCGCCACGTGGGCACCTGCCAGCGCGACGGCTGCTCGTCGGCACCGCCGTTACTCATGTCAGCGCTGCTGCCGTCGAGAGCGGCCGGCGGGTCGATCCAGTACCGCTGCCGCTGGAACGGGTAGGACGGCAGCTCAACGCGCCGCCCGCCGCCCGGGTGCAGCCCGGCCCAGTCGAGCACCGACCCGGCCTGCCACAGCCGGGCCACCGTGCCCAGCAGCCACTGCGCCGCCGTCCCGAAGTCCGGGTCGAACGCTGATCTCCGCGGACGCGGTCTCGCCCGGCCCGGCCAGCCGCACCCCGAGGCGGGTCAGCCCGCTGGCCAGGACGTCCAGCGCCCCGGCCCCGGTGACCGTCACGCCCGCCACCAGCAGCCGGACCGCCGCCGAAAGCTCGGCCTCCCACGCCGGGGTCAGCCCCGGCCCCGGAACGAGCCGCGCCACCGGGTCCCGCCGGCGCGTCTCGCCGTCGATCCACCGCCCCGGATCGGCCAGGGCCGCGATCGCGTCACCCCGGTCGGCCACCACCACGGCCCGGCGCAGCGCGAACCGGCCGCGCGAGACCTGCAGCGTGTACGCGACGTCGGCCAGGTCGCAGTCGTCCGCTTCCCCGGCCAGCCAGTCGCGCAGCCGGCCGGTCAGCTCCGCCAGCGCCGCGCCGTCCCCGGCCGAGAACGTCAGCAGGTGCGGCCCCGGCCGCGCGGGCCGGGCCGGCCGCTCCGGCGCCTCCTCCAGTACCACGTGCGCGTTGGTTCCGCCCAGGCCGAACGAGCTGACCCCGGCCCGCCGCGGATCCGGCCCGGCCGGCCAGTCGCGGTCCCGGGTCAGCACGGTGAACCGGCCGGCTGCCCCGGCCAGCGCCGGGTTGGGCGCCTCGAACCCGGCCGTGCCGGGCAGTACCCGGTGCCGCAGGCTGAGCGCCGCGCGGATCAGGCCGGTCGCGCCCGCCGCCCGGTCCAGGTGGCCGATGCTGGGCTTGACGGAACTGAGCACGCACGGGGTCTCGCGCGGCGAGCTGAACACCCTGCCCAGCGCGGCCACCTCGATGGAGTCGCCCAGCGGGGTGCCGACCGCGTGGCACTCGACGTACCCGACGGACTCCGGCTTGACGTCGGCCACCGCCAGCGCGGTGTCGATGACCGCGGCCTGGCCGCTGACTCCCGGCGCGGCATATCCGGCCCGGTCCCGGCCGTCGTTGTTCACCGCCGAGCCGAGGATGACCGCGTGCACCACGTCGCCGTCGGCCAGGGCGTCGGACAGCCGGCGCAGCGCCACCATGGCCACGCCCGCGCCCATCACCGTGCCGCTGGCCGCCGCGTCGAGGCTGCGGGCCCGGCCGTCGGGGGACAGGATGCCGCCGTCCTCGCAGCGGTAGCCCGCCGGCTGGGGCAGCGGGAGGAACGCGCCGCCCGCCAGGGCCAGGTCGCACTCGCGGACCAGCAGGCTCTGGCAGGCCAGGTGAACGGCGACCAGCGAGGTCGAGCAGTACGTCTGCACGGTCAGGCTGGGGCCGCGCAGGCCCAGCTTGTAGGAGATCAGCGAGGTCAGCGAGTCCCGCTCGACCCCGGCGGCCAGGTACTGCTTCCCGCCCGGCTCGGCGGCCAGGCCCGGCACGTTGCCGGTCAGGTAGTCGGGGAACGCCGCGCCGGCGAACACGCCGACCGGCAGGCCGGGGTCGGTCGGGCAGTAGCCCGCCCGTTCCAGCGCCTCCCACGAGCACTCCAGCAGCAGCCGGTGGTGCGGCTCCATCGTCTGCGCCTCGCGCGGGGTCAGCCCGAACGCGGTCGCGTCCAGCCGGTCGATGCCGTCCACCGGGCCGCCCACCGGCACGTAGGCCGGGTCGGCCCGCAGCGCCGGGCTGACCCCGGCGGCGTCCAGTTCCGCGTCGGTGATCCGGCGCAGCCCGCCGGCGCCGGCCGCCAGGTTGCGCCACAGCTCGTCCACGCCGGCCGCGCCGGGGAACCGCCCGGCCATCCCGACGATGGCCACCACCAGGTCATCCGCTGATTCCGGCACTGGACTGCTCTCCTTCTCGCGGCGCGCGGTCTAGACCAGGTGGCTGCGGCCCCAGCCGTGGGCCAGCCGGTAGGTGGCGATGGCGCCGGTGACCAGGGCGATGGCCAGGCATACGGGGGCGGCGCGCAGTACCCCGGCCGGGTCGCCCTGCACCGCCGAGCGGATCATGTCCAGGCCCCAGTAGCCGGGCGAGAACGGGGCGATGGCCTGGGCCCAGCCCGGCATCAGGCTGACCGGCAGCAGCGTGCCGCCGACCGAGCTCACGGTGATCGCGCCGACATCGGCGGCGACGATCAGGTCGCCCCGGCTGCGCACCAGCGTGGCCAGCATCGACCCCATCGCCATCAGCGTGAAGCCCCAGATCGACATGGCCAGCAGCAGCAGCCCGGCCGAGCGCGGCACGGGCATGCCGACGACCAGGATCCCGTAGATGATCAGCACGAGCTGCTGGAACAGCAGCACCAGGAACACCGGGAGCGCCTTGCCGGCCAGCAGCTCGGCCCGGGCCGCCTTGCTGGCCCGCAGCCGGTCCCAGGTCCGCCACTCGCGCTCGACGAAGATCGCGTTGCCGACGATGGCCATGGCGAACACCGAGAACATCACCAGCTGCCCGGTCACCGCCTGGACCTCGCCGGTGCCCAGCGCCTTGGTATACAGGGGCCGGAACAGCACCATCAGGATCATGGGCGTGACCAGGTAGCTGACCAGCTGGGACGGGTCGCGCAGCCGGAGCAGCGCGTTGTACTTGATCAGGGCGCCGACGCGGAAAACGGACTCAGTCATGGGATGCCGCCAGGGAGCTGTAGAGGTCGTCCAGGGTGGGGTTGCGCAGCTCGACCGACTCGACCGGCTGCTGCCGGCCGCGCAGTACCTCGAGCAGCGTGGCCGTGGAGTTGGTGGTGGCGACGCGGACATCCTCGCCGCCGCCGGTCACCCGCACCTCGCCGGGCAGCGCGTCCAGCAGCTCGGCGCTGCTGCCCCGGGCGATGACCCGGCCGCGCGACGCCACCGCGATGGTGGCCTGCAGGTCGGCCAGCTCGTGCAGGTAGTGGGTGGTGTAGACGACCGTCGTGCCCTCGCCGGCCCGCTGCTTGACCACGTCCAGCAGCGCCTGCCGGGTTTCCGGGTCGGCCCCGGCCGTCGGCTCGTCCATGAGCAGCAGCGACGGCCGGTGAATCAGCGCGGTGGCGGCCTGGGTGCGCCGCTGCTGGCCGCCGGACAGCAGGCCGGCCCGGCGGTTCAGGAAGCCGGTCAGCCGCAGCGCGTGGGCCAGCTCGTCCACCGCCGACCGCAGCGCGGCCCGGCGCAGCCCGGCCAGCGACCCGTACAGCTCCAGGTGCTCGCGCACGGTCAGCGGCCGGTACAGCGCGATGTGCTGCGGGGAGATCCCGATCTGGCCGCGGGCCGCAGCGGGCGGGCGGCCGTCGATCAGCACCGTCCCGCTGTCCGGCTTGAGCAGCCCGGACACCATCTCCACGAACGTCGTCTTGCCGGCGCCGTTATGCCCGACCAGGCCGACGATCTCCCCGTCGGCCACCTCCAGGCTGAACCCGTCCAGGGCCTGTATCTCGTCGTATCGCTTGGTCAGGTCAGCTGCTCGCAGCACGGTGGCTCCTTCGGTCAGGCTGTCGGCAGGGGGGTGGGGGCCGCCGGGCGCGGCGGTGCGGCAGGCCGGGACCAGTGCGGCATGGACTGGCGCAGCCCGGCCCGGTCGAACTTGCCGTTCGGCGACCGGGGCAGCTCGGCCAGCACGTCGACGTGCTGCGGCCGCATGTAGGCGGGCAGCTGGCCGGCCAGCGCGCGGGCCACGTCGCCCGCGTCCCGGCCGGGCTCGCGCACGGTCACGGCCAGCGCGATCCGCTGGCCCAGCCGGGCGTCCTCGACGCCCATCGCCACCGCCTCGGCGACCAGGCCGGTGGCGTAGGCGGCCTCCTCGATCTCGGTCGGGCTGACCCGGTACCCCGACGTCTTGATCATCTCGTCGGCGCGGCCGACGAAGTACAGGAACCCGTCCGCGTCGCGGTACACCGTGTCGCCCGACCACACCGCGATCTCCGGCCGGGTGCCGCGCGACCCGGGCACCGGGCGGAACCGCTCGGCCGTGCGGGCCGGGTCGTTCCAGTACCCCAGCGACACCAGCGCCCCCCGGTGCACCAGCTCGCCGTGCTCGCCCGGCGCGCACGGCGTCCCGTCCGGTCGCACCACCAGGATCTCGGCGTTGGGGATGGCCTGGCCGATCGACCCGGGCCGCCGGTCGACCTCGGCCGGGTCCAGGTAGCAGGACCGGAATGCCTCGGTAAGCCCGTACATGAGGAACGGCGCCGCTCCGCCAAGCTGCTCGCGAAGCCGGTCCAGCGTGACCCGGGGCATCCGGCCGCCGGTGCTGGCGAAGTACCGCAGCCGCGCGGTCGCCCCGGCCGGCCACTGCGGCCCGGCTAGCTGCTGCCACAGCGGCGGCACGCAGGTCAGCCCGGTCACCTGGTGCCGGGCGCAGAGGCGGAGCACATCGGCGGGGACCAGGTAGTTCATCAGCACCACGTGGCCGCCGGCGATCAGCGTCGTGGTCACCTGGCTGAGCCCGGCGTCGAAGCTGAGCGGCAGCACCGCCAGGATCACGTCGTCCGGCCCGTGGCCCAGGTAGCCGGCCACGCTGGCCGCGCCGGCCAGCAGGTTGCGGTGCGACAGCACCACGCCCTTAGGCCCGCCGGTGCTGCCCGAGGTGTACAGGATGGCCGCGACATCCTGGTCGATCACGTCCTCGGCGCCGGGCACCGGCTCCGGTGCCGCCGCGGCCAGGTCGGCCCAGTCATGCACCGCCCAGCCACCCGGCGCGCCGGCGTCGTCCGCGCTGCCGGTGCCTGCGCTGCCTGCGCTGCCCGCGCTGCCGCTGTCCGGGCCGCCGATGAGCACCAGGTGCCCGGCCGGGGCGGCCGGGTCCAGCGCGGCGCCCACCGTGGCCCGGCGCTGCGTGGTGGTGATGACCGCGCGGGCCGCGCAGTCGGCCAGCACGTGGCTCAGCTGGCGGGGCCGGGCCAGCGGGTTGACCGGCACGAACACCGCCCCGGCGGCCGAGGCGGCCAGCAGCGCCACGACCGTCTCGGTCCGCTTCTCGGCGTACACCGCGACCCGGTCGCCGCGCCGCACGCCGAGCGCGTGCAGCCCGCTGGCCACCCGGGCCACCTGCTCGCGCAGCTGCGCATAGCTCAGCGTCAGCGACCGGAACGTCAGGGCCGGGTCATCCGGCGCGCCGTAGCCCAGTAGCTGGTCCACCCGGACCGGCAGGACGGGCGGCCGTCCGGCGCGGCTCTCACGCATCGACCGCCAGCCCGATTCAGTCAGCTCGGCCTCGATCAGCCCCGGCTCGATCAGGCTGCTCACCGTCAGCCACAGCGAGCCCGCCGTGGCGAACGTCTCCTCGGTGATCAGCTCGTCCGGCAGTTCCAGCCCGAAGTTCTCCTCCAGGTCGATGAGCAGCTGGACGGTCCCCATGGAGTCCAGGCCGAGGGCCGCCAGGTCATCATCCGGGCCCAGGTCATCGCTGTCCGCGTACGGCAGGTGGGCCAGCAGCGTTGTCCGGAAGCGGGACGGCATGTTCATGGTCCGCACCATGCCCTTCGTTGGTGACTCAGCGTTGGTGACTCAGTGTTGGGTGACTCAGCGTCGGTGACTCAGCCATCGGCGGCTCAGCCTGCTGGGTGCCGCCGCCAGCCCGGCAGCGCCACGGCACGACCCCACCAGCCCCCGGCATCGGCAGGCCATCAGCCCGCTATCGCACCGCTTAGCGCCGCCCCGCCCCGCCCCCGGCCCGCTCCGGCCGCCATCGCCGGCTGGTGGCGCGGCGATAGCGCCCCGATGTGCGCGCCCGGCCACCGTGGGCCAGGCCAAGGCCCCATAGCGCCAGCCTCGGGAGGCCACATGTCCACGGTTACCCTCGCCTCGCTCGGCCCCGTCCCGCTCGGTCCCGCTCAGCCCCGTCCCGCTCGCGGGCGACCCGGCCCCCGGTGACGACGACCACGGCGGCCTCGCCGTTCCCGCCGACCGCGAGGCGCAGGTCTACCAGTACGTGACCAGCCGGGGCGAGATCAGCTCCGTCGCCGGGGCAGCCGCCGAGCTTGGCCTGCCGGTCCCCGAGGTGGCCGCGGCGGTGACCCGGCTGGCCGGGCTGCACCTCCTGCGGGCCAGCGGCGACCGCCTGGTGCCGATGGGCGCCGAGGTCGCCGCCGCCGCGCTGGTCGCGCCCCTGGAGCGGGACATGTACCAGCGCCGCGACCTGGCCGACCAGCTTCGCGACCGGATCGAGGCGATCACCCGGGGCGCCGGGGATGCCGCGCCAGTCGGCGCCATCGACGCCCTGGACGGCGCGGCCGAGATCCGCGGCCTGTTCAAGCTGACCGCCGAGGTGTGCCGGGACGAGGTGGTCGTGCTGCGGCCTGGCCACGACGACGAGGACCTGCTCGACGAGCTGCTGGAGCCGTGCTACAGCGTCCTGGACCGGGGCGTGCCCGTGCGGGTGGTCTGCCCGCACCGCTACCGGGCCGGCTTCGCCGACCGCGCCGCCGCCCGGCGGCTGACCAGCAGCGGCGCCGAGATCCGGACGCTGAGCCAGGTCCCCCACGCGGCGGTGGTGTTCGACCGGACCCTGGCCGTCATGCTCAGCCTGCCCAGCTCCGGCGGCCCCGGATCCGGCGAGACCGCCGCCGCCCGCCGGGTCCGCGACCCGGCCGTGGCCCAGTTCCTGGTCGGCCTGTTCGACCAGCTATGGGACCGGGCCACCCCGTACGCCGCCGCCGAGCCCGGCTACGCCGCCGCCGTAGATGACCTCCAGCAGTCCATCGTCCGCCTGATGGCCCAGGGCCTGACCGACGAGGTCGTGGCCCGCCGCCTGGGCATGTCGGTCCGCACCGTGCGCCGCCACATCGCGGTCCTGCTGGAGAACCTGGGCTCGATGAGCCGCTTCCAGGCCGGCGTCCAGGCCGCCACCCGCTTCAGCCTGACCCCCACCCCGACCGCCTGACCCGATCCGGCCGTTTCCCTTTAGGCATCCCCGGCAGAGGCTATCCAATGTCGGCTCCGGTCATCCTCGTACATGTCAACATGACGATTCGGCCGGCGAAGGTACAGGACCGACGACCTGCTGCATAGCTGCGTCGCCGGGACCCAGAATGCCAGCCAGATCGCGAGCGTCGCAACGATGAGGTACGTGACTATTGAATCGTTCGTGACAAGCGAGATCGTGGCGATGGCGTAGGGCAGGGTCACGATCTCCGCCGCGGCTCCCATAACCAGGGTATCAAAATCCCAGAAGAAGGAATTGGCACCGAAGACGCTCCGCGAGTGGTCTATCCGGTGGACGATCGGGTTAGCGTTCTCGTCGCGCTGCTGAGAGAATATCTTGCTGTTAACGGGAAAACCCAGTTTCAGGGATTTGCAAACCCAGTATGACTGGGCCAGGGCTGCCGCCAGGAAAAAGGAGATCACTCCAGGGGCCAGGTACAAAAAGACCGAGATGTACCAGATCCCGGAAAACTCAAGGAGCCGCCCATGATGGCCGCCGCCAGTCACGGCGAAAAGCACGGCATCAATGGTGGCCAGTATCAGCCCGCCCAGGCATATCACGCGGGCCGCCATGAAAGGCCGCGCCGTTAAGGTGTGCCGCTGCCAATCTCTTTCCACGCTTTCGAAGGCTCGCGCGTCACCGTGTTTCACCTCCAGGAATCGATTGGGCTGGTCCACCTCGGCGCCCAGCTGCTCAGCCCAGCCTAGCAGCGTCACCAGGTTTGATTTGCTGTCGACACCGTTCTTGAACGGATAGACCTTCGCCCGCAAGTTTTCAGTCATGAAAGGCGGCACATATGCGGGCTGGCGCTGCAGTTCCTCAAATCCGCGCTCCTGCATGGCCATAGAGATGAGGCGGCTAACTATGGCTGTACTTGCTGCTTCGGATTCCATGCCGTGAGCGGCCAGGCATCTCCAGAGAATTGCGACTGCCCGCTCATCGTCAATCAACACCGCACCCAGCAGCGCGGGAACTGCCGTAGCTATCTGGGCTGAGTCCGTCTCGGCCAGTGCGCCCAGCAACCTCAGGGCACCTTCAGAGTCGCTTCCGACTATCGAGACCAGGTCCGGGCTTCCGAGAATAGAAGAAAGGACGTCTGACAAGAGCTCAACCGCTCTGTCGCGAACTGATGCCTTGTGCGAGCCCGCAGCGCTGACCAGGGCCGCCAGGCTGGTGGTAACAGAATCTCCGGTAAGTATCGAGGAGGCCAGGGGCGCGAGGATGTCCTCGGTTACGTCGTCAGGTACCGGGCCTGCGGCCGCGAGGCACTGACCCGCGAGTTCGAGGTTCCGGGCGGCGAGTCCCGTGAGGAATCCCGCCACGTGCCGATGGTCGAGCGCTCCAAAAAACAAGATTACCTGGCGCCAGTCTGAGATGTCCGCCCGGCGGAGGAGGAATTGCACGCCTTCTTCGGCGTCCCGGATCAGCTGAACCGCGATAAGGTATTCCTGGATTGACCGGTGCGCGAATATGTACTCGTCTTCATCTGATATCCGGGTCAGGATGCCAGAGCGGTCAATGATTTCCCGGACGAAGTCTTCGGCATCCCGAAGCTGCACATAGCTCATCTTCGGAATGAGATCCTTCGCGAAGCCGACTATATCCGCGAAGCCGAAGTCCTCGAATCCATCTGGCCGAATCGCCATGGCGAATGCGAACTCGCGGAGGAAGCGATATTTATCGTCGGCGTTATAGCGGTTCGTGCTGCCTGACGGGTCACCTCTGAAGTCGTGCCGGATGAGGAGCTCGTTGATGGTGGCCTCATAGAACTTCCCGATCGAGCGTGGTATCTCATAGGCGGCCAGTTGCAGGTACAGGCCTAGTGATATCGTGAGGATCAGCGGCACCCGGTGCAGGTTTATCGTGCCGGAGGCCTTGATCGACGCGAAGAATGCCTCAGGCGTCCGGGGAAGCGTGAATTCCTCCTGCCGCTTGGTGAGGAACGTCAGGATATCTGCATCCCGGAGCGGTGCGAGGACATACGGCGACCGGCAGAAGACAGGAGTCCAGTCTGTCTGGATGCGCAGGAAATTTTGCCGGCGGCAGCTTATGATCGCCCGGGCATTGCCGGTCGGGAATGAAGGATCACTATCAGTGGTGAACTCAGTGATCGCTCTCAGCACGGCGTCATAGCGGTCGTCAGACACTTCGTCTAGGCCGTCAAGCAGGATGAGGCAGCGACGGCGCTGAAGCAGTCGCTGCAGGAAGTCCTCGCTGCCTTTTACCTTCGCTTGCTTCTGGAGAAGTTCGTTGGTGAGATACCTGGCAAGGCTGGCCGGGCCGTCCGCGTGAGCGGCGAAGGCCCTCAATTTCACGAGGAACGGGGTCTCGTGTGATTGCGCTATTGATTTAAGGTCACTGCGGCTTGCGTGACTCTTTCGCTGCAGGATACCTGCGCCATAGGCATTGAGCAAGGTGGACTTGCCGGTTCCAGGATCGCCGACAATCATAATGCGAGTAGCCTCCGGATCCGCGAGCACGCTTGTGGCGACAACGCGGTTCTCTTGGTGGAGGTCGCTCGAGATGAATGACAGCGACACGTAGGTCTCGGCCAGGTCGAGCACCTCAATGCGATTGAGATAGATATTCTGTATTTTGCTGTGCCTCGCCGCGAACCATCGTTCGTAATTTCGTGTGGTGATGCCCGACATCAGGAGCGCGCGCCAGGCTGTCCGCTTCAATAGCGAGCGAATTGGCGGCACGATGGCAGGTACGGCGACAACGAGGGTGAGTACCGCGACGATGAGACCAGCCTGGTCAGTGGTCAGGTCAAGCGTGCTTTTGAGCCAGTGGTCCACGGGGGTTCCGGTGTCTAGTTTCGGGCGCGTTCCCGTCATATCACGCGGAGTAGGCGTAGGTCGCGGCGTTGCGGCCCTATCCGATCTGCTGCCCGGGTCGAGGGCGGCGAGGAAGCCGAACGTCGTCGCAAGGTACTGATGGCCCGGCAGAGCGGCCAGCGGCTCGCCGAGGAGCGCAGGCAGCGCGGCCTCACCCAGGCCCAGCTCGCCCAGGCTACGGGCCTCGCCCGAAGGGCGCGTCATGGTGTTGTGCCGCAAGCCGCGCCTGCCAGGATACTCGCCATGAAGCTCACGTCACATCTGCCCGATGACCGTCGCGCGCATGTCGAGGGGCGGCTGCGCGCGAACCTGATGGCGTGGCTGACGACCGTGCGCCCGGACGGGCAGCCGGACAGCGTACCGGTGTGGTTCCTGCTGCGCGACGACGAGACAATCCTCATCTACAGCCAGGCGGGGAAGGTGAAGCTGCGCAATATCGGCCGCAACCCCCGGGTGGCGCTCGGCCTGGACGTGACCGACATCGGCCGGGACGTCATCCGCATCGACGGTACGGCCGAGCATGTTCCCGGCTTCCTCGGGGCTGACCAGGTGCCGGAGTACGCGGCCAAGTACGCCGAACGCATCGGGGCGAATTTCGGCACCGCGTCCCAGTTCGCGGCGCTGTTCCCGGAGGCGCTGATCATCACGCCGCGACGCTTGCACGCATGAGGCGCCAGCTAGCACCGGAGCCGTGCCGGGCGCACTGACTGCCGCGAGCCTAGGCGCCGTGGCCGCCTGCGGGCAGCAGGTCCACGAACGCCCCGGCCGCGTCAGTCCGGATCACGTGGACGCCTCGTTCTTCCAGGTAGTCGGCATCGTGACCGGGGACGCTGCCGATTTCCAGCACCGGCCCCGCGCCCGCCAGACGGGCGAACCGGTCCAGGAACGCGGCCCGGTCCCGGGTCGGCTCCGCGCTGAGGCCGCTCAGGTACTCCGGCCTCGTACGCGGCGATCGTCGCGTCCCCCGGCTCGGGCGCCGAGGCGGCACCGGGCGGGCCGCCGACGTCGGGCATGCCGCGATTCTACGGGCTGCCTCAGCTTGCCCAGTTGAAGCGAGGCCTGGCTGAGGCCGGGGCGGTCGGGGCCGGGCTGCTGCCGCCCAGCCGGACGGCGGACGGGTCGGCGGCGTGCAGGGTCAGCCAGCCTGAGCGGGCCGGGGCCTGCGCGCACAGCAGGATGTCGTCGCCCGGGGCGATCTTGCCTGCCCGCAGCGCGGCGTGCAGGGCCAGCCAGGCGTCGCACGGGCCAGGGCCGGAGAACGCCGGCCCTGGTCCCGGCCGGGGGCCGGGGTCGCCGGTGCCGCAGCCGGTGACCTGAAGCGGGCCGGGGCCGCGCAGCAGCCGCAGGCCGGCGGCGGCGAACCGGCCGGGGCCGAGCCGGGCATCGATGCCCAGCGGCTCGTCGCAGACGAGGACCGTGCCGCCCGCCTCGGGCAGCGCCCAGCCGAGCAGGTCGAAGATCACGGTGCCGCCCAGTTCCTCCAGGTGGGTGACGCCGACGTCCTCGCCGGCCCAGCCGGACTCGTGGACCAGCCGGGCCAGTGGGGCGACCATCGGGTCGCGCAGCGGGCCGGACCGGACCAGGAACAGCGGCTGCGGGCCGGGTGGCGGGCCGAGGGCGGCTAAGGCCCGGGCGGTGACATCCGGCCCGGCGCTGCCCGGCTCGTCGGGGAACGCCACCAGAAGGTGCTCGGGCGGGATGCAGCCGGACTCGATGATGATCCGCACCTGGGCCGGGAAGGCGTTCCCCAGGCAGGTCACCGGGCGGTAGGCCGAGGTGGCCGCCGTGACCGTGCTGAGCGCGGCGATGGCGAGGCCACGGGCCAGGTCGGCGCTCAGGTCATCAGCAGGCATCGGCCGAGCCCGCCTGGTAGCCGCGGGCGATGTGCAGGCGCTGGATGTTGCCGGTGCCCTCCATGAACTCGAACGCGCAGGCGTCGCGGGTCCACTTCTCCAGCAGCGGGTGCTCCAGCAGGCCGGCCGGGCCCATGGCCGCCGCCGCCCAGTGCGCGGTCCGCACCGCCATGCGGGTGGCGACCAGCTTGGCCACGTTCGAGGGGTAGCCCCGCTCGGGGTTGCGGTCGATCCGGGCCGCCGCCGTGTAGACGAGTTCCCGGGCCGCCTCGGCCCGGGCCCTGACCGCGTCGGCGCCGGGCGCGCCCGGGTAGTGCGCGGTCACGTACTCCGTCATGGCCAGGGCGGTGCCGACCGCCGAGGCCGCCACCCGGACCCGCATGTTGTTGAAGGTCTTGGTCGCCCCCCACAGGCCCCGCCGGGTAACGGACAGGTGCTCGCCCAGCAGCATGCCGCCCGGTACCGGGACGCCGTCCAGGGTGATCTCGCTGAGGTGAGCGCCGCGCAGGCCGATCATGTCCAGCCGGCGGGCCTGCCAGCCCGCGGCGGGGACCTCGACCAGGGCGGCGCGGATGGACAGCGCGGTCCGCCCGGTGCGGCCGAAGACCACGCCGATGCCGCCCCGGGCGCCGTTGCCGATGTAGCGCTTGGCCCCGGTCAGCCGCCACCCGCCGGTGCCGTCGCGGTCCAGGCGGGTTTCCATCGCGGTGGCGTCGGTGCCCCGGCCCGGCTCGGTCATGGCGAAGAACGTCCAGGTCCGGCCGCCATGCAGCCGGGTGAAGAACAGTTCCTTCTGGGCCGGGCTGCCGAACAGGTCGACGAACACGCCCGCCAGTCCCGGCGCCGGGCAGGCCAGCAGGGTGGCCGCGTCGCCGCGGGCCAGTTCCAGCAGGCCGACCACGCACTCCAGGCAGGAGCCCCGGTCCAGCAGCGTCGGCCCGATGCCGGGCATCGACTCGCGGAATTCCTCCGGGGTCTCGGACTGCCGGATCAGCGCGAACGCGGCCGACCCCAGGTGGGCCTCCATCGCGTCCGGGTCGGCGTCGATGGCCAGCGCCCGGCTGCGCAGGTCCTCGCCCGCGGCCCGGGCCAGCCGTGCGGCGGCACTGATGCGGTCATCGGTCAGCATGGCGGTGCTCATGTCCCCTCCACCACCTCGATGATCACTGACTGGAAGTAGGCACCCTGGCCGATGGACACCAGCGCGCAGCGGTCGCCGGGACGCAGCCGCCCGGCCTGGTCGGCGTGCTCCAGCGACATCAGCGCGTCGGTACCGTAGTTATGGCCCCGCTCCGCCATCAGGTCCAGGCAGATCCGCGCGGACGGGATGCCGGACTCGCTGGCGAAGGCCCGCCAGAACATCCGGTTGGACAGGTGCGGCATGATCCAGTCGAGCTGGTCCGCGGTCAGCCCGGCCGAGCGGGCACCGAGGCGGACGACCTCCACCGCCTCGGCCGCGCAGGCCCGGCCGAACAGCGCGAACTCCTTCGGCGTCAGCCTCAGGTTCTGGTGGAACCGGAGATCCCGGCGGGCCGCGCCGCCCAGGTAGCGGTAGCGCACGCCGGCCGTGACGGCCGCGCGGTGCAGCACGACGGCGGCCACCGCGTCCCCGGCTACCGTGGTGTTCTCGATGTAGCGGCCCCGGTCGGACGCGCTGCCCTGCTCGCCGCCGAGCACCAGGACCCGGTCGTCCGCGGCGGCTCCGGGGCGGTGCAGGTACCGCCGGGCCAGCTCCACCGCGCGCAGCACCGAGGTGCAGTTGACGTAAGAGATGCCGAAGAAGCCGGCCCCGGCCAGGCCGAGCCGGTCCAGCAGCCGGTCGCGGAACGCGCCGCCCAGGTCCAGCTCGGCGGTGAGCAGGGAGTGCCCGTACAGCACCAGCCCGGCCGGCCCGCCGCTCAGGGCCGCCCGGCCCGCCGCCACCAGCAGGTCCTCCATGTGCTCGGCGCCGCTGAGCACATGGGTGTCGCGCAGCCCGTGGATCTTGGCGAACATCCGGCGCTCCATCGCGGTGGCGCCCGACCGGACCAGGACGTCGGCCACCGGCTCTACCCGGCTGGGCAGGGCGACCGCCACCCGGGATAGTCCCGGCCCGGTGCTGATGCTCACGGCCAGCTCGCGGGCACCAGCAGGGCGGTGTGCAGCCGGGCGCCGACGGGCTCGTAGTCGGCCAGCAGCACCGGCTGCCGCAGCGGCCAGCGGCGGGCCAGGCCGCCCACACCCCGGTGCTCCACAGTCCCGGCACCGTCTCGACACGGTCCCCGTAGTCCAGCCCGCCCGGTTCGCCGGCGCCGTCTAGCTCGGCAGCCAGCCCGGCGCCCGCCACGACCAGGGCGGCGGGGTGACGGTCCATCACCTGCGCCAGCACCCGGGCCGGGCTCGGGTCACCCGGGCCGCCCGCCGCGGCCTCGTCCAGCTCGGCCACCGCGACCTCGCCGCGGGCTCCCAGCTGGATCAGCACGGCCGCGTCGGGCCGGCTGTGGGACGGGTGCTCGGCCTCCCACACCACCGCGTTCTGGTCGAAGCCGAACAGGGCGCCCTGGTCCAGCTGGCCCAGCCGGCACATGCCGTCCGCCACCCGCAGGGCCAGGAACGGCGCGCCCGGGCCGGGCGCGGACAGCGCGCACGGCACCGGGGCGCCGGGCAGCCGCCCGGCCAGGTAGCAGCCGGCCACGTCGGACTTGTACAGGTCCGGCGCGTGGTAGGCCAGCAGCACCGCGTCCAGGTCGGGCAGCCCGCCGGGCAGCCCGGCCAGCAGCGCCTCGCTCATCGCGATGAAGCTGTTGCCGGTGGCGGCCAGGTAGGCGTCCGCGTCGCCGCCGCACCCGAACTGCTCGATCAGCGCCCTGGCCAGCCGGATATCCATGTCGTACACCGGCTGGGTCCGCTCCGGGAACACCCGGTGCACGACCCGGGAGAGCTGCACGCCGGTCGCGGTAGCCGGGCGCCCGCCCCGGAGCGGGGGAGCCAGCGCCTGCCCTAGCATCAGATCGCCATGGCCCTGGCGAACTGGGCCTCGATGTAGCCGGTCAGGCTGCCGACCGTCCGGAACACCTCCGGCCCCAGCTCGTCGGGGTCGATTTCCAGGCCCATCGTGTCTTCCAGGCTCATCAGCAGCTCGATCACGCTGGTCGAGTCCATGGCCAGGTCCTCGAACAGGCGGGACTCCGGGGTCAGGGCGGTCACCTCGCGGTTCAGCACCGCGGACAGGGATATCTGCAGGTGATTGACGATCTCGGTGCGGTCCATCGGAGTTCACTTCCTTACGGAGTAACGGCTAGCCGCGGGGCTAGCGGGTGTCACGGTGTCGGGTGGCTCGGGGGCGGGCGGCACGGCGTCGGATACCACGGCGTCGGATACCACGGGGCCGTCGCGCCCGGCTCGGCGCGCGGCCAGCGCGGGGCGGTCGATCTTGCGGTTGGCGTTCAGCGGGAACTCGTCCAGGTGCTGGTAGCGCAGCGGGATCAGGTAGCGGGGGAAGAACCCGCCCAGTTCCTCGATCAGGGCGGCGTCCGGGCGGCGCTCGCCGGTGTAGAAGGCGAACAGCTCGCCGTCCAGGGCGACCGCGACGGCGCCGGTCACCCCGGCGCAGCGGCGCAGGCCCCACTCGACCTCGGCCAGCTCGACCCGAACGCCGCTGATCTTCACCTGGTGATCCCGGCGGCCCAGGTGAGCCAGCTCCCCGCCGGGCAGGCGGCGGGCCAGGTCGCCGGTGCGGTACCAGCGCTCGCCGCCGTGGTCGAGGAACCGGCCCGCGTCATCGGCCGGGTCCAGGTAGCCGGGGAACATCTGCGGGCCGGTCACGCACAGCTCGCCGGGGCCGTCGCCGGGACGGTCGTCATCGCCGAGCAGGACGTAGCGCGACCCCGGGTGCATCGTGCCGATGGGGACGACGTCGTTGACGCACCGGCCGGGCGAGGTCGCCGGGTCCCAGCGGTGCACGCTGCACGAGATGGTCAGCTCGGTCGGTCCGTACAGGTTCTCCAGCCGCGAGTTGCCCGCCGCGGCCTGCCAGTCGGCGGCGTCCTGCCGCAGCAGCGGCTCGCCGCAGAACAGGCTGTAGCGCAGGCTGGGCAGTGCGCCCGGCGGCAGCCCGCGCCGCCGCACCAGCGAGATCACGCTGGGCGAGGAGAACCAGACGGTGATGCCGTGCCGGGCCACGAAGTCCGGCACCGAGATCATGGCCGAGGGCGGCACGCTGACCAGCGTCCCGCCGCTGCCCCAGGCCGCGAACATGTCGAACATGGCCAGGTCGAAGGTCAGGTCGAAGGTCTGGGAGAACACGTCGTCGGGGGTGAACGCGTACCGGTCGTGCACGTACCGCAGGTAGGCGTCGACGTTGCCGTGCCGGACCGGCACGCCCTTGGGCCGGCCGGTCGAGCCGGAGGTGAACAGGATGTAGGCGATCTCCTCGGGCCGGGGGTGGCGGGCCGGGCCAGCGGGTCGGCGGCCAGGCTCGGAGATCACCGGCGCGCTGCCCAGCTCGTCGGCCAGTTCCGGCAGCAGGCGCTGGCCGTCCTCGTCGACCAGCAGGGCGTCCAGGCCGGCCGCGGACACCATCCGCCGGGTCCGCTCGGCCGGGAAGTCCGGGTTGAGCGGGACGACCGCGGCGCCCGCGTAGCCGGCCGCCAGGATCCCGGCGTAGGCCTGCTCGCTGCGGGCGGCCAGCAGGCCGACCCGGCGCGGTGCCCGGCTGCCGCCGTCCAGCAGCGCCCCGGCCAGGCCGAGGGCGCGCTCGTGCAGCTGCCGGTAGGTGAACTGGCGCGGGCCGATCCGCAGTGCCACCGCGCCGGGATCGCGGCGCGCGCCGCGCAGGAACCAGCCGTGCAGGGCCCCGTCGGCCACCGCCAGCCGGTCCGGGTCAGTGAGCAGGTTCACGCTGTTCCCTTCGCCAGTGGTGCGGCGCTGGCCGCCGGCCTGCACGGCCGCCGCCACCGCCACGACGAGATCCACCTGGTGGGTGAGGCTGACCACGATGTCGGTCAGCCCGGCGCTGGCCGCCAGCTGGCGCGCGCCGCCGCGCAGCGTCACCACCGGCCCGCCCCAGTCATCGCTGGTCACCTCGATGTCGCGCCAGCGCAGGCCCTGGCCGAAGCCGCGGCCGAGCAGCTTGCAGACCGCCTCCTTGACGCAGAACCGGCCGGCCAGCAGCTCGGCGCATCGCTCCGGCCCGGCCTGCCCGGCCTGCTCCAGCTCGGCGCCGGTGAAGACCAGGGTCCGGTACCGGCCGTGCTCGGCGATCTTGTGGAAGCGGGACACGGACAGCAGGTCCACGCCGATCCGCATGGCGCCGGCGAGGCCCGGCGGCCCTGTTCCGCAGGACTCAGTTCGGGATGTCTCAGCCATCGCAATCGCCTGCCTGGTAGCCGCGGGCCACGTTCATTCGCTGGATGTTGCTGGTGCCGTCCATGAACTCGAACCCGCATACGTCGCGGGTCCACTTCTCCAGCAGCGGGTGCTCCAGGAGCCCGGCCGGGCCCATGACGGCGGTCGCCCAGCGGGCCACCTCGACCGCCATCCGGGTCGCGCCGAGCTTGGCCGCGCTGGACAGGTAGCCCCGCTCGGGGGTCTGGTCGATCCGGGCCGCGGCGGCATAGACCAGCTCCCTGGCCGAGGCGGCCCGCGCCCGGACCAGGTCCGCGCCGGGCGCGGCCGGGTAGTGCGCGGTGACGTACTCGGCCATGGCCAGCGTGGTGCCGACGGCCAGGGCCGCGATCTGGATGCGCATGTTGTTGAAGGTCGTGATGGCCCCCCAGATGCCCCGCCGGGTGACCGGCAGGTGCGCGCCGAGCAGCATGCCCGGTGCGACCGGCAGGCCGTCGAAGGCCAGCTCGCTGAGGTGCGCGCCGCGCAGGCCGACGGTGTCCAGGGGGCGGGCCTGCCAGCCGGGGGCGGGCAGCTCGACCAGGGCGGCCCGGATGGACAGCGGCGAGGGGCCGGTCCGCCCGAATACCACGCCGATGGCCCCGATGGCGCCGTTGCCGATGTAGCGCTTGGCCCCGGTCAGCCGCCACCCGCCGGCGCCGTCGCGGTCCAGGCGGGTTTCCATGGCGGTCGCGTCGGTGCCGTGGCCCGGCTCGGTCATCGCGAAGAACGACCAGGTCCGGCCGCCGTGCATGCGGGTGAAGAACAGGTCCCGCTGGGCGGTGTCGCCGAGCAGTTCCACGAACACCCCGGCCAGCGCCGGCCCGGGGCAGGCCAGCAGGGCGCCGGCGTCGCCGCGAGCCATCTCGACCAGGCTCACCATGTGCTCCAGGCAGGACTCGCCCGCCAGGCCGGGGTCGACGTGACCGTCCGGCCGGTACGCGGCCGGCATCCCGGCCTGCCGGATCATGGTGAACGCGGGCGAGCTGAGGTGGGCGTCCATCGCGTCCGGGCGGGCGTCGATGGCCAGCGCCCGGCTGCGCAGGTCCTCGCCCGCCGCCCGCCCGGCGTCCCGCGCCCGGCGCAGCCGCTCGTCGGTGCCGATCCTGGCGGTGCCCGCCACGGCAGTCCTGGTCATCACGGGGCTGGTCACCACGGGGCCGGTCACCACGGGGCTGGTCACCCCGGTGTCAGCCAGCACGGGGCCGGTCATGGCCGGGCCTCCCGCCGGTCCACCCACGTGCCGGCGGCCAGCGCCGCCACGTACAGCGCCCGGGCCGGGTGGTCCGCGATGTAGCCCGCCGCGCCGAACAGCTTGGTGACCTGCCAGCCCAGCTCGTCCAGCTGGCCGTGCAGGTCGCCCAGCGGGCCGGGCTCATGCTGGTCGCGGGCATACAGCCGGAGCATCTCGAGCTCCGCCATCACGTCGGCGAACGTGCCGACGACGAGCTGCTTGCGGGCCAGCGGCTCCTCCCCGGCCATCCGGCCGGACAGGTGCTCCACGGCCTCGTCCAGCAGCCGCCGGGTCAGCCCGAGCCGAACGGCGGCCAGGCGCCGGGCGATCTCGGCCAGGTCCTCGGCGGCGGCCGGCCGGCCGCCGGGGCACTCGGCGAAGACAACGTCCTCCCGGTCGGCCAGGCTGTGCCGCCGCAGCGGCACGCCGTCCGGCGCGGCGCGGGCCGCGACCGCGGCGTACCGGCCCGGCGCGGTCGCGGTGACCGCGGTCCCGGCCAGGGCGGCGGCCAGCCCGGCGGCCAGGCCGTCGGCCCGCGCGGCCTGCTCGCACTCTTCCATCACGGTGCTCACGGTGCGCTCCTCAGACCGTCACGGTCTTGCTGAAGCCGGCCTCGATGTAGTCGGTCAGGCTGGCCACCGTCTCGAAGACCTCCGGCCCCAGCTCGTCCGGGTCGATCTCCAGGCCGATGGTGTCCTCCAGGCTCATCAGCAGGTCGATGACGCTGGTCGAGTCCAGGTCAAGGTCCTCGAACAGGCGCAGGTCGGGACGCAGGTCGGTGACCTCCCGGCCGAGCACGGCCGACAGCGCGGCCTGCAGGTGGGAGACGATCTCGGTGCGGTTCATCGGGACTCACTTCCAGGGCTAGGCGGGGACAGGATCAGTCGGCGGGCACGGGTGCGATGTGGTGCAGGTACTGCGGGCGGAGCAGGTCCTCGGGCTCGTCGCGGCGGCGCACCAGGACGGCCTGGCCGCCGCTGACCAGCACCTCGGCCGGGAACCCGTGGCTGAGGAACAGGCCGGGCGAGGCCGACAGGCCGTAGGCGCCCGAGCGCAGCACCCCGAGCACGTCGCCGGCCGCCAGCGGCGGCAGCGCGACCTGCTTGAGCAGCGTGTCGTTGGGCGTGCACAGCGGCCCGGTCACGGTCCAGGACTGCAGCCCGGCGGGCTCGTCGCCACGGTGATCCGCACCCGGGGGGCTGAGCAGCACGGCCGGGAAGTTCCGCTTGACGAACGAGCCGATGCCGACCGCGGCCATGTGGTGATGGGTGCCGCCGTCGGCGACCGCGAACCGCTCGCCCATGGACTCCTTGACGTAGCGGACGCCGATCACGTAGACGCCTGCCGGGGCGGCCAGGTAGCGGCCGGACTCCATGATCAGGCGGGTGCCGGGGTGGGCGCCGGCGAACTTGTCCAGCTGCGGGTTGATCTCCGTGGCCAGGGCGCCGGTGTCCAGGTCCTGCTCGCCGTCGAAGTAGGCCACGCCCAGCCCGCCGCCGATGTCCACCGTTCCCAGCGCGATGCCGGTGGCCTGCGCCACCCGCTCGGCCAGGTCCAGGATGTAGGCGACGTTCCGGCCGATCACCGTGGCGTCCAGGATCCGGGTGCCCATGTAGACGTGGATGCCGTCGATGTCCAGGGCCGGGTACCGGCGGGCCAGGTCACGGGCCGCCAGCACCTGCGCCTCGTCGATGCCGAACTGGCGCGGCTTGCCGCCCATGGTCAGCCGGGAGCCGCTGATCGCGGTGGCCGGGTTGATCCGGACCAGGACCCGGGGCCGGGCCGCCCGGCCGGACGCCAGCCGGTCCAGCAGCGCCAGCTCCTCGAACGACTCGGCCACGATGGCGTGCACGCCGGCGTCCAGGCAGGCGGCCAGTTCCCGCTCGCTCTTGCCGGGACCGAGGAAGATGATGTGCTCCGGAGGCGCCCCGGCCATGATCGCGGTGCGCAGTTCCACGAGGGACGAGACCTCGGCCCGGGCGCCGGCCTGGCGCAGTGCCGCGAACACGCTCAGGTTGGGGTTGGCCTTCAGCGAGTAGAAGACTTCCAGCGCCGGGTGCAGCGCGGCCCGCAGCCGGGTCAGCGTCCCGGTCAGCACGTCGCCGTCGTAGACGTACAGCGGGGTGCCGTACTGGCGGGCCAGGTCGGCGTACTCGATGCCCTGGATCCTCATGCCCGGCTCACCCGCCATCTGCCGCAGGCGGCCCTCGGCTTCCTCGCGCATGGCCAGGGCGGCGTCGGCCGACCCGGCGATGCAGATGACGTACAGCCGCCCGTGGAAGCCCCGGTCGGCGGCCGCCGCGTTGAGCGTGGCGAAGTTGTTGACCAGCACGCCCGGCTGCCCGGAGCCGTCGAACAGCAGGTCGCCGAGCGCGCCTGCCACCTCGCGGAAGGCGTGCGGGCGTTGCAGTCGCAGCCCGATGGTGGCCGCGATGGCGTGCGCGCCGTCGGGGATGAACCGCTCGGAGATCCGGCTCTGGTAGGTGGACATGTTGAACCGGGCGTTGATCTCCAGGCACGGGTACAGCCGGCCGTCCGGCCCGACCATGGCGTCCACGCCGACCATGCCGAAGTAGCCCTCGTCGTACAGCGCCGCCCCGATGACCCGGCTGGCCTCGTCCAGCCCGGCCAGCACGGCGGGGCTCAGGCCGACCGGGAAGCGGTGCCCCTGGTGGACGCCGCCGCGCAGCACGGCGGCCTTGACGGTCTCGAACCGGACCTGGCCCGACCGGGAGATGACGAACTGGTAGTTGAGGTCCTGAGCGTGCTCGATCCACGACTCGACCACCAGGCTGGCCGGGGCGTCCGGGCCGCGCCGCTCGATCAGTCGCAGTAGCCGGGCGGCGGCCCGCTCGTTCTCGATCAGGACCATGCCCCGGCCGGACACGCCCAGCGACTCCTTCACCACGACCCGGCCGCCCGCCGCCAGCTGATCGGCCAGGGCCCGCGCAGGTCGCCCACGGTCTCGCAGATCCGGCCCGGCACGGCGGTCAGCCCGGTCGCGTCCACCAGCCGGCGGCTGAAGATCTTGCCGTTAACCGCCTTGCAGGTCGGCGCGGACACCGCGGCCAGCGGCAGCCCGGTCTCCTTGGCCAGGTCCTCCTCGGCCGCGGACACGCCCAGCGGCATCAGGTAGGTGCGGGAGTCAGCCAGCCCGCGAAGCTGGCCGAGCAGCCCCGGTGAGGCCAGCGCGTCCTCGGTGACCATCCGGTCCGGCTCGCTGCACTCGGCGGCCAGGGCCTGGCCCGCTGCCGCGCCCAGGCCGTCCAGGTAGCCGGCGAACTCGGGGTCCATGGCCGCCTTGAGCACGACCACGTCGCCCGGCCCGGCCAGCAGGGCGCCCATCTCCTCCATGCGGTTGACCGTGGCCCCGGCGAACGCGATGCCGGCTCCCGGCAGCTTCGGCTCTCCGGCCGCCCAGCTGCGCTCGACCTCGAAGTTGTTGATGAAGACGAACCGGGCACCGGGGTCGCCGGTCAGGTCATTCTTCAGCCGTTCCAGGAAATCCATCACTCGCTCCCTTCTCCGATCTCCGCCACGGTCGCGGCGAATGCCGCGCCGAGGCCAGCGGTGGCCAGCACCACGCGGTCCCCGGGTTTGACCTGGCCGCCGGCTCGTGCCGCGGCCAGGTTGATGAAGGGATCGGAGCTGTAGCAGTGGCCGGTTCTCGGCACGTTTTCCAGGTAGACCCGGTCGCCGGGAATCCCGGCGCTCTTGCAGATCTGGGTCCAGGACAGCGTGTTGACGTTGTGAGGCAGGACCAGCGCGATATCCGCCGGCTGGCAGCGGGCGTTTTCCAGGGCCGCCCGGATGGCCCCGGCCAGGCTGCCGGGATAGATCTGCCGGTATTCCTTCTGCAGGTCCTCCGGGCAGTCCAGGCACTGGTAGAAGCGGCCCTGGACGTGCAGCGCGCCGCCCAGGATCCGGTCGCCGCGCGGCCCGGCGCTGACCAGGCAGGCCGCCGCGGCGTCGCCCTGGATCGTGGTCTCCGGGATCAGCCGGGCCCGGTGGGCCAGCACCTTGTCGCCGGTCAGGACCAGTACCTTCGCGCCGGCCGGAGCCCCGGCCAGCAGCGCCCCGGCCACCCGCAGCGCGTAGAGGCCGACCACGCAGTTCATGTGCGACATGCTGAACGCCGAGGCCCGGCGCAGCCCGAGGCGCTGCCGGACCTCCTCCAGCAGGTGCGGGCGGCTCACGGCGACGTGCTGCATGGTGTGGGCGTGGATCAGGTGGCCGACCTCGTCCCGGTCGGTGTCCCGCAGCGCCGCCTCGCCGGCCTCGGTCAGCATGTCGGCCAGTTCCAGGTCCCCGGCCACCGCGATCTGGTCCAGGCCGAGGAACCGGGTGAACAGCCGCACCTGGCGCGGGCTCAGGTCCAGCGCCCCGCCCAGGTCCCGGACCGACACGGTGTCCGCCGGGACGAATGCCGTGACGCGCTCGATGTGGGGCGCTCGCTCGAGATAGGACATGCTCTCCTCGCAATCTCCGTCACGCCGCCAGGCCGGCGTCAGCCGGCCGGCGATCGTCCCGAGCGGCCGCGGCCCGGCCAGGTCCCGCAGCTGCGCGCCGGCCCAGCCCTGGCCTTCCAGGGCGGCCAGCACCGCGGGCAGGCGCAGCGCGCGGCCGCCCGCCTGGCCGTAGCTGCCGGCCAGGTCGACCGCGGCCAGGCCGTTCACCTCGGCCACGGCCCGGGCCAGCGCCCGCTCCGCGGCGGTGCGCGGCGGCCACGGCGGCGCCGGCTGCCCGTCGCCCGCGTCGGCCAGCGAGCCGGGGCCGGTGATCTCGAACCAGTCCGGGCACCGGGCGGCGGGGTAGTCCGCTACCGCGCCCAGCGCGTGCCCGCGCAGGTCAGCCGGGGTCACCGGGCGGTCGGCCAGGACGCGGGCGACCAGGCCGCGCGGGCCGCGCTCCAGCCGGGCCGAGCGGACCGCAGGATGGGCGCCCAGGGCCAGCGCGACCTGCTCCGGGTCGACCGCGTCCCGGCCAATGCGCAGCAGCGGCCGGTCCGGGGCGGGCGGGAAGCCCGCCAGCCCGGCTGCCTCGCTGACCCGCAGGTCCGCGCCGGGGTCGCGGTGCGCGGCGAGCAGGCCCGCGTACCCGCGCAGGAACCGCTCGACCGCGTCCCGGTCCATGACCTCGCTGGTGGCCTGCAGGGCCAGGGTGATGCCGTCGCACCACTCGTAGATCCGGAAGTACAGGTCCGACCCCGCCCTGGCCCACTCGCGCGGGGTGGCGTTCCAGGTCAGCCGCTCCCGGCTGGCCCGGCAGGACCGGGGCGCGTTGTCCAGGAAGTTCACCTCGGAGGCGACCCGCAGGGGCTGGCCCCGCCGCGACGCCTCCGCCGAGATCAGCTCGACGACCCGGTCGTGCGGCACGTGGGCGTGCGTCATCGACCACCGGACCCGCTCGGCGGCCCGCCGCACCACCTCGCTGAGCGGCGGGTCATCGGCCAGGTCCAGGCCCGCCAGCGTCGGGTAGGACATGCAGGTCAGGACCGAATCGAAGCCGCTCGCCTCGCGCTGGCTGGTGTACAGGCGGCAGGCGATCAGCGGCTCGGCGGTGTAGGCCGCCATCGTCACCGCGTAGGCGGCCAGGTGCACCGCGGACGGCCAGGCCCGGCACCGGGCGGCCACCGCCCGGGCGTCGGCCAGCAGCGACGGCACGGTCAGCGACGCGCTGTGCGCCACCGCGTCGTCGGCGGCGCCATACGGTCAGGCCCGGGGCCATCCGGCACGGGTGACCGGCGCCGCCGCCGCGCGTAGACGTCGGCGGGCAGTCGCGCGATCTCGGCCCGCCACGGCTCCAGCGCCGCCTCCACCGCGCCAGCGGGCTGGGCTGCCTCGTACCGGGCCAGGTCGGCGGGCTGGTCCAGCACCGGCGGCAGGGTCACCGGCACGCCCGCTACCCGGGCCGCCAGCAGCGCGTCCAGTTCGCGGCTCAGCACGTCCAGGCTGACATCGTCGAACGACAGGTGATTGAAGACCAGGTGCAGCCGTCGCAGCCGGCCGCCGGTGGTCACCATGCAGGCCCGCAGCGGCCAGTCCCGGCCGAGGTCGAACGGGCGCTGGGCCAGGTCCCGCAGGACCTGCGCCGGGCCGGGGTGCCGTCGTCCTCGGTGGTCACCTCGGGCACCGGCAGCGGCGCGGCCGGCTCGATCCGCTGGACCGGCCACGGCCGGGCGCCGGCGTCGTACACGGTCCGCAGCACCTCGTGCCGCCGGACCAGGTAGTTCAGCGCGGCCCGGACGTGCCCAGGGGCGCAGCCGGCGGGCAGCGGGTAGTTGGCCGTGATGTGAGCCTCGTGCCGGTCCGGGGCGGGCACCTGGTGGTAGCGCAGCAGGTGGTGATGCTGCCCCCGGCCCAGGCCGGCGATCTTCGCCGCAGGCATCCTGACCCTCCGTCCACTCGTCGGCGTACGCCCGATAATCACCACGCCCGGGCCGCTTTCGTAAGGGGCTCGCGGTGGCACTTTCCGGCTGGCAGGAAGCTGACACCGCAATGCCGGGAATGCCGTTACGGAAGCCTTGACGAGACCATTTGAAATGCGCGACTCTCGTGTCACGCCCTGATGCCGGGGCCAGCTAAGGGAAGTCCCTTTCAGATCCGAGACGGAGGTGAATACGCATGGCTAAGGAGGTTCTCAAGGACGCCCTGAAGGACGCTCTGAAGGACGCCCTCAAGGATGCCCTGAAGGACGCTTCCAAGGAGGCGCTGAAGGACGCGTAAGACGTGTTCGGCGGTATGGCGGCATAGCGCCGGCGACGGCGCTCCGCCATACCGCCCTACCGTCTTTCGACCGAAAATGCCTGACGTAATAAACGGCGCCGCGGCCGGAACGGAGAATGCCATGCGGGACGCGATCGGCGAATGCGAGCAGGTCGGCTACGGCAGCGGCCTGGCCGCCGGGCTGGCGCTGGCCCTGGGCGGCCTGGACGCCGGCGCCGCGCCCGGCCAGGTGGCCGCGCTGCCCGCCGCCCTGGTACCGGCCGGGATGCCGGCGGTCCGCCATGACCTGGCGGCCGCGGAGGGCATCAGCCTGGTCCGCCCGCCGGGCCGCCGCCGTCCGCCGGACGGGGAGCTGGCCGCCCTGGGCGCGCGCCTGGGCGCGGCCCGGCTCGGGGTGACCCGCGCGCTGCTGGACCGGGTCATCGAGCACCTGTCCGGCCGCCAGGCCGGCGGCGAGCCGGTCATCCGCAAGCAACTCGTGCAGGGGACGCTGGCCGACGCCAGGGTCGCCATCGAGGCCGCCCGCTGCGGCCTGCGAGCGGCCCGCCCGGCCGGCCCGGCGCTGGCCGGCCTGCACGACCAGCTCACCGCCACCGACTGGGAACTGGCCCGGCTGCTGGGCGCCAGCGGCTACGCCACCGGGACCGGGCCCCGCCCCGGCCGGCGGGCCTGGGTGTCGCGCCTGGTGGCGAGCTGCTGGGTGGCCCGGGAGCGGGCAGCATGACCACTGCGCCGCCGGCCCCGGCCGATTCGCACACCGCCGATTCTGATACCGCGGATTCCCACGCAGCCGATTCCTACGCAGCCGATTCCCGCACGGCCGGCCCGCGCACGGCCGGCCCGCGCACCGCCGATTCCCGGCACCGCCGATTCCCAGCCTGCCGATTCCCGCACCGCCGGCCCGCGCACCGCCGGCCCGTACACCGTCCTCCCGCGCCCGTTCGCCGCTGACGGCAGCCTGGTCCCGCTGCTGGACCTCAGCCGCCAGCTGGCCGGCGAACTGCGCGGCCTGGCCCTGGCCGTGGACGCCGACCCGCGCGACGCCGCCCTGGTGCACGGCTCGCCCGCGCTGGAGCTGCTGCGGGTCATCGGCACGCCCGAGCCGTACCGGCCCTATCCGGTGCCGCCCGGCGCGGGCCAGTTCACCCGGACCTGCCTAGCCCGCGTGGCGGCCAACATCGAGCTGGCCAGGGGTGACGCGGGGGTGCTCAACGCCTGCCCGGCGCCGTCGCTGGCCGGCCTGACCGTCGACGCGCTCGGCACCCCGGCGCAGCGGGACCTGTTCTACGCGGCCATGGCCGAGCGCCGCACGTGGAGCTTCTTCGGCATGACCGAGCCGCAGGCCGGCAGCGACGCGACCGCCATGCGAACCCGGCTGGAGCCCGGCCCCGCCGGCGGCTTCCGGCTGAACGGCGGCAAACGATACGTGGCCCAGGCGGGCCGGGGCGCGATCGGCGTGGTCTGGCCCGCACCGGCCCCACGCCGCTGTCCATCCGCGCTGTCCTGGTCCGGCAGCCCGCCGCCGGGGTGGCCAGCGGCCACCTCGACATGATCGGGCTGCGCGGAGCCTGCTTCGGCGAGCTGAGCTTCGCCGACGCGGCCGTCGAGCCCGGCGCGATCCTGGCCGCCCACCTGCCCGCCTCGCGGCGCGGCATGTGGGGCGCCATCCGGGCCTTCAACGTGATCCGCACCCAGATCGCGGCCCAGGCGGTCGGCACCGCACTGGCCATCAGGGACTGCGTCCGCGAGCAGCGGCCCGGCTGGCCCGGCCACGAGCCGATGTCGGCCCGGCTGGCCGCCGCCCGGGAACTGCTGCATGACTGCGCCCGCGCGGTCGACCGCGACCCCGACGACCGGCAGCCGCCCTCGCTGGCCAAGCTGCACGCCGCCAGCCTGGCCGTCGAGGTCACCCGCTGGGCCGAGGCGGCGCTCGGCGCCGGCGCCCTGACCGACCACCCGCTGCTGGAGAAGTGGTGCCGCGACGTGCACGCCTTCGAGTTCATGGACGGGACGACGAACATGCTCCGCCTCACCCTGGCCCCGGCCCCGCCCGCCCGCCGGGAGCGGTCATGACGGCCCCGGCCGCCGCGCTGCCGGGCGCCGCGCCTCCCTCAGCCGCCGCTGCCTCAGCCGCCGCTGTCTCCGGCCTGCGCCCTCCCTCAGCCGCCGCTGCCTCAGCTGCCGCCGCTGCCGCCGCTGCCGCCGCTGCCTCAGCCAGCGCTGCCCCGGTCGGCCTGAGCCTGCCGCGCTGGTCCTGCCGGGTGCCCGCCGAGGCCGACCGCAGCCAGGTCCTGGGCCTGTTCACCGAGCCGGACTTCTACTACCGGACCGACCAGCCTGCCACCCGGCCGGAGTGGGAGATCTGGGACCTGCTGGGCGACGACACCCGGCTGCTGCTGGCGGACGGCTGGCTGGCGGGCCTGTTCGCGGTGGAGGCGGCCGGCCCGCCGCACGTCTGCCACTACCTGCTGCACCTGCGGCTGCGCGCCGCCGCCCCGCTGGCCTGGTGGGCCAGCGCCGGCGCCGAGGTGATCCGGGCCGCGCGGTGGCGCCGCGAGGTGATCCGGCTGGCCATCCGGTTCCCCGAGTTCGATACCCGCGGCCTGGCCGCCGCGCAGGCCATGGGCCTGGCCGGCGAGGGCACCCTGCCCGAGGTCACGGTGCACGACGGGCAGCGCCGGGGCCGGGTCTTCTTCGCCCGGACCTGGGAGCCGGCGCCATGATGCTCCGCGGCTACCGCAGCGGCGACGCCGCCCTGCTGGCCGGCCCGTGGCTGGACGGCGAGCTGATCGGCCTGCCGCTGGCGGGCTGGCCCCGGCTGGCCGACCTGACTGCCGTCGCCC
The DNA here is from genome assembly GCA_963731085.1 of uncultured Actinomycetota bacterium. GTDB lineage: Bacteria > Actinomycetota > Actinomycetes > Streptosporangiales > Streptosporangiaceae > DASUBV01. The sequence goes on from CAVSUF010000006.1 coordinate 155,769, forward strand.
CGCCGCGCGGCCCCGGCGACGAGTTGTGCGTCGCGCCGGAGGCCGGCTTCGCCCGCTTCGCCGGGCTGGACTGGGTCCACCGCCGGGCGCGGCTGGAGACCGGGCTGCTGCCGGGCCGGGAGGACGAGGCCGGCCCGCTGCTGCGGGCCGCGGTCAGCTACGCGTTCGGCAGCCTGAACCTGCGCCGGCTGTACGGCTGGGTGACCCCGGCCGCGGCCGGGACCAGGCCCGCCACGGCGCTGGCGCCGGCCGGCTTCCGCCGCGAGGCAACCGTGCCGGACGGCCTCTGGCTGGACGGGCGGCCCGTCGAGCGGGAGATCTGGGCGGTGATCCGGCATGACTGATTCCGGCATGACTGATTCCGGCGGGACCGATGCGGGCCTGACGGCCCTGCGCATGCTCGGCCCGGCCGAGGCGGCGGAGGCCCTGGCCGGGGCGGTGCGGGCGGGGGCGGCCGGGGCGGCCCGGGGCTTCCTCGGTACCGACCCGGTGACCCAGAACGGCGCGCTGCTGGCCGCCGAGCTGACCCGGATGGGCGCCACCGTGGGCCAGGCCGGCGACGCCCTGGTCGGGTTCGCGCACCGGGCGCGGCCAGCCCCGCCAGGCGCTGGTGGCCAGCACGTCCGGCCGGCCCGAGCCGGTCGCCGCCCTGCTCGGCTTCCTGCGCACCTATCACCGGTCGACCTCCTACCTGGCCCTGGTGCCGGACGGCAGCCCGGCCTGGCGCCGCGTTCGCGGGCTGCGGCTTCCGCCGGGCGGGCGTGCTGCGCGAGCACCGCTACGGCGCCGGCGAGTACCACGACGTGCTGGTCTACGTCGCGAAGGCGGCGGACCTAACGAAGGCGGGCACATGCCGATCATGACCGTGCGGCACTTCACCGAGGCCGACATCCCCATCCGGACCGAGCTGCTGCGCGAGCCGCACTTCCAGGCCAACCTCACCGACTTCGCGGTCAGCACGGCCGACGACGGGCTGGTCGCCGGGCAGCGGCGCACCATCGAGGAGCAGCACCGCACCAAGCGGATCTTCACCATCTGCGGGCCGCGCGGCGACGTGGTCGGCTTCGCCTGGATCACCTCGATCGACTGGCGCAGCCAGTGCTGCGAGCTGTCGTTCGGCGTGCTGCCCCGCTACCGGGGCGGCCTGGGCGCGCTGGCCGTCGCCGCCGCCCACCAGTACCTGCGCTCGGAGCTGAACATGCGGGTCATCGTCAACCAGGTCCTCGACCACAACCGGATGCTGCACTCGCCGGAGTCGCTGGCCGCCCACCAGCAGGTCACCTGCATCCGCGACTCCTACACCGTGGGCCAGTGGCGGGCCGCCTGCTACTGGACGTTCACCGAGGCCGACGACCAGGCCCGCCAGGCGCAGGCCGAGGACCGGCGCCGGGAGGTGGCCGAGCGGATCCGGTCGGCTCAGCCGGCACCCCGGCCCGCACGGGTCGTGGCGTCATGACCGCGAGCCCGGCCCGGCGCGGCTACCTGCGCTTCCCGGCCATCCACTCCGGCACCGTGGTGTTCTGCTGCGACGACGACCTGTGGTCGGTCCCGGCGGCGGGCGGCCCGGCCCGGCGGCTGACCGCCGGCGTGGCCGAGGCCAGCCGGCCCCGGCTGTCCCCGGACGGGGAGCAGATCGCGTTCCTCGGCGCTGACGACGGCCCGGCCGAGGTGTACGTGATGCCCGCGGCCGGCGGCTGGCCCTGCCGGCTGACCTTCCAGGCGGCGAAGTGCGTGCCAGTGGGCTGGCGGCCGGGCGGCCGCGACATCATCTACGCCAGCGCCGCCGAGCAGCCCGCCGGGTTCGGGTTCCGGCTGTTCGAGGTGCCCGCGGCGGGCGGCCCGGCCCGGCCGCTGCCGCTGGGCGCGGCTGACTCCATCGCCTGGGCGCCGGACGGCGCGGTCGTGGTCGGCCGCAACACCGCCGACCCGGCCCGGTGGAAGCGCTACCGGGGCGGCCTGGCCGGCGAACTGTGGACCGGCCCGGCGCAGGACGGGCCGATGCGCCCGCTGATCGCGCTGCCAGGCAACCTGGCCAGCCCGTGCTGGGCCGCCGGCCGGGTCTTCTTCATCAGCGACCACGAGGGCACCGGCAACGTGTACTCGTGCCGCCCGGACGGCACCGGCCTGCGCCGGCACAGCGGCCATCGCGACTACTACGCCCGCGGCCTGTGCTCCGACGGGAGCGCGCTGGCCTACCACGCCGGCGCCCGGCTGTACGTGCTGGACGGGCCTGACGCCGAGCCCCGGCCGGTGGACGTCGACCTCGCCACCGGCTGGGCGCAGCGCAGCCGCCGGCTGGCCAGCGCGGCCGAGTACCTGGAGCACGCCGAGGTCAGCCCGGACGGCACCCGCCTGGCCGCGCTCTGCCGGGGCCAGGCCTTCACGATGGCCCACTGGGCTGGCGCGGCCCGCCGCCACGGCCGCGCCGACGGCACCCGCTACCGGCTGCTGACCTGGCTGGCCGATGGCCAGCGGCTGGCCGCGGTAGCGGCCGGCCAGGAGCCCGAGGAGCGGCTGGTCCTGCTCGACGCGGCCGGCGGCCCGGCTGAAACGACCCTGGGCGAGACCGCCCCGGCGGCGAGCGACCGGGGCCGGATCGTGGAGCTGGCCGCCGCCCCGGACGGCGGCCTGGTGGCGTTCGCCACCAGCCGTCAGCAGCTGTGGACGGCCGACCCCGGCGACCCGGCCGCCCCGGCCCGGCTGGTCGACGCCAGCCCGTTCGAGCGGATCGAGGACCTGGCCTGGTCACCCGACGGACGCTGGCTGGCCTACACCTACCCGGACTCCCCGCGCACCACGATCATCAAGGTCGCCAGCGTGACGGCCGGGACCACCCACGCGGTCACCGGGCGGGTGCTGGCCGACACCCGGCCGGCGTTCGACCCCGATGGCCGGTACCTGTACTTCCTCGGCCGCCGCGAGCTGACCCCGGACTACGACCAGGTCCAGTTTGGCGTCGGGTTCGCTTTCGGCACCCGGCCCTACCTGGTCACGCTCCGGGCCGCCGACCCGTCCCCGTTCGACCCCCGCCCGGTGGTCCCCGGGCAGGACCCGCCGGCCCGGCCCGCCGCCCCTCCCGGCGTGGTGGACATCGACCTGGACGGCATCGAGAGCCGGGTGACCGCCCTGCCGGTGCCCGAGGGCCGCTACGACGCCCTCGTCGCGCTGCCCGGCCAGGTGCTGCTGCGCTCGGTTCCGGTCGCCGCGCCGGACCCGGCCGAGCCGGGATCATCCCCCGACGGCACGGTCACCATGGTCAGCCTGGCCGGCGGCCAGGTGACCGAGGACTACCTCAGCCCGGCCGACGAGATCACCGCCGGCGCGGCCGGCACGGTGCTGCTGCAGCGCTGCGGCAGCAGGCTGCGGGTGCTGACGGCCGACGGCGCCGACGATGTCCCGGACCGGCCCCTCGATCCGGGTCCCCGCACCGGCTGGGTGGACCTGAGCCGCATCCAGGCCACGGTGCAGCCCGCCGCCGAGTGGCGGCAGATGTTCCGCGAGGCGTGGCGCCTGCAGCGGGAGTGCTTCTGGGACGAAGGGCTGTCCGGGGCGCGGCTGGGACGAGGTCTACCGGCGCTACGCCCCGCTGGCTGACCTGGTGGCCAGCCGGGCCGAGCTGTCCGACCTGATCTGGGAACTGCACGGCGAGCTGGGCACCTCGCACGCCTACGAGCGGGGCGGGGAGTACCGGGAGACGCCCCGGCACGCCCAGGGCTTCCTCGGCGCGGACTGGGACGTCACCCCGGCCGCGCCGGCGCAGGACCCGCCCGGGTGGCGGATCGCCCGCCTGCTGCACGGCGACCCGTGGGATCCGGAGGCGACCTCGCCGTGCCGCCGGCTGGGCGCCGGCATCCGGCCGGGTGACGCGGTGACCGCCGTCAACGGCCAGGCGGTCGGCCCGGCCGGGCCCGCCGAGCTGCTGGTCGGGCAGGCCGGCCGGGAGGTCGAGCTGACCGTGGCCCCGGACGGCGCCGCGCCGCGCCAGGTCACCGTCCGGGCCATCGGCAGCGAGGCCCGCGCCCGGTACCGGGACTGGGCCGAGCGCAACCGGGCCACGGTCGCCGCGCTGTCCGGCGGCCGGCTCGGCTACCTGCACGTGCCCAGCATGACCCGGGCCGGGTACGCCGACTTCATCCGCGGCTTCCTGGCCGAACTGGACCGCGAGGGCCTGATCGTGGACGTCCGGTACAACGGCGGCGGGAACGTGTCGCCGCTGCTGCTGGACCGGCTGGCCCGGCGCCGGGCCGGCACCGAGCACGGCCGGCACAGCGGCGTGGCCCCGTACCCGGCCGAGTCGCCCAGCGGGCCGATGGCCGCGCTGATCAACGAGCACACCGGCTCCGACGGCGAGCTGTTCAGCCATGTGTTCCGGACCCTCGGGCTCGGCCCGCTGATCGGCCGGCGCACCTGGGGCGGCGTCATCGCTACCTGGCCCCGGCACCAGCTTGTCGACGGGACGATCACGACCCAGCCGGAGTTCCGTTACTACCTGAGCCAGGTGGCCGGCGGCCTGGAGAACCACGGCGTCGAGCCGGACCTGGCCGTCGATAACCCGCCGGGCCCCCAGCCGGGCGAGGACCGTCAGCTTGCCGCCGCCGTTACCTGTCTCCTGGCCCGGCTGGAGCCGCCGGCCGCCGCGGTGAACGGGCACCGGCCCGCCCTGGACCTGACCGGAGCCCTCTGATGGCCTCCGCCGTCCAGCTTCCGGCCCGCCCGGCCCGCCCAGTACAGCCCGGCTGACTCCGGTCAGCCTGGCGGCCCAGGTCAGCCCGGCGGCCTCGGTCAGCCCGGCTACTCCGGTCGAGCCCGGCGGCCCAGCTCAGCCCGGCCGCCCTGCTCAGCCCGGCGGCCCCGGCCCGCGCCCGGCTGGCGCCCCCGCCGCCGGGCCAGTGCCTCCTGTGGCTGGCCCCGGCCCGGCCCCGCCCCGGCTGGGCCGGCCTGCTCAGCCCGGCCGAGCGGCAGCGGGCCGACGGCCTGGCCGGCAGCCCGGCCCGCGATGCCTTCATCACCTCGCGGGCCATGCAGCGCCTGGCCGGGTCGCGGTACGCGGGCCAGGCCCCGGCTGAGGTGATCATCGACCGGGACTGCCCGCACTGCCAGGTGCCCGGCCAGCCCGCCGCCCGGCACGGGCGGCCCCGGCTGCGGGGCGCGGCCGTCGACTACTCGGTGGCGCACACCGACCGCTGGGTGCTGCTGGCGGTGACCGGGGCCGGGCGGATCGGCGCGGACATCGAGGCGGTCAGCCCGGCCCCGCTGGCCGGCCTGGCCCGGGCCGCGCTCACCCCGGCCGAGCGCGAGCACCTGGGCGGCCTGCCCGCGGGCGAGCGGCCCCGCTGGCTGCTGCGGGCCTGGACCCGGAAGGAGGCCGCGCTGAAGGTTACCGGCCTGGGGCTGGCCGTCCCGCCGGCCCAGGTCGACGTCCAGGGCGCCACCGTCCAGGCCGGTCCGGCCGGCGCCGCGCCGCCCGGATGGCCGGACGCCGTGATCTACCTCTACGACGTGGCCGCCCCGCCCGGCCACGTCGCCGCGCTGGCCAGCACCGTCCCGCTGGTCGCCGTGCACCGGACCGACCTTGCCGCGGAGGCGAGCTGACATGCCATCTCAGACAACGGGACCAGCTCCGCTGACGGCAGCCGAGCCCGCCGCGCACCCGGAGCAGCGGTTCGGCCGCCGGGATGGCGTGCTGCTGGTCGGCGGCATGCCGGCGGACCTGGTGGCCGAGCGGGTGGGGGCGACGCCGTTCTTCGCCTACGACCGCGCGCTGGTGACCGAGCGGGTGGCGGCCGTGCGATCCGCACTGCCCGCGGCGGTCGAACTGAGCTACGCGGTCAAGGCCAACCCCATGCCGGCCCTGCTGCAGCATCTGAGCGGCCTGGTCGACGGCGTTCGACGTGGCGTCGGCGGGGGAGCTGAGGCATGCGCTGGACACCCCGATGCCGGCCGGTCGGGTCAGCTTCGCCGGGCCGGGCAAGACCATCGCCGAGCTGAGGCAGGCAGTGGCGGCCGGCGTGCTGATCGAGCTGGAGTCGGTGATCGAACTGACCCGGCTGCGCGACGTCAGCTACCGGCTCGGCATCCGGGCCCGCGCCGCCGTCCGGGTCAACCCGGATTTCACCGTCCGCGGCTCTGGGATGCGGATGGGCGGCGGCCCTCAGCAGTTCGGCATCGACGCCGAGCAGGTCCCTGCCGTGCTGGCCGACGTGGCCGCCGCGGGCCTTGACTTCCGGGGCTTCCACGTGTTCGCCGGGTCGCAGAACCTGGACGCCGGCAGCATCTGCCAGGCCCAGCGGGCCACCGTCGACCTGATCGCCCGGCTGGCCGAGGCGGCCCCGGCACCGGTGCGCTACCTGAACCTGGGCGGCGGGTTCGGCATCCCCTACGCGGCCCGGGACCGGCCCCTGGACCTGGCCGCGGTCGGCGGCGACCTGGGCGAGCTGGTGGAGAGCGTCGGTCGCGCCCCGGCTGCCCGCCGCGCGGGTGGTCATCGAGCTGGGCCGGTACCTGGTCGGCGAGGCCGGGCGTGTACCTGACCCGGGTGGTGGACCGCAAGGAGTCGCGCGGGACCACGTTCCTGGTCGTGGACGGCGGCCTGCACCACCAGCTGGCCGCGTCGGGAAACTCGGCCAGGTGATCCGGCGCAACTACCCGATCGCGGTGGCCAGCCGCGCGGCGCCCGGACCCGGCCGAGACGGTGACCGTGGTCGGCTGCCTGTGCACGCCGCTGGACCTGCTCGGCGACAAGGTGATCCTGCCCCGGGCCCGGTCCGGGGACCTGATCGCGGTGTTCCAGGCCGGGGCCTACGGCCTGACCGCCAGCCCGACCGCGTTCCTCGGCCACCCGGCCCCGCCTGAAATCCTGATCTGAGCGGGTCCGCGTTCATGATCGTGACCGTTTTTCCGTGCTGCAGACGGGTAATCGGTCACGATTAGCCCAAACCTCCCTGGAGGGATGGCGGCCCTGCCCAAGGCTAGCTGTATGACTTGCATGACATATGACTTGCATGCCATAGTCTGATGGTGGACATCGACTGGCCGGTTGAGTTCGGGACGTGGCTGGACCGGCTCGAGGCGGATGCGCGCGCCGGCGACGCAGCGTGCGCGCACGGTGCTGGTGTTCGTCGCCCGGGCCCTGGATCAGCTGCGGAACCTGCCCGAGCCGCCGCGCCGGGAGAGCGAGACGGCGACGCTGCGGTGGGTGCGCCAGTCGCGGCGGCATCCGCTGTGGCGGGTGTCGCATGCCTACCACCCGCAGGCCGCGGTCCGGCTGATCTGCTGGTTCCCGCCCGGACACCGGCACGGTCGTGGTTGCACTTATTCGCCGCCGACAAGGCCCGGCTCGGGGACGTGTTCTACGACGGCGTGGCCGCTCGCGCCGACCCGCTGGTGGACCAGTGGAAACGCGAGACGGCCTATGAGGAGAAGCCATGACTGACCGCCCGCCCGCCACGCCAGGCCAGCCTGGCTTCGTCCGCGGGAACGAGCGCCTGGACCAGCTGCTGGCCGATCCGCAGCTCGCCGCCGACGTCGCCGCCGCGCACGCTGACGCCGAGGAGATGGACCGGGTCTACGCGATGAACCTCGCGATGATCCGCAAGGCCGCCCAGATGACCCAGGCCGAGGTCGCCCGCAAGCTCGGCGTCGGCCAGGCCGTCGTGTCCCGCCTGGAGCACCGCGGCGACATGCTGCTGTCCACCCTGTACGACTACCTGATGGCCACGGGCGCCGACGGCGCCGGCATCGTCGTCACGGTCCACGGCCAGCGCATCGAGCTAGACCTCAGCCCGACTCCGCAGCCAGCCCGGACAGCAAGACCGCCTGAACCCGGCCACCCGGGGCAGGGCGCGACTCCGGGTAAGCCCAGAGGCGATGGTAGCCAGGCCGGGGCGACGGCCGACCGCCAGCCCGACCGCGTTCCCCGGCCACCCGGCCCCGCCCGAAATCTGACTGAGCCGGTCCGCGCTCATGATCGTGACCGTTTTCCCGTGCTGCAGACGGGTAATCGGTCACGATCATGGAATCCGGCTGAGCTGGCCCGCCAGCTGCCAGGTGCGCAGCCGGTCCCGGCCGGACCGCATCCCGGCCTGGATGATGATGACCTCGGTGGCGCCCGCGTCGAAGTAGCCGCGGAGGCCCGGCCGCCACGGTGGCCTCGTTCCCGATCAGGGCCAGGTCGGCCGGGTGGGTGACGCCGCCGGCGGCCAGGATCCGGGCGTAGGAGTCCAGCCCGCCGTAGAAGCCCAGGTGCACGGCGGCTACCTGGCGGACCGTGTCCGGGTCGTCGGTCACCACCGCGGGCACCGCCGCGATGATCCGGGGCGCGGGGCGCCCGGCTTCCTGCGCCGCCTTCCGGACGGCGGGCACGATGTGCTCGGCCAGCGCCCGCGGCCCGGCCAGGAACGGCACGATCCCGTCGGCTAGCTGGCCCGCCGCTCGCAGGGCCTGCGGCCCCATGGCCGCCACCAGCAGCGGACGCCGCCGCCGCCGGCCACCGCGGTGGGCAGCGGCGGGTGCGCGCCGACCGTGTCGCCCTCGAAGTCGACCGGCCCGCCGCCGAGGGCCTGGCGCAGCACGGTCAGGCACTCGCGCAGGTAGCGGACCGGGGGCCGGTACTCCTCGCCGTAGGCCGGCTCGAGCAACGCCTGGACGCCGAGGCCGACCCCGAGGGTGAACCGGCCGCCCGCCGCCGCCTGGGCCGTCTGCGCAGCCGCGGCCAGCAGCAGCGGGTGCCGCGGGTAGAGCGGCACCACCGCCGTGCCCACCGCGATCCCCGGCACCTCCCGCCCGGCCAGCGCCGCGACGGTGATGGCGTCGATGTCGAACAGCTGGGAGAACCAGGCGGCCGGCACCCCGGCCTCGGCCGCCTCCCGGACCTGGCGGATCAGCTCGTCAACGATGTTCCCGGCACCGGCCGTGTCACCGGCCGGCAGCGCGACGCCGACAACCTGGGCCACTCCGGCGACCTGGCTCACGAGCCGGGCCGGATGCTCGTCGAGTCTGCGGGCATATGGGTCACGATAGCCCGCGGCCGGGCGGCCGGGCCGGGGTTAGCTTGATCGTTGGCTGGTCCTCAACATCTGTTAGTTGTATACGGGCGCACGCTGGTGAAAGACTCGTTTCATCCAGACAATACGGGTTTCTTGGTGCGATACCTGCGTGTGCTGAGCTTCCCGGGCAAGGGCGGGACGTAGTGGCGGCAGTTAGCGGCCGGGGGCTGCGGAGATCATCGGTGAGCGCAGCTGCCCGGTCCGCCGTCCGATTACCGGCCACGATGGCGATGACCATGCCGCGCCATCTGCGCCCAGGGCCGTGAGCGTCCTGGAATTCCGCATCCTGGGCCCGCTGGAGGTGCTGCGGGACGGGGTGCCGCTGGCCCTGCGCGCCCACCGCCAGCAGGCATTGCTGGCGGTGCTGGTGCTGGAGGCCAACCGCGTGGTGCCGATGAGCCGGCTCATCGACGCGATCTGGGATGACATGCCGCCCGAGACGGCCAAGAGCCAGGTGCAGATCTGCGTGTCGACGGTGCGCAAGCTGATCGGCGCGGACGGCCAGCACGCGGCCCTCCGCACCCGGCCGCCTGGCTACCAGCTCGAGATCCCCGACGAAGCGGTGGACGTGGCCCGCTTCGAGGCACTGTCCGAGGAGGGCCGGGCGGCGGCCGAGGACGGCCGGCTGGCCGATGCCATCCGCAGCCTGCGCGACGCGCTCGCCCTGTGGCGCGGTCCGGCCGCCTCGGGCATCGAGAGCCGGGTGGTCCAGATCGCCGCTACCCGGCTGAACGAGCAGCGGCTGACCGCGCTGGAGGCCTGCATCGGGCTCGAGCTGCGGCTCGGCCGGCACGCCGACGTCGCCGGCGAGCTGGGCGCGCTGGTCGCTGAGTACCCGCTGCGGGAGAAGCTGCGCGCCCACCAGATGCTGGCCCTGTACCGGGCGGGCCGGCGGGCCGATGCCGTGGCCGCCTACCGCGAGGCCCGCCAGGTGTTCATCGACGAGCTGGGCCTGGAGCCCGGCCAGGAACTGCGGCAGCTGGAGCAGGCCATGCTGCGCGGGGCGGCCAGCCTGGACGTCAGCGCCGGCACCGGGCCAGGGGCGCACCTCGCCCCGCCCGGCGGCCCGCCGCGCTCGGTTATCCCCCGCCAGCTGCCCGCCGACATCGCCGACTTCGCCGGGCGGCGCGACGTGGTGGCCCGCATGGGCCAGGTGCTGGCCCCGGACAGCGTGCCCGACGGGCCGGCCCGGACCATGCCGGTGGCCCTGCTGACCGGGATGAGCGGGGTCGGCAAGACCGCGCTGGCCGTGCACGTGGCTCACCTGCTGGCCGGCCAGTTCCCGGACGGCCAGCTGTTCATCCAGCTGCAGGCCGGGGACGCCCAGCCGGTCGGCCCCGACCAGGCCCTGGAGCGCTGCCTGCGGGCGATCGGGGTGGCCCCGTCCGCGCTGCCGTCGGGCTCGGCGAGCTGGCCGCGCTGTACCGGAGCATGCTGGCGCCGCGGCGGGTCCTGGTCGTCCTCGACGACGCCGCGTCGCTGTCCCAGGTCCTGCCGCTGCTGCCGGGCAGCCCCAACTGCGCGGTGATCGTGACCAGCCGGCGCCGGCTGCCCGGCCTGGTCGGCGCCCGCGCGTTCGAGGTCGGCGTGTTCTCGCCGGACACGGCCGGCGCCCTGCTGGCCGAGGTGCTGGAGCGCGCCCAGGCGCCCGCCGAGCAGGCCGACCTGGCCGCCCTGGCCGAGCTGTGCGGCTACCTGCCGCTGGCCCTGCGGATCATCGCGGCCAAGCTGCACGAGCATCCGCACTGGAGCGCGCGGCAGCTGGTCCGCCAGGCTGCAGGACGAGAAGAACCTGCTGGCCGAGCTGCAGATCGGCGACACCGGGGTGGCGGCCAGCATCTCCCTGTCCTACGAGAGCCTGCTGCCCGAGGCCCGGGTGCTGTTCCTGCGGCTGGGCCTGCTCGGCACCTCCGACTTCGCCTCATGGGTCTGCGCGCCGCTGCTCGACGCCGACACCCGGCAGGCCGACAGCCTGCTCGACCAGCTCGTGGCCGGCCTGCTGGTCGAGGTCCGCCGGGCCGCTGACGGCTCGGCCCGGTTCCACCTGCACGAGCTGGTCCGGGCCTTCGCGCTCGGCCACCTGGCCGCCAGCCAGCCCGTGCAGGAACGGTCCGGCGCGCTGGGCCGGCTGCTGAGCTGCTGGCTGTCGCTGGCCACCGAGGCGCACCGGCGGCTGTACGGCGGCGACTTCGCCGTGCTGCACGGCACCGCCCCGCACTGGCCGCTGCCCGAGACGGTGAGCGCCGACCTGCTGCGTGACCCGCTGCACTGGTTCCGCGCCGAGCACCCGGCGCTGGTCTCGGCGATCGGGAAGGCGGCCCAGGCCGGCCAGGATGAGCTGTGCTGGGACCTGGCCACCATGGCGGTCGGCCTGTTCGAGACGGACTCGCAGTTCGGTGACTGGCGGCTGACCCACGAGGTGGCCCTGGAGGCCGTGCGCCGGGCCGGCAACGAGCGCGGCGAGGCGGCGGTGCTGTGCTCGCTGGGCGAACTGGCCTACGTGGAGCAGCGCGTGGCCGACGCGCAGAAGGACCTGACCCGGGCCTGGCGGGTGTTCGACACCATCGGCGACGTGCACGGCCGGGCCCTGGCCGCCCGGCACCTGGGCTTCATCGACCGCATCCAGGGCCGCGGCAGCCAGGCGCTGGCCCGCTACCACAGCGCCGTGCGCGACCTGCAGCAGGTCGGGGACCAGATCGCTGAGGCGCACGCGCTCAGCGGGATGGCTCAGGTCCTGCTGGAGCGAGAGGACTATGACGAGGCGGAGAGCATCCTGCGCCGGGCCCTGGACCTGTGCGGCCAGCTCAGCATGCGCCGGGTCGAGGCCCAGGTCACGCACCGGCTGGCCGAGCTGTACCTGGAGCGGGGCGACCTGGAGCAGGCCGGCCAGGCGTTCCGCGCCGTGCTGGAGTCGGCCCGGTCCGCCGGGGACCGGACGGGGGAGGTCTACGGGCTGTACGGGGTGGGCGCCACACTGACCCGGATCGGCCGCCCGGACGCGGCCACGGTCAGCCTGTCCGCTGCCCTGGAGCTAGCCCGGGAGCTGGGCAACCATATGGTCGAGGGCCGGGTCCTGCTCGCCCTCGGGGAGCTGTACGGAACCCAGGGCCAGGACTCGGCGGCGCTGACCGCGCTGGCCGCCGCGTCGGATGCGCTGCGCCGGGCCGGCGCGATCGTGTGGCACGCCCGGGTTCTCCTGCTGACCGGGGAACTGCACCGCGTGGCGGGCCGGGCCGGGGCCGCCCGAGCCGCCTGGACCGAGGCCCTGGACATCACCAGGGACTCCGACGGCAGCCTGGCCGGGAAGGTAGCTAGCGCCCTGCGCGGGCTGGAGGACGTGACGGGCGACGGAACTGGCGAGCACCGCGGCACGGCGGCCCGGCGCTAGCCCCAGGGCGTGCCGTCGGCGACCGGGCCGGACGGGGACGGGGCCGGGCTGGGCGAGCCGGCGGCGGGCGCCTGCTGGGTGGCGGCGCGGGCGGCCTGGGCCGGGCGGGCAGTGACCAGGGCGGCCAGGATCAGGGCCGCGATCAGGGCGGTCACGACGAGAGCGGCAACGGCGGGCCAGGCGAGGGTCGTCTTCTTGGCGGTCATGTCCGTGGCGATCATGGCTGGGCCTCCGGTCGGAATGCAGGTGCGATGCCGCGCCCGCGGTGGTCCTGTGGCTGGCTCGGGGGAGCCACGACACACTTCACGCCATGGCGCTTCTCGGCCCGCATCGTCGCGCTTTCGGTTCGCTATCGCGTTCCGGCGCCGGGCCTGCGGGGACGGGAAACCGGGTGGCCCGACTGGGCGAATGGCCGGGCTCCGGGCCGGTCGTCGGCGTGCCGGGCGGAATACCGAAGCGATACCGGAGCGTGTCAGGATCGCCGCGTGCCGGGATGAAGTTACCGCACGGGAAATGACGGGTTACCGCCGCCGGAACGGAAGTTGATATAGCACGGTGAGTATCACGGTTTATGTCTACGATTGCATGCGCGGCGCCGCCGCAGGCGGCGTGCCAGTTCGCCTGGACGGCCTGGCGGACGGTACCTGGGAGCCGCTGGGCCAGGGGATGACCGACGATGACGGGCTCATCGACGCCGGCGCGCTCCGCCCCGGCGGCCGGGGAATGCACCGCCTGACCTATGACCTCGACGGCTATTTCGTCACCCTGGGAGTCGCGTCGGTGTTCCCGGCCATCACCATCGACTTCCGGGTGTCCGATCCGGCCGAGTCCCTGTACCTGCCGGTCTATGTCGGCCCCAATAGCTATTCGTGTTATCACTGCCCCGGCGAGCACCGGGGCCCGGCCCGGCGGGCGCGGTCGCTGACGGGCGCTAACGCCGGCTCCGGGACCCGCCGGCGAGGCGGCGATAACGACGCGATCGGGGCGCCGGGGCGGCGATAGCCTTAGCCGGTGGTAATTCCCGCGGCCGCGCCGGCGCAGGGCGGCCTGCCAGCCCGAGCGGGCAGCGGTCCCGGTTCCAAGCGCGCCGCCAAGGTGGCCGACAGGATCGTCGAGGACGTCATCGCGCTGGGCTGGCCAGGCTGGCCAGATCCTCGGCTCGGAGGCCGACCTGCTCGACCGCTACCAGGTCAGCCGGGCGGTGTTCCGGGAGGCCGTCCGCCTGATCGAGCACCAGCAGGTGGCCCGCACCCGCCGCGGTCCCGGCGGCGGCCTGGTCATCACCGAGCCCACCGTGGACGCCGTCATCGACGCCGTCGTGTTCTACCTGTACCGGGTCGAGGCGCCGCTGGAGGACGTGTTCGAGGCCCGCATCGTGCTGGAGGAGATCGCCTGCGACCTGGCCGCCGGCCGGGTCGACGAGGCGGGCCGGCGCCGGCTGCTGGAGTTCACCGCGGACCCCCAGGCCAGCCTGCGGCCTGACCCGCGCGCCCTGCACGCGGTGCTCGCGTCGATGACCGGCAACCCGGCCCTGGAGCTGCTGGTCGACGTGCTCGGCCGGGTCACCATGCTGTACTCCAGCGGCTGGCAGGACTTCGGCCCGGCGGTGCGGGCCGAGACCGGCCGCGCACACGCCCGGATCGCCGAGGCGGTGCTGGCCGGCGACGCCGGGCTGGCCCGGCACCGGATGCGCCGTCACCTGGAGGCCGAGGCCGACTACCTGCGCCGCCGCCGGTCGACCCGGCGGCAGCTACCGGACCGCGTGCTGGCGCTCGGCGCGTCCGGCCAGGGCAAGCGGGCCGACGCGGTGGCCCGGCGGATCACCCAGGCGGTGATGGCCGAGGGCCTGCAGCCCGGCCAGCCCGTCGGCACCGAGCCGGAACTGATCGCCCGCGAGGGGGTGAGCCGGGCGGTGTTCCGGGAGGCGGTGCGGCTGCTGGAGCACCATCAGATCGCCCGGATGCGGCGCGGCCCCGGCGGCGGGCTGTTCGTGTTCGAGCCGAGCGCCGCCGCGGTCACCGAGGTGGCCGCCATCTACCTGGCCCGGCGCGGTACCCGGCTCGCCCACCTGGCTGAGCTGCGCACCGGCGTCGAGGTGGCCATCGCCGGCCTGGCCGCGGCGAAGATCGCGCCCGGCGGCGTGGCCCTGCTGCGCGAGGCCCTGGACCGGGAGGCCAAGACCCCCGAGGCCGAGGACCCCGACGTCGTGCACGACCTGCACGCGGCGGTGGCCGCGGCGGCGGGCAACCGGGTGCTGGAACTGGTCGCCCTGGTGTTCATCCGGCTCAGCGTGCTCTACCAGATCCAGCGCCTGGCCTCCCGGGCGCGCGAGCAGATCAGCGCCGAGGTGCTGAGCGCCCACGAGGGCATCGCCGCCGCCGTCCAGGCCGGCGACGCTGACCTGGCCCGGCATCGGATGCGCCGGCACCTCGACGCGCTGGCCGCGCTGATGCGCTGAGCCCGCCCCGGGCCCGCTGGCCCGCCCGCCGGGGACCAGGATGATCCCTGGTGGGAGCCGCGCGGGCCGCTCCCGGCCGCGGCGAGGCGCGAGGAGGCGGGAGCACCGATGGCGCAGGACGTGCTGTACGAGGTCAGCGACGGCGTGGCCACCGTCACCCTGAACCGGCCGGACAAGCTCAACGCGCTGAACGCGGCGATGTTCCACGGCCTGATGGCGGCGTTCGACGCGGCCGACGCCGACGACGCCGTCCGGGCCGTGGTGGTGACCGGCGCGGGCCGCGCGTTCTGCGCGGGCGCCGACCTGTCCGGCGGCGCCGCCACCTTCGACTATGACCGGAACGCCTGTGCCCGGCGCCGGACGTGCTGTCCCGGGCCACCGGGCTGGCCCGGGAGATCGCCGCCGGGGTGGCGCCGGTGTCGGCCGTCATCACCCGGCACCTGCTGTGGCAGAGCCTGGGCGCCAGCCACCCGATGGACTCGCACCAGATCGAGTCCCGGGCCATCTACGACACCGGCCGGATGGCCGACGCGGCCGAGGGCGTGGCCGCGTTCCTGGCCAAGCGGGACCCGGCCTGGACCCTGGCTCCCAGCCGGGACCTGCCCGGCTGGTTCCCCTGGCGCCCCGAGCCGCCGTACGCCGGCTAGCGGATCAGCGGATCGCGGGGCAGGCCGAGGATCCGCTCGGCGATCTGGTTGCGCTTGATCTCCGACGTGCCGCCGGCGATCGACATGGCCCGGTGCAGCAGGATCAGCGCCGCCGCGAAGGCCCCCTCGCCCTCGCGGAACACCGCGTCCGGCCCGGCTAGCTCGGCCAGGATCGCCGATGCCTCGTGCCCGAGCTCGGACAGCAGCAGCTTGGCGATGTTGCCCTCCGGCCCCGGCCCGCCCCCGGTCACCGCCCGGAACGCGGTGCGCTGGTTCAGCACGCCCAGGGTCTGGCTGCGGGCGATCTGCCGGCCGACCCGCCCGGCGCCGCCGGACAGCCGCTCCGGGTGCGCGTCGAACGGCGCGATGAACGTCTCGCCCGGCAGGAACAGGGCGCCGTCGCCGCCGCCGATGCTGACGCTCTCGTTCCCGAGCGTGGCCCGCGCCACCGTCCAGCCGCCGTTGACCCGGCCGACCACGTCGGCGTCCGGCACGAACACGTCGTCGAAGAACACCTCGTTGAAGTCCGAGGACCCATTGGGCATCCGCAGCGGCCGGACCGTGACGCCCGGCGCGTGCATGTCGATCACCATCGTGGTGATGCCCTCGTGCTTGGGCGCGTCGGGGTCGGTCCGCACCGTGGCCAGCCCGTAGCTGGCCACCTGGGCGCCGCTGGTCCAGACCTTCTGGCCGCTGACCGTCCAGCCGCCCTCGGCCCGGATGGCCCGGGTCCGGATGCCGGCCGCGTCCGACCCGGCGCCCGGCTCGCTGAACAGCTGGCACCAGGTGACCTCCTGGCGCAGTGCGGCGGGCACCCAGCGGGCCACCTGCTCCGGGGTGGCGTGCTGGATCAGGGTCAGGATGACCCAGCCGGTGATGCCCAGGCTCGGCCGCCGGATGCCCGCCTGGCCGAACTCCTGCTCGATGACGAGCTGCTCCAGCGCCCCCGCGCCCCGGCCCCAGGGCCGGGGCCAGTGCGGCATCACGTAGCCGGTCTCGATCAGCGCGTCCGTGCGGGCCTGCCCGGACAGCTCGCGCAGCCGCCCGACGTCGGGCTGGATGGCGGCCCGGATCGGCTCCGCCTCGGGCGGCAGGTCGATCGCCGCGGCCCGCCGGACGCCCCGCCGGACCAGGTCGGCGGCCTCGACCTCGGCCGGGAGCGCGGGCAGCACCGCGGCGATGGCCGCGGCCCGGCGCAGGTACAGGTGCGCGTCGTGCTCCCAGGTGAACCCGATCCCGCCGTGCACCTGGATGCTGAGGTTGGCGTTGTCCACGGCGGCGGGCACGGCCAGCGCGGCGGCGATCGCGGCGGTGAAGCTGAGCTGGTCCCCGCCGTCCAGCCCGGCCCGGCCCGCGTCCCAGGTGGCGGCGGTGGCCAGTTCCGCCGCGACCAGCATGTTGGCGCAGTGGTGCTTGACCGCCTGGAAGGCCCCGATCGGCCGGCCGAACTGGGTCCGGGTCTTGGCGTACTCGGCCGCCTGAGCCGTGGTCTCGGCGGCGATGCCGGTCGCCTCGGCCGCGAGCACGGCCCGGGCCACGTCGGTGAGCAGGCGCCGGGCGCCCGGCAGCACCGTGGCCGGGGCGCCGTCCAGCGTCATCCGGGAGGCCCGCCGGCTGGGGTCCAGGGCGGGCGGCGTGACCGCCGTGACGCCGCCCCCGGCCGTCTCGATGACCAGCACGTCCTCGCCCGCCGGGACCAGCAGCAGCCCGGCCAGGTGACCGCTCAGCACCACGCCGATGTCACCGCTGGCGGTGCCGGCAACGCTGTCGCTGGCGGTGCCGGCAGCACTGTCGCTGGCGGTGCCGCCGGAGTAGCGGGCGTGCCGTCTAGCGCGACCGCGCCCGGCACGCTGCCGTCGGCCAGCCCCGGCAGCAGCCGGGCGGCCAGGTCCGGCGGGGCCGCGGCGGCCAGCACGGCGCTGGCGATGACCGTCGGCACGAACGGGCCGGGAGCCAGGTAACGGCCGGTCTGCTCGGCCACCACCAGCGTCTCGGCCAGCCCGAAGCCGGAGCCGCCATGCGCCTCGGGGATGTGCAGCCCGAGCAGGCCGAGGTCGGCGAGCTCGCTCCACAGGGCGGGCAGTTCCTCGGTCGGTGCCTCGAGCAGGCTCCGGGCCGCCGCGCGCGACTGGTGCTTGGTCAGGAAGTCGGACACCGTCTGCGCCAGCGCGCGGTGGTCCTCGGTAATGGCCATCGACATGTCTAAACAGTACCCTCTACCGCCGGGCCTGCCGGAAGGCCGGCGCCGTTGGCGCAGACCAGTGCCGGCTGCCCCAGTGCCGCCGCTCAGCCAGCCGGGCACCCCCCGTGGCCGGGCAGGCCCCATTTTCCTGAACGGCGGCGCGTCCGTTCCCGCCGCCCGTCACCGGAGGCCGCTCAGGCGGCCGACTTCTCCAGGATGTGCACGGCGCAGGCGCGACCCAGGCCGATGACATGGGTGAGGCCGACCGTGGCCCCCTCGATCTGGCGGTCGCCGGCCTCGCCGCGCAGGTGGGTGGCCACCTCGTAGAGGTTGGCGATGCCGGTGGCGCCGAGCGGGTGGCCCTTGGAGAGCAGGCCGCCGGACACGTTGACCGGGATCTCGCCGTCCCGCCACGGGCCGCGCCGGTCGATCCACTCGCCCGCGCCGCCCGTCGGCGCACAGCCGCAGGTTGTCGTAGTGGACGAGCTCGGCGGTGGCGAAGCAGTCGTGCAGCTCGACCAGGTCGAGGTCCTGCGGGCCGACCCCGGCCTGCTCGTAGGCCTGGTCGGCGGCCTGGCGGGTGAGCGTGTTCACGTCGGGCTGGACCGAGCCGCCATCCACGTAGGGATCGCTGGTCAGCACCGACGCCGACACCTTGACCGCGCGGCGGCGGATCTCGGCGGGCATGGTCCGCAGCCGCTCGCCGCCGCACAGCACCGCGGCGGCCGCGCCGTCGCCGGTCGGGCAGCACATCAGCAGCGTGTTCGGGTAGGCGATCATCTCCGCGGCCATGACCTCGTCCAGCGAGAACGCCTTCTGGTACTGGGCCAGCGGGTTCAGCGTGGAGTGGGCGTGGTTCTTCTCGGCCACCTTGGCGAACTGCTCGAACCCGACGCCGTCGTGCTGGTAGGCGTACTCCATGCCGGACTGGGCGAACATGCCGGGCATCAGGCTGGTGCCGAGCACGCCCTCGACCGGGCACGACGGCGCCGTACCGGCCGGACGGCTCGTACACCGTCGCGGCCCCGCCGCCGGGCCGGGCGCCGAGCAGGCCCTGCTTGCCCATCTGCTCCACGCCCACGGCCAGGCCGATGTCGGCCTCGCCGGCCTTGATGGCCATCGCGGCCGACCCGGAACGCGGTGGCGCCGGTGGCGCAGGCGTTGGCCACGTTGTAGACCGGGATGCCGGTCTGGCCGATCTGCTTCTGGATCCGCTGGCCCACCCCGGCGGTGTCGAACAGGCAGCCCGCGGCCAGGATGTCGCGCGTCGAAGATGGTCAGCCCGGCGTCGGTCAGCGCGGCGAGGGCCGCCTCGCTGCCCAGGTCGATGAGGTCCTTGTCCTTGTAGCGCATGAACCTGGTCATCGCCACGCCGATGATCCAGAGCGAGTCGGCCATGCTGGCGGCCCTCCTGCCCGAAGGTCAAATAAGGGTACTAATTCTACCCGCTTGCCAGCCGGGTGCGCCAGGGTGCCCCGGGCTGGCCGGGTCTGGCCGGAGCCTGCCGCCCGGGCTAATTTAGTCACCTGAATTCCGAGTGACCGGGACGACGAGCGAAAGGACTGCCCATGGGCGCACTGGATGGCCGCGTCGCCGTCATCACCGGAGCGGGCCGGGGCCTGGGCCGCGAGCACGCCCTGCTGTTCGCGGCCGAGGGCGCCCGGGTGGTCGTCAACGACCTGGGCGGCGGCCCGGACGGGTCGGGCCGCGACACCGGGCCGGCCGCCGAGGTCGCGGCGGAGATCCGGGCCGGCGGCGGCGAGGCGGTGGCCAGCAGCGACGACATCACCACCGCCGAGGGCGCGGCCGGCCTGGTCGAGCAGGCCATCGACGCCTTCGGCGCGCTGCACGTGCTGGTCAACAACGCCGGCATCCTGCGCGACCGGACGATCATCAACATGACCGACGCCGAGTGGGACGACGTCATCCGGGTCCACCTGCGGGGCCACTTCATGCCGCTGCGGGCGGCCGCCCGGTACTGGCGCGAGCAGTCCAAGGCCGGCCAGGACCTCCGCCCGTCGCTGATCAACACCACCTCTACCTCGGGCCTGTTCAACAACCCCGGCCAGGCCAACTACGGCGCGGCCAAGACCGGCATCGCCACGCTGACGGTGATCGCCCAGCGCGAGCTGGGCCGGTACGGGGTCCGGGCCAATGCCATCGCCCCGGCCGCCCGGACCCGGCTGACCCTGGCCACGCCGGGTATCCCCGACGCCATCGCCACAACCCCCGACGCGGGCTTTGACCCGATGGACCCGGCCAACGTCTCGCCGTTCGTGGCCTACCTGGCCACCGCCGGCTGCCCGATCCAGGGCCGGGTGTTCTTCGTGGCGGGCGGCGGCATCCACCTGTTCCAGCCGTTCGCCATCATCGACGGCATCACCAAGGACGGCCAGTGGACGGTGGCCGAACTCCAGGACGCAGGCGGCCCGGCTGGCCGACGTGGAGTTCGACCTGGGCCAGGTGCCGCTCTAGGCGGGCTGGTAGCCGAAGCTGACCGCCTCGGTGCCCGCGGAGTCGGTGCCGATTGCGAACGTGGTCAGCGTGACCTTCATGCCGAGGGCCACGCTGGCCGGGTCCGGGTCGACGCCGACGATGTTGGCCTTGACCACGCCGCCGCCGTCCAGGTCGATGATGCCGGACACGTACGGGACCGTCACCTCCGGCGTGGCCCGGTGCACGATCGTGAACGCCCGCAGCACCCCGTCATTGGCCAGCCGGCGGGACCCGAAGGCACGGCCGCCGCAGTTCGCGCACGCGTTGCGGCGGTCGAAGAACAGCGCGCCGCATGACCCGCACTCGTTCGCGACCAGGTGCGGATCCTCGCCCAGGGCGAGATAGCCGACGTAGGGCACCTGCCGGGCCATCGGTCTCCTCCTGGCGCTGGGCGAGAACGGCACGTCCATCTTCCACCGCGCGCGGAGCCGGCCGCCAGGGCCGGGCCCGTGGCTAGCCGACGCCGGTGCTTAGGATGCCCGTTATGCGCTTCAGCATCTGGCCTTCGCCCACCCGGTCCTGGGACGAGATCCTGGAACTGGCCACCCACTGCGAGCAGACCGGCTGGGACGGCGTGTACTTCGCCGACCACTTCATGCCGAACGGCCCCGGCCCCGCGCCCCTGGACGGCGACACCATGGAGTGCTGGTCGGTCATCGCCGGCCTGGCCGCCGCGGTGCCCCGGATGCGGCTGGCCCCGCTGGTCACCAGCGTGACCTACCGGCACCCGACGGTGCTGGCCAAGATCGCGACCGCGGTCGACCAGATCAGCCACGGCCGGCTGACCCTCGGCATCGGGGCCGGCTGGCAGGAGAACGAGCACGCTGCCTACGGCATCCCGCTCGGCACCGTGCGGGAGCGGATGGACCGGTTCGAGGAAGCGGTGCAGATCCTGCGCTCCCTGCTGCGCGAGCCCCGGACCACGTTCGCGGGCCAGTACTTCCAGGTGCAGGACGCGCCCTGCCAGCCCGGCCCGGTGCAGGACCCGATGCCGCTGCTGATCGGCGGTGCCGGGGAGCGGCGCACGCTGCGCATCGCCGCCCAGTACGCCGACGAGTGGAACGCGTGGACCAGCCCGGACCTGCTGGCCCACAAGCTGGGCGTACTGCGCGGCCACTGCGATCAGGTCGGCCGCGACCCGGCCAGCATCCACGTGTCGACCCAGGCGCTGCTGTTCCTGTCCACCGACGAGGGCTGGCTGAAGGACAAGCGGGAGGGCGCCGGGGGCCGCGCCTCGGTGGTCGGGACCCCGGCCGAGGTGGCCGCCATCATGGGCGAGTACCGGAAGGCCGGCGCCGACGAGTTCATCGTCCCGGACTTCACCCTCGGCTCGCTGAGCCGGGCCAAGGACACCTGCGACCTGTTCATGCAGGAGGTCGCCGCCGGGCCTCCGCTAAGCTCGGCCGGTGCTCGAGCGATACCGGTACATCAACGACGAAGAAGACAGTGCCCGCTGGACCGGCTTCCCGTTCCGGGACGGCGACATCGTGATCAGCACCCGGTCCAAGACCGGGACCACCTGGGCGCAGATGATCTGCGCCCTGCTGATCTTCGGCTCACCCGACCTGCCTGCCCCGCTGGCCGACCTGTCGCCGTGGCTCGATCACCGGATCGAGTCACGCGAGGACGCCTGGGCCCGGCTGGCGGCCCAGCCGCACCGCCGGTTCATCAAGACCCACACCCCGCTGGACGGGATCCCGCTCGACCCCCGGGCCACCTACCTGGTCACCGCCCGGCACCCGCTGGACACCGCCGTCTCGCTCTACCACCAGGGCGACAACCTGGACCGGGACAAGATCCGGGCGCTGACCGGGGCGACCGGCCCGGCCCGCCCGCGCAAGCCGCGCAAGCCGCTGCACGACTGGCTGATGGCCTACGTGACCGGCGAGGAGCCCCCGTGGCTCGCCGGCCCGGACCCGCGCGAGGCCCTGGACTCCCTGCCCGGCCTGATGTGGCACCTGTCCGACGCCTGGGCCCGGCGGGCTGAGCCCAACGTCGTCCTGGTCCACTACGACGAGCTATCCGCCGACCTGGCCGGGCAGCTGCGCCGGATCGCGGGCGTGCTCGGGATCACCGTGCCGGAGGACACCTGGCCCGCCCTGGTGGCGGCCGCCTCGTTCGCCGGGATGCAGGGCCGGGCCGATGACCTGGTGCCGACCCGGGGCGTGTTCAAGAGCAACGCCGCCTTCTTCCGCCGGGGCACCTCCGGCGCGGGCCGCGAGGTGCTCACCGGCCCGGAACTGGACCGCTACCGGGACCGGGTGGCCGCCCTGGCCCCGCCCGACCTGCTGGCCTGGCTGCACGACCCGGCCGGGTCCCCGCTGGCCTAGGCCTCCATGATCGCGGCGGTCAGGCCGTCTCTGACTCCAGGATAGGCGCGGCGGGCTGGCGTGCGCCGATGCCGGCCGGGACGGCGGTCAGCGCGGCTACCGCGACCAGCGCGACCAGCACGACGCCGGCCAGCCAGGGGCCGGCGGGACAGACACCGTCCCCGCGCCGGTCGCGGCGATGAACAGCACGATGCCCAGCGGGATGCCGATGAGGGCGCCGGGCAGCGCGGGCAGCACCTGCGCCGCCGCCAGGCCGGCGGTGACCTGCCGTGGGGTGCCGCCCAGCGCACGCGTCAGCGCCGACGGCTGCCGGGCGTCCAGCGCCGTCGCCCAGCCGGTGACGATCGTGTTGACCGCGGCCAGGGTGATGAGGACGACCGTGAGCACCGCCATCACCTGGTTCACCCGGCCGGTCACCGGATCGTTCAGCCCGGCGAACCAGTCGAAGCGCCCGGTCTCGACGCGCGCGGCGTGATGGGCGGCGATGACCGCGACGACGCCGGTGACCGCGACCGCGGTGCTGGCCGCGCTGGCGGCAGACGAGCAGCAGGCGTCCCGTGTCTCCTCATCGATAACGGTTAGGTAATAGATAGCCGTTATCTACAAGCGCGTCAATCCCGGGCCGGCCCGCGCCCGTACCGGCGCGGGCGGTTCCATGATCGTGACCGATTACCCGTGAAATACCCGGGCAAACGGTCGCGATCACGCCGGGCGGCCCGGCCCGGCGCGCTAGTCGCCGGCCGCGCTGGGCGCCCGGAACGCGCGGCTGAACACCGCACGCCGCTGGTCACGATGGCGTCGATCTCGTCGTCGCTGAGCCGGGTCAGCCCGAACAGCGACCGGTTGTTGATCTGGCCGAAGGTCAGGGCGGACAGGTGCTCGGCGGCCTGCGCGGGGTCGTCGACGGCCAGCCCGCTGCCGGGGCCGAGCAGGGCCAGCGCCGCGGTCAGCAGCGGCAGCAGGGTGCGGCGCTGCGCCACATGCTCGCGCAGCGCGGGGAAGTGCGTGGCCTCGGTCAACATCAGCCGGAGCAGCGCGGCCCGCTGCGGCGACCCGGAGATGGCCACCCGGGCAACGTCGCGGATGAACTGCCGCGTCAGCCGGGCCGCCGGCTCGCCGGCGGCCGTCGAGCACGCGGCCGGCGATCCCGGCGACCTGATCGATGAGCTCGTCGTAGGTGTCTGGACGACGGACATGAACAGCCGTTCCTTGTCGCCGTAGTGGCTGTAGACGGTGCGCTTGGACACCCCGCCTGCGGCGGCGATGGCGTCGACGCTGGTCCGCTCGTAGCCGTCGCGGACGAACAGGTCCAGCGCCGCGCGGGCGATGGCCGCGCGCTTGGCCGGGTAGCGCGGCCCCGGCCGGCGGGCCGGGCCGGGGCTCCCGCTGGGGCCGTGTCCGGCCGGGTCCGATGTCGCTGCCGCTGACCCTCACCGTATCGCGCTCCTCAAAGTAAACTGCACCGTGTAGTTGCAGTTAAGTACACTGCACGGTTTAGTTCTATTTTCATGACGAGCGACAAGCTCCTTCCCCCCCGCGAGCCCTGCCTCCCCGGCTGCCGCGGCCGGACGGCCGGCTGGACCCGGCGCTGGTCAAGCTGGCCGCGATCCTGCTCGTCGGCGGGATGGCGGCCGTTCCTCGACACCACGATCGTCAACGTCGCCATCGCGGCCACCGGGCCACGGGCTGCACGCGCCGGTCTCGGCCGTGCAGTGGGTGCTGACCGGGTACCTGCTGTCGTTCGCGATGGTCGTGCCGCGTCGCGGCTGGGCGCTGGCCCGGTTCGGCGGCCGGGCGACCTGGATGGTCTCGCTGGCCATCTTCCTGGCCGGGTCGGCCCTGTGCGGCGCGGCCTGGAACATCGGCAGCCTGATCGCCTTCCGGGTGCTGCAGGGCATCGGCGGCGGGATGATGGTGCCGATCATGATGACGCTGCTGGTCCAGGCGGCGGGGGCCGCAACCTCGGGCGGCTGATGTCCACGGTCAGCCTGCCGGTGGTGGTCGTGCCGATGCTCGGCCCGGTGGTCGGCGGCCTCATCGTCAGCAGCCTGAGCTGGCGCTGGATCTTCTACGTGAACATCCCGGTCTGCCTGGCCGGGCTGGTCGCTGGCCTGGCGCGGCCTGCGGCCGGACGCGGGCGCCCCGGCCCGCCGGGCGGGCGCGGGACGGCTCGACGTGACCGGCCTGCTGCTGCTGTCCCCGGCGCTGGCCGCGATCCTGTACGGGCTGGCGCGGGTCAGCCAGCACGGCGGGTTCGGCAGCGCCGCCGTGCTCGGCCCGGCGCGGGCGGGCCTGGCCGCCGTCGGCCTGTTCGCGGTGCACGCGATCCGGCTGCGCCGCCGCGCGGCCAGCGGCCCCGGCGCGGCCCGTGAGCCGGTGCTCGACCTCGGGCTGCTCCGGTCCCGGTCGTTCACCGGGTCGGCGGTGCTGATGTTCGTGTTCGGGCTGTCGCTGTACGGGGCGATGCTCCTGCTGCCGCTGTACTACCAGCAGGTGCGCGGCGCGAGCGCGCTGGTCGGCCGGGCTGCTGCTGGCCCCGCAGGGCCTGGGCACGCTGCTGCCCCGGCTGGTGGTCGGCAAGCTGACCGACCGGATCGGCCCGCGGCCGGTGGTGCTGGCCGGCAGCGGTCATCGCCATGCTCGGCACCGTGCCGTTCGCGCTGGCCGGCGGGCACGCCAGCGAGATCTGGCTGAGCCTGGCCCTGGTGGTCCGGGGCGCGGGGCTGGGCGCGGCCACGATCGCGGTCATGGCCGCGGCCTACGCCGGGCTGACCCCGGCGCAGGTCCCGCACGCCAGCAGCGCCACCCGGATCACCCAGCAGGTCGGCGGCGCGTTCGGCGCCTCGGTCCTGGCGGTCATCCTGCAGCGGGCATTGGCCAGCCATGCGGGGGCCAGCCACGCGGCGGCCGGAGCCGCGGGATCGGCTGCGGCGTTCGGCACCACGTTCTGGTGGTGCCTGGGCCTGACGGTGCTGGCCCTGGCCCCGGCGCTGCTGCTCACGGGGCAGCCGCCCGGCCCCAGCGCCGACCAGGCCTAGCTCCCGACCAGGCCTAGCTAAGGTCGGCGAGGAGACGGTCGACGACGGCTTCCTCGTGGACCGCGATATCGGCTGCGGACATGGCTGCGGCCCAGCTCGTCGTCCCACGGCGTGGCCTCGGCCCGGCCGCTCAGCGCGAGCCGGTGGCGCCGGGAGCCGTTCCACCGCCTCCAGGTAGTCGGCGCGACCGAACCGCCATGGCTGGGCGCCGCGCTCGATGATGCGGCGGGCGATAGCGATGCCCGGCCAGTCGAAGTCGCCGTGGTACCGCACCACGGCCCGCCCTAGCAGCAGCGACCCGGCTGCCGCTGGGTTGCCGGACGTGCAGGCCAGCGGCCGGTCGACGCCGGCGGCGGCGAGCCGCTGCAGCACCTGCGGGTTCTCGCACGCGTGCACGATTTCACCGGGCCGCGTCAGTTCGCCGGCTCGGTGCAGCTCGTGCACGGTCAGGTGGGTGATCAGGCCCAGGTCGGCCCGCTCCCGCATCATCGCCGACCAGCGGTCCGGTGCCGGGCGGCCGCAGCCCGTAGGTGATGACGGTCCCCGAGATCTCGTCGGTGCTGACCCCGACCCGCTGCCACAGCAGCCGGCGTTCCGCCGCCGAGGCGGGCGGCGGAACGTCCAGCGCGAACGCCAGCCCCCGCAGCACCAGGGCCGCGGCCGGCGCCGCGTCGTCGAGACCGTGCGCGTCACCGGTGATCGCGCTGGCCAGCTCGGCGATCCCGGTCGGCCGTCGGCCGGCGCTCAGCACTGCGGCCAGCGTACCCGGACCGCGATCGCCAGTGCCTGGCTGGCCTGGTCGCTCGGGCAGCCGGGTCAGTACGCCCGCCCCGGTGCAGCCAGTCCGTCCAGGGCCGCGTCCAGTCCTGGCCGGCCAGGCCGTGCTCGGTCAGCAGCCGGTCCAGCTCGGCCCACAGCTGCTCGCGGCGGGCCCGGGCGTCGTCCCGCTCGGCGGGCCGGTCCCGCAGCGGGCCGCCGGTCAGCTCGGCCACGACGGCGACCAGCCCACGCTCGGCCGCGCTCGACCGCAGGGCGTCATCCAGGTCCGGCCAGCTTCACCCGGGTCGTCCCCGCGCGCACCGGGCGGCCGAGCAGGCCGCTGAGCCGGTCCGCGCCGTCGTCGTCCAGCTCGACCGTGACCGATCCGCGCATCGCGTGCCCGTTGCGCTCCAGCCGGTCCCGCAGCAGCCGGCCACAGCGGCTCGCAGCGACGGCGCGGACAGGTAGGTCGCGCAGCCCGGCCGGGAGGCCGGTCATGCGGTGCTGCGCAGGTGCCGGTTGCGCCCGTCCCAGTGCACGTGAGTGGTCACGGCCGAGCTGCCGTCGCTGCGCCGGACCTCGTACACGTCCAGCCGCGGGACCTGCGGGAAGCAGCCCCACAGCGCGTGGCCGGTCATCACGAAGTCCAGGTCGAGGGTGACCAGCAGGCCCATCAGCTCGGCCACGGTGCCCTCGTCCACCTTGGCGAACGCGTCGTCGAGCAGGATCAGCCGCAGCGCCCGGCCGTCGTCGCCCAGGCTGGTCAGATAGCCGTCGGCGGCGGCGAACAGCGTCACGTAGGAGACGAACCGGGTCTCGCCCTGGGACAGCTTGGCCCGCCGGGACAGCCGGCGCTGCTGGCCCTCCTCCGGGCCGAGGATGGTCACGTTGACCTCGTGCCACTGCCGGTAGTCCAGCGCGGCGGCCAGGTGCGCGGCGTAGCCGCTGCTCGGGTCGGCGGCGTAGAACTCCTCGACCCGGTCGCCGCAGCAGCTCGGTCAGCTCGGCGTTCTGCGCCTCGGAGCGGACCGCGTCCGAGGTCGCGACCAGTTCGAGGATCCGGCCCAGGGCGGCGTGGTCCTCCCGCAGCCCCCAGCCCAGCCGGACGCCGATCCCGTTGCTGGTGCGGATCTCCCGCAGGCTCGTGTTCATGGCCCCGATCAGCTGGTCGGCCTGGTTGACCCGGCGGCGCAGCTCCTCGGCGACCCCGCCGAGGACGAACCGGGTGAACACGTCCCGCTCGCGGTCGCTCAGCGCGGCCCGGCCGTCTTCGACCCGGGCCGCGAGCGTCCGGGCCGCCCCGGCCAGCGTGTGCTCGTCGCCGGCTCCGGCGACCTCGACCAGCAGCACGCCGTCGTCGTGATGGTATGCCGCACGTCGAGCTGGCCGGAGACCTCACGGTCGAAGTCGCGGAACGCGTTGAGCGCGCTGTTGAGCGACGGCGGCCTGGCGCGGCGGCGGCGACCGCCGCCAGCACCGCCTGCGCGCCGGCCGGACATCGTCGACCTGCTCCGGCTGGACGATCCGGGCCGGATCCGAGCCGCTCGTCGCGTGGCCGCCGCCGCGGCAGGCCGGGCAGGCGCGATCGCACCGGTTGAACCGCTGGGCCGACGATGGCCAGCTCGCGTGGTCTTCTCGCGGACTTCCGGCCACGGCGGCCTGCGCTCGGCTCCCGGGCGCCGCCGAGCCTGCGGGCCGAGCCGGTCCGCGGCCTGGTCGGCGGCCTCCCGGTCTCGGTCGGCCCTGGC
Organism: uncultured Actinomycetota bacterium; assembly: GCA_963731085.1. Lineage (GTDB taxonomy): Bacteria > Actinomycetota > Actinomycetes > Streptosporangiales > Streptosporangiaceae > DASUBV01. Next base: position 183,859 of record CAVSUF010000006.1, read on the forward strand.
GCGGCGGCTTCCGTGCCTGGTCAGCTCGGCCTGAGCCTGCTCGAGCGACAGGTCGATCGCCTCGTGCTGCGCGGCGAGCTCGCTGGCCGCGGCGTGCCACCGCGACCAGCGTTCGTCCGCCGACCTGCTCGGCGGCGTCTCGCCGTGCCGGCGGCCTGCTCGACCCGGCTGCAGCTGCTCGTCGTGCCGGCCGCGCGCGGTCGGCCAGCCGGCCGAGCTCCTGGCCAGCTGCCTGCCGCTGTCCTGCGCCCGGCCGGCCGCGTCCGCCGCCGTTCCAGCGCCGCGGCCTCGGCGGGCAGCCCGTGGTGGGCGCACATGGCCTGGTGGGTGTCCATCTCGGCGGCCCAGGTACTGCGCAGCTGCCGGGCGCGGTCGGCCTCCCGCGGCGGCCCGCGCCGGCACTGCGGCTGCCGCCCGCGCGGACGCGCCTCGGCAGCGACCCGGCGGGCCGCGATGCAGGTCGGCCGTGCGCGGCGCGGCCCGGACCAGCGCGTCCAGCCGCGCCACCGGCCGGTCCAGCTCGGCCCGCTGGCCTCCGCGCACGTCAGCCCGGCTCTGTCAGGCAGCGCCAGCTCGGCGTCGATCTGCGCGATCCGCTCCTGGCGGTGCGCGGCCCGGGCGGCCGCGCCGATGTGCCGGGCCCGGTCGGCGACGTGACGGCCGCGCAGCGGGCCATTCCGCCAGCGTGCCGTCGGCGGACACGGTGGTGGCGGCGGCGGGGTCGTCGAAACCGATGCCGGCCAGCACCGCGGCGATGGTCTCGGCGGGCAGGCGGGCGGCCGGGTCCGGGCGCAGGGCCGCCGTGACAGCGCCTGGCCGCGCGGGCCGCGGCACTGGCCCGGGCTGACCAGCAGCTCACCGTCGGCGGCGACGCAGCGCGCCGTCGGGCTGGATGACCGCGCTGAGCAGGCCCGCGGCGAGCAGCGCTCCTTCCAGCCCGGCCCGCTCCCCGGCGGTCAGGTGGCCGGTGAAGTCGACGCAGCGCCACAGCGGCTCGCCCGCGCGCTCCGGCGCCAGCCAGGGCGGGTCGGCCGGCTGTCGGGTCCCGCTCGGCCGCCAGGTCCGCGCGCTCGGCCCGGAGTGCGCGGCTTCCCGTTCCCGGTCGTGCGGCGTCGGCCAGGTCAAGGCGGGCCCGCTCGGCCGCGACAGCGGCCCGGGCCGGGCGGGCCGCCGCGGCGGCCCTCGGTCCACGCCGTCCAGGCCGTCCAGCGACCTGTCGCCGTCGCCGGCCAGCGCCTCGGCGTCGAGGAGCAGCGGGCCGATGGCCGGGTGCGCCGCCCACGTCCAGCTCGCCGAGCAGCTCGCTGGTGCTCTGCGGGTCTGCGATCCAGGCGCGCCAGGCCTGGGCCAGAGCGACGGCGGCTGGCGTCCCGCGTCGGCCGCTCGCTCCGCGGCCTGGTCGGCGTCGTCCTCGGCGGCGGCGCCGCAGCTGCTCGGCGTCGGCTTCCGCCCGCAGACCTGCTGCTCGGCCTCGGCCAGCCGCCGCGCTTCCGCCAGGCGCCGCTGGGCCAGGCGCCAGCCGGTCGCGCGGCGCTCCGGCGGCCGCGGCCGCGGCCAGCTCGCTGCGCGGCGGCCAGGTCGCCGGGGACGACCTCCGCCCGGCCGCGCGCCGGGCCGGTCGACCGGCTGCGGGTCGCCGTCGCGGCTGAGTCGCAGCAGCACCGCGCGGCGTCGCCGACCGTGCTCGAGCCGGTGACGCGGACCTCGGCGGGCAGGCCGCCGGCGGGCAGGCGCGCGTCCCCGAGCGCTCCCGGGCCGCGGCCAGGGCCGCGGCTGCCTCCTCGGCCGCTGCCGCAGCTCACCCAGGGCCCGCCCGGCGTCGTCGACCGCGTGCGCGTGATTGCCGCGCTCCCGCGCCGCGCCTGGCCAGCGCCTGATCCGCCGCCGCCGGCCAGCGCGGCCTCCGCCCGGTCGCGCTGGACCAGGTCATCGGCGGTCTTGAAGATCTCCCGGCTCTTCGATGGCCCGCAGGCGCCGGTCGATCTCGGCCAGCTCCTCGGCCAGCTGCTGGGCACTGCCCCTGGCCGCCCGGCCTACTCCGCCTCCAGCCGCGCCAGCTCCGGCCGCCCGGTGCTGCCGCCGTCCCGGCGCCTCGGTCACGGCGTCGGCGGCGGCCAGGGTGTCCTGCGCCACGGATCGCAGCGTCTCGGCGGCGTACCGCCGGTAGACGCCCAGGAACGTGGCCACCTGCCGGGCCGAGTGCTCCAGCCGCTCCTGCGCCGCGCGGGTCTCGGTCAGGCCGTCGAGCTGCTCGCCCGGCCCGGCCAGGGCCTCCTCCTGCAGCGGCGGCAGCGACTCGAGCAGGATCTGCGGCAGCCGGCCCTCGTCGATGCGGTTACCGACATCGGGCGCCCGCAGCGTGTGCAGCAGCTGCAGCAGGCCGTCGTAGCGGTCCCGGCCCGCGTCGCCGTCCAGCCCGAACACCAGCGGTGCGGATGCGGTCCCGGTGGGCACGTGGGGCGACTCGGTGATCCGCTCGGCCCCGATCAGCTCGGTCAGCGCGTCCCGGGACAGCGGCTCGCGTGAGCCGGACATCAGCGGCCAGGCCGTCGCCGACGCGCAGCGGCGTGGTGAAGTACCAGACCTTGCGTGCTGGCCGCCGACTGGCTGTGCCGGACCAGCGCGCCGACCGTGAGGTACTCGCCGGGCCGGGCCAGCTCCAGCCACAGGTAGCCGGTCCGGTTGGACTGGCCCTGCGCGCCGGTGCGCATCAGCTCGTCCAGGCTGACCCGCGCCGCGCCGGTGGCGTCCATCCGGCGCCGGTCGGCGTCGAGCAGGAACGGCAGCAGCATCTCCAGCGCGCGGGACTTCCCCGAGCCGTTCGTGCCGCGCAGGATCATCCGCCCGCCGCTGAGGTCGAACTCGTTGTCCAGGTAGAACCAGACGTTGACGATGCCGGCCCGGGACAGCCGCCAGCGCTCGTCGAAGCGGCGCGGGGCGGATGTCGGCTGGCTCATCGGGCTCTCCTCCGCGGCGGTGTCCGTGCCGTTCGGCGGGCGTACCGTCACCTGCGGCTGGTATCGCGCCGCGAACGGGAAGATGGCCAGGCCGTCCTCGGTCGGCGGCCCAGCCGGAGCGCGGTACAGCAGGCCGACGACGTCGGCGCGCAGCGCTGTCCGGCGACTCGCGCGTAGACGCCCTTCCAGGCGGCTCGGTAGCGGTCGACCAGGTCGCCGAGCACCTGCGTCGACCTGCGGCCAGGGCGCCAGCGCGGCCGGCAGCGGGACGCCGTCGATCACGACTGTCGAGTCTGCGGACGGCTGCAGGTCCGCGGTCAGCTCGTCGAGCAGCAGCAGGGCGGCCTGCTTGGCGCTGCCGCTGCCAGGGAAGTCCAGGTCGGTGAGCACGCCGGCCGGGTCGTAGGCCAGCGCGCCCTCGGCCCGGACCTCCAGCACCAGGCCGAAGTTCTCGTCCAGATGCCGGGCGAGCTCGTTGCGCTCCCGGGACAGCACGTCCAGCTCGTCGTCCGGGCAGCTCGGCCCGGAACACCGCCGGGTTCTCCACCAGCCGCTGCCGGAGCCGCCGCCGCGGCGGCTCGGGCTGAGGCTGCGACCAGGTATCCTCGGCCGTCGCCGAACTGGTGCAGCGGGCTGGGCAGCAGGTGGATCAGCAGCGCCCGGTTGATGCTGAGCAGCGCCTCGTCCTCGCGGCGCTCGCCCCAGGCGGCCAGCGAGCCGTCCGTCTCGGCTGACCACGCCCCAGGCCACCAGCAGCTTGAGCGCGGTCACCAGCTGGCGCCGGTCGCTGATGCCGTCGGTGATCGTGATCGACTGCTCGGCGGCGTCGGCCCGGATCTGGTCGACCAGCGCGGAGATGAGGATCTGCTCGCCGACTCCCGGCGCGAGCAGCGCGGCGCAGGCCAGGGACGAGATGGACGTAGGTGCCGGCCGTGAACGGGCTGTCGTCGGTCGCGCGGCGGGCCGGGCGGACGGCGCGGAGGCCGGCAGCGGCGCCTTCACCAGGCGGGCGAACGCTGGACTCGACGATCAGCGCGTATCCGAGCTGGCTGGCGAACATCGACTTCAGCGCCGTGGCGTGCCGCCGGACCAGGTCCAGCTCGGCCGGCTGGCGGGCGGCGGTCAGGATCGGGGGAGACAGCAGGTGCCGGGCGGCGATCCGCCGCTCGCCGGCGTCGAGGCCCGCCGTGGAGACCCGCGGCGCTGGAGTCACCGCGCCGCGCCTGCCCGTCGCGGCGTCTCGCCCGGCGCCCAGTCGCGCGCGTGCCGGACACCTCGAGGCTGAGGCCGACGAACGTCGGTGGTCCCGTCCGGGCTGGTGACGACCGTGTCCGGGCCGGGGACCGCGCGCAGCCGCAGGCCGACGTCGTGGTCGGCGATCTCGTCGCGGTGCCGGGCCAGCAGCTCGGCCACCAGGTCCAGCAGCAGGTCCCGCGCGGCCGGGGAGATGGTCGCGCCGTGCAGCGAGCCGGTCAGCGCCAGCTCGGCCGCGGCCGCCTGGCGCTGCTCGGCCTCCCGCCGCGGCCTCGGCGGTCAGCCGGAGCCGGTCGGCGGTCGGGTCGGGCACCCGGGACCTGCGCCCGCGCATCGCCCGGTCGCCGCGTTCGCGCAGCGACACCGGGATCGGCACCGGGTCGGAATCCCACCACGAGGTCGTCGGGCCCGATCCGCGGATCGGGCTCCTCCGGGCCGAACAGCAGGTGCCGGGCCGGATAGGCGCCGAACGCCGCCGCGTAGAGCCGGTGCGCACTCCTCGTCGTCCGCCGCGGCGAACCAGCGGGCCAGCCGCAGGAAGTCGGCCCGCCGGGAGAATCCCGTCCCGGAGGAGTCGAGCAGCCGCTTGGCGTTGGTGATCAGCTGCCCGAGCGCCTGCCCCGCGGCCGCGCGGAGCTGCTCCGGGCCCGACGCGCCGTGGCGGCGTCGTACCAGGAGGCCAGCTCCTCCCAGTCGGACCGCGTCCGCCCCTGGGCCCGCTCGACGGGCGTGCCGTCCGGCAGGGTGAGCCCGGGCAGCTGGGCCAGCGTCGTCCAGCAGCGGGTCGATCAGCTTCAGCACCAGCGCCGAGCCGGTGCGCGACGCGCGGGGGCATGCCGGTTGACGTCGGCGGTGATCAGGTCGATGTAGACGCAGCAGGAGCTCCTTGAACTGCGCGTACTCCTCGCCGCCGAGGTCGTAGCGGCTGAGGATGCCGGCCAGGTAGGCGTAGAAGTCCCGGACGCTGTCGGTGAACAGGCGCTGGTTGCCGAACACCGTGGTGACCTCGCCGGCCAGCGCGTCGGCGTCGATCTGCATCGCTGTCCAGCATGGCCAGGATCCGGTCGAGGGACTGGACGATCTGGCCGAGCAGCTCCCGGGCCACCTCGCGCGCGCCGTCGCTGGCGTGCAGGATGGCGACCGCCTCCCGGTGCACGCGCCCGCCCAGCTTGGACACCTGGTAGCGCGACCGGGACCGGATGTACTCGGCGACCGTGCTCACCCGCGCGTCGCGGATCGACGGCACCAGGTTGCCCCATCTGACGAGCTGGCGGCAGCGGGCCTCGGCGGCGTCGGGGGCGATGATCCGCCCGCGATCAGCGAGCTGGTGCGTCACCTCGGCGGCGGAAAGGTCGGTGAGCAGCGTCGCCGAGAATAGGTCCATGATCGCCAGGTAGTCGGCGGACTCGTCGACGGTCAGGTAGTGAAAGAGGTCGCGTCGGCCGTCGTCGGCCACCGGCGGGGCGGTGTCCGAGGGTTCCACGCAGCCAGGCTAGGTGAGCTGGGTGACAGTTCCGGCTCGCCCGGGCGAAATCGGTCTCGTATGGCCAGATCACGTCTCCCGGGACCGGGGGTGGGCCGGGCGGGCGAACATCGGCCCGGAACTGATCATTGCCGCCTCCCGGAGCCGGGCATAGCCTGCAGGCGGGGCCAGGGTAGTCACTTGCGTTACTACCGACAAGCGACCGGCGTGAGGGGCGAGGACATGGCACTGCTCGATGGCGCGGACTGGGCTTCAAAGATCTTCAGCGGCGGCTGGATACCGGCGCAGGGCGGCACGCTGCAGACGTTCGAGCCGGCTACCGGCGGGATGCTGGCTGAGGTCGGGCTGGCCAACAAGGGCGATGTCGCGCAGGCCGCCCGGACGGCGGCGGCGGCCCAGCCCGCGTGGGCGGCCAGGACCGGCCCGGAGCGAGCCGCGCTGCTCCGGCGGGCCGCCCGGGTGCTGGAGGACAACCACGAGGAATTCGAGACCTGGCTGGTCCGCGAGGGCGGGGCGGTGCCCGGCAAGGCCGCCTTCGAGGTGCAGCTCGTCCTGGGCGAGCTGTGGGAGGCCGCGGCGCTGCCCACCCAGCCGTGGGGCGCCCTGCTGCCCAGCAGCGAGCCCGGCCGCGAGTCGGTGGCCCGGCGGCTGCCGCTGGGCGTGGTCGGCGTGATCAGCCCGTGGAACTTCCCGCAGATCCTCTCGGTCCGGGCCGTGGCCCCGGCGCTGGCGCTGGGCAACGCGGTCATCCTCAAGCCCGACGTGCACACCCCGGTGTCCGGCGGGGTCCTGGTGGCCCGGCTGTTCGAGGAGGCCGGCCTGCCCGAGGGCCTGCTGCACGTGCTGCCCGGCGCGGCCGAGGCGGGAACCGCGCTGTGCGAGGACCCGAACGTCGCGATGATCTCGTTCACCGGCTCCACCGCGGTGGGCCGGCTGGTCGGCGAGGCGGCCGGGCGGACCCTCAAGCGGGCCTCGCTGGAGCTGGGCGGCAACAACGCGCTGATCGTCCTGGACGACGCGGATGCCGAGGTGGCGAGCTCGGCCGGGGCGTGGAGCGCGTTCCTCCATCAAGGACAGGTCTGCATGACGGCCGGTCGGCACATCGTCATGGCCGGCATCGCCGATGAGTACCTGGAGCGGCTGGCCGCCCGCGCGGCCGGCCTCCCGGTCGGCGACCCGAACACCGAGCAGGTCGCCCTGGGCCCGCTGATCAACGAGCGCCAGGTGCAGAACGTCGACCGGATCGTCACCCAGACCGTGGAGGCGGGCGCCGAGATCCGCGCGGGCGGGACCTACGACCGGCTGTACTACAAGCCGACCGTGCTGGCCGGGGTGACGACCAAGATGGCGGCGTTCCGGGAGGAGATCTTCGGGCCGGTCGCGCCGGTGATCGTCGTCCAGGACGAGGCGGAGGCCGTCGCGGTGGCCAACGACACCGAGTACGGGCTGGTCGCCGCCATCCAGACCGGGTCGCGCGACCGCGGCCGGGCCATCGCCGACCAGCTGCGCACCGGGATCGTGCACGTGAACGACCAGACGCTGAACAACGACGCGTTCGCGCCGTTCGGCGGGGTCGGGGCGTCCGGCAACGGTTCCCGGTTCGGCTCGCAGAGCAGCTGGGACGAGTTCACCCAGTGGCAGTGGCTGACGCTGCGGGACCAGCCGCACGGCTTCCCGTTCTGACCGCGCCCGCGAAATGGCGGGCTGGCGACGTGGGTCACCTGCCCGGCCAGACCGGGTCGTCCGGGCTCAGAAGCCGGGGGACGCGGTGGAGATGTCGTAGCTCGGTCCCCAGTACCACTGGGTGGCCGCTGAGCCGGGCACGATGTGCGGGTGGCCGGTCGGGTCGGCGATCCAGTAGTGGACGTGCGACTGCATGTGGCCCGGCAGCGCGGACACGGCGCTGCGCACCGCGGACCAGTCCGACAGCATGGTGTAGATGATCGCGCTGCCGTTCGGGTCGCCGCTCAGCTTGGCCTTGGCCCAGGTGGCCGCGCCCGACGGGGTGGCGTCGCCCGGCTCCACGTCGAGGACGGAGGCCTTGGTGTCGGAGCCGTCGATGTCGATCCACATCACCTTGTCCCGGCCGTTGACCTGGGAGGGCGAGACGGGGTGCGGGCCGTCGGCGTAGGTGGCGACCACGTGCTGCTGGGACGGGATGCTGGTCGGGGTGGTCGAGTCGTAGATCAGGTACGGCTTGGCCGGGGCCGGCGGCGCGGACGGCTTCGCCACGTGCCCGGACGGGGCCGACGGCTTGGCCGCCGGGGGCGGCCCGGCGCGGGGGCGCGGCTGGCCAGCCGGCGCGGCGGGCGCGGAGTGCGCGGGGGCCGCGGGGGCGTGGGCCTGGCTAGTCGCGGCGGGGCCGCCGTGGCCGGCCGCGTCGGTGTCCACGGCGCTGGCGGCGGGGGCCGCGGAGCCGAGGGTGACGCTGGTCACGATGCCGGCGGTGAGGACGGCGCGGCGGCGGTGCCGAGGGCCAGCCGCGACGGGCGGCGGGCCAGGCGGGCGGCCTTGCGCAGGCCGGCGGCGGCCTGGGGGTGGCTTGTCGGGCCTGGGCGCGGATCTGGGTCAGGGCGCGCTCGATGACGGGGCGCAGGCGCTGCAGCAGTGCCTGCAGTGCGGGGGAGCTGGTGAGCCGGGATCGCAGCGCGCCGATCGTGGCGGCGGTGTTTTCGGGCAGGGGGAGCTTGGGGAAATGGGTACGCGAATGCACGGGGAACCTTGGGGGTTGGAGGCCGGGGGCGGCGCTCGGTCATCACCCAGGGCACTGCCGGCAGGCGGTGTTGTCGCCTGGCTTACGGCAGGGGGTGCGCGGATGTGCGCGGGTCAGGGCGGCGCGTTCCGTTGGGGGCAACCATCACGCACCTGGGTGCCTGTCGGGTAGTAGAACCCCAGGTGACCGCCCCGTTATGCCCGGCAAACTATGACCTGCATCACCCCGCTCATCCGGCCTGACGCGCCGCGCCAGGCCGAGCCGGGACACGGCGGCCGTAGCCGCCCGCCACCGCCCGGCGGGGCGGCGGGCGAGCCGCAGCGCCGCAGCGTGCGCATCCGCCTCAGCCTGGTCCGCGAGCGGAGTGAGCGGGCAGGCATCCGGGTAGCGATGCGCAGGGCCCGGCCGAGCAGGTGGTCGGCCAGCCACGGGTTCTTGGGCAGCACGGGCCCGTGCAGGTAGGTCGCGTACACCTCCCGGTAGCGGGCGCCTTCGGTGCCGTCCTTTCCGTTGTTGCCGCTCCCGGCGAGCACCCGGCCGAGCGGCCTGGTCCCGCTGCCCAGGTAGGTCCGCCCGCTATGGTTCTCGAACCCGGCCAGCAAGCGCCGCGTGCCGGAGCCCAGGTCGCAGTCCACCGCCGCGTGCCCGATGAAACGGGTCGCGCCGCCTTCCGTGACCAGGTCCAGGACTCCGATTCCCTCGATCGGCGGTCCGTCAGCCGGGGCGTAGTAACGGCCCAGGAGCTGGTAGCCGGCGCACACCGCCATGACGACGGCGCCGCCCTCGATCGCCTCCCGGAGGGCGCCGGCCTTCGCCGCGAGGTCCTGTCCCGCCACCGTCATCTCGCGGTCCTGACCGCCGTGCAGCAGGATCAGGTCGGACTGGGCGAAGTCGGGAACCACTCCCACGTCCGCTTCTTCCACGCTGTAGCCGATTCCCCGCCAGGCACAGCGCTGCATGAGGGCGAACAGGTTTCCCCGGTCGCCGGCCACGCTGAACAGCCTCGGGTAAAGATGGCAGATCCGGACCGTTACCTGAGCCTGCGATGTCATGGCGTCATTCCTCCCAGGACGGCAGCACCCACCGGCGTCGCTGCATGATGCCGCGTAGCTCGCGCATGGGGGTGTAGCCAGCGAAGATGTAGAGCGGCTCGCCCGGCGGCGTTCCGGTGAGCGCCGCGTCCAGGGCGGCCAGGCGGCTGGGCAGCACCCGCGTGAGCGCCGGGCTGGCTCCGGCGTACTTGAATCGCAGGGAGGCCTCTTCCGCCCTGGTTCCGCTGACGACCAGGCTCGCCAGCTGCGGCACGAGGCGCTCGAGGTCCACGTCCCAGAGCCAGGCGAAGTCCTCTCCGTCGACTGACGTGTTGCTGTGCGCGGACAGGATGTGCTTGCGGCCCGGCCGCCGCAGCACCTCCCGGAGCGTGGTGTTGTAGGAGGTGGGGTTCTTGACGAACGCCAGGACGACCTGCCGTTCGCCCGCCTGGATCTCCTCCAGGCGGCCGAACGCCGGGCGCAGGCTGGTCATGGCGGAGCGCGCGCTGACGGGCTCCAGGGGGCGCGGAAGCGAGAGCGCCAGGGTGCCGGCGAGCGCCGCGGCCGCGTTGTACACGTTGTGCAGCCCGGGCAGGGGCACCTGCAGCGGCACGGTTCCCGCCGGGGTCTCGACGGTGATCTCCGACCCGGCCCGGGCCGACTGCCGGACGGCGGTCACCGCGACATCCAGGTCCGGCCGGGCGTTCCCGCATTGCGGGCACCAGTAGTCACCCAGGTGGGAAAGACGCACGACGTGGTAGCTCAGCAGGTGCTGGCAGCGCACGCAGCGGATCGTGTCCGCGGCATGCTCGGGGACCTGCGCGTCGGCGCCGTCGGCCCGGATGCCGAAGTACAGGCGGCGGGCGGGCGCCTCGGGCGCGAGGCTGGCCACCAGGGGATCGTCGCCGTTCAGCACCACGGTGGCCGACTCGGGCAGCGCCTCGATGACCGACTCCAGCATCCGCGCCATCGAGTACAGCTCCCCGAACCGGTCTAGCTGGTCGCGGAAGATGTTGGTGAGCAGGAACACGTCCGGCGACACCTCCGGGGCCACCAGTCGCAGCGTCGCCTCGTCGACCTCGAGCAGGACGAGCTGCGCATCGATCCGGCCTCGCAGGTCGGCCTCCCGCACGGCGGCCGAGATCACCCCCTGCCGCAGGTTGGAGCCGAACCGGTTCTGGGCGACGGTGAGGCCGCCGGCGTGGGCCAGGGCACTGAGCATGCGGCAGGTCGTTGTCTTGCCGTTGCTCCCGGAGACGATGAGCTTGCGAGCATCGCTCGCCGCCGCGACCTTCTGCAGGACATGAGGGTCTATCCGGCGGGCCACGGCACCGGGGAGACTCGTCCCGCCGCCGGCGCCCAGCACCCGGGACATGGCCGCCGCCGCCTTGCCCGCGGTCAGCGCCAGCGTGAAGCGGGCCTGCTCCGGGCCAGAGGCGGGCGCGTGGCCCGCGTCGGGCCCGGCCGGGCTACTGGCTATGACCCGCACGGGGCATCCCTCCCGCTAGCGCGCTGCCCGGCAGCAGGATCGCGTCCTCGTCCTGGGGCAGCGGCGCCGCGCCACCGCTGGCGCGGCGCTGCCCGGCATCCCGGACCGCGTCCACGATGGCGTGCACATGCCCTTCGTCGAGGGCGTAGTGCAGGGCACAGGACCGCAGGGCGAAACGGCCGCGAATGTCCGTGCCGGCCAGGAAGGCTCGCCCTCCGACCTGGACATCTTGCATGATCGCCTGGTTCAGCAGGTTCAGGGCCTGGTCATCGCCCCGCGCGGCGGGCGGGACGTAGCGGAAGCACACCGCGGTCAGCGGCCCGGCCGCCAGCAGCTCCAGGTCGGGGAGGTCGCTGATGACCTGTTCCAGGTAGCGCGCCAGGTCAACGTGGCGTCGGACGTGTCTGACCAGCCCGTCCTTCCCGGCCTGCTGGAGATTCCAGAATGCCTTCAGCGCCCGCCCCGAATCCCGGGTCTGCTCGGCGCTGCGATGGGAGTACCAGACCTCGCCGGCGAACCCCTGCCCGGGCGGGAGGCTGAGATAGGAGGGGATGAGCCGGTAGGTCTCCTGCAGCAGCGGCCCGTTCCGCACGATGGCGGCGCTGCACCCGATGGCCACCGCCAGCCACTTGTGCGGGTCGAGGGCGACCGAATCGGCGCGCTCCAGGCCCGTGTACAGGGGGGCCAGGCGCGGGTCGAGTACCCCGAAGCCGCCGTAGGCGCCGTCCACATGCAGCCAGAGGCCCTCCTGACGGCAGAAGTCAGCGAGGTCACCGAGCGGGTCAATGGCACCGGTCTTGACGCTCCCGGCGTTCGCGGCGACGAGGAAGGGGCGGTGGCGGGCCTGGCGGTCAGCGGCGACCGCCGCCCGCAGGTCGGCCACGTCCATCCGGAAGTCCGCCCCGGCCCGTACCTTGCGCGGGGTTCCGAGTCCGAGCGTGAACGCGGCCTTCTCCAGGCACGAGTGACCCTCGGCCGACATGTACATGGTGAGGCGGGGATGCCCGTAGAGGCCGTCTTCCCGGATGTCCCACCCGCTGGCCCGGGCGCCCCAGCACCGCGCGACTTCCAGGCAATGCCGGTTCGCGTCCGATCCCCCGCCGAGCAGGACTCCGTCACTCTCGTCCGGGGGGAAGCCGATGATCTCCGATAGCCAGCGGATGACTGCCCGCTCGACGTAAATAGCCGCGTAGTTCCCGCCCGCGCCACTGGTGTTGGTAACTGCTGAGGCAAACGCCGCCAGCATGCTCAGCTTGGACGCGGCCGGATCCACAAACGCAGCGAAGCACGGATGATTCTGGCCGCGGCCGTACGGCAATATCAGCCTGAGAAAGTTCTCGATAACCTCCTCGGGAATCAATCCCTCGGCCGGTATCTCCATCTTCTCCAGCTCGATCCGTACTTCCTCTGGCAGGGGGCGGTACACGGGTCCATCCGGAAGCTTTTCCAGGTAGGAGCCCAGGGTGTCAACAAGCTGACGGGCAAGACCGCGGAACGTCATATCGTCCATCGAGAACGGCGACCGTACGGCACTGTAGCCCGCGGGAGGGATAGGCGATCCCATCAGCGGGAACTCCTCTCGGTCAAGTAATTCAGCTCGCGAGAGCGCATTAGCTCACGTTTCAGCATGCCGGGTACGTCGGCGATTCCCGCGATCGTCGTGGGGTAAACAGGTGCGTCGGCAAAGCAGTGCGACACGGCGCGTGCAAGCGAAACTGGCAGGCCGGCGACGGGTGTCGCCGGCAGGCCAGGCCGGGCTATCAGAGGCTAGAAGCCGGGGGATGCGGTGGAGATGTCGTAGTTCGTTCCCCAGTACCACTGGGTGGCCGAGGATCCGGGCACGATGTGCGGCTGGCCGGTCGGGTCGGCGATCCAGTAGCGGACGTGTGACCGCACGCTGGCCGGCAGCGAGGCCACGGCGCTCTGCACCGCGGGCCACTCCGAGCGCATGGTGTAGATGACCGCGGTGCCATTCGGGTCGTGGCTCAGCCGGGTCGCCGCCCAGGCGGCCGCCTGCGGCGGGGTGGCGTCACTGGGCTCCACGTCCAGCACGTTGGCCCTGGGATCGGAGCCGTTGGTGTCGATCCACAGCACCTTGTCCCGGCCGTTCACCTGCGACGGCGAGACGGAGTACGGGCCGTCGGCGTAGGTGGCGACGACGTGCTGGCTGGCCGGGATGCCGGACGGGCTGACCGAGTCGTAGATCTGGTACGGCTTGGCCGGGGCGGGCGGCGCGGCTGGCTTGGCCGGGGCCGGGGCGGCGGCGCGGGCTTCGCCGCGACGTGACCGGTCGGCGCGCTCGGCTTGGCGGCCGGCGCGGCTGGCTTGGCGGCCGGCGCGGCTGGCTTGGCAGCCGGGGCCGAGTGCGCGGGGGTGATGGTGTGCGCGGGGGCTGCCGCGTGCCCGGCCGGGGCGGCTGGCCTGGCGGCGGGGGCGGCCGGGGTGGTGTGGGCGGGGGCGTGGGCCTGGCTGGTCGCGGCGGGGCTCCCGTGGCCGGCGGCGGTGTCGACGGCGCTGGCGGCGGGGGCCGCGGAGCCGAGGGTGACGCTGGTCACGATGCCGGCGGTCAGCACGGCCGCGGCGGCGGTGCCGAGGGCCAGCCGCGAGGGGCGGCGGGCCAGGCGGGCGGCCTTGCGCAGGCCGGCGGCGGCCTCGGGGTGGCTTGCCGGCCTGGGCGCGGACCTGGGTCAGGGCGCGCTCGATGAGGGGGCGCAGGCGCTCCAGGAGTTCCTGCAGTGCGGGGGAGTTTATGAGCCGGGTCCGCAGCTCGCCGATCTTGGCGGCGGTGTTTTCGGGCAGGGGGAACTTGGGGAAATGGGTACGCGAATGCACGGGAACCTTGGGGTTTGGAGGCCGGGGGCGGCGCTCGGTCATCACCCAGGGCACTGCCCGCAGGCGGTGTTGTCGCCTGGCTTACGGCAGGGGGTGCGCGGATGTGCGCGGGTCAGGGCGGCGCGTTCCGTTGGGGGCAACCATCACGCACCTGGGTGCCTGTCGGGTAGTAGAACCCCAGGTGACCGCCCCGTTATGCCCGGCAAACTATGACCTACATCACCCGGACCCGGGGATGATCCGGGGCCGCTGGCCGGCCCCTGATCCGAGTGCCGCGGCCGGTCAGCCGGGCGGCCCGAAGTACCGGGGGCTGGCCACCGCCAGCCGCGCGGCCACGCTCTCGGCCAGCTTGTCGTCACCTGAGTCCGTGCCGCCGGGGCCAGTGGCGCCCGTGCTATCCGGACCCGTGCCATCCGGACCCGTGCCATCTGGACCCGGCCGGCTCGCGGTCGGCCGGGACCGGGCCCAGTTCCAGCTCCCGGGCCACGATGCCCAGGACGTTGGCCGCCACCCGGGCGTGGAACGCCAGCTGTCCGCTGGTCGCGGGCATGACCTGGTCGGTGAGGTACCCGCGCACCGCGTCCAGCAGCTCGCTGACCGTCGGGCCGGCCGTGCGGCGCCGGGTCCGGCCGGGGGGCGCCGCCCGGGCGCGGGCGCCGGGCCGCGGCCCGCGTGGCGGCTTCCGGCGCGAGCAGGAGCAGCAGGTCCCATTCCTGCTCGCACACCCGGCGGCCGATCGCCGCCAGTTCCACGGAACGGTGCGCCCCGGACAGGTGGGCCTGGGCCTGGGCCATGCAGATCGCGCCCCAGCGCAGCGTGCCCAGCATCTCCCACCAGCGCAGCTCGTCCAGGCCGATGTCGGCGCCGCCCGCGGCCCGGTAGGCGGCCAGCAGGTCCTCCCGGCGGCCCAGCCCGGCCGCGGCCGGGCCGGCCCCGAACCGCCAGGCCCGGACGCACAGCCAGCCCAGGTCCTCGGCCGGGTTGCCGGCGTGCACCCGTTCCCAGTCGATGACCGCGGCCAGGCCCCGCGGCGCGACGATGAGGTTGCCCAGCCGCAGGTCGCCGTGCACGGTCACCGGGTCGCGCGCGGGCGGCGGGCGGCCCTCCAGTTCGGCCAGGGCCCGCTCGAAGACCGGGCCGGGCGGCCCGAACGCGCTCAGCGCCGCGCGCAGCCCGTCCAGCGGGTCCGGCGCGGGCAGGCCCGGCAGCGGGCCAAGCGCATGCAAGCCGGCGGCGAACGCGCCAAGCTGCCCGACCAGCACCGGCCGCGCCTCGCGGTAGGCGTCGTCGCGCAGGATCCGGCGGGCGATGGTCTCGCCCTCGACCCGCCGCATGATCAGCCCGGCCGTGCCCAGCAGGCTCGGGTCATCGCTGCTGAGCAGGACCTCGGGCACGGCCAGGCCGGCCGCCCCGGCGGCCCCGATGGCCCGGGCTTCCCGGCCCATGCCGCCCGGCTCGCCGGGCCGGCCCGGCGGGTCGCGCCGCAGCACCAGCGCGGTGGCGCTGCCGTCGGCGCCGACCGCGTCGAACGCCCAGGTCTCCCGCGACGCGCCGCCCGACATCCGGGCCAGGCCCGTCACGGTGACGTCGCCGAGTCGGCCGCGCAGCGCGGCGGCCAGCGGGCCAGCGTCCATTACCGGCTCTCCGTCAGCAGCACGGCCATCAGCTCTCGGCCACGCCCTTGGGCGCGCGCTGGCGCATGTAGCCGAACATGTAGCCCGCCACCCGGCGCATCTGGATCTCCTCCGCGCCCTCGGTGATCCGGTACCGGCGATGGTGCCGGTAGATGTGCTCGAACGGCTTGTGCCGGGAGTAGCCCAGCCCGCCGTGCACCTGCATGGCCCGGTCAGCCGCCTCGCAGCACAGCCGGTTGGCCCAGTAGTTGCACATCGACACCTTGTCCGAGGCCGAGAACGGGCCGTTGACATCCATCAGCCAGGCCGTCTTGTGGATCAGGGCGCGCACCATCTCGCACTGCGTCTGGAGCTCGACCAGCGGGAACTGGATGGCCTGGTTGTCGGCCAGCGGCTTGCCGAACGGCCGCCGCTCCTTGGCGTAGGCGACCGACTCGCTGATGCAGTACTGGGCCGCGCCCAGGCTGGACGCGGCCTGCCGGATCCGGTTCTCGTTGAAGAAGTGCTGCACCACCTGCAGGCCGCGGCCCTCCTGGCCGAAGATCGCGCTGTCGGGCACCCGGACCTCGCGCAGGCTGACCCGGGCGTGGTCGGTGGGCATGTTGAACGTCCACAGGTATTCCTCGACCGTGAAGCCAGCCGCGGCCACCGGGGTCAGGAACGCGGTGATCCCCTCGCCGTCGCCGGGCTGCCCGCCGGTCCGGGCGAAGATCAGGTCGTGCGAGGCCGCGTGCACGCCGGTGTTGAACGTCTTCTCCCCGTTGATCACCCACTCGTCACCGTCGCGGACCGCCGTGGTCTCCATGAACGTGGCGTCCGAGCCGTGGGCCGGCTCGGTGATGCCGAAGGCGAACCCGCCGCGGCCCCCGGCCAGCCGCTCCACCCAGTCCGCCCGCTGCTGCTCCGAGCCGTAGCGCAGCATCAGCAGCAGGCCGACGTTGTTGCCCACGATCATGTGCTCGTTCTGCAGGTCGCAGTGCAGGCCCAGGCCCTTGGCCGCCAGGTGCTCGCGGATGATGGCCATGCCCAGGTTGGTGCCGTCCCGGCCGCCGTACTCGGCCGGGAACGCGTACCGGTAGTGGCCCGCCGCGTCGGCCCGGCGCACCGCCTCGCGCAGCAGCGCCTCCCACTCCCGGCTGGGCAGCCCGTCCCGGCCCCAGTCGGTGCGGGCATCCTCGCGCCGGTGGTCGAAGAACCGGATGTTGTCGTCGGCTGGCTTCCAGCGGCTGGATCTCCCGCTCGATGAAGTCGTCCAGCTCCGTCAGGTAGGCGGCCAGGTCCGCCGGGATGTCGAAGTCCACGCTGTAACCCCCTAGCCGTCGGCCGCCCTGCCGATAGGCAAGCTACCGGCCCGCCGGGACGATCCGGAAGGGCCGGCACTGTCCGGGTGAGCGATCGGCTGGCGCTGGCCCGGTCCAGAAAGGTACCGTGGTAGCAAAGGCAGGGTAGAAAGGCAGACCATGAGCCTGAACATCAAGAACGCCGAGACTCACCAGCTGGTCCAGGAACTCGCCGCGCTGACCGGCGAGACGCAGACGACGGCGGTGACTGTCGCTGTCCGGGAGCGCCTGGACCGGCTCCGGCACCTGCACGAGGCTGGCCTGGCTGACCGGCTCCTGGCTATCGGCGCGGACACCGCGCCCCGGCTCCGTGAGCCGTTCCGCAGCGCCGATCACGGTGACCTGCTCTACGACCAGCAGGGCCTTCCCGCGTGATCATCGATACGTCCGCGCTCATCGCGATCCTGCGCGCCGAGCCAGACGCCAGCGAGATAGCTCATGCCATGGAGAGGGCGCAGGACCGGCGGATCTCGGTAGCGAACTGGCTCGAGGCAGCAGTCGTTATCGACGCCAGCCGGGACCCGGTCGCCAGCCGCCGCTTCGACGAGCTCGTGCAGACCGCGGAGCTGCACGTCGAGCCAGTGACGCACGATCAGGCCCGCATCGCCCGCGATGCATACCGTGACTTCGGCAAAGGAAGCGGCCATAAGGCGAGCCTGAACTTCGGGGACTGCTTCGCGTACGCCCTGGCCAAGACCACCGGGGAGACGCTGCTCTTCAAAGGGAACGACTTCGGCCACACGGACATTACGCCAGCGCTGCCGGCCGCCCCGGACGCCAGCCTCGGCTGACGCCGCGCGGGGTCCTTTGACGGCGGCTGGAGGCGACTGTGAGGATCGGCCCATGACGGACTACGCGCATATCCGGCTGGAAACCCGCGGGCACGTGGCGATCGCCACCATGGACCGGCCGGAGAAGCTGAACGCCCTGAACGCCGCCTTGCGCGATGACCTGATCCGCCTGGCCGCCGACATCCGGGCCGAGGACGAGGTGCGGGCGCTGGTCATCACCGGCGCCGGGCGGGGCTTCTGCTCCGGCGTGGACCTGTCCGGGGCGCGGCCCGACGCCGACGCGGCGCCGAGCCAGAACGACCGGCTGGATGAGTGGGGCTGGGTCGGCCGCCAGGCCATGGCCATCTACGAGATCGACAAGCCGGTGATCGCCGCCGTCAACGGCGTGGCGGCGGGCGCGGGCATGAGCCTGGCGCTGGGCTGCGACCTGCGGGTGGGCGGCCCGGGCAGCCGGTTCCGGACCGTCTTCGCCGAGCGCAGCCTGTCCCCGGACTCCGGCATGAGCTACTTCCTGACCCGGATCGTCGGCTACGCGCGGGCCGCCGACCTGGTCTTCACCAGCCGCGACGTGGATGCCGCCGAGGCGTACCGGCTCGGCCTGCTGGACCGGCTGATCGAGGACGGCGACGTGGTGACTGCCGCGGTCGACCTGGCCGCCCAGATCGCCGCGCTGCCGCCGCTGGCCATCCGGTCGGCCAAGCGGGTCCTGCAGCACAACACCGACGCCGGGCTGGCCGAGGCGCTGCGGTACGAGACTGCCGGCCTGGGCTTCGCCCGCCGCGCGCCGGAGGACGTCCGCGAGGCCGGGGCCAGCTTCCGGGAGCGCCGGCCGCCGAACTTCACGGGCCGGTAGCCGGGTCACCGGCGGGCGCCGATTACCGTGACAGGGTGACCGAGCGCAAGCCCAGCGGAATGAGCTTCGCCACGTGGATCGACCAGCAGATCAGCGAGGCGGCGGAGCGGGGCGCCTTCGACAATCTGCCCGGCGCGGGCCGGCCGCTGCCCCGGCGCGACGACGATGACGACGGCCAGGCCTGGCTGCGCGAGTGGGTGCGCCGCGAGGGCGTGGAGGTCGAGGAGATGCTGCCCGCCCCGCTCAGGCTGCGCAAGGAGCGGGAGCGGCTGGCCCGGACCGCGCACCTGCTGCCCGACTCAGGCACCGTGCGCGCGGCCGTGGCTGACCTGAACCGGCGGATCATCGAGTTCCGCCGGATCCCGGTCGGCCCGCCGATCTTCGTGCCGCTGGCCGACGAGGACGCCATCGTGGCCGCCTGGCGCGAGGGCCGGGCCAGCCTGCCCGAGCCCCCGGCCGTCCCCGCCGCCGCGCCGGATCCGCAGCGCCGGCCGCGCTGGCGGCTGGGCCGGCGACGCCCCGCGCGGCAGCGGCCGTCATAGGCCACTCACACAAAACTCCCACGGACGTCACGTACCGTTCTGGTACTGGTCCCAAGGTCAGCCGGGCCTGATGGCTAGGGAGTCAGATTGATGAACGAGGCTGCCGTCGCCCTCCCCCCGACCAGGGCGAGCTGCTGGTGGTAGATGACGAGCCGTTCCTGCGCGAGGCAGTCTCGGCCTCGCTGCGGTTCCTGGGCTTCACCGTGAGCACGGCCGACACGGGCACGGCGGCCTTGCGGATGGCCCGCGACGGCCGGTTCGATCTCATCGTGCTGGACGTGATGCTGCCCGACACCGACGGCTTCGAGGTGGTCCGGCGGCTGCGCCGGGACGGCAGCCGGGTCCCGGTGATCTTCCTCACGGCCCGGGACACCCAGGGCGACAAGGTGACCGGGCTGACCATCGGCGGCGACGACTACATGACCAAGCCGTTCGGGCTGGAGGAGCTGGCCGCCCGGATCCGGTCCGTGCTGCGCCGGGCCGACCCGGCCGCCGCGGTCGGCCCGGTGCTCCGGTTCGCCGACATCGAGCTCGACCAGGAGAGCTACGAGGTCCGCCGGGCCGGGGAGCTGATCGAGCTGTCGCCGACCGAGTTCCGGCTGCTGCGCTACCTGATGCTCAACCCCGGCCGGGTGCTGACCCGCGCCCAGCTGCTGGACCACGTCTGGGACTACGACTTCGGCGGCTCCAGCACGGTGGTCTCGACCTACGTCGCCTACCTGCGCCGCAAGCTGGCCCGGCACGGCCCCGACGTGATCCACACCCAGCGCGCCGTCGGCTACAGCCTGCGGCTCCCGCGCGACGGCGAGCAGGAGGCCCGCGATGAGGACTAGCCCGCATGCGCTGCCGCGCGTCATCGGCCGGGGGCGCCGGCTCCGGGCCTTCTCCCAGGTCCGGGTCCGGGTCCTGGTCGGCGTGCTGCTGGTCATCGTGGTCACGCTGGCCGCGTTCGACTACGCGGCGATCGCGGGCCTGCGCGGCTACCTGGTCGGCCAGACTGACGGGCAGCTGCAGGAGGTGGTCCGCCTGTACCGGCCGCTGCGCAGCCTCGGCAGCGTCCCCGGACACGGGTCGCCGGGGGCGACGGTGCAGCGGCCGGGGGTGCGTCGCGCAGGAGGCAGCCTGATCGGTCATCGCCGGCTGCGGCTGCGCTGCCCGGTCTTCGACCAGTTCTATGCCGCCTGCGTGGCCTGCCAGGGCGCGAAGGTGCTGGTCGGGGGCGACCCCAGCCTGCGGCCGAAGCTGCCGCCGAACCTGGCCCGGCTGGCCCATTCCGGGCACGCGGTGACGGTAACGGCCGCCGACGGGCCGCCCCTGCCGCTGCGGCTGTCGGCCCGCCAGGTGGGCGGCGGCACGCTGTTCGTCACCAGCAGCCTGAGCAGCGTCAACGCCACCGTGGCCCGGCTGCGGCTGCTGCTGATCGCGTTCTCGGCCGGGGCGGTGCTGATCGCCGGCCTGGGCGTGGCGTGGGTGGCGCGGCGCGGGCTGCGGCCGATCGAGAACATGGCGGCCCAGGCCGACAGCATCACGGCCGGCGACCTGACCGGCCGGATCACCCCGCTGGACGCGCGCACCGAGGTCGGGCGGCTGGCCGCCGCCCTGAACGGCATGCTGGCCCGGATCGAGGCCGACGTGGCCGAGCGGGAGGCCAGCCAGGAGCTGATGCGGCAGTTCTTCGCCGACGCCAGCCATGAGCTGCGCAACCCGCTGGCGTCGCTGCGGGCCAATGCCGAGCTGTACCAGCAGGGCGCCCTGCCCGAGCGGCCGCAGGTGGACGAGGCGATGTGCCGGATCGGGCTGGAGGCCCGGCGGATGAGCGGCCTGGTCGACAGCATGCTGCGGCTGGCCCGGGTCGACCAGCAGCCGGACCGGGCGCGCGATCCGGTCGACGTCAGCGCCCTGGTCACCGACTGCGCCGAGCGGGCCATGATCGCCGACCCCGCCCGGCCGTGGACCGCCGTCATCGCGGATGACCTGGTCGTCACCGGCGATGAGGAACTGCTCCGCCAGGCCGTCGACAACCTGCTGGCCAACGTCCGGGTGCACACCCCCGGGGGCGCGGCGGCCAGCATCACCGCCGCCGCCAGCGGCGGGCAGGTGACGGTGGAGGTGCGCGACGACGGCCCCGGCGTCCCCGACGCCGAGCTACCCCGGATCTTCGACCGGTTCTACCGGGCCGGGCTCGCCGTCGCGGTCCGGCTCCGGCCTCGGCCTGGCCATCGTCACCGCCATCGCCGCCGCCCACGACGGCAGCGCCGCCGCCTGCCCGAACGAGCCGCGGGGGCTGCGGGTCACGCTCACGCTGCCGCAGCGCGTTCCGGTCGGCGCCCGCGTTCTCACATAGTTCACACAAAACTCGCGCAGTCGCCGAAGCCTGGAGCGACAGGGTGACGGGGTGGCACACCCCCATGCCGCTCCCCGCTGGCACCTGGCCGGCCTCCGGAGCCTTCCCTCCCGCCCGCGACTGGCGCTGATCCTCGGCGCGATCGTCGTCGTGGCCGGCGCCGCGATCGGCGCCTTCGTCCTGACCCGCCCGGCCCCGGCCGCGACGTTCCGGCTGGTCCCGGTCCAGCGGATTACGCTCAGCCAGTCGCTGTCGGCCACCGGCGCCATCGCGCCGGCCACCACCTCGACGCTCAGCTTCAGCGCGCCGGGAACGGTCACCGCGGTGAGTGCCACCGCGGGCGAGCATGTCGCCGCGGGCCAGGTGCTGGCCACCATGTCCTCGCCGACGCTGCAGGCCCAGGTCGCGCAGGCCAACGCCAGCCTGTCCCAGGATCAGTCCGCGCTGTCCCAGGATGAGACGTCCGGGGCGTCCAGCGCCCAGATCACCGCCGACGAGGCGGCGGTCAGCGCCGACCAGGCCCAGGTGACCAGCGCGGACCAGGCGCTGGCCGGGGCCACGCTGACCGCTCCGGAGCCCGGCATCGTCACCGCGGTGGGCATCACCACCGGCCCGTCAGCCGGCGGCGGAGGCGGGGGCGGCGGCTCGGACGGCGGCGGTTCGGACGCCGGCGGCTCGGGCGGCGGGGGCGGCTCGGGCGGCGGGGACGGCGGCTCCGATAGTGGAGGCGGTGGCTCGGACTCGGGATCTGGCTCGGACTCCGGCACGATCACCGTGGTCAGCACCGGCGACGTGGTGAATGCCAGCGTGGACGCCAGCGTGGTCGACCAGATCAAGGCCGGTGACCAGGCGGTGATCACCACCGAGGGCGCCAGCGGGCCGGTACCGGGCACCGTCGCGTCGATCGGCCTGGTGGCCAGCACCAGCTCCGGCGTCGCCACGTTCCCGGTGGTCATCGACGTCACCGGCACGCCAGCCGGCCTCTACGCGGGGGCGTCGGCCAACGTGTCGATCATCTACCACCAGGTCC
Source organism: uncultured Actinomycetota bacterium (assembly GCA_963731085.1). Taxonomy (GTDB): domain Bacteria; phylum Actinomycetota; class Actinomycetes; order Streptosporangiales; family Streptosporangiaceae; genus DASUBV01. Next base: position 206,152 of record CAVSUF010000006.1, read on the forward strand.
CGGACGCGATCGTGGTGCCCGCCGCCGCGCTTAGCCAGGCAGGCGGGAAGACCGTCGTGTACACGATGACCCGCGGCCTGAAGGTGGCCCGGACCGTTACCACCGGGATCACCACCGGCGGCCTGACCCAGATCACCAGCGGTCTCCAGCCCGGCCAGCAGGTGGTGGTCACCATCGTGCGGATCAGCGGAGGCTCCGGCGGCGGTTTCAGCGGGCCGCGGAGGTTCGGGGGTCCCGGCGGCGGGGTGTTCATCGGTCCCGCCGGCCGGGTGATCGGGCCGGGCGGCGGCGGTGGCGCGGTCAATTTCCAGGCCCCGGCGGGAGGCTGACCGGTGAGCCTGATCGAGCTTGACGACGTCCGCAAGATCTACAACACCGGATCGGTGGAGGTGGGCGCGCTGCGCGGGGTCACCCTGGACATCGATGACGGGGAGTACGTGTCCGTCATGGGGCCGTCGGGCTCCGGCAAGTCGACGCTCATGCACATCATCGGCTGCCTGGACGTGCCAACCTCGGGCCGGTACCGGCTGGCCGGGGAGGACGTCAGCGAGATGTCCGAGGAGCAGCTGGCCGAGGTCCGCAACCGGCGGATCGGGTTCGTGTTCCAGCAGTTCAACCTGCTGGCCACGATGCCGGCCTGGCGCAACGTGGAACTGCCGCTGGCCTACAGCGGCACGGTTTCCGGGCGCACGGGCCGGGCGCAGCGGCGGGACCGGGCCATCGAGGCGCTGGGCCAGGTCGGCCTGGCCGACCGGGTGGACCACCGGCCGGGTGAGCTGTCCGGCGGCGAGCAGCAGCGGGTGGCCATCGCCCGGGCGCTGGTCACCGAGCCGGCCCTGATCCTGGCCGACGAGCCCACCGGCAACCTGGACTCGGCCGCCACCGCCGACATCCTCGGCCTGCTCGACGACCTGCACGCCCGGGGCGCCACGATCGTGCTGATCACCCACGAGGCGGACGTGGCCCGCCGCTCCAAGCGCACCGTCCGGCTGCTGGACGGCCTGGTCTCGGGGGACACCGCGGCCGGGGAAGCAACAGCAGCGGACCCGGCGCCGGGCGCCGGCGGCGTGGCGGTGGAGCGGTGAACTGGGGCGAGACCATCCGGACTGGCCTGGACGCGGTCCGCGCCCACCGGCTGCGCTCGGCGCTGACCATGCTCGGCATCCTCATCGGGATAGCGGCGGTGATCATCACCGTCGGACTCGGCGAGGGGGCGTCGGCGCAGATCAAGGACCAGATCAACGCGCTGGGCACCAACCTGCTGATCATCACCCCGGGCAGCGTCGCGAACGACGGGTCCACCGACCTGACCCTCCAGGACGCCGGCGCCCTCGCCTCGAAGGTAGCCGCCCCGGACATCGGCGGGGTGGCGCCGGTCTCGATGTCCGGGCAGACGCTGACCGCCGGCAACAACGACTGGACCACGTCAGTGGTGGGCACCACCCCGGCCTGGCTGACCGTCCGCAGCCGGACCATGCAGGAGGGCACCTTCATCACCAGCGCCGACGTGACCGGCGTGGCCCAGGTCACGGACCTGGGTGCCTTCACCGCGAAGAAGCTATTCGGGTCGGCCGACCCGCTGGGCCAGACGGTCAACGTCAACGGCGTGCCGCTCCAGGTCATCGGGGTGCTGGGCACCGCCGGGACGTCGGCCAGCGCCACTAACGAGGACGATGAGGCGGTCGTCCCGCTGTCTACCATGACCCAGCTCATCGGCGGGTCCCGGACCTCGGTGGACAGCATCTACCTGGCTGCGACCTCGCCCGCCGTCCTGTCCGGGGCCTACCAGGAGGCCAACGGACTGCTGCTCAACCTGCACGGGGTCAGCGCCAAGAACGCCGACTTCAACATCGAGAGCCAGCAGAGCCTGCTGTCGGCGGCCGGCACGGTGAACAAGGCGCTGACCTTCCTGCTGGCCGGCATCGCGGCGATCTCGCTGCTGGTCGGCGGGATCGGGGTGATGAACATCATGCTGGTGTCGGTCACCGAGCGGATCCGCGAGATCGGCCTGCGCAAGGCGCTGGGCGCCACGCCCCGGGTCATCCGGCGGCAGTTCCTGGTCGAGGCGTCGCTGCTGGGCCTGGCCGGCGGGGTGCTCGGTGCCGCGCTGGGCCTGGCCGGCACGATCGCACTGCCCCGCCTGACCCCCGCTCAGGTCGCCATCTCGCCCGTCGCCATTACCGGGGCGATCGTCGTCGCCGTGGTCATCGGCCTGGTCTTCGGCGTCTACCCGGCCACCCGGGCAGCGCGGCTGGCCCCGATCGACGCCCTGCGCACCGAGTAGCCGCCGCCCGATGCAGAGGAACGAGCAGATGAGCAACCGGTTCCGGCGGATCGCCGTGCTGGCCGCGATCGTCATCGTCGCGGCAGGCGGCGGGACGGCCTACGCCGCGATGTCCGGGTCCGGCCCGGACTACCGCCTGGCCACCGTGGCCTCGGCCAGCGTGACCGCGGCCCTGGCCGCGACGGGCACGGTCACCCCCGTGCACCAGGCCGACGTGGCCTTCACGGTCAGCGGCACGGTGGCGGCGGTGAAGGTCACGCCCGGCCAGCACGTCACCGCCGGGCAGGCCCTGGGCGCCCTCGACACCACCGACCTGACCGCCAGCCTGACCTCGGCGCAGTCCACCCTGGCCCAGGCCGACCTCCAGGTCGACAACGACCTGAGCAGCCAGGACACGGCCGCAGGCGGGAACGGCGGCGCATCCGGGCCGGCTAGTCCGGCGCCGCTGCCATCGCTGAAGCCGCTGCAGCAGGCCGTTCTGTCGGGCCAGCGCGCCGCCGACGCCGCCCTGGCCAGGGCCCGGACCGCGGTCACCCGGGCTCAGCAGGCCTGCGCCGCCCCGCCGCCCGCCGACCCGGCCCCGGCCGCGGCCGCGCCCGCCGCGCACCCGGCGTCGTCGCCACCTGTCCCGTCGTCGGGCCCGTCGGCCGGCCCTCGTCCGCGCCGTCGCCCGGCCCGTCAGCACCCGGCCCGGACGCCTGCCTGGCCGCCACCCAGCAGGCGGTCGGCGCCGAGGCGGCCGTGCTGCAGGCCGAGAAGGCGCTGTCCGGGAAGCTCACCGCCCTGGCCCAGGCCCTCAGCAAGGCGGCCGGCCCGGCCGGGAGCGCCAGCGGCAGCGACGCCGCCGCGGCCAGTGGCGCCGCGGCAGGCGGAACCGACACCGTCGTGGCCGGCCGCCGGAACCCCGCCGGGGGAAGCGGCGGCGGCCCGGTCTCCGCCGCCCAGCTAGCCGCCGCTCAGGCCGCCGCCGACGCCGCCGCGGCCCAGGTCACCGTGGCCCAGGCCAACCTGACCGCGGCCACCGCGGTCAGCCCGGTCACCGGCACCGTGGTCGCCGTGTCGGTCACCGCGGGCACGGCCGCCAGCGCCGGCGACACCGCGTTCACCGTCGCCGGCCTGGGCAGCTACGAGGTGCAGACCGACGTCCCGGTGACCGACCTGCCCCAGCTCCGCGACGGCGACCGGGTCAGTGTCAAGGCCGACGGCCAGTCCAGGCCGATCAGCGGCGTGGTCACCGCCATCGGGCTGATGCCCGACTCCACCGACTCGCCCGTGACCTACCCGGTCACCATCAGCCTGACCGGCAGCGTCCCGGCCCTGCACTCCGGCGTCCTGGCCGGGGTCACGATCACCACCGCCCGCGGCCACGGCGTGACCGTGCCGACCTCGGCCCTGCACTACTCCGGCAAGAAGGCCACCGTGCTGGTCGACGCCGGCGGCCAGGTCCGGTCGGTCCGGGTCACGGTCGGCACCAAGGGCGCGCCGCTGACCGAGGTCACCGCCGGCCTGCATCCGGGCCAGCAGGTCGTGCTGGCCAACCTCAACGCGCCGCTGCCCTCGTCGGACTAGCCGGGGTGGCGTGGCAAGCTGGTGCCGCGCCGCCGCCGACGGTTACTCGGTCTACTGACTACCGGGCTAGCTGGTGCGCCGAGCCGACGGCGGTCAGCCGGGCGCGCTCGTCCGGCGACAGGCTGGCGGCCACCTCCAGCGCCCCCAGGTTGGCGGTAACCTGCCCCGGCCTGGTCGCCCCGAACAGCACCGCGGTCACCGCCGGATTCAGCAGGGCGAAGGCCAGGGCTAGCTGCGCCGGGTCCCGGCCGGTGTCGCGGGCCAGCGCGGCCAGTTCGCGGCTGGCCGCCACGGCGGCCGCGACCTCGGGCTGGCCGAGCGTCCCGGCCGCCCGGCCCGCCGCCGGGTCGGCGTCGTACTTGCCGCTGAGGACGCCGCCAGCCAGCACGAACGACGCCACGAGGGCGACCTGCCGGTCCCGGGCCACCCGGGTCATCTCCGGGTCCTCCACCTGGATCCGCCGGATCAGGCTGTAGGCGGGCTGGGCGGCGGCGGGCGGCGGGAGCCCGGCCTGCTCCGCGATCCGCCCGGCCTCCTCGATCAGGGCCGCCGGCCAGAACAGCGTGCCCCAGGCCCGGGCGGTGCCGGCCCGGATCAGGCCGCCGATCATCGCCACCGCCTCGGCCAGCGGCACGCCGTCGGGCGGGGGCGCCGAGTAGATCAGGTCGATGTAGTCGAAGCCCATCCGGTCCAGCGACCCGGCCAGTTCCCGCGCGGGCGACTCGCGCGGCCAGAACTCCCACCACAGCTTGTTGGCCACCACGGCCTCGGCCCGGTCCCAGCCCGCGGCCCGGAACACCTCGCCGAACACCACCTCGGAGTACCCCGTGCGCATCGGCGCGGTACCGGTGTCGTCGTCATACCGGGCGTCGTCGAGGAACGTGATGCCGGCCTCCCGGGCGGCCCGCATGACCGCGGCCGCGTCCTCGCGGCTCATCCGCTCGTAGGTCTTCCATGAGCCCAGCGCCATCCGGCTGACGCTGATCCCGCTGCCGCCCAGCGGGACCACCGGGACGTCCGTCATGCCGATCACCCCTTCCGCACCGGCAGCGACCGTACCAGCGGCCGGCGCCGGGCCGGGTTCCCGGTACCCGCCGCTGGCCCGCCTGCTAGCTTGCACCGGTGGACGTGACGAAGACGAGCATCGACGGCCTGGTGGTGCTCGGCCCGGGCCGCTCGGGCGCCGACGAGCGCGGCATCGTGCGGGAGTTCTTCCGCGCGTCGGACTTCGCCGCCCGGCCCGGCCCGCCGCCATCGTGGCAGCAGCTCAACGTGACCGAGTCCCGGCCGGGGGCGGTGCGAGGCCTGCACGGCGAGCCGATGGCCAAGCTGGTCGGCCTGGCCCGGGGCCAGGCGCTCGGCGCCTACGTCGACACCCGGCCCGACTCGCCGACGTTCCGCCAGGTGTGCACGGTCCCGCTGACAGTCGGCACCCGGGTCATGGTGCCCCGGGGGGTGTGCAACGGGTTCCAGACCTCCGGGTCCGAGCCCAGCATCTACGTCTACGCGTTCGACGCCGAGTGGCGGCCCGACATGGGCGGCACCGCGGTCAGCGCGCTCGACCCGGCGCTGGGCATCGACTGGCCGGCCCCCATCGCGGCCGGGGACCGCGGCCAGGTCTCGGCCAAGGACGCGGGCCTGCCCCTGTTCGCCGAGGTCTACGGCGTGCCGCCGCTGCCGCCGCTGCCGCCGAAAGAGTAGAGGAGCACGCATGCCGACCCGCCTCGTCCACCTGGCGCATGACGCGGCCCGCCCGGCTGCGCTGGCCCGGTTCTGGGGGTCGCTGCTGGACTGGCCGATCGCCGATGAGTCCGACGACGTGGTGAGCATCGCCCCGGCCGGGTTCACGCTACCCCGGCGCCGGCGCCATCCCGCTGGTCTTCATCCGGGTCTCCGACCCCAAGGTGACCCAGAACCGGGTCCACCTGGACCTGGCCAGCTCATCCCCGGAGCACCAGGCCGCGCTGGTCAGCAAGGCCCGTGACCTGGGCGCCACCCCGGCCGACGTCGGCCAGGGCGACGTGCCCTGGACCGTGCTGGCCGACCCGGAGGGCAACGAGTTCTGCGTGCTGGAGCCCCGCGAGGAGTACCGCGACACCGGCCCGGTCGCCGCGGTGATCCTGGGCTGCGCCGACCCGGTCGCCCTGGCCCCGTTCTGGACCGTCGCGTCCGGCTGGCCCGTGGCCCGGGTCGAGGACGGCCTGACCGGGCTGCGCGAGCCCGGCGGCACCGGCCCGTACCTGGAACTGCTCCGCGTCCCCGGCGCCAAGACGGCCAAGAACCGCCTGCACCCCGACGTGGCCCCGTACCAGGCCGACGACCCGGCGGCCGAGGTGGCCCAGTTGATCGCCGCCGGCGCCGTCCCGGCCGACATCGGCCAGGCCGACGTCCCGTGGACCGTGCTAGCCGACCCCCAGGGCAGCGAGTTCTGCGTCCTGTCGCCCCGCTAGCCCGCCCGCTCCGGCACCTCCCGCGAGTACGCTCGACCCTATGAGTGAGAGTCCGACGTCTTTCGACGACGAGATCGCCGGCCATCAGGTGATCCTCCGGGCCGGCCAGGTCGAGGCGGTCGTGGTTCCGCTGGATGAGTACCGGGCGCTCAAGGCGCTCGAGCAGCGCGAGGCTGAGTTGTACTGGGACGCTCATGAGAACAGACACCCGACCCGACCGGGTGACGATGTCCCGGACGGCAAGGTGTACGACTCGATGGAAGCGCTGATGGCCGATCTCGGCGCAGGCGAGTCAAGTACGTTCGCACGCCTGCCTTCCTGAACGACCTGCGCCGCCTGCCCGACGAGCACCGCAAGCTGTTCGTGCAGGCCGTGCATGAGATCCTGCGCCCCGCGCTGAACGCCGGGGCACATAGCACGCTCGGGGCCCTGCCGCCACCGCTCGGGCGTTTCTCCCCGCCGCCGGCGCGCGTCGGGCTGGCCCAGGCTGGCCCGCAGCCCCGGCGGCCGGTCCGGCCCGGTCACGCCGGCCGTCCTAGCTGGGCCAGCACCTCGTCCCGGTCGGCGCCCGCCAGCGGCGCGGGGCGGCCGATCCGGACCGGGGTGGCCGACATCCGCAGCGCCGGCCCGGCCTGCCGGACCATGCCCGCGCCCTCGTGGAACCGCTCGGCGATCAGCCCGTGCGCCCGCACCCACGGGTCCTCCCGCAGGTCATCCAGGGACACCACCGGGTGCGCCCCGAAGCCTGCCGCGACCAGGCGCCCGGCCCACACGCTGGCCGGCTCGGCGGCGAACCGCTCCTCCAGCCAGCCCGCCAGCGCCGGCCCATCCGCCCCCGGCGCCCCCTGAAGTCCCGCGACCCCGGCCAGGCCGGCTAGCTGCCCCGGCCCGGCTCCCAGGAACAGCCACGTCCCGCCGGCCGCCGGGTACAGCCGCTGGCCCGGCCCCCAGCCCCGGGCATCCTGGCCTCTCGGCTCGTCCCAGGCCCGGCCGGGATAGTCGTAGCAGTACGCCGACTGGAGCAGCCCGGCGGTAGCGGCCAGCGCGGCGGTGACCCGCTGCCCCTCGCCGGTCCGGTCCCGGTGCAGCAGCGCGGCGATGACCGCGTAGGCGCCCAGCACCCCCGTGCCGTAGTCATCCAGCGCGCCGACGTTCTGCAGGACCGGCGGGCCGTCCCCGCCGTACCGCTCGGCCATGCCGCTGACCGTCTGGGCGAGCTGCTCGTGGCCCGGCCGGTCCCGCCACGGCCCGGCGTAGCCGTAGGTGTTGAGCGAGGCGTAGATGATGTCCGGCCGCCGGGCGCGGACCGCCTCATAGCCGAAGCCCAGGGCGTCGATGACGCCGCCGCGGAAGTTCTCCACCAGCACGTCGGCCTGGTCGATCAGCGCCCGCAGCACGTCCCGGTCGCCGTCGTCGGTCAGGTCCAGCACGATGCTGCGCTTGCCCCGGTTGACGTCGATGCTGAACGCCCGGCCCACCGCCGCGGCCGCCCCGGCCGGCCCCAGGCCCCGCCGTGCCCGCCCGGCCGGGATGTCCACCCGGATCACGTCCGCCCCCAGCTCGGCCAGCGTCCGCCCGCACGTCGGCCCGGCCAGCACGATGGCCAGGTCCACCACCCGTACCCCGGCCAGCGCCCCCCCGGCCAGCGACCCCTCGGCCGCTCCGGTCCCGGCGTCTGCTGAAGCCCTGGTCCGCGCGGCCCCGGCGGCAGCCAGGGCGGCCCGGACCGCGTCCTGGTCGGCGCCGGCCGTCCGGGCCGGGAACCGCACTCCGGCCGGTGACTTTGAGAGGGTAACGGCCGGGCCGGGCTGCACCATGCGCCCGTAGCAGGGGTCGTCGACCTCGACGGCCAGGCCGCCCTGCCGGGCGTGCGGCTCGCGCAGCCACTCGGCGCTGGTCCGCAGCATGGCCACCTCGGCGCCCTCGGCGTCGCCCAGGTCCTCCCAGGCCCGGGCCGGCCGGGTGGCGAACAGCGCGGCCAGCCGGTCCCGGGCATCAGGCGCGTCCAGCCAGTCGCCGGCCCCGGCGGCGGTCAGGAACGCCCCGGCCCGCTTGCTGCCGGTGTGGAAGAAGATCCACCGCTGGTCGGCGCACGGGAACAGGCCGAGCAGCCGGGGCGTGCCGACGTCGGTGCCCGCCCCGCGGCCCAGGCTGCCGGCCCGGTAGCCGAGGGCCACGAACATCGCGTCGAACAGCGGGATCTCCAGTCGCTGCCCCCGGCCCAGGCGGGGCCGCGCCCATAGCGCCGCGGTCACGCCCGCGGCGGCCAGGAACGCGGCGAACGCGGACGCGATCGGGACCGCGCTGAACACCGGCGGGCTGTGCGCCGGCGGAGTGTAGGCGGCGGCCGCCGCGCTGACCACGCCCTCCCAGCCGGGCACCGCGGCGCGCGGGTCGTCGGCGGCGAAGCCGGGCATCGAGCAGTACACGACGCCGGGGTTGGCCGCCATGACCGGCTCCGCGCCCAGCCCCAGCCGGTCCATGACGCCGGGCCGGAAGTTCTCCAGCAGCACGTCGGCGGTGCCTGCCAGGCGCCGGGCGGTGTCCAGGTCAGCGGGCTGGCGCAGGTCGAGGATGACGGACTGCTTGCCCCGGTTCCAGACCGCGTTGGCCGGGGTGTCCCAGCGCGGCCCGCCGGGCGGGTCGACCCGGATCACGTCCGCCCCCAGGTCGGCCAGCAGCAGGCCGCCATCGGGCCGGCCACGTACTGCCCGAAGTCCGCCACCCTGATCCCGGCCAGCGGGCCGCCGCCCGCTGCCGGCCCTGGCTGAGAGTCCATGCCGCTTCGCCCTCATATGCCGTAGTTGACCGCCTTCGGTCAGCCTACGTGGGCGCCCGGGGACAGCTCCAGCAGGCGGCGTCACGGGCGGGCCGGGAAGAGCCGCTTCTCGCGGTCGAGGTGGGCGGCCCACTCCAGGTGGTCCGCGCCGGCGAAGCGCAGGTAGGCGCGGAGGGCGTCGCGCATGGCGTCGGCGAACCCGTCGGCCCGGCGCGGCTCGAAGCCGTCCTCCCACCAGGCGCCGAGTACGTCCACGCGGGCGCCCTCCCGGTCGATCCGCGGCTCGATCCGGCCGACGAGGCGGTCGCCGAAGATGACCGGGAGGACGTAATGCCCCCAGCGGCGGCGGGCCGCCGGGAAGAAGCCCTCCCACACGTGCTCGAAGCTGAACAGGCTGGCCAGCAGGGCGGTGTCCCACAGCAGCGCGTCGAACGGGGCGATGAACGCGACCGACGGCGCCGGCTCCGGCGGCGCCTGCAGCAGCGCGGCCTCCCCGGCCAGGACAAAGCGCCTGCCGCGCACGCCCTCGACGGCGACGGGCACCAGCGCGCCGGACTCGATCAGTTCCTCGCGCAGCTCGTTGCGCCCGGGCCGGCCGGGGGCCGACTCCGGGTTGGCGATGCGGTCGAACGTGCCGCCCGCGCCGCCGGCGCCGAGCAGGCCGTGGGCGCGGTACCGGGACAGGAGCTTGTGCCGTAGCTGCTCGCGCACCGGCACCTCGCGGGCCAGCAGGCGGCCGGGAGCAGCCGCTCGATGAGGTCGTAGTACCGGCGGTTGCCCGCGCGCCGGGCCAGGCCGATCTGGCCCGTGACGGTGTAGGCCTCGAGCACGGCCCGCACGACGTTCTCCGGCATCCCGAACCAGTCTGTCGGCGCTCCGTGCGCGGGCTCGAAGTCGAGCGCCGACAGCGCGCCCTCCGCGCGGATCCGCCCCAGCACGCGGTCGGCCACCGCGGCGTTCTCGGCCAGGATCGCGGCGTGGAACCGGGGCCCCTTGCGGCCGAAGCCCAGGCGGAACCAGGGGAACTCGGCGGCCGGGACGAGTGACAGGGCCTTGTTGGTCGCCTCGAAGATCTCCCGGCGCTCATACAGCGCGTCGCACCAGGCGGGCTCGTCGCCGGCCACGCGCGCGTGCAGCACCAGGTCGTGGTTCCGGCCGGCCACCGCGATCGGGTCGAACTGGATCGACCCGAACCTCCGGAAGACCTCCAGCACGCCGTCCGGCCCGCCCGCCACCGACCGCGCGGGCCCCAGCAAGTGCCGCGCGACGAGAAACCGCCGCGCCGCCTCAGCACTGACCTTCACACCCGCGACACTAGCCCGCCAGCAGCAGCCCGTCGCGGGACCAGCGGTCATGCCAGGCGGGGCTTCCAACTCCCAGTGAACGCCAAGTTCAGCTTGGATTTGGAGTTAACGGCCGAACCAACGCCGCCGACGGTGCTCTTCGCGCCGCGGCTAGGCGGCCCGGATGGCCGCCGGGGTCAGCGTGGTCAGGGCGTCGATGACCGGTTCCAGGCCGGGCCGGGCGGTGATGACCCGGACGATGGTCTCGTCCAGCCCGGCGCTGAGCCGGGCGAACACCTGCGCCGCGCCGGCCGCCGGGCCGTAGTAGCCGACCGCCCGGAGCATCTCGTCCGGGGCCGCCGCGACCAGGTCGGCCAGCGGGGTGCCCCGGTCGCGGCGCTGCTCCAGGTCGGTCAGTTCCGCGTCGAAGCCCATCTGGGCGAACAGGCCCCGGTAGCCGGACTGCTGCGGGACGCCGGTCCGGCCCATGGCGTAGCCCAGCACCTGCGTGCCGAACGCCTGCCGGGCGGCGGCCTCGTCGTCGTCCACGCAGACCCGGATGTACATGGTCATCGGGACGGTGCCGGCGGCGCGCCCGGCCCGGGCGCTGCCCTCGTCGATCCGGGCCCGGCTGAGCGCGATCCGCTCCGGGGTGGCCCAGTTCAGCAGCGCGCCGTCGGCCACCTCGCCGGCCAGGCGGAGCATCTGCGGGCCGAGCGCGGCCAGGTACACCGGGGCGGACGGCGGCGGTCCGGCGGTCATCAGCCGGGCCGATCCGGGCCAGCCCGGCGCGCTGGCGGTGACCGGCCCGGCCGTCGCGGTCTCCCCGGCCAGCAGGGCCCTGGTCTGGGTGATGTACTCGCGCATGATCGCGATGGGCCGGTCGGGCAGGCCGACCGAGGTCCAGAAGCCGGGGCCGTAGCCGCCCGTCCCGAGGCCCAGCACGAACTGGCCGCCCGATAGCTGGGCCAGCGTGGCGGCCTGCCCGGCCAGGCCCAGCGGCGTCCACATCCGCGCCGCCGGCACCACCGAGATCCCGGTCCGCAGGCCGGTGTCCTGCGCCCAGGCGGCACACACGTGGAAGGAGTCGGGCACCCCGCCGGCCGGGGTCCACACGCTCTGGAAGCCCAGCCGGGCGGCCTCCCGGGCGGCGTCCCGGAGCTGGCCGAAGGGCAGTCCGAGGCGGCCGTCCAGTCCGGCGCCGATTAGCATGACGCGCCATTCATCATGACGGCAGTATCCACCGTGGGTCCCGCGCGACTCCCACGCGGCCCGCAGCGGGCGGTCAGCCCGGGCGCTGATAATGGCGGAAGGGACCGCCGGGTCCCGCCGGGTGAGGTGAGCGATGACCGACGCGCCGGCCGGCCGGGCCGCGGCCCGGCCGACGGGTAGCCGGCCTGGCCGCCGCCGTGTCGCCGCGCGGATGCGGCTGGACTTCTGGCTGGACGCGACGCTGCTGGCGGCGTTCGTGGTGGCCGAGAGCTTCGGGCTGACCGGTGACGCCATTCACGAATGGCTGGGCCTGGGACTGGGGCTGGCCTTGCTGGTGCACCTGACCCTGCACTGGGACTGGGTGCTGACGGCCAGCGGCCGGCTGCTGCGCCGGGGCGGCCGGGACCGGGTGCTGTGGGCGGTCAACCTGACCCTGCTGCTGAGCATGACGCTGTGCGTGGCCTCGGGCGTGCTGATCTCCCGGGTGGCCCTGCCCTACCTGGGTGTCCTGGTACCGGGCGGGGAGTTCTGGACCCGGCTGCACGCCCTCACCGCCGACATCACGATCGCCTGCGTCGGCGTGCACGTCGGCCTGCGCTGGCGCTGGCTGACCGCGGTCGGCCGCCGCCTGCTGACCCGCCGGCGTGCCCGGTGAGGTTCCTGCGGCACCTGGCCGCCGCGCTGCTGACCGTCGGCATCGTCGTCGCCCTGGGCGTGGCCTGGGAGCACTCCGGCGCGGCCAGCCTGATCGGCGCCCCGGCCGGCGGGCAGTCGCTGTCCCGCGAGGTCCGGCTGTCCGAGCCCGGCGCGGTCCGGGACGTCGGCGGCCGGATCGTCGTGGCCGGTCCCGGCCAGGGCCGCGTCCTGGTCAGGGGCGGGGCGCCGCCGTCCCTGGCCGACGCGCCGGGCCTGGCCCGGCTGGCCATCCTCGAGGCGCTGATCATCGCGGCGTCGGCCGCGGCCGAGCGGGCCTGGTACCGGCGGCGCCGGGCCCGCCGCCTGGCCGACGGCCCGCGCCGGCCCGGCTAGACCTCAGCCCGGCTAGACCTCAGCCCGGCCCGGCCTGGCCTCAGCCCGGCTGGCGGACCAGCGCGGGCGCCGGGCGGAATTCCAGCTCGCGGGCGCTGAACGGCTCCTTGAACAGCGCCGCGTCATGGAAGTAGTGCTGGTCCAGCCGCCACGGCGCCCGGTCGCCCTGCCGGGGCAGGCTGTCCCGGGACCGCTCGAAGTATCCCGATGACATCTCGATGAACGGCGACGTGGGCAGCCCGCCCGCCGGAAGCCGCGGGGTGACCACGGCCAGGCGCCGCTCCCGCATGTACCGGAGCAGTCCGGCCACGTACGGGCAGACCAGGTCGACCTTGAGCGTCCACGAGGCGTTGGTGTAGCCCAGGACGAACGCCGCGTTGGGCACGCCGTCCAGCATCAGGCCCTTGTAGGCGACGCGCTCGGACACCGCGACGGGCTCGCCGTCGAGGCTCAGCGCGATCCCGCCCAGCGGCAGCAGGTTCAGCCCGGTGGCGGTGACGACCACGTCGGCCTCGAGCTCCATGCCGGAGCGCAGCCGCACCCCGGCCGGGGTGAACGCCTCCACGTGGTCGGTCACCACGTCGGCCCGGCCGTCGCTGATGGCGTCGAAGAAGTCCCCGTCGGGCGCCATGCACATGCGCTGGTCCCACGGGTCATAGGCCGGGTTGAAATGGGTGTCGACGTCGAACCCGGCGGGCAGGCCGGCCGCGCCGCGCCGCAGCATGGCCCGCGCCCGCGCCGGGTAACGGCGGCATAGCTGGTACATGCCGGTGGCCAGGCGCGCGTTCTTCCATCGCACCGCGGCGTAGGCCCGCCGCTCCGGCAGCATCCGGCGCAGCAGGTCGGTCACGGGGTCGCGGGTCGGGAGCGCGAACACGAACGACGGCGACCGCTGCACCATCGTCACCCGGGCGGCGGTCCGGGCCAGCGCGGGCACCAGCGTGACGGCGGTGGCGCCGCTGCCGATCACCACCACCCGCTTACCGGTGACGTCGGTGTCCTGGGGCCAGTGCTGGGGGTGCACCACGGTGCCGCCGAAGGTCTCGCGGCCCGGCCAGTCCGGCGTGTAGCCCTCGTCGTACCGGTAGTAGCCCGAGCACACGTACAGGAAGCCGCAGGTCCGCTGGGTCTCCGCACCGGTGTCCGGGTCCCGCAGGAGGACCGTCCACCGGGCCGCGTCGGCCGACCAGTCGGCGGACACCACCCGGGTGCGGTAGGTGATGTGCCGGTCCACGCCGTAGGCCGCCGCCGTCTCCCGCACGTAGCGCAGGATGTCGCCGCCCTCGGCGATCGCGCTGGCCTGCTGCCACGGGCGGAAGGCGTAGCCGAGGGTGAACATGTCCGAGTCGGACCGGACGCCGGGATACCGGAACACGTCCCAGGTGCCGCCGATCGCGGCCCGGGACTCGACGATCTCGTAGGTCAGGCCGGGCGTCTCGGACTGGAGATAGCAGGCCGCCCCGATGCCGGACAGGCCTGCTCCCACGATCAGTACGTCGACGTGCCCGGTCGCGGTCGCGTCCCCGGACGGGGCTGATGTCGTGCCCATGCTGCTCCGCTGCGGTACTAGAGTGTCGCGCGCCTGGCGCCAGGATCTCATTCTGCGCAAAGGGTATGCAATGCGCCGGGCACTCAGCCGGCCTGGCCCGGCAGCACCGCGACCAGTTCCAGGTTGATGTCGTCCGGGTCCTGCAGCGACAAGATGGCCAGCCCGAAGGCGGGCAGGTTGGTGATGATGCCGTGCGGGATGCCGGTGGCCCGGAGGCGGTCGGCGGCCGCCTCCAGGGCGGCCAGGGACTCCACGGTCAGGCTGATGTGATCCAGGCCGACCCGGGTGGCGTCGAACCGGTCGCCCGGCGGCGCGGCCGGGCGCAGCCCGACGACCTGCTGCCCGAAGACGAACACGCAGCCGCCGAACAGGCGGCCCCGGTCGGCCCGGACCTCGGGGTCGCCGGCCTGGTCGGAAAAGTCCACGGCGGGCGGCGAGCCGAACACCTGGGTGTAGAACATCCGCGATCGCGCGATGTCGGTCACCGTGAGGCGCACGTGATGGATTCCGGTGGGGACAGCGGCCGGCGGTGCCCCTAATTCAGCGGTCATGCGACCTATTCTCCCGCCCGGCGGGGAAATAGCCCAGCCAACATTGGTCCAGTCCACGCGAACTGTCCGGTCTTTTAGGCGCGCGCTGGCGGCCGAGCCAGGCCCGGCCCGGAAGATCATCGCGGGAAGGGGCGGCGTTCTGGCGGTATTCCCGCACGACCAGAAAATGCGTGTTTGCTAGCATTCCTGAGTGCGCGCCGCTACGAGTGACTGCCTGCCGTTACCAGCTTCCGCGCCGGAGCCGGCCTCGTGACACCTGCGGCTTCGCTGCGACGGGACCTGGGCCGGTGCCTGGCCTCCGCCCGCAAGGCGGCCGGCTATACCCAGCATCAGCTAGCCCTGGCCACCGGTTACTCGCGCAGCACGGTCTCCAACGCCGAGATCGGGCACCCCGACGTGGCCCGGATCTTCTGGGCCCGGTGCGACAAGGTCCTCAAGTCCGGCCGGTCCTACGAGCTTGCCTTCGAGAAGATCCGCGCCGCTGAGCGCGGCCACGGCCGCCCGGCCGCCGAGCAGCCCCCGCCGCCCCGCCCGGTCCCGGCCGGGGCTGCCGCCGGGCGCCGGCTGGTGCCGCGCCGCCGGCGCCGCCGAGGCGCTGGCCGGGCTACCAGGACCTGGGCTGGCCCGCGGCGGGCGGGCACGACACGGTGGAACTCGTCACCGGCGAGGTCCTGGACGCGCTGGAGTTACCCCGGCCGGCCGGGCTGCTGGCGGCGTCGCTGTGGCTGTACTCGCGCGGCCGCCCGGACGACGCCCGGCGACTGCCCGCCCTGCCCCACCCGGCCCGGTCGCTGGCCGTCATCACCGCCGGGGACCGCTGCATTCTTCCTGGCCGCGGCGGGCGGCTGCCCGTGGCCCGGCCCGGTGGCCGGCCAGCCGGGACCCGGCCCGGGCACGGGCCGGGAGGCCAGGCCAGGGGAACGGCCGGGCGCCCGACTGGGAGATGGACCCGGAGGACAGCCCTCCGGCCAGCCCGGCCCGCCGACCGGACGACGCCGGCCGCGGGTCATCCGCTGGCACTCTGGCGGCAGCCGCATCCCGGCTCCGCCTTCCCGGCTGTCGGGCGGCGGCCAGGCCGCCTGGGCTCACCTGCCGTCGCACCCGGTGCAGCTAGCCTCGCCCGCCGCGCTGCTGGGCCTGCTGGCCACCGCGTCGGCCGGAGTCAGCGACGGCCCGGCCGGCCTCACCCTGCCGGGCGGCGTCCGTGTCCTGCCCCCGCCCGCACCGGACGATTCCGCCGCCTAGCTGCCAGCCAGGCTGGGATTTGGCGCGGGAACCGACCTTGATGCCAGGCCCGGTGGCCAGGCCACCAGGCGAAAGTCCCTGGCAGCAGGCCACGGGCGGATTCGCCGTCCGGGCTCAGCCGGGCCGGTGCCCCTGGCATTGCCAGGAAAATGCCAGGGCCTCCAGGCGTTGCCCCCAGGGCCGAACATGGCCACCATGACTGAAATGTCCCCCGCATTTCCCCGGCACCGTGCGGGAAGCCGGTCGCACTCCATAGCCCTGGCATGTCCGGCGGTTCCCGCCGCCGGGTGATCGCCACCGCCGCGGCCGCCGTGGCCGCCCTGATCGCCGTCGCCGCCTGCGGCAGTGACTCCTCCGGCACGCGCCGCGGCCACGGCCAAGGCCCGGACCGGAGAAGAAGGACATCGTGGTCGCCGCCGTGGCCGCCGAGGGCGCGGCCGGCCTGTACATCGCGGCGGACGACGGCCTGTTCGCCAAGGCCGGGCTGCACGTCACGATCCAGACGGTCACCAGCTCGTCCACGGTCATCCCGGCCATGCTGCACGGCAGCGTCGACGTGGCCTCGGGCCAGTACACCTCCTACATCGCGGCCGACGCGGCCGGGCGCCGCGCAGATGCGGATCCTGGCCGCCGGGTACTCCCTCGGCCCGCACGTCCAGGAGATCGTGGTCGCGGCCGCACAGCCCGATCACCTCGCTGGCCGGCCTGAAGGGCAAGACGATCGCGGTCAACGCGCCGAACAGCGAGACCACCGACCTCCTCTACAGCGCGCTGGCGCCGTTCGGGTCACCCCGGCCCAGGTGCACGTCGCCGTGCTGCCGTTCCCGGCCATGTCGGCCGCGCTGGCCTCCGGGCACGTCGACGCGGCGTTCCTGGTCGAGCCGTACATCACCGAGGGGGTGAAGCAGTACGGCGTCCGCGAGCTGGCCGACATCGACAGCGGCGCGCTCGCAGGCCATGCCGATCTCCGGCTACGCGCGTGCTGGCCTCGTGGGCGGCGAAGTACCCGCGCACCGCCGCCGCCTTCGCCAAGGCCATCGAGGAGGGCAATCGGATCGCCGGGACTAACCTGACCGACCTGCAGAATGCCCTGCAGGCTCAGCTGCACCTGAGCCCGACAGATTACCGGGGTGATGGCCACCGGGCACGTTCCCGACCACCGCCAGCAGCGTCCAGCTGCAGCGGGTGGCCGACCTGATGCTCAAGTACGGGCAGCTGACAAGCCGTTCGCGGTCAAGCGATCATCGGCGGCTGAGGTGGCGGGAGCCGCGGCCAGCGGGCTGACCGCCGACGTGACCGCCGCGTTCGACATGGCCGCCGACCGGTACGACGCGGTCGGCCCGGCATTCGCCGGGCCGGTCGCCGCCCGGCTGACCGAGCTAGCCGGGCTGCGGCCGGGCTGGCGGGTGCTCGACGCCGGCTGCGGCGCGGGCGCGGTGCTGACCCGGGCCGTCCCCGGCGGTGCTGCCCGGCGGTCACGTGACCGGCATCGACCTGGCCCCCCGGATGCTGGAGCGGGCCGCCCGGGAGATCGCTGCCCGGGACCTGGCCGGGGCGGTCACGCTGCTGCCGGGCGACGCGTCCAGGCCGCCGCTGGCCCCGGCCAGCTGCGACGCGGTCCTGGCCTCGCTGGTGCTGTACCTGCTGCCCGACCCGGCCGCGGCGCTGCGGGCCTGGCGGGAGGTGCTGGTGCCGGGCGGGACGCTGGCGTTCTCCCGCGGGCGTCGCCGACCCGCGCTGGTCTCCGATCCTGGCCGCGGTGGACGCCTACGCCGAGGCCCGGGCCGGGTTCGAGGCCCACGTGCACCGGCCGGGGCCACTGGCCCAGACCGAGGACCTGCTGCGGGACTGCGGGTTCGGAAGCGTGGCCAGCGTGGTGGAGACGGTGACCGTCCGCTACGAGAGCCCGGAGCAGTGGTGGGCCGCCTGCCGTGGCCGAGGGGCCCATGGTCACCTGGCAGCACATTCCCGGTCGACCGGCTGCCCGAGGCCCGGGCCACGGCGCTGGCAATGGCGCAGGCCCTGCGCGAGCCGGACGGCCACCTGCTGCGGCACATCAAGATGGCCTACGTCACCGCCCGGCGCCCGGAAAGCGGCTGACCGGTGACCCAGCTCAGTTCGGCTGAGCGCACGCCGGGCCGGGGCTGGCGGGCGCTGGCCCTGGGCAACTGGCGGGTGCCGTGGCGGCTGGTCGCGCTGATCGTGCATGCCCACCGCGGCCGGGCTGGTGTTCGCCGGGCTGCGGGTCTCGGTAGCGGCGGGCAACGCCACCACCTTCGGCCGGGTCGAGCAGCTGGCCGTCCTGGGCCAGCAGGTCACCGGGCTGGCTCAGGCGATGGAGGACGAGCGGGACATGACCGCCGCCTACATCGCGGCGGGCCGGCCGGACAGCCGGCTGGCCGCCCTGCGACGGCAGTACGCGGTGACCGACGCCCGGGCGGCGGCGGTGGGCAGTCTGGCCCGCGGGGTCGGCGCCGCCTACCCGGCCCAGACCCAGTCCGCCGCGACGGCGGTGCTGGCCCGCATCGCGCGACCTGGCTGACCTGCGCGGCTACGCCACCGGCAGGCACGCCCCGGCCGATGTGGTCATTACCGACTACTCCCTGTCCGTGGCCGACCTGTTCACGCTGGACGACGACATCGCCCAGGAGGGCGGCAACGCCGCCCTGGTAGCCAGCGTGCGCGCGCTCGGCGCGCTGTCCCGGATGAAGGACCAGGCGTCCCAGCAGCAGGCCATCCTCAGCTCGGCCTACGCGGCCCGGCAGATCCAGCCCGACGACCTCAGCACGCTGACCGCGGCGCAGGCCCAGCAGGCCGCCGACCTCGGCCTCGTTCCAGACCGCGGCGCCCCTGGCCCTGGCCCAGGACTACGCCAACACCGTGGCCGGGTCGCAGGTTGACCAGGCCCAGACGCTGGAGGCCAGCGCGATCGTCACCGGCACCGCGGGCGGTGCGCTGGCCCCGGCCGACGGCCCGGCGTGGAACGCCGACATGGGCTACACCGTGGCCCGGATGCGGGTGGTCGAGCAGCGGCTAGTCCGGTCGGTCGTGGCCCAGGCCCGCGCCCAGCACCAGGGTGCCACGCGGTCGGCGCTGATCACCGGCGGCGCCGCGCTGGCCCTGCTGCTCCTGGTCCTGCTGGCCACCGTGGTCATCGCCCGGTCGCTGATGCGGCCGCTGCGGCTGCTCAAGGCCAGCGCCCTGGACATCGCCGAGGTCCGGCTGCCCGGCCGAGGTCCGGGCGCTGGCCGGGTCGGGCGGCGCGGTCGGCGTGGCCCCGATCGGCGTGCACTCCACCGATGAGATCGGGCAGGTCGCCCGGGCCTTCGACCAGGTCCACCGGGAAGCGGTCCGGCTGGCCGCCGACGAGGCCCGGCTGCGCGGCAGCGTCAGCTCCATGCTGGTCAGCCTGTCCCGGCGCAGCCAGTCGCTGCTGGAGCGGCTGCTGCGCCAGATCGACACCCTGGAGCAGGGCGAGCAGGACCCGGACCGGCTGGCCAGCCTGTTCCGGATGGACCACCTGGCCACCCGGATGCGGCGGCACTCCGAGAACCTGCTGGTCCTGGCCGGGCACGATCCGGCCCGGCGGCAGGCCCTGCCGGTGTCGCTGATCGACGTGGCCCGGGCCGCGATCTCCGAGATCGAGCAGTACGACCGGGTTACCCTGCAGGTCCAGTCGGGCGTCTCGGTCACCGGCGCGGCCGTCAACGACACCGTCCACCTGCTGGCCGAGCTGCTGGAGAACGCCACGGTGTTCTCGGCCCGGTCCGCGCCGGTGCTGGTGTCCGGCAGCCTGCACACCAGCGGCGGGGTGCTGATGTCGATCTCCGACAGCGGCATGGGCATGACCGAGGAGATACTCGGCCAGCTGAACTGGCGGCTGGAGAACCCGCCCGCGGCCGACGCCGCGGTGTCCCGGCACATGGGCCTGTTCGCCGTGGCTCACCTGGCCGCCCGCCACGGCATCCGGGTCCGGCTGCAGCGCCCGCCGTCCGGCGGCCTGATGGCCCACGTCTGGCTGCCCGGCGAGCTGGTTGCCCGCGACACCGTCCCCGCGCCCTGGCCGCCGCCTCGCCCGCCCGCCCCGGCCAGCCCGGCGCCGCCGCGCCGCGGGCTGTCCGACACCATGCCGCCCGGCTCGATCCGGCCCGTCCCCGCGGCGCCCGCGGGAATGCCGCCCGCCGGAGTGTCGGCCGCCGGAGCGGCGCCCGCCGCAGCGCCGGCCGCGTCCTGGCAGGCCGCCGCCCCGGTGCCGGCCGGCCGCGCACCGCCGCCCCGGTGCCGCGGTCCTGCCCCCCGCGCCGGAGCCCGAGTTCTCCGGGACGCTGCCGATCTTCGCGGCGGTGGAGTCCGACTGGTTCCGCGCTCGCGGCCGCCGCCTGCCGAGTCCGGTATCCGGGCCGCCTGCCGCGCCGCCGCCGGCCGGGCCGGCCGGCCTCCCGATGGCCCGGACGGCCGGCAGCGGCGCCGGCCGCTGCCCCGCGCCGGCCTGGGGCGCCGCCGACGACCACGGCTGGCGGGCGGCCGAGGCCGTGCTGGCCCCGGTGACCGGCGGAACCACGGAGGCCGGGCTGCCCCGGCGCACCCCGCAGGCCAACCTGGTCCCCGGCACGGCCGGGGAGCAGGCCGCCCGCCCGGCCCGGCCGCCCGAGCCGCCTGAGGCGGCCCGCAGCCGCCTGGCCGGCTTCCAGCGCGGGTCACTGCCGGGCCCGGGCCGCCGTGCGTACCCCGGACGGTCCCCGGTGACGGCGGCGGGCAGGACCTGAGCTGGCTGGTCATTGACTTCACGGAGCGCGCCCCGGGCGTGGCCCACGCCGTCGTGGTGTCGGCCGACGGCGTGCCGCTGGCCGTGTCCGACGGGATACCGGGCGACCGGCTGGCCCACCTGTCGGCGGTGACCTCCGGGCTGGTCAGCCTGGCCCAGGGCACGGCCCGGATGTTCGACGGCGGCGCCCTGATCCAGACGCTGGTGGCCATGGAGTACGGCACGTTCCTGGTCATCGCGGTCAGCGACGGGTCGAGCCTGGCCGTGCTGGCCGCCCCGGACGTGACCTGGACCAGGTCGCCTACGAGATGACCATCCTGGCCGAGCAGGCCGGCGCCGTGCTGACGCCGGCCGTCCGGCGCCCGGCCGGCCCGGTGGAGGAGCGCCGGTGACCAGTCCGGCGACCAGAGCCTTGACCAGGGGAGGCGGGTCGCTGGCGCCGCTGGCCCGGGGCGCCGCCGGGGTGGCCGTCGTGGCACTGGCCATCCAGGTGATCGGCTGGGCCGGCCTGGTCCGGCGGCAGGTGCTGCCGCTGGCCTCGACCGTGCTGGCCCGGGCGGCCGGGCTGGCCGGCAGCGGCCGGTTCCTGGCCGACACGGGCGCCACCCTCGGTGCGTGGGCGGCCGGGCTGGGCCTGGCCGTGGCCGTGGCCGTGCCCGCCGGCCTGGTGCTGGGCAGCGTGCCGGTGGTCCGGTCAGCGACCCGGGCGCTGACCGAGTTCCTGCGCCCGGTGCCGCCCGCCGCCCTGATCCCGCTCACCGCGCTGGTGCTCGGCCCCGGGCTGCGCATGAACGTCACCCTGACCGCGTACGCGGCGGCCTGGCCGGTGCTGCTCAACACGGTCCGCGGGCTGGACGACGCTGACCCGGTCGGGGCCGAGACCCTGCGGGCCTTCGGGTTCGGGCCGCTCGGCGTCCTGCGACGGGCCCGCTGCCCGCCGCCGCGCCGTTCATCCTCACGGGCATCCGGCTGGCGTCGTCGGCGGCGCTGATCGTCAGCATCGCCACCGGGGCGGTCACCGGCCGCATCGACGGTCCCGGAATCGGGGCGTTCATCTCCGACGCCAGTGCCACCGGCGGCGACACCGCGGTCATCCTGGCCGCCGCGCTGTGGACCGGGGTTCTGGGGCTGGCGCTGAACGGCCTGCTGGCCGGGGCCGGGCGGCTGGCCATGCCGTGGCACCGGGGCTACCTGGGGACCGGCGAGTGAGCCGGGCCCGCGCGGCGGCCCGGCCGCTGGCCCGGTGGCTGGTCCTGGCCATCGCGCTGGCCGCGTGGCAGGGCTGGGCGGCCTGGCGGGCCAGCCCGTTCTTCCCGCCGCCGTCGGCCATCGCCGCGGCGGGCTATCACCTGTGGTTCTCCGGCCCGGCCCGGCAGCTGCTGCTCACGCCGGCGGCCACCGCCAACGTCCTGCCCAGCCTGGGACGGCTGGCGGCCGGCCTGGGCATCGCGGTCGCGGTCGGCGCCCCGCTGGGCCTGGCCCTGGGCCGCAGCCGGACCCTGGACGCCTACCTCGGCCCGCTGGTCCACTTCGGCCGGTCGCTGCCGCCGGTGGCCCTGGTCACGGTGTTCGTCGCGGTGCTGCGGGTCGGCACCCAGACCGAGGTGGCGTTCATCGCGTTCGGCACCATCTGGCCGATCCTGGTCAACACCGCCGACGGCGCCCGGTCGGTGGACCTGGTCCAGGCCGACACCGCGCGGGCGTTCCGGCTCACCGCCGCCCAGCGGCTGGCCTGGCTGATCCTGCCCGCCACCGCGCCGCGGTTCCTGGCCGGGCTGCGCATCAGCGTGTCGCTGGCCCTGGTGCTGATGGTCACGGTGGAGCTGATCGCGGCCAGCAGCGGCATCGGAAACCAGATGGCCATCGCCGAGAACAGCTTCGACCTGACCGGAGTGTGGGCCGGCATCGCCCTGCTGGCCGTGCTCGGCTACCTGCTCAACGCCGTCGTGCTGGCCGCCGAGCGGCGCCTGCTGGCCTGGCACCACGCCGTCCGCGGCCAGGCCGCCCCGTCGGCCCGTCGGCCCGTCGCCCGTCCGCCCTGTCCGGGAGCTAGCCCGCCATGCTGACTATCACGGACCTGACCTGCACCTACGGTCGCGGTCCGGCCGCCCGCCCGGTGCTGGACGAGGTCAGCCTGGAGGTCACCCGCGGTGAGCTGGCGGTGATCGCCGGCCCGTCCGGCTCGGGCAAGACCACCCTGCTGCGCTGCGTGGCGGGCCTGACCCGCCCGGCCAGTGGCACCGTCACCGTCAACGGCACGGTGGTCCGTGACGTCCCCGCCCGGCTGGCGGTGGTGTTCCAGGACTACAGCCGCTCGCTGTATCCGTGGCTGTCGGTGCGGGACAACGTCGCCCTGCCGCTGCGCCGGGCGCGCCTGGGCCGGGCGCAGCGGCGGGAGCAGGCCGGGCAGGCCCTGGCCGCCGTCGGCCTGGCCGCCGCGGCCGACCGGTACCCGTGGCAGCTGTCCGGCGGCATGCAGCAGCGCACCGCGATCGCCCGGGCCATCGCCTGCGACCCGGTGCTGCTGCTCATGGATGAGCCGTTCGGCTCGGTCGACCCGCAGGCCCGCGAGGATCTGCAGGACCTCATCCTGGACCTGCGGACCCGCCGGGACCTCACCATCGCGCTGGTCACCCACGACCTCGACGAGGCCGTCTACCTGGGCGACCGGATCATCGTGCTGTCCGGGCCGCCTGGCCGCGTGCGGGCCGAGCTGGCAGTCAAGCTGCCCGAGCCCCGGTCCCAGGCCGACACCCGCCAGCGCCCCGAGTACGCCCGGCTGCGGGCCGAGCTCAGCCAGCTCGTGCGGGGGCCGTCATGACCGACTGGATGGCGGCCGGCAGCCCGGCTGCCCCGCTGCGGCAGCGAGCCCCCCGCCCTAAGCCCGCGGGGCCAGCACCGCCTGCGTCTGGGTGGTCTGCCCGACCCGCTTTCCCGCGTCGTCCTCCAGGTCGGTCTGGACCACGATGAACGACCGGCCCACGTGCAGGGGCGGGCCGCCGCGTGCGCCGCGCCGGCCCGCGACGGCCCGGAAGAAGTTGGTCTTCGACTCCACCGTGGCGGTGCCGCCCCGTCGGGCAGGTTGAGGAACGCGCAGATCGCGCCGGCCGTGTCGGCCAGCGACATCAGCGCGCCGCCGTGCATGATGCCGCCGCGTGGTGCACAGCTCCGGCGGCCCAGGGCAGACAGGCTCGCACGCACTCGGCCGACGCCTCGTCCACCGTCATGCCCAGGCCCGCCGCGTACGGCATCATGGCCAGCAGGTCATCCGGCGTCCGTGCCCATGCTTCGCGGTCACCGTCCTCCCGGTTTACCGCAGGCGCGGCCGGTGAGGTCCCGGCTGACCACGTGGTTGCGGTCGGCGGCCGTGCCGAGCGTGTAGGCCGGGTACAGGCCGAGGTACTCGCCGCTGCGTGGTCTGGCTCCACTGCCGGGCCAGCGCGCTGGAGCGACTTGTAGAAGCTGACCATGTAGCCGCCCGCGTAGACCTGCAGCCGGGCGAAGCCGCCCGGGATACTCCTTGGTCGCCGCCACCTCCAGGAACTCCACCGCGGTCGCGACCGGCGAGGACGTCCGCTGGTTGCGGTGGGTGTGCCCGGAGTGGTGGAAGAACACGCCGGGCGTCGCGCGTACAGCGCCTCCAGCCGGGCGGCGTCGGCCCGGTCGAGGTCGAACGACGGCCCGGCGATGGTCGATCACCGCCGACTCGTCGGTCACCGGGTGGTGGCCGAAGACCAGGGTCGGGCTGCTCCGGGTCGCTCGGCCAGGACCTCGGTGCAGCTGCTGCGAACTGCGCGTCGTCGATGGCGCCGCTGGGCAGTGTCCAGGGTGGTGGTGTCCAGCCCGACCAGCCGCAGCCCGTCCAGCTCGGTGGTGCGTCAGCGTGCCCTGCGGCAGGTCGTACACGGCGGGCAGGCAGTCGAAGAACCCGGTGCTGCCGACCGGCGCGCAGCTCTCGTAGGCCGCCCCGGTCTTCGGCTGGTCGTGGTTGCCCCGGGCGACGACGTAGCCGTCGCGGTGCAGGCGGCCGGACGAGCGTCAGCTTGCCGAAGTCGTCGAGCAGCCCCTTGCAGTCGGTCAGCTCGGCCGGGCAGCGCGGCCGAGCTGAGAT
Source organism: uncultured Actinomycetota bacterium (assembly GCA_963731085.1). GTDB lineage: Bacteria > Actinomycetota > Actinomycetes > Streptosporangiales > Streptosporangiaceae > DASUBV01. The sequence continues at coordinate 230,979 of CAVSUF010000006.1, forward strand.
CGCCGGCCACGAGCAGGGCGTGCGCCCCGCGCCGGGCCGCGTCGGCCGTCATCGAGCTGGTCATCACCACCGGGTACGGCGGGAGGCCGGGCCTGCTGCATGAAGCCGGGCGGGAAGTCGGCGGTGGCCAGGCCGCTGATCGTCTCGCCGATGTGCAGGTCGTTGGCCAGGGCCACGGTGCACAGCAGCGGCCGCGCGGCGGCACCAGGGTGGTCACCGAGCCGGGCGCGGTGGAGATCACCACGCCCGAGGACTGAGCAGCTCGGCCAGGATCTGCTGCAGCTGCGCGTCGGTCGGGTCGGGCGGGATGACCATGCCGCCCGCCGGGAAGGTGAGCTGCGGCAGCAGCCGCGGCGTGGCCGCCATGCCGGCGGACAGCGCCTGGTAGTAGTACGTCTGGCCCGGCCGCAGGCCGGTGACCTCGACGTAGTGGTAGGCGGTGTCGCCGCCGCGCTGCACCGCGACCCGGTCGAGCCGGTCCGGGTCGGTGCCGTAACCGGACGATGCCGTCGGTGGCCACCGGGGCGGGCTCGCCGGCCGGGACGAACGGAACGGCGGGCGGCGGCGCGCGTCCGCCGTGTACCAGGTCAGGATGAAGCTGTCGTCGGTGACCGTGACCAGCTCGAGGTCCTGCGCGGACAGCGACGGACGAGGCGGCGGCCGGGCCGGGGCGCAGCAGCGGCGCGACGGCGGCCATCCCGGCCCCGGCGGCGGACAGGCGCAGCAGCTGACGGCGGCTCAATCCACAGCAATCTGGCATACGGTGCATCCTGGCCTGCCGCGCTGAACGGCCGGCCGCACTCCGGTGAACGCCCGGAGACAGCCGGCCGCCGCGCTCCGGGTCAGGCCTGCCCCGCCTCGTCCTGCGCCGCCTCGGCGCCGGCCGGAGTCGAAGGCCAGCGAGCAGGAGTTGATGCAGTAGCGGTCGCCGGTCGGCCGCGGCCCGTCCGGGAACACGTGGCCCAGGTGCCCGCCGCACGCGCGGCAGACCACCTCGGTGCGCTTCATGAACAGGCTGTTGTCCGGCCGCAGTTCGACCGCCTCGGCCAGGGCGGGCTCGTAGAAGCTGGGCCAGCCGGTGCCCGACTCGAACTTGGCCCCGGACTGGAACAGCACCGCGCCGCAGCCCGCGCACCGGTAGGTCCCGTCCTCGTGGTTGTGCACGTACTCGCCGGTGCCCGGGTGCTCGGTGTGGGCCTTCCGCAGCACCGAGTACTGCATCGGGCTCAGCTCCGCGCGCCACTGCTCGTCCGGCTTGCTGACCTCGCGGGCCTCGGGGGCGTCCTGGGCGCGTGACTTGAACATCTGACGGCTCCTAATAAGAGTTGTCGGGTCCGCCGTGCGGCAGACTTGGCTGAAGGTGGCCGCCGGCAGGTGAGCACTCTTGGCTCCTGGGTCTTGAGCCCTGACGAAAGAGCGTGCCCCTGCCGGCTGCCGGGAGAGTTGATCGCTGCTGGGATGTCGTGCCCGCCGATGGCGTGAGCACTGTCTTTATTAGGTCGCTGATAGTTCTCCCGCTGGCCGCTGGCTTTTTCCGATAACGCTGACGGGAGTGGCGGGTGCGGCTGTTCGCAGGTGATGACTGGGCCGAGGACCATCACGACATCGAGGTGATGGACGAGGCCGGGAAGGTGCTGGCGAGGCGGCAGGCTGCCCGAGGGCGTGACCGGGATGGCACAGCTGCACGCCCTGATCGGCGGCTTCCTCGGCGAGGACGCCGACGCGGCGGACGTGGTGATCGGGATCGAGACCGACCGCGGCCCGTGGGTGACGGCGCTGATCGCGGCCGGCTACCGGGTGTTCCCGGTGAACCCGCTGCTGGCCTCCCGCTACCGGGAGCGGCACGGCGTGTCCGGGGCCAAGAGCGACGCCGGCGACGCGCACATGCTCGCCGACATGGTCCGGACCGACTCCCACCAGCTCCGCGAGGCGGCCGGCGACAGCCCGGACGCGGAGGGAATCAAGGTCCTCGCGCGGACGCACAAGACGATGATCTGGGAGCGGACCAGGGAGGTGCAGCGGCTGCGGCACCAGCTGCGCGAGTACTTCCCCGCCGCGCTGGAGGCCTTCGACGACCTGGACGCCCCCGACACGCTGGAGCTGCTCGGGAAGGCCCCGGACCCGGAGCGGGCCCGGAAGCTCACCCGCGCCCAGGTCAGCGCGGCCCTCAAGCGGGCCCGCCGCCGGAATATCCCGGACAAGGCCACCGCGATCCTCGCGGCTCTGCGCGGCGAGCAGCTCGCCCAGCCCCCGGCGCTCACCGCCGCCTACGCCGCGACCGCCCGGTCGCTGATCGCGGTCATCACCGCGCTGAACGAGCAGGTCAGGATCCTGGAAGAGCAGGTGAGGGAGCATTTTGGCCGGCACCCGGACGCTGAGGTCATCCTGTCCCAGCCCGGGCTGGGACCGGTCCTCGGCGCCCGGGTGCTCGCCGAGTTCGGCGACGACCCGCACCGCTACCGCGACGGCAAGGCCCGCAGGAACTACGCCGCGACCAGCCCGATCACCCGGGCATCCGGGAAGAAGAAGGCCGTCATGGCCCGGTTCGTGCACAACGACCGGCTCATCGACGCGCTGAACGCCCAGGCCTTCGCCGCCCTGAACGCCTCGCCCGGCGCCCGCGCCTACTACGACGAGCTCCGCGCCCGCGGAATCCAGCACAATGACGCCCTGCGGCGGCTGGCGAACCGGCTCGTCGGCATCCTGCACGGATGCCTGAAAACCGGCACCCTCTACGACGAGGCAACCGCCTGGGGACACCGGCAAAACCTCCCTCAATCTTCCGTAGCGGCTTGACACTTAAGCTCCTGGGATGTCTTTCGTCACCCAGTACAGCTCATCAGGGGTAACGAATGTTCCGCGCATCCGGCCCATCGTCGCCCGAAGCCGTCCCGCCATCGGCTTTGCCGGGTCAGTGCAGCGGGGTGACCCGCAGCAGGGCCACGCCCTCGGCCGGGACGGTCGCCCTGATGTTTCCGGCCGGCCGATGCGGAACTCGGTGCGGCCGCCTGCCACCGACTGGCCGCCCCACAGGTTCTGCACCAGGTACCCATGCGAGTCAGCCGGCAGCCCGATCGCGGCCGCCGTCGTGGCGATCGAGACGGCGCCGGAGGTGCGGCTGGTGGTGGTGTTGAACAGCCCGACGATCGCGTCGCCGCGCCGCTCCACCTTGGCGAAGACCTGATCGCCTGGCCTGGCACCGGGCGTGCCGGCGTCCGCTATGCGCGACGCGGCGATCGCGTCCTGGTCGACATTGATGACCCCCCTGTTCGTGAGCAGGCGGTAGTCCTGCGGGGAGATTCCGGCGCTGGTGCCGTAGGCGTTGGTCACCGACGTGGACAGGTCGTCGCCGAGAATGAGCGGCGCCGAGCCGAGTGACCACAGGCTGAGCTGTGACTCTGAGGCGGCGAGCGTCATGCCGGAGTCCGGCGTGCCGTTACCGACCTCGATCGAGTCGTAGTCGCTGAATCCGCCGGGCCCGGCGTAGGGCTGCCAGTGGGCGACGTCGCTGAACCGGTCGCTCCAGTGGCCGTAGCTGGTCAGCGGGAACACGCTCAGGCAGCCGTTGAAGGGCGGGTTGCTGCAGGCGTCCGCCGAGCCTTCGTCGGGACCGTTGATCTCGATATCCGGCGCGAACTCCCACTGGTTGGCGTACTTCTTCAGCAGGGGGGCCAGCTTGATGGTGAAGCTGCCCTGGGTGATGTCCAGCACCATCGGCCGGCCGGACTGGCTGGATCGCGGCCTGCCAGGCCTTGACGTCCGCGCCGTTGCTGTTGGCGATGCCGTCCAGCTTGATGTAGTCCACGCCAAAGGACGCCAGCTCGTCCACCACTGAGTCGACGTACGCCTGAGCACCTGGCTTGCCGTAGTCGATCTCGCGCATGCCGCCGCAGTTGTAGTTGGCCTGCTGCTTAGAGGTGGCGATGTCATCGGCGGTGTCGGAGGTGCCCAGGATGGGGGTGTTCTCCTTGACGGCCTGGCCGGAGATTCCGGCGGTCTCGTAAATGCCGAACTTCAGCCCGAGCCGGTGGACATAGGCGGCCAGTGCCTGGATGCCGTTCTTCGACCCCACGCTCGGGTAGCTGGCCGAGTTCACGACCCAGCGCCCGTGGGCGTCGACGTCGGGCCCTGCGGCCCCGGGCACTGGTACCAGCCGTCATCGACGTTGACGTACCGGTATCCGGCCTTGGCCAGGCCCGTCTGTACCAGCGCTCGAGCCTCCCCTTCCACCCGCTGGGTATTGGCGCCCAGCCGCAGGAAGCTCCAGCTGCTCCAGCCCATCACGGGAGCCTGGTCAGGGCCGCCGGCCGCGGCCTGGACAGCCGGGGTACAGGCCACGGTCACGAGCACGAATGGCGCCGCCGTCAGCGTGACCATTAAGGCCCGCGTGAGCTTGTTCATCAGCCCTCCTTGTTGCGGCAGGCCCAGGTTGCGGCAGGTCCAGCCGCGGAGTCCATACATGTGCCATCATGACCGTTTGCGCACGAAAAGCCAAGAGTGGACATATAGCGGAGGTAAATCTGCTCGTATCGCGCAGAGCGAGCACAATACGAAGAGCGCCCCGACCCGGTGGACACTCGCGACTCATGAGCGATCATGGAAGCGTGTCCTGTCACTGCGCGCGGTCGAGCCCTGGAGTGCCCGCTGCCTTGTAGCGTGATCACGCATGTCATAGAGTCGAGCGAAATAGGCCTGACTGTGCGTAATTTAAGGGCAAGATGTGCGCGGTTTCTGACGACGACGAGCGGCTGTGCGGCTGAGCGCGGCGACCGGTCAGGGCCCGCGCCGCGAAAGGACCCACCGGTGCATCGACCTGAAGCGCACGTGGAGAGGGAGATCTCCAGCCAGCCCGGCTGCTGGGCCAGAGCGCTCGAGTCCCTCAGCGAAGCGGCGAAGGTCCTGCCCAGCCGCGGCGAGCGAGTGGCGGTCATCGGCTGCGGTACTTCCTGGCACATGGCGAGCGCGATCGCGGTAGCGCGCGAATCCGCCGGCGAGGGGGAGACCGACGCCTTCCCGGCTTCGGAGCTGCCCGCCCGCGACTACGACGCGGTGCTGGTGGTGTCGCGCTCGGGCACGACCACCGAGGTGCTCGAGGCCCTGGCGAACCTGCCCGGCTCGGTGCGCAGGATCGGCATCACCGCCGATGCCGCCACGCCGATCCGCGACGTCACGGACCAGCTCCTGGTGCTTGACTACGCCGACGAGCAGTCCGTGGTTCAGACCAGGTTCGCCACCACCGCGCTCACCGTGGTCCGGGCGCACATCGGCCACGACCTTGCCCCGGTCGTGGAGCAGGCCAGGGCCGCCGTGGCCGCCGACCTGGACCCGGCACTGATCAACCGGCCGCACTACGTGTTCCTCGGCCGCGGCTGGTCGATCGGGGTGGCGCGGGAGGCCGGGCTCAAAATCCAGGAGTCCGCGTCGGCCTGGAGTGAGGCGCATCCCGCCCTGGAGTACCGGCACGGGCCGCTGTCGGCCGCCACCGAGAATTCCGTGGTCTGGCTGCTGGGCGTCCATGACGCCGGGCTGGTCGGGGATATCAGCCGCACCGGCGCCACGGTGATCGCCGGCACCCGTGATCCGCAGGCCGAGCTGGTGCTGGCCCAGCGCATCGCCGTGGCCACCGCCCGGGCGCGCGGCCGGAACCCGGACCAGCCTCGGTACCTGACGCGCTCCGTCATGCTGACCACCCAGTGACGGCAGGCAGCGGAGGTGCCGGTCGCGCTGCCCGCAGCGGTCGGCTGCCTGTTACTTGACCGACCCGGCGGTCATGCCCTGGACGATGTAGCGGTTGAGGACCAGGGCCAGCACGCCGGGAATGGCCGCGGCGATCACGCCGCACGCCATCAGCAGCGTGAACGGCACGACGCGCTGCTCATTCAGGGCTGCCACGATGACCGTGACCGGCTGGGTCGACAGGTCCGTAGTGAGGATCAGCGGGAACAGGAACTGAGCCCAGCCCAGCAGGAACGCGATGATCGCGGCCGCGGCGATGCCGGGACGCGCTACCGGGATGATCACCCGCAGCAGTGCCCGTACCGGCGTGGCCCCGTCAACGAACGCGGCCTCCTCCAGCTCGCGCGGGATGGTGTTGAAGTAGTTGTAGAGGATCCAGATGGCCAGCGGCAGGAAGCCCGACGTGTACACCAGGATCACGGCCAGGTAGGTGTTGACCAGGCCGAGGCTGGCCATGATCCGGTACAGCGGGATCAGCGTGGCGTAGGCGGGCAGCAGCAGCGTGGCCAGCACGCTGACGAAGATCACCCGCTTGAACCTGAACTGGAGCCGGGCGAAGGCGTAGGCCGCGAACACGGCAATGACCACGGTCAGGACCATGGCCGCGCCGGACTCGATGGCCGAGTTCAGCAGCGACCGGCCGATCTGCGCCGGCCGATGCCGCTGCCCGCCCCGCCGATCCCGAGTATCTGCCGGTAGCTGCTCCCGGACAGCGGCGACGGGAACGTAGTGCGCGGGCGTGCTGTCCGCGCCCGACAGCGTGGTGAGGCTGGTGTTGAGCGCCCAGTAGATCGGGAACAGCGACCACAGCAGGATCACCGCGATCGTGATCACCCTCCCGGCCGCCCTGGCCGGGCGCCGGCTCAGTACCCGGCCCGCCCGGCCCCTGCGCCACCTGGGTCACGACCCTGGCCGCCCGCTCGCCGGTGGTCATCACGCGGCCGCTCCGGCCGGCGGTAGAACAGCGCCAGCGCGGCCACGGACAGCAGCGCGGTGGCGATGGTGATGAGCAGGGACAACGCGTATCCGCCGCCGAAGTTGAGGTTCTGGAAGGTCGTGACGTAGGTCTGCAGCATCACCGAGGAGCCCAGCGGGGCGATGCCGTTCAGTATGTAGACCTGATCGAAGATATTCAGGGACAGGACGAGCGCTTCGACCGTGCAGACGGCCAGGGCGGGCCGGATCAGCGGCAGTGAGATGCGCATGAACGACTGCACCGGGCCGGCGCCGTCCACCCGCGCCGCCTCGTACAGGTCGGGCGGAGATCGACTGCAGCGCGGCCAGGATCACCACCGCGGACAGCGGAGTGATCTGCCAGACCTGCACGATCTCGATCAGCGCCACCGTGAGCCACCGGCTCAGGCCCAGCCACACGTGATACCCGCCGATCACGTGCACGGAGTGCAGCGCGCTGTTCATGACGCCGAACGTCGGGTTGTAGATCCAGTTCCAGATGACGGCCTCGACTACCGCGGGCAGCGCCCAGGGCAGGATGACCAGGGCCAGGATGATGCCGCGCAGCCGGAAGCGCTGCCTGAGGGCCAGCGCCATGGCGGTGCCGAGGACGACCGACAGCACCACGCCGACCACGACGTAGACCGCCGTGTTGCCCCAGGACGTGATGATGGTCGGGTTCGCGAACAGCGCCCGGAAGTTCCCGAGGCCGATGAACCGGTTCGGCGGGTCGAGCGGCATGACCCGGAAGAACGCCTCCACCGTGGTGTCGGCCACCGGGACGAACGACAGCACCCCGATGAGCACCACCAGGGGCGAGAGCAGGATGTAGGGCAGCATCCTGCCTCGCCGCGCCGAGTTCAACGTCCGGTCTCCTGCCGCCTGGTGCCTGCCCTGTCCGGTGCCGGAGCTGGCTCAGCCCGAGGACTTGAGCTGGCGCGCCGTGGCGGCGATCGCGCTGATCGCGGCCGGGATGGACTCCTGGCCGGCGGCCGCCTCGTGGAGGTTCGTCTGCACGGCCGCGCTGAACTGCACGTACCACGGCGGCGCGCCGTTCGGGAACGGCGCCTGCGCGTGCGCCCGGAGGATGGCGTCAAGCTGGGACGCCTGCTCGACGTTGCCCGCCTTGATCATCAGGTTGAAGCTGGACAGCCTGGAGGGCAGCGGGAACGTGCTGACCACGTCCGCCGACCCGTGCAGCCCGGCCCACATCGCCTGGTTCTCGGTTTCGGTGAACCACTTGATGAACTTCACCGCTCCGGCCACGTTGCGCGCCGTCTTGGGGATGCCGATGCCGTCGGGGTTGGCCACGTTGCCGCCGGCTCCGGTCGCGCCTGGCGTCGGGATGTACTCGGCGTCGTTCACCACGCTGGAGGACGACGGCACGTTGTAGATCGAGGCGATGCTCCCGGAGTAGTCGCATAGCTCGGCCGCGACCCGGTTCTTCGCCATCTCGGTGGTGAAGCCCTGGTAGTCGGTCTCGTTGATGTTGCCCTTGGGCACCAGGCCGCTCTTGTACGCGTCGACCATCCAGGCCATCGCCTGGTAGCCGGGCGAGCTAGGGGAGGTGAAGGCCGGGGTGTCCTGCGCGGTCAGCACCTGCCCGCCGAACGCCGCCGTCACCTGGTACCAGCAGGTCGACAGCCCCTCGGCGGTGCCGAAGTGGATGTCGAGCGGGCTGGCCATGCCGTTGGCCTTGCCCACCTGCGCGCAGGTCCGCCGTGAACTGCGACAGGGTCGTCGGCATGGCCGTGACGCCGGCCTTCGCGAAGTCCTTGGTGTTCACAGTGGTGACCAGGAACGAGGAGTCGAACGGCATGCCCATCAGCTGGTTGTTCGAGATGAACGTGTCGAGCTGGGGCAGGTCCGCCCGGAGGCCGGACACGCTGAAGTACTTGTTGAGCGGGTAGAACCAGCCCGTCTTCTGGTACTCGCCAACCTTGGACCAGTCGACGTCGGTGGCGTCGGCGAAGTAGCTGTTGGCCGACGCCGCCGCCGCGATCTTGGTCTGCAGGTCATCCCACCCGATGTTGACCCAGTTCACCTTGATGCCCGTCTGCCTGGTGAACTGGGCCAGCAGGGCCTTGGGCGGGGACGGGTAGGCCACCGCGACGGTAATCGAGCCGGGCGAGCTCGGAACCGGTAGTGGTGCCGCCGCCCGACCCGCAGGCGGCGGCGATCGTCACCAGGCCAGCGCTGAAGACGAGCGCGCCCGCCCGTCGGCTGGCAATGCCCAGGTTCTTCATCTATCTCCTCTTTCAGCGAGGCGCGCAACCAGGCACGAGCCGACGATCGATTACGCTCATATATCGTCAATCTAGAGTGATTTCAGTCATCGATCAAGCCTAGAATTGCGCTGCTTGCGGGCAACCGGGCACGTACCAGGATCAGGCGGACCCATGCCTCGCCCTGGTGGATCGCGGTCAGGCAACCAACCTGCACCTATATGCTTTTTTTCATGCACAGAGCTGCGCGGCTGAGCGCGATACTCGAACGGCTCGCCGATGGCGGTTCGGTCGCGGTCGCTGACCTCGCCGATGACCTGGACGCATCCCCGGCCACTATCCGCAGGGACCTCGTGATCCTGGAGCAGCAGCGGCTGCTCGCGCGCACCCACGGCGGCGCCACCGCGCATGCCGTCTCCTACGAGTTGCCGCTGCGCTACAAGGGCGTCCGGTATGCCGAGGAGAAGCGGCGCATCGCCCGCGCGGCGGCGGAGCAGGTGTCCGAGGGGATGGCCGTCGGCCTGACCGGCGGGACCACCGCCACCGAGGTGGCCCGGGCGCTGGCCGACCAGCAGAAGCTGACCATCGTGACCAACGCCCTGAACATTGCCTCCGAGCTGGCCGTACGGCCTGGCATCAAGCTGATCGCCACTGGCGGCGTGGCCCGGAGCCAGTCTTATGAGTTGTCCGGGCCCATCGCGGAGGCCAGCCTGACCGGCCTCAACCTCAATGTGGCCTTCATCGGCGTGGACGGCATCGACGCGCAGGCAGGCTGCACGACGCACCACGAGGTGGAGGCGCACACGAATGCCGTGATGATCAGCTGCGCCCGGCGGGTGGTCGTCGTGGCGGACAGCTCCAAGATCGGCAAGGTGGCCTTCGCCCGGATCTGCGCGGCGACCGAGGTGAGCGAGCTGATCACCGACGCCGCCGCGGACCCCGAGGCGGTCCGGGCGCTGGCCGACCGCGGCGTGAAGGTCACGCTGGTGGGAGACGGGCTAGGGAGCGAGCAGGCTCGTCAGGAGTGAGCGCGCCACGGGCCCGGCATTCGACCTGATGCTCGACGAGCTGCCATGGCTGGCCGAGCAGGACGAGATCTTTGACGGTGCCCTGCAGACTGCATGGGACCGGCTGATGTCACGACGCCCCGTGCTGCTCCTGCTGCTCGGCAGTGACCTGCACATGATGGAACGACTGACGGCCTATGACCGGCCTTTCTTCGGCCGGGCCGACAACCTGCTGCTCGGTCCGCTGAATCCCGCTGAGGTGGGTGACGCGCTGAGTCTCCAGCCGGCGGACGCCATGGACGCCTACCTCCTGTCCGGCGGCCTGCCCGGCATCCTGCGCGCATGGCCCGATGGCGTCCCGGCTCTTGAGTTCGCCGAACGCGAGTGCGCGGACCCGGCATCTCCGCTGTTCGGTGTCCCTGAGGCCGCGCTGCTCGCGGAATTCCCGGCACCTGACGTCGCCCGCAGGGTGATCGAGGCGGTGGGGGGCGGCAGCCGGACGCATGCCAATATCGCGTCCGAAGCCGGCAGCCGGACCGGAGCGATCCCGTCCGGCACGCTGACCCCGGTACTGCACAGGCTGGTGGAGGACAAGCACGTACTCGCCATTGACGAGCCGCTGTCGGTCCGGGCGACTAAGCCGGCGCTCTACCGTGTCGCCGACAGCAGCCTGCGCTTCTACCTGGCGATCGGAAGAGCGGCCCACGACCTGAGCAAGCGCGGCCGGGCCGAGGCGGCGGCGAGCCTGGTCCTTCGCAGATGGCTGTCGTGGCGCGGTCGTGCGGTGGAACCCATGATCAGGGAGGCACTGTCGCTGGCGGCCGGCTCCGTCAGGTGGCTCGATCGTCCTTTCGGCAGCCGGGACCTGGCCGCACTCCAGCATGCCGCGCCGCAGGTGCCCGGATTCGACCCGCGTGAGACCGCCCTGATCGGAGTGTCGTGCACGGGGTTCACCGGCTCAGCGGCCACCGGCCTCGCGCTTTGCTGGCTCCCCGGGGACATCGTCGGCGCTTTCGCGTGACCGGAACGCGGGGGCGGTCCGCAGCTCAGCCGTGGCTGGGCGATCGGGGCTGGGCGATGACCCGGGCGAGACGTGACGGCACCAGGGTGACGTTGCGTACCCGCTGCTTCTCCGCGGCCTGACTGGCCGGGACCAGGTCGACCCGCCGCAGTACCTCCCGGATGATCACCTTGAGTTCCAGCGTCGCCAGCTGGGCACCCGGGCAGTATCGCCGGCCGCCGCCGAACGGAATCCAGCCCTTCTGCGGCCCGGCGCCGGTTCCGTTCAGGAAGCGTTCCGGCCGGAACTGCTCGGGCTCGGGAAATGCGGCTGGATCGTGGTGCACGTGCGAGATCAGCACGGACACGAACGACCCGGCCGGCGCCTCGTACGCACCGAGCGCAAGGGGGGCGTCCAGCAGCCGTGGCGTGTAGTAGACCACGCATCGCGACGCGCAGCGCCTCCTTCACCACGGCGTCGAGATAGCGCCCCTCGCCGTCGTCTTCCAGTTCCGCGCGGAGTGTGGCGAGCGCCCGCGGGTTGCGCAGCAGTCGCTCGAACGTCCACGCCAGCGCGGTTGCCGTGGTCTCGTGCCCGGCGGTCAGCAGGCTGATCAGCTCGTCGCGCAGTTCCTGGTCGCTCATGAGCTGTCCCTGCTGATCGCGAGTCCGCATCAGCCTGGACAGCGCGTCGGCGGCGCCGGGGTCTGGGTCTGCCCGCCGGCGGGCGATTTCCTCGAACAGGATCGTGTCCACGGTGGTGCGCAGCCGGCTCAGGCGGACGGGGGGCAGGAACGAGAAGTGCCGCAGGAGCGGCGACCGCTCGGCCCGGGAACGCATCCGGGGTGGCATCGTGAGGAACGCGAGCGACGCCCCGAGGTCCAGGTACTCCGGCAGGGCTGAGCGCAGCTGCCCGCGCCGCTCGCTGTCGTGGATGCCGAACAGGAGTCGCAGGATTACCTCGAGGCTGACCTGCTGCATGCGGTCCCGCAAGGCGAAGGCTCGGCCGGTGGGCCAGCTGGCGATATTCTCGACGGCGATCCGCCTGATTTCCTCCTGGTAGTGAGCAATCGCCTGGCCGTGGAGCAGCGGATTGATCATCCGGTGGTGCCGCATCCAGGCCTCGCCGTCGAGGGTCAGCAGGGAATGCTCGCCCACCATGTGACCGAGCACCTGCTCACGCACCGCCCCGGCCCGGCCGCCGCCCGCGTCCAGCGCGTAAATCCGGTCCGCCAGTCGACGCGTCGGCCACGAAGACGTGGTCCGGAAAACCGACGAATTTCAACCGGAACACCGGCCCGTATCGCCGATGGCACACGTCCAGCAGAGTCCTGGGAGCGGCCAGGAACATCACTGTCTGCGCCACCGCAGGCAAGCGAGGTCCCGGCGGCCGAGGAATCGGCATGGTTGCTCCTCACGATGTTGATGTCCCTGGCCCCGCCGCGGCCGGGGGGTTGGTGACCCGCGCGAGCCGTGCCGCCATGCGCACTGTCGGATGATCGGCAGTTTCAGGTGAAGTGTCCTGATTCTAGGGATTGGTCCGGTGAAGATGAGTAGCGTTGTGCAGATGTGACCTAAGGCGACGTGAACATGGGCAGCTGTGCGGATGACGGAGCCACCGAGGGACCGGCGGGCTGTCGGCGCGCCCTGGCGCACGCCTTGCTCGGCGGACAGCAGGAAAATGATCATGATCACGAACGGTGGCGACGACTCGTCTCCAGTCATGCGTTCCGCTATCGGCCGGGCCTGGACGACAATCAGCGGGCAGAGTTGTCGTACCAGCGGCTACGTGTGCTGCATGACACGATTGGATCCGCAGAGGAGCTGTCGGGGAATCCCTATCTGCTGGCTGCCATGCACGAATGGACGTCAATAGTCGACGGTGGCCTGGCGACGGTGGCAGGCATCCACTACAACCTTTTCCTCGGCAGCCTGCTCGACCACGATGGGGACGAGCGGCGCGATCTGGACGACTTCACCGAACTGAGCCGAATTGGCGTTTTCCTGTGCACCGAGCTCGCGCATGGCAACGATGCCGCTGCGCTGGAAACCACGGCCACTCTTGAGCCTGCCACCGATGAGTTCATCTTGCACACCCCGTCCGCCGGCGCCCGGAAGTACATGCCGAACACCAGCGCGGCGGGCGGGCCCAAGAGCGCGCTAGTGGCGGCGCGCCTGCTGGCCGGGGAGCAGGACCATGGCGTTTTCCTGTTCCTCGTTCCGCTGTCCGACGACACCGGTTTCCTGCCGGGCATCCAGGTGCGCCGGCTGCCGGAACGAATCGGCAACCCCGTCGATCACTGCCTGACGTCGTTCAGCCAGGTCCGCCTGCCGCGCCACGCACTGCTGGAGGGCGAGCACGGGCGACTCGCCGCCGACGGCACCTTCACCAGCTCGTTCGGCAGCCGGCGCAAGCGGTTCCTGTACTCGATCAGCCGGGTCACGGCAGGCAAGGCATGCATGAGCGCCTGTGCCGTCGGCGCCAGCCGAGCCGCGCTGGCCATCGCGGTGCGCTACGCCCATCATCGGCACGTCACCGGTCCTGCGGCCGGGATCCGGGTGCCGCTGGCCGATCTCCGCAGCCACCACGCGCCCCTGGTCGACGCGCTGGCCTGCGTCTACGCCATGACCTTCCTGCACCGGTCCGTGCTGCGGCGGTGGGCGGAGAGCGACGGGGATGATCGTGCGGAAGCCGAGCGGCTGATCGCGATCGCCAAGGGCTGGATCACCTGGCAGGCACGAACGATCTTCACCGAGTGCCGGGAGCGGTGCGGCGCCCAGGGACTGTTCCCGGTCAACCGGATCGCCGACTTCGCGGGCAACATCGAATGCGTGATCACCGCCGAGGGCGACAACAGGCCCATCTGGGTCAAGGCGGCAGCCGAGATGATCATCGGCTATCAGCCCGCCGCGGTCGACCGGCCCGAGCGGCCGGCGGCCGATCGGGAGCTAACGGACCTGGCGTTCCTCCATGATCTGCTGCTGCACAGCGAGCACATCTGGCACGCGCGAGCCCGCGCGGCCCTGCGAACCGGCCCGCGCGGGAATTCCCTCGGCAGGTGGAACACCGCGGTCACTCCGGCGCTCGCCGCGGTGCAGGCCCATGCCCGCTGGCAGGCGGCCGTCGCGTTCATGGCCGCGGCCGGGAACGCCGCTGATCCCGCCGCGCGATCACTGCTGCGCCAGCTATGCCAGCTCTTCATGCTCAATCAGGTCAGCGGATGCACCGGCGACCTGCTGGCCGAAGGCTATGTGACAGCCGAGCACGTCCGCCAGCTGCACACGATCACTGACACGCTGATCGAGAATCTGGCACCGAGCATGATGACCTTGGTCGAGGCGTTTGACCTGCCGGATGAAATACTGGCGGACATTCCCATTGCCAATGAGGACTACCTGGACTATTTCAATCACGATTCCGCACGTGCCCGCACCGGCTGAGCCGCAGGCGCGGTGACCGGTCAGGCTGGGTGCCGTGATTCATCTACCTGAGGCTCCTGCGCTGCGGTGGCCGACTGTCGCGGATGCTACGGCATGACGGACAGGCCGGCGTGGGACCAGGACGTGGCGCACGTGACTGACTACGGGATCATCGACCCGGTGACGGCCGATGGTGCTTCAGCCGGCCGCATACCGAGGGCGCCCGGCCGGCCGGTAGACCTGGATCGTTACGCCCTTCGTGTCGGCTCGCGATTCGACCAGGTCAAGCGCCATGTCCGGGCCGGTGTCCGGGAACAGCCGCGTGCCCTGGCCGAGGACCACCGGGACGATGAGCAGGGTGATCTCGTCGACGAGGTCGCTGGCGAGCAGCCAGCGGATCAGGGTGCCGCTGCCGTGCACCTGCAGCTCACCTCCCGGCCTGGCCTTCAGCCGGCCGATGGCCGCCGCGAGGTCACCGGACAGGACGGTCGTGTCCGCCCAGCGCGGCTCGGTGAGCGTGGTCGATGCGACGTACTTGGGCGTCTCGTTCAGCGCCACGCCGATGGGGTGGGCGCGCATCTCCCCGGTTGCTCCCCAGGAGCCGGCAAAGGCTCGTAGGTCCGCCGGCCGAACAGGAACGCGTCGGCGCGCTGGTAGGTCTGGGTGATCAACGTCCTGGTCTCGTTGTCGCCCGCCCCCCTGGCCCACCCGCCGCGCTCGAATCCGTTCCTGCGGTCCTCATCCGACGGGCCGCCGTTTCCCTGCACCACTCCATCGACGGTCACTTGCGTCATGGTCGTCAGTTTCATGATCGCGGTTCCCTCATCCCTGGGAGCGCCCCTCGTGGGCGGCCTCTCGCCCTTGCTACGAACACCCCGGCCCCGATCCGACACCGCCCCCGGATTTCTCTCGAGGACGTTCGTCTGGTACGCCGGCTGCAAGCGATCCCGCCAGCGCGACCGTCTCGGGCCGCGCGCCGTAGCGTGGATCGTCTATTCAGTGGCCTGGCCCGCCGGCCGTCGCGGCGACCGCAGCACGCAGACCCGCCCGGCCCGCCCGCCTCGCGACCACGACAGCGCCCATCACCCGACCCGGGATCTGGGTGACGTATCCGGCCCGCCCGGTGACCGGCCTCAGGCGCCGGGGACCCGCCCGGTGATCCAGCCGAACTCGGAGACGATACGGACACCGAGACCTTCGGTGTACAGGGGGCGGATGGCCTCGCGGATCGCGCCGGCGAACCGGTCGTAGCCAGCTGCCTGCAGGGCCGGCCAGGACGGCCCGGCCGAGGCGAGCGCCCGGGCCGCCAGGTCCAGGTCGGGCCACTCGTTGATGACCTGCGCGGTTCCCCGGCCCGCGAATTCCAGGCCGGCGTCGGCGAGCATCTGCTCCGCGACGCCGGGCCGCCCGGTGTCACCCTGGCTGAGGGTGGCATCGACGTGGCCGGGCGGCGACAGTTCCAGCAGCACCGCGAAGAACGGCAGCAGGCCAAGCCGCCTGGGAGAGCCCCAGAAGCTGAACCCGGCCAGGCCGCCCGGCCGGACCACCCGGCGGGCCTCCCGCAGCGCGTCCTCGCATCCCTTCCAGATCCCGTTGAAACTGGTCGCCACGTCGAACTGGTCATCCTCGAACGGCAGCGCGAACATGTCACCGACCCGGAAATCGGCTCCCGGCGTGCGCGCCCGCGCGATCGCGATCAGCGCCTCGGAGGCATCCAGCCCGGCGACCTCGGCCCCGCGGCCGGCCGCGACGCTGGCCGCGTACCCCGAGCCGCAGGCGATGTCGAGCAGCCGCGTCCCCGGGCCCACGCCAGCCTGGTCGAACAGCGCGTCGTTGGCGCGCCGCGCATACGGCTCCATCAGGTACGCCCAGTCCGCGGCCCGCTCCCCCCAGGCCCGGCCTGACTCAGCCCACCCCATCGGCCTCGCCTCCGCCGTCCGATCCCGTGCTGCCAGCCACCCGGCTCCCCCGAAGTGTGCCGCAGCCGCCCCGCCGATGCCAGTCAGGCGGCCGCCGGCGGCGAGGCTCACGCGCTCAGCCTCGGGACCTCCGGAAGCGCCGCCGTCGTGTGCTCGTCCAGGAAGCCGCCGGACTGGTGCTGCCACAGCCTGGCGTAGGTGCCGCCGAGCCGGAGCAGTTCGGTGTGCGTGCCCTTCTCGGCGATCTGGCCGCGGTCGAGCACGATCAGCTGGTCCATGCGCGCGACGGTGCTCAGGCGGTGGGCGACCACGAGCGCGGTCCGGCCCTCCATCAGGCGCCACAGCGCATGCTGGACCAGGGTCTCGCTTTCCGAGTCCAGCGCGCTGGTCGCCTCGTCTAGCAGCAGGATCGGCGCGTCACGCAGGATCGCCCGGGCCAGCGCGACCCGCTGCCGCTGCCCGCCGGACAGCTTGACGCCGCGCTCGCCGACCATCGTGTCGAACCCGTCCGGCAGCGCGCTGGCGAACTCGGTCACGTGCGCCGCCTGCGCCGCCTCGCGGATCTCCGCGTCGGTCGCGTGCGGGCGCGCGAACGCGATGTTGTCGCGCAGCGTCCGGTGGAACATCGCCGGGTCCTGCGGCACGTAGGCGATCAGGCTGCGCAGATCCGACTGGCGCAGCCGGGTGATGTCCTGCCCGCCGATCAGGATCCGGCCGCCCTGGACATCCGTCATCCGCAGCAGCAGGCGAGTCAGCGTGCTCTTGCCACCGCCTGACCGGCCGACCAGGCCGAGCCGGGCCCCCCTCGGCACGGTGAGGTCCAGGCCGGTGAACAGCGGAGGCCCGCCCGCGTGCGCGAAGGTCACGCGCTCGAAGCAGATGCCGCTCGCTTCCGGCCGCAGCGGCTCGGGCGCGATCGGGTCGACCACGGCCGGCGGCCTCAGCAGCAATTCGGTGAACTGCGCGGCTTCGGTCAGCGAGCTCTCCAGCTGGCGGTAGATCTGGTTGAACTCGAACATGATCCGCGTCGCGTTGGAGTAGTAGGTGAAGGCCACGATGATCGCCTCGATCCCGTGCCTGCCGCCGCCGAGCGAGACCGCGAGCAGCAGGCCAAGCACGTTGGTCAGCACGGACATGGGCGCGACCAGCGCGTCGATGCGCAGGTTCCCGTAGTCCCAGGACAGTACGGACTTCCGTCGCTGGTCGGCGACGCGCGACCGGTGCTCGGCGCGCTCTCGCTCCTCCGCCGCGAACGCGCGGATCGTGTCCATGTTCATCAGGCTGTCGGCAACATGCCCGGACACCCGCGCGATCGCTTCCTCGCGCTGGTCGACAAGCTTCTGACGGCGGCGGATCAGCGGCGCGATGCCCGCGCCGGTGATCACGATCAGGCCGATGAGCCCGGCGACGAGCAACGGGTTGTAGCGCCACAGCACCACCGACGCGAAAACCAGCGGCACGAGACTGCCGACGACATTGAACACCAGGTTGTCGGTGAAATCCTCGAACCGGGCGGCGAAGCTCAGCACGCGCTTGGTCAGCGAGCCGGCGAAATTATCGTGGAAGAACGCCGCGTCCTGGGCCAGCAGCTCGTCCATGCCGATCACGTAAAGGTTCTCGATTCCGTGACCGTCAAGGCGGTTCAGGCAGTGGATGCCGATCCGCCACACAATCTCGGCGGAAAGCAGCACGCCCGCAAAGCCGAGCACATACGGCATCGCCGCGCCGATCCCGGTCGGCCCGTGGCCGACGAGGCGGCCGATCAGCTGAGCGACGATGAGCGGCGCGATATAGAAAAGGGCCGTGTTTCCGAGCGCGGGAAACAGCATCGCGGGCACCGTGAAACGCCGGAGCCCGGCCATCTGGCGACCGTAGTAGCGCAGCGCGAGCAGCACCGCCCGTTTCCGGGCCGGTGAGCCACGGTCATGATCTGGGGCAGTCATGTATTCCCAATCCGAGCAATCAGCCTGGCCATAGTGCCTGACTGAAGGCCCGCGCAGCGACCGGTTTTCCTGCCCGTGCCGTGCCAAAACCCCGCGTGGGTCTGCACGGGGCAGTCCTGGTGGCGGTACCGGATCAGGCGCGCGACGCGCTCCCGCAGCCCGTGACCAGCCGTAAATCTCCGCCGTCGTGATCAAGAACCGCCGGCTCGCTGGACTGTCGCGGCTGGTGCGATCCTCTGGACCGGTCAGGAAAGCAGTGACTCGACGCGAACCGAGGGGTAACGGCCAGGGAGCTTGCTGTCAAGCGTCGCCAGCGTGGCGTCGCTGGCCTGGGCGAAGGCGGCGAGGTAGTCGTCGGTCCACAGCTTGTGGCTCTTGTCGTCGCGCGCCGAGATCGCGCGCCATACGGCATCCAGGTCGTCCGGCTCGTCCGCCCACAGGACGCGCTCGTCCGACCTGAGCTGGTCGAAGATCCGCCAGGCCTGACTGCGGTCGGTCGCGTCGTCGCCCATGATGGCGGGGTTGGACAGCAGCCGGAGCAGGCTCATCTGGGTAACCCGGCAGAACGCCAGGTCATCGGTCTGCCTGGCGAACCAGTCCGCCGTCGCGGGGTGGTGCGCATGGCGCCCCCACAGCGCGGCCAGCCAGACACCGACGTCCAGGAGGATCATCGTGCCCCGTATCGGTCGATGTCGTCCGCGTCGAGGGCGGCCGCGATGTCCTCATTCGTCACGAGGGCCTCGGCCCGGTTCCACGGCCGATCAGCGGGAGCGTGATGCGCCCCGCCCTGGCCTTTGGCGCGGACGGAAGGCCGAGCTCATGGGCTACCGCCCGGTTGACCAGCTCCTTCAGGCTCTCACCCCGCTGGGCAGCCCTGGCCTTGGCCGCCCGCATCAGCCCGGGAGGCATGTCAATGGTGGTGCGCATAAAAACATATTAGCATCAAGGCGAAGCCGGAAAGCGGCCCTGCCCGTCGGCGGACAGGCACGCCAGCAAGTGCCCCGTTTAGTCGGCTCAGCGGCCGGTGAATCGTGGCTCGCGCCGCTCCGTGAACGCCTTCGCGGCCTCCTGGTGATCCTGTGTCAGGCCGGTGTGCTGGTGGTGGGTGGCCTCGATGTCCATGCACTCGCCAAGCTCGCCGCTGACCGCGCGGTTGAGGTTCTCCTTCATGTAGCGGTACGCGAGCCGCGGTCCCTCAGCCAGGCGCCTCGCGCGCGCGGCTTACCTCGAGGTCAAAGTCGGCCGCCGGGAACACCGCGCTGAGGATTCCCAGCCGCTCCGCGTCCGCCGCGGATATCCGGTCAGGGAAGTAGTACAGCTCCTTAGCCTTGGCGCTGCCGACCAGGCGGGTCAGGAACCAGGTCCCGCCGTAGTCACCGGAGAAGCCGACCCGGGCGAACGCGGTGGTGAGTACCGCGCCCTCGACGGCATACCGCAGGTCGCAGGCCAGCGCGAGCGACAGGCCCGCGCCGGCGGCGGCCCCGGTGATCGCCGCGATGGTGGGCTTGGGCATGTGCCACAGCCGCCCGCTGGTGGCCCGCTGACGCAGGCGCTGCCGGTGGATGGCGGCATCCAGGCCCTGGCCCCGCTCTGCGGCTGGCCGCTCCGCCATGGCCTTCACGTCGCCGCCGGCGCAGAAGGCACCGCCCGCCCCGGTCAGTACCACGCAGCCGACCGCGGCGTCGGCCTCAACGTCGCCGAGCACCCTGTCCATGGCCGCCATCATGGCCTCGGACATGGCGTTCCGCCGGTCCGGGCGGTTCATGGTCAGGACCGCAACACCGTCATCAACCTCGGCGAGCAGGTCCTCGGTTCCGGTGTCGAGCCGCGTCACGGCAATCAGCCTCCAGCCAGTAGTGCGAGCCTTACCCCAATAATGCCTTCCCCGCGGCCCGGCGCGACGGCACGAAGCGGCGCGCCCGCCCCGGCTCGACCACCGCCTGACCGGGCCATCCCGAGAGCTACTGCCCCCCGCGGTAATGGCCGCCGGCGGCGCGCTCGTGCGCCGTCCTGCTATCCGGCCGCGGCCTCGGCCACCGCCGGGCCAGCCGCTCTGGGTTCAGGCACCGGATCCGGCTCAGCCCACAGCAATCTGACATACGGTGCATCCGTCGCCGACAGCAGCCTGCGCTTCTACCTGGCGATCGGCAGGGCGGCCCACGACCTGAGCAAGCGCGGCCGGGCCGAAGCGGCGGCGGGCCTGGTCACTCGCAGGTGGCCGTCGTGGCGCGGCCGTGCGGTGGAGCCCGTCATCAGGGAGGCACTGTCACTCGCGGTCGCCGATCTTCCCTGGCCAGAGGCGGCCGCCGTCGGCGGCTGGTGGAAAGTGCAGCCAGGGCGTCGGCGCCCCGGCCTGCCCGGTTCGGCACTGTTCGGCCGCGCGGCCGAGGTTGCGCTGCTAGACCAGCTTGTCGCCCGGATTCCCGAGCTGGACCTGCTCATCCGCGGCCCTGGTCACGACTGGTGATCCTTGCGCTCAGGCCTGCGCCGCTGGCCGCTTGGGCAGAATGAAGACGACAATGGCCGCTATGACAGCGAGGGCGAGCGTCCCGAGGGACGCGGCGGCGAAGGCGTGGCCGGCGGCGGCAACCCGGCCGACTGCCGCGGGATGGAACGAGCTGAAGTAGACCGCTCCGATGACGGCAACGCCTAGCGCTCCGCCGACCTGCTGGGCCGTGGACAAGGTCCCTGACGCGACACCAGCCGACTCTGGCTTGACGCGGCTCAGCACCGTGTTGAGCGCCGGCGTGATGACCAGGCCGCCGCCGACGCTCTGCAGTATGAGGGTGGGGATCACAAGCAGCGGAGTGATCCGCAGGCCGGACAGCAGCAAGATGGCGGTGGTCAAGTAGCCGATCGACAGTATGATCGACCCGACCTCCAGAACGCGCCGTCCGTACTTCGGGATGATCCGGCCGGCGATCATGCTGAACACGAAGAAGGCCACGGCGGCCGGGGTGTACACCAGTCCTGCGTCCAGCGCCGACAGGCCCAGGCCGTCCTGCATCGTTACTGACAAGGCCAGGTAATACGAGTAGATCAGCGCGTACAGGGCGAGGACGAGAATGAGCCCGAGCGAGAACGAGCGCTGCCCGAACAGGGTCAGCGGCACCAGCGGATTCCCGCCCCGCCGTTCTGTGGCCCGCTCAATCGCGACGAACAGGCCGAACGCGACCGCGCTGCCCGCGAATGAGGCCCAGACCCACCAGGGCCAGCCTGCCTGCCGCCCCTGGATTAGCGGGAGCACCAGCAGGAAGAGGGCCGCGCTGAGCACCAGGACGCCGGGCACGTCCAGCTTGCGAGTGGTGTCTGAGCGCGTCTCTGGGACGTATCGCACCGCGAGCAGGAGCATGGCAATTCCGATCGGCACGTTCACCCAGAACACCGGCCGCCAGCCGGAGTTGAACAGGTTGGCGGCGATCAGCAGTCCGCCGATGACCTGTCCGCTGATGGTTGCCATGCCCAGCACGATGCCGAGCACGCCGTATACGCTATGGCGTCTCGCCGCCGGCACCAGCACCGTGACGGACGTGAACACCTGGGGAACCATCAGGGCGGCTCCTAGACCCTGAATGACACGCGCGGCGATAAGACTGCCCGCGTTCGGTGACAGCGCGCAAGCGACTGATGACAGCGTGAACAGGGTCACCCCGAGCAGGAAGATCCGCTTGCGGCCGTACAGGTCAGCCACGCGGGTGCCAGTGATGATAAAGACCGCGTAACTCAGCTGATAACCCGCCAGAACCCACTGTACATCGCTGGCGGAGGCATGCAGGTTCGCCACAATGGAGGGGCCGGCGACCACGACGATGAACGAGTCAAGGATCGCCATGAACAGGGCGGTCATGACGACCGACAAAGTCATCCACGGAATAGCGTCAGCTTCCGCGATCATTACCGGCTGACTTGCTGATTGCTGGCTACTTGCCACGATGGAGCCCTCTTGTTCGTCGGGATTCGGCAGCGCATGAACCCGGAAGCTCGGCCGGCGCTTTTACTGGATGGCCGTCAGATTCGGGGCGCGGATTCAGCCGATGTGGTCCGTCCGAGGGAACTAGCCAGCTTCTTGACCATCTCGGCCGCCATGACGGCCTGGCCCGAGGTCGAAAAGTGGAGACGGTCCGCACTTAGCAGATTGTCGCGGTCATTGACTGGATGGTCCCACATGTCCACCACGATGGCGCCGTATTCGGAAGCCAGCCCACGCACGATCTCGTTGACGGCGGCGATCCGCTCCGGCCAGTCAGGGAAGACTGGGATGACATACGCCCTGCCGAGCGTGAAGGTGGTCAGCAGTGCGCCGGTCCCCTTCGCCAGGTCGTACAACTGCCGCAGCGTTCGTTCTATCTCACCGAAATCTGGCTTGCGCCGCGCGATGTCGTTGGCCCCGCATGGCACGTGGAGCAAGTCCGGGGAGAACTCAACCATGCGGGCCGCCTGGTTCTCAAGCGTCTGGGCGGTTGTTGCCCCGATCTCGGAGGCATTGAGGTAATCCAGGTCGGGTCGGACGGACAGCAAGATATCGGCAACCCGGTCTGACCATCCCCGATCCTGGTAGCCGGGGGTGGGGTCGCCGGTGCCCGCCGAAAGGCTGTCTCCTATAACGGCGTATCTGCCCCACGGGATCCCAGTAAGCAATGCTGCGGCATTCGCCTGTTCTAGGCAGAACGGGTCGGTCACCTCGGTGAGGACAGGCTGCTCCATGCGGAAGAGCATACGACCGACCGTATGTTTTCACAAGAGCCTTCACCGTATCAGCGTGCGCGGGCTGATGGCCTCAAGCACGTGGCGGACGTCGTCGGGCAGAGGGTGGGCGGCGGCGATGGTCCAGTGCCCGCCGGACCGCTTGAGGCGCCGGCCGATGACGGATTGCAGCCGGCCCCGACGACGCCGGAGCCGAGGAACAGGCCGCCGAACACCGTTCAGCCGGCGAGGACTGCCGGGTGTGTGACACGTGCATCGGCCGAGATAACCCTGAGGTTTCCTTCGGCGGACAGCCGCGGAGTGGCGGTTATAACGCCAGTCAAATGACGCAATCCTGGAATTGACTCCGGGTCAGTACGCGGTGAGCCATGCCGCGTAGCGGCACTTGTCATCGCAGCCTGCGGCGCGGATACCCGATGATTATTGGCCTGACCGGTAAACACATTATCAGCGTACTTACCAGGCAGCATTAGCTTCTATCACAATCCCCTGTCGTCCGGTAACGCGAGGTATCAGTGTCGCGTCAGACTGCCCTGCGATAATCAGCGCCTCTTACCGCTTAACCGCACGGGATACGGGGGAAGGCGGCACCTGGTGTGACAATATCTGCTCAGGTGCCGCGCGCGATATCTCCCTGCCTCTACTCCCTGGCCCCAACCCGGAATGGAACAACTGTGATGGAGTCAAACGGACAGTCGAGAAGCAGCGCCGATACGTCCCGGATCATCACCGAGGTGCTCGCCGAGTTATATTCCGAGTCCGGCAGGATAAACCCCTACCCTCACTACGCCAGGTTACGTGAGCTGGGCCGGTCGCCACCGCGCCCGACGGCATGGTCCTGATTAGTGGTTATGCGGAGCAGTCGGCGTTCCTGAAGGACCACCGGCTCACCAAGCACCCCGGGCGCCGGCTCGCCGCCGCGGGCTGGCCGGGCTGGCGGGACCGCCCGTCGCTGCGGCTGATGTTCGAGGGCATGCTGTTTCTCAATCCGCCCGAGCACACCCGGCTGCGGCGCCTGGTCTCGGCGGCCTTCACTCCCGGCCGAGTAGAACGGATGCGCCCGGTAGTCGAGCAGATCACCGCGAACATGCTGGACGCCCTCCCCCCGGGCACAGTGAACTTCGTCGAGGACTTCGCCTTCCCGATGCCAATCGCCGTGGTTGGGGCATTGCTCGGCGTGCCCGCCAATGACTGGCCCATGTTCCAGTCTCTGGCCAGGAACTGGACCCTGGTACTGGATAACGTCAACCCGGCTACCATCGAACGGGCAGACCAGGCGGCAATCGCGATGGGCGACTGCTTTGCTGGACTGGCCAGCGCCCGTGCCAGGCAGCCGCGTGATGATCTGATCTCGGCGATGGTGGCCGCTCAGGGGGACGACAAGCTCACCGGGCAGGAACTGGTCACCATGGCGGCGCTGCTGCTCGTGGCCGGCTTCGAGACCAGCAGCGGTCTGCTGTCCAAAGGGCTAGCCGCCCTGCTCAATCACCCCGAGCAGGCGGCTCGCCTGCGAGCCGAGCCGCGACTCGCCGCCCCGGCAACCGAGGAACTGCTGCGCTTCGACTCGCCCATCCAGCTCGTGCTGAACCGGACCGCCGAAGAGGACCTGCAGGTGGCCGGAATCAGGCTCGCTGCCAGGCAGCCGGCCATGGCCCTGGTAGGGGGCGGCAACCGCGACCCCGCGGTGTTCACCCGCCCGGACGAGCTGATACTGGACCGGCAGGAGGCGTCGCCGCTGTCATTCGGCGGCGGCATCCACTACTGCCTGGGCGCGTCCCTAGCCCGTCTCGAGGCTCAGGTAGCCCTCCCCGCCGTCCTGAGAAGGTTTCCCGGCATCGAGCTGGCCGGACCGCCGGTGCCCAGGGCCGGCCATGTCGTGAGTGGCCTCCTCAGCCTCCCGGTCTCCGTCTAGCTGGCTGTAGGTCTGTCCGGGATTCATGAGCCTGAGCGCGATTACCTGATGCTGGGTTTGAGGTCGTGTGCGCCCGTCGGGCTCGCCGGGTCGGCTAGTCGCAGCTGGCCGTCCACGCGGATCACGTCTCCGCGGGCGACCAGCGCCCGCAGGTAGGCCTGCTCGCCGCGCCTGCCCTTGCCCTCGAACAGCGGCAGGAGCACCGGCAGCAGGCTGGGCACCGCCATGGCCGCGCGGACCAGCCACGACTCGCCCCTCCTGGGGTAGGCCTCGAGCCGGGGCCGGTCCAGCAGGCCGGTCATGACCGCGGCCACGTGCTCGGGTGTCTGCGGCGGGTCCTGGAACTGGAGGCTGTTGCCGCCGTCGATGGCCTCCTGGCGGAGCATCGGGGTGTCGGTGGCCGACGGCAGCACCGAGCTCACCGTGATGCCCTCGGCCCGCAGGTCCAGCGCGATCGACAGCATCGCGCCGCGCAGGCCGAACTTCGACGCGCAGTAGACCGGGGTCTCGGCCTGGGGGAAGATCCCGGCCAGCGACACCGTGGTCAGCACGCGCGGGTCGGCCGAGCGGCGCAGCAGCGGCAGGGCCAGCCGGGTCACGTACAGCGGCGAGAGCGTGTTGACCACGATCTCCCGCTCGATCGAGGCCAGGTCGCGGTCGGCGAACCGCTCGCTGCTGGTCATCCCGGAGTTGTTGACCAGCACGTCGATCCGGCCGAACCGGGCGTCGACCTCGTCCAGCATGGCGGCGATGGCGTCGGGGCGGGTCAGGTCGGCGGCCAGCGCCAGGTGGGTCCCGGCCGGGCCGGGGAGCCGGGCGGCCAGCGCCTCCGCCCGGTCCCCGGCCAGGTCGGCGATCACCAGGCGAGCCCCGCGGGCCGCCGCGACCTGGCCGAACGCGCTGCCGATGCCGCCCGCCCCGCCGGTCACCACGATGACCTTCCCGGCGAAGTCATACCGGGTGCGGCGCAGCAGCGCGGCCGCCGCCCGGAGCGATGCCGCCGATCACGCCGACCTGCCGCGACCGGAGCCGGCCGCCGCGAGCGGGGCGGCAGCCGGCTCGGTCAGCTCGCGGCCAGCCCATCCGGCGGAACACCGTCTGCCGGTACCGGGCCAGCGCGTGGGCGTCGACGTAGCCCGCGTGCCGGGACGAGCCGTCGAAGCTGATGCCGCCGCTCAGGTCGGGCTGGTCGGCGGCGATCATCGCCGCGAACCGGGCGGCCTGCGCGGGCCGGCGGTCCTGGTCATCCAGGTAGCTGGCGATCATCTGGCCGGCCGCGTCGAAATGCCGGTAGGCGCCGCTGTTGGTCTCGATGAAGCTGACCCCGAACAGGCCCGGGTACTGCCGGGAGAAGCTGGTCAGGTACAGGTCGGGGTGCGGGCCGTCGCCGAAGTAGCCCGGCGCGTAGGGCGCGCTGTGCCGGTAGCCCGTGGCCAGGATAATCAGGTCGAAGTCCTCGCTGGTGCCATCGGTGAAGGTCACCGTCGGCCCGGCCGTGGTGGCGATGCCGGGCCGGGCGGTCACGTCGCCGTGCTGGATGCTCAGCGGCAGGCTGCTGTTCAGCAGCGGGTGGGTCTCGAACAGCTTATGGTCGGGCCGCTGCAGGCCCAGCTTCTCCGGCGACCCGGACAGCAGCCGCAGCACGGCGCCGAACACCCGCTGCTGGACCCAGGCCGGCAGGTTCGGGCCGCCATCGGCGAACACGTCGGCCGGCATGCCGAAGATGTGCTTGGGGATGATCCAGTAGCCCCGGCGCATGCTGATCACCGCGCGGGCCGCCACCCGGCCGGCGTCGACCACGATGTCGCAGCCCGAGTTGCCGCCGCCGACCACCAGCACCCGCCGGCCGCGGACCTGGCTCAGGTCCCGGTACCCGGAGCTGTGCATGACCTGGCCGGAGAACGAGCCCGGCACCGCCGGCAGGTTCGGCGTCCACTGCGCGCCCGAGCAGCACAGCACGCCGCGATAGCGGGCCGACCCGCCGTCCGAGCGCAGCACCGTCCAGGTGCCGTCGTCCCCCCGGGTCAGCCGGGTCACCTCGACCCCGAAGTACATCCGCTCGCGCAGCCGGTAGGCGTCGGCGAACGCCCGCAGGTAGGCCAGCACCTGCCGGTGCGAGGGGTAGTCCGGCAGGTCATCGGGCATCGGGAAGCCGGGGAAGCCGGACATGGTCCGGCTGGAGATGAAGTGGGCCGACTCATACATCGGGCTGCCCGGCGCGTTGATGTCCCACAGCCCGCCCACGTCGCTGCTGCGCTCGACCTGGTCATAGTCCAGGCCCCGGGCGCGCAGCGCGCGGGCGGCGGCCAGCCCGGCCGGGCCGGCGCCGATCACGCATACCGCGCCGGTCCGGTCCTCGGGCACGGTCCGGTCCGCATCCCTCGGGTCGGTCATGACGTCACGCTTCCTTCCGCGCGGTCCGCGGCCGGACCGGCCGCGCGGCGCGTTTCTGGCGATGGTGCGGTCCATGTACCGGGCGACCAGCCCCGGCACGGCGCCGGCCGCCCAGTACAGCGCCCGGGCCTCGGCGCCGGGCAGGACCATGGCCCGGCCCGCCGCCGTCCCGGCCAGC
This sequence comes from uncultured Actinomycetota bacterium, assembly GCA_963731085.1. Lineage (GTDB taxonomy): Bacteria > Actinomycetota > Actinomycetes > Streptosporangiales > Streptosporangiaceae > DASUBV01. Next base: position 258,370 of record CAVSUF010000006.1, read on the forward strand.
AGGTCCCGGGCCACCTTGTGCGGGCTGACCGACCGCTCGCCGCTGGACAGCGCCCGCAGCTCGGCGGGCTTCATCGGGGTCTCGGCGGCCAGCATCGGGGTGTCCACGTCGGTCGGGCACACCACGGTGACCGTGATGCCGCGCGGCCGCAGTTCCTGCCGGAGCACCTCGCACAGCCCGCGGACCGCGAACTTGCTCGGGCCGTAGGCGCCGTAGCCGAACACCCCGAGGAACCCGGCCGCCGATGACACGCAGGTGATGCTGGCCCGCTCGGCGCCCAGCAGGTCGGGCAGCACCAGCCGGATCGGGTGCACCGTGCCGAAGTAGTTGACCTCCATGTGCTGGCGCAGGTCGGCGTCGGTCAGCTCGGTGAAGTAGCCCGGCTTGACGATGCCCGCGCAGGTGATCAGCGCGCCGTAGGGTCCGTGCTCGGCCCGCCCCCGGGCCGCCGCCGCGGCCAGCTGCTCGGGGTCGGTCACGTCGGCCGCCGCCACGGTCAGCCCCGGCCGGGCCTGGCCCGCCAGCTCGTCCAGGTACCGGTCGGGCAGGCCGACGGCGGTCACCCGCGCCCCGGCCTCCAGCAGCAGCCCGGCCGTGGCCAGGCCGATGCCGCTGGTCCCGCCGGTGACCAGGACGTGGCGGCCGGCCCACCGGCCAGCACCCATCCGGCCCGTGCTCACTCGGCTCGTGCTCACTCGGCCCGTGCTCATTCGGCCCGTGCTCACCGTGCCCCCGTCCCGGCGGAGACACCCGGCGGGACACCCGACGGGGCCGCCGGGGCGGCCACCCGGACGCCGGGCGGGGCGTCGGTGCGCAGCGCGGCGTAGGAGTCCTCGTCCAGGTCGGGCCAGCCGAACCGGTCCCGCAGCCCGGCCAGGTAGGCCTGGTAGGCGTGCACTTCCACGTAGCTGACGTGGCGCGGGCTGTCCACGTAGGCCACGCCGCCGCGCAGGTCGGGGTGGTCGGCCCGCTTCAGCTCGCGCCATTCGGCGCGGTGCTCGCCGGTCTCCCTGGCGCGGATGTCCATGACGATGAGCCGGGCCATTTCATCGAAACGGCGGTAGGCGGCGTCGGCGAACTCAATGAAGCCGAGGACGTACAGGCTGTCCTGCTCGCGGGAGAAGACGTTCAGGTACAGCTGCGGCCGGCCCTGGTGCCAGGTCAGCAGGCCGGGGTCGAGGAACGGCACCCGGTAGTCGTAGCCGGTGGCCAGCAGGACCAGGTCCACGTCGGCCTGGCTGCCGTCGGCGAAGACCGCTCCGGACGGGGTCAGCCGGGTCACGTCGGGCTTGGCGATCAGGTCGCCGTGGGCCAGGTGGTGCAGCACCTGGCTGTTCATGATCGGGTGGCTGGCCAGCACGTCGTGGTCGGGAGCGGGCAGCCCGAGCCGGGTCAGGTCCCCGGTCAGCAGGTCGACCAGCTCGTTGCGGGTCGGCGGGCAGGCTGATCCCGCCGGGCGGCTCCAGCAGGCCGGCCATGACCGCGTCGGTGGGCAGCCCGAACACGTGCTTGGGGATGAACCGGTAGCCCCGCCGGACCGACAGGTAGGCGGCCGCCGCGTGCCGGGCCGCGTCGGCGGCGATGTCGGCTCCGGAGTTGCCCGCGCCGACGATCAGCACCCGCCGGCCGCGCAGGTCGCTGCCGTCCCGGAAGGTGGCCGAGTGCCGGATCTCCCCGGTGAACCCGGCCGCGCCGGGCAGCTGGGCCAGGTTCGGGTGCCAGGTCACGCCGGGTGCCGCGATCAGCCCGTCGTAGTCGCGCCGCTCGCCGGTGGACAGGGTGACCCGCCACCGGTCGCCGGGCAGCGGCTCGGCCCGGTCCACCGCCACGCCCAGGGTGACCCGCTCGTACAGGCCGTACCGGGCGGCGAATCCCTGCACGTAGTCGCGGATCTGCCGCCAGCCGGGATAGTCCGGGTAGTTGGCGGGCATCGGGTAGCCGTAGAACCCGCTGGTGTACTTGGAGCTGATGAAGTGCGCGCTCTCGTACATCGGGCTGCCGGGGTTGTCGATGTCCCAGATGCCGCCCAGGTCGTCGTGCCGCTCGAACCAGTCAAACGGCACGCCCTCGGCGGCCAGCGCCCGCGCCATGATCATTCCGGCCGGGCCGCCGCCCACCAGGCAGTATCGCCGGGCGTAGGACACCGGCGGCAGCGCCGCCGCGGTCGAGGTCCGCCGCCGTAGCTGGGAGGCGGCCAGCCCGGCGTACACCGCGGGCCGGGACCGGCGCAGCCGCACGGCGGCCAGCACGCCCGCCGCCACGGCCACCGCCAGCAGCACCGGGGCCGCGTTGATCAGCGGGTCGCGGGACTGGGTCAGCACGTCGTAGTGGGCGATGGCCAGGGCCGCAGCCGCCCGCCAGGCCGAGGAACCCGATGCCCGGCGCGATCACGCAGCGCCACAGGTCGCGGTCCGCCCGGCGCCAGAAGAACACCACCACGGCCAGGGCGGCGGCGGCCTGCAGGCCGATGATGCCCAGCGTGCCCAGGCCGATGAAGCTGGTGGCGAAGACCGTGTACGGGTTGGCCCCGGTGGCGGCCATGATGACCGCGGCCAGGGTGGCCACCGCGGTGACGGTCAGGCTGCCGACGTGCGGGCTCTGGTGCCGGGCGTGGTAGGTGCCCAGCCGCCGGGGCAGCACCTGCTCGCGGCCCAGCGCGAACAGGTACCGGCTGGTCGCGTTGTGCAGGGCCAGGGTGGAGGCCAGCACGCTGGTGCACAGCAGGACCCCGGCCACGTCGTACAGCGGCGTCCCGCCCGCCGCCCGGATCAGGTTGAACACGTAGTTGCCGAGCTGGGCCCGGGCCAGGCCGGGCGCCCGGGTGCCGCCGCCCGTGCCGACGATGATCCAGGTGGTCAGCACGTAGAACACGCCGATCGAGGTCAGCGCGATGTAGGTGGCGCGGGGGATGCTGCGCTCCGGGTCGCGGGTCTCCTCGCCGTACAGGGCGCCCGACTCGAAGCCGACGAAGCTGGTGAAGGCGAACATCACGGCGATGCCGATGGAGCCGGAGAACGCCTGCCGGCCGCTGAACGCCAGCGGGGGCAGTGCGCTGCCGCCGTGCCGGATTACGCTGATCGCGTCGAAGATGATCAGGATGGTGAACTCGGCCGCCATCAGCGTGGCCAGGGTCCGCGCCGACAGGTCGGCCGAGCGGTAGCCGAACGCCCCGACCACGGCCAGCCCGATCGCGCTGTAGGCCCACCACGGCAGGCTCACCCCGGTGGTCAGCAGGACCAGGCGGGTGAAGTAGCCGAAGGCACCGATCAGCCCGCAGGTCATGGCGGCGTAGGCGAGCACGGCCAGGTAGGCCGCGCCGACGCCGGCGGGCTTGCCCAGCGCCCGGGCGATGTAGGTGTAGAACGCCCCGGTGTTGACCACCCGGCGGCTCATCGCGGCGTAGCCGACCGAGAAGCACAGCAGGATCAGCGAGCCGGCCAGGAACGCGGCCGGCAGGCCCGCCCCGTTCCCGTCGAACAGGGCCAGCGGCACGTTGCCGACCATCGCCGCCATCGGCGCGGCCGCCGCGATGACCAGGAACACCACGCGGCTGGTGGTCAGCATCCGGCGGCTGTCCGGCGGGCCGGCCGCCGCCGTCGCTGCCTGCGTCACCTCGGTCACCTCACCGCTGCGTGCGGGCGCCCGCCCGGACGCCCAAATCGGGCACTGACTGCTATTAAGTCTGACCTGGTCGCGCGCCTTGGTCAACTGACCAAGTCATGTGCTTCAATAATCTTGTGGCTACCCGACGCGCGCCCCGCAAGCGCGCTGCCGACGGCCGGCGCGCGGAACTGGTCGAGGCCGCGGGCCGCGTCGTCGCCCGCGACGGGATCGCCGGCGCCACCACCCGCCGGATCGCCGAGGAGGCGGGCCTGCCCCAGGGGCTCGTGCACTACTGGTTCGCCAGCAAGGACGAGCTTCTGGAAGAGGTCATCATGACCTTGCTGCGCCAGTTCGAGGCGGCCACCGAGGCGATCCCGGCCGAGCCGGCCACGGCGGAGCCGGGCACCGGGGACACTGAGGGCGGGGACACCGAGGGCGGGGACACGGGGAGCGGGGACACGGCGGACGTGGACCCGGCCGAGTACGTGCGGGATGCGTTCCGGGCCGCGTTCGGCGTGGTCGAGGCCGATGACCGGGGCAACCAGCTCGCCACCTACGAGCTGACCACCTGGGCGCTGCGCACGCCGCAGATGCGAGACCTGGCCCGCCAGCAGTACGCCGCGTACCGGGTCACCGCCGCTGCCGTCGCCGCCCCGTGGCTGGCCGTGCACGGCGCGAACTTCCCCGGCGACCCGGACGCGCTGGCCCGGTTCATCGCGGTGCTGTTCGACGGAGCGGTGCTGGCCTGGCTCTCCGACCCCGAGGGCACCCGCGCGGACGAGATCTTCAGCCTGGTCAGCGAGATGATGGCCAGCTACGTCCGGGAGCACCAGGCGCCGGCTTAGCTGTCCGGGCTGCTCACGCTGGCAGGCTGTTCACACAGGCAGGCTGCTCCCCTGGCTGGCGGACATGCGCCCGGTCGCGCGGCGCGTTACTCCTCCATTCCGGGAGTCCCATGCCCCGGCCCCACCGGCGAGCGATTACCGGGGATGATGGCGCCATGATCGACCTCATCCTGCGCAATGCCCGGCTGCCCGGCCGGGATGACGTCACCGACCTGGGCGTCTCCGGCGGCCGGATCGTGGCCGTGGCCCCCGGCGAGGCCGCCGCCGAGGTCATCGACCTGGACGGCCGCCTGGTCACGCCGCCGCTGGTCGAGCCGCACATCCACCTGGACGCCGTGCTGACCGTCGGGCCAGCCCCGGCCGAACGTGTCCGGGTCGCTGTTCGAGGGCATCGCGGTGTGGGCGCGAGCGGGTGGCCAGCCTCAGCTACGAGGACGTGCAGGACCGGGTCCGCCAGATCCTGCGCTGGCAGCTGGCCTGCGGGGTGCAGCACGTCCGCAGCCACGTGGACGTCTGCGACCCGGAGCTGCGGGCGCTGCGGGCGCTGGTCGACCTGCGCGAGGAGGTCCGCGGCCTGATCGACCTCCAGCTCGTCGCGTTCCCCCAGCAGGGCATCCTGGGCTTCGACGGCGGCCGGGAGCTGATGACCCGGGCCGTGGAGCTGGGCGCCGACGTCGTCGGCGGCATCCCGCACTTACGAGCTGACCCGCGAGGACGGCGTGGAGTCGGTCAGGTTCGCGATGGCCCTGGCCGACGAGCACGGCCTGATGGTCGACATCCACTGCGACGAGACCGACGACGACCACTCCCGGTTCGTCGAGGTGATGGCGGCCGAGACGATCCGGCGCGGCATGTCCGGCCGGGTGACCGCCAGCCACACCACCGCGATGCACTCCTACAACAGCGCCTACGCCTACCGGCTGATCGCCAACATCGCCCGGGCCGGCCTGCACATGGTGACCAACCCGCTGGACAACGCCGTGCTGCAGGGCCGCTTCGACACCGGGCCGATCCGGCGCGGCCACACCCGGGTCAAGCAGCTGCAGGAGGCCGGGGTCAACGTCAGCATCGGGCACGACTCGGTGATGGACCCGTGGTACCCGCTCGGCTACGGCGATCCGCTGCAGGCCGCGTTCGTGCTGGTGCACCTCGGCCAGATGTCCGGCGACGACGAGCTGCGGCGGCTGATCGAGATGATCACCGTCAACCCGGCCGCCGCCCTGGGCGTGCCGGACTACGGGCTGCGCGAGGGCGGGCCGGCCGACCTGGTGGTGTTCGACGCCCGGTCCGAGGCCGACGCGCTGCGCCTGGTCGCGCCGCGCACGCTGGTGCTGCGCGGCGGGCAGGTGGTCGCCCGGTCGACGCCGGCCCAGCCACACGGTGGTGTGGGCCGGCGCCGAGGAAGCGGTCACCTTCACGCGGGCATAGCGGGCGTCGGCTCCTCGCCGGGGATGTACCAGCGCCTCCTCGCGGCCGCCCTCGCCCTGCAGCCGGAAGAAGACCGCGTACAGCACGGCCGCCAGCACGAAGCCGACCTCGAAGGTCAGGTCGCCGAAGCTGACGCCGACGTGCTTGGGCACCAGGCCGATGTAGTCGGTCTGGTTGGCGAAGAAGAAGATCGACACCGCGATCGCGATGGCCATCGCCGCGAACCCGGCCCACGGGTTGTGCTTGCGGTCGAACAGGAACCCGTCCACCCGCTTGCCCCGGCGCAGGAACTGGTCGGCGAAGAACACGCCCAGCCACGGGCCGATCCAGTACGCGATGACCAGCAGGAAGTTGTTGTACTTGGTGCCCGCGTCGCTGAGCCCGGACAGGGCCAGGAAGAAGCCCGCGATGCCGAACACGATGGCCACGATGGCCCGGCGCAGCGACAGCGGCAGCCGGATGCCCAGGGCGAGGAACGACATCGAGCCGGAGTAGACGTTGAGCGCGTTGGCGCAGACCGCGCCGAGCGCGATGGCCAGCAGCGTGATGTCGGCGATGCCGGTCGGCAGGTGGCTGGTGAAGCCGGCCGTCGGGTTGTCCCCGAACTTGGTCGAGCTGGTCACCGTGGCCGCGGCGGCGCCGACGATCTCCAGCACCACGCAGGAGATGAACACGCCCAGGCCCGCCCACAGGCCCGGTGGCCCGCCGGTTGCTGTCCGGCGGCAGGTAGCGGGTGTAGTCGCTGGCGTACGGGTTCCAGCCCGCCGCGTAGCCGAACGCCGCCCCGAAGGTGATCAGGAAGCCGCCCAGCGTGCCGCCGCCGACGGGGGCCGAGTGGGCCGCGGCTGCGCCTTGGTGAAGATCACCACCGACGCGATGGCGAAGATGACGACCAGGAACGGGAACGCCATGCGCTCGAACATGTGCACCAGGTTGTGCCCGAAGAACGCCACCGCCAGCTGCAGCACCACGATGATGGCCAGGCAGATCTTGGAGTTCCAGCCGAGCAGGGCGTTCAGCGCGAACGCGCCGCTGACGCTGTTGACGGCGAACCAGCCGACGCCCGCCACCACTGCGTTGATCGCCGGCCGGCAGGATGTTGCCGAGGTAGCCGAAGCCGATCCGGGACAGCACCATCTGCGGGCACGCCGAACAGCGGCCCGCGCGCGGCCAGCACGCCCATCGACACCGAGCCGAGCGCGGTGCCCAGGACGATCGCCAGCGAGGCCAGCCAGAACGACTGGCCGAAGAACCAGACGCCGATGACCCCGACGAAGATGGTCGCGAACTCCATGTTCGGCGACACCCAGGTCCAGAACTGCTCAGCGGCCTGCCGTGCCGCTCGCTGAGCGGGATGAACTCGGCCCCGCCCGGCTCGACGGCGGCTACCTTGTCGCCGTAGGTGCCCTCGCGCACCTCGGCTTCGATGACGGCGGTGGCGGTGGCCACCCCGGCGCTGGATTCGGTCACTTGCCGTCCACCCCACATTCAGCTGTCAAACGCCGCCACTGACCGCTCCCCGGGCAGGCCAAGACTGGCCTATCTCCCGGATACGGCCCAGATCATAGTTTGGGTCACGATTGTTACAGCCATGCATCATGCCGCGCCGAAATTAACCCCCGGCGTCCCGGCGGTGAACCCGGCTGCCCGCACGGGATCCGCTCTGCCCGGGTGAGCTTGATCACAGCGGCCTGTTACCCCCGGGCGTATCTGCCGAATGTAACTCGTACCGGTATGTACCGGGCAGTCGATCCGCTGCGTAGGGCGGATCCGGCCCAGGCCCGCCACGCGGGCCGGATCGGAGCGAGGGATCATGACGAGTACCCGCACCAGCCGCCGCTGGCGGGCGGCCGCCCTGGCCGCCGCGGCAGGCGCAGCGCTGGCGCTGACCGCCTGCGGCGGCCCGTCCGGCCTCACCGCGGCCAGCGGCGCCCGGCTGGCCGGGCGGCCCGGCGCCACCGGGTCGCCTCTCCCGCCCGCCACGGCGATGCCGACGATGAGCGCCATGCCCGGCATGAGCGGGATGCCCGGCCTCGGCCGCGCCAGCCGCCGCCGCGGCGCCGGTGGCCACCGACGCGGTGGCGATCCACAACTTCGCGTTCGCCCCGGCCATGATCACTGTCACGGCGGGCACCACCGTGCGCTGGATCAACAAGGACACGGACGCGCACACGGTGACCAGCGACACCGGCCTGTTCGGCTCGGCGGCGCTGCCGACCGGGGCCGGCTACGCCCACACGTTCACCAAGCCGGGCACCTACAGCTACCACTGCAGCATCCACCCGTTCATGGTGGCGACCGTGGTGGTCCGGCCATGAGCGGGCCCGAGGGCGGCGAGCAGGGCATGACCCGGCGCCAGCTGGCCCGGCACACGGCCTGGTTCGGCGCCGCGGTGGTGCTGACCTTCACCGGGACCGAGCTGGTCAGCCACATCGCCGGGGACGGCTCCGGGCGCTCCGACGCCGGGCTGCTGCGCTTCGTCCAGGTCAGCGACAGCCACATCGGCTTCGCCGGGACCGCCAACCCCGACGTGACCGCGTCGTTCGCGACCGCCATCGACCAGGTCAACTCGCTGGGGTACCGCCCGGACTTCGTCATGCATACCGGCGACCTGACCCACCTGTCCACCCCGGCTCAGTTCGACCAGGTCCGGCAGATGACCTCCGGGCTGCGCACCGGGCGGGTGTTCACCGTGCCCGGCGAGCACGACTCGGTCGACGACGGCGGCCGGTCCTACAAGAAGTTCTTCGGCGCGGGCAGCCTGGGCGACGGCTGGTACAGCTTCGACATCAAGGGTGTCCACGTCATCAGCCTGGTCAACACGATGAGCCTGGAGGCCCTGGGCCACCTCGGCCACGAGCAGCTTGACTTCGTCCGCAAGGACGTGGCCGGGCTGCCCGCCGATACGCCGATCATCGTGTTCAGCCACATACCGCTGTTCGCGATGTACCCGAAGTGGGGCTGGTCGACCGACGACGCGGTGCGGCTGCTGGCCATGCTGCGCCGGTTCTCGTCGGTGACCTGCCTCAACGGCCACGTGCACCAGCTCTTCGTGAAGACCGAGGGGAACGTGACCTTCCACAGCGCCAGCGGCACGGCCTACCCGCTGCCGGCGCCGGGCGACGGGCCGGCGCCGCTGCCGGTCACGCTGCCGGCCGGCACGCTGTCCGCGGCGCTCGGCATCCGCACCGTGACCTACACCGAAGGCAGCAGGGACCTCGCCATCGTGGACGAGCACCTGCTGTGACACTTCCGCGCCGTGGCGGCGCGCCCGGGACCCGGAGCGAGGGGGCTCCGGGTCCTGCGCATGTGCCCGGTCGCTCGCGGGTTGCCGGGTCGCCCGTGGTTACCGGTCGACGGCGCGGGGGGCGAAGATCTGGATGACGCCGGCCGACTCGCGGACCGCCAGGCGGGGGAGGGCGGTCAGCGGGAAGCTCAGCCGGTGCCGCAGCACCGCGCCGCTGAGGCCGAACGTGGCGCCGTGGCAGGGGCACATCAGCTCGGTGTCGCCGGCGTCCAGCATCAGGCGGCAGCCCTGGTGGGTGCAGACCCCGGACACCGCCCGGAGCCGCCCGCCGGTCCGCTCGACAAAGCCGATGACCGTCTCCAGCGTGAACGGCCGCACCGCCCCGTCGGGCAGCTCCTCGCTGGCCAGCACGGTCTGCCAGGCGCCGTGGTCGGGCCGGATGGCGACTCCGGCGGGCGGCGGCGAGCCCGAGGTGAGCAGGTGGTCGATGCCGGCCCCGGCCGCGGCCGCGCCAGCCGCCACCGTGGCGGCCCGCACGAAGCTGCGCCGGGGCGCGGTGCCCGGCTCGCCGGGCGCATCGCCGGCCCGCCGTCCGCCCGTCCCGCCGGCCTGCCCGGGAACGGGCTCGTCCAGGTCGGCGGCCAGGCGCTTGTGCAGGCCGGTGACGAACTCCTCGGTCGGCGCGCCGCTGCCCGGCCGGGCCGACCGGAGCGTGATCGCGATGCGGGCCATCGCAGCGTCGTCGGCGCTGGCCCGGAACGCCCGCGGGCGCCGCGAGCGCAGCAGGTCTTCCACGTATCGCGTGATACCGCGCATCTTGAGCATGTGGCTCACCACCCTAGGTCCCCGGCCAGGCCGGCCGCCCGGCGCAGCGCACGGTGCTGGAGCACCTTGGCGTTGGCCACGGTGATGCCCATGGCCCGGGCCGCCTCGGCGATGGAGCAGGCGTCGAGGAACCGGAGTTGCAGGATGCGCCGGTATCGCTCGGGCAGCGCGGCCAGGATCTGCTCGGCCTGCTCGGGCGCGGCCGAGGGCGGCTCGGGCACCGTCGGGCCGGCCGCCACGTCGCCGGTTAGCTCGGTGACCGGCTGGCCCAGCCTGCGCCGCCAGTACCGGGCCAGCACCGTGCGGGCGGTGGCCTGCAGGTAGGCCCGGACCTCGCCGACGGAGGCGGGCAGTCGCAGCGGGCGCAGCGCGCCCAGGAACACCTCAGTGGTCAGGTCCTCGGCGTCGGCCCGGTTGCCCACCTTCCGGAACATCTGCCGGTACATCCGGTCGATGTTGTCCCGGTACACGGCGTCCCAGTCGGCGTAGATGTCCCCGCCGACCACGCGCAGCCGCACGCCGGGCAGGTCATCGGCCGCCCCGGCGTCATCGCGGGCCGCCGGCTCATCGCCGCTGGCCGCGGGCCGCGCAGGCCACCTGGCCACATATACCTCCGGGTCGCCGCCGCTGCCTGGTCCGCCGGCGCGCGCCGGCGCTGGCCTCGGTGTATAGGCGACCGGGTTACATCACGCCCTGGCGCCCACGCCGACCAGGCCCCAGCGCTGGGCGTCGGCTTCCGGCCCGGGCTCCGCGACTCCGGGCCGCCACCGCCCGACGTCGGTCAGGCCGGGCGGCACCAGGTCGAACCCGTCGAAGAAGCGCAGGACGTCGGCCCGCGACCGGGTGCCGCCGCTGGCCTGCACGCTGCTGCGGTAGACCCGGCCCAGCGCCTCGGTGACCTCGGGCTGGCCCTCGTGGGTGGCGTGGCAGATGACCAGGTAGCTGCCAGGAGCCAGGGCGTCCCGCAGCGTCGCCACCACCTGCCAGGGATCCTCGTGATCGGACACGAACGGCAGCACCGACACCAGCAGCAGCCCCGCCGGGCGGGTGAAGTCGATCAGTTTCCGGACCACCGGGTGAGCCAGGATGGCGGCCGGGTCGCGCAGGTCACCCTGCAGGACGCCGGTGTCGTCGCGGCCCTTCAGCATGGTCGCGGCGTGGGCCACCGCCACCGGGTCGATGTCGGCGTAGGCCACCCGGGAGCCCGGCCCGGCCTCGGCCGCCACCTCGTGCACGTTCCCGCCCGCCGGGATGCCCGAGCCGATGTCGAGAAACTGCCGGATCCCGGCCCCGCACAGGTACCGGACCGCCGCCCCGAGGAAGTCCCGGTTGGCCCGGGCGAACTCCCGGATCCGGGGCTCGACCTCGGCTAACGCCCGGCCTGCGGACTGGTCGGCCGAGAAATTGTGACTGCCGCCGAGCAGGTAGTCATAGACCCGGGCGATGTTCGCCCGCCCGGTGTTGACCCCCGGTGGCACCCAGTCCGGCTCGCCCGCCATCGGTCCCTCCGCCCTCGCTCCGCCCGGCCTAACCATAAGCGCCCGAACCAGTGCGAGCGAGAACCAGCCGTCGCAAAGCCGGGCGATTCGGCGTGATCACGACCGTTTTCCGGGATTTTGCCGGACAAACGGTCAGATCATGGGCGCATCACCTTCGGGGCGGGTGCCGGGCGGGCCGGGCGGGCGGGCAGGGCCGGCGCGTCGCTACCGGGCGCGGGCGGTCAGCGACTCCACGAAGGCGGCGATCTGGCGCAGGGTCCGGCACTCCTCGACCTGGCCGCAGAACGGCGTGTACTCGCCGATCACCGAGTCACCGTCGTTCCAGGCCCGGCGGGGTTCCGGGTTGAGCCAGTAGACCTGGCCCGCGTGGCGGCCGATCTCGGCGAACGACCGCACCGCCGGGTCGGTGTAGTTGGACCGGGCATCGCCGATGACCAGGACCACCGAGCGGCGGGTGAGCTGGCGGGTGTGCTCGGCGGCGAACTCGCGCATCACCCGGCCGTAGTCTGAGCTGCCGTTGAACCGGACAGAGTCCCGGGCGATCTGCGCGCCGTCCAGGCGCCGTCCCCCGGCCCGGGCCTCCTGCACCGTGCGGGTGATCTCGGTCAGCCCGTCGGTGAACGCGAATACCCGCAGCCTGCTGAGCCGGCTGTCCAGCGCGATCAGCAAATCCAGGGTGAACCGGGAGAACGCCGCCACCGACCCGGACACGTCGCAGAGCACCACGAGGTCGGGCTTGGGCGGCCGGGCCGGCTCGGTGGCGATCTGGAACGGGATGCCGCCGCTGCCCATCGACTTGCGCAGGGTGCCGCGGATGCTGAGCTTGCGCTTGCGGTAGGCGGCCTGCTGGTTCAGCACCTGGGTCAGCTGGTGGGCCAGCGGGCCGACCGCCTTGGCGATGGCCTCCAGCTCGGCGGCCGAGGCCGTGGCGATGTCGGCGTCCTCGGCCAGGCCGACCCGCATGGTGGACCGCACGGCCCGCGGCCCGCGGTCGGCCACCAGCATGCGCTGGATCGACGCCTCGATATCGTCCCGGAACCGGGCGATGGCCCGGTCCAGGTCGGCGCGGGCCAGCCGGTCGCGCAGGCGGGCGACACCGCCGGCCTCGTCATCGCCTGGGGTTGTCGCCCCGGCCACCGCCGCCTCCGCCGCCACCTCCGCCTCCTCCGCCCTGGCCCCCGCCGCCGGCGGCGGCGCAGCAGCTCGGCCCGGAGATCCTCCAGCCCGGCGGCCTGGTTCACGGCGATCCCGTACATCACCCCGGCCACCGGCCGGCCCGGCTCGGCCCCGGCGAACCGGCGCACGTACTCGTCGGCCAGCATCCGGCGCAGCAGCGCGTCGTCGGAGGCGATGGCGTCGCGCAGCGCGGCTCGCAGGTCGTCGTCATCCAGGCCGGACAGCGGGCTGTCACCGGCCGGCGGCTCGCCCGAGGTGTACAGGTCGAAGATCAGGTTGAACGCGGCCAGGTGCTCGGCGTTCTTGACCAGGGTGCCGGCCAGGGCGGCCCGGACCACTTCCTTGTCCTGCAGCGGGATCGCGCCTACGGCGCCGGCCGCGTCCAGGTGCTCGCCGATCGACACCGGGATGCCCACCGCGCGCAGCTCCTCGACGAGCTCGGCCAGCAATCCGGGCACGGCTGGTCCCTCAGGCGATCGACAGCTCGGCCCGGGCGGTGTCGATGTCCCGCTCGTACTTCAGCAGGACCGACAGCGTCTGCCGGGTCACGTCGTCGGTCAGCTCGTCCGCGCCCAGGGCCAGCAGCGTGCGCGCCCAGTCCAGCGACTCGGCGATGGACGGCGGCTTGCGCAGGTCGGCCCCCCGCAGCACGGCGACCAGCCGGGCGATCTCGGCGGCCAGGTGCTCGCCCAGCTCGGGCACCCGCAGCCGGATGATCTCGGCCTCGCGCTCGGGGGTCGGGTAGCCCAGGTGCAGGTACAGGCACCGCCGCTTCAGCGCCTCGGACAGGTCGCGGGTGTTGTTGGAGGTCAGGAACACCTGCGGGATGTGCCGGGCGGTGACCGTGCCCAGCTCCGGGATCGAGACCTGGTACTCCGACAGCACTTCCAGCAGCAGGGCCTCGCTCTCGATGTCCAGCCGGTCGACCTCATCGATCAGCAGCACGACCGGCTCGGGCGCCCGGATGGCCCGCAGCAGCGGCCGGCTGAGCAGGAACTCCTCGCCGAAGATGCCCGTCTCATCCAGGCCGCCTCGCTCCCCGCCGCCCGCTGTCCGGGTGCGGCCCCGTGGTCGGCGGCCCCGTGGTCGGCGGCCCCGTGGCTGGCGGTACCGTCGTCCGGCCGGCGCAGCTGGAGCTGGAGAAGCTGGCGCCGGTAGTCCCACTCGTAGATGGCCTTGGACTCATCCAGCCCCTCGTAGCACTGGAGCCGGATCAGCGGCCGGCCCGCGGCCGCGGCCACGCTCTTGGCCAGCTCGGTCTTGCCCGTCCCGGCCGGCCCCTCGACCAGGACCGGCTTGCGCAGCACGGTGGCCAGGTGCACGATCGTCGCGGTGTTCAGCTCGGCCAGGTAGCCGGCGCCGCGCAGCTGAGCTAGCACGTCGTCGACACCGCTGGCCGGCACGGGGGGCACAGTCTCCGGCATTGCACCAATTTACCGAACGCCGTTCCAGTCGCGCACCCCGGCCGGCCGCGTCCCCGCTGGCCGGCGGCCTGTCAGCGGCCAGCCTCATCGCCGAAGGATGATCCTCACCCGCATCTAGGCGCGGTCCGGGCCGGCGCCGCTCCGGGCGCACTGCCCTTTGGTGCAGACAATGCCACGAATTGGGATAGTTCGCGGATCCTGCTCCCGGTGAGTGGCTACTGTCAGTTAGGTGCTGGCCGTTGGCGCCGGCTGTACGTGAGCCCCGGCGCCCACGGAGGCGACGCCGGTGCCACTGCGCACGATGGCCAGCCGCCGGGCGGGACCCGGGTGGCGCGGGCATATCTCGGGCGGGACCAGAGCGGGGGAGCGGACCCGGGAGAGTTGATGCCGGCCGCCCGGTCCTGCCCGTGCCAGGATGGCGTCATGACCACTCCGCGAGCGGGGCAGCCCGCGGCTCCGGGTGACCTGGTGGACGTGGCCCGGCTGGTGACCGCCTACTTCGCCGTGCATCCCGACCCGGCCGAGCCCGCCCAGCGGGTGTCGTTCGGCACCTCGGGCCACCGCGGGTCGGCACTGACCGGCACGTTCAACGAGGATCACATCGCCGCCGCGACCCAGGCGATCTGCGAGTACCGGTTGGCCCAGGGCATCGACGGACCGCTGTACCTGGGCGCCGACACCCACGCGCTGTCCGAGCCGGCCCAGGTCACCGCCCTGGAGGTGCTGGCCGCCAACGGAGTGCGGGTGCTGCTGGACGCACGCGGCCGGTACACGCCCACGCCGTCGGTATCCCGGGCGATCCTGGTCCACAACGCCAGCCTGCCCGGCAGCGCCGGCCGGGCCGACGGCATCGTGGTTACCCCCTCGCACAACCCGCCGCCGGACGGCGGCTTCAAGTACAACCCGCCCGACGGCGGGCCGGCCGGCACCGACATCACCGGGCAGATCCAGGACCGGGCCAACGACCTGCTGGCCGCCGGGCTGACCGGTGTGCGCCGCATCCCGTACGCGCGGGCGCTGGCGGCGGACACCACCGGCCGGTTCGACTTCCTGGACGCCTACGTGTCGGCCCTGGGCCAGGTGGTGGACCTCGACGCGATCCGGGCCGCCGGGGTGCGGATCGGCGCTGACCCGCTGGGCGGGGCCAGCGTCGACTACTGGGGCGAGATCGGCCAGCGCTACGGCCTGGACCTGACCGTCGTCAACCCGGCCGTGGACCCGACGTTCCGGTTCATGACCCTGGACTGGGACGGCAAGATCCGGATGGACTGCTCGTCGCCGTTCGCCATGGCCAGCCTGATCGCCCGGCAGCACGAGTTCGGGGTGGCCACCGGCAACGACACCGACGCCGACCGGCACGGGATCGTCACCCCCGACGGCGGGCTGATGAACCCCAACCACTACCTGGCCGTCGCCATCGACTACCTGTACCGGAACCGGGGCGGCTGGCCCGCCGCGGCCGCCGTGGGCAAGACCCTGGTCAGCTCGTCGATGATCGACCGGGTGACCGACGGCCTGGGCCGCCGCCTGCTGGAGGTGCCGGTCGGCTTCAAGTGGTTCGTCCCCGGCCTGCTGGACGGCTCGGTCGGCTTCGGCGGCGAGGAAAGCGCCGGAGCCTCGTTCCTGCAGCGCGACGGATCGGTGTGGACGACTGACAAGGACGGGCTCATCCTGGCCCTGCTGGCCTCGGAGATCACCGCCGTGACCGGCCGCTCGCCGTCGGCGCTGTACGGCGACCTGGCCGCCCGCTACGGCGCCCCCGCCTACGCCAGGGTCGACGCCCCCGCGACGAGGGAGCAGAAGGCCGCGCTGGCCCGGCTGTCCCCGGACCAGGTCACCGCCTCCGAGCTAGCCGGGGAGAAGATCACGGCCCGGCTGACCGAGGCGCCCGGCAACGGCGCCCCGATCGGCGGCCTCAAGGTCGTGACCGAGTCGGGCTGGTTCGCCGCCCGCCCGTCCGGCACCGAGGACGTGTACAAGCTGTACGCCGAGTCGTTCCGCGGCCCCGATCACCTGGCCCTGATTCAGGACGAGGCGCGGGCCATCATCGCCACCGCCCTGGGCTGACCGGCCCGGTGCCGAGTGCCGGCCAGCGCTGCGCTGACGAGCGCGGGCATTCTCGCCCGGTACTGACCGGTTTCCCGGCCCGGCCCGCGGAATTCGGTCCTGCCGCTTCGCCGCCTCCGCCGCTCCGTCATCCTTTATCCGAAACGCCGACCTATCGGCAATCTCCCGGCGACGGCTAGACTCGCATTCGCCGGCCAGAAAACGCTCGAGACCGGAGACTGCCATGGGGGGCGAAACAGGCGCGCGCCTGTGCGCGCAATGCGGTAACCAGCCCGGGCCAGCTGACCATTTCTGCCGGGTCTGCGGCCGGGTGCTCCCGGAGTCGGACCTGGCCGGGTCAGCGCCGCCGCCGGGCCAGACCGCCGCGCCCGGCCGCCCGGCCACGGTCCAGGTGCCCCGCCAGCCCGCCCCGCCCGCGCCCGACGAGACCATCAACTGGTCGCCCGCCGCGCCCGCCGTCACCGCGCCCCCGGCCCCGCCCCCGGCGGGCGATTACGGGGCCGCCGGCTACCGCCCCGGCGGTTACGACGCCGGCCGCTACGGCCCGGTATGCTCCGGAGGCCGGCGGTTACGACGCCGGCCGCTACGGCCCCGGTGGTTCCGGGGCCGGTGGTTCCGAGGCCGGCGGTCACCAGCCGGGCGGCTACAGCGGCGGCCAATACGGCGCGGGTGCCCCCGGCGGCTACGATCCCGGCCCGGCCGGCGGCCAGGGCGCGTACGGGGCCGACGTTCCCCGCGGCTACAGCCCGCCCGGCGGCTACCCGGGCCGACCCCGGCCGGCCCGGCGGCTACCAGGCCGGTTACGGCCCGGACAATGCCGGCTACGGCCCGGACAACGGCGCCGGATACGGCCCTGGTTACGGCCCCGGCAACGGCGTCGGGCAGCCCGGCCGGTACGCCGCGCCGCGCCGGTCCCGGGGCCTGCTCATCGCGGGCATCGTGGTCGCCGTGGCCGTGGTGGCGGCCGGGGTGACCGTGGGCCTGCTGCTGACCCACTCGCCGAAGCACAACAGCGCCGCGCCGCCGGCCGGCGGGGCGTCCGCGCCGGCCAGCCAGGGCGCCAGCACCGGCAATTCCAGCCCGTCCGCCCCGGCGTCGTCGCCGGCCGCCAGCGGGTCAGCCCAGCAGCAGGCCGCGACCAGGCTGGCCGCGCTGCTGGCCAGCAGCGTGTCCGACCGCGCCGCTATCGACGACGCCTACAACGACGTGATGTCCTGCGGCCCGACCCTGAGCCAGGACGCGGGCACGTTCCAGCAGGCGGTCACCTCCCGCCAGCAACTCCTGTCCCAGCTCAACGGCATGCCCGGCGCGTCCGCCCTGCCCGCCTCGATGATCTCGTCGCTGAGCCAGGCGTGGCAGGCGTCGATCAGCGCCGACCAGGACTTCGCCGCCTGGGCTCAGGACGAGTCCGGATCCTGCACGCCGAACGACACCGCCGACGCCAACTACCAGGCCGCGAACGGCCCGGACAGCCAGGCGACCACGTTCAAGACGGCCTTCGTCGGCCAGTGGAACCCGATCGCCACCCAGTACAGCCTGCAGACCTACCAGCAGGACCAGCTCTGAGCGGACGCCGGCACAGCTGAGCCGACTACAGCTGGGGCCAGATCAGCGCCGACAGCCCGTTGATCGTGTCAATGCCGTACTGCTCGGTCGCATCGCCGGTGGTGACGACCGCGATCAGGTAGTCCCGGCCCTGGCCCGACACCCACCCGATGCTGTTCACCTGCCAGTCGGTGCTGGACGGGTTGAGCGGCAGCCAGCCGTTCTTAAGCGCGACCGTGACTCCGGAGGGAACGCCGCCGGAGACCCCCCAGCGCTGTGACTCGGTCACGTTCTCCATCAGGCCCAGCGCGTAGTCCCGGGCCGCCGTGCTGAGCAGCGGGCCGGGCTCCACGATCTCACGCAGCAGGGCTAGCTGGTCGGCGGGCACCGTGGTGGACAGGCCCCAGCCCGGCCACGGGAAGCCGGGGCACTGCACGCACCCCGACGGGGTGGTCCGGGCCAGCCCGGCGGCCGAGTTGAAGGCGCTGATCCCGGATGCCCCGCCGACCTCGTTCCACAGGTCGGTGGCCGCGTTGTTGTCGCTGTCCTCGATCATCTGCCGGGCCAGGGACTGGTCGGTGGCCGACATGCTGCCGCCCCGGCTGGCCCGCTGCCGCAGCAGGGTCTCCAGGATGTTGAGCTTGACGATGCTGGCCTCGTCCTGCGGCGGGCCGCTGCCCAGGGTCCAGGTCTGGCCGGTCCGCAGGTCGTAGACCCCGGCCAGCACGGTGCCGGCCCGGCCCCTCAGGAACTCCGCCGTCCGCGCCCCGAACGGGTCGGACGCCGGGGGCGGCGAGGTCGCGGCGGCCGGGGACGGGGACGCGGGCGCGGCGGCCCCGGACCCTTCCGCCGCCCGGGCCGTGGCGCTGCTGGCGGCGGCCGGACGGGACGGCGCCGGGGTGCCGCCGCCCTGAACCAGCAGGACGGTGGTGATAACGGCGGCAGCGAAGATGGCGCCCAGGGCCAGCGCGGGCCGGACCGGGAAGCGCCCCCCGCCCCTGCCCCCGCCGCCGACGGAGTGCCGCCCGCTCACCGGGCCCCGTCCGCTGCTGTCACGTTCCGTGCCCCCGTGCTCATCCGGGCGGTGCTCATCCGGGCGTGCTCATCGGGCGGTGCTCATCCCGGCCGCACCCGCCCCGCCCGCGCTCTGCCGCCATTTTAGTCGGCGCCTGCCTTTTTGCACGTGGCGCTATTCGCCGGACATCGGATAACTGCCGTTCATGCTTTCCGATACGGCCCGGTCGGGCTCGGCCTGGCCGACCCCGAGCCTCGTGCCGGTGCCGACCGGGTCCGTGCCCCGCGACCCGCCGTTCCGGTCTCGGCGACCGTCGGCGCGGGGATGAGCCGGCCTGGCCGGCTCCGGCAGGCCCGCCGGATAGGAGTGCTGGAGGCTGGCCATGCGGCCGAACGGGCCGTAGACGGCCGCCCGCGGCCAGCCGATGTCGACCAGGAAGAACGCGCCGAAGCCGACGGCCGGATGGATCCGCCCGGCCACCCGGCTGTTAATGGGTACTGCGGTTGCGTTAGTGGCGTTATTCCGGCGCGATCAGTCGAAGAATTCCGCCGGGTCGGCGTGGCTGGCCAGGTTGGCGGGCAGGGCGGCCAGCCAGCGCTGGCTGACCGCGTCCCGGGCGGCGGCGGCCACCTCGCCGTTCAGCCGCAGCCGGGCCAGGCCGCCGTCGGGGTAGATGTCGAGCCGGACCCGGCGCACCGGGCCGGCGGAGCGGACCCGGAACCGGTGCTCGGTGTCGGGCAGCAGCCGGGTGCGGGGCAGCAGCACCTCGCCGGTCTCGTCGTCGGTCAGCGCCGCCGCGCCGGGCGCGTTGCCGACGAACCGCGTCGCGTCGATGATCACGTCGTGCAGGAAGGCGGGCGCGGCCAGGGCCACGACCAGCCAGTCGTTGCCGTCGTCGCGCCGCCGGGCGGTCTCCCAGCCATCCGACATGATCGCCGCCCGGCCCGGCGCCAGCACGTTGCCGGGCGCCGAGTAGAACATGTTGCTGCAGTTCACCACCCGCCCGCCGGCCAGCGTCGCGGCCAGGTCGACCCGCCCGCCGAGCAGCCGGGGGTCGGGCACGATCTCGCCGTGCGCGCGGAACCGGGCCACCCCGCCGTCCGGGTACACGGTCAGCCGGACATGGGTCACCAGGTGGCCCGGCCCGGCCGCGGCCCGGGCGTTTGCGGTGTTCCCGGCCAGGCGTGGTCTTGTCCACCAGGGTGTCCCAGTCCGCCGCCAGCACCTCCCCGGCCGTCGGGTAGCCGAGCAGCGCGGCCCCCTCGACCGAGGCGAACGGCGGGTAGTTGCCCCGGAAGTGGGCGGTGTCGATGATCGCGCCGCGGACGATGGCCGGGGCGGCCAGGCGGATGATCACGTACTCGGTGCCGGGCGACCGCCGCCGCCGGGTCTCCCAGCCGTCGTAGACCTTGCCGCGCGGGCCGAACAGGGCCGGGTCGTGCCCGGCCGGGCCGGGCTCGATCAGGCTGTGCGCGTCGCCGTAGAACTCGTCGCTGGCGTACATCACGGACCCGCCCAGCCTGCGGCTGGCCAGGTCGGGCAGCACGGGAAAGTCCAGCACCGGGTAGTCCTCGGTCATCTGTCCCCTCCTGGTGATGCCGGGGCGCCCGGCCGGATCAGCCGCCCGCCCGTCGCGCCGGGCTCGACCGGGCGGCCCCGCAGCCAGCATCTGGCGGACCACGCCGCGCAGTCGTCAGGCCGGCGTAGGGAGTCAGCGGGTGGCGCTGGCGCAGCCTCGCCGGGTCCACGGTGAACTCCTCGTCCGGGGCCAGCACGCAGAAGTCGGCCTGCGCGCCGGGCGCGGATCTCGCCCCGGCCGCGCAGCCCGGCCAGCCGGGCCGGGGCCTGGGCCATCCACCGGGCGACGTCGGCCAGGCCGTGCCCGCGGGCCGCCGCGGCGGTCCACGTCACCGGCAGGCTGAGCTGGAGCGAGGCGATCCCGCCCCAGGCCGCGCCGAAGTCCCCGGACTCCAGTGCCTTGTCCGCCGGCGGGCACGGCGAGTGGTCGGAGACCACGCAGTCGATCAGCCCGGCGGCCAGTGCCTGCCACAGCTGCGTCCCGGTTGGCGGCCGGGCGGATCGGCGGGCAGCACTTGAACACGGTGCCGCCGTCCGGCACGTCCTCGGCGGCCAGGGCCAGGTAGTGCGGGCAGGTCTCCACCGTGACCGGCAGGCCGGCCTGCCGGGCCTGCGGCGATGTCGGGCAGCGCGGCGGCGGCCGACAGGTGCACGACGTGTACCCGGCAGCCGGTCTGCCGGGCCGCCGCCAGCAGCCCCCGCACCGCCGCCACCTCGGCCTCCGCCGGGCGGGAGGCCAGGAACGCCGGGTAGGACCGGCCCGCCGGGGCGGGCGCGGCGGCGATCACGCCGGGGTCCTCGGCGTGCGCGATCAGCAGCCCGCCGAACGCCGCGATCTCGGTCATCGCGGCGACCAGCCCGGCCGGGTCCAGCGGCGGGAACTCCGGCACGCCCGACGGCAGCAGGAAGCACTTGAACCCGGCCACCCCGGCGTCGTGCAGGGCGCGCAGCCCGCCCGTGCTGGCGGGCACGGCCCCGCCCCACAGCGCCACGTCCACCGCCAGCCGGCCGCGGGCGGCGGCCTGCTTGGCCGCCAGGCCAGCCAGGTCGATGGTGGGCGGGATGCTGTTCAGCGGCATGTCGGCGATGGTGGTGATGCCGCCCGCGGCGGCCGCCGCGGTGGCGGTGGCGAAACCCTCCCACTGGGTCCGGCCCGGCTCGTTCACGTGCACGTGGGTGTCGACCAGGCCGGGCAGCAGCGCGCAGTCATCCGGCACCTCGGCGTCGGCCGGGCCGCCCTCGGTGATCTCGGTGATAACGCCATCGCGGATCGCCACGACGCCGGCTCGCTCGCCTGCGGGCGTTACGATCCGCCGCGCCCGCAGTCGCAGCCCGGACTCGGGTCGCGCGGGCCACGATGACCGCGCCTGCCGCACCGGTGCCTCCGTTCCGACAGCGCAGTTCCGCCGCCGTTACTACCCGGCGCAACTGCGGTTCCACATGATGGTGACATCCCGCGCCCCGTACCCGGTACTCGACGCGCCTATCGTGGTCCCGTGCCCGACACGCCTGACCTGCCCGATGTCCGTGATCTCACCGCTTTTGACCGGCTTTCCCCGGCGGCCGCGGCGGCGGCGCTGGCGCCCTGCTGCGCCAGCCGCCCGTGGGCCTCGGCGGTCATCGACGGCCGGCCGTACGGCACGCTGGCCCGGCTGACCGCCGCGTCCGACGCCGCTATCGCCGCGCTGGACTGGGCCGGGATCACCGAGGCCCTGGCCGCGCACCCGCGGATCGGCGACGCGGGCGCCGCCGCGCCCGGCCAGGAGGCGGCCTGGTCAGCGGGGGAGCAGTCGGCGGCGATGGCCGCCGGGGCCACCGACCGCGACCGCCTGGCGGCCGGCAACGCGGCCTACGAGCGGCGGTTCGGCCACGTGTTCCTGATCTGCGCCACCGGCCGGACGGCCGCCGACATGCTGGCCGCGCTGGCCCGGCGGATGGGCAACGACCCGGCCGCCGAGCGCGAGGTGGTCCGGGCCGAGTTGCGGGCCATCGTCGCGCTGCGGCTGGAACGGCGCTTTCCGAACCACGGGGCATTCGGGTAGCGGGCCGCACTGCGGTAGAACAGCCTGGTGACCGTTTCCACCCACGTCCTCGACGCGATGGCGGGCTGCCCGGCGGCGGGCCTGCGGGTCAGCCTGGCCCGCCGGGACGGCGACGGCTGGGCCGGGGTCGCCGCCGCGGTCACCGACGCCGACGGGCGGGTGGCGCGGTTCACCGACGCCAGCCTGCCCGCCGGGACCTACCAGCTCACCTTCGAGACCGCCGCGTACCTGGCCGTCGAGACCTTCTACCCGCAGGTCGCGATCATCTTCCAGATCACCGACCCAGCCCGGCACTACCACGTGCCGCTGCTGCTAAGCCCGTACGCTTACTCCACCTACCGGGGCAGCTAGCCGCGGCTGGAAGGGGGCCGGTTGCTGGCCATCGAGGGATGCCATGTGGCGACCGCCGACGCGGCCGGGACCGAGTACCCGTCCGGGTACCTGGTGCTGGACGGCGACCGGATCGCCGCGGTCGGCCCCGGCCCGCTGCCCGACCGCTACGCCGCCGCCGAGCGGGCCGGCGGGGACGGGCTGCTGGCCACGCCGGGCCTGGTCAACGCCCACACGCACCTGTATCAGTGGATCACCCGGGGCTACGCGCCGGACGCCGCCCTGTTCGGCTGGCTGACCACGCTGTACCCGGTGTGGGCGGGCCTGGACGCCGACCTGGTGCACGCCGCCGCGGCGGCCAACCTGGGCTGGCTGGCGCTGACCGGGTGCAGCACCAGCACCGACCACCACTACGTGTTCCCGGCCGGGCGGGGCGACCTGCTGGAGGCCGAGATCCTGGCTGCCCGCCGGATCGGCCTGCGGTTCCATCCCGGCCGGGGCTCGATGAACCTGGGCCAGTCGGCCGGCGGCCTGCCGCCCGACTCGGTCATCGAGGACCACGACGACATCCTGGCCGCCACCCAGGCCGCCATCGACCGCTGGCACGATCGGGGGTTCGGCGCCATGACCCGGATCGCGGTCGCGCCGTGCTCGCCGTTCTCGGTCACCGCCGAGCTGATGCGCGACAGCGCCGACCTGGCCCGGCGGGCCGGCGTCCGGCTGCACACCCACCTGGCCGAGACGCTGGACGAGGAGCGGTTCTGCCAGGAGACCTACGGCCGCACCCCGGTCCAGTACGCCGAGGACCTGGGCTGGCTCGGCCCGGACGTGTGGCTGGCCCACTGCGTGCACCTGTCCGGCGACGCGGTCGAGCCGGCTCGCCGCCACCGGTACCGGGGTGGCCCACTGCCCGACCTCCAACGGCCGGCTCGGCTCCGGCATCGCGCCGGTGGCCGCGCTGCTGGCGGCGGGCGCGCCGGTGGGCCTGGGCGTGGACGGCGCGGCGTCGAACGAGTCCGGGCCGGATGGTCGACGAACTGCACCAGGCGCTGCTGTCGGCCCGGCTGCGGGACGGCCCGCTGGCGCTGTCGGTCCGGCAGGCGCTGCACCTGGCGACCATGGGCGGTGCCCGCTGCCTGGGCCGCGGAGACCGAGATCGGCTCGCTGGAGCCGGGCAAGCTGGCCGACGTCGCGCTGTGGCAGGTCGGCGGGCCTGGCCGGGGCGGGCATCGCCGACCCGGTGACGGTGCTGGTTCTCGGCGCGCCGGCCCTGGAGCGCCTGTACGTCGGGGGCCGGGCCGTGGTCCGCGACGGCGCGCTGGTGACCGCCGACCCGACCGCCCTGGCCGCCGGCGCGGCGGCCGCCAGCCGGCGAATCGCGGCCGTCCAGCGAACCACGGGCAGCCAGCGAACCACGGGCAGCCAGGAACGCGCCGAGCGGCTAGCGATGGACCTGCCCGGCGTCACCGAGATCGCCGACCCCCGGACGGCGGCCTGGCGGGACGGTGACGCCTGGCTGGCCGGCGGCACCTGGCTGTTCTCCGAGCCGCAGCCCGGCGTCACCCGGCTGCTGGACCTGACCGCACTGCGGCTGGCCGTCGCTGCGGGACGACGATGACGGCGGCCTGGAGATCGCGGCCACCTGCACGCTGGCCGAACTGGCGCGGCTGCGCCCGGCGCTGGCCGGCCGCCACGCTGGTCGCCGCAATGCTGCGGTGCGCTGCTCGGCTCGTTCAAGGTGTGGAACATGGCCACCGTCGGCGGGAACCTGTGCCTGGCCCTGCCCGCCGGGCCGATGATCTCGCTGGCCGCCGCGCTGGACGGCACCTGCCTGATCTGGGGCGCCGGACGGGGCGCCGCGCCGGATGTCGGTGGCCGACTTCGTCACCGGCGCCGGCACCTGCGCCCTGGCCCCCGGCGAGGTGCTGCGCTCGCGTGCACCTGCCCGCCCCGGCGCTGGCCGCCGTGACCGCCTTCCGGCGGATCTCGCTGTCGCCCACCGGCCGCTCGGCGGCGCTGGTGATCGGCCGCCGCGACCCCGGCGGCGCCGTGGTGATCACCGTCACCGCCGCCACCGCCCGCCCGGTCCAGCTGCGGTTTCCCCGGCTCCCGGCCGACGGCGACCTGCTGGCCGCGCTCGGCGCGGCCCGGCCCCGGTGGCACGATGACGTGCACGGCGCCCCCGCCTGGCGGGCGGCCATGACCCGGCGCCTGGCCCTGGAGGTCCGCGCCGACCTGGCCGCCTCGTGACCGGCCAGACCCCCATGATGATGAACGGCGGTGCCCATCGCGGGCCATCCCGCGCCCGGCCAGTGCCTGCGCACGTACCTGCGCGAGCAGGGCTGGTTCGGCGTCAAGAAGGGCTGCGACGCGGGCGACTGCGGCGCCTGCACCGTGCACGTCGACGGCGGGCCCGTGCACAGCTGCCTGTACCCGGCGGCCCGGGCGGCGGGCCGCGCGGTCACCACGATCGAGGGCCTGGCCGGGCCGGACGGGCTGCATCCGGTGCAGCGCGCGTTCCTGGCCGAGCAGGCGTTCCAGTGCGGCTTCTGCACCGCCGGGATGATCATGACGGTGGCGGCCCTGGACGACGCCCAGCGGGCCGACCCGGCCCCCGCCCTGCAGCGGCAACCTGTGCCGGTGCACCGGCTACCGCCCGGTGGCCGACGCGCTCAGCCGGCTGCGGGAGGAGCGCCTGGCTGGCGGCCGCCGGGCAGGCGGCGGTACCGGCGGCGACGAGTGCGGCACCGGCCCCGGCGACGACCCCGCCGCCAGTCCGCCCGCGCCCGCCGGGGAGCGGATCGTGACCGGCCGCGAGCCGTTCACCCTGGACCTGGAGGTGCCCGGCGCTGGCGCACATGACGCTGGTCCGCTCGCCGCACCCGCACGCCGAGATCGTGTCGGTCGACACCGCCGCCGCGCTGGCCGTCCCCGGCGTGCTGGCCGTGTTCAGCTACCGCGACGCCCCGCCCGCCCGGTACTCCACCGGGCGGCACGAGAAGGTCAGCGATGACCCGCTCGACACGGCGGTGCTCGACCGGGTGGTGCGGTTCGCCGGCCAGCGGGTGGCCGCCGTGGTGGCCGAGACGGCCGGCCGCCGCGCAGGCCGGCGCGGCCCGGGTCGCGGTGGAGTACCGGGTCCGGCCCGCCGTGCTCGACCCCGAGGCGGCCATGGCGCCGGGCGCGCCGCTGGTGCACGGGGACAAGACCCCTGCGGCGGGGATCGCCGACCCGCGGCGCAACATCGCCGCCGAGGTGCACGGCGGCATCGGGGACGTGGCGGCGGGCCTGGCCGACGCGGCCGCCGTCGGTGCGAGCTAGACCTTCCGGATGCAGCGGGTCCAGCACGCCGCGCTGGAGACGCACGCCGCCGCCGGGCTGGCTGGACGGCGGCCGGCTGGTGGTCCGCACCAGCACCCAGACCCCGTTCCTGACCCGGGACGCGCTGTGCTCGATCTTCGGCCTGCCGCCGCGACCAGGTCCGGGTGCTGGCCGCCCGGGTCGGCGGCGGGTTCGGCGGCAAGCAGGAGATGCTGACCGAGGACGTGGTGGCCCTGGCCGTGCTGCGGCTGCGGCGGCCGGTGGAGCTGGAGTTCACCCGCGAGGAGCAGTTCGCGGCGGCCACCACCCGGCACCCGATGCGGATCACGGTCACCGCCGGGGCGCGGGCCGACGGCACGCTGACCGCGCTGGCCCTCGAGACGGTGGCCAACACCGGCGCCTACGGCAACCACGCCGGCGGGGTGCTGCACCATCCTGCGGCGAGTCGATGGCCCTGTACCGGTGCCCGAACAAGCGGGTCGACGCCTGGTCGGTCTACACCAACACCGTGCCCGCCGGGGCGTTCCGCGGCTACGGGCTGTCCCAGTCGGGGTTCGCGGTGGAGTCGGCGCTGGACGAGCTGGCCCGGGCGCTGGGCATGGACCCGGCCGAGTTCCGGCGGCGCAACGTCATCCGCCCCGGCGACCCGCTGGACTCGCCCGAGCGGTGACCCCGACGACATCTCAGATCGCCAGCTACGGCCTGGCCGAGTGCCTGGACCTGGTCCAGGCCGACGCTGGCCTCCGGGCCGGGCGACCCGGCCCCGGACGAGCCGGGCTGGCAGTGCGGCACCGGCCTGGCGGTGTCCATGCTCGACTCGGCCCCGCCGGGCGGGCACTGGGCGCACGCCCGGATCGCCCAGCGGCCCGGCGGCGGCGTACGTCCTGTCGGTGGGCACCGCGGAGTTCGGCAACGGCACCGCGACCGTGCACGGCCAGCTGGCCGCCCAGGCCCTGGGCGCCCGGCCCGGCGACATCGACCTGCGGCAGTCCGACACCGACCTGGTCAGCCACGACACCGGCGCGTACGGCTCGACCGGCACGGTGGTGGCGGGCATGGCCACGCTGCGCGCGGCCCGGGCGCTGGCCGCGAAGATGGCGGCCCGGCCGCCGGGCAGCGAGGTCCTGCTGGCCGCCGACGGGCATGCGGCGGCACGCCGCGCTCGGTGTCGTTCAACGTGCACGGCTTCCGGGTCGCGGTCCGGCCGGCCACCGGCGAGGTCCGCATCCTGCGCAGCGTGCAGGCCGCCGACGCGGGGACGGTGATCAACCCGCGGCAGTGCCGGGGCCAGGTCGAGGGCGGCGTGGCCCAGGCCCTCGGCGCCGCGCTGCACGAGCACGTCGACATCGACGCCGGCGGCCGGGTCGCCACCCGGTCGCTGCGGGCCTACCACCTGCCCGCGTTCGCCGACGTGCCGCGGACCGAGGTGCTCTTCGCCGGGACCAGCGACCCGCTCGGCCCGCTGGGGGCCAAGCCGATGAGCGAGGCACCGTTCAACCCGGTCGCCCCGGCGCTGGCCAACGCGATCCGGGACGCCACCGGCCGCGCGGCTGACCGACCTGCCGTTCACCCGCGACCGGGTGTACGCTGAGCCCTGAACACTCTGGCCCTGAACACTGGCGAGGACGCACGGGCAGGGGAGACTCTGCCCGGACACGAGGAGGGCGGCGCGATGACGCGGCTGGGCGCTAACCGGTACGGCAAGGCCGAGGTGCGGGTGGTGCACGTCGAGCCGGGGGACCGGCCCCGGCGGCGGCGACGCGATCCGGGACTGGAACGTGTCCACCAGCCTGTCCGGCGACCTGGACGCCGTCCACCTGACCGGCGACAACGCCGCCGTGCTGCCGACCGACACGCAGAAGAACACGGTGTACGCGTTCGCCCGCCAGCTGGGCGGCATCGAGCCGGAGGCGTTCGCCCTGGAACTGGCCGCGCACTACCTGGCCACCCAGCCCGCCATCAGCCGGGCCCGCGTCGCCATCGACGAGTACCCGTGGCTGCCCGTCGAGGCCGGCCACGGCCACTCCTTCACCCGGTCCGGCCAGTACACCCGGACGGCCACGGCGGTCGCCGACGCCGAGCTTGGCCTCTCCGTCACCGGCGGCATCGCGGACCTGATCGCGGCGAACACCACCGGCTCGGAGTTCTGGGGCTTCGCCCGCGATGCGTACACCACCCTGGCCGACGCCCACGACCGCGTCCTGGCCACCGAGGTCAGCGCCCGGTGGCGGCTGCGCCGCCCGGAGGCCGACTGGGCGGCGGTGTTCACGGCGGCCCGGACGGCTCTGCTGGCGGCGTTCACCCGGCCCAGCAAGTCGCTGCAGCAGACCCTGTACGGCATGGGCGGCGCGGTGCTGGACGCCGTGCCCGATGCCTGCGAGGTCCGCCTGACGCTGCCGAACAAGCACCACTTCCTGGTCGACCTGGAGCCCTTCGGCCTGGCCAACGACAACGAGGTCTACTACGCCGCCGACCGCCCCTACGGCCTCATCGAGGGCACGGTCCTGGCCGACGACGCCCCCGACGCCGGCCTCGCCTGGGACTGAGACGCTGGCGTCAGGGCGGCTGCTGACCGGCCGAACGCTGCCCCGGGCGGGCGGACTGGGCCACTACCGGGCATCTACCCCGACCTCGGCAACCGGGGTGGCGAGGTCGGGGTCGCGGGCCTGGCCGCCGAGCTAGACGCGTTCGCGGATGAGCGGAGATAGCGGCCAGCCGGAGATCGGCTGCGGGGGCCGGCGTGTGACCGGCCGAATCCGGGGCAGCAGGTCAGCGGCATTTGTTTCCGAACTGAGGAGGCTGGCGGACATGGGACTGCTGAACAAGCTGCGCAACAGGTTCCGCATGGGCAGCGGGCGCGCCAAGCAGCGCGCGGGCCGCGCTGCGGGAGACCCCTACCTGGAGGCCAGGGGTACCGGCGAGCGTATCGGCGGCGCCGGCCGCCAGGTGGGCGAGCAAGCCAAGGACGCCGCGAAGGACGTCCGTCGCGCCACCGGCCGTTAACTCCCGCGAGCATCGCCCGGGACGCCCCGAAGGCTCGCTGCGGAGGCTCCGCGAAGGTTTCCGCATGACATCGTGGCTCGCAGGCTGAGCGCGATGACGCAGTGGCCGGCAGGTCGGAGCCGCCGTTCCGGACGGACATTGCTTATGTTGGCGGGATGACGGATCAGGCGAACGAGGACGTGCCGGACGTGGCGCGATGGCGGCGGGAGGTGGACCCGCTGCTCCCGGCGTCGCCGTCCAGCCCGCGCCAGCCCGGCTGCGGCGCGGACCTGGGGGCGGGCGCGACGTGCCGGCACGTGACCGGCGATCCGGGCACGCTCGACCTGACGTGGGGCGCGGCGCGGCGGTTCCACCTGGTCACCGCGGTGGCCGGCCCGGACATCGGCACACGCCTGGACGCGCTGCTAACCCGGTGGCGCGATCACCTGGCCACCGAGCCGGACACGGACGACCCGGACACGGCCGCCGTGGTCAACTGGCCGAGCCGGGATGTCGCCGGGGTGCCGGCGCTGCTCCGGCACGGGCTCGTGCCCGCGACCGTCATCGCCGCCCGGCCCGCCGGCCGGCGCGCCGCGGCCGGGCCGGGCGACGTCGGCCCGCCCGGCCTGACAGTCCGCCGGGCCGAACCCGCTGACCTGACCGAGCTAGTCCGGCTGGGCATGCACACGATCCGGTACGACGCCCACTTCGGCATGGTGACCGAGCGGCCGGGCACCGCGGACGCGCTGCGCCGGGAGACCGCCGCGCAGCTGGCCGAGCCGGAGCCGTGGGCCTGGATCGCCGAGCGCGGCGGCGCGGCCGTCGGCATGCTGACCGCGGAGCGCCCGGAGGCGGCGACGTGGATCGCCCCGGTGGTGGCCGCGAGCCCGGTCGCGTACCTCGGGCTGGCGGGCGTCGAGCCAGGGAAACGCGGCGGCGGCGTCGGCGCCGCGCTGGCCGCCCGGATGCACCAGGATGCCGACGCCGCCGGCGTGGCCGTCACGCTGCTGCACCACGCGCAGGTCAACCCGCTCTCCGGCCCGTTCTGGAGCACCCAGGGCTACCGCCCCCTCTGGACAGCGTGGCAGGCCAGGTCGGCCAGCAGCCTCCGCTAGCCCACTCATGATCGTGACCGATTGTCCGGAGAAGATCACGGAAAAAGGGTCACGATCATGGTCGTCATGCGCTCACACGGCGCAGACGGCGGCGCACAGCTCGTCGCGCTGGCGCACGGCGGCGGCCGCGTCGTCGGCCAGCACCGTGACCAGCACCGCGTCCCCGGCCAGCCGCTGGGCCACGGCGGTCGGCCCGGCCACCACCGTCCGCGCGGCCACCCCCGGCCCGGCCAGCAGCGCCGACGCCAGCACGCGCCGGCCCGCCACCAGCCCCGGCCAGCGCTGCCACTGCGGGTCAGTGAGGTCGGTCACCTGGCGCAGCAGCGCCCGGCCCGCCCGGGTCACATCCCAGCGCAGCGACGCCGCCGGGTACGCCGCCGGCCCGTCCCGCCCCGCACCGTCGTCGCGCTGCAGCACGACCAGCTCGCGCCAGTCCACCCCCGCGCCCTCGGCCAGCGCGATGCTGACCGACGCCGCCACCCGGCCGCCAGGCCGGACGACCAGCGGCCCCGGATCGGCCCGCAGCACGCCCCCCGCGCCGACCACCGCCGTCAGCCTCAGCCGGGCCATCCCGGCCCTGCCCTCGCCCGCCTCGCCTGGCCGGCCCTGGGCGATGGCCGCGCCGGACGCTTGCAGGGTCGCGGTCGCGCCGGGGGCGACTTCCAGGGTCAGGGCCAGGTCGTCGCCGGGGAGCGGGCCGGCCGCCGAGCCGACCAGGCACAGCGCGCAGGTGCCCGGCTCGTCCGCCAGCACCTGCCGCAGGGTCAGCGGCGGCTGGCAGGACAGGCAGGCCAGCCTGGCCGCCGGGGCCGACGACCGCGCGGGTGCGGGCGATCATCGCGGCGCCAGGACCGCCACCTGTGCCCGCACCCAGGCCGCCACCTCAGTCACGCTGGCCGCGGTCCCGCGCAGCGAGGTGAACAGGACCGGGCGGCCGTCCCGGACCGCGGCCGCCTCCCGGTCCATCACCGTCAGGTCGGCGCCGACCAGCGGGGCCAGGTCGGTCTTGTTGATGACCAGCAGGTCGGACCGGGTCACGCCGGGGCCGCCCTTGCGCGGCACCTTGTCCCCGCCGGCCACGTCGATGACGAAGATCTGGCGGTGCACCAGGCCGTAGGAGAACGTCGCGGTCAGGTTGTCGCCGCCGCTTTCCACCAGCACCAGGTCCAGGTCGGGGTAGTCGGCCTCCAGTTGCTCGACCGCGTCGAGGTTGGCGCTGATGTCGTCGCGGATGGCGGTGTGCGGGCAGGCGCCGGTCTGCACGGCGCGGATGCGCCGGTCGGGGAGCACCCCGGCCCGGCGCAGGTAGTCGGCGTCCTCGGTGGTGTAGATGTCGTTGGTCACGACCCCGATCACCAGGTCCCCGGCCAGGTCCCGGCACAGGGCGGCGACGAGCGCGGTCTTGCCGCTGCCGACCGGGCCGCCGATGCCGATGCGGGGCACGCCCTCGGCGGAGCCGGGAGGCCGGGCGACGGCGGCCGCGTCGCTGGCGTGCGGGTGGGAGTGAGCCGTGCCGTTACTTATCGATCCGGGGTCAGGATGCAAAGAGACGCACCTCCGAGCGGGCGTGCACGTCGGCCAGCAGGTCCAGCGCGGGGGCGC
This sequence comes from uncultured Actinomycetota bacterium, assembly GCA_963731085.1. Lineage (GTDB taxonomy): Bacteria > Actinomycetota > Actinomycetes > Streptosporangiales > Streptosporangiaceae > DASUBV01. The sequence continues at coordinate 290,014 of CAVSUF010000006.1, forward strand.
TGGCCGCGGGCAGGTGGCGGGGGTCACGCGGCGCGGCCGCGGTGGTGGCCGCCGCGTCGATATCGGGGGCCAGCCGGGCCAGCATGGCCTGCACCGCGTACGGGTCCAGGCCGAGCAGCCGGACTGCCGCGCTGGCCGGGGCGGCGCAGGTGCCCAGCGCGGCCGCCAGCGCGGCCAGGCGGGGATCGCCGCCCGCCAGGGCCACGGCCGCGCCGAGCACCAGCGGGTGGTGCGGGGCCGGGCGGGGCAGGCTGGCCCACGGCCGGGCCAGGTCAGCGGCGGGCAGCAGCGCGGTTACCAGCCGCCGCAGGCCGCTGCCGAGCTGCCGGGACGCCGTCCGGGCCGCCTCGGCGGGCAGCCGGGCGCTCAGCTCGGCGTCCAGGTCGGCCCAGGCCGGCGGGGCCGCGCCGCCTCGCCACAGGCGGCAGGCGCAGGCCGCGAACGCCGCCGACGTCGCGCCGGCCGTGGCCAGCCGCAGGCGGCAGAACCGCTCCGTGTCGGCCAGCCCGGTGACGAACCCGGCCGTGACCGCCGCCTCCAGGCCGCCGGAGTGGCCGTGCGCCCCGGCGGGCGCGCGGGAGTCCAGCAGCAGGAGCAGCAGCGCCGAGCCGGTCATGACATCAGAACAGGAAGTAGCGCTGGGCCATGGGCAGCTCGGCGACCGGCCGGGGCTCGATCGGCTCGCCGTCCACCCGTACCTCGAAGCTCTCGCTGTCCACGTCGATCCGGGGCAGCGCGGTGTTCTCCGGCAGGTCGGCCTTGGACAGCCCGGACACGTCCGCCACCGCGACCAGCGGGCGGTCGCTGTCCCAGCGCCCGGCCAGCCCGTCCTCCAGCGCGGCCGGGGCGACGAACTGCACGCCCAGCCGGGCCGGCAGCCGGCCGAACGCCCCGAACATCGGCCGGGGGAACTGCGGCTGCGGGGTCGGGATGGAGGCGTTGGCGTCGCCCATGCTGGCCCACGCGATCACCCCGGACTTCAGGACCAGGTGCGGCCGCACCCCGAAGAACGCCGGCTCCCACAGCACCAGGTCGGCCAGCTTGCCGGGCTGCACCGAGCCGATCTCGCGGTCCAGGCCGTGGGTCACCGCCGGGGCGATCGTGTACTTGGCCACGTACCGGCGGGCGCGGCGGTTGTCGGCCGCCCCGTCGCCGGGCAGGGCGCCCCGGCGCTCCTTGTTCACGTGGGCGGTCTGCCAGGTCCGGATGATGGTCTCGCCGATCCGGCCCATGGCCTGGGAGTCCGAGCCGATCATCGAGATCGCGCCCAGGTCGTGCAGCACGTCCTCGGCGGCCATCGTCGTCGGCCGGATCCGCGACTCGGCGAAGGCCAGGTCCTCGGGGATCGACGGGTTCAGGTGATGGCAGACCATCAGCATGTCCAGGTGCTCGTCCAGGGTGTTGGCCGTGTACGGGCGGGTCGGGTTGGTGGACGACGGCAGCACGTTCGGGTACTGGGCGACCTTGATGATGTCCGGCGCGTGCCCGCCGCCCGCGCCCTCGGTGTGGTACGTGTGGATCGGCCGGCCGCCGATCGCGTCGAGCGTCGAGTCCAGGTAGCCGGCCTCGTTCAGGGTGTCGGTGTGGATGGCCACCTGCACGCCGGCCGCCTGGGCCACGGTCAGGCAGGCGTCGATGACCGCCGGGGTGGTGCCCCAGTCCTCGTGCAGCTTGAACCCGGCCGCCCCGGCGCGAAGCTGCTCCCACAGCCCGTCGGCCGACATCGTGTTGCCCTTGCCCAGCAGGGCCACGTTGACCGGCCACGCGGTCAGCGCGTCCAGCATGGCCGCGAGCCAGAACGAGCCGGGCGTCACCGTGGTGGCCTTGGTGCCCTCGGCCGGGCCGGTGCCGCCGCCGATCAGCGTGGTGATCCCGGCGGCCAGCGCCACCGGGATCTGCTGCGGCGCGATCAGGTGCACGTGGGAGTCGATGCCGCCGGCGGTCAGGATCAGCCCGTTGCCCGCGATGATCTCGGTGGACGGCCCGATCACCAGGCCGGGCGTCACCCCGTCCATGGTGTCGGGGTTGCCGGCCTTGCCCAGCGCGGTGATCCGGCCGTCCCGCATCCCCACGTCGGCCTTGATCACGCCCCAGTGATCCAGCACCACCGCGCCGGTGATGACCAGGTCGGGCGCGCCCTCCGCGCGGCTGGCCAGGCCCTGGCCCATCGACTCGCGGATGACCTTGCCGCCGCCGAACACCGCCTCGTCGCCGGCCAGCGGGCCGGCCGCCGCACCGGTCCTCGGTGACCTCGATCAGCAGGCTGGTGTCGGCCAGCCGGATCCGGTCCCCGGCGGTCGGCCCGTACAGCGCCGCGTACCGGGCGCGGGACAGCTCAGCCATGGTCGTCATCGGCGCGGGGGCCGTCCAGCGGCCCGGCCCACTCCGGGCGCAGGCCGGGGATGACCCGCCGCCCGCCGATCGGGACCAGCCCGACGAGCCGGGACACGCCCGGCTCGAATCGCACCGACGTGCCCGCCGGGATGTCCAGCCGCCGCCCCCGGGCCGCGTCCCGGTCGAACGCCAGCGCCGGGTTGGCCGCCGCGAAGTGGTAGTGCGAGCCGACCTGGACCGGCCGGTCGCCGGTGTTCTCGACGCCGACCTCGGTCCGGTCCCGGCCGGGGTTCAGCTCGATCACCCCGGCGGCGGGCAGCACCTGGCCCGGGATGCCCGCGTCACCGTTGCTGCTCACGTGATCGGGCTGTGCACGGTGACCAGCTTGGTGCCGTCCGGGAACGTGGCCTCCACCTGCACCGGGTCCAGCATCTCCGGCACCCCGTCGGCCACGTCGTCGCGGGTCAGCACGTGCCGCCCGGCGGCCATCAGGTCGGCCACCGTCCGGCCGTCCCTGGCCCCTTCTACGATGAACGAGGTCAGCAGCGCGACCGCCTCCGGATAGTTGAGCCTCAGGCCCCGCGCCCGCCGTCGCTGGGCGACATCCGCCGCGACCGTGACCAGCAGCATTTCCTGCTCATGATCGGTGAGCCTCATGGCTGCACGGTATTCCCCGCGTGTTACCTGCCGGTTACAGCCGTGCCGGTCAGCCGAGCACCGACGCCACCACGTGCTGGGCGATGGCCAGCGAGGACGTCGCTGCCGGGGACGGGGCGTTGCGGACGAACATCACCGGCCCGCGCTGGTCCAGCACGAAGTCGTCGAGGATCTTCCCGTCCCGCGACACCGCCTGCGCCCGCACCCCGGCGGGCGCCGGGACCAGGTCGGCGTCGCCCAGGCTGGGCACGTACTGCCGCGCCCGGGCCGCGAACGTCCGGCGGCTCACCGAGCCGGCCAGCTCATAGGCCCCCGTCCGCCAGTGCTTCGCGGCCAGCCGCCACATGCCCGGCCAGGACGCCATCGCCGCGATGTCCCGGGGGCTGATGTCGCCCCAGGTGTACCCGCGCCGGGACAGGGCCAGGATCGCGTTCGGCCCGACGTCGATCCGGCCGTCCACCCGGGGCGTGAAGTGCACGCCGAGGAACGGGTACCGGGGGTCGGGCACCGGGTAGATCATCGCCCGGACCAGCCCCTGGCGGCCGTCCCGCAGCCGGTAGTACTCGCCCCGGAACGGCACCACCTGCGGGTCGCGCGGCGCCCCGGCCGCGGTGGCCAGCCGGTCGGCCTGCAGCCCGGCGCACACGATCAGCCGCCGGCACTGATAGGCGCGCCTGCTGGTGCGGACCTCCACCCCGTCCGCGCTGGTGGTGATCCCGGTCACGGCCTGCCCCAGTTCGATCACCGCGCCCAGCGTCCGCCCGGCGTCGGCCAGGGCGGCCGCGATCCGCGGGAAGTCGGTGATCGCCGAGGTTGGCGACAGCAGCCCGGCCACCCCGGCGACCTGGGGCTCGCGGTCCCGGATGCCGTCGGGGCCGAGCATCTCCAGCCCTGGCACGCCGAGTGCGCTGGCCCGCTGGTGCAGTCGCTCCAGCCCCGCGATCTCGCCCTGGTTCTGCGCGATGACGATCTTGCCGCAGTCGTCGATGGTGATGCCGTGCTCCTGGCAGAACTCCCGCAGCAGCTTGACGCCCAGCCGGACCAGGCGTCCCTTGACCGAGTCCGGCGCGTAGTACAGGCCCGCGTGCACCACTCCGCTGTTGTGCGAGGTCTGGTGCCGGGCGATCCGTGATTCCTGCTCGATCACGGTGACGCTCGCGCCGGGCCGGCGAGCAGCAGTTCCCTGGCCACGGCCAGGCCGATGATCCCGGCCCCGATCACGCAGAAGTCGTTCGTCACCCCGGCGGCCCTCCGCTCCCGTGCCAGCACCACGCGCGATCTTACGGCCGGGCCGGCCGGGGCGGCACCGCCCCGGGGCCGGGTTCTCGCCGATCCGAGGCCGGGCGCTGCGGCTGCCCTATAGGGCAGCGAAGGCGGCCCGTCCGTACGTAGTGGCCGGCCGGGTGGATCCCCGAGAATCACGGCATAGGTCAGGAGGCGCGGCAGGGGCGGCCGGCGCGGAACCGGGAGCCACCATGTCACGAGGGTCACGACGGGCCAAGGCGAGCAAGCCGAGGCCGATCCGCACGCTGCTGTTCGGCGGGGGGTTCTTCCTGCTCCTGCTCTACATCGGGCTCAGCTTCGTGTTCCCGACCCTCGCCTGGGCCGCCGGCGCCGGCACGCACGGGACGTTCGTGGCCCGGGACAAGAGCTGCACCATCTCCCCGCGCCACGGTCATCCGAGCAGCTGCCGGTGGAACGGCGACTTCACGGGCGCCAGCGGTCAGCCGGCCGTGCACCACGCCGATGCCACCAACGACACCGCCCGGCCGCTCCATCTGGGCGAGCGGCTGCCGGGGATCTACACCACGTCCCGGCTCTTCGTCATCCCGGCCGGCCGGCCTGGTCTTCCTGGACCCGGTCCCCGGGGACATTTCTCGACCGACGTCCGGCCCGCGTCCTCGCCCTGGTCGGCGCCGTCGGCTCGTGGTGAAGGTGCTGCCTCGGTCAACGGCGCCCGCAAGCATGGTCCACCGGCCCGCCGGACCGCTCCCCGGTCGTCTAGCCAGCGAAAGTCATGATCGTGACCGATTGCCGCCAAAACCGGAGAAAACGGTCACGATCATGGTTCTCAGGGTCGGCGCGCGTCGGCCGCCCGGCCGGGCGCCCGGGCTACGGCTTGCGGGCCACGCCCGCGTAGGCCGGGACCGGCCGGGCCGGGCTGGCCAGGGCGCGCCATTGCGGGATCGGCACCAGGCCGGGCTCGACCAGGTCCAGCCCGTCGAAGTAGCGGGATATCTCGGCCAGGGTCCGGGGCGTGAACGGCGCCGCGACCCGCTGGGCGTTGAACCGCGAGGCCGCGCCGGTGATGCTCTCCGTGTCGATGTCGCGGGTCGCCTCGGACAGGGCCAGGTAGCTGCCCGGCGGGACGCCGTTCATGACCCGGGTGACGATCCCGGCCGGGTCGTCGGCGTCGCGGACGTAGTGCAGCACGGCCAGCATCATCACCGCCACCGGCTGACCCAGGTCGAGCGTCCGGGCCGCCTCGCGCAAGATGCGCTCCGGGTCACGGGCGTCGGCCTGGATATAGGTCGTAACGCCCCGTGGGGTGCTGGTCAGCAGCGCCCGGGCATGGGCCAGCACGATGGGGTCGTTATCGACGTAGACGATGCGGGACTCCGGCGCCACGGACTGGGCGACCTCGTGGGTGTTCTCGGCGGTGGGCAGGCCGGTGCCGATGTCGAGGAACTGGCGGACGCCGGCCTCCCGGGCCAGGAACTCCACCGCCCGGCGCAGGAACGCCCGGTTGGCCCGGACCGAGTCCAGGATGCTCGGCTGGGCGACGATCACCTGCTCGGCCGCCACCCGGTCGGCCTCGTAGTTGTCCCGGCCGCCGAGCCAGTAGTTATACATCCGGGCCGAGTGCGGCATGCTCGTGTCCAGGTCGATCTCGGCGTAGGGCACTCCTGCCCCCGCGTCCGGTCCCGTCACCGGCCACCACCCCTCGGCGCGTTCCGGCCCGGCCGGAAAGCTGTCTTGCCGGGACGATATACCCACGGGCCCTCAGCCTGGGCGATCTGGCCCGGCCGCCTGGAACGCGCGCATGGCGGCGGCCGGGATGGACCGGATCACCAGCTGGCCGGAGCCGGGCAGCTCGGCCCCCGCGCTGATGATGGCCGCGGCCCCGGTCCGGTCCACGTGCGGCACGTCAGCCAGGTCGATGACCAGCCGACGGGGCGCCGCCACGCTGATGATCTCGGTGAGCCGGGCTGATAATTCGGGGGCCGCCCTCGCGTCGAGCCGGCCGTGGGCGGCCACTGTGGCGGTGCCGTCGCTCCAGCTCACGTCGATCCAGAACTGCCGGGTAGCGGATGATCGAGGGCTAGGGACTGAGGTGATGGGGCCGCGTAGCACTGCCCTGCCTCCCGGAGCTGAAGCGTGGCCGCGGGATCGGGCCGGCCAGGCCAGTCCGGATGGCGGCTGGCTGTTTGCCGCCTCGATGATTACCGTACGCCGACCGGAGAACCCGCACCAGACCCGTTCGCCGGACGATGCGGCAGCGCGGTTACCGAGCCGCGTTCGCGTCCGCGGCGGCGCGATCAGCCCAGCCGCCGGGGGTCCAGCACCACCGCCGCCCCGCCCCCGCCGCGCCGAGCCCGGTCCAGGGCCAGCGCGGCCCGGGCGAGCGGGAACCGCTCGGCCACCCGGAGGGTCAGCGTGCCTGCCGCCAGCAGCCCGACCAGCCGGCGCAGCAGGGCGCCGTCCGACGTGACGTACACGTCGTGCACGGCGATGCCCCGGTCCGGGCCGGGCGGTTCCCCGGTGATCGTGGCCAGCGCCCCGCCGTCGCGCACCGCCGGGAGCGTGGCCGCCGCCCCGCCCCGGGCCGCGCAGACCGCCGCGTCCGCGCCGCCGCCGGTCACCTGGCGTACCCGGTCCGGCCAGCCGGGGTCGTGATAGTCCAGCACCTCGGCCGCGCCCAGCCCGCGGACCCGGTCGGCGCTGGCCGGGCCCGCCGTGGCCAGCACCGCCGCGCCGGCGTGCACCGCTAGCTGGACCAGCAGGCCGCCGGTGACGCCGCCCGCGCCGTGCACCAGGACCGCGCCGCCCGGCCCGGCGTCCACCGCGGCCAGGGCCTGGGCGGCGGTCAGCCCCGGGACGACCAGCGCCGCGCCCGCCGCCGAGGGCACCGACGGCGGCAGCGCGGCCGCGTCCCGTGCCGCGGCGATGTGCCACTCGGCCCACGCCCCCTGCTCGCGCAGCGGCAGGGAGGCCGCCGCCACCCGGTCGCCCGCGACCAGGCCCGTCACCCCGCGGCCGACCTCGGCCACGACGCCGGCCGCCGCCACGCCCAGGGCCATCGGCGGCCGGGTCCCGGTGTCCCAGCCGCCGGTCCGGACGATGTCATCCCAGTTGCCCGCGGCCGCCGCGTGCACGTGGAGCAGCACCTCGCCGTCCCGCAGGTCGCGCGGGCCGGGCAGGTCCAGCGGGCCGGCCCGCCCGTCTCGCGCACTCCTGCCGCGCGCATCGTCAGGTTTCCCCCGGTTTGCCCGCGATCAACGGCCGGGTACCCGGGTACCAAGCTGAGCATGGAACTCGACCTCCCCATCTGCGTCACGTGCGGTGTCCAGTACGGCGGCGACCGGCCCGACTGCCCGATCTGCCTGGACGAGCGGCAGTGGGTCGGCTGGGACGGGCAGCAGTGGACATCGCTGGCCCGGCTGCGGGCCGAGGGGCGGCAGGGGCGTGTCGCGGACGAGGGCCCCGGCGTCACCGGCATCGGCGCCGACCCGCCCACGGCCATCGGCCAGCGGGCCCTGCTGGTCCGCACGCCCGCCGGGAACGTGCTGTGGGACATGATCACCTACCTGGACGATGACCTGCTGGCCCAGGTGGCCGACCTCGGCGGGGTGGACGCCATCGCGCTGAGCCACCCGCACTTCTACGGCAGCATGATCGAGTGGGCGCACGCCTTCGAGGCGCCGGTGTACATCCACGAGAGCGACCGGCAGTGGGTGGCCCGGCCCGACGAGGCGGTGGTGTTCTGGAGCGGCCAGACCCGGGAGATCCTGGACGGCCTGACCCTGATCAACGCGGGCCTGCACTTCGATGGCGGCCAGGTCCTGCACTCCACTCCGCATCACGGCACCCATCCCGGCGGCGCGCTGTTCACCGGGGACATCTTCACGGTCGTGGCGGACCGGCGGTGGCTGAGCTTCATGTACAGCTTCCCCAACCTGATTCCTGAGCGGCCTGCCAGGATCCGCCGGGCGGTGGCCATGATGCAGCCTTACCCGTTCAGCCGGGTCTACGGCGGCTGGTGGCGGCGCAATGTCGAGACCGACGGCGCGGCCGCGCTGCGCCGCTCCGCCGAGCGCTATCTCGGATTTGCCCGCGACGGGGGCGAGTGACCCGGATCCGTCCACGATGTCGCCCCCGGCCCCGTGCCGTGCCAGGATTCCGATTGGCGCACGGCGGATCGGGAGAGGGCGGCGATGACCCAGGCGCGGGATGTCCCTCCTGGGGTGGACCCGTCGGTGCCCAGCCCGGCCCGGCTGTATGACTACTACCTGGGCGGCGGCCATAACTTCGCCGTCGACCGGGACGCCGCCGAGCAGATGCGCAAGATCATGCCCGAGCTGTCCGACGCCGCCTGGGCCAACCGGGCCTTCCACCAGCGGGCGGCCCGGTGGATCGCCGTCCGGGGCGTCCGCCAGTTCCTCGACATCGGCTCCGGGCTGCCCACCACGGGCAACACCCACGAGGCCATCCAGCAGGCCGGCCCCGGCGCCCGGGTGGTCTACGTGGACAACGACCCGATGGTGGCGGCGTACGCCAAGACCCTGCTGACCACGAGCGGCACGACCCAGTTCGTGCTGGCCGACATGCGCAACGCGGACGACCTGCTGGCGGCCCCGGCGGTGCACGCCCTGATCGACCCGGCCCAGCCGACCGGCCTGCTGATGACCGCCGTGCTCCACTTCATCGCCGACGAGGAAGACCCGTGGGGCCTGGTCGCCCGGTACATGTCCGCGCTGGCGCCGGGCAGCTACCTGGCCATGTCGCACTCCACCATGGACCGGCTGCCGCCGCGGATGATGGAGGCCGGGGCGGAGATGTACCGGCGGTCGGCGCAGCGCCTGTACCCGCGGCCGCGGGCCGAGGTGGAGCTGTTCTTCGACGACCTGGAACTGGTCGCGGCCCGGCCCGGCGAGGACCCGTCGGTGGGCCACGTGGGCGCGTGGGACGCCGATGACCCGGGCGCGGCCGACAGCGACGGATCCCGGATCCTGTACTGCGGCGTGGCCCGGCGACCGGCGGCCGGCTAGCGGGCTTGCCCGACTCTTTACCCCTGGCCGGGTGTGCCCGTTAACGCCCTGCCCATCATGATTGTCCGATGCGTTCGCTCCGCCGGATCCTGCCGGGCGGCGGACGTGGACGGCGGCCGGCCTGCCAGGTCAGCGCCACGCCCGACGTGATGGGCTACCACACATGGTGTCGGCGTGGTCGGCCCAGTGCCGCAACCGCTCGCCGATGAGCTGCGCCAACGACATCGCCGGCCCGTACACCATCGCCAAGTTCGACGCCGCGGTGCAGGACGAGCTGACCACCGGGCAGACCGACATCGACCTGGCCTGGACCGATATCACCTGGCTGTTCTACGAGCACCACGTGAGCTGGCGCTACTACGTGCAGGCGGGCAGCCAGCCGGACTGTGACAACGACGCTGCCCGCGGTGAGCTGGATTACCCCGTCCCAGAAGGACAGCGAGCACCCGCCGGCCAGCGTGCACCGGGGCCAGGCGTACGTGACGGCGATCATCAACGCGGCGATGAAGAGCCCGGACTGGGACTCCACCGCGATCTTCCTGTCCTGGGATGACTGGGGCGGCTTCTACGACAGCGTGGTCCCGCCCGCCGTCGACCAGAACGGCTACGGCCTGCGCGTCCCGGCCCTGGTCATCTCGCCCTACGCCCGGACCCGCCCGCCGACTCCCCGGCCATCCCGGACTACTTCCGGGGCAGCGCCGTGCCTTGGCTGCACGGTGCCGCCGCCCGGCGGCTAGCATCGCTGCCGTGCCCGTCCCCCCGGCCAGCGCTGCCGCCACCGGTCCGCCCGCTTCCGCCGCCGCCGCCCCGGCGTCCCCGGTCCACGTCATCGCCCGCGAGCTGGGCGTGCGCGAGAGCCAGGTCAGCGCGGCCGTCGGCCTGCTCGACGGCGGGGCCACGGTCCCGTTCGTCGCCCGGTACCGCAAGGAGGCCACCGGGGCGCTGGACGACGCGCAGTTGCGGGCGCTGGAGGAGCGCCTTCACTACCTCCGTGAACTGGATGAACGGCGATCCGCCATCCTGGAGTCCATCGCCGCGCAGGGCAAGCTCGACGCCGCCCTGGAGGCCCAGATCCGGGCGGCCGACTCCAAGGCCCGGCTGGAGGACATCTACCTCCCGTACAAGCCGAAGCGCCGGACCCGGGCGCAGATCGCCCGCGAGGCCGGCCTGGAGCCGCTGGCCGATGCCCTGCTGGCCGCGCCGGAGCAGCACCCGGCCTCGGTCGCGGCGGCTTACGCCGACCCGGAGCGCGGCGTGCCCGACGCGGCCGCCGCCCTGGACGGGGCGCGGGCCATCCTGGCCGAGCGGTTCGGCGATGACGCCGACCTGATTGGCGGCCTGCGGGAGCGGATGTGGGGGCGCGGACGGCTGGTCTCCCGGGTCCGCGACGGGCAGCAGGAGACCGGCGCCAAGTTCGCCGACTACTTCGAGTTCGCCGAGCCGTTCACCCGGCTGCCCTCGCACCGGGTGCTGGCCCTGCTCCGGGGCGAGAAGGAGGAGGTTCTCGACCTCCAGCTGGACCCCGATGACCACGAGGACTACCAGGCGCTGATCGCCGAGCGGTTCGGCGTGGCCGACCAGGGCCGGCCCGGCGACCACTGGCTGGCCGAGACGGTGCGCTGGGCGTGGCGCACCCGCATCCTGGTCCGGCTCGGCGTGGACCTGCGGATGCGGCTGTGGCAGGCGGCCGAGGAAGACGCCGTCGGGGTGTTCGCGGCCAACCTGCGGGACCTGCTGCTGGCCGCCCCGGCGGGTGCCCGGCCGACGATGGGCCTGGACCCCGGCTTCCGGACCGGGGTCAAGGTGGCGGTCATCGACGCCACCGGCAAGATCGTCGCCACCGAGACCATCTACCCGCACGAGCTGAGGAAGCGGGCCGGCGGTGCCGGCGGGGGCGGTGCCGGCCAGCAGGGGGGACCAGGCTGGGCGGCCAGCCTGGCCACGCTGGCCCGGCTGGCCGCCGAGCACAAGGTCGAGCTGATCGCCATCGGCAACGGCACCGCGTCCCGGGAGACCGACCGGCTGGCCGCTGACCTGATGAAGTCCAGCCCGGAGCTGACGCTGACCCGGGTGGTGGTGTCCGAGGCGGGCGCGTCGGTGTACTCGGCGTCGGAGTACGCCTCGCGGGAACTGCCGGACCTGGACGTGTCGCTGCGCGGCGCGGCGTCCATCGCCCGCCGCCTGCAGGACCCGCTGGCCGAGCTGGTCAAGATCGACCCCCGGTCCATCGGCGTCGGCCAGTACCAGCACGACCTGTCCGAGGTCAAGCTGTCCCGGTCGCTGGACGCGGTGGTCGAGGACTGCGTCAACGCCGTCGGCGTGGACGTCAACACCGCATCGGTCCGGCTGCTGGCCCGGGTATCCGGCATCGGCGAGGGGCTGGCCGCCGCCATCGTGGCCCACCGCGACGCGGCGGGGCCGTTCCGCCACCAGGCAGGCCCTGACCAAGGTGGCCCGGCTGGGCCCGAAGGCGTTCGAGCAGTGCGCCGGATTCCTGCGGATCCGCGACGGCGCCGAGCCCCTGGACGCGTCCAGCGTGCACCCCGAGGCGTACCCGGTGGCCCGGCGCATCCTGGCCGCCGCCGGCACCAGCATGCCCGCCCTGATCGGCAACACCGCCCTGCTGCGCTCGCTGCCGCCGCAGGACTTCACCGACGAGCGGTTCGGCCTGCCCACCGTCCGCGACATCCTGGCCGAACTGGAGAAGCCCGGCCGCGACCCCCGGCCCACGTTCACCACCGCGACGTTCGCCGAGGGCGTCGAGACCCTGGATGACCTGGCCCCCGGCATGGTGCTGGAGGGCGTCGTCACCAACGTCGCCGCGTTCGGCGCGTTCGTCGACATCGGCGTGCACCAGGACGGCCTGGTGCACGTATCGGCCATGTCCCGCCGCTTCGTCTCCGACCCGCGCACCGTGGTCCGCTCCGGTGACGTGGTCCGGGTCCGGGTCCTCACCGTGGACGCCGCCCGCAAGCGCATCGGGCTCACCCTCCGCCTGGACGAGGACGAGGCCGGGGGAGACCGCCCCCGCGGCGACCGGCCCCGCCGGGGCGGCAAGCAGGCTGGCGACCAGCCCCGCAGCGACCAGCCCCGCAGCGACCAGCCCGGTGGCGAGCAGCCCGGTGGTGGCCAGCCTGGTGGTGATCATCCCGGTGGTGGCCAGCCTGGTGGCGAGCAGCCCGATGGTGGCCAGCCTGGTGGTGATCAGTCCCGGTGGTGGCCAGCCTGGTGGCGAGCAGCCCGATGGTGGCCAGCCCGGTGGTGGCCAGCCCGGTGGTGACCGGCAGCGCCGTGACCAGCGGCGTGGTGACCGCCCGCGTGGTGGTCAGCCCCGCGGCGGTCAGCCGCAGGGCGGCCGGCCTCGCGATGACCGGCCGGGCGGCGGCGCGCGGCAGCCCGCCCCGCCAGGCGGGGCCATGGCCGAGGCCCTGCGCCGGGCCGGCCTCGGGCGCGACGACCAGCCCGGCTAGCGAGCCCGGCCAGCGATCCGCCCGTCGATCCGCCCTGGTTCCGTCCCCCGGTGCGGGCCTGCCGGTGCGGGCCTGCCGGGTGCGGGCCTATAGGCGGGTGCGGGCCTATAGGAGGGCCTGGCACCCTCGGATAGCCGGGTGCTTTGCGTGGCTGGTGGTGAATTCCGATAGGAAGGACGGGCCCCAGCGGACTATCCGGAGCCTCGCATGCCCTCGTTCTCGCGCCCGCCCGGGCTGGCAGCCGCGCTTACCACCCTGGCGCTCACCACTCTGGCGCTGGCCGGCTGGCCCTGCCATCGGCCGCGCCCGCTAGCGCCAGCGCCGCGGCTGCCTTGTCCGTGAGCGCCGCCGGCCCGATGCCGTCCAACGTGGCCCAGACCCACTCGCCGCGGCTGCTGCGTGCCCTGGCCGGCCCGCCGCCGGCTCCAGGCTCGCTGGCCGGCCTGGGCTGGCCAGCGAGGCGACGGTGGCGCCGCTGGCCGCCGGGCCGCCGCCGGCCGGGCCGCCCAGTGCCGTGCAGGGTATCGACGTGGCCGCGTTCCAGCACCCGAAGAGCGCCCAGTTCCCGCAGGGCGCCCCGATCGACTGGGCGCAGGTGGCGGGCTCCGGGGTGGCGTTCGCCGCGATCAAGGCGACCGAGGGCAACTACTACGCCAACCCGTTCTACGCCGCCGACCTGTCCGGCGCCCGGGCGGCCCGGCTGACCGTTATCGGCTACGCCTTCGCCAACCCGCTGAAGAAGTACGGCAGCGCGGCGGGCCAGGCCCAGTACCTGGTCAGCCAGGCCAAGGCGGCCGGCCCGGTGCCGCCGCTGATGCTGGACATCGAGTACAACCCCTACCCCGGCGGCGAGTGCTACGGCCTGACCGCGCCGCAGATGGTGGCCTGGGTCAGCCAGTTCGAGAATAAGGCCAAGGCCCTGACCGGGCACCTGCCGATCATCTACACCACCGCGCAGTGGTGGGCCGCCTGCACCGGCGGCAGCCCCGCGCTGACGGCCGCGCCCGCTGTGGGACGCCGCTTACCTGACCGCCCAGGACCCGCCCGTGCCGGCCGGCTGGACCGACTGGGCGCTGTGGCAGTACACCAGTTCGGGCACCGTGCCCGGGATCGCGGTCAGCCGCACCGACCTGGACGCGCTCAACCTGCTGCGCCCCGGCGGCCAGCAGGCCATGGCCCGCCAGCCGGTGACGCTGGCGGCCAGCCAGGTCAGCGCCGGCCCCGACCCCGAACTGGCCTATCGCGCCACCGGGCTGCCGCCCGGCCTGCGGCTCAGCGCGACCGGCCAGGTCAGCGGCACCCCGGCCGCGTCGCTGGCCGCCCCGGCGGCGGTCACCATCACCGCCGCCTGGGGGCAGGTGCTGGGCCAGGTCCGGCTCAGCTGGGCGGTGACCGGCCCGGTCACCGCCGTCGCGCCCGCCGCCCGGACCAGCGTGTCCGGCGCCCCGGCCGACTTCCGCGTCCCGGCCGCCACCGTCCCCGGCGGCCAGGCCGCCGCCTACACCGCCAGCGGGCTGCCGCCGGCACCGCGCTCAGCCCGACCGGGCAGGTCACCGGCTGGCCGGCCGGACCAGGCCGGTTCACCGTCACGCTGCGCGCCGCCGACGCGGCCGGCGACGCCGGGCTGGCCACGTTCACCTGGACGGTCACTGCCCCGCCCGGCGGCGGCCCGGCCGGCCTGATCCAGGCCGGCGCGCCCGGCCGGTGCCTCGACCGACCACGGTGCCGCGACCGCCGGCGGCACCCGCATCGGGTCGGCGCCGTGCACCGGCGGCGCGGCCCAGGACTGGACCCTGGCCCAGGACGGCACGCTGCGCATCGCCGGGAAGTGCCTGTCGGCCGGCCCGCGCGGCGCTCGTCACCCTGACCGGGTGCGCCGCCGCCAGCGCGGGCCAGCGCTGGACCGCCGGCCCGGCCAGCCACCTGGTCACCGCCCTGGGCGGCCGGTGCCTGGCCGGCCCCGGTCGGGCGGCACCGCCGCGCTGCGGGTGACCGGCTGCGCCGCCGGCCCCGGCCAGCAGTGGACGCTGCCCGCCGGGCCGGTCACCTCCCAGATCCCCGGCGGCTGCCTGGACGACGTGAACGACAGCGCGGCCAATCACGCCGGAACCCAGATCTGGCCCTGTAACGGCAGCGCCGCGCAGGACTTCATCGCCGAGCCAGACGGCACCATCCGGATCCGCGGCCGGTGCCTGGAGGTCAACCACACCGCGAGCGCGAAGAAGTTCCCGGTCGACCTGACCGGCTGCAGCCGCGCGGCGACCCAGCGGTGGCTCGTGGCGGCCGTGCCCGGTGCCCCGGTGGGCGGCGGCCTGTGGCTGCGCAACGCCGCCTCGGGCCAGTGCCTGACCGACCCGGCCCGGCCAGGCGCCACCTTCGCCGCGCACCCCGCCGCCGTCACCGGCCCGTGCTCGTCGGCCGACCCCGGCGCCGCCTGGCGGCTGCGCTAGCGAAAGCGCCGGGCTGGAGCGAGCATGATCGCGACCGATTTTCCGGGCATGTTCACG
>CAVSUF010000007.1:0-172083 GCA_963731085.1 uncultured Actinomycetota bacterium
CCAGTGCATCCAGCGCCGTCTTCCGCTCGAGCAGCGTCACTCGGCCGGTGCGCTGTTGCGACGCGTGAGACTTCACAAGCGAGAGCGTGGTGTCGGGCATATGGCCTCCTCAGTCCCTGCGGCTCCGACACTACGATCGGCTCACCTCGGACTCCATAGGCAGTAGTCCCCCATATTTCTGGTGAGCTGCGGTCTTCTGATGCGCTGCGGGGCAGGTCATCGACCGGTCGGCGTTCGCGCCGGATGCGCGAAGGTCGCCGGGACCGACGGTAGTGACATGCGAAGGTCGCGCTGCCAGTGGGGCCACGAGTGGGTGCCCGGTGCGTGGTCGTCCCACGCGTGATCGATGTGCAGTTCAGGCAGCCGCTGGTGCAATGCCAGGTTCATCCGCCGGATCCGCCGCTCGATGGGGTCGGCGTGGCGCGGCGCGACTCGCCGGGGCGCGGAAGCAAGATTTTCCGTTAGCCATTTGTAAGCCGGGTGACAAATGATGCTGACCGCTTTATATCCGCGATTAGCCGCGAGCAGTGACCCGGCTGAAATCTGATAAGAGCGGGGCCGGAGTTGTGCGTGTCCGTGAGTAGCTGATCTCGCGGTCCAGGTGATTCGCTGAGCGCACCGTAGGCGAATCCGCCGGTAGCGGGAGACTGCAGGGCTGGGACTCGTTGCCCGCTGCTTTGGATGGCCGTCCCATCGAAGAGACGAGGCAATCCCTGATGCGCAAGACCCGCATTGCCCTAGCAGCGGCCTTCGCGGCCGTTCTGACCGCGGCGCCGGCACCGCCGCCGTCGCCAGCACCCCCGCAGGCAGTACCAGGGCCGCTGCCACCACAGCGGCCACGACGACGTTCCCCGGCGTGGCGGCCGACGGGGCGAGCGTGATCGCCGAGGATCAGGTGAACGCCACGACCCTCAACCTCACGATCGACTCGCCGGCCGCGGGCGCCGACGTGCAGGTGCAGTTGCTGCTGCCGTCGGGCTGGACAGCGGGTGCCACCGCGCAGACGTGGCCGGTGCTGTACCTGCTGCATGGCTGCTGTGACGCGTTTGACGGCTGGACCGAGAACACGAACGTTCAGCAGCAGACGGCGGGCGCGCCCGTGATCATCGCGCTGCCGGACGGTGGTCCGGTCGGGTTCTACAGCAACTGGCTCAACAACGGGGCTGGCGGCGAGAACTACGAGACGTTCACCGCCACCGAGCTGCCGCAGATCCTGAAGTCCGGGTTCCACGCCAGTAACGTGGCGGCCATCGGCGGTGTGTCGACTGGCGGCGGCGCGGCCTTGTTCATCGCGGCGCACAACCCTGGCGCGTACAAGGCGGTCGCCGCCTACAGCGGCCTGGACTGCACCGAACTCGGGCAGTCAGTGACGACCATCTTCGCGGCCATGATCCGGGCCGAGGTCAACCCGCTGAACCTCTGGGGTCAGCCGTTCGTCAACGGCGCCGCCTGGCAGCAGCACGATCCCTGCTTCCTGGCCTCGGAACTGGCGGGCACGCAGATCTTCCTGTCCGTGGGCACCGGCTTCACCGCCTCCGGCCAGCAGACAACTTGCTCGGCCGGGATCGGCGGGAACATCCTGGAATCGGTTGTCGCAACCGGGGTGAACCAGTTCGCCAGTGACCTGACGACCGACGGCATCCCCTTTACCTCGGACTTCTACCAGGGCGGATGCCACGACTGGCCGTTCTGGCAGACCGCGTTCACCACGTCGTGGCCGATGCTCCAGTCAGCGCTGGGGATCTAGCCCAGCGCGCGCATTCCCGGCAAGCGGACCGGCCAGGCTCGACAGCCTGGCCGGTCCGTGCTTTTGCAGCGGCTTTGCCTGCGCTCATCGGCCACGGGCGGCTGGAGACGGTCCTCCACTGGATCCCAGGCGTGGCGGTGACCGAAGGCACTCGGAGGGCCGGGCTGGTCACTGGCCTGCGAGGCGCTGGTCTACCTCAGCTTCCCGCTCAGCGGGCGGGCTGCCGACCCGATCCCGGACGGCCCTGCCGCATGACGCCGGGTCGTCCGGACGGACCGCCGAGCCTGGGCGGTGCGCCGCCACGGCCTGCCCCCCCGATGACTGTGGCGTGGGAGCAAGATGCCTGTGGCTCGGGCGCTGAGCGGCCGAGCCACAGCCCCCTCCGGGTTAGCGGGAAGGATTAGAAGGAAGGAACGGTCCCGATCGGGCCGAACAGCGGCTCGACCGTCAGGCAGGGCACCGTGACCGGGCTCTGCGGGTCGAGGGCGTTGAGCATGTCGGCCATGGCGATCGGGTCGGCCGCGAGCTCGAGATGGTCGCTCGCATCCTGCGAGCACTGGTTCTGCACGGTGATGTTGGTGACATTCGATGCCGCCGGCAGGAACGCGTTCGCGAACGGGGTGACGACCTCGTCATCCTCGGACTCGATCACGGTGTACTGCACGCCCGGCACCGTCGGGGTGGCGTTGAGGTTGGCCAGGAAGGCAGAGCCCTGCTCCTGCTCCACGCATGACTCGCAGGCGCCGGACAGGGCGCCGTTGACCGCGGAGGTCAGGCCGAGGTCCTGGCCGAGAGTCACCAGGCCGTCAAGCGTGGTGCCGAAGTTGGACGGAGCCAGGGCGACGAGCTTGTCGACCTTGGACGCGCCGCCCAGGAAGTTGATGTAGAAGCGGGGCATCATGCCGCCCTGGGAGTGCCCGACGATGTCCACCTTCGACGCGCCAGTCTCCGACAGCACCGTGTTGACCTCGGTCGACAGCTGCGCAGCCGATGCCGCGATCTCGCCGGTGCCCTGGATGCCATTGGTCGGCGTGGAGCCGCCGTAGTTGAAGGAGAAGACGCAGAACCCGTGGTTGACCAACTCGGGGGACGCGGCCTGCCAGTTGTCGTTTTGGTTCTCGAAGGTCCCGTGCACGAGGATCACCGGGAACGGGTGCGCCGCGGTGAGCTGGCAGCTGGCGTTGTTCGCGCCGGGGGGCGGAGTGGTGGGCGAGCCTTCCGTGGCGAGGAACCCGCTCAGGAAGTCGAAGTTGACCGCCAAGGGGGTTGCCGCCGCGGGGGCGGCGGCGGGGCTCATGGCCGCGTGGCTCATGGGGGCGGCGCTCGCAGACGCGGCGCCCGACAGCATGGCAGCGGCGACGGCAATGGTCGCACCTCCTGCCAGTGCTGCTTTCCGGTAGAATGAAGGATGTTGCATCAACGCCTCCAAGCGATGACGGTGGTTCAGGACTCGTATTGACCGGATCCGGCTAGTGCCTTCTTGCTTCACCTCCAGCAATTCGCGCCGGGTAATGGCACGGCGAATACAGCAGCTGGCGAAGCGGCAGCCGCCGGGTATCCGGGTCCCAGCCGGGCCGCGGATACGAGTAATATGACACCCGGAGGCGCGGGAGCGCTGCTAAGAGTGGTCAGCGTAGTTATTCACCTGGTTGTAACATCCAGACAAACAGGCAGGCCGCCGTCCCGCGCAAGTGCTGGTCAGTTAGTCGGCCGGGTCCTCAGCCTCGCGCCCTTACTCAACAGCGTTAGTATCGCGGGCCATTTATTTGTGCGCCCCGGACAGACGATTCCCCCTGACGCGGGGGATTTTGTGATGTAACGTCATGCTATGTCTGGACGCAACGTAGCGGTCGGCCAGCAAGCCTGGCGATGGCACAACCGGGCAGGTGAGATGGCATGACGGAACTGGCATACCCCGGAGCGCAGGAGCTGGAAGCCACCGGGAGGGCGCAGTGGCCCGATTTTCCGCCCGGAACGGCGGAGATCATGCTTCCCGGGCTGGCTCAGACAGCCGAGGAAATGATTAACGCAATCCACCGGGAAGTGCCGGAGTACGCGCGGCCGCACGACGACTCCGACAGCCGCAAGGTCTACCGGTCCGTGCACCAGATGCTGCGGCAGTTCGTCCAGCAGGTCGCGGATCCCAGCACCCCGCGCGAGGAGTCGGCCAAGCTGGGCCGGGCGATCGGCCGGCGCGAGGCCACGGAGGGCCGCAGCATCGAGACGGTGCAGGCGGCGATGCGGACCGGCGCCCGGGTCGCCTGGCACCGGCTGTGCATGAAGGCGGGGAAGGGGATCGTCAGCATCGAGGTCCTCGGCGCGATCGGCGAGGCGATCTTCCTGTACATCGACGAGCTGTCAGCGGCGTGCGCCGAGGGCTACATGCAGGTCGGCGCCGAGATGGCGGATGAGATGAAGCGGCGCCGGGGCCGGCTCCTGGGCCTGCTCGTCGCCGACCCGCCGGCGCTGGAAGAGGCGATCATCAGCAGCGCGCGCGCCGCGGGGTGGGCGCTGCCGGGCAAGGTGGCCATGGTGGTCCTGGCCGACCGGGGCCAGGAACTCGTGCCGCCGCTGCCGGCGCTGCCGTCGGAGGTCCTGGCCGACATGGGACGCACGGATCCGTGCCTGCTGGTGCCAGACCCGGAGGGCACCGGCCGGGTCGAGGCCATCGAGCGCGGCCTGCACGGCTGGACGGGGGCGCTCGGGCCGGTGGTGCCGCTGAGCCGGGCGGGCAGCTCGCTGCGCTGGGCGAGGCAGGCGCTGGCCCTGGTCCGCCGGGGCGTCGTCCGCCAGGGCCGGGGCCTGATCCGGTGCGATGAGCACCTGTCGGCGCTGATGCTCTTCGCGGATGAGAACCTGGCCGAGGTATGCGTGGCCGCCCGGCTGGCGCCGCTCCTGCGCCTGCGCCCTGAGCAGCAGGAGACGCTGGCCGAGACCCTGCTGTCGTGGCTGCAGAGCGCCGGCAACGCCAGGCTCGCCGCGCGGGAGCTGCACGTGCACCCGCAGACCGTCCGCTACCGCCTCCGTCACCTGCAGGAAATGTTCGGCGATGCGCTGAACCAGCCGGCCGCGCGATTCGAGCTGGAGATGGCGTTGCATGCTCGCGTGCTGCTCGGCGAGGCGACGGCAGCCGGGGCCGAGCGTCCCGCCAGCCCGGGCGCCGCGGTGGCCGGACGATGACGGCCCTGCGAGCGCTCGGGCAGGTCACCCTCGTCCAGCGCGCCCGCCAGCTGGCAGCGGCGAGCCCGGACCGTCCGGCCTACGCCTTCGTCGACTACCAGGCCAGCGCGCAGGGTCGTGAGCAGGGCCTGACGTGGGCCGAGGTGGACCAGCGCGCTGCGGCGGTGGCGGCCGTCCTGCGCGAGCACGGGCTGGCCGGCGAGCGGGCCGCGGTCCTGGCGCCGCAGGGCCTGGACTATGTCGTGGCGATGCTGGGCGCCTTCTACGCCAGGGTGGTCGCCGTCCCGCTGTTCACCCCGGACCTGCCTAGTTACCAGGACCGGCTGGCGCGGGTCATCGCCGATGCCGAGCCTGCCTGCGTGCTGACGACCGCGGCCGCGGAACCGGGGGTGCGATCACTGCTGCGCGGGCATCCGGCGGCGCCGCGGCTCGTGGTGGCCGTGGACACGGTCGAGCCGGAGCGCGCCGCCGGATGGCAGGACGAGGAGATCGCCGCCGACGACGTCGCCTACCTGCAGTACACCTCGGGATCCACCCGGCATCCCGCCGGGGTCAAGATCACGCACGGCTGCCTCGCGGCGAACGCCGCGCAGATCACCGCGGGACTGGGGACACAGCCGTACAGCATCACGACAGCCGGCTGGCTGCCGCTGTTTCACGACATGGGATTCGTCCTGACGGTCGCGATACCGATGGCGATCGCGGCCCGGGCCGTGTTCATGGATCCCGCGGCCTTCCTCATGCGGCCGGCCCGGTGGCTTCAGCTGGTGTCCGGGCGCGCCGACGTGTTCACCGCGGGACCGAACTTCTCTTACGACTACTGCGCGACCCGGATCGGCGAGGACGTGAAGGCCGGGCTTGACCTGAGCGGCGTGCGCGCGTTCCTGAACGGAGCCGAGCCGGTCCGCCCGGCCACGCTGCGCAGGTTCGCCGACGCTTTCGCGGGCTGCGGGCTGTCGCCGCAGGCGCTGACCCCCGCCTACGGCCTGGCTGAGGCGACGGTCTACGTGAGCTCCGGCTCGCCGGGCCAGGCGGCCAGGATCACCTCGTTTGACCGCCGCGCGCTCGAGCTGGGCACGGCGGTCGGCCGGCCCGAGGACGCCGAGAACGTGATCGGCATGGCCTCGTGCGGGAGGCCTAGCGGACAGCACGTGGCCATCGTGGACCCGCACTCGTGCCTGCCCTGCCCGGCCGCGCAGGTCGGCGAGATCTGGGTGCACGGGCCGAACGTCTCGCCCGGCTACTTCCGCCCGCCGCCCGGCGACCGGGAGGTATTCGGGGGTACCCTCGCCCGCGCCAGCGATGGCCTGCCGGCGGGCGGCTGGCTGCGCACCGGGGACATGGGGGTCTTCCACGATGGCGAGCTTTTCGTCACCGGCCGGCTGAAGGACCTGATCATCATCGACGGCCGGAATCACTATCCGCAGGATGTCGAGATCACCGCGCAGAACGCCCACCCGGCGATCCGCCGTGACCGGGTGGCGGCCTTCGCGACGCCCGCCCGGGACGGGAGCTGCCTGGTGGTCGTCGCCGAGCGCGCCCGGACGAGCGCCGCCGGACAGGCGGACCTTGCCGAGGTCACGCGCGCCGTCCGGGGCGCCGTCTCGGCCCACCACGGGATCGGGCTGCATGACTTCCGGCTCATCCGGCCCGGCGCCATCCCGCGCACGTCCAGCGGCAAGATCGCCCGCTCAGCGTGCCTGGAGCGCTACCTGGCCGGCGAGCTCGCCGGGCGACCACGCGTAGTTCCTGAGCACGACCGGTGCGGGTCGTCAGCGGGAACGCTGGCGCCCGACCGCCACGACCAGGCCGGCCGCGACGGCGCGCGTTGCTCCGAGCCACTGCGCCAGGCCCAGGGTTACCACGCGATTTGTCACTATGCGCAAATCGCGGCGCTGTCCCTGCTCACCCGCGTTTCGCTCGCGCAGCGGTTACGCACGGCGATGACAAGACCGCCGACGGAAACGTGGGGCCGGAGCGGAGCGCCCGATCGCGCCGCCCGCTTAGCGTCGTGGCAGCACATCGAAGGGCGCGGAGCGTCCGACGCCCCGGGATGAGCGCCCGAGGATAAGAGGGAGGCTTGCCATCAGCGCAGAAAGCATTCGGCGGCCGGCATCCGGAGCGGAAGACGGCCCCTGGCCGCGGGACTGGGAAGTGGCTGAGCTGCGCGAGCTGATCACACAGCACCTGGCCGACCTGTGCGGCCTGCCGGCCGCCGAGCTGGACCCGGACCGGCCGCTGCAGGAGAGCGGCCTGTCCTCGCGCGACGCCCTCGTGCTGGCCGGGTACCTGGAGGCCCTGCTGGAGCGGTCGCTGCCGCCGACGCTGGTCTGGGAGCATCCCACGATCAGCGGACTGGCTGTCGCGCTCGCCGACCTGGACGTGGCCGATCCCGTCCGGGCGGCGGGCGCGTTCGCTTCCCCGATCGGCCACCGGCCCCGCTGCGGACCTGCGCCCGCGGGGGACCGGCAGGCTCGCTGAGGACGCCGTCGCGATCGTCGGCCTCGGCTGCCGATTCCCCGGCGGAGCTGCCGGCATGCTCGGCGATCCGGAGAAGTTCTGGCGCTTCCTGCTCGACAGCGGCGACGCGGTCGGTGAGATGCCGCCGGAGCGGTGGGCGGCATTCGACGACGGCTCGGCCGCCGCGGCCGAGGCCCTGTCCTCGGTTACCAGGTGGTCGGCCGTCCTTGACGACATCGCCGGCTTCGACGCCGCGTTCTTCGGTATCTCGCCGGGCGAGGCCGCGGCCATGGACCCGCAGCAGCGGATCCTGCTCGAGGTTTCCTGGGAGGCTCTTGAGCACGCCGGCATCGCGCCGCGGTCACTGCGCGGCAGCCGCACCGGGGTGTTCGTCGGCATCAGCGCGGCCGAGTACGCCCACCTGACGACCGCTGACCTGAGCCGCATCGACGCCTGGACGGCCACCGGCGCGGCGACCAGCATCGCGGCCGGCCGCGTCGCTTACCTCCTGGACCTGCACGGGCCCAGCATGACGGTGGACACCGCCTGCTCGTCCTCCCTGCTCGCGGTTCACCTCGCGGTGTCGAGCCTGCGCAGCGGGGAAAGCGACCTGGCCGTCGCGGGCGGGGCGAACCTGATGGTGTCCCCGGTGATCACGATGACGTTCGACGCCGGCGGCGGAACCTCGCCGGACGGCCGCTGCCGGGCGTTCGACGCCAAGGCCAGCGGCATGGTCCGCGGCGAGGGGTGCGGCATGGTCGTGCTGAAGCGGCTGGCCGACGCCCGGCGTGACGGTGACCGGGTGCTGGCGGTCATCGCCGGCACCGCCGTCAACTCCGACGGCCGGTCCAACGGGCTGGTCGCGCCCAGCGCCAGCGCCCAGCGTGACCTGCTCCACGCGGCGTACGCGGCCGCGGGGGTCAGCCCGGACCGGGTGGACTATGTCGAGGCACACGGCACCGGGACGCCCCTGGGCGATCCCATCGAGGCCCGGGCGCTGGGCGCGATTCTGGGAGCCGGCCGGCCCGCCGGGCGTCCGCTGCTGATCGGCTCGGTGAAGACCAACATCGGCCACCTGGAGGCGGCGGCCGGCGTCGCCGGGCTCATCAAGGCCGTCCTGGCCCTGGGGCGCCGGCAGATCCCGCCCAGCCTGCATTTCGACGAGCCGAGCCCGCACATCCCGCTGGCCGAGCTGGGCCTGTCCGTCGTGTCCCAGCCGACCGCCTGGCCGCGGGAACGCGTGGCCGGCGACGGCGGGGGTCTCGGC
The DNA here is from genome assembly GCA_963731085.1 of uncultured Actinomycetota bacterium. GTDB lineage: Bacteria > Actinomycetota > Actinomycetes > Streptosporangiales > Streptosporangiaceae > DASUBV01. The sequence continues at coordinate 8,655 of CAVSUF010000007.1, forward strand.
ATTCGGCTTCAGCGGCACGAACGTGCACGTCGTGCTGACCGCGCCCCCGGACGACGCCGGGCCAGCCGCCGGCCGGGATTCCGGCGACCGGGACGCGGCGGCGCACAGCCAGGCCGTGGCCGGGCATGGACCGGGCCATCCGTCCCGCTTCGTACTGTCCGACGCATCACCGGAGCGGGTCCGGGACGAGGCCGCGCAGCTGGCGTCCTGGCTGGACGGCCGGCCGGACGGCGACAGTGTGATGGATGACCTCGCCTACACGCTGGACCGCCGCCGGGGCCGCGGGCCGCACCAGTCCGTCGTGGTGGCCCGGGACCGGGCCGAGCTTCTGGCGGGCCTGCGCGCGCTGAGCTCCGGTAACCCGCACCCCGCCGTGGTCTCCGGCACCGTGGTCCCCAGCACAGTCGGCCCGGCCGGGCCGGGCGTGGCGTTCGTCTTCTCCGGGTACGGCTCCCAGTGGCCGCTCATGGCCACCGCGCTGGCGCAGGCCGAGCCGGCCTTCGCCGACGCCCTGGCCGAGCTCGACCCGCTGATCCGCGAGGCGTCCGGGATCTCGCTCACCGAGGCAGCGCGCGACGCCGAGGCGCTGCAGCGGGTCCAGCACGCCCAGCCCGTCCTGTTCGGCATGCAGGTGGCGCTCGCCCGGCTCTGGGAGGCGCACGGGATCCGGCCTGTCGCGGTCATCGGCCACTCCATGGGCGAAGTGGCGGCGGCCGTGGTCAGCGGAGCGCTGACGGCGGCGCAGGGGGCGGACGTGATCGCCTGCCGGTCGCGGCTGCTGTCCCGGATCGCCGGAGCCGGGGCGATGGCGCTGATCGGGCTGCCCGCCGACGACGTGACCGCCCTCGCGGCCGGCCTGCCCGGCGTGCACCTGGCGGGCATCTCGTCGCCGGTCCAGACCGTTCTGACCGGCGACGCCGCGCAGGTCCGCGAGCTCGCTGGCCGGGCCAGCGGCCGCGGTGCCGTCGCCCGGGTGCTCGAAGTCGAGGGCGCCGGGCACTCTCCCCAGGTGGAGCCCCTGCTGGACGAGCTGATGACGCAGCTCGCCGGGATCGAGCCCGCCCCGGCCCGGGTGCGGTTCTACTCCACGGTGCACGACGATCCGCGCGCGACGCCGGAGTGCGACGCTGCCTACTGGGCGGCCAACCTGCGCCAGCCGGTGCGGCTCGGCCCGGCGGTGGCCGCTGCCGCGCGGGACGGGCTGCGGACGTTCGTGGAGGTCTCCCCGCATGCCCTGCTCAGCCGGGCGCTGACCGAGACTCTCCAGCACGAGGGCGCGGACCCGGGGCTGATCGCGGGCACGCTGCGCCGCAACGCGGACACCGTCCTCGCCTTCCATACTCAGGTGGCCCGGCTCGCCGCAGGCGGGGTCAGCGTCCCCGGCCCGGCCGGCGGCACGATCATCGACCTGCCGCCGGCTCCGTGGCGGCACGAACGGTACTGGGCGGATCGCGTCCGCCGGCCCGCCGCGGCCGGCCATCCGCTGCTCGGGCCGCACGTGGAGCTGCCCGGCGGAGGGCACGCCTGGCGGGCGGCGGCCGAGCCGGGCACGCTGCTCGAGCTGGGCATCGCCGGGCAGCCGGCGGGCGTGTTCCCGCTCAGCGCCGCCGCCGAGATGGTGGTGGCCGCCGCCTGCCAGGCGTGGGGCGCCGCAGCCGAGGACGTCGCGGTCACGGGGCTGCGCCTGGAGCGGCTGCTCCCGCTGGACACCGACACGGTCCTCACCACGACCCTGGACGAGGTCGGACCGCCCGGCCAGCAGGCCACTGTCTGGATCCACGCCCGCAGCGTGGTCGGCGCGTGGACCGCCGTGGCCACCGCTGACGCGGCGCTGGTCACCGGGCGCGAGAAAGGCCGCAGCTACCAGACCGCCGTGCCGCGTCCGGGAACGGGCGCCGGCCAGGACCAGGCACCCGGCCAGTGGACCGCCAGTATCCCGGCCGCCCGGCTGGCACGCGGCCAGCGCATCCCCGCCCAGGTTCTCGATCGCTGCCTGGCCGTTGCGTGCGCCAGCCCGGACGAGGTGCCGGTGAGCGTGGCCCTGCTCCGGGTCCGTGGTGACTGCGCCGACGGCGGCACCTGCGACGTGACGGCCACGTCGGGCGAGGACGGGACCGTCGCGGCGGTGACGCTGTCCGCCGGCCAGCCCGTCCTGGAGCTGAGCGGCGTGCGGCTCCGTCGCGTCGCAAGCTCGGAGATTCCCGTCCCGTACCGCGACAAGCTCCTGGAACGCACCTGGCAGCGCGTGGCTGCCACGGCCTCCGCGAGCCAGGGCACCCGGCGCTGGGTGGTGCTCGGGCACCGCTGCGCAGGCGGAGCGCCGACGACGATCTCGATGTCAGCGCTGCTGGCCGCGGCCCTGAGCGCAGCCGGTCACCGGGCCGATGTGACGGACCGCGGCCAGGGCAGCCCGTCCGGCGACGGCGCTCTCGACGACAACGGCCTGGCCTCCGCGGCCGGCGTGGTGCTCCTCGCGCCGCAGGCGCCGCTGCCACCGTCGGCGGCGGCGGAATTCGTGCTGGAGGCAACCCAGCTCGCCGCGTCCCTCGCCGCCCGGCCCGGCCCGTCGCCCCGGCTGTGGATCGTGACCACGGGCGCGCTCGCGACCCGGCCGGGCGAGGCCGGCGATCCGGGCCTGGCGGCGGCTCGCGGCCTGATCCGGGTCCTTGCCCTGGAGCAGCCTGGCCTGCGGGCAGCGCTGGTGGACCTGGATCCCGGCGCCGAGCCGGCGGGCGCGGCGTCGACGCTCGCCACCGAGCTGATCGCGGACGCCGGCGACGACGAGGTGGCGTGGCGGGACGGCGGCCGGCTCGCGGCCCGGATTACCGCCCCGCCACGCGAGCAGGACGGCAGCCGCCCGGCCCGGCCCGGCGCCGTGCCCGGCGGCGACTCTGAAGGCGGGCTGTTCCCGCGCCAGCCAGTGGTCCGCCCTGGCGGCGGATACATCATCACCGGCGGCTACGGGGGTCTCGGGCTGGTCGTCGCCCGGTGGCTGGCCGAGCGCGGCGCCGGCCGCATCGTGCTGGTCGGCCGCGGCGGGCCGCCGGCGGAGGCTCTCGGACTGCTCTGCGAGCTGGGCACCGCGGGCACCGACGTCCGGGTGCTGCGCGGCGACGTGACCGAGCCGGGAGTGGCCGAGCAGCTGGTGGCCGCCGCGCAGGAAGGCGGCACTCCGCTGCGCGGCATCGTGCACGCGGCCGGGGTCTTCGCCGACGCGCTGGCCGGCGACGTCACTGCCGGTGACCTGTCCCGGGTGTGGGCGCCCAAGGTAAAAGGCGCCTGGCGGTTGCATGAGGCCGCCTACGGCATCGAGCTCGACTGGTTCGTGCTGTTCTCCTCGGCCGCGGCACTGCTCGGCTCGCCCGGCCAGCTGGCCTATGCCACCGCGAACGCCTGGCTGGACGCGTTCGCCCTGTGGCGCCGCGCCGGCGGCATGCCGGCGACGGCGATCGAGTGGGGCGTCTGGTCCGGGGCCGGGCGGGCGGGCGGCGTGGCCATCCGCGGGATCGATCCGATCAACCCCGGCGAGGGCATCGAGGCGCTGGAGGCCCTCCTCGCCGAGGACCGCACGGTCGCGGGCGTCGTCCGGATCGACGCCGCGGCCGCGGCGGCGGCGTATCCCGAGATCGCCGGCCTGCCGTTCTTCGGCCCGCTGCTCGGCGCGGCCCGGCAGGATCCCGGACGCGACGGCGGACCCGGCCTGGAAGCCATCCGGGCCGCCGACCCCGGGCGGCGGGGAGCGCTGGTCGATGAGCAGGTACGGTCGCGGGTCGCCGGCATTCTCGGCTATCCCTCGGACCGGATGCCCCGGGATCTCCCGCTGGCCGACGCCGGGATGGACTCGCTGGCGGCGATGCGCATCGGGAACCTGATCGAGCATGATTTCGCCGTCGCCATCGACCCGGCGGCGCTGCTGGGCGGGACCACCCTGGCGGGCCTGCAGAGGCTGGTCGCGGTTGCGCTCGACGGCGCCGTGGCCGACGGCCCCGTGGCGCAGGCGGCGCAGTCCGGCTCCCGCGTGACGCCGCCGGACCCGGCCGCAACCGCTCCGCACGCCCCGCCCCATGCTGGGTGGCCTGGTGACGGGGCCAGGCCACCCAGCCATCGTTCCTCGTCATCACGGGCTGCCCTGGAGGCAGTAGAGCCCAGGGACGCCGCTGAGCGGCAGGTCGCCAGGGTGGCCGCTGCCGTGCTCGGCGCCGGCCCGGCAGGAGTGACAGACAGCCTGCTCCCGCTCGGGCTGACGCGGGCCGCCCGGGCGGAGATCGCGGCGCGGCTGGCCGCCGAGACCGGCCGGCTCGTGGATGCCGCCGGGTTGTGGGCCGCTGGCCCCACGGTCGAGGCGGCGGCCGAGACGATCCGGCGGGCTGACGAGGAAGAGGCCGGCGCCATGGTGCGGACGCTCCAGCTGGGCGGGAGCCTGGAGCCGCCGCTGCTGCTGGCGCACCCGGCAGGCGGTACCACCGGCGTCTACAAGATGCTGGCCGAGCTGCTCGGCGGGCAGACCGCCGTCCTGGGCCTGGAGCGCGTCGACGGGGAAGTCTGCGGCCGGGCCGCCCGCTATACGGCCGCGATCCGCGACCGCTGGGAGGGCCGCGTGGTCCTCGGCGGCTGGTCGTTCGGCGGGGTCCTGGCCTACGAGACCGCGCGTCAGCTGGCCGCCGCCGGCGCGCCGCCGCCGCTGGTCGTGCTGCTGGACGCGGCGCTGCCGCTGGCCATCCCGCCCGGCGATGACGGCGCCGCGCTGGCCCGGCGGTTCGCCGCCTTCGCCGGCTACCTGACCCGCACGTACGGCCGGCCCGTGGCGCTGGAGGAAGAAGAGCTCCGGGGCCTGAGCGAGGACGCGCAGTATGCCCTGGTGCAGGAGCGGATGGCGGAGGCCGGGCTGGCTGACCAGCTCAGCCCGGCGATCCTGCGTCATCAGGAGACCTCGCACCAGGACACGCGCGCGCTTGAGCGTTACGCCGCGGGCCCGTACGAGGGACCGGTCGTGCTGTACCGGGCGGACGAGCAGACGCCCTGGGCCGTCCGCGATCCGCGCTATGAGATCACCGATGAGACCCGGGGCTGGGACAGGCTGTGCCGCGACCTGCAGGTCCGGCCGGTCGCCGCTCATCACCTGAACCTGCTAGATCCACCGGCGGTGGATGCGATCGCTACTCACCTGCGGACACTGCTGACCGCTCACCCACAAGGAGGCTCACATGACCGAACTCACTGACGCCGTGGTGTCGGGAGCGCCAGCGGCGGACCTCGCGCGCTGCGAGCTGCCGGCCACTTACCGGGCCGCCTATACCCGCAAGGAAGACGTGGCCATGTTCGGCAACGCCGCGGACAAGGATGTCCGGAAGGCGCTTCACGTCGGTGAGGTCCCGATGCCGGAGCTCGCCCCGGACGAGGTCCTGATCGCCGTCATGTCCTCGGCCATCAACTTCAACACGGTCTGGTCGGCCATGTTCGAGCCGGTTCCGACGTTCGCCTTCCTGGCCCGCTACGGGCGCCAGGGCGGCTGGGCCGCCCGGCATGACCTGCCCTACCACGTCCTGGGCTCGGACGCGGCCGGCGTGATCGTCAGGCTGGGCGCGGGGGTGCGGCGCTGGTCGGTCGGTGACCGCGTCGTCGTCGCCACCGCCTACATCGACGCCGAGGATCCGGCCGCCCAGGACGACGGCATCTCCACCGAGGAGCCGCTGGCGTGGGGCTTCGAGACCAACTTCGGCTCGCTGGCCGACTTCGCCGTGGCCAAGGCCAGCCAGCTGCTGCCCAAGCCACCCCACCTGACCTGGGAAGAGGCGGCCTGCACCACGCTGTGCGCGGCGACCAGCTACCGGATGCTGGTCGGCTCGCGCGGCGCCGCGATGCGGCAGGGCGACGTGGTGCTCGTCTGGGGCGCGGCCGGCGGCCTGGGCGGCTACGCGGTTCAGCTGGTCAAGAACGGCGGCGGCATCCCCGTGGGCGTGGTCAGCACGCCGGCCAAGGAGGAGCTGGCCCGCGAGCTCGGCTGCGCGGCGGTGATCAACCGGGAGAGCCTCGGTGACGGCGGCCTCGCCGGGCCCAAGGGCTGGCGGAGGCTGGGCGACGAGATCCGGCGGCAGGTCGGCGAGGATCCGCACATCGTGTTCGAGCACTCCGGCCGGGACACCTTCGGCGCGTCGGTCTACGTCGCCCGGCGCGGCGGCACCGTCGTTACCTGTGGCTCGAGCACGGGCTATCTCCATGAGTACGACAACCGGCACCTGTGGATGAAGGTGAAGCGGATCGTCGGCAGCCACGGCGCCAACTACCGGGAAAGCTGGGAGATGAACCGGCTCATCACGCTGGGCGCGGTGGTGCCGGTGCTCTCCCAGGTCCGCCCGCTGGAAGAGGTGGGCGAGGCCACCAGGGCCGTGCAGGAGGGCCGCCACGCGGGCAAGACGTCGGTGCTGTGCCTCGCGCCAGCCGAGGGCCTGGGCATCGAGGACCAGGCCGCCCGCGACCGCGTGGGCGAGCACCGGCTCCGCATGTTCCGCGACGCCTGAGGGGCGGTGCCGCCGGCCCCCCGGGGCTGGCGGCAGTCCCGCGCCCATGCGGCTTCGTCGGACGGGAACGGGAGCTTCGCGAGCTACGACATGCCACCAGACGTACGCGCGTGTTAACCCTGAGTGGTCAGGGTGGCGTCGGCAAGACCCGCCTCCTGCTGGAGCTGGCCGCCAGCCTGGCGCCGGGCTATCCCGACGGGACGTTCGTGGTCAGGCTGAGCGACCTGCGCCAGCCGGGCCTGGTGGTGTCTGAGGTGGCCTCGGCCATCGGGGTGTCGGACGAGCCGGGTACCGCACTGACCGAGACCCTGGCCGCTGCCCTGCGGGACCGGCGGCTGCTGCTGGCGCTGGATGGCTGCGCCCATGCCTGCCCTGCGGGAAGCCAGCGCCGGCCCGGACATTGTCCGCTGCCTCACCAGCCTGGGCCGGATAGCCGTGGATCAGGGCGAGCTCGGTCAGGCACGGGAGTACCTGGCCGAGGGCCTGAGGCTCAGCCTGGCCAGCGGCAGCCGCGCCGACATCGCGCGCGTGCTGTCGGCCTTCGCGGCGCTGGCGGCCCGGGCGGGCAGGCCGGACCGGGCGGTCCAGCTAGCGGGGGCCGTAACCACGCTGCGCGCGGCGGCGCACTTGCCGGCCCACCCGGATGCCTGGGCGCAGCGATACCGGGACGCCGCCGCCGGGCTCGGCGCGGCAGAGGTCGCCCGCCTCTGGGCCAGCGGGCTGGACCTGAGCAGCAGCGTGGCGGCCGGCATCGCCCTGGAACCAGCCCGCGCGACGTCACCCTGAGCCTGGCGCAGGCGCGTCGGGCCTCATCGCGTTTCACCAGTCCGGACGCAGAACGTCCGGGAGAGCCTAGCGCCCCGAGATCTGCGGGGCTCGCGGCAGGCCGCTGAGGCCGAGCGTCAGCTGTCGACGCGATAGTGGCCGGCCTTCGGGTGCCATCCGGCGGGCGGGTCCTCGCCGACGCGCCCGTCGACTGCCTCGCGTATCAGGTCGGCGTGGCCGGTGTGCCTGCCGTACTCCTCGATCAGATCGCAGACCAGCCGGCGCAGGCTGGCGTGGCGGCCGTCGGGATGGGCGAGGTGCACGGACTGGTCAAGTCCGCCGTTCGCCAGGGCCGCGCTGAGCCTCGCGCGCGACCGTTCGACGGCGCCATCCCACAGGTCGTATAGCTGCTCCGGGGAGTCGTCGGCGGCGGAGGTGAACTCCCAGTCGTCATCGCCGTCCCAGTCGGTGCCCTCCCAGGGCGCGCCGATCGGTGCTCCGCTGAGCCTGATGGTGAACATACTGTCCTCGCACACGGCCAGATGCTTGAGCAGCCCGCCCAGGGTCAGCGGGGAAGCGCCGATCCTGACCTGCAATCCGGCCGCGTCGAGATCATCGGCCTTGAACCGGAATGTCGTGCGCAGCCGGTCCAGGGCCCGGTCAGGTGCGCGGCCTCGGTACCAGCCATGGGCGGTTCCCACGGGTAGTCGGCGTTCGTCATGTCGCCACCGTAGAACCCATGACGGACGTTCCGCTTCCGGAATGCCAGGTGCTCCGGAGAAGCTGCGACCCGGCTAGCGCGCGTCAGCCGGGCTCGCCGCCCTGGCTCGCGGGCTGCTCCCGCCCGGTCGGCGCCGGGACCCGGCGCGAGGCGGCCGGGCGGATGACCGCGAAGGACAGGATGGCCAGGGCCGCGGCCACCAGTGCCGTCCACCCGAAGATCGCGGGCAGGCTCACGCCAGCCCGCTGCAGCGGGCCGACACCGAAGGCCGCGATTCCGTATCCGAACTGGTAGAACGCGATGACACCGCCAGTCATGGCGGCCGAGATCGCGGTCAGGTCCTCCACGCCGAAGCTGATGGTCAGCGGCAGGAGCGCGGAGCACCCCAGGCCGGCCAGCGCGAACAGGGCGATCCCGGCGCCGGCCGCATGCCGTGGCAGGATGCCGAGCAGCGCGAAGGCCACCACCAGGACAAACGGGAGAGCGCGGTAGGTCACGCGCTCCGGCAGCCAGCGGCCGATGGCCGCGAACAGGACCCGGCAGGCGGTTACCGTCGCCCAGAACACCGCGAGCGCCACCGAGGCCTGCGCGGCCGAGGCTCCCAGGTGGCCGGTCATGTCCAGCTGGGACCAGTTGCCGTTCACGGTCTCGCACATGCCGTAAAGAACCGCGAACGCGGCGTAGATCCAGAACCGTCCGGGCAGCCGGGCGGCCCGGCGCGGATCGCGGCGCGGCGCGGCGCCGGCCTGCAGCGGCAGCCGCACGCTGATCAGCAGCAGCGCCACCAGCAGCACGGCGGACACAATCGGCAGCCCCCACCAGAACCCCAGCCCGACGAATACGGCCACCAGCACCGGCGCGAGCACGGTGCCGAGCCCGAGCAGGGCGTTCAGGACGAGCACCGCCGTGTCCACGCCGGCCGGATGGAAGACCGAGGCATACGTGTTCAGCACCGGGACGGTCAGGCCGAATCCGGCCCCCAGGAACGCGGTCCCGACCAGGAGCAGCGGATAGGCGACCGACTGGTCAGTCTTCACCAGCGTGCTGCCGAGGAGCACGCCCATCGACACGGCGCTGCAGGTCAGGCCGATGAGGTAGACCCGCTTGGTAGTGATCCGCCGAGCTAGCTCCGAACCCAGCAGCGACGCGGCGATGGCCGTCACGACCTGCGGCAGGAACATGATCCCGTACTGGGAACTGGACAGCCCGTACTGGGTCTTGCTGGTCAGGATCGTGCTCGCGGCCGGGAACGTGACCAGCACGATGCCCTGCACCAGTCCGGCCAGGTTGACCGCAGTCCGCTCCGCCGTCGACGCCACAAGCCACCCCGGCATTCTGCTTACCCGATAGGTAACGCCAGCGCGCCCCGTCTCCGGCGCGGCCCGGACCTCAGCGTTCCCAGCCCGGCCGGATCCAGGCATCAAGCGGTCAGGAGATGGTGAGGACCGGGTAGGGCGACTGGTGGAGGAGCTGGACGGGGACCGAGCCGATGATGCGGTGCCCGGGCCGACCCACGCCGACGCCCGGGGGACGCCGACGGCCCAGCCGCGGCGCCGGGCCGGGAAAGCCGGAAGAAGACTGGCGCGAGGTACCAGGTACCGGACGGCGGCCAGCGATCCTGGTAAAGATCGTGCGGCATCCGGCCGGATCTTGGGGAGCACGATTGCGTCTCGTCCGAAACCCGATTGCGGACAATGCGGACCGAGACGGCGTAGCGCCGTCGCCGCTACTGCCCGTGACCGCGTGCGCTTAATTAACCGGTGAGTAACATAACGGCGGGCTGCCCGGCCGTGACGCCCCGGTGGCGCTGACGATGATGCTCAGCCTGAAGGCTGGCGCGATAGGCACATTCCGGGCAATAGTCGTCCATTCCTGCGCCATTCTGAATCTGATTCGGCCCCGGACGGCCTCCGCTGCGATGTGCCGATGCAGTCGGCGGCCGGATGTGAGCTGGCAGGCCCGGATAAAATCAGGATAGCCCCGGATAGCCCGAAATAGTCAAGAATCATCATGCTCACATTGCGAGACAAGCCCGGTCCCAGTCCGGATATTAACCCGCTCGGATAGTGAGGCGGACCTGGCGCCGGTCGAAGGTGACCGTTCCGGTCGGCCCGGCCCGCGGGTTCGGAGCAACACCGGCAGCAGTGCCCGGCGCGGCGGCGGAGGCCGTGCTGCCGGGTACTGGCGCCAGGCGCGGCAGCCCTGGTCAGGGCGGGTATCCCGGCCTGCACCTGGATGCGGCGGTGTCCACGCCGATCCGGATCCTGGCCCGCCGCCGCTTCCCGCCCTGGCGCGGCGCGGGCCGGCGGCGGCAGTGCCGCGCCTCACCGTGGGACCCCGGCCGCGGGATCCCCCTATTCAGCGCGATTGGTTTCTTATTTCCCGGGCCGCCATCGGTAAGAACCCGTCGCGGGCATCTCGGGTAGCGTCACGACCCCGAGCACAATGCCGGGCCGGGTACTCGCCGTCTTCGCTGCCGCCGGCGGGTGGTAAATGTCACGCCGCCTTGTCGGCCGGTATTTGACCATGAGCGGGAGGATCCGTATTGATGACCTGGCGGTCGCTGGCGAGGGCGGCAATCCGGCTGCCGGGCCACGCTGATAATCCCCGCAGTCAATTCCTCAGAATGAGCAATCTTGAAATGAGATACCCGGCCCGGCTGAAGAGGCGCTGCACACCGCCGGCCGCCGGGATATAGCCGCTGAGCGCGGATGGCCCGGGTCCGCACGGGAGGCCCGGCCCGGCCTCGCCGCCGCGCGGATCCGGTGCGATTTGGGCGGTTCTGATGGCATATACCCGGTGAACTGCGCCCGAACGCGACCGGCGCCCGCATTCCGCAAAAGGCAGAAAATGTCGTTTATAGAAATGTTATATTTGAAGATAGTAACTCTATTGTGATCTTTGCCGGACAGCGTTACCTTCTGGAGTCAGGCTCAGCCGCGAGCCCCGATCCTGGCCCGATCCTGGCCTGACGAAGATGATCATGAACCTGCTTGAGAAGACGCGATCATGAATTGCCTGAAAGGACGATCATGAATCCCCGCCTGGCAGCGCCCGGAAGCCCCGGCGCGTCATGATCCCTCTCACCTCGCGTCCGCGCCGCGCCGCGCACGATGCGGACGGCAGCCGTTGACCCCGGGCACGCGAAATCTGCCGCCAGTGACCCACCCCGCGTCCGTCGAGATCATCGTCCCGGCCCGGAACGAGGCGCACCGGCTTCCCGAAGGCCTGCGCGCGCTCTGCGAGAAGGCGGCGACCCTGCCGTTGCGTACCGCGATCCTCGTCGTGGACAACGCCAGCACGGACGAGACCGCTGATGTCGTGCGAGCGTGGCCCGCCGGGCCGGTACCCGTCGGGCTGCTGCGCTGCGAGCGCCCGGGGAAGGGGGCGGCCGTGCGGGAGGGACTGCTGGCCACCCGGGCGCCGTTCGTCGGGTTCTGCGATGCCGACATGGCCACCGAGCTGTCAGCGCTGGATGAGGCCATCAGCCTGCTCGCCGCCGGGCATTCCCTGGTCATCGGATCCCGAGCGCTGAGCACGTCGGTGGTCGAGGCCCGGTCCAGCGTGGTGCGCGCGGCGGGTGCCGCCCTGTTCCGCGCGATGGCCCGCTGGACTCTGCCCGGCGCGGCCGACACCCAGTGCGGGTTCAAGTTCTTCTCCGGGCCGCTGGTCAGGGCGGCGGCCGCGCCCCTGCGGACGACCGGGTTCGCCTTCGACGTCGAGCTGCTGGCGAACTGCCTGCGGCAGGGCACGACGATGACCGAGATCCCGGTCGAGTGGCGGGACGTGGCCGGATCCACCTTCTCGGTCCGGCGGCACTCGACGGCGGCGTTCCGCGACCTGGTGTCGATCTGGCTGCGATCGCGGGTCGTGTACCGCGGCCCGGCCGCACCGACCGCGCCGGCGTCGCGCCCGCACCTGCTGCCGGACTGGCAGATACCCGACTGGCAGATGCCGGACTGGCAGATGCCGGACCTGCAGATACCGGACCTGCAGATGCCCGCCGCCGAGGTCGCGAAGACATGAGCGCGCCGCGTCTGGCAGAGGTGACCTCGGCGCAGTCGCTCGCGAATTGGCCCGGGCAGGACCTGGGCGGCGTGCGCATCGTCGTGGCGAACTGGCGTGACCCCTGGCATCCGCAGGCCGGCGGCGCCGAGCGCTACGCGTGGGAGATGGCGCGCGGGCTGATCGCGCGCGGCGCGGCGGTCCGCTACGTCACCGCCCGGGCGCCCGGGCAGACTCGCCGGGAGCGCCGCGACGGGATCGACATCGTCCGGCTGGGCAGCACGTTTACCGTGTATCCGCTCGTGGCGGGCTGGCTGCTGGCCCACCGCCGGTCGATCGACATCGTGGTCGACTGCCAGAACGGCATCCCGTTCTTCACGCCGCTGGTGCTGCCACGGCGCGTTCCCGTTCTGTGCGTGATGCACCATGTGCACACGGCCCAGTTCGGTGTGCACTTCCCGGCCTGGATGGCCTCGGTCGGCCGCCTGCTCGAAGGGCCGGCCGCCCGGCTGGCCTACCGGCGGCAGGCGTGCGTGGCGGTCTCGCCCTCGACGGTCGCCGCGATGCGGGAGCGGCTGCGCTGGAAGGGCGACATCTACCTGATCCCCAACGGGTCGCCGGTCCCGCCGCAATCGCCCGCGGCCCCCCGGCCGGAGACCGCGCCCGCCGGAACTGCCGGCGACGAGGCGCCTCGCCTGGTCTGGGTCGGGCGCCTGGTCGCGCACAAGCGGCCGGAACTGATCGTGCCGGTGGCCGAGCGCGGGTTCACCGTCGAGGTGATCGGCCGCGGTCCGGACGCCGCCGTGCTGTCGGCGGCCATCGAGTCCGCACCGGGCATGTCCGGGACGGTGATCCAGCACGGGTACCTGTCCGAGGAAGACATGCAGGCTGGTCGTCGGGCGGTCGCTCCTGCACCTGAACACCTCTCAGGGCGAGGGCTGGGGGCTGTGCGTGCTGGAGGCCGCCGCGCTCGGCGTGCCCACGGTCGCCTATGACGTCGAGGGCCTGCGTGACGCGGTGCGTGACGGGCAGACCGGCTGGCTGGTCAGGGATGGCGATACGCTGGCCGACGTGGTTGAGCGGGCGGTAGCGGAACTGGCGGATCCAGACCGCCGCAAGCAGGTCGCCGCCGCGTGCCGCGACTGGGCCGCGCAGCTGAGCTGGGATCGCAGCACGGCCCGGATGGCATCGCTGATCGGGGCCTGCGTGCGGCAGGGGACCTCACGGGGGACCCGGGCCGGGGCCTGGATCGTGTCGCAGCGCGACGGCGGCGAGCTTGTCGCGGAGGGGCCGGCGCTGGACATGCTGCTGGAGGCCGGCGGCGACGCTGGGTCGGTCGGCGACCTGGGCTGAGCGCCTGCTGGGCGAGGTGATGGGTATCGAGGGGCCGGGCGGCAGCGCAGACCCGTGAGGCAAGCGACACTGCTCACCGATCCGGGCGCACAGCGATCTCCGGGGCGGGCTGAGACCGGGTGGCGGGGCATCCTGCGGAGACGGCCCGGCTACCCGGTTGCTCGTGTGCTGCCTGGTCCTGATCGCTGCTCCCGTTCGCGACCGCGCCTGGCCGCATCATCTCGGACACCAAGTTCGAGCTCGCGGTCAACCCGGCCGGCTTCCTGTCCAGCGCGCTCACCCTGTGGGACCCGCAGCAGTTCGGCGGCCTGCTGAACCAGGCCGTCGGCTACCTGTTCCCGATGGGCCCGTTCTTCGAGCTGCTCAAGCTGCTGGACGTCGCCGGCTGGGTCGCCCAGCGGCTGTGGCTCTCGGCGTTGCTGCTGGCCGCGTTCGGCGGCGCGGCGCGTGCTGGCCGGGCGGATGGGCATCGGCACGCCGCGGACGCGCCTGGCCGCGGGCCTGGCCTACGCGCTGTCGCCCGCTGGCGCTGAGCATGCTCGGCCAGACGTCGGGCGAGTTCCTGCCGATGGCGTTGCTGCCCTGGATCATCATCCCGCTCACCGACATGCAGCCGTGGATCCCCGGCGCCGGAGACGGTCACGGGGCCGGCCGGCCGGGCCCGCGCCGTGGCCCGGTCGGCCGTCGCGGTAGGCGCTTTGCAGCGGCATGAACGCGGCGTCCACCCTGGCCGTCCTGCTCCCAGCGGTCATCTACATCCTGACCCGGCCCGGCGTCGGCTCGAGGCTTCGCCTGCTCGCCTGGTGGCTGCCTGCCGTGGCGCTGGTCAGCAGCTCATGGGCCATACCGCTGCTGCTGCTGTCGAAGTACGGCGTCTCGATCGTGCCGTTCACCGAGAGCGCGCAGGTGACCTCGTCGACGACCAGCCTGCTCAACATCTTCCGCGGGACCGAGAGCTGGATCAGTTACGAGGCCGACGGCCGCCCGCTGGCCGCTGGCGTTCAGCTCGCCACCAGCCTGCGGGCCGGCCCTGCTCACCGGGCTGCTGGCCGCGCTGGGCCTGGCCGGGCTGGTCCGCCGCGAGATCCGGGAGCGCCGGTTCCTGCTGTGGACCGCGCTCGGCCGGCGTCGTGATCATCTCGCTCGGCTACATGAGCGGCCTGGGCAACCCGCTGGAGCAGCCGCTCATCGGCCTGATCAACGGCCCGGCGGCGCCGTTCCGCAACCTGTGGAAGTTCGACCCGATGCTCCGCCTGCCGCTGGCGCTCGGGCTCGCTCACCTGATCGCCGCGGCGCGGGTCCCCCGGCTGCGGGGCCTGCTGATCGCGACGGCCGCGCTCGCCCTCGGCAGCGTCGGGGTTCTGGGCTTCGCCACCGGGCTGGCCAGTCCCGGGTCGTTCAGCCAGGTCCCGGCCTACTGGGTATCCGCCGCGGACTGGCTGACGGCGCATGCCGGGAACCAGGCGGTGCTCGTCGAGCCGGGCGCGCCGTTCGGCGAGTACATCTGGGGCGCCCCGATGGATGACGTGCTCCAGGCGCTCACCAGCGTCGACTACGCCGAGCGGAACCTGGGCGCCCTCGGCTCGGTGGGTAACGAGCGGCTGCTCAACGCCATCGACCAGCAGTTCGCCGCGGGTGACGGGTCAGCCGGCCTGACCGAGGTGCTGGCCCGGATGGGCGTGAAGTACGTGGTGGTCCGCAACGACCTGTCGGGCTCAGCAGCTCGACGGGACCTGGCCGGCCCGGATCCACGACGCGCTCGCCGCGTCGCCCGGCCTGACGCTCGTGGCGCAGTTCGGCCCGCCGACGGGCAGCGGGGCTCCGGGCAACGCGGTCACCAGCTTCCGCGCGCCCTATCCCGCGGTGCAGGTCTACCAGGTGGCGGGCGCGGAGCCGGCCGCCGTCGTGCAGCCCGCCGCGGACGCGCTGCGCGTCTACGGAGGCCCGGAATCCGAGATCACGCTGGCCAGCGAGGGCCTGCTCGGCGACCGGCCGGTGCTGCTCAACAACGACGGAGCGGGCCAGCCGGTCGCGGGCTCGGTCGTCACCGACTCGCTGCGCCGCCGCGTCGTCAACTTCGGCGAGCTCCGGACGAACTTCTCGCCGACGCTCACCGCCACCCAGTCCGCCAGACACGTTCCTGTCCGCCGACGACTTCACCGAGGCCGACTGGAGCAGGTACCAGGCCGTCGCCCAGTACACCGGCATCCGGAACGTGATCGCGTCATCCTCCGACGCCAACATCACGGCGTCCGCCAGCCAGTGGGCGACCGGCGCGCTCCCGTATGCGGCCGTCGACGGCAACCGGGCCACCATGTGGGAGTCCGGCGCCTTCGACGGCCCCCGCGGCCAGTGGATCCAGGTCGATTTCGACTCGGACGCCAATCCAGGGACGATCATGGTGGCCTTCGCCGACAGTGCCACGATCGGTCCCCCGGTCACGAGGGTCACCGTGAGCACCGCGGCGGGCCAGCTGACCGAGGCGGTGCAGGACACCGGGAACCTCCAGCCGCTGCAGGTGCCGGCCGGTAACTCCCGCTGGCTCCGCCTGACCGTCACCGGCCTGGACTCGCCGCGGTCCGCTCCGCAGCTGGGTACCCAGGTAGGCGTGGCCGAGATCGTCGTGCCCGGAATATCGGCGGGCCGGACGATCGTCGCGCCGACGGTCGGCGGCAGCGACCCGTCGGCGGACGTGCTGGCCAAGGCCCAGCCGTATCAGTCCGGCTGCATGCTCACCTCGCTGCGCTGAGGTGTGCTCGCCGAAGCTCCGGGCCGCGACCGAGGAACAGTACGGCTTCAATCAGACCTTCAGCGAGCCGACCGCGGAACACGGGGTGCTCCGCGGCTCGGCGATCCTCGTCAGCCCGGCGGTGGCCGACCGCGACGCGCTGGCCGGCCGGAACCAGCCGGCCGTGACGGCATCGTCCACCTACATCGCCGACCCGCAGGACCAGCCGCTCAGCGCCTTCGACGGCAACCCGGCGACCGCCTGGATCGCCAGCCCGGCCGACCCCAACCCGACGCTGACCATCGACTGGGGGAGCACCGCGCACGGTCAGCCAGGTCACCGTCGAGCGCCCGCCCGGCGCATCGGGCCTGACGCAGGTGCTGATCACCGGCTCCGCAGGCCAGCGTCGCGGCGCCATGATCGGGGCGAGCGGCGTCGCCCGGTTCGCGCCGATGCAGACGACCAAGCTGACCCTCGCCTTCACGACCGACCAGGCGCCGCTGCAGGTCAGCGACGTGGTGATCCCCGGCGTGCCGTTCATCCGCGTCCCGGCCGCGCCGTTCCGGCTGTCGTGCGGTCAGGGCCCGCAGATCACGGTCGACGGGAAGACCGTGCCGACCAAGGTGTCCGGGACCTTCGCCGACGTGCTGAACGGCCGCCCGGTGGAGTTCACCGCCTGCACCGGCGTCCCGCTCGCGGCCGGCGCCAATCAGGTGACGGAGCCGTCGTCCGATGCCTTTGACGTCCAGGACGTCGTGCTCGGCACCGCCCGCGGCGTGCGGCCGCCGCGGCCGCGGCCGCGGCACCGGTGGCCGCCGCCGTCACGTCCTGGACCTCGTCGCGGCGGACGCTGCGCGTAACGGCGCCGACGCGCTCCTACCTGGAGGTCAACGAGAACTTCAACGCCGGGTGGCAGGCGGTCCTCGACGGCCGGCCCCTGCAGCCGGTCCAGATTGACGGCTGGAAGCAGGCGTGGATGCTGCCGGCCGGGTCGGCCGGGCTGGTGACACTCACGTACCAGCCGGAATCGCTGTACCGGGACGCTGTCGTCGGCGGGCTGGCGGCCCTCGCGCTGATCATGATCGTGGCGTTCGGCCCGGCGCCGGCGCCGGGCCGCGCGGGCACGGGGGTGGTCCGCGTTCGACCGGCCGCCGCGGCGCCGGGGCCGGTCGCGGGCGGGGACGGTTGCCCTGGTCGTGGCCCTGGTCGTGGCCCTGTCCGGAGCCGGGCTGGCGCTCGGCGGCGACCGGGGTGCGGTCGCGGTTCCGGCCACGGCGGCAGCGCTCGGCGCGCTGGCCCGCACCTGGCGCAGAACGTCAGTGTCGTGGCTGCTCGGCGGGCTGCTGATGGTCGCCGTGGTGGTCGGCGCGGTCGGCGAGCACCTGGTGGTCTCCGGGGACGCGGGTCAGCTCGTCAGCCTGATGTCGAACGTGATTCCGCAGTTCATCTGCCTGATCGTGGTCGGCGGCATCGGCGGCGTCATCATCAGTTCCGCACGGGGACTGGAGGACTGATGCGCCGCGTCATCGGGCTGATACTCGCCGGGCTGGCCGTCGCCTTCGCGGTCGCTCGGGGTGATCATGAGCGGGCACGCCGGCCGGGCCGCCAGCCCGCTGGCCAACGGCCGGGAGACGATCACCCTGGCTGCCTCGGGCGCTTCTTACCTCAGCCCGACCAGGCTGACCGAGGTCACCCGGGCCAGCATCGTGGTCACGGACACGATCACGGGGACTTCGGAGGCGGGCTTTCCGCTGATCGCCGTCTGGCGCGAGGTCAGCTCCGGTTACGACACCACCAACCATCAGCCGCTTGAGCCGACGGCCCGCACCTTCGCCTTCGATCGCGTCACCGCCGAGCTGGTCAACTGCTGCGACGAGAGCGTCAACGGGAACGGCGCGGTTCAGCAGAGCGGCATCGCCGGGTGGCAGTTCCCCCGGGGCACCAGGACGCGGACCTATCACGTCTTCGATCCCACGGTGGATGCCCCGGAGCCGTTCGCGTACGCCGGAACGGACACCGTCGGCGGAATCCGGGCGTACCGTTTCGCGGAGAACATCTCCAAGGCGCCGGCTGGCTTCTCCCCGCTCCTGCGGGGGGATCCGCAGCTCTACACCATGCACCGCACCTACTGGGTGGACCCGGAGACCGGCGCTCTTCTCAAGATCAGCGAAGACGAGGATCTCTATCTCGTGAAGCCCTTCAGCGGCGCGACGGTCACGCACGTGCTCAAGGCCGACCTGAGCACCACGCCCGCCTCCGTCGCGAGCCTGGTCAGCCAGGACACCCGCGTCCGGGACGCGGGCGTCGCCGCGGAGCGCGACCGCCTGCTGTTCCTCGGCATAGCGGGAGCGCTCGCGCTAGCCGCCGTGGTCCTGCTGGGCTTCGGACGAGCCGGTCGCGCCATACCCCGGCATTCCCACGGCCCCGACGAGGTTCCGCCGGGACCAGCCGCCTGGCCGCGGCCGCCGCTGTCGGAGGCTGGCCAGTGGCCGGAGGGTGGCCAGTGGCCGGAGGGTGGCCAGTGGCCGGAGGGTGGCCAGTGGCCGGAGGGTGGCCCGTGGCCGGAGGGTGGCCAGTGGCCGGAGGCTGGCCGGCCGCCGCAGCCTGCCCGGCCGCCGCAGCCTGGCCCGTGGCCCGAGGCTGGCCCGCGGCCGGCCGCCGGCCGGCGGCCGGAAGCGGGCCGGCGGCCGGAAGCTGACCGGTGGCCGGAGGCTGATCGCTGGTGAGTATCCGGGCACGCTGGGTTGTCGCCTGTGCCGCGCTGCTGGCGCTGGCCGGCACCACCGTCGGCTTCGTGCTGCCCACCAGCAGGCCAGAGGCACAGCCGGTGTTCGCCGGCCCGAACATCGCGCAGCCGGATACGGCCTGGGACCACCTGTTCCAGGCGTACGGAAACACGTCGAACGCGTGGAGCGGCGGCGACGGCGCGCAGCAGGTGCAGTTGCCCGACGGGAGCACCGTATGGTTCTTCGCCGACACTTTCTTCGGGCATACCTATCCCAACCACAGCCGCACGATCAGCACGTCCGGCGGCGGCCATAACAGCGCCGTGCTGTACCGCGACGGTCACCTCGGGCCAACGCTTTCATTCCCGCCCGGGCCCGACGGGTATACAGATATGCAGGACTATACCTGGGTCTTTCCGCCGCGGCAGTACTTGACCTTCCAGTTTGAGGTGCTCAACGGCGATGCGGTCATCGATGGCGGCGTCGCCTACAAGTTCTTTCAGCTCGCGGACAAGGCCATCCATCCCGGTGGCTTCACCTACAAGCTGGTTGGCAACGTCGTCGAGTCTTTCTCGATTAATCCGCGCACGGATTCGCTTACTCCGACGGGGGGCATTCCCGTCGGGGTTGAGGACTCCCGCAGTAGTAACCCGATCATCTGGGGCGAGGCGACGCTGATCTCGGACGGCTACGTCTACATCTACGGGGTGAAGCCGTACAACGGCAATGCCAATCCCTTTCCGCTCTACCTCGCGCGGGTGTCGCTGAGCGGCCTGCGAGCCGGCGCGCCGTGGCAGTACTACCACGGGACGCCCAGCTGCACGCCGCCGCCGACCGCGTGGCGGCCGAACGCGCGCGGGGCGACGCCGCTCCGGACCGGGGTATCCGCGGGATTCAGCGTCACCGATGTCAACGGCACTGACGTCCTGCTGACCAGCGATGGCTCCAGTCCCAGCACGCTCGAGAACGCCGTCGCCTACTACTCCCCGTGCCCGACCGGATTCTCGCAATACGGGCCCGGTACCCGGTCTACTATCCGCATCTTCCGCACGGCCAGCTTTCTTATGAGTACCGGATCGTCCCGCAGTACAGCAGCGGCAGCGAGGTACTGGTCAGCTACGACAACGACACGGCTTTCCTGCGCCAGAACTTCAGCAACGTCTCGATTTACCGCCCGCGTTTCCTCGACGTCAAGCTTCCCGGCATACCGGGGCCGTCGGGGCACGTCATCGATCCGCCGCCCCCGTGAGGAATGCCATGACCGCCAGCGACTACAGCAAGATAAATCCCCCAGAGGGAGCGCGCATGGATAGCATCGAGGAGATCCGGCAGGTGAAGTACCGCTATCTCCGATGTATCGACCTGAAGCTATGGGACGAGCTCGGCGATACGCTCGCGGAGAGCGCCACCCTCGACTTCGGCATGACTGACTTCGGCACGCCGCTGGAGATTACCGGCCGGTCCGAGATCGTGGCGTTCAGCCGCACCAAGTTCGGGCCGGGCACGCTGACCGCGCACACCGCGGGCCAGCCGGAAATCACCGTTGACGGCAATACCGCGTCCGGAGTGTGGTCGCTCCGGGACACGCTGCTGGCGACCCGGCATCGCATGGTCATCACCAGCGCGGCGTTCCACTATGACCGCTACGAACGTGGCCCGGACGCCCGCTGGCGGATCGCGCGCAGCACCTTCGCGCGCAGCTACGAGGCCATGGTCTCGCTGAACGACCTGCCGAGCTTCAAGATCATCGCCGCGCTGGGCGGCGAGTCGGCCGAGAAGTCTCCCGCGGACGCCGTCGCCGGCTGGCGCGAGGCGGGCCCTGATGGCTGGACGGCTCCGCATGAGCACTGAGACCGCGAGCGTGCCCGCCAGCGCGGGGCTGGGCCGGACGGTACGGCTGCTCCGGTCATTCCGGGCCGAGCAGACCGATCCGGGCCTGTTCTACTCCCTTCTCGGCGAGGATGCCGTCCAGCAGATCTCCCGCTACTGCGAACTGTCCGGCCGGGCGGTCGTGGATGTCGGCGGCGGGGCCGGCTGGTTCACCGAGGCATTCGAGGCGCACGGCGCCCGGTGCATCCTGGTCGAGCCCGATCGCGACGAGTTGTTCAGCCGCAAGACCGTGCCCGACGGCGCCGTGCTCGGCGACGGGCTGCTGCTCCCGGTTCGCGACGGCGCCGCCGACATCGCGTTCTCCTCCAACGTGCTGGAGCACGTCCCGGACCCGATGCGCATGATCGGCGAGATGATCCGCGTCACCCGGCCCGGCGGGCTGATCTACCTCGCCTTCACCAACTGGTACTCGCCGTGGGGCGGCCACGAGATGTCACCCTGGCACTACCTCGGCCCGGCCTACGCCGAGCGCCGGTACGTCAAGCGGTATCAGCGCAAGCCCAAGCACAAGGTCGGCGCGAGCCTGTTCCCGGTGCACATCGGGACCGTGCTGCAGCGCGGTGCGGGCACGCGGGGACGTCGAGATCGTCGTCGCCCGCCCTCGTTACTACCCGTCGTGGTGCCGCTCGCTGGTGGCCGTCCCCGTCGTTGCGCGAGGTCGCTACCTGGAACCTCATGCTGATCATGAGGCGGACCCGGTGACGTCCCGCACCGCGGCCCGGTCGGTCGCCGACAGCGACCCGCTGCCGGGAAGCCATCAGCCGTTCAGCATCGTGGACGAGCTGAACTGCTACCTCGACTCCCCGGCCGAGCCCAACAACGTGCACCTGGAGGTCGTGGCTGCCCGGCCATCTCAGCCCGGAAGACCTGCGCGCGGCCGTCGCGGCCGCGCTGGCCGGCGTGCCGCAGGCCCGTGCCCGCCAGGCCGCCGGCGCCTGGTGGCGGGCCAGTTACGCGTGGGAGTACCCGCCGGAGGCGGACGTCGACCCGGTATCGGTCGTCGCCTGGCAGGACGAGGCGGAGCTAGACGCGGCGCGGGGCCGGTTCCTCGCGGCCACTCCGCCGCCGGACCGCTCGCCGCTGTTCCGCCTGCTGCTGGCCCAGGGCCCGGCCGGGACAGCCTGATCCTGAACGCCCACCACGCCGCATTCGACGGGCGCTCGTGCCTGCGGCTGCTCAGCCTGATCGCGGCTCACTACGGCGGGCAGTCGCCGCCGGTGGCCGAGGCGCCCCCGGTGGCCGAGGCGCCCCCGGCGGCCGCGGCGGATCGCCCGGCCACCGCCCGCCCGCCGTCCGCGTCCCCCGCCGGGCCGCTGCCGTCGACCGCCACCGCCACCGCCTGCGCCTGCGCCGGCGCGGTCTCCCGCCAGCCGGCTCCCGCTCCAGCGGACAGCGCGGATCGCGTCCCAGCATGCGCGCGGCCGGCTGCCCGGCCGCAGGCCCGGTCATGGCGTCAGCCTGATCGGGTGGCCGGACGTGCCGTCCCCGGCGCGGCCGGGGAGCGAACCGGGCGCCACCGTCAACGACCTGCTCATCGCCGCGCTGATCCAGACGGTCGCGGCGTGGAACACGGCCCGGCGCCGCTGGTCCGGACGCGTCCGGATCACCATGCCGGTCGATACCCGCCCATCCGGCCAGCGGGACGAGGTCGGCAACCTGTCCCGGCTGTGCACGGTCACGGTGGATCCGCTCGCCGCCGCCGCCGACCTGACCGCGGCCGTGGCCGGCCAGACCAGGCAGGCCAAGGGCCAGCATGGCCCCGAGGTCGGTCCCGTGCCGGCGGCCGTGGCCCGAACGCGGCTGCCAGCCCCCGTCAAGGGGAGCCTGCTGCGGCTGGCCACGCGTTCCGTCGGCCGGGTCGGGTGCGATACCTCCCTGCTGTCGAACCTCGGCAACGTGGCTGATCCGCCCCGGTTCGCGACGCTGTCCCCGACCCGGATGTGGTTCTCCACCTCCGCCCACATGCCGCGCGGGCTCTCGCTCGGCGCCATCACCGTGGACGGGCGCCTGCAGGTGTGCTTCCGGTACCGGAACGCGCTGTTCGACGCCGCGGCCGCGCGTGATTTCGCCGCCGAGTACGCCACGGCACTGTCCGCGCTGGCCGAGACGCGGGCGGGCCGATGAGCGCCGCGGTGTACGGGATCCCGCTGGCGCTGGCGACGACGTCGGCGTTCAACACCGGGCTGATCCTGGAAAAGCGCGCCCTCGACAAGATGTCGGCCCTCAACCTGCGCCGGGTGACGGGCGTGATCGCCAGCCTGATGGCCAACCCGGCCTGGCTGGGCGGCTTCGCGCTGATGGTGACCGGGCTGGCGTGCCAGGTCATCGTCCTGACCTTCGAGCCGATCAGCCTGGTGCAGCCGATCCTGGCCTCGGGCCTGGCGCTGTCCCTCGTGCTGTCCCGGCTGGTCCTGCGGGAGCGCCTGGCCGGCGCCGAGTCCTGGTGCGTGACGGCGATGGTCGGCTCCCTGGTCCTGCTCGCGCTGTCGCAGGACGCCGCGCCGGGGCACGCCGCCGAGACCGCGAGCA
Organism: uncultured Actinomycetota bacterium; assembly: GCA_963731085.1. Taxonomy (GTDB): domain Bacteria; phylum Actinomycetota; class Actinomycetes; order Streptosporangiales; family Streptosporangiaceae; genus DASUBV01. The sequence goes on from CAVSUF010000007.1 coordinate 31,890, forward strand.
CGCTGCCGGCGGTGGCGGTCATCGTGCCCTCGATCGTCGCGGGACTGCTGATCGCCGTCCAGCCGCTGCGGTCGCGCCTGGGCCGGCACCGCTCGGCGGCGACGGGAATCTGCGCCGGCATCGGCACCGGGCTGCTCTACGGCGTCGCCTCGCTCACCACCAAGGGCCTGTCCGGGATCCTCACCCGCAGCCACACGATCACGGGCCTGGTGGCCGGCATCCTCGTGTCGCCCTACCTGTACCTGCTGGCCGGCTGCTCGGTCGCCGCGCTGCTGCTCTACCAGGCCGCCCTGCAGGCCTGCCGCGCGTCTATCCTCATCCCGGTCTCCAACGTCGTCAGCGGCCTGTATTTCGTGATCGCCGGCACCTGGCTGTTCCATGAGCACCTGCCGGCCAGCCCGGTCAAGCTGGCCCTGCGCCTGGCCGGGATCGCCGCCGCCGGGCTCGTGCTCGTCGTCCTGTCCCGGCAGGCCGGCACGCCACCCCCGGCCAGCGCACCGCGGGAACGCGCGGCAATGCCGGCTCGCGGCCGTCCCGCCGTCTCCCGGGTACCCGGCGCTCACGCCCGCCGACCTGACGCGCCCAGCTCACCCTTCCCGCCTGAGTACCGACGGCAGGCCCCGGGCGACCCTGGCCCGGTCGGTCAGTTCCTGGATCAGCGCCATCTTGTCCACGACGTCGATCGCCATCGACCCTGACGTTAGCGACGGCACCGCTGGCACGTCCTGGGCCGTCAGGGTCGGCTCAGGAAGAGGATCCGGCCGCCCTCGACCTCGCTAGAGATCTTCGGGCAGGAGCCGGAACCACTCATGTGCGGTGAGTGGGCGCATCGCGCGGAAGTCGCGTCGGTCGAGTGTGAGGATGGCGTCGGTCCGGTACTGGGCAGCGAGTCCCACATTGACCGCGTCGGCGAGGTCCAGGTCAAGGCTGGCGTACTGCTTCTGGATCATCCGGGCGGCATCGAGGATCTGGATGGTGGTTTCGGGGATCTGGAAGCGCAGCTGCCGGGCCTGGGCGATCACGAAGTCGACGATTGCAGTGCGGGCCCGGGATCCGAAGCGGACCTTAGCCAGGTGGTCCACCTCGGCTAGTACCAGCGGCGAGATGATCACCGTTCCGGCTTCCTGCAGGACATCCCGGCATGCTCCCGACTCGGGTGCGTTGCGGTCGGACGCGGCGATGATGCCGGACGTATCGGCGACGACGATCACCGTCGGGCCGCTGCCCGGGCGACTGCGGCGGTGACCTCATCGGTGGTGGCTGTCTCGCCGGTTCCCTCGAAGGTCGGCCAGTCGAGGGAACCGTCCCAGATCCGGTTGCTCATGGCGGCCAGATGGATGCCTTCCCGGATGATCTGCGCCTCGGGGACGCCCCGGCGGGCGGCGATCTCCTTGATGAGCTCGAGATCCTCGGCGTCGGCGTAGACGTTCGTCCGCTTGAGCGACATGTACCGATGCTAGCATACGTACCCGTTCCCGGGCCTGCGAGGCTCACTGGCCCATGCCTGGACGGCGTGCGTTGCTTACCGTCGCGCAGACTCTCACGGCAGGCCGGAGTCAATCGCTGGCAGTGCTTTCGGCGGCAATGAGGTCGCTGGCCGCCCGGACGGTCAGGCACGACGGAACCGGCTCCCACAGGTACTCCGCGTCGGTCAGCCCCTCCAGTCGCCCGAAGATCCGCTCCCGGGTCTCCTCGAAGATCTGCAGGAAGGCCCGGGTCACCGGGCCAGGCGAGGCATTCTGCTGGTCACTCATCACGGCGACCGTAACACCGTCCTCGGACACTGACATTCCAGGCGATTGGCACGACCGAAGATGCAGCCATGATCAGGAGTAACGATCCGTAGTGGTCACCTGAGAGAAGCAACGATGGCCACCCACCACGCTGGAGCTAACGCGGCGGGGGCGGATCGTCGCCCGCCGGGCAGACCTCGCCGGTCCTGCTAGACGGCCTCCCGGCCGGGTCGCTCCTCCCGGCTGGCCGCAGAAGCGGGTCGCTGTACCTCCCGGATCACCGGCGCGCGCGAGCATGATGGTCCCGTGACACAGCAGGATCCGGCGCGCGCCTGGGGCGCGCTCGAAGCGCCGTGGCGCGCCGCGATCGAGATGGCCTGGCAGTCCTACCGCGACGGGGGCATCGCGGTCGGCGCGGTGCTGACCGACGCCGTCGGCGCCGTCCTCGGCGAAGGCCGCAACCAGCGCTTCGCGGGCCAGGCCAGGGGCCTGCTCGCGCACGCGGAGATGCAGGCGCTCGCCGCCCTCCCGCCCGGCAAGGACCGCGCCCGCGACAGCGTCCTGTACACCACGCTCTCCCCCTGCCCGATGTGCCTCGGCGCCGTCGTCGTCGCCCGCATCGGCCAGGTGCACCTCGGAGCGATCGACCCGACCTGGCTCGGGATCGGCAGGCTTCCCGACCTCAACGACGAGGTGCGGCGCCGCTGGCCGCAGATCCACGGCCCGCTCCCCGGGCCGGTCGGGGCGTGGCTGGCAATCGCCCCCTGCCTCAACACCAGCGGAGCGCTTCTGCGGGCCACCGAACGCACCGCGCCGCGCAATGCCGCGCTGGCCCGCGCCGTGAACAGCCGCTACCAGGAGTCAGCGCGCCTGCTCGGCACCGCCGAACAAGCACTCGAAGACGCCTGGGACCTCCTCACCGGCTCAACCCGGTAACCGGATAATGGCAGCATGGATGAGCGATCGTCCGAGCCGGACATCCTTGAGCAGGAGGCCAGGCTACGGCTGCCTCGTCTGCCGTCGCCTGGCTGGCGTCCCTCGCGGGGCGCCAGCATCCTGGCGGCCGTGACCCTGGCCATCGGACTGGCCGCCGGCTACGCGGTCGGCCACGGCCAGGGACGAGGCACCGTCGGGGCCGACCAGGACTCGGGGGGCGTAGCCTCGGGGACCACTGTCACGGTGGCGCCCCCAGCCTCGGCCGACTTCGGGTCGGCCCTGACGGAGGATCCGGGCACCTGCTCGGTGCAGGCCGGGCGCCGCGATGGTGGCGCATTCATGCCGTGCGCGCGCAGTTAGATCTGGCCTGACTTCACCGCGCCGACGAACGCGCGCCAGGCGTCCGCAGTGAAGCGCAGCGCCGGACCCTGCGGGTCTTTGGAGTCGCGCACCGCCGTGCCGTCGCGCGTGTCTGCTACCTCTACGCAGTTACCCTGGCCTGAATAGCTCGACTTCTTCCAGTTCATTCTTCTTGCCACCCCTTAATGAGGTCTAGTGATCTGCTGTCGTTGAGTGCACACGCGCGTAAGTGGTCAAATACCAGCGCATAGCGGGCTACCTCGTCACGATCGCGCAGATAGCGGGCCGAGCCGATGTCCTCCAGGTAGGTGACGGGCGATCCGTTTCCTGATGATGTCAGGATGGTAAATGACCTCCCGTAAGCGCACGTCGGCCCGTCATCATTCGCGATTACCTGGATCGTGATGTTCGGCATGCGGGTCATCTGGATAAGATGATCACGCTGTTCCTGCATTATCTCGGAGCTGCCGACGATACGACGGAGGGCCGACTCATCCAGAATCGCCCAGACCCGCGGGGTCGGGCTGATATCAATAGGCAAATCCTCGTCTGGCTCAAGTATCTGCTGCCTTGACATGCGCAGGGCTACGGCGCGCTCTAACGCATCACTCGTTAGCCTAGGTCGGCCGACGCCGAGAATGGACCGCGCGTAATCCTCGGTCTGGAGCAAGCCCGGGACTAGGTAGGAGTCATACTCTCGGATTTCCACGGCATCGCGCTCTACCTCGACGCGATTGCGGAACCACGGGAGCACCGATGTTTGCTCCACCAGTGCCTGAAGGCGCGAGAGTGCCCCGTTTGCCCTTAGCTCTTTATCCGCGCGTTCGGCAAAGTCGCGCGGCGGGATCCGCCGTGCTGTCTCGTACGCTGACACGGTGGCCAGCGCATACTGCGTTTTCTCTGCCAGCCCAGTCTGAGTCAATCCGGCAGCCTCGCGAAGTCGCCTAAGCTCCGAACCGAAAAAGGCCAATGAGCTTGAGTTTGGGTCTGGTGCCATCCGCTGCCACCTCTACAGGGGATCTTGTGATTCTACACCCGCCGTTGTGCCGGGTGATGGTGCTGCGACCCGTGGGCCTTCACCGCCAACATGGACGCTACCGAACCTCATCGAACGCCCCGAACGGTCAGGATCATGCCACTCACTGCGGACATTCACGAGCGGATAAGCGCCATGCCCTGCGGCGCGCATCTGGAGCTGGGCGCGCTCACGTCGGCCGTGCCGACCGCCCGGACGTGGGCGCGCGTGATCATGTCCGGCTGGAGTCTGGCGGTGGCCGACGATGCCAGCGCCGTGCTCACGGAGATGGTCACCAACTCCGTCCTGCATGCGCGCGGGGCCAGCGTCTCGATATGGCTGCGGTCTGACCGCGCCCGCTTAGCGATCATGGTCGGTGACCCGAGCCCCGCCATGCCCGTCCCGGCGGACGCGCTGAGCACCGATGAGGCAGGCCGGGGGCTCATGATCCTGGGCGCGCTAGCCGAGCACTGGGGCGCGTACCGGGTGCCCGCCGGAAAGATCGTCTGGGCCGTGCTGGCCCCCTGACGCCATGCCCGCAGGAACGGAAAGGCAGCCAGCGTTGCGATGCGACGTCCAGTTTCAGGCGCATCACTCGTACAACAGGGCTCTCATCGCGCTTACTTCCCTGGCCGACGGTCGTCTCAACACGGAAGGCAGGCCGGCGACTGAGGCGAACGGAGACCTGAGATGCGCGACGTGGTGGTGCACGCCTGGACATCGCTCGACGGGTTCAGCTGTGACCCGGGAACCGAGGTCTTCCAGGTGATGACCGAGACTGACGACCCCGAGTGCGACGACCTGTTCGCGCGCAGGCTGGCGGGCGCGGGCACGCACATCATGGGGCGGGTCTCCTACCTGGAGATGGCGGAGTTCTGGCCGGGGAGCTCGCACGTCAACGCGGCACCGATGAACGACATCGACAAGGTGGTGTTCTCGCGGACGCTGCGGACGGCCGACTGGAAGCCGGGCCGGATCGCGAGCGGCGACACCGCACAGGAGATCGCCAGGCTCAAGGCCGAGCCGGGCGGCGAGATCATCGCCCACGGCGGCACCCAGTTCGTGCGCTCCCTCACCAGGCTCGGCTTGGTCGACAAGTACCGCTTCTACGTGATCCCGTTCGCGGCGGGCGGCGGCGTGCCGCTGTTCACGCCTGACGCGCACCCGGGCCGGCTGCGCCTGGAGCGGACGACCGCCTGCCCCGGCGGCATGCTCGAACTCGTCTACGCCCGAGCGGATGCGCGCTAGATCGTTGACGCCGACCTCGACGGGCGCACGGGCTCCAGCCGGCCGGTCACCCCTTAACTTTGCGCCATAAAGTTCCTGGGCTCGGACCCTTGACTCTATGCCATAAAGGAGCGTCTACTTTATGGCATAGACCTGATGAGGAGAGAGACCATGAACCACGCATCCGACACCACGGCCGCCGGCGACGGCGGCACCTTCGGCCCCGAGCAGGCCGCTGCCCTGCTGGACCAGACCACCCAGCAGGCCCGCCGCACGTTCCAGCCCTCGCCGCCGTGGCTGCTGGTGACCAGGGCCGTCATGGTCCTGGCCGCCCTCGGCGCGATCTGGGTCTCGGTGCGCGGACAGCACCCCTACCGGGGCCCGACCGCCGCGGACATCCCCGTCCTGATCGCGTTCATCGTCGTCAACTTCACCGCGACGGTCGCTGTCCGCAGGCACGCGACCGCCGGGATAAGCGGGCGATCCCGGTTTAGCCAGGGCGAGATCACCGTGCTGGTACTGGCCTTCGTCGCCGCCGTCGTGGCCATAACGCTGCTGGGTGCCGCCGGGGTGAGCTTCGCCACGTACCCGACCTCGGTGCTGGTCATCCCCGGCGTGGCCTGGACGGTCCTCGGGGCGGTACGAGCCAGCTGGCGCAGGCTCGCTACCGGCCTCGCGATCGTCGTCATCGGCATCGTCGGCGCGTTCGCCGGGCCGGCCGGGGCGTGGGCGGTCGCGGCCGCGGGCCTGTGTGTCATGCTCCTGGCCAGCGCTGCCGCCAGCGCCTGGCAGCAGCGCGCCTGACGGGGTGTCATGAACGACGACGGACTTGACCCGCTGATCCACGTGCCGACCCGGCTGAAGATCGTCGCGACGCTGGCGGCACTGCCCGACGGCGACGGGCTGTCCTTCACCCGGCTGCAGGACATGCTGGAGCTGACCCCCGGCAACCTGATCATCCAGCTGCGCAAGCTCGAAGACGCCGGCTACCTCAGCAGCGAGAAGACCAGGAACGGGTCCACGCGGAAGACCACAGTCACCCTGACCCGCCAGGGCCGGGCCGCACTTGGCACCTATACCCAGGTGCTGCGCGACCTGCTCGGCGGCCTGTAAACGGAGGCACGGCCGACCATGAGCACCAGCGCACTTGACCCGCTGATCCATGACCCCGAGCGGCTGCGCGTCGTCGCCACCCTGGCGGCACTGCCCGACGGCGACGCGCTGGCCCTCACCCGGCTGCAGGGCATCGTCGGGCTCACGCCCGGCCGCCTGATCACCCGCCTGCGGGAGCTGGGCCACGCCAGGTACGTGCGGACGGAACAGGCCGGCGGTGACAGCGCCCGGGCCATCGTCGCGCTCACCGGCGACGGCCGGGCCGCGCTGGATCACTACGCCGCGGCGCTGCGGTGGCTGCCCCGGGTGACGGGTGAGGATCATCAGCCGCCAGCGCCCCATGTGCGCGCCGGTGATGCTGACCGGGACGCGGCTGCCGCGGCCCTGGGTGAGCACTTCGCGCAAGGCCGGCTGACACTTGACGAACTCGACGCGCGACTCGGTGCCACGCTGACGGCCACCACGCACGGCGAGCTATCCCGGGCCGTCGCAGATCAGCCGGACCTGACGGTGCAGCCGGCCCGGGTCATCCCGGGCCACGCACCCGTGGCGAGGACAGACCCGGAATAATCGGGGCGGCGGTCGGCCGCTGATCAGGGCTCGACGCAGAACTCGTTGCCCTCCGGGTCGCGCATGACCACCCAGCCCGCCCCGGCCGTCTGCTCCTCGGCCACCGACGCGCCCAGGCCGACCAGGCGCGCTATCTCCCGCTGCTGGTCACCGCGCGGCATGACGTCCAGGTGGACCCGGTTCTTGCCGTCAAACTACTCGTCGGCCAGGTCACGGCGGATGGCCGCCCCGTCGGCGTCCAGGGCCGGCCCGGCCCGGCGCACCCGGCCCGGCGTCCGGCTGAACCGCGGTACCACGCCCGGCATCGGCACCGGCCGGTCCAGTCCCTCGGCGCCCATCCGGACGATCATGTCGCGGGCGGCGTACTGGGCGTCGGCCAGGATGTCGGCCGGGTCGTAGATCCGGCCGCGCGGCACGCCGTGCTCGTCCAGTGCCCGCTCCACCTCCGCGGCGGGCAGGCTGGCCGTCCAGTCCGAGATCAGCGCGTCCAGTGCCGCCGCGTTGGCGCCGCGCTCCCGGTGGGCGGCGTAGGCCGGGTCGGCGGCCAGGTCCGGGCGGCCCATCGCCGCGCACAGCCGGGGGAACAGGGCGTCGCCGTTGGCGGCGATGATGATGTCGTGGCCGTCGGCGGTCGGGTAGGCGTTCGACGGGGCCACGCCGGGCAGGCTGCTGCCGCTGCGGACCCGGGTCACCCCGCCGATCTCGTAGTCGGCCAGCAGCGACTCGGTCACCGCGAACACCGACTCATACAGCGCCACGTCGACTTCCTGGCCGCGGCCGCTGCGGCGGCGCTCGGCCAGCGCGGCCAGCGCGCCGTTGACGGCGAACAGGCCGGCCAGGGCATCGCCCAGGCTGACGCCGAACCGGACCGGCGGCCGGTCGGGGAACCCGGCCAGGCCGCGCAGCCCGCCCATGGCCTCGCCCACGCTGCCGAAGCCGCGGTCGCCCGCGCGCGGGCCGGTCTGGCCGAAGCCCGACACGTGCACGACGATGACGCCCGGATTGCGCTCGGCCAGCCGCGCGTAGTCCAGGCCCCAGCCGTCCAGGCGGCCGGGGGCGAAGTTCTCCAGCACGATGTCGGCCCGCGCGCACAACTCCCGGGCGGTGTCGGCGTCGGCCAGGTCATGCAGGTCCAGGCGGATCGACTCCTTGTTGCGGGCCAGCGACGGCCACCACAGGCCGGTGCCGTCGCGCATCACGCCCCAGCGGCGCATCGGGTCGCCCTCGGGCGGCTCGACCTTGATCACCCGCGCGCCGTAGTCGCCCAGCAGCTGCCCGGCGAACGGGCCGGCGATGAACCCGCCCAGCTCGACCACGGTGATGCCGTCCAGCGGCCCGGGCGTGCCCCCCTGGTCGGCCGGACCGTCAGCTGATGAGCCAGCCGCCATCGACCGTCAGCTCCGCTCCTGTCATGTACCTGCTCCCGTCCGAGGCCAGGAACACCACCACGTCCGCCACGTCCTCGGGCCGGCCCATCCGCCGGATCGGCATCCGGGCCTTGTTCCGCTCGACGAACTGCTCGGCCGCCGCGCCGCCGGTGGTGATCATCGGGGTCTCGATCGCGCCGGGATGCACCGAGTTCACCCGGATGCCCAGGCGGGCCAGGTCCGAGGCGGCCGCCTTGGTCAGGCCCCGCAGCGCCCACTTGCTGGTCACGTAGGCCACCGCGCCCGGGGTGCCGAGCATCCCGCCAACCGAGGAGATGTTGATGATCGATCCTCCGCCGGCCGCCGTCATGCTGTCCAGCACCGCCTTGATGCCCAGGTAGGCGCCCAGCAGGTTGACCTCCAGGGTGGCGGATACTTCAGCCGCGCTGGTCCGCTGCACCGAACCCGGCCGCAGGATGCCGGCGTTGTTGACCAGGATGCTGACCGGCCCGAACGCCTCCTGCGCGGCGGCCACCGCCTGGTCCCAGCCGGCCGCGCTGGTGACGTCCAGGTGCCGGTAGCACGCGGCCGGGCCGATGCCCGCCGCGACGGCCCGGCCCTCGGCGTCGAGGACATCGCCCAGCAGCACGCTGGCCCCGGCCGCGGCCAGCGCCCGGGCCTCGGCGGCGCCCTGACCGCGCGCCGCGCCGGACACGATCGCGCACCGGCCCGCGAGCAGCCCGCCCGGGGCTGCCCCGCCCGGGCCTGGCTCACCCGTCACAGCGCCCGGCTCTCGGTGACCGTGTGCACGGCGATCTCCTGGCGGGCCACGTGGTCGCGGGCGGCGTGGCGGAACGCGCGCAGGTGGGCCGTGCCGGTGTGCGCGCGCAGCGCGTCCGGGCTGGCCCATTCCTCCACGAACACGTAGGACAGCGGGCCGGCCAGGTCCTTCAGGAACGAGTAGGCCAGGCAGCCGTCCTCGGCCCGGGTGGCCGCCACCGCGTCCCGGGCGGCGGCCTCTAGCTCCTGCTCATGACCCGGGCGGCACTCCAGCCGGGCGGTGACGATGATCAACTGGCCTGCTCCTGTTCGGCATAGAGCGCGGCGACCCTGGTGGCCAGTTCGATGCGCTGGCCGCCCGAGGCGTCGAGTAGCTGCTGGTTGGACTTGGCCCGGCGGTAGTACAGGTGCAGCGGGTAGTCCCAGGTGAACCCGATGCCGCCGTGCAGGTGGATGGCCTCGTTGGTGATCGCGAACGCGGCCTCGCCGGTGCAGATCCGGGCCGCCGACAGCCGCGCGGCGGCCAGACCGCCCGCCACCGGCAGGACCGGTTTGGCCTCCCCGCCGGCTGCCTCATCCAGCCCGCTAGCGGCCAGGAACAGCGCCGACCGGGCCGCCTCCAGCCGGACCAGCAGCTCGGCGCAGCGGTGCTTGACCGCCTGGAACGACCCGACGGGCCGGCCGAACTGCCGCCGGGTCGCGACATAGCCGACGGTCATCTCCAGCGCCCGCCCGGCCAGCCCGACGCACTCCGCGGCCAGGGCCAGCATCAGGCCCTGCCCCGCCGCGGCCAGCCCCGCCGCGGCCAGCCCCGCCCCGGCCGCCGCCCCGCCCGCGAGGTGCGCGGCGGGCGCCCCGGCGAACGTCACCCGGGCCATCCGCCGGGTCAGGTCCACGGTGGGCAGCGGCTGGATCGTCACCCCCGGCGCGGCGGCGTCGGCCCAGCACAGGCCCAGGCCCCCGTCCGGCAGCGCGGCCGCCACCAGCAGCCCGTCGGCCACCTCAGCGTCGATCACGCAGGGCAGGCCGCCGTCCAGCCGCCAGCCGTCCCCGGTCGGCTCGGCGGTGACCGGGCTGACGGGTGACCGGCCGCCCCCGGCGTCCAGCACCGCCGGGAGGCCCGGCGGCGCGTCCAGCGGCACCGCCGCGGCGGCGGTCAGCGAGCCCTCGGCGATCCGCGTGATCAGCGACCGGGCCGCCGGGACGTCGCCCAGCGCCTGGAGCCCTGGCAGCACCTGGCCGACGGTGCCCAGGAACGGCCCCCCGTACAGCGCCCGGCCCAGTTCCTCGTGCACCAGCAGGGCAGCCGCCAGGCCCAGGCCCGCGCCGCCCAGGTCCTCGGCCACGCTGGCGCCCTGCAGGCCCAGCCCGGCCAGCGCCCGCCAGCTCGTCCGGTCCCCTTCCCGGTCCCCGCCCGGACCCGGCGCAGCCGCCGCCCGCGCCCCGGCCAGGATGGCCGCCGCCGTGGCGTGGTCGGTCTCGGCGTCCAGGTAGCCGCGCGTCACCTCGCGCAGCGCGTCCCGCTCGGCGTCATCCATCGGCGTCGGCGGGCCGTCCGGCCAGGTCGACCGCGAGGTCGCGGGCCTGGAACGTGTCCGGCGCGGCGACCTCCGTGATCGGGTCGTCGCGGTTGTCGAACTCGGTCCGCAGCGCCCGCGACATGATCGCGTGCATGATGTACAGCGCGGTGATGTAGGTAAGCTCCAGCACCTGCTCGTCGGACAGGTGCTCGCGCAGCGCGGCCACCACGCCGTCCGCGACACGCCCGCCGGCCAGCGCCAGCCCGTCGGTGAAGGCCAGAACGGCCCGCTCTATGGGGGAGAACGACGGCGATACGGACCAGGCCGGAATAGCGGCGATCTTGTCCTCGCTGATCCCCACCCCCCGGCACGACTTGCAGTGCTGCGAGAACACGAACTGGCTGCCCACCGCCCAGCCCGCCCGGGTCTGGGCCAGCTCGCGCAGCTCCGGCGGCAGCAGCCGGCGCGGGCTGGAGTACAGCGCGAAGCCGCGGACCGCGTGCTTGAGAACGTCCGGGACCAGCGCGAACACCGTCCACCAGTCGCCCGGTGTCCCGGTCGCGGTGCCGGGCTCGGCCACCGGGTCCCGGTCACCGAACAGCCGCTGGTAGGACTGGAGGACCACGTCGGACGTGGCCTCGCTGCGAGGCACCTCGCGCAGGCGGGGCATGGGGTCTCCCTTCGTCGGGTCGTCGCGCTCGTCGGCTCAGCGCCGTATCAGCATGCGTCGCAGGCTGGTGGACAGCGACACCGCGATGATCAGCACGGCGCCGTTGATGAGGTCGGTCCAGGTGAACGGCAGGCCGCCGATGACCAGGCCCTGGGCCACCCAGACCACGGCCAGCCCGCCCGCCACCGTGCCCCACACGTGGAACCGCCCGCTGGACAGGATCACCGTGGACAGGAACGCGGCCGCGTAGGCGGGCAGCAGGAACCCGTCGGCGATGCCGGGCACGGCCGTGCCCTGGCTGGCCGTGAGCACGATGCCGGCCATGCTGGCGAACAGCCCGGACACCACGAACGAGCCGACCATCAGCCGCCCGGTGCCGATGCCGGCCAGCCGGGCCGCTACCTGGTTGCCGCCGGTGGCGTAGATGTTCCGGCCGGTCGCGGTCTGCCGCAGTACCATCCAGGCCGCGATAGACGCCGCCAGCAGGACCAGGATGGTCCAGTTGAGCTGGGCCGGGATGCCCGCTAGCGGCACGACCACGGCGACCGCGACGGCGCCCGCGGCCAGGGCCGCGTCCCGCGCCGCCGGCCGCGGCGCGGCGATCCAGCGCAGCCGGGCCGCCGCCACCGCGCAGCCCAGCACGGCGACGATGACCAGCCAGGTCAGCGCCAGCGGCGGCTTGGCCTGGAAGCTGCCGAACCCGGCCGGGCCGGCGAACCAGCGCGCCGCCCGGGCTGCCGCCGGATTGCTGGTCAGGCTGATCGTCTGGCCGCCCGAGTACAGCTCGGAGATCCCGGTGAACGCCGCCCCGGTGCCCAGCGTGGCGATGAACGCGTTGATCCGCAGGCCGACCACCAGCAGGCCGTTGAGCAGCCCGCCGACCACGCCGACGGCCAGCACCAGCGGGATCACGGCGGCCAGCGGCAGGCCGTGCTGGGCGGTCAGGCCCACGGTCAGGAACACGCCCAGGGTGGCCATCGAGCCGGCCGACAGGTCGAACTGGCCCGCGGCCAGCGCCACCACGATGCCCAGGGCCAGCAGCAGCGGCGGGACGTTCTGGTACACGTCGAACACCCGGTTGCTGGTGCTCAGGAACGTGGTCCCCTCCCACGGGCCGAACACCGCCAGCAGGATGACTCCGAAGCCGGCCGGCGTGGCCACGGCGGCGATCAGGTCGGGGCTCAGCAGCCGGCGCAGTCCCGCCGGCGGGGCCGCCGCGACGGAATCCGGGCTCTCGCCGGACGGCACGCCAGTCACGTCCGCCGGAGTCACGTCCGCGGGAGTCAGGTCCGGGGAGGTCATACCAGGCTCGCTATCTGGCTCGTGCTGAGCTGGTCGGCTGGCCAGGTCCCGGTGCACGCGCCGTCGGTGACGACGCCGACCCGGTCGGCCAGCGCCAGCAGGTCCTCGGTGTCGGATGAGACGATGAGCACCGCGATGGCCCCGCCGGCCATCGCGGCGATGAGCCGGTAGATCTCCCGGCGAGCCCGGATGTCCACGCCCCGGGTCGGCTCGCACAGCACCAGGCAGGTGGCCGACCGCAGCAGCATCCGGCCCAGCATCACCTTCTGCTGGTTGCCGCCGGACAGGGCGGCCAGCCGCGCCGTCGGGCTGGCCGGGCGCACGCCCAGGTCGGCGATCACCTGCCGGGCCTCGCGGGCCTCGCCAGCCAGGTTCAGCAGGCCCAGGTTGAGCAGGCCGGCCCGGCGCCACCGGTCCAGCGCCCCGATGGTGAGGTTCCAGGCCACCGACTCGCCGACGAAGCTGGCCTGCGCGGCCCGGTCCGGCGGCAGCAGCCCGGCCCGGCCGCCGGGCGCCAGGGTGACGGTCCCCGACACCGGCGGGACCTGGCCGCTGGCCAGCATGGCCAGGTCATACAGCCCGGAGCCGACCAGCCCGGTGATGCCGACGATCTCGCCCGGCCGCACCTCCAGGGTGAACGGCCCGGCCCGCTCGGTGCGGGCCTCCCGCAGAGCCAGCGCCGGCCCGCCCGTGGCGGCTGGCCCGGCGGTAACCGGGGCTCTGGCCGCAGGCGGCCGGTCAGCGGCGGGCTGGCCGGCGGTCCCGCCCGGGACAGGCGCCATCAGCTCCGTCAGCGCGGCCAGGTCGGTGTGCCCGGCGGCGACGTCGGCCCGGATCGTGCCGTCGACCAGCACCAGGCACCGGTCGGCCGCCTCCAGCACCTCGGTCAGCTTGTGGCTGACCATGAGCACGGCCGCGCCGCCCAGGCGGCGCTCGCGCAGCGTGGCGATCAGCCACTGGGACTCGCGCGGGGACAGGGCGCTGGTGGCCTCGTCGCAGACGATCAGCGAGGCGCCCCGGGCCAGCACCCGGGCGATGGCGACCAGGGTCTGCTCGCCCAGCGTCAGCCGGGCCAGTGCCCGCCCGGCCAGGCCCGCGGGCAGGCCCACGGCGCGCAGCGCCCGCTCGCAGAACTCCCGCTCCCGGCGGGCGCTGAGCAGCAGCGGCACCGCCGAGCGCAGCGGCGGCTGGCCCAGCAGCAGGTTCTCGGCCACCGTCAGCGTGCCGACCAGGGCCAGGTCCTGGTGCACCACGCCGATGCCGCTCAGGTGCCCGTGGCCGGCCGCCAGCGCGGCCCCGTTCAGCCGGATCGACCCGGAGTCGGGCGGGTAGATCCCGTCCAGGATCTTGATCAGGGTGGACTTGCCGGCGCCGTTCGGGCCGACCAGCCCGACGAACTCGCCGGCCTCGATCTCCAGGCTGACGCCGCGCAGCGCCCGGGTGGCGTCGAAGGACTTGGTGACCCGGTCCAGCGCCAGCAGCGGGGGACCGCTGCCGGGCCGGCCGGGCTGTCTCCCGGGCGCTGCGCGGTCATCGGCGGCTCAGCCCTTTCCCCACAGCTTGGCGAAGTAGGACGGCACGCTGAAGCCGGGGCTGACCCACGGCGCGGACGCCGAGTACTGCCGGTAGTTGTCCCGGGTCACCAGCGAGACGGCCAGGTTGCTGGCGTCCCACGGCTGCTGGCCGGCCAGCAGCCGGGCTGCCTCGTCCACGGCGATGTAGCCCATGTACTCCAGCGGGATGCTCACCGTGGCCTGGGCGCCGGGCGGCGTCCCGGCCTGGATCTGGTCGAAGAACACCGGCAGCGCCGCGTAGCCGATCACGCCGATCTCGGTCCGGCCCCGCTGCTGGAGCAGTGTCGAGAACTGGGCCGCCGCGTTGTCGTACGGCGCGATGATGTAGTTGATCGTCCCCTTGGGCTGGGAGCTGAGCACGCCGGACAGCACCGGGATGCCGGGCACCTGCTCATCGCCGGCCTTCATCTGCACCACGTGGGTCTGGCAGCCCGGGCACTGCGACTTCAGCACCGACAGCGCGGTCTCGTTCTGCACCTGGGTGAACGGGAACTCGGCGTCCTCGTACACCCACGTCCTGGCCGTGCCGCCGGACTTGGCGATCACGTACTCGGCCTGCGCCGCGCCGACGTTCTGGGGCGACGGCTCGACCCCGACCACGCCGGGGAACTGGCTGAACGTGGACGCCGGGCCGCACAGGATGCAGATGACCGGGATCTTCTTGCTGGCCGCCACCTGGAGGGCACTGCTGACGGTGGACGGCGTGACGGAGACGAGGATGATCGCCTGATCGCCGGCGTTCACCGCGGTCTCGATGTAGCCCGAAGCGGTGGCCGGGAGGAACTTGCCGTCATAGGTGGGCGGCGCGGTCCAGCCCGCCAGCTTGATCGCGTTCTGCACGTAGACCGCGGTGTTGGAGGCGCCGGGGGTGCCCAGGCCGACCGCGATCACCGCCACCTTGTGCGTGCCGGGCGTGACCGGGCCGGAGGGCTGGGCCATCGGGACCGACGTCCGCGCGATCTTGGCCAGCGCGGCCCTGGCCGCCGCGATCTTGGCTGCCGACCCGGCGGCGGGCGTCGCGGACGAGCCGGACCCGGACCCGCCGCCGCCGCTGCTGCCGCAGCCCGCCGCCAGGATGGCGAGCGCGATCGCGGGGACGGCGATGGCCCAACGCCGGGATCTTGCTGGCCGGCCGGCGCGGCCTTGAGGGTAACGCGCATGTTCGCTCCTTTGCGTTGCTGCGGGGGTGGTCGTTACGCGGGGTCCGGCTGAGGCCCGTCTGGGGGGCGGCTGGGAGGTCCGGCGGGGCGGGCGGGCGGCTGTCCTGCCAGCGGGCCGACGGCTCAGCCAGCCCGATGGCATCGGCCCACAAGGTGGTCAGGAGGTCCGCCGCGTCCTCGGCCGAGGCGCCCGCCGGGGGCGGGTCGAAGATGGCTGCGTCGTAGCAGTAGCGCTCGATCATGTGGGTGAGCGCCCGGGCGGTCTCGCCGGCCGGGATGTCGGTGCGCACCGTCCCGGCCGCCATGCCCGCCTCCAGGCTCTTCTCGATCTCGTGCTTGTACGCCGCCCAGAACCGGCGGCGGATCTCGGCGATGCGCGGGTCGACCGCGGTGACCTGCTCCCACAGCCGGTAGAAGGCGACGTTGGCGAAGTAGCCGCGCAGGAACACCAGCAGCACCCGGCGCAGGCCCAGCCGCCCGGTGCGCGGGTCCCACTCGTTCACGTGCTGGCTGAGCATCTCGATGACCTGCTCGCCGGCCAGCACCGTGACGATGCCGTTGAGGTCGGTGAAGTACTGGTAGAACGTGCCCAGGCTGACGCCGGCCCGCTCGGCGATGTCGGCCGCGCTGGTCGCGAAGTAGTCCCGCTCGGCGAACACCTCGCGGGCCGCCTCCAGCAGCCGGGCACGGGTCCGCTCGGCCTTGGGGCCGAGTTCCTTCTCCTCGCCGTTCTCCCGCCGGACGGCCTGGCGCACCGCCTCGATGTGCCGCCGCAGCCGCTCGGCCGGGTCGGCGCCGAGCCGGGCCTGCTCACCAGTGGTCATAGCGGAGCACCTCTCCGACCGGCTTGCGGGTGACCGGGCCGAACGGGCGGGCGGGCCAGCCGATGGCCAGCAGCACCGCGATCCGCACCCCGGCCGGGACGCCGAGGATCTCCCGGACCCGGACCGGGGCGGCCACGTGCAGCATGCTGAACACCGCGCCCAGGCCCAGCGCGCGGGCCGCGACGACCACGTTCTGGGCGGCGGCGAACACCGCCGACCACAGGTAGCGCTCCTGCGGCTGGCCCGGCGGGTAGTCGCTGGCCCCGCACACGAACAGCAGCAGCGGCACGTCGGCCAGGTGGTCGATCAGGTGGGCCGCGCCAGGCCCGGGTCCGCCGCCCGGCCGCGTCGGCCGGGCCGGGCAGCCCGGCGGTCATCTCGCGCAGCGGGGCCACCGCGTCGGCGATGGCCCGCCGCTGCTCCGGGCTGGTCACCGCGATGAACTGCCACGGCTGGCTGTTGTCGGCGCTGGACGCCCGGCTGCCCGCCCACACCAGCGCCTCCACGTGCTCGGCGGAGACCGGGTCGGGCCGCAGGTAGCGCATGGCCCGGGCGGTGCCCAGGGCCTCGAACACCGCGGCCTGCTCCGGGGTGAGGGCCGGGCCGGCCAGCAGCGCCGGCAGGCCAGCCGTCAGGGGGGCGGTCATAGCGCGCTGGTCCGGTCCGGGTTCAGCCCGGCCGCGTCCAGGGCCAGGGCCTTGGCCCGGTCCATGTCGTAGTGCTTGGCCACGACCACTTTCTGCGCGTACAGGCCGCCGCCGGCCTGCAGCATGGTCACGTGCTGCCAGCCGCCGTAGGCGTCGGCGGTGTAGTCGCGGATGGCGTGGAACAGCCGCATCCGGTACTCGGCGTCAACGCCGTCCATGGTCCGCAGGTACTTGGCCACGAAGTCGCCGGTCTCCGGGTTCTCCAGGTCGCGCATGCTGGGCGCGGTCAGCACCGACCCGCCCGCGATGTCGTGCAGGCTGCGCACCATCGGGCTGAAGTTCTCGGCCGCGTAGAACTTGGCCGCGTTGGTGTACAGCTCGTCGGGGGAGGCCCAGCCCTCGGGGGTGAACGTGGCGTTCTCGATGGCCGCCTCCAGCCCGGCCCGGATCAGCGTGGCGTAGGTGATCAGCCCGGCGATCTTGTCCTTGATGTGCGGGACCCGCGCCAGCCCGTTGGCCTCGGCGATGAGCTGGGCCAGGCCGGTCAGCGTGTCGGCCATCTCGGCGTAGTGGCCGACGCTGCCCAGCCGCTCCCACAGGCCCAGGGAGTGCGCGAACGTGGCCGAGTGCTCCACTTCGCCGGCCAGGAACACCCGCTCGTCGGGGACGAACACGTCGTCGAACACCACCAGGCCCTCGCTCATCGGGAAGCGGCTGCTGTAGGGGTAGAACGCCGGGTCGAAGTCGGGCCGCGGCGCGAACGTGGCGTTGATGACCGTGATCGCCCGGCGCGTTCACCGGCACCGCGCAGGCCACCGCGTAGTCCTCCTCGCCGGGCTTCATCGCCTTGGTCGGCATGACGATCAGCTCGTGCGAGATGGCGGCCGAGCTGATGTGCAGCTTGGCGCCCCGGATGACGATGCCGCCGGCCTGCCGCTCCACGATCCGCACGTACATGTCGGGGTCGTCCTGCTTGCCCGGCGGCAGCGCCCGGTTGCCCTTGGCGTCGGTGATGGTGACCACGCCGCGGATGTCGCGGTCCCGGCTCTGCGCGAAGTAGGCCTCGGCCCGCTCGGCGTACTGCGGGTACTGCTCGCGCATCCGGCTGGCCGCGGTCAGCACCATGAGCAGGCCGTTGGCCGTCGAGATGGTGGGGAAGTCCCAGTGCATCTGCCGGTACTGCTGGCCGCGCAGGTCCTCCACCGAGGTGGGGATGAAGAAGTACGGGCCGTGGGCGCCCGGCGCCGGGTCGTAGAACCGGTCATAGCCCCGGGCCGCCCATAGCGCGCCGCCGCGCAGCAGCGGGTGGGCGGTGACGTCCGCCACCCGCTCGCCGTTGACGTACATCTTCCTGCCGTCGCGGAGGGATTCCAGGTACTGCTGGCCGGTGAGCATGCGGGTTCCTTATCTCGCTATCTCGGGGCGTCGGGGGCCGGCCGGGGCTCCCGGGGCAGGCCCAGGACGCGCTCGGCGATGATGTTCTTCTGGATCTCGTCAGTGCCGCCCGCGATGCGGTGGGCCGGGGCGCCGAGCAGCAGGCGGGACCAGGCGAAGGTGCCCCACGCGCCGGTGTCGGCGATCATGGCGTAGCCGAGCAGCCGGCTGGCCACGCTGATGTAGAACTCCATGTTCTCGGTCATCAGCAGCTTGACCACCGAGCCCGGCGGCGCCCCGGCCTGGGCCCGCAGCCGGTCCCCGGTGGCGTGCAGCACCGCATCGCGCAGCCACGCCTCGCCGAGCTGCTCCAGCACGGCCGGGTCGGCGTCCGCGCCGGTCGCCCTGGCCAGCGCGAACAGCCGCCGGACCGGGTCATCGAGGATGCCGTTGTGCTCGTCGGCCATCAGCGACCGCTCGCCGCCCAGCGTGGTCCGGGCCACCGCCCAGCCGCCGTCCACCGGCCCGAGCCGGGCGCTGTCCGGGATCCGCACCCCGTCCAGGAACACCTCGTTGAAGTGCTCGCTGCCAGTGATCTGGCGCAGCGGCCGGACGTCCACGCCGGGGGCGCTCATGTCGATCAGGAACGCGGTGATCGAGCGGTGCCGCTGGCCGGGCGGCCCGGTCCGGGCCAGCAGTTCCCCGACGCCGCTGTAGTGCGCGCCCGAGGACCACACCTTCTGCCCGGTGACCACCCACTCGTCGCCGTCGCGGGCCGCCGTGGTGCGCAGGCTGGCCAGGTCCGACCCGGCCTCGGGCTCGGAGAACAGCTGGCAGGCGATCACGTCGCCGCGCCACAGCGCGGGCAGCCAGCGCTGCTGCTGGGCCTCGGTGCCGTGGGCCAGGATGGTCGGGCCGACGATGTCGTGGCTGACCATGAAGCACGAGGTGTTCGGCACCGCGTACTCGGCGGCGATGTCGCGGACCAGCCGGGCGTCCGCCTCGCTCAGCCCCCGGCCGCCGTACTCGGCCGGCCCGTCGACCCAGGCCAGGCCGGCGTCGAACAGGTCAGCCTGCCAGGCCCGGGCGCGGGCCACCTCGGCCGCCTCCTCCTCGGCCTTGCTCAGCGCCACGCCGAGCACGTCGTCGCTGCCCTGGCCCCAGCCCCGCAGCGCCGGGGCGCGGCGCGGCGCCCGCGCGGCGAAGAACGCCCGCGCCTCGGCCGCCAGGCTCGTCTCCGCCGCCGCGCTCACGCCAGTTCCCCGGTGACGATGGCCCGGCGAAGCTCGCCCTTGCGGACCTTGCCCGTCGGGTTGCGGGGCAGGTCGGCGGTGACGATGAGGCGCTGCGGGATCTTGTAGCCCGCCAGCTTGCCCCGGCAGTGCTCACGCAGCTCATCAAGGGAAACGGCGGCGCCGGGGACAGTGCGTATCACCACGTCGACCACCTCGCCCCAGTACGGGTCCGGCTC
This sequence comes from uncultured Actinomycetota bacterium, assembly GCA_963731085.1. Lineage (GTDB taxonomy): Bacteria > Actinomycetota > Actinomycetes > Streptosporangiales > Streptosporangiaceae > DASUBV01. Next base: position 51,533 of record CAVSUF010000007.1, read on the forward strand.
GCCCACCACCGCCGCCTCCAGCACCGCCGGGTGCCCGGAGATGACGTCCTCGATCTCGACCGGGTAGACGTTCTCCCCGCCGCGGATGATCATGTCGTCGGCCCGGCCGGCCAGGAACAGGTAGCCGTCCTTGTCCCGCCAGGCCAGGTCGCCCGCGTGGAACCAGCCATCGCGCAGCGACCGGGCGGTCAGGCCGGGCTGGTTCAGGTAGCCGCTCATCACCGACTCGCTGCGGCTGTAGATCTCGCCGACCTCGCCGTCGGGGACCTCCGCGCCGTCGGCGTCGCACAGCTTCACGTCGCACCCGTAGATCGGCCTGCCGATCGAGCCGAGCAGGTGCTCCTCGCCCGCCAGTGCCCGGCGGTGATCAGCGGGCCGGAACATGGCCTGGCCGCCCGCCTCGGTGCCCGCGCCGAACCCGTTGTACAAGTCGCAGCCGAACGTGGCCGCCATCGCGGCGATGACCGACGGCGGTATCGGCGCCCCGCCGTACATGATCGAGCGCAGCCCGTCGTAGGACACGCCCGCCCCGGTGAGGCCGGGCAGGCCCAGGACGGACAGGATCATGCTCGGGATCAGCATGCAGTGCCGCAGCCGGCCGCCCTGCATCCAGCGCAGCACGGTGGCCGCGTCGAACTGGGGCAGGATCAGCGACGCGCAGCCCCGGCTGAGCCCGTACAGGAAGTGCCCGAAGCCGGAGATGTGGAACAGCGGGGCGCCGGAGTAGATCAGGTCCTCGGGCTGCAGCCCGAGTTCCAGCGCGCCCGACTGGACCAGCGCCCGGATCATCCGCTGGGACTGCAGGACGCCCTTGGGCACGCCGGTGGTGCCGCTGGTCAGGGCCAGGCTGAGGATGTCCTCCTCGGCCGCGGCCGACACCATCTCGGCCTCCCGCGGGGCCGACGCGATCAGGCCGGCGTAGCTGGTGCCCGTGCCGTCGCCGCCGTCCAGCCAGGCCGTCAGCCGCAGCCGGGCACCCAGCGCGGCCCTGGCCGGCGCCGCCGCCTCCGCATAGCGGCCACCTAGGAACAGGGCGCTGACCTCGGCCGACTCGAGCAGGTTGGCGATCTCCGGCGGGGACAGCCGGAAGTTGATGGCCACGAACGTGGTGCCCAGCTTCATCGATGCCAGCAGCACGCACAGGTACTCCGGCGAGTCGGTGGCCAGCACCCCGATCCGGTCGCCGGGCCTAGCCCGGCCGCGCGCAGCGCCCAGGCCAGCCGGGTCACCTGGCGGTCGGCCTCGGCGTAGGTCAGCGACGAGCCGTCGGGGCGCACCATGCACTCCGCCCGCGGCTGATACCGCGCGTGCAGCGTCACCCAGTCGCCGATGGCCAGACCCGGCACCGCGCCTCCCCTCCCGAACAAACCTGAGACTTCCTCAGTTTTACTGGATGATATGGGTAATGATCAAGAGAAATCTCCAGAAGATGCCGCTGATGTGCAGACATGCATCCCCGTTTTCTGAGCCAAGTTCAGGTATGTGACCCGTGAGCCGCCCCTTGACGGGCTCGCGGGCCGCGTGCTGTCGGGCCCTGGATCACCGTCCGGCACCTGCAGGCGCCAGCGGGCCGATCAGGCCCGGGATGGGCGTGGTGGCCGCTCATGAAGGAAACAATTCACGTTTAAACGGGTGATATGACATTTCATGATCACGGGATCATGTCATGTGTCTCGCTAACCCTGTGCACCTGCGGGCAATGTCATGCGTCTAAATCACGCAAGGGCAGATAATGCCCGATGTTAGCGGGGGTGGGGGGATGGATCATGAACGGGAACCAAGGAGGCGGACGACCTCCGCGTCACGGAGAACCTGAGCGCGACCTCTTTGCGGGATTCGGTTGGCCGGAAACTCCCCGGCGGGTCGAAATATGCCAGCAAGACCACTGTGTCTGGTCGCAGACGGAGCCGACGGATATTTATTGCGGGAGTCACGACCGTTTCATTCCTTTTGTGCATGACTGGGGAATCGGGTCGCGCGCGACAGTAGTGATCCTGACCGCCGGACTAATCTACGGAGGGTTCGCGCTGGCTGCTGAGGCCAGGTCATGGCTACCGCTCTTCCTGATCTACGCGATGATCGGGCTAGCGGCGGCCGTGCTTCCGCTACGCCTGTTCCCCCGGGCATCCCGTATGACGGCGCTGATATGGGCCGCCGCGTGCACGGTTGCGTTCACTTACGATCGCGTTGCCTCGCAGGCGCACGCGCTCATCGTCACGATCCTTCTGATCGCCGGGGCGTGTGCTCTCGGGCTCCACGTCGCGGTACTCGCGGTTGACGGCGCGCTGGACGAGGACGGGAAGCCCGACGAAGCCAGGCCGCGTCGAGTTCTGGCCTTCGTGGTGACCTTATTCACCCTGTCCGGGACCGGCGGCCTGATCGCCACATGCTTACTGGCTCTCCCCGGAAGTCTCCTGGCCGCCCGAGCCGACCTGCTCAGGGCATCAGAAATCTTGGGTGCCGCCTCGCTCGGCTGCGGTCTGCTGGTGGCTCTTCTCGCCGGAATCGCTCACTGGGCGGTCCACGTCTCGCGGGCCGCTCCTGAGATCCCGCGGTGGGGTGGGCAGGCGCCTGTCCGGTGGCGGGTGAGCCGTAGCGTGATACCCCGCCGCCGAGCCCGCACAATAGTCGACAGAATAGGTGATGTCGCCTGGCGGGCGCTGCTCCGACTGGCTGAGAGCCTGCGCATAGTGGCGTGCGCAGCAGCTCGCGGGACCGTGAACATTCTCTTCACTGCGGCCCGCCTGCTGGCGAACGCCTTCATTTTCTGCCTGAATTTCGTCATCAGGGTCATCGTGGTGGCGGCTCGTTGCCTGATCGCGGGTGTCGCTCGCGCACTGTGGGTGTGCCTGACGGCCGTCGGGCTGATCCTGACGTTCCTGCTCTACGCGGTCATTGTTGCTGCTCTCCCCATTGGGGCGCTGGTCGGCGCCGCCGTGGCGATGCTTGCTGCTGCTCAGGAGACCGAGCGCTATCTGCTGACAGGCTCGCTTACTGCTCTGCTGCTTTTCGCTGTCCTCGCTGTGGCAGGGCTCGCGCTCGTTACTGCCTCGTGGATCGGCTCCGCGACTCACCCGTTGCGAAAGTGCCTGGCGTCGGCCCAGCGGAGTGCCATTATAACGGCTCCCTACTTGCTGATATTCGTGGCAGTCGGCGGATGGATGGTTGGTCTTCCGGGCATGCTTGGGCATGGTCGAATCCACGTCGGCCTCGTGACGATAGCGTCGTCCGTGCTGCTGCTGGGATCCCTGGTGTGGTCTCACTTCAGCAGGGGGGCGCAGGAAGACGAAGACGCCGAGCCTGCGTCCGCGGTGTCAGCGCGCACGTCGGCCCGTGCGGACTGACGCTTAAGAGCGCCTGGCCAGGTAATCGCGGCCGGGCGCGATCCGGCACAATCGCTCGGATGGGGCTCACCATGCTGCCGGCCGCGACGCGTGACCGGCTGGCCAGCGCCGCGCTGACCTACCCCGAGGCCGGCGCCACGGCCGGCCCCTGCCGGCCGGGTACCACCACCTGGCCCGGCGGGTCGTCATCGGCCACGGCGCCGGGGTGTTCGCCGACGCGGGCGCGGCGGTGCTGAGCTGGCAGGTTCAGGTCCGGGCCGGGCTGGCCGTGGCGGTCTCGGCCCCGGCGGTCACGGCGGGAGCAGTGGTGGTCGTCGGCCTCGGGGTCGGCCCGGTCCGACTCCCCGCCCCGTGCCGGGTGGTGTACGACGGTGGATGAGCCCCGGCGGCGGGGCTTCGCCTACGGCACGCTGCCCGGCCATCCCGAGTCCGGCGAGGAGGCGTTCATCGTCGAGCAGCATGACGACGACTCAGTCACCTTCACCATCACCGCGTTCTCCCGCCCCGCCACCTGGCTGGCCCGGCTCGGCGGCCCGCTGGGCCGGGCCGTCCAGGACCGGGTCACTGCCCGCTACCTGCGCGCGCTGCCCGCCGGGTAGGGGCGCGCCGGTCCGTCTTGACAGATAACGAACTCGTTCAGTTATTCTCTCAGAATAATCGGCTGAACGGGTGGTCCCTCATGCTCCAGGCGCTCCGGGTCCGGGACTTCCGGCTGCTGTGGGCCGGCGGCGTGATCAGCAACCTGGGGACGTGGCTGCTCACCATCGCCATCCCCGCGCACATCCTCCAGGTCACCGGGTCGCTGCGGGACACCGGGCTGGCGGCCGCGGCGGAGTACGTGCCGCTGGTGCTGCTCGGCCCGATCGCCGGGGTGTTCAGCGACCGACTGGACCGGCGCCGCCTGATGATCGCCGCCAGCCTGGTGTGCGCCGCCTCCGTGGCGGCGATGCTGGCCGGGCTGGCCCCGGGCCGGTACTGGGTGCTGTACCTGGCCCTGGTCGGGGAGAACACCGGCATCGTCTTGTACGGCCCGGCCCTGCTGGCCCGCGTGCCCGCCGTCGTCGGCACCGGGCCGCTGCTCAGCGCGGCCAACTCGCTGACCTCGCTCAGCGGCGGCGCGGTGCGCCTGATCGGCGGCCCGCTGGGCGCGATCCTGCTGGTGCTGCTCGGTCCCCGGTGGCTGATCGGCACGGATGCGCTCAGCTATGTCCTGTGCGCGCGGTGCCATGTACCGGACCGCCCGGACGGATCGACCCGATACCGCCGTGCGGGGCGCGGGCCGCGACCTGGCCGAGGGGCTGCGGGCGCTGCGCGGGCAGCCGGTCGCGCGGGCGCTGCTGCCCGTCCTGGCCATGTTCCTGGCCGCCAACGCCGCGCTCAGCGCGGTCCTCATCGCCTTCGGGGTGCGGCGCCTGGGCGGCGCCGAGCGCACCGGGCTCCTGCTGTCCGGCCTGGGCATCGGCTACCTGATCGGCGCCCCCCTCACCCGGCTGCTGCTGGACCGGGTCCAGCCCCGGCCCTGCTGGCCGGCGCCCTGGCCGCCACCGCGGCCGCGTTCTTCGCCCTGTTCACCTCCTCGTCGCTGGCCGCGGCGGTGCCGCGGCGGTGGCCATCGGGGTGTTCGGCTCCATGTCCCTGGTGGTGTCCTCGACCACGATGCAGCGGGTCATCGCCAACGCGGTGCTGGGCCGGGTCAGCGCCGTGTTCCTGACCGTCCAGTCGGCCGCCAGCCTGCTCGGCGCGCTGGGCGGCCCGTTCCTGGCCCAGGCCGCCGGGCTGACCGGGGTGGCCATCGCGGCCACCTGGTCACGCTCGGGCGCCGCCGCGCTGACGGTCCTGCTCGTGCCGCCGATGCTGGCCATGGCGGCGGCGGTCCGGCCGGGTTCATGATGCAACCTGCGAGTTGTCCTGGTCCCGGCGCATAATGTCAAGCCGGGCAGCTCCTGCCACCAGGTGCTGCCGGGCGGCGGCGGGAGGTGCCATGCCAGGCGAGATGGAGTACCTCCTGCTCGGGCCGCTGGTCGTCCGCCGGGCCGGGGCGGCGGTCCCGCTGGCCGCCGGGCGGCAGCAGGTGGTGCTGGCCGTCCTGCTGCTCCGGTCCGGGCAGCTGGCCAGTCCGGATGAGCTGATCGACGCGCTGTGGGGGCCGGCGCCGCCGTCATCGGCGCGGGCCAGCCTGCAGAACTGCGTGAAGCGGCTGCGCCAGGCGCTCGGGCCCGGCCGGCGCTGATCGTGACCGAGCCTGGCGGGTACCGCATCGATGTCCGGCCCGGCGAGCTGGACGTGGACCGGTTCGAGGCCGCGCTGGCCGCGGGCCGGGCCGCCGCCCGGGCCGGGTCATGGCCGAGGCGGCCGGCGTGCTGCGGGACGGGCTGGCCCAGTGGCGGGGCGAGCCGATGGCCGGGCTGGACTCGGCCGCGCTGGCCGCCCGGGAGGCCCCGCGCCTGGCCGAGTTGCGCTGGCAGGCCCTGGAGGCCCGGATCGAGGCCGACCTGCATGCGGGCCGGGCGGCCGACGTGATCGGCGAGCTGCGCGGGCTGGTCGCCGACCAGCCGCTGCGCGAGCGGCTGCACGGGCTGCTGATGACCGCGCTGGCCCGGGCCGGGCGGCCGGGCGCCGCGCTGGCCGCCTACGCCGACGCCCGGCGCATCCTCCGCGATGAGCTGGGGGCCGAGCCCGGGCCGGACCTGCGGGCGGTGCGCGCGCAGATCCGGGCGGGCGGCAGCGGCCCGGCCGCCCCGGCCGCGCCGCCCGCCACGGCCGTGCGGTTCGCGCTGCCGCCGGACACCGCCGCGTTCACCGGCCGGGACGGTGAGCTGCGGAGCATCACGTCCGCGGTGACCGAGGCCGCCGCAGGCGGCGGGGTGGTCGCCATCCGGGCCATCGGCGGGATGCCCGGCGTGGGCAAGACCACCCTGGCGGTCCGGGCCGCCCACCTGCTGGCCGACCGGTTCCCGGATCGCCAGCTGTTCATCAGCCTGCACGGCCACACGCCCGGCCAGGAGCCGCTGTCCGCCGGGGACGCGCTGGCCGGGCTGCTGGTCGCGGTGGGCGCCGACCCCCGGGCGCTGCCCGGCGACACCGACGGCCGGGCGGCGATGTGGCGGGACCGGATGGCCGGGCAGCGGGCGCTGCTGGTGCTGGACAACGCGGCCGGCAGCCCCCAGGTCGCCCCGCTGCTGCCGGGCGGGCCGGACTGCCTGGTCCTGGTCACCAGCCGTCGCCACCTGGCTGACCTGCCCGGCCTGGTGGTCCCGGTGCTGGTCGAGGTCCTGCCGCCGGAGCAGGCGGCCGAGATGTTCGTGCGGCTGGCGCCACGCGCGGCGGCTGAGCCGGCTGGCGCGGTGGCCGGGCTGGCGGCCATGGCCGGGTTCCTGCCGCTGGCCATCAGCCTGCTGGCCCGCGTCTACAACCGGCACCGGTCCTGGTCGCTGGCCGACCTGGCCGCCGAGACCCGGGCCAGCATGCTGACCCTGGCCGCCGAGCACGACAGCGTCGCGGCCGCGTTCGAGGTGTCCTGGCAGCACCTGGATCCGGGCCAGCGGGACCTGCTGGGCCTGCTCGGCCTGCACCCCGGCACCACCGTCGATGCCTGGGCCGCCGCCGCGCTGGCGGGGATCCCGGCGGCCGGCGCGGCCCGCCTGCTGGACGGGCTGCACGGCGAGGGGCTGCTGGCCGAGACCGGGTATCGCCGGTACGGGATGCATGACCTGATCCGCCGGTACGCGGCCGGGCGGCCCTGCCGCCCGCCGGCGGCCGGGCGGGCGGCGGCGACCGGGCGGCTGCTGGACTACTACCAGCACGTCGCCGCCCGGGCGCAGGACCTGCTGCCCCGCCGGGACCGGGCCACCCCGGTCCCGCCCGTCGCCGTGCCCCCGGCCGAGATCCCCGACCTGCCCGGCAGCGACCAGGCCCTGGCCTGGCTGCGGGCCGAGCGGGCCAACCTGCTGGCCTGCATCGATCACGCCGCCCGGAGCGGCCTGCCGGCCCGGCTCACCGCGCTCACCGCCGCCGCCGCCGAGCTGCTGCGCTGCGACGGTCCCTGGCCCGAGGCCATCGCCCGCCACGCCGCCGCCATCCAGGCCGCGCGCGGCGCCGGCGACCGGTCCGCGGAGGCCGGGGCGCTGACCGACCTGGCCGCCGTGCGGCGGCTGGACGGGGACTACCCCGGTGCCGCCGCCGCGCTGGCCGGGCCCTGGAGATGTACCGCGACCTGGGCAGCCGTCCCGGCCAGGCCGCCGCGCTGACCGAGCTGAGCTACGTGCGGCAGCTCTACGACGGCGGCCTTGCCGACGGTCGGCCGACGGTCCGGCCGCCATCCTGGCCGAGGCGCTGGCCATCTACCGCGACCTGGGCGACCGGCTGGGCCAGGCCAACGCCCTGTGGCGGCTGGGCAGCGCCCTGCAGATGACCGCCGACTACCCCGCCGCCGCCGGTGCCCTGCGCGAGGCCCTGGTCATCTACCGTGACCTGGGCAGCCGGCTGGGCCAGGCCAGCGTCCTCGGCATCCTGGCCGAGGTGCGGCGGCTCACCGGGGACTACGGCGCCGCCGCGGCGGCCTCGGAACAGGCCCTGCTGATCTTCGGTGACCTGGGCGACCGGCTGGGCCAGGCCAACTCGCTGACCTGCCTGGGCGACGTGCGCCAGCTCACCGGGGATTACGACGGCGCGGCCGAGGCCCTGGGCGAGGCGCTGGCCATCTACCGCGACCTGGGCAGCCACCTAGGCCAGGCCAACGCGCTGACCTGCCTGGGCGACCTGCGCCAGCTCACCGGGGACTATGACGGCGCGGCCGAGGCGCTGGGCCAGGCGCTGTCCCGGTACCGCGACCTGGGCGACCGGCTGGGCCAGGCCAGCGCGATGAGCAGCCTGGGCGACGCCCGGCGGCTGGCCGGGGACCACGACGGCGCGGCCGCCGTGCTGGAGCAGGCCCTGGCCATCTACCGGGACCTCGAGGACCAGGGCGGCCAGGCCGAGGCGCTGAACCGGACCGGCACCGTGCACCTGGCCCGCAGCGCCGGCGGCCGGGCCGGGACTGCCACCAGCGGGCGCTGGACCTGGCCCGGCAGATCAGCAGCCCGCGCGACGAGGCCATGGCGCTGGCCGGCCTGGGCCGCTGCGACCTGGCCGCCGGCGACGCCGCCGGGCCGGCCTGCTGCGCCAGGCCGCGGCGATGCTGGACCGGATCGGCGACGCCGAGGCGGCCGACATCGCCGCCGAGCAGCCGAGCTAGCCGAGCTAGCCGCCCGGCCGCCGCCTCACCGGCCAGCGGCCAGGCCCGGCCCGGCGGTGCACGCGCGCTAGCCCGCCGTGAACGTGAGCGGCACCGCGCTCAGCCCGTGCACCGGCCCCCAGCCCTCGGTCACCGTCGCGCCGTCCCGGAGCGTGTAGTCCGGCAGCAGCGCGTGCCACTCGCTCAGCGCCACGGCCAGCTCCTCGCGGGCCAGGTGGGAGCCCAGGCACCGGTGCAGGCCGGCCCCGAAGGCCAGGTGCGGGGGCGGTTCGGGGCGGTCCAGGCGAACGTCGCCGCCGTCGGGCAGGAAGTCCGGGTCCCGGTTCCCGGTCGCGAGCGGGAACAGCACCATCTCGCCGGCCCGCAGCCGGTGCCCGGCCAGGTCGGTGTCCCGGGTCACCTTCCGGCCGATCGCCGGGATGGAGAAATAGCGCAGCATCTCCTCGACGACGCCGGTCATCGGCCCGCCGTCGCGCGCGATCGCGGCCACCCGGTGCCGGTCGCCGGGGTGGGTGGCCAGGTGATGGAAGCTGAACGCCAGCGTGTTGGTGACGGTGTCCAGGCCGCCCAGGAACAGCACGAGGCAGCAATTGACCAGCGCCTCGTCAGGCACCGGGACGCCATCGATCTCCCAGCCCAGCGCCTGGCTCAGGATGTCCTCGCCAGTGGGACCGGAGACCCGCCGGGCGGCGATCTGCTCGCTCAGGTACCCCAGCACCGCCATCATCGCGCCGCGCTGGTCACGCTCGTCCGGGCGGCCGTGCATGATCATCTGCTCCCAGACCAGGAACTGGTCCAGTTCCGCGACGGGCAGGCCGAGCAGTTCCAGGAAGATAACGGTCGGGAACCGGGTCGCGAAGTCGGCCTTGAACTCGCACTCATCCCGCCCGGCAAGCTGGCCGATCAGGTCCCGGCAGTGCTCGGTCATCCGCCCGCGCAGCGCCGCCGTCTGGCGCGGCGAGAAGTCGCCGGCCAGCAACTGCCGCCACGGCCGGTGCTCGGGAGGATCCAGGTTGATCGGGATCAGCTTGATCGGCGAGTCGGCCGTGAGCGGCGTGATGGCCGCGCTGGAGAACGTCGCGGTGTCCTGCATGCAGGCGCGGATCAGCTCTCGTTTCAAGACAATCCAGTACGACCCGCGCGGCTCGGTGACCCGCAGGACGTCGTGGTCCGCCCGCATCCGGTCGTAGCGGGCGAAGCCCTCGCCCGGCGTCCCGGTGCCGACGAAGCGGAACTCCCCGGCACCGTCAGCAGCGGCACTGTCAGTAGCGGCACTGTCAGCAGCAGTCGTCATCCCTGCCCCATCACGGGTTGTCTGGTCCTGTATGGACGGTATCCCCGCGATGGCCCCGGCGCCCAGATACGGACAGGCGGTTACCGGGCCAGGGCCGGTCCGGTTACCAGCGCAGCAGCAGGCGCATGGCCCGGACGAAGCGGTGCTCCGCCGACGCCACCGGATGCCGCCGGCCGTAGCCCCGGCGGCGGGTCACCCGGGCCGGCCGCCGCCCGGCCGCGGACCTCGCCGTCCGGCCCGGGTGGCGCACGGCGCGCGGAGTCGCCCGCCGCACGGTCCGGTCGGCCCGGCGCAGGTACCTGTCGAGCAGTCCCATCACGCACCTCTTTCCAGCGGAGGAGTTCCGGTCAGGTTCCCCGGCGGCCGAAATCATGCGCGGCGGGGGAGGTTCCGGCCGGGCCGGCCGCGGGCAGGGCGGATGATGGACGACGGCGGCCGGGCGGCCGAGAGGGAGGCACACCATGGCGATCGCGACCGTGAACCCCGCGACGGGCGAGACCCTGAAGACGTTCGACGAGATGAGCGACGCGGACGTGGAACGCAGCCTGGCCGCGGCGGCCGCCGCGTTCGAGGGCTACCGCCGGACCAGCTTCGGCCGACCGCGCCGCCTGGCTGCGCCGGGCCGCCGACCTGCTGGATGCCGAGCAGGAGCAGGTCGCCGCGATGATGACCACCGAGATGGGCAAGACGCTGGCCGCCGCCCGGGCCGAGACGGCCAAGTGCGCCGCCGCCTGCCGGTACTACGCCGAGCACGCGGCCGGCTTCCTGGCCGACGAGCGCGCCGACGCCGCCGCCGTCGGCGCCACCGCGGCCTACGTCACCTACCAGCCGCTCGGCCCGGTGCTGGCGGTCATGCCGTGGAACTTCCCGCTCTGGCAGGTGATGCGGTTCGCCGCGCCCGCGCTGATGGCGGGCAACGCCGGCCTGCTCAAGCACGCCTCCAACGTCCCCCAGACCGCCCTGTTCCTGCAGGACCTGTTCGCCCGGGCCGGGTTCCCGCCGGGGGTGTTCCAGACCCTGCTGGTCGGGTCGGCCCGGGTCGAGGCCATCCTGCGCGACGAGCGGGTCGTGGCGGCCACCCTGACCGGGTCCGGGCCGGCCGGGCGGTCGGTGGCGTCCATCGCCGGCAGCGAGGTCAAGAAGGTCGTGCTGGAGCTGGGCGGCAGCGACCCGTTCATCGTCATGCCGTCGGCCGACCTGCCCGCCGCCGCCCGGGTAGCGGCGCTGGCCCGCCTCATCAACAACGGCCAGTCCTGCATCGCGGCCAAGCGGTTCATCGTCCACGACGCCGTCTACGACGAGTTCGAGCGGCTGTTCGCGGCCGAGATGGCGGGCAAGTCCATGGGCGACCCGATGCTCGACGGCACCGACGTCGGCCCGCTGGCGTCGGAGCAGCAGCGCGACGACGTGGAGAAGCTCGTGGCCGACGCCGTGGCCCTGGGCGCGCGGGTGCTGTGCGGGGGCGCCGCGCCCGACCAGCCCGGCTTCTACTACCCGCCGACCGTGCTGGCCGGGATCACGCCCGAGATGCGGGTGCACGCCGAGGAGGTGTTCGGCCCGGTCGCCACCCTGTACCGGGTGCCGGACCTCGACGCCGCCGTGGACCTGGCCAACGGCACCGAGTTCGGCCTGGGCGCCAACGCCTGGACGAACGACCCGGCCGAGCGCGAGCGCCTGGTCCGCGACCTCGACGCGGGCATGGTGTTCGTCAACGGCAACGTGACCTCCTACCCGCAGCTGCCGTTCGGCGGGGTGAAGGGCTCCGGGCACGGCCGCGAGCTGTTCAGCCAGGGCATCCGGGAGTTCTGCAACATCAAGTCGGTGTGGGTCGGCTGACGCCCGGTGGTCGCGCGGGAGTCAGGCCAGCGCGGCCAGCGCGGCCAGCAGCGGCGGCAGCCCGGCCAGGGTGGTGAGCTCCGGCACGGCGTCGACCGCCGCCGGGGCGGCCGTGCGGTTGAGCCACACCGCCCGCATGCCGGCCCCGAGCGCGCCGGCGATGTCGGTGTCCGGGTTGTCGCCGATCAGCAGGCACTCTCCGGGCGCCAGGCCCAGCCGGCTGGCGGCCAGCCGGAAGATGCGCGGGTCGGGCTTGGCGAACCCGGCGTCGCCGGAGGCGATGACCACCTCGAACGACTCACCCAGCCCGATCGCGGCCAGCTTGGCCCGCTGCTGGGTGCCGTCCCCGTTGGTGATCACGCCGAGCCGGAACCCGGCCAGCGCGCCCAGGCAGGGCGCCACGTCGGCGAACGCCGTCCAGGCCGCCTGGTACGCCGGCCAGGTAGTAGCCGTACCAGGTCAGCTCGGTGCCGGCCGGGACCGCGACGGCCAGCTCGTCGGCCCAGAACCGCATCCGCGCGACCTGGCTGCCGGGGTGGCTCAGCTCACCGCTGAGGAATCGCGGGAAGTGCCGGTCGAACGCCGCGTCCCAGGCCCGCCGGGCCGCCGCCCGGTCGCGCGGCGGGCAGCGGGCCAGCAGCCCGTCGAGGCCGGCCTCGCTGGCCGCGAAGCCGTCCAGGAGCGTGTCGTCAAGATCAAACAGCACGGCCCGGACAGTGCTCCTCATACCGGCGCTCCCCATACCGGCATTGTGCCGGACGGGCGGACGCGGCCGCCGGCTAGGCGGGCTCGAACCGGAACAGCGCGCTGCCCTCGCCGGTGTCGTGGAACACCACCCGGACCGGCATGCCCACCGTGACGTCGGCGGGGTCGCAGCCGACCACGTTGGTCATGACCCGCGGCCCTTCTGCCAGCTCGACGTAGGCCACCACGTACGGCAGCGCGTCGCGGAAGCCGGGCAGCCCGCTGCGGTGCACCACGGTGAACGTGTAGACGCTGCCCTGGCCGGACGCCTGCACCCAGGACGTGGCGTGGCTGCCGCAGTCCGGGCAGAACGGCCGCGGGTACCAGATGTAGAGGCCGCAGTCGTCGCAGTGGCGGAGCAGCAGCCGGCCCTCGGTGGTGGCGGCCCAGAACTCCTTGTTGTCCGGTGACTGGTACGGCGCCGGGGTCGGCAGTGCGGCGGTGCTCATGCGTCCTCCTGTCCCATGATCAGCGTCGAGCTGGCGTGCCGGGTCCCGATCGAGCCGCCCGTGCCGTGGGCCAGCGCGACGGTGCAGTTCGGCACCTGCACCGGCGGGTTGGCCTCGCCGCGAAGCTGGCGGACCGCCTCGATGACCTTGGTCATGCCGCCCCGGTTGGTCGGGTGGTTGTTGCACAGGCCGCCGCCGTCGGTGTTGAACGGCAGCCGCCCGTGCGGCGCGACCAGCGCCCCGTCGAGCACGAACCGGCCGCCCTGGCCCTTCTCGCAGAAGCCCAGGTCCTCGATCGTCTCGATCACCGTGATGGTGAACGAGTCGTAGATCGAGGCGTAGTCGATGTCGGCCCGGGTGACCCCGGCCTCCTCGAACGCCCGCGGCCCGGAGACCACCGCGCCGGTGTAGGTCAGGTCGATCCGGCCGCCGTCGGAGTGCTTGACCGCCTCGCCGTGGCCCAGCACCTTGACGCAGGTGCGCTCCAGGCCGCGGGCCACCTCCGGGCTGACCACCACGATCGCGCCGCCGCCGTCGGTGACGACGCAGCAGTCCATCCGGCGCAGCGGCGAGCTGATTACCGGGGAGTCGAGCACTTCCTCGACCGTCACCGCCTTGGGCAGGAACGCGTGCGGGTTGTGCTGCGCGTGCAGCGACGCGGCCACCTTCACCTCGGCCAGCTGGGCGCTCGTGGTGCCGAACTCGTACATGTGCCGGGTCGCCGCCAGCGCGTACCCGGTGACCGCGCCGGACAGCCCCACAGGCCCCCTCGAACGTGAAGTCCGGGGTGGGCTCGCCGCCGCCGCGCCCGCGCAGCATGGCCGACCGCGGGCGGCCGGCCATGGTGATGAGCGCCACTGAGCACTTGCCCGCCGCGATGGCCTCGGCCGCGTGGCCCACGTGGACCACGTAGGAGGACCCGCCGGTGTCGGTGGAGTCGATGTGCTTCACCTTCAGGCCCAGGTAGTCGGCCATGGACAGGCCGCCGAAGCCATGCGCGGAGTCGGTGAAGTAGCCGTCCACGTCGGCTAGCGACAGGCCCGCGTCGGCCAGCGCGCCGACCGCCACCTCGGCCTGGATCTGGCTGCTGGACCGGTCCGGGATCTCCCGCAGGGGATGCTCGTAGATCCCCGCGATGAACGCTTTGCCGCGAATGCTCATCTGCGCGTGTTCCCTCTCCCTCGTCCGGTGCGGTTCGTCACAGCAGCTCGTAGTCGCTCAGGTCGGGGGCGCGGGTCCGCTCCCAGTACTCCATGAGCGTGTAGGGCCAGTTCTGCGAGACCCGGCCCGTGCGCGTTCTTGTACCAGCTGGTGACGGAGGACACGCCCCAGGCCACGGCGGTGGTTGGCCGGCGTCGACCTTCTCGTTGAACGCGTCGTGCACGTCGGCCCGGATGTCGGCCGCCCGGTGGCGCTCGGCCAGCAGGCCTCGATGCAGCCGATGATGTAGCGCACGGCGCACTCGGAGAAGAAGATGATGCTGCCGTTCACCACGATGTTGGTGTTCGGGCCGTAGAGGCAGAAGAGGTTGGGGAACCCCGGCACGGTCATGCCGAGGTAGGCGCGGGCGTCGCCGGCCCACGCCTCGTGCAGCTCGCGCGCCGCCCCGGCCGGTCACCGTCATCGGGGTCAGGAACTCCGGCGGCCGTGAAGCCGGTGCCGTAGATGATGCACGTCGGCCGGGTGCTCGATGCCGTCCGCGGTGACGACCCCGCCGGGCGTGATCCGGTCGATCGGGTCGGTGACCAGCTCGACGTTGTCCCGCTTCAGCGCGGCCGACCACACCCCGTTGTCGCGCAGCATGCGCTTGGCGCCCGGCGGGTAGTCCGGCACGGCTGCGGTCAGCAGGTCCGGCCGGCCCGCGTACGGCGGTTCCAGGTAGCCGGTCAGCGTCGGCGCGGAGCTGCTCGTTGAGCGCCGACACCGACCGCTCGCTGACCGGCCAGTCCGGGTCCACGGCCACGTTGGGCAGGCCGCCCTCGACCAGCTGCAGAACAGCCAGAACCGGTACCACTGCGGGTAGACGGGCAGGTGGCCGAGCAGCCACTGCAGGCCGCTGGCCACCGGGTCGTGGTAGTCGGGCGTCGGCCCCAGCCACGGCGGCGGTGCGCTGGAACACCGTGAGCGCATCGGCGTCGCCCGCGATCTCCGGCACGAACTGGAACGCGCTGGCCCCGGTGCCGATCACCGCCACCCGCTTGCCCGCGCAGGTCAGCGTCGTGGTCCCAGCGGGCGGAGTGGAAGGCCGGCCCGGCGAAGCCGTCCCGGCCCGCGATCTTCGGGTAGCCGGGGCCGGTTGAGCTGACCCACGGCGCTGATCACCGCCTGGGCCGTGGTCCGCTCCCGCGTGCCGTCCGGGCGCCCGGCCGTGACCGACCAGGTGCACGTGTCCTCAGCGAACGTCAGGTCAGTGACTTCTGATCCGAAACGGATGTGCTCGCGTATCCCGTGCTTGTCCGCGAATCCCCGGAAGTAGTCCAGCAGCACATCGCCGGTCGAGAAGTAGCCCGGCCAGTCGTCCCGCGGCCAGAACGAGTAGCTGTACAAGTGGTTGCTGACATCCACCCGGCAGCCCGGGTAGCTGTTCTCCAGCCACGTCCCGCCGACGTCGGCGTTCTTCTCGAAGATCGTGTACGGGATCCCGGCCTGGCCCAGCCGGTAGGCCGCCAGCAGCCCGGACATGCCCGCGCCGATGATCGCCACGCGGAACTGGCGGCCCGGCGCGACCTGGTCCAGGTGCCAGCCCGGCGCCCCGCCGCCGGTCCGGGCGGCCAGCTCGTCCAGCAGCAGCGGCAGGTATCGCTCAGCCATGTCCCCGACCAGGAACCGGACCGTATCCCGCAGCGCGCCCCGGTCCGCCCCACCTGGGCCGGCCACCACGGGCCGCACCGGGACGTGGCCGTCCCGGATGGCCATCAGCAGCCCGGCGGCCAGGCCGCGGGCCTCGGCCTGCTGGCGGTCGGAGTAGCCGCCCTGCGGCACGACGCGGCTGATCGTCGGCGGCCGCAGCCGGGCCGGGAAGCGGCTCGCCGGTGAGGTGGGCCAGGGCGGCCAGCAGCGGCGGAAGCTCGGCGTCGGCCACCGCGGCCCGGATCTCGGCGTCAGACCCGGTGATCGGCGCGGCCGTCACGGCCCGGCCTTCGCGGCCGGCCCGCCTGGCCCGGTCGCCGGCCGAGCGCAGGATGGCCCGCAGCGCGGCGGTGAACTCCTGCCGGGCCTGCCCGGCCGCGCGGGCCAGCCGGGCCTGGTACAGGAACCCATGCACCAGGCCGTCGCCGGGCAGGAAGGTGACCGGGACGCCCGCGTCCCGCAGCCGGGCCGCGTAGCCCGCCCCCTCGTCGCGCAGCGGGTCGTACTCGGCGGTGGCCACCACGGCCGGCGGCAGCCCCGACAGGTCCGGGACCAGCAGCGGCGAGTTGTCCGCCGCCGCCCGGCTGGCCGGGTCGGGCAGGTAGCAGTCGATGAACCAGGCCATGGTGGCCGCGGTCAGCCCGTAGCCCTCGCCCCAGCGGGCGTAGGACCCGGCCGGGTCGGCGGCCGACTGCCGGGTCGCGTCCGTGACCGGGTAGGCCAGCGCCTGGGCCGCGATGGCCGGCCCGCCCGCGTCCCGGGCGCGCAGCGCGGCCGCGGCGGCCAGGTTCCCGCCCGCGCTGTCGCCCGCCACCACCAGCGCGCCGGGGTCCGCGCCCAGCGCGCCCGCGTTCTCGGCCAGCCAGCGGACCGCCGTCCAGTAGTCCTCGATGGCCGCCGGGTAAGGGTGCTCGGGAGCGCGCCGGTAGTCCACCGCCACCACGACGGCGGGCAGTTCCCGGCTCAGGTAGCGGCAGACCTCGTCATGGGTCTCCAGGTCGCCGATCACCCAGCCGCCGCGCATGGGCGAACGCCACGGCAGCAGGCCGCCCCGGCCCGGTGCCCGTGCCTGATCCCGTGTCCGTGCCTGGCCCGGCGTCCGTGCCTGGCCCGGTGCCCGTGCCCGGTGCGGTGCCCGTGCCTGGCCCGGTGCCCGTGTCCGGCCGGTACACCCGGACCGGCACCGAGCCCGCGATCACCCGGTCGCTGACCTCGGCCAGGGGCGCGCGCTGGTAGTCCTCGCCCAGCCCGGCGGCGATGCCGGCCTGGTAGCCCGCGCGGACCAGGTCGACGGGAAGCTCGGACAGCGGCACCGGCGGGCGCGGCGGCCGCGGCCTGGTCGAGCATCGCGCGTAGCTGCGGGTCCAGCGGCATCGGCGGTCCACCCTCAGCGTCGGCGATCAGGGCGCGCCGGGCACTGGCGCGGTGGTCTCGGCGGTCACCCGGCGCAGCCGCTCCGACGAAGCGGCCTCAACCAGGCGATCTTGCCTATTCTAGAAAGCTATTCTAACTGCCATCCGACTTCAAGACGCGTGGCCTTCACGACGCGGCCAGCTCCATGACGCGGCCAGTTCCATGACGCGGCCGACTTCACGACGCGGCTGAGCTTCACGACGCGGCCAGCTCCACGGTCAGGCCCAGGCGCTTGGCCAGCAGCCCGGCCCGGTCCTGCTCAGCCGGGCTGAACGGCTCAGCCCGGCTGAACCGCACGTGGTGCAGCGCGCCGCCGCCGGGCGGCACGGTCCCGGCCGGCGCCCGCACCAGGCGGATGCGCTTGCCATCCGGCCAGGTCAGGTCAGCGGCGTCGGCGTCGCGGCTGGCCACTTCGCCCTCCAGCCCGTCCCGGAACAGCGCCACCGCCCCGTCCAGGTCGCCGACGTGGTGCTCGATCAGGTCGAAGGCCGCCGCCGGGCCGGCCTCGGGCAGGTCCGGCGGGGCGGGAAAGCGCGGCTCGCGGGCCTGCTGGGCCACCTGGATGACGATGCCGTAGGCGCTTCGGGGATGCAGGAACGCCTCTTTCCAGCCGGGGTTGTCCAGCCTGACCCCGACCGGTTCGATGCCCAGGTCCCGGATCCGGGCCAGCGCCGCCGTGATGTCCGGGGTGATGAAGTTGTAGTGATGCGGGCCGGCCCCCCGGTCGGCCAGGAATCGCTCCAGGAACGCCGCGTCCGGGCCGCCGGACGGCCGCAGCAACTCGACCTTGGGCCCGGCCGCGAACTTCAGCTGGCCCCACCAGAAGCCGGGGGAGTCGGTGCCGTAGGCCCAAGTGCCGCCCAGCACGCCGGCGAACAGGTCCCAGCCGTCGCTGAGCTCGGTGGTGCCCACGGCAAAGTGATCGAGAACGGTCATCCCGGCACATTACCTTCGCTTGCCCCGGCGTTGACCAGGGCCCTGGCCTCCGGGATGTAGGGTCAGGCCACATGTCCCGGATGCGGAGTTCCGGGAAGGGGCCGTGATGAGAATTGACCTGGCTATCGGTGGTGCCGTCCTGGCCGCGATGGCGTGCGTGTCGTGGTACGGCTTCGCCGTCCTGCCGGCGGATGCCCGGGTCCCGATTCACTTCGGGCCGCGGGCCTACAACAACTTCGCGCCCAAGCGGGTCGGGCTGCTGCTCCACCCGGCCATCGCCGTGGTCATCTTCGTCGTCCTGATCGTGGCACCTCAGGTCGGCGGGACCAAGAACGGGCACGGACCCGGCCCGGTGTTCCTGCCCGCCATCATGATCGTGCTGCTGGTCGTCCAGGCGGGCGCGATCTGGGTGGCCCGCCGCCGCTCCGGCGGCTAGCCCGAATGCCGGGGAGTCGAGGTCCGGCGGGGCTGATCGCTTCGGTGACCGTGGCGATGTCCGCGCATTCACGCGATCGTGGCCGAACCGCTGGACCCCAGGCGCCAGCCCCTAGCTAGCTGGCAGTCCGCCTAACCGGCGTGGTGCTGGTCGGGCCGGGCCGTGTAGGTGCGCCCGGCGGGAGTGGTCCACTGGAATGTGCCCGGCTCGGGCTGGGTGAGGGTCCAGCCGGGTAGCTGCTTGAGCTGGTGGTCGGCCCGGCATGCACCGCCAATATTGCAGGGGCAGGTGAGGCCGCCCTGGTGATAGGGGCGGGTGTGGTCGAGGTCGGTGCGCCAGGCGGGCTGGCGGCAGCGGGGGTTGCGGCAGGTCTGGTCGCGGGCGATGACTAGTTCGCGGATGCGGGGCGGGGGGCGGTAGGCGGGGCTGGCGGTGGTGTGGGCGCAGCCGCCGGGGGCGTGCCGGTCGGCGTCGGCGTGGCGGCGGGCGGTGTCGGCGGCGCGGCGGGCGGCGGCGGTGATGCGGGCGCGGATGCCGGCCAGCTCGGCCGGGTCCGGCAAGTCGCGGCCGGGCACGTCGCGGCCGGGCACGTCACGGCCAGGCACGTCACGGCCAGGCACGTCACGGTCATTCTGGTCGCGGCCGGGCCTGTCACGGCCGGGCTGGTCGCGGTCCCGCTTCTTGCGGTGTGCCTCGTCATGGTGTGCGCCGCCAGGGTGTCCGTCACGGTGCGCGTCGTCATGGTCTGGCGGGTCGGGGTCAAGGCTGGTGGCGGGGACGATGACGGTGACGCGGCCGAGGGTGGGCGCGGGCTCGGCGGGAGCGGTTCTGGCGCGGGGTGGGGTGCCCGGCGGTGCTGCGGGTCGCTCGGGCGGGGCGGGGGATGCGGGGGATGCGGGCGACGGCGATGGCGGTGCCGTCGGGGGTCGGTGAGGATGACGCGCCACTGGGTGGCGTGGTTGCGGGTGCCCATGCGGGCGAGCTGGCGGGCCTGGGCGGCGGTGATGGGCCCGATGCGCCCCAGGGTTCCGGGGGCGTCAGCCGCGCCGGTGAGAGTGGCCCAGGGGAGGATGAGGTCCAGCAGCCCGCCGGGCGGCGGGCCGCCCCCGCTGCCGGGGCCGGGGTCGGCCCGGCGGGGGCTGGCTGGACCGGCGCTGTCCGGGCTGGCGCCGGCCTGGCCCGGGCCAGCGGGTCTGCCAGCGGGTCTGGCAGCGGCCGGGCCGGGGCGGGCGCCGCCGGGGCTGGTGGTGGGCTGGGGTCCGACGGCGGTGGGGGCGGGTGGCCAGGGCGGGATGATGCCGGGGTCGGCGTAGTGGTCGTGCTCGAGCGGGGTCGCCGTGGTCGGGGTCCCAGTCGGCGTAGCCGTGCGGGAGGGGCGGGCGGGTGTCGTGCCAGCCGTCGTCGGCGTCGGGCATGTCGGCGTCGGTGAGCGGCGGGGCGTCGGTCCACGGCCCGGCCGGGGGCAGGTGACCGCCCGGCGGGCAGCCGTCACCGGTACCTGGCGGCGGGTCATGGTGTCGCGGGCTGGCGGGTGGCGGGTCATGGTGTCGCGGGCTGGCGCAGGCGGATCATGCCCGCCGGCAGCCGCCGCGCGGTCGGGGTCGTGGGCTGGCGGCCGGTCATGGTCAGCGGGGCTGGCGGGCGGCGGGTCATGGCTATCGGCAGCCGCCGCGCGGCCGCGGTCGGGGTCGGGGTCGGGGTCGGGGTCGGGCGGCTGGTCGCGGTGGTCGCGGCGCGGGGTGCCTGCGCCGTGGCGGCCGGGCGGCGGTGCACCGCGATCCGCGCGCGCGGATCCGCCGCGTTCCCCGGCTGGCCCGCCGCGCCCGCCGGTACCAGGGGAGCGGCTGGAGCCACCGGGCGGCGGACCTTCGGTGTCATTGCCCGCGGAACCGCCAGCGCTGCCCGACGGCCCGTCATCGTGGCCGGGCGGCGGGGTGCCGTCGTCCTCGGCCGGGTCGGCGTCGGGCGGGCCGTCGGCTGGCGGCGGGATCAGGGGCAGCGTGCCGAGTAACAGACCAATGAATGCCTGCGCGCGCAGGAGGTCGATGCCGCCGCCCGCGCCGGCGGCCTTCATCGCCTGGGCCAGCGCGGACAGCCGGGCCATCGCGGCGGCGGCGTGGGCGGCGGGCAGCCGGGTCCCGGTCAGCGTGGCGGTGCAGTCCTGATCCGGGTACAGCGCCACCTTCGCCCGGCGCTCGGCGGCCTGGCGGCGCTGCTCGGCGCCGTCGGGGTCGGCGGCGATCACCGCGCGGCGGACCGCGGCGTGCAGCTGGGCGTAGGTCTGGTCCCCGGCCCGGGGCAGCACCAAGGCCTCCACCGCGGCGGCCGCCTCGTCGGACAGCGGGGCGACGGCCTCGGCGAGGATCTTGGCCCGGACCAGGTCGATGCGGCCGTCGGCGAGGGCGGCGGCGGTGCCGGGGAGGCGCCAGGCCAGGGTGAGGGCCAGCCCGGCCCACGCCTCCGCGCCGGTGCGGGACAGGACGAGCTCCAGGGATACCTGCGCGGCGGCGTCACGGGTGAGGCACGCCGGGCGGCCGTCCGCGTCTAGCCCGGCGCGCGGGTCGCGGGCGGCGGACCGGGCCGCGATCTGGGCGACCATGGCCAGCTCACGGGCCTGCGCCCAGGATGCCACCTGCCGGTACGCGGCGGCCATCGCCACCGCGTCATGGTCAGACACCTCGGCCGGGTCGTGACCCGACAGCCAGGCCGCCAGGCCCGGCCCGGCCGGAAGCGCATCCGCGATGGCGCCCGCGACGCAGGTCGGCGGCGGGGCACCGGGGCAGTCGCGGGCGGCCAGCTCATCGGCCAGGTCCGCATCCTGGTCAACGTCCTCCCACTGCGGCGCGGTCCGTCCAAGCGCCTGGAAGATCGCGTCGGCGTCCAGCTGAAAGGACCAGGCCAGTCCAGCTCCCTCCGCCGAGCCGGGACGCGGCCGGGAGGCAGGCTCGGGGCCAGGACCGCCCGGCCCATCAGGAGGCTCGTGCTGATCAGCCAACTCCGGGCACCTCCTCCCTGGACCTGCCAGCTCACTCGCACCGGCCATCGGTGCGAGCCTGCTAGATGAGAGTATCGGGAGGGTCTGACACTCTGGCCAGTAAGGCGATTTCTTATTCGATTAATTCACCGATCCACCCTTCTGGCTCTCGCCCGCCAGGTCCGAGACACACCGTCAGGCCGCCCTGCGCCGCTAGCCCTCGGCTAGGCCCGGCCCGGCGTGGGCCGCCTGGCGCAGTGCCCGGTACAGCAGGCGCGGGTCGCCCAGGCGGCGGCGCAGTTCGCGCTCCAGGCCAGCGATCGGGTACAGGTTCTGCGGCGCGCGGGCATCCTTGTAGGCGGCCGACGCGAACCGGGGCAGCGCGACCTGACTCTGCCCGGCCAGGCTGATCACCTCGGCGGCGGGCAGGCTGGCCGCGCACTCGATCCGCACGATCCCGGCCCACGGCGCCCCGGCCGGGCCGGGCAGCCGCAGGTACCAGCTATGCCGCTCCCAGCGGGTCCCCATCAGGAACACCGGCGTGCGCTGGCCCGGCGCCAGCGCCGCCACCAGCGCGTTCTGGTCCGGCTCCAGGTAGATGCCGTGGTGCGATTTGATGTACCCCAGCGCGCGGGGCAGGTGCTCGCGGCCTAGCAGCGGCCCGTCCACGATCAGCAGGTCGGCGCCCCCCGCGACGTGCCCGGCGGCGAGCCGGGCCGCGACCGCGGCCGTGATCTCGACCCGGCCTAGCTCGTTCTGCAGCGCCTGCGACAGCGTGACCTCCGCCGGTCGCCGGGGGTCGGCCTTGCTCTGGTGTCGCTCGTAGGTGCCAGCCCAGGTGCTGATGCTGGTCGCGTGCGACGCCAACGTGAACAGGCCGCGCTGGGTCTGCACCTCGACCACGTGAGCCTGCCCGGCGCAGCAGCACACCACGCCGGCCGCGTACGACGCGCACAGCGCCACCGTGGCCCCGGTCGAGGAGGCAGCAGCCGGAGGGAAAGCAGCCGGCGACCCAGCCACCGGATCGGAACCGGGCGGGTCGGAACCGGGCGGCCCGGAACCGGCGGCCCGGAACCGGGCGGCCCGGAACCAGGCGGCCCGGAACCAGGCGGCCCGGAACCGGACAGGTCATCGACCCACACCCGGGCCTCGATCCGGCGGACCCCGTCCACGAACAGCAATGCGTCCGGCACCGGCTGACCGGGATCGGGATCGACCGGCCGCCACTGCCCCTCGGGCAGTTCCACGCTGGCGTCGACCTTGGCCTCGGACGCGTCCAGGTCGTCCAGTTCCTCGCTGGTGCCGTAGCCCGGATCCCAGCCGTCCACGCTGAACCGCATCACTCCGGCCCCAGGTCTTCCCGGGTGACGGTCGAGGTCCGGGCGTCGCGGCTGACCCGGAACCGGACCGGCACCCGCTCGGCCAGCGCGGCCACGTGGGTCACCACCCCGACCATCCGCTGGCCGTGGGCCAGGGTCTCCAGCGTGGCCGACACCACCTCCAGGGTCTCCGGGTCCAGCGTGCCGAACCCCTCGTCGAGGAAGATCGAGTCCAGCCGCGCCGCGCCCGCCGCGGCCAGCGACGCCATCTGCGCCGACAGCGCCAGGGCCAGGGCCAGCGACGCCTGGAACGTCTCGCCGCCCGACAGGGTGCGCACCGACCGGCGCGAGTCCGCGTCAGCGTGGTCGATGACGTAGAACTCCCCGTCCTCGTGGGTCAGGTCGAACTGCCCGCCGGACAGCCCGGCCAGCGTCGCCGAGGCGTCCGTCACCAGCGCGTCGATAGCCGCCGTGACCAGCCAGCGGGGGAACCGGTCTGATCGCAGCAAGTCGCCCACCATGCGGGCCACCTGCTGCTCCCCGGCCGCCGCGTCCCGCCGCGCGGTCAGGCCGGCGGCCTCGGCGCGGCGCTCGGCGGCCCGGCGGACCGCCGCCCTGGCCTCGGCCAGCGCCCCGGCCACGGCCGCCGCCGCGCCGTCGGCCACCGCCGCCGGGGCCAGGTCGATCCCGGCGCCGGCCAGGCTCGCGCTCAGCTTCCCGGCCAGGCTCGCCGTCGCCGCCTCGGCCGCCCCGGCCCGCTGCCGGGCCGCGGCCAGCCCCGCGTCCCGGTCGGCGGCGGCCCGGGCCGCCCACGACGCCAGCGCGGTCCAGCCGTCCAGCAGGCCAGCGGCGTCCAGCGCGGGCGCGCCCAGCCCGGCGACCGGGTCGCGGGCCGCCGACAGCCGCGCCCGGGCGTCGGCCGCCGCCCGCTCGGCCCCGGCCGCCGCCGCGTCGGCCTGGTCCCGCTCCCGCCGGGCGCGCAGGAGGTCCCGGTCGGTGTCGGCGGCGGCCCGCTCCAGCGCGTCCCGCCCGGCTAGCTGCCGGCTGATCGACGCCTCGTCCGGCGCGCCGTCCAGCAGCCGGTCCAGGTCGGCCAGCCGGGCGGTCAGCCCGGTCAGCCTGGTCCGCGCCTCCTGCTCGGCCCGGGCCGCCGCCGTGGCCTCGGCCCGCAGCCGGTCCAGTTCCTTCTCCGCCTGGCCGAAGGCATCGCGGGCCCGCCCGGCCGCCGCCTCCGCCGCCTCCGCCGCCGGCCGGGCCTGGCTCAGCCCGGAAGCCCGCCCGGCCGCCTGCTCGGCGGCCCAGGAGGCCAGCCCGGCCCAGGCGGCGGCCAGGCTGGCCTCATCGGCCGCCGGGGCGCCCAGCGGGACCAGCGCGTCCCGGGCCGCGCGCAGGTCCGTGCGGGCCCGGGTCGTGTCAGCGTCGGCGGCGGTCAGGTCCCGGTCCAGCGCCCGGAGCCGGCCCCGCGCGTCCGACACCACCCCGGCCGCCGCCTCTGCCTCCGCCTCAGCCCGCCGCCGCGCCTCCAGTCGCCCCGTGACCTCCGCGACCGCCGGCCCGGGGCCATCCGGCTCCGCCCCGCTCCCGTCCGGGCCCGAGTCCGGGCTCGCCCCGCTCCCGTCCGGCCCCGCGCTGCTCCCACCCGGCGCCGGGTCGCTTCCGCCCCGCCCTCCGCCGTTCCCGCTCAGGGCCGCGTCGCTCCTGCCCCGCGCCGCGCCGTCCCCGCCCGGCGCCGGGCCGGCTAGGAACCCCGCCAGCGCCGTGAGCCCGGCCGCGCCGAGCGGCCCGTTCATCATGGCCCGCAGCGCGCTGCGGTGCCGGTCGCGCTGCGCGCCCCGCTCGTCCAGGCCCGCCCCGGCCCGCTCGGCCGCCCCGTCCGCCGCCCGCCGGGCCTCCGCCGCCCGGCGCACCGCACCCTCCGCCGCGGCCAGCCCGGCCCGGGCGCCGTCCAGCGCCGCCGCGTCCAGCGGCGGCGGCAGCACGGTCACCGGCTGGGCGCACACCGGGCAGTCCTGCCCGGCCGTCAGGTGCGGTCGCAGGTCGGCGGCGACATGCGCCCGCCGCGCCGCGTCGGCCCGCCCTCGCTGCTCCTCGACGTCAGCCTCGGCCGCCCGCACCGCCGCCTCGGCAACACCCTGGTCCGCCGCGGCCCGCGCCATCGCCGCCCGGGCCGCGGCCAGCCCCCCCGCCAGAACGTCCAGGTCGCGCAGGCGACCCAGCGCCTGCTCCAGCGCCGCCACGGGCGGCCCGGCGGCCCGCGCGGCCCGGGCCGCCGCCTCGGCCTGCTCGGCAAGCTCCAGCCGCCCGGCCGCCTCGGCCCGCGCCGTCACGGCGGCGGCCCGCCGCCCGTCCAGCTCGCCGATCCCGCCCGGTACCCTGACCCGGGCCAGGACGGCCTGCTCGGCGGCCAGGTCACCGGCCCGCTGCGCCGCGTCCCGGGCCGCCTGCGCGGCCGAGTCGCGCCGCTCGCGCAGCCCCTCCAGCGCGGCCGCCGCCACGGTCACCGCCTGGTCCGCCGCCGCCACCGCGCGGTCCGCCTCGTCCCGCGCGATGCCCAGGCCCGGTACCAGCGCGGCCTGCTGCGCCCGCTCCGTCCGGTGCCTCCGGGTCAGTTCCAGCGGTGCCCGGTCCGGGGCGCCAGCCAGGCCGGCCCGCGCCGTCCGGTCGGCGGCCTCGGCCGCCTGCGCGGCCAGCCCCGGCCCGCTGCGCCTCGCGCCGGGCGGCGGCCAGCCGCTCGTCCAGCCCGGCCGCCTCGTCCGGTACCCGGATCGCGGCCAGCGCGGCCTGCTCGGCGCCCAGCCGGCTCAGCTCCCCCCGAGCAGTCGCGACCTCAACGGCCGCGTCCCGCAGGCGCGGCAGCGCCGCCGTCACCTGCTCGCTCAGCCCGGCCAGGGCCTGCTCGGCGGCTCGCGCGCCGTCCTCCGCGGCCGGGGTGGCGTCGGCCAGCCCGGTCAGCGCCTCGGCGAAGCTGGCCGCCCGCTGCCCGGCCGCCGACGCCCGCTGGTTGGCCAGCCGCATCATCTGCTGGTAGTGCTCGGCGCCGAGCAGCCGCAGCAGGATCTCCTGCCGGTCGCTGGCCTTGGCGTGCAGGAAGTTGGCGAACTGCCCCTGGGGCAGCACGACGCACTGGCAGAAGTCCTCATACGACAGGCCGAGCAGCCGCTCGACCGCCTCGGTGACCTCGGCCAGGCCGCCCGCCAGCACCTCGGTCGGGTCGCCCGGCCCGGCCAGGCCGCGCGGGTCGGCCAGCCGCTCCAGGCTGGCTGCCCGCTGGCTGACCCCGGTCGCGGTCCGGCGCAGTTCCCGGGCCACCACGTAGCGCTGGCCGGCCACGTCGAACACCAGCTTGACCGTGCCCCGGCCGACCGTGGGGGCCAGCGCCAGCGACACCATCCCCTTGCGGCCCCACCGGGGCACCGAGCCGTACAGCGCGAACGTCATCGCGTCGATGACCGTCGACTTGCCTGACCCGGTCGGGCCGACCAGCGCGAAGAAGTCCGCGTCGGCGAAGTCGACCCGGGCCGGCTCGCGGAACGCGGCGAAGCCGTTCAGGTCCAGGGTGACCGGTCGCATGCTGGCGCTCCTTCCCGTCAGCCCGCGCTGACCTCGTCGTGCAGCTCACCGAACAGCGCCGCCACCCGGGGGTCGGCCACGCCCTCGCGGGCGCAGTAGCCGGCGAACAGCTCGGCCGGGCCGCGGATCACGCTGGCCGGCTCGGGGCCGCCCCGGCTGACCGGCGCGGCGAACTCCGGGTCGATGCGCACCTCC
The DNA here is from genome assembly GCA_963731085.1 of uncultured Actinomycetota bacterium. Classification (GTDB taxonomy): domain Bacteria; phylum Actinomycetota; class Actinomycetes; order Streptosporangiales; family Streptosporangiaceae; genus DASUBV01. Next base: position 78,126 of record CAVSUF010000007.1, read on the forward strand.
AGCGCGTGGGGCAGGACCGCGACCGTGTCGTCGCGCAGCCCGGCCCGGGTCGGCTCGCGCAGCCACACCCGCAGGTAGTCCTCGCCCAGCTCGCCGGCCTGGGCGCTGAGCTCGGCCAGGGTGCCGCGGACCGTGCGCAGCCGCCGCCCCGAGGTGACCGGGATGTCGGTGACCCGGGCCGGCACGCCCGGCCGGGCCTCGACCAGGCACACCACGCTCTGGTTGTCCTGCTCGCCGAAGTCCACGGCCAGGGGCGCGCCGCTGTAGTGCACCGGGCACGGCGCGGGCAGCGACTGCCGCCGGTGCAGGTGGCCGAGCGCCACGTAGTGGGAGGAGACCGGGAAGATCCCGGCCGGCACGCTGTACTCGAAGATCGACTGGGCGGGCCGCTCGCCGCCGCCGAACGTCCCGCCTACGCACGTGAGGTGGGCCATGACCAGGTTGACCGTGTCCGCGCTGAACCCGGCGGTCAGCGCCGCCACCACCTGGCGCACCATCTCGTCGTAGGCCGCCGCGCTCTGCGCCGGGGTCTGGGTGACGATCTCCGCCGCTCGCACCGCGTACCGCTGGGTCAGGAACGGCAGCACCGCGACCTGCGCGTCCTCGCCCGACCGGGCCCGGAACCGGACCACCCCGCCCTGGTCCGGGGGCCGGGCCTGCCCGACCACGGTGATCCCGGCTACCGCCATCAGCGGCCGGTAGGCCTCGAACGTCGGCCCGTGGTCGTGGTTGCCGGCGATCACGATGACCTCCGCGCCGGCCTGGCGCAGCCGCAGCAGCGTCTGCACCACCAGGCGCTGGGCCGCCGCCGGGGGCGCCGTCGCGTCGTACACGTCCCCGGCCACCAGCACCGCGTCGACCTCCCGCTCGGCGGCGATCCGGGCGATCTCGCCGAGCACGGCGCGCTGCTCGTCGAGCCGGTCCCGGCCCTTGAGCGTCTTGCCGACGTGCCAGTCGGCGGTATGCAGGAACTTCACGCGGCGGACCCCCAGTAGCTAACGGCGCAGTGCTCAGAACGGCGGGATGTCATCGTCGGGCACCGACGGCAGCCGGGCGAACACGTCCCCGGCCGGGGCGCCGGCCGCGACCGGCGCGGCGCACTCCGACCGCCGGGTGGCCCAGGCCGGGAACGGGAACTCCACCGCCAGCGGCACCGGGATCTCCGGCTGGGACACGAACATCGCGCCCGGCTTGGCCAGCGTGGCCCGGGCGCGCTGGGAGGCGGGCAGGAACCCGTACTCGGGCCGCCCGGCCTCGGCCGCGTCCAGGCGGCCGACCACCCGCACCGCCGAGTTCGACACGATGCGCCGCTCCACCTCGCTGGCCGTCTGCTGGGCGCCGATCAGGATGATCCCCAGGGACCGGCCGCGCTCGGCGATGTCCAGCAGCACGTCCTTGATCGGCGACGTGCCCTCCCGGGGCGCGTACTTGTTCAGCTCGTCGATCATGGTGAACAGCAGCCCGCCCGGCCCGGCGTCCTCCTTGCGGGCGGTCTCCGCGGCCAGCACCACGCCGACCACGAACCGCTGTGCCCGCTCCGGCAGGTTGTGCAGGTCCACGACGGTGACCTGCTGGCCCGAGGTGGAGATCTGCCGTCCCGGCGCCGGGACCAGGTCGGACCGGATGATCGGCCGCAGCGGCCGCAGCGCCGAGCGCAGCCGCCGGATGAACGCGTTGACCGTGCCCGCGCCGGTCACCGGCCCGGCCCAGGCGGCCCGGGTGCCCTCGTCGGTCAGCCGGCCGATGATGACCTCGACCAGGTCATCGAACGTGGTCACGCACGTCATCGTCGAGCTTCACCGCCCCGGCGGTGCCGTGCGGCACGGCGTCCAGCCGCAGCCGGGCGGTCACCTGGTGCACCACGATCGTGTACTGGTTCCGTTCGTCCTCGGCGTCGGCGAACACGTAGGGCAGCAGCTGCCGGTCGCAGAACTCCGCGATCGTCCACCAGAACGCCGCGACCCCGCTGGTCCGCCCGGTCACGTTGGGCCGGCCGGTCCGGTCGTCGGGGATCGGCGGCGCGAAGAACCCGGCCGACGCGAACGGCTCGGCGGGCAGCCCCAGCTCCGCGTACCGGGCCCGCAGGTCATCGTCCAGCCGGACGTTGGGCTGGTCGAGGAACAGCAGGTCCTCGCCCTTCACGCTGAACACCAGGGCCTTGGCGTTGACCGCCCGGTCGCCCAGCGCCCCGGACCGGAAGATGGAGTGCAGCAGGAACAGCGCGAAGCTGGTCTTGGTCGCCACCCCGGAGATCCCGCTGATCGACACGTGCGCCCCGCGGGTGCCGTCCAGGAACTCCATGTTCACGTAGATCGGCGCCCCGTCCCGGCCCCGCCCGACCGGCACCAGGAACCGCATCTGGTCGAAGTACAGCGCCTGGGTCCGCTCCGCCCCGGTGGCCCGGCGCACCGTCTGCCCCGGCCGGGGCGGCACGTACACCTCGGGCTCCACCCGGGTCGTGCTCACCTCGGCGATCTCCTGCACCCGGGCGGGCAGCACCCCGTCGGCGATGAGGAACGTGTCCGAGCCGAAGCTGGCCCCCTCGTGCCGCGCCCGGACCTGCGTGACCACGCCGCTGGTCAGCACCGCGCCCGCCCCCGGCACCTGGCGCAGCGTCACCACCACGTCGTCGAGCTGCAGGAACGACGACTCATCCAGCGCCACGAAGAACTGCAGCGGGGTGGCGTCCTCGGTCCCGGCGACCCGGCCGACCAGGCCGTCGGGGGAGGGGTTATCCGGCACGGCGCTTCCTCACCTCCCCTGGTCCTGCCCGGCAGCGTAGGCACCGGCACTGACAAACCACTGGCCTAGCACTCCCGCCGCGCGCCCTGCCCCTCATTCGCCGATTTAGGGGTAACGCCGGCGCCCGGCGTCCCGTGCCCGCCCCTATCAGCCGGGTGCGCCGGCGTCCCCCGGGCCGCCGTCCGGAATCCAGTTGAGTCACCCCGCCGGGTGCCCGGTAACCGCCGGGCCGGCCAGGCCGGGTGATTCGGGCGGGGCACGGATGCGCCGTCGTTCAGGAAAATAGAATTTCCCGCCGCAATAGGCAGCCGGCCGAACCCGCTGGCGCGCCCCAGCCGGCCGGTCGCGCTGGCCAGGCGGCTGTCGCGCGGGCACTGGATAGCTCCCTGGCGGAGGCCGGCCGCTGGCCCCGCGGCCCCGGAAATTGTTGAAACGTGAATGAGAAAGCGGCCATGTGAGCGTGCGCCGTGGCCTAAGCTATATGGTCTGGAGGGCAGACCTTAAAGCAGATCGGAGCGGCACGCGTGGCGCAGCGTACTCAGGTGCTATTTGTAGACGACATTGACGGAAGCGAAGCGGTCGGCACGGTCCGGTTCGGGCTGGGCGGCGCCGAATACGAGATCGACCTGAACAAGGAGCACGCGGACCAGCTAGGCGCGGCCATGGAGCCGTATATCGCCGCGGCCCGCAAGGTGAGCGCGGCCCGGCGGGCGGCCAAGCCCGCCCGCGCGCCCCGGCACGACCAGTCCGAGGTCCGGGCCTGGGCCAGGGAGCAGGGGCTGAAGGTCTCCGACCGGGGGCGCATTCCCGCCGACGTGCTGGCCAAGTACGAGTCCGCGCACTGAGCCGCGTCGCGGGGGACCGGCCGGCCTGCCCGGCGGTCCCCCGGCGGCCCGTGCCGGGCGCCAGGGTGCATGGTGGCCAGCCTTTCAGGATCTCACCAATAGGGGTGAGATAGCCAGCTTGTTACGGTATAGACAGCCATTGTCGGCCTGCGCGTAACTTGGCTGGGCTTCACTGCCAGGGTGACCGGGATAACGGTGCGCCAGGGCGGCCGCCGCGCGCGGCGCGGCACGCGTGATTTCCGCAACACCGGGAAAGGCTGGCTGTACGCGGCGCCGGCGGTCCTGATCTTCGCCGCCTTCGTCATCGTCCCGACGTTCTACACGTTCTACGTCTCGCTGTGGAAGTGGAACGTCCTCAACCCGGCCCTGTCGGTGTTCAAGGGCCTCGGCAACTACCAGGCGCTGTTCACCGCCACCGATCCCAGCTTCGCGTCCAGCCTGTGGCACTCGCTGTACTTCTGCGGCGCCATGGTCGCCGGCGGCACCGCGATCTCCCTGGCCCTGGCCCTGCTGATGCAGCGCGGCGGGCGGCTGATCAACGGCTCCCGGCTGGCCATCTACCTGCCCAACGCCACCCCGCTGATCGCCACGTCGCTGATCTGGACCTGGATCTTCAACCCCCAGTTCGGCCTGGCCAACTGGGTGCTGCGCAGCCTGCACCTGCCGACCTCGCAGTGGCTGCTGGCCCAGGGCAGCGCGATGCCGGCGGTGATCATCTTCAGCCTGTGGCACGAGGTCGGGTTCACCACGATCGTCTTCCTGGGCGGCCTCGCGGTCATCTCCGAGGAGTACGGCGAGGCGGCCCGGGTCGACGGATGCGGCCCGTGGCGCGAGTTCTGGTACATCACCTGGCCGCAGCTACGGCCGGTGACCACATTCGTGATCATCATCACGACGATTGGCTCGCTGCAGGCGTTCACGCAATTCTTCGAGCTCAGCGAGGGCGGTCCGAACAACGTGACGACCACGCTGAGCTACCTGGTCTATCAGGAGGGCATCGTGATCGGGAACACCGGCTACGGCGCGGCCATCGCCGTCGTGCTGTTCCTGATCACCGTCTTCATCACGCTGGTCCGGCGCCGCACCTCCGTGGGCGCCGGAATCACCTCTTGATAAAGAAAGGGCTAGCCGTGAGATCACGTTTTTCCTGGGCGGCCGGCGCGGCATGCGCGGCCGCCGCGATGCTGACCGTGACGGCCTGCGCCGGCGGCGGCAGCACCTCGTCGTCATCGTCCGGTTCGTCGGCCGCGACCATCACGAAGCCGGTCACCATCACGTTTGACGAGGTCGAGGCGTCGGGCGCGCTGAAGACCGAGATGACGTCGATCGCCTCGGCCTTCCACAAGGCCAATCCGAAGATCACCGTCACGCTGGTCCCCTACGCCACTTACGGCACCCTGTTCACCGCCGAGAGGGCGCAGGTCGCGGCGGGCAAGGCGCCCACCATCGGGCAGGCCTACGAGGACGAGGCGCAGACGTTCGCGCAGGCCGGGTCGATCGTGCCGATCAGCCAGGTAGCCGGCACGGCCAGGCCCGCCGAGCTGTCGACGTTCTACGCCGGCGTGCAGAAGGACCTGTACCTGCCGGACGGCAAGCTGTGGATGTGGCCGTTCAGCAAGAGCCTCCAGGTGCTGTTCTACAACGCCAGCATGCTCAAGGCCGACGGCATCGCCACCCCGACCACGTGGCCCCAGTTCCTGACCGCGCTGAAGACCGCGTCGAAGAACGGGGTGATCGGCACCACCATCGACCCCGGCAGCGCGGCGGGCCAGACCTCGGGCGAGGAGTGGCTGGAGGAACTGGCCGCGGCCAGCGGCACCCCGGTGTACGCGACCAACGGCACGCCCCAGTTCACCTCCCCGGCGGCGGAAAGCGCGCTGTCCTCGCTGGTGGCGCTGAAGAAGACGGGCGCGCTGGCGACCGGCACCAACTTCCCCGGCGAGACCGCGCTGGGGGCCAGGAAGGGGCTGGTCGACATCTCCTCGTCGGCCGGCTACTCCTTCGAGCAGCAGTCGGTGGGCGGCAAGTTCCCGCTGACCACCACGGTGCTGCCGTCGGGCAGCGCCGGGTCGCCGGATGAGATGGCGGGCGGCAACATCGTCATGTTCGCCTCGGCCACCCCCGAGCAGAAGGCCGCCGCCTGGAAGCTCATGGAGTACCTGGCCACCCCGCAGGTCCAGGCCGAGTGGTCGGCGGCCACCGGGTACTACCCGGAGACCGCGCTGGCCCTGACCCAGCCGGCCATGGCCAGCTACCTGTCGCAGAACCCGTGGGTCAGGCAGACCGTCTCCGGCCTGAACAACGCCATCACCGACCCGCCCGACACCTGGGTCACCGCCTGCGGCGGCGACCTGTCCAACGCGCTGTCCGCGGCGCTGTCGGGCACCAGCCCGCGGCCGCCCTGCAGACCGCCCAGACCGCCTGCCTGTCGGCGAAGTCCAGCGCGTGACCACGTCGCTGCCGCGGGCATCGCGCCGGGCCACCACCCGGCGCGGTGCCCCGGCGCGCCGGGGCCGGCCCGGCCGCCGGCTGGGCCGGGGCTGGCCCCGCGTGCTCCTCGCCGTGGTGATCGGGGTCGCGTTCATCTTCCCGTTCTACTGGACGGTGGTGATCTCGCTGGCCAGGCCGGGCGGCTTCGACAGCTACCCGCCGCTGCTGCTGCCCGCAGTGGGACTGGGCCAACTGGTCCCGGGCCTGGGCCGAGGCGCCGTGGCCCCGGCTGTTCCTCAACACCGTCTTCATCGCCGTCTGCACCACCGCGCTGGCCATGCTGACCTCGCTGCTGGCCGGCTTCGCGTTCGGCATCCTGCGGTTCCCCGGCCGCCGGTTCCTGATGCTGCTGGTGCTGTCGGTGCTGATGATGCCGATCGTCGTCCTGATCATCCCGGACTACGTGCTGGCCACCGACGTGCACTGGGTGGACACCTACTGGATCCAGATCGTCCCGTGGGGCGCCAGCGTCTTCGGCATCTTCCTGGTCCGCCAGTTCTTCATCACCATGCCGCAGGAGATCCTGGACGCCGCGGCCGTTGACGGCGCCGGGCGGCTGCAGGTGCTCTGGCGAATCGGCGTGCCCGCCGTCCGCCCGGCCCTGGTCATCATCGCCATCCAGGTCTTCATGGCCTCGTGGAACTCGTTCCTGTGGCCCGAGATCATGACCCGGTCGGAGTCGATTCAGCCCATCGAGGTCGGCCTGGCCAGCTTCAGCAGCGCCAACGGCACCGACTACCCGGCCCTGGCCGCCGCGGCGACGTTTACTACCCTGCCCCTGATGGTGTTCTTCCTGCTCCTCCAGCGGCAGTTCATCCGGGGCGCCCTGTCGGCGGCGGGATCGATCCGGTGACGGCCGCCAGCCCGCTCACGGGGCTCCTGCTGGCCGTCGACTTCGACGGCACGGTCTGCCGCGCGGACGCGCCGGTCCGGCTGTACGCCGGGCTGATCGCCCAGGCGATGGCGCCGGCCGAGGGCGAGCGGCTGCTCGCCGCGCTGGAGCGGTACCTGGCCGAGGGCGCCGCCGCCGCCGGCACCGCCAGCGACACCGTCGAGGCCGCCGTGCTGCGCGAGGCGGGCGACGCCTGGGGCGTGGTCCAGCAGCTGGCCGCCCGCTGCTACCACGTGCCGCAGGAACTAGCCGCGCTGGCGTTCACCCGGAGCCGCCAGTGGATGACCGACCCGGCCAGCGACGTCGGGGTGGTCGAGCCGCTGATGGACACGCTGGCCGCGCTGCGCCCGGCGGCCCGGATCACGCTGGTCACCAACAGCCCGGCCGACAACATGATGCCGCTGCTCAGGCGGCTGGGCATGCTGGACTGCTTCGACAACGTCGTGGCCGGCGCCGGCAAGCCCGACGGGATGCGCCGGTTCCTGCAGGGCAGCCTGGGCGCCGACGTGCGCGAGCGGCCCTGGCGGCTGTTCTCGCTCGGCGACCACTACCGCAACGACATCGCGCCCGCCGTGGAGATCGGGGCGGCGGCCGGCTACATCGACCGCTTCGGCCGGGGCGACGGCCCGGCCACCGCCCGCGCCGCCCGGGTCGAGGACCTGCTGCCGGCGCTGCGGGCGTGGGCCGATGACCCGCGGGCCGCGACCCGGTACGCCGCGCTGGCCGGCTCCGGCGGCCAGGGCTGACGTGTCGCACGTCGAGTTCTGGGGCGGCGTCGGCGTCATCGGCTCCAGCAAGGTGCTGATCCATGACGGCGGTTACCGGGTGCTGCTGGACCTGGGCCTGGACATCCCGCGCGACGGCGACCTGTTCCGCGGCCCGGTGACGGTGGAGCCCGGCCGGCAGCTGGCCGCCCGGCTGCGGGTCGGCGCCGCGCCGCCCATCCCCGGCCTGTACGACCGGGCCGCGCTCGACCCCGGCGACCCGCTCGGCGAGCCGGCCGGCCCGACCGCGATGTTCCTCAGCCACCCGCACATCGACCACGCCGGGCTCACCGGGTTCATCCGCCCCGACATCCCGCTGCACGCCGCCCCCGAGGCGATCGCCCTGCTCGGCGCCCTCGGCCAGGCCGGAGACCCGCTGCCCGGCCCGCGTGACTTCGCGGCCGCCGAGACCGCCTGGCGGCCGGTCCGGCCGGCCGGCCGGTGGCGGTCGGCCCGATGCTGGTCGAGCGCATCGAGGTGGACCACGACGTGCCCGGCGCCAGCGGCTACCGGGTCACCACCACCGACGGCGTCCTGGCCTTCACCGGCGACATCCGGTTCCACGGCCATCACCCGGACCGGTCCTGGGCCTTCGCCGACGCCGTGGCCGGCTGCGACATGCTGGTCACCGAGGGCACCACGCTGAGCTTCGACGAGACGCACCCGCCGCGCACCGAGGCGGACGTGGCCCGCGACTACGAGGCCGCCCTGGCCGGCAGCCGGGACCTGATGCTCCAGGCCGTCTACCCGCGCGACATCGACCGGGTCCGCGTCGTCCTGGCCGTCGCCGCCGCGGCCGGCCGGACCGTGCTGTGGCCGGACCCGGTGGCCGCGTTCCTGCGGGCCGCCGGGGTAACCGGGGCGCTCGGCCTGGCCGAGGCCGGCCCCGCCGCCGTGCGCGACGCGCCGGACCGGTTCGTCGTCCAGCTTGACCCCGGCGACCTGCCCGGCCTGCTGGACCTGCCGGTCGGCCCGTCCACCGTCATGCTGCACGCCAACGGCGAGCCGCTAGGCCCGTTCGACCCGCGCTGGCGCCTGTACGCCGAGTGGCTGGCCCACTGCGGCGTGCCGCTCCGCCAGATCGGCTGCTCCGGCCACGCCACCCAGGACCACCTGCACGAGATGGTCTACCGGGTCCGCCCGTCCGTGGTGGTCCCGATCCACACCCGCAGCCCGTACCGCCTGCACCCAGTAGGCGGCACGGCCCGCCTGGTAGTCGGCTACGCCGAGCCCTACGACCTCAGCCGGCCAGCCCATCCCGGCCTAGCCGCACCCCGCCCCGGCCGCCCCCGCCGCCCCGGCAGCCGCCCCCGCCCCGCGCCAGTCCATGATCGTGACCGTTTTTCCGTGCTGCAGACGGGTAATCGGTCACGATCATGCCGGGTCCCACCGCCGGACACGGCCGGCGCGGCAGTCCTTCCCGGCCGACCCTTCAGCGGCCCGCCCGTGCCCCGTCCCACATCGCCAGAGCTAGCTCGACAAGCTCCGCGTTCCCGCTCACCGGTCCGCCGCCCGGCCCGGTGACGACGTCCTCCAGGCCGATCCGGGCAGGCAGCCCCACCCGGCCCGCGTGCGCGATCAGCGGCCAGGCCGACGCGCCCTCGCCGTGCACCAGCCGAGGCGCCTCCCACCCGATCTCGTCCAGGCGGCGCAGCACCGCGTCGGCCGCCGCCACCGCGCCGTCCGCCGGCACCCCGGAGATCTCCACCATGACCCGCAGCCACGGCCCGGCCCGCAGCGCCGCCGGGCCGTCGGCCAGCAGGCCGGCGTCATCGGGCGTCCACACCCCCGCCTCGGCCCCGATGCCCAGCCCGGCCAGCACGCCCGGCAGGCCGGCGGCACCCGCCTCGAAGACATTGACCGAGGCGAAGTCCGGCCGCGCCGCGGCGTCCAGCGCGGCCCACCCGGCCACCGCCGCGCGGCGCGCGGTCGCGTCGCCACCGGTCACCCACAGCCCGGTGGTCACCCCCACCGGGACGCCCGGGCACGCCTGACGGACCGCCGCCACCGCCGCGCCGACATCGGCGGCCAGCAGCGACTCCCGGCCATCCGCGCCCCGCGGGTGCAGGTGCACGGCCTCGGCCCCGGCCAGCACCGCCCCGGCCGCCGACGCCGCCAGTTCCGCCGCGTGACCGGCACGGCCGGGTGATCGGCCCGGCGGCGCTGCCCGTTCAGGCATGCCTTCATCCGCTGTATCTCGGCTCCCATGCCGTCATGCTCGCACCCCGCAGCCCGCCCGACTGCCCCCGCCCAACGGCTTCAGCTCCAACGGCCCCAGCCTCGCACCCCGCAGCCCGCCCGACGGCCCCAGCCCCGACGGCCCCAGCCCCGACGGCCCCAGCCTCGCACCCCGCAGCCCCGCCCGCCCCAGCCCCGCCCGCCCCAGCCCCGCAGTCGCTAGCGTCGCGCCGTCATGGCATCACTCATGATCGTGACCGATTTCTACGGATCGCCGCGGAAAAACGGTCGCGATCATGGCGGTCCGTCCCCTAGCGCACGGCCAGCACGGGGACGAGGACGGGGGCGGCGGCCAGCAGCGCGGTTATCGTGGCCAGCGCGGCGGCCCGGGCCGCGCCGTGCGGCGGGTCCAGCAGGCGCTGCACCCGGGCGGTCACGGCGCCGCCAGTGGCGGCCAGGGCCCGTCCGGGCATGAGGGGGGCCGGGACGGCCGTGCCGGTGCCGATGGTCAGCAGCGCCGCGACCAGGGTGGCCCGCCCAGCGCGGCGGGCGGCTGCGTCATCGGCGGCCATCTCGGCCAGTCCGGCGACCTCGCGCATGCCGCGGGCGAACAGCGGCACCGCCGGGAACACCGCGGCCAGGGCCCGGCTCAGCGTGGTGAGCAGGTGATGGCGGCCCGTCAGGTGCGCCCGCTCGTGGGCCAGCACCGCCCCAAGCTGGTCCGGGTCGAGGATGGCCAGCGCGGCGGTGGTGACCACGATCGTCGCCGGGCGGGGCACGCAGTACGCCGCCGGCGCCTCCGCGTCGACCACGATGGCCCGGCCAGTGCCGGCCTGCCCGTAGCGGCCGGCCGGGCGTCGGCCAGGACCGCTTCGTCCAGCGCCCGGCCAGTGATCCGGGCAGCCTCGCCGTGGGCGCGGGTCCGCTGCTGGACGCGCTGCACGCTGCGCCCGTAGCGCCAGGCCGACACGATGGCCGCCGCCGTCGCGGCGACCGCCGCGGCGGCCAGGCCCAGCTCGAACGCCGCGCTCTGGTAGACCCCCGGCGCGCAGGCGTGCCCGGTCACCGACCGGCAGACCGTCTCGGCCAGTCCCGCCCAGCCCGTGACGGCCGACCGGGCCAGGAACCACAGCGCCGCCGTCGCCCCGGACACGGCGCTGGCCATCGCGGTCAGCCAGGCGGCCAGGCCCAGCCGGGGACTGGCGCCCCGCGCCGTCAGCCGGGACAGCGGCCCCGGCGCGCCCCAGGCCACCAGCAGGGCGTAGCCCAGGGCCAGGCCGGCGCACGGTCATGCCTCCGCCCGCCGCCGGCCCGGCCAGCCGCCGGACCACGGCGGCCAGCGCCTGCGACTCATCGCCGCCCATCTGGGCGACGAAGTGGGACAGCACCACCTCGGGGTCCCCGCCGTCCTCCAGCGCCTCGCGCATCAGCCGGGCGCTGTACTCGGCGCGGCTGGCGGTGGCGGTGTACAGGTACGCCTTGCCGTCCTTGACCCGGGCCAGCCAGCCCTTGCGGTGCAGGTTGTCCATCGTGGTCATGACCGTGGTGTAAGCGATCTCCCGCTCCCGCTGCAGCTCGTCGACCAGGTCCCGCACGGTGACGGGCCGCTCGTGGTCCCAGACCCGCTGCATGACCACCGCCTCCAGGTCCCCGAACCCGCGCATGTCACCTCCCGGGCCGGCCAGGCCCGACGTACTGCCTATGTACGTAGATAGTATAACGGCGCGGCCTGGCATGCCGGGTCCCTACGGCAAGCCCGTCCTGGACGCCCAGGGCATGTCACAGTTCCAGGCCGCCGCCGAGATGCACCAGTGCCCGACCATCCTCAGGGTCATGCCGGACTGGCCCCGGTGCCTCGGCCCGCCGCGGACCCGGATGACCGGCCGCGCGGGTCAGGGTCGGCCCGCGACGAAGCCCCACATCGCCGTAGGCGGGCTGTTGATGTCCTTGATCGAGTCCGGCCGCCACTCCTGCACCGGCACCACGCCGGGGTCGACCAGGTCCAGCCCGGCGGCGAAGCCGGCTACCTGCTCGCGGGTCCGGAAGGTGACCTTCATGCCCATCGACTTGGTCAGCGACGTCTCGGCCCGGATGGCCACCGCCACCTGGTCGCGGGCGGGGTGGCTGAGGGCCAGGAAGCTGCCGGGCGGGCAGGCGCCCATCAGCGCGGTGATGATCGAGCCGGGATCGTCCTCGTCGGGCACGCAGTGCAGGACGGCCATCAGCATGACCCCGACGGGCTGGCTGAAGTCGATCGTCCGCGCCGCCTCGGCCAGGATCCTGGCCGTATCGCGGGCGTCGGCGTCGATGTAGTCGGTCGGGCCGGTGGTGCTGGTCAGCAGCGCGCGGGCGTGGGCCAGCACGATCGGGTCGTTGTCCACGTAGACGACCCGGCTCTGGGCCGCGATCGACTGGGCCACCTCGTGGGTGTTGCTGGCGGCCGGGATGCCCGTGCCGACATCCACGAACTGCCGGATCCCGGCTTCCGTCATGTACCGCACGGCCCGGCCCAGGAACCGGCGGTTGGCCTGCACGCCGGGCGCTACCGTCGGCGTGGCCGCCATGGCCAGCTCGGCCGCCTCCCGGTCCGCCGCGTAGTTGTCCTTGCCGCCGAGCCAGTAGTCGTAGATCCGCGCGATATGCGGCACGCCCGTGTCGAAGTCCGGCACCGCGCCTCCCCTCTCACCGCCAGCCTCACCGCCCCGCGGGCCAGCGTACTCGTGCGTAAGCCACCGTCGGCGGCATGCTGGGCACCCTGACCCTGCTGGGCGGCGGGATGGCTGGCTGAGGGCCGGGAAGCGGCCCGGCCGCGATCTACCGGGCTACCTTGTGGGTGTCGTTTCCGCCGGGCCGCCCGAGCCGCTACGGGCTCCTAGGCGTGGTAGAAATACGTCGGCCCCTGGGCTGCGGTCGGGGAGGCGTGATAGAAGGTGCCGGGGCCGGCGGCCCCGGCGGCGATCACCGCGGCGCCGGCCAGGGCCAGAGCGGCGAGAATGGCGCGAATCAACATCTGGGCCTCCTATGTCTCGGGGATTATCGCCCCGAATGTAATTGCGTGCACGTACGTATGCCAGGCAGTCGGGCAGCAGGTTGACCGGCCCGGATGGCTGAGGGCCAGGAAGCTGCCCTGGGTCGTCCTGGTCGGGCGCGCAGGGCAGCACGGCCATCAGCCATCCAGCAACTGCCGGATCCTGGGGAGAGCTGCTTACCTCTGGTGTTAGGGCCGGAGCATAGCGAATGTCAGGAAAATGTCCGGACCACGGCTAGCCGAGACGGCCTCAATGGCGGCGGCCGGACGCCCGGACCCAATGGGCGGGCGCTGACGTGACCGAGCCGCTATGGCCTCCTAGCCGTGCATGAAATACGTCGGCCCCTGGGAGCCGTGCACGAAATACGTTGGCCCCTGGGATGCGGTCGGGGAGGTGTGATAGAAGTAACCGGGACCGGCCGCCCCGGCAGCGATCACTGCGGCGCCGGCCAGAGCCAGAGCGGCGAGAATGGCGCGAAACGACATCTGGGCCTCCTATGTCTTTGGGAACTGGCACCCTTAACGTAACGGCACGAATCCACGCATACCAGGCGGTAGAGCGGCAGGTGCGAGCCCGGCGCCGGCTGGCCGCGGCGGCGTGCTGCTCATCCGCCCGGGACAGCCCGGGAACGGTCCGGCGGCAACGGCACCGGCTGAGTACAGAACCGGCAGGCCCGCGCGTCGTTACGAGAAATCAAGAGGCTGGCCGTATTCGGGCCGGCGCGGACAGCGGGTCCCGGTGGTAGCGTCGTGGGCAGTGGCAGCGCACGTCTGCCCGCTTCCGAGCCGTCCGCCGGCCCGCGCCGCGGTGGCAACGAGGACAAGGGTCCACGACTCGCGTGCGGCTTCCGGTCAGGTGATGCACCTAGGCGAGCAGACGCGGGCGGACTCGCCGGGAAGAGATCATCATGACCAGGGACAAGGCCCAGAAGACTGCCGTTCGCCAGCGCATGGCCGCGACGGGCGAGCCCTATGCCGAGGCCCGCCGCATCCTGCGCGGCGGCGACGGCGACGAGCCGCGGCCGCCCCGGACGAGGCGCTGGCCCCGGAGCCGGGCGCGGCCGGACAGACCCCGGAGGCCGGCAGCCCGGAGGACGCAGCCCGATGACCGAGCCGGGACGGACTCAGCCCGGAGGAGCAGTACGCCCGCGAGGCGGCGGCGGCCGGGCATGCCCGCGGACCAGGTCGAGGCGGCCAGGCCGCGTTCCGGGCGCAGGAGCGGGCCGACCGGCCGCAGGAGCGGGCCGACCGGCTCCGGCTGGCCGCCGAGCAGGCGCAGGCCCGCGCCGATGACGCGGAGGAAGCGGCCGACACGGCGGAGGAGCGCGCCGACCTGGCCGAGGAGGCTGCCGACCTGGCCGAGGAATGGGCCGACGACGCCGAGAAGAGCCGCGCTCCGGGAGCTGGCCATGCGGGTCCGCGAGGAGGCCGAGCAGGCGCGGCTGCGCGCCGATGCCGCCGAGCTGGCGGCTGAGGAGGTCGGGGAGCGCGCCGACGCGGCCGAGGAGCAGGTCGACGAGGCGCGGGAGGCGGCTGAGGAAGCCCGGGACGGAGAAGGCCCTGGCTACCTGGATGACGGCCTCGATGAGCCGGACGAGCCCGATGACCCGGATGACCGGCACGACCGGCGAGGGCCGGAGTTCACCGGGCCGGGGCGGTGGCTGGGATCCCGTCCGCACCGCGAGCCCCGGCCGCCACGCCCGCCCCGGCCGCCGCGTCCGCCGCGTCCCACGCGGCCGCACGCCTAGCGGATCGCGAACACGCCGGGCGGCGGGGCCGGCGACGGCTCGGCGCGGTCGTCGGTGATCGGCTTGGCGCCGCGCCGCGAACTGGTCCAGCTCGGGGCCGTGCAGGACCCGGCCCGCGGAACGGGTCGCCGGCCGCGCGCCGGGTCAGCCCGGCGACCGGGAGGTCCCTGCTGGGCGGCGGCCAGCACCAGGTTGCCGAACCGGCGGCCGCGCAGCACGCCGGGGTCGGCGATCAGGCAGGCGCTGGCGAACACCGAGCGGACCGTCGCCACCCGGGCGCGGGCGTGCGCCAGCGGCGGGCCGTCGCCGACGTTGACGGCGTAGACCCGCCGGGCGGAGCACCCGCGCGACGGCGGCGTCGAACTCGGCGGACGTCAGGTGCGCCGGGGTGCGCGCCCCGGCGAACAGGTCGGCGATCGACCAGGTCGGCGGATCCGGCCGGGGCCTGCTCGAGGACAGCGCGGGCGTCGGCGACCCGGACCCGCACCCGCCCGGCCCGGCCGCCGCCGGCCCGGCGCGGCGCGCTGGTCCAGCGGCAGCCGCTCGCCGGACCAGCTCGGCCACCGCGGCGTCGGCCTCGACCGCCAGCTGGCTGGAGCCGGGCCGGGTCGCCGCCACGTACCGGGCCAGGGTCAGGCCGCCCGCCGCCCAGGTGCAGCACGTCCAGCGGCGCGCCGGCCGGCGCGGCCAGGTCGGCGAGGTGCCCGAGCCACCGCATGTACTCGAACTCCAGGTACTGCGGGTCATCGAGGTCCACGTGGGACTGCGGGGTGCCGTCGACCAGCAGCGTCCAGGCCCGCGGCCGGCCCGGCCGCTGCGACCAGCTCGACCCGGCCCGGGCTGTCCTCGTCGTCCCGCTGGCGCGCCATAGCGACCAGTATCGCCCGGCGTTGCAGCGGTCCGCCCGGAGGTTTGCTCGGCACGGCCGGGTTGCGCCCGCTATCCTCCGCCACGGGTACCCAACTCATGACGGAGGGCGCCTTGAAGCCTGGTCAGGCTGCAGGCACTGGCGCGCCGGCACGGGCGGCGGCCAGCTTCGGCGACCCGGCGCGGCCCGATGCGGGCCGGCCGACTGCTCGGCCGCCTGACCGTCGCTGCCCGCGCTGATCCTGCGTGGCCTGGCTGCTGGGCGGGCTGCCGCTGCTGCTGCTCGGCTGGTTCACCCCGGTGCTCATGCTGGTCGTCGTGCGGGCCGCTGGCGGCCGTGCTCGGCCTGCGCGGCGCTGGCGCTGGGTCGCCGCGGCCTGCGCGGCGGCTGGCCGGGCCGGGCGGGCACGCCGTGGTGGGCGGTCGCGGCCCTGATCGCGGTGGCCGTGGCCTTCGGCGCTGACCAGCTCATCTACCACTCCCAGCAGATCATCGTGGAACGCGACCCGGCCTCCTACATCCAGTTCGGGAACTGGATCGCCGGGCACCACTCGCTGCCGATCCCGATGGACGGGGCCGCGTTCGGTCCGGCCCGGCAGACTGCTCCGGTTCGACAGTTCCGCCTTCTACCAGGCGCAGGGCGCCGTCGTGCCGCAGTTCATGGCCGGGCTGCCGATGATCCTGGCGGGCGGCTTCTGGGCCGGCGGGGTGACCGGGCGCGGTGCTGGTCGCGCCGCTGCTCGGCGCGCTGCGGGGTGCTGACCTTCGGCGGGCTGGTCGCCCGGCTGGCCGGGCCGCGCTGGGCGCCGCTGGCCGCCCTGGCGCTGGCGCTGTCCCTGCCCGAGCAGTTCACCAGCCGGTCCGACCTACAGCGAGCCCGCGGCGCAGATCCTGTTCCTGGGCGGGCTGTGCCTGATCATCGACGCGCTCGGACTAGCGGCAGGCGGCGCCGCGGGCCGGGCCGGGCGGCGCGGTCACGGCGCTGGGCGGGCTGGCGCTCGGGCTGACCGTGCTGGTCCGGATCGACGGGGTCAGCGACATCCTGCCGCGTGATCCCGTACGGCGGCCTGCTGCTGGCGGGCCGCCGCCCGCAGGCCCTCCCGCTGCTCGGCCGGGACGGCGGCCGGCGCCGGCCTACGGCGCGATCGACGCGCGTCGTGCTGTCCCGGCCGTACGTGGTCAGCATCCAGGGGTCGCTGCGTGCCGCTCGCGGCCGTGGCCGGCCGCGGCACTGCTGGGCACCGCCGGCGGCCGTGGTGGTCCTGCGCCGCCGGGCGGCCTGCCCGACCTGCGCGGGACCTGGCTGCCCGGCGCCGCCGCCGGCGCTGGTCGTCGTGGTCGTGGTCGGCTTCGCCGATCCGGCCCTACGTGCAGACGGTGCACGGGCACGTGACCCCGCTGGCGCGCCGGGTGATGGCCGGCTACCAGCAGGCCGATCACCTGCCGGTCGACCCGACCCGGCTGTACTACGAGATCAGCCTGCACTGGGTGTTCTGGTACATCGGCATGCCCGCCGTGGTGCTGGGCACGCTCGGGGCGGCCCTGCTGGCCCGCCGCTGCCTGCGCGGCCGAGGCTCCCGCATGGACGCTGCCGCTGCTGGCCTTCGCCTGGATCATCGTCGCCACCCTGGCCCGGCCGGGCATCACCCCGGACCAGCCCTGGGCCAGCCGGCGGCTGGTGCCCGGCGTGCTGCCGGGCTTTCTCGCTGCTGGCCGTCTGGGCCGCGGGCTGGCTGCTGGCACTGGCTCCGCCGCAGCGCGGCCGGCCGCCGCTGGCTCCGCCGGCGGCGCCGCGGTCCTGGCCGCCGGCCGCGCTGCTGCTGCCCGCGGCGGTCACCACTTCGGGCTGACCTTCACCGGCGCGGACGGCCTCGGCGACGAAGACGACCTACAGCGGCGAGATCGCCGCCGTCGATCACCTGTGCGCCGCCATCCCCGCCAACGCGTCGGTCGTCGATCATCAGCTACGCGACCGCCAGCCGGTTCGGTCCAGGCCATCCGCGGGCATGTGCGGCGTTCCGGTGGCGCGGCTGTTCCTGCCCGGAGCCCGGCTTCGGTGCAGGCCACGGTGGCCGGCATCCGGCACGCCGGGCCGCCGCCCGGTGCTGCTGGCCGCCCGGCAGGCTCAGCTCACGCCGGTTCGGCGGCCCGGTCCGGCAGGTCATGGCCCTGCGCAGCGCGGCCGACGCGCACCCGCTGACCGGGCCGCCGACGGGCACCATCGCCGCTCGCCCTGAACGTCTGGATGTGGGAGCCGCGCGTCCTGACCTGCGCGGCCGGGCCGTATCCGGCGCGTCAGGAACGTTCAGCGCCCACTCAGGCGATGCCCAGGTCAGCTCCCTATGCTGACCAGCAGCTAAGGACTACTGAGCTGGCACAGGAGGGCTGGGATCGTGGGCGACAATGTGGTCATCTCGCACCGGGGCGCGGCCTATGAGATCGGGCGCGGGCCGGGGCTTCTACGGGATCTGGCCGGCGGGCGCGACCGCGCTCGCAGCCCGCTGAGTGGTGGCCGGCCACGCCCGCGGGCTGGTCCGGCGCGTGGTCCCGGTTCACCCGGCTGGAGGCGCCGGCCGCGATCGTGCCGGTCACGCGCGGAGCCGCTGCTGAAGATCAGCGCGAGCACCCGCGCGATCATCGCCGCCGTGCTGCTCGCGGTGGGCGTCGTGTTCGGGGCTCGGCGCCGCTGTTCCCCGGCTACATCGGCCGCCCCAGCCTGGCCAGCCAGGCCAGCGAGCTGGTCCCGCACCTGATCTACCTGGCCGCCTGGCTGGCCAGCACCGTGCTCATCATGCTCGGCGGCGCGCGGCTGCGGGCCGGGGCGCTGCTCGCGGCGGGCACCAGCGTCGTGACGCTCGGGCTGTACTTCGCCGACCTGGGCACGGCCACCTCCGGCCGCAGCCTGGTCGGCGCCGGCCTGGTGCTCGGCCTCATCGGCTGGCTCAGCTGCGCGGCCGGCGCCGCCGACGGCCGTCTGGATCCGGCCCGGACGGCGGCGGCCGCCGCGCACAGCTACGAGCGTGAGCTCCGGTCGCTGCGCTGGCCGTGCCATCGTGGTCGCCGCGCTCGGCGTGGCGGCGACGTTCGCGCCCGCGTGGGACAGCTTCACGCTGCGCACGGCCGCGAGCCAGTCGCAGACGCTGACCGCGGGCAACGCGTTCGCCAACCCGGGCGCGGTGATCGCCGGGGACGTCTGGTCATGATCGCGCTGGTCGCCGTGGTCGTCGTGGCGGCGCTGCTGCGCCCGGTCCGCCAGGGCGGCGTCCTGCTGGTCGGCGCCGATCATCCCGATGGTCGGCCCAGGCCATCTCGGCCGTCATCCAGCTCGTCCAGCCGGCCTCGCCCGCCGAGTTCGGCATCAGCCCGGCCCAGGCGGCGCTATCCGGCCTGACGATCAGCCCGGCTGACCGCCGTGGCTTCTGGATCTACTGCGTCTTCCTGGCCGCGGCGGCCCTGCATCGGCGCGCCGCATGATCCTGCCCGGCCGGGCGGCGCCGCTGGCGCCCGTCGTCCCGCCGTCCGTGCCCTACGCCGGGGCCTGGCCGTTTGCCGCGGCGCGCGCGCGGCGTCCGTGGCCCGGTGGCGAGGCGGGCACGGAGACCGCCGCCGGCGCCGCCCGCCGCCAGCAGCACCGTCGGCTGACCCGCGCGGCCCGGCCGGAGGGGCACCCGCCGGGCCGGCCGGCCCGCCGCTAGGCTCGCAGCACGCCGCGAGCCGGGGGGCAGGCGGCTGGCGTCAGCACCGGGGGGATGCGCATGGGCATCAAGATCACCGTCGAGGTGGACGAGGAGCGGCTGCGCGAGGCCGGGCCTGGGCGACGTCCGTCGAGGAGGTCATGGCCGAGGTCGCCGGCCTGCGCGAGGGCCGGCTCAGCCTGCAGACCCGCGACCACTGGCTGCCCGTCCGCGACCTGCGCGTGCGGCCCCGGTAGCCGCCCGCCCGCCGGCGTTCCGCGGGGTCACCTGGCCGGGACCGGGCTCGCCGCCCAGGTGACGTGAACCGGGCCAGCGTGTAGCCGAACGCGTTCACGGTCGGCTGGATGAAGCTGTCCCGGATCGTCCGCGCGGCCTGCGACTCCGCCGATCGCTGACCAGCGGGCGGGTGATGGACGCCGCGTGGTCGGCCCGGTAGAAGGCGATGCGCTGAGCCTGGGCGTACAGCACCGACGGCGGGAACTGGGGCCGCAGCACCATCCCGCAGGCGATCCCCGGATAGGTCCAGCTGTGCTGCACGGACACCGGGCGGGACGGGCAGGTTGTCGATCGTGACGTCGTGCACCGACTGCGGCAGCTGCGGGCGCGGCAGCACCATGCTCACCGCCACCTGGCCCGGCTTCCCGGCCAGCGGCTGGCTGCAGCACCTGCAGCAGGTAGTGCCCGGTGCCCGGCGCCCACCAGGCCGGCCCGGGGTTGAGGTTGACGGTCGCCGACGCGTGGCCCACCGCGTAGAAGGTGCTGGCGTACCAGCACGGCAGCGGGCCGATGTTCTTGGACACCTTGTGGGTGAAGACAGAAGTTGAAGTTGGCCTGGCCCGAGGGCCGGCCTGGAGATGCCCTCGATCTTCTGCAGCACCCACGGCCCCAGGCTGACGTTGGTCGTCGTGGTGCCCGCCGCCGGCCGTCTGCCACGGCCAGCCGAAGCTGATCTTCGGCAGGTGGGCGCTGATGCCGACCACGTGCAGGACACGGCCGCCAGCGCGGTCACCGCCAGGGACGCGACGGCCCGGCGGAAGACCAGGCCGCCACGACCACGGCGGCGGGTGACCTTGACCCAGCGCGGAATCCGGCGCCGCCGGCCGGCCCGCCGCGCTGCCGCCGCCGGCTGGCCGGCTCGTCGGCGCCCGGCGCGTCCGGCGCCAGCCGCCGCGGTCGTCCGGCGTCGGCCGGTGGCTGGCCGTCCGGCGGGTCGCTCGCCGGGCGGAGCGCGGCCGGTGCCGCTGCCCGGACCTGCCGACGTGACCGTGCCCAGGAGGAAGAGCAGCAACTTGATCATGTCGATTCATCTACTTTCGCTGCGGGCCGGGCCTGGCTAGGCGAGTGGCCGGGTAGTCGAGGCTGAGGACGACGGGGACGGCGCCGAACGGCATGCGGAACCGCGTGCCCGGCCGGTCCGGGGCGTTCGGCTCGTCGATGTTGGGCCAGCGCATGGCGCAGGTGTGCTCGGTCAGGCCGGCCACCGAGTACGGGAACTCCATCGCCGACGTGTGGTGCAGCTTGAGCAGCCCGCCCCACCGGAAGGCCGCGAAGACGTTGGCCAGGTCCCGCACCGACAGCCGGCGCCGGCGGCGCAGAGTCGATCCGGTACACCGCCCAGGCCAGGTCGGCCAGGTCGTCGGCGCACTGCTCCAGGGCCTCGGACCGGGTCCGGTAGACCGTGCCGTCGCGAGTTGACCGTGCCCGAGCTTCTCGCCCTGGACCGGCGAGTAGGCGCGGCCGGGCCTGGCACTGCATCCAGTCGCAGGCGGCCAGCAGCTCCCAGCGGATCCCGGTCTGGCTGGCCACGTCCCGGTACAGCGGCTCCTCGCGCAGCAGCGGCAGCTGCGCCGTGGTCAGGAACGCGGTCGTGACCGACGCCGGCATCTGGTGGCGGTACGCGCCGCCCCGCGCGCGGGCACCCGCCGCCCGCCGGGGCCGCCCGACCGACGCGGCGGCCAGCATCGCCGCCGCCCCCTCCGACCGCATGGCGGACCGGCTCCGGCCCGGCGCCCGGGAACCGGCGCCGGCCTGGGCCGGCGTGCGGCGCAGCGCCATGGTCTGCACGGTCATGGCGTCCGACACGACCGAGGTCCGGGCGGCGGCGGTCGCCGGAGCCGACGCGGCGGGCGAGCCCGGCGTGCCCGGGATCGCGGTCGTTCCCGGGCTGGCGGCGGCGGGCAGCCCCGGGATCGCGGGCGAGGCGGCATCCGGGGACGGCACGACGGGCACGGCCGGCGCGTCGCGGTGCGCGGCCGGCGCTTTCGGGCCGGGCCTCGCCGGCGAGGTGGCGGACCCGCCTGCGCGGCCGGGGCGGGAGTCGTCGCCGGGGCAGGAGCGTGGCCGGGGCAGGCGTCGTGGCCGGGGCAGGCGACGCGACGGGCGATGGCGACGCCGCCGGGCTCGGCGGCGCGGTCGGCGTGACTCCGGAGCCGGGCGGCGTGGCGGACGGGCTGGGCGGCGTGGCGGACGGGCTGGGCAGGCCCGGAATGGCCGGACCGCCGCTGGCCCCACCAGACGGAGCCGCCGCCGGGGCCGCCTGCGCCGCGGCGTTCGCCGCCGGAGCCACCGCCGTCGTGTCGTACCGGTACAGGTCGTACTGCGACATCAGGCTGATGATCTTGGCGCCGTAGTCCGGGTCGGTCGCGTAGACGCCGGTGAGCGCGGCGGCGAAGGCGTTCGGATTCGGTCCGGTAGCTCATCGCCTGCCGGTAGTAGCCGCTGGTCGCCAGCAGCCGGCCGTGATCGTCGATGCTCTCGG
Source organism: uncultured Actinomycetota bacterium (assembly GCA_963731085.1). Classification (GTDB taxonomy): domain Bacteria; phylum Actinomycetota; class Actinomycetes; order Streptosporangiales; family Streptosporangiaceae; genus DASUBV01. The sequence continues at coordinate 100,133 of CAVSUF010000007.1, forward strand.
CGACGTTGCGGTAGACCCGGAACCCGGCCGTCGTCGACACCGGCTGGCCGTTCACGTACTCCTGCGTCGGCTGGTAGTCGCTGCCGGCCGGGCCGATCCCCTTGATCCCGAACAGGTTGTGGTCCTTGGCGGCCAGCACGCTCTGGCCCCAGCCCGACTCGTCGATCGCCTGGGCGATGGTGACGGCCGCCGGGACGCCGTACCGCCGCTGCGCCGCCACCGCCCCGGGGATGACCGAGGCAATGAACGCCTGCTGGAGCGGCATCTCAGGAGCCGCCGACGCCGGCGCCGGGGACTGACTCCGGCCGTACGGGGCGGCGGCGGGCGCGGCAGGACCCGATGCTGACGACGGCGGCGGCGCTGCCGTGGCCGGCGGGCCAGTGCGGCGGGCCGGGCGCGGCGGGCCAGTGGTGGCCGGCGGGCCAGTGGTGCTCGGCGGGGCCGTGGTGGCTGGCGGAGCGGCGCTGGCGGGCGCCGCGGCGGGCAGTCCCGGGATGGTCGTGCCGGCCGGAGGAGCCTGACCAGCGGCGGTCCCGGCGGCTAGGCCGGGCACCGCCGCACCAGCAGCGGGCGAGGCGGCCGCCGGGCTGACCGTCGCGTGCCCGCTCGGCTGCTGCGGGGCCGTGGCAGGCGCAGCCAGACCGGGCACATCCGCGTCAGCGGTCGGCGGAGTCGGGGCCGGGCTCGCGCTGGCCCTCCGCCGGGACGTCCTGCTCGGCTGGGGCGCAGCGCGCGGCGAAGGCACCCCGCTCGCGCTCGGCTGGCCCGGCCCGGCCGGCTGACCCGGAATAGCCGCCTGGCCGACCGCCGCCGCGCTCGCCGCCGGACTGGCCGGCCGGACTGGCCGCCGCCGGCGCCGGTCGGCCCGGGCTGGCCCTGGTCCCCCGGTGCCGGCCGCTGACGCCGGCGTCGTGCCCGCCGGCCGGCCCGGGCGCGCTGGCCAGGTCGCCGTTGTCGACGAAGCCGGTCACGCCCTGGGCGGCCAGCGGGCCGCTGAACTGGTGCGCGTTGACCGTCAGATTGGGCAGCGAGTCCCCGCCCACGGTGTCCAGAACCCCGCCGGCGTAGGACTGGTGACGACCTCGACGTGACCGTCGAACATCACCCAGTCGCCGGGCTGCGGCTGGTAGCCGTCGCCCGAGCGGGTGCCAGCGGACGTGGGCCTGGGCGTCCTGCAGGACCGAGATGATCTGGAGGGAGGCCGGGTTGGGGTCGACGCGGACGTCGGCCCAGTCGTGCAGCGGCCAGGGGTAGCTGCCGCCGCCGGTCACCCAGCTCTGCTGGCCGACCACCTGCGCGGCCAGTTCCAGGGTGAGGCTGGCGAACGCCGCGCAGGACTGGCCGTGGTCGGCGCCGTCCACGCTGTCCCGCTGCCAGATCAGCGCCTCCATCTCGGCCGGGGTCTTGGTCGCGGCCATCCGGAGGTAGTACGTGGCCACGTTGACGATGGCCGAGCGCAGCCGCGTGTCCGGCTGTCGGACGGCTGGGCCTGCGCCGCCTGCTTCAGCGCCAGCAGCCGGATCTGGGTGATGGGCGGCGCGGCCGGGTCCGCGACGGTCACTCCGGGGACGAACTGAGAAGCCCGTGACAGCGCCGCCCGCGCCCAGGCTGACGAGCGCGGCGGCCTGCTGCCACCGGGGCTTGCTGGCTGGGCTCATGCGCTCACCTCGTTCCTGACGGGCGTCGTTCCTGACGGCGTGATTCCCTGACGGCCGGTTCCTGACGGACGGCCGCCGAGGGCGCTGGCTGCTGAGCGGGCCGGTTACCGGCTGGCCCGCCGCTGGTTACCCCAGCGGCGGCGTAGTCCGCAAGCTGCCGGAGAATGGACTGGACCTGCGGGCTGCCGGGGTTGCTGGCGTTCTCGAACAGCACGCCGGCGTTCTGGGCGTCCTGCGGCGCGGCCCCGACGATCCACTTCTGGTAGACGTCAGCCACCAGCGCGGCCTGCCCGGCTGGCACGGTCACCGGCTGCGCGCACACGCTCGGGAACCCGGCCCGCGAGGTCATCGCGGCCGACCCGGTGTACCGGATGCAGTTCGCGGCCGTGCTCTCCAGCCCGGGCTGCACCACCGGGCTGCCGTTGGGCCGGTCACCGTGGCCCCGCCGATGATGTTGTTGATGGCCCGGGCGGCGACTTCGAGGCTGTCCACCGGGTTCGCCGGGTTGTAGGGGTGGTGCAGGTTCAGCGACCAGGCCACCTCGCCGCCCTGAGCCGGGGTGATCGGCTCCAGGCCCATCCGGCCGGTCTTGGCGTCGGCGAAGCTGGGGTTGCCGCGGCTGGTCATCAGCGCGAACACCCACAGGATCTGGCGCGTGGCCGGCGCGCAGGCGAAGTTGACCTGGCCCGGCTCGGACGCCACGTCGGGGTTCTTGCAGGCCCGCGCGGCCTCGGCCTGGACCACGGCCACGCTCGGCGGCCAGCCCGGGCCGCCCCGGGTGAACGCGAACACCAGGCCGGCGATCAGCACCACGCCGGCCGGCGCGCCGGCGATGATCAGCTGGCGCTGGGAGATCCGCCGGTACCGCCCGCCCCGGCGGCCGTGGGTGACCAGCACCTCCGTGCGCGCCTCATCGGAGGTGGCCGGGTCGGCGGCGTCGCTGCCGCTGCCGGGCCGGGCCGGCCGGCTCGTCGTCGTCCGGCTCATCTAGCTCGCGCTGGAGCGACAGCCGGGCGTCGCTGAGCTGGCGCTCCAGTTCCTCGGCCTGGTTCTGAAGGTCAGCCAGGCGCCGGGTGCGCTGGCGGACACTATCGTCGATCTGCGTCCTCATCCCTCACCTCTGGGTGAACGGCCCCTTGCGGGCAGCTCCGGGCCGCGCCCGGAATGGAGAAATAAATGGTCGTGCACTGCGCCTGAACGGGGGCCTGCTCGCGGCAGGCCCCCGCGCTCAGCGGCCGCCTAGCCGACGGCCCGCGCGGCCCCCGCGGCGCGCTGGCCGACCTGGCCGCCGGCCCCCGGCGGCCAGGACAGCGGCGCCGGAAGGCGACTGGCTGACCGGGTTTCGGCGTTCAGGGTAACCTGTGGCATGCATTAATTAGAACACGTGTACGAGCATTTTGTGAAGGGCCCGCGATTAGAATACACGTTCGTACCGACAGTTGGGCGCCTTGTGGGGCTGACCAGGCCGGACGCCCGCCCCGGCCGGCCCGGGCCGCCGGGCGGTCGCGGGAACCCGGCGGCGGCAGCCCCGAGATAGCGCGTCACGGCCGGAAATGACAACCGGAACGGCTCTATGCCGTCACTGAGTGAATTCGCCGCAGGCCGGCGTTTCGCAACCCGATCCCGCGCCGCCGAATCCAGGCCGCCGGCGGCCCGGGGCAGCCCCGCCGCTTCGCCCCGCGGCCTGCCGCCCGCCGATCGGGCACCCAGAGCCAGCCACCCCGGTCTCCTCAAGCCCGCCCGCGCCCGGGCCGGCTCGCGCATCCCTCGCCACGCGGTCGGCCCGCCGGGCGCCGGCCGCCCCGGCCCTCCGGTCCCGCCGCCCGCCGGGCCGCCTCAGCCGTCCGGTCCCGCCGCGCCCCCGGCGTCCGCGCGCGCAAACCGTCGCCGCCGGGTGCGGATTCCGTGCCCGCGAATCACGCCCGGTCCCGATTCGCATGAGCACGCCGCCCCCTGAGCTGCGACAGGCGCAAGATAAGCACGAGTCCGGAATCCGCAGCCAACCCGCCCGTGATCCGCCGGCAATGATCTTCCCGCCCGGCGCGGAAGTCTGCGGAAGTCCTCAACTGCACCAGGCCCCCCGACCCGCGAAAACCGCCCGTCCGCAGAAAGCCCGCGCCCGCCGACCATCTCCGCTATAGCCGGCTCGCCCCGGACCTGAAAGCCGCATGCCGTTAACGTCACGCCCCGGTCGCGCGCCCCGAACTTCCCCGGATAAACCGGACACCTTCGCGCTGGCCGGCCCTAAATCCCGGGCCTAAGCGGTCGCTGCCCCGGCCCGCGCCGGCATCATCCCGAAACCACGGCGCGTCGGCCATCCCGGCGCCTGCAGTCTGGCACCAGGCCGGCCATCCCGGCCGCATAAGACGCGACCGGGCGGAAACCCGGCACCGTGGCCCGCCCAAGCCACTCCGCCGGGCATATCTGTAACTATTCCGTGACGGCACGCGAACAAGGCAGCTAGCGGCCCGTAATCGCGGCCTGCGTCAACCCGGCCCGACGCGTACCGGCAGAATGCTGCCATGGATTCCGTGGAACTGGCCGGCGCTGTCGTCATCGTCACCGGAGCGTCGTCAGGAATCGGCGCGGCAACCGTCCGCCTGCTGCACGCGGCGGGCGCGCATCCGGTGCTGGCCGCGCGGCGCACCGACCGCCTGGACGCCCTCAGCGCCGAGCTGGACGGCGCCCTGGCCGTGACCGCCGATGTCACCGACCGCGCCGATATCCGGCGCATCGCGGACCAGGCACTGGAGCGGCACGGCCGGATAGATGCCCTGGTCAATAACGCCGGAGCCAGCCTGCACGGCCCGCTTGACCAGCTCGACCCGGCCGATTTCAGCCGCGCCCTGGACCTCAACGTGGTCAGCGTGCTGGCCATGACCCAGGCCGTCCTGCCCGCCATGCGGTCCCGCGGGTTCGGCCGCGTCGTCAACGTCAGTTCCGGCACCACGAGGATCGCGCCGCCCGGAGTGGGCGGCTATGCCGCCACCAAGGCGGCGGTCAACATGCTGACCGAGATTGCCCGCAAGGAACTGGCCGGCGACGGAATCGCGGTGTCCCTGGTCGTGCCGTCGATCACGGCCACCGAGTTCGCCGGCGGGCGTTTCCTGCGGGGTGGCCCGGTGCCGCCGGGAATGGTGCCGCACAGCCCGGAGTACGTGGGGCGGATCATCCTGCGGGCGCTGCGCACCGGCGAGCCCGCAATCGACATCCCGCACGGTCCGGAGCAGCCGGGCCTGGCCGAGATCCCGGCCGCCTGACAATGGCTGTGGCGAGGATCACGCAGGCGGTCCCTTTCTGGCTTAGCGGGTGCTAATCCCGGTGGGCCAGACTGGGCTGGTATGACCAAGAGCGTGGCGCGTCACTTTGACAGCGTGGCGCGGAACGTGCACCATCACAACATGGCAAAAACTGTGAGTGTGGTCGTCACTGATGACCTAGACGGAACGCCCGACGCCGAGACCGTTGCTTTCAGCGTTGAGGGCCAGAGTTACGAGATCGACCTTAGCCAGAAGAACCTGGCCAAGCTGCAGAAGTCGCTCCAGCCTTTTATGGCCGCCGGGCGCCGGACCGCGCTGCGCAAAGCGGCTCGTCCCGGTCGCTCCGCGGTACAGGATTGACCGGGCGGCCGTGCGGGCCTGGGCCAGCGCGCAGGGGCTTCAGGTGTCCGAGCGGGGCCGGATCAGCGCCGAGGTCATGAGCAAGTACGAGGCCGCGCACTAAGGCACGCCCTGGCGGACGTGGCGCCGCGATTGCCCAAGTACCCGCGCCCGTGGTCGGCGGCGACGTATCGTCGGTCCGGGGAATCGGCCTGATTCCGGGACGGGGCGGGCATGGGCGACATCTCAGCCAGGGCCGGCGACCGTGAGCCGGGCCCGTGGCGGCGGCGCCGCGATCGCGCTCGGCGTGCTGCTCGCGGCTGGCGGTCGCCGTGATCGTCACCCACCTGCCGCGGCACGCCCCGGCCCGGCCGCACCCGGCCCCGACGCTGGCGGTGGCCGGCCCGAACGGCATTACCGGCCCCACGCGGCCTGGGACGCCCAGCCTGCGGCTGCCTCTGGACTCCGAGCAGCCCGTGCTGCTGTCGCCGGGCAGCCGGCCGCCGGGTCCTGATCGGCGGCCTGCCACTGAGCCGGGCCGGCTACCAGTTCACGCAGATCGGCGGCGGCTGGGCCATCCAGGCCGCGGCCGGCCCGCGCCCACGCCGCGGGCCGTCTGCGACACCTGCGCCGCGCTGCCCCCAGCCGGTCTGGTTCCTGGGCGCGCACAGCCGCCAGGCCGTCCGACTCGTCGCCCCGGCTGACGCCGTCGCCCCGGCCGCGACCGGCCGCGCCCTGTGGCTGACGAGCTACCCGGCCGGGACCAGCCTGCAGCTGGCCTCGGGCACGGCGCGCGAGGTCGGCGCTGTCCGGAGCGCAACTCGGCCCGGCGGTCCGCCTGCCGGCCGGCTACATCATCGTCCGGGGCACCGACCGCGGGCTGCTGCTGGCCCCGGTGAGCCAGGGCGCGTCGGCGGTCGACGTGCTCTGGGACCCGGCCACCCGGCGGGTCACCGGCACGCTGCCGGGCGTGCTGGCGGCCAGCGCGATGGAGGTCGCGCGAGGCCCCGGCGTGCTCGGGCGGGTCCTGCCAGATCCTGATCGTGACCCTGGCCGCGCGCCGGGTGATCATCGTCGCCCTGCCGCCGGCGCCTCGGCGGGCAGCGCCGCGTTCAGCCCGGACGGCGCGTACCTGGCCCTGCAGGTCAGTTCCGGCGCCGGCGGAGACAGCGGCGGGCCTGGCGACCCGCCTGGAGGTCGCGGCGGCCGGCGACCGGCCGCCTGACCGAGGTGCCGCGGACCTCGCTCAGCAGCGATGCGCTGGTCGGGTTCGGCTGGCCGCCCGGTGGCGACCCGCTGGTGGCCGAGCTCAGCTTCACGACCAAGGTCCAGCTGGCGGCCTGGCTGCCCGGCGCCCCCGGCCTGGCCGTGGCCGTCCTCCGGTCCGGCCGCGGCGGCCCCGGGCAGGTCGTCGTCGGCTCATAGGCGCCCGGCTCAGGGCCCGGCCGAGGAACGCGGCCCGGCTACCCCGCCGCCCGCACCGGAAGCGGCAGCGCGGCCGTGGCGGGCGGCCGCCACAGCCAGTTCACCCGCTCGTACAGCACGTCGAACCCGGCCCGGCGCATGTTGTGCAGGGACGGGTTGCGCCGGCTCAGCTCCTGCCGGGTCTCGGCGAACGCCTCCCGGCAGCCCGCCGCCCGCGCGTCCCGCAGCCGGGCCGCGAGCAGCGCGGTCTGCGCCCCCGGCGGCGACGGCCGGGCAGCGTGGCCGCGCCGGCGAACTGGGCCACGTCCTGGTAGTAGTACATGTTGGCCGCGCCGACCATCTCGTCGCCGTCCCAGGCCGCGTAGGCCCGGAAGCCCGGCCGGCCGACGGTCGCGGCCAGCATGCCGACCAGCGGCCCGGTCGGCATGCGGAAGCCGCGGATCAGGACGCTGGCCCACTGGCCGGCCTCGTCCGGGGTGACCAGCGCCACGAGCGGGGCGGCGGACGGCGGCGGCGCGATGTCGACCAGGGGGTGGACCAGCTTGAGCCAGCGGTTGCCCTCGCTCAGCAGGTTGGCCGCGCAGATGCCGTCCCAGCCCGACGGCAGCACCGAGTGGGCGAGCTGCAGGACGAAGTCCGGCACGCCGTGATCGCGGTAGAAGGCGCACAGGTGCCGGATCAGCGTGGCGGTGACCGGCTCGGAGAATCCGAGACCAAGCGCCTTGCTCCAGTAATGCGTCGGGTCGTGGCGCATCATGATCGCCACCCCGCCCGCGATGCGGCAGCTCGCGATGCCCAGCGCGTCCGCCGCGGCCGGCGGAGCGCCGGCGGCGAGCTCGTACATGGCCTCGGCTTCAGCCAGCTCGGCCAGTGACAGGTCCATCGGGACGATCCGTTTCGGGAACGAATTTCGGGCAGTTGCGGCGGGCAGGCCTGCGGCGGCGGGCCACCCCGGCGCGGGCGCGGCGGGCCGGGAGCGGCGGGCCGGGCCGCGGCGGGGGAGGGCGGCTAGCGGGCGGCGGCCCGGTCCGCGGCCCCGGCGGCCGGGCGCCCGGCGGGCCGACCGGAAGCGCGCTCAGCGGCAGTGAGGCCGGTCACAGCGCAGACGCCGTCCCGCACCCGGCGAAACTCATGTTCTCCGTGCGCGGCCCGCGGGGTGCCGGTGACGGCGGACCGGGGCGTGACGGAGGAGATCTGTGACGCAGGCCTCATTGAACCCTCCTCAGCTGACCTGGCCCCGCCCGAAGGATAACAATGACCCCATTTGTCGCAGACCAAAATGGCGGCAACTCCCCGGTAGAAGATGGCCGAAAATACCTCACGCTGCGTGACGACCTGGGCACCGGGAATCCTTTGCCCAGCCCGGCGGCCATCGGCGGACTGAGCCGGGACTGAGCCGGGCTCAGGATGGCCGGCCGCCCGGCCTCGTGCCGGGCCCGCCGGGCGGCATCCCCCGAGGGCCCGTCGCGGGAGGTCCGGGACGTGCGGACGAGCATCTGCACGTGCAGCTGCAAGTGGACATCGCACGTGCGACGAGGCATCGTAGTTGTAGCCGGACTCGTCCCGGACTGCGCCGTTGCGATCGTGTTAACAACCGGATTCCGGGAATCGATGGCGCCATAAGGGACGTTCGGCAACCAAGCAGACGGGCGCCGAACCCTGTGCTGCCTGCGGGAAGCGTGGGAAGATTGACTTAATCCACCAGCTCGGAGGGTTGACTGTGGAACTTTCTGCGACATCCGGGGAGAGGCTGGCGGCTCCCCGTCGCCGTGTCGCCGCGGACGAAGTTCTCGACGCAGCGTGCGCAGTGTTCGCCGCCGAGGGCTTCGCGAACGCCAACATGGACGCTATCGCGGCTCGGGCCGGGATGACGAAGCCAACGCTGTACGCCCGGTTCGGTCCGAAGGAGCGGCTGTTCGCGGCGGTCGTCCGCCGCGAGCACGAGATGCTGAACGACTGGGTGATGGCCGAGCACCAGGTCGGCGAGGACGAGCCATTCCACCAGCGGCTGCACCGCTGGATCGGGGTGTACTTCGACTTCGTGCGCGAGCGGCCGGACGGCTTCAAGCTTACCTTCGAGGGCGAGCGCCACGCAGCGGCGGCGCAGGCCGTCGAGGAGGCCACCGAGGATCGCATCGACCGGATCCAGGTCCTGATCGCGGGGATCTCGGGGCGGCCCGAGGGGCTCGGCCCGCGGGTCGTGGCGGCGGCCATCGTGGGCATGCTCCGCTGGTGCGCGCGCGAGGCCATCGCGAACCCGGACGTCGGCCCTGGACGACGTCCAGGCCCTGTGCGAGTCCATGGTCTCAGCGGCCATGCGCGGGCTGAACACCGACGATGATGGACACCATCAGCAAGAAGGCCGACGCCGAGGGCAGCGTTATCCGCTGACCCCGGCGCAGGCCGGCGGCGGGGCGCACGCGCTCCGCCCAGCCGGGTCCCGCACGGCTGGCTACTTAGCCGGGCTAAGTGTAATATTTAGCGAAGCTAAAGTTCCCGGATGGGTGGCCCGTGCGCCTGACGAACCCGTGCGCCTGACGAACCCGGTGCGCCGTGCGCGATTTGAGCCGCGGCAGATGGTCTCGTCCCTGCGCCAGCGCAACTACCGGCTGTTCTTTGCCGGTCAGCTGATCTCCGTCGCGGGAACGTGGATGCAGACCGTGGCGCAGTCGTTCCTCGTCCTCGGGCTTGACCCACAGCGGGACGCAGCTGGGCCTGGCCACGGCCGCCCGGTTCCTGCCCATGTTCCTGTTCGGGCCGCTGGGCGGCGTGATGGCCGACCGGATGGACAAGCGGCGGGTGCATGTACGTCACCCAGGCCCTGTCCGGGCTGCTGGCGGCGGCCTTCGCCGTGCTGATCGGCACCCACGTCATCGAGATGTGGATGGTCTACGTCCTGGCCGTGGCTGCTCGGCGGCGTCAACGTGTTCGACAACCCGGCCCGGCAGAGCTTCATCTCCGAGATGGTGTCGGCGCAGGACCTGCCCAACGCGGTCACGCTGAACTCGGTGTCGATCAACATGGCCCGCATCTTCGGCGCCGCGCTGGGCGGGGTGATCGCGGCCACGGTCGGGCTGGCGCTGTGCTTCGCGGCAACGCGCTGTCGTTCGTCGCCGTGCTGGTCTCGCTGGCCGCGATGCGCCGGGCCGAGCTGTTCCCGGCCCGGCGGGTGGCCCGCAGCAAGCGCCAGGTGCGCGAGGGGCTGCGCTACGTCCGGTCCACCCCGGAACTGCTCGTCCCGCTCGTGATGATCGCCGTCATCGGCACCCTGGCCTGGGAGTTCCCGGTGTCGCTGCCGCTGATGGCGCGGAACATCTTCCACGGCGGGGCGGGCGCGTACGGCGTGATGGCCTCGGTCATGGGGGTCGGCGCGGTCATCGGCGGGCTGATCTCGGCGGCCCGGCCGCGGCCCCGGACCCGCGCCCTGTGCCTGGCCGCCATCGGCTGGGGCATCGCCATCCTGGCCGCCTCGGCCGCCCCGACCCTGCCCCTGGAACTGACCGCGCTGCTGTTCGTCGGCTACGGCAGCATCACGTTCAACTCGCTGGCCAAGACCACCCTGCAGCTCGCCGCCACGCCCAGCATGCGCGGCCGGGTGATGGCCCTGTGGGCGCTGGCCTGGCTGGGCTCGACGCCCATCGGCGGCCCCATCGTCGGCTGGGTCGGCCAGACCGCCGGCGCCCGCTGGGGCCTGGTCATCGGCGGCCTGCCGCACCGTGGTGATCGGGATCGCCGCGCTGCCCGCCCTGACCCGCATCGACCGCCGCCCGGCGGCGGACCCGGCCCCGGTCCCGGATCCGCCGGCGCCCGGTGCCCGGGTCATCCCGGCCCGTCCCGGCGCCCGGCCGGGTCTGGCAGACTGAGCCGGTGCACCTGCTGCCCGCCGACCGCGCCGACCACCGGGTTATCGATGCGGAGCGGATCTGCCAGGCCATCGAGGCCCTGGGCGATCCCGAGTCGATCCGGGTCCGGGCGCAGCACTATGCCGTGCTCGCCGACCCCACCCGGCTGGCCCTGCTGACCTGCATCAGCGCGGCAGGCCCGATCAGCGTGTCGGACCTCGCCGCCGCGACCGGCCAGAACGACACCACCGTCTCCCAGGCCCTGCGCTACCTGCGCGCGACCGGAATCGTCACCGCCCAGCGGGACGGCCGGATCGTCCGCTACCAGCTAGCCGCGGGCCCCGTCAGCGCCCTCCTGTCCGGCCGCCCGGCCGCCGCCGGCTGACCCGCCGGGTCATAGGCTGCTTGTCGTTAGGCTGGGGGAGTCAGCGACACGGACGGGGAAGGGTGTTAACGCTGGACGGCTCGAGGATCACGGTCGGCTGCGGGTCCTGCTCCTGGAGAACATTCATCCCGACGCGGTGGCGCGCCTGGCCAAGGACGGCTATCAGGTCGAGACGGCCCCGCGGGCCTTGGACGAGGACGAGCTGGCCGCGGCGCTGCGCCGGCGTGCACCTGCTCGGCATCCGGTCCGGCACCACCGTCACCGAGCGGGTCCTCGACGCCGCGCCGGACCTGCTGGCCGTCGGCGCGTTCTGCATCGGCGTCAACCAGGTCGACCTCGCCGCCGCGTCCCGGCGCGGGATCGCCGTGTTCAACGCGCCGTTCTCCAATACCCGCAGCGTGGTCGAGCTGGCCCTGGCCGAGATCATCGCGCTGACCCGGCGGCTGACCGACAAGAGCACCCAGATGCACGCCGGGCTGTGGGACAAGTCCGCCGCGGGCAGCCACGAGGTCCGCGGGCCGGCGGCTGGGCATCGTCGGCTACGGCAACATCGGCGGCCAGCTGTCGGTGCTGGCCGAGAGCCTCGGGCATGACGGTGCTACTTCTTCGACACGGCCGACAAGCTGGCGCTGGGCAACGCCCGCCGGTGCGGCTCGATGGAGGAGCTGCTCGAGATCTCCGACGTGGTGACCCTGCACGTGGACGGCCGGCCGGGGAACAGCGGCCTGTTCGGCGCGGCCGAGTTCGCGGCCGGATGCGGCCGGGCAGCATCTTCCTCAACCTGTCCCGCGGCTTCGTCGTCGACCACGGCGCGCTGCGCCGCCAGATCGAGTCCGGGCACCTGGCCGGCGCGGCCGTGGACGTGTTCCCCCGCGAGCCGCGCGGCCGCGGCGAGGAGTTCACCTCCGAGCTGCGCGGCCTGCCCAACGTGATCCTCACCCCGCACGTCGGCGGCTCGACCGAGGAGGCGCAGCAGGACATCGGCGAGTTCGTGGCCGGGCAAGCTGCACGACTACGTCACCGCCGGGACGACCTCGCTGAGCGTCAACCTGCCCGGCGTCGCGCTGCCCGACCACGGCCGGCACGCACCGGCTGGTCCACCTGCACCGCAACGTGCCCGGCGTGCTGGCCACCATCAACCAGGTGCTGGCCGAGCACCGCGTCAACATCGAGGGCCAGCTGCTCGGCACCCGCGACGAGCTCGGCTACGTCCTCACCGACGTGGCCGCCGCCTACACCGACGACATGCTGGCCAGCCTGCGCGAGCTGGACGTCACCGTCCGGCTGCGCACGCTCGCCCCGGTCACCCCGTAACCGACCGCCTGTACCGAGAACGCGGCCGCTCCGGCGCCGGCGCTCGGTCACGAAGTCGATCAGCTCCTCGACCCGGCCCAGGAAGGCCGGCTCGAGGTCGGCGAACGACCGGACCGAGGCGACGGATGCGCTGCCACGCCGCGCCGGTGTTCTCCGGTCCGGCCAGCCCAGGGCGCGCAGCACGCCCTCCTTCCACGGCTGGCCGACGTGGCACGTCAGGCCAGCGCTCGATGCCGACCGCGGACGGCTTCACGGCCGCCCACACGTCGATGAACGGGTGCCCGACGATCAGCACGTGCGCGCGACGCGGCCTGGGCCGCGATCCGGCTCTCCTTGGACCGGTGACCAGGTGGTCGACCAGCACGCCCAGCCGCTGGCCGGGGCCGGGGGAGAAGCCGGCACGATCGCGGGCAGGTCGTCGATGCCGCCCAGGTACTCGACGACCACGCCGACATCGCGCAGGTCATCGCCCCAGATCTGCTCGACTAGCTCGGCGTCGTGGCGGCCCTCGACGTAGATCCGGCTGGCCCGCGCCACCTTGGCCCGGCTGCTGCGGCGCCGCGACCGAGCCCGACGCCGTCCGCCGGGCCGGCGCCGGCCCGCCCTGCCGGGACCCGAGGCGGGCCGGCCAGCCGGACCCGCTGCCCGTCCAGCAGGAACGTGCCCGGCAAGCGGGAACACCCGCCACTTGCCGTGCCGGTCCTCCAGCGTGACGGCGTCCTTCTCGCAGAGCACCACGGCCCCGCAGAAGTCGCCTGCCGCGTCCTCGACGACCAGGCCGGGCTGGGCCGCGACGCGCGGCAGCTCAGCCTCGGCCGGGCGGCCGCGGCGCGGACGCCAGGACGTCCGGGCCGTACGCGGCTTGCCGGTCGGCGGCATTCCGGTCGGGCGCCGCTGGCTCAGCCCGCGAGCGTCGCGTTGAGCGTGATCTCCGGGCACGCCGGCCAGCGCGCGGCTGACCGGGCAGCCCGGCCTTGGCCGCTGGGCGTACTCCTGGAACGTGGCCTCGTCGACGCCGGCCACGTGGCTGACGGTCACCAGGTTGATCTAGGTGATGGTCGGGGTGCCGTCGACCATCCGCAGCGTCACGTCGCGTCGGTCGGCACCGAGTCCGGCGGGCTGCCCGCCTGGGCCAGGATGTTGGACAGCGCCATCGAGAAGCACGAGGCGTGCGCGGCCGCGATGAGCTGCTCGGGGTTGGCGCCGGGCCCGTCCTGGAAGCGGGACTTGAAGGAGTACTCGCCGCTGATCGTGTCACCGGCCGTGAACGTGCCGTTCCCGGTCGGAACGTCGCCCTTCCACTCCGCGCTTCCCTTTGCCGGCATGGCTTCCTCCTGGGTTGATGGCCCCTGGCGTATGCCGCGGGGGCAACTCATGCGCCAGCGCCCGCGGACAGGGGAACTCTACCGGCCCGCCCGGTCCGGGACCGGGCCGGCGGCCAATATGCCCGCGGCGGGTCGCGGCGGTAATCCCGGTCGCGCGGCCGGCTTCTTTCCGGCCGCCTTAAATGGCACGCTGGCCCGGCCCGCAGGCCGCCCCGGCGGTAAGCCGGGAATCGCGCGGGCGGCGCGGTTCCGGCGTCCGCGCCATCGTGAGCAGCCCGGCAATTGCCTTGAGGTCGTGCCGGGCCATCGTCAGGTTGCACGTCCTGCGGTCGAGCATGAAATAAAGAAACTGGCAGTCGCCGCCGGTGCCCGGCGACAGCCCCGGCAGCGGGCGAATCAGGTGATACTGGCGGCCGAGGGTGATGAGAATATCCTCGATGGAGTCATTCATGGCCAGCGCCCGTAAGGTGGCCATCTTAGCCCGCACGACGTCGGCGTTCCCGGCCGCCGCGAGCGCCAGATCCAGGTGTTTCCCTGCGCTCAGGGCGCCCAGCACCGCGCCGCTGTCCCCGTCGACCAGGCAGGCGCCGAGCGCCCCCTCGGTTGCCATTAACTCCCCGAGTGCAGTCTCGGTATTCATGTGGCCGTGCCCTCCCCGGTCGCCACTTACTGCGAGTCACCATAGCGAGGGCCCTAACCGTCCCGCAACGCTACCGTTCAGTTAAATGCAATGCATGACGCATGGTAACAATGGCGTCACGATCTGTTGGCGAAAGGACAATGGTGTCGCGCGCAGCGGTAACGCGTCCATTAATTCGATGGCCGGGCAGCAGCGCCGCTAAAAGTGTCCGGACGCTGGACAGAAGTGCCGCGACGACCATTTCGGTTTCCGGGACCGCTGTGTCCGGGCCGCGCTGCCGAGGCGCCGGCGGCGCCAGCGCGCCGGCGGTGCGAGACAATGCGGCGACCCCGCCGGCCGGACTGGCCGGCCCGAGGCCCAGCGGAGCCCGATGCCAGCGTTCACAGACCGGCCGGCGGCCGGCCGCGTGTATAGCGCGCGGCGCCTGGTGCGCAGCACCGACGTGACCCCGGCCGGCCGCCTGCGGCTCGACGCCCTGGCCCGCTACCTCCAGGCCGCCGCCGAGGACGACCTGCGCGACGCCGGCTGGGCCGAGCCGTGCACCTGGCTGGTCCGCCGGACCGCGCTGGCCGTGCGCGGCTTCCCCCGCCTCGGCCAGCGCATCCGGCTGGACACGTTCTGCTCCGGGACCGGCCCGCGCTGGGCGCAGCGCACCACCACGGTCAGCGGCCCGGACGGCGACGTCATCCAGGCCACCGCGGTGTGGGCGGCGGTCAGCCGCGCCGACGGCCGCCCGGTCGCCGTCGGCCCGCAGTTCCACCGCCTGTACGACGAGGCCGCCGGAGGCCGCGCCGCGTCCGTGCGGCTGTCGCACCCGCGTCCCCCCGCGGGCATCCCGGTCACCCCGTGGCCGCTGCGGGCCGCCGACTTCGACCCGGCCGGCCACGCGAACAACGCCATCCACTGGGCCGCCGTGGAGGACATCCTGGCCGCCCAGGACTGGCTACCCGACCGGGCCGACCTGGAGTACCCCCGCCCGGTCCTCCCCGGCACCACCCCCGTCCTGGCCCTCGACCGCGCCGCCGACACCGTCACCGCGTGGCTGCTCGACGACTCCGGCCAGCGCCTGGCCTCAGCCCGCCTCTGGCGGGCGGCCTGACCAACCATGATCGTGACCGTTTTTCCGGGTCACGGACGGGCAATCGGTCACGATCACGGGCCGGCCCTCGCCCTGACGCGCCCATGACAGGCGTCACGGGCGCGTCGTGACACGACGGTCAGGCCCCGGCGCCGTCGATACCCGGAGAATGGGGCCATGACAACAGCTAGCACAGACGCGGCACGCGAGCGCTCGCGCGGGTCAGGTCACCCCCCGGCCGTCGACCTGGCCAGCGTGCACAAGAGCTTCGGGTCGGTCCAGGCCGTCCGCGGGGTAGACATCGGCATCGACGCCGGCGAGATCGTGGCCATTCTCGGCCCCAACGGCGCCGGCAAGACCACCACCATCGACATGATCCTGGGCCTGTCCCAGCCGAGCACCGGGTCGGTCTCGGTATTCGGCATGCAGCCCCGGCAGGCGGTCAGCCGCGGCCTGGTGTCGGCCGTGATGCAGACCGGCGGCCTGCTCAAGGACATGACCGTGGCCGAGACCGTGGCCTACACGGCCAGCCTTTTCTCGCACAGCGAGGAGCCGGCCGAGGTGCTCCGGCGGGCCGGCATCGCCGGCATCGCCGACCGCCGGGTGGGCAAGTGCTCCGGCGGCGAGCAGCAGCGCCTGCGGTTCGCGATGGCGCTCCTGCCCGATCCGGAGCTGCTGGTGCTGGACGAGCCGACCACCGGCATGGACGTGGAGGGACGGCGCGGCTTCTGGGGCGCCATCCGGCAGGACGCGGCCAAGGGGCGGACCGTCCTGTTCGCCACGCACTACCTGGAGGAGGCCGACGCCTACGCCGACCGGATCATCCTGCTGCGGCACGGCACGATCGTCGCCGACGGCACCGCGTCGCAGATCAAGTCGCTGTCGGCGGGCCGCACCGTGCGGGCCACGCTGCCGGGGGCCAGCCAGGCCGAGCTGGCCGCGGTGGACGGCGCCGAGAGCGTCGAGCTGCGCGGCGACACCGTGCTGGTCCACGCCACCGACAGCGACGCCGTGGCCCGGTACCTGCTGACCAGGACCGCGGCCCGGGACCTGGAGATCATCGCCCGGGGCATCGAGGACGCGTTCCTGGCCCTGACCGGCGACGACGAGACAAGCAGTGAGGGGCAGACCCGATGAGCACGCCAACCCCCGCCGTGTCGCCGCGGCCGGTTCCCGACATCAGCGGGCGCCGGGCGCCAGGCCTGGGCGGCCTGAACCTGACCATCCTGAAGCTGGAGATCCGGCGCCTGACCCGCAACCGGCGCACCATGATCTTCGCGGTCGTGGCGCCGGTGCTGATCCTGCTGATCTTCGGGGTGAACGCCAAGTACCAGAACGAGTCCCTGGGCCTGGGCAACGTGTCGGCGTTCATCATGATCAGCGTCTCGCTGTACGGGGCCACGCTGGCCACCACGGCGGGGGGCGCGATGGTCTCCATCGAGCGCGCGGCCGGCTGGAGCCGCCAGCTGCGGCTGACCCCGCTCACCCCGGCCGCCTACATCGCGGTGAAGACGCTGACCGCGATGGTGCTCGGGCTGGTCTCGGTGATCGTGGTGTTCGCCGTCGGCAAGGCCACCGGCAAGCCGGAACTGCCCGGCTACCTGTGGTTCGCCTCCGCCGCCGCGGTGTGGGTGGGCTCGGTGGTGTTCGCGGCGTTCGGCCTGCTGCTGGGCTACCTGCTGCCGACCGAGAACGTGATGCAGTTCCTCGGCCTGATCATGGCCCTGCTGTCGTTCGGCGGCGGCCTGTTCATCCCGCTCAGCCAGTTCCCGACCACCGTCGCCACGATCGCCCGCGGCACCCCGCTGTACGGGCTGAACCAGTTGGTGCACGCGCCGATGCTGAACCAGGGCGTGCACCTGGCCTGGGTGGTCAACGTGATCGTCTGGCTGGCCATCTTCGCCGGCGGCGCCGCGTGGCAGTTCCGCCGGGATACCGGGCGGGTGTAGCCGGGGCCATCCGTCGCACACGGCCGGCCGGCCGGGCAGCAGCCCGGCGGCCGGCCGCGCGCATGCCGGCGTGCATGTCCGGCGCACGTGCGTCACGCCGTTGCGCCGCACCGCGGCTTCCCGGCATTTTAATTACTGTCCGTGACAGATCGGATACACCTCAGTAAGATCCTGGCGGGTCCGGCGCTGTTATCCGGCCTGCCCAGCGGCGATTCCGGGGAGCGTCGCCGGGCTGGCGGCTGCCCGGGGCAGTTACATATCGTGATTGGCCCCCTACGGAAGCTGCCCTGCGGAAGCCGATCGAGGGGGAATCATGCCCGAGCCTGTCCGCGGTGGCCAGCGCTACCTGCCCGGCCTGGACGGGCTGCGCGCGGTGGCCGTGCTGGCCGTGCTGGCCTACCATCTCGGGCTGGGCTGGGCACCGGGCGGCTTACTGGGCGTCGGGGTGTTCTTCACCCTCAGCGGCTACCTCATCACCGACCTGCTGCTCGGCGCGCAGGCCCGCACCGGGTCGCTCCAGCTGGCCGACTTCTGGTTCCGCCGGGCGCGGCGCCTGCTGCCCGCCCTGTTCGTGATGCTGGCCGTGGTCACCGCCTGGGTCGCGCTGCTGCACCGGTCCGAGCTAGCCGCGCTGCGCGGGGCGGTGGCGGCGGCCGCGGCCTACGTCAGCAACTGGTGGCTGATCGGCCAGCACGCCTCGTACTTCGCCCGGTTCGGCCCGCCGTCCCCGCTCGGCCACCTGTGGTCCCTGGCGGTGGAGGAGCAGTTCTACCTGATCTGGCCGTGGCTGCTGCTGGCCGGGCTGGCGCTGGCCCGGCCCCGGCGCGGCGGCCACTCCCGGTTCGGCTCCGGGCGGCACTGGGGACTGGCCGTGGCCACGCTGGTGCTGGCCGGGGCGTCGGCGGCGGCCATGGCCCTGCTGTACCAGCCCGGCTACGACCCGACCCGGGTCTACGACGGCACCGACACCCGGGCGTTCGCGCTGCTGATCGGCGCCGCGCTGGCGTTCACCTGGCCCAGCCGGGAGCTGCACCGCGACCTGGGCGCGGCGGGCCGCTGGTGCCTGGACGCCGCGGGCCTGACCGGCCTGGGGGTCATCGGCGCGATGATCTGGCGCACCACCGAGTACTCAGCCTTCATGTACCGGGGCGGGCTGGTCGTGCTGTCGCTGGCCACCGTCCTGGTCATGGCCGCCGTCACCGTGCCGGGCGGCCTGGTCGGCCGGGTGCTCGGCGTCGCCCCGGCGCGCTGGATCGGGGTCCGCTCCTACGGCATCTACCTGTGGCACTTCCCGATCATCGCGCTGACCACCCCGGCCGACGGCCGGCCGTCGCTGGCCCGGGACGGCCTCCAGGCGGCCGCCACCATCGCCGTGGCCGCGCTGTCCTGGCACCTGATCGAGGAGCCGATCCGGCACGGCGCGCTGGCCCGCTGGTGGTCGCGGCTGCGGTCCCCGGCGGCCGGCGGGGCGTGGCGCCCGCGGGCGAGCGGGGCAGGCGCCCTCGTGGCAGCCGGCACCGTGGCAGCCAGCACCGTGGCGGCCGGCGCCCTCCTGGCCGGCGTCATCCCGGCCCTCCCGGCCAGCCTGACCCGGGACATCCCGGCGGCCGCGGCAGCCGCCGGGCAGCCCGCGCAGGCCGGCGGCGCCGCGGCGGCCGGGACCGGCCACGGCCGGGGCGCCCGGCAGGCGATCAGCCGGGGCAGCGCGATCGTGCCCGGCCGCACCGGGTGCCAGTCGGTGGCCGACATCGGCGACTCCACCTCGGAGGGCATGATCTCGGCTGACTACCTGCCCGACAAGGCCGAGCGGCTCGGTGCCCAGTACGCCGGCGTCGGCGTGCGGCAGGTGCGCTGGGAGATCTCCGGCGCCCGGTCCATCGTCGAGACCTTCGAGGGCCACCCCAACGCCCGCACCGTGGCCCAGCGGCTCATCGCCCGGGGCTACCAGGGCTGCTGGGTGCTGGCCCTGGGCACCAACGACACGGCCGACGTGGCCGTGGGCTCGCCGGTCGGCCTGGCTACCCGGATCGCGCAGATGATGGCGGTGATCGGCCGCCAGCCGGTCATGTGGGTGAACGTCAAGTCCCTGCTCTACGGCGGCCCGTACGCCGAGGCCAACATGCGGGCCTGGAACCGCGCCCTGGTGCGGGCCTGCGCGAAGTACCCGAACATGCGGGTCTATGACTGGGCCGCGGTGGCGAAGTCGCAGTGGTTCATCAACGACGAGATCCACTACACCTCGCCCGGCTACGCGGCCCGGGCCAGGCTGATCGCCCACGCGCTGACCGAGGCGTTCCCGGCCACCGTGTCAGGCGCCCCCGCGACCGGCAGTGCCGTGGCCGGGGCGGGCGAGGCCCCGGCCGGCGGCTGCGTCGTGCCCTAGGCGCGTTACGCCGGCCCCGGCTTGCCGTGCGCGAAGTCCGCGCCGAACGTGTGCGCCATCGAGGCCAGGATGGCCGGGGGGCTGATGATCAGCCCCAGCTCGCGGTTGCGGTTCAGCGAGGTGCTGGAGAAGTTCACCGAGCCCACGTACATCCGCGCGCCGGGCAGGCCGTAGTCGGCCAGGATCACCTTGGCGTGAATGTAGAACCCGCTCGGCGAGGTGTAGTCGCGGACCGCCACGCCGGCCCTGGCCAGGGCGGTGTAGGCGGTGTCGTACTGGTGGTCGGTGTTCTCGCCGACGACCTGCACGGACACCCCGCGCCGGGCCGCCGCCATGAGCGCGTCCTGCACCGCCGTGTCGGCCATCTCCTCGGTGTAGACGCGCAGGCTGTGATGCGCGCCGTTGATCACCGCCAGCAGCCTGGCCTGCGCCGTGGTCGGCGACCACACCAGGTCATCGCCGGCGCCGGGGGTCACCGCCGCGTGGGCGAAGTCGGCGTTGAACACCGCCACGATCGCCGCCACGTCCCTCGGGTCGCGGTCGACCACCCCGAAGTCCCGGGTCTCGGAGTAGTACCGGCTGGTCAGGTTGGCGGTCAGGATCATCGCCGTGGCGTTGTCCACCACCAGGGTCTTCTGGTGGGTGTAGGTGTACGCGGAGGAGGACCAGGTGACCTTGACGCCGCGTGACTTCAGGTAGTCGAATGCCGCGGTGTTGCCGCGCTCCTCGCGCCTGTCCAGGATCACCCGGACCGCCACGCCCCGGTGCGCGACCCCGGCCAGGCCGGCCTCGGCGGCCGGGTCGCTCAGCTCGTACATGGTCAGGTCGACGCTGGTCCGGGCCGAGTTGATCAGGCTGTAGACCGGCCCGAAGCCCTGGCTGGGCTCGGTCAGCAGCGTGTCCGCGCCGCCCGCCGCGGGCACCGCCGCCGCGGCCGCCGGGCTGGCCGCCGGCGCGCTGGAGACACCCGCGCTGCCCGCCGGGGCCGGCGAGGCCGGGGCGCCCGCGTTGAGCTGGACGTGGCACGAGGTCAGGGCGAGGCCGGCACCCAGCGCGAGAGCGGGGGCCAGCAGGCGGCGATATCGCATCAGCATCCTTCGGGCGAGGGCCGGGCAGGCGCCAGCTACCCCCGGAAGATGATCCCATTCAGCAACCGGACCATGGCGATACGGCCATTCAGCGGGGCAGGATCTGGCCCAGGTCGTAGCTGACCGGTTCCTCGAGCTGGGCGAATCCGCAGGAAGCCGGCTCGCGGTCGGGCCGCCAGCGGGCGAACTGGGCGGTGTGCCGGAATCGCGTTCCTTCCATGTGCTCGTAACGGACCTCAAGCACGCGCTCGGGGCGCAGCGGCGTGAACGACAGGTCCTTGCCCGCGTTCCAGCGGCTGGCCTGGGCGTCGCGCGGGCCGCGCACCCCGGCCGGCTGCTCCGCCGCCCAGTTCCACGGGTGCTGGTCGAACGTCGTCACCAGCGGCTGCAACTCGGTGAACAGCTCGCGCCGCCGGGCCATCGGGAACGCGCCGACCACGCCGACGCTGGCCAGCTTGCCGTCGTCGTTGTACAGGCCCAGCAGCAGCGAGCCGATGGCGTCCGGTCCGCTCTTGTGCAGCCGGTAGCCGGCCACCACGCAGTCCGCCGTGCGCTCGTGCTTGACCTTGAACATGACCCGCTTGTCCGGCTCGTACGGCCCGTCCAGCGGCTTGGCCACCACCCCGTCCAGCCCGGCGCCCTCGAACTGGCTGAACCAGCTCACCGCCAGGTCCCGGTCCCAGGTGGCGGGCGTGACGTAGACCGGCGGCCGGGCGTCGGCCAGGGCCTCCTCCAGCAGTGCCCGCCGCTCGGCGAACGGGCGCGCGGTGCAGTCATCGTCCCCGATGGCCAGCAGGTCGAAGGCGACGAAGCTGGCCGGGGTCTGCTCGGCCAGCAGGTTGACCCGGCTGGCCGCCGGGTGAACCCGCTGCAGCAGCGCGTCGAAGTCCAGCCGCGCGCCGTCGCGGTCCGGGATCACGATCTCGCCGTCGAGCACGCACCGCTCCGGCAGGTTGGCCAGCAGCGCCGCCACCACCTCCGGGAAGTACCGGGTCATCGGGCGCTCGTTGCGGCTGCCGATCTCCACCTCGGCGCCGTCGCGGAACACCACCGACCGGAAGCCGTCCCACTTCGGCTCGAAGCTCAGCTCGCCGCGCGGGATCTCCTTGACCGACTTGGCCAGCATCGGCGCCACCGGCGGCATGACGGGCAGGTCCATCCCCCCATCCTGGCCGACCGGCCTGGCCAGCGGTACGGAAACCCCTTGCCGGCCCGCCTGTTCTCTGACTAAGGTCAGGGAACATGAGCCAGGATCCCACCGTGGCCATGCGCCGCTTCAACCGCACCGTGACCGAGCGGATCGGCGCCCTCAGCGACACCTACCTGGCCCGGTCCCGGCCGCTCGGCGCGTCCCGGCTGCTGTGGGAGATCGGCGACCAGGGCGCGGACCTGCGGTCCCTGCGGGCGCGGCTGGGACTGGACTCGGGCTACCTGAGCCGGCTGCTGCGCGGCCTGGAGGCCGAGGGCCTGGTCCGGGTCCGGGCCGGCGACGCCGACCGCCGGGTCCGCACCGCCACGCTGACCGAGGCGGGCCGGGCCGAGCGGGCCGAGCTCAACCGGCGCAGCGACCACCTGGCCCACTCGCTGATGGCCCTGCTGACCGACCGCCAGCGCGGCCAGCTTGTCGTTGCCATGGGCACCGTCGAGCGGCTGCTCACCGCCGGCCTGGTCGAGATCGGCCCGGCCGACCCGGCCGACGCGGCGGCCCGGTCCTGCCTGCGGTCCTACTTCGCCGAGCTAGACACCCGGTTCGACGGCGGCTTCGACATCGCCGCCGGCCTGGCCGCCGCCACCGCCGAGTACGGGCCCCGCACGGCCTGATGCGCCTCGCCTGGCTGCGCGGCGAGCCCGTCGGCTGCGGCGCGCTGCGCTATCGCGATGGCCAGCCCGACGAGATCAAGCGGATGTGGGTGGCCGCCCCGGCCCGCGGCCTGGGCCTGGGCCGCCGCATCCTGGCTGACCTGGAGCAGGTCGTCCGCGACCGCGGCGGCACGGCGGTCCGGCTGGAGACCAACCAGGTCCTGGCCGAGGCCATCAGCCTGTACACCTCGTCCGGCTACGCCGAGGTGGTCCCGTACAACGATGAGCCGCACGCCCACCACTGGTTCGAGAAGCAGCTGTCTCCGGCTCCGTAACGGCGCCGCCCCGCCAGCCCCCCGCGCCCCCCGGCCCGGCCCGGCCGGGTCTGCCCTGACCTGTGTCCGCCCGCCCCGCTCTCGTCACGCGGGCGCCATTAGGGTGGGCGCCATGCCCGCCGCGCAGGACCCGCCCGCGGAGGCCGAGCCCGACGCCCGGTACACCTTCGCCAACGAGCGCACGTTCCTGGCCTGGACCCGCACGGCACTGGCGTTCATCGTGGCCGGCCTGGGCATTGTCCAGCTGCTGCCGCCGTTCCCCGGCGTGCCGTGGGGCCGGCACCTGCTCGGCGTTCCGCTGATCGTGCTCGGTGCGGTCATCGCCGTGGTCGGCTACTTCCAGTGGACGGCCAACCAGCGCGCGCTGCGCCAGGGCCAGCCCCTGCGCCGGTCGCCCGTGCCGCCCATCCTGGCCGTGGCCATTACCGCCCTGGCCATCGTGACCGGCGTGGTCCTGCTGCTGTCGGCCAGCTTCAGGCACTGATGGCCGCGCCCCGCGACCCGGAGGAGTTCGACCCCGGCCTGGCCCGGGAGCGGACCCGGCTGGCCTGGACCCGGACCGCGTTCGCGTTCGCCGCCGTCGGCGCGGCCATCCTGAAAACCCGGGTCGTCGCAGGCATCGTCGTGATCGCCCTGGGCGCCGTAGTCTGGATCATGCATCGCCTGTCCCACGACAACAACCTGATCCGGCCCCAGGTCCGCCTGGCCGCCATCACCGCGACGGTCGTCGCGGCCGCCGTCGTCGCCCTGGTGATCGCCTTCACCCCCGTCAGCTTCGTCTAACACCGGCAGCGCTGTTTCAGCATCCCGACGCCAGGCGGACACGACACGCGCTTCGCGCCCTCCTGGGAACGGCGGGACGGACATGGCAGTCAGTCCGGAAACAGCATCAGCGCCAGCATCAGCACCGCCACCGGGAGCGCCACGGCGTCACGTCCTGACGCCGTGGCGCTCGCCCGCGGGCCAGCCCGCCTGGGCGCGGCCGGCGCTGCTGGCCATCGCCGCCGTCGCGGCGGTCGCGTACGGCTGGGGAATGGCCGGCGCCAGCGTCGAGCCGTTCTATGGCGCGGCGGCCCGCAGCATGTCAGAAAGCTGGCACGACTTCATCTTCGCGGCGTTCGACCCGGCCGGGACCGTGACCGTCGATAAGCTGCCCGGCGCGCTCTGGGTGCAGGCCCTCTCGCTGCGGATCTTCGGATTTCACATCTGGGCCCTGGTCCTGCCGCAGGTGGTCGAGGGCGTGGCGACCATCCTGGTGCTGTACCGGGCGGTCCGCCGGCTGGCCGGCCCCGCCGCCGGCCTGACCGCCGCGGCCGTGCTCGCCGTCACCCCCGTCACCGTGCTGCTGAGCCGCGGCAACGTATCGGACTCGCTGCTGATCCTGCTGCTCGTGCTGGCCGCCGACGCCACGTCCGCCGCGCTGCTCACCGGCTCGCTGCGGCACCTGCTGCTGGCCGGCGCCTGGGTCGGCCTGGCGTTCCAGGCCAAGATGATCCAGGCCTGGCTGGTCCTGCCCGCGCTGGCCGCCGCCTACCTGCTCGCCGCCCCCGCCGCCCGCCTGCGGACCCGGTTCGCGCACGTCGCGCTGGCCGGGCTGGTCACCGCCGTGGTCTCCCTGTCCTGGATGACCGCCGTCTCCCTCGTCCCGTCCCAGAGCCGGCCCTACGTCGACGGCAGCCCGAACGACTCGGTGTACACCCAGGTCTTCGACTACAACGGCCTGGGCCTGGCTGACCGGGAACTGGAAGACCGTCGCCGGCCCGCCGTCACCGGTCCTGGTCGCGGCCGTGGAGAGCGGCAAGCTGCTGAACGCCGAGACCTTCACCATCAAGCCCGGCTGGCACCGCCTGCTGGCCTGCCCGTTCGCGGCCGACGGCGGCTGGCTGCTGCCCGCCGCCATCGTCGGCGCGCTGGCCCTGCTCATCTCCCGGCGCCGCCAGGGCCGGCGCGACCCGCTGCGCGCCGCCGTCGTGCTGTGGGGCGGCTGGTGGCTGGTCCTCGCGGTCTTCTTCAGCGCCGGCACCTACCTGAACTCCTACTACGTCGCGGCGCTCGTCCCCGCCGTGGCCGCCCTGTGCGGCGCCGGCGTCGCCGCGTGCCCGCCGCGCCCGTGGCCGGCCCGGGTACGCCGGATCGTCGCCGCCGCGGTGCTCGCATGCGTCGGCTACGGCGCCTACCTGATGTCCGGGACGGTCTCCGGCCCGGTCCTGCTCACCGCGGTGGCGCTGGTCCTGGCGGCGGCCGCCGCCGCTCAGGTGCTGCTGCCCGCGTCCGGCCGGGGCGGCCACCTGACCGCGGTCGCGTTCGCCGCCGCCGCCGTCCTCCTGCTGCCCGTGGCGGCGTCCGTGAGCTCCGTCAGCCGCGGGCTAGGCCCGTTTGACACCCCGTTCGAGTCGCCCGGGACCGCGCACAATAACCAGGCCCTGGCCGCCGCCGCCCCCGCCATCACCCGGTCCGCCCAGCGGACCGCGCTTCACACGCCCCCCGGCGACGCCCTGTTCGGCACCGACACCTCCGGCCTCGCGGCGAACGCCATCCTGTTCAGCGGCCGGGAGGTGCTGCCGATCGGCGGCTACCTCGGCAACGTGCCAGCCCCGACGCTGGCCACGCTGAAGGCCGACATCCGCCGCGGCTACGTGCGGGGCTTCATCCTGCCGGTGTCACCCGCCGGCCCGGACCCCCGGGTCCGCTGGATCGAGTCACATTGCACCCGGCAGCCCCCGCCCCCCAACCGCCCCCCGGCCCCCGTACGCGAACTTCTTCTGCGGCCTCACCCCCGCCCAGGCCAGCCAGCTAGCCCAGCCCCCGCAGCCCGTACCGCACGAAGCCGCCCAGCCACCAGCGGCCCCGTCGCCAGCCGACCCGTCGCCGGCCGCCCCGTCGCCGGCCGACCCGTCGCCAGCCGCCCCGCCAGCCGACCCGTCGGCCGCGCCGGCGTAACGCCGCCCCCACCGCCTCCATCGCCTCCCATCGCCCCTGCCGCCTCCAGCGCCCCCATCGCCCCTGCCGCCCTCAGCGCCCCCACCGCCCCTAGCGCCACGGCCGCCCCCAGCGCCACGGCCGCCCCTGCTGCCAGCCGCCCCTGCCGCCGCAGCCGCCCCCACCGCCACGGCCGCCCCAGGCGGCCATGATCGTGACCGTTTTTCCGTGAAAAATGCCGGAAAAACGGTCGTGATCATGGTCAAACACGTCCGGCACGGCCCTACGGCGCCATCCGGGCGGGTCGGCCGCTGGCCAGGTGGGACTGGTGGTGCGGCTGCGCCTCGCGTGTCCCATCCCGAAGGTGCGCCCGCTCCGACTGACGCCCGCTCGGCGTGACGTCGGCCCCGCCGGCCGTGGGACACTGCGCCGGTGTCGCTGATCTACCACATCGCGGACGCCGCCGACTGGGAGCGAGCCCGGCAGGACGGGGCCTACCAGCTATCCACGCGCGGGGTCACGCTAGCCCAGCAGGGCTACATTCACGCCTCGACCGCCGGCCAGGTGGCCGGGGTGGCCAACGCCTACTACGCGGGGCTGGACGGCCTGGTCGTGCTGGAGATCGACACCGACCTGGTCGAGCCGGACATCCGCTGGGAGCGCCCGCCCGGCGCGGACGAGGAGTACCCGCACATCTACGGCCCGCTCAGCGTGGCCGCCGTAGTCCGGCTGCTGCCGCTGCCCTCAGACGAGTCGGGCCGCTTCCGGTTCCCGTAGCCCCGCCCGCCCCGGCCCCCCGCGCCGCTCCGGGCCACAGCCGGGCTCTCCCGCGCCATCCGTGCCGTCGGTGGCAGCGCTGGACTGGCGGATCTTCAGCTCCGGGCGGAACCGGACCTGCTGGTGCCGGTGCGGCGGCCCGTGCGCGGCTGACTCCTCCAGGAGGAGCTGGGCCGCCGTCCGGCCCAGCTCCTGTCGCGGCTGGCGGACCGAGGACAGGGGCACGGCCGCCGCCGCGGCGAACTCGATGTCGTCGTAGCCGACGATGGCCAGCTCGCCGGGCACCGCGATGCCGCGCCGGGTCATCTCCTGCAGCAGTCCCAGCGCGACCAGGTCGTTGGCGCAGAACGCGGCGCTGGGCCGGCGCCGAGTCGGCATGCCGGCGATCCGCGCGCCGGCCCGCTGCCCGGCCGCCACGTTGAGCGCGCCGGTCTCGATGACCTGCAGGCTCCCGGCCGGCCGGCCGGCGGCCTCGAGCGCCCGCCCGGCCCCGTCCAGACGGTCAGCCACCTGCCGGAGGCCGAGCGGACCGCCCACGTAGGCGATCCGCTCGTGACCGGCCGCGATCAGGTGCGCCATCGCCGCCTCGCCGCCGAGCAGGTCGTCCACCGCCACCGAGCACTGGCTGCCCGACGGGGACTCGCTGTCGACCAGCACTACCGGCGTGCCGCGCTGCTGCAGCGCGATCAGCCGCCGGTCGGCGTCGGCCACCGGGGTGATCAGGATGCCCTGGACCCGGTGCTCCTCCAGCAGTTCCAGGTAGCGCTCCTCCTTGGCCTGCTGCTCGTCGGAGTTGCACAGGATGACGGCCAGCCCCGACATGCTGGCCTCGTCCTCCACGCCCCGGGCCACGTCGGTGAAGAACGGGTTGGCCACGTCCAGGACGACCAGGCCGATCATCCGACTGCGCCCGGCCCGTAGCTGCCGGGCGGACTCGTTGCGGACAAAGCCCAGCGCCTTGATCGCCGCCTGGACCCGGTCCCGGGTGACGTGGGCGACGATCTCGGGCCGGTTCAGCACATTGGACACCGTGCCGACCGACACGCCCGCGTGCGCGGCGACGTCCCTGATGCTGACCGGCGCGCTCACCGCCGTCCTCTCGTCTGCCGCCCGCTACGCGGCCCGTCCCGGGGTCAGAGTGGTTCCGCCCCTGGTCCGGAGTTTAAACGTGTCAAACGCCGTGCTGGCGCACCGGCACGGCCCGGACTCCCGCGCGGGCCACGCGCCGCCCGTCCCTGCCGTCGAGCACACCACCGCGCCGTCAGCACACCACCGCGCCGCCCGCCCGCGCCAATGGCGCGCAGGTCACCGGGTCAGCGGTCGCTCGCCTTTCTATTCGACATGCCGAGAATTCATGTTAACGCACCGAAACAGTGTTTGACACCGGAGCGGGCGTACGGCAATGTGTTCGACGCGAATGGCGCTGACGGACGCGCCGCCGACACGCAGGGAGGGCACCCACAGTGGGCCAGAAGACAGTCCGGTTCAGCGACCTGAGCGGCGAGATCATCACCGACGACGCGCCCGCGCGCATCGTCATCCACGAGCACCCCGAGCTAGGCGGCGGCGCGGTCGAGATCGACGTCATGGCC
Organism: uncultured Actinomycetota bacterium; assembly: GCA_963731085.1. Lineage (GTDB taxonomy): Bacteria > Actinomycetota > Actinomycetes > Streptosporangiales > Streptosporangiaceae > DASUBV01. Next base: position 128,242 of record CAVSUF010000007.1, read on the forward strand.
GATGAGGCGCTGACCGCGGTCAAGGCCGCCGTCCAGGTGGCCGTGCTCGACGTGTACCTGCCCGGCGAGGACGAGCCGCGCCGGGTGGCCCTGGAGGCGGCCGACTTCGACGCCCTGGCCACCGACACGCCCATGACCGAGCTGCTGGCCAGCGCCCGGCCCGCCCGGCGGGCCAGCCGCGCCGCGTCGGCCAGCCCGGCCAAGGCCACCGCCGACAAGGCCGGCTTCGCCACCCTGGACACCGCCGGCCGCCCGCACAAGGGCCGGATCACCGAGGCCGAGCAGCGCTTCGTCCGCGACCACTTCGACGAGATCAACGAGCGCCTGGCCGCCGAGGGCCTGCGCCCCATCGACCTGGACGACCCGGTCCACGTCGAGCGCTACGACCTCAGCGAGCTAGCCGCCAAGCGCACCCCCCGCCCCGCCGCCAGCGCGGCCGCCTGACTCCCGCCGCCTGGCCCTTCTGTCGGCCGGCGCCCGCCCGCCGGTCGGCAGCGTGACCGCGACCGATTACCCCGTGTCAGAGACGGGTAATCGGTCGCGGTCATGAGGGAGAAACCCTCAGGAGCCAGGTGCGTAGGCTGCCCCCGTGACCTCCGCCGTCGAAGCCGGTCCGGTCGGCGCGGCCAGCCCGCTGCCTGCCGTCCTCGCCGTCCTCCGCGCCGACGCACCGGATCAGATCTATGGTGCTCCGGAGGACTGGCCCCGCTGGGCTGATCTCCTGCCTCACGTCACCGCCGCCGCCGGTCATCAGCTCGGCACCCGCGAAGCCGACACGCCCGCCGCCCGCGACGTCGCCTGGCTACTCGACCACGCAGCCACCTACCACCTCGTCCTGGGCCGCCCCTATGACGCCCGGCCCCTCGTCGAGCGCGCCCTTATGATCACCCAGGCCGCCTTCGCCCGACCACCCCGAGGTCGCCGCCGGCCTGAGCAACCTCGCCCTGATCCGCAAGGCCCTCGGCCAGCCCGCTGAGGCCCTGCCCTACGCAGAGCGCGCCCTGGCCATCGACCAGGCGGCCTTCGGGCCTGACCATCCCGAAGTCGCTACCGACCTGACCAACATCGCAACGATCCTCCAGGATCTCGGTCGGCCGGCTGACGCCCTGCCCTGCGCCGAGCGCGCCGTCACCATCGACCAGGCCGCCTTCGGCCCGACCATCCCGAAGTCGCCACCGACCTGAACAACCTCGCCGCGATCCTCCGCGATCTCGGCCGGAATGTCGAAGCGCGGGCTCACGCCCAGCGCGTTATCACCATCGCCCAGGCCGCCTACGGGCCCGACCATCCCCATGTCGCCACCAGCCTGTCCACCCTCGCCGCGATCCTCCGCGATCTCGGCGAGCATGCCGAAGCCCGGACTCACGCCAGGCGCGCCCTCGCCATCGACCAGGCCGCCTACGGGCCTGACCACCCCGAGGTCGCCGCCGACCTGAGCAACCTCGCCACGATCCTCGGTGATCTCGGCCAGTACGACGAGGCGCTTCGCCACCTAGAGCGCGCCGTCGCCATCGGCGAATCCACGCTTGGCGCGGATCACCCCAGCGTCGCCCGGTACCGGGAGAACCTGGCCATCGCCGTGCGCCGGCACCAGGCCGCGCAGCGGCAGGCACCGTCCTGATCGCCTGGCGGGCCGCCGTCCCGGCGGCATGCTCCAGGGCGCATCGCGCCACGGTGTCTCATCTGGCCGTCCCGGCCGGGTCCGGCTGACCGGCCGCGTCCGGCGGGGGCCGTGTGCTCACCGGGCCTGGCAGGCGGCGGGCGGCGGCGCGCCACGGGGCGGTCGGCCCGGACGGGTCGAACCGCTGCACCGGCTGCGTCGCCCGTACCAGCGCGCGGAGCCCGGCCAGGTCGCCGGGGGCCGCGCCGAGGGCACGGGCCTGAACCAGGATGTTGCCGATGGCCGTCGCCTCGGCCGGGCCGGCCAGCACCGGGAGGCCGCTGGCGTCGGCGGTGAGCTGGCACAGCAGGTCGTTGCGGGAGCCGCCGCCGACCAGGTGGATCACGTCGGCGTGGCGGCCGGACAAGGCCTGGGCGTCGGTCAGCGCCCGGCGGTAGGCCAGCGCCAGGCTGTCCAGGATGCAGCGGGTGACCTGGGCCGGCCCGTCCGGGGGCGGCTGGCCAACGGCGCGGCACGCGGCGGCGATGCGGGACGGCATGTCGCCGGGCGCCAGGAACGCCGGATCGTCCGGGTCGATGACCGACCGCAGCGGCTGCTGCCGGGCCGCGGCGGCGGCCAGCGAGTCCGAGCCCGCGTCCAGGCCGGCGGCGGCCCACACCTGGGCGGACTCCTGCAGCAGCCACAGGCCCATGACGTTGCGCAGGTAGCGGACCGTGCCGTCAATGCCGATCTCGTTGCTGAAGTTGGCCCGCTGGCTGGCCGGGCTCAGCACCGGGGCGAGGAGTTCCAGGCCGACCAGCGACCAGGTGCCGCACGAGATGTAGGCGAAGGCGCCGGCGCTGGCCGGGACGGCTGCCACCGCCGAGGCAGTGTCGTGTGAGCCGACCGCCGTGACCGGCAGCCCGGCGGGCAGCCCGGTCGCCTCGGCGGCGTCGGGGCGCAGGCCGCCGACACGGTCGCCGGGGCGGCGGAGCGGGGGCAGGATCGCCGCGGGCAGGCCGGCCCGCTCGATCAGCGGGACCGCCCACTCCTGCGTGCGGGCGTCGACCATCTGGGTGGTCGAGGCGTTGGTCAGCTCCGCGCCGGGCTGGCCGGTCAGCCAGTAGCCGAGCAGGTCGGGGATCAGCAGCAGGGTGCGGGCCGCCGCTAGCTGGGCGGTGCCGGCCAGGGCGGTGAGCTGGACGATCGTGTTGATCGGCAGTCGCTGGATGCCGGTGACCCGGTACAGTTCGCCCGGCGGCAGCCGGGCGGCCAGGCGGGTGTCGGCGCCCTCGGTGCGGGCGTCCCGGTAGTGGACCGGGTTGCCGAGCAGCGCGCCGTCCGCGTCGAGCAGGCCGAAGTCCACCCCCCAGCCGTCGATCCCGGCGCTGGCCAGGCTGGCGCGCCGGCCGCGATCCGCAGGCCGTCCAGCATCTCCTGGTACAGGGCCAGGATGTCCCAGTGCAGCGTGCCGCCCGCGCGGACCGGCTGGTTGGGGAACCGGTGGGCCTCGCGCAGCCGCAGCTCACCAGGCCCGACCCGGCCGACGATGACCCGGCCGCCGGACGCGCCCAGGTCGGCGGCAGCCACCGAGACCGGCCCGGTCACCGCGCCCGCCTCACCGCGACCGGCCTGGTCACCGCGTCCGCCCCGTCACGCCCGGCCCGGTCACCGCGTCCGCCCCGTCACGCCCGGCCCGCCCCATCGCGTCCGCCCGATCGCGTCCGCCCCGTCACGCCCGGCCCGCCCCATCGCGTCCGCCCGATCGCGTCCGCCCGGTCACGCCCGCCCGCCCCATCGCGTCCGCCCGATCGCGCCCGCCGCACTGCGATCGCCCGCCAGGACCGCGACCGCCGGAGTCATCGCAGGAACGCGGCGGGTACCCGCCGTCCACCGGGATCAGCAGCCCGGTCGTCAGCGCCAGGTCCCCGGCGGTCAGCGCCACCACCGCCGCTGCCACGTGCTCGGGCAGCACCTCCCGCTTGAGCAGCGTGCGCTGGGCGTAGAACGCGCCGAGCTCATCCTCGGGCACCCCGTACACCGCGGCCCGCTCGCGCCCCAGCCGCCCGCGAAGATGCCCGAGCCGCGAACTACCCCGTCGGGGTTGATGCCGTTCACCCGGACGCCCAGCTCACCTAGCTCGGCGGCCAGCAGCCGGACCTGGTGGGCCTGGTCGGCCTTGGCCGCGCCGTAGGCGATGTTGGCCGGGCCGGCGAACACCGCGTTCTTGCTGCAGATGTAGATGATGTCGCCGCCCATGCCCTGGGCCGCCAGCACGGCGGCGGCCTCCCGCGACACCAGGAACGACCCCCTGGCCAGGACCGCGTGCATCAGGTCCCAGTCGGCCGCGGTGGTCTGCGCCAGCGGCCGGGACACCGACAGGCCGGCGTTGTTGACCACCAGGTCGACCCCGCCGAAGGCCAGCGTGGCGGACCGGAACGCCGCCGCCACCGCCGCCTCGTCGGTCACGTCGGCCGCCACGGCGACGGCGACGTCGGCGCTGCGCTGGTCGGCACCGGCCAGCTCCGCCGCGACCGTCCCCGCCGCCTCGGCGTCCCGGTCGGCCACCACCACGCAGGCGCCCTCGGCGGCCAGCCGCCGGGCGGTGGCCCGGCCGATGCCGGACCCGCCGCCGGTCACCAGGGCCACCCGGCCGGCCAGCGGCCGGGGCCTGGGGCGGCGGGCCAGCTTGGCCTCCTCCAGCGCCCAGTACTCGATCCGGAACTTCTCGGCCTCGCTGATCGGGGAGTACTCCGACACCGACTCGGCGCCGCGGATCACGTTGATCGCGTTGACGTAGAACTCCCCGGTCACCCGGGCGGTCTGCTTGTCGCCCCCGAAGCTGAACATGCCGACGCCGGGCACCAGCACGATGGCCGGGTCGGCGCCGCGCATCGGCGGGGACTCCGGCGTGGCGTGCCGCTCGTAGTAGGCCCGGTAGTCCGCGCGGTAGGCGGCGTGCAGCTCGGCCAGCCGGGCGGTGACCTGCTCCAGCGGCGCGGCGGGCGGCAGGTCGAGCACCAGCGGCGCGACCTTGGTGCGCAGGAAATGGTCCGGGCACGAGGTGCCGCGGGCGGCCAGTTCCGGGTGGCGGGCACTGGCCAGGAAGCCGAGCACCACGTCGGCGTCGGTGAAGTGGCCGACCTGGCGGTGGTCGGCGGAGGCCAGGCCGCGCAGCACCGGGGCCAGCGCGGCGGCGCGCAGCCGCCGCTCGGCCGGCGGCAGCGGGGCCAGCGCGGGCACGGCCGGCCCGAGCGGGTCCGGCCGGCCCGGGCGTCCAGGTAGCGCCGCGCCGCGGCAATGATCTCCAGCGACCGGGCCTCGCACTCCGCGCTGGTGGCGCCCCACGCGGTGATGCCGTGACCGCCCAGAATCACGCCGATCGCGCCGGGCTGCTCGCGGGTGATGGCGGCGATGTCCAGGCCGAGCTGGAAGCCGGGCCGGCGCCACGGCACCCAGGCCACCCGGTCGCCGAAGCAGTCCCGGGTCAGGGCCGGGCCGTCGGCCGCGGTGGCCAGCGCTAGCCCCGCGTCGGGATGCAGGTGGTCCACGTGGGCCGCGTCGACCAGGCCGTGCATGGCGGTGTCGATGGACGGGGCGGCGCCGCCCGGCCCGTGACGGCAGAAGTCCAGCGCCGCCACCATCTCGTCCTCGCGCTCCGGGCCGGGGTACACGGCGGGCAGCGCGCGGAGCCGGTCCAGCCGCAGCACGGCCAGCCCGGTCTCGGTCAGCGTGCCCAGGTCGCCGCCGGAGCCCTTGACCCACAGCAGCTCGGCGCTCCCGCCGGTGACCGGGTCGGCGGCCACGCCCTTGGCCGAGGCGTTGCCCCCGGCGTAGTTCGTGTTCCGCGGATCGGCGCCCAGGCGGTGGCTGCGCGCGATCAGCTCGGCGACGGGTGACTCGGGTGGCATCCGGCGTTCCTTCTCCATAGGGTCCGGGCGGGAAAGCGAGTCGAGGGTGGCTAGCTGCCCCAGCTCGCGGGGGTGCCGCCGACCCGGCTGGCCACGATCTGCTCCTGGTAGCCGGAACGGTGATAGGCCGCGACGGGGTCCGGGTCCAGGCCCATCCCGGCGCGCAGGTCGGCCAGCAGCGGCCGCACGTCGGTGTTGTAGGCGTCCATGAGCGCGGCGTTCGCGCCCAGGACGTCGCCGGCCTGCTGGGCGGCGGCCAGCGCGGCGCGGTCCACCAGCAGCGCCTTGGCCGTGGCCTCCTGCACGTTCAGCACCGAGCGGATCTGGGCCGGCACCTTGGGCTCGATGTTGTGGCACTGGTCCAGCATGAACGCCACCCCGGCGGCCGGGAGGTGCGCGCCCGCGGCCACCACCTCGTTCATGATCCGGAACAGCTGGAACGGGTCGGCCGCGCCCACCATCAGGTCGTCGTCGGCGTAGAACCGCGAGTTGAAGTCGAACCCGCCCAGCCGCCCGGCCCGCAGCAGCACGGCCACGATGAACTCGATGTTGGTGCCGGGCGCGTGATGGCCGGTGTCCACGACGACCCGGGCCTGCTCGCCGAGCGCGACGCAGTGCAGCAGCGCGGTGCCCCAGTCCGGCACGTCGGTGGTGTAGAACGCCGGCTCGAACAGCTTGTACTCCAGCAGCATCCGCTGCCCCGGCCCGAGCCGCGCGTACACCTCGGCCAGCGCGCCGGCCAGCCGGTCCTGGCGGCCGCGGATGTCGTCCTGGCCGGGGTAGTTGGTGCCGTCGGCGAACCACAGCTTGAGGTCGGCCGAGCCGGTGGCGTCCATGATGTCCACGCACTCGAGCAGGTGGCTGACGGCCTTGCGGCGCACGGCCGGGTCCGGGTGGGCGACGCTGCCCAGCATGTAGTCGTCGTCCTGGAAGACGTTGGCGTTCACCGCGCCGATGGCCACGCCGCGGCCGGCGGCGTGCGCGGCCAGGGCGGCGTAGTCGTCGACCTTGTCCCACGGGATGTGCACGGCGACCCGCGGGGCCACCCCGGTCAGCGCGTGCACCCGGGCCGCGTCGTCGATCTTCTCCCACGGCGTGCGCGGCACCCCCGGCTGGGCGAACACCTTGAACCGGGTGCCGGTATTGCCGAAGGCCCACGACGGCAGCTCGATCTGCTGCTCGCGCAGAGCGGACGCCACGGCGGTCAGGTCAGGCATCTCAGGTGTCTCCGGGGACCGGTCCCGCTATGGAATGGAACGTTTCAATAATGACCAGTAGTGTCCGATCCGTCCGCCGGCGTGTCAAGGGCCGCCCGGGCATTGCTGGCGGAGTCGTTACAATCCCGTCCGACCTGGGACGGCGCCCGTCATCGGAGACCGCCGCAGAGATCAGCCGGCTCCCTGATGGCGGTCATTGACGGCACCCGGCCCGGCCCGCAAGGATCAGGGATGGCCTGATGGGGTTAGGCCGTGTTTGGCGTCATCTCGAAGGGTTCGCCGCCAATCGCCGCGGTGAGCCGACCCGGCCCGCGGAAGGACACCCGCAGTGCCCAGCTTCCGCTCACTCGACGATGTCGAGATCGCCTATTACCGCTGGGGGCCGGCGACCGGGCGGCCGCTGGTGCTGCTGCACGGGTTCATCAGCAGCACGCAGCACAGCTGGGAGGAGCGCGGCGTGGTGGCGGCGCTGGTCAGCGCCGGGCACCGGGTGGTGGCCATGGACCACCGCGGCCACGGCCGGTCGGGCAAGCCGCATGACCCGGCCCTGTACGGCGAGACCAAGATGGCGTGCGACGTGATCCGCCTGCTCGACATCATCGACGCCGCCGACGTCGACGTGGTCGGCTACTCGATGGGGGCGGTCGTGGCGCTGATCGCCGCCGCCTGCGACAAGCGCATCGGCCGGCTGGCCGTCGGCGGCGTGGGCGCCGCCGTGGCGGCATTAGCGGACACGGAGCGCCGGGGGCGCCAGCGGGAGGCCATCGTGGCCGCGCTGCGGGCCGATGACCCGGCCACCATCACCAGCCAGGCAGTCGGGTTCCGGACGTTCGCCGACTACGTCGGCGGCGACCGACTGGCCCTGGCCGCGCAGGCCGAGGCCCTGCACCGCCAGCCTCTGCCGCTGGACCGGATCACGATCCCGACGCTGATCCTGGCCGGGGACGCGGACGTGCTGGCGACCGGGCCGGAGAAGCTGGCCGCCGCTATCCCCGGGTCCAGCCTGCAGGTCGTGCCGGGCGACCACCTGGGCGTCCCGGCCAGCGCCGCGTTCATCTCCGCGCTGGTCGAGTTCTTCCGCTAGCGCCGGGCTCCGGCGGCCGGGCCGCGCGGGGGTGTCCTCGCCGGCCGTGTCCTGATAGGAATGCAACCATCGAGCCCGGCGTCCGGCCGGATGCCCGACTGTCACTGCTGGCCGCAGAGGGGATCGCCATGAAGGTGCCGCTCACGATCGGAGACTTCCTGCGCCGCGGCGCCGACGGTGTACGCCGGCCGCCCGGCCGTCATCGACGAGCCCGGCACCGCCGGGCGCCCTGGGCACGCTCACCTACGCCGAGCTGGAGAGCCGGGCCCGGGGGATGGCCCTCGCCCTCGATGACCTCGGCGTGGCCCACGGCGAGCGGGTGGCCATCGTCAGCCCGAACGCCGCCCGGTTCCAGATCGCCTTCTTCGGGGTCAGCGGCTACGGCCGGGTCCTGGTCCCGGTCAACTACCGGCTCGAACGCCGAGGAGATCCGCTACATCATCGAGCACTCGGGTGCGACGGTCCTGCTGGTCGACCCCGAGTCGCGACGACGCCCTGCGCGGACGTCACGGCCAAGCACCGCATCGTGCTGGACGGCGGCCGGCCGACCGGCGCACTGTTCGCCCCGGCCGCCGGCGGGCGCCGAGCCGGCCGCCTGGGACGCCCGACGAGGACGCCACCGCCAGCATCAACTACACCAGCGGGACCACGGCCCGGCCCAAGGGCGTCCAGCTCACCCACCGCAACTGCTGGCTCAACGCCGCCATCTTCGGCTGGCACACGTCGCGTCACCGACCGGGACGTGTTCATGCACACGCTGCCGATGTTCCACTGCAACGGCTGGGGCATGCCGTACGCCGTCACCGGCATGGGCATGCCCCAGGTCGTGGTGCGCAAGATCGACGGCGAGGAGATCCTGCGCCGCATCGAGGAGCACGGCGTGACCCTGATGTGCGGCGCCCCCGCGGTCGTGGCCGCCATGCTCGACGCCGGCGGCCGCGCGCCTGGCGGCGGGCGGCGCGTCCCCGGCGCCGGGCTGACCCGGATCGTCGTGGCCGGCGCGCCCGCCGCCGTCGAAGACCATCGAGCGGGTCGAGACCGAGCTGGGCTGGGAGTTCATCCAGATCTACGGCCTGACCGAGACGGCGCCGCTGCTGACCATCAACCGGGCGCCGGCCGAGTGGGACGGGCTGCGACCCGGCCGAGCGCGCCCGGCTGCCAGTCCCGGGCCGGCGTCCCGGCGGTCGGCGTGCAGATCCGGACCGGCGAGGACGGCGAGGTCCTGGCCCGGTCCAACCACGTGTTCGCCGGCTACTGGCAGCAGCCCGCGCGAGTCGGCCGAGGTGCTGGCCGACGGCTGGTTCCGCACCGGCGACAAGGGCCACGTCGAGGCGGGCGACTACCTGGTCATCTCCGACCGGAAGAAGGACGTCATCATCTCCGGCGGCGAGAACGTCAGCTCCATCGAGGTCGAGGACTGCCTGTTCCAGCACCCGGCCGTGGCCGAGGTGGCCGTCATCGGCGTCCCGCACGAGAAGTGGGGCGAGACGGTCAAGGCCCTGGTCGTGCTCCGGGCCGGCCAGACGCGCCGAGCCGAGCCGGAGCTCGATCGAGCACTGCCGGGGCCGCCTGGCCCACTACAAGTGCCCGACGTCGGTCGAGGTCCGCGACGCGCTGCCCCGCACCGCCACCGGCAAGCTGCAGAAGTTCAAGCTCCGCAGCCCCTACTGGGAGGGCTACGCCCGCGGCGTCAACTAGCTCACCCCGACGCGAGCCCGCCCCGCGCGAGCCCGCAGATTCCATCGATCGTGACCGTGTTTCCGGGTCGAAGCGGCGGGCAAACGGTCACGATGAAGTCCTCGCTGGACCGCGGCTGGCGCGTCGCGCTGGCCATGGCTGGCCCGGCGGCGGCCCTCGCCCGTCCAGTAGTCGATCCGGGCGGGATCGGCGCCTGCATCGATGAGAAGCTGGGCGCGGCCCGCAGGTAGGTGGCCTCGTCCGGGTCGCCCGCGTGCGCGCCGGCCGGTGATGCCGGCCGCCTGGGCCAGCAGGTCGGCCCGCCCGGCAGCGATGTCGGCCAGTTCGGTGACGGCGGCCTCGCGCTCGTCGCCGTAGGTGCGGCCGTCGCGCGTGGCGGCGGGAGGCGCCATGCAACTGGCGCCAGGGTGATCCGGTCGTCCGAGGTGTCAGCGCAGCAGGACCAGCTTAGAAGGTGTGTTCGATTATTGCCAGGACCCGGGCGTAGCTGTCCGGGTTCGTCCGCGATCGCGCCCGGCCGGCGTACGACTGGGGTAGCGCGCGGTGGCCGGCACAGTTCATCCTGTGGTCGGTCGACGGGCCCGCGGGCACCGGATAGCGTCAGATGCCATGCAGCCGACCAGCGGGCGCCCGCGATGACCGCGCGGGCGTCGGTCAGCGCGGTGCGATGCTCCAGGCTCTGCCCGGAGAACCGGTTGTACGGCTCGGTCACCCTCACATGATGGCGGCTCCGGCGCGCTGCCCGGGCCGCTGGCCGGCGCCCGGCCGGGCCGGGCCCGGCGGTCGCGCTGACCCGTACGACCCGGGTAGCGCGCCGCGCCCGGCGCAGTTCATCCTCGTGGTTGGCTCCGACGCCATGCCGGCGTCCGGATACCGTCAGATCGCCTGCAGCCGACCTGCGGACGTCCGCAGTGACCGTCCGCGGCATCAGCCTGCGCCCGGCCGCGGTGCTGCGCCGGCGGCGGCGGCGGCACTGCGGCGCCCGCCGCCGCGGCGCCGGCGCCGCCGGCGGCTGGCTCGGCTCGGCGGCGCCTGCCGGCTCGGCCGCGCGTCCCAGCTCAGCCGCGCCTACCGCGGGCCCGCCAGTTCGCCCTCACCCACGCGCTGGTCACCGACGCCGTGCTGGCCCTGCTGCTCGGCCGGGGTGTGCACGCCGTGGCTGGTGACCACCCGGCCCGGACCGCTGACGTGGCTGCTGCAGGCCGGCCTGCTCGTCCCGCTGGCCTGGCGGCGGCGGTACCCGTGCACGGCGTGTTCGCCGTCGTCTGCGCCGTGGCCCTGGTCCAGTGGGTCGTCGGGATCCGGCTGGTCGCCGACCTGGCGCTGCTGGTGGCGCTGTCGACGCTCGCGACGTACCGGTCCGCGCCGGGTCGCCCTCGCCGCGGCGGGCGTCCTGGAGGTCGGCGCGGTCCTGGCGTCGGTGGCCTGGAGCCTGGCCGGATCCTGGCTGAGCTCCCTGGTGTTCCTGTCCGGCATGGTCGCCGCGGCCCTGCTGCTCGGCATCAGCGTCCGCGCGCCGCAGCGCGCTGGTCGCCACGCTGACCGAGCGGGCCGTGCCGGCTGGAGCGGGAGCGGGACCAGCAGGCCCAGATCGCCGCCGCGGCCGAGCGCACCCGGATCGCCCGCGAGATGCACGACGTCATCGGCCACCAGCTGGCGGTCATCGTCAGCCTGGCCGACGGGGCGTCGGCCAAGCTGGCCAGCGACCCGGCCGCGGGCCGCCGCCGCCATCGCCAGCGTGGCCGACGTCGGCCGCCAGGCGCTGGGCGAGACCCGCGGGCTGCTGGGCGTGCTGCGGGCCGACGGCAGCAGCGACGGCCTGGCCCCGCAGCCGGGCCTGGCCGCCCTGGCTGACCTGGTCGCGCAGACCCGCGCCACCGGCCTGGCCGCGACGCTGGACTGCGCGGGCGACCCGGCCGGGCTGGGCGCCGACATCCAGCTGGCCGTCTACCGGATCGCCCAGGAGGCCATCACCAACACGCTGCGGCACGCCAGCCGGGGCCGAGGCGGTCGCCGTCCGGGTCACCATCGGCCCGGCCAGCGTCGAGCTGGAGGTCACCGACGACGGCCGCCAGGGACCGCCCGGCGCCGGCCTGCGCAGCGGCGGCCCGCGGGCCGCCGTGACCGGGCCGGGCGGCGGCCAGGGCCTGGCCGGGATGCGCGAGCGCGCCCGGGCCTGCGGCGGCTCGGTGACGGCCGGCCCGGGCCGTACGGCTGGGTGGTCCGGGCCATCCTGCCGACGGAGCGGCCGGCGATGAGCGTCCGCGTCCTGCTGGTCGATGACCAGGCCCTGCTGCGCACCGGGTTCCGGATGGTGCTGGAGGAGCAGGACGACATCGAGGTGGTCGGCGAGGCCGCCGACGGCGACGAGGCGGTCGGCCCGGGCCAGCCGAGCTGTCGCCCGACGTGGTGCTGATGGACGTGCGGATGCCCGGCACCGACGGCATCGAGGCGACCCGCCGGATCATCGAGCAGCTGCCCGCCGTCCGGGTGCTCATCCTCACCACCTTCGACCTGGACGAGTACGCCTTCACCGCGCTCCGGTTCGGGGCCAGCGGCTTCCTGCTCAAGGACGTCCGCCCGGCCGAGCTGGCCGGGGCCATCCGCTGCGTGGCCGAGGGCGACGCCGTGGTCGCCCCGAGCGTCACCCGGCGGCTGCTCGACGCCTACGCGCACCGGCTGCCCGACCTGCGGCCGGGCCGGGACCCGGCCCAGGACCAGGGCCTGGCCCTGCTCACCGAGCGGGAGGTCGGGATCCTCACCGAGGTGGCCGGCGGCCTGTCCAACCAGGAGATCGCGGCCAAGCTGTGCCTGGCCGAGGCCACGGTCAAGACCCACCTCGGCCGGATCCTGGCCAAGCTCGCCCTGCGCGACCGGGTCCAGGCCGTCGTCTACGCCTACCAGACCGGGCTGGTCCGGCCCGGCGCGCCCAGCTGACCGCGATCCGGCTGACCACCGGTCCGGCTGACGACCACGCCGAAGGAGCGCTGACATGCCGTCCACGATCACGGACCGGGCGAGGTCGCTGACGCGATTCGACCCGTCGCCCCGGCACCGGCCGCCCCGGCCTGATCGTCGTCGCCGCGGTCACGGCCCTGTGCGTGGCGCTGTCCCTGCTGGCCGACGCGCTGGATCGCGCTGGCCGGCACTGCCGTCTTCCCCGGCACCCGGGGCTACGTGCACTTCCAGTTCGGCGACTACGCCAAGCTCACCGTCATCGGCGTCGTCGGCCGCCGGCGCTCGGCTGGCCGATCGTCGCCCGGCTGACCTCGGCGCCGCGCTGGGTGTTCGTCCGCCTGGCCGTCGCCGTGACCGCCGTCTGCCTGCTGCCCGACCTGTACATCTGGCTGCTGGGGCAGCCCGGCCGGGCCGTGCTCGTCCTGGTCGCGATGCACCTGGCCATCGGCCTGATCACCTACAACCTGCTCGTCCGCCTCGCGCCGGTCCGGCCGGCCGCCGGCATCCACCCAGCTGACACTGACGACCTGCCCGCGCCCAGCCGACATCCGCCAGCCGACATCCGCTGCCGCATCGCCCCGCATCCGCTGAAGGCACCATGTCCGCGCCGTCTCACCGCCACCGCCCCGCCCGCGGCCGGGAGCCGCTGGCCGCCAAGGTCCCGGAGATCACCGCGCATGTTCTGGGTCATCAAGATCCTGACCACCGGGATGGGCGAGGCGACCTCCGACTTCCTGATCAAGATCAACATCCTGTCCTGGCGGGGTGGTCGGCCTGGCCGGGTTCGCCTCGCCCTGTGGCTGGCAGTTCCGGGTGCGGCGCTACATCGCCGTCGTGTACTGGCTCGCCGTCGCCATGGTCGCGGTGTTCGGCACCATGGCCGCCGACGGCCTGCACGTCGAACTGGGCGTCCCGTACATCGGGTCGACGATCTTCTACGCCATCATCCTGGCCGTGGTCTTCTACCTGTGGCGCCGCAGCGAGGGCACGCTGTCCATCCACAGCATCGTGACGCGGCGCCGGGAGACCTACTACTGGCTCACCGTGCTGGCCACGTTCGCGCTCGGCACCGCCACCGGCGACCTCACCGCCACGACGCTGCACCTGGGCTTCCTGGCCTCGGGCATCATGTTCACCGGGCCTCATCCTGGTCCCGGCGCTGGCCTGGTGGCGGTTCGGCCTGAACGAGATCGTCGCGTTCTGGTGGGCCTACGTGCTGACCCGGCCGCTCGGCGCCTCGTTCGCCGACTGGCTCAGCAAGCCGCACGCCCTGTCCGGCCTGAACTACGGCGACGGCCAGGTCGCCGTCGGTGGCCGCCGTCATCATCGCCGCCCTGGTCGCCTACGTCGCGGTCCCGCGTAACGACATCCAGCCCCGCTGACGGCCGCCCCGGCCCGGGAGCAGGCCCCCGTCACCGAGGTCGAGTCGACCTGACCCCGGCGTGTCGTAGCTGGCCCCGGCCGGCCGGGCCTAGAAGCGGTCAGGGCCGTCCAGGCCGGACGCCGTGCCGGGTCGTCCAGACCAGATGCCCGGGCGACCCGGCCGGTCAGCGATCCTCGAAGCCGACCGGCGGCCGGAACGTTGCGGCCGATTTCGCGGCCAGCCGACCCGGTGGACGCCGAGCCGGAACGGTGACCGCTGCCCGGCGCGGCGGCCACCGGTAAGCGGGATCGGGGCGGCGCCGGCGTTCATGCGAATATGGGCGCTTATGGACGCGGAGGGGCCGGTGCCGGAGCCGGTCCGGGACCTGGCCGCCGGCGACGCGGTCAGGCTGGTCTGGCACAACGAGCTAGACGGCCTGACGTTGGGCGTGCTGCTGGAGGCCTACGGGGCGGACCCCGACCCCGACCGGACCTGGTACTACCGGCTGCTGTGGGACCTCGGGCCGTGAGGTCGGGCTGAGGCCGGGCCCGGCGGGCGGCGTGGCAGACTCGGGGGAATGAAGGGATCCCGGGCGGCGGCCCTCGACCTGGCCGGGCGCGACCCGGTGCTGGCCCGGCTGCTCGAGGAGTTCGGGCCGCCGGTGTTCTCGGCCCCGTCGGGCACGCCGTTCGAGGCCCTGGTCCGGTCGGTAACCTACCAGCAGCTAGCCGGGGCGGCGGCCAGCGCCATCCACGGCCGGCTGATCGCCGCGATGGACGGCGAGGTCACCCCGGAGCGGCTGCTGGCGCTGTCCACCGCTGAGCTGCGCGCGGCCGGGCTGTCGGCCCGCAAGGCGGCCACGCTGACCGAGCTGGCCGGCCGGGTGGCCGACGGCCGGGTGCCGCTGGACCCCCGGCGGCTGGCCGCCGCCGGCGACGACGAGATCGTGACCGGGCTGTCCGAGGTCAGCGGCATCGGCCGGTGGTCGGCCGAGATGTTCCTGATGTTCCAGCTCCAGCGGATGGACGTGTGGCCCGTCGGCGACCTGGCCGTGCGCCGCGGCTTCGGGCTGGCCTGGGAGATCCCCGCGCCGACCCCGCGCCAGCTGGACGCGCTGGGGGAGCCCTATCACCCGTACCGCAGCCTGGTCGCCTGGTACTGCTGGCGGGTGGCCCAGCGCTACGGCCGGGCGGCGGCGTCGGCGGTGACCGCCTAGCCTGCCTTGACGGCACCGCCCGCAATACCTAGGATTCCTAGGTATGAACGCGGCGAAGCTCAAGGGCAATCTCGACATGCTGCTGCTGTCCGTGCTGGCCAGCGGGCCGGGGCACGGATACGCCATCATCACCCGGCTGCGCGAGCGCAGCGACCGGGCCTTCGACCTGCCCGAGGGCACGGTCTACCCGGCCCTGCACCAGCTGGAGCACCGGCCTGCTGGACAGCGCCTGGGACGTGGTGGCCGGGCGGCGCCGGCGGGTCTACCGGCTGACCGCCGTCGGCCAGGAAGCCCTGGCCGCGCAGGCCCGGGAGTGGCGCTCCTTTTCCGCGTCGGTGGCCATGGTGCTAGGCGGCGCGGCATGACCGCCGGGACGGAAGGGCCGGCCGGGGAGCCCGTGGAGGAGTACCTGGACCGGCTGTTCCTGACCCTGCGCGGCACGCCCCGCCAGGTCCGCCGGACGCTGGCCGAGGCCGAGGCGCACCTGGCCGACGCGGTCGCCGAGGGCATGGCCGCCGGGCTGCCTGAGCCTGAGGCGCAGGCCGCGGCGCTGGCCCGGTTCGGCCCGGCGCACGCCGTCAGCGGCGGTCCGGCCTGGCCCCGGCCGGCCCTGGCCCGCCGGGGCACCCTGGCCGCCGCGCTGGTCGGCGGGGTGGCGCTGGTCGCCATCGGCCTGTCCGGGGGGATCGCCTGGGCGCTGGCCCGGCTGCGCGGCGGGTCATTCGTGACCGCCCCGTTCCCGCCGGGCAGCTACACCCGGGCCGACTGCGCCCGCTGGCTGGCCGGCGACCCGGCCGCCCATAGCTGCCTGTCGGCCATGACCGCCGACCACGTCGGGGACATCGTGCTCAGCAGCGCGGCGGCCGGCGTGCTGGGCGTGCTCACGCTGCTGGCGTTCTGGGGGCTGCGCCGCCGCTGGCAGGACCGGGCCACCCTGACCGCGCTGCCGGCCGGCAGCACGGAGGCGGCGGGCGCGGTCCTGGCCGGCCTGGTCGCCCTGGCCACGCTCGGCGTCGGGGTGAACATGGAGATGGTGCGGCGCGGCGTGGGCGCCGGGCAGCCGTTCAGCCTGGCCGCCGCCGCCGCGGTGGCCGCCGCGTTCTTCGCGCTGCGCCTGGGCCGGCTGCGCCAGGCGGCGGCCCGGCTGGGCTAATCCCAACTTTCTGGGAAGAACCAGTGCATCGTTGACCCGCCCGCCCCGCGCTCCGCATGCTCGGAACGCAGGGCGGGCGGTGGCCCGCCGCGTCCGACGGACACGCAGGAGTCAGGGTGAGCGACCGCGGGAGGAGCGCACGCCGGCTGGCCGGCGGAACGCTCCGGGGGCGGGCCCGGAGACGGTGGGCGATCGCGGGGGCTGTGGCCGGCCTGTGGCTGGTCTTCCTGTACATGTCCGGCTCGGCGGTCGGCAGCCTGGCGCTGCTGCTGGTACTGGCCGTGTTCCTCGTGGTCTGCGCGGTCGCCCTGCGCAGCCTGGGCATCGGACGGGACCACCCGATGGTGCGGTCCCTGTCCACCCGGCCGTGGCGAGACGGACGCGAGGTGCTCGCCCTCGCCCTGCGCCATCTTCCCGAGGCGTTCATCATCACCCCGACCGGGTCGCTGCTCGCGCCCAGCGCGATCGACTTGTGCATGCACCCGGCCGACGTGGAGTCCCTGGCCAGCGTCATCGACCTGGGCCTGGTCAACGCCAGCGCGGCCGAGGCGTACGCGGCCGAGATCGCCGCGTGCTCGGCCCGGGTCCTGCCCGGCGTGCCGATCGAGGTCGCCGTCGTCGCCGACCCGGCCGTCCCGGAGGGCCGGTATGCGCTGCGCCAGCGGCGGTACCGGGACATGGCGGTCGGCGGCGCCGCGCCCAGCCCGGTCGCCGCCGCCGCGGCCCCCGCCGGGTTCCCCGGCCAGCCGGCCCCCGCCGGGCCGACCCCAGCCGGGTTCCCCGGCCAGCCAACCGCCGGAGCGGCGTTCCCCGGCGCGCCGACCCAGGGTCAGCGTCCGCCGACCAAGGCCATGACGGCGGGCTCCATGCTGACCGACGCCGCGTCGGCCCGGCCGCTGCTGGCGCCGAACCCGATGCTCAGGCTCATGACCGGCGACACGGTGACGCAGACGCGCGTATCAGGGGCACGCGCGGGGCGGGGCCGGGGCGTTGAGCTCATGCTGCCGGACGAGCCCACCCTGTCCCGGGTGCACGCCCAGTTCACCTGCCGGGCGGGCCAGTGGGCGATCACCGCGCTGGGCCGGAATGGCGTCCGCGTCAACACCACTCCGGTCACGGCCGATCAGGTCATCCGCGACGGTGACGTGATCCAGTGGGGGCAGAACGACGACTCGCCCCGGTCATGGGTGGAAATCGTGCCATGACCGCCCGGGTCGTCCCGGTCGGCCCGGCTATCATGAATGCCGATGTCGGAGCTGGTTATCTGGTCGGGATCGGCCTCGGCGTGGGTCGCCCGCCCCGCTGAGGAGATCACCTGGCTGGACCGGGCCCTCCTGAGCGGCGGGCGTGACCTCAGCCTGCACCGGCCGCCCCGCTGCCCCGGCCTGCGGCACGTCCATCACCGCTGGGAGCTGTTCAGCCGCGACCCCAGCCATTCCGTCTACGTCGCGCCGTTCACCGCCGGCGCCGCGCCCGATCACCGCGCGGTGCAGGCCGCCGCCGTGCACATGCTGCCGCCCGCCCCCGGCGGGCTGGAGACCCAGCCGGTCCGGCTGAACGCGGGCTCCTGGCTGATCGGCGTCGGCCAGCAGGTGCTCGCCGTCGCCGTCAGCGTCGCGGCCGGTGACCTCGACAAGCCCACCGTCCCGGTGCGGGCCGACTCGGCCATCACCTACGAGATCCAGCGGCCCGACGGCCAGACGCTGGCGGGCACGTCGCCCCGGGCCGACGCCGTCGCCCGGGTGACCCGCTACTTCGAGCGCAATCCCCAGGCCTGCCTGGCCATGGCCTACTACTACCAGGACTTCATCCGCGGCGCGGTGGCCCCGCAGGTCCGGCCGATGGACAGCGTCGTGGTCGCGCTGGACCTGAACAAGGGCGCCGTGTCGGAGTACAAGAAGGAACTGCAGCGGCGGATCTGGAATGAGCAGGGCCACCAGCGCGAGCTTGGGCAGTTCCTGCTGCTGAACGGCCTCATCGGGCTGGACCCGCTGCAGCGGGCGCTGGCCGCGGCGGCCGCCAACGAGGCCGCCGGGCGGACGCAGGCGGCGCAGGAGCGGCTGCGTTACATCAAGAAGTAGCCGCGCCCCGATCACCACGCCGGGGCCGACGGCGCGGCGGAAGCGGGACGAACCCGCTGGTCCGGGCCACGTACTCGGCGTACCCCGGCCGGGACTCCAGCCGCCGCTCGGTGATCGGCACCCCGCTGCCCCGGGCCAGCAGCAGCGTCATCACCACCGGCGCGTAAACCGCCGCCAGCCCGGCGGCGGCACCCAGGCTCAGCAGGAACAGCCCCCACCACACGCAGGCGTCGCCGAAGTAGTTCGGGTGCCGGGTATACCGCCAGAGCCCGCGGTCCATGACCATCCCCCGGTGCCCCGGCTCGGCCTTGAACCGGGCGAGCTGCCAGTCACCCGCCGTCTCGAACACCACCCCGCACCCCCACACCGCCAGCCCGGCCCCGGCCGCCGCCACCCAGCCCGGCCCGCCGCCGCGCTCGAACATGCCGGCCTGCACCGGGACCGAGATCAGCCAGATCAGGAGCGCCTGGAGCCCGAACACCTTGCCCAGCGCGTAGACCGCCTGGCTGCGGCGGGCCTTGCCCAGCATCTCGGCGTAGCGCGGGTCCTCGCCCCGGCCCCGGCTGCGCCACGCGATGTACCCGCCCAGCCGCAGCCCCCACACCGCCGTGGCGATGACCAGCGCCGCCTTGCGCCACGTCACGCCGTAGCCCCCCGACAGGGCCAGCGCCACCACCGCGACCAGGACGAACCCTGGTCCCCAGGCCATGTCCACGACATTGAACCGCCCGACGCCCAGGCCCACGAAAAACATTCCGAGGAGGAACGCCGCGCACACCCCGGCCGTGATCGCCAGCGTCAGCCCGAGCTGCGCCAGTGCCGCGCCGGTCACCGGCGCCGGCCCGGCCCGCATCGGCGCCCCGCAGTCAGGCCGGCGGCGCGGCCGCCGCCGCGGGCCAGGATCTGGTCCACGCCCATCCGGCCCTCCTCGAACGCCAGCGCCCCGCCCGCCAGGTACAGCCGCCATACCCGGGCTGACTCCGCCCCGATCAGCGCGGTGGCCTCGGCGTACCGCTGCTCCAGCCGGTCCAGCCAGGCCCGGATGGTCCGGGTGTAGTCGGCCCGCATGGCCGCCACCCCGAGCACTTCCAGCCCGGCGTCCTCGATCAGCGCGACGGTCTGGCCCAGCGGCCGCATGTGCATGTCGGGCGCGATGTAGGACTCGATGAACGCCCCGCCGCCCGGCGCCCGCGCGCCCCGCGACATCTGCTGGATCAGCAGCCGCCCGCCCGGCCGCAGCCGGTCGCGCAGCAGCCCGCAGAACGCCGGGTACTCCCGGTCGCCGACGTGCTCGCCCATCTCGACCGACGCGGCCGCGTCGTACTGCCCGGCGGCGATGTCCCGGTAGTCCTGGTTCAGCACCGTGACCAGGCTGTCCAGGCCGAGGTCGGCCACCCGGCGGCGGACGTAGCCGGCCTGCTCGGCGGCCAGCGTGACGGCGGTGACCCGGGCGCCGTAGCGCCCGGCGGCGTGCACCGCCAGCGACCCCCAGCCGCAGCCCACGTCCAGCAGTCGCTGGCCGGGCGCGAGGGCCAGCTTGCGGCAGATCGCGTCCAGCTTGGCCCGCTGCGCGCCGGCCAGCGCGGCGGCCGGGCCGGCCGGGTCGGCTGGGCCGGCCGGGTCGGACGGGTCATCCGGGGGCCACAGCGCGCACGAGTAGGCCATGGACGGGTCCAGGATCAGCTCGTAGAACGCGGGCGGCACGTCGTAATGGTGGGCGATCACCGCCTGGTCCCGGCGGCGGCTGTGCCGCCGCCCGGTCAGCCGGGCCTCGGTGGCCGGCGCGGGCGGCCGGCGGTCCGGGGATTCCCAGGCGCAGCGCCGCCCCGGCAGCCGCCGCCCACGCCCCGGCGCCCGGCCGGGTACGGGCGGCTGGATGCCCGGCCTCACGGCCCGGCCGACTGCCCGCGCCGCGGTCCCTGGCCGCCTGCCACACGGCCCGCAGGCCGTCGGTGAGGTCACCCTCGACATCAAGCTCGCCGGTGACGTAGGCCCGGGCCAGCCCAAGCTCGCCCGGCTGCCACAGCAGCCGGCGCAGCGCCTGGCGGCTGCGCAGCACCAGGACCGGGCCGCCGCGGCCCGGCCTCGCTGCCGTCCCAGGCCCGCAGCCGGACCGGCAGGTCACCGCCCAGGAACCGCCGGGCCACCGGGGCCAGCACCCCGGCCACCCCGCCGTCGTCCGGGGCGGCGCTCCCGGCTGCCTCAGACGATGTGGTCGCCGGCCGCGCGGTCGCCGGCGGCACCTGGCCCGCCGTGGTGCGAGCCGCGGGCCGGGTCACCGGCCAGCCTCCGGGCCGGCCGCCGTGATCGCCCTGGCCAGCGCGAACTGCGACACCTGGAGGTAGCCCGAGCGGAAGCCGGCCTCGGAGTAGGCCAGGTACAGCTCCCACATCCGGCCGAACACGGCGTCGAACCCCAGCGCCTCCAGGTCGCCGCTCGCCGCCGCGAACCGGTCCCGCCAGATCCGC
The DNA here is from genome assembly GCA_963731085.1 of uncultured Actinomycetota bacterium. Taxonomy (GTDB): domain Bacteria; phylum Actinomycetota; class Actinomycetes; order Streptosporangiales; family Streptosporangiaceae; genus DASUBV01. Next base: position 148,991 of record CAVSUF010000007.1, read on the forward strand.
AGCGTGCGCGCGTAATCCGGGCCGAAGTCCCGGCGGCCGGTGATCTGCAGCGTGGTGTGCTGGCGCAGGTTCTGCTCGATGGCGGTCACCGACGGGATCTGCCCGCCGGGAAAGATGTACTTCAGGATCCAGGTCTTGGTCGAGCGGGTGGCCCGCATCCGGTGATGGGCCATCGTGATGGACTGCAGGCCGATCCGCCCGCCCGGCGCCAGCAGCCGGTCCAGCGCGGCGAAGTACTCGGGCCAGTAGCGCTCGGACACCGCCTCGAGCATCTCCACCGACACGATGGCGTCGTAGCGCCCGGTCACCTCCCGGTAGTCCAGCAGGTCGACGCAGACCCGGTCGGCCAGCCCGGCGGCCGCGACGCGCTGGCGGGCCAGCGCCTGCTGCTGCTCCGACACCGTGATCGTGCGAACCCGGGCGCCGCGGCCCGCGGCCCGGATGGCCAGCTCGCCCCAGCCGGTGCCGATCTCCAGCACCCGGCTGCCCGCGCCGACCCCGGCGATGTCCAGGATCCGGTCGATCTTGCGACGCTGCCCGGCGGCCAGCGCGCCGGCCGCCCGCTCAGCCTGGTCCGCCGCACCCGGCCCGGCGGCCATCGCCACCGGCCCGCCCGGCCCGGCGTCGAACAGGTCCGGCTCGAACAGGTCCGGCTCGTACGGGGCCGGCTCGAACAGCGCCGAGGAGTAGGTCATGGTCTCGTCCAGGAACAGCGCGAACATCTCGTTGGACAGGTCGTAATGCTGGTGCACGTTGCGCCGGGCCCCGTCCACGTCGGCGTCCCAGTGCCGCGGCGGGCGGGCCACGTAGGCCCGGCGCAGCCATTGCGCCCAGCGCGGCACCAGGCGGTCCATCCGCCCGGCCAGCAGCGTCAGCAGGCCGGCCAGGTCATCGCTGTCCCAGTCGCCCGCCATGTACGACTCGCCGAAGCCGATCAGCCCGGCCGCGCCGACCCGGCGGTAGAAGTCAGCGGGCCGGTGCAGGATCATGCCCGGGGTGGCGGGGGTGCCCGGCGTGCCCGGCGTGCCGGCCGCCGGGTCCAGCCGCCGCCCGCCGCCCGGCCGCCGGACACCGATGCCCAGCCGGCCCGCCGCCATGGCCAGCAGCAGCCGGACGATGACCGTCCGGCCCGCGTCGCCGGGGACCGCCGCGACGTCCGGCCACCGGGCCGGGTCCACCGCCAGCGCGGCCGGGGCCATCGCGACCGGCTCTGGCCTGCCCGGTCCCGTCGCCCGGTTCGCGCGGCGCGGTCCGCCGGGCCGGGGCAGGTCGGTTACCTGGCTCATCGAACTCCCTCCTGGGACGGGTGCCCGCGGGGCCGGTGTTTCTCGGGCCGGTGTTCCCTGGGCCGGCGTTCGTCTGCCTGGTATTCGTCGGGCTGGTGCTGATCGGTTCGATGGTCGCCCGTTCGGTGTTCGCCGGGCTCGTGTCCCGGGCCCTGCGCCGGGGCATGACCGGCAGGCCGCGGGCGTACAGCCGGAGGCCCTGGGCGTGGATGCGGGCGGTCACCGCGGCCGTCGACCACGGGTGCCGGGCCGCCGCGGCGAGCAGTCCCGCCGTCGTCGCGGGCCGGCGCCGGCCGCGCACGCTGGCCACGAACGGCGGGCCGCCGGGCCGGTGCAGCGTGACGGTGAGCGCCAGCCGGTCGCCCGGCTCCGGCAGCGACATCCGGTAACTCCCGTCAACCGGGTAGAACGGCGACACATAGAACTCCTTCGTCACCTCGGCCCGCCCGCGCTCGTCGGTGCGCAGCAGGTAGCAGTGCCGCTGCCCGTAGGTGTTGTGCACCTCGGCCAGCACGCAGGCCAGGGCGCCGTCGGCGGCGCGGCACCAGTACACGGTCAGCGGGTTGAAGACGTAGCCGAGCACCCGGGCGTGGGCCAGCATGGTGACCTGCCCGCCGTCCAGGTCGATGCCGCGGCTGGCCAGGAAGGCGTCCACGTTGGCCCGGATGCTGGCGCCCGGGTCGCCGAAGTGGTCGGCCGGGCGGAAGCCGGCCAGCGGACGCAGCCAGGCCGGCAGCCGGGGCAGCGCATCGAGATCCACCAGCCACTGGTAGGTCCGGTAGGTGAACGCGTTGCGCAGCGGCGCGGTGCGGACGTGCCGGACCGCGCACTCATACAGCGCCGGGGCGCTCACCAGGTGCCGCCCAGTGACCGCGCGGCGGCCAGCCCGGCCCGGCAGCCGTCCTCGTGGAACCCCCAGCCGTGGTAGGCGCCCGCGTAGGCGGTGACCCCGTCGTTCAGCCCGGGCAACCGCCGCTGGGCGGCCAGGCTGGCCGGGTCGTAGACCGGATGCTCGTAGCTCATCCGGGCCAGCACGGCGCTGGGCGGTACCGTGTCGCCGGCGTTCAAGGTAACGATGTAACGGCGGGCGCCGGGCAGTCGCTGCAGCCGGGTCATGTCGTAGCTGACCTGGACGGCGTCCTGCTCGGCCGTGCAGGAGGCGAGGGTGAAGTTCCAGGACGCGGCGACCAGCCGGCTGCGCCGGCAGGAGGCTGGCGTCGGTGTGCAGGATCGTCTCGTTGCGCGAGTACCGGAACGCGCCCAGCACCTCGCGCTCGGCCGGGGCCGGGTCGGCCAGCAGGGCCAGCGCCTGGCCCGGATGAGTGGCGATGACCACCCCGTCGAACCGCTCGGTACTCGGGCCGTCGGCGTCAGCGCAGGTCACCAGCGCCCCGCCGTCCAGGCGGCCGGCGCACCGCGATGACCGGGGTGCCGGGCCGGACCGCGGACAGCCCCTTGGCGATCTGCTCGACGTAGCTGCGCGACCCGCCCGCGACGGTCAGCCAGCGCGGCGACCCGGTCACCGACAGCAGGCCGTGCTGATTCAGGAACGTGAACAGGTAGCGGGCCGGGTAGCGCAGCGCGGTCCGGGGCGGGCAGGACCACACCGACGCCACGAACGGCAGGGCGAAGTGCCGGATGAAGTAGTCGGAGTACCGCCCGCCGGCCAGGAACTCGCCCAGCGTCGGCCCGGCCGCCCCGGCTGGCTCGCCGCTGGCCAGCAGCCGGCGGGCCTCGCGGTGGAAGCGCAGCACCTCGCCCAGCATCCGGGCGTACCGGCCGCGGCCCCGGCGCAGCCCGGCGGCCAGCCCGCCGAGGCCGCGCTGGCCGGCGTAGCCCAGCCCGCAGCCCGCGCAGCGGACCGACATGCTCATCTCGGATTCCTGCACGGCCACGCCAAGCTCGCCCAGCAGCCGGGTCAGCAGCGGGTAGGTCCGCCGGTTGTGCACGATGAACCCGGAGTCGACCGCCAGGTCGCCGGCCGGGTCGGTCACCTGGTGGGTGTGCGCGTGCCCGCCCAGCCGGGGTTCGGCCTCGAACAGGGTCACGTCGGTGTCGGCGGCCCGGGACAGCACGTAGGCGGCGGTCAGCCCCGAGACCCCGCTGCCGACGATGCCGATGCGACGCCTAGCCATCTGACCAGGCGCCGCACCGGCGGCCATGCTGCCGGCCGCGATGACGACCTGCGTCCCGCATGTCGGCAGCACCCCCTCAGTTGGCCTTTCCCGCATGTTGTTCGGTGGCGCCAGCCGCGCGGATTGGTGATCTGCGTCACATGGCCGACCCGGCGGGCGCTGGTCATCCGCCTGTCCCGGCCGGGGCGGCCACCCGCCGCCCCGGGCTCGGGCCGGCGCCGCGTAGTAGGGTCCGGTCAGGACATCGGCAGTGCCCGAAGTCGCGCACCGCCTGCGGAGCTAGCTCAAGCGGGAGGTCTGTCTGTGCGCAGCGCATCCGACTCCGGCATCGCCGCCGGGCACCAGCCGTCCCTGACCGCGGTCGAGCATCGCGGCATCGAGCACGTACCGCTGGAGGCCCGGTGGGGCCGGCCTGCCGGGCTGTTCTGGATGTGGGCCGGCGCCGTCTGGAACGTCGAGTTCGTGGTCTACGGGGCGCTGGCCATCGTGGTGTTCGGGCTGTCGTTCGCCCAGGCGGTCGGCGTCATCGTGGTCGGCAACCTGTTCTACCTGCTGACCGGCCTGGCCAGCGTGCAGGGGCCGGAAGCCGGCACGACCACGTTCGCGATCAGCCGGGCGCCGTTCGGCCCGGCCGGCAACAAGATGCCGTCGCTGTTCAACTGGCTGACCCAGGTCGGGTTCGAGATCGAGGGCATCGCCCTCATCGTCTTCGCCGCCATCCTGCTGACCAGCAAGGCGGGCTTCACCGCGGGTGCCCCGGCCAAGGTGGCCTTCGTGATCCTGGCCGTGGCCGTCCAGGCCGTGCTGCCCCTGCTCGGGCACGCCGCCGTGCTCCGGGTCCTGCGCTGGCTGGCCATCCCGTTCGTGGTGCTGTTCGCCGTCATGGCCGCGCTCACCTCGTCCCGGGCCCACCTGCACGCGGCCCCGCACGGCGCTAGCTGGGGGGCGCTGACCATCGTGCTGGCCCTGGTCATCGCGGCGGGCGGGCTGGGCTGGACGGAGAACGGCAACGACTACTCCCGGTACCTGCCGCCCGGTACCAGCCGGCGCCAGGTGGTGCTGGCGGTGGCGCTGGGCGGGGCCATCCCGTCCGCCCTGCTGGAGGTGCTGGGCGCGGCCGTGGCCACCGGCGGGCACGCCGGGACCACGCCGAACGGGCTGGTGGCGGGCTACCCGGGCTGGTTCGTCTGGCCCTACCTGATCTTCGCCATCGTGCAGCTATTCGCGATCAACACCCTGGACCTGTACTCCTCCGGGGTGACGCTGCAGAGCCTGGTGCCCCGGCTGCACCGGCTGCACTGCGTCGGCGTCGACACGGTCATCTGCGGTGCGCTGGCCGCCTACGCCGTGTTCTCCTCCAACTTCTACTCCCTGCTGGCCGACTTCGTGCTGTTCATCATCTTGTGGCTGGGCCCGTGGTGCGCCATCTACCTGGTGGACAGCTACCTGCGCCGCAACCGCTACGACGGCCAGGCCCTGCTCCGGGAGCGGGGCGGCCGCTACTTCCGCCGCCGCGGGGTGCACTGGCCGGCCGTCATCGCCCAGCTTCTGGGCATGGGCGCGGCGGCCCTGTGGCTGAACGCCTTCCCGCCCTACGTCGGCCCCCTGGCCAGCCGGGTCGGCGGCCCGCTGGGCTCGGACTTCAGCGTGTTCCTGGGCCTGGCCACCGGCGGCCTGGCCTACTGGCTGCTGGCCCGCCGCGAGGTCACCGCCGAGGGCCTGGCCACCCCGGCGACCGGCGGCGCCTAGCTTGCCCCCGGGGCTCTAGGCGCGGACGGAATGCCGGCTAGGCCCGCGCCGGCTCCAGGGCCAGGCGGGCTGCCGCCTCGCCGGACAGCCGCAGGCCGGACGCCCACAGCTCGCTGATCTCGGCCTCGCCCAGCCCGGCCGCCGCCTCCCGGTACTTCTTGACCGAGGCGGGCGACGGGGGCGGCAGGTGCGCGGCCTCGCGCAGGGCGCTGGCCGCGGCGGCCAGCCGGACCGCCCGGCCCGGGCTGCTATCGCGGACGGCCAGCTCGGCGAACCCGAGCAGGCTGCGGGCGATCCCGTCCCGGGTCCCGGCCCGGACGCTGATCTGCAGGCTCTCGGCCAGGCAGTCCCGGGCCGGCCGGCGTCGCCCTGGCGCAGGGCGACGTCACCCAGGCTGGCCAGGATCTGGGCCACCTCCCGCCGGGTCATGGCCTGGCGGGCGAACGGCAGCGCCATCCGGTAATAGTCCAGGGCCGCGTCCAGGTCGCCCAGCTCGGAGGCCAGGTCGCCGAGCAGCATCCGGGCCAGCGCGGCACCCCAGTGCTGGTCGGTCTCCACGGCCAGCGCCAGCCCGGCCGCCGCGGTCTCCCGGGCCTCGGTCAGGCGGCCGAGCGCGGCCAGCGCGAGCGCCCGGGTGTTACAGGCATACGTCTGGTTCCACCAGTCCCCGGTCACCCGGGCTTGCTCCAGCGCCTCGACCGCCCGCGTCTCCGCCTCCTCCGGATGGCCGGTGGCCAGGACCGACTGAGCCAGCACGTTCAGCGCGATGCCGGTGTAGTGCATGTCGCCCGCCGCCTGGCACTCCTCCAGCCCGGCGGCGGCCCACGGCTCGGCCCGGTGCGGGTCGCCGCCGTAGAACGCCAGCTGCGCCCGCACGCTGAGGGCCGGCCCGCGCACCCGGGGCGGCACCGGCGGTCCCGGCGCGGCCAGGAACGCGTCCAGCCACCCGGCGCCCTCGTTCATCGCGCCCCGGCCCATCCAGCAGATCCCGAAGTCCGTGCAGATTCCCAGGCCGTCGGCCACGTCGCCGTGCTCCAGGCAGCCGGCCAGCGCGACCCGGACGTTGCGGGCGTCGCCGTCGTAGCTCCGGAACAGCTCCCGCAGCACCGGCCAGGTCACCGGCACCCGGGCCTTGGCGATGCTGCCCAGGTACTCCGCGCGCTGCGCGGCGTACTCGCGCAGCCGCAGGTCCACCGCCGCGACCTCGCCGGCCTCGGCCAGCCGGGCGGCGGCGAAGTCCCGGACCGCGCCCGGCAGCCGCCAGCGGCCCTGGCCCGCCGCGCCCTGCTCCGGCTCGGCCAGCGCCGTGCTGGCCAGGGTGACCAGCAGGCTGTGCACCTGCGCGGCGGGAAGCTGCTCGTCGGCGCAGACCCGCTCGGCCATCTCCAGCGACCACCCGGAGAACACCGACAGCCGGCGCAGCAGCACCTGCTCGTCCGCGCTGAGCAGGTCGTGCGTCCAGGTGATGACGGCGCGCAGCCCCGGCTCGCCAGCCGGGGGTTCCGGCCCGGCGGCCCCGGCCCGGCCGGCCAGCCCGGCCGCGATCTGCCCGACGTCCAGGTCGCGGACGCGGGCCGCGGCCAGCTCGATGGCCAGCGGCAGGCCGCCGGCCGCCCGGCAGGCGGTCACCACCGCCGCGCAGTTGCCCGAGTGCAGGGCGAACCCGGGTGAGGCGGCCGCGGCCCGGTCGGCGAACAGCCGCACCGCGGCCGACCGGGCGGCCCGGGTGGCGTCGTCGCCCGCCCCGGGCAGGGCCAGCGGCGGCACCCGCCACACCGCCTCGGCGGGCAGGCCCAGCCGCTGCCGGCTGGCCGCCACGATCAGCAGTCTCGGGGCCGCCGCCAGCAGTCGCTGGCACAGGACCGCGCAGGCCCGCGCCTGCTGCTCGCATCCGTCCAGGGCCAGCACCAGGCGCCGTCCCCGCAGGGCCTCGGCCAGCGTGTCAGTCACCGGGACGCCGCCCTGCTCCTCGGCCACGCCCAGCACCGCGGCCACCCGGGTCGGCACCAGGCCGGGCTGGCGCAGGTCGCCCAGGGGCACCAGGAACGTGCCGCCCGGATGGTCGCCGGCCAGGGTCGGCAGCAGCGCCTGGAGCAGCCGCGTCTTGCCGCTGCCGCCCGGCCCGCACAGCGTGACCATGCGCACGTCGTCGGCCATCCGGCGCAGCTCGCCCAGCTCCCGCTCGCGGCCCGCGAAGCGGCCCGGCGCCTCGCCGGGGCCGGCCGGAGCACTGACCATGCGGCGCTGACCTCCTGGTGGATCAAGTGCTCCCCGGCTGCCCCGCGCCCACCGCCGGGGTGACGGGCGGGTCCCGGTCGCGGGCCTGCCGCCCGGCTACCGGGCCGCGCCGTCGCCAGGCAGTTCAGTCGCGGGCTGCGCCAATCGTCCTACCCGGGGTATTTGACCGGCAAGCACCAATTTGCCCGTGGCACTCATTACCCATGCCATCTTGTCAGCTTTACTCGGAGGAGCAAGAAATCCTGCGTCCCGATCCCTAGTGAACCCGATGGTCAGCGGCGGAATGTCCGAGGGCGGGTGACAATGGGACCGTGGGCGCGAGCATCATAGACGAGCACGTCGCCTGGCTGCCGCCGGCCGGGCTGCGGCCCTTCGCCGCCGGGTACACGGGCTACCGCCAGGCCGGGGTGGCGCCCGCCGTGCACCGGGGCCTGCCGTCGCCGTTCCTGACCGTGATCTTCACCCTGGACGACCCGCTGGAGATCACCGCGCACCCCGATCCGGGTCAGCCCGCCGGCCGGTACGACACCCTGGTCGGCGGCCTGCACACGGCGCCGGCGCTGATCACGCACGACGGCCGCCAGTCCGGGATCCAGGTGTACCTGAGCCCGCTCGGCGCCCGCGCCCTGCTCGGCCTCCCGGCCGGTGAGCTGGCCAGCTTGGACCTGGAGGGCAGCGAGGTGCTGGGCCCGCTGGCCGGCCGGGTCCGCCAGCGGCTGCAGGAGTGCCGCACCTGGCCCGGCCGGTTCGCCGCGCTGGACGACGTGCTGGGCGGCCTGGCCCGCGAGGCCGCGGACCGGGCCGGGGGCAGCGCCGCGGTCAGCCCGGAGGTCACGCACGCCTGGCACGCGCTGCTGCGCTCGGGCGGCCGGCTGACCGTGTCCCGGCTGGCCGCCGACACCGGCTGGAGCGACCGGTACCTGCGCGCCCGGTTCAGCCGCGAGATCGGCCTGACGCCCAAGGCGGCGGCCCGGGTCATCCGGTTCGACCGCGCCCGGCGGCGGCTGGCCGGCCAGGCCCGGGCCGGGCTTCCGCCCGGCCTGGCCGGACGTCGCGGCGGGCGCCGGATATTACGACCAGGCCCACCTGGACCGGGAATTCGCGGCCCTGGCCGGGCTGGCGCCGAGCACCTGGCTGGCCCGCGAGTTCCGAAACGTCCAAGCCGCCGATGGCGCTCCGGTGGCAGGCTGAGCTGCATGAACGATAAGACTCCGCCACCTCAGGTGTGGCCTACGCTGCGGGCCCGCGACGCCCGCGAACTGATCCGGTTCCTGGTCGACGCGTTCGGCTTCGAGGAGACCGTCGTCTACGGCGACGGCGACCTGGTCCAGCACGCCCAGCTGTCCTGGCCGCTAGGCGGCGGGATCATGCTCGGCTCGGTCCGGTCCGATGACGAACTGGGCCGTCCCGCCCGGCAGCTTCGGCGCCTACGTCGTCACCGACGACCCCGACGGGCTGTTCGCCCGGGCCACGGCGGCGGGCGCCGAGGTGATCAGCGGCCTGCACGAGACCGACTACGGCTCCCGGGACTTCGCGGTGCGGGACCCGGAGGGCAACCGCTGGTCGTTCGGCACCTACCGGGGCGAGCCGCGCTCGATCGGCTAGTGCGGACTACCACGGACGATCTTGGACACCGCAGGCAGAGGCGCTGATAGCATCCCACTCCGAGCCCAGCGCGGATCGGGAGCGCCATGTCAGCAGCGCGGTTTGACTTCATCATCGTGGGCGGCGGCTCGGCGGGCTCGGCCCTGGCGAGCCGCCTGCTCGGCGGACCCGTCCTGCCGCGTCCTGGTCCTGGAGGCCGGGCGGCCCGACTACCGGTGGGACGTCTTCATCCACATGCCGGCCGCGCTGACGTTCCCCATCGGCAGCCGGCTCTACGACTGGAAGTACGAGTCCGAACCCGAGCCGTTCATGAACGGCCGCCGCATCTATCACGCCCGCGGCAAGGTGCTGGGCGGCTCCAGCAGCATCAACGGCATGATCTTCCAGCGCGGCAACCCGCTGGATTACGCCCGCTGGGCGGCCGACCCCGGCATGTCCGACTGGGACTACGCCCACTGCCTGCCCTATTTCCGGCGGATGGAGACCTGCCTGGCCGGCGCGGACGAGTACCGGGGCGGCGACGGGCCGCTGATCCTGGAGCGCGGCCCGGTCGCCAACCCGCTGTTCACCGCGTTCTTCGCCGCCGTCCAGGAAGCCGGCTACCAGCTCACCGACGACGTGAACGGGTACCGGCAGGAGGGCTTCGCCCCGTTCGACCGCAACGTGCACCGGGGCCGCCGGCTCAGCGCGGCCCGGGCCTACCTGCACCCGGCCATGGGCCGGCCCAACCTCACCGTGCTGACCCGCGCTCAGGCCACCCGGGTGCTGCTGGACGGCGGGCGGGCCGTCGGCGTGCGGTACCGGCGGGGCGGCCGGGAGCACGAGGCCCGGGCCGCCGAGATCATCCTGTGCGGCGGCTCGATCAACACCCCGCACCTGCTCCAGCTCTCCGGCATCGGCCCGGCCAGCGTGCTCGAGCAGGCCGGCGTCCCGGTCGCCCACGACCTGCCGGGCGTGGGCGAGAACCTGCAGGATCACCTCGAGGTCTACGTCCAGCACGGGTCGCGGCAGCCGGTGTCGGTCGCCCCGGCGCTCAAGATGCGCAACCGCCCGCTGGTCGGCGCCCGCTGGCTGTTCCTGCGCAGCGGCCCCGGCGCCACCAACCACTTCGAGGGCGGCGGCTTCGCCCGCGGCAACGACGACGTCGCCTACCCCAACCTGATGTTCCACTTCCTGCCCATCGCCATCCGCTACGACGGCTCCGCCCCGGCCGGCGGCCACGGCTACCAGGTGCACATCGGCCCGATGAACTCCGACGCCCGCGGGTCGGTGCGGATCACCTCACCCGACCCGCTGGTCAAGCCGCACCTGCGGTTCAACTACCTGTCCACCGAGCAGGACCGCCGGGAATGGGTCGAGGCCATCCGGGTCGCCCGGAACATCCTGAGCCAGCCCGCCATGGACCCCTACAACGCCGGCGAGCTGTCGCCGGGCCCGGCGGTGCGGACCGGCGAGCAGATCCTGGACTGGGTCCGGTCCGACGGCGAGACCGCCCTGCACCCGTCCTGCACCTGCGCCATGGGCACCGGCCCCCGCTCGGTGACCAGCCCGGCCGACCTGCGCGTGCACGGCCTCCAGGGACTCCGCGTCGTCGACGCCTCGGTCATGCCCTACATCACCAACGGCAACATCTACGCCCCGGTCATGATGATCGCCGAGAAGGCCGCCGACCTGATCCTGGGCAACACCCCGCTCCCTCCCGCGGACGTGCCGCTCTACGTGCACCGGCCCGGCTCCTAAGATCGGCTGAGTGAGCGATTCGTTAGCGCTGCGCCCGGTTATCGAGGCCGACCTGCCGATCCTGGAGAGGCTGTGCTTCGACCCGGACGCGGCCGGGGAGTTCGAGTACTTCGGCTGGTTCGACCCGCGCCTGTGGCGCCGGGGCTACGCCGAGAATGCCCTGCTCGGCTCGGACGGCGGCGTGCTCATGGTGACCCTGGGCGCGCGGGCCCTGGGCTTCGTGAACTGGCGCCGCCACCCGGCCGGCGTCGCCGCGCACTCCTGGGAGATCGGCATCGCCCTGCTCCCGCCGGCCCGCGGCCAGGGCCACGGCACGCAGGCCCATCGCCTGGTGGCCCGCTACCTGATGGCCCACACCGCCGTGCACCGGATCTTCGCCACCACCGAGGTGACCAACGTCGCCGAGCAGCGGGCGCTGGAGAAGGCCGGGTTCCGCCGCGAGGGCGTGTCCCGGGGCGCGGCCTGGCGCGACGGGGCATGGCGCGACGGCGTCACCTACAGCCTCCTGCGCACGGACCCGCTGCCCTGAGACAGGCTCCCGGTTCGGGCGGTGCGCCGCTCGGCAGCGAGGCGGCAGCGCGGGCCCGCGCATGAAGCACACGTGCGGGGGCAGCTTGGTCTGCGGCGTGCCAGCCCGGCCAGGCACCTCCGTCATGACCGGGATGCGCGCGGAGAGGACTTACCTGATGTTCATCGGAATCGGAACGATCGTGCTCATCGTGATCGTCGTTCTCGTGGTCCTGGCCCTGCGGAGGTAGCGCAGCCGCGCGGTGCCGCAGCGAGGGCAGCCTGCTGAGCGGCCCGGGGCCGCAAGCCTCCTGCCTCGCTGCGCCCGGCCCTGTCCGAGCCATTCGAGGCCTTTAATACCAAATGGGTTGACTCGCCTGCCGAGATCCGTAAGTATCAAACTGGGCACATAGTACGTCATGCACGATTTTGCGTATGTATGTGCTAAGGCTGCTCGATGCTCCGGAGGCTCGCTATGACCAGCCCGATTGGCTCTCCCGGCCCAGCAGGCGGCCGTCGGCGGTCACCCTGGCGGACGGGACGGTACGCCGCCAGCATCCTGGTGGCGGCGGCGCTGGTCGTGGCGGCCGGCGCGAGCCTGGCCTCCGCCGGCGGCCGGAAGACCGTCCCGGCGAATCCCGGCCGGACGCCGGCGCCCACGGTCACCGGCCCGATTACCGCAGGCACGCGCGGGTTCCCGTTTACCGCCTCCGCGGTCGACCTGCGCTCGCACGGCTATGCCGAGCAGGAGTACTTCTTCTCCGGGACCGCCCACACCTTCACGTCACAGGCGCCGCTCGCCAGTGATGGCCGGTGGCAGGTCCAGCCGGCCTCCCCGGCTTCCTACACGTCAAGAATGATCGTGCGGGCACCGATCGACCCGAAGAAGTTCAACGGAACGGTCATCGTCGAGTGGCTCAATGTCAGCGCGGGCCGCGACATTGATGTCGACTGGGACTACGGGTACAACGAGCTGATCAACAACGGCTTCGCTTACGTCGGAGTCACCGCCCAGACCGTTGGCATCAGCGCGCTCAAGGCGTTTGACCCCACCCGGTACGGGTCGCTGAGCATCCCGTCCGACGACTACTCCTATGACATCTTCAGCCAGGCCGGCGAGGCACTGCTGGCAGCCGGCGCCAACGGCCCGCTGCACGGCCTGCACGTCCGGAAGCTCATCGCCGACGGCGAGTCGCAGTCCGCCGGGCGAATGACCACCTACTACGACGCCGTCGCGCCGCTGGCGAACGTGTATGACGGCTACCTGATCCATAGCAACGGGGCCACCGGAGCACCCCTGTCCGCGACGCTGCGGGCACCCACGCCGACGCTGCTGCGCACCGACCTCAGGCGGCCGGTCCTCAACTTCGAGACCGAGACCGACGTGCTCGCCCACCTTGCGGCACGGCAGCCCGACAACGCGAACTACCGCCTGTGGGAAGTCGCCGGGACGGCCCACGTCGACAGCGATGACCTGACCCTGTTCGGCTACCAGGACCATAGCCAGACCCCGCAGGACGTCAACCCGTCGTGCACGGCGGCGACGAACACGGCCCCGGAAAATGACGTGTTCGACACCGCCTACGCCGACCTGCGGGCCTGGGTGACCACCGGCAGGCCGCCGCCGCACGCGCCGCGCATGCAGATCAACGCCGCTGGCACCGACGTGGCCAGGGACTCCTTCGGCAACGGCATCGGCGGGATTCGCCTTCCGCAGCTCGAAGCGCCCACCGCGACGCTGACCGGCACCGGTAACCGGCCCGCTGACACCAATCCGGTATCGGGGTTCTGCGTCCTCTTCGGGACGACGACCCCGTTCAGCGCGGCCACGCTGTCGCGGCTTTATCCCACCCATGCCGACTACGTACGGGCCTTCACCGCAGCGGCCAACAGGCTGGCCCGGCAGGGCTTCCTCCTGCCCGCCGACCGGGCCGAGGCCCTGTTCGCCGCTGAGCAGGCCCCCGTCCCCGCCCCCGCCGCCTGATCCCTGCGGGGCGATAGGGCTTAGTGGCTCGTCAGGTGGATGACGCCGACGTCGGACAGTCCGTTGAGGGCGAGCTGGACGGCGAGCGCGGCGAGCAGGAAGCCGAACACTTTCTCGGTGATCAGCATCCGGCTCTGGTCCATATGGCTGCTGACGTGCACGGCCCAGCGGAAGGTGGCGACGTCAAGGCCGAAGATGAGGGCAAGGATGCCCACGGTGACGGCGAAGACCGAGACCGAGGCGGCTTCCGCGGAGGCGGTGACCAGGACGACAAAGCCGGCGGGGTTGAGCAGGTAGGGCACCGCGAGCGGGAAGACGGCGAGTCGCATCGGGTCCTGGTTGGCCGGCTGGTGGCTGGCGGCGCTACTGTCTTGCTGGCTGAGCACCATCGGCACCGAGATGATGAGCAGGATGATGCCGCTGGCGACGCCGAGCGCGCCGGGGGAGAAGTGCAGCAGCCGGGTCAGCAGGCCGCCCAGGACCAGCAGGATCACCGAGACCGTGGCGGCGGTGGTCAGCATCTTGCGCACGACGCGCCGCTGGGTCTCGGGCGGCATTCCGCTGGTGGCCTCGAGGAACGGGACCAGCGCGATTTTCGGACCGACGCCGATCAGGAGCAGCAGGAAGGTGTCGATGACGAAGGTGGCGTCGAGCTTGTCGAGTTCCATCCGGTGGCCCGCCTGGGGTAGTCAGATCCGGTGGGCGCGGGAGGGCAGCCGCATGCCGCGCAGCACGTCGGGGTGCAGCCGGGCCAGGGTGTCGCCGGCCGCCAGCTTGTAGCCGTAGGTGTAGGTCGGGGTGTTGTAGGCCATCCGGACCACGTCCTCGACGGTTGCCCCGTTGTGGATCATGGCCTGCCCGGTGCCGGCGATCTCCGCGGCGCTCTCGCAGATCACGTGAACACCCAGCAGGACCCCGGTGCGACGGTGGAAGATCAGCTTGAGCAGGCCGTCCTGCCCGGCGATGACACCGCGCGGGGTAGTGCCAAGCTCACAGCGCCCGACCTCATAGGGGATTCCCTCGGCGGCGCAGTCCTCCTCGCTTTTCCCGGCGCGGGCCACCTCGGGCAGCCCGTAGATCGCGGCGGCCGGAATCTGGTCGACGTGCGCGGAAAAGTCAAGGCCGAGAGCCCCGCACAGGGCCTGGCGCCCCTGGTCGGCAGCGACCGATGCAAGGGACGGGCCGATCACGTCGCCGGCGGCGAAGACCCACGAGCAGCTGGTCCGCAGCTGGGCGTCGACCATGATCCGGCCGCGGGCGTCGACCTCGACGCCCGCGGCGTCCAGGCCCAGGCCTGCGGTCATGACGCTGCGCCCGGCGGCGAACAGCAGCGCGTCGGGCCGCAACTGCCTGCCATCGCCGAGCTCGACGGCCAGGTCCTCGCCGTCCCGGCGCACCGAGGCCATGCCGGTGCCCAGGATGACCCGGTTACCGCGGCCGCGGAATACCTGCTCGAGCCGGGCGGAGATCTCGGCGTCCATCATCGGGGCCAGCCGCGGCGCGGCGTCCAGGACGGTAACCGGGATGCCGAGGGCGGAGAAGATGGTGGCGTACTCGATCCCGATCGCGCCGCCGCCGACGATCAGCAGCTCCCGCGGCCTGCCCGTGGCCTTCGTCGCCACCGTCTCGGAGTCAGCCACGCCCGGATCGTCGAACGGGATGCCCGCCGGCCGCAGCGGCCTCGATCCGGTGGCGATGATGACCTGCCCGGCGCGCAGCCGCGTCTGCGCGCCGTCGCCGGCCTGGGTGACCACCCCGTGATCGGCCTCCAGCCGCGCCTCGCCCTGGATCAGGTGCACGCCGCGCTCGCGGATCCGGTCCAGGGTCGCCTGCCGGAGCTGCTCGCTGACCTCCCGCGCGCGCGCCCGGATGGCCGGATAGGCCACCTCCGGCGGCGCCGACATGGCGAACCCGTAGATCTTCTCCTTCTCGAACGAGCTGAAGTAGACCGCGGCCTCGCGGAACGTCTTGGTCGGCGCGCCGCCGCTGGTGACCACCGTGCCGCCGACGACATCCCGCTCGACTAGCGCCACCGAGTACCCCAGGATCCCGCCGAGCTCCGCCGCCGTCTCACCGGCCGGACCCGCACCGATGATCACCACGTCAAACTCGCTCACGCCGCCCCCGGAAGGCATCGCTGTTCTGTATGCGGCCCGACCACGCCCTGGACTGATCGTTTCCCCCGCCAAGCCGGCGAGCCTCACCCGGCCCGGATGATTTCGCCCGTCCGGCCCTAGGCCCCACCCCGGCGTGGTCTTCGTGGCGGTGACCGGCGGTGACCGGCGCGCTGCCCTGTCGGCCGGCCCGCAGGTGCGGACAGCTGCCGAGGCATGGCTTCAGTACGACAAGGACGAGCGGGCGGCCACCGTCGTGGCTGAGGCTCTCGGGCTGACGGCCGCCGAGGTGGAGAGCGCGCTGTCTGGCCGCAGATCCCCGGCGGGCCGTGGCGAGCACCCAGTCGACTGGTGGCTTGACGCATCGGACTGATCGGCGTTCGCCTGCCCGCCTCGCGTACCTCAGCGGCATGACCGCCCGGTCCATCGCCAGCGTCGACGCGATCAGCGCAGCGCACCGGCCCGCGCGAGATCCGCCGTTAGGCGCGGTCGCTGACGCGCTTATGGTTTCCCGCTGGCCACGCGAAACTGCTTTTCCTGAATCCCGGTCTCCGCCCGGCTGCGGCCTGCGGGCTATGGCCTTCGATGCCGAATCCCCGGTACTCGCCAGAGACGAGAAAAGCCACCGCCGGTTTGCCCCGGCCCAGGCCGGGGCCGTCCCCCAGGACTTCTGACCTGGGTCTTTCGGCCCTGGTCCCCTGACCCGGGCCTCTTTACCGGGTCCTTATACCCAGGTCTTTAAGACAGGGAAAACGCCCTGGCCGAGACAGGGATTCCGGCTCTGGGGGCGGCCCCGGAAATCTAATGAACTGAGCCATGACAGCAACAGCCTGAACCGCAGGAAAACGAAAGCAGGAAACGTCATGGCCGCCACCGCCCGCCCCGCCACCACCACCACGACCGCCGCCACTACCGCCGCCGCCGCCCGCAGCCGGCGGCCGCCTCACCGCCGGCCTCGCCGCCGTCAGCCTGGCCGGCCTGGCCGGCGCGGGCCTGGCCACCGCCCTGGCCGGCCCGGCCTCAGCCGCCCAGACCACCAACTGCTCCGCCGCCCCGTCCAGGTGCGGCTACCCCGACGCCACCAGCACCGGCGTGCCCGCCGGCACCACCCTGACCGCCGTCCCCGCCCAGGCCACCAGCGGCACCGGCTGGACCTGGAACGCCACCACCCAGTGCGCCGAGGTCACCGTCCCCGGCGTCACCGTCTCCGGCCTGGACATCTCCGGCTGCCTGGACGTCACCGCCAGCAACGTGACGGTGACCAAGGACGAGGTCACCAGCGACGGCGGCAACTTCGCCGTCAGCCTCCGCCACACCACCGGCGTCACCATCGAGAACTCCACCCTGACCGGCGCCGACACCGCCGCCGGCCGCGTCAGCGAGGCCATCGACGACGTCTACGGCGACTCCGCCGGCATGATCATCAGCGGGAACAACATCGCCGACTTCAAGACCGCCATCCAGGTCACCACCGGCCAGATCACCGGCAACTACATCCACAGCCCCGGCTTCGTCGCCGGCGACCACACCAACGGCATCCTCGACATCGGCACCACCCAGCCCCTCACCATCACCCGCAACACCATCCTGAACAGCCTCGGCCAGACCGACGCCATCAGCCTCGACGCCACCGGATCCGGCCAGACCATCTCCGACAAGACCATCACCGGCAACCTCATCGGCGGCGGCAGCTACGCCATCTACGGCGGCACCACCAACGGCAACACCATCACCGACATCACCATCACCGGCAACGACTTCAGCCAGGCCACCTACCCCAAGAGCGGCCAGTACGGCCCCGCCGCCTACTTCACCACCGCCGGCACCGGCAACACCTGGACCGCCAACACCTGGGACACCACCGGCGCCACGGTCCCGTCCCCGTGACCCGCCACCACCACCGGCCGGTGCCCCCGCCCACCCGCGGGGGCACCGGCCGTTCCGCACGCCCGGAAGAAAAGGCAGGTCAGGCCCCTCAGCGGGTCGGCGTCGGCATTATGCAGCCCCCGCGTCGGGAGGCGCATCAGAGATGTCGGGATGCATGCGGCCCGGTCGCGTGCTAGCCATGACGGCTCAGCCAGATGGCGGTCGGATCCTGGTAACGAGACCCGTGTAGGGCGGGCAGCCCATCGAGAATTGCCACAAATCGGTACCCTGCCGCGAGTTGTGCGTGTTCAGGTCCATGCCGGTCGTATGAGGGGTGAGGATCCACTTGGCGGAGAGGCGGCGGCGATGAGTACCCCTCTACCTGGTTGCCGCGCTCTCCGGGGACGGTAACCAGCTGCGGCACTGGCGCGTGACGCCGGACGGACCTGCTCAGGCAGCCACAGATTTCCGTTACGCCCAGGGTCTTGTACTCCTTCCGCGACCTGCTGGCCCTGCGCACGTTCGTTCATCTGCGCCAGGATGCGTCGCTTCAGAAGATCCGTACCGCCATCAGCAACCTCCGCGACCTCGGAGAGCTTGACCACCTTGCTGCTTACCGGCTGGTGTCGGATAGCCGCGGTAATATTCAGCTCATCCAGGGCGAGGACGCCGCGATAGACCTGGTGCGCCACCCAGGCCAAGCCCAGCTCCTCGTCGTCATCGGGGATGTTCTCGAGCCGTTCCCTGTCCGGCCTGGGGTTGTCGTACCCCACCTGCTCAGGCCGCGCGCACACTTGTCGGTAGACCCGGACACCAAGGCGGTACCCGGTAATCGGCGGAACTGCGCGTTCCCGACGCAGTGGCCGCTGATGCGCGAGAACGTACCCGCCGAGAAGATTGCGGACTATTACCCGTCGGTTGAGCCGGCAGCCGCCCACGACGCACTGGACTTTGCGATGTACGTCGATAGTTACGGTCGCGCAGCCTGATGCGCGTCCTCATCGATGAGGACACTGCCGTTCAGCTGTTAGAGCCGCTTCGGCACCTGTTACCTCGGCATACGGTCGATCACTCGGGACCGTGGGCGGAAGGGCAAGAAGGACCGCATAGTGTACGTGATTAGCCGCGGTACGAAGTGATCTCACGCGTGACAGTAATCAGCTCAGCGACCCCGATGAGTGCACGGCTATCAAGCGGGCCGGTATCCACCATGTCCGCTACTCGCAGAAACGCCGGGGCATGCCGGGTCTCGGCCTTGCGCTCGGGTCCATCATCGCCGCCATGCCGCTAATCATGGAAGAGCTTGAGCAGGCTGTCGGACAGAGACTCATATACGTCGTAGGCCTGGATCCAGCACGCCGCTTCGAGATCACCGACCCGGCCAAGACTCCTCCGAACTACTGGCCCCGCTGAGGACGGCCCTCGGCTCGCCTGCGCAACCCACCCCGGCGTTGTCACGAGATCGATGACCTGATCAGCCGTCAGTGCTAGCCAGGACGAGGCCTGGCCGCCTGGGATCGGCGCCGGCCACCGTCGACGGGGTTGACGCGTCGCCCTCACGGCGCACCGACCAGGTCTCCGCGGCGTCGATGACCAGCGCCTGACCTGGCCCTGGCCGGCGGCCGGGGCGGCAGTCCACACTGGGCGGATGAAGACCGATCCCGTCCCAGCTGTCCCGGTATCCCCAGCCGACCCGCGTGACCCGCTAGGCCTGGCCGCCGATGCCCCGATGCTGGCCGCCTGGCTGGCCGCCACCGCCGCCGCCGAGGCGGGTGAGCTCACGCCGATGTGCGTGCCCGGCCATAAGGGGCGCCAGGACCTGGTCGGCGCGGTGGTCGCCGGGGACTCCCCGTTCTACGGCGGGCTGGCTCCGATCAAGCAGGCCGACCGGCTGCGGGTGGATGCCGAGGCACGGGCCGCGGCGCTGTGGGGAGCGGACTGGTGCCGGTTTTCCGTGGGCGGGTCCACCCACGGCAACCAGGCCCTGGCTCTGGCCGTCGGCCGGCCCGGCCAGGAGGTGATCATCACCCGGACGCTGCACCGGTCGCTGCTGCTCGGGCTGGTGCTGGCCGGGCTGCGGCCGGTGTGGGTGCGGCCCGACATCGACGCCCGGTCGGGACTGCCCGGCCCGGTGGCCGTGTCGACCGTGGCGGAGGCGCTGGCCGCCCACCCGGATGCGTGCGCGGTGTTCCTGGGCGACCCGTCCTACGTCGGGACCATCGGCGACCTGGCCGGCCACGCCGCGGTGGCGCACGCCGCCGGGGTGCCGCTGATCGTGGACGCGGCCTGGGCGGCGCACCTGGGGTTCCACCCCGACCTGCCGCCGCATGCCCTGGCGGCGGGGGCCGACGCCATGGTGACCAGCGCGCACAAGGCGCTGCCCGCCTACAGCCAGGGCGCCCTCGTGCTGGCCCGGACCGGCCTGCTGGAGACCGCCCGGCTGGACCGGGCGTTCGAGGCCACCCACACCACCAGCCCGACCGGGTCGATCATGGCCAGCATCGACGCCGCCCGGGCGCTGCTGGAGCGCGACGGGGCGGCCCTGTGCGGCCGGCTGCTGCGCGGCGTGGCCGCCGCCCGCGCGCGGCTGCGCCAGGTTCCGGGGCTGGACGTGCTCGACGGTCCCGGCGTGGAGCCGACCAAGCTGGTTGCCCTGCTGGCCGGGACCGGTGCGAACGGGTACGCGGTGGAGGCCGACCTGGTCGCCCGGGGCATGCCGATGGAGATGGCCGACCGGGACGTGGTCGGGCCTATCCCGGCCATCGCCGATGACGAGGACCGGATCGCCGCCTTCACCGAGGCCCTGATCGAGGCGATCGAGCGGCACCGGGGCACGCCCCGCCGTCCCGCCCCGGCCGCGGCCTGGACCGTGGATCCGCAGACCGTGCTGCCGCCCCGGGAGGCGTTCTTCGCGGCCAGCGAGACGCTCCCGGCCAGCGCCGCGATCGGCCGGGTCAGCGCCGAGCTCATCGCCCCGTACCCGCCGGGCGTGCCGGTGCTGGCCCCCGGCGAGCTGATCACCGCCGCGGCGGTGGCGGCGCTGCGCGAGGTGGCCGCCGACGGCGGCCGGATCGCCTACGCCGCCGACCCCACGCTGGCCACATTCCAGGTGGTGGTCGGCTGAGCCGCCTGCCGGGCAGGCGGATGCCGGGGCCGGCGTGTGCATGCGGCCCGGCTGGCAGCCAGTGCGAGACTGGGTCCGGGGCCACCCGAGCGTGAGGAGACTCGATGTCCGTGACGACGATGACTTCGCCCGAGCGCGAGGAGTTCCTGGCCGGCCTGCACGTCGGCGTGCTCAGCGTGGTCGACGGCGGCGCGCCGCTGACCATCCCGGTGTGGTACAGCTACCAGCCCGGCGGCCTGGTCAGCCTGACCACCGGCGGCGGCACCCGCAAGGCCCGGGCCATCGGCGCGGCCGGCCGGTTCAGCCTGTGCGCGCAGGACGAGCGGCCGCCCTACAAGTACGTGACCGTCGAGGGGCCGGCTGTCATCGCGCCGGCCAGCCTGGATGACCGGCTGGAGATCGCCCGCCGGTACCTGGGCACCGAGGGCGGCGACGCGTTCGTGGCGTCCGATTCCGGCGGCGGCGCGGAGAGCGTCGTGATCCGGATGACCCCCGAGCGCTGGCTGTCGGCCGACTTCGGCAAGGCCGGAGGCTGAGCCGTCCAGGCCGGGCCGCCCGGGGCGAGCTGGGGGCCAAGCCGCCCGGGGCCGAGCCGCCCGGGGCCGAGCCGGACTCAGGGCCGAGCCGGACTCAGGGCCGCGCCGGATCAGGGTGGGCCCGGCGTGGCCCGGGATAACCAGCCCGCTTTCGTAGGACAGCACCACCAGCTGGGCGCGGTCGTGGGCGTCTAGCTTGGTCATGATCCGGCTGACGTGCGTCTTGGCGGTGAGCGGGCTGACGAACAGCCGCCCGGCGATCTCGTCGTTGGACAGGCCCGCCGCGACCAGGCCGAGCACCTCCCGCTCCCGCTCGGTCAGCCTGTCCAGCATCCGGCCGTCGGTGCGCGGCCGCTCGGGCCGGCTGGCCAGGTCGGTGATCAGCCGCCGGGTGACGCTCGGGGCCAGCAGTGCCTCGCCCCGGGCCACCACCCGCACCGCCTGGATCAGGTCCTCCGGCTCGGCGTCCTTGAGCAGGAACCCGCTGGCCCCGGACCGGATGGCCTGGTAGACGTACTCGTCGGTCTCGAACGTGGTCAGGATGATGACCCGGACGCCGGCCAGCCCGTCGTCGGCGGCGATCCGGCGAGTCGCCGCCAGGCCGTCGGTGCCCGGCATCCGGATGTCCATCAGCACCACGTCGGCCCGCTCGCTGCGCGCCAGCCGGACGGCCTGGGCGCCGTCAGCGGCCTCGCCGACCACCGTGATGTCGCCCGCCGCCTCCAGCAGCACCCGGAATCCGGCTCGGATCAGCGCCTGGTCATCGGCCAGCAGGACCCGGATCACCGCGCTCCGCCGTTCCCGGCAGGATTCCTGGCTCGCGCCCGGCTCAGCAGGTGCCGCGTCCCGGTCAGGCCCGGCCTCCAGCGGCGGCTCTCCGTCTCCGGCCGTCGCGGCCGGGCTCGGCCGGGACGGGCAGCCGCGCCGCGACCCGGAAACCGCCCGCCGGGCCTGCCCCGTACCGCACATCGCCGCCCACGGCCGCCGCCCGCTCCCGCATGCCCGGCAGCCCGTGCCCGCCGCCGCCCGCTCCGCCGCCGCCCGCGCTCCGCCGCGCCCGGCGCGCCGCCACCCGGCCCGCCGCTGTCCGCCCCGGCGCCGCCCCCGGGACCGGCCCCGTCGTCCGTCACCTCGATCCGCACCTCGTCCTCCGCGTAGCTGACCACCACCGTGGCCGTGGCCGGCCCCGCGTGCCGGATCGCGTTGGTCAGCGACTCCTGCACGATCCGGTACGCGGTCACGTCCACCGGCGCGGGCAGCGACCGGGCCGGCCCGCGGCGGCGGACCGTGACCGGCAGGCCTGCCCGCGACGCCCCGGCGGCCAGCGCGTCCAGCCGGGCCAGACCGGGCGCCGGCTGAACGGGGTCGCCCTCGTCGGCCTGGCGCAGCACGTTCAGGATCGTGCGCAGCTCACGCAGCCCGTCCTTGCTGGCGCCGCGGATGGTCTGCAGCGCCTCGGCCGCGACGGCCGGCCGGGTATCCAGCACCTGCGCGGCCATCGCCGCCTGAACGCTGATCGTGGCCATGGTGTGCGCCACCGCGTCGTGCAGGTCCCGGGCCAGGCGCAGCCGTTCCTCGTCGATCCGCCGCCGCGTGTCCTCCTGCGCCCGGCCCCGGATCGAGGCAATGTAGGCGTTCCGGTTGCTCACCGCGATCCCGCCCAGCAGCGCCACCGCGACCAGGCCCGGGAGCAGCTCGAACCCGCCGCCGGTCGCGCCGAACGGGTTTCCCGCCACGCTGGCCGCCACCAGTACCACCAGGGTCGCCACCGCCGCGATCAGCGCTCGGCGCGGCGGCACCGTCCGGGCCACCCCGTACAGCGCGATGACCGGCGCCAGGACGACGGAGCCGTTCTCATAGCCGAGCAGGCTGTATGCGACGGTCGCCGCCACGGACACCGCCAGCACCGGCAGCGGGTAGCGCCGCCACGCCGCCAGCACCAGGCACGCGGCCACGACCAGGAGGTACGCGGCCGGCGGCGCGACCGGTGCCCGGTGCCCGTTCAGGACCTGGTCGCTCACCCGGGTCGGGTGCGACTCGCCGTAGGACCCGTAGGTGAGCAGCACCGTGAGCACCGCCGCCACGGCGGCGTCCCAGGCCGGCGACTGCCGCCAGCGCCGCCACCATCCGGCCAGTGTCCTCACGCGCCCAGCGTACGGCGGTCGCCCGGGCCCGGTAATCCTCCGCGGGCAGGCCGGCGCCGTACTCC
>CAVSUF010000008.1:0-187967 GCA_963731085.1 uncultured Actinomycetota bacterium
ACCCTGACCGCGGGCATCTTGACCCGTAATACGGCGCTAATGGCCACGAGGTTCAGTTCCGCCCGGCACTCGCCGCCAATCCGGTAGCGGGCGGGCGGCCCGGCCGCCCGCCCGGCCGGTGCCGATAAATCACTTTCTTCACGCTGACGACCTGTCCTACCGTGACCCGTGCGCTGATGGCTGAGGCAGGCGCGGCGCGGAGCAAGGGAGACGGCATGGAGCGCACAGTTCGCACCCCTGACGGCCGGACGCTGGCCGTCGAAGAGACCGGTGATCTCGCCGGCTGGCCGGTGCTGATCCACAACGGCACGCCGAACTCCCGGCATCTATTACCGCCCGATGTCGCCGACGCGAAAGCGCGCGGCCTTCGGCTGATCAGCTACGACCGGCCTGGTTACGGCGGGTCGAGTCCGCAGCCCGGGCGTACGGTGGCCGACTGCGCGGCCGATGTCGGGCAATCTGCGCCGAGCTCGGCATCGACCGGCTGGCAACGTGGGGCGTCTCCGGCGGCGGCCCGCACGTGCTGGCGTGCGCTGCGCTGCTGCCCGACCTGGTGATCGCCGCGGCCTCGCTCGCTTCGCCGGCGCCGCTCCGAGGCGAGGGCCTTGACTGTCTCGCCGGCATGGGCCAGGACAACGCGGAGGGTCAGGTGCTCCGACCGACGAGGTGCGGCCGGGGCAAGGCGAAACAGGACCGGGAGGAGATCCTGGCGTCGCCCCGAGGATTCGCCAAGGGATGAGTCGCTGCCTCCCCCGGTCGATGCCGCGGCCCTGACCGGCGAGCTCGCCGATTACCTGGTTCTCCGCGCCAGGAGGGCCTGGCGCCTGGCATCGAGGGCTGGTGGGAAGACGACTGCGCGCTACGGCGATGGGGATTCGACCGGCGAGCATCAGCGTGCCGGTGCTGCTCATGCACGGCAGGCAGGACTTGCGTGCCGTTCAGCCATGGCGAATGGCTGGCCAGCCAGATCCCGGGCGTCGAAGTCCGGCCGCTCGAGGAAGACGGCCACATGACGCTGCTGCGGAACCGCATCGGCGAGGTACACGCCTGGCTGTCCGAGCGCCTCTAGCGCCCCAGCGAGCCTAGAACGTGCCCGGACCTCCCATGATCGTGACCGTTTGCCCGGTAAAAGTCCACGGAAAAACGGTCACGATCATGGCGATGCCCCCGGCGTGCCCCTCCCGCCTGTCACGTCGGTCCCACTCGTCACTCTCACGGCCGTAGCCGGGCGGTGCCGGGCGGGCGCGGTGGCCGACGGCCCGCCACGGCACGCACGCACGGCCGGTCGGCGCGTCGCGGGGCAGCGGGGACGCCAGCCAGATCGAGACTCCGACGGCGCCGTCTCCGGGACGGCCAGCCAGCCGCCCCGGGTTCCGCGAAGCTGCCATCACCGACCGCCAGGGACCAGCAGCAGCGGTGGCGTTGGCCACCCAGGACGCGCCCGGGTAAGCCTGGAACACGTAGCGGGCGCCGCCGACCGGGATCACCGCCACGGGCGTGGCCCGGGGCCGCCCGGTCTTGCGGCCGCGCACGGTCAGCACGTGCATCGGCCCGAACACGATCCCCGCCTGCTGCAGGCCCCTGATGACCCGGTTGACCCGGCGGATGAAAGGCCGGGAGCCGGGTCGATTCGCGGCGGCACCGGGGCGCCGGTCATCAGCGATGGTCATGTCTGCTCACCTCTCGTCAGGATCCTCAGTCACTACTCACCACCTTTAGAATCAGTGAACGTTCATATCAAAACTCAGTCTGGCGAGCTGCCGGGGAACTCACTTGGCCGCAACGGCACACGACCACCGCGCGGGCCGCCGCTAGGCGGAGGCCGGGGCCGGGCCGGGCTGGCGGACCCGGACCAGGGAGCCGAAGCAGTCTGCCGGGCGAACTGCGGCACCTCGGTACCAACGGGACCTCGTGGCTGAACAGCCGGCGGAACCGTTCCTGCGTGACAGGCGCCCAGCAGCGCGGCCGAGGTCAGCGGCGCGGGCATGATCAGCTCCACCCGGCCCTGTTCCTCCTCGATCCGCAGGCAGGCCGCCGCGACCGCCTCGTGCGCCCGGAACGGGCCAGAAGGACGGCTGCGGGTCGGCTCGGCCCGCAGCGGGGCGGCGGCCTCGCCGTCGGCGGCGAACCCGGCGGCGAACGGGAACAGCTCGGCGTACGCCTCGATCGCGTCGGCGGCCAGCGCCTCGAGGTTGGCGGCGACGCTGCCCTGGCCGACCCGGGCGGCCAGGCGGTGCACGGCCGCGCTCAGCCGCAGGGCGGTCAGCCGCTCCACGTGGGTTGCGGTGATCAGCTCGTTCTTGCTGGCGGAATGGTGCTGGACGGCCTCGGCCACCCCGGCCTGCAGGGCGATCTCCCGGATGGTGGCCCCGGTGATGCCCTGCTCCCGGATGATCCGGGCGGCCGCGTCGAGCAGCCGGTCACGGGTGGATCCTGGCGGCACGGGCGCGACTCCTCAGTCGGGGGCATGCAGAAGTATAGCTACACCCCGGATGAGCGTTTGTTCAGCGGCGGGATGGCGTCGCGGCGCCGGACGGCGGGACCCGGGCCGGACCGCGGCGCTAGGCTCGCGCGTGATGCCGAGGCTGCTGATCGTCCACCACACGCCGTCGCCCGCGATGCAGGAGATGTTCGAGGCGGCGGCCAGCGGCGCGCGGACCGATGAGATCGAGGGCGTCGAGGTCATCGTCCGGCCTGCGCTGACGGCCGGCGCGGCCGACGTGCTGGCCGCCGACGGGTACCTGCTCGGCACGCCGGCCAACATCGGCTACATGTCCGGCGCGCTCAAGCACTTCTTCGACGGCATCTACTACCCGTGCCTGGAGGCCACCCGGCGGCGGCCGTACGCGCTGTACGTGCACGGCGACACCGGACACCGACGGCGCGGTGCGCGCCGTGGAGTCGATCACCACCGGCCTGCGGCTGGCGCGCCGTCCGGCCGCCGGTCGCCGTGACCGGGCCGCCCGGCAAGGCCGACCTGGAGGCCTGCTGGGAGCTGGGCGCGGTGCTGGCCGCCGAGCTCGCCGGCTGACCAGCGGCGGCCCGGCCCGGCCGACGCGCGGCACCCGCCCTGGTGCCCCCGCCTGAAGATCGCTTAAGGTCACGGCTACGGGCAGGGGAGGGAGGCGATCATGACAGACGAGTCGCTGGCCCTGGTGGATCATCATGTTCACGGTGCCGCGGCCGGGCCGCTCGACGGGCCGGCCATCGAGTGGATGCTGACCGAGGCGGCCGCGCCGGCGCCGCCCGGCACGACCATGTGGGACACCCCGCTCGGCTTCGCCATCCGCCGCTGGTGCGCGCCGATGCTGGACCTGGAGGCGTCCGTGCCCGCCGCCGCAGTACCTGGCGCGGCGCGCGGAGCTCGGCGCCGGACGAGGTGAACCGCCGGTTCCTGACGGCCGCGCGGGTGGACGCCTGGCTGGTCGACACCGGGCTACCTCAGCGACCAGGTGATGACGCCCGGGCCAGCTGGCCGCGGCCAGCGGCGCCGCGGCGCTGGAGATCGCCCGGCTGGAGGCGCGTCGCCGAGCGGGTCGTGGTGGCGGGCGGCGGCGCGGCCGGGTTCGCGGACGCCTTCGCCGCGGCGCTGGACGCGGCCTTCGCGGGCGGCGCGGTCGGGCTCAAGTCGATCGTCGCCTACCGGTACGGGCTGGACTTCGACCCGGCGGAGCCGTCGGGCGCGGAGGTCGCCGACGCGGCGGGGCGCTGGCTGGCCGCGATCGAGGCCGATCCGGCGGCCATCCGGCTGTCGGACCCGGTGCTGCTGCGGCACGTCATCTGGGCCGGCATGCGGACCGGGCGGCCGCTCCAGTTCCACGTGGGCCTCGGCGACCCGGACGCCCGGCTGCACCGCGCCGACCCCAGCCACCTGCACGAGTTCCTGATCGCCACCCAGGCCATGCGGGCACGCCGGTCATGCTGCTGCACTGCTACCCGTACCACCGGCAGGCGGCCTGCCTGGCCAACGTGTTCCCGCACGTCTACCTGGACGTCGGCGAGGCACTCAACCACGTCGGGGCCAGCTCGGCCGCGGTGCTGGCCGAGGCGCTGGAGGTC
Source organism: uncultured Actinomycetota bacterium (assembly GCA_963731085.1). Taxonomy (GTDB): domain Bacteria; phylum Actinomycetota; class Actinomycetes; order Streptosporangiales; family Streptosporangiaceae; genus DASUBV01. The sequence goes on from CAVSUF010000008.1 coordinate 4,060, forward strand.
GCGCCGTTCCACAAGCAGCTGTACTCCTCGGACGCCTACGGCCTGGCCGAGCTGCACTACCTCGGGCGCGGCCGGGTTCCGCCGGGACCTGGACCGGGTGATCGGCGGGTTCATCGCCGACGGCGCCTGGTCGCGGGGCGACGGCGACCGGGTGGCGCAGCTGATCGGCGCCGGAGAACGCGCGCCGGGTCTACGGGCTGGCCGGCGCATGAGCGATGCCGCCGCTGACCGCCGCGGCAGGTCGAGGAGCTCGCGCGGCTAGCTCGACGCCCGGCGGGCTGGCCGCCGAGCTGGACCGCCGCGGTCAGCCTCCGGCACGAGCTGCACGCGGCGCCCGACCTGTCCGGGGCCGAGGGGCCCACGGCCGCCGCGGTGGCGGCGGCGCTCGGCGATCCCGACGCGCCGCGGGTCGCGGGCACGGGCCGGGTGCTGCGGATCGGGCCGGCCACGGGACCGTCGCGTGGCGGTCCGCGGCGAGCTGGACGCGCTGCCGGTCACCGAGCAGACCGGCGTGGCCTGGGCCGCGCCGGCCGGGGCCATGCACGCCTGCGGCCATGACGTGCACCTGGCCGCGCTGACCGCGCTGGGCCGGGCGGCGCGGGCGGTCGAGCTGCCGGTCGCCCTGCTGGCCGTGCTCCAGCCCCGGGAGGAGACCTTCCCGTCCGGCGCGCTGGACATCGTCGGGTCCGGGCGTGCTGCCAGGCCCACCAGGCCCGCGCGGTGATCGGCGTGCACCTGCAGCACGCAGCTGCCGTCCGGGACCGTCGGGGCCGCCACCGGGCCGGTGAACGCGGCGTCGGACGAGCTGGAGATCGTCGTGACCGGCACCGCCGGGCACGCGGGCTACCCGCACCTGGCCGTCAACCCGGTGCCCGCGCTGTGCGCGGCGGTGCTCGCGCTGCAGCAGGCGGCCAGCCGCCTCACCGACCCGACGCATACCGTGGCCCTGTCGGTCGGCGCGGTGCAGTCCGGCCGCGCGGCCAACGTCATCCCGGAGACGGCCACCGCCCGCGGCTCGCTGCGGACCTTCGACGAGGCCGACCGGACCCGGCTGCACCAGGCGCTGGCCCAGATCGTGGCCAGCACCTGCGCCGGCTACGGCTGCCGCGGCGAGCTCAAGATCACCCTGGGCGAGCCGCCGCTGGTCAACGACCCGGCGCTGACCACCGCGAGCTGGCCGTGGCTGGGCCGGGCCGGGTTCGCGGTGGCCGACGACTTCCGGTCGTGCGGCGCCGACGACTTCTCCTACTACTCGCAGTGCGCGCCGGCGCTGATGCTGTTCACCGGGACGCCCGGCACCGCTCACCCTGCACCACCCGAAGTTCCTGCCGCCGCCGGAGGCGTCGGCGAGGTGGCCCGGGCCATGCTGGCCGGCTACCTGGCCGCGCTAACCCGCCCGGCATAACGCCCGCGGCATTGCGCGGCGGCATTGCCAATTCGCCGCCGATCATGAAAGTCGCGGTCATTGTGGCTGGCCGGGGACATGGCCGCCCAAATACATGGCTGGGAACGGCCGTTCTGGCTAGGCTGGCATGACGGGGGCAGGTCCCGGCTTTGGGCCGGATTCGCGCTATTGGCGGTGGGCACATTGACGGCGCCGGCGCGCGGCGCTTATGGCGTCCTCGTACACGGACTTCGGCACCCTGCTGCGCGCGCTCCGGCTGCGGGCAGGCTGACCCAGCGGGAGCTGGGCATCGCGGTCGGCTACAGCGAGGCCCAGATCTCCCGGCTGGAGCAGGCCAAGCGGCTGCCCGACCCGGCCGTGGTGGCCGCCCTGTTCCTGCCCTCCCTGGGCCTGACCGGCGAGCCCGACCTGGCCACCCGGCTGCACGACCTGGCCAAGGCGGCGCGGGCGCGGCGCCGGGCAGGCGATGACCCCGGCGTCGCTGACCTGGACGAGGTCGCCGAGGCCGAGCCGGGCGGGGCGGGCGGCCGTGGCCGGCACCCCGGCAGCCCGGCCGGGGCCGATCATGGCGACCTGGTGTCGATCCCGGCCGAGCCGCGGCCGAACGTGGACCGGCCCGACATCGGCGGCTGGCTGCGCGCGCGGCTCGCCGCCCAGCGCTGCGTTCTGGTCAGCGGGCCGCCGGGGATCGGCAAGACCAGCCTGGTGGCTACCCTGGCCCGGGAGCGCGCGGCCTCGGCCCCGGTGTGCTGGGTGACCCTGACGGCCGGGATCACCACGCCCGCCGAGGCGGTCATCCGGCGGCTGGCCCGGTTCCTGGCCAGTCACGGCCAGCCGCGGGTGGCACCGCTGGCCGACCCGGGCCCGACGCCCCGGCCGCTGCCCCGCGACGAGCAGCTGTACCTGCTCACCGTCGGGCTGAACGAGACCGGCGCGCTGATCTGCCTGGACAACGCCCACCTGCTGGGCACCGAGCCGGACAGCCGGGCCGTGGTCGAGCACCTGGCCCTGACCTCGCGGGCGCAGTTCCTGGCGGTCAGCCGGGAGGAGTCGCCGCTGTCCGGGTTCGACGTGTTCCGGCTGGGCGGCCTGGCCCACGTCGAGGCGCGGCGGCTGATCCGCTCGCTGGCCGTCCCGGACGGGGCCGACCGCCCGCCGGTGCTGTCGGACCAGGGCGCCCCGGCCGGGCTGCGGCCGGCGGCAGGCCCGGCGCCGCCCGGCGGGCGGGCCGCGCTGGCCGACCCGGTGGCCGAGCGGCTGATCGAGCGCACGGCCGGCAGCCCCATGCTGATCCGGCTGGCCCTGGGCCAGGTCCAGGCGGGCGACCCCGACCCGGCCGCGCTGGTCGAGCGGCTGGAGGCCCAGCCCGCCGTCACCGGCTACCTGCTGCAGACCACGCTGGCCGGCCTGGGCGACCCGGCCCGGCGGCTGCTGGCCCAGCTGGCGGTGTTCCGCCACCCGGTGGACCTGATGGACGAACGGCTGATCGAGGCGTGCGAGGCCCTGGACGGGCCGTTCGACGTGCTCGGCGGCCTGGACGAGCTGCGCCGCCGCCAGCTCATCGACCATGCCGCCCGGGCCAGCCTGCACCCGCTGGTGCATGACCACGCCTACGCCTGGCTGGCCGGCGGAGCCGCCCGGCGCCGCCGCCTGCACCAGGTCGCCGCGGCCTACTGCGACCAGGTCCTGGCCGACCCGCTGGAGGCCAGCTGGCACTACACCCGGGGCGGCCAGCCGGCCGAGGCGGCCGACCTGCTGGCCGCCAGCACGCTCCAGCTGATCGCCACCGGCCGGTCGGCCCGCGCCGCCGAGCTGGCCGCCGAGCTGCTGCGCGGCGGGCTGCTGCCCGCGGACAGCGCCCGCCTGCTCCTGGTCGCCCGGGGCGACCTGCTCATGCACACCGAGCAGGCCGCCGCCGCCGACGCCGCCTACCGCGACGCGCTGGGCCGGTCGGCCGCGCCCGCGATCCGGGCCGACGTGGCCTGGCGGCTGGCCCAGAGCCTGCAGCGGCGCGGCCAGGTCACCGAGGCGCTGGAGCTGTGCCGGGACGCGGCCGCCGCGCTGACCGAGGGCCAGGAGGTGCTGGCGGCCATGCTCACCGCCGTCCAGGCCGGCTCGCACCTGCTGCTGTCCCAGTACCGGGAGGCCGAGGTGGTGGCGGGCGAGGCCGCCGCGCTGGCCGACCGGATCGCCGCCGTCGCCCCGGACATGGCGGCCGAGGTCCGGGCGCGGGCGTTCGTCGTCCTCGGGGTCACCGCCCGGCTGGCCGGCCAGCCGCAGGCCGCCGCGGACTGGCTGCGCCGCTCGGTGGCCGCCGCCGAGGCCGCCGGGCGCGGCACGCCGGTCGGCCAGGCGCTGCTCAACCTGGCCGCCATCGCCCACGAGGGCGGCGACACCGGCCGGGCCGAGCAGCTGTACGAGGAGGCCCGGGCCAAGATGCTCCCGGTCGGCGACAGCTACGGCCTGGCTGCCGCGCTGCACGGGCTGGCCGTGCTGCGCCACCAGCGCGGCGCGCCGCGCGAGGCCCTGGACATGCTGGCCGAGGCGGCGGCGCAGCGGCGCCGGCTGGGCGACCAGCAGGGCACGTGCAGCTCCGAGCACGCCCGGGCGCTGGTGCTGCTGTCCGTGGGGCGGCTGGCCGAGGCCCGCGAGGTGATGACGGCGGTGCTGGCCATCGCGGCCGAACTGGGCGAGCGCCGCAACCGGTCGCACTACGTCGACTCCATGGCCATGATCGCGCTGGCCGACGCGGACCTGGCCACCGCCGAGGTGTTCCTGGCCGAGGCGTCCGCCATGGCGGACGCCGTGGGCGAGCCCTCGCTCCAGGTCATGGTGGCCGCCCACCGCGCGCTGGCGGCCCTGGCGGCCGGGGACCTGGACGGCGCCCGGCAGCTCGCCGACACCGCCGCCGGGCTGGTCGCCGCGGCCTCGGCCCGGTCACCCAGCCCGCCCTGGAGCAGCTGGCGGTGGCCGCCTGCCTGGCCCTGGCCCGGGGCCAGCGGGGCACCGCGGCCGGGCTGACCGCCCAGCTCGCCCGGAACGCCCGGGCCATCGGCTGGGACCTTGCGATCCGGGCGGCGGCCAGGCTGGCCGACGCGGCCCGCGAGCCCGGCCGCCCGCCGCCCCCGGCCAGCTACCCGCGCCTGCTGTGGGTGGTCTACGCCGACTGACCGGGCCGCGCCGGCTCCGGGCATTTTTCGACGTATAGAGGCCGTTAACCGCACGACTGACTGATAGATATTTATGCCTAAAGCGACCGATTTTCGCGAACGTTATGAATTCGTGTCAGGAGCCGCGTATCTGGGCCGTCCTGGCGTAGCTCCATCCCTGGTGCGGGCGCATGCCATTGTCATTTTCCGGCTATCCGGCGCCCGCCGGAAAATCCGCAGGCCGCGGGCCGGGGAGGCACGTGAACATGAGCGACAACGATTACCGGGTGACCAGGGCCGAAGAGGTGCCCGCCGGGAGCCAGGCCCCGGCCGGCCAGGCCGCCCGCTAGCCCCGGCCGACGGTCCCGGCACCCAGGTTGAGCCCGCCGCCACCGCCACCTACCGGATGGAGCCGGTGACCGCCGGCCAGCCCGGCGGCCCCGGCGCGGGCGGCCCCGGCCAGCCCGGCGGCCCCGGGTCCCGCCGGAAGAAGACCGTCCCGCGCGGCCTGTTCTGGGTGGTGCTGACCCTGCTCATCGCCGCCTGCGTGGCCATCGCCGGGCTGGTCGTGCTCAAGCCGTTCAAGGCGGCCCCCAGCGCCGCGGTGGCCACGGTCCCGCCGACCCCGGCCAGCAGCAGCCCTGCGTCGAGTGCCAGCTCCAGCCCGAGCCCGAGCGGCGCCGGGTCAGCGGGCGCGGCCTCCGGGTCGCCGTCGGCCGGCCCGTCTCCGTCGAGTACGGCCACCGCGCCCCCGGCCACGTCGGGCACCAACCTGTTCAACCTCACGGCGGTGCAGAACATCGGCGCCTATAACCTCGTTAACGGCTCGGAGCAAATCGGGACAGTCACCTATCCGGACAGCGTCCGCTTCAGCTGCTCTACCGGAGACAACGTCGCTCACACGTATCTCGTTTACGACGTCGCCGGATTCAGCTTCCTGAACGCGACCATGGGCGTGCCGAGCGACGCGACCAACGCGGCCGGGAACACGATGGCCGTCACGTTCTTCAAGGACGGGACGACTCAGCAGCTCGGCAAGACCATCTCGATCGCCCTGGACCAGCCAGCCCAGGTTCACCTCAACCTCGATGGCGCCTCGCAGCTGGAAATCGGCTGTGCGGCCACGAGTTCAGCGAGTCAGCAGCCGGTGCAGATGGACGTCGCGCTCGGCAACGCCGTGCTGACCGGCTGACCGATGCTCACCCGGCGCCGGGCGGCACAGGCACCCTGCCGTCCGGCGCCATCGGCATCGACCGCAGCCGGGTCCCGCAGGCCCGGTAGATGGCGTTGCCGATGGCGGGCGCGACCGCGATGATCGGCGCCTCGCCGCCGCCCGCCGACGGCCGCCCGGGCTGGTCCAGCACCACCACCGCCACGTCGGGCAGGTCGGCCAGGCGCGGCACCCGGTAGGCGCCCAGGCCGGCGTTGACGGATCTGCCCGCCGGCGAAGTCGATGGCCTCGAACAGTGCCCCGCCCAGCCCCATCATGATCGCGCCCTCGACCTGGTTGACCAGCCCGTCGGGGTAGATCGACCGCGCCGCAGTCGACCGCCGTGACCAGCCGCAGCACCCGCAGCGCGCCGTCCGGCGCGACGTGCACCCGGGCGGCGGTGGCGACCCGGCCGCCCTTCTCCATCCCCAGCGCGATCCCGTCGCCCGGCCGCCCGCCGGCGTCCCGCCCGCCCCGCCCGGTCCCGTCCCAGCCGATCCCGGCCGCCGCCGCCCGCAGCACCGCGGCCAGCCGCTCGTCGTCGAGGTTGCGCAGCCGGAACTCGACCGGGTCCAGCCCCGCCGCCTCGGCTAGCTCGTCGATGAGCGACTCGCGGGCGAAGCTGTTGGCGGTGGCGGCCAGCGCCCGGTAGGAGCCCTGGGCCAGCGGCGACACGGCCGGCTGGAAGCGCGGCCGCTGGTGCGGGATCCGGTACGGCGGCACGATGCCGCCCGCGCCGGAGTTGACGTTGGTCGCCGACCAGCCGGTCAGCTCGCCGTCCGGCCCGGCCGCCGCGTCCACGGTCGATGAACGCCGCCGGCCGCAGGTAGGACCCCTGGAACTCCTCCTGCCGGGTCCACTGCACGTGCACCGGCCGCCCCGTGCCCCGGGCCAGCCGGGCCGCGTCCAGCGCGACCGCGCTGCCATGCTTGCCGCCGAACCCGCCGCCGTAGTCCGGCACGATGACCTGCACCGACTCGCTGCGGCAGCGCCCAGCGCCGCGGCCAGCTCGCCGCGCGCCCGGAACGGCGTCGAGGTGCCGGACCACACCGTCAGCCGCCCGCTGCCGGCATCCCAGTGGGCCAGCGCCGACCGGGGCTCCATCGGGACATGCGCGATGTAGGCGGCGTGATACCGGGCCGACGGCGGACCGCCCCCGCCGCCAGCCCGGCCGCCGCGTCGCCATCCTCATGCAGGAACGCCCCGCCCGGCCCGCTCCCGCCCGCCGGGTGCGCGCGCAGCCACGACTCCAGCCCGGCCGGCGTGACCGGCTCCGGCTCGTCCCAGGCGGCCCCCGCCCACTCCGCCGTGACCAGCCCCAGCGCCCGCCGCGCGGCCCCCGGCTCGCCCCGGCCACGCCGACGAACGACCCGTCCGCCACCACGGTCACGCCCGGCACCGCCGCGGCGGCAGCGGTATCCGCCCTGACCAGCGTGGCGCCGTGCGACGGCGCCCGCAGCACGCAGCCGTGCAGCATTCCCGGCACCCGCAGGTCAGCCGGGAACCGCTTGGCCCCGGTCACCACGTCGGCCGACCCGGCCGCGCCCGCCGCGACCCCCGCCAGCCGCTCCGCTCGCAGACCATCCGCAGGACCCGCTGCACCAGGAGCACCCATACCATGAGTAACGCCGTCCGCACCGTTCCCGCCGCCCGCATCCCCCGGCCCGCTCACCGTGCCGTCTCCGGCTGGCCCGGGGCTGGTCGGCCCGGACTCGGCAGGCCTGGCCTCGGCGGGCCCGGCCTCGGCCGGCCTGGGGTCGGCCTGCGCGGAGCTGGCTGGCGCCGAGCTAGCCGCCACGGGGCTGGCCGGCACCGCCCCCGCCAGGGCCGCCCCGGCCAGGGCCTCCGCGGCTAGGGCCTCCGCCGCCGAGGCCACCTCGACCCGGCGCTGGCCCGCGACCAGGTCGCCGTAGCTGGCCGACGGGGCGCCGTCCGGCCCGGCGACCATCCCGCCGGCGGCGCGCAGCACCTCCGGCGGCAGGCCGAACCGGCTCGGCGGCGGCCTCGGTGAGCAGCCGCCGGGCCGCCGCGGCGGCGGCGCGCAGCGCCGGGGTGGCGTGCGGCATGGACCGGCTGCCGAACGTGCCCGCGTCGAACGGGGAGACGCCGGTGTCGCCCATGACGACGGTGACCGCGCCGGCCGGCACCCCCAGCCCTCGGCGACCAGCAGGGCCAGCGCGGTCCGGGTGCCCTGGCCGCGCCTCGACCTTGCCCGTGAAGGCGGTCACCGCGCCGTCCGCGCCGACGTGCACCCAGGCGTCGTTCGGCCCCAGGCCGGGCCGGGCGGGCGGGCCGGGCGCGCCCGGCACCGTGTCGCCCGGCACCGTGTCGCCCGGGACCACCGTCATCAGCCCCTCGGGCAGGCCGCGGCGAACGACTCCGGGTCGGCCGCGGCCAGGTCCCACGGCCGCCCGGCGTGCGCGCCGGGGCCGGGGCCGGCGGCCCGCCCGCGCCGGGTCCCGGCGGCGGGGCCGGGACCAGCTGCTCGGGGTCTTCCATCAGCGCGGCGGCGCGGTGCACGGCCTGGCGGATCCGCGGGATAGGTGCCGCACCGGCAGATGTTGGTCAGCTCGGCGGCGATCCGCTCGTCGTCGGGCCGCGGCACCCGGGCCAGCAGCGCCGCCGTCGCGGTCAGCCAGCCCGGCGTGCAGTAGCCGCACTGCATCGCGCCGGCACTCCAGCCAGGCCTGCTGGACCGGGTGCAGCACGCCGTCCTGCGCCAGGCCCTCGGCCGTGGTGACCCGCTGCCCGGCCGCCTCGCCGGCCCGGACCTGGCAGGCCGCCACCGCCCGGCGGCCGATCAGCACGGTGCACGCCCCGCAGGCGCCCTCCCCGCAGCCGGGCTTGGGCCCGGTGACGCCCAGCTCGTCGCGGAGCGCGGACAGCAGGGTGGCGTCCGGCCGCCGGCGACCTCGCGGCGGGTCCCGTTGACGATGATCGTGATGGCACAGGTTCCTAAACCCTACTGAGACCGGCCGCACGGGCGGATAGCGGATCGCCCGGATGCCGGGCGAAGGATACCTCGGGCATTCCGGCCATTGCGATCAGCCCTGAGCGGACGGCGGCATAAAGCCGGGCGCCGCGGCGTACTCATGGGTATGACCAAGAAGCCGGTTCCGCCGCCGCCGGGCGACCGCTCCGTCCGGACCGCGCCGCCGCCGCCGCCGAGCTGGCGGTACTGGCTGTGGCCCGCCGCGCTGCTGGTGACGGTGCTGCTGTACCTGTGCTGCCCGCCGTGCACGGCCAGACGCCGGTCAACCTGAACTACTCGCAGTTCAGCTCCCAGGTCGCCGCGCACAAGGTCAAGACGGTCGACGTTCGCCAGCGGCGCCAGCGGCAGCGAACACCACCGCGTCCGGCAACCTGACCAGCGGGAAGACCTACGAGACGGTCATCCCCGGCGGCCCGGCACCGGCGTTCAGCCAGCAGCTCAGTCACGGACGGCGTGAAGGTCACCGCCGACCCGCCGAGCTCCGGCATCGGCTCGGAGGTGCTGTCCTGGCTGATCCTGCTGCTGCCGCTGATCTTCATCTTCTACCTGTTCCGGCGGATGGCCAAGAACAGCGGCGCGGCGGGCGGCCTGCAGGGCGTGCTGGGCGTGGGCCGGTCGCGGGCCAAGATCTTCGACGCCGAGCAGCCGCACACCAAGTTCTCCGACGTGGCCGGGTACGAGGGGGCCAAGGCGGAGATCGGCGAGGTCGTCGACTTCCTGCGCAACCCGCACGCGGTACGCCAGCGGGCCGGGGCCATGGCGCCGCGCGGCGCGCTGATGATCGGCCCGCCGGGCACCGGCAAGACGCTGCTGGCCCGGGCCGTGGCCGGCGAGGCCGAGGTGCCGTTCTTCTCCGTGGCCGGGCTCCAGCTTCGTGGAGATGTTCGTCGGCGTCGGCGCCGCCCGGGTGCGCGACCTGTTCGCCGAGGCCCGCAAGCGGGCGCCCGCGATCATCTTCGTCGACGAGATCGACGCCATCGGCCAGCGCCGGTCCGGCTCGGGCGCGGTGGTGTCCAACGACGAGCGCGAGCAGACGCTGAACCAGCTGCTGTCGGAGATGGACGGCTTCGACATGACCCAGGGCCTGGTCGTGCTCGGCGCGACCAACCGGCCCGAGGTGCTCGACCCGGCGCTGCTGCGGCCGGGCCGGTTCGACCGCCAGGTCACGATCCCGCTGCCCACGCTGCGCGAGCGCGCCGCCATCCTGGCCAGGTGCACTGCCGGGGCAAGAAGCTCGGCGCCGACGTCGACCTGAACGTGGTCGCCCGCGGCACGCCCGGCTTCTCCGGCGCCGACCTGGCCAACCTGGCCAACGAGGCGGCCATCTTCGCCGTCCGGGCGCGGCCGCGACGTGCTGACCGCCGCGGACTTCGACGGACGCCCGGGACCGGCATCCTGCTCGGCCGCCGCGAGGGCTCCAACGTGCTGCTGCCCGAGGAGAAGCACGCCGTGGCCATCCACGAGGCCGGGCACGCCCTGGTCGCCGCGCTGTCCGAGCACGCCGACCCGGTGTCCAAGGTCACCATCCTGCCGGCCGGCCAGGCGCTCGGCGTGACCCAGCAGCTGCCGCTGGTCGAGCGGCACCTGTACGGCGAGGACTACCTGCACGACTCGCTGGCCGTCCGGCTCGGCGGCCGGGCCGCCGAGCTGGTCGAGCTGGGCCAGGGCTCGACCGGCGCGGCCAACGACCTGGCCAGCGCCACCGACCTGGCCACCAAGATGGTCCGCGAGTTCGGGCTGTCGCCCGAGCTCGGCCCGGTCGGCTACCCCGAGGGCGGGTCGGTGTTCCTGGGCAGCGGCGGCGGGCGGCCTGTCCAGCCGGCCGTTCGCCGAGGCCACCCAGGCCGTCATCGACCGCGAGGTGGCCCGGCTGCTGCGCGAGGCCGAGGAGAACGCGATCGGCAAGATCCGCGCCCACCGCGACGAGCTCGGCCAGCTGGTCAGCCTGCTGCTGGAGCGGGAGACGGTGGACGGCGCCGAGGTGTACCGGATCGCGGGCCGGCCGGTGCCCGTGGGCCGGTCGGCCGACGAGCTGACCGTCGCCCCGCACAGTCGCCGACGTCGACCCGCCGATCCCATGCCAGCGACAGCGTAACGTGCGGCTCCTCGTCCTGTCCGATCCCGACGTGCACGCAGCTGCTCGACTACCCCGCGTGCGTGCGGCGTCCGGGCCGGCCTGGCCGCGCTCACCGCCGGCCAGGCCGACCAGCCGCTGCGCGACGATCATCCGGCCGCGTCGGCCGCCCGGCCTGATGGGCCTCGATGCCCGCCTGGGCAGCCGGGGCCGGCACCGCCGTACGGCCTCAAGGCCATCTGCATCACGCCCGGCAACCCGGCCGCGGGCCTGGACACCCACCAGGGCATCGTGCTCCTGTCCGACGGCGCCGACCGGCGTGCCGCTGGCCGTGCTGAACGCCTCGGCCGTCACCGAGATCCGCACCGCCGCCATGTCCGTGCTGGCCACCGAGCTGCTGGCCCGGCCCGGCGCGGGCGACCTGGCCGTCATCGGCACCGGCGTGCAGGCCCGCGCGCACATGCGGGCGTTCAGCGCGACCCGGCTCGCTGCGCCGGGTCCGGGTCGCCGGGCGGGACGCCGGCCCGGGCGGCCGCGTTCGCGGCCGCCGCTGCAGGCCGAGGTCGACGCCGTGATCACCGCGTGCGCGTCGGCCGCCGAGGCCGTCGCCGGGCGCGGACATCATCGTCACCGCCACCACCTCGGCCCAGCCGGTGCTGCGCCGCGACTGGATCGCCGACGGCGCGCACGTCAACGCGGTCGGCGCCTGCCTGCCCGGCGACACGCGGGAGCTGGACAGCGCGCTGATGGCCGCGGCGCCGCCGTGTACTGCGACAGCCGCGAGGGACTGCCACCGAGTCCGGCGACTACCTGGCTGGCCGAGGCCGAGGGCCTGATCGCGCGGGCCGACGTCGCGCGGCACGCTGGGCGAGGTGCTGGCCGGACCGGCCGCCGGGCGGTCGCGACGACGGCGAGATCACCGTGTTCGAGTCGCTCGGGCCTGGCCGTCGAGGACCTCGCCGCCGCCCGGCCGCCTACGAGGCCGCCGTGGCAGACGGGCGCTGGCCAGTGGCTCACCTTCTGAGCAGCCCTGGCCGGTGCGGGATGACCGCCCGGGCGTGAGCCCGGCCGGTTGCTGCGTGGCTGGCGGTGTGAAACACGGCTATAGCGTGAGTAAGTCGGAGCTAAGCACCCGCAACCGCCGGCTTAGTTGTGGGCAATGGGAGAAAGCGCGTGAGGCTGGGCCTCCTTGTTCGCGTCGTCTTGTGAGCAAGCTGGCTGAGCAGTGAGCGAGGCACCTGCCTGGTGGGGAGCGCGGCTCACCAGTGAGGCGGCCGCCACCCGGCTGAGGCCTATGGGGCAGGTGCGACGCCAGTGTCGATCGGCGTGGGGGAAATTCCATGATCGTGACCGTGTTTACGTAAACATGCCCGGAAAAACGGTCACGATCATGGTCGGCGGCCGCGATGCTCACGCGGGCCAGGTGCGGGCGGGGCGGATGGTGCCGGCGGGATGGTCGCGGGCGTTGCTCGCCGGGGCGGTGGCGGGCCGGGGCTGGCGGGCCGGGGCTGGCGGGCCGGGGCTGGCGGGCCGGGGCTGGCGGGCCGGGGCTGGCGCGGCCGCCGCGGCTGGCGCCGGCCGGCCCTGCCGGGCCGGGCCTGCCGGGCTGGGCGGCCCGTGCCGGGCTGGGCGGGCCGGGGCTGATGGGCCGCCCGTGCCGGGCTGGGCGGGCCAGGGCTGGCGGGCGGCCCTGCCGGGCTGGCGGGCGGCTGCTGGGGCATTCACCCATGATCGTGACCGATTGCCCGTCTGGAGCACGGAAAAACGGTCACGATCATGGAGTCGTCGGCCAGCGGGGCCGCCGCCGGGGTGCTCAGCCTGCGTCAGGGTTCGCGGGCGAGCGCGCGGTTGACGCAGGCGGCCATCACCGCCGGCCGCCGGGCCGGGTGCCGCCGGGCGGCCGCCTCGCCCCGATCGCGCGTGCCACCGGCTGTGCTGTCGCATGGACGCCAGGCCCGGCGCCGCGAAACGGCGATCATCGCCCCGGCCCTCACGACCCCCGGGACGGGCGGGTCATCCGCCGGTGAGGGGTCTCGCCGGCCAGTGAGGACAGCTCACCGGCCGGTGAGGTGCGGGACTTCCGGGTGAGGTGGGCTGGCACTAGATGGCATGTCGAGTGGGACATATCCTCGGTGGGTGAGGCAGACAGCCAATGCGTGGGGCAGGCCGCCGGGCGGCCGGATCGTCACGGCCCGGGTGAGGGCAGGCTCACCCCGAGTGAGACAGATCACCGGCCGGTGAGGCAGGCGGCTTGCGAGCCGAGACCGCGGCCGCGCGGGTGAGCGGCGCAGGCCGGCCCGCCGGTTCGGCGGACCGTCCCGGGCGCCGGCCGGCGTGGCGTACGATGCCGTGCATGCGCCCGAGCCTTATCGGCTGGTGGCGCCGCTAGTAGGCGGTGCCCAGATTCGCGCGCTCCAGCAGATCTGAAGGCGACCGCCCGGTATCCGGCGGCCGCCTTTTCGTGCCGTGCCGGCCTAGACCCGTGAGGCGACATGAACACCAGCCCCGCCGCCGGCGACGACCCTGCCCGCGGCACGGACCCGGCCCGCGCACGGACCCGGCTTCCAGCACGTCTAGCTACCAGACCCCCGGCGGGGTGACGGTGCACCGCACCGCGGCGCCGTTCGACCCGGCGGTGCTGGCCGACCTGACCCGCCAGGTGGAGGCGTGCCGGGCGGGGTGCTCAGCTCCGGCATGGAGTACCCGGGCCGGTACAGCCGGTGGCACGTGGCCTATGTCGACCCGCCGGTGGAGATCACCGCCGCGGGCCGGACGATCACCGTCCGGGCGCGCAACGACCGCGGCCTGGTGCTGCTGCCGGTGCTCGCGGCCGCGCTGGGCCGGGCGGGCGAGGTCACCGAGGGCGACGCGGGTGGCCAGCGTCACCGTGGAGGACCCCGGCGGGGTGTTCACCGAGGAGGAGCGCACGCCGGCGGCCGTCGGTGTTCACCGCGCTGCGCGAGATCATCGCCGACCTGGCCGGGCCGGACCCCAACCTCGGCCTGTACGGGGCGTTCGGGTACGACCTGGCCTTCCAGTTCGAGCCGCTGCGGCTGCGGCCGACCCGCGCCCGGCGGCCAGCGCGACCTGGTGCTGCACCTGCCCGACCGGATCTGGGTGCTGGACCGCAAGCGGGAGACGGCGGTCTCGCTACTCCTACGAGTTCGACACGGCGGCGCGGGTCGACCCGCGGGCTGCCCCGGTCGACCGCCGGCCCGGCGGCCGGGGACGGCGGGGCGACGGCTGGAGCCCGTTTCGGCCGTTGAGCTGCCAGCCGATCCGGTGCCGGGTGGCTACGCGGGCGTGGTCGGCGAGGCGCGGGAGCGGTTCGCGGCGGGTGACCTGTTCGAGGTCGACGCCCAGCCACGTGTTCCACGCCCGGTGCGCGGTCGCCCGCCGCGTTCTTCGAGCGGCTGCGGCAGCGCAACCCGGCCCCGTACGAGTTCATCTTCAACCTCGGCGGCGGCGGAGTACCTGGTCGGCGCGTCGCCGGAGATGTACGTCCGGGTGACCGGCGACCGCGTGGAGACCTGCCCGATCGCCGGGACGATCGCCCGCGGCGCCGACCCGCATCGGCGACGCCGAGGCCATCCGGGACGCTGCTCAGCCTCGCCCAAGGAGGAGTCGGAGCTGACCATGTGCACCGACGTGGACCGCAACGACAAGTCGCGGATCTGCGTGCCGGGCAGCATCAAGGTCATCGGCCGCCGCCAGATCGAGCTCTACAGCCGGCTGATCCACACCGTCGACCACATCGAGGGCGCGGCTGCGGCCGGGCTTCGACGCGCTCGACGCGTTCCTGACCCACATGTGGGCGGTCACGGTCACCGGCGCGCCGAAGGCCTGGGCCATGCAGTTCATCGAGGACCACGAGGCCGGGCCGCGGCGCTGGTACGGCGGCGCCGTCGGCATGATCGGCTTCGACGGCGGCATGAACACCGGGCTGACCCTGCGCACCGCGCACATCCGCGGCGGGGTCGCGGCGGTCCGGGCCGGGGCGACGCTGCTGTTCGACTCCGACCCGGACGTCCGAGGAGCAGGAGACCCGGCTCAAGGCCCGGGCGCTGCTGGAGACGCTGGCCGAGGCCGGGCGGCGCGCGCGGTGCCCGACGGCGCCGAGGCGGTCCGGCCGCGGACCGGCCCGGTCGCCGGGCATGGTCGCGTGCTGCTCGTCGACTGCCAGGACTCGTTCGTGCACACGCTGGCCGGCTACCTGCGCGAGCTGGGCGCCGACGGTGACCACGCTGCGGGCCGGGTTCGACCCGGCGCTGCTGGACGAGTACGCCGCCCGACCTGGTCGTGCTGTCGCCGGGGCCGGGCGGCCGGCCGACTTCGGCTGCGACAAGCTGCTGGGCGCGCTCGACGAGCGCGGGCTGCCGGCGTTCGGCGTGTGCCTGGGCCTGCAGGCCATGGTCGAGCACGCGGGCGGGTCGCTCGGGCTGCTGGCGACGCCGGTGCACGGCAAGCCGGGCCAGGTCCGGGTGCTCGGCGGCGACCTGCTGGCCGGGCTGCCCGCCGAGTTCACCGCCGGCCGGTACCACTCGCTGCACGCCCGGCCCGAGCAGGTGACCGGACTGGTTCACGGTGACGGCGGTGACCGCCGGACGGGGTGGTGATGGCGATCGAGGACGCGGCGGCGGGCCGGTGGGGGGTGCAGTTCCACCCCGAGTCGATCCTCACCGCGTCGGGCCGGGCCGGGCACCAGGTGCTGGCGAACGTGCTGCGCCTGTGCCGGGCCGCGCGGCGCGGTAGCCCGGCGCCGGATCGCCGGGCTAGATCTTCTTGATGCTGGTGGCGAAGTTGACAGCGTGCCGCGCAGCACGCCGTTGGAGTAGGCCACGAAGTAGCGGGACCCGATCTTCCAGGTCAGCACCAGCGTGGCCGTCTTGCTGGTGCACGACGGCTGGCCGCTTGCCGCCGCAGAAGCCGCACAGCTTGTAGGTGCGGCCCGGACTTCCGGTAGGTGCGCGATGGACCGGGCCGGCGCCGAAGTTGCTGCACGCGCCGCCGGTGCTGTTCTGGTCCAGGGCCAGGTACGTCTTGCCGCCCCACGGCGCGTAGACGTCGATACCGGACCTTGCTCGGTGGCCGTGCACCGGGTGACGAGGATCTGGTTGCGTGCGGATCAGGCCCGCGGTGCGGTTCGGGACGTACAGGGTGAACCCGGCCGCCTTCTGGGCCGCTGCCCAGGTCTTGAACGTGCCAGCGCCGGCTGGCGCCGCTCCGCCGGCACCGCACGGCCGGCACTCCGGCCGCGCCCGTCTGCGCCAGCGCCGGGCCGCCCGCCAGCAGGGCCAGCCCCGGCCAGGCCGGCGGCGAGCGTGCCGCGGACGGCGAGTCTGCCGTTTCCAAACATCAATGTCCCCTTCCATGGCCGTCCCCTGAATCCCGGCAGCGAACCGCATCCGGGACCTGCAGTTCCTTCCGTTAGTAACTTAACGTAATCGTGGAAGCGTGAATGGTAATCAGGGAGTTGGGCCAGCTTTTATGCCGGCGCTACGGGCCGCATTGCGGGATTAGCCGGAACTGTCCCCGGCCTTTGCCGGGCCGCTAGGGTGTGCCCTGTAGCGGGGCAGGCATGGCGAGGTCGCGCGGCGGGACGCCGGGCGACAGGGCGAAAGGGCGGAAGCATGCCCATGATGAGCTATCCGGGAACGGCCGGGACCGTGCCCGGTTACCTGGCGGTCCCGGCCGGAAGCGACGGGCCCGTGGCCCGGCGTGGTCGTCATTCACGAGGCTTTCGGGCTGAACGACGACGTCCGCGCCAAGGCCGACCTGCTGGCTGAGCACGGCTACCTGGCGCTGGCCCCCGACCTGTACGGCGGGAAGTCGTGGATCCGGTGCGTCGACGGCGCGTTCCGCCAGCTGCGGGCCGGGACCGGGCCGGCCTTCGACGCGCTGGACGCGGCCCGCGCGGTTCCTGGCCGGGCGGGCCGACTGCACCGGCCAGGCGGGCGTCATCGGGTTCTGCATGGGCGGCGGGTTCGCGCTGCTGTGCGCCCCGCGGGCGGGCTTCGGCGCCTCGGCGGTGAACTACGGCGAGGTGCCCCGCGACGCCGAGCAGGTGCTGGCCGGGGCCTGCCCGGTGGTGGCCAGCTTCGGCGGCCGGGACAAGGGCATGCGCAAGGGCACCCCGGAGACCCTGGAGCGGGCCCTGACCGTGCTGGAGATCCCGCACGACGTCAAGGAGTACCCGGGCTCGGGACACCGGTTCATGACGCAATCATCCGGGGCCGGCGCGGTGCTGGCCAGGGTCACCGGGATGAGCTACCAGGAGCACGACGCGGCCGACGCCTGGGACCGGATCTACGCGTTCTTCGGCGAGCACCTGAGTTAAGTAACGCGGTGCCCGTGGCTAGACCCCGTCGCCGGCTCGAAGCCGGGACGGGCGAACTTCGCGTACAGCGGGGACTGGCGGAAATCGTCGGGGTCGCTCGGCGTGGCCTGGCGGGCCTGGGCCTGGATCAGGCGGGCGGCGCGGCCCGGGTCGGCGGGCAGCGGGTCGTGGTGCACCCGGTCCGGCGGGACGTGCCCGGCCAGCAGCAGGGTGGTCCGCCGCACCATCGGCGCCGGGCCGCTGATGTAGACCTCGGACTCGGCCAGGCCGCCGAACCCGGCCACCGCGCCCGGCAGCATCCCGGTCATGGCGATCAGGCCGGCCGCGGTCTGCTGCTCGGACAGCAGCGGCTGGCTCGGACAGCACCGAGTCCTCCGACAGCACCACGGCCACCTGCAGGCCGGGCCGGGCCGCCTGCAGGGCCTGCAGGTCAGGCAGGTCATACACGTCGGCCATGTGGCGGGCGCCGACGAACAGGGTGATCCGGCGGTGCCGCCCGCCGCGGCCGCTGCCCACCGCGGCCTCCACGATGGCCTTGACCGGGGCCAGGCCGGTGCCGCCGGCCACGCAGGTCAGGTCCCGGTCGCCCGGCCGGCGCGACCATCTCGCCGCAGGCCGGCCCGAGCAGCACGGTGTCCCCGGCGGCGGCGTGCCGGACCAGGTCGGCGCTGACCATCCCGCCGGGCACGGCCCGGACGTGCAGGCTGATCAGGCCGTCGGCCCGGGGCGCGTTGGCGATCGAGTACGGCCGCCACACCCGGGGCCAGCGGGGCACCTGCACGGGCACGTACTGGCCCGCCTGGTAGGGCAGCGGGTTGTCGGGCCGGATGGTCACGACGGCCACGCCTCGGTGCGCCGGTCGTGGGCGACGATCTCGCCCACCCACCACGCTGGGTAGTCCCGGGCGTCGGCGTCGGCTGCTGTTCGCATGGTGCGCGCTGCATACTCCAGCGCGCCGTGCCAGGCCGCCTCGGCTTCCTCGCGTCCAGGCGCTTCCGCAGAAGTACGCGGCGGTATCGAGCAGCGCGCCGAAGAACGCGGCAAAATGCTTGTTCCTTTACCCCGTATTTGCGATGATCCCGGCCCAGCTGCGACAGGTATGCCGCGGATTCCGCGGGGGAGTCCAGAATCCACACGAGCCGGGACAGCGCGGCAAAAAGCCGCTCGCGCATCTGGGTCATATCCAACGGGAACATAGCCCGCGATTCGGGACTGGCGGTGAAAAGGTGCGAATAGAAGTACTCCATCGCCAGCGGGGCATTTGCCATCAGGCTGGCGAATGATTCCTTGACCGCGCGGGCGTCGAAGTCGGCCGGGGCCGGGGGCGCGTCCCCGGCCGTCTCGGGGGCGGCCATGCTCTCGGTCCGGGCCACCCGCTGGATGGCCAGGCCGCGGATCGACATCGGCCGCCGGGCGCCGCGGTTGCGACCCGGCGCGGACTGGTCCGGGACAACGGCGCGGGCGGACTCGCCGGCCCGCGCGAAGATCGGGATGCCGGGGGAGGCGGCCCCGGGGGCCTGCCCGGCGCCCGGCCGGCAGCGACCGGAGAGGCGGTGTCAGGGGCGGCGTCGGGGGTCGTGTCAGCGGAGGGGGCGGGCGGCCGGCGATCGCGGGCGGCCCGGTGCGCGCCGCCGCGGCCGCGTGCCCGGCGGCGACCGGCCGGCACCTGGTCCGCCGCGCCCCCGGACGGCGCAATGGCGGCATCCCGCCCGCGCCGGAAGAGTCCTGTGCGCGGCTGCTGCCCGGCCCGGGCATCAGCGCCGTACTCGGGAGCCCCACCGTCCAGCGCTATTGCCACCCGGCGATTCTCGCACCAACTGCATCTTGCCGACAACCTTTATGAGCTAAATGGCTTCGGGAGCACGGAGCGTAGCGGAATATGGTTCGGCTGCACATCGCTAACGCAATGGCCATCCTGGCCGGGGTCCGCGAATCGCCCGGGGCGGCGCACAGACGGCCGGGCCGGGACATCGGATGCATGGCGCACGTGCGTGGCGCAAGCCTGGTCGTCACGGAGAGTATCCGGTAACAGTAAAGGTCACTGCCGGAAGTAAGGTTTGGGTCCTAGGATGATGCCGGTGACTTCCACCGGCTATCTGAGGTTCCCGCACATACAGGGCGATCTGATCGCGTTCGTCGCGGAAGATGACGTATGGCTGGCGCCGGCGTCCGGGGGCCGGGGCTGGCGGCTGTCCGCCGACCAGGCCGAGGCCAGCCGCCCCCGGTTCTCCCGCGACGGGGCGCAGGTGGCCTGGACCGGGAGCCGGGACGACTCCGCCGAGGTGTACCTGGCCGCGACCGATGGCGGGACCAGCCGGCGGCTCACCTTCTGGGGCACGGACGCAGACCCGGACCTGCGGCTGGACCCCCGGCGGGGACGTGCTGGCGGTCAGCGACACGGGCCAGCCGTTCCGGCACTTCACCTGGGCGCACGCGATCAGCCCGACGCCCGGCCCGGCCCCGGCGGCGGACACCCGGCTGCCGTTCGGGCCGGTCGCCGAGGCGGCGCTGGAGGAATCCGGGACGGCCCTGCTGACCGGCATGACCCTGCGTGACCTGCCCGGCTGGAAGCGCTACCGCGGCGGCATGTCGCGGGCGGCTGTGGGTCGGCCCGGGCCTACCGCGACGCGCGCGCCGGCCGCGGCTTCCGGCGGGTGCTGGCCGAGGTCCGCGGCCAGTTCACCAGCCCGATGCTGGTCGGCGGCCGGCTGGCCTTCCTGTCCGACCACGAGGGCACCGGCAACCTGTACTCGTGCGCGCTGGACGGCACCGGCCTGCGCCGGCACTCCGACCACGACGGCGCCTACGCCCGGAACGCCAGCACGGACGGCCAGCGGGTCATCTACAGCTGCGACGGCCGGATCTGGCTGCTGGACAGCCTGGACGCCGACGGGCCCCGGCCGCTGGAGATCGCCCTGGGCTCGGTGCCGCCGGGCCGCACGCCCCGGCTGATCTCAGCCGAGGACCACGTCGGCGCGCTGTCGTGCGACGCCACCGGCCAGGCCAGCGTCGTGGAGGTGCGCGGCACGGTGCACTGGCTCAGCCACCGGGACGGCCCGGCGGTGGCGCTGTCGGTCACCCCCGGCGGCCGCGCCCGGCTGCCCGGCGTGCTGGGCAAGGACGGCGCCGCGGTGTGGGTCACCGACGCCGACGGCGCGGACGCCCTGGAGATCGGCACGGCCCGCCCGGCCGGCCTGCCCGCCGAGCCGCGCCGGATCGCCGGCGGGCAGATCGGCCGGGTCTGCGAACTGGCCGCCGCGCCCGACGGCAGCAAGGTCGCGGTGGCCGCGCTGGACGGCGGCCTGCGCGTGGTGGACGTCGCCACCGGCGCCGTCACCGACCTGGCTGACCTCCGACAACGGCGAGGTCAGCGGCCTGGCCTGGTCACCGGACTCGGCCTGGCTGGCCTGGTCCCACGCCGGCGGGTACCGGCCGCTGTGCCGGCTGCGGATGGCCCGGGTGGCCGACGGGACGATGACCGACGTGACCGACGGCCGGTTCACCGACACCGAGCCGGCCTTCACCACCGACGGCAAGTACGTGGCCTTCCTGTCCAAGCGCAACTTCGACCCGATCTACGACGAGCACTCGTTCGACCTCGTCGTTCCCGTTCGGCGCGCGGCCCTACCTGGTGCCGCTGGCCGCCGCGACGCTGTCCCCGTTCGGCCCGCAGCCGGGCGGGCGGGCGCTGACCGACGACTCCGATGACTCCGACGACACCGCCGGGAGCGACACCACCGGGAGCGACACCGCCGAGAGCGACGCCGACGGCGACAGCCCGGCCGGGGACGACGCAGGGCGGAGACCAGCGCGGGAGGCGACACGAGGCCCGGTGGCGGCCCGGGCGCCGAGGCGGGCGCCGGGGCGGCGGGCACGGGTGATGGGGGCAGCGGGGACGGGGGCAGCGGGGACGGAAGCGCGGCGGAAGCGGGCGCCGGGGGAACGGCGGCCGCGGCAGGCCCGGCCAGCCCCAGCGCGAACGGCGCCGGGCCGCACCGGGCAGCGGCCGGGCCGCGCCCGGTGGCGGTGGACACCGACGGCATCGCGGCGCGGGTCGTGGCCCTGCCGGTGCCCGAGGGCCGGTACTCCTCGCTGCACGCGGTCAAGGGCGGCCTGGCCTGGCTGCTGCACCCGGTGGCCGGGAAGCTGGGCGAGGGCGTGGCCCGGCTCACCGACGCCCGGCCGCGCCCCTGCCTGCAGCGGTTCGACCTGAAGCGGCACTCGGTGACCGCGCTGGAGCACGACGTCGACTGGTTCGTGGCCAGCGGCGACGGCAGCCGGCTGGTGCTCAGCGACCACGACTGCCTGGCCGTCATCCCCGGCGACCGCAAGGGCGACCCGGACAGCCCAGAGGACCGGATCAGCGTGGACGGGACCCGCGCCCGGTTCCTGGCCGACCCGGCCGCGCTGTGGCGGCACGCGCTGGATGAGGCGGGCCGGATCGTGGCCCATGACTTCTGGGTCGCAGGACCTGGCCGACGTGGACCTCGACGCGGTGCTGGACAGCTACCGGCCGCTGCTGGACCTGGTCGCCACGCCGGCGAGTTCGCCGACGTGCTGGCCGAGGCGATCGGCGAGCTCGGTACCTCGCACGCCTACGTCACCCGGCGCCCGGCGACGGCGGCGGCACCGGCAGCTATTCCACCGGGCTGCTCGGCGCCGACCTGGAACGGGGCCCGGCGGAAGCTGGCTGATCCGCCGGATCGTGCCGGGGGAGTCCTCCGACCCACGGGCGCGCTCGCCGCTGGCCGCGCCGGGCGTGCACGTGCGGGCGGGCGACCGCCTGATGGCCATCGACGGGCGCCCGGTGGGCGAGGACGGCCCCGGCCCGCTGCTGGCCGGGGTGGCGGGCAAGCCGGTCGAGCTGACCGTGGCTGACCCGGCCGGGGGCGCCCCGCGCCGGGCCGTCATCGTGCCGCTGTCCAGCGAGACGCCGCCTGCGCTACCACGACTGGGTGGACCAGCCGGCGGGCGCTGGTCCGGGAGCGCAGCGACGGCCGGATCGGCTACCTGCACGTGCCCGACATGGAGAGCGAGGGCTGGGCCGACTTCCATCGCGACCTGCGGGCCGAGCTGACCCGCGAGGCGGTGATCCTGGACGCCCGGGGCAACCGCGGCGGGCACACCTCCCAGCTCATCGTCGAGAAGCTGGCCCGGCGGGTGATCGCCTGGGAGGTGCCCCGGAACATGCTCCCGGTCAGCTACCCGGCCGAGGCGCCGCGCGGCCCGGTGGTCGCGCTGGCCGACGAGTTCGCGGGCTCGGACGGCGACATCGTCACCGCGGCCATCCGCACGCTGGCCCTCGGCCCGGTCGTCGGCGCCCGCACCTGGGGCGGGGTCATCGGCATCGACGGCTGGCACGAGCTGGTGGACGGCACCCACATCACCGTCCCGCGCTGGGCGTTCTGGGTCCGGCAGGTCGGCTGGGGCCTGGAGAACTACGGCGTGGACCCGGACGTCGAGGTGCTGGTCAGCCCGGATGACTGGGCCGCAGGCCGGGACACCCAGCTGGAGACGGCGATCCGCCTGGCCACCGAGGCCCTGGCTGACCAGCCGCCCGCGACCCCGCCGACGCTGGCCGACCGGCCGTCCCGGCGCCGCCCGCCGCTGCCGCCCCGCCCGGCCCTGACCTGACCCGCCCTGGCCTGACCTGGCCTGACCGCAGGGGTGGCTAGAGCGGGGCGTTGTAGCCGGGGAACCAGTGGGCCTGGAGCCAGATCACGGCGGTGCCCCAGACCCCGGTGACCTCCAGCAGGCCGACCGCGATGAGCATGATGCCGCCGATCCGGGTGATCAGGCGGCTGTGCCGGCGGGCGAACGCCAGCAGGCCCAGGCCGCGCTGCACGGCCAGGGCGACGAGCAGGAACGGCAGGCCCAGCCCGAGCGCGTAGACGAACGCCAGCAGCGCCCCGCGCCCGGCACTGCCGGTGGTCGATCCCAGCGTGAGCACGGCGGCCAGCGTCGGGCCGATGCACGGCGTCCAGCCCAGCCCGAACAGCACGCCCAGCAGCGGCGCGCCGGCCAGGCCCGCCCGCGGCCGGTACTGCGGCCGGAACATCCGGCCGCTGAACGAGAACCGGTCGAACGCGCCGGCGAACATCAGGCCGAGCAGGATGATGACCACGCCCAGCACCTCGGACAGGCCCCGGTCGTGCTCCCGCAGCGCCGCGCCGGCGGCGCCGAAGGTGATCCCCTCGACGGTGAACACGGCCGAGAAGCCCAGCACGAACAGCAGCGTCCCCAGCACCGTCCGGGCCCGGACCGTCCCGGCACCGGGCTGGCTCGCCAGTTCCGCCGGATCCGCCGGGACCGCCGCTCCGCCGCGGGCCCCGCCGGCCACCGGAACGGCCACCGCGCCGGGCTGGAGCGCGCTGGCCTGGACCGGCTGGCCTGGCCCGCACTGGCCGGGGCCGCGCTGGCCTGGGCCGCGCCCGTGCCCACGGGGACGGGAGCCGCCACGGCCGGCCCGGCGGTCGCGCCGCGGGACCGCAGCCCGGCGCCCGACATCCCGGTCAGGTAGGACAGGTAGCCCGGCACCAGCGGCAGGCAGCAGGGCGACAGGAACGTCACCGCGCCCGCGGCCAGGGCCACCGGCATGGCGAGCAGCAGCGGCCCGGAGTCCACCAGCTGCTGGATCCCGCCGATCATGCCCGACTCCCGTCGCGTCCGGAAACTCTGCTCAAGATATCCGCGATAGTGACGCGGCGAGAGCGCGGGTGTCCAGCCGCCCGGCCCGGCCGGGTGGATCATGGTCACATGGCAGCTAGCAGCGCCGGCGCGCGCGACCCGTCCGGATCGCTCCTGAGCATCGGCTCCGCCGGGTCGATCCTGTCCATCGGCTCGTCGGGGTCGATCCTGTCCATCGGGTCGGCCGGCTCGATCCTGAGCATCGGCTCGGCCGGGTCGTTCGCCAGCATCCTGTCGGTCGGCTCAGTCGGCAGCCTGGGCTCCGTCCTGTCCGCGCTCTCGACCTGGTCGGTGCTGGCCTGGGCCAGCCGGGCGCCCCGGCCGGGAGCCTAGGCCCCCTGGCTGAACGCGGGCAGGTAGCCGTCGGCCTGCCCGGTCGCGGTCGGGTGGTAGGACTGCGAGATGTCGGTGATGCTGACCGCGTTCAGCCATTTGCCGCTGTCGCAGATCAGGTGGCCGGCGAAGTCCGGCCGGACGTCCTCGAACACGTCGGCGTGCCGCCCGGCGGCGGCCTTGATGGCGTTGTCCAGCAGCCCGGCGGCCTGGTTCAGATCGGTCCGGTCGGTGGTGCTCAGCCCCAGGCAGGTGCTCGACCTGGACAGGTCATACAGGGCCGGGTAGCCCAGCACCACGACCCGGGCGCCGGGCGCACGGGCCCTGATGCCCGCCAGCAGGGTGTTCAGCTGGCCCGGCAGGGCGCTGGCGATCTGCTTCTCGTCGCCGCTGATCGCGCTCACGCACGAGCTGGTGGCGTGCAGGATGCAGGTCTCCAGGGTCGAGCTGAAGCCGACGTCGTTGCCGCCGACGGTGATCGACACCAGCGTGGTCGCCGCACTCAGCGCCGTGAGCTGGGTGCTGATCACGGTGGCCGTGGTCGCGCCCGCGCAGGCCACCGACACGTAGCTGGCCGGGTGGTGGGCGGCGGCCCACAGCTGGGAGTACGCCTTGGTGCTGCGGTCGCATGACCCGCTGGAGCTGATCAGGCTGCCCGAGCCCAGCCCCGAGGAGTAGGAGTCGCCCAGCGCCACGTAGCGCACCGGGCCGGCGCGGCGCTGGCCGCCCCGGACGTGACCAGGCCCGATACCAGCAGCGACGCGGTGGCGCCGGCTCCGGCCATGAGCCGGGCGGCGAGGAATCCCCGAAGAGGCACCGTCTTCCCCTTCCGGGCAGTGCGGATAACCGTTGCTCATGACGGTAATCACGGCACTAGTGCCTGGAAGGGCCCAAACGGGAAACTGCTCCGAAACGATGCGGATTTCGGACGGAACCTGGGGATCAGACCTCGGCCAGGGCCTCGGCCAGCACGTCCAGGCCCTCGCGCAGCAGCGCCTCGCTCATCACCAGCGGCGGCAGGAAGCGCAGCACGTTCCCGTAGGTGCCGCAGGTCAGCACGATCACGCCGTTCGCGTGACAGGCCCGGGCGACCGCCCCGGCGGCGGCCGGGTCGGGCTCCAGGGTGCCCGGCCGGACCAGTTCGATGGCGATCATCGCGCCGCGCCCGCGCACGTCGCCGATGACCGGGTGGGCGCGGGCCAGCTCGCGCAGCCGGGGCAGCATGATGTCGCCGATCCGGCGCGCGGCGGCGGGCAGGTCCTCCTTGGCCATCGTCTCGATCGAGCCGAGCGCGGCCGCGCACGCCACCGGGTTGCCGCCGAACGTGCCGCCCAGGCCGCCCGGGTGCACGGCGTCCATCAGCTCAGCCCGGCCGGTGACCCCGGCCAGCGGCAGCCCGCCCGCGATGCCCTTGGCCGTGGTGACCAGGTCGGGCACCACGCCCTCGTGGTCGCACGCGAACCAGTCCCCGGTCCGGCAGAACCCGGACTGGATCTCGTCGGCCACGAACACGATGCCGTGCTCGTGGCAGAACCGGGCCAGGCCGGGCAGGAAGCCGTCCGGCGGGACGATGAAGCCGCCCTCGCCCTGGATCGGCTCGATGATCACGGCGGCCACGTTCTCCTCGCCCACCTGGGTGTGGATCAGGCCGGTGATCACCTCCAGGGCCTCGGCCGCGCACGCCGCCGGGCCGCCCGGCCAGCGGAACGGGTAGGCCATCGGCACCCGGTAGACCTCGCCCGCGAACGGGCCGAAGCCCTGCTTGTAGGGCATGTTCTTGGCCGTCATGGCCATGGTCAGGTTGGTCCGGCCGTGGTAGGCGTGGTCGAACACCACGACCGCGTCCCGGCCGGTGGCGTGCCGGGCGATCTTGACCGCGTTCTCCACCGCCTCGGCCCCGGAGTTCAACAGCGTCGACCGCTTGTCGTGGTCGCCGGGGGTCAGCCGGTTCAGCTCCTCGCACACCTCCACGTAGCTCTCGTACGGGGCGACCATGAAGCAGGTGTGGGTGAACTGCGAGACCTGCTCGATGACCCGGTCGACGACCAGCTCGGCGCTGTTGCCGACGCTGGTGACCGCGATCCCGGAGCCGAAGTCGATCAGCGAGTTGCCATCGGCGTCGACGACGATGCCGCCGCCGGCCGCCGTGACGAACACCGGCAGCACGTGGCTCAGCCCGCGGGCCACGCTGCGCTGACGGCGCTCCAGCAGGGCGCGGGAGGCAGGACCCGGGATCTCTGTGACGATGTTGCGCTGCTGCGGCACGGACGGGCCGCCGGGAATGGTGGGACGCAGGCTCATAAGGCCGACAATAGCCCTGGCCAGGGAACCCTTCCAGAGGTGGATCATGGTCCGGGCGGGGCTGGGACCCGGCCCCGGGGTGGCGGACTCCGGCCGGCTGGAGCCCAGCTGGAGGCGCCCTGCGAGGTTGCGCTGGGCAGGCCGCCCGGCCTGTCCCTCGCGTCCCGGGTGGCGTAGGTTGGTCTCGTCGTCAGGGCCGCCGGGACAGGGCCGCAGTGCGCCTGCTGGATCAGGAGAGGTAGCTCAGCGTGAACGTGAGCGTCCGGCACGCCGGCGGCCACGCGGTCGTGACCCTGCGGGGTGAACTGGACCTGGCCAGTACCCCGTCCCTGGTGTCCCACCTGACCGCGCCGTCGCGGCCTGCGGGCCGTCGGTGATCGTGGACCTGTCCGGCCTCGAGTACATCGGCTACAGCGGGCTGGGCGTGCTGGTCCGGGTGGGCAAGTGGCTCCGGGAGAGCGAGGGCGACCTGGCCCTGGCCGCGCCGCAGCCCCAGGTCCGCAAGATCCTGGTGGTGACCGGCCTGATCGACGTGTTCGCCGTCTACCCGAGCGTGGAGGCCGCCGCCAGCGCCGGCCGCCGCGGCCTGGCTCCCGCCTGGCGCCCCGCGGCGCCGGGGGACCGCCCGGCCCGCCTGGCCGTCCGGGAGGACACCTGCCGCCGGCCCGGCCCGCCGCCCCGGCCGCCGCACTGCGGGGGCCGCTGGTCCCGCCGCCGCGCCCCTGAATCCTGCCGCCGCCGCGGCTAGCCCCGCCTGGACCGCGCCGCCCCCGTGACGCCGGGGCCGCCCTGGTTAGCGCCTCCGCCCAGGTGGTAGCAATAAGAGGTCAGTCAGTTACTCCGCGCGGCGTCTCATCGGGGGGACGGATATGACGACGGGGCAGCAGGCTTCGGCGCCCGCCGGGCCGTACGGGAACGCCAGCCCAGGCGGTGCCCGCCTGGCCAGCCGCGCGGCGCCGGCCCGCGACCTGGACGTGACCGGCACGCTGCCCGCTGGCCTGAGCGGCGTGCTCATGCGCAACAGCCCGGCACCGGGGGTTCCGCCGCCGCGCGGCGGCCCGGCCCCGCCCGCCGACGGGATCATCCACGCGGTGTGGCTGGGCGGGGGCCGGGCCTGGTACCGCAGTCGCCGGGTGCCCGGCGCGGCCCGGGGCATCATCCGGCACGCCGGGCACTACCTGGCCCTGGCCGACGGCGCCCCGCCGCGGGAGCTAAGCCCGGACCTGGAGCCCCTGGGCCGGTTCGACTTCGGCGGCGCCCTGCCGCTGGGCATCGGCGCCCATCCCCGCGTCGACCCGCGCAGCGGCGAGCTGGTGACGTTCCGCTCCAGCCCGGAGCCGCCGTTCCTGACCTGGGCCGCCATCGGCCCGGACGGGTCGGTCACCCAGCCGCCGACCGAGGTCGCCGGCCTGTCCCGGCCGCACCTGATCCACGACTTCGCCATCACCGAGCACTACCTGCTGTTCGTGCTCGGCCCCGAGGTCATGGACGCGGCCGCCCCGGCCGGTGTCCGCTGGCGCCCCGGGCTGGGTACCCGGGTCGCGCTGGTGCCCCGGTCCGGCCCCGACGAGGTCACGCTGGCCGGCCTGGAGCCGCTGCGGACCCGGCACCTGGCTAACGCCTACGAGACCGGCGCCATCGGCCCGGACGCCGACGCGGACGCGTTCGAGCCCGATGAGCCGGGCGCGGGCCTGCGGGTCGTGGCCGACCTGCCGTGCTGGCCCGGCCCGCCGCCCGCCCCCGGCCGGCTCTGCCGGATCACGGTCGACCCGGCCAGCGGCACCGCCCGGCTTGACCGCCTCGGCCCGGCCGGCGAGTTCCCCCGCATCGACGACCGCCTGGCCGGCCGCCCGCATCGCTACGTGACCGCCGTCACCGCCTCCGGCCGCCCCGGACTGGCCCCCGGCGAGCACGACCAGGTGATCCGCTATGACCTCGCGGAAGGCC
Organism: uncultured Actinomycetota bacterium; assembly: GCA_963731085.1. Lineage (GTDB taxonomy): Bacteria > Actinomycetota > Actinomycetes > Streptosporangiales > Streptosporangiaceae > DASUBV01. The sequence goes on from CAVSUF010000008.1 coordinate 32,495, forward strand.
GGTCCGACACCCTGGACGCCGGGATGCTGGTCGGCGAGGTGGTGTTCGTCCCCCGCAGCGGCCCGTCCGCCGAGGAGCCCGACGGCTACTACCTGGCCTTCGCCCGCACCCCCGACGACGCCCGTTCCTGGCTGCTCGTCTGGGACGCCGCCGAGTTCCCGCACCCCCCCGTCGCCCGCGTGGCCCTCCCGGCCGCCGTCCCGACCAGCCACCACGCCGCCTGGTTCCCTCTGCACCGCTGACCCCGGCCCGCCCCCCGCCCCGGCCCCGGGTCGCCCCGGCCCCGGCCCCGCGCCGAGCCTGGCCCGCCACCGTTTTGACCATGATCGTGACCGTTTTCCGGCGGTTTGCACGGAAAAACGGTCACGATCATGAAGATGCTCCTCACGTGCCTCTCCCACCTGTCACGGCGGTCCCGCCTGTCACTCACTGCACCGCTCAGGCTGGCCCCGTGCCGACTCGGCTCCCGCCTCAGCCCTCAGCTCTCACGTCGGCCCCACCCGTCACCGCCGGGCGCGGCCGGGCGGCGCCGGGCAGGGCGCGGCGGGGTGCGTGCGTTCAGCCCCAGCGGCCGGCCAGCGGGATCATGCCGCCGGGGCCGAACTTGAACACGTCGGTGGCCGGGCCCGCGGACGGCGCGGTCGCGCAGGTGGAACCAGCCGTCGGCCGGGTTGTAGAAGCCGACGCCGTCTGCCCGGCTGACGTGGCCGGCCCGGCGCGCGCGTCCGGCCCGGGGCGCAGCGGACCAGGCGCCGGCCAGCGGCACCATCCTCGGCGGCCCGAACCGGAACGAGCGCCAGGCCGGGCCGGATGACAGCGCCCGGCGCAGGTAAAAGCGGCCGGCGGCCGGGTCGTAGTAGCCGACCCCGGCCCGGCCCGAGCCGGTCCAGTCGCCGGCCAGCGGGATCATGTGCGGCGGCCCGAACCGGAACGCCGCCGACGGCGGCCCGGCCGACAGGTCGTTGCGCAGGTGGAACGTCGCCGGTGGCCGGGTCGTAGTAGCCGATCCCGGTGCCGCCCCGGCCGTCCCAGTTGCCGGCCAGCGGCACCATGCCGGGCGGCCCGAACCGGAACGGCCGGGCGGGCGGCCCGCCGGTTACCTGGTCGCGCAGGTAGAACCGGCGCGGTGCGCGGGTCATACCAGCCGATGCTGTCGGTGCCCGGGCCAGTCCAGTCGCCCGCCAGCGGGATCGCGCCCGGCCAGGCCGCGGTGCACGGTGATGGCCGGGGTGGCCTGGCCCAGCGCGGCCTCCAGCCGGTAGGAGCTGTCCTGCGGGTCGTAGTAGCCCACGGCGGCGGGCGGCCGCCGCCGCCGGCGCCGGCCCCGGCGAAGTGGATGAAGTGGTCCGGCCACTCCTGCCATTGGCTGGCCGCGAAGCCCGAGCTTGATCCGGGTCCAGTCGTAGCCGTCCGGATCGGAGCCGATGGCCTGCTGGGAGATCACGATGTACCGGCCGTCCCCGCCGACCTGCTCGACCACGGCGACGTGCCCGGCCGCGCCCATGCCCGGCGCGCCGCCGTCCCACTCGGCGACCGCGCCGACGGACGGCACGCCGTTGACCGTCACGCCGTGCGCCGCCGCCGCGGCCGCCCACTGGCCGGCGTTGCCCAGCAGGTACGACGGCGCGGGCGCGCCGAACACGGTCGACTCCACGTAGGCCGCGTAGTTGGTGCAGTTGTTGCCGGGGAACATCCGCCAGCACGAGGTGCCCTCGTGCGGCGCGGTAGCCATGGCTGGAGTCGCCCCTGGCGTCGCACGCGGCCCAGCCCGCGCAGATGACCGTCGATGGCCGTCCGGCCGCCGCGCGGGCGCTGCCCGCCGGTCAGCAGCCCGCCGCCCGCGAGCCCGGCGGCTACCACGATGGCGGCCGGGACCCGCCAGGCGCCAGGTAAGGCGCCGCTCCCGCTGTCGCGTGCATCTGACATGACAGTCCTCCTCGAGTCCGGCCCGAAGTGGCCGGGCAGTGGTGGAAGGTGCCTTGCGAGGTGTGTCGACGACAGATCACTATGGCGTCCCGGCGGCTCGCGCGCCTGCTTTTCGACCGCCACGCCTAACCTTCTGCCTGCGGTTATCCGGTTCAGCCGGGCCATATCAGGGCAACGCGGCGCCCTGGGCCGGCGGCCGCCGGCGCGCGTCGCGCCGGGCGGCGGCATCATGGACCGGATGACTGACTCCGAGCGGGCCGGCCTGTTCTCGGCCCTGTTCGACCGCGGCGCCGGTGGCGACCGGCGACGGGGCCTGGCTGCAGGCCATGCTCGACGCCGAGGCGGCCCTGGCCCGGGCGCTGGAGCGGGCCGGGCTGGCCCCGGCCGGGGCCGGCGCGGCGGTCACCGCGGCCGCCCGGGCCGAGCGGTTCGACGCCGCGCAGATCGGCGCGCAGGCGGCGCTGACCGGCAACCCGGTGCCCGCCCTGGTCCGGGCGCTGACCGCCCAGGTCCCCGAGCTTCGCCCGGCCCGCCGTGCACCAGGGCGCGACCAGCCAGGACATCCTCGACACGCGCGGCGATGCTGCTGGCCCGCCGGGTCACCGCCGCCGTCGACGCCGACCTGGCCGCCGCGGCGGCCGCGGCGGCCCGGCTGGCCGCCGCCCACGCGGGCACCGTGATGGCCGGCCGGACGCTGCTGCAGCAGGCCGTCCCGGTCACCTTCGGACTGGTCGCGGCGGGCTGGCTGACCGCCATCGACGAGGCCCGCGCCCGGCTGGCGCGGTCCGCCGGGACCGGCTGGCCGCCCAGCTAGGCGGGGCGGCGGGCACGCTGGCCTCGCTCGGCGACGCCGGCCCGGCCGTGGCCCGGCTACTTCGCCGAGGAACTGGGCCTGTCCCCGCCGGTGCTGCCCTGGCACACCGACCGGCTGCGGGTCGTCGAGCTGGCCGCCGCCCTGGCCGGCGCCTGCGCGGCCCTGGGCAAGATCGCCCGGGACGTGACCCTGCTGGCCCAGTCCGAGGTCGCCGAGGTCAGCGAGGGACGACCGGCGGCCGCCGGGGGCGGGTCCTCGGCCATGCCGCACAAGCGCAACCCGGTGGCCGCCGTGGTCATCCTGGGCTGCACCCGCCGAGCGCCGGGCCTGCTGGCCGGGCTGGCCGCCGCCGCCGAGCAGGAGCACCAGCGGGCGGCCGGCGCCTGGCACGCCGAGTGGGAGCCGCTGGCCGACCTGCTCCGGCTGACCGGCTCGGCCGCGTCCTGGTCGGCGGCGCTGCTGGCCGGCCTGCGGGTCGACGCCGGCGCGGATGGCGGCCAACCTGGACGCCGCCCGCGGGCCTGCCGATGGCCGAGCACGTCACCGCGGTGCTGGCCCCGGCGCTGGGTCGGCTGGCCGCGCACGACCTGATCGCGCGGGCCAGCCGCCGGGCCGTCGAGACGGACCGCGGCGCTGGCCGACGTGCTGCTGGGGACGCCGGAGTTCGCCGGCCCGATCCGCGCCGCCGGGCTCACCGCGCTCCAGGTCGCGGACGCGCTGGAGCCGTCGGCCTACCTGGGCGCCGCCGTGGCTTCGTGGCGGCGGCGCTGGCCGCCACCACCAGCACGACCCGCAGAGGAGGAACATGACCGAATGAGCGATGCCCGCGCGAGCGCGGCGGGATGCAGGTGCGCCGCGAGGTGCTGGGCGACGCGCACGTCGACCGGGCGGTGGCGCGGCACGACCGGACTTCACCGCGCCGTTCCAGGACCTGATCACCCGGTACGCCTGGGGCGAGGTCTGGTCCCGGCCGGGCCTGAGCCGGGCCGAGCGGAGCATGATCACGCTGACCGCGCTGGCCGCGCTGCGCCAGGAGGAGGAGCTGGCCATGCACGTGCGCGCGGCGGTGCGCAACGGGCTGACCCGCGAGCAGATCACCGAGGTCCTGCTCCAGGTGGCGGTCTACGCCGGCGTCCCGGCCGCCAACCGGGCCTTCGCCGTGGCCCAGGGCGTCCTGGCCGACGATGGCCGGCAGGAGGGACCGTGAGCCCGGCCGTCCGCACAAAGCGCAGCCGTAGTACGCACAAGTGTGCACTTAGCGGCCAGAAACGGATATCGTTTCGGTAAAGGCCGGCGGAGAGGGCAGGGTGAGGCGTGGCGGAGATCGTGTCACTGACCGCGGCGATCGAGACCGCGATTCATGACGGCGACACCGTCGCGATGGAGGGCTTCACGCACCTGATCCCGCACGCGGCCGGCCGCGAGGTGATCCGGCAGCGGCGCCGCGACCTGACGCTGGTCCGGATGACGCCCGACATCATCTACGACCAGATGATCGGCGCGGGCTGCGCCCGCAAGCTGGTGTTCTCCTGGGGCGGCAACCCCGGCGTGGGCTCGCTGCACCGGTTCCGGGACGCCGTACGAGAACGGCTGGCCCGGCGCCGCTGGAGATCGAGGAGCACAGCCACGCCGGGATGGCCAACCGGTACGTGGCCGGCGCGTCCGGGCTGCCGTTCGCGGTGCTGCGCGGCTACCGCGGCACCGGGCTGGCCGGCCTGGCGCCCGAACGTGGCCACCATCACCTGCCCGTTCACCGGGGAGGAGCTGACCGCGGTGGCGGCCCTGCGGCCGGACGTGACGGTGATCCACGCCCAGCGCGCCGACCGGGCCGGCAACGTCCAGCTGTGGGGCATCACCGGGGTGCAGAAGGAGGCGGTGCTGGCCGCGCGGCGGTCGGTGGTCACGGTGGAGGAGATCGTGGACGAGCTGGACCCGCGGCCGGGCGCGGTGGTGCTGCCGGCCTGGACGGTGACCTACGTGGCGGCGGCGCCGGGCGGCGCGCACCCGTCCTACGCGCTGGACTACACGGTCCGCGACAACGACTTCTACGTCGCCTGGGACGCCATCAGCCGGGACCGGGAGGCGTTCACCCGCTGGCTGGAGCCGAGGTCTACGGCGAGGTGCCCGGCCCGGGAGCGGCGCCCGGTGAGCGAGCCCCGGCGGCTACACCGCGGACGAGATGATGACGGTCACCGCGGCGCGCACGCTGCGGCCGGGCATGACCTGCTTCGTCGGGATCGGCCTGCCCAGCGCGGCGGCCAACCTGGCCCGCGCCACGCACGCGCCGGACCTGGTCCTGATCTACGAGTCGGGCACCATCGGGGCCAAGCCCGGCGCGCTGCCGCTGTCGATCGGCGACGGGATCCTGGCCCAGACGGCGGACGCCGTGGTCGGCGTGCCGGAGATCTTCAACTACTGGGTGCAGCCGGGCCGGATCGACGTCGGCTTCCTGGGCGCCGCCCAGGTCGACAAGTTCGGCAACATCAACACCACCGTCGATCGGCGGGGACTACGCCCAGCCCAAGGTCCGGCTGCCCGGCGCGGGCGGCGCCCCGGAGATCGCCGGCGTCGTGCCGGGAGGTGACCATCGTGCTGCGGCAGAGCCTGCGGGCGTTCGTCGAGCGGGTCGACTTCATCACCTCGGTCGGCTTCGGCGACGGGCCGGGCGCGCGGCGAGCGGCTCGGCCTGACCGGGGCCGGCCCGCAGCGGATCATCACCGACCTCGGCGTGCTGGAGCCGGACCCGCGGCCGCGCGAGTTCGTGCTGACCGGGCTGTACCCCGGGGTCATCCGTCGGCGCAGGTGCGGGACCGAACCGGCTGGGACGCTGCGGCGTGTCCGCGGACCTGGCCGAGATACCGGCGCCCGGCCCGGCCGAGCTGACGGCCCTGCGCGCGCTGGTCGCGGCGAGCGCCGTGCGGGCCGGCGAGAGGGAGGCAGTCGATGAGCACCGCGAAGCCGCGGCCACCGGGCGCTGGCCGTCCTACGAGCGGCCCGCACGGGGTGCACCCGCCGCTGGCCACCCCGGAGTACCGGTCGACGCTGCTGCGCGCGCCGCGGCGGCCGCCGGTCCCGCTGCCGCAGGGGCTGACCGAGATCACCGGGCCGCTGCTCGGCGCCGAGCGGGTCACGCGGCGCGACGCCGACCTGACCACCCGGCACGCCGGCGAGCCGCTGGGCGAGCGGATCATCGTCACCGGCCGGGTGCTGGACTCCGGCGGGCGGCCGGTCCCGGACACGCTGGTCGAGATCTGGCAGGCCAACGCGGCCGGGCGGTACGCGCACCGGGTGGATGACCACCCGGCGCCGCTGGACCCGAACTTCGACGGCGCCGGCCGGTGCATGACCGACTCGCTGGGCCGGTACCGGTTCGTCACGATCAAGCCGGGCGCCTACCCGTGGCGCAACCACCTGAACGCCTGGCGGCCGCAGCACATCCACTTCTCGCTGTTCGGCCGGGCCTTCACCCAGCGGCTGATCACCCAGATGTACTTCCCCGGCGACCCGCTGTTCGCCCAGGACCCGATCTTCAACTCGGTCCCGGACCCGACGGCCCGGGAGCGGATGATCTGCGCGTTCGACCTGGACCTGACCGAGCCGGAGTGGGCGCTGGGCTACCGCTGGGACATCGTGCTGCGCGGCCGGGAGGCCACCGTGTTCGAGCGCCCGGGGGAGCACCGGTGACCCGCGGCGTGACCCCGTCGCAGACCATCGGCCCGTTCCTGGCCATCGGGCTGCCGTGGCCGGACGGCCCGGAGGTGGTCGGACCCGGCGCCGCCCGGCGCGATCACCATCACCGGCCGGGTGCTGGACGGCGCCGGGGAGCCGGTGCCGGACGCGCTGGTGGAGACCTGGCAGGCGGCGCCGGACGGCAGCTTCGCCCACCCCGACGACCCGCGCGGCGGCGGCGGACCCGGGCTTCCGGGCCTTCGGGCGCAGCGCCACCGACCGCGGCCGGCGACTACCGCATCGTCACGCTGCGGCCGGGCGCGCTGCCCGCCCCCGGCGGCGGCACCGAGGCGCCGCACCTGGACGTGACGGTGTTCGCCCGCGGCCTGCTGGACCGGGTGGTGACCCGGATCTACTTCGCCGACGAGGCGGCGGCCAACGCCGCCGACCCGGTGCTGGCCGTCGTGCCGGAGGACCGCCGCGGCACGCTCATCGCGGTCCCGCCGCCGGGCGGCCCGCCGGGCACGCTTCCGGTTCGACATCCGGCTGCAGGAGCCGCAGGAGACGGTGTTCTTCGATGTCTGAGCGCGCCCGTGCCTGAGGAAACCGTGCCTGAGGAAACCGGTGCCTGAGGAAACCCGTGCCTGACCTGGCCCTGGCCGTCACCCGGGACGGGCCGCCCGGCGCCCCGGCGCTGGTGCTGGGCAACTCGCTGGGCACCAGCCGGGCCTGCTGGGAGCCGCAGGTGCCGGCGCTGGCCGGGCAGTTCCGGGTGCTGCGCTACGAGCATCCCGGCCACGGCGAGCCCGGCGCCCGGTCGCCCGCGCCGCCCGGCCCGTACACCATCGATGACCTGGCTGACGGGGTGCTGGCCCGGCTGGACGCCCTGGGCATCGGCCGGTTCTGGTACTGCGGGGTGTCGCTGGGCGGCATGGTCGGCATGTGCCTGGCCGCCCGCGTGCCGGACCGGGTGCTGGGCCTGGCGCTGTCCTGCACGTCGGCCTTCCTGCCGGCCGGCTGGGCCGAGCGGGCCGCGGCGGTCCGGGCTGGCGGGACCGCCGCCATCGCGCCGCTGGTGGTCAGCCGCTGGTTCACCCCGGCCTACCGGGCGGCCCGGCCGGCCGTCCCGGCCGCGTTCATCGACGGCCTGGCCGGGGTCGACGACGAGGGCTACGCGGGCTGCTGCGACGCCATCGCCGCGATGGACCAGCGGCCGGCGCTCGCGCAGATCAGGGCGCCCGCACTGGTCATCGCCGGCGCCGAGGACCCGGCCACGCCGCCCTGGCACGGGGCGGTGATCGCCTCGGGGATCGCGGGCGCCCGGCTGCGGGTCATCCGGGGCGCCGCCCACCTGGCCAACGTCTCGGCCGCGGCCGAGGTCACCGCGCTGCTGCTGGCCCACCTGCGGACCGCCGGGCGCTGAGCAGGCGGCAGGAGCGGCGCGGACTCCTAGCCGCCGTCGCCGTCGCCGTCGCCCGGGAGGAGCACGCCGCTCGCGCCGGGGCCGCCGCCCCGGCCGGAGCCCGTGCCGCCGCCCCTCCTCGCGCCGCCGCCCTGGTCGTCCGGCACCCCGCCGGCGCCGGCCCCGCCGGCCCGGCGCCGGCTCCGGTCGCGGCGGCAGCGGCGGACCCGGCGGTGCTGGCGAAGCGCGGCACGTTGCCCACGCAGGTGACGGTGACCAGCACGCTGGACGTGCTGGAAGCGAAGTTGATCGAGGCGGCGGTCGCCGGCCCGGCCTGCACCCTGGCCACGTGGAAGCCCTGGGCCGCGCTCCAGGTGAACAGCGACGCCTGGCCCGCCGCGCACGTCGCGGACACGATCCCGCTCGGGAACTGCTGGGCGGTGGCCCCGTTGGCCGTCGTGCCGGGGGCGGCGGGGTTGGCTACCTTGCCCCCGGCCTGCCCCGACTGGGCTAACTGCTGCTGGACCTGGGCCGCGCTCAGCGGGTCGCCGCTGTCCAGCAGGTCGTGACCGAGGGTGCTCATGGCGAAGGTGACGCCGAGGACGGCGACGGTCGCGCCGGCCAGCCAGCCGGCGACGGTCAGAGCGGCACGGGTTCGCAACGGTGCACCTGCCCGCCTTGGCCCCGGGGATCGGTGTCTGGGTCATGCTTAGCACGAATCGGGCTAAATTTGCCAAACCATTGCGCAGCCTGATATTTCGGATAGCGTTCGGTCATGCCCAGGGTGCTGATCGTGGAAGACGATCCGACTATCCGCACCGCCGTCATGCGGGCGCTCACCGACCGGGGCTACGCGGTGGCCGCCGCGCACACGGCGATGGACGGCCTGCAGCTGGCTGTCTCCGACCATCCGGATGTCGTCGTGCTCGATCTCGGGTTACCGGACCTGGACGGCCGTGAGGTGCTGCGGATGATCCGGGCGGTCAGCAGCGTGCCGATCATCGTGGCCACCGCGCGAGGCGCCGAGGCCGAGATGGTCCGGTCGCTGGACGCGGGCGCCGACGACTACGTGGTCAAGCCGTACGGCGCGTCTCAGCTGGACGCCCGGATCCGGGCCGTGCTGCGCCGGGCCGCCGAGCCGGGCGAGGACGTGGTGCTGGAGGTCGGCGGGCTGCGGATCGACCGCCGCTCCCGCCAGGCGTCCCTGGACGGCGGCGACCTGGACCTGACGCCGCGCGAGTTCGACCTGCTGCACTACCTGGCCGCCCGGGCCGGGGCGGTGGTCACCAAGCAGGAGCTGCTGGTCGAGGTCTGGCAGCAGCCCTACGGCAGCGCCGACAAGAGCGTGGACGTGCACGTGTCGTGGCTGCGCCGCAAGCTGGGGGAGAACGCCCAGGAGCCGCGCTACCTGCACACCGTGCGCCGGGCCGGGGTCCGGCTGGCCGCCCCGCCCGAGCCGCCCCCGCTGATGCGGCCCCCGGCGAGGTGCCACTGCCCGCCGCCGCGGCCTGCGGCCGCCGCCCGGGACGGCCGGGCGGAGGCGGCCGCCACTCCGGAGAGCGCCTGATGCGGCGGCGGCTGGCCCTCCTCGTCGCCGCCACCGTGGCCATGGTCCTGTGCGCGTTCGTGATCCCGCTGGCCGTGTGGATCCGGCTGCTGGCCGCGGACAAGGCGGTGGACCGGGCCAACACCGAGGCCGCCGAGATCAGTGCGGTGCTGGGCGCGGCGGCTAATCCGCCCCGGCCCGGCGGCGCGGTGGCCCAGCTCCTCGAGGAGGGCACCAACCAGGCGACGGTGTTCCTGCCCGGCGGCGCGACGATGGGCGCCGCCGAGCCCCGGACGCCGGCCGTCCGGCTGGCGGCCATCCAGAGCAGCAGCTTCGCGGTCAGCGTGCCGGGCGGCCGGGACATCCTGCGGTCGGTGCAGACCCGGACCGGCCGCGCGGTCGTGCAGGTCTTCGTCAGCGACGCCGAGCTGAACGTCGGCGTGGTCAAGGCGTGGCTGGTGCTGTCGGCGTTCGGGCTGTTCCTGCTGATGCTGGGGATGGCGGTGGCCGACCAGCTGCTGACCACGGTGACCCGGCCGATCAAGGACCTGGCCCGGGTGTCGCTGCAGCTGGCCTCGGGCGAGATGGAGGCCAGGGCCGCGCCGGACGGGCCGTCCGAGGTCCGCGAGGTCGCCGCCGGGCTCAACCACCTGGCCGAGCGGATCCGGGACCTGATCTGGCAGGAGCGCGAGTCCATGGCCGACCTGCAGCACCGGCTGCGGACGCCGCTGACGGCGCTGCGGCTGGAGGCCGAGGCGCTGCCGCTGACCCGGATGGCCGGCTGACCGCCCAGGTGCTGGCGCTGGAGCACGCGGTCACCGCGCTGATCGAGGACGCCCGCAGGCGCAGCGGCGGCCCGGGCAACTGCGACGCGGCCCAGGTGGTCAGCGAGCGGGCGGCGTTCTGGCTGGTCCTGGCCGAGGACCAGGGGCGGCAGATGCTCACCGACCTGGCCCCGTCGCCGCTGCAGGTCGGGGTGGGCGCCTCGGACCTGGCCGCGTGCCTGGACGCGCTGCTGGGCAACGTGTTCGCGCACACACCGGAGGGGTCCCGGTTCGCGGTCCGGCTCCGGAGCCGGCCGGCCAGCGGCGGCGCGGTGGTCAGCGTCACGGACACCGGCCCCGGCTTCGGCGCGGGCGACCCGGTCCGGCGCGGCGCCAGCGGCGGCGGCTCCACTGGCCTGGGCCTGGACATCGCCCGGAAGGCGGCTGAGGCCTCCGGCGGATCACTGCAGGTGGGGAACACCGAGACCGGCGGCGGCCAGGTCGTGATCGAGCTCGGCCCGCCCCCCGGAAGCGCCCCGACGCCGCCCGACATCACGCCGGCCCGGCTCCGCAGACGTTAATAAGTTCTTAGTATTGCCGCAGCGTGCTGCTAGCGAAGCCGGGCGCATCCTCGGAGAGTCAGAAACCGAGGACGAGGAGTCCGGCAGATGGGAACCACAAGGAATATCGGCGCCGCGATCGGCGTAGCGGCCCTGGCCACCCTGATGGGTGCGGGGATCGCGACCGCCGCCGCGGGTACCGTTGCCGCGCACCCGCTGGCACAGCAGGGCGCTTCTACCACCCTGACGAGTGCGTCGCAGACCGGCAGCCTGACCGCAGTTCCCGCCGACCACGGCGGTGGCGGAGGCGGTAACGGCGGCGGCCCCGGCCCGAGCGGCGGCGGCGGCAACAACGGCCGCGGCGGCGATGACGACGGCGGCCACCACCACGGCGGCGGCGGGGACGACGGCCCCGGGCACCACTGATCCGACGCGCGGCCGCATGGGCCGCGCGCGAGCATGAAACGTCATGACGGGGCCTGCTGCCGGGACTGGGACGGCAGCAGGCGGCCCGCCATGGCGCTCAGCCGGGCACGCTGACCGGCCGGCCGGGCGGACCGGCCGGTAGGCGGCCCGCTGGGCCCCGGGGTCATGGCCGGGCACGGCTGGTTCCCTTTCAGCAGTCGTGCCCGGCCATGAAACGGTCCGGGTCCCGTCCCTCCTATGGCCAGAGCCAGCGTGCTCCTGTCCCGTGACTGGCGCGTCACATGTCGTGTCGTGGCAGTGCCCCCGAGGACAGGAGACCCGACATGCGCAGACTGTTACTGGCCGCCGCGCTGGCCGCCGTGGCGGTGACCGGCTGCGGCACCACCGCCCCGGCCACCGGCCCCGGCACCGGCCCCACCGCCGGCCCGGCCAGCACCACCCCGCCGCCCGCGGGGCCGGCCAGCGAGGCCGCGGCGCCCGTCACCCCCGCGCCGCCGCGCACCACCCCGCCGCCGCCCCCGCCGCCCCCGGTGACCCGCGTCGCGGCGCCCAAGCCCCCGCCGCCCCCGGTCACCCGCGTCGCGGCGCCCAAGCCCCCGCCGCCGCCGCCCTCGTCGCGGCCCGCGCCGCCGGCCCCGAAGCAGTCCTGCTACCCGCTCAGCGACGAGGGCACGTGCTATGAGCCGGGCGAGTTCTGCCGGGACAGCGACCACGGCGCCTCCGGCGTGGCCGGCGACGGCAAGGCCATCAGGTGCGAGGACAACGACGGCTGGCGGTGGGAGCCGGTCTAGCCGCCCGGCCTGGCCGCTACCCGTCCGAGCGGCGGCGCACCAGGGTGATCGTCTCGAACTCCGTGTAGACCGACGTGGGCGTGCCGGCCTGGCCGCTGTTCGGGTTGACCGGGTCGGCCCCCACGGCGTGGAAGTAGCGGATCATGATGCTGGTCATGCCGCCGCGCACCTCGCCGGGATGGACGTCGAACACCGCGATCCCGTAGCCGGTGGCCGGGTCCCGCATGGCCGACCAGGTGGCGTCCTCCACCGCGTCGGCCCCGGCCCGGCCGAACACCCCGGCCGTGGCGGTCGGGGCCGGGTGGTTCGGCCTGGTGAACACCTTGGCCTGGCGCAGGCCGTCGGCCTGGTCCACGCCGTACTCATCCAGCGGCGCGCTGGTCCCGCCGCCGCCCAGGATCAGGTGCACCGTGCCCTGGCTGGTGTCGAAGACGCTGGCGCCGGGGTCGGTGGTGATGGGGTGCGGCCGCATGGTCTGCACCGGGTCGCCGGTCGCCGCGTCCTGCCCGGCCATGCTGTCGAACCCGCGCACCGGGAACGACCGCTCGTAGTCGTGGTCGTGCCCGCAGAGCACCAGGTCCACCTCGTACCGGTCGAACAGCGGCAGCCAGGCCTGGCGGATGCCCAGGTCCGAGCCGTTGCCGGTCTCCGAGGAGGAGGTCGCGTCCTGGTGCATCTGGACGACGATCCAGTCGATCGAGCGGTCCGCCCGGGCCGCCGCCAGGGTGCGCTCCAGCCACGCGGTCTGCGCCCCCTGCGAGTACCCCCGGATGTAGAACGAGGTGCCCGGCGGGATCGGCGCGTTCCCGGTGCCGGCCGCCGGGACCAGCGGGTCGGGGCCGGATACCAGCGGGCCCGCGTCCTGGAGCACCACGTCGTCGGCGTCCAGCGACACGAACAGGACCGAGCCGACCCGGAACGCGTACCACCGGCCGCGGAACCCCGGCACCCCGTTGTCCGGCAGCGTGTACCGGGTCAGGTACGAGCTGAAGCCCTGCGGCCCGTTGCCGAACTCGATCTCGTGGTTGCCGGGGCACGGCATCCAGGCCCGCCGCGACGCCGAGGCCTGGTTGTTGTTGCCGAAGTCCCGCCACACCGAGGGCTGGCTGGCCGGGTTCAGGTCGGCGTAGCACAGGTCGCCGTTGAGCAGGTGGAACAGCGGCTCGAAGGACTCCACCGCGCCGACCGCGAAGGCGGCCTGGCCGTAGGACAGCACCCACTGGGTGTTCGGGGTGGCCAGGTCGCCGAAGCTGGTGAACCGGAACGCCGCCCGGCCCCGCGGCGCGGTGCGGAACGTGGCGCGCAGCGGCGGGTCGGCGGTGTCATTGTCGGCGGTGACGGCGTAGGAGTAGGCGGTGTCCGGCAGCAGCGCGGTGAGCTGGGCGTGGTAGGTGAATGTCACCTCGCCGTTCAGCCCGTCGGTGTAGGTCCGGCGCACCGCTGACGCCACCCGCGATGGGGCGCCCGGCCCGTGCAGGAGGACGCGCGGGCGGACGGCCGGGTCGGGCGACGCCCAGGACACCGTGACGCTGGTGGCCGGGTCGCGGCCCCAGGTCAGGTGGATCTGCTCGGGGGTTCCGTCGGTGGACGCGGCGGCGGCGCGCTGCTGGCGCGGCCGCTGCAGGGCCAGCGGGCCGGCCGCCAGCAGGCCGGCGCCCGCTCCGGCCAGCACCTGGCGTCGGGAAAGCTCGGTCTCGTCGCCGTCGAGCACCGCCACGGCCCCGGCGGCCGCGCCCGTGGTCGATGCACCGTAGTTTCGTCGGGGGCCTGCGCGGCGTCCGGGTGGCGCTCCGGCTCTTCCTCAGCACTGGGCATGTCACGATCTTGCCGGCGGGGCGTGAATGACCGGTGACAGCCTCGTGACAAGTGACGCGAAACCGGATGAAGTTCCCCGCCCCGTCAGCGGATCAGGTCCCAGGCGGCGGCCTCGATGGCGGCCTCGGACAGCAGCACGACGCTGGCCGCGTCGCCGAGCGGGATGAAGCTGTCCTCGCTGGCCACCCGGCCGACCCGGCCGGTGAACCCGGCGTCGGCCAGGGCGGCGATGACGCCCTCGGCCACGCCGCCGGTCCGCCGGGTCTCGTCGGCGACCAGCACCCGGCCGGTGGCTGACGCCTCGCGCAGCAGGTCGGCCACGGGCAGCGGGGCCAGCCAGCGCAGGTCCAGCACCCGGCAGCCGATCCCGTCCGCGTGCAGCCGCCGGGCGGCCCGCAGGCTGAGCCGCAGCCCGTTGCCGAACGTCACGATCGTCAGGTCGGCGCCGTCGCCGTGGACCCGGCCCCGGCCCAGCGGGACGTGCCCGCCATCGGGCCGGGCCAGCCAGCCGCCGTCGCCCGGCTCGTGCAGGTCCCGCTCGTGGTACAGGGCGATCGGCTCCACGAACACGCTCACCGTCCCGTCCACGTCCGCCGCGGCCAGGCAGGCGGACAGCATCGCGGCCGCGTCGTCCGGCCGGGCCGGGCAGGCGATGACCAGGCCGGGAATGTCGCGCAGCGCGGCGACGGAGTTGTCGTTGTGGAAGTGGCCGCCGAACCCCCGCTGGTAGGCCAGGCCCGCGACCCGCACCACCATCGGGTTGCGGTACTGCGCCCGGGAGAAGAACGACAGCGTGGCCGCCTCGCCGCGAATCTGGTCGGCCGCGTTGTGCAGGTAGGCCAGGTACTGGATCTCCGGCACCGGCAGCAGCCCGGCCAGGCCCGCGCCCAGGGCCAGGCCCAGGATCGACTGCTCGTCCAGCAGCGAGTCGAACACCCGCAGCGGCCCGAACTCGCGCAGCAGCCCCCGGGTCACCCCGTACACCCCGCCCTTGCGGGCCACGTCCTCGCCGAACACCACCATCCCCGGCCGGGCTCCCAGTTCCGCCGCCAGGGCCGCGTTGATGGCCTGAGCCAGGGTCAGCGGCGCGCGCATCCAGCACGGGACTCGCGGCCGACGCCGCGGCGGCCACCGCGTGCGGCCGGCGCGGCGCCAGCGGGGCCATCACCTCGGCCGCGCTGCCCAGCCGGCGCGCCCCGGCCAGCCGGCCCGCCTGCGCCAGCACCCGCTCGCGCCCCGCCGCGTACCGGTCCGCCACCTCGGCCGGGCTGAGCACCCCGGCCGCCACCAGCGTCGCGGCGGTGGCGACCAGCGGGTCCAGCGCCGTGTCGGCGGCGATCTCGGCCGCGCCGCGGTAGGCCGACTCGACATCCGAGCCCGCATGGCCGCCCAGCCTGACCACCGGAAGATGGAGGAACGCGGGCGCCCGCCTGTCCCGTGCCCACGACACGGCGGCCGTCGCGGCCTCATGCACGGCGGCCACGTCCCGGCCGTCGGCCCGGAAGTAGGGGACGGCCGCGTTCGGTGACCGGACCGCCTCGATCCACCCCGGCGGCGTGCGCACGCTGATGCCCAGGCCGTTGTCCTCGCAGACCAGCAGCAGCGGCAGCGGCAGCCCCTGGTACGCGCACCAGGCCGCGGTGTTCAGCGCGCCCGCGGCGGTGGAGTGGTTCACCGACGCGTCGCCGAAGCTGCACGCCACCACCGCGTCGGCGGGCCACGGCGTGTCCCGCCCCAGTCGCGCCGCCCGGGCCACGGCGAACGCCAGGCCGACCGCGCGGGGCAGGTGCGAGGCGATCGTCGAGGTCTGCGGGATGACGTTCAGGTCCTGGTGCCCGAACACCTTGTGCCGCCCGCCCGCGATCGGCTCGTCGGCCGCGCCGACCAGGCCGAGCAGCACGTCGGTGACCCCGTCCCGGCCCGCCCGGGCGGCCCGGGCCAGGTAGAACGCCGCCCGACCGGTAGTGCAGCAGGGCCGGGTCGGACAGCCGCAGCGCGGCCGCCACCCCGGCGTTGCCCTCGTGCCCGGACGAGCCGATGGTGTAGAAGCCCGCGCCGCGGGCGCGCAGCCACCGCGCCGCCACGTCCAGGTGCCGGCTGGCCGCCTGGACGTCGAACAGGGCCAGGACCTGCTCGCCGGACAGTGCACGCAGGCCGGCCGGGCCGCGCAGGCCGGCCGGGCCGTCGCCGCCGCGCCGTTCCAGGGCCAGGATGGCCGCGGCGACATGCTGGTCCAGCTCGTCCCTGGCGAGCGCACCGGCGTCGGGCATGATCTGGTCGGGCATGGTCTGACGGTAAGCCGGGGAAGACCGTGGTGGGAACTCCGCGAATCCCGCCGAGGGAGAGCAGCATGCTGCCCTGGTCCGCTGACCTGGCCGGCCGCCTGGACGAGCACGTCATCAGCAGCGGCCTGCTGCGCGGGAACCCGCTCGGGGACCCGGCCGACCGGCCGCTGTGGGTCTACGTCCCGCCGGGCTATGACGCGGACCCGGCCCGCCGTTACCCCTCGGTGTACGTCATCCAGGGGTTCAGCGGCCACGTCGCGATGTGGAAGAACCGGACCCCGTTCCGGCAGCCGTTCATCGAGACCGCCGACGCCCTGTTCGCCCGCGACGGGGCGCCGCCGGCCATCGTGGTCTACGTCGACGCCTGGACCGGCTACGGCGGCAGCCAGTTCGTCGACTCGCCGGGCACCGGCCGGTACCACTCGTACCTGTGCGAGGAGGTGGTGCCGTGGGTGGACGCCCGGTACCGCACCCTGGCCGGGCCGGCGCAGCCGGGGCATCGCCGGCAAGTCCAGCGGCGGGTTCGGCGCGATGATCACCCCGATGCTGCGGCCCGACCTGTTCGGGGCGCTGGCCACCCATGCCGGGGATGCCCTGTACGAGCACTGCTACCTGCGCGAGTTCGCCGCCGCCGCGCGGCTGCTGCGGCCGTTCGACGGTGACATCTGGCGCTGGTGGGATGACTTCCGGGGCCGGGTCGCGTTCACCAGCCCGGCCGACATGACCCTGCTCGGCCTGCTGGGCGTGGCGGCGTGCTTCTCGGCCCGCGAGGACGGCTCGGTCGAGCTTCCGTTCGACCCGCGGTCGGGGGCGCTGCGCCCGGAGGTCTGGGAGCGCTGGCTGGACTGGGACCCGGTGCGGATGGTGCCCCGGTACGCCACCGCGCTGCGCTCGCTGCGCGGCATCTGGATCGACGCCGGCACCGCGGACGACTTCTACCTCGACCTGGGCGCCACGGCGTTCCGGGCCGCCCTGGCCGGGGCGGGGGTGCCGGACGAGGTCGTCCGATTCGAGCTCTTTGACGGCACGCACGCCGCGATCGACTACCGGTATCCCAGGTCACTGGCCTGGCTCTGCCAGCGTTTGGCCGGCTGAACAACCTGGGAACGCCTCCCGTGAACGATCTCGGCTCCTGATACGTGCTGAAAGTCATGGGGCGGGCACTTAACCTCATCCGACGAACGGAGTGATCGATATGCGCATCCGATGGTGGACGGCGCCGGGCGCGATCGCCGCCGTGGCCCTGCTTGCCGCATGCGGCAGCAGCGGCGGTGGCTCGAGCTCATCCGGCGGTTCCAGCTCGGCTGCGGCCCCGGCATCGAGCGCAGCCGCTGCGGCCTCGCCGCTGCCGAGCCCGGTCAGCACGTCCGCGACGGGAATCACCACCGCGACGACGAGCGCGGGCACGTTCCTGGTCACGGCCCAGGGGGCGGCCATCTACCTGTTCGCGTCCGACACGCCCGGCAAGTCGACCTGCAACGCCCAGTGCCTCAGCTTCTGGCCCGCCCTGACCGGCGCGCCGACCGCGGCCGCGGGCTCCGGCCTGACCGGCAAGTTCGGCACGATCAAGGGCACCGGCGGGATCACCCAGGCCACCTATGACGGCCACCCGCTGTACCTGTTCGTCGGCGGACAAGAAGCCATGGACGACCCGACCGGCAACGGCGTCAACGGCCAGCGGCGGCCTGTGGTGGGCCATCACCCCGTCCGGCGCCGACCTGCCCAAGGCGGCGGCGGCGCCCGCGCCGGCCAAGAGCACCGCGGCCACCACCAGCGGTGGCGGAGGCGGCGGCTACGGGTACTGACCGCTAGCCCGGTCAGCCACGAGCAGCGCCAGTCAGGGCCTTACCAGCCTCAGGCCCTGGCTGGCGCTCCCATTTCCGGGGCCAGGCAGCCCCAGTCCGCCTAGCGCCTTTTTAAAAGGTGCTGGATAGCCGGGTGTGTCCCGGGGTGTCGGTGCCTGTGATGAGTGAGGTCTGCGGCAGCTGAGTCGATGACGAAGGAGACCATCTGCACGGGGACCTCGTGGCCGCCCTGGCGGTGGCGGGCGGGCGGACCTGGCCGGTGCGCGGTGGGCGGTGCTGGAGCCGCTGCTCCGGCGTGCGGCGCGGTCAGGCTGGCCGCCGGAGTGGATGAAGCGGCAGCTCATCGGCTCGGTCCGGTGGCGGGTGCGGGCCGGGTCCGCCGCGACTTAGGAGGCACGCCCCGGGCCTGTTGCAGAAGCTGCCTGCGGTGCGGCCGGGCCTGATCTGCCGTCCCGGGGCGGGCTCCCCTGGCGGCGCGGCCCGGCGCGGCGCTGCTGCCTGCATGATCGTGACCGATTGCCCGTCTGCGGCACGGGTAATCGGTCACGATCATGGTCCGGAGGGCTGCGGCGCTGCCTTAGCGCCCTGGAGGGCTGGCCAGGGCCCTGCGCCGGGCGGGCGCGGGGCTGGGGCCTGTTACAGGAGAGGGCTTTGGTGCGGTGGTGATGCCGGGACGGGTCCTGACGAGCCTTCCAAAACGCGGCCTAGCCCCAGTCCGCCGCCAGGCGGTCCAGGTCGGCGGTGATGAAGCTGGCCATGGCGCCCGGCAGCGCCGCCCGGGACGCCTCATCCAGCCGCTGGCCCGCCTCGGTCAGCAGCGCGGCGAGGCGCCGGCCGGCGGCCAGCAGCCCGGCGGCGTCCAGCCCGGCGACCGTCCCGGCCATCGCCGCCGGGACGGTGCCCGGCGCGAAGTCCAGGATGCTGGTGATCCCGTACCGGGCCTGCGGGACCCGGTCCGCCGCGGCCAGCACCTTCCACGCCTGGGCCCGGGCCTCGTTCAGCCGGGCCAGCGCCTCCCATGGCGACCCCCGGCGCAGGTACTTGCCCAGGTCGGCCACCGCCGCCCAGGCCAGGAACGCCCACTCCCGGATCTCCGCCGGGGCGGGCGGCGGCACCTCGGGGGCAGGCACCGCGACCAGCCCGTCCGGGTCATACAGGGCCACCGAGCTGGGCACCCCGATATCCGGCGCGGCGGGCAGCACCACCAGGTCGAGCTGGCACCGGTCGGCGTACTGGGCGAAGATCCGCACATGCCGGCCCGTACCTCGGGCAGCCGGTGCGAGAAGCTGTCGACCAGGCCGCCCAGCCGGTCCACCGCCTGGTGGATCCGGCGCCAGGCCGCGTCGAACCCGGCCTCGCCGGACCCTGCCTGGCCGGACCCTGCCTCGCCGGACCCCGCGTCGCCGGCCGCCACGCCCATGGCCAGGTCCAGGTCGGACAGCCGGTCGGCCGCGCCGCGGCCCAGCGAGCAGCCGATCAGCAGGTACCGGATGACCGGGTCGGCGGCGCACAGGTCGAGCAGGCCGGTGAGCAGGGCCCGCTGCCCGGACAGGTCCGCGGGCAGTCCGGCGATCCAGGCTCGCCCGGCGGCCGTGGGATCGTCGGCCGGGCCGTTACTCTTCATGCTGGTATCTCCGTCATGCTCCGGTTCCGTCGTGCTCCGGCCGCGGCGGGGGCGGGGCCGCGGGGGCCGGCGGGGCCAGGATGGCCAGCGCGCCGGGCCGCACCCGGATGGTCAGCGGCGTCCCGGCCGGCAGCGGCGCGGCCCAGGGCAGCGTCTCGCCGTCGGCCGCGACCGGCAGCGCGCGGTCCATGGTCAGCGTCACCGCCGCCGCCCGGTCCAGGCTGACCTGCGGCAGCGCCACGTGCGCCGCCGCTGCGGATGGCGGTCAGCACCCGCAGGAAGGCCAGCCGCGACCCGTGCCGCATGGTCACGATGTCCAGCAGCCCGTCGTCCACCGTGGCCGGCGGCGCGACGAGCATGCCCGCGCCGAAGTAGGCGCAGTTGGCGATGACCACCGCGTACCCGGCGAACGAGCCCGGCGTGGCCCCGTTCCCGTCCGGCGCCGCGCGGCCCAGCTCGAACGTGACCGGCTGCCAGCGGGCCAGCGCCCGCAGCGCCGCCACCGGGTAGACGGCCGGGCCGGCCAGCCACCGGGTGGCGTTGGCGATCTCGCCCGGCCACCGACGGCAGGCCCGCGTAGACGCTGCCCGCCACCACCGCCTCCGGCCGGCCGGGCGCGGTCACGCTGATCAGGTCAACCGGCCGGGGCGCCGCGCCGGCCAGCAGCGCGGCCGCGGCCCGCGGCGCGGCGGGGATGCCCAGCACCCGGGCCAGGTCGTTGCCCCGCCCGGCCGGGATGATCCCGTACACCGCCCCGGCCTGCCCGGCCAGGGCGCCGGCCAGCGCCGCCGGCCATCCCGTCCCCGCCGACCGCCACGGCGATCTCGCCCGCGGCGACGGCCGCCACCGCCAGGTCCCGGGCGTGGTCCAGGCTGGCCGAGAGGGTGACCTGATGGCCGACGCCCAGCCGGGCCAGCTCAGCGGCGGCCTCGGCGGCCGCCCGCGCACCGCGCCCGCCGCCCGCCGCCGGGTTCGCGATCAGCCGCACCGACCGCGACGCTGACGGGCCAGCCACCGATGGTTCCTCCTGCCTGCTGGCTGGACAGGCTACCGGGCGCCCGCCGCGCTGACGACGGGCCGCCGGGGGAAATGGCGCTGCTGGCCCGGCGACCGCTGGCGTACGATCAAGCTCATGCCGGGCAACAGCCGCGCGGCCGGCGCCGGGCCGCAGTTTCTCCAGGTACAGACGACGACCGACTCGCGGGCCGAGGCGATTGAGCTGGGCCACGCGGCGGTCGCCGCGCGGCTGGCGGCCTGCGCGCAGGTGTCCGGCCCGATCGCCAGCACCTACTGGTGGGAAGACGGCATCGAGCGCTCCGAGGAATGGCTGATCCTGCTCAAGCTGCCCGCCGACCGGTTCGACGAGCTGGCCGACTTCCTGGCCGAGCGGCACAGCTACGACGAGCCGGAGATCGTGGCGACGCCCATCGTGGCCGGCACCGCGGCGTATCTAAGCTGGGTGCAGGACGAGACGCGCCCGGAGTAGTCGGGAGGCCGGCATGACATCGCAGACCGGAGCCGCGGACCGCGGCCTGTTCGGCCCCGGCTCGGTGACCTGGCGGATCATGGACGACCCGGTGCTGCTCATCGCGGGCATGCGGGCGCTGTACCTGCAGGCCCTGCACCCGGACGTGATGCTGGGCACCTGGCAGAACACCGCCCTGGCCGACCGCGGCCAGGCGTGGGGGCGGTTCGCCCGGACCACCGAGTTCGTCCGCGTCCGGACGTTCGGCACCATGCCCGAGGTCGAGCGGGCCGCCCGGCGGATCCGCAAGGTGCACTCCGCGCTGACCGGCGTGGCGCCGGACGGCCGGGTATTCCGGCTGGACCAGCCCGACCTGCTGCTGTGGGTGCACTGCGGGGAGATCGCGTCCTACGCCGACGTGGCCCGCCGCTGCGGCATGCCGGTCAGCGCCGCCGACCTGGACCCGTTCGTGGCCGAGCAGGTCCGCAGCGCCGAGATCATCGGCCTGGACGCCGGGCTCGTCCCGGCCAGCATGGCCGACCTGGATGCCTACTATGAGCAGGTCCGGCCCCGGCTGCACGCCACCCCGGAGGCCCGCCAGGCGCTGCGCCGGTCCTTCACGCCGGCGCTTGCCGCTGGAGGTGGCGGCCCTGTACCTGGCCCTGCCGTCGGTCAACACGCTGGCCCTGGCCAGCCTGCCCCGCTGGGCGCGGCGGATGTACGGCGCCCCGGCCAGCCCGGTCACCGACCTGGCCGCCACCGTCGCGCTGCGGGCCGCCTGGGAGTCGACCTCGCGGATCCCGCGCCAGGTGCTCTACCTGCCGCTCCGGCTGCCCGCCGCGGTGGCCGCGCGGGGCCGGCGCCTGGGCCTGCCCCGGCCCGACCGGCCCGCGGCCTGATCACGGCGAGCCTGATCCGCTAGCCGGGCGGGACGTTCCAGGACGTGATCACCGGCCGGTCGTGCTCGGTGCCGAGCGTGCTGATCGTGCCGGTGTCCAGCCGGAACAGCCGGCCGCTGCCGGAGTCGAGGTCCAGCCAGCGGGCGGTCAGGATGCGCAGGGAGTGGCCGTGCGCGACCAGCGCCACGTCGCCCGACGCCAGCAGCGGCGCGCTGCGGGCCAGCACCGCGTCCACCCGCTCGCCCACCTGCGCCGCCGACTCGCCGGGGTGCGCCGCGGCACCGGGGATGACCCCGTCCCGCCACAGGTACCAGCCCGGCCGGTCCTCCTGGATCTGCGCGGTGGTCCGGCCCTCGTACCCGCCGTAGTCCCATTCCTGCAGGTCGGGGTCGACCTTGGCGGGCCACGGGGCATCCGGCCGGACCAGCCCGGCCAGCTCGGCGGTGCGCACCGCCCGGCCCGCCGGGCTGGTGAACACGGCGACGATGTCGCGCCGGGCCAGCGCCGGCGCCAGCGCGGCGGCGGCCTGCTCACCCCGCGCGGTCAGCGGGATGTCGGTGCGCCCGGTATGCCGGCCGGACCGGCTCCACTCGGTCTCGCCGTGCCGCAGCACGATCAGCTCGCCCATGCGGTCCATCATCCCCTGCTTGGGGCCTGTATCCCCGGGGCCAGGCGGCGGACTCCCGCGCCCGTACGCCGGGCTGCCCTCCGCGTTGACCGCCTGGCCCGTCACGTGTAAGTTATTCCTGACAGGTGAAAGTGACCGGGCGGCGCGGCCCGGCCGACGGGCTAGGAGCCGGGCTTGACCAGTGACGGGGATCTGCTGGCCGTCCTCACGGCGGTGGCGCACCCGCAGCGGATGCGGGTGGTGGCCGAGCTGGCCGGCGGCCGGGTGCACGTCAGCGAGCTGGCCCGGCGGCTGGGCATGTCCCGGCCGCTGCTGTACATGCACCTGGACCGGCTGGAGAAGGCCGGCCTGGTGACCGGGCAGCTCGAGCTGTCGGCGGACGGCAAGGCGATGAAGTACTTCGAGCTGGCCCCGTTCGACGTGCGGCTCACCGCCGAGACCATCACCGAGGCGGTCCGCGCCGGCCTCGGTGCCCCCGATGGGACGGACCAGTGACGGGCCCGTCAGGTCGGCGACTGTGGCCACGAAGGACGCGCCGGGCGGCGCGCGAATAACGGAAGCGAGTGCATCATGACCCCTCATCTCCTGGTGTCTCATATCTTGGCGTCTCATGTCCTGGCGACCTCGGCGACGAACTGGACGCAGATCTCCATCGCCCTGGGCATCCCCGTCGCCATCGCCGCGTCGGCCGCCGCGATGGTCTGGTCCTATTTCCGGCTGCAGGCGCACCGTGCCGACGCGGTGGCCATGGCCCACTACCGCAAGCTGGCCGAGGAGGCCGTGGCCAACCAGGCCGAGCTGCGATCCCAGCTGCAGCAGCTGACCGAGAGCGTCCGGTCGGTGGAGAAGCTGATGCGGGAGGTGGGGTGAGCACCGCCGGCCGGGCGCGGCTGACCCTGCGCCTCGACCCGCTCCGGCTGGCCGTCTCGGGCAGCCTGTGGCGCAGCGCCGGGTTCCTGGCCGCCTATGTTTTCGTAACCGGCTGGCTGCTGTTCGCGGCCGGGTTCACCGCGGTCGTGGTGGCCCTGGTGACCGCGGTGTTCATCTTCGGCATCCCGCTGCTGACCGCCGCGGCCGGGGTGCTGCGGGGCTGCGCCAGCGTCGAGCGCGCCCGGGTCGGCCAGGTGACCGGCGAGCCGGTCCGCGAGCAGTACCGGCCGGTCACCGGGCAGGGCCTGCTGGCCCAGGCCCGGACCCGCTGGTCGGATCCCGCCACCTGGCGGGACCTGGCCCTGGTGGTCGCTCTGTGGGCGCCGCTGTTCGCCCTCGACCTCACCGTGCTGACTGCCTGGCTGAGCCTGCTGGGCCTCGTCTTCCTGCCGGCCTGGTACCGGTTCCCGCACAGCACGCTCGGCGGCGGCCCGGTGGTGCACGGCGTCCAGCTGGGCTACTTCGCCAACGGCCCGGACAGCGCTCATCACTGGGGCTGGTACATCACCACCCCGCACCAGGCCTGGATCGCGGCGGCGGTGTGCCTGGTGCTGTTCCTGCTGTTCAACTATGTGGTCGTGGCCACCGCCCGGCTGCACGCCGCCGTGACCCGCGGCCTGCTCCGGGCGCCGGCTGACCCGCTGGCCGATGCCCGGGCCGTGCTGGCCCGCCCCGGCCCGATCCCGCCGCACGCCCTCGTCAATCCAGACATCTGAAAAAACTCCGCGGTATGTCCGGAACTCCCCGGGAGGCTGGCTCGTTCCGCCATCAGCCGCCCCCCGGCCCGGACCCCCGTTCGGTGGAGCGCTCATGCCCCCCGCATAGAGAGCCCGCCTCCCGTCGATGCGCTCGCTCCCCGCACCGTGCCTGGCGACACGTGCCTGGCGACACCGTGCCTGGCGTTCCCGTGCTCACCGCCCCCCCGACCGGCTCCCCGGATCACGGCACCGATCACCACGGGGCTGATCACCCTGATCACCACGGGCCTGATCACCACGGGGGTGACGGCCGGGAGCCGGGGGAGCGGGCGTCGTGGATCGAGCGGGTCGGGTGCTGGAGCGTCCGGCACCGGAAGGCCGCCGTGCTGGGCTGGCTGGCCTTCGTGGCCATCGCCTTCATCGGCGGGCAGTTCCTGACCGCGCCCAGCGTCCAGCAGTACGATCCCGGCTCGGCCGGCCAGGCCGAGCGGATGCTGACCAGCCTGCACGTCGTCACCCCGCCGGGCGAGAGCGTGCTGATCTCGGCCCGGCCCGGCGCCCATGCCGGGACCGGGAGCCCGGCTCGCGTCGAGCGGGCCGGCCGGGCCGTGGCCGCCGGCGCTGGCCGCCCGGCCGGGCGCCGCCAGCCACGTCAGCGCGCCGGCGCTGGCCGCCGGCGGCCGGCGCCGCCCTGGTCACGTTCCAGGTGGCCGGGCCGCCCGGCCGGGCCGACACCACCGTCACCGCCGACCTCGCCGCCGTGGCCCGGGTCCAGGCCGCCTACCCCCGGCTGACCGTCGCCGAGGCCGGGGCGGCCAGCACCGACCGGGCCGCCGGGGCCGTCCTCGGCCACGACTTCACCAAGGCCAAGGACACCTCGATCCCGCTGACCCTGATCCTGCTGCTCGGCGTGTTCGGCGCGCTGATCGCGGCCGGCATCCCGGTGCTGCTGGCCGGGACCGGCGTGGTGGCGGCCATCTCGCTGCTGGCCATCCCGGCCCAGTGGCTGCCGGTCAACTCCGGAACCTCCGAGATCGTGCTGGTCATCGGGATGGCCGTCGGCGTCGACTACTCGCTGTTCTACCTGCGCCGCGAGCGCGAGGAACGGGCCGCCGGGCACTCCCGCCGGGCCGCCCTGCGAATCGCCGCCGCCACCTCGGGCCGGGCCATCGTGATCTCCGGGGTCACCGTCATGATCTCGCTGGCCGGGCTGTTCCTGTCCGGGGTCAACATCTTCACCGGGATCTCGGCCGGGACCATCATGGTCGTCGGCGTGACGGTGCTGGGCTCGCTGACGTTCCTGCCCGGGCTGCTGTCCTGGCTCGGCCGCCACGCCGAACGGGGCGCGCTGCCGTGGCTCGGCCGCCACCGTACCTGCGCCCGGTCCTCCCGGGCCTGGGCCGGGCTGGCCCGCCGGGTCGACCGCCCGGCCCCTCATCTGGGGCGGGCTGGGCGTGGCCGTGCTGCTCGCGCTGGGCGCCCCCGCGCTCGGCATGCGGTTCGGCTCCCCGGCCGTCGACCTGCCCGCCAGCCTGCCGGTGGTGCGCACCCTGGCCCAGATCGAGCAGCAGTTCCCCGGCCTGCCCGCCCCGGCCGAGGTGGTCGTGACCGCCCCGCACCCGCGGCGACCCGGCCCTGAGCCGGGAGGTCGCCGCGCTGGCCGCCCGGGCCACCGCCGCCGGCCCGGTCCGCGGCCCGGTCACCGCCGCCGCCGGTCGACGGCGGCCGCGGCCTGGTCATCTCAGGTGCCGCTGGCCGGCAACGGGTCGGACCAGGCAGTCGGTGTCCGCGCTGCGGACGCTGCAGGACACGAGCGCTGCCCGCCACCATCGGCCGCGCGCCGGGGTCAGCTACGGGGTGACCGGCGCCACCGCCGACACCTACGACCTCGACTCGGCCCTGCACTCCCGCACCCCGCTGGTGTTCGCGGTGGTGGCGGGCCTGGCCCTGCTCGTCCTGCTGGCCGCGTTCCGGTCGCTGGCCATCCCGCTGGTGTCGATCGGCCTGAACCTGCTGTCGGTGGCCGCCGCCTACGGCCTGGTCACGCTGATCTTCCAGGACGGCCACCTGCAGGGCCTGCTGGGCTTCACCTCGTTCGGGGCGATCATCCCGTGGGTCCCGCTGTTCTCCTTCGTGCTGCTGTTCGGGCTGAGCATGGACTACCACGTGTTCATCCTCAGCCGGATCCGGGAGCTATGGGCGGGCGGGATGACCGCTGCCGACGCGGTGGTGTGCGGCATCGGCCGCACCGCCGGGGTGGTGACCAGCGCGGCGGTGATCATGGTGGCGGTGTTCTCGATCTTCGCCACCCTGTCCGGCATCGACGTCAAGATGCTCGGCGTCGGGCCTGGCCGCCGCGGTGCTGATCGACGCCACCGTGGTCCGCGGCGTGATCCTGCCCGCCGCCCTGGCCGTGCTGGGCGAGCGGGCCTGGTACCTGCCCCGGTGGCTGGCCTGGCTGCCGGGCCGCCGGCTGGCCGAGGGCGAGGCCGCCGCCAGGACCAGGTCCGGGCCCGGGGTAGCGATCCCGCCGGGTCCGGCCGCCCGCGAGCCGGCCCGGCCCCGCCCGGTCCCGGTCCGCCCTGTCCGCCCGGCCCCCGCCCGCGCAGCGCCGGCCCGGCCCGCCCCGGCGGCGGACTCAGCCGTCTCCTAGCCCCCCGGGGCGCGGCCGGCCGGGACCGCCGCCCGGTTACCGGCCGCGGCCGCGCGCTCCGGCCTGACCTCCGCTGCCTCCTCCGCCTCCGCCCCGTGCACGTAGCGCCTGCCGCGCAGCAGCGAGGCCAGGGCGGCGACCAGGCAGGCCGCGATGGCGAAGTCGAAGGCGATGGCCAGGCCGTGCTCGAACGGCGCCGAGATCAGCGACGGGAAGAACTGGTGCCCGGTCAGGTAGGCGGCGTGGCTGGCCGGCAGCCGGGTCAGCGCGTGGCCCAGCAGCGTCTGCACCGGGTTGTAGCCGAGCAGCGCGGCGAACAGGACCGACACCGGCGGCAGCCCGGCGACCCGGGCCGCGTCGGCCCGCGGCACGCCCTGGGCCACCAGGCCGTGGGTCAGCGCCTGCGGCAGCGACCCGGCCAGGCCCAGGATGATCAGCGAGAAGAAGATGCCGATCGACAGGACCATGGCCGAGTTCTGGAACGTGGCGCTCATGCCGGCCCCCACGCCCCGCTGGGCGGGCGGCAGGCTGTTCATGATGGCGGCCCGGTTGGGCGCCGCGAACAGCCCCATGCCGATGCCGTTGATCAGCAGGATCACGGCGAACTCCCCGTAGGCGAAGTTCACCGGCAGCCGCTCCAGCAGCAGGAACGAGGCCGCCGCCACCAGCATCCCGCCGGTGGCGAACGGCCGGGCGCCGAACCGGTCGGACAGCCAGCCCGACAGCGGCCCGGCGATCAGGAACCCGGCCGTCATCGGCAGCATGGCGATGCCCGCCCACAGCGGGGTCTGGCTGAAGCCGTAACCGTGGATCGGCAGGTAGATGCCCTGCAGCCAGATGATCAGGATGAACATGAGGCCGCCCCGGCCCAGCCCGGCCAGCAGGCTGGCCGCGTTCCCGGCGGTGAACGGCCGGATCCGGAACAGGCTGAGCCGGAACATCGGCTCGTCGACCCGGGTCTCCAGCACCGCGAACGCCGCCAGCAGGACCAGCCCGCCGCCGATCAGCGTGATGACCAGCGGGCTGGTCCAGCCCATGACATGGCCGCCGTAGGGCTGGATGCCGTAGGTGATGCCGGCCAGGGCGCTGATCAGGCCGGCCCCGAACGTGACGTTGCCCCACCAGTCCAGCCGGGCCGCCTTGCGGACGCCAAGCTCCAGCAGCTTCCGGTAGGACCAGATCGTGCCCAGCACGCCGAACGGCACCGAGACCAGGAACACCAGCCGCCAGCTTTCCGGCCCGAGCAGCCCGCCCAGCACCAGGCCGATGAACGACCCGGCGATGCCGGCCACCTGGTTCAGGCCCAGGGCCAGGCCGCGCTGCTGCGCCGGGAAGGCGTCGGTCAGGATCGCGCTGGAGTTGGCCAGCAGCATGGCGCCGCCGACGCCCTGGGCGATCCGCATGCCGATCAGCCACCAGGCCGCGGCGGTGCCGTGCATCCAGGTCACCGACAGCAGCACCGAGAACACCGCGAACACCGCGAACCCCAGGTTGTACATGCGGACCCGGCCGAACATGTCGCCCAGCCGCCCGAAGCTGACCACCAGCACCGCCGTGACCACCAGGTAGCCCATCAGCAGCCACAGCAGCAGGCCGGTGCTGGACGGCTGGAGCGGGTTGACCCCGATGCCGCGGAAGATGTCCGGCAGGGCGATCAGCAGGATCGACGCGTTGATCGTCGCCATCAGGACGCCGAGTGTCGTATTAGACAAGGCGATCCACTTGTAACGCGGGCCGGGCGCCTGGCCGGCTCGCCGGGACACGGCCGTCATGGCGGCGTTCACAGAAGTCCTTCCGGGTTGCGGTCAGGTCCCGCCGGGGGAGTCACGCGCGGGGGCTCTACCTCACGGTATGCCGTTAGTTGTTATGTAGCAACTAAATGATGAGCTAGTCTGTTCCCGCCCGGCCAGGCAGGCGGGCGGGAGGCAGAGCGGACGGAGCGCGGCGATGGAGTTGTTCACGGGCGTCGGGGTGGCCCTGCTCACCCTGCTGGCGGCGGACGGCGGCGTGGACGCCGCCGCGACCGCGAGCCTGGCCGCTGACCTGGAGCGACGCGGCATGCAGGCCATCCTGGCGTGCGGCACCACCGGCGAGCCGGCCACGCTGAGCGACGCCGAGCGGGCCAGCGTCATCGCCGCCGTGCGGGCCGCCGTCACCGCGCCGGTGGTCGCCGGGACCGGCGCCGCGACCCCGGAGGCGGCCGCCGCGCTGACCGAGGCCGCCATCGCGGCGGGCGCCGACGCCATCCTGGCCTGGCCGCCGCCGGGCAGCGCCGACCTGGACGGCTACTACGCCGCCGTGGCCGCCGCCGCGTCCGGCCGCCCCGTGCTGGCCTATCACTTTCCCAAGGTGTCCGCCCCCGGCGTCCCGGTCGAGGCGCTGAGCCGGCTGCCGGTCATCGGCCAGAAGGACTCCTCCGGCGACCCGAACCGGATGCTGGAGGAACTCACCCGCTACGCCGGCGCCACCTACACCGGGTCGTCCGCGCTGCTGACCCTGGCCGGCCTGTCCGGCGCCGCGGGCGCCATCCTGGCCGCCGCCAACGTCGAGCCGGAACTGTGCGTCGAGGCGTTCGCCGGCGACGGCAAGGCCCAGCGCGAGCTGGCCGACGTCCACCTGGCCGGCCGGGCCGGCGGCCCGCCCGCCCTCAAGGCCATCCTGGCCCAGCGCCACGGCCTGTCCGCCGTGAGCCGGGCCAGCTGAGCCGGGCCAGCTCAGCCGGGTCAGCTCAGCCGGGCCAGCGGCGCCGGGCCAGCTGAGCCGGGCCCGGCGCCCGCGCCCGCAGCACCGCGACCCGCGATAACAGCAAGAGGCGTGATGGGTGATAACAGCAAGAAGATGCGGCGCGGGATCTCGGTGCCGAACTTCGCCGAGGACCCGGCCGAGCTCATCGAGCTGGGCGCGGACGCCGAGCGGGCCGGGTTCGACGGGTTCTTCCTGTGGGACCACATCGTGTTCACCGACACCGGCGACGGGCCGCCGATCGCCGACCCGTGGCAGGTCCTGGCCGCCATCGCCACCCGGACGTCCCGGATCAGGCTCGGCACCATGATCACCCCGGTGTCCCGGCGGCGCCCCTGGCAGCTAGCCCGCCAGACCGCCACCCTCGACGTGCTCAGCGGCGGCCGCCTGATCCTGGGCGTGGGCCTCGGCTCGCCCGCCTACGGGGACTTCGGCATCTTCCACGAGCCTTCGGCTGACCGCGAGCGCGCCGAACTGCTGGACGAGGGCCTGGCCATCCTCGACGGCCTGTGGACCGGCGAGCCGTTCTCCTACTCCGGGCGGCACTACACCGTCGACCGGGTCCGGTTCCGCCCCCGTCCCGTCCAGCGCCCCCGCATCCCCGTCTGGGTCGGCGGCATCCTGCCCGCCGCCCGTCCCATCGAGCGCGCCTCCCGCTGGGACGGCATGGTCCCGATCCGCTACACCGGCAGCCGCCTCACCCAGCCCGCCCCGGACGACTTCGCCGCCCTCCGCGCCCGCCTCGGCCCGGCCGCCGACCTGGTCGTCTGGGCCGACCTCGCCCCCGACCCGGCCGCCGTCCCCGACCTCGCCCGCCCCTACGCGAAGGCCGGCGCCACCTGGTGGCTGGAGTCCGCCCGCCCCGACGAGCCCGCCTGGCCAGACACCCTCCGCCGCCGCATCGCCGCCGGTCCCGGCTCCGCCTAGCCCCCGGCTCCGCCCAGCCCCCGGCTCCGCCCAGCCCCCGGCTCCGCCCAGCCCCCGGCTCCGCCCAGCCCCCGCCCCCAAGCCGGGCTCGACGCGCAGCGCCCATGATCGTGACCGTTTTTCCGGGCATGTTAACGTAAACACGGTCGCGATCATGGCGGCGCACGCCCTAGCCCGTCGCGTAGAGGCTGAGCACGACGGACCCGACGGTCCAGGTGCGGATCAGGCGGAGCCGGCCCAGCAGGGCCAGTTCCTCGCGGACTAGCGGGGACGGCGGCGCGGGCAGTGGCAGGTGCCAGCGGACCAGCCAGACCCGGCGGACCCCGGCCAGTCGCCGGGCCATCAGGGCCGGGGACACCGGGATGCCGGTGAGCGTGGCCGACGCGACGGGGGAGCGGAGCAGCCCGATGTCCCGCAGCCGCCGGAACGGGTCCGGGTAGGCCAGGCTGGCGACCCGGGTGTTCCACGGCATGAAGATCACCGCGTCGCCGGGCCGCTCGCCCGCCGCCACGATGGCCGAGACCCGGCGCAGGTCATCCAGCCGCGCCGCCGTCGTCCGGGCGTGCTGCTGGGGCGCGACCAGCGCGGCGGCGATCACCGCCAGGATGGCCAGGGCAGGCACCAGCGCGACCCCCGGCCGGTCCCGCCCGGCCGGGGTCATCCGCAGCAGCCCGGCCAGCCAGACCAGGCCGCCCGCCATCAGCAGCGCCGCCGCCGGGGTGCAGAACACCACGTACCGCTCGTCGTACACGGGGTGCGCGACCGACACCGTCAGCAGGAGCACCGGCGGCAGCACCAGCCACGGCACGGTCAGCACCGCGGGCGGGCAGACGGCCCGGTGCCGCCGGCCCATGTCGGCCGCCACCCCGGCCAGGGCCAGCGCCAGTGCCAGCGGAACCAGGTCCCTGGTCCCGGCCAGGTCGGTAACCAGCGCGCCGGCCAGGTCCAGGGTGGGCCGCGGCACCCAGTTGAGCTGCGTGTTCTGCCGGGCCGCGAACACCGCCAGCGGGCTCAGCCCGATCCCGGCGGCGGCCGCCGCCGCCATCCAGCGCCGCGTCGCGGCCCGCAGCCAGGGCGCCGCGGCACCGCCGCCAGCCCGCCGGCGGATGACCAGCAGGGTGATCCCGTGCCCGGCCAGCAGCAGCAGCGCGACCAGGTTGAGCAGCCCCAGCAGCCACGCCGCCGCCGCGTACCCGGCCCACCACCAGCGCCCCCGGTCCTCGGTCACGGCGCGGGCCAGCAGGTAGCTGGTCACCACCGCCAGCAGCGTCGCGGCCGCGTACGGCCGGGCATCCTGCGCGTACCACGTCGTCAGCGGCAGCCCGGCCAGCAGCAGGCCGGCCAGCAGCCCGGTCGCGGCCGGCGCCGGCAGGCCCGCCGCCCCGGCCAGCCGGCGGCCCAGCGCCGCCGTCACCATCGCCGCCAGGCTGGCGGCGATCAGCGACGGCACCCGCAGCGTCGTCGCCGACGCCCCCGCCACGTCGATCACCAGGTGCACGCCCAGGTAATAGGCGCCGTGCACCGCGTCCTGGTGCCGCAGCAGGTCCGCGATCTGCGCCACCGACCGCTGCGCCACCTCCCGGGTGTAGCCCTCATCCCGCCACAGCGACGCCCGGCCGATCCGGAACCCGCCGATGCCAAGCTCCGCTATCCCCGGCGCCAGCACCACCAGCCACCGCAGCGCGGTCCGCCACCACGTCACGGGCGCGACCCCGGCCCGGCGGGCCTGCCCCGCCGGCGGCTGCGCTCCGGGCCGCCCGGCGGGCGCCTCCGCGCCGGCCGCCGTGACGGCGCGCATGCCGTCCGGCTGGCGCGCGGCCGGGACCGAGAGCCCGCCGCGCTGAGTCGCCGCGGACTGGGCCGGCGGGGACTGGGCCGGCGGGTGCTGGGCCGGCGGGGACTGGGCCGCCGGGGACTGGGCCGGCGGGTGCTCGGGGAGCGGGTAGCGGGGGAGACGGGCGGCCGGGATGGCCGTGGCGCTCCGCCGGGTGCTCAGCCGCCCCGGCGGCCGGGCCGGTGCCGTCGAGTCCGGCCGGGCGGGCCAGCGGCTGAGTGGTGTCGGCGCCGCCACGCCGGCCGTCGTCGGCCGCCATCACGCACCCGCCTGGCGGGCCACGCTAGTCACGCAAGGCAAGCGCACGCTGACGTTCCGTTCTCCGCATCGACACGGGCCATCGGGCGCATGATCAGGGGACCCGGCTGGCGTCTGCACATGAGCGATATCCATGGACATTGATCCGAGGTGAACAGATCCTAAATGGCTCACCTCGCCCCGCCCGGCAATCCAGTCCCCCGCGCGGGTCGGCCCGGCGCGCATCAGAGCACTCATAGCACCCAGAGCTCTAGGTGCTAGCTGATGGTTTGCGCAGCTAGACGGCGGTCTACGTTGATCTTGTGGCGAAGATTGACAAGCTGGACGGCGACTACGCCTACATCCAGGTGGCCGATGCCATCCAGGCCCGCATCGCCACGGGCGAGTTCACCATCCGGCTGCCCGCCGAGCGGGACCTGGCCAGCGAGTACGACGTCGCCTACCAGACCGTCCGGCAGTCGATGAAGGTGCTGCGCGAGCGCGGCCTGATCATCACCCGGCAGGGCCGCGGCACGTTCGTCGCCCCGTCCGCGCGGGTCACCCCGGACGGGCGCCGCCGCCCGAGGACGGCGACGACACCTAGGGCAGGGTCAGGATCTCGGCGCCGTCGGCGGTCACCAGCAGCGTGTGCTCGAACTGGGCCGTCCGCCTGCGGTCGGCGGTCAGCACCGTCCAGCCGTCCGGCCAGACCTCGTAGTCGATGGTGCCCAGGGTCAGCATCGGCTCGATGGTGAACGTCATCCCCGGCTCGATCGGCAGCGTCGCCGTCCGGGTCGTCGAAGTGCGGCACGACCAGCCCGGAGTGGAACGTGGTGCCGATGCCGTGCCCGGTGAAGTCGCGGACCACGCCGTAGCCGAACCGGCGGGCGTAGGACTCGATGACCCGGCCGATGACGTTCAGCGGCCGGCCCGGCGCCACCGCGCGGATGCCGCGCATCATCGCCTCGCGGGTGCGCTCGACCAGCAGCGCGGGATTCCTCGTCGACGTCGCCCGGCCAGGAACGTGGCGTTGGTGTCGCCGTGCACGCCGCCGATGTAGGCGGTGATGTCGATGTTGACGATGTCCCCGTCGGCGATCACCGTGTCATCGGGGATGCCGTGGCAGATGACCTCGTTCAGCGAGGTGCACAGCGACTTGGGGTAGCCGCGGTAGCCGAGGGTGCGAGGGATAGGCGCCGTGGGCGATGAGGAACTCGTGGCCGACCCGGTCCAGCTCGTCGGTGGTGACGCCGGGCGCGACGTGCCGCGCCGACCTCGGCCAGGGCCTGGGCGGCGATCCGGCTGGCCACCCGCATCCGCTCGATGGTGGCGCGCGTCCTTGACCTCCGGCTCGCCGGTCCGCGGGTAGCTCCGGCCGACGTACTCGGGGCGCGGTGATGCTGGCCGGGACCGCGCGGGTGGGGGAAATCCGGCCGGGCTGGAGCATGGTCGCCATGATCTGGGAGTCTAGTAGGCATGGCAGATGAGCAGCAGTGGTGGTTTTGCCTCCGGCACAACACCGTGGAGCCCGACGACGGCTGCCCCGGCAAGGACCGGCTCGGGCCCGTATCCCAGCCGGGAGGCGGCGGCCCGCGCGCTGGAGAAGGTCGAGGAGCGCAACAAGGAATGGGACGCCCAGGACCGCTGACGGCCGGGCGCGGCCCCGTGCGTGTGCCGGTATCGTGAGGGGCGAGGGCGATAGCGCGCGCGGAAGGGGCGTGCGGTGACGGGGCAGGAGCGCGACGATCTGCCGGAGGCGGCCGAGGCCCGGATGGCCGAGATCCGGGGCAGCGGCACCTGGGGCTCCTCGCTCAGCGCGGACGAGTTCGCGGCCATCAAGAGCACGGGCTTCGAGCCGGTCGGCCAGGTGCTGGGCGCGGCCGTCTACAACATCGGCTACACCGGCGGCTACGCCTGCCCGGGCGGCGTGGGCCGGGCTACGGCGGCTTCGTGACGCCCGACCCGCGGCGTCACCTCGGTGTCGAGCGGCGGGGCGTCCTGACAGCGCGTTCGGGCCGATGGTGGCCACCCTCTACGAGGCCCGCCGCAAGGCGCTGGGCCGGATGGAGGAGGAGTGCCAGCGAGCTGGGCGGCCACGGCGTGGTCGGGGTCCGGCTGACGATCGGCGCGTTCCCGGCCGGCGGGCTGGAGTTCAAGGCCATCGGGACGGCGATCCGCGCGCCGGGCGGCCGGCCGCTGCGCACGGCCGTTCACCTCCGCGCTGACCGGGCAGGGCTTCGCCAAGCTGATCCTGGCCGGCTGGGTGCCGGCCGGGCTGGTGCTGGGCATCTCGATCGGGTCCCGCCACGACGACTGGCTGACCGTCACCCAGACCCGCTGGGGCAGCGGCAACTCCGAGGTGCACGGCTACACCGACCTGGTCAACCAGACCCGCCACGACGCCCGCAGCCAGCTGGAGCGGGACGTGGCCCGGCACGGCGCGGCCGGGGTGGTCGTCCAGGAGATGACCATGCGGGTCCGCGAGCGGGAATGCCCGATGCAGGAGGGCCGCCGCGACCACATCGTCGAGGCGACCATCATCGGGACGTCGATCGCCAGGTTCGCCCAGCGCGACCGGCCGCCGGCCCCGCCGCTGGCGATCATGTCGCTGGACCCGCAGCGCCGCCAGGCGGCGCGGGTCCGGCTGTGACCATGACCAAGGGAGCGAGATGACCGACCAGCAGCGCGATGTGGCCGCCGGCGCGCAGTTGACGTGTCCGGCGTCCCGCAGGACGCCATCCAGCGGCTGTCCGAGCTGCGGCCGGGCCAGCCGGGCGGCATCTTCACCTCGGACCTGTCGGTCAACGAGTTCCTGCTGGTCCGGGAGGTCGGGTTCCGGCCGCTCGGGCTGGTCCTGGGCAGCTCGATCTACCACGTGGGCCTGCAGGTGGCCCGGTGGGGCAAGAGCCAGGAACTCGACGTGCTGTCCCAGGCCATGTACCACGCCCGGGAGCTGGCCATGACCCGGATGGAGGCCGAGGCCCAGGCGCTCGGCGCCGACGGGGTGGTCGGCGTCCGGCTGGACGTGGAGCTCAAGGAGTTCGGCGCCGACATCGCCGAGTTCATCGCGATCGGCACCGCGGTCAAGGCCGAGCCGGGCGCGGGCGGCGGCGGCGTCACGAACTGGCGCAACAACAAGGGCCTGCCGTTCA
Organism: uncultured Actinomycetota bacterium; assembly: GCA_963731085.1. Lineage (GTDB taxonomy): Bacteria > Actinomycetota > Actinomycetes > Streptosporangiales > Streptosporangiaceae > DASUBV01. Next base: position 68,087 of record CAVSUF010000008.1, read on the forward strand.
CCTCGGACCTGTCCGGCCAGGACTTCTGGACGCTGATCCGGGCCGGCTACGCGCCGCTCGGCATGACGATGGGCACCTGCGTCTACCACATCGCCCACCAGCGGCTGGGCGCCAAGATGGGCAACATCGGGCGCAACGTCGAGATCGAGCAGTTCACCCAGGCCCTGTACGACGCCCGCGAGCTGGCCATGGCCCGGATGCAGGCCGAGGCCGAGGAACTGCACGCCGAGGGCATCGTGGGCGTCCAGCTCCGCCAGCACAGCCACACCTGGGGCTCGCACACCACCGAGTTCTTCGCCATCGGCACGGCGGTCCGGCCGCTGCGCGACGACCACGTGATCCAGACCCCGACGATGGTGCTCAGCCTGGACTCCTGAGGCTCCGGCCCAGCGCCGCGCGCCGCGCGACGGCGAACCGCGGCCGGTTGGTGATCAGCACGTCGACCCGGCCGTCGCCCAGGAACTCATCCAGGTGCGCGTCGCCGTCGACCGTCCACACCATCACGCCGACGCCGGCCCGGTGGCAGGCGCGGATGACCCCGAGCCGGGCCAGCTGGTAGTTGACCGCCACCCAGTCCGCGCCGCAGCGGCGGACCCGCGCCAGCGGGGCCAGCTCGCTGGCCCGGATCCCCGGCCACGCGGGCAGCGGCACCTCGCGCAGGTCCCGCCCGAGCGACAAGGCGGCAATCACCTGGGGAAACGCTGTCTTAATCGCCGCCACCGACGCATCTTCCAGTGTCGTCGACGACAAAGCTTTCCCGGTCGCCGAACGCCGCGAGCGCCAGCGCCGATGACCTCGGCCTCGTAGCCGGTCTCCTTCAGGTCCAGGTGGCCCGCCAGGCCATGGCTGGCCAGCAGCGCCATCACGTCGCCGGCCAGCGGCACCCGGTAGCCGGCCGCCGCGCACAGCCCGGCGTAGTCCAGGCTGGCCAGCGCGGCCCGGCCGGCCCGGCGCCCGGCGGCCGTGTCGTGGTAGGCCACCAGGGCGCCGTCGCGGGTCCGCCGGATGTCGAACTCGGCGTACTCGGCGCCGCGTGGTGACCGCGTCCTCGTAGGCCTCGTACGTCGCCGGGCGGGCGTGCTCCGCGCCGCCCCGGTGCGCCGAGACGCGCGGGGCCATGCGGGAGCCGGGCCGGGGCGGGGCTGGCGTCGGCTAGCGGTGGCTGATGGGGATGTAGGGGCGCTCGGCGGGGCCGGTGTAGAGCTGGCGGGGGCGGCCGATCTTGGTGTCGGGGTCGTTGACCATCTCGTGCCACTGGGCGATCCAGCCGGGGAGGCGGCCGATGGCGAACAGGACGGTGAACATGTTGGTGGGGAAGCCCATGGCGCGGTAGAGCAGGCCGGTGTAGAAGTCGACGTTGGGGTAGAGCTTGCGGCTGATGAAGTAGTCGTCTGGAAGGGCGGCGGCCTCGAGCTCGAGTGGCGATGTCGAGGAGGTGGTCGTTGTTGCCGGTGGCGGCGATGACCTCGTCGGCGGCCTTCTTGACGATGGCGGCGCGGGGGTCGTAGTTGCGGTAGACGGCGTGGCCGAAGCCCATGAGCTTGATGCCGGTCTTGCGGTCCTTGACCTGGTCGACGAACTTGGCGACGTCGCCGCCGTCGTCGCGGATGGCCTCGAGCATGGTCATGACGGCGGAGTTGGCGCCGCCGTGCAGGGGGCCGAACAGGGCGTTGATGCCGGCCGAGATCGAGGCGAACAGGTTGGCCTGGGCGGAGCCGACGAGGCGGACGGTGGAGGTGGAGCAGTTCTGCTCGTGGTCGGCGTGCAGGATGAACAGCAGGTCCAGGGCGCGGACGACGGCGGGGTCGGCCTTGTAGGGCTCGGCGGGCAGGCCGAACATCATGGCCAGGAAGTTCTCGACCAGGCCCAGGGAGTTGTCGGGGTAGATGAACGGGCTGGCCGACGGACTTCTTGTAGGCGCAGGCGGCGATGGTGGGCAGCTTGGCCATCAGCCGGATCGTGGACAGGCCGACCTGCTCGTCGCTGAACGGGTCCAGCGACTCCTGGTAGAACGTCGACAGCGCCGACACCGCCGAGGACAGCACCGGCATCGGATGCGCATCCCGCGGAAACCCGTCAAAGAACCGCTTCAGGTCCTCGTGCAGCAGCGTGTGATGGCGGAGCTGGCTGTCGAACGCCTCGAGCTGAGCGAGGCTCGGCAGCTCGCCGTTGATCAGGAGGTAGGCGACCTCGAGGAAGGAGGAGTGCTCGGCTAGCTCGCCGATCGGGTAGCCGCGGTAGCGCAGGATCCCCGCGTCCCCGTCGATGTAGGTGATCTCCGACTTGCACGACCCGGTATTGCGGTAGCCCGGGTCATACGTCACCACCCCGCCCTTGGACAGCAGCTGCCCCACATCCACACCCGGCGCACCCTCGGTCACGGCGACCTCGGGGAAGGACAGCGTCTCCCCGCTCGCGGTGCGCAGCTCAGCTCCGTTGCTGGCGGTGCTCTCGGTCATCTCGGCGTCCTCCTGTATTCCTGGCAATAGGTCACGATACGTCGGGCTCCCGGGGTGCGGTGACGCACCCGCCCCCGGTGCGCCCTGCCCCCGTCGTCCGACGCCGCTCTAGCGGTGGCTGATGGGGGTGTAGGGGCGCTCGGCGGGGCCGGTGTAGAGCTGGCGGGGGCGGCCGATGCGGGTGTCGGGGTCGTTGACCATCTCGTGCCACTGGGCGATCCAGCCGGGGAGGCGGCCGATGGCGAACAGGACGGTGAACATGTTGGTGGGGAAGCCCATGGCCCGGTAGAGCAGGCCGGTGTAGAAGTCGACGTTGGGGTAGAGCTGGCGGCTGATGAAGTAGTCGTCGGACAGGGCGGCGGCCTCGAGCTCGGTGGCGATGTCGAGGAGGTGGTCGTTGTTGCCGGTGGCGGCGATGACCTCGTCGGCGGCCTTCTTGACGATGGCGGCGCGGGGGTCGTAGTTGCGGTAGACGGCGTGGCCGAAGCCCATGAGCTTGATGCCGGTCTTGCGGTCCTTGACCTGGTTGACGAACTTGGCGACGTCGGCGCCGTCGTCGCGGATGGCCTCGAGCATGGTCATGACGGCGGAGTTGGCGCCGCCGTGCAGGGGGCCGAACAGGGCGTTGATGCCGGCCGAGATCGAGGCGAAGAGGTTGGCCTGGGCGGAGCCGACGAGGCGGACGGTGGAGGTGGAGCAGTTCTGCTCGTGGTCGGCGTGCAGGATGAACAGCAGGTCCAGGGCGCGGACGACGGCGGGGTCGGCCTTGTAGGGCTCGGCGGGCAGGCCGAACATCATGGCCAGGAAGTTCTCGACCAGGCCCAGGGAGTTGTCGGGGTAGATGAACGGGCTGGCCGACGGACTTCTTGTAGGCGCAGGCCGCGATGGTGGGCAGCTTGGCCATCAGCCGGATCGTGGACAGGCCGACCTGCTCGTCGCTGAACGGGTCCAGCGACTCCTGGTAGAACGTCGACAGCGCCGACACCGCCGAGGACAGCACCGGCATCGGGTGCGCATCCCGCGGAAACCCGTCGAACAGCTTCCGGAAGTCCTCATTCAGGAGGGTGTGGCGCCGCAGCCGCGCGTCGAAGTCCCTCCAGCTGGCCGATGCGGTCGGCAGCTCGCCGTTGACCAGCAGGTAGGCGACTTCCAGGAAGGAGGAGTGCTCGGCTAGCTCGCCGATCGGGTAGCCGCGGTAGCGCAGGATCCCCGCGTCCCCGTCGATGTAGGTGATCTCCGACTTGCACGACCCGGTATTGCGGTAGCCCGGGTCATACGTCACCACTCCGCCCTGGAGAGCAGCTGCCCCACATCCACACCCGGCGCACCCTCGGTCACGGGCACCGACGGCAGGGACTCCAGTCCCGGAGCCCGGAATACTACGCCACTGTCGGTAGCGGCCTCAGCCATGGCAGAACTCCTCGGACTTTGCGTGTTTCTGCAATAGCTTCACCTTACTTCGCCCGGCTCAGCCCGATTAGAGGCTGGTCAGGATGAGGTGCCCCGGCCTCGGGCGCAACCAGCGGAAAGCGTGATCAAGGCGGCTGTCGCCGGAGGAAGAGCAGCAGGTCAGCGGCATGAGTGAGCCGGCGGCAGGCGGGCGGGGGAAGCCCGGAAAGAACGGCAAAAGGCGAAGCGAAGAAATTGGCAACTTCGAAAAAAACGAAGAAGTGAATAACTTCGGGAAGAACCCCGGCCCGGCCTACTCGCCGGGACCGCCAAGGGGGCCGCTGACCGTGTCGAGAAGCTGGGCCAGCCGGCTGCGGAACGTGCCCGCGCCGGACCCCCGGGCCGGCCGGCCGGCCGGCCGCGCCTCGCCCGCCGCCGCGCTCACCAGGTGCTGGGCGGCGTCGAACGACAGCGGCGCCGCCTCGGCGGGCACCGCCAGCGCCTCGTGGGCCAGCGCGTCAAGCTCGCCGTCGCCCCGGTCCAGGGCCAGGATCGTGGCCCCGGCCCGGCGGACGTCGTCGACCCGCTCCAGCAGCGCGTCCGGGACAGCCCCCGGGCTGACCACCAGCAGCGTCTCGCGGCGCCCGGCGGCGGCCAGGCGATCCAGCCCGATCCCCAGGTGAGGCGGCGCGCCCGGCGGCGGCGCCCAGCGGACCAGGGTCGGGTCCAGGCCGGGGATCCGGGCCAGGCGGGCCTCATCGGCCAGGTGCGCGGTCATGTGCCACGGCTCGTCGTCGGGAGTGCCGACCACGAGCAGTCCCTGCGGCGTCCGGGCGCTCTCGCGTAAGACCCGGGCGAAGGACCGGGTCCGGTCCAGCCATCCCGTCGGCGCCAGGAGCACGCGCAGGGCCGCGACCTGGTCGGCGTTCATGCCCCCTAATGGTGCCGCACCGCCCGCCCGCCCGCAGCTCAATAGTGATCTTTCGGCTACTCCGGGCCGGCTGACAGTGACGAAACCCGCCGATGTCCGGCGGTACCGGCCTGCCTGGCGCCGGGACCGGGCCCGGCTCTGGCAGGATCGGGGCATGCCAGACGCGCAGAATGCGGCTCAGCCAGCCACGGGCGACTCCGTCGCGGGGCCAGCCACCGGCGACTCCGTCGCGGGGCCAGCCACGGGCGACTCCGTCGCCGGGCTCGTCATCGGGGTGCTGGGCGGGACCGGGGACCAGGGCCGGGGACTGGCCCGGCGGCTGGCGATGGCCGGCCAGAAGGTGATCATCGGGTCGCGCGACGCCGGCCGGGCCGCCGCGGCGGCCGCCACCGTCGGGTCACCGCCGCAGGTCACCGGGGCCGCCAATGAGGACGTGGCGGCCGCCGCCGACGTGGTCATCGTGGCCGTGCCGTGGGAGGGGCACCGCGACACGCTGGCCGCGCTGGCCGGCCCGCTGGCCGGGAAGGTGGTCATCGACTGCGTGAACCCGATGGGCTTCGACGGCCGGGGCGCGTACCCGCTGCCGGTGCCCGAGGGCAGCGCCGCCCAGCAGGCCGCCGCCGTGCTGCCCGACAGCACGGTGGTCGGCGCGTTCCACCACGTGTCGGCGGTGCTGCTGCTGGACCCGGAGGTGGAGCGGGTGGACCAGGACATCCTGGTCCTGGGCGACGACCGCGCGGCCACCGACCTGGTGCAGGCGCTGGCCGGCCTGCTGCCCGGCGCTCGCGGGGTGTACGCGGGCCGGCTGCGCAACTGCGGCCAGGTCGAGGCGCTGACGGCCAACCTGGTGTCGGTCAACCGGCGCTACAAGGCCCACGCCGGCCTGCGGATCACCGACATCTGAGCACCCTCCCGAGCGCCCCTGCTGATAACAGCAAGAGGCCCACCCGAGCCGGCGCGGCCCCGGTGCCCGGTGGGCGGGCGACGGGGCGGCGGAGCGGCGTGGCCAGGGCGGCGGAGCGGCAGGCGGCGGGGCGGGCGGCGGCGTGGCCAGGGCGGCGGAGCGGCAGGCGGCGGAGCGGCGGGCGGCGGAGCGGCAGGCGGCGGAGCCAGGAGCGGCGTGGCCAGGGCGGCTTGCTCGGCATCGGCCCTCTTGGCGGGACCCGCCCCGCGGGGCGACGCACCCGGCAGGACGTCCAGCGCCCCAGCGCGGGCGTCGCCCCCGACAGCATGATCACGACCGTTTGTCCGGGAATCCAGCCGTAGAAACGGTCACGATCATGGAGCACTCGGCCCGATCACCCTCCCAGCGACCCCGGCGGCGCACCACCCGCCACGCCAGCCCCACGAGCCGACCCGCGAGCCCGCCACCGGAGGCCGCCGCCTGCCTGGTGGCGGCTCGGCCGCTGCCGGGAGCCGGGCGGGCGGGCCGCACAGCCCCCGGCAGGCCGTCGCTACCGGTAGGAGTGCGCGGCGTCGGGGAACGCGCGGCAGGTGACGTCGGCGGCGAACGACCGGGCCGCGTCGCCGAGCACGCCCGCCAGGTCGGCGTAGCGCTTGACGAACCGGGCCGTGCGCGGCGACAGGCCGGCCATGTCCTGCCAGACCAGCACCTGGGCGTCGCAGTCCGGGCCGGCCCCGATGCCGATGGTCGGGATGGCCAGGCTGGCGGTCACCCGGGCGGCCAGGTCGGCGGGCACGCACTCCAGCACCACCGCGAACGCGCCCGCCGCCTCCAGCGACTTGGCGTCCTGCAGCAGTCGCTCGCCGTCCTCGCCCCGGCCCTGAACCTTGTAGCCGCCGAGGGCGTTAACCGACTGCGGGGTGAGACCCAGGTGAGCCATCACGGGAATGCCGGCGGCGACCAGGTCCTCGACCTGCCGGAGGACCCGGCTGCCGCCTTCCAGCTTCACCGCGTGGGCGCCGGACTCCTTCAGGAACCTGATCGCCGCGCTCAGCGCGGCCTGGGGGGATACCTGGTAGGAGCCGAACGGCAGGTCCGCCACGACCAGGGCGCGGCTGGTACCGCGCACGACCGCCGCCGTGAGCGGGACAAGCTCGTCAACCGTGACCGGGATGGTGCTGTCGTGGCCGTACACCACCATCGCGGCCGAGTCGCCGACCAGCAGGACCGGGATGCCGGCCTCGTCGAAGACCCGCGCGGTCAGCGCGTCGTAGGCGGTGAGCATGGGCCAGCGCTCGCCGCGGGCCTTGGCCGCCGCGATGTCGCGGACGGTGATCCGGCGGTTCTGGCTGCCGCCGTACAGCGCCTCGCCGGGCTGCGGGCCGGTCCGCGCGGTGACCGTCGCGGCTGGGTCCTGAGTTGGGTCCTGAGCAGGCTGAAGGTCGGGCATGGGATCCTCCGACGTCTCGAGTCGCCCCTGTGGCGTACCCGGACATCCCGATCATGGCATAGCCCGGGAGCGGCCGAAAGTGGTCGCGCGGGGCGGTGCCGGGACCGGCCGGCAGGCCCTGGGTGACACCCAGTGCGTCGTCGTGACAAAGGGCGCCATTTGCGATACGGTGTAGTTTCGTATTTTAAATGGGTCGGGATTGAAAAGGCGTCGAGCGCGGATGGCGCGGGAGGGCAGGCATGGAAACCAGGGCGCCTGATGCCCGCCGCTGGGTCATCCTCAGCGTCCTGATCATCAGCCTGACCGCGATCGTGCTGGACAACACGGTCCTGAACATCGCGCTGAAGACGATCTCCGAGCCGCGCACCGGCCTGGGCGCGAGCCAGAGCCAGCTCGAGTGGGCCATCAACTCCTACACGCTGGTGTTCGCCGGGCTGCTGTTCACCTTCGGCGTGATTGGCGACCGGATCGGCCGCCGCCGGATGCTGATGATCGGCATGGCCCTGTTCGGCCTGTCCTCGCTGGTGTCGTCCTATGCCCAGACCCCGGATCAGCTGATCTGGGCGCGGGCGGCGATGGGCCTGGGCGGGGCGGCGGTCATGCCCCAGACGCTGTCGATCATCACCAAGGTGTTCGAGCCGCGGGAGCGGCCCCGGGCCATCGGCATCTGGGCCTCGGCGGTGGGCGTGGCGGTCGCGGTCGGGCCGATCGCCGGCGGGCTGCTGCTGGATCACTTCTGGTGGGGCTCGGTGTTCCTGATCAACGTGCCGATCACCGCCATCGGCATCGTGCTGATCATCACCCTGGTGCCGGAGTCGCGCAGCGCCGATCCGGGGCGGATCGACTACCTGGGCGTGCTGCTGTCCATCGCGGGCCTGGTGCTGCTGATCTTCGGCATCATCCAGGGCGGCGACACCGGCTCGTGGCTGCGGGCGGACGTGCTCGGCCCGATCGCCGCCGGGCTGGCGGTGCTGGCCATCTTCGGCTGGTACGAGCGCCGGGTCGCGCACCCGGCGCTGGACGTGCGGCTGTTCCGCGATCCCCGGCTGTCGTCGGCGTCGGCGGCCATCATGCTGGCCTTCTTCTCGCTGTCCGGGGCGTTCTTCTTCACCGGCTTCTACACCCAGAACGTCCGCGGCTGGAGCCCGCTGCACGCCGGCCTGCTGACCATCCCGCTGGCCGCCGGGCAGCTGCTGGCCGCGCCGCGCACGGCCGTGCTGGTCCGCCGCCTCGGCGCCAAGGCGGTGGTCACCGCCGGCCTGCTGATCGTGGCGGTGGCGCTGGTCGGGTATCACCTGTGGGGCGTCAGCACGCCGGCCTGGCTGCTGGAGGTGACGTTCGGCGTGCAGGGCATCGGCATGGGGCTGATCATGCCGCCCGCCACCGAGAGCGTGATGGCGGTGGTGCCGCGCGACCGCGGCGGGGCCGGCTCGGCCATCACCAACACCTCGCGGCAGGTGGCCGTGGCCCTGGGCGTCGCCGTGCTGGGCTCGATCGTGGCCGAGGCCTACCGGTCCCGGCTGACCCCGTACCTGACCGCCGTGCCGCGCGCGGCCCGGCTGGCGGCCACTCAGTCGATCGCCCAGACCCAGGCCATCGCGCAGGGCCTGAGCCACGGCGGCCCGGTGCTGCTGACCGCGGCCAACAGCGCGTTCGTCGCCGCCATGCACGTCGCGTCGCTGGTCTCGGTGGTGATCGCGGTGCTGGGGGCGGCCGCCACGCTGGCCTGGATGCCGGGCCGCGCGCCCCGTGCCGAGCCGCCCGGCGCCCCGCCCGAGCCGGTGCTGGCCGGCCCGCCCGCCGAGGACGGCGCAGGAGGGTTAACCCGTGGCTGAGACCGAGACCCGGGCGGCGGCGATGCCCCGGCCCGCCCCGGCCACCGGGACCGGGCTAGCCGGGCCCGTGCTGCCGGGCGGCACCGTGTCTGCCCGAGACTGTCACGCCCGAGACCGTCACGCCCGAGACGGTTGCGCCCGAGAGCGGGACGCCGCGGCGGCCGGGCCGGCCGCGCAGCGAGCAGGCCGAGCAGGCCATCCTCGACGCGGCGCTGGAGGTGTTCGCCGAGTGCGGGCCCGACGCGATGGGCATCGAGCAGGTCGCGGCCCGGGCCGGCGTCGGCAAGGCCACCATCTACCGGCGCTGGCCGGGCAAGGAGGACCTGCTGCTGGACGCGGTGGCGGCCCTGCGCAGCCCGCTGCCCCAGCCCCAGGGCCGGTCGGTCCGGGCCGACCTCACCGCCCTGCTGGAGGCGCTCTGCAAGGAGGCCACCGACCCGCGCCGGGCCCGCCAGTTCGCGCTGCTGCACGGCGAGGGGCTGAAGTACCCCCGGCTGCTGGCCCGGTACAACGAGCTGGTCACGCAGCCGCGCCGGGCGATGATCGCGGCCGTGCTGCGCCGCGGCCTGGCCACCGGCGAGCTGCGCGAGGGCGCCGACGTGGAGGCCGCCGTCTACCTGCTGACCGGCGCGGTGCTGGCCCGGATCGGGCACGCCCGGGACGGCAGCGACTCCCGGTACGCCCACCGCCTGGTGGAGGAGCTGCTGCGCGGCCTGGCCGCCCGCTGATCCCGCCCCCTGACCCCGGGTCGCCGCCGTAGGCTTTCCGGGGGCCAGACCCGACTACGCGACAGGAGCGCGCATGCAGCTCACCAAGCTCGGCCATGCCTGCGTCCGGCTGGACAAGGACGGCGGGCGCCTGGTCATCGATCCCGGCGTGTGGGCCGGGCCGGACGCGCTGGACGGCGCCAGCGCCATCCTGGTCAGCCACGAGCACCCCGACCACCTGGACGCCGACGCGATCCGCGCGGCGCTGACCGACCGCCCGGACACCGAGCTGTGGGCCAACCCGTCGGTGACGGCCCAGTTCCCCGGCTTCGGCGGCCGGGTTCACGAGGTGGCCCACGGCGACGCGTTCACCGCCGCCGGGTTCGACGTGCACGTGTACGGCAGCGAGCACGCGGTGGTCTTCCCCGGCCTCCCGGTGATCGCGAACACCGGGTTCGCGGTGGACGCCACGGTGTTCCACCCCGGCGACTCGTTCACCGTGCCGGAGGACCCGGTGCCGGTGCTGCTGCTGCCGGTCAGCGCCCCGTGGCTGAAGATCTCCGAGGCGATCGGCTACGCCCGTGAGGTTCCCCGGCCCGGGGCGGCTACGCCATTCACGACGCGATCCTCAGCGACAAGGGCATCGGCCTGGTCAGCAACGTGCTCAAGATGATGGCCCGGCCCGGCGACCCGGGCTTCACCTGGGTGGCTCCCGGCACCAGCGTCGACCTGTAATCCGGTAGCCGGCCGGCCCGGCGGGTATGGCTGCTGGCAGCAAGCACGTCAGCAGAGCCATCGGGGGGAAACATGCGGGTCATGGCCAGGGTGAGCATGCCGGTTGAGGCCGGTAACCGGAGCGTCAAGGACGGGCGGCTGCCCGCCACCATCCAGCGGACGGCCGAGCGCTGGAAGCCAGAGGCGATGTACTTCACCACGTTCGACGGTCGGCGGACCGCGTTCATGGTGTTCGACCTGCCGGAGTCCTCCGACGTGCCGGTGTTCGCCGAGCCGCTGTTCCAGGAGCTGGGCGCCGAGGTCGTGCTGTCCCCGGTCATGAACGGTGACGACCTGGAGCGCGGCCTCTCGCACGTGCAGTAGGCACGTGCGTGGACATCCTCCGCCGCCGGCGGTGGGGCCGGTGCGATATCATCACCCGGCCGGCTGTGGCGTCGGCGGGGCCGTCGCAGGTTCCCGACGGGAACGGCGGCCAGCGGCCTCGTCGGGTCCCGAGGACTGGCAGCGGTCGGAGGCCGTGCCCGCAGGCAGCCTCCAGGCGCACGGGCGGCCTGGCCGACGTGATCCAGAGCCCGGAGTCCACCGTTCAGGGGCCGACGTCCCGGCCGGAGTGATCAGCCCGACGGCCGCGGTCCGGCCGCCTGGCTAGCCGAGAATGAACGGCGGCCCGGCGGCGTTCAGCGGGGTATGCAGACATGGGACGCACTTACCTCGCGGCGGAACGTCCGGTCGTTCACGGACCAGCCCGTCGACCCGGCCGACCTGGACCGGATCCTGGAGGCTGGCCGCCGGTCGCCGTCCTCGCAGAACTGGCAGCCGTGGGACTTCATCCTGGTCACCGACCGGGCGCAGCTTGAGGCGCTGGCCCGGACCTGGCGCGGGGCGGGCCACGTGGCCGGGTCGGCGGCGACGGTCGTGGTCATCGGGCCGCCGGCCGACAACCCGTTCCGGCGCGCCCAGCTGGACCTCGGCCAGGCCGTCATGTCGATGACGCTGGCCGCCGCCGACCTGGGCATCGGCAGCTGCCACGCGGGCGTCGCCGACCTGGACCTGGCCCGGGACCTGCTCGGCTTCCCGGCCGACCGCGACTGGGCGTTCCTGCTCTCGCTGGGCTACCCGGCCGACCGGCCGCTGCGCCCGGTGCGCCACCCGGACCGGCGCCCGTTCGATGAGGTCGTGCACCGGGGCCGCTGGTAGGCCGGCCCGGCTAGCCGAGCAGCACCCGGCGGTGCCGCCAGGCCAGGCGGAGCAGGGCGGCGCCCGCTGCCTGCATCGGCTCGCGGCCGGCCAGGCGGCGGACCGCCTCGGCGGTGAACGGCACCCCGGCCAGGACCCGGCCCTCGTCATTGCGGTCGACCACCGCGCCGAACAGGTCGTCGAACACCGGGGCGTCGAAGGCCACCGCGGTGAGCAGGTCGGTGGCCAGGCTGAGCGGGTCGACGCCGAGGCCCAGCACCCACGGCCGGACCCGGCCCGCTGGTCTACTATCTCCGCAGAGATCGTCTCCGGTCTGGTATGACCGTGAATGACCTGGTGAGCCGCGCCGTCGCGGCCGTGACGCGGAGGTGGCTGCTGCGCGGCATGCTCCTGGTCAACTGGGCCTGGGAGGCGGCCGGCCCGGTAACGCCGGCGCCTAGCTCGCGCCGGGCCCGCGCCGCGCCTTGCGCAGCCGGTAGTGCCGGGCCCCCGGACCCGGTCGCCGCAGGCGTTGGAGCACCACCGGCGGCGGCCGTGGGTCCGGAAGAACAGCCGCTCGCAGCCGTGCGCCTCGCACGCGTGCAGCACGCTCCCGTTCGGGCCGCACACCACCTCGATGGCGTCGCGGGCGATCAGCGCCAGGGCGTGCCCCAGCGTGCCGGGACCGGCCGCCGCCCAGTGCTGCCGCCAGCCGGCCGACCACTCCAGCACCGGGGCGCCGGGGGCCAGCCCGGCCGCCGCGTTGACCCGGCGGACGGCGGACGGGTCCGGGTCGGCGCCGTCGGCCGCCGCGGTGAACAGCGCCCGGATCGCCGCCCGCAGGTCGGCCAGGGCGGCCACGCCGTCCGTGTCGATCCCGGCGGCCGTGCCCGGGCCGAGGTCCCGGCCGGCCAGCCAGGCGGCCGCGCCGCCCGGCCCGGACAACGGGCCGTCATCACCGCCCGGTGCGGTGTTCACCAGGGCAAGTGCGACCGACTCGGCCTCGCCCGGGATCGGCTGCGGCACGGTCGCGGTGCCCTTCGCAGCTGCCCCACCCGCATCGCTCATTCAGATTCCCGGCGGAGAACGTAACGCTTAAGCGCGTATGTATCCATGAGGTTAGCGCCGCTCCGCGGGCGTGACCAGAGCCGCCCCCCGAGGCGGCCGCCAGCGGTGCCGGGCTAGCCGTCCGCGCCGCCCGGCACCGGCTGGCGGGGGGAGAGGCTCGCGCCACCGGCTGGTGATCGGCAGGCGGCGGTCCCGGCCGAAGTTCTTGGCCGAGATCTTCGGGCCCGGCGGGTACTGGCGGCGCTTGTACTCGGCCCGGTCGACCAGCCGGATCACCCGCTCGACCAGGGCCGGGTCGTGCCCGGCGGCGACCAGGTCGGCGGCCCCGAGGTCCCGCTCCACGTAGTCGTCCAGCAGCCGGTCCAGTACCGCGTAGTCGGGCAGCGAGTCGCTGTCGAGCTGGCCCGGCGACAGCTCGGCGCTGGGCGGCTTGGTGATCGAGTTCTCCGGGATCGGCGGGGTCTGGCCCCGCCCGGCGGCCTGCTCGTTGCGCCACCGGGCCAGCGCCCAGACCAGCGTCTTGGGCACGTCCTTGATCGGCCCGTAGCCGCCCGCCGAGTCCCCGTACAAGGTCGAGTACCCGGTGGCCAGCTCGCTCTTGTTCCCGGTGGTCAGCACCAGGTAGCCGTGCTCGTTGGACAGCCCCATCAGGATCATCCCGCGGATCCTGGCCTGCAGGTTCTCGGCGGCCAGGCCGTGCAGGTCAAGCTCAGCCTCGAAGGCGTCCACCATCGGCGCGATGGGCACCGTCCGGGCGGGCAGGCCCTGCCGCTTGACCAGGTCCTCGGCATCGGCGACGGAGTGACCGGAGGAGTGCCGGCTGGGCATCAGCACGACGTGGACCCGGTCCGGCCCGATGGCGTCGGCGGCGATGGTGGCGGTGAGGGCCGAGTCGATCCCGCCCGACAGGCCCAGGATGACGGTGTCGAACCCGTTCTTGCCCACGTAGTCCCGGACCCCGGTGACCAGGGCCGCGTAGACCTCGGCCAGGTCGTCCAGCCGCGGCCACAGCGCCCGCGGCGCGGGCGTCCCGGCCGCCGGGGGGCCGGGTTCGCCGGCGGGCAGCGCGACCCGGCGGATGGTCATGACGGTGCCGTCGGCGGCGTCGGCGGGCTCCTCGCCCGGCGCCCGGCTCAGGTCCGCGGCGGCCACCTCCAGGTCGGCGACGACCAGGGCCTCCTCGAACTGCGGGCCGCGGGCCAGCAGGGTGCCGTCGGCCCCGACGATGATCGAGTCGCCGTCGAAGACCAGCTCGTCCTGCCCGCCGATCATGTTGGCGTAGGCCAGCGGCGCGCCCGCCTCGCGCGCCCGGCGCTGGCACAGGGTCAGCCGGCTGTCGTCCTTGCCCTGCTCGTACGGCGAGGCGTTGGGCACCACCAGCAGCCCCGCGCCGGCCTGCCGGGCCACCGCCACCGGGCCGCCCTCCTGCCACAGGTCCTCGCACACCGCGATGGCCACGTCGACGCGCCGCAGTCCCGCCGGCCGGCAGCCGGAACACCGGCAGCGTGCTGCCCGGCACGAAGTACCGGTACTCGTCGAACACGCCGTAGTTGGGCAGGTGGTGCTTGGCCGAGGTGATCACCACCTGGCCGCCGTGCAGCAGGGCGGCGGCGTCCTGCGGCGCGCCGGCCGGCAGCCCGACCCGCGGCGCCAGGCCGGCCCGCCGGTCCAGGTAGCCGACCACCACGGCGACGTGGCCGAGGCCGGCGCCGGCCAGCCGCCCGGCCAGGTCGCGCAGCGCCGGCCACCGAGGCGGTCACGAACGAGGCCCGCAGGGCCAGGTCCTCGACCGGGTAGCCGGTCAGCGCCATCTCCGGGAAGACCACCACCCGGGCGCCCTGCGCGGCGGCGTCGGCGCTCCAGCGCAGCACCAGGTCCGCGTTCCCGGCCAGGTCGCCGACGGTGGCGTTGAGCTGAGCCAGGGCGATCCGCAACTGAGGCATTCACCCAGCTTACGGGAAACTCGGCTAAGTCATTACCGGGGCTCATATGCCATGCCGCGACGGGCGGAGAATTGCATTCGCGACATTCGCGCGACGGAAGATGGAAACAGGCCCGCGCCGCGACTGTTCATGCACGTCAGCGCAGCTAGCGCGCTGCTACAGTTCTGGCATCTTGGCGCGCCACAGGGTGGCATCCGTGCGCCGAATCAATTCGAGGTTTTGCTCTCTGGGCCTTATTCCGTTCACTTACACGAAAGTGGGTAAAACTCCGATGTCATGGATGGGCTCTCATGGCGTAGGCCTCGGCGCTGGTTCGGCGCCCGCGGGCCTGCGACGGCGCGTCGCGCGCTGGACGGCGGGCGGCGTGGCCATCGCGGCCGCGCGGGCGGCGGGCATGATGGCGGCCCCGGCCGCCTCGGCGGTGGCGACGATCCCGGTGCCGTGCAGCATGACCGCGCTCACACCGCGATCGCGGTGGCTCCGTAGTAACTCGATCCTGGTGCTGGTGAGCCGGCTGCGTCTACCGCCTCGGCCCGCGCTCCCGACGATCACCCGCAACCTGACCATCATCGGCAGCAACGACACGATCACCGCGCTTCCGGGTCAGTTACACGATGCTGCACCAACAACGGCGCCGAACGTCAGATCAACCACCTCCGCATCAGGAATGCGGTCCGCAACGACCGGGATCCTCGAGCGCGGGCGCGATCCTCAACACCGGCGGCGGCACGCTGAGCCTGAGCAGCGTCACGTTCTCCGACAACGAGGGCCGCGACGGCGGCGCGATCTTCAACGACATCTGGCGCCTCGCTGACCGTGGCCAGCAGCACCTTCACCGACAACGAGGCCACGGCGCTGGGATCAGCGACGGCGGCGCCATCGCCAACGCGGCCGGCAGCACCACCACGGTCAGCGGCACCACGTTCACTCGACAACGAGGCCGACACCAGCGGCGGCTCCGGCGGCGCGATCGCCAGCCTCGGCGGCACCGTGACGGTGCAGGTCCCCGTCCAACACGTTCACCGACAACTTCGCCGGCGAGGACGGCGGCGCGATCGACGCCACTCCTCGGGACGCTGAACGTCACCAAGGCGACGTTCACCGGCAACACACTCCGACAAGGACGGCGGCGCGGTCGCCAACTTCGGCGCGGCGGCGACCATCAACAGGAGCGGGTTCACCGGCAACCGGGCCGACGACGACGGCGGCGCCGTCGCCACCGCGTCGACCGCTGGGCCTGACCAGCGACACGTTGTCGGCCAACCGGGCCGGCGACGTTCGGCGGCGGCGCTGTTCGTGCTGCTCCGGCAACGACCACGCTGAACACCGACGGACATCTTCGCCAACCGGGCCACCGGCGGCCGTCCCGGGCGGCGGCATCCGCCGGGTGCCGGCGGGCAACGGTGAGCTTCCTCAACACGAGCGTGTCGTCGGAGCTGAACATACCGAACAACTGCCCGGCCTGATCTGCCCGTCTGACCTGGGCAGCGCGCCTGACGGCCTGGCCCCGCGGGAGCAGCCTTCCCGCGGGGCCAGCGGCGTCCGGGCGGCAGCGGCCGCCGTCCAGCCCCTCACGTAACGTGATCGAAACATAGGACCGGGCAGACTATGGCGGTGGACAGGCAGGAAGAGTTCGTGCTCCGGACCCTGGAGGAGCGGGATATCCGCTTCGTCCGGCTCTGGTTCACCGACGTACTCGGGATACCTGAAGTCGGTTGCGGTCGCGCCCGCCGAGCTTGAGGGCGCGTTCGCCGAGGGGATCGGCTTCGACGGCTCCGCCGTCGAGGGCTTCTCCCGCGTCTACGAGGCCGACATGCTGGCCAAGCCGGACCCGTCGACGTTCCAGCTCATGCCGGTCGGCGACGACTCGGCCGGCACCGGGCCGGATGTTCTGCGACATCCTCATGCCCGACGGCACGCCGTCGTTCTCCGACCCGCGGCACGTCCTCAAGCGCGCCCTGGCCCGCGCGGCCCGGCTGGGCTTCACCTTCTACACCCACCCGGAGATCGAGTTCTTCCTGATCGGAGAGAAGCCCGAGCCCGGCAGCCGGCCGCGTGCCGATCGACACCGGCGGCTACTTCGACCACACCCCGCACAGCATCGCGCATGACTTCCGCCGCGAGGCCATCTCCATGCTCGAGGGCCTGGGCATCTCGGTGGAGTTCAGCCACCACGAGGGCGCGCCGGGCCAGCAGGAGATCGACCTGCGCTACGCCGACGCGCTCAGCACCGCCGACAACATCATGACGTTCCGGCTGGCCATGAAGGAGGTCGCGCTCCAGCAGGGGGTGTACGCCTCGTTCATGCCCAAGCCGTTCACCGAGTTCCCCGGCTCCGGGATGCACACCCACATGTCCCTGTTCGAGGGGGACCGGAACGTCTTCCACGAGCCCGGCGCGGAGTTCCAGATCTCCAAGGTCGGCCGGGCGTTCATCGCCGGGCTGCTCCGGCACGCCGCCGAGATCACCGCGGTCTGTAACCAGTGGGTGAACTCTTACAAGCGGCTGTGGGGCGGCACCGAGCGGATCGCCGGCGCCGGCGGCGAGGCCCCGGCCTACGTCTGCTGGGGGCACAACAACCGCTCGGCGCTGATCCGGGTGCCGATGTACAAGCCGCAGAAGGGCAACGCGACCCGGATCGAGTTCCGGTCCATCGACCCGGCCTGCAACCCGTACCTGGCCTTCGCGGTGATCCTGTCAGCGCGGGGCTGCAAGGGCATCGAGGAGGACTACGAGCTGCCGCCCGGCGCCGAGGACGACGTCTGGGCGCTGACCTCGGCCGAGCGCCGGGCGCTGGGCATCAAGCCGCTGCCGCAGAGCCTGTCCGAGGCCATCGACGGCCATGCAGGACAGCGAGCTGGTCGCCGAGGCGCTGGGGGAGCAGGTGTTCGACTTCTTCCTGCGCAACAAGCGCGAGGAATGGCAGGAGTACCGCCGCCACGTCACCCAGTTCGAGCTCGACCGCTACATGCCCGTGCTCTGATCTGAGCCCGCCGCGGCGCGGCCGTCGCGGAACACGACCCAGCGCATGGCGCGCGTACATGTACACGGCCTCGCAGGCGCCCGGCCGCGACCCGGGCCAGCTGGTAGTTGACGCCGAGGGCGGCCAGCCCGGCCCCGACGCCGAGGATCAGCGCCAGGTAGTTGACCGCGATGACGACCGCGTACACCCCGGCCTGCGGGCCGACCGCGCCGTGCGAGCGGAAGTTCAGCGCCCGGTTGAGCAGGTAGCTCAGCCCGGACGCGGCCAGGTAGGACGCGGTGATGGCGACCGGCACCGGCCAGTGCAGCCCGCCGTGCAGCGCGGTGAGCAGCAGCAGGTCGGCGCTGAACGTGCCGCGCGCTGATGGCGCAGAAGCCGAGCAGCGTGGGCGGGATGACCCGGGCCAGGCCGAACGGCAGCCGCCGCGCGGCCGCGGTCATCACGGCCGTGAACCGTGCCCCGCGGGCTGCCGCGCGCGCCGGGTCCGCCAGGGGCATGCGCTCATTGTGCCGCCGCGGTAACCGGCAGGCGGCGGCCAGCCGAACGGCCGGTGCGGCCCGCGCGGGCTAGCTGATGATCCGCTGGGCCAGCAGGCTGTCCTCGGGCCGGCCATTCCGGTGGGAGGTGAGCGTGAACCCGAAGCAGTCGCACCGGCGCCATGGCGCACTTCCGCCCGCACGCCGATCGCCGGGTGCATGGCGTGGAACGTGCTGCCCGCCCGCATCGAGCGGTAGACCTGCTCGACCGTCAGGCGGAGCCCGTTGCTTAGCATCACGTCAGTCACGTGTGAGCAGTGAGAGGCTGGCTTGCTGCTCATCGAACTGTTGGACGTGATGACTCCAGTTATGCGGTAGTCCGGCATGCCCCAAAGAGTCTCACGCCGGGCACGCGATGTGAAAGAAACCGTCAAGGCGCGCAGTCCAATTAGGCGCCCTTCCGTTATTCCGCCGGCAATCCCGCGCGCCAATGCGGCCCTATGCGCAAGCGAACGCGCATATGCACGTGCACGCGCGATAGCCTTATTCCGGGCATTAACGGACGATTCAGGCGAGGCAGGTGAGCCGCGCGCCGCCGTTGCAGGCGACCATGCCGGCGAGCGCCGCCGCGAGGCTGGCAGGATGGGCAGCGGAGCAGGAAGCGAGGTGGCACGTGTCCGGTGACCGCTGGCATCAGGCGCTGGTCCGGGTCCGCGGCGGCGACCTGCGCGGGGACACGCTGCAGACCGCCGGGATGCGCCGGCTGGAGGCGATCTCCGGCCAGGCGGTCGGCTCGGACAAGCTGTGGATGGGCCAGACCCACGTGGCCCCGGCCACCAGTTCCGGCAACCACCACCACGGCGCGGCCGAGACCGCGATCTACGTGCTGTCCGGGCACCCGGCGTTCGTGTTCGGCCGGGACGGGCAGCGAGGTCCGGCTGGAGGCCGAGCCCGGCGACTACGTCTTCGTCCCGCCGTACGCGCCGCACCGCGAGGAGAACCCCGGCGCCGAGGAGGCCGTCGTGATCATCGCCCGGAGCAGCCAGGAGGGCATCGTCGTCAACCTGGAGAGCCTCTGGCGCCGAGGACGGCTGGGCCAGTGACCGGCTACTCGCCCACCACCTCGCACTGGGGCGCGTTCGGCGTCCGGGCCAGGCCCGATGGCGGCATCGAGGTCGCCCCGCATCCCGGCGACCCGGCCCCCGCGCCGCTGCTGGGCAACGTGCCCGGCGCCCTGCGCCACCCGACCCGGGTGGCCCGCCCGGCCATCCGCCGCGGCTGGCTGGAGCACGGCCCCGGCCCGTCGCCGCGCCGGGGCGCCGAGGAGTTCGTCGAGGTCGGCTGGGACACCGCGCTCGGACCTGGTGGCCGGCGAACTGCGACCGGGTCCGGGCCGCCCACGGCAATCGGCCATCTACGGCGGGTCCTACGGCTGGGCCAGCGCGGGCCGGTTCCACCACGCGCAGGGCCAGCTCAAGCGGCTGCTGAACCTCCTGGGCGGGTTCACCTCCTCGCGCGGCTCCTACAGCCACGGCACGTCCGACGTGGTGCTGCGGCACATCGTCGGCGACGCCGAGGCCGTGCTGCGCGGCGGCTCGTCGTGGTCGACCATCGCCGACCGCACGGAGCTGATCGTGGCGTTCGGCGGGCTGCCGGAGAAGAACGTGTTCGTCACCAACGGCGGGGTGACCCGCCACGACACGCCCGGCCACCTGGCCGCCTGGCCCGCCGCGGCGTGCGGGTGGCCCTGGTCAGCCCGCTGCGCGGCGACGTGCCCGACGGCCTGGCCGCGCGCTGGTACCCGCTGGTGCCCGCCACCGACACCGCGCTGATGCTCGGCCTGGCCCACACCCTGGTCGCCGAGGACTTGTGCGACCGGACCTTCACCAGCCGCTACACGCGCCGGCTACGAGACGTTCGAGAAGTACCTGACCGGGGCGGCCGACGGCGTCACCCGAAGGACGCCGGCTGGGCCGCCGGGATCTGCGGCATCCCGGCCGCCGACATCCGGGACCTGGCCCGGCAGATGGCCGGCGGCCCGGACGCTGATCACCGTCACCTGGTCGCTGCAGCGCATCCGGCACGGCGAGCAGCCGGTGTGGGCGGGCATCGCGCTGGCCGCGATGCTGGGCCAGATCGGGCTGCCCGGCGGCGGCTTCGGGCACGGGTACGGCTCGATGGGCAGCGTCGGCTCGTCCGGGCCGGCCGGGCGGCTGCCGGCGCTGGCGCAGGGGGCCAACCCGGTGCCGGCGTTCATCCCGGTGGCGCGGATCGCTGACCTGCTGCTGCAGCCGGGGCGACGCTACGACTATGACGGCCGGCGGCTGACCTATCCCGACATCCGGCTGGTGTACTGGGCCGGCGGGAACCCGTTCCATCACCACCAGGACCTCGGCCGGCTGCGGCGGGCCTTCGCCCGGCCGGACACGGTGATCGTGCACGAGCCGCACTGGACCGCCACCGCCCGGCACGCCGACATCGTGCTGCCCGTCACCACCAGCCTGGAGCGGGAGGACATCGGCGCCGGGCGGCGCGACACCCACCTGATCGCCATGCACCGGGCGTCGACCCGGTCGGGCTGGCCCGCGACGACTATGAGGTGCTGGCCGGCGTGGCCGACCGGCTCGGCGTCGGCCGCGGCGTTCACGGAGGGCCGGACCGCCCGGCAGTGGCTGGAGCACCTGTACGGCGAGTGGCGCGCCCGGCTGGCGCAGGCCGGGCACGACCTGCCGTGCTTCGCCGAGTTCTGGGCGGCGGGCCAGGTCGCGCTGCCGCCCGGCCCGGAGCGGTACACGCTGTTCGAGCGGTTCCGCGCCGACCCCGGCGGCGCGCCGCTGCCGACGCCCAGCGGCCGCATCGAGATCTTCTCGGCCACCGTGGCCGGGTTCGGCTACGCCGGACTGCCCCGGCCACCCGGCCTGGCTGGAGCCGGAGGAGTGGCTGGGCGGCCCGCGGGCGCGCCGGTTCCCGCTGCACCTGATCGCCAACCAGCCCGCCACCCGGCTGCACAGCCAGCTGGACGTGGGCGCGGTCAGCCAGGCAGGCCAAGGTGGCCGGCCGGGAGGCGATCTGGCTGCACCCGGCCGACGCCGCGGCCCGCGGCATCGGCGGCCGGCGACGTGGTCCGGGTGTTCAGCGACCGGGGCGCGTGCCTGGCCGGGGCGGTGCTCACCGACGCGGTCCGGCCCGGCGTGGCCCGGCTGCCCACCGGCGCCTGGTTCGACCCGGTGCCCGGCGGGCCCGGGCCGGTGCTGTGCGCGCACGGCAACCCGAACGCGCTCACCGCCGACGTGCCCAGCTCGCGGCTGTCCCAGGGCAGCACCGGCCAGCATGTCCTGGTCGAGGTGGAGCGCTACCCGGGCGTGCCGCCGCCGGTCACGGTCGGCGCCCCGCCGCCGCTGCGGCCCGGCTAGTCCGGCGCCGCGGCCAGCGCGTCAAGCTCGGCGGTCACGGCCGCCGCCTCGGGCGCGCCGATCCGCTGGAAGATCTCCCGGGCCTGGCGCAGCGGCGCTGGCCGGGCGGCCGGCGGCCAGGGCGCAGCGGCCCAGGCCCGCCAGCGCGTGGGCCTCGTCCCGGGAACTGGCGATCTCCCGGGCCAGGGCCAGGGCCTGCCGGTGACAGGCCCGGGCCTGGCCCAGGTCCCCGCGGGCCAGGTGCAGCATCCCGTTCTCGTTGAGCGCCTCGGCCTCGCCGGCCCGTCCGCCGATGTCGCGGTAGGTGTCCAGCGCCCGGGCCAGCGCCGCGGCGGCGCCCGGGTAGTCCCCGGTCAGCCGCCGCACGGCGGCGAGCTCGCACGAGGCGAAGGCCCGGCCCAGCCGGTACCCGGACTCCCGGCTGATGTCCAGCGCCGCCTCCAGGGCCTCGGCCGCGCCCGGATAGTCGCCGGTCAGCCGCCGCAGCGCCCCGAACAGGATGAGGGCGTTGGCCTGGCCCAGCCGGTCACCCAGGTCCCGGTAGATGCGCAGGCCCTCGGCCGCGTCCCTGGTGGCGTCGGCATAGTTCCCGGTCAGCCGCCGGACGTAGGCCAGCTCGTTGAGCGCGTTGGCCTGCCCCCGCCGGTTGCCGATGTCGCGCTGGATGTCCAGCGCCTGCGCCAGCACCCGGGTCGCGCCCGGGTAGTCCCCGGTCTGCTGCCGCACCGCCCCCAGGCTGAACAGGGCGTCGGCCTGGCCCAGCCAGTTGCCGGCCGCGCCGTAGATGGCCAGCGCCGCCTCCAGGTGCCGCGCCGCGTCCGGGTAGTCATCGGTCAGGCGCCACACGTCGGCCAGGCTGGCCAGGGCGTTGGCCTGGCCGAGCAGGTCGCCGAGGTCACGGTAGATCCCCAGCGCCTCCGTCAGGGCCCGGGTCGCGCCCGGGTAGTCCCCGGTCGGCCGCCGCACGTCGGCCAGGCTGGCCAGGGCGTTGGCCTGGCCGAGCAGGTCGCCGAGGTCGCGGTAGATCCCCAGCGCCTCCGTCAGGGCCTGGGTCGCGCCCGGGTACTCATCGGTGGAAATGTGCACCACGGCCAGGTTGCACAGGACATTGGCCTGGCCCAGCCTGCTGCCCAGGCCCCGGTACATGTCCAGCGCTTCCCGCAGCGACTGGACCGAGCCCGGGTAGTCCCCGGTCAGCCGCCGCGCGACGGCCAGGTGGTTCAGCGCGCCGGCCTGGCCGTGCCCGTCGCCCGTGATCCGCGCGGCCTGCACGGCGATGCCGTGGCGGCTGACCGCGTCGGCCCAGGGGCCGTCATGCTGCAAGAGCGCCGCGCTGGCGGCGGTCAGGGCGGCCACCCGGTCATGGCGGCCGGTCATGGTGACGTGGTCGATGCAGGCCAGCAGGTCGGCCCGCTCGGCCCGCGCCCAGGCCAGCGCCGTCTCGCGGTCCGGCAGGTCAGGGACCGCGGCCGGGGGCGAGGCCAGCGCGGCTGCTGCCGGGACGGCCCGCGGCTGGCGGGCCAGGCGGGCCTCGGCCAGGGCTGCGGTGTGCTGGTAGTAGTCCAGCAGGCGGCCCAGCGCCCGGTCGCGGTCGGCCGCGGGGTCGGCGGCGGCGAGGTCCCGGGAGTAGCGGCGGATCAGGTCGTGCATGCCGTACCGGCGGTACCCGGTCTCGGTCAGCAGGCCCTCGCCATGCAGGCCGTCGAGGTGCCCGGCGGCCTCGTGGCGGGGGAGGCCGGCCAGGGCGGCGGCGGCGAAGGCGTCGGTGGTGGTGCCCGGGTGCAGGCCCAGGGCGCGGAAGAACCGCTGCTGGCCCTCCGGGAGGTACCGGTAGGACACATCGAACGAGGCGGCCACGCTGTCGCTCTCGGCGGCCAGGGTGAGCAGGCTCGCCCTGGTCTCGGCGGCCAGGTCGGCCAGGGTCCAGGAGGGGTGCCGGGCATGCACCCGGGCCAGCAGGCTGATCGCCAGCGGCAGGAAGCCCGCCAGGCCGAGCAGTTCCGTGACCGCCGCGTCCGGAGCCTCGGCGGCACGGGGCGCCAGCCGCAGGAACATCTCCCGCGCCTGGCAGGCAGGCAGGGTCTCCAGCAGGATCGGCACGACGGTCCCGGGCAGGTCGCCCAGGTGCCGGCGGCTGGTGACCAGCACCAGGCAGCCGGCTCCGCCGGGCAGCAGCGGGGCGACCTGAGCGCTGCTGGCCGCGTTGTCCAGGAGCAGCACGGCTCGCTGCCCGGCCATCCTGTCCCGCCACAGCGCCGCCCGGCCCTCCAGGTCACCGGGCAGGCTGCGCGGGTCGACTCCGGCGGCGGCCAGCAGCCGGGCCAGCGCCGCAGCCGGCGGCACGGGGTCCTGGCCGGGGGTGTGGGCGTGCAGGTCGATGTGCAGCTGCTGATCCGGGAACCGGTCCCGGAGCAGGTGAGCGGCGTGCACCGCGAGGGCGGTCTTGCCGACGCCGGGCATCCCGCCGATCGCGCGGATGGCCACGACCCCGCCCGGCCCGACGGTGCCGGTCAGCGCGGCGGCGATCTTGCCCAGTTCCGCCTCGCGGCCGGTGAACGCGGCCGTGTCCGGCGGCAGCGAGTACCGGACCGCCGCGGCCTGCGGCCCGGCCGTGCCCGGCCCGGCCGGTCACGATCACGGCGGCCCCGGCCGGCGGCGGCCCGGCCCCGGGCAGGCCGGAGCGAGGGCCGGGTCGTCGGCAAGGACCTGCTGGTGCAGCAGCTGGAGCTCGGGTCCCGGCTCGGTGCCCAGCTCGTGAATCAGCACGCCGCGGACGGCCTGGTACGCGGCCAGCGCCGCGGCCCGCTGCCCGTCGCGGTACAGCGCGGTCATGAGCGTCGCGTGCAGCCGCTCGCGCAGCGGGCTGGCCTGGCAGAGCTGGCGCAGCTCGGGAATCACCCCGGCCTGCCGGCCGAGCTCCAGGTCGGCGCCGAGGCGCGTTTCCAGGGCCTGCAGCCGGAGCTCGGCCAGCCGGGGGACCTCCCGGAGGGCCAGCAGCTCCGACTGAACGTCGGCCAGCGGCTCGTCCCGCCACAGCGCCAGGGCCGCCCGGGCCGCGGCGGCCGCGTCAGCCCACGACCGGCTGGCGGCCGCGGTGCGCGCGGCGGCGAGCAGGGCCTCGAACCGGGCCACGTCCAGCTCGCCGTCGGCCACGGCGATCAGGTAGCCGCGCGGCTGGGTGCTGATCAGGGTGCGGCCGGTGTCCTCCAGCGCGACCCGCAGCCGGTTCACGTAGTTCCGGATGGTCACGAGCTCCGAGACAGGCGGCGCGGACCCCCACAGGGCTCCGGACAGCTCGTCCAGCGGCACGATCCGGCCCGCCCGCAGCAGCAGCGCCGCCAGCAGCACCCGCGGCTTGCCCGGCGGCACCGGCAGCGGCACGCCGCCACGCTGCACCTCTAACAGGCCGAGGAGCCGGAACTCCATCGCCGCCATCGGGTCCCCGACCCTCCTGCCAGGACTCGTGCCGTGGTGCCATCTGCGTGGTATCTGCGTGATACCTGTGCACCGCACAATCAATCTATCGCTTAGTCATGAACGGGGCTAGACGGGGCAAAGGGTGCTGCGGCATGAGCAATGACCTGATGACCCCTTCCGGGTACGCGGGCAGCGGCCCGGAGCCCGCCAGCCCGTGCCCGGCCTGCGGAGCGCTCGTCCCGCCGTACGTGACGGGGGCCGCGGTGCGCGCGGGCAGCCTGTCGGCGCGCCAGCAGGCCGTGTTCCGGCTGCTGGGCCTCGGCTACGACAACAGGTCCATAGCCCGCCTGCTGGACATCAGCGAGCGCACCGTCAAGCGGCACGTCACCGTCATCCTGTCCAGCCTCGGGCTGGAGTCGCGGCTGCAGGCGGGGCTCACCGCGCTGATCTACTTCTCCGGCCCGGGCTGACCGGGCGCCGCGGCCCGGCCCGGCTGGCCCGAAAGTCGCATGGACCGGCACCTGGCCAGTCGGAAGAATCATAGCCAGGCGGATTGAGAGCTGCTCCCGATATCAGTTCCCCGCCTGGCCCTGGGAGAAGACGTGGCTTTTGATGCTCTGATGGCGCTGCGCCGCGCGGGTAACCCGATTGACCTGCTGACCGCGGCGCAGCAGGAGATCCTGGCCCAGCTGACCGAGGCCGAGGTGACCGTGCTGAACTCGGTCAAGGAGCGCCTGGACGAAGTCGCGGACAATGACGTCGAGGGACATGGCGGCCTGAAGATCGTCTGAGACGGCCGATGATCTGCCCGGCGTGTGCCGCGCCCGCGGGCGAGGCCAGCCGCTTCTGCCCGATGTGCGGATCGCCGCTGGGCGCGCCCGGCCGCGCCGCAGGAGGCGCGCAAGAACGTCACCATGCTGTTCATCGACATCGTCGGCTCGACGGCGCTGGCTGAGCGGCTCGACCCGGAGCCGCTGCGCCAGGTCATGGACCGGTACTTCGCCGCCTGCCGGTCATCGATCATCGAGCACGGCGGGGCGGTGGAGAAGTTCATCGGGG
Source organism: uncultured Actinomycetota bacterium (assembly GCA_963731085.1). GTDB lineage: Bacteria > Actinomycetota > Actinomycetes > Streptosporangiales > Streptosporangiaceae > DASUBV01. The sequence continues at coordinate 94,032 of CAVSUF010000008.1, forward strand.
ACGCGGTGCTGGCCGCCTTCGGCGCCGTCGTCGCGCACGAGGACGATGCCGTCCGCGCGGTCCGGTCCGCGGCCGCAGGCGCTGGCGGCGCTGCGCGACATCAGCGCCGAGGTCGCGGCCAGCCACAACGTCAGCCTCGAGGCCCGGTGCGGGATCTGCTCCGGCGAGGTGATGGTCGTCACGGCGCCCGGCGGGGACTTCCGGGTGGTCGGCGACGCGGTCAACACCGCGAGCCGGCTGCAGACCGCCGCGCAGCCCGGCGAGATCCTGATCGGGGCGGAGACGGCCGCCATGGTCCGCGGGCACGCCGGGATCGAGGAGGTCCCGCCGCTGCGGCTGAAGGGCAAGGCGCAGGCCGTGCCGGCGTGGCGGGTCACCGACCCGGTGGCCGGCGGCGACATCCCCGCCGACGCCGCGCCGCTGATCGGCCGGGACGACGAGCTCGCGGAGCTGCGGCAGGTGTACCGGCGGGTCGTGCGGCGGCGCCAGGCCTGCCTGGTCACGGTGCTCGGCGCGCCGGGCATCGGCAAGTCGCGCCTGGTCCGCGAGTTCCTGGCCGGGCTGCCCGGGTCCGAGCCGGACTCCGGCGCCGCCGTCGTCATGTCGGGGCGGTGCTCGGCTTACGGGCAGGGCATCACCTACGCGCCGCTGGCCGGGATGCTGACCTCGTGGCCGGGCGGCTGGCCGGCCGTCACCGCGCTCCTGGCGGCGGGCAACGGCAGCGGCCGCCGGGCGCGCGGACGGCCTGGCGACGATCATGGCCGAGCCGCGGGCCGGACGCCGCGCCGGGCACCGTCGGCATCGAGGAGATCGCCTGGGCGGTGCGGTACCTGCTGGACATCCTGGGCCGGGCCGGGCCGGTCGTCATGGTCTGGGAGGACCTGCACTGGGCGGAGGAAACCCTCCTCGAGCTGATCGACGAGATCGCGAGCTGGCTGACCGATGTCCCGCGTGCTGCTGCTGTGCGTGGCCCGGACCGAGCTGCTGGAGGCGCGGCCGACCTGGGGCGGCGGCAAGCCCTGCGCGATGACGCTGGAGCTGGAGCCGCTCAGCTACGAGAACTGCGCCGAGCTGGTCAGCGCGCTGGCCCTGCGCGGCGAGGTGTACCCGCAGGAACAGCACGAGCTGCTCAGCCGCGTGGCCGTCCAGTGCGACGGGAACCCGCTGTTCGCCGAGCTGATGCTGGACGTGTTCGCGGAGACGGCGCCCGGCGCGCCAGATCCCGCCGACGGTCGCGCGCTGCTGGGCGCGCGGCTGGACCAGCTGCCCGCCGGCGAGCGGCAGCTGCTGGAGATCGCCGCGACCATCGGCCGGGACTTCGGCCGCGACCTGCTGGAGGCGGTGGCCGGGGCGGACGGGATGGACGCCGCCCAGGCCGGGAGCTGCCGCGGCCCGGCTGGTCCGCAGGCGCGTGCTGCAGCGGGCCGGGCCGGGCCGGTTCCGGTTCGCGCAGGCGCTGCTGCGGGACGCCGCCTACGCGTCCGCCCCCAAAGCCCGCCGGGAGCGCTGGCACACGTTCCTCGCCGCAGTGGCTGGCCGGCCATCCCGCCGACGTGGCGCGGCAGTCCGGCGAGGGCGACGCCCTGGCCCTCGCCCACCACGTCGAGGCCGCCTGCCTGCTGCGGCGCGACCTGCGGCCCGGCGACCCCAGCCTGCCGCCGCTGGCCCCGGCCGCGGCGGACGCGCTCGTCGCCGAGGGGATGAGCGCGCTGAGCCGCAAGGACCTGCCCGCGTCGGCCGCCCTGCTGGAGCGCAGCCGGGAGCTGCTGCCCGCCGGCGACCCCCGGCATGCCGCGCTGGCCCTGCACATCTGCGATTCCTGGATCGGGCTGTTCGACGGGGAGCGGGCCATGGCCGCGCTGGCCGCCGCGGAGGCGGCCGCCGCCGGCGACCCGGCGACCCTGCTCACCTGCGCGGTCCAGCGCTGCATCGTCGCGCTCCGGCTCGGCCTGATGCCCGCGCCGGCAGGTGGCCGGCCGGGCGCGGGCAGCTGGCCGCCGACCTGGACCGCGCGCCGGGGGATGACCTGAGCTGGTGCCGCTACCACCAGGTCCAGGCCTACCTGCACCTGGCCGGGGAGCGCGCCGCCGGCGGCGGACGCGTCCCTGCGGCTCAGCCTGGCCCGTGCCCGGGCCCTGGGGGACGCCTACGAGGAGGAACGGCTGCTGTGCGCCATCTGCGAGGTGGCGCAGTGGACCCCCGATCACGTCGCCGGCGGCCTGGAGCTGTGCGGCACGCTGGCCCGGCGGTTCGCCGGCAACCGCGCGCTGCTCGTGCCGGTGCTCGTCACCCGCGCCTACCTGGACGCGCTCGGCGGCCGACCTGGACGCCGCCCGGCGCGGCCTGGCCAGCGCGCTGGCCTACGCCGGCGAGCTGCACCTCGACCGGGCCGACGCCGCGGTGCTGGAGATGTCGGGGACCGTGGAGTCGCTGGCCGGCGCGCACGACCAGGCCCAGGCGCAGTACCAGCGGGGCGCGGCCGCGCTGCGCGCCGCCGGGGACGGGCCGGCCGCCCGGATGCTGGGGACCGCGGCGGCGCGGGCGGTATTCGATCAGGGCCGGACGGCCGAGGCGGCGGCGCTGCTGGACGCGCTCGAGGCCGAGGGCGCCGACCTGGTGCTGCGCACCCGGATCTGGACCGGGGCGCTGCGCGGGCGGATCGCCTCCGCGCGGGGATCGCCACGACGCGGCCGTCGGGCTGGCCCGGCGCGCGGCCGGGCTGAGCGACGGGACCGACGACCCGTGCCTGGCCGCGGACGCGCTCTTCGACCTGGCCGTCGTCGCGCTGGCCGCCGGGCCGCGAGGCGGAGGCCGTCACCGCCGCGGCCACGGCGCTGGAGCGGTTCGAGGCCAAGGGCGCCACCCTGCCCGCCGGCCGGGTGCGGGACTGGCTTGGCGCCGCCGGGCACCCTCGGCATGGCGTTACCCGTGGCTGAGGTCCCGCCCTGGCGCCGGCCGCCGCGCGACCAGTTCCCCGGCGTGCCCGCCTGGGGGGCGCCGACCTCCGGCCTGCCGCAGGAGCGACTTCGGCGTCAGCCCGCTCGCGGCGGTGACCCGGGACTGGGCGTGGGGGGACGCGGACGGGTCCGGCGTCCGGGTCTGCGTGCTCGACAGCGGGGTGGACGGCTCGCATCCCCTGGTCGGCGGGCTGGACCGGTCCCTGGAGGTCGTCACCGAGCCCGGCGGCGGGCTGGGCGTGGCCGAGGCGGAGCCCGCCGACGTGGCGGGCCACGGCACCGCGTGTGCCAGCGTTATCCGGTCGATCGCGCCGCGGATGTCGCTGACCTCGGTCCGGGTCCTCACCGACGGCGCGCAGGGCAGCGGCGCGGCCCTCCTGGCCGGCCTGCGGTGGGCCATCGACGAGGGCTTCGACGTGATCAACATGAGCCTGTCCACCACGAAGGCCCAGTTCTGCCTCGACCTGCACGAGCTGTCGGACCGGGCCTACTTCCGCCGCTGCCTGCTCGTCGCCTCGGCCCACAACATGCCGGTCCGGAGCTTTCCCTGGCCGTTCGCGTCGGTGATCTCCGTCGCCAGCCACGATGAGCCCGACCCGATGACGTACTACTACAACCCGGCGCCGCCGGTGGAGTTCTACGCCCGGGGCGTCCGGGTGCCCGTGGCCTGGCCCGGCGGCCGGGAGATCGTCAGCACCGGCAACAGCTTCGCGGCCCCGCATATCGCCGGCATCTGCGCGCTGATCCTCAGCAAGCACCGCCAGCTCACCCCCTTCCAGCTGAAGTCGGCCCTTTACCTGGCGGCCACGAACGTGGCCAGACGCGACGGAGGCGCGCATGGCACTCAGTAGCTCACCGCAGTCGGCACCGCCGGCACCGGCCAGCCCGGACATCACCCAGCGCCGGCTGCTGCAGTCCATCGTCGAGGTGGCCCGCAGCGTCTTCGCTGCCGCGGCCGCGTCGGTGTTCCTGGTCGACCGCAGCGACGGGACCCTGGTCTTCGAGGCGGTCTCCGGCGAGGGCGAAGAGCATCTAGTCGGAACGCGGTTCCCCGGCGGCACCGGCATCGCCGGGTGGGTCGCCACGTTCGGCCAGGCGCTGCTGGTCGACGACGTGGCCGACAGCCCGCAGTTCGCCCGGGACGCCGCGGAGTCCACCGGCTATGTCCCGCGCAGCATCATGGCGGCGCCGCTGGTCTGGCAGGGGGAGGCCATCGGCGTCCTGGAGGTGCTGGACAAGGGCACCCGGCCGCGCGGTGACCTCGGCGACGTGGACCTGCTCGGCCTGCTGTCCACCGAGGTGGCCACGGCGCTGGAACTGCTGGTCCAGCTCCGCTGGAGCGCCGGGTCAGCCGGCCGCCGGGACCGGTCAGCCGGCCGCGGACCCCGGCGACGTGGCGCTCCTGCAGCGGGTCGCGCAGCGGCTGCCAAGTGCCGGCCCGGTCGCCGCCACCGTCCGCAGGCTGCTGGCGGCGGCCGACGACCTGCTCTCCGGGGACGGCGGGCCAGCAGGCGGCGGGGCCGCCGGGCCGGAACGTGGCTGACCGGAGCGGATCGCCCCCGCCGGGACCCGGCGCGTTCCTGGGCCAGCTCGCCCCGCCGGCGTACGTCATGGACCTGCGCCCGCCGGGCGCGCCCGCCCGGGCGGCCGCCCGGCGGTCCCGGCGCGCCGGCCGGGCCGCCGCAGCCCGGCGTGCTGCTGCTCAGCCGGGCCCGCGATCCCGGCCTGGACGCCGTGCAGCGCCTGCTCCGGCGGGCGGGCGTGCCGGTCGCCCGGGTCAACGCCGACGAGCTGGCCACCGCGGATCTCGTGGTGGATCCCGCCCGCCGCGCCGCCTGCCTGGCCGGGCGCTGGCTGACCCCGACCGTGACCTGGATCCGGCACTTCTCGCCGCGGGCCATCCGGGGCCAGGCCGCCGGGTCCCGCGCCATGCGGCTGTTCGCGGAGGACTCCTGGCAGGCGGCCGCGAGCGCGCTGGCCGCGATCTCCGGGGCCGCCATCGAGCCCGCCCGGCCGGGCCTCCTGGCCCAGCTGGGCACCGCGGCGCGGTGCGGCATCGCGGTGCCGCGCACGGTCGTCAGCACCGACCCGGCGCGGGCGGCGGGCCTGCTGGCCGGCGACCGGGTGATCGTGAAGGCCCTGCACGAGCACTTCGTGGAGGCCGCACCCGGCCGGCTGACCGGCGCGTTCCCGGTCGTGGTGCCGCGCGCCAGCCTGGCCGGCTGGCCGGCTGGCGGCCCGCCGGTGATCGTGCAGGAGTACCTGCCGCACGAGGCTGAGCTGCGGGTGTACGCCGTGCACGGGCAGCTGCACGGCTTCGCCGTGACCAAGGCGGCGCCCGCCGACCCGTGGCTGAACCGCGCCCGGCTCGGCGCCCGGCTGGTCGACCTGCCCGCCGCCGCGGCCGCGGCGGCGCACGCGCTGGCCGCCGCCTTCGGGCTGCGCTACGGCGCCTTCGACTTCCTGGTCCGCGACGGCGCGCCGGTGTTCCTGGAGGTGAACCCGGACGGCGACTGGAGCTGGGCCGAGACCCTGAGCGGCACCGCGCCGGTCACCGCGGCAGCGGCCCGCATGCTCGCCGACCTGCACCGCGCCCAGCTCCCGCCCGGCCCGGCCCGGCCTGCGCCCGCCGCGTTCAGCCTGCTGGGGTTCCTGGCCGGATAGGCGCCGTGACCGCCGCCATGACCTTCCTGGATGAACGGCGCGGCAGCCTGACCGCCGTAACGTCCGCGCTGGCCGCGCCCGCGCTAATCCGATTGCGCGCGGCGCCGGCGGCGGGCACGCTCGTCGGATGCTGGATCAGGACGCCCCGCTTGGCGCACGGCCGGACGCGCTGCTGGACGACGCCGCCCGCCAGCGGCTGGCCGGCCGGTGGGGATCCCGGGCCGGGCCGTGGCTGGCCGCGCTGCCCGGCCTGGCCGCCGACTGCTGCCGGCGCTGGGACCTGACCCTGGACCGGGCCATGCCCGGCGGCACCGCGGCGGTGTTCGCCGGCCGGGCCGCGGGCCGCCCGGTGGTCCTCAAGCTCATGCCCGACCCGGCCATCGCGGCGGGCGAGGCCGCCGCCCTGCGCGCCTGGGCCGCCACCCCGCACGCGGCCGGCCTGCTGGCCGCCGACGAGCCGTCCGGCGCGCTGCTGCTGGAGTTCGTGCCCGGTACCCTGGTCAGCGCCGCCCCGCGACTGCCGCCCGCCGCCGCCGTGGCCGCCCTGCTGCGCGGCCTGCGCGACGTCCCGCCGGGCGCCGCGGCCGGGCTGGCGCCGCTGGCCGGGCGGGTCGACTTCATGTACGACCTGGCTGAGCGGCACCGGGTCAGCCGCCCGGCCGGGCCCTGGTTCCGGGCGGCCCTGTGGTTCTGGTCAGCACCGTCGTGTCAGCCGGCCTGGTGCGACGTGGCTACGCCGCCGCCCGGGCGCTGGCCGACAGCGGGCCGGACGGGCTGGTGCACGGCGACCTGCACCCGGCCAACGTGCTGGCGGCCGGGCCGGACGGGGCCTGGTGGCCATCGACCCGCGTCCGAGCCGGGGCGACCCGGACCTCGACGTCGTGGACTTCGCGCTGACCCGGGCGACCAGCGCCCGGCAGGTCCGCGACCGGATCCGGCGGCTGCGCCGGCCTGGTGCCCGGCCTGGACGCGGACCGGGCCTGGCGCTGGTGCACCGCCATCGCCGTGCTCAACGCCATGATCTCGCTGCGCAAGGGCGCCCCGGCCGCGCACACCGCCCTGCTGCTGGACCTGGCCGCGGGCGCCTGACGGCACCGGGGACGTAAGTGCGGAGCAGCCCTCAGCCCCGGGCCAGCACGGGCAGGGTCAGCCCGGCCGGGTGCGCGGCGTCGTGCCAGATCTCGAACTGGCAGCGCACCGCCCGGGTGGCCGACCCGAACGGCTCGCCGGTGCCGAAGTTCCGCGCGAACCGGGGGAACGCGCCGCCGCTGACCTGGACCCGGATCCGGTGCCCGGCGCGCACCCGGTAGCCGGTCGGGAACAGGTCCACGTCGACGGCCAGGATCCCGTCCGGTCCCCGGCTGACATCCGGCGCGGGCACCGTCTGGGGGGCCAGCCGCCGGATGCCGTCGACGATGTTGCGGGACACGCCCCGGGCGTCGACGTCGCACAGCCGGACGAACACGTCGGCGTGCTCCCGGCTGGTCCGGGCGAAGATCCGGGCCGTGACCGGGCCGACCAGGTCCAGGCCGGACGGCAGCGGGTCGCTGGTGAACGTCAGCACGTCCGGCCGGGCCTCGATCGCGCTGTTGTCGGCCTGCTTGCCCGGCGGCTGCAGCAGCGGGCCGCCCGCCGTCGGCGTCGGGTCGGCCGGGTCGTAGGTGAACGTCGCGGGCGCGGCCTCGCCCGGTTCCGGGTCCCGGCTCAGCCCGCCGCCCGCCCGCAGGTAGAACGGCGTGGGCACGGCGCCGGGCGGCGGCCAGCCGGGCAGGTCCAGCCACCGGCCGGCCTGCTGCACGTACACCCGCACCGGCGGCCCGGACGGCGCCGGGCCGCCGCGCAGGTGATGGTCGAGCCAGGCCAGGTCCTGCTGGGCCGTCGCGCGCAGTTCCGCGGGCTCGCCGTGCAGCCACGGCCCGACCGTCAGCCGGATCGGGACGCCCGCCGCCCGGATGGCCGCGTAGTCCCGCAGCTGCCCGCCCAGGAACAGGTCCCACCAGCCGGTCACCATGCTGACCGGCGGCAGCCGGGTCAGGTCGGCCCCCTCGTGGTCGATGCCCGCCCAGAACTGGTCAGCCGGCCCGCTGTGCGCGATGAAGTCCCGCCAGAACGCCACCGGCGCGCCCGCCACGTCCACGTCCGCGGCCTGCAGCGGGATCTTCGCCAGTGCCCGGCGCAGCCGTGCCCGCTGCCACGGGCCGGGAATCGCGGCCGCCGCGCCCCGCTCCTGACGGCCGATCAGCGCGGTCCAGGACAGCGTGTTCAGCAGGCTGGGGGCGCCGTGCGGGTAGAACAGGCCGGAGAAGTTCGCGGCGGTGATGTTCAGCGATACCGACGCCAGCGGCGGGTCGGCGTACGGCGCCACGGCCCACTGGGTGTGCCCCAGGTAGCTGCCGCCGATCATCGACACCTGCCCGTCGCACCACGGCTGCCGGCGCAGCCAGGCCACCGTGGCCAGGCCGTCGCCGCGCTCGGGCAGGAACGGCCGGAACAGCCCGCCCGACCCGAACGTCCCGCGCGTGCTCTGGATGAACACCTGGAAGCCCCGCCGGGCCACCGGCCCGGCGGCCAGGAACCCGACCAGCCCGGACCGGCCGTACGGCGACCGGATCAGCACCACCGGCATCGGCTCGCCGGTCCCGGCCGGCCGGTAGTGGTCGCCCAGCAGCACCACGCCGTCCCGCATCGGCACGCCGACATCCCGCCGCACCACGTACGGCACATCGCCCGGCGGCAGCCCGATCGCGCGGTCCACCGCCCGGCCAGCGATCCGAGACACCGTGCTCATCAGGCGCCCGCCCATGCTCTGGCCATCGTCCGTCAAACCCGACCAGGCTACCCAAAAGCCGATCATCCGGCACGGGCCTGCCGCCTCCCGGTTCCTTTCCGGGCGGCCCGCCTCGCGCCGGGCCGCCCGGACGGCCGGCGCGAGGCGGGAGACGGCCCGGCCCGCGCGCGGGGAGCATCGGGACCTGCGCGGGCCGGGGCTACGCGGCGCCGGCCGACTTACCGAAAGCTGACGCGCGACGTGCTATTGACATGTCATTACCGGAGTAATGAGGAGTCGGAATTGCGCCTGCCCGGTGCCCGGAACGCTAACAGCTCATGCGGCTATGGGAGCTAAAACGGGCTTGCGGCGTGAATATAGGAGCAGGACTCAGAAAAGCGCACCGCGCCGGCCGGCCGCACTCGCGGCCCCGGCCGGCGGGTACGGCTCGACGTGATCGGCATCGCTCCCGGCGTCGATGTCCCGGCCGGGCGCGGCGGCCCAGAGCCGGCGGCCCGGCCGGCTGGCGGGGTCCGCCCTCCGGCTGACCGGATCTCGCGCCGTCGGGTTATTTTGGTGTGCCGCCAAGCTCGCTACGGTGCAGGAGTGAGCATGGCGCGCGGGACACTGGCCGGGCAGCTAGCCGCGATGGGCTTCGCCGACACGGCGCGCACCCGGCAACTGCTGACCGGCGACCTCGGGCTGGATCCGGAGGGCGCCGACGCGCCGCTGGTCGAGGCGCTGGCCGCCGCGGCCGACCCGGACCTGGCCCTGGCCGCGCTGGCCCGGATGGCGCCGGGCGACGACCTGCGCGCGGCCCTGCGGTCCGACACCGGGCTGCGCGACCGGCTGATCACCGTGCTGGGGGTCAGCGTCGCCCTCGGCGACCACCTGGCCCGGCACCCGGCCGACTGGGCGGTGCTGGCCGGGCCGGCGCCCTGGCCCGGCCCTCGGCCGCCCAGCTGTGTGACGGCCTGCTGGCCGCGGTCGGCGCGGTCCCGGCCGCCCCCGGCGGCCCGGACGGCCCCGACGGCCCCGGCGGCCCGGACGGCCCCGGCGGCGAGCCCGCCGCCGACGCGGCGCGGATCGGCGGCCGGGACCCGGCGACCGAGCTGCGGCTGGCCTACCGGCGGCGGCTGCTGCACCTGGCCGCCCGGGACCTGACCGGCGCCGACCCGCTGGGCAGCGTCATGGCCGAGCTGGCCGACCTGGCCACTGCGGCGCTGGCGGCGGCCCTGGCCGTAGCCCGGGCCAGCCTGCCGCCCCGGGCGCCCGCCTGCCGCCTGGCCGTCATCGCCATGGGCAAGTGCGGCGGAAGGGAGCTCAACTACGCCAGCGACGTTGACGTGATCTTCGTGGCCGCCCCCGGGCGGAGCGCCGACAGCCCGGCCGGGAACGGTGCCCCTGACCACGGTGTGCCTGACCACGGTGTGCCCGACCACGGTATGCCTGACCACGGTGTGCCCGACCACGGGCCGGGCCGGGCCGAGGCCGAGGCTGCCGCGCTGCGCACCGCCACCGCGCTGGCCAGCGGCATGATCCGGGTGTGCTCGCAGAGCACGGCTGAGGGCGCGCTGTTCCCGGTCGACCCCAACCTGCGGCCCGAGGGCCGCAACGGGCCGCTGGTCCGGACCGTGGCCAGCCACCGGGCCTACTACGAGCGCTGGGCCAAGACCTGGGAGTTCCAGGCCCTGCTCAAGGCCCGCCCGGCCGCCGGTGACGCCGCGCTGGCCGCCGAGTACCTGGCCATGGTCGCGCCGATGGTCTGGCAGGCCGCGCAGCGGCCGGACTTCGTGCCCGACGTGCAGGCCATGCGCCGCCGGGTGCTGGGCAGCCTGCCCGCCGACGAGGCGGGCCGGGAGCTGAAGCTCGGGCCGGGCGGACTGCGCGACATCGAGTTCGCCGTTCAGCTGCTGGAGCTGGTCCACGGCCGGGCCGATGAGTCGCTGCGGGTGCCCGGCACCCTGGACGCCCTGGCCGCGCTGGCCGCCGGCGGGTACGTGGGCCGGGCCGACGCGGCCAGCCTGGCCGCCGCTTATCAGTTCCTGCGCCGCGTCGAGCACCTGCTCCAGCTGCGCCAGCTGCGCCGGACGCACACGCTGCCCGAGGACCGCGCGGTCCTGCGCCAGGTCGGCCGCGCGCTGCGGCGGATGAGCACCGGTCCCGACGCGCCGGGCTCTGGGTCTCCGGGCCTGGGCCGGGCTCCCCGACCCCGGGCGGGGCCGACCGGTCCGGCGACCCGGCGGAGCGGCTGCTGGAGCAGTGGCGCCAGCACGCCGGCCAGGCCCGGCAGCTGCACGAGAAGCTGTTCTACCGGCCGCTGCTGGACGCGGTGGCCCGGCTGCCGGGCGAGGCCGCCCGGCTCACCCCGGAGGCCGCCGGGCAGCGGCTCCAGGCTCTCGGCTACGCCGACCCGGCCGGGGCGCTGCGGCACATCGAGGCGCTCAGCTCGGGCGTGTCCCGCAAGGCGGCCATCCAGCGGACGCTGCTGCCGGTGCTGCTCGGCTGGTTCGCCGACGCTCCGCTGCCCGACGCCGGCCTGCTGGCCTTCCGCCAGGTCAGCGAGGCGCTCGGGGAGTCGCCCTGGTACCTGCGGCTGCTCCGCGACAACACGCTGGTGGCCCAGCGGATGGCCCGGGTGCTGGCCTCCGGCCGGTACGCCACCGGCCTGCTGCTGCGGGCGCCGGAGGCCGTGGCCATGCTGGCGGACACCGACGAGCTGGCGCGGCGCCCGGCGGCGGCGCTGCTGGGCGAGGCCCTGGCCGCGGTCGGCCGGCACGCCACCCCGGCCGGGGCGGTCGGCGCCGTGCTGGCCATCCGCCGCCGCGAGCTGCTGCGCACCGCCATGGCCTGCGTGCTCGGCCTGGCCAGCGCCAAGGTCCGGGGAGAGGCGCTGACCGCGGTCGCGGAGGTTACCGTGGCCGCCGCCCTGGAGGCCGCGGTGGCCGACTTCGAGAAGGCCAGCGGGCCGCTGCCGACCCGGATCGCGATCATTGCCATGGGCCGGCTGGGCGGCCGGGAGATGGGTTTCGCCAGCGACGCGGATGTCATGTTCGTGCATGAACCGCTGCCCGGCGCGGCCGAGGAGGCCGCCACCCGGGCCGCCCACGCCGTGGCCGAGACCATGCGCGCGGCTGCTGGCCCGGCCCGGCCCGGACCCGGCGCTGCCGATCGACGCCGGCCTGCGGCCCGAGGGCCGGCAGGGGCCGCTGGTCCGCACCCTGGCCTCCTACCGGGCCTACTACCGGCGCTGGTCCGTGCCGTGGGAGGCGCAGGCCCTGCTGCGGGCCGGTTTCGTGGCGGGCGACCCCGGCCTGGGCGCGGCGTTCATCGCCCTGGCCGACGAGATCCGGTACCCGGACGGGGGGATCAGCGGCGACGCGGTCCGGGAGATCCGCCGGATCAAGGCCCGGATGGAGGCCGAGCGGATGCCGCGCGGGATGGACCCCGCACTGCACCTCAAGCTGGGGCCGGGCGGCCTGGCCGACGTGGAGTGGGTGGCCCAGCTGACCCAGCTCCGGTACGCCGACGCGGTACCGGGGCTGCGCACCACCGGGACGCTGGCCGCGCTCCAGGCGGCCAGCGAGGCGGGCCTGGTCAGCCCGGCCGACGCCGAGGTGCTGACCGCGTCCTGGGAGCTGGCCTCCCGGATCCGGGACGGGGTCATGCTGATGCGCGGCCGCGGCTCGGACGCGCTGCCGTCGGCCGCGGCCGAACTGGCCATCGTGGCCCGGCTGCTGGGCTACCCGCCGGATGGCTCGCAGCAGCTGGCCGAGGACTGGCGCCGGGCCTCCCGGCACGCCCGCAGCGTGATGGAGCGCCTGTTCTACGGATAACAGACTGGCGGCGCGGACCGGATGGCGGGCGGTTTCGGCCGGCCTCTGGGTAAAGAGCGCGTCAAATGGCAGGATGTGCGCTATGCGCTACCTGGTCCGGGAAAAGGGCGTCGCGGTCGGCGACGACTTCTGGGTAAGTGACGAGAACGGCCGCGAGGTATTCCGGGTGGACGGGCAGGCACTGCAGGCCATCCACCCGGCCTTTGACCTCATGGACCCGTCGGGTGCGGTGGTCACGACCATTCGCAAGCAACTGCTGGCCATGAGCGAGATGATGGCCATCGAGCGGGCCGGCGCGGTTATCGCCACCGTGCGCAAGGCCGCGGTTTCGCACCTGCATCACGGGTTCGTGATCGACCTGGCCGGGGGCGGCGAGCTGGAGGCGCACGGCGACATCGCCGCGAAGGAATTCGAGATCCGGCACGGGCCCGCGGTGCTGGCCCGGGTGTCCCGGGCCTGGTTCCGGGTCCGGCACTCCTACGGGGTGGACGTGGCACCGGGCCAGGATGACCCGCTGCTGCTCACCGTGGCGGTCTGCCTTGACCGCATCCACCATGACGAGGCCGCCCGCCGCTACCGGTAACCGGCGCGGCGGGCAGCCGCTGCCTGGCTACCAGCGATACCAGCGGCCGCGGCCGCGGCCGCCGACCACCTCGGCCGACCGGAACATGAAGCCCAGCAGCCAGATAACCAGGACAACCAGCGCGATCCACCACAGGACGTGGATGGCGAAGCCCAGCCCGCCCAGGATCAGCGCGATCAGCAGAACGGCGAGAATCAGCCCCATCGTGTGCTCCTTCCGTCATAACGAACGACACCCCAGGTGCCCAGCCCGCGGAAGTTAAACAGGCCGTCAACTGCCGTGCATGATCTGCCCGCGACGTGGTACATGCCCGCAGCGGTTAGGAGGCCAGCCGGGGTGACAGCGCCCTCGCTGGCCTTTCCCGTCCGCGGGACCAGCCTGGCCCCGGCCTGCCGTCCCGGCGCGAGCGACGGGATGGTGGTCGGTGGATGCCAGCGCGGAAGGCCAGCGAGATGCTCAGCGAGATGCTGAGCGAGACGACCGGCCCGACGGGACCGGGCCGTCCGGCGGGGGACCGGCAGACGCGGACCTGCTGGCCGTGCTGCGGTCCCGGCCGCCGGGTGACCCGGAACGCGACGCGGCCTGCGCCGCGCTGGTGCGCCGGTATGAGCCGATCGTCCGGGCCTGCGCGTTCCGGTACCGGGACAGTCCCGAGTCAGCCGAGGACCTGATGCAGGTCGGCTATGTCGGGCTGATGAAGGCGATCAACAACTTCGACCCGGCGGTGGGGGACAGCCTGGCCGCGTATGCCCGGCCGTGCGTCAGCGGGGAGATCAAGCGCCACTTCCGGGACCGGCGCTGGCAGGTCCGGGTGCAGCGGGCCACCCAGGAACTGTGGCTGCGGATCAGGGCCGTGACCCCCGACCTGACCCAGCAGCTGGCCCGTCCGCCGTCCGCCGCCGAGGTGGCCGCCTGCCTGGGCGTCCCGGTGACCGAGGTCACGGCGGCCCAGCTAGCCAGTCAGGCCCTGGAGGCGGATTCGCTGGACGCGCCGCTGGCCAGCGACGACGAGGCCAGCGCCCGGCTAGCCGACCTCGTCGGCGCCGAGGACCCGGCCCTGGAGCACGCGCTCGACATCGAGTCCGTGTGGCGGCACTGCGCTGACCTTCCGCCGCGCGAGCAGCACCTGCTGATGCTGCGGTTCTACGGCAACATGACCCAGGAGGAGATCGGCCAGGAGATGGGGCTCTCGCAGATGCACGTGTCGCGCCTGCTCCACCACGCCCTGGGATACCTGCGGGATCGGCTGAGTGATTCCGCTGAATCGGCCGCCTCGGCCGGCCCGGCCGAGGACCGGTCCGCTTAGGCTGGCAGGCAGGCCGCGCATGCCCGGCCGGGCGCTGGGCGGGGCGGTTACCTCCCGGCGGTCGCCGGGCCGGCGAGCAGCACGCGAGGATCCCATGAGCCACCCCAGCGGGACCAGCCTCACGGCCAGGGCAGAGTCAGGCGCGCCCTCGCCGTGATCATCGCCCTGGCCCTGGTCGCCGCCCTGCTCCTGGGAGTCGGGCTGGTGCTCCAGCAGCACGCCGCCGAGCAGGTCCCGGCCCGGTACTTCCTGCGGCTGTCGCTGATCCGGGAACTGCTGCGCAAGCGGCGGTGGCTGGCCGGGCTGGGCATCTACACCGCCGGGCAGGTCCTGTCGGCGCTGGTGTTCGGCCACCTGGACCTGTCCATCGCCGAGCCCCTGCTGGCCACCAGCCTGCTGTGGGCGCTGATCCTGGCCGTGCCGCTGGCCGGGGAGTGGCTGCGCAAGTCGGAGATCATCGGGGCCGTGCTGCTGGCCGCCGGCGTGGCCGCGCTGTCGGTGTCCCGGACGGTCAGCAGCGGCCAGGCGCTCCGCCTCGGCTCCGCCGCGTACTGGCCGATCTCCGCCGTCATCGGGCTGATCGCGCTGTTCCTGGTGCAGGCCGGCCGCCGCCACACCGGGCCCCAGCGGGCCACGCTGACCGGGACCGCGGCCGGCCTGATCTTCGGCGTGTCGGACGCGCTGACCCGCAGCACCCTGCAGACCGTGAGCAGCCACGGCCTGGTCGCCGTCATGACCAGCTACCCGGCCTACGGCCTGGCCGCCGCCAGCGTCCTGGCCGTCTGGCTGATGGAGAGCGCGTTCAACGCCGCCCCCCTGCACGCGTCCCTGCCCGCCATCACCGCGGCCGAGCCCGTCGTCGGCATCACCCTCGGCGTACTGATCTTCGGCGACGTGATCCGGATCTCGCCCGGCACGCTGGCCCTGCAGGCAGCCGGGATCGTGGCCCTGCTGGCCGGCGTGATCCTGGTCGCCCGCGCCCCGGTCCTGAGCGGCCTGCGCGTCGCCCGCCCGGCGGTCAGCCCGGACCCGCCGCCCGGCCCGGACCCGCCACCCGGCCCGGCGCTGCCACCCGGCCCGGCCCGGAGACCAGGCCAGCGCGGAGGCCGGCCGGCCCGGCAGGCGCGGCCGCGCGACCCCGGGACGCTGCCCGGCCGCGAGACAGCCTCGAGGCCGCCCGGCCGGGAGCCGCCGCCCGGCCCGCGAGACATTGCCCGGCCGCGAATCGCCGGACCCGGCCGGATTGTCGGCGGGAGGGGGCATGCTGGGCGGCGAGGAGGCAGCCGATGACCGCTGAGGCAGGCCCGGCGCCGCTGGCCGACCCGGCGCCGCTGCCCGTCCGCGACGCCGCCGAGGCGGCGGAGCGCGCCCTGGACCGGGTCCGGCTCAGCCAGCGCGGCTACCGGGCCGCCCGCGACCGTGCCGCCCGCGACCCTGCCGCCCGCGACCCTGCGGCCCGCGAGCGGGGCAGCGCGCTGGCCGTGACCCGCGCCCGCACCGACTGGGGCCTGGCCGTGCTGGAGTGGATCGAGGCCAGCGTGGCCCTGGCCGAGGCCGAGGACCACCGGGACCCGGCCCGCGCCGCCCGCGATAGCCGGGCAGGCCAGCCAGTCAGCCGCCCCGCCGGCGTCCCCGTCCCAGTCCGCGTCCCCCGGCGCGGACCCGGCCCGCGACCAGATCGCCGTCGCCTGGTGGTCCTACCAGCGCGCCCGCCGGGACGGCACTCCGGACCGGATCGCCGCCGCCCGGGGCGACTGGCGCGCGGCCCTGGTCGGCTGGTTCCAGGCCGTGGCCGACCAGCGCACGGCCGAGGACCGCTACGCCGAGCACCAGCCACCCGCCCCGGGCCAGCCAGCCGACCCCGGCCAGCCATCCGCCGCCGGCCAGGCCCAGGCCCAGGCCCCGGACCTCCCGCCTCCGCCGCGCGCCCCGCTGCCGCTGACCGGCTGGACGCCGGCTCGCCCGCCCGCACCGCCCTAGGCCGCCGGGTCCCCATGCGGCCTGACGCCGACCGCGCCGGCCGAGGCGCCGGACGGGATCGTTCCCGCCCGGTCTGTCCCGTCGTTGCTGAGGTCATGCCCCCGATACTGGGTGCCCGGTAGTTCCACGCTGGTGGAAGTGTCGCGGGGACATACTGGAGCACATGACCGCCACGATCGCTCCCGGCGGTGGCCCCGACGTGGCCAGCGTCGCCGCCCTGTTCGCCGAGCCGACCCGCGCCCGCATCCTCATGGCGCTCGGCGATGGCCGGTCGCTGCCCGCCAGCGTGCTCGCCGCGGAGGCCAGCGTGACCCCGCAGGCCGCCAGCGCCCAGCTCACCCGCCTGCTGGCGGCTGGACTGCTCACTGTCGAGCGATCCGGCCGCCACCGCTACTACCGGCTCGCCTCCGCGCACGTCGCGACCGTCCTGGAAGCCCTGGCCCAGTTCGCCCCCATGCAGCCGGTCCGGTCCCTGCGGCACAGCACGCGCGCCGCCGCGCTACGCAGCGCCCGCACCTGCTATGACCACCTCGCTGGCCGGCTGGGCGTCCAGATCACCCAGGCCCTGGTCGACCGCGACGTGCTCGCCCCGGCTGACGGCATCCCCGATACCCGGCGACGGCCGGGCGACCAGCTTTCCAGCCAGCTGCCCAGCCACCCGTACACCCTCGGGACCGCCGCCGTGCCCGTCCTCACCAGCCTCGGCGTCCCCGCCGACCGGCTGGCCGGCGACGCCGCGGGCCGCCCGCTGCTGCGGTTCTGCCTGGACTGGAGCGAGCAGCGTCACCACCTGGCCGGCCGCCTCGGTGCTGACCTGCTGTCCGCCTTCACCGCTGCCGGGTGGATCACCCGCACCACGCGCCACCGCGCCGTCCAGCTCACGCCGGCCGGCGAGCAGGCACTCGCCACCCGCCTTGGTCTGGCCCCGGACGGTCGCCGCTGATCATTAGGATGCGCGGTATGCGATACATGGTGCGGGAGAAGGTCTTTGCCATCGGCACCGACTTCTGGGTGACCGACGAACACGACCACAAGGCATTCCTGATCGACGGGAAGGTCCTGCATATCCGGCAGACCCTCGACCTCAAGGACGCCTCCGGCGCGGTGGTCGCGACGATCCGGCACAAGCTGCTGGCCATGCGGGAGACGTTCGAGATCGAGCGGGGCGGCGCCCCGGCCGCCACCGTGCACAAGGTCCTGATCTCGCCGCTGCATCACCGCTATGTCGTCGACCTGGCCGAGGGCGGTCAGCTAGAGGCGGTCGGCAACATCGTGGACAAGGAATTCGAGATCCGCTACGGCGGCCAGGGGCTGGCCCGGGTGTCCCGGTCCTGGTTCCGGCTCCGCGACACCTACGGGGTGGAGGTCTACCCCGGCCAGGACGACGTGCTGATGCTGGCCATCGCGGTCTGCATCGACCGGATTCACCACGACGAGGAAGAACGCCGCCAGCACTCATGATCGTGACCGTTTGTCCGTGCTGCGGACGGGTAATCGGTCACGATCATGAAAGCCAGCCGGTGGCGGCGCGCCGGCAGCACCGGCCGGCGCCGCGGCGCGTCGCCCGGGCAGCAGTCTGCCCTGGCCGGAGGCACCGCCGGCCAGGGCAGACTTGAAGCTGGATCGCGCTAGGCGGGCCAGCGGTCAGACGTCGTAGTACAGCTCGAACTCGTGCGGATGCGGGCGCAGCCGGATCGGGTCCAGCTCGTTCTCCCGCTTGTAGGTCAGCCAGGTCTCGATCAGGTCCGGGGTGAACACGCCGCCCTCGAGCAGGAACTCGTGGTCGGCCTCGAGGTTGTCGAGCACCTTGTCCAGCGAGCCCGGCACCTGCGGGATGGCCTTGGCCTCGTCCGGCGGAAGCTCGTACAGGTCCTTGTCCACGGGCTCCGGCGGCTCGATCTTGTTCTTGATGCCGTCCAGGCCGGCCATCAGCATGGCCGCGAACGCCAGGTACGGGTTGGCCGACGGGTCCGGCACCCGGAACTCGAGGCGCTTGGCCTTGGGGCTCGGGCCGGTGATCGGGATGCGCACGCAGGCCGAGCGGTTGCGCTGGGAGTAGACCAGGTTGACGGGGGCCTCGTAGCCGGGACCAGCCGGTGGTAGGAGTTGACCGTCGGGTTGGTGAAGGCCAGCAGCGACGGGGCGTGGGCCAGCAGGCCGCCGACGTAGAAGCGGCCGATGTCCGACAGCCCGGCGTACCCGGCCTCGTCGTAGAACAGCGGGCTGCCGTCCTTCCACAGGCTCTGGTGGCAGTGCATGCCGGAGCCGTTGTCGCCGAACAGCGGCTTGGGCATGAACGTGACGGTCTTCCCGGCGGCCCGGGCCGTGCTCTTGACCACGTACTTGTACAGCAGCAGCTTGTCGGCCATGTGCAGCAGGCTGTCGAACCGGATGTCGATCTCGGCCTGGCCCGCCGTGCCGACCTCGTGGTGCTGCATCTCGGTCTCGATGCCGCACTCGATCAGCTTGCGCACCATCTCCGAGCGCAGGTCGGTGTAGTGGTCCATCGGCGGGACGGGGAAGTAGCCGCCCTTGTACCGGGGCTTGTAGCCAAGGTTGCCGCCGACCTCCTCGCGGCCGGTGTTCCACGCGCCCTCGATCGAGTCGATGTGGTAGTAGCCCTCGTTCGAGGTGGTCTGGTACCGCGCCGAGTCGAAGATGTAGAACTCGGCCTCCGGGCCGAAGTACGACGTGTCGGCGATCCCGGTGCCGCGCAGGTAGTCCTCGGCCTTGCGGGCGATGTTGCGCGGGTCGCGGGTGTAGGGCTCGCCGGTCAGCGGGTCGTGCACGAAGAACGTCAGGTTGAGCGTCTTGTGGGTGCGGAACGGGTCGAGCACGGCGGTGCTCGGGATCCGGCAGCAGCAGCATGTCCGACTCGTGGATCTCCTGGAACCCGCGGATCGAGGAGCCGTCGAACATGAGGCCGTCACTCGAATACGTTCTCGCCGAACGTCTCAGCCGGGATGGTGAAGTGCTGGACAGTGCCCGGCAGGTCGCAGAACCGGACGTCAACGAACTGCACCCCCTCGGACTCTATATAGCGCAGGATCTCATCGCCGCTGCTGAACATCGCTCTCCCTAGAATCTTTCCGCCCCACCCGCCGGCCGCCCGGCGCGCTTGCGAACATAGCTCAAAGCCGTTTCCCCGCAGTGTCCCGGATGTTTCGCCCACGTTACGCCGACGATCTCCGCCCAGCATGACAGCGGGTCAGGGCAGCCTCCGGGTCGCCATGCCGGCCACGCCCGGATACCGTTGGGACGTGAGCAATCAGGCTGCCAGAAACCCGGCGCCCGGCAGCGGGTCCGGCACTGCGTCCGGCGATCCGGCCGACCGTTACCCGGGCAAGGAGCTCGGGCTGCCCGAGGAAGGCCCCCGGTCCGTGGCCGGGGTGGGCCGCCGGCTGGGCGCCCTGGTCATCGACTGGCTGGCCTGCCGACCTGATCTCGCTGGCGGTGTTCCACACGCCAGCGGCCAGCCAGCTCGGCACGCTGGCGCTCTTCGGCGCCGAGGTGTGGCTGCTGACCGCGCTGACCGGGTTCACCCTGGGCAAGCGGGTGCTGGGCATCCGGGTGGCCCGGATCGACGGCAAGCCGGTCGGCCTGGTCATGTCGCTGCTGCGCACGATCCTGCTGCTGCTCGTGGTGCCGCGCCCTGGTACTGGACCGCGACCTGCGCGGGCTGCACGACAAGCGCCGCCCGCACGGTCGTCATCCGGGCCTGAGCCCGGACCTGGAGAGCAGGGCCGACGCCGCGCCGCCGTTACGTATCGGCGGTGATTACCGGGTCTTGGGCCGGGGCGCGCGGGGCATCCGCGCTGAGCGCGGCACCGGGCCCTTGGGCATCTGCAGCGACTGCGGCAGGGCCTTGAGCCGGAAGTTCAGGTCGGCTATCGCCGGGCCCTTGAGGTTGCTGGGCAGCTTCGGAGCTGCGTCTGGAGCTTGCGGATCGGCGACCTGGCCGTCGAGGTCGCCGACCTGGAGGTCATAGATCGGCACCTCGTAGGCGACCCGGGAGACCCGCTTCTTCTCCGCCGCGAGCAGGCTGGCCAGGCCGCTCGGGGTTGCCCTCGCCGACCAGGACCACGCCCGGCTTGCCGACCGCCCGGTGCACCACGTCCATGTTCCGGTTGGCCGCGATGGCGGGCGTGACCGTCCAGTTGCCGCGCAGGTTCTGCAGGATCGCGGCGGCCGCGCCGGGCTGGCCCTCGATCGCCTTGTACTGCGAGGACTGCGCGTAACGGCCGAACAGGATCAGCGCCACCAGCAGGCCGAGCAGCACTCCGAGCGGGATCAGCGGCCAGCTGGCCGATCAGCACCCCGACGAGGATGATGACCACCGCGACGCCGCGGCCCGCGCCGGCGATGATCGGGATCGCCTTCGGGTCGGACTTGCGGATGAGCCCCGCGACCATCCGGATCTGCTTGACGCGGCCAGGCATCTCCGGCTCCGCCTTGCTGCTGCTACCGCCGGCCTGCTACCGCCGCTACCGCCGCCCGCCCAGGGCATCTTTACCATGCTGGTGAGGATACCGGCCCGGACCGGCGCTCGATCGCCTGGCGGTACAGCCGCCCGGCCCGGTAGGAGGACCGGACCAGCGGCCCGGACATGACGCCGGCGAAGCCCAGCGCCTCGGCCGCCCGGCCCAGGTCATCGAACTCCTCCGGCGGCACCCACCGGGTGACCGGGTGGTGGCGCGGCGAGGGCCGCAGGTACTGGGTGATGGTCAGCAGCTCGCAGCCCGCCTCGCGCAGGTCGGCGCAGGGCCTCGAGGATCTCCTCGCGCTCCTCGCCCATGCCCAGGATCAGGTTCGACTTGGTGACCAGGCCCGCCGCCCGGGCGGCCCGGAGCACGTCCAGGGACCGCTCGTAGCGGAAGCCGGGCCGGATCCGGCGGAAGATCCGCGGCACCGTCTCGATGTTGTGGGCCAGCACCTCCGGCGCCGCGCGCGAACACCTCGGCCAGCCGGGCCGGGCTCGGCGTTGAAGTCGGGGATCAGCAGCTCGACGCCGCAGCCGGGCACCGCCGCGTGGATCTCCCGGGTGGTCTGCGCGTACAGCCAGGCGCCGCCGTCGGGCAGGTCGTCGCGGGCCACGCCGGTGACGGTCGCGTAGCGCAGGCCCATCGTCGCCACCGACTCGGCCACCCGGCGCGGCTCGCCGGCGTCCAGCGGCTCGGGGCGGCCGGTGGCGATCTGGCAGAAGTCGCAGCGCCGGGTGCACTGGTCGCCGCCGATCAGGAACGTGGCCTCGCGGTCCTCCCAGCACTCGAAGATGTTGGGGCAGCCCGGCCTCCTCGCAGACCGTGTGCAGCCCCTCCCGCCGGACCAGGCCCTTCAGCTCGGTGTACTGCGGGCCGGTGCGCAGCCGGGTCTTGATCCACGGCGGCTTGCGCTCGATGGGGACCTGGCTGTTGCGGGCCTCGACGCGCAGCAGGCGCCGGCCTTCCGGTGCGAGAACCACGCTGTCACAGTAACCGATGTGACGAGGCCCCCCGGCCTGCGGGAGCATAGGACAATGCCTAGTCAGTTTGACCCTCCGTCCGGGACCCGGGACTTCCTGGCCGCCGAGTTCGAGGAGCGCGAGCGGGCGTTCGACATCATCCGCTCGGTGTTCCGCCGGTACGGCTTCGAGCCGCTGCAGACCCCGGCCTTCGAGCGGCTGGACGTGCTGCTCGGCAAGTACGGCGAGGACGGCGACAAGCTCGTCTTCAAGATCCTGCGGCGCGGCGAGCACGAGGCGTCCGGCGAGGCCGACCTGGCCCTGCGCTACGACATGACCGTGCCGCTGGCCCGGGTGTTCGCCGCCTACGGGGGCCAGCTTCCGGTGCCCTACAAGCGGTACGCCATGGGCCCGGTGTGGCGGGCCGACCGGCCCGGCCGGGGCCGGTTCCGCGAGTTCGTGCAGTGCGACCTGGACACGCTGGGCTCGGTGTCCCGGCTGGCCGACGCCGAGACGCTGTGCGCCCAGCACGACGCGGTGGCCGGGCTGGGCATCGGGGAGTTCACCATCCAGCTCAACTCCCGGCGGGTGCTGAACGGCCTGCTGGAGGTCAGCAAGGTCGACGCCCGAGCTGGGCACGGGCGTGCTGACCTCCCTGGACAAGCTGGACCGGGGGGTCCCGGCCGACGTGATCGAGGAGCTGGCCGGGCGCGGCCTGGACCCGGCGCTGGCGGGCAGCCTGGTCGGCATGCTGACCGCGCCGGACGCGGCCGACCGGCTCCGGGCCGCGCTCAAGCCCAGCGAGGAAGGGCCGGCCGGGCTGGACGAGGTCGACGAGGTGCTGCGGCTCGCCGGCGCGCAGCTGCCGCCCGGCCGGGTCGATTTTCGCCCCCGCGCTGGTCCGCGGGCTCAGCTACTACACCGGCCCGATCTGGGAGCTGGTCGCGCCCGGCGCCGCCGGCTCGATCGGCAGCGGCGGCCGGTATGACCACCTGATCGAGGCCCTGGGCGGCCCGGACGTGCCCGCCACCGGCGGCTCGCTGGGCGTCGAGCGGCTGGTGTCGCTGCTGCCCGGCGCGGGAGGGCGAGGCGGGCGGCCGCCTGGACGTGGCCGTCACCGTGCTGGGCGAGGAGCTGGCCGCGCGAGTCGTTCGCGCTGGCCGCCGCGGCCCGGCAGGCCGGCCTGCGGGCCAGCGTGTACCTCGGCGCGTCCGGCAAGCTGGCCCGCCAGCTGCGCTGGGCCAGCGACCAGGGCGCCCGCTGGTGCCTCATCTACGGTCCCCGCGAGGTGGAGTCCGGCCTGGTCAAGGTGCGCGACATGGTCAGCCGCGAGGAGGCCGACATGCCGCCGGCCGAGGTCGGCGGTTACCTGGCCGCCGCCCCGGCATCACACCCTTGAGCAGCGTAACGGCGGTGCCGGGCTGACCCCGGCACCGCCGCGTTACGCCGTTCCTAGCTGGTCATGCTGGGCTGGTCACGCCGACCGCGCGGCCTGGAAGGCGGCCCAGAAGGCGCAGTTGTGCTCGGCGGAGAAGTTGGTCTCCACCGCCGGCTGCGGCTCGGTCAGCGTCAGCATGCGCTGGGTGACGGAGTTGAACAGCGGCCAGAACGGCTGGCCCAGGGTCTCCGGGTTGCCGCGCTTGGCCTGGCTGGTCCAGTACGCCTTCATCATGGTCCCCAGCGCCGCCTGGCCGGCTGTCAGCTGGCTGGTCGCCCCGGCCACCGGGTCGAACAGGAAGTCCAGCTCCGAGCCGTGGAAGTCGCCCAGCGGGAAGTTCACCAGGTTCGGCGGGAAGCCCGGCGGGTTGGGGTCGCTGAACTCGTAGGAGAACGTCGGGACGAAGTGCGACAGCGCGGACACCGCCTCCAGCGACGGGCAGGCGAAGATGGAGTCGGTGCCGAGGGCGCCCAGGGCCAGCGACGCGTTGCCGCCGAAGCTGGACAGCGGGTACTGGGCCTCGACCTGGGCTGCCTCGGCGGGCGTCGCGCCCACCGTGCCCTCGATCTCGGCGGTGTAGTTGGCCGGGCTGGCCGCGACGTGGCTCTCGAGCTGGGCCAGTGCCACGAACAGCCGCCACTCGTCATGGTTGGTGCCCATGATCACCGGGACCCGGTTGAAGTGGCCGCTCTGCAGCGCGGTGATGATCGACTGATGCAGGACCAGGCCGTCTATGTTCGGGGTGTATCCGCCCTGGTTCTCGTCGGCCACCACGGTGGCCACCGGGACGGCCCGCAGGCAGGCCGCGACCTGCGCCGGGGTGCTCTGGGTGCAGCCCGCCTTGGCCGCGAACTGCGCTCCCGACGCGTCGGCCTCGGCCTGCGTGGCCTGGGTCAGGTTGTAGCTGCCGCTCTCGACGATGGCTCGCTGGAACAGGCCCCGGGCGCCGGGGGAGTCGAGCTGGGACAGCGTGCTGAGGCCGCCCGCCGACTCGCCGAACAGGGTCACGTTGCGCGGGTTGCCGCCGAAGCCGCGGATGTTCTGCTGCACCCAGCGCAGCGCTAGCTGCTGGTCCATCAGGCCGTAGTTGCCGGCGGCACCCTGGGCGTTGGCCAGGGCCGAGTCGGCCAGGAAGCCCAGCGCGCCGAGGCGGTAGTTGATGGTGACGACGGTCACGCCGTCCTTGACCAGGGAGGCCGGGTTGAACGAGTCGCTCTCGCCGGTGACCAGCGCGCCGCCGTGTACCCAGAACATGACCGGCCGGCCGACGAACGGGTTCCCGCCGCCCTTGGTGAACACGTTCAGGAACAGGCAGTTCTCCGACGTGTTGGTGCTGCTGCCGAACGTGCCGCCCGGCTGGGGGCAGTGCGGGGCGAACGCGGTGGCCGGGCGGATGCCGTTCCAGCGCGCGGGCTGCTCAGGGGCGTGCCAGCGCAGGTTGCCGACCGGGGGCGCCGCGTAGGGGATGCCCAGGAACTCGGACACCCCGTTGACCACCGTGCCCTGCAACGCGCCGAAATGGGTCCGGACGACCGGCTTGGCGGAGGACCCGAGCGCGTTGGCGCTCGCGCCCGCCGGACCGGAGCCCGCTAGCGTCGTCCCGGCTACTACGAGAGCGCTGGCGGCGACGGCACCCGCCGCGAGGCGGCCCCGGAGCCGCCAGGCGGTTGCGTGGAAACGCATGCATTCTCTCCAGATCTCATGGCCCCAGGGTGATGTGGCTGTGGCGGCAGCACAAAGCACCGCACTGATCAGTCTCCGCCCGCACACCCGTGCGGATACCGTCACGACCGGGCCATTTCTGGAAATAATTTCTAGAATGTAAAAATTTGCGATATATCGCGCAGAACGGACAGCCGACGCGGGACGAGTGCGACTTCTGGTGCGGAAGTGACGGGAGAGACCGCGTTCAGCATCAGGTTGCTGACGTCATGTTGCCGGCGTCGGATTGCGGCGATCAGGCCGGGCCCGGGATCAGGGGGACGGGGATCAGGCGGGCGACGGGGCCAGGAGGCTGGCGATGGTGCCGTGGCGGACCGCGCCGTGGCCCAGCACGTCGGCCGAGATGCCGCTCGGCGACCGGCAGCACGGCCGACACGCCGGGACCGGCCGGCCTCGGCCGACAGCGACGTGACCGCCGCGTCGCTGATGCCGCAGGGCACCACCTTGTCGTACCAGGACAGGTCGCAGTCGCAGTTGATGGCGATGCCGTGCATCGTCACCCCGCGCGCGACCCGGATGCCGACCGCGCCGACCTTGCGGTCCGGCCGGACGCCGTCGCCGCGCACCCAGGCCCCGCTGCGGCCCTCGACCCGGACCGCGCGGACCCCGAAGTCGGCGCAGGTGCGGATCATGACCTCCTCGGTGGCGCGGACGTAGGCGACGACGTCGACGGGCTCGGCCAGGGCGACGATCGGGTAGCCGACGAGCTGGCCGGGGCCGTGCCAGGTGATCTTGCCGCCCCGGTCCACCTCGATGACCGGCGCGCCGGGGTCGCCCAGCGGCCGGTCCAGCGGGCTGGTCCGCTTGCCCGCCGTGTACACGGGCGGGTGCTCCAGCAGCAGGCAGGTGTCGGCGTCTCGCCCGGCGACCCGGCGCTCGTGCAGGTCTCGCTGGATGCGCAGGGCCTCCTCATACGGCACGGCCGCCGCGCCGAACCCGAGCCGGACCAGGACCAGTTCGCCATCCACGTGATCAGCTTAAGCGCCGCCGCGCCGGCGGGCGGGGCGGGCATCAGCCCGGCCGGGCAACGGGGGCCGGCCTGGCGAACGGCCGGCGCCGGGACGGACGGCAGGATGGCGCCGGTGACCGTGTCCCCGGCTGATGCCCGCACCGCGTTCCAGGCGGCCGAGCCCATCCACGCCATGATCTACTTCACGCCGCACTTCCTGCCCGCCTACGAGAAGGCCGGGCTGCAGGGCCGCCGGATGGGCTACTTCGCGTCCCGGGCCGCGGCCATGGGGCCGGTCCCGGCCGAGGTGGTCATCGCGACGTTCTTCAACTTCAGCCCCGGCGTGGTGCGCCGGGCCATCCCCGACGCCTGGGAGCTGGCCAGCCCGGAGGCCATCCTGGCCGCCCGGCTGAGCGCGGCCGACACCTCGCTGCGCCAGGCCTGGGGCGACGACGCCGGCGGCGCGGCCGTCGCGGAGGCGGCGGGCCTGGCCCGGGCCGCCGCGCTGGCCGCCTGCGAGCGCCCGGCGGGCCGCCCGCTGTTCGCCGCCCACGCCGCGCTGCCCTGGCCGTCCGAGCCGCACCTGGTGCTGTGGCACGCCCAGACCCTGCTGCGCGAGTTCCGCGGGGACGGCCATGTCGCCCTGCTGGCCGCCGCCGGCCTGTCGCCGGTCGAGGCGCTGGTCACCCACGCCGCGGCCGGCGCGGTCCCGGCCGCCACGCTGCGCGAGTCGCGAGCCTGGGGCGAGGACGACTGGGACGCCGGGGTGGCCGCGGTCCGCGCCCGGGGCTGGCTGGCCGACGGCGACGGCCTGGCCCTCAGCGACGCCGGGCGGGCGTTCCGCCAGGACCTGGAGGACCGCACCGACGACCTGGCCGTGTCGGCCTGGGCAGCACTCGGCGCGGACGGCTGCGCCCGCCTGGCCGAGCTGGCCGGCCCGCTGGCCCGGGCGGTCTTCGACGCCGGGCTGTACTACCGCGCTCCGCCCGCCCGCTAATCCCGCGGCCCGGGAGCCGGCCGAAAGCTGCCAGCAGCCCGCCAGCTATCCGCATGGTGCGCTAGTCCCGCGCTATCGCCGTGCTAGTGCCATAGCCAAAGATGGCCCTAGTACAACGGAGATAGCCAGCGGCACAGGACCGGGGCGGGCCGGAAGGCCCGGGCCGGGCCCGCGCCGCCAGCGCCAGCCGGGAGCGGAGGGACGGACACGATGCCGGTGGTCAGCACCAGGCCGGCCCAGTGCGCCCGGCCCGTGCCGCCGGGCGCCGGGCCCGGCCTGCACTGGCGCGCCGCGTTCCCCGGCCGGGAGCGCGAGGCCCGGGAGGTGCGGCGGTGGCTGGCGTCGCGGCTGCCCGACTGCGAGACCCGCGACGACGTCACCTCGGTCGCCACCGAGCTGGCCACCAACGCCATCCGGCACACCGCCAGCGGCCGCGGCGGCCGCTTCACCGTCGAGATCACCTGGGATGCCGGCAACGTGCGGGTGGCGGTGGCCGACGGCGGCGCGCCGACCGGCCCGCACCTGGCCGCCGACGGCGACGACGAGCACGGCCGGGGCCTGGTCCTGCTGGCCGGCCTGGCCAGCCAGACCGGCGTGCTGGGCGACTACCAGGGCCGGGTGGTGTGGGCTGACGTGCCGTGGGCGGCCGCCGTCGCGCTCGAGGACTGGTACGAGCCGGCCATCTCGGCCGGCCGGGCCAGCCTGGCGGGCCGGTTCGCCACCGCCCCGGCCTGGTTCGGCCGGGCCACCCAGCAGTGGTGGGCGCTGGCTCGCGGCGAGCTGGTCGCCGCCTCCTCGGCCCGCGCCCTGGCGGCCAAGCTCGGCCCGGTCCTCGACTGCCTGCTGCCCGGCGACCCCGGTGCCGCGGCGGTCGGCCCGGCCCGCGCCGCCCGCCCGCGCGGCCGCGAGCTCCCGGCCGGCACCGCCGCGTAACGGCGTCATTGACCGGCGCCGCACGGCGCCGCACCGCCCTCCCCGTTCCGCCCGCGCACATGACCGCCGCGCAGCCGGATGATCTGCGCCCCGAAGCGGGAATGATCTCCTACCGGACGGAGCTTCCAAAAGGGGAGGTTCATGCGTGTTGGATGACGAGCGGCTACGCGAGATGAGCCCGGCCGAGCGGCAGGCGCTGATGCGTGCCCTGGCTGACCTGGAACGTTCCGAGACCGTCCCGGACCCCGCCGCCCAGCGCCGTCGCGCGCTGGTGCTCACCGCCGTGATCCTCTGCTGCCTGGTGCTGGCCGCGTGGATCGGCGTGCTGGCCGTTACGCTGCCGCCGTACTACCGGACGGGCGGCTGGCGGGGCGCCTGGGTCGGCTTCGACCTGGCCCTGCTGGTCGCGTTCGCCGCCACCGGCTGGGCCGCCTGGCGCCGCCGCCAGATCCTGATCGTGTGCCTGGTCGTGCTGTCCACGCTGCTGTGCTGCGACGCCTGGTTCGACGTGCTGCTCGACGCCCGGACCAAGGGGTTCGAGCTGAGCCTGCTCAGCGCCGTGCTGGTGGAGATCCCGCTGGCCATCCTGGCCGCCCTCGGCGCGCGCCGCCTGCTGCACCTGTCGATCGCCGCCGTGCACCGCTACGAGGGCCGGCCCGGCCCGCACCCCAGCCTGCACCAGGTCGGCATCATCGGCGGCCGCCCCGACTCCCACCTCAGCGAGCTGTTCACCGAGGCCAGCCCGGCCCCCCGAGGCCGGACCCCGCGCCCCAGCGCGCCCGCGACCACCCCAGCTAGCCCGCGCCGCGCCCCGGCGCCCGCCGCCCCCGGCCCGCCACCACGTCGCACCCCGCCTGCGCCGGGAGCCTCCACCGTGCGCCCCACCCGCACCACACACCCCGCCCGCACCTGGCCAGCGTGAAGCATCGCGGCCGCCGACCATGATCGTGACCGTTTTTCCGTGCATGTTTACGTAAACACGGTCGCGATCATGGGTGAATGCCCTGGCAGGCGCCCGCCAGCCCGGCAGGCGGCCGGTCAGGCCCGGTCCGCTACCGCGGCGGCCAGGGCAGCGTCGATGCCGGGTAGCGGAACGTGAACCGGCCTCCAGCAGGCGGCCCGGCCGGACCCGGACGCTGCCCAGCAGCTCCGTGGACAGCTCGCCCAGCGCGACCCGCAGCGCCAGCCCGGGCACCCACAACGGGGCCGGGCGGTGCACGGCCCGGCCCAGCGCGCGAGTGAACGAGGCGTTGGTGACCGGCGCCGGCGCGGTCAGGTTGACCGCCCCGGACAGCGCCGTCCCACGCTCGGCGGCCCCGGCGTCGGCGGCCCCAGCGTTCGCGGCCCCGGCGCCTGAAGCCCCGGCGCCTGAAGCCCCGGCGCCTGAAGCCCCGGCGCCTGAAGCCCCGGCACCTGAAGCCCCGGCGTCCGTGGCCTCGGCGCCTGCCGGGCCGAGCAGGAACCGGATGGCCCGGATGTGGTCGGCCAGCGCGATCCAGCTCAGGTACTGGCGGCCGTCGCCCAGGCGGCCGCCCAGGCCCAGCCGGAACAGCGGCAGCAGCGGGCCGAGCAGGCCGCCTCGGGGCGCCAGGACCAGCCCGCTGCGCAGGGTCACCACCCGGGTGCCGGCCGCCGTCGCGGGGGCGGCGGCCGCCTCCCAGTCGCGGACCAGCCCGGCCAGGAACCCCCGGCCCGCCGGGTCGCCCTCGCTGGCCTCCCGGTCGCCGGTCGGGCCGTACCAGCCGATCGCCGAGCCGGACAGCAGCACCGGCGGCGGCACCGCCGCGGCGGCGATGGCGCTGGCCACCGTGGCCGTGCTGGCCACCCGGCTGTCCCGCAGCACCTGCTTGCGGGCCGGGGTCCAGCCGGCCGCCCGCCACCGGCGCCCCGGACAGGTGCACGACGCCGTCGCAGCCGCTCAGCACGGCCGGGTCCAGCGGCGACGGCGGATCCCAGCGGACCTCGCCGGGCCCGGCCGGAGGCCGGCGGACCAGCCGGGTGACCTCGATCCCGTCCCCGGCCAGGCTGGCCGTCAGGGCCGTGCCGATCAGCCCGGTGGCCCCGCTGATGACAATGCGCATGCCGCAGCCCCCCGCCGCGAGCCGGTTACAGCCCTAGCTCGCTCTCGAACGCGCCTTCTTCCAGCCGGGCCTTCAGCGTGGTCAGGAACCGCGCCGCGTCGGCCCCGTCGACCAGCCGGTGGTCGTAGGTCAGGGCCAGGTAGACCATCGAGCGGACGGTGATCACCTCGCCCAGGGCCGGGTCCTCGACCACCACCGCCCGCTTCACCACGGTCCCGGTGCCGAGGATGCCGACCTGGGGCTGGTTGATGATCGGCGTGTCGAACAGGGCGCCGCGGCTGCCGGTGTTGGTCAGCGTGAACGTCCCGCCGGCCAGGTCGTCCGGGCTGACCTGCCCGGCCCGGGTGCGCTCGGCCAGGTCGGCGATCTTGCGGGCCAGGCCCGCGATGTTGAGGTCGCCGGCCTTGCTGATGACCGGCACCATCAGCCCGCGCTCGGTGTCCACGGCGATGCCCAGGTGCTCGGCGTCGTGGTAGGTGACCTGGCCGGCGCGGTGTCGATGACCGCGTTGAGCTTCGGGTGGGCCTTCAGCGACTCGACGGCGGCCAGGGCGAAGAACGGCAGGAACGACAGCTTGACGCCCTCCCGGGCCTCGAACGCGGCCTTGGCCCGGTCGCGCAGCCGGGCGATCGTCCGTCACGTCGGCCTCGACCACCGTGGTGAGCTGGGCCGAGGTCTGCAGCGACTCGACCATCCGCTGGGCGATGACCTGCCGGGCGCGGGACATCCGCTCGGTGGTGCCGCGCAGGCGCCGACTCCGGCACCGGGGCCCGGCGCTGGCGCGGCGCCGGGACCGGCCGCGGCCGGCGGGGCGCCGCGCCGGGAGCCGCCTGCCGGGGCGCGGGGGCCGGCGCCGCGGGCCGGCCGGGCGGCGCCGGGGCTGCGCTGCGACCGCGCGGCGTCCAGCACGTCCTGCTTGCGGATCCGGCCGCCGACGCCGGTGCCGGTGACCGTGGCCAGGTCGATGCCGTTCTCCGTGGCCAGCTTGCGGACCAGCGGGGTCACGTACGGGCTCTCGGCGCCGTTGGCGTAGCCCGGCCCGGCCGCCGGGCCGCCTCGGCCTCGGCAGGCGCCGGGGCGCTGGCCCCGTCGGCCGGGTACGGGTGGCCGCCGGACTGCGGCGTCGCGGCGTAGCCCGGCGCCTCGGCGGCGGTGGCGGGCTGGTACGGGTTGGTGCCCGGCTGCTGGTACCCGCCGGCTGCTGCTGGTAGCCGCCGGCTGGGCCTGGCCGGCGCCTGGTAGCGGCCGGCCTGCTGTAGCCGCCGGGCCGGGCGGCTGGTAGGCGGCGGGCCTGCCCTGCCTGGTAGGCGGGCTGGCCGTAGGACGGCTGCTGCTGGTAAGCGGCTGGCTGCGGCTGCTGGGCCGGCTGTGGCTGCTGCGAGGAGGAGCCTGCTGCGGGGGCGGGGCCTGCTGGGCCGGGGGCGGGCGCCGGGGGGGCGGCCTGCTCGCGGGGCGGCGCGGGCGGTGCGGCGGCGGCCGGGGCGGCGCGCCCGGCCGCGCCTTCCTCGTCGATCACCGCGAGCTGGGCGCCGACGGCGACCGTCTCGTCCTCGGCGACCGTGATGCCGCGCAGCACGCCCGACACGGGCGAGGGGATCTCGGTGTCGACCTTGTCGGTGGAGACCTCCAGCAGCGGCTCGTCGGCGTTGACGTGCTCGCCTTCCCGCTTCAGCCAGCGAGTGACAGTGCCCTCGGTGACGCTCTCGCCCAGCTGTGGCATCGATACGGATGACCGACATTGCTTTCCGCGACTCCTTTATGTTGCGTGTGCCGGCTGACGATCTCGCTGGCCAGGGACGGCTACTCGTGCACGTGCAGCGGCTTGCCGGCCAGCGCCAGGTGCGCCTCGCCGATGGCCTCCGACTGGGTCGGGTGCGGGTGGATGAGCTGGGCGACGTCGAGCGGGACCGCCTCCCAGTTGTAGATGAGCTGAGCCTCGGCGATCAGCTCGCCGACCCGGGCGCCGACCATGTGGATGCCGAGGACCGGGCCGCCGCCCGCCGTGGCGACGACCTTGACCTAGCCCTGGGTCTCAGGATCTGGCTCTTGCCGTTGCCGGCCAGGTCGTAGGTGAACTCGGTGGTCTCGATGCCGCGCTCGGCCGCGGTGGCCGAGGTGATGCCGACCGAGGCGACCTCCGGGTCGCAGTAGGTGACCCGCGGCACGCCGTCGTAGTTGATCGGCACGACGGTCAGGCCCGGCCAGCCGCTCGGCGACGAGGATGCCCTCGGCGAAGCCGACGTGGGCGAGCTGCAGGCCGGGGGTCAGGTCGCCGACGGCCGAGATGGTCGGGACGTTGGTCCGGCAGTACTCGTCGACCAGGACGAAGCCGCGGTCCATGGCCACGCCGACCTCCTCGTAGCCCAGGCCGGCCGAGACCGGGCCGCGGCCGACGGCGACCAGCAGCAGCTCGGCGTCGATGGTCTCGCCGCCGGCCAGCGTCACCGTGACGCGCGCTGCCGGTGTCCTTGACGCGACTCGAACCGGGTGCCGAGCTTGTAGCCGATGCCGCGGCGGCGGAACGCCCGCTCCAGCAGCTTGGAGCTGGACTCCTCCTCGGCCGGCAGCAGGTGCGGCAGCATCTCGACGATCGTGACCTCGGCCCCGAACGAGCGCCACACGCTGGCGAACTCGACGCCGATCACGCCGCCGCCGAGGATGACCACCGACGCGGGCACCCGGTCCAGCGTCAGCGCGTGGTCGCTGGTGATGACCCGCTCGCCGTCGATCTGCAGGCCGGGCAGGCTGCGCGACTCCGAGCCGGTGGCCAGCACGATGTGCGCGCCGTCGATGACCCGGTCGCCGACCTGCACCTGGGTGGGGGAGACGAGCTGGCCCTCGCCCTCGATGACGTCGATGTGGCGGCTGGCCACCAGGCCGGCCAGGCCCTTGTACAGCCGGGTGACGACCTTGTCCTTGTAGGCGTTGACGCCGGGCATGTCGATGCCCTCCAGGGTGGTCCGGACGCCGAACGCTGGCGCCCTCGCGGGCCTGGTCGGCGATCTCGGCGGCGTGCAGCAGCGCCTTGGTCGGGATGCAGCCCTTGTGCAGGCAGGTCCCGCCGACCTTGTCCTTCTCGATGAGCGCGACCCGCTTCCCCAGCTCGGCCGCGCGCAGCGCGCAGGCGTAGCCGCCGCTGCCGCCGCCGAGGATGACGATGTCGTAGCCGCTGCTGTCCGTCACGATCTTGCTCCTTGTCCGACTCTCCGCGTCCGGACTCCCCGCGTCCGGACTCCCGCAGTGATGTCACCGCCGGCGCCGCGTGCCCGCCCGGCCGGAACGGCAGTCCCCGGCGGGCCTGCCCGCCTATAGCTGCCCGGCCGCGATGTCCTCCGCGATCTGCACGAGCATCCGGACGGCCGCGCCCGTCCCGCCCTTGGGGGTGTAGCCGTAGGCTCGCCCTCGTTGAACGCCGGGCCGGCGATGTCGACGTGCGCCCAACGTACTCCCTCGGGCGCGAATTCCCGGAGGAACAGGCCGGCCACGAGCATCCCGCCCGCCCGCTCGGGCGCCACGTTGGCGATGTCGGCCACGGTGGAGTCCAGGCCCTTGCGCAGCTCGTCGGGCAGCGGCATCGGCCAGGCCTGCTCGCCGGCCCGGCGGGCGGCGTCTGACCACGCCGTCACGGCGTGGCCTCGTCGCTGCCCATGACGCCGCTGATCCGCGGTGCCGAGCGCGACCATCTGGGCGCCGGTCAGCGTGGCCACGTCGACCACCAGGTCCGGGCCGTCCTGCGCCGACCGGGCCAGCGCGTCGGCCAGCACCAGCCGGCCCTCGGCGTCGGTGTTCAGCACCTCGACCGT
Source organism: uncultured Actinomycetota bacterium (assembly GCA_963731085.1). Lineage (GTDB taxonomy): Bacteria > Actinomycetota > Actinomycetes > Streptosporangiales > Streptosporangiaceae > DASUBV01. Next base: position 127,488 of record CAVSUF010000008.1, read on the forward strand.
CTTGCCGCCGTAGATGGTGATCACGTCCGAGGGCCGCTGGGCGTGCCCGCCCGGCATGTTCTCGGCGATGGCCAGGTAGCCGACGACGTTGACCTCGGGCTGCAGGGCCGCGATGGCCTGCAGCGCGCCGAGCACGGCGGCGGCGCCGCCCATGTCGCACTTCATCGTCTCCATGGCCTTGGCCGGCTTGAGCGACAGGCCGCCGGAGTCGAAGGTGATCCCCTTGCCGGCGAACACGACCGTCCGGGTCGCGCCGGGCCGGGCGTAGCTGAGCCGGACCAGCCGGGGCGGCCGGGCCGAGCCCATGCCGACCCCGGTGATGCCGCCGTAGCCGCCGTCGGCCAGCGCCTTCTCGTCCAGCACCTCGACGTCCAGGCCGCTGGCCCGGGCCACCTGCTCGGCCGCCGCGGCGAAGCTCTCCGGGTACAGGTCGGCCGGGCTGGTGTTGACCAGGTCGCGGACCAGCGACACCGCGTCGGCCAGCACCTGGCCCGGCGCACCGCGCCGGCCACGCCGGGCGCGGGCTCGTCGCCGGGCAGCACCAGCGTCAGCTCCGGCTCGGTGCCCTCCTGGCTGGCCCGGTACCGGGTGAACGCGTAGCCGCCCAGCAGCGCGCCGAGCGCCGTCGCCTCGGCCTGCGCCGGGGTCCCGGCGGGCAGCGACATCGCGACCTGCCGGGCCTTGCCGGCCAGCGAGCGGACCGCCGCGCCGGCGCCCGCGCCGCAGCGCCTCCGGGCCGGGGTCGGCATCCGCCCCGAGCCCGACCGCCACGATCAGCGGGGCGGCCAGCGCGCCGCCCGAGGCGATCCGGGTGACCTCGTCCTGCTCGCCGGTCGCGCCGAGGACGCGCAGGGTGGCGGCGAGGCCGCCGCCCAGCGCCGCGTCGGCGTCGTGTGCCCCGGCGGCCAGGACCGGTCCGTCCGTGCCCGTCGATGATTCCGATGATCACCGCGTCTGCCCGGGCGTGGCGGGCGCTTCCTTGTGTTGCCTGCAAAACGATCGTCACGCTCTGAGCCTAGTGCCTGGCCGCTCAGGCCCGGTCACGGTGCGCTGGACTGCGCTCCGGCGGCTGCGGCAGGCTCCCCGGCCAGCGTGGCGCCGGGCGCCGCCGACTCGTCCGGCGCGGGAAACAGGTGACAGCCAGGATCAGCCCGGTCCCGGCGACCAGCGCCCGGGCCAGCGCGACCCGCTGCTGCTCGCCGCCGGACAGCTGGTTGGGGTAGCGCCCGCCCAGCGCGCCCAGGCCGACCCGGCCCAGCATCGCCTCGGCCCGGACCTTGGGCCTCGGCCCGGCCCAGCCGCCGGCGGCGCAGCGCGAACGCCACGTTCTCGGTGGCGGTCAGGTGCGGCCACAGCGCGTAGTCCTGGAACACCATGGACAGCTCGCGCTTCTCCGGCGGGACGTGCACCGCCGGGCCGGCCACCGTCGCCCCGCCGATCGTGATCTGGCCCGCGCTGACCCGCTCGATGCCGCCAGGCACCGGATCAGCGTGGTCTTGCCCGATCCCGACGGCCCGAGCAGCACCACGAACGTGCCCGGCTCGACCTCCAGCGACACGTCCCGCAGCGCCGGCGCGGCCGTGCCCGGGTAGGACTTCGACACCCCCGCCAGGGTGATCCGCTCAGCCACGGTGCCTCTCAATCACGGTGCCTCTCAATCACGTGCTCCACGGCCGCCGCCCGATCCGCCGCCAGCCGGCCGGCGCGGCCAGCCGGTAGAGGCCCAGCGCCAGCCCGACCGCGGCCAGCGCCACCGCCACCGCCAGCACCGCCTGGGCCAGCCCCAGCCCGAAGTGATAGTTGCCCAGGTTGTCCTGGATGGCCACCGAGGCAGGCGGTGACCCCGGCTGGTACAGCAGCTGGGAGATCGGCAGCTCCAGGAACACCCCGCAGAACGTCAGCAGCCAGGCCATGACCAGCGGCCGGGAGACCACCGGGAGCACGCCGCGCGCCCACGCGGTCAGGCTGGCGTCGATGCCGATGGCGCTGGGCAGCAGCGTGGCCGGCTTCAGGTACTCCACGACCAGCTTCTTGTCGCTCAGGGCGGCGCCCACGCCGGCCGAGCTCTGCACCAGCGCCACGTTGATCTGGCCGCTCGTCAGGGCCTGCAGCGTCGGGCCGTTGGTGGGGTGGATGACCAGGCCGTTGTCCTTCAGCCTGGTGAAGTACGCCTCGCCCGCGCTGACCCCGCCCAGGCTGTTCATCATCCCGGCGAAGAGCGGGAAGGTCGGCCCGGACTGGGACGGGTCGTTCATCCCCACCTGGCCCTTCCACTGCGGCCCGGTAAGCTCGGCGAAGCTGGTCGGGGGAGTCTTCACCTTGGCCGAGTTGTAGACCACCGCGGCGACCAGGGTGACCGCGGTCGGGGTAGCTCTTGTCGGCGGCAGCGACTGCTGCCGAGCTCGAACCCGCGCAGCAGCAGCTTCTGCTGGTCCAGCCCGGCGAACGCGGTCGCGCCGTCCACCTACAGCAGGCCCCAGTTGGGGTTGTTGCGCGAGGCCTCGATCTGGGTCAGCAGCGGGCCGGTCGAGTTGTCGTCCAGCGGCCTGCCGACGCGCGGACGTCGCGTACATGGACAGATGGTTAAACGTAAATCACGATAGGGTAATAACGACCGTGACACCTAACTCATGACAGCCGTTAGACTGTGCATGTGGCCGCGCTGCGCGTGGGCACGCGAGAATCCCCAGGGGAGCGGACCGGGGGGAACCGGAACCTGCGAAGGGGACGATAGTGACTGCTGGAACCTGGGGCCTGTTCCTCGCCGTCTTCCTGGCCTGCGCCGTGGAGGCGGTGGAGGCGACGACGATCGTGCTGGCCGCGGGGACGGCCCGGAGCTGGCGGTCGGCCGGAGTCGGCACCGGCGCGGCGCTGGTCGTGCTGGCCGTGATCACCGGCGCGGCCGGCCCGGCCGTGGCGGCCATCCCGCTGCACGCCCTGCGGCTGGTGATCGGCGCGCTCCTGCTGGTGTTCGGCCTGCAGTGGCTGCGCAAGGCCATCCTGCGGGCCAGCGGGCACAAGGCCCGGCACGACGAGGACCGGATCTACGCCGAGCAGCTGGAGCGGGCCCGCCAGGAATCCGGGGCGCACCATCCGGGCGGGGCCGGGCGCCTGGCCGGCCTGGTGACCGACTGGTACGCCTTCACCCTGTCGTTCAAGGGCGTGCTGCTGGAGGGCCTGGAGGTGGTCTTCATCGTGCTCACCTTCGGCAGCAACCAGCATGAGATCCCGCTGGCCGCCGTGGCCGCCGCCTGCGCCGTGCTGCTGGTCGCCGGGGCCGGCGTGGCGGTCCGGGCGCCGCTGGCCCGGGTCCCGGAGAACACCCTGAAGTTCATCGTCGGGATCATGCTGACCTCGTTCGGCGTGCTGTGGGGCGCCGAGGGCGCGGGCGCCCGCTGGCCCGGATCGGACGCCGCGCTGCTGGTGCTGATCCCCGCCGTGGCCGCCCTGGCCCTGGCCCTGACCGCGGCCCTGCGCCGGTCGGCCGCCGGATCCGCCGCCGCCTCCCCGGCGGTGACCCCGTGACGGCGCGGGCGCGGGCGTTCGCCGCGTTCTGGTACGACTTCGTGGTCGGCGACGACTGGGTGCTGGCCGTCGCGGTGGTGGCCGGGCTGGCCGGCACCTGGCTGCTCAGCCGGGGCCACGTGGCCGCCTGGTGGCTGCTGCCGGCCTGTGTCGGGCTGGCGCTGACGGCCAGCCTGTGGCGGGCCGTGCGGCCGCGCCGCTAGTGACTCCCGGCGCTAGTGACTCCCGGCCTTAGTGACTCCCGGCCTTAGTGACTCTCCGCTTCCTCGGCGTAGACCCGGGCCGCGTACTCCTCCAGCTTGTCCTCGCAGGCCGCCACCGCGGTGTCGGCGGCGTCCCGGCCGGCCGCCCCGAACACGTCCCGGTCCCGTACCCGGGCCAGCCAGTTCTTGAGCTTGACCAGGTCGACCTCGTTCTCCTCGAGCTCGGCGTAGGTGAAGTGGTTCTCCCGGTATTCCTTGTCGACCTGCCCGAGGAAGTCCTCGCACTTGTCGACGATCTCCTCGTACTCGTCGTCGCGGGCGGCCTGGAACGTGGCCCGGATCTCGGGCTCGCCGGCCAGCACCGCGCACGACAGCAGCACGGCCGTCCCGGACATGTCGAGGATCTCGCTGCGCAGCCGCCGCAGCGACCGCTCGGCGGTCACGCTGGCGGGCAGCGCGGCCGCCGAGTTCTGCAGGTAGATGGCACCCAGGCTCTTGATCCGGCGCCACACCGCGGCCCGCAGCCGGGTCGGCTCGGACGGCACCCGGTAGATCAGCACGAGCCAGCCGCGACCCGGCCCGCCATCGTCGGTCACGGCGACATTGTGGCAGGCCGGCCGCTCGTCCGGGGCATCAGGCTAGCTAGCCCGCGGGCCGCCGGCCCGGTCCGCGGCGCGCGGCCCGGTGCCAGGCGCGGCTCCGGTGCCATGCTCGCCTCCGGTGCCCGGCGCGGGCCGGTGCCATGCGCGCCTCCGGTGCCCGGCACCCGGCGCGGGTCCGCTGACTGCCGCGCGGCTAACGGACGCCCGCCCGGTCGGTCCCCCGGCCAGCCACCCGCCGCGTGATTCCCGGGAGCGCTCCCATCGCGCCCGCGCCGCCCGGCCACCGTGGCCGGCGCTGGTACCGGCGCGGGCGCGGGCGCGGCGGTGAGCCGGGCGGTGGCCGCGTTGATCCGGTCCATGAGGTCGCGGTCCTCGCGGATCTCGGCCTCGGTGGGGGAGAACACCAGCACGGCCGACAAGATGATCGACACCACGCCGATCCCGATGAGCAGCGGCAGCAGGAACACCTGGGCGGTGGGGCCGGTGGCCGCGACGTGCGCGCCGGGAGCCAGGCGCTCCATCCGCATGGCGGCCACGCCGGTGTAGTGCATGCCGCTGACCGCCAGCCCCATGATCAGCGACGCGCCGAGAGTGGACCACAGCCCGCGCAGCCGCAGCGCCGCCCACAGCGCCGCCGTGGCGGCCACGATGCCGATGACCACCGACAGCGCCACCAGCGGCAGCGAGTAGGTCATGCTGGCCTGCATCTCGATCGCGGCCATGCCCACGTAGTGCATGGCCGACACGCCGACGCCGGTGATAACGCCGGCGGTCAGCAGGTTGCGCAGGGTCGGCGCGCCGAACCCCACGATGAGCAGCCCGCCGAACACCACCAGCACCGCGATGACCAGGCTGCCAATCGTGATGGCAACGTTAAACCGGACGGTCCGGCCCGCGACCGAGTACCCGAGCATGCCGATGAAGTGCATGACCCAGATCCCGGTGGTGCCCAGCGAGATCGCGGCCAGGGCCAGCCACCGCAGCCGGGCCGACCGGTCGTCGTAGGCGTACGCGCGCGTGGTGCAGCGCAGGCCGATGAAGGCCCCGACGCACGACATGAGGTACGCCAGGACAGGCGTAAGAAGCCCGAACGTGAAGTTGTTAGTCGCGAGCACCGTTGCTCCCCTCCCCAAGGTTCAGTCGAGGATATGACCCGTATTCGACCTGCGTATAGTCGATCGTGGGTCTTCCGACCCAAAGTTCGCGTTAGTCGTGACCGGGACTCCGGTGCGCTAGCGTGCCGCGAGTGACGAACTGTGTCTTCTGCGCGATATTCGAGGCCCCGGCCGAGTCCCACGTCGTCCTGGCCGATGAGGTGGCCGTGGCCTTCCTGGACCGCCGGCCGGTGTTCAAGGGCCACGTCCTGGTCGTCCCCCGGGTCCACGCCGTGACCCTGGCCGACCTGCCTGATGACCAGACCGGGCCGTTCTTCCAGCGGGTCAAGCGGGTCAGCGCGGTGATGCCCGCCGCCCTCGGCTGCGAGGGCACCTTCGTGGCGGCCAACAACGTCGTCAGCCAGAGCGTGCCGCACCTGCACCTGCATGTCGTCCCCCGGACTAAGGGAGACGGCCTGCGCGGCTTCTTCTGGCCCCGCCAGCGGTATGCCTCCGAGGAGGAGGCGGCGGATTACGCGGCGCGGCTGCGCGCGGCTATCGACATTAAATAGCCGCTTAAGGCGCGGGCGATAGCGTCGGCCGTCAGCAGCAGCCCTAGGAGGGGGATCAGCCGTGCGCCAGTTCCGCAGTCGCGTCATCTACTCAAGCTCCGTCTTATTCCGGTCGAACCGGAATTACAGCACCTTCCGTTTCTGGAACCGCAAGCCCCAGCTGAGCATCGGCGTGAAGATCGGCTGGCTCGCCGCGTACTTCAGGAAGAACGTCAAGATGATGTCCGTCCAGGACTTCACCAGGCGGCGCGGGTCCTCGATCCTGTGGGGGCTGTCCCGTGACCGCACGGACCAGGGCCAGGCGGTCACGCTGGACCTCGGCGACCCCGACGTGCTGGCCGCCAGCCTGCTGAAGGTCTCGCAGGACAACATCGACGCGCTGGGCCAGACCGGGCAGCCTGAGCAGGCCTGGGCCACCGTGGACGGCCAGGGCCACATGTACGAGATGATCATCAACTGCGGCACGATGTCGCCGGCCATGGCGGCGCTCCTGACCGAGCTGGGCGGCTGGACCGTGACCAACAGCCTGCCGTGCACGTTCGCCCCGTACGGCATGCACCTGCCGCTCCCGGGCACCCAGCCGGTGCCCTACCTCGAGCAGGTCATGGAGCTCATCGAGTACCAGCCTCCGTCGCGGCCCGGCCGGATGGAGCTGAGCAAGTTCCACCAGGCGCTCGACCCCGCCAAGAAGATCGACAGCCTGGTCGCCCTGGGCGGCTACACCATCGAGCGCAGCCATTACACGATCGCTGAGAACGAGGATCTGCGGGTGCTTAATTACCTGGCCACGACGCACGGATTCGAGCATGGCCTGGACGGGTACGCCACGCACTCGCTGATCTATGACAAGCGCACCCGCAACCTTTACTTCCGGGGCACCGGCGAGGGCCGGCATGTATGGCGCACGATCGACGGCATCAATAACCCGGTCGCGCTGTTCGTGTTCTCCGTGATGGCCCGGTCCTTCTACCGTTTCCTGGAGCTGGCCACCGCGCGCGGCGGCACGGGCCTGCCGGCCCTGGACCTCGTCCGTGACCCGGAGACCGCCACGACCGAACTGCGCCGCCATATCGCCACGGCGGACCGCCCGCTGGCTCGCGACCGGCGCCGGGCCCGGCTGCTCGACTTCCTGGGCGAGTGGCTGCCGCTGGTCCGCTACTACTTCGGCGCGAACGTGGTCCGGGCGCCGCTGGAGGTCCAGCTGCCCGGCGGGGATGACCCGCAGAAGCCGGGCGGCACGGGCGGACCGGGCACCGGAGGTGCCCTGGTCGCGGTGGCGAAGCCGAAGCAGGGCGAGGAGGCCGAGGAGCTTGACCCCGACGACTTCCCGATCTGGCCGTTCGCGGTGATCGTGTCCCTGCTCGCCCTGACCGACGACGAATCGGACGAGGAGGAAGTGGACGAGGACGACATCCAGGAGTACTTCGTCGACATGTCCAAGGACTAGGTAGCCCCGGGTACGGCATCACCGGGCCCGGCATCACCGGATGGCGGTGGCCAGCAGGCAGGCGGCGGCCGCGACCTCGGCCGCCGCGCCGAGCACGTCGCCGGTGATGCCGCCCAGCCGCCGGACGGCGGCCGCGGTCAGCGCGCTGCCCGCGGCCAGCCCGGCGGTCACCCCGATGGCGGCGGGCACGCTGAGCGCCGCCGCCGCGCCGATCGCCGCGCCCGCCAGCGCGGCGATCGCCAGCGGCGGCACCGAGCCGGCCACCAGCGCGCCCAGCCCGCCGGGCCGGGCCGCCGGGATGCCGCGCCGGCACGCCGCCGTCATGGCCAGCCGGGCGGTCACGGCGGCGGCCGCGACCGCCACCGGGCCCCGCCCGGCGGCCTGCGCCGCGTCCAGCGCGGCGACCTGGATCAGCAGCGTCAGCACCAGCGTGACCACGCCCAGCGGGCCGATGTCGGACCGGCGCATGATGTCCAGCGCGGCCGGGGCCGGCGCCCGGCTGCCCAGGCCGTCGGCCAGGTCGGCCAGTCCGTCCAGGTGCAGCCCGCCGGTCAGCGCGGCCAGCGCCGCGATGGCCAGGACCGCGCCCGGCAGCGGCCCCAGCCAGCGGGCGCCGACCCACAGCAGGCCGGCCGCGAGACCGCCCAGGACCAGGCCGACGACTGGCGCCCAGGTCATCGCGGCGCCGGCGTTACTCCTGATGGATTGCTCGGTGGCCGGGCGGCCCGGCACCGGAATGACCGTCAGCAGCGTGACCGCCAGCCGCAACCCGCCCCCCCGCATGCCCAGCACTGTAGGGCAGGCAGCGAGGTGAATCGGATTCGGCGCCCGGGGCAGATTCGTGCGCCGCGGGGCGGGCCGCGCGGGCGCCGGCGGGCTTATGGTGGACGTCATGGCCGAGTGGTGGTCAGTGGAGGTCTTCCACGGCGAGTTCCGCGCCTCGCGCTGGCAGGAGTCCTACAGCGCGTCGCTGATCGAGTCTGCCATCACAGGCGGAGCAGTGGACTGGTCGTGGGTCGAGCGGCCGCACGGGGTGGTCTTCGAGGTGTGCTTCCCGGAGAACGCGCAGTGGGAGTCGTTCCGGGCGCTTCCGGCGGTGCGCGCCGCGCTGGACGCGGTCCCCGACCCGGTCAACGGCCTCCTGATCTACCCCGGCCGGGGCGGCGGCGCCGGGGCGGCAGCGCCCCGCCGGCCGCGGCCGGCCGCCGGGGCGGGCGCCATGGAACTCCCCGAGCCGGCCGCCGATGACCTCATCGACGTGACGGCCGGGGCGGAGCTGAGCCCTACCGCACTCAGCCCGACCGGGTAAGCGACGCACCAGAGACGGTGCAGGATGGGAAGATGACAGATACCCGAGCGGCCGAGGGCGGCATGATCGCCGCGATCGAGCGCAGCGGCTACTACCCCGGCCTGGTCGCCGACGCGGTGTCATCCGCCGTCGGCGCCGAGACGGTGATCTCTTTCGTCGTGACCCACGACGCGCACTTCGATCCGGGCATGGAGGTGCGGCGGCACATGACCGTGCTGGCCCTCACCCCCACCCGGCTGGTCTACTCGCACACCGACGAGTACCCGGCCGACGAGACCGACCCGGACGCGCGGCCGCAGGCGGAGACCAGCACCGAGGCGGTCCGCTTCGCCCGCATCTCGTCGGTGGCCCTGACCCGGGCCATCCCCGACCCGGCCTCGTACGTGCCCGGCGTCACCATGCCGAGCGAGGTCGTGCTGACCATCGGCTGGAACGCCCTGTCGCACATCGAGCTGGAGCCCGCGCACTGCGGCGACGAGAACTGCGAGGCCGATCACGGCTACACCGGTACCGTGACCGCCGATGACCTCACCGTCCGGGTCAGCGAGGCCGCGGACGGCGAGGGCGCGGTCCGCCAGGTCCTGGCCTTCGCCCAGGCCCTGGCGGCAGCCACCGGCAGTTCATGACGAGCGCTGAGGCACTGAGCCCCGGCGGCCAGGGCAGTCCGCCGCCCGCGGCCTGGTCCGGCCCGCCGCCGGTGATCCCGCGCTACGGCGAGAGCACGCTCGCCGACCTGGCCACCTCGGTGCTGGCCTCGCTGGGCATCGACGGCGAGGCCAACCCCCTGCGCCTGGCAGCCGCCGACCGGGCCTGCCTGGTGGTCATCGACGGCATGGGCTGGGAACTGCTGCGCGCCAACCCGGCCGCCGCGCCGTTCCTGGCCGAGCTGGCCCGGTCCGGGCAGGCGCTCTCGGCCGGGTTCCCGGCCACCACGGTGACCAGCCTCAGCTCGCTGGGCACCGGCCGGCCGCCGGGCACCCACGGCATGCTCGGCTACCAGGTCGCGGTGCCCGGCGAGGGGCGCCTGCTGAACGCGCTGCGCTGGGACAAGCGGGTCAGCCCGCGGGCCTGGCAGCCCGGCTCGACCATCTTCGAGCGGGCCGCCGCCGCCGGCATCGGCCCGCTTCCGGATCGCCCAGGGTTCCTTCCGGGACACGGGCCTGTCCGAGGCGGTCATGCGCGGCGCCGACTACCGGGCCGCCGACACCCTCGGCGCGCTGGCCGCCCGGGCCGCGGAGGCGCTGCGCGAGCAGCCCCGGGCGCTGGCCATGGTCTACCACGCGGGCCTGGACGCCACCGGCCACACCTGCGGCTGCGGATCGGACGCCTGGCGGTTCCAGCTCGGCCACGTCGACCGGCTGGCCGAGCAGCTGGCCGGGGCGCTGCCCCGGGGCACCGCCATGTACATCACCGCCGACCACGGCATGGTCGACGTGACCGCGGCTGACCGGATCGACGCCGACGCCGTGCCCGGCCTGCGCGACGGCGTGGCCATCCTGGGCGGCGAGCCCCGCGCCCGCCACGTCTACGCCCGCCCCGGCGCCGCCGCCGACGTGCTCGCCACCTGGCGCGAGGTACTGGGCGGGTCGGCGTGGGTAGCCAGCCGGGACGAGGCCATCGCGGAGGGCTGGTTCGGCCCGGTTGGCCCTGGCCTGGCGGAGCGCATCGGCGACGTGGTGGCCGCGCCCGCGGGCTCGGCGGCCATCGTCGCGTCGCGGGAGGAGCCGCGGGAGACCGCGCTGTTCGGCATGCACGGCTCGCTCACGGCCGCCGACCAGCTCGTGCCGCTGCTGCCGTACCGGGCCGGCTAGTCCCGGAGACCCGGCTGGCCCGCCCCGATTTGTCTGTTTGTCCACAGTCGAGGCGGGGAAGCACCCCTGGTTATCCACAGAAAGTAAGGGGTTGTCCACAGAATGAATGCTCCAGGGCCGGGCGACGGGCCGGTGCCGGGATCCGGTGGGCTGCTCATCGGGGCGCGTGACCTGGCCGCGGCGCTGAGCGGGCCGCGCCCGCCGGTCGTGCTGGACGTGCGCTGGCGGCTGGGCGGGCCGCCCGGCATCGACGGCTACCGGGCCGGGCACGTGCCCGGCGCCGTGTTCGCGGACCTGGATCATGACCTGGCCGGGGCGCCCGGCGGCCCTGGCGGCCGGCACCCGCTGCCGGCGGCCCCGGACTTCGAGGCGGCCATGCGGCGGGCCGGGATCAGCCCGGGCACCGACGTGGTGGTCTACGACGACGCCGATGCCACCGCCGCCGCGCGGGCCTGGTGGACGCTCCGCTACTTCGGCCACCCGGCCGTCGGTGTGCTCGACGGCGGCTACCGGGCGTGGACCGACGCGGGGCTGCCGGTCAGCATCGCCACGCCCGCGCCGGAGCCGGGTACGTTCACCGCCCGGCCGGGCGGCATGCCGGTGCTGGACGCGGCCGCCGCGGCCGCCCTGGCCCGGTCGGGGATCCTGCTCGACGCCCGGGCGGGGGAGCGGTACCGCGGCGAGACCGAGCCGGTCGACCCGGTGGCCGGGCACATTCCCGGCGCGGTCAGCGCGCCGACGGCGGGCAACGTCGGCCCGGACGGGCGGTTCCTGTCGCCGGCCGCGCTGCGCGAGCGGTTCGCGCCGCTCGGGGTGGCCTTCGGCGGCGATGGCCCCGGCGCCGGGGTCATCGGGGCATACTGCGGATCGGGCGTCACCGCCGCCCACGAGGTGCTGGCCCTGGCGCTGGCCGGCCGGCCCGCCGCGCTGTACCCGGGGTCGTGGTCCGGGTGGGTGGCCGATCCGGCCCGCCCCGTCGCGACCGGGCCCGAGCCCGGCTAGGGCGTGGCCGCCGGCGAGCCGGGGTTGTTCGGTCATCCTGGCCCCGCTGGCCCCGCGGCTGGCCGCTGGCTCCGCTGGCCCTACTGGCCCCGCTGGCCCCGGCTCGACTGGCTTGCCCCCCGCGCACCGGACGCCCGGCCCGTTCCGCCCGCACGAGGTCGGCGGGTACTGGGTCGCAGATCAGCCTGTCGGAGCCCGGAATAGCGCCCACGGACCTGATGCGATCGTCAGTATTCAGTTCGATATGGGAGGATATCGGTGCTAGAATCGTACACGTATTCGATGTGAGACCGATGCCCACAGGCCTTGCGGCCTTCTGGGTGCGTGGCTTGAGCTGCCCTGGCTGACGGCCGGGTGGCCATGGAGGTGAGTTCCCGGTGCGCCTGTCCGGCCCGCAGTCGTCTGGCCCGCTGGTGACTGATGCGGTGGTGGCCGGGGCGCCGGCGGCTGACGACTCGGCGCCTGTCCGGCCGGTCGCGGCGCCGGGCAGCGTGGCCGAGGCGATCGGCGCGGTGGAGGCCGGCCTGGCGTGGCTCGCGTCCGCCGACGCGGCGTCCCTCCCGGCCGAGTCGCTGTCCCAGGCGGTACGGGCGCTGGTCCAGGCCGAGTCGGCGCACTTAGCCGCCCGGTCACGATTCCTGTCGGCCTTCAACTCCCAGGGCGCCTGCGAGGCGGACGGGCAGGGCACGACGCGGGCGTGGCTGCACTGGCAGACCCGGATCACTCGCGGCGCGGCCGGCGCCAGCGTGGCCTGGATGAAGCGGCTGGCCGTTCATCCTCGCGTCGCCGCCGCCCTGGCGGCCCAGTCCGTGTCGGTCTCCTGGGCACGGCAGATCTGCGACTGGACGGACCAGCTTCCCCCTGACGTCCGCGATGACGGCGACGAGATCCTGCTCGCCGCCGCGGCCGGGGGCGCCGACCTCGCTGACCTGTCGGGCCTGGCCCGGGAGATGTACGAGCGCACCGCCCGCCCCGCGCCTGACGATAGCCCGGCCGAGGACGACGACAGCTTCCGCGACCGCCAGGTCCGGCTCGACCTGCACTACCGCGGCGCCGGACGCCTGGAAGGCAACCTGACCCCGGAGTGCGCCGCCGTCATCGGAGCCCTGCTCGACGCCCTGGCCAAGAAGGCCGGACCGGAGGACGACCGGACGGTCGGCCAGCGCAACCATGATGCCCTGGAGGAAGCGGCCCGGATGCTCCTGGCCACCGGGACGCTGCCCGACATCGCCGGCCAGCCTGCCCAGGTGCTCGTCCACGCGACGCTGGAGCAGATCCTCGGCCTCACGGATTCAGAGTCCGAGGGTGACGCGAGCACGGGTGGCGTTCCCGGTCCCGGGTCCGCCGCTGACTCGCGCCCTGATCGCGGTACGGCGACGTCAGCGGGAAGCGCCGGGACGGCGGGTGCGTTCGCGGCCGGCCGGGCCGCCGGGGACGGGGAGCCGGGGTGGCTGCCCAGCGTGGCTGCGGCGCAAGCGTATGGCTGTGACGCGAAGATCACGACGATCATCACCGGCCACCTCGACCCCGAGATCGTCGCCGCCGCCGTCCGCGCCTACCTGGGCCGCGACGATCCCGCCGACGGCGAGGATCTCAGCGAAGGCGACGACTCCGCTGCCAGCCAGAGCCGGCTGGGCGCCACGCTGATCCGCTACGGCACCGCCATGTTCTCCGGTCCCGCCGGGCTGGCATCCGCCCTCCGCGGCGGCCTGCCCGGCCCGCTCGGCGCCGCCGTCAGCCTTCCGCTGGACATCACCAGCCCGACCGCGACCGTGCCGCCCCACGTGCGCCGCGCGGTGATAGTCCGGGACCGGCACTGCGCCTTTCCGGGCTGTCACCGGCGGCCGGCCCGGTGCCAAGTCCATCACGTCATCCCGCGCTCCCAGGGCGGCCCGACGGCGCTGCACAATCTGGTGCTGTTGTGTGGGTTCCACCACCTCTACCTGATTCATCGGCGCGGCTGGGCCTCGTCCTCAACGCCGACGGCACCACCACCGCCACCAGCCCCGACCGCCGCAAGATCCTGCATAGCCACGGGCCCCTGGGGCCGCTGCCGCCTGACTCGCCGGACTGTCGCGTTATAACTTGACTAGGCGACAGTCGCGACCTACGCTGACGATATATCGAGATCGTATCGCGAGGCGGGGTGGAGAGTCAGATGGCGAGCGCGGGAGCCTGGGGCAGCGACTTCGGCTGTGACCTGTCCGGGATGTTCGGGCACCTGGACGAGGTGGTGAGCCAGGTCCGGGAACGGGCGGAGCGGGTCGGCGCCACGGCGGGCGCGCGGCGGCACGCCGGGCCGTGGGACCGGCCGGGTGGCGGCCGGAAGGCGGCCCGTGGGGCAGCGGGTTCGCCGGATGGTGGCCGGGGCCGCCGCCGGCGGCGCCGCGCGGGCCGAAGGCCAGCCGGGGCGATGTGCGAGCCGCCATCCTGGCCCTGCTGAGCGAGGGGCCGCGCAACGGCTACCAGATCATGTCCGAGATCGAGGAGCGCACGAACGGGGGCTGGCGGCCGAGCCCGGGCGCGGTCTACCCGGCGCTATCGCAGCTTGCCGACGAGGGACTGATCATCGGCGAGGAGTCCGGGGGCAGCCGCACGTTCGGGCTGACCGACGCGGGCCGCGCGTACGTGGCTGAGAACCCCGAGAAGGCGCGCGGCACCTGGGAGTCGGCGCCACCGCCGTCGTCGGATGACTGGCAGGTGCCGGGCCTGTTCGCCGAGGCGGCCCGGCTGGGCGGCGGGATCGTGCAGATCGCCCACGGGGGCACGCCCGAGCAGGTCCGGGCGGCCGAGCGGCTGCTGGAGCGGACCCGTCGTGAGCTTTACCGGATTCTCGCCGACGACTCCGACGGCGACCCGGCCGAGGACCAGCAGGACAGCTAGCGACGCGCGGCGCCGCTGGCCAGGTGAGCAGCGCCGCCGGCAAGACGAGCAGAAGAGAAGGCGAGCGGGGAGATGGACGAACGCATCCGGGTATCAGACGCCGACCGGGAGCACGTGGCCAGCCGGCTGCGTGAGCACTTTGCCGAGGGTCGGCTTTCCTCCGACGAACTAGACGAGCGGATCGCGGCGACCCTGAGCGCCCGGACGTTCGGCGACCTGCGCCGCGTGACGGCCGACCTGCCGGGTCCGGCTCCGGTCCCGCCGCCGGGCCAGCCGGCCGCCGCCCTGGGCGGCCTGGGCGGCCTGGCACCACCGTTACCGCCGGGGTCCGCGGCTGCTGCCGCTGGCACTCATCCTGCTGATCATCGCGCTGGTGCTGCCGCCGGTGGGCTGGGTGCTCTTCGCCGTCCTCAAGGTATTCCTGCTGTTCTGGCTGGTGGCGTGCGTGGCCGGGCTGTTCGCCGCGGCGCGGTTCCGCCGCCGCATGCGGCGGCACTGGCAGTCGGGCGCCGGGACCTACTGGCGTCACTACCAGTCGCGCGGCTAGCGGCACTCGTCGGCGCGGGAGCGGATGGTCACAGCGGCGCCAGGATCATCAGGATCTCGTCGCGGGTGTCGCCGGGAGCGAGCCGGAGCTTGCCGGGCCAGCGCCCGGTCTCGCGCCAGCCCAGCCGGGCGTAGAAGTCCTCCAGCCCGACGCCACCCCGGAGCGGCCAGGTGAAGCTGCTCCAGCCCCATCTCATCGCGGGCTACCCGCCGCAGGTGCTCCATCAGCGCGGTGCCGATGCCCTCACCACGACGGGCCGGCTGGGACTGCAGGTGATGCACGGTGCCCCAGTGGCCGATGAGCGGGCTGGGGTCGCGACGGAGCAGCACCCAGCCCGCGAGCGCGCCATCGCTGCGGGCCAGCAGCAGCCGGCCGCGCTCCGGGTGCAGCCCGGCGGTGAGGTTGTCGACGGCCGGCGCGACGTGCCCGGCGTCCACCGGCGGAAACGGGAACCCCGCGGCACCGCCGGCGTTGGTCACCGCGATCCAGCAGTCGGTGAGCTGCCGCCGGACGGCCGGGCCGGCGTCGCCGGGGCGGGTGAGCTGGACAATGTCGAGGCGCTGGCCGGTCACGGCCGGACCGCCTTACTCATGACGCCTACTCATGACCGTCATTCTCCCGGGATCGCCGGGCCAGCTGATGTGCGGGCGCCCAGGTAACGGCGGCCGCCGCGCAGTACCCAGGTCAGCGCGCCCGCGATGAGGGCCAGGCTGGGCGGCTGCCAGCCGTCGGCGGTGACCGCCAGGACGCTGACGGCCGCCCCGCCGGCGATGAGCAGCGCCAGTCGCGCCGGGCGGCCGGCGCGGACCCGTGCCGTCCAGTACGGGGTCGGCCAGCGGCGGCGCGGCGCTGCTGGGTCGGCGCGGGGCGCTGGCCCGTCGCGGAACGAGGGGCGGGCCGGGAGCCGGGGCACGGGCAGGCGCCAGCGCAGGCCGATGCGGTGGCGCTGGCTGGCCAGGTCGGCCAGGGCCTCGGTCCGGCCGAACCGCGTGCGGAGGTCCGTATAGGCAGCGGCGGCGGCCGCGAACGCCGCCGGGTCGCCGCCGTCGGCGCGGTCCGGATGCGTGGCGGCGGCGATGCGGTGCCAGGCGGCCCGCACGTCGTCGTCGGTCACGTCCGGGTCGGGCGGCAGGCCGAGGGCGCGAAACGGGTCAGCGGGCCGGGCGGCGCGGTGCCTTCCGGCCAGGCTCGGCCTTCCGGCCGGGCTCGGTCTTCCGGCCGGGCTCGCGGGCCGGGCTGGCCGGCGGCCTGGGCTGGCCGGCGGGCTCGGGGGGTGGCTGCCGTCGGTGGTCATGGCGTGGTGCCGTCCGGTGGCGAGCGGCGGCGCCGCGGGGTCCGGAGAGCCGGCTCCGGGCCGAAGGCGGCATCCAGCAGGTCCGCGACGGTCTTTGGACTTAGGGGGGTGAGTGCTGCCGGGTCGCCTGGCGCGACGGCCTGGGCTAGGGGAGCCGGGGCCGGGGGCGTGGTGGCGGGCGGCGTCGTAGCCAGGACGGCGGTCGCGGCGGGAGTGGTGGCGGGGGGCAGGCGGACAGGCGCGGCGGGGGCCGCGCTGAGCGCGGCGGGAGCGGCGGTCAGGCGGCTGACCTGGATGAACGTGACGCCGCCGTGGTAGAGGTAGGCGGCCTGGCCGACGGCCAGGCCGCGGATCAGGCCGGGGTCGGCGACCGGGACGGGGCGGACTCGGGTGCTGCCTTCGCGGCTCCAGCGGGCCGAGCCGGTCAGGCGGCGGGTGGTGTCCAGGGCCGGGCGGTCGCCGGCCAGGGCGGTGACGGGATCGGGATGCGGGGTGCGCAGCAGCCAGACGCCGCCCTCGGCGGCGGACACGATCCGGTAGCGGGCGGTGTCGTCGGGGGCCAGGCCGTGCCAGGACTGGGCCGACACCTGGACGGCCAGGCCGAGGGAGCGGGCGCGCTCGTACAGGGACCAGATCGGCAGGCGGCGCGATACGGCGCTGAACTCGTCGACGGCCAGCAGCACCTCCCGGCTGGGCTGGTCGCTGGTGACGTAGCTGGCCAGCAGGTCGGTCAGGGCGCGGGCCTGGGCCTCGGCGACGGCGATCTCGGCGGTGCCCTCCAGGATGCAGTACCAGGCGTCGGCATCGCCCAGGCGGCCGGGACCGTCCAGGCCAGGGCCCAGGCGGCGGAACAGGGTGCGGTAGCGCAGGGCCACGTCGGCGACCTGGCGGCCGGCGGAGCGGATCAGGTCAAGCTCGGGGCCGTGCTGGCCGGGGGTCCAGGCCCGGGTCAGCCAGCCGGCGTCCAGGCGGACCAGGAAGTCCTGGCTGCCGGCCGGCGGCCCGCAGGGCGCGGTCACGGCCAGCGTGACGACGGCGTCCAGCACGTCGGCGTAGTAGGCGGCGCCGCCGGTGCCTTGCTCGACCAGGTCAGCCAGGGTGGTGATGAGCTGGCGGGGCGGCAGTTCCCACAGCGACAGGCTGGCGTCGTCGGGCCACACGGCGGTGCGCCGGGCGCCGGCCGCGCGCAGCACCCGGCGGGCCCGGTCGGCGATCCGGCGGGCGTCGGCCCCGCCTTTGCAGTCCAGCACCACCAGCAGCGGCGGACGGCCCTGGCCGCTGGCGTGGCGCCGCATCGCGGTGGCCATGAACGCCGCCCACAGCCGAAGCAGCAGCGTGGTCTTGCCGGTGCCGGTACCGCCGATCACGACCTGGTGCGCGCGCAGCCGGGCGTACGGCAGGCGGGCCAGGTCGGCGGCCGGGTGGCCGACGGCGCGGATCACCGACCCGACCACCACGTCGCCCGCCCGGGTCGTCAGCGGCACCGCGCCGGGCGCGGCGATCCGGGCGCGCGCGGTCCGGACCTGGTGCCGCCACTGACGGCGGTCGAACGACGCGGCCGAACCCGGCGAGGACCCGGTCGCCGCGGCGGCCATGGCCCGGAGGCGGCGGGACCAGGCCAGGCCGCCGATCACGGTGCCCAGCGGCAGCGCGGCCGGGGCGATGACCACGGCCGCCCGCAGGTAGGAGCCGGCCTCGGCCAGGTGCCACATGGCCAGCCAGGCCCGGTAGGGCGCGACCGCGACCGGCACCCAGGCCCGGCTGCGGACGGCGGTGGCGGCCAGCCACACCGCCACCATCGGAAGCTGCCAGGCGGCCGCCCGGTACAGCCGCCCCGGCGGCCAGCCCTGCCGCCAGGCCGCCCCGGCGCTGACCGCCGCGACCACCGTGACCGGCGCGGCGGCGACGGCGATGGCCGCCGCCAGCGCGATCCCGCCTAGCACCGCCATGACCCGGGCCGCGGCCGCCGCGGCGGCCCGGATCGCCAGGACGGCCAGCCACCGGGCGATCACGGCCGGGACGCCAGTGCGGCGGAACGTAACAGCGTGATTTCCCTAAGCACGCTAACCGCACTCCAAATGCAAGATCTGCGCCGATGACCGCTGGGGTTTCCTATTAAACGTGCCATTATGCACCCTGCGTCACGCCGCGTACCCGCGATCGCGGAATTTCCGGCATGACCCGGTGTCGGCGCAGATCATGTCGCTGGCCTGGGCCCGGCGGGCACCTGCCGGTCGTGAACCGCCGCTGTCAGGTTGACGTGAATTACTATGTATGGGTGGATCTCGGGGGGTAGGGGCACGGGGGCGCGATCTGTTCCGGGTCTGGATACGGCAAACCCGCACGCGGTCCGGGCCGCTCCGCCTCCCACCGGCTTTCAGCCAGCCGCCGACATGAGGATGCCGGCTCCGATGCGACAGTCATAGGCGGGACCGTGAATCCAGAACCTCCCGAGCCGGAGGACGCCAGCGCCGTCCAGGATGACCTGCAGCCTGAGCCCCGAGCACGGCAGAGCGCGGCCGACCGTCCCACCCCTCCGGCCGGCACCTCGCCGTGGGCCACGCCCGGCCCGGCCGCTCCCATCGCCTCGGTGACGCCGCTGCGGGGATTCCCGTCCGCCGAAACGCAGCCGGGCGCCGACTCGGGCGAGACGATGCCCGGCCTCAGTCGGTCCGGCACGCCGCCCGCGCCCACCCCCGTCACGCCGGGCCAGGGCACCGCCCCGTCCCGCCCCGGCCCCAGCGCCGCCGGCACGCCGCCGCCCAGCGCGGCGGGCACCCCGCCGCCTGGCGCGGACGGGCCCCGGCCGGCTACGGCTACGGGCCGGGCAGCCCGCCGCCGAGCTTCGGGCAGCCCGCCGCCCCGCCGTCGTACGGTCAGTCGGCCACGCCGCCGACGTACGGCCAGCCCGCCGCGCCGTCGTACGGTCAGTCGGCCGCGCCGCCGTCGTACGGCCAGCCTGGTTCGCCGCAGGTCGGCTCGCCGCAGTCCGACTGGGGCTCGGGGACAGCCCCGCCCGCCGGGCCGGGGCCGGTCGGTTGGGGTCAGGGCGGGCAGGCCGGGTCACCGCCCGCCTTCGGCCAGCCCGCGACGCCACCGGGATACGGACAGGACGTCACGCCGGGTGGCGTCGGCGGCTACGGCCAGGCCGCGCGCCGCTACGGCCAGACGGCCGCCAGCCCGCATACGGTCAGTACGCCGGGCAGCCCGGTTACGGAATACCCGGGTCCGGCCAGCCCGGCGGGCAGCCGGGCTGACGGCCAGCCGACCGGGCCAGCCAGGTGCCCCGGCCGGGTACGGCCAGCCCGGCGCGGCGCCCGGATACGGCGCTGGCGGGAACGCCGCGGGCGGGTTCGCGGCGGCGTACGGATCGCCCCCGCCGGCGGCCGCCGCCCCGCCGTCGTACGGGTACCCGGGCGCGGCCGGTGCCGGGCCGGCGGGCGGCTTCCCCGGCGGCAACCAGCCGACCATCGCCATGCCGTGGCCCGGCGCCCCGGCCGCGACGCCGCCCCGGCGCGGCCGGCGGGGGCTGTTCATCGGGCTGGTCGTGTTCGTCGTGGTGGCGGTGGCGGCGGGCGTGGTGGCCAGCGTGCTGACCCGCCAGGAGTCGCCGATCGCGATGGCCACGCAGGCCGGGCAGGCGATCGCCCCGGCCGACGGGCTCACCTTCTCCGGCACGATGGAGGGGCAGCCCGCCAGTTACAGCGTGACCCGGGCCGGGACGGTCAACGGCACCTTCACCGCCAGCGGGATCCCGGTCAGCCGCGTGACCATCCAGGGCGTCACCTACCTGAAGGCGCCGCAGGATTTCTGGATTAACGAGGGGTTCCCCGCCACTGCCGCTCAGCAGGCGGGCGGGAACTGGGCCAAGGCCCGGTTCCAGGACGTGGCCGACTTCGCCGCGTTCACGCCGGCCCGGATGGCCCGCGCGCTGAAGAACGTCGGGTCGAACCCGGGCGTCACCGACAGCACCCTCGGCGGGCAGAAGATCATCAGGCTGTCGGCCCACGGCATCGTGTTCTCCATCACCACCGCGACGCCGAACCGCCTGCTCGCCGTGTCCGGGGTCCTGGCCACCCAGCCCTACCAGTTCAACGTGACCAAGCTGAACGCCACCAGCATCGGCCCGGTGTTCGCCGCCCTGCACGGCGACGCCGCCGACCTGCGGGGCGCGGCCGACCCGGAGGCCAACGTCACGCTGGAACAGAAGCTCAAGTTCCTGAACTGCAACGGCCCGTCGGTCTGCACGGTGGCCGCCCCGGTGCAGGTGTCAGACCCGGGCGCCCCGGCGATCGTGCTGAAGATGACCGTCGGCTTCGCCGGCGCCCAGGGCGGCAAGCCGTTCACCTCCTGCGCGGCCGAGATCACCGTGACCACCTCGGCTACCGTGTCGCCCACCTGCTCGGTGCGCGGCCGGGTCTGGGCCAACTGGTTCAATGGGCATAACGGAAACTTCTTCGTGTATGCCAACGCCCAGTTCGACCCGCTGGTCAACTCGGCCTCCGACGTGGCCGCGCTGCAGACCGAGCTCAACACGGAGCAGAGCGGCAGCTAGCAGGTGCAGAGCGGCAGCTAGCAGGTGCAGAGCGGCAGCTAGCAGGTGCAGAGCTAGCCTGGCGCGGGCAGGTAGCCGGAGCCGGGCAGGCCCCGGATCTCGATCCGGGCGCCGTCGCCGCCGAGGGCGTCGCGAGCGCGGATGACCGTGCCCGCGGCGGCCGGGGAGCACAGGTAGATGACCCGGGCGTGCCGGGGCGGGCGGCCGGGGACCCGGGCCTCGGCGGCCGGGCAGCCGTAGTCGCCGGTCCGGGTCAGCAGCTCAGCCATGATCGCGGTGGTGCGGGTCACCGTCTTGGGGGTGAGCTCGGCCTCGATGGCCCAGCACTCGCCGGCCCAGCCGAGCGCCGCCCCGGTCTGGTCTGGCCCGGTCTCGTCGGGCCAGTGCACCTCGGCGTCGGGCAGGTGGTCGCGCTGGCCCAGGCGGCCGCCGAGGCGGGCCCGCAGCCGCCGCTCGCTGCGCCAGTGGGCGGCGCCGTCCTGGTAGGCGGGCACCGCCTCCAGGGCCAGGCGGACCGCGATGACGGCACGCAGGTGGGCCAGGCGGGGCAGGGCGGCGGGCGGGCGCGTAGGGCAGCCCGCAGGCGGTCAGGCCGGCCCGGGTCAGCCACACCCAGCGGGGGCCGGGCGCGAGCCGCCCCGCCTGCGGCCAGCCGGCGGGCCACCCACCGGGCCGCGATGTCGCCGGCCCGCCTCGGGCTGACCCCCAGGGCGGCGGCCAGCTGGTCCAGCGGCACCCCGTACATCTCGGCGACGAACACCAGCCCGGCGGTGTCGCCCGCACCGGGCTGGCTGGCACCGGGCTGGCTGGCACCGGGCTGGCTGGCAGCGGGCTGCTGGCACCGGGCTGGCCGGCGGCGGGCGGCAACAGCTCATCCCGGGCGGGGCTCACCCTGACATTTCATCATGTAGCGGACGGGATTTCGGGTGCGCCATTCGTTACCAGGGAAAATGGCGCGGGCGCGGACCGGGGGGCGGCGGAAGCGGCGCCATGCCGGAGGGGCGGGGGTGCTGGTGCCGCGCACCGCGGTAGGGCACAATGGCTCCAGCACGGCACTGGAAATGGCGCCTGCGGACGGCACGGTCGTTGGGGAAGACGCACCTGGTCGGTCGCAGGGAGGTCTAGTGTCCGCACGTGGCGTGCTGCAGGTTCACTCTGCGCCCCCGGCGCTGTGCCCGCATGTCGAGTGGGTGGTCGCCGGGGTACTCGGCGTGCCCGTGAGCATGCCGTGGGTTGATCAGGCCGCCTCGCCCGGATCGCTGCGGGCCGAGCTTGACTGGCAGGGCCGTCCCGGCGCCTCGGGGGCCATAACCTCGGCGCTGGCGGGCTGGAACCGGCTGCGCTTCGAGATCACCGAGGACGCCAGCCCGGGCTGCGACGCGGTCCGCTACAGCTACACCCCGGGCCTGGGCACGTTCAGCGCCGCGGTGTCGGGCAACGGCGACATCATGGTGCCGGAGGGCCGGCTGCGCGCCGCGATCGCGCTGGCCGCCTCGTCCCGGGAGCGGGCCGGGGACCGGCCCGGGGACCTGGCCGGGCTGCGCGACCGGCACGGGCCGCAGCACCCGGCGCTGGGCGGGTCCCTGGAGGCGGAACTGTCGCTGCTGCTCGGCCAGCCCTGGGATGACGAGCTGGAGCCGTTCCGGCACGCGGGCGCGGGCGCGCCGGTGCGCTGGCTCAACGCCACCGGCTGAACCGGCGCAGCGGCGGCTTTCAGGCAGCTTCCAGCTTCAGCCAGCATTCAGGAAACTATCAGGAGCCAGCCCCGCTTAGCACTCAGCTTCACCGCCGATAGTGACAGTGTGCCCCAGGGAGGGGCGCGCGTCGGAGGGATGAAGCCATGAGCAGCGGCTACGGCCAGCCGGATCCGCAGCGTTCCGCCTACCAGCCAGGTGACCCCGGCTACTACTACCTTCCGCCCGGCGGCCCGTACCCCGGTTACGGCCCGGGCTACCAGCAGCCCCCGCCCCCGCCGCGGCGGTCCCGGCACCGGCTGCTGGCCGCGGCGGCGGCCACCATCGTGGCGTTCGGCGCCGGGCCGGCATCGCGGACTGGGCCAACGGCGGCACGCTGAGCGGGCTGTCGGCCCGGCCGCTCGGCACGTCCTCGATCGTGTCGATGACCGACCCGGCGGTGGTGGACATCGTGTCCACGCTGGGCGAGTCGGGCCAGGGCGCCCAGGCGGCCGGCACCGGGATCGTGCTCACCTCGGACGGCGAGGTGCTGACCAACAACCACGTCATCGACGGGGCCACGTCGATCCAGGTGACCGACGTCGGCAACGGCCAGACGTACCGGGCCTCGGTCAGCGGCTACGACGCCACCCACGACATCGCGGTGCTGAAGCTGGCCGGGGCGTCGGGGCTGAAGACCGCCAGGATCGGCGACTCCAGCACGGTCGGAGTGGGCCAGAAGGTCGTCGCGCTGGGGAACGCGGGCGGCAAGGGCGGCCTGCCGTCGGTGGCGGAGGGCCAGGTCACCGGCCTGAACCAGTCGATCACCGCGTCCGATGAGGGCAGCGGCACGTCGGAGCGGCTGACCGGCATGATCCAGACCAGCGCCAACATCCAGCCGGGCGACTCCGGCGGCCCGGCACTGAACACCGCCGGGCAGGTCATCGGCATGGACACCGCCGCGTCGACGGACACGGGCCAGGACCAGGGCGCTACCCAGGCGTTCGCCATCCCGATCAACGTGGCCATGGCCACGGCCCGGCAGATCGAGAGCGGCACCGCCACGGCCACGCTGCACATCGGCCCGACGGCGTTCCTCGGCGTGGCCCTGTCCACCCAGGGCGGCGGGTTCGGCTCGCAGGCCAGCGGGGCGGCGGTGGCCGGGATCGTGCCGGGCACGGCGGCGGCTAGCGCCGGGCTGGCCCAGGGCGACGTGATCACCTCGGTCGGGGGCCGGGCGGTCTCCTCGGCCAACAGCCTGCGGGACGCCATGACCGGCCATCACCCCGGCGACAAGGTGACGATCACCTGGACGGACCAGGCCGGCCAGCAGCAGTCGGCCAGCGTGGTGCTGGGCACCGGGCCGGCCGCCTGACGGCCAGTGCTTACCGGGGGCCTGTGGGACCGAACTGGGCCTTACCACAGGTCCCCTCCGGTCAGCACGTACAGGAACGGGACCAGCGGCACGATGCAGAAGATGGCCCAGGCCAGCTTGGCCCCGCCGCCGATGTCGCTGCGGGTAGCCAGGTCGACCCAGGCCAGGACGACCGCCACCGGGTGCAGGATGCAGATCAGCAGCTCAAGCAGCTTCTTCATCATGAGGCCGGATGTACCCGGCCGGCCCGGCTTTACCCGGACCGTCCTCCACCCAGGCCGCGGCGCGGTACCCAGAGGCGGGGCAGAGCAAGCTCTCAGCTAGTCCCCGGGACTGGTCCCCCGGAGGCGGGCTGAACTGCAGGCAGGCCCCGGATCATGGGGGTTCGGCGGGCGCCCTGATGAGAGATAATCACGGGATGGGCGACCGTAACGTGCTGGGCGGCGAACTGGAGCCGTGCGGCTCCGATCCCCTCACCGGCTTTTACCGCGACGGCTGCTGCACCTCGGGGCCGGAGGACATCGGCAGTCACACGATCTGCGCGGTGGTGACGATCGAGTTCCTCGAGCACCAGCGCGGCATCGGGAACGACCTGACCACCCCGGCGCCGCAGTACAACTTCCCCGGGCTGGTTCCCGGCGACCGGTGGTGCGTGACCGCCGCGAACTGGCTGCGGGCGCACCGGGACGGCGCCGCCGCGCACGTGGTGCTGGCCTCCACCCACGAGCGCGCGCTGCAGATCGTGCCGCTGGAGATCCTGCGGGAGCACGCGGTCGACGTGCCCGCCCACCCCGGCGCGCTGGAAGAATGAGCGGGCCGAGGTGACTGGCCAGGGCGCGGGGGGCCGCCCGACGCTGACCGGCCCGCGCGTCACCCTCCGGCCGGGCGGCCCGGAGGACGCGATCACGCTGCACCAGATCATGTCCGAGCCCGCCGTGGCCGCCTGGTGGGGGGATCCCGATCCGGTCGAGGCCATCGCCGGCGAGCTGGCCGGCGGCAGCGAGACCTCCGGGCTGCTGGTCATCGAGATCGACGGCGAGGTGGCCGGGGGCATCCAGTTCCACGAGGAAGACGACCCGATGTACCGGCACGCCGGCATCGACCTGTACCTCGGCACCCGGTTCCAGGGCCAGAACGCCGGCCCGGAGGCGGTCACCCTGCTGGCCCGGTACCTGTTCGAGGCACGCGGGCACCACCGGCTGACCATCGACCCGGCGGCGGCCAACGCGGCGGCCATCCGGTGCTACAGCAAGGTCGGGTTCCGCCCCGTCGGGGTGCTGCGCCAGTACGAGCGCGGCACCAGCGGCGAGTTCCACGACGGGCTGCTGATGGACCTGCTGCGCGGCGAGCTAGGCGGCCCCTTCGCCTGAGCTCGCGTCAGCGGCCCGTGTTGGTGATGCCGCCGTCGATCGGGATGACCACGCCGGTCAGGTAGCGGCCCGCCCGCGAGGACAGGTAGATGGCCGCGCCGGCCACGTCGTCGGGGTCGCCGATCCGGCCCAGCGGCACCCGCCCGGCGACCGCCGCCCGGGCGTCCGGGTCGTCCAGCGCCCAGGCCATCATCTTGCTCTGGAACGGTCCCGGGGCCAGCGCGTTGACGGTGATCGCCTCCGGGGCCAGTTCCCGGGCCAGGTGCCGGGTCAGCATGTGCACGCCCGCCTTGCTGCTGCTGTAGGCGTAGTGCTCGACGGCCGAGGTGGTCAGGCCGTCGATCGAGCCGATGTTGATGACCCGGGCCGGATCCTCCGGGCTGGCCGCCGCGCGCAGCAGCGGCAGGCAGCGCACGGTCAGGTCGAACGGGGCCTTGACGTTGATGTTCCAGACCTTGTCGAACGCCTCCAGCGGGTAGTCCTCCTTGGGCGCGCCCCACGTCGCCCCGGCGTTATTGACCAGGATGTGCAGCCGTTCCTCCCGGCTGGC
The DNA here is from genome assembly GCA_963731085.1 of uncultured Actinomycetota bacterium. Classification (GTDB taxonomy): domain Bacteria; phylum Actinomycetota; class Actinomycetes; order Streptosporangiales; family Streptosporangiaceae; genus DASUBV01. The sequence continues at coordinate 153,300 of CAVSUF010000008.1, forward strand.
GAGCAGGTCGGCGAACTCCTGCACGCCCTCGTGGGCGCCCAGGTTGACCGGGACCGACACGCACTCGCCGAACGCCGACAGCTCGGCCGCCTTGGCGTCGCAGGCTTCGGCCTTGCGGGCGGTGATGTAGACGCGGCAGCCGGCCCTGACCAGGCCCTCCGCGATCATGGCGCCGATCCCGCGGGAGCCGCCGGTCACGACGGCGACCTTCCCGGCGACGCCGAACAGCGACTCGATCGTCGCGCTCGGGGATGGGGCGGTCGCCTCGGTGGTGCTGCTCGTCACGTCACGGTCCTCTCTGCCGGGCGGCGCACGCGGCCGGTGCACCCGGGCGGTGCGCGCGGCCGGCCTGCGCGGGCCGCTGGCGGAACTGTAACCCGGCCCCCGGCCCGCCCGCATACTGCCCCGTTTGCCCGGAACGCCCCGGTCCCCGCCGGGCCTGCGCCGGCCGCCGCCGTGCCGGGCGTGTCCTCATCACCCATGGTTGGCCCAGTTGGCCGTCCGGCGTGCCACTATGTCTGCAACTTTCCGCGCGCGGCCGGGCAGCGGGGCCGGGCAGCGGGCGGGCCGGGGGGTGAGGTCAAGAATGCGGTTAGGGCGGGCGGGCTGGCTGGGTGCCTGGCTGACGGTGGCCGTCATCGGGCTGCTGGCCGCGCAGGAGGCGGCCCAGGTCATCAGCGACGTCGCGGTAGCCGGCGCCACGTACCCCGGCAGCGCGCTGGAACGGGTGCCGGAGGCGTGGAGCGCCGGGTCCGCGCTGGGCGCGTGGGCGCGGGCGTCCTGCGCGGGCATCCCGATGCGGGCCATGCTGGGCTGGCTGACCGCCGCCGACCTGGTGTTCACCGCGGGGGTGGCGGGCGTCGGGCTGGGCGCGGCGGCGCGCTGGCCGAAGCTGCGGATCCGGCCGCTGGTCAGCTGGCTGGCCGGGGCGGCCGTGGCCGGCGACGTGGCGGCCGGGGTGGCCGTGGCCCTGCTGCCGGCCGGGCGCGCGTGCACGCCGGGAAGCTACCCGCCGGCCGCGCTGGCCGCCGCCATCGCGGTGCTGACCACGGTCAAGACGCTCCTGGCCATCGCGCTGGCGGTGCGGGTGGCCTGGGTGGCGGTGCTGGAGGACCGGCCGGCCGGGCCGGGGGAGCCGTCCCACCCGGCGGCCCGCAGGATGCTCAAGGCCGCCGGCGTGCAGGTGTTCGTCGTGATCGTCGTCGGCGGGCTGGCCGCGCTGCTGCTGCTAGGCGGCCAGCCGGTCCTGGAGCAGGGCATCGACGCCGAGCGGTCCTGGGTGCTGGCCGGCGGCGACCGGGCGCTGGGCGCGGCCCAGGCCGGGTGGGCGCTGGCCGCCATGCTCATCCTGGCCTGCGGGCTGCGCTACCTGGCCAGCGTGCGGATCGCGCCCTTCCAGGTCCGGCCGGGCGGGAAGGGGGGGACCCAGCCCGGCCGCCGGTGACGCCAGCACGCCGCCCGCCGCGCCGGCCGCGCCCGCCGCGCCGCCGGGCCGGATCACCCTCGGCCGGTGGGCGCCCGCGTTCTGGCGGTCGCTGCGGTCCTCGTGGACCTGGCTGCTGGCCGCCGCCGCGGTGGCGGGGGTGATCTTCGGGCTGGGCGCCACGCCGCTGGCCCGGGTGTACTGGCAGTCCGCCCTGGCCGTGGTCGGGGTGCTGGTCGCCGTGCCGGTGCTCAGCGCGGCCCTGGCCCTGGCCGCGCCGCTGGGGCAGATCGACGTGTCCGACATCGCGGTCCGGCGGCTGGCCTGGCAGACGGGCCGCGCCCTGGCCTGGGCGGTGCCCGCCATCCTGCTGGTCAGCGTCGGCCGGGCGCTGGTCCAGCCGCTGATCCTGCTGCCCGCCAGCGGCGTGACGGTGACCGTGTTCGCCGTCTCGTCGGCCGCGGCGGTGGCGTATACCGCCCTGTTCCTCAGCGTGGGCACCGCCCCCCGGGTGCGGGACCCGGAAGACACCCGGCGGCGGCCCCTGGACCCGGTCGACCCGCAGCTCGTCGGCGCCCGGCCCGCACTCGACCCGGCAGCGCCCGGCCCCCGGGTGCCCGGCCGGGTGGGGTCCCTGCTGCCCGCCGCGCTGGTCACCGTGGCCTGCGCGGTGCCGCTGCTGATCTTCCCGGCCCACACGTCCCGGTTCCTGTCCGTGACCGGCACGCTCGGGCTGAGCCTGCTGCTGCTCACCGCGTTCTACGCGGTGCTGCAGATCCTGGCCCAGCTCACCGACCCGCCCTGGCTGTTCCGGGTGCTGGGGGTGCGCCGCGCGCCGGTGGTCGCCATCGTGGCGGTGATCGCCCTGCTGGGCGGGGTGCTGGGCCGCGGCTCGGCGCTGCACGACATCCGCGCCCCGGCCCGCGCCGCGGCCGCGGCCACGGCGCCCCGGCCGGGCCTGGCCGCCGGGCTGGCCGCCTGGCGGGCTGAGCAGCAGCCGGGCTGCGCGGTGCCAGTGCCCGGCCAGCCCGGCGCGCGGGTGCTGCCGCTGATCCTGATCGCCGCCGAGGGCGGCGGCATCCGGGCCGCCTGGTGGACGGTCGACGCGATGACCGCGCTGTCCTCCACCACCTGCGGCCGCCGGGCGGTCTTCCTGGCCAGCGGGGTGAGCGGCGGCGCGGTCGGCCTGGCCCTGCTGGCCACCACGTCCGCCCCGGCCGGGCCGGTGGCCGCGCTGGCCGGCGCCGGCGCCCTGGCCGCCGGCCTGGACGGGATGCTGTCGCGGGACCTGATCGCCGGGTCCTTCGGGATCAGCCTGCGGGCCGCCGACGGGCCGTCCGGCGACCCGTTCCCCGACCGGGCCGCGCTGATGGAGCAGGCCTGGCAGCGCGCCGTCCCGGGCCTGGCCCGCCCGTTCCCGGTGCCCGCCGCCGACCGGGCGGTGCCCTGGTACACCGTGCTGAACGGCACGTCGGTGGCGCACAAGTGCCGGGTGCTGATCTCCGATATCCGGCTGACCGGCGCCACCGCGTGCGACGCCCCCGGCAACCCGATGCCCGGCGCCTACGACCTGCTCAGCGCCGAGCCGTGCGACGCCGGGCTGGCCACGTCCACCGCGGCGCTGCTGGCCGCGCGGTTCCCCTACGTCTCGCCGTCCGGGGTGCTGCGCTCGTGTGCCACCGGCGCGTTCGCCGACCAGGTCATCGACGGCGGCTACTCCGACAACAGCGGCCTGGAGACCGTGGATGACACGCTGGTGCAGCTCATGCCGCTGGTCCGGGCGCTGAACAGCCAGGCGCTGCGGTCCGGCGGCCCGCTCATCGCGCCGCTGGCCATCTTCGTGCACAACACCGTGGACGCCAGCGACACCAGCGCCCCGCAGCCGCCCAGCGCCGAGGCCGAGCTGGCCGTCCCGCCGGAGAACCACGGGGACTCCGGGATCGCGGGGGCCAACGCCACGCTGCTGCAGCGGGCCTCCGGCGCGGCCGCCGACTGGGTGCCCGACGCCGAGCCCGGCGGCCGGGCCGCCGCGCTGCGGGCCGCGGTGGCGCGGGCGCTGGGCCTGCAGGCGGTCACGGTGGCGCCGGAGCAGGAGCCCGCCATCGGCGTGCCGCTGGGCTGGACCCTGTCACCGGGCACCCGGGCCTCGCTGAACCGCGCGCTGGGCGCCTACCTGTCCTGCCACCCGGACGCCGCCCGAAGCTGCGCGGAGAGCCAGGCACTGGATGGCCTGCTCCGCCACTGGGGCACGGTCATGCGATTCCCCGCCTAGCCGCGTGCATGAGCCGGCGCTGGCCGGGCAGTTAGTGCCTCGCTCCCGGACTGGGCGGGAGCGCCTTAGCCGGAACCCCGTGCCGTCAGGACCGCTCCGTGGCACGGGGTTCCGCCAGTTCCCCGCACCCGGAATGCCGCGTCGCTGATTCCCGGGGTTTCAGGAGATGTTCGCCTCCTGGAACCGCACCAGCAGCTCGGCCGGGACGCGGCCCTTCTCCTTGACGTCGATTCCCTCGGTCTTGGCCCAGGCCCGGACATCCGCCGGAGTCGGCCCGGCCTTGCGGGCCTGCCCGCGGCCCGGCCGGCGCGGCGCGGCCGCCACCCGGCGCGCGGCCTGCACGAACGGGGCCAGGGCGGCGCGAAGCTGCTCGGCGTGCCCCTTGCTCAGGTCAATCTCGTAGTGCGTGCCGTCAACCCCGAACCGGACCGTCTCGTCAGCGGGGCTGCCGTCCAGGTCGTCGGTCAGGACAATCTCGGTGCGCTGTGCCATGGCGGTGCTGCTCCATTCCGGGCGGGTGGGCCGGCCGTTCAGCCTACTGCCCGCCGGATTGCGCGTCAGCCGGGCGGGCCGGTAACCGGCGCCCGAGGCGCGCGGGTCAGGGCAGGCCAGGGAGCTGATCACTCCGGCACCGGGCATAGCCTGACGTCGGACCCCCGGGCGACGCTGCCCGGCCTGTCCGATTTCCTCCGGATATGGCGGGCTGGGACCGAGCCGCCAGGCATCCGGAGGTATTTTTTTCGGACCTTTTTCGGCGGGCTCGCGACGGGCTCGGCCGGATCCGGCCGGACCACGCCGCATGATCCTCGTCCCGGTCCCGCAATCCCTTGCCGGGCCGGCCATCCCGGCCCCCGAAAGGTGATCATCAATGCCGGACCGGGGCATCGGAACAGCTCGCCGGAGCTGGCATGAGATGCATACGGAGCGTAGTTTGTCCTGATAGGAGCGCTTGACTTGGCGTTGTGTGGTTGTTTAAATGCTTCAGGTCGGCGTGATCCTGAGCGTCACGGACACGCCGGCCCATATCGCCAGTTCAGGGAGACAGGTATGGACCGCCAAGGCGGCTTACCACTGCGGCGGCCAGGCGGCCCCCGCTAGCTGACCTGCTTCCCGGATCGGCGCGATTCGGGTAAAGGCGGCCCCCCGCTGGAGCGGGGCCGTGAAAGAAAGCGCCTGCCATGATCCCGTGCGCGCGGATGCCGTCCGGCCGCGGGTCGACCGTGCTTGCTCGCAAGGACGGCTGCAATCGATTGCAGCACGCAAGGTGCTGCGCGTCGATGACAACCAGCGGCCGGACATACACCCCAGCGGCCCGGCGACGGGCCGCGACAACGGAGGAAGGCGGGTATGACCACAGTGGCACCGGATGTCGTCAACCAGGCCGACCATGCCGGCCAGGCCGGTCAGTTCGATCATCGCGAGTACTTCGAGAACGAGGTAGCCACCTGGAGCGGCCAGTTGTACCCGGCGGCGCTGCGGATGACGCGCAACCCGTCGGACGCCGAGGACCTGGTCCAGGAGACCATGGTCCGGGCCTACGCGGGCCTGCGTAACTTCACTCCCGGCACCAACGTGCGGGCCTGGCTCTATCGCATCCTGACCAACACCTTCATCAACAGCTGCCGCAAGCGCGGCCGCGAGCCCGCCCAGACCCTGCGGGCCGAGTTCGAGCAGCTACTGGACCACCGGGACGGCGACAACCGGGCCGGCGGGTCCGAGCTGGCCCGCTCGGCCGAGGCCGAGGCCCTGGACCGGGTGGCCGACTCCGAGGTCATGCGGGCGCTGATGGAACTGCCCGAGGGCTTCCGGGCCGCCATCTACCTGGCCGACGTCGAGGGCTATCCCTACCGCGACGTGGCCGAGATGCTCGGCGTCCCGATCGGCACCGTGATGTCGCGGCTGCACCGCGGCCGCGGCAAGCTGCGCAAGCGCCTGGCCGCCTACGCCCCGGCGCCCCGCTCCGGCGAGCCCGAGGCGGGCGACCCTGGCCCGGCGCCTGCCGAGCCGGCGGCCGTCGCGGTGGCCTGACCTCCCGGTCCGGGCGGGCGGCCGGTAGCAGCCCCCCTTGCTAGCCGGCGCCCGCCCCCTGGTCCGTTTCCGGGAGTAACGCGGTCCCCCGCGCCCGTCCCCCTGGCCAGCCGCCGGTGGCTCCCGGCCAGTGTTACCAGCGTCCGCGGCCCGCCGAATCAGCTGCCAGGTAAGATGATGGCAACTCATTCCGTGGCCCAGGACGCAACCGGGACGTGATTCAGTGTCTGATCTCGCTCTCCCGCTGTCCGCGACCGAGCGGACCCGGCATCGCCGGCTGCGCGAGCAGGGCCGGGCCGACCGGGCCGACCTGCTGGACGTGCTGGCCGCCGGGTTCATCGCTCACCTGGGCCTGCCCGCGCCCGGCGGGGTCATGGTCATCCCCACCTCCTACGGCACCGACGGCACGCTGCTGTACCTGCACGGGTCGGTGGCCAGCCAGAGCCTGGGCGCCGGGGTCCCGGTCTGCGTCACCGTGACCCTGGTCGACGGCCTGGTGCTGGCCCGGTCGGTGTTCGAGCACGCGGTCAACTACCGCAGCGCGATGATCTACGGGACGCCCCGGGCGGTGACCGACCCGGCCGAGAAGCGGGCCGGGCTGCGCTGCCTGTCCGAGCACCTGGCGCCCGGCCAGTGGGACTACGCCCGCCAGCCCAGCCGCAAGGAGCTGGCCGCGACGAGGCTGCTGGCCCTGGCCCTGGACGAGGCGTCGGTGAAGATCCGCACCGGGCCGCCGGATGACGCCGACAGCCCGGACGCCGCGCTCGGCCTGTGGGCCGGCGAGCTGCCACTGCAGGCCCGCTGGCAGCAGCCGGTGCCCGACCCGGCGCTGCCGCCCGGCCAGCCGGTCCCGGCCCACCTCCAGGCCCTGGCCGGGACCGTGGCCTTCGGGGCCGGGCCGGGCCAGGGCGCCTAGTCCGCTACGGCGGGACCGGGCTACAGGGGGATGTTGCCGTGCTGGCCGCGGGCGGCCGGGGCGGCGGCGATCGCGGCGGCGATGGCCTGCCGGGTCGTGGACGGCTCGATCACCTCGTCGATCACGCCCAGCTCCCGGCCCGGTCCAGGCCGCCGGCCTCCCGCTCGTGCTCGGCGGCCAGCTCGGCCTCCAGCTCGTGCCGCTTCTCCGGCGGCGCGGCGGCCAGCGCCCGGCGCTGCAGGATGCGGACCGCGGCCACCGCGCCCATCACCCCGAGCTCGGCGTCCGGCCAGGCGAACACCTTGGTCGCGCCCAGCGACTTGGAGTTCATCGCGATGTAGGCCCCGCCGAACGCCTTGCGGGTGACCAGGGTCACCCGGGGCACGCTGGCCTCGGCGAAGGCGTGCAGCAGCTTGGCCCCGCGGCGCACCACGCCGTCCCACTCCTGGCCGACGCCGGGCAGGTAGCCGGGGGTGTCCACGACCACGATCAGCGGCACCCCGAAGGCGTCGCACATCCGGACGAACCGGGAGGCCTTCTCCGCCGACAGCGCGTCCAGGCAGCCGCCCAGCCGCAGCGGGTTGTTGGCGATGACCCCGACGGTGCGGCCGCCCAGGCGGCCCAGCGCGGTGACGATGTTCGGCGCCCAGCGCGGGTGCAGTTCCAGCGGCGGCCCGTCGAGCAGGTGGTTCAGCAGCGGGTGGACGTCGTAGGCGCGGCGGCGCGAGTCGGGCATCGTGGCCGCCATGTCGGCGTCCGGCAGCGCGCCGGGGGCCGCCGCGGCCTGCTGCCGGCCGAGCAGCAGGGCCAGCCGCCGGGCCTGGCCCAGCGCCTCGGCGTCGGTGCCGGTGACGACGTGCACCACCCCGGACCGGCGGCTGTGCGGCTCCGGGCCGCCCAGCCGCTCCATGTCGACGTTCTCGCCGGTCACGCTGCGCACCACGTCCGGGCCGGTGACGAAGATCCGGCCCTGCTCGGACAGGATGACCAGGTCGGTCAGGGCCGGCCCGTAGGCCGCGCCGCCCGCCGCCGGGCCGAGCACCACGGAGATCTGCGGCACCTTGCCCGAGGCCCGGGTCATGGCCGCGAACACCGAGCCGACCGCGTCCAGGCTGGCCACGCCCTCGCGCAGCCGGGCGCCGCCGGAGTGCCAGATGCCGATCACCGGGGCGCCGGCGCCGATGGCGCGGTCGTAGGCGGTGACGATGGCCTCGCAGCCGGCGCTGCCCATGGCGCCGCCCTGGACCCGGGGGTCGCTGGCGAACGCCACCACCGGCACGCCGTCGACCTGGCCCTCGCCGGCCAGCGTGCCGCTGTCATCGGCGGGCAGCAGCAGCCGCAGGCTGCCGGGGTCGAACAGGGCCTCCAGCCGGGCCAGCGGGTCCCGGCTCAGCGGGGCCGGGACCCGGTGCGAGCCGGGCGCCGCCGGGGGCGGGCCGGCATCGGTCACGGGATGGGCCGGCAGCCTGGTGCCAGCCGCTGCCGGGCTCGTAACGGGGGCGGAGTCCACGGTCACGTCAGTCTCCTTGTCCTCGAGGGCGCGCGGGTCCGGGTCAGGGGGCGGTGAACGCGAGAACCACGTTCGCCCCGCCGAACCCGAACGAGTCGTTGAGCACGGCCATCGGTGCCGTGGTGCGGGACCGCAGCGGCTGCGGCTCGGCCGAGATGACCAGGCGGGTGGGGCCAAGATCGTCGTCGGGGTCCTCCAGGTTGATGGTGGGCGGGGCCACGCCCTCGCGCAGGGCCAGGATCGCGGCCACCGACTCGACCGCGCCCGCGCCGCCCAGCAGGTGGCCGGTCATCGACTTGGTGGCCGACATGACCACCCCGGCGGCGGCCTGGCCCAGCACCGCGGCGGCCGCCTGGGCCTCGACCACGTCGCCTGCCGGGGTCGAGGTGGCGTGCGCGTTGACGTGCACGATCTGCTCGGGGTCCACCCGGGCGTCGGCCAGCGCCCGGCGGAACGCGCTGCGCAGGCCCACGCCGCCGGGCTCGGGCTGGGCGATGTGGTGGGCGTCGGAGGAGTACCCGGCGCCCGCCGCCACCGCGTGCACGGTGGCGCCCCGGCGGTCGGCGTGCTCCTGCGACTCCAGCACCACGATGCCGGCGCCCTCGCCCAGGACGAACCCGTCCCGGCCCTTGTCGAACGGCCGGGAGGCCCGCTCCGGCTCGTCGTTGCGGGTGGACATGGCCCGCATGGCCGCGAACGCGGCCACGTTCAGCGGGATGATGGCGGCCTCGGTGCCGCCCGCCAGCACCACGTCGGCCCGGCCGGACCGGATCATCTCGATCGCGTAGCCGATGGCCTCGGCGCCGGACGCGCAGGCGCTGACCGTCGTGTGCACGCCCGCCCGGGCGCCCAGCTCGATGCTGATCCACCCGGCCGCGCCGTTGGGCATGAGCATCGGGACGGTGAACGGCGACAGCCGCTGCCAGCCCTTCTCGCGGAGCGTGTCGTAGGCGGCCAGGGTGGACGACACGCCGCCGATGCCGGTGGCGACCGCCACCCCGAGCCGCTCCGGGTCGACCTGCGGCGTGCCCGCGTCGGCCCACGCCTCGCGGGCCGCGACCAGGGCCAACTGCTCGCACCGGTCCAGGCGCCGGGCCTGCACGCGGTCGATCAGCGCGGCCGGGTCGGCCGCCGCCCAGGCGGCGATCCGCACCGGGAGGTCCGGCGCCCAGTCGTCGGCCTGTTTCGTCACCGCGCTGCGGCCGGCCAGCATGCCCGCCCACGTGGCGGGGACGTCCGTGCCCAGCGGCGTGATCGCGCCGAGCCCGGTAACGACGACGCGCGTCCGGTCAGTGCCCACTGTCCTCGTGCTCCTCTAGCTGTGCTCTGGCCTGGTCGGGCGGGAGACGCGGCGCCGGGCCCGCGGCCCGCGCCGCGTCAGCCCGCGACCGGTCAGGCTGATACCGCGGAACGCTTGACGTAGTCGACGACGTCCTGCACCGTCTTGAGGTCCTTGAGCTGGTCGTCGGGGATCTCGACGCCGAACTTGTCCTGCGCCGCGACCGCGATCTCCACCATCGACAGCGAGTCAATGTCCAGGTCATCGACGAACGTCTTGTCCGGCGTTACCTGGTCCGCGGGCACGCCCGCCACCTCGTCGATGATCTCGCCGAGACCGGTCAGGATTTCCTGCTTCCGTCATCGCCATGAGAGTGCTGCTCCCTTATCCGTGATCTGACATGTGGCCCGCCCGTGCGCGGGCCGGGTCAGGGTACCGTGATGACCTGCGCGGCGTAGCAGATGCCCGCCCCGAAGCCGATGAGCAGGGCGGCCGAGCCGGACGGCAGCTCGCCGCGCTCGATCATCCGCGACAGCGCGAGCGGGATCGACGCCGACGAGGTGTTGCCGGCCGTCACGATGTCGTCGGCCACGATCGCCTGCGGCGCCCAGCTTGCGGGCGATGGACTCGATGATCCGCAGGTTGGCCTGGTGCGGGATGAACGCGGTCAGCTCGGTCGGGTCGACGCCGGCCCGGCGGCAGGCCTCCAGGGCGACCGGGTGCAGCGCGGTGGTGGCCCACCGGAACACCTGCCTGGCCCTCCTGGACGATGAACGAGTTCGCGGTCCTTGATGTAGATCTTGTCGGCCATGTCGCCGTCGCTGCCCCAGACCACCGGGCCGATGCCGGGCGCGTCGTCGGCTCGGCCACCGGGCCGACCACCGCCGCGCCCGCCCCGTCGGCGAAGATGATGCAGGTCGACCGGTCGGTCCAGTCGACCCACTGGGACAGCTTCTCGGCCCCGATGACCAGCACGTTGGTCGCGCTGCCGGCCCGGACCGAGTCGGCTCGCGGCGGCCAGCGCGTAGCAGAAGCCGGCGCACGCGGCGTTCAGGTCGTAGGCGCCGGGCGCCATGATGCCCAGCCGCCGGGCCACCGCGGCCGCCGTGTTCGGGATCGGCGCCTCGGGCGTGCAGGTGGCCACGATGACCAGGTCGATGTCGCCGGGGGACAGGCCGCTGGCGGCCAGCGCCTTGCCGCCCGCCGCGACGGCCATGTCGGCCAGCGTCTCGTCCGGCCCGGCGATCCGGCGGCTGGCGATGCCGACCCGGCTGCGGATCCACTCGTCGGTGGTGTCCACGGTCGCGGACAGCTCGTCGTTGGTGACGACCCTGGCCGGCTGGTAGCCGCCGAACGCCAGGATCCGCGCGCCGGTCCGGCTCTCGCTGAGTCGCATGGCCTGCTTCTGCCTTTCCGTCTTACGGTCTGCTGGTGGGTCGTCGTCCCCGGCTGCCCGCTACCCCTGGCGGCCCGTGCTATCCCGGTGGCTGGGCTATCCCGGCTGGCGGGCTATCCCGGCGGGCTGGCGGGCTGGAGCCGGAGCAGCGGCTGGCCCGCGCTGACCGGGTCGCCGTCCTCGACCAGCCACTCGATGATCGTGCCGGCCGTGACCGGGGCGATGGCGTGGTCGCCGCCGCGGGCCTCGACCTGGCCCACCTCGCCCCCGGCGGGCACCGCCGTCCCCGGTGCCGCCGCCGTGCCGCCCGGCGCCCGGAACATGCCGGCCAGCGGGGCGACCACCAGCCGCCAGTCCGGGGCGTCGTTGCCGTCGGCGTGGGCGTCGGCGTGCTCGGCCAGCAGCACGCGGCCGGCGGCCAGGTCCTCGGGCGTCTTGAGCGCCAGCAGCTGGATGCCGGCCAGGGCGCGCCGGGCCAGCCCGGTCAGCGTGCCGGCCGGCGGCAGCTCGATCAGCGCGGTGACGCCCAGGCGGGCCATCGACTGGCGTGCACTGGTCCCACCGGACCGGGGCGCTGACCTGGCTGATGATCCGCTGCAGCCAGTCCGCGCCGGTGCGGACAACGGCGCCGTCCAGGTTGGACAGCAGCGGCAGCACCGGGTCGTCGGCGGGCACGTCGGCCGCCGCCGCGGCCAGCGCGCTCACGGCCGGGGCCATGTAGCTGGTGTGGAACGCGCCGGCCACCGACAGCGGCCGCAGCCGCGCCCTGGCCGGCGGGTCGGCGGCGAACGCGGCCAGCGCGTCCAGCGTCCCGGCCGCGACGATCTGGCCCGCCCCGTTGATGTTGGCCGGGGTCAGGCCGTGGGCCTCGATGGCGGCCAGCACCTCGGCCTGGTCGCCGCCGAGCACCGCGGTCATGCCGGTCGGCACCGCCGCCGCGGCGGCCGCCATGCCGGCCGGCGCGCACCCGGACCAGGCGCATCGCGTTCTCCGCGGAGATCGTGCCCGCGATCGCCCCGGCCGCCAGCTCGCCGACGCTGTGCCCGGCCACGACCGCGGTCAGCCCCTTGAGCGGGACCGGGTCCCCGGCCAGCGCCTCGGCCGCCGCGATGGCCGCCGCCACCAGCAGCGGCTGGGCGACGGCGGTGTCGCGGATCTCGTCGGCGTCCGGCCGTGGTGCCGCACCGGATCAGGTCACAGCCGGCCAGCTCCGACCACGCCGCCAGCCGCTCGGCGAAACCGGGCAGTTCGAGCCAGGGCGCGAGGAATCCGGGGGTCTGGGCGCCCTGTCCGGGCGCGGCGATCACGAGCATTGGTCCAGCCTGCACTGTAGGAGTCCGCCATATCCATGCCGCAGGGCACGAACTTTCGCGCCCCGATCATGTGGGAAGCCTACAAACTACCGCTGCATTGTCCGCGAGTCGTGCCGTATACGGACGGCTACCCAGAGTGAGAATCCGCCCCGGCCGTCGCCGGGCAGTGATGCCGGTGAGCTCGCTGACCCGGCGCAGCCGGTAACGCACGGTATTGGGGTGAACAAACAAGCAGTTCGCGCGGTGGCCTCCAGCGAGCTGCCGAGCTCCAGGTAGGTCATCGCGGTGTCCAGCAGCGCGCCGCCGCCGCGCTGCAGCGGCTCGTACACCCGCTCCGATCGAGCTCGGCCCGGGCCAGCTCGTCGCCGTCCAGGGCGCGCTCGGGCAGCAGGTCGCTGGCCAGCACCGGGCGCGGCGCGTCCGGCCACGCGGCGGCGGCGCGCAGCCCGGCCAGCGCCGCGGCCGCCGAGCCGGTGGCCGACACCAGGTCGGCGACCACCGGGCCGACCACCACCGGCCCGGCGCCGAACCGGCCCGGCGAACTGGCGGGCCGCGCCCAGCGGGTCGGCCGTGCCGCCGAGCACCACCACCAGCCGGTGCCCGTGCACCCCGGCCAGCAGGTCCAGCCGCGCCCGCCGGGCGATGACGCCGAGCTCGTCGATCAGCGCCGCGGGCTCGTCGCCGCCGGCGTACCCGGCGATCACCGACACCGGGGCGGACGACCAGTTCAGCGCGGCCGCCCAGGACTGCAGGCCCTCGTCCACCTCGCCGCGCACCAGCGCCTCGACGACCAGGGCCTCCAGCCGGGCGTCCCAGGCGCCGCGGGCCTCGGCGGTGCGGGCGTAGACCTGCGCCGCGCCGAACGCGATCTCCCTGGTGTAGCGCAGCACGGCCTCGCGCAGCTCGGCCTCGCCGCCCGGCGCGGCCAGCTCGTCCACCTGCGGCCTCGACCACGTCGATGATGATCCGGACCATCTCCACCGCCTGCTGCAGGCTGACCGCCCGGGCCAGCTCGCGCGGCGCGGTGCCGAACACCTCGCCCGCCACCGCCGGCCGGCTGCGCTCCGGGTGCTGGACCCAGTCCACGAACGCGGCCACCCCGGCCTGGGCGACCAGCCCCAGCCAGGACCGGTTCTCGGCGGACATGGCCCGGAACCAGGGCAGCCGCCGGTCCATCGAGGCCATCGCGGCGGCCCCGAGCGCGCTCATGGACTGCTCCAGCCGCGCGATGGTCTCGTCCCGCACCCGCCCGGTCATGCCGGCGTGATCCCGGTCATGATGGCGTGATCCCCGTCATGCCGGCGTGATCTCGGTCATGGTGGCGGTGGCGAAGGCGAGGCCGTGGCCGCCGCCGGGGGGCGGGCTGGCGGTCAGCGTGCCGCCGGCGATGGTGACGCCGCTGGGGGCGGCCAGGGCGCCCAGGGCGGCGAACGAGGCCTCGTCGATGTCCTCGACGAACGACGGCAGCGGCAGGCTCATGGCGAGCTGGCCGGAGATGTCGGGCAGCAGGTGCGGCATGACCGGGATGCTGAACTGGCGGGCCAGCGGGGCGATCCGCAGGGAACGGGGTGATCCCGCCGACCCGGCAGACGTTGGGCTGGACGAAGTCCACCGCGCCGGCCGGCAGCAGGTCGCGGAACTGGGCCTCGGTGTAGAGGCTCTCGCCCGCCGCCAGCGGGATGTCAGTGGCCTGGCGCAGCGCGGCGTAGCCGCGGTAGTCCTCGGCCGGCAGCGGCTCCTCCAGCCAGTACAGGTCGTACGGGAGCCAGGGCGCGGGCCGCGCGCCGGGCGGCGGGCAGGTCCCAGAGCTGGTTGGCGTCGACCATCAGCAGCGCGCCGGGGCCGATCACCTCGCGGACGGCGGCGACCCGGGCCACGTCGTCGGCCAGGTCGGGCAGGCCGACCTTGAGCTTGAACCGGGTGTGCCCGGCGGCCGCCTGCGCCGCGGTGCGGTCGGTCAGCTCGGCCAGGGTCAGGTGCCGGTTGACGCCGCTGGCGTAGGCCGGGACCTGGTCGCGCTGGCGGCCGAGCAGGTCGGGCAGGCCCAGCCCGGCGGCCCGGCCGCGCAGGTCCCACAGGGCGATGTCGATGGCCGCCATGGCCAGCGTGGTGATCCCGCCGCCGGCCTCGCGCAGGTGCCAGCCACAGCTGGTCCCAGGCCGCCTCGGGGACGGCGGGCAGGCCGGCGGCGGCCGGGGCCAGGTCGGCGTCGATCATGGCCTGGATGGCCTGCCCGCCGGCCCGGACGGCCCAGCTGAACCCGGTGCCGGCCGCGCCCGGTGGTGGTGCGCAGCTCGGTCACGATGAGGTGCTGGCTGTCGCACGTCGCCCCAGGGCCGGGGCATCGGCAGCCGGAACAGCGCGCTGGTCACCGACTCGATCCGGCCCGGCGGCACCCCGGCTCACGCCGAGCCCGGTCCGCGTCGAACCCGGGCAGGCAGAACTCGCCGCCCAGGTGGGCCAGGACCGGGTCGCGGCCGGGTCCGGCTCGGCCGTCCGCCGCGATGACCTCGGCCGCGTAGCGCCTCGGCGTCGTCGCGCGGCTCGTAGCCCAGCGCCCGGGCCTCGGCCAGGCTGACCCAGCCGCCGCGGGTGTTGGCCGACACCCCGAAGGCGACCCGGAAGCCGGGGCGGGGCGCGGTCAGGCAGGCCTCGAACAGCCGCCCGGCGTCATCGGGGGACAGCCAGGTGGACAGCGCCCGGATCGTTGGCCGGGCGGTCGCGCAGGTCAGGATGCGCAGGCAGATCGCGTCCAGGCCGTACCGGCGGTGGTACAGCGCGGCCAGCGCCTCGCCCGCCACCTTGGACACGCCGTAGTAGGTGTCGGGCGCCGGGAACGCGTAGTCCGGCACCGGGAAGCGCCGCCGGGGCGCGAAGCCCGACCGCGTGGTTGGACGAGGCGAAGATCACCCGGCTCACCCCGCACCGCCGGGCCGCCTCGAACACCGCGTAGGTGCCGTTGATGTTGACGCTCGGCGATCTGCTCCCACGGCGCCTCGCCGGGGATGCCGCCCAGGTGGATGACGGCCGCCGCGCCGGCGCAGGCGGCCGTCATCGCGGCCAGGTCGGTGACCGACGCCTGGATGGCCTCCTCGCCGGGCCGGCGGCACCAGCGGCGCGATGTCGACCAGGCGCAGCACCCGGCCGGGCCGGGCCAGCCGGTCGCGCAGCATCCGGCCGATCCGCCCGGCCGCGCCGGTCAGCACGATGATGCCCGAGCCGGGGGCGAAGTCTGCGTCATGGTGAGCAGCCTGTCACGGTGGGACGTCAGGGTCAGGCACGGGCTGGCCTCATGCCACTAGCGGTGCCCGGCCCGGCGTCCGAGCCGGCGGCACCGCGTCCGGCGACACGGGCCGTCGGCCGAGCGGCGCCGGCCGGCGACTCGGCCGGGCCAGCGCCGCGGCAGCGCCCGGCGGACGCCGGGCCGCCACCGCGGCGACGGCCAGCGCGACGGCAGCAGCAGGGCGGTGGCCGTGGTGGTCCAGCCGATGCCGATCCGGTCCACCACCGGCCCCTGGATCAGCGACGCCGACCGGGTAGGCCACGCCCAGCGCGACCAGGTACAGGCTGAGCACCCGGCCGCGGTAGCGCCGCCGGGGCGCGCAGCTGGACCACCGTGGACAGGCCGGACAGCACGCCGATGTAGACCAGGCCGACGAGCGAACAGCCCGGCCGCCGCCCACCACAGCGCCTGGGCGCTGCCGTACAGGATCAGCGCGGGCGGGCAGCAGCGGCCAGGCTCGCGGCCAGCACCCGGCCCCGGCCGAACCGGGCGGCCAGCCCGGCCAGGCAGCAGCGCGCCGGCGACCGCGCCGATGCCCTGCGCCGTGGTCAGCACCCCGGTCGCCGAGGCCACCGCCCGCCCGCGGCGCCCGCCGCGGCCCGGCGACGCCGCTCGGCCATGGCCGGGACCAGCGCGATGAACGGCGAGGCGATCAGGGCGACCACCGCCGATGGTCGAGCATCGCCGCCCAGCAGCGCCGGCTCGCGCCCGGGCCGCCGCGCAGGCCCGCCGCGCAGCGAGGCCAGCAGCCGCTCGCCGGCCGGCCCGGCGGGCGGCGCGAAGCCGGACGAACAGCCAGCGCCACGACCACGGCCAGGAACGAGACCGCGTTGGCGTCGAACGCCAGCGGGTAGCCGAACGCGGCGATGGCCGCGCCGGCCAGCGCCGGGCCGGCGATCCGGCCCAGGTTCCACTGGGCCGAGTTCAGCGCGATGGCGGGCAGGAACTCCGACTGCGGCACCAGGTCGGGCAGGATCGCCTGCTGGAACGGCCCGATCAGGGCCGACGCCGCGCCCTGGACGGCGACCAGCGCCGACCAGCAGCGCCGGGTCCTCGTGGCCCGGCCGCCGACCAGGACGGCCAGCACGACCGCGACGGCCGCGGCGGCCAGGTTCCCGCCGATCAGCACCGGCCGCCGGGGCACCCGGTCGGCCAGCGCGCCGCCCACCGGGGACAGCAGCCCGATCGGCAGGAACGCGGCCGCCGCGACCAGCACCGCCCAGGTGGCCTGCCCGGTCCGGGAGATCAGCAGGGCGCCGACCGCGACGGCCTGCATCCAGGTGCCGATCGTGGACACCAGCCCGGCCGCCCCACAGCAGCGCGAAGCTGCGGTGCCGCAGCGGGCGCAGCGAGGCGGCGGCGGCCGCCCGCACGGCGAGCCAGCGCGCGTCCGGGTAGCTAGCCGGGCCACCTAGCTGAGCGCGTCGCTGACGGACATGTCCAGCCGGTACTTGGTGATGGCCTGGCTGACCACCTCGGGCTTGACCTCGCCCAGCCTGGCGAGCTGGCCCAGCACCGCGACGGTGATCGACTCGGCGTCCACGTGGAAGAACCGGCGGGCCGCCGGGCCGGGTGTCGGAGAAGCCCCAGCCGTCGGTGCCCAGCGAGGCGAACGGGCCGGGCACCCAGCGGGCGATCTGGTCGGGCACCGCGCGGATCCAGTCGCTGACCGCCACGACCGGGCCGGGGTGGCCCTCCAGCGCCGCGGTCACGTACGGCACCCGCGGCTCGCCCTCGGGCTGCAGCATGTTCCACTCCTCGCAGGCCAGGGCGTCGCGGCGCAGCTCCGTCCACGACGTCGCCGACCAGGCCTCGGCCGCCACGCCCCAGTCCTGCGCCAGCAGCCGCTGGGCGTCCAGCGCCCAGCGCAGCGCCACGCCCGAGGCCAGGATCTGCGCCCGCGGGCCGCTCGGCCGCGTCCGTCCGTCCGGTCCCGTGCCGTCGGCCGGGCGCCTGGTCGCGCGTACCGGTACAGGCCGCGCAGGATGTCGCGCTCCAGCGCCGCCTGGCCGCCGGGGTAGTCGGTCGGGGACCGGCGGCTGCACGTACGGCTCGTTGTAGACGGTCAGGTAGTAGAAGATGTCCTCGCCGTCGCGGGTGCTCCGGCGCTGGACGCCGTACATCCGGCGCAGCGCGTCCTTGACGATGTAGCTCAGCTCGTAGGCGTACGCCGCGTCGTAGGCCACGCAGGCCGGGCTGACCGAGGCCAGCAGCACCGAGTGGCCGTCGTTGTGCTGCAGCCCCTCGCCGGTCAGCGTGGTCCGCCCGGCCGTCGCGCCGAGCAGGAAGCCCCGGCCGAGCTGGTCGCCCAGCGCCCACATCTGGTCGCCGGTCCGCTGGAACCCGAACATCGAGTAGAAGATGTAGACCGGGATCATCGGCGTGCCGTGCGTCGCGTACGACGTCCCGGCCGCGATCATCGACCCCATCGCGCCCGCCTCGCTGATCCCCTCGTGCAGGATCTGGCCCTTGACCGCCTCCTTGTAGGACAGCAGCAGGGTGCGGTCCACTGCCTCGTAGGTCTGGCCGTGCGGGTCGTAGATCTTGGCCGTCGGGAACAGCGAGTCCATGCCGAACGTGCGCGCCTCGTCCGGGATGATCGGGACGAACCGCTCGCCGATGCCGGGCGCCCGCATCAGGTCCTTGAGCAGCCGGACGAACGCCATCGTGGTGGCGACCGCCTGCTTGCCCGAGCCCTTGCGCAGCTCCTCGTAGACCTTGTCCTCCGGCAGCGGCAGCGGCCGGGCCCGGACCACCCGGCGGGGCAGGTACCCGCCCAGCGCCGCCCGGCGCTCCTGCATGTACTGGATCTCGTCGGACTTCTCGCCGGGGTGGTAGTACGGCGGCAGCTCGGCCTCCAGGGCCGAGTCCGGGATCTCCAGGTACAGCCGGTCGCGGAACTCCTTGAGCTCGGCCACCGTGAGCTTCTTCATCTGGTGGGTGGCGTTGCGGGCCTCGAAGTCCGGGCCCAGCGTCCAGCCCTTGATGGTGTGGGCCAGGATCACGGTCGGCTGGCCGACGTGCTCGGTGGCCGCCTTGAACGCCGCGTAGACCTTGCGGTAGTCGTGGCCGCCGCGGGACAGGTTGCGGATCTCGTCGTCGGACAGGTGCTCGACCATGGCCCGCAGCCGCGGGTCGCCGCCGAAGAAGTTCTCCCGGGTGTAGGCGCCCGGACTCCACCGAGTAGGTCTGGAACTGCCCGTCCGGGGTCGAGTTCATCTTGTTGACCAGCACGCCGTCGGTGTCCTTGGCCAGCAGCGGGTCCCAGTCCCGGCCCCAGATCACCTTGATCACGTTCCAGCCCGCGCCGCGGAAGGTGGCCTCCAGCTCCTGGATGATCTTGCCGTTGCCGCGGACCGGGCCGTCCAGCCGCTGCAGGTTGGCGTTGATCACGAAGGTCAGGTTGTCCAGCTCCTCGCGGGCCGCGATGCTGATCGCGCCGCGCGCCTCGGGCTCGTCCATCTCGCCGTCGCCGAGGAACGCCCACACGTGCGAGCGGCTGGTGTCCTTCAGCTCCCGGGCCAGCAGGTAGCGGTTGAACCGGGCCTGGTAGACCGCGTCGATCGCGCCCAGGCCCATGGATACGGTCGGGAACTCCCAGAAGTCGGGCATCAGCCGCGGGTGCGGGTAGGACGGCAGCCCGCCGCCGGGGTGCGACAGCTCCTGGCGGAACCCGTTGAGCTGATGCTCGGTCAGCCGCCCCTCCAGGAACGCGCGGGCGTAGATGCCCGGCGCGGCGTGGCCCTGGATGAAGACCTGGTCGCCCGGACTCGCCGTGGTCCTTGCCGCGGAAGAAGTGGTTGAAGCCGACCTCGTACAGGCTGGCCGCCGAGGCGTAGGTGGCGATGTGCCCGCCCACGCCCAGGCCCGGCCGGTTGGCCCGGGACACCATGACCGCGGCGTTCCACCGGATATAGGCCCGGATCCGGCGCTCCACGTACTCATCGCCGGGGAACCACGGCTCGCGCTCGGGCGGGATCGTGTTGATGAAGTCGGTGCTGCGCAGGCCGGGCACGCCGACCTGCTGCGCCCGGGCCTGCTCCAGCAGCCGCAGCATGACGTACCGCGCCCGCCCGCGGCCGCGGGTGCGCACGACGTCGTCGAACGACTCGACCCACTCCCTGGTCTCGTCCGGGTCGATGTCGGGCAGCTGGCTGGGCAGGCCGTCGCTGATGATGGAGAAGCGCTGGCGTCCGGAGGCCACGGGGTGTTCCTCGCCTTCCGTGCGCGCAGGACTGCGCGGACTGCGGCAAGTGACTGCCGCAGTTCAGGCACTAGCTGAGGCTGCCTGCTGTCAATCCTGGTACGTGCTGCCCGGCAACGCATCTCTACTAACCGGTAAACGGTGACCGCCGCGCGGCCGGCCGGGGATACACCTGCGGTGGGGGGCTGCGGTAGCAAGACAGTCGTGAAACGATCATATCCGGGCCGTACGGGGGGTCGAGGCCGGCGTCCCCGGGAGCAGGATCGACCCGGGGGATTTCGTTTCGTGTGCCAATTGTGACTTGCGCACCGCGCCGACCCAGTGTGAACTGTCCGATCAAGAGGCACGGCGCTGGTAGGCGCCGCGGACCCGCCGCCACGGTGGCGGCGGTGAACACGGAAAGGATGCGGGAGGACTTCAGTGAGCGCGACCGCGGGCCAGGCACAAGATCAGCGTGACCTGGCCGAGCGGCTCGGCGTGAAGCCGGGCCACGTGGTGCAGGAGATCGGCTACGACGACGACTGCGATGAGCAGCTCCGCGAGTCCGTGGAGGGCCTGCAGGGCGTCGAGCTGGTCGACGAGGACTACGAGGACATCGTGGACGGCGTCCTGCTCTGGTGGCGGGACGGGGACGGCGACCTGACCGACGCGCTCGTGGACGCGCTGACGCCCCTCGCCGACGGGGGCTACATCCTGCTGCTGACGCCGAAGACCGGCCGGGGCGGGCTACGTGGAGCCGAGCGAGATCGGGGAGGCGGCGCCAACGGCGGGCCTGTCCCAGACCTCGACGGTCAGCGCCGGCCGCAACTGGTCGGCCACCCGCCTGGTGGCGCCTAAGGCCCGCCGGTAGCCCGGCCCGGATAGCCACGCGTTGGCCCCCGAGGTCGGCGACGTGGCCCCGGACTTCGAGCTCCGCGACCAGCACGGCGACGCCAGTCCGGCTGTCCGGGCTGCGCGGGACGCACGTCGTGCTGGTCTTTTACCCCTTCGCGTTCAGCGGCGTGTGCTCGGCCGAGCTGGCCGCGCTGCGCGATGACTTCCCCGAGGCGGCCCGCCCCGACGTGACGCTGCTGGCCGTCTCGGCCGACACCACGTTCTCGCTGCGAACCTGGGCCGACGACCGATGGTTTCGGATTCCCGATGTTGTCCGATTTCTGGCCGCACGGCGCGGTCGCGAGGTCCTATGGTGTCTTCGATGAGCACATGGGTGCCGCCACTCAGGGGCACCTTCATCATGGACAAGGCCGGCGTCGTGCGGTGGAAGGTCATCAGCCCGATCCCGCAGGCGCGCGACATTGCCGACTACCGCAAGGCCCTGGCCGAGCTAGACGGCTAGCTCGGGCCGAGCCAGGCCGTCAGGCGGAAACCGGATCAGGCTTCCATGCCCTGCTATCGCTGCGGTACCCGCCCGGTTGACCCCGGCCGGGGAGAGAGCGCCTGGCGGCGCGGTGTCCGGGGGGACCGCCAGGTGCTGGTCTGCCCTGGCTGCCAGGACACCCATGACTGGATGGCGGAACTGGACCGCTGCCCGGTGTGCACGAGCGCGCACCTGGTCCGCCGGCTGGGCGAGACCGAGTGCCGGGACTGCGGGTGGGTCTCGCCCGCCCGCGAACGAGCCCGCCGGGACAATGGCCGGCGAGGCCGGGGCCGATGCGGGCGCTGACCTGGCCCGCGAGGTCGAGCAGGCGCTGGCCCGGGTGCTTGGCCGGAGCCGGGTGCCGCGCTAGCGGCAGGCCGCCCCGGACGGCTCGATGACCCGCAGGCCGGCGCCGCCCGCCGGGATGCTGGCCACGCCGTCGTGGTGCAGGGCGGCCTTCCAGGCGGCCCGCTCTTCCGCGTTCAGGTGGGTGCGGACCAGCCAGATCCGCGAGCAGCCGTGCGCCCGGGACCGGGCCAGGGCCTGAGCCAGCGCGGCGGAGACGCCCGCCTGGTCGCGGTTCTGGGCCTGGATGATCCGGGGCTGGCCGGGGAAGTAGGTCACGTAGCCCTGGAGAACGGCCTGGTCCGGGCGGCGGGCCGGGGTCCCGGTCGGCCAGTAGAAGCCGAACCCCCAGGTGCTGTCCAGGTTGACCACGATCACGTCGCCCGGGCGCGGCGTGCTCGAAGACGTAGTGGGCCTGGTCGCGGACATCCTCCGCCGGGATGGGGTGGCCGCGGGCGTAGGGGACGGCGCCGGCGATGAAGCCGCCCGCCGCCGCGGCGGCCAGCGCCGCCGCCACGATGCCCCCGGCCACGGCTCGCCCGGTGCCGGGCTGGGCGCCGGCGCGGGCGCGACTGAGCCCGTGCCGCGCGGCGGCGGCCAGGCCCGCCACGCCGATGGCCGCCAGCACGACGGTGATGGCGATCAGGAACGTCGAGGTGCGCAGGTCCAGCAGCGGGTAGCGGCGCAGCGCCGACAGGGCGATCATCTCCGGCAGGAGGGCGACCGCCGCCATCGCCGTGACCCACCGGCCCAGCCAGCAGAGCGTGACCAGCCCGGCGATGACCAGGGGGATGGCCAGCCAGGCCGGGCCGAGGCCGAAGAACGCCCTGGTGGCCTCGAACTGGCGGACGATGAACGTCAGGCTGGCGTGCAGCCCGGCGTGCACCGGGACGTAGAAGCCCTTCCAGTAGGCGATGGTCGCCGGGCTGTCGGCCCTGGCGTCGAACGCCGCGTACACGGCGAGCATGAGCGCGCCGGTGATGGCGGCGGCGGCGACCGCCTCGGCCAGCCGCCGCCAGGCCCGGCGGATGAGCTGGACCAGGCACAGCGCGCCCAGGATGGCGGCGCCGGTGAACGCCACCGCGTCGCTGAACAGCATGCCGCCCCAGATCGACGCCGACAGCGCGGCCAGCCGCCAGCGGGACCAGTCGCCCTCCAGCCGGGCGGTCAGGGCCAGGGCCAGCAGCGACAGGCAGGCGTCGGCGGTGTACTGCTTGAGGTCATCACGCGACCAGCATGGCCGGGACCAGCAGCACGGCCCCGGCGGCCAGCAGGCCGGCCAGGACCGAGGCCGGCGCCCACGACCAGGGCAGGCGGCGGGCCAGCCAGTAGGCGATCACCACGGCCGCGCCCGCGAAGGCCAGCGGCAGCAGCCGGCCGGTCTGGTGCCCGCCCAGCGTGACCAGCCGCAGCACCGCCGAGAAGCCGATCGGGGTGGCGGACGTGGTGGCCGGGAGCGCCGACAGCGGGAACCGGGTGGTCACCGCGACCCATGCCTCGTCGGTCCAGAACGGCGCCCGCAGCAGGTAGGGCGTGTCGTGCACGACCAGGACCAGCAGCCCCAGCAGGAGGACGGCCAGGTGCTCGGCGGCGGCGCGCCGCCGGGTTACCGTCGCGGCCGGGCCGCGAACCGCTCTCTCAGCAAGATCCACAGGGCCTCTACTCCGTCCCGCCAGGTCAGCTTCTTGCCCGCTTCCCGGGTCCGCGCCGCGTAGGTGATCGGGACCTCGTACGGGCGTACCCCCCGGCGCAGCAGCTTCCCGGTCACCTCGGCCTCCATGCCGAAGCCCTGCTCCTTGATGTTCAGCTCCCGGTACAGGTCGGCCGGGATCAGCTTGAAGCACGTCTCCAGGTCGCTGATGTAGCAGTTGAACAGCACGTTCGCCGCGGTGGTCACGCCCTTGTTGCCCAGCACGTACAGGTAGGAGTAGGCGTTGTGGCTGCTGAAGGTCCGGGTGCCGTAGACGACCGTGGCCCGCCGCGCGATCACCGGCGCCAGCAGGGCCGGGATTTCTGACGGCGAGTACTCCAGGTCGGCGTCGCACATCAGCACGTAGTCGCCGGTGGCCACCGCGGCGGCGGTCTTGATCGCCGCCCCCTTGCCCCGGTTGCGGTCGTGCAGGTGGACGCTGACCCGGTCATCGGAGTCCAGGGCGGGGTACAGGTCCCGTGTGCCGTCGGTGCTGCCGTCATCCACGATCACGAGCTCGACCTCGCACGGATAGCTGACGTTCAGCACTTCCTTGATCGCGGCCGTGAGGGTGGCGGACTCGTTATAGACCGGCATCAGGATCGACAGTTTCACGCCGGGCAGCTTACCGGCTGGCCACCTATGCTGTTGTCGGCATCGGACGTCATATGCAGGTAAATTCCCGGCGACCTGGGTGAATTCTTGCCCAAAGTTGGCGACATCCGGGACTGAGCGAAGGAGTGGTGCGTGCAGCGGATCCTGGTCACCGGCGGGTCAGGCTTCATCGGGTCGCACCTGTGCCGGCGGCTGCTGAGCCTCGGCCACGACGTGCTGGTGGTGGACAACTTCTCGTCCAGTTCCCGGCACAACGTGCACGACCTGCTGGCCGAGCCCCGGTTCGAGCTGATCCGGCACGACGTGACGTTCCCGCTGTTCGTCGAGGTGGACCGGATCTACCACCTGGCCTGCCCGGCATCGCCGGTCTTCTACCAGAAGGACCCGGTGCAGACCACCAAGACCTGCGTGCACGGGTCGATCAACATGCTCGGCCTGGCCCGGCGGCTGGGCGCCCGGATCCTGCTGGCCTCCACCTCCGAGGTGTACGGCGACCCCGAGGTCCACCCCCAGCAGGAGGGCTACTGGGGCAACGTCAACCCGGTCGGCGTCCGGTCCTGCTACGACGAGGGCAAGCGGTGCGCCGAGACGCTGTTCTTCGACTACCACCGCCAGCACGGCATGGAGATCAAGGTCGCCCGGATCTTCAACACCTACGGCCCGGCCATGCAGCCCAACGACGGCCGGGTGGTGTCGAGCTTCATCGTCTCGGCCCTGCGCGGGGAGCCGCTGACCGTGTACGGAGACGGGTCGCAGACGCGGTCGTTCTGCTATGTCGACGATCTCGTGGACGGGCTCATCCGGCTGATGGACTCGCCCGCCGCGGTCACCGGGCCGGTCAACCTGGGCAACCCCGGCGAGTTCACGATGATCGAGCTAGCCCGCCAGGTGCTGGCCCTGACCGGCAGCGACAGCCCGATCGAGCACCGGCCGCTGCCCGCCGACGACCCGTCGCGGCGCCGGCCCGACATCAGCCGCGCCCGCGAGGTGCTGGGCTGGGGGCCGTCCGTGGACCTGGCCGACGGCCTCAAGCGGACCGTGGAGTACTTCCGCGAGGTGCTCTAGCCCGCTGCGCCCGTGGTTGGCGGAACACCGCCCGGGCGGCGGGTAAAGGCCGCCGCCACCCCCGCCGTGACCAGGTCGCCGACCGTCAGCAGGACCCGCGACACCAGCGCGATGGCCAGCGCGGCGCCGTGCCCGACGACCAGGCCCAGGGTCAGGGCCAGCAGCGCGTCCCGGACCCCGGCCCCGGCCGGGGCGATGACCACCAGGAAGCCCACCGTCCAGGCGAACGCGAACCCGCCCAGGGCCAGCAGCGCGCCCTTGCCGGGCGGCGCCCCGAGCCGGGTGACCAGCAGCCACACCTGGGCGCCGTAGGCCACCCAGGAGGCGAATGCCCAGGCCAGCGCGCCGACCACGGCCCGCCCGGTGAGCGCGTACCTCCAGCGGCGGGCGGCGGGCCAGGCGCAGCGCCCGGTTCAGCACCGCGTTCAGGACCCGGGGGAGCAGCAGGACCAGCAGCAGCGGGGCGGCCAGCAGCGCCCACACGTAGCCGGTCGAGCCGGCCACGAACGGCAGCGCGACCAGCGCCGTGATCAGGCCGGTGAGCAGCACCAGCAGCATGGTCAGCACGGTCGCGCTGGCCGAGCGGTGCCGCGGCACCTGGTGCTCGTTGCCCAGTTCCATCTGGGCCAGCACCGGCCAGATCGAGCCGGGCAGGTACTTGCCCAGCTGCCCGATGAACATGATCCGGGCGGCGGGCCCGGCCGGCAGCGGCGAGCCCAGCGCGGCCAGCAGGTGACGCCAGACCTGCATCGCGGCCACCAGCGCGGCCAGCACGCAGATCAGCGCGCCGGCCACCGGCAGGAAGCCCAGGCGGCCGAGCGCGGACTGGACGTGCGGCCACTCCCGGATCACGTAGTAGCCGCCCAGGCCGACCGTGACGGCGACGAACCCCCAGCGCACCAGCCGGCTGCCCATCAGCCTGGTGGCCAGGCTGATGACTCCGCTGACTCCGCGCGGCCCCCCGCCGCCGGGAGCCGGCCCGCCTGTGCTGGCGGGCTCGCCAACCTCGGCGGCGGCCTGGGAGTCAGACATAGGGGAGAGCCTAGCCGCTGCGGCGGCCTGCCCCGGGGCGCCGAGCGACGCCCGCCCCGGTCTGATGAATGCTGGCCGCCCGGAGACGCTAGGGTACGCAGACTATGCGCGTTCTGCTGTTCGGCACCTACGACACCACGGTGCACCCGCGCGTGGCCACGATCGCCGAGGGGCTGGCTGACGCCGGGTTCGAGGTGGCCGAGTGCAACGCCCCGCTGGGCTTCGACACCGCCGCCCGGGTCGACATGCTGGCCCGGCCGTGGAAGGCGGCCGCGCTGGCCCTGCGGCTGGCCCGGCGCTGGGCCCGGCTGGCCGTGACCGCCTGGCGGATGCCCGCGCCGGACGTCGTGCTGGTCGGCTACCTGGGGCATTTTGACGTGCACCTGGCCCGGCTGCTGTTCCGCCGCCGGGTTCCGGTCGTGCTGGATCACCTGGTCGGGGCCAGTGACACCGGCCGGGACCGGCGCCTGGACGGCGGCCCGCGCCAGGCCCTGCTGCGGCTGATCGACGCCGCCGCGCTGCGGGCCGCCACCGTGATCGTGGTCGACACCGACGAGCACCTGGCCGCGCTGCCGCCGCGGTACCGGCCGCGGGCCGTGGTCGTGCCGGTCGGCGCCCCGGCCGCATGGCAGGCCGCCGCCCGCCCGGCCGACGTGCCCGGTACCGGGCCGCTGCGGGTGGTGTTCTACGGCCTGTACACGCCGCTCCAGGGCACGCCGGTGATCGGCGCCGCGCTGGGCGCGCTGGCCGGGGACGACGTCGCGGTCACGATGATCGGCACCGGCCAGGACGAGGCCGAGACCAGGGCCGCGGCGGCCGCCAGCCCGGCGGTCACCTGGCGGGACTGGGTTCCCGCCGCCGACCTGCCGGCGGTCGTGGCGCAGCACGACGTATGCCTGGGTATCTTCGGTACCGGGGACAAGGCCCGGCGGGTCGTCCCCAACAAGGTCTTCCAGGGCGCCGCGGCGGGCTGCGCGATCGTGACATCGGACACCCCGCCGCAGCGCCGGGTGCTGGATGGCGCGGCCGTGCTGGTGCCGCCGGGTGACCCGGCGGCCCTGGCCTCGGCGCTGCGCGCGGCTGGCCGGGGACCGGGCCGAGGTGGCCCGGCTGCGCCGGCTGTCGGCGGAGCTGACCCGGGACCGGTTCGCGCCCCGGCAGGTCGTGGCCCCGCTGGCGGCCCGGCTGCGCCCGGCCGGGGACCGCAGCACCGCTGTCGCACCCTGATGCGCCCGCGCCGACGCTAAGGAGCAGTGAGCATGGCCGACCTCAACGTGGTGGCCCCGCTGGCGCCGAACTCGTGGCTGCGCTACGACCTGGTGGAGCGGATGCTGCCCGCCGGCGTGACCGACGTGCTGGAGGTCGGCTGCGGGCAGGGGGCGTTCGGCGCCCGGTTCGCCCGGCGCTACAGCTACCTGGGCGTCGAGCCGGACCCGACGTCGTTCGCGGTGGCCCGGCAGCGGGTCGGCGCGGCCGGCCGGGCCCGCATGGACCAGGCACTGTCCGCAACATCATGGCGGCCGACCTCGGCGACGCCCGGTTCGACCTGGTCTGCGCGTTCGAGGTGCTGGAGCACCTGGAGGACGACAAGGCGGCGCTGGCCGAGTGGGCCGGGCGGGTCCGGCCCGGCGGCTGGCTGATGCTGTCGGTCCCGGCCCACCAGGCCCGGTTCGCCCCGTGGGACACCCTGGTCGGCCACTTCCGCCGGTATGACCCGGCCGCCCTGGCCGACCTGCTGGCCAGCACCGGCTTCGGGGACATCCAGGTCCGCCAGTACGGGTTCCCGCTCGGCTTCGCGCTGGAGGCGGTCCGCAACCGGATCGCCGCCCGGCGGCTGGCCGGCGGCGAGACCGAGTCGATGGAGGAGCGCACCGCCAGCTCGGCCCGCCAGCTGCAGCCGGGCGGCGGGGCGAAGGCGATGGCCATCCGGTACGGGGTGCTGCCGTTCCGGCTGGCCCAGCGGGCCGTGCCGGGCGCCGGGACCGGGCTGGTGGCCCTGGCCCGCCTCACTACCTAGCGTGAGAACCGGACATCATCGGCCAGGTCGGTCAAGAAAACAAGATGTGAACGGCAAAATTACGATGTGCCGGGTAGTCTCCGCACCGGTGCGAGTTCCCGGCGAAACGTAGCGATTGGTAGCACGAGTGACGATGGTGAGCGCCCTGCGGGCGGGACGGCAGGCAGCGATAGAGCGCGTGACCAGGCCGCAGCCCGCGCACCTGGTCGGGGTCAGCCTCGTGGCGGGCGGGATCGCCCTCATCTACGCGGTGTACTCCCTGTTCCTGTACTACACGTTCAAGACCTCGGCCTACGACCTCACGATCTTCGACCAGGCCGTCCGGTCCTACGCCCACTTCCAGCCCGGCATCTCGCCGCTCAAGGGCGTGCACAACGGCTTCGGCCCGAACTTCTCGGTGCTCGGGGACCACTTCTCGCCGATCATCGCCGTGCTGGCTCCGCTGTACTGGCTGCACAACAGCCCGGCCACCCTGCTGGTCGCCCAGGGCGCCCTGTTCGGCCTGGCCGCGCCGTCCATCTGGCTGTTCACCCGCCGGGCGTTCGGCGGCGGCCGGAAGGCCACCACCGCCGCCTACTTCGTGGCCATCGCCTACGGGCTGAGCTGGCCGCTGGCCGAGGCGGCGGCCTTCGACTTCCACGAGGCCGCGTTCGCGCCGGTGCTGACCGCGATCGCGCTGGAGCGCTTCCAGGCCGGCAAGCTGCGCACGGCGCTGGTCGCGCTGGCCGGGCTGCTGCTGGTCAAGGAGGACATGGGGCTGTTCGTGGCCGGGATCGGCGTCTGGCTGGTGCTGACCGCCGGGCAGCGGCACAAGATGGTCAGCCGCCAGTGGCTGGTCGGGATCGCCCTGGTCGTGATCGGCGTGTCCTGGACCGCGTTCGCCACCTACGTGCTGATCCCGGCGTTCGGCGGCAACGGCGACTACTACTGGGCCTACGGCGCCGCCCCCGGCACCGCCGGCCTCGGCAACAACGTCCCCCAGGTCGTCGAGTACATCTTCGCGCACCCGGCCGGCTCGTTCCTGATGCTGTTCAACAGCCCGCTGAAGCGGGAAACCCTGAAGTACCTGCTGGGCATGTTCGGCTTCCTGCCGCTGCTGTCGCCGGTCTTCATCATGGTCATCCCGCTGCTGGTCGAGCGGATGCTGAACACCAAGTTCGACAACTGGTGGGTGATGGCCTTCCAGTACAACTCCTACCTGGTCGTGCCGCTGGTGTGCGCGGCCGTGGACGGCGCCGCCCGGCTGGACCGGTGGGTGACCTGGGCCTGGGTTCTCGTCACGCGGTCCGGGCGCACCCCGCGCCCCGGCGGCGGCGCCGGAGCCCGCCACGGCCGCCATCGCGGCCGACCCGGACGACACCGCCCTGGACATCGTCATCCGCGATGAGCCCGCCCCGGCGGCCGCCGCGGCCGACCGGAGCGCCCGGCGGCCGTGGATCGCCGGCACCGTCGCGCTGCTGGCCTCGGCGGCCATGGCCGCGGTGGCCGTGTACCTGGTGCCCAACCTGCCCAACAGCAACCCGGGCGCGCCCAAGGGCTCGCCGCTGAACCTCGCCCTGCACTCGGCCTTCTACCACCGGACGGCCCAGGAGAACGCCGCCGCGGCGGCCGACGCCCGCGTGCCCAGCGGCGTGTCGGTGCAGGCCACCCAGTTCCTGGCCCCGCAGCTAGCGAGCCCGCGACTACCTGCTGCTGTGGGACGGGGACGGCAAGCACCCGCCGCTGCTGCCCCAGTACGTCGTGGCCAGCCTGTCCCAGCGCCAGTTCACCTTCGCGTTCCTGGTCGGGCAGCTCGACAGCGTGAAGAAGTACGAGGCTGAGGGCTACACGGTCATCTTCCGCCGGGACGGGTACCTTGTCTTGCGCCGGCCCGCGAAGTTCGCGGGGCGGCCCGCCGTGCCGGCTACCAGGACCACGCCCGCCAGCCCGCCGACGGCCAGCGGGAGCGTGACCGCGAGGGAGACGACGCGATGAGTGCCGGCGCCAGCACCACCGCCGCGGGCTCCTCGGCGCCGGGGACGGCATCGGCGAGGCGCGCGCCGCCGCGCCGCGACACCGCCGGGGTGCTCTTCGGCCGGCTGACCGTGCTGCCCGCGCTGGTCGCCGTGGCCTGGCTGCTGGTCGCCCTGCCGCTGCTGCTCCTGGGCGCCTTCACCCCGGTGCTGACCCTGGTCCTGGCCGTGCCGGTGACCGCCGTGCTGGCCTGGGCGGGGCTGCGCTGGGTGCCCGGCCGGGTGCAGGCAGCCCGGCCGCCTGGCTCCTCGGCGCCCGGTGCTGCAAACACCCGTAGGCCCGCCGCCGCCACGACCCCGTGGTGGTCGGTGGCCGCGACCGTGGCCGTGGCCGTCGCGTTCGGCATCGACCAGCTGCTGTTCCACTCCCAGAACATCATCGTCAACCGCGACCCGGCGTCCTACATCCAGTTCGCCAACTGGATCTCCCGGCACGGCTCGCTGCCGATCCCGGAG
Organism: uncultured Actinomycetota bacterium; assembly: GCA_963731085.1. GTDB lineage: Bacteria > Actinomycetota > Actinomycetes > Streptosporangiales > Streptosporangiaceae > DASUBV01. The sequence goes on from CAVSUF010000008.1 coordinate 183,513, forward strand.
AGCGCCGCCGCCTTCGGCGGCACCCACGGCGCGCTGACGTTCGCCAGCTTCGCCTTCTACCAGGTGCACGGCGTCATCGTGCCCCAGTTCATGGCCGGGGTGCCGCTGGTCCTGTCCGGCTTCTTCTGGATCGGCGGCATCACCACGGCGGCCGCGCGCCAACTGCCTGATCGGCGCGCTGGGCGTGCTGGCCCTGGGCGGCCTGGTGGCCCGCCTGGTCGGCCCCCGCTGGGCGCCGCTGGCTGCGCTGGTGCTGGCGTTCTCCCTGCCGCAGGAGTTCACCAGCAGGCAGACCTATAGCGAGCCCCTGGCCCAGGTGCTGTTCCTGGGTGGCCTGTGCCTGGTGGTCGACTCGCTGGCGGCCGACGGACGCGCCGCCCGGGTCATCTGGCGCGGCGTCACCGGCAGCCAGGTTCTCGCCGCCCTGGGCGGGCTGGCCCTGGGCCTGACCGTGCTGGTCCGGATCGACGGGGTCAGCGACATCCTGCCGGTCATCCCGTACATCGGGATCCTGCTGCTGGCCCGCCAGCGCCAGGCCCTGCCGCTGCTCGGCGGCCTGATCGTCGGCGGGCTGTACGGGCTGGTCGACGGCGTCGTGCTGAGCCACCCCTACCTGTCCAGCATCAAGAGCAGCCTGATCCCGCTGGCCGCCATCGCCGCCCTGGTCGTGGTGGTCACCGCCGTCGCCGTGGCCCTGCTGTGGCGGCGCGGCCTGCCCGCCCTGTCCGGCTGGTGGCGGCGCTGGCTGCCGATCGCGGCCATGGCCGGCACCGCCGCCGTGCTGGCCGGGTTCCTCGTCCGGCCCCGGTTCCAGACCGTGTACGGCGCCTACAACTCGGTCATGGCCATCTTCCAGAAGGCCGACAACCTGCCGGTCCAGCCGGGCCGGCTGTACTACGAGTTCAGCCTGCACTGGATCTTCTGGTACCTGGGCGTCCCGGCCGTGCTCCTGGCCGCCCTGGGCATCGCCGTGCTGGCCCGCCGCTGCCTGCGCGGCGAGGCCGCCGTCTGGGCGCTGCCGCTGATGACCTTCGCCTGGGTGATCTTCGCCACCCTGTGGCGGCCCGCCATCGTCCCGGACCAGCCCTGGGCCAGCCGCCGCCTGGTGCCCGGCGTGCTGCCCGGCTTCATCCTGCTGGCGCTCTGGGCCGGCGCCTGGCTCATCGGCCTGGCCCGGCAGCGGATCTCCAGCCGGGGCCTGAGCCTGGCCGCCGGCGGCGCCCTGACTGCCGCCCTGGCCGCCGGCCTGGTCATCCCCGGCCTGATCACCACCCTCGGCCTGCTGTCCGAGGACGGCGGCCCGGTCCTGACGCCGACGTCGGTGACCAGCTACAACTCCGGCCTGTTCACGCAGCGGACCTACGGCGGCGAGATCTTCGCCGTCAACAACATGTGCCGGGCCATCCCCAGGGACGCCTCGGTGGTGTTCCTCGGCACCCGCGACGCCAACAACATCGCCGAGGACGTCCGCGGCATGTGCGGCGTCCCGGTCGGGATCCTGCCCGGCTCCAAGCCCGGATCGGTGCGGGCCGTCGTGGCCGGCATCCGCCGCGCCGGGCGGCGCCCCGTGCTGCTAGCCGCGCGGTGGTCGCAGGTCCACCCATACGGACCGACACGGGAGATCATGGCCCTGCATACCATGGAGGACTCCCACACCCTGATCAGCCCGCCCACAACGACCTGGCATTACACCTTCCACGTCTGGATGTCGGAACCTTCACGATGACTGCACCCACCGACGCCGCGGCGGCGGCGCAGAGCGCGCCCGGCGAGCCCCCGTATGTCACGATCGTCCTGCCCTGCCATAACGAGGAGGGGCACGTCGTCACCGAGGTCGAGCGGATCTGCCGGTCCATGGACGCCAGCGGGTACAGCTACGAGCTCGTCGCCTACGACGACGCCTCCACCGACGCCACCCTGGCCCGGCTGCAGGAAGCCGTCCCCGACTACCCCCACCTGCGGATCGTTCACTTCCGCCGCAACGGCGGGTCCGGCACCGTCCGCCGGATCGGCACCCAGAACGCCCGCGGCGAGATCGTCGTGTGGACCGACGCCGACATGACCTACCCCAACGAGCGGATCCCCGAGTTCGTCCAGATGCTCGAGAAGGACCCGCAGCTCGACCAGGTCGTCGGCGCCCGGACCAGCGAGGAGGGCACCCACAAGCTGTTCCGGGTGCCGGCCAAGTGGTTCATCCGCAAGCTGGCCGAGATCCTGACCAACTCCGAGATCCCGGACCTGAACTCCGGCCTGCGGGCGTTCCGCCGCCAGGTGTCCCTGCCCTACCTGCGGCTGCTGCCCCCCGGCTTCTCCTGCGTGACCACGATCACGATCGCGTTCCTGTCCAACCAGCACGACGTCCGCTACGTGCCGATCGACTACGCCAAGCGGGCCGGCACCTCCAAGTTCAAGTTCATCCGCGACGCCTACCGGTACATCCTGCAGGTGCTGCGGATGGTCATGTACTTCAACCCGCTCAAGGTGCTCATGCCGGTCGCGCTGTTCCTGCTGGCCGTCGGCGTGGCCAAGGGCATCTTCGACTTCTTCGTCAACCTGCCGCACCACCCGCTGCTGTTCGCCGTCAACACGGTCCTGATCTTCGTCAGCGGGCTGATCATCGCGACGCTGGCCCTGCTGGCCGATTTGATCGTCCGATCCCGGGGAGACACCTGATGCCGTCCCGCCCCGGCCCGCTAGCCCGGGTCCCGTCCCGCCGGCCGGTCGGCCGGTAGCCGGACCGAAACCCCGGGACTGTCCACTAGCATGGCCCGGTGCCGGAATGATCAGCATATCTGCCAGTACGGCGCCGGTAACAGCAAGTAATTGAAGGCGGGAGAAGGAGAGCGTAGTGGCGCGTCGTGTGACCGTGCTGGGAACCGGGTACCTGGGCACCACTCATGCCGCCTGCATGGCCGACCTCGGCTTCGAGGTCCTGGGCGTGGACATCGACGCGGACCGGATCAGCGCCCTGTCAGCGGGCAAGCTGCCCTTCTACGAGCCCGAGCTGGAGCCCCTGCTCGAACGCGGCATCGCCTCCGGCCGCCTGCGCTTCACCACCTCGTTCCAGGAGGCCGCCGACTTCGGCGACGTCCACTTCTGCTGCGTCGGCACCCCCCAGAGCAGCGGCTCCGGCGGCGCCGACCTGTCCCAGCTGCACGGCTGCATCGACGCCCTGGCCCCCCGGCTGACCCGCTCCTGCCTGGTCGTCGGCAAGTCCACCACCCCGGCCGGCACCGCCGCCAGCCTGGCCGACCGCCTGGCCCGCCTGGTCCCGGCCGGCCTGGACGTCGAGCTGGCCTGGAACCCCGAGTTCCTGCGCGAGGGCCACGCCGTCTCCGACACCCTCCGCCCCGAGCGCATCGTGGCCGGCGTCCGCTCCGCCGCGGGCCGAGGCCATCCTCCGCGAGGTCTACGCCGAGCCGCTGGCCGCCGGGGTCCCGTTCGTCGTCACCGACTTCGCCACGGCCGAGCTGGTCAAGGTAGCGGCCAACGCCTTCCTGGCGACCAAGATCTCGTTCATCAACGCCATGGCCGAAGTCTGCGAGGCGGCCGGGGCTGACGTAGCCCGGCTGGCCGAGGCGCTGTCGTACGACCACCGGATCGGCAGCGCCGGCATGAAGCCGGGGCTGGGGTTCGGCGGCGGTTGCCTGCCCAAGGACATTCGCGCCTTCCGCACCCGCGCGCAGGAGCTGGGAGCCGGGGAGGCCGTCGCGTTCCTGGAGAACGTCGACACCATCAACGGCCGGCGGCGGACCCGGATGGTCGAGCTGGCCCGGGAGCTGGCGGGCGGCTCGCTGGCCGGGCGTTCGGGTCGGGGTGCTCGGGCCTGGCGTTCAAGCCCGACTCCGACGACATCCGGGACTCGCCCGCCCTGGACGTCGCGGCGGCGGTGCACCGGGACGGCGCGCGGGTGATCGCCTACGACCCGGCGGCGGTCGACGCGGGCGGCACGGGCGCACCCGGAACTGGAGTACGCGGACTCGGTGCTGGGCGCGGCGGCGGAAGCCGACGTGCTGCTGGTGCTGACGGAGTGGCGGGAGTTCGCCGAGGCCGACCCGGAGGCTATCGGGCGGGTGGTCGCGCAGCGCGGGTGGCAGACGGGCGGAACGTCCTGGACGAGGCGGGGTGGCGGGCAGCCGGGTGGACGTACCGGGCGCTGGGGCGGCCGGCGCAGCTAAGGCTCGGGGTATCGCGCTGGTCGTGTGGTCCTGGTCGGACTGGATGAGCGGAATGCGTCGCGCTGATTGGCGGTGCGCCGGGAATCCGCCGGCAATGGGTGAGCTGTTCTTGCGGGTTGGCGCCGCGATCTTGGGTGGGCACGGGGGAGGCGGGGGGAGCGGTAGGCTGTCGGGGCGGCTGCCGGGTTGTGGGCGGTTTGCTTTCGGGTGCATAGCTCAGCGGTAGAGCACTCGCCTTACAAGCGAGGGGTCACTGGTTCGAACCCAGTTGCGCCCA
>CAVSUF010000009.1:0-387355 GCA_963731085.1 uncultured Actinomycetota bacterium
CCTGCCCGCTGATCCGGCCCGGACCGTAATTGCGTGGCTCGGGCCGGTTACGGCGGTCTAGCATCGCTCCCATGCCGCCGGAGCAGAGCAGCACCGAGCAAGACTGGGCGCAGGCGGCCAGCGACTGGATCCGCTGGGTACGCCGGCCGGGCCTGGACTCGTACTGGCGCTACCGGGACGACTTTTTCGCGCTGGTGCCCGAGCCGGGCACGGCGACGCTCGACCTGGGCTGCGGCGAGGGGCGGGTCAGCCGTGACCTGGCCGCCGCCGGGCACCGGATCACCGGGATCGACGTCGCGCCGGCGCTCATCGACGCCGCGCGGGAGGCCCACGCGGCGGGCCGGTACCTGGTCGCCGACGCGGCCCGCCTGCCGTTCGCCGGCAGTGACTTCGACCTGGTCATCGCCTACAACTTCCTGATGGACGTGACCGACCTGGACGGCTCGGTCGGCGAGGCCGCGCGGGTCCTGCGGCCCGGCGGTCGGCTGGTCCTGAGCATCACGCATCCGGTGACCAACACCGGCTGGCCGGTGAATGACCAGCCGGGCGCGCCGTTCGTGCTCGACGGCTCCTACTTCGAGCGGACGCGACTGCGGCATGTCGAGGAGCGGGACGGGCTCCGCGTGCGGTTCTCCAGCTGGGTCCGGCCGCTCAGCGACTACACCGGGGCGCTGGAGCGGGCCGGGCTGCTGATCGAGGCGGTTCGCGAGCCCGCTCCCCGGCGGTCGGACGGGTTCGTCGCGACCATCCCGTACCACCTGTGGGTGCGGGCGGTGCGACCGGAGCGTTAGGCGCCCGACTCCACGGGCAGGCGATCGTCCGGCGCGGGCGCGACGCGGGCCGGGCCTCCCGGGCCCGGCGCATCAGCCGGGCGGCCATCCAGGCCGGGCCGCCGACCGCCAGCAGGGCCAGGACCACCAGCGCGAGCACGAACAGCCAGCCCGGCAGGTCCAGGGTCGGGGCCGAGGTCGGGCATAGCTGCCCAGCGGTCACGGTCGCGCAGTGCGGGCCGGTGTTGACCTGGCGGAGGAACAGCACGGCCGGGGCGGCGAGCGCGGCGGCGACCCCGCCGGGCCACACCAGCGTGCCGAGCACCTTGTCGCCGATCGTCCAGCGCCGCGAGGTCCACAGCAGGACGACGCCGACCAGCCAGCCGATGCCGGCCAGCAGCCCGCCGACCAGCAGCAGGATCACTGCCGCGACCTCGTGGCCGCCGGCCGAGCCGGGCTGGCTCGCGGCCGGCGCGGGGCGCTGCCGCGCGCCCGGTGCCGGGAGCGGCGCGGCCGGACCAGGTCGGCCGGGTCGCCTAGCTGCTCCAGCACGGTCTCCAGGTGCATGGTCGCCATGGCCGTGCCCCGCTGCGGCCCGTCGGCGCGGGCCTCGGCGATGCGCGCCGCCGCCTGCCCGACCAGTGCGTCACGCTGAGTGGGCAGCAGCTCGTCGGCCGCGGTGCCCAGCCGCCGCAGGTAATCCTCTACTAGCTGGTCGTCATCCATCGGGTCTCCCTCAGGCCTGTACCGCCCGGCCGCGCCGGACTAGCAGCCCGCTCCAGGACTCTTGGCGTCAGTTTCCCCCAGCATGACCTCGCTTCGCCCAGGTCTTACCGACATTCCGGGCATTAATCTTGACGCCCGCCAGGCGGCGGGCGCGGGACCGGACGGGGCGGTGTCCTGGTTCCGCATGACCCGGGACTATGCGCCGGATAGGCCGGAAATAGGCGGATCCGCCCTTCATTTCCGGGATGAGAAACAGCCTTCCGGCTTAGCCGGGCCAGCCGACTGGAATAACGGAGGCCCGGAATTCCGGGCCGCCGTCCAGAAGCGCCCGAGGGAACCGCCGGATGCTTTCTGGCCGGCTTTCCCGGATCCCGGCGGTCAGTGCAGCAGGTCGACGATGAGTACCGCCACCGCCATGGCGGCGAACAGCAGGTAGGCGAAGAGCGAGCGGCCGCGATCGCCGGCCTGAAGCTGGCGGGAGAGCACCCAGCCGAAGATCACGGCTTCCAGCGCCGCGCCGGCGACGCCGATGGCGGGCACGGCGATCCCGGCGATGACCAGCGCGCTGCCCGCCAGGTGCAGGACGCCGAGCAGCGTCGCCACCCACAGGTTGCGGCCCTCCAGCAGGCCCAGCCGGGTCAGGCCGTCCAGCCGGGTGAGGCCGACCCGCGCACGCATGAGCCCGGCGGCCGCCGACGGCAGCGTCTCGGCCAGCAGCGCGATGGTCAGGATGATCCTCAGGACAGTCACGGCTCCTCGCTTCCGCCGCGCGGCGCGGCCTCGTCCCAGCCTGCCCTGCTCAGGCCACCGCCAGGCTGAGGTCGGCCAGCACCTCCGGGGCGGCCAGGCACGGGTCGTCGCGGAGGATCGGTCGTGCAGGCGCCGCAGCACCGGGCCGGGCTCGATGCCCAGGCGCTCCCGGAGCTCGACCCGGCAGGCCGGTAGGCCGCGGGCGCGTCGGCCCGGCAGCCGCTGCGGTACAGGGCCAGCATCATCGGCACGCATGCCCTCGCGGCCGGGGTGAGCGGCCAGGACCGGCCAGGTCCTCGGCCACGGTGTCATAGCGGCCCAGGCGCACGTCACACCCGGCCCTGCGCTCGATGGCCGAGCAGCCGCCCGCCCTCCAGCGCGCTGGCCATGGCCGACAGCCAGGTGGCCGCCATGCCCGGCGACTCGGTTCCCGACTCGGTCCGCGCCGCGGTCGCTGACGCGGAGCGCGTCCGCGCACGCCATCGTGGTGCTCGGCCACGCGGTCCGCAGCCACGATCCCGGCAGTGGGCTCATCCCGGCTCGTGACGTCCTGGGCACGGCCCGGCGGGCAGCGAGCCGTTAGCGCGGCGGAAGCCAGGGCAGCGAGCGCTGCCACGATCAAAGAGAAAGAGGCCGGCCCACTCTCCCGAAAGGAATCCACCATGAACGCACTGTCGACCATTCTCGGCGCGCGGGTCGAGAGCCTGCTGCCCCGCACGGCCGCCGCGGCGGCATGCATCCCGACCAGTGCCTGGTCCAGCTTCAGGGACGTGCGCTTCGTCAGCGGCTTTCGCTGCTTCTCCGAGCGCCAGTGCCACACGAGCTGCCACGGCAAGGCCGTCTGCGGGGCGTGGTTCTTCTCCTGCTCTTCCACCTAGCCCGCGCACCCGTCGGCTAGCCGAGGGAGCCCGTCCCGCCCTTACCTCATGACCATAAACAAGGACATATTGACTTCTGGTCGGCGCCATGTCATTGATTCGGAACATGGAAACTGAACCTGTTCCGGGTCCTGCCGGCCCCAGCCGTCGTGTGTTCCTGACCGCATCGGCCGCCGCCGCGGTCACCGTGCCCGTCGTCGCCGCCGGGTCGGCCAGCGCGGCGGCGGCCAGCCCGGCCCTCGCCGGGCGCGCGCCCTCCCGTGACCTGGTCTCCCTGCTGAGCCAGGTCGACCCGGACCGCCTGCACGCCACCGTGCTGCGGCTGACCCAGTTCGGCACCCGGCACACCGCCTCCAGCCAGACCGACCCGGTGCGCGGCATCGGCGCCGCCACCGCCTGGGTGGCCCAGCAGATGCAGGCCATCGCCGCCACCTCCGGCGGCCGGATGACCGTGCAGCAGCAGACGTTCGTGCAGCCGGTGGCCAGTAACATCCCGGTGCCGACCACGATCACCAACGTGATCGCCACGCTGGCGGGCACCGCGTCCCCGGAGCGGTTCTACGTGGTGACCGGGCACCTGGACTCGCGGGTCACCAACGTGCTGGACTTCACCAGCGACGCGCCCGGCGCGGACGATGACGCCTCCGGCGTCGCGCTGGTCCTGGAGCTGGCCCGGCTGTTCGCCACCCGCGAGTTCCCCGGAACGCTGGTGTTCGCCACCGTGGCCGGCGAGGAGCAGGGCCTGTACGGCTCGACCCACATGGCCGCGCAGATGGCCGCGGCCGGCGCTGACGTCCAGGGCATGTTCAGCAACGACATCGTCGGGGCCAGCCACTCGTTCGACGGCGCCAAGCCCGACCCGTTCACCGTGCGCATGTTCCTCGAGGGCATCCCCACCGCCGTGACGGCCGACGAGATCTCGATCATGCAGTCCGTCGGCGGCGAGAACGACGGCCTGTCCCGCCAGCTTGGCCGGTTCGTCCACGAGGTGGCGACGCCTGCGCTGACCGGCATGAACATCCGGCTGATCTGGCGCCGGGACCGGTACCTGCGGGCCAGCGACCACGTCTCGTTCCAGGGGCAGGGGTACGCGGCGGCCCGGTTCACCGAGCCGCGCGAGAACTTCGATCACGAGCACCAGAACACCCAGGTGGTCAACGGCGTGCAGTTCGGCGACCTGATCGAGTTCGTGGACTTCGACTTCGTCGCCCGGGTGACCAAGGTCAACGCGGCGGCACTGTGGTCGCTGGCCACCGCGCCGTCCACGCCGAAGGGCCTGCTGATCCACACGACGCCGCCGCCCACCCTGGCCGGCACCAACCTCACGATGCTGAGCTGGAACGCCAACCCCGAAGCGGACCTGGCCGGGTACGAGGTGGTGAGCCGCGAGACCACCTCGCCGGACTGGACCACGGCGATGCCGGTCGGCAACGTCACCTCGGTCACCCTCGACATCTCCAAGGACAACGTCCAGTTCGGCCTCCGGGCCGTGGACCAGGCCGGCCACCGCAGCCCGGTCGCCTTCCCGACGGTGGCCAACTAGCGGGGCGCGACGGCCCGGGCTACTCGGCGGCGCCGCCGGCGGCGAGGCGCATGAGGTCGGTGTCGAGGTCGATGGACACCTCGGTGCCGCCGGCGCTGCCGAACTCGTGCTGGTAGCTCCCCCATGCCTCGTCCCGGACGGCCCGGGCGAAGCCGCTTTCCATCAGCAGCACCAGTTCCCGCGCGGCCCGGTCGATGCGCTGGCTCAGCGCCTCGTCGCTCCAGTCCTCGGGGGCGGCGAACAGGGACGTCGGCACGGTCATGGCTCGCAGGTAGGCGAATAGGGGCCGCATCTGGTCATCGGCGACCAGGGCGTGCCGGGCGGTCCCGGCCGTAGCGGCCAGCACCACCGGCTTGCCGATCAGCAGGTCGTTGTCCAGGACATGGAAGAACGAGGTGAACAGGCCGCTCGGGCCGGCCTTGTAGACCGGGGCGGCGGCGATGACGGCGTCGGCCTGGCCCAGGACGGTGATCGCCTCCCGCAGCCGGGTCGAGACGTGCTGGGACACCAGGGCGCTGGTGACGTCGGCCGAGATCTCGCGCAGGTCGATGACGCTGACCGTGACGGCGTTCCCGCGCCGGGCGGCCAGGGCGGCGGCGCGCTCGGCGGTGCGGTCGGCCAGCAGCCGGGTGGAGGACGGGTCGCCGGTGCCGGCGCTGACCACGACGAGCCGGAAGGCGGGGGGTTCCTCAGAGGTGCTCATGCCCGGGTGCGCTCCTTCGGTGTCGGCTCGGCTGGTGCCGGCTCGGCTGGCGGCGGGCTGGCGGCCAGCTTGCGGCAGATCACCGCTAGCTGGCGCAGGTCGGCCGGGGTCAGCCCGGCGGACAGGGCGCGGGCCACGCTGCGAGCGTGGCGGCGGCCGACCTGGCGCTGCAGGTCGGCGCCGGCCGCGGTGAGCGACAGGCGGACGCCGCGGCCGTCGGCGGGGTCGGCCCGGCGCTCGACGATGCCCCGCCCGGCCAGGCGGTCGACCAGCCGGGACAGGGCCGGTGGCTGAGCAGGACGTGCCGGTTCAGCTCGCTCAGCCGCACCGGCCCGGGGCACTTGGACAGGGTGTAAAGGACGTCGTACTCCCGCATCGAGATATCGGCCCAGATGTCCTCGGCGTCCAGCCTGCGGACCAGCACCGCGTGGGCCGACAGCAGGGCCTCCCAGGCGTCGTTGGCCAGGTGCCGGCCGGGCGGCATCACGGCTCGGGATACCGCGCCTGGAACTCCGGTGCGGTGTCGGCGTAGGGCGACGCGCCGGTCACGTTGTCGCCGCGGTTGGGGTTGGGGCGGGCCTGGCGCGGCGCCTCGTCGCCGTACTGGGCCTTGACCAGGCTGGCGTGAGTGGGGGCGTCCGGCGCCTCGGGGTCGCGCCGGGCGGCGAACTCGCGGCGCAGCACCGGGACGACGTCCTCGCCGAGCCGGTCAAGCTGGTCCAGCACGGTCTTCAGGGGCAGGCCGGCGTGATCCATCAGGAACAGCTGGCGCTGGTAGTCGCCGAAGTGCTCGCGGAAGGTCAGGGTCTTGTCGATGACCTCCTGGGGGCTGCCCACTGACAGCGGGGTCATCTCGGCGAAGTCCTCCAGCGACGGCCCGTGCCCGTACACCGGCGCCTCGTCGAAGTAGGGCCGGAACTCCCGCCGGGCGTCCTGGGAGTTCTTGGCGATGTAGGCCTGCCCGCCCAGGCCGACGATGGCCTGCTTCTCGGTGCCGTGGCCGTAGTGGGCGAAGCGGTGCCGGTAGAACCGGATCAGCCGGATGTAGTGCTCCTTGGGCCAGAAGATGTTGTTGGCGAAGAAGCCGTCGCCGTAGAACGCGGCCTGCTCGGCGATCTCGGGGGTGCGGATCGAGCCGTGCCAGACGAACGGCGGCACGCAGTCCAGCGGCCGCGGGATCGAGGTGAAGCCCTGCAGCGGGGTGCGGAACTTCCCGGTCCAGTCGACCACGTCCTCGCGCCACAGCCGGTGCAGCAGGTTGTAGTGCTCCAGGGCCAGCGGCAGGCTCTGCCGGATGTCCTGGCCGAACCACGGGTACACCGGCGCGGTGTTGCCGCGCCCGAGCATGAGGTCCACCCGGCCCTTGGCCAGGTGCTGCAGCATCGCGTACTCCTCGGCGACGCGCACCGGGTCGTTGGTGGTGATCAGCGTGGTGGCGGTCGACAGGATCAGCCGCTTGGTGCTGGCCGCGATGTAGGCCAGCAGCGTGGTCGGCGCGGACGAGAAGAACGGCGGGTTGTGGTGCTCGCCGATCGCGAACACGTCCAGCCCGACCTCCTCGGCCTTCTGGGCGATCTGCACGACCGCGTCGATCCGCTCCGCCTCGCTGGCCGTCTCCCCGGACACCGGGTCGCGGGTGATGTCACTGACCGAGAACACCCCGAACTGCATGCCATGCCTCCTGCGCCGCCCCGCCACCTGACTGAGGCGGTACCCGCGTTACCCGTAGAAGAAGCCTTCGATATATGCGTTTGCATGTATCTCCAGCAACCCCGGCCGCCGGGGTATTCCGGCTAGGCCTGTTTCAGAAGGTGCTGAGATAGCCGGGTGTGTCCCGGAGTGCCGGCGTGTGCATCGCCGCGATCAGCGAGCGGCTCCGCCGCGACTTATGAGGCACGCCCCGGGCCTGTTCCAGAAGGTGCCTGCGGTGCGGCCGGGCCTGATCTGCCGTCCCGGGGCGGGCTCCCCGGCCGGCGCGGCCCGGCGCGGCGCTGCTGCCTGCATGATCGTGACCGATTGCCCGTCTGCGGCACGGGTAATCGGTCACGATCATGGTCCGGAGGGGCTGCGGCGCTGCCTTGACGCCCTGCCGGGCTGGCCAGGGCCGCTCGGGCCGGGCGGGCGCGAGGCTGGGGCCTGTTACAGGAGAGGGCTCTGGTGCGGTGGTGATGCCGGGACGGGTCCTGACGAGCCTTCCAGAACACGGCCTAGCGCGCCGGGCCGGGCGCGACGATGTCGAGGGCCGGGAAGTTCGTCCGGTACCGGCGGGCATCGCGGGTCAGCAGCCGGTAGCCGGCCACGGCAGCATGGGCGCCAATGTAGAAGTCGGGCATCGGGGATCGCTTGTCCCCGCCGCTGCGCCGGTAACGGAGGCACGCCTTCCCGGCGGCGAAGCCGGCCACCCAGGGCAGCGGCTCACGTTCGTAATCACCGGCCGGGAGCAGGTCGTCCAGTTCCTCGATGCTCTCGTAGCCGACGGACACCTCGGCGTAGATGAGCGGGTTGATCACCACCCGGCCGGCGTCCATGGCCGCCGCGACCTGCCCGGCCGACCAGTCAGCCCACCGCTCGTCGCCGGTGATGACGTCCAGCAGCACGCACGAGTCCACCAGCGTCGCCGGGCGGACGGCCGCGAGATCACTCGCCACGCAGCAGCCCCATGATCTCGTCGGTGCTCATGCCCGCCACGTCGCGGCCGGTGGCGGTATTTCGCAGCCGCCGGACGAGGCGCTGGCCCCGGCTCTCGGCTCCCTCCGCGCGCACGATCCGCAGGGCGCCGTCTACCTCGACGACCTCAACCTCATCGCCCGCGTGCAGGCCGTGCTTGGCTCGCAGGTGGGCCGGGATGGTCACCTGGCCCTACGCACCGGGTTCAGGCTGAGGCGGGGGGCGGGCGGGCCGAAGGCCAGGTGGGCGGCGGCCTCGCCGGTGAGGGTCGAGGCCGGCGGTCCACAGCCGGTCGGTCTCGTCCTGGCCCAGGCGGGCCGCCGCGTCGCGGTAGCGCTGGACGTCGGCGGGGGGCGGCGGGGGCAGCCGGGCGGCCTCGCACAGCGCGGTGGCGGCCGCCGCGAGCCGGACGGCGCGGTCCGGGCCGGACTCGCGGACGGCCAGGTCGGCCGCGGTCAGCAGGCCCCGGGCGGCGCCGGCCCGGTCGCCGGAGCGCAGGCTGAGCCGCACGCTCTCGGCCAGGTAGCCGCGGGCGGCGGCGGGGTCGCCGGTGTCCAGGGCGATGCGGCCCAGCATGCCCAGGCAGCGGGCAGCGTCCGGGCCGGCCATGGCCTGGCGCGCGAACGGCAGCAGGGCCAGGTAGTACTCCCGGGCGGCGGTCAGGTCGCCCAGCTCCAGGGCCACGTCGCCGAGCTGCCGCCGGGCCAGCGCGGCGCCCCAGTGCTGGCCGGTCTCCGTGGACAGGGCCAGCGACGCCTCGCCGCACTCGCGGGCGTCGGCCAGGCGGCCGAGGGCGGCCAGCGCGGCGGCCTGGTTGTTCAGCGCGTAGACCTCATTCCACTGGTCGGCGGCGGGCCGGGACTGCTCCAGCGCCTCCCCGGCCAGGTGCAGGGCGTCCTGCGGGCGCCCGTCGCTGATGGCGACCTGGGCCATCGCGTTCAGCGCGATGACCGCGTAGTGCGTGTCCCCGGCGGCCTGGCACAGCTCCAGGCCGGCCGCGGCCCAGGCCTGTGCCCGGCGCCGGTCGCCGGTGAAGAACGCCAGCTGGGCTCGGACGGCCAGGGCCGGGCCGCGCACCGCGGTGGCGGCGGGCGGCCCGGCGGGCGCCACGTCGAGGAACGCGTCCAGCCACCGGCCGCCTTCCTCGTACGCTCGGGTGGCCATCCAGCAGATGCCCAGCTCGGTGCAGATCCGCAGGCCGGTGTCGGCGTCGCCGTGCTCCAGGCACCAGGCCAGCACGGCCCGGATGTTCCGGGCGTCGGACTGGAAGTGGCCGAACAGCTCGCTGAACGCCTGCCAGCGCAGCGGCACCCGGGCCTTGCCGATGGTGGTCAGGTAGGTCACCCGGTGGGCGACGTAGTCCCGCAGGCGGCGGCGCGATAGCTCGCGCTCCCCGGCCTCGGACAGCCGGGCGGCGGCGAAGTCGCGGACGGCGCCGGGCATCCGGTACCGGCCGTGCTGGCCGGGCTGGCGCTGCACCAGCGCGGCCCGCTCCAGCCCGGCCATCAGGCCGTGCACCCGGGCGGCGGGCAGGCGCTCGTCGGCGCAGACCCGCTCGGCCATCTCCAGCGACCAGCCGCGAACACCGACAGCCGCCGCAGCAGCACCTGCTCGGGCGGGTCGAGCAGGTCATGGCTCCAGCCGATGACGGCGCTGACCGTCGGCCCGGGCCGGGCCGCGGCGCCGGGGCCGCCCAGGCCGAGCGCCCCGAGCCAGTCGGCCAGCCGGGCCGCGACCGCCCCGGCGTCGCTGCCGGCGATCCGGGCCGCGGCCAGCTCGACGGGCAGCGGCAGGCCGCCCAGCGCCCGGCAGATGTCCAGCACCGCCGGGCGGCTGGCCGCGTCCAGCGCGAAGCCCGGCGCGGCCACGGCGGCCCGCTCAGCGAACAGGCGCACCGCGTCGGACCGGCCGGCGGCGGCCAGGTCAAAGTGACCATCGGCGGGCAGGGCCAGCGGCGGGACCGGCCAGGGCGTGGCGGCGGACAGCTCGAGCGGCTTGCGGCTGGCCGTGACCAGCAGCAGGCCGGGCGCGCTGGCCAGCAGCCGGGTGCACAGGTCGGCGCAGGCGGCGGCCAGGTGATCGCACCCGTCCAGGCCCAGCACCAGCCGCCGGCCAGCCAGCGCCGCGGCCAGGGTGTCGACCATGGGCACGCCGGGCTCCGGGGCGACGCCCAGGACGGCGGCCACCCGGGCCGCGACCAGGCTGGACTGGCGCAGGTCATCCAGGGTGACGGCGAATGTCCCGCCGGGGTAGCCGGGAGCCAGGGCGGGCAGCAGCGCCCGCAGCAGGCGGGTCTTGCCGGTGCCGCCGGCCCCGCACAGCGCGATCATCCGGGTCTGGCCGGCCAGCGCGCGCAGGTCGCTGAGCTCGCGCTCCCGGCCGGTCAGCGGCCCCGGCTGGCGGCGCGGCGCCGACGGCGCAGGCCGCACCGGGGCTGGCGCACCGCGGGCGGGCGTCACCGGGGCGGGCGTCACGGGGGCGGGCGTCACCGGGGCGGGCGCCGGGTGCCCGGCGGCACCGGGCGCGGCGACCGGGGCCTGCAGGCTGCGGGCCAGGAAGTCGCGCGGGTTGCGCACCAGCATCTGCCGGAGGTGATCCTCGGGCACGCCCCGGTCCCGCAGGCTGGTCAGGATGCCGCTGTGGGCGCTGGCGTACTGCCAGCCGGGCAGCACCCGGCCGCCGCCCGCCGCGGCCGGGGTGTCGCTGAACGACGCCTGGTCGTGCGACAGCATGATCCGGTCGGCGTGGCCCCGCCAGCACAGCTCGGCCAGGGTGTCGAGCTGGGTGTCCAGCGGCACGTCCATGCTCTGCCCGAGGCGGTCCCAGCCGAGCCACGAGCCGGCCGCCAGCAGGGCTTCCAGGTAGTCCAGGTCGGCGGACTCGCTGCAGTGGCCGATCAGCACCCGGCTCAGGTCGACCCCGTGCTCGGCGAAGATCCGCTGCTGGTCCAGGCCGCGCCGGCTGGGCGCGTTGGCCTGGGTGCGGATCACCGCCCCGGTCCGGGCGCTGACCGCGGCCACCGCGCGGGTGACCCGCTCGGTATCGCCGGTGAGGCCTTCCTCCCCGGTCTCGGCCGCGAGCACGGCGGCGCGGATGCCGGTGCCGCCGATCCCGGCGGTCAGGTCCCGCTCGAACAGCGACTCCAGCAGCGCCTCGGACGTAAAGCGGCGGGCAGGCCGGCGGCGGCGTGGAAGCCGGTGGCGAACAGCACCCTGACCCCCGTGCCCTCGGCCGCCCGGGTCACCAGCGCCGGGTCGCGGCCCATGCCGGGCACGGTCACGTCGATGATGGCGCCGACGCCTGCCCGCGCCAGCTGGGTCAGCCGCTCCCGCGCGGACGCGACCTGGACGTCCTCGTCCCAGCCGCCGAACCCCGGCCAGCCCCACTGCAGCGCCTCGGTGCGGAGGAACACGTGCTCGTGCGTGAGCACGACGCCCAGGTTCTCGACGCTGACCTCGCCCGCGCTGGTGGGAACAGTGACCACAGGGCTCTGGCCTCCTCGGCCGATCGGCGCATTTCCGGCATTTGCCCAGTATGCCGGGCCAGCGCCGCCGGGGACATAGCCGATCGCCCGGTTACGGCGGGCCGCGGGCGACCCCCGCCGGTCGGTGATCGTCCCGGTGTCACCGGCCGAGGCGTTCCGGATCTACGCCGGGTATCCGGGCGAGTGGCTGCCGCCGGGCCACACGTTCATCCGCGAGCCGCAGTCGGTGGTGATCGAGCCCGGGGTGGGCGGCCGGTTCTATGAGCGCGGCGCCGACGGCGCGGAGGTGACCCGGGGCACGATCACCGAGTGGGCGCCACCCGGCCGGCGGCGGTCACCTGGCGGGTCGGGCCGAACTGGCAGCCGGTGCTCGACGACGAGCACGCCAGCGTCGTCGTGGCCGACTTCGCCCCGGCCGGCCCGGCCGCCACCGAGGTCGTGCTGACCTGCACCCACCTGGACCGGCATGGCGAGATGGCGGGCGCCATAAGGGCGGCCATCGCCACCCCCGGCCCCGGCGACTCGCTCCAGCGGTACGCCGACGTGGTCGCCCGCCGCGCGGGCGACTGAAGGCCGGGCATATCGGGGCCGACCGGGCAGCGCCTACGATCATGGTCGTAAGGCCGCGACGGCGGCCCCCCGGCGACGGAGGCGACCCATGCCGTCAGGCGGCTACCTGGACTACTCCGGCCGGGACGACGTTCTCGGCGGCGGCGCGCGGATGATCCCGGTGCGCCACCCCGGCCGGGCGAGTTCCGGGTCTGGGTGAAGCGGGTCGGCAACAACCCGGACCTGCGGGTGCTGCTGCTGCACGGCGGGCCCGGGCGCGACCCACGAGTACCTGGAGGCGTGCGACAGCTACCTGCCCGCCGCCGGGCGTCGAGTACTACTACTACGACCAGCTCGGCTCCGGCTTCAGCGACCAGCCCGAGGAGCCGTCGCTGTGGGAGGCCGACCGGTTCGTCGACGAGGTCGAGCAGGTCCGCCAGGCGCTCGGGCTCAGCCGCGGACAACTTCGTGCTGTTCGGCCACTCGTGGGGCGGGATCCTGGCCATCGAGTACGCCCTGCGGTACCAGCAGCACCTGCGCGGCCTGGTCATCTCCAACATGATGTCCAGCGTGCCGGCCTACAACGCCTACGCCGAGCAGGTGCTGATGCCGGCGGATGGACCAGGCGGCGCTGGCCGAGATCAAGGCGCTGGAGGCCAGCGGCGACATCGAGAACCCCCGCTACATGGAGCTGCTGAACGAGCAGCACTACATTCACCACGTGCTGCGGATGCCCGTCGCGGACTGGCCCGACCCGGCCGTGCGCGGCCTGGCCCACATCAACCCGGCCATCTACGTCTCCATGCAGGGGCCGAGCGAGCTCGGCATCAGCGCCGACGCCAAGCTCGCGCACTGGGACCGCACCGAGGAACTGGCCTCGATCGAGGTGCCGGCCCTGGTCATCGGCGCGCGCCACGACACCATGGACCCGGCCCACATGCAGATGATGGCCGGGCGGCTGCCCGCGGGCCGGTACCTGTACTGCCCCGACGGCAGCCACATGGCCATGTACGACGACCAGCAGGCCTACTTCGCCGGCCTGACCGAGTTCCTGCGCGGGCTGGACGGCTAGCTGGCTCCCAGCCGCCCTGGCTGTCAGCCGCCCAGGTGGCGGCGGTAGAACGCGACCACGGCGTCGCGCTCGAACTGCGGGATGCCGACGTGCGGGCCGGGGTTGACGTGCATGGTCTTCTCGGCCGACCCGAACGCGTCCCACAGGGCCAGCCCGGCATCGCGGGTCATCAGCTCGTCGTCCCACTGGAACAGGAACAGCAGCGGGATCGTGATGGCCTCGGCGTTGGCCCGCTGCTGGTCGCTGCCCTCGCGCAGGGCGTTCAGGCCGAGCACGGCGGCGGTGATCCGGGGCTCGCGCGGCGAGCAGCGGCAGGCCGAACGAGGTACCCATGGACACGCCCCAGTAGCCGAACGGGCCGTCGGACCAGCGCGGCGTCCCGAGCCCAGGTCATCGAGCAGGCCTGCCACTCGGCCACCATCTGCCGGGCGGCCTGGGCCATCCGGGCGCGGCGCTCGGCGGCCAGCGGCGGCAGCGCGCCGCCCGCCTGGCGGGCGGTCCGGAACGCCTCGGCCTGGGCGCGCTCGGCGTCGGTCATCCGGTCCCCGTGGCCGGGCGCGTCCAGGGCGACGACGCCGTAGCCGAGCTCGGCGGACCAGCTTGCGGGCCAGGCCCAGCACGTTGGGCACCCGCTTGTGCTGGGTGCCGCCGTGGCCGATCAGCACGGTGGGATGCGGGCCGGACGCGGCCTCCGGGAGCCAGTGCTGGCCGGGCACCGCCTGGTCGGCCACCTTCAGGTCAAAGCGCCGCTCGATGACGCCCTGCTCGGCCGTCTCGGTGACGATGTCCACGCCGCTCCTCGGGGTCAGGCGGCCCCCCGTGGTCAAGGAGCCCAGTCCGGCGGCCCCTTGCCGGAAGCCGCATCAGTGCTAACAATGTTCGCATGTATGGTTTCTGCTGTGGCCGGACGCGTCAAGCCCTCGGGCGCGGTGGGCGACGCCGACTGGTGGCGGCGCCAGCACGCACGGGCCGCGGCCCGGCGGCCGCGGCCCGGCGGCCTCACCGTGGCCCGGATCACCGAGGCGGCGCTGGACCTGCTGGCCAGCGGGGACCTGGGCGACCTGACCATGCGCAGCCTGGCCGCGAAACTGGGCACGCAGGCCGGCTCGCTGTACCGGCACGTCGCCAGCCGCGAGGAACTGCTGGTCCACGTGCTGGACGCGGCGCTGGGCGGCCTGGAACCGCCGCCCCCCGGGCGACGTGGCGGGCGGGCGCCGCGCGCCTTTAGCCGCGATCACCGCAACGCCTGGCTGCGGCGGCCGGCCCTGGCCCCGCTGCTGAGCGAGTACCCGATGCTCGGCCCCAACACCATGCGGTCGCGCGAGATCGCGCTCAGCTACCACATGGCGCACGGCTACTCGCCGCAGGACGCCAGCGAGATCTACACCATCCTCACCCGGTTCGTGCTGGGCTCGGTGACGCGCCCGGATCGGCCGGTCGCGCCGCCTGCGGCCGACCATCGCGCAGCGCCGGGCGCTGTACGCGGAACTGCCGGCGGCGGACTACCCGGCGGTCGTCTCGACGGCGCCGCTGTCGATCCGGCTGACCGACCATGACATCTTCGACTTCACGCTGGAGGCGCTGCTCGACCGGATCGAGCAGCACTACCGCTGCCCGGGCTGATGCCGCCGGCTCGGCCACCCGGCCCGCGCGCAGGCGCCGGCGCCGCGCCAGCCGTTACTGAATGAGTTTCTAGAAACATCTCGGCAACTGCTGGCCGAGCTATTGTCCGGGCGGCCCGGCCGCCCCACACTGACGGTGCGGCGGCCAGTGGCCGCCGCGTCACCCGGGGCCGGGATCTGGAGATTTCGCATGCGCACGCTCACAGGCTCCTGGAGATGGCGGGGCCGCCTGGCCGCGGTCGCGGCGGCCGCCGCGCTCGGCGCCACGGCCCTGGCCGCCGCCACCGGCGCAGGCCGCCGCCGCGTCCGGGCCGGTGGCCGGGACACGCTTCGGCGCCGTCCAGGGCATGACCGTGAACGGGGTCAACGAGTTCCTCGGCATTCCGTACGCCGCGCCGCCGGTGGGCGCCCTGCGCTGGCACGCCCCCGAGCCGCCCGCGCCGTGGTCGGGGGTGCGGCCGGCGACGGCGTTCGCGCCGCACTGCCCGCAGGTGGCGGGCGCGTTCGGGGAGGGCAGCACCAACGAGGACTGCCTGTTCCTGAACGTGTTCACCCCGGCGCACGCGCGGCCCGGCAGTACCCCGGTGATCGTGTGGATCCATGGCGGTGCGCTGGTCAGCGGCGAGAGCGACGACTACGACCCGACGGCCCTGGTCAAGGACGGGGTCACGGTGGTGACGATCAACTACCGGCTGGGCGAGCTGGGCTTCCTGGCCAACTCAGCGCTGGCCAACGCGGCCGGGGACGCGGGCAACTACGGGCTGGCTGACCAGCAGGCCGCGCTGCGCTGGGTAAAGGCCAACATCTTCGCGTTCGGCGGGAACCCGTTCAACGTGACGGCGGCTGGGGAGTCGGCCGGGGCGGTGAGCGTGCTGGCGCAGCTGACCTCGCCGGGAGCACGCGGGCTGTTCGAGCGGGCCATCGTGGAGAGCGGCACCCACAACGTGACCGAGACGCCGCTGGCCACGGCGCAGGCGCAGGGCGCGACGTTCGCGGCCAAGGTGGGCTGCGGGACCGAGCCAAGCGCGGCGGCCACAGCGTCCTGCCTGCGGGCGGTGCCCGTGTCGACCATCCTGGCCAATCAGGGCACCACCGTGCCGGACGTGGACGGACTGGTGCTGAAGCAGCAGATCTCGACGGCCGTCGCCGCCGGCCAGTTCGCCAGGGTGCCGGTACTCATGGGCACCAACCGCGACGAGTGGCGGCTGTTCGTAGCGGCCGAGCAGCTGATCACGGGGGTCGCGGTAAGCGCGACCAACTACACGGCCGAGATCGAGGGCACACTCGGGGTCTCGGCGACGGTCGCGGCCCAGATCGAGACGCAGTACCCGCTGGCGGACTTCTCCAGCCCGTCGGTGGCCCTCGGCGCGGTCGGCACGGACGCCATCTTCGCCTGCCCGTCGCTGGAGGTGGAGACGGGGCTGTCTAAGTTCACCCCGACGTTCGCGTACGAGTTCAACGACGAGAACGCGCCGGAGCGGTTCCTGCCGCCGGTCGGGTTCCCGTACGGGGCGGCGCACGCCTCGGAGCTGCAGTACCTGTTCGGACTGAACACGACAGCCAACCCGCCGTCGCTGACGGCGGCGCAGCAGCAGCTCGCCGCGCAGATGCAGCGGTACTGGACCACCCAGGCTAAGTTCGGCAACCCCGAGACCCTGGGCCAGCCCCGCTGGCCGCTGTTCACCGCCGGCGCCGAGCGGATGCTGTCGCTCGACGAGCCGCAGCCGGCCGTGGAGACCACGTTCTCGGCCGAGCATCAGTGCGCCTTCTGGAACGCCACCCTGCCCCTGACCGGACTGTCCACCCACTAGCCCACCCACCGGCACCCCGTTCACCCTCCAGGCAGGAGATCCCCAGCATGACCAGCACGAGAAAGGCGCCGCGGGCAGGCCTGCGGGCGGCCTTAGCGGCCGGCACCGTCGCCGCCCTGGCAGTCCTGGTGGCCGTCCCGGCCATGGCCTCCGATTCCGCGACGGCAGCTAGCACGGCGGCCGTCCCGGCCGCCACGATGGCCGGGGTCCCGGCCGGGGTGCCCGTCGAGAGCCCCGGCGCCGGGCCGGCCCAGATCGCCGGGCCGATTCCGTCGACCGCGGCGCCGGGCGACCCGTCGCGCAACTACGTGTTCTACTCGACGCCCTTCCCCCTGAAGAAGTTCGGCTACGAGGAGCAGGAGTTCTTCATCTCCGGGACCGCGACGCGGTACCCGTCCCGCCCCACCGCGGCCCAGCAGGAGCAGGCCGCCTCGCCCATCGGCACCATGCAGTACGAGACCCGCATCGTGGTCCGGCGGCCGATCAACCCGGCCCGGTCGGCCGGGGTCGCCGTGGTGGACTGGCAGAACGTCACCGCCGGGCATGACATCGACACCGAGTGGGGCACCAGCGGCGACTTCTTCGTCAAGCACGGCTGGACCTGGATCGGCGCCTCGGTTCAGATGGTCGGCGTCAACGGCGCCCCCACCGGGCCGACCGCCGGGCTGGGCCTGAAGGAGTGGAACCCGCAGCGCTACGGCGCGCTGGACGTGACCGACGGCGGCACGGTGCTGGACGACTCCCAGTCGTTTGACATCTACTCCCAGATCGGCGAGCTGGCCAAGGGTCACAGCTTCACCGACCCGCTGTCCAGCCTGCACATCGGCGACGTGTACGCGGCCGGCGCGTCGCAGTCCGGCGCGTTCCTGGGCGTCTACTACAACACCGTCCAGCCGCTGGCCCACGTGTTCAACGGGTTCCTGTTCGCGCTGACCGACAGCGCGCTGCCGCCCCGCCCGGGCGTCGGGACCAAGGCCATGCGGGTCTTCACCGAGACCGACATCGTCAACGGCGAGGCCGAGCCGGCCCAGGTGGTGCCCGACAGCAACCTGCTGAGAACCTGGGAGATCGCCGGCGCCTCGCACGTGCCGTCCTACGCCACCGATCCCAGCGAGACCGATTTCCGGGCCACGCTGGGCGGCATCCAGACCCGCGAGTTCGGCCCGGCTGCGCCGGTCAGCTGCGTCAATCCCGGACCGAGCGCGGTGCAGTCGTGGGCGGTGTTCCATGCCGCCTACGCGGCACTGAATGCCTGGGTCCGGTTCGGCATCCCGCCGGCCCACGCCCAGGCGCTGGACGTGCTCAACCCGAGCCCGCCCGCCACCCTGGCCCGTGATGCCAACGGCATCGCCGAGGGCGGCGTCCGGCTGCCCGACGTGGCCGTGCCGACCGCGCTGAACAACGGGGTCAACTCCCCGGCCAGCCTGGCCAACCCGCTCAGCGTGTTCTGCGTCCTGTACGGCACCCACCAGGCCTTCACCCAGGCCCAGCTCAACGCGCTGTACCGGAGCAACCAGCAGTACCGCGCCGAGGTCGTGGGCGACGTGCTGAAGCTGGAGGCCGAGCGGTTCCTGCTGCCCGAGGACGGGCTGACCTTCATCCAGGAGGCCAGCCAGACCAGCGTCACCGGGTAGCCGCGCCCTAGCCACCTGGATACCCGCCCGCCCTCCTAACACCGACCCGTCCGGCCGCTCCCCCGCGCCGGACGGGTCGGTCTTTTTGCTGACCTGGGCGTTCCGGGCATTGACATATCAAATGAACGGTTTTTTAATTTCGTCCATGGGACGCATCGCGGGCGCGACCGCGGCTGACACGCGCGAGCGGCTGCTGCGGGCGGCGGCCGACGCCTTCGCCGAGCGCGGCTACGACGGCACCCGGGTGGCCGACATCGCGGGCGCCGCCGGAGTCAGCAACGGCGCGCTGTACGCGCACTTCGGCTCGAAGGCCGAACTGCTGGTCGCCGCGCTGCGGGCGCACGGCAAGCGGCACCTGGCCGAGCTGGTCACCGCCGACCCCGGCCGGCCGGTCACCGAGGCGCTGCTGGCGGCGGGCCGGGCGCTGGCCCGGTGCCCGGACGCCGGCGGCGACCTGATCGTGGAGGCCCTGGTGGCGGCCCGCCGCGACCCTGACGTGGCCCGGTTAATGCGCGACTACACCGGCCAGCGGGCGGGCTGGCTGGCCGGGCTGGTGCGCGGCGCGCAGGACGGCGGCGAGCTGGACGGCGCCCTGTCCGCCGCCGCGATCGCTCACTTCTGCATGCTGCTGTCGATGGGCAGCGCGCTGTTCACGCCGGACGGCCGGGAACTGGGCGAGCGGGACTGGGCCGCGCTGCTGACCCGGGTAGCCGCCGCGCTGGCGCCGCCCGGCCCGCCGTCCCGGGTCTCCCCCGTCTCCCCTGAAACCGCCGTCTCGCCGGCCGGAGGAACACCGTGAAGATCTCGATCGACCCGAGCCGCTGCCAGGGGCACGGCCGCTGTTACGACCTCGCGCCGACCCTGTTCGGGGACGACGACGAGGGCTACGGGACGGTGCTCGGCGACGGCACCGTCCCAGCGGGCCAGGAGCAGGAGGCGCGCCTGGCGGCGGCCAACTGCCCCGAGCGCGCGATCGACCTAGAGGAGGGATGACATGACAGCCGACGCCCGCTTTTCCGCCGACTACCGCGACGGCCAGGAGGAGTACGAGGAAGGCGTCCGGTACGAGCCGGTCGTCGGCCCGGTCTCGGACTGGGCCACCGACTTCTCGCACATGGAACCGGAGTGGGCGGCCGACCCTTACGCGATTCAGGATGACCTGCGGCAGCGCTGCCCGATCGCGCACACCGACCGGTTCGGCGGCGGCTGGCTGCCGACCCGCTACGCCGACGTGTCGTCCATCGCCTACGACACCGACCGGTTCAGCTCCCGGTCGATCATCATGAGCAACTTCCGGCCGCCGCCCCAGATCGCCCCGATCGGCGGTTCGCCGCCGATCTCCTCGGACCCGCCGTTCCACCACGGCGCCCGCAAGCTGCTGCTGCCCGCGTTCACCAAGACCGTGGTCAGCCGGCAGGAGCCGGCCACCCGGGCGTACTGCCACGCGCTGATCGACGGTTTCGCCGGGCAGGACGTGGTCGACGCCGCCAGTGACTACGCCCAGCACATCCCGATGCGCGTGATCGCCGACATGCTCGGCTTCCCGCCCGAGGACGGCCCGCGGTTCGCGGTGTTCGTGGAGGAGGTGCTGGAGGGCATCAACCGGCCGGCGGAGGAGCGGATCGCCTCGTTCGAGCGGCTGGGCGAGTACCTGCTGGCCCAGGTCCACGACCACCTGGACAGCCCGCGCGACGACCTCACCACCTACCTGCTGAACGCCGAGCTGGGCGGCCAGAAGCTGGACCCGCGCGTGGTGACCGGCGCGATGACCCTGCTGCTCATCGCCGGCATCGACACCACCTGGAGCGCGATCGGGGCCTCGCTGTGGCACCTGGCCCGGACCCCGGCCGACCGGCAGCGACTGGCGGCCGAGCCGGACCTGCTGCCCACCGCGATGGAGGAGTTCCTGCGCGCCTACGCGCCGGTCACGATGGCCCGGCTGGTCCGGGAGGACATGGCCTGGGGCGGCGTCGACATGAAGGCCGACGACTGGATCCTGCTGTCGTTCCCGGCGGCCAACCGCGACCCGGCCCAGTTCGACCGGGCCGACGAGGTCATCATCGACCGCGAGGTCAACCGGCACGCCGCGTTCGGCCTGGGCATCCACCGCTGCGTCGGCTCGCACCTGGCCCGGATGGAACTGCGGGTGGCACTGGAGGTGTGGATGGAGCGGATCCCCGAGTTCACCCTGGCCGACGCCGGCCCCGACGCCGTGCGGTGGTCCGCCGGCCAGATCCGCGGGCCCAGGGCGCTGCCGCTGCGCATCGGCTAGCCCGGCGCAGGTATGACGCCGACCCCGCGCAGGTAAAAGCGGCGCTGAACGCCGCCCGCCAGAGCCCGGAGGCCTGACCTGCGGTGTTCACCGCGCTGGCGGCACCGCCAATGCGTCCTCATGCCCAGCGGGGGGCTCGTGCGTCCACTGTGACGCCTGGGGTGCCGCATGGGGGACTTTGTTCATGATCGTGACCGTTTTTCCGTGTTCCAGACGGGTAATCGGTCACGATCATGAACTCGGGGGCGGCGGTTGGGGCAGGTGGCGGCGCCACGTACCGGGGACTGAGCCTCTACCGGGTGGCCGACGGCCTGCTCCGGTCCACCCGGCACGCGGTGATCGGCGACCTGCCCGAGTAAGCCGTGGCCGCCGCAGTCTCATAGTGCGGTGCGAACTAGTAGCATAAGCAGCATGACCGTGGCGCTGCGTTCCTCCCCATGTGCCCTGGCCGTGCTGAGCCTGCTGCGGGCCGGGCCGCTGCACCCGTACGGCATGCAGCGGCTGATCAAGCTGTGGGGCAAGGACCAGGTGGTCAACGTCGGCCAGCGGGCCAACCTGTACAAGACGATCAAGCGGCTGCACGAGGCCGGGCTGATCGAGGTCCGCCAGACCGAGCGCGACCAGCGGTACCCGGAGCGGACCGTGTACGCGCTCACCACCGACGGGCAGCGGGTGGGCCTGCGGTGGCTGGCCGACATGCTGGCCGTGCCCCGCAACGAGTACCCGGAGTTCCCGGCGGCGCTGTCGTTCGCCATGCTGCTGGAGCCCGCCGAACTGGCCGAGGCGCTGGAGGCCCGCCTGGCCGGGGTGCGCGAGCGCCTGGCCCCGCTGGAGCGCGACCTGGCCGCGTACTCCGGCGACCTGCCCCGGGTGACGCTGCTGGACGATGAGTACCAGCAGGCGGTGCTGGCGGCCGAGGCCGGCTGGCTCGGCGGCGTGATCGCCGACCTGCGCGCGGGGCGGCTGACCTGGAGCGAGGAGATGCTGGCGGCCTACGCCGTCCGGTACTCCTGACGCTAGCCAGGCGGGTCCGCGACGGGCGGGTCCACGGCGGTGTCGCTGAGGGCGGGCGGGCTGAAGCCGGCGCCCAGTGCGCCGAGGGCGGCGTCCAGGTAGATGGTCAGGTCGCCGTCGGCCCGGGCCGACCAGCGGTCGTAGGCGGCGCGGCAGGCGGCCAGGGTGGCCCGGCCGACGGCCAGCGGGTAGAGCGAGCCGGCCGGCTGGCTCAGGCGGCCGGCGGCGAAGTCGCTGATGGCCTGCTCCCAGGCGCCGTAGTGCAGGGCCGCGCTGGAGACCAGGGCGGGCACCGCGCCGATCAGGTTCATCCGCATCCGCAGTTCGGAGACGTCCTGGGGGCCGTAGTAGTTGGCCGCTACCACCGCGTGCCGGATGGCGTCCATCATCGGCACCGAGTCCGGGACGCTGGCCAGGGCGGCGCGGATGTGCTCGACCTCGCGGTCGAACTCGCTCCACAGCACGTCGGCCTTGGAACTGAAGTAGCGGAAGAACGTGCGCTTGCTGACCCCGGCCCGGGCGGCGATCTGCTCGATCGTGGTGGCCTCGAAGCCCTGGTCGGTGAACAGCCGCAGGGCGATCAGCTCAAGCTCGCGGCGGCTGGTGCCGGGCGGCCGGCCGCGCCGCGATCCGGCCGCGGCAGCGTCCCCCGCGTCCGGGCTGTCCCGGCCTGTCAGCACCCGCGCATCCCCTTCCCGGAGGCATTGGTCCGGGCCAATCCGGCCTTGTTTACGTCACTAGGTGACGTTAACATGCCTGAATATCGGCATGGCGTGACGAAAGTCGCGCCGGCCGGCCCGTGTCACTCACGTCTGCGCAGATAGCGAGCAGGGAAAGAGGAAGCCATGAGCGAACTCGCCGTGATCACCGAGCCCGCCGACGCCGGCGAGATCACGCTGGACGCCCCGGTGGCCGGGCAGGCCGCGGAGGGCTCTCCCGCCGTCGCGCTGGCCGACCTCCTGGTGGAGGAGGTCTCGATCGATGGGATGTGCGGCGTCTACTGACCCCGGGACGTCTGCTGACCCCGCTGTGTCGCTAGCCACGGGGACCGCGACCGGGCCGGCGGCGGATCCGGCGGAGCCCGCGTTCCTCCTGGATGGTCCCTGGCAGGTGCACCCGCAGGTGTCGGTGCGGCCGGAGCGGTTCGGCGCGCTGCTTTACCATTTCGGCACGCGGCGGCTCTCGTTCCTCAAGAGCCCGGCCCTGCTGGCCGTGGTCCGGGCGCTCGGCGACGCGCCCACCGCCCGGCACGCCTGCGCGGCGGCCGGGGTGAGCGAGGATGACCTGCCCGCGTACACGGCGGCCCTGGCCACGCTGGCCGGGTCACGGATGATCTGCCCGAAGGCGGCGCCATGAGGCTGGTTGAGCAGTTTCAGTACGGGCTGGACGCGCCGATCTGCCTGACCTGGGAGCTGACCTACGCCTGCAACCTGTCCTGCGTGCACTGCCTGTCCAGTTCCGGCCGCCGCGACCCGCGCGAGCTGAGCACCGCCGAGTGCCGGGCGGTGATCGACGAGCTGGAGCGGATGCAGGTGTTCTACGTGAACATCGGCGGCGGCGAGCCGACCGTCCGGCCTGACTTCTGGGACCTGGTCGACTACGCCACGGCGCACCACGTGGGGGTGAAGTTCTCCACCAACGGCGTGAAGATCACCCCGGCGGTGGCCGCGCCGGCTGGCCGCCAGCGACTACGTCGACGTGCAGATCTCGCTGGACGGGGCGACGGCGGCGGTGAACGACGCGGTGCGCGGCGCCGGCTCCTACGCGACGGCGCTGCGGGCGATGGAGCGCCTGGCCGCGGCGGGGATGCGCGGCTTCAAGATCTCGGTCGTGGTGACCCGGCACAACGCCGCCCAGCTCGATGACTTCCAGGCCATCGCCGACCGGTTCGGCGCCCAGCTGCGGATCACCCGGCTGCGGCCCTCGGGCCGGGGCGCGGACGTGTGGGACGAGCTGCACCCGACCGCCGCCCAGCAGCGTGACCTCTACGACTGGCTGGTGCGGCAGGGCGAGCAGGTGCTGACCGGTGACTCGTTCTTCCACCTGGCCGGCTATGGCGACGCGCTGCCGGGGCTGAACCTGTGCGGCGCGGGCCGGGTGGTGTGCCTGATCGACCCGGTGGGCGACGTGTACGCCTGCCCGTTCGCCATCCACGACAGCTTCCGGGCCGGGAACGTGCGCGACCCCGGCGGCTTCACCGCGGTGTGGCGGGAGTCGGAGCTGTTCGCCGGCCTGCGCCAGCCGCAGTCCGGCGGGGCGTGCCAGTCCTGCTCGGCCTATGACGCCTGCCGGGGCGGGTGCATGGCGGCCAAGTTCTTCACCGGCCTGCCGCTGGACGGCCCGGACCCGGAGTGCGTGCGCGGGCACGGCGAGGCGGCGCTGGCCGGCGCGGCGCTGGCCGGCGCGGGCCGGGCCACGGCGCCCCGGCCGTCGGGCGACCACTCGCACCGGGGCGCGCCGGTGCCGGTATCGATCGGGCGCCGGCCTCCGGTCCGGGGCTGCGACGAGAGCCCGCTGGCCGGGTTCCGCCCCGGCCCATGACCATGGAGGTGCCGGCGCCGTCGCTGCTGGAGCCGGTGCGGCTGGCCGGGCGGACGGCCGGGTCGCGGGTGGTGTTCGGCCCGCACGAGACCAACCTGGGTCACGACCGGGCGCTGTCGCCCCGGCACCTGGCCTACTACGGGCGGCGGGCGGCGGGCGGCGCCGGCGTGATCATCACCGAGACCGCGTCGGTGCACGACGGCGACTGGCCGTATGAACGGGCGCCGCTGGCCGCGGCCTGCGAGCCGGGCTGGGCGCGGATCGCCGCCGCCTGCCAGGCCCGGGGCGCGCTGCTGCTGGCCGGGCTGGGCCACGCCGGCCTGCAGGGCTCGTCGGCGTACTCGCAGCGGGAACTGTGGGGGCCGTCGGGCTTCACCGACGTGGTCAGCCGCGAGACCCCGATGGTGATGGAGCAGCGGGAGATCGACGCGGTGGTCGAGCGGGTTCGCGGCGGCCGCGCGGGTGGCCGCGCGAGGCCGGCGCGGACGGCGTGGAGATCGACGCCGGGCCGGGCGCGCTGCTGCGGCAGTTCCACTCGGGGCTGACCAACCAGCGCGCGGACGCGTACGGCACCGACCGGCTGCTGCTGACCCGCGCGGTGCTGGCCGCGGTGCGGGCCGAGATCGGGACGGACCGGGTACTGGCCCTGCGGCTGTCCTGCGATGAGCTGGCGCCGTGGGCCGGGGTCACCCCGGAGATCGCGGCCGAGCAGGCCGGCGCCCTGGCCCGCGGCCTGGACCTGCTCACGGTGGTGCGGGGCGGCCCGTACTCGGCCAGCGCGTACCGGCCGGACGGGCACACGGCGCCGATGTTCAACCTGGACCTGACCGCCGCGATCCGGGCCGCCGCCGGCGGGGCGGTGCCGGTGGTGCTGCAGGGCAGCGTGGTGGATCCGCTGGCGGCGCAGGCGGCGCTGGACGCCGGCGCGGCCGACCTGGTCGAGATGACCCGGGCGCTGATCGCCGACGGCGAGCTGGTCCGGAAGCTGCGGGCGGGCCACCCGGAGCGGATCCGGCCCTGCATCCTGTGCAACCAGAAGTGCCGGGTCCGGGACGCCCGCAACCCGCTGGTCAGCTGTGTCGCCGACCCGCGCAGCGGCCACGAGCTGACCGACCGGGCCGACCCGGCCGCCCTCCCCGGCTCGGGCCGCCGGCCGGTGCTGGTGGTGGGCGGCGGCCCGGCCGGGCTGGAGGCGGCCCGGGTGGCGGCGTCGGCCGGGCACCCGGTGCGGCTGGCCGAGCGGTCGGACCGGCCGGGCGGGGTGCTGCGGGCGGCGGCGGTCGGCCCGGCCCGGGAGCGGATGGCCCGGCTGGCCGACTGGCTGGAGGCCGAGTGCCGCCGCCTGGGCGTGACGCTGCAGACCTGCACCGAGGTCACCGCCGCGGGCCTGGACGCGGCCCGGGCCGCCGGGGCGGCCGTGATCCTGGCCACCGGCGGCCGCCCGGCCCCGCCCGGGGCCGACTACGGCGGGACGGGGGCCAGCGGGGCGATGGTCCGGCTGGACGCGCTGGAGGCGCTGGCCGGCCGGGAGCCGCCCGCGGGTCCGGTGGTGGTGCACGACCCGGTGGGCGGCCCGGTCGGGGTGGCCGTGGCCGAGCACCTGGCCGGGCTCGGCGGCCGACGTGGCCATCGTCGCCCCGGACCAGGTCATCGGCACGCTGCTGTCGCTGACCGGCGACCTGGCCGACGCCAACGTGCGGCTGCAGCGGGCCGGGGTGCGGCGCGAGCTTCGGGCGCTGGTCCGCGAGGCCAGCCAGGGCAGCGTGCTGCTGGAGGACGCCTGGACCGGCGAGCGGCGGCGGATCCCGTGCGCGGTGCTGGTCGACTGCGGGCACTGGCTGCCCGACGAGGACCTGTACGAGCAGCGGCCCGGCACGGCCCGGGCGGGCGACTGCGTCGCGCCCCGGTCCGTGCACGAGGCCATCCTGGAGGGACGCCGCCTGGCCCTGACCCTGGCCGCGCCGGGTCCCGCCAGCGCGGGCGCCCTGCCGGGGGGCACCGTGCGGGGCGAGCTGTGAGCGGGGAACTGTGAGCAGCGCGGGCCGCTACCGGTACCTGTTCTCGCCGCTGCGGGTCGGGCCGCTGACACTGCGCAACCGGGTGGTGTTCTCGGCCCACCTGACCAACTACGCGGAGGGCGGCCTGCCATCCGGGCAGCACGCCGCCTACTACGCCGCGCGGGCGGCCGGCGGCGCCGGGCTGATCATCACCGAGGAGCACTCGACCCACCCCACCGACTGGCCGTACGAGAAGCTGATCCACGGGTTCCGGCCCGAGGTGATCCCCGGTTACCAGCGCATCACGGCGGCCGTCCACGAGCACGGCGTGCCGATCCTGGCCCAGCTCAACCACAACGGCGGCCAGGGCTCGGGCATGTACTCCCGGCTGCCCGCGTGGGCGCCCAGCGCGGTGCCCGACCCGCTGTTCCGGGAGGTGCCCAAGGCGGTCGAGCGGCACGAGATCGCCGAGATCGTGGCCGGCTACGGGCTGGTCGCCGGGCACTGCGTGGCGGGCGGGTTCGACGGCGTGGAACTCCAGTGCTCGCACTCCTCGATCGTGCGCGGGTTCCTGTCCCCCGCGACCAACCGGCGCGCCGATGAGTACGGCGGCCCGCTGACCAACCGGGTCCGGCTGCTGCTGGAGATCATCGAGGCGGTCCGCGCGGCCATCGGCCCGGACCGGGCGCTCGGCGTGCGGCTGTGCGGCGACGAGCTGATCGAGGGCGGGACCACGATCGGCGAGGCGGTGCGGGTGGCCCGGATGGTCGAGGCCACCGGCCAGGTGGACTACATCAACACCTCCATCGGGGTGGCCACCGCGACGCTGTACATGATCGAGGCCAGCATGCGGGTGCCGCCGGGGTACGCGATGTACATCCCGGCCGCGATCCGCCGCGCGGTGTCGCTGCCGGTGGTCGGCGTGGGCCGGTTCAAGGACCCGCTGCAGGCCGACCGGGCGCTGGCCGACGGGCAGTGCGACCTGGTCGGGGTGGTCCGCGGGCAGATCGCCGACCCGGACTTCGCGGCCAAGGCCCGGGTCGGCCAGCCGACCCGCATCCGCACCTGCCTGTCCTGCAACCAGGAGTGCGTGGGCCGGATGGGCCTGAACCGGTGGCTGGGCTGCATCGAGAACCCGCGGGCGGGCCGGGAGGCGTGGCCGCTGCCGCCGCCCCGCCGGCCGGCCGCCGGGTGATCGTGGTCGGCGCCGGCCCCGGCGGCCTGCAGGCCGCGGTGACCGCGGCCCGCCGGGGCCACCGGGTGACGGTGTACGAGCGGGAGCAGCGCCTCGGCGGGCAGGTGGCCGTGGCGGCCAGCGTGCCCAGCCGCGCTGAGTTCCTGGACATCGTGCGCAACCTGGCCGCCGAGGCGGGCCGCCTGGGCGTCGAGATCGTGACCGGGCTCGAGGCCGGCGCGGAGTTCCTGCGCCGCATGACGCCCGACGCGGTGATCCTGGCCACCGGCTCGCGCCCGGCCCGGCCCCCGTGGTCGGGCGGCCACCCCCGGGTGGTCGACGTCCGCGAGGTGGCCGACGGCAGCTACGTGCCGGCGGGCACGGTGGTGGTGGTCGACGAGATCGGCTTCCATCAGGCCACGTCGGTGGCCGAGCTGCTGGCCGACCGGGGCTGCTCGGTGGAGGTGATCACCAGCGGCATGGTGGTCGGCCAGGACCTGGGCATCACCCTGGACATCGAGACGTGGAACATCCGGGCCGCCGCCCTGGGCATCCGGCAGCGCACCGACGTGGTCGTGGTCGGCTGCCGGGCGGCACCGGGCGGCGGGGTCGTGCTCGACCTGCTGCACCACCCGACCGGCGCGGCCGGGGAGCTGGCCTGCGACTGGGCGGCCTGCGCGATCCCGCCGGAGCCGGCTGATGAGCTGTGGCGGGCGCTGGCGGGCGCGCCGTTCCGGGTCCACCGGGTCGGTGACTGCCGCGCTCCGCGCCGGGCGCACGCCGCCGTGATCGAGGGCGAGCTAGCCGGGGCGACGGTATGACGGCCCCTGATATGACGGCCGCCCTGACCCGGCGCGGCGAGTCCGCCGGGCCGCCGGGCCTGGGCGCGCTGGCGGTGGTCGTGGCGCGCGGCGGCGAGCTTCCGCCGGGCGCGGCCGAGGCGGTGACCGAGGCGGGCGGCACGGTGCTGGTCATCGGCGACGGCGCGGCCGCGGCGGCCGACGACGCGGCCACGGCGGCCCGGACGTTCTACTGCGACACCGGGGCCGGGCTGCAGCCCGGCCTGCTGGCCCGGCGGCTGGCGCCGGTGGTGGCCGGGGTGCCGCTGCTGATCCTGCCGGGCAGCCCCGACGGCCGGGACCTCGCCCCCCGGCTGGCCGCCGTGCTCGGCCGGCCGCTGCTGGCCAACGCCTGCCGGGCCGTGCGCACGGACGGCGGCGTCCTGGCCGACCTGTGCCGGCTCGATGACCAGGTGGTGATCCCGGCGCAGACGGCCGGCCCGGCCGTGGTCACGATCGCGCCGGGCACCGGCGTGATCGGCCCCGACCAGCGGGACCGGGTCATCACGCCCGCCGTCCTGCCCGCGCCCGATGACCGGGCGGCCGGCCTCGGGCCGGACGTGACGGCGGCGCGGGTGCTGGAGCCGGACCCGGCCACCATGGAACTGGCCGAGGCCCCGGCCGTGCTCAGCGGCGGGGGCGGGCTGGCCGCCGGGCTGGACGAGGCCGGGGCGCGGGCCGCCTTCGACCTGCTGGGCCAGGTGGCGGCGGCGCTCGGCGCGGCGGCCGGGGCGACCCGGGTCGCCACCGACGCCGGCTGGATCGACGCGGACCGGCAGATCGGCACGACCGGGGTGACGATCACCGCCCGGCTGTACGTGGCCCTCGGGGTGTCCGGCGCGACCCAGCACACCGGGGGGCTGGGCTCCCCGGCCACGGTGGTCAGCGTCAACACCGACCCGCACTGCCCGATGACCGCGATGAGCAGCCTGGGCATCGTGGCCGACGCGCGCGGCACGCTGCTGGCGCTGGCGGCCCGGCTCGGCGTGTCGGTACCGCCCGCGCTGGGCGGCCCGGCCGGGCCGGCCGGGCCGGGCGGGCCGGGCGGGCCGGGCGGGAAGGAGATATACCGTGGCCGATGAACTGCTGGACGCCGTGGTCGTGGGGGCCTGGCCCGGCCGGCGCGTCAGCCGCGCTGGCGCTGGCCCGGGCCGGGCGGTCGGTGGTGCTGCTGGAGCGGGGCGAGTTCCCCGGCGCCAAGAACGTCTACGGCGGGGTGGTCTACGGCCGGGTGCTGGACGAGGTGATCCCGCGCTGGTGGGAGCAGGTCCCCGTGCAGCGCTGGGTGGTCCGCCGGTCGACGATGGCGCTGACCGCCGACCAGGCCCTGTCGGTGGACTTCCGCACCCGGGCGTGGGGCGAGGCGCCGTACAACGGGATGACTGTCTACCGGGCCGACTTCGACAGCTGGCTGGCCGGCCTGGCGGTGCAGGAGGGCGCCCAGCTCGTCACCTCGACGGTGGCCACCGGCCTGCTGCGGGACCAGCGCGGCGCGGTCATCGGGGTGCGCACCGACCGGCCCGGCGGCGACCTGCGGGCCCGCGCGGTGATCGCCTGCGACGGGGTCAACTCGTTCCTGGCCAAGGAGGCCGGGCTGCTGCCGATGGCGGCGCCCGAGCACCACACCCTCGGCGCCAAGGAGGTGCTGGCCCTGCCGCCGGGCGTGATCGAGGACCGGTTCGGCGTCGGGCCCGGCGAGGGCGTCGACATCGAGATGATCGGCGCGACCGGCAGCATCCCCGGCGGCGGCTTCCTGTACACCAACGCCGACACGGTCAGCGTCGGCGTGGTGGTCTCGCTGACCGGCCTGGCCGAGGCCGGGGTCCGGCCCGAGCGGCTGATCGCCCACCTCAAGGCCCACCCGGCGGTGGCGCCGTACCTGCGCGGCGCGACCCTGCGCGAGTACTCGGCCCACCTCATCCCCGAGGGCGGCTACGACGCGATGCCGCGGCTGGCCATCGACGGCATGCTGATCGCCGGCGACGCGGCGGGCATGTGCCTGGCCGCGGGCCTGTGGCTGGAGGGCGTGAACTTCGCCATCGGCTCCGGCCTGGCCGCCGGCCGGGCGCTGGACCGGGCCATCGCGGCGGGCGACACCACGGCCGCGGGGCTGGCCGGCTACCGCCGGGACCTGGAGGCCGGGTTCGTGCTGGCCGACCACAAGCGGCTGCGCGGCGCGCCCCGGCTGGTGCTGAGTGACCGGGTCCAGCAGTGCTACCCGGGCCTGGTCTGCGACCTGGCCGAGAGCCTGTTCACGGTGAGCCAACCCGGAGCCCAAGCCGGGCGCGCTGCGGCTGGCCCGGCGGGCGGCGCGGGCGCACGGGGTCGGGCTCGGCGCGCTGCTCCGCGACGGGCTGGCCGGGCTGCGGGTATTCCGGTGAGGGGGCGTTGCGGTGGGGGGCGTTGCGGTGAGAGGCGGGATCTGATGCGCGTCAGGCGGCGGGCGCCGTGGCCGGAGGTGTCCTTCGAGGAGCTGATCGGCACGGTCGAGTTCCGGGTCGGGCAGCGGCCGCACATCACCGTGGACTCGGACGTGTGCCGGTCGTGCACGACCAAGGCGTGCGTGACCGCCTGCCCGGCACGCCTGTTCGCGCCGACCGCCGACGGCGGCATCCTGTTCAACTACGAGCAGTGCTTCGAGTGCGGCACCTGCTACCAGATCTGCAACTCCGAGGGCGCGATCACCTGGACCTACCCCGACGGCGGCGAGGGCGTGGTGTTCCGCCATGGCTGAGCCCGCCCTGGCGCCGGGCGGGTCAGGCCCGCTGATCGTGGCCTGCCTGCGCTACGCCGACCCGTGGCCCGAGGTGACGCCGCTGACCGGCGAGATCCGCCGGTCGGGGTACGGCGCCGGGCCGTCCCGCAGTGACCTGGCCGCGCTGGAGACGGCGCTGCGGATCGCGGAGCGCTGGTCCAGCCGGGTGCTGGCGGTGACGGCCGGGCCGCCCGCGGCGGACGAGATGCTGCGGGACGCGATCGCGGCCGGGGCGTGGGCGCTGCGGGTGGACTGGCCGGCCCTGGATTACGCGGCCGACCTGGCCGCCGACGAGCAGCCGCTGGCCGCCGCGCTGGCCGAGGCCATCGCCGACCGTCTGCCCGGGCTGGTGATCTGCGGGGACCGGACGCCGGACCGGGGCACCGGGGCGCTGCCCGCGTTCCTGGCCCATGAGCTCGGCGCGGCCCAGGCCCTGGGCCTGGTGTCGCTGGCCGCTGTGCAGCCGGGGACCGGGGAGCCGGGCGCCGCTGACCGGGCCGGGCGGCCGGCGGGCGGGCCGGCGGGGGGCCGGCGGGGGGCCGGCGGGCCCTGGTGGGCGACCGGCGGCTGCCGGGCGGCCGGCGCGAGCGGGTGCGCATTCCCCGGCCGGCGGTGTGCTCGGTGGAGGCGGCCGGGCTGCGGCTGCGCCGCGCCTCGCTGGCCGGCACCCTGGCCTCCCGGAAGGCGGTGATCCCGGTGGCGTTCCCGGCCCCGCACCCGGCGGCGCGGCCGTCGCGGCTGCGGCTCGGCCCGCCGCGGCCCTACGTGCCGCGCACCCATGACGCGCCGCCGCCGCCGATCGGGTCGGCCCGCGAGCGCCTGCTGGCCCTGAGCGGCGCTCTGTACCGGCGGGAGCCGCCCGCCGTGATCGGCCCGCTCGGCCCGGACCAGGCCGCCACTGAGCTGCTGGCCTACCTGCGCCGCTCAGGTGCCCTGCCGGGGGATCCGGCGTGAGCACGGACATCCACGCGGGCACGGGCGCCGGGCCTGATGAAGCGCCGGTGGCGCTGGTCACGGGAGCGGCGCGGGGCATCGGCGCGGCGACGGTGGCGGCGCTGGCGGCGAACGGGTGGCGGGTGGTCGCGGTCGACCGGTGCGCGGATGACCCGGCGCTGCCCTACGGGATGGGGACGCGGGCCGACCTGGATCAGGTGGTGAGCGCCGGCGGGCCGGCCGGGTGGCGGGGGTGGCGGCCGACGTGCGGGACGCCGGGGCGATGGCGGCGGCGGTGGCGCTGGCCGAGGAGCGCTGGGGCGGGCTGGACGCGGCCATCGCGGCGGCCGGGGTCATCGCGGGCGGGGTACCCGCCTGGACGGTCCCGCCGGAGCAGGAGCAGGCGGTCCTCGACATCGACCTGGGCGGGGTGCTGAACCTGGCCCGGGCCGCCGTGCCGGCCCTGCTGCGGCGACCGGAGCCGCGCCGGGGGCGGTTCCTGGCCGTGGCCTCGGCGGCGGCCACCCGGGGGCTGCCGATGCTGGCGGCCTACTGCGCGGCCAAGGCCGGGGTGGCGGGCTTCATCCGCGCGCTGGCCGCTGAGCTGGGGGGCACCGGCGTGACCGCCAACGCGGTCAGCCCCGGCTCGACCGCCACCCCGATCCTGGACGAGAGCGCCCGGCTGTACGACCTGCCCGGCGCGGCCGGGTTCGCCGCGCAGCAGCCCGCCGGACGACTCCTGGCGCCGGGCGAGATCGCGGCGGTGCTGGCGTTCCTGGCCGGTCCCGGCTCCAGCGCGATGACGGGCGCCATCGTGCCGGTCGACGGCGGGCTGGCCCTGTGATTGCCGAAGCCGGGTGACGGGAGGCCGGCCCGGTCCGGCGGTGGTGCCGCCGGGGCGGCTGGGGGTGGCGGCCGGGGCGCCGGTGCCCGGCGGGGTGCTGGTCGCGATCGACGCGGAAACCCGGGAGGTCGCGGACGGGGTGCTGTTCGGCGGGTCACCGGCCCGGCTGCTGCGGCTCAGCGCGGCCGGGGCGGCGGCACTGGCCGAGCTGCGGGACGGGCCGGTGCGGTCGGCGGCAGCCGGGGTGCTGGCCCGGCGGCTGACCGATGCCGGGATGGCCCACCCCCGGCCGGGGCCGGGAAGACGACTGGACGTCACGATCGTGGTGCCGGCCCGGGACCGGCCGGGGCTGCTGGACCGGTGCCTGGCGGCGGCCGGGCCGGACCACGCCGTGCTGGTGGTGGATGACGGGTCGGCCGATCCGGGCACGGTGGCGGCGGTGGGCGCGGCGCACGGAGCGCGCGTGCTCCGGCGGGACGTCAACGGCGGGCCGGGGGCGGCCCGCAACACCGCGCTGGGGCTGATCGAGACGGAGTTCGTGGCCTTCCTGGACAGCGACTGCGTGCCGCCGCCGGGCTGGATCGAGGGGCTGGCCGGGCACTTCGCCGACCCGCTGGTGGCGGCAGTGGCGCCCCGGGTGGTTGCGCTGGCCGGGTCGGCGCGGGCCGGGTCGGCGCGGGCCGGGTCGGCGCTGGACCTGGGCGAGCGGCCGGCCGGGGTGGCGCCGGTGACCCGGGTGGCCTACGTGCCGACGGCCGCGCTGGTGGCCCGGCGGGCGGCGCTGGGTGACGGGTTCGACCCGGCGCTGCGGTACGGGGAGGACGTCGACCTGGTGTGGCGGCTGACCGAGGCGGGCTGGCGGGTCCGGTATGAGCCGGGCGTCCAGGTCGGGCACGCCGAGCCGGTGACCCGGGCGGCGCTGCTGCGGCGGCGGTTCGCCTACGGAACCTCGGCCGCGCCGCTGACCCGGCGGCATCCGGGAGCGGTACCGCCGCTGATCCTCCAGCCGTGGCCGGCCGTCACGGTGGCGGCGCTGCTGGCCCGCCGGCCCGCCGTGGCGGCGGCGGCGTTCGGGGCCTCGACGCTGCTGCTGGGCGCCCGGCTGCGGCGCAGCGGGCTGCCCGCGCGGGGCCTGGTCAAGCCGATGGCGGGCGGGGTCTGGCATACCTGGCTGGGCACCGGGCGGTGGTGCGGGCAGTTCGCCGGGCCGGCCCTGGTACTGGCGGCGGCCCGGCCCGGTGGCCGCACGGCCCGGGTCCGCTGGGGGCGGCGGCTGGCGGCGGCGTCGCTGCTGGCCGGGCCGCCGCTGGCGGACTGGGCGCGGCGGCGGGACGGCGATCCGGTCCGGTTTACCGCGGCGGCGCTGGCCGACCAGGCCGCCTACGGGGCCGGGGTGTACGCGGGCTGCCTGCGGGAGCGGATGGTGACGCCGGTGCTGCCGGTGATCTCGTGGCGTCCGGTGGCGGGGCTGCGCCGTCGGGGGGAGCCAGCGGGCCGCCGGAGGTCAGGCGGCCAGCAGGTCGTCGAGCAGCAGGGCGGCGTCCAGCGGGCTGGCCAGCGCACCCCAGCGGGCCCCGGCCAGGGCGGCTAGCTGGGCGGCCTGATCGTGGTCGTCGGCCGGAGCCAGGATGATCAGCTCGGGGATGGCGCGGGCCACCGTGACCAGGTCCTCGTCATCGGTCGCCCGGCAGTCCGACAGCAGGATGACGACCTGGCGCTGAGCGCGGGCGCCGGCCAGCTGGGCGCGGGCGGCGGTGAGGGCATCGGCCAGGCGGGTCACGCCGTGCCCCCGCAGGCCCAGCAGGCGGCCTGCCACCTGGGCCGGGTTCAGGTCGCTGACCAGGGGCCGGATGATGTCCACCGACGCGGCGAAGGACAGCACGGCGTGCTCGCCGGGAGCGCGCAGGGCGCAGGCGGCGGCCACGGTGGCGGCGGCGGCCAGCCGCGCGCCGGTCATCGAGCCGGACCGGTCGACCACCACGGCGAACGCGGTGCGCGGCCGGGCCCAGCGGGTGGTGACCAGGTCATCCCGCCCGGCCGGGCGGCCCTGCGCCCTGGCCTCGGCGATGGCCTCGGCGCTGGCGTCGATGTCCAGGTCGCCGTCGGGGGCGCCGCGGGCGGGCCGCAGCCGGGACGTGCCCCGGCTGGCCAGGCGCCCGGCCCGGGCCCGGTCGAGCACGATGGCGGAGCTGAGCCGGACCGCGGCGGCCCGCAGCCGCTCGTCGGTGGCGCCGGTCATCGCCGCCAGCAGCTCGAAGGCGGCCGGGTCGGCGGCCAGCGCGCGGCGCATGGCCTCCTCGTCCAGCACCCCCACCTCAGGGCTGACCTCGGCGAACCGGGCGTGCCGGGCCAGCTCGTGGCGGCCCAGGGTACGGCCGTCGGGCCGCCCGGACTTCGGCCGGCGCGGCGTCGGCTGGGGCTGGGGCGGCCCGCCCGCCGGGTCGCCGGCCGGCGGGCCCGTCATTCCCCCGGGCGGCCGCCTCCCCCCGGGTCGTCGCGGGCCGCCCGGGCGGCGCGGGCCGCCCGGAAGATCTCCTCGACCACCTCGTCGGCCGTGCGGTGGCACGACTCGTGCAGCCGCACCCGGCCGGACAGGGTGGTCAGCGCGGCGTCCAGGCCGGCCTGGCTCGTCATCGGCGGGTACCCCGCGCAGGTCGGCCAGCTCGGGGACCAGCCGGGCGTAGTCGATGGCACCTCGCACCGAGGCCCCGGAGCGCAGATCCGGGTGCTCGCGGGTGGCCCGGACCAGGGTCACGGCCTCGTGTACCAGGTCCTGCTTGGCCATGGGAGCGGCCAGCTCGACGATCCGGCGCTCCTCGGCGGCGTCCTGGTACCCGAACGAGACCCGGCAGGTCCGGTCGTACAGTGCCGTGGACAGCCGCGAGGTGCCGACCGAGTCGAACGGGTTCATGGCCGCGACCAGGCGGAACCGGTCGGCCGCGGCGATCCGGCCGAGCCGGGGCACGTTGAGCTCGCCCTCGGACATGACGGTCAGCAGGACGTTGATGGTCTCTTCCGGGACCCGGTTGAGCTCCTCGACGTACAGCAGCCCGCCCTCGCGCATGGCCGCCGCCAGCGGGCCGTCCTCGAAGTTCTCCGGCCGGTAGCCCTGCTCCAGCACCAGGGCCGGGTCGAACGACCCGACCAGCCGGGCCGGGGTCAGCTCGGCGTTGCCCTCGACCAGGACGAACTGGGCGTGCCGGGCCTGCGCCACCTGGCGCAGCAGGGTGGACTTGCCGGTGCCCGGCGGGCCCTCGATCAGGATGTGGGCGCCGGATGCCAGCGCGGCCTGCACGAGCTCCAGCTCGCGCCGGCGTCTCGACGACCTCTCGTGACATCCGGTCAGTGTTCGTGAATCATGACGCCGCGGATGTTCTTGCCCGCTTGCAGGTCGTCATAGCCCTCGTTGACCTGGTCCAGCGTGTAGGTGCGGGTGATCAGCTCATCCAGCTTGAGATCGCCCGCCTGGTACAGCGAGAGGATCTTCGGGATGTCGTAGGTCGGGTTGCAGTCTCCGAACAGGCTGCCCTTCACGCTCTTGCGGAACAGGGTCAGGATCGACCCGGACAGGTGGATGGTGGGCTCCTCCAGCTTGTTCAGGCCGGTCACCACGACGGTGCCGCCCTTGCCGATGGCGTTGAAGCCCTCCGCGACCACCTGCTCGTCGACCAGGCCGACGGTGATGATGGCGGAGTCGGCCAGCTGGCCGCGGGTCATGTTGACCAGGGGCTCCTGCAGCTCGGCGGCGGAGGCGAAGGCGTGGGTGGCGCCCAGCTCCATGGCCTTCTCCCGCTTGTTCTCCAGCGGGTCGATGGCGATGACGTTCTTGGCCCCGGCGTAGCGGGCGCCCTGCACCGCGTTGATGCCGATGCCGCCGATGCCGAAGATCACCACGGTGTCGCCGGGCGAGACGTTGGCGGTGTTGACCGCGGAGCCCCAGCCGGTCGGCACGCCGCAGCCGACCAGGACCGCCTTGTCCAGCGGCAGGTCGTCATCGACCTTGACGGCCGAGGC
Organism: uncultured Actinomycetota bacterium; assembly: GCA_963731085.1. Taxonomy (GTDB): domain Bacteria; phylum Actinomycetota; class Actinomycetes; order Streptosporangiales; family Streptosporangiaceae; genus DASUBV01. Next base: position 36,593 of record CAVSUF010000009.1, read on the forward strand.
CTCGTGGATGACGCCGTACTGGCTGAACGTGCCGAGCATGCACATGGCGCCGTATTCGCCGTCCCGCCCGCTGATCGGGAACCGGGGTCCCGGCAGGCAGCCCTCCAGCGTGTACTGGCCCAGGTCGCAGATGGACTGGCGGCCGGTGGCGCAGTAGCGGCAGCGGCCGCAACTGGGGATGAACGAGCAGACGACGTGGTCGCCGGGGGCGACCCGGGTGACGCCCGGCCCGACCTCCTCGATGATGCCGGCGCCCTCGTGGCCCAGCACCATGGGCAGGCGGCCCGCCAGGTCGCCCAGGACGATGTGCAGGTCAGAGTGGCACAGGCCGGCGTACTGGTAGCGGATCAGCACCTCCCCGGCGCGCGGGCCGTCCAGGTTCACCTCTTCGATCTCGATGGGCTTGCCCGGCTCGTGCACCACTGCTGCCCTGGTCTTCATCGACCCTCCATGTTCCTGGTTCGGTGTTTCCTGGCTCCCGCGCTCACCTGCTGACTGCGGGCATGCTGGCGCGATCCGCGGCTGTCCCGGACGCTCTCAGCATCGTCGGACCGGGCGGCGCGCGATGTCAACATGTCCCGTTCCATGGCATCTCATTGGCTGGCCCGATCGTGCTACGGTCACTGACCGTGCATGACTGATCACAGGATGGAGACTGGATGAGGTCCGCGCGTGTCGCGCCCGGCGTTACCAGGCCTGGCAGGATTCCCCCGCGACTCAGGCGTTCAAGCGGGACGGCAGTGCGTTAACGGCCGCCTTCAAGGCCCAGGACGAGCAGCGGGTGCTGCGGCTGATGCGGGCGGTGGGACCGGCGGCCACCGCGATGGGCCCGGCGCCGCGGTGCGCCGATCCGGCGGGCTACTCCCGGAAGCTGATCGGCGAGTTCCAGGCGATGGCCAGGGGCGCGTCGGTGCCGGGCGGGGAAGTGCCCCAGCTACGGGCCGCGCTGGCCCCGATGACCCCGGCCAAGAACCTGGGCGCGCAGCTGTCGGGGGAACTGGCCCGGACCGTGCCGGGCAGCCCGGCGCCACCGGCCCGCTAGGCCCGGCTCGGCTCCGCTAGGCGCTGTCGGCCGGGGCCAGCGCGATCTCGGCGGCTTCGTCCAGGGCGAGCCGGAGCCCGGCCGTCCACAGCCGCCGCACCTCGGATTCGCCCAGGCCGGCGGCGGCATCCAGGTAGCGGCGCGCCCCGGGGGGCACGCCGTCCGGCGGATGGCCGGCGGCCGCGCCCCGGCGGCGGCCCAGCGCGGACGCGGCGGCGGCCAGCAGCACGGCGCGGTCCGGGCGGCCTTCGGCGACGGTCAGGGCGGCGAAGGCCCGCAGGGAGCGCGCCGTCCCGGACTGGCTGCCGGTCTCCAGGCCCACCTGGAGGCCCTCGGTCAGGAAGCCGCGGGCCTCCTCGGGCTGGCCCTGCCGCAGGGACACCCGGCCCAGGCCGGCCAGGCACCGGATGAGCTCCGGGTCGCCCTTGGCCCGGCGGAGCACGTCCAGCGCGGTCAGCAGGTGGCCGCGGGCGGCGTCCAGGTTGCCCAGGCCGCGCTCCAGGTCAGCCAGGCCGAGCATGGCCCGGGCCGCGCCCCACTGCTGGTCGATCTCCAGCATCAGGGCCACGGCGGTGGCGGCCGAGTCGCGGGCCCGGCCCAGCTGGCCCAGGGCCGCCTCGGCGCCGGCCAGGCCGGTGAGGGCCAGCCCCTGGCTCCACTTGTCGCCGCAGCGGCGGGCGTTCTCGACCGACTCCCGGCCGTACTCCAGGGCCTGCGCCGGGTTGCCCGCCTCCATCTCCACCCGGATCAGCATGGTCAGCGCGGCCGAGGTGAACAGCCGGTCGCCGCTGGCCCGGCAGCCGGCCAGCCCCTCGGCCGCCCAGGCGGCCCGCTTGGGGCCGCTGACCACCCACGATCCGGCGGCCAGGGCCGGGCCGCGAACAGCGGCGGGCACGTCGGGCTGGTCCATGGCCAGGAACGCGGAGAACCAGCGGTCGCCCTCGGCCAGCGCGTTCATCGTCATCCAGCAGGCCCCGAACGCGGTGCACAGCCGCAGGCCGGTGTCGGCGTCGCCCTGGTCCAGGCACCACCGCAGCACGGCCCGGACGTTGTCGGCGTCGGTCCGGTAGCGCCGGAACAGCTGAGTCCGGGACCGCCAGTGGGCCGGCACCTGGGCCAGCTCGATGCTGAGGAAGTAGTCGCCGACCGCCAGGATGTAGTCGCGCAGGCGGCGGTGCAGCGCGGCGGCCTCGCCCGACCGGGCCAGCCGGCCGGCGGCGTACTCGCGGACGGCGCCCGCCATCCGCCACCGCTGGCCGCCGCGCGCGTTCGGCTCGGCCTCGATCAGCGCGTGGTCAGCCAGCCCGGCCAGCAGGCCGAGGACCCGGCTGGCGGGCAGCCGGCGGTCGGCGCACGACCCGCTCGGCCAGCTCCAGCGACCAGCCGGCGAGCACCGACAGGCGGCGCAGCAGCACCTGCTCGTCGGCGCTGAGCTGGTCATGGCTCCAGTCCAGGACCGCCGTGAGCACCTGATCCAGCGGCGGCCCGGCGGCGCCGGCCAGCGGGGCGAGGCGGCCGGCCGAGCCCGTCGGCGATCTGGAGGATCGTGGCGGACCGCAGGCGGGCGGCGGCCAGCTCGAGGGCCAGCGGCACGCCGCCCGCCGCCCGGCCGATGGCGACCACGGCGGCGCCGTTGACCGGGCTGAGGGCGAAGCCCGGCGCGGCCGCGGCGGCCAGCCGGGTGAACAGCGCGATGGCGGCATGCTTGGCGGCCGGGCCGGGCTGGTCGGTGCCGTCCGGGGGCAGCCCGAGCGGCGGCACCGGCCACCCGGTCCCGGCGGCCAGCCGCAGCGGGGTCCGGCCGGTGGCCACCAGGGCCAGCCCCGGCGCGCGGGCCAGCAGGCCCCGGGCCAGCGTGGCGCAGGCCGCGGCCACGTGCTCGAAGCCATCCAGCGCCAGCAGCATCCGCCGGCCGTGCAGGGCGTCGCCGAGGGTCTCGGGAAGCGGGACGCCGGGCTCCTCGACCACGCCGACGGCGGCGGCCACCCGGGCCGGCAGCAGGGCGGGCTCGCGCAGGTCGGCCAGGCCGACGATGACCACCCTGTCCGGGTAGTCCGGGGCCAGGCCGGCCACCAGCCGCCGGAGCAGCCAGGTCTTGCCGATGCCGGGCGGGCCGTGCAGCGTGATCGCGCGCCCGGGCCGGATGAGGCCGCGCAGCTCGGCGACCTCGCGCTCGCGCCCGGCGGCGCAGGCCTCCGCGCTGCCGTCCGTCCGGGCATCGCCCATCATCGTGTCGAGCCGCCGTTCACGCGTCGGGTCGCCCGGCACCGGTACCGGGTACTCATTACCGTAGTCGGGAATGTCCCGCCGCGCCCCGGCCGGCGGCCGGATTCCGGCGGCCACGGCTAGCGGGCGGCGGCCGGGGCCATGGCCGGCGGGTCGAGGGCCAGCCGGGCGGCGTCGGGGGTCGTCAGCTCCATGCCGACGGCCCACAGCCGGGCCGCCTCGGCCTCGTGCAGGCCCTCGGCGTCCAGGTACTTTCTCGTCCCGCCCGGCGGCAGGAGGTCCATCGCCGCGTACAGCGCGGTGGCGGCCGCGGCCAGCTGGACGGCCCGGCCGGAGCCGCCCTCGCGCCGGGCTAGCTCGGCGAACTCGAGCAGGCCGCGGGCGATCCCGGCCCGGCTCCCGGTGGCCAGGCTGAGCCGCAGGCTCTCGCCCAGGTACTCGCGCGCCCGGTCGGTGTTGCCCTGCCGCAGGTAGACGGCGCCCAGGCTGGCCAGGCAGGCCGCCGTGTCGGGCTTCCACATGGCCATGCGCATGTACGGCAGCGCCGCCAGGTAGCTGTCCCGGGCGGTGTCCAGGTCACCCTGGGCCAGGCACACGTCGCCCAGCTGGCGGCTGGTCATGGCCTCGCCCCAGTGCTGGTGCGCCTCGCGGGACAGGGCCCGGGCGGCCAGCGCGGCGTCCCTGGCGGCGATCAGCCGGCCGCCCAGGGCCAGTGCGTCGGCCCGGTTCTTGAGCGCGTAGACCTGGTTCCACCAGTCCCACGACGGCCGGGACGCCTCCAGCGCCTCGCTCGCGAACTGGAGCGCTTCCCGGGACTGTCCGGTGGCCACGGCCACCTGGCTCAGCACGTTCAGGGCAATGGCGGCGAAGTGCTCGTTCCCGGCCGCCCGGCATGCCTTCAGCCCGGCCGCGGCCCAGCCTTGCGCCCCGGCTATGTCGCCCAGGCTGTGCGCCGCCTGGGCCCGGACGGCCAGGGCCGGCCCGCGTACCGCGGGCTCGGCCTCGTCCCTGGCGGCGTCGCTGGCGGCCAGGAACACGTCAAACCAGCGGGCCGCCTCGGCCAGCGCGTAGACGGCCAGCCAGCAGACCCCGAACTCCGTGCACATCCGCAAGCCGGCCGCCAGGTCGCCGTGCTCCAGGCACCAGGCCAGGGCGGTGCGGACATTGCGCGCGTCGGCCACGTAGCTGCCGAACAGCTCCTGAGCGCCTGCGGCGTCACCGGGACCGCGGAGTGGGCCATGCTGGCCAGGTACTCCACGCGCCAGGCGGTGTAGTCCAGCAGCCGCCGACTGGTGGCGTCGGCGTCCCCGGCCTGCGCCAGGCGCTCGGCGGCGTAGTCCCGGACGGCGCCGGGCATGAAGTAGCGCTCCTGGCCGGGCCGGCTGGGACGGGCCGGGCCGCCCTGGATCAGCGCGTGGCCGGCCAGGCCGGCCAGCAGTTGCCCGACGGCGGCGGCGGGCCGGGCCTCGTCGGCGCAGACCTGCTCGGCCATCTCCAGGGTCCAGCCGAACAGGACCGCCAGGCGGCGCAGCAGCGCCTGCCCGGCCGGATCCAGCAGGCTCGCGCTCCACTCGATCGCGGCGCGCATGGTCGCGGCGTGCGGGGCCGGGATGTCATGGCCGGGCGGCCCGGGCAGGCCGGTCCGCTCGCTCAGCCCGGCCGCGATCCGGGCCACGGCCAGGTCCCCGGCCCGCGCGGCGGCTAGCTCGATGGCCAGCGGCAGCCCGGCCACCGCCCGGCAGGCCGCCACCACGTCGGCGCAGTTGCCGGCGTCGAGGGCGAAGCCGCCGGGGGCCCGGCTGAGGAACAGGCGCACGGCAGCGGAGCGGACCGCCCGGTCCGGGTCGGCTTCCCCGGCGGCGGGCAGGCTGAGGGCCGGGACCTGCCAGACGGCCTCGCCGGGCACGGCCAGCGGCTCCCGGCCGGCCGCCACCACCAGCAGCCCCGGCGCGACGGATATCAGGAGCTGGCACAGCGCCGCGCATTCTCTGGTCACGTGCTCATAGCCATCCAGGGCCAGGATCAGCCGGCGGCCGCGCAGCGCCTCGGCCAGGGTGTCGGCCAGGTCGATAGCGGGCTCCTGGCAGATCCCCAGGGCGGTCGCCACCCGGGAGGTGACCAGGTCGGGCTGGCGCAGGTCATCCAGGCGGACGATGAACGTCCCGTCGGAGTACTCGCGGGCCAGCGCGGCCAGCAGCGCCTGCAGCAGCCGGGTCTTGCCGATGCCGCCCGCGCCGCACAGCGTCACCAGCCGCCGGGTGACGGCCAGCTCGCGCAGCTCGGAGACTTCCGGCTCGCGGCCCACGAAGTCGCCGGGCTCCCGGCTGGCCGAGACAGCCGCCATGAAATGCCCACCTCCCCGGGGCCGATCCGTGTCCGCCTGCGGCTCGCGCTACCGCGTCACCAACAATACGGGGACCAGTCGATCATCCCATCCTGGCATTTAACCAGCAACATTTGACCTGTCCCCCGTAATACGATCTGCTGGATAACTTTCCTGGCGCGTTAAATTAAATGGCCGGGTCAGCGATTCTGGCTCAGTCCGGTCGCGGCCGGGGTCATGGCGGGCGGCTCGAGCGCCAGTTCCGCCGCCGCCCGGGTCGTCAGCTCCAGCCCGGCCGCCCACAGCCGCGCGGTCTCCGCGGCGCCGAGCCCGGCCGCCGCGTCCAGGTACCGCTGGATGCGGCCCGGCGGAGGCGGCGGCAGGTGGGCCGCCTCGCACAGCGCCGTGGCGGCGGCGGCCAGCATCACGGCCCGGTCCGGCCGCTCCTCGCGGACCTCCAGCCGGGCGAACTCCAGCAGGCCGCGGGCGGTCCCGGACCGGTACCCGGCCGCCACGCTGAGCCGCAGGCTCTCGCTCAGGTAGCCGCGGACCCCGGCGAGGTCGCCCAGCTTCAGGGCGACGGCGGCCAGCCGGGCCAGGCAGCGCGCGACATTCGGCACGGGCAGGTACTCGCGGACGAACGGCAGCGCGGCCAGGAAGTAGTCGCAAGCCGCGGCGGGGTCGCCGGTCAGCCGGGCCAGGTCGCCCAGGCCCAGCCGGAACACTGCCACGCCCCACTGGTTGTCGATCTCCAGCATCAGCGCCAGCCCGGCCTCGGCCCAGTCGCGGGCCTCGGGCACCCGGCCCAGCGCGGCCAGCGCCTGCGAGCGGCCGCCCAGGGCGAAGCCGCGGTTGAACCAGTCGTGGGACTGGCCGGTATGGTCCGTGGCCTCGATCGCCCGCCGCAGCGCCTCCTTCGGCCGCCCGGTGCCCAGCGCCGCCCGGGACATCAGGTCCAGCGCCGTGGCCGTGAACCGGGGGTCCGCGGCGTTCCGGCTCAGCTCCAGCCCCTCCTGCGCCCAGGACTCCGTGCGAACGGGGTCGCCGCAGGCCAGGGCCAGCTGAGCCCCGGCGACCAGGGCCGGCCCGCGCACCACCGCCGGAACCGCGGACAGGTCGGCGGCGAGGAACGCCTCGAGCCACCGGATGCCCTCCGCCTGCTGGCCGCGCACCAGCCACGCCAGCCGCATCGCGGCGCAGATCCGCAGGCCGGCCTCGGCGTCGCCGTACTCCAGGCACCCGGCCAGGACCCCGCGGAAGTTGGCCACCTCGGCGTCGTAGTCGTGGAACACCCGGCTCAGCACGGTCCAGGTGGCGGGCACCCGGGCGGTGCCGATGCTGGCCATGTACTCGGCCTCGCTGGTGATGTAGTCCCGGAGGCGGCGGCGCAGGACCTCGCCCTCGCCGGTCCCGGCCAGGCGGGCGGCGGCGTGGTCGCGGACCGCCGCCGGCATCCGGTAGCGAACCGGACCGGACGGCCCCGGTCCCGGGCCGACCTCGGGAGCCGGCGCCGCGCTCGGCACGGTCTCCACCATCGCCTTCTCGGCCAGGTCGGCCAGCAGGCCGTGGATCGCGGCGGCGGGCAGGCCATCGTCGGCGCAGATCCGCTCGGCCATCTCCAGCGTCCAGCCGTCGAACACCGACAGCCGGCGCAGCACCACCTGCTCGGCCGGCGGCAGCCCTTCCTCGGCCCAGCCGAGCACGGACCGCAGCGTGGTGCGCTGGCGGACCGGGCTGGCCGGGTGGCCCGGCCCGGTGGCCGGAGCCGGTCGGCCAGGCTGGCGGCGACCTGGGCCACCGAGTGACGCCGGAGCCGCGCCGCGGCTAGCTCGATGCCCAGCGGCAGGCCCTCGGTCGCCCGGCAGATCGCCGTCACCACCGCGCAGTTGCCCGCGTTCAGGGTGAAGTCCGGGTCGGCGGCACTGGCCCGGTCGGCGAACAGCCGCACGGCGTCCGAGCGGGCGGCGTGGACCAGGTCGGGGGCCTCATCCTCGGGCAGCGTCAGCGGCGGCACGGGCCAGCGCGCCTCGGCGGCCAGGCCCAGCGGCTTGCGGGTGGCGACCAGGATCTCCAGGCCGGGCGAGCTGGCCAGCAGCTGCAGGCACAGGGTCGCGCAGGCGCTGGCCAGGTGCTCGCAGCCATCCAGGGCCAGCACCAGCCGCCGACCGCGCAGCGCCTCGGCCAGGGTGTCGGCCAGCGGCACGCGGTTCTCCGGGCACACGCCGACAGCGGCGGCCACCCGGGCCGCGATCAGCTCGGGCTGGCGCAGGTCAGCCAGCCGGACCAGGAACGCCCCGTCCGGGTAGCCGTCCGCGACCGCGTCCAGCAGCGCCTCCAGCAGGCGGGTCTTGCCCGTGCCACCCGGGCCGGTCAGCGTCACCATCCGCTCGACGCGGGCCAGCTTGCGCAGCTCGCCGATCTCCCGCTCGCGGCCCGAGAACCGGCCCGGGTCGGCCCGGCCGGCGCTGATCAGCGCGCCGCCGGCGGCCCGGCCCGCGCCCTGCGCCGGATCAGCGGCGGACCGGCCGCCGGGCGCGGCGGCGGCGGGCGGCGACTGGCCCCTGGCCAGGAAGTCACGCGGGTTGCGCACCAGCATCTGCCTTATCTGGTCGTCCGGCACCCCGCGGGCGCGCAGGCCGGGGAGCACCTTGCCGTGGAAGCTGGCACTCGGCCAGCCGGGCAGCGTCTGGTCGATCTCCGTGCCGGGCCAGTAGTCGATGAACGAGGCCTGGTCGTGGGACAGCATGACCTGGCCGGCGTGGCCCCGCCAGCACAGCTCGGCCAGGGTGTCGAGCTGGGCCTCGAGCGGCACGTCCATGCTCTGGCCGCAGCGGTCCCAGCCCAGGTACGAGCCGGCGGCGATGAGCTCCTCCAGGTAGTCCAGGTCGGTGGACTCGCTGCAGTGCCCGATCAGCACCCGGCTCAGGTCCGCTCCGTGCTCGGCGAAGATCCGCTGCTGGTCCAGGCCGCGCCGGGTGGGCGCGTGGGCCTGGGTGCAGATCACCGCGCCGGTCCGCGCGCTGACGCTGGCCACCGCGCGGGCCAGGCGTTCAGCATCCTCGGTCATCCCGCGCACGTCGGTCACCACCATGAGCACGGCGGCGCGGATGCCGGTGGCGCCCATGCCGACGGTCAGGTCGCGCTCGAACAGCGACTCCAGCAGCCGGTCATCGCCGTCCAGCAGCCGGCCGGGACCGCGGAACTGGAACGGTAACGGCAGGCGGTCCGCGGTGAAGTAGCCGGTGGCGAACAGCACCGTGATCCCGGTGCCCTCGGCCGCGCGGGCCACCAGGGCGGGATCGCGGCCCAGGCCGGGCACGGTCAGGTCGACGATGGCGCCGACGCCGGCCCGGCGGAGCCGGGTCAGCCGCTCCCGGGCCGCCGCTACCTCGGCTTCCTCGTCCCAGCCGGCGAAGCCGGGCCAGCCCCACTGCAGCGACTCGGTCCGGATGAAGACGTGCTCGTGCATGAGGACCGCGCCAAGGTCCTCAACACTGACCTCACCTGCGTTCGTGGGGACAGTAACCATCGGGTGCCGACCTCCCGGACTGGTTCGCGCTGCCCCCCGGAATCGCGTCGCAGACGGGCCGATCATCCCATCCCCGGGCGGAAGCAGCAACAAGCGTTGTTCCGCCCGTAACACCAGATACAGGCCGTTTAGCCTAGGCCGCCAGCCGGCTGCTGTCATTATTGTGCGCAGCGACAAATCGTGCGGAAATGGCTAGCGCAGGCCGTGCCACCGGCCGTGCCGGCTGACCTCGGCCGTCAGCCGGGCGGCGTACGCGGCGGCATCCTCCGGCGCCGGCTCGCCCGGCTCCCGGCCCGCGGCGGGCGCGGTGCCCCCGGCCACGGCGTCCCAGGCCGGCCGCGCCGGCCTGGCGCAGCTCATCGCGGAGACTGCGGACCCAGAAGGCCGCGCCGAGGATCGCGAAGATCGGCCACTCGAAGGTGTAGGCCCAGCTCAGCTCGTTTCCCGCCTCGGCCCGGTGCAGCTGCCAGTCGCCCAGCCACAGCAGGCCGGCCGCGGCGCAGCCCGGCGAACGCGTGCCAGGCCAGCCACCGGGGCCGGAGCAGGATGAGCCAGCGGGCCCGGGCCACCGCTGGCCTACCAGTGGCCGGCAGGCAGCAGGGCGGTCACCGCGATGACCGCGAACAGCAGGGTGAGGTAGGCGATGGACAGGTGGAACAGCCGCATCGGGGCCGGGGCCGCGCCGGCCCCGATGCGTGATCGCAGCCGGTGCGCCTCGACCAGGAACCAGGCCCCCAGCGCCACCGCGGCCGCCGCCGTACAGCCAGCCCAGCACGGGGAACCAGGGCCAGCGACGCGGCGACCATGGCGGCGGAGTAGATCAGGATCTTGCGGGCCACCACCGCGGGCGGGGCCACGACGGGCAGCATCGGCACGCTGGCCGTCGGCGTAGTCATCCGGAACTTCATGGCCAGCGCCCAGAAGTGGGGCGGCGTCCACAGGAAGATCACTGCGAACAGCACGGCGGCGGGCCACGCCACCGTGCCGGTGACGGCGGCCCAGCCGACCAGGACCGGCATGCAGCCGGCGGCGCCGCCGATGACGATGTTGGCCGCGGTCCGGCGCTTGAGCCCATCGTGTAGACGAGCACGTAGAAGGCGATGGCGCGCGTCGGCCAGGATCGCGGCGAGCCAGTTGGCGCCCAGCCCGAGCACCAGCGTCGCGGCCAGCGCCAGGACGATCCCGGAGGCCAGCGCCTCGCCGGGGCGGATCGCCGCCCGGCCGCCGCGGGCCACCAGCGGCCGCCGCGCGGTGCGCCTCATCAGCGCGTCGATGTCCCGGTCGAGGTAGCAGTTCAGCGTGTTCGCGCTGCCCGCCGCGAGCGCCCCGCCGAGCCAGCGTCACGGCCAGCAGCGACCAGGGACGGGACGGCCCGCCGGGCCAGGAGCATGGTCGGCACGGTGGTCACCAGCAGCAGCTCGATGATCCGCGGCTTGGTGAGCAGGAACAGCGACCGCAGCACCAGCCGGGCCGGCCGCCGCTCCCCGGCCAGGCGCCGGCCGGCATGGCCGCGGGCGCTGGCCGCGCGGCCGGAACCGCCGTCGCGGTCACTGCCCGTCCCCGGCGGCCCCGTGGTCCGGCCCGGTACCGTCCTGCCGGCCCGGGCTCAGCCGCCGCGGCCGGGCCGCCGGTGTCCGGCGCGCCGCCGGCCGCCGCGTCAGGTGCGCGCGACCGGCCGGCTCCAGGTGGGATTCCGCATGCGCCGCCGCCGGCCGCCAGCGACAGGCCGCCCGCGACCGCAGCGGCCGGGCCGTGTCGGGAGGCGGCGCGGCGGCGCCGGCGGCAGGCCGGCCCCGGTCGCGCGGGGATCCGCCGGTGCGGCCGGCTGAACAGCAGGTACAGGGCGACGGCCACGACCGCGAAGAACGGCGAGCGGGCAGGCGAACGTCAGGTTGTAGCCGTGCGGCGTGTTGTCCGGCGTGACCCCGCCGGCCAGGCAGCGCAGTCAGTCCGGGCATTCCGGCCTCCTGCCGTCGGTCATCTGCTCGTCCTCTCCGACCCGGCGCCGGCTAGTGCACCAGGTAGAACAGCACCCAGGCGAGGATCGCGACGGCGGCCAGGTAGTTCCAGAGACGGTGAAGGCGCTCAGCGCGGCCTGGAACCGCTGCACGGCGAACGCCTCGGCGTAGGTGGGCGGCTGCTCGACCAGCGAGATCTCCGGGATCGCCCGGCAGCGCATGATCAGGGTCTCCAGCCAGGTCAGAGGCCGCGAGCGCGATGAGCATGTAGACCGGCCAGAATCCGGTGAAGACGCTGGCGAAGCCGGACGCGCCCGGGGAAGAACGGCAGGTTCAGCAGCTGCCCGATCTGCAGCCCGACCGCACCCAGGCCGAGCACCAGGGCCACGGCCGCGCCGCGCCAGCCAGGCCGCCTTGTGGCCGCGCCTTGATGCGCTGCAGCACCGACCGTCTGCACGGCCGCGCTGACCACGATCAGGCCCATGACCAGCGCGCCCGACCCAGCGCTGCGGCCCGTGAGAAGGTCGCCAGGCCGGGTACCACAGGCCGTGCGAGTTCAGCGACTTCAGGTAGAAGAAGGCGAAGATGAACGACCCGAAGCCCAGCGTCAGGGCGCCGATGCGCCAGCCGGAGCCCGGTCCAGGACGCGTTCAGCGCGGCCTCGTGGTAGAAGACTGGCCTCCTCCTGCGGCCGGGTCGAGGTCCCGGCGGCGCGGTCAGTCTCGGCCATCGTTATGCCTCCGCTCGCGTCGGGATGCCCGCGGGCCGCTGAGCACGCCCGCCGGCGGGTTGCAGGTCGGCCACCGGCGGGGCGTCCTGGGTCGCCGTACTCGTACGGGCCCGGACAGCACGACCGGGACGCTGGTCGAAGTTGCCCGGCGGCGGCGGCGAGGAGCACCTGCCACTCCAGCCCGCGCGACCGCCACGGGTTGCCCGCTGCGCGCACCCGGGCGAAGCCGGTCGACCAGACGAAGTTGATCACGAACAGCAGGATCGACGCTGCCCAGGAAGAACGACGAGATCGACACCCAGTCGTTCAGCGTCTGCAGGTTGCGCGCGTACTCGAAGACCCGCCGCGGCTGGCCGGCCATGCCGACCGCGAACAGCGGCAGGAACGTCGCAGTTGAAGAAGATGAACATGATCCAGAACTGGATCTTCGCCGAGCCGCTGGTTCAGCCGGAGCCCGGTCATCTTGGGCAGCCAGTAGTAGATGCCGGCCATCAGCGCGAAGATCAGGCCGCCCATGATCGTGTAGTGGAAGTGGGCCATGACGAAGAAGCTGCCGTGCTCGGTGGTGTCGGCGGGCACGTCGGACAGGAACACCCCGGAGATGCCGCCGATCAGGAAGTTGAAGTACATGCCGAGCGCGAACAGCATCGGCACCGAGAACCGGATCTTCGCCTTCCACAGCGTCCCCATCGCCACCAGGTAGATGAAGCCGGTCGGGAATGGAGATGAGCTCGGTGGTGAGCATGAACAGCGGGCGCATGTCCGGGTTGATGCCGCTGTCGAACAGGTGATGCTGCCAGACGAAGAAGCTCAGCAGCGTCACGCCGATCATCCCGGCGGCCGCGGTCTTGTAGCCGAACAGCGGCTTGCGGCAGAACACCGGCAGGATCTCCGACACGATCCCGAAGCCGGGCAGGGCCAGGATGTACACCTCGGGGTGGCCGAAGAACCAGAAAAGGTTCTGGTAGAGGTAGCTGCTGCCGCCGAGCTGGTCCTCGAAGAACGCCGTCTGCACCGTCCGGTCGGTGATGATCATGTACATCCCGCCGACCAGGACCGGCGCGGCCAGCACCATGAGGAACGAGGTCGCGACCATCGACCACACGAACATCGGGCAGCCGGCTCCAGCGCATTCCCGGCGCCCGGTAGCAGATCACCGTGATGATGATGTTGAACCCGGCCAGGATGATCGAGATGCCCATCAGGCCGAACGCGATCGCGTAGGAGTCGGCCCCGGCGGTGGACTGGATGGACAGCGGCGCGTAGCCGGTCCAGCCGAACGGGAACCCGCCCAGCAGCAGGCCGGACAGCAAGATGAGGAACGCGCACGGGGTGAGCCAGAACGACAGCGCCTCGATCCGGGGGAACGCCACCCGCTTGGACCCGATCATGAGCGGGACCAGGTAGTTGCCGAACGGGCCGAGGATGACCGAGGTCATCAGCATCATCATCATCGTCCCGTGCTCGCCCACGATCTCGACGTAGGCCTGGGAGGTGAAGACGTGGTGGACCGGGCGAGAGCAGCTCGGTCCGGATGGCCATGGCGAACAGCCCGGCGGTGCAGAAGTAGATGATCATCCCGACCAGGTACTGGATCCCGACCACCTTGTGGTCCAGGGAGTACCGGAAGTACCTGGCCAGGCCGCGCAGCTCGCTGTCGTGCAGGGGGTCACTCGGCGCGGCTGGCCGGCCGGCCACCTGGCGGCGCAGGTCGTTGAAGACGCCCAGCCCGGCCAGCCAGCCGACCACGGCCAGCAGGTAGCCAAGCACGATCGGCAGGTCGCTGGAGTCCGACAGCGCAAGCTGCTGGTACCCGCTGCCGAGGAAGTTGCCGAGCAGGTGCCCGGCCAGGTACCCGAGGACCGCGCCGGCCAGGGCCGTGTGGATGGCGGGCCGCCGCCACCAGGGCCGGGCTGGCCGCGGCACGGCCGGCTCGCCGCCGCCGGGTCCCTGCGCCTGCTCTGGCTGGGTCTCGATGGCCATCCGGTCACCTCCTCGTCGCGGTGGCTGGTGCCGTCACGGCTGCACCGGGTCCTGGGGCGGGTAGTAGTAGCCGTTCGCGCCGGCGATGCCGGCCTTGGCCATGGCCTTGTTGATCTGCGGGATCAGCGTCGGGTCGTAGGTCGTGGCGTACGGCGGCAGCATCGCGGTGATCGCGGCCAGGCGCTGTTCGCGTGCTCGCCGCCCAGGCCCGGAACGCGGCCACCGGCATGACCTTGCCGTAGTCGAACATCGCGCCGTGCCACAGCCCGCACAGCTCGGCGCACCGCACGGTGACCTGGCCCGGCGTGCAGCGGCTTGGTGTAGGCGACGTTGTTGACGCCCGGGTTGGCGTCCGCCTTGACCCCGAGCTGGTAGGCCCAGAAGCTGTGGATCACGTCCAGCGAGGTCACGTTGAACTGGACCTGCTGGCCGACCGGCAGCATGCAGCTCGCGTGGTCTCGAACCCGCCGAACTGCGGGTAGCGGTAGGTGAACCGCCACTGCTGGGCGATGACCTGCACCTGCAGGACGCTCCCGCCCGGCTTCCAGATCGGGCTCGGCCCCTCGCCCGCGCCCGCCCCGTTCGCCGTGCCCAGCTCGACGCTGCCGAACACGAACAGCGACAGCACGATCGCGGTCGTCGCGGCGATCCAGGTGGTCTGGATCCGGGCGTGCCCGTGCAGCGGCGGGCCGTCGTCCTCGTCGCCCTCGCGGTGCCGCCAGACGACCAGCGAGTAGCCGAAGAAGATCAGCACCAGCAGCATCACCGGCGCGGCCATCACGGCCATGACCCGGATGTCGAACTGCTGGTTGGCCGCCGAGCTGCGACATCGTGCCCGGCGGCAGGTGCGGCCCCCACACGAACCAGATGGCCCAGTCGGCGATCAGCGACGCGACCAGCCAGATGATGAAGATCCGCAGCCCGTGGCCGGGCTCGCGGCTGGCCTCGCGGGCCGCGTCACTGACGGGCGGCGGCGGCGCGGCGCTGGCCCCGGCGGCCATCAGGCCGACCACCTGCATGTTGCCGGTCATGTACCCGATGGTCTGCATGGGACCGCCAAATCCGTCGAGGAAGCCGCCGCCGCACGGGACCCGGCACTGCCAGAAGTAGCTCCCCGGCGTGCTGCGGCGTCATGAAGCTGAAGGTCATCGTCTTGTGCGGGCCCGAGGTGCAGGGCGAGGTGCTGCACAGGCTGGCCGTCAGGCCGGGCGCTGGCCATGGGCACGTTCAGGCCGATGCCGGGGATCGAGAACGTGTGCCCGACGTCGCAGCCGGACCAGGAGTTGATGGCCGTCACCGGCTTGCCGTCGACGTTCGCGGTGTTGCCGATCGTGCCGGTGACCAGGCCCCAGTACGGGTTCCGCAGCGGCGTGCAGCCGTCGTAGCCGAGGATGGTCACGTTCACCCGGGTGCCGGCCGGCACCTCGAACACGGTGGTGTGCACCCAGGCCCCGGTGTTCGGGCTCTTGATGAAGTACGACACCCAGTCCGGCGTGCTGGTCACGGTGTTCTGCGGGTCCTCCTGCAGCACGATGCTGACCTGCGCGCCGCTGTCCGGGGTGACGCCGGCGGCGAAGTCCTCGGCGGGCGGGGCGGCCAGCAGGTAGTGCACGACCACGAACGCGACCGCCGCGGCGACCGCGAGGAACGCGAGCACCAGCGTCAGCACGCGGGCCCGGACCGACATCCGCCACCACCTCGCTTCGCCACGGCGAGCACTATCGGATGGCCGCCCGGTGCGCAGGCAGGCGCCTGCGGGTGACCGGTTCTGATCTTGCGGCTGCGGTTTGCCGCGCGGCAATGAGGTCGGCGATGACGAAATTGTCATGATTGATCGCGGGCGGTCACGGATGCACACGATTGCAGCCTGACCTGGGTTCTGGCCGCCGGCGGCGGTGATGATCACGGTCGCCCCGGTTTTCAGGTGCTTGACCGGCAGTTACCGCCGGGAGTACACCTTCTCGCAGCAAATGTCGCCGCCATGGGCCAGGCTGGCGCCTTCGCTCGATCCTGGCCACCGGCGGCGGCCGACTGAAGTGGGCTCCGTGAGCACAGGACGAGCAGAGGACTACCCGGCCGGCGGGCGGATTCTGGTTGTCGATGATGAGCCGGACATCGGCAGCCTGATCGAGCGGGTGCTGACCGCCAGCGGCTATGCAGGTCAGCTGTGCCCAGGACGGGCAGCGACGGGCCTGGCCCAGGCCCTGGCCGGAGGCTTCGGCCTGGTCATCCTGGACCTGATCATGCCGGTCATGAGCGGGCCGGAGGTGCTGGCCCGGCTCGGCGCGACCGCGGACCAGCCGGTGCTGGTCCTGTCCTGCGTCAGCGACGTCATCACCAAGGTGGACTGCCTGGACCTGGGCGCCCAGGACTACCTGACCAAGCCGTTCCAGATCGCCGAGCTGCTGGCCCGGGTCCGCGCCCGGCTGCGCGACGGGCCGGCCGGGCAGTCCCGCCGACGAGATGATCCGGTCCGGCTAGCTGCGCCTGGACCTCGGCGCGGCTGGAGGCCGACGCCGGGCCGCGGGCCGGTGCCCTGACCCGGCTGGAGTTCCTGTTGCTGCGCCAGCTCATGGATCACCCCGGCCAGGCCGTCGCCAAGGAGCAGCTGCTGGCGTCGGTCTGGGGGCTGGACTTCGATCCCGGCTCGAACGTCGTCGACGTGTGCGTCCGGCGGCTGCGGTCCAAGCTCGGCTTCGACCTGATCAAGACGGTCCATGGTGCTGGATACCAGCTTGCCTCCTAGCCGCCCGCCCGCGGCTGGGTCATGACCAGATGGAAGCAGCCATGACCGGGTGGGGGCATCCGGGCGAGTCGGCCCGGCGGATCCCGCGAGTGGCCTACCTGGCCGGCGTGCTGATCCTGGCCGGGGCCGTGGCGGTGGGCCTGGTGCACCGGCCCAGCCCGGCCGAGCGGGCCTTTGACCTGGCCGGGGTCTTGCAGACGCTGACCGCTGACGTGGAATCCTGCGCCGGCGGCGTGGGCGAGTCGCTGACCGCGCTGCGCCAGATCGAGGCGGGCGCCAGCCACGACGTGACCGACGCGCTGAGCGTGGCCGGGACGGAGCCGGCAACTGCTCCCCGGCCAACAACGAGCTGATCGACGACCTGGACGGCTATGAGGTGCCTGAGTCGCTGGCCAGCTTCCACCTGCAGACCGCGGTGACCGGCGTGATCGCCTGGGCCGCCCCGGACGCCGAGCAGGTGCAGGCCGACGTCGGCGCCGTGCTGGCGGCCCGGACCCCGCAGGCCCGGCAGGCCGCCGGCAAGGCCCTGGCCCGGGCGCTGCGGCGGCTGAACGCCCAGCGGTCCGCGATCGACGCGGTCCTGCGCCCCGCCATCACCGCGCTGCACCCGCGGGCCGCCCTGCCCCGGCTGCCGGGCTGACGATGAGGCCGGGCCGGGCCGCGGCGGCGGGTGCGGGCTGACATGCCGGGGATGACGTCGGGGCTGACCGACAGCAACCCGGTCCTGGTGGCCGCGTTCCGGGCCGCGCTGGCCCACCAGGGGCTGATCATGCTGGCGCTGCTGGCGGCCCTGGGCCTGGCCTGGGCCGGCCTGCGCGAGTGGCGCCCGGCCAGGGTCTCCGGGGCGGCGGCGCCCGGCGCCGGCGTCGCGGGTGCGGGAGCCGGCTGCCCGGCGGGTGGTGCGGGTTGGCTTCGGGATCCTGTGGATTGCGGACGGGCTGCTGCAGGCCCAGCCGGCCATGCCCGCGGGCCTGCCCGCTCAGGTCATCCAGCCCGCCGCCGCGACCTCGCCCGGCTGGGTCCAGCAGCTGGTGAGCTGGGCCGCCGGGCTGTGGACTTATCACCCGATCCAGGCCAGCACGGCCGCCGTGTGGATTCAGCTCGGGCATCGGCGCCGCCCTGCTGGCCGCGCCGGCCGGGCGGGCGTCCCGGCTGGCCGGGCTGGCCAGCGCGGCCTGGGCGGCGGTCGTGTGGGTGGCCGGCGAGGCGCTCGGCGGGATACTGGCGCCCGGCCTGAGCCTGCTCACCGGCGCGCCCGGCGGCGCCGCGCTGTACCTGGCGGCCGGGCGTCCTGGTGGCGTGCCCCGATCGGGCCTGGCTGACCCGGCCCGCCGGAGCTGTCCGGGCGGCGGCCCCGCGACTGCTCCTGGCTGGCCTCGGGCTGTTCTTCCTGGGCATGGCCCTGCTGCAAGCGTGGCCGGGGCGAGGCTCGTGGCAGGGGACGCTGGCCGGGCGGCCCGGACCGCTGACCGGCATGGTCCGCGACATGGCGGCCACGCCGCAGCCCGGCTTCCTGGCCGGCTGGCTGCGCGGGTTCGCCGGGCTGACCGCCGCCCACGGCTTCGCCGTCAACCTGACCGTCGTGATCGCGCTGGCGGTGATCGGCGCCGGGCTGCTCAGCCGGCGCCCGGCGCTGACCCGGCTGGCGCTGGGCCTGATGGTCGTGACGTGCCTGGCCATCTGGGTCCTGGTTCAGGACCTGGGCGTGCTGGGCGGCCTGGGCACCGACCCGAACAGCATGATCCCGCTGCTGGTACTGGCCTGCGCCGGTTACCTGGGCGTGGCCCGGGTGGCGGAGGCCGGGGCCGTTCAGGGCGCCGAGCCGGCGCCTGGCACCGCACCCGCCCGCTGGGCGGGCCGGCTGGTCCGGGCCGGGGCGGAGGCGAGCCCGCGGGCCGTGCTGGCGGCCTGGGCCGCCGGCGTGGTGCTGGTCGGCGCGGCGCCCGCCGCGCTGGCCCAGGCCAGCGCCGGGGCTGACCCGATCATCGCCCGCGCCCTGGCCGGGTCGTACGCGCCGCTGGACACCGGCGCCCCGGCGTTCCGGCTGACCGACCAGGACGGCGCCGCGGTCAGCCTGGCCAGCCTGCGCGGCAAGGTGGTGCTGCTGACCTTCCTGGACCCGGTCTGCACGTCCGACTGCCCGCTGATCGCGCAGGAGTTCCGGCAGGCCGACCAGATCCTCGGGGCGCGGTCGCGCGATGTCGAGCTCGTCGCCATCGTGGCCAACCCGCTGTACTCCGGCCGCGCGTACACCCGGGCCTTCGACCGCCAGGAGCACCTGACCGCCCTGTCCAACTGGCGGTACCTGACCGGTCCGGTCAGCGCGCTGAGCCAGGCCTGGCGCGACTATGACGTGGCCGTGGACGTGGTCCCGGCCGGAGGCATGGTGGCGCACGCCGACCTGGCCTTCGTCATCAGCGGCCGGGGCCGCATCCGGGCCGAGCTGAACTTCGACCCGGGGCCGGGCACGGCTAGCTCACAGTCGTCGTTCGCGGTTGAGCTGACCGACGCGGCGCGACAGGTCATGGGGTCATCGTGACGGGCCGGGCGGGCCGGCGGGCCGGGCGGCGGACCGCGGCCGGCGCGGATCCTGGTCGCCGGGGCGCTGGCCCTCGCGGGCTGCGCCAGCCCGGCCGCCCGGCCGGCCATCGGGCCGGGGACGGGCAGCGGGACGGCGCGGCAGCGCGGTCACGGCGGGCAGCGCGGTCGCGAGCGGGCCGGCGCTGGCCACGTCCCTGGCCGACGCGGGCGGCACGAGCTGGGCGGTCGTCGAGATGGGCGGGCCCGGCGCGCAGGACGAGAACTTCTGGCAGGTGCTGGTCCGGCCGACGGGCTCCTCCGCGTGGCGGCTGGCCACCCCGGCCGGAGTGGCCGACAACGGCGGGCTGGTGGTGGCCAGCACCGGGGCGGGGGCGCTGCTGGCTGGGTTCCGGCCCAGCCAGGACCTGACGTTCTCGCCGCTGGCCGCCACGGCCGACGCGGGTACGAGGTGGTCGGGCGCCGATCCGGTCAGCCCCGGCCTCAGCGACGTGCCCGGCGCCCTGGCCGCCGGGCCGGACGGCCGGGTGCTGGCGCTGACCAGCGGGGGCGGGGTCCGGCTGGGCACGGTTCCGCCCGGCACAGGTCCGCCCGGCACAGGTCCGCCCGGCACGGCTTCGCCCGGCACGGTTCCGCCCGGCACGGGGCCAGGCGCGCGGTGGTCGCTGCTGACGACGACGGCCCGGCTGGCCGCCACCGCGGCGGGCCGGGCGTGCGGGCTCACCGCCGTGACCGCCGCCGGGTTCGCCCCGGACGGCACGCCGCTGCTGGGCGGGGCCTGCACCCGGCCCGGCGTGGCGGGCGTCTTCGCGCTGCGCGATGGCACCTGGCAGGCGGCCGGCCCGGACTTCTCCGGCCAGCCCGGCGGGTCCGGCCAGCCCGGCGGCACGGACGCCGGCGGGGCGGTCGGCGCTAGCCCGGCGGCTGCGCCGTTCGGGCGAGGTCAGCCGGGTGCTCGGCCTGGGCGACTGGGCCGGCGGGGTGATGGCCCTGCTGGCGGTCGGCGGCGGGACGGGCGCGGGTGTCATCGCGGCCTGGCGGAGCGGCGGGCGGTGGACGCTGTCGCCCGTGCTGCGGACCGGCGCCGCGGTCCGCTCGGCGTCGCTGTGGGCGGGCGGGTCGGCCGGCCTGGTGCTGGCCGGCCGCGCGGGGCCTGACCATCGCCGGGCCGGGGTCGGCGTGGACGGTGCTGCCGCGGCTGCCGGCCGGGACGGCGACGCTGGCCGAGGGACCGGACGGGCGCGCCGAGGCGCCTGGCCGCAGCGGGCAGCCGCCTGGCCGTCTGGCTGACAGACCGTGCCCCGGCCGGTAGCACCGGGTGGAGCCAGGCGCAGGTGATCCGGGTCCCGATCCCGTACGGGTCGTCGGGCTGAGCCGGGCGGGAGGACCGTGATGAGATACCTCACCGGACACTGGTCGTTCGACCCGTTCCTGATCGTCGCGCTGGTGCTGGCCGCCTGGCACGAGATCGGCCTGGCCCGGCTGGCCCGGCGGTCGCGCCCGGACCGCACCCGGCAGCGGCGGCTGCGCTCGCTGTACTTCTACGCGGGCCTCGTGGTGCTGCTGCTGGCGGTGGAGTCGCCGCTGGACTACTGGGCCGACGACTACTTCTTCGTGCACATGATCCAGCACCTGCTGCTGATGTTCGCGGCGCCGACGCTGATCGTCGCGGGCGCGCCGTGGCAGCCGCTGCTGGACGCGCTGCCCGCCCGGCTCGGCCGCCGGGCCACCGGGCAGGTGCTGGGCGGCCGGTGGCGAGCCGGCCGCTGCGCGCGGCCGGCGGCCTGGTGCTGCGGCCGTGGGTGGCGGTGGCCATCTTCAACGTGGTGATGGTGGCCTGGCACCTGCCGCCGCTGTTCGACCTGGCCGAGCGCAACCCGGCGGTGCACATCTGGCTGATGCACGGGAGCTTCTTCGTCGCGGGCGTGCTGTTCTGGCTCCAGTTCATCGGGTCACCGCCGCTGCGGATCCGGATGACCCCGCCGGGCCAGGCGGCGGCCCTGCTGCTGACCAACGTGATCATGTGGGTGCTGGCCATGGCGATGGGCATCCTCAGCACCGGCGCGTGGTTCGCCGTCTACCGGCATGTGCCGGGGGTCACCCTGCCGCCGTTCGCGGACCAGCAGATCGGGGCCGGGATCTTGTGGATCTGCGGCGACTTCTGGGCCGTGCCGTGCATGATCCACGTGGCCCGGCGGCTGATCGAGGAGGACGGCGACGTCGGCTCGGCCATCGACCGCATCCTCGGCCGCGGCTCGGGCCGCTACGGCTGGGCCGGCCGCCGGGCCAGCGACGCGGTGCTGCCGGACCCCAGCCGCGACTAGGCCCGCGGCGGGCCATGATCGTGACCGATTACCCGTCTGCAGCATGGACAAACGGTCACGATCATGGTCGCAAGGTCTTCGGCGCGGCTCAGCCGCGCAGCAGTGCCCGGCCGATGATCAGCTTCTGGACCTCGCTGGTGCCCTCGTAGATCCGCATGACCCGGACGTCGCGGGCGATCCGCTCGACGGTCGTGCCGTGCATGTAGCCCATGCCGCCGTGGATCTGCACGGCGGAGTCGGCGGCCCGGCCCACCATCTCCGAGCAGAACAGCTTGGCCGACGACGGGCCGATCTTGCGGTCCTCGCCGGAGTCGTAGCGCCGGGCGGCGTCGAGCACCAGGCCCGGCCCGCGTCCAGGCCGGTCCGCATGTCGGCCAGCATGGCCTGGATGAGCTGGAACTCGCCGATCGGGCGGCCGCCCTGCTTATTGGACCGGGCGTAGGCGACCGACTCATCCAGCAGGCGCTGGGCCGACCCGACGCACAGGCCGGCGATGTGCAGCCGGCCCTTGGACAGGCTGCGCATGGCGGCCGAGAACCCGGACCCAGCCAGGCCGCCGACCAGGCTGGCCTCGGGCACCCGGACCCGGTCCAGGTACACCTCGCTGGTCCAGGCGCCGGCCTGGCCGGTCTTGCTATCCTTGGGGCCGATGGTCAGGCCGGGCGCGCCCCCCTCGACCAGGAAGCAGGAGATCCCGCCGCTGCCCTCGTCGCCGGTGCGGGCGAAGACCATGAACACGTCCGCGATCACGGCGTTGGTGATGAACCGCTTGCTGCCGCTGATCTCGTAGAACCCGTCACCGGCCGGCACCGCCCGGGTCTTCATGCCCGACGGGTCGGACCCGGCCTCGGCCTCGGTCAGCGCGAACGACGCGACCGCGCCCTGCGCCAGGCGGGGCAGCCAGGCCTGCTTCTGCTCGGCCGAGCCGTAGTTGACCAGCACCTGGCCGGCGATGCCGATGTTGGTGCCGAACATGGACCGGAAGGCCAGCGAGGTGTAGCCGAACTCGAAGGCCAGCTGGACGTCCTCGGTGACGGTGGCGTTCATGCCGCCGTACTCCTCGGGCAGGGTGTAGCCGAACAGGCCCATCGCCACGGCCTTGCCGCGCAGGTCATCGGGGACCGCGTCGTGCTCCTCGATCTCGGTCTCGCGGGGCATGACCTCGTCCCGGATGAACTGGCGGACCGCGTCGCGGATTGCGGTGAACTCAGCGTCCTGCACCGGCCTGTCCTTCCCTGCTGCGTGACTACCGGCGAGTATCCCTGATCGCCCGGCGCTGGCAGGCCCCCGGGGCTGGCCGCCCGGCCGGGCCGGGGGTCAGCCGCCGCCCATCTCCGTCATCTGCTGGCGCAGGGACTGGGTCAGCGGGTCGGCGTGGGGCAGCGACTGCTCGCACCGGGCCAGCGTGTCGCGCAGCAGGGCGATCGCGTCCATCAGCCCGGCTGAGTAGTAGCTGGAGGCCAGGGCGGCGCGCTCGGTCAGGGTGTGCCGGTGGTCAGGGCCAGCACCCGCTCGTAGTCGGCCGAGGCCTGCTCGTAAAGCTGGAGCGCGTTGCCCATCTTGCCGGCCGCCTGGTAGGCGGCGGCGCTGGCGCCGCGGGCGGCGATGGTGTCGAGGTGGTCGGGGCCGAGGAGCCGCTCCCGGTCGGCCAGGGCCCGCTTGTACAGCGCGATGGCGTCCTTGACCTTGCCGCCGGCCAGGCTGGCCGCGGCCAGCTTCTCCCGGGTGGCCATGGTGGCGGGGTGCTGCGGTCCCTGGACCCGCTCGCGGTCGGTCAGCGTGCGCCGGTAGTGGGCCAGGGCGTCGCTGGCCCGCCCGGCCGCCTGGTAGGCGGCGGCCAGTTCCTCGCGGGCGTCCAGGGTGCGCTGGTGGTCCGCGCCGCGGACCCGCTCGCAGTCGCCCAGGGCCTCGCGCAGGACGGTGACGGCGTGGTCGGCCTGCCCGGCGGCCAGCATGGCGTGGCCGAGGCCGACCCGGGCCGAGATGGTGCCGGGGTGGTCGGGGCCGAGCATCCGGGTCCGGCGGGCCACCACCCACTGCGACCAGGCCACGGCCTCGGTGGCCTGGCCGGTGGCCAGCAGGGCGCGGGCGAGCTGGCTGCCGGCGGTCAGCGTATCGGCGTTGTCGGATCCCAGGGTCGCGTCGCTGGTGGCCGCCAGGTCGGTCCAGTAACTGACGGCCGGGCCGGTCAGCCGCGCGGTGTCGAGACTGCGCCCGGCCCGCATGAGCAGCGGGTGGGAGCCGTCGGCGGTCCACAGCCGGCGCCCGGCGGCCTGCTGCAGGCTGACCGCGCAGGACCGCAGGCTGGCGGCCAGCCACGGCTGCGGCTCGTTCTCCGGCCACACCTCCAGCAGCGCGGCGGCAGCGGCGGGCACCGCCCGGTCGTGCATCCACTCGGGCATGGCCGCCCGGACCTGCGCGGCGAGTGCCCTGCTCATCCGGACCACCGGCGGCGTGACCGACGAGTCGATGGTGATCAGGCCGGTCCGGCGCAGGCTCATTACCGCGTCCCAGGCCCGCTCCGGCCGGGCCTGGTCGGGCAGGTACCCGCAGGTGGCCGGGCTGGTGAACACGGTGGCCGGGATGCCGTCCCCGTCCAGCAGCGCGGTCATGGCCACCAGCAGGTGCACGGCCCCGCCCGGCGACAGCCGCTCGGCGTGCTCGATCGACAGGGTCCAGGTGACCGCGGCGGCGCCCGGCCGCTCGCCGTCGGCGTACTCGGATAGCTGATCCCGCCGCTGGGCGAAGTGCTGCTGGTAGTCCCGGCAGGACAGCCGGGAGCTGGAGATGACCGCGCCGGCCTGGGCTAGCGCGGCGGGCTCGCAGCCCAGGTCGCCGGCCAGGTCGATAGCGCCGTGGCGCTGGTCGGGATCCGCGGCGAGGCGGCCGACCAGGAAGTTCAGCGCCTCGCGGGTGCTGAACGGGCCGACCGGCAGGACCAGCGCCCGGCGCTCGGCGGAGACGATCTTCTCTTCCGGGGTGGTGATCACGACCCGGCCCGCCGGGCCGCCCGGCCACAGGCCGTCCAGGTCGGCGGCGTCGGTCAGGTCATCGAGGACCAGCAGCCACGGATGGCTCGTCCCGCTGAGCCAGTCGACGAAGCCGGCCGCCACCGACTCGGCGGTCCCGGACGGGTTCATGCCCACCGCCGCCGCCGCCCGCACGTACCCCGACAGCAACGACGCCCGGCTGCTGGCCTGGACCCAGACCAGCAGGTCAACGCCGCGGGAGTCCCACAGCGACGACGCTAAAAACGTGGCTAGCTGGGTCTTGCCGCAGGACTCCAGGCGGGCGGGCGGCTGCGAGGCGCCCGCCCGCCCGGAGACCAGGGCCACGATCGCGCCCGGAACCAGCGCCGCCGCCAGGCCGGGCGCCGTCTCCGGGCGGCTGCCGAAGCCCTCGGCCAGCGGGGGCACCGGACCGGACCGGATCGGCCAGGCCGGCCCGGCCGCCCGGGCCAGGGCTGACCCGCCGCCGGCCCGGTCGTCCACGGGCTGCTGCCCGCCACTGTCCATCTGGTGTGCTCCCGCTCCCCGCGTCCGGCCCGGCCGGTTCCAGTCCCGTCAGCTCAGCGGGTATCGGACACCGCCGCCGGAACCCGGGCGTGGCCCGGCTCCGCGCGGCTCGCGCCCCGCATCAGCAGCAGGTAAGCCGCGCCGGCCACGATCCAGCCGACCAGCCAGGAGATGTCCGCGCCGCCGAGATGCTTGACCAGCGGGCCGACGTAGTCGGTCTGCGACACGAACGGCCACTCGCAGGCCAGGCCGAGCGCGTAGGCCAGCAGCCCGCGCCAGGCGACCCGGCCGTAGACGCCGCGGGGGCTGAAGAACGCTCCCACGTCGTAGCGGGCGCGGCGGACCACGAAGTAATCAGCCAGGTTGACCGCCGACCACGGGATGAAGATCAGCAGCAGGACATCCAGGAAGTTGGTCAGGTTATTGACGAAGGACTTGTATCCGAGCAACGCGACCACGACGCCGATCGCCATCACGATCAGGAAGGGCACCAGGCGGAGCATGACCGACACCGACTTGAAGCGGCGGAACATGTTGCCGAACGCCAGGACCTGGAAGGCCCCGGTGTAGGCGTTGAACGTGCCCGCGTTGATGAGGCTGATAGCCATGATCACCAGCGCCCACGACCCGGAGACCCGGCCGATGGCGACCACCGGGCCCTCCGTGGGCGAGGCCACCACCTTGGGCAGCAGCGCGGCCAGGTAGGCGCCGATGGCGGCCGAGACGAAGGTGGCCAGCACGTTGCCCGAGTAGATGGCCCAGAACAGCCGCTTCCCGTTGGTCTCGGCGGGCAGGTAGCGGGTGTAGTCGGACACGAACGGGCCGAACGTCAGCAGGTCGATGACCAGCAGCGCGGTGCCGGCCAGGAACAGGCCGACGGAGGGCCGGGCCGAGAAGCTCAGCTCGGCGGGCGACAGCGACCCGTAGCGCAGGCCCTGGATGAACATGATGACCAGCGATACGCCCACCACGACGGCGGTGGCCTGCATCACCCGGTGAATCCAGCGGTACCCGAAGATGCCGATGATCACGGCCGGGACGGTGAGGATCAGGATCCAGGCCGGGATGCTGATCGAGCCGATCACGCCCGTCATGGCCTGGGCCTGGATAACCAGCTGGCCGGCGATGAAGCCGACATTCAGCAGGAGGACCGCCGGGAACAGGAATGCCGACCCGTAGAAGCCGAACTGGGCCCGGCTCTGGATGGTCTGCGGCACGCCCAGCTTGGGTCCCTGGGTGGCGTGCAGGGCGATAAGGGCGGCACCGATTAAGGTGCCGGCCCCGATCGCGATGAGCGCCCACCAGAAGGTCAGCCCGAAGCCGACCACGAAGGCCCCGAGAACGACGTTGAACACGTTGACGTTGCCGCCCCACCAGAAGGCGAACTGGTGCCACGGTTTCCCGTGCCGCGCCGCGGCCGGGATCATGTCAATGTGGTGGTTCTCGACGTACCGGCGCAGCTGCTCATTCTGAGCAACGGTTTCAGTCATGGTCTCGCCCGCCTTTCCGGGTGGATCCCTGCTCACGTTGTCCTGTGGTGGTCCAGCGTCCTGTGGTAGTCAGCGTCCTGCGGTCATCAGCTCGGCCGCCCGCTCGGCAATGGCCAGCACCGTGGCGTTCGGGTGGGCGTTGGTGATCTCGGGCATGACCGACGCGTCGGCTACCCGCAGCCCGCTCACCCCCCGGACCCGCAGCGCCGGGTCCACGACCGCGACGTCGTCCGTCCCCATCCGGCAGGTGCCGACGGGGTGGTAGTAGCTCCCGACCCGGTGCCGGATGTAGTCCCGCAGCCCGGCCTCGCCGGTCACGTCCGGGCCGGGCCAGGTCTCGGCCGGCCGCGACGCCGCCAGCGCGCCCCGGGCCGCGGCCTCGCGGAGCAGGCCCAGGCCGGCCACCAGCCGGTCCACGTCCCGCCCGGCGCGCAGGAAGCCGGGGTCGATCAGCGGCGCGGCCAGCGGGTCGGCGGTGGCCAGCGCGACCGAGCCAGCGCTGTCCGGGGCGATGACCGAGGCGTTCAGGGCGTAGCCGGCCCGCGGCGGCGGGCAGCCGGCTGGCGCGACCGGGAGCAGGATCGGGAACAGGTGCAGGTCCGGGATGGCGCCGGGCCCGGCGCCGGGCAGGCCGCTGCGCACCGCGGCGTACGCCTCGCCGTGGTTGTAGCCGCTGACCGGCACGTCCCCGGCTGCCGTGTAGGAGATCATGACCACCGGGTGGTCCTGCAGGTGCTGGCCGACCCCGGGCAGGTCGATGGCGGGCTCGATGCCGAGGCTCCGCAGCGGTCCGGCCGGCCCGATGCCGGACAGCAGCAGCAGGTGCGGGGAGCCGATCGCCCCCGCGCAGAGGATGACCTCGGCTGATGCCCTGACCAGCGCGGGCGTGCCGTCCTGCTGGTAGCTCACGCCCTCGCAGCGGCCGCCGCGCACCAGCAGCCCGGTCACCCGGCAGCCGCCGGCGACGTCCAGGTTGGGACGGGACAGCACCGGGCGCAGGTAGGCGTCGGCCGAACTGACCCGCTCGCCGTCGGCGATGGCCAGGTCGACCCAGGCCGCCCCCTCCTGAACCAGCCCGCTCAGGTCGGGGGTCAGCGGGCAGCCGATCTCGCCCAGGGCGGCGACGAACGCCTCCGCCACCGGGTGCGGGCAGGCCGCCGGGCCGACCCTCACCGGCCCGGCGGTGCCGCGCAGGCCGGGGTCCCGGCCCTCGGCGCGCTCGGCCCGCTTCAGGTAGGGCAGCAGGCTCTCGAAGTCCCAGCCGACCGCCCCGGCCGCGGCCCAGCCGTCGTAGACCGCCCGGTGGGCGCGGACGTGGGCCATGGCGTTGATGGCGCCCGACCCGCCCAGCGCCCGGCCCCGGGGGATGGACAGCGGGCCGGCGCTGGCCTGGCTGGTCGTGATGTCAGACCAGTCAGCGGCCGACCCGACGTTCTCCGGCCAGGCATTCGGCACGGTCATGGCCCGGGTCCGGGCCGTGCTCCCGGCCTCCAGCAGCAGCACCCGGGCGGCCGGGTCCTCGCTCAGCCGGGCCGCCACCACGCATCCGGCCGACCCGCCCCCGACAACGACGTAGTCATACCCGGCGGCAGCGTCCATGGCGGCGGGGCCGGATGCGGGCATGGCGAGAGCGGGTTCGTCTGCTGACATTCTGTGGTCCTGATGGGAGGGCAGGCGGCGTGGCCGTAGTGCGTCGAGCGGGATGTGGTTAACGCGCGGGGAAAGGCGCGGCAACCCTCCAGCACAATGTCGTGACAGCGCAGATGAACGACTGCGGACCGGGGCTATCGCCCCGGAAGCCGCAAACGGACGTCATTGGGGGTAACCATACCCAAGCCGCAATGCAAACGCCACCTAAAGCCATGACCCGCATCCGGCCGGCCACCCGCCGGACCTGCGGGCTTTGCCGGAACAGACGGGGGTATCACGGCCAGCCCGGCAGGTCAACAGATTAGGGCGGCCGGGCGCGGCCGACCGATGCGCCCATCGGATGCCATACCGGATAAGTGCGACCGACTTGACTCAGTAGTCAAGGATCCGCCATGCAATTGCACGGGAAGCTGCGGATTGGGAAACTGCCTCGAAACCGCGTCGGAACTGCATGGACTTACAAGCTGATCCGTTAATAATCAAAAACGGCCATGCCGCCGGACAGGACAACGCGACCGGGGCCGGGCACCGGCCGGGTTACCCGGCTATGACCTGCTCGGTGTGCTATGTCCGGTACGTTGTGACGATGGAGCTCGAGCCGGACAGGCTGCAGACGCTGTATGAGAACCGGTTCGGCCGGGAGTCCGCCGCCCGCCAGGACCTGTGGCAGGTGCTGTGCCGCGACTTCTTCCAGGCCTGGGTGCAGGCCGGCGACACGGTCGTGGACCTCGGCGCCGGGCACTGCGAGTTCATCAACAACATCCGGGCCGCCCGGCGCATCGCGGTCGACCTCAACCCGGACGTGAGCCGGTACGCGGCTGCCGACGTCGAGACCTGCATCGGCCCGGTTGACCGGCTGGAGCCGGTCAAGGATGAGTCGGTCGACGTGGTGTTCGTCAGCAACGTGTTCGAGCACCTGACCCGCGACGTGATCCTGTCCACGCTGACCGAGGCCCGGCGGGTGCTGAAGCCGTCCGGGCGGCTGCTGATCCTGCAGCCCAACGTCCGCTACTGCGCGCGCGACTACTGGATGTTCTTCGACCACATCACGCCGGTCGATGACCGGGCGCTGACCGAGGCGCTGGCCGCCACCGGCTTCGGGGTGACTAAGTGCGTGCCCCGGTTCCTGCCCTACTCCACCCAGAGCCGGCTGCCCAGCTCGCCCTGGCTGGTCCGGCTGTACCTGCGGCTGCCGATCGCCTGGCGGGTGCTGGGCGCCCAGGCGTTCATGGTCGCCGCCCCGGCGGCCCGGCCCCCCCTGGCTGGCCCGGCAGCAGGCTGAGCGCCACCGCCATCGCTTCCCCGGGCGGGTCCGGGATCGTCGGCTTCGCCAGGTTAAGAGCATGTGGCGTTTGGCATGACGACTATCCAGCGGGCGGCCGGCGAGCGATACTCCCATTACGGCCATCGCGGGACGGGGGCTGCCAGCCTCCCGGTTAGAGGGAGCTTTCGGATGAAATGGGTCCGCCGCCCCTGGGCGCCGGCGCTGGCGGGCGCGGTGCTGGCTCTCCTCATGGCCCTGGCCGGCTGTGCCGCGCCGCAGTACACCTACGTGGGCAACACCAGCCAGAACACGTACTTCAAGGTGCCCTACAACTGGTCCCCGATCAAGAGCGCCGCGCTGCTGAAGGCGCTCACCGGCAACGGCAGCCCCAGGGGCGGCTTCTGGACGGCGGGCTTCGACGCCAGCGGCAGCCCGACAGCCAGCCACCTGCTCGGCGTGGTGCCGGGCCAGCCGTTCGTGTACGCCTCGGTCAGCCAGCTCAACGCGAGCACGTCCAACATGCTGTCCTACAACCTGCTGCGCGACATCTTCCTGCCGGTGACCGCGACGACCCGGCAGACGGCGGCCAGCAACGGCTTCCCGCTGACCGGCTTCAAGCTGCTGCACGACAGCACCCTCACGCCGGGCCAGGGCATCCACGGGGTCCGCGAGACCTTCGACTACACCTACCCCGGCGGCACGGTCGTGACGTTCGACCAGATCGCCATGACCAACGCCGACGCCACCGAGGTCTACCTGCTGGTGGTGCACTGCACGTCGACGCTGCTACCAGAGCAATAAGGCCGCCATCAACACGGTCATGGATTCCTTTATAGTCAGGAGCCCCTGATGACAATGGCCCCGGCGAACTCCCCGAACGGGACGGGCGGCCTGCCGCCGCCCGGGGGCGGCCGCCCCCGGGACGAGGACCGGAGGACCCGCAAGCGGCTGGGCCTCTGGGACCGGATCAAGATCCTCTTCCTGCTGGTGCTGGCCTGGCTCATCCTGGTCTGGTCGTCCATGGCCCACTCCGGCGGCGAGGAGGGCTTCGGCCAGGGCGTCCTGCACGCGATGCGCTCGACGCCGAACCTGGTCGTGCTGGTACTGGCCGGCCTGGAACTGCTCCGGCAGGTCCACTTCCTGGTCAGCGAGTTCTGGGGCGGCTACAACCAGTTCTGGCTCAAGCGCGTGTTCGGCGGGTGGGAGCGGCTGACCCACCGCCGGCTGTCGGACTGGACCCGGTTCCGGCTGTGGCGGATGAGCTGCTGGCTGTTCTGGATCGCCGTGCTGGCCCTGGTGGTCGGGAAGGTCAAGGACCAGAGCCCGATCATCGCGCTGTTCATGCTGCCCATCTACATCTGGCACCTGCTGCCGGACTTCCTGCAGATCGTGACGGCCGTCCTGTTCGTGGTCATCCAGTTCGGCGCGCTGTTCTGGTTCCTGTCCCGCGGCGGCGTGGACGTGTACTTCCCCGATGACGTCAAGACCCGGTTCTCCGACGTCTGGGGCCAGGACCACGTGCTGGAGCGGGTCAAGGAGAACATCGTCTTCCTGGAGGACCCGGAGGTGATCGAGCAGCACGGCGGCTACGTGCCCGGCGGCATCCTGCTGTGGGGCCCGCCCGGCACCGGCAAGACGCTGATGGCCGAGGCGGTGGCCGGGGAGACCGGCAAGCCGTACGTGTTCGTCGACCCCGGCGCGTTCATCAACATGTTCATGGGCATCGGCATCCTGAAGGTCAAGGGGCTCTTCCGCAAGCTGCGCCGGCTGGCCCTGCGGTACGGCGGCGTGATCGTCTTCTTCGACGAGGCGGACTCGCTGGGACGGCGCGGGGCGCTGGCCCAGCAGGGCCCGAACTTCCCGCGGTTCAGCCCGCCCGAGCAGAGCGGCTGTCACGGCTTCTCGTACCTGTCCGGCGACGTGCAGTGGCGGCTGGCCCGCCGGGCGCTGGACACGGGCGCTCTGGACACCGAGGCCGAGCCGGACACCCGCCGGAACAAGCAGATGATGGGCATGGGCATGGGCGGCGGCGGCATGGGCACGCTGGAGGCGCTGCTCACCGAGCTGTCCGGGCTGAAGAAGCCGCGCGGCTTCGTCAACCGCCATATCCGCCGGATCTTCGGCGTGCGGCCCAAGCCGCCGCCCAAGTACCGGATCCTCGTCATGATGGCCACCAACCTGCCCGAGGCGCTGGACGAGGCCATGCTGCGGCCCGGCCGCATCGACCGGATCTACAAGGTGGGCTACCCGACCAAGGCGGGCCGGGTCCGCACCTACCAGGGTTACCTGGCCAAGGTCCCGCATGAGCTGACCGCCGAGCAGGTCGACAAGCTGGCCACGATCACGCCGTACGCCACCGGCGCGACGATCAAGGACCTGGTCAACGAGGCGCTCATCACCGCCCTCCGGAACGGCCGGGACGTCATCACCTGGAAGGACATCATCCGGGCCAAGCAGCTCAAGGAGCTCGGGCCGCCCGAGGACGTGGAGTACATCAGCCGCGAGCGGCACGCCGTCGCGGTGCACGAGGCGTGCCACGCGCTGGTCGCCTACCGCACCCGGCATCACATGGACATCGACATCGCCACGATCGAGAAGGGCGGCGACTACCTCGGGATGGTGGCCAGCATCCGGCCCGAGGACCAGTTCACCCGCTGGCGCAGCGAGTACGAGTCCGACATCCTGGTGTCGCTGGCGTCGCTGGCCGGCGAGCGGATGTTCTTCGGCCAGGACAGCTCCTCCGGCGTGTCGGGGGACCTGGAGTCGGCCACCACCGTGGCGTCGTACATGGAGGGCTACTGGGGCATGGGCTCCACGGTGTCCTCTTACTCCACCGCCAAGCGGCTGGAGGTCGGCGCGCCGGGCGGCGGCTCGGCCGGGCGGAACAAGAAGGGCCAGGACCCCGACGCGGACCTGCGGCGCGCCCTGGCCGACCGGATCGAGGACCGGCTGCACGAGCTGCTCCAGCAGGCCGAGGACATCCTGACCGCGCACCGCGCCGACGTGCTGTGCCTGGCCCACGCCCTGGAGACGCACAAGACGCTCAGCGGCGACGACGTGGTCGCCGTGCTCGAGCGCCAGCCGGGCCCGCTGGTGGACGGCCAGGTATACGCCGACCCGGAGCTGCTGACGGCGCTGGAGGACTACCACCAGGGCGCGGCGACCGCGCACCGCGAGCACGGGCCGGTGCCCGACTCGCTCCCGCGTGACCGTCAAGCCGCTGTGGATGCCGCAGCCGGTCGAGGTCGCGTCCGCCGACACCGCCCCCGCGATCACGGCCGAGCCCGACCAGCTGGCCGGGTCCTGACCGCATGCGTGCCGCCGCCCGCCGGGCCCGGCTCGCGGTCAACCTGGTCAACGGGTCGACCGCGGCCGGGATCCTGGTGGCGGCGGCGGGCCGGGCCCGGCTGCGGCGCGGCCGGGACGGGCTGCTGATCGGCGACCGGTACCGGCTGCCGCTGCCCGACGCCCCGGCGTTCACCGTCGGGAACGTGGTCCTCACCCGGATGGACGCGGCCGACCTGGCCGCCGCCCGGGACGGCCGGCTGCTGGCCCACGAGGCCCGGCACGCCACCCAGTACGCCTGCTGCGGCGGCCTGCTGATGCTGCCCGCCTACTTCGCCGCGGCCGGCTGGTCCTGGGCGCTGACGGGCGACTTCGGCGCCCGCAACGTGTTCGAGCGCCGCGCCGGCCTGGCCGACGGGGGATACTCGGAACGGCCGGTTCGTCCGGGCGATCATCGCCTGGCGGGCCCGGCTCTCGGCCTGGACTGCTGCTCGGAGGTACGCGCCGTGGAGTCTCCTGCCGGGCCGGCGCTGCGCCGGGCCAGGGTGCTGGCCCGGCTGCCGCATCCGTCCCGGGGGTTCACCCAGGGCCTGATCGTCGATGACGGGATGGTCTGGGAGAGCACCGGGCTGTACGGGGAGTCGGCGCTGCGCCGGTACCGGCTCGGTGCCGACCGCGAGGAGGAGTGCGCGCCGGTCCCGCCGGAGCTTTTCGCCGAGGGCATCTGCCGGGCCGGCGACATCATCTGGCAGCTGACCTGGCTGGAGCGGGTCGCCCTGCGCTGGCAGCCGGCCCCGCTGGCGCTGCTGGAGACGGTCCCCTACAACCGCGAGGGCTGGGGCATCTGCCACGCCGGGGACTGCGTCGTGACCAGCGACGGCACCAGCGAGCTGGTCCGCCGCGACCCGGCCACCCTGGCCCCGCTGGAGACGGTGCCGGTCCGGTGCGCCGGGCAGCGGGTCCCCGGCCTGAACGACCTGGCCTGGTCGGGCGGCCTGGTCTGGGCCAACGTGCTGGGCCGGCCGTTCCTGGCCGGCATCGACCTGGGCACCGGCCAGGTAACCGAGATCGCCGACGCCCGCAAGGCGGCCGAGCGGCACCGGAGCGACCCGCAGGCCATCATGAACGGCATCGCCGCCCTCCCCGGCGCCGGGGAGTTCGTCCTGACCGGCAAGCACTGGCAGCACAGCTACCACGTCCGGCTCGACCCCGGCCGCCGCGCACCGCGACCCGGCCCGGCTGATCCTCGGCGCCAGCCCGGTCTACTGATCCAGCCCGGCCTAATGGCGGGACTTCACGGTCACGGGCATGTCATGATCTCGCAGGCTTTCGCCTTCCGACCTGGAGGTATAGCCCGGTCCCGCGCCGAGTGGGCACACGCCATCATGACCGGGCCGGCCTGCATGCGTGCCGTATGGTCCCGCGGCGGCGGGGTGCTGGCGCGTGCATCGCCGCGATCAGCGAGCGGCTCCGCCGCGACTTATGAGGCACGCCCCGGGCCTGTTCCGGGAGCTGCCTGCGGTGCGGCCGGGCCTGGTCTGCCGTCCCGGGGCGAGCTTCCCTGCGGGCGCAGCCCGGCGCGGCGCTGCTGCCTGCATGATCGTGACCGATTGCCCGTCTGCGGCACGGGTAATCGGTCACGATCATGGTCAGGAAGGGGCTGCGGCGCTGCCTTGACGCCCTGCAGGGCTGGCCAGGGCCCCGGGCAGGGCGGCGCAAGCACCGCAACCACCTGCGCCTGATCGAGCACGCGATGACCGGCAGCCTGCCGGCCGCCGTGGCCGACTGCGGCGACGACCTCAGCTCCCGGTGGGGTGCCTACCGCGCAAAGGGCGGCGGGAAGGTCGTATGGGCAGTGATCGGCTGGTGATCTCCCGCGATAAGGCTCGGGCACCACCCCCGGCGGCTCGCGCGTCACCCAGAAGTCCCGAACAGAGAGGACCATCCCGTGACCACCGCTGCCACCGCCGACGTCCCGGCCCGGCACATCCTGGCCAGCGACCCGCTGCTGCGCTGGGACGCCATCGCCGCCCACGCCCGCGACCATCACGGCGTCACCTGGCCCACCGACAGGGCCGTCATCAGGGCCATCGTCGGCGCCTTCGACGCCATCGTCCCGGTTGACTGTGGGTACAGCCCGGTGGAGGGCACCATCAGCTGCGCCAAGCTGCCCCCGGCCGCCTGGGTCCCGGCCTGGACCGACGCCGAGGGCCTGAACTGCACCATCGCTGTCCTCGCCGCCAACGCTGCCGACTGCGACCTGCAGGCCATCTTCGACGAGGTCAACCTCGCCACCCCCAGGCGGCCCAGGCCGCCTGATCTCCTTCAAAGCCGGGTCGTCCGCATTGGTGCTGGCCAGTGCGGGCGGTCCTTTTGCATGGCAACGCAGGCCGCGCCGAAGGCGCAGTCAGCTCCGAGGCCGCCGCGTGGGCGGTTCCGGGCGCGACGAGAACGCGGAAAAGGTCACCAACTGGTAGACAGACTGTCATTACTGATGGACGATAAATGAACTCGCGACATGCAGTATCCGCCTATGCGCCAGATCGCGGCCATTCCAGAGAAGGGCTCCAGCATGTCCGCCGTCGATCACATGGTCATGCAGCGACCGAAGCGCACTGCGGCGATTGTCGATTGTTACACCGTGGAGCCCAGCGGGCTCGGGGTGCCGCCTTACCTGTCTACATATGCCCGTGCCGCCTTCAGCGCACTGCGACGCGCCTATCCAGACCACGATAGGCATTACCTGACCATCGATGATGTCCGCTGGTGCCAGAATGGCGGACGCCCGTATGTGGCCGCCCCGCTGTCGGATCAGCTCACCTACTCGGCCACGGCCAGCCGGGAACGCGCACTGAAGATCATCGCAGATGCGGCGGTGCTGGTCATCATCGCGGGTGACGCCGTGCCGTCGGTGCACCTGCAGGCCCGCAACGGGTCCCTGGACGAGGTCAGCCAGGTACTTGCCCTGGGGCACGGGAAACGGGTGCTCGTCGGGCCCCTGGCAGTCCAAGTATTAGCCGATCCCGGCCTGCTGGGCGAGCGAATTGACTCGCTGCATACTCACACCGTCACCTCGCAAGACCTGCTGGCTGGCAGCCGCGCCCCGGCCGCATATGAGCTCCTGGCAGCCGAGCGCAGCTCCTACACGGACCTGACCGCTGAACTTGGCTGGCGGCCGGTGGCCGAGATCGAGCTGTACCGGGGATGCACACGGCGCAGGTTCTGCTCGTTCTGCAACGAGCCGGTCAAGAGCCCGCTGGTCCGCTTCCGTGACCCGTCGGACGTGGTAGCCGAGATCGCAGATCTGTACGCGGCCGGGGTACGGCACTTCCGGCTTGGCCAGCAGACGTGCTTCTTTTCGTATCTGCACCGCGATGCAGATGCGATCGAGCGGATGCTGGCCGGCATCAGGGATCGATGCCCGGAGCTTGAGGTGCTGCATATCGACAACGCCGATCCGCTGGCTGTGGCATCCCCTGCGGGCGCGAGAATAGCTCGGCTCGTCGCCCGGTACTGCACTGAGGGCAACTGCGCCCCGATGGGGATTGAGAGCTTTGACCCCGCAGTGATCGACGCGAATTTGCTCACCTGCACTCCGGAGATCTTGCTGCGCGCCGTCGCCAACATTAACGAGGCAGGCGCCGCGTGCCGGGCCGCACGGGCTGCCGGTCCTCCTGCCTGGCCTGAATATTGTCTACGGACTGCCTCGTGAGACTCATCGAACCCACTACGAGAACCTGTGCTGGCTCGTGCGCATTCTCGACGCCGGCTACCTGTGCCATCGCATCAATATCCGCCAGGCTCGTGCCTACCCTGGCACGGCGCTCTCCAGGCGGGATCCGGCCATGTCGCCGCCGTCGGCTGAGCACTTCGCCACCTGGAAAGACGATATCTCCTACGTATTCGACCAGCCGATGAAGCAGCGGGTCTACCCGGCTGGCATGACGATCACCGGCCTGCACTCGTTCTTCGTTACCGGCCGCGGCACCTGGCACCGGCGGCTGGGGTCCTATCCGATTCAGGTTGTCGAACCTGGCACCACCCGGGTCCTTTTCGAGGAGGCTGACCTGGTCGTCACCGGCCATCAGCCCCGGTATCTGTACGGCGCCAGGCCCAGCGCGACCGATACGGCGGCATGAACCGCAGGGGTGATGGGCCGCCGGTCCATGCCGGGGTGCTGGTCCCGTGGGCCAATACGGTGGTGGAAGCCGAACTGCCCCTCATAGCCGGCAGGTCGGTTACCTGGCATTACGCCCGCCTCGTTCCTGCTTCCGGCACCACCCGGCTCGACGAGCGATTCCTGGGCGGGCTGCTCGACGCGGTGCCAGCCGCGCTCACGCAGCTCTCGGCGCTGCCCCTGCGCTGCGTGTACCTGGCATGCACATCAGCGGCATTCATGTACCCGGATGTCGCCAAGGACGCTCAGCGGCGGGCGAGTGTCACTCTGGTGACAGCGTTTGACGCGATAACAGCCGCGCTCGCGAGACTGGGCATCACGCGCGTCATGCTGCTCACGCCCTATCCAGCGACGGTGACCGACGCTGAGGCACAGATGCTTCGCCGCTCCGGCATCACCGTCACCGGATGCGCGAGCCTGGGCGCTGAAGACGGATACGACAGGGTGACCCGCGCGGAATTCAAGCATTTGATCATGAACGTCAGCCATGCTGCGATGGCAGCAGCAGAGGCGGTCGTCTTGTCGTGTACGGGATGGCCGACGCTTGACTTCATCCACGATATGGAACGGGACCTCGGCAAGGCCGTCCTGTCCTCGAACCTGGCCGTCGCGTTGCACGCGCAGGGCATGAAGGAGACATGATGCCGACCGCTCTGGCACCCGAGCTTGCCGACCGCATCTACGCCCTGGTCGCCTGTGCCGCCCGGCAGCCGGACGTGCAGGCCGCCGTGGAATCTAACCATGACGACAACCGGTGGTGGCCGCTGTCCGTCGCGGACTGGCGGGTGCGCATGACCGTCGCCGGATGGAGCACCCGCGTGTCCTACTCCATGATCAGCACGTATGCCGACGTCGTCTCCTGCGCCGACGCCCGCGGCTGGAGCGGCCTGACGGCCCTTGATGACGATGGGCTCGCGGCCCTGGTCCGGCCTCTGGGCCTGTCTGAGTCCAGGGTCAGCTACCTCCGCTCCCTTGCCCAGTTTCTCGGCCATGCCGCGGCGGCAGGTACCGACCTGACCTGCACGCCGCCAGAGGACCTCATCCCCCTGCTCGCGTCCGGCGTCTACGGCGCCGGCTACAAAGTCGCGCAGTGCGCGACGCTATACGCGCGCGGCTACCATTGCGGCGTCGTCCCAGTGGACTCCGGCATGGTCAGCAGGCTCGCGCCATTCCTCGGCATCCGCCTCAGCCCAGGCCCGGAAGCGAGCGAACGGTTCCGGCACCTGCTGCAGGCCGGCACCGCGGCTAGAAGCCGCCAGTACAAAGATCTAGCCGCCCAGCTCGGCTATCAGGTAAGCATCCCCCTGGACACAGACCCGACGTGGCTCGTTCACCTGATCCTTATCTACTTCAAGCGGCTGTACCTCAACCGCCCAGGGCCGAGGCTATGCCCGCGTACGCCAGCTTGCGGGCGCTTCCTCGACTGCGACTGCGACGCCCTGTAGCGGGGGGAGCCGTGATGTCAGTCGCCGTCATCGGGAACATCTCCCGCGACTCTGCGGTCTATCCCGGCGGCAGCCGCTTCGAGCTGCTCGGCGGTGCTGCCTTATATATAGCGCTGGCGGCGGAGCGCGCCGGGCTCCCGACGGCTCCGGTGTCCGTGATCGGCACCGACCTGAATTGGATCGTCAGCGAGCCGCGCTTGAGCGGCCTGGATATGCGCTCGGTCAAAGTGATGTCTGGCGAATCGTGCTCATTCCGCCTGGCCTATGACGAGGACGGCCACGTCGCGGACACCCAGGCGTCATTCGGCGTTGCCACCGCCCTGACCAGCCACGCTCTCAGCACGATGGGCATGCATCCGGCCTGCCATGTGTGCTGTCGGCTGCCGCTTGACGTGCCTGTCGTCCTAGGCTTCCTGGCAGCCCGGCGCGTGCCGTTCAGCGTCGATTTCCACGTGGCCAGCGCCCGCGCCCTCATGCCGGCCGCAGGCGGACTGCTGACGATGGCCGGCATCGTATTCGTCAACGCGGTCGAGTTCGCCATCCTGGCCCGCGCCATCGATCCAGGTGACCTGCAAACCATCGTGATTTCCGACGGCCCTCGCCCGGCTGCGGTCCTGCACCGCGGGCAGCCGGTCGCATCAGTCGTGCCGCCCTCGACCAGGGTCATCGACGTTACCGGAGCCGGCGATACCCTGGCGGGAACCTTTCTGGCCGCCTCCGCTCGCGGCCTGGGTAGTGCAGCGGCGTTACATGAAGCCGTCAGCGCAGCTTCCCGCGCTGTGGCCGGGCTTGGGCTCGGCATCCGCGGCCTCGGCGCGTGACAATGGGGTTGTTCTACGTGGCGCACCGGCTGTTCGCCGCTCATGACCGGGCCGTCGGCGCGTATATCGCGAGCCGCCTCGCCGAGGCTGCCGGACCGGACAGCGTGTTCCTGCCGTTCTGCGACACGGACGAGGAGAACCTCGTCTCTGGCTGCAAGGGCCGGGTTCTGTTCGATCTGGACTGCGCACGGCTGCGGCAGGTCACCGGCAT
Source organism: uncultured Actinomycetota bacterium (assembly GCA_963731085.1). GTDB lineage: Bacteria > Actinomycetota > Actinomycetes > Streptosporangiales > Streptosporangiaceae > DASUBV01. The sequence continues at coordinate 75,850 of CAVSUF010000009.1, forward strand.
GATCGCCGTGCTGCACGGGCCGGGCCTGGACGACGGGGTCTGCATGGAAGCCGGCTTCGCCGCCGCCCTGGGCGTGCCGATCGTTCTGGTCAGCACAGACTTCCAGACGTTCGCAGCCGAACCGGGCGGCCCGGGCTTCGTCTTCGCCGAGCCGCTGCTGGAGATCATTGCAACTACCGTCGTGCGGCCGCATCGCCTCGGCCGTCCCCATGATCGCGCGGGAGGCAACAGATTCCGGGCGTTCCTGGCTCAGAACCTGAGCCCGATCCAGACTGCTGCGGCGCAGGCGTCCACCGCACTGCTCCAGGCGGTAGCGGCGGAGCGCCCGGCGGCCTGCGCCGCCCCGGCGGACAAGCAGCTTGCCTTCATCGAGCCTTCGCCGTACATCGCCGATGACATGTGGACTGCTGTCGCACAGGAGCTGCGCACGCGAGGCTGGACCGTGCATGTCGCTCAGCGGTTCCTGGCGGGCATGGACACGCGCCAGGCCGCCCAGGCCGACTGGGCGGCCGCCACCGCCGCGAGACTAGCCGTAGTCGACGCCCGCGGCCCGGAGACTCCGCCGGGAGCTGCCCTGATCACCGGCGCCTGCGCGGCAGCCGGCCGACCGGTACTGGCTGCCTACACGGGAACCTGGCACAGCCTCGCCCACGGGCGCGAGCCGAACTGGCGCAATCTGATGATCCAGTATGCGGTCACCGCGCGCTTCTCGGGCGTCGCCGAGTTCACGGTGGCCATGGACAGCCTTGTATGAGCGAGCCGCTGATCGCATCGATTGCGCGGTACGAGGTCATCGTCCTGGAAGGCTGCGACGGGACGGGAAAGTCGACCCTAGCAGCGGCGCTGGCCGACCGTTATGGCTATGACTCTGTTCACTGCGGCCGAACTCCGGACGGCACGAACCTTCCGGGGCGCTACCAGGCGATACTTACCGTCGCGGGAAAGCTCGTCCTGGACCGGAGCTTTATCAGCGAGCTAGTCTACGGGCCGCTCGATCACGGCCGGTCTCGCCTGACGGCTCAGGATGCCGTTGCCCTGGCCAGGCAGGTCGCCGGACGCGATGGCGTGCTTGTGCATCTCACCGGCCAGCCGCAGGCCATCACCGCCCGATTGCGGGCGCGAGGCGGACCGGACCCGGATCCATCCCGTGTCGATGCCATCGTCAGGGCTTACTACCAGGCGTTCGCGCTCCTCGGCGGCGCCGCGCCTGTCATCACCGCCGATACCACCGTGCCATCTCCCTGACCCACCCGCTCGAAGGCGAGACACCAGCTGGCGTGAACAGCGGCTACTGGCCCGGCCTGTCGCTGTCCTTAACCAGGGCGCCATTCGCGAGTCGCCGGTAGCTTCGATAAGAGTTCTTATCTATCTTCGCCGCGATCTCGTCCTGCAGCTCAACGCCGGTCATGGCGGCCAGGCCCATGAGGTAGATCGCCACGTCAGCGAGCTCCTCGCCCAGGCTGTCGCGGCTTTTCCGCCATGCGTCGAAGGCTTCCGCTACCTCGCCCTGGAGGAGGCAGAATTCAAGTGGCACATCGGTGGTATTGAACCCTTTCGCCACCTTGTTCTCCCAGGCCAGCTTCTGTCCTGCCCGGATGTCCATGCCGCTCCCTACGGTAGGGGACAGAGCAATGCTTCGGATTGGGCGCCGGATGGCGGAACGCTGATGGCCGCCATTTCTGCGGAACTGCAGGTGACGCGGAAAGCTAAGGTACCGGCATCGCCCTGTGCATCGCCATGTGCGTAAGCTCGCGTCAGTTGTGCATATCCCGGACCCAGAGCATGATGCCTTGTGCATGCTCCGTATGGCCGTCCCGGCCAGGCAGGCGGTTAGCATGTGGATAACCACGAGGCCCTTGTGGGCAGACCCGTCGCGAAATCTTCTGCATCCGGCACGCGTGACGGGCGGGGTGGTGGGCCGCCAGGCTGGCAGGCGCCCGCAGTTACAACACCCGTCGCGCACGCGCCCAGGAACGCGTGCCACGCCTCGGGCGTGAAGGTCAGCGCCGGGCCGAGGTCACGACCCCGCTCCCGCCGCCGGACCATACGGTTCGCCGTCGGCCTCCCGGCCACGGACGGCTACGCTGGGGACGCCACCCGGAAGGAGCCCGCCGTGGACCAGGACACCATCGGAGCACGGTTGCGCGCGCTGCGCCGCTGGCGCGGCATGACCCAGGCCCAGCTCGGCGGACTCTCCGGCATCGCTCCCACCCTGATCTCCATGATCGAGAACGGGCAGCGGCCCCTGGACCGGCGCTCCCAGATCGCCGCCGTCGCCGCCGCCTTAGGCATTTCAGAGACTGACCTCACCGGCGGTCCGCACCTGTCTGCCGACCACCAGCAGGCCGATCCCTATTCCGGCATCCCCCGTCTGCGCGCGGCGCTGCTCAACAGCACCCTGACTGACCCCGTCGCCGACCGCAGCCGCCCCGCGGCCGTGCTGGCCGCTGCGGTCCGGGTTGCCGGGGAACTGTTCCGCAGCTGCGACTACGTGACCATCGGCGAGCAGTTGCCGGGCGTCATCGACGAGCTCTATACCCGCGCCGCCGCCCCCGACGACGAGGCCGACCGCAAGGCCGCGCTCGCCGCGCTCATCGATGCCAGCGTGGCGGCGTCCCGGACCGCCAGTGCCCTGGGGTACGCCGACCTCGCGCACATCGCTGCGCTCCGCGCCGGGGAAGCTGCCGATGCCCTCGGCGATCCGACTGGCCTGGGCAAGGCTGCGTTCCTGCGGTTCCACACCGCCCCCCGCGACCTGGGGTCGTGGGCCCGGGCCAGGCAGCTCGCCGAGGCAGCCGCCAGCCGCCTCCAGCCTGCCGCCGGCAACGCTGAGGCCGTCTGTGTCCTGGGCATGCTCACCCTGTCCGCCGCTCTGGCCTCCGCCGTTCTCCAGCAGCCCGCCCAGGCCGACCGCTGGCTATCGGAGGCCGGGGACCTCGCTGCCCGCGTGCCCGACAGCATGACCGACAACTGGATGTCGTTCGGCACCACCAACGTGACCCTGTGGCGCACCGCCCTGGCGGTCGAGCGCGGCGAGTCCGGCGGCCGCATGCTGGAGCTGGCCGCCGCCGTAGACGGCACAAAGATCACGGCCCGGTCCCGCCTTGCCGACTACCGCGCCGACATCGGCAGGGGCCTGGCCCGCGACACCCGCACCCGCGCCCAGGCCGTCCGCTGGCTGCGCCGCGCCGAGGACGCTGCTCCCCAGCGCATCCGCAACTACGCCCCAGCGCGCGAGGCCGTCGCCTACCTGCTGAATCAGGCACGCATGACAGCAGGCGGGAAGGAACTGCGCGGCATGGCCGCCCGCATGGGGGTACCCCACTAACCCGCTCCCTCTACCAGCAGGTACGGGAAAGACTCACAGGCTGTGAGCAAGCCCGGCGGATGCGGCCCTATGTTCACTGCCCATGGATCACGAGCCCGCCGGGCAGTTAGCCCACCTGGGCGCTCTGGGCGCCGAGTTAGACGCGCCTGCCCTGCACACTGAGCAGCGCGGCAGCATGGCGCGCACCGCGCGGACCTCAGGCAGCAGCGTGACCGCAGGCTCTGCCGCCCATTTCGTGTTACGCCTGTCCGCGCTGGACCTGCGCCCGCTCCCCGGCGCCGTTCCGTCTGCCCGGCTGCATGCGCGGTTCGTGGTGCGCGAGTGGGGGATCCCGGCCATCGCGCCGGACTGCGAACTGATCGTGAGCGAATTAGTGACGAACGCCGTCACGCACGGCACCAGGAGGCCCGGTACCGGTGACCTGCCGCCGGTCCGGCTCCGGCTGGCCGGCCGGGCACGCGGGATCCAGATCGAGGTCTGGGACGCCTGCGATGAGATGCCGCAGATGCCCGCTGACCCGCCGGGCGGGGACGAGCCCGGCGGGCGCGGCCTGGTCCTGGTCGCCGCGCTCAGCTCCCGGTGGGGCGCCTACCGCACCCGGGGCGGCGGGAAGGTCGTGTTCGCGGTTTGCGGCGCGTGACCAGCCCCGCCCGGCACGCCAGCGCACGGGCACCACCCCGGCAGGCACGGCCCGGCCCGCAAGCCGGCCATCCGCCCGCAAGCTTCCCGGCCCGCAGATACAGCCGGGCTGAATCGCGCACCACCCCAGGCCCCTGACCGGAAGGAACCACCTACCGTGACCACTACCGACGACGACTACGCGGACCGGCACGTCCTGGCCAGCGACCCGCTGCTGCGCTGGGACGCCATCGCCGCGCACGCCCGTGACCACCACGGCGTCACCTGGCCCACCGAGCGGCACCATCAGCTCCCCGCCGCTGCCCGCCCCGCCCCCCTGGGCACCAGCCTGGACCGACGCCCAGGCACTCAACTGCACCATCGCCGTCATCGCCGCCAACGAAGCCGGCTGCGACCTCCAGGAAATCTACGGCGAGATCAACATCGCCACCCCCCGGCCAGGCCGGGCCGCCTGACGCCGGACGCGGGCCGTCCGCGCTGGCATGCCGGCCAGTGCGGACGGCCCGCGTGGCCCGGAAAGGCCCCCCGGGTGCTTGCCGCGATCACCCAGTTCTGCGACGAGCGGACCTTCGGCCCCGACCGCGCGAAGCTCCTGGCCGCCGCCTACCCCGCCGAGGCCGCCGCCCGCGCCCGCCAGCGCGACACTAAGACCGCCAGGCTGCGCCAGCGCATCGCCGCCAGCCTGGACACCCTCATCGCAGATCGCTAACAGGGCTTTCGGCGTGATAATGGCGGCATGGATGAGGGATCGTCCGAGCCGGACATTCTTGAGCAGGGAACCCGGCTGCGGCTGCCTCGCCTGCCTTCGCCTGGCTGGCGTCCCTCGCGGGGCGCCAGCATCCTGGCGGCCGTGACCCTGGCCATCGGGCTGGCCGCCGGCTACGCGGTCGGCCAGGGACGAGGCACCGTCGCCGCGTCGGCTCGTCCGGCCTCGGGGACCAGCGTCACGGCGCCGCCGGCCTCGACCGGCTTCGGGCCGGCCGTGACGGAGGATCCGGGTACCTGCTCGGTGCAGGCTGGGCGCGACCTTGAGATCGGCATCCCGGTCAGGAACCAGTCCGGGGAGACGATCCTGCTCGAGTCGGTCAAGCCGGTGGCCCTGGTGCCCGGCCTGCTCAGGGTGCTGTCCTGGCGCTGGGACCCCTGCGGCCTTGACAATGACGCGATTGTCCCGGATACGGTCGCGCTCGGCCCGGGCGAGACTGCCTGGGTCACCGCTGTCGTCCGGCCCCTGGTCGCGTGCCCGGGTCCGGCTCCCGTGCAGTTCCAGGTCACCTACTCGATCAACGGCAGGCGGAGCACGTCCAGCCTGCCCGGCTTCCCCGACCTGGGCGCCGTCCGCTACAGCGGCTGCCCGGCCGCCGCCGCCTGATCAGCGGCCGGAACCTTCCGGCGGCACGGCCCCGGCCTGGCGAGGGAGCTGGCCGGGGCCGGGCCGTTACTCCTGATGGGCGAGGTCGGAGCGCAGGGCGGTCAGCACGTCGGCCTGGCCCTCGCGCAGGTAGAAATGGTCGCCGCGGAACACCCGCATGGTGAACTGGCCGCTGGTCACGTCCCGCCAGGCCAGCATGTCGGACCGGCTGACGTGCGGGTCGTCGGCGCCCAGGTAGGCGGCCACCCGGCAGTTCAGGCGGGCGCCGGGCAGCGGGCGGTAGGTCTCGGCTAGCTCGAAGTCGGCCCGCAGCACCGGCAGGAGCATGCTGAGCAGGTCGGGCTCGGCCAGGATCTCGGGCGGGGTGCCGTTCAGCCGGGCGACCACCTCGGCGAACTCGGCGTCGGGCAGCCGGGACAGGCCGCGGTCACGGCCCAGGTCCGGCGCCGGGCGGCCGGATACCACCAGGCAGGCCGGGCCGCCCGCCGGGCTGGCGGCCAGCCGCCGGGCCGCCTCGTAGGCGATGACCGCGCCCATGCTGTGGCCGAAGAACGCGTACGGGGGGCGCAGGTGCGGTCCCAGCGCCGCGCACAGCGGGTCCAGCAGCGGCGCCACCTGGCGGAACGGCGTCTCGGCCAGCCGGCGTTCCCGGCCGGGCAGCAGGACCGGGCGGACGGCGATGTCCGGCGCCAGCGCGGACCGCCACGACCGGAAGAACAGCGGCCCGCCGCCCGCGTGGGCGAAGCAGAACAGCTGCCAGGTCGCGGTGGCCGGCACCGGCGCGCGGACATCGTCCGCGATCCACGGCCCGGTCACTGGCCGGCGGCGGCGTCCATCCGCTCGCGCAGGCTGCGCGGCCGCATGTCGGTCCATACCTCGTCGACGTAGGCCGAGCACTCTTCCCGGCTGCCCTCCTTGCCTACCTGGTGCCAGCCCGCCGGCACCTCATGGCCGGCCGGCCACAGCGAGTACTGGTCCTCGTCGTTGCGCAGTACCTCGTAGCGGGCGTCGTCATCCACGGGCCTGTTTCCCTTCGGTCGGATATCACGGAGTTGTTCCTGAAAAGCGCTGGGTTATGCGCCGGCTGGGCGGCAGTCGGCGGCGATCTCGCGCAGTGCCGCCGCGAAGCCGCCGGCCACCGCCTCGACGGTGGACTGGTCATGCACGTCGGGCTGGTAATACCAGGAGAAGCCCAGCTGGCCGTTCTGCACGGCGCCGACGACCTCCAGCAGGTGCGGGCCGCGGTCGGCCGGGTCGTGGTCCTGGCCGAAGGCACCGTGCGCGCCCCGGTACAGGCGCCCGCCGCCCTGGTCGCGGGCATCGAACTGGCCCAGGTAGTTGAACGCGATCTGCGGGCCGGGCCGGCGGCCAGGCGCTCGCGGGCGGCGGGCGGGCCGAGGTAGCGCAGCGCGCCGTAGCCGATGCCGTTGCCGGGGATGGCCCGAAGCTGGCGGCGCACCGACTTGATGATCGTCCGCCAGTCGGCCTCGTCCCCGCGTGAGTCAGCGGCGCCGGGGACATCCAGGGCCACCGGGTACACGGTGGTGAACCAGCCCACGGTGCGGGACAGGTCCACGCCGTCCACGATGTCCTCCCGGCCGTGGCCCTCCAGGTCGATGCAGGCCCGGTCGCGGCCGGTCCACTGGCACAGGGCACGGGCCAGGGCGGCCAGCAGCACGTCGTTGATCCGGGTCCGGTAGGCGGACGGCGCGGCGCGCAGCAGCGCCTCGGTATCGGCCGGGTCGAGCAGCACGCTGACCAGGCGGGCCGGCGCCGGCGCGCCCCAGGGCGTGCCGGGCTCGCCGGTGTCTCGTTCGGCGGGGCCGGCTGGCGGTCGGCGGGGAGGGCGGCCGGGGTGGCGGCGATCTCGGCCCAGCGGTCCAGTTCGCCGTCTAGCTGGCCGGACCCGGCCAGGTCGGTCAGCCGCACCGCCCAGTCCCGGAACGAGGTGGTCGGGGCGCCCAGGTCGGCGTCCTGGCCGTCGGCGATCTGGGCGTAGGCGACCTCCAGGTCATCGAGCAGGATCCGCCACGAGACGGCGTCGATGACCAGGTGGTGGGCGGCCAGGAACAGGTACGGCCCGTCGGGCTCGCGGGTGAACAGGACCGCCTTGAGCAGCGGGCCGGCCGCCAGGTCGAAGCTGGCGTGCACGTCGTCGGCGACCTTGGCCATCGCCTCCAGCTGGCCCGCCTCGCCGGTGTCGGGCAGGTCGCAGCGGCTCAGCAGGGCCGTGCCTGCCGGGGCGGGGCCTGCCGGGGCGGGGCCTGCCGGGGCGGGGCCTGCCGGGGCGGGGCCTGCCGGGGCGGGGCCTGCCGGGGCGGGGCCTGCGGGGCGGGCGGGGCGACGGCCGCCCGCCACTGGCCGCCGGCCTGCTCGAACCGGGTCCGCAGCGCGTCGTGGTGGACGGTCAGCGCGTCCAGGGCGCGGGCCAGCACCTCCTCGTCGGCGCCGGGGGCCAGCTCGACCAGCATGGACTGGTTGAAGTGGTGCGGGCTGGCCCGGCCGGCGGACAGGAACTCGCGCTGGATGGGGGTCAGCGGGACGGGGCCGGTGACCGGCTCGCGGGCGGCCGGGCCGCCGTCCGGTGCCCCGGCGACGCACGGGGCCAGCCCGGCGATGGTCTGGTGCTGGAACAGGTCCTTGGCCGCGTAGCTCAGCCCGCGCTGCCGGGCGCGGGAGATGACCTGCATGGACAGGATGGAGTCACCTCCCAGGTCGAAGAAGTTGTCGTGGATGCCGACCCGGTCCAGGCCCAGCACGTCGGCCCAGATCAGGGCCAGGGCCTGCTCGACCGGGGTGCGGGGCGGCACGTAGCTGGCCGCGCCGGACTCCCCGCCGGCCCCCCCGTTGTCCTCGCCGGGCAGCCCCGGGGCGGCGGGCGGCAGGGCGCGGTGGTCCAGCTTGCCGGACGGGGTCAGCGGCAGGCCGTCCAGCACCTGCCAGGCGGCCGGGATCATGTAGTCGGGCAGGGTGGCGGCCAGGTGGCCGCGCAGCGCGGTCACGCCGGGGATCTCGGCGCCGGGCTCGGCTACCAGGTAGGCGGCCAGGTACCGGTGCCCGGACGGCCCGTCGGCGGCGATCACCGCCGCGTCGGCGATGGCCGGGTGGGTGCGCAGGACGGCCTCGATCTCGCCCGGCTCGATCCGGAACCCCCGGATCTTGACCTGGGCGTCGGCCCGGCCCGCGAACTCCAGGTCGCCGTCGGCGTTCCACCGGGCCAGGTCGCCGGTGGCGTACATCCGGGAGCCGGGCGGGCCCACGGGCAGGCGATGAACTTCTGCGCGGTCAGGCCCGGGCGGGCCAGGTAGCCCCGGGCCAGGCCGGGGCCGGTCACGTACAGCTCGCCGCGGAGGTTGTGCGGGACCGGTCCGAGGCTGGCGTCCAGCAGGTAGACAGTGGTGCCGGGGATCGGCCGTCCGATCGGCGGCGCGGGCGCGGTCGTCATGGGCGGGGCCGGGGTCAGCGGCTCGGACCAGGTGGCCACCACGGTGGACTCGGTCGGGCCGTAGGAGTTGATCATGCGGCGGCCCGGCGACCACCGGTCGGCCAGCTCGGGCGAGCAGGCGTCGCCGCCGACGATCAGGGTGCGGAACTCGGGCAGCGCGGCACCGGCCGGGATCGTGCCCAGCGCGGCGGGCGGGATCAGCGCGTGGGTGATCCGCTCGGCGGCCAGCACCTCGGCGAGCTGGTCGCCCAGCAGCGGCCCGGGCGGCGGGACGACCAGGGCGGCGCCGGCCGGCAGCGACAGGCACAGCTCCAGCACCGAGGCGTCGAAGCTGGGCGAGGCGAACTGGAGCACCCGGTCGCCGGGGCCGGCCTGGTAGTGCGCGGCCTCGGCGGCGGCGAAGGCGGCCAGCCCGGTGCCGGTGACGGTCACGCCCTTGGGGATGCCGGTCGACCCGGAGGTGTAGATGACGTACGCCGGGTGATCCAGGGCGCCGGGCGGCGCGGGCCGGGCCGGGGGCACGGCGGGCGCGGCGGCGATCTCGGCCAGCAGGTCCGGGTCGCTCAGGATCAGCAGGCCGGCCCCGGCACCGGCCGCGTCCAGCGCGGCGGTGACGGCCGGGGCGTGGACGGCGGTGGTGATGGTCAGCACGGGCGCGGCGTCGGCCAGCATGAACGCGATCCGGTCGGGCGGATAGCCAGGGTCAACCGGGAGGAACGCCGCGCCCGCCTTGGCCACCGCTAGCTGGGCGACGACGATCTCGGCTGACCGGCCCAGGGCCAGGGCCACGACGGTCTCGGGGCCGGCCCCGCGCCCGGCCAGCACCCGGGCCAGGCGGCTGGCCTGGGCGTCCAGGTCGGCGTAGGACAGGACGGGGCCGCCGCCGGCCACGATCACGGCCGGGGCGTCCGGGGTCATGGCGGCCTGGGCCTCGAACAGGTCGGCCAGCCCGGCCCCGCTGGCCAGCGCCCGCTCGCCGGCCCCGGCGGCCAGCGCCCGCTCCCGCTCCCCCGCCCGCAGCAGGCCGATCCGGCCCACGGGCCGTCCGGGGTGGGCGGTGATGCCCTCCAGCAGCTGGACCAGGTGGCCGGCCATCCGGCCGATGGTGGGGGCGTCGAACAGGGCGGTGGCGTAGGAGATCGAGCCGGCCAGCGCGCCGTCCCGCTCCTGGAACTCGATGACCAGGTCGCAGCCGACGCTGACGTGCGCCGGGGCGATCGGCTCGGCCTCGAGGCCGGGCAGGTCGGGGCCGTCGCCGGGGGTGTTCTGCAGCACCACCATGGCCTGGTACAGCGGCGAGCGGCTGGTGTCGCGGGGCAGCCGCAGCTCGTCGACGACCTTCTCGAACGGCGCGTCCTGGTGCGCGAAGGCGTCCAGCACGGTGGCCCGGACCTGGCCCAGGAAGTCGCGGAAGGGCTGGCCCCGGCGCACCTGCGCGCGCAGCACCAGGGTGTTGACGAAGAACCCGATGACCCGGTCCAGCTCGGCCCGGTCCCGGCCCGCCACCACGGTGCCGACGGCGACGTCCTCCTGGCCCGACCAGCGGTGGAACAGCAGCTGGCAGGCGGCGGTCAGGATCATGAACAAGGTCGCGTCACCGCGCCGGGCCACGTCCCGCAGGGCCGCGGTCAGCGGGGCGGGCACGGCGAACTCCCAGGCCGCGCCCTCCGACGCCCGGACCGGGGGCCGGGGCCGGTCGGCGGGCAGGTCCAGCGGCTCGACGCCGGCCAGCTGCCCGCTCCAGTACTCAAGGTCGGCGGCCAGGCCCGCCTCCGACAGCCGGCCGCGCTGCCAGACCGCGTAGTCGGCGTACTGGACCGGCAGCGGCGGCAGGTCGGCCGCCTCTCCCCGCAAAGCCGCCGCGTACAGCGCGCTCAGCTCGCTGACCAGCACGCCCATCGACCAGCCGTCGGTGACGATGTGGTGCATGGTCAGGGTCAGCACGTGGTTATCGGGAGCCAGGCGGGCCAGCCGGATCCGCATGAGCGGGCCGCGCAGCAGATCGAACGGCGCGGCGCCCTCGTCGGCCAGCAGCCGGGCGACCTCGTCCTCCTGGCCGCCATGCGGCAGCCGGGTCAGGTCCAGCAGGGGCACCCGTACCTCGGTGGCCGGGTGGATGACCTGGACGCCGCGGCCGTCGCGCGACTCGAACGTGGTGCGCAGCGACTCGTGCCGGGCCACCAGCGCGGTCATCGCGGCGTCCAGGGCGGCGGTGTCGAGCGGGCCGCGCAGCCAGACCGCCGACGGCGAGACGTACTCGGTCCGGCCGCCCTCGAACTCGTCCAGGAACCACATCCGCTGCTGGGCGAACGACAGCGGCAGCACGCCGTCGCGGGGCAGCGGCGCGATCGGCGCCTCGGCCGGCTCGGCCGGGCCGCAGGCCGGCCGGGCCGGAAGCTGCGCGGCCAGCCGGGCCACGGTCGGGGCGGTGAACACCACCCGCGGAGACAGCGGCACGCCGAACTCGGACCGGAGCCGGGCCGTCACCCGGATGGACAGGATCGAGTCGCCGCCCAGCTCGAAGAAGTTGTCGTGAATGCCGACCCGGTTCAGGCCCAGCACGTCGGCCAGGATGCCGGCCACGACCGTCTCGGCCTCGGTGCGCGGCGCGGTGTACGCGGCGGTGTCCTCGCCCGGTGCGGGCAGCGCCCGGCGGTCGACCTTGCCGTTGCCGGTCAGCGGCAGCGCGTCGAGCACCACGAACGCGGCCGGGACCATGTAGTCGGGCAGCGCGGCGGCCAGCCGGGCGCGCAGCGCGGCCGGGTCGATGTCGGCGCCGGGGGCGGGGACGACGTAGGCGGCCAGGCGGCGCACGCCGGGCCGGTCCTCGCGGGCCAGCACGGCGGCGTCGGCCACCTCCGGCCCGGCGGTGAGGGCGGCCTCGATCTCGCCCGGCTCGATCCGGAAGCCGCGGACCTTGACCTGGCCGTCGTCGCGGCCGACGAACTCGACCTGGCCGCCGGCGGTCCACCGGGCCAGGTCACCGGTCCGGTACATCCGCGTCCCCGGCGCGCCGAACGGGCAGGCGACGAACCGCTCGGCGGTCTGGCCGGGACGGCCCAGGTAGCCGCGGGCCAGCCCGGCGCCGGCGATGTACAGCTCCCCCCGGACACCGGGCGGGACGGGCGCCAGGTCGGCGTCGAGGATGTAGACCGCCATGTTGTCCAGTGCCCGGCCGATCGGCACCGCCTCGGGCACGGCCCCGGCGTCCGGCATCCGGTAGCTGGTGGCGAACGTGGTGGTCTCGGTCGGGCCGTAGCCGTCGCTGACGACCAGGCCCGGGCAGGCGCCCAGCACCTGGCGGACCGCGGCGGCCGGGACCACGTCGCCGCCGGTCCACACCTCGGCCGCGCCGGCCAGGCAGTCCGGCGCGTCCTGGGCCAGGGCGCGGAACAGCCCGGCGGTCAGCCAGATCCCGGTCACCTGGTGATCGGCGATGACCCGCCGCAGCACCGGGGCGTCCACGTCACCGGGCGGGGCCATGATGATCTCGCCGCCGGACAGCAGCGGCACCCACAGCTCGTAGGTGGAGGCGTCGAAGGCCAGCGGCGAGTGACCCAGGACCCGCCGGTGGGCCGGGCCGGCGAACCGGGTGTCGCGGGCCAGGGCGGCCACGTCGCGGTGCCGCACGGCCACGCCCTTGGGGACGCCGGTCGACCCCGACGTGTACTCGACGTAGGCCAGGCTGTCCGGGTCAGCGGCGGCCAGGCGCCGCGGGGCGCGGGGGCGGGTGCCGTTGAGCGTGCCGTTGTGCGTGCTGTTGACGGTCCCGGCGACGGTGCCGGCCTCCGGGGTCAGGTGACCGGGGTCGGCCAGGAGCTCCGCGGCGCTGACCACGAGCACGGTGCCGTCGCTGACCTCGCGGGCGGTCTGCGCCCAGGCGGCGTCGGCCAGGATCACCCGGGCGCCGGCCTCGGCCAGCACCCGGCGCATCCGGTCGGCCGGGGCGCGGTGGTCCAGCGGCAGGTAGGCGCCGCCCGCCCGGACCGCCGCCAGCACGGCCACGACCAGGTCGGCCGACCGTTCGGCCAGCACGCCGACGCGGTCCTCGGACCGGACGCCCGCCGCGGCCAGCCGCCGGGCCAGCCGGACGGACGCCACGGCCAGGTCGGCGTAGCTCAGCCGGGTGGCCGGCCGGACCGGGCGGCGCTGGCCGGGTTCCGCGCCGGGCGCGGTTACCGCTGTGTCTGTGAGCACGGGGCTGGTGACCGCCGCGCAGGTCACGGCGATGGCGTCCGGGGTGGCGGCGGCGCGGGCGTCGAACAGGTCGGTGATGGTGGCGGCCGGGGCCGGGGGCACGGCCAGGGTGGTGGCGTTGTTGACCGTGATGACCTGGCGGCGCTCGGCCGGGGTGATCCAGGGCAGCTGGCGGACCAGCGCGCCGGGCTCGTCGGTGATGGCCACCAGCAGCCGGTGCAGGCGGGTGGTGACCTGCCCGGCGGTGGCGGCGTCGAACAGGGCCGGGTCATAGGCCAGGCGCAGGTGCAGCCGGTCGTCGTGGAAGGCGCGCAGGGACAGGGCGTAGTTGGTGGTGTCGGTGGCGCTGGTGCCCGCCACGGTCAGCCCGGCCGCCGTGGCGGTGTCGTCGAACGGGTAGTTCTCGTACACCACCATCGAGTCGAACAGGCTGGTCGCCGGGGGCAGGTCGGACCACGCCTGCAGCTGGGCCAGGGCGACGTAGTCGTGGTCGCGGGCGGCGGCCTGCCCGGCCTGCAGCCCGCGCAGCCAGTCGGCGGCGCTCTGGTCGCCGCGTACCGTCACCCGGGCCGGGATGGTGTTGATGAACATGCCGATCATCGACTCCACGCCGGGCAGCTCGGCCGGCCGGCCGGACACCGTAGTGCCGAACACCACGTCGCGCTCGCCGGAATACCGGGACAGCAGCAGCGCCCAGGCCCCCTGGACGACGGTGTTCAGGGTCAGGCCGGCCTGCCGGGCGGCGGCCTGGAGCCGGCCGGTCTGCTCGGGGGTCAGCGCCGCGCCGGCCTCGGCGGCCGACTCGGTGCGGTGCGCCTGGGCCGGGGCGCGGTCGGCGGGGAGCGGCGTCGGCGCGGTGAACCCGGCCAGCACGCCGCGCCAGTACTCCTGCGCCTCGCCCTGGTCACGGCCGGCCAGCCAGCGCAGGTAGTCGCGGTAGGGGCGCCGGGTGGCCAGGCGCGGCTGCCCGCCGCCGGTGATCGCGGCATAGTGGTCGAACACCTCGGCGATCACCTGGCCCAGGCTCCAGCCGTCCAGCACCAGGTGATGACACGTCCAGGTCAGCGCGGCGCGGTCGCCGCCGAGCTTGGTGATGATCAGGCGCAGCAGCGGTGCGGTGGCCAGGTCCAGGCCGGCCGCGCGGTCCTCGGCCAGCAGCCGGCTCAGGGCCGCCTCGCGGTCGGCCTCAGGCTGGCCGGACAGGTCCAGGCAGGTGACCGGGATCTCGGCGCGGCGGTTGATGACGTGCAGCGGGCCGCCGTCGTCATCCCAGGCGATCCGGCCTCGCAGCGCGGGGGTGCGGTCGGCGACCGCCTGCCAGGCCCGGCCCAGGGCGGCCGGGTCGGTCACGCCGTTCAGGCGGACGGTGGTCTGGTCCACGTAGGCCCCGGCGGCGTCGCCGTCGACCAGGGTGTGGAACAGCATGCCGGCCTGCAGCGGGGTGAGCGGCCAGATGTCGGCCACGTCGGGGCCGTCGCCGGCGATCCGGTCCACCGCCGCCTGGGTCAGGCCGACCAGCGGGAAGTCCGACGGGGTCCGGCCGCCGTGCCCGGCGCAGTGGCTGATGATCTCCCGCAGCGCGGCGGTCATGTCCTGGGCCAGCGCGACCGCGGTGTCCCCGTCGTAGATGCCGGACGGGTAGGTCACGCCCAGTTCCAGCTCGCCGTCCGCGACCGCGCCGGTGACCTCCAGCAGGTAGGGCCGGACGGCGGCCGGGTCGCGGTCCTGGCCGGCCGGGCCGTGGAACGTCCCGAAGATGCCGCGGCCGGCGTCCGGCGTGCCGTCGCCGGCGCCCGTGTTGCCAGCGCCCGTGTTGCTAGCACCCGTGTTGCTAGCACCCGGGTTGCCAGCGCCCGGGTCGGCGGCGGCCGGGTCGCTCACCGCGAGAGGGCCGAACGAGCCGTGGTAGTTGAAGCTGACCTGCGGCTGGGGGCGGCCGGCCAGGACCACCGCCGGGGCGCCCGGGTCGCTGAGATAGCGCAGCGCGCCGTAGCTGAGGCCGCGGGCCGGCACGGCGCGCAGTTGCTCCTTGACCGACTTCAGCACGGCGTCCCAGTCCGGGCCGGACCCGCCGCCGGCCAGGCGGCGCCCGGGACATGCAGGGCCAGCGGGTACTCGGTGGTGAACCAGCCGACCGTCTGGGTCAGGTCGGTGCCGTCGAGAATGTCCTCCCGGCCGTGGCCCTCCACCGCGATCAGCACGCGGTCGCGGCCGGCCCACCGGGCCAGGGCCGTGCCCAGGGCGGCCAGCAGGATGTCGGTGACCTGGGTGCGGTAGGCGGCGGGGACCTGGCGCAGCAGCGCGCCGGTCTCGGCCCGGCCCAGCCGCGCCGTCACCATGGCCGCCGCGCCGACGGTGTTGGCTCCGGGCAGGCCCGCGGGCAGGCTGGGGTCGGCGGTGGCGGGCTGGGTGGCCCAGTAGGCCAGGTCGGCGTCCAGGGCACCGGACCGGACGTGCTCGGCCAGCAGCCGGGCCCACTGCCGGTAGCCGGTGCCCGGCGGCGCCGGCTCGGGGAGCCGCGCGGGCTGGGCGGGGTGGGCCGACTGGTCAGCCAGGCGCTGGTAGGCGGCGTCCAGGTCGGCCAGCAGGATGCGCCACGAGACGCCGTCGGTGACCAGGTGGTGGATGGTGAGGAAAAGCTGGGCCGGGGCGCCGCCGCCGGTGATCCGGACCGCTCGCAGCACCGGCCCGGCGGTGATGTCCAGGCTGGCCTGGGCCGCTACCGCGAGGTCGTGCACGGCGGCGGCCCGGCCCTCGGCCGGGATGTGCGACAGGTCCCGGCTGGTGAGCACCGCCTCGGCCGGCGCGGTCGCGGGCTCCTGCGCCCACTGCCCGTC
This sequence comes from uncultured Actinomycetota bacterium, assembly GCA_963731085.1. Taxonomy (GTDB): domain Bacteria; phylum Actinomycetota; class Actinomycetes; order Streptosporangiales; family Streptosporangiaceae; genus DASUBV01. The sequence continues at coordinate 91,668 of CAVSUF010000009.1, forward strand.
GGCGCTCCGGGTGAACCGCATCCGCAGCGCCTCGTGCCGGTCGATGACGGCGGCCAGCGCCCGGCCCAGGATCTCGCCGTCCACCGCGTCGTCCAGGTCGACCAGCACCGACATGGTGAACCGGCTGATGTCGCCGGCCTCGCCGCCGTCGGCCGCCTGGGTGAACCAGCGCTGGATCGGGCCCAGCGGCGCGGGGCCGGGCACGTCCGGCGCGGCGCCCGGGGGCGCCTGCGCCGGGGTGAGCCGCCCGGCGGCGCTCAGCTCGCCGATGGTCTGGTAGACGAAGATGTCCTTCGACGTGACGGCCAGGCCTGCCGCCCGGGCGCGGGACACGACCTGGATGGCCAGGATGGAGTCACCGCCCAGCTCGAAGAAGCTGTCGTCGGCGCCGACCTCGGAGACGCCCAGCACCCCGGCCCAGATCCCGGCCAGGGCCGCCGCGTCGCCGCTGAGCGGCGCGCTGGCGCCGCGCCCGGCCGGCGCCGCCGGGACGGGCAGGGCGGCCCGGTCGACCTTGCCGCCGGTGGTCAGCGGGATCGCGGTCCAGCGCCACGAACGCGGCCGGGACCATGTAGTCCGGCAGCCGGCCCTTGAGCCAGGAACGCAGCTCCCGGGAGTCCGGGTCGCTGTCCTGCGCCGCGCCGACCTGCTCCGGGCCGGCGTCAGCGGGCACCAGGTAGGCGACCAGGCGCCGGTCACCGGGCTGGTCCTCCCGCGCGATCACCGCCACCTGGCCCACGCCCGGGTGCCCGGCCAGGACCGCCTCAACCTCGCCCGGCTCGATCCGGAACCCCCGGATCTTCACCTGGTCATCGGCCCGGCCCAGGATACTCGATCACCCCGCCCTCAGCCCACCGGGCCAGGTCCCCGGTCGCGTACATCCGCTCCCCCGCCGGGCCGAACGGGTCACGCGGTGAACCGCTCCGCGGTCAGCCCCGGGCGGCCCAGGTACCCCCGCGCCACCTGCGGCCCGGCCAGGAACAGCTCACCCGGCACCCCGACCGGAGCGGGCTGGAGGCGGCCGTCCAGGACGTAGGCACGGACGTTCGGCAGCGGCCGGCCGACCACGGGCCGGGACCCGGCGGTGACCGGCGCGGCCAGCGCGTCCACGGTGGTCTCGGTCGGGCCGTACAGGTTGACCACGTGCGTGCCGGGGATCGCGGCCAGCCGCTCCCACAGCGCGTCCCCGACGGGCTCGCCGCCGACGGCCAGGAGGGCGGGCCGCCGCTCCTCGTCGAGCAGGCCCGCCGCGATGAGCACCTGGAGGTAGGTCGGGGTGGTGTTGACGACGTCGATGCCGCGGTCCCGGACGTAGCCGACCAGGGCCCAGCGGGTCGAGCCGGGTGTCCTCGGTAATGACGTGGACCTGGTGGCCGTCGGCCAGCAGGGCCAGGCACTCCAGCGAGGCGTCGAACGCGAACGAGGCGGTCAGCGCGAGCCGCAGCGGACGGCCGCCGGCCCCGGGTCACCGGACAGCGCCGCGTACTCCGGCCGCCGCGCGGCCAGCAGGCTGACCAGGCTGCGCTGTTCCACCACGACGCCCTTGGGCACGCCGGTGGTCCCGGACGTGTAGATCATGTACGCCGCGCTGCCGGGGGAGGCGGGGGCCGGGTCGGCCTCGGCCATGACGCCGCCGGCCGGCTCGCCCGCGGCATCGACCTCCAGGACCGGCCAGCCGGGGGCCAGGTCGGCGCCGGGCTCGGTGATCACCACGGCCGGGCGGGCGTCGGCCAGCAGCAGGTCCAGGCGGGCGGCGGGCGCCGCCGGGTCGACCGGCAGGTACACGGCGCCGGCCTGGCCGACGGCCAGCATGGCGGCCACGGCGCCGGCCGACCGGGGCAGGGCCACGGCGACGACCCGCTCGGGGCCGGCGCCCAGCGCGGCTAGCTGGCCGGCCAGGCGGCGGGCGCGGGCGGCCAGGCCGGCGAACGTCAGCGTGACGTCGCCGCAGATGACGGCGGTGGCGTCGGGAGTGCGCCCGGCCTGGGCGGCGAACAGCGCCGGGAACGTGGCGGCGGGAACCGGGGCGCCGGGGGCCGCGGTGCTGTTCCACTCGCGCAGGATCCGGTGCCGCTCGGCGTCGTCGAGCAGCGGCAGGTCATCGAGGCGGGTGCCGGGCTCGGCGGCGATCCCGGCCAGCAGCCGGCCGCAGGTGGTCGGCCACGCGCTGGGCGGTGGACCGGTCGAACAGGTCGGTGTTGTAGTCGACCGCGCCGGTCAGGCCGCCGTCGTGCTCGGTGAAGTCCAGGCTGAGGTCAAAGTTGGCCCGGACGGCGGGCGGGGCGATCGCCTCGGCGGTCAGGCCGGGCAGGTCCAGGTCGCCGCCGCCCAGGTTGTGCAGGGCCACCATGACCTGGAACAGCGGGGACCGGCTGGTGTCCCGGTCCGGGCGGACCGCCTCCAGCACCTTCTCGAACGGGATGTCCTGGCGGGCGAACGCGGCCAGCACGGTCTCCCGCACGTCGGCCAGGAAGTCGCGGAACGGCCGGTCGCCGGGCACGTCCGAGCGGAGCACCAGGGTGTTGACGAACATGCCGACCAGGCCCTGGGTCTCGGGGCGGTCCCGCCCGGAGGTGACCGTGCCGACGGCGATGTCGTCCTGCCCGGACCAGCGCCGGGCCAGCACCTGGCAGGCGGCGGCCAGCACCATGAACAGCGTGGCGTCGGAGCCCGCCGCCAGGTCGCGGAGCCGGCGGGCGACGCCGGCCGGGACGGAGAACCACAGCACGGCCCCGGCCGTAGTGGCGACGGCCGGCCGGGGCCGGTCGGCGGGCAGGTCCAGCGGCGGCACGCCCGCCAGCCGACCGCGCCAGTAGTCGAGCTGGCCGTCCAGGTCGCCGGCCGGCCAGCCGGCCGCGCTGCCAGGCGGCGTAGTCGGCGTACTGCACCGGCAGGGCGGGCAGGCCGGCCCGTGCTGGCCAGTTCCGTGCTGGCCAGTTGCTCCGGGTCGGCCAGCGCCGCGGCGTACAGGGGGCCTAGTTCCGCGCCGATGATCGCGCTGGACCAGCCGTCGCAGATGATGTGGTGCACGGTCAGGGCCAGGACGTGCTCGCGTGGCGCGATCTCGATCAGCAGCGCCCGCCACAGCGGGCCGGCTTCCAGGTCGAACGGGCGGGACTGCTCGGCGGCCAGCGCGGCCCGGACCCCGGCCTCGCGCTCGGGCTCGGGCAGCCCGGAGAGGCTGGCCCGGGCTACGGTGACCGGCCCGGCCGGGTGGATGACCTGGACACCGTCCCCGCCGGCCGCGTCGAACGTGGTCCGCAGCGCCTCGTGCCGGGCGCTCAGGCCGGTCAGCGCGGCGGCCAGCGCATCCGGGTCGAGGTCGCCGCGCAGCCGCAGGGCGAACATCGTGACGTACTGGGTGGCGCCGGGCTCGAACCGGTCCAGGAACCACAGCCGCTGCTGGGCCAGGGACAGCGGCAGCGGCCGGTCCCGCGGCACGGGCCGGATGCCGGGGTCAGCTGCGCCGGTGTCACCCAGGGCGGTGTCATCCAGGGCGGCGTCAGCCGCGGCGGCCTCGTCCACGGCGGCGGCCAGGCCGGCGACCGTGGGGCTGGTGAACACCTCGCGGGGCGACACGTCGCGGCCGAGCTCGGCCCGGATCCGGGCGGTGACCCGGATGGACAGGATGGAGTCGCCGCCCAGCTCGAAGAAGTTGTCGTCGGCGCCGACCCGCCCGGCGGCCAGGACCTCGGCCCAGATCCGGGCGATGGCCTGCTCGGTGCCGGGCCGCGGGGCGACGTAGGCGCGGGCCGCGCCGCCCCACTCGGGGGCGGGCAGGGCGCGGCGGTCGAGCTTGCCGTTGGCGTTCAGCGGCAGCCGGTCCAGCCTGACGAACGCGGCCGGGATCATGTAGTCGGGCAGCGACCGGGCCAGCTCCTGACGCAGTGCGTCGGGAGCCAGGGCATCGCTCCGGGCTGCCGTCGGACGGCACGATGTAGGCGACCAGCCGGGTGCTGCCGGGCTGGTCGGTCCGGGCGATGACGGCCGCCTGGGCGATAGATGAGCTGGCCAGCACCGCCGTTTCCACTTCACCAAGCTCGATGCGGAAGCCGCGGATCTTGACCTGCTGGTCGGCCCGGCCGAGGTACTCCAGGTCCCCGTCGGCGCTCCAGCGGGCCAGGTCGCCGGTGCGGTACATGCGGGTGCCGGGCGGGCCGAACGGGTCGGCCGGGAACCGGGCGGCGGTCAGGCCGGGCCGGTTCAGGTAGCCGCGGGCCAGGCCCGCCCCGGCCACGTACATCTCGCCGGTGACGCCGGGCGGGACCGGGTTCAGGTCGGCGTCGAGCACGTACACCCGCAGGTCGGGGATGGGCACGCCGATCATCGAGCCGGGCGCCGCGGCCGCCGATTCCCGGGTCAGCGCCAGGTAGCTGACGTGCACGGTGGTCTCGGTGATCCCGTACATGTTGACCAGCGCCGGCGTGGTGTCAGCGTGCCGGGCGTACCACGGGGCCAGCCGCCGCAGGTCGAGGGCCTCGCCGCCGAAGACGACCAGCCGCAGCGCCAGCCGGGTGCCGGCCTCGTCGCCGGCCTCGTCGGCCGCGGCCAGCTGGCGGAACGCGGACGGGGTCTGGCTGAGCACGGTGACCTGCTCGTCGGCCAGCAGCCGGAGGAAGTCCGGGGGGACCGGGACACGTCGTGCGGCACGACGACGAGCCGGCCGCCGGTCAGCAGCGGGCCCCAGATCTCCCACACCGAGAAGTCGAAGGCGTAGGAGTGGAACAGCGTCCACACGTCGGCCGGGCCGAACCCGAACCAGTGCCGGGTCGCGGACAGCAGCCGGGTCACGTTGGCGTGCGGGATGACCACGCCCTTGGGCTGGCCGGTGGACCCGGAGGTGTAGATGACGTAGGCCGGGGAGTCCGGGGCCAGCGGGCCGGCGCGGTCGGCGTCGGCCTGGCCCGTGGCGGGCAGCCGGGCCAGGTCGGCGGTCAGGCCCGGGTCGTCCAGGCGCAGTTCCGGGACGCCGGTGCCGGCCGCCCGGGACGGCCCGGCGGAGAGCAGGGCGACCGGGGCGGCGTCGCGGAGCATGTGGGCCACCCGGTCGGGCGGGTAGCCGGGGTCGACCGGCAGGTAGGCGGCACCGGACTTGAGCACGGCGATGGTGGCGACGATCAGGCTCAGGTCGCGGGGCAGGGCCAGGGCGACGAACCGCTCCGGGGCGGCCCCGAGCTCGATGAGCCGCCAGGCCAGCCGGCTGGACTGCGCGTCCAGCTCGGCGTAGGTCAGGGCGGCGGGGCCGCAGGTGACGGCGATGGCATGGGGCGTGTCGGCGGCCTGGGCCTCGAAGGCGGCGGTGATGGTCTCGCCGGGGCCGGGGCGGCCATCCGGGTTGTTGCCGGTGATGACCTGGCGGCGCTCGGCGGCGGTGATCCAGGGCAGCAGGCGGACCGGGCGGGCCGGGTCGTCGGCCAGCGCGGCCAGCAGCCGGTGCAGGCGGGTGGTGACCTGGCTGGCGGTGGCGGCGTCGAACAGGGCCGGGTCGTAGGCCAGGTGCAGGTGCAGCCGGTCGTCGTGGTAGGCGCGCAGGGTGAGCGGGAAGCTGGTGGTGTCGGCGGCGCGCATGCCCGCGACGGTCAGCCCGGCCGCGGCGGCGGTGTCGTCGAACGGGTAGTTCTCGTACACCACCATCGAGTCGAACAGGCTGGTCGCGGGGGGCAGGTCGGACCACGCCTGCAAGTCGGCCAGGGCGACGTAGTCGTGGGCGCGGGACGCGGCCTGGGCGGCCTGGACGTCGCGCAGCCAGTCCAGCGCGGGCTGGTCGCCGCGCACCGTCACCCGGCTGGGGATGGTGTTGATGAACATGCCGATCATCGACTCCACGCCGGGCAGCTCGGCCGGCCGGCCGGACACCGTGGTGCCGAACACCACGTCACGCTCGCCCGAGTACCGGGACAGCAGCAGTGCCCAGGCTCCCTGGACGACGGTGTTCAGGGTCAGGCCGGCCTGCCGGGCGACGGCCTGCAGCCGGCCGGTCTGCTCGGCGGTCAGCGCCGCGCCGGCCTCGGCGGCCGACTCGGTGCGGTGGGCCTGGGCCGGGGCGCGGTCGGCGGGCAGCGGCGTCGGCGCGGTGAACCCGGCCAGCACCCCGCGCCAGTACTCCTGCGCCTCGCCCTGGTCACGGCCGGCCAGCCAGCGCAGGTAGTCGCGGTAGGGCCGCCGGGCGGCCAGGCGCGGCTGGCCGCCGCCGGTGATCGCGGCGTAGTGATCGAACACCTCGGCGATCACCTGGCCCAGGCTCCAGCCGTCCAGCACCAGGTGATGGCACGTCCAGGCCAGGGCGGCCCGGTCGCCGCCGAGCCGGGCGATGGTCAGGCGCAGCAGCGGCGCGACCGCCAGGTCCAGGCCGGCCGCGCGGTCCTCGGCCAGCAGCCGGTCCAGCGCCGCCTCGCGGTCGGCCTCGGGCTGGCCGGACAGGTCGTGCTCGGCGACCGGGATGGTCGCCTGGCGGGCGATGACGTGCACGGGCTGGCCGTCGTCGTCCCAGGCGATGCGGCCGCGCAGCGCCGGGGTGCGGTCGGCGGTCCGCTGCCAGGCCACGGCCAGCGCGGCGGGGTCGGTGACGCCGTCCAGGGTGAGGCACACCTGATCTAGGTAGGCGCCGGAGCCGGCGTTGACCAGGGTGTGGAACAGCATGCCGGCCTGCAGCGGGGTGAGCGGCCAGATGTCGGCCACGTCGGGGCCGTCGCCGGCGATCCGGTCCACCGCCGCCTGGGTCAGGCAGACCAGCGGGAAGTCCGACGGGGTCCGGCCGCCGTGCCCGGCGCAGTGGCTGATGATCTCGCGCAGCGCGGCGGTCATGTCCGCCGCGACCTCGGCCATGGCGGCCTCGTCGTAGCGGGCGGCCGGGTAGGTCCAGGCCAGTTCGAGCTGTCCGCCGGCGATGGCACCGGTGATCTCCAGCACGTACGGGCGGATGGCGGCCGGGTCGCGGTCCTGGCCGAGCGGGTCGCCGGGCGGTCCGAACAGGGCGTCGTCGTCGGCGGCGGCCCCGTCCAGGGTGCCGTGGTAGTTGAAGCTGACCTGCGGCGCGGGTGCTGCTGGTGGGCGGCGGACAGGGCGGCGGCGGGGGAGCCGGGGTCGCTGAGGTAGCGCAGGGCGCCGTAGCTCAGGCCGCGCGACGGGATGGCCCGGACCTGCTCCTTGACCGACTTGAGGATCGTGTCCCAGTCGGGGGCCGGGCCGGCCGGGCCGGGGACCGGGCCGGGACCGGCCGGGATGTGCAGGGCGAGCGGGTACTCGGTGGTGAACCAGCCGATGGCCTGGGACAGGTCGGCGCCGCCGGGGATGTCCTCGCGGCCGTGGCCCTCCAGCGCGATGAGGATGCGGTCGCGGCCGGCCCACCGGGTCAGGGCCGCGCCCAGGGCGCTGAGCAGGATGTCGGTGACCTGGGTGCGGTAGGCGGCGGGCACCTGGCGCAGCAGGGCGTCGGTGTCGGCCGGGCCGAGCCGGGCGGTCACCGTGGCCTGGCCGCCGACGGTGTTGGCGGCGGTCCCGGGCGGGCTGGCGGGCACCGCGGTGCCGGTGGCATCGGCGGTGGTGGTGCCGGCGGCGGTGCCGGTGGCGGCGGTGCCGGTGGCGGCGGTGCCGGTGCCGGTGTCCCAGGTGGCGGTGGCGTCTGTGTCCCAGGTGGCGGGGGTGTCGCCGGTGGTATCCCGGGTGGCGGCGCGGCCGGGGGGCAGGCCGGGCGGGGCGGCGGCGAGCTGGGCGGTCCAGTAGGCCAGGTCGGCGTCCAGGGCGCCGGACCGGACATGCTCGGTCAGCAGCCGGGCCCACTGCCGGTAGCTGGTGCCGGGCGGGCTGGCCTGCGGTGCCTGCGGCCAGGCGGCCTCGGGCGGGCGGCCGGCCAGGACGGCGCGGCAGGCGGCGGTCAGGTCAGCGAGCAGGATGCGCCACGAGACGCCGTCGGTGACCAGGTGGTGCACGGCCAGGAACAGGAGCGGCACGCGGGGGTCGCCGGCCTCGCCTTCTCGCCGGCCTCGTCTTCCCCGCCGAAGCCGAACAGGACGGCGCGCAGCAGCGGGCCGCTGGTGATGTCCAGGCTGGCCTGGGCGCTGACCGCGGCCTCGTGCATGGCCGCGGCCCGGCGGCCGGCGGGCACGGCGGACAGGTCGCGGGCGGTAAGCACGTCGGCGGTCTGCGCCGGGGCGGGCTCCTGGGCCCACTGGCCGTCGTCGCGGCAGGTGAAGCGCATCCGCAGGGCCTCGTGCCGGGCGATGACGGCGGCCAGGGCCGGGCGCAGCACGGCGGGCGTGACGCGCGGGTCGGCGTCGACCGCCATGGACATGGTGAACCGGTCCCGGTCACCCGGCCACTCCTGGGTGAACCACCGCTGGATCGGGCCCAGCGGCGCCGGGCCGCCGGGGTCGGTCCGGGCCGCCGCCGGGGCGTCAGCGCGGGCGGGCTCCAGCCGTCCGGCCGCGGAGAGTTCCGCGATGGTCTGGTACACGAACACGTCCCGGGCGGCCAGGGCCAGCCCGGCCGCGCGGGCGCGGGACACCACCTGGATGGACAGGATGGAGTCGCCGCCCAGCTCGAAGAAGTTGTCATCCAGCCCGACCTCGGCCACGCCGAGCACGTCGGCCCAGACGCCGGCCAGGACGGCCTCGGCGCCCTCGCGGGGCGCGGCCCGCGGCCCGGCCGGGTCCGGCGGGGCGGGCGCGGGCAGCGCGGCCCGGTCGACCTTGCCGCCGGTGGTCAGCGGGATGCGGTCCAGCGCCACGAACGCGGCCGGGACCATGTAGTCCGGGCAGCCGGCCCTTGAGCCAGGACCGCAGCTCCCGGGAGTCCGGCGCGCCGTCCTGCTCCGGGTCTCCGTCCGCGCGGCCAGGGCGGCCGTCGGCGGGCACCAGGTAGGCGACCAGGCGCCGGTCACCGGGCTGGTCCTCCCGCGCGATCACCGCCACCTGGCCCACGCCGGGATGCCCGGCCAGGACCGCCTCAACCTCGCCCGGCTCGATCCGGAACCCCCGGATCTTCACCTGGTCATCGGCCCGGCCCAGGTACTCGATCACCCCGCCGCTCAGCCCACCGGGCCAGGTCCCCGGTCGCGTACATCCGCTCCCCCGCCGGGCCGAACGGGCACGCGGTGAACCGCTCCGCGGTCAGCCCCGGGCGGCCCAGGTACCCCCGCGCCACCTGCGGCCCGGCCAGGAACAGCTCACCCGGCACCCCGGCGGGCACCGGGCGGAGCCGGCCGTCGAGGATGTAGGCGCGGACGCCGTCCAGCGGCCGGCCGATCACCGGCCGGGAGCCGGTGACCTGGCCCGCCACCGCGTCGACCGTGGTCTCGGTGGGGCCGTACAGGTTGACCGCGATGGTGCCCGGCGTCCCGGCCAGCCGGTCCCATAGCGCGTCCCCGATCGGCTCCCCGCCGACGGCCAGGATGGCGGGCCGGTGCTCCCCGTCCAGCAGCCCCGCCGCCAGCAGCAGCCCCAGGTAGGTGGGGGTGGAGTTGACGAAGCTGACCTGGTGGCGGGCGGCGTAGCCGACCACGGCGTCCGGGTCCAGCCGCAGGTCCTCGCTGATGACGTGCAGCTCATGCCCGGCGGCGAGCAGAGCCAGGGACTCGACCGAGGCATCGAAGGAGAACGACGCGGTCAGCGCGATCCGGAGGCGCTGCCCGGGGGCCGCTTCGGCGTACCGCTGGCGCTGGGCGGCGAGCAGGCTGGCCAGGCCGCGGTGCTCGACCACGACGCCCTTGGGCACGCCCGTGGTCCCGGACGTGTAGATCATGTAGGCGGCCCCGCGCGGGTCGCGGCCGGTCCCGCTGAGCGGCGCGGCCGGGGCGGGCTCGCCGCCGGGGCCGGTCACGCCGGCCGCGTCGACCTCCAGCACGGGCCAGTCACCCGGTACGGCATCGCCGGGCGCGGTGAGCACCACGGCCGGGCGGGCGTCGGCCAGCAGCAGGCCCAGCCGGGCAGGCGGCAGGCCGGGGTCGACGGGCAGGTACACGGCGCCGGCCTTGACCGCCGCCAGCATCGCGACGACGACGGCGGCCGACCGGGGCAGCGCCACGGCGACGACCCGCTCCGGCCCGGCGCCGAGCGCGGCCAGGCGCGCGGCCAGCCGGGTGGCCCGCTCGTCCAGGGCGGCGAAGCTGAGCGTCACGCCGTCACCGACGAGCGCGGTGGCGTCCGGGGTGCGCCGGGCCTGGTCCTCGAACAGGTCCGGGAACGTCAGCCCGGCCGCGCCGGCTGCCTCGGCGCCAGCCGCGTCGCCGCCGGCCCGGTCGCCGCCGGCCCAGTCGCCCAGGATGCGCGCCCGCTCGGCGTCGGCCAGCAGGGGCAGGTCGCCCACCGCCTGACCGGGGTCGGCGGTGATCCCGGCCAGCAGCGTGCCCAGGTGCCCGGCCAGGCGCTCGATGGTGCCGGGCTCGAACAGGTCCGGTGCTGTAGGTGATCAGCCCGGCCAGGCCGCCGCCGTCCTCGGCGAAGTCGACGCTGAGGTCAAAGCTGGCCGTCTGCCCGGTCAGGTCTTTCGGCTCGGCGGCCAGGCCGGCGAACGCGGGCGGCGCGGCCTGGGTGCCGTGCAGCGCCACCATGGCCTGGAACACCGCGGAGCGGCTGGTGTCGCGAGGCAGCCCGAGTTCGTCGACGACCTTCTCGAACGGCGTGTCCTGGTGCGCGAACGCGTCCAGCGTGGCGTCTTTGACCTGGCCCAGGAACGCCCGGAAGGGCTGGCCGGCGTCCACCCGGGCGCGCAGCACCACCGTGTTGACGAAGAATCCGGCGACCCGCTCCAGTTCGGCCCGGTCGCGTCCCGCCACCACCGTGCCGACCGCGATGTCGTCCTGGCCGGACCAGCGGTGCAGCAGCACCTGGCAGGCCGCCGCCAGCACCATGAACAGCGTGGCGTCCGTGCCGCGGGCCAGCTCCCGCAGCCGCCCGGTCACGCCGGCCGGCACGGCGAACCCGACCGTCGCCCCGGCCGAGGTGCGGACGGCGGGCCGGGGCCGGTCGGCGGGCAGCTCCAGCGGGGTGACGCCGTCCAGCGCGGCTGTCCAGTACGCCACCCGCCGGGTCAGCGCGTCGCCGGTCAGCCGGTCCCGCTGCCAGACCGCGTAGTCGGCGTACTGGACCGGCAGCGGGGCCAGGTCCGGCTCGGCACCGCGCGCCGCCGCCCCGTACAGCGCGGCCAGGTCGCCGGTCAGCAGGCCCATCGACCAGCCGTCGGTGATGATGTGGTGGGCGGTGAGCAGGAGCACGTGCTCGTTCTCGTTTTCGGCCCAGCGGACCAGCAGCGCCCGGAGCAGCGGCCCTGCCGCAGGTCGAACGGCCGGGCGCACTCCCGGGCCAGCAGCCCGTCGACCTCGCCGGGCGCGGCGGTGACCTGGGTCAGCGGGATGGCCAGGTCACCCGCCGGGTGAATGACCTGGACGCCCGTGCCGTCAACGTTGTCGAACGTGGTCCGCAGCGACTCATGGCGCGCGGCCAGCCCGTCCAGGGCGTGGCCCAGCGCGGCCACGTCCAGCGGGCCGGCCAGCCGCAGGGCCACCGCGCTGTTGTAGGTCGCGGTCCCCGGCTCGAATTCCTCGATGAACCACAGCCGCTGCTGGGCGAACGACAGCGGCAGCGGGACGCTCCGGTCCGCGACCGGTATCCCGGCCTGGGCGCCCTGCCCGGCCAGGCGTTTTCTCAGTTTCTCCTGCAGATCGGCGGGCAGCGCCGATATTCGGTCCTGTCGCTCGGTCGTCATCGCGGGCTCCCCTACCGGTCGTCGCCGTCGCCGCTGCTGGCCGCGACGCTCTCGAATTCCTGCAGGACCTTTTCCTCGACCACCTCGGCCAGCTCGGCGATGGTCGGCGCAACCAGCACGTCGCGCGGGGTAAGCGGGACATCGAAGGCGCTCTGGACCCGCGCGGCGATGCCGACGCTGCGCAGGGAGTCACCGCCCAGCTCGAAGAAGTTGTCGCGCACGCCGACCCGGTCGGATCCCAGCACCTCGGCCCAGATGGCGGCCAGGGCCTCTTCCACCGGGGTGGACGGCGGCTCGTACTCGGCCGGGCCGGCCGCGGGACCGGGTTCGGGCAGGGCGCGGTGGTCGACCTTGCCCGACGGGGTCAGCGGCAGCGTGTCCAGCACCTGCCAGGTCGCCGGGATCATGTAGTCCGGCAGGGTGGCGGCCAGGTGGCCGCGCAGGCCGGGCAGGCCGGGGATCTCGGCGCCGGGCGCGGCGACCAGGTAGGCGGCCAGGTACCGGTGCCCGCCGGGGGCGGTGGCGGCGATGACGGCGGCGCCCGCGATGGCGGGATGGGTCCGGAGGGCGGCCTCGATCTCGCCGGGCTCGATCCGGAAGCCCCGGATCTTCACCTGCGCATCGGCCCGGCCCGCGAACTCCAGGTTCCCGCCGGCGTCCCACCGGGCCAGGTCCCCGGTCGCGTACATCCGCGATCCCGGGCGGGCCGTACGGGCAGGCGATGAACGACCGGGCGGTCAGGCCGGGCCGGGCCAGGTAGCCGCGGGCCAGCCCCGGCCCGGTCACGTACAGCTCGCCGTGCACGCCGTACGGCACCGGCCGCAGGTGGTCATCGAGCAGGTACACGCGTGGTGCCGGGGATCGGCCGGCCGATCGTGGGCGCGGCCTCGCCGGGGGACAGCGGCCGGGACCAGGAAGTCACCACGGTCGACTCGGTCGGCCCGTAGGAGTTGATCATCCGGCGGCCCGGCGCCCACGCCCGGACCAGCTCGGGGGTGCAGGCGTCACCGCCGACGATCACGGTCCGGAACGCGGCCGCGCCGTGCGCGGCGGTGGCAGCCGGGACGGTGGCCAGCGCGGCCGGGGTGATCAGCGCATGGGTGATCCCCTCGTCCTCCAGCACCGCAGCCAGCTCGTCGCCGACCAGCGGCCCCGGCGGCGGCACCACCAGCGCGGCGCCCGAGGGCAGGGCCATGCACAGCTCCAGCACCGACGCGTCGAAGCTGGGGGAGGAGAACATCAGCACCCGGTCCCCCGGCCCGGCCTGGTAGTGCGCGGCCTCGGCCGCGGCGAACGCGGCCAGGCCCCGGCCCGTCACCGCCACGCCCTTGGGCACCCCGGTGGACCCGGAGGTGTAGATCACGTACGCCGGATGATCCACGTCCGCCGTGGCCGCGCCGTCCGGCGCGACGGCCGGCTGGGCGGCGATCTCGGCCGCCACGCCCGGGTCATCCAGGACCAGCACGGCCAGGGACGCGGGTGCCCCGGCCGGGACGGTCCCGGGCGCACCGGCCTGATCCGCTCCGGTCCCGCCGCCGGCGGCCGGGCGGGTGGCCAGCGCGGCCTGGACGGCCGGGGCGTGCTCGACCGTCGTGATAGTCAGGACCGGGGCCGCGTCGGTCAGCATGAACGCGATCCGGTCCGCCGGGTAACCCGGATCCACCGGGAGGTACGCCGCGCCGGCCTTGGCCACGGCCAGCTGCGCGGTGACGATCTCCGCGGACCGGCCCAGGGCCAGCGCCACCACCGTCTCCGGGCCCGCGCCCCGCCCGGCCAGCACCCCGGCCAGCCGCGCCGCGGCGGCGTCCAGGTCCGCGTACGACAGCACCGGGCCGCCGCCGGCGGTGACGATCGCCGGGGCGTCCGGGGTGGTGGCGGCCCGGGCCTCGAACAGGGCGGCCAGCGTGGCCGGGCTGGCCAGCGCCGGGCCGCCGTGGCCGGCTTCCAGGGCGTGGTCTCGCTCGGCGGGCGGGAGCACGTCGATGCTCGCCAGCCGGGCGTCCGGGTCGCTGCCGGCGATGGCGTCGAGCGTGTGCCGCAGGTGGGCGGTGATCCGCTCGATGGTGGCCCGGCTGAACACGGCCGGGTCGTAGCCAAGGTCGAGGGTCATCTGCTGGCCGGCCGTGGCGACGACGGTGAGGGGGTAACTGGTGGTCTCGCGCCCGTCCAGGTCGCGGAGGGCCAGCTGGTGGTCGCGGGCGGCGTCGTCGTTGATCGGGTAGTTCTCGAACACCACCAGGCTGGCGAACAGGTCCGCGCCGGCCGGGATGTCGGCCCGGGCCTGGATGTCGGTGAGCGGGAGGTAGTCGTAGCGGCGGGCCTCGGCCTGGTCATCCTGATGGGCGGCCAGCCATTCGGTGACGCCGGCCTGGTGGTCGACGCGGGCGCGGACCGGCAGGGTGTTGATGAAGATCCCGGTCATCGCGTCGGAGCCGGGCAGGTCCGCCGGGCGGCCCGACACGGTCGTGCCGAACACCACGTCGGCCTGCCCGGCGTACCGCGACAGCAGCAGCGCCCAGGCCCCCTCCAGCAGGGTCGACAAGGTCAGGTGATGACGGCGGGCGTAGCTGGCGAGCCGTTCCGCCTGGCCGGCGTCAACCGTGACCGAATGCCAGTCCGCGGACTGGGTGCGGTGGGTGTCGCGGGGGGCGCGGTCATAGGGCAGCGGCGTCGGGGTGCCGAACCCGGCCAGCCGGCCGGCCCAGTACCCGGCGGCGGCGTCGTGGTCCTGGCCGGCCAGCCAGCCCAGGTACCCCGCGAACGGCGGCCGCCCCGCCGGGACGGCGGGCCCCCGGAAGCCAGCGGCCTGGTGCGCGGCGAACACGTCGGTCAGGACCTGGAACACGCTCCACCCGTCCAGCAGCACATGGTGGAACGTCCACACCACCCGCACCTCCCCCCGCCCAGGCGGGCCAGGGTCAGCCGCATCAGCGGCGCCGCGCCCAGGTCAAACCCCGCGGCCCGGTCAGCGGCCAGCACGCGGTCCAGCTCCGCCGCCCGGTCCCCCTCAGCCAGCTCAGCCCAGTCCAGGCGGGTAACCGGCAGCGGAGCCCGGCGGCGGACGACCTGCACCGGGCGGGGCACGTCCTGCCAGGCAACCGCCGTCCGCAGCACCGGCGTCGCGTCAGTAACCCGCTGGAACGCCTCGCCCAGCACGGCCGGGTCCCCGACGCCGCCGAGGACGAAGGAGACCTGCTCGACGTAGACGCCCTGGTCGCCCTGGGACAGGGCATGGAACACCATCCCGGCCTGCATCGGCGTCAGCGGGTAGATGTCCTCCACCCCCGACCCGTCCCCGGCCAGCACGTCCACCCCGGCCTGGTCCAGGCCCGCCAGCGGGAAGTCCGACGGCGTCCGCCCGCCCGCACCCGGGCCCGCGCAATGCTCGATGACCCCGCGCAGCGCCCCCGCCATCGCCTCGGCCAGGCGTCCCACGGTGCTCGGCGTCATGGCGGCCCGGCGCGTACGTCCAGTCCAGTGCCAGGCATCCGTCCTGCACGCGGGCAGCGACGTCCAGGTCGTGCGTGCGCGGCAGGTCCGGGCTGGCCGAACCGCTCAGCCCCTGCTCGTGCATGCCGTGGTACAGGCCCCCGGCGGGCAGCGCCTGGTCGAACTGCCCCAGGTAGTTAAACGACACCGGCGGCACCGCCTGCCCCGCCAGCACCGCGTCACCCGCCAGGTACCGCAGCACCCCGTACCCCGCGCCCCGGCCCGGCACGGCCCGGAGCTGCTCCTTGACCGACTTCAGCGCCGCGCCCCAGTCCCCGGGGGCCGGCACGTCCAGGGCCACGGGGTAGATCGTGGTGAACCACCCCACGGTGCGGGACAGGTCCGCGCCCGCGACGAGCTCCTCCTCCCGGCCGTGGCCCTCCAGGTCCACCACCACCCGGCCCGCCCCGGCCCAGTCGGCCAGCACCCGGCCCAGCGCCGCCAGCAGCACGTCATTGACCTGCGTCTGGTACACCCCCGGCACGTGCTGCAAGAGCGCCCGCGTCTCATCGGGGCTCAGGGTGACGGTCGTGGTCGCGGCGGTGGCCAGCGTGTTCGGTCCGGTGCCGTCGGCGGGCAGCACGAACCCGTCCGGGCCAGCCGCCGCCCAGAACGAGCGCTCGCCGTCCAGGCCACCCGAGCGGGCCGCCTCGGCCAGCCCGGCGGCCCAGTCCCGGAACGCCGTGGTCTTGACCCCCAGCGCCGGAACCTCGCCGCGCGATGCCGTCTCGTAAGCCCGGTCCAGGTCCTCTAGCAGCACCCGCCACGACACCCCGTCCACCACCAGGTGATGCACGGCAATCAGCAGCACCGGACGCAGCCCGGCGCCCCGGTCAAAGACGACGGCCCGCATGACGGGTCCCTCGGCTAGGTCAAGGCCGGCGTGCAGGTCCTCGGCGGCGGCGTCCATCGCGGCCTGCTGGGCCTCGGCCGTCAGCCCGGACAGGTCGCGCCAGCTAGCCAGCGGCACCGGGCCAGCGGCAACAGGGCCAGCGGCAACGGGCAGGCACCGGGGTCCGGCCAGCGGCGTGGCCGACCGGGTCGGCGGGGGCGTTGTGCTGGTGCCAGTGGCCGCCGGCGTCGCGGGTGAACCGCATCCGCAGCGCGTCGTGGTGGGCCAGCAGCGCGCCCAGCGCCGCCTCCAGGACGCCCGGGTCCGGGCTGCCGGACAGCTCGACGGTCACGGACTGGCCGAAGTACTGCGGGGCCGGGACGTCCTGCTCGAAGAACCACCGCTGCACCGGCGTCAGCTCAGCCGGGCCGGTCACCTCGCCCTGCTCGGCCGCCGGGGCACCCGCCTGGCTCCCGGCGGCCCGGGCCAGCTCCGCGATGGTCGGGTAGCGGAACAGGTCACGCGGGGTCAGGCCCAGCCCCGCCTGCCGCGCCCGGGAGACCACCTGGATCGACACGATCGAGTCGCCGCCCAGCTCGAAGAAGTTATCCTCCGCCCCGACCCGGTCTACGCCCAGCACCTCGGCCCAGATCCCCGCCAGCGCCTTCTGGGCCGGGGTGTCAGGCGCGACGTAGCCGGCGGAGCCGCCGGTGAACTCGGGTGCGGGCAGGGCGCGGTGATCGACCTTGCCCGAGGGGGTCAGCGGCAGCGCGGCCAGCACCCGCCAGGCCGCCGGGATCATGTAGTCCGGCAGGGTCGCGGCCAGGTGCGCCCGCAGGTCAGCCGGGCTGGGGGCCTGGGTTTCCGGGACGAGGACCAGGTAAGCGGCAAGCTGCGCTGCCCGGCTGAGCCCGACGCGGCGATGACGGCGGCGTCGGCGATGGCCGGGTGGGCCCGGAGTGCCGCCTCGATCTCGCCGGGCTCGATCCGGAAGCCCCGGATCTTCACCTGCGCATCGGCCCGGCCCGCGAACTCCAGGTTCCCGTCAGCATCCCAGCGGGCCAGGTCACCGGTCGCGTACATCCGCGATCCCGGCGGGCCGTACGGGCAGGCGACGAACGACCGCGCGGTCAGGCCGGGCCGGGCCAGGTACCCCCGGGCCAGGCCCGGCCCGGTCACGTACAGCTCGCCGTGCATGCCGGCGGGACGGGCCGCAGGTGGGCATCGAGCAGGTACACCGTGGTGCCGGGGATCGGCCGGCCGATCGTGGGCGCGGCCTCGCCGGGGGACAGCGGCCGGGACCAGGAAGTCACCACGGTCGACTCGGTCGGCCCGTAGGAGTTGATCATCCGGCGGCCCGGCGCCCACGCCTTGACCAGCTCGGGGGTGCAGGCGTCACCGCCGACGATCACGGTCCGGAACGCGGCCGCGCCGGCGCGGCGGTGGCAGCCGGGACGGTGGCCAGCGCGGCCGGGGTGATCAGCGCATGAGTGACCCCCTCGTCCTCCAGCACCGCAGCCAGCTGGTCGCCGACCAGCGGGCCGGGCGGCGGCACCACCAGCGCGGCGCCCGAGGGCAGGGCCATGCACAGCTCCAGCACCGACGCGTCGAAGCTGGGGGAGGAGAACATCAGCACCCGGTCCCCCGGCCCGGCCTGGTAGTGCGCGGCCTCGGCGGCGGCGAACGCGGCCAGGCCCCGGCCGGTCACGGTGACGCCCTTGGGCACGCCGGTGGACCCGGAGGTGTAGATCACGTACGCCGGATGATCCACGTCCGCCGTGGCCGCGCCGTCCGGCGCGACGGCGGGCTGGGCGGCGATCTCGGCCGCCTGTCCGGGTCATCCAGGACCAGCACGGGCCAGGGAGACGAGCTGGGTCGGGCGCGGGCCGGCGAGCCGAGGCCGGCGAGCGGACGCCGGGCGAGGCGGACCGGGCGCTCCGAGCGGACGCTCCGGTCACCGCCGTCCCGGCGGCCGGGCGGGTGGCCAGCGCGGCCTGGACGGCCGGGGCGTGCTCAACCGTCGTGATAGTCAGGACCGGGGCCGCGTCGGTCAGCATGAACGCGATCCGGTCCGCCGGGTAACCCGGATCCACCGGGAGGTACGCCGCGCCGGCCTTGGCCACGGCCAGCTGCGCGGTCACGATCTCCGCGGACCGGCCCAGGGCCAGCGCCACCACCGTCTCCGGGCCCGCGCCCCGCCCGGCCAGCACCCCGGCCAGCCGCGCCGCGGCGGCGTCCAGGTCCGCGTACGACAGCACCGGGCCGCCGCCCGCGGTGATCACCGCCGGGGCGCCCGGCGTTGCAGCCGCCCGGGCCTCGAACAGGGCGGCCAGCGTGGCCGGGCTGGCTAGTGGCGGGCCGCCATGGCCGACCGCCACGACCTGGTCTCGCTCGGCCGGCGGGAGGATGTCGATGCTGGCCAGCCGGGCGCCGGGAGCGGCACCGGTGAGGGCGTCGAGGGCCTGGCCCAGGTGGGCGGTGATGCGCTCGATGGTGGCGCGGTCGAACAGGTCGGGGTCGTAGCCGATGTCCAGGGTGAGGTCGTCGCTGCGGGAGGCGACAACGGTGAGCGGGTAGCTGGTGGTTTCCTCGGCGCTCACGTCGCGGAGGGCTAGCTGGTGGTCGCGGGCGGCGTCGTCGTTGATCGGGTAGTTCTCGAACACCACCAGGCTGGCGAACAGGTCGCCGCCGGGTGCCAGGGCCGCCTCGGCCTGGATGTCGGTGAGCGGGAGGTAGTCGTAGCGGCGGGCCTCGGCCTGGTCATCCTGATGGGCGGCCAGCCATTCGGTGACGCCGGCCTGGTGGTCGACGCGGGCGCGGACCGGCAGGGTGTTGATGAAGATCCCGGTCATCGCGTCGGAGCCGGGCAGGTCCGCCGGGCGGCCCGACACGGTCGTGCCGAACACCACGTCGGCCTGCCCGGCGTACCGCGACAGCAGCAGCGCCCAGGCCCCCTCCAGCAGGGTCGACAAGGTCAGGTGATGACGGCGGGCGTAGTCGGCCAGGCGGGCGGCCCGGTCGGCGCCCAGGGCGGTGGTGTGCCAGCGGGCCGACCGGGTGCGGTGGGCCTCGCGCGGCGCGCGGTCGTAGGGCAGGGGCGTGGGACCGTCGAGTCTGGCCAGCCGGTCACGCCAGTACCCGTGGGCGGCGTCGTGGTCCTGGCCGGCCAGCCAGCCCAGGTAGCCGGCGAAGGACGGCCGGGCGGCCGGGCGGGCGGGGAGCCCGGCGGCCGCGGCCTGGCATGCGGCGAACACGTCGGTCAGGACCTGGAACACGCTCCACCCGTCCAGCAGCACGTGGTGGAACGTCCACACCACCTGGACCTCGCCGCCGCCCAGGCGGGCCAGGGTCAGCCGCATGAGCGGCGCGGCGGCCAGGTCAAACCCGGCGGCCCGGTCAGCGGCCGTTACTCCTGCCAGCTCAGCGGCGCAGTCCTCGGCTGAAAGGTCGATCCAGTCCAGGTGGGTGACCGGCAGCGGGGCCCGGCGGCGGACGACCTGCACCGGGCGGGGCACGTCCTGCCAGGCGACCGCCGTGCGCAGCACCGGCGTCGCGTCGGTAACCCGCTGGAACGCCTCGGCCAGCACGGCCGGGTCCCCGACCCCGCCGAGGACGAAGGAGACCTGCTCGACGTACACGCCCTGGTCGCCCTGGGACAGGGCGTGGAACACCATCCCGGCCTGCATCGGCGTCAGCGGGTAGATGTCCTCCACCCCCGACCCGTCCCCGGCCAGCACGTCCACCCCGGCCTGGTCCAGGCCCGCCAGCGGGAAGTCCGACGGCGTCCGCCCGCCCGCACCCGGGCTCGCGCAGTGCGCGATGACCTCGCGCAGGCCGGCCGCCATGCTCTCGGCCAGGCCGGCGATGGTCTCCGCGCCGTGCCGGGCGGGCGCATAGGTCCAGGCCATCTCCAGCGACCCGTCCTGCACCCGGGCCACGACGTCAAGCTGGTGCGTGCGCGGGGTATCGGGGTCGGCGGCGCCAGCCAGGCCCTGGTGCATGCCGTGGTACAGGCCCCCGGCGGGCAGCGCCTGGTCGAACTGCCCCAGGTAGTTAAACGACACCGGCGGCACCGCCTGCCCCGCCAGCACCGCGTCACCCGCCAGGTACCGCAGCACCCCGTACCCGGCGCCCCGGCCCGGCACGGCCCGGAGCTGCTCCTTGACCGACTTCAGCGCCGCGCCCCAGTCCCCGGCGGCCGGGACGTCCAGCGCCACCGGGTAGATCGTGGTGAACCACCCCACGGTGCGGGACAGGTCCGCGCCCGCGACCAGCTCTTCCTCGCGGCCGTGGCCCTCCAGGTCCACCACCACCCGGCCCGTGCCGGCCCAGTCGGCCAGCACCCGGCCCAGCACGGTGACCAGGACGTCGTCGGCCCGGGTCCGGTAGGCGGACGGGACCTCGCCGAGCAGCGCGCGGGTTTCGGCCGGGTCCAGCCGCACCGTGACGGTCGCCGCGGCCCCTTCGGTGTTCGGTCCGGTGCCGTCGGCGGGCAGCACGAACCCGTCCGGGCCAGCCGCCGCCCAGAACGAGCGCTCGCCGTCCAGGCCGCCCGAGCGGGCCGCCTCGGCCAGCCCGGCGGCCCAGTCCCGGAACGCCGTGGTCTTGACCCCCAGCGCCGGAACCTCGCCCCGCGATGCCAGCTGGTAGGCCCGGTCCAGGTCCTCCAGCAGCACCCGCCACGACACCCCGTCCACCACCAGGTGATGCACGGCGATCAGCAGCACCGGACGCGACCCGGCGCCACGGTCAAAGACGACGGCCCGCAGGAGGGCGCCCGGCCAGGTCAAGGCTCGCGTGCAGGTCCTCGGCGGCGGCGTCGATCGCGGCCTGCTGCGCCTCGGCCGTCCGCTCCGACAGGTCCCGCCACGCCACGAGCGACGGGCCGGCCGGGGCCTGGTGGTCAGCGCCGATGGCGGACGAGTCGCCAGCGGCGGACCGCACGTCGGCGTTGTGCTGGTGCCAGTGGCCGTCGGCGTCGCGGGTGAACCGCATCCGCAGCGCGTCGTGGTGGGCCAGCAGCGCGCCCAGCGCCGCCTCCAGGACGGCCGGGTCCGGGCTCGCGGACAGCTCGACGGTGACGGACTGGCCGAAGTACTGCGGGGCCGGGACGTCCTGCTCGAAGAACCACCGCTGCACCGGCGTCAGCTCAGCCGGGCCGGTCACCTCGCCCTGCTCCGCCGCCGGCGCACCCGCCCCGGTCTCCGCGGCCCGGGCCAGCTCGGCGATCGTCGGGTAGCGGAACAGGTCACGCGGGGTCAGGCCCAGCCCCGCCTGCCGGGCACGGGAGACCACCTGGATCGACACGATCGAGTCGCCGCCCAGCTCGAAGAAGTTATCCTCCACCCCGACCCGGTCCGACGCCCAGCACCTCAGCCCAGATCCCCGCCAGCGCCACCTCGGCCGCGCTGCCGGGCGCCACGTAACCGGCGGCCAGGCCTGCGGCCAGGTCCGGGGCGGGCAGGGCGCGGTGATCGACCTTGCCCGAGGGGGTCAGCGGCAGCGCGGCCAGCACCTGCCAGGCCGCCGGGATCATGTAATCCGGCAGCGTCGCGGCCAGGTGCGCCCGCAGGTCAGCCGGGCCGGGTACCTCCGCGCCGGGCACGGCGACCAGGTAGGCGGCTAGCTGCTTGTGCCCGCCAGGGGCGGTGGCGGCGATGACGGCGGCGTCGGCGATGGCGGGATGAGCGCGGAGGGCGGCCTCGATCTCGCCGGGCTCGATCCGGAAGCCCCGGATCTTCACCTGCGCATCCGCCCGGCCGGCGAACTCCAGGTTCCCGTCAGCATCCCACCGGGCCAGGTCACCGGTCGCGTACATCCGCGATCCCGGCGGGCCGTACGGGCAGGCCACGAACGACCGGGCGGTCAGGCCGGGCCGGGCCAGGTAACCGCGGGCCAGCCCCGGCCCGGTCACGTACAGCTCGCCGTGCACGCCGTACGGAACCGGCCGCAGGTGGTCATCGAGCAGGTACACGGTCGTGCCGGGGATCGGCCGGCCGATCGTGGGCGCGGCCTCGCCGGGCGCCAGCGGCTGGGACCACGAAGTCACCACGGTCGACTCGGTCGGCCCGTAGGAGTTGATCATCCGCCGGCCCGGCGCCCAGGCCTTGACCAGCTCGGGGGTGCAGGCGTCACCGCCGACGATCACGGTCCGGAACGCGGCCGCGCCGCTGCGCGGCGGTGGCAGCCGGGACGGTGGCCAGCGCGGCCGGGGTGATCAGCGCATGAGTGACCTCCTCGTCCTCCAGCACCGCGGCCAGCTCGTCGCCGACCAGCGGGCCGGGCGGCGGCACCACCAGCGCGGCGCCCGACGGCAGGGCCATGCACAGCTCCAGCACCGACGCGTCGAAGCTCGGCGAGGAGAACATCAGCACCCGGTCCCCCGGCCCGGCCTGGTAGTGCGCGGCCTCGGCGGCGGCGAACGCGGCCAGGCCCCGGCCGGTCACGGTGACGCCCTTGGGCACGCCGGTGGACCCGGAGGTGTAGATCACGTACGCCGGGTGATCCACGTCCGCCGTGGCCGCGCCGTCCGGCGCGACGGCCGGCTGGGCGGCGATCTCGGCCGCCGTGTCCGGGTCATCCAGGACCAGCACGGCCAGCGATGCCGGCGCCTCAGCCGAGGCAGTCCCGGGCGCGGCGACCCCGCCCGGCCGGGCTGACGTGGCGCTTGATGAGTCGGCGGCAGGCGAGCCTGAGGCGGGCGAGCCGGGAGCGGGTGAGCCGTGGGCCGGTGAGCGGACGCCGGGCGAGGCCGGAGCCGGGCTGCTCCCAGCGGGGCGCTGCCGGTCACCTCCGGTCCCGCCGCCGGCGGCCGGGCGGGTGGCCAGCGCGGCCTGGATAGCCGGGGCGTGCTCAACCGTCGTGATAGTCAGGACCGGGGCCGCGTCGGTCAGCATGAACGCGATCCGGTCCGCCGGGTAACCCGGATCCACCGGGAGGTACGCCGCGCCGGCCTTGGCCACGGCCAGCTGCGCGGTGACGATCTCCGCGGACCGGCCCAGGGCCAGCGCCACCACCGTCTCCGGGCCCGCGCCCCGCCCGGCCAGCACCCCGGCCAGCCGCGTCGCGGCGGCGTCCAGGTCCGCGTACGACAGCACCGGGCCGCCGCCGGCGGTGATCACCGCCGGGGCATCCGGCGTTGCAGCCGCCCGGGCCTCGAACAGGGCGGCCAGGCTCGCGCCCTCGGCCAGGGCCGGGCCGCCGGAGCCGGTCTGCAGGACGCGGTCGTGCTCGGGCGGCGGGAGCATGCGCAGGCGGCCGACGGGGAGGTCGGGGGTGGCGGTCAGGCCGGAGAGGAGGTGCCGCAGGCAGGCGGCCATGCGCTGCACGGTGGCCGGGGTGAACAGGGCCGGGTCGTAGCCGAAGTCCACGGTCAGCTCCGGGCCGGGCTCGACGGCCAGGCTGAGCGCGTAGCTGGTCGGCTCGATGGCGGTCAGGTCGCGCAGGGCCAGCTCGTGGTCGTGGGCGGCCTCGTCGCTGATCGGGTAGTTCTCGAAGGCGAGGATGCTGGCGAACAGCTCGGCGCCGGGCGGGAGGTCGGCCTGGGCGCGCAGCTGGGTCAGCGGCACGAAGTCGTGCCGGCGCGCCTGCGCCTGCTGGTCCTGCAGGTCACGCAGCCAGGACAGGACGCTGTCCGTCTCGGGGACCGCGACCCGGGTGGGCATCGTGTTGATGAACACGCCGACGATCGACTCGACGTCGGCCAGTTCGGGGTGGCGCCCCGACACCGTGGTGCCGAACAGGACGTCCCGCTGCCCGCTGTACCGGGACAGCAGCAGCGCCCACGCGCCCTGCAGGACCGTGCTCAGCGTCAGGCCGCTGCGCCGGGCTACGGCGTTGAGCTGGCGGGTCTGCTCCGCCGGGAGCGCCATCCGCACGGTCGCGGTCGACTGGGTGCGGTGGGTGTCGCGGGGGGCGCGGTCATAGGGCAGCGGCGTCGGGGTGCCGAACCCGGCCAGCCGGCCTGCCCAGTACCCGGCGGCGGCGTCGTGGTCCTGGCCGGCCAGCCAGCCCAGGTACCCCGCGAACGGCGGCCGCCCCGCCGGGACGGCGGGCTCCCCGGCAGCCAGGGCCTGGTGCGCGGCGAACACGTCCGTCAGGACCTGGAACACGCTCCACCCGTCCAGCAGCACATGGTGGAACGTCCACACCACCCGCACCTCCCCGCCCGCGCAGGCGGGCCAGGGTCAGCCGCATCAGCGGCGCCGCGGCCAGGTCAAACCCCGCGGCCCGGTCAGCGGCCAGCACGCGATCCAGCTCCGCCGCCCGGTCCCCCTCAGCCAGCTCAGCCCAGTCCAGCCGGGTGACCGGGAGCGGGGCCCGGCGGCGGACGACCTGCACCGGGCGGGGCACGTCCTGCCAGGCAACCGCCGTCCGCAGCACCGGCGTCGCGTCGGTAACCCGCTGGAACGCCTCGCCCAGCACGGCCGGGTCCCCGACGCCGCCGAGGACGAAGGAGACCTGCTCGACGTAGACGCCCTGGTCGCCCTGGGACAGGGCATGGAACACCATCCCGGCCTGCATCGGCGTCAGCGGGTAGATGTCCTCCACCCCCGACCCGTCCCCGGCCAGCACGTCCACCCCGGCCTGGTCCAGGCCCGCCAGCGGGAAGTCCGACGGCGTCCGCCCGCCCGCACCCGGGCCCGCGCAATGCGCGATGACCCCGCGCAGCGCCCCCGCCATCGCCTCGGCCAGCCACACGATGGTCTCCGCGTCGTGCCGCCCGGCGGCGTACGTCCAGGCCACCTCCAGGCACCCGTCCTGCACCCTGGCCACCACGTCTAGCAGGTGCGTGCGCGGGGTATCCGGGCTGGCGCTGGCCGTCAGGCCCTCGTGCATGCCGTGGTACAGGCCCCCGGCGGGCAGCGCCTGGTCGAACTGCCCCAGGTAGTTAAACGACACCGGCGGCACCGCCTGCCCCGCCAGCACCGCGTCACCCGCCAGGTACCGCAGCACCCCGTACCCCGCGCCCCGGCCCGGCACCGCGCGGAGCTGCTCCTTGACCGACTTCAGCGCCGCGCCCCAGTCCCCGGGAGCCGGGACGTCCAGGGCCACGGGGTAGATCGTGGTGAACCAGCCGACGGTGCGGGACAGGTCCGCGCCCGCGACGAGCTCCTCCTCCCGGCCGTGGCCCTCCAGGTCCACCACCACCCGGCCCGCCCCGGCCCAGTCGCCCAGCACCCGGCCCAGCGCCGCCAGCAGCACGTCATTGACCTGCGTCTGGTACACCCCCGGCACGTGCTGCAAGAGCGCCCGCGTCTCATCCGCGTCCAGGCGCGCGGACACGGTCCGGGCCTCGGCCAGCGTGTTCGGCCCGTTCCGTCCGCCGGGATGGCGTACGCGCTGCCGCCGGCGCTGGCCCAGTGCTCGCGTTCCCCGTCCAGATGGCCCGATGCGGCCGCGTCGGCCAGCCCGGCGGCCCAGTCCCGGAATGCCGTGGTCTTGGCCCCCAGCGAGGGAACCTCGCCGCGCGCCGCCGTCTGGTAGGCCCGGTCCAGGTCCTCCAGCAGCACCCGCCACGACACCGCGTCCACGACCAGGTGATGCACGGCGATCAGCAGCACCGGCCGCCGCCCGGCCCCCCGGCTGAACACGGCGGCGCCCAGCAGCGGCCCGGCGGTCAGGTCGAATCCGGCGTGCAGTTCCTCGGCCGCGGCGGTCATGGCGGCCTGCTGGGCCTCGGCGTCCAGATCCGACACGTCCCGGCGGTGCAGGGCGGCGCGCTCGCCGGCCGGCGTGCTGCGCTGCTGCCAGCGGCCGGCGGGCCGGTCGAACCGCATCCGCAGCGCGTCGTGCTGGGCCAGCAGGGCGTCCAGCGCGCGGCGCAGCGCCCGGTCATCGGGGTCGCTGGCGAGCTCGACCGTGACCGACTGGCCGAAGTACCGGGGCGCGGGGGCGTCCAGATCGAGGAACCAGCGCTGCACCGGGGTCAGCTCGACCGGGCCGGTGACCTCGCCCTGCTCGGCGGTCCCGGTCACCAGCGGGGTGAGGGTGGCGGCCAGCGACGCGATGGTCTGGTGCTGGAACATGTCCCGCGAGGCCAGGTTCCAGCCCGCCTCCCGCACCCGGGAGACGACCTGGATGGACAGGATCGAGTCGCCGCCCAGCTCGAAGAAGTTGTCAGCCACCCCGACCCGGCCGGTGCCCAGCACCTCGGCCCAGATCGCGGCCAGGGCCTCCTGCGCCGGGGTGCCCGGCGCTACGTAGTCGGCGGCGCCGGCGGCGAAGTCCGGGGCGGGCAGGGCGCGGTGGTCGACCTTGCCCGACGGGGTCAGCGGCAGCGCGTCCAGCACCTGCCAGGCCGCCGGGATCATGTAGTCGGGCAGCGTTGCGGCCAGATGGCCGCGCAGGTCAGCCGGGCCGGGGACCTCGGCGCCGGGCATGGCGGCCAGGTAGGCGGCCAGCTGCCGGTGCCCGCCGGCGCCGGCCGCGGCGACCACGGCCGCCTCGGCGATGGCCGGGTGGGCCCGCAGTGCCGCCTCGATCTCGCCGGGCTCGATCCGGAAGCCCCGGATCTTGACCTGCGCGTCGGCCCGGCCCGCGAACTCCAGGTTCCCGTCAGCGTCCCACCGGGCCAGGTCCCCGGTCGCGTACATCCGCGATCCCGGCGGGCCGAACGGGCAGGCCACGAACTTCTGCGCGGTCAGCCCCGGCCGGGCCAGGTACCCCCGGGCCAGGCCCGGCCCGGTCACGTACAGCTCGCCCAGCACACCCCCGGGCACCGGCCGCAGCGTCTCATCCAGCAGGTACACGGTGGTGCCGGGGATCGGCCGCCCGATCGTCGGGGCGCCCTCGCCGGGCGCCAGCGGCTGGGACCAGGAGGTCACCACGGTCGACTCGGTCGGCCCGTAGGAGTTGATCATCCGGCGGCCCGGCGCCCAGGCCCGGACCAGCTCGGGGGTGCAGGCGTCGCCGCCGACGATCACGGTCTGGAACGCCCGCGCCCCGCCGGCGGCCACCCCGGCCGGGACGGTGGCCAGCGCGGCGGGGGTGATCAGCGCATGGGTGACCCCCTCGTCCTCCAGCACCGCGGCAAGCTGGTCACCCAGCAGCGGCCCCGGCGGCGGCACCACCAGCGCGGCGCCCGACGGCAGCGCCATGCACAGCTCCAGCACCGACGCGTCGAAGCTGGGCGAGGAGAACATCAGCACCCGGTCCCCCGGCCCGGCCTGGTAGTGCGCGGCCTCGGCCGCGGCGAACGCGGCCAGGCCCCGGCCCGTCACCGCCACGCCCTTGGGCACGCCGGTGGACCCGGAGGTGTAGATCACGTACGCCGGGTGATCGAGGCCGTCCGGCAGCACCGGCCGCACGGGCGTCCCGCCGGGGGCCGCCGCCAGCTCGGCGGCCGTGTCCGGGTCATCGAGCACCAGCACCGCCGTGCCCGACGGCACCGCCGCCCGGACGGCCGCCGCGTGGGCGGCCACGGTGACGGCCAGCACCGGGGCCGCGTCGGCGAGCATGAACGCGATCCGGTCCGGCGGGTAGCCGGGATCCACCGGCAGGTACGCGGCCCCCGCCTTGGCCGCCGCCAGCTGCGCGGTGACGATCTCCGCCGAGCGGCCCAGGGCCAGCGCCACCACCGTCTCCGGCGCGGCGCCCCGGGCGGCCAGCAGCCAGGCCAGCCGGCTGGCGGCCGCGTCCAGGCCGGCGTAGGACAGCGCCGGCCCGCCGCCCGCGGTGCTGACCGCGGGGGCGTCCGGGAACCGGGCCGCCGTCGCCTCGAACAGGTCGGCCAGGCCCGCGCCAGCCGCCAGGCCCGCCCGCGAGGACAGGGCCGGGCCGCCGGACCCCGCGGCCAGCAGGCCGTCGCGCTCGGCGGCGGGCAGCAGGTCGATGGCGCCCAGCGGGCCGTCCGGGTCGGCGGCCAGCCCGGCCAGGGCCCGGATCAGGTGCCCGGCCATCCGCTCGATGGTGGCCGGGTCGAACAGGTCGGTGTTGTACTCGATGGCCAGGTTCAGCTGGCCGTCGCGCGGCAGGAACTCAAAGACCAGGTCGAACCGGGCGTCCGGGCGGGGCAGGTCGTGCTGGTCGATCCGCAGCCCGGCGGCGGTCCGCGCGGCGACCGTGGCGTTCTGCAGCACGACCACGGCCTGGACCAGCGGCGTCCGGCTGGGGTCGCGCTCGGGCCGCAGCCGCTCGACGACCCGGTCAAACGGCGCGTCGCCGTGGGCGAAGGCCTCCAGCGCCGTCTCCCGCACCGCGGCCAGGAACTCGCCGCTCGCGGCGGCCGGGTCCACGGCCGCGCGCAGCACCACCGTGTTGACGAAGAAGCCGGCCAGGTGCTGCAGCTCAGCCCGGTTGCGGCCGGAGATCACGGTGCCGACGGCGACGTCCCGCTGGCGGCTGTACCGGGACAGCAGCAGCTGCACCCCGGCGGTGAGGACCATGAACATGCTGGCCGAGCGGGCCTGCCCCAGCCGGGTCAGGCTCTCGGTCAGGCCGGCGGGCAGATCCTGGCGGTGGATCGCGCCGGCGGTGGTCCGCACCTCGGGCCGGGGCCGGTCGGTCGGCACCGCCAGCGCCTCCAGGCCGGCCAGCTGGCGCTGCCAGTAGGCCAGGTCCTCCTCCAGCGCCGGCCCGGCTAGCTGGCCGCGCTCCCACACCGCGAAGTCGGCGTACTGCACCGGCAGGTCGGGCAGCGCGGTCGGCGCGCCGGTCACGGCGGCCGCGTACAGCTCGGCCAGCTCATCGACCAGGATCCGGACCGACCAGCCGTCCGTGATGATGTGATGCTGGCCGAGCAGCAGGACGTGCTCGTCGGGCCGGACCCGGATCAGCGTGGCCCGGGTCAGCGGCCCGCGCCGCAGGTCGAACGGCTCGGTCAGCGCCCGGGCCAGCAGCCCGTCCAGCTCGCTGCCGCTCCGGTCAGCGATCTCCAGCGGGATGGCGCCGCCGGCCGCGATGACCTGGACCCCGTGCCCGTCGACGGTGTCGAACGTGGTGCGCAGCGACTCGTGCCGCCGGACCAGGCCGGCCAGGGCCTCGCGCAGCGCGGTCACGTTCACCGGCCCGGTCAGCCGCAGGCCGATCCCGGTGTTGTACTCGGTGCCGCCCGAGGTCAGGTCGTCCAGGAACCACAGCCGCTGCTGGGCCGCGGACAGCGGCATGGCCCGGCTCCGGGGCACCGCCGTGATCCGGTCCGCGGGGCTGACCAGACCCGTGCTGACCAGACCCGGGCTGACCAGACCCGTGCTGACCGCCGATTCGGCGGCGGCCGGGTCCCCTGGCGTGGCCAGGGCGGCCGCCAGCCGGGCCACGGTCGGGGCGTCGAACACCGCCCGGGCCGGCAGCCGGGCTCCCAGCTCGGTCTCGATCCGGGACAGGATCTGGATGCCGAGGATGGAGTCGCCGCCCAGCTCGAAGAAGTCGTCGTTGGCGCCCACCCGGTCCACGTTCAGCACCCCGGCCCAGATCCGGGCCACGGCCTCCTGCGCGGCGCCGCGCGGCCGCACGTACTCGGCCCGGCTCCCGGCGCCGAAGTCCGGGGCGGGCAGCGCCCGGCGGTCCAGCTTGCCGCTGGGGCTCAGCGGCCACTCGCGGACGGTCACGAACGCCGCCGGGACCATGTAGTCGGGCAGCACCACCGCGGCGTGGGCACGCAGCCGGGCCGCGTCGGCCAGCCCGCCGCGCACCGGCTCGACGTAGGCCACCAGCCGCCTGCGGCCGGCCTGGTCGGGCACGGCCAGCACGACCGCCTCGGCCGCGTCGGGGTGCTGGCGCAGCGCCGCCTCGATCTCGCCCGGCTCGACCCGGAAGCCGCGGATCTTGACCTGGTAGTCAGCCCGGCCCAGGAACTCCAGCTGGCCCGAGCCGGTCCACCGGGCCAGGTCCCCGGTCCGGTACATCCGCGTCCCGGGCGCGCCGAACGGGCAGGCCACGAACCGCTCGGCGGTCAGGCCGGGCCGGTGCAGGTACCCGCGGGCCAGCCCCGTCCCGGCCACGTACAGCTCGCCCGCCGCACCGGGCGGGACCGGCCGCAGGTCGCTGTCGAGCACGTAGACCCGGGTGTTCCAGATCGGCCGGCCGATCGGCGGGATGGTCCCGGCGACCAGCGGGTCGCTCCAGGTGGCCACCACGGTCGACTCGGTCGGGCCGTAGGAGTTGATCATCCGGCGGCCGGGCACGGCCCAGCGGGTGACCAGCTCCTCGGTGCACGCGTCGCCGCCGACGATCAGCGTGCGGAACCGGGGCAGGTCCCAGGCCGCGCCCGCGTCGACAGTGGCCAGGGCCACCGGCGGGATCAGGGCGTGGGTGACCTGGTGCCGGGCCAGGACCCCGGCTAGCTGGGCGCCGAGCAGCGGCCCCGGCGGCGGCACGACCAGGGCGGCGCCGGCCGGCAGGGCCATGCACAGCTCCAGGATCGAGGCGTCGAAGCTGGGCGAGGAGAACGCCAGCACCCGGTCGCCCGCCCGGACGTCGTAGTGGTCGGCCTCGGCGGCGGCGAAGCTGGCCAGGCCCTCGTGCGTGATCACGACGCCCTTGGGCCGCCCGGTGGACCCCGAGGTGTAGATCACGTAGGCCGGGTGGGCCAGGCGCAGCGGCGCGATCCGGTCCGCGTCGGCCGGCGCCCGGTCCGGCCGGCCGTCCAGGTCCGCGACCGTGGCCGGGTCATCCAGCACGAGCACGGCGGGCCGGGGACTCTCGCCCGGCCCGGCCGACCGGGTGACGGTGAGCACCGGCCGGGCGTCGGCCAGCATGAACGAGATCCGCTCGGCCGGGTACTCCGGGTCGACGGGGACGAACGCGGCGCCGGCCTTGGCCACGGCCAGCTGCGCGACGATCATCTCGACGGAGCGCGGCAGGGCCAGGGCCACGATCCGCTCCGGTCCCGCGCCGCGCTCGATCAGCAGGTGCGCGAGCCGGCTGGCGCGAGCCTCAAGCTCGGCGTAGCTGAGGGTGCCGCCGTCCCACCGCAGGGCCGGGAGCCGGGGCGCCCGGCGGGCCTGGGATTCGAACAAGCCGGCCAGCGTGGCTGGCGTTACTGCCCGGTCGGTGTTATTCCAGTTGGCTGGCACCAGCGCCCGTGCGGACGCATCGCTGTCGTCGGCTAGCTGGTCAAACGCGCGCAGCATCGCACGCCACCTTCCGGAAACAATCTGAACGGATAACGACAGCGTGCCGTGCGGCAAGCTCAGGAAAGGGATCCTGAATTCGCGGACCGCCAGTTCCCCGCGCCGGCCCGGGCCGGAGTCAGCTGACGGGCGAAACGGCCGCCCACTTGCATTCCGCGAATGCCGCCGGTCGCCGGGTCGGGCACGAAGCGGCCGCCGAATACCCGGCGCCCGGTGGCCGGGTCGATGACCGAGAAGGCCATGTCCTGGTGGAACGTCAATGGCGCCGACGTCTCGCCGTCCACAGTCAGGTGAACGGCCCCGCCAGCCCCGGGCGATACCAGGAATTCCATGTCGCCATTCGCGTACCGGCCCGCGCACCCCTCCGGGGCGGCGGCGGGCCGCCAGGCGGGCGTGACGTCGCCCGGCGGCCCGATGGGCACGCCCTGGCCGGCCAGCCCGCCGAGCACGTCCTGCCACAGGGCACCGCCGGTGCTGCCGTTGCTGGTCAGCGCGATGACCCAGCCGTCGGCCGGGTTGATCCGCAGGTAGCAGGCCGTGCCCTCGCCGTTGCCGTCGTGCCCCGTCCAGCCATCGGCGTACGTGGCCAGGCCCAGGCCCCAGCCGTCGGCCAGGCCGAACGGCAGCGCGCCGGGCACCGGGCGGCGCATCTGCGCCGCGCCGTCGGCCGACAGCAGGTGCGGGTCGCCGCGGCCGATGTGCAGCAGGCCCAGCGCGACCAGGTCGCCGGCGCTGACCGCCAGGGCGCCGGCCGGGGCGTCGCCCGCGGTCCGCTCCTGCCGCACCGGCACCGTCCGGCCCAGGGCCAGGCTGACCGCGTGGCCGGTGGCCACCGGGCGGGTACCCGGACCGCTCCCGAGGGCCGCGTCCAGGCCGCCGACCAGGGTCGGCTCGATGCTCAGCGGCCGGAGCAGGATCATCTCCAGCGCCTCGGCCCACGGCATGCCGGTGATCGCCTCGATCAGGTGGCCGACCACGGCGTAGCCGGAGTTGGAGTAGGAGAAGCCGGCGCCGGGCGGCAGGACCAGGCCGTCCCGGCAGACGTGCTCCAGCACGTGGCGGCGCAGCGTGGCGGCAGGCGCGTCCCCGCGCCCGTGGCTGGCGGCCAGGCCGCCGGTGTGGCTCAGCAACTGCCGCAGGGTGACCCCGGCGCCGATCTCGTCCAGTTCCGGGCTGGCGTCGCTGACCGGGTCATCCAGGCCGATGTCCCCGTCGGCGCTGAGGATCATGGCCACGGTGGCGGTAAAGGACTTCGTGATCGAGCCGACCGGAAAGGCGGTGTCCGCGGTGACGGGGCGGCCCGTCCCGAATTCCGCCTCGCCGGCCACGGCGGTCCTTGTCACGCCGCCGTGATGAATGGCAAGCTGTGCGCCAGGAACCTGGTGCTCGCGCGCCAGCGCTGGCAGTTCGCCGAGCACGGTGCTGTCGAGCACTGTGCGATGAACATCGCTCCGTGTAGCCACGGTACTCCTCATGATTTTTACCGCATTGCCGGACGGTAAGGCGAGCGGGAACTGTGATGCACAAGATCCCGGTGCCTGGACAGAGCCTGCCAAACGGGGGTCCATGACCACTAGTGACGCCTGTCACCAGGTAACGATGAGTTGCACATTACTCACCGGTAAAACCCGTCAATGATGATACTTGTCACCATTCGCCAGTGAATTCCACATGATTGGCATGCGGCCAGGAGGTAGACGCCGGGCCGGCCGGGCTCCCGAGCCAGGGGCTCAGGAGTGCGGGACCGAGGCGGCCCGGCCCGGGTCGTGGCCAGGCTCCATGAGCCCGGGCCGGGTGCCCGCCTCGGGGTCACGGGCCGGTCTCGCCGGCCGGCCAGACCCGCGTCCTGAGCCCGGCCGACCGGGGCTCGCGAGTGCCCGGCCTGCCAGGCTGGGCGTTGGTGAGCCCGGCAGGCCGGACCCGTCGCGCGGCGGCGAGCCGGTCGCCAGGGGGGGTAACGCGGCCCGACGACGCCCCAGGGCTGGCGCGGGACGGGCAGCGAATGACCGGCTTGCCGCCAGCGCACCGGGCACACGTCGCGAGAGGGGGGCTCGCGACCCGTGCCCTGCACCGGGCAGACGGCGCTTACATGGGCAAGCCTGGCAGATCGCGCCGGGGCGGGCCTAGTGACGACTGTCACCGGTTGCCGGTGAGTGGCGTCACGCGCGGGCCGGGCCGACCACTCCGGGGCTGGTCAGGCGGTCACAGCCACCCGGAGTCGGCGGCGATCCGGATAGCGTCCACCCGGTTGCGCGCGCCGGTCTTGGTGATGACCCGGGAGAGGTAGTTCCGCACGGTGCCGACGGCCAGGAACAGGTCGCCGGCGATCTCGGCGGTGGTGGCCCCGCCCGCGGCCAGGCGCAGCGCGTCAAGCTCCCGGGTGGTCAGCGGGTTCCGGACGGCGCTGAGGGCGGCGAAGGCCAGTTCCGGGTCGAGGACCTTGCGGCCGGTAGCGGCGTGCCGGATGGCCCCGATGATCTCGTCGGGGGCCGCGTACCGGGGCAGGAACCCGACCGCGTGCGACTCCACCGCGCGCAGCAGGCTGACCGGGTCCCGCTGGTCGCCCATGATGAGCGTCCGGCACTCGGGCAGCCGGTCGTGCAGGGCGCGGGCCGCGTCGTACCCGTCGCTGTCCGGCAGCTCAGCCGACAGCACCGCGACATCTGGACATAACGCCTCGGACGCGCACAGCGCCTGAGAGCCGGACTGCACCTCAGCGACGACCTCGATGTCGTCAGTGCCGGAGACGAGGGCTACCAATCCAGCCCGGATCAAGGAGATCTGTTCGGCGATCAGTGTCTTGATCAAGTTCAGTCCCACCTGTTCCCGCCGCTGAGCTCATGACGGGCCGGGGTCTTGACCGCGTCATGCATACCTGGCAACCGGGCATCCCGTGGGCATCATCGCCGCGATCATGCCCACCTGGGCAGCGTGACATGAATTGCGCGCGGGTAGCCGGCCTTCGCACGGAGCGGGGTTGCCCGCTCCCACAACCTTCAAACGTACGCTACCCGCATCCTCACAGGCCGTCAGTCCCGGCTGACCGGACAATTGTGTCCTGCCTGCCACGGCACCCTATGAGCCCCTTCGGGCGGCGCAGCGGAAGCTGTCTGGAGAACCGGGAACAGACAGTCATGTCCTGCGTATTGGTCTGAGAATCGGACATTCATGTCCACCCTGCGCAAGTGCCCTGGCAGTCGCGATGCACGTGCATTCCGATCACCTGCGGTGACCATCAGTTATGACTGGCAAACTGCGAGTTACTAGCAGGTTCAGCGCGATCCGGGGACCGGCGGCGGCCGGCGAGTCGGGGAAAAAAATTTCCTGCTCGGGCGCTCCGAGTCGGCGCCCGGCCCGGATCGCCGCGCGCTCCGGATGCCCGTGCACTCCAGAATGCCGTTCTGTTCGCGGCGCCGGGCTGTCCGAGGCTCCGGGGCCGGGCTAGCCGGGCTGGGCGGGGGCGGGCGCGGGGGCCGCGGGCGGGACCGGGCGCTCGGGCGGCGGGCGGAAGCCGGCGAACGGGTTGGTCACGATCAGCTCGGTGTGGGCGAACCGGTACAGGGCGGCCGGCCGGCCGCCGGCCGCGCCGCGCCGGACGGTGGCGCTGGTGGGCTCGATCACCTCGCGCCGGGACAGGACCCGCTGCAGGTTGGTGGCCGACACCGGGTAGCCCAGGCAGGCGGCGTAGATCTGGCGCAGCTCGGCGATCGTGAACGCGTCCGGGGCCAGGGCGAAGCCGATGTTGGTGTAGGTCAGCTTGGACCGCAGGCGGCTGCGGGCCGACCCGATGATCGAGGCGTGGTCGAAGCCGGTGGGCGGCAGGTCCTCGACCGGGTGCCAGGCGGTGTCGGCCGGGACGCCCGGGTTGACGTCGGTGGACACCAGGGCCAGGTAGGCGGTGGCCAGCTCGCGCTCGCGGGGGTCGCGCCCGGGGTCGCTGCGGGTCTCGAGCTGCTCCAGGTGGGCGATGTCGGTGAGGTCGACCTTGGCCGCCAGGTGCCGGCCGAGCGAGGTGCCCAGCCGCTCGTCGGCGCCCAGCGGGCCGCCGGGCAGCGCCCACCGGCCGGTTGAACGGCTCCTGGGCGCGCTGCCACAGCAGCACGCACAGCCGGCCGTCGCGGACCTGGAACACCACGGCCAGGACCTCGTGCCGGAACCGGCCGTCCCCGCCGGGCGCCTGACGCGCTCTCACGCGCACATGGTAGCGTGGCCGCTAGTAGGTTTTCGACTGTACAGGCTAAAACCACGAACCGAGGACCCAGGGGGCTCCCATGCCCGTGACCGAGAGCGCCGCCGCCACCGCGGCCAGCACCCGCGGACCAGCGAGCGCGGCCCCAGCTGAGTGGGCGGCGCGAGATCCGGCGGCTGGCCGCCCGCCGGGACGCGGTGATCCTGGCCCACAACTACCAGCCGCCGCCGATCCAGGACGTGGCCGATCATGTCGGCGACTCGCTGGCCCTGTCCCGGCATCGCCGCCGCCAGCGACGCGATCGGTGATCGTCTTCGCCGGGCGTCTACTTCATGGCCGAGACGGCCAAGATCCTGGCCCCGGACCGGACCGTGCTGATCCCCGAGCCGCGGGCCGGGCTGCTCGCTGGCCGACTCCATCACCGCCGACCAGCTGCGGGCCTGGAAGGCCGAGCACCCGGGCGCCGCCGTCGTGGCGTACGTCAACACCAGCGCCGAGGTCAAGGCCGAGTCGGACCTGTGCTGCACCTCGGCGAACGCGGCCGAGGTGGTGGCCAGCGTTCCGGCGGACCGGGAGGTCCTGTTCCTGCCCGACCAGTTCCTGGGGCCCACGTGCGGCGGGTGACCGGCCGGGAGAACCTGCGGATCTGGATGGGCGAGTGCCACGTGCACGCCGGGATCAGCCCGGACGACCTGCGGGCCAAGGCGGCCGCGCAGCCGGAGGCGGAGCTGTTCATCCACCCGGAGTGCGGCTGCACGACGGCCGCGCTGTGGCAGGCGGGCGAGGGTGACCTGCCCGCCGGCGGACCCGGGTGCTGTCGACCGGCGGGATGCTCGACGCGGCGGCGCGCCACCACGGCCGGACCGTGCTGGTGGCCACCGAGACCGGCATGCTGCACCAGCTGCGGCAGGCCAACCCGCGGGTGGACTGGGAGCCGGTGAACCCCCGGGCGCAGTGCCCGTACATGCAGATGACCACGCCGGACGTGCTGACCCGGTGCCTGCGGGACGGCGTGACCGAGGTGAGCGTCGACCCGGACGTGGCCCGGCGCGCGCGCCGCGCGGTCGACGCGATGATCGCGATCGGCGCGCCGTCGGCCACCGGGGAGTGACGTGGACCTGCGGCCCGCTGCCAGCGGCCCCGGTGACCTGGGACCGCGAGGCGGACGTGGTGATCGTCGGCGCCGGGGTGGCCGGGCTGAGCGCCGCGCTGGAGGCGGCGGCGGCGGGCCGCCGCGTGCTGCTGGTCGGCAAGGCCGGGCTGGACGCCGGGTCGAGCCCGCTGGCCCAGGGCGGCCTGGCCGCCGTCCTGGACCCGGCCGACTCGGCGGGCCTGCACCGCCAGGACACGCTGACCGCCGGGGCCGGGCTGTGCGACGACGCGGCGGTGGCCGTGCTGGTCGCCGCCGCGCCGGGCGAGATCGGCTGGCTGGCGTCGCTCGGCGCGCGGTTCGACACCGGGCCGCTGGGGCTGGAGGGCGGCCATTCGCGGCCCCGGATCGTGCACGCCGGCGGGGACGCCTCCGGCGCCGAGGTGCACCGGGCGCTGCGCGACGCGGTGCTGGCCAGCCCGGCGATCGGGTGCTGCGGCGCGACCGTCGCGCTGGACGCGCTGCTACCGACGAGCGGCGGCCGGGTGACCGGCCTGCTGGCCGGCGCCGCTGGCACGGCGGCCGGGCGGGCGGGCGGGCGGGCGGTCGCTGGCCGGGGCGCATCCGGGCCGCCGCCGTGGTCCTGGCCACCGGCGGCTACGGCCAGGCCTACGCCACCACGACCAACCCGGCCGGGGCGACCGGCGACGGGCTGGCCCTGGCCGCCCGGGCCGGGCGCCGCGCTGGCCGGGCTGGAGTTCATGCAGTTCCACCCGACCGTGCTGTGGCAGCCCGGCGGCCGGGGCCAGCGGCCGCTCATCACCGAGGCGCTCCGCGGCGCGGGCGCCGTGCTCGTCGACGCGGCCGGGCGCGCCGGTGATGGCCGGGCGCCACCCGCGCGGCGACCTGGCGCCGCGCGACGTGGTCGCGGCGGAGATGCACCGCGTGATGGCCGCCGCCGACCCGGCCGCCGAGCACCTGTGGCTGGACGCGACCGGCCTGGGCCGGGCCGAGCTGGAGAGCCACTTCCCCACCGTCACCGCCGCCTGCCGGGCGGCGGGCATCGAGCCGTCCCGCGAGCCGATCCCGGTCGCGCCCGGCGCGCACTACGCCTGCGGCGGGGTCCGCGCCGACATGACCGGCCGGACCAGCGTGGCCGGGCTCTACGCCGTCGGCGAGGTGGCGGCGACCGGCGTGCACGGCGCGAACCGGCTGGCCTCCAACTCGCTGACCGAGGCCATCGCCACCGGCCGGCGCCTCGGGCGGCTGCTGGGCCGCCGAGCGGCCGGGACCAGCCGCGTCCGGCGCCGGGCGCGCCGCCGCGCGCGCGGGAGCCGGGCGGGCCGCGGCCGGCGCGGCGCGGGCACCGGGCCGGGCTGGCCGCCGCCATGTCCCGGTACGCCGGGGTGCTGCGCGACCGCGCCGGGCTGGAGCACCTGCTCACCTGCTGGCCGCCGTCCCGCCCGCCGGCTCGCCTGGACCTGGCCACGGTCGAGGCGACCAACCTGCACGCGGTGTCGGCGCTGGTCGCCGTCGCCGCGCTGGCCCGGGCCGAGAGCCGCGGCTGCCACCGCCGGGCGCGACGCCGAGACCGCGCCGATGTGGCCGCCGCAGCGGACGGCCGTCGCACTGCCCTGACGGTCCGCAGCGGCGCAGATCCGGATCAGCCCCGAGATCCATGCCGAGAACCGCGAGACCCGCGGTGATCGCGCAGTGCCGTGCATGACGCCGGTCAGTGACCGCCGAGCTGCGCTGGCCGACGCCGGCCTCGACCCCGCCGACGCCGAGCGCGTCGTCACCGGCGGCCCTGGACGAGGACCTGCGCTACGGGCCCGACGTGACCACCGCGGCCACCGTGCCGGCGGCGATGGTCGCCACCGCCGACGTCGTGGCCCGGCAGCCGGGCGTCCTGGCCGGCGTGCCCGGTCGCCCTGGCCGTGCTGGACGCTGGCGGGCCTGCCGCCGGCGGCGCGACCGTGCTGCG
The DNA here is from genome assembly GCA_963731085.1 of uncultured Actinomycetota bacterium. GTDB lineage: Bacteria > Actinomycetota > Actinomycetes > Streptosporangiales > Streptosporangiaceae > DASUBV01. The sequence goes on from CAVSUF010000009.1 coordinate 130,023, forward strand.
CCGGGACGGCTCGGCGGTCGGCCGCGGGCGAGGCGGTGCTCAGCATCAGGGCGCCGCTGCGCGGCCTGCTCACCGCCGAGCGGACCCTGCTCAACCTGATGACCCGGCTGTCCGGCATCGCCACCGCGACCCGGGCCTGGGTCGACGCGGTCGACGGGACCGGCGCGGTGGTCCGCGACACCCGCAAGACCACGCCGGGCCTGCGGCTGCTGGAGAAGTACGCGGTGCGCTGCGGCGGCGGCGCCAACCACCGGCTCGGCCTGGGCGACGCCGCGCTGATCAAGGACAACCACGTGGCGGCGGCCGGCGGGCATCGGCCCGGCCGTCGAGCGCGGTCCGGGCCGCGATCGCCGCCCGGGCCGCCGGCGACGGCGCCCATGCTGGACGCCGAGGTCGAGTGCGACACGCTGGACCAGGTCGGCCGAGGCGCTGGCGGCCGGGCTGCGACCTGATCCTGCTGGACAACATGGGCCTGGCCGACCTGCGCGCCGCGGTGGCCCTGGCCCGGGACTGGCCGCGGCGTCCAGCTGGAGGCCAGCGGCGGCCTGACCCTGGCCGCGGCCCGGGAGGTCGCCCTGACCGGCGTGGACTACCTGTCCGTCGGCGCGCTCACGCACTCCAGCCCGGCCCTGGACCTGGGCCTGGACCTGCGGCCGGGCCGGACTCGCCGGGACGCCGGCCGGCTGGCCCGGACCTGTCGGCGTCCCATCTGACCGGATTCTGTCGCCGGCGCGGCTAGACTTCAGCGCGTGGGAGAACCGGAGCCCGTTCCCTGGCCAGACGAGCCGATGCCCGATTCGTGGGCGGATGAGACCCTGGCCCGACGAGACTGGGCCGAGCCGCAGCCCGCGTTCGACGAGCTCCCGGCGGCCAGCCGCCGGGCGGCGGACTCCGGGCTGCACTCGGCGACCGAGGTGCTGCGGCGGGTGTTCGGCTACGACTCGTTCCGGGGCGAGCAGCAGGAGATCATCGAGCACGTCATCGGCGGCGGCGACGCGCTGGTGCTGATGCCGACCGGCGGCGGCAAGTCGCTGTGCTACCAGGTCCCGGCGCTGGTCCGGCCGGGCACCGGCGTGGTGATCTCGCCGCTGATCGCGCTGATGCAGGACCAGGTCGACGCGCTGCGGGCGCTGGGGGTGCGGGCCGGGTTCCTCAACTCCACGCAGGACGGCGGCGAGCGGCGCCGGGTCGAGGCGGCGTTCCTGGCCGGCGAGCTCGACCTGCTCTACCTGGCGCCGGAGCGGCTGCGCACCGAGTCGGCGCTGCGGCTGCTGGACCGCGGCGCGATCTCGCTGTTCGCCATCGACGAGGCGCACTGCGTGTCGCAGTGGGGGCACGACTTCCGGCCCGACTACCTCGGGCTGTCCGACCTGCACGAGCGCTGGCCGGAGGTGCCGCGGATCGCGCTGACCGCGACGGCCACCGAGGCGACCCGGGCCGAGATCGCGACCCGGCTGAAGCCTGGCCGACGCCCGGCACTTCGTGGCCAGCTTCGACCGGCCGAACATCCGGTACCGGATCGAGCCCAAGGCCGAGCCGGTCCGGCAGCTGCTGGACCTGCTGCGCACCGAGCACCCGGGCGACGCGGGCATCGTGTACTGCCTGTCCCGGGCCTCGGTGGAGAAGACCGCGGACATGCTGACCGGCAACGGGATCCCCGCGCTGCCCTACCACGCCGGGCTGGACGCGGCGCACCCGGCCGGCCAACCAGGCCCGGTTCCTGCGCGAGGACGGCCTGGTCATGGTGGCCACGATCGCGTTCGGCATGGGCATCGACAAGCCCGACGTGCGCTTCGTCGCCCACCTGGACCTGCCCAAGTCGGTCGAGGGCTACTACCAGGAGACCGGCCGGGCCGGGCGGGACGGGCTGCCCGCCACCGCGTGGCTGGCCTACGGCCTGCAGGACGTGGTGCAGCAGCGCAAGATGATCGACACCTCCGAGGGCGACCTCGCGCACCGGCGGCGGCAGTCCGCGCACCTGGACGCCATGCTGGCGCTGTGCGAGGCGGCCGAGTGCCGCCGGGCCGCAGCTGCTGGCCTACTTCGGCGAGGACACGGCGCCCGTGCGGCAACTGCGACACCTGCCTGTCGCCGCCGCAGACCTGGGACGGCACCGTGGCCGCGCAGAAGCTGCTGTCGGCCGTGTACCGGCTCAAGCACGAGCGGGGCCAGAAGTTCGGCGCGGGCCAGGTCATCGACATCCTGCTCGGCAAGAAGACCCAGCGGATCATCGACAACGGACCACGCCTCGCTGAAGGTGTTCGGCGTCGGCACCGAGCTGGGCGACGGCGAGTGGCGCGGCGTCGTCCGCCAGCTGCTGGCCCAGGGGCTGCTGGCGGTCGAGGGCGACTACGGCACGCTGGTGCTGACCGCGGCCAGCGCGAGGTGCTGGCCAAGCAGCGCGAGGTGCTGCTGCGCCGCGAGCCGGAGCGGGTCCGGGCCCGCGACCGCGCGCGCCGGCCAGGGCGGCCGCCGCGGCGGCCGCCGGCCGAGCTGCCCGCGGCGGCCGCGCCGGTGTTCGAGCAGCTGCGGGCCTGGCGGGCGGCCACGCGCCAAGGAGCAGGGCGTGCCCGCGTACGTGATCTTCCACGACGCGACGCTGCGGCAGATCGCCGCCAGGCGCCGCGGACGCTGGCCGAGCTGGCCGCGATCAGCGGCGTGGGCGAGGCCAAGCTGGCGAAGTACGGCCAGCAGGTCCTGGACATCGTGGCCTGCCCGGCTGGCGAGTAACCGCCAGCGAGCGACTACTAGCGGGTGACCGCCTGCTTGACCAGCGTCCGGCCGAAGTCCCACATCAGGCCGCTGCCCTTGTGCGCCTCCTGCATCACGTCGGCGAACGCGTCGCGGAACAGGTTCACCTCGGCCTCGGCGATGGTCAGCGGCGGGATCAGCTTGATCACGTCCATGAAGTCGCCCGGACACCTGGGTCAGGATCCGGTGCCGCTGGAACAGCGCCACGACCACCATCTGCGCGAACAGGCCGCGCCGGGCCGCCTGCAGCATGTTCCAGCCGGTCCGCAGCTTCAGCGAGCGGGGCTTGCCGAACTCCAGGCCGATGATCAGGCCCCGGCCGCGTACCTCGGCCAGCAGCTCGTACTCCTCGACCATGTCCTGCAGCACGTCGCGCAGCAGCTTGCCGGTCTGCTCGGCGTTGGTGACGAGCTGCTCGTCCTCGATCACGGCCAGCGAGGCGAGGCCCGGCCGCCATGGCCAGCCGCGTTCGAGCCGAAGGTGGAGTCGTGCACCAGCACCCGGTCCATCGAGGAGTAGACCTTCTCGAAGATCCAGTTCTTGGCCAGCGTGGCGCCGACCGGGACGAACCCGCCCGACAGGGCCTTGGCCACGGTGACGATGTCGGGCTCGACCATCGTCGTGCTGGTAGCCGAAGAACCGCCCGGTCCGGCCGATGCCGGTCTGCACCTCGTCGCAGATCAGCAGCGCGCCGTGGTCGTGCAGCAGCTTGGCTGGCGGCGGCCAGGAAGCCCGGCGGCGCCACGTGCACGCCCTTGCCCTGGATCGGGCTCGACGATCAGCGCGGCGACATCGCCCTTGCGCAGCTCCCGCTCCAGCGCGTCGAGGTCGCCGAACGGCGATGCCCGGGTCCGGCAGCAGCGGGTCGAAGCCGCGGCGGAACTCCATCGGACCCGTTGACCGACAGCGAGCCGGTGGTCAGGCCGTGGAAGGCGTGGTCGCAGTACAGGATCCGGGACCGGCCGGTGGCGTAGCGGGCGAACTTCAGCGCCGCCTCGACGGCCTCGGTGCCGCTGTTGCAGAAGTAGACCCGGTCCAGGCCGTCGGCCTTGGCCAGCAGCTGCTCGGCCAGCAGGCCGGGCAGCAGCGCGGCAGTCGAACTGGACCAGGTCGGCCAGCTCGGCGTCCAGCACGTCGTGCAGCGCCTGGCGGACCACCGGGTGGTTGCGGCCGACGCCGAAGACGCCGAAGCCGGCCAGGAAGTCGGCGTAGCGGTTGCCGTCGCGGTCGTAGAGGTAGGCGCCCTCGGCGCGCTCGTAGACCTTGTCGAAGCCGATGGCGTGCAGCATGCGGGGCAGCTGCGGGTTGAGGTAGCGAGCGTGCAGTTCGTAAGCCCTGCCCTCGCCGGCCTGCCACGAGGCCAGGCAAGTCGAATCCCATGACTCCCGATTTCCCAGTCGTACTGCGCGGGTCGTGCCTTGCTCAGGTAAGAGATATCACCCTAGTCGCGTGGCCGGCCACATTCCGAGGCAATGAGATCATCTGGCCGGGCTGGCCCTTCCCCAGGCAGCGAGGTCAGCTGGCCGGGCCGCCCCTCGCCCAGCTAGGAGGGCGGTCAGGCTACGCCGGCTGGCCGCCGCCCCGGCGAGAACATGGATCGTGACCGATTACCGTGTGCAGCACGGACAAACGGTCACGATCATGGTCAAAGCGGCTCAGCGGGCTGCCGCGACCGGGCCGTGCGGCACCTCGGGGGCGTGGCATGATGAGGATCATGGGGCTACGACAGGCTGTAGGAGCTGGCCGGCGGCGCCGGAGAGCGCGGCTGCTCGCGGCGGCGGCCGCCGCCCTCGCGGCCGCCGCAGGCCTGGCGGCCTGCGGGGCGGGGGCGATGAGCCCGGCGGCCAGCCGAGCAGTCGGCCATGGCCCGGGCCGCGGCGGCCAACCCGAACCTGGACACCGGCACGGCGCTGGGCGGGGTGCGCGCGCCGGACTTCCGGCTGACCAACCAGTTCGGCCAGCCGGTGTCGCTGAGCGCGTTCCGCGGCAAGGTCGTGATCCTGGCCTTCACCGACTCCGAGTGCACCACGATCTGCCCGCTGACCACGGCCAGCATGGTGGAGGCCAAGGACCTGCTGGGCCAGGCCGGGGACCAGGTCCAGCTGCTGGGGATCGACGCCAACCCGCAGGCCACCAGCCGGCCGACGTGCTGGCCTACTCCCGCTCGCACGCCATGGTCAACCAGTGGGACTTCCTCACCGGGACCAGCGCCCAGCTCGGCGCGGTGTGGAAGGCGTACCACGTGTACGTGCAGATCGTTCATGGCCAGATCGACCACACCCCGGCCCTGTACGTGATCGACGCCCGGGGCCGGGAGCAGAAGCTGTACCTGACCACGATGGCCTACACCACGGTCGGCCAGGCGGCCGAGCTGCTGGCCCAGGAGGCGTCCGCGCTGCTGCCCGGCCACCCGCCGCTGACCCGTGAGCAGTCGCTGGCCTCCATCGGCGGGACGTCGCCCGCCACCGCCACCACGATCCCGGCCGCCACGGGCGGCGCCCCGATCCCGCTCGCGCCCCGGCCAGCCCCGCCTGATGGTGTTCTTCGCCACCTGGCTGGACGAGACCACCCCGCTGGCGTCCAGCCTGACCGGGCTGAACGCCTACGCGGCGGCCGCCGCCGGGCGGCCGGCTACCGCAGCTCGTGGCGGTGGATGAGGCCGTCACCGAGCCGTCGGACGGCTCGGCCGCGGCCTACCTCCAGCACCTCGGCACGCCGCTGCGCTACCCGGTCGGGCTGGACACCACCGGGCGGCTGGCCGACGGCTACGGCGTGGCGGACCAGCCCTGGCTGGTCCTGGTCTCGGCGGCGGGCAAGGTGGTGTGGAGCCACGACGGCTGGCTGCCGGTCCCGGCCCTGGAAGCCGCCGCCCGCAAGGCTAGCTCTAGCTAAGGCAAAGAGCTTTCTGACCTGGGCAGAAGCGGTTGACGCCGGTCGAATCTGTGTTCTAATACCCGGATGAGCACAGTGCTGAGGCCGACGTGGTGGAGCTATCCGGCGCAGTGCCGGGCCGGTCACCCGTGGGGACCGGGCCGGGTCATCGTGGGCTGGATGCCGTGCGACTGCCCGGCCGCCGCCCGCGAGCCCGGCCACGGGCACCTGTGGGTGCGCTGCCGGGCGGCGGGCTGCCGGGACATCTGGTACCGGCCGCGGCACTCCCCGTTACGAGCCGGCGCCCGGGTTGTCGCGCCGGGCGGCCAGGAACTCCCGCTCGGCGGCGTTGTCGGTGCGGCCCAGCGCCGCCGCGTAGGCCCGGCCGCCTCGGCCGGGCGGCCCAGGCGGCTCAGCAGGTCGCCGCGGATGGCGTGCAGCAGGTAGTAGCTGTCCAGGTCCAGGCCGTCGACCAGGGCCAGCGCGGCGGCCGGGCCGTCGGTCTCGGCCACCGCCACCGCGCGGTTCAGGGCCACCACCGGGCCGGGCGCGATCACGGCCAGCTGGTCGTACAGGGCGACGATCTGCCGCCAGTCGGTCGCCGCCGCGGTCGGCGCGTCGCTGTGCACCGCGCTGATGGCCGCCTGGACCTGGTACGGGCCGGGCCGGCCCGGCGCAGGCAGCGGCGGACCAGGTCCTGGCCCTCGGCGATCAGGCCCGCGTCCCACCGGCCCCGGTCCTGGTCGGCCAGCCGGACCAGGCGGCCGGCGGCGTCGGTCCGGGCCGCGGCCCGGGACTGGGTCAGCAGCATCAGCGCCAGCAGGCCGGTGACCTCGGGCTCGTCGGGCATCAGCGCGGCCAGCAGGCGGCCTAGCCGGATGGCCTCGGCGCACAGCTCGTCGCGGACCAGGCGGTCGCCGGAACTGGCCGTGTAGCCCTCGTTGAAGATCAGGTAGACCACGGCCAGCACGCCCTGCAGCCGGTCGGGCAGGTCGGCCTCGGCCGGCACCCGGTACGGGATCCGGGCGTCGCGGATCTTGGCCTTGGCCCGGACCAGCCGCTGGGCCATGGTCGGCTCGGGAACCAGGAACGCGCGGGCGATCTCGGCGGTGGTCAGCCCGCCCAGCAGCCGCAGCGTCAGCGCCACCCGGGATGGCATGGCCAGCGCCGGGTGACAGCAGGTGAACATCAGGCGCAGCCGGTCGTCGCGCACGGCGCCCTCCTCCTCGGGCTCGTCCGGGGCATGCAGCAGGGCGGCCTGGGCGTGCCGGTCTGTCGCGGGACTGCCTCCCGGCGCAGCCGGTCGATGGCCCGGTTCCGGGCCGTGGTGATGATCCAGCCCGCCGGGCTGGGCGGCAGCCCGGCGGCCGGCCAGCGCTCGGCCGCCGTGGCGAACGCGTCCTGCACCGCCTCCTCGGCGAGGTCGATATCGCCGAGGACGCGGATCAGGACGGCGACCGCGCGGCCGTACTCGGCGCGGAACACCCGCTCGATCTCCGCCGCGGATACCCCGGGCATGCCCGCGGTCAGTCCCGCTCCAGGTCAGCCGCCGGGCGGACCTCGATCGGCAGCCCGGTGATCTCCGCGAGCCGCCGGCCCCACGCGAGGGCCTCGTCCAGGTCAGCTGGCCCGGATCACGGTGAACCCGCCAACGTGCTCCTTGCCCTCCGCGAACGGCCCGTCGGTGGTGAGCACGGAACCGCCGGGCTGCGGTCGCAGCACGGTGGCGGTGTCTGGCGGGAACAGGCCGGCGGAGAACACCCACCCGCCCGCCGCGCGCAGGTCATCCCGCCACTCCCCCATCCGCGCCATGATCGGGTCCAGGATCTCCGGCGGCGGCGGAGCCGTGTCGGGCTGGTAGATGCTGAGCAGGTACTGGGTCATCGGTCCTCCAGGTGCACGACGCTGTCACCTTCCACACGAACGACTCCCGCCGGATTCGACAGGCGGCGCGGCCCCGCCGTTACTCCCGGAAATTGAGCAGGAACGGCAGCGCCCCGGCTCAGTCGCTCGTGACCTGGCCGCCGGAGACGCTGACCTGCCGGCTGGTGCTGACCGCGGCCAGCATCCGGCGGTCGTGGGTGACCAGCAGCAGGGTGCCCGGGTAGGCGGCCAGGGCGGCCTCCAGCTGCTCGATGGCGGGCAGGTCCAGGTGGTTGGTCGGCTCGTCGAGGACCAGCAGGTTGACGCCGCGGGCCTGGAGCAGGGCCAGCGCGGCGCGGGTCCGCTCGCCCGGCGACAGGCTGCCCGCCGGGCGCAGCACGTGCGCGCCCCGCAGCCCGAACTTGGCCAGCAGGGTCCGGGCTTCCTCCGGGAGACTGGCCCGAGGCGGATCGGAACGCGTCGAGCAGCGGTTCTCCGCCGAGGAACAGTCCCCTGGCCTGATCGACCTCCCCGACCACGACGCCGGGGCCGAGGCTGGACTGGCCCTCGTCCAGCGGCACCCGGCCCAGCAGGGCGCCCAGCAGCGTGGTCTTGCCGGAGCCGTTGGGGCCGGTGATGGCGACCCGGTCGGCCCAGTCGACCTGGAGGCTGACCGGGCCGAGGGTGAACGGGCCGCGCCGGACCACGGCGCCGCGCAGCGCGGCCACCACCGCGCCGGCCCGGGGCGCGGCGGCGATCTCCATCCGCAGTTCCCACTCCTTGCGGGGCTCGGCCACGACCTCCAGCCGCTCGATCCGCCGGTCGGTCTGCCGGGCCTTGGCCGCCTGCTTCTCGCGTGCTCTCGGCCCGGAACGCCTTGATGTTCTTGTCGGGGTCGGTGGCCTTGCGGCGGGCGTTGCGGACGCCCTTCTCCATCCAGGCCCGCTGGGTCCGGGCGCGCTCCTCCAGCCCGGCTCCGGGTCCGGGCGTACTCGTCGTACTCATCGCGCGCGTGCCGCCGGGCCACCTCGCGCTCGGCCAGGTAGGCGGCGTAGCCGCCGCCGTAGGTGGTCACCTGCTGCTGGGCCAGGTCCAGCTCGACGACCCGGGTGACCGTCCGGGTCAGGAACTCCCGGTCGTGGCTGACCAGGACGGTGCCGCCGCGCCGCCCGGCGACGAACGCCTCCAGCCGGGCCAGGCCGTCCAGGTCCAGGTCGTTGGTCGGCTCGTCCAGCAGGGCGATGTCGTACCGGCTGAGCAGCAGCGAGGCCAGGCCGGCCCGGGCCGCCTGGCCGCCGGACAGGCGCGGTCATCGGGTGGTCCGTCATCGGGTGGTCCAGGCGGCTCCAGGCCCAGCGCGGCGGCACCGCCTCGGCCCGCTCGTCCAGGTCCGCGCCGCCCAGCTCGAGCCAGCGGTCCAGCTCGCGGGAGTAGGCGTCGTCGGCGCCGGGGGCGCCGTCGGCCAGGGCGTCGGCGGCGGCCTGCATGCGCGTCGCCGGCGGCGGCCACGCCGGTGCGCCGGGCGAGGAACTGGGCCGACGGTCTCGCCGGGGCGGCGGTCGGGCTCCTGGGGCAGGTAGCCGACGGTGGCGCCGGGCGGGGTCAGCAGGATCTGCCCGTCGCTGGTCACGCCCGCGTCCTGCTCGCCGGCCAGCAGCCGCAGCAGGGTGGACTTGCCGGCGCCGTTGGCGCCGACCAGGCCGATCGCGTCGCCCGGGCCGACGACCAGGTCAAGCCCGGTGAACAGGAGGCGGTCGCCGTACGCGGCGGACAGGCCGCGGGCGACGAGGGTAGCTCCCTCGGCTCATCTGGTCGATCTGGTCATCCTGGGCATCGGGCAGTCATCGGGTGTCAGAACTCCCAGGCGAAGCCGGCCACGGCGCGGTCCAGCACGTCGAGCCGGTGATAGGCGGCGTGCTCGGCGTCCAGCGTAACGGCCTGGCGGCCGACCACCGCCGGCTCCGGCAGGCGTAGTCGCGCCACTCGGTCCACCACACCCGGCGGGGCAGCCGGCCGGGGTGGAACTCGACCCGGATGGCCACGTTCTCGAACCGCTCGTGGGCCACCCGGCGGAAGCACGGCTCCACCGCCGCCTCGGAGTAGTGGAAGGTGAACTCGAACTCCAGCGAGGTCTCGCCGCCCCGGGGCAGGGTCGCGGCCAGGGCGATGTCGAACGCCCACAGGGTGTCGTTGTGCTGGTAGGGCGGGCCGGGGGCGCCGCCGCCGATCCGGTCGATGGTCACCTCGCTGGTATCGAAGCCGTACCGGTAGGTGGCCAGGCCGTCCTGCAGCGCCCGGATGCTGTGCAGGGTGCGATGGCGGGCGGGCCGGCCGTCGGCGCCGACGTAGTGGAACTCGTGCAGCATGATCGTGGCGAACCGGGGGGCCTTCCCGTTGGCCACCGAGCTCAGCGGCGGCAGGTCGCCGGTCACCACCCGGGCTAGCTCGGCGCCGCGCCACTGCCGCCACAAGATGGCGGCGTGCTCCTCGCTGATCTCGAACGCCCCGATGAACAGGCTGAGCGTGCCCCGGCTCAGCACCTCGCCCCGCAGCGCGCGGGACACCCGGCGGGTGAGCTGCCCGTACTCGGCGTCAGCGCCGCCCCGGCGCAGGTAGCCGGCCAGCACCTTGGCCACCGCCACCTGGTGCACGTCCCGCTCCCGCTCGGAGCCGTAGCGCAGCCAGCGGCGCCGGTAGGGGTCCTGGCGAAGTAGCTCGCGCAGGTACTGCCCCGCCTGCCGGATCCCGGCCGAGCGGGCGGAAAGCACCACAGCTAGCTCCCGCGCCGTGAGATTTAAGTGCCATTTAGTGGTCTTAGAGTACTGCTAGGTCCGGCTAGGAGCAGCAAGGAGGGGAAGCTGCTCCTACTGCCGGGCATTTCGCGCTGGGAAGCTCGCTGCCAGCGTCGCACGGGCGCCATTTACCTGCCTACGGCCCGGGGGCAATCCGGCCGTTTTTCCTTCAGCCCGCTCGCCTGGCTCGCGCTAGCTGGCGGTGCGGGGCAGGCCGGCCCGGCCCTGGGCGCGGCCCGCCTGCGCGGCGGCGGTGCGGGTGCTCGGGTCGAGCAGGTTGACGCCGATCGCGGCGGCCGACCCGGCGTCCGGCGAGATGACCGTGACCTCGGCGCCGTCCTCGCGCAGGTGAGCGACGACCGCGCGGAGCGGCATCGGCGACGGGAGCGGCGAGTCGTAGCCCAGCGGGGAGACGATCACGACCTGCTCGGAGCCGATGGCCAGGTCGGCGTTGTCGGCCGACCGGGCGCCCCCGTCGATGTAGCGGCGGCCGCCGACGGTAGCCGGCGGCCAGACCCCCGGCACCGCGCTGCTGGCCGCGACGGCGTCGATCAGGCTGACCCCGGACTCCCGGTCGAACACCCGGGTCTCGCCGGACTCGGCGTCCACCGCGACGATGAGGATCCGCCGCTCCGGCCAGGCGGGCGAGGGCAGCCGGGACACGATGACGTTCCGCCGCTCGGCCTCCGCGACCGTCGGGGCGGCCAGGGCATACGCGCCGATCCGGGCCAGCGCCTCATACTCGTCCCGCGCCCCGGACAGCATCCCGGCGAACTCGGCGCCGACTCGCTCCAGGTCCACGTCGGCCGGGATCTCCCGGGCCTGCCGGGCCGGGTCAGCCTGCCGCGCGAACAGGTCCTCCAGCGACAGCCCGCTGCCCAGCTGAGCGGCGACGTTCGACCCCGCCGAGGTACCGATCAGCAGGTCCGCCCCGGTCACGTCCTGCCCGGCGTCGGCCAGCCCGGCCAGCAGCCCGGTGGTCCAGGCGATTCCCGCGACGCCCCCGCCGCCCAGGACCAGCGTCCGACCCTTCCGTCCCTCAGCCATCACCTGCTCCTTTTCTCCCCGGCGTCCCGATCTGACGCTACTAGACCCCGCCGCGGACCCCGAGGCCCGTGCGGAGCAACATGATCGTGACCGTTTTTCCGGGTGCTTTGCCCGGACAATCGGTCACGATCAAGGTCGCAGAATTTCCGGCGCGGCGCTAAACCGTTATCCGGACGGCCATACGCGAGAGCGGCGCGAGTTGCGCCGGGCCGGGCACCGGCCGCTAGGCGGCTGGCCGCCAGGTGGCTGGCCGCCATCCGGTCGCCGGCCGCCAGGTCGCCGGCCGCTAGGCGACGACTCGGACGGCCGAGGAGCCGTCCGGGAGGCGGCGGACCTCCAGGCGCTCGTAGACCCGGTCCTTCAGGTCGGCCACGTGGCTGACGATGCCGACCGCGCGGCCCCGGTCACGCAGGTCGTCGATGACCGCCATGACCTGGTCCAGGGTGTGGGCGTCGAGCGACCCGAAGCCCTCGTCGATGAACAGCGTGTCCAGCTCGATGCCGCCCGCCTCGGCGGCGACGACGTCGGCCAGGCCCAGGGCCAGCGCCAGCGAGGTGTAGAACGTCTCGCCGCCCGACAGCGACCGGGGGCTGCGCTCCGCGCCGGTGTGCCGGTCGACGACGGCCAGGGTCAGCCCGGTCCGCTGGCGGCGGGTCTCGCCCTCGTCGGTCCGGCGCAGCTCGTACCGGCCCGGCCGACATCGCGGCCAGCCGCAGCGTTGGCCGCCTGGACCACCTGCTCGAACCACAGCCGCAGCACGTAGGTGGTCAGCGCGATCCGCCGCTGGCCCTCGGTCCCCTTGGCCAGCCCGGCCAGCCGGATCGCCGGGCCCGGTCCGGGCGGCCAGCCGGCCCGGCCGCGCGTGGGCCTCGGCCAGCTCGGCCAGCCGCGGCCTCCAGCCGGCTGGCCTGGCCGGCCAGCGCCGCGTGCGCGTCGCGCGCGTCCCGGTCGGCGTCCTGCGCGGCGGCCAGGGCGGCGGCGGCCGGTGCCGGCGGCGGCCTCGGCCTCGGCGACAGCATCGCAGCCCGGCGGCAGCCATCGCTGGCAGCAGGTCGATGGCGGCGGGCGCGGTGACGGCGGCGTGCCGGGCGGCTAGCTCGGCGGCCCAGGCCGTGACCTGGTCGGCCAGCGCGGCCAGGTCGGCGGGGGTCAGCACGGCGCGCGGCCGCCGCCGCGATCGTGGCGAAGCCACGCTCGCGGAGCTCACGACCGGCCCGGTCCCGGGCCTGGTCGGCCGCGCGGCGGGCAGCGGCCAGGTCGGCCAGGGCGTGCGGCCAGCTCGCGGTCGGCGGCGGCGGCCTGGCGCAGCGCCGCCTGGCGGGCGCCGACCGACGGCGAAGCCGGCCGCCGCGTGCGCGACCTCGGCCCGGGCCTGGTCCAGCCGCTGGGCAGCGGCGTCGGCGTCCTGCCGGGCCGCGGCGGCGCGGCCGGCGGCGGCGGTCAGCTCCTCGGCCAGCTTGGCCTGCTCAGCCCGCCGCTCGGCTAGCTCGGGCTCCAGGTCGGCGGCCTCCTGGGCGGCATCGCGGGCGGCGGTGACCCGGGCCGCCGCCGTGTCCAGGTCGGACTGGAGCTCGGCACCGTGGCCCCGCCCGCGTCGGCCAGGCAGTCGGCCCGCTGGGCGGCGATCGCGTCGCGGTCGGCCTCGGCCAGCTCCCGGCTGAACGCGGCCGGCGTCGCGTTCCTCGGCGGCGGCGGCCACGTCGGCCGCCGAGACCCCGCCGTCCGGCGCACGGGGCGGGGGCCGGATGCCCGGTCGACCCGCAGACCGGGCAGGCGCAGTCGGCGCTGAGCTGGCAGGCCAGCTCAGCGGCCATGTTGTCGAGCCGGGCCTGCACCGCCTGCTGGTGGGCGTCGACCAGCGTCTGGTGGGCGTCGACCGCCGCGGCTGCCGCCGCCGTCAGCTCGGCTAGCTGGTCGGCCAGGTCATCGGCCTGGCTGGCCGCGGCCAGCCGGACCGTCAGGGCCTCCAGCTGAGCCTCGCCGCCAGCCAGGCCCGCCGCCGCGACCAGCGCGCCGGTCAGCCGGTCGTCCAGGTCGGCGAGCGGCCCGGGCAGTTCCTGGCGGGCCGCCTCCAGCCGCGCCGCCCGGTCGCCCGGCGTGCGCCGCCGTCGCGACAGCCGGGCCAGCTCGTCGGCCTGCTCGGCCAGCCCGGCCTCCGGCCCGGCCAGGTACTGCAGCGCGGCAGCGGTCCGCTCGGCGGCCTCGGCCCGCGCGCTCGCCCCGGCCGCGGCGGCAGCAGTGGCGGCCAGCCCGGCCAGGGGATCGGCGTCACCGCCCGCAGCACTGCCCGAGGCAGCAGCGCCATCCGACGCAGCAGCACCGCCGAGGCAGCAGCGCCATCCGACGCAGCAGCACCGCCCGAGGGGGCAGCGGCGGCTGGCGCAGCCGCGTCGGCCAGGGCAGCACAGCTGGCCGGGGTAACAGCGTCGGCCGGGCTGGTCGCGACGCCACCCGGATCGCGGCGTACGCGCCGCTCGACGTGGCCCGGACGCCGACTGGCGCCGGGCCTCCGGTCTCGATCGGGGCGGGCGAGCGCGGGGCCGGGACCAGGGCCGCCGGGCCGAGCGCTGCCCGGGACCAGGGCCGCCGGGACCAGGGCCGCCGGCCAGGCCCAGGTCCAGGTCCCGGACTAGGGCAGCGAGGCGGCTGGCCGACTCCGGACCCGCTGCCGCCTCGGCGTCGGCGCGGGCGTCGGCCAGGGTGGCCTCCGCCTCGGCCAGGGCGGCCAGCAGCGGGCGGACCGGGTCGGCCTGGCGGGCGGCGTCCAGGCGGGCGGCCCGGTCGTCGTGGGCGGCGCGGCCCGCCTCGTGCGCGGCCAGCCGGTGCCGGCGCGTCGGCCAGCCGGCCGCAGCCGGGCGGCGTGCTGGCTGGCCCGCTCGTCGGCGGCGCGGGCGGCGGCCAGCGCGCGGTCCCGGTGCCGGCCAGGCGGCGCTGGCCGCCGCGGTGATCCGGCCGCGGCCTCGGCGGCCCGGCTGGCCAGCTCGGCCAGCGCGTCGTCGCGGTCGCAGGGCCAGCAGCTCGTCGCGGGCCGGCCTCGTCCAGGCCGGCCGCCTCGGCCGCGGCTGCGGCGGCGGCGGCGATCTGCCGGCTGGGCCTCCTCGCGGGCGCGGGTCGCCGTCGGTGCGGCGGCGCTCCAGCTCGGCGGTGATCGGTCGTAGAGCTGGGTGCCGAACAGGCGCGGTCAGGAGCTTCTGCCGGTCGTCGCCGCTGGCTGCGCAGGAACCGGGCGAACTCGCCCTGCTGCAGCAGCATGACCTGCGTGAACTGGGCCTGGGTCAGCCCGATGGCGTCCTTGATGGCGGTCGCCGGCCTCGGCCTTGCTGGCCGACACGCTGGCCCAGCCGCCCGGCTCCAGCCGCTCCAGGTGGACCTGGGCGGCCTGGGTCACCAAGCCGCCGCCGCGCCGCTTGGGCCGCTGGTACGCCGGGGACCGGCGGATCCGGTAGCGCGCCCCGCGCAGCGACACCTCCAGGGTCACCGACGGCTCCGGCGTCCGGCGCGGCGAAGTGCGAGTGCAGCCGGTCGGCGTGCGGGCTGCCGCTCCGGAGATGGCGTCGGGGCCGGGGTCATCGCGAGCGGCCTCCCCGTACAGCGCGAACGTGATGGCGTCCAGGATGGTGGTCTTGCCCGCCCCGGTCGGCCCCTCCAGCAGGAACAGCCCGCTGGCCGCCAGCGCCCCGAAGTCGATCCGCTGCGGCGCGGCGTACGGCCCGATCGCCTCGCAGCTCCAGGCGTGTGCAGCCGCAGTCAGGCCAGGGCCTCGGCGCGCGGCGCGGCCTCGACCGCGTCGCGGAGCACCAGCCGCTCGGCCGCGTCCGGCGGGGCGCCGCCCGCGTACTCCGTGAACAGGCCGCAGATCTCGACCGGGTCGGCCGCCTGGGCCAGCGCCCGCAGGTCAGACTCGGGCGTGACCAGGCCGCCCTCGGGCGTCGAAGTCGAGGACCAGGGTGTGCGGCCACGCTCGCGCGCAGCCGCTCCATCGGCGCCGGCCGGCCGCACCGGGTCGGTCAGCACCACCTTGACCCAGGCGCCGGCCAGCTCAGGGTCATCCAGGTCTCCGTCGGCCCGGGCCAGCAGGTCGTCGAGCCGGCCGCGGACCTCGCGCAGCGGCCGCGGCACCGGCGCGGGCACGAGCTCGGCGCTGACCTGGCCGGCCGCGTCGATGTCCACCACGGTGACCGACTTGCGGTGGTCGCGCTCGGAGAACGAGAACGCCAGCGGCGACCCGCAGTACCGGACCAGCGAGCTTGCTTGCTCCGCTGCCTCGTCCCTCCGGGATCCCCGGGCGACCCGCTGCGGCCCGTGCAGGTGACCGAGGGCGACGTAGCTGGCCGGGCCGAACACGCTGGCCGGCGCGTCCCCGATGCCGCCCGACGCGGATGTCGCGCTCCGACTCCGACGGGGCGCCGCCGGTGACGAACGCGTGCGCCGCGATGACCACCCGGCCGATCCCGCGGCGGGCCGCGTCGGCGTGGATCGGCCCGGCCGCGGCGGCCAGCACCGACGCGTGCGACCGCTCCGCGCCCAGGTCGGCCGCCGCGGCGTCGGGCAGCAGGTACGGGATGCCGTAGACGCGCCACCGGGCCGGCGGCGTCGGCCAGCACGACCGGCCGGGCGATGTCGGCCGAGCCGGGTGCGCAGGTGGATGCCGGCCGCCTCGCTCAGGCCCGACGCCGAAGCCCAGCCGCACCGCCGAGTCGTGGTTCCCGCTGGTCAGAGCACCGGGATGCCCGCCCGGGCGAACGCGGGTGAGCGCGTCGTCGAGCAGCGCCACCGCGTCGGGCGGCGGGACGGCCCGGTCATACACGTCGCCCGCGACCACGACCGCGTCGGCGCCGCGGTCGGCGGCCAGCGCGAGCAGCCAGTCCAGGAACCCGGCCGCCGCGTCGAGCAGGCTCTCCCCGTGCAGGGTGCGCCCGAGATGCCAGTCCGAGGTATGGATCAGTCTCATCGCCTCGTCATCATGCCGGGCGGCAGTGACAGTTCCGGCTATCGCCGTCCGGCGCGTCTCGCGGCTTTGCCAGACTGTCGGGCATGCAGACCCTCGTTGTCGATCACCCGCTGGTCGCGCACAAGCTCACCGCGCTGCGCGACAGCCGCACGGACACGCCGGTGTTCCGGCGGCTGGCCGACGAGCTGGTCACGCTGCTCGCCTACGAGGCCACCCGCAACATCCGGGTCGAGCCGGTCACCGTGCCCACGCCGGTCGTGCCCGGAAGCGGACGGCGTCCGGCTGCAGCCGGCCGGTGCCGCTGGTGGTCCCGGTGCTGCGGGCCGGCGTCGGCATGCTGGACGGCATGACCCGGCTGCTGCCCAGCGCCGACGTCGGGTTCGTGGGCATGGCCCGCGACGAGCAGACGCTGCGCGCGTCGACCTACGCCGAGCGGCTGCCCGGCGACCTGGCCGGCCGCGACGCGTTCGTGCTGGACCCGATGCTGGCCACCGGCGGCACGCTGGAGGCGGCGATCCGGATGCTGGTCGTCCCGCGGCGCGGCGGCGGTGACCGCGATCTGCCTGCTGGCCGCCCCGGAGGGGATCGCCCGGATCGAGCGGGCGTTCCCCGACGACACCCCGGCGCTGATCCGGGTGGTAACGGCCGGGGTGGACCGGGAACTGAACGACCAGGGTTACATCGTCCCAGGCCTGGGCGATGCGGGCGACCGGCTGTTCGGCAGCATCTGATCCCCGGCGCCCGGCCGGCCAACGACGGAGGTAGCGGTGCGCATTTTCACCAGCCTGGACGAGTTCGCCAAGGCCACCGGCGAGCACCTGGGATACAGCGACTGGCACGAGATCACCCAGGAGCGGATCAACCTGTTCGCCGACGCGACCGGCGACCACCAGTGGATCCACGTCGACACCGAGCGGGCGGCCCGCGGGCCGTTCGGCACGACGATCGCCCACGGCTTCCTGACGCTGTCCCTGCTGCCCGTGCTGAACAGCGAGATCTACCGGGTCGATGGCCTGACCATGGGCATCAACTACGGCCTGGACAAGCTGCGCTTCCCGTCCACGGTGCCGGTCGGCTCGCGGGTCCGGGCCGGCATCACGCTGCGCGAGATCAAGCAGACCGAGCGCGGCAGCCTGGCCTACAGCACCGTCGCGGTCGAGGTGGAGGGCCAGGCGAAGCCCTGCTGCGTGGCCGAGACGGTCACGCTGCTCGTTCCCTAGAGCCCGGCTGCCTAGATCCCGACTGGATGCCAGACGGTCTTTATTTCCAGGAACGCCAGCATCCGGCCAGTGCCCGGGTCAGCTGACCAGTCCGGGGCGTCCGAGCCGGACCACGCGCTTGAGGTTGCCCGCGGCCAGCGCCTCCAGGCTCGGCCGACTGATCCGGATCGGCGCCGGCCAGGTCGATGGCGTCGACGTCCTGGTGCCCGGCCAGCACCGGGGCCAGCTCGGCGGGGTCGCCGGTGAGCAGGTTGACCACGCCCGCCGGGACATCGGAGGTGGCCAGCACCTCGGTCAGGGTGACCGCGGGCAGCGGCCGGTCACCGCTGGCCGCCACCACCGCGGTGTTGCCGGTGGCGATGACCGGGGCCAGCACGCTGACCAGGCCCAGCAGGCTGGAGCCGGGGCGGGGCGAGGACCGCCACCACGCCGGTCGGCTCGGGCACGCTGAAGTTGAAGTACGGGCCGGCCACCGGGTTGGCCGACGCCGGTCACCTGGGCCACCTTGTCGGTCCAGCCCGGCGTACCAGACCCAGCGGTCGATGGCGGCCGCCACCTAGCCGGCGGGCGCTCCGGGCCGCGGACTCCCTCGGCCGCGGCGACCTCGGCGGCGAACTGGGCGGCCCGGCCCTCCAGCATCTCGGCCACCCGGTAGAGCACCTGGCCCCGGTTGTAGGCGGTCGCGCCGGACCAGCCGGCGAACGCCGACCGGGCGGCCCGGACCGCGTCGCGGGCGTCCTTGCGCGAGGCCCGCGCGGCGTAGGCCAGCAGCTCGCCGCCGGGGGTGCGCACCGGGTAGGACCGGCCGGACTCCGACCGCGGGAACGCGCCGCCGATGAACAGCTTGTAGGTCTTGCGCACGTCCAGCCGCCCGGCGGCCGGCTACCTCAGGAACTTCAGCAGCCGCTTCAGAGCTTGATGAACACTTGATGAACATTTCTCCGGTGCCTCCGCTTCAGTCGCAGACATCGGGGCGCAGCCAGTCCGGCCCGGCCGCCCTCCCGTCCGTAGCCCGACTCCCGGTAGCCGCCGAACGGGCTGGCCGGGTCGAACTTGTTGAACGTGTTGGCCCAGACCACCCCGGCCCGCAGCCGCTGGGCCAGCCACAGGATCCGGCTGCCCTTGTCGGTCCAGATCCCGGCCGACAGCCCGTAGGGCGTGTTGTTGGCCTTGGCCACGGCCTCGTCCGGGGTGCGGAACGTGAGCACCGACAGCACCGGGCCGAAGATCTCCTCGCGGGCGATCCGGTGCGACTGGCTCACCCCGGTGAAGATCGTCGGGGCGAACCAGAAGCCGCGGTCGGGCAGCGGGCACGGCGGCGACCAGCGCTCGGCGCCCTCGGCCTCGCCCGCGTCGGCCAGGTCGCGGATCCTGGTCAGCTGCGCCCGCGAGTTGATCGCGCCGACGTCGGTGTTCTTGTCCAGCGGGTCGCCCAGCCGCAGGGTCTCCATCCGCCGCCGCAGCCGGTCCAGCACGATGTCGGCCACCGACTCCTGCACCAGCAGGCGGGAGCCCGCGCAGCAGACGTGCCCCTGGTTGAAGAAGATCCCGTTGACGATGCCCTCGATGGCCTGGTCCATGCGGCGCGTCGTCGAACACGATGTTCGCCGCCTTGCCGCCCAGTTCCAGGGTCAGCTTCTTGGACGTCCCGGCGACGGTCCGGGCGATCTCCTTGCCGACCTCGGTGGAGCCGGTGAACGCCACCTTGCGCAGCCCTGCGTGGGCGACCAGCGCGGCCCCCGCCGCCCCGTCACCGGTCAGCACGTTGACCACGCCCGGCGGCAGCCCGGCCTGCTGGCATACCTGCGGCCAGCAGGAGCGCGGTCAGCGGAGTGGTCTCGGCCGGCTTGAGCACGCAGGTGTTGCCCGCGGCCAGCGCCGGGGCCAGCTTCCAGGCGGCCATCAGCAGCGGGAAGTTCCAGGGGATGACCTGGCCGGCCACGCCCAGCGGCCGGGGTGCCGGGCCGAGCCCGGCGTGCTCCAGCTTGTCGGCCCAGCCCGCGTAGTAGAAGAAGTGCGCGGCGGCCAGCGGGATGTCGATGTCCCGGGACTCCCGGATCGGCTTGCCGTTGTCCAGGCTCTCCAGCACGGCGAACTCACGCGCGCGCTCCTGCAGGATCCGCGCGATCCGGTACAGGTACTTGGCCCGCTCGGCGCCGGGCATCCGCGCCCACACCCGCTCGTAGGCCCGCGTCGCGGCGGTGACGGCGGCGGCCACGTCGGCGTCACCGGCCTGCGCCACCCGGGCCAGCGGCTCCTCGGTGGCCGGGTTGATCGTCTCGAACGTCCGCCCGGTGGCCGCGGGCACGAACTCGCCGCCGATGAACAGCCCGTACTCGGGCTCGATGGTGACGATGTCCCGCGCCTCCGGCGCCGGCGCGTAGGCCCAGCCAGGGGTCAGGTCGGCGCGCTGAACGTCCACAGTCATGATCCTCGCACGGTACCGCCGGGCGGCCGCAACCAGGAAGATCGAGCCGGGTCTATCGAGCCGGGTATACGGCCGCGTTA
The DNA here is from genome assembly GCA_963731085.1 of uncultured Actinomycetota bacterium. Classification (GTDB taxonomy): domain Bacteria; phylum Actinomycetota; class Actinomycetes; order Streptosporangiales; family Streptosporangiaceae; genus DASUBV01. The sequence continues at coordinate 150,026 of CAVSUF010000009.1, forward strand.
AGAAATTCGCCTCGTCATGGACCGGCAGTACCTATGATCGACCCGATTCACCCCGATGAGCCGGGACGCGTGCCGTGGAGGCGAGATGGGCTTGCGCATTGTCGCGCTGGATGACTACCAGGGGCTGGTCGAGAAGATGGGGCTGGCCGAGCGGATAGCCGCGGAACTGGAGGCGGCCGGGCTCAGCGAGGACACGGCCGGCCTGGAGGTCGTCGCGCTGCGCGAGCACATGAACTCCGAGGACCTGCTGGCCCAGAAGATGGTCGGCGCCGAGGTGGCGGTGGCCATGCGGGAGCGGACCCGGATCTCCGACACCCTGCTGGCCATGCTGCCCGACCTCAGGCTGGTGGTCACCACCGGCATGCGGAACGCCTCGATCGACCTGCTGGCGGCGCAGGAGAACGGGGTCACGGTGTGCGGCACCGGCAGCCCGGCCACGGCCAGCACGGCCGAGCTGGCCTGGGGCCTGATCCTGGCCGTGATGCGGAACATCCCGCAGGAGGACGCCTCGATCCGGCGCGGCGGCTGGCAGCACACGCTCGGCCGGGACCTGGACGGGCGGCGGCTGGGCCTGGTCGGCTTCGGGCACATCGGCCACCAGATGGCCAGGATCGCCGCGGCGTTCAACATGGAGGTCGTGGCCTGGAGCCCGAACCTCGACCCGGAGGTGGCGGCGGCGGCCGGGGTGCGGGCGGTGACCAAGGAGGAGCTGTTCTCGACCTCCGACGTGGTCAGCATCCACCTGGTGCTGTCGGTGCGGACCCGGCACATCATCAGGGACGACGACCTGAAGCTGATGAAGCCGACCGCGATCCTGATCAACACCTCGCGGTGGGCCATCGTCAAGAACTCGGCCCTGGCCCGGATGATGACCGCGGGCACGATCGCGGGCGTGGGCATCGACGTCTGGCACGCCGAGCCGATGCTGCCCAACGACCCGTGGCGCAACGCGCCTCGGGCGGTGCTGACCCCGCACCTGGGCTACGTGACCGAGCGGACCATGGAGTACTGGCACGGCGAGATCGCCCAGGACATCGCCGCCTGGCGGTCCGGGGAGCCGGTCCGGATCATGAAGCCCGAGGAAGAAGGCTGACGGCGGCCCGTGCTGAGACCAGCCCGTGCTGAGACCAGCCAGTGCTGAGACCAGCTAGTGCTGAGACCAGCTAGTCCAGCGTGAAGTAGTCCGGGCCGGCGTACTGGCCGGTGAGCTGCTTGCTGCGCTGCATGAGCAGGTCGTTGAGCAGGCTGGAGGCGCCGATCCGGAACCGGTCCGGGGTCAGCCAGGCCGGCCCGGCGGTCTCGTTGACCAGCACCAGGTAGCGGATGGCGTCCTTGGCGGTGCGGATGCCGCCCGCCACCTTGACGCCGACGGCCCGGCCGGTGACCTGCTCGTAGTCCCGGACGGCGGCCAGCATGACCAGCGCCACCGGCGGCGTGGCGGCCGGGCTGACCTTGCCGGTCGAGGTCTTGATGAAGTCGGCCCCGGCCATCATGGCCAGCCACGAGGCGCGGGCCACGTTGTCCAGGGTAACCAGCTCGCCGGTCTCCAGGATGACCTTCAGGCAGGCCGGGCCGCAGGCCTCGCGGACCGCCTGGATCTCGGCCAGCACCTGGCCGTACCGGCCGGCCAGGAACGCGCCCCGGTCGATGACCATGTCGATCTCGCCCGCCCCGGCGGCCAGGGCGTCGCCGACGTCGGCCAGCTTGACCGCCAGCACGGCCCGCCCGGACGGGAACGCCGTGGCCACCGACGCCACCCGCACGCCGCTGCCGGCCAGGGCCGCGACGCAGTCGGCCACCCGGTCGGGGTAGACGCACACCGCGGCCACCGGCGGGACGGCCGGGTCCAGGGGGTCTGGCCGCATTGCCTTGGCGCACAGCGCCGCGCACCTTGCCGGGGGTGTCGGCGCCTTCCAGCGTGGTCAGGTCGACCATCCGGATGGCCAGGTCCAGGGCGGCCAGCTTGGCGTCCTTCTTGATCGACCGGGTGGCCAGGGCCGCCACCCGGTCCCGGGCGCCGACCTCGTCCACGCCCGGCAGGCCGTGCAGCACCTGGCGCAGCGCGGCGTCGGAGGTGGCGCCGCCCGGGGAAACACCGGCGATGCTCTCCGCGATCATGCCGTAGACCCGATGCGGGCCGCCCGGGCGGTGGCGAAGCCGGGCTTGATGACGGTGTTGATCAGGTGCAGCCGCTCGTCGAACGGGAGCGAACGCGCTCTTCATCGCGTTGATCGTCAGCCACTCGATGTCGCCCCAGCCGTAGCCGAACGCCTCGACCAGGGCGTGGAACTCCGACGCCAGCGTGACCCCGCTCATCAGCCGGTTGTCGGTGTTGACGGTGACCCGGAAGGACAGGTCGCGCAGCAGGCCGATCGGGTGCTCCTTGATGGAGGGCGCGGCGCCGGTCTGCACGTTGGAGGTCGGGCACATCTCCAGCGGGATCCGGCGGTCCCGGACGTAGCTGGCCAGCCGGCCCAGGGTGGTGCTCGCCGTCCCGGGCAGGCCTGGATGTCGTCGATGATCCGCACGCCGTGGCCCAGCCGCTCGGCGCCGCACCACTGCACCGCCTCCCAGATGGACGGCAGGCCGAAGCCCTCGCCGGCGTGGATGGTGATGTGGAAGTTCTCCCGGGCCACGAACTGGAAGGCGTCCAGGTGGCGGCTCGGCGGGCTGCCCGCCTCGGCGCCCGGCGATGTCGAAGCCGACCACGCCGGCGTCGCGGTGCCGGACCGCCAGCTCGGCGATCTCCAGCGACCGGGCCGCCGTGCGCATCGCGGTGAGCAGGGCGTAGACGGTGATCCCGCGGCCCGCGCTGCCGCGCCGGAAGCCCTCCAGCACGGCCTCGACGACCTGGTCCAGGCTGAGCCCGCGGGTCAGGTGCAGCTCCGGGGCGAACCGGACCTCGGCGTACGCCACGCCGTCGTCGGCCAGGTCCTCGGCGCACTCGGCGGCCACCCGGATCAGCGCCTCGCGGGTCTGCATGACCCCGACGGTGTGCTGGAACGCCTCCAGGTACAGCTCCAGCGAGCCGCGGTCGGCGACCTGGCCCATCCACGCGGCCAGGCTCGCCGGGGTCGGCCGCGGGCAGCCCCCGGTAGCCGGTCTCGGCGGCCAGCTCCACGATGGTGCCGGGCCGCAGCCCGCCGTCCAGGTGGTCGTGCAGCAGGACCTTCGGGACGGCCGCGGATCTCCTCCAGCGTCACAGCCATGCAGCCATTGTCACAGACGTCGCAGGTCCGAAGAGGCCGGCCGCGATGCGGGCGCTCACGGGCCGATCCGCTCGCGGCCGACCGGCGCTCGCGGCGGCTCGTCGCCGATCTCGATGGCCCCGTCCAGGGCGTCCAGCGCCCGGCGGAACCGGTTCGGCGTCATCGGCCCGCAGTTCCAGCACGGGCTGGCCCGTCCGCTACCGGGTCGCCCGGCTTGGCCAGGCAGATCACCCCGGCGCTGGCGCTGACCGGGTCCTCCTTGCGGGCCCGGCCCGCCCCCAGCCGCCAGGCCGCCACGCCCACGGCCCGGGCGTCCAGGCGGCGGACGTAGCCGTGCCCGGTCAGCGGTCGAGCGCGGTCTGGTGTGCGCGGCCACGGGCAGGGACGCGTCCGGGTCGCCGCCCTGGGCGGCGATCATCTCGCGCTAGGCGGCCAGCGCCCGGCCGTCGGCCAGGGCGGCGCGCCGGGTCGGCGGTGCATCCCGGCCAGCGCCAGCATCTCCCGGGCCAGGGCCAGGGTGACCTCGACCAGGTCGGCCGGGCCCTCGCCGCGCAGCGCGGCGACCGCCTCGGCGACCTCCACGGCGTTCCCGGCGGCCCGCCCCAGCGGGGTGTCCATGCTGGTCAGCAGCGCCGTGGTGCGGACACCGTGGGCCGCGCCCAGCTCGACCATGGTCGGCGGCCAGCTGCCGGGCCGGCTCGATGGTCCCGCATGAACGCGCCGCTGCCCACCTTCACGTCCAGCACCAGCGCGCCGGTGCCCTCGGCGATCTTCTTGGACATGATCGAGCTGGCGATGAGCGGGATCGACTCGACCGTCCCGGTGACGTCGCGCAGCGCGTACAGCTCGCCGGTCGGCCGGGGCCAGCCCGGCGCCGGCCGCGCAGATCACGCAGCCGGCGCCGGCGCAGCACCGTGCCACGATCTCGTCGTTGTCCAGGCCTGGCCCGCCAGCCGGGGATCGACTCCAGCTTGTCCAGGGTGCCGCCGGTGTGGCCGAGGCCGCGGCCGGACAGCTGCGGCACGGCCGCCCCGCAGCTGGCCACCAGCGGGGCCAGGACCAGCGAGACCTTGTCGCCCGACGCCCGCCGGTGGAGTGCTTGTCCACGGTCGGGGCGGCGACCCCGGACAGGTCCAGCCGCTCCCCCGAGCCGATCATCGCGGCCGTCCAGGCGGGCAGCTCGGCCGGGTCCAGGCCGCGGAAGACGATGGCCATCAGCAGGGCCGACATCTGCTCGTCGGCGATCTCGCCGCGGGTGTAGGCGTCGATCAGCCAGGCGATCTGGCCGTCGGCCAGGCGGCCGCCGTCGCGCTTGGCGATGATCAGGTCAACGACGTCAGGCACGGGCCGGGCTCCCCTCAGCTCGCGGGGCTGGCGGGGGCGGTGTCGCGGCGGGCGGCCAGGTCGGTGGTGGTGAACGCGCCGGGCAGCAGGTCGCCCAGCGGCCGGGGCGCGCCGTCGGCGTCGAGCAGCAGGCCGGGGCCGCCGGCCTCCATCAGCAGCTGGCGGCAGCGGCCGCACGGCACCAGCGGCGCGCCGTCACCGGCCACCACGCTGACCGCGACCAGCGTGTCCTGCCCGGCCGCGTGCAGGGCGCGAGACCAGGCCGCACTCGGCGCACAGGGTCAGCCCGTAGGAGGCGTTCTCCACATTGCAGCCGGTGACGACGGTTCCGTCGGGGGTCAGGCCGGCCGCGCCGACGCGCAGCCGGGAGTACGGGGCGTACGCACGGCCGGCCACGGTCGTGGCGGCGTCGCGCAGGGCGGGCCAGTCGATGCTCATGGGCGTTACCTCCGCGATCGGGGCCGGGCGGCCACGGGTTCCTACCCGTTTCCGGGACCGCCGCGCAGGTAACCACAGTGATCTCAATTGTGCATCAGCCCACCATGCTGGCCAGTCTCCGTCTATCGCCGGACAACGCCCGAGCTAGCCTTCGCACATCCCCCAGGGGTATCGGCAGTGACCTGCTGGGCCGACAACAGGAGGTTCGGTGAGAGCGACTTTCAAGACCGTCGCGGCGGTCGGCGCGGCGGCGCTGCTCGCGGCCGCATGCGGTTCCGCGACCAACGCCCCGAGCGGTTCGCTCGGGCACCCCAAGCTCGACATCGAGCGCGGCCACGTCGGGCAAGTTCCTGGGCTGCATGGTGACCGACACCGGCGGCATCGACGACCGGTCGTTCAACGCCTCGTCCTGGCAGGGCATGCAGGAAGCGGCCACGGCCGACTCCGAGCATCTCGGTGAAGTACCTGCAGTCCCAGTCGAGCAGCGACTACACGCCGAACATCAACGCCTTCATCCAGCAGAAATGCGGGATCATCGTCACCGTCGGCTTCCTGATGGGCGACAACACCCAGACCGCGGCCAAGGCCAACCCGAGCCAGAAGTTCGCGATCGTCGACTACAACTACAGCCCGGTCATCTCGAACGTCGACGCGCTGGTCTTCAACACCGTGCAGGACGGCTTCCTGGGCGGCTACCTGGCCGCGGCGCAGTCCAAGACCGGCACGGTGGCCACGTTCGGCGGCCAGAAGCTGCCGACGGTGACGATCTACATGGACGGCTTCTGGGACGGCGTGCAGTACTACAACCAGCAGAACCACAAGAACGTCAAGGTCCTGGGCTGGAACGAGCAGACCCAGAACGGCAGCTTCACCGGCAACTTCACCGACCAGACGGCCGGCCAGACGCTGACCCAGACGTTCATCAGCGACGGCGCCGACGTGATCTTCCCGGTGGCCGGCAACGTCGGCCTGGGCGCGGCCAAGGCGGTCCAGAACGCCGACACCGCGGCGGGCTCGGACAAGGTCAACATGCTCTGGGTGGACACCGACGGCTGCGTCAGCGCCTCCCAGTACTGCAAGTACTTCCTGTCCAGCGTGACCAAGGGCATCCAGGCGTCGGTCAAGGCGGCGGTGCTGGCCGCGGCCAAGGGCACGTTCAAGGGCGGCGACTACATCGGCGACCTGGCCAACGACGGCGTCGTGCTCTCGCCGTTCCACGACTTCCAGTCAAGGTGCCGTCCTCGGTCCAGTCCCAGCTGAACACGATCAAGCAGCAGATCATCAGCGGTCAGATCAAGCGGCCACCAAGAGCCCGGTTTAATCTAGACTTCCGCAGCTTCGCGCCAGGGCGGCCTGCGGCCGCCCCCGCGAACGCGCCTGACAGCGCTTCTGAAACCGATGGAGGATCGGGTGCGGCTCGAACTGCGGGGCGTCACCAAGCGGTACGGCGCCCTCGTGGCCAACGACGGGATCGACCTGACCGTCGAGCCGGGCCAGATCCACGCCCTGCTCGGGGAGAACGGCGCGGGCAAGACCACGCTGATGAACGTGCTGTACGGGCTGACCCAGCCCGACGAGGGCGAGATCCTGGCCGACGGCAAGCCGGTGACGCTGCGCTCGCCCAAGGACGCCATCCGGGCCGGCTTCGGCATGGTGCACCAGCACTTCATGCTGGTGCCGGTGTTCACCGTCGCCGAGAACGTCACGCTGGGCGCCGAGCGGACCCGGCGGCTGGGCTTTCTGAGTCTGCTGGGCCTGCTGGACCGGCGGTCGATGCGCACCGAGGTGCGCGACCTGTCCGAGCGCTACGGGCTGCGCGGTCGACCCGGACGCCCGGATCGAGGAACTGCCGGTCGGCGTGCAGCAGCGGGTCGAGATCATCAAGGCCCTGGTCCGCGACGCCCGGGTGCTGATCCTGGACGAGCCGACGTCGGTGCTCACGCCGGGCGAGACCGAGGAACTGTTCACGATCATGCGCCAGCTCCGGGCCGGCGGGCGCTCCATCATCTTCATCTCCCACAAGCTCCGGGAAGTCCAGGCCATCGCCGACGTGATCACGGTCATCCGGCGCGGCGCGGTCATGGGCCAGCGGCCGCCGACGGCCACCGACGAGGAACTGGCCGCCCTGATGGTGGGGCGCAAGGTGGTGCTCCAGGTGACCAAGACCCCGGCCGCGCCCGGCGAGGTGGTCCTGGCCGTCGAGGACCTGCGGGTGCCCGATGACCACGGCCGGGACGCCGTCGCCGGGGTCAGCTTCGAGGTCCGGGCGGGCGAGATCCTGGGCGTGGCGGGCGTGCAGGGCAACGGGCAGACCGAGCTGTGCGAGGCCCTGATGGGGCTGCGGCCGGCCAGCTCCGGGTCGGTGCGGCTGGACGGCCGGGACATCACCGCGGACGCGCCCCGGCAGCGGATCCGGGCCGGGGTCGGCTACGTGCCCGAGGACCGCCAGGCCGACGGCCTGGTGGCGGGCTTCTCCGTCGCCGACAACATGGTGCTCGACGTGTACGACCGGCCGCCGTACGCGCGCCGGGGCATCGCCCTGGACCTGGCCGCCGCGCGGCGGAACGCCGTCGCCCGGGTCGAGCAGTTCGACGTGCGGACCACCTCGGTCGACACCGCCGCCGGCACGCTGTCGGGCGGCAACCAGCAGAAGGTCATCCTGGCCCGGGAACTGGGCCGGGACCTGCGGCTGCTGGTGGCCAGCCAGCCGACCCGGGGGCTGGACGTGGGGTCGATCGAGTTCGTGCACAAGCGGATCATCGAGGAACGCGACAAGGGCGTGGCGGTGGTGATCATCTCCGCGGAACTGGACGAGATCTACGCGCTGGCCGACCGGATCGCGGTGATGTACGAGGGCCGGATCACCGGCTTCCGGCCGCCGACAGTTCCGGTCGGGGAACTGGGCCTGCTGATGGCCGGGGCGCCAGGGGACGGGGCTGGGGCCGAGCCGGAGACCGGGGCCGCGCCGGAGACCGGGGAGCAGTCGTGAGCGACCAGCCCGAGGTTTCGCCTGAGGTAACGCCGACGCCAGCAACCGAGACGAAGCCAGCCGGGCCGGCCGACCCCGCATCTGCCCAGGGCGAGCGCCCGAGGCTCGGCCGGCTGCTGATCGAGTCGGTGGTGGAGGGCAACTCCGTCGTCGTCACCGTGCTGGCCATCGTGGCCGCGATCGTGGTCGGCGGGCTGCTGATCGCGTTCACCGACCCGGTCGTGCTCACCGCCTGGGGCAGGTTCTTCTCCGCGCCGGGCAACGCCATCGCCCAGGCCTGGGACTCCGCCGCGGGCGCGTACTACGCGATGTTCCAGGGGTCGATCTTCAACCCCCATACCGTGGCCGCGATCTTCCAGCAGAAGTCGATCGGCGTGGCGTTCAGCGACGGGACGATCTCCGAGGTCTTTAACCCGATCTCGGAAACCGCCGTGAACGCGACCCCGCTGATACTCGCGGGACTGGCCGTGGCGCTCGCGTTTCGCGCGGGGCTCTTTAATATCGGGGCGCAGAGTCAGTTTATCGGCGGGGCGATGCTGTGCACCTGGCTCGGTTTCGCGGTCAGCCTGCCGCCGTTCATCCACGTGGTGGTCTGCGTCATCGGGGCGTTCGTCGGCGGGGCGCTGACCGGCTGGCTGGTCGGGCTGCTCAAGGCGACCACCGGCGCGCACGAGGTGATCGTGACGATCATGCTCAACTACGTGCTGGCCGACTTCCTGTCGTGGATCCTGGGCACCTCGGCCATGCAGCGGCCGGGCCGGTCCGACCTGATCAGCCCGCTGATCGCGACCAACGCCCACCTGCCGCTGCTGCTCGGCAGCCACCTGCGGGTCAACGCCGGGTTCCTGCTGGCCCTGGCCGCCGCGGCGGGCGTGTGGTGGCTGCTGTCCCGCAGCACCATCGGGTTCGAGTTCAAGAGCGTCGGGGCCAACCCCAGCGCCGCCCGCAGCGCCGGGATGAGCGTGCCCCGGACCTGGATCCTGGCCATGCTGATCTCCGGCGGCCTGGCCGGCCTGGCCGCCAGCACCGTCATCCAGGGCACCGACTTCACCCTGACCTTCCAGAGCTACGGGACCTACGGCATCGACGCGATCACCGTGGCCCTGCTGGGCCGGGCCCGGCCGCTGGGCGTGGTGCTGGCCGCGCTGCTGTTCGGCGCGCTGCACGCCGGCGGCATCGCCATGCAGGCCAGCACGTCCACGCCGGAGACCATCGCGACCGTGATCCAGTCGCTGGTGGTGCTGTTCGTGGCCGCGCCGCCGCTCATCAGGGGCATGTTCCGGCTGCACAAGGCCACGGCCACCGGCGCCGGCCAGTCTCTCGCCAAGGGGTGGAACGGGTGACCGCTCTCGCCGTGCCGGCCGTGATCTCGGGCCGGGTCGACCGCCGGGTCGTCGCCGTGGGCACGTTCCTGCTGTTCGGGCTCATCGACATCGCCGGCTTCGGCCTGTACGCCAAGCACGGGGACGCGACCTTCGCCTTCTCCCAGGAGTTCGCCAAGGTCACCGTGCCCAACCTGAGCCTGCCCGCGGCGCCCGCCGCCTACGTGTGCGGCGCCATCTCGGTGGTGGCCGCGGGTTTGCGCGGGCTCGCCCCCCTGGGGGCGGTGGCCCGCCGGGTCAGCATCGGCGTGGTCCTGTTCGCGTTCGTGCTGGCCCTGCTGTGCTGGGCGCAGGTCGGCCAGCCCAGCCCGTTCAACATCGTGAACCTGCTCCAGGGGACGCTGGAGGCGTCGATCCCGCTGATCCTCGGCGCGCTGGCCGGCTGCCTGTGCGAGCGGTCCGGCGTGATCAACATCGCCATCGAGGGACAGCTGCTGTTCGGGGCGTTCACCGGTGCCGTGGCCGCCAGTTTCTTCGGCGCGCTGTGGCTCGGGCTGATCCTGGGCTCGCTGGCCGGCGGCCTGCTCGGCGCGCTGCTGGCCGTCTTCGCCATCCGCTACCTGGTCGACCAGGTAGTACTGGGCGTCGTGCTCAACGTGTTCGCCGCCGGGCTGACCGGGTTCCTGTACGACCGGGCGCTGGTCCCGTACCAGAACACGCTGAACTCGCCGGCCACCTACCTGCCGGTGAAGATCCCGCTGCTGGGCGACATCCCGATCATCGGCCCGGCCCTGTTCGACTCCACGATCTTCCTGTACATCACCTACGTGCTGCTGGTACTGGTCCAGGTGGGCCTGTTCAGCACCCGGTGGGGCCTGCGGGTCCGGGCCGTCGGCGAGCACCCGCTGGCCGCCGACACCGTCGGCATCCGGGTGCTCGGCACCCGGTACGCGGCAGTCATCATGGGCGGCCTGATCGCCGGGATCGGCGGCTCGTACCTGACCATCGGGTCAGCCGGCAACTTCTCGCCCAACATCTCCTCGGGAATGGGCTACATTGCCCTGGCGGCACTGATCTTCGGCCGTTGGACGCCGATGGGCGCGCTGGCCGCGGCGCTGCTGTTCGGGTTCACGACCGAACTGCAGTCGGTGCTGTCGACCATCAACGTTCCGATCCCGTCGGACTTCCTGCTGATGGCCCCGTACGTGGCCACGATCATCGCGGTGGCCGGGCTGGTCGGGCGGGTCCGGGCGCCGGCGGCCGACGGAAAGCCCTACATCGCTTCATGACGGAACTGGCGGCATGACGGGGAACTGGCGTTGATGACGGGGAGACTGGCGGCATGACGGAACTGGATAGCGCGGAGCTGGCGGTGGCACGCGCGGTCACGGGGGCGCGGGCATGACGGGTCGCATGGCATGACGGTCGTCCGGCATGGCTGATCCCTACGCGGCCGCGGCGGCCAGCGCGGCCCGGCTGGCTGACCTGACCGGCTGCGCTGAGCACCACGCCGCCGTGATCCTCGGCTCGGGCTGGCGGCCGGCCGCCGACGCGCTGGGCACCCCCGACGCGGCGGTGTCGCTGGCCGAGGTGGGCGGGTTCCCCGAGCCAACCGTGGCCGGGCACTCGCCGGTCGTCCGCTCGGTCACCGTCGGGGACCGCCGGGTGCTGGTGTTCCTGGGCCGCAGCCACCTGTACGAAGGGCTCCCCGTCTCCGCCGTGGTGCACGGCGTGCGGACCGCCGTCGCGGCCGGCTGCCGGATCATCGTGCTGACCAACGCGGCCGGCGGCATCCGGGCCGGCTTCCAGCCCGGCCAGCCGGTGCTGATCAGCGACCACCTCAACCTGACCGGCCGCTCGCCGCTGACCGGCCCGCCGCCGCCCGCCGGCGTACCCGGCCCGGTTCACCGACCTGACCGACCTGTACGCGGCCCGGCTCCGCGCGATCGCCCGCGAGGCTGACCCGAGCCTGGCCGAGGGCGTGTACGCGGCCCTGCCCGGCCCGCACTACGAGACCCCAGCCGAGATCCGGATGCTGCGCACGGCCGGCGCCGACCTGGTCGGCATGTCCACCGCCCTGGAAGCCATCGCGGCCCGGCACCTGGGCGCCGAGGTGCTGGCCATCTCCCTGGTCACCAACATCGCGGCCGGCCTGTCCGGTGACCCGCTGGATCACGAGGACGTGCTGGCCACCGGGCAGGCGGCGGCGGCGCGGATGGGCGGCCTGCTGGCGCGGGTCCTGCCCAGGGTGGGTCCGGCATGATCAGTGCCGAGCTGCGGGCGCGGGTCGCGGCGTGGATCGCCGACGATCCTGACGAGCGGGACCGGGCCGAGCTGATGGGGCTGCTGGCGGCGGCGGATTCCGGTACGGCGGCTGGCTCGGGTGCGGCTGGCTCGGGCGCGGCGGCTGGCGGCGCGGCCGGCTCGGGTGCGGCGGCGGAGCTGGCCGGGCGGTTCGGCGGGCGGCTGGAGTTCGGGACCGCCGGCCTGCGGGGAGCGGTGGCGGCCGGGCCGAACCGGATGAACCGCGCGGTGGTCCGGGCCGCGACCGCGGCGCTGGCCGACTGGCTGCCGAAGCACTATCCGGATGGGCTGCCGGGAGGCAGCGCCGTCACCGTTGCCGAGGCCGGGGTGGTCATCGGGTGCGACGCCCGGCACCGCAGCGACGAGTTCGCCGCCGAGGCGGCCCGGGTGCTGGCGGGCGCCGGCATTCGGGTCCTGCTGCTGCCGCCGCGCCAGCCCACTCCGCTGCTCGCGTTCGCCGTGCGCTGGCTCGGGGCGGCGGCCGGCATCATGATCACTGCGAGCCATAACCCGCGCGGCGGACAACGGTTACAAGCTGTACCTGGCCGACGGAGCGCAGATCCTGCAGCCGTCCGACGCCGAGATCGAGGCGGCGATCCGCGGCCTCGGGCCGCTGTCCGGGGTGCCGGTAGCCGACCCCGGCAGCCCGCTGATCATCCAGCTTGGCGATGAGGTAGCGCGCGCCTACCTGGACGCCATATGCGCGGTGTCGCCCGCCCCGCGCGGCGCGGCCTGGCTGCGGTTCGTCTACACGCCCCTGCACGGCGTGGCGGGTGACCTGGCGCTACGGGCGTTCGAGCAGGCAGGCTTTACCGAGCCGGACGTCGTCGAGGCCCAGCGCCAGCCCGACCCGGACTTCCCGACCGTCTCCTTTCCCAACCCCGAGGAACCGGGCGCCCTCGACCTGGCGCTGGCCCAGGCCCGACGGTCCGCCGCCGACCTGGTGATCGTCAACGACCCGGACGGCGACCGGCTGTCCGTAGCGGTGCCCGACCCGGCCGCCGGGCCGTCGGGCAACGGCGGCTGGCGGACGCTGACCGGCGACCAGGTCGGCGCGCTGCTGGGCGCCTACCTGCTGGACTGGACGGCCACGGGTACCGCCATGGGCACGGCCACCGCTATGGGCAGCGCCACCGCTACGGGCAGCGCCACCGCTATGGGCAGCGTCGCGGGCACCGGGTCCGCTGGTTCCGGCGCGGGCGGTGCTGGCTCCGGCGGACATGACGCCGCCCGCGCTGGGTCGGATGACCCTGGCTCCGGAGGCTGGGGGTCGGACGGCGGTAGCTGGGGATCGGGCGGGGCTAGCTCGGGATCGGGCGGGGCTAGCTGGGAATCGGGCGCGACTGGCTGGGGATCGGGCGGGGCTGGCCGGGGATCGGGCGGGACTGACTGGGGATCGGGCGGAGCTAACTGGGACACCGGCAGTGGAAACCGGGCGGGGTGGGGCGAGCCGAAGCGGGATGAACGGCTCGTGGCGACAACGGTCGTCTCGTCCTCGATGCTGTCGCGGATCGCGGCGGCCGCCGGCGCCAGCTACGCGCAGACGCTGACCGGCTTCAAGTGGATTGTCCGGGCGGGCGAGTCCCGGCCTGGCACGCACTTTATCTTCGGGTACGAGGAAGCCCTGGGCTACGCGGTGACCGACGTCGTGCGGGACAAGGACGGCATCGGAGCGGCGCTGGCGATCCTCGGCCTGGCCACCCGGGCACGCGCGGCAGGCGAGTCACTGCTGGATGTGTACGACGCGCTGGAGACAGCGCACGGCGTCCACCTGACGGCGCAGCTGACCGTGCCGACGCGGGCGCCCGCCGACGTGACGGCGCGACTGCGCGCGGCGGCCCCGACGTTCCTGGGCGGCCTGGCGGTGACCTCGGTGGCCGACCTGTCCGTCGGCACCCGCGATCTGCCCTCGGCCGATGTGCTGCGCTATCAGGTCGGCAACGACCGGGTGGTCATCCGGCCGAGCGGCACGGAGCCCAAGACCAAGGCGTACCTCGAAATCGTCGAGCCCGTCGCGCCCGGCCGACTCGCGGAAGCCCGCCAGACGGCGGCCGCGCGCCTCGATGCGCTGCGCGCGGCCGTCCGCGATCTGCTCGCGGGCTAACGAGGGCGGCGAGCGCGCGTCTCAGGCCCGTTCCCTGCTGGAGCATCCGACCAGACGACGGAGCCTGGTGGCCGGGCTGCGCATGGCCAGGCTGCGCATGGCCATGCTGCGCGCGAAGGCGGCGCGGCAGGCCGCGTGGTGGTCCGCGAGCACCGGGATGAGCTAGCCGAGGTAGTGGGGGTCGGGTTGGGCGGTGTAGGTGCGTCCGGCGGGGGTGGTCCACTGGAATGTGCCGGGCTGGGGCTGGGTGAGGGTCCAGCCGGGGAGCTGCTTGAGCTGGTGGTCGGATCTGCAGGCGCCGCCGAGGTTGCATTTGCAGGTGGGCCCGCCGTGGTCGTAGGGGCGGGTGTGGTCGAGGTCGGCGCGCCAGGCGGGCTGGCCGCAGCGGGGGTTGCGGCAGGTCTGGTCGCGGGCGATGACGTACTCGCGGATGCGGGGCGGGGGGCGGTAGGCGGGGCTGGCGGTGGCGTGGGCGCAGCCGCCGGGGGCGTCGCGGTCGGCGTCGGCGTGGCGGCGGGCGGTGTCGGCGGCGCGGCGGGCGGCGGCGGTGATGCGGGCGCGGATGCCGGCCAGCTCGGCCGGGTCCGGCTGGTCGCGGCCGGGCACGTCACGGCCGGGCCTGTGACGGCCGGGCTGGTCGCGGCCGGGCTGGTCAGGGTCCTGCTTCTCGCGGTCCTGCTTCTCGCGGTGTGCCTGGTCGCGCTGTGTCTCGTCAGGGTCTGGCGGGTCGCGGTCCAGGCTGGCGGCGGGGATGATCACGGTGACGCGGCCGAGGGTGGGCGCGGGCTCGGCCGGGGCGGTGCCAGCGTGCGGTGGCATGCCCGGCGGCCGTCCTGCGGGTCCTGCCCGGCCGGGGCGGGGGAGGCGGGGGATGCGGGTGACGGCGGTGGCGGTGCCGTCGGGGGTGGTGAGGATGACGCGCCACTGGGTGGCGTGGTTGCGGGTGCCCATGCGGGCGAGGTGGCGGGCCTGGGCGGCGGTGATGGGGCCGATGCGGCCGAGTGTCCCGGGTGCGTCGGCCTGGCCGGTGAGGGTGGCCCAGGGCAGGGTGAGGTCCAGCAGCCCGCCGGGCGGCGGCCCGGCTCCGCCGCCGGGGCCGGGGCCGGGCCGGGCGGGGGCTGCCCGGGCCGGGGTCGGCCGGGCCGGTACCGCCGGGGCTGGTGGCGGGTGCGGGTGGGGTCCGATGGCGGTGGGGGCGGGTGGCCAGGGCGGGATGATGCCGGGGTCGGCGTAGTGGTCGTGGTCGAGGGGGTCGCCGCGGTCGGGGTCCCAGTCGGCGTAGCCGGGCGGGAGCGGCGGGGGCGTGTCGTGCCAGCCGTCGTCGGCGTCGGGGAGGTCGGTGTCGGCGGGGGCGGGGCGTCGGTCCACGGCCCGGCCGGGGGCAGGTCACTGCCCGGCGGGCGGCCGTTGCCGGTACCCGGCGGCGGGTCATGGTCAGCGGGGCTGGCGGGCGGCGGGTCATGGCTGCCGGAAGCTCGCGCGGGACTCCGATCGCGGGCGGGCGGCTGGTCCCGGTGGTAGCGGCGTGGCGCGCCGGCGTCGCGGCTATGGGGCGGCGGTTTACTGCGATCCAGGCCCGCAGCGCCGCCGCGTTCGTCGGCCGGTCCGCCGCTGCGGTCAGCTCGCGGCGAGCCGGCGTCACCACCGGGAGGCCGGTCGTCGTGGGCGGGCGGCGGGCTGCCTTTACGGGCGTTAGCGGGTGGCCGGCCTCGGGGATCACCGCGCGCAACGCCGCCACGTTCGCCGACCAGGCCGCCGGCCTGGTCAGTCCCTGGGGAGCCGCCGGGCGGCCGGCCATGCTGATCGGCATGCGCGGCGCCTTCGTCGTCACGAGCGGGCGGCCGGCTCGGGTGGTCACTGCGCGGGGTGCCGCCGCCATGGCGGCCGACCGGCCGGTCACCCTGATCAGTGTCCGGGGAGTCGCCGCTGCCGCCGCCGGGCGGCCCGTCA
Source organism: uncultured Actinomycetota bacterium (assembly GCA_963731085.1). Lineage (GTDB taxonomy): Bacteria > Actinomycetota > Actinomycetes > Streptosporangiales > Streptosporangiaceae > DASUBV01. The sequence continues at coordinate 165,686 of CAVSUF010000009.1, forward strand.
CCGTGATGGGTGTCCGGGAGTCGCCGCTGCCGCCGCCGGCGGCCGTCGTGGTCAGTGCCGGGGGAACCGCCCGCGCTGCCCGACGGCCCGTCGTCCGCGCCGGGCGGCGCGGCGCCGTCGTCCTCGCCGCCATCGGGCGGGTCGGCGTCGGGCGGCCCGCCGGCCGGGGGCGGGATGAGGGGCAGCGTCCCGAGCAGCAGGCCCAGGTAGGCATGGGCGCGCAGCAGGTCGAGGCCGCCGCCCGCCCCGGCGGCCTTCATCGCCCGGGCCAGCGCCGACAGCCGCGCCATCGCCGCGGCGGCGTGGGCGGCGGGCAGCCGGGTCCCGGTCAGCGTCGCGGTGCAGTCCTGATCCGGGTACAGCGCCACCTTCGCCCGCCGCTCCGCGGCCTGGCGGCGCTGCTCCGCGCCATCCGGGTCCGCCGCGATCACCGCCCGGCGCACCGCCGCGTGCAGCTGCGCGTACGTCTGGTCCCCCGCCCGGGGCAGCACCGAGGCCTCCACCGCCGCGGCGGCCTCATCGGACAGCGGCGCGACGGCCTCGGCGAGGATCCGGGCGCGGACCAGGTCGATGCGCCCGGCGGCGAGCGCGGCGGCGGTGCCGGGCAGCCGCCAGGCCAGGGTCAGGGCCAGGCCGGTCCAGGCCTCCGCGCCGGCCGAGGACAGCACCAGCTCCAGCGACACCTGCGCCGCGGCATCCCGGGTGACGCACGCCGGGCGGCCGTCGGGGCGTAACCCGGCATCCGGGTCCCGGGCGGCGGACCGCGCGGCGATCTGGGCGACCATGGCCAGCTCCCCGGCCTGCGCCCACGACGCGACCCGCCGGAACGCCGCCGCCATGGCAACCGCATCGTGATCCGACACCCCGGCCGGGTCATGCCCGGACAGCCACGCGGCAGCGCCCGGCCCGGCCGGCAGCGTATCCGCGACCGCGCCCGCCACGCTCACCGGCGCCGCCGCGCCGTCCCGGTCGCGGGCAGCCAGCTCATCAGCCAGGTCCGCGTCCTGGTCCACGTCCTCCCACTCGCGGCGCCGGGCGGCCCAGCGCCGCGAACACCGCGTCGGCGTCCAGCGCGAACGACCACGCCAGGCCATCACCCCCGGCCGGCGGCGGAGCCGGGAGACGGCCCGGACCCGACCCGGAACCCGCCACGGCGCCTGGCCCGGAGCCGGGGACGGAACCCGACCCGGAGCCGACCCCGGGACCGCTGCCAGGGCCGGGCTCGGGGCCGGAGCCAGGCTCGCCGGGTGCCCCGAGCGGGTCGCGTGGATCGGCCACCGGCGGGCACCTCCTCCGATACTTGCCAGCTCATCCGCCCCGTCGCCGGGAGCGGACCCTGCTAGATAACAGTATCGGGAGGGTATGACAATCCAGGCCGATCAGTCGATTTCTTATTCGATTATGCCAGGAATGGACGAGCCGGCCACGCGGCTAGTCAGCGATGGCGACGATCACGTCGGATGCCTTGATGACGGCGACGACCTCGGTGCCGGGCTCCAGGCGAAGCTCGTTGGCGGCCTCGACGGTGATGGACGCGACCAGGCGGACCCCGCCGGCGTCCAGTTCGACGTTGGCGGTGGCCTCGCCGCGGGTAATGCCGGTGACCTGAGCCCTGATCTGGTTGCGCGCGCTGAGTCGCATGGGTGCTCCGTTTCGCCGGATGCCGGTGTGACGTGCGTCCTCGCCATCGGCATGTACCCGTTTGCGAGCGAGACTCCCCGTCGGGCGGCTGACGAGATCGCCAGCGGGCAAGCAGGCCACGGACGGCGGGTCACGAGGGGACGGGGACGGCGGGTCACGAGCGCGGACGGCAGGCCACGGCGGGGACGGAGGGGACGGGGGGACGGGGGACGGCGGGGACGGGGCACGGGGCACGGCGGGGACGGCGGGCACGGGGGCACGGGGGCACGGGGGCACGGGGCGGCAGCGATTGCCGGCACGGGGGCGGAGTGGCAAGCTCGGTGTCATGACCAGCTCAGCTGCTGAGGATCCGGCCTGCGAGGTGGCGCACGGACACGCGCCCGTGCCGGTGCCGGGCCGGGAGAAAGTGCTTGTCGCGGTGTTCGCTACGCCCGTGGCGCGGTTCCTGATGCAGTATGCCTCCGACGCGGGGTACCGGGCGGTGCTGGTGGAGCCGGACCCGGACCGGGCGCGGGCGGCGAAGGGCGAGGGGGCGGTGCTCGCGGACGGAATGGACGGGTTCGCGCCCGACACGGCGGACGTGGTGGTGACCGATCATCACCGGCCGGAACTGGGGGTCGTCCTGCGCGACGCGCTGGGCAGCGACGCCCGGTGGATCGGCGTGATGGGGAACCCGCGGCACGAGGGACCGCACGTGGCCGCGCTGCGGGACCTGGGGGTTCCGGCCGGCGAGATCGCCCGGGTACACCGGCCCATCGGGCTGAACATCGGGTCGCGGGCGCCAGCCGAGATCGCGATCTCGACCCTGGCCGGACTGATCGCCGAGAGGGCCGGGAAGCCGGGTGGCTTCGCCTTCTGACCCCGAGGCTGCTCCTGACCCGGGGGCCGCGTCGGGCCACGAGGCCGGGTCGGGCCAAGAGGCCGCGTCGGGCCAAGAGGCCGCTTCAAGCGTCGACGGCGTCCCCGACCTCGGGAGACTCCGGGCAGACCGCCGCTCCCCCGGCGGCTGGCTACTCCTCGACGCCGCTTCCGCGCAAGCTCGGCATCGGGCGCGGGTGACTCGGTGGCGGTGATCGGGGCGCCGGACTGGCTGACTGACGTGCTGGGCGCGGTTCCCGAGGTGGCGACGGTGCACACCGACCTGGCCGATGACGAGCGGTATGACGTGATCGTGGCGTTCATGACGGAACGGGCCGAGCTGGAGGATGAGCTGCCGCGGCTGCGGGCGGTCATGGCGCCGGCCTGCGGGCTGTGGGTGGCCTGGCCGAAGCGGGCCGCGCGGGTGCCGACCGACATGAGCGACGAGGTCGTCCGGGAGATCGCCCTGCCGACCGGGCTGGTCGACAACAAGGTATGCGCGATCGACGCGACCTGGACGGCGCTGCGCCTGGTCATCCGCCGCGAGAACCGGCCGCCGGGCGCGCGGCGGCGCCGCTAGCCGGACACCACCGCAGCCGGACACCACCGCAAGCCGAAAACGAGGCCCGAGCGGCGGGGCTCAGGAGCGGCCGAGCAGTTCGATGCCCTCGAACTTGCCCAGGTCCTCGCGGTACAGCTCCAGGCCGACGCCGTTGGGGTCGCGGAAGTACATGCTGTTGTCGGCGCCGCGATCCGGGCCCAGGTAGTCGACCCCGGCGTGCTCGAGCTTCTTGCGGGCGGCGTCGAACTGCTCGGCGGTGACCGAGATGGCCAGGTGCTGGACGCCGCCGATGGTCTCCTGCCAGGCCGGGTGCTCGTGGCCGGGGAAGTCGAAGAAGCCGAGCAGGTTGCCGTCGCCGATGTCGAAGAAGAAGTGGTTGGAGCCGGCGTAGTCGCGGTTCTCGATGAGCTCGACCAGCGGGAACCCGAGGAACTCCTGGTAGAACTTGATCGTCTCCTCGGTGTCCTTGCAGATCAGCGCCAGGTGGTGGATCCCGCCGACGGTGGTGGGCGGCCGGCCGTCAGCGGGCCGCAGGTAGCGCTCGCGAAGGTCCTCCCGGCGCGCCCGTACCCGCGCAAGCTCCTCGCCCTGTGGCTCTGGCATGACTGCCTCCTCGCACTGCCTGACGCCGCGTCCCGCAGGCCGCTCCTGTAACGCCCAACCTAACTCAACAACCGCTCGCTGCCAGCAGGCCGGCGTCGGGATTCGCGGCGCCCGCGCCGGCAACGGGGGTGTCACTGCCCGGCGGGCAGCAGGGCGTCCTCGGGGGCGGCGCGGTGCCGGCGGCCCACCCGCGCAGGCCGCGCAGGTCGGCCTCCAGCTCGGCCGGGGGGACGGCGATGACCGGGCACGCGGCGTTGGCCACGCAGTAACGCACCACCCGGCGCGCGGGCCAGGCGCCGGGCCACGCCGCGGGCGCCGGTGCCGACCACGATCAGGTCGCCGGGCTGGCCGGCCGCGGCGACGAGGACCCGGGCAGCGGGACCGCGGATCACGGCGGCCTCGACCAGCAGGTCGGCCGGCATCCCGCCGAACGCCCGGTCGATGGACTCGCGCAGCCGGTCGGCGGCGGCCTCGCGCCATAGCTGCCGCAGGTGGGCGGAGGGGTACTGGCGGTCGGCCAGGTCGCCGCCGGGCGGGGTCCAGGCCAGCACGGGCACCAGGCGGGCACCGCGCGGCATCGCCACCTCGGCGGCGTAGCGCAGCGCCCGGATGCTGCCCGGGGACCCGCTCACCCCCACGATGACCCGCGGCCCGGTGCCCCCCGGCCCGCCGCCCGAACCCCTGATGCTGCCGCCCGTCCCCGACACTGCCGCGCTCCTCTCCCGCTCGAAGCTCACTGCTCACTACCCAGCTAAGCGCGGCTTTCCCGGCTGCGCTCGCCACTGGCAGAACGCATGCGATCCGCTGTCCGGATCATGCGCGATTTATGCGCGAGTTGACATCAGCCATCTTTTAAGAGCTACCATCAATTTAGATGAACGCTCATATGAGCGCGACTAGCTAGACACGGAAGCTGGACCCGCGCTCATGACGCCGAAGGACGGTGACGCCGATGAGCACAGTGGCCCCTGGAAGCTTGGGCAGCGGCAGCCGCCGGTGGTGGACGCTCGGCGCGCTCGCGCTCAGCGTGCTGGTGGTGGGCCTGGACCTGTTTGTTCTCACGCTGGCGCTGCCGACGGTGTCGGTGGCCCTGCACGCCTCCACCAGCGACCTGCAGTGGTTCGTCGATGCCTACAGCCTGGTGCTGGCCGCGGCGATCCTGCCTGCCGGCCTGGCCGGCGACGGGCTCGGCCGCAAGCGGCTGCTGACCGGGGCGCTCGGGCTGTTCGGCGTGGCGTCGGTGGCCTGCGCGTACGCCGGGTCAGCGGGTCAGCTGATCGCGGCCCGGGCGGTGCTCGGGCTGGCCGCCGCGGTGATCCTGCCGATGTCCCTGGCGGTCCTGCCGGTGATGTTCACCCCGGCGGAGCGGCCGCGGGCCATCGCCATCGTCGGCGGGGCGACGTTCCTGGGCTTCCCGGTCGGGCCGATCCTGGGCGGCTGGCTGCTGGACCACTTCTGGTGGGGCTCGGTGTTCCTGATCAACGTGCCGGTGGTGATCATCGCGGTGATCGCCGTGCTCACGCTGATGCCGGAGTCGCGGGCGCGGCGCCGGCCGCGGATCGACGGGATCGGGGTGGCGCTGTCCAGCGCCGGGCTGGCCGCGCTGACCTACGGCTTCATCACCGCCGGGCAGGACGGCTGGTCCAGCGGCACGGCCATCGGCGCGATGGCGGCGGGCGCGGTGGCCCTGGCCGGGTTCGCGGCCTGGGAGCGGCGGGTCCGCCGCGCGGGCGGGGAGCCGCTGGCCGACCTGACCCTGCTCGGGCAGGCGTCGTTCGGCTGGGGCACGGGACTGGCCACGATGGTGCAGTTCGCGCTGTTCGGGATCACGTTCGCGATGCCGCAGTACTTCCTGGCCGTGCGCGGCCTGGACTCCCTGGCCAGCGGGGTGCGGCTGCTCCCGCTGATCGGCGGGCTGGCCGCCGGGCTGGCGGTCGGCCAGCGGCTGCAGGCGCCCAGGGCGTCCGGGAGTTCCGGGGGGTCCGGGGACGGGCTGCAGGCGCCCGGAGGCTCCGGGCAGGGGCTGCTCAGCGCTAAGAGCCTGGTCAGCGCGGGATTCCTGATCATGGCCGTGGCGCTGGGCGTGGGCGCGCGGACGGGGGTGGCCAGCGCTGGCGCCTTCGTTACTACCTGGTTCGCCGTTACCGGGCTGGGGCTGGGCCTGGCGCTGCCCACCACGATGAACGCCGCGCTGGGCAGCCTGACCGCGGAGCGGAGCGGGTCGGGCTCGGCGCTGATGACCGCCGCCCGGCAGGTCGGCGGGACGATCGGGGTCGCGGTGCTGGGCACGGTGCTGAACTCGGTCTACCGGAGCCGGCTGAGCCTGCCGGGGCTGCCCGCGTCGGCCGGGCGGGCGGCCCGGTCCAGTGTCACGGGCGGGCTGGCGGCGGCCCGCGAGGCGGGCTCGGCGGCCGCGCTGCACGCGGTCCGGGGAGCCTTCGCCAGCGGCCTGGACGTGATGCTGTGGGCGTGCGCGGGCATCGCGGCCGCCGCGGCGCTGCTGGCGCTGGCATTCCTGCCGCGCCATAACCGCGAGATCACCGAGGTTCCCGTCGAGCCAAACCCCGCTGGGGCGGGCATCCGGCATGAAGCGGGGGCACAATAACCGGCATGAGCGACGTTGCCGCGGCCGGCCAGCCGGTGGGCCTGCGGGAGCTGAAGAAGGCCAGGACGCGTGCCGCCATCCGGGAGCACGCGCTCCGGCTGTTCCGCGAGCAGGGCTACGGGGTGACCACGGTGGAGCAGATCGCGGCCGCCGCCGAGGTCTCCCCGGCCACCTTCTTCCGGTACTTCCCGACCAAGGAGGACGTCGTCTTGCAGGACGACTTCGACCTCGTCACGATCGGGGCGCTGGAGGCCCAGCCGGCCGACCTGAGCCCGATCGCGGCGTTCCGGGCGGCGGCCGCCGAGCAGCTGGCCGGGATGACCGCCGCGGACCGGGAGCAGCTGGCCGAGACGACCCGGCTGACGGCCGAGATCCCGGAGGTCCGGGCGCGGGCCATCGACGAGTTCACCCGGACGATCGACGGGATCTCGGCGGCGCTGGCCCGGCGGGCCGGGCGGGCGCCGGACGACTTCGCGCTGCGCACGCTGGCCGGCGCGGTGCTGGGCGTGATCATGTCGGCGACAATGCCGTTCGGCGCTACCACGGCGGCCGACGTGCCGGAGATGTTCGAGCGCATCGACCGCGCGCTGGCCCAGCTCGAAGCGGGCCTGCCGGTCTAGCGGGGGTCATCCGCCGCCGTTAGCCAGGCCCGTGATGGCGGCGGCCACTTCCCCCGGGTCAGCCAGCATGTGCAGGTGGCTGCCCGTGATCTCGGTGACCGGCCAGCCGCGGTCCCTGGCCTTCGCCGCCTCGCCGGCGTAACCCTGCGACAGCAGCAGGTAGGCGGCGCGGCCGAGCGGCCGCATGGACGGCGGGACGTTCTCGGTGAAGAACGCCAGCGGCAGCGGCCGGGCCTCGCCGGCCGCCGCCGCCCGGGTGTCGGCCGGGCCGGGGAACAGCTCGGCCGGGTCGGCGTCCGGCCACCACCGCGGCCAGGGCGGGACGACGTCACCCTGGGCCAGGTCCCGCAGGCGGGGCAGGAACCGGGCGTCGGTCACCGGCGTCGGGCCGGACGGCGCGGGCAGGCCGGCGTCGGCGAAGACGACGGTCACCGCGGGGACGGCCAGCACGCTGGCCAGCATCGCCGCCAGCGGCCCGGCGCCGGAGTGGACGGCCAGCACGACCCGGCTGGCACCGCTGACGGCCGGGGCGGCCTGCTCGGCGAAGCTGGTGATGAGGCGCGGCACGTAGGGCGGCCCGCCGTCGGTGAAGCCGAGCAGCGACGGCACGACCGCCTGGTGCCCGGCCCGGGTCAGCTCGGCGGCCGTCGGCTGCCAGCTGGCCGGCCCCAGCACCGGGGCGTGAACGAGGACAAACAGGTCGCTCATTTCCCTATGCTGGCACTCCGCGGCCCCGCGTCATGCGGTTTCGCACCGGCTCGCGGTGGTCAGCGTGGGCGTCGGCACGAGGCGATACGGTGTCAGGCGTGTCCCCCGATCCGCCTGCCGCGACTGGCCTGCCGACGGTGACCGATCTGCTGGACCTGGCCGTGACCGACCTGGGCGGTGCCCGGCGGCCGGGCCAGGTGCGGATGGCCGAGGCGGTCCGCGACGCCATGGACAGCGGCGTTCACCTGGCCGTCCAGGCCGGCACCGGGACCGGGAAGTCGCTGGCCTACCTGGTCCCGGCGGTCCGGCACGCCATGGAGCGCGGCGCGACGGTGGTGGTGTCGACGGCCACCATCGCCCTGCAGCGCCAGCTCATCGAGCGGGACCTGCCCCGGCTGGCCAGCGCGCTTTCGGGCAAGCTGGGCCGGGCACCGGCGTTCGCCATCCTGAAGGGGCGGCGCAACTACCTGTGCCTGCTGCGGGCGCAGGGCGACGCCCCGGCCGACCCGGCGGACATGCTGTTCGACCCCGGCGCGGCGTCGGCGGTGGGCCGGGCTGTCCAGCGCCTGCACGAGTGGGCCGCGCAGACGACCACCGGTGACCGGGATGAGCTGGTGCCGGGGGTGGAGGACCGGGCCTGGCGGCAGGTGTCGGTCAGCGCCACGGAGTGCATCGGGGTGCAGCGCTGCCCGTTCGGGAGCCGGTGTTACTCGGAGAAGGCCCGCGAGGTGGCGGGCGAGGCCGACATCGTGGTCACCAACCACGCCCTGCTGGCCATCGACGCGATCGAGAACTTCATCGTGCTGCCCGAGCACGACGTGGTGATCATCGACGAGGCCCACGAGCTGGTGGACCGGGTCACCTCGGTGGCGGCCGACGAGCTATCGGCCGTCGCGGTCGAGGCGGCCGCCCGGCGCTGCGGCAAGCTGGTCGACGAGAAGCTGATCAGCCGGCTGCGGGAGGCCGGCACGGGGCTGGAGCGCGACCTCGCCGTAGTCCCCGCCGGGCGGCTCGATGTCCTGCCCGAGCCGCTGGCGGTCTCGCTGGCCGCGCTCCGCGACGCGGCCGGGGGGTGCGGGGCCGGGCTGCGCTCGCTCAGCGCGGGCGGGGACTCCGACACCGACCAGGTCACGGCGGCCCGGGCGGCGTCGGCGGCGCTGGAGGACATCGCCCGGGCGGCCGACCAGATGCTCAAGGCATTCGCCGCCGACGTGGCCGCCCGGCCCGACGTGGTGTGGCTGGACCGGCCGCCCGAGGAGTCCAGCCGCCCGGTCGCGCTGCGGGTCGCGCCGCTGGAGGTGGGCGGGCTGCTGGCCGAGCGGCTGTTCGGCCGCCGCACGGTCACGCTGACGTCGGCGACGCTGTCGCTGGGCGGGTCGTTCGAGCCGCTGGCCCGGCAGTGGGGACTGCCGCTGGCGGCGCCGGCGGCTCCAGCCGGCGGGGAGCACGCGCTGGACTGGACCGGGCTGGATGTCGGGTCGCCGTTTGATCATCCGCGCAGCGGCATCCTGTACGTCGCCCGGCACCTGCCGCCGCCGGGGCGGGACGGGCTGCCCGACGCCTACCTGACCGAGCTGACCGAGCTGATCACCGCGGCGGGCGGGCGGACGCTGGGCCTGTTCTCCTCGATGCGGGCGGCCCGGCAGGCGGCCGACCGGCTGCGCGAGCCGCTCGGCGAGCTGGGGCTGCCGCTGCTGTGCCAGGGCGAGGACTCGACCTCGCTGCTGGTCGGCAAGTTCGCCGCCGACGAGCCGACCTGCCTGTTCGGGACGATCTCGCTGTGGCAGGGGGTGGACGTGCCCGGCCGGTCGCTGCAACTGGTGGTCATCGACCGGATCCCGTTCCCCCGCCCGGACGACCCGCTGGCCTCGGCCCGGCAGCGGACCGTGGCGGCGCGGGGCGGCAACGGGTTCATGGACGTGGCCGCCGCCCAGGCGGCGCTGCTGCTGGCCCAGGGAGCGGGACGGCTGCTGCGCACGATGACCGACCGGGGCGTGGTGGCGGTGCTCGATCCGCGGCTGGCCACGGCCCGGTATGCCGGGTTCCTGCGGGCGTCGCTGCCGCCGTTCTGGACCACCACCGACCCGCAGGTGGTCCGGGGCGCGCTCCGTCGGCTGGCCGCCGAGCCCGCCCCGCCCGGGCCGGCCCCGTCCACCCCGGCGGTTGACGGCTAGAGGACGTCGTGACCGGGATGCGGTTCGGCCGGGATGGTGCCGAGCCGACCGGCCTGGAAGTCCTCGAACGCCTGGACCAGCTCAGCCCGGGTGTTCATCACGAACGGGCCGTAGGCCGCGACCGGCTCGCGGATCGGCTGGCCGCCCAGGATCAGCACGTCCAGCTTCTCGGCCGGGCCGTCCATCCGGCGCTGCGCGCCGAACGTGAGCACGTCACCCGGCCCGAACACGATGAGCTGGCCGGTCTGCACCGGCTGCTGGTCCAGTGCCCGGCCAGTGCCCAGCGCCGGCCAGGACATAGCCCAGCGCGTTGAAGTCCGGGCGCCACGGGAGGCGAAGCTGGGCACCCGGCTCGACGGTGGCGTGCAGCAGGGTGATCGGGGTGTGCGTGCTGCCGGGGCCGGCCTGCCCGGCCACGTCGCCGGCGATGACCCGGACCAGTGCGCCGCCGTCCGGCGAGCTGAGCAGGGCCACCTGGCCGGCCCGGATGTCCTGGTAGCGCGGGGAGGTCAGCTTGAGCCGGGCCGGCAGGTTGACCCAGAGCTGGAAGCCGTGGAACAGGCCGCCGCTGATGACCAGGTCCTCGGGCGGCTCCTCGATGTGCAGGATCCCGCCGCCGGCGGTCATCCACTGGGTGTCGCCGTTCGTGATCAGGCCGCCGCCGCCGTTCGAGTCCTGGTGCCGGAACGTCCCGTCGATGATGTACGTGACGGTCTCGAAGCCGCGGTGCGGGTGCCACGCGGTGCCCTTGGGCTCGCCCGGCGCGTACTCGACCTCGCCCATCTGATCCATGTGGATGAACGGGTCCAGGTCGCGCAGGTCCACGCCGGCGAACGCGCGGCGGACCGGGAAGCCCTCGCCCTCGAAGCCGCGCGGCGCCGTGGTCACGCCCCGGACCGGGCGGTCGGTGGCGGTCGCCGGGTCGGGCTCGGCGATGCGGGGCAGGAGCAGGATGTCGTCAGCGGTGACCGCGGGCATCGGATCTACCTCCTAGATCGGCGTGCCTGAGCCAACAGTAGTTGAACGCGCAACATTCCCCGCGGGTTAGCTGCAGGTTAGCTAGCACGGTTAGCTGGTCACGTCGGCGGTGGTGAACCGGGCCCAGGCCACGGCGCCGAAGATCACCGTGTAGGCGGCGAACGACAGCAGGCCATCGGCCACGCCCGACCACGCCACCGGCGCCCGGAGCAGCCCGTCGAAGGACAGCCACCAGTGCGTCGGCAGGTACGGGTGAATGACGGCGAACTGGGGCACGCTGTCGACCACCTCGCTGCCGATGACCAGGACCAGGATGGCGGCGATGGCGGCGATCGGGTGCTCGGTGAAGGTCGAGACGGCCAGGCCGATGGCGGCCAGCGCGGCCATGGCCCCGGCCACGTACAGGGTGACCAGCAACAGCCGGAGCAGCCCGTCGGCCAGGCTGACCGAGTTCCCGGACAGCAGCGTGACCGGCCCGACCGGGAATGCGGCGGCCCCCGTGGCCAGCGCCACCGCCGCCACCAGCAGGGCCGATACCAGGCAGAACGCCAGCAGGGCGGTGAACTTGATGCTCAGCAGCCGGACCCGGCCCGCCGGGACGGCCAGCAGGTAGCGCAGCGTGCCGTGACTGGCCTCGCCGGCCACGCTGTCGCCGGAGACCACGGCCACGGCCAGCGGCAGCACCAGGGTCAGCATGACGCTCAGGGCCAGGAACGCCAGGAACACGCCGTTCCCGGCGACCTGGTCCAGGAACGGCGGGCCCTGGCCGCCGCCGGACGGGGCGGACAGCCGCAGCGCGACGCCGACCAGCACCGGGATCACCGCCAGCACCGCGAGCAGGGCGAGGTTGCGCCAGCGCAGGAAGACCAGGCTCAGCTCCGAGCGCAGCAGCCGCAGCCAGGCCCGGGCCGGGAATATGGCCGGCGCGTCTACGCCTGGCGCCGTCGGCGCGTCAGCCAGCGACATCGAAGCCCTCCCCGGTCAGCTCGACGAACAGGTCCTCCAGGCTGGGCCGGGGGTGGCCAGGCCCGCTACCCGGACCCCGGCCTCGACCAGCCGGGCGCAGACGTCCTCCGGCAGCCGGCCGCCGAGCTGGGCGCTGACCTCGCCGTCGGCGGTCACGATGTCGGCTAGCTCCATGCCGGACAGCACGGTCGCGGCCAGGGCCGCGTCGGGCGTGCGGACACAGACCCGGGCCGCGCCCCGGCCGCGCAGATCCTCCAGGGTGCCCTCGAAGGCCAGCCGGCCGGCCCGCATCACCCCGACATGGGAGCAGATCTGCTCGACCTCGGCCAGCAGGTGGGAGGACACGAACACGGTGGTCCCCGCCGGCGGCGATCTGCCGGATCAGGCCGCGGACCTCACGGGTGCCCTGCGGGTCCAGGCCGTTGGTCGGCTCATCCAGGATCAGCAGGTCACGGGGGCGGAGCAGGGCGGCGGCGATGGCCAGGCGCTGCTTCATGCCCAGGGAGTAGGCCCGGTAGCGCTTGCCCGCCGCCGCGCTGAGCCCGACCCGGTCCAGGGCCGCGGCGATCCGGGCCGGGGCGGTGCGCGGGTCGGCGGTGCGGTCGGCGGCGTCGCAGCGGGCCAGGTTGGCCCGGCCGGACAGGAACGAGTGGAACGCCGGCCCCTCGACCAGCGAGCCGACCCGGGGCAGCACGGCGGTCAGGCCGCCGGGCATGGTGACGCCGAGGATCTGGTGGCTGCCGTCGGTCGGGGCGATCAGGCCGAGCAGCATCCGGATGGTGGTGGTCTTGCCCGAGCCGTTGCGGCCCGAGGAAGCCGTACACCGAGCCGTCCGGGACCTCCAGGCTGAGGCCGTCGACGGCGACCTGGCCGCCGCGGAACCGCTTGGTCAGGCCGCGGGTGGCGATCGCGGCGCGACCCGGGGCAGCGGGCGGCGTGGCGCGGGCCGCTTCGCGGCCCCAGGCAGCTTGACCCTGGCGCGCCGCCTGCGCGCGCGGCGGCGCGGGCGTCGCCATTTACCTGGTCGGGGCCGAAGCTGATCTCGTCCGGCGGCGACGCGGCGGGCTGCGGCGGCGGGAGGTCGGCCGGGCTCACTTGAGTCCCGCGGCGTCGGCGAACAGGACGGCCGGGGTGACCGCCCCGATCAGCAGCGTGCCGTTGCTGGTCTGCAGGACCGACAGCAGGCTGGTGCGGAGCAGCCGGCCGCTCCCCCAGGCGCCGTGCACCGGGGTGGCCGCCTTCATCAGTTCCCGCAGGACGCCGGCGCTGGCCAGCGGACCGGGCGACGGGCTGGTGGCGACGGCGCTGGCCGACGTCGACGAGGCGGAGGCCGGCGCGGGGGAACTGGCGATGTAGGTGACGAAGTGGCCGCCGTCGCCGTAGACCGCGGTCACCCCGCTGGGCGCCGCGGCCGGGGCCGGGATGACCAGGACGCTGAGCCAGCCGGTGCCCATGACCCGCGGGCGCGGGCCGGGCAGGCCCATGCCCGGGTGGACCGGGCCGGGGCCGGACGGGACAGGCTTGATGATCCGCGGCCTGCTGCGGGGGCCGGGGCCGACGAGCATCGGGGTGTTCGGCGCGGGCGGGGTCGCGGTACCGATCGCGGCGGCGGGGCCGGCAGGCCGCCCGAGCCCTGCGCGACTCCCGGACCTGGCATGGTGCCCGGCCGGGGCGGGTTGCCGGGGACCGGCACGATGCCCGGACCGGGCGTGCCGCCGGCGCCGGGCCGGAAGCCGCGGAAGCCGGGGGCGGGCAGGGTGACGGTCTTGACCTTGGCGCCGGGCGGCGGGGTGAACGTGAAGTTCGACGCGGCCGGGCGGCCGAAGGACAGGGCGGTGTAGCCGATGCTGAGGGCCGGGCCGCTCGCGCCGCGGGCGAAGACCTGGACGCGCAGCGGCAGCGAGTTGGCCGCGTCGATCGCGACGGTGACCCGGCCGATCAGCGAGCCGGCTGTCCTTCGGGGCCAGGGCGAGCTGGTAGGCGGCCTGGCCGGCGACGGTGACGTTGTGCTGGACCGACACGGTCGTGGTCGGGCCGATGGCGGCCAGGATCCGCGCGGCGGCCTGCTGCGGCGTGGGCGGCGCCGCGGCCGGGCCGGCGGGCGGCATGGCGCGAGCGCGCGGGACGGGCTGCGCGGGCGAGCCGGCGTGCCCGCGCGACGCGGGCAGCATGAGGTGGGTGGCGGTCTGGGTGCGGCTGTCCCACAGCCAGACCTGGCGGCCGTCACCGGCGCAGGTCGGACTCGCCGAGCTGGACCGGCTCGGCGATCCGGACAGTGCCTGGTTATCGGCGGACCAGAGCATGAACGTGTGCGTGCCGGACAGCAGGGACAGGCCGGCCGCGGGCTGGCCGGGCCGGACTGGCACCGGACGGCAGGGCGGGCAGGCCGAGGCTGGCGGTCTCGGTGACCGTGCCGGTCAGCGGGGTCGGCTTGCCCGAGCCAGGCGCGGCGAGGAGCTGGGCCGGCGTGCGGGCGGCAGCGACGGGGCGGGCTGGGCGCCGGCGGCCGCCGTTCCGGCGACGACGGCGGCCGCCGCCACGACGGCGCCCGGCGGGCACTGCCCACCGCATCCGGCGCCGGGCCGCGGGTCCTCGTGCCAGCATCATCGGCCACCTCCACCGGCAATATGCCCCGGCTCGTCAGGTCCATGGCCCCGCAGCCACCATACGTCGCCCTGGTACAACCCGGGCGCCCGGTCATGACCACAGGTTGTGCCGGGCGGCGATCGGGTCGCCCGGCCATTCGCCCATCTCGCTCAGGTTGTCGCGGGCCGGGTACCGGGCCGCCGCCGGGCCGTCGGCGAACGCGCGCAGCACGTTCGCGGTGACCCGGCGGGTAAACCGGCCGCAGCTGCGGGTGATGCCCCAGTTGTAGGTGGGCGGGCCGAACGACTCCACCCAGCGCATGGTCCCGGTGTTGAACACCCCGGCCCCGCCGGGATGGGTGTAGTACGCCGAGTCGGCGTAGCTGTTGACGCCGTTGCAGGTCAGCGGGGAATGCGCGAGCACCTGGATGGGCCGCTCGACCGGCGCGCCGGGGTTGACCCGGTCGTACTCGATGCCGACCAGGGCGGCGAACCGGGTCCCGCGGCGCGGCGCCCGGTCCCGGCGAACGGCCAGGCGTCCGGGGCGCTGACCACGTAGTCGGCCACGGCCGGGAAGCTCTCGTACAGCGTGCCGGTCAGCGACGACTCGGGGCTGGGGTCGGGCGGCGCCCGGAAGTCGTTGGTGACCAGCGCGTTGTCCTTCCCGTACAGGGGGTCGCGCTGGTAGCTGGTCTTGTAGCAGATGACCACCCGGCTGTCGCCCAGGCTGGTGGGGGCCAGCCTGACCCGGCGGAACATGGCGTTGGCGCCGAGGAACGCGATGTTCATGCCCCGGTCCCGGGCGGCGGTGACGTAGCCGCGTTCCCCCGGCGTCCAGTACTCGTCGTGGCCGGGGGACACCAGCGCGCTGGCGCCGTCCAGAGCGTGCGGGTCGGTGGCGATGTCGATGCTGGTCAGGTAGGCCAGGGGCAGGCCCATCCGCTCGGCCAGGTTGATCAGCTTCCGCTCGTAGACCATGAACAGGTAGGCGCCTTCGGCGTCATACGGCCGGTCCAGGGTCACGGCCAGCGCCCGGTCGGCGTACCCGCCGGGGCCGAGGTACAGGTCGTACCCGCCCCAGGTGTTGTAGGCCTGCCAGGTCGAGACGCCGTTCTTCAGCACCACCCGGCCCGCCGCCGAGGCGGACCGCACGGTGAGCGGCACGTAGCGCTGCCCGCCGGAGAAGGCGTCCAGCCGCAGCAGGTAAGCACCGTCCGGCCAGCCGTCGGTGGCGATGGTCAGCGACCGGCCCCAGTCGGCCCGCACGGTGTTGGTCGGCACGGTGCTGGTCGGGGTGCCGAGGGCGGCGGCGCGCTGACGGTGGCCGCGGACCGGGCCGGACTGCCAGACCAGCCGGGCCAGGTCCCCGCCGTACCAGCCGATCCGGAAGGCCCGCACGGTGAACTCGCGGGCGGTGGTCGACACGTACAGGTCGACGGGCTGGCCCGGCAGGACGCTGGCCTGGCCCGCGTACCCGGTGATCTCGTCCGGGGCGCCCAGGCGGCGTGATCCACCAGCCCCGGTCGCCGGGGCGGGCGTTCTCGGCGATGGTGGCCGGGCGCGCGGCAGCGCCGGCCGAGCGGCGCAGGGTCGCGGTGGCCGGCTGCGACGGGCCCGTGCTGTCACCGGCCAGCCGGGCGGCCCCGACGGCGGCGGCCCCGGTGGCCGCGGCGGTGACGGCGGCGCGGCTGAGGAAGGCCCGGCGGCTGCATCGCGACGGCCTGCGGCTCATGTGTGCCAGCATGGCCCGGGCCGCGTTTTCAGGGGGTCAACCAGGAGCAATAACTCAACGTGTCCGGTTTGCTACGTGCCCCCGCAGCGCTACCAGCGGCCCCACGGCAGCAGCGCGGTCACCGCGACCACGGCGAACAGCAGGGTCAGGTAGGCGATCGAGAGGTGGAACAGCCTCATCGGGGCCGGCGCGCAGCCGCGCGGCGATCCGGCCGCGCAGGCGGTGCGCCTCGACCAGGAACCAGCCGCCCAGGCCGACCGCGCAGGCCGCGTAGATCCAGCCCGCGTAGGGGGCCAGGGCCAGCGTGGCCGCCACCATCAGCGCACGAGTAGATGACGATCTTGCGGGCCACGGCGGCGGGCGCGGCCACCACCGGCAGCATCGGCACGCTGGCCGCGGCGTAGTCGTCGCGGAACTTCATGGCCAGCGCCCAGAAGTGCGGCGGCGTCCAGAAGAAGATCACGGCGAACAGGGCCGCCGCGGGCAGCCCGACCCGGCCGGTCACCGCGGCCCAGCCGACCAGCACCGGGAAGCAGCCGGCCGCGCCGCCGATGACGATGTTGGACGCGGTGCGGCGCTTCAGGCCCAGGGTGTAGACGAAGACGTAGAACAGGATGGCGGCGTCGGCCAGCGCGGCGGCCAGCCAGTTGGCGGCCAGGCCGAGCAGCAGCGTGGACGCGGCGCCGAGCACGATGCCCGACACCAGCGCCTCGCCGGGCCGGATGGCGGCCTGCCCGCCGCGGTCTGGCCGGGCCACCAGCGGCCGGCGCGAGGTGCGCTTCATGACCGCGTCGATGTCGCGGTCGATGTAGCAGTTCAGCGTGTTGGCGCTGCCCGCCGACATGGCCCCGCCCAGCAGGGTGACGGCGATAAGCCGGGCCGAGGGCAGGCCGTGATCCGCCAGCAGCATCGTCGGCAGCGTGGTGACCAGGAGAAGCTCGATGATCCGCGGCTTGGTCAGCAGGAACAGCGACCGGGCGATGAAGCCGATCGAGCGGCGCGCGGGCACGAGGGTCACCGCCTCTGTACCTGGCAGCGTGCCCGTCACATGTGTCACTCGCCGACCTCCCGGTCGTCGGTCCAAGCTGGTCGGCAGTCGGCGGAAGGCCCGGACCGGGTCCGTCATTGCCCAGAGAATCAGTCGACCGCTACGTTACCGGACCCGCCAGTCACTACAACCGGTAGGGCAACGGGAAGCCGCCTGGGCGGCCCGGGTCGGCTAGTCCCGCGCTTCACGGTCGGGACGCTGGGGCGCCCGCGAGGCGCTACTATCAGTCGTCACTACATCACTGAACGTATAACTCGATCTCGGGGCGGTCGCGGGGATTTCGGGGGCGGCCCCGGCAGGGGCTCATGCCAACATGATCGTGGATCCGCGGGGCCGGAGCGGGCCTGCCCCGGACGAGCGCCGCCGCGGGGGCGGCCCGGGGCGCCATGCCGCGCCCGGTCGTCGGGCGGCCAGGTCACCGTTGAGCGGGGAGAGGGAACCGATGCGGCCGGGCGAGGACAAGGGCGCCGCGGGGGCGGTGCCGGACATCGAGCGGAAATCATCGGGGCCGGTCATGCTGCTGCTGGTGCTGGTGGCCGTCAGCCTGACGGTAGCGGCCTGCCTGGGCGGGCCGCCGGTGGTGGCCGACGGGGAGGCGGCGCACGCGTTCTCCCTGCCGGCGCTGCCGGGGTACGCGGTACCCGAGGTGGCGACCGTGCCGGGGTCGCCGGGCACTGGCCAGCTCGGGACAGCGGATCACGCTCAGCGACTACGCGGGCGAGCCGGTGATCATCAACTTCTTCGCCGCGTGGAGCCCGCCATGCAAGGCCGAGACCAGGCTGCTGGCCACGTTCTACCGGCTCTATAACCACTATGACGGCAAGGTGCTGATCATCGGGGTGGACTCGCGGGACAGCCGGGCGGCGGCGCTCCGCCTGCTGCGCGCGTCCGGGGTCACCTATCCGGTGGCGTCGGACCCGACGCTGGCCGTGGCCGGGAAGTACGGGGTGCCGGGCCTCCCGACCACGTACTTCCTCAACGCCCAGCACCAGATCGTCAAGACCAACCTGGGCTGGCTGAACTGGCACAAGCTGCGCGAGGGCGTGGCCGCCATGGACACCACCTCGATCCGCGTCTCACCAGGCCGATGCTGTCCAGGCCCGGCCGTGAAGGCGGCCTCGAAGGCGGCCGGGGACCGGCCGGGCGAGCCGGGAGCCCCCGGACTGCGCAGGCGCCGACGCCGGAGTCGGGCGGCTTGATCCGGTCCAGCGCGGCCAGTGCGCTGCGGGCCACGTCGGCGGGGCCGGGCGAGGTCACCCCGGCGTCGCCGAGTTCCAGCTCATGCTGCAGGTTGTCCCGGCCGTGGCCCTGGCACCACGTCGAGCAGCAGCAGCGGGCGGCCGATCGACCCGGGCCTCGGTGCAGGTGTCGCCGGAGCTGGTGATGACCAGGTCAGCGGCGGCCATCAGGTCGGGGACCGCGGTCGGTGAAGCCGATGGCCCGGACCCGGGGCTGGCGGGCCGCGACGGCGGCCAGCGCGGTCGCTCCAGCCGGGCGTTGCGCCCGGCCACGGCCAGGACGTGCACGCCCGCGTCGCCCAGTGCCTCGGCAGCGCCGGCGACCGGCCCAGGCCCCAGGCGCCGGACATGAGCAGCACGCAGCGCTCCCCGGCCGGGATCGACAGTGCGCTCGCGGGCCGCGGCCTGGGCCGGGGCCTGGTAGAAGCGCGGGCCGGACCGGCGCGCGGCACGACCAGGACCCGGGCGTCCGGGCTCGAACCGCCGGACGGCCGCCTCGGCCACGGCCGGAGGTGACCAGGTACAGGTCCACGTTGGGGTGCACCCACAGCCGGTGCGGCGTCACGTCGGTGCAGAAGACGACGTGGGTCATGGCCGGGTAGCGGCCGGCCAGCCGGCTGACCGCCGCGGCGCCGGTGGAGAACACCGAGATCGGCCAGGCGACCGGATGCTGGTCCAGGTACTCGCGCAGCCGGGGGACGACCTGGCGGCGGGCGGCGGAGTCGGCCAGCAGGGCCAGCCGGCCGCCGGGCCGCAGCGCGGCGAAGTGGAACGCGTCGAACAGGCCGGGCACGGCCAGCATGGTCCGGAACACGGCCTCGCCCGCCGAGTTGCCGCTGCCGGCCCAGCAGGCGCATGGCGTCCAGCGTGGCGGTGGCGTAGCCGCGCCGCTCCAGGGTGACCGCGCAGGCGGCGGCCAGCGCGTCATGGCCCATGCCGATCGACCCGGACAGCAGCAGCGCCCTGCGCGTCCCCGGTGCGCTCATGCCAGCCCGGCTGGCGCCGGGTCGCCCGGACCGGGCTGGGCGGCCAGCCAGTCCAGGTACCGGCGGACCCCGGCCTCGAACGGCGTGACCGGCGCCCAGTCCAGCAGTTCCTTGGCCAGGCTCCCGGAGACCGGCGACGCCTGCGTAGTCGGCCGCGCCGGGCGGGCACGTGCTCGACCGGGCACCGGGCGGACCAGCCGGCACACGGTGTCGGCGATCTCGCGGACCGAGACCGGCTCGCCGCCCTCCAGCGCCAGGGTCTGGTCGGCGGCGGCCGGGGCCAGCGCGCGGACGTGCGCGTCGGCGATGTCCTCGACGTAGACGTAGTTGCGCTGCTGCTCGCCGGTGCCGGCGATAGTGATCCGCTGGCCCGCCCGGGCGGCCTGGACGAACCGGGCGACGACCAGCGCGTCGCGCATCCGGGGGCCGTACGGGATGCCGTACCGCAAGATCGTGAAGTGCTGGCCGTACATCTCCCGGTAGCTGTGCGCGAGCAGCTCGGCGGCCAGCTTGGTGGACGACGTAGACGTGGCCGGCGCGGGCCAGGTCGACCGGCGCGGCCTCGGTCCGGCTCGCCCTCGCCGACCGTGGCCCCGTACACCCACACCGTGCTGGCCAGCAGGACCCGGTCCGGTCCCGCCGCGCCGGGCGGCGTCCAGCACCCGGGCGGTGCCCTCGACGTTCAGCCGGACCGCCGCGGACCGGGTCGGCGGCGACCTCGTTGACGTCGGCCGCGCCGGCCAGGTGGAAGATGGCCTGCGCGCCGTCGGCCGCGGCGGCCAGCGCCGCCGCGTCGAACAGGTCGGCGGCGCGGTACCGCGCGGCCGGGTTGCGCCACCGGCCGCCGACGTCGATCACCACCACGTCGTGGCCGGCCGCGACCAGGTGGTCGACGACGTGCGATCCGATGAAGCCGCAGCCCCCGGTGACCGCTACCCGCATGCCGCTGCTCTCCTGTCCTGGCCGGTCAGCCGCTTGCTACGCCCCGGTCATGGCCCGGTAGACCGCGGACACCGCTTCGATGACCTGGTCGGCCTCGTCGTCGGTCATGTCGGAGTGGACCGGCAGGCAGACATGCCGGGCGCAGAGGTCCTCCGCGACCGGCAGGGCCGGGCCGGCGAACGGCGCGAACACCGGCTGCTGGTGCAGCGGCGACGTCGTAGACCTCCCCGGCCAGCCGGACCTGGTGCCGTCGGCGACCTCCTTCTTGAACCGGGCGCGGTCGACGCCGGGCGGCAGGACGGCGATGTACTTGTAGAAATTGCTGCGGCAGCCGGGCGGCTCGGCCAGCGGGTCCAGGCCGTCCAGCCCGGCCAGCGCGGCGCCGTAGCGGGCCGCCACCTCGCGGCGGCGCTCGATGGCGGCGGCCATCCGGCGCAGGTGGACCAGGCCGGTGACGGCGTGCAGCTCGCTCATCCGCCAGGCGTAGCCATGGCGGACGTGGTGGTTGGCGCCGAAGCTGCCCTTGCCCTGGTCCCGGTAGATCCGGGCCTCGTCGGCCAGTTCCGCCGAGCCGGTGAGGATCATGCCGCCCTCGCCGCAGGTCACGACCTTGGTCGGGTAGAACGAGAACGCCGCGGCGGTCCCGAACGAGCCCGGCGAACCGGCCCGCCCAGGTCGACGCCGTGGGCGTGCGCGGCGTCCTCGACCAGGGCGATCCCGCGCTCGGCGCAGATCCGGCGCAGCTCGTCGACGTCCGGGGTGATCAGGCCCGCCGATGTGGACCAGCACGACGGCGGCGGTGTCCGGCGTCAGGGCGGCGGCCAGGGTGTCCGGGCTCAGCGCGAAGGTGGCCGGGTCGATATCGGCGAAGACCAGCCGGCCCCCGGCCGCCAGCGCGGCGGCGCCGGTGGCGTAGAAGGTGTTGGCCGGGACGATCACGTCCCGGCCGGCCACCCCGGCGCAGCGCAGCGCGATCTCCAGCGCGGCCGTCCCGCTGCGACACGGCGACGGCGTGCGGGACGGCGCCCGACGGAGCCCCGGGTGGGCCGCGGCGAAAGCCGCCTCGAACTGGCGGGTATAGGGGCCGAGGGTCAGCATTCCGCTGCCGAGAATCTCCGGTGATCGCCGCGGCGATCTCCGCGCGGTCAGCGGCCGGGAAAGACAACCCGGGCTGCTTGGACTCCCAATCCGGATACCCCTCGGAGTCGGGCTGACGCCCTCGCAGCCGCACAGACTACGCCGATCGTAGGTCAGCCGCCGTGACCTGCCGCCGTCGCCGCTGACCCCGGCAGCGTGACCATCGGAAACGTTCGGACGGCGCGCCGACGCGCTCCGCGAGCCCGCGTGTGCCGCGACCGATCGAAGATCGCTGCACGTCGTCTGAGAATGCCGGCGCTATGGCGACTGCGCGGCAACAGGCGCTTATCCCCGGGCTCACCGTCGGCGCGATCGCCGCGCGGGCCTGGCCGTGGCGCACGCCGGGCCGGGCATCACCGGGCTCGGGCCGGTTCGCCGGGCGGCGTTCCGCCGGCTGGCCGGCCGAGGGCGACCCCGGGCACGTGGCCCTGACCTTCGACGACGGGCCGGACCCGGCCGCCACCCCGCGGTTCGCCGCGGCTGCTGGCCGAGCCGCGGGGTCGCGGGCGACGTTCTTCCTGCTCGGGCCAGATGGCGGCCCGGGCGCCGGGGCTGGTCGCCGACCTGGCCGCGGCCGGGCCACGAGATCGGCGTGCACGGCTGGGAGCACCGGTACCTGACGCTGCGCGGGCCGCGGGCCACGCTGGACGACCTGCGCCGGGCCAGCCGACCTGATCGGGGCCGCGCGCGGGCACCCGGCCGCGGCTGTTCCGGCCGCCGTACGGGGTGCTGACCGGCGGCGCCCTGGCTCGCCGCCCGGCACCTGGGCCTGACCCCGGTGCTGTGGGGCGCATGGGGGCGGGAGTGGGCGCCGGGCGCCACGCCCGGCGTCGGTCTACGCCACGCTGACGGCCGGGCTGCACGGCGGGGTCACGGTGCTGCTGCACGACTCGGACTGCACGTCACCGGCCGGGCTCCTGCGCGGGCGGCGCTGGGGGCGCTGCCGCCGCTGCTGGACGAGTGCGCCCGCCGGGGGCTGGCCGTCGGGCCGCTCGGCGAGCACGGCTGGCCCCGCCACCCGGCTAGCGCGGGCCGCCCGGAACACCGGCGGGGCCGCCCCGGCCGGTAACCACGGCCGGGGCGGTACTCGCCCCTGGGTTCTGTACCCGCGGGCGCGGCGCGGGCGGCCGACCGAGCCGACCAGGCCGGTCAGGCCGTAGGCGGCGGCGCCGTGCCACAGCGCGGTGAAAGCGCTGCCGAACATGCCGCCGCTGTCCAGCATGGACAGCACGAACACGACGATCGCGCAGGCGATGCCCGGGAAGGCGGCGAACCGCCACGGGTTGCGCTGCGCCCAGCGCAGGGCGCGGCTGCTCCGCGACCGGAGCAGCGCGCCGCCGCCGGCCACGCCGAAGAACGCCACCGCGCCCAGCGACAGCGGGCTGGCGATGGCCAGGTGCCAGGCCAGCAGGTGCAGCACTACGTCGCCGCCGGCCACGGCCACGCCGGTCACCGGCGGCCAGCCGCCCACGGCGCGTCGGACAGCACGGCACCGGAGACGGCGATCTCCTCGCGGCGGTTCAGGCCCTGGCGCGCTGGCCGGCTCGTAGTTGCGGGTTGGTGTCGACATCTTGTGACTCCCTCGGCTTGCGGCCCGGCGACTTCGCGGTCCGACAGAGTCAAGATATATCTCCTATCCGGGCGCTGACAAGATATATCTTCACCGTTCCGGCCAGACCCGAAACAAGCCGGGCGGCGGCAGACCGGCCGGTCGGCCCGGGACGGCCCGGCCCGACACGCCCGAGGCGAGCGGGACGCCATCGGACTCCTGAGCCGAGCCAGCGCGCTCCAGCGAGCACGACCAGGGCCAGATCGCCGCGGTATCGCCACGCGAGCCCGCCTGGCCGCGACGTCAGCTCGGCCAAAAGAGACCATCCCCAGAGGACGCTCAGCTAGTACCCAGGTACCGGGCGCTTACTAGGGGGACCGCATGTTCCGAGCGCTCTGGTTGCCGGGCCGATGCTAGGGGTAGCGGGGAAAGCAACCTAGGCTGGCACCCGGCAGAGGTGATGCAGATGCAAAACGAGCACGGCGGCGACAACCAGCAGCCAGAGCCTGGCCGTTTCTGGTCCGCCTCCGGGAGCGAGCACGACAGCGAGCCCGCGGCAGCCAGCGCCGCGGGCAATGACGTGCCCGCACCGGCTGACCCGCAGGACGCGGCCGACAGCGGCGGCGCCGGGTCGGCCGGCGACGACCATCCCCGGTATCCCGGCAGGGACCCCGCCCGGGATACAGCCCGGCCGGCGCGTACGGGCCGCCCCACCGCCGGCTACGGCGCGCCCGGCGGGTACGCGGGCCAGCCCGGCCAGCCCGGCCAGCCGGGTCAGCCGGGCCAGCCCGGCCAGCCCGGGCCAGCCCGGTGGGTACGGCCAGGCGGCCGGGTACGGGCAGGCGGCCGGCTACGCGCAGGCGGGCGACTATGAGCAGCCCGGCGCAGGCGGCGGCTACGGCCAGCCCGGCTACTGGCAGGCGGGCGGCCCTCGGCGGCGGCTACCCCGGGCAGGCGGGCGGCCCCGGCGGCGGGTACCCCGGCATGCCCGGTGACTACCTGCAGCAGCCGCCGCCGCCGCGGCGGCGGATGACCGGCATGGTGGCCTACATCGCGGTCGCGGCGGTGGCCGCGGCGGCCGGCGCGGGCACCGTGCTGCTGGCCAACCACGCCAGCAGCCCGGCCAGCCGGGCCGCCGGCCAGCGCAGCCCGGCAACCCGTTCGGCGGGAACGGCTTCAACGGCAACGGCATCGGCAACACGCCGAACCAGAGCCCGAACTCCAACGTCAGCAACAGCGCCGAGCAGTCGGTGATGTCCGCCGTCCAGCCCGGCATGGTCGACATCACCAGCAGCCTGACCGTACCAGGGCGGCACGGCCGCCGGGACCGGCATGGTGATCAGCAGCAACGGCCTGGTGCTGACCAACAACCACGTCATCGAGGGCTCCACCGGCCTGAGCGCGAAGATCGTGGCCACCGGCCAGCGTTACACGGCCAGGTTCCTCGGCTACAACAAGACCGACGACGTGGCCGTGATCCAGCTGGTCGGCGCCTCCGGCCTGCGGACCGTCCCGCTGGGCAACTCCTCCTCGGTCAAGGTCGGCGACGGCGTCGTGGCGCTGGGCAACGCCGGCGGCCGGGCGGCACCACATCAGCGTCACCGGCGAGATCACCGGCCTGAACGAGTCCATCACCGCCAGCGATGACGGCGCCGACACCAGCGAGCAGCTGACCGACATGCTGCGCACCAACGCCAACATCGAGCCGGGCGACTCGGGCGGCCCGCTGGCCAGCACCGGCGGCAAGGTCATCGGGATGGACACCGCCGCCGCCACCGGTCAGTTCGGCAACGGCGACCAGTCCGACGTGGGCTTCGCCATCCCGATCAGCCGGGCGCTGAGCATCGCCCAGCAGATCATCAAGGGCCAGGCCAGCGCCTCGGTGACGATCGGCGGGACCGGGTTCCTGGGCGTGCTGGTTCCCGGCCATAAGGCCGGCCAGGTGGCCAGCCCGGCGCAGCAGCCAAGCTGCAGATCCAGGACGACCAGAACGGCGGCGGCATCGGCGGCGGCGGCATCGGCAACGTCCCCCGGTCCGGGGTCGAGCTGCCTGCAGAACAACTCAGGACGCCGGCATCCCGGCCCAGGTCGCCCCGGTCAGCTCGGGCGCCCTCGTGCTCGGCGCGCTGTGCGGCACCCCGGCCGCCGACGCCGGGCTCGACCCCGGCGACGTCATCACCTCGGTCAACGGCCAGCCGGTGACCACGCCAACTCGCTGACCGGGATCATGACCGGCCTGCACCCGGGCGGCCAGGTGAAGGTGACCTGGGTGACCACGACGGGTGCCAAGGAGGCCGCCACGATGACCCTGCTCCCGGCCCCGCCCGCCTAGTAGCGCCGTGCGGCCCGCCGCCGCCGTGACCGGGGGGCGGGCCGGTCTAGCTGGCGCATCGCCTCAGGCCAGGTCGAACTCGCCGTCCTGAACGCCGGCGGTGAACGCCTGCCACTCATCCGGCGTGAAGATCAGCACGGGGCCCTCCGGGTGCCGGCTGTCGCGCATGGCGATGACCTGCTCACTGCCCTCCTTGGAGCCGGCCATGAAGGCGATCTCCACGCTGGCCTCGTCGGCCTCGTCGCTGCTGGAGGCCCTGCGCCAGATGGCGCCGGTCAGGTCCATTCGCGGAACCCCTTCCTCGGTCAGATCGGCCCGGA
Source organism: uncultured Actinomycetota bacterium (assembly GCA_963731085.1). GTDB lineage: Bacteria > Actinomycetota > Actinomycetes > Streptosporangiales > Streptosporangiaceae > DASUBV01. Next base: position 191,270 of record CAVSUF010000009.1, read on the forward strand.
TGTCTCGCGCCCGGCATCCCGGTCTCATTGGCGCCCGAGTCCATCGCCGCCTCCGGAACTCCGAGCAGCGGCCACGGACAGGGTGACCGGCACCGACACGGCCGGCAGCAGGGCGATCCGGGCGGCCAGGTCGGCCGGGTCGACGTGCCGCGCGCTCGGGCCCATGCCCGCGGTGGCGGCCACCGCCGGGTGGTCCAGGGCCAGCGCGGCGTCCACCGGCTGCTGCCCGGCCAGGTCGAACCAGGGGCCGAGCGTCGCGGCCAGCCGCTCCTCCTTGCGCGGGTCGACGGCCAGCAGGCCCAGCGGGCCGGTCAGCTCGGCCAGGTGGCCGGGGCCGGGAGTGACGACCAGCAGCGTGCCGCCGGGGCGCAGGACCCGCCGAGCTCGGCGCCGTTGCGCGGGGCGAACACGTTCAGCGCCAGCGCCGCCGCGCCGTCGGCGACCGGCAGGCGGCGCCAGGCATCGGCGGTCGACCGCGCCGATCCGGGGATGCGCCCGGGCCGCCCGGCGCAGCGGCGAACTTGGACGCGTCCAGGGCCAGCCCGGCCCGGCCCGGCAGCGCCTCCAGCACCGCGGCCAGGTAGTAGCCGGTGCCCGCCCCGATGTCCAGCACGCAGCCGGGCCGGCCCGGTCTCCGGCCGTGCGGACCGCCGCCGACGCCAGCGCGCCGGCCAGGCCCGCGTAGTGGCCGGCGGCCAGGAACGCGGCCCGGGCGGCGACCATGGCCGGGCTGTCGCCGCCCGCGATCCGGGCGCCGGGCGGCAGCAGGCTGACGTAGCCCTGCCGGGCGATGTCGAAGCCGTGGCCCGCCGGGCAGCGCAGCGCGGCCCCCGCGCGGGCCAGCGGGCTGCCGCAGTTCGGGCAGGCCAGCCAGCCCGCCACCGCGTCGATCATGACGGCCGAGGATCCCGGTCGGCTCAGCCCGACAGCCAGGCCCGCATCCGGGCCTCGCAGTCGTCGACCTGGGCCAGCGGCACGTGCTCGTGCCGGGCGTGGGCGACCAGCGGGTCGCCCGGCCCGAAGTTGACCGCCGGGATGCCCAGGGCGGCGAACCGGGCCACGTCGGTCCAGCCCAGCTTGGCCCGGGGGGTGCCGCCGATGGCCGCCACGAACGAGGCGGCGGCCGGGTCGGCCAGCCCCGGCCGGGCGGCCGCGGGCGGCGTCGGTGACCGTCACGCCGAAGCCGGCGAAGACGCCCTCCAGGTGCTCGCGCGGCCTGGTCCAGGCTGCGGTCGGGAGCGAACCGGAAGTTCACCGTGACTACGCACTCATCGGGGATCACGTTCCCGGCCACCCCGCCGGTGATGTGCACCGCGTTCAGGCCCTCGTGATAGGTCAGCCCGTCCACCTCGGGCTCGCGCGCGCTGTAGGCGCGCAGCACGTCGAGGATGGCACCGGCCTCGTGGATGGCGTTGCGGCCCATCCACGACCGGGCGCTGTGCGCGCGCTCCCCCGCCGCCGCCACCTCGGCCCGCATGGTGCCCTGGCAGCCGCCCTCGACCTCGCCGTCGGTCGGCTCCATCAGGATCGCGAAGTCGGCGGCCAGCAGTTCCGGGCTGGTGCGGGACAGCCGCAGCAGGCCGTTGCGCTCGGCCTCGACTTCCTCGCCGTCATAGAACACGTAGGTCACGTCGACCGGCGGCGCGGCCAGGTCCGCGGCCAGCCGCAGCGCCACCGCGACGCCGCCCTTCATGTCGCAGCTGCCCAGGCCGTGCAGGATCCCGCCGTCCACCCGGCCGGGCAGGTTGCCGGCCAGCGGCACGGTGTCGATGTGGCCGGCGATGGCCACCCGCTGCGCCCGGCCCGCCTGCGTCCGGGCCACGATCGCGTTGCCGTCCCGGTGCACGGCCAGGTGCGGCAGGGGGGCCAGGGCGGCGTAGATCAGGTCGGCCAGGGCCTGCTCGTTCCCGCTCACCGACTCCACGTCGACCAGGCGGGCGGTCAGGTCCGCCGCCGTGGCGGAAAGATCCAGCATCACCGCGTCAGCGTAACCTGCATGCCATGTTCCACGTCGATTCTGAGGTCGGCCGGCTGCGGCAGGTCATCCTGCACCGGCCCGGCCTGGAGCTCAAGCGGCTCACCCCCGACAACGCCGCCGACCTGCTGTTCGATGACCTGCTGTGGGTCAGCGAGGCGCAGGCCGAGCACGACGCGTTCGCCGCCGCGCTGCGCGCCCGGGGCGTCACCGTGCACTACTACGGCGAGCTGCTGACCCAGACGCTGGCCGTCGGCGCGGCCCGGGACTACCTGCTGGAGCGGGTGTTCGACCCGCGGCTGCACGGCCCGCTGGCCGTCGACACGCTCCGGGCCACCCTCGGCGGGCTGGACGCGGCGGCGCTGGCCGGGTACCTGATCGGCGGGATCACCAAGCGGGAGTTCCTGGAACTGGGGATCGAGCCGCACAGCATCGCGTTCCACTCGCTGGACCCGGACGGCTTCGTGCTGACCCCGCTGCCCAACCTGCTGTACCAGCGGGACACCTCGTCGTGGATCTACGGCGGGGTGTCGATCAACGCGATGCGGCGCCGGGCCCGGATGCGGGAGACGATCAGCGACGAGGCCATGTACCGGTGGCACCCGATGTTCGCGGGCGCGCGTTTCGAGGTGTGGAACCACGGCTCCGACAGCGCCCCGGCCACCATCGAGGGCGGCGACCTGCTGGTGCTCGGCAACGGCGCGGTGCTGGTCGGGATGAGCGAGCGGACCGCGCCTCCGGCGGTCGAGATGCTCGCCCACCGGCTGTTCGAGACCGGCGCGGCACAGCGCCTGGTGGCGGTCGACATGCCGAAATCGCGGGCGTTCATGCACCTGGACACCGTCTTGACGATGGCCGACTACGGGGTGTTCGTGAAGTACGCGGGCATGGGCATGCTGCCCTCGTACACGGTCGAGCCGGGCATCAGCGCGTCCGACCTGAAGGTCACCGATCACCCGCCGGAGCAGCTGCACGAGGCCATCGCGGCGGCGCTCGGCCTGCCCCGGATCACGGTGCTGACCGCCACCCAGGATGTCCGGTCGGCCAAGCGGGAGCAGTGGGACGACGGCTGCAACGTGCTGGCCGTGGAGCCGGGCGTGGTCGTGGCCTACGAGCGGAACGTGACCACCAATACCTACCTGCGCGAGCACGGCGTCGAGGTCATCACGATCCGGGGCAGCGAGCTGGGCCGGGGGCGCGGCGGGCCGCGGTGCATGAGCTGCCCGGTCGAGCGCGACGCCTGAGCACGCGGGCCGCCCCGGGCACCGTGTTACGAATCAGACGGGGTTACGCATCAATCGGGCCGGCGGGGCTCGTGGCGGCTGAGCGAGCGGGCCGCGACGGTCAGCGCGGTCAGGATCGCGGCCACCGACGGGCGGCGCACGCCGGAGGCCCGGGCGATGGCGTAGACGTGCCGGGAAGGACTGCGGCCGGGTAGCTCGCGCACCGCCACCCGGCCCTCGCCGGCGGCCAGCGTGAGCCGGGGCAGGATGGCCACGCCGATGCCCCGGGCGACCAGGCTGAGGATGGTGGCCAGGCCCTCGAACTCCCACGGCGCGGCCGGGGTGGCGCCGGCGGCGGCCAGCACCCGGTCGACGGCCCGGCGGGACGGCTCGCCCGACGGGGTGGCCAGCCACGGCTCGGTGCGCATCCGGTGCAGGGCGACGGGCTCGGCGGTGTCGGCGGCCCAGTGCCGGCGGGGCACGACCAGCACCATCGAGTCCCGGACCAGCGGGTAGTAGTGCAGGCCGCTGGCCTCGCCGGCGGCCGGGCGGCCGGTCCAGTCATCGACGACGGCCACGTCCACCTGGCCGGCCCGGACCTGGCGCAGCCCCTCGTCGCCCTGGGTCTGGCGGAGCAGCAGGTTCAGGCCCTGGTGGGCGCGGACGATACGGGTCAGCGCGGGCGCGAAGGCGACGGCGGCGGTCGGGAACGCGGTGATGGTGACCCGGCCGACCGGATCGCGGGCCGACAGGTCGGCCTCGGCCGCCTCGATCAGGGCCAGGATCTCGGCCGCGCGGGCCACCAGCCGCCGGCCCGCGTCGGTCAGCTCGGCCGACCGGGCGCTGCGGTCCAGCAGGGCCGCGCCCGCCTCCCGTTCCAGCGCGGCAAGCTGCTGGGACACCGCCGAGGCGGTGTAGCCGAGGGCCGCGGCGGTGGCGGCGATGGTGCCGCGCTCGGCGAACTCGCGGAGCAGCCGCAGGCGGTGCACATCGAGCATAAGCTCAGCTTATTCTCTGCCTCAGACTTGCGCGCTTGTGCTAATGCTCAACTGCGTACAGGCTGGTCAAACGGACCTGGTGGGCGCATTATCGCGCGGATTTCGACCAGATGTCCGCTCCTGCCGCCAGCGCGGCGGCGGGCCGCTTTCTCCTCACCCCGCAGCTAGGAGTTCCCGCATGCCCCGGGCCGGGCCTGTTATCGCAACCACACCCGTCACACCGCTATCCCCGCTGTCAGCGCCGCCGCCCGCACCACTGGCCTGGGGCGCCACCAGCGTCCCGGTATCCGCCACGCTGGCCGCCAACGAGATCATCGACCGGCGCCGCCGCCACGGCCAGCCCGTGCTGCCGCTGGCCTTCGGCGAGGCCGGCCTGCCCGTCCACCCGCTGCTGCGCCAGGAACTGGCCGCGGCCGCCGGGCGCGGCGGCTACGGGCCGGTCGCGGGCATCCCGGCCCTGCGCGAGGCGGCGGCGAGCTACTGGGCCCGGCGCGGCCTGCCCACCAGCCCCGACCAGGTGGTGGCCGGGCCGGGCAGCAAGCCGCTGCTGTTCGCGCTGCTCATGGCCATCGGCACCGACGTGGCCGTGCCCTGCCCGAGCTGGGTCAGCTACGCCGCCCAGGCCCGGCTGATCGGCGTCGCGCCCCGGTTCGTGCCGGCCGTGGCGGGCCAGGGCGGCATCTGCGATCCCGACGCGCTGGACCGGGCGGTGACCTCGGCGGCCGCGGCGGGCCGGCCGATCCGCTCGGTCATCGCCACCATCCCCGACAACCCGACCGGCCGGCTGGCCAGCCCGGACGCGGTCCGCGCGCTGGCCGCGGTGGCCGAGCGGCACGACCTGATCATCATCTCCGACGAGATCTACCGGGACCTGGTGCACGAGGATGCGGGTCCGTTCCTCAGCCCGGCCCAGGTCGCGCCGGAGCGCACCGTGGTGACCACGGCGCTCAGCAAGAGCCTGGCCCTGGGCGGCTGGCGGATCGGCGCGGCCCGGCTGCCGTCCGGCCCGCTCGGCGCGGCGATCACCGAGCGGCTGCGCGGCGTGGGCAGCGAGATCTGGTCGGCGCCCGGCGGTTCCGGTCCAGCAGGCCGCGGCGGTGGGCTTCCGCGAACCCCCGGAGATAGCGAAACGAATCGCGCAGAGCCGGTCACTGCACGCCACGGTGGTCCGGGCCGTGGCCAGGCAGTGCGCCGCCGCCGGGCTGGACGTGCCCGCGCCCCAGGCGGCGTTCTACCTGTATCCGGACTTCGGCGCGTGGCGCGGCCCGCTGGCCCGGCGGGGCCTGCGCACCGGCCCGGACCTGGCCGCCCACCTGGTCGAGCGCTACGGCGCCGGGTCGCTGCCGGCCAGCGCGTTCGGCGAGCGCCCGGAAGACCTGCGGCTGCGGCTGGCCACCGGGCTGCTGTACGGGGACACCGACGCCCAGCGCGAGGCCGCGCTCGCAGCGCCGGACCCGCTGGCCCTGCCGCCGATCGCCGCCGCGCTGGCCGGGATCGGGGACGATGCTGGCCGACCTGAGCCCGTGACCCGCGAGCAGCGCGACGATGGCCGGCAGGTCGGCGAGGCGGGCCGGGCGGAACACGAACTCGTCCATGGACTACAGCGGCAGCAGATCGGGGCGCTTCGGGGCCATGTCATCGCCGCTGGACACGCCCGCCAGCCGGCGGCGGACCCACGGCAGGGCGTAGCGCGCGGGCCCAGTGCACGTCCAGCCGCCGGGCGTCCAGCCAGCCGGGCGGGCCGCCCGGGCCCGGGAGCGGGTCGCGCCAGCTCGCGTCCACGGGCAGGCCCAGCACCTCGGCGGCGTGCAGGGCCACCCGCCGGTGGCCCTCGGGCCGAGGTGCAGCCGGTCCTCGCACCACATCCGGGGGTCGCTGAGCACGCTCATCCCCCACAGGTCGACCAGCAGGCAGTCGTGGCGGCGGGCGATGATCCGCAGGTGCGCGTTGAACACCGCGGCCCGGCGGCGGATCACCCGGATGAGCGGGAACATGCCGGGATCGAAGCCGGCGAACAGCATCACCTTGATGCCCGCCTCGGTCATGGACGCCACCGCGTCGCTGAACGACCCGGCCAGCGCGTCCGGGTCGACGCGGGGCCGGAGCAGGTCGTTCCCGCCGGCCGCGATGCTGACCAGGTCCGGGCGCATGGCCACGGCGGCGGGGATCTGCTCGGTCATCACCTGGGACAGCAGCTTGCCGCGGATGGCCAGGTTGGCGTAGCGCAGGCCGGGCGAGCGGGCGGCGATCTCGGCGGCCAGCAGGTCACCCCAGCCGCGGACGGTGCCGTCGGCCGCCTCGTCGCCGACGCCCTCGCTGAAGCTGTCCCCCAGCACCACGAACGACCGCGTCACCGGCCTGACCTCGGGCGGCCCGGCCCCGGGCGGCATGCCCTCGGGTGACTGCCCGGTCCGTGCGCCAGCTTCGACCACGGTGCCAGCACCTCCTGCTCCGCGCCGGCCACACGTATCCAGGGCGGCGATCCCAGCTGCCGGTTAGAGCGTAGCGCGGCGGCTGGCGACCGGAACGGGGGCCTGACCGGGTGCGGTCGGGCCGGACGGCCCGCCCCCCTGACTGCTATCGCCTCGACCACGGGAAGTGAGCGACGCGGAGAAATATCAGTCCGGGTAATGAGAGCCCCCGCGAGCATGCCGAAAGCCGATGATGTTAAGGCCCGTAATCGGCGGCACGCCAATAGCCGGCGGAGACGCCGGCGACCCCCGTAAGCTGGTGATACTTCGCCTGGCGGGGGCGCCGGGCACTGCGGCCAGCAGCCGGGGGAAAGGACGCGCAGATGAGCCATGATGACAATTCAGGCCAGATCGCGGTTATCGTCGGGACTCGCCCGGAAATCGTCAAGCTGGCGCCGGTCATGCGATTACTGGGCGACCGGGGCGTGCTTTTCCACTCGGGCCAGCACGAGGATGATGAGCTGTCCGGGGTGTTCCTGGCCGCGAACGGGCTGACCCTGGACCGGGCGCTGTCCGGGATCCGGGGCGAGCCCCGGCACGCCCAGGTCGGCCGGATGGTCGAGCAGTTCGGCGGCCTGCTGGCGGCCCGCCCGCCGGCCGCGGTCATCGTCCAGGGCGACACCAACACCGCCTCGGCCGGGGCGCAGGCGGCCAGCTACACCGGGGTCCCGGTCATCCACGTCGAGGCCGGGCTGCGCTCCGGTGACCGGGCCATGCCCGAGGAGATCAACCGGTGCGTCACCGGGGTGCTGGCCGACCTGCACTGCGCGCCGACCGAGCAGGCGGTGGCCAACCTGCGGGCCGAGGGCGTGCCGGCGGCCCGGATCACGCTGACCGGCAACACCATCGTGGAGGCCACCCGGCGGATGATGCCCGGCCCCCGGGCGGCCCGCCGGATCGCGGCGGCGGCGGGTGCCGAGCCCGGCGAGTACGTGCTGGCCACCATTCACCGGCCGGAGAACACCGACGACCCGGCCCGGCTGGAGGCCATCCTGGACGAGCTGGGCAAGCTGGGCCTGCCGGCGGTGCTGCCACTGCACCCGCGGACCCGGGCCGCGGCCCGGCGGCACGGCCTGACCCCCGCGCTGGACCGGCTGCACGTCATCCCGCCCGCCGATCACCGGACGTTCCTGGGCCTGGCCAGCCAGGCCCGGCTGCTGGTGTCGGACTCGGGCGGGGTGCAGGAGGAGTGCACGGTGCTCAAGCGGCCGCTGATCGTGGTCCGGAACTCGACCGAGCGGCCGGAATCCATCGCCGCGGGCTTCGCCCACCTGGTCCAGCCGGGCCCGGCGATCGGCGACCTGGGCCGGACCCTGATCGCCGACGAGGGCCTGGCCCGGCGCCTGGCCGCCATCCCGTGCCCGTTCGGGGACGGGATGGCGAGTGAGCGGATCGCCGCCCGCGCCCGGGCGTTCCTGGCCTGACCGCGATCAGCGGGCCCGGCCCAGCCGCTGGTCGTGCACGCGCAGCCCGGCGGCGGCGTCCTCCAGGTAGGCGGCCAGGTCCGCGGGCGCGGAGTCCTTGAGCAGGTAGCCGTGCGCGCCCGCGGCGAACGCCGACTGGGCCAGCAGCGGCTCGTCCCGGCTGGTCAGGACGGCCACGAAGGTGGCCGGACAGGTCAGCCGGACCCGGCGGCACAGCCCGATGCCGCTCTCCCCGGCGATGTCGGTGTCGCAGATCAGCAGGCCGGGCCGGGTCCGGCGGACGGCCTGCTCGGCCTCGGGAACGGTGGCCGCCCCGGCCACCAGCGCGTACCCGGGCATCGCGGACAGCAGGGCCCGGACGGCGACGTGCATGAGCTCGGCCTCATCCGCGACCACGACCCGGACCAGCCGGCGCGGCACCAGCCGCCCCGGCCCGCCCGCCAGGGTGCCCGCCCGGACTCCCCCGGCATCTGCTCCACCGCTTCCCCCGTCGGCGTCACTGATGCGGTCAACGTATCGAATGCGATCTCACTGACAGTGATCTGACACGCTGGGGGACGCGCCCCCGCGTTCGCTGCCCGGCCTAGAGTGGCGATCATGAGCGGCCCAGTGAGCAGCGGTCTGGGCAGCTACGCCGAGCCACCCGGGCCGGCCTTCCTGTTCGACCTGGACGGCACCCTGATCGACAGCGTCTACCAGCACGTGATCGCCTGGCAGCAGGTGCTGTCCGAGGCCGGCATCGACCTGTCGGTGTGGCGCATCCACCGCGGATCGGGATGAGCGGCGGGCTGTTCGTCTCGGCGCTGATACGCGAGACCGGGCATCAAGCTGTCGGACGGGGACGTCGAGGCGCTCCAGGAGGCCCACGGCCGCGAGTACCTGAAGCGGGCCGACACGGTCCGGCCGCTGCCCGGCGCGCGCGAACTGCTGGCCGCGCTGACCGACCGCGGCGTGCGCTGGGCCATCGCCACCAGCGGCCCCGGGCCACCGCCGCCGCGGCGCTGGACCTGCTCGGCGTGCCCCGGACACCCCGATGATGACGCGCGACATGGTGCGCCCACGCCAAGCCCGACCCGGACCTGTTCCTGGCCGCCGCGCGCGCTGCTGGACGTCGAGCCGGCGGCACGCCTACGTGGTCGGGGACAGCGTGTGGGACCTGCTGGCCGCCCGGCGTGCCGAGTCGATCGGGGTCGGCCTGATGTCGGGCGGCTACGGCCGGGACGAGGATGGAGGGCCGGGGCCTACCGGGCTATGCCGACCCGGCCGACCTGCTGCCCGGGCCGACGAGACTGTTATCATCTGCCTGGTATATTTACTGGCATGATTTCGCACCCAAGCCCGCAAGCCGTGGTCAGCGAGCTGGACGACAAGGTGATCAGATGAAATAGTGAGGGCTGTAGCAGTAGCAAAGGAAGAGTTAGAGTTGTAAAGGCGGCAACACTCTGACTGGGCTGCGGAAAACGACGAGAGGAATATAGCTGACATGATACACGACTGGATCTGGACGGAGCTGCGGCAGCAGTTGGAATTACTGACGCAAGTCAACATGATAGACAAGGACTGGCGGCGGGAGATCGCTGTCAGGTAGAGTCTCTGATCGGCTGTCCTACCTGATGCGGATCAAGCTGCATCAACTGGATGAAAGGAAGAGCAGCTATAAGACAAAGACCGTAATAGACTTTGAGCTGCAGGGCAGGAGTCAGACTTTACAAGGCTGGGGTGAGATCGCCTTGAGGCGGGCTAAGAGTGGGACAAGGACGCTCGCACTATGGGCGCACCGGTCATCTCGCTGCGGGAAGGGCGGAACAAGATCATCTGGGTACACGAACTGACGGAACAGGCCGCGCGCCTCCAGACGGGCGGCGGGACCATGGTGTCTGCACAGTACAAGACTGGCCAGACTGCGCGCGTTGTGGAGGTGCTCGGACATGAGGAAAACGACGCGAGAGTGACGGAAGAGACATGAGCGGTCTCGGCGAGCTAATAATTACCGCTAGACTGGCGCGTGGGCTGACGCAAGCGCGACTGGCAAGCATGATTGACGTCACTCAGACTGCACTACACAGGTATGAACATGGGCTTCGTGAGCCTGAGCCTGAAATATTGGCTCGCCTGGCGAATGTGCTCGGTGTAACACAAGAACTTCTTGGAGCATGCCGGAAAGGTCCGCGGGGCCATGGCTGTCGATGCGCATATGAGGCGTCGGTCAACGGAGAAAGCCACGTCCTGGCGTCGCCTTGAAGCGCAGCTGAATGAATACCGAATGCACGTCAGTAAGCTATTTGAGCATGTGTCGCTCCGGGCTGACCAAGTGCTCCCGACTTTCGACACAGAGGGAGTGCAGCCAGGCGACGCCGCGCGCTTTCTTCGCATGCAGTGGCGAATGCCAGTAGGACCAGTCCGGAATCTCGTTGATTGGCTTGAAGCTTCTGGATGTGTCGTTTTCGTGGAGTAGTTCGGTACGCCGCGAGTCGATGGACTGTCACAGTGAATAGACGATCATCCGGTGATTCTACTAAACAATGACGCGCCTACAGACAGACAGCGATGGACTCTCGCGCATGAGACTTGGCTATTTGTGCCTACACTCGAACTATATAGGCAGCGATCCGGAAGGTGAAGCTAACGCGTTTGCTGCTGAATTACTCATGACAGCGGAAGTAATACGGCCTCAGCTGCGAAACTTGACCATGGGACGACTGGCGGATCTGAAACGACAATGGGGCGTCTCAATTCAGGCGCTGATCGAGCGAGCATACCAACTGCAAGTGCTCGTCGCTGGCCAACGAACTACGATATTAGAGGAGAGCATCATGACCGCTACCTACACCTTCGACGTCTTTACCAGCCTGGATGGCTTCGGCTCGCACAGCGGCGGCGACTGGGGTGGCTACTGGGGCAAGCAAGGCCCCGAACTGCTCGAGCGCCGCGTGGCCGTGTACGACGAGGCGCAGCGGATGGTCTTCGGGGCCAGCGCGTACGGGCAGTCGCGCGGCGGCTGACCGCAGCACCGAGGCGCCGGGACCGGTGACCCATGGGTCACCCGGATGGGAGCCTGCAGGCCACGGTGGTGTCGACCACGCTGCACGGACGGCTCGACTGGCCGGACGCGACCGTCGTGAGCGGCGACGCGGACGGCATCGTCGCCTGGCTCAAGGCGGAGCCCGACGTGCGCTGCGCTCGCACGGCAGCGTGTCGCTGAACCGGGCGCTGATGGCCGCCGGCCTGGTCGACCGCGTCCAGGTGACGGTCTTCCCCGTGATCACCGGGCAGACCGGAGCGGCCCCGGTCTTCCAGCGTGCGGCCGACTTCGACCTCGAGCTGATCGAGAGCTTAGGCCCGGGCCGACGAGCTAGGCATCCGCGGCATTCATCCGCATGGGCCGTGTTAGGGCTGGCGCCGCCGCCGCATGGGCTCTGTTAGGGGCGACGTCCGCGCTGGTCAGGCCGGGTACTCCTAGGCGGGTAACGCAGTCCGCCTAGGAGGGCCCCACATGCTGGACGTCCTGTATATCGGCCTGACGATCATCGTCTTCGCCGCGCTTTTCCTCCTGGTGAAGGGGGTTGAGCACTTTGAGCGCTGAGAACATCCTCGGGCTGATCGGCGGCGTGCTGCTGACCGTCTACCTGTTCGTGGCCCTCGTGCTGCCGGAGAGGTTCTGATGAGTAGCGCAGCCGCGGGCTGGCTGCAACTCGGCCTGCTGATCGTGGCCCTGGCCGCCTGCTACGTCCCGCTCGGGCAACTACATCGCCAAGATCTTCACCAGTGACAAGCACTGGCGGGTGGAGAAGGGCGTCTACAAGATCATCGGAGTGGACCCCGAGGCCGACCAGAAGTGGTCGAACTACCTGCGCAGCATGCTGGCGTTCTCGCTGATCAGCGTGCTGTTCCTGTACGGGCTCGAGCGCCTGCAGCACTTCCTGCTGCTGTCCCTGGGAATGGCCAACGTGCCGCCCGCCCTGGCCTTCAACACGGCCGCCTCGTTCGTGACCAACACGAACTGGCAGAACTACTCGGGTGAGTCCACGATGGGCTACCTGACCCAGATGGGCGGCCTGGCGGTCCAGAACTTCCTGTCCGCCGCCGTGGGCCTGGTCATCGCCATCGCCCTGATCCGCGGCTTCATGCGGTCCAGGACCGAACAAGCTGGGCAACTTCTGGGTCGACGTGACCCGGGCCGTGATCCGGCTGCTGCTGCCGCTGTCCGTCGTCGGCGGCGATCGTCCTGATGGCCGGCGGCGTCATCGACAACTTCACCGCCGCCCACACGGTGACCACGCTGTCCGGCGCGCACCAGACCATCGTCGGCGGCCCGGTGGCCTCGCAGGAGGTCATCAAGGACATGGGCAACAACGGCGGCGGCTTCTTCAACGCCAACTCCGCGCACCCGTTCGAGAGCCCGAACCCGTTCACCAACATGGTTCGAGATCTTCCTGCTGCTGCTGATCCCGTTCGCCACCCCGCGCGCGTTCGGCAAGATGGTCAAGGACAACCGGCAGGGCTACGCGCTGCTGGCCGTCATGGTCATCATCTGGCTGGCCGCCGTCGGCGGGATCAGCTTCTTCGAGGCGCAGGGCGCGGGCCTGGCCCCGCAGCTCGCCCACGGGGCGATGGAAGGCAAGAACGTCGCCTTCGGCACGCCGGGATCCTCGCTGTTCGCCGCGTCGACCACGGTGACATCGACCGGGCTCGGTGAACTCGTTCCACGACTCGTTCACGCCGTTCGGCGGCGGCATCGCGCTGTTCGACATCGCGCTCGGCGAGATCGCGCCCGGCGGCATCGGGGCCGGCATGTACGGCATCCTGGTGCTGGCCATCGTCACCGTCTTCGTCGGCGGCCTGATGGTCGGCCGGACGCCCGAGTACCTGGGCAAGAAGATCCGGCCGGTGGAGATGAAGTACGCGGCGCTGTACTTCCTGACGCTGCCGGTGGTCATCCTGACCGCGGCCGGGCTGTCGATCGCGATGAAGACACCGCAGGCCTCGATCCTCAATCCCGGGCCGCACGGCCTGACCGAGATCATGTACGCGTTCACCTCGATGGCCAATAACAACGGATCGGCCTTCGCGGGCCTGACGACCAATACCGACTGGTACAACACGGTCGGCGGCATCGTGATGCTGCTCGGCCGGTTCGCGCCGGAGATCTTCGCCCTCGGCCTGGCCGGGTCGCTGGCCCGGCAGCAGCCGGTGCCGGCCAGCGTCGGCACGGTGCAGACGCACAAGCCGCTGTTCGTGGGGATGCTCGTCGGCGTCATCCTCGTCCTCGTCGGCCTGACCTACTTCCCGGCGCTCGCCCTGGGCCCGTTCGCAGAAGGACTGCACTGACATGTCTGTCACCACGACCCGCAGGCCGCCGGCAGCGACCGCGCGTCCGGCGGCACCCGGCCCGCACCAGATCGGCGGCGGCCTGCTCGACCCCAGGATGCTGCTGAAGCGCCACGCCCGGACGCGTTCAAGAAGCTGGACCCGCGGGTCCAGCTCAAGAACCCGGTCATGTTCGTCGTCGAGGTCGGCGCCGTCCTGACCACCTACACCGCCATCACCAAGCCGTCCATCTTCAACTGGACCATCGTGGTCTGGCTGTGGCTGACCGTGGTCTTCGCCAACCTGGCCGAGGCGGTGGCCGAGGGCCGCGGCAAGGCCCAGGCCGAAACCCTGCGCAAGACCAAGCGGGAGACCGTGGCCCGGCGCCTGATCGACTGGCAGCCGGGCCAGCGCGCGACCAGCGCGAGGAGCAGGTCCCGGGCACCCAGCTGCGGCTGGGCGACCACGTGGTCGTCGAGGCCGGGCGAGATCATCCCCGGCGACGGCGACGTGGTCGAGGGCGTCGCCTCGGTCGACGAGTCGGCCATCACCGGCGAGTCGGCCCCGGTCATCCGGGAGTCCGGCGGCGACCGCTCGGCGGTCACCGGCGGCACCAGGGTGCTGTCGGACCGGATCGTCGTGCAGATCACGTCCAAGCCGGGCGAGACCTTCATCGACCGGATGATCGCCCTGGTCGAGGGCGCCAAGCGGCAGAAGACGCCGAACGAGATCGCGCTGAACATCCTGCTCGCCTCGCTCACCGTCATCTTCATGCTGGCGGTCATCACGCTGCAGCCGATGGCGTTCTACTCCAAGGCGCCGCAGAGCCTGGTCGTCCTGGTCGCGCTGCTGGTCGCGCTGATCCCGACCACCATCGGGGCGCTGCTGTCGGCCATCGGCATCGCCGGCATGGACCGGCTGGTGCAGCGCAACGTGCTGGCCATGTCCGGCCGGGCCGTCGAGGCGGCCGGCGACGTCAACACGCTGCTGCTGGACAAGACCGGCACGATCACCATCGGCAACCGGCAGGCCGTCCGAGTTCCTGCCCGGTGGGCGGCGTCACGGCCGAGCGAGCTGGCCGACGCGGCGCAGCTGTCCAGCATGGCCGACTACACCCCCGAGGGCCGGTCCATCGTGGTCCTGGCCAAGAACAAGTACGGGCTGCGGGAGCGCGGCCGAGGGCGAGCTGCAGGGCGCCGAGTTCGTCGAGTTCACCGCGCAGACCCGGATGAGCGGCGTGGACCTGGCCGACGGCCGGCAGGTCCGCAAGGGCGCCGCCGCCTCGGTCGCGCAGTGGATCCGGGACAACGGCGGCACGCCGCCCGAGGACCTCGGCGCGATGGTCGACGGCATCTCCGGCGGTCGGCGGCACGCCCGCTGGTCGTGGCCGAGCGCATGGGCGGCACGGCCCGGGCGCTGGGCGTGATCTACCTCAAGGACATCGTCAAGGAGGGCATCGCCGAGCGGTTCGCCGAGATGCGCAAGATGGGCATCCGGACCGTCATGATCACCGGGGACAACCCGCTGACGGCCAAGGCCATCGCCGACGAGTCCGGCGTGGATGACTTCCTGGCCGAGGCCACGCCGGAAGACAAGATGGCCCTGATCAGGAAGGAGCAGGAGGGCGGCAAGCTCGTCGCGATGACCGGCGACGGCACCAACGACGCGCCGGCCCTGGCCCAGGCCGACGTCGGGGTGGCCATGAACACCGGGACCTCGGCCGCCAAGGAGGCCGGGAACATGGTGGACCTGGACTCCAACCCGACGAAGCTCATCGAGATCGTGGAGATCGGCAAGCAGCTCCTGATCACCCGCGGGGCGCTGACCACGTTCTCCATCACCAACGACGTGGCCAAGTACTTCGCCATCATCCCGGCCATGTTCGAGGGCGTCATCCCCGGCCTGGCCAAGCTGAACATCCTGCACCTGCACAGCGCGGCGTCGGCGATCACCTCGGCGATCATCTTCAACGCGCTGATCATCGTGGCGCTGATCCCGCTGGCGCTGCGCGGCGTCCGGTACCGGCCGTCCTCGGCCTCGTCGATGCTGCGCCGCAACCTGCTGATCTACGGCGTCGGCGGGCTGATCGTCCCGTTCATCGGGATCAAGATCATCGACCTCATCATCCAGTTCATCCCCGGATTCAGGTGACCGTCATGAACCGCCTTCCCAGCACTCGTCCGGCAGCACATCGCGGCGCTGCGCGGCCTGCTCCTGTTCACCGTGATCTGCGGGATCATCTACCCGGTGGTGATCTTCGGCATCGGCCAGGGCGCCTTCCACAGCCAGGCCAACGGCTCGCCTGGTCAGCTACAAGGGCCAGCGTCGTCGGCTCCAGCCTGCTGTGCCAGGAGTTCGTCGACGCCAAGGGCAACCCGCTGCCGCAGTACTTCCAGCCGCGGCCGTCGGCCGCGACCAGCGGGGCCACCACCGACTACGGCTGCGACCCCGGCTTCTCGGCCGCGTCCAACCTGGGCCCGGACAACCCGGTCCTGGTCCAGGAGATCAGGCAGCGGCAGCAGCAGATCGACGCGTTCGACCACGTGACAGGTCTCGGCCATCCCGCCGGACGCGGTGACCGCGTCGGCGTCGGGCCTGGACCCGTACATCTCGCCCGGCCAACGCCGCCATCCAGGTGGACCGGGTGGCCGCGGCCCGGCACATCAGCCCGGCCGCGGTCGCCGGCGCTGGTCGGCGCAGGACACGCCAGGGCCGGGACCTGGGCTTCCTCGGGCGAGCCGCGGGTGAACGTGCTGACGCTGAACATCGCGCTCGATGAGAAGTACCCGGCCTGATCACGGGCGACGCCCGTGCTGATGATGGAGTGCCGGGCATGAGCGACGGAGCCGGGTCCGCCGGGCGAGTCCCGGCGGACCCGGGTCCTCATCGTGGAGGACGAGCCCGCGCTGCTCCGGGCGCTGCGGATCGACCTGCGGGCGCGCGGCTACGAGGTACTGACCGCGGCCACCGGCCGGGACGCGCTGGCCCAGGCCGCCCGGCGGCCGCCCGACGCCGTCGCTGCTCGACCTGGGCTGCCCGACGTCGACGGGACCGCGGTCATCGCCGCGCTGCGCGGCTGGTCACGGGTGCCGGTCATCGTGCTGTCCGGGCGGGCCGGCGCCCAGGACAAGATCGGCGCGCTGGACGCGGGCGCGGACGACTACGTCACCAAGCCGTTCCCATGGACGAGCTGCTGGCCCGGCTGCGGGCCGCGCTGCGCCGCGAGGAGGCGGTCCGGCCGGCCATGGCGGTCACGCATCGGCCGGTGCCGACGTCGACCTGGCGGCCCACACGGTGATCCGGCAGGCGGTGCCGGGCTCCCGCGGCCCGGGCGACGGAGCCGGTGCGGCTGACCCGGACCGAGTGGCGGCTGCTGGAGATCCTGACCGGCGCGCCCGGCCAGCTCATCCCGGCCGGCCTGGCTGCTGGCCGAGATCTGGGGAGAGGGCTACGAGCATCACTCCCACTACCTGCGGTTCCACATGGCCGGGCTGCGCCGCAAGCTGGAGGATGACCCGCCCCGGCCGCGGCACCTGCTGACCGAGCCCGGCATGGGCTACCGGTACCAGCCATGACGCGTGATCCACCGGGGACAGCGCCGGCTGGCCTGATCGTCGGCGGCGGGAGGGAAACCCGTGACTGACACCGAGCAGGGCCGCCGGCGCCGGGCGAGCTGCGGATCTACCTGGGCTCCGCGGCCGGCGTGGGCAAGACGTTCGCCATGCTGAACGAGGGTCACCGGCGGGCCGAGCGGGGCACCGACACGGTGGTCGCCTACGTCGAGACCCACGGCCGCCCGCAGACCGAGGCCCAGATCGGCGACCTGGAGGTCATCCCCCGCGCCCGGCTGCCCTACCGCGGCACGCACTTCGAGGAAATGGACCTGGACGCGGTGCTGGCCCGCGCCCCGGAGGTGGCCCTGGTCGACGAGTTCGCCCACAGCAACGTGCCGGGCAGCCGTGCACGAGAAGCGCTGGCAGGACGTCGAGGAGCTGCTGGACGCCGGCATCGACGTGATCTCCGCGGTCAACATCCAGCACCTGGAGTCGCTCAACGACGTGGTCGAGAAGATCACCGGCGTGCCGCAGCGGGAGACCGTGCCGGACGCGGTGGTGCGGGCGGCCGACCAGGTCGAGCTGGTCGACATGACGCCGGAGGCGCTGCGCCGCCGGATGGCGCACGGCAACATCTACCGGCCGGAGAAGATCGACGCCGCGCTGACCAACTACTTCCGGGTCGGCAACCTGGCCGCGCTGCGCGAGCTGGCGCTGCTGTGGCTGGCCGACAAGGTGGACGAGGGGCTGCAGCGCTACCGGGCCGCGCACGACATCCAGGGCACCTGGGAGGCCCGCGAGCGGGTGGTGGTCGCGCTCACCGGCGGCCCGGAGGGCGACACGCTGATCCGGCGGGCGGCCCGGATCGCGGCCCGGACGACCGGCGGCGACCTGCTGGCCGTGCACGTCACCCGCTCCGACGGCCTGACCGGGGCCGACCCGGCCGCGCTGGCCGCCGCAGCGGCGGCTGGCCGAGTCGCTGGGCGGCACCTACCACCAGGTGGTCGGCGAGAACGTGCCGCAGGCGCTGCTGGACTTCGCCCGGGCCGAGAACGCCACCCAGCTCGTCCTCGGCGCCAGCCGGCGCAAGTGGCTGTCGTCCCTGCTGACCGGCCCCGGGGTCAGCATGCGCACGATCCGCGACTCCGGCGACATCGACGTGCACATCGTGACCCACGCCCAGATGGGCCGGGGCCGCGGCCTGCCGCGCCGCACCGGCGGCCTGCCGCTGCGGCGCCGCCTGCTGGGCTACGCCCTGGCCGTGGCCCTGCCGCCGCTGCTGACCCTGCTGCTGGCCGGGCTGCGCAGCCAGGTCAACCTGACCAGCGACATCGTCATCTTCCTGGCCGCGGTCGTGGCCGTGGCGGTGGCCGGCGGCCTGGTCCCGGCGGTGCTGGCCGCGGTGTTCGGGTCGCTGCTGCTCAACTACTACTTCACCCCGCCGATCCACACCTTCACCATCGCGCAGGCCAACAACGCCCTGGCGCTGGGCATCTTCGTCGCGGTGGCGCTGGTGGTCAGCTCGGTGGTGGACCAGCGCCGCCCGGCGCTCCCAGCAGGCGGCCCGGGCCAGCGCCGAGTCCGAGCTGCTGGCCACCACGGCGGGCAGCGTGCTGCGCGGCCAGCAGGCGCTGGCGGCGGTGCTCAGCCGGGTCAGGGAGGCGTTCGGCCTGGACGCGGTCACGCTGCTGGAGCGCGGCCCGGAGCGGGGCGCGACGTGGGCGCCAGGTGGCCACCGCGGGCGACCTGCCGGTGCCGTCGCCGGAGGTGGCCGACAGCGAGGTCCCGGTGACCGACCGGCTGGTGCTGGCCCTGCGCGGGCGGCCGCTGCCGGCCGCCGACCGGCGGGTGCTCGGCGCGTTCGCGGCCTACGCGGCCACCGCGCTGGAGCAGGAGCGGCTGGCCGCGGCGGCCGAGGCGGCCCGGCCGATCGCCGAGGCCGACCGGATGCGGACCGCGCTGCTGGCCGCGGTCAGCCACGACCTGCGCACCCCGCTGGCCTCGGCCAAGGCCGCGGTGACCAGCCTGCGGGCGACCGACGTGCAGTGGGCCGCCCAGGACCACGACGAGCTGCTGGCCACCGCCGACGAGTCCCTGGACAAGCTGGCCCACCTGGTCGATAACCTGCTCGACATGAGCCGGCTCCAGGCCGGCGCCCTGGCGGTGTTCCCCCGCCCGGCCGACCTGGCCGAGATCGTGGCCCGGTCCCTGGACGACCTCGGGCCGCCGGGCAACACGGTGGTGGTGGCCATCGCCGACGACCTGCCCGAGGTGGCCGTCGACCCCGGCATCCTGGAGCGGGTCATCGCCAACCTGACCGCCAACGCGCTGCGCTACTCCCCGCCCGGCACTCCGCCGACGCTGCGCGGCAGCGCGCTGCTCGACCGGGTCGAGCTGCGGGTCATCGACCGCGGGCCGGGCATCCCGGTGGCCGACTGGACCCGCGTGTTCGTGCCGTTCCAGCGGCTCGGCGACACCGACAACACCACCGGGGTCGGCCTGGGCCTGGCCCTGTCCCGCGGCCTGACCGAGGCCATGGGCGGCACGCTGGAGCCCGAGGAGACGCCCGGCGGCGGCCTGACCATGACGCTGTCGCTGCCCGCCGCGCCCATCCGGCGGGCGCCGGGCTGCCCGGGGCGGGCTGCCCGGCGCGGGCCTGCCGGCCCGGCACCCGTAGGCAGGGCGCGGGTACGGGCCGTGACGACCGTGCTGGTGGTGGACGACGAGCCGCAGATCCTGCGGGCGCTGCGGATCAACCTGCGGGTCCGGCACTACGACGTGCACGTGGCCGGGCACCGGCGCCCAGGCCCTGGAGGTGGCCGCCACGCACCCGCCCGACCTGGTGATCCTGGACCTGGGGCTGCCCGACCTGGACGGCGTCGAGGTCATCGCGGGGCTGCGCGGCTGGACCGACGCGCCGATCATCGTGCTGTCCGGCCGGGCCGACAGCACCGACAAGGTCGAGGCCCTGGACGCGGGCGCGGACGACTACGTGACCAAGCCGTTCAGCATGGACGAGCTGCTGGCCCGGATGCGCGCGGTCAGCCGCCGGCAGCCGGCGGCGAGGCCGACGCGCCGCAGGTCCGCATCGGCGACCTGACCGTCGACCTGGCGGCCAAGCGGGTGACCCGGCCGATGGCACCGGCGGCCGACATCCGGCTGACCCCGACCGAGTGGCACCTGCTGGAGGTGCTGGTGCGGACGCCCGGCAAGCTGCTCAGCCAGCAGCAGCTGCTGACCGAGGTGTGGGGGCCGGGCTACCAGGACGCGGCCGGCAACCTGCGGCTGTACATGGCCCAGCTGCGGCGCAAGCTGGAGCCCGACCCGGCCCGGCCGCGCTGGCTGCTGACCGAGCCCGGCATGGGCTACCGGTTCCAGCCCGGCCGGCCAGCGAGCCGGCGGTCAGCCGGACCCGCGCGAGCGGCAGCCGAGAACTGGCTGCCAGTTCGGCTAGAGTCACCGGCCGAAGCCGGGAGACTGGGCGGCTAACCGGGGCTATCGGGACTGCGGGACGACAGAGGGCCGGCCGGGCCAGCAGTGACGCGCCGTGCGCTAATCTCGTGCCCCATGCGATCACTCTTAGTAATCACTTCGCTACGAATTTTCTCGTTCTTCCTGGTCGTAGGGACTTTAGGGATCGCATCTCCGGCGCTCGCGGCCAGATCAGGATCGACGGCCGGCCGGGGCATCCGGCGACGCCGGCGGGCTGGTCGACGGTCACGTTCGACGGGGTCAGCCTCCGGGTGCCGGCGTCATGGCCGGTGAACCTGGCCCGCCACCCGCGGGCCTGCCCGCGGCTGGACGTCCGCGCGGTGTACCTGGGCACGCCGGGACCGGACCCGGACTGCCCGGCCGACCTGGCGGGCAAGGCCACCGCGGTGCTGCTCGAGCCGATCCGGCGCTCCAGCCCCGACCTGCGCCAGGCCACCCGGCCCGTGACGCTCGACGGCCGGGCCGCGCTCACCAATCCCGACGCGGCGGTCACCCACGAGATCATCGACGTCATGCCGGCGGCCGGGGTCGAGGTCAGCCTGTCGTACGGGGCGGACCCGGCGACGGCCCGGCGGATCAGCGCCTCGGTCCGGGTGCGGGCCAGCGGAGTCCGGGCCAGCGGAGTCCGGGCGGGGACGCTGCCCAGCCCGGCCGCGGTGCCGCCCGCGCCCGCCCAGGGCGTGGTCACGGGCCCGGGCTTCGACACCTGCGCGGCGCCGTCGGCGGCCACCATGAAGGCCTGGCTGGCCTCGCCGTACCGGGCGGTCGGGCATCTACATCGGCGGCGTCAACCGGGCCTGCGCGCAGGCCAGCCTGACCCCGGCCTGGATCCGCGCCATCCAGGCCCAGGGCTGGCACTACTTCCCGCTGTACGTCGGCCTGCAGGCGTCCTGCGTGGCAGCGGGTTCGGCGACGCGTGATCAGCCCGGCCAGCGCGGCCGCGCAGGGCAAGGCGGCCGCCGACGACGCGGTGACGCAGGCCGGCGACCTGGGCATCCCGGCGGGCACGCCGCTCATCTACGACATGGAGGCCTACGGCAGCGGCTGCTCGCCGGCGGTGACCACGTTCCTGTCGGCCTGGGACCGCGAACTGCACGTCCGGGGTTACGCCGCCGGCATCTACGAGTCGTTCTCCAACATCGGCGACCTGGCCGCGGCGGCCAGCCAGATGACCGAGCCGGACCTCATCCACTACGCCGACTGGGACGGGCAGGCCACCACCACCAGCCCGTACATGCCGGCCAGCCTGTGGACCGGCCACCAGCGCATCCACCAGTACGCCGGCGGCCACAACGAGACCTTCGGCGGCGCCACCCTGGACGTCGACAACGACCAGCTAGACGCCGCGCTGGGCACGGCCGACGGGCCGGCGGACCGGGGGGCCAGGCGGTCCAGGCGGGCCGGGCGGGGCGAGCACGGCCCCGGATTCCGGATCGCGACCGCGATGAACAGCAACGGGACGGCCGAGTGGTTCGCCCGGGCGGCGAACGGCACGGTGCGGCACAACTACCAGCACCCGGTGGGGACCGGGGACTGGTGGGGCACCCGCGCGGTCGGCGACTCGCCCGCCGACCTGGCCGGGAACCCGGCCGTGGCGGCCGACTCCGGCGGGCGCTGATGCTGTTCGCCCGGACCACCGCGGGCCAGGTCGTGCACGCCTGGCAGCAGCCCGGCGCGCCGAACGACTGGCAGTGGGGCGGCCCGGTCGGCGGCACGGGCGCCAGCACGGCGGGCGGGGCCGGGACGGCCGTGGCCAGCGATCCCGGCGCGGTCCTGGCCCCGGACGGTGACCTGACCGTGTTCGCCGCGACGGCGGCCGGCCAGGTGCTGGTCACCGCGCAGGACTCCCCCGGCGCCGCCGGCTGGACGGCATGGGCGCCGCTGGGCGGGAACTGCGCCAGCGCGCCCGTACCGTTCACCAGCGGCGGAACGCTGGCGGTGTTCTGCGTGACCGGGACCGGCACGCTGGCCGAGGACATCCCCGGGACCGGCGCGGCGGGCGGCGGCTGGTCGGGCTGGCAGCAGGTCAGCGGCGCCCCGGCGGGCCTGGCCGGGACCCCGGCCGTGGTGACCGGGCCGGGCGGCGGCACGGAGGTGCTGGTCGTGGCGGCCGGGCACCTGGCCGTGGCCACGCGGGACCCGGCCGGCGGCGGGTGGACGTGGAGCGCGGGCCCGGCGGGCCGGGCGACGATCCGCAACTCGCCCGCCGCGGTGGCCTGGCCGGGCGGCGGGGTCGCGGTCGTGGCCCAGCTGTCCAGCGGGCAGCTCGGCGTGGCGATCCAGCAGGCCGCGACGGCTCCGGGCGGCGGGACTGGCGCAGCCTGGGGAGCGTGGGCTCAGCTGCCCGGGCGGATGCTGGGCAGCCCGGCGGCCTGGGTGAACTCCGGCGGGGCGCCCGAGGTGGCGGTGCTCAGCCGACAGCGGCAGATCGCGGTCTCGACCTGGTCGGCGGGCTCGTGGAGCGCGTGGACGCGGCTCGGCGGTGGTTACTGACCGGGTGGCTACTGGCCGGGCGGCTACTGACCGGGTGGCTACTGGCCGGGCGGAGCGGGGCGGTCCTTGCGGGGCAGCTTGCTGACGACGGCGTCGTAGGAGGCGTCGACCGCCTCCTGCAACTCGTCGTCGGGGATCGCTCCGTCGAGGCGCAGGGTGTTCCAGCCGGACCGGCCGATGTAGGCCATGACCCTGGCGTCGTCGGGGTAGCGGGCCAGCCACTCGTCGGCGGCGTCCCGGGTGGCGCCGCACTTGACGCCGACCGACGGGCTCGGGGAGTCGGCGCCCAGGAAGGCGAAGATCTTGGTGGCTACCTTCACCACCGCGTCGCCCTCCCACGGCTCGTCCTGCCACGCGCCTGGCTTGGCCAGGCAGTAGGCCAGCAGCTCAGCTCTCGTCATGGTCACCCCCGCCGTCATGAGCCCGCCGGTCGGCTGTCCCGGCGCCGGCGATGGCCGTGAGCCGGAATCGCAGCCGGCATATGACCACGTTAGCGGTGCCGCGCCGGATGGCCCGGTCCAGCACCGCGCCGCGCTGGTTGTACAGGACCCACCGCATCGGGCACGGCTGGACCTCGGGGATGAGCACGACCAGCCGGCGGGCCGGGTCCTCGCGGTCCAGGCCGTTCAGGTACTCGCAGATCGGCGGGCCGAGCGACCGGTGCATGGACGGCAGCGACAGCAGCGGCACGTCCGGGTGCCAGTCGTCCCACTGGCCGCGGAAGGTCGCCTCGGCTTGCTCGTCGGCCTCGTCCTGGTACACGACGCTGACCGCCCGGACCTCGTCGCCCAGGGACAGGGCGGCTGAGATGCCCTCCTCGGTCAGCCGGGACATCCGGGCCACCGGCACCACGACCAGGGAGTGCTGCCGCCGGGGCCGGGCGGGCCGCTCGCCCAGCGCCAGCGCGGACCCGATCCGCTGGTAGATGACCTGGATCCGGCTGAACAGGAGGACCATCAGCGGCACCACGATGACGACCAGCCAGGCGCCCTCGGTGAACTTGGACCCCACCTCGATGGCCAGGGCGACGGTGGTGAACACGGCCCCGATGCCGTTGATGACGGCCCGGCGCGCCCAGCCGGGGCCGCCCTGCTGGTGCCAGTGCCGGACCATCCCGGCCTGGGACAGCGTGAACCCGACGAACACGCCGATGGCGAACAGCGGGACCAGGGCCTGGGTATCGCCGCGCGAGGCGACCAGGAGGATCGCGGCCGCCGCGGCCAGCACGCCGATGCCGTACCGGTGCACCTGCCGGTCAGCCCGCAGGAAGAACACGTGCGGCAGGAAGTTGTCGGTGGCCAGCAGCGAGGCCAGGACCGGCAGGCCGCCGAACGAGGTGTTGGCCGCCAGCGCCAGCAGGATCGTGGTGATGAGCTGGATGGCGTAGAAGACGACGTTGTGCCCCAGCGCGGCCGCCGTGAGCTCGGCCAGCACGGTCTGGGTCGGGGTCGGCACGGTGTGGTACTTGCGGATCAGGATGGACAGGCCGATCAGCATGGTGCCGAGCAGGATGCCGAGCCACATCTCGGTGTGCTGGGCCCGGCGCGCCCGCGGGCGGCGGAACGATGGCACGGCGTTGGCGATGGCCTCCACCCCGGTCAGCGCGGAGCACCCCGAGGCGAACGAGCGCAGCAGCAGGAGCAGGCCCACCGTGGCGGCGGCCGAGGGCACGGCGTGCGGCGGCGGCACGGCCGGGTGGGACCGGACCAGGCCGCCGAAGATGACGGCGTAGATGCCGACGATGAAGATGATGGTCGGCGCGATGAACAGCCGGGCCGACTCGGCCGCCCCCCACAGGTTGGCCGCCGTGATGGCGGCCAGGATGACCAGGCAGATCACCACCCGGGCGCCGTACAGCGACGGGAACGCGGCGACCAGGGCCTCCACCCCGGCCGACACGCCGACCGCGGCGTTGAGGATGTAGTCCACGACCAGGGAGGCGGCGGCGACCAGGCTGGCCCGGGTGCCGAGGTGGGTCTTGGCCACCGCATACGCCCCGCCGCCGCCGGGGAACGCCTCGATGACCTGCCGATAGGAGATCACCAGGACGGCGAGGAGGATGACAATCGCGATCGTGACCGGCAGGGTGTACCTGAGTGCCGCCGCCCCGGCCGTTACCAGCACGATGACGATCGCCTCGGGGCCGTAGGCCACGGACGAGAGCGCGTCCAGGGATAGCGCGGCCAGGCCCTCCAGGGCGGTAAGCCGGTGGCTTTCCTCGGCTGCGTCAGCCGCCGCCGGATCCTCCGCGCCGGATGCCGCGCTCATGATGGCTAATACAAGCACAGCCGGGATCGACCCGGCTGACGGCGCGCAGTGCGCTACAGGTTGATCACGATGACCGCGATGACGGCCAGTACGATGGCGACGAGGACGATGATTCCGGCCAGGCGGGCCACATTGCGGCCGGGGGCCTTCATGTCCCAGGGCGACTCGGCCTCGCCGGGCTCTCCGCCCACGAACGCGCGAAACTGGCCGGTGTTCGCCGAGATGTCGGGGGCGGCTCGGAACTCGCCGGTGCTGGTCGGCCGTCGGGGGCCGTCGTCACGCTCTGACATGCCACGACTGTAGCGGATGAGGCCCAGCCGAACCGCCCGGTCAGCACAGATCCAGGCGAAATCGTCCCGGCGCCCGCACGCCTTAACGGCCGGTCTCGGGCGGCAGCATGTCCGGCCGGTTAACAAGCCGGGACAAGACAATGACGCTGCGCGTGCGGACCACGAATGCCGCAGCGCCGATCCGCTCCATTACCTGCTCGAAGTGCCGCACGTCGGCGGCCCGGATGTGCAGCAGCGCGTCGGCCTCGCCGGTGACCGTGCAGGCATCGATGACCTCGGGGTGCTTGGCCACGGCCGCGGCGATGTCGGCGGGCGAGGTGCGGCCCCGGCAGAACAGTTCCACGTACGCCTCGGTGGTCCAGCCCAGCGCGGTCGGGTCAACGCGGGCCGAGAAGCCGGTGATCGCGCCGGAGGCGCGCAGCCGGTCAACCCGCCGCTTCACGGCCGGCGCGGAGAGCCCGACCTGGGCGCCCACCTCCGCGTAGGTGGCCCGGGCGTCCTCGACCAGCGCGACCACGATGCGCCGGTCCAGCTCATCGAACGCCACGGGCAGCCTCCCCCTCCCGGGCCGACAGGTCCCCTCCGGCCGACCACAGTAGCGGGGACGGCGGGACTAGGCTCGGCGGCCATGACCGAACTAGACGAGCAGGGCCGCCCGGAGCCGCCGCTGGCGGGCGACGAGGCCGCCACGCTGCTGGGATTCCTGGAGTTCCTGCGGGCGACGATGGCCTGGAAATGCGCGGGCCTGGACGCGGCGGGGCTGGCCGCGACGGTCGGCCCCTCCACGATGACCCTGGGCGGGATGCTGAAGCACCTGGCCTACGTGGAGTTCGTCTGGATCGGCCGGCGGCTGCACGGGCAGGACCAGCAGCCGCCGTGGGACACGGTGGACTGGGCGGCCGACCCCGACTGGGACTGGCACTCCGCGGCGGATGACTCGCCGGAGTACCTGCTCGGGCTCTGGCGAGGCACGGTGGCCAGGTCCCGGTCGCTGATCGCGGAGGCGATAGCGGGCGGCGGGCTGGACCAGCTCGCCGCGACCGGCTGGGCCGACGGCCAGCGGATGAGCCTGCGCTGGATCCTGTGCCACCTGATCGAGGAGTACGCGCGGCACGACGGCCACGCCGACCTCATCCGCGAGTCGGTGGACGGGCTGACCGGCGAGTAGCCGCAGGTAATGATCGCGCTGATCACGCCGTCCGGCCCGTACCGTAGGAGGCACGGGATCTGGCCGGGATGGTGCGGAGGGGTAGATGACGGGGACGCTCGCGCTGGCCGGGCTCGGCTCGTGACGCGCAAGGGGTGGCTGCTGTTCGCGGCGATGTGCGTGCTGTGGGGCATCCCCTACCTGATGATCAAGGTCGCGGTGGGCGGGGTGTCGGTCCCGGTGGTGGTCTTCACCCGCACGGTCATCGGCGCCGCCGTGCTGGCGCCGGCGGCGCTGCGGTCCGGGCAGTTCGCGGTGCTGCGGCGGCACTGGCGGCCGCTGCTGGCGTTCGCGGCGCTGGAGATGATCGTCCCGTGGGGGCTGCTGTCCAGCGCCGAGGAGCACGTGCCCAGCTCGCTGGCCGGGCTGCTGATCGCGGCCGTGCCGATCATCGGGGTGGTCCTGGCCCGGCTGACCGGCGGCACCGAGCGACTGAGCCCGCGCCGCTGGGCCGGGCTGCTGATCGGGCTGGGCGGGGTGGCGGTGCTGGCCGCGCCGGATCTGCACGGGGCCAGCGCCTGGCCGGTGGGCGAGGTGCTGCTGGTCGCGCTGGGCTACGCCTGCGCCGCGCTGGTCGCCACTCGCAAGCTGGCCGACGTGCCGTCGCTGCCGATGACGGTGGCGTGCCTGACCCTGGCCGCGGTGGTGTACGCGCCCGCCGCCATCGCCACCTGGCCGAGCCACGTGCCGTCGGCCACGGTGCTGGGCTCCCTGGCCGGGCTGGGCCTGCTGTGCACCGCGCTGGCGCTGGCGCTGTTCCTGGTCCTGCTGCGGGAGGCCGGGCCGTCGCGGGCCATGACGTTCACCTACGTCAACCCGGCGGTGGCGGTCGCGGGCGGGGTGGCCCTGCTGGGCGAGCAGTTCACGGCGCGCATCGCGGTGGCCTTCGCGCTGATCCTGGGCGGATGCGTGCTGGCCTCGGCGGCCGGGCGCGAGGGCCGGGCCGGGCCGCTGGCGGCGGAGGCGGCAGAAGCAGCGGAAGCGGCCGGGGCGGCCGAGGCGGCCGAGGGCGGGGCGATACTGCCGGCCGCCACAGCCATGCCACAGGCCCGCCCGGTCGCAGCCGACCAGGTCGCAGCCGACCAGGGGACTGGGTGCGGTGACGGGAGGCGTCATGCGGCGCGATGAGGCAGATCGGCTCGAGCGGCTAATCCTCCGCGAGGCGCAAGGCGGCTTCGGCGCGGAGGCGGTGGCGGGAGCGTCCGTGCTGGGCCACGAGGACGATGCCGCCGTGGAGCCCGGCGAACTGCTCGTCCGGCTGCTGATCCCGGCCGGCGGACCGGATAGCCCGCAGGTTCACCTGGATGCCTGGGCCGCCGCGCACGCGGACGGGATGCGGCGGCTGCGGCGCGACCTGTCACTGCGGCTGCCGCCGGCCCGGCTGCTGGAGATCGCGGTGGACGGGGCAGGGCCGGACGGGCCGCGGATCACGCTGCCGCATGACGCGGCGCTGGCCGCCGAGCCGATGCCGGCGCGGGAGACGGCCGAGACGGTCGCGCGGCTGATGCGCACGGCGTACGTGCTCCCGGAGCGCGGCGCGCAGGCCGCGGCGGCGATCGAGGCCCGGCTGGCCGCCGGCGCGTACGACAACCTGGCCGACGAGGCCCTGGCCGAGCGGCTGACCAGCGAGCTGTACGAGGTCTGCGCCGACCGCCACCTGCGGGTCCGGGTCCGGCCGCAGCACGGCGCGGAGGACCCCGGCGGGCCTGAGCCCGGCCCCGGCGAGCACAGCCCCGGCGAGCACAGCCCCGCTGACCACCGGCCCGGCGAGCACAGCCCCGGTCCGCGCCGCCCCGGGCGGCCCCGGCCGGGCGGGGGGCGGCTGATCAACTACGGGATCTTCCGGGTCGAGCGGCTGGCCGGGAACATCGGCTACCTGGACCTGCGCGGGGTGGCCGACCCGGCCGAGGCGGCACCGGCCATGGCGGCCGCGATGGAACTGGTGGCCCGGACCTACGCCCTGATCATCGACCTGCGGAAGAACGGCGGCGGCTCGCTGGACGGGGCGGCGTTCTGGTGCAGTTACCTGTTCCCGGGCGGCCGCACCCACCTGAACGACGTCTACTCGGCGGAGACCGGTGAGACCCGCCAGGTGTGGAGCCTGTCCTGGGTGCCGGGCCAGCGGTACACCGGCCGGCCGGTGTACGTGCTGACCAGTCCCCGGACGTTCTCCGGCGGCGAGGACATCGCCTACAACCTGCAGGCCCAGGGCCGGGCGCGGGTGGTCGGCGAGACCACCGGGGGCGGCGCCCACCCGACCCGGACGCGGCCGATCTCGGCCACGCTGGCGATGTCCCTGCCGTACGCCCGGTCGGTCAACCCGGTCACCGGCACCAACTGGGAGGGCACCGGCGTGGTGCCGGACATCGCCGTGCCCGCCGACCAGGCC
The DNA here is from genome assembly GCA_963731085.1 of uncultured Actinomycetota bacterium. GTDB lineage: Bacteria > Actinomycetota > Actinomycetes > Streptosporangiales > Streptosporangiaceae > DASUBV01. Next base: position 220,361 of record CAVSUF010000009.1, read on the forward strand.
CTCGACGTGGCCTACGGCCTGGCCCTGCGGGAGACGCTGGACGACCCGGAAGTGGCGGACGAGATGCCGCCGCCGATCGCCGCCGAGGCCCGCGAGGCCCTGGCCGGCCTGCCCGAGGCTGTACTGCCCGAGGCTGTACGGCCCGAGGCTGTACGGCCTGGGCCACCGGGGTCAGGCGGTCAGGCTCTCCCGCAGGGCGGCTAGCTCGCCGGCGGTCACGCCGTGGCCCTGGAGGTACCCGGCCACGGTGCCGCCGCCCGCGTCCCGGACCCAGCCCAGTACCCGGCGGAACAGGCCGGCCGGGCTGTCCAGCAGGTCCCCGTAGTCCTGCGCGGCGGGATCCCCCCCGTGGTCATTCCCCCCGTCGTCGCCAGGCCGACGCTGGCCCGGATCTGGCTGATGATCTGCGGGGTGCGCGGGCCGAGGTAGGCGGCGCTGAGCCCGTAGTCCTCGGCGACGATCTCGTCCGGGACGCCGACGGCGGATAGCACCAGGCCGACCACGATCCCGGTGCGGTCCTTGCCCGCGCTGCAGTGCACCAGGGCCGGGAGGGCGTCTGGCGCGGCCAGCATCTTCACGACCTGGCCGATGGCGTCGCCGCGCTCGTCGATCAGGTACCGGTAGACGGCGTCGAGCCGGGGGTCCAGGCCGCGGGCGCCCTCGGCGATCAGCGAGATCCGGCGGGTCACGGCGGGACCGGCCAGCGGCGGGCTGGGCGCCCGGTCGGCTTCTTCCCAGGTCCGCAGGTCGAGCACGGTCCGCACGCCGTAGCCGGCCAGGGTCTGGCTGGCGGCCTCGCCGGCGTAGTGCAGCGACCCGGACCGCAGCAGCGTCCGCCAGCGGGTGGTCCGGCCGTCGCCGGCCGGGTAGCCGCCGACATCGCGCAGGTTGGCGCAGTTACGCAGCGGAATCCGCCGGTCGGTATGGGTCACTCTGGCTCCGATCATCGCGGCCCGCACGTGCGGCATCCACGCACATGATGGCAAGCCAGCCGCGCCGGCGGCACCGGGGCGCGGGCCGGTACTCCGCCGGGAGTACGCCGCGGACAGTAGCGGCGGCCGGCAGGTGCCTCCGCTGGCACGACGTGCCGCCGCCTCCTGACCGCGAGGCTCTTAAGCGCAGGAACCCCTATGGCTCGCAGGAGATGAACCGTCATGTCGCACCCATCCGCCGCCCGGCCAGGGCCGCTGGCCGCCGTCGGGCTGGCCTGCTACCGGCACCGCTGGGTGACCATCACCGCGTGGCTGGTCGCGCTGGTCACCCTGGTAGCGCTGTGGACCCAGTTCGGCGCGGCGGCACTGGCCACCAACGGCACCGCCGACCCGGGCCAGACGCTGCTGAGCCGGCACTTCCCCGGCCGGTCCGGGGACACGCTGACGCTGGCCATCCGGTCGGCCCGGCCGGTCACCGACCCGGCCGTCCGGGACCGGGTGACCGGCGCGCTGGTCCCGTTTGAGCATGCTGCGGGGGTGAGTGCGGTGGCCGGGCCGTACGACGTTCCCGGCCACATCGCCCGGGGCGGGCACATCGCGTTCGCCACGGTGCAGTTCTCGGTGCCGACCAGCGGCATCTCCGGCGCCGAGACGGCCGCGCTGATGCACGACGCCACGGCGGCGTCCGGGCACGGGCTGGCCGTCAGCCTGGGCGGCGACGTGGTCGACCTGGCCGGGACGCCGTACGGCGGGCCCAGCGACGGGTTCGGCACGACGGCCGCCGCGCTGGTCCTGCTGCTGGTGTTCGGCTCGCTGCTGGCGATGAGCCTGCCGCTGCTGACCGCGCTGTTCGGCATCGGCACCGGGCTGTCGCTGATCGCGCTGATCGGGCACCTGATCCCGGCGCCGTCGTTCGGGCCGATCGTGGCCTCACTGATCGGGCTGGGCGTCGGGGTGGACTACGCGCTGTTCATCTTCCTCCGGTTCCGCGATGACCTGCGGGCCGGGGCAGCGCCACAGGACGCGCTGGCGTCGTCCATGCGGACCGCGGGCCGCTCGGTGCTGACGGCCGGGGCGACGGTGGCGGTCGGCATGCTCGGCCTGCTGGTCCTGCGCCAGTCGCTGCTGAACGGGGTGGCCGTGGCGGCCGCGGTGACCGTGGCGATGACCGTGGCGGCGGCACTGACGCTGCTGCCGGCGCTGCTGGCTTGCACCGGGATGCGGCTGGCCCGGCCATCGCGGCTGCGCCTGTCGCGGCTGGGGTGGGCTCGGCGGGGACGGCCGCGGCCGGGGAGCGGGAGTACGCAGCCGGGCCGTTACTCCGAAGAACACGGTTTCTCGCTGCGGTGGGCGGCGGCGGTGCAGCGCCGGCCGGTGCTGGCCATCCTGGCCGCGACGGGCGTCATCGCGCTGCTGGCGGCCCCGGCGCTGGGCATGAAGCTGAGCCTGCCGGACGAGTCGGCGCAGCCGCGCGGGTCGATGGGCTACGCCAGTTACGCGACGATGGCGGCCGGGTTCGGGCCGGGGTTCGACGCACCGCTGATCGTCGCGGCGCGACTGCCGGGCACGGAGCCGGCACGGCCGGGCTGCAGGCGGCGGTGGCGGGCACGCCGGGCGTGGCGGCGGTCACGCCGGCCCAGGTCAGCCCGGACGGGCAGGCGGCGATCATGATCGCCTACCCGGCCACCGGGGAGCAGGACCCGGCCACCGACGCGCTGGTCAACCGGCTGACCGGGCAGGTGCTGCCGAGGGCCACGGCGGGCACCGGCATCCGCGCCTACCTGACCGGGCCGAACGCGGGCAACGTGACGTTCGCCAACGTGATCGGGCAGCGGCTGCCGTGGCTGATCGCGGTGGTGGTGGCGGTGTCCATGGTGCTGCTGACGGTGGTGTTCCGGTCGGTGGTGGTGGCGGTCAAGGCGGCGGTGATGAACCTGCTGTCAATCGGTGCCGCCTACGGCGTGCTGGTCATGATCACCCAGCACGGCTGGCTGGGCCCGCTGTTCGGGTTCCCGGAGAAGATGCCGGTGACCACCTGGGTGCCGGTGTTCCTGTTCGTGATCCTGTTCGGGCTGTCCATGGACTACGAGGTGTTCCTGATCTCGCGGATCCGCGAGGCGTACGACGCCAGCGGGGACAACCGGGCGGCGGTGGGCCGCGGCCTGGCCAGCTCGGCCACGGTCATCTCGGCCGCGGCGGCGATCATGGTGGTGGTGTTCCTGTCCTTCGTGATCGGCCCGAACGTTGCTGTCAAGCAGATCGGGCTGGGCCTGGCGGTGGCGGTGCTGATCGACGCCACGGTGGTCCGGCTGGTGCTGGTGCCGGCGGTCATGGAACTGCTCGGCACAGCCAACTGGTGGCTGCCCCGGCCGCTGGCCCGGCTGCTGCCAGCCGCCGCCCCGGCGCCCGGAGGCCCCGCTGCTGGAGGGTCGCGGCTGATCAGCGGCCTTGAATAGGCCGGTGAGTGGATGCTGGCCTGATCCATACAGACGATCTATAGTCGCATCATGCTGGATGTGATCAGGCTCCGGGTCCTGGTCGCCGTGGCCCGGCACGGGTCAGTGACCGCCGCCGCCCGCGCCCTGAACTATGCCCAGCCGTCGATCAGCCACCACATCGCCCGGCTGGAGGCCGAGACCGGCGCGCGGCTGCTGCAGCGGGCCGGCCGGGGGGTGCGGCTGACCGACGCGGGCCGCCTGCTGGCCGAGCGGGCCGAGGAGATCATCGGGCGGCTGGACGCGGCCGAGGCGGAACTGGCCGCGCACGTGGGCCTGCGGCTGGGCCGGGTCCGGCTGGCGGCGTTCCCGTCGGCCCTGGGCACGATCGTGCCGGCCGCCGCGGCCCGGCTGGAGGCCGAGACGCCGGGCATGGACCTGATGCTGACCGAGGCCGAGCCGCCCGAGGCGCTGCGCATGCTGCGGGCCGGCTACGTGGACGTGGCCCTGGTGTTCCAGCACTACCAGCAGGGCAGCGACCCGGAGCCGCCGAGCCCGGCGCAGGACGGCAGCCGGGGCCGGCTGCTGCTGGACGAGCCCGTGCACCTGGTCACCGCCGGGCACGGCGACCCGGCCGGGCCGCGCGGACCTGGCCGACTACGCCGAGCACCGCTGGATCGCCGGCTGCGAGCGGTGCCGCAGCTACCTGATCCGGCAGTGCGCGGCGGCCGGGTTCACGCCCCGGGTGGCGTTCACCACCGATGACTACGTGGCCGTGCAGGCACTGGTCGCGGCCGGGCTGGGGGTGACGACGCTGCCGGGGCTGTGCCTGCGCGCGGCCCGGCACCCCGGCATCGCGGCCACGGCGCTGCCCGGCGCGCGGCGGCACGTGTTCGCGGTGACCTACGGCGACCCGCCCGACCCGCCCGCCACCGCCCGGCTGCTGGACGTGCTGACCCAGGCGGCCAGCCTGCCCGAGCCGGCCGCCTCCTGAGTGATGCTGCCTGAGTGATGCTGGCTAGATGGTGCGCGCCTGGTCCTGCCAGTACGGGTCGCGGAGCCGGCGCTTGAGCAGCTTCCCGCTCGGGTCGCGGGGCAGTTCCTCGGTGAAGTCGATCGACCTGGGCCACTTCATCCGGGCCAGCCGGCCGTCCAGCGCGGCCATGATCTCGGCGGCCAGCGCGTCGCCCGGCTCAACGCCCGGCGGCGGGCTCGACGACCGCCTTGACCTGCTCGCCCCAGTCCGGGTCGGGGATGCCGAACACGGCCACGTCGGCGACCTTGGGATGCATGATGATCTCGGCCTCGATCTCGGCCGGGTAGATGTTGGCCCCGCCCGAGATGATCATGTCGACCTTCCGGTCGCACAGGAACAGGAAGCCTTCGGAGTCCAGGTAGCCGATGTCGCCGACGGTGAAGAACCCGTCCATCCGCCCCTCGGCCGTCTTCTCCGGGTCGCCCTTGTACTCGAAGTCAGTCACGCCCATCTTCATGTAGATGGTGCCGGGGCAGCCCGCCGGGCACGGGTTCCCGTCGTCGTCGGTGATCAGGAGCTCGCTGACCGGCCACGCGGTGCCGACCGTGCCGGGGTGGGCCAGCCAGTCCTGGGGCGTGGCCAGCGTGCCGCCGCCCTCGGTGGCCGCGTAGTACTCATACACGCACGGGCCCCACCACTCCAGCATGGCCCGCTTGATCCCGACCGGGCACGGCGCGGCGGCGTGCAGCAGCCACCGCATGGAGGACAGGTCATACCGGCGCCGGGTCTCGGCGGGCAGGCTGAGCATCCGCTTGAACTGGGTCGGCACCATGTGCGTGTTGGTGACCTGGTAGCGCTCGGTCAGCGCCAGGGCCTGCTCGGCGTCCCAGGTGTCCATGCAGACGACCGTGTGGCCCAGGTGCAGCGCGCTGCCGCCGAACATGGTGACGGCGGTGTGGTAGATGGGCGAGGTGACCAGGTGCACGTTGGGCGCCCCGCCGGTGATGCCGAACAGCTGGGGCAGGGCCGCGCCCAGGTCGGCGAGGTCCTCGGGGGTGAACCCGAGCAGCGGCCGCCGCACGCCCTTGGGCCGCCCGGTGGTGCCCGAGGTGTAGTGCATGGTCGTCCCGGCGGTCCGGTTCGCCGGGGCGGTGACCGGCTGGCCGGCCCGCAGTTCCGCCAGGCCGATCGCGCCGGGGACGTCGCCGATGCCGATCCGGATGTCGTCGGGCAGCCCGGCCAGCTCGGCCGCGGCCAGGCCCAGCTTGGCGAACCGCTCGTCGATGAAGAACGCCCTGGCTCCGCTGTCAGCCAGGATGTAAGCGATCTCCGGAGCGGCGAAATGCCAGTTAAGTGGCGTGAGGTACCAGCCGCCCTGGGCGGCGGCCAGCAGCACCTCGAACGCCGCCGCCCCGTTGGGCACCAGCGCGGCGATGCCGTCGCCCGGCTCGAGGCCGCGAGCCTGGAGGGCGCTGGTGAGCTGGTGGCAGCGGGCGAGCAGGTCGCCGGAGCTGATGTCGGTGCCATCGGGCTCGATCACGGCGGTCCAGTTCGGGTCAGCCGCCGCGCGATCCCAGAAGCTCACCGCTTACCTCCCCCGTCTGGCCCTCTTACCGGGCCAGATTTTCGACTTCGTCGTCATCGTAGGCAGGTGCCCACGGCTCAGGCGACCTTAGGACTAGTCCAATACCAGCGGCAAGACCCAGGAGCCCCAGCAGAATCCCGATGATCGGAATTGTGATCTGAATGAGCTGAATCTTGGGGTGCTGCTGCCGCGCGGCGGTGACGGCGGCCTGAACGCTAGCCGGGGTTTCGGTGAACGTGCCGCCCAGCAGAACCAGTCGCTGCGATGGCGTCGTGCCCTGCAGCGCCACGGTCTGGTCCAGGGTCATGTCGACGACCGAGCCCGTGTCCGGGTCGACCCAGTAGGTGTTGGTGGCGGTCAGCGACTCGGGCAGCGTGACCGTGGCCTGCGGCCGGCTCGCCGACCAGGCTGCCGGGGAGGGTCTGCTGGCCGAACCGGCGGCCCTGCACCTGCTCAGTGAACTTGTCGACGGCCAGCCCGTCGACGCTGCTGGTGCCCGCGAACTGGACCGGGACCGTCTGCAGCAGCGTGGTGTCGAATAGCTGGTAGGTCTTGTGCTGGGTGCCGAACGGGAACACGAAGCCCTGGCCGGCCTGCTGGATCTTGGTGTTGCCGCCGATGCTGGCGCCGCAGCAGCTGACCAGCACCCCGGTGCGGCGGTTGAACGCCGATCGCTGGCTGAGGAACTGGATGGCGGTGTTGTCCTTAGTGTCCTCGATGGCGGTGAAACTGCCCCATACGGCCGTCGACGCGGACCCCGATGGCACGTCGCCCTCGACGGTCTTGATGAACGTCGCGGTAACGCCCGCGAATTCGTGCAGCAAGGGCGCGCTGAAGTAGCTGATGTCATTCCCGGCCAGGGTCGTCACCTGGTACTCGTTCAGCGGGAACTTGAGTACCTGGCCGGGAACCCAGTACCGCATGAGCAGCCCGAATACCAGAAGGAAAGCACCGAGCCCGGTAAGCGTGAGGCCGATTCCACGGCGCATGAATCCTCCACCGCGAGTGTGTCCCGGGGTCGCCCGGCGCGTGACCGACAGCGTACAGATCCGGATGCCGGTTCGTACGTTATCCGGACACAGATGACGAACGGATGATTCCGCGCGGATCAGGCACGCCTGGCCGATGTCGCTCCCCGGGCCCGGGAAGGGCCGATATCAGGGCGAGCGCCGACCCGGCAGGGCCGGCATCAGGGCGGCGGCCAGCGCGATCAGGGCGCACGCCTGCGCGGCGGCGCTGAACGCGCCGATGCCGAATGTCTCCGGAGTCGTCACGGTGGCCGCGATGAGCCCGGCCGCGACCAGGCCGGCCCCGCCACGGCGGGCAGCCAGCGCGGCCGCCACCAGGCCAGCACGGCCAGCGCCGGGACGGCGAGCGCCACCAGGCCGCCGGCCAGGATGATCAGCCCGGCCAGCGCGGCCAGGCGGGCGGCGCTCCAGACGGCAGCCCTGGCGGGAACGCCGGCCGCGACAGCCGGGGCTGTCTGGGTCGGGGTCGCGGGCGGGGCTGATGGTGCTGACGCCATTGATGGCGCCGTTCCGGACAGCGCGGCTGGCGGGGCGCGGCGGCGGCGGAGCGGGACCGGGAGGGCCAGGGCGAGCAGCGCCAGGGCGGCCAGGGCGGCGGTCACCAGGAGCACGTGGTACAGGCCGTCCGGGCTGTAGGTCAGGGTGACGAGGCCGCCGTGGCCGGCGGGCAGGAGGTAGCCCTGCTGCCAGCCGTCCAGCGTGACCGGGGTGAGCGGGCGGCCGTTGAGGGTGGCGACCCAGCCGGGGTTGGCGTTCTGGTGCAGCTCCAGGTAGGAGCGCGGCCCGGCCGCGACGCGGAGGGACCGGCGGTCGTCGGCCCAGGTGATCACGCGCAGGGCTCGCCCGGCGGTGTTGGTGGCGGTGTTGGCGGCGGTGGCGGCGGTCGTGGGGGCAGCGGTGGTGGCGGCCCGGCTGGCCGGGCTGGGCCGGCGGGCTCGGCGGGGGCGCCGCTGGTCAGGGCCACGCTGGTGAAGGCGAACGGGGCCGGGATGGCGGCGGTCAGGGTGTGCCGGCCGGCCGGCAGGCTCAGGCTGGGCACGGCGGCAGCGCCGCCGGGTGATCCGGGGCCGGGCGGTGACGCGGGGCCGGGCCGTGACGCGGCGCTTGGGCTGGGTGCGCAGAGCCGGACCTGGACCGGGCGGAAGCTGGTCAGGGCGGAGATCTGGCCGGACACGGCCGTGGCGTAGCGGTGCCCGTCGACCGTCAGGGCCGGGCCCTGGCCGCAGCGCAGGGCGAACGGGGCGGCCGGGTCGGGCCGGGCCGGGGCCAGGCCCGCGAGGGCCGGGATGGTGAGGCGGCCCAGGGCGATGGGCAGGCGGCCGCGCTGCGCGGCGGCGGCCGCGCTAGCCGGCTCGCTGGCCGGGAAGCTGATGCTGAGCTGGCTGGTGACCAGCGGCGGGGACAGGGTGACCAGGCCGCCGAACCCGACCGCCGCCTCGCGGACGCCGTCCGGGCTGGTGATACGGACCTTCTCCGGGAACGCGCCGATGCCGTTGTCCGGGGTCAGCGCCAGGTCGGCGATCCGGCGGTCGCCGGTCCAGCTCAGCCGCAGGACCGGGTGCGGGCCGCCGGCGATCCACGGCCCGGTGGCCAGCAGGTCGCCCGGGGCCAGGCTGGGCAGGGAGCCGAGGGTGCTGGACGCGATGATCCTGACCTGGCCGGGGCCGCCGGTGGTGAGGCGGGCCAGCAGGGCGGTGAGGGCGGGGCCGGGCAGGGCCACGGCGGTGGCGGTCAGGCGGAGCGGGGCGGCGGCCGGGGTGGTGAACCTGCGGGCCAGCGGCGGGTAGGCGGCCGGGCTGACGAGCTGGGCCGGGTCGGGCAGCGTCTGGGCGAACGAGAACGCGACCGCCGGGGCGCGGCGGCCAGCCGGGTCCTGGGCCGGCCGGAGCAGGCGCTGGACCCGGACGCCGGGGATCAGGATGTCCCGCACGCCCGCGCCCGCCCCGGCGGCGGCCGCGCCGGGGCGGGGGCGGGAGGCGCGGGTGATGGTGACGCGCAGCCAGCGGGTCGGACCGGGCGGCAGCCGCAGCCGACTGGACCGCGCTGGTGCGGCGCAGCGTCGTCGACACCCGGCCGGCGGCGGTACTGACCTCGACCCGGCTGGCCACCGGGCGGGCCGCCAGGTCGGTCAGCAGCCTGATCCCGGCCCGGCCGGGCAGGAGCCGGCGCCGGCCGAAGGTGACCTGGATCCACTGCCCGGCGGCCCCGGGCACGCCGACGGTCCAGGCCGTGGCCGGGTTGCCGTCGAAGGCGTTGACCGGGTCGATACTGCGGGGCCTCCTGCACCCACGAGCCGACCGAGGACGCGGTCACGCTGGCCGCTCCGGACAGCACGGCGACGGTCTGCCGCCGGGCGGGCACCGGCAATAGCTGCCGCGGCGGGCCGCCCGCGTCGCCCAGCAGCTCGTCGGGCGGGTTGACCTGGGTCGCGGTGTAGGTCTCGGAGACGTTACCGCTGATCTGCCCGAACAGGGTGTCGGCCCGGCGGGCGCCGTCGGTCACGACCCACCGGGCGGGCGCGGTGAGCAGCGGGTCACCGGCCACGACGACGGGACGGCCGTCCAGGATGCCCTGCCCGGCCAGCGGCAGCAGCGCGCCCGGGCCGCCGTCGACCAGGACGGTCTGGCTGGCGGGCAGCACCTCGGCCGGCCCCGGCGGCCCGGAGGTTCCGGGGTCGGCCGCGTAGATCTCGACCGCCGGGTAAGCGCGGCGGGCGCCGGGAAGCTGGGCCAGGACCGACGCGCTGATCGCGGCGGCGGCCCGGGCGGCCGGGACGGCGGGGATCCGCGGGCCGAACGCGGCCACCCGCCGGAACCCGGACTGGGCCAGGGTGGCATGCACCACCTGCGGGGCCACCGCCCCGGGCATGGCCGGGCTGAGGTCGTTGCGGACCACGACGTAGCGGACGCCCGCCCTGGCCAGGTAGGCGGCGAGGCCGGGCACCTGCTGGCCGGACTCGATGGCCGACTCGACGGTGTTCACGAAGTCCTGCGACGCCCCGCCGCCGTACGGGACGGTGCCCCGCTCCACCCACGGCGAGCTGGCCAGGGGCTCGAGCGGGTCATCCAGCGGGTCGCCCCAGAGGTAGATGCCGTGCGCGTCGCCGGGCACCACGAAGGCCGGCTCGCGGGGCGAGCGCGCGGCCAGGAACGCCGCCACCCGGTACCAGTAGCGCGGGACGCTCGGGAACGGGCCGGGGCTGAGCACCTGGCCGGTCAGGTAAGGCAGGGCCAGCCCGGCCAGCACCAGCGCCGGCCGCGATCCCGGCCACCAGCCGGACCGGCAGCGCCGCCCGGGCCGGCCCGGATCGGCCGGGGAATCGCGCCGGACAAGGCGGGACGGGGCCAGGCGAGACGGGGCCAGCCCGGGCGCCGGGCCAGGCCGTGGGCCAGGGCCAGGGCCAGGACCAGGGCCAGGACCGACTGGAGCTTGTAGACGTTGCGGAAGGCGGCCAGGGTGCCGTCGAGCAGGCGGTCGGCCGTGCCGTGGAACGGGCCGCCCAGCGGCCCCCAGTACCCGGCCAGCGCGCCGCGCCGCGACCAGGCCGGCGGTCAGGCGGAGCCAGGCGCCGTGCGGGAGATCACGGCGAGCCAGGCCGGCCAGGGCGACGGCGGCGGCCACGGCGCTGGCCAGGATGGCGGCCGGGACGGTGACCAGGGTCCAGCCGGCGGTGAGCCACGGGGTGCCGGGGTTGACGTAGGCGGTCCAGTCGCCGACGCCCGTGAGCACGGCGGTGGCGGACATGGTTCGCGTGGTGGTGGCGGCCTGCTCGATGTAGGGCAGGAAGCTGAACGAGTAGCGGCCCTGGAGCAGCAGCGGGCCGGCCCACCAGGCGGTGGCCGCGACGACGGCGGCGCCCCAGCAGGCGGCCAGCTCGGCCCGGCGGCGCCCGCGGGCGGCGACCAGGATGAACAGGCCCGGCGCGAGCAGGACCTCGAGCGTGACGACGGCGTTGACGCCGCCCATGCACGCCGCCGCCACCCCCGACAAGGCGGCGGCCCGGACGGGGCCAATCTCGGCGCGCACGGCGCGGACCAGGGGCAGCACGGCCCACGGGGCCAGGACGCCGGGCAGGATCGACGCCGAGTTGGAGCCGACCAGGATGGTGAACGTCGGCCACAGCGCGAAGACCGCGGCGGCCAGCAGGCGGGTGCGGGGCGAGCCGATGCGCAGCGCGGCGGCCAGCCGGGCCAGGCCGGTGAAACCGACCGCCACCAGCAGCGACATCCACAGCCGCTCGGTCAGCCAGGCGGGCAGGCCGGCGAGATGCCCGGCCAGGTAGAACGGCGCCATCGGGAACGCGTAGCCGATGTACTGGTCCTGCAGGGTGCCCAGCCACGCCAGCGGATCCCACAGCGGCCACAGCCGGGCCAGGAAGCCGGCCGGGTCGATGTCGACGCCCAGCTTGGTGTCGATGACCAGCTGGCCGGGGTGGTTGGCGGCCAGCAGGGCCAGGGCCACCAGCCAGGCCAGCAGGAACCAGCGCAGGCCCGGCGGCGCAGGCCCGGGGTCCGGAGCAGCGGCCGGCCGGGCCGCTGCGGGCTGGCGGGCTTCCGGCGGCGCGGGCGGGGCAGTCATCCGTGCTCGACTAAGAAGAGGCGGAACGGGCGGGCGGAGCACAGGGCTCGACGCATGGTACCGGGCTGAACCGGGTCAGGGTCGGCGGAATCGGTCCCGTGCCTGGTGCCCGGTATGCCACGGTGTGGGCATGAGCGTCCGCGAGCCTCCCGTGCGGGCGCCAGCCGCGCCGGGCGCGCGCCGGGCCAGTGCGCGGGCGGTGCTGCGGCGACTGGCCCGGCATCCGCTGGCCCGGCATCCGCTGACCTGGCCGGGGCTGGCTGGGCTCGCGCTGGGGCTGCTGGCCCTCGGGCCGGCGCTGGGGCCGGGCTACATCCTCAGCGACGACATGGTGTTCGTGCCGCACGCGCCGCTGTCCGCGGCGACCCTCGGCCTGATCGGGGGGCCGCCCCGGGCGGTGCCCAGCGACGCGGTGGTGGCGGCGCTGTCCGCGGTGCTGCCGGCCGACCTGCTGCAGAAGGTCATCCTGGTGGCGATCTTCGTCGCTTCGTGCGCGGGGGCGGCCCGGCTGCTCGGGTACTGCGCCGAGCGGGCCGGCCTGGCCGCCGGGGGGCGCGGCCTGGCGGTGGCGCGGATGGCGGCGGGGGTGTTCTATGCCTGGAATCCGTATGTCGCCGAACGGCTGATCCAGGGGCACTGGGCGCTGCTGCTCGGGTACGCCGCGCTGCCGTGGGTCGTGGCGGCGGTCGCGGACCGGGGACGGCCGGCCCGGTCCGTGCGGGTGGCGGCGCTGGCGGCGGCGCTGGTCCCGGCGGCAATCGGGGGGTTCGAGGCGGTCGGCATCTGCGCGCTGGCCGCCGTGCCGGTCGCGCTGGCCGGGCGGCCCGGCGGGTGGGCGGCGCGGGGGCGGCGGCTCGGCGTGACGGCCGCCGCGCTGGCTGTGGCCAGCCTGCCGTGGCTGGTGCCCGCGCTGGCGGTGGCGGTGCGGACCGACCCGGACGGAGCACTGGCGTTCGCGGCCCGGCCGGACACGCCGTTCGGCGGCGCGGGCAGCCTGCTGATGCTGGGCGGGATCTGGAACGCGCAGGCGGTGCCGCGCGGCTACGGCGGCCCGGGCGCGGCGGCCTGGCTGGCCGTGGTGCTGGCGGCGCTGGCCGGGTGCGTCCTGCTGGGCGCGCGGCGGCGCGCCTGCCCGGGGCTGGGCGTGGCCGCGCTGGCCGCGTTCGCGGTGGCGGCCATCGGCCTGACCGGCCCCGGCCGGACGGCGCTGGCCCACCTGATCGCGGCCTGGCCCGGCGTCGCGGTGCTCCGCGACGGCCAGCAGTACATCGCGCCGCTGGCCCTGGCCGAGGCCATCGGGATCGGCCTGGGCGCGGCGTGGATCGCGCGCATCGCGACGGGCGGCCGGGACCGGGGCGCGCGGCGGGCTGGGGTGGCGCTGGCGGTGATGGCGGTGCTCGCGCCGGTCGTGCTGCTGCCGGGGCTGGCCTGGGGGGCGGCGGGACGACTGCACGCCACGGCGTACCCGGCCGACTGGCTCACGGCACGGCGGATCATTGACGGGGACCGGCGGGGCGGGTCGGTGGTGCTGCTGCCGTGGGCGGCCTACCGGCAGCCGGGGTGGAACGACGGCGATGCCGTTCTCGACCCGTGGACGAAGATGCTGCGGCGTCCGCTCATCTGGAACGACGCGCTCCAGGTCGGCGCGCTGACCGTGGCCGCCGAGGATCCGGCCGCCCGGCGGCTCACCCCGGCCCTGGCGGATGCGGCCCTGGCGGATGCGGCCCTGGCCGATGCGGGCCTAGCCGGGGGCAGGCCGCTGACCGGGACGCTGGTGGCGGCGGGGGTGCGGTACGTGGTGGTGGACGCCGGGCCGCTGCTGGGCAGCGCGGGCCGGCGGGCGGACCGGGGCTGCCTGGCCGGGCAGGCCCGGCTGCCGGGAGCGAGCGTGGTGCTGGCGTCCGCTGACCTTGTCGTGTTCCGGCTGCCCGCCGCCGCGCCGCCGGGTGACGCGGGCGTGGTTAACAACCGCGTTAAAGGGCCCACCTGCCCGGCGGCGGACGGGTAGCGTGGCCGGCGTCGGGGCAGACCGGCCCAGAGCGCCCACGGAGGGGTGATCGTGACATCACGGATAGGCGTCATCATCGCCTCGGTCGTGGCCGGGGTTCTCCTCGCCGCCGGGGCCGCGTACGGCGTCAGCGCGGTCGCGACCACCCCGCAGACGCCGGCCAACCAGAACCCGTACAACTACGGAACGCCCTGAGCTCACCGCCGCGGCAAGGGCCTCGTAGTCGCGGCCGGGCGGGATGCCGCGGACCAGGTCGAGCAGGGCGTCGTGCAGATGGCCGTTGCTGGCCAGCACGGTCCCGTTCCCGGCCAGACGCTTCCCGCCAGGTCCGTGACCCGGCCGGGCCTGCAGCAGCAGCGTCATCGGCGCCAGGTCGTGTATCCATCGGGTACCCGGCGGCGACTAGCGCGTCAGTCAGCCCGCACGCCACCCCGGCGAAGTCGCCCGGCGTCTCGGGCAGTTCCTCGCCGCGACGCCGTCGCCGGGGAAGCGGGCCGCGATCATGTCCCGGATCAGCCGCTCGACCTCGACGTCCGCAGCTGCACCGGACTGCCGTCGGCCTTGAACGTCGCGGCACTGCCGCGAACCGGCGGGCCGCGAGTCCCGGCCGCGACGGCTCGATAGCGGCGTCAGGCTCACGGCGTCCTGCAGGCTCTCGGGCCAGCGACCAGGCTGGAAGCGCCGCGCCGAGGGACCATGATCGTGACCGGGTGTCCGGGACAATCGGCGGCGAGTCGTGATCATGGCGGAACAGCCGGGGTGACCGGTAAGTCGACGCGGACCGCTGGCAGGAGTCGCTCGTAGGCGGCGAGGTCGACCGCCGCCTGGCCGACGGCGGCAGCCAGGCTCACGGCGTGCTGCAGGCTCTCGGGCCAGACCAGGCGAAGCCACGCCAGGGACCAGGCCCGCCACGAGGGCATCGCGGACAGCGGGGGCGAGCCGGGCAGGCTGGCGTGCCACTGGCCTACCGGAGTCATCACGCTGACCCCGTCCCCGCGGACGGTCACCACCGCCCGGGCGCCAACGCCGATCAGCCGGCCGGCTCGCTGCGCCTCCCGGGGCCACGGTGCCCTCCGGGCTCCGGGATGACCAGGGCCGGGTGGCGGGCGGCGGCGTGCCACAGGGCCGGGCCGCCGGCGTCGATGACGACCGGGACGCCGGCCTCGGCGGCGTAGGTGGCGAACGTCGCGTAGGTCTCCGGCGGGAGGCCGTCGGGCAGGCCGCCGCACAGGACGGCGGCGACCGCGCCGTCGAGCAGGCGGCGGTAGTCGGCGGCCAGGCGGCCCAGTTCCTCGGTGGTGATGTACGGGGACGGCTCGGCGAAACTGGTCACCGTGCCGGTGGCCGCGTCGGTTATCTCGACCACCCGGCGGGACTCGCGGGCGATGGGGGTGAACTGGGTCGGCACGCCGCAGCGGGCCAGCTCGGCCCGGATGAGCTCGCCCGCCGTGCCGCCGGCCAGGCCGGCCGCCGCCACCTCGTGGCCGAACGTGTGCAGCAGGCGGGCCACCGCCGGGCCCCGGCCGCCGGGGCGGTACCGGACCGGGCCGACGTCGTGCGCGGCGCCGGCGGTCAGCCGGGCCGTCCGGTAGCCGACGTGCATGACCGGGTCGAGGCTGACGGAGATGATCACGGGGCGGAGATGATCATCGCGGAGCGTCCGGCACGCAGGGCATGTGCCGGAGCATATGCGCTCGTTTCGGCCCGGCGGCCGGGTCGCACGGCGGCGGGAGGCGGGCGGCTAGCCTGTGCGCATGCCCGCCCGCACCCCACCGGCCCCCACCCCACCGGCGCGCACCCGACCGGCCCGCGCCCCATGGGCCGGCCGTCGCCCGCCGTGGCCGTCAGCGTGGTGCTGGACGTGTGCGCGGTGCTGGCGTTCGTCGCCATCGGGCGGCATACCCATCATGACGGCGGCAGCGTGGCCGGGCTGTGGCACACGGCCTGGCCGTTCCTGGCCGGGCTGGCCATCGGGCTGGGCGCGGCCCGGGGCTGGCGGGCGCCGCTGGGAATCGTGCCGGCCGGGCTCGGGGCCTGGCTGGGCGCGGCCGGCGCGGGCATGGTCATCCGGGTGCTGGCGGGCCAGGGCACGGCGGCGGCGTTCATCGTGGTGGCGCTGGCGTTCCTGGGGCTGTTCACGCTGGGCTGGCGGGTCGTGGCCCGGATCGTGACCACCCGCGCTGGCCGCCGCGCACTAGCCGCCGTACCCCTGAGGCATTGCCACCAGCCTGGCCAGCTTCGTAGACTGAACATTCAGTCAACATCTGACTGATCGTTTACGAGGAGCTGGGATATGGCCGCCCCCGAACCGGACGCCCTGGACGAGATCATCGCCGAGCAGGAGCGGATCTTCACCGAGCGGCAGCCGGAGTCACGCCGGCTGGCCGGGCTGGCCGCCGGGGCGCTGGCCGGCGGGGTGACGTCAAGCTGGCAGATCACCCGGCCCCAGCCGGTCTGGCTGAGCCACGGCCAGGGCTCGAAGATCTACGACGTGGACGGCACCGAGTACGTCGACCTGCACGGCGGCTACGGGGCCGGACTGGCCGGGCACGGGCACCCGGCCATCGTGGCCGCGGTCCGGTCCCAGGTCGGGATCGGCACCCACTTCGCCCAGCCGACCCGGGCCGCGATCGCCGCCGCCGAGGAACTGTCGCGGCGGTTCGGCCTGCCCCAGTGGCGGTTCGCCAACTCCGGCACCGAGGCCACCATGGACGCGGTGCACCTGATGCGGGCCATCACCGGCCGGGACCTGATCATCAAGATCGAGGGCGGCTATCACGGCCACCACGACTCGGTCCAGGTGTCGGTGTGCCCGGAGGACGATGACGAGATCGGGCCGGCCAGCCGGCCGGCGGCCTCCCGTCCAGCACCGGCATCCCGGCGGCCATCACGGACCTGACCCTGGTGGCCGGCTTCAACGACCTGGACTGCGTGGCGTCGCTGCTGGAGGAGCACCCCGGCCAGGTGGCCGGCATGATCATCGAGCCGATCATGATGAACGCCGGCATCATCAAGCCGGAGCCGGGCTACCTGGCGGGCCTGCGCGACCTGCTCCACGCCCACGGCGCGCTGCTGACGTTCGACGAGGTCAAGACCGGGCTGACGGCCGGTCCCGGCGGGGCCACCGGGGTGACCGGGGTGACCCCGGACATCGTCTGCCTGGCCAAGGCCATCGGCGGCGGGATCGCCGTGGCGGCCGTGGGCGGGACCGCCGAGGTGATGGCCCACGTGGCCCGCGGCGACTACGAGATGGTCGGCACGTTCAACGGGAACCCGCTGGCCATGGCGGCCTGCCGGGCCATGCTGGCCGAGGTGGCCACCCCCGAGGCGTACGAGCGGATCGAGAAGCTGCGGCTGATCGCCGTCGAGGGCCTGGAGCGGGAGATCGCCCGGCACGGGCTGCGGGCACGGGTCGTGTCGGTGGGGGCCAAGGGATGCGTGGTGTTCTCGGCTGAGCCGGTCCGGGATTTCCGCGGCTTCCGCGGGATCGAGGACGGGTACAGCCACGCCCACTGGCTCTTCCAGCACAACGGCGGGGTCTTCCTGCCACCCTGGGGCAAGATCGAGCAGTGGCTGATCTCCGTGCAGCACGATGAGGCTGATATCGAGCGTTTCGTCGCTAATTTCGGCACCTTCGCCACAGCGATTGCCCGTATGCAGGTATAACACGACTGATCGAATGTTCAGTCAGGGCGTATGATCGGACCCGCCACCACGGACCCGCTACCACGGGCCAGCCAGCGAGGGAGGGTGATAGGTGCACCCCAGAGAGGGCTGGCAGCCGGACGGGCGGCGCCGGGTCAGCGGGCTATCCCGGCGGGCGGCGCTCAAGCGGGGCGCCGCGGCGGCGCTGGCGGCGGGCGGCGCGAGCAGCCTGCTGGAGGCCTGCGCCCCGTTCCTGACCGGCGGCGGGGCGGTGCCGCTCCCCCGGCCCGATCACCCGGTCACCTGGCCGGTCAAGGGCAACGCGGCCATCGCCGACAACCTGGCCCCGGAGACCGGCGCGACGCTGCAGATCTTCAACTGGGTGGCCTACGTCAACCAGGCGTGCCTCAATCACTTCGCCAAGAAGTACAAGTGCAAGGTCACGCTGACCACGTTCAACACGATGGACGAGGCCCTGTCCAAGCTGCGCAGCGGGCTGTCGTTCGACGTGTTCATGGGCGTCACGGTGGACGTGCTGGGCCAGCTCATCGAATCCAAGCTGATCCAGCCGCTGAACCACAGCTACCTGCCTAACATCAGCCAGGCGTGGCCGGATTTCACCAACCCGTTCTATGACCGGGGCTGGCAGTACACGGTCCCGTACACGATCTACACCACGGGCATGGCCTGGCGGAAAGACCTGGTGCACGAGAACCCGTACGCGATGGCGAACGGGTACGCGATGCCGTGGAACCCCCGGTACAAGGGCAAGGTGGCGATCCTCGACGACTACCGCGAGGGCATCAGCCTGGGCCTGATGAAGAACGGCATCTTTGACCTGAACGCCACCCGCAAGGACCAGATCGACCTGTCCCGGCGGACCTTGCAGGAGCTGTCCAGCCTGGTCAACGTGCACATTGACAACAACGACTACACCGAGGTCCCGGACGGCCAGACGTGGATTCACCAGGCCTGGTCCGGCGACATGGCGGCGGCCGCGTCCTACATGCCCAAGGGGGTGCCCGTGGAGGTGGTGGGCTACTGGTTCCCCACGGACGGCAGGGGCCCGGTGGCCAACGACACCAACACGGTGCTGCGCTCGGCCACGAACCCGGTCCTGGCCCACCAGTTCCTGAACTACATGATGGACCTGGACAACGTGCTGGAGAACATCAGCTTCAACGGCTACATGCAGCCGCTCACCGGGGTGACGCCGCAGCGGCTGGTCAAGGAGCAGATCCTGCCGCCCAGCCTGATGTCCACGGCGGTGCTGCCGTCCTACTTCCGGCGCGGCGTGTCGCAACTCCAGCTTCCGGTGGACGCCGACGCGCTGTGGCAGCAGGCCTGGCTCGTCGTGAGCAACGGGATCTAGCCGATGGCCACCCGCTCCGGCCCCGGCCCCCAACCCGGCTCCGGCATCCGCGCGCGTCCGGCGGGACAGCAACCGCCGGCAGTCGAAGGGGTTCTGGATCGCGCTGGCGGCGCCCGGCATCCTGTGGCTGGCCGTGCTGTTCATCGTGCCGTTCTACGCCGTGCTGTCCATCGCCGAGGGCAAGCTGAACCGGCTGTTCGAGTCGCCGGTCGCCGTCTACAACCCGCTGCACTGGAGCTCGGCCAACCTGACCGATGTCTGGCACGACCTGTTCGGGTCCGGCTCATTCGCCGGGCCGATCGTCGTGCGGACGGTCCTGTACGTGGCCGCCGCGTCGGCGCTGTGCCTGCTCATCGGCTACCCGGCGGCGTACTTCGTCGGCCCGGTTCGCCGGGCGCCGCAAGGGCCTGTTCCTGATCCTGCTGATCGCGCCGTTCTGGATCAGCTACATGATGCGGATGCTGGCCTGGATCGACTTGCTGCAGGTCAACGGCTACGTCAACAAGGTGCTGACCTCGCTGCACATCGTCAGCTCGCCGGTGAACTGGCTCGGCGGCAACGCCTTCACCGTCATCCTGGGCCTGGTCTACGGGTACATCCCGTACCTGATCCTGGTGCTGTACGCGGGGCTGGACCGGATCGACCCGTCGCTGATCGAGGCGGGCCGCGACCTGGGACTCGGCCGGGCGCGCACGTTCTGGCGGGTCACCCTGCCGCTGTCCCGGCAGCCGATCCTGACCGGCATGCTGATCACGGTGCTGCCGATGATCGGCGACTACTTCACCAACCAGCTGCTGTCCGGGGCGGCCAGCACCTCGATGATCGGCAACCTGATCCAGGGCCAGCTGGGCACGCCGGGGCTGGAGGGCCAGGGCGCGGTCCTGTCCCTGCTGGTCCTGATCGTGCTGCTGGCGCCCATGATCTATTACGTGCGGTCCACCAGCCGCGCGGGCCGGGAGGCGGCATGACCAGCGTGAGCACCCCGGCCGCGGCATCCGGCGCCGGAGCCTCGGCGCAGGCCGCAGCGGCCGGCGCCCGGCCGCCGGGCTGGTGGCGCAGCCCGTGGCGGCGGCCGGTGTTCCTGGAGGGCTTCACCTGGCTGTACCTGATCTGGTCGCTGGCCCCGATCGCCATCGCCGTCCTGTTCTCGTTTAACAAGGGGAAGTCGCAAGCCAGCTATCAGGGCCTGTCCTGGCGGTGGTACTGGGGCGACCCGGTCAACTCGGTGTGGCACAACCCGCAGCTGCAGAGCGCGGTGTTCACCACGCTCCGGCTGTCCGCCTACACCACGCTGATCGCCGTGCCGATCGGGGTGGCGTTCGCGCTGGGCATCAACCGGTGGCGGGGCAAGATCTCGGCCAGCTTCAACTTCGTGATGATCCTGTCGTTCGTGGTGCCCGAGCTGATCTTCGGCGTGGCCATGTTCTTCGTCTTCACCAGGCTGTTCTCCGGGATCCAGCTCGGCGCGCTGGCCGAGGTGCTGGGCCTGGTCACCTGGAACGTGAGCTGGCCGGCCATCCTGGTCCAGGCCCGGCTGGCGGGCATCGGGCGGCAGTACGAGGAGGCCGCCGCCGACCTCGGCGCGACCCAGTTCCAGACCATGCGCCGGGTGCTGCTGCCGCTGCTGGCCCCGGCCATCTTCGCCAGCGCGATCCTGGTCTTCTCGGGCGTCATCGACGACTTCGTGATCGTCGACCTGCTGTCCTCCAACGCGAGCAACACGCCGATGTCGGTGGTCATCTACTCGACCCAGCACGGCGGCAACGGCGGGCCGGCGCTGAACGCGCTGGCCACCATCATGCTGGTGTTCTCGTTCGTGGCGGCCGCGGTGGGGTTCGCCGGCTACCGGTGGCTGACCCGCGGCGAGCAGGTCGACCGGGGCCAGGCGCTGACCGCCATCGCGGCGGGCGAGAGCTAGGCCCGCACGGCGGTCCGGTCAGACGCGGGCTTCCTGCTCGGCGGCGGCCTCGTCGGCCACCTGGCTGCCGCCGGCCAGCACCCGCAGCGCGTCCGGGGCCAGGAACGCGTGCACCGGCGTGCCCTGCGTGAACGCGGCCGGGCGGCCGTCGTTCTGGACCACCGCCTGCAGGTCGGCGCCGGCCGCCAGGCGGAGGAAGACCTGGGTCGATGAGCCCAGGTAGACCAGCCGCTCGACCATCGCCGGGACCCGGTTGGGGCCGGGCGAGCCGAACTCCTCGAGCCGGACCCGCTCGGGCCGGATGACCGCGTGCGACCGGTCGGGGGCGTCCAGCCCGCCATGCTCCACGGTCAGCACCGCCTCGCCCAGCCGGGCCTGGCAGCGGGGGCCGGGGCCGCGCTCCAGGATGTCCACCGCCATCAGGTTGGACACGCCCAGGAAGTCGGCCACGTAGGTGTCGGCCGGCTCCTCGTAGACCGTGGCCGGGGTGCCGATCTGCACGATCTGGCCCTCGCGCATGACGGCCAGCCGGTCGGACATGGTCAGCGCTTCCTCCTGGTCGTGCGTCACGTACAGGAAGGTGATGCCGACCTGCTCCTGCAGCGCCTTGAGCTCGACCTTGAGCGAGCGGCGGAGCTTGGCGTCGAGGGCGCCCAGCGGCTCGTCCAGCAGCAGCACCGACGGCTGCAGGACCAGCGCCCGGGCCAGCGCGACGCGCTGCTGCTGGCCGCCGGAGAGCTGGCCCGGCCGCCGCTTGCCGAACGTGGCCAGCTTGACCAGGTCCAGCGCGGCCTGTACCCGGCGGGACAGCTCGGCGGCGGGCAGCTTGCGGTTGCGCAGGCCGAACGCCACGTTGTCGAACACGGTCAGGAACGGGAACAGCGCGTAGCTCTGGAATACCGTGTTGACGTTCCGCTTGTGCGGCGGGACGCCCGACACGTCGGTGCCGTCGAGCAGGATCTGGCCCGCGGTGGGCTGCTCGAAGCCGGCGATCAGGCGCAGCGTGGTGGTCTTGCCGCAGCCGGACGGCCCGAGCAGGGAGAAGAACTCGCCGCTGGCGATGTCCAGGTGGATGTCATCGACGGCGATCTCACCGAAGCGCTTGGTCAGCGCGACGAGCTCGATCCGGCCACCAGCCATGGCGCGTCCCTACCCTTCCGTTGCGGCTCCCCGGCCGCCGGCCCGGCGTCCAGGCGAACCCGAGCCGGTCGGCGACGAACTGCATGCTCAGCTCGAAGGCGCCGGACCGGGTCGACCGCGGGGTCCTCCAGCGCGATCTGGACGGTCAGGCCGTCCAGCAGCGCGGTCAGGCAGATGGCGAACGCGGCCGGGTCGACCTCGCGGAACTCGCCCGCCGCCTGCCCGGTGAGGACCAGGCCGGCGATCTCGTCCCGCCAGCGCTCGTCGGACTTGCGCCGGACGTTGGCCACCTCGTCGTTGCGGGCCGCCTGCGCCCAGAAGTCCAGCCACAGCTGCCAGCTGCTGCCCGGCTCCGGGTCGGCCTCCGGCAGGCAGCTCATCGCGACGATCTCCTCGAGCCGCGGGCGGCGGTGGACAGCTCGGCCATCCGCCGCTGGCCGACGGCGTACCAGGAGTCGTCGTAGTGCCGGATGGCCTCGGTGAGCAGCTGGTCCTTGGTCTTGAAGTAGTAGATCACCAGCGCCGGGCTGACCCCGGCGCGCTCGGCCACGTCGGCGATGCGCGTGTCGGCGAAGCCGCGCTCGGAGATGACCTCCAGCGCGGCCGCCAGCATCTGCGCGCGCCGCTGCTCAGCGGTACCCGCCGCGTCGGCGCCGGCGCCGGCTCGGTCTGTCATCGCGGCTGCCTCCCATCACGGCCCCTCGGAGTGTCCCGCACCCCCGGATGCGATGGCCCCATTCTGTCGTGATGTCCGCCTCACGGACCCTTGTCCTCTTGTCGAAAAGCGTAGCAGGTTTCTAGACTGAACATTCAGTCAAACACTTACCTGGAAGGCAGGCTGATGGCCGCAACGTACGACGCGATCGTGGTGGGCGGCGGGCATAACGGCCTGGTCGCGGCCGCCTACCTGGCCCGGTCGGGGGCGCGCACGGTGGTGCTGGAGGGCCGGGCCACAGACCGGCGGGGCGGCCACCACCGAGGCGCCGTGGCCGGACGCGCCGGAGTTCCGGGTCACCCGGCTGTCCTACGTGATGAGCCTGCTGCCGCCGACCATCATCCGCGACCTGGAACTCGACCGGCACGGTTACAAGATCTTCCCGATGGGGCCGTACTACCAGGCGTTCCCCGAGGGCGGCTCGATCAAGCTGTACGCCGACGACGCCCGGCGCAACCACGAGGAGGTGTCGAAGTGGTCGCAAGAAGGACGCCGACGCGATGCCGCGGTGGGACGCCTGGCTGGCCGGGCTGGCCGACGTGCTCGGCCCGCTGCTGCTCACCGTGCCGCCCAACCTGGGCTCGCGCCGGCCGCGTGACCTGGCCGAGACGCTGCGGCTGGCCTGGCGCAACCGCGGCCTGGACGTCCGCACCATCGCCGACGTGACCCGGCTGATGACGATGAGCATCGCCGACCTGCTCGACGACTGGTTCGAGTCCCCGGCCAGGTCAAGGGCGCGCTGGCGGTCAACGGCGTGATCGGCACCTGGGCCGGGCCCTACGAGCCGGGCACCGCCTACGTGATGGCCCACCACTCGATCGGCGACGTCGGCGACGGCCACCTCGGGAACTGGGGCTTCCAGGAAGGCGGCATGGGCGGCGTGTCCAGCGCCATCGAGGCGGCCGCGCGCGGCTTCGGGGCCGAGGTCCGGGTCAGCGCCCGGGTGGCCCGGGTCCTGGTCGAGGGCGGCCGGGCGGCCGGGGTGGTGCTGGACAACGGCGACGAACTGCGGGCCAGCGTCATCGTGTCCACGCTGCACCCGAAGACCGCGTTCCTGGACCAGGTCGGCGCGAGACCACCTGCCCGACGACTTCGCCACCGACATCGAGCACTGGAAGACCCGCAGCGGCGTCGTGAAGATCAACCTGGCCCTGAGCGAGCTGCCCGACTTCATCGCCGACCCCGGCTCGCAGCTGCAGGAGCACCACACCGGCTCGGTCGAGATGGCGCCCAGCATGGAGTACATCGAGCGGGCGTTCCAGGAGGCCCGGGAGGGCCGGCCAGCGACGCGGCCGTTCAGCGACGGCGTCATCCCCACCACGTTCGACAAGACCCTGTGCCCGGAGGGCACCCACATCATGTCGCTGTTCACCCAGTGGGTGCCGGCCGACTGGAGCGAGGAGCCGCACACCGAGGAGCTGGAGGCCTACGCCGACCGCATGGTCGACTGCTACAACGAGCTGGCCCCCAACTTCAAGGCGCTCGATCCTGCACCGCGACATCGTCGGCCCCTACGAGATGGAGCACGAGTACGGCCTGGTCGGCGGCAACATCTTCCACGGCGAGCTGTCCCTGGAGCAGCTGTTCCACATGCGGCCGGCCCCCGGCTACGCCGACTACCGCACGCCCTGGCCGGCCTGTACTACGGCAGCTCGGCCACGCACGCGGGCGGCGGCGTGTGCGGCATCCCGGGCTGGCAGGCGGCCAGGGCAGCGATCGCGGACCGCAAGACGGAGCGCCGCGCCGGCCAGGCTGACGGCGCGTCACCCGGCGCGGCTGACAGTTGTCGCAGGCGACGCACGCCGGGGCCGGGATGGGCGTCGATGCTGGCCGCTCAGAGCGTCGCCCTGGTGGGGGCGTCGCCCCGGCCGGGGACGTTCGGGGCGCGGATGGTCGAGGAGGTCACTCGCAGTCCGTCCCGGCCGGCGGTGCACCTGGTCAACCCCCGGTACGCCGAGATCGGCGGGCGGCCGTGCGCGCCGTCGCTGGCCGACCTGCCGGAGCCGGTCGACCTGGTGCTGCTGGCCGTGCCGGACGCGGCGCTCGAAGCTCAGCTCACGCTGGCCGCCGGCGCGGGGCGACCGGGCCGCGGTGATCTTCGGCAACGCGTACGAGGACCCGGCGCTGGCCGGGGGCGGGCCGGGGTTGCGGGAGCGGCTGGCGGGGATTGCGCGGGCGGCCGGGATGGCGCTGTGCGGGGCCGGGCTGCATGGGCTTCGTCAACGTCAGTCGAGGGGCTGCGGGCCATCGGCTACACCGAGGCCAGCTCGCTGCAGGCCGGGCCGGTGGCGCTGGTGACGCACTCCGGGTCGGTGTTCTCGGCGCTGCTGCGGGCGCGGCGCGGGCTGGGCTTCTCGCTGGCCGTGTCGTCCGGCCAGGAGCTGGTCACCACCACCCCGGCCTACCTGGAGTACGCGCTGGAGCTGCCTGAGACGCGGGTGGTGGCGCTGGTGCTGGAGGCGATGCGGGATGCCGGGCGGCTGCGGCGGCGCGCTGGCCCGGGCGGCGGAGCGGGACATCCCGGTCGTGCTGCTGACGGTGGGCGGCTCGGCCGCGGGCCAGGCCATGGTGGCGGCCCACTCCGGCGCGCTGGCCGCCGCCGACGGCGGCTGGGAGGCGCTGTGCCGGGCGCACGGCGTGCACCGGGTCAGCGACCTGGCCGAGCTGGCCGACACCCTGGAGCTGTTCGCCATCGGCCGCCGCCCCGGGGCTGGCGCGGGAGCGGGCGGCACCGCCGGGGGCGGGCATCGCCACCGTGCACGACTCCGGCCTGGAACGGGCGCACGTCGCCGACCTGGCCGACGACGCTGGGCGTGCCGTTCGCGCCGATCAGCGCCGGCCACCACCGACCGCGCTGGCCGACCTGCTCGACCCCGGGCCTGGTGCCGGCGCAACCCGCTGGACGTGTGGGGCACCGGCGCGGACACCCGGGAGCTGTTCGCCGGGGCGCTGACCGCGCTGGCCGGCGACCCGGCGGTGGCGGCGGTGGCCCTGGCCGTGGACCTGGTGCCCGAACTGGACGGCGACCGCGTCCTACCCGCTGGCCCTGCTGGACGCGGCGGCCCGGACCGACAAGCCGCTGGCCGTGCTGGCCAGCCTGCCGCCGCCGATCGACCCGGACGCGGCCGGCGGCTGCGCGCGGCAGGCATCCCGGTGCTGGAGGGCACCCGCACCGGCCTGCTGGCGCTGCGCCACCTGCTCGACCGGGCGGAGCGGGCGACGGGGCGGCCGTCCCGGCCGGCGGCGCCCGTCGCGCCCGCTGTCGATGCCGGGCGGCAGCGGCGCGGGCGGGACCTGCTGGCCAGCGGGCAGGCCAGCGGGGCGGCGCTGCTGGGGCTGCTGGCCGAGTACGGCATCCGCGTGGCCCGGACCGAGCCCGCCGCCGACGCGGCCGGCGCGCTGGCCGCCGCCGCGTCGATCGGGTACCCGGTGGTGCTGAAGACCGACGAGCCCGGCGTCGCCCACAAGTCCGACGCGGGCGGCGTGCTGCTGGGCATCGCCGACCCGGCCGCGCTGGCGGCGGGCTACGCCGACCTGGCCGCCCGGCTCGGCCCGCGGGTGGTGGTCTGCCAGGTCGTGCCGGCCGGCGTTGAGCTGGCCCTGGGCGTGGTGACCGACCCCGGCCTGGGGCCGCTGGTGGTGGTCGGCGCGGGCGGCGTGCTGGTCGAGATGCTGGCCGACCGGGCCGTGGCGCTGCCGCCGGTGGACGCGGCGCGGCCGCCGGGCTGCTGGCCGGGCTGCGGGTCAGCGCCCTGCTGGCCGGCGCCCGGGGCGCCCCGCCCGCCGACCTGGCGGCGGTGACCCGCGCGGTGGCCGGGCTGTCTCAGCTCGCCTGCGAACTGGGCGGCGACCTGGCCGCCCTGGACGTCAACCCGCTGATCTGCGGCCCGCACGGCGCGGTGGCGGTGGACGCGCTCGGCTATCCCGGCCACCCGGTAGCGATCGCCTCGAGCGGACAAGCCGGCATCGCGAAAAGCGGCGCCACTCGCTGGGTGGTATCCGGCCGATTCCGCCGAGAGCACCGGCAGCTACGCGCTAGCGCCGGCGCGGCCGATAGTCCGGCAACGACCTGGGCGCAGTGGCGATCGAGGCCGGGCCAGCCGGGCAGGTAACCGTGCACAGCCAGGTCATGTGGACATCCCGGCGGCCAGTCATCACCCGGTCGCTGACGGCTGCGGCACGCTCACCGTCGCCGCGCAGTGCCCCGAACCGGGATGGCATGCGACGAGCCCGGCGCGGCCAAGGGGGCCTCGCCGGGCTCTGCGTTACTTGCGCGATCGCGCGCACCACGGCGCGCGCGGTTCCGGCTAGCGCGACTTGCGGGTCTTGCCGCTGTCGCGCTTGCGCATGGCGATCATGGTCATGGACAGCATGGCCACGCAGACCGCCGCGCAGGCCATGCCCATCTTCATTGGGCTCATGCCGCTTCCTCCCCCGATCGGACCAGCGGCGCGGAACGGAAATGGCTGCCCCGGCCGCCTGCAGATACGCGACCATTACCCGGTGGCCAGCGGCCGGACACGCGGCGGAAGGGCAGGCCGGCTAATACTTTGCCGATCCAGGCTAGAAGATGACGTAGACCTTGCGGATCTGCTCGTGGATCTGCCAGGTGCCGGCCCAGCCGCGCGGGAACACGGCGGTGTCGCCGGGGCCGATCTCGCGGGCCTCGCCGCCGTCCGGGGTGACGGTCATCCGGCCGGCCACGATGTACACGAACTCGTTGGTCTCCAGCTTCCAGTAGGACGGGCCGGGCGTGCACTCCCACACCCCGGCCTCCTGGTCGCCGTCCTGCCACAGGGTGTACCCGGAGGTCTGCATGGGCTCGCCGGTGGCCTCGGCCAGCGGGCCCCAGTCCTCCAGCTCGGCGGTACGGCGCGGGCCAGGAACGGCGTGGTGTCGGTCATGGCAGGTCCTTTCGGTCAGGTGAGCGTGAGCTGCCTGGCGCCTGCGGCGCAGTGAAGCGGGGAACGGCAGGGCGATCGGGTCGGTGGCCAGCGTGCTGGTGCCGTCCGCGTCGAACCGGTCCAGGCCCAGGTCGGCGACGTCCACGACGTCGGAGGTGCCGGTCAGGGCGACGTCGGCGGCGGCCCGGGCCACGGCCGGGCCCCACATCATGCCGGCGCCGCCGGCGCTGGCCACGGTGACGCCGGCGACGGATGTCGCCGCCGGCCAGGGCCGGGCCGATGATCGGCAGGTGGTCGGGCGTGTAGTCGATGGTCGCGGCCCAGATCCGGCGCAGCCCGAGGCCCGCCGTGACCGGCACCAGCTCGGCCAGGCGCTGGCGCATCCGGGCCAGGTACGGCTCGTCGATGGCGGCGGCCGGGCCCGGCGGCTCGTCGGGGTTGCTCATCCCGAACAGCAGGCCGCCTTCCTCGGGCCGCCAGTACAGCCCGGCGGACAGGTCGAACACCATCGGCACCCGGCCGGGCGCCAGGTCCGGGTGCGGCTCGGTGACCGCGACCTGGTGCCGGACGCCGCCGGCCGGACGACCGACCCCGGCCAGGCCGGCGACCTCGGCCAGCTCCGGGCCGCCGGTGAGCACCACCAGCGGGGCCGTGACCGGCCCGGCGCTGGTCTGCACGCCGGTGACCCGGCCGCCGCGCGATCCGCAGGCCGGTGAAGGCGACCCGCTCGCGGACCTGCGACGCCGCTGAGGGCCAGGGCCACGGCGTAGGCGGTGACGTTCCGCGGCGGGGTCAGGTAGCCGTCCTCGGCGCAGTAGGTGCCGCCCAGCGTGCGGCCGGGGGCCAGGGTCGGGTTCAGCGCGTCCAGCTCGGCTGGCTCCAGCCAGCGGACGTCCAGGCCCTGCCCGGCCTGCATGGCCAGCCGCTCCCGGGCCGCGGTGACGTCGTCGGGGGTGAAGCACGGCAGCACGTAGCCCTGCGGGGTGAAGCCGGAGTCGATGCCGAGCTCGGCGGCCTGGCGGAGGTAGAAGCGGCGGGACCACTCGCCCAGCTGGACGGCCCACGGGGTGCCGCCCTGGGTCCGGACGATCCCCGCCGCCCGGCTGCTGGCGCCCTGGCCGAGGGTCCGCTTCTCGATCAGGACGACCCGGTCGAGCCCGGCCTGGCGCAGGAAGTAGGCGCACCAGGCGCCCACCGTCCCGCCGCCGACCACGACCGCGTCGGCGGTATCGGCGGCGCGGTCGGCAGGCATTGGCACGGGTCGATTCTGCTCTAGACTGAACGTTCAGTCAAGATCGGGCGGCGAAGGGCGCGACGTGTACGGCTTGTCGGACGAGGACCTGGAGATTCAGGCACGGGCCGCCGCTTTCGCGGATGAGCTGATCCCGCTGGAGGCGGAGGCCGAGGAGCGCGGCGGCGACCTGCCCCCGGAGGTCACCGCCGGCCATGCCGCCCGCGCCCGGGAACTGGGCCTGTGCGCCACGAACATGCCCGTCGAGCTAGGCGGCCGGGGCGCCACCGCGCTGCAGCAGGTCCTGGTGCAGGAGCAGGTCGGGCGGGTGACCAACGCGCTGGGCTGGGTGGCGTCCACCCCGCCGTCGTGGCTGCCCGCGGTGGCCACGCCGTTCCAGCTGGCGGCGTTCGTGCGGCCGACCATCGCCGGGGAGCGCGAGGAGTGCTACGCCATCACCGAGGAGGGCGCCGGGTCGGACGTCGACGCGATCGAGGCGACCGCCCGGCGCGACGGCGACGCCTACGTGCTCAGCGGCGTGAAGTGGCACGTCACCTCCTACAACACCGCCGACTACGCGTTCTTCCAGGCCAAGCTGACCGGCGGGGCGCACGCCGGGGAGCACGCGATGTTCCTGGTCGACCTGCCCAGCCCCGGCGTCCGGGTGGTGCGCACCCCGGCCTACTCGCACACGATCAGCCACCAGCACCCGATCGTGGCGTTCGAGGACGTGCGGGTGCCGGCGACGCACCTGGTCGGGGCCGAGGGTGACGGGATGACGTTCGCCTACGAGTGGTTCCGCTTCGAGCGGCTGATGGTGGCGGCGCGCTGCCTGGGCGCGGCGGACCGGCTGACCCGGGAGATGACCGGCTTCGCGGCCGGTCGCGAGGTGCGGGGCGCGCCCATCGCCGCGCTCGGCGCGATCCAGGCCATGCTGGCCGACAGCCTGACCGAGCTGTTCGCGGCCCGGTCGCTGACCTATGAGACGGCCCGGGGCATCGACGCCGGCCGGGACGTCAAGATCCAGCACGCGCAGTGCTCGATGGCCAAGCTGTACGCGTCGGAGATGGCCGGCCGGGTGGCCGACCGGGCCGTGCAGGTGTTCGGCGGGCGCGGCTACATGCGCGAGAACGTGGCCGAGCGGTTCTTCCGCGAGCTCCGGGTGGAGCGCATCTGGGAGGGGACCAGCGAGGTCCAGCGCGCGATCATCGCCGACCAGATGGTGCGGCGCGGGCCGGCGCGTCCTGGTCTAGGCGGCTGGCCCGCGCGGCGCGGCGCTGCTGGCTAGCCGGGCGAGAGCGGCCTCGATGGCCTCGACCACCTCGGCCGACTCGGGGTCGGTGAGCGGGCGGAACCGGGCCAGCGGCTTGCCGTCCGGGCTGATCAGGAACTTCTCGAAGTTCCACTGGACGTCGCCGGCGTCGCCGCTGGCGTCCGGCAGCTCGGTCAGCTCGGTGTAGACCGGGTGCCGGCGCGGGCCGTTGACGTCGATCTTGTCGAACATCGGGAAGGTGACCCCGAAGCTGGCCGAGCAGAACTGGGCGATCTCCTCGGCGGTGCCCGGCTCCTGCCCGCCGAACTGGTTGCAGGGGAACCCGACCACCGCGAAGCCGCGCTCGGCGAACCGCTCGTGCAGCCGCTCCAGGCCGTTGTACTGCGGGGTCAGGCCGCACTTGGAGGCGACGTTGACGACCAGCAGCGTCTTGCCGGCCAGGTCGCCCAGCGAACCGGGCTGGCCGTCGAGCGTCGTGAGGGGAATGTCATACAGGGACAACGGTCCGGCTCCTTCTGTGGGCCTGCGGTCTGGGTCCAGCGTTATGGTCCAGCGCTGGTCACAACCGCCGCGGTGCTGCCGTCATTCCAGACCGGCTCGCCCCGGTAGCCACGGCCGACCATCGTGACGAACTGGTACACCGCGTCCTCGTCCGGGGCCAGCGGCCCGGGCTGGGCGTGCTGGCTGGCCAGGCCGCGCTGCACCGACTCGCACGCCCCCCAGTCCTGGCGGTTGGTGATGTCCCAGAAGTCCACCGCGTAGGACGGGTCGAAGGCCGGGTCGGCCACCGCCTCGGGCGCGAACGACCAGAGGCACTCGATCATCGTCCGGTCGGCCGCCAGCGGCACCAGGCGGTGCGTCATGACGTAGTCCGGGTGGAGGCTGAGCAGGATGTTGGGGAACACGTTGACGTACATCACGGTGCGCCGCCCGGTCGCGTCCAGGCCGCGCAGCGCGGGGGCGTGGCTGGTGCCGTCCAGCGACATCGTGGCCATGCCGTCGCGCAGGTCCATCCAGCCGCCCACCCAGGTGCCCCGCGCCCGGTAGTTCTCGCCGCTCTTAGGCGGGCTGACCTTGCACAGCTCCGGATGGATCATCGGGCAGTGGTAGCACTCGTGGTAGTTCTCGGTCAGGATCTTCCAGTTGGCGGCGGCGTCGTAGCGGTGCCGCCCGGCGATCACCAGCCGTTCCGGCTCGTACGGCGCGATCAGCGGGTCCAGGTCGGCCAGCGCCCCGGCCAGCGGGCCGGCCGCGCCGCCGGACCCGTCGACGAAGACCAGCCCGTGCCACTCCGCTACCGGAAGCTCGGTCAGCCCCCAGGCCGACCGGTCGAAACCGTCGGCCCGCTTGAAGCCGGAGGCGAATCGCAGCCCGCCGTCCAGCCCGTAGGTCCACGAGTGGTACGGGCAGATGACGGTGTTGCGCTGGGCCGCCTCGCCGGCGCCCAGCAGTTCGTGGCCGCGGTGGCGGCAGGAGTTGGCGAAGGCGTGCAGCACGCCGTCCTCATCGCGGGTCAGCAGCACGCTGCCGGTCCCGGCGGGCTCGGCCCGCTGGTCACCGGGCTGGGCCAGCAGGGACGAGAATCCCGCGCACATCCAGCCGCCGCCGAAGAAGTTGCGCTGCTCCCAGTCGAACACCGCCGGGTCGGTATAGGCGGCCCGGGGCAGCATGGTGCTGGCCCCGAACGGGCGCAGCGCGGCGGCCAGGGCGGCCGGGTCGAGTGGCGCGGCCGGATACCGCGCCGGGGCGCCGCCGGGAGCGTGCGAGCCGTCCGGGCCGGTTATTTGACTGACCATACAGTTAATAGTAATTGGCCGCGCGCTACAGTGTCCAGTGGGGCAATTCGCGGTAACTTATGGGTATCCAGCACGATCTGCCCGGCTAGCGCCGGGCTGGCCTCACCAGACTGGGCTGACCAGACTGGCCTGACCAGAAAAGACGGCGATGAACGGCAGTCCACCCCGCGGTCGCGGGAGCGCCGGGGCGGCGCACCCGCGGTTCACGTCCTTTCCGGTGGCCGCCTATGTCTTCGCGGCCGTCTTCGACATCGCCTCGCTGGCCGGCGGCGCGCGGCACTCGTGGGCGGGCCAGCTCTGGCACGCGGGGACGTTCGTCCTGGCCGCGGGTTCCGTGTTCGGGCTGGTCACGATCGGCACCGGGTTCGCTGACCTGATCCGGTTCGCCCGGCCCGCCCAGCTGCGGGCGGCGGGCGCCAGCGGGCTGATGGTGGCCGGCCACATCGCGGTCATGTCCGTGGCCTTCCTGATCGGCGCGGGCGACCTGGCCTGGCGGCTGCACGACCACGCCGCGACCGTGACCCCGCCGGCCGTGGCCGGGCTGTCCGTCGCCGCGACGGCGACGGTCATCGCGGGCGGGTTCCTCGGCGGCAAGCTGGTGTACGGGCACGGTATCGGGGTGAGCCTGCCCACGGCCGGGGCAGAATCGGACTTGCCGGGCCAGGCTGCCGGGCATGATCATGTCCGGGGGGCGCCGGACCTGCCGGGCACGCCCGGGGCGCGGGAGCCACGGGAGGCATGGCCGCCGGAGGACTGGCCGCCAGCCGGTCCGACCGCCGCCGCTCCCGACGGACGCAGCCGACCGCTGGGCTGACCCGGCCCGGCCCCGCGGCCCGCCGGGACGCTGGCCGGTTGCTGCCCCGGATGGGACCGGGGCAGCGGGATCGGGGGGCAGAGGGTGGCGCGACGCGACCTGACCCCGGCACCGCCAGCGCCGCCGGGGCGCCGGGTTCCGCTCACCCCTCAGGTGCGCGCGCTGCTGATCTTCACCTGCGCGCTGGTCCTGGTCGACACGATCTTCTTCACCGCGCTGACCCCGCTGCTGCCGCACTACCTGCGGACGGCCGGGCTGTCCAAGGCCGGGGTGGGCCTGCTGGTGGCCTGCTACCCGCTGGGCACGCTGGTCGGGGCGCTGCCTGGCGGGGTGCTGACCGCGCGGCTGGGCGGCCGGGTCGTGGTGGTAGCGGGCCTGACCCTGATGAGCGTGTCCACGCTGGTGTTCGGCTGGGCGACGGCGCCGGCCGTGCTGGACGGGGCCCGGTTCGTGCAGGGCCTGGGCGGGGCCTGCACCTGGGCCGCGGCCCTGGCCTGGCTGACCACCGTGGGCCCGGCCGACCGCCGCGGCGAACTGCTCGGCACGGCGCTCGGCGCGGCCGTGGGCGGAGCGCTGCTCGGCCCGGTGATCGGCGCGGTGGGCAGCCGGACCGGGACGGGGCCGGCGTTCTCGGCCGCGGCGGTGTTCGGGGCGGTCCTGATCGTCACCGCGTTCCTGGTGCCCCGGCCGCACGGGGCCGAGCCGGCGGGCCTGCGCGCGGCGCTGCCCGCGATGCGGGACCGGCAGGTCGCGACGGGGGCCTGGCTGACCATGCTGCCGGGCCTGGGGCTGGGCGTGGTTGACGTGCTGGCGCCGCTGCGGCTGAACGCGCTGGGCGTCAGCGCCACCGTCATCGGCGGCACGTTCCTGGTCTCGGCCGCGCTGGAGGCGGTCCTGGCCCCGCTGTCCGGGCGGCTGGCGGACCGGTTCGGCAGCCTGGTGCCGGTACAGCTGTCCCTGGTGGCGGCGGTGGCGCTGTGCCTGCTGGCCCCGACCCTGCGGCCGGCCGCGGCGCTGATCGCGGCCCTGGTCGTCTTCATGCCGGCCTTCGGGACGATGTTCGCCCCGGCCGGCGCCCTGCTCAGTGACGGCGCGCACCGGCTGGGGCTGAGCCAGGGCCTGGCCTTCGGCCTGGGCAACCTGGCCTGGGCGGGCGGCCAGGCCATCTCCTCCGCCGCCAGCGGGGCGATCGCCGAGGCCACCTCGGACCTGGTTCCGTACCTGCTGCTGGTGGCCATCTGCGTGGCCACGCTGACCGTGATCCGCCGGGGAAGGCGCGGCGCGCCGACGGGCGCCCCTTGACATTGAGATCCTGCGGAGTTTACAACTCCAGTAGGTATCTAACTTCGGGCGACCTGACCAGAAAGGCGCCGTCCATGTACAAGCGCGCTTGTCTTGCCGCGGCCGCAGTCGCGGCCGGGGCCGCGCTGTCCGCGCTGACCTCGTTACCGGCGTCCGCCGCCGGCCCGCAGACGCTGACGGCCAGCCTGGTGTCCGGCACTCAGGCCGATTTCGCCACGACATCGGGCGGCAGCACCGGGGTGACCTGCTCCGCGTCGGCCATCAGGGTCACCGTGTCCGGTTCCGGGGCGGCGGCCCCGTCCGTGTCGGTGACCTCGCTGACCTTCTCCGCCTGCACCTCCACCATCACCGGCGTCACCGGGGTGAACAGCGTCACGGCGACCGCCCTGCCGTGGTCCGGCTCACCCGCCGCCGGCGGCCAGGTCACGCTGACCGGCAGCGGCGGCTCGACCGGCATCACCCTCGCCCTCCAGACCGCGCTCGGCTCGATCACGTGCGCCTACCAGGCGGCCAGCGTCACCGCGACCGGGACCTTCAGCCCCGGCGGCGGGATCACCTTCACCACCCAGCAGCTCAGCCTGTCCGCCGGCCCCGCCGCCTGCCCCCGCACCATCTTCTACAGCGCCCAGTACGGCCCGTTCGTGAAGGCCAGCTAGCCCGCGGCGCCCCGGCCGCGGGTGATGTGCCGGGCCAGGGCGGTGGTGGCCGGCCCGGCGGGCGCGTCCGGCCGCCAGGCGAGAGCCAGGCGGGCGCGCATCGGTGGGTGAGGTGATGGACTCCATGATCGTGACCGTTTTCCCGTGCAGAGGACGGGCAATCGGTCACGATCATGGAGGCGGCCCCCACACGAGCACCAGCAGCGTGCAGCCCACCCGGCGGGGGTGCCATTCCACAGCACCCCCGCACCGCCGGGCCCCCAGGCCGGGCAACGCCCGGCACGCGGGGGTTCCAGGGGGTCGCCCCCCTGGGCAGATACGAGGACAACGGAAAGCCGCCCCCCGGAAACCGGGGGGCGGCGAACATGCGAGTGGAGGTGGCGGGAATCGAACCCGCGTCCTTCAGTACATCACCAGGGCTTCTCCGGGCGCAGCCTGCTGTGTTTTTCTCAGCCCCGGCAGTCACGCAGGCAAGCTGCCGACGGGCTCAGTCGCTGTTTGGTGTCCCGCTCAGCCCCGCGACCGGGCCGTGCGGTGGATCCCCCTAGCTGATGCCAGACACCGGGCCGGAGGCGCTCCCGGGCTGACAGCTTCTAACTCGCGGTTACTAGGCCGCGAGAGCGAAGCGAGTGCGCGTTGAATTGGCACTTATTGGTTTGCGATATCTGGATTAACGAGGTAGGCACCGCAACCCTCGGCCCGCTTCCCCTGGATCAACCACCGAAGTCGAAGCCTGTCACCCCCTCTTGAGTTGTACAGAGCACGTTACCCGACGCTCTGCCCTCTCACCAACGACGGCCGGGGGCCGTCTATGCCCGGAGCGCGCATACGGGATGAGCGGGGGCATAACGCCGGAACGCGCGCAGAACGCCCGATGGGCTGTCCGCAGAGCGCGGACCCCACCGGGCGTCCATCACATGGGATGAGATGCCCCCGCGGGCGCTGGCGGTGGCCGCAGACGCGCCCGCGGGGGTCGACCGGCAGGGTCGGGGCCGGTCCTGCGTCCGGGCTTCCCCCGAGATGAAGCCCGGCTCTCATCACGACTGGGCCGCAACCCCCAAGCGGCACCCCAGTCACTAAGAAGGACGCCACCGGGAGATCGGAAGGTTGCGCCTGTTTCTTCAAAAACAGGTAATAAGCGGGCCAGCAGGCGGCCGGCCCGGCTAGGCGACCGGCTCAGCCCGCCAGGTTGTGCAGGAACGTCCCGGCCAGCGCGGCGGCCGTGACGTCCGGGGACCGCGTGTACTCGATGACCGCGAACGCGATGCCGCCCCGGTACCCGACGAACCAGGCCGATCCCAGGCCCTTGCCGGCCGTGCCCGGCGCGGTGGTCCCGACCTGCCCGTACACCGGGCTGCCGGGCAGGTTGGCGGCCTGGCCCGCGCCGGTGGTCACGGTGGCCCGCATGAGGCCGCGCAGCGAGGCGACGACCTGCGGGGCGAACGCCCGCCGGGGCCGCAGGCCGGGGTCGGGCGGGCTGGTCACCAGCGTGGGCGGGTACCAGGCGCCGGACTGCACCAGGCCGGCGGCGAGGGCCATGTCCAGCGGGCTGACCCGGACCCCGCCGCCGCCGACCGACGTGGCGGCGACCGGGCCGTACCCGGCCGGGCTGCCGATCGTGCCGGACGTGGCGGGCACCTTGAGCTGCCAGCCGGCCCCGATGCCGAAGGCGGCCGCGGCGTCGCTCAGGCCCTTGGCGGTGAGCTGGAGGGACAGGCCGACGAAGGCGGTGCCGCAGGCGTGCGCGAAGTCCACGGTGAACGGCGGCTGGGCGCCGAGGTCGGCCTCGACCGGCTGGTTGGAGAAGCTCTGGCCGCCGACGCTGTTCACCGCCCGGCACGGGATCCGGCTGGCCGGGTCGAACCCGCTCTGGAGCAGGGCGGCGGTGGAGACGATCGTGAAGGACTGGCCGGGCTGGTACTGCCCGGCCAGCGGGTCGATGGCGGGCATGCCGGCGACCCGGTGCGCGGCCACGGCCAGGACCCGGCCGCTGCCGGGCGCTATGGCCACGATGGCGGCCGAGCCGGGCTGGTGCGCGACGGCGGCGTCGGCGGCTAGCTGGACCCGGCTGTTAATCGTGGTCTGGACCGGGACGCCCGCGGTGCCCTGCCACCGCCGCAGGATCCTGAGCTGGTGGCCGCCGCTGTCCTGCAGGACCACCTCGGTGGTAGGCGAGCCGGTCAGCGTCCGCTGGTAGGCCAGTTGCAGGCCGGACAGGCCGACGGTGGCGCCGGGCCGGTAGGGCACCCCGTCCTGCTGCAGCAGCGGTGTCGTCTCGGTGCCCACCGACCCGGTGACGGCGGGCACGATGCTGTCGAACAGCCGCTCGAACCGCCGCTCGACGCTGACTCCGGGTATCCGGCTCAGCTTGCGCTGCCAGGCCGCGTAGGTGGCCGGGGGAAGCTGGAGCAGCGGCAGGAACGGGTCGGACGGGGCGGCGACGATCTGCCCGTAGATCTGGTTCTCGTCCAGGCCGGTCACCGCGGCCAGCCCGGTGGCGGTCTGCTGCGGGCTGCGCAGCGACCCGGGCCGCACCCCGATCGCGTAGACGGGCGAGGGGATGGTCAGGGGATGGCCGACGCTGTCCTCGATCTCGGCCCGGCCCGGCATGGTGGCCAGCACGGCCAGCCGGTCACCCGGCGCCAGGCCCGGCACGATAACCGACGGGCGCCACTGGATCCGCCACCCGGAACTGTCCGCGCGCAGGTCGAAGGTGCCCTGGTAGCTCCAGCTCAGGCCGCTGCTGCCGAGGTCGACGGTGGCCCGGAAGGAGGCCGTGGCGGTGGCGCCGTGCTGGGTGATGTGCTTCATCTCCAGCACCAGGCCGGCCGCGTCAAGCTGGGTGTAGGCGTCGCTGAGCGCGGTGGCGACGACCGGCCGCTGGCCGGTGGTCAGCGCGGCGGCCGTCTTGTACTGGCCGTTCTCCCAGGCCAGCAGGAACGCCTGCACGGTCGGCTCGGCCGACGGGGTACCGCCCTTGACCAGGCCGTAGGCGATGACGCCGACGATGACGACGACCACCGCGACCTTGCCGACGAGGACCCGCGGCAGTCGTGCCAGCATGCTTCCCCCGGTATCTCCGTCCCCGTTCCGGCCCCCGGCCCCGGGTTCCCGCCGCGCGCGCCGGCCGGGCGGGAGCAGGCTGCCCCGGCCCGGGTGGCGGCGCTCCGGGCGCCGCCTCCGGCTGACCTGGCGACGGCTGAGAGTCCGGCTCCGGCCCGGCCGGGCCAGGCCGGGACCGCGGAGCGCGGTGAGCGCCGGCGTGCGCGCCGCGATTACGCGTCCGCGACGCCATCCGCCACTCCGCTATCTCCGGCGCCGCAAAGCACGGTCAACCTCTCTGGCCGCATCCCGCTCCGCCAGGTCGTGGCGCTTGTCGTAGCTGCGCTTGCCCCGTGCCAGCGCAATCTCGACCTTCGCCCGCCCATCTTTGAAGTACAGCGAGAGCGGGACGAGCGTCAAGCCTCGTTCCCGCGTGGCGGCCGCCATCCGGTCAATTTCCTTCCGGTGCAGCAGCAGCTTACGCGTCCGTCGCGGCTCGTGGTTGGTCCAGGTGCCCAGCGTGTACTCCGGGATGTGGACGTTGTGCAGCCACGCCTCACCGTCAGTTACCTGGCCGAAGCCGTCCGTCAGGGACGCCCGGCCCGCCCGGAGGGACTTAACCTCTGTTCCGGTCAGCACGAGACCGGCCTCGACGGTGTCATCGATGAAGTAGTCGTACCGGGCGCGCTTGTTCCGGGCGACGATCTTCCTGTCTTTTTCCGCTGCCACCGGCCTCGCCCGTGCTTCCCGTCACGCCGTGCTTCCCGTCGCTGTCGTACCCATCTCTCCCAGCGCCGCGAGCATCACACGCGCAGGTACCTCCGCAGGGTGAGGAACGAGGTGGCGCCGCAGAGCAACAGCCCGATGATCATAGCGAGGATGACGACCTCGACCAGATCGGTCGTGGACAGCTGGACGTTGAACGGGAAGTACTGCTGCAGGCTGTCCAGGCCGACCGACTTGACGGCGATGAGCAGGCCGGTGGCTACGAGCCACCCGATCAGGCCCGCGATCATGCCCTCGACCAGGAACGGAAGCTGCACGTAGAAGTTCGACGCGCCGACCAGCCGCATGATGCTGGTCTCCCGGCGGCGGTTGAAGGCGGACAGCCGGATGGTGTTGGCCACCAGCAGGATCGCGGCGATGATCAGGATGATGGCGACGATGACGACCGCGTTCCGGGCGCCGTCCAGGAGCTTGTAGAACTTGTTCAGCACCGAGGAGTCGGCCACCACCATGTCGACGCCGGGGGCGCCGTTGACCACCTGGGCGACCTGGCCGGAGTCCGCCTGGGTGTTCTTCAGCTTGATCTGGAACGAGCTCGGGATCGAGCCGGGCGGGGTGGAGGCGACCAGCGACTGGTTGCCGGAGAACTCCTGCCGGAACTGCTGGTACGCCTGCTCCTGGGAGACGAACGCCACGCTCCTGACCTGGGAGTTCGAGGTCAGCTCCTGCTGCACCTGGCTGATCTCGGACGGGGTGGCGGGGCCGTTGCGCTGGCACTGCGGGCTCACGCTGCTGGCCGTGCACAGGTACACCGACAGCTGGACGCGGCCCTGCCAGTACGCCCGGGTGTTATTGACCTGCTTGACGAACAGCAGGCCCGTCCCCAGCAGGGACAGGCTGATGGCGACGACCACGATCAGCGCGATCGTCATGGTCAGGTTCCGCCGCAGGCCGATCCAGACCTCGGAGAGGACGAATTGGGCACGCATGTCTAAGCCTTCCTCGGCAATCCGGTTGGCGACAGGCGGTCAGTAGGCCTGACCGTAGACCCCGCGGGACTGGTCACGCACGACCTTGCCGTACTCAAGCTCGATGACCCGCTTGCGCATGGAATCGACGATGGCCGCGTCGTGGGTAGCCATGACCACCGTGGTGCCGGTGCGGTTGATCCGGTCCAGCACCTTCATGATGCCGATGGAGGTGGCCGGGTCGATGTTCCCGGTCGGCTCATCAGCCAGCAGGATCATCGGGCGGTTGACGAAGGCCCGGGCCATGGCGACGCGCTGCTGCTCGCCGCCGGATAGCTCGTCGGGCATCCGGTCCCGCTTGCCCTCCAGGCCGACCAGGTCGATGACCTCGGGCACGACCTTGCGGATGAACCGGCGGGGCTTGCCGATCACCTCGAGGGCGAACGCGATGTTCTGGTAGACGTTCTTGTTCGGCAGCAGCCGGAAATCCTGGAACACGCAGCCGATGCGGCGACGCAGGTGCGGCACCTTCCAGTTGGTCAGCCGGGCCAGGTCGCGGCCCGCGACGTGAATCCGGCCCTCGCTCGGCCGCTCCTCCTTGAGGACCAGCCGCAGGAAGGTGGATTTGCCCGACCCGGAAGGCCCGACCAGGAAGACAAACTCGCCCTTTTCCACGTCCAGGGTGACGTTTTCCAGCGCCGGTCGGCTCTGGTTGGGGTACGTCTTGGTGACGTTATCGAAGTGGATCACTGGCCCATCACACGCGGTAGACGAGATCCTGACTGGCGTAGCCTGGGTACCTTGGGGTATTAGAGGTTCCCTGGGTTGGCCTGCGGCCAGTCTAGGGGGGAAACTGGGCAGGAACGCCCAACATCGTCGAAGTGACCGGGCAGTCGCCGGCCCCGGAGGAAGCTAGATGAGCTGCGAGCATCTTATTTGCGCCCAGTGCGCCGGCCCGGTCGCGGAAGGACGGTGCCCGGCGTGCCGCGTATCCCGTCAGCATGTGCACCACGACAGCCACGGCCTCAGCCTGCCGTTGCTGCTGGCCGCCGCCCTGGTCCTGGTGCTGCTGGCGGTAGCCGCCATGAACCTGGCGCACTGATCACGCGGGCTACAGGTTGTGCTGGCGCAGCCAGCGAATCTCGGCCTCGATGAACCCGTCGATCTCGCCGTCCATGACCGCCGCGGTGTTGCCGGTCTCGAAGCCGGTCCGCAGGTCCTTGATGTTCTGGTACGGGTGCAGCACGTAGTTGCGGATCTGGGTGCCCCAGCTACGCCCGCCCTCGCCGCGCAGCTCGTTGAGCTTGGCCGCCTGCTCCTCGCGCTTGCGCTCCAGCAGCTTGGCCTGGAGCACGGCCATGGCGCTGGCCCGGTTCTGGATCTGGCTGCGCTCGTTCTGGCAGGAGACCACGATATTGGTGGGCAGGTGGGTGAGCCGGACCGCCGAGTCGGTGGTGTTGACCCCCTGGCCGCCCGGGCCGCTGGACCGGAACACGTCGACCCGGATCTCGTCCTCGGGGATCTCGATGTGGTCGGCCTGCTGCACGACCGGCAGCACGTCCACCCCGGCGAACGAGGTCTGCCGGCGGCCCTGGTTGTCGTACTTGGAGATGCGCACCATCCGGTGCGTGCCGTGCTCGCCGCGCAGCGTCCCGTAGGCGTACGGCGCCTTGATGGCGAACGTCGTCGACTTGATCCCGGCTTCCTCGGCGTAGGAGGTGTCGTACACCTCCGCGGAGTAGCCGTGCCGCTCGGCCCAGCGCAGGTAGATCCGGCGCAGGCCCTCGGCCCAGTCCGCCGCGTCGGCCCCGCCGGCCTGGGCGTTGATGGCGATGAGCGCCTCGCGGGAGTCGTACTCCCCGGAAAGCAGGGTGCGGATTTCCAGCTGGTCGATCTCGACCCGGGCGCCGGCTAGCTCGCGCAGGCCTTCCTCGCGGGTCGGCTCGTCGCCCTCGCTGTCGGCCAGCTCGAACATCACCTGGACGTCATCCAGCCGCTGGTGCAGGCTCGCCAGCCGGCTCAGCTCGCCCTCCAGGTAGGACAGCCGGCGGGTCACGGTCTGCGCCTGATCCTGGTCCGACCACAGCGCCGGGTCCGATGACCGGTCCCGCAGTTCCTCGGCTTCCTTGCGCATCACGTCGGGATTGAGCACCGCCTCCACGCTGGCGAGCTTCGACACTAGTTCCGAGATCTCGCCCGCAGCGTCGAATGCCATGCTAGAAGCCTACGCGACGACGGCTACCTACCAGTATCCGGCGGCCAAATTCGCGATCGTTGCACCTGGCCTGTGCAGCCGCCAGTTGCAAGCGTCTCGTGCAAGAGTGCTGTGCATATGTAACGTCAGAGCAGGTCAGCGGCCCCGTTCCGGCCATCCGGCGGCACGGCTCCCGGCGCCTCCCAGTTGAGCCCGCCCACCGTAAAATGCTGGCATAGCGCCAGGAACGGTCACACCGGCAGAATCCCGACTGCATGCCCGAAACTGGCTCCGAACGTTGCGCCATATCCATGCTCCCCGCCGCTCCCCCACCGGACTCCGTCGTCGCGGTATACCCGCCAGGCTAACCTTTGCCTACCGCTGGCGGGCCGTCCCGGTCACGCCGGCAGGCCACTGGTCGCCGCCAGCGTGCGGATGGCCCGGACCGCGACCGACAGCGTGGCCACGTTGAACGCGTTGCTCTCCCAGATCTCGGTCAGCGTCTGCGCGGCCCGCCGGACGGCGGAGTCGTTGCGCCGCTCCCAGGCGGCCAGGCGCTCGGCGGGCGCGCCGGGCGCGGTCACCGTCAGCACGTCCCGGGCCAGCGCGGCGTGGGCCGCGTACAGGTCGTCGCGGATGGCGCCGCGGGCCATCGTGGTCCACCGGTCCTCCCGGGGCAGCGCGGTGATCATGTCGCGCAGCCGGGCGATCTGGAGCCGGTCGGCCAGGTCGAAGTAGACCGCGGCGGTCTCCCGGGCGGGCCGCCCGGTGCCCCGGGCGATGTCCACGATGTCGAACGCCGAGTAGGCGGGCACCATCGCGGCCAGGCGGTTGGCCAGGGGGTCGGGCACGCCCCGGCCGGCGAACAGGTCGCGCCGGTCGCCATAGCCGGTCAGGTCCCGGCCGGCCAGCAGGTCCGGCAGTTCGCGGCCCACGGCCAGCACGCCATCGGCGAAGTAGTCGATGGTCTCCTGGATGTCGAACGGCGGCCGCCGGGCGTGCAGCAGCCAGCGGGCCGCCCGCTCGCCCAGCTTGCGGCCCTCCAGCAGGGCGGCGATCTGGACCGAGGTCTCCACCTGGCCGTCCAGCGCCTCCAGCTCGGACCAGAAGCCGGGCAGGTCGAAGACATGCGCGGACGACCAGCCAGGCGGCGGTGATCTCGGGCACCGACGCGCCGGTCTCCTCGTTCAGCCGGAACGTGAACGTGGTGCCGGACCGGTCCACCATGTCGTTGACCACGACCGTGGTGATGATCTCCCGGTGCAGCCGGTGGTCGCCCATCCGGCTGGCGTAGCGCTGCCCCAGCGGCGTCGGGAAGTACCCGGTCAGCACCTGCCGCAGGTACGGGTCGTCGGG
Organism: uncultured Actinomycetota bacterium; assembly: GCA_963731085.1. GTDB lineage: Bacteria > Actinomycetota > Actinomycetes > Streptosporangiales > Streptosporangiaceae > DASUBV01. The sequence continues at coordinate 262,955 of CAVSUF010000009.1, forward strand.
CAGGCTGCTGGCCAGCACCTCCTGGGTGGACACGATCTTGGTGAGGGCCAGCAGGACGGAGAACTCCGGCACGGTCAGGCCGGTGCCGGCCGACCGCCGCTCGGCGATCTCGCGGTCCCCCGGCAGCACCTCCAGCCGGCGCCGGATCCGGCGGTCCCGCTCCAGCTTGCGGATGTAGCGGGCGTGCACGTGCAGCATGGCCGCGTCCTGGGCGCGGGACGCGGCCAGCGCCCGGTTCTGCTGGTAGTTGTGGGCCAGCACCAGCCCGCCGACCTCGTCGGTCATCTGGTGCAGCAGCGCGTTGCGGTCGGCCTCGGCCAGCGTCCCGGCCCGGACCTCGGCGTCCAGCAGGATCTTGATGTTGACCTCGTGGTCGGAGGTGTCCACGCCCGCCGAGTTGTCGATGAAGTCGGTGTTGACCAGGCCGCCGGACAGCGCGTACTCGATCCGCGCCTCCTGGGTCAGGCCCAGGTTGCCGCCCTCGCCGACGACCCGGGCGCGCAGGTCGGCGGCGTCGATCCGGACCGCGTCGTTGGACCGGTCGCCCACGTCGGCGCTGGACTGGCTGGTGGCCTTGACGTAGGTGCCGATGCCGCCATTCCACAGCAGGTCCACCGGGGCGGCCAGGATGGCCGAGATCAGCTGGTCAGGGGCCAGCGCCAGCACGTCGTCGCTGATCCCCAGGGCCGCCCTGGCCTGCGGCGAGACCGGCACCGACTTGGCCGACCGGGGCCAGACGCCGCCGCCCGCCGAGATCAGGGCCTGGTCGTAATCGGCCCACGACGACCGGGGCAGGGCGAACATCCGCTCGCGCTCGGCCAGGCTGGCCGCCGGGTCAGGGTCGGGGTCCACGAAGACATGCCGGTGGTCGAACGCGGCCACCAGCCGGATGTGCCGCGACAGCAGCATGCCGTTGCCGAAGACGTCTCCGGACATGTCCCCGATGCCGGCCACGGTGAAGTCGTCGGTGTCGACGCTGACCCCGAGAGTCTGGAAGTGGAACTTGACCGACTCCCAGGCGCCGCGGGCGGTGATGCCCATCTTCTTGTGGTCATAGCCCTCCGAGCCGCCCGAGGCGAATGCGTCGCCGAGCCAGAACCCCCGGCTCGAGGCGATCGCGTTGGCGTCGTCGGAGAACGTGGCCGTGCCCTTGTCGGCCGCGACCACCAGGTACGGGTCGTCCCCGTCGTGGCGGACCACCCGGGGCGGCGGGATGACCCGGCCGCTCTCCAGGTTGTCGGTCACGTCCAGCATGGCGCTGATGAACATGCGGTAGCAGGCCAGCACCTCAGCCTGGTAGGCCTCGCGGTCGCCGGCGTCGGGTAGCTGCTTGCAGACGAAGCCGCCCTTGGCCCCGGACGGCACGATGACCGAGTTCTTGACCTCCTGGGCCTTGGCCAGGCCGAGGATCTCGGTGCGGAAGTCCTCGCGCCGGTCCGACCAGCGCAGCCCGCCCCGGGCGACATCGGCGAACCGCAGGTGCACGCCCTCGAACCGGGGCGAGTAGACGAACAGCTCGAACTTCGGCCGGGGCGCGGGCAGGTCCGGCACCTGCGCCGCGTCCAGCTTGACCACCAGGTAGCTGCCGCCGCCCGCGCTGGCCGACAGCGGGCTGGCGAAGTAGTTGGTGCGCAGCGTGGCCGAGATCAGCCGCCAGTAGGTCCGCAGGATGCGGTCCTCGTCCAGGCTGGCCACCTCGTCCAGCTCGCCGCGGATCTCCTCGGCGATGGCCTCGCTGCGCTCGTCCTCCCCGGCCTGGTGCGACGGGTCGAACCGGGACTCGAACAGCTTGACCAGCAGCCGGGTGACGGTCGGGTTGGTGCGCAGCACCCGCTCGATGTAGTCCTGGCTGAACGTGGTGCCGGCCTGGCGCAGGTACTTGGCGTAGGCCCGCAGCACGGCGGCCTGGGGCCAGCTCAGGAAGGCGTCGAGAACCAGGGCGTTGAACCCGTCGTCCTCGACCACGCCGCGCCACAGCGCGCCGAGCGCGCCCTCCACGTTCTCCCGGACCTGCTCGACCGCCACGGTGGCGCCCCGGGTGGCGTCGATGGCGCTGCGCCGCAGCCCGAAGTCATAGATCCAGAACGGGTCGGCCGCCGGGAACTCGTACGGGTGCTCGTCGACCACGTCAACGCCCATGTGCTGGAGCCGGGGCAGCACGTCGGTCAGCGTGATCGGCCCGCCCCGCCGGTAGATGGTCAGCCGCCAGACCCGCTCGGAGGTCCGGCGCCGGGCCACCGGGCCGGGCGCGCCGCCGGTGCCCGGCTCGTCCTCCAGCGGGACGCCGCCGACGTAGTCCTCCGACTCCCACAGCTCGAACGCGACGTCCTCGCCCGACTCCCGGAGCTGCATGATCTTGTCGAAGTCGCCGCAGGCGGCGGCCGGGGGCACGTCGCTCTTGTAGGTCTCCGGGATCGCGCCGCCGACCATGGCCAGCAGCGCCCGGCCGCGCTGCGGCCCGCAGTGCCGGGGCGCCTCGGCGGCCAGGTCGTCGTCCCACGACCGGGCGGCGGCGGCCACCGCCCGCTCCAGCTCGGCGGTGTTCATGGCGGGCAGCGGCTGGCCCCGCTCGGCCCGCAGCACGATGTGCAGCCGGGCCACCGGGGACTCGCCGACCAGCACGCTGTAGTCCACCTGGGAGCCGTGCAGGCCGCGCCGCAGGATCTCCTGGGCACGCAGCCGGACCTGCGTGGTGTACCGGTCCCGGGGCAGGTAGACGAGGCAGGAGATGTAGCGGCCGTAGACGTCCCGGCGCAGGAACAGCCGGGTCTGCCGCCGCTCCCGCAGCGCCAGCACGCCCGCCGCGACCTGGGCCAGGTCGGCCACGCTGGTCATGAACAGCTCCTCGCGCGGATAGAACTCCAGCACCTCGGCCACGTAGGTGCCGTCGTGGCTGTCGGGGGCCAGGCTCAGCGCGGTCAGCACCCCGGTCAGCTTGCGCCGGGCCACCGGGATGGCGGTGACGCTCTCGGTGAACGCCACGTGGGTGTACAGGCCGAGGAACCGGTACTCGCCGACCACGGTGCCGTCGGCGTCGACCCGCTTGACCGCGACGTAGTCCAGGTAGCTGGGCCGGTGCACGGTGGAGCGGGAGTTGGCCTTGGTGACGATCAGCCGCTGCGGGTCGCGGGCCAGGGCGGCCGCCTCCGGCGGCAGCGTCCCGCCCCCGTCGGAGCCGGGCTTGTCATGGCGCAGGATGCCCAGCCCGGTGCCGGGCACGGCCCGCAGCGCCGGGCCGTCGGCGGCGTCCACCAGGTCGTACTCGCGGTAGCCCAGGAACGTGAACCGCCCGTCGGCCAGCCAGCTGAGCAGGAACGCGGTCTCCAGGTCGGCGTCCCGCCCGAGGCCGTCGGCACCCGCGCGGGCCGCCATCTCATCGCTCACCGAGGGCCGGCTCACCGCGGCGTTGCCGACCGCAGGCTCGTCGCGGAGCTGCTGGGCCAGGTTCAGCGCCCGGGCCCGCATCCGGCTGCCGTCCTCGGCCGCCACCCGGACGTCGCCGAGGACGCGCTGCAGGTCATCGGCGAGGGTCTTGGCCTCGCCGTCGGCCAGCCGGGCGACCTCGATGTGCGTCCACGACTCGGCCACCTCGTCGTGGGCCGGCTCGGCCCCGTTGACCAGGCCCATGACCTCCCGCATGCCGCCGCTCACGTCGCGCCGCACCCGGAGCTGGGGGTGGACGATGACCCGCGCGGACAGGCCGTGCCGGGTCAGCTCCATGGTGATCGAGTCGACCAGGTAGGGCATGTCGTCGGTGACGATGTCGATGACGTCGGAGGCCGGGTCCAGCGCGGCGTCGCCGCCGGCCCGGACGCTGACGATGGCCCGGCCCTGCGGGCGCTGCCGGGCCAGCTCGGCGTGCCCGGCGGCCACCGCGGCCAGCCGGGCCGGGCCGACCGCGGCCAGCTCGTCATCGGGCACGTGCCGGTAGTAGGCCCGCAGGTAGGCCGGCCCGGAACCGGCTCCCGGCCGGGCCGGGGCCAGCTCGGCGGCCGCTGCCAGCGGGTCGGCCTGGTTGTCGGCCGCGGTCTGGGACATCTTCACGTCACTCCCTTGCCAGGCACGCCCGCCCCGGGCGTGCCGTCGCCTACAGCCTGTCCCGCAGTTCCCACAGCAGCGGGTAGTACCGGATCGGGACGCGGCCGCGCAGGTACGGCGCTCCCGTCGAGCCGCCGGTCCCGGACTTGGTGCCAATCTGCCGCTCGACCATCTGCACGTGCCGGGCCGCCACAGCGCGGCCAGCTCATCGTGCGTGAGCAGGCCCTCGGCGAGCTGCCACAGATCGTCGTAGCGGCCGCGGTCGGTGGCCACCGCGACCAGCGCGGCCGACACCTCCGCGTCGTCGCCGGCCGGCAAGCCGCGCGCGGCGAGCACGCTCAGGTAAGCGTCCCACAGCGACGGCTCGGCCAGGCGCCGGGCCAGCCGGGCGCGCTCGTCATCGGTCAGCGCCCGGAACCGGGCCACGAACGCCGGGTCCTTGAGCCCGGACAGGTACTCCAGCTCGCGGAACTGGACCGACTGGAACCCGCTGGCCGGGGCCAGGGCGGCCCGGAAGGCCAGGAAGTCCTGCGGCGTCATGGTCTCCAGCACGTCCACCTGGCTGATCAGCAGCCGCTCGATGACATGCGCCCGGCGCAGCAGGTGCCGGGCCTGCCACAGCGATTCCCCGCCCGCCTCCCCCGTGCCGGAACCAGCCGCCATCAGGTCGCGGACCTCGGTCAGCTCGTGCAGAAGCTGGGCGAACCACAGCTCGTAGGCCTGGTGCACGGTGATGAACAGCCGCTCGTCATGAGCCGGCGGGACGGCCTGGGGCACCTGCTGGGCCAGCAGTTCGGGCAGCCGCAGGTAACCGCCGTAGGTGAGGAGCCCGCCCTCCTCCCCGAACCGGCGATCCGCGGCCGGACCGCCCGTCACTCCGGCCCGCCGTTCATCCCATACCGTCCCCGGCCCCGGTGCCCGGAGCCGGCGCGAAGAACGGCAGTACCTCGGGATTGGCCAGCGCGGCCGGGTCAGCGGCGTCGGCCACCGGGGTGCCGAGCAGGATCCGCCGGACCGGGACCTCCAGCTTCTTGCCGGACAGCGTCCGCGGGATGCCGGGCACGGCCCGGATCTCGTCGGGCACGTGCCGGGGCGACAGCCCGGCCCGCAGCGCCACCCGGATCTCGTCCTGGAGCGCGCCGTTCACCTCGTGCCCGGCGGCCGGGACCACGTACAGGATCAGCCGCCCGTCCTGGCCTAGCTGCCCGGTGTCCACCACCAGGCTGTCGGCCACCTCGGGCAGCGCCTCGACCACCCGGTAGAACTCGCTGGTGCCCATCCGCACCCCGCCCCGGTTCAGGGTGGCGTCGGACCGGCCGTAGACGACGCAGCCGCCGTCGGGCCGGATCAGCAGCCAGTCGCCGTGCCGCCAGGTGCCGGGGTAGTCGGCGTAGTAGCTGGCCCGGTAGCGCTGGCCGCCGGGATCGTTCCAGAAGCCGACTGGCATGGACGGCATCGGCTGGGTCAGGACAAGCTCGCCGACCTCATCGGTGAGCGACCGCCCGGCCGGGTCGAAGGACTCGATCCGGGCGCCCAGGCAGCGGCCGGAGATCACCCCGGCCCGGACCGGCAGCAGCGGGCTCGGCCCCAGGAACCCGGTGCACACGTCCGTCCCGCCGGACAGCGAGCCGAGGACGAACTGGCCGGCCCGCGATCCGGGCGCGACCGCCTCATAGGCCCAGCGAAACCCCTCCGGGGGAAGGGGCGAGCCGGTCGAGCCGACTCCGCGCAGCCGGGACAGGTCGTGGTCGGCGGCGGGCCGGAGGCCCGCCTTGCGGCAGGCCAGCAGGTACGGAGCGCCGACCCCGGCGTAGGTCAGGCCGCGGCGGGCGGCCAGCGCCCACAGCGCGTCCGGGGCCGGGTAGCCCGGGCTGCCGTCGTACAGCACCACGGTCGCGCCCACCAGCAGGCCGCCGACCAGGTAGTTCCACATCATCCAGCCGGTCGTGGTGTACCACAGGAAGACGTCATCCGGCCCGAAGTCCTGGTGCAGGGCCAGCATCTTCAGGTGCTCCAGCACGATCCCGCCGTGCCCGTGCATGATCGGCTTGGGCAGGCCGGTGGTGCCCGAGGAGTACAGCACCCACAGCGGGTGCTCGAACGCGACCTCGGCGAACTCCAGCGCCCCGGCTACCGCTCCCAGTTCGGCCCAGGGCAGCTGGCGGGCGACGGTCGGCGGCCAGCCCGGCCGGGGCGCCCTCGGGCACGCAGTAGTCGACGGTAACCAGCGCGGCCAGGCCGGGCAGGGCGGCGGCGACGGCCGCCACCTCGGGCCGGCGGTCATAGCGCCGCCCGTTGTAGGCGTAGCCGTCCACCGCGATCAGCACCTTCGGCGCGATCTGGGCGAACCGGTCGATGACGCTGGCCGCCCCGAAGTCCGGCGAGCAGGCGGTCCAGATGGCGCCCAGGCTGGCCGTGGCCAGCAGGCCGATCAGTGCCTCGGGAGCGTTGGGCAGGTAGCCGGCCACCCGGTCGCCGGGCCGACGCCGAGCGCCCGCAGCCCGGTCGCCACCGCCGCCACCCGGGCGGCCAGGTCACCATAACTGAGCCGCCCGTGCCGCCCGGCCTCCGATTCATAGGTAACGGCGGTGCGAGCCGGGTCCGTGCTCGCCACCCGGAGCGCGTTGCGGGCATAGTTCAGCGTCGCGCCCGCGAACCAGGTCACGTCCGGCATCGGCCCGCCGCTCAGGGCCGCCCCGTCGCCGCGGTGGCCGAGCACGCCGAAGTACTCCCAGATGGAGTCCCAGAACCGGCCAGGGTCGGCGACCGACCAGCGCCACAGCCGGTCGTAGGCAGCACCGGGGTCGGCGTCGCTGCCGCGTCAGGGCCATCGGCCGGTGCCGCACCGGGCGGGCGGCCAGCCACCGGGCGTAATCAGTGACGCGGGCGCGCCCGACCGTAGCGGCGTCGGGAACCCAGAGCGTGTCGCCGTAATCTTCCTGCGACATCGTCGCGCTCCGCCCCACTTCGCACCCCGGTCGCCGTTGACTGGACTGGTATCGGCCAGTATGCACGCTGGCCGTCCGGGCTCGCTGACACGGGCCTAACCTACCCGCGCGGCCAGTCCAGCCCGCAGCGCAGGCCACGGTGCGCCCGGCTGAGGTGATCGGCATGATCGTGACCGTTTGCCCGTGCTGCAGACGGGTGATCGGTCACGATCATGGTCGCCGGGGGCGTGGCGCGCCGGCTTAGGGACTGTTTAGCGGCCGGCGGGCAGGGCGGTGAGCTGATCGGCCGCCCGGCTGACGGCGGCGGTGTCGGTCAGGTCGGGCAGGATCACGTCGGCCCCGGCTCCGCGCAGGTCGCTGACCGTGGACCGGCCGCTGGCCACGGCCACGCAGCGAATCCCGGCGATGCGGGCCGCCGCCACGTCGCGGGTGGAGTCGGCGATGTACACGGTGGCCTCGGCGGTGATCGGCGCCCGGTACTTCTCCTGGGCGGCGGTCACCGACCGCAGCAGCTGGGATCCCTTGGGGTAGGGGTCCGAGCCGTAGCCGCCGACGTCCAGGTCGAAGTAGCGGGCCAGGCCGAACGCGGTCAGCTTCTCGGCCGCGGTGGCCCGGATCGAGCCGGTCGACACCGACTGGACGGCGCCGGGCAGCGCCGCGGTGGCGGCGACCGCCTCCAGGGCACCCGGCAGCAGGCGGCCGTTGCGGGTCAGCAGGTCGCGCCGGGCCGCGAACGCCGCGCCCAGTTCCCAGATGTAGCGGGCCAGGAGTTCCTGCCCGCCCTGCTCGGCCGGGCCGCAGGCGACGTCGTTGAGCGCGGCCGACTCGAAGAAGATCTCGGAGTCGCTGCGGCCGGCTAGCTGGGGCAGGGCGACCAGCGGGCGGCCGGTGACCCGGCGGAACGCCTCGGCGTACGACTCCCGGGACACCCGGACCACATCGACCAGGGTCAGGTCGATGTTCCACAAGATCAGGCGGTAGATAGCGCGGCTCCGAGATCGTCCTGGCAGTGTGGTCCGGGTTGGGTCGTTCCGGGTCGACTTGAGCGTACCGCCGGGCAGCCGGGCCGTCGCCCCTCCGCGCACGGCAATCAGGCGATAGCGGCAATCACCCTATATGGGGCGTGCTCGGGTGGTCCGCCTTGGTTCGCGCAGGCGCCGCGCCCGAATACCGGGGTCGGTGGCGGCGCCCGGGGTTAGGGTGGATCACATGGCTGCCGCTCCGCTGCCCGACGTGGCCGAGGACCCGGAGGACCCCCGGGTGATCCTGCGGGACCTGCCCGAGCGCGAGCGGACCCGGTTCCTCGCCTCCTACCGCGAGGCTGCCGCCGCGGCCATTGACCCGGTCGGATACGGCGAACTGCGGAGGACACTGCACTTCTGGAGCCTCGTAGTCGTCGCCACCAATTCGCCGGGCTATTACGAGCGGACCAGCCCGGACCGGGTGAAGGGCCAGTCGGTCGCCGCCGAGGACGTGATCCCTGACTTCCAGGCGCGGCTCGCCGCGGCCATTGCCGCGAAGGCGTGAGATACCAGTTCCGGTTCGAGCCGCCGGTCCTGCGACAGTTAAACCGCTTCCCCGCTGACGCGCTGGACGGCTTGATCTCGGTGATGGCCGACATCACGACCTACCCGGATGACCCCCTGTGGACCTGGCGCGGCGGAAAGCCTGATGAGCGCCGGGCAGAGTTCGGAGGCGCGGGCCTGGTCACCTATGAGATCGACGAGGCCGCGCGGGAGGTCATCGTCACGGACGTGACCTGGACCGGGTGAGGCAGCCGACTGGTGCCCGCATGACCGCTGACCTGCTGCGCAGTCCTAAGATCGCTAGCCCATGTGCGGATAGCGGTAGTCGGTCGGCGGGACGAACAGTTCCTTGATCGCCCGCGGGCTGACCCAGCGGATCAGGTTGAAGATCGAGCCCGCCTTGTCGTCGGTGCCGCTGGCCCGGGCGCCGCCGAACGGCTGCTGGCCGACGACCGCGCCGGTCGGCTTGTCGTTGATGTAGAAGTTGCCCGCGCTGAACCGCAGCGCCGCGGTGGCGGCCGCGATCGCCGCCCGGTCCCGGGCGAAGATCGACCCGGTCAGGGCGTAGGGCGCGACCTCGGCCGCCTGGGCCACCACCTGCTCGTAGTCACCGTCCTCATAGACGTGCACGCCCAGGATGGGGCCGAAGTACTCGGTGGTGAAGATCTCGTCGGCCGGGTCGGCCGACTCCAGCACGGTGGGCTGGACGAAGAAGCCCCGGCTGGCGTCGGTGCCGCCGCCGGTCAGCACGCTGACCGCGGCCCGGTCGCGGCCCGGCCGATGGCGTCGGCGTGCCTGGCGAAGGCCCGGCCGTCGATGACCGCGCCCATGAACAGCGACAGGTCGGCGGAGACGTCCCCGACGGTCAGCGACTCGATCCCGGCCACCAGGTCATCGCGGATAGCGCGCCACAGGCTGCGCGGGATGTAGCTGCGCGAGGCGGCCGAGCACTTCTGGCCCTGGTACTCGAACGCGCCCCGGACCAGCGCGGTGGTCAGGCCGGCCGGGTCGGCCGACGGGTGGGCGATGACGAAGTCCTTGCCGCCGGTCTCGCCGACCAGGCGGGGATAGCCGCGATAGCGGCCGATGCTCTCCCCCACGGTCCGCCACAGGTGCTGGAACGTCGCGGTCGAGCCGGTGAAGTGAATCCCGGCCAGGTCGGGGTGGGTCAGCGCGACGTCCGACACCGCCTGGCCGCTGCCGGTGACCATGTTGATCACGCCGGGCGGCAGGCCCGCCGCCTCCAGCAGGCGCATCACGTAGTGCGCGGCGAGCTGGGCGGTGGGGGACGGCTTCCACACCACCACGTTGCCCATCAGGGCCGGCGCGGTGGGCAGGTTGGCCGCGATCGAGGTGAAGTTGAACGGGGTGATGGCCAGCACGAAGCCCTCAAGCGGCCGGTACTCCATCCGGTTCCAGCTACCGGGCGGCGAGCCCGGCTGCTCGGCCAGCAGCCGGCGGGCGTAGGCGACGTTGTACCGCCAGAAGTCGATGAGCTCGCAGGCGGCGTCGATCTCGGCCTGGTACGCCGACTTGGACTGGCCCAGCACGGTGGCCGCGTTGATGGTCTGCCGCCACGGGCCGGCCAGCAGGTCGGCGGCCTTGAGGAAGACCGCGGCCCGGTCGTCGAAGGACAGGTCGCGCCAGGCCGGGGCGGCGGCCCGGGCGGCGTCGATGGCGGCGGTCACGTCGGCGTGGGTGGCCTGGGCCAGGTGGCCGAGCACGTGCTGGTGGTTGTGGGGCTGGACGACATCGACGCGGTCCCCGCCGCCCATCCGCTGCTGACCGCCGATCGTCATGGTCAGATCGGCCCGCTCCCCGGCCAGTTCCTTGATCTTGCCCTCAAGGGCGGCCCGCTCCGCGCTGCCGGGGGCGTAGCTCAGCGCCGGCTCGTTCTGCGGAATCGGAACATTGGTCACAGCGTCCACTGCGGCATCGCTCCCTGCTTGGCCCGTTTTCGATGGCAGCAGCCCTCATCGTCGCATGCGGGCCCCGGTCGCAGGTTACTGGCAGCGGGTTACCGGGAGCCCGGATCGGGGCGCAGGGCGCTGTCGCCCTCGGCCAGGTAGCGGCGCAGTTCCTGGGTGGCGTACCACAGGAGTTCGTGACCCTCGGCGCTGTCCACGGTGAACTGGGCATCGTCGTCGCCGTCGTCGGCCGCGGGCAGGGCGGCGGCGGCCGCCTCGATCTCGGGTACCGCGGCCGGGTCGTCGACATGGCCCGACATCACGTGCGCCACCAGCACCGGCTTCTTGACCTCGACCAGCGCGGGCTCATCGAACCCGGCGTTGCCGACCACCAGCTCATCCGGGATCTCGGCGGCCAGCACCACCCGGCGGCGAGCGGCGGCCGGGTCGTCGTGCAGCAGCCGCAGCGACGCCCGGGCGGCGTGAGTGAGCGCGATGTACTCCAGTTCTTCCAGGTCGCCGCTGGAGTACCACTCGCGCAGGGCGGGCGTCACGGCGAAACCCGGCACCGGCGCTGGCCTAGCTCGCCCGTGGCCAGCAGCAGGCCCAGGGCCGGAAGCGTGGATGGCAGGTAGACGCGCATCTTGTCCCCGCAGCGCAGCAGAATCTGTTTCCTGAGTGTGGCAGGTGGTCCGGGACCCGGTCAGCCGTTCGCCGTTATATCAAGATCCTCTTTGACCGCTATGACCGGGATTCGCGACGTCGGCAGCACCGGCATCGTCGGCCGCGGACCGCGGCCGGGGTATGACCGCGCCCCGCTCGGCCAGGGCGGCGACCACGGCGGCGACCGCCGCGTCCAGCGCCACGTGCTCCCAGACGCGCACCACCTGCCAGCCCGCGGCGGCCAGGGCCGCGTCGGCGGCCCGGTCCCGCTCCACGTTGCGGGCCAGCTTGGGTCCCCAGTACCAGGTGTTGCTGGACGGCTGGGTGCCGTGCTCGGGGCAGACGTGCCAGAAGCAGCCGTCCACGAACACCGCGACCCGCCGGGCGGTGAACGCGATGTCGGGCCGGACCCGGCCGCCGCCCAGGTCGAGCCGGTAGTCCTTGCGGTAGCGCAGGCCCTGGCCGTGCAGGGCGCGGCGCAGGGCCAGCTCGGGCTTGGTGTCGGACCGCCGGTTGGCCCGCATGTTGGCCGAGCGGCCGGGGCTGGTCGGGTGCGGATAGTCGGCCACAGCCGTCCAGGCTAGGACAGCGCGGGACCCCGCGTCAGGCAGTCTCAGACACGGCCCGGCAGCGGGATCCCGAGCAGGTCGGTGAGCTGCGCGGCGGTCTCGCGGGCGGTCCGGTGGTGCACGCCGACCAGGCCCGCGGCCTGCGCGGCGACCACGTTGTCGGTGATGTCGTCGATGAACACGCACTCGCCCGGCTCCAGGCCGAGCACCTCGGCGGCCAGCTTGAAGATCCGCTCCTCGGGCTTGCGCATGCCCACCTCGGAGGAGATCACCACGGCGTCGAACAACTCGGGGAACAGGTGCCGGGGGTAGCCGCCGCCCCACGAGTTGGACAGCAGCCCCGTCCGCAGGCCGGCTCGCCGCGCGGCCCGGATCAGGTCGTGCATCTCCTCGTCGGGCCGGGACGCGGCGAACATCCGGGCCAGCAGGCCGTCGGCGCTGACCGGGGTGCCGTCCAGCCGGGTCAGCCGCTCCGCTAGCTGCGCCTCGAACTCGGCCTCGGTGCACTCCCCGCGCTCCAGCGCCCGGATGGGAGTGGTCTCCGTTCCGCCGTCATAGGCCTGGCGCACCCAGGCCCGCATGACGGTCCGGTAACTATCCCGGTCGATGCCGTCGGCGACCAGCCAGGCGGTCACCGTTTCGATGATCGGGCTGGTCATGACCCCGCCCCAGTCGGCGATCACGCCGCGCAGCGCGCGCGCCCCCGCGTCTCGTCGCGGCGCCAGCAGCGCCGGGTCGACCGGGGCGGAAAAGATGGAGCTATCGGCCTCATCCTGCTCTGCCACAACCTCGATAGTAAGTGACGCGTTTGCCGCCCGCCGGGCCGGGGTCAGCGCCCGGTCCGGAATTGCGCTAACCGCCATTCCGCTGTCATTAACGCGGCGGGTTATTCATAAGCACCCGGTAAATGCCGGGGCGATTACGGGCGCTGGCGGAAGACCTTGTGCTGGGCCGCCTGGGCGCGCGGGCGCAGCACCATCAGGTCCACGTTGACGTGCGATGGCCGGGTCACCGCCCAGGCCACCGCGTCGGCGATGTCCTGCGCGGTCAGCGGCTCGGCCACTCCGGCGTACACGGCGGCCGCGCTGGTCGCGTCGCCCCGGTAGCGGTTCAGCGCGAACTCGTCGGTCCGGACCATGCCCGGCGCGATCTCGATGACCCGGACCGGCTGGTCATACAGTTCCAGGCGCAGCGTCCCGGCGATGGCGTGGGTGCCGTGCTTGGCCGCCACGTACCCGCCGCCGCCCTCGTAGGCGACGAAGCCCGCCGTGGAGCCCATCAGCACGATCGTGCCCGCCCCGCTGGCGATCAGCAGGGGCAGCAGGGCCTGCACCGGGTGCAGCGTGCCCAGCACGTTGACGTCGTACATGGCCTGCCAGTCCGCCGCCGAGGCGGTGGCCACCGGCTCGGTCCCCACGGCCCCGCCCGCGTTGGCCACCAGCACGTCGCACCGGTCCAGCCCGGCGGCCAGCGCGTCGACCGCGGCCCGGTCGGTGACGTCCACCTCGTGTGCCTCGGCCTGGCCGCCGTCCCGGCTGATCTGCTCGGCCAGGGCGGCCAGCCGGTCGGCCCGCCGGGCGGCCAGGATCACCCGGTAGCCGTCCCGGGCCAGCGCGGCGGCCGACGCCGCCCCGATCCCGCTGCTGGCCCCGGTGATGACGGCGGTACGGCCCTGCGCTGCATCCATGGCCCGTGATTCTGCCAGCCCGTGGTTGGCTAGCGGAGTCCGCGGGACCGTTACGCGGTCTGGGTGACCTTGCTCAGGCCGCGGGGATGGTCGGGGTCGTGGCCCAGGCGCCGGGCCAGGGCCTCGGTGAGGAGCTGACCGGGCACGATCAGGCCGATCGGGGCCAGCCACTCGGGCAGCGCCGGGGCGGGCAGGGACCGCGTGCAGGCCGCGGCCAGCGCCGCCCCGCCGCCGATGCCGTAGGCCGCCGCGCCGGCCCTGGTGACGCGGACGGCCAGGTCAACCGAGCCGGCCAGGGTCGGGCCGGAGTCGGCGGCCAGCACGATGGCCGGGGTGTCGGCGTCGACCACGGCGATCGGGCCGTGCAGCAGGTCGGCGTAGGACAGGCCCATGGCGTGCAGGTAGCACGCCTCCTTGAGCTTGAGGGCCAGTTCCAGGGCGGCCGAGTAGGCCAGGCCGCGGCCGGAGACGACCACGCCGGGCACCCCGGCCAGGCCGGCCACCACCGGCTCGAGGTCGGGCGGGGCCGCCAGCAGGCCCGCCACCGCGCCGGGCACGGCCCGCAGTTCGCCGGGGTCGGTGTCGGCGCCCAGGCTCAGGGCCAGCACGGCCAGGGCGGCGAGCTGGGTGGTGTAGGTCTTGGTGGCGGGTACCGCCTGCTCGGTCCCGGCCCGGGTGATGAACGCCGCCTCGGCGCACCGGGCCAGCGGGGAGCCGTCGCCGTTGGTGATGGCCAGGGTCCGCGCCCCGCAGTCCCGCGCCCAGGCCAGGGTGTCGACGATCTCGGTCGTGGCGCCGGACTGGGACAGCGCCACGGCCAGCACGCCGGACAGGTCCAGGCGGCTCCGGTAGGCGGTGGCGATGGACGGCGCGGCCAGCGTGGCCAGGCGGCCCGCGTAGGCCTGGATCAGGTAGCTGCCGTAGACCGCCGCGTTGTCGGAGGTGCCCCGGGCGATCAGCAGCACCTGCCGGGTCGGCCGGGCCAGCGCCGCCGCCTCATCGCGCAGCGGCAGCAGCGCGTCGATCGTCGCCGCCAGCGCGGCGGGCTGCTCCGCGATCTCCCGGCTCATCTGCGAACTCGTGGTCACCGCTACCTCCGAACCGGGCTGGCCCGTTGTTCTCAGGCGGCTGGCTCGGCGCCGTAGACCGCGGCTGGCCGCGGCCGACCCAGGTGGCACGAGCCCGCAGGTCAGGGCCGAGCCAGACTAGGTCCCCGGCGGCACCGGGGGCAATCCGCCCCAGATCTGGACGGCCGATCAGGGTGGCCGGGATGGCGGTGGCGGCGGCGACCGCGTCGGGCAGGGCGGCCCCGGTGAAGACCAGCCGGGCCACGGCGGCGTCCATCCGCAGGGCCGAGCCGGCCAGGGTGCCGTCGGCCCGGACCGGGGGCCGCAGCGGGCCGGGCGGCAGGACGATCGGCTCGCCGCCTAGCAGGTACCGGCCGGGCGGCATGCCCGCGCACGCGGCCGCATCGGTGACCAGGGCGATCCGGCCGGGGGCGGCGGCCCGGGCGATCTGGATGGCGGCCACGCTGACGTGCTCCAGGTCGGCGATCAGCCCGCTGGTCAGCCGGGGATCGGTGAGCGCCTGCCCGACCACGCCCGGCTCGCGGTGGCCCAGCGGCCGCTGCGCGTTGAACAGGTGGGTCACCATCCGGGCGCCCGCGTCGGCGGCCCGGCCGACCTGGGCCGCGGTGGCGTCGCTGTGGCCCACGCTGACCACCACCCCGGCTGCCGCGAGCTGGGCCACGGCGGCCTGGCCGCCGGGCCGTTCCGGGGCCAGGGTGACCAGCCGGAGCAGCGGGCCGGCCGCGTCCAGCAGGGCGCCGATGGCGGCCGGATCCGGGTCGGTGATCCAGGCCGGGTTGTGCGCGCCGCGCCGGGTCGGGGCGATGAACGGCCCCTCCAGGTGCAGGCCCAGCACCCGCGCGCCGGACGGCAGGCCGGGCACGAGCGCCGCGGCGGCCGCCACTGCGGCGGTGAGCCGATCCAGCGGCGCGGTGATCAGCGTGGGCAGGAACGCCGTCGTCCCGGTCTCGGGCAGGCGGCGGGCCACCAGCGCCCAGCCGCCCGGATCGGGGTCCTGCAGTTCCACCCCGAAGAAGCCGTTGACCTGAAGGTCGACGAAACCGGGAGCCAGGTAGCCATCGGCCAGGGCGAGGTCGGCGGGCGCGGGCGGGGCGCCGGCGCCCGCCGCGGCCACCTGGCCGCCGTCGAGCACGACATAGCCGGGGGCCAGCACGCCATCCCCGGGCAGGCCGGTAAGCAGCGCGGGTGCGGTGATGACCAGGCGCCCGCCGGTACCTGGCGGGCTCAGCTAGGCACCCAGGGTCAGGGTCGCGCCGGGCCGGATGCCCGGCTGCGGCGGCGCCACCGTCCGGAGGAACTCCCGCATCAGCCGGGCCACCAGGGCGGGCCGCTCCATCTGGGCCACGTGGCCGGTCTGCGGCAGCACCACCGCGCTGGCGAACCGGAACGCCCGGGCCGCCCGGGCGGCCATGGCCGGGTTCACCACCCGGTCGTTGGCACCATGGATGACCAGGGTCGGGGCCGCCACCCGGGCCGCGTCGCCCCACAGTGAGCCGGGTCCGCGCCGGGTGTACTCGGTCACGATGGCCCGGGTCGACGCCACCACCACCCCGGCCTGGTAGTCCAGGGCATCGCGGCGGATGACCTCCTCGACCTCCTCACGGAACCGGTCCGGATGCATCCGGCTCGGGTCGGCGTACAGGTCGGCCACCGTGGCGGCGGTGCGCTGCTCGGCCGGGAACGCGGTCATCCGGTCCACCAGCCAGCGGCCCAGCACCGGCATGCCCATCGCGGCGATCCACAGCGGCCGGTTGCGCGGGGTCAGGTCGGGCAGCGCGGGCGAGATCAGCGTCAGGGTACGGACCAGGTCCGGCCGCCGGGCCGCCACCCGGGTCGCGATCGCGCCGCCGAGCGAGTTGCCGACCAGGTGCACGGGCCAGTTGCCGCGCTTGTCGATCAGGGCGATCACGGCCGCCGCCCGGGCGCCGAGCGAGTAGTCGCCGCTGGCCGACGGGGGGGAGAAGCCGAAGCCCGGCAGGTCCGGGGCGTCGCCGGCCAGGAGCGGGTCACTGGGCTCGGCGCCGGGGTGGCTGAGCAGGTCCATCAGGTCGGTCCAGTTCCGCGAGGAACCGCCCAGGCCGTGCACGAACACCGCCGGCTCGACGGTCGCGGCGCCGGTCTCCTGGCCCGCCCGACGGCCCGCCTCCGGGCCGGCCGACCGGACAAAGACGTCACCGATGCCGAGCGTTACGAACTCGCCGGGCCAGGCCGGCACCGGCCCGGCGGGCAGCCCGGCCGACGGGACCCCCGGGACCTGACCGGCGGACATCTGGTCACCCATAGGGTGACTGTACTCTCCGGCGAACTTCGCCTGAACACGACATGTCTGGCTGGAACCAGGCGGGTTAGCGCGAGCTAGCTGGCCCCGTGGTTAGCTGGCCCCGTGGTTAGCTGGCCCCGTGGTTAGCTGGCACGGCGCCGGGTGCGGCGCGGGGCGGCCGGCTTCTCGTCGTCCTTGGCCGCGTCGCCCGACTCCCGGGCCTTGGAGCGGGTGCGGGCGGGTGCCGTTCGTTCCCCCTCTTCAGGGGAGTCTTCATCACCCGGCTGCTCCCCGCGGGCGGCGGCCAGGCTGGCCCGCAGCGCGTCGGCCAGGCTGGTGGTGGCGGCCGGCGCCGCGGCCGCGCCGGGCTGGACCACCTCGCGGCCCTCGGTCTTGGCCTGGACCAGTTCGGCCAGGGCCTCGCGGTACCGGTCGTGGTACTCGCCGGGATCGAAGTCGACGGTCATGGAGTCGATCAGGGACGTGGCCATCCGCAGTTCCTGGGAGCGCACCTCGACGTCCTCGTCCAGGAACCCGAACTCGGCCGCCCGCACCTCGTCGGGCCACAGCAGGGTCTCCAGCACCAGCACCCCGTCGCGGGTCCGCAGCGTGGCCAGGGACTCCCGCTGGCGCAGCGCCACCTGGGCGATGGCCACCCGCCCGGACCGCTCGAGGGCATCGCGCAGCAGGGCGTAGGCCCGCACGCCGGCGGCCTCGGGCTCGACGTAGTAGCTGCGGTTGAGCAGGATCGGATCCAGCTGGTCAGCCGGGGTGAAGTGCATGACCTCGATGCTCTTGCTGCTGGCCAGGGGCAGGTCGGCCATGTCGTCATCGGTCAGCACGACCATCTCGCCGCCGGGCAGCTCGTAGCCCT
Organism: uncultured Actinomycetota bacterium; assembly: GCA_963731085.1. Taxonomy (GTDB): domain Bacteria; phylum Actinomycetota; class Actinomycetes; order Streptosporangiales; family Streptosporangiaceae; genus DASUBV01. Next base: position 280,515 of record CAVSUF010000009.1, read on the forward strand.
TGGCCACGTCCTCGTAGGGCACTTCCTCGCCGTCCAGGGAGCACACCCGGCGGAACCGGATGCGGCCGCCGTCTTCCCGGTGAACCTGGCGGAAGGCAATGTCCTTCTGCTCGGTCGCGGCGTAGAGTTTCACCGGGATCATGACGAGCCCGAAGGAGATGGCACCCTTCCACATGCTGCGCATGGCATCTCCTTACCCGGCTGCCGACTAGGCTGCCCCCGGCCGGGTCCCCCATAACAGTGTTGTCCGGATTTTCCGGTTCGGCAATATACCGATCAGGGTAATCGCCGCGCTGATTCGCCGCTGAGCCGGATTCTTACTTCCGCGTCGAGCGGTAGAACTCTATAAGGCGGGTAACTGCCGGCGCCCGAGTTCATGACAGCGAGGAGGCGGGACGTGACCGATGACAGCCTGGAGGCCCCGGAGGCGGACGCCGCCGAGCAGCAGGCCACGGCGGTACCCGCGGATGCCGACGACGCCGACGCGGATGACAGCACCCCGGCCGTGGTGCCGCTGGAAGCCGACGCCGCCGACGCCGCCGAGCAGGCTCGCGACCTGGGAACCGATGACGGAGATGAGTATCGCTGACCCGAAACCGCTAACGACCGGCCGTAGGATGAGCACAAGGGTCAGGACAACGGAGAGCTAGCCACACCACTCACCTCGGAGACCACAGTGACCGCAACGCCGCAGGCCAGGCCGGCCAGTACCCGGTTGCCGCGCCCCGCGCGACGACGGCAGCTGCTGGGCGCGGCCCGCGACGTGTTCGTCGCCCAGGGATACCACGCCGCCGCCATGGACGAGATCGCCGAGCGGGCCGGCGTGAGCAAGCCGGTGCTCTACCAGCACTTCCCCGGCAAGCTGGAGCTGTACGTGGCCCTGCTGGACGAGAGCGTGGCCGACCTGCACCAGGCGCTGAGCGAGGCGCTGATCTCGACTGAGGACAACAAGCAGCGGGTGACGGCCACGTTCCGGGCGTTCTTCCGCTACGTGGCCAGCGGCGGCGAGGCGTTCCGGCTGGTGTTCGAGTCCGACCTGAGCAACGAGCCCGCCGTCCGGGAGCGGCTGGGCCACGCCATGCAGGACATCGCCGACCTGGTCAGCCAGTTCATCCACGAGGGCGCCGGGCTGGGCGAGAGCGAGGCCCACCTGCTGGGCATGGCGCTGGTCGGCATGGCGCAGGTCACCGCCCGGTACTGGCTCACCACCATGGACCAGGCCATCCCCCAGGAGGAGGCCGAGCAGCTCATCGCCCGGCTGGCCTGGCGCGGCATCAGCGGCTGGCCGCCCAGCGGCCAGGGCTAACAGCCTCATCGGCATCGGCACCATCCGACGGGAGAGCCGTGGAAATCAAGATCGGGATTCAGTCCGTGCCGCGGGAGATCGTGCTGGAGTCGGCCGACACGGCCGAGGAGGTGGAGGAAGCGCTCAGCACCGCCGTCTCCGACGGCACCGTGCTGGTGCTGCGGGACGAGAAGGGCGGCAAGGTGCTGGTGCCGGCCGACAAGATCGCCTACCTCGAGATCGGCGTCGGCAGCTCCCGGCGGGTCGGCTTCGGCCAGTACACCTGACGCTCGGCGGAGTTCTCGCTCCGCCACCGGGCCGACCAGGGCCGGGTCGGCCAGCGCCGGCGTCCCACCAGTCCCGCCAGGGCTCGGGAGTCCCGCGCGGCGGCCAGGCTCAGGTCGCCGCCGGGCTGCTCGTCGTCATGGATCCTCCGTGTCCCTGGAAGGCGGCGCGTTCCGGGCCAAGGCGGCGAGCTAGGGTCCGGTGCCCGCCGCGTTCCTTCCCCTAGGGGTTCAGGCCGAGGGCCGCCATCCGCTCGGCGTGGGCGTCGGTCAGGCGGGCGAACAGGCGGCCGACGTCGCCGAGCTGGTGGCGCGAGTCGTCGGCCAGCAGCCGGGCCAGGGGCTCGTGCTCGGCGGCCACCCGCTGGGCCTGCCCGAACGCCTCGCCGACCAGCCGGCGCGCCCACAGCGCCAGGCGGCCCGCCACCCGCGGGTCGGCGGCGATGGCGGCCCGGACCCGCTCGATGACGAACTCCGCGTGCCCGGTGTCGGCCAGCACCTCCAGCACCAGCGCCTGGGTCGGCGCGTCCAGCAAGGCGGCCACGGCACGGTAGAAGTCGGCCGCGAGGCCGTCCCCGACGTAGGCCTTGACCAGGCCCTCCAGCCAGTCGGCGGGCGCGGTCCGGGCGTGGAAGGCGTCCACCGCCGGCACGAACGGGGCCATCACCGCCCACGGGTCGGCGCTCAGTTCCTCGATCCGCCGCCGCAGCAGCTGGAAGTGCCCGAACTCGGCCGCCGCCATCTCGGCCAGCGCCGCCTTGTCGGCCAGCGCGACGGCCAGCGCGGCGTCGTCGGTGAGCCGGAAGAACGCGACTAGCTGGGCATAGGCCACCAGGCCGAGCAGGTCGAGCACCCCCTCGGCCGGGGCCGCGGGCTCGGCGGCGGGTCCGGTCACCAGCGCAGCGTACAGCGCAGGTCACCGGGCCGGGACGCGCCGCCCGGACGCGATACCAGGCCGGGCGCCGCGGCTTGGTAGAATGTGGCGCGATCCACAGCAGGAATGTGGTGACCCCCCGATCGTGTTAGACCAGTTAAGGCGCGGCCGAGGCTCCGCGCGGGTTTCGCGCAGCCAACGATGCGCCCTCATCTTCTCCGTGAGCGCACGGTGTCTGCTGCCGGTTTTCGGGGCGCGACGCCGGTGCCGCACCGGAGGAGCCACATGCCCAGCCGGGGGTACGCAGCAGGCCGACAGTGCCGCGGGCCCGGCCAATAATGGAGGCGGCAGCCCTGACCACATACACAGCAGCCATGCAGGACGAGCCGGAGGCCATCGGCCCCGGCGCCGAGCCGCAGGCCGCGATCCCCGAGCTCGTCCCGAGCCCGGTCAGCGCGACGCTGGCCCCGCCCGCTCCTGACGCGATCCCCGAGAAGACGTTCCGCGACTTCGGCATCGCCGAGCCGATCTGCGCCGCGCTGGAGGCCGAGGGCATCACCACCGCCTTCCCGATCCAGGCCCTGACGCTGCCCGATCGCGCTGGGCGGCCACGACCTGATCGGCCAGGCCCGGACCGGCACCGGCAAGACGCTGGCCTTCGGCGTGCCGATCCTGCAGCGGCTGGACGACATGCCCGGCGGCGGGAAGGCGCCTCGCCCCGCGCCCTGGTCGTCGTGCCGACCCGGGAACTGGCCTTCCAGGTGGCCCAGGACCTGGAGATGGCCGGGAGCCGGATGGGCGCCCAGCGTCGTCGTGCTGTACGGCGGCCGGGCCTACGAGCCCCAGATCGAGGCCCTGGCCAACGGTCGACATCGTCGTCGGGACGCCCGGCCGGCTGCTGGACCTGGTCCGGCAGGGCCACCTGCACCTGGGCCAGGTGCACGCGCTCGTCCTGGACGAGGCCGACAAGATGCTGGACCTCGGCTTCCTGCCGGACGTGGAGAAGATCCTCAGCCTGACCCCCCGCGACCGCCAGACCATGCTGTTCTCGGCCACGATGCCGGGCGAGATCGTCACCCTGGCCCGGCGCCACCTGAGCCGCCCGATCCACATCCGGGCCGAGCAGCACGACGAGCCCGCCCACGTGCCCAGCACCGAGCAGCACGTCTTCCGGGCGCACCAGATGGACAAGATCGAGGTGCTGGCCCGGGTCCTGCAGGCCGAGGGCCGCGGCCTGACCATCGTGTTCTGCCGGACCAAGCGGTCGGCCGACCAGGTCTCCAGAGCGCTGACCACCCGCGGGTTCGCGGCCGGCGCGGTGCACGGCGACCTCGGCCAGGGCCAGCGCGAGCGGGCCATGCGGGCCTTCCGGGCGGGCAAGGTGGACGTCCTGGTGGCCACCGACGTGGCCGCCCGCGGGCTGGACGTGGACGACGTGACCCACGTGGTCAACTACGAGTGCCCGGAAGACGAGAAGGCGTACCTGCACCGGATCGGCCGCACCGGCCGGGCGGGCCGGGCCGGCGTGGCGGTCACGTTCGTGGACTGGAACGACATGCCGCGCTGGAAGCTCATCAACGAGACACTGAACCTCGGTCACCCCGAGCCGCTGGAGACCTACTCCACCTCCCCGCACCTGTTCAGCGACCTGCAGATCCCGGCCGGGACGACCGGGACGCTGCCCGCCGCGCAGCGGGAGCGGGCGGGCCTGGAGGCCGAGCAGCTCGAGGACATCGGCGAGACGGGCAAGAAGCGGTCCCGGGGCGGCCCGCCCAGCCGGGGCGACCGCCGCGGCGCGGGCGGGTCCGATCCGGCGGCCCGCGAGCCCGGCCCGCGCCGGGCGCGGGTGCGCCGCCGGACCCGGGCGGGCGTGCAGGTCAGCCCGGGCGGCCCGGAGGACGGCGCGGCACCGGCGGCGAACGCCGCGCAGCGCCCGCCCGCCGACCCGCCGGGGTCGCGCCGGCCCGGACGCCGCCGCGGGCCGGGGCGGCCCGCAAGCGCCGCCGCCAGCGCCGGCCGGGGCACGGCGGCCAGCCAGGCACCCGCGCCGAGGCCGACAGCTAGCCCGGCGCTGAGACGCCTGGCATGTCGGCGGGCCGTAGGGGATTCTGGGTAGGTACGCGAGAGGTTCCTGCGGGATCGTCGATAGGCTGCCGCCACGTGAGCACCCCCAGGTCCCTTGAGATGCCACACCGGGTCCGGTCGGTGACTGTGCCGACCGATCGCGGCGACTTCGCGGTCCTGGAGGCGCAGCCCGGCCACGGCGTGTGCGAGCGCCGCCCGGCCCTGCTGATACCCGGCTACACCGGCAGCAAGGAAGACTTCCTGCCCGTGCTGGAGCCGCTGGCGGCGGCCGACCGCACGGTGGTCGCGATGGACCTGCGCGGGCAGTACCAGAGCCCGCACGCCGACGGCCGGGACGGCTATGACCCCGGTGAGCTGGCCGCCGACGTCCTGGCGGTGGCCGCCGCGGTGAGCCGGGAGGCCGCTGGCGCCGGAACCGGGCCGGGCGGGCGGCGCGGCCGGCGGGGTGCACCTGGTCGGGCACTCCATGGGCGGGCTGATCGCCCGGCACGCCGCACTGGCCGCCGCGCAGGCCGGCGCGGCCGCGTCCGGCGGGCGGGTGCTGTCGCTGACGCTGCTCGGCTCCGGGCCGGGAGCCATCGCCGGGGAGCGGGCGGCGGCCCTGCGCGGCGTGCTGGCCGTGCTCGACCCGCACGCGGGCCGCCGCGCCGATGACCGGGGCCAGCTGAGCGCGCTCGTGGCCCAGATCTGGCGCGACCGCCTGGAGCCCCAGGCCCGGCTGGACGGGACCGACGAGCAGATCATCGCGTTCTTGTGTGAACGCACCCATATGACCTGCCCGATCAGCCTGATCGCGATGGCCCGGTACCTGCTGACCTGCCCGGATCGCACCGACGAGCTAGCCGCGCTGACCCGGCCCTCCAGCCCGGCGGCGGCGCTGCCCGCGCTGGTCATCTACGGCGAGGACGATGACGCCTGGCCGCCCGCGGTGCAGCGGCGGATGGCCCGGCGGCTGCGCGCCGAGTGCGCCTGCATCCCCGGCGCCGCGCACTCCCCCGCCGTGGAGGCCCCGGAAACCACCGCCCGGGCGCTGACCACGTTCTGGAACGCCGCCGAGCGCCGCCGCCCGGCCCCGCCCCCGGCCGGGTAGCACCCGGCCGGCCCCTACTCCGGGTCGGCGATCGCCGGCCGGCCGTCGTCCAGGCCGTCCCAGGGCCGCCGCCCGGCGGTCGCGGCGCTGCCCTCGGGGCAGCTGCTGCCCGGAAGTCGCACCAGCCGCAGCGCGGGCCGGTCCGGGCCGGGAACGTGGCGTCGCCGCGGTCTCCGGTCCGGCCTCCGGGCCGCGGTACCGCTCGTCGGCCGCCGCGCACTCGGCCGCGATGTCCTGCGCCCGGTCCAGCTGGCGGGCCAGCCCCTCCGGGCTGTGCTCCCAGGCCAGCACCCGGCCGGTGGGCAGGTGGTGCAGTTCCACCCGGCGGCAGGGCCGGCGCATCACCCGGGCCGCGGCCAGCGCGTACAGCGCCAGCGGCAGCGAGGACCGGGCGTCGTCGACGGTCAGCAGGTGCCGGCCGGTCTTGTAGTCGACCACGACCAGGCCGCCCGGCTCGTCCGGCCCGGCGGCGGGCCGGTCATCGAGCCGGTCGATCCGGCCCGACACGGCGATCAGGTCGGTCCGGGTGGCCACGGTCCGCTCGACGCCCAGCGGCTCGCGGGCCGGGTCCAGGCCCGCCACGTAGGACTCGACCAGGCCGCGCCAGCGCCGCCGCTGGGCGGCTAGCTGGGCGTCGTCGGCGAAACCCGTCGGTCATCCAGCCGCGCTCCAGCAGGTCCCCGGCGGCGGCCACGGTGCGGGACTCGGCGAGGCAGCCGCCACCAGCCCGGCCAGCGCGTTGTGCACGCTGGCGCCGACGCTGTTGTGCGCCCACGGCGCGCCCTTGGGCGGCGGCGGCCGGTCCAGGTAGGTCATCCGGTACCGGCGCGGGCAGTCCAGCCAGGTGGTCAGCCGGGTCGGCGTGCACGGGTACAGCCGCCGGGGCATGCCCTCAAAGCCAAGCTGCCCGGCCGGGCCAGCCTCCATAGCGCCGCCGTCTCTCGTGTCGCCGCCTCACCCGTCGCCGTGGCTAGCTGACCGCGCCGCCGGCGTCCTGGCCCGCCGCCAGCAGGCCGACCGGGCCGGCCGCGGCCCAGGTGTCGAAGCTCTTGTCGGCGTCGCCGATGGTCAGCTCAGGTCCGTGGCCGGGCAGCACCCGGGTGGCGGGGGGCAGCGTGAGCAGCTTCTCGCCGATCGAGCTGAGCTGGCGGGGGAAGTCGGGGAACTCGTCCTCGTGCGGCACCGGGCCGGCCGCGCCGAGCACGTCGCCGGTGAACACCGCGTCAAGCTCCTCGCAGTACAGGCAGATCGAGCCGGGGCTGTGGCCCGGCGCGTGGAAGACCTCCAGCCGGACCCCGGCCACCTCAAAGCGGCCGCCGTCCTCCACCTCGATGTCCGGGTCGTCGCTGTGCACGGCGCGCCAGGTGACCCGCTCGGCGGCGTGCGCGGCCACCGGCGACTCGTCCCGCTCGGCCACCTCCGGCGCGGCCTGGCAGTGGGCGGCGTGCCCGTGGGTGCAGATGACGGCCAGGATCTCCCGCTCGCCGACGGCGGCCAGCACCTGGCCCGCGTCGGTGCCGGGGTCGATGACGATGACCTCGTCGTCGTCCCCGACGATCCAGGCGTTGGCGTGACCGGTAACGCCCTCAATCCGCGCTTCCATCGTTGGTACTGCCCTCCTGGCCGCCTGCGGCCGGTAGCCGCGCTTCGCTAACTGTGTGCACGACGATAGTTCCGTGCCAGACGATAGTCCGGGCCGCGCCGCCGCGGGGCTAGCCCGGCCAGGCGTCTCCGGCCATGACCGGCACGCCGCCGGTGGCCTGCTCGATCAGCCGCTGGTAGCTGCCCTGCGGGGCGGTTTCGGTCCCGATCCGGAATCCGGTCAGCTCGCCGTGGTCGTCGCTGCCGCCCGAGGGAACCAGGCCCAGCGATGCGGCCAGGGCGCTCAGCGCGGCCCGGGCCGCCTCGTCCTGCTGCGGGTGGTTGACCTCGATCCCGGTCAGCCCGGCCGCCGGCCAGCTCCCCGATGACGTCATCGGGGATCTGCCAGCCGCGGCCGTAGCCGCGCGGGTGGGCCAGCACGCTGACGCCGCCCGCCGCGCCGATCAGCGTCACGGCCCGGATCGGGTCCAGCGCGTAGCGGGTCACGTAGACCCGTCCGCCGGGGCCGATCCACTCAGGGCTGAACGCGTCGGCCGGGGTGGCCACCACCCCGGCCGCGGCCAGCGCCCGGGCGATATGCGGCCGGCCGACCACCCCGCTGCCCGCGATGGCCTGCACCTGGTCCCAGGTCACCGGCACGCCCAGCTCGCCCAGCCGCCGGACCATTTCCTGGGCCCGGCTGACCCGGCTGTCCCGGATGACCGCCAGCTCGCCGGCCAGCTCCGGGTCGCGCGGGTCGAACAGGTAGGCCAGCACGTGCACGCTGTGCCCGGAAAGCCGGCAGGACAGTTCCATGCCGGGCAGCAGGGTCAGGCCGCGCGGGAGGGCGGCGGCGGCCTCGGGGTGCCCGGCGACGGTGTCGTGGTCGGTCAGCGCGATCACGTTCAGGCCGGCCGCCGCCGCCCGGGCCATCACGTCGGCGGGCGGCGTCGTGCCGTCCGAGACGCTGCTGTGGCTGTGCAGATCGGCCCGCAGTGGCGGCCCGCTACCGGCGTTATGTCCCACGGTATCTACTTACCACGGGCCGAACACTAGCCGGGTTACCCGCTCGGCGGGCGCATGCGGTAAACGATGACCATGAACAGCGCGGAATCCCCGCCGGACGAGCCCGGCACCGTCGTCCCCTGCGCCGGGGCGGTGATCCGGGACGCGACCGGACGGCTGCTGCTGATCCGGCGGCGCAACCCGCCCGGCGCCGGGCTGTGGTCACTGCCGGGCGGCCGGATCGAGCCGGGCGAGACCGACCAGCAGGCGGTCGTCCGGGAGGTGGCCGAGGAAACGGGCCTGGTGGTGACCTGCGGTGCGCTGATCGGCACGGCCCGGCGGCCGGGCCTGGCCGGCGCGGTCCTGGACATCCGGGACTACGCGGCCGTGGTGACCGGGGGCACGCTGGCGGCCGGCGATGACGCGGCCGACGCCCGCTGGGTCACGCCCGCCCGCGCCGAGGCGATGGCCGCCGCCGGGGAACTGACCAGCGGCCTGGTCGAGGTGCTGTGGTCGTGGGGGGTGCTCTCAGTCCGGCGGGGTGAACGGGCGGGTGCGGGCCAGCCCGGCCGCGCGGCCCCGGGCGGCCGCGACCAGGGCCAGCTTGCGGGACGCCTCGTCGATCATCTCGCCGTCGAGCATGGCCGCGCCCCGGCCGCCGCCGGTGTAGTACGCGTAGGCCGCCAGCATCAGCTCGGCCCGGTCGTAGTCGTCCTGGGCCGGGGAGAACTCGGCGTTGACGATGTCGACCTGGCCGGGGTGCAGCACCCACTTCCCGTCATAGCCCAGGGCCGCGACGCTGGCGGCGCTGGCCCGCAGTCCGTCGGTGTCGCCGATGGCGGCGTACGGCCCGTCCACGGCCTGCAGGCCGCAGGCCCGGGCGGCGACCAGGATGCGCAGGTGGGCGTAGTGGAACGCGTCGCCGCCCCGGTACCCGGCAGGCTGCTGCGCCGATCTCCAGGGACCGCATCCCCAGGCTGGCCATGAAGTCGGCCGGGCCGAAGACCAGCGCCTCCAGCCGGGGCGAGGCGGCCGCGATGGCGTCCACCTCGGCCAGCCCGCGCGGCGTCCTCGATCTGCGCCTCGATGCCGATCCGCCCGGCCGGGTAGCCCATCGCCGCCTCGACCTGGCTGAGCAGCAGGTCCAGCCAGCGGACGTCGTCGGGGCCGGTGACCTTGGGCAGCACGATGACGTCCAGGCTGGTCCCGGCCTGCTCGACCACGTCGATCACGTCCCGGTAGGCCCAGGCGGTGGTGACATCGTTGACCCGGACGGCGCGGACCCGGCGGCCCCACGTCGCCGTCGCCGCAGGGCCGCCGCCACGGCCATCCGGGCGGCCGCCTTCTGGGCCGGGGCGACGGCGTCCTCGAGGTCCAGGAAGACCTCGTCCACCGGGAGCTCCCGGGCCTTGGCCAGGAATCGCGGGCTGCTGCCGGGGACGGCCAGGCAGGTCCGCCGGGCACGGGCGGGTCGTGCGCTCACGCCCGGAGCCTACGCTGCCGCGCCAGTCTCCTACGATGGCGGGCACGTAGCACAGCAGCATGCCCCCCTACTGGCGCGCCGCCCTCGGTCGAGCAGGTCACCCAGGCGCTCGCAGGCGTCAACGACCCGGAGATCCACCGGCCCATCACCGAACTCGGGATGGTCAAGGACGTTCAGGTCGACCCGGACGGGACGGTACGGATCGGCATCTGGCTGACGGTGGCCGGCTGCCCGCTGCGCGACACCATCAACCGGGACGTGACCGCCGCGGTCAGCCGCTGCCGGGGGTTCGCCAGGTCAGCGTCGAGCTGGACGTGATGAGCGAGGAACAGCGCCGGGAACTGCAGCAGCGGCTGCGCGGGGCGAGCGGCAAGGCCGAGCGGGAGATCCCGTTCGCCAAGCCGGGATCGCTGACCAAGGTGTACGCGATCGCCAGCGGCAAGGGCGGGGTCGGCAAGTCGTCGGTCACGGTCAACCTGGCCGTCGCGCTGGCCGCGGCGGGCCTGAAGGTCGGGCCTGCTGGACGCCGACATCTACGGGCACTCGGTGCCGCGCATGCTGGGCGTGACGGCCCGGCCGACCCAGGTCGAGCAGATGATCATGCCGCCCACCGCGCACGGCGTGCGGGCCATCTCCAGCGGGATGCTCAAGAAGGGCAACGAGCCGCTGCCGCTGCGCGGGCCGATCCTGCACCGGCTGCTGCAGCAGTTCCTGGCCGACGTGTTCTGGGGCGACCTGGACGTGCTGCTGATGGACCTGCCGCCCGGCACCGGCGACGTGGCGATCTCGGCCGCGCACCTGGTGCCCGGCTCGGAGCTGATCGTGGTCACCACCCCGCAGCTGGCCTCGTCGGAGGTGGCGGAGCGAGCCGGGGCGCTGGCCGCGCAGCTGCATCAGCGGGTCGTCGGCGTGATCGAGAACATGTCGTACCTGCCCTGCCCGCACTGCGGCGAGCGGGTCGAGGTGTTCGGCGCGGGCGGCGGCCAGGCGGTGGCCGACACGCTGACCCGGCTGACCGGCGCGCCGGTGCCGCTGCTGGGCGAGATCCCGATCGACACCCGGCTGCGCGAGGCGGGCGACGCCGGCGTCCCGGTCGTGGTCGCCGCGCCGGACTCGCCCGCCGCGCACGGAACTGCGGAAGATCGCCGAGCAGCTGGCGGGGCGGTCGCGCAGCCTGGCCGGGCGCCAGCTCGGCCTGACGCCGGTCTAAGGCCCAGGCGGCCCGCAGCGGGCTCAGGCAGGCCTTCGGCTCAGGTGGCCTCGTCGTCCCAGGGCGGGTTCTCGCCGGAGGTCAGGGGGCCGGACGGGGCCGCCGAGGCGGTCCCGATGCCCGCCGCCGTAGCGGAGGCCGCGGGAGGCGCGGCGGCGGAGGCCGCCGCGACGGCCTCGGCTCCGGTCGGGACCGTGATGGCGCCCGCGGTGACCGGCGCCGCGGCGGCGGAGGTGACGTTGCTGACCTCGTCCAGCAGGTGCTTGCGCACGAAGTACTTGGGGTTCAGGTCGTTGATGTCGAGTTCGCGGAACTCGTCCGGCAGGTGCTGCTGCAGGTCGGCCCGGGCCGACTCGGCCATCCGGCGGAAGTCACGCAGGGCACGGCCGGCCTGGGTCGCCATCTTCGGGAGCTGATCCGGCCCGAAGACGACGAGCGCGATGACGGCCAGCACCGCGATCTTGAGGAACGACAAGTCGAACACCGGGTCTCCAGCTGGCTATCGTCCGGCATGAGCCTGCCGGACCGCTGACCCCAGGGTAAACCGTCCGCGAGGGACCTGTAACCCCGACGCCATATGCCATTCGGAATAGCCTTTGACCCGGTTTGGCCAAACTTCCCGCTAGACCGCGCCGAGCCGAGCCGCAGGATGGCCTGGCGGGCCTGGCCGCCCTGCAGGTAGGTCACGGTGCACCAGCGCGCCGGGGGCCTGCGCCCGGATGGCGTCCAGCAGGGTCTGGGCGCTGGTCACCGGCTGGCCGGCGAAGCTGACGATAACGTCGCCGGCCCGCAGGCCGGCCTGGGCGGCTGGCCCGCCCGGCGCCACCGGCGGCCCCGCGCCCGCCGCCGGGGTCACCGCGATCTGCGCGCCCGGCCCGCTGAACTGCAGGTTGAGCAGGGCGCCGAGGACGGCATGCGTGGCGTGCCCGGTCTGGATGATCTCGGTGGCGACCCGCCGGACCTCGTTGACCGGGATGGCGAAACCCAGCCCGATGCTTCCGCCCTGGCCGGTGATCATGTTGCCGCCCAGCGTGTCGAACGCCGCGTTCACGCCGATGACCTGGCCGTCCCGGCCGACCAGCGGGCCGCCCGAGTTGCCCGGGTTGATCGGGGCGTCGGTCTGGATGGCGTCCAGGAACACCTGCGGCGCGGCCGGGCCGTTGCCCGCGCCGGGCTGCACCGGCCGGTTCAGCGCGCTGACGATGCCGCTGGTCACCGTGCCGGACAGGCCGAGGGGCGCGCCGAACGCGATCACCGGGTCACCCACCGTCAGGCTGGCCGAGTTGCCCAGCGCCAGCGGCGGCAGGCTGACCGGGCCGGCCGGCTTGATCACCGCGATGTCGGAGTAGGTGTCCCGGCCGACCAGCCGGGCCGCCATGGTCCGGCCATCGGCCAGGACGACCTGGATCCGGGCGCTGCGGGCGGTCCCGTCCAGGGTGACGACGTGGTTGTCGGTGACGATGTAGCCGCCGCGGATGACGAAGCCCGAGCCGGTCCCGGCCGGGCCGTTGACGCGGATCATGACCACGGACGGCAGCACCCGGGCGGCCACCGCGGCCACCGACCCGGCCAGTCGCTGCGGGACGGTCCGCGGCACCGGCCCGAGGCTGTAGCCGGGCGAGGTGCCGACGTTCTGCGCGCGGGTCACGACGTACCCGCCGAGCAGCCCGCCGGTCAGGGCCGCCGCCAGCGCGATGGCGGCGATCACGCCGGCCAGGCGCCGCCCGTCGGAGACCCAGCGCGGCAGCCGCCCGGCGTGTCCGGGCGGCCCGGGACGTCCGGGCACCGGGGCGGGCGGGGTCGTCGGGGCGGAACGGGTCGGGCGGAAGCTCGTAGTCGGGCTCCGCGACCAGCGCGTCGGGGACCGCGCGTCGGGGTCGGTGGTCCGGGATCCCGGTGGCCGGGATCCCCGCCGTCCGGATTCCCGCCGTCCGGGTCCCCGCCGTCCGGCCGGCCCTGGCCGGGTCCTGGCCCGGGCGGGGGCGGTCGGCCCGCGCGTGACTGCCAAGCCCCCTGCGACATCGCGTGTCCTCCCCCAGACCCGGCCTGCCCCCTGTCCCATCGCAGGTACATTCCTGCCCTTGTCCGGGCAGGAGTAGGCATGATCAGGTGGGCGGTTTGCGCCGCGCCGCGGCGCCGTGCCGGGCCCGCTCAGGGCAGCGGGTCGGCCCAGGAGGCGATCCGGCGGATGCCGCGGCCGATCCGGTCCCAGAAGTCCGGCGGGCTGGCGTGCGGCAGGCTGGTGACCGTCCGGTCCACGGCGGCGGCCGGGGCGTCGGAGATGATCGTGACCACGTAGCCGCCGGCCGACCAGGCCAGGCTCTGGTCATCGGGATCCAGGGCGTAGAGCTCGCCGCCCGCGGGGCGGAGATCACCCGCCAGCCCGGCATCCGGGCCGGAAGCTGGCCCCGCTGCAGGAACACCGACACCACCGACAGGCCGTCGGAATAGGACAGCTCGATGACCGGGCCGGTCTTGGTGGCCGTCCGGGTGGCCTGGAACAGGGCCATGCCGCCGGCGATGGCCCGGGGCAGCGGCCAGCCGCTGGCCCGCAGGGCGGCCCGCTCGGCCGCGCTGAGCTGGCCGGCCCACAGCTGGGCGCCCGGGGCCGGCAGGCGCCGGCTGGCCGGGCCCGAGGCTGAGCGCGGTGAAGGCGTCATCGCTGAACAGCCGGGCGCGGGTATCGAACAGCTGGCGGCGCAGCGGCAGCCCGGTGGCGTCATCGAGCCAGTACCGGGCAGCCAGGCCGCCGCCCCGGCGGCGCACCGCGATGACCTGGGCGCGGCGCCCGTCGGCGGAGCCGGGCCCGACGTAGGTGATCACGTAGTTCTGCCGCATCAGGGCCAGCAGCGGCGCGGTGACGGTCATGATCTCGGCCTGGTCGGCCACCGTGCCGGGCCGGGCGTCGGTGTCGGCGAAGCGGCGGCCGAGCAGACGCGCCGCCGGGCTGATGCCAGACCTGGACCACCGCGGTGCTGTGGCCGGCCGCTCCCCACCGGGCGGTGACCTGGGTGCCGTGGAAGGCGACGGACCGGCAGGCGTCGGCCGCCGCCCGCATCAGCCGCAGGCCCGCGCTGGACGCCGGGGTAGCGGGAGCGGCCGGGGCCAGGTCCTGAGCCAGCCGGCGCTGCCGGGCGGCGGCCGTGCCCCGGGTGCTGGCCGGGGCACGAGCGGGCAGGTCGACGAGTACGGCCAGGACGGCGCAGGCCCCGAGCAGGCCGATCACCACCGACAGGCTGGCCATGCTCCGGGCGGGTCGCGGCCAGCCGGTCACGGACCGCTGCGGGCGGTACCCGGCCCCGGGCGCCGGGCGCGACCGGGACCTCGCCGGTTACCAGCTCATGCTGGAACATGAACACGTCGACCGCCGGGGTCACCCGGGGCTCCGGCTCGGGCGCCTGCGGGCTGCCGCCCGCCATGAACGCCGCCGTGCCGAGGCCGGCCAGGAACACGGTGACCGCGCCGCCGAGCACGTACCAGGCGGGCCGGGCCTCGGGCCAGCCGCCCCTGGCCGCCCAGCCGCATCGCCTGCTCGTGGCCGGGAACGCCCGGCCACGGCGACATCCCGCCATCCAGGCTGGCCGCCAGGCCGGCCAGTTCCATCAGCCTGCCGGTCAGGGCCGAGTTGTCCTCGGGCTCGGCTGCCCAGCGCGTTCATCCGCCGCTTGAGGGTCCGCAGGGCTACCGCCTCGGCCCGGCACGGCTCGCACTTGGCCAGGTGGACGAGGACCCGGTCGCGGTCCTCGCTGTCCAGCTCGCCGTCGATCAGCGCGGACAGGCGCTGTCCTAGGTGGGTCATGGCTGCCCTCCCTGCGGCAGCGGCAGGTCGGCACCGATGCGCGCCGCGCCCACCGGTGCGGGGGCGACCGACGCGGGAGCCGCCAGGCGCCGGGGGCGCCGGTGCTCCAGGGCCTCGCGCAGCTGGGCCCGGCCGCGGTGAATCCTGCTCCGCACGGTTCCGAGCTTAATGCCCAGCGTGTCGGCGATCTCCTCGTAGGACAGGCCCTCGATGTCGCACAGGATGACCGCGGCGCGGTACTCCGGCGGCAGGGCCTTCAGCGCGGCCTGGACGTCGCCGTCGAGGTGCCGGTCGTCGAACGCCTGCGCCGGGGTGGGCTCGGCCCCGCCGATGCCGGGCCGTCTCCTCGCCCAGGCCCTCGAACCGGATCCGCTGCCGCCGCCGCGCCATGTCCAGGAACAAGTTGGTGGTGATCCGGTGCAGCCAGCCCTCGAAGGTGCCCGGCGAGTAGGTGGCCAGGGAGCGGAACACGCGGACGAAGACCTCCTGCGTCAGGTCCTCGGCGTCGTGCGTGTTGCCAGTGAGCCGGTAGGCCAGCCGGTAGACCCGCGCCGAGTGGTCGCGGACGACGTCCTCCCAGGTCGGAGGCGTCCACTCGGCAGCGACGAGGCTCGTCGTGCTCCGGCGCTCCGGCTTGGTCCACTGTTGCTCCCTTCGCCCGCTCCCTCAGCCTGCAACGCCGCCGTGAGCGCATGCTTCCATCCGCCGACTGGTGTTCTACGCGGCCGTTATCGCCGGCCTGCCCGTCCGCGCGCGCATCAGGCTCAACGGGCGAGGTTACCCGGCTGGTTCCCGGCGCGGCCAGGCTGCCGCTAGGCTGCCGCAGCAAGCGCAGCGCACAAGCAGGGAGGCAGTCATCTCGACCGCAGACGTCACCCCGGCCTACGTCGATCAGTTCCTGCCCGAGGACGAGGTGCTGGTCGCTACCCGGCGCAACGCGGCCGAGGTCGGCGGCGCGGCTCCGGTCGCCGCGGTCACCGGCGGGGCGCTGCGGTTTATCGCCGCCGCATCCGGCGCGCGCGCGGTGGTGGAGATCGGCACCGGCTGCGGTACCTCCGGCATCTGGCTGCTGCGCGGCATGCGGCCCGGCGCGGTGCTGACCACGGTCGACGTCGAGCCCGAGCACCAGCGCCTGGCCCGGCTCGGCGTTCCTGGCGGCGGGCTTCCCGGCCAGCCGGTACCGCCTGATCGGCGGACTGGCGCTGGAGGTCCTGCCCCGGCTCGCCGACGGCGCCTACGACATGGTGTTCTGCGACGCCGACCCGCAGGAGTACCCGGACTACCTGACCGCCGCGCTGCGGCTGCTGCGGCCCGGCGGGATCGTGGCCTTCGACGACGCGCTGGGCTCCGGTCACGGCCCCGACGACAGCGCTGGCCACCGGCGAGCTGCGCGAGCTGGTCCGCGCCGATGAGCGCCTGGTGCCGCTGCTGCTGCCGATCGGCAACGGCCTGCTGGCCGCCGTCCAGCGGGACGGCTGCCAGGCCGGCTAGCCGGCCAGCAGCCGGAGCAGCAGCCGGACGCCGAACCCGGTGGCGCCCTTGGACAGCTCGCCGGACGCCTCGGCCGACCGCCCGGTACCGGCGATGTCCAGGTGCGCCCACGGCAGGCCGGCGGCGAACTCGCGCAGGAACAGCGCGGCGGTGATCGAGCCCGCCGGGCAGTTGTCGCGGGACGACATGGCACAGGTCGGCGACGTCGGACTCCAGCGCGGCCGCGTAGCCGTCCTCCAGCGGCATCCGCCACACCCGGTCGCCGCTGGCCTCGCCCGGCCGCGGTCAGCGCGGCGGCCAGGTCATCGTCGGTGGCGTACAGCGCGGCGTGCGTGGTGCCCAGGCCGATCCGGGCCGCGCCGGTGAGCGTGGCGACGTCGATCAGCCGGTCGGGCCGCAGCCGGGCCGCCGCGTAGGCCATCGCGTCGGCCAGCACCAGCCGTCCCTCGGCGTCGGTGTTCAGCACCTCGACCGTGCTCCCGCCGTACTGGGTGATCACGTCGCCGGGCCGGTAGGCCGATCCGGACGGCATGTTCTCGGCCGCCGCCACCAGCCCGGTGACCCGTCCGGAGGCACCCAGCCGGCCCAGGGCCGACAGCACCGCGATGACCACCGCGCCGCCCGCCATGTCGGTCTTCATGGCCATCATGTTCGTCGTTGGGCTTCAGCGACAGGCCGCCGCTGTCGAAGGTGATGCCCTTGCCGACCAGGACGAATGGGGACGTCGCCGGCGGGCTGGTCCGGCTCATAGCTCAGCTCGATCAGCCGGGGCGGGCGGGCCGAACCCGAGCCGACCGCCAGGATGCCGCCGAACCCGGCCCCGGCCAGCTCATCGGGTGACCAGACGCGGGCTCGCACGCCGTGCTCGGCAGCGGCCCGGACCGCCTCGGCGGCCAGCCACTGCGGGCACTTGACCGCCGATGGCGTGTTGGCCAGGTCGCGGGCCAGCGCCACCGCGCCGGCCGTGACCGCCGCCTGGCGCAGCGCCTCGGGCCAGTCGCCGGTGCCGGACCGAGCTGCACCGACCAGCAGCCGGGCCAGTCCCGAGCGGGCCGGGCGCGCCGGACTTGCAGTCGAATGGTAGCCGCCGAGCAGGACGCCCTCGGCGAAGGCGGCACGCCGTCCGCCGCCTCGGCGGCGACGATGCTGGTGGCGGCGGTCCGCGCCGTCGACGATGCGGCGGCCCAGCTCGGCGCCGGCCCGGCGCAGGGCGCGGGGCGAGCGGTCGCCGACGCCGACCAGCAGCACGCTGACCGGCTGCCCGGCTAGCCGTGGCCAGGGTCTCGGCGGTCTCGCCCGCCTGGCCGGTCAGCCGGCAGGCCGCGATGGTCGGCAGCGCTGCCGAACGGGCAGCAGCTCGTCCAGCTCCGGGTCGCCGGCGTGGGCCAGGTCGCCGGGCCGGGTCGGGTCGCCGGGCTCCACCGGCACGGCCAGAGGTCCGGCGGGCCGGCCGCGCCGCTGGCCAGCGACGGCGAGGTAGGCACCAAGCGGCCGCTGGCTGGCGCCGGGCAGGGCGGCGACGTCAGTGGTGATCGGCAACGGTCAGCCGACAGCGGACTTCAGCGCGTCGCTGAGGGCACTGGCCTCGTCGGGCGTCAGCTCCACCACCAGGCGGCCACCGCCTTCCAGCGGAACGCGCATCACGATGCCGCGGCCCTCCTTGGTGACCTCAAGCGGACCGTCACCTGTCCGCGGCTTCATCGCCGCCATGCTGCATCCCCTTCCCTGCTCTCGGGGCCGCACGGCACCCTCGCTGAGGCGCAGCACACCGCAGCGATGGTGCCTGACGGGACCGGCCAGCCACAAGCATCTCGATCAGTACCTCTATTATCCTTCAGTTGCGGCGGTGCGTGGTAACGATCAGCGTTCCGGCCGCTGCCGCCGACACCCGAGCTGGGCCTGCCCGGGCTGTGCCCCGGTCCGCGAGGAGCAACCATGACCGACAGCGTGCTGCGCCAGCGAGACGGCGCGGTGGCGACCATCACGATCAACCGCCCGGCGGCCCGGAACGCGCTGACCGCCGAGACCAAGGTCGGCCTGCTGGAGGCGCTGCGGGACTGCAGCGCCGACGCCGGGATCCGGGCGGTGATCCTGACCGGGGCTGGCGAGGCGTTCTGCGCGGGCCAGGACCTGCGCGAGCACGCCGAGCTGCTGGACGCGGCGCGGCGCGTCCGCTGAGCACGGTCCGCGAGCACTACAACCCGATGATCGATGACCATCACCGGCATGCCCAAGCCGGTGATCGCCGCGCTGCCCGGCGTGGCCGCCGGCGCCGGGGCCGCGCTGGCCTTCGCCTGCGACTTCCGGATCGCGGCCCGGCGGGCCAGCCTGCTGATGGCCTTCGCCCGGGTCGGCCTGGCCGCCGACTCGGGCGCCTCCTGGACGCTGCCAGCGCCTGGTCGGCCCGGCCCGGGCGGCCGAGCTGCTGATGCTGGCCGAGCCGGTCGACGCGGCCCGCGCGCTGAGCCTGGGCCTGCTGACCTCGGTGGTCGCCGACGAGGAACTGCCCGGCGCGGCGGCGGCGCTCGCGGCCCGGCTGGCGGCCGGGCCGACCCTGGCCTACGCCGCGATCAAGGAGAGCCTGGCCTACGCGGCCAGCACGGGCTGCCCGAGACGCTGGCCAAGGAGGCCGACCTGCAGGAGCAGACTCGGCCAGACCCGCGACCACCGGGCGGCCACGCAGGCGTTCCTGCGCAAGGAGAAGCCCGGTCTACGAGGGCCGCTGAGCCGGCTGACCCGACCCCGGAGCTAGACTGACCGGGGCTAGACGACGACGCCGGGTCGGCGAGGCGGCTTCCTCGTGCGCGCAGACGATCTGCTCGGCCACGTCGACCAGGTCGGTCACGTGCATCTGCCGGTACGCGCCCTCGTGCGCGCGCCAGGACAGGGTCGTGCCGTGCCGCCAGACCGTCAGGTGGCGGCTGACCGACAGCACCGAGATGTGCCCGACGGCTCGTCGGCGCGGACGATCCGGCCGCCCAGCCCGCGGTCGGCCAGCATCACCTCCAGCTCGTCGACCGCCTGCTCGGGGCTGAGCTCGCGGCGGCCGTACCGGGCGGTCTCGGCCGCGGGCGGCACGCGCAGCGCGAACCAGACGGCCTTGCCCGCCACCTTCCAGGCGCCGAGCCGCCCGCGCGTCGGGTGCCCGCCCCACTGGCCCGCCGACAGTGCCGCGACCACCTGCAGCCCGCGCCCGCCGACCTGCTCCAGCGGGGCCTTGCCGGGCTGCTCCAGGGCGTCCACGGACCAGCCCGGCTCGGAGTCGAAGATCTTGCAGACGACCTCGGTGCGCGCGCCTCGGCCGCGCAGGTACAGCCAGAACTCGGGGATGCCGCTGACGGCCCGCTGCTTGTTGCCGCTGAACTCGACGTTGCCCTGGGCGTGCAGGGTGTTGGCGGCCAGCTCGCTGGCCATGGTGATGCCGTCGTGCACCAGGTCGCCGGGCAGGGCCAGGCTGGCCACGGCCTCGCGGAAGAAGCTGCCGGGCGGCCGAGGAGCAGGTGCGGTCCAGCGGGAGCGGCCGGACGAAGCAGCCGCCCAGCCGGACGGAGGCGTCCTGGAGCCGGGGACGGGCGGGCGGGAGAGGTCGAACGCCTCGGCCACCGGTGCCGCCAGCAGCCCGAATCGGCCGCGGACGGGGCGGGTCCGCCGCGACCACGGCCGCTATCGGCAGGCGACGGGAGCATGCTCCTCCGACTTCCCGAGTAAAGCATCTGTGAAGCACAGATTATGAGTCTTGTGCAAACTCACGCAATGGGATCGGCGGAAACTCCCCGAAAATTCACGCCCAATGGTCCCCCGATTGGCGCGCCAGCGGCCGCCCGGCGGCGGCCAGGGTAAGCCAACCGTAGCCGGGCGGCCACGGCAGAACCTCGGGCAGGCCGTAGCCAGGGCGGCGAAACGCGCAGGTACAGTCGCCTACGCGGTGGCGCCGGACGGTATCCGGGCGCTACCGCGGCCCTTGAGACAGGCGCTGTGCAAGAAGAATCCCCCGGGGGGACAGCCCGGGGGATTCTTTGCCGCCTGTTAGAGCTTCAGCGGCCGGCGGCCGAGGTCGAAGCGGCCGGCCGCGGGCGTCGGCCAGGAACGCCGCGAACGCCTCCGGCCCGACCACGTGCGCCCCGCCCTCGGGGCGCTTACTGTCGCGGACGGCCACCACGCCGGGCAGGTTGGCCGCGATCTCGACGCAGCCCCCGTTCATGGAGCTCGCGCGGGCCTTCCGCCAGGCTGCTTGAGACAGGTCGATCATCATCACTCCAGTTGTTCGGCTAGGTACTTGAGGTACGCCGTGGTGTCGCCTGGCTCCAGGGCCGCGTCCTGAGCGCGGCTGAAGCCCTGGAGGTAGCTGTCGACCTCCTCTCGCTTGCTCACCTCGTGGATGGCCACATCGGTCTCCAGGTAGACCAGCCGCGACTCGTCGGGCAGGTCGAAGATGTTGACCATGGAGTGCATGCCGGTGGGCGGGCCGTCGGCGAACCGCTGGATGCGCAGGTCGACGTTCGGCTTGCGGCTGACCTGAGCCAGGTGCTCGATCTGCTCGCGCCGGTCGCCGTTCGAGCCCCACCGGTACATCAGCGACGCCTCGGTGATCACGGCCTTGAGCACCGGCGCGGTGTCGCCGGGGCGGTCCAGGATCTCCTGCCGCCGCTGCCGGGCCTCGCTGGCCCGGCGCACGAAGGTCGGCGGCCGGGAGCCCGCGCGCAGCACGACCTCCATGTACTCGCGGGTCTGCAGCAGCCCCGGCAGCACCAGCGGCATGAACGTCCGGATCTGGACCGCGTCGTTCTCGAAGCCGGGGAACTCGTTCTCGAACACGTCGGCGTAGTCCCGCCACCACGGCCGCGCCCGGGCCTGGGCGGCCAGCATGCTCGAGCTCCTGAGCCACGTCCGGCCCGACCCCGTAGACCCGCAGCAGGTCCCGGATGTCGCTCATCTCGGGCCGCTTCCACTGGTTGGCCTCGAACCGGCCAACCTTGCCCCGGCCCCAGTCCAGCAGGTCACACACGTGGTTAGCGGTGTGCCCGGACGCTTGCCTCAGCTGGGTGAGGCGAACGGACAGCCGCCGTTTCGCGGCGGTTGCCCCGTAGGCATCGTCGCTCATCGGCGATTGCCTCCTTGACGGGACCAGATATTTAGCATAGCGGTACTTAAGTTGTGATTCACAAACATTATCGTCACCATTCCCGCCGCCGTACAGCAACGGTCTGGCAACGATGCGTCGGGCCTGGTGAGCCCCATAATTCCGCCTTCAGCCCACAGCCGTGCCGAACTCCGCCGGGTCGAACTCGCCGGCCCGGACGCCGTCCAGGAAGCACTCCCACTCGTTCCGGTCATAGACCAGGACCCGCTGGTCAGCGTCGCCGGCCACCCGCATCAGCACCCACTGCGCGCCTGCCGTCGCCGACGGCCCCGACCATGGCGATCTCGATCGACCCGTCCCCGGTTCCCGAGCGCTGCCAGTCCTGGGCGGCCACGTCGATGCCCAGGCTCTCGACCGTCGGCTTGGTCATCCCGCCTCCGTCCCGGGCTTCCGGGCCACCCCGCAGTAGGCGGCACGGGATCCGTCGCTGTCGGCCGCCCGGAGGTCCTCGGCGCCCCACAGGCCCACGTAGGTGATGCCGGGCTCGGCTCCGGGCTGCGGCGCGACCATGTCCAGCCCGGCGAAGAACCGGGTGAACTCGGCGGCGGTGCGGGGGTGGATGTCGCTGCTGGCCCGGGCGTAGACGGGCTGGCTGTAAGTCGATCAGCCGCCGCGAGTTCGCGAGGGCCGTCAGCACCTCCTGGCGGGTCGCGCAGGTCGGCGGTGACCAGCGCGGTGCTGCCGTCACCGGCCAGCAGCCCGGCGGCGTAGGCGGCGACGATCGGGTCCACGTCCACGTACACCACCCGGGCGTCCGGGCAGCGCGTTGTGCACGGCCTGGTGAGTATTGCTCTGGCGGGCCAACCCCGGGCCGATGTCGAGGAACTGCCGGATGCCCTGCTCGGCGGCCTGCCGGTCGACCTCGAAGTTGTGGGTACCGCCCAGGTAGTAGTCGTACAGCCGGGCCGGGCTGGGCCGCGTCGGGTCCACCCCGACGGGGATGACGCTCATCCTCGGTCATGGCAGGGTCACAGAAGGCAGAGTCATGAAACGGTCCGGGCCCTCTCTCCGGGCCAGTGTCCGCGGCCCGGATTCCATGCCGGACCTGCGCGTCTCAGGCAGGCCAGCGCCGCCTCGGGGGGATGTGAGCGAGCCAGGCGTACCTGCGCCGGTGTGAGCCCCGATGCGGAATGCGACCCGGCGTGCCCCAAATTCCCCCGCCGGGTGTACATATCGTAGCCCTTCAGGCGGAACGAGCGTTACCGCCTACTGCCGGTCTCATGCACCTAATTCTTGTCAATTCCGGCGCGACCGAAATCGACGCGCGGGCCAGGCGCGTCCGAATCCTGGGGCAGGCTAGCGGCAGAAGCAGTCGGCCAGGTGGTCGTTGACCAGGCCGCATGCCTGCATGGTGGCGTAGGCGGTCACCGGGCCGGTGAAGCGGAAGCCGTGGCGGCGCAGGTCGGCCGACAGGGCCTTGGCGGCCGGGGTGGACGGCGGGCACGTCGGCCAGGGTCCGCGGCGCCGGGCGGCCGGCGCTCGGCGTACTGCCAGACCAGGGCGGCCAGCCCGTCCGGCAGGTCGAGCGCGGCCCGGCGTTGGCGATGGCCGCCTCGATCTTGGCCCGGTTCCGGACGATGCCCGGCGTCGGCCAGCAGCCGGGCCACGTCATCGGGGCCGAACGCGGCCACCGCCGCCATGTCGAAGCCGCGCGAACGCGGCCCGGAAGTTCTCCCGCTTGCGCAAGATCGTCAGCCAGGACAGCCCGGACTGGAACGCCTCCAGGCACAGCCGCTCGAACAGGCCCCGGTCATCGCGCACCGGGCGGCCCCACTCCTCATCGTGGTAGGCCAGGTAGTCCGCGGTGCCCAGCGCCCACGGGCAGCGCAGCCGCCCGTCCGGCCCCGGCTCGGCCCGGCTCCCGGGTCGCCCGGTCCACCGTAGCCCGGTCACGCGCGGCGCCCGCCAGCTGCTCCCCGCGCGCGCGCTGGTCGGCATCCAGCCTGCCGGTGCGCCTGGGCGGCTCGCCGCAGGCCACGGCGACCTCGCGGCGCAGCCGGCCAGCTCGGCGTCGCGCTCCGCCATGGCCCGGGCGATCCGCTGCAGCGCCTCGTCCGTGGCCTGAGCGCTGTAGCCGAGGAACGCGGCCGGCGGCCGGAACCGCGCCAGCTCGGCGGTCGTCGTGACCTCCCGGCCATAGCGGCGGCGAGTCCGGCCAGTGAGAAGCGTCAGCTCGCCGCCCCGCCCCATGGCCACCACGACGACGCCGCCCAGGATCGCGATCGGCCGCCAGCACCAGTACCACGGGCATACGGCCATCGTGCCATGCCCGGCCGACAGTCGCGGGCCGCCCGGGCCCGGCGCGGCCCCGCGTCAGGTCAGGTCGGTCTGGGCGGGCAGGCGCCCGACGGCGTCGGCCTGGTGGTGCGCGTCGGTGATGATCTCGATGACCTCGGCCGGGTCGTCGGCCAGGTGCAGCAGGCCGGGGTCGGCCGGCGCAGATCATGCCGCCCGCCACGCAGCGTGCCGTTGATCCAGGACAGCAGGCCCGACCAGTAGCGCGCTGCCGACCAGCACGATCGGGAACTTGGTGATCTTGCCGGTCTGCACCAGCGTGATCGCCTCGAACAGCTCGTCCAGCGTCCCGAAGCCGCCCGGCAGCACCACGAACGCCTGGGCGTACTTGACGAACATCGTCTTGCGGACGAAGAAGTAGCGGAACTCCAGGCCCACCTCGACCCAGTCGTTCAGGCCCTGCTCGACCGGACAGCTCGATGCCCAGGCCGACGGAGACGCCGCCGGCCTCGGCGGCGCCCCGGTTGGCCGCCTCCATGACGCCGGGGCCGCCGCCGGTGATCACCGCGTAGCCGGCCGTCGCCAGCCCGGCGCCGATCTCCCGGCCGCGCTCGTAGTCAATCGCTGCCCGGCGGCGGTGCGGGCCGACCCGAACACCGCCACCGCCCGGCCCAGCTCGGCCAGCAGGCCGAAGCCCTCGACGAACTCGGCCTGGATCCGCAGCACCCGCCACGGGTCGGTATGCACCCAGTCGCCGGCGCCGCGCCAGTCCAGCAGCCGCTGATCGGTGGTGGTGCTCGGGATGTGCTCCCCGCGCAGCGTGGCAGGGCCCTGGCGGCGCAGCCGGCGGCGCGGCTCGGTGTGGCCGCTCATGCCCATAACGTAGCGGCATGATCGGGCCACCCGGATCCGCGCGGCCGAACCAGGCCGCCCCACGCAGCAGGTAGCTTCTGTCTGTGCGCACCAGCCCCCCGACTGGCCGCCCCGGGCCGCCTGCCAGTCTGCCGCCATGCCGGCTGGCCGCGCCATGACCCGCGGGTTCAAGCGCGTCACCCGGGCCACGATGGTGCTCGCCCTGCTGCTGACCGTCGGCGGGTACATCGCGCTGCGGCACTCGGTGCCGGTGCTGGAGCCGGCCTCGTGCGATACCGGCGGGACGGGCCAGCCGGTGTCCCTGGAGGTGGGCCAGGCCCAGATCGCGGCGGTCATCGCCGGGGTGGCCCAGCGCCAGGCGCTGCCGCCGCGCGCCGTCGCCATCGCGTACGCCACCGCGCTGCAGGAGTCCAAGCTGACCAACCTGCGATCCGGCGACCTGGACTCGGTGGGCGTGTTCCAGCAGCGCCCGTCCGAGGGCTGGGGACCGGCCAGCCACCTGATCGACCCGATCTACGCCACCACCAAGTTCTTCGCCGCGCTCAGCCGGGTGCCCGGCTACCAGGGCCTGCCCGTGTACCAGGCCGCCCAGGCGGTCCAGCACAGCGCGGACGGCTTCGCCTATAACCAGTACGCGACGGTCGCCTCCCGGCTGGCCCGGGCGTTCACCGGCCAGGTGCCGCACGCGGTGTGGTGCTGGTACCCCGGCACCCCCGGCCGTCCTCGGCTGACCGCCGCCCGCCGGCGCTGGCCCGGGCGTTCGGGCCGCTGCGGACCCAGGCCGCGCCGACGTCGGCCAAGGACGCCGCGTCGGTCCGGGTGCAGGTCAGCGGGTCCGCCGGGGGCTGGGCGGTGGCCGCCTGGCTGGTCTCGCACGCCGGCTCGTACGGCATCGCGCAGATCAGCTACCAGGGCTATCAGTGGCTGACCGGACACGGCGCCAGCGGCTGGACTAAGGTGCCAGACGGGACGGGCCAGGCACCCCCCGCTACCGTGGTGTTCGGCTGATAATCTGCGATCCCGACGGGCCCGCGCGGGGCCAGTGGAACAGGAGCTCGGACGTGACGTACATCATCGCGCAGCCTTGCGTCGATGTGCTCGACAAGTCGTGCATCGAGGAATGCCCCGTCGACTGCATCTACGAGGGCGAGCGGATGCTCTATATCCACCCCGATGAGTGCGTGGACTGCGGCGCCTGCGAGCCCGTCTGCCCGGTTGAGGCGATCTTCTACGAGGACGACGTACCGGAGCAGTGGAAGGACTACTACAAGGCCAACGTCGAGTTCTTCAGCGAGCTCGGCTCGCCGGGCGGCGCGTCCAAGACCGGCAAGATCCCCGCTGACCACCCGATCGTGGCCGCGCTGCCGCCGCAGGAGACCGAGAACTGAGCACGGGGGCCGCGCCTGCCGGCCGCGCGCTGCCCGAGTTCCCCTGGGACACCCTGGCGGAGGCGACGCGGCGTGCCCGCGCGCACGCCGGCGGGATCGTTGACCTGTCGGTGGGCACGCCGGTGGACCCGGTCCCCCAGCTCATTCAGGACGCCCTGGCCGCGGGCGCGGACTCGCCCGGCTACCCGGCGACCTACGGCACGCCCGCGCTGCGGGAGGCGGCGGCGGGCTGGCTGGCCCGCCGCCACGGCGTGACCGTCAGCCCCGACGCGGTCCTGCCGGTCATCGGCACCAAGGAACTGGTGGCGTGGCTGCCCACGCTGCTCGGCTGCGGCCCGGGCGACATCGTGGTGCACCCCGACCTGGCCTACCCGACGTACGACGTGGGCGCCCGGCTGGCCGGCGCCCGGCCGGTCCGGGCCGGGGCGGCGGCCGCCCTGGGACCGGCCCAGCGGCCCCGGCTGGAGTGGCTGAACTCCCCGGCCAACCCGACCGGCCAGGTCATGTCGCCCGGCGCCCTGCGAGACGCGGTCAGCCGGGTCCGCGGGCACGGCGCGGTGCTGGCCTCCGACGAGTGCTACATCGGCCTGGGCTGGGAGGTCCAGCCGCTGTCGGTGCTGCACCCGGAGGTATCCGGCGGCTCGCACGACGGCCTGCTGGCGGTCCACTCGCTGTCCAAGCGATCGAACCTGGCCGGCTACCGGGCCGGCTTCGTCACCGGCGACCCGGCCCTGGTCACGGCCCTGCTGGAGGTTCGCAAGCACGCCGGCATGATCGTTCCCGGTCCCGTCCAGGCGGCCATGACCGCGGCCCTGCGGGACGACGCCCACGCCGAGCGGCAGCGGGCGGCGTACGCCGCCCGCCGTGCCCGCCTGCGGCCCGCGCTGGAGGCGGCGGGCTGGCAGGTCACCCACTCCGAGGCGGGCCTGTACCTGTGGGCCGCCCACCCCGGCCGCGACGGCCGGGCCAGCGTCGCGGCACTGGCCGAGGCCGGCATCCTGGTCGCCCCCGGTGACTTCTACGGACCGGACGGCGCCGGCCACATCCGCGTCGCGCTCACCGCCACCGACGAGCGGGTCGACGCCGCGGCCAAGCGCCTGGCCGCGCTGGCCTAGCCGAGGCCCTACGCTGGCAGGGTGATGCGGCTTTATGACGCCCGGACCGGGCAGGTGACGCCGGTCGAGCCGGCCCGCCGACTGCTGCTGCTGTCGGTGGCCGGGCTGGAGCCCTCCGGGCCGGGCCTGGCCGACCTGCGGGTCCTGCTGGCTGCCGACCTGATCCGCCGCCTGGCTGAGATGCGCCGGCTCGTGGTCCGGCTGGCGTGGCAGACCGAGGCCGGTCCTGCTGCCACCGGCACTGCCGCGGGCGTCGTTACCGCCGGTGGCGGTGCCTACGGGGGCGACTGCATGGCGCTCGGCCTGCGCCCGCCTGCCGAGGAGCACCCGGGCGGGGGCGATCCCGACATCCAGGTCGGCGGGAACGCCGCGAACGGCGGCCTGTGGATCCGTCCCGGCGGCACCCGACTGGCCGATCACGAGTCCACGGCCGGCCCGCGCCTGGCGGACCTGGGGCTGGACGATCCGCTCGCGCTGCGCCTGGTGCTGCTGGAGTGCCCGTACCGCGAGGCGGCGGTGCTGACCGGCGCGGCACTGGAGGAGGCGGGGCGCACGCTGGCCGGGTGGCGGCGGCAGGTCGCGGACTGGGCCACCCATCCCAGCCAGCGGATGTCGGCTGCCCACGAAGAGCGGGTGACCGGCGCACTGGCCGACGACCTGGACGGTCCGGCCGCGCTGACGGCGCTGCGCGACCTGGCCGGGGCCGGCGACGTGGCGCCCGGCGCGAAGTTCGAGACGGCTGCCCACCTGGACCAGTTGCTCGGGCTTGACCTGGCCCGCGAGGTTGGCCGGTAAATCACCCGGTTCGCGGGTCACCCCGTTGCGGTAGGCCGCCTCATGCACGCAACGGACCGGTTGTCCGGAACGAAATTACGCAACAGATCAACGCTTATGCGCACGTCTAGCCCCTGCTCTTTGCATTCCCCCGCTCCTACCCTGGACTAACACAAGATCGTCAGGCTGGATTAGTCCCGATCGGAGCCAGATGACCGCGACCTGGACTATTGGACGCACGGCGCGCGCCCGGACCTACCTCATGTGCCCGCCGCGGCACTTCGCGGTGGAGTACGCCATCAACCCCTGGATGCACCCCGATCAGCCGGCTGACGCCGGCCGGGCGCTGGCCCAGTGGGAGCGGCTGCGCGCGACGTTCACCGGGCTGGGTCATACCGTCCACGTGATCGATCCGGTTCCGGGGCTGCCGGACATGGTGTTCGCGGCCAACGGCGGCTGCGTGATCGGCGGCCAGGCGCTCGCCGCCCGGTTCCGCTACCCGCAGCGGGCGGCCGAGGCGGGCGCCTACCGGGACTGGTTCGCGGAGCACGGCTACCGGGTGATCACGCCGGTGGCGGTGAACGAGGGCGAGGGCGACCTGGTCGTGGCCGGGCAGGCGATCCTGGCCGGGCACGGGTTCCGCAGCGACCCGGCCGCCGCGGCCGAGGCAGGCCGGATGGCCGGGCTGCCGGTGATCAGCCTGCGGCTGGTCGACCCGCGGTTCTACCACCTGGACACGGCGCTGGCGGTGCTGGACGGCGACACGGCGGCCTACTACCCGGCGGCGTTCGACGAGGCCGGGAAGGCCGCGCTGGACTCGCACTTCGCCGAGCTGATCGAGGCCAAGGACGAGGACGCCGAGGTGCTGGGGCTGAACGCGGTCAGCGACGGGCGTCACGTGGTGCTGCCCGAGCAGGCCACCGGGCTGGCCACGAAGCTGGCGGCGGCCGGGTTCGAGCCGGTCCCGGTGGACCTGTCGGAACTGCGCAAGGCGGGCGGCGGCCCCAAGTGCTGCACGCTGGAGATCAGGCCGTGACACGGGTAGCGAGGGAGGCAGCGGAGATGACGGCGGAGCTGACCACGGGCACGGTGGCTGCGGAGACATCCACCGCCGCGCGGCTGCGGGCGCAGGCCGCGGCGCACAGCGCGCACAACTACCACCCGCTCCCGGTGGTGATCTCCGAGGGCGAGGGGGCCTGGGTCACCGACGTGGAGGGGCGGCGGTACCTGGACCTGCTGGCCGCCTACTCGGCCATCAACTTCGGCCACCGCCACCCGCGCCTGGTGGCCGCGGCGCAGCGCCAGCTCGAGCGGGTCACGCTGGTCAGCCGGGCGTTCGAGCATGACCAGTTCGGGCCGTTCTGCGCTGAGCTGGCCGCGCTGGCCGGGCTGGACATGGTGCTGCCGATGAACACCGGCGCGGAGGCGGTGGAGACCGCCATCAAGACCGCCCGCAAGTGGGGCTACGAGGTCAAGGGCGTGCCCGACGGCGAGGCGGTCATCGTCGTGTTCGACGGCAACTTCCACGGCCGGACGACCACGATCATGAGCTTCTCCACCGATCCGGACGCCCGGGCGTCCTACGGCCCGTACACCCCCGGTTTCCGGATCGTGCCCTACGGCGACCTGGCCGCGCTGCGCGCGGCGATGGACCGCAACGTGGTAGGCGTCCTGGTCGAGCCGATCCAGGGCGAGGCGGGCGTGATCATCCCGCCGCCGGGGTTCCTGCCGGGGGTGCGCGAGATCTGCTCGGAGCACGGCGCCCTGATGATCGCCGATGAGATCCAGTCCGGGCTGGGCCGGACCGGGGCCACGTTCGCCTGCCAGCACGATGGCGTGGTGCCCGACGTGTACGTGCTGGGCAAGGCCCTGGGCGGCGGCATCGTCCCGGTCTCGGCGGTGGTGGCCGACGCCGCGGTGCTGGGCGTGTTCCGGCCCGGCCAGCACGGCTCCACGTTCGGCGGGAACCCGCTGGCCTGCGCGGTGGGCCGGGAGGTCATCGCGATGCTGGGGACCGGGGAGTTCCAGGAGCGGTCGGCCCGGCTCGGCGCGCACATGCTGGACCGGCTGTCCGCGCTGCCGCCGACCGCGATCCGCGCCGTGCGCGGCCGCGGCCTGTGGGCCGGGGTGGAGTTCGCCGGGCTGTCCGGCCGGGAGGCGTGCGAGCGGCTGGCCGAGCGCGGCGTGCTGGCCAAGGACACCCACGGCTCCACGATCCGCCTGGCCCCGCCGCTGGTCATCACCGAGGACGAGCTGGACTGGGCGCTCGACCAGGTCGAGGCGGTGGCAGCGTTCTCCTAATGCCGGCGGGCGGCCCGGGCCAGCCTGGACCAGCGCACGTAGGCCACCAGGCAGCCGCCCGCGGCGCAGGCCGACCCGCCGAACAGGAACCACTTCCCGGCGGTGGTGGCGGTGACCAGCACGCTGCCGCCACCGGTGCCCGAGGCCAGCACGAAGGCGGCCAGCAGCCAGCCCCCGCCGGCCGCCAGTCCGCCCAGCGCGGCCTGCATGCCCCAGGCGGCCAGCACGCAGGTGGCCAGGATGAGCAGCGTCGAAGCCGATGGCGGCCAGCGGCACCGGGCCGCGGCTGTACTGGAAGCAGCCGATCAGCGCCTCAAGCGCGCCGAGCAGGAACAGCATGACGTAGGCACTGACGCCGGTGGCGCCCGGCCGGGGCTTATTCGTCACGAACGCAGGCTAGCCAATGCCGGCGAACAAGTCGGTCTCCCGGTCCGTCCCGCCGGGCGCCGGCGACAGCAGCGTGTAGTACTCGGTGCCCAGTGCCCGCTGCCCGATCCCGTCCGACAGGGCGTAGAACGGCCCGTCCACGCTGATCTGGGTGGCGTGCGCGCGCATCGCGGCCAGCTTGGCGTCCAGCCAGCCGCCCGCGTCGATCTCGGTACTCACCTGGTCATCGGGCACGCCGAACGGCAGGTCGGCCACGGACTCCACGGCGGTGAAGCCCGTGGTCGCGAGCACGGCGGCGTCCAGCCTGATGGCCCGGGCCAGGACCGACAGCGGCATGGCGGTGGCGTAGAACTTGCCGACCACGCCGCTGGCCTGCGTGAAGGCCCGCCAGGCGACCCGGTGGGCCTGGATGTGGTCGGGGTGGCCGTAGTAGCCGCGCGCGTCGTAGGTGACCATGACCTGGGGACGGACCTCGCGGATGATGTCCAGCAGGGCCGCCGCGGCCTGGCCGGGGTCGGCCCGCCAGAAGCAGTCGGGCCGGTCGTTGGACGGCAGGCCCATCATTCCCGAGTCGTGCCAGCGGCCGGGACCGCCCAGGAACCGGTGGTCGCGCACGCCCAGCGCCGCGCAGGCGGCGGCCAGCTCGCCGATGCGGTACCGGCCCAGCCCGCCCTCCCGGGCCTCCTCCAGGTGCGCCAGCCCGGCCGGGATGACCTCGCCCAGTTCCCCCAGCGTGCAGGTGACCAGGGTGACGCCGGCGCCCTCGGCGGCGTAGCGGGCCATGGTGGCCCCGGTCTCCAGCGTCTCGTCGTCCGGGTGGGCGTGTACCAGCAGCAACCGCCGGCTGGCAGGATCTTGGGGCATGGCTGACTCTTTCCCCCGGCAGCAGGCCCGGACCCGGGACTTCTCGCTGGGCGCGCCCCGGTCCTTCCAGATCGCGCCCGACGGGGCCACGGTAACGTTCCTGCGCTCGGCCGGCGGTACCGACCCGGTCACCTCGCTGTGGGCGCTGGACGTGGGCGACGGCACCGAGCGGCTGATCGCCGACCCGGCCCGGCTGGGCAGCTTCGGCGGGACCGACGACGAGCGGGAGAAGGCCCGCCGGGAGCGGGTCCGCGAGCGGGCCACCGGGATCACCGCCTACGCTACCGACGCGGCCGCCACGGTGGCCGCGTTCGCCGTGGCCGGGCGCGTGTACCTGGCCCGGCTGGACGGGCCGACACCAGACAGCACAGGGATCACCGAGCTTCCGGTCGCCACCCCGGCCGCCGACCCGCGGCCCGACCCGGCCGGAACCCGGGTGGCCTACGCCTGCGACGGCGACCTGCGGGTCATCGACGTCGCCGGACGGCACCGACCGGGCGGTGGCCGGCCCGGACGGCGCGCCGGGCGTCTCGTTCGGCCTGGCCGAGTTCATCGCCGCCGAGGAGATGGGCCGGACCCGCGGCTTCTGGTGGGCGCCGGACGGCTCGGCCCTGCTGGCCGCCCGGGTGGATGAGACCCCGGTGCAGCGCTGGCACATCGCCGACCCGGCCAATCCGGCGGCCCCGGCCCGCGAGGTGCGCTACCCGGCGGCGGGCACGGCCAACGCGGAGGTCACCGTCGAGATCATCGGGCTGGACGGCCGGCGGACGCAGGTGGGCTGGGACCGGATGGCGTTCCCCTACCTGGTCACCGCCTGCTGGGAGAGGCTGCGCCCGCCGCTGCTGGTGGTGCAGAGCCGGGACCAGCGGGAGATCCGGCTGCTGGCGGCCGACCCGGCGACCGGGGCGACGCGCCGTGCTGCGGGCCGACACCGACCCGGACTGGACCGACGTGGTGCCGGGCGTGCCCGGCCTGGACGGCGGGCGGCGCGATCGCCTGGACCGCCGACGCCGAGGGCGCCCGGCGGCTGCTGCTGGCCGGCCCGGACGAGATCGGGGCGGCCGCGCCGGTCACCCCGGCCGGGCTGCAGGTGCGGGACGTGCTCAGCGTGGACGGCGACAGCGTGCTGTTCTCGGCGTCGGGAGACGACCCGGCCCACATCGGCCTGTGGCTGGCCGGGCCGGACGGGCTGGCCGAGCTTCCGCTGGGACCGGGCGCGCACGGCGGGCAGCGGGCCGGCGGGACCACGCTGGTGGTCAGCCGGGGCCTGGACCGCGGCGGCCGGGAGATCACCGTCACCGGCGCCGGCGGCCGGCGGGCGCGGATCGCCTCGCTGGCGCAGGTCCCGGTCCTGCCCGCGCCGGCGCCGGTACTGCGGGCCGGCGGGACGCGGGGCATCCCCACCGCGGTGGTGCTGCCGTCCTGGCACCAGCCGGGCTCCGGGAAGCTCCCGGTGCTGTGCGACCCGTACGGCGGGCCGCACGGCCAGCGCGTGGTGGCCGCCCGGGATGCCTACCTGACCCCGCAGTGGCTGGCCGACCAGGGCTTCGCGGTGGTGATCGCGGACGGCCGGGGCACCCCCGGCAAGGGGCCGGCCTGGGACCGGGCGGTGGCCGGCGACCTGGCCGGCCCGGTGCTGGAGGACCAGGTCGAGGCGCTGCACGCGGCGGCCGCGCGGCACGGCGACCTGGACCTGAGCCGGGTCGGCATCCGGGGCTGGTCGTTCGGCGGGTACCTGGCCGCGCTGGCCGTGCTGCGGCGGCCGGACGTGTTCCACGCGGCGGTGGCCGGCGCTCCGGTGACCGACTGGCAGCTGTATGACACCCACTACACCGAGCGCTATCTGGGCCACCCCCGGGAGCACCCGGCCGCCTACGAGCAGTCCTCCCTGCTGGCCGGGGCGGCCGCGCTGACCCGGCCGCTGATGCTCATCCACGGGCTGGCCGACGACAACGTGGTGGTGGCCCACTCGCTGCGGCTGTCCTCGGCGCTGCTGGCCGCGGGCCGGCCGCACGCCGTGCTGCCGCTGACCGGGGTGACCCACATGGCCTCGGTGCAGGACGTGGCCGAGAACCTGCTGCTGCTCCAGGTCGACTTCCTGCGGGCCGCGCTGGGCGAGGCCCGCCCCTAGGGGAACGCATTGTACCGGCACTGTTGCGAGAGTCACATGCCCAGAGGCTCCCGGCGTGCCCGCCAAGTGATATTCAAGGGATTAAGGTTTTGTTCGCGTTCACCGCGGCCGCCGGCGCGCCGCGCCCCGGCCAGCGCGGACTCAGGTAAACCGCGACCTTCCAGGGCGGAGACGTCTGACAATGACGCAGGCATCGGTAGCGCCGGCCAAGACCCGCGCGCAGATCTCAGAGCGGACGCTGCGGAAGGATCCGTGGTGGCGGGCACCGCGCATCACGGCCACGCTGCTGACCATCTGGGTCCTGTACGCCACCGTGCACGTCTTCCTGGGCAAGTGGTACTGGGTGCCTCAGTATCACTACCTGACGCCGTTCTACTCGCCGTGCATCAGCGGCGAGTGCACGCCGGGCTCGGCCACCCTGGGCACCTGGTTCGGCAAGGTGCCGCCGATCATCCCGTACGCGCTGGTGTCGCTGCCATTCGTGCTGGGGTTCCGGCTGACCTGCTACTACTACCGGCGGGCGTACTACCGGGCGTTCTGGCGGGCGCCGGCCGCGTGCGCCGTGCGGGAGCCGCACGCCAGCTACTCGGGCGAGACGCGGTTCCCGCTCATCATGCAGAACCTGCACCGCTACTTCTTTTACATGGTGCTGCTCATCTCGCTGCTGAACACCTGGGACGTGATCCAGGCCTTCCGCGGCCCGAACGGCAGCTTCGGGCTGGGCCTCGGCACGCTGATCATGGCAGTTAACGTGATCCTGCTGTGGTCCTACTCGCTGTCCTGCCACTCCTGCCGCCACATCACCGGCGGGCGGCTGAAGAACTTCTCCAGGCACCCGGCCCGATACTGGGTGTGGACGCAGGTCTCCCGGCTGAACGCCAAGCACATGCAGCTGGCCTGGACCACGCTGGGCACGCTGATGCTGACCGACCTGTACATCTGGCTGCTGGCCGCGGGCGTCTTCCATGACCCGCGGATCTTCAACTGAGGCGCGATATGACGGACAGCGATATGACGGACAGCGATATGACGGATATCGGGCGGCTTCCCTACGACGTCGTCGTCGTCGGCGCGGGCGGCTCGGGCCTGCGCGCGGCGATCGAGGCCCGGCTGGCCGGCAAGAAAACC
This sequence comes from uncultured Actinomycetota bacterium, assembly GCA_963731085.1. Lineage (GTDB taxonomy): Bacteria > Actinomycetota > Actinomycetes > Streptosporangiales > Streptosporangiaceae > DASUBV01. Next base: position 315,038 of record CAVSUF010000009.1, read on the forward strand.
GCGATCATCTCCAAGTCGCTGTTCGGCAAGGCCCACACGGTCATGGCCGAGGGCGGCTGCGCGGCGGCCATGGGCAACATGAACCCGCGCGACAACTGGATGGTGCACTTCCGCGACACCATGCGGGGCGGCAAGTTCCTGAACAACTGGCGGATGGCCGAGCTGCACGCCAAGGAGGCTCCCGACCGCGTCTGGGAACTCGAGGCGTGGGGCGCGCTGTTCGACCGGACCAAGGACGGCAAGATCAGCCAGCGGAACTTCGGCGGGCACGAGTACCCGCGCCTGGCCCATGTCGGCGACCGCACCGGCCTGGAGATGATCCGCACCCTCCAGCAGAAGGTCGTCGCCCTCCAGCAGGAAGACGCCGTCTCGCACGGCGATCCCGAGGCGATGATCAAGGTCTACGCCGAGACCACCATCACCCGGCTGGTCAAGGACGACTCGGGCCGGATCGCCGGCGCGTTCGGCTACATCCGGGAGACCGGCCAGTTCGTGGTCTTCGAGGCGCCCGCGGTGATCCTGGCCACCGGGGGCATCGGGAAGACCTTCAAGATCACTTCCAATTCCTGGGAGTACACCGGCGACGGGCACGCCCTCGCGCTGCTGGCCGGGGCCAAGCTGCTGAACATGGAGTTCGTCCAGTTCCACCCGACGCACATGGTGTGGCCGCTGTCGGTGGCGGGCCTGCTGGTCACCGAGTCGGTCCGCGGTGACGGCGGCGTGCTGCGCAACTCCGAGGGCAAGCGGTTCATGTTCAACTACGTCCCCGACGTGTTCCGCGCCCAGTACGCGGAGACCGAGGAAGAGGCCGATCGCTGGTACACCGACCCGGATCACAACCGCCGCCCGCCGGAGCTGCTGCCCCGCGACGAGGTGGCGCGGGCCAACAACGCCGAGGTGAAGGCGGGCCGGGGCTCGCCGCACGGCGGCGTCTTCCTGGACATCGCCTCCCGGCGGCCGGCGGAGGAGATCCTGCGGCGGCTGCCGTCGATGTATCACCAGTTCAAGGAACTGGCCGACGTGGACATCACCAAGCAGCCGATGGAGGTCGGCCCGGCCCAGCACTACGTGATGGGCGGCGTCGAGGTGGACGCCGACACCGGCGAGTCCCTGGTGCCGGGCCTGTTCGCGGCCGGCGAGGTGTCCGGCGGCATGCACGGCTCCAACCGCCTCGGTGGCAACTCCCTGTCGGACCTGCTGGTCTTCGGCCGCCGCGCCGGAATGGGCGCCGCGCGGTACCTGGACGCGCTGAGCGGCGGCCGGCCGGTGCCGACCGAGGCCGCGGTGACCTCGGCCCGGGCCGAGGCGCTGGCCCCCCTGGACCGGGCGGGCGGGGAGAATCCGTACGCCCTGCACACGGAGATCCAGGAGACGATGAGCAGCCTGGTCGGCATCATCCGCACCGAGACCGAGATCAAGACGGCCCTGACCGAGCTGGAGAAGCTGGCCGCGCGGGCGGGCGCCGTGTCGGCGCAGGGCGGCAGCGCGTACAACCCCGGCTGGCACCTGGCCCTGGACATCCGCAACATCATGCTGATGGCCCGGTGCGTCGCCCAGGCGGCGCTGGAACGGCAGGAAAGCCGGGGCGGCCACACCCGCGACGACTATCCGGGCATGCGGCCCGACTGGCGCAAGGTGAACCTGATCTGCGCCCTGGAGGACGACACGATCACGCTGACCCGCCAGCCGCTGGCGCCCATGCGGGAGGACCTGATCACCCTGTTCGACAAGGACGAGCTGAAGAAGTACCTGACCGAGGAGGAACTGGCGGGCATCCCGGACGCCCCGGCCGCTCCCGCCACCGCCGGGCACGAGGAGAACTGATGAGCTACACGGCAGCGCTGAAGGTCTGGCGCGGCGACCGCGGCCAGGGCGGGCTCGCCGACTACGCGGTCCACGTCAACGACGGCGAGGTCGTCCTGGACGTGCTGCACCGGCTGCAGGCAACCCAGGCGGGCGACCTGGCCATCCGGTGGAACTGCAAGGCGGGCAAGTGCGGCTCGTGCTCGATGGAGATCAACGGGCGGCCCCGGCTGGCCTGCATGACCCGGATGAACATCTTCACCGAGGACGAGACGCTGACGATCACGCCGATGCGGACCTTCCCGGTGATCCGGGACCTGGTCACCGACGTGACGTTCAACTACGCCAAGGCCCGGGAGATCCCGTCGTTCACCCCGGACCCGGCCACCAGGCCGGGCGAGTTCCGGATGCAGCAGGTGGACGTCAACCGGTCGCAGGAGTTCCGCAAGTGCATCGAGTGCTTCCTGTGCCAGAACACCTGCCACGTGATCCGGGACCATCCCGAGAACGAGGCGCCGTTCGCCGGGCCCCGGTTCCTCATGCGCGTCGCCGAACTGGAGATGCACCCGGCTGACACGGCCGACCGGCGGGAGATCGCCCAGGACGACTTCGGCCTGGGGTACTGCAACATCACCAAGTGCTGCACCGAGGTCTGCCCCGAGGGCATCAAGATCACCGACAACGCGCTCATCCCGATGAAGGAGCGCATCGCCGGGCGCAAGTACGACCCGCTGGTGTGGCTCGGCGACAAGATCAGCCGCAAGAAGCACAGCGACACCCCGAAGGTGCCGGGCAAGAGCGCCTAGCCGTTCCGCCAGACCCCGGATCGTATGGCCGGAGATCGGCCCGGGCAGTTACCCGGGCACGGGTACGGCTGTGGCTAGTCTGGCTTTCCGCCCGCGCTCAGGAAAGGCCCTCATGTCCCACCTGACCTATCCCGAGGCCGCGGTCATCGGGCTGATCCAGGGCGTGACCGAGCTCTTCCCGGTCTCCAGCCTGGGCCATGCCGTGCTGCTCCCGGCCCTGATCGGCGGCTCCTGGGCGGCGGACCTGAACGCGGCCGCGCCGTCGTCGCCGTACCTGGCGTTCGTGGTCGGCCTGCACGTCGCCACCGCGATCGGGATCTTCGTCTACTTCTGGCGGGACTGGATCCGGATCATCGGCGCGTTCTTCTCCACGCTGATCCACCGGCGGATCGAGAGCGCCGACGAGCGGCTGGCCTGGATGATCATCCTGGCCACGATCCCGGTCGGGCTGGTCGGCCTGGTGGCCGACCACGAGACCCGGGTGCTGTTCGCCAAGCCGGTCCTGGCCGGGGTGTTCCTGGTGGTCAACGGGGTCGATCCTGTTCGCCGGCGAGCGGTTCCGGCCGCGACGGTCGAAGGAGGCCGACGCCGAGATCGAGCAGGAAGCCCTGGCCGCGGGCAGCCGGGCAGGCGCGGGGGCGGGCCGCGCACGCCTCCGGCCAGCGGGCCGTGCGCCAGCAGGAGGTGTCGGCCGCCATGCGGGCCGACGAGCGGCTGGCCCGGATGGGCTACCTGCAGGGCACGCTGATCGGGACCGCCCAGGTGCTCGCGCTGCTGGCCGGGATCAGCCGGGACGGCATCGCCATGGTCACCGGCCTGTCCCGCGGGCTGAGCCGGGAGGACGCCGCGCGGTTCGCGTTCCTGCTGGCCACGCCGGTCATCCTGGCCGCCGGGCTGCTGGAGCTGCCCAAGCTGACCGGCACGCTGGGCCACGGCATCCACGGCCAGATCCTGGTCGGCAGCGTGCTGGCCGGGGTGGCGGCGTACGTCTCGGTGCGGTTCCTGACCCGCTACTTCCAGACCCGGACGCTGACCCCGTTCGCCATCTACTGCGTGATATTCGGCCTGTTCAGCATCGTCTACCTGAAGGTCTAGTTCTCCTCGCCGCGCGAGCGACGGCCGCGCTGCCGGCCGCGTTCCTTAGCGTCCAGGATTACCTTGCGCAGTCGGACGGACTCGGGGGTGACTTCGGCGCACTCGTCGTCGCCGCAGAACTCCAGCGCCTGCTCCAGGCTCAGCAGCCGCGGCGGGACCAGCCGCTCCAGCTCCTCGCCGGTGGACTGGCGGATGTTGGTGAGCTTCTTCTCCTTGGCGATGTTCACGTCCATGTCGTCGGACCGGGAGTTCTCGCCGACGATCATGCCCTCGTAGACCGCGCTGCCGGGCTCGACGAACAGCGTGCCCCGCTCCTGCAGCGAGAACATGGCGTAGGCGGTGGCCACCCCGGTCCGGTCGGCGACCAGCGAGCCGGTCGGGCGCATCCGCATCGGCCCGGACCACGGCTCGTAGCCCTCGAACACGTGGTGCGCGATCCCGGTGCCGCGGGTCTCGGTCAGGAACTGGGTCCGGAACCCGATCAGCCCCCGCGACGGCACGGTGAAGTCCAGCCGGATCCACCCGGTGCCGTGGTTGGTCATGTTCTCCATGCGGCCCTTGCGCACGCGCCAGCAGCGAGGTGACCGTGCCCAGGTACTCATCCGGGCAGTCGACGGTCAGCCGCTCCACGGGCTCGTGCAGGCGCCCGCCGATCTCCCGGGTGACGACATTGGGCCGGCCCACGGTCAGCTCGTAGCCCTCCCGGCGCATAGTCTCGACCAGCACGGCCAGGGCCAGCTCGCCGCGGCCCTGGACCTCCCAGGTGTCGGGGCGCTCGGTCGGCAGCACCAGCAGCGACACGTTGCCGACCAGTTCCCGGTCCAGCCGGTCCTTGACCATCCGGGCCGTGACCTTCGAGCCCTTGACCTGGCCGACCAGCGGGCGAGGTGTTGACGCCGATGCGTCATGGAGATGGCCGGCTCGTCCACGGTGATCAGCGGCAGCGGGCGCGGGTCGTCCGGGTCGGCCAGGGTCTCCCCGATCATGATGTCGGCGATCCCGGCCACCGCGATGATGTCGCCCGGCCCGGCCTTGGCGGCCGGCACCCGGTCCAGCGCCTCGGTGCGGAACAGCTCAGTGATCTTCACCCGCTGGATGGTGCCGTCGCGGCGGCACCAGGCCGCCTGCTGGCCCTTGGCGATCTCGCCGCTGAACACCCGGCACAGCGCGATCCGGCCCAGGTAGGACGAGGCGTCCAGGTTGGTGACCTGCGCCCGCAGCGGCTCGGCCGGGTCATAGGACGGCGCGGGCACGGTCGCGCGGATCGTGTCGAACAGCGGCTCCAGGCTGTCGCAGTCCGGCAGCTCGCCGTCGCCGGGGCGGTTCAGCGACGCCCGGCCGGCCCGCGCGCGAGGCGTAGACGATCGGGAACTCGATCTGCGTCCTCGCTCGGCGTCCAGGTCGATGAACAGCTCGTAGCAGGCGTCGACGACCTCGGCGATCCGGGCGTCGGACCGGTCCACCTTGTTGATGACCAGGATGACCGGCAGGCCCGGCCTCCAGCGTCTTGCGCAGCACGAACCGGGTCTGCGGCAGCGGCCCCTCGCTGGCGTCAACCAGCAGCAGCACGCCGTCGACCATGGACAGGCCGCGCTCCACCTCGCCGCCGAAGTCGGCGTGGCCGGGGGTGTCGACGATGTTGATGGTCAGCCCGCCGTGCTCCACCGCGGTGTTCTTGGCCAGGATCGTGATGCCCTTTTCCCGCTCCAGGTCACCGGAGTCCATGACCCGCTCGGTGACCGCGGAGCCGGCCCGGAACGCGCCAGACTGCCACAGCATGGCATCCACCAGCGTGGTCTTGCCATGGTCAACGTGCGCGACGATAGCCACGTTGCGCAGGTCATCGCGTGTGGCGATCGTGGGAGTGGCAGGCATAGCGCACAGACTCCGGGATGGTTCGGGGGGATGGCCGCCGAGACGACGGCCAGTCTACCAGTGTATTCGCCTTCTGATGAGTAACGGACGGCGCACCGTTCCGGCCCCTCGACGGGTAGGCGCTGCCCGGGCGCGGGTCTTAGCGGCGTCTTACGCCGGGCTTAGACGTCCGGGGCGGGCAGCTAAGGCGTCTGCCCGATGTGCCGCCGGGGGTCTTACGAGTTAGCTCAGTCTTGCCGGGCCGTGCCCGCGGCCCAGCGAGGGAGGTAGCCATGCATCCGGCAGTCGTGTCCGCCGTCGTCGCAGCACAGCGGCAGGACCAGATGGCCAAGGCAGCGCAGGCGCGGCGTGCTCGTCAGGCACGCCGCGCCCGGCGCGGTTCCCACCCCGAGCCCGGCACGTACTCGCGGACCACCCTGGCCGGGATCCCGGCCACCACGCAGCGGTCCGGCACCTCGCCGCGGACCACCGCGCCGGCCGCGACGACCACGTTGCGGCCGATCCGGGCGCCCGGCAGGATGATCGCCCCGGTGCCCAGCCAGGAGCCCGAGCCGACCCGCACCGCCGCTGTTGACCGGCCACTGCGAGCCGATGGGCAGGTCCGGGTCCGCGTAGGCGTGATTCTGGTCGGTGATGTAGACGTAGGGGCCGGTATACACGTCGTCGCCGATGTCGATGGAGTGATGGGCGATGATGTGGCTGCCCCGCCCGATCACGCACCCGTCCCCGATCCGCAGCACCGGGTCCGGCCCCAGGTCGTGGCCCGGGGCCATGCCCGCGCAGACCGTCACGTGGTCGGCCAGCATGGTGCGGTCGCCGATCACGATCCACTGCTCGCCGTAGATCGACCCGGTCGGGAAGGTCAGCAGCGACCCCGGCCCGAAGGCCGCGAACCGGCGTCCCTCCGGAGTGTCGGCGGTGATCGGGCCGACGCGCTGCGCGTACCGCCAGGCGGCCCGGACCAGCCGGCCCGCCAGCTGCCGCTCATGTCGCCCGGGCCGGCTAGCTGGCCGCAGGCGCCGTCGATCTGCGTCCCGCGGGTGTCGCGCACGGTCACCGGGATCCCGCGGGCCGCGATCCGCTCGGTGAACTCGCGGGCCACGTTCGGGTCCGACGCGGTCCACCGGGAGCCGGGCGTGGGGTTCAGCGGGATCAGGTTGACGTGCACGAGCCGGCCCTCCAGCAGGTCGGCCAGGGCCTCGGCCCGCCAGGCGTGGTCGTTGACGTCGCGGATCATGGCGTACTCGATGGACACCCGGCGGCCGGTGGCGGCCGCGTAGCCCCACGCCGCCTCCAGCACCCGGGCCACCGGGAACCGGCGGTTGACCGGCACCAGCTCATCGCGCAGCTGGTCGTCGGGGGCGTGCAGCGAGACCGCCAGGCGGACTGACAGGCCCTCGGCGGCCAGCCGGTCGATGGCCGGGACCAGCCCGACCGTGGACACCGTGACCGACCGCTGGGAGATGCCCAGCCCGTCCGGCGCCGGGTCGGTGATCCGGCGGACCGCCGCCAGCACGGCGGCGTAGTTGGCCAGCGGCTCGCCCATGCCCATGAACACCACGTTGGACACCCGGCCGGGGCCGCCGGGGACGTCGCCCCGGGCCAGCGCCGCGGCCCCCGCGAACACCTGGGCGACGATCTCGGCGGCCGACAGGTTGCGGGTCAGCCCGGCCTGCCCGGTGGCGCAGAACGGGCAGGCCATGCCGCACCCGGCCTGGGAGGACACGCACATCGTGACCCGGTCCGGGTAGCGCATCAGCACCGACTCGATGTAGGCGCCGTCGAACGCCCGCCACAGCGTCTTGCGGGTCAGGCCCTCATCGCAGTCCAGCTCCCGCTCCGGGGTCAGCAGCCGGGGCAGCAGCGCCCCGGTCAGTTCCGCGCGCAGCCCGGCGGGCAGGTCGGTCATCTCGCCGGGGTCATCGGTGAGCCGGGAGAAGTAGTGCCGGGACAGCTGATCGGCCCGGAAGCCGGGCAGGCCCAGGTCGGTGACCGCGCCACGGCGGCCGTCGGCGTCCAGGTCGGCGAGGTGCCGCGGCGGCCGGGCACGCACTGTGGGTCTCCTGAGGTTACGCATCGGTGATATTCCGCCCATGTCCGCATTGACCGGCCCAAAGAAGTCGGTAGATTGCCGTACTATGCCGTCGCTGCGCAGAGGGGCCTCCTCCGGTCAGGCCAGGATAGCCGCCCGGACGGCCGTACTGCTCGACGAGGAGAGCCCGTACGGCAGCCGCCGGGTCACGGTCGAGTACGACGGCGCCACCACCGCGGCCTACCTGCATGACACGGGCGGGGCCATCGCCGCCACCTGGATCGCCAACCACACCCCGGCCCCGCCGACCGTCGACCTGGCCGTGCTGAGCGCTGGCCAGGCGCCGCGGATGCCCGCCGACCACACCAAGCACCCGCAGGGCCGGCCGCTGCTGGACGCGACCGCGCTGCGGGCGGTGTGGCTGGAGGAAGGCGACGGGGTCGCCGTGCTGGAGAACGGCGCGCCAATCGCGGTCATCCCCGGCTGGTCGGACATGGCCACCGGGATGCCCGGCTATGCCCGCGACGTGATCGGGCAGACGCCGTTCGGCTGGTCGCTGGATCAGGCCATGGAGGGCCTCGGACCGCGGATCGCCGGCGCCCAGCGGTTCTGGCGCTGGCGGACCGACGAGTGGGGGTCGTTCCGCCAGGCGGTGTTCGGCCACCTGCTGAACCGTCTCGGCCCCGGCGGCTCCTACTGGGACGTCAGCGCCGGCAGGCAGCCGCTGGTCGGGGTGTCCGAGCGGCCGCCCACCGCGCAGCGCCCCTACACCGTGCTGTCCACCGTCGGGATGAGCTGCCAGCGGATGCCGGTGATCGAGCAGTCCGGGGACGGACTGGCCGGCCAGGCCCGGATCGAGCTAGCCCTGGCCACCACGATGCCGAGCGGCGCGGCGGCCCGGATCTTCCTGTGGCTGGGCCAGTACCCGTGGCGGCAGGTCACCTGGCTGGGCGCCGGGCACAGCGTCCCGTGGTACCACGAGCCGGGCACGTTCCCGCTGGGCGGCGGCAACACCGGGGTGCTGCTGCTGGATGACCCCAGCCGGCTGCTGGGACCCGAGGTGCCCCGGCTGGACGGCTTCGCCGTGTCCGGCGCGCCGGTGCGGTGGCTGTGGCTGGTCCCGGTCAGCGAGCGGGAGCGGATGCTGGCCGCCGAGCGCGGCTCGGCCAGCCTGGTCACCCAGCTAGCGGCGCAGCGGCGAAGCTGGGTTAGCGGCTAGCTCGGGTTCTCACTTCGGGTGCTGGATGAAGACCGCCAGCAGCAGCCACACCACCGGGGCCATGATCAGCAGGGAGTCAATCCGGTCGAGCACGCCGCCGTGGCCCGGCAGCAGCGTGCCCATGTCCTTGATCTCCATGTCCCGCTTGATCATCGACTCGGCCAGGTCGCCCAGCGTGGCCGCCGCCACCGCCGCCACGCCCAGGACCAGGCCCTGCCAGACCGCGCCGTGCAGCAGCAGCGGCAGCCCGAGCGCGCCCCCCAGCAGGCAGGCCGCGGCCGACCCGCACAGGCCCTCCCAGGTCTTCTTGGGGCTGATCACCGGGGCCATCGGGTGCCGCCCGACCAGGATCCCGGCGAAGTAGCCGCCCACGTCGCTGCAGATCGTCAGGATCAGGAACAGCAGCGCCCGCCGGTCCCCGTCCGGCCGGGCCAGCATCAGCGCCACGAACACCGCCATCAGCGGCAGGTAGGCCAGCGCGAACACGCTGGCGGTGACGTCCCGGACATAGCCCGCGGCGCCGCGCGGCAGCCGCCAGGCCAGGATGGCGATCATGGTCAGCGCCAGCGCGGCCAGCGCGTCCCGGTCACCCTGCCAGTAAGCCAGGGCGAACATGGCCGCCCCGCCGACCGCCACCGGGACCAGGGCGAGCTGCACGTCCCGGGCGTGCAGCGCCCGGTTCAGCTCCCACATGGCCACCCCGACGATGGCCCCGACATACAGCAGGAAGGTGGCCTTGACCGTGAACAGCGTGAGGATCGCGAGGCCGCCCAGCAGGAGGCCGACCCCGATCGCCACCGGCAGGTTCCGGCCGGTCCTGATGGGATGCTGGCTGCTCACATCCGGGGCAAGGCGCAAGTCAATCAGACCTCGAGAAGCTCGGCTTCCTTGTTCTTGAGCAGCTCGTCGACCTGGGCCACGTAGCCGTGCGTCAGCTCGTCCAGCTCGCGCTCGGCCCGGCGGCCGTCGTCCTCGCCCTCGTCGCCGTTCTTGACCAGCTTGTCGATGGAGTCCTTGGCGTGCCGCCGGATGTTGCGGATCGCGACCCGGCTGTCCTCGGCCTTGTGCCGGGCCACCTTGACGTACTCGCGGCGGCGCTCCTCGGACAGGTCGGGGAAGACGACGCGGATGATCACCCCGTCGTTGGACGGGTTCACGCCGAGGTCACTGCTGCGGATCGCCTTCTCGATGGCGCCCATCGAGGACTTGTCGAACGGCTGGATGATGACCATCCGGGGTTCCGGCATGTGGAACGAGGCCAGCTGGTTGACCGGCGTGGGCGTGCCGTAGTACTCCGCCGTGATCTTGTTGAACATCGACGGGTGCGCGCGGCCGGTGCGGATCCCGCTCAGGTCCTCCTTGGCCACCGTCACGGCCTTATCCATTTTCTCCTCGGCCTCGAGGAGCGTGTCATCAATCACAGCGACTCCCGCGCGTCGTGCGTTGTTCGGCGACCGGATGGGCGCCATTCAGGCACCCTTGCATCCTCCCACGCAGCACCGCGGCGAGGCGAGGCACCCGTTGGTTTGCGGCTGGCCTCAGCCGGCTGGGTGTCAGCCTGGCCTGGCCGATCTGGAACCGGGCGAACTGCCGGACCGTGGCCCCCTTATCGGCCAGCAGCTGCTTGACGGTCTTCTTCTGGTCGCGGACCGACGCCTGCTCGATCAGGACGATGTCCTTGAGGAAGGCGTTCACGCGGCCCTCGACGATCTTCGGGATGGCCTGCTCGGGCTTGCCCTCCTCGCGGGTGACCTGCTCGGCGATCCGCCGCTCGTTGGCCACCACGTCCTCGGGCACGTCCTCGCGGGTCACGAACTGCGGCCGCATGGCCGCTACCTGGTGGGCGATGTCCTGCCCGACCTCGGCGCCGTCGCCGCCCTCGACCTGGACCAGCACGCCCAGCGTCGGCGGCAGGCCCGGGTCGGACTTGTGCAGGTAACTGGTCACGTAGCCGCCCGCGAACCGCGCGAACCGGCCCAGCTCCAGCTTCTCCTTCAGCGACGCCCCGGCCTCGTCAATCAGCTCCTGGGCGGTCTGCCCCGGCCGGACCTCCAGGGTGAGCACCGCGAGCCGGTCGTCCGACCCGGCCGCCAGCGCGGCCCCGGCGATGTCCGCGGCCACCTCCTGGAACTTGTCGGTCTTGGCCACGAAGTCGGTCTCGCAGTTCAGCTCGACCAGCACGCCAGCCCCGGTACCGTCCAGCGCCGAGGTGACCAGCCCCTGGCCCGCCGTGCGCTGGCCCGCTTGCCCACGTCCTTGGCGCCCTTGATGCGCAGCGCCTCGATGGCCGCCTCGTAGTTGCCCTCCGCCTCGACAAGAGCATTCTTGCAGTCGAGCATGCCCGCGCCCGTCTGCTCACGCAGCCGCTTCACATCCGCGGCGGTGTAGTTCGCCATGTCCCCATCTCTCGTTGTGTCATTGCTCAGGTGCGCGCCCGCCCCGGTGCGCGCGGCCCGGGTGCGGCGCTCAGCTGCCGGGCGGTCAGGCCGACTCGGCCTTCACGTCGGCGGCCGGAGCCTCGGCGGCGGGGGCCTCCGCGGCCGGGCCTCAGCGGCCGGAGCCTCAGCGGCCGGAGCCTCAGCAGCCGGGGCCTGCTCAGCGGGAGCCTCGGCGGCCGGGGCCTCGGGGGCCTCAGCAGCCGGGGCGTCAGTAGCGGGGGCCTCGGTAGCGGGGGCCTCGGTAGCGGGGGCCTCAGCAGCGGGGGCCTCAGCGGCGGGGGCCTCAGCAGCCGGAGCCTCAGCGGCGGGGGTCTCCGCCGCCGGGACGTCAGCCGCCGGGGCCTGCGCGGCCGGGCAGCCGGGGCAGCCGGGGCGCCACCGTTGCTGGCGGCGGCCTCACTGTGGCCCTCGAGCAGCTCGCGCTCCCACTCGGCCAGCGGCTCCGTCGTGCCGAGCACCCCACCGGCGGCGGCCGGCTTCTCCTCGCCCGCGGCCGAGCCGGCCCGGGCGATCAGCCCGTCGGCCACCGCGTCGGCCACCACCCGGGTCAGCAGCGCCACGCTGCGGATCGCGTCGTCATTGCCGGGGATCGGGTAGGAGACCTCGTCCGGGTCGCAGTTGGTGTCCAGGATCGCGATGACCGGGATGCCCAGCTTGCGGGCCTCGCTGACCGCGATGTGCTCCTTCTTGGTGTCCACCACCCAGATCGCGCTCGGCACCCGTGACATGTCCCGGATCCCGCCCAGCGAGCGGTCCAGCTTCTCCCGCTCCCGGCGCAGGTGCAGCAGCTCCTTCTTGGTCAGGTTGGAGCCGGCCACGTCGTCGAAGTCGATCTCCTCCAGCTCCTTGAGCCGCTGGAGCCGCTTGTAGACGGTGCTGAAGTTGGTCAGCATCCCGCCCAGCCAGCGCTGGTTCACGAACGGCATCCCGACCCGCCGGGCCTGCTCGGCGATGGCCTCCTGGGCCTGCTTCTTGGTCCCCACGTACAGGACCGAGCCGCCGTGCGCGACCGTCTCCTTGATGAACTCGTACGCCCGGTCAATGAAGTCGAGCGACTGCTGGAGGTCGATGATGTAGATGCCGTTGCGCTCGGTCAGGATGAAGCGCTTCATCTTCGGGTTCCAGCGCCGGGTCTGGTGGCCGAAGTGCACGCCGCTCTCCAGGAGCTGGCGCATGGTGACGACCGGTGCCATGCCGGTGTCCCCTTTCCTGTCGTGGCGCCCGGCCCGCAGGCCAGCGACGCCATCCGGTTGAGACCTGGCGCCCGTACGTCCTCGCGGCGAGACGGTGTCCCGCGGACCGGTGAGGAGCGTCCCGCGCGGAGCCGTCCCGGGGTATCCCCCGGTCCGGTATATCCGGCGCGGCAAAGCGGGCGCGCGAATTCGGCCGCCACCTGCCCGCACGCATATGCCCGCGGACCTGATGATGGCCGTACCGAGAGTCTACATGGCCAGGCACCCCGCCGGCGGCCCGGAAAGGCAGCCCGGACCCCGGCCAGGAACCGTTCACGCTCCGTTCAGCAGAGGCCCGGGTCCGCACCAGGCCGGGCTCAGGCCCGGGGGTGCGCCTGCCGATAGGCGGACATCAGCCGGTCGATGCTCACGTGGGTGTAGATCTGCGTCGTGGCGAGCGAGGCGTGCCCGAGGATCTCCTGCACGCTGCGCAGGTCGGCGCCGCCCTCCAGCAGGTGGGTCGCCGCCGTGTGGCGCAGCCCGTGCGGGCCGGTATCGGGCACCGAGCCGACGGCGGCGATCCGCTCGTGCACGACCCGGCGGGCGGTCCGCGGATCGATCCGCCCGCCCCGCGCGCCCAGGAACAGCGCCCGCGCCGCGCCGCTGCCCGCAGGGCCGCCCGGCCTCCGATCGCGGGATACCAGCGCGCGGGCCAGGACGGGCCGGCCGGACCGCCGCCACTCCCCGACCGCGCGCATCGCCGGGAGGCCCACCGGAACGACCCGCTCCTTGCCGCCCTTGCCCAGCACCCGGACCGTGCGGCGTCCCTCGTCAAGGTCGCCCAGGTCCAGCCCGCACAGCTCGCTGACCCGTATCCCGGTCGCGTACAGCAGCTCCATGATCGCCATGTCCCGGAGGCCGATCGCCTGCTCGGCCGGACCTGACCCGGCGGAAGCGGATGCCGCCGCCACTGGGTCCGCCTCCAGGGCGGGCCGTGTCCGGGCAGGCCCGTCGAGCACCGTGGCCATCTGCTCCTGGCCCAGGACCCTGGGCAGGCGCCGCCGGGTCCGGGGGACGCCCAGGAGCCGTCCGGGGTCGGCCGCCAGCAGGCCGCGTGCGTGGGCGAACGCCGTGAAGGCGCGAGCCGCCGCCGCCCGCCGGGCGACCGTGGTCCGGGCTTTCCCGGTGCCGTGCTGGGTGGCCAGCCACGATCGCAGCACTCCGATGTCCAGGTCGGCCAGCGCGTCGCAGCCGGTGCCGGCGGCGTGCTCCAGCAGCGCCGTGATGTCGCCGATGTAGGCCCGCACCGTATGCGCGGACAGGCCACGCTCGGCGGCCAGGTGCCGCTCGAAGGCAGCCAGTCCCCGGCCGAGGTCTTCCGGCATGGCCCCGGGCACGGTGTCGCCTGGCTGCATGCCTCCAGTGTGACCCGGCACGGCCCGGACATATCGCCGCCGCGCGGGTCACGTCGGCTTCCTGATCCGCCAGCCCTGCTCGCAGCGCTGCACGAAGCCGGCCGCCGCCAGCAGGCCCAGGCAGCGCAGCGTGGTGTCGAGGTCAGCGCCGGCCAGGACCGCGATGCGGGCCGGTCCCCGGCCGCCCCGGACCGGGACCGCCTCCAGCACCGACGTGGTCACCGGGTCCAGCTGATCGCGCGGCACGGCCGGGCCAGGCGCGGGCCGGCTAGCTCGCCGTCGGCGGGCGAGATGTGCTCGATCACGTCAGCGGCGCCGGTCACGCACAGCGCGCCGTACTCGCGGATCAGCTCGTGGCAGCCGGCCGACTGCTCCGACGTCACCGGGCCGGGCACGGCCATCACCGGGCGCCGCAGCTCGCGGGCGTGCTTGGCGGAATTCAGGGCGCCGCTGCGCAGGGCCGCCTCGACCACCACGGTGCCCCGGCTGAGGGCCGCGATGACCCGGTTGCGGATGAGGAAGCCGGGCCGGGTCGGCGCCCGGTCCGGCGGGCACTCGCTGACCAGCACGCCCTGAGCCGCGATGGCCGCGAACAGGTCGTGGTGACCGCGCGGGTAGCCGTACCGCAGGCCGCTGGCCAGCACCGCGATCGTCAGGCCATCGGCGGCCAGGGCGCCATGGTGGGCGCAGGCGTCGATGCCGAACGCCCCGCCGGAGATCACGGTCCAGCTCTGCTCGGCCATGGTGGCGGACATCTCGGTGCCGACGTGGACGCCGTACGCCGAGGCGGCGCGGGAGCCGACTACCGACACCGAGCGCAGGCAGGCGTACCGCAGGTCGGCACTGCCACGCAGCCACAGCGCTATCGGCCGGGCCGGCCCCAGGTCATCGAGCTGGGTCGGCCATTCGGCCTCGCCCGGACAGACGAGCCGCAGCCCGGTCCGGTACCAGGCCGCTAGCTGGCCGGCGGGCGGGACCTGATCCAGCCGGGCCCGCCACTTAGCCAGCGCCCGTCCCGCGCCCCGGATGGCCCTCGCGGATCCCGGCAAAGCCACCCGGGCCTCCCGCGCAGACGACACCGCCGCGACGACGTCGGCCGCGGCGCACGTATCCAGTAACGCGCCCAGCACCGGATCGGCAGGCTCGGCCAGGAAGCTGAGCGCGGCCCGGGCCAGCCGCTCCTGCCCGCTGCTCCCGCTCACCGTCTGGCTCCCGCTGCGCATGGGCGTTCCGCCGCCTGGTCCGATCGCTTCCTGGCGTTCACGCCATCACCTCCGGCATTCAGCGTGGCGGAGATGCCGACGGCCGGACGGACGCGCTGCTCCCCTGTGGATAAGCCGACGCAGTTTCGCGAGATTGTGGAAAACACGGCCGGAATGTCCGAGCCGGATGCTGGTATCGCGCGACGTCCGATGGGCTGCTGGCCGGGGCTCGGGTCATGCGTCATAGCCCGACGCCCAGCCACAGGCCGAGGGCATAGCCGATCTCGGCGGTCCCCGGCCGGTCAACGCCGGCCAGGTCGGCCAGGGTCCAGGACATGCGGATGATGCGGTCCGCTCCCCTGGCGCTGATCTCGCCCAGGTCCATGGCCCGCTCCAGCGGAGCCAGGGCGCCGGGCGCGGGCCGGAACGTGCGGCGCAGCTCTACTCCGGGCACCTGGGCGTTGAGCCGCCACCGGGTCCCGGCCAGCCGGCGGGCGGTGCGCTCCCTGGCCTGCGCAACCCGGGCCGCCACCACCGCGCTGGGCTCGGTTAGCTGGCGGTCGCTCAGCAGCTCGGCCCGGCCGACCGGCATGAGCTCGACCTTGACGTCGACCCGGTCCAGCAGCGGCCCGGACAGCCGGGCCAGGTACCGGCGCCGCACCAGCGGCGTGCAGGTACACGCGGAGCGAGCCGACGAGGCCCGCGCGCACGGGCACGGATTGGCCGCCAGGACCAGCGTGAACCGGGCCGGGAAGGCCGCCGTGATGCCGGACCGGGCGATCGTCACCTCACCGGACTCCAGGGGCTGGCGCAGGGCGTCCAGCACGTCCCGGCCGAACTCCGGGGCCTCGTCCAGGAACAGGCAGCCGCAGTGCGCTAGTGACGCCGCACCGGGGCGGATGACGCCGCTGCCGCCGCCGACAATGGCCGCCTTGGAGGCCGTGTGATGCGGCGCGCAGAACGGGGGCTCAGTCAGCAGCGGACGGCCCGCGGGGAGGGTACCCGCCACTGAGTGGATCGAGCTGACCTCCAGGGCGGCGGGTAGCTCCAGCGGCGGCAGGATCGTGGGCAGCCTCTCGGCGAGCATGGTCTTGCCCACGCCGGGCGGACCCAGCAGCAGCAGGTGGTGGCCGCCCGCCGCGCAGATCTCAGCGGCCCGGCGGGCGACCGGCTGGCCGACCACGTCGGCCAGGTCGCGGCCGTGCGGCGGGCTCGCGGCGCCGCCGCACGCCGGTGCGGGACGCTCGCCTGGCCCGATCAGCTCCGCCGCCGGTGCCCCGGCCGGAGGCCGGGCGTCGCGCAGCCAGCTCAGCAGGGCGCCGAGCGACGGTGTCGACAGCACGCGCAGGGTCGGGACCAAAGCGGCCTCGGCCGCATTCTCCGGCGGGACGGCGATGGTGTCGAAACCGGCGTTGGCCGCCGCGGCGGCGGCCGGGAGGACGCCGGGAACGGGGCGCACGCGGCCGTCCAGGCCGAGTTCGCCGAGGAACACCATCCCGGTCAGCCGCCCCGCCGGAACCGCGCCGGCGGCGGCGACGATGGCTGCTGCGATACCTAAATCGAAGCCGCTTCCGCGCTTGGGCAGGCTGGCGGGCGACAGGCCGACCGTGATCCGCCGCTGCGGCCACGCCTCGCCGGAATTGACCAGCGCCGACCGGATGCGGTCCCGGGCCTCCCGCAGGGCCGTGTCCGGCAGTCCCACCAGCAAGAGAGCGACCAGTCCGTTCTCGATGTCGGCCTCGATCTCCACCGGATGGCCGCGGACGCCGACCAGGGCCATGGCATGCGTGCGGGCCAGGGCCACCTAGCCCACCCCGCGCACGTGCTCGATGTCGTACTCGTCCGGGCCGGTCCGCAGGACGCCGACGATATCGATCCGGATCCGCTCGTAGAACGCCCCGCGCGCGGTCACCCAGCGCACCGCGAGCTTGCGCAGCCGGGCGCGCTTGCGGGCGCTGATGGCCTCCAGCGGGGTGCCGTACCGGTTGTCCGAGCGGGTCTTGACCTCGCAGATCACGAGGACTCCGCGCTCCAGGGCGACGATGTCGATCTCGCCTTCCGGGCACCGCCAGTTCCGGTCGAGGATCTTCAGGTCGCTCTCGGCCAGGAACTCGGCGGCCAGTTGCTCGCCTAGCTGGCCCAGCTCCGTCTTGGTGTTCATCCGAACCACCTCCGGCATCGACAGTGCCGGAGGAATGCACCCGCTAGCTGAGTTGAATGCGCGCCCGGGGATAACCCGGCTCCTTCCGGCCGGGGTTGTGGATAACAGCCGGGAAATGTCGGTGCGAGATGCTTGAGTGGCCGCGCGGTGCGGAATGGACGGTCAGGCGGCCGCGGCGTCGGGCGGCGCGTGGCTGTGCAGGATTTTTCGCCGGTCCGGGCTGGTGGCGGTGGTGGTGCCGTCGGCATTCAGGACCAGGGTCCAGCCGCGCTGGTGGATCAGGATCAGATGATGAAAGGCGCACAAGAGCACCAGATTGTGAAGCGCCGTCGGCCCGCCCTGCGAGCGCGGGATGAGGTGATGGACCTGGCACCGGGAGGACGCTCGCCGGCAGCCGGCGAAGGCGCAGTGGCGGTCCCGGACGATGACTGCCCGGCGCAGATGCGGCGGCACCGTGGCCGTTGGGCTGGTGATGTCCAGCGGCAGGCTGACCGCGGCACCCAGGGGACCGGGGAGGCCGGAGCGGAGGGCGGCGGCCAGTCCGGTCGGGCCGGAGAGCATCGCGGTGGCATACCGGAGCAGCGTGGCTCTCAGCAGGGCCTGGCTCGCTTCATCCGGCGCGGATGCGCCCGGACGTCCGGCTCCCAGAGCTACGGCTCCTGGCGGTGCGAGACTCGGCGGCCCGGCCCCCGGCGGCGCTACTCCCGGCTGCGCTACTCCCGGCGGCAGCGTTCCGTGCGGGGCGAGCCCGGGGGTGGTCGGCTCGACGCCGGGGAGGTCTCCGGAGAGCGGCAGCACATCCTGACGGGCGGGCGGCGAGTCAGGCGGGTCAC
Organism: uncultured Actinomycetota bacterium; assembly: GCA_963731085.1. GTDB lineage: Bacteria > Actinomycetota > Actinomycetes > Streptosporangiales > Streptosporangiaceae > DASUBV01. The sequence goes on from CAVSUF010000009.1 coordinate 333,089, forward strand.
TGTGGCCGAGATACGCACGGACGGCAGCGGCGACTACCTCGGGGTCGAGGTGACCGGTGATGACGGCGGAGATCTTCGCGTCACAGGCGTAGGCCTGCGCGGCGGCCGCTGTCGCCAGCCAGCCGGGCTGGCCGTCGCCTGCCGCTCGCCCGGCGGCGAAGGCTCTGCCGCCGGCACCAGCACGCGCGTTCAAAGGAGCGGCGTCCGGGTCCGGCACGGCGCCGTCAGCACTGTCAGCGCCGTCAGCGCCGTCAGCGCCGTCAGCGCCGACCTGAGCACCGGACAGGTCCAGGAGCTGGTCCAGGGTGGCGTGGACCAGCAGGTGGGCGGGCTGGCCGGCGACGTCCGGAAGGGTGCCCGTGCCGAGTAGCCGGCGGGCGGCTTCTTCCAGGGCGTCGTGGTTGCGCTGGCCGGCGGACCGGTCATCTTCGGGGCCGGCCTTCTTGCCCAGGGATTCCAGCAGGGCCAGGACGGCGGCCGCGCATTCGGGAGTGAGGTTGGCTTCCAGGCGGCCCGCACCGCGGTAGTGCAGGTCCAGGCGCAGGCTGCGGTCGCGGAAGGCCTCGTCCTCGGCGGGCGGGGCGCCGTCAGGGTCGGGCGGGGCGGTGCGCTCGAAGATCTCGCGGGCCAGGCCGGACAGGTCGGCCAGGTCGGCGCCGCCGGCTGCGGCGGCGAGGAGGATCTGGTCGGCGTCGGCGCGGACATCCGGAGGCAGGCTGTCCGTCCACTGGCATAGCTGGCGGGCCCAGGACTCGGACAGCTCTCCGGCGGCTAAGGCGGCACTGACCCCGGGGTGGGTCGCCAGCCGTCTCATCCAGGCCATGGCCGCTCCGGCGGCGCCGGTGGTGGTCCTGGTCTGCCAGCGGAGCCAGGACTTGGCGGTCGGATGACCGTCCGCGTCGGACCCGTCCTGGGCGTTGAAGGCCGACAGGACGCGTGACCGGGCGGCGACGTGGGCGGACTCGGCGCGGCTGAGGGCACGCAGGCACTCAGCCAGGGTGGCAACGGGGAGGGTGGCCGCGTCGGCGCCGGCCAGGTAGGAAAGCCCGGCCTCAACCGCCGCCATGGCCTGCTCGGCCCCGGCGAACCCGGCATCCGGCGACAGCGACAGTCCCGCGTCGTCGCACATGCGTGTCACCTCCCGTCCGCCTCGCACACCCGGCCGGCAGCTCGCCGGCCCTGCATCTTCATTAGCTCACGTGTTCTAATGATAGGTTAGATTCTGGGCATAATCGAACTAAGGGCGTTATATTCGCTGTCAGCGTAAGCATCCAGCCGGAGGTGGCGCGGGACGCGCAAGGGGCCGGACGGGAGGGGCCGTACGAGAGGGAAAGGCTGCCCCGGACGGGCTGCCCGTGACAGGCGGCCCCAGGCGGGCTGCCCCGACGGGCTACTTCTCCTCGAGGATCTGCAGGTCGCTCTTGGCCAGTTCCTCGACGTTGACGTCCTTGAACGTCACGACGCGGACGTTCTTCACGAACCGGGCCGGGCGGTACATGTCCCACACCCAGGCGTCCTGCATGGTGACCTCGAAGTACACCTCGCCGTTGTCGGTCGTGCGGACGTTCAGGTCGACCTGGTTGGTGAGGTAGAAGCGGCGCTCGGTCTCGACGACATGACTGAACAGCCCGACCACGTCGCGGTACTCGCGGTAGAGCTGGAGCTCCATCTCGGTCTCGTACTTCTCGAGATCCTCGGCGCTCATCGTCCTCCCTCCGATCCGGCCGATCCGGCCCCTGTGAGGCACTGGATCAGGCCGATCCGGCGCCGTGCGGCGCTCCCGACGCCAGGCTCGCCGCCGGCCAGGCGTGCTCCCCGATGACGTCAACGATAGGGCCATTGTGCCTGTCCTCTGGCGCATCGCCGGGGCCGGCCGGGCCGAGGGCACCGTCAGCCGGGCCGGCGCCCCGATCCGCCAGGTATTCCAGGCCCTCCGGTCCGGCGGGCGGGTCCTCCAGGCCGGGGTCGGCGGCCCGGGCGGCAGCCGCGGCGGCACCGGCCACGTTGACGAAGGAACGCCGGTGCTCGGGGCAGGGCCCGTGCTCAGCCAGGGCCTTCATGTGGCTGGGCGTGGAGTAGCCCTTGTGGCGGGCGAACCCGTAGGCCGGGAAGTCGTCATGCAGGCCGGACATGATCCGGTCCCGGGTGACCTTGGCGATGATGGAGGCGGCGGCCACGCAGGCGGCGACCTGGTCGCCCTTCCACATGGCCAGGGCGGGGACGGCCAGGCCGCGGACCGGGAACCCGTCGGTCAGGACGTAGCCGGGGCGGCTGGTCAGGGCGGCCAGGGCGCGGCGCATCCCGCTGACGTTGCACACGTGCAGGCCCAGGCGGTCGATGTCGCCGGACGGGATGATCACGACGCTCCAGTCCAGGGCGTACTTCACGATCTGGTCATACGCTTTGTCCCGGGCCAGGGCGGTGAGGGTCTTGGAGTCGGCCAGGCCGGGAACGGACCGGGACGGGCGCAGGACGGCGGCGGCCACGACCAGCGGGCCGGCGCAGGCGCCCCGGCCGGCCTCGTCGATGCCGGCCACCGGGCCGAGGCCGGCCCGGTGCAGGATGCGCTCGAATCCGGCCAGCCCGGCATCGCTGCGGGGCGTGTAGCCGACCGGTCGCCGCAGGACGGCCAGCATGCGGGCTACCGGCGGTGCCGCAGGCGGCGGCGCAGCCGCAGCCGCGCCCGGCGCTGCAGCCAGGTCAGCGGCAGGGCCAGCGCGACGCCGCCCGCCAGCGGCAGGTACGGCGCGGACCCGGCCGTGGTGGTGATCACTCCGGGGAGCCCGGCGGCGGCGGTCCGGGCGATGCCGGGCTGCCCGAACGTGGTCGGGATGCCCAGGACCGCGCCACCGGCTGGGCGGCCAGACGATGACGAAGGCCCGGCCGATGACCTTGTTCTCCGGGATGGTGCCGTTGCCGGGATCGCTCGCGATGCAGCCGGGAGTCGTCGGAGATCAGCCGGTTGTCGCCCATGACCCACAACCGGCCGGGCGGCACCTTGATGTGGAACGGGATCTGCGACGGGATGGCGCCGGGGAACAGGTAGGAACTCTCGTGCAGCGGCACGCCGTTGACGGTGACCTGGCCCTTGGCTTGCAGCAGGCGACGGTGTCGCCGGGGACGCCGATGACCCGTTTGATGTAGTCGGTCTGCCCGGGGACCGTGCCGAACAGGCCGCCGATGGAGTGGAACAGCGGCGCCAGCGTGGCGTGGTACAGCCGGATCGACCGGGTCGGAGCTGGACGGCTGGGGGGCGGCACCGGGTTCCACGACCCGGCGCCGTCGAACACGACGACGTCGCCGGGCTGGGGCGAGCCGCATGTGGTAGACGAGCTTGTTGACCAGGACCTTGTCACCGATCAGCAGGGTGTCTTCCATGGACGACGACGGGATGAAGAATGCCTGGACGACGAACGTCTTGATCAGCAGGGCGATGGTCAGGGCGACCACGATGAGGACGGGCAGTTCCCGCCAGAACGAGCGGGGACGCCGCGGCGGCCCGCCGGGGCCGGGGCGTCGGCCGGCTCGGCCTGGTCCGCCGCCGCGGCCGGCTCAGCGGGCTCCGCGACTGGCTCGTCGCCGCCTGCGGCACTGGCGACCGGGCCGTCCGCGACCGGGCCGTCCGCGACCGGGCCGTCCGATGCCGAATTGCCCGGGGCCGGGTCGTCGCCGGGCCGCTGACCGGGACCGTCGGGCCGGGCCGCCTCGTCAGAGCCGATGGCGGCACGGTCACGCATGCGTCGGGCATGCCGGGGTCGTCGTTCATCTCGGGTTCGAGCCTAACCCTTGCGTGAGCGGACACGGCGCCGCCGCCGCAGGAGGCCAACAGGAGCGGCGCCCGCCGCCCCGGCGCCTAGCGGCAGGTAGGGATTGCTCGGCCCGGCCGCGGCGAACGCCCCGCCCAGGATGCCGCGGCTGCTGGAACGTCGTCGGAATCGACAGGATCCGCCACCGACTGGGCGGCCACACGATCACGAACGCCCGGCCGATGACCTTGTTCTCCGGGACGGTGCCGTTGCCGGGGTCGACGGTGTGGCCGCGGGAGTCGTCAGGAGTAGCCCGGTGATCGCCGAGGACCCACAGGCGGCCGGGCGGGACGGTCAGGCTGAAGTGGCCGGTCTCCCCCAGCGGGGCGTCGCCCGGCTGGTTGCCGGGGAAAAGATAGCTCTGCTCGTGCAGCGGCACGCCGTTGATGGTGACCAGGCCCTGGGCGTTGCAGCAGGCCACGTGGTCACCGGGCACGCCGATGACGCGCTTGACGAAGTCGGTCTGGCCGGGCGCGCTGCCGAACAGCCCGCCGATCGAGGACAGCAGCGGCCGGAGCGTGACGTCGTACAGCCTCGGCCAGCGGGTCGCTGCTGTGCGGGCTGGGCGCCGGCGCGGTCCACGACCCGGCCCCGTCGAACACGATGACGTCGCCCGGCCGGATCGGCCGGAAATGGTAGGCGAGCTTGTTGACCAGGACCTTGTCCCTGATCACCAGCGTGTTCTGCATGGACCCGGACGGGATGAAGAACGCCTGCACCACGAACGTCTTGATCAGCAGCGCGATGGCCAGGGCGATCACGATCAGGACCGGGAATTCCGTCCAGAACGATCGGTTCCGCCCGCGCCTGCCTCGCCGGGCAGGCTGGTCCGGGCTGGACGCCGATGTCGTCCCCGCGGTGTCAGTGGCCGCGCTGTCAGCCGCTGGCTCCGGGCTGGCCGCGGCACCGCCCGGCGGAGTGGTCGCGGTTTCCTCGTCACCTGTCATGAGCAGCGCAATCGCGGCGCAGTGGGTCCGGTTGCAGGATCACGCTACTTGGCGGCGGCCTCGCGGCGCTCCCTGATCCGGGCGGCCTTGCCGCGCAGCGCGCGCAGGTAGTAGAGCTTGGCCCGGCGGACCCGGCCGCGGGTCACGACCTCGATCTTCTCGATCGCCGGGGTGTGCACCGGGAAGGTCCGCTCGACGCCGACGCCGTAGCTGATCTTGCGGACGGTGAACGTCTCGCGGGCGCTGGCGCCCTGGCGGCGGATGACGATGCCCTGGAAGACCTGGATTCGGGAGCGGTTGCCCTCGGTGACCTTGACATGCACGCGCAGCGTGTCGCCCGGCCGGAAGCCGGGGATATCGGAGCGGATCTGCGCCTGCTCAAGCTCGGCGATCGCGGTGTGCATGGCAGTGGTTCCTCAGGTGGTCATGACGCGCACGCATGCGTTCGCGCTTGAGTCGGTCTGGTCGGGTTCGCTCCAGCAGCGCACCGGGCCCGTGCTGCGCACATCCGGCGTACCCCGGCAGCGGACCTGCGGGCTGCGTCTTTCAGTGTGCCATATCTTGGCGGCTAACCGGAAAGCCAGCCTCAGCCAGCACCTCCCGATCGCGGGTCGCTGAGCGCGCCGCCGGCCGGGTCGGCCCGGCTCCAGAGGCGCTGCACCAGGTCAGGGACGGTTCTCGGCGGTGCGCCGCAGCGCGCTGGTCCCGGCGCCAGCGGGCGATCGCGCCGTGATCGCCGGACAGCAGCACGGGCGGCACCTCCTGGCCCCGCCAGACCCGCGGCCGGGTATAGGCCGGGCCTTCGACCAGGCCGGCCATCGGCCGCCGCCGTCGCCCGCCGCCGAAGGAGTCGTCGGGGGCGGACTGCGGCGTTGCCGAGCACGCCGGGCAGCAGCCGGCCCACGGCCTCGGCCATGACCAGGACCGCGGCCTCGCCGCCGGGCAGCACGTAGTCGCCGATGCTGACCTCGTCCACGGCCATCCGGGACCGGGCGTCGGCGACGACCCGGGCGTCGATGCCCTCGTACCGGCCGCAGGCGAAGACCAGCCACGGCTCGGCCGCGTACTCGGCGGCCAGCGCCTGGGTGAACGGGATGCCCGCCGGGGTCGGCACGATCAGCCGCGCCCGCTCGCCGGGCCCGGACGATCGCGTCCAGCGCCTGGCCCCAGGGCTCGGGCTTCATCACCATGCCGGGGCCGCCGCCGAACGGCGCGTCGTCGACGGTGCGGTGCACGTCGGTGGTCCAGGCCCGCAGGTCATGGACGTGCAGCGTGATGTCGCCGCGCTGCGACGGCCTTGCCGATGAGCGAGTCGTTCAGCGGCGGTGAAGTACTCGCCGAAGATGGTGACGATGTCGATCCGCACGGTGGCCTCCTCGCTAGCCGTGCGCGGCGTCCGGGTCGAGCAGGCCGGGCGGCGGGTCGATGACCAGGCGGCCGGCGCGGAGGTCGACCTCGGGCACCAGCGGGGCCACGAAGGGCACCAGGATCTCGGCGCCCTGGCGCGGGCCGTCGCCGGCCTGATGACCAGCAGGTCCTGGCCGTAGTGCAGGACGTCGGTCGACCTGGCCGACCCGCTCCCCGGCCGGGGTCAGCACGGTCAGGCCGATGAGCTGGTGGTCGCGGAACTCCTCCGGGTCGCCGGGGTCCTCCAGGTCGCCGGAGTCGACGACCAGCATGCACGCCGCGCAGGTCGTCGGCGCTGATCGCGGTCGTCGAACCCGGCGAAGTGCACCAGCAGCCGGCCGGAGTGCCAGCGGAACCCGGCGACGGTCAGCGGCCCGCGCGCGGCCGGCTCGGTCGCGAGCACCGAGCCGGCCGCGAACCGCAGCTCGGGATCGTCCGTGCGGACCTCGACGACGACGTCGCCGCGGATCCCGTGTGGCCGGCCGATCCGGCCGACGACCAGCTGCATGGCGCTAGCGGACCTCGTCGGTGTCCAGGAGGTCGACGCGGACGTAGGAGCCGCCCGCCAGCGAGCCGATCACGGTGCGCAGGGCCTTGGCCGTGCGGCCGCCCCGGCCGATGACCTTGCCCAGGTCGTCGGGGTGAACCCGGACCTCCAGGACCCGGCCCCGGCGCAGTCCGCGGCTGTCGACCCGGACGTCGTCCGGGTGCTCGACGATGCCCTTGACCAGGTGCTCCAGGGCCTCTTCGAGCACGTCAGCCCTCGCTGGGCGCCGAGTCGGCGGCAGCGTCGGCCGGCGCGGCCTCGGCCTTGGCCGGCTCGGCCTTGGCCTCGGCCTTGGCGTCGGCCTTCCTCGGCCTTGGCGTCGGCCTTGGCCTCGGCCTTGGCGGGCTCAGCCTTGCGTCGGCCTTGGCCTCGGCCTTGTCCTCGGCCTTGGCGTCAGCCTTGGCCTCGGGCTTGCCTCAGCCTTGGCTCGGCCTTGGCCTCGGGCTTGGCCTTGGCCTCGGCCTTGGCGGCGTCGGCCTTCGCGTCCGGCTTCGCGGCCTTCGGCGGCTCGGCGGCCCGGCCGCGCGGCTTGCCCTTGGTCGTCGCGCCGCTGTCGGCCAGGGTCTCCTGGAGCGCGGCGGCGAACGCGATCTTGCGGTCGGCCTTGGGCTCGGCGACGCGCAGCGTCCCCTCGGCCCCCGGCAGGCCCTTGAACTTCTGCCAGTCGCCGGTGATCTCGAGGATCTTGCGGACCGGGTCAGTCGGCTGCGCGCCGACCGACAGCCAGTGCTGCGCTCGCTCGGAGTTCACCTCGATGAACGACGGGTCCTCCTTCGGGTGGTACTTGCCGATCTCCTCGATGGCCCGGCCGTCCCGCTTCGTGCGCGAGTCGGCCACGACAATCCGGTAATACGGTGCCCGGATCTTGCCCAGGCGCTTCAGCTTGATCTTGACAGCCACGGCTGTGGTCTTCTCCCAGCGGATTTCGGGTCGGGCAGGGCGCGTGACCGGGTGGGGAACCAGGCGTGCCGCCCAGATGGGTCCGGCTCAGCAAGGAGAGAGGGCCTCGCTCGGCCGAGAGTAGCCCGTGACATTCTGCCAGACGCGCCGCACCAGTGCGTAATCACCGCGGTCGGACGCGCCGTGGTCCGGCGGCCCGTGGTTCCGGGGCCGGGGCTAGCCGCGGCCCTTCTTGCCCCGCGGCCGCGGCTGCGGGACCCTGCGGGCCGCGCAGGCCCGGCGGCAGGGCCGGGCCGCGGCCGGGAGGCGAAGCCGGCCGGAGCTGGGCAGCCGCAGTCGCCGCCGCCGAGGCCGCCGAACCCGGCGGGCAGGCCGGCCGGGCCGCTGCGGCCCACGGCGCCGTTGCGCCGCTGGCCGAACCGGCGCGGGCTGGCCGCGGCTGGGCGCGCCGCCCTGGCGCGGCCGGCTGCTGGGCCGCGGCGCGCGCGCGGGACGGCCGCCGCCCTTCTTCTTGCCCTTGCCCGGGCCTTGCTGCCGCCGCGGCGCATGCCGCCCATGCCGGGCATGCTGCCCATCATCTGGCGCATCATCTTCTGGCCCTCGAGGAACCGCACGATGAGCTGGTTGACCTCGCCGACGGTCACGCCCGACCCGCCGGCGATCCGGACCCGGCGGGATCCGTTGATGATCTTCGGGTTGCGCCGCTCCTCGCGGGTCATCGAGTTGACGATGGCCGCCGCCCGGTCCAGGTCCTTGTCACTGACCTGGCTGAGCGCCTCGCGGTTCTGGGCGGCGCCGGGCAGCATGCCGAGCAGGTTGCCGATCGGCCCGAGCTTGCGGACCATGGCCAGTTGCTCGACGAAGTCCTCCAGCGTGAAGCCCTCGCCGGAGGCCAGCTTCTCCGGCCATCGAGGCGGCCTGGTCTGGTCGAACGTGCGCTCGGCCTGCTCGATCAGCGTCAGCATGTCGCCGAGGTCGAGGATGCGCGAGGCCATCCGGTCGGGGTGGAAGAGGTCGAAGTCCTCGAGCTTCTCGCCGGAGGACGCGAACATCACCGGCCGGCCGGTGAGCTGGGCGATCGACAGCGCCGCGCCGCCGCGGGCGTCGCCGTCGAGCTTGGTCAGGACGACCGCGTCGTAGCCGACGCCGTCCAGGAAGGCCTGGGCGGTCTGCACCGCGTCCTGGCCGATCATGGCGTCGACGACGAACAGGATCTCGTCCGGGTCGACCGCGTCGCGGATGTTGGCCGCCTGCGCGCATCATCTCCTCGTCGATGCCCAGGCGGCCGGCGGTGTCGATGATGACGATGTTGTGCTGGAGGCGCTTGGCCTCGTCGATGGACTGGCGGGCCACCTCGACCGGGTCGCCGACGCCGTTGCCGGGGTAGGGCGCGTACACCGGGACGCCGGCCCGCTCGCCGAGCACCTGCAGCTGCTGGACGGCGTTCGGGCCGCTGGAGGTCGGCCGCGACCATGATCGGCGTGTTGCCCTGGGACTTCAGCCACAGGGCGAGCTTGGCCGCCAGCGTGGTCTTACCGGAGCCCTGCAGGCCGGCCAGCATGATGACCGTCGGCGGGACCTTGGCGAACCGCAGCCGCCGGGCCTCGCCGCCGAGGATCTGGATCAGTTCCTCATTGACGATCTTGATGACCTGCTGGGCCGGGTTCAGCGCCTCGGAGACCTCGGCGCCCGACGCGCGCTCGCGGACGTTGGCGATGAACTGCCGGACCACGGGCAGCGCCACGTCCGCCTCGAGCAGCGCGATCCTGATCTCCCGGCAGGTCGCGTCGATGTCGGCGGCCGACAGCCGCCCGCGCCCGCGCAGGGCTCGAGAAGACCTGAGTGAGCCGATCGGAAAGTGTCTCGAACACGTGTTGGCCGCCGTCCCTCGCTCATGGCCTGATCGCTAGGCGCCTCCAGGCTATCTGGTACACGGCAACCCGGCGGTCCGCCAGGCCCCGTCCGTGCCGTGCCGGCAAATTCGCCAGGCGGTGTACAATCGACAACGGCGCTGTACACCACGCATGACGACGCAACGAGCCTCTTCGACCGCATCGGCGGCGCGCCTGCCGTGGCCGCCGCCGCTGAGCTGTTCTACCGCAAGGTCTTAGTCGGACCCGGTGCTCAGCGACTACTTCGACGACGTGGACATGGACCGGCAGGTGGCCAAGCAGGCCGCGTTCCTGACCATGGCCCTGGGCGGCCCGAACGACTACACCGGGCGCGACCTGCGGACCGCCCACGCGCCGTTACCGGGCCTGACCGACGAGCACGTCGACCTGGTCATCGGCCACCTGGCCGCGACCCTGTCGGAGCTGGGCGTCGCCGCGGACGACATCGCCGCGGCGGGCGCGGTCGCCAGCAGCGTCCGGGATGACGTCCTGAACCGCTGATGCGGATCACGGTCCTCGGCGCCGGCGAGCAGCGGGCCGACACGTCAGCGGAGCCCGCATCCGGGACCGGGCCGGCCCTGGACCTGGACGCTTGATCCCGGCGAGACGGTGCTGCGGGCGCTGACCCGCCAGGGCGTCCGGCTCCCGTCGGCGTGCCAGGCGGGCGTGTGCCAGACGTGCATGGTGCGGGTGCTCGAGGGTGATCCGGGCCGGCGGCTGGCCGGCCTGGACGAGGCACTGCGGGCCGACGGGTACGTCCTGGCCTGCCAGGCCCGCCCGGCCGCCAGCCTGACCGTGGCGCTGGCGGGCGGCGACATCTACACCCCGGCCCGGCTGCTCGGCGTGAACGACGCCGGGGCCGGGGTGCTCCGGGTCCGGGTGCGGCCGGAGCGGCCGCTGAGGTTCCGGCCCGGCCAGCACGTGGCGCTGCGGGTCACCGGCGGGCTGCTGCGCGAGCCCGAGCCCGGCTTGCTGCCCGGCGAGGGCGACCTGGTCCGGGCGTACTCGTTCGCCAGCCGGGCCGATGAGGCCGAGCGGGACGGGCTGGAGTTCCACGTCCGCGCCTACCCAGGCGGGGCGATGAGCGGGTGGCTGACCGGGGCCGCGCCGGGAGCCGGGGTCAGCCTGGGCCGTCCCTCGGGCACGTGCTGCTACCAGCCGGGCGAGCCCGACGGCGCGCTGCTGCTAGCCGGGACGGGCACCGGTTTCGCGCCGCTCGGGGCGATGGCCCGCGAGGCGGTGGCCCGCGGGCACGCCGGCCCGGTGGTCCTGATCCGGGGCGGCGCCGACACCGACGTCGCTGTACCCCGACGACCTGCTGCCGGCGCCGGGGTCCGGTTACTGACCTGCGTGCTGGCCCGCGGCGAGGACCTCACCGCGGCCACCGTGGCGCAGTACGCCGAGCTGGCCCGGCCGCAGGCGGCCCGGGCCTTCCTGTGCGGCGGCCCGGGCGTGGTGAACCGGACCCGGCGGGCCCTGTTCCTGGCCGGGCTGTCGCTGCGGCGCATTCACTGCGACGAGTTCAGCCCGGCCGTCACGGCCCCGTGATATCCGGGCTGTCGGGCCGGACGGCCGACAGCGACGATTTCTCCGCGTGCTCCCACTCGTCCACGTTGCGCAGCAACGCGTCCAGGTAGGCGCGCAGGTGGGTGCGGTAGACGTCGCTGAACGTGCGCAGGTAGGCCAGTTCGACCTCAACCTCGCGCCGGTCGCCGGGCGGCGAGCGGCACGGGCGCGGCCATGGCGCTGCGGGCGGCCGCGCTGCCCTCCCGGTGGGCATCTTCCAGCACCTCGTCGGCGTGCGTCCGGGCCTCGGCCAGGATCTCGTCGCGGCGGCGGCGGGCGTCCTCGGCCAGGTGGCGGCTGTACTCCTGGGCCTCGGCCACGTAGTGGTCGGCGGTCTGCTGGGCCCGGCACAGGATGCTCACCGCCTGCAGGTGGGCGTCCTCCCGGCCGAAGCCGGCGCCGTCGTCGTCACCGATATGGCCGAGGACCCGCCGGCGCAGCCGGCTGACCTCCTCCTGCAGGGCGGTCCGCTCGTTCAGCAGCAGGACGAGTTCGGCCTCGACCTGGTGACAGAACGCCCGGACATGCTCCTCATCGAGACCGCGCTTCCCGAGCCGGGCCACGCGGAACGAGACGGCCTGGACGACGTCCGGGGTGAGCCGGTGCTCGGCTTGTGTCATCACGCTCATGCCATGCTCCAACCGAAGTCCTCAACGTAAATCTGTTCTGGCCTGGCGCCGAGCGAGGTCAGCCGCTCGGTGGTGGCCTCGATCATCGGCGTGGGCCCGGCCAGGTAGATGTCGTGGCCGCCCCACGCGCCGCTGCGCGCCACGACGTCGGGCAGGGTGCCGCGCTCGCCCGGGTAGCCCGGGTCGCCGGAGACGCAGGGGGTGACGGTCAGCCAGGACACTCCGGCGCTGAGCTTCTCCAGGTCGGCCAGGTCATAGAGGGCCTCGGCGCTGCGCGCGCCGAGGAACAGGGCGGTCGGGGGCGGTTCGTCCAGGCCGGCTAGCTGCTCGGCCAGGGCCTTGACCGGGGCCAGGCCGGTGCCGCCCGCCACCAGCAGCACCGGGCGTCCGTCCCGGCTGGACTCGCGCAGGGTGAACGTGCCGACCGGCGGCCCCAGTCGCAGGGTCTCGCCGGGCCTGGTGGCCCGCACCAGCGGTGTGCTCAGCACGCCGCCGTCCAGCACCTGAACGTGGAAGTCCAGGGTGCCGTCCTCGCGCGGGGCATTGGCCATCGAGAAGAACCGCCAGATCCGGGGCCGGCGCGGGGTCTGGAGGGCCACCGACTGGCCGGGCTGGTAGGTCATGGGCTCGCTGGTGCTGACCCGCAGCACCGCGATGTCGAAGGACCGCTGCTCGCAGGCCATGACCGTGGCATCCCAGACGGCCGGGCGGTGCCGGGCGTCCTCCTGCGCCGCGTCGATCATGACCTTGGCGATGATCTGGTAGGCGGCGCTCCAGTCCTCGGCTAGCTCGGGCGTCCAGTCCGGGCCGCTGAAGTGCGCCAGGGTGGCCAGCAGGCTCTCGCCGACCGGGCCGAAGTGCTCGGCCAGCGCGCCGAACTTCCGGTGGTCGCGCCCGAGCTGCTGGACGAACGGCGCGATCTCCTCGATACGGTCGGCGCTGGACACGATCGTGCCTAACGCCTGGAGCAGGCGGTCGCGCTGCGCCGCCATCGACACCGGGAACAGCTCCCGGGTCGCCGGGTACCGCAAGAAAAGGTCGGCGTAGAAAAACAGGGCGATCTGGTCACCGTGCCCGGCGACGCGCTCAAAGTTCTCCTTCAGGCGACCTGGATCCATGCCTCTCTCCTGCCCAGCCGTCCAAAAGCGCGAAATAGCGCTGCACTCCCGGCTGAGGATAGTCCGGGAGAGACACGCCGTCAGCCATTTGCAGAGTGCAACATGAACATACACCTCATCCCGCTCCAGGAGGGGTCAGCCCGCACGAAGCCCGTGCACAGCGGCACAGGGCGGGTCGCACCAGGGCGCGAACGGCCACATGCAACATACAGTGTGCATCACGCAGCACGCACGTACCAGGGTCCTCGCGACATTGATCGCGGAACCGGAAGGGGGACTGGCTGAAGCGGGCGGCTCAGTCGCCCAGGATCGCGTCCACGAAGACCTCGGGGTCGAACGGGGCCAGGTCGTCGGGCCCTCGCCCAGTCCGACCAGCTTCACCGGCACGCCGAGCTCGCGCTGCACGGCGATCACGATGCCGCCCTTGGCGGTGCCGTCGAGCTTGGTCAGGATGATCCCGGTGATGTCGGTGACCTCGGCGAACACGCGGGCCTGGCGCAGCCCGTTCTGGCCGGTGGTGGCGTCCAGGACGAGCAGCACCTCGTCCACGGTGCCGTGCTTCTCGATGACCCGCTTGATCTTGCCCAGCTCGTCCATCAGGCCGGTCTTGGTGTGCAGGCGGCCGGCGGTGTCGACGATCACGGTGTCGACGCCGCGGTCGATGCCCTCGTTGACGGCGCTGAACGCCACGCTGGCCGGGTCGGCGCCCTCCCGGTCGGACCGCACGGCCTCCGCGCCGACCCGGTCGCCCCAGGTCTGAAGCTGGTCGGCGGCGGCGGCCCGGAACGTGTCGGCCGCGCCGAGCAGGACGGTCTGGCCGTCGCCGATCAGCGCCCGGGCCAGGCGGCCGCAGGCGGTGGTCTTGCCGGTGCCGTTGACGCCCGACGACCAGGACGACCGCCGGGCGGTCGCCGTGCGGGCTGGTGTGCAGGGTCCGGTCCATGTCCGGGCCGAGCTGGGCCAGCAGGTCGGCCCGCAGCAGCGCGCTGGACCTCGGCCGGGTCGCGGGTGCCGGCCACCTTGACCTCGGTGCGGAGCTGCTCGACCAGCTGCTGGGCCGGGGCCACGCCCATGTCCGCGGTGATCAGGGTGTCCTCGATCTCCTCCCACGCCTGGTCATCCAGGGTGGACGCCGGACAGGAGGCTGAGCAGCACCGAGCCCGAGGGCCGACTGGGACCGGGCCAGGCGCCCGCGCAGGCGGGCCAGCCGGCCCGCGGACGGCGGCGGCTTCTCCAGCGCGAGCCGGGGCGCGTCGGCGCGGCGGGGACGCTGAGATCGGGCGGGCGCCGGGCGGAGCGGCGGGTGCTCCGCGGCGGTCGTTCGGAGGCTCAGCGGTAGCCGTCCCGGCGGCCCGACGGCGGGACCGGATGGCGGCGGGCGCGCAGCAGCGCGGACAGGCCCGCCCCGCCGCCACCGCCCACCACGATGACAATGCCGGCGATGATGAGCGCTTCTTCCATGACGCCACCCAGTGTGGCAGACGGTCCAGGGCGTCACCCCTGGCTAGTACCAGCTCAGGCGGTCTCGCGCTCCCGCAGCCGCTGGCTGACCACGTTGGAGACGCCGTCGCCGCGCATGCTGATCCCGTACAGCGAGTCGGCGATCTCCATCGTCCGCTTCTGGTGGGTCACGATGATGAGCTGGGAGCTCTCCCGCAGCTCGGCGAAGATCTCCAGCAGCCGGCCCAGGTTGGTGTCGTCCAGCGCGGCCTCGACCTCGTCCAGCACGTAGAACGGCGACGGCCGGGCCATGAAGATGGCGACCAGGAAGGCGATCGCGGTCAGCGAGCGCTCCCCGCCCGACAGCAGGGACAGCCGCTTGACCTTCTTGCCCGGCGGCCGGGCCTCGAAGTCGATGCCGGTGGCCAGCATGTCGTCGGGCTCGGTGAGCACCAGGCGGCCCTCGCCGCCGGGGAACAGCGTGCCGAAGATCCGCTCGAACTCGCGGGCGGTGTCGGCGTAGGCCGAGCTGAACACCTGCAGGACCCGGTCGTCGACTTCCTTGATCACGGTCAGCAGGTCGCGGCGGGTCTTGCGCAGGTCCTCCAGCTGGGCGACGAGGAACGCGTGCCGCTCCTCCAGGGCCGCGAACTCCTCCAGGGCCAGCGGGTTGACCTTGCCCAGCTGGTCCAGCATGCGCTGGGCGGCCTGCGCCCGCTTCTCCTGCGCGGCGCGGTCGTAGGGCAGGGCCAGCTGGCCCTCTCCCGACGGCGGGACCGGGATGGCCGGGGCCGTACTCGGCGAGCAGGTCGGTCGACCTCGACGGCGAACTCCTCGGCCGCCCGGCCGGCGATCTGCTCGAGCTGCATCCGGCGGGTGGCGTGGGCCATCTGCACGCCGTGCGCGCTGTTGACCACCTTGTCCAGGTCGGCCGGCGGCGTCCCGGATGGCGGCCCGGACCGCCTTCAGCTCGCCGTCCCGGCCCTTGCTGGCCTCCTCGGCGTGCTGGCGCTCGGTGTCGGCGGCGGCGCTGGAGGCCTGGATCCGGGCCAGGGCGAACCGGGCGCCGTCGGCCACGGCGCGGCCGCGGTGGCGGCGGACGCCGCCCGCAGCTCGCGGCCGGGCGTGCGCCCGGGCGGCGGCCTCGCGCTCGGCGACGGCCGCCGCGGCCAGCGCGTCGGCCCGGCCGGAAATGGCCCGCAGCCGCTCCTCGACGGTGCGGACCTCCAGCCGGGCGTCCATCTCGGCGGCCCGGGCGGCGGTGGCCGCCGCGTCGAGCTCCTGGCGGGTCAGCGGGACGGCCTCGCCAGGTCGCCAGCCTCATCGGTGCCAGCGTCGCCGCGGCGGGCTCGGCGGCCTGGGCCTCCTCGCTCGGCCAGCCGGGCCTGCAGGTCGTCGGCGGCGGCCAGGCTCTGCTGCGCGGGCCTGCTCGGCCCGGCCGATGCCGGCGGCCAGGCGGCTGGCCTCGTCGCGGGCGGCGCGGGCCGCGCCGGCCAGGGTGCCGAGCTGGCCGGACACCTGCGACGCGGCGGCGTCGACCTCCGCCATCGCGGCCTGGGCGTCGGCCAGCTCCTGGCGGGCCTGGTCCTCGTCCTCGATGGCCGTGGCCAGCTGGCTCTCGGCTTCCCGGCCGCGCTCGGCGGCCTGGGTCAGGTCGGCGCTGGCCTGGCCGGCGGCGGCCTTCAGGCTGAGCAGGCTCTGGCCGCCGGCCGACCCGCCGTGCGCCCAGTGGGCGCCGAGCAGGTCACCGTCACGGGTCACCACCCGGAGGGCGGGCTGGTCGCGGATCAGCTTCAGGCCGGCCGCCAGGTCGTCGGCCACGGCGATGCCCGCCAGCAGGGCAGCCACCGCCGCCGGCCAGGTCCGGCGGCGCCGGTGACCAGGTCCAGGGCCGGAACGGCACCGGCCGGGAGGGCGGGACCCGCGGGCGGGCCTGGCCGCGCGCGATGACCCGCCGGCGATGACCCCGCCCGCGATGACCAGGCCGGCCTGGCCCGCGTCCTGCGCCCGCAGCGCGGCCAGGATGGCGACGGCGGCGTCCAGGCTGCCGACGGCCACGGCGCCGGCCGCCGCGCCGAGGGCGGCGGCGATAGCCTCCTGCGCCCCGTCCGCCACGGTCAGCAGGGAGGCCAGCGGGCCGAGCACGCCGTCGAACCGGGGCGGCTGGGCCAGCAGGACAGCCGACGCGTCGGCGCCCCGGGTGACGGTCTCGGCCAGGGCGTCGGCCCGGGCGCGCAGCGCGGCGAGGTCGCCGCTGGCCGCGTGCTCGGCCTTGCGCAGCCGCCCGACCGTGGCGGTGGCCTCCTTCAGCACGGCTGCGGCCCGCTCGCGGGCGGCGGCCAGGTCGCCGCGATCGGAATCCCGGCCCGATACCTGGTCCTGCAGCTCGGCGTGTTCCGCCTCGGCCCGGTCGGCTCGCTCCCGGGCCTGCGCGAAGCGACTCGGACAGCCGCCCGGCCTCGTCCTGTGCCGCGGCGGCCTTGCTGGCCGCCGCCTCGGCCTGGGCGCGCAGCCGGGCCAGCCGCTCGGCCCGCTGGGCCGCGGCCCTGGCCTGCTCGCGGCCCGCCGCCGCTCGGTCTCGGCGACCCGGGCCTCGGCGGCGGTCCGGGCCGCGACCGCCTCGGTCAGCTGCGCCCGGGCCTCGGCCAGCCGCTGGCCAAGCTCGTCTTCCTGCTCCCGCAGTACCTCGGCCTCGCCCTCAAGCTCGTCGGCGTCGCGGCCCGCCCGCTGCGGCTCGGGCGCGGACAGGTGCCGGTGCCGCTCGGCGGCCAGGTCGGCGGTCCCGCGCAGCCGCTCGGCCAGGCCGGACAGCGCGAAGAAGGTCTCCTGGGCGGCGGCCAGCCGCGGGGCGTGCTGCTGCTCGGCCGCCTCCAGCTCGGCCTCGCGCGCCGCGCCCGGGCCAGCGCCGCCTCCAGGGCCGCCCGGGCCTGGGCCTGGGCGGCCTCGTCGGCCTCGTCGCGCTCTAGCTCGGCCGACAGCGTGACGTAGTCGTCGGCCAGCAGCCGGAGCCGGGCGTCGCGCAGGTCGGCCTGGATGACGGCGGCCTTGCGGGCGATCTGGGCCTGCCGGCCGAGCGGCTTGAGCCGCCGGCCCAGCTCGCCGGTCAGGTCGACCAGCCGGGTCAGGTTGGCCTGCATGGCGTCGAGCTTGCGGAGCGCCTTCTCCTTGCGGCGGCGGTGCTTGAGCACGCCCGCCGCCTCCTCGATCAGCGCCCGGCGGGCCTCCGGCCCGGCGTTCAGCACCTCGTCGAGCTGGCCCTGGCCGACGATGACGTGCATCTCCCGGCCGAGCCCGGAGTCGGACAGCAGCTCCTGCACGTCCAGCAGGCGGCAGTGGTCGCCGTTGATGGCGTACTCGCTCTGCCCGGACCGGAACAGCAGCCGGCTGATCGTGACCTCGGCGTAGTCGATCGGCAGGGCGCCGTCACTGTTGTCGATGGTCAGGGTGACCTCGGCCCGGCCCAGGGCCGGGCGGCCGGCGGTGCCGGCGAAGACGACGTCCTCCATCTTGCCGCCGCGCAGCGGCTTGGCGCCCTGCTCGCCCATGACCCAGGAGAAGGCGTCGACCACGTTGGACTTGCCCGACCCGTTGGGGCCGACCACGCAGGTGATGCCGGGCTCGAAGCGCAGGGAGGTGGCCGAGGCGAACGACTTGAAGCCGCGCAGGGTCAGCGTCTTCAGGTACACCCGCGGACTCCCTCCCCGTCACACAGCGATGCCTGCTGTCCCTGCCGCACCTTACCGTGGGAAGCGGCCGGGGCAGCGGATTGCGCCGCCCAGGGGGTTTCCGGCGGGCGCGGGATGTATTCGCGGAGATCATTGGCGGGCGGCGAATATGCCGGGAATGACGCGTTCGGTCGGATATCGACAGCTGATGGCGCCCAGATGATCGCGCGCTGAAGTGCCGCGCGGCGCGGGCGGCGCACCGTACCGGAAAGAACTTACCGCATTAGGATGACGTCATGACCCGGCCGCCTAGCCGCGGAGACGAGCGACCGCCTGAGCGACGAAGAGGGACGCCATCCGCGGGCGCCCCTCTGTCTCCGCGGCCGCTGACATCTCGCTAGGCGAGCGCAGGCTCGCGAACCGGAATCAGCAGGTCATGCCGCACTTCAGCGTTGAGCACGTCGTTCTCCTCCTGGAGCCGCGCCATCGCGGCTTCCAGGTCCCGTACTCGTTGCTGCAGGCGGCGCATCTCTGAGACCATGCGGGGATCCGGCCCGCCGACGTGGCCAAGTAGAGCTTTCGCCATTGTGTAAGGTCCTCCACACTGAGCGACCAGAGTGGGCACGCATGATGCACGCCAAAAAGCGTCCATTCAAGTGGGCTCCACCCTCAGTCGTACGTGAGCTTCACTTGACTGCGCGCAAGTAACACTTCCATGGTCCCACCGTCAAGGCTATCCGGTCAAGTTGACGGATCGTGCAGGTCACCGGCTCGTGTCGCCTTGCCAGGCGTTTATCGGTCAGCGCTCGGCAAATCCGGCAAGGCCGCCGGCCGGATCGTCCCAGCGGTGCGTGACCTGGGCCACGCGGCCCGGGCACGTCCTCGCCGTCCAGCATCTCCAGCAGCTGCGCGCACGCCTCCCGGGAGCCCTCGGCCACGACCTTGACCCGGCCGTCGGCCAGGTTCTCGGCCCACCCCGCGCAGTCCGAGGGCCAGCGCGTGGCTGCGCACCCACCAGCGGAATCCGACGCCCTGGACCCGGCCCCGCACCCACGCGGTCAGCCGGACCGGCCCGGCTGACGGGGCCACGCCAACCTCATCAGCCACGATCGCCTCCCCAGCATGATCAATACCATGCGTCACAGGGGTCCCGCGCGCTAGCCCGCCGCGCGGGACCAGGGGACATGGCGGCAACCGTTACGCCCGGCCGCTGCGCGGCCGGGGCTGGCAGACCGGGCAGGAGTAGGACGACCGGTTCATGAAGGCGTCCCGGCGGACCGGGCGCGCCGCAGCGCGGGCACGGCTCGCCGGCCCGGCCGTACACCGCCAGCGAGCGGTCGAAGTACCCGCTCTGCCCGTTGACGTTGACGTACAGGTGGTCGAAGGAGGTCCCGCCGACGTGCAGGGCCTCGGCGAAGACCTCCTGCACGGCGTCGACCAGCCGGCTGACGTCCGGCCCGCGCAGCCGGTCGGCGGCCCGCGCCCAGTGCAGCCGGGCCCGCCACAGCGCCTCGTCGGCGTAGATGTTCCCGACCCCGCTGATCAGGCTCTGGTCGAGCAGCGCCCGCTTGATGCCGCTGCGCCGGGCGCGCAGCCGGGCGGCGAAGGCGGCCCGGTCGAAGGCCGGCCTCCAGCGGGTCCGGGGCGATGTGGGCGATGACGGAGGGCAGCTGCGCGCCGCCGGGGCTGAACAGCAGGTGGCCGAACGTCCGCTGATCGGTGAAGCGCAGGTCAGGGCCGCCGTCGCGGAAGGTGAACCGGACCCGGACATGCGGGGACAGCGGCCGGCCGCGCTCGCCGACCAGCAGCTGGCCGCTCATGCCCAGGTGGGCCAGCAGCGCGTCGTCGCCGGCGGGCAGCCACAGGTACTTGCCGCGGCGCCGCGGCGCGTCCAGGACCCGGCCGCGCAGGGCGGCGGCGAAGTCCGCGGCGCCGGCCGCGTGCCGCCGGACGGCCCGCGGGTGCAGCACCTCGACCTCGTCGACGGTCCGGCCGGCCACATGCTCGGCCAGGCCGCGCCGGACGGTCTCGACCTCAGGAAGCTCGGGCACGGGCTAGCCGCCCTTGCCCGGCTGCTCCCCGGACGATCCCCCGCCCTCGCCGGGCGGGGCTCCGCCCCGTTCCCCCGAACCGGCCCTGGCCGTTCACCGCCCGCCGTCGAACCGGCCCGCTGGCGTCGACCATGCTGGCAGTACAGCGCGGCTGCGACGGCGTTCGCCGCCGTGCCGGCCGCGGCGCCTCGGTCAGGCCGGCGCTGATGGCGGTCCAGGCCGCCTCGGCGGCCTGCTGCTCGGCTTCCTTCTTGGACCGGCCCTCGCCCTCGCCGTAGGTCTGGGCGCCGATGCGCACCGACGCGCGGAAGGACTTCTGGTGATCGGGCCGCTCTCGTCCACGTGGTACTCGGGCACGCCCAGGACCTCGGCCGCCGTGAGCTCCTGCAGGGAGGTCTTCCAGTCCAGGCCCGCGCCCAGCCGGGCCGACCGGGCGATCACCGGGTCGAACAGGCGGTGGACCAGGCCGTCGGCGGCCGGCAGGCCCTGGTCCAGGTAGACGGCGCCGATGACCGCCTCCAGGGTGTCGGCCAGGATCGAGGACTTGTCCCGGCCGCCGGTGCCCTCCTCGCCCTTGCCCAGCCGCACGTACTCGCCCAGCCGCAGGCCGCGGGCCACCCCGGCCAGCGCGCGCATGTTCACCACCGCCGCGCGCAGCTTGGCCAGCTGGCCCTCGGGCAGGTCGGGGTACGGACTGGAACAGCGTGTCGGTGACGATCAGGCCGAGCACCGAGTCGCCGAGGAACTCCAGCCGCTCGTTGGTGGGCAGCCCGCCGTTCTCGTAGGCGAAGGACCGGTGCATGAGGGCACGCTCAAGGTACTCGGCGCCCAGCGGGCACTCCGAGCGCGGCCAGCAGCTCGGCGACGTCCGCGTCCGGGGCCTGGCCATCAGGTCGAGCAGCCACTCACGATCTCCTCCTTGCCCGCGTCGCGCCGCGGCGCGAGTCTCCCGCTCGGGGCGCGTCAGGAAGGAGTGAGCACCTGGCGCCGGTTGTAGGTCCCGCAGTTCGGGCACGCGGCGTGCGGAAGGTGCGGCTCGCGGCAGTTCGGGCACGGCGACCAGCTGCGGCAGCGTGGCCTTCCACTGCGCGCGGCGAGACCGGGTGTTGCTGCGCGACTTCCGCCGCTTCGGTACGGCCACTGGGGGCTCCTTCAGTTACTCGGGCTCGCTCACGCGAACGTCCTTCAATGCCGCCCACATCGGCCCGCGCTCCTCGTGCCCGTGATCCGGCGGCGCGTCGGCGAGCCGGACGCCGCACTGCGGGCACAGGCCCGGGCAGTCCTCCGCGCACAGCGGCGACAGCGGCAGCTCCAGCACGAGCGCGTCCCGGAGGGCCGGCTCGAGGTCGAGCAGGCCGCCGTCCAGGACGTAGCCGTCCGGTCCCGCCGCCGCCATCCGCCAGCGCGAACAGCTCCTGGAACCGGACCCTCGTCGCCGAGGTGAACGGCTCCAGGCACCGGGCGCACTCGCCCGCCAGCGGCGCCGTCACCGTGGCGGTGACCAGCACGCCCTCGGTGACGCCCTCAAGCTGGACATCCAGCTCAAGGTCGGCCCCGGCGGGCACGCGCACCATCTCGACGCCCATGTCGGCAGGTGCCGGACTGGTGCGCCGCTCGGTGCGCGCTGTCCCTGGCCCGAGGGTCCGGATGTCAAAGACAAGCGGCCCGCTCGGATCTGGCGCGCTTCAGGTGCTTGGTTCGCTGATGTGGCATGGATAACAGCCGGTGTGGCATGGCATTGGCCGCCCAGCATACCGGCCAGCCTGGGCTAACCCCAACTTGCGCGGCGGCCTACAGTCTCGCCGGCAGGGCTGGCCTCGGCCAGGCGGCTGGACAGGCGGCTGTTGACGATCTCCGGCACCAGCCCGCTCACGTCGCCGCCGTACTTGGCGAACTCCTTGACCAGGCTGGATGACAGGAACGCGTACAGCGGGTTGGTGGTCATGAACAGCGTCTCGACCCCGGCCTGGCTGTAATTCATCTGCGCCATCTGCATCTCGTAGTCGAAATCGCTGACCGCGCGCAGGCCCTTGATGATGGCCGAGATGTCGTTGGCCCGGCAGAAATCGACGGTCAGCCCCTCGAACCGGGCCACCCGCACGTTGGGCCGGTCCTTGAGCACGTCGCGCAGCATCTCGACCCGCTCGTCGACGGAGAACAGCGGGTTCTTGCTGGGGTTGCTCAGCACCGCGGCCACGATCACCTCGTCGCACATCGAGGCCGCCCTGGTGATGATGTCGAGATGACCGTTGGTCACGGGGTCGAACGAGCCTGGACAGACGACACGGCGCACGGTCAATCTCCCGCTCTCTGCTCCCTGGCAGGATCTGGGCCCTGGGCCAGACCGTACCAGAGCACCGCATCGCCATAACGGCGGCACCTGTCCTCGGAGTAGCCAGGTGGCCAGCTCAGCGAGCCGGACCGGGCGCCGCGCTCGACCACGACCAGCGCTCCCGGCACCAGCCAGGCCCGGGTGACCAGCGCGGTCAGCAGGCGTTCAATATCAAGGGGGCTGGTGGCGTAGGGCGGGTCGGCGAACACGAAGTCGCGCGGGGTGCCGTCCGGGCCGCGGGCCAGGACGCGCTGCGCCCGGTCGGTGACCAGGCGCGCGCCGGGCAGCCCGACGGCCTCGATGTTGGCCCGGATCACCCGGGCCGCCCGGGCATCGGACTCCACCATGATCACGTCCGCCGCGCCCCGGGACAGCGCCTCCAGGCCGACCGCGCCCGAGCCCGCGAACAGGTCGAGCACGGCGGCGCCGTCCAGGGTGCCGCGGCTGGCGGTGACGGCGGCGAACAGGCCCTCGCGGGCCCGGTCGCTGGTCGGGCGGGTGCCCTGGCCGGGGGGCACGGCCAGCCGCCTGCCCCCGGCTAGCCCGGCGATGATGCGAGTCAGGCTTTCTCCAGGTACTCGGCCTGCTCATCTTCCAGCCGGGAAGCCACCGCGCTGGCCAGGGCGGGCTGGCCGGCCAGGGCCGGGTCGGCGTCCACCAGGCCGGTGGCCGCGGCCCGGGCCGCGACGATCAGGTCCTCGTCCTCGGTGAGCCGCAGCAGGCGCAGGCTGGTCCGGCGCCCGGACTGGGCGGTGCCGAGCACGTTGCCCTCGTGGCGCTGGCGCAGGTCAATGCGGGACAGCTCGAAGCCGTCCCGGGTGGCGGCCACGGCGGCCAGCCGCTCCCGGCCGGCCGCCGTCTTCGGGCACCTCGGTGACCAGCAGGCACAGGCCCTTCTGGGCACCCCGGCCGACCCGGCCGCGAAGCTGGTGCAGCTGGGACACCCCGAACCGCTCGGCGTCCATGATCGACCATGACGGTGGCGTTGGGCACGTCCACGCCGACCTCGACCACGGTCGTGGTGACCAGCACGTCGACCTGCGCCGTGCGGCGAAGGCCAGCATGACCCTGTCCTTCTCCTCGGCCGGCAGCCGGCCGTGCATGATGGCCAGCCGCAGCCCGGCGAGCGGGCCGGAAGCCAGCTCAGCGGCCAGGTCGAGGACGGCCACCGGCGGGCGCGGGCGGCTTCGGCCGCGTCCTCGTCGATGTCCAGGCGGCCGACGCTGTCCAGGCCGATCGCGGCGCGGTACCGGGGTCAGTCGCGGGCGCTGTCCGGGGCCTCGGATGCCGTCGCCGATCCGGGGGCAGACCACGTACGCCTGGCGGCCGCTGGCTACCTCCTCGCGGATCCGCTCCCAGGTCCGGGCCAGGTAGTGGGGTCGCTCGGCGGCCGGGACGACGTGCGTGTCGATGGCCTGGCGGCCGGCCGGCAGCTCGGTCAGGGTCGAGATGTCCAGGTCGCCGAACACGGTCATGGCCACCGTCCGCGGGATCGGGGTGGCGGTCATGACCAGCACGTGCGGCCGGCCGTCGCCGGCCTGGTCGCGCAGCGCGTCCCGCTGCTCGACGCCGAACCGGTGCTGCTCGTCGATCACCACCAGGCCCAGGTCGGCGAACTGCACGTGCTCCTGGAGCAGGGCGTGGGTGCCGATCACGATGCCGGCCTCGCCGGAGGCCGCCTCCAGCAGCGCCCGGCGGCGGGCGGCGCGCGCCCATGGGAGCCGGTCAGCAGGGTGACCCGGGTGGCGTGCTCGGCCCCGCCGAGCTGGCCCAGCTGGCCCAGCGGGCCGAGCAGGCCGCTGATCGAGCGGTAGTGCTGCTGGGCCAGCACCTCGGTCGGGGCCAGCAGCGCGGCCTGGCCGGCAGGCGTCGACGATCTGCAGCATGGCCCGGACCGCGATGACCGTCTTGCCCGAGCCGACCTCGCCCTGCAGCAGCCGGTTCATCGGGTGGTCGGCGGACAGCTCGTCCGCGATCTGGCCCCGGCGAGTTGCTGGCCGACCGTGAGCTGGAACGGCAGGGCGGCGTCGAACGCCTCCAGCAGGCCGGCCTCGGCCCGGGGCCGCGGGATGGCGGTGTAGTCGGCCGCGGCCCGGCGCCGCTGGGCCAGCGCGACCTGCAGGACGAACGCCTCGTCCCACTTCAGCCGGAACTTGGCCCGGGCCAGGTCGGCGTCGTCGACCGGGCGGTGGATGCCGCGCAGCGCGTCGGCGTAGCCGAGCAGGCCGTGCGCGCGGCGGATGTCGTCGGGAATCGGGTCGCTGGGCACGTCCAGGACGTCCAGGGCGATCCGGACCGAGTCGGCGATCTGCCACGACGCCAGCTGGGCAGTGGCCGGGTAGAGCGGGATCATCTCGGCCACGAACTCGGCCGCCCGGGCGCCGGCCGCGCCCTCCCCCAGCAGCTCGTAGGCGGGATGGGCGAGCTGGCGCTGGCCCCGGAAGGTGGACACCTGGCCGGAGAACAGGCCGCGCATGCCGGGCTGGAGCTTGTCCTCGCGCCAGCACCTGGGCGCCCCGGCCGAAGAACGTCAGCGTCAGCCGGGCGTGCCCGTCGGTGACGACCGCCTCGAAGATCGACCCGCGCCGGTTGCGCATCATCCGGGTCGACACCGCGGCGATCTCGGCCAGCACGGTGGCGTGCTCGCCGTCGCGCAGCCCGGCCAGGGGAGTCAGCTCGCCGTGCCGGGCGTACCGGCGCGGGTAGTGGCTGAGCAGGTCACCGACGGTGCGCAGGCCGAGGGCAGCGTCCAGCCGCTTGGCCGCCTTGTCCCCGACGACCAGCCGCAGCGGGTCCCGGATCGTCGCCATCCCTGCAGAATAGGGGGAGCTGCCGTCAGTTCGCGCGCAGGGCGGCCGGTCGGCTATCCTGCTTCGACCGCCTGGATCTGACCGGGCGTCCTGTCTGCCTCATCACCCTTTGGAGCGACCCGTGGCTGCCGTCTGCGAAGTCTGCGGTAAAGGGCCGGGCTTCGGCAACAACGTGTCGTTCTCGCACCGCCGGACCCCGCGCCGCTTCAACCCCAACGTGCAGCGCGTCCGCGCCATGGTCGGCAAGACCCGGCGCCACATGTACGTCTGCACGTCCTGCATCAAGGCCGGCAAGATCACCCGCTAAGGGCGCGCGTTCACCGCTGGCGCCGTCCGCAGCGGCCAGCCGTGGTCGACCGGGCCGATTCCCGCGCCGAGCGGGAAGCCGCCGGCGATCGCCCCCGTGACGTACTCCCGGGCGGCGCGCACGGCGTCGGCCATGTTCTTCCCCCGGGCCAGCCAGGACGCGATGGCCGAGGCCAGCGTGCAGCCCGTGCCGTGGGTGTGGGGGCTGTCGATCCGCGGGCCGGGCACCGGGTCACCCCGTCGGTGCCGACCAGCAGGTCAACCGGGGGGCCGTCCAGGTGACCGCCCTTGACCAGGACCCAGGCCGGTCCCATGGCCTGGATGGCCCGGGCCGCGGCCAGCATGCCCGCCTCGTCGGCGATGGTCAGCCCGGTCAGCAGCTCGGCCTCGGGCAGGTTCGGCGTGACCACGGTGGCCAGCGGCAGGAGTCGCTCCCGGATGGCGTCCACGGTGCCGTCGGCCAGCAGGCTGTCGCCGTGCTTGGACACCGCCACCGGGTCCACCACCACCGGCGCCGCGACCTCGGCGAGCTGATCGCAGACCGCGTGCACGATGGCGGCCGAGGCCAGCATGCCGGTCTTGACCGCGTCGGCGCCGATGTCGCTCAGCACCGAGGTGAGCTGGGCGGTGATGGCCGCCGGGGGCAGTTCCCAGTAGCCCTGCACGCCGACCGAGTTCTGCGCGGTGACGGCGGTGACCACGGTCATCCCGTGGACGCCCAGGGCCAGCATGGTCTTCAGGTCGGCCTGGATGCCCGCGCCGCCGCCGGAGTCAGAGCCGGCGATGGCCAGGACCCGAGGCGGAGTCAGCGGCATGTCCCCAGACTACGGCTCAGCTGAACCGGCAGGGGTGCCCGTTCAGCAGGCAGCCGGACGGGGTGACCGGCGTCCCCCGGGCGAACACCTGGAACGACCGGCCGACGGGGCCGCCGGCGTCGCCCGGCATGCTGGCCAGGCCGCTGCCCGGGCCATTCGCCTGCCAGATCGCGTCCCACACCTGGGTAATGGTCCGGCCGGGCAGCCGGAATGACAGCCGCCAGCCGTCGCGGGCCTGGCCCCGCGGAATGGTGATCGTCTCGGAGAACGTGCCGTCCGGGCCCTGGGTGACCTGGAAGCCGACGCTCAGGGGGGGCGGCGCCGGGCGGGCGGCGCCGCCGTCGACGTGGGCCGACTTGATCTGCACGCCGGGCTGGACGGACGGCAGCGCCCCGGCCGCGGTGCAGCCGCCGCAGCGGGTGGTGTTGGGCCGGTAGGTGAGCATGGCCCGGGGGGAGTTCAGGGCCAGCGCGGCGGCCACCACGATGCCCGCCCCGGCGGCGAACCACGGGGTCACCAGCAGCCCGCGCATCCGCCGGGGGGCCGCGCCCGGAGCGGCCGGGGGGGTACGGCGGATCCGGGACCGGGCCGCGCGCGCCCCGGCCCTGACCGGCGCGACGATCTGATCCGGTGCCGTCACCCGGGCCAGGGCGCCCAGCAGCATCATCGGGACGGTGAGTGCCTCGGCTATCCCGCCGGGGGCGTCGTCGTCCCCGGGCGGCTCCGGGCGGCTCGCCTCGGCCCGGGTCCCGTCCGCCACGCGCGCCGTCGTCGCAGCACGCAGCCGGGCACGGCCGCCGGAATCACGCGGCGGGCGCGGTGCCCTGTGCTTTGCGGTCGCCTGACGATGACGAGGCATCAGGGGGTTTATATCAAGCTGACGTCACATCAGCCACTAGAACCAGCTTTCCGTGACCGGCCCGGTGCCTTAACCCGGACCGGGCGCCGGGCGGAAATGATTCCACCCGCCGGCTCCGCTCCGGGGCTGCCCGTCAACGTGAACGCCGGCGCCGGGCGAGACCGCGCCCAGCACGACCCAGCCGGCGGGCAGGCGGGTCCCCGGCGGGAACGTCGCGGCCAGCGCGTGGTCCTCGCCCCCGGCCAGCGCCCAGTCCCGCCAGTCGGCGCCCAGCACGCCGGCGGCGGCCCGCAGCGGCCCGGTGCCGGGCAGCCGGGCGGTGTCGATGTCGATCCGCACCCCGCTGGCGGTGGCGACGTGCCCGAGATCCTGCACCAGGCCGTCGCTGATGTCGATCATCGCGGTGGCGCCCAGCCGGGACGCCTGCGGCCCGGCCGGGTAGGGCGGCTGCGGACGGCGGTGCGCGGCGACCAGCTCGCTGGCGTCGCCATTGCCCCCGGCCGAGCCGGCCATCAGTACCGCCAGGCCGGCTGCTGACCAGCCCAGTCGTCCGGCCACGGCCAGCACGTCGCCGGGGCGGGCGCCGCCCCGGGTGACCGGCGGGCGGCCGCCCAGGTCACCTAGCGCGGTGACGCCGAGCATCACGACCGGGCCGCCGGTGACGTCGCCGCCGGCGATGGCCGCCCCGGCCCGGGCGCACTCGGCGGCCATGCCCCGCACCAGGTCCAGTGCCCAGTCGGCGGGCAGGTCACCGGGCGCGGCCAGGCCGACCAGCAGCCCGGTCGGGGCCGCGCCCATAGCCGCCACGTCGGCCAGGTTCTGCGCCGCCGCCTTGACCCCGACGTCGGCCGCGGCTGACCAGTCCCGCCGGAAGTGCACGCCCTCGACCAGCAGGTCCGTGGTCGCCACCACCCGGCCGTCGGGCGCGCGGAGCACGGCGGCGTCGTCACCGACGCCCAGCAGCGGGGCCGGCTCGCGGGGCAGCACGGCGGCGATCGCGGCGATCAGCCCGAACTCGCCTAGCTCGGCAACCGTCATAGCCCCCACATCGCAGGTCGCTCATATCCGCCCCGCGCCAGAAACCAGGTCACTACGGTAGCGTGGGACTTACTCATCCGACCGAGGAGGACGACATGGTTCACGCATACATCCTCGTCCAAACTGAAGTCGGAAAGGCGGCTGAAGTCGCCAGCTGCATTGCGAAGATCGCCGGCGTCATGCAGGCCGACGACGTCACCGGGCCGTACGACGTCATCGTCCGGGCCGAGGCCGACAACGTTGACGACCTGGGCAAGATGGTCGTGGCCCAGATTCAGGGCGTCTCCGGCATCACCCGGACGCTGACCTGCCCGATCGTGCATATCTAGGCGCCTGCGGCTACCCGGCGGCCAGCGCCGCCGCGGTCCGCGGGCCCACGCCGATGGCTGCCGCCAGCTCGAGGTCACCGGGGGTATCCACGTCCTGGCGCAGCCCGCGCAGCCCCGGCAGGTCCAGTTCCGTCGCCCCGGCGGCCCGGTGCCGGGCCGCGAGCCGGGCCCGAACGCCGGGGTGAACGCCACCCCCGGGCCGACCGCGTACAGCGTCGTCCCGGTACCCGCCGCGTCAGGGACGAACGCCGCCCCGCCCGCCGCTGCCTGCTCCAGGGCCAGGGCCAGCTCGGCGGGCCGCAGCGCGGGCAGGTCGCCGGCCATCGCGGCCACGCCCCGGCCCGGCCAGCGGGAGCCGGCGTACCCGGCCCCGAAGACCATGGCCGGGTTCAGCCCGGCGCCCGGCTCGTCGGCGATGACGACGGCGCCCAGGCCGCTCAGTTCCGCCCCCACGGCGGCGTCGTCGGTCACCACGATGACGGCCGCCACCGGCCCGGCGGCCAGGGCGGCGGCCACCGTGTCGGCCGCCATGGCCAGCGCCAGCCGCGCCCGGCGCGGCCCCGGCAGGCCCGCCATCCGGGACTTGGCCCGGGCCAGTACCTTGACGGGGACCACCAGTGACCAGGCCACCGGCACGGCCCGGCAACGGGGCCGGCCGGGGCGAGACGGGATTCCATGAACCTGATCTTGCCTCGACATGGCGCGGCGCGAGCGGGGAGACTGGCCACTATGACGAGCCCGGAGGCCCGATGACCGACGCCAGGCAGCTCAAGACGGCCGACGGCAGCTACTCGCGGGCCTGGCGGCGGTTCACCACGATCGTCCTGCCGCCCACGATCCGGAGCATGATGGCGCTGCGGTGGCGCGGCGCCGAGAACGTCCCCCCGGAAGAGGGCATGATCCTGGCCGCCAACCACCTGTCCTACACCGACATCCTGGCCCTGTCGCTGTTCGTGTACCGGGCGGGCCGGTACCCGGTGTTCCTGGCCAAGTCGTCGCTGTTCGACGTTCCCGGGTTCGGCGCGCTGCTGCGCAAGCTGGGCCAGCTTCCGGTGTACCGGGGGCAGGCCAACGCCGGGACGGTGCTGGCCGACGCCGAGCGGATCAGCAAGGCCGGGGCCTGCGTGATCTTCTACCCGGAGGCCACGGTCACCCGCGACCCGGACCTGTGGCCGATGGTGGCCAAGACCGGCGTGGCCCGGCTGGCCCTGTCGGCTGACCTGCCGGTGGTCCCGGTCGCCCACTGGGGCGCGCAGCGGCTGCTGCCCTACGGCAAGCTGCTCCCCCGGGTCCTGCCGCGCAAGCCCGTGCGGGTGCTGGCCGGGCCGCCGGTCGACCTGTCGGAGTTCAAGGGCCAGCCGCTGACCAGCCAGGTGCTGCGGGCCGCCACTGACAAGATCATGGGCCAGGTGGCCGCGCTGCTGGGCGACCTGCGCGGCGAGACCCCGCCCGCCGTGCCCTACCACTGGGCCGCGGCCCGCCGCCAGCTTCGCCAGGACCTGCGGACGCTCCAGCAGGCCGCCGACGGCGAGGCTCCGTCGTCCGGGCCAGGGGCATCTGATCAGCCAGCGCCCGACGAGGCGGCGCCGGGACCCGGATCGCCGTGACCGCGGCGGTGATGGGAGCCGGCTGCTGGGGGACGACGTTCGCTCAGGTGCTGTGCGACGCCGGGACGCCCACCGTGCTGTGGTGCCGCCGGCCCGAGGTGGCCGACGCGATCAACGACGGGCACGAGAACTCCGGCCGGCTGCCTGGCATCCCGCTGCCGCCCGCGCTGACCGCCACCGCCGACCCGGCCCGCGCGCTCGACGGGGCGGACCTGGTGCTGCTGGCCGTGCCCGCGCAGACGCTGCGGGCCACCCTGGCCGACTGGGCCGGCCTGCTGCCGCCCGGCGCCCTGCTGGTCAGCCTCATGAAGGGCATCGAGCTGGGCAGCCTGTGCCGGATGAGCGAGGTGATCGCCCAGGCCGCGGACGCGCCGCCGGAGCGGATCGCGGTCGTGTCCGGGCCCAACCTGGCCCGCGAGATCGCCCGGCGCCAGCACGCCGCGACCGTGGTCGCGTGCACCGACGACGGCGCCGCGGAGCGGCTGCAGCAGGCCTGTCACGCCACCTACTTCCGCCCCTACACCAACCACGACGTGGTCGGCTGCGAGCTGGGCGGCGCGGTCAAGAACGTCATCGCGCTGGCCGTCGGGATCGCCATCGGCATGGGCCTGGGCGACAACACCCGGGCCATGCTGATCACCCGGGGGCTGGCCGAGACCGCCCGGCTGGGCGAGGCCCTGGGCGCTGACCAGCTGACCTTCGCCGGCCTGGCCGGCCTGGGCGACCTGGTCGCCACCTGCAGTTCCGCGCTGTCCCGCAATCGCACCTTCGGCGAGCGGCTGGGCCGCGGGATGCGGCTGGAGGACGTCCTGGCCAGCACCACCGGCGTCACCGAGGGCGTCAAGTCGGCCCAGTCGATCCTGGAGCTGGCCCGCAAGCACGGCGTGGAAATGCCGATTACCGAGGTCATCGCCGCGGTACTACATGATGGCCTGGAAGTGGGCCAGGCGGCTGTCCTGCTCGCCAGCCGGGCAGCCAAGCGAGAGCGATAGGGGGCCGAAGCGGTGAGCGAGCGCAAGATGAGGGTCGCGGTGGTCTTCGGCGGCCGGGGACCCGAGCACGCCGTCTCCTGCATGGGGGCGGGCAACATGCTCCGCTCGATCGACCGCTCCCGGTACGAGGTGGTCCCGATCGGCATCACCCGCGACGGCGGCTGGGTCCAGGTCGCGGACGAGCCCGCCCGGCTGGCCATCACCGGCGGCGAGCTGCCCTCGGTGGAGGCGGCGGCGGTGCCGGGCGCACCGGATGCCGGGCTCGTCGGTCATGCCGTGGGCGCGGGCACCGTGACCAGTGCGCCGGGGCAGATCCCGCGCCTGCTGGGCGAGGTCGACGTCGTGCTCCCGGTACTGCACGGGCCCTACGGCGAGGACGGCACGTTCCAGGGCCTGCTGGAGATGGCCGGGGTGCCGTATGTCGGGGCGGGCGTGCTGTCCAGCGCGGTCAGCATGGACAAGGAGTACATGAAGCTGATCTTCGCCGCGCGCGGGCTGCCGGTCGGCCCGTACGTGGTGGTCCGGCCGCACGACTGGCCCACCGGCGCGGACGAGGAGCAGGCCGTCGCGCTGGCCGGCCACCCCGAGCGCAAGCGGGTCTACGACGAGATCGCCGACCTGGGCTGGCCCCTGTTCGTCAAGCCGGCCAGGGGCGGCTCCAGCATCGGCACGTCCAAGGCCCACGACCTGCCCTCGCTGCGCGAGGCCATCGCGGTAGCCCGCGGCTACGACCCCAAGGTGCTGGTCGAGGCGGCGGTGGACGGCGTCGAGATCGAGGTGTCGGTACTGGAGGGCGAGGCCGGGGCGCCGCCCGACACCAGCCTGCCCGGCCAGCTCATGATCGACGGAGGCGAGGAGTTCTGGGACTTCGAGGCCAAGTACCTCGACACGGCCAGCGGGATGCAGATCCCCGCGCCGATCCCGGAGGCGGCCGTCACCGAGGTCCGCCGGCTGGCCGCCGCGGCGTTCGACGCGGTCTCGTGCGAGGGCCTGGCCCGGGTCGACTTCTTCTACACCACCGGCGGCCAGATCCTGATCAACGAGATCAACACGATCCCCGGCCTGTCCCCCGCGTCTTACTTCCAGAAGATGTGGGAGGCCACGGGAATGGAGTTCCCGCGGCTTATCGACCGGCTGCTGGAGACCGCCCTGCGCAAGGGCCCCGGCTTGCGGTAGCCGCAGACCGGGGCCGCGCGCCGGGTGCCGCGGGCTACTTGCGTCCCGCGGCCACCTTCTTGTCGCCGTTGACCATGGCCTTGAAGTCAGCGCCGGCCCGGAACTTAGGAACCGAGGTCTTCGGCACCTTGATGGCCGCGCCGGTGGCCGGATTACGCGCCGTGCGGGCCGGCCGGACAGACTTCTCGAATACGCCGAAGCCGGTAATGGCGACTTTATCGCCCTTGGCGACGGCCGACTGGATGGTTTCCAGCACCGCGTTAACCGCCTCGGTCGCGGTCTTCTTATCACCCATGCGGCCGGCGATCGCGTCGATCAGGTCACGCTTGTTCATCTCTCACTCCTGCGGGTCCCCCAAGCGGGAGGTCGCGCGGACAGGGCTGGCACAACTCGCTCGCGACCTCTGATGTGCCTGAAATTAAGCGATAGAGCGGCCGCGCACAAATACCGGGCCGGAACCCGCGCGTGTCGAAGTGCCGTGGCGGGCAGCCTTTTAGTCCTTATTTCCGGACTTTCCGCCAAGACGGCATTCGAGTGCCGCCAGAAATTGCTCTGGCCAGCGCCGGCCCGCGGCCGGGTCGGCGCCCGGTGTCTTGGCCGCGTCACACACCGCGATGAACTGCCGGTGCAGCCGCTCCCGCTCCGCCGCGGGCAGCCCGGCCAGGCCGGCCAGGCGGCCCCGGCCTGACGCAGGGCACTGGCGAAGTCCTCATCCGTTCCGCTCAATACGCGCCTTCCGTCTGGACCCCACCATGATGCGCGTCACACTTCGTACACCGTCGGCGGGGGCGACCGGTAGCATCGCCTGTGCGGGGCCGCGGGCAGGCCGCGCAGGGCCCCGGATACCGAACGAGGTACTGCCCATGAAGGTAGCCGTGGTCAGGGAGACCGCGCCCGGCGAGCGACGCGTTGCCCTAGTCCCGGACGCTGTGGCCAAGCTGCAGAAAGCCGGATACGAGGTCCTCGTGGAGTCCGGCGCGGGCGATGGTGCCTGGCTGACCGACGACAGTTTCGCCGAGGCCGGGGCGTCGATCGTCAGCCGGGCGGACGCGCTGTCCGCCGCTGACGTCGTGCTCGGCGTCGGCAAGCCCGACGCGGCCACGCTCGCCGCCCTGCACAAGGGACAGGCGGTGTTCGGGCTGCTGGCCCCGCTGCACCGACCCCGACCTGGCCGCGAGCCTGGCCGCCGCCGGGCTCACCGCGGTCAGCCTGGACATGATCCCGCGCACGCTGCCCCGCGCCCAGTCCATGGACGCGCTCAGCTCCCAGGCCAACATCGCCGGCTACAAGGCGGCGCTGCTGGGGGCGGCGGCGTTCGGCCGGTTCTTCCCGCTGCTGATCACCGCGGCGGGCACGGCCCGGCCGGCCAAGGTCCTGGTCCTGGGCACCGGCGTGGCCGGCCTGCAGGCCATCGGCACCGCCCGCCGGCTCGGCGCCGTGGTCAGCGCCTACGACGTGCGGCCCGAGACCCGGACCGAGGTCGAGTCGCTGGGCGGCACGTTCATCGAGCTGACGTCGGTCGGCCCGGCCTCGGGCACCGGCGGCTACGCCCGGGAGCTGACCCCGGAGGAGCGCGCAGGCCCAGCAGGACGAGCTCGCCGGCCACATCGCGGCCCACGACGTGGTGATCACCACCGCGCAGGTGCCGGGCCGCCGGCCGCCGCTGCTGGTCACCGAGGACACCCTCAAGGCCATGACGGCCGGGTCGGTGATCGTCGACATGGGCGCCAGCGACCTGGGCGGCAACGCGGCCGGGTCGCAGCCCGGCGAGACCATCGTGACCGGGAACGGCATCACGATCATCGGCGCCAGCCAGCTGCCGTCCTCGATGCCCACCGCGGCGTCCGCCATGTACGCGCGCAACATCAGCGGCCTGCTGCAGTACATGGTGAAGGACGGCGCCCTGGTCATCGACACCGACGACGAGCTCCAGGCCGGCGTCGTCATCACCCGCGACGGGCAGGTGGTGCACCCCGCGCTGGCCGCGCCGCCCGAGCCCGAGCCCGAGCCCGCGCAGACAGCGCCCGAACCTCAGGACACGGAAGGCGAGGGCGGCGATGTCGACGACCCTGCTCACTGACCTCACCATCTTCATCCTCAGCCTGTGGGTGGGCTTCGAGGTGATCAGCAAGGTGCCCGCCACCCTGCACACGCCGCTGATGTCGGCGGCCAACTCCATCCACGGCATCGTGCTGGCCGGGGCCATGCTGATCGCGGTGACCGCTAACAACGCGGTCGGCTACATCATCGCGTTCGTGGCGGCCGCGTTCGCGGCCATGAACGTGGTCGGCGGGTACGTCGTCACCGGCCGGATGCTGAAGATGTTCAAGCGGCGGCCGGCGGCTGCCCCGACCGACGGGCGGCAGGCGTGAGCACGTTCAACTGGGTCACCCAGCTGCTGTACGTCCTGTCGGCCTCGTGCTTCGTGCTGGGCCTGCACCAGATGAACAACCCGGCCACCGCCCGGCGCGGCAACCAGGTGTCCACCGCGGGCATGGCCGCGGCCATCGCCGTGACGCTGGCCATCGTCATCCACTCCGGCGCGATCAGCGCCACCGGCTGGGCGGTCATGATCGCCGGCGCCCTGGTCGGCGCGGGCATCGGCCTGTACTCGGCCCGGACCGTGCAGATGACCGCCATGCCCCAGCTGGTCAGCGTGTTCAACGCGGTCGGCGGCGGGGCCGCCGCGCTGGTCGCGATCCACGACTACATGGTGGCCGGGTCGCACGTCAGCACCACCACCACGGTCACCACGCTGCTGGACGTGCTGATCGGCTCGGTCACGTTCTCCGGCTCGATCATCGCCGCGGGCAAGCTGCAGGGCGTGATCACCTCGGCCCCGGTCACGTTCCCCGGCGCCCGGCTGGTCAACCTCCTGCTGGCCGTGGTCGCCCTCGGCACCAGCGGCTACCTGATCGCCACCCCGAGCCTGCCCGGCCTGGTGATCGTGATCGTGGCGGCACTGGCGTTCGGCGTATCGATGGTCATGCCGATCGGCGGCGCCGACATGCCGGTCGTCATCTCGCTGCTCAACGCCTTCACCGGCACAGCGGTGGCGATGGCGGGCTTCGTCATCAACAACTGGGCGCTGATCATCGCCGGCGCACTGGTCGGGGCGTCCGGCGGCATCCTGACCAAGCTGATGGCCGACGCGATGAACCGGTCGATCCGCAACATCATCGTCGGCGGCTTCGGCACCGGCGACGCGGTCGTCGCGGCCGCGGGAGTCACGGGCTCGATCCAGTCGGTAGCCGCCGACGACGCCGCCATCATGCTGGCCTACGCCTCGAAGGTCATCATCGTCCCCGGCTACGGGCTGGCCGCGGCCCAGGCCCAGCACGAGGTGGCGGCCCTGGCCGACATGCTGGAGTCGCGCGGCGTCGACGTCAGCTACGCCATCCACCCCGTCGCGGGCCGCATGCCCGGCCACATGAACGTCCTGCTGGCCGAGGCCAACGTGCCCTACCCCCAGCTCAAGGAAATGGACGACATCAACCCGGAGTTCGCCCGCACCGACGTCGCCCTGGTCATCGGGGCCAACGACGTCACCAACCCGGCCGCCCGCCGGGCCGGCACGGCGATCTCGGGCATGCCGATCCTCGACGTCGACCAGGCCAAGAGCATCATCGTCATCAAGCGCTCCATGGGCCACGGCTACGCCGGCATCGACAACGAGCTCTACACCGACCCCAAGACCAGCATGTACTTCGCCGACGCCAAGACCGCCCTGGCCGACCTCACCAGCTCCGTAAAGACCCTGGTGGGCTAGCCGCCAGCGCCGCCCTGCCGCGGAGCCGAGGCACGCCATGATCGTGACCGTTTGTCCGGGTATTTCACGGGTAATCGGTCACGATCATGGCTAAATCATTTACGGCGCGGCGCTAAGCCACTATCCGGACGGCCGCTCCCGAGTGCGGCGATGGCCGCGCCGTCCATGCGCCCGAGAATGCTGCGGAGTAATGTCGGGGTATGTCCCGTGGACCTGGCGACGACGTGCCTGCTCCGGTTGATCACGATGCTGGCGTCCCGGCGCAGAAGGCTGAGCGGCTCAGCGATCGCTTAGAGCGCCTGCCTGCCGGTCACCCCTCCTCGCCGTATGAGGCCGACGGCAAGCCACGCTCCCCTGAACCACGCTTACCGGAATCGGAACGAGAGCACGACAGTCGGGACGCTGAGTCGGCGGACACGGCCGACGTTCCGGTTCACGGAGGCTGAGTGGGCCGAGCACAGCGCCGAGGTGCGAGAGACTCTCGCTGAGGCCCACGCTGCTAAACGGGACACAGACGACGTATACACGCAGGACGGGAACCGATTCGTGTGGACGGAGGAACGCGAAGCCGTCCACGAGGCGATCATTAATGATTTCTATGAGCACGCCGAGAGCGCCCCGAACGGACGGGAGGCCATTATCGCGGGCGGACTGTGCGGCGCGGGCAAGACCACGGTCCTCAATGAGTACGCCGGCATCGACCGATCGCAGTACCTGACCGTCAGCCCGGACGACATCAAGGAGAAGTTAGCCGAGCGCGGGTTGGTCCCTGACATGGATGGGCTTTCACCGATGGAAGCGTCCGATCTCGCGCACAGGGAATCCTCACACATCGCTCGTCTACTCGCCGTGCGCGCTCAGGGTGACGGGAAGAACCTCATCTGGGACATCTCAATGTCGTCAAAAGACTCCACGGCCGAGCGAATCGATAATCTGCGGGCAGCGGGCTACGAGAGGGTGGATGCGATCTTCGTCGACATCCCCATAGATCTCAGCCTTCAGCGCGCCGATGACCGACATCGCGCCGGTGAGGAAGCGTATCGCTCCGGGTTAGGCCTCGGCGGGCGCAGCGTCCCGACCGAAGCGATCACCGGGCAGATGGATCCGGAATGGGGCAGCGTGAACCGCAGGGTCTTAGAGGAGCTCAAGCCGCAATTTAACGGGTGGGCGCGATGGGATAATTCAGTAGAGGGCCGCAGCCCGCGCCTTGTCGACTCGAACTTGCCCAGTAGCGATCATGAGGAGCACGCCTGATGAGCAACGAGGTCAACGATCTGCTGAACGCCTTGCGTGACGGCACGATGAGCCTTGATGAGGTGGCTCGTCGGTTCCGGGAACGGTCGTGGCCGCGCCCCAAGCCCCGTCCTGCCACCTACATTGAACTCGCCGTTGAGGCGCAGCAAGATCCTGAGCCCTACATCTCGGACTCGTACGATGACGTCGCAGCGGCGTTCCACCGAGGCGATTTGTCGCGCGAGCAGTATGGGGTTCTCGCCCGAGCCATCTCAGATTCGGTAAAGGCCGAGGACGAAGCCAAAGCCTAGGATGGTGCGCCTGGGAGGTGGGGTGTGAGTGCTGTCGAGGCGGATGTGGTGGTCTCGGATGTGGTGGTGGTTGGGGATGGGGGCGCGGTTACCGAGGCGCGGGTGGCGCGGGTTGGGGATATGGATGTGCGGCGGCTGATGCCGCTGCGGAATCGGCGGAGTGTCGGGGGGTGGTGCTTTGTTGACCACTACGGGCCGATGTCGGTGGACGGGGTGGCGGGGATGGCCGTGCCGCCGCATCCGCATATTGGGCTGCAGACGGTGACCTGGCTGCTGGCTGGGAACGTGCTGCACCGGGACAGCCTGGGTAGCGAGCAGATGATTCGGCCGGGGCAGCTGAACTTGATGACGGCGGAACGGGATCCGCTGCTGCATGGGGTTCAGCTGTGGGTGGCGCTGCCGGATGCTAGCCGGGCGGTGGCGCCGGGGTTTGAGCACTATGCGAGCTTGCCGACGGTGCGGCTGGGCGATGTGGCCGCCACGGTGTTTCTCGGGGAACTGGGCGGGGCGCGGTCGGGGGCGACGGCGTTCTCGCCGATTGTGGGGGCCGAGCTGGCGGCGGACAGCCGGGGGCGGGGCAGCGTGCCGCTGGATCCCGGGGTTCGAGTACGTGGTTTTCGTGGCGGCGGGTACGGCCTCGGTGGGCGGGACGGGGCTGCGGCCGGGGCAGCTGCTGTACCTGGCGCCGGGGCGGGAGCGGGTCGAGGTGGGGATGGACGGCGGGGGGCGGGTGCTGCTGCTCGGCGGGGTGCCGCTGGGCGAGGCGCTGCTGATGTGGTGGAACTTCGTGGCCCGGACGCCGGCGGAGATCGCGGCGGCGGTGGCGGAGTGGGACGGGGACCGGTTCGGGGCGGTGGGCGGGTACGGGGGCGAGCGGCTGGCCGCGCCGCCGCTGGACGCGGCGCGGCTGCGGCCCGCTCGGCGGTAACTCTTAGCCTGGTCAGGAGACGGACGGTAGCGGTCGTTACCCGGGCAGCCGGCTAAACCGACCGAAACACCCTTGTATGCGTTGAGCACGGGCTCCGTGGGTATGCAGTCGAGAAGGATCATTTCCCTATAAATAGATCGGTAATAACGTTAAATTCATGTTAATCCTTGGAGGAGAGGCCGTTGGCGCTGCCGGACTTCTTCATCGCGGGCGTGCCGAAGGCCGGCACAACCGCGTTGCACGCCGCACTGGCGCGGCACCCGGCGCTGTACATGTCGCCGGTCAAGGAGCCGAAGTTCTTCCTGACCGACGGGCCGCCGCCGGACCAGGGCGGGCCGGGCGACGCGAAGACCTACCGTGAGCACGTGTGGCGGCGGGCCGACTACGAGGCGCTGTTCGACCCGGCCTCGGCGGGGCAGCTACGCGGCGAGTCGACGCCGTTTTACCTGTATAACCGGGATGCCCAGCGGCGGATCCGGGATCAGGTCCCGCACGCGCGGCTGATCGTGGTGCTGCGGGACCCGGTGGAGCGGGCGCACTCGAACTGGACCCACCTGTGGTCGGCGGGACTGGACCCGATCGGCGACGTGGTGGCGGGCTGCGCGGACGAGCAGCGCCGGATCGCGGCCGGGTGGGCGGAGTTCTGGCACTACACGGCGCTGGGGCGGTACGGGCAGCAGCTGCGGGACCTGTACGGGATGTTCCCCCGGGACCAGGTGCTGGTGTTCCGGTACCGCGCGCTGATCGGGGATCCGGTCCGGGCGCTGGACCGGGTGTGCGGCTTCCTGGGCGTGCCGCAGGGAGTCCTGGCCGAGATCCCCCGGGAGAACGTCACGGCCCATCCGGACCCGACGCTGGCGGCACCGGGCGATGTCGCGGACGCTGCGGGTCGGGCACTCGGTCACGGCGGCGCTGCCGGGCCACGCGGGGTCGGGACTGATCGACCACCTGGAGCGGATGCTGCAGCAAGACGCGGCCCCGCGTCGGCCGCTGACCTGGGAGCAGCGGCAGGCCCTGCTGCCCCGGTTCGAGGCCGATATCCGGCTGCTGGAGTCGGTCACCGGAGAGGACTTCAGCGACTGGCTGGCGCCGCGGGGCGACTCCGGCGGCCTGGTGGGCGCCCGGCCCAATGGGCAGCGGCAGGCCCGCAACGGGCGGCCGCGCTCCTACGGGATGTAAGCAGCAGAACGCGGCCCCGCCGCCGCCAGCCTCGAGCGGCGGGACCGCGCGCTGCGAGCCTAGCGTAGCTCGGTTCTCAGCTCATGCGACCCGTCAGAGCGGGTCAATTCGTAATACAGGCGCTCGCGGCCGCCGGGCAGGTCAACGATGCTGACGTAGCGCAGGCCCCCGGCGCCCTCGGCGGACTGGGCCGACCGGGCCGTGGCCGATGGCGGTCAGGGCGGCCGGGCCGGGGCCGACTGGCCACGCCGGTGCGCTCCTCGTAGTTCTCCTGGGCGGTGGCCCGGCCGTCGTAGTAGGCCAAGACGCCGCCGGGGATGAACCGGACGGCGCTGACCCGGGCGCCGCGGGCGTCCCACTCGCCGTCGCGGCGGGCCAGGGCGACGCCGTGCCAGGTCCAGTCGAGTCCGTCGGTGCTGGTCGCGTACTCGGTCACCATCTGGTCGGCCTGGTCCGGCACCGAAGGTCAGGGGGTGGATCGGCCGCCCACAGGTGCCAGGTGCCGTCCCGGCGGACGATCACCGGGTCCTTGACCGCCTTGGCCGCGTCGCCGGGCAGCACGGTCCGCCGGGTGGCCGGGTCAAAGGAGCCGGGATCGGCCGCCTCGAGGATCTCGACCCGCCAGTGCTTGGTGCGGTGGGTAGCGCAGCTCAGGTACAGCCGCCAGCGGCCGTCGGGCAGGTCCGACCAGGACGGGACGCTCCAGCGACTCGGCGTCCATCTGCTCCTTGGTGATGGTCTGGACCGGGGTCGAAGTGCTCGCCGTCGGCCGACCGCGCGATCGTGACGGCGTAGCCCGCGTCCCTCCCCGATGGGGCGGCGCAGCCGGTAGGCGAGGAAGATCACCCCGTCCTTGACCAGAGGCGCTGGGAGCGCCGACCCAGTTGCCCGACCCGGTCTCCGTCCGGCCCGACGGCCAGGGCCGATTCGAGCGGCCGGGGCGGCTGAATTCCCGCCCGCCGGGCGTCGGATGGCTGGTCAAGCGTCTGGGTGGCGAGCGGGCCCACCGCGTCCTGGTCGCTAATCACTATCAGGACAATAGGACATCCGGCCGGCTGCCGAGGTCAGGCGGACCCGGCAGGCCTCTATTTAGCTAAAACATTTTTAGTGTTAGATTGACCTGGAGGACCCGGCCCCGCAGGCAGCAAGGGAGAGCAGGTCATGAGCGAGACCCTGGTGATCGTCGGCGCGGGCCTGGCCGGCGCCAAGGCCGCGGAGACGCTCCGCGCGGAGGGCTTCGACGGAACGGTGATCATGCTCGGCGCGGAGCCCGAGCGGCCGTATCGATCGGCCGCCGCTGTCCAAGGACTACCTCCTGGGCAAGGCCAGCCGGGACTCCATCTACGTGCACCCGGACGGCTGGTACTACGAGCACCGCGTGGACCTGCGGACGGGCACGGCGGTGACCGCGATCGACCCGGCCGGCCACGAGGTGACGCTGGCCGACGGCGGCACGCTCGGCTATAGCCGGCTGCTGCTGACCACCGGATCGGCGCCGCGCCCGCTGCCGGTGCCGGGCGCGGGCCTGCCCGGCGTGCTGTACCTGCGCACGGTGGCCGACAGCGACGCGATCAAGGCGGCCTGCACCGAGGGCACCCGGGTGGTCATCATCGGCGGCGGGTGGATCGGGCTGGAGACCGCCGCCGCGGCCCGGGCGGCCGGGGCCGCGGTGACGGTGCTGGAGGCGGCCGAACTGCCGCTGCTGCGGGTCCTCGGCCCGGACATGGCCGGGGTGTTCGCCGCGCTGCACCGCGAGCACGGCGTGGACCTGCGCTGCGGCGCCGGGGTGGCCGAGATCACCGGGCGGGACGGCCGGGCCGCCGGGGTGACGCTGGCCGACGGGTCGGCGATCGACGCCGACGTGGTCATCGCGGGGGTGGGCATCACCCCGAACACCGGCCTGGCCGCCGCGGCCGGCCTGAAGGTCGGCGACGGCATCGCCGTGGATGCCGCGCTGCGCTCGTCCCATCCGGACATCTTCGCCGCCGGCGACGTGGCCAGCGCGGCGCACCCGCTGCTGGGCCGGTCGGTACGGGTCGAGCACTGGGCCAACGCGCTGAACCAGGCCCCGGCCGCGGCCCGGTCGATGCTGGGCCAGCACGTCAGCTACGACCGGGTGCCCTACTTCTACACCGACCAGTACGACCTGGGCATGGAGTACACCGGCTACGTGGCGCCCGGCTCGGCGGCCGAGATCGTGGTGCGCGGTGACCTGGCCAAGCGCGAGTTCATCGCCTTCTGGCGGGGCCAGGGCGGCCAGGTGCTGGCGGGCATGAACGTCAACATCTGGGACGCCACCGAGGCCATCGCGGCCCTGGTCCGGTCGCGCACGCCGGCCAGCGCGGCGGACCTGGCCGACCCGGACGACGCCGCTGGAGTCGCTGGCCTGAGCGCTTACGAGGCTTCGAGCAGCGCGGCCATGAACGTGATCGCCTCGTCGTAGTTATCGGCCCCGATCCGGACCTCGC
Organism: uncultured Actinomycetota bacterium; assembly: GCA_963731085.1. GTDB lineage: Bacteria > Actinomycetota > Actinomycetes > Streptosporangiales > Streptosporangiaceae > DASUBV01. The sequence continues at coordinate 375,209 of CAVSUF010000009.1, forward strand.
GCTCCCGGAACTCGTACACGGCACCGTGGATGGTGGTTCCGTCGGGCCGGACCAGCACCGGGGTGAAGCGGTCGGCCGACACGACGTTGCCGACCCCGTTGGCGAAGTGATCCGTGCGGGCGCTGCCGGTCGGGTCGGTGTAGGCCAGGGCGGCCCGCTGGATCCAGGCCGCCAGCAGGCCGCCGTTGACGCCGAGCACCTGGTCCTTGACGAAGTCCCGGTCCGCCGTGATGACCTTCTCGCCCTTGGAGTCGGCCACCCGGGCATTGGTGATCCGCGACTGGTCGGCCGGGCTGGCGCTGGCCACGGTCTCGTCGACCCGCAGCGCGAACGGGTCCGCGTTGTTCCACTCCTGCTGGGCGATGGCCGCCGCGGCTCCGGGGACGGAAAGCTGGGCGCGCAGCGCGGCCAGGACACCCGCCCCGACATCGCGGCCGGCCAGCGCGTTGGCGTAACTCTGCCGCTGGGACTTCGGGAAGAAGCGCTGGATGTTCTTTTCCTGGGCCGCGCCGCTGGTGCCGTGGTAACGGGGCATCGTGGCGGCCATCGCGTCGTTGAGAATCATCAGCTTGATCAGCCCGACGTCATTTTGGGTGAGGACGATCGCGCCGTTCCCGTCGGGCACCGCGGCGGCGCTCGCGGTCAGGGCCTTCAGCAGCGTCTCGGCGGTCGAGAAACTGGTGGTCCCGACCAGGCCCAGGAAACTCTGCACCAGGCCCGGCGCGCCGATTGCGTGGGCGACGTCCTCGCCTTCCCCGATCTTGGTTCCGGTCAGGTACTTCGAGGCGTTCAGCAGGCAGATCCGCCGGATCGTCTCCCGGTTCTGGTACTGGACGGTGATCTGGGCCTTGCCCTCGGCCAGGGCGCTGGGCTTGTACTCGAGCAGGCCGGTGGGGCCGATGTGGGCCAGGTTGCCGGTCTGGCCCGGCGTGATGACGACGGACTCACCCGGGAACCGGGCCATCTGGTCCCGGACGGCCTTGGCCAGCTCGGCCCGCATCGCGAACATGAGCTTGAGATCCTGGGCGATGTTCGTCATCACCTCCTGCGGGTTCTTCCCGTCGAGCACGTGCGTCTCGACTTTCCACTCCGCCGACCGGACGTCATTGGTTAAGGCAACGTGGCCGTATCGCAGCAGCTCATGGTCAACGTCGTCGATCGGCCCAGCCAGTTGTCGAGATTAGCCGGGGGCACGTGATAGAAGTCGATCGCGGTTCCGCCGACGTACGCCACGTAGAAGGGCAGGATCGGAGCCTCGGCATTTCCGTACTGATCCACCGGGACGCGACCCGGCCGGTGCGACATTGTCGTGGTCACGCCCTCGGTGTACTCTAAGCCGCCGATCGCCATAACGTGCCCTCCAGTATTTTATTTTCGCCGCCCGAACGCCGTCATGCTAGCCCCGGATACTGGCACAGGCCAGGCTCAGGCCGGCAGGCCGCATTATTTACCGGGAAATCCGGGCGCGCCGCGCCCCTTATGCGACCTTTAATACAGCTCAGTTTGCGGGTAGACATTCGCGGCCCAGGCCTGGCAAATCCTTTCAATGGGTCGGGGCGAGTGATAACGTCTATACACTCACGAGTGGGACGTCTGTTTCGACCGTAATGTGGCTTTTATCGCTCCGGACCCTGGCGATAGTGGCTGTGCCGCCAGCTGGCCAGGACACCGGAGCGGGGATAGTGACCAGATTTCAGCTCGATTACAGCGAGGCCGACGCACGCCGGCCGTACCAGCCGCGTCATGCCGCCGGCTGGCGGCGGTGGCTCCGCAGGTTAACTCCTCGCCGATGTCGGCCAGGTTCTGGCGCAGCTCGGTGATCAGCGGATCACCCTCGGGCAGCGTGCGCTCCAGGCGGTCGACCGTGTCGCGCAGCAGCGCCCGGGCGTCGCCATAGCGCCCCAGCTGGCGGTACATCTGAGCCAGCTTCGCACGGCTCCGCAGCGTGTCCGGGTGCCGGGGGCCGAGCACCCGCTCGAACCCGGCCCAGGCCTGCTCGCAGGCCAGCTCCGCCGTCGCTGGGTGGCCGGTCTTCTGGTACGCGGTGCCGAGGTCGTTCCGCGCGGTCAGGGTGTCCAGGTGATCGGGCCCGAGGACGCGCTCCCGGTCGGCCACCACCCGCTTGTAGGCCGCCACCGCCTCCTTGGCCCGGCCGCTGGCCAGGTAGGAGTCGGCCAGGCCGTGACGCGTCGTCATCGTCTGCGGATCCCGGGATCCCTGGGCGCGCTCCCGGTCGGCCAGCGTGCGACGGTAGAGGGCGACGGCGTCGGAGTGCTGGCCGGCCGCCAGGTAGGCGCCGGCGAGATCGTCCCGCGCGCCGAGCGTGCCGGCGTGCGCGGGTCCGCAGACCCGCTCGAACTGGGGAATCGCGCGTTCCAGGACAGTGATCGCGGCCGGGAACTGGAGCGCCGCCCCGAGGGCGTGGCCCAGGCGGCGCCGGGCCTCGATCACGTCCCGGTGATCCGGCCCGAGCGTGCGGGTCAGGCTGTCGAGGAGCCACTGGAACCACGGAATGGCGTCGTTGGCGCGTCCGGCGGCAAGGTAGGCGTCAGCCAGCCGCTGGCCGGCCCGCATCGTGTCCGGGTGCGCGCCGCCGAGCAGGCGGCCGCCGGTCGTGGCCAGGTCGGCCCAGTGATCCGCGGCGGGTCCGGTCAGGCCGGCGCGATCCAGGCTGTCTCCCGCCCGCACCAGCAGGGGATGACAGCCGCCGTCCCACAGCAGGTCTCCGGTGATCCGCCGGAGGGTCGCCACGCAGGACCGCAGGCCGGAGCCCGGCCAGCCGGGCGGCTCCCGCTCCGGCCAGGCCTGGAGCAGCGCGTCCGCGACCGAGCGCGCCGCCTGGTCCCGCGTGCCCTCGGGCATCGCGGCCCGCAGCGCCGCCTGCAGCACGGGGCTGATCCGGACCGTCGGCGGCGCTGTCACCGGGTCGACGGTCAGCAGGCCGGCCTGTTCCAGCGCCGCCAGCGCCGCGAGGGCGCGCTCGCCGCCGGCCGGGACGCCGCCGCCCGCGAGGTAGCCGCCTGCCGCCGGAGCGGCCAGGACGGTCTGGGGAATGCCGTGCCCGTCCAGCAGCGCGGCCAGGGCCAGCAGCGACTGGGCCGATCCGTCCGGCGACAGCTGGTCCGCCTGCCCGAACAAGAACGTCCAGGTCACAGCGGCTGCCGACGGCCGGGTGCGGGCCGACTCGGCCAGCTTCTGCCGCCTGCGCAGGAAGTGGGCCCGGTACTCGCGGCACGACAGCGGAGAGCTCGCGATCACGTCGCTGGCCTGGGCCAGCGCGACCGGCTCGAGGTCCAGGTCCCGGGCTAGCTCGATCGCACCGAGCCGCTTGTCCGGGTCGGCCGCCAGGCGCTCGTTCAGGTAGCCAATGGCCTCGCGCATGGTGAACGGGCCGACCGGCACGACCCGGATGTCGCCGGGGACGGCCACGGCGTTAGCGGACGTCACCAGCACCCGGCAGGCCGGCCCGGCCGGCCACAGTCCATCCAGGTCATCCAGACAGTCCAGGTCATCGAGTACCACCAGCCACGGGCGGCTGGTCTCGCCCAGCCAGCTGAGGAACTGGGCCGCCACTGACTCACAGCTGCTGGACTGGTCCCGGCCGGTCGCGGCGGCGGTCGCGGCGGCATAGCCGGACAGCACCGAGGCCCGGCTCGTGGCCTCGATCCAGACCAGGAGATCGACGGCGCCCGACTGCCACAGCGACTCGGCGAAAGCCGCGGCGAGCTGGGTCTTGCCGGAGGATCTCAGCCAGTCCTGGGCATCGGCCGCCGGAGCCGCCGCGCGATCGGGGACCAGCGCCACCGCGGCCCCGGCGGGCAGCGCGGCGGCCAGGCCGGGAGCCGTCTCCGGCCGCGCGCTGAATCCGTCGGCCAGCGCCGGAACCGTGCCGGACCGGATGGGCCAGGCTGAGGCCATATCGATACCCCCCGCTGCACCAGTGACCAGGACATATGCCGGGCCGGCGGCGTCCGGATGCCGCCCGCCGCGGCCTCGTCAGGCCCGGGCTAATAGCTCCTGGTTAAAGACGAGCACGGGAGCGGTCATGGTCAGTGTCTCCTTGCGGAAGAAAGCCGGCGCCGTGGCCCGCATGTAGATGAAGCCGATCAGTCCGGCCACCGCGGCCAGCGCGGCGATGATGAAGATGCCGCCGATCTGCCAGTGCAGGACTGGCACCGTCCACGTGGTGTAACTGCTGGACGCGACCCAGTCGCTCTGCAGGCTGTAGAAGCCAGCCGCGTACATGATCAGCCCGCCCAGGCCGGGCAGGATGCCGCGCATCCACAGATTCCGGGCGCTGCTGGTCAGCGTGGCCCGGTAGTGCCAGACACAGGAGAACGCGGTCAGCCCGTAGTAGAACGCGATGTACAGGCCGATCGCGGTGACCGCGTCAGCGATGGGGTTGCCGCCGGAGATGTAGTTCAGCGGGATATACAGGGCGATCGAGATCGCGCCCATCACCACGGTGGACACCGTCGGGCTCAGGTACCTCGGGTTGATCTTGGCGAACGACTCCGGCAGCGCCCCGTAGGCGGCCATCGACAGGGTCGTGCGCGCGGTCGGCAGGATCGTGGTCTGGGTCGAGGCGGCCGCCGAGCTGAGCACCATGAGGATCAGGAACCGGGACAAGACGGTGCCGAGCCCGGACGAGCCGAAGATCGCGCCGCCGGTGGCCGACAGCACGTCGAACTGGTGCCCCGGATTCATCAGCCCGACGCCCTTGTCGCCGATGCCGGCGAACGCCTGCATGGAGATGATCACGATGACGTAGGTGACGAGCAGCAGGACCGTCGAGATGATCGCCGCCCGGCCCGGCGTCCGGGACTTGTCCGCGGTCTCCTCGTTCACCGACAGGGCGGTGTCCCAGCCCCAGTAGATGAACAGCATCAACACGATCCCCGACACGAAGGCCGAGACCGGCAGGTGCGAGGGCAGCAGCCAGCCGAGGTTCAGGTGCAGCGACCCGGGCGGCGGATGACTGCCGAACACCCGGACCAGCGCCGTGACCGACATAACCAGCAGCAGGACGATCTCGATGGACAGCAGGGCCTTCTGGAAGTTAGCCGAGACCTCGATGCCGCGGTAGCAGATGTAGGTCATCGCGACGATCCACAGAATTCCGACCAGCAGCACCCAGCCGCCGGATGCGCTGGCGCCGATCGTGCTGTTCGGTCCCTGGACGAGGAAGAACACGTACTGCCCGGCCACCTGGGCCAGGCTGGCCATGACCAGGACGTCGGCCGCCAGCACGCCCCAGCCGCCAGCCCAGCCGGTTTTCGGCCCGAACGTCCGGGCCGCCCAGATGAAGGTGGTCCCGCAGTCGGGATCGGCCTTGTTCAGCTCGCTGAAGCCGATCGAGCACAGCAGCATCGGAACGAACGCCAGCACGGCGACCAGCGGGGCCTTCAGCCCGACGGCGGCCACCACGAAGAACAGCGTCGCGGCCAGGCTGTAGGCCGGGGCGGTCGAGGCCACGCCGATGACCACGCTGGACACCAGGCCCAGGGCACCGGTCTTGAGTCCCTTGTCCCGGGGCTCCTTCCCTGGCCGCAGGTCAGGACTAAAGGTGGCCACGGCTCGCCTTCCCGCTCGCTCCCGACGTTCCTGGCTACTACTGGTCACTGTGGGACAGATGGTATGGGATGGACAGTAACAGATGGTAATCGGGCTTGGTCAGCGGCGCGAACGAGTGACAAATGATCAAGGCCCGGCTCCCCTGTGCGGGAACCGGGCCTGCGACCTGCTGCTTCTCCTGTAGCCCCGACCGGATTTGAACCGGCGCCACCGCCTTGAGAGGGCGGCGTCCTGGGCCGCTAGACGACGGGGCCAGGTCGTGCTCGCGCTTGCGCGCGGATAGTGACTGGATCTTCCGGACCGGCTGCCCGGTCCTGGCCTCCCCAGCCGCCTGAAAAGGTTAGCGCACCTCGCGGAGTCCCGCCAAACCAGCCGGGGGCGGCCATCCCGGGCGGGGCGCCTGGCGCACGGGCGATGCATGATCTCATGAATTCCAGGTAACTACACCGCATGTTGGCATTCATCATCATCCTGATCATCGTCGGACTGATCGTCGGCCTCATCGCACGGCTGCTCGTGCCGGGGCGCGACGACATCGGCCTGCTGGGCACGGTCCTGCTGGGCATCGTGGGATCGTTCGTCGGCGGCTTCCTGCAGCAGCTCATCGAGTTCCATCACCTGGAGGTCACCCACTTCCAGGCGTCGGGATTCATCGGCTCGATCATCGGGGCGATCGTGGTGCTGCTGCTCCTGCGGGTTACCGGCCTGGAGCGAGGGCGCGGGCGGTCCCGGACCACGACGCGGCGTCGCTGGATCTGACCGGTCGGACCTGAGCTGGGGAACTAGCCTGACTCATCCACGGCCACCCCTCGGATGAGCCGTCGGAGGAGCCAGAAAGCGCGGGCGCCCGAGTGGGCGTCCGCGCTGACTAACGTGCTGGCTGGGGTACCAGGACTCGAACCTAGACTAACGGGGCCAGAACCCGTCGGGCTGCCAATTACCCCATACCCCATGGGAGCGAGCGGACCCTCAGGCCAACCGCGACGAGCAGTCTAGCCGAACCCGGCACCGACGGCGAACGGGACGCCGGTGCCGATCAGCCCCGTGCCTATCAGCCGCTGTCGGTGACCGTGTTGGTCAGGGTCCCGATGCCCTGGATGGTGACCGAGACGTGGTCGCCCGGCGTCCAGCGGGCCGACGCCCTCCGGGGTGCCGGTCAGCAGCACGTCGCCGGGCAGCAGGGTCATGACCGCGGACACGTAGCTGACCAGGGCCGGGACGTGGTGCAGCAGCAGGGACGTGCGGGAGGACTGGCGGACCTCGCCGTTCACGGTGGTGCGGATCTCCAGGTCGGCCGGGTCCAGGTCGGTCTCGATCCAGGGGCCAAGCGGGCAGAACGTGTCGAAGCCCTTGGCCCGCGCCCACTGACCATCGCTGGCCTGCAGGTCGCGGGCGGTGACGTCGTTGGCGCAGGTGTAGCCGAAGATGGCGTCGGCGGCCGCGTCCGGCGCCAGGTCGCGGGTCACCCGGCCGATGACCACCGCCAGTTCGCCCTCGTAGTCGACCCGCTTCGACAGCCGGACGGGCCGCACGATCGGATCGACCGGGCCGGACACCGAGGTCGACGGCTTCAGGAAGACCACCGGCTCGGCCGGCGGCTCGCCGCCCATCTCGCGGGCGTGGGCGGCGTAGTTCTTGCCGATGGCCACGACCTTGCTGGGCAGGACCGGGGCCAGCAGGCGGACATCGGGCAGGGGGTAGCGGGCGCCGGTAAACCGGATGGCGTCGGCGGTGCCGAACGGGTGCCCGGCGAGCTCAGCGATCTGAAGTTCCGCGTCGGTCCCGCCGGCCTCGCCGTCCACGACGCCGTAGCGAACCTCGCCACCGAAGGCGAATCTGGCTATGCGCATGGCGTGAGCCTACTGAGCCCGCCGGGTCCGCCCGTCAGCCGGCGGCCGGTTCGGCCGGTCCTGCTCCAGCAGTCGCTCGCGCAGCCGCGCGACGCTGAGCTCGTGCACCGCGTATAACGGGGCGCCGGGAAAACGCTCCTGGCGGAAGTTCCCGCGGCGGCGGGCATGCCAGCAGCCGTGAGAGTCCATCCAGATGTGCCAGCCGAAATGCGCGCGCCGCAGCTCCCCGATGGTGTACCAGGTCGAGAACGGCGGCGCGGCGCCGATCAGCGCCCGCAGGCCATCGGGACCGGTGGCCCGGACCTCATGGCCGTCATCGAGCCGCTGGGCATGCCAGCCGTACAGGTCGTGCCCCGCGATCCAGCCGGGGTACTCGTCGCTGATCCGGGCCGCGATCACATCCCGCGCCCGGTCGATCGGCGCCCACTCGCCAGAGGTCATGACGCTAGCTTATCTAGATAGCTACGAGACGTCTACATAGCTCTAGATGCTATGAGTGCTCTATCTTCTAAGCGCCTGGCGCCCGGCGGCCGGGATCGGGCGGTCCGGCCGGCGTTACTGCAGGTAGCCCTCGACTTCGTTGACCGGGCGGGACTGCGCGGCAGCCGGGTCCTCGCCATGCTCGCGACGCGCCCGCCGCTGGCGCAGCAGGTCCCAGCACTGGTCCAGGGCCTCCTCGGCGGCCCGCAGCCGGGCGTGCTCCTCCTCGCTGGACAGCTGGCCGGCCGCCAGCCTGGTCCGCAGGTCGTGCTCCGTGGCGATGAGCTCGTCGATGTGCCCGAGGATCTGCTTGTCGTCCATGCCCCCAGCCTAGGGCGGCCCGATCTTGCCGACGACACGGGCGGCTTACTCGCGCAGGCCGGCTAGCTCCACGACCCGGCCGCGCATGGACCGGGCCGAGGTGATCGTGGCGGCCAGCACCCCGATGACCGCGCAGGCGGCGGCGACCCCGCCGGTGGCCAGCCACGGCAGCGACAGCGGGAAGGCCCCGATCAGGCTGGTCAGCCCGATCCGCTGGACGGCCAGCACGCAGGCAGCGGCCCCGGCCGCGACGATGGCGCCGAGGCCGGCCGCGACCAGCGACTCGGCGGCCACGTAGCTGATCACCTGCCGGGCGGTGGCCCCGGCCAGGCTCAGCGCGGCCAGCTCCCGGCGCCGCCCGGAACTGGCCATGACCATGGTGTTGGCCACGGCGATGAGCGAGTAGACCAGCGCGATCCCCAGGACCAGGAACGTGGTGCTCCGGCTCTGCTGGTGGGCGACGGCCCGCTGGGCGGCCACGGCCTGTGCCCGACTGATGACCTGGACGGGCTGGCCGGCGGTGGCCTGGCGCAGCGCGCGGCCGACCCGGGCCGCGCTGGCGCCGGCCGCGACGCCGACGTCAACCCGGCTGGGCAGGGCCGGGCTGAGTGCGCCGGCGCTGACGTAGCACAGGTCGCCGGCCAGGCCGGTGCGGACGATCGCGGCGACGGTCACGTCGCGGCGGGCGCCGTCGGGACCCCACACCGCCAGCGCCTGGCCCGCGTGCAGGCCGTCGGACAAGGCCGCCTTCTCGTCCACGATCAGGGAGCGGGGGCCGAACGCGCGCAGCGACCCGGACAGCACCGCCGGCCGCTCGACGGCAGGCAGGGCGCCGGACGGCACGGCCATGGCGTCGAACCCGTCGATAAACTGCCCGCCTCGGGTGCCGACGTAGATGGAGTCCAGGCTGACCGGCACGACCCGGGCGCCGGGCACCGCGCGCAGCGCGGCCACCGCGGCCGCCGGCACGGTGCCAGCTCCCACGGGGCCGCCCGCGCTGGCCGGGACCACGACATAGCGGGCCTGGTCGGTCTGGACCGCCTGGTAGGTCAGCGCGCTGCTGGCGTTGCCGGCCAGTACGAAGAACCCGGCCGCTACCCCGGTGGCCACCACTACGGCGCTGGCGGTGGCGGCGGTGCGCCGGCCCGCCGCGATGGCGCTGGCCGCCACGATGGTCCCGCCGGGCCCAGGCGGCTCAGCGGCCAGGTCAGCCACCGCACCAGCGGGCCAGGACGAGCGGCAGCAGCAGCGCGAACGCGCCGGTGAACAGCAGCGGGATCTCGATGACCTTGCGCAGGTTGGTCAGCTCGAACGCCGACCCGGACACGGTCTCGACGGCCAGGGCCACGCCCCCGGCCAGGGCCGCGCCGCCCAGCAGCCAGCGCAGCGGGGTCATCACCCGGCTGTCCACGGCGGCGTCTCGCAGCGCCTCGACCGGCGAGATCCGCCCGGCCCGCCAGGCGCTCACCGAGGAGCCGAGCAGGGCGGACACCAGGCCCGCCGCGTACCCGGCGGCCACGGGCCACACGCGGGGCGCCACGGTGAACCAGCCCGGCGCGTTCCCCGAGCGCACCAGGTAGCCGCCGACCAGGTGCCCGCCGAACGCGCCGGCCGCCGCGCCGAGCACCGGGGCGGCCACGCCCAGCAGCGCGGCCTCGCCGACGACCATGCGGCGCGTCTGCCGCGGCGTGGCACCGACCATCCGCAGCAGGGCCATCTCGCGGCGGCGCAGGTCAGCTACGAACGCGAACGTGGCGATCATTACGAAGATGGCCACGAAGCTGACTACGGCGGTGGTCACCTCGGCCGTGGACTCCGTGCCGGTGAGCAGGTCCCGACCGCCGGTCGGGTCCGGGTCGGCCTGCACCCGGGCGGCCCCGGTCAGCACCACGGCGCCGGGTCCGGCCGCGGCCCGGGCGGCGGCGGGCGGCCCGAAGAACGCCACCGCGTCGACGCCCGGGTCGAGCCGGGCCGCTTCGCGGTCGGTGAAGAAGACCGCGTTCTCGAACCACCGCGGCGCCACCACCCCGGATATCTGGTAGGAACGCCGTCCGCCCGGCGTGGCCACCTGAACCCGGTGGCCGACCAGCGCGGCGGAGGCTGCGGCGACCACGACCTGGCTGTCGCTGGCCGGGGAGCGAGCCGCCGATCAGGCGGTAGCGGGCCAGCGCGGCGGCGGACCAGGCGTGCCCGGACTGGCTGGCCGGCCGCCGGCCACCTGCACGGCGAAGGTGCGGTCGGGCACGCTGCGGGCCGCGGCGGCCAGCCGGGTGACGGCCGCGGCGGGCAGCGGCGCCGGCTGGGTCAGCGGCAGGCTGACCGGGAACCCGTCGAACGGCAGGGTCAGGGTGCTGACCGGGGCGATCACCACCGGCGCGGCGGCGAACCGCTGCGGCCCGGGAAACGGCGTCTGGACCGCTGCGGCCAGGGTGGCCAGCATCGGCACGATGATGGCCACGCCGCCGGCCAGGGCCAGGAACGCCCCGGCGAAGCTGACCCACCGGGTCCGGATGGTAATCAGGGACAGGCGGATCACGCGCCGGCCTCCAGGCTGGCCAGGCGGGCCGCCACGGCGTCGGCCGCGGGGCTGGCCAGCTCGCCGGAGATCCGCCCGTCGGCCAGGAACAGGGCCGGGTCGGCGTAGGAGGCGGCCCGGGGGTCGTGGGTGACCATGACCACGGTCAGCCCGTGCTCGTCGACCAGGCCGCGCAGCAGCGCCGAGCACGTCCCGGGAGGTGGCCGAGTCCAGCGCACCGGTCGGCTCGTCGGCGAACACCACCTGCGGGCGGGTGACCAGGCCCGGGCGATGGCGACGCGCTGCTGCTGGCCGCCGGACAGCTCGCTGGGCCGGTGCCCGGCCCGCTCAGTCAGCCCGACCGCGGCCAGCACCGCCGCGACCTGCGCCGGGTCGGCCCGGTGCCCGGCCAGCCAGCGCGGGGCAGCTCGACGTTCTGCTTCGCGGTCAGCGACGGGATCAGGTTGAACGCCTGGAAGATGAAGCCGACCCGGGTGCGGCGCAGGATGGTCAGCGCGGTGGGGGACAGGCCCGCGATCGGGGTGCCGCCGATCCGCACCTCACCCGAGGTGACCCGGTCCAGCCCGGCGGCGCACTGCAGCAGCGTGGACTTGCCCGACCCAGACGGCCCCATGACCGCGGTGAAGGTACCGGCGGCGAACGCCGCGGTGACCCCGGCCAGCGCGGCCACGGTGCCGGCGGCGGTGTCGTAGCTCTTGCGCACGTCGATCAGCTCGGCGGCGGCGGTGCCCGCTGCGGGCGGCAACGCGTTATGTCGCAACTTGGGGATCACGGCGCCAGTATCCCGCGGCGGGCCCGGCCGGGGCGACGTGCGCGGCTGGCAGCACTCCGGCAGGTGCTAGCCGGCGACCCGCTCGGCGATGTCGTCGCCGGTCTCCCGGGTGGACCGGGCCACCCAGGCGCCCTGGCGCTCCAGCAGGTCCTCGGCCACCGCCTGCTCGATCCGGGCGGCGGGCTCGAGCAGGCCGAGATGCTCGCACAGCATCGCGGCCGACAGGATCGCGGCGGTCGGGTCGGCCTTGTGCTTGCCCGGCGATGTCGGGGGCGCTGCCGTGGACCGGCCCGAACGTGGACGGCGCGGTCCGCTCGGGGTTGATGCTGGCGCTGGCGGCCAGGCCCAGGCCGCCCGCCACGGCGGCGCCCAGGGCGGTCAGGATGTCGCCGAACAGGTTGTCGGTGACGATCACGTCGAACCGCTCGGGCTGGGTGAGGAACGAGACGGCCGCGGCGTCCATGTGGCAGTACTCGGTCTCGACCTCGGCGAACTCGGCCCCGAGGCCAGCGTGCGCCGCCACAGGTCCCCGGCGTAGGCGAGGACGTTGCTCTTGTGCACCAGGGTGAGCCGCCGGCGGGGTCGCTGGGCCGCGCGCTGCAGCGCGTAGCGGA
>CAVSUF010000010.1:0-96571 GCA_963731085.1 uncultured Actinomycetota bacterium
AATCTAATGAGATCAGTCGGGTCTCCTCTGGGAGGCTCGACTGCAGCAGCGGCCGGCGGGTCAGCACTCGCCCTCTCAGGCTCCTTTGGAGGCCTATTGGCAGACCGTGCGCCCGCCGGTTCGCCGGTGACTGGACTGCTGATGGGATGTCGTGCCCGCGTCGGCGTGAGCACTTGATCATTAGGTCGCAGGGGTCTCCGGGTGCTGTGATCTGGCCGGGGATGCGGAGGAGTTGCTGCGGGTGCTGTTCATCGGAGACGACTGGGCTGAGGATCACCACGATGTAGAGCTGGAGGACGAGGGCGGGCGGCGGCTGGCCCGGGCCCGGTTGCCGGAAGGGCTGGAGGGCATCACCCGGTTGCATGCGCTGGTCGCCGAGCATGCCCCGGCGGGGTGGTCGGAGCTGGCGCCGGAGCAGGCGGCGGCGCGGGTCATCGTCGGGATCGAGACCGACCGCGGCCCGTGGGTGACGGCGCTGCGGGCGGCCGGTTACCAGGTGTTCGCGATCAACCCGCTGTCGGTGGCGCGGTACCGGGAGCGGCACTCGACTTCGGGTGCGAAGAGCGACGCCGGCGATGCTCACGTGCTCGCGGAGATCGTCCGCCTGGACCGTGGCCATCACCGCGCCGATTGCCGGGGACAGCGAGCTGGCCGATGCCGTGAAGCTCCTGGCGCGCGCGCACCAGACCGCGATCTGGGAACGGACCCGGCATGTGCTGCGGCTGCGGTCGGCGCTGCTGGAGTTCTTTCCCGCCGCGGTAGAGGCCTTCGACGACCTGGCCGCGGCGGACGCGCTGTCGCTGCTCGGGCGGGCACCGGACCCGGCGCGGGCAGCGAAGCTGACCCGCGGCCAGCTCACCGCCGCGTTGCGCGCCGCGCGCCGCCATCACGCCGAGGCCCGGGCCGATGCCCTGCTGGCGGTCCTGCGGGCTCCCGGCACTGCGTCAGCCGCGCGGTCACCGAGGGCGCGTACGCGGCCGTCGTCGCCGGGCAGGTCCGCATCATCACGGCCCTCAACGAGCAGATCGCCGGGCTGCAGGAGGTGATGGCCGAGCATTTTGGCCGTCACCCGGCCGCTGACATCTACCTCAGCCAGCCGGGTTTCGGGGTGGTCCTGGCGGCCCGCGCCCTCGGCGAGTTCGGCGACGACACCCAGCGCTTCGCCGACGCCCGGGCCCGCAAGAACTACTCCGGGCAGAGCCCGATCACCCGTGCCTCCGGCAAGAAAACCGTCGTGCTGGCCCGCTACGCCACCAACCGGCGCCTCGGCGCCGCGCTGCACCTGCAGGCCTTCGCCGCGCTGGGCGCATCACCGGGCGCCCGGGCCTACTACGACGCGATGCGCGGCCGGAACATCGGCCACCACGCCGCCCTGCGCCAGCTCGCCAACCGGCTCGTCGGCATCCTGCACGGCTGCCTCAAGACCGGCACCCTCTACGACGAGGACACCGCCTGGCAGCACCACCGCACTGAGCACCCGCCCGCCGCCGCTTGACAAATTTCGGGATGGGATGTCTGTCAACCTGGATGAGGCGCCGATCGGCTGGCTCTTACTGAGCGGCGGCTTCTTTCTGTCGGCGGGTTGATCCAGGCGGTGGCCGGGAGGGCTGGCGGGGCCGGGGGCTTGCGGACGAAGCGCTCGGGGTGCTCGCGGTAGGCGGCGGTCAGGACGCCGGCGCGGTGGGCCTGGACGGCGGCGGCGTGCCGTGGTGGACGTCGGCGGCGGTGTGCAGGCCCAGGCCGCCGTGGCGGTGCTCGTCGTTGTACCAGGGGAAGAAGCTCCTGGCAGTGTGCCCGGGCGGCCTCGATCGAGGCGAAGCGGGCGGGGAAGCCTGGCCGGTATTTCAGGGTCTTGAACTGCGCTTCTGAGTACGGGTTGTCGTTGCTCACGTGGGGCCGCGAGTGGGACTGGGTGACGCCGAGGTCGGCGAGCAGCAGCGCGACCGGCTTCGAGGTCATCGAGGAGCCGCGGTCGGCGTGGATGGTGAGCTGCCCGCGGCCGATGCGCTGCTTGGCGCACGGTCTCGGCGATGAGCTTCTCGGCCAGGGCGGCGGACTCGCGGGTGGCGACCATCCAGCCGACGGCATAGCGGCGAGTAGATGTCGAGGATGACGTAGAGGTGGTAGTACGTCCATTTCGCCGGGCCGTGCAGCTTGGTGATGTCCCAGGACCAGACCTGGTTCGGGCCGGCGGCCGCCAGCTCGGGCTTGACGGCGGCGGGGTGGGTGGCCTGCGCGCGCCGCTCGCGGCTCTCGCCGGCCTGGCGGAGCAGCCGGTAGAAGGTGGACACCGACCCGAGGTAGGTGCCCTCGTCCAGCAGGATCGCCCAGACCTCGGCCGGGGCGGTGTCGGCGAACCGCTCGCGAGTGCAGCGCGGCGAGGATCGCCGGCCGCTCGGCGGGGGCCAGGGCGCGGGGCTGGCGCCGGTCGCGGTGCGGCACCGGCGCCCGCCGCGGCGGGGCCGGGCTGGCCCGGTGCCGCCGGTACCAGCTGGCCTGCGCCACGCCCGACGCCGCGCACGCCGCCCGGGTGCCGATCCGCGGGGCCAGCAGGGCGATGGCCTGGTCGGTCACGACGTCGACCCGGGCTCGGTGTCCGCGCTCTCGGAGATCGTCTCCAAGCTTGAGATTTAACCAGCGCAAGATCAACTTCGGGTAGGTTCCGTCGTTCCCCGGACAGCCGGGCGGCCTTCGCGCGATCGTGTCTTCTCGCCAAAGTCAACGCCGATCACCCGAAGGCCGCAGAGGTTGAGTGTGCTGCACGAGCAGGCCGCCGTCGAGGCACTATCTGGATTGTCCGGGTTTCGTGACGGGTTCTATGACTGCCTGGATGCCCGCGCGGATGCGCTGTTCGAGCTGGCCGACGCGGTGATCTGCGCTGACGGCCCGGTCACCTCGCTGGCGGCGCTGTCGCTGGCGCCGGTGTTCCGCCGCGGGCACGGCGCGCTGTATGACGCGTTAGCCGATGGCGCGGTCGATGAGGACCGGCTGCGTGACCTGCTGGCCGGCCAGCTTCCCGCCGATGCTCCGCTGATGTTCGGGGTGGACGCCACGACCTATCCGCGGCCGAATGCCGAGTGCTCGCCCGACCGGGGCCTGCACTACGCGCCGTGCCGCTGCGACGGGGACCGCAAGGTGGTACCGGGCTGGAAGTTCCAGTGGGTGACGGGCCTGGAGTGGGGCAGCTCGTCGTGGACACTGCCGGTCGACGCGCGGCAGCTGCCGGAGGGAGCCTGCCCGGTGACCGCGACCGCCGGTCAGATCCGTGACCTGGCCGGCCGGCTGAGCCGCCCGGCACGGACCTGCCAGGCAGCCCGCGCCGCTGTTCGTCCTGGACCAGGGCTACGCCGCCGCCGCGCTCACCCACGCGCTGGGCGGCGCTGAGGTTCAGCTGCTGGTGCGCATCGCCGGCGACCGCGTCTTCTATGACGGGCGGCCCGGCCCCCGCAAGCCCGGTCCCGGCCGCAACGGCGTGCACGGCCAGCGCTTCGAGCTCGCCGCCGACGCGGACCTGCGCCCTGCCGACCAGCTGCTGGTCGTGCCCGGCACCAGCCGCTACGGGCGCGTGGAGGTCCGCGCCTGGCACGGCATGCACCAGAGAGTCCAGCGGACAGGCTACTTCGCCGGGCTGGAAGCGGGCATGTTCACCAGGCTCCCCGTCATCGAGGGCGCCGTCATCGAGGTCCGGGTCGAGCGGCTGCCCGGACGGCCGCAGCCCGCACCGCACGATGTGGCTGTGGCACTCCGGCCCGCAGGCACCCGACCTGGACGTGTGCTGGCGCGCCTACCTGCGCCGCTTCGACATGGAGCACACCTTCAAGCTCATGAAGTCCCAGCTGGGCTGGACCGCGGCACGGGTCCGCCACCCCGAGCAGGCAGTGCGCTGGACCTGGCTGCTGATCGCCGCCTACGTCCAGCTCCGCCTCGCCCGCGGCCTGGCGTCCGACCTGCGCCGCCCCTGGGAACGACGGCCCCGCCCCGGACGGCCGCTGACGCCCTACCGGGTCCGGCGCTCATTTCGTCATCTGCGCGACCAGCTCGGCACCCCGGCCCGCCTGCCGAAAACCACCCGCCCCGGACCCGGGCGCCCGCCCGGAGGCAAGAACACCCCAGCCCCGCGCCACCGCCTCGGATCGGAACTTCGCAAAACAGACACACCGAGGAAGCCGGGAAGCAAGAAGAAGGGTTAAATCTCAAGCCAAGAGCGCCTGAAGTTTTGCCTGGACATCCACCACGAAGCGGGCCTTAGCCAGCTCCTGCTCCAGCTTGGCCTTCTCCTTCTGCAGCCGGGCGATCTGCGCGTCCCGCGGATCAGCCGCCGGGCGGCCGCGCGGCCGGGCCGGGCCGGCCAGCGCGCCGGCGTCCCGGGCCCGCCGCCACTCGATCACGTGACTGGAGTACAGGCCCTCCCGGCGCAGCACCGCGCCCTTCTCACCCGCCGGCGCCGCGTCATACTCGGCCACCACGTCCAGCTTGTACTGCGCGGTGAACGTCCGCCGGCGGGCCTTCTCGGGCACCTCCGGATCCGGGCGCTCCGTGCCGCTCGCCGGTCACCCGTCCAGCATCGCCGGTCACCAGCGGCACGGTCGAGCACGGTCACGCGTCATCTCGAAACGCGTCTCCATCCCCGCCCTCGGGGAGGTCAGTAATTACTGAGGGGCGGGTGCCTCACGACAGCTTGGCAGAGAGGGTACTGACTCGCCGCGTAGGTGGCGCCGCTGAGCCTCATGCTGCCACGCTGCCCGCAGAATCCGGCCTGCCGTGGTTGCAGTTCTGGCTTGGAGTTCACCTCCGTACGCACTAGTCCGGGATAGCACGAAGGCCCGGCCCAGGACGCTCCCGCCCCTCCCAGGACGCCGGACGGAGGGCTCATAATCTGCCGGTCGTCGCGATGCGCGCCGGTGGCAAGGGGCGGGCAACCCGCATGTGAGGACGAAATGGCCCACTGGGTAGCCTGGGCAGGCATGTCCCACGCAGTCGGCACCGGCAGGAGCGGAGATTCCCTCGCGGCGCGGCCGGCCGCGCGCCCCTGGAGCCTGCGTGACTAACTGAGCGACAACGCAGGCGAACACACTCAGTCCATAGCGGACGTCCTGAGATAGGGTTGTCCTAATGGCGACAAGATTTCGAAAGGTCGTCCGCCCGCACCACCCGCTTTGGGAGCAGGAGGCCGCGAGTTCGAATCTCGCCATCCCGACCACGAACGCGCATGCCAGGCATGCCTGGCCGGATCCCGGCCCGCGACCTGGCCCTCCGGTCCCGGGCGCCGCCGTCGTCGGCTGAGGCAGGTCAGGCATCCAGGTCGATGGGCAGGTAGTCCTGGATGTGATCAGAAAGACAGAAAAGGTGACCGGCTGGATCACGCATGACCCGCCAGGACTGAGGCGCCGGCTGATCTTCTTCCTGGGTCGCGCCGAGCCGGAGGGCCTTCGCGACCGCTGCGGGAAGGTCATCGACGGCTATGTCCAGATGCATCTGCTTGGGCCGGTCACCGCCCGGCCAGGTGGGCGGGCGGAAGTCATCGATACGCTGTGCCGCCAGCCACGTGGAACCTGACCGTACGACGTAGAAGTCGTCGTTAACGCGGGTGGGCTCACCGCCTAGCAGACTCGACCAGAACGTCGCCAGGCTGCCCGGATCACCGCAGTCCAGTACCACTGTCGTCCACATCAACCGCGTCACGGAGCGAGCATAGGCCGGAATCACGCTATCCCGACCGGTGCCCGGCCAGCCGGGCGCCATATCAGCTTTCTGCAGGTGGGCCTAGCCGAGAGGGGCACTGATGACGTCCGCGACAACGATCCTGCCCGGCCTGGAGCGCCGCCGCCTCCAGGCCCTGGCCCGCGCCGACCCGGCCGCGGCCGCCCCGTTGCACGCCGACGACTACTGGCTCATCACGCCCAACGGCTCCCAGATGTCCAAGGACGACTACCTGGACGCGATCGCGTCGGGGCAACTGCGGTACCTGGTCTTCGAGCCGGTATCCGAGATCACCGTGCTGGACGGCGCTGACGTCGCGGTGCTGCGCTACCGCGCCCGCATCCACCTGGGCAGCGGCCCGGACTTCACCTGCTGGCACACCGACTGCTACCGGCTGCGCGACGGCGCCTGGCAGGTCATCTGGTCCCAGGCCACGCAGATCCTCGCCGATACCTGACCCGGCCCGCCCGGACCCGCGGCCGGCCAGGCGTGCGGCGGGCCAGCGCGCGGCCGGTCAGCCCGCGACGAGCAGCCGGCCCCCCACGTCGGCTTCCTCCAGCCCGGCGAGGTCGCGGTTGCGCTCGGCCCACCGGCCCGAGTCCAGGTCCGCGCGCAGTCGCTCCGCGAGGCGCTGCTCAGCCTCCGGGCCGACCGCCTCGAACACCGATATCCCGCGCCGGACCCGCTCGTCCAGGTACGCCTCGGGCCGCCGCCAGAACGAGCAGTAGAACCCGTCGGCGCAGTCCCACGGGATCAGCACCGGCTCCATCCGCGCGCCGATCGCCGCGGCCTTCTGGGCCAGGCTCACCCGGCCTCCGATCAGCGCCCCGAACTCGGGCAGGTAGTCGCGGGTCAGCCAGTACTCTCGCACCGCGCCGCCCTCGAACTGGAACACCACCACCCGCCGGGCCACCCGCCGCATCTCCCGCAGCCCGGCCACCGGGTCGGGCCAGTGATGATCGGACAGCACGGCCATCGCCGCGTCGAACGACTGGTCCGCGAACGGCAGCCGATCCGCCGTGCCGGCCACGCACCGGGCCGCGCCCGGCCGCCCGCTGCGCCCGCATCACGGCCGACGGCTCGACCGCCGTCACGTCCCGGTCCGGCGGCTCGTACGACCCGGTCCCCGCCCCGACGTTCAGCACCGTCCGGGCGTCCCCCAGCGCCGCCCAGATCCGCGCGGCGATCCGCGGCTCGGTCCGCCGCGTGGTGGTGTACCCGACCCCGATCGTGTCGTACAGCTGCCCGCTCGGCATGCCGCCGCCTCCTGCCCCGCCGATCCCGCCCGCCCAGTTCACCGCGTCCGCCCCGCCTGCACCAGGCCCGGGCGCGGACTCGGGGCGATCACCATGATCGCGACCGTTTTCCGTGCCTTTTTCCGGACAATCGGTCACGATCATGGTCACACATCCACGCGCTTCCCCGTCGAGCCAGCCGCCGCCCTCAGCCCCCTGGCCGCCACCGCCTCGCCGCCCGCTCTCGGCTAGCGGCCATCAGCTCGCGCGCCAGCTCGCTCGTCCGAGACCCCGGGTTGAGGATCGACACCCACCCCTGCTGCCCGTAAGCCGGATGGGGGATCACCATGTCGAGCACCGCGTAGTCAGTGTCGCCCGCCCGCCCGATGTGCTCAGCCGGCGGATATCCGATCAGCTCGGTGAACGTCTCCCGCCCGGCCGCCACGTTCAGCCGGAACACTCCTGCGCGGTCCAGCTCAGACGCCTCGTCGAAGCCCCGGTAGTCATGGATCACGATCGTCGCGAACGGAAACCGCCGCTCCGGCGGGAAGCCAGCCGTGCCCGTCAAAGTAGATGAACGAATCGCCCCACGCCGCCTCCGGCGCCCCGCTAGCCGCGCTGGCGGTCTCGACCGAAACGCCCGGCAGCCCCGCCGCGAACTCCTTGATCTCCGCCTCAGTCACGGCCCACCATCCTGCCATCGCCGCCCCCGAGCCGCCCCGCCCCCGGCCCGCCCGCCCGTCCTGGCGCCAGGCCTAGCTGCCGCCGTTCCGCGCCCCCGGCCCGCCGCCCGGCCCACGGCCCCGCCGCCACTTCGGCCGCTCCGCCCGCTGCCCCCGGCCCCGCCCCCCGCCCCGACGCTGCCCCGCCCCGCCCCCGCCCCGCACCCGCCGACCGCGACGCGCCCCCGGCCCCAGCCCCGCCCCCGCCCCCAGCCCCGCTCGCCGGCCCCGCCCACCCGCCCGCCGGCCCGCCCGACCCGTCGACCCCGCCCGGCGCCCCCGGCTGCCCCCCAGCCCGCCGCCCGCCGGACACCCGGAACGCCGCGACCAGCCGCGCGACCAGCGTGGCCAGGAACACCTGCCCGGTCAGCGCCTCCATCACCGCCAGGGCCCGGCCGTCGCTGCCCGCCGCCGTGAAGTCGCCGTAGCCCAGCGTCGTCAGCGTGGTGAAGCTGAAGTACTGGAACGTCTGCGAGTTGCCCGGCTGCCCGTCGGCGAAGAAATGCCCGCCGTGACCTTTCGAGATGGCGGCGTAAAACGCGGCGAACATCAGCCCGATGAGCAAGTAGGCGCTGACCGCCCCGAAGATGCTCTCTTCCGTCACCGTCGGGTAGCTCACGATCCGCACCACGATGAGCGCCACCGTGGCCAGCAGCAGCAGCCCCGTCCACAGGCTGGCCGCCGCCACCGCGCCGTCCGACGGCCGGGCCAGGGCCAGGCCGGCCGCCGCCGCCGAGCCTGCCGCGGACACGGCCAGCAGCACCCGCGACTGCCGCCGCGACAGCCGGGAGGACCGCAGCGCCAGCCCTCCCGTCGCCACGAACAGGGCTAGCTGCGCCACGCTGATCCAGTTGCTGCGGACGAACGCCGACAGCAGGTAGGTCACGATCAGCAGGATCAGCAGCAGCCCGTAGCGGCCCTGCTGTCCCGGCGCGGCGTCGGCCGTCGGGCGGCCGCGCTGTCGCGTGACCGTCACGGCCTCCTCTCCAGGGCGCCGGAATCCGCCGACCGGCTCCGGGGCCGGGCTGGCCTGCCGGTCCGCGCTGACCAGCAGGCCGCCGTGGCTCTCGCCGCCCGCTACGTTCCCCGCCTGGCCGCCGTGCTCCTCACCCGGAGCGGGCGATTCGCGTGATCGCCTGCCGCGGATGATGCCCGCCGCGGCCCGGCCGCCCGATCATGCCCGAATGCTGCACGTGCGGGTGGCCTGCCCGTCCGCCGACACGGCGGGCCTGGTCGAGGAGCTAGCGGCCAGCCCCGGCGTCATCAACCTGGTCGTCGTACCCGGCGCGGCCCGCGACCCGGCCGGCGACGCGGTCCAGTTCGACCTGGCCGTTCCCGCCGCCAACCCGGTGCTGGCCCGGCTGCGCGCCCGCCAGGCCCCCCCGCCCGACACCACCGGCCCGCCCGGCACCACCGGCCCGCCCGGCGCCACCCCGGCTGGCCGCCTCGGCCCGGTGGCCATCCAGGCGGTTGACGCCACCATCGGGGCCGGGCAGCCCGACCGCCCCCGGCGCGGCTCCTGGCACGGCGAGACCGAGCCGGTCTGGGACCTGGTCCGGGCCCGGATCGTGGCTGACTCCAGCTACCCGCCCAGCTTCTTCGCCCTGCTGGTGCTGGCCGGGCTGATCGGTGCCGTCGGCATCCTGACCAATTCCAGCATCCTGATCGTCGGCGCGATGGTGGTCGGGCCGGAGTACAGCGCGATCATCGCCGTGGCCCTGGGCGCCGAGCAGCGGGACCGGGCGGCGATCCGCCGCGGCCTGGTCGCGCTGGTCATCGGCCTGGGGCTGGCCATTCTCGCGACGCTGGCGTTCGGCCTGGTCATCCGGGGACTCGGGCACGTCCCGGAGTCCTATCAGCAGGGCATCCGCCCGGTGGCCGACTTCATCAACAGCCCCGACCTGTTCTCGGTCATCGTGGCGGTGCTGGCCGGGCTGGTCGGCGTCGTGTCGGTGACCGAGGCCCGGGCCGGCGCGCTGATCGGGGTGTTCATCTCGGTCACCGTGATCCCGGCGGCGGCCGACCTCGGCCTGTCCCTGGCCTTCCGCAACGGTCACGACGCGGCCGGCTCGCTGGCCCAGCTTCTCCTGAACGTGGTCCTGCTGATCGTCGTCGGCGCCCTGGCCCTGCGCGCCCAGCGCCTGCTGTGGCGCACCCGCACCCGCACCCGCACCCGCTAGCCCGGCGCGGCGGCGCGCAGCATCCGGGCGTACCAGCCGCCCGCCCGGCGCAGGCCGGCGTGGCTGCCCCGCTCCGCCACCAGCCCGCCGTCCAGCACCACGATCTCGTCGACCTGGTCCAGCCCGGCCAGGTCATGGGTGATCAGCAGCGTGCTGCGGCCCGCGCTGGCCGCCAGCAGGTCGGCGGCCAGGGCAGCGCGGGCGGGTGGGTCCAGGTGCGCCGTCGGCTCGTCCAGGATCAGCACCGCCGGGTCGGCCAGCAGCGCCCGGGCCAGGGCCAGCCGCTGCCGCTGCCCGCCCGACAGCCGGGCGCCGCGCGGCCCGGTCGGCGTATCCCAGCCGGCCGGCAGCGACCGGACCCAGTCCAGCAGCCCGGCCCGCGCCGCCGCCCCGGCCAGCTCCGGCTCGCCCGCCCCCGGCCGCCGATCAGCAGGTTGGCCCGGATGGTGGCATCGAAGACGTGCGCGTCCTGGGCCAGCCCGCACACCGCCGACCGCACCGCATCGCCGCTCAGCAGGCTGAAGTCACATTCATTGAACGACACGGTTCCGCCGGTCAGGCTCACGAACTTCAGCAGCACCGCCGCGACGGTGGACTTCCCCGCCCCGGCCGGCCCGAGCAGCGCCACCCGCCGGCCGGGGGCCAGGTCCAGGTCGATCCCGCCCAGCGCCAGCGGCCCGCCGGGCTGGTAGGCCACCTGCGCTCCGCGCAGCGTGATCGACACCGGCCCGCCGCGGCAGCGGCGCGGGCCGCGCCGGGTCCGGCACCGGGTCCGGCGCGTCCAGGACGGCCACCGTCCGCCGCGCCGCCGCCGCCGACTGCCCGAGCTGGATCGCCGCCGCCGGCAGCCCGTTCACCGCCTCGAACGCCGCCAGCGCGGTCAGCGTCAGCACCGCCAGCGGCACCCGCCCCAGCCGTCCGTCCCCGGTCACGGCCACGCCGAGCAGCAGCACCGCCCACAGCGTCGCGCCCGAGGCCAGCGCCATCAGCCCGGTGCCCAGCCCGCTGGCCGCCGCGGCCCCCCGGGCCAGCCGGGATAGCTCCGCGTCGGCCGCCTCGGCCCGCTCCCGCGCCGCGCCCGCCGCGCCGAACGCGTGCAACTCCGCCATCCCGCCCAGCGCGTCGGCCACCGCCGCGCTGAGCGCGCCGCGAGCCGGCGCGGTCCGGGCCGCCGCCCGCCGGGCCGCGACGGCGGCCAGCCACGGCACCGCCACCCCGGCGGTCAGCACCCCCGCCGCCAGCACCCCGGCCGCCGGGGCCAGGACCAGCAGCGTCGCCGTCACCGCCCCCGCCCCGGCCAGCACCGCGGTCAGCGGCGGGGCCAGCCCCCGGACGAACAGGTCCTGGGTGGCGTCCACGTCGCAGATCAGCCGGGCCAGCAGGTCACCCGAGCGGAACGCCGCCAGCCCGCCCGGCGCCAGCCGCTCCAGCCGCCGGTAGATCGATACCCGGACCCGGCCCAGCACCCGGAACGCCACGTCATGGCTGCCCAGCCGCTCCAGGTAGCGGAACACCGCGCGACCCACGCTGAGCCCCCGCACCGCGACCACGGCCGCCGAGATGGCCACGATGCCCGGGTGCTGCGACGCCCGGGCCAGCAGGAACCCGGACACCGCCAGCAGCGCGATCGCGCACCCGGTGGCAGCCGCCCCGGCCAGCGCGGCGCCCAGCAGCCGCCACCGCCACGGCCCGGCCAGCCCGAGAACGGCCGCCACCGGCCCCCGCCCGCCCCGGCCCGCCGTGCCCGCGGCTGCCGGGTGCGCGGAGGTCATGCCGGCGCCGGGCCAGTGGCGGCCCGGCGGGCCAGGGTGACCTCGCCGGGATCTCGGGGGCCGGCGGCGCCGGCCAGCGCAGCGGGAGCAGCGGGGCTGCCGAGCGCGCCCGGCTCGGCCAGCCGGCCGTCATGCAGGGCCAGCCGGCGCGCGGGCGGGCCGCCGGCCGGCGGGCTGTGCGTGACGTGGATGACCGTCCGGCCCGTCATCAGCGCCGCGATCGCGTCGTTCAGCGCCGCCGCGCTGAACGGGTCCAGGTGCGCGGCCGGCTCGTCCAGCAGGACCAGGGGAGCGTCGCGCAGGAACGCCCGGGCCACCGCGATCATCTGCCGCTGGCCCGAGGACAGCCGTGAGCCGCGCTCCCCGACCGGCGTCTGGTAGCCGTCGGCCAGCTCGGCGATGAACCGGTCGGCCCCCGCCAGCCGGGCGGCCTCCCGGATCTCACCGGGACTGGCACCGGGCCGGCCCAGCGCGATGTTGCCGGCGACCGTGTCGTCGAACAGGTGCGCCCGCTGCGGCACCCAGGCGATCTGCTCGCGCCACGGCCCGGCCGGGACCGCCGCCAGCGGGAGATCCGGGCCGCCGGGCCCGGCCGAGCGCGATGGCCCCGCCGGTCGGCTCGGCGAACCGCAGCAGCAGGGCCAGCAGCGAGGACTTCCCGGCCCCGCTCGGCCCGGTCACGACGATGTGCTCGCCCGGCTCGATCCGCAGCGTCACCCCGGCCAGCGCCGGGGCGGCGCGGCCGTGGTAGGCCAGCGTCACGCCGGCCAGCACGATGGCCTGGCGGCGCAGGTCCGCGACCGGTGCCGCGGCCCCCGGTGCCGCGGCCCCCGGCGGGGGAGCGGGGACCGAAACCGGGCCGGGCAGCGGGGTCTCCAGCACGTCCAGCGTCCGCTGGGCGGCGGTCACGCCCTCGATGCTGGCGTGGAACTGCACGCCGGCCGCCCGCAGCGGCACGAACGCCTCCGGCGTGAGCAGCAGCACCAGCAGCGCCGTGGAGTAGTCCAGGTGCCCGGCCAGCAGCCGCAGCCCGACCTCGACCGCGACTAGCGCGGTAGCCAGCGCGGCGGCCAGTTCCAGCACCAGCGCGGACAGGAACGCGATCCGCAGCGTGCCCATCGTGGCCGCCGCGTGCTCGCCGGTCAGCCGCTCGATCTCGGCCTCCTGAGCCCGCGCGCGGCCGAACACCCGCAGCGTCGGCAGCCCCTCCACCACGTCCAGGAAGTGGCCGCCCAGCCGGGCCAGCAGCGCCCACTGCCGCCGCGTCCGCGCCCGGGTGTGCAGGCCGGTCAGCACCGCGAACACCGGCACCAGCGGCAGCGTCACCATGATGATCAGTGCCGATAGCCAGTCGGCCGCCGCCACCCGGATCAGCACGGCCAGCGGCACTGCCGTCGCCAGCGCCAGCTGCGGCAGGTACCGGGCGAAGTAGGCGTCCAGGCCGTCCAGCCCCCGGGTGGCCAGCGTGATCAGCTCACCTTCCCGCTGCCCGCTCGCGCCCTGCCCTCGCTCACCCGGCCCGCCCTGGCCCGGCCCGCCCTGGCCCGGCCCGCCCTGACCCGGCCCGCTCTCGCCCGGGCCGCTCTCGCCCTGGCCGCCGGCCAGCCACGCCGGGCCGAGTGCCAGCGCCCGGCCGATCAGGCCCCGGCGCAGCTGCGACTTCACCCTCGCGGCGGCCCGCAGCGCCGCGACCTCGCCGCCGTAGCTGACCGCCGCCCGGGCGGCCAGCACCACGGCCAGCCCGGCCAGCGTCCCGCGCAGCGCGGCCACGCCCGTCCCGGTGGCCGCCCCGGCCAGCGCCTCCGCCAGCAGCCCGGCCTGGGCCAGGATCAGCCCGGCCTGGCCAGGCCCAGCGCCACCGTCGCGACCAGGTAGCCGCGCGCCGCCGAGGCATGACGCAGCAGCCGGGGATCAAGCGGCGGGGTCCGGGTCATGACTGACAGATTGTAGTGAGACGATTACTCATCGTGAATAGCCGGGCCGGCGAAAGGAAGCGACTCAGTGACGACGCCCGCAGCCGCCGCCGCGCTCCTGCGCAGCCGGCCCTACGCCGTGCTGCTGGTCATCGCGGCGATCATCGGCGTCCCGATCTCCGCCGTCGCCTATTTCTTCCTGGCCCTGGTCAGCAAGCTCCAGCACTGGCTGTTCGCCAGCCTGCCGCACGGCCTCGGGTTCCACGCCGAGCCGCTGTGGTGGCCGGTCCCGCTGGTGGCCCTGTCCGGGCTGCTGACCGCGCTGGCCATCCGCTGGCTGCCCGGCACCGGCGGGCATGAGCCGGCCGACGGGCTGAGCACCAAGGGCGCGCCGACCCCGGCCCAGCTACCCGGCGTGATCGTGGCCGCGCTGGCCACCCTGAGCCTGGGCGCCGTGCTCGGCCCCGAGGCGCCGCTGATCGCGCTGGGCGGCGGCCTGGCCGCCTGCGTGACCCGGATGGCCCGCCGCCCGGTCCCGCCGACCGCCGCCGGGGTCATCGCCGGGTCCGGCAGTTTCGCCGCCATCAGCGCGCTGTTCGGGTCGCCGCTGCTGGGCGCGTTCCTGCTGATGGAGGCGGTCGGACTGGGCGGCCTGTCGCTGGAACTCGTGCTGCTGCCCGGCCTGCTGGCGGCCGGGATCGGCTCGCTGATCTTTGTCGGCCTCGGTGACTGGACCGGACTGGGCACGCTGTCGCTGCGGATCCCGAACCTGCCCCACGAGGCGCCCGCGGCTCGGGGAGTTCGGCTGGGCGATCGTCATCGGCCTGGCCGCGGCCCTGCTGGGCACCGCCATCCGGTGGCTGGCGCTGCGCGCCCGCGACCGGGTCGCCCCGCGTCGCCTGCTGCTGACCCCGCTGCTCGGCGCGGCCGTCGGCGGGCTGGCCGTGGCCTACGCCGCCGGCACCGGCCGGTCCTCCGGCGAGGTGCTGTTCTCCGGCCAGTCGGCGCTGCCGCACCTGGCCGCGCACGCCGCCGGCTACTCGGCCGGCGCCCTGGTCCTGCTGCTGGCCTGCAAGTCGCTCGGCTACGCGCTGTCGCTGAGCGGGTTCCGGGGCGGGCCGGTGTTCCCGTCGCTGTTCGTCGGCGCGGTCGGCGGAATCGCGCTGTCCCACCTGCCCGGCCTGCCCATGGTGGCCGGGATGGCCACGGGCATCGGGGCGATGTGCGCGGTCATGCTCCGGCTCCCGCTGACCTCCGTGCTGCTGGCCACCCTCCTGCTGTACTCGGACGGCGTCGCCGTGATGCCCCTGGTCATCGTCGCGGTGGTGGTCGCCTACGTGGCCTCGGCCCGGTTCGTGCCCGACCCCGCGCCCGATGACGCGGGCAATGGCGATTCCTCATGAACACCCCCGCGCCGGCTGACGGTGTCGAGCTGGCCGGAAGCGCCGCGCGGGTCACCCGCTAGGGATGACGCCCCGCCCGGACGGGGCGGGAATCCTGGTTCGGGTGGCGGCCACCCGCGGGTCACCGCGGCTGCGCGCCGCCGCAGGGGAGGCAGTCATGTCCGCACCGGCCGCTGAGCCGACCGCGCCGACCGCACGGACGCCCGCGAAGCCGCGTGCCGCCGCGAGTGGGAGGCCCGCTACCCGGGCGCCCGCCAAGCCCCGCGCGACCGGCGGCCGTTCCGCCGTCCGGCCAGTCCCGAGCAAGCGGCCAGTCCCGTTCCGCCTCGCCGCGCCAGTCCCGCGTCGGCGCCGCTCGGCCGCGCACAGGTGCGGCAGCAAGCTCCCGCTCCCGCACCTCCGGGCCATCCGCTCCGGGCAGCGCATCCGCCGCGGCCGCCCCCGGCAACGCCGCGCCAGCGACGGCCCCCGCCGGTACCGCGGCCGCCAGCGCGCCCGCTACCGATAAGCCCGCCGCGAGGACTCCAGCCGCCCGGAAGCCCGCTGCCGCTACCAGGACCACCACCGCGAGGACGTCCGCCACCGGGAAGCCCGCCGCGAGGACGTCGGCGGCGAGCAAGCCCGCCACGGGCGGAGCCCGCCGCGAGGACGTCGCCGGCGAGCAAGCCCGCCAGCCGGACCACTACCGCGAGGAAGTCGGCCACCGGGAAGCCCGCCACCGCGAAGTCCGCTGCGAGGACTCCGTCCGCCAAGCCGACCACAGCGGCCAAGCCGGACGCCAGCGAGCCCGCCGCCCGCAAGCCCTCTGTCCTGCAGCCGGGCGCCGCCCGGCCCGCCTCGAAGTCCGCCGCCAAGGTCGCCCGGCTGCCTGCCGACCGGCTGGACCCGGCCGAGCGGGTGGCCCGGGGCCGGGCGGCGCGGGCGGCGGTGCCCCGGGAGAGCCACGCCGCCCTTGGCCTTCCGTCCCGGCGGGCCGATCCCGTCGGCCTGCTGGAGAGCCAGGCCGCGACCCGGGTGCCCGACCTGGTGCCGATCCGGTACGGGCGGATGCTGGCCTCGCCGTTCGCGTTCTTCCGGGGCGCGGCCCTGGTGATGGCCAGCGACCTGGCCAGCACGCCGGTGTCCGGGTTCAGCGTGCAGGCGTGCGGTGACGCGCACCTGTCCAACTTCGGCTTCTTCGCCTCGCCCGAGCGCCGCCTGGTCTTCGACGTCAACGACTTCGACGAGACCCTGCCCGGCCCGTGGGAGTGGGACGTCAAGCGCCTGGCCGCCAGCCTGGAGATCGCCGCCCGGGGCAACGCCTTCGGCCGCAAGCGCCGCCGCGAGATCGTGCTGGCCACCGTGGCCAGCTACCGGACCGCGATGCGCGAGTTCGCTGACCAGGGCAACCTGGACGTCTGGTACGCGCAGGAGGACCTGGACCAGCTGCGCGGTCCGCTATGAGGCCCAGCTCGCCCCGCGCAGCCGCAAGACCGTCGCCAAGGCGGCGGCCAGGGCCCCGAGCCGCAACAGCGTCCAGGAGCTGGACAAGCTGTGCGTCAACGTGGACGGCCGCCCGAAGATCGCGGCCGACCCGCCGCTGGTGGTGCCGCTGGCCGACCTGATCGCCGACCAGGTCGAGACCTCCGAGCTGGCCGCGGCCATGGACGCCCTGCTGTCGAAGTACCGCCAGACCCTGTCCGATGACCGGCGGGTCCTGATCCGCCAGTTCGACTTCGCCGACATGGCCCGCAAGGTCGTCGGGGTGGGCAGCGTGGGCACCCGGTGCTGGATCGTGCTGCTCCTCGGCCGTGACGACGGCGAGCCGCTGTTCCTCCAGGTCAAGGAGGCCGAGGAGAGCGTGCTCAGCCGGTTCACCGGGGCCAGCGAGTTCGCCAGCCAGGGCCAGCGGGTGGTCGCCGGGCAGCGGATCATGCAGGCCGCCAGCGACATCTTCCTGGGCTGGCAGCGGGTCACCGGCATAGACGGCCGCGAGCGCGACTTCTATGTCCGGTCGCTGCGGGACTGGAAACTGTCGGTCGACCCCCAGGTCATGGTGCCGCGCGGGATGCGCACCTACGGCGAGCTGTGCGGCTGGACCCTGGCCCGGGCGCACGCCCGGTCCGGCGACCGCATCGCCATCGGCGCCTACCTGGGCGCCAAGCCGGTGTTCGACTACGCGGTCGCCGAGTTCGCCGAGGCCTACGCCGACCAGAGCGAGCGCGACTACGAGGCGCTGTCGGCCGCCGCCAGGTCCGGCCAGATCACCGCGACCCGCGACATCTGACCGCCCGATCCCGGCGGGCGGCGACGGGACGGGGACCGGGGACGGCACGGGACCGGCCTGATCTCCGCACGATCTCCGCGCCGCCTCCGGGCCGGTGTCAGACCTCGCTGTTATGTTCGCAACTCGCCGGGCGCCGCCGCGGGACGTGACCCGCCGCCCGGCCGACCGGAGGGGATCACATGAGCTCGCAGCTGAACCCGTACCTCAACTTCAACGGCAACGCCCGCCAGGCCCTGGAGTTCTACGAAGGCGTCTTCGGCGGCGACCTCACCCTGAGCACGTTCGCCCAGTTCGGCCGGGCCGGGGACGATGCCGACCGGATCATGCACGGCATGCTGGAGACCGAGGCGGGCTACACGCTCATGGCCGCCGACATCACCAGCGACATGACGCCGCGCCAGATGGACGGCTTCTCGGTCAGCCTCAGCGGCGACGACGCCGAGGCCCTGCGCGGGTACTGGGAGAAGCTCTCCGCCGCCGGCACCGTCACGATGCCGCTGGACAAGCAGGTCTGGGGCGACGAGTTCGGCATGTGCACCGACCAGTTCGGCGTCTCCTGGCTGGTCAACATCAGCCAGCCCCAGTAGTGACCCAGTAGTGACCCAGCAGTGACCGCGCAGTCCTAACCGGGCCGTCACCGCGCGGCGGCGGGCCAGCCGTCGCGCGGTGCACCACCCGCACCTCAGCTGCCGGTGGTGCTGAGCAGCACGACGGTGTCGCCGGCGGCGCAGTCCGGGGACCGCTGCCGGGTGGCCGGGTCCAGGCGGCCGTCGGCGTGCACGACGAACAGCAGCTCGTGGCCGATCGGCAGGTCGCCGCGGGCGGGCCGGAGCACGATCCGGGCGCCCTCGGCGTACCGGCTGGCCAGCGTGGACCGGTTCAGCGCGTGCCCGAACAGGACCCGGCCGCCGCTGTACGGGGCGACCACGCCGCCGGTCGCCCGACGGCGGCCCGACCCGGTAGACCTGGTCGCCGACCGAGTAGCGCAGCACCAGGGCGGCCAGGGCGTTGAAGTCGTCCTCGGCGGTCAGCAGCAGCACCGTGGTGATGCCGGTCAGCTCGGCGCGCTCGGCGGTCACCGAGGCCAGCAGCCGGCCCGGCGCCAGCTGCAGCGCGGCCTGGCGGATCTGCTCGCGCTCGGTCTCCAGGCCCGCCCACATCAGCACGTCGAGGCCCGAGCGTCTGCAGCTGCTGGCCCAGGTCGATGACCCAGTCCTCGCCGCCCACCAGCAGCGGCCGGCTGCGCGGTGACCGCAGCACGCCGAGCCACTGGCTGGCGGGCCGGGCGGTGAGCCCGTACAGGGTCGACGGTCACCACGATGACCAGGAACGTCAGCGGGAGGATCTTGGTCGCCTCGGGGATGCCGCGGGCCGCCAGCGGCCCGGTCACCGCGGCCGCGATGCGCCGCGGCGACCACGCCGCGCGGCGCCATCCAGCCCGCGAACAGCCGCTCGCGCCGGGTCAGGTCGGTGTGCCGGGTGGCGGCCAGCGGCCACCAGCGGCCGGGCGACCAGCACCAGCACGGCGACCACCACCGAGGGCGTGCAGCCACACTCGCCGCAGCTCGCGCGGGGTGATCGTCGCCGCCACCGACAGCAGCAGCACGCCCAGCAGCGGCTGGACCAGGGTGTCCAGCAGGCGGCGGCCCGGGGACCCGGAAGTCGGGCAGGTTGGCCAGGGCCAGGCCCATGATGATGGCGGCCAGCAGGCCGGCGTCGTCGTGCAGCGCGTCGCAGCCGGTGGCCACCCCGACCACGACGGCGAACTGGACGGGGGGCATCAGCGTCCGCGGCCAGCCGCAGCTTGCGCAGCACCAGCCACAGCACCGCCGTGCCGATGATCCCGCCCGCCACGCCCGATCACGATGCTGAGCGCGAACTGCCCGGCCTGGGCCGCGGATGCCGCTGCCGCTGCTGGCCACCAGCCCGTAGAACGCGATCACGGCGATGATGCCGCAGATCGGGTCGAGCAGCGCGCTCTCCCAGTACAGGACGTGCCGCAGCCGCTCGGCGGGCTGGACGCGGGCCAGGATCGGGCCGACCACCGACGGCCCGGTCACGGCCAGGATCGCGCCGGCCAGCACCGCCCCGCCCCGGGACAGGCCGAGCATCAGCCCGGCGGTCGACCGCGCCGAGCGCGATCGTGGCCAGCACGCCGACGACGATCAGCCGGATCACGATCTGCCGGGTGTGAGCTGGTCAGGAAGCGCAGGTTCACGCTCAGGCAGGCGTCGTACAAGATCACGGCGACGGCCGCCGCGACCAGCGGCGGGAAGGCCGGGCCGAAGATCCTGGCCGGGTTCACGTCGATGGTGCAGGGCGCCGGCGCACGAACCCGGCGAGCAGCAGCAGGATCGAGCACGGGCACGCGCAGGCGGCTGGCCAGCACCTGGCAGCCGACGGCCAGGAGCACGATCAGCCCGATGCCGAGCACCGCATGAACGGTCGGTCACCCCGCCCCACCCGCCGCTCCTCCGCCGCCCCGCGGCTGCCGTACGTCAGCGCCGGCCCGGCGCGGCGTCGCCGGCCGCTGGGGACGGTCATAGACGTCAGCCAGATACGCCCACCTGGGCCGTGGTGAAGGCGCGCTCCCGGCGGGAGTCGCGGGTGAACGCCAGCCACCAGGTCAGGATCGCGCCCGACCCGGTTCCGGTAGCCGGTCAGGAACGCGATGTGGATGAACAGCCAGGCCACCCAGCCGGCGAAGCCGCCGAGCCGGAGCGGCCCGGCCGACAGCACCGCCTTGCCGCGGGAGATGTAGGCGGCCGAGCCGAGGTCGCGGTACCGGAACGGCCCGGCCGCGGCGCTGGCCCGCCACCGCGCGCCGGATCTGGCGGCCCGGCGTGGTGACCGGACTGCATGGCCACCTCGGCCATGCCCGGCAGCTTGCGCAGGCTCATCAGGTCGCCGATCACGAAGATCTCCGGGTGGCCGGCGATGGTCAGGTCGTCGCCGACCTCGATCCGCCCGGCGCGGTCGGTCGCCGCGCCGGTCGCCGCGGCGACGGCCGCGGCCACCGGCGGCGCCTCGACCCCGGCCGTCCACAGCACCACCCCGGCCTGCGTGCCGGGTGGTGCTGCCGTCCTGCGCCCGGGCACGTCCAGCCCGCCGCGGTCGATGCCGGTGACGACCGTGTCCATGTGCAGCTCGACGCCCAGGTCGCGCAGCGTCGCGCGCGGCGATGCCGGACAGCCGGCTGCCGAACGAGGCCAGCGGCGCGGCGCCGCCGTCGAACAGCAGCACCCGGGCGTCCTCCGGGCGGATGTTCCGGTACTCGCGGCGCAGCGTCTTGGTGGCCAGCTCGCGGATCTGCCCGGCCAGCTCCACGCCGGTCGGCCCGGCGCCGACCAGCGCGAAGGTCAGCCACCGCTGCCGCTCGCCGGGCGTCGGCGGCCGTCTCGGCCATCTCGAACGCGCCGAACACCCGGCGCCGGATGGTGAGCGCGTCCGCGATCGTCTTCATGCCGGGCGCCAGCGGGGCGAACTCGTCGTGGCCGAAGTAGGACTGCCGGACGCCGGCCGCCACGATCAGGTAGTCGTAGCCGATGGTCCAGCTCGTCGCCGAGCGGCCGCCGGGCGCTGACCACGCGGCGCCCGGCGTCCAGGCCGGTGACCTCGGCCATGACGCACGTCCACGTTGCGGTGCCGGGCCAGCACCTGGCGCAGCGGCGAGGTGATCTGCCCCTCGGACAGGATGCCGGTCGCGCACTGGTAGAGCAGCGGCTGGAACAGGTGGTGCTGGCGCGCGGTCGACCAGCGTCACCGACACCGGGCTGCGGCGCAGCGCCCGGGCGGCGAACAGGCCGCCGAAGCCGCCGCCGATGATCACGACCCGGGGTGCCCCCGCCCCGGCCCTCGCGGTCGTCCCCCCCGTGGTCCATGGCATCAGCCCGCCGGGTCGTGCCAGGTCTCGCCGGCCGGCAGCAGCCGGTCGGCCTC
The DNA here is from genome assembly GCA_963731085.1 of uncultured Actinomycetota bacterium. Classification (GTDB taxonomy): domain Bacteria; phylum Actinomycetota; class Actinomycetes; order Streptosporangiales; family Streptosporangiaceae; genus DASUBV01. The sequence goes on from CAVSUF010000010.1 coordinate 21,131, forward strand.
GCGCGGGCCCCAGGTGCCGCTGGCGTAGGGCAGCGCGGGCACCACGTCGCCGAGCACCGGGTCGACCACGTCGCCAGGCCGCCTCGACGGTGTCCTGGCGGGCGAACAGCCACCGCTCGCCGTTCAGCGCCGCGCCGATCAGCCGGTCATAGGGCCGCATGTCCGAGCCGGGCGGCTCGGCGAAGACCAGCTCCTGGTGCTGCGGCCGCCAGCCCTGGCCCGGCTTCTTGCCCACCAGGCAGCAGCGCCGACCGCGTCGTTGGGGTGGATCCGGACGCGCAGCGCGTTGGCCGCCGCGGCCGGGCCGAGGCCGAACACGTCGTGCGGCGGGCGGCGGAACCGGAACGAGCACCTCGGTCGCGGTGACCGGCATGCACTTCCCGGCCCGGATCAGGATCGGCACGTCGGCCCAGCGCCAGGAGTCCGCGCTGGGTCCGCAGCGCCACGAACGTCTCGGTGGTGCTCTTGGGGTCGACGCCGGCCACGTCGAGGTAGCCCTCGTACTGGCCGCGGACGCGTGGTGGTGGCGTCCAGCGGCGCCAGCGCCGCGATGAGCCGCGACTTGGAGTCGCGCCAGGAGCCCAGCCCGGCCCCGTCCGGCGGGTCGGCCAGCACGGTGGCCAGCACCTGGAGCATGTGGTTCTGCACCACGTCCCGGATCGCGCCGGTCTTGTCGTAGAAGCTGCCGCGGTCGGCGACGTCGAACGCCTCGCCCATGGTGATCTGGATGCTCTGCACGTGGGTCCGGTTGAGCAGCGGCTCCACGATCGAGTTGGCGAACCGCAGGAACATCAGGTTGTCCACCGGGTCCAGGCCCAGCCAGTGGTCGACCCGGTAGATGGCGTCCTCGCTGAAGTACTGGTGCATCAGCTCGTTGAGCTGCTGGGCGCTGGCAGGTCGGTGCCGAACGGCTTCTCCACCATGACCCGGCGCGCCGTCGGCGCGGCCCGCCTTCGAGATGCCCTCGGCGATCCGGCCGAACAGCGGCGGCGGCACCTCCAGGTAGTACAGGACCTGCTTGCCGGTCGCCGATGGCATCCGACATGGCCTGGTAGGTGGCCGGGTCGGCCAGGTCGCCGTCGACGTAGTGCAGCAGGCCCAGCATCTTGGCCGCCGCCGGGCTGTCGGGGTCCATCTTGTTCAGCGTCAGCGAGTCCCTGCGCGTAGTCGCGGAACTGGTCCAGGCTCCAGCCGCTCTTGGCCACGCCGATGACCGGGACGTTCAGCACCCCGCGCTCGACCAGGCCGACCAGGGCCGGAAAGGTCTCCAGCTTGGCCAGGTCGCCGGTCGCGCCGAAGATCACGAGCGCGTCAACCTGGCTGCCGCTGTGTCTGTCATATCCATTCCCCTATCCGCGCGGGTGCGTGTCTAATCCCAGCCTTCCGCAACGCTCGCGGGCCGCCGGGCCAGGCGGCCCCGGAATTCGCGGAACTATCCCATTCCGAACTGCCCGAAACCGGCCGGGTAACTACCCGCCGTCACACCACCGCGATCGGGTTGACCGGGGAGCCGGTGCCGCCGGGGATCCGCAGCGGCGCCACCACGCACAGGAACGACCAGCGGTCCGGCGGCCTCGCAAGCCGGGACGAGGCCCTCGAACTGGAGGTAGTCCAGCAGGTGCACGCCGAGCGCGTTGATGGCCAGCACGTGCACCGGGAAGTCCGCGCCGTCGGCCACGCTCGGCGCGGTGTCGCTGTTGCTGTCGCTGCCGAGCACGGCCACCTCGCGCTCGGCGACGAACTCCAGCGCCGTCGGGTGCAGCCCGGCCCGGCTGGCCGCCGCGTCCCAGGCCCCCAGCTCGGCCTTGCGCTTGCGGTGCCCGACCCGGACGAACAGCAGGTCGCCGCGGCCGACCCGGACCCGCTGGGCCGCCTCCGCGCTGGCCAGGTCATCGGCCGTGACGTGCTCGCCGGGCTCCAGCCAGGGCAGGCCGCGCAGCCGGGGGATGTCCAGCAGGACGCCGCGGCCGACGATCCCGTCGGCGGCCACCGTCGACGGACTCCGCCCGCGCCCCGTCGGCGGTGACGACGCCGTGGCGTCGACGCCGTTGTACAGGTGCCCGTCGTAGATCACGTGGCACAGCGCGTCCAGGTGGCTGTCGGCGTCGCCGTGGATGTTCATGCGCGAACCGGTCCGCGGCGAAGGCCAGCCCGCCGGCGCCCGGCGGGACGTCCTGGCCCGTGTTCATCTGGTGCGAGGCGGGCTCCGGGTTGTCCGGCCCGGCCTGGATCTCGATCGGCGCGGCCAGCGAGACCGGCCGGCCCAGCGGCACGCTCGCGGCAGGCCGCCGCCACCACGTCCGGGGTGAGGAAGTTCAGCGCCCCGCGCCGGTCCCGCGGCCCCCAGTCCGGCACCGCCCGCAGCCGGTCGTACAGGTCGCGGAACTGCGCCTCGGTCAGCCGCCCGCGCCCCGCCGGCTCAGTCACCGGAACCCCTCCGCCCGAATCCTTCCGGTGCGCCGCCGCCGGGCCCGGTCCAGTCGCCGGGCGCGTTCCTGCCGCCGCGCCGCGGCGCTCGCGGCCCGGCCGAGTCGGTCGGCCGGCGTCCCCGTCGCCGCCCGGCCGGAACCCGGCTCCGGGTCGGCCGCCGACGTGGCTCCGGCCGCCGCGGTGGCCGCGAACGCCCCGCCGCCCGCCGCGCGCCCGCGCGCCCGGCGCGCCCGGCCGCGAACGCCTCGGGCCGCAGCCGCCGGCGGAACACGTAGTACGACCACGACTGGTAGCCAAGCACGAACGGCAGCAGCGACCACCGCTACCACCGTCATCACGATCAGCGAGTAAGCCCGGACGCCGTGCCGTGCGCGGTCAGGCTGAAACCCGGGCTGGCCGAGGACACCATGACCCTCGGATACAGATCGACGAATACGGTCAGCACGATAGCCGCCATGGTGACCGTCGTCGCGGCGAAGGCCCAGCCCTCGCGCCGGCCAGCGGCCAGCCACGCGGCGGCCAGGGCGGCCAGCACGGCCAGGAACTCGACCGGGTTGAGCAGCGACGCCCTTGCCCGAGGCGGCGTGGGTCCAGGCGGCGAAGGCCACCACCGCCAGCGCGACCGGCGGCCCGGCCGCGCGGGCGATCCGGCCGGCCCGCTCGCGCACCACGCCGGCGGTCTTCAGGGCCAGGAACGTGGCTCCGTGCAGCACGCAGACCGCCGTCACGGTCAGCCCGGTGAACATCGCGTACGCGGTGAACAGGCTGCCCAGGGTGCCGGTGAACTGCTGGCCGGGGCCGATCGGCACGCCGTGGACCAGGTCGGCCAGGGACAGCCCGAGCAGGAACGGGGCGATCAGGCTGCCCGCCGTCATGAGCCCGTCCCACGTGCGCCGCCATCGCACCGAGTCGCGCTTGCCCCGGTACTCGAAGGCCACCCCGCGGACGATCAGGCCGGCCAGCAGCAGGACCACGACCAGGTAGAACCCGGACAGCATGGTCGCGTACCAGGCCGGGAAGGCGGCGAACATGGCGGCGATCGCGACGATCAGCCAGACCTCGTTGCCGTCCCACAGCGGGCCGATGGCGTTGATCGCCGTGCGGCGGCCCGCCTCGCCGCCCCCGACCGCGGCGTGCAGGATGCCGACGCCGAAGTCGAACCCCTCCAGCACGAAGAAGCCCAGCCACAGCACCGTGATCACGATGAACCAGAACGGGATCAAGCCAGCTCACCGCCTCAGTACTGGACGGCCGGGACCGGCGCGTCGGCCGCGCCCTGACCGTCGCCGCGCGTCTCGGCGGGCAGTTCCCGCCGGGAGTAGCGCAGCATCAGGATCAGGTCCACGGTGGCCAGCGTGCCGTAGAGCAGCACGAAGATACCCAGGCTGACCGCGATCGTGGCGGTGCTGACCGTCGGCGACACGCCATTTCTGGTCAGCATGATGCCCTGCACGATCCACGGCTGCCGTCCGCTTTCCGTGAGCAGCCACCCCGCCGTGTTCATCAGGAACGGCAGCGCCGCCGCCCAGGTCGCCACGCCCAGGAACAGCCGTGACCGGACGCCCTTCCGGCGCCGCGTCAGCCACAGCCCCCACGCCCCGACGAGCAGCAGCGCTCCGGCCGAGTAGGCCATGACGCGCATCGACCAGTACTGGATGAACACGTTCGGCACGTAGTTCCCCGGCCCGAACGTCCGGCTGTACTGGGCCTGCAGCGGGCTCAGGCCGATGACCTGGCCGTTCCAGTGGTTGGTGGCCAGCAGCGACAGCAGGTGCGGGATGGCCAGGATCTGCGTCGGGGTGTGGTCGTTGTTGCCGCCGCCGATCTGGATGATCGAGAACGAGCACGGCTGGCAGGTGGTCCACTGGGCCTCGGCCGCCGCGATCTTCATCGGCTGGTACCGGCCCTCGATCACGCCGAGCTCGCTGCCCACCAGCATGGCGAACAGCATGGCGGGCAGCAGCACGACCAGCGCCAGCCGCAGCCGACCGGGCGAAGACCTCCGCGGTTCCCGCCCCGGCGCAGCTGCCAGGCCGACACCGCCAGCATGACCGCCGCGCCGGTCACCAGCGAGGCCAGCATGACGTGGGTGTAGCCCCAGACGAACACCGGGTTGGTCAGCACCGCCCAGATGTCGGTGAGCTGCGGCTGGTGGGTCCGGGCGCTGAGCACGTAGCCGACCGGGTGCTGCATCCACGAGTTGGCGGCCAGGATGAACGCCGAGGACAGCATGCTGCCGACGGCGACGGCCCAGATGGCGGTCAGGTGCACCCGCCGGGACAGCTTGTCCCAGCCGAACAGCCACAAGCCCAGGAACGTGGACTCCAGGAAGAACGCGGCCAGGCCCTCCATGGCCAGCGGAGCGCCGAAGATGTTGCCGACCAGCTTGGAGTAGGCCGACCAGTTCATCCCGAACTGGAACTCCTGCACCAGCCCGGTGACCACGCCGATCGCCACGTTGATCACCAGCAGCGTGCCGAAGAACCGGGTCAGCCGCAGGTACTCCGGCCGCCCGCCCCGGTACCAGGCGGTCTGCAGCAGTGCGGTGAGCACGGCCAGCCCGATGGTGACCGGGACGAACAGGAAGTGATTGATCGAGGTGAAGGCGAACTGCCAGCGAGCCAGGTCGACGTTCACCGGCTACGACTGGCGCGCGCCCGTCGTCACCCCGTCCTGCCAGGCGCCGGCTCCGGCCGCCGCGCCGGCCGCGCCGGGCCGCCCGGGCCTGCGCCCACTTCTGCCGGGCCAGTTCGCTCGGCGGTACCTCGAGCTGGGCGATCCAGCGCCGCGTGGCCGTGGTCAGGGCCACGCCCGCCACCGCCAGGCCGGCCAGCCCGATCATGACCCCCGCGCCGAGCAGCGCCGCCCCCACCGCCAGCGGCCGCGTGTCCACCTGGAACGTGCTGATCTGCAGTCCCGTCCCGGAATCCTGCCCCTGTGCCATGACAACCTTCCCCCGCCCCCGTGGTTAGGAGCACAGTCGTGAAACCGGCATGTGCGCGCGCCGGGAGTACCCGGCGTTGCCCTGAGACTGTTGCCCGCCGGGCCGGGCGCGGCCTCATCCGCTCCGGGTGATCCGGCCCGGCGCCGGCGCGGCGTTCTGGCCTGGGATGTTGCGCCTCACCTCGGGGGAGTGAGGTATGAGCGGCGCGCGGATGGAAAAGTGGGCACCATGAGCGAGCGCTATGACGTCGTGATCGTGGGCAGCGGGGCGGGCGGCGGCACGCTCGCCTGGTCGCTGGCCGGCACCGGGAAGCGGGTCCTGCTGCTGGAGCGGGGCGACTACCTGCCCCGGGAGATGAGCAACTGGGACCCCGCCGCCGGTGTTCGTGGACGGGCGCTACGTCTCGTCCGACACCTGGTACGACTCCGCCGGCAAGCCGTTCCAGCCGCAGGTGCACTACTACGTCGGCGGCGCCACCAAGCTGTACGGGGCGGCGCTGTACCGGCTGCGCCCGGAGGACTTCGGCGAGCTCAAGCACGCCGACGGGGTGTCGCCCGCCTGGCCGGTCAGCTACGACGAGCTGGAGCCCTGGTACAGCGCCGCCGAGTGGCTGTACCAGGTGCGCGGCGCGCACGGCGAGGACCCCACCGAGGGCCATTTCTCCCGCCAGTACCCGTGGCCCGCGGTGTCGCACGAGCCGCGCATCCAGCAGCTGTCCGACGACCTGAGCGCGGCCGGGTACCACCCGTTCCACGCGCCGTGCGGCATCCTGCTGGACGAGGCCCGCCGCCCGGCCAGCGCGTGCATCCGGTGCGCCTGGTGCGACGGCTACCCGTGCCTGGTGCACGCCAAGTCCGACGCCGAGACCATCGCCGTCCGGCCGGCTGCTGGCCAGCCCGAACGTGACCATGCTGACCGGCACCGAGGTGCTGCGGCTGGAGACCAGCCCGTCGGGCCGCGAGGTGACCGGGGTGGTGGCCGTCCGTGACGGCCAGCCCGAGACCTACGCCGCCGACATCGTGGTCGTCTGCGCGGGCGCCGCCAACACCGCCGCGATCCTGCTCCGCTCGGCCAGCGACGCCCACCCCGACGGCCTGGCCAACGGGTCCGGGCAGGTCGGCCGCAACTACATGTTCCACAACTCGCGGGCCGTGCTGGCGCTGAGCAAGGAGCCCAACGACACCGTTTACCAGAAGACCCTCGGCATCAACGACTTCTACCTGCCCGGCGACGGCCGGGACTGGCCGCTGGGCAACATCCAGATGCTGGGCAAGTCCAACGCCGAGGCCATGAAGGGCGAGGAGCCCAAGCTGACCAAGCTGGCGCCGAAGCTCGCCCTGGCCCAGGTGGCCCGGCACGGCGTGGACTTCTGGCTGACCACCGAGGACCTGCCCCGGCCCGGAAACCGGGTCACCGTGGACCGCGAGGGCCGATCCACCTGGCTTACGCGCAGAGCAACGAGACCGAGGCCGAGGGCCTGTACCGCGAGCTGCGCACGCTGCTCGAGCACGCCGGGATGGCGGCTCATCACGTGTTCGACAAGAGCCTGTTCGCCAGCATGGGCGTGCCGCTGGCCGGGGTCGCGCACCAGGCGGGACCTGCCGGTTCGGCACCGACCCGGCCACCTCGGTGCTGGATGTCACGACGCAAGGCCCACGAGGTGGACAACCTGTACGTCGCCGACGCCAGCTTCCTGCCGAGCATCGGCGCGGTGAACCCCGCCCTGACCGTGATGGCCAACGCGCTGCGGGTCGGCGATCACCTGCGCCAGCGGCTGGCCTGACGGCGGCCCTCCGACCGGCCCGGCCCCCTCCTCGGATCCCGCCCCGGATCACAACCGCACAGCTAGCAGGCATCCGAGCGAGGGAGCGAGTCGTGTCCCGTTATCCCAACATCAGCGACCACGGGCTGATCGGCGACCAGCAGACCGCCGCGCTGGTCACCACCGACGGCTGCGTGGACTGGTTCTGCATGCCGCGCTTCGACGCGCCCAGCGTGTTCGCCGCGCTGCTGGACGCCGACAAGGGCGGCCATTTCCGGATCGCGCCCGAGTCGGGTGCGAGTACGTGACCCGGCAGATGTACCAGCCCGACAGCGCCATCCTCATCACCCGGTTCATGTCCGCCGACGGGGTCGGCGAGGTGCTGGACTTCATGCCGGTGCTGACCGGCCGGCCGACTAACCGGCACCGGATCGTCCGGCAGATCCGGGTCAACCGGGGCACCATGAAGTTCGCCATGGACCTGCAGCCCCGGTTCGACTACGCGCGGGCAGCCGCACACCACCGAGGTGTCCGACGACGGCGCGATCTTCCGGTCCGGCGATCACGAGCTGACCCTGCACACCGTCGGCGCGCCGCGGCGGCGCCGGCACCCAGGTGCGGCGGCACGGCCGCGGGCTCCGCGCCGCCTGGACCCTGTGCGAGGGCGAGAGCAGCCGGCGTGGTGCTGGAGTCGATGGGCGGCGCGCCCGCGGCGGCTGACCCCCGGCGAAGCTGGACCGGCTGTCCCGCGACACGGCCGCGTTCTGGCGCGACTGGCTCGGCCGAAGTCCACCTACACCGGCCGCTGGCGGGAGATGGTGGCCCGCTCGGCGATGACCCTCAAGCTGCTGACCTACGCCCCGACCGGCGCGCCCATCGCCGCGGCCACGGCCGGCCTGCCCGAGCAGGTCGGCGGCGAGCGGAACTGGGACTACCGCTACACCTGGATCCGGGACGCCTCGTTCTCGGTCTACGCCCTGCTCGGGCCTCGGCTACCGCGAGGAGGCGGCCGCCTTCGGCATCTGGATGCGGGACCGGGCCACCGAGCAGGCCGGGAACGGCTCCGGCCCGATGAAGATCATGTACCGGGTGGACGGGTCGTCCGACCTGAGCCGAGGAGACCCTCGGACCACCTGGAGGGCTGGCGCGGCTCGCGGCCGGTCCGGATCGGCAACGGCGCCGCCGACCAGCTCCAGCTCGACATCTACGGCGAGGCGCTGGACGCCCTGGCCCAGGCCGACGACGCCGGCCTGCAGATGGCCCACCAGGGCTGGCTGGCCGTGACCGCGCATGATCGACTGGGTCTGCGAGCACTGGGACCAGCCCGACGAGGGCATCTGGGAGACCCGCGGCGGCCGCAAGAACTTCACCTACGGGCGGTTCCAGTCCTGGGTCGCGCTGGACCGCGGCATCCGGCTGGCCGAGCGGCACGGGCGGCCCGCCGACATCACCCGCTGGCGGACCGAGCGCGACCAGGTCTACCGCCAGGTGATGGAGCGCGGCTTCAACCCCGAGGTCGGCGCGTTCACCCAGCACTACGGCACGCGACGTGCTGGACTCGTCGCTGCTGCTGATGCCGCTGATGGGCTTCGTCTCGCCGCGCGACCCGATGTGGCTGTCCACGCTCGACGGCCATGGACCGCGAGCTGGTCTCCGACAGCCTGGTCTACCGCTACAACCCCGGCGCGTCGCCGGACGGCCTGCGCGGCGCAGGAGGGCACGTTCTCGCTGTGCACGTTCTGGTACGTGGACGCGCTGGCCCGGTCCGGGCGCCTGGAGGAGGCCCAGCTCACCTTCGAGAAGATGCACACCTACGCCAACCACGTCGGCCTGTACTCCGAGGAGATCGGCGTCACCGGCGAGCAGCTCGGCAACTTCCCGCAGGCGTTCAGCCACCTGTCCCTGATCAACGCGGCCATCAACCTGGACTACCAGCTCGACCACGGCGCCGGCTCGGTCGACCGCGCCTCGCTGCACCCGCAGCCGCGTGAGCCGCCCGGCCGGTCCGCGGCCGGCGGGTCCGCTGGGCCGGGTCCGCCGGGCGCGGCCCGGCCGGTCCGCTAGCCTCGCGCCATGATCGTGGTCGTGGCCGGGGTGGCCGGCAGCGGCAAGACGACCGTCGGCCAGCTGCTGGCGGGCCGCCTGCACTGCGAGTTCGCCGACGGCGACGCCTTCCACCCGCCGGCCAACGTCGAGAAGATGCACGCCGGGATACCGCTCACCGACGACGACCGCTGGCCCTGGCTGCGGGCCATCGTGGCCTGGATGGACGCGCGCGCCGCGGCGGGCGAGTCGGCCGTGGTCGCCTGCTCGGCGCTGCGCCGCGCCTACCGCGAGGTCCTGCTGTCGGCCGCGGCGGCGCGCGCGGATGGTCTTCCTGGTCGTCCCGCACGACGCCGACGAGGCCCGGCTGGCCCGCCGCGCGGGCCACTTCTTCCCGCCGCGAGCTCCTGGACAGCCAGTTCGCCGCCCTGGAACTGCCGCGAGCCGCCGGAGCCCGTGCCGCTGGTCCCGGCCCGCGGCACCCCGGAGCAGACCGCCGACGCGGTCCTGCGCGCCCTCGGGGTGACACCCGCCCCGTGATCGCCGGGTAACCTCCGGCGCCCCGGCCGACACTAGCCAGTGTGACGGCAGACAACCCCGGCCCCGGCGACCCCGGCCCGGATGACGCGGGCCTGGCTGACACGGGCCGGGCTGAGAGGGGCCCGGACGGGGCAGGCCCGGGCGACGCCGACCTGGTCGCGGCTGGCTCGCGACGGCGGACGCGCGCCGCGTTCCGGCTGCTGGTCGAGCGGCACCGGGGGGCGGCCCGGGGCCGGGCAGTCCGCGCTGGGCGCGCCCCGGCTGACGCGGAGGACATGGTGCAGGAGGCGTTCCTGCAGGCGCTCACCGGCGCTGGACCGGCTGCGCGACCCGGCCCGGTTCGGCGCCGTGGCTGGGCGGCATCGTCACCAACCTGCAGCGGGCAGCGGCCCGGCGGCAGCCCGTGACCCTGCTGGCCGACTGGCCGCAGGCGCTGCACCCGGCGTCGGCGCAGGGCCTGCCGTCGGCCGACGACCTGGACCTGGCCCAGGCCCTGCGGGCCGCCGTGGCGGGCCTGCCCGCCGGGCAGCGCCGCGCCGTCGAGCAGTACTACTACGCCGACCAGCCGGCCGGGCAGATCGGCGAGTCGCCCGGCGCGGCCCGGGTCAGCCTGCACAAGGCCCGCCGCCGGCTCCGCGCCCAGATCGCCGCGCACCGCCCCGACCTCATCCCGGTCACGTCGCGGAGGACCCCCATGACCCTCGTCCGCATTGCCTGCGCCCGGCCCCAGGCCAGCCAGGGACCCGGCGGCCGGATAGCCCTCGGCCCGGTCCTCGTCGTCCTGGCCGACGACGCCGGCCGCCGGGCGCTGCCGCTCTGGCTGAACGGCCTGGCTGGCTTCGCGCTCTGGCGCACCCTCGACCGCCGGGCGGAGGATCATCCGGCTGTGACGGCCGGGACTGGTCAGGCCGATGATTCAGCACAGGCTGGCCGGGCTGGAGGGACTGGCCCGGCTGGGGAGACTGGCCCGGCTGGCGAGACTGGCAGGACCTCGCCAGCGGCCGGGCCTGCCGCGACGGCCGGGTCCGGAGCGGGCGGGTTGCCGTCGTCGTCGGCGGTCCCCCCGCCGCTGCCGGGCTGATCGCCGTGGACCTGGCCAGTCGCCTGCTGCGTGCCGCCGCCGTCCCGGTGACCGGCGTCGAGGTGACCGAGCTGGGGCCGGAGGTGATCGCGGCCCGGATCGAGGTGACCGGCCCGGCCGGCCCGGCGACGGTGACCGAGCGGGTCGGCCTCGGCCTGGCCCTGGCCGTGGTCCCGGGCGCCCCGGTCCGGGTCGGCAGGCGCGCTGATCGAGCCGGCTGGCCGTCTCGGTCGCCGCCCCGCACCGCGACAACGGTGACCTGGCCGGCGGGGAGCAGCCCGCCCGTTCCCGGTCGCCCGAGGACTCCACGCCCGAGGGCCGGTCGCCCGAGGGCCGGTCGCCCGAGGACTCCACGCCCGAGGGCCGGTCGCCCGAGGGCCGGTCGCCCGAGGACTCCACGCCCGAGGGCCGGTCGCCCGAGGGCCGGTCGCCCGAGGACTCCACGCCCGAGAGGCCGGTCGCCCGAGGGCCGGTCGCCCGAGGGCCGGTCGCCCGAGGGCCGGTCGCCCCAGGGCCGGTCGCCCGAGGGCCGGGCGCCTGAAAACTGGACCGCCGAGGACTGGGCCGCGCCGTTCCTCGGGCGGCGGCGCCCGCGCCCGGATGGGCCGCTGCCTGAGCCGCGCAACCTGGACTTCGCCGGCGGGCTGGACGGGTGGGAGGTCGGCGGCAGTTTCCAGGCCGGGCCGACCATGGCCCGCTGGGACGACTACGCGGCCAGCGCGGCGGACGGGATCGCCACGGTCCGCTCCGCCGTCGCGGAGCCGTACGGGGACGCCTACCTCGGCCAGGTCATCGTGGCGGAGGCGTGGCGGGGCGCGACCATCACGCTGCGCGCCCAGGCCCGCGCCCGCGACCTCGGCGGGCGCGCTGAGCTATGGCTGCACGTCGTCACCTATGACCGCGGCCAGAGCGCGGACGACCGCGCCGCCGTCGGCGCGGGGGACTGGGCCGGGCACGAGATCACCGCGGCGGTGCCTGAGGACGCTGAGCTGATCCGGTTCGGCGTCACGCTGGCCGGCCCGGGCAGGTCGACCTGCGCGGGGTCGGGCTGTTCCGGGCCTAGGCCGTGTATTGGAAGGCTCGTCAGGACCCGTCCCGGCATCACCACCGCACCAGAGCCCTCTCCTGTAACAGGCCCCAGCCCCGCGCCCGCCCGGCCCGGCCCGGCAGGCCCCGGCCAGCCCTATAGGGCGCTAAGGCAGCGCCGCAGCCCTTCCTGACCATGATCGTGACCGATTACCCGTGCTGCAGACGGGCAATCGGTCACGATCATGCAGGCAGCAGCGCCGCGCCGGGCTGCGCCGGCCGGGGAGCCCACCCCGGGACGGCAGATCAGGCCCGGCCGCACCGCAGGCAGCTTCTGCAACAGGCCCGGGGCGTGTCTCCTAAGTCGCAGCGGACCCGGCCCGCACCCGCCACCGGACCGAGCCGATGAGCTGCCGTCTCGTCCACTTCGGCGGGCGGCCCCGCCCGGGCCGCGCGCGGGAGCAGCGGCTCCAGCACCGCCCACCGCGCACCGGCCAGGTCCGCCCGCCCCGTCACCGCCAAGGCGGCCACGAGGTCTCCGTGCAGCTGGTCTCCTTCATCGTCGACTCATCCACCGGAGACCTCACTCATCACAGGCACCGGCACGCCGGCACTCCGGGACACACCCGGCTATCCAGCACCTTTCAAAACAGGCCCTAGCCGGCCGGGCCGGGGCGTGACGGGCGAGGGTGCGTGGGGCACCGCGTTACGGAGAAAAGAGGAGCCCCGCCCCTGCAGCGGCCGGGGCGGGGCTCGCGTCTGGCCGGCGGCCATCGGGCCGGGTGGGTGATCACCCGGCCGGCCGGGATCCGGCTAGACGCTCGCGCGCCGGCTTAGGCCGGTGGCGAGTGCCCAGATGATGAACACGTCGATGGCGATCAGGATGATCGACCAGACCGGGTAGTAGGGCAGGAACATGAAGTTGGCGATGCCGCTGAACACGGCCAGGACGATGCCGACCACCTTGGCCCAGGATTGCCCGAGCAGGACGCAGGCGCCGGCGGCGAACACCACGATGCCGAGGCCCAGGTGGATCCAGCCCCAGCCATGCACGTTGAACTGGTAGGTGTAGTTCGAGGTCACGACGAAGAAGCTCTGCCGGAGGATCGCGGTCAGGCCTTCCAGGAAGCTCCACAGGCCGGACAGCATCAGCAGCACGGCGGCCAGGACCGTGAACCCGGTCTGGGCCGCGCCGCGGCCGTCGTCGTAGTCGGCCCGCCTGCCGCGCTCGCCGTACGCGCCGGTCTCCCTGCTGGCGGTCTCCCTGGTGGCGGTCTCCCTGGCGCCGGTCTCCCGGTGCGCGCCCGGGCTGCCCGGTGACTGCGCTCCCTGGGTGCTGGGATCGGGCGCGCCTGGTGCTGGCTGGGCGGCACCGGCCTCGTAGCCTGAGGCCCTGTCTCGTGCACTGCTCATCGAAGCACTCCCCTCTGACCCGGCCGGATCGGGACGAGCGCCGCGCTGGCGGCGGTGCTAGCGCGACTGCCGGCTCACGGCGGCCGGTAGTCCGGGCTCGTGACACCGACGCTAGGAAGGCCGCCCGTCCCGCGGCATCACCCAGCCGGGGTGATCCGGGCCGGATGAGGCGCCTGATTCGCCGCCGCACTCCCGGGGTAGGTCTGTTGCGGGGCTTTGAGCTGCAATTTCACCGCAGCGGGTGAAGGGGCCTGGCGGCGCTTCGGCGCGGCCGGCTCATTCTCGGGGGAATGATGACACGTACGGCAAGCAGGCCTGCGTCACCGCGAGTGCGGCCGGAGCGGCTGGCCCAGCAGCGGCTGGCCCAGCAGCGCGGGCGCCAGCAGCGGATGCGGCAGGCGGCGGGGCTGGGCCTGCCGCCGCTGCTGGAGGACAAGCTGCGGGTGCCGCGGCCGACCCTGGAGATCCTGCGGCGGCGGCGGGTGACCGACCTGATCGACGCGGCGGTGGCGCACCGGGTAACGGTGGTGTCCGGCCCGGCCGGCGCGGGCAAGACGGTGGCCTGCGCGGCCTGGGCGGCGACCCGCCCGGCGGCGCGCCAGCCGGCCTGGCTGACCGTCGACGCGAGCGACCGCGAGCCCGCCCGGTTCTGGCAGTACGTGCTGGCCGCGCTGGTCCGGGTGCGGGCGGTCGGCCCCGACGACGCCGGGCCAGCTGGCGGCGGCGCCGCCGGAGGCCTACCCGCTGCGGATCGCGGCCGCCACCCGGCGCCGGGCCGAGCCCGCCATCCTGGTCATCGACGACGTCCACGCGCTGGGCGGCAGCGGCGCCCTGGTCGGCCTGGACCTGCTGATCCGGCACGCGCCGCCGGCCCTGCGCCTGGTCCTGTGCGGGCGCTGCGTGCCGGGCGTGGCGCTGTCCCGGCTGCGGGTGGCCGGCGAGGTGGCCGACATCGGCGCGGCCGACCTGGCCTGCACCCGGCCGGAGGCGGAGGCGTACGTCGACATGCTCGGCATCAGCCTGACCGCCGAGCAGCGGGCCGGCCTGCTGAGCCGGACCGAGGGGTGGATGGCGGGCCTGCGGCTGGCGGCGATGTCCCCGCCGGACAGCCCGGAAACGGCGGCGGGCGCGGCGCCGCGCCGGGGCGACCCGGCGGTCATCGACTACGTGCGCGACGAGGTGCTCACCCCGCAGTCGCCGCAGGTCCGCGCGTTCCTGATGCGCACCAGCGTGGCCCCCAGCCTGTCCGGGGGCCTGGCCGACGCGCTGACCGGCGGCCGCGGCACCGGGGCGCGCACGCTGGAGCGGCTGGCCCGGGAGAACAGCCTGGTCGGCCCGGCCGGGCGGGCCGGGGAGTACCGCTACCACCCGATGCTCCGCGAGGTGCTGGCCGCCGAGCTGAACCGCGAGCTGCCCGGCGAGGTGCCCGCCCTGCTGCGCCGGGCCGCCCGCTGGCACGCCGCCCAGGGCCAGGCCCTGCAGGCCGTGCGGACGGCCGCGCAGGCCGGCGACTGGGACTTCGGCGTGCACGTGCTGGCCCAGGCCGGCGCCGGGGTGCTGGTCCCGGACGGGGCCGCTGAGCTGGAGACGGCGCTGGCCGCGTTCCCGCCCGGCCACCGGGCGGGCGCCGCGCCGGTGGCCGCCGCCCTGGCCGCCGCCCGGCTGTGGCAGGGCGACGCCGACGGCGCCGTGCCGCACCTGGACTGCGCCCAGCGCTCGCTGCCCGCCCTGGACGGGGACGCGCTGGCCGCCGTCGAGCCCTGGCTGGCCGCGCTGCGGGTCATGCAGGACGCCTGCGGCCCCGGCGCCGGGCCGGGCTGGCTGGACCGGCAGCGGGCGCTGGCCGAGCAGGCCGCCGCGACGGCGGCCACCGTGCCCCAGTACCGGGCCGCCGGGCTGCTGTGGTTCGCGCTCGGCTGCGCGCTGCTGCGCCGCTGGGAGGCGCCCGCCGCCCGGCACGCCCTCGGCCAATGCCACCGCGCAGCTGGCCGCGGGCAGCCTGCCGGGGCTGCGGGCGCGGGCGCTGGCCTGGCAGGCCCTGGCCGCGGCCCGATGCGGCGAACTGTCCGCCGCCGACGCCATGCTGGCCGAGGCCAGCGCGGGCCCGGACGGCCGGCACCCCGCCGTGGCCTGCCCGCTGGCCCTGGCCGCCGCGCAGGTCAGCCTGGCCCGCGATGAGCTGGACGCGGCCCGCCGCCACCTGGACGAGGCCGACCGCTGCGCGGGCGGCCAGGGCGCGGGGGAGCCGGCCGCGGCGCTCGTCGGCGGGGTACTCCGGGCGCACTGCGCGGCGGCCGAGTCGGACCTGGCCGGGGCCGAGTCGATCATCGCCCGGCTGCGCGCCGGGTCGCCCGGTGACCTGGCGCTGGGCCAGCTGCTGGCGGTCCTGGAGGCCGGGGTGGCGCTGGCCGCGGGGGAGCGCGACCGGGCCGCCGCGGTACTCGACGGCCAGTGCCCGCCCGGCCCACGCTGAGCCGGGCACTGCTGAGGCCGGGCCAGCTGAGGCCGGCCATCGCTGGGGCCGGCATCGCTGGGGCTGGGGCCGCTGGGGCTGGGGGGGCGGCTTGGGCCGCTGGGGCGGGCACCGTGGCGCTGGCGGTCCGGCTGGCCCGGGCCCGGGTGCTGCTGGCCACCGGGGACGAGCAGGGCGCGCTGGCCGAGGCCGGCGCCTGCCTGGCCGGGCCGCCGCCCGGCCTGACGCTGCGGGACCGGATCATCGCCCTGCTCACCGCGGCCGTCGCCCGGCGGCGGCTCAGCCAGGTGGCCGAGGCGGCGGAGGGGGTCGAGCAGGCCCTGGTGCTGGCCGAGCCGGAGGGGGCGTTCCGGGTGTTCCTGGACGGCGGCCCGGCGGTCCGCTCGGCGATGACCGTCCTGGTCCCGCCGACCAGCCCGTGCGCGGGCTTCGCGGGCCGCGTGCTGGAGCGGTTCGACGGCCAGCCGCCCCGCCACCCGGCCCGCCCGGCGGCCGCCGGGACCGCGGCCCGGCCCGGCCGGGCTGCCGCTGACCGGCAGCGAGCTGGCCGTGCTGCGGTTCCTGCCCTCGCACATGACGAACCAGGAG
This sequence comes from uncultured Actinomycetota bacterium, assembly GCA_963731085.1. GTDB lineage: Bacteria > Actinomycetota > Actinomycetes > Streptosporangiales > Streptosporangiaceae > DASUBV01. The sequence continues at coordinate 37,431 of CAVSUF010000010.1, forward strand.
ATCGCCGAGGCGCTGTTCCTGTCGATCAACACGGTCAAGACGCATCTGCGCTCGGCCTACCGCAAGCTCGGCGTGGCCAACCGCCGCCAGGCCATCGCCCGCGGCCGCCGCCTCGACCTCCTGTAGCTCCTGGGTGTAGCGCCCGGTCGGCGCCGCCCGCCGCGTCAGCCACGATCATGGTCTAAACACGCACCGCGGCCGGGAGGCCGCCTGGTGCGGGCCTCCCGGCCGCAGTTTTCCGTGCGCCGCCCGTGCGGGTTGCGGGTTAGGCGGGTGCCGCCCGCGGCGTCCGGGCCGGGCGGGCCGTCTTGGCCTCGCGGCTGTCCTTGCGCATCCGCAGCGCCAGGCCGGCCAGGACCACGCCGTAGAACAGCAGCCAGGCCCCCATGATGGTCAGCAGCAGGACCAGGGAGATGCCCGGCCAGAACAAGATGATGAAGCCCGCCGCCATGCTGAACAGGCCGCCCACCACCTTGAGCCCGCGGCCCGGCACCGGGCCGGCCGACGCGGCCACGACCAGGTCGCCGACGCCGTGAATGATCCAGTAGGCGCCGATCACCAGGGCCAGCACCACGATCGTGAGCGAGTGGTGCTTGAGGCAGTACAGGCCCGCCACGATGGCCAGGATGCCGATGATGATGTCGGCCGCGCGCATGCCGCCGCTATCGCTGCGGGCCGTGATGCCGTCGACCAGCCGCATCACGCCCGGCGACCAGCAGGGCGGCCCCGATCAGGATGGCCACCACGGTCAGCGTGGCCTTGGGCCACACCAGCAGCATGATCCCGACCGCGACGAGGCCGAGCGCGGCGGCCAGCACCGCGCCCCAGGCCAGCCCGGCGATGGAGGCGGCGATCCCGCCCATGCCGCCCGCCCGGCCGTACCCGTAGCCCTGGTCGGCCTCCCGGTCGCGCTCGGTCCCGCCGGTGCTCATCCGGTCGGTGTCCGCCCGCGCCCCCGTCCATCCGGCCCCCGTCCATCCGGCCCTCGTCCATCCGGCCGGCGTCAGGTCCGTCCGCCGGCGGCCGTTCCCGCGCGGCCTGCGGCGGGACCGCGGGCTGGTCCTGCGCCACGCCGCCCGCGTCGCCCGGATCGGGCCGGTTTGCGTGCCGTTCGGTCATATCGGCCTCCTGATCTCTCACGCGTCATGGGCCTGGTTGTCATCGTGTGATCGGCCGGCTCCGGCGATCATCACCCGTGCCGGGTGAACACCTCCGTCCTGCCCTAGACTTGGCGGCCAGGCCGCGTGCCATTAGCCATGCCCGGGCCGTGCCACGAAGCGCTGGCCGGGAGAATTTCTCAGGAGCCACCTCGCAGTGAAGACCGACGTTGAAGAACTGAGCCCGACCCGTGTCAAGCTCACGGTCGAGGTGCCGTTCGATGAGCTGAAGCCGAACCTCGACCACGCCTACAAGGAGGTGGCCCGGCAGGTGCGGATCCCCGGCTTCCGGCCGGGCCGGGTCCCGCCGCGGATCATCGACCAGCGGGTCGGTCGCGGGGCGGTGCTGGAGCAGGCGGTCAACGAGGCGGTCCACGAGCTGTACGGGAAGGCCGTCGAGGAGCACGAGGTGTTCGCCGCTCGGCCCGCCCGAGGTGGAGATCACCCGGCTGGACGACGGCAAGGAGCTGGCCTTTACCGCCGAGGTGGACGTCCGGCCCAGCTTCGAGCTGCCCGACCTGGACGGCGGTGGCCGTCACGGTGGACGACACCGAGGTGACCCCGGACGAGGTCGAGGAGTACCTCGGCTCGCTGCGGGAGCGGTTCGCGTCGCTCAAGGGCGTGGACCGCCCGGTCGAGGACGGCGATTTCGTCTCGATCGACCTGGCCGCGTCGGTGGACGGCGAGGTCGTCGAGGACGCCCAGGCGAGCGGGATCTCCTACGAGGTCGGCAGCGCGTCCATGCTGGACGGCCTGGACGAGGCGCTGACCGGCCTGTCGGCCGGGGAGACGGCCACGTTCTCGGCCGACCTGGCGGGCGGCGCGCTGGCCGGCGCCGCCGCCGATGTCGAGGTGAAGGTGAACAGCGTCAAGGTCAAGCGAACTGCCGGTGCTGGACGACGAGTTCGCCCAGTCGGCCAGCGAGTTCGACACCATCGGCGAGCTGCGGGCGGGCACCCGCAAGCAGCTTGAGCTGATGCGCCAGTCGAGCCAGGTCGGCCAGGCCCGCGAGCGGGTCCTGGACGCCGTGCTGGACCAGGTCCAGATCCCGCTGCCCGAGCGCGTCGTGGACAGCGAGATCGAGTCCCGGCGCACCTCGCTGGAGGACCGGCTGCGCTAGGCCGGCATGACGCTGGCCGAGCTGCTGGAGGGCAACGGCCAGACCGAGGAGCAGCTCGAGGAGGAGCGGGAGCGCGACGCCCGCAAGGCGCTGAAGGCCGGCTTCATCCTCGACCGCGTGGTGGAGCAGGAAGAGGGCCAGCCCGAGCAGGAGGACCTCAACGCCTACATGGCCCAGCAGGCCTACCGGATGGGCGTCACGCCCGACCAGCTGGCCCAGCAGATCACCGAGCGCGACCAGGTCCAGGCCGTCGTGTCCGAGGTGACTGCGGACCAAGGCGCTGACCATGCTGGCCGAGCGGGCCACCGTCACGGACGCCTCCGGCCGCACCGTGGACATCGCGGCCATCATCCGCGGCGTCGGCGCCGAGGACGAGGCCACGGCGACGACGACGGACGCGACCGCGGACGACACCACGGCCGACGAGGCCACGGCGGACGACCCCGCGGGCGACGCCGCCGGACCGGCGAGGACGAGTCCTGACCCGGTACGTGCGCCCAAAGCGAACAGCGGGGATCAGCGGACTTCCCGGTCCGCGGCCGAGTTAGGGTCACTGCAACGACAGAAGGCGCGACGACTACAGAGTCACGACGACTACAGAGCAAGGAGGGCCAGTGATCACGGCTCCCGATGACGCGCAGCTGGCTCCCGGGCTCGCCCTGCAGCTGGCACCCGTGCTGGGCCGCGGCGACGACGGGCGGCCCCAGCCCGTCACCGAGATGCTGTTTCAGCGCCTGCTCCGGCACCGGATCATCTTCCTCGGCCAGCAGGTCGACGATGATCTCGCCAACCGGATCTGCGCCGAGCTGATCCTGCTGGCGTCCGAGGACCGCACCCGCGACATCAGCATCTACATCAACTCGCCCGGCGGCTCGGTCTACGCGGGCCTGGCCATCTACGACGTGATGCAGTTCGTGCCCAACGACGTCGCGACGTACGCGATGGGCATGGCCGCCTCGATGGGCCAGTTCCTGCTGGCCGCGGGCGCGGCGGGCAAGCGGTACGCGATGCCGCACGCGGCGATCCTGATGCACCAGCCGCACGGCGGCATCGGCGGCACGGCCACCGACATCCGGATCCAGGCCGAGCACAGCCTGTACCTCAAGCGGGTGCTGGCCGAGCGGACCGCCATGCACACCGGCCAGACCGTCGAGCAGATCGAGATCGACTCCGACCGCGACCGCTGGTTCACCGCCGACGAGGCCAAGGACTACGGGTTCGTGGACCAGGTCGTGCGCAGCGCCACCGAGGTGCCGACCGGCGGGGCCGCTGGCGTGACCTGGACCGTGAATCCGAGGAGGACGCGTGCCGAGGAGGAGAACGTGAAGGCTGGCAGCGCCGGACCGGGCCGCCACCCGCTCCTGGCCCATCCCGCGCAGTCGCGGTACGTGCTGCCCTCGTTCGTCGAGCGGACGTCATACGGGGTCAAGGAGATGAACCCGTACAACAAGCTGTTCGAGGAGCGCATCATCTTCCTCGGCGTGCAGATCGACGACGCCTCGGCCAACGACGTGATGGCGCAGCTGATCACGCTGGAGTCGATCGACCCGGACCGGGACATCCTGATGTACATCAACTCGCCGGGCGGGTCGATGACGTCGATGATGGCGATTTACGACACGATGCAGTACATCCAGCCGGAAATCCAGACGTTCTGCCTGGGCCAGGCCGCGTCGGCGGCCGCGGTGATGCTCGCGGCCGGGACCAAGGGCAAGCGGATGGCCCTGCCGAACTCCCGGATCCTGATCCACCAGCCCGCGGTGGAGAGCGGCTACGGCCAGTCCAGCGACCTGGAGATCCAGGCCCGCGAGATCCTGCGGATGCGCGTCGGCCATGGAGCTGATCCTGGCCAACCACACCGGGCAGGCCGAGGACCAGGTCCGCCGCGACATCGAGCGCGACAAGTTCTTCACCGCCGCCCAGGCCAAGGAGTACGGCCTGGTCGATGAAGTTCTGACGATGCTCAAGCGGACCAGCGCGGTAGGGTCGTAGTACGGCGTGGGCTGGGTCGGCACGGTGGCGACGCGGTTCTAAGGTCACCATCGGAGCCGCTTAGGCGGTACCGTCTAGGTTCTACGCTGGAATAGCTCGCAGGCAGGCGACCGCTGCGGCTGGTCCTTCGGGACGGCTGCGGCGGCCCAGGGTAAAGGAGTAGCTGGGTGGCACGCATCGGCGACGGCGGCGACCTGCTGAAGTGCTCGTTCTGCGGGAAGAGCCAGAAGCAGGTCAAGAAGCTGATCGCCGGGCCAGGCGTCTACATCTGCGACGAGTGCATCGACCTGTGCAACGAGATCATCGAGGAGGAGCTGGCCGAGCCCACCGAGCTGAAGTGGGACAGCCTGCCCAAGCCCCGGGAGATCTACGAGTTCCTGGACTCCTACGTCATCGGCCAGGAGAAGGCCAAGAAGGGCCTGTCGGTCGCGGTCTACAACCACTACAAGCGGGTCCAGTCCGGCGGCGAGCGGGCCGGGGACGACGGCGTCGAGCTGGCCAAGTCCAACATCCTGCTGCTCGGCCCGACCGGCTCGGGCAAGACCCTGCTGGCCCAGACGCTGGCCCGCCTGCTGAACGTGCCGTTCGCCATCGCCGACGCGACCGCGCTGACCGAGGCCGGCTACGTCGGCGAGGATGTCGAGAACATCCTGCTCAAGCTGATCCAGGCGGCCGACTACGACGTCAAGAAGGCCGAGACCGGGATCATCTACATCGACGAGATCGACAAGATCGCGCGCAAGAGCGAGAACCCGTCGATCACCCGCGACGTCTCCGGCGAGGGCGTCCAGCAGGCGCTGCTGAAGATCCTGGAGGGCACCACCGCCTCGGTGCCGCCGCAGGGCGGCCGCAAGCACCCGCACCAGGAGTTCATCCAGATCGACACGACCAACGTGCTGTTCATCTGCGGCGGCGCGTTCGCCGGCCTGGAGAAGATCGTCGAGGCGCGGGTCGGCAGCAGCGGCATGGGCTTCGGCGCGGTGCTCCGGGTCAAGACCGACCGGACCATGGCCGACGCGTTCTCCGAGGTGATGCCCGAGGACCTGCTGAAGTTCGGCATGATCCCGGAGTTCGTCGGCCGCCTCCCGGTCATCACCAGCGTGCACAACCTGGACCGCGAGGCGCTCATCCGCATCCTGACCGAGCCGCGCAACGCGCTGGTCCGGCAGTACCGGCGGCTGTTCGAGCTGGACGGCGTGGACCTGGAGTTCACCGACGACGCCCTGGAGGCCATCGCCGACCAGGCCATCCTGCGGGGGACCGGCGCCCGCGGGCTGCGCGCCATCCTGGAGGAAGTCCTCCTGTCGGTGATGTACGAGGTGCCCAGCCGCAAGGACGTCGAGCGGGTCGTCATCACCGCCGAGTCGGTCCTTGAGCACGTTAACCCGACGCTGGTGCCCCGCGACGTCGCGCGCCGCACCCCGCGCGAGAAGTCGGCCTGATACAGCGCCGCCTGACCCACCCGGGGCTGCAGCTAGTCGGCTAGCTCGCCGTTGCGCAGCTCGACGACCCGGTCGGCGATCTCCATCAGCCCCTTGTCGTGGGTGGCCACGATCCCGGTCAGCCCCTCGGCGTGCACGATCGTGCGCAGCAGCCCCATGATCTGGCCGGCCGTGGCGGAGTCGAGCTGCCCGGTCGGCTCGTCGGCCAGCAGCAGCCGCGGGCTGTTGGCCAGCGCCCGGGCCACCGCCACCCGCTGCTGCTCCCCGCCGGACAGCTCGTAGGGCCGCTGCTGCGCCGCGGCCGCCCAGCCCGACCAGGGCCAGCAGGTCGCGGGCGCGCTGCTCGCGGGCGGCCGACGGCATCCGGGCCAGCCGCATCGGGACGCCCACGTTCTCCGCCGCCGACAGCACCGGCAGCAGCGCGAACGACTGGAAGATCATCGCGACCGTCTCCCGGCGCAGCCGCAGCCGCTCGTCGCGGCTCATGGCGGTGACCTCCGCGCCGTCCACCCAGACCTGGCCGCTGGTCGGCGCGTCGAGCCCGGCGATGATGTTCAGCAGCGTCGTCTTCCCGGACCCGGACCGCCCGCACAGCGCGACCAGCTCGCCCTGCGCCACTCAGCGTGACCCCGCGCAGCGCCTGGCGGGCCGCCGCGCCCCGGCCGAACGTCCGCGTCACCGCCGGTCCACCCGCACGACCTCCGGGGTACCGGCCGCCGTGGCCCGCGCTCGCCTCGGCGGCTGCGCCGCCGCTCACGCGCCGTCGCCCCCGCCTGCCGCCGGCCTCCGCCGTCGACTCGCCGGCCGCTCCGCGGCCGCCGGCTGATCGGGCCAGACCCCGATGTGGTCGGGCTCCAGCGCCAGCCGCACCCGGTCCCGCATCCCCAGCGCCGCCACGTACTCGCCGGGCAGCTGCAGCCGCCCGGCCCGGTCCAGCACCGAGTACTCCTGCGCCACCAGTTCCTCCCGGCCCGTCGGCGTCCGGTCTCGGCCCGGCGCAGCACCTCGGTGCTGATCCGGCCGTCCCGGATCGCGATCGTCCGCCGCACGTGCTCGGACACCGCCGGCGTCGTGGGTCACGATCAGCACCGTCACGCCCAGCTCGGCGTTGGCCGTGCGCAGCGCGCCGAACACCTGGGCCGCCGTCTCGGTGTCCAGCTCGCCGGTCGGCTCGTCGGCCAGCAAGACCCGCGGGCTGTTGGCCAGCGCCACCGCGACGGCCACCCGCTGCTGCTGGCCGCCCGACATCTCCGGGACGAGCTGGTCGCGGCAGTCGGCCACGCCCAGCAGCTCCAGCAGGGCGGCTGCCCGCGGCGCCGCTCGGCCCGGCGCGACCCGGCCAGCCCCATCGGCAGGGCCACGTTCTGCGCGGCGGTCAGGTGCGTGAACAGGTTGCGGGACGTCTGCTGCCACAAGAACCCGACCGTCGACCGCCGGTAGGCCAGCCGCTGCGCGGCGGTCAGCGCGGCCAGGTCCAGCCCGTCCACCACCGCCTGGCCGCCGGTCGGGCACGTCCAGCCCGGCCAGGATGCCCAGCAGCGTGGACTTGCCGCTGCCGGACGCGCCGACCAGCGCGGTCAGCTCGCCCGGCGCGATCATCAGGTCCAGGCCCTGCAGCGCCTGGACCTCGATGCCGGCCACCGAGAAGATCCGGACGAGCCGGTCACAGAAGATCATCGCCCCGGCGCCGGGCCGGGCCTTGCCGCCCGGCTCGGCGGACTCCGACGCCGGGCCCGGATCAGGTCGTCGATTGCGGACACGGGACTAGCTTGCCTCCTCTCGCGCCACCGCGGCAGCTGGCGGTGCGCCGGGTCGCCCGCGCGGTCTGCGCGCCGACGATGACCAGGGCCGCCACGACGGCCCCGGCGGCGGGCAGGGCCAGCGCCGGCTGCACTGCACCGAGCCGGATGGCCCGACCCCCCGGCCCCGCCGCGAACGCGGCCAGGTTCAGGGCCGGCCCGGCCAGCAGGGCCAGCCCGATCGCCGCCGCCACCATGCCCAGGATGCCCGCGGCCAGCAGCGGCAGGGTCTCGGTCAGGTCCAGCGCCCGGGCCTGGCCGGGCGTCATGCCCAGCGCCAGCATCCGCGCGGGCCAGCCCGGTCCCGGCCGCCCGCCGAGGCGGCCAGCCCGAGCAGCAGGGCGATCACGGTCAGCGCGGCCGCGGCCCAGACGCCGAGCGTGTCCACTCGGTCGGCGGCGGCCTGGGCGGGCGCGGTCCGCAGCCCGCGCAGCACCTGCTGGCGCAGCGCACGACCGCCGCGCCGGGCACGGTTGCCTGAACCGCCGCCCGGAACGCCCGGCTGCCGGTGCCCGGCCCGGTGGCCAGCAGCAGGTCCGGCCCGGGGATGGACGGCAAGCCGGGCCGCGGCCCACTGCGGCAGCGACGACGAACGTGCCGCCGCCGGGCATGGCCGGGGTGGCGGCCAGCACCGACTGGACCCGGATCCGGATCGTGATCCCGTCCAGTTCCAGCACCGCCGGCCCGTGCCCGGCGGCCAGCGCGGCGGCCAGGCCCTGGGCGAGGCCAGGACCGGCACCACGCCGTGCCCGCCCGTGCTGCCGCCACGGCGCCGGGGCGCAGCAGCCCGGCCGGGAACCCCGGCCACGGCGTGCGGGCCGCCAGCGCCGCGTACGGGCCGGGGCTGACCACGGCCAGGCCCGCGTGTACCACCGGCCCGCCGGTGGCCTGCACCAGCGCGCCGAACGGCCCGAACGCGGTCGCCGTGTACACGGCGGCGGTGCCCGTCACGCCGGGCACCCGCGGCCACCGCCCGCCGGGCGGCGGTGGTGATCACGTTGTTGCCCGGCGGGCCTGGACCCCGGCGTCCGCCCCGACCTGCTGCCAGGACGCGGCCTCCTGCCCGGCCGCCACCGACCCCGAGATCATGGCCGCGAACGCGGTCACCGTCAGGGTCAGCACCAGGGCCAGCACCGGCAGGACGGCCGCGCCGCGGGCGCGGGCCGCCTGGGCCAGGCCCAGGAAGCCGACCGGCCCGCGCCGGGCGGCGGCCACCCCAGCAGCGCCCGGACCGGCAGCGGGTACAGCCGGGCGGCCAGCAGGCTGGCGGCGACGCGGCCAGCACCGGGCTGAGCGTCGTGAACATGTCGGACTGCCCGGACCCGGCGGTCAGCCGCAGCGTGGCCAGGCCGCCCGCGGCCAGGACGATGACGAGCGGACTCGGCCACCGCCCGGCGGGGCGGAGCGCTGGGCCGCCGCCGCGGCGGCGTCGGACCGCTCGCCCCGGGCGCTGCAGCCGGGCCCGGCGCTGCTGCCCGGCGGCGATGACGGTGAGCGCGCCGGACAGCGCGACGGCCACCGCGGCAGCCGGGCAGCCACGGCAGCCGGACGTCCGCGCGCGGGACGGCCAGGGCACCCGCCACGCCGCCCGCGGCGGCGGCCGGGACGGTGATCAGCGCGGCCCGGGCCAGGATCCGGCCGGCCGCCTGCCGGGTGCTGCCGCCGCGCACCCGCAGCAGGGCCAGTTCCGGCCGGTAGGCCTCGGCGGCCATCCGGGCGCAGATCAGCAGCAGGACCAGGCCCGCGCCGAGCAGGCCGGCGACGATCAGCGCGCCCACCGCCGAGGTGGCCTGCTGCTGGGCCAGGAACCCGCTCAGGCTGCCGGCCAGGGTCGAGGTGGCGTCCACCTGCTGGGAGAAGGCCAGGCCGCCGGGGTGGATGCCGGCGGGCATGTTGGCGTCGAGGACCCGGGTCACCCCGGCCAGCAGGCCCGGCAGCGTGGCCGGGGTGATGCCCCGCAGTCGCAGCGGGAGGAACCAGGTGCCGTTGACGAACTGCCCGGCCGCCACCTGCTGCAGCGCCCGGACCTCGGACGGGCCGATGAAGACCCCGGCCACCCAGTGCATGACCGGGTCGCCGCCCTGCACCTCCGGGACGGCCTGGAGCGGGTCGGCGGTCCAGTACGGCTGGGCCGGGTCGGCGGGCGCGATGATCGCGGTCACGACCAGGCGGGTCCCGGTCACCAGCCGGACCACCGAGCCGGTCCGCAGGCTGAACCGGGCCGCGACCGCCGGGGTCACCGCCACCTCCAGGGTGGCCCCGCCCCGGCCCGCGAAGGCGCGGCTGGGCAGGCGGCCGGCCACCAGCCGGGAGTGCCGGGTCAGGTCCGACCGGTAGGCCACCTCCATGGTCGGCGGCACCTGGAGCACCGCCGACCGGGCCGGGTTGGTGACCTCGGTCAGGGCGGCGGCGAAGCCGCCCCAGCGCTGGGCCGGCGGGGAGTCCACCGGCGGCTGCATCAGCCGGGCGATCCGGGTCGGCAGCGCGGTGACCTCGGCCGGGGTGATGACGCTGGACGGCCGGCCTGCTGAACGGCTGCCACTGCCCGGTGATCGTGATGCCCGCCGCCGCCGGGTTTACCCCGGCCAGGGTCTGGCGCAGGGCCGGGCCGACGAGACGGCCACCTCGCGCGGCGCGGCGGTGGCCAGGAACGCGGTCGAGCAGCGCGGCGGCGGCCAGCACCCAGGCGATGGCCGCCCCGGCCTCGCCGGCGACCAGCCACCCCAGCCGTCCCCGGCGGCCCCGGCGGGGACGCGGCGTCCCGGTGTCCGGCCGCTCCCGGCTGGCGCGTCCCGGTCGCGCTCACGTCTCGGTCTCCACGCGCAGCGTGGCGGCGGCCCGCAGCTGCCGCAGCCCGGTCGCGGCGGCGGCCAGCGGCGGCAGCGCGGCGATCACCGCCGCGACCACCGGCTGGCCGCCAGCGGCACCTGGACCACCACCGGCGGCACCGGCCGGGTGGCCGCGGCGGTCAGGCTGACGGCCGGCATGATCAGGTGGCTGAGCAGCACGCCCAGCCCGACAGCCCGCCGCCGCGGCGGGGACGGCCAGCATGGCCTGCTCCAGCCCGAGCTGGGCGGCTATCTGGCCGCGCCGGGCGCCGAGCGCGTCCAGCATGGCCGCGTCCCGGTCCCGCTCCCGGCCGGCCGCCACGGCCGACCGCGAAGCCCGCGCCGGCCAGGATCAGCGCCACCACCGCCACCGCCAGCAGTTCCTCCTGGCCCGCCGCCGACAGCGGCTGCGCCCGGAGTCCGGTGGCCACCGTCGCGGCGCTGGCCACCGACGTCCCGCCGGGCAGCCCCCGGATGGCCGGGGCCGGCCCGGCGGTGCGCAGCCACCACTCGCTCACCGGGGCGGGCTGGATGCCCTGCTGGGCCAGCGCGTCCTGCAGCGCCGCCTGGTCGATGATCAGGCCGCCGCCCGGCCCGCCCAGGGTCGGGAACCGGCCGACCACCCCGGCCAGCCGCACCGGCAGCGTCGTGCCCTGGACCGGCACCGAGACCGTGCCGCCCAGGTGCTGGCCGGTGGCGGCCAGGAACGCCGCGGTGGCGATCCCCGGCAGCGTGGCCACCCGCGGCCCGGCGCTGACCGCCAGCGTGGCCTGCGTGGTACCGCCCTGCTGCCCGACGGACGTGCCGCTGCCGGTGCGGAACGTCACCGTCACCGCGCCGGGAGTGCGCCGGGTGGCGGTCACCGCCGGGTCGGTGGTCCCCGGCCCGACCGCGATGGCCGACGCCGACGACTCCAGCGCCGGCCCCGGCACCGGCACCGGCACGAGCACGGCGGTGCTGTCTGAGCCGACACTGGCCGGGCGGCCCGCGCTGACCGGCCCGATGGTCAGCGCGGCCGCGGCCGGGGTGGCCAGCGGCTCCTGGTACTCCAGGACGAAGCCGCGCAGTCGCACCGGGTAGTCCGCCCCGGCCGCGATCGGCACGGTGAGCTGATGCACCCGGCCGTCGGCGGGCAGCGGCCCGGCCTCGATCAGGTAGCCGACCCCGGCGGCGTCGGTGAGCTGGACCGACAGCACCGGGCTGCCGGCCGGCACCCCCGACAGGCGGGCGCTGACCACCAGGTCCGGCGGCCGGCCCGGCAGGACCGTGCCCCGCGGCCCGGCGCCCTGCCCGATCTGGCGCAGCAGCCCGGCCGCCCCGGCCGCGCTGGTTCCCGGGCCGAGCGCGGCCAGCGCCTCCGGCGGCACGATCCGCGCCGCCGCCGGGCCGTTCAGGGCCAGCACCGTGGTGGTCGCGCCGCCGGACGACAGGCTGGCCCGCTCCCGGTAGGCGGGCGTGCTGGCCTGCACCCCGCGGGCCGACGTCACCGTCGGCGACCCGGCCGACCGGCAGGGTGACCGCGGGCAGCATGGTGACCCGGGCTGCCGCCCCGACCGAGAAGTCGGCCTGGGCGGTGGCGGACTCCCGCCAGCTTGACGCGGTGGCCAGGGCCAGCACCGAGGTGGCCACCGCCAGCACGGCCAGCAGCGCCGGGCCGCCCTGCTGCACCGGCTTGCGGCTGAGCTGCCAGGCCGCTCCGGCGAAGGTCAGGCCCCGGCCGCGGGCCGCGCCCCGGTCGGCCAGCCGGGCGGCCAGCGGCAGCAGCCGCAGCATGACCAGCGTCCCGGCCGACAGGGCCAGGACCGGCGCGATGGCCAGCACCGGGTCCACCCCGGCCACTGAGGTGAGCCCGCCCGACGGGCCGCGGGCCAGCTGCCAGCCGGCCACCGCGGCGATGGCGATCAGGGCCAGGTCGGCGCCGGCCGAGGCGGTCGCGGCGATCATCCGCTGCCGGGACCGGGCCGCCCGCTGGCGCAGCGGCGAGGCCGGCGCCCGCAGCCACGGCAGCGCGATGATCAGCGCCGAGTACGCGGCCACGATCACCGCCGCCGGCCCAGGCGGCGGCCGGCCGGCCGGAGTCGATCCGGATGCCCGCCGCGGCCAGCGGGCCGTGCCGGGTCAGCAGCGGCACCGCCAGCCCGCCCATCAGCGGCCCGAGAATGGCGGCGGGGATGGCCAGCGGTGGCGGCCTCGGCCGCGCCGCGCCGGGCGAGCTGGCGCCGGGACGCGCCGCGGGCCATCAGCAGCGGCGCCTCGCCGGCCCGCTGGCCGCCCAGGAGCTGGACGGCCACCACGAGCGTCGCGCCCGCGATGACCAGCAGCATCAGCAGGCCCAGCAGCAGCTGGGACCGGGCCACCGCCACGCCCGTGGCCAGGGCGGACAGGGTGGCGGGCAGGCCGGTGCTGATCACCGCGCTGGCCGAGTTGGCCAGCGCGCCGTCGGCGGCGGAGATCCGCGCGCTCAGCCCGGCCAGGTCGGTCGTGCTCAGCCGGGCCGCGTCCGGTACCGCCAGCCAGGCCCGCGAGCTAGCCGGGACGTGCCCGGCGGTGAACGCGGCCGCCGTGGTGACCAGCGGCCCGTAGCTGGTGAACCCGCCCTCCCGGCTGAGCGGCGCGGCCCCCAGCGGGCTCAGCCGCCAGTAGCTGCCGCGGGGCGCCGCCGGCCGGAACACGCACGAGATCACGACCGTGACCGGCGCGCCGGTCACGCTGGGCCGCAACCGCAGCACCTGACCCACGGACAGGCGCAGGAGCTGTGCCGCGCTGGCCGGGACGCAGACCTCCGTGGCGCCGCCGGCTCCCGTCGCGTCCCCGGCCGGCCACTGGCCGCCCGCCAGCGTGGCGTGGCGCGCGAGCGGCCGGCAGCGAGATCACCTGAGCCTGGGCGCCGTGCCCGGCGGGCAGGTCCAGCGGCTGGGACCAGTAGCTGTCGGTCACGGTCAGGGGCAGGCCCCGGCTGGCGGTCCGCAGCGAGCCGGTCACCTGCCGGTCCAGGCCCGGCGCGGTGGCGGTGCTGGCCGGGGCGGTGATCAGGATGGCGGACGGGGCCAGCGCCTGACGCACGGCGGTGCCCGTGGTGGCCTCCGCGAACGTGGCGGCGGTGGCGGCCGAGGCGGCGGCGACCAGGACCGTCAGCGCGGTCGCGGCGAAGCCAAGCCGGTGGCCAGCGGCGAGCCGGAGCGCAGCCGGGAGCCTGGGCATAGGGGTCGCGTCCTCCGGTGCCGCCATTTCGGACAGGCCGACCTGGAGGAACCGGCCCTCCGTGCGACGGTATGGCCGGCCTTGCCCGGTAACGAAGGACCGTGACGTAATAGCCGCAGCACTGTGACCCGCTGATGACTGACTGATACTCTCCGCAGGCACCTGGCGACACCGGGCGCCCGTAGCTGCCGGTCAGGGCCGCGTAGCCCGGTCCGGAATCGCCGATGCCTCGGTTACGGTCAAGTTCTTCTACACTCACGTGACGTGAGTCCCACCGACCTTTCCCAGCTGCCGCCCCAGTACAGCCCGGCCGACGTCGAGTCGCGCCGCTACGCGGCCTGGGTCGCAGGCTGGCTACTTCACCCCGGACCCGGACTCGGCCGCGCCGCCGTTCGCGATCGTGATCCCGCCGCCGAACGTCACCGGGTCGCTGCACATCGGCCACGCCCTGGACCACACGCTGATCGACGCGCTGACCCGCCGCGCCCGGATGCAGGGCTATAACGCGCTGTGGCTGCCCGGCATGGACCATGCCGGCATCGCCACCCAGAACGTGGTCGAGCGCGAGCTGGCCAAGGACGGGCTGTCCCGGCACGACCTGGGCCGGGAGGCGTTCGTCGAGCGGGTCTGGGCGTGGAAGGCAGAGTCCGGCGGCGCGATCCTGGGCCAGATGCGCCGCCTGGGCGACGGCGTGGACTGGACCCGCGAGCGGTTCACCATGGACGCCGGGCTGTCCCGGGCCGTGCAGACCATGTTCAGGCGGCTCTTCGACGACGGCCTGATCTACCGCGCCCAGCGGATCATCAACTGGTGCCCGCGCTGCCTGACCGCCCTGTCGGACATCGAGGTCGAGCACTCCGACGACGACGGCGAGCTGGTCTCGCATCCGGTACGGCGACGGCGAGGACCAGATCGTGGTGGCCACCACCCGGGTGGAGACCATGCTCGGCGACACCGCCGTGGCGGTGCACCCCGACGACCCGCGGTACGCCCGCCTGGTCGGCACGGCGATCGAGCTGCCGCTGACCGGGCGGATGCATCCCGGTCGTGGCCGACCCGCACGTCGACCCGGAGTTCGGCACCGGCGCGGTCAAGGTCACGCCCGCGCACGATCCCGACGACTTCGAGATCGGCCGCCGGCACGACCTGCCCAGCCTGGTGATCATGGACGAGCGGGGCGTGATCACGGTGGCCGGGCCGTTCCGGGACCTGGACCGGTTCGAGGCCCGGCCGGCCGTCCTGTCCGCACTCCGCCAGCAGGGCCGGGTGGTGGCCGAGCGGCGGCCCGTACGCGCACGCCGTCGGGCACTGCTCCCGGTGCGGCACCACCGTCGAGCCGCGGCTGTCGCTGCAGTGGTTCGTCCGGGTCGACCCGCTGGCCAAGGCGGCCGGCGACGCGGTGCGCGACGGCCGGGTCAGGATCTTCCCGCCGGAACTGTCGGCCCGGTACTTCGACTGGGTCGACAACATGCACGACTGGTGCATCAGCCGCCAGCTGTGGTGGGGGCACCGGATCCCGGTCTGGTACGGCCCCGAGCGGCGAGGTGCGCTGCGTCGGCCCCGGCGAGGAGCCGCCGGCCGGGCCGGGCTGGTCCCAGGACCCCGACGTGCTGGACACCTGGTTCTCCTCCGCGCTGTGGCCGTTCTCCACCCTGGGCTGGCCCGACGACACCGCCGACCTGCGCGCCTTCTACCCCAACACCGTGCTGGTGACCGGCTACGACATCCTGTTCTTCTGGGTCGCCCGGATGATGATGTTCGGGCTGTACGCCAACGCCGGGCGCGGCCCGGAGGACGCCGTGCCGTTCCGCCAGATCGCCCTGCACGGCCTGGTCCGCGACCAGTTCGGCAAGAAGATGTCCAAGTCCCGGGGCAACACCGTGGACCCGCTGGACTGGATCGACCGGTTCGGCGCCGACGCCACCCGGTTCACCCTGGCCCGCGGGGCCAACCCCGGCGGCGACATCGCGGTCAGCGAGGACTGGGCGGCCGGCGCGCGCAACTTCTGCAACAAGCTGTGGAACGCGGTCCGGTTCGCGCTGCTGAACGGGGCCGTGACCGGCCAGGGCCTGCCCGCCGCCGAGCTGCGCAGCGCCGCTGACCGGTGGATCCTGTCCCGGCTGGCCGCCGTCACCGCCGAGGTCGACGAGCTACTTCGCCCAGTACGAGTTCGCCAAGGCCTGCGAGGCGCTCTACCACTTCGCCTGGGACGAGGTCTGCGACTGGTACCTGGAGCTGGCCAAGACCTCGCTACCCGTGGTGGGCAGTGCAGTCTCCGATGATGCCGCCGGGGCCACCCGGATGGTGCTGGGCGAGGTGCTGGACCGGCTGCTGCGGCTGCTGCACCCGTTCCTGCCGTTCGTCACCGATGAGCTGTGGACGCGCGCTGACCGGCGGCGAGTCGGTGGTCATCGCCCGGTGGCCGGGGGTGACCGCCCCCGGCGGCGCCGCTCCCGGCAGCACGGGCCTGCCCGCCCTGCCCGCCGACGCCGGCGCCGAGGCCGAGGTCGGCGCGCTGATGCGCCTGGTCACCCAGGTCCGCCGGTTCCGCTCCGACCAGGGGCTGCGTCCCGGCCAGCCGGTCCCGGCCGTGCTGGCCGGCATCGAGGCCACGCCGCTGGCCGCGCACGAGGCGCAGGTCCGCGCGCTGACCCGGCTGACCAGCCCCGAGGGCGCCTTCACCCCGACCGCGTCGATCCAGGCCGAGGGGGTCAGCGTCGAACTGGACACCGCCGCCGGGCTGGACATCGCGGCCGAGCGGCGCCGGGCCGAGAAGGACCTGGCCGCCGCCCGGGCCGAGATCGAGGCCACCTCCCGCAAGCTCGGAGAACCCCGCGTTCGTGGCCAAGGCCCCGCCCGAGGTGGTGGCCAAGCAACCGGGACCGGCTGGCCGCCGCGCAGGATGAGGCCCGCCGCCTGACCGAGCGGCTGGAGGCCCTATCCCGGGAGTGACCGCCCCGGGAGTGACCGCCCCGGGCGTGACCGTCCCGCGCCGGCCCTGGCAGGCCCGGCCAGTAGGCTGCCAGGCGTGATCACTGCGAGCGGGAGGACGTCATGACCGCTGACGAGCGTGCCCGGCTGGCGGAGATCGAGGCCACCATCCTGGCCCGCCGCCCCGAGCACACCATCGACCCCACGCTGGACCGCATCTCGGCGCTGGTTGACCTGCTCGGCGACCCGCACAAGGCATACCCGGTCATCCACCTCACCGGGACCAACGGCAAGACGTCCACGGCCCGGATGACCGAGCGGCTGCTGCGCGCCCGGGGCCTGCGCACCGGGCTGTTCACCAGCCCGCACCTCAGCTCGTTCCGGGAGCGGATCTGCATCGACGGCGAGCCGCTGAGCCCGGCCGGGTTCATCGCCGCCTACGACGAGATCGAGCCGTACCTGGGCCTGGTCGATGCCAGCCAGCCCGGCCGGCTGTCCTTCTTCGAGGTCCTGGTGGGCATGGCCTTCGCCACCTTCGCCGACGCGCCCGTCGACGTCGCCGTGGTCGAGGTCGGCCTGGGCGGCACCTGGGACAACACCAACATCGCCGACGGCGCGGTGGCCGTGCTCACCCCCATCGCCATCGACCACGTCCGGTGGCTGGGCAGCACCGTGGAGGAGATCGCCGCCGAGAAGTCCGGCATCATCAAGCCCGGCGCCGTGGCCGTCATCGCCCAGCAGCCCCCCGCCGCCGCCGAGGTGCTGCTGCGCCGCGCCGCCGAGGTCGGCGCCACCGTGGCCCGCGAGGGACTGGAGTTCGGCGTGCTCAGCCGGGAACTGGCCGTCGGCGGGCAGCGCGTGTCGGTCCGCGGCCTGCTGGGCGACTACGAGGACCTGTTCCTGCCGCTGTTCGGCGCGTATCAGGCCGGCAACCTGGCCTGCGCGGTGGCCGCGGTCGAGGCGTTCGCGCGGCCGGATCCGACGGGGCACCCCTCATCGAGTAGTAACGACACCGTGGACGGCATCGCGCCCGCCTACCCCATGCGGTCGCAGGCCGGCCCGGGCCTGCACCTGGTCGATGCGGACGTCGGTGACGAGCCGGAGGGGGACGGCCTGAACGGGCACGAGCCGGCGGCCGGCGCGACCGGGCCGCTGGATATCGGCCTGGTCCGCGAGGCCACCGCGACGATGACCTCGCCGGGCCGGCTGGAGGTGGTCCGGCGCAGCCCGCTGGTGCTGGTCGACGCCGCGCACAACCCGGCCGGCATGGCCGCCACGGTGGCCGCGGTGGAGGAGTCGTTCCGCTACACCGACCTCATCGTCATCGCGGCCATCAGCGCCGACAAGGACGTGGCCGGCATCCTCGACGAGCTGGAGCCCGTCGCCACCCGGCTGATCGCCACCAGCAACGTCTCCGGCCGGGCGATGGAGCCGGACGCCCTGGCCGACGCCGCGCAGGCGGTGCTCGGCCCGGACCGGGTCAGCGTGGCGGGCCGGCTGGACGAGGCCATCGAGCTGGCGGTCGGCCTGGCCGACGAGGCTGACGCCGAGGCCGGTGGCGATCCGGGCACCGCGGTGGTGCTGATCACCGGCTCGGTGTACACGGCGGGCGAGGCCCGGCTGCTGCTCACCCCGGGCGGGATGGCGGCGTCGGCGTCCGGCCCCGAGCCCGGCTGGCCCGCTGCCGGGGACGTGTCGTGACCTCCCCGGCGCCGGGGGCGCCCGGGCCCGCGGGCGGCTCCCCGGCCGTCCCGGAGCCCGCACCGGGGCCGCCCGGCCGGGTACCCGGCACGAACGTGGTCCGGCGGCTGTGCTCGACGGTGCTGATCATGGAGGCCATTGTCATTGGCCTGGCCATCCCGGTGGCCATCCAGATTGATCACCTGGCCCCCCGGTCGGCCGGAACGGCGGGCGGCGTTGCCGTGGTCGCGGCCGTGCTGTTCGCCGGGCTGGCCCGGCCGCTGCTGGCCGGCGCGCTGGTCGGCGGCAGCCTGCTCCAGGTGTTTGTCATCGCGGTCGGCACGGTGGTGCCGGTGATGTACTTCCTGGGGGCCATTTTCGCCGCGCTGTGGATCACCGGCATCTGGCTGGGCCGCCGGATCGAGCGTCCCGCGCGACCGTGAGGCCGGCCTAGGCGGGAGTCCGCCCGGATCGCGCATGCCGCGAAATTCCAGTTCAGAGGCATGATCCACGAGCCTCGCGGGCAGACCCGGAGGGCGCTGCGCGGCGTGCCATGACGGCCGCCGCCGGCGTCGCGCGGTAGGGTCGGAAGGGCGGACGCTCCGGCGTACCCGCCGTTGTCAACCAGCGGCCGCCCGGCGGTCAGCCCGGGTGCCGGTACCGGCCCGGAATGGCTCGCCCGCAATGGCACCATCGGCAGCGGCGGTGCGTTGGACTGTCGACGGGCGCCTGGCGTGACCGGGCGGCAACGCTCCGCGCCAGCGCTAGACCAAGTCTTTTGACCGCGCGCCGTTTAGCGGAGCGTGTCGCGGCCATGTAATGCGCAGGCGCCGCGGCAGCGCGCCGCGCCGGAAAACTCCAGATGTACCTGCCGAGACCCAGCTGGAAGGTTCCTGTCCCTGATGAGCAACGCGATGGCCTTTCTGGGCCGTGACATGGCCGTCGACCTCGGTACCGCGAACACGCTCGTGTACGTCCGGGGACGGGGCATCGTGCTCAACGAGCCTTCGGTGGTCGCCCTCAACACCAACACGGGGCAGATCGTGGCGGTCGGGGTCGAGGCCAAGCGGATGATCGGCCGCACGCCGGGCAACATCATCGCGGTCCGCCCGCTCAAGGACGGCGTCATCGCGGACTTCGACGTGACCGAGCGGATGCTCCGCTACTTCATCCAGAAGGTGCACAAGCGCAGTCACCTGGCCAAGCCGCGGATCGTCGTCGCGGTGCCCAGCGGCATCACCGGCGTCGAGCAGAGCGCGGTCAAGGAGGCCGGCCACCAGGCGGGCGCCCGGCGGGTCTACATCATCGAGGAGCCGATGGCCGCCGCCATCGGCGCCGGCCTGCCGGTCAACGAGCCCACCGGGAACATGGTGGTGGACATCGGCGGCGGGACCACCGAGGTGGCCGTCATCTCCCTGGGCGGCATCGTCACCTCGCAGTCCATCCGGGTCGGCGGCGACGAGCTGGACCAGGCGATCATCACCTTCGGCAAGAAGGAGTACTCGCTGATGCTGGGCGAGCGCACCGCCGAGGAGATCAAGATGGCGCTCGGCTCGGCCTACCCGTCGGCCGACGAGCCCAACGCCGAGATCCGCGGCCGGGACCTGGTCAGCGGCCTGCCTAAGACGATCGTCATCTCGGCCGAGGAGATCCGCCGGGCGATCGAGGAGCCGCTGAGCGTGATCATCGACGCGGTCAAGAGCACCCTGGACAAGTGCCCGCCCGAGCTGGCCGGCGACGTCATGGACCGGGGCATCGTGCTGACCGGCGGCGGGGCGCTGCTGCGCGGCCTGGTCGAGCGGCTGCGCGAGGAGACCGGGATGCCCGTGCACATGGCCGACAACCCGCTGGACTCCGTGGCGCTCGGCACCGGCATGTGCGTCGAGGATTTCGACACCCTGCGGCAGGTGCTGGTGCCCGAGTCCCGCCGCTAGCCTTTCTGGTCTGGTCCGCGCCCAGGGCGTGGCGCGGACCAGGTCAGACGATCGGACAAGCTGCCGGACCTGGCGGCAGATGAGGTGATCGGCCTTGCACGACACGCGGCGGACCCGACTGGTCCTCGGCGTCCTGATCATCGCTGCGCTGGGCCTGATCGCCGCCTCCTACCGGCCCGGCTCCACCTCGTTCGTGGGCGGCATCGGCCGGGCCGGCGCCTCGGTGCTGGGCGGGGTGGAGAACGTGGCCAGCTCGGCCGGCCACCTGGTGGGCGGCTCCGGCTCGGGCAGCTCATCCCAGGTCGCGACCCTGCAGCGGGAGAACGCCCAGCTGCGCGCCCAGCTCAGCCACGCGCAGCTGTCCAAGGCCGACTACAGCCAGCTGACCCGGCTGCTGTCGCTGGCGGGCAAGGGCGGGTACCGGGTCATGGCGGCCAGCGTCATCGCCACCGGGCAGGGCTTCCAGCAGCGGATCACCCTGGACGCCGGCAGCGCCGACGGGGTCGCGCCGCAGGAGACCGTGCTCAACGGCCAGGGCCTGGTCGGCGAGGTCACCGCGGTCACCGCGCACACCGCCACGGTGCTGCTGGCCACCGACTCATCCTCCCAGGTCGGCATCGAGCTGGCCCCCGGCGGCCAGCTGGGCTGGGTCACCGGGCCGGGCAAGACGCCCAGCGGCTCCGGCCTGATGCAGCTTCAGGTCCTTGACGCCAACGCCGTGCTCCGGAGCGGCGAGCAGGTGGTCACCTCGGCGTCGGTGAACGACCGGCCCTACGTTCCCGGCGTGCCGGTCGGCGTGATCGCCTCGGTGCAGAACCGGCGCGGGTCGCTCACCGCCCGGGCGCTGGTCCGGCCCTACGTCAACTTCACCTCGCTGGGCATCGTCGGCATCGTCATCGCGCCGCCCCGGCACGACCCGAGGTTCTCGGTGCTGCCGCCCGCGCCCAAGGCCCGGCCGACGCCGACCGTCACCGTCACCGTCGCGCCGCGCGCCGGGCAGGCCGGCCGCGTCGCCCCGGCCGCCCCGTCGATCGCACCGTCGGCAGGGGGGTGACATGCGCCGGGTCCTCATGTCGGCGGCGCTGCTGGCCGCGGCGGTCATCCTCCAGCTGACCATCGTCAACGGCCTGCGGCTGCCCGGCGGCGGAGTGCCCGACCTGGTCCTGGTGGTCGTCGCCGCCGTCGGCCTGGCCAGCGGCCCGGTTCCCGGCGCGGCGGCCGGGTTCGCCGCCGGGCTGTGCCTGGACCTGGCCCCGCCCGCCACCGGCGTCATCGGCGTGTACGCCCTGGTCTTCGTGATCATCGGCTGGGCCTGCGGGCGGCTGCGGCCCACGCTGGCCCAGTCGGCCGTGCTGCCCATCGTCATCGTGGCCGCCGCCGCGGCGGCGGGCGAGGTGATGGTCGCCGGGCTGGGCCTGGCCCTCCAGTCGGCCCAGGTCAGCTGGGCGTCCATCCGCCTGCTGCTGCCCGCCTCGGTCAGCTACGACATCGCCCTCAGCCCGTTCGTGCTGTACCTGGTGCTGCTGGCGGGCGCCTGGCTGGCCGACGCCGACGCGGCCCGGCCTGCCTCCGGCGGCGCGGCCCGCGCGGCCCGGGCCGCGTCCCTGAGCGGCCAGGGCGCCGGCCGGGCCGCGGGCCTGGGTCCCGGCGCGGCCCCGTCCGGACGGCGCGGCCTGGCCGGCCCCGGCACGCTGGGCGGCGGCGCCGCGCCGGGCGGCGTGGTGCTGCTCGGCCTGGGCGGCTGGCTGGCCGGTCCGCCGCATTCCCGCCGCGCCCGCCGGGCCGCGGCCCGGCACACGCCCCGGCTCCGGCCCGGCGCCGGGCACCAGGGTGACGGCTGGATCGGCGGCAGCGCCGCCGCTCGCGGCCTGGCCGGCCCGGCCCAGTCCGGTGCGGTTCGGTCCGCCACGGGCCGGTCCATCACGGGCCGGTCCGCCACGGGCCGGCTGACCACGGGGAGGCTGACCAGGGGCCGGTGGGGCCGGTCGGCGCTGGGCGGCTCGGCCTTCCGCGGGCAGATCCTGGGCGGGACGTTCCTCACCGGCGTGCCGCCCACGGGCGAGCCCCTGCGCGGCCAGGCGTTCCGCGGCCGGGTGGTCAGCGGCCTGCCCGGCCACGCGCCCCGGTTCGGCGCCGCATCCCAGCGGGCCAGCGCCGCCCGGCTGCGCGCGGGCGTGGCCGGGTCAGCCGCGTCCGGCCCGGCCCCCCGAGCGCTGCCCGCCCGCCCGGCCCGGCTCCGGCTGCGACGCCGCCGGGCCGCGTGGGGCGGGATGGCCCGGACTCGCGCCGTGACCTTCGGCGCCACCGGCCTGAGCAGCAGCGCCCTGCGCGGCGCGACCTCCGGCTCGATCCGCAGCCTGTCCGGGCTGGGCGGTGCGGGCCTGGGCAGCGCGGGGCTCGGCAGTGCGGGCCTGGGCAGCGCGGGCCTGGGCAGCGCCGGTCGGGGTGGGGCGGGCCTGGGCAGCATGGGCCTGAGCGGCACCGGCCCGGGCCGCTCCCGCCGGGGCGGGGCCGGCCGCGGGCTGGGCCGGCGCGGGACCGCCGGGGGCCGGCTCCTGGTCCTGGTCACCGCCGGGCGGCTGCCGCGCGGCGCCCGACTCGGAGGACCGGGCCCGGTCCGGCCCGGCCGCTCCCTCAGCAAAGGCGCCGCCGCCCGGCTCGGCCGCCGTCGCCCCCGCCGGGCCGGCGGGTTCCGGCCGGCGGGCCTGCCCGGCGGCACCGCCCTGTCCCGCCCGGCGCCCGGCGGCCCCCGGTCCGGGCCGGCCCCGAGCATCCGGATCGGCCGGCCGCCGCCGTGACGGCGTAGTCGGCGGCGGCGCGCTGACCCGCCCCGGCCGCGCGGCCGCCCGGTCGGCCGTGCCCAGATTCCGGATCAGGTCCGGCCGCGGCGGGGGCCTCGGCGGCCGCCGCCCGGCCACCCCCCGGTTCCGCGCCGGGTCGCTGGCCGGCGCCGGGCCGGTCACCGGCAAGCGACCCCGCTTCGGCCAGCGCCGGTGGCGGGTCCTGACCCTCCTGGCCCGGCGGCGTGGCGGCCGCCGGCAGGTGTGGCGCATCAACAGCAGGTGGACAGGAGGAGAGCAGTGATCACCGCGTGCCAGCGGATGGCTGCTGACAGCAGCCCAGGGGACGACAGCGACACCAGCACCGGGGAGAGGGGGCCGCGATGATCCCGGCCTCCCGGCGGCGGCTGGTCGTGCTGTACGTGGTGCTCGCCGCGCTGCTCGCCGCGCTGGGCGCGCGGGCCTGGTTCCTGCAGGTCGGGTCCAAGGCCAGCTACGTGGCGCTGGCCAACGCCGACCGGATCAGGGCCATCGTCGAGCCGCCGGTCCGCGGCGAGATCGTCGACGACAACGGCACCCCGCTGGTCAGCAACGCATCGGCGCTGGTGGTCTCGGTCAACATGTCCGTGCTGTCCCAGCGGCGCGACGGCGGCGCGGCCGAACTGGCCACCCTGGCCCGGCTGCTCGGCACCACGCCCGCCGCGCTGCGGCAGAAGACCCGGCTGTGCACCGCCGGGGTCGGCCAGCCGTGCTGGCCGGGCTCCCCGTATCAGCCCATCCCGGTGGCCGAGAACGTCCCCGAGCAGATCGCCGTCCAGGTGCTGGAGGACAAGAGCCAGCTACCCGGCGTCACCGCCCAGGTCCAGCCGGTCATCAACTACGCCCAGCCGGTCGGCACCGACGCCGCCCAGGCGCTGGGCTACCTGCAGCCGATCACCGCCAGCGAGGTCAAGCAGCTCGGCATCCCGGTGACCGGGTTCTCCGGGGTGGACCTGGTCGGCCAGTCCGGCCTGGAGCAGCAGTACGACAAGCAGCTGCGCGGCCGGGCCGGCTCGAACGAGGTCCAGGTCAACGCGGCCGGGCAGGTCACCGGCACGATCCGCAAGACCAGCCCCACCGCGGGCGATGACCTGGTCACCAGCATCAACAGCCAGCTTCAGGTCGATGTCGAGAACGACCTGGCCAACGCCATCCACAAGACCGAGGCCGAGGGCAACGTCAAGGCCACCACCGGCGCCGCCGTGGTCATGACCACCACCGGCCGGATCGTGGCCATGGCCAGCTACCCGACCTACAACCCGTCGGTGTGGGCGGGCGGCATCTCGGCCGCCGAGTTCAGCCGGCTGTTCGGCTCCGGCAACTCCGAGCCCATCCTGGAGCGGGCCACCCAGGGCCAGTACGCGCCCGGCTCGACCTGGAAGGTCACCTCGGTCACCGCCGCCGTGAACAAGGGCTACGGCCTGAACGGCGCGTACAACTGCCCGGCCACCACCACCATCGACGGCCACACCTACGCCAACGACGGCGCCCCCAACCTCGGCCCGATGAGCTACCGGCAGGCGCTGATCGTCTCCTGCGACACCGTGTTCTATGACCTGGCCTACCAGATCTGGCAGCACGACCGGGTCGGCACCAACGACGTGACCAGCCCGTCCGCGCCCGTCCAGGAGATGCAGCAGACCGAGCTGAAATGGGGCTTCGGCGAGTCCACCGGGGTCGACCTGCCGGAGGACACCGGCACCGTGCCGACCCGCGAGTGGCTGTACTACTACTGGAAGGACAACGCCAACACCGGCCAGGACTGGTGCAAGAACGGCCAGGCAGAACGGCAGCTACGTCCAGCAGATCGAGTGGGATGACTGCCGGTCGGGCAACGTCTGGACGCCCGGCCAGTCGGTCATCGCCTCCATCGGCCAGGGCTACGTGGCCGTGACCCCGCTCCAGCTAGCCCGGGCCTACGCCGCCCTGGCCAACGGCGGCACCCTGTACAGCCCGCGGCTCGGCGAGGAACTGCTCAGCCCGTCGGGCAAGGTCGTGCAGAAGATCACCCCGCCGGTCGACGGCCACCTGCCCGCCACCGCCGGGACGCTGGCCTACATCCGCAGCGCCCTCGGCGGCGTGCTCACCCAGGGCACCGCGGCCGGGGCGTTCGGCGGGTTCCCGCTGGGCAAGGTCTGCGTGGCCGGCAAGACCGGCACCGCCCAGGTCGCCGGCAACCTGGCCACCTCGGTGTTCGCCTCGTTCGCGCCGTGCGGCAACCCCAAGTACGTGGTCGTCATGATGATCCCTGACTCCGGCTTCGGCGCCGACGTCTCAGCGCCCGCGGTCCGCCAGATCTGGGATGACATCTACGGCCTGGAGGGCCACAAGGCGGCCCTGGCGGGCGGGAGCCTGCCGACCGCGCCGCACGTCAACCGGGCCGGCCAGATCGTGCCGAACAACCAGCCGCACGCCAAGGCGACGCGGCGCGCCCGGCACCGTTCAGCCCGGCACCGTTCAGCCCGGCACGGGCCAGCCCGGCACGGGCCAGACCGCGGCGGCACCGGCTGCGGCGGGCCAGCCGGGCGGCGGTCAGGGCGCCGCGGCGGCGGCCATGATCCTGCCCAGCGTGACGCTGCCGCGCGATACCCGGCCCAGACCGGGCGCGGTGACCGGAGCCGGCCGCGGCCGGGGAGGGGGGCGGTCATGACGTTCACCAAGGGCTCGCGCGACCTGAGCCGCCCGTCGCCGGCCCGGCCCGGCCCGCAGTACCGGGGCCTGGCCCCGCTGGACCGCGGCCCCGGCTTCGGCGGCAGCGGCTCCAGCCTGGGCACCCGGCACGGGCTGGGCCAGCGGCTGCGCGGCCTGGCCCGCCGGGCCTTCGCCCGCAAGTCGCCGCTGCGTCACCTGGACTGGATCCTGCTGGCCACCGTGCTGGCGCTCAGCCTGGTCGGCACCCTGCTGGTCTGGGCCGCCACCGAGCCGGGCCTGGCCAAGGCGGGCCTGGACACCCACACCTACCTGATGAAGCAGCTGCTCAACATCGCCCTCGGCCTGGTCCTCATGGGCGCCGTGGCCCTGCTGGACTACCGCCAGCTGCGGATGTACGCGCCGGTCATGTACGTCCTGTCCGTCCTGGGCCTGGTTATCGTGCTGACCCCGCTGGGCACCGCGGTGAATGGCGCTCTCTCGTGGATCAACCTGCCCGGCGGGTTCCAGATCGAGCCGTCGGAGTACGCCAAGCTGTCCATCATCCTGATCAGCGCCATGCTGCTGGGCGAGCTGCGGCAGGGCGAGCAGCGGCCCCGCCTGCGCGCGGTCGGGATCGCGCTGGGCATCGCTGCCGTCCCCATCGTGCTGGTCGAGGCCGAGCCCGACCTCGGCGTGGTCATCCTCATGCTGGCCCTGATCATCGGCCTGATCGCCCTGTCCGGGGTCCGGCTGCGGTGGCTGGCGCGCCGGCGCTGGCCGCGGCCGCGCTGGCCCTGCTGGCCGTCATCAACCTGCACGTGCTGAAGTCCTACCAGCTCACCCGGCTGACCGCGTTCCTGCACCCGTCCGCGGACCCCCAGGGCGCCGGCTACAGCGCCGCCCAGGCCAAGATCGCCATCGGCTCGGGCGGCATGCTCGGCCAGGGCCTGTTCCAGGGCCAGCTGGTGTCCGGCAACTTCGTCCCCGAGCAGCACACCGACTTCATCTTCGCCGTGGCCGGGGAGGAACTCGGCTTCGTGGGCTGCACGGTGATCATCGCGCTGCTGGCCGTCGTGCTGGTCCGCGCCCTGCGCATCGCCGCCCGGGCCGACGACCAGTTCGGCATGCTGGTCGCGTCGGGCGTGGCCATCTGGTTCGGCGTGCAGTCCTTCGTCAACATCGGGATGACCATGGGCATCATGCCGGTGACCGGCCTGCCGCTGCCGTTCGTCTCCTACGGCGGCTCCGCCCTGTTCGCCGACATGATCGCCGTCGGCTGCCTGCAGGCCGTCTACCGCCACCGCACCGTCTTCACCTAGCCCCGCCGCCGCTTTATCCATGATCGTGACCGATTACCCGTCTGCAGCACGGAAAAACGGTCACGATCATGGTCGGCGCCCCGCCGCCCGCCGCCCGGCCGGGGCGCTAGCCGGAGCGGGCGGGCTCGGGGCCGGTGGGCGGCCGGCCGCGCCAGGGGCGGGCGATGGCCAGCCAGGTCACCGCGCCGACCAGCAGGACGGCGCACATGATCCAGCCCAGGGCGGTGGTGCCCACGCCGACGTACTTCAGGCCCGAGGCGAAGATCACGAACGTGATGACCGGGCGGATGTACTTGTCTGGTGCGCGGGACGACAGGAGCGACCCGATCAGCACGGCCGGGATCGAGCCGATCACGATCGACGTGGTGACCGCGAACTCCACGTGGCCGAAGGCCAGCGCCCCCAGCGCCGCCGCCAGCGTCAGCGGCACGGCCTGGGTCAGGTCGGTGCCGACCAGGCGCCCGGCGCTCAGCATCGGGTACAGGAACAGCAGCAGGACGATCATCAGCGACCCCGACCCGACCGAGGTCAGGCCGACGATCACCCCGCCGGCCATGCCGATCGCCACCGTGGGCAGCGGCCGGGCGGTGACCTGGCCCACCTCGGCCAGGCGCCGCTGGCCGCCGCGCCAGTCCAGCGCGTACCGGGCCACCATGGCGGCCGCCCCGGCCAGCAGGGCCACGCCCAGGGCGATCTCGACCCGGTCCTGGGTGCCGGCCGAGTTGCCCAGCACGTGCAGCAGGTAGGCGCCCAGGAACGCCATCGGCACCGAGCCGACTACCAGCCATTTGACCAGGGACAGGTTGACCGTGCCCTTGCGCAGGTGGACGACCGCGCCGACCGGCCGCATCAGCACCGCCGCGACCAGGTCGCTGGAGATGGCGGTGGACGGCTTGATCCCGAACAGCAGGATGAGCATCGGGGTCATCAGCGCCCCGCCGCCCGCGCCGGTCAGGCCGACCAGCAGGCCGACGACCGCGCTGCCGAGGATGATGTACGGGTCGAGGTGCACCGCGCCTCCGCGACTGTCGGGACGGCGGTCACGCGCACGGTGACGTCGCCGCTCTGATCGGGACCGATATCCCGCGTCCCCATCCGGTAAACAGGCTATTAAGAAGATCGACCCTAGCGGGAGAGGCGAAAATGCCCCAGAGCGCCGCCGGGGCGGCCAGCCTGCTGCGCGCCGCCGGGTTCGGGGCCACGCCGGCGCTCTCGGTGAGTAGCGCCGGCGCTGCCCGGTAGGCTGTGACGATGTCCGTGCGCTCTGTGTACCCGGCGCTGGAGCCGCTGCTCCCGCTGGTCCGCAAGCCCGTCCAGTACATCGGCGGCGAGGTCAACTCGGTCGTCAAGGACTGGGAGGCGGCCCGGGTCCGGTGGGCGCTGATGTATCCCGACGCCTACGAGGTCGGGGTGCCGAACCAGGGCGTCCAGATCCTGTACGAGGTGCTGAACGAGGTCCCGGACGTGCTGGCCGAGCGGACGTACAGCGTCTGGCCCGACCTCGAGGCGCTGATGCGCGAGCACCAGGTGCCCCAGTTCACCATCGACGGGCACCGGCCGGTCCGGGCGTTCGACGTGCTGGGCGTCAGCTTCGCCACCGAGATGGGCTACACCAACCTGCTGACCGCGCTGGACCTGGCCGGCATCCCGCTGCTGGCGGCCGACCGGGGCGAGGCTGACCCGGTGGTGCTGGCCGGGGGGCACGCGGCGTTCAACCCCGAGCCCGTCGCCGACTTCATCGACGGCGCCGTCCTGGGCGACGGCGAGCAGGCCGTCCTGGCCATCACCGGCCTGATCCGGGACTGGAAGGACGAGGGGCGGCCCGGTGGCCGTGACGGCCTGCTCGGCCGGCTTGCCGAGCATGGCGGGGTGTATGTCCCTCGTTTCTACGATGTGTCGTATCTTCCCGACGGGGCGATCGGCAAGGTCATGCCCAACCGGCCGGGAGTGCCGCGGGCGGTGGCCAAGCACACGGTCACCGACCTGGATGCCTGGCCCTACCCGCGCAAGCCGATCGTGCCGGTGGCCGAGTCGGTGCACGAGCGGTTCAGCGTGGAGATCTTCCGGGGCTGCACCCGGGGCTGCCGGTTCTGCCAGGCCGGCATGATCACCCGGCCGGTCCGGGAGCGGTCCATCACCACCATCGGCGCCATGGTCGACGCCGGCCTGCGGGCCAGCGGCTTCAGCGAGGTGGGGCTGCTGTCGCTGTCCAGCGCCGACCACAGTGAGATTAACGAGATCGCCACCGACCTGGCCGATCGCTACGAGGGGACGTCCACCAGCCTGTCCCTGCCGTCGACCCGGGTTGACGCCTTCAATATCACGCTGGCCAACGAGCTGAGCCGCAATGGCCGCCGCTCCGGGCTGACGTTCGCCCCCGAGGGCGGCACCGACCGGATGCGCAAGGTGATCAACAAGATGGTCACCGAGGACGACCTGATCAGGACGGTCAGCACGGCCTACGCGAGCGGCTGGCGGCAGGTCAAGCTGTACTTCATGTGCGGCCTGCCGACCGAGACCGACGACGACGTGACCGCCATCGCCCGGGTCGCCCGGCGGGTCATCGAGGCGGGCCGGGCGGCCAGCGGCCGGTCCGACATCCGC
Source organism: uncultured Actinomycetota bacterium (assembly GCA_963731085.1). Taxonomy (GTDB): domain Bacteria; phylum Actinomycetota; class Actinomycetes; order Streptosporangiales; family Streptosporangiaceae; genus DASUBV01. The sequence goes on from CAVSUF010000010.1 coordinate 66,888, forward strand.
TGCACGGTCTCCATCGGCGGGTTCGTGCCCAAGCCGCACACGCCGTTCCAGTGGGCCGGGCAGTGCGACGACCAGACCGTCGACGCCCGCCTGCGCGCGCTGGGGGATGCGCTCCGGGCCAACCGGGCCTACAGCCGGGCCATAGGGTTCCGTTACCACGACGGCAAGCCGTCGATCATCGAGGGCCTGCTGTCGCGGGGCGACCGCCGGGTCGGCCAGGTGATCCGGGCCGTGTGGGCGGACGGCGCGCCGGTTCGACGGGTGGAGCGAGGGGTTCTCGTTCGAGCGGTGGCAGCGCTGCGCGGCGTCGGCCCTGGCCCCGCACGGGGTCGACCTGGCCTGGTACACCACCCGCGAGCGGCCCTACGGCGAGATCCTGCCCTGGGACCACCTGGACTCCGGCCTGGACCGGGACTGGCTGTGGCAGGACTGGCTGGCCGCCATCGACCCCGAGTCGGACGAGGTGGACGACTGCCGGTGGACGCCCTGCTTCGAGTGCGGCGTGTGCCCGGCCATGGACACCGAGATCGAGACCGGCCCCACCGGGCGGCGCCTGCTGCCGCTGGCCGTGGTCGGCGACGCCGGCGGCGGGCACCCGCGGCGGCGCCGCGGCGGCACCGGAGCCCGGCCGGGCCGGGCATGCCGGGGGCGCGTAATGGCAGCGCGCCCGCAGCCCGCCTCGCCGGCGCCGCTGCCTGCGGTTCAGCGCCTGCGCATCAGGTACGCTAAGCGCAGCAGGATGCGTTTTGCGAGCCACAGGGACGTCGCGCGTGCGGTTGAGCGAGGAGTGCGGAAGGCCGGGCTGCCGGTCGCCTATTCCGCTGGCTTCTCGCCGCACCCCAAGATCTCCTACGACGGCGGGGCATCCACGGGTGCCGCCAGTGAGGCCGAGTACCTGGAGATCTCGCTCACCGCGAGCGTCGACCCCGAGGCCGTGCGGGAACGCCTGGACGCGGCCCTGCCAGACGGGATTGACGTGATCGAGGTCATTGACCTGGCGCAGGTGCCGAGCGCACCCGTGCTGGAGATCTCGCACTGGCAAGTCGTGCTGCCCGGCGTCGCTCTAGCTGACGCGGCCCGGGCGGTCGAGGAGTTCCTCGCCTCGCCCAGCGCCGAGGTGGAACGCCTGACAAGCAAGGGGGTTCGGCGGCTGGATGCTCGCGCCGCCGTGCAGACGATGGAGATGGACCGGCGTGCCGCGCAGGAGCGGGACGCCGGATGTGTGACACTCCGAATGGTTGTTCGGCACATGACACCTGCCGTCCGACCCGATGACATCCTGGTCGCGATCCGCCGTGCATCGGCCCTCGCGCCGTCGTCACCTCCCCTGGTGACGCGGCTGTGGCAGGGGCCGGAGCGCGGGGCTGGAGCCGCCGCCGGGGCTAGGGCGCCCGGAGACTCCGGGCCAGCCGAGCCCGTGGCGGACCCCGGCCCGGCCCCGCGGCGGCCCCGCTGACCGGGAACAGGTAAAGGCAGCGAGCCTGGATGCGGAAGGCGCCGGCGAAGACCGCGCCGCGCAGCAGGCCGCCTACGAACAGCTTCCGCGCGGCGCGGAGCAGCCAGCGATGGCAGCCAGCGCCCGGGAGCCTGACGGGAGAGATCGCCCGCATGCTCGAGAACGAGCCAGAGAGCCAGGAACCACGTGACGGGCAGGCCCAGGCTGGCCCCGACAGCCCCAGCGGTGAATCGCGGGGCACCGCGCCCGCGCGCCGGTCGCGGCGGCCGGCCGCACGCCCGGCCGGGCCGCCCGACCCGGATGCCGGAGTAGCCGCGCCGGACGCGCCCGCGTCGTCGGCGGCCCAGTCGTCCGGCGGCCCAGTCTCCGGCGGCCCAGTCTCCGGCGGCCCAGTCGTCGGCGGCTCCGTCGCCGGACGCCGGGTCCGCGGCCGGGACGCTGTTCGCGACGGCTGACGCCCCGGACGGGCCGGCCGCTGAGGCCGCGCCCGCCCCCGGCGCCGGCGCGCGCGCAAGGCCGCCGCCCCGGCCGACGCCGCCCCGGCCGACACTGCCCCGGCCGACACCGCCGATCAGGCGCCGGAGGCCGCCGCGGCCGGCGGGACGGACGCCCCGGCGGCATCCGGGACGGCCGCGCCGGAAGCGGGTCCGGACACGGACGCCGCCCAGCCTGCTGCGCCCGCCGCCCGGCCCGCCCGCACGCGCCGGTCCAGGGCCGGGGCCGCCCGCGCTGAGGCCGCCCCGCCCGCCGCAGACCCGGCCGCCGCCGGCCAGCCCGCTACCAGCCCGGAGGAAACGGACGAGGATGAGGCCGGTCGGGCTCAGCCCGGGTCGGCCCGGCCCGCCGTCCCGTTCGGCGCCGCCCCGGTCGCGTCCGCCGCGCCGGGCGACGCCACCGCCGCCACCGCCTCCGCCGTCGCGGCACCGACGTTCCAGCCGCCCGTGGTCATCTTCCAGCCGCCGGACATCACCGCCCCGGCACCCGCGGGCAGCCGCCGCCGTGACGGCGCCGGGGACCGCGACCGCACCGAGGACCGGGACCGCACGGGGGACCGCGGACCGCACGGGGGACCGCGGACCGCACCGGGGACCGCGACCGCACCGGGGACCGCGACCGCACGGCGGACCGCGCCGGGGACCAGGACGGCGCGGGAAACCGTGACGGCGCCGGGGACCGGGACCGCGCCGCCGACGGCGCCGAGGCTCCGCCCGCCGCCGAGTCCGAGGACGGCGCCGAGGCCGGCACCGGCAGCCGCCGCCGTCGTCGCGGCGGCCGGGGCACGGCAGGACCCGGGCCGAGCGACGGCCGAGGCCGGCGACCAGGCCGGCGCCCAGGCCGAGGAGCAGGCCGACGAGGCCGCCGGGCGGACCGGACCAGTCCGCCGCCGATGACGGCGATAGGGCACCGGCCGGCCGCCGGCGCCGCCGCCGGCGCCGCAGCGGATCGGGCGGCGAGGGCGGCGAGACGCCGGCGACGACCCGCCGAACACGGTCGTGCACGTGCGCGCCCCCCGGGCCGCGACCACGACCGACGTCACGGACGTCCGCGCCGTGCGCGGGTCGACCCGGCTGGAGGCCAAGCGCCAGCGCCGCCGCGAGGGCCGCGAGTCCGGCCGCCGCCGCCCGCCGATCATCACCGAGTCCGAGTTCCTGGCCCGCCGTGAGGCCGTGTCGCGGGTCATGGTCGTGCGCCAGCGCGGCGACCGCACCCAGATCGCGGTGCTGGAGGACGGCGTCCTGGTCGAGCACTACGTCGACAAGGCCAGCCAGCCAGAGCCTACGTCGGCAACGTCTACCTCGGCAAGGTCCAGAACGTGCTGCCCTCCATGGAGGCCGCGTTCGTCGACATCGGCAAGGGCCGCAACGCCGTCCTGTACGCGGGCGAGGTCAACTTCGACGCCAGCGGCCTGGAGGGCGAGTCCAAGCGCATCGAGTCCGCGCTGAAGTCCGGCCAGTCGATCCTGGTCCAGGTCACCAAGGACCCGATCGGGCACAAGGGCGCCCGGCTGACCAGCCAGGTCAGCCTGCCCGGCCGCTACCTGGTGTACGTGCCCGGCGCCAGCATGACCGGGATCAGCCGCAAGCTGCCCGACACCGAGCGCTCCCGGCTCAAGGCGATCCTCAAGCAGGTCATGCCCGAGGGCGCGGGCGTGATCGTGCGCACCGCGGCCGAGGGCGCGTCCGAGGAGGAACTGGCCCGCGACGTGTCCCGGCTGGCCGCCCAGTGGGAGGCCATCGAGCGCAAGGCCAAGACCGCGTCCGCGCCCGAGCTGCTGTACAGCGAGCCCGACCTGACCATCCGCGTCGTCCGCGACATCTTCAACGAGGACTTCACCAAGCTCGTCATCGACAGCGACGGCGACTGGGACCTGGTCGACGAGTACGTCCGCTACGTGGCCCCGCACCTGGCCGAGCGGATGGAGCGCTGGACCGACGACGGCGACGTGTTCGCCAGCTACCGGATCGACGAGCAGCTGGCCAAGGCCCTGGAGCGCAAGGTCTGGCTGCCCAGCGGCGGCTCGCTGGTCATTGACACCACCGAGGCCATGACGGTCATCGACGTCAACACCGGCAAGTTCACCGGCCAGGGCGGCAACCTCGAGCAGACCGTCACCCGCAACAACCTGGAGGCCGCCGAGGAGATCGTCCGCCAGCTCCGGCTGCGGGACGTCGGCGGGATCATCGTCATCGACTTCATCGACATGGTGCTGGAGAGCAACCGCGAGCTGGTGCTCCGGCGGCTGCTCGAGTGCCTGGCCCGGGACCGGACCAAGCACCAGGTGGCCGAGGTCACCTCGCTCGGCCTGGTCCAGATGACCCGCAAGCGGGTCGGCTCCGGGCTGCTGGAGGCGTTCTCGGTGACCTGCGAGCACTGCAACGGCCGCGGCGTCCTGGTGTCGATGGAGCCGGTGGACCACACTCACGCCCGCCGCGACGAGGGCGACGGCCGGGGCCGGGACGACGGCAAGTCCCCGCGGCCGCGGCTCCCGCAGACGGCCGCCAGGGCGCGGAACGGCAGCGGCCGCAACGGACGACGACCGGCCAGCGACGACAGCCCGTCCCGCGACGACCGGCCGCCGACTCGTCCGCGACGACCAGGCCCGCGATGACCAGGCCCAGGACGACCGGTCCCGCGATGACCAGGCCCGTGACGACCAGTCCAGGGAGGACCAGTCCCGCGGCGCCCGCGATGGCCGGCGCGCTCGCGACCGGTCCGGTCGCTCGCCGGTCTGGCCGTGACGGATCCCGCCGCGATGGATCCGGCCGGGACGAGCCCGGCCGCGAAGGCGAGCCGGAGCACCGGACCAGCCCGAGCACCGCGGACCAGTCGGCAGCCGGGGCGAGACCGCGGCGGCCAGGCAGTCCAATGGCGCCGGACCGGCGCCGGGTGGCCCGCGCCGCGGTCCGCGCCGCCGGCCCGCCAGCTACCAGGACGAGCGGTCAGCCCCGGCTGTCCGTCGCCAGCCCCGCTCCGGCCAGCCCGCCCGCCGGGTCCCAGCCCGAGGCGTCCCAGCCGAAGCTCCAGCCAGGCGTCCAGCCTGAGCGGCCGGCCGAGGCGCCGCAGCCCGGGACCGCCCAGCCGGGCGGCCCGGACAACGGTGACGCCGGCCGTCCGGACAGCGAGGCCCACGGCAACGGCAGCGCCGAGTCACCGGCCCACGGGGATGCCCCGGCCCAGGCGGCCCCGGGCACCGACGCCCCGGGTAACGGCGAGGCACCGGCGACGGCGAGGCACCGGCAGCGCCGAGTCAGCCGGTAACGGCGAGGCACCCGCGCGGCCGGCCGAGCCGGCGGCGTCGCCGGCGGCCCGGTCCCAGCCCGAGCCCGCCGCCGTCCCGGCTGGCCCGCCGGCCGCCGATCGCCCCGCGGACTCGGGCGGCGGCGCGACCAGCACCGCCGCGGCACCGCCGGACGACCGGAACAGCTGAGTTCCGGCGGCCGCCCGGTGCCCGCGCCTGGCCGGGCGGCGTTACGACATCCTGAATCTGGTATCCTGGGTTCTCGGCGCATGGATTAGCTCTGGCTGCACCGCGGCTGGACAGGCGGTGCGCGACTGAGACAGGCCCCCTGGCACGGAATTGCCGGCTACAGGTGTACTGTAGCCGCAGACCGCGGCCGGGCCGGTGCAAGGGAGAAGAGTTCGCTGTGTACGCGATCGTGCGCTGCGGTGGCAGGCAGGAGAAGGCGTCGGTTGACGACGTCCTGACCGTGGACAAGCTCATCGGTGATGTCGGGTCCAGCGTGACGCTGCCCGCCGTCCTGGTCGTGGATGACGACAACGTCATCAGCGACCCGGCCGAAGTGGGCCGCTATGAGGTCACGGCCGAGATCCTCGGTGCCACCAAGGGTCCCAAGATCAACATGATCCTCTACAAGAACAAGACCGGCTACCGGCGCCGGATCGGCCATCGCCAGAAGTACACCGAGGTCCGGATCACGGGCATCAGCGCCGGCGGGGCCAAGAAGGCCACCGCCAAGAAGTCCAGCGCCAAGGCCGGTACCGCCAAGGCCAGCGCGAGTGCAGGGGAGAAGGGCTGAGATGGCTCACAAGAAGGGTGCGTCCTCCAGCCGGAACGGGCGCGACTCCAACGCCCAGCGCCTGGGCGTGAAGCGCTTCGGCGGCCAGCTGGTCGGCGCGGGCGAGATCATCGTGCGCCAGCACGGCACGCACTTCCACCCCGGCGTCGGCGTGGGCCGGGGCGGCGACGACACGCTGTTCGCCCTGGTCCCCGGCCGGGTGCAGTTCGGCACCCGCCGCGGCCGCCGCGCGGTGAGCATCATCCCGGTCGAGGAGACGGCTCCGGCCGCAGCGCGGCCAGCTGAGCCGACCCGCGACAGCGGGACAAGCTAGCGCGCGAGGGGCGGGCCGGTTGCGGCCCGCCCCTTCGCGTCCGGCCGCCAGCTGGGCCGGAAACCGGACAAGGAACGCGAATCGGGCCGCCAGTGCCCGCCGCAGCCGGTCTCCCATGATCGGGGGAAGACTACTCACCCTCTGAGGTGAGCGATCTTCCCACGATCATGAAGGCGGCCGGGCGGGGAATCCGGGGGCTTCCGGCGGCGCTGTTGGAGCAGGGGCCGATCTGCAGCGGGGCCGGGCGGCGGGGCCGATCGGTCGGCCGGCCACCTGGCTCAGCGTGACACCGGCGGCGCTGTGCGGACGACGCGAGCAGCGGGAACGTGAGCAGCACGGATAGGGCAGGGGAGTGACGTGGCGGAGTTCGCCGATCAGGCCGAGGTGCGGGTGCGCGCCGGCGACGGCGGGCACGGCTGCGCCTCCATCCACCGGGAGAAGTTCAAGCCCCTGGGCGGCCCCAACGGCGGGCAACGGCGGCCGGGGCGGCGACGTCATCCTGGAGGTCGATCCCGGCGTCGACGACCCTGCTGGACTTCCACCGCCGGCCGGTGCGCCGGGCCGGCAACGGGACGCCCGGATCCGGCAACCACCGCAACGGCGCCGAGGGCGACGACCTGGTGCTGCGCGGTCCCCGACGGCACCGTCATCAAGACCGGCCGGCGGCCGGCAGCTGGCCGACCTGACCGGCGCCGGGACCCGGTACGTGGCCGTCACCGGCGGCCGCGGCGGCCTGGGCAATGCGGCGCTGGCCTCGACCCGGCGCAAGGCGCCCGGCTTCGCCCTGCGCGGCGAGCCCGGCGACGAGCAGGAACTGGTGCTGGAGCTGAAGACCGTCGCCGACGCGGGCCTGGTCGGCTACCCGAACGCCGGCAAGTCCTCGCTCATCGCCGCCATGTCGGCGGCCCGGCCCAAGATCGCCAACTACCCGTTCACCACGCTGATCCCGCACCTGGGCGTCGTCGAGGCCGGCGAGGTCCAGTGTACGTGGTCGCCGACGTGCCCGGCCTGATCCCCGGCGCCAGCCAGGGCAAGGGCCTGGGCCTGGACTTCCTGCGGCACGTCGAGCGCTGCTCGGTGCTCGTGCACGTGCTGGACTGCGCCACCGAGGAGCCGGGCCGCGACCCGATCAGCGACCTGGACATGCTCGAGGCCGAGCTGGCCGCCTACGAGGCGGCGACCGGCGCCCGGCTGTCCGACCGGCCCCGGATCGTCGTGCTGAACAAGGTCGACGTGCCCGCCGCCCGGGACCTGGCCGAGCTGGTGCGGCCCGACCTGGAGGCCCGCGGCCTGACCGTTCGCGCCGGTGTCGGCGGCCACCCGGGAGGGCCTGCGCGACCTGGCCTTCACCCTGGCCACGGTCATCGCCGAGGCCCGCGCGGCGGCCCCGCCGCCCGAGCCCACCCGGCTGGTCCTCCGGCCCGAGCCGACCTCCGGGCCGGAGTTCGAGGTCGTCCAGACCGGCGAGAACACGTTCACGATCCGGGGCAGCAAGCCCGTGCGGTGGATCCGGCAGACCGACTTCAGCAACGACGAGGCCGTCGGCTACCTGGCCGACCGGCTGGACAAGCTGGGCATCGAGGAGGCGCTGGCGAAGGCCGGGGCCGAGCGCCGGCGCCGAGGTGCTCATCGGCCCGGACGACAACGCCGTGGTCTTCGACTGGGACCCGACCGTGACATGGCGCGCCGGGTCGGCCCGCGCGGCACCGACAGCCGGGTCGGCTGACCGCCACGGCATCCCGGCTTCCGGGCAACAAAAAAGCGCGCTACATTTAATAGCGCGCACCACCAGGTTGAATTGCGCGAACGAACCGCTACGATATCTATGACGACCCGACGGGCTCTCACAATGCATTATCAGGCAGCCTGATACGGCGTTCCTCTATAACCTGACCTGATGCATTGTATCGGAAATGGAGCCAGGTTGTCAAACGACGAAACCGTCCGCGAGCAGGAATACATTTCCCTGCTTTATAGGCGGCTCGACGCGCTCCGGGAGCAGGCGGCCAGCTCGGCTGGCTGGGGTCTTGCGCCATGGTGGGCGGAACGCCCCAGGCCCGGACCGAGCGCGACGTGTTCAGCGCCACGTACCGCCAGCGGCTGGCCCAGCTGGACGCGGCCAGCCACGGCCTGTGTTTCGGGCGGCTCGAATTCAACGACGGCGAGCTCCGCTATATCGGCAGAATCGGGATTCACGCCGACTCCGATGACTATGTGCAGCTGCTGATGGACTGGCGGGCCGACGCCGCCCGGCCGTTCTACCTGGCCACCGCCGCCTCGCCCGGCGACGTGCGGGTCCGCCGGCACATGCGGACCCGGGACCGGACGCTGATCAGCCTGGACGACGAGGTGCTCGACCTGGCCGTCGCCGACCCGACCCGGCACGAGGGGCTGACCGGCGAGTCGGCCCTGCTGGCCGCGCTGAACGCGTCCCGCACCGGCACCATGTCCGACATCGTCGAGACCATCCAGGCCGAGCAGGACCACATCATCCGGTCGGCCCATGGACGGCGTCCTGGTCGTGCAGGGCGGCCCCGGCACCGGCAAGACCGCCGTCGCGCTGCACCGCGCCGCCTACCTGCTCTACACCTACCGCCGCCAGCTAGAGAAGCGCGGCGTGCTGGTCGTCGGCCCGAACGCCACCTTCCTGCGCTACATCGGCCAGGTGCTGCCGTCGCTGGGCGAGACCAGCGTGCTGCTGTCCACCATCGGCGACCTGTACCCCGGCATCAGCGCGACCGGGGCCGAGCCCGCGGCAGACCGCCGCGATCAAGGGCCAGCTGGCGATGGCGAAGGTCATCGCGGCCGCGATCCGGGACCGCCAGCAGGCGCCGCGCCAGCCCGATCCGAGCTCACGCATCGACGGCCGGACCGCTGGCCCTGACCCCGCCGGGGCGGCCGCCCAGCGCCCGGGACCGGGCCCGCCGGTCGCGCCGGCCGCACAACCTGGCCCGGGCCGTGTTCGCCCGCGAGGTCGATCAGCGCCCTGACCACCGCGTCCGCCGCCCAGCTGGGCCGCAACGTGCTCGGCGGCCCGAACCTGCTCGGCGCCGAGGAAGTCGACGACCTGCGCCGCGAACTGCGCGACGAGCCCGGCCGTCCGCAGCTCATCGAGCGGCTGTGGCCGGTGCTGACCCCGCAGCGGCTGGTGTCCGGGCTGCTCAGCTCCAAGCGCCGCCTGGGCGCCGCCGCGCCTGGCCTGACCCCCGATGAGCGGGCCGCGCTGCTGCGCCCGGCCGACGCCCCCTGGACGGTGGCCGACATCCCGCTGCTCGACGAGGCGGCCGAGCTGCTCGGGGAGGACGAGCGGGCCATCGCCGCCGAGCGGGACCGGCAGCGCCGGCTGCGCGAGGCGTATGCCCAGGGCGTGCTCGACATCATCGGCCGCGACGACGATGACGACCCCGAGGTGCTGATGGGCGCCGACGTGCTGGACGCCAGCGCGCTGGCCGCCCGGTACGAGGACGAGGAGAACCTGACCGCGGCCGAGCGGGCCGCCGGCGACCGGACCTGGGCGTTCGGTCACGTGATCGTCGACGAGGCGCAGGAACTGTCGGAGATGGCGTGGCGGATGCTGATGCGCCGCGTGCCCGGTCAAGTCGATGACCATCGTCGGCGACGTGGCCCAGACCGGCGACCTGGCCGGCCTGCGCTCCTGGGACCAGGCCCTGGGCCCGTACGTGGGGGACCGGTGGCGGCTGGCCGGCCTGACCATCAACTACCGCACCCCGGCCGAGATCATGGATGTGGCGGGCGACGTGCTGGCCGCCATTGACCCGGCCCTGGAGGCGCCGCGCTCGGTCCGCTCGGCCGGCACCCGGCCCTGGCGCCTGGAGGCCAGCGAGGCCACCCTGCCCGCCGAGGTGGCCCGGGCCGCCGTCGAGCTGGCCGGCCAGACCGGCGACGGCAAGCTGGCCGTCATCGTCCCGCCCGGCCCGGCTCGGCCGCCTGGCCGGCGCGGTCGCCGAGGCGCTGCCCGGCACCGCCGTCGGCGATGACCCCGACCTGACCAGCCCTGTCGTCGTGCTGACCGTGCCGCAGGCCAAGGGCCTGGAGTTCGACTCCGTGCTGATCGCCGACCCGGCCGGACTGCTGGAAGCCTCGCCGCGCGGCCGCAACGACCTGTACGTGGCGCTGACCCGGGCCACCCAGCGGGTGGCCGTCATCCACCCCGGCGCCATCCCGAAGGTCCTGGCCCGCCTGGCCCCCGGCGAGCGCTGACGCCTCGCCGGAGCCCCCGAGCGCGGAGCCCCCGGAGCCGCCGGACCCCGGAGCTCGCGAGCCGGCGCCGCCGGTCAGTCGTCGTCGCTCGGCCGGTCCCGCCGGCGAACCGGTTGAACAGCCGCCCGCCCGCGCCCGACCGCCGACTCGGCGACGCCGCGCACCACGCCGATCAGCGGGTCCGCGCTGCGGTTCCACGAGTCCTGGTAGGACTTGGCCGCGGTGCGGAACTCGTCGCCCACCGACGTGCTCGGGTCGTCCTCGCGGCGCGGGTAGTTCCCGGCCAGGATGTCGCGGTACTCGCCGTCCTCGGCCCACCGGTCCAGCTCGGCGAAGCGGACCACCGCGAACGGGTGCGTCGTGCCCTGCAGCTGGAGCAGCTTGAGCAGGCTGTCCCGGACGTCGGGGACCGCGTCGTACTCGCGGGCCTGCTCGTGGAACGCGTCGTGGCTCAGCTCGCTCAGCCGGCTCCGCCGGCCAGCTTCATCAGCGCCCGGCGGCCCGCGCCCTCATCCTGCCCGGCCAGCAGCCCGGCCCGGTCGCAGGACAGCTCGGACTTGCGGTACCACTCCTCCAGGCCCCAGATCACGGCCTTGAAGCCGATCCAGGCCAGCGGGATGAACGACAGCCGGTTGGCCAGGTTGACCATGTAGTACAGCATCGTGCGGTAGATCGAGTGGCCCGACAGCACGTGCCCCAGCTCGTGCCCGATGACCCAGCGGATCTCCTCCTCGTCCATCAGGTCGACCAGGCCGGTGGTGATCACGATGAACGGCTTGTTGGTGCCCAGGGCCATCGCGTTGACCAGCGGATTCTGCCAGATGAACAGCTCCGGCACCTGGGGCAGGTCCAGGACGTAGCAGCCGTCCAGGAGGTCGTGATACAGGTTCGGGAACTGCTCCTCAGAGGCCCGGACCGAGCTGGACAGGAACAGCAGCCGCAGCGCCCGGTCGTTGAACAGGCCGGCCAGGTTCTTCAGGATCGTGTCGAACCCGGTGAGCTTGCGCAGCGCGACCAGCGCGGAACGGTCTGCAGGGTGCTCGTAAGCACGTGAGCTGATGCCCGGCAGGCGTACCCGGGAACGGTCCGGCACAGAGGTCATGCGACCATCGTAGGCGGCCCAAGGGAGGCGTTGTCGAAATGCCAGCAGGCGAATCCCCGGCGATATTCGAGCCCGCCGCCGAGACGGCCTCCGCCGACCAGCGCGCCGAGGTGCAGGAACGACGCCTTCGGGACATGATCGACCGTCTGCTGGCCGTCCCCGCCGGGGTGATCGGCGGCCGGCTGCGCGAGGCGGGCGTGACCGGCGGCGGCGACGTCCGCCTGGCCGACCTGAGCCGCCTGCCCGCCACCGGCAAGGCCGACCTGTGGGACGCCTACCCGTACGGCATGCTGGCCGTGCGCCGCCGCGACGTCGTCGCCGTGCACGGCTCCAGCGGCACCGGCGGCCGCCCCACCCTCGTCGCGTATACCCGCGATGACCTGCGGCTGTGGGCGCGGATGTGCGCCCGGGCGCTGGCCTGCGCGGGCGCCACCCCGGCCAGCACCGTGCACAACGCCTACGGCTACGGCCTGTTCACCGGCGGCCTCGGCTACCACCAGGGCGCCGTCGAGCTGGGCGCCGCCGTCGTCCCCGTCTCCGGCGGCATGACCGCGCGCCAGGTCACCCTGATCCGCGACCTCGCCCCCGACATCCTGACCGCCACCCCGTCCTACGCCCTCCGCCTCGGCGAGGCCCTGGCCCAGGCCGGCCACGGTCCCGGCCAGGGCCTGACCCTGCGCGCGGGCCTGTTCGGCGCCGAGCCGTGGACCGAGTCGATGCGCGCCCGCCTGGAGGACCTGCTCGGCCTGCGCGCCCTGGACACCTACGGCCTGTCCGAGATCATCGGCCCCGGCGTCGCCACCGAGTGCCTGAACGCCGATGGCCTGCACGTCAACGAGGACCACTTCCTGGTCGAGGTGGTCGATCGCGAGACCGGCGCCCCCGTGCCCGACGGCACCCCCGGCGAGCTGGTCTTCACCACCGTGACCAAGCAGGCCGTGCCGCTGCTGCGCTATCACACCGGCGACATCTCCGCGCTGCGCCGCGAGCCGTGCCCGTGCGGCCGCACCCTGGCCCGGATCAGCAAGGTCACCGGCCGCCGCGACGACATGCTGATCATCCGCGGCGTCAACGTCTATCCCAGCGAGGTCGAGCGGGTCCTGCTGGCCGAGCCCGCCCTGGCCCCCGACTACCTGCTCGTGGTGGACGAGCGCCAGCCCCAGCACCGCCTGCTGGCCTGCGTCGAATACCTCGAATTGGCGGGAACGGATGGCCCCCCGCCCCCCGTGTCCGCCACGGACATCGAGCACCGCCTGAGCCAGACCCTCGGCCTCAGCGTCGCGGTCGCTGTCATGCCGCCCGGCACCGTGCCCCGCCCCGAGGCCGGCAAGGCGGTCCGGGTCGCCCGCTGGGCCGGCGGCCCCCCGCCCCTGCCGCCCGGCCTGGCCTACGCGACCCGGCCGCGCTGACGCGCTGATGCCTGACCCCGGCCGCCGCCTCGGCGGCCAGCAGGTTCCGCGTCACCGTCCCGAAGAACTCCACCGTCTCGGCCTCCACCACGGCCGGCGTGCTGGTCACGTCCACCACCGCGCTCACCCCGTCCAGCACGCCGGCCAGCCCCGCGCCCGTGATCAGGTCCACCCCCGCCGACCGGCTGAGCACCACCGCCTCATGCCCGTCCCGCTCCAGCCCCGCCACTACCTGCCGCCCGGTCTGGCCGGTCCCCCCGGCCACCGCCACACGCGCCACGCCCGGTCTCCCTCCTGCTCGCTGCTGCCCGCCCGCCCCGATCGGCCGGCCTCGGCCCGGCCACCACGCCTGCTCCATGCCGGGCCGGCGGGCTCTCGGTACCTCTTGCCAGGATCACGCCCGGCACACCTGTCACCCGAGCCGGTCCCCGGCTGGCCGTACCGTGGTGGCTCAGCTTCAGGAGGAGCGATGAGCCGTCCGCGACGCCTGGCCCTCGTGCGCCGCGCGACGACGTCCCGCCGGAGGCGACGCGCCGCGCACCGACGGCCCGGCCGTGGCGTCCGGCCGTCGCGGCCTCACTGCGTCACCCTGGCCGTCGCCGCCCTGGTCAGCTGCGGGTCCCGGCCAGCTGCCCCGGCGCCCCGCGCCGGCCCGTCCTACCTGTCCCTCGGCGACTCCCTGGCCCGGGGCGTCGAGCCCGGCCCGGCCGGCCGCGACGCCGACACCCGGCGCGGCTACCCCGACCAGCTGTACGCCCTGCTCCGCCGCCACGACCCCGGCCTGCGCCTGGTCAAGCTCGGCTGCCCCGGCGAGACCACCGCCACGATGATCAGCGGCCGGCACTGCCCCTACGCGGCCGGCTCGCAACTGGCCGCCGCCGTGGCGTTCCTGCACGCCCACCGCGGCCACGTCACCCTCATCACCCTCGACATCGGCGCCAACGACCCCGGCTCCTGCTTCACCCTGCCGGTCCGCGCGGCCGCGCCGGCCTGCGCCGCCGTCCCCGATTCCGCCACCGCCGCCCGCCTGACCCGGATCCTGGCCCGCCTGCGCGCCGCCGCCCCCGCCGCCACGCTCATCGGCATGACCTACTACGCCCCCGAGCTCCCCGAATGGCGCGACGGCCCGGCCGGCCAGGCCGCCGCCCGGCGCGGCACTCAGCGCACCCTGGCCTTCGACGCCCTGCTGAGCAGGGTCTACGCCTCGGCCGGCGCCCGCGTCGCCGACGTGGCCGGAGCGTTCGCCACGGCCGACTTCGCCGACCCCACGCCGGTCCCCGGCGCGGGCCTGCTCCCGCGCAACGTGGCCCGCGTCTGCGCCTGGACCCGAGCCTGCGCCGCCCCGCCCCGCCGCCCCGACAAGCACCCCGACACAGCCGGCTACGCCATCATCGCCCGCGCCTTCCTGGCCACCGCGACCCCCGCACATCCATGATCGTGACCGTTTACCCGTCCAGAACACGAGAAATCGGTCACGATCATGGAAACCCGGCCCGGAGCCCCGCGCAGACGACCTCGACCCGCCGCCGCCGGGCCGCCTCGGCCGCCTCCGCCGCGACAGCCGCCCGGCCATCGGGCAGGCAGCCGGTCATGAGGGCCTTCACGTCGGCCAGGCTGACGTCGGCGCGGATCGCGCCCGCCTGCTGCGCGCGGGCCAGCAGGCCGGACAGCGTGCCCATCACGTCGTGCCCGCTCCCGGCCACCGTCGCCTCCAGGTCCACGCCGGCCCCGGCCAGCGCGTCGGCCAGGCCCTTGTCCGCCGTCATCTCGCCGGTCAGCATCGCGAAGTACCCGAAGAACGCCGCCGCCGGGTCGTCCGCGTGCGCCGCCGCCAGCACCTCGCCCTGGCGGGCCAGCTGCCCGGCCCGGTCCACGATCACCGCCTCGATCAGCTCCTCCTTGGTCGGGAAATGGCGGCTGACCGTCCCCGTGCCCACCCCCGCCCTTCGAGCGATCTCATGCACCGACACCCCCAGGCCCTCCGCCGCGAACGCGGCGAACGCCACCTCCAGGATCCGGGCGCGATTGCGCCGCGCGTCCGCCCGCACATCCCACCTCGCTCCGCCTCGCCTGCCGCCAACTGGCTGCCCGTCGCCCCGCCGACCCCGTCGCCCCGCCGACCCCGCCGACCCCGCCGACCCCGCCGACCCGCGCCCCGCCGACCCGGCCGCGCGCCGGCCTCGCCTCGCGTCGACCCGCCCCGCCTCGCGCCAACCCCGGCTAGTCAAGCGGGACACCCGTTCCGTATACTGCCAGCAGTAGCGGGACGGCTATTCCGATAATACTGGCCATGACCAGCCAGACCTGGCCGCCCATGATCATCGGCAGCCTGAGGAGCAGGGATGAGCCAGCAGAACACGGCGGGCCAGGGGAGCGCGGCGGACAGCCGGGCGTGGGGCACCGCCGACATCCCCGACCAGTCCGGCCGGATCGCGGTCGTCACCGGGGGCAACTCCGGCATCGGCCTGGAAGCGGCCCGCTACCTGGCCGGCCGGGGCGCGCAGGTCGTGCTGGCCTGCCGGGACGAGGCCCGGGCCGCCGCGGCCGCCGCCGACATCACCGCCACCATGGCCGGGGCCAAGGTCGAGACGCTGCCGCTGGACCTGTCCTCGCTGGAGTCCATCCGGGCCGCCGCCGCCGAGATCCGGACCCGCTACCCCCGCCTCGACCTGCTGATCAACAACGCCGGCGTGATGATGACGCCGCACCAGCGCACCGCCGACGGGTTCGAGCTTCAGTTCGGCACCAACCACCTGGGCCACTTCGCGCTGACCGGCCTGGTCCTGCCCAGCCTGCTGCCCGTGCCCGGCTCCCGGGTGGTCACCATCAGCAGCAACGGGCACAAGGTCGGCCGCATTCACTTCGATGACCTTCAGTGGGAGCGCCGGTACCGGCGCGCGGGCGCGTACTCCCAGTCCAAGCTAGCCAACCTGCTTTTCACCTATGAACTCCAGCGCCGCCTGACCGCCGCCAGCGACGACACCATCGCCGTCGCCGCCCATCCCGGCACCGCCGACACCGCACTGGTCCGCCACCTCCCGGCCTTCGCCCAGGCGGGCTCCCGGCTGGTGCCCAGCCAGGGCGCCAGCATGGGCGCGCTGCCCACCGTCCGGGCCGCCACCGACCCGGCGGCAGCCGGCGGCGACTACTACGGCCCGGCCGGCTTCGGCGAGTTCACCGGCCCGCCCCGCCGGGTCCGCTCCAACGGCCGGTCCCGCGACGCCGCCTGCGGCCCAGCGGCTCTGGACCGTATCCGAGCAACTCACCGGGGTCACGTACGCCTGGTAACGGCGGCCATCTACAGTCGGCTCATGACCGGTATGGGGTGCCTGACCGGCGGGGCGCCGTGAGCGGCGGGACCATCGCCGGGGACACGCCCTGCCCCCGGATCGGCGTCATGGGCGGCACGTTCGACCCCATCCACCACGGCCACCTGGTCGCGGCCAGCGAGGCCGCGCACGTGTTCGCCCTGGACGAGGTCATCTTCGTGCCGACCGGCCAGCCCTGGCAGAAGCACGGCCGGGACGTGTCGGCACGCCGAGGACCGGTACCTGATGACCGTCATCGCCACCGCGTCCAACCCGCGGTTCTCGGTCAGCCGGGTCGACATCGACCGGCCCGGCGAGACCTACACCATCGACACCCTGCGCGACCTGCGCACCGAGCGCGGCCCCGACGCCGAGCTGTTCTTCATCACCGGCGCCGACGCCCTGACCCGCATGATCGAGCTGGCGCGACGCCGACGAGCTGTTCAAGCTGGCCCACTTCGTCGGCTGCACCCGGCCCGGCCATCAGCTGTCGCCGGCCGGGCTGCCGGGGGAGAACGTCAGCCTGATCGAGATCCCGGCCCTGGCCATCTCCTCCACCGAGTGCCGGGACCGGGTCCGGGCCGGCGACCCGATCTGGTACCTCGTCCCGGACGGGATCGTGCAGTACATCAGCAAGCGCAAGCTGTACCGGCGACTGAGATACTGGCTGCCGGAGGTGGCCGGTGCGGCTGGAGTCGGTCGGCAAGCGCTACGGGCTGCGGCAGCCGTGGATCGTCCGGGACGTGAGCCTGGACATCCCCGCCGGACGGCTGATCCGGCTGGAGGGCCGCAACGGCAGCGGCAAGTCCACCCTGCTGCGCGTCCTGGCCGGTGCGTGCCTGCCCAGCGCCGGGACCGTAACCGCGCGGCCGAGCACGGGATACGTGCCGGAGAGATTCCCGCCGGGCCTCGCGTTCTCCGCCAGGGAATTTCTGGCCCATCTCGGGCGGATACACGGCATGCGCGGCCCCGGCCTGGACGCCCGGATTGACGAGTGCCTCGGCCGCTCGGCGCCGCCGAGTACGCCCGGGCGCCGATGCGGACCCTGTCCAAGGGCATGTGCCAGAAGGTCGCCGTGGCCCAGGCCCTGCTGCCCCGCCCCGGCCTGCTGGTCCTGGACGAGGCGTGGACCGGCCTGGACGAGGGCGCCCGCGCGGTCCTTGACGACGCCGTGGCCGACCGCCTGGCCGACGGCGCGGCCGTGGTGTTCGTCGACCACGACGCCCGGCGCCTGGCGGGCCTGCCCGCCGAGCGCTGGCAGCTAGCCGCCGGCTGGCCCCCGCCGCCGCGCCCGCTCCGGCCCGGCTCGCCCGCTCCTGGCGCGCCCGCCCCGCCCCGCGGCCCGGAGCCGGCGGCGGTCCCGCTCATGCGCATCGAGGTCACCGGCGTGCCCGAGACGGCCGCCGCCGGCCTGCCCGGCGTCCGGTCGGCCCGCGCCGCCGGCGACCGCCTCCGCATCGACGTCGAGGCGGCCTGCTCCGACGCGGTCCTGCGCCGCCTGCTGGCCGACGACGCCGCCCGCGTCCGCTCCGTCCGGCCCGCCCCGTGATCGCCCTCATCCGCTACCAGGCCGCCGTCCTGGTCCGCGGCCACCGCTGGGTCGGCCCGCTGCTGCTGTACGCCACCCTGCTCACGTTCGTCAGCGACGGCGGGAGCCAGTCGGCGGCCGAGGGCCTGGACTGGGCCGCCGCCATGCTCGTCCCCGTCGTCGCCTGGCTGACCCGCTCCGCCCTCACCGCCGAGCCCCCCGCCGCCCGGGCCTGCGTGGCCGTGGCCGGCGGCCCGCACCGCGCCCACCTGGCCGCCCTGACCGCCGCCGCCGGCGCCGGCGCCGTCCTCGGCCTGGCCGGCGCCGCCTATGAGCTGGTCATCTCGCAGTGGCCCCGGCACCCCGGCGCCATCGCCCTGGCCATCGGCGCCGGCCTCGTCTCCGCCCTGGTCTGCCTCCTGGTCGGCTCCGCCGTCGGCGCCCTGTGCAACCCGCCGGTGGTCCGCCATCCCGGCCTCGGCCTGCTCGGCACCATCGGCGCCGTCATCGCCGCCCTGGTCACCACCGTGTCCCCGGCCAACGCCGCGCTGCGCGGCCACGGCGGCATCACCCAGGCCGCCCCGTGGCTCACCGGCCTGCCCCTGCTCGTCGCCCTCGGCCTGGCCGGCGCCGCCTGGCTGGTCTCCGCCGTGCTGGCCGCGCGGCGCGGCTGAGCCCGCCAGGAGTCGCCGGGTGCCGGGGGCGGGAGATAGCCTGATGTCTGTTCCAAGGCAATCGTGAGATCCTAGAGCAAGCCTGGTCCAGCCAAGGAGGACTGCCAGCACCCGTGACTGCCACGAAAAGGGCCGTCGAGCTCGTGGAGATCGCGGCCGCAGCCGCGGCTGACAAGCTCGCTTCCGACATCATTGCGTACGACGTCAGCGAGCAGTTGGTCATCACCGACGCCTTCCTGCTCTGCTCCGCCGCCAACGACCGCCAGGTCCGCTCGGTTGTCGACGAGATAGAGGAGCGCCTCCGCCGCGCCGGGGCCCGCCCCGCTCGCCGCGAGGGCGACAGCGAGCGCCGCTGGGTCCTCCTGGACTACGTTGACGTCGTCATCCACGTCCAGCACGCCGAGGAGCGCGTCTACTACGCGCTGGAGCGGCTGTGGAAGGACTGCCCGGCGATCCCGCTGCCCGAGCCCGTCGGGGCCTCCGGGGCGGCCGACCACGGCAGCCAGCCCGGCCAGGGCGGCGGGGGTCTGCGCTGACCACCGCGCCGTCTGCGATGTCCGACCCGTGGTCGGCGGCGGGCCGCTCGAGCGCCATCACGCTGGTGCTGTGGCGGCACGGCCAGACCAGGTTCAACGCCGAGCGGCGGTTCCAGGGCCAGCTCGACATCCCGCTGAATGAGCTTGGTCACGACCAGGCCGCCCGGGCCGCCCGCCACCTGGCCGCGCTCCGCCCGGTCGCCATCTACTCCTCCGACCTCAGCCGCGCCACCCAGACCGCCGCCGCCCTGGCCCGCCTGACCGGCCTGAGCGTCAAGCCCGACCCCGACCTGCGCGAGCGCGCCGGGGGAGACTGGGAGGGCAAGTCGGACGTCGAGCTACGCGCGAACTACCCCGACTACGTCACCTGGACCACCGCCCCGTCCGCCTGGTCCCCGCCCGGCGGCGAGTCCGGCGCCCAGGTCGCCGACCGCGCCAGCGCCGCCCTGGTGCGGATCGCCGACGCCGCCCCCGGCGGCTCGGTCACCGTCATCGTGGCCCACGGCGGCTGCCTCGGCATGGGCATGTCCCGCGTCCTGGGCATCCCCGACGGCGTCCGGATGCTGGGCGCGCTCGGGAACTGCCGCTGGGCGGTACTGGGCCGCCGGGACGGCAAGTGGCGCCTGCTGGAGCACAACGTCGGCAGCCTCCCGGAGCCAGTCGCGGACGCGGCGGCAGACGTGGCCGTGGAGGCCGAACCGGAGGTAGACGGGGCGGCTCTGCCGGAAGACGGCGGGCGGCGCGAGGACTGACCGGTTTCTTGTACACTGGCGTGGCGCTGCTGCCAAGCAGGCGGCGCGCACACCCGCGGGGCTTTAGCTCAGTTGGTAGAGCGCTTGCATGGCATGCAAGAGGTCAGGGGTTCGAATCCCCTAAGCTCCACAGCTCACAGCATTTTTTCGAAATCCTGAGCCCGCTGCGGGAGCTGAGTACAGCAGCAAAGTACAGCAGCAGGGCTACCGAAAGCATGATCGCCGGGATCTGCGTGCCCTGCGGCATGACGGACTAATCTTGCCTGTCGGTCCGCTGACCTGGCCGGATACTGCTGCTCGGGCTGCGGCCGCGTTCCCGCCCGGCAGCACTGATCAGCGCTTTCGGAGGTGACCCTTGCCGCCCGTGCAACAGGTCAGTCGCTTCGCGGGCACCGAGACCGACGTCGGCTGCCGGAGTTGGCCGCTCCCTGGCGGGCGGCAGGGCGCGGCTGGGTCCTTGGCGCATCCGACTGCGTTAGCGGCCGCGCCCGCGCCGGGAGGGCGTCAACCGATAAAGGGCAGGTGTCGGCGCAGCGTGTTGATGCGCGCCCAAAGCGCAATGGCGTTAAGTTAGGCATAAATCGGTGTAAGGTCGCCTGGTGGCGAGACCAGGGCAGCAGGTGGTAGCCGGGGACCGGCTCGCGGACCGGATCGGGATCGGCGTCCTGGCGGCGGTGTTCACCCCGGAGCTGGTCGACCGGGTCGTCGAGGAGGCGGGCGTGCGCGAGCAGCGCACGCGTACGCTGCCGGCGCGGGTGGTGGTGTATTACCTGCTGGCGATGGTGCTGTTCTTCAACTCCAGTTACACGGAGGTGTGGAACAAGCTGGTCACGGGCCTGGACTGGGCCAGGCGGTTCCGGGTGCGGATGTCGCTGGGGATGCAGCCGACGGCGGCTGCGGTGACGTATGCGCGGCAGCGGCTGGGCTGGCAGGTGATGCAGCGGCTGATGGAGGAGGTCGCCGGGCCGCTGGCCGGGCAGGAGCAAGAGCGCGCGTTCGTCTCCGGGATGCGGCTGGTGGCCGTGGACGGGATGTGCCTGGACCTGCCGGACACGCCGCAGAACGCCGCCGAGTTCGGCTACCCGTCCAACGACGCCGGCCGCGGGCCGTTCCCGCAGCTCCGCGTCGTCGGCCTGGGTGAATGCGGGACCCGGTCGGTACTGGGCGCGGCCACCTCGGGCCTGGCGACCGGGGAGCAGCCGCTGACCCGCCAGCTCCTGGGCAAGCTCGAGCGCGGCGACCTGCTGGCAGCCGACCGCAACTTCCTGTCCCACGGCCTGCTCGAAGACGTGCTCGCCGCCGGCATGCACGTCCTGTGGCGGGCGAAAAGCGACGTGGACCTGCCGGTGCTGGAGGTGCTGGCCGACGGGACCTGGCTGTCACGCATCGCCGACCCGGACGCCTCCCGCCGGATGCGCCGCAAAGGCGGCTCCGGCGGTGACATCCCCGGCATCCCGGTGCGGGTCATCGAGTACTCAGTCACCTCCGAAGACGGCAGCGAGACATCCGAGACCTTCACCCTGGTCACCGACATCCTCGATCCCGCCCTGGTGTCACCGCAGCAGGCCGCAGCTGCCTACGCCTGCCGCTGGCAGCTGGAAACATGCTTCGACGAGCTGAAGACCTCCATCCGCGGCGGCGCGGCGGTGGTCCTGCGGTCGAAGTCCCCGCCGATGATCCGCCAGGAGATCTACGCCATGCTCTGCTGCTACCAGGCCATCCGCACCCTGATCAGCCACGCCGCCAGCGACGCCGGCCTAGATCCCGCCCGGATCTCCTTCACCCGCGCCCGCGACGGAATCCCCAGCCGCATCAGCGACTCCGGATGCTTTTCCCCCTGACGGCCTGACCCAGAGCACCGAGGACCTCGCCTTCGAGATCACCTGCCCGCGCAACCTGGTCCCCGAACGGCCCGGCCGCCGCTACGACCGCAAGACCAAGCGCCCCGGCGGCCGGTACAAGACCGCAGGCCCGGCCAGACTGCCCGGCTGACCCCGCTGAGCACGATCGTCTTCTGGCTGATGCCCGTCCCCGCTTTAACTTAATGCCATTGGCGCTGCGCTGGGGCGCGCGCCCGGCAGGGGTGCGCCGACCATACAAAATGGCCATATTCGACAGCAGCTTAAACGCGGATTAGGCGCGGATTAGGTGCAGCTTAGGCCGGAATAGCTAATCTTCATTGACACGAGAGTGGCGATTTACGAGACTCAGTTTGCCAGTCACGGACTCGGAGAATGAGCTTTATGACGCGCCCCAGCGCTCGCGAGCCGGACGGCAGAAAGGACAGGCCATGCATCGCAAGCTCACCGCCCTGACCGGCGGCCTGGTCTTGGCATTCGCACTCGCCATCCCGGCCGCAGCAAACGCCGCAGCAGCCCGGCCATCCTCTCCCGCGCTCCCCGCAGCTACTCAACATGGCTGCGGCGTAATGCACGACCAGGGGAATGGCAGAAGCAGCGTTGGCTTGGACCAAATCGACCTTACGTTCCTTACCAACGGCAGTTTGGACGTCTGCAATGACGGCGTCGCCAATGGCGAGTTCGAGATGGGCACCGACACCTCCCTCGACTCCGGCGTTTTCCCGGTCGGCTGCTTTGCGGCCGACCCCAATTCAAACGTCATCGACCTGGACAGGGCGTGCGGTGGCAACGGGCAAGTGTATGACCGGTGGACTGCCATCAAAGAGGGCACAAGCGCCGGCGCCATTATCTGGGAGTTCAGGAACCAGAACAACGGCCAGTGCATGTACAACAATACCCAGGCTTCGGCTATCTACGCAGCATGCAACAACACAAACCACTTCGAGTGGTTCACCTGGCCACAGTCAAACCTCAGCTAGCTGAATTGCCTCCGGCGGCGGACCCTGCCCGTCGCCGGAGGCAATTGCCGCGGATTCGGAGAATGAGCTTGGTAGCGGGCGGGGACATGCCCCAATGGCGTTAAGTTAGGCTTACAGCGGTGTAAGATCGCCTGCGTGGCGAGACCAGGGCAGCAGGTAGTGGCCGGTGATAATGCAGCCTGAAGCAGCTTTAGCGGGTTGCGGGTCGCGGGCGTGGTGGAGGTTGGCGGCGGCGATGTTGGCGTGCCGTCCAGGCGCAGGAGGCTGATGGCCAGGCTGCGCAGCGTTGCCATGACGCGGGGCGCATTCCCGGTCCTAGCCAGGGAGTTGTCTTCCTGGTAGGTGACGTCGCGGACCCAGTGGAGCTTGTTCTCGATGTGCCAGTGGCCGCGGACCCATGCAGCCAGGGTGGCGGGACTGGCGTCGCGGTCGCTGGTGATCAGGTACACGACCTCGACGGTCTTGCTGCGGTTCCCGTGAGGGTGCGGCGCAGCTGCGCGACCTGGGCGGCTCCGGAGAACCCGGTCCAGGCCGGGGCCAGTGCGGCCTTGATGGGCGGCGGGCCCGCCGGCCATGGTCGGCGGTTACGGAGGGGATGGCGGGGATCTCGGCTCGGGGCAGCTTCTTGAGCTGCCGGTACAGGGCCGACATGTTGGCCTTGACGGTCATCAGGTAGTCCGCGTGCCGGGCGAGGATGGCCCGCGCGGTGTCATGCTGGGTGTACATCGCGTCGATCGTGATGACTGCGCCTGCCAGGTCGACGAACGCCTTGAGCAGCTCCCGCACGGCGGGGATCTCGTTTGACTTCGCATCCGCGGCGACCTGGCCGAGGACCGCGCCGATACCGTGCGCCAGGGCCGCGACCAGGTGCGGTGCCTTCCCGTCTTTGCTCTTCGCGCCGCGGACGGCCTTGCCGTCGATCTCGATGACCATCCGGCCGCCGGCCTGCGCGGCCCTGGTATACAGCCAGGCCCCGGGAACCTGGCCGGGCAGGCCGACGGCGGCCAGGGCGAACGCGCGCCGGTAGGTGGACTCCTCTGCAGGGCCGCGGTCCGCTCCCAGCGCGGCCAGTACTTCCCGGCCGGCGTCGGCGGCCCACTGCCCGATCACTGCGAACGACCTCGAGCCCGCGGTCACCGCCGAGATCCCGACGGCGAGCAGTCCCGCCAGCACGTGCCGTCGGCCGCGCCTCTTCCGTGGGTCCGAGACCTGGGCAAGGAGCTCGAGAAGGTACTGGCAGCGGGCAGCCAGCATGGGCGAAGATGTCATCGGAGGACGGCGTCCCTCATGGCAGGCGATGGTGAGCCTAGAGAACTTCCATCGTTCCGCCCGGGCCCGTCCGCCGCCCGCGGACACGCCGGACGAGTCATCCGCCGTTACGACATCGCAGGTCACGACCTTAATTCACGACTTTGCCGTGTCCCTGACCGGCTGGCGGACCGGATCGGGATAGGGGTGCTGGCGAGGGTGTTTACCCCGGAACTGGCGGACCGGGTCGTTGAGCAGGCGGGCGTGCGCGAGCAGCGCACGCGCACCCTTGCCGGCGCGGGTCGTCGTGTACTACCTGCTGGCGATGGTGGTGTTCTTCCAGTCTGGTTACGGCGAGGTATGGAACAAGCTGGTCGCGGGCCTGGACTGGGCGAGGCGGTTCCGTGCGCGCCCGGATCCGGGGATGCAGCCGAGCCCGGCGGCGATTACTTACGCGCGCCAGCGGCTGGGCTGGCGGGTGATGGAGCGGCTGCTGGAGGAGACCGCCGGGCCGCTGGCCGGGCAGGATCAGGAATCGGCGCTCGCAGCGGGGATGCGCCCGGCGGCCATCGACGGGATGTGCCCTGGCCTGCCTGATAACGAGGAGAACGGGACGGAGTTCGGCTATCCGGGCAATGACGGCGGGCGCGGCCCGTTCCCGCAGATCCGCGTGGCGGGACCCGGGGAGTGCGGGACCCGGGCGGTGCCGGGCGCGGCCACCTCGGGCCTGGCCGCCGGGGAGCAGCCGCCGGCCCGCCAGCTGCCGGGCAAGCTCGCGCCCGGTGACCTGCTGCTGGCTGACCGGAACTTCCTGTCCCGCGGCCTGCTCGCCGACGTGATCGCCACCAGGGCGCACGTGCTGTGGCGGGTAAAGCCTGACGGGGATCTGCCGGTGCTGGAGGTACTTGCCGACGGGACCTGGCTGTCACGGATCGCCGGCCCGGCCGCCTCCCGTCGCATGCGCCGCAAGGGCGCAGACCCGAAAGACATCCCCGGCATCACCGTCCGCGTCATCGAGTACACGGTGACATCCGAGGACGGCACCGAGGTCTCGGAGACCTTCACCCTGGTCACCGACATCCTCGACCCCGGCCTGCTGACCTGCGAGCAGGCCGCCGGCGCCTGCGCATCCCGCTGGCAGCCGGAAACCTGCTCCGGCGAGCCGGGGACCTCCCTGCGCGGCGGCGCGGCGGTGGTGCTGCGGTCGAAGTCCCCGCCGATGATCCGCCAGGAGATCTACGCCATGCTCTGCTGCTACCAGGCCATCCGCACCCTGATCAGCCACGCCGCCGGCGACGCCGGGATCGGCCCCGCCCGCATCTCCCTCACCCGCGCCCGCGACGCCATCCGCAGCCGCATCAGCGACTCCGGATGCTTTTCCCCCTGAGCGCCCCGGCGACCTCGCCGCCGACCTCGCCTTCGAGATCACCTTCCACCGCAACCAGGTCCCCTCCCGGCCCGGACGCCGCTACGAGCGCAAGACCAGGCGCCCCGGCGGCCGGTACAAGACCTGCAAACCCGGCGAGACCGCCAGGCTGACCCCGCTGACCAGGATCGTCTTCTGGCTGATGCCTATCCCCAGCTTAACTTAATGTCATTGGCCCAAAGCGCCGGGCAGCCCATACGAGAACCGCCATCGGCGTGGAAATCGTCTGAACGCTGCCAGCGCAGGGGCGATGACCACGCCGGGAAGGAGCGGCATCAGCCGGAGGGTGCGATGGTGGCCGCGGTCGGGGCCGGGGCGGCGATCCGCGGTCAGCTGCGCGGCCAGACCGAGATTCGGTCACTCCAGGCGCAGCACGATGGCTAACTGCATATTTGTCGCCAGGGACAGATCGCTTATTACACAGTAATTCGCGTTAGGCCGTGCTCTGACGTCACAGGCGGGGTGGTGTCGAAATGGGCAGGTTTCCACCGTCTTGTGGGCCGCGTCGGGTTCTGGCCAGGTTCGTTACCGGCTGGCGGATCGGTATCTTTCGTGGCTGGCCGCGCTGTACGCCAGTACCGCTCGGCCAAGACGGCATGGCGGCTGGGTACCGAGCTGTTCGGTTTGGTCATAGATGCCCCGCACAGGCCAAATTTCACAACATCGGCGGTCGGGCACGGTAAACCTTGATTGGGTCTGCCGCGTCCAATCCGTGACAGAACGCACTGGCTGATATGCAAGGGACCGAAATGTCGATGTCAACGCCCGAAAAGCGTCGTGAGATCCTGGGGATGTTCAAGAAGGCGAACGGCAAGTACGCTAAGCCGTTCGATTCTGACAGGCTGGCGGTCACTTCGTTGATGGGTGGCGGCTGGGAACCTTACGGTCAGATCGTTCTGCAGATGGCCATCCTGGACACGCTGCTTTCCATCGAAGAGAAGCTGTCCGTCATGGGCCCGAAGCCTGGATCCGCAGATTAATCCGGTGACCGTGACCTTGGCGATGAAGATTCGGCCGCGAATATGGCGAAACGGCCAGACTCTGATCGACGAGGCCAGGCAGCGGATCGCCGCCGATGGGCGCTGCGCTCGGTGAGCCCTACGCGTCATGATGTAGGCGACGAAGTAGGAGATGGCTGCCATGCTGCCGTTGGGTCCGTGCCGGTGTTTGTTCGGGTCTGAGCAGCTGGTGACGGGGTGTGACGGTAGGGCATGGAGACGCAGGTTCGCACGCCTCAGATGGTGTTCATGCAGCCTCAGCGGCTGATTGTTCGGCTGTTCCAGCGGCCGTATGTCTGGAATGAGGGCGATCAGTGGGAGCCGCTGTGGAGTGATGTCCTGCGAGTCGCCCGTCGCCTGCTGGATGATCCTGGCGCCCGGCATCATCCGCACTTCCTTGGCGCGGTCGTCCTGCAGCAGGTGCAGAACCCGGTCGGGACGATGCAGGAGCGGACGATCATCGACGGGCAGCAGCGGCTGACGACGTTGCAGCTTCTGCTCGACGCGCTGCAGGCTGAGTTGCTCAAGGTGGGTGCTGACCAGCCTGCCATGCGCATCCGGACTCTTGTCGTGAATCCGGAGGCGTTCTGGGAGCGCCCGGAGGACAGGTTCAAGGTGTGGCCGACGAACCGGGACCGGCCTGCGTTCAACGCGGTGATGGCTGCGGATCCGCCCGCTGGCTTATGACGCGATCGAGCTCAAGGCTGCGCGGCTGGTCCAGGCGCATCAGTACTTCGCGGCCCGGTCGTGCGAGTGGCTGACTGCCGATCCCCATGATGTTCAGGGGCGCGGCGGCGCGATCGAGCGGGCCGTCCGCGAGCTGATGCAGATGGTGGCCATCGACCTGACTGCTGATGAGAACGCCCAGGAGATTTTCGAGACGCTCAACGCGCGGGGTGCCCAGCTTACCGCTGCGGATCTGATGAAGAACTTCATCTTCCAGCGGCTTACCGAGTCCGGAGTTGACGTCGAGGCAGCATACGAGGAGCACTGGAAGGAATTCGAGACGGGGTTCTGGGAGACGGAGATCAGCGCAGGCCGCCTGCGTCATCAGCGGTCGGCGATGTTCCTCAATCACTGGCTCATCGCCAAGACCGGCGAGGAGATCCTCGCACGTGAGGTATTTCACAGGTTCAAGGCGCACGCTGATTTCGAAAGCGGCGTCACGATGATCGAGCTCACCGGCCAGCTCTACCGGGCGGGCCAGGTGTACCGGGGTTTCGTGAGCGCGGCAGGGCAGCTCACCGGCCCGGTTGACCGACTGGGGCTGTTCGCCTACCGGACGAGTGTCATGGAAAGCGAGGCCGTCAAGCCCCTGGTCTTGTTCCTGCTCGACCCGGACGAGAAGCCGATCCCCGGTGAGCAGGTCATCAAGGCGCTGGAAGCCGTGGAGAGTTGGCTGGTCCGCCGGATGCTGGTACGGGCAATCACCAAGTCCTACACGCAGATCTTCGCTGAGCTGATCACGCACGTCCGCAAGTCCGGGCGCCACCTCGCCGGGGATGTCATAGAGGACCGGCTGAGGCAGCAGCCCGGCACTAACTGGTACTGGCCCGACGACGGCGAGTTGCGGGCTGAACTACGGGTCTTGTCTGCGTACCGGCGGCTGTCCCGGCCCGGCTGCGGATGGTGCTGGAAGCTGTCGAGGATCACGAGCGCGGCTGGCGGGGCCCGGCGGCAGGGCTGGGCGGGGAACGCGTCGCGCGCGGCAGCTACGCGATCGAGCACGTCATGCCCCGACGCTGGCAGGCCCGCTGGCCGCTGCCGCCGGGACAGCCGGGCACCGAGCGGGATTCGCTGATTGACTCGATCGGTAACCTCACCCTGCTCACCGGCAGGCTGAACAGCAAGGTGTCCAACGGCCCGTGGCTCGGCCCGGATGGCAAGCGCGCCGCCCTTGACAGTCATGACGTCCTCCTGCTCAACCGGCAGCTTCTCGCCCGGGCAGCCAGTGGCTGGGATGAGGATCAGATACGCGACCGTAGCTGATCGATGCCATCCTTCAGGTGTGGCCTGTCCCGCAGGGACATCAGTCCCGGGTCCAGCCGATCGAGCGACGCCCTGAGCGCAGGGTCGAGCCGGCTGATGTCGTGGCCGCGGGACTCCTCGCGGAGGGCGCCACCTTGTACGCGCGGCGGCGGCGGCTTGCTCACCTGACAGCGACCGTCCTGCCAGACGGGACCCTCGACGTGTCAGGCACCCGCTACTCGTCGCCGCCCGGGGCCTCGCGTGCCGTCTCCGGGACGAACGAGAACGGGTGGCACTTCTGGCTCCTTGACCCGAGGAGCAAGCGCTCACTTCACGACCTGTGGCAGCAGTACGTCGACCAGCGTGACCTGGACCCGGTCGATGACGACAATGCCGCCGATGACCAGGTTGACGAAGACGACGAATAGGGAGGACGGCCACTCGGCCGGGCAGTTGCATGACGAGCCGGTCGCGGCGCTCGGGCACCCGAAACGGGTGGAGCCAGGCGCTGCACAAGACCTGGGCAATCCGCGGTAGCGGCAGCTTGCTCGGCGCCGGAGGTCCTCGTCGTCAGGGGGTAGCCTGTGGTCATGAGTGAGCTGCCGGTAGACGGGGCGCCGGGCATGGCCGGCGCGGCGCGTGATGCTGCCCGCGGGCATGTGGTGTACCTGACTGAGCGCGGGGAGCGGCTGGCGGCGATCGTCCCGGCGGAGTTCGCCGAGGCGCTGGAGGGCATGAGCGAGGCCGACTCGCGGGAGCTCCTGGAGGATCTGGCAGATGCGGCGGCGGCGCGGGCGTCGCTGGCGGAGCCGGGGGAGTCGGTTCCGTGGGAGCAGGTCAGGGCCGAGGCCGGCCTGTAGCCGCTGGTGTACCGGATTGAGTGGCGGCCGCGTGCCCGTAAGGCGTTCCTGGCCCTGGACAAGCCGGTGCGCCGCCGGATAGGTGCCGCGGTGGATGCGCTGGCGGCGGATCCGCGACCGGATGGCGCGAAGATGATCATTGGCGCTCACGGGGTCCTGCGGATCCGGGTGGGTGATTACCGGGTGCTCTATACCGTCGACGAGCGCGAGCTTATGGTCCTGGTGGTCGAGGCCGGACACCGCAGCCAGATCTATGAGAGATGACAGTGGCAGCACGCTGACACGAGCGGGCCGATGGCCGCAGCCGCAATGCCCCTTCCAAGGTGTGCCCGGTGGGGTCCTGGACACGTGCTGCTCAGCACAGCAGCGAAAGTACAGCAACCGGCCTGGACCTGGCGGACCAGCCCAGTACGACCTGGGACGGTGACCTGCGGCGATGGACTTGGGTGGATGTCCTGCCTGCTGATGGCATGCAAGAGGTCAGGGGTTCGAATCCCCTAAGCTCCAC
>CAVSUF010000011.1:0-13744 GCA_963731085.1 uncultured Actinomycetota bacterium
GTCGCGTCGCCAACTACCCGTTCCTGCCCCACCTGGCCACCACGCTGAACGACATCTCCTCGATCGGGTCGTTCATCCTGGGCGCGTCGACGCTGGTCTTCATCTACAACATCTACTGGACGCATAAGCACGCGGAGAACGTCACCGCCGATGACCCGTGGGGCTTCGCCAACTCCCTGGAGTGGGCGACGTCCTGCCCGCCACCCCGGCACAACTTCACCTCTATCCCGCGGATCAGGTCCGAGCGCCCGGCGTTCGACCTGCACTACCCGCATATCCGATCCGGCCGCGACCGCGAGCTGGAGCGGGTCCAGAGCGCGATCGGAGAAGGCGCGTGAAAGTCGAGGCCTACCTGTTCCTGGGCTGCGCCGCCTTCTTCGGCGCCGCCGACCTGGTCTACTGGACCTTCTCGCATGATCCGACGGGCACCACGGCACTGGCGGTGGCGGTCGGGCTGGCCTTCCTGACCGGCTTCTACGTCCTGTTCACCGGCCGCCGGCTCCGGACCGGCCGGAGGACAACCCGGAAGGCGAGATCGTCGAGGGCACCGGCGAGCTGGGCTTCTTCAGCCCGCACAGCTGGTGGCCGCTGTTCGTCGGCCTGGCCGCCGCGCTGGCCACGGTCGGGGTCGCCATCGGCTGGTGGCTATTCCTGATCGGCGCGCTGGCCGTGCTGCTGAGCATGACCGGGTTCGTTTTCGAGTACTACCGCGGGCACTACGCCCACTAGCTAGCCGGGACCCGGGCGATCCTCGTCGGCTAACCCCTCCAGGATCGCCCGGAAGCGGTCGGCGACCAGGGTCCATCGCCACTCGCTGTCCACCCAGGCCTGGCCCTTCTCGCCCATCGCGGCCGCCCCGGCGGGGTCGCCCAGCAGCTCGATCAGGCGCCCGGCCAGCATCTGGGCGTCCTCGCCGGGGACCACGTAGCCGGTCTCGCCCTCCACGATGGCGTCCGGGGCACCCCCGGAGTTGCCGCCCACCACCGGCAGGCCGGTGGCCGACGCCTCCAGGTAGACGATGCCCAGGCCCTCCACGTCCAGTCCGCGGCGCCGGGTCCGGCACGGCATCGAGAACACGTTGGCGGCGTCGTAGTAGGCCGGCAGTTCCTTGGGCGGCACCGGCCCGGTGAACAGCACCGAGTCGTTCAGCCCCAGGCGGTCCGCCAGCCGGCCGAGCTCGGCCCGGTACGGGCCGTCGCCGACCAGCATCAGCAGCGGGTCGCCGCCGACCTCGTCCCGCACCCGGGGCCAGGCCCGCAGCAGGGTGTCCTGGCCCTTGCGGGGCACCATCCGGGACACGCACAGGGTCACCGGGCGGCCCCGGCCGATGCCGTGCCGCTGCCGGATCGCCGCCCCGCCCGCGCCGGGCCGGAAGGCGTCGGTGTCCACGCCGGGGGCCAGCCGGACCATCCGGGCCGCCGCCTGCGGGGACAGCGCCGACGACAGCCGGAGCCGGAAGTACTCGCCCAGGTAGGTCATGACGTCGACCTCGTCGCCGATGCGCCGCAGCAGCCCGCGGGCACCGGGCAGCGCGGCCCAGCCCGCCTCGTGGCCGTGGGTCAGGGCCACGATCCGCCGGGCACCCGCCCGGCGCAGCGCCGGGGCCAGCAGGCCGAGCGGCGCGGCCGCGCCGAACAGCACGGTGTCACAGTCGTAGCGGCGCAGGATCGCCGCCGCGCGCCGGCGACGGTGGGCACCGGCAGCATCAGCGAGGTGCGGTGCCGCACCACCGGGAACGGCTGCCGGGCGTCGAACCGGGCCGCCCCGTCCCAGGCCGGCGCGTAGACGCAGACCGCGTCCTGCGGCAGCCGGGCGGCCAGGGCGTGCACGAACGACTGAATGCCGCCCCGCCGGGGCGGGAAGTCGTTGGTGACGATCAGGACTCTGCGCATGGCGCTCCTGGGTGCGAGCTAGGTCCGGACCCGCGAGACACTGAGCCTAGCGAGGCGGGGCCGCCGTGCCTAGACGGACCCCGTGGCCCCGGCGTCAGGGCCGCACCGCACCGTCCAGGTTCGACTCGTACCAGCCGCTCAGCGCGACCTTCTCCACGTCCAGGCCGGTATGCGGGGCGTCGATCAGCTCGCCGCCGCCGATGTACAGGCCCACGTGGCTGGCCCCGGCGAACACCAGGATGTCGCCCGGCTGCAGGTTGCTGGTGCTGACGTGGGGGAGCGAGGCCCACTGATCCTCGCTGGTGCGCTCGATGGAGATGCCGGCCGCCGCCCAGGCCTTCATGACCAGCCCCGAGCAGTCGTAGCCATCGGAGCACGGCCCGGTGCCGCCGAACACGTACGGGCAGCCCAGCTGGGCGTAGGCGAACGCCACCGCGGCGTCGGCCTGCGTGCCGGTCGGGCCGGTGTACTTCACCGGCGTCGGGTTGCCGGCCGACCCGCCGCCGCCGGGGCCGAGGCCGGTCTGCTGGGCCTGGCGTGAGCTGGGCCAGCAGGGTCTGCTGCTGGCTGATCAGCTTGTTCAGCGTCTGCTTCTGCCCGGACAGGCTCTTCTGCAGGGCGGCGATGCCCTGCTGGGTGTGCTGGGCCGCCTGCTGGCTGCCCTCTAGCCGCCGCGCGGCCACCAGGAACTGGCTCATCTCGGCGTTATTGGACGCCGACAGCTCCTGCAGGATCGAGGACTGGTTCAGGATCGCCTGCGGGGTGCCCGTCGTGAGCAGCTCGATGGAGGAGTTGAAGCTGCCCTGCATGTAGGTCTCGGCGGCGATCTGCCCGATCTGGGCGCGCATCGCGTCCAGCTGGCTGGTGAAGTTCTTGACCTGGCTGTTCACCGCGGCCAGCCGCTGGTTGGCCGACTGCAGCTGCTGCTGGGCCGCGTCGAGCTTCTCGTCCAGGACCCGGGCCTGGGTGTTCAGCTTGCCGAGCTTCGCCTGGACCTGGCCCACCGTGGGCGCCGGGGCTGCTCCCGCCGGGCTGCTGGCGGCCAGCAGCCCGGCCGATGCCAGTGCGGCCACGACGACCGCCATGCTCCGGTACCGGATCGGCATATGCACCTGGGCGACACGCTCCCTCAGCCGCCGGAAACCGTGACCCGGCGGCAGCAGCCGCCTGCCGCTGCCGCGCTGGCAGCTGGTGAGCGATGCGGCTTGCTGCCTGACACTAGTGAACCGGCAACGGAGGATTCAACCGGTTCGCGAAGTCTGCTGAATCGGCGGCACCATCGCGACGGCATAACAATGCCATTACGAAAGCCTCGTCACTCCGGTCCCGGGCTCCCGTCCTGGCGCGTCCTGGCGCGTCCCGGCAGGACTGTCGGTGCCGCGCTTTAACGTAAACGGCATGAGCGGACCACGGGATGACAGCAGGCCTCCAGCGGGCCTCCCGGCCGGCGCGGACCTCGTGGTGGTCGACGTGGAGACCACCGGCCTGGTCCCGGCCGAGTCCGTCATCATTGAGATCGGCGCGGTCCGGCTCAGTGGTGGCCAGCTGGTGGCCGGCAGTGGTGGCCGGCTCGGTGGTGGTCCGCTCAGTGGTGGCCGCATCGGTGGCGGCCAGGCTCACCGGCGAGTTCTTCTCCCTGGTCAACCCGGCCGGGCCGATCCCGCCCGGCATCACCGAGCTCACCGGCATCACCGACGCGATGGTCGGCCCGGCGCCGCCGCCGGCCGAGGCGCTGCGCGCGTTCCTGGCCTTTGCCCGCGGCGCCGTTCTGGTCGCCCATAACGCCCCATTCGACCTCGGGTTCCTGACCGGCGCGTGCCGGGCGGCGGGCCTGGACTGGCCCCGCGCCGCCGTCCTCGACACCGCCGTGCTGGCCCGGCTGCTGCTCGGCCCGGACCAGGTGCCCGACTGCAAGCTGGCCACGCTGGCGGGCTACTTCGCCGCCGCCACCGAGCCGTGCCACCGGGCGCTGGCCGACGCCCGGGCCACCGCCGACGTGCTGCTCGGCCTGCTGGGCACGGCCGCCGCCGTCCGGCCCGCGGTGCGCCCGTCCGCCGCCGCGGCGGCCGGCCCGTCCGCCGCGGCGGCCTGATCACCCGCAGTACGCTACTGGCGCTGCCGGGGCGCGGGCTCCCGGCAGGCCCAGGAGGCGACCGTGGTCACCGCTATCGTCCTGATCAAGGCTGACGTCGCGCGTATTCCGGAGACGGCCGAGGCCATCGCGCAGCTTGCGTCGGTCACCGAGGTGTACTCCGTGACCGGCGAGTTCGACCTGGTGGCCATCGTCCGGGTGCGCGCCCACGAGGAACTGGGCGACGTCATCCCGGCCACCCTGAACAAGGTCGACGGCGTCACCCACACCGAGACCCACATCGCGTTCCGGACCTACTCCCGGCACGACCTGGAGGCGGCATTCTCCATCGGCATGAGCTAGCGGGCTAGCGGGCCAGCCGCCGGCTGGCCGCCGCCCAGCGGACCAGCAGGTCCGCGGCGGCGCCGGAGTCGACCGCGGCGGCGGCCCGGGCGTAGCTCCTGGCCAGGGCCGGGACCAGGTCCTCCGGGCGGGGCACCCCGGCCTCGGCGGCCAGCGCGGCGGCCGCGTTCAGCACCACCGTGTCCCGCACCGGCCCTGGCGTGCCGCCCAGGTAGGCCCGGGCCACCTCGGCGTTGCGGGCGGCGTCGCCGCCGGCCAGGTCGCCCGGCACGGACCGGGGAATGCCCAGGTCGGCCGGATCGAGCCGGACCGTGCTGACGGTCCCGCCGTGCACCACCCAGACGGTCGAGCACCCGGTCGTGGTCAGCTCGTCCAGCCCGTCGTCGCCGTGGAAGACCAGGGCCGAGTTACCCCGCCCGGCCAGCACCCCGGCCAGCACCGGCCCCATCCGGGGGTCCATCACGCCGACCGCCAGCGCGGCCGGCCGGGCCGGGTTGGTCAGCGGCCCGAGGAAGTTGAACGCCGTCGGCACGCCCAGCTCGCGGCGCGGCCCGGAGGCGTGCCGGAAGCCGGGGTGATACAGCGGGGCGAACAGGAACGCCACGCCGACCTCGTCCACCAGCGCGGCGGTGGCCGCCGGGGGCAGGTCGATGACCACGCCCAGCGCCTCCAGCACGTCGGCCGTCCCGCACTGGGATGATGCGGCCCGGTTGCCGTGCTTGACCATCCGGGCGCCGGCCGCCCCGGCGGTGATCATGCCCATGGTGGAGATGTTGACCGTGCCGGCGCCGTCCCCGCCGGTCCCGACCAGGTCGGTGACCGGGCCGGGCACGGTGAGCGGGGTGGCGTGGTCGAGCATGGCCCGGGCCAGGCCGCTGATCTCGGCCACGGTCTCGCCCTTGGCCCGCAGCGCCACCGCGAAGCCGGCGATCTGGACCGGCGTGGCCGCGCCGTCCATGACCTCGCCCATGGCCCAGGCGCTCTCCTCGGCGGTCAGCGTCTCGCCGCGCAGCAGCGCGCCGATCAGCGCGGGCCAGCTGGTACGGGGGTCCACCGGGCCGGCCGGTCAGCCCCGGGCCGCGGCGGCGCCCGCGTCCGCGGCCCGCTGGCGCATCAGGCCGGCCAGCGCCCGGGCCAGCGCGGCCGGGTCGATCGGGTGGCTGACCACCGCGTCGGCCTGCGACCAGGTGGCCAGCCAGCCGTCGTCGACCCGGCCGACGACCAGCAGGACCGGCGGGCAGTCGTAGACCTCGTCCTTGGCCTGGCGGCACACGCCCATGCCGCCGGCCGGCTGGGCCTCGCCGTCCAGGACCATGACGTCGGCGCCGCCGGCGTCCAGCAGGCGCATCAGCGCCGGGTGAGTGGCCACCTCGACAACCTCGGCCTCGGGCACGTCCGGGGCCGGGCGGCGTCCGATGGCCAGGCGGATACGGGCGCGAATGTCCGCATCGTGGCTATACACAACGACCTTCATGGAACTGGATGCTACCGACCCGCGAGGAACCCGGGGGGTCGGGGCGCGAAGGCCTACGCGGTGTCGTAATAATGTCCCCGTGGCGACAGCAACTACCGAGGTGACTCCGCGCACGACCGCGAGCCGGCCCAGCCTCGTCAGCGTGGGGACAATTGTCTGGTTGTCCTCGGAGCTCATGTTCTTCGCGGGCCTTTTTGCCATGTACTTCACGATCCGCGCGGTCGACAAGGGACTGGGCAAGGCGTGGCCGATGGCCCACCTGGACCTGCCCCTGGCCACGACCAACACAGTCGTGCTGCTGCTGTCCAGCGTCACCTGCCAGCTCGGCGTGTTCGCCGTGGAGCGCGGCCAGGTGCGCCGGATCGGGCCGCTGTGGAACGTGGCCAAGTGGGGCCTGCGCGAGTGGTACGTGCTGTCGTTCCTGATGGGCCTGTACTTCGTGAGCGGCCAGGGCTACGAGTACCTGGACCTGATCCGCAAGCAGGACGTCACGATCTCGTCCAGCAACTACGGCTCCGTGTTCTTCCTGACCACCGGCTTCCACGGGCTGCATGTGTCAGGCGGGCTGATCGCGTTCCTGTTCCTGCTGGGCCGGACGTTCGCGGCCAAGACCTTCACGCATGAACAGCAGGTCAGCGCCATCGTCGTGTCCTACTACTGGCACTTCGTGGACGTGGTCTGGATCGGGCTGTTCACCACCATCTACCTGATCCACTGACCGGAGGCTGGGGAACGCTGTGAGTTGGATCACTGCCCGGAGGCGCCACCCCGCGGCGGGGTACGCCATCCTGATTCTCGGGCTCCTCCTGGTGGGCGCGGTCTACGCGTCCGTCACCGGCGGCGCGGGCGTGGCCTCCGCGTCGCCGCCGGTCGTGGCGAACGCTAAGCAGATCGACCAGGGCCGGTCGCTGTTCGTGGCGGACTGCTCGGAGTGCCACGGCCTGGCCGCCCAGGGCACGACCGGCGTGGCGCCGAGCCTGATCGGCGTCGGCGCGGCCGCGGTTGATTTCCAGGTCAGTACCGGCCGCATGCCCGCCGCGGCGCTGGGCGCCGAGAACCCCCGCAAGCCGCCCCGCCTCAACGGCCAGCAGACGCGCGCCGTGGCGGCGTACATCGCCTCGCTCGGCGGCGGCCCGGCCATCCCGACCGCCGCCCAGGTCAGCAGCTCGGGCGCCGACATCGGGCTGGGTCAGCAGCTCTTCGTGGCCGACTGCTCCCAGTGCCACAACTTCACCGGCGCGGGTGGCGCGCTGACCTACGGCAAGTTCGCCCCGCCGCTCAGCCAGTCCACGCCGAAGCAGATCTACGAGGCCATGCTGACCGGCCCGGAGGCGATGCCGGTGTTCAACGACGGGACCATCACGCCGCAGGAGAAGCGCGACATCGTGGGCTACGTGACCCAGGTCCGCGTGCAGCCCAACCCGGGCGGCTTCAGCCTGGGCCGGGTCGGGCCCGTCACCGAGGGCCTGGTGGCCTTCCTCGGCCTGCTGCTGTTCATGGTCCTGGCGGCACTCTGGATCACTGCGAAGCACGGGAAGACGAGAACTCATGAGTGAGACGAACGGGCACGGCGGGCCCGTCGAGCCCGACCCCGAGCGCGACCTCGACGAGACGGCCGCGGAGCCGCAGGAGGCCCAGGGCCCGCACCGGGTGATCGGGACGCCCGCGCCGGCGCAGTCCCGGACCATCCTGGCCGGCCCGCAGGCCGGGACGGCGGTGGCCGAGCGCGAGCTTCCGGCCGAGCCGGATGACCCGGCGGCGGCCAGCCGGGCCGCGAAGGTCGTGTCGCTCTGCTTCATCATCGCCACGCTGGCCGGCGTCGGCTTCTTCGCCGCCTACGTGATCTTCGGTGTGCACTCGGTCATCAAGGTCGAGCACTCGAACCTGGCGCTCGGCCTGACCATGGGGCTCGCGTTCCTGGCCCTGGGCGTGGGCGCGGTGATCTGGGTCCGGCACCTGATGCCCGATGTCGAGCTCACCGAGCAGCGCCACCCGATGCGCTCGACCCCGGAGAACAAGGCGGCGTTCGCCCAGACCTTCGCCGAGGGCGCCGAGGCCAGCCAGTTCACCTCGCAGAAGATGGTCCGCCGGACGCTGATCGCCGCCACCGTGCCGGTCGCGCTGGCGCCGATCCTCCTGCTGCGCGACGCCGGCCCGCTGCCGCAGGACAGCCTGGATCACACGGTCTGGAAGCGCGGCACCCGGCTGGTCGTCTACTCCACCGGCCGCCCGCTGACCCCGGCCGAGTTCAACTCGCCCGGCTCCTCGGTCAGCGTCATCCCGGAGGGCTACGGGGACAACGACGACGCGCTGGCCAAGGCCGCCACCACGCTGATCAAGTTCGCCCCCGGCCAGCTCAAGAAGCCCACGGCGATGAACTGGACGGTCGACAACATCGTCGCCTACTCCAAGGTCTGCACCCACCTGGGCTGCCCGGCCGCCTTGTACGAGCAGACCACGCACCACATCCTCTGCCCGTGCCACCAGTCCACCTTCGCCGCTGACCAGGGGGCGATCGTGCTGTTCGGGCCCGCCACGCGGCCGCTGCCCCAGCTGCCGCTGATGCTGAACTCGCAGGGGTACCTGGTCGCCGCCAGCGACTACCACGAGCCGGTCGGACCGAGTTTCTGGGAGCGGGGATGAGCACCAACCGGGCGCTGGAAGGCGTCGGCACATTTCTTGACGACCGGCTGCACGGCGCCCGGGGCATCCGGGTCTTCCTGCGCAAGGTCTTCCCCGACCACTGGTCGTTCCTGCTGGGCGAGATCGCCCTCTACTCGTTCATCATCCTGCTGCTCACGGGCACGTTCCTGACGCTGTTCTTCCAGCCCAGCATGAGCACCATCACCTACCACGGCTCCTATCTCCCGCTGGAGGGCGTGAAGATGAGCCGGGCCTACGCCTCGACGCTGAACATCAGCTTCGACGTGCGCGGCGGCCTGCTCATGCGGCAGATCCACCACTGGGCCGCCGACCTGTTCATGGCCTCGATCCTGGCCCACATGATCCGGATCTTCTTCACCGGCGCGTACCGCAAGCCGCGCGAGGTCAACTGGCTGATCGGGATCATCCTGTTCAACCTGGGCCTGGTCGAGGGCCTGTTCGGCTACTCGCTGCCGGACGACCTGCTGTCCGGGGCCGGCCTGCGGATCCTGGAGGGCGTCCTTCAGTCCCTCCCGATCGTCGGCACCTACCTGGCGTTCTTCCTGTTCGGCGGCCCGTTCCCCGGCAACGACATCGTGCCCCGGATGTACATCCTGCACGTGCTGGTCATCCCTGGCCTGATCCTGGCGCTGATCACCGCGCACCTGTTCATCATGGTGTTCCAGAAGCACACCCAGATGCCGGGCAAGGGGCGGACCAACAGCAACGTGGTCGGCCAGCCGATGTACCCGTACTTCATGGCCAAGACCGGCGCGTTCTTCTTCTTCACGTTCGGCGCCCTGGCCGTGGCCAGCGCGGTGTTCCAGATCAACCCGGTCTGGCTGTACGGCCCGTACAACCCGGTGGCCATGTCGGCCGGCTCGCAGCCCGACTTCTACATGGGCTTCCTGGAGGGCGCGCTGCGGGTGTTCCCGGCCTGGCAGTGGGTGGTCTTCGGGCACACGTTCGCGTTCAACGTGTTCGTCCCGGCCCTGGTGCCGCTGGGCCTGGTGTTCGGCCTCGCCGCGGTGTGGCCGTTCATCGAGCAGTGGGTGACCGGCGATAAACGCGAGCACCACCTGCTGGACCGGCCGCGCAACGCGCCGACCCGGACCGCCCTCGGCATCGCCGTGATCGCGTTCTACGGCGTGCTGTGGGCCGAGGGGGCCAACGACGTCATCGCCGACCACTTCGACATCTCGCTGTACCTGACCACCGAGATCGCCCAGGTGGCCTGGTTCGTGGTGCCGGTCCTGGCCTACATCATCACCAAGCGGATCTGCCTCGGCCTGCAGCGCAAGGACGTGCACCTGCTGGAGCACGGCGTGGAGACCGGCATCATCCGCCAGCTGCCCACCGGGGCCTACATCGAGGAGACCCGGCCGGTCGACGAGGAGGCCCGGGCGGTGCTGGAGTCGCGGCCGGACTGGCAGCCGCTGCCGGGCACCGAGTCCGGTGAGGTGCCCGCGCCCGGCGTCCGGGGCAGCATCGGCAAGCTCCGCCTGCGGCTGTACAACGTGGTCACCGAGAGCGTCCCGCTGCCGGCCGGTGACGGCCACGGCAACGGCCACGAGGCGATCGAGGGCAACGGCCACGTCGCCCCGGCGGCCGTGGGCCAGGGCGAGGACGAGCACTAAAACCCGATCCACGAGTAACGGCCCCGCTGCGCCACCCCGGCGCGCGGGGCCGCTCTCGTTCCGCCCGGCGGTTCCAGGCTGGCCCTGGGCGCGGCTGAGCTAGCTGTAGAGCGGCCTCGATGTCGGCGGCGAAGTCCTTGGCCACGACGCCGCGCCGGACCTTCAGCGACGGCGTCAGGCAGCCGTTCTCCTCGGTGAAGTCGACGGGCAGGATCCGGAACCGGCGGATCGACTCGGCCCGGGACACCGCCTGGTTGGCCTCGTCCACCGCGGCCTGGATGTCGGCGATCATGTCCGGGTCGGTGGCCAGGTCGGCCACCGTGGCGCCGGCCGGCTTGCCGTGCTGCTTCTTCCAGGGGTCCAGCGACTCGGGGTCCAGGGTGACCAGGCAGGCGATGAAGGGCCGGTTGTCGCCCACCACCATGCACTGGCTGACCAGGGCATGGGCGCGCAGCCGGTCCTCCAGCACGGCCGGGGCGACGTTCTTGCCGCCGGCCGTGACGATGATCTCCTTCTTCCGGCCGGTGATCCGGAGGAAGCCCTCGTCGTCCAGCTCGCCGAGGTCGCCGGTGCGCATCCAGCCGGCGTCGTCCAGCGCCTCGGCGGTGGCCGCCTTGTTCTGCCAGTAGCCGGCGAACACGTTCGGGCCCGAGATCAGGATCTCGCCGTCGTCGGCGATCCGCAGGCTGACCCCCGGCAGCGGCTGCCCGACCGTGCCGATCTTGTTGCGGGCCGGGCTGGTTGACCACCGCCGCGGCCGACGTCTCGGTCAGCCCGTAGCCCTCCAGCACAGTCACCCCGACGCCCCGGAAGAAGTGGCCCAGCCGCTCGCCCAGCGGGCTCCCGCCGGACACCGCGTACTGGACCTTGCCGCCGATCGCGGCCCGGATCTTGGCGTAGACCAGCCTGTCGTACAGCCCGTGCCGCAGCTTCAGCCGCCCCCGACCGGGCCGCCGTCGTCCATCGCCTTGCTCCAGGCCACCGCGGCGTCCACCGCGGCCAGGAAGATGCTTCTTCTTGATCCCGCTCGCGGCGGCCTGCTGCTGCGCGGTGTTGTAGATCTTCTCGAACACGCGCGGCACGGCCAGCAGGAACGTCGGCTGGAACACGGGCAGCGCCTCGGGCAGCGTGCTCGCGTCCGGCCAGTGGCCCAGGACGGCGCCCGCCTCCAGGCAGCCGACCTGGATGATCCGGGCGAAGGAGTGGGCCAGCGGCAGGAACAGCAGGGTCGAGCCGCCCGCGATGTCGAAGACCTCGGGCAGCGCCCCGGCGATCGCGTTGCGGACGTCGGCCAGCAGGTTGCGGTGGGTCAGCTCGCAGCCCTTGGGCCGCCCGGTGGTGCCGGAGGTGTAGATGATCGTGGCCAGGTCGTCGGCCGACCGCGCTGCCCCGCCGCTGGTCAAGCTGCTCGTCGGTGACCGCCGTCCCGCCCGCGGTCAGGTCGGCCAGGCCGTCGAACTCCCAGACGTCGAGCAGGTCGGGCAGGCGGGTGCGGATGCCGCCGATCATGGCCGCGTGCGCGGCGGTCTCGGCGAACACGGCGCGGGCGGCGGAGTCGCTCAGGATCCACTCCACCTGCTCGGTGGAGGACGTCTCGTAGATCGGCACCGTGACCGCGCCCGCGGCCCAGATCGCGTAGTCGGCCAGGGTCCACTCATACCGGGTGCGCGACATCAGGCCGATCCGGTCGCCGGGCTCGATCCCGGCCGCGATCAGGCCCTTGGCCAGCCCGGCCACCTCGTCGCGGAACGCCGCCGCGGTGACGTCCTGCCACGTCCCGGCGGCGTCGCGGCGGCGCAGGGCGACCCGGTCCGGCTCCTCGGCGGCGCGGCTGAACACGATGTCGGCCAGGCCGGACCGGTCGGCGAACCGTTGCGAGTGCCGGGATGCTGAAATCGCGCACGTACTTCCTCCTGGCCTGGCGACGCCGGTGACGGACCGGACGTTACACCGATGTGATGTTACTCACCAGTAAACGTACCGCTGCCCGGCCCGGTTTAACCTGCCCGTTTCGGGTCGTCCCTATCGACGACGCCTAAGGTGTGGCCATGCGGGTGAACGTGGTGAGCGACGTGCACGGCCGGTCCGATGCCCTGAGCCGGGCCGGCGACGGCGCGGACGCCCTGGTCTGCCTGGGCGACCTGCTGCTGTTCATCGACTACGCCGACCATGCCCAGGGCATCTTCCCCGAGCTGTTCGGCGCGGCGGCGGCCAGCGAGCTGATCGAGCTGCGCACGGCCCGGCGGTTCGAGGAGGCCCGGACGATGTCGGCGCGGCTGTGGGCCGGGCTGGGCGGCGACCCCCGCGCGCACATCGACGCGGCGGTGGCCCGCCAGTACGCCGAGCTGTTCGCGGCCATGCCCACGCCCGCCTACCTGACCTACGGCAACGTGGACGTGCCCCGGATGTGGGAGGACCACCTGCGGCCCGGCCAGCAGGTGCTGGACGGCGAGCGGGTCGAGATCGGCGGCTGGACCTTCGGCTTCGTCGGCGGCGGGCTGCGCTCGCCCTACCGGACGCCGTACGAGCTGGACGAGGACGTGTTCGCGGCCAAGGTGGCGGCGGTCGGGGCGGTGGACGTGCTGTGCGCGCACATCCCCCCGGCCATCCCCGAGCTGCTGTTCGACACCGTGGCCCGGCGGATGGAGACCGGCAGCGAGGCGCTGCTGGAGGCCATCAGGGCGACCCAGCCGCGGTACGCCCTGTTCGGCCACGTGCACCAGCCGCAGGCCAGCCGGGTCGCGGTGGGCGGCACCGAGTGCGTCAACGTCGGGCACTTCCGGGCTACCGGCCAGCCGTTCGCCCTGGAGTGGTAGGGGTCTGCGCGCTGGAGTGGTAGGGGTCTACGCCGCGTCGCGCGGGAGGTACGCTCCGAGTCATGGCCGACACAACCAGCTCCAGCATCGTGGTGGCCGCACCCGGGCCGCACGTTATGGGCGTGATCGCGGACTTCGGCCGGTACCCGGACTGGGCTGCCGGGGTCCGCTCCGCCGAGGTGGTGCAGGCCGGCCCGGACGGCCGGGCGCGGACGGTCCGGTTCGAGCTGGACGCCGGGGTGATCAAGGACCGGTACGCGCTGGCCTATGAGTGGGACGGCGACGCCGGCGTCCGCTGGGAGCTGTCCGAGCCGGGCTCGATGATCTCCGAGCTGTCCGGCGGGTACGCGCTGGCGCCGGAAGGTGACGGGACCAGGGTGACCTACGAGCTGGCCGTGGGGCTGCGGGTGCCGATGCTCGGGATGCTGAAGCGCCGGGCCGAGAAGACCATCATCGAGACCGCGCTCAAGGGCCTGCGCACCCGCGCCGAGTCTCAGGCGGCGGGGACGGGCGGCAGCCATGACTGAGCAGACCGAGCGGGAAGGCGCCGTCCTGACCGGGCGCGGCGCGGGTGACGTATGGGGCGCCGCGACCGACCCGGCCGGCGCGGCGGATACTGCGGCGGATGCTAACGAGGCGCCTGACGCCGGCCGGAAGCCCCGGAAGCCCGGGAGGCCCCGGCCCGGCCGGCCGTCGCCGAGCGCGCGCCCGCGCGCCCCCGGCCGGCCCAGCCGCGCAAGTCCGCGCCGGCCGGCCCGACCTGCTGGGCGATGTCCAGCGGTGGCTGATCCGAGCAATACGGAATCCAACCAAGGAACAGGGACAGCCCCCCCCCCCCCCCCCCACAC
>CAVSUF010000012.1:0-406398 GCA_963731085.1 uncultured Actinomycetota bacterium
CC
Source organism: uncultured Actinomycetota bacterium (assembly GCA_963731085.1). Classification (GTDB taxonomy): domain Bacteria; phylum Actinomycetota; class Actinomycetes; order Streptosporangiales; family Streptosporangiaceae; genus DASUBV01. The sequence goes on from CAVSUF010000012.1 coordinate 3, forward strand.
GGACCGCGAGGAAGCCGACCCGGCGACCACCGACCAGTGGGCGCCCGTGCGCGAGGCCCTCGCCGGCCGCGCCTCCCCGGCCGACGGGCAGCCCACCGCCGACGGAGTCCTCGCCGCCGTCGCGGCCATCCGGCCCGCGCTGGTCCGCAACCGGTTCTCCGAGCTGCGCCCGCTGCTGCCCGCGCTAATCCGCGACGCGGACACCCTGGATCCCGACGACGACACCGCCCGCCAGGCGCGGTTCCGGCACTGAGCATGACCGGCTGGATACTGACCCAGATGCGCCAGTGGGACATCGCGCTGTACACCCTGGACCGCGCCCACGACGCCGCGTGCACCGCGCTGGACACCGCCGCCATCGCCAAGACCCGTATATGGCTGCTGCTGCGCCAGGGAGACCTGGCCGCCGCCCGCGACACCGCGATCCGCGTGGCCGACGACATCGAGCCCCGCTTCTCCCGCACCACCAAGGCCGAGCTGTCCCTGTGGGGCGACCTCCAGACCACCGTGGCCAACTCCGCGATCCGCGACAACCGGCCCGGCGAGGCAGCCGACGCGCTCAGGCTCGCCCGCGCCGCCGCCGACCTCATGGGCCGGGAGATGATGACCGACCCCGCCACCAGCCGCATGTTCGGGCCCGTCACCGTCGCCTACCGGCAGGCCGAGACCGCCGTGATCGACAGCAAGCCCGACAAGGCCCTCGCGATCGCCGCCGCCATCCCGCCCGTGGCGCTGCCCGCGACAGACATGAACCGGCTGCGGCACCGTCTCGACATCGCGAACGCCCATGCCATGCTCCGCCACCACGCCGAGGCCATCACGGTCATGCAGGACATCCGCGCCACCGCGCCCGAGTGGATCGTCCAGCAGCGGTACGCCCGCGATGTCCTGGGCCGCGTCATCGCCGCGCCCGGACCCTCACCCCCGACATGCGCGGGCTTGGCCGACTTCATCGCGCTCCCGTACTGATCCACACGGCCCCCGGCCCCGTCGCGGGAAACCTCGCCGGTCACGGCTCGTGACAGTTCCCGCCTCCGCTCCTGCCAACTCGCAGGACCGCTCCCGGACTCTGTCATTGCCGCTCACTTTCCGTGCCGCATACCGTCGCCAGCGTGACGAACGACAAAACGCAGGCGGCGTTCGCGCCACCGCGAGACGGCTCTGACCAGACCGTGCCGGCTGCACGACCCGCCCGGCATGCCCGGCTCCCGTCGCCCCGGCCCGGCAGCCCCGCCCGGCGGCGATTCCCGTGAGCGGCTGCGCGGCTCTCGCCGGCGAGCACGCGGCTCGCACCGCCCCGGACAGCGGCACGGCGTCCGGGCACGCCCCTGATCTCGTGCTGCGCATGTCCGCGCTGGACCTGCGGCCCCTGCCCGGAGCCGTGCCGTCCGCCCGGCTGCACGCCAGGCTCGTGGTGCGCGAGTGGGGGTTCCCGGCCATCGCGGCGGACTGCGAGCTTCTCGTCGCGCGAGCTCGTCACCAACGCCGTCACCCACGGGGCCAGGGGGGTCGCCGCTGCCGACCTGCCGCCGGTCCGGCTACGGCTCACCGGCCGGGCACGCGGGGTCCAGGTCGAGGTCTGGGACGCCTGCGATGAGATGCCCCAGCTCCACCCAGACCCGCTGTGCGAGGACCCCGGCGGGCGCGGCCTGGTCCTGGTCGCCGCGCTCAGCTCCCGCTGGGGCGCCTACCGCACCCGGGGCGGCGGGAAGGTCGTGTTCGCGGTGAGCGGCAGTCACCACCCCCGCCCGGCACGCCAGCGCCCGGGCACCACCCCGGCCCGCACAGCCCGATCCGCCACAGACACAGCCGGGCTGAAACCGCGCACCACCCCAGGCCCCTGACCGGAAGGAACCACATCCCGTGACCACCACCACCGACGACGACTACCCGGGCCCGGGCGTCCTGGCCAGCGACCCGCTGCTGCGCTGGGACGCCATCGCCGCGCACGCCCGCGACCACCACGGCTTCACCTGGCCCACCGACCACGCCGCCGTCACCGCCATCACCGGCGCCTTCGACGCCATCCTCCCCGGCGCCTGCTGGTACGCCCCCGACGACGGCACCACCATCAGCGCCCCCGCCCCCGCCCGCCCCGCCGCCCTGGTCACCCGCCTGGACCGACCCCCAGGCACTCAACTGCACCATCGCCGTCCTCGCCGCCAACGAAGCCCCCTGCGACCTCCAGGACATCTACGGCGAGATCAACATCCCCACCCCCCCGGCCAGCCCGCGCCGCCTGAACCCCCGGGCCGGGCCGCCCGCACTGGCATGCCGGCCAGCGCGGACGGCCCGCGCGGCGCGGACGGGCGCAAGGGACCACGCAGAACAGGCGGACTGCTCCCGGCTCCTGATTATCTGCGAGCCAGCAGGCCGCCTCCAGGGCGCCCTGCGGGCGTCGCACGCGACCGCTGCGCGGCCCTGGACCCGCCCGGCCGCCCGCAGCACCCCGCACCTATGCCGGAGCAGCCCGCGCGAATGGACCAGTTCCCGAAACCCCCCGCCAGCGCCGGGAAAACACCGGAAAGCCCCGCCAGCGCGCTCCGAAGAATCACGGAAGGGAGAGCCGTGAATACCGAAACATGACCCTGACCAGCGAGAATGCGGAGAAGAAAAGAAATGTAATTCAGCTCCGGGCATTCCCGGAAATGCCGCCTGCGGGTAGAATAGGAGTGACGGAAACGCCAGTCACCCTGAATGGGAGCCGCTGAAATGGGCGCACCGACACCCGAGGTAACCACGGTCCCGGTCGCGTTCCTGGGCCGGACCTCCACCCTGGAACTGCAGGATCCCCGCGCGTCGCTGCGCCGCCAGCTCCGCGTGTCCGCCGCCGCCCTGCCGCCAGGCCTGGTGATCGCCTCGCACTTCTGGGACATCGAGTCCGGCGGGAAGGACATCGAGGACCGGGGCCACGGCGCCGCCGGCGACCTGGCCGGCGTCGACATCCCCCGCGACGGCGGGCTGGATGACCTGCTGAGGGAGGCCCGGTCCCCGCGCCCGGGTTCGGCGCGGTGATCTGCGAGCAGATCGACCGGTCCGGCCGGGAGATGTTCGGCGCCCTGAAGCTGGAGCGCGAGCTGTCCGACCAGGGGATCCTGCTGCTCGCCGCCGACGAGCCGGTCTCCGTGGAGGGCATGAACTCCACCGGGGTCCTGATCCGGCGGATCAAGCAGTCCGTGGCCGAGTGGTACCGCCTCCAGCTCCGCGAGGCCGTGTGGAAAGGACTGCGGGAGCACTCCCTGGACGGCTGGAACATCGGCACCCCGCCGTACGGGTACCTGGGGGACCGCCGGCCCCACCCCGCGCGCACCTGGCCGCGCAGGGCCGCACCAAGACCCGCCTCATCCCCGACCCGGACCGTGCGCCCGTGGTCGAGCGGATCTTCGAGATGCGCGTCTACCGCCGGCTCGGGTGCGCCGGGATCGCCCGGCTGCTCGCCGCCGATCCCGCCGTCCCGGCCCCGGACGCCGGGTGGTCCCGCCTGGCCGTGTGGAAGATCCTGGGCAACCCCAAGTACACCGGGTACATGGTGTGGGGCCGGCGCCGCACCCAGGGCCGCCGCACCCGCGCGACCGAGCCCGCCGAGTGGCTGTGGACCCCCGAGCCCGTTCACCCCGCCATCATCACCCGCGCGATGTGGCACGCCGCCCAGACCGTCGGGGCGGAGCACCAGACCCGCCGCGATGACCTCCCCGGCGACGCCCCCCGCGACCCCGGCGGCCGCCGCTCCTACGCCCTGCGCTCCCGGGTCCGGTGCCACGACTGCACCCGCCGCATGGCCGGCGCGACCCGGTTCTCCAGCCGCTACTACAAGCCCGGCACCCCCGACGCGATCCGACCTACTACCGCTGCACCCACGACGCCGCCAGCCCCCGCCAGGCCGCCGCCCGCCCCGACCACCCCGCCACCGTCCTCGTCCGCGAAGACGCCCTGCTCGCCGCCATCACCCAGTTCTGCGACGAGCGGATATTCGGCCCCGAGCGCGCCGCCCTGCTCGCCGCCGCCTACCCCGCCGACGCCGACGCCCGCGACCGCCTCCGCGACACCACCGCCGAAAAGCTCCGCAAGCAGCTGGCCCGCAACGAGAAAGCCCAGGACGGCCACGCCCGCGAACTCCTGGCCCTGGCCTCCAGCGAAGCCGACCCCCGCGCCATCGAGGCCATGCGCACCCGCACCCTGGACGCCCTCACCACCCTCCAGGACCAGCGCGCCGCCCTCACCGCCCAGCTAGACGCCCTCAACGCCCCCGACCCCGAAGACGGCCCCGGCAACGCCGCCCTCCTGGACGCCCTGCCCGCCCTGGCCGGCCGCCTGGCCGACGCCCCGCCCAGCCTCATCGCGGCCCTCCTGGACGCCCTCAACATCAACGCCGTCTACAGCAAGACCCCCAACCGCGCCGTCATCTACGCCACCATCACACCGTCAACCCCCGACGCCCTGTCCGCCCTCATCACCGACAGCCACCCCACCAGCCCCGCACCCGTTTCCCTACTGGTTTCTCCCACTTGTTTACGTAAACACGGTCGTGATCATGGACCCGGCGGCCGGGCCGGTCGGCGGCGGCCAGGCCGGGGGCGTCGTCGGCGGTGGTTACGCGGGTCTTTGCCGGGGTGCGGCGGGGTGGCGTGCGGTGGCGTCCGGCCGTACGGTGGTTGTACAGGTTTGCGCGCGTGCTGTCGGGTCTAGTCCTTGCCTTGCTGCCGGAGGCCGGAGGGCTGTCCTGATGGTGGGTGTTGAGCTGAGTACGCGCGCGTGGCGGGGTCGTTTCGTGGTGGAGCTGCGCGGGGAGCTGGACGCGGTGGATGCGGCGGGGACGGCGGCGGCGGTGGGGGTGCGGGCGGCGGGCGGGCTGGGCGTGATCGTGGATCTGGCGGGACTGGATTTCCTGGACTGCTGTGCGCTGGGGGCGTTGCTGAGTGCGGGGGCGGCGGCGCGGCGGGCGGGTGGCTTCGTGGTGCTGGCGGGGGCGCGCGGGGCGGTGCTGCGGCTGCTGGAGCTGACGGGCGTGCTGGGCGTTCATGGCAGCGTGGCAGCTGCTGGTGCCTGGGCTGGGTGGGTCGGGTAGCGTGCCGGGCTGGCCGAGCGACCGGCTGAGCCGAGCGACCGGCTGAGCTGCCGGGCCAGGCTCGCCGGTGACTGGGCCGACCTGGCGAGCCGGCCGGCGTGGCGCCGTCCGTTACTAGGAGAAGTGCGTTGTCGGGCGGGGCTGGCGGCTGGCCGTCGACGGTGATGTCCACCTTCTCGTTGTAGAACGCGATGAGGCCCGCGATGGGCAGGAGCTGGCGGGTCGGGAAGTCGTAGGCCCAGGCCAGGTCGGGGTGCGTGGTCTGGCCCGCCTGGACTGACCAGTACCCGCTGGTGGTGCCCTTGTACGGGCAGGCGGTCCGGGTGTCGCTGGGGACCAGGCGGGTGAGGTCCACCTCGGTCCGGTTCAGGTAGTAGCGGGTCGGCAGGCCGGTCTCGAAGACCAGCACCGGGGACCGGGACTCGGCCAGCAGCACCCCGTCCAGCTCCACCCGGACCGCCCGGGTCGAGCGCAGCGCGTCCACCCGGGTGTAGGGGCTGCGCGGGTGCACGAACACCTCCTCGTCCTCCTCGAACCAGGCGTCCAGCGCGCTCCACTCGAACCGGGCCGTGTCCGGCCAGGCCGGCCACGGCGTCGTCGCCGTACACGCGGGCCGCGCCGGGCCGGGTCACCCCGCCCGCTGACAGCGCATGCCGCCGGGCCGTGCCCCGGCGGAGGCGCTGCGGGTGCTGCTCGTCAGCCAGCGCGCCCGGCGCGACATCGGCGACCGGGATGTAGTACTGCGGGTAATACGGGGCCTCCCACACGTACAGCGCCCGGACGGTGTCCAGCACCACCTGGCCGCCCAGCATGGCCCGGACTCGCCGGGGCACGCGGCTCGATGTGGCCGACCGGCACGATCTGCTGCGGGTAGTCAGCCATGGGCTCCCGCTCGGCCGCGCCGGGCGGAGGTCCCGCTCGAGCCGGGCCGCCACCTCGCGGTAGCGGGCCACCGGGATCAGGTGCACCCCGTCGAACGCGCCGCTGTCCCGGATCTTGACGACCTGCTCGCAGGCGGCCGCCACGCCCGCGTCAGCCGGTCGGCGGCGAGCTGGTCGACCAGGTCGGCCGGGATCTCGATGTCGGGGATCGAGGCGGCCAGGCGCTCGGCGTGGCCGGGGCTGGCGACGACCATGACGCCGGGATACACCGGCACGTCCACCGGGTTGGCCTCGCGCCACCGCAGCAGGGCCTCCACCGAGAAGCTGGCCTGCGCGAAGAGGTAGTCGGCGGCGCGCTTCCAGGCGGGCAGCGGGCGCAGCGCGGCGGCCGCGCCGACGCGGAACGGGGCTGACCCGGCGAACTCCGGCTCGCCGGACAGCCGCCGCGCCTCCTCGATCATGGCCGCCACGGTCAGGTGGCTGGTCCGGCTGCCCTCGAGTCGGCTTGTCCCCGTACACGAACAGGAACTGGTCCACGCCGTAGGCGGCGGCGGTGAGCAGGTCCCGGCGGAAGCCCAGCAGGTTGCGGTCGCGGGAGTTCAGGCACGCGATGCTGCGGCCGCCCATCGCCTCGACCTCATGCGCGACAGCCACGCTGGAGATGGTGGCCCGGCCGATGTGGTTGTCCGGGATCAGGAACGCGCTGGCCACCTTGGCCAGCGTGCCGATCTGGTGCCGGACGTGCTTGAGGTCCGGGCGGGTGGGCGGCTGGATCTCGCAGATCACCTGGAACGGGTGCGTCATGCCGCCAGCCTAGCCGGGCGTCCCCCGGGACAGCCGAGGCCAGCCGTGACCGCTGAGACCGCTGGTACCGGTGGTTAGCAGGACTATTGACAGCAAAAGTTAACGGCATGATACTCGTCAGTAAAACGTATTACTCGTGCGTAAAGTCTGGCGGCGCGAGGGGATTGGAGATCATTTAGCGCGTCCGCCCCGAGCTCATCTTTTGCTGTGCCGCGACGTGGCGGGACTGGCCATTCTCACCTTCGGGAGCGGCAGCCTGCCCGTGCCCCGAAAAAGGAGATCACCCGTGGGACGTCGGCGTCTTTACAGTGCCTTCGGCCTGTCCGTGGCAGCGGCCGGTGCGAGCCTTGCCCTCGCGGCGGGATCCCTGCCGGCCCAGGCCGCCAGCCAGCTGCCGCTGGCCAACGAGGCAACCCAGTTCGAGCTATCCCTCAGCCCGGCGCTCTATAACGCCTCCCCGGCCGGGGCCAACGTATCGTGCACGCCCTCGGCCGCGCACCCGTTCCCGGTCGTGCTGGTGGAGGGCACCTTCGCCAGCCAGTTCAACAGCTTCGGCGCGGTCGTCCCCGGACCTGAGGAACAACGGGTACTGCGTCTACTCCTTTAACTTCGGGCAGACCCTGCGCGGGACCGGGCATCTTCGCCACCGGCGAGATCGGCCAGTCGGCTAAGCAGCTGTCGTCCGAGGTCAACAAGGTGCTGTCGGAGACCGGCGCATCGAAGGTCGACATCGTCGGCTGGTCCCAGGGCGGCATGCTGCCCCGCCAGTACATCAACGCTCGACGGCGGCGCGGCCAAGGTCAACATGCTGGTCGGCCTGGCGCCGTCCAACTTCGGCACCAACCTGGACGGCGATGGAGACGCTGATCCAGCAATCTCGGCCTGGCCGGCATCACCGACGCGATCCTGTCACGTCACCTGCGAGGCCTGCGTCGAGCAGATCCGGGCTCGTCGTTCCTGCAGAGCCTGAACCAGACCCCGACCCAGCCGGGCGTCAAGTACGTGGTCATCGAGACCCGTGACGACGAGGTGGTCACGCCGTTCACCAACGCGTTCCTGCCCGCGGGCTCGAACGTCCAGAACATCCTGCTGCAGAACCAGTGCTCGCAGGATGGGAGCGATCACATCTCCGCTCCCGTACGACACCAACGCGCTCCAGGACGTGGTCAACGCCCTCGGTGCCGGACAGCCCCAGCTTCCAGCCGCAGTGTGCGGCGGTGGGCGCGATCATCGGCAACGCCGGGGGCGGCCCGGCGTAGCCTCCCGAGTCCGAGGCCGGCCGGGCAGGTGGCATGCCCGGGCTGGCCTCGGCATGGGCGCCGGCGGGCGACTCGCCCGACAAGCCGCTCGCACGCCATCAGTTGCCGTGCCGCACATGAGGCGTGCCTGCCCATCCCCTTATTGCTCGGAGTTCTGTTTGCCGTGCCCGGTGGTGACCGCGCACCGGCCCACCTTCCTGGCCGCACTGCCGCGGGCATGGCCGCCCGCCTGTCAGGCTAGGCTGGACCGGCCAACGGGGCCGTCGCCGAGCACGCGGGAACGGAGCTTGAGCATGTCTGCTCACGAGGCCGGGGCCCTGCACAGCTCCGGCTACGGCGGGATCGCCATGGTGCCGGCGTGGCTGCGGCCGCCCGCGGACATCAACGAGCTGCTGCCGCCAGCTGTGGGCGCGGACGGTGCGGCGCGGCGCGGCCGGGGCGCTCGAGGTCGGCGGGGTGGACGTGCGGGACCTGGCCGCCGAGTTCGGCACGCCCGGCCTACGTGCTGGACGAGGCCGACTTCCGGGGCCGGGCGGTGGCCTTCCGCGACGCGTTCCGCGACTGCGTTCGCCGGCCTGGGCGGCGCCGACGTCTACTACGCGGGCAAGGCGTTCCTGTGCACCGAGGTGGCCCGCTGGATCGCCGGCCGACGGGCTGCGCCTGGACACCTGCTCCGGCGGCGAGCTCGCGGTCGCGCTGCGCGGCGGGGTGCCCGCCCGAGCGCATCGGCCTGCACGGCAACAACAAGTCAGCGGCGGAACTGGACCGGGCCATGCAGCGCGGGCATCGGGCGGATCGTCATCGACTCGCTGCCGGAGATCGACCGGGTCGCCGACGCCGCCGGGCAGGCCGGGGTGCGCGCGCCGGTGCTGCTGCGGGTCACCGTCGGGGTCGAGGCGCACACCCACGAGTACATCGCCACCGCGCACGAGGACCAGAAGTTCGGGATCTCGCTGTCGGCCGGCGCGGCCGCCGAGGCGGTCCGGCGGGTGCTGGCCCGGCCCGAGCTGGAGCTGCGCGGGCTGCACTCGCACATCGGCTCGCAGATCTTCGACACCAGCGGCTTCGAGGTGGCCGCCCGCCGGCTGCTCGGCCTGCACGCGCAGGTCGCCCGCGAGCACGGCGTCGCCGCTGCCCGAGATCGACCTGGGCGGCGGCTTCGGCATCGCCTACACCAGCGAGCACGACCCGCTGGCGGCCAAGGAGCTGGCCGACTCGCTGGCCGAGATCGTCGGCCCGGGAGTGCCAGTCCCTGGGGGTGCCGGTGCCGCGGGTCTCGGTCGAGCCGGGCCGGGCCATCGCCGGGCCGTCCACCTTCACCCTGTACAGCGCCGGGACGATCAAGGACGTCGCGCTGGAGCACGGCGCGGTGCGCCGCTACGTCTCGGTCGACGGCGGCATGAGCGACAACATCCGCACCGCGCTGTACGACGCCGACTACTCCTGCGCCCTGGCCTCCCGGCGAGTCGGCCGCCGCCCCCGCGCTGAGCCGGGTCGTCGGGCGGCACTGCGAGAGCGGCGACGTGCTGGTCAAGGACGAGTTCCTGCCCTCCGACGTGGCCGCCGGCGACCTGCTGGCCGTGCCGGGCACCGGGGCCTACTGCCGGAGCATGGCCAGCCAGTACAACCACGTCCCGCGGCCGCCGGTCATCGCCGTCCGGGACGGGGCGGCCCGGCCGATCGTCCGCCGGGAGACCGAGGACGACCTGCTCGCCCTCGACGTCGGATAGGCACCGGCGGCGGCAGCGCCGCGCCACGGTGCTAGTTATCCGCGTTCGCCCCGTTCCCGCCGCTGATAGTGCGATAGTTGCCTTGATTGCACGGTATCCCCCGCTGACGCACGAGGAGAGGCCGGCGAATTCGTCGTCAAGGTTGGTGCCAGGAGCGGTGGAGCCCCATGTAGTCGGCGTCGGCCTGTCCGCGCCGGCCCGGCAGGATGGCGACCTCGACGGCCTCGCCACCTTCACCGTGGACCCCGGGCCCGGGTCGCGACGTGGACGGTGGCCGCGGCCCGGCTGTTCGGCTGCACCGCCCGGGCCATCGTCGGCGCTGATGTCTGCGACGCGCTGATGCCGGGCCGGAACCTGAACGCGCAGCTGCTGCGGCAGGGACTGGCCCAGGCGGCGGCGGGCCGGGTGTGGACCGCCACCCTGCCGACGGTCTTAGCGGGCGGCGGCGCCGTGGCCATCCGCTGCGAGCCGCTGTCCGAGGCCGGCGGCGGGCGCGCTGGTCATCGCCCGCCGGGTGGCCGACCCGTCCCGCCAGGGCCTGCTCCGCGAGGCGGCGGCCCGCATCGGCACCACCCTGGACCTGACCCAGACCGCCCGCGAGGCGGTCGAGGTCACCGTGCCCGAGCTTCGCCGACGGGGCCAGCATCCTGGTGCCCGAGCGGATGCTGGCCGCCGACGAGTTCGCCGCCCGCCCGGACAGCCGCGAGACCGTGGTCTGCGGCGCCTGGTCAGCTGCCTGGCCGGGCAGCCCCCGGCCGACACCGACCGGCTGCTGCGGCCGGGCGAGGTGCTGGTCTTCGGCGTCCGAGTCGCCCTGCTTCCGGGCCATGAGACCGGCCGCCGGTGCCGTTCCGCCAGCTTGACCAGGGCACCGCCGACCGGCTCCGGCGCAGCGCCGGCGGCCGGCCGATCGCGGCCGGCTACAGCGGTCGTTCCTGGCCGTGCCGCTGGTCGCGCGCGGCTCGGTCGTCGGCTGCGTGGTGTTCGCCCGGACGGCTGGCCGGCCCGAGGTTCGGCGGGCCCGACATCGAGCTGGCCAGCCAGCTCGCGGCCGGGCCGCGCTGTGCATCGACAACGCCCGGATGTACAACCGGGAGCGGCGGATCGCCCTGGCCCTGCAGCGCGGCCTGCTGCCCGGCCAGCCCGGACATCCCGCCGGGGCTGGAGGTCGCGCACCGCACGCGCCGGTCGGCGCGAGCGTCATCGGCGGTGACTGGCACGACATCATCACCCTGCCCGGCGGCCAGGCGGCGCTGATCGTCGGCGACGCGATGGGCCACGGCCCGGAGGCGGCGGCGGTCATGGTCCAGCTGCGCACCGCCGCGCATACCCTGGCCGACCTGGGCATCGTCCGGCCGAGGTGCTGCGGCGGCTGGACCGGCTGGCCGCCGGGATGACCGTGGCCGCGTTCGCGACCTGCATCTTCGCCATCGTCGACCCGGCCGACAGCACCTGCCTCATCGCCAAGGCGGGCCACCTGCCGCCGGTCCTGGTGCTGAGCCGACGGCGCCACCCGGGTGCTCGACCTGCCGGCCGGGCTGCCGCTGGGGCTGGGCATCGGGTCGTTCGAGGCCAGACCGGTCTGCCTGCCCGCCGGGGCGACCCTCGCGCTCTACACCGACGGCCTGGTGGAAAGCCGCATCCAGTCGCTGGAGGCCGGCACGTCGGCCATGCGCGAGATGCTCGGGCACCGCACTGGCCGCGCCGGGCGCGACCCTGGCCGGCGCCTGCGACCTGGTCGCCAGTCCCTCCGTCGGCACGGCGAGGACGACATCACTCTCGTGCTCGCCCGGAGCCGCGGCTGAGCATGGCCCGCATCGAGCCCCGCAGGCCGGCCGGGCCGCCTCCAGCGCGGCCCGCATGGCGGCCAGCCGCTGCCGGGCCGCCGCCGTGTCCGGGTGCTCCGGTCCCTGGGTCCGCTCCCGGTCGGCCAGCGTGCGCTCGGCCAGGGCGAGCGCCTCGGCCAGGTCCCCGGCCGCCTGGTGGGCGGCGGCGAGATCGTCGCGGGCAGCCAGCGTGTCGGGGTGGCCGGGACCGCGGACCCGCTCGCAGTCGCCCGCCGCCTCGTCCAGCACCGTGACCGCGTCGCCGAACTGCCCGGCCGCCGCCAGCGCCCGGCCCAGGCTGCGCCGGGCCGCGATCGTGCCGGCCTGATCGGGGCCGAGCGAGCGCGCCCGCCGGGTCAGCACCCACTGGAACCACGGCACCGCCTCGGCCGCCCGCCCGGCCGCCAGGCAGGCGCTGGCCAGGTACTCGCTGGCGGCCTCGGTGTCGGGGTGACCGGGACCGAGCACGGTGTCGGCCACTGCCACCAGTTCCCGCCAGTAGTCGACCGCCGCGCCGGTCAGTCGCCCGGCGTCCAGGCTGCGCCCGGCCCGCAGCAGCACCGGATGGCAGCCCCCGTCCCACAGCAGCGCCCCGGCCGCCTCCTGGAGGCTGGCCGCGCAGGCCCGCAGCCCGGCCGTCGGCCAGGTGAGCCGGTCATCGGCGGGCCATGCCTCCAGCAGCGCGTCGGCCGCCGCCCGGGCCGCCTGGTCGCGCAGGTGCGCGGGGCAGGCGTCGCGCACCGCGGCCTGCACCACCGGGCTGATCCGGACCGCCTGCCATCGGCCGGGCGGATCGGTGGCCAGCAGGCCCGCCCGCTCCAGCACCACCAGCGCGGTCCGGGCCAGGGCCAGGTCGGCCGGAACCGCGCCCGCCGGGTCCCCGCCGGTCGACTCGGCCAGGTAGCGGGCCACCGCCCGGGTGGCCAGCGCGGTCACCGGGATGGCGTGCCCGTCCAGCAGCGCGGCCAGCGCCAGCAGCGCCGGCGCCGTGCCGTCCGGTGACAGGCGGCCCGCCTGCTCCACGGCGAACGCCCAGGTGACCGCCGCGGCGGGCGGCGCCATGCCGTCCGCCGCGGCTAGCTGCTCCTGACGTTCGATCAGGTGGTCGCGGTAGCCGGCGCAGGTCAGCGCCGAGGTGGCGATCGCCCCGCTGGCCTGGGCCAGGGCCAGCGGCGCCCCGCCCAGCGCGTCGGCCAGGCTGATCGCGCCCAGCCGCTGGTCAGGGTCGGACGCCAGCCGGTCCATCAGGTACCCCATGGCCTCCCGGGAGCTGAACGGCCTCACCGGGAACACCCGCGCGCCCAGCCCGTCCGGTACCGCGTCCGGGGCGGCCGTGGTGACCAGCAGCCGGCCGGCCGGCCCGGACGGCCACAGCCCGGTCAGGTCGGCCGCCCCGGTCAGGTCATCCAGCACCACCAGCCAGCGGCGGTCGGTGGTGCCCAGCCAGGCGGCGAACCCGGTTGCCATCGAGTCGGCGTCGGTGGCCGTCCGGCTGACCCCGGTCGCGGCGGCGGCCGCCACGAACCCCGACAGCACCGCGGCCCGGCTGGTGGCCGGTACCCAGACCAGCAGGTCCAGGTCGCCGGCCCGCCACAGCGTCTCGGCGTAGTGCACCGCCAGCTGGGTCTTGCCGCACGGCCCGAGCCAGTCCAGCGGGCCATCGGGAGCGGGCCGGGCGGGCACCAGTACCGCGGCGGTGCCCGGCCGCAGGGCGTCGGTCAGGCCGGGACCGGTCTCGGGCCGGGTGGTGAAGCCGTCGGCCAGCGGCGGCACCGGGCCGGACCGCACCGGCCAGGCGCCCGCCGCCCGCTGCTGCGCGTCATCGGTGCGCGTGGTCACGATGGCCAGTCTTCCTGACGGCTAACAGCGCGGCGCCGCTTCCGCTCCACTCGGATAGGCCCATGTGCCCCCCGCTCGCCCGCCCGCGAATACGTGTACGCCGCACGAGACAACAGCCAAGCTCCGGGCCGCTACCCGTTGATCAAGACACCATCCTGAGCCATGAGGCACTGATTGTCACCACCAGGAGGCAAGAGCGCCGGCCCCTGACGACCCCTTTACCATCGTGACCATGTCCGCCGCCCCGCCCCGGCTGCTCGCCGTCAGCGACCTGCACGTGGGATACCCCGAGAACCGGGAGGTGGTGGCCGGCCTGCACCCGGAGCGCGAAGGCGACTGGCTGGTGGTGGCCGGCGACGTGGGCGAGCAGGCGGCCGACGTGGAATGGGCGCTCCGCACGCTGGCCGGCCGGTTCGCCGTGGTGATCTGGGTGCCGGGCAATCACGAGCTGTGGACCCATCCGCGCGACCCGGTCCAGCTACGCGGCGAGGAGCGCTACCGCTACCTGGTCGGGATGTGCCGGGACCTGGGCGTGCTCACCCCGGAGGACCCGTACCCGGTGTGGCCGGGGGCCGGCGGCCCGGCCGTCATCGCCCCGCTGTTCGTGCTCTATGACTACACGTTCCGGCCCGCGGGCGCCGCCACCAAGGAAGAAGGCCTGGCCCTGGCTTACCAGGCGGGCGTGGTCGGCACCGACGAGCGGCTGCTGCACCCCGATCCCTACCCCAGCCGGGAGGCGTGGTGCCAGGCCCGCCTGGCGGTCACCGAGCGGCGCCTGGACGAGCGCCCGGCCGGGCTGCCGGTGGTCCTGGTCAACCATTTCCCGCTGACCCGCGAGCCCACCGACATCCTGCGCTACCCGGTGTTCGCGCAGTGGTGCGGCACCACCGCCACGGCGCGCTGGCACGTCCGGTACGGCGCCGCCGCGGTCGTCTACGGCCACCTGCACATCCCGCGGACCACCTGGCAGGACGAGGTCCGGTTCGAGGAAGTCTCCTGCGGTTACCCGCGCGAGTGGCAGCCGCGCGGCCCGGCCCCCGGCCCGCCCCGGCAGATCCTGCCCGACCCCGGGCCGGTCTCCACCCGGCCCGGCGGGTTCCGGTGGTAACGGTGATCGAGGAGATCCTGCTCCCGGCGGCGGCCGCGGCCGAGGCGTTCGGAGACCTGCCCGGCGCCCGCCTGTTCCCCGAGGAGGAGGCGGTCATCGCCCGGGCCGTGGCCAAGCGGCGGGCCGAGTTCGCCACCGGCCGGGCCTGCGCCCGGGCCGCGCTGGCCCGCCTGGGCCTGCCGGACGCGGCCATCCTGCCCGGCGAGCGGGGCGCGCCGCGCTGGCCGCCCGGCATCGTCGGCAGCCTGACCCACTGCGACGGCTACCGGGGGTCGGCGGTGGCGCATGCCGCGCAGGTGCTGACGATCGGCGTGGACGCCGAGCCGGCCAGGTGCTGCCCGATGGCGTGCTGGACTTCATCTCGCTGCCCGCCGAGCGCGACCGCCTGGCCGCGCTGGCCCGGCAGGCACCGGGGCGGCACTGGGACCGGACGCTGTTCTGCGCCAAGGAGTCGGTGTACAAGGCGTGGTTCCCCCTGGCCCGGACCTGGCTGGGGTTCGAGCAGGCCGATATCGAGATCAGCCCGGCCGGCACGTTCACCGCCCGCCTGCTGGTCCCCGGCCCGGAGGTGGACGGCCGCCCGCTGGCCGGCTTCACCGGCCGCTGGCTGGCCCGCGACGGGCTGATCCTGACCGCCATCTGCGTCCCCCGCGACCACCCGCACCCGGCCCGGTAGCCAGCTTGGCCCGGTAGCCAGCCGGGTCCCGCGGTCAGGCGAGTCCCCGGTGGTCAGGCGGGCCGCAGCGCGCTGAACAGGTGGCTGGGGCGGCGGCTGCCGGCCCGGGCCGGGCGGGCTCCAGGGCCGCGCCCCCGGCCGGGTCGAACCCGGCGGCGGCCAGCAGCCGCAGCCAGGTCTCCCGGCGGAACGCGCCCAGCCGGTGGGCCTCGCTCACCACCTGGACCGAGCCGTCCGCGGCACGCAGGGTGAACTCGTACTCCGACTGGATCCACGAGTCGGCCGGGTCCGGGTCCCAGGTCCGCTCCCGGAAGCTGGCCTGCCGGCCCGCCGGGTCGCTGCTCCCGCCCTGGCCGGTGATCTCCTCGAACGTGTCGGCCAGGTAGTCCGGGACGAACAGGGCCAGGCCGCCCGGGCGGCAGTGCGCCCAGGCCGTCCCGATGACCTTCCGCAGGTCATCCTCGCTGGTGATGTAGTCGACCGCGTCGTGCACCAGGACCGCGTCGAAGTCCGCGCCCAGGCGGACGGCCCGCATGTCGCCCGGCACGTGGGCGCATTCCGGGTTCAGCTCCCGCGATACCGCCAGCATCTGCTCGGACAGGTCGACCAGGGTCAGCGCCCGCCCGGCCTTCAGGTGCGCGGCCACGTGGCCGCCGCCGCAGCCCAGGTCCAGCACCTCGGCCGCCGGCCGGGCGCGGCCGCCAGCACGGCGGCCAGGTAGGCCGACTCGGCCGCGTACTCGCCCGGCGGCGAGATCAGCGGCCACCACGGGGCGAGGTCGCCGTACAGGCGGTACTCCGGCGGCATGCCGCCCATTGTCGCGCAGGCCGGCCCGCCAGGGGGCTACGTGCGGTGTCCCGCCCGGGGCTGGGGCTGGTCGGGCGCCGCCGGGTGGCCGGGCAGTCTGGCCGGCGGCCGGCCCGGCGTGGCCTGCCCGGGTTGGGGCGTGGCGCTGTGGCCCCGCTCCAGCTGGGTCCTCCGGGACCGGGCGGCGGCGGCCGACCGGCGGGCCACCGCGGCCGGGGAGTTGTAGATCGTGACTTCCTGCGCCAGCCCCCGGGTCATCCAGGCCATCATGGCCGGCAGCAGCCGCCGCCAGGTCACCATGGTGTGCCCGTCCCCCGGCACCATCTTGACCGTCACGCCTGGCTGACGAAGCTGGAGAAGCTGGCTGAAGTTCAGCGCGCTGTGCACGTCCTGGGCATCCAGCAGCCCGGCGCCCAGCCAGAACTGCGGGAGCGGCCGGCCCAGCGGCAGCGAGCGCAGTTCCTCGATCGGCGTGTTCAGCTCGCGCTGGCGCTTGCTGCCGAACGGGTCGGCCGCCCGCACCGGGTTGATGAGCTGGTTCGGGGAGGGCCGGAAGTAGCCGCTGAGCACGCCCGCGAAGCTGTATACCCCGCGGTGCCGCAGGGCCAGGTTGGCCGCGCAGAACCCGCCCTCGGAGTAGCCGGCCACGCCCCAGCCGGCGCCCGGCGGCTGAACCCGGAGCTTGGCCGCGATGTAGTCCGGCACGTCCGTGGACAGGAACGTGTCGTCCTGCGGCCCGTTCACCTGGTTCAGGCACTGCAGCGACACCCCGCGGGCGCCGTTGGCGTCGGGCATGACCAGCACCGCGGGCTTGGCCTCGTGCGCGCTAACCAGGGAGTCCAGCAGCGTGTTCACGCCCAGCACGGTGATCCAGTCCTGGGGCTGGCCGGGGAAGCCGTGGAGGAGCTCGACGGCCGGGAACCGGTAGTGCTGGTAGGCGGACTGGAAGTACTGCGGCGGCAGGAAGACGTACACGTTCCGGGTCAGGTCGCTGACCGGGCCGTGCACGGTGAGCTTCAGCGTGAGCCCGTACTGCCCGGCGATCTGGGTGTCGACGCGATGATTGACCAGCGTGCTGAACCCGGTGCCCGACCCGCCGTCGCCGGCGGGCACGGTATCGGCGGCCACGCCCTTGGCGGTGAAGTCCGCGACCGCCGCGCCCCACGTCTGGTAGTAGTCGTAGTACTTGTTGACCGTTGCGACGCCGAACAGCATCGCCGGGATGAATGCCAGGAACGCGGCAACGATGCGGAAGACCAGGTGCCGCGTCTTCAGCATCCCCCAGACCAGGCCCGGCGAACGCCAGCAGCAACAGCACGAAGAACACTGTGCTCTGCGGTTCCAGCATCTTCGTAGCTCCGTTGCCCCGAGGAACTAGCCGTGCTTACTAAGCCACGCGGGTCATATCGCGTTATTTAACGGCCTGGATGCGCGCCAGGTTCCGGAGCGCAGCGCAGGAGTAAGCGTAGACGAGGGCCGAGCCACTGGATAATCTTTTCCCTGCGCTTTCCCCGAGGGCCGCGCGTATAGCACGAGATTTCTCCCGTCCGGGTAATGGGATATGCCCGGCTTGGCAAATATGCGGCTGGCCGGCGGTAAAGCCGGGGGCTATCCCCTGGGATGATCTATATCGACCGGCGGGAGATCTTTTATCTCATCCCGGCTGATGCGCAGGCGAATGCCGTCCTCGGTCCCGCTTACCGCGGCGACCGGGATGGCCACCTCCTTGCGGCCCCACAGGTGGCCCTCCTGCAGCAGGACGTGCGTGACGTGATGGCTGCGCGGGTCCACGACCAGGCCCTGGACGTGGCCGATGGCGCCGTCGGTGGCGTGGACTGGCTCGCCCCGGCGGACCGCCACCTCGCCCGGCGGAAGGGCGTCGTGGGTGACCGTCACCGACGGCCCGGCCTCGGCTATCCCCGGCACCGTCCCCTCGCCGCGCAGGCCGTAGTACGGCCAGGCCAGCACCTGGCTCGGGCCGTAGTCGGCGTACCCCTCGGTCCCCGGCACGAACTGGGTCTCCTCGGCCGAGTCCAGGCGCTGGAACTCGGCCAGCGTGCAGGCCAGGCGGATTCGGGTAGCGCCGCCGGAGACCAGGTCCAGCGGGACCAGGCGGCCCAGTCCCTGCCGGTGCTTGGGCTCGACCACCAGGTGGGTCACCGCCCGGGCCAGCGGGTCGATCACCACCCGCGTGACCTGGCCGCACGCCCCGTCCGTGCAGCCTGCCTCGGCTCCGATCACGAACTCCGCCGTCTGTGCCATCGCGCCCCCGCCCCCGTGCCTGCGACCCCGTGCCTGCGACCCCAGCCTGGTAGGTCATTCCCGGCCTGGCCGGGCTATCCGCCGGCGGCGCGCACGGCCGGCCGGGAGCGAGCCAGGGGAACAGGGACCGTCACGGGAATGGGCCGGAAGACAAAGCACGGCCGACCCGGCCGGTGGTGAAGCGGGAGTTGTACGATCAAGCCGTCGAGGACGGATATCGCCCGCTTCCCCCTCCCCCCTTAGCCCCGGAGCTCACTCCGCGGCGACAGGGGCCGCAGGAGATATCCGCCCTCGGCCCTTCTCTTGTGGCCCACCTTAGGGCGAGCCAGGCCTGTCCGTCATGACCCCTTCTCGGGGGTCATAACGGACGCCGCCGGGCACCCGGTTAGGCTGCACCGGTGAGCCCGCTGCGAATCGTGACGGTGACCGGTAACCCGCGGCCCGAGTCACGCACCCACTCCCTGGCCCGGACGCTGGCCGCCGCCCTGGCCGACGTCCTGCGCGAGGCCGTGGTCAGCCATGTCGACCTGGCCCTGCTCGGCGCGAAGGTGCTGGACCGGGATGACGCCGACGCCCGGGCGGCCACCGGCGAGGTGCTGGCGGCGGACATCCTGGTGCTGGCCAGCCCGACCTACAAGGCCACCTACTCCGGGCTGCTCAAGGCGTTCCTGGACCGGCTGGGCACCGGCAGCCTGGCCGGCTGCCGGGCGGTCCCGATCCTGCTCGGCGGCGCGCCCGACCACCGGCTAGCCGTGGACGTGCACTTCACCCCGCTGCTGCTGGAGCTGGGCGCGGCCGTGCCGGCCAGGGGCCTGTTCGTGCTCGAATCCGAGGTGCCGGACTTCGCCGCGGCCGCCGGGACGTGGGCCGCCGGGCACGCCGCGGCGCTGGCCCGCTGATCAATCACCGCGGCCTGCCGCGGGCGGCCCGGTATCCTGTGCCCGATCCGGCCCCTGGGGAGGCAGAGCGCATGGGCAGCAGGGTGCGACGGCTCCGCCGCCGCGGCGGCGGAGCGCCGGCGACTGGCGCGGCGAACGGCTACGCGACGCCCGCCCGTCCGCTGCTCGGCTCCCAGGCCCTGTCCAGCAGCCTGTTCGCCGACGCGTCGAACTTCGAGCTCCGGTTCGTCGAGAGCTACAGCCAGGTCGCGACGATCGTCGGGGCGCTGAAGACCCTGGGCCTGCGGGTGGTGCTGACCAGCGGGTCGTTCGACATCATCCACGAGGGCCACTCCATGTACCTGGAGGCGGCCCGGCGCTTCGGCGACTTCCTCATCGTCGGCCTGGACAGCGACGACAAGATCCGGGCGCGCAAGGGACCGGGACGGCCCGCCGTGCCCCAGATGGAACGCCTGCGCATGGTCACCCACCAGCGCGGGGTGGGCCTGGTCACGCTCAAGGGCCTCGAGGACCCGCGCTGGGAGCTGATCCGGACCGTCCGCCCGGACGTCCTGGTGGCCACCGAGGACACCTACACCGCGGCCGAGGTGGCCGAGCTTCAGGCCAGCTACTGCGCCCGGGTCGAGGTGCTGGAGCGGATGGCCATGGTCAGCACCTCGGCCCGGCTGCGCCGGATCCAGCTCGGCATCCCGGAGCCCGAGTCCCCGGCCGCCCCGCAGATACCGCCGGCCAGCCCGCTGCCGTGAAGCAGATCCTGCTGTACCTGCCCGTCCTGCACCGCGGCTACGAGGAGTTCTTCGCCCGGCACCCGGACGCGGCCAGCGTCCTGCTGCTCGGCCCGGGCTTCGCCGGCGTGTTCCCGGCCCTGGCCAAGGACATCCGGGCGCTGCCGCCGCCCGGGCCGCCGCCTACCTGCGGCTGGCCCGGCCCGGCCCGGACATCGCGGTCATCGAGCCCGGCGACCTGCCCGGCGCGGTCACCGGCGACCCGCTGGTGCTGCCCGACGAGGAGGTCACCCGTGCCCTGGCCGGCCAGCACGACCTGGGCCGGGGCCGCACGCTGATCTTCGACCGGACGTTCCTGCGCTGGGACCGGGACTGGAGCCGCGCCCGGCGCCCGGCCGCCTTCGACGGCCCGGTCGCGGCCGGCGACCTGCCGCGCGGCCTGCTGGCGCGGGCGCGCGCGCTGGCCGGCCACAGCTCCGACTGGTGGCGTCAGGTCGGCGCCCTGGCCGTGCGCGGCGATGACCTGCTCGGCCAGGCGTGGAACCGGCACTACCCGACCGAGTACGCGCCGTATGAGGACGGCGACCCCCGGGACGGCTTCAGCCGCGGGGTGCCGCCCGGACCTGAGCACCGCCCTGCACGCCGAGGCGGGCATCATCGCGGCGGCGGCGGCCGACGGCCGCTCGCTGCGCGGCGCTGACCTGTACGTCACCACGTTCCCGTGCCCGTCCTGCGCCCGGCTCATCGCGGCGGCCGGGTTCGCCCGCTGCTACTTCGCCGGCCCGTACTCGGTCCTCGACGGCGAGCAGGTGCTGCGCGCGGCCGGCGTCGAGCTGTACTGGGTCGACACCGGCGACCCCGCATGAGCCGGGCCGTCATCAGCGGGGCGGGCGGGCGCTGAACCGCATCCGGACCACCTCGGCTGGCTCCGGCGGGGCGACCAGCACGTGGGCGTGCACGTGCACGATCGTCGCGCCGGTGTAGCGGCAGTCGCCGTTGCGCACGCCCAGCCCGTAGTGGCCGATCCCGTACCGGTCCCGCGCCGCGCCCAGGGCCGCGAAGAAGTCGGCCCGGACCTCGGCGTCCAGGTCGAGCAGGTCGCCGGCGTGCTGGCGGGGCACGAGCAGCAGGTGCAGGCTGGTGCCCGGGTACGGGAAGTCGTTGGGCAGCACCGTCCAGTGCCGGGTGCGCAGGAACGCCTCCGCCCCGGCGTGCCGGCGCAGCTCATCCGGGCAGAACAGGCAGACCCCGGCCGCCTCCAGCCGCCGCATCTCGGCGAGCTGCTCGGCGGTCCGGTAGTTCTCCGGGCAGTACAGGCTCACGGTGCTGGCCAGCCACGGTGCTCGGCTCAACCACGGGGCTCGTCAATCACGGGGCTCGTCCATCACGGTGCTCGTCCATCACGGGGCTACGGGGATGCCGCCGACCGCCGGGTGCGGATGGTAGTCGGCCAGCTCGAAGTGCTCGGCCCGGAAGCCGCGGATGTCGGTCACCTGGCGGCCGGCGTCGGTCAGCGTGACCGTCGGCAGGCGCCGCTCCTCCCGGCCCAGCAGGAGCCGGACGGGCTCCACCTGGTCGGCGTACACGTGGGCGTCGGAGATCGTGTGGTAGTAGGCCACCGCCTCGATCCCGGTCAGGTGCTCCAGCATCAGGGCCAGCGCGGCGTACTGCACCATGTTGGACGGCACCCCGACCGGCACGTCCCCGGACCGCTGGAACATGTGCAGGTGCAGGCCGCCGCCCAGGACCCGGACGTGGACCCAGCCGTGGCACGGCGAGATCGTGGTCCGCGGCGTCTTGCCCGCGCCGCGCACCTGGTACTGCGGGATCCACGGCGACACGAAGTGGGTCCGGTCGCCGGGTAGCTCGCGCAGCTGCTCGACCAGGTGCCGGAACTGGTCGAACTCGCCGCCGTCGGCCGTCGGGAAGTGAGCGAACGCCCCGCCGTAGGAGCCGGGGCCGAGGCTGCCGGGCGGCAGCCCGCGCTTCGACGTCTTGGCCTCGGTGGCCCAGGGACCCCACCAGTCGCACCCGAACGCGGCGAGCTCGTCCAGCGTGGTCGCGCCGTTAATAAATGCGCACAATTCGGCGATGGGCTTGCGTCCAGAACGAGCGGATGCTCCGCTCGGTGATCACCGGGAAGCCGTTGGCCAGGTCGAACCGCATCGTCTGCTGCATCAGCGTGAGCGCCTCGGGTCCCTGCCGGGTCGGCGCCGGCTGGCCATCGGCGACGATCCGCGCGAGCAGGTCCCGGTACTGGCGGTCCGGTTTCCGCTCGTCGTAGGGGCGGTAGCGCATGCACAGGCAGGTTACCTGAGGTCCGGGGGGCAGTTCCGGGGGCCAGCCTCCTGACCCCCGCTGGGGGGTGGAACCGCTTCCGGGGGCCAGCCCCCGGACCCCCGCTGGGGGGTTCCACCCCCCAGGCCCCCTCCAGGGGGCTTTGCCCCCCGGACCCCCCGGCTAGCCGGACTTCTCGGCGTGGCCGCCGAACTCTGAGCGCAGCGCGGAGAGGATCTTGTCGGCGAACTCGCCGTTGCCCCGGGACTCGAACCGCTCGAACAGCGCCGAGGTGATCACCGGGGCCGGGACGCCGGTGTCCACCGCCGCCGCCACCGTCCACCGGCCCTCGCCCGAGTCCGACACCCGGCCCGCGAAGTCACTCAGGTCGGGGGACTTGGCGAACGCGTCGGCGGTCAGGTCGACCAGCCACGAGCCGACCACCGACCCGCGCCGCCAGACCTCGGCGACCTCGCCGACGTCGATGTTGTAGCGGTAGTACTGGGGGTCGCGCAGCGGGGTCGTCTCGGCGTCGATCTCCTCCGACCGGCTGCCGGCGTCGGCGTGCTGGATGATGCTCAGGCCCTCGGCGATGGCGGCCATCATCCCGTACTCGATGCCGTTGTGGATCATCTTGACGAAGTGGCCCGCGCCGTTCGGCCCGCAGTGCAGGTAGCCGTGCTGGGCGGTGCCGTCGGCCCGGGTCCGCGAGGGCGTCGGCTCGGCGCTGCCCGAGCCCGGCGCGATCGTCTTGAAGATCGGGTCCAGGTGCTGCACGGGCTCGGTCTCGCCGCCGATCATCAGGCAGTAGCCCCGGTCCAGCCCCCACACGCCGCCCGACGTGCCCACGTCCAGGTAGTGCAGGCCGTCGTCCTTCAGCGCGGCCGCCCGGTCGATGTCGTCGCGGTAGTAGGAGTTGCCGCCGTCGATGAGGATGTCGCCCGGCGCCAGCAGCGGCTTCAGGTCATCGATGGTGCCCTGCACGACGCCCGCCGGGACCATGATCCAGATGGCCCGCGGCTGGTCCAGCTTCGACACGAAGTCGGCCAGGTCGGCGCTGCCGGTCGCGCCCTCGCCGGCCAGCGACTTGACCACGTCGGGGGTCCGGTCGTAGACGACGCAGTGGTGCCCGTCCCGCATCAGCCGGCGGACGAGGTTGGCGCCCATCCGGCCGAGGCCGATCATTCCGAGCTGCATGGGCTTGTCAGTGGGCATCGGTCAGCCTCTCGATGATCGTCAGGATCCTGCCTTGAGTGAACGGTAATGACGGATCAGCGCGTTGGTGGACGAATCGTGCGCCAGCGCTGGCTCCTGACTGCTCTCCAGTTCAGGGACGATCTGCTGGGCCAGCACCTTTCCCAGTTCTACCCCCCACTGGTCGAACGAGTCGATGCCCCAGATGGCGCCCTGGGTGAAGACGCTGTGCTCGTACAGGGCGACCAGCGAGCCGAGCAGCCGGGGGGTGAGCACCCGGGCCAGCAGCACGTTGGTCGGCCGGTTGCCCTCCATGACCCGGTGCGGCACCACGTGCTCGGGCGTGCCCTCGGCCCGCACCTGCGCCTCCGTCTTGCCGAACGCCAGCGCCTGGGCCTGGGCGAACACGTTGGAGGAGAGGATGTCGTGGTGGTCGCGCAGCGGGTTGAGCGACTGGCCGAAGCCGAGCAGGTCGACCGGGATCAGCCGGGTGCCCTGGTGCAGGAGCTGGTAGAAGCTGTGCTGCCCGTTGGTGCCGGGCTCGCCCCAGTACACCGCGCCGGTGTCGTAGTCGACGCGGCTGCCGTCCAGCGTGACGTGCTTGCCGTTGGACTCCATCGTGAGCTGCTGCAGGTAGGCCGGGAACCGCTTGAGGTACTGGTCATATGGCATCACCCCGAAGCTCTGGACGTCGAAGAACCCGACGTACCAGACCGCCAGCAGGCCCATCAGCACCGGCAGGCTGGCCTCCAGCGGCGCGGTGCGGAAGTGCTCGTCCATCGCGTGGAAGCCGGCCAGCAGCTCGCCGAAGTTGTCCGGGCCGATAGCCAGCATGGTGGACAGCCCGATGGCCGAGTCCATCGAGTAACGCCCGCCGACCCAGTCCCAGAACCCGAACATGTTGGCCGTGTCGATGCCGAACGCCGCGACCCGCTCGGCGTTGGTCGACACCGCCACGAAGTGCCGGGCCACGGCCGCCTCGTCGCCCAGCTCGGCCACCACCCAGTCCCGCGCCGAGGTGGCGTTGGTCAGCGTCTCCAGCGTCCCGAACGTCTTGGACGAGATGATGAACAGCGTCTCGTCGGCGGACAGGTCCCGGGTCGCCTCGGCGAAGTCCGTGGAGTCGACATTCGAGACGAACCGGAAGGTCAGGTCGCGCCGGGAGTAGTGGCGCAGTGCCTCGTAGGCCATGACCGGCCCGAGGTCGGACCCGCCGATCCCGACATTAATGACATTGCGGATGGGCTTTCCGGTAAAACCCGTCCATTCGCCGGAACGGACGGACTCCGCGAAGGAAGTCATCCGGTCCAGGACCTCGTGGACCTGGGCCACGACGTCCTCGCCGTCGACGACCAGCGACGTGCCCCGGGGCATGCGCAGCGCGACATGCAGGACGGCGCGGTCCTCCGACACGTTGATGTGCTGCCCGGCGAACATCGCGTCGCGCCGTTCCGGCAGGCCCGCCTCGCGGGCCAGGTCGGCCAGCAGCCCCATCGTCTCGTCGGTCACCCGGTTCTTGGAGTAGTCCAGGTAGATGCCCTCGGCGCTGGCCGTGAACCGCTCGCCGCGGCCCGGATCAGCGGCGAACATCTCGCGCAGGTGCGTGTCCCCGATCTGCGCGTGATGACGCTCAAGCTCCTGCCACGCCTTCCGCTGCCGGAGCGTGTTCTCGGGCATATCAGCTCCTTCGTGATCTCGCGTTTTCGCCGCCGCGTACGTCCATCCAACCGCCTCCCGATACCCGCCGGCAGCCGGGCCACGCGAACGGGCCGCGAATTGCGGGTGACCGCGGCCCGGCTGGACACGATCCTTACGATGGGACCATGGGTGCACAGCGAGGCAGGCTGGCAGCGCGGCGGGGGAGCCGGTGACGGGCCCGGCGCATCACCCCGGACCGCGATCGTGACTGTTGACGATGATCCTGGAGTATCCCGGTCGGTAGCGCGGGACCTCCGCCAGCGCTACGGCGGCCAGTACCGCATCGTCCGGGCCGAGTCCGGGCAGGCCGCCCTGGACGCGCTGCGGGAGATGCGATTGCGCGGCGAGCAGGTGGCGCTGCTCCTGGCCGACTATCGGATGCCGGAGATGAACGGCATCGAGTTCCTGGAGCAGGCCATGCAGCTGTTCCCGGGCGCGCGGCGGGCGCTGCTGACCGCCTACGCGGACACCGAGGCCGCCATCGACGCGATCAACCTGGTGGACGTCGACAACTACCTGCTCAAGCCCTGGGATCCGCCCGAGGAGAAGCTGTACCCGTCGATCGACACGCTGCTGGAGACCTGGCGGACGGCTGACTACCGGCCGCTCCCCGCGATCAAGGTGATCGGGCACCGCTGGTCGGCCCGGTCCTCGGAGGTGCGCGAGTTCCTGGCCCGCAACCAGGTCCCGTATCACTGGTTCACCATCGACGAGCCGACCGGGCAGCGGCTGGCCGAAGTGGCGTGCGAGCGGGCCGGCCGCCCGGTCCAGTTCGTCGACGGCGAGTCCAAGCTGGCCCTGCCGATCGTGGTGACCTCCGACGGCCAGGTCCTGGTTGAGCCGACCGACTCCGAGCTTGCCCTCCGGGTCGGGCTGGCCACGACGCCGTCGCAGGAGTTCTATGACCTGGTGGTGATCGGCGGCGGGCCGGCCGGGCTGGGCGCCGCGCTGTACGGGGCGTCCGAGGGCCTGAAGACGGTCCTGGTCGAGCGGACCGCGACCGGCGGCCAGGCCGGCCAGAGCTCTCGGATCGAGAACTACCTGGGATTCCCCGACGGGGTGTCGGGCGCTCAGCTCACCGACCGGGCCCGGCGGCAGGCAGCCAAGTTCGGGGCCGAGGTGCTGACCGCTCGGGAGGTCACCGGCCTGGAGGTGAGCGGCCCGGCGCGCACGATCCGGTTTGCCGACGGCACGGCGATCGGCGGGCACACGGTCATCCTCGCCACGGGAGTCACCTACCGGCGGCTGCCCTCCCCCGGCATCGATGAGCTGACCGGCCGCGGGGTGTATTACGGGTCCGCCCTGACCGAGGCGTCTGCCTGCGCCGGCTGCGACGTGTTCATCGTCGGCGGGGCGAACTCGGCGGGTCAGGCGGCGGTGTACCTGGCCAAGCAGGCCAAGTCAGTGACGATCCTGGTGCGCGGGCCGTCGCTGGAGAAGTCGATGTCGTACTACCTGATCCAGCAGATCGCGGAGATCCCGAACATCAGCGTCCGCACCTGCACCGAGGTGACCGAGGCGACCGGCGACGGCCACCTGGAGAGCCTGCGGTTCCGCGACACCGCGACGGGCGCGACGGAGGAGGTCCCGGCCCAGTTCCTGTTCGTGTTCATCGGGGCGGCCCCGCTGACCGACTGGCTGGACGGCGTGGTCACCCGGGACCGGCGCGGGTTCGTGGTGACCGGGCCGGACCTGGCCCGCCCCGGGGAGCGCCCGGCTGACTGGCCGCTGGAGCGGGCGCCGTACCACCTGGAGACCAGCGTGCCCGGCGTGTTCGTGGCGGGCGACGTCCGGTCCGAGTCGGCCAAGCGGGTCGCCTCGGCCGTCGGCGAGGGCGCGATGGCGGTCATGCTGGTCCACCGTTACCGGGAGAAGCTGTGACCGTACCCGCTGCCTGCAGCGTCGAGGAACTGCGGCAGCTGTTCCTGTTCGAGAAGCTGACCGATGAGCAGCTTGGCTGGCTGTGCCGCGAGGGCCGGGTGATCTCGGTCCAGCCGGGCACGGTGTACGCCGAGGGCGAGCCCGCCACCTGCTTCTACGTGCTGCTCAGCGGCGAGATCGCGCTGCTGCGCCGGGTCGGCGCCGATGACGTGGAGACGGTCCGGACCGCCAATCCGGGGGTATACGCGGGCGCGTTCTTCGCCTACCTGGGCGACCGGGTCCCGCAGGTCTACAACAACACGATGCGGGCCATCGGCCCGTGCCGGTTCTTCGCCCTCGACGCGGACAAGTTCTCGGAGATCATGACCGGCTGGTTCCCGATGGCGGCGCACCTGCTGGAAGGCCTGCTGTTCGGCACCAAGAGCGCCCAGGAGGCCATCGGCCAGCGGGAGCGACTGCTCGCGCTCGGGTCGCTGACCGCGGGCCTGGCCCATGAGCTGAACAACCCGGCCGCCGCTGCCGTCCGGGCCGTGTCCGCGCTGCGCGGCCGGGTCGCCGGGATGCGCGGCAAGCTGCGGGTGATCGCCGGCGGCCGGTACTCGGCGGAGGAACTGGAGGCGCTGACCCGGCTGCAGGACGAGGCGGCCGAGCGGGTGTCCAAGGCGACGGTGCTCACCCCGCTGGAGGCGTCCGACGCCGAGGACGCCATCGGCGACTGGCTGGATGATCACGGCATCGAGGGCGGCTGGGACCTGGCCCCGATCTTCGTCCAGGGCGGCCTGGACGCGGAGTGGCTGGACCTGGTCGCCGCCACCGTGCCCGACGGCACCCTGGAGTCCGCGATCCGCTGGCTCGGCTATACCGTCGAGTCCGAGCTGCTGATGAACGAGATCGCGGACTCCACCAGCCGGATCTCCTCGCTGGTCGGCGCGGCCAAGCAGTATTCCCAGCTCGGCCGGGCCGAGTTCCAGTTCGCCGACGTGCACGAACTGCTGGACAGCACGCTGATGATGCTCGGCGGGAAGCTCGGCCCGGACATCACGGTGGTGAAGAACTACGCCCCGTCGCTGCCCCGCATCCCCGCCTATCCCGGCGCGCTGAACCAGGTCTGGACCAACCTCATCGACAACGCCGTTTCCGCCATGGGCGGGGCGGGCACCCTCACGGTCTCGACCTCACTCGACCAGGACTACCTGGTCGTGGAGATCGGGGACACCGGGCCGGGCGTCCCGGCGGAGATCCAGGGCCGGATCTTCGAGCCGTTCTTCACCACCAAGCCGGTCGGCGAGGGCACGGGCCTGGGGCTGGACATCTCGTGGCGGATCGTGGTCAACACCCATCACGGGGACCTGAGCGTGGAGTCGGTGCCGGGCGACACCCGGTTCCGGGTCCGGCTGCCGCTGACCGCGCCCCGGTCCGCTTCCGCTGCTTCCGACGATGATGACCAGAAGGAGACTTCGCGATGACGCCAGAGTCCGGGATCGACCCGGCGGTGCCGCCCAGCGGAACGGGCTGCATGGAGTGCGAGGCGGCCGACGGCTGGTGGCTGCACCTGCGCCGGTGCACCGAGTGCGGCCACATCGGCTGCTGTGACACCTCGCCGTCCCAGCACGCCAGCGCCCACGCCAAGGACTCCGGGCACCCGATCATCACCAGCTTCGAGCCGGGCGAGGACTGGTTCTACGGCTACCCGGACGACTCGTTCTACGAGTCCGGCCCGGTCCTGGCCTCCCCGCACAGCCACCCGGCTGACCAGGGCGTGCCCGGCCCGGCGGGCCGCGTCCCGCACGACTGGCAGCGCCACCTGCACTAGCCCGGCCAACGGGGGGTTCATGCCGATCATCACGCCAGGCTGGACGGGACGGCGGCGTCCCGGCGGCGAGAA
Source organism: uncultured Actinomycetota bacterium (assembly GCA_963731085.1). Lineage (GTDB taxonomy): Bacteria > Actinomycetota > Actinomycetes > Streptosporangiales > Streptosporangiaceae > DASUBV01. The sequence goes on from CAVSUF010000012.1 coordinate 28,819, forward strand.
GCTGCCCCCCGGCCAGTACCTGGTCAGCGAGAACGACTTCCCGGTGCTGTCGGCCGGGCCGACGCCCCGGGTCGACACCCGGAAGTGGGAGCTGCGCATCCGGGCCGAGGACGGCACGGAGCACACCTGGGACTGGGCCGCGTTCCGCAAGCTGCCCAGCGAGGACATCCGCGTCGACCTGCACTGCGTAACCAAGTGGTCCAAGCTGGGCACCGGCTGGCGCGGCGTGTCGGTGGACACCCTGCTGGCCGAGGTCGAGACCGCCGCCGAGTACGCCCTGGCCCGGTCCTACGGCGGGTACACCACCAACCTGCCGCTGCGGGACCTGCTCGGCGGCCAGGCGTGGATCGCGTTCCGCTACGACGGCGCCGACCTGGCCCCCGAGCACGGCGGCCCGGCCCGGCTGCTGGTGCCGCACCTGTACCTGTGGAAGTCGGCCAAGTGGGTGCGGGGGATCGACCTGATGGCCACCGACGAGATGGGCTTCTGGGAGTCGCTGGGCTATCACAACTACGGGGACCCATGGCGCGAGCAGCGGTACTGGGGCGACTGACCTGGCTGGCCGGCCAGGTCACGGCGGTCCGGGACGAGACCGCCACCGCGCGGACCATCGCGCTGGACGTGCCCGGCTGGCGCGGCCACGCCCCCGGCCAGCACGTCGACGTCCGGCTGACCGCCGCCGACGGCTATTCCGCCCAGCGCTCCTACTCGATCGCCTCAGCCTTCGCCGGCACCCGTGTGGAGCTCGACCGTGCAGCGGCTGCCCGACGGGGAGGTGTCGCCCTACCTGGCCGGGGTGCTGGCCGTCGGCCAGCAGCTTGAGCTGCGCGGCCCGATCGGCGGCTGGTTCGTCTGGGACCCGGCCGACGCCGCGCCGGTGCTGCTGGTCGCCGGCGGCAGCGGCATCGTCCCGCTGATGGCCATGATCCGCGCCCGGAGCCAGGCCGGCGCGGCCGCGCCGTTCCGGCTGGTGTACTCGGTCCGCACCCCGGACGACGTCATCTACGCGGCCGAACTGGCCGACCGTGCCCGCGACGGCCTGAGCCTGAGCTACGTCTGGACCCGCACCGCGCCGCCCGGCCCGCCCGCCCGCGTTGGCCGGATCACCGGCCCGGTGCTGGCCGCCGACGGCTGGCGGGCCCGCCAGGCCCCGGCGGTGTTCGCCTGCGGCCCGACCGGCTTCGTGGAGGCCGCGGCCGACCTGCTGACCCGGGCCGGGCACGACCCCGGCCGGATCCGGACCGAGCGCTTCGGCCCGACGGGCAGCTGACGAGGGTGCCAGACGGCCAGGTGACGCAGCTGCCCGACGGGCAGGTGACGCACTGAAGGGGGAGCGATGATGGCGGGATACCTGGACGGGAACGTGCTCGGCGGGGCGCTGGGCGAGGTGTTCGCCGTGGATGTCACCGCCGCCGTGGGCCGGTGCGCCGCGTGCGGCACGGCCGGCCCGCTGGGCGCGACCCGCGTCTACCCGGACGCGCCGGGCCTGGTCGCCCGCTGCCCGGCCTGCGGCGAGGTCATCCTGCGCCTGGTCCGCTCGGCCGACCGGGCCTGGCTCGACCTGCGCGGCGTCACGGCCCTGGAACTGACCCTGCCGGCCAGCCCGGATGAGCCCAGTCCGGGGTGAACGACCGCAGGCGCCCTGGGGCGAATCGCCGCTAATGCGTAAAGTGATCATGTAACGGGCGTCAGCCCGAACACGATCTGGTAGTCGCACTGCCCCCGGCAGGTATAGACGCTGGTGGCATCGTCGTCGGCGTAGGAGTAGGCATAAGGCTCGGCCCGCTTGAACACCGCCGCGTAGTCCACCGGCCATCTCGCCGGATCGCACATCGCCCGCGGCGCCCACTGCCCGCGGCAGCAGTACTGGTCCCCGCCCAGCCTGGCGCAGGCTGACTCGCAGGCCACGACCTGCCCGGCCGCCATCACCCGCAGCGCCGCCGGGCACGCCACCGCCCTGGTGCACCCAGCCGGCACGCACCCGTCCGGGCTGACCTTGCTCGCCGCCGACCCCGAGGTCGGGTAGATGTACATCGGCAGGTTCGACCCGTCCACCATGGACACGTCGTAGAAGTCCAGCCCGTCCCAGGCATCGAGGTTGTACTCGGCCAGCGTCGCCGGGATCGCCCCCCATCCGGCGCACTGGAACCGCCCGCCGCAGTCCCCGGTCAGGCAGTGCCCGGTGCCGCCGTGGAAGACGCACCCGGTCCGCCCCCAGAACCGCCCGTTCCACTTATCCGGCACCACGATCGTCACGCTCTGCCCCGGCAGCAGCGCCCATCCGGTCGCGGCCAGCGGATGCGCCGCATCCGGCGAGGCCGCCACCCAGATCTCCTGGCTGACCCGGTTGGTGAAGGTCACCAGCCGAGCATCGCCCGCCAGCGCCGCCCCGCCCGGCGCAACGCTCCCCGCAGAGCCTCCGCCGCCTGCCCCGGCCGCGGCGGTCGTCCCCGGCGTAGCCCGGCCCGGCCTGCCGCCGCTACCGGGTGCGTCGCTGCCCGGTGCGCCGCTGCCCGGTGCGCCGCGGCCCGGTGTGTCGCGGCCCGGCGCGATACCGGCTGGCCCGGCCGCCCCTGGCGACACTCCGGGTCCGGCCTGGCTCGCGGACGGGCGCGCCGCGCGCGCCCGTCGCTGGCCCGCCTGCTGTGCTGGCTGCCCCGGCCGAGCACGCGGCCAGCGCCAGCGCGGACAGCACGGCCATCGTCACGGCCGCCGCCCGAGACGGGCGACGAGCGGTTCTCCTGAGCACCATCCGGCCCTCCGGGCGCACTGGCTGACAGTTTCCGGCCGATTCCGTCGGCTCGCTCGGCCCTGCCCCCCTTCAGGAGACCCCCCGTGACGGCTGTCCATAACGCAAATCCGCGTTACACCCATGATCGTGACCGTTTTTCCGTAAAAACCACCGGAAAAACGGTCACGATCATGGAAATCGCCCATCCCAGGGAGCTGCTTCGGCCGCGTGTCGCTACCACTGGCGACGGGAAAGTGACTCTCCGTAATCACACAACCACGGCCAGGGGAGATCACCACATGAACGACCGTGACACCGACACCAGGCGCGCCCGCGAGGCGGCCGAGCCGTCCTACACCGGGTACCTCCAGTACCGCACCGCCAGCAACGCCAAGGAGAACCTGACCGGGCAGGTGCCCTTCTTCCTGTACTGGTGGCACCGCCTCGAGCCCGGCTGGTTCTACCCGGTCGGCATCGCGGACGGCAAGGACATGAGCCCGAAGGAGTCGGCCATGGCCAGCGACCTCGTGCCGTTCCGCTTCTCCGCCCCGGCCGGCGAGCCCCTCACCGGGGAGTCCATCCAGGACCGCAAGCTGGAGTACCGGGTCGCGGGCACCGACACGTGGATCAACCCCAGCCAGCGCAAGGGCGTGGAGTACTGCTTCGCGCTCAACGGCGGCGAGTGGCCGTTCCAGTCGGTAGCGCGCTGCTACGTCTACGACGACGCCATCCGGTTCGCCCTGCGCATGGACATGAAGGACAAGGGCGACGCCTGGATCGGCGACGAGGCGGTCACCACCAGCATCCGCATGGAGAGCCCGGAGGACCACCGCGCCGCCCTCATCGCCGTCAGCTACGGCGACGCCGAGAACCCCTACCGGGAACCCACCCAGAGGATCGAGCGCCGTACCTGGGACGACCTCGTCAGCTAGACGCCACACCCCGGTCCCGCGCAGCCCGGACCTGGCTGCGCGGGACCGGGGGCGGAATTGCTGCTAGCCGCGTGCCGACTGACGGGATTCGGCCGGGATCCCTTCGGCGGCGTCATACTGGGAGCAGGCATTCTGCCGGGAGGTGGCGATGCGCGACGACTTGAACGACCCGAGAATCTCGGCCTACAAGCCCCAGCGGCGGCTGCTTCTGCCGGCTCTCGCCGGGCCTGCGGCGGCGGCGGCGGACCAAGGCCCAGCGCGAGCGCAGGCGCCGCGCCGACGCGCGAGCGACCCGGCTGCACCTCATCGGCCTCAGCAACGCAGGCGTGATCATCATGGGCGCGGCCCTCGTCGTCGTCATCGTCATGACCGCCGTGGCCCTGGCCATTCACCGTTAGCCCCGGGGACCGTCACCGTCAGCCCACGGACTGCCCGCGGCGGACGCCCGCACCGGCAGCACCGCGGTTTCGGGTGAGACGCCGGGCTGAATTTCTGTTATGCGCGCATCTGGGCCGCCGTCTCCGATATGCAGGAGCGACGACGGAATGGCCGGGTGAGGTGTGATGCGCGCGATCCGAGACGGCGACCCCGACGCCGGCCTGGTGGTCGCCGCGCAGCGCGGGGACCGGGACGCACTGGCCGCACTGGCGGCCCAGTACCTGCCCCTGCTGTACAACATCGTGGGCCGGTCGCTGAACGGGCACGCCGATACCGATGACGTGGTGCAGGAGACCATGCTGCGGGCGGTCCGGGGGATCGGCGACCTGCGTGACCCGGCCGCCTTCCGGTCCTGGCTGGTGGCCGTGGCGGTCCGCCAGGTCCGCGACCACGCGGCCAGCCTGCGGATGCGCCTGACCGGGGATGCCCCGCCGGACGTGGCCGATCCGGGGGCCGACTTCGTGGACCTGACCATCTTGCGGATGGGCCTGTCCGGGCAGCGCCGGGAGACGGCCGAGGCCACCCGGTGGCTGGACGACGATGACCAGGAACTCCTGGCGCTGTGGTGGCAGGAGGCCGCGGGGACGCTGGAACGCGGCGAGGTGGCGGCCGGCCTGGGCATGACGCCGGCTCATGCGGCGGTCCGGATCAGCCGCATGAAGGAGCGGCTGACCACGGCCCGACTGGTGGTCCGGGCGCTGCGGGCGCGGCCCCGCTGCGGCGCGCTGGCCGACATGACAGCGGGCTGGGACCAGTCGCCCAGCCCGCTGTGGCGCAAGCGGGTCGCCCGGCACGCCCGGGACTGCCCCGCCTGCGGCCCGCTGCTGGCCGACCTGATCCCCGCCGAGCACCTGCTCAGCGGCCTGCCCCTGCTGCCCCTCTCGGTGGCGCTCGCGTCAGCCGCCCGGATCCCGCCGACCAGCCCGCCGCCCCGGCCGCCCGCCGCCCAGCACCCCGCCGGGGGACATCGGGCCGCCCACGGGCACGGGACCGCGGTCCACCACGCGGGCCGCTCACGACGGGGCCGCGCCACCACGCGGTCGCCCACCACGGGGCGGCGCGGGCACCCGGGGCGCTGGCCCGGCACCTGCGCCTGCTGCCGAAGGCGGTGGCCAGCCTCCAGCCCAAGGTCGCCGTGGCCGTCATCGCCGCCACCGCGTGCGTGGCCGGCGGGGCCGTGGCGGTGGCCCGGGCCGCCGCGGCCCCGCCGGTGCCCGTGCGGGCCGCGGCGGCACCCCGGCCCGCCCGGCCCGCTCCGCCGCCCGCGCCCCGGACCGTGCCGCCGTCTCCGCCGGCCCCGCCCACCCATCCGCCGGCCACCCATCCCGCCGCACCGCCGCCGCCGTCGGCGGCCGGGCTGGCCAAGGGGGTCGGTGCCTGGAGTTTCAGCGGGGTGACGGCCGCCCTGGCCCAGTCGCGGGCCTCCTGGTACTACACCTGGGGGACCAGCCCGGACGGGATCACCAGCCCGCCCGGGGTGGCGTTCGTCCCGATGATCTGGGGCAACGCCAGCGTGACGCCGGCCGCGCTGGCTCAGGTCCGGCAGGAGGGCCGGTACCTGCTGACGTTCAACGAGCCGGACAGCACTTCGCAGTCCAACATGACCGTCGACCAGGCCCTGGCCGACTGGCCGGCCCTGGAGGCGACCGGCATGCTGCTGGGCAGCCCGGCGGTACAGGACGACGCCGCGACTCCGGGTAGCTGGCTGGACCAGTTCATGAGCGGGGCGCGGGCGCGCGGCTACCGGGTCGATTTCATCACCGTGCACTGGTACGCCCAGGGCTTTGACCCGGCCGCCTCGGTGAGCGAGCTCAAGTCCTACCTGGAGGCCATCTACCAGCGATATCACCTGCCGATCTGGGTGACCGAGTTCGGCATGGTTCATTTCGGGAGCCCGAGCACGTACCCGGCGGACAGCGAGCAGACCGCATTCCTGACCGGTGCGGCGGCGATGTTGGCCAGCCTGGGGTATGTCCAGCGCTATGCCTGGTTCGCGCTGCCGGTGTCGTCCGGAGACGGAAACATGGGCCTGTTCGCCAGCGGGCCCGCGCTCACCCCGGAGGGGCGGGCGTTCGAGACCGCGGCCGGTCATTAGCCGCCGGGCCGTAGGCCGCCCGTGCGGGGGGCACTACGGGTTTGCCGTAAATGCCGTGCCGGGAGGGCCCACCGCAGGCCCGACGCGGTGATTTGCCAGTTTTTCGCAACCGGAAAGGTGAATGATGATGTCCGTGATATGAGCGCCGCGGTCCGACCCGCCGGTGCGGGCCGCGGGCAGGCCAGCGGTCCTCAGGGAAGGTGGGCACGGTGTCGTCGGCCATAGTGCTGGACCGGGTCAGCAAGATCTACGACGGCGGGGTGCGCGCTGTCGACCAGGTCAGCCTCGACGTCGCCGACGGCGAACTGCTGGTGCTGCTGGGCCCGTCGGGCTGCGGCAAGACGACGCTGCTGCGGATGATCGCGGGCCTGGAGGACATCACCTCGGGTGACCTGTTTCTGGACGGCCAGCGGGCCACGGACACGGAGCCGGGCGACCGGAACGTGGCCATGGTGTTCCAGCACAGCGCGCTCTACCCGCACCTGACCGTCCGGGAGAACCTGGCCTTCCCCCTGCTGACCGCGGGCGGGATGGCCCGGTCGGCGCTGGACGCCAGGGTCCGCGAGATGGCCTACGGCCTGGGCCTGGAGGATCAGCTAGACCGCCAGCCGGGCACGCTGTCCGGCGGGGAGCGGCAGCGGGTGGCGATGGGCCGGGCGCTGATCCTGCGCGGCCCGACCGTGCTGCTCATGGACGAGCCCCTGGCCAGCCTGGACATCGGGCTGCGCACCGGGCTGCGGGCCGAGATCGGCGCGATCATCCGGGCCATGCGGCTGACCACCGTCTACGTCACCCATGACCAGGCCGAGGCGCTGTCCCTGGCCGACCGGATCGCCATCCTGCGCGACGGCGCGCTGGAGGACGCCGGGCCGCCGGCCCGGATCTACGCCGACCCGGCCACGGCGTTCGCCGCCGCGTTCCTGGGCTCGCCGCGGATCAACCTGGCCCGGGCCACGGTCGGGATCCGCGACGGGGACTGCATCGTCCTCGACTTCACCTCCCAGCGACTCGAGATCCCCTGGTCTGACCCCCGGCGCCCGGCCCTGGAGAAGCACGACGGCCAGCCGGTGATCGTCGGCATCCGGCCCGACGCCCTGACCCCGGCCCGGTCCAGCGCGGTCGGCCACGGCCCGCACGAGTCCCGGCTGACCGGCCGGATCAGCGGGCTGGAGTATTACGGCCACGAGTGGATCGCCCGGGTCGAGGGCGGCCTGCGGCCGGTCGACCTGGAGGCCGTCCGGGAAAGGCCCGCACGAGCTGAGCCGGACCGGGCACCCGGCGCTTCTGGTGACGGCGACGCCGACGGCGAGCCCGGCGCCGCGAGCCCGGCGGACGTGCGCGGCGACCCCGTCCGGCGGCGCCTGCGCCGGATCCGCCGCAAGGGCGATGACACCGGGCCCGGCGACCCCGGCGCGGCCCCGGCCGGCGAGAACCTGGCTGGCCGCGAGACGGATGCGGCCGACCAGGCCTGCCGAGCCGGACCGACGCGGCCAGCGACGATGCCGACACCGACCGGATAGACCCGGTGACCGGGGACTCCGGCGGCTCAGGCCGTAGCGAGAGCGACGAGAGCGGCCGGCGCGGCGGTGGTACCGGGCGCAGCGGCAGTGCCGGGCGCGGCGACAACGGCGGGCGTGGCGACGGTGGCGGGCGTGGCGACAGTGGCGGGCGTGGCGACGGTGGCGGGCGTGGCGACGGTGGCGGGCGTGGCGAAGTCGGCGGGCGGAGCGACGGTAGCGGGCGTGGCGAGGGCGGCGGGCGGAGTGGCAGTGGCGGGCGGGGCGACGGCGGCGGGCGGCGGGGCGAGGGCGGTGGCCAGCGTGGCGGCGGGCACCGGGGGGCCAGCCTGCTGGTCCGGCTCAGCGACCCCGGTAGCTGGACGCCCGGCCGCGAGGTGACGGTCATCGCCGACGTGTCCCGCGTCCTGATCTTCGACGCCTGCGGCCGCCGCATCGGCCCAGGCGACCAATCAGCCCCGTAGCTCGCACGGGCCGCGCCGGTGTCGGCCATGTCGGCGGCGCAGCACGCGTTCGCCCGTGGGGCGGCGGTGCTTTTCCATGATCGTGACCGTTTGTCCGGAAAATCCAGCGGAAAACGGTCACGATCATGGAAGCGGGTCAGCCAGGCGGCCGGGTCCGGGGCAGGATGGCCGGGTTCAGGGTGCCGGCCGGGTCGAAGGCGGCCCGGATCCGGCCGAACAACGCCTGCTCGGCCGGTGACCGGGCCAGCCCCAGCCACTTCGCCTTCAGCGCGCCGATGCCATGCTCGGCCGAGATCGACCCGCCCAGGCTGGCCACCAGGCCGAACACCGCATCCTCGTGGCGCCCGTCGGCCGGCCCGGACGGGACGACGTTGACGTGCAGGTTCCCGTCGGCCACGTGGCCGTAGGCCACGACCAGCGCGGCCGGGTCCGCGTCGGCCACCGCCCCGGCCACCGTGGTGGCCAGGCGCACCCACTGGGCGGCCGGCACTGCCACGTCCAGCTTCAGCGGCGTCCCGGCGAACCCGGCCGCCTCCGGCATCCGCTCCCGGTAGGCCCACAGCCGCTCCCGGTCGGCCGCCGTGTCAGCCACCGCCACCGTGCCCGCCGGCACCGTGCCCACCGGCACCGTGCCCGCCAGCACCGGGTCGGCCACCACCGGGTCGGCCGGCACCCTGTCCGCCAGCGCGGGCCCGTCGCCCAGCAGTGCGGCCAGGTCGTCGGCCGCTCCTGGCCCGGCCGCTTCCAGCAGCAGGTAGGCCGGAGCCGGGACCGGGAACGGCGGTCGCAGCCCGGCGTGCGTGACCAGCAGGTCCAGCCCGGCCTGCGGGAAGTACTCGGCCGACAGCAGCCCTGGCACCCCGGCCAGCGCCCGCATGGCCAGGTCGTGGGCGTGCTCCGGGCCGTCCAGGCCGAACAGGGCAGTGACGGGGTCAGCCGGGCGCGGTGACGAGCTGCAGGCGGGCCGCGGTGATCACCGCCAGCGTCCCCTCCGACCCGGCCAGCAGGCTCGGGTAGTCGTAGCCGGTGTTGTCCTTGACCAGCCCGGCCAGGTGCGACAGCACCGTGCCGTCGGACAGCACCGCCTCGACCCCGCGCACCTGGGCGCGCATCGGGCCGTAGCGCAGCACCCGCAGGCCGCCCGCGTTGGTGGCGATGGCCCCGCCCACGGTGGCGCTGTCCCGGCTGGCGATCCGGACGCCCAGGTCCAGGTCGGGGCGGGCCGCGCCGACCCGGGCCAGGGTGACGCCGGCCCCGGCGGTGACCTGCCGGGAGTCCGGGTCGACCGGCCCCAGCCCGGTCAGCCGGGCCAGGCTCAGGACGACCTCGCCGTGGCGCGGTACGCCGCCGCCGACCAGGCCGGTGTTCCCGCCCTGCGGCACCACCGCCAGCCCGGCGTCCGTGCAGGCCGCCAGGACCGCTGCCACCTCGGCGGTGTCAGCCGGGCGGAGCACCGCCGCGGCGGTCCCCCGGAACCGCCCGGTCCAGTCGACCGCGTAGCCGGCCGCGGCGTCGCCGGTCAGCACGTGCTGCTCGCCGACGATCGCGGCCAGCGCGCGCCGCACGGGCGCCGGCAGCACGGGGTCGGCCACCCCTAGTCCGGTGCGCAGCCGCGCATGGCCCGGGTGAAGGCCGCCGCGCGGTCGCGGTAGTCGCGGAACGCCCCGAAGCTGGGCGCGGCCGGCGACAGCAGCACCACGCCGTCCGGCCGGCCCAGCGCGTAGCCGGCCCGCACGGCAGCGGCCAGGTCGGGGCACGGCCGGGCGGCGAGGGGGGCTGGCCTGGAGCCATCCGTTTCGATGGAGGAACGATCCAGTTCCGCGATGGCCGCCTCTATCCGCGGGCCGCTGTCGGGCAGGGTCAGGACCAGCGTCGGCGCGGACCGGGCGGCCAGGCCGTCAGCGAGCGGGTGGTAGTCGATCCCGCGGTCATGGCCGCCGGCGATCAGCGCCACCCGGCGGCCGGGGAACGCGTCAAGCGCGGCCAGCGTGGGCAGCACGTTGGTGGACAGGCTGTCGTCCACGAACTCCACCCCGTCGATCGTCCCGACCGGCTGCAGGCGGCTGCTCAGGTGCTCGAACCCGGCCGCGGCCTTCCGCAGCGCGGCAGTGTCGGCCGCCTCCGGGACGCCCAGCGCGGCCAGGCAGGCCCGGGCGATCAGGGCGTTGCGGCGGTTGTGCACGCCGAGCAGGCCGAGCGGATCCATCCAGTCCGCGTCGGGGTCGTCGGCCGCGCTGACCCAGCGGACCTCCGGGCCGAGCAGCGCCGCCCGCTCGCGCAGCAGGTCGCTGTCGCCGCTGGCGATGGTCAGGGCGGCTCCCGGCTGGGTGGCGGCCGACAGCTTGTCCCGGTAGTAGGCGTCGACGCCGCCGTGCCAGTCCAGGTGGTCGGGGTGCAGCGAGGTGACCGCCACCACGGGCGGCGAGCACGGCAGATCGGTGGCCTGGTAGCTGGAGGTCTCGATGACCCAGTAGTCATAGGGGCCGTCGTCCAGCGCCGGGTCCCACGGCGGCCGGCCGATGTTGCCGCCGGTCAGGCACGTGTACCCGAGGCCGCGCAGCAGGTGCCCGGCGATGGCGGTGGTGGTGCTCTTGCCCTTGGTCCCGGTGATGCACACCACGCGGGACCGGTCGGCCTCGCGCAGCCACAGGCCCAGGCCGCCGGCCACGTCGATGCCCGCCGCCTCCAGGCCGGTCACGTCGGCCCGGTAGCGGCTGATCCCCGGCGCCTTGACGACCACGTCGCAGTGCGACAGCGCGGCCAGGCCGCTGTCGGTGGTGGCGAACACCGGCAGGCCGTCCACGTCGTGGTCCGGCGGGTGGTCATCGACCAGCACGGGCTCGACGCCCAGCGTGCGCAGCCGGGCCAGGCTGGCGGTCCCCTCGACGCCCAGGCCCCACACGCCGACCCGGGCGCCGCGCAGGTCAGACCAGGAGATCTGCGGGCGCATAACGATCCGGGATGAAGTGCTCGCCGACCGGGGCCAGAAGCTGGGCGGCGGCCGGGACGTCGGGCAGGCCGGCCACCTCGGCGGCCAGGCGCTGGAGGAGGGGGGTCCCGGCCCGGTCCGGGCGCCGGGCGGCCAGCAGGGCGGCGGCCCGGCACTCGCCGGCGTCGCCCACGCACTCCCACGGCTTGCCGCCGGTCTCCGTGCCGATCAGCGCCCGGAACTGGTCGGCCAGGTCCGGGCTGGCCAGCGGCTCCCGGCCGCCGAAGATCTGGGCCAGCGCGGCGGCGGGCAGGAACGGGGCCAGGATCAGGTCGATGAAGCAGCACTTGTCGCACTGGCCGCACCAGTGGTCCAGGCGCCGGGCCGGGTCCAGGTGGAACGCCCGGTTGCAGCTGCGGAACGTGCCGTGGTACTGGGTCAGCCCGGCGAACCGCTGGGCCACCCACAGCTCGGAGTACGGGCGGAGGGCGGAGAAGTAGCTCAGCGTGCCGCCCAGCGCCGGAGCCAGCACGGCCCGGAACGCGGCCTCGAACGCGGCGCTCTTGGAGTACTGGTGGTTGACCGCCCGGCCGTCGACCTCCAGCGTCGGCACCGACGCCGACCACTCGTTGGACATGATGACCGCGTCCCGGCCGTCCAGCACCGCGGCCAGCACGGCGATGGCCGACAGGATGCCGGTGACCGGGACATGGCCGTTGCGGAACCCCAGCTCCGCCGACCGGAACAGCTGAGGGTCGATGGCCCGGCCGGCCCGGACCACCGGCAGGCCGGTCACCGCCGCGGGCGCCTCGATGGCCTCGAACACCTCGCGCGGCCGGCTCATGATGAACAGCGCCGCGTCGGCCCGGTGCCGGACGTGCTCGACGGTCACGATCGAGTCGATCCCGCCGCCGAACGGCACCAGCGGCCGGGCCGGCGCGGCGGCCGGGGCCGGCCCGGGGCGGGCTTCGGTGTCGGCGCGGGCCGGGCCGTCGATGCGCAGGCCGGACAGGTCCAGGCCGTTGCGGTAGCCGAACTCGCCCAGGCCCTCGGTGTAAAAGGCGCGCAGGAACCGGCGCTCGGCGTCGGTCACCGCGGTGTCGCCCAGGTCGATGACCGGCGGGGCGGCGGTCTTGTAGTACGACACCCCGGCTAGCAGGAACACCAGCCGGGCGGCCGGGTCGGCGGCCGGGTCGTCCCACCGGCCGGCCGGGTCCAGCGTGACCTGCTCCTCGAACTGGAAGTCACCGAGGGAGTACCGGCAGGACAGCAGGCCGGCGCCGGGATCGACGCGATAGCCCTCATAGCGGAACGGCGGCGGGCCGCTCATCCGATCCTCCCGTCACTCGGACCAGTGGTCTCAGGCTGCTCAGTCAGGCGCGCGACCAGGGCGAACCGGCCGCACGGCCGCGCGGTGCGGTCGCTGAAGAACAGGCCCGGTTCCGGCCCGGTGGGGACGGCGGCGACGTGGATCTGGCCGTCCGGCACGCCCGACCGGACCAGCAGCGCCCGGTTGGCCGCCCACAGGTCCAGCAGCCAGCGGCCGGTGCCGTCCGGCCGCAGCACCCCGGCCGCGTCCGCGCCCAGGCCGCCGGTGACGGCGTCGCGCACGTCCGCGCCGACCTGGTAGCGGTCCGGGCCGATGGCCGGGCCGAGGCCGGCCAGCACGGACTCGGGCCGGGCGCCGAGCGACGCCATGGCGGCCAGCGCGGCGGCGCTGACCCCGGCCACCGTGCCCCGCCAGCCGGCGTGCACGGCGGCCAGCACCCGGGCCGCCGGGTCATACAGCACGATCGGCACGCAGTCGCCCACCAGCACCGCCAGCACCGTGCCGGGGTCGGCGGTGACCAGCGCGTCGGCACCGGGGATAGCGTCGGCCAGGTCCAGCGTGCCGCGGCCCCGGTCGGCCGCCGTCACCACCCGGGCCTGCCCGCCGTGGACCTGCCGGGCGAACACGAAATCGCTCAGCGGGGTGCCCAGCGCCGCGGCCACCCGGTGCCGGTTGGCCAGTACCGCGGCCACGTCATCGCCCACGCTGAGGCTCAGGTTCAGCGCGTCGTAGGGGCCGGCCGACACGCCGCCCTGCCGGGTGGTCACCAGGACGTCGGCGCCCCGCCCGTCCAGCGCGGGCCAGGCCAGCACCGGCAGGCCGGACCGCTGGCGCAGCTCAGCGCTCGTCGCGGCCCGGGCGGTCATGACCGCGATCCTAGCCGTCGGCCGGGGCCCGTCCGGGCACGGCGGACGGCCGGGCGCGGCGCCGTCCCGGCGCCCACCGGGCCGCCCGGCGGTCGGCCAGCACCTGGCGGACGACGTTCCGGCCGGGTATGCCGGTCACGCCGCCGCCGCCGTGGGTCGCCGAGCCGGCCTGGTACAGGCCGCTGACCGGGGTGCGCAGGTCGGCGTAGCCGGCCGCGGGCCGGGCGTGGAACATCTGGCCCAGGCTCAGCTCGCCGTGGAAGATGTTGCCGCCGACCAGGCCGTACTCCTCCTGCATCTGGCGCGGGCCGATGACCTGGCGGTGCAGGATCGAGCGGGTGAAGCCGGGGGCCACGGCCTCCATCCGGGCGATGACCCGGTCGGCGTAGGCGGCCAGCGCCGGCTCGTCGGGGTCATCGGCGTAGCCGTGCGGCACCCACTGGGTGAACATCGACATCACGTGCTGGCCGGGCGGGGCCAGGGAGTCGTCGAGCACGCTGGGGATGCAGATGTCGGCGAACGGCGCCGCCGACGGCCGCCCGGCCACCGCGTCCTGGTAGGCGGTCTCGACGTCGTCCAGGCTCTCGGCCAGCACGATCGTGCCGCCGTGCACGTCCGGGTCGAATTCCGGGTGGCTGGTGAAGGACGGCAGCGCGCCCAGCGCCAGGTTGATCTTCACCGTGCCGGACCGGGTCTGCCAGTCCCGGATGTCGGCCAGGAAGTCCGGGGGCAGCACGGCCGGGTCGACCAGCCGCAGGAACGAGATCTTCGGGTGCGCCGTGGTGATCACGATGTCGGCGTCGATCTCCTCGCCCGAGGCCAGCGTGACGCCGGCCACGGTCGCGCCCGGCCCGGTCCCGCGCGTCCTGATCCGGGCCACCGGGGCGCCGGCCCGCAGTTCGGCGCCCAGCGACCGGGCCGCCGCGGCCAGCGCCGAGGTCACCCCGCCCATGCCGCCGCGCGGGAAGCCCCACGCCCCGGCCTGCCCGCCGGTGTCCCCGATGTGGTGATGCAGCATCACGTAGGCAGTGCCCGCCGAGCGCGGCCCGGCCCAGGTGCCGATCACCCCGGACACCGACAGCAGGCCGCGCATCGCGTCGCTCTCGAAGTACCGCTCGACCAGGTCCGCGATGCTGCCGGTGAGCAGCCGGGTGATGTCCACCGCGCCGCGGGTGTCGACCTTGCGCAGGTGGCGCAGCAGCAGGCCCTGGTGCCACAGGTCAGCCGGGCGGCGCGAGCCCAGCCGGGGCGGGATCTCGTCCAGCAGCGGGCCCAGGATGGCCCCGAGCCGGGCCAGGTGGGCCTCATAGCCGTCGTAGGCGTCAGCGTCCCGGGCCGAGAACCGGGCGATCTCCTGGTGCCGGGCGGCCGGGTCGTAGGGCAGCCGCAGGGCGCCGCCGTCGGCCCGGGGCGCGAAGTAGGGCCCCTGCGGGAAGACGTGATAGCCGTGCCGGGCCAGGTCCAGGTCCCGGACCAGGTCCGGGGGCAGCAGCGAGACCACGTAAGACAGCGAGGTCACGGTAAAGTCCGGCCCGAACGGGTGCTCGCTCACCGCCGCCCCGCCCAGGACTTCCCGCTGCTCGCAGACCACCGTGCGCAGGCCCGCTCGGCCAGGTAGGCCGCCGCGACCAGCCCGTTGTGCCCGCCGCCCACTACTACTGCGTCCCGACGCGTCACCATGGTCCCCATCTTTCCCATGCGGCGGCGTTACGCGCCAGCGCTGGCCAGGGCGGCTACCGCGCCAGCGCTGGCCAGTGCCGCTATCGCGGCGGCGCTGACACTGCCGCTATCGCGGCTCGCTGACACTGCCGCTATCGCGGCGGGGCTGACAGTGCCGCTACTGCGGCGGGGCTGACATTGCCGCCGCTGATGACGATGGCCAGCGGGCCGGCCAGCGGCGGAGCTGGCCGGCCAGCGCGGCGCCGAGCGCGACCGCGCCGCCGCCCTCGGCCAGCACGTGGTGCACCGTCAGGCTGAACACCATGGCCGCCGCGATCTCGGCCTCAGTGACCAGGACATGCTCGGTCACGAACGCCCGGACGGCGGCCATCGACCACCGGTTGTCCAGCCCGATGCCGCCGCCCAGCACCTCGGCCAGGGTCTCCTGCGGCGGCACGTCGACCGGGTGCCCGGCCTCCAGGCTGGCCACCATGGCCGCCGCGTTGGCCGCCGACACCCCGATGACCGCCACGGCGGGATCGCGGCCGGCCAGGGCGGCGCCGATGCCCCCGGCCAGGCCGCCGCCGGACACCCCGGCCGCCACGGCGGCCAGGCCGGGCACCTGCCGGGCCAGTTCCAGCCCGATCGTGCCCTGGCCGGCGATCACGTCCGGGTCATCAAACGGGTGCACGTAGGCCAGGCCGCGCTGGCGCTCCAGGACCCGGGACTCCCGCTCGGCGTCGTCGTAGGTGGCGCCCCGCACGACTGCCTCGGCCCCGGCCTCGCGAATGGCGGCCAGCTTGACCGGGTCCACCGTCTCGGGCACGCACACCGTGGCCGGGACGCCCAGCAACCGGGCCACGTAGGCCACGGCCGCGCCGTGGTTCCCGCCGGAGCAGGCGATCACGCCGCGCGCCCGCTCCGCCGGCGGCAGGGCCAGCATCCGGCTGGCCGCACCGCGCACCTTGAACGAGCCCGGCGGCTGCAGGCACTCCAGCTTGAGCCACACCGGCACGCCCAGCAGCCCGGACAGCCGGGGCGAGCGGATCGCCGGGCTGGGGTCGACCAGGCCGCTGATCCGCTGCCCGGCCCGCGCCACGTCGGCCGGGGTAACCGGACCGGGCTCGAGGCCGGGCTCGGCAGGCACAGGAGCGGGTCAGCCCTTCCGGTAGGCGAGGATCTCGGTGATCAGGCCGTCCCGGACAGTGGTGATGTCCACGCCCCGGCACCGCCCGCCGTCCCAGTCGCGGGTCCAGCGCTGCACCACCCGGGTCCCGGAGGTGAACGACTCCCCGGCGGTGAACGACTCCTCCACCGCGTACTGGCCGCTGGGCTCGTCGAACAGCGGCTTCCACGCCGCCTCAAGTTCGGCGTGACCCACGCTGCGCCCCCCGCCGGGCGACGGCCGGCTGCTCTCGAACACGCAGTTAGTGCTGGTCAGCGCGATAGCGGCGCCGAGATCATGGTGATTCCAGGCGGCGTTGAACCGCTGCAGGACGCGTTCGGCGGACGCCCCGGCGGGCGTGACATGGGTCATGCCCGGTGCCGCCCGCCGCCCGGCGGCCCCGCCCAGTCTCTGCCCGTGCACGTCATCCAGTTCCCCCCTGGTGAGCGTTGCGCTCGGATGGTGCCGCCCCCGACCCCTCCTGTGCTGCAAACACCGTGCTGCGAACACGGACGCAAGTCAGCCTCTAAGCTAACCAACAGGCAAGCAAAGGCTTACTTGCAGGTCAGTTAGACTAACCTACTAGTAGGAAGGATTCTGACTTACCTGCAGATCAGGTGTCAAGCGGGCAGGAGCGGCGATGACGGTCCGGGCGGTGCGCGGCGAGGACACCGCCGCACGCGTGCTGGACGTCGCCGAGCGCCTGGTGCAGCTACGCGGGTTCAACGGCTTCAGCTACGCCGACGTGGCCGCTGAGCTGGGCATCACCAAGGCCGCCCTGCATTACCACTTCGCCGGCAAGGGCGAACTGGGGGCCGAGCTAGTGGCCCGGTACCGCGCCCGGCTGGCCCGGCGCCTGGCCGGGCTGGACTCCGGCGCCCCGGACCCGCTGGCCCGCCTGCGCGGCTACGTCGGCCTGTACCGGGCCATGCTGGCCGAGGGACGGCTGTGCCTGTGCGCCATGCTGGCCGCCGAGTACCACACGCTGCCGTCGCCGATGCGGGACGAGGTGCTGCGGTTCTTCACCCAGAACGAGGACTGGCTGGAGCCCGTGCTGATGCAGGCCGCCGAGGCCGGGGGGGTCACCCTGGGCGGGCCGCCCAGGGACGCGGCCGTAGGGCTGGTGGCCGGGCTGGAGGGGGCCATGCTGGTGGCCCGGCCGTTCGCCGACCTGGGCCGGTTCGACGCCGGCCGCGGCCATCTTGCTGGGCCGGCTGGCCCCGTCGGCGGAACTGGCCTAGGTGCCGACCACGCCCAGCGCGGTCAGCCCCACCAGGATCAGCGTGAGCAGCGCGAAGACGCCATGCGCGATGACGATGGTCGGGGGGAAGTTGCGCTCGGGCGGCGCGGTCCGGCGCAGCGCCTGCGGCATGCTCGCCGACATGGGCCGTCCCGGAATATCAGCGAAGGCGACGCCGGCTGTCGCGATCCGGGTGACGCCGGCCGGGCGGGTGTCGGCCGGGCCCGGGTCGTCTTCCCGGTACACCCGCAGCCAGCGGACGGCCATGGTCAGGCCCAGGCCGACGGCCACGAGCAGGATGACGACGGCCATCACGGCCAGGGCGCGGCGGTCCAGGAACAGGTAGGCGGACCACAGGGCCAGGCCGACCAGCGCCAGCACGACGTGCGAGCTGATCACAGGGATCGGCAGCCGGGTTCGGGTGGTGGTCTGGAACTCGCGATCGTACTCGATCAGCCAGACGGCCAGCAGGTAGAGCCCGAAGCCGCCGGTAATCAGCCACGACACAAGCGCGACGACACCCATGTGCGTCATCTCCAACACGACGGCCGATCCGTCGTTGAGCGGGCGGAGGAGCCCGGCAGGGCGATGCAAGCTACCTGCCGGTTATAGGCATGTAAAATTGAAGTTAGTTCACTTTCCTGACAAAACGGCCTGCCGGGAATCCTGGTTCAATCCGTGGCCCGGGAAGTGTGCGGCTGGCCGTCAGCGAACGGTCAAGCCGGGTCCGCCCGCCCGGTCCGCCCCGGACCGGCGTGCCACAATGCGGCCATGCGCGTCAGGCCATCCTCGGGACCGTCGCCAGCCTCGCCAGCACCAGACCCACCAGCACCGGCCGCACCGGCACCGGACGCACCGGCGCCGGCACCGGCACCGGCGGCGGCGCCGCCCGGCGGGGCCGCCGCGCCGGGGTCGCGCATCGCGTTCGTCCTCGGCGGCGGCGGCGTGCTGGGCGCCACCCAGGTCGGCATGCTCCGCGCGCTGGTCGAGGCCGGCCTGGCCCCGTCGCTGGTGGTGGGCACCAGCGTGGGCGCCCTGAACGGCGCGGCGGTGGCCGCTGACCCGTCCCCGCACGGCGTCGAGGTGCTGGCCGGACTGTGGAGCGCGCTGTCGGACTCGGGCATGTTCGCCGGGTCGCTGCTGTCCCAGGCTGGCCGGCTGGCCCGGCACCGGACCCACCTGCACTCGGCCGAGCCGCTGCGCCGCCTCATGGCCGAGAACCTGCCGCCGCTGATCGAGGACCTGGCCGTGCCGTTCCAGTGCGTGGCGGCCAGCATCGAGAGCGCCGCCGCGCACTGGTTCAGCGCGGGCTCGCTGGCCGACGCCGTGCTGGCCTCGTGTGCCGTGCCCGGCCTGCTGCCGCCGGTGGAGATCGGCGGCGAGCACTTCCTCGATGGCGGCCTGGTCCACTCCATCCCCGTCGGCCGGGCGCTGGCCCTGGGCGCCACCGAGATCTACGTTCTGCACGTGGGCCGCATCGAGCGGCCGCTGGTCCCGCCGCGCTCGCCGTGGGACCTCGGCCTGGTCGCATTCGAGATCGCGCGGCGGCACCGGTTCGTCGAGGAGATGGCCGCGCTGCCGCCCGCCGTCCGTGCGCACGTGCTGCCCAGCGGCGATGACGCCGCGCCGCTGATGTCCATGCGGTACCGCAGCGTGGCCGACGTGACCAGCCGGATCGAGCGCGGCTATCAGGCCACGGCGGCCTACCTGGCCGGCCTGGAGGCGGACCTGGGCGAGGGCGCGGGCCGGGGCGAGGGCGCGGGCCGGGGGGGCGCGGGCCGGGGCGAGGGCGCGGGCCAGGGCGAGGGCGCGGGCCGGGGCGAGGGGGCGGGCCGAAGATGAGGCTGCCACCGCGGCCGGTGCGCCGCTGGGTGCTGGACCCGCTGTGGCCGCTGCTGGCCGTGGTGCTGGTGGCCGGCCTGCTGGTGGTGGCCGCGGCAGGCGCGGTGACGTGGCCGGTCGACGCGGCGGGCCAGGGTGGCCCGGCTGGCCCTGCTGGCCGCCCTGTACCTGGCCCTGAACACGGGGCTGCTGGTGGCCTGCGCCGCCCTGTGGCTGGCTCACCCGCGACCCGGGCGGCGGGACGAGGACCGCTGGCTGGACGCGCACGCCGCGCTGCTGCGCTGGGCGCTGGGCCGGCTCCGCCGGGCGTCCGGCCCGCTGCTCGGCTTCCGCGTCGACCTAGAGGAACCGCCGCTGCCCGGCCGCCTGGACGCCGGGCCGCTGCTGCTGCTGGCCCGGCACGCCGGCCCGGGCGACTCGTTCACCCTGGTGGAGATGCTGCTGACGCGCTACCGGCGGCGGCCCCGGATCGTGCTCAAGGAGATCCTGCAGTGGGACCCCGGCCTGGACGTGATCCTGAACCGCCTGGGCGCCTGCTTCCTGCCCCCGCACCCGGCTACCGGGCCGGACGGGGCCAGCGAGGCGCTGGCCGACCGCCTCGCCGACCTGGCCCGTGACCTGCATGGCAGCGACGCCATGCTGCTGTTCCCGGAGGGCGGCAACTGGACGCCGGGCCGGTACCAGAAGGCGCTGGCCCGGCTGCGCCGCCGCTCGCACCGGCAGGCCGCCGCCGACGCCGAGCAGAACCCGAACGTGCTGCCGCCCCGCCCGGCCGGCGTGCTGGCCTGCCTGGCCGCCCGCCCCGGCCTGGGCATCGTGGTGATCGCGCACACCGGGCTGGAGGACCTGATCAGCCCGGCCACGGTGTGGCGGGCGCTGCCGCTGCGAGACCGGCCGATGACCGTCCGCTGGTGGTACGTGCCGCCGGGCAGCATCCCGGCCCGCCCGGACCGCCAGTACCAGTGGCTGCGCCTGCAGTGGGCGCTGGTCGACTCCTGGATCGGCGCCCGCAAGGCGCAGGCCGGTCAGGAGGAGCCGGCCCGGCCCCCGGAATCCGGCCTGGCCGGACCGGCCCTGCCGCTCACGGCCCTGCCGCTCACGGACCTGCCCGCCGCTGACCTGTCGGCCGCCGACCCGGCCGAGGCACCCGGCCCGCTCGGTTCCGATGCCCAGGAGCCCGACCCGCTGCTGGATACGCCGGGCTGACGGCTGGCTACGCCCGCGCGCCGTAAAGCTGGCGCAGGATGCCGGTCAGGCGCCGGGCGCTGAGCGCGCCCACGTTGACCCCGATGATCCGCCGGCCCGAGTCGGCCAGGAAGAACGTCACGGGCAGGCCGGGCACGCCGTAGCTGTTGGCGGCCGACCCGGCCGGATCGAAGGCCACCGGGTAGGTCAGCCCGTACCTGCGGACGAACGCCATCGCCGCGGTGGCGGAGTCCAGGGTGTCAATGCCGAGGAAGTTCACCCGGCCCCCCGCGCCCCGGGCCACGCTGGCGATGGCGGGGGACTCCTGGCGGCAGACCGTGCAGGTGGAGGACCAGAAGTTGAGCACGATCGGCTTGCCGGCCAGCTGGGCTAGCCCGACCGTCCCGGACTCGCCCAGCCGGGCCAGGCCGAAGGCCGGGGCCTGGCTGACCCGCGCGAACCCGACCGACAGGCCAGCCTGGCCGGACGGCGCGGGCGCCGGGCGGCCGATGGTCTGGGAGACGATGACGTAGGCCACCGGCAGGGCGATGATCAGGCCGGTCGCCGTGACGAACTTCCAGTGGCGGCGCAGTTCTCCGAGCACCACCCCGAGGCGATCGCGCAGCGTGCGGCCCCGCGATGCCAGCGCGTCATGCGGGGAAATGCCCATCGCCCTCGTCCTTCGGGTCCGGCGGTGCCCGGCTGGAACTATACCTGCCACCGCCGCCCGCCCGGCGGGCGCCGGGCGCCATGCCCGCCGCCCGCCGTCTCGCTGCCCGGCGTCCCCGCCGCCGGGGTCAGAAACTATGACATTCTTCGGCAACCTTCGTGAAGGTGCCGCTGCCGTTAGGTCCCTCCCATAGCGTCGCGCACCAGTTGCCGGACGTCTCGGTGGTGCCAAGCTGGAGCGTGGCCCCGCAATAGTGCGACTTCGACGGCGTGTTGAACGTGCCGCCCGGCCCGCTGAGCTCCTCGTGCGCCGCGAACAGGAAGCACGTGTTCCCGTTGCCGGACCCGACGGCGGACACCGTTCCTCCGCTGGCCTCGATGCAGCTCTTGAAGTTCCCGCTGGTCGCGCAGAAACTCGAGGCGTAGGCGCTGACCGAGGGGCCGAGCACCGTCACGCCGAGAGCCGAGATCGCGATGGCCATCATCGCGAGAACCGGCCGCCGCAGAAGTTTACTGAGCATCCGTGCCTCCCTGCAAAAAGAATGGACCGCTTCATTACAAGGCCGGTTTCTCGCAAAAATCAAACTGTTAGTTCCGCTGCTATTTCACGAGCAATTGAGGGCGGCAGCAGGAAAGACGGAAGGCTGCTACCGGAATTGCTGCGGATGACCGGCGGGGCGGTGCCGGGCGAGGAGCAGGAGCGCCGCCGGCGGGGGGCCGGAACGGGCCGGCCCCGTTTACCTCGGGCCGGCGATGGTACCTAGGCCGCAAGCAACAGCAAGCGGCTGAGGATCCCGTCCCCCTGGCGGGCAGCCTGGTCGGAGGTAGATATGCGACTCCTGGGCGTTCTCCTGGTCGTGTGGCTGGTCATCGGGGCTATTGCCGGCGGCCAGCGGCACTACTACACCAATTCGGCGACGAACTGCGCCAAGGCCAGCACGATCGGCGTGACGATCCTGGCCGGCCCGCTCAACTACGTCGGCGCCAACCCGAAGGTCACCTGCAAGCTCCCGCAGCCGAGCCAGTAACCGTGCGCCTCCCGAGGCGGGCGAGGCGGCCGTGAGCCGCCTGCCCGCCGCGGCCGGGGCGCCGGACGCCGCCCCGGCGGAACCGGCGGACCTGGCCGAGGACGCCGAGCGGAGGCCGGCGGCCGAGGCCGCGGTGCCGGTGAATGCGGCCGAGGCCGCGGGCCTGATGGACGAAGCGGTGGCCAGCGCGGCCCGGACCGCCGAGGCAGGCGGCCTGGGCCAGCCGGGCCGTCCGCTGAACCGGCGGTCGCCGTTCTTCATCGGCCTGTCCGCGGCGGCCGGGGTGGCCGTCACCATCGGCCTGATCGAGATCGTGATCCGCGCCCGGTCGGTGCTGATCCTCATCGGCCTGGCCCTGTTCATCGCGGCCGGCCTGGACCCGGCGGTGGGCTGGCTGACCCGGCACGGGCTGCGCCGCTGGCTGGCGGTGCTGATCGTGGTCCTGGTCGTCCTCGGCGTGCTGGGCGGCTTCCTGGCCGCCGCCATCCCCCCGCTGGCCAGCCAGACCAGCGCGCTGGCCGCGCACATCCCGCAGTACACCCGCCAGTTGCAGGACCACAGCTCCGAGCTTGGCCAGCTGAACGCCCGGTTCCACCTGGAGCAGCGGATCCAGAAGCTGGTCTCGACCAAGGGCAGCGACCTGATCAGCGGCCTGCTGGGGGCGGGCGAGGTCGTGCTGGGGGCGGCCGCCTCGCTGCTCGTGGTCGTCGTGCTGACCATCTACTTCCTGGCCGGGCTGCCCCGGATCAAGCTGTTCGCCTACCGCCTGGCCCCGCACTCCCGGCGCGCCCGGGTCATCCTGCTGGGCGACGAGATCTTCACCAAGGTGGGCGGCTACGTGCTGGGCAACATGCTCACGTCGCTGGTCGCGGGCGTCGGCACGTTCGCCTGGATGATGGCGTTCGGCATCCCGTACCCGGTGCTGCTCGGCCTGTTCGTGGCCCTGGTCGACCTGATCCCGGTCATCGGCTCGACGATCGGCGGCGCCATCGTCACCCTGATCGCGCTGACCATCTCGCTGCCGGTCGCCCTGGCCACGCTGGGCTTCTACATCGCCTACCGGTTCGCCGAGGACTACCTGCTGGTGCCCCGGATCATGGGCCGGGCGGTCCAGGTGCCCGCCGTGGTATCGGTGGTGGCCGTCCTGGTCGGCGGCACGCTGCTGGGCATCATCGGCGCGCTGGTGGCCATCCCCACCGCCGCCGCGCTCCGGCTGTGGCTCGACGAGGTCGCGTTCCGCCGCCTGGACCGCAGCTAGACCGCAGCTAGCGCGGCTGCCGGGTGGCGAGCGGGCCGCCTGGTGCGGCGGGCGTTACGTATCCGACCAGGGCCGGGTGGCCAAAGTCTTTCCCTCCGCTAACTTTCCCTGAGCCGGTTCACGTGGTAATTCTAGAATTACGTGTGACATCAGAGGGGACGGGAATTGGCTTTCGGCAGCGGCCGCGCGGCCCGGCTAGCGGGTCCGGCGGGCACGATCAGCCCTCCTGGTGACGGGTACAAGTGGGTGGCGCTGACCAACACCACGGTCGGCGTGCTGCTGGCCACCATCGACTCCTCCATCGTGATCATCGCGATGCCGGACATCTTCCGCGGCATCCACCTCGACCCGCTGGTGCCGGGCAACAGCGTCTACCTGCTGTGGATGATCCTCGGCTACCTGGTCACCAGCAGCGTGCTGGTGGTCAGCGTGGGCCGCCTGGGCGACCTGTTCGGCCGGGTCCGGATGTACAACCTCGGGTTCGTCATCTACACCTTCGCGTCGCTGCTGCTGACCATCGACTGGATGACCGGCCGGTCGGGAGCGCTGTGGCTGCTGATCTGGCGGATCGTGCAGGGCGTCGGCGGCGCGTTCCTGGTCGGGAACTCCGGCGCGATCCTGACCGACGCGTTCCCGCCCCGTCAGCGCGGCCTGGCCCTGGGCATCAACAACGTGGCCGGCATCAGCGGATCGTTCATCGGCCTGGTTGTCGGGGGGTTCCTGGCCCCGATCGACTGGCGGCTGGTGTTCCTGGTCTCGGTGCCGGCCGGGCTGTTCGGCACGGTGTGGGCCTACCTGCGGCTGCGCGACATCAGCGTGCGCACCCGGCAGCCGATCGACTGGCTCGGCAATGTCACGTTCGCCACCGGGATGATCCTGGTCATGGTCGGCATCACCCACGGCATCCAGCCCTACGGGGGGAGCGCCATGGGCTGGACCAGCCCGGTGGTGCTGACCTGCCTGAGCGCCGGCGCGGCGATCCTGGTCACGTTCGGGGTGATCGAGTCCAAAGTTGCCTACCCGATGTTCCGGCTGGCCCTGTTCCGGATCAAGGCGTTCACGTTCGGGACGCTGTCCACGTTCCTGTCCGCGCTCGGCCGCGGCGGCCTGATGTTCATGATGATCATCTGGCTGCAGGGCATCTGGCTGCCGCTGCACGGCTACAGCTTCGCCGACACCCCACTGTCGGCGGGCATCCACATGCTGCCGCTGACGGCCGGCTTCCTGACCGCCGGGCCGCTATCGGGGTACCTGTCCGACCGGTTCGGCGCCCGGCCGTTCGCCACCGGCGGGATGATCATGGCGGCCATCGCGTTCGGGCTGCTGGAACTGCTGCCGATCAACTTCTCCTATCCCGAGCTGGCCGGCATCCTGCTGCTCAACGGCCTGGCCATGGGGTCGTTCGCCTCGCCCAACCGGGCCGCGGTGATGAACAGCCTGCCCGCCACCGACCGGGGCGCGGGCGGCGGCATGAACTCGACGTTCATGAACTCGGCCCAGGTGTTCTCGGTCGGGATCTTCTTCAGCCTGATGATCGCGGGGCTGTCGGTGGCCCTGCCGCACACCCTCAGCGCGGGCCTGACCGCGCACGGCGTCCCGGCCGCCGCCGCGCACCGGATCGCCGCGCTGCCCCCGATCAGCATCCTGTTCGCCACGTTCCTGGGCTATAACCCGGTCGGCCACCTGGTCGGCGCCCGGCTGCTGCACAGCCTCCCGGCGGCCAGCGTCCGCCAGCTAACCGGCCAGAGCTTCTTCCCCAACCTGATCTCGGGCCCGTTCCACACCGGCCTGCACATCGCGTTCGGCTTCTCCATCGCCTGCTGCCTGATCGCGGCCGTCGCCTCGTGGTCGCGCGGCAGCCGCTACATCGCCGCCGACCTGGAGGCACCCGTCGCCGCGGCGGCCGAGGACAGTGCCAGCCCGGCTGATGAGAGCTCAGCTGGCGAGAGTTCCGGCCCCGGCGACGACAGCGCCGCCCCGGCGCGGACGGCGGCGGGCGGGACAACCTGACCGCCCCTCAGGGCTTGCGGGCCACCGCGCAGATGCCGGACTGGGGGACCGGGGCGTAGTCCGGGTTGCGCCATTCCGGCAGCGGGACCAGGCCGGGCTCGACCATGTCCAGGCCGTCGAAGAACGCGGCGATCTCGGCCCGGCTGCGGGCGGTGAACTGGGTCGAGCCCAGGCGCGAGTTCAGCCGGGTGGCGCCCGCCGCGACGTGCTCGGTGTCGATGTCGCGGGTGGTGTCGGACATGGTCAGGTAGCTGCCCGACGGCATGGCGTCCATGACCTGGCGGATGATCTGGTGCGGCTGGTACTCGTCCGGGATGTACTGCATGACCAGCAGCACCATCACGGCGACGGGCTGGCTGAAGTCCAGCGTCCGCGCCGCCTCAGCCAGGATTCGCCCGGGGTCACGGGCGTCGGCCTGGATATAGGTAGTAACGCCCTGCGCCGTGCTGGTCAGCAGTGCCCGGGCATGGGCCAGCACGATGGGGTCGTTATCGACGTAGACGATGCGCGAGTCCGGCGCTATGGACTGGGCCACCTCGTGGGTGTTCTCGGCGGTGGGCAGGCCGGTGCCGATGTCGAGGAACTGGCGGATGCCGACCTCCCCGGCCAGGAAATGGACCGCCCGGCCGAGGAACGCGCGGTTGGCCCGGACGCCGGCCAGGATGGTCGGAATGGCCTCCATCACCGCGAGGGCCGCCTGCCGGTCGGCCTCGTAATTGTCCTTGCCGCCCAGCCAGTAGTCATAGACCCGGGCCGGGTGGGCGCGGGTGGTGTCGAACGATGACGGCTCAGCCGGCCCGGCTGGTGCATCCTGACTGGTCACTGGGTCCTGCCCTTCCCCCGCGACGGTGCCCCTGGGCATATGCCTGACATTTCCGGGCCATTAGATCATGCCCGGAGAGCAGCCATATGTGCCATTACCAGCCAGGCGCCACCATCGGTGATCTCGGCGCCTGGCTGGCGGCTTCCGCGTCTGGGGGAGGGGGTCAGCGGCCCTGGTTGATGGCGGCCGGGAAGGACCGCTCCATCTGGGCCGCCAGCCGGTCCAGGCTCCACGGCTCGGTGCCGACCAGGCGGACCATCGGGGTCGGGTTGTTGTACAGGGACACCTCATAGCCGGCCGAGTGGATGACCCGGCCGGTCAGCCAGCCTGACCGCTCGCTGGCCAGGTAGGCCACCACCGGGGCCACGTTGTCGGGGGAGCGCTCGTCGGTGGTCGCGGTCTGGCTGCGGCGCCGCTCGTCGGGCACCGAGTCGGTCATCCGGGTGGCCGCGCCGGGCGAGATCGCGTTGACGGTGACGCCGTACTTGCCCAGCGCGTTGGCGGCGGAGTAGGTCAGGCCGACGATGCCCATCTTGGCGGCGGCGTAGTTGGGCTGGCCGGGCGCGCCGTGCAGGCCCGACACCGAGGTGAAGTTGATGATCCGGTTCTGGGCGTCGGAATCGCGCAGCGACCGCCAGTGGGCGGCGGCGAACTTCATCGTGTTGAAGGTGCCGCGCATGTGCACCCGGATGACGTCGTCCCACTCCTGCTCGGTCAGGTTGAACAGCATCCGGTCGCGCAGGATCCCGGCCACGTTGACGACCACGTCCAGCCGGCCGAACTCGCTGACCGCGGTCTTGACCAGTTCCTCGCCGGTGGCGTGGGCCGAGATGTCGCCGCCGTTGCCGACCGCCTTGCCGCCCGCCGCGGTGATCTCGTCGGCCACCTGCTGGGCCGGGCCGACGTCGGCGCCGGAGCCGTCCAGCGCCACGCCCAGGTCGTTGACGACCACCGACGCGCCCTCGGCCGCCAGCAGCAGCGCCACCGACCGACCGATCCCGCGTCCCGCCCCGGTCACGATCGCTACCCGCTGGTCAAGAGTTCCCACTGGCCCACCAGGCCTTCCCGCCCTAACGGCGTTGTCGAGCTGCGGATTATCAGAATTGCCTTCTGGAATTAGACTCTAGACGGGGCCTGCCCCTGTCAAGACAAGCAGGGGCAAGGCATGCCGGGGATGCGCGGTCCGGGCGGTGCCGGCCCGCCCGGCGGGCAGAGCTGGCACGATGGGGGCTAGCGGTCACGGCGATCAGCGGGGACCTTACCGCGCGTTGATCAACAAATCAGGATGAAACGGGAGCACGCCCATGGCCAGGCAACCCACCAGCCGGTCCTCCAGCGGGGCCTGGCAGTGGCAGCGCACGGCGCAGACTCAGCGGGCGCTGCTGGACGCGGCCCGGCAGGTGTTCACCGAGCAGGGTTTCTCCGATGCCAGCATCGCCGACGTGGTGGAGCGGGCCGGGTCCAGCGTGGGCAGCCTGTACCACCATTTCGGCGGCAAGAGCGAGCTGTTCCTGGCCCTGTGGCAGGAACACCAGATGGCCCACGAGGCGGCGGCCAGCGAGGCGGTGGCCGAGGCCAGGAAGGCCGGCGTGACCGACCCGATGGAGCTGTTCTGCGCCGGGGCGCGGGCGTTCCTGGACGGCAGCTGGCAGCGGCGGGACCTGGCCATGCTGTTCTTCGCCGGCGACGGGCCGCCGGGCTTCGAGATCCTGAAGCGGCGCCGGGGCCGGGAGTGGATCGGCCAGAACGACGTGCTCCTGCGACTGCCCGACACCGCGCTGGACCGGCTGTACGCGGCCATCCTGACCAACCTGATCAGCGAGGGCGCCCGCGAGGTGGCCATGGCCAAGTCCCGCCGCGCGGCCAACCTGGTGATCGACGCCGTGATCGGCTACTCGCGGCGGCTGATGGCGGGCGGCTCGTGGAAGCCGGCCGACGACTCCGCCGATGACGCCGAGCCCGCGCCGGTGCCGGTGCCGGTGCCGGCCGTCCGCCGTCCGCGCGGCCCGTCGGCGGCCGAGGCGGGCTGAACCTTACGCTCCCGTTAAGGCGGCGCGCATGCTAGCAGCCGTCTGGTAACGCCATGCATCGGGGTCCCCATAAGGGTTGACACCCCTTAAATTACGCATCACGATCCTAGTATTGAATTCTAGATTTACCGCGCGGACCAGGGCCGATCCGCGCGGAGCAGCCGAGCGCCACGATCGCGCACGGCCTGCCTGTAGGTGGTGGTGTCATGGGTCGCCAGCCGACCAGCCCGCTGCGACGGCAGTCGCGGCGCCGCCCCGATGATCCCCCGCTCCGCGCCCGCCCGCCGGAGGCCAGCGGACGCGCTTAGCCCGTGCGCCTGAGCCTCGACACCCCGACTGTCGATGCTCCGGCATCGGGCCGGGGCGTGAGGAGGATCAGATGAGCAGTCATGCCTCGCCGCGCACGGGAAGCGGGGATAGCCCGCTGTCCATGCGCCTGTGGCACCGCGAGCTCAGCAGTTACCCGACCGGGGGGTACCGGGTCTTCCTGCTGGCCGTCATCGTCCTGGCCAACATCGTCTTCACCTGGACCGTCGCCGCCGGCTCGGCCGCCACCACGGTGATCTTCCCGCACTTCGGGATGACCCTGAACTACTACGCCGACCTGCTGGTCGTGGCCGGCGTCGTGGGCGGCCTGGCCTCCTACATCTCCAGCTGGGGGGACCGCTGGGGCCGGGCCAACATGGTGGTGTTCGGCTTGCTCATCAACGCGGTGTTCGCGCTGTTCGCCATCCCCGACTCCCCGAACAAGACCTGGTTCTCCGTCTTCACCTGCATTCTGTACCTGGCCGACGGGGCGATCTTCGTCGGCACCCCGGCGCTGGTCCGGGACTTCTCCCCGCAGATGCAGCGCGGCCTGGCCATGGGCTTCTGGACATTCGGGCCGGTGGCCGGCTACTTCGTGCTCAGCGCCGTGGCCCGGGCCTACCTGCCGCTCCAGGTGACGTTCGCCAACTGGCAGACGCTCAACCGGATCTCGGGCTACGCGGGCCTGGTCATGTTCGTGATCGCGCTGGTGTTCCTGCGCGAGCTGTCCCCCGGCATCCGCGGCCAGCGGATGGCCCGGACCCGCGAGCGGGCGCTGGTCGAGGCCAAGGCTCGCGGGCTGGACCTGGCCGCCGCGACGCAGCGCCGCTGGAAGCAGATGCTGCACGTCAACACGGTGCTCAGCCCGATCGCCATCAACCTGTTCCTGGTCATCTACTTCACCGCGGTCGCCTACTTCGTCTTCTACCTGCCGGAGTTCCTGCACTTCAGCCTCAGCAGCTTCAACGGCATCCAGGAGATCTACTGGGGCGTCAACATCGTGATGCTCGTGATCTGGGGCGCGCTGTCGGACTGGCTCAAGGTCCGCAAGCCGTTCATGATCGTCGGAGCGGCCGGCACGATCGTGTCGATCGTCTTGCTGATGAACGCCAAGGCCGGGGTGAGCTTCACCACCATGGCGATCATCCTCAGCCTCATGTCGACGTTCCTGGCCTGCGCGTACGGGCCGTGGTTCGCCAGCTTCACCGAGACCCTGGAGGCGCACAACCCGGCGCTGATCGCGACCGGGACGTCACTGTACGGCTTCGCCACGCGGCTGGTGCTGGTGCCGTTCGGCATCATCTTCCCGCACATCGTGGGCAGCCCGATCGAGAGTGCGTCGGGCTGGCGCACGTGGTTCTGGGTGTCGATCGCCTGCTGCGCCCTGTTCGTCCCGTTCATCTGGACCATGACCGGGCACTGGAGCCCGGCCAGGGCCCGGGCCGAGGCCGCCGAGCACGAGGCCAGGATCCAGGCCGAGCTTGATCAGCTGAAGGCACCAGCCGCCGCGTAGCGGCCGGGCCGCGGGTCAGGAGCCGCCGCCTGGCGGCGGGCATGGTTAAGCCGCCCCGCAGCAGGTCCCCAGACGGGCCGCTGCGGGGCGGCTTTCGTGACCCGCGCCGGCTGGATCGCCCTTGACAAGGCGCCGGTCACGGGCTTTCATCAGTCTAGAATTAAATTCTAAAATTCAGGCTCAGAACTCGGGAAAACGGAACGCGGCTCAGCACCCCCGGACTCGCACGACCAGGACTCAGCCGCCCGGCCTGCTCGGGAGCGCAGTGCTCGGGTACAACGACTGTGGAGTCCGGCGCGCGCTGCCCGCGCGCCCGTTGACCTGAGCTGATGCCACGGGACGTCCTGGGAGGCCCCGCCATGGAACTTGACCTTGGCCCGGAGATCGCGGAGTTCCGCGCCGAGCTGCGGGACTGGATCGGCCAGCAGGCGCCGGAGCCGCTGTCCGGCCTGGCCGACTGGAACCAGGCCGGGACGACCGGCGGCTACCGCAACGAGCGGATGGCCCACGCGCTGGCCAGCCCGGCCTACAAGGAGTGGGAGCAGCGCCTGCTCGGCAACGGGCTGGTCTGCCCGCAGTGGCCGGCCGAGTTCGGCGGCAAGAGCATGGACGCGGTGCGCGTCGCGGTGCTGAACGAGGAGTTCTACCGGGCGGGCGTCCCCCGGGTGGTCCGCGGCATGGGCGAGGCGCTGGTCGGGCCGTCCATCATCGTGCACGGCAGCGCCGAGCAGCAGGCCTACTTCCTGCCCCGCATCATCTCCGGCGAGGACCGCTACTGCCAGGGCTTCTCCGAGCCCGGCCACGGCTCCGACCTGGCCGCCGTGGAGACCAAGGCCGAGGTCGACGGCGACGAGATCGAGATCACCGGCCAGAAGGTGTGGACCTCGGGCGCGGCCTACGCGAACATGATGTTCGCCCTGTGCCGCACCGACCCCACGGTGCCCAAGCACGCGGGCCTGTCCTACGTGCTGTTCGACTTCACCGACCCCGCCGTGACCTACCGGCCGATCCGGCAGATGTCCGGCGCGGCGGAGTTCGCCGAGGACTTCATCGACGGCGTCCGGGCGCCGCTGTTCAACGTCATCGGCGGCCTGAACAACGGCTGGCGGGTGGCCATGACCACGCTCGGCCACGAGCGGGGCGGCCGGGCCACGGTCCAGCACCTGGGCTTCGAGCGGGAGTACTGGGAGCTGGTCGAGACCGCCCGCAAGCGCGGCAAGAACACCGACCCGCTGGTCCGCCAGCAGCTGGCCTGGGCGTTCACCCAGGTCCAGCTGATGCGGTTCAGCGGCCTGCGGACGCTGGCCCAGGTGGCCTCGGGCCGCCAGCCGGGGCCGGAGGCGTCGGTGGCCAAGCTGTTCTGGAGCGAGTACCACAAGAAGCTGGGCGAGGTCGCGGTGGCGATCGAGGGCAGCGACACGCTGCTGCGCCCGGACGGCGAGGGCTACCCGACCGGCCGGTGGCAGAACGTCTTCCTGTCCAGCCGGGCCGGGACCATCTACTCCGGCACCAGCGAGATCCAGCGCAACATCATCGGCGAGCGCGCGCTCAACCTGCCCAAGGAGCCGCGGCTGCCCGGTTAGGCGGGAGACCGGGCCGCCGCGCGCGGCCCCGGCAGGCATCTAGTCAGCCGACATCTAGTCAGCAGGCATCAGTCAGAGGCGATACGAAGGAGTGTCCTGATCATGCCGCAACAGCAGGATCCCGCCGGCGGCCGCCGGCGCGGAGCCGGTGACCCGGCCGGCGTACGCGAGCTGGTCACGCCGCAGCGGCTGCGCGAGTTCTTCGCGCCCCGCAGTGTCGCGCTGGTCGGGGCCTCCGAGGCGTCCGGCTGGGCCCGGTTCGCGGTGCTGGCCAGCGAGGCGGCCGGCTTCACCGGGCCGCTGATCCCGGTCCACCCGAGGCACGAGACCGCGTTCGGCCGGCCGGTCGTCCGCAACCTGCGGGACCTGGTCCGAGCCGCCCGACCTGGCCTTCATCATGGTGCCCACGCACGCCGTGGAGAGCGTGATCGACGACGCGGCCGCCGCCGGCGTCCGCAACGTCATCGTGCTGGCGTCCGGCTACCGCGAGGTCGGCGCCGACGGCATCGCGCTGGAGGAGAAGCTGGTGGCCCAGGCCGCGGCGGCCGGGATCACCCTGCTCGGGCCGAACTGCCTGGGCTTCCTCAACGCCACGGCCGGCGCGGCCCCGTTCGGCCTGAACGTGCCCCTGCCGCTGACCGCCGGCCCGGTGGGCGTCGCGCTGCAGAGCGGCGCGCTGACCAGCGTGGTGCTGGGCTTCGCCCGGGCGCACGCGATCGGGATCAGCACCGCTGGCCTCGATGGGCAACGAGGCGATGATCGGCATCGCGGACATGATCGAGTACCTGGTGGACGACGAGAACACCAAGGTCATCTGCCTGTTCCTGGAGCAGATCGGCGACCCGGCCGCGTTCGCCCGGGCCGCTGCCCGGGCCGACGCGGCGGGCAAGCCGATCGTGGCCCTCAAGGCCGGGTCGACCGAGGCCGGGCCAGAAGGCCGCGCTGGCCCACACCGGGTCGGTGGCCGGCGATGACGCCGTGGTGGACGCGGTGCTCCGCCAGCTCAACGTCATCCGGGTCCACAGCCTCGAGGAACTGCTGACCACCTGCGCGATGCTGGGCTACGGCCGGGTGCCGGCCGGGCGCCGGATGGGCGTCCTCACCGCCTCGGGCGGTGCCTGCGACATCATCGCCGACCGGTCCAGCGAGCTGGGCATCACGATCCCCGACTTCGCGCCGCAGACCGCGGCGGCGATCAGCGAGCACCTGCCGTCGTTCGCCCCGGCCCGCAACCCGCTGGACGTCACCGGGTACGTCCTGGCCAACCAGCGGACCTCGTATCCTCAGCTCGATCGACTACGCGCTCGACGCGGCGGTCGACGACCCGGGCCTGGATTTCGTCATCTTCGGCGGGAGTCAACCCTGCTGGACGCGCCGGCCGCCGGACCCGATCATGGTCAAGCTGACCGACGACCGGATGGGCTGGATCGGCCAGCGGATCGCCGTCGGCGCCGATCCCGGTCATCCCGATCGGCGTCGACCTGCACCGACATCAGCGCCTACTCCCGCGAGGTGCTGGCCCGGCACGACGTGCACGTGCTGCCGCGGCATCGAGCTGGGCCTGACCGCGATCGACAACGCGCTGCGCTGGCAGGAGCGGCGCGGCACCGTACCGGACGAGCCTGCTGCAGCTACGGGGTGCCCGCGGCCGCCGACGAGGGCCGAGCCGTGGTCGGAGGCCGGGCGCGCGACCTGGTGGCCGAGCGCGGCGTGCCGGTCGTCCCCGGCGAGCTGGTGACCTCGGCCGACGAGGCGGTGGCGGCGGCCTCGCGGCTGGGCCTGCCGGTGGCCATGAAGATCGTCTCGGCCCAGATCACCCACAAGTCCGACATCGGCGGCGTGGCCCTCGGGCCTGGCCACCGCGGATGCGGTCCGCGGCGCCTACGAGCAGGTCCGGGCGGCCGGGGACCGGGTACCCGGCGCCGTGGTGGACGGCGTGCTGGTCACCCCGATGCGGCCGGGCGGGGCCGAGCTGCTGGCCGGCGTCACCGTCGACCCGACCTTCGGGCCGGTCCTGGCCGTCGGCCTGGGCGGAGTCTGGGTGGAGATCCTGAAGGACACCTCGCTGCGGGTGCTGCCGGTCGACCCGGCCGAGGTCCGGCGGATGCTGGAGGAACTGCGCGGCATCGACCTGCTGCGCGGCGCGCGGGGCAGCCAAGCCCGCCGACCTGGACGCGGTGGCGGAGGCCATCGCCGGGATCGGCGAGACGGCCCTGTCGCTGGGCGGCGCGCTGCGCGCGCTGGAGGTCAACCCGCTGTGGGTGAACGGAGATCAGGTCGAGGCGCTGGACGTCCTCGTCGTCACTGGCCCGGACGGAGCAAAGGGAACGGAGCAGGGGTCATGATGTTCGGTACCAGCGAGGAGCAGCAGGAACTCCGCTCGTCGGTGAAGCGGTTCGTGGCCGACCGGGCGCCCTGTCGCCGGGTCCGGCGAGCTGATGGACGCCGGGGAGATGGACCGCGAGGTCTGGGCGCAGGCCGGGCGCGCAGCTCGGGCCTGCAGGGCATCGCCATCCCCGAGGAGTACGGCGGCTCGGGCTTCTCCTTCGCCGAGCAGGCCATCGTGCTGGAGGAGCTGGGCGCGGGCCTGTACGGCGGGCCGTACCTGGCCAGCGCGGTGCTGGCCGCGACGGCGCTGCTGGCCAGCCCGGACGAGGCGGCCCGGCAGCAGCTGCTGCCCGGCATCGCCTCCGGCGAGACGATCGCCACGGTGGCGTTCACCGAGGACGACGGGTCATGGGACCCGGCGGCCATCCGGCTGGCGGCGGCCAAGCACGGCGACGGCTGGGTGCTGGACGGGCACAAGAGCTTCGTCCTGGACGGCGCCAGCGCCGGGCTGATCCTGGCCGTGGCGGTGGCCGACGGCGGCGCTGTCGCTGTTCGCCGTCGACGGCGCCGCGGCCGGGCTGACCGCGACGGCGCTGCCGACCCTGGACCAGACCCGCCAGCTGGCCCGGCTGGAGTTCGCGTCGGTGCCCGCGGTGCTGATCGGCGAGGCCGGCGAGGGCGCCGCGATCCTGGACAAGGTGCTGGACGTGGCCGCCGATCGCGCTGGCCGCCGAGCAGCTGGGCGGGGCGCAGCGGGCGCTGGACATGACCGTGGACTACACCAAGACCCGGCACCAGTTCGGGCGGCCGATCGGCAGCTTCCAGGCGCTCAAGCACCGGATGGCCGACCTGCTGCTGGAGGTGGAGTCGCTGCGCTCCGCGGTGACGTACGCGGCGGCGGCGGTGGCCGACGGCTCCGATGAGGTGCCGGTGGTCGCGTCGCTGGTCAAGGCGTACGCCTCGGAGGTGTACTTCCACGCGACCGCCGAGATGATCCAGATGCACGGCGGCATCGGGTTCACCTGGGAGCACGACGCGCACCTGTACTTCAAGCGGGCCAAGTCCAGCGAGCTGTTCCTGGGCGACGGCGCCTACCACCGGGAGCGCCTGGCCCAGCGCATCGGCCTCTGACGGACGGCCCCGGAGGGGCGGTTACGTATAGCGGGGGGCGTGATCCCGGTACTCGCCGGTGATCACGCCCCGGGCCAGCGCCGCGGCGAAGCTGGCCGGCCCGTCGAAGTCGGGCAGCTCGATCCAGGCCGCGCCGATGCCGGCCGGGTCGTGGGCGTCCGAGCCCGCCCCGCCCGGCAGCCCGAACCGCGCGGCCAGCGCGGCCGCCTGCTCGTTCACGGCCGGGTCAGCCGCCTTGGCGTTGAATACCTCGATCACGTCGACCTGGCCGGCCTCGCACAGCGGCGTCAGCGCCGCGCCCAGGCTGGACCGGCCCGCGTCGAACGGGTGCGGCGCGTACACCAGGCCGCCCTGCGCCCTGATCCGGGCCGTGACCTCGGCCAGCGGCAGCACGTACGGGATGCGCTCGGCCAGGAACAGGCCGATGACATCGCCGGACGGCGTCCGGATCTCCTCGCCGACGATCACCCGCGCGCCGATCCCGCGCTCCAGTGCCTCGACCGCCGCGCTGGTGACGTTGTGGTCGGTGATGCAGACCACGTCCAGGCGGCACTGCTCGACCCGCTCGGCCAGCGCCTCGAGCGTCGTCCACGCGTCGCCCGAGGCCACCGTGTGCAGGTGGCAGTCCGCCCGGACCCACCCCGGCCGGGGTCCGGCACGGGGTCCGGCCGGCGCGCCCAACCCGCTCAGCCGGCCACGGGCAGCGCGACGCCCAGCTCGCTCAGCAGGTCCTGGGAGTAGGTGATCAGGCCGGTGCGCCGCTGCGGCTCGCCGTAGCACAGGTGCAGCGCGGCCTCGGCCATCACCGCGGGCGGCTCGCTGTTCGGGTTGTCCTCGGTGGTCAGGTGGTGGAACAGCGTGCCGGGGGTGGGCACCACCCGGTTCGGGGACAGGGCGTTGACCGCGATGTTGTCCTCGTACAGCTCGGCGGCCAGGCCCGTGGAGAACCGCTCCAGCGCCGCCTTGCACATGCCGTACACCGTGCCGCCCCGCCCGGCCCGCGGGCCGGGCGGCATGACCGGGTGCCGGGCAGCGCCCGAGGAGATGTTCAGGATCCAGCCCGCGCCCTTCTCCCGCATGCCCGGAAGGACCAGGGTGGCCAGGTGGAACGGCGCCTCCACCTGAACGTTGAACATCAGCTCGTAGCGGCGCGGGCTGAAGTCCTCGACCCGGACGAAGTAGGTGACGGCGGCGTTGCTGACCAGGATGTCGGGCGCGCCGAGCTGCGCGGTGGTCTCGGCCACCAGCCGCTCGCGGTCCTCGGGCCTGGACAGGTCGACGGGGATGGCCACCGCCGTGCCGCCCGCCGCCTCGATCTGCGCGACGGTCTCGCCGATCGTCCCGGCCAGCGGTGAGCTGCTCGCGTCGGTGGTCCGCGCGGCCACGGCGACCTTCGCGCCCTCAGCGGCGAACCGGCGGGCGATCTCCGCGCCGATCCCGCGGCTGGCGCCCGTCACGATGGCGACCCGCTGGTCCAGCAGACCCACGTTGCCCATAGCGATCACTCCTGCCGACTGTCAGGTCCCCGCTCGTCCTGGCGGGCTCATGTGGGGAGAACATTACGACCTCGCCATCCTGGATGCCGGTTCTGACAATAATTCTAGAACAAAGTTCTATTGTTACTGTTGGCGTAGCGCGGTTGCTTTCCCGGTGTCCGCGGCTGGCGGTGCCTGGTGGCGGGCGGAGCCGCCGGGCCGGCGCTGTGTTTCCGGGAAAGTGCTGGCAGGCAGACCTGCTGTTAGCGTTAACTACGGGCGCTGCGCTCACCATGGGGCCCGAAGCGGAGGTCGCGATGGCGCTGGATCAGACTCTGATCGGGGTTCCGGGTGAGGCCCGCGAGCGTTCCTGGACCTCCACCGACGCGCTGCTCTATGCCGTCGGCGTGGGCGCGGGCCTGGGCGACCCGCTGAACGAGCTTGAGTTCACCACCGAGAACAGCGCCGGCATCCGGCAGCAGGTGCTGCCGACCTACGCGGTGCTGATCGCCCAGGCCCCGCTGGCCCGCCGCATGGGCGACTTCGACCCGGCCCTGCTGGTCCACGCCGAGCAGGGCTTCGAGCTGCACCGCCCGCTGCCGGTGGCGGGCACCGTGCGCACCACCGCGACCGTCACCGGGATGTACGACAAGGGCTCCGGCGCGCTGGTGGTGACCGAGGCCACGGCGGTGGACGCCGTCACCGGCGAGCCGCTGGTGACCTCGCGCAGCGGCGTGTTCCTCCGCGGCCAGGGCGGGTTCGGCGGCCCCCGCGGCGAGAGCGAGCCGTGGCAGCTTCCCGAGCGTGAGCCCGACTGCCAGATCACCCAGCGGACCCGGCCTGAGCAGGCCCTGCTGTACCGGCTGTCCGGCGACCGGAACCCGCTGCACGTCGATCCCCAGTTCGCCGCCCGGGGCGGGTTCTCCCGGCCGATCCTGCACGGCCTGTGCACCTACGGGTTCACCGGCCGGGCACTGCTGCACGCGCTGTGCGACTCCGACCCGGCCCGCTTCCAGAGCATGTACGGCCGGTTCAGCGCGCCCGTGCTGCCCGGCGACCCGCTGATCGTCTCGGTGTGGATCGAGCCGGCCGGCGACGCGGCCATGTTCCGCACCGCCCGCGAGGACGGCACGGTGGTGATCGACCGGGGCCGGATCAGGTTCGGCGCCCCGGCCCAGCCGGCCGCTGCGACGGAGCGGCGCCAGGCGACCCCGGCGTAGCCTCGCCGGCCCCTGCTGCTGGTCCCCGGCCTCCTGGTCCCCGGCCTGCTGGCGCGGTATCCGGCCGGCCGCGTCCTGCTCGGCTACCCCCGGCTGCCGGGGACCGTTCCGCCGGGCCGGTCCTCGCCGCCCCGCTCGCCCTCGTCGGCTGCTCCCTGGGCCAGGACGCTGCGGGCGACCGGGCCGCGCCGCCGGACCTTCGGGTGGAAGTCGGCCCACAAGACCATCCCGACCCAGCCGAACAGCACCAGGGTTACCGGAACAACAAGGAAGAAGAAGTCAATACCGGTCAGATGCTGGCCTGGTACCACGGTGGCCCCCCTCCGCACACCGGGTGTGTTCTGTCCCTACTGTCCTACCCGGTATCCGGCCTGACCGCTACAGCTCGCTGTCGCTGCGTAGAGAATCAGCCGGCGATGCGTAACGACCGTCGGGGCTGACCGGCAGCCGGACCGACCGGGCCGCGACGCTGCTCAGCAGCGATCCGATGGCCAGGCCGATGACCAGCGCGACGATCCCCGTGGCGATCTTGGCCGACAGCGGCGCGGTGGTCCGGAACGGGAGGATCACCGCCAGCACGGTGGCCAGCCCGACGATCCAGGAGAAGAACGCCAGCGGCCGCGGCGTGCTCAGCAGCAGCAGGTTGGCCAGCGCGGTCCCGACCAGCGCGGCGGCCGCCGCGACCAGGACCACGGCGGTGGTGTGAGCGTCGCCGTAGGCGCCGTCCTGCTTGGGGGCCAGCAGCGGGATCGCGAACAGCCAGCGGCTGACCAGCACGCCCACCAGCGCGATCAGGCCCGCGACCACGGCCGTGGCCACGCCGCCAGACCACAGGCGCCCCACGTCGACGCGCGCCCGCGGGGGGCGCGCCGGGCGCTGGGGCGAGTTCATCGGGGTTGTCGGCGTTGTCATCGCACTTCCTCTGCGCTCGACACGACTGCGCGTCTCAGGTAACCCCGGCGGGGTGGCCCAAACACCGGCCGCCTGGCGCGTAAAGTGCCGCCATGACCGATAGCCCCGGCCCGCTGCCCGTCGCCGTGCACCGCGCTTTCCGCTCCGAACTGGACGCCAGTCAGCGCGCGGCCCTGCTGAGCTGGCTGGCCTTCGCCGCGACGTTCGGCGGGGTGCGGGGCGTCACCTGGAGCATCCGGGCGGGCCGGGCCCGTTCGGGAACATGAGCGTCGGCGGCGAGCACCTGCATCACTACATGTGGGGAATCGCGATGCTCACCGGGGTCGGGGCGATCGCGGTGCGCGGCGAGGACCGCCAGCGCCGCCACCCGGCCGTGGCGCTCAGCTACGGAGCCGGCCTGGCCCTGATCGTCGATGAGTTCGCGCTGCTGCTCGACCTGCAGGACGTGTACTGGGCCCGCCAGGGCCGGATCTCGGTGGATCTCGGCATCGGCGCCATCGGGGCGGCCGGCAGCTACTTCGCTGCCCTGCCGGTCCTGCGCAAGCTCCGCGCGGACCGCCGCCAGCGCCGCGCCCGTCGCGCCCAGGCCGGCCGCGGCCTCCGGCCCGGCCACCCCAGTCGGCCCGGCCGGAACCGTCGGCGCCGAAGGCTAGGGCAGCTTCCAGTCCACCGGCCCGGCACCCTGCTGCTCCAGCAGCCCGCTGGCCCGGCTGAACGGCCGCGACCCGAAGAACCCGCGGTCGGCCGAGTTCGGGCTCGGGTGGGCCGACTCGATCACCGGCGTGTCCCCCAGCAGCGGGGCCAGGCTGCGCGCGTCCCGCCCCCACAAGATCGCCACCAGCGGCCCGCCCCGCCCGGCCAGCGCCTGGATGGCCTGCTCGGTGACCTCCTCCCAGCCCTTGCCCCGGTGCGCGCCGATGTTGCCCGGCTGCACCGTGAGGACCCGGTTGAGCAGCATCACCCCGCGCTCGGCCCACGGACTCAGGTCGCCGGTGGCCGGCCTCGGGTAGCCCAGGTCGTCGGAGTACTCGCGGAAGATGTTGGCCAGGCTGGCGGGCAGCCGCCGGACCTGCGGCGCGACCGAGAAACTGAGCCCCACCGGATGCCCCGGCGTCGGGTACGGGTCCTGCCCCACGATCAGCACCCGCACCTCGGCCAGCGGCCGGGCGAACGCCCGGAGCACCTGATCCCCGGCCGGCAGGTAGCCCCGCCCCGCCGCGATCTCGGCTCGCAGGAACTCGCCCATGCCCGTGATCCGCCCGGCCACCGGCTCCAGCGCCTGCGCCCAGTCCGGAGCCATGAGTTCGGAAAGCGGACGCCCAGCCATGACAGCCCACTGTAGAGGAACGCGCCCCGCCACCCCAGCCATCTCCGCCACCCCCGGCCGCACCCCACGACTCACCCCCCCGCGCGGCCGCCGCCTGACCCGCCAGGACCCGGCCCGACCCGCCCCAACCCGGCCCAACCCGCCTCGGCTCGCCTGCTCCAACTGCCCCGGTCGCCTGCCCGGACCCACTCGCCCCCCCGGCCCCGCCTGCCCTGCCCGGTGCCGACCGGTCCCGACCCTGCGCGGCCCCCGGCCGCCGCTCCGCCCCGCTGCTCGCCCCACCAGCCCGGCCTGCCTCACACGCCTCGTACGTCTTGCCGGACTCGGCAGCCTTTGAGGGGATTTCCATGATCGTGACCGATTACCCGTCTGCAGCACGGGAAAACGGTCACGATCATGGTCGGGCGCCCGACTGCGCGTCGAAATGCCGCCATGTCCGGACAGCGGTGCCGGGACCGTGCCACGATGCCTGCGTGCCGCGCCGATCACGCTCGCCTGCCCGGCTCCCGGCCCGCCTGCTTGCCGGGACGCCCAGCTCGCGAGCCCGCCGCGGCCGCCCAGTCCGCCGGGCCTGATCCGGCCCGTCCGGCCCGCCCGGCTTCGCCGGCCCGGGCGGGTGCCCTGCTGGCCAGCGCGGCCCTGGTCGTCGCGGCCGGGTCGGCCGCCGCGTGCGCGGGCCGGCCGCGCCCGGCCGCCCGCCCATCGCCAGTCGCGGTCGACCGCCGCTCCCGCCGGCCTGGCCGAGGCGGGCCTGGCCACCCCGGCCGCCAGGCCGCCGGCCCGCTCACCGTCCCCGGCCCCGGTCCCGGCCGGCCCCGGCACCACGGTGCCCGGCGCGGCGGGCTGCCCGCTGTTCCCGGCCGACAACGTCTGGAACACCGACATCTCCCGGCTCCCGGTCGCCCCGCAGAGCGCGGCCTGGCTGGCCAGCATGGACGCCTCCGGCACGAACCTGCACCCGGACTTCGGCCCGGACACCGGCGGCTACCCGTACGGCATCCCGGTCACCGTCGTGACCGGGAGCACCCCGCTGGTCCCGGTCAGCTTCACCTACGCCAGCGAGAGCGATCCGCGGGCCGTACCCGCTCGGCCCGGACACGCTGATCGAGGGCGGCCCGCAGGCCGGCGGCGACCGGCACGCCATCATCGTCAACGCCTCGACCTGCACCCTGTACGAGCTGTGGAACACCAGCTACGCCCCCGGCCACGCCACGGCCGGGTCGGGCGCGATCTGGAACCTGCGGTCCGACGCGCTGCGCCCGGCCGGCTGGACGTCGGCCGACGCGGCCGGGCTGCCGATCCTGCCCGGCCTGCTCAGCTACGCCGAGGTCCAGGCGGCGGTGGCGGCCGGCAAGCCGATCGCCCACGCGATCCGGTTCACCGCCGAGCGGACCCAGTCCGCTTACGTGTGGCCGGCCCGGCACGAGGCGGGCCGACAGCGCCAGCCCGGACCTGCCGCCGATGGGCGCCCGGTTCCGGCTGGCGGCCAGCTTCAGCGTGGCCGGCTTCTGCTCCAGCGCCACCCCGTACTGCGCCGACGCCAAGGCCATCCTGACCGAGATGCAGCATTACGGCCTGATCCTGGCCGACAACGGCAGCAACTGGTTCTTCCAGGGCAGCGCGTTCCCGCAGTGGCCCGACGGCCTGGTCGAACTGCTCAAGGGCATCCCGGCCAGCTCATTCCAGGCGGTCAGCGAGTCATGCCTGATGGTCAGTCCCGATTCGGGTCAGGCCCGAGCCAAG
Source organism: uncultured Actinomycetota bacterium (assembly GCA_963731085.1). Lineage (GTDB taxonomy): Bacteria > Actinomycetota > Actinomycetes > Streptosporangiales > Streptosporangiaceae > DASUBV01. The sequence continues at coordinate 70,568 of CAVSUF010000012.1, forward strand.
CCGGGGTGCCCGGTCGGCTGAGCGCGGTAGGGTCACGGGCCGTGGCCTTACCCCGGACATCGCCCGAGTCGGTCCTGTTCACCACCTATAACGTGCTGGACCTGTTCCTCACGGAAACGCCCGCCGCGACGGAGCATTACCAGCAGGTCGTTGACGTGATCCGCGACCTGGGCACGGACGTGCTGGCCGTGCAGGAGATCCGGGGCAGCGACCCGGCCGTGGTCGGCGCCGGGCTGCGCCGGCTGGCCGAGGACACCGGCATGCGGTGCCTGGTCCCGCCGGGCGCCAGTGCGGCCAGGGCCGGGGCGGCGGGCGGTGAGCCGGTGCCCGCCGTCGCGATGGGCCGCCACGGCTTTCACTGCGCGGTGCTGTGGCGCGGCGAGATCGAGCCCGTGCCCGGGTCGCTGCGGGCGCTGGGCCGGGGTCACTTCTGGCACGCGCTGGCCACCGTCACCCTGCAGGTCGGCGGGCGCCGGGTGCGGCACGCCGCGTTCCACGCCACGCCGTTCGGCCGGCTGCATGCGGGCCGACCAGAACGAGCGGCTGGTGGCCATGCTCTGCGGCCCGCGCGGCAGCCTGCCGGTGCTGGTCGGCGCGGACTGGAACACCGAGTCGGCCGACCGGGTCCGCGACGAGGCCTCGGGCCGGTGGGACCTGTACGAGCCGCGCGACCCCTACGACGGCGCCGGGTGGTTCGACGACATGATCTACCAGTGCGAGTGGGACTACGACGCGGACGGCCGGCGGCGGCACCGGGTCGACCGGCGGCCCGGCGACGTGCTGTTCGCGGGCGGCCTGCACGACGCCGCCGCCGTGCTGCGCGCGCCGTGGCAGCCGACCGCCGGGCACCACCCCTGCGACCGGTACGGCGTGGTCGGCATCCACCGCCGGATCGACGCCATCCGGGTCAGCCGGCACGTGGCCGGCGCGCTGCGCGCCTACCACGTCACCGACACCGACCAGGCCCGGCAGGCGTCGGATCACCTGCCGGTCACGGTGGAGTACGACCCGGCGGCTATCGCCACCGCCGACCCGTCCGGCCGCCCCTGAGCCGCCCGCCCCTCGCCGGGCCGCCCCTGAGCGAGCCGTCCTGAGCTACCCGGACGCCGCTGCCAGCAACGGCGTCGCGGCCGCCTGCGCCCGGCGCCGCAGTTCGGGCAGCACCCCCTCGCCGAACCAGTACGCCTCCTCCAGGTGCGGGTAGCCGGAGAAGATGAACTCCTCGATGCCCAGCGCCACGTACTCCTCGATCCGGTCGGCCACCTCCTGGTGGCTGCCCACCAGGGCGGTGCCGGCGCCGCCCCGGACCAGGCCGACTCCGGCCCACAGGTTGGGGGAGACCTCAAGCTCGGCGGCCGGGCCGCCCTCCCGGTAGCCGGCGTGCAGGGACCGCATGCGGCTCTGCCCGACCGACTCCGACCGGGACAGGGCCGCTGGGCCGTCTCGATGTCGGCCGGGTCCAGGGAGTCCAGCAGCCGGGATGCCTCGGCCCAGGCGTCCGCGGCGGTGTCCCGGGTGATGACGTGCAGCCGGATGCCGAACCGCAGCGTCCGGCCGGCCGCCGCCGCCAGCCCGCGCATCCAGGTGATCTTCTCGGCTACCTGGGCGGGCGGCTCGCCCCAGGTCAGGTACACGTCAGCGCCCCGGGCCGCGACCGGGCCGGCGGCGGCCGATGACCCGCCGAAGTAGACCTGCGGCAGCGGGTCCGGCGGGTCCGCCACGGTGGCCCCGCTGACCTGGTAGTACTGGCCGCTGAAGTCATACGGCCGGCCGCTCCACGCGCCCCGGACGACGTCCAGGAACTCGCCGGTCCGGGCATACCGCTCGTCGTGCGGCAGGTGGTCGCCGAACCGGGCCTGCTCGGCCGAGTCGCCGCCGGTCACCACGTTCAGCAGCAGCCGCCCGCCGGACAGCCGCTGGAACGTCGTGGCCATCTGGGCGGCCAGCGTCGGCGAGGTGATCCCCGGCCGGAACGCGACCAGGAACCGCAGCCGCTCGGTCTGGCTGATCAGGGCGGCGGTGACGAGCCAGGCGTCCTCGCACCAGGTGCCGGTCGGGGTCAGCACGCCGGTGAACCCGGCCTGCTCGGCGGCCCGTGCCACCTGGGTCAGGTAGGCCAGGTCGGGCGCCCGCCAGGATGTGACGCGGCCCGTCAGGCCGGCGCCGACCAGGGGCACGCCCTGGCCCCGGGCGACGATGTCCCGGCCGTCCCCGGCGGTGGGCAGGAACCAGTGGAAGACCGGGCTCATGAGGTCCCCCCTGCCTTGTTGCTGGCCGTGGTGGTGCCGGCGGTGTCGTTGAAGGTGGCCACGGCGAAGCTGGCGATGTTCACGTGGCCGGGGATCAGCCCCGCGGTGGTGAAGGCGTTGGCGACGGACTGCTCGGAGCTGATCACGCCGGCGCTGACCGGGACCGTCACCGAGGTGTCGTCCCGGGCCGCCTGGGTCATGATCGGCGCCGGCAGCCCGGAGGCGGCGGACCAGGTGGCGCCCCAGGCGGCCGGGTGGGTGTTGGCCCAGGCGTGGGCCTGGGCGACGAGCGCCAGGTAGTCGTGGATCGCGGCGACCTTGGCCGGGTCGGCCAGCGCGGCCCGGGAGGCCACTTCGAAGCCGTACGTCTGGCCGGTGGCGGTGCCGTTGACCAGGACCCGGGCGCCGTGGGTGACCTCGGCCTGCTCGATGAACGGGCTCCAGATGTCCCAGGCCGCGACGTGGCCCGACGCGAAGGCCGCCTGGGCCTGCGCGGGCTGCAGGTTCTCGATCGTCACGTCGTGCACGGTCAGCCCGGCCTTGCGGAGCACGATCAGCAGGTGGTAGTCGGCCGCGCTGCCCTCGGTCACGGCGATCGCCTTGCCCTTGAGCTGGGCTACCGACGTCACGGCGGAGCCCTTCGGGAGCAGCAGTGCGTCGGCCGCCGGGGCCGATACGGTCGCGGCGACGAGGGCGATCTGCCCGCCGCCGGCCGCCTCGAACACCGGCGGGGCGTCGCCCACGGCGCCGACGTCGATCGAGCCGCCCCCCATGGCCTGCAGCATGGGCGGGCCGGAGGTGAAGTCCGACCAGTCCACCTTGAACGGCAGCTTGTGGATCAGGCCTGCCGCGGTGAGCAGCGCCTGCGAGCCCGCCCCGGCCTGGTCGCCGACGTGCAGGGTGACGTTCTTCAGGCTGGCGGCGCTCACCGAGCCCGTGGCCGCCGGGGCGGCGCGCCGCCCCGGCGGCGCCGGACGCGCCGGAGGAGCAGGCCGAGGCCAGCGCGGCGGCGGCCATCAGGCTCAGGGCCAGGGGAGTCAGTCGGCGGCGGGCCGGAGCGGGCCAGCAGGGGGCTCATGCGCGTCCTTCCAGGGTGACGCCGAGCGCGGCCAGCAGGCCGGCCCGGAGGGTAATCAGGTCGGGGTGGTCGCGGTCGCGCGGGCGCGGGGCGGTGACCTCGGCGGCGTAGCCGATCCGGCCGCCGTCCAGCACCAGCACCCGGTCGGCCAGCGTCAGCGCCTCGTCCACGTCGTGGGTGACCAGCAGCACGGACGGCCGGTGCCGGGCCCACAGCCGCAGTACTAGCTGGTGCATCGTGATGGTGGTCAGCGCGTCCAGGGCGCTGAACGGCTCGTCCAGCAGCAGCAGGCTCGGCTGGCGGACCAGCGCCCGGGCCAGCGCCGCCCGCTGGGCCTCGCCGCCGGACAGGGTCAGCGGCCAGGCCCGCGCCCGGTCGGTCAGCCCCACCTCGGCCAGCGCGGCGGCGGTCACCGCGTCCGGGTCGCCGGTCCGCAGGCCCAGGGCGACGTTGGCCGCCACCCGCTTCCACGGCACCAGGCGCGGCTCCTGGAACGCCACCGCGACCGGCCCGGCCACCCGGACCTCGCCGTCGCCCCGGGTTCCCGTGACCGCGCCGTCCAGCCCGGCCAGGGCGCGCAGCAGGGTGGACTTGCCGGATCCGCTGCGGCCGATCAGGGCCACGAACTCGCCCGGCGCGATGTCCAGGTCCAGGTCGTCCAGCACCCGGTGCGGCGCCGAACGCGCGGGTCAGCCCCCGGACCGGCGGCGGCCGGCGCCCCGCCTGGCGCCCCGGCGGGCACGCGCGGCGTCATCGGGCCGCGAAGCCGCGCCGCCATGCCAGCGCCCTCCGCTCGGCCAGCCGGACCAGGGCAGTCGGTGAGCAGGCCGAGGACGCAGTAGACGAGCAGCGCCACGAAGATCACGTCGTTGCGGTCGAACTGGGTGGCCTGGCTGATCATGAAGCCCAGCCCGGCATTGGTGTTGAACTGCTCGGCCACCACCAGCGCCAGCCAGGCCACGGCCAGGCTCTGCCGCAGGCCGACGAGCACCTGCGGCAGCGCCCCCGGCAGCACGATGTGGCGGATGCAGCTCGCCGCCGCCGCAGTCCCAGCACCTGGCCCAGCTCGCCGAGCCGGGCGTCCACGTTGCGGATGCCGGAGAACGTGTTCAGGTACAGCGGGATGGCCGACCCGATGGCGATCAGCAGGATCTTGGGCAGCTCGCCGATGCCGAACCACACGATGAACACCGGGATCAGGCCGAACAGCGGCAGCGTGCGCAGCATCTGCAGCAGCGGGTCGATGCCGTTCTCGCCCGCCCGGCTCAGGCCCGCCGCCACCGCCAGGATCAGGGCCGCCGCGGCGCCGAACGCGAACCCGGCGGCGACCCGCTCCAGCGACGCGGCCAGGTTGCCCTGGAGCGACCCGTAGGCGGCCGTCGGGTGCGTCACCAGCGCCACCGCCGTGCTCCACACCTGCGTCGGGGGCGGCAGCCGGTCGGGGGAGACCAGCCCGGCTGAGCTGACCGCCTGCCAGGCGGCCAGTACCGCCACCGGGCTGATCAGCCGCAGCAGCGCCCGGGCGCAGCCGCGCCCGGCGGGCTGGCCGGCCGGGTGCCGCCGCGGCCGGGTCGGGCGGGCCGGCGGCCGGGCTGCTGGTCGGGGGCGGGCTCGGCGAGAGCGCCACGGTTCTGGATGCGGACACGCGTGTACCTCATTCAGTCGCGGGGGATTCAGTCACGGGGACGCGGCCGGGACAGGTCACCGGCCCGAGGGACCCCGGGCGGCAATGCCCGGTGCGGGTGCTGGCCGGCTAGCGCGCGGGGCGCGGGCCGGCCCGGCGGCACAGCGCGCTGGCCTGACGGCGGAGGTCCACGTGCCGGCGGGACACGAGGGACGGTCGGCGGCTCATGTCCTCATGCTCGCTCCCATATCCCTATAAAGTCAATTGGAAAAATTACAAAATTAGGAGGAACGCGAGACCCAAGGTCGGCCCGGCTCGTCTCAATACCCCCCTGTGGTATCCGGATACCCTCGTGGGGTATAAACCTGTGGGTACACCAGCAAGGGCCGGGAGCAGGGAGGGTCATGAACGCCATCGGGCACGCGCTGCTCGTCGCCGGGTCGATGGGCTGGGAGATCACCTGGGCGCTGATCCTGGGCTTCGGCCTGTCGGCGGTCGTCCAGGCGCTGGTCCCCAAGGACACCGTGGCCCGGCTGCTGGGCGACGAGCGGCCGCGCACGCTGGCTGTCGCGGCGGGCCTGGGCGCGGCGTCCTCGTCGTGCTCCTACGCCGCCGTGGCGCTGGCCCGGTCGCTGATCCGCAAGGGAGCCAGCTTCACCGCCGCCATGGCGTTCGAGATCGCGTCGACCAACCTGGTGGTCGAGCTAGGCGTGATCCTGGCCCTGCTGCTGGGCTGGCAGTTCACCGCGGCCGAGTTCATCGGCGGGCCGATCATGATCATCGGGGTGGCGGTGCTGTTCCGGCTGCTGGTCCGGCAGCGCCTGCTGGATGACGCGCGGACGCAGGCCGGGCGCGGGCTGGCCGGCTCGATGGAGGGCCACGCGGCCATGGACATGTCGGTCCGGGGCCGGGGGTCGCTGGCCCGGCGGCTGCTGTCCGGGGACGGCCTGACCGCGGTCGCCCACGTGTTCGTGATGGAGTGGGCGGCGATCCTGCGCGACCTGCTGATCGGCCTGCTCATCGCCGGGGCCATCGCCGCCTGGGTGCCGGAGCACTTCTGGCGGGCGTTCTTCGTCACCGGGCACCCGGTGGCGGCGGCGGTCTGGGGGCCGGTGGTCGGGCCGCTGATCTCGATCGTGAGCTTCGTCTGCTCGATCGGCAACGTGCCGCTGGCCGCCGTGCTGTGGCGGGACGGCCTCAGCTTCGGCGGCGTGACCTCGTTCATCTTCGCTGACCTGCTGATCCTGCCGATCCTGAACATCTACCGGAAGTACTACGGGGCCAGGATGGCGGCGGTCCTGCTGGGCACGTTCTACGCCGCCATGGTGGTGGCCGGGTACCTGGTCGAGGCGATCTTCAGCGGGCTCGGCGCGACACCCCAGCCGGGCCGGCGTGGCGATCCCCGACAGCGGCGTGACCTGGAACTACACCACCTGGCTGAACATCGCGTTCCTGCTCCTGGCGGCCGTCCTGCTCATCCGCGCCGCCCGCACCGGCGGCTTCGCCATGCTCCGCATGATGGGCGGGTCGCCGGACGACCCCCACGATCACGGCGGCCACGATCACGGCGGCCACGATCAGGGCACGGCGGTCAGGCCCCCGGCGGCGGCGCCGCCCGGCTAGCCTCCCAGGTCGCCGTGCGCTCGGCGATGTAAGCGTCGTAGTCAGCGGGCGTGCGGAGCTGGGACAGCAGCCGGGCGCCGGCCAGGTGCTCCAGCGGGACCGGCAGGAACGAGGTGAGCTGGGCCTGCATCTCCTGGATGTGCGAGACCTCCCCGGCGGCCGGGTCGGGCCGGCCGCGACCGGCGCGGTGACCCCGGCCAGCGGGTCGTCGGTCCGGGGCGTGGCCAGGGCCAGCACGTCGCCCACATCGGGGGCGGCCGCGTCACGCGCGGTCAGGGCGGGCAGCCCCCAGCGGGCCTGGACGGTCTTGAGCACCGAGGTGTGGTCGAGCGGCACCGGCCCGGCCGGACGCGGAACACGGTGCCCGCCGGGATCAGCGGCGACACCAGGACGGCCGGGACGCGGACGCCGAACCGGGTGAAGTCGAAGCCGAACTGGCCCGGGGTGGAGTCGGGCGGCACCGCCCCGGACGGCGGCGGCACGTGGTCGTAGCAGCCGCCGTGCTCGTCATAGGTGATGATCAGCAGGGTCTGCTCCCAGCCCGGCCCGCTCCGCAGCGCGTTGTAGACCTGCTGGATCAGCACCTCGCCCAGGGCCACGTCGTAGTTGGGATGCTGGCTGCTGCCCGAGGATCCCCAGCTTGGCTCCAGGAAGCAGTAGGCGGGCAGCGTGCCCCCGGCCGCGTCGGCCTGGAAGTCGGGGAACTTGCCGAAGTGGGAGGCCGGCGCGCTGGTGGTGTCGGGGTAGTCCAGCCGGGTCAGCGGGGAGGCGCTGTAGCCGTAGATCTTCCAGCTCAGGTTGTTCGTGGTCGAGCAGCCCGAAGATGGACGGAACGGTGAACGACGCGGTGCTGTCGTTCATGTGCCCCTGGCTGGTCGCCGCGCAGGCGAACGCCCGGTTGGGGAACGTCTCGGTCGGCACCGAGCTGTACCAGTGGTCGCACACCGCGAAGCCGCGGGCCAGGCCGGACAGGACCGGCAGGGCCTCGGGCGGGAAGATGCCCATGATGCTCGACGCCGTGGTGCCGGCCAGGACGTTGCGGTGGTTGTTCTGGTCGTAGGCGATGGCGGCGGCGAAGTTCGTGACGAAGCCGGAGCAGGCGGCGACGGCGCCCGGCGCCGGCGCGGCACCGTGGCCGAATAGCTGGGCGCTGGTGTTCGTGTAGCCCTCGCCGGGGTCGGCGCCGGGCATGAAGTAGGCGCCCGGGCTGGCCGGGTCGATCCGGAACACCTGTACCGGGCTGCCGTCGGTGCCCGGGCAGGACTCGCTGCCAGTCAGGCCCTCGAACGGCTGGCCGGCCGGGCTGACGTTGCCCGAGTCCGCGTACAGGAAACCTAGCATGTGGTCGAACGACCGGTTCTCCAGCATGAGATGGACGATGTGCTGGACCGCGCTGAGCTGATTGCCCGCCACGAGGCCCCCCGATCGAAAGTGATCCCTCTTAGGGCCGACAGTAACGGCCGGGCGCCCGCGGCGCGACGCTGTAGGAGGCCGCTGGCCGCTATGCTCGCCCAATGGCAGACGAGGTCAAGCTCATCATTCAGGTTCCGCGCGGCAGCTCGGTGGACCTGTCCCTGAAGGCCGACCCGCCGGCCGCCATCGCGGACGTCCGGGTCATCGTGGAGCACCTGGCCGCCGGGGAGGACGGCACGCTGCCCCGCCGCAGGCGGGCGAGGTCGTCCTGACCGTCCCCTCGCCCGAGGCGCTGCGGCGCGAGCCGGACGAGGTGCGCCGGGCGGTCAGCGCGGCGGCCGCCGCCGGCCCGCCGCTGGTCGTGCTCATCGACGGCGCCGAGGCCCTCCGCGACGACGAGCTGAGCGCGGTCCTCGACGCCGCCCTGGCCACCGACCGCATGGTCATCCTGCGCGTCCTCGACGGCGTCTGACCCCCGGCACGCCAGCGGCCCCCGGACACGCCGAGTGAGCGCCCGGGCACCTGGCCCGGACGGCCGCTTCGGCACCGCGCTTACGCGGCGACCGCCGCCGGCGCGCTGGCGGGCTCCAGCGCCCGCTCCAGCACCTCGCGCACGTCGCTGACCGGGTGGACCTCCAGGGCGGCCCGCACGTTCTCGGGCACGTCCTCCAGGTCCGGCTCGTTCCGCTTGGGGATCAGCACGGTGGTGATCCCGGCCCGGTGGGCGGCCAGCAGCTTCTGCTTCAGCCCGCCGATCGGCAGCACCCGGCCGGTCAGCGACACCTCGCCGGTCATCGCCACGTCCGACCGGACCAGGCGTCCGGACAGCAGCGAGGCCAGCGCGGTCGTCATCGTGACCCCGGCGCTGGGGCCGTCCTTGGGCACCGCGCCGGCCGGCACGTGCACGTGCACGCCCCGGTCCTTCAGGTCGGCGACCGGAAGCTCCAGCTCCGCGCCGTGCGACCGCAGGTAGGACAGCGCGATCTGGGCCGACTCCTTCATCACGTCACCCAGCTGCCCGGTGAGCGTGACGCCGGTGCCGCCGGTCTCCGGGTCGGCCAGCGACGCCTCGATGAACAGCACGTCGCCGCCGGTCCCGGTCACCGCCAGGCCGGTCGCGACGCCCGGCACCGCGGTCCGCTCGGCCGAGCTCCGGCGTGTGCCGGGGATGGCCGAGGTAGCCGTGCAGGTCGCCGGAGCCGACGGTGACCGGCAGCGGCCACCTCCTCGGTGGCCAGCCTGGGCCGCGATCTTCCGCAGCACCCGGCCGATGCTCCGCTCCAGCGAGCGGACGCCGGCCTCGCGGGTGTACTCGCCGGCCAGCGTGCGCAGCGCGTCGTCGGTCACGGTGACGTCGCCGGCCTCCAGCCCGGCCCGGTCCAGCTGCCGGGCCAGCAGGTGGTCGCGGGCGATCGTGACCTTCTCGTCCTCGGTGTAGCCGTCCAGGCTGATCAGCTCCATCCGGTCCAGCAGCGGGCCGGGGATGGACTCGATCATGTTGGCCGTGGCGATGAACAGGACGTCGGACAGGTCCAGCTCGACCTCGAGGTAGTGGTCGCGGAACGTGTGGTTCTGCGCCGGGTCCAGCACCTCCAGCAGCGCGGCCGTCGGGTCGCCGCGGTAGTCGTTGCCGAGCTTGTCCACCTCGTCCAGCAGGATGACCGGGTTCATCGAGCCGGCCTCGCGGATGGCCCGGACGATCCGGCCGGGCAGCGCGCCGACGTAGGTGCGCCGGTGCCCGCGGATCTCGGCCTCGTCCCGGACGCCGCCCAGGGCGACGCGGGCGAACTTGCGGCCCATGGCCCGGGCCACCGACTCGCCCAGCGAGGTCTTGCCGACGCCGGGCGGGCCGGCCAGGGCCAGCACGGCGCCGCTGCGCCGGCCGCCGACCAGGGTCAGGCCCTTGTCCGCGCGGCGCTTGCGCACCGCCAGGTACTCGACGATCCGCTCCTTGACGTCATCCAGCCCGGCGTGGTCGGCGTCCAGGACGCCGCGCGCCGCGGTGACGTCGTAGGCGTCGTCGGTGGTGGTGTTCCACGGGATCTCCAGGACGGTGTCCAGCCAGGTCCGGATCCAGCCCGCCTCGGGCGACTGGTCGGAGCCGCGCTCCAGCTTGGCCGCCTCCTTCAGGGCCGCCTCGCGGACCTTCTCGGGCAGGTCCGCGGCCTCGATGCGGGCGCGGTAGTCCTCTTCCTCCGAGCCCGGCTCGCCGTCCAGCCCGGCCAGCTCCTTGCGGATGGCGGCGAGCTGCTGGCGGAGCAGGAACTCGCGCTGCTGCTTCTCCATGCCCTCGCGGACGTCGTTCTGGATGGTCTCGGCCACGTCCAGCTCGGCCAGCGCGTCGCGCGCCCAGCCGGTCAGCCGCTCCAGCCGCTGCTCGGGGTCGATGGTCTCCAGCAGCTCCAGCCGCTGCTCCAGCGACAGCCAGGTGGCGTAGCCGGAGCTGTCGGCCAGCGCGGAGGGGTCGGTGATCCGCTGCAGGGCGTCGACGACCTGCCAGGCGCCGCGCTTCTGCAGGATCGACGCGGCCAGGCCGCGGTACTCGCGGGCCAGCTCGATCGGCGCGCTCGGTCGGCGGCGGGCTCGTCACGACGGTGCCCTCGACCCACAGGGCCGCGCCGGGGCCGACCGTGCCGGAGCCGATGCGGACCCGGGCCACGCCGCGGATCACCGCGGCGGGCTCGCCGCTGGGGAGCCGGCCGACCTGCTCGACCGTGCCGAGCGTGCCGACGGGGGAGTACTTGCCGTTCAGCCGGGGGACCAGCAGCAGCCTGCGGCCGGCGTCATCTGACTTGTCCGGGGCCGATGCGTCCAGCCGCGCCGCCTCGATGGCCGCCCGCACCTCCGGGCCGGAGGTGTCCAGCGGGACCACCATGGTGGGCAGCACGATGGTGTCGTCCAGCGGCAGCACCGGCAGCGAGAGAGTCTCGGGCATCGCGCTCACTTCCTGTATCGGCGTTACGTGATTACACCGCTACAAGCGATCGAGCCCTGAGTTTGTTCCGCAGCTTGTTCGCGCTCAGCGGACACTGTACTACCAGTTCAAGAAGAATAATCGAATAAGATCCAGTCTGAGCAGCGAGATAAGCCCTAAGATACGTAACGTGCCGTACCAGGAAACCTCATACTCAAGCGACAAGTCTGCTCCCGGACGTAGTCCGGCTCGGAGCCTCATCCCATGGGGTACCGGCGCAGCCCCACCGCGTATTCGACGCCCGCCGCCGAGCCCGACGTAGCCCGCCATGTTGCGCAGGAACTCGTCCGGGTCGAAGTCCGTGCCCAGCCCGTCGATGTAGGCCTGGTGCTCGCGCAGCGAGGCGATGCCGGCGTCGATGGTGCCGGTCACGTCGACGAAGTGGGTCGGCGTGCCGGTCGCCATCACGTACGCGTCCGTGATCGTGTCGCAGCGCGGCCCGGCGTCGCGGGAAGACCCACTCGTTGGCCGCGTCCCGGCAGGCGTCCAGCACGGCCAGGCCCACCGCCCGGTGGTCGGCGTGGTTGACCGGCCCCGTCTCGCCCCAGGTCAGGTCGAAGCTCATGGTGATGACCACCTCGGGCCGCAGCCGCCGGAACGCGGCGGCCAGGTCCCGGCGCAGCGGCAGGCCGTACTCGACCACCCCGTCGGCGTGGTCCAGGAACTCCACCTCGCTGACGCCGACCAGGGCCGCGCCGCGGCGTCTCCTCCTCCACCCGCAGCGGCCCGACCACGGCCGGGTCCTGCCCGGCGATGCCCGCCTCGCCCCGGGTGGCCAGCAGGTAGGACGACCTGCTTGCCCTGCCCGGTCCAGCGGGCCACCGCGGACGGCCGCCCCGTACTCCAGGTCGTCGGGATGGGCGACGACGGCGACGGCGCGCTCCCAGTCCTCGGGCATCGGCTTCAGGTGTCCCGGCTCCGTCACGCGCGCTCCCCCGCTCGGGTGGATCAAGAGTGCCAGCCTAGCGGCGGGCGCGTAGGCTGCCGCCCGTGTCCACCGCTCCGCGCGCCGCCCGGCTGCCCCGCGCGCTGGCCCGGGTCACCGCCACCCGGTACGTCACGCCGCTGCGCGAGGGCGGGTCGCTGCCGGCCGTGATGGAGACCGACGACCTCGGCACCTACGTGGTCAAGTTCCGCGGCGCGGGCCAGGGCCCGAAGGCCCTGGTCGCCGAGGTGATCACCGGCCAGCTGGCCCGCGGGATCGGGCTGGCCGTGCCCGACCTGGTCGCCGTCGAGGTCGACCCGGCGCTGGCGCCGGGCGAGCCCGACCAGGAGATCCAGGACCTGCTGCGGGCCAGCGCCGGGCTCAACCTGGGCGTGGACTTCCTGCCCGGCGCGCTCGACTTCGACGCCGCCCGGGCCGGCGTGGACGGCGACGCTGGCCGGCGAGGTGCTGTGGCTGGACGCGCTGACCGCTGAACGCCGACCGGTCCTGGCGCAACCCGAACATGCTGTTCTGGCACGGCGGCCTCTACCTGATCGACCACGGGGCGACGCTGACGTTCCAGCACCGGTGGTCCGAGCGCGGCCGGCCGCGGTCACCCGCCCCTACGACGCCTCCGACCACGCGCTGATCGGCTGCGGCCCGTGGGTCGACGAGGCCGACCGCGAGCTGGCCGCCCGGGTCACCCCCGGCCTGGTCCGCGCGGCGGTCGCGGCGGTGCCGGAGCGAATGGCTGTCGGCCGAGCCCGGGCTGCCCGGCGATCAGGGGATCTGCGGGACGCCTACGTTACGTGGATCATGGCTCGTCTCGGGGCGCGGGAGTCGTGGCTGCCGGGGCTGCGGGCGGCGGCGCGCGGCCGGCGCGCGCGCGTGACCGCGCCGGACGGCGTTCGAGTACGCGGTGCTGCGGGTCGTCCCGCGGGTCGACCGCGGCGAGGCGATGAACGCCGGCATCGTGCTGTACTGCCGCCCGCGCCGCTACCTGGGCGCCCGGCTGGCCCTGGACGAGCCGCTGCTGCTGGCCCTGGACCCGGAGGCGGACGTGCCGGGGGTGCGCCGGGCGCTGGCCGCCATGGCCGACGTGTGCGCGGGCGACGGCGACGGCCCGGCCGCCGCCCCGGACATCGGCCGCCGGTTCCGCTGGCTGACCGCGCCGCGCAGCACCGTGGTCCAGGCCGGGCCGGTGCACACCGGGCTGACCCGCGATCCGGACGCCGAGATCGACAGCCTGCTGCGGGCGCTGGTGCTGCGGCCTCGGTAAGCTGAGGCGCCTCCGGGAGGCCGGCGGCGGGAAGCGAGCGGATAGTGCGGACGACGCGAGAACGCGAGACGCTGCAGGTCGCGCTGCTGGGCTGCGGCGTGGTCGGCGCGGCGGTCTACCGCCTGCTCACCGAGCAGTCCGCCGACCTGGCCGCCCGGGCCGGGGCGGTACTGGAGGTGGCGGGCATCGCGGTCCGCGACCCGGCCCGCGCCCGCACCGTCGAGGTGCCCCCGGGCCTGCTCACCACCGACGCCGCCGCGCTGGTGACCCGGCCCGACGTGGACATCGTGATCGAGCTGATCGGCGGCATCGAGCCGGCCCGCACGCTGGTGCTGGCCGCGCTGAACGCCGGCAAGTCAGTGGTCACCGGCCAACAAGGCGCTGCTGGCCGCCGACGCCGCGACGCTGCACGAGGCGGCCCGGCGCAACGGCGCCGACATCTACTACGAGGCCTCCGTGGCCGGGGCCATCCCGCTGCTCCGGCCGCTGCGCGAGTCGCTGGCCGGCGACGAGGTGCGGCGGGTGCTGGGCATCGTCAACGGCACCACCAACTACATCCTGGACCGGATGGACACCTCGGGCGCCGAGTTCGCCGACGCGCTGGCCGAGGCCCAGGACGCTCGGCTACGCCGAGCAGGCCGACCCCGGCGCCGACGTCGAGGGCTACGACGCCGCCGCCAAGGCCGCCATCCTGGCCAGCATCGCGTTCCACACCGAGGTCACCGCGGCCGACGTGTACCGCGAGGGCATCACCTCGGTCACCGCCGCCGACATCGCCAACGCCCGCACGCTGGGCTGCGTGGTCAAGCTGCTGGCCATCTGCGAGCGGTGCCACGGCGGCGTGTCGGCCCGGGTGCACCCGGCCATGATCCCGCGCGAGCACCCGCTGGCCGCCGTCCGCGAGGCGTACAACGCGGTGTTCGTGGAGGCCGAGTCGGCCGGGCGGCTGATGTTCTACGGGGCCGGGGCCGGCGGCCAGCCGACCGCCAGCGCGGTCCTCGGCGACATCGTGACCGTCGTCCGCAACCGCCTCGCGGGCCTGCGCGGCCCCGACGCGTCGACCTACGCCCAGCTTCCGCTTGTCCCCATCGGCGACGCGCTGACCCGCTACTTCGTGCAGCTGGACGTGACCGACCGGCCCGGCGTGCTGGCCCCGATCGCCGACGCCTTCGCCCAGCAGGGCGTGTCGATCAAGGCCATGCGCCAGGAGGGCCGGGGCGACGACGCCAACCTGCTCATCGTGACCCACACCGCGCGGGAGGACGCGCTGGCCAAGACGGTGGCCAGCCTGACCGCCATGTCCGCGGTGCGCAACGTGGCCAGCGTCATGCGAGTCGAGGGCGAGGACGACGAATGACCGCGGTTGTGGCGCGGCATCATCGAGGAGTACCGGGACCGGCTCCCGGTGACCGCGCGCACCCCGGTGATCTCGCTGCGGGAGGGCGGGACCCCGCTGCTGCCCGCGCCGAGCCTGTCCGCGCAGACCGGGTGCGACGTCTACCTGAAGGTCGAGGGGGCCAACCCGACCGGGTCGTTCAAGGACCGGGGCATGGCCGTCGCCGTCAGCCTGGCCGCCGAGCGCGGGGCCAAGACGGTGATCTGCGGCTCGACCGGCAACACCAGCGCCAGCGCGGCCGCCTACGCGGCCCGGGCCGGGCTGGGCTGCGCGGTCCTGGTCCCCCGGGGCCACATCGCGCTGGGCAAGCTGGCCCAGGCCCTGGTGCACGGCGCGCGGCTGCTGCAGGTTGACGGCAACTTCGACGACTGCCTGGAACTGGCCCGCAAGCTGGCCGCCGACTACCCGGTGGCCCTGGTCAACTCGGTCAACCGGGAGCGGCTGGAGGGCCAGAAGACCGCCGCGTTCGAGATCGTCGACGAGCTGGGCGACGCCCCGGACGTGCACTGCCTGCCGGTCGGCAACGCGGGCAACATCGCCGCCTACTGGCTGGGCTACCGCGAGTACGCCGGTCACCCCGGACGGCGCCGGCCGGAAGCGCCCCGGATGCTGGGCTTCCAGGCCAGCGGGGCCGCGCCGATCGTCCGGGGCGCCCCGGTGGCCAGCCCGGTCACCGTGGCCACCGCGATCCGGATCGGCAACCCGGCCTCGTGGCGACCTGGCCGAGGCCGCCCGCGATGAGTCCGGCGGCCTGATCGACGCGGTGACCGACGAGCAGATCCTGGCCGCCTACCGCCGCCTGGCCAGCGAGGAGGGCGTGTTCGGCGAGCCCGCCTCGGCGGCCGGCGTGGCCGGGCTGCTGCAGGCCCGCGAGCGCGGCCAGGTCGCCGCCGGGTCGGTGGTGGTCTGCACGATCACCGGCAACGGCCTGAAGGACCCGGCCACGGCGGTCGTCGGGCTGCCCCGAGCCGGCCGTGGTCGCTGTCGATGCCGCCGCCGCGGCGTCGGCGCTGGGCCTGGCGTGACGTTCCTGGACGAGCCGGTCACCGCCTGCGGTCGCCGGCGACCAGCGCCAACCTCGGTCCCGGCTTCGACTCCTTCGGCCTGGCCCTGAGCCTGCACGACCGGTCACCGTCGCGGGTGGCGCCCGGCCGGCCTGGCCATCGAGGTGACCGGCGAGGGCGCCGGCGCGGCCGGAGCGGGCGAGCAGCACCTGGTCGTCCGGGCCATGCGCACCGCGTTCGCCCGGCTCGGCGCCCAGCCGCCCGGCCTGGCCCTGTCCTGCCGCAACGCGATCCCGCAGGGCTTCGGGCTGGGCACCTCGGCCGGGGCCATCTGCGCCGGCCTGCTGGCCGCCCGGGCGCTGGCCGGACCGCCGGGCGGGCGGCGCTGCCGGACGACGGAGATCCTGCGGCTGGCCACGCGGCTGGAAGGCCACCCCGACAACGTGGCCGCCTGCCTGGCCGGCGGCCTGACCATCGCCTGGAACCCGGGCGCGCCCGCGCCCGCCGGGTCGGCCGCCCCGGCGCAGGCCGCCGCGCGGCGGCCCGAAGGTGGCCCGGCTGGCCCCGCTGCCCGGCATCGCGCCCGGTGCTGTGCGTGCCCGCCGTCGCCGCTGGCCACGGTCACCGCCCGGCAGGTGCTGCCGGCCGACAGGTCCCGCACGCCGCCGCGGCGGCCAACTCGGCCCGGGCCGCGCTGCTGGTGGCCGCGCTGACCAGCCAGCCGGACCTGCTGCTGGACGCGACCGAGGACTTCCTGCACCAGCCCTACCGGGCGGCGGCGATGCCCGGCACCGCCCGGCTGATCGCCGCGCTGCGCGCGGCCGGCGTCCCGGCCGTGGTGTCCGGCGCGGGCCCGTCGGTGCTGGCCCTGACCATGGGGGAGTCGGCCGAGGTGGCGGCCATCGCCGCCGCCGACGGGAGCGGCCCGGTGGTGTCGGGCCCGGTGGTGTCGCCGGGGTGCGGCCGGGGGTGTCCGGCACGGGGGTGTCCGGCACGGGGGGCTGGCGGGTGCTGCCGCTGCTGCATCGACACCGTCGGCGCCACCGCCGGCCCGTCGCCGCGCCCCGGGATCAGCCGTCCGGCTAGCGCGTTACCGCCGCGCCGGAACCCGATCGATCATGATCGTGACCGATTGCCCGTGCGGAACCCGAGAAAACGGTCACGATCATGCTGGTTGCCCCGCCTTGCGGGGCACCTCAGGCTCGCCGGTAGTCCGCGGCGGCTTCGAGCACCGCGCCGGTGGCCAGCAGCAGGTCCTCGCTGCCGGGCGGGCCGATGAGCTGGAGGCTGGCCGGGAGCGGGCCGGCCGCCGGGACCGGCAGCGACAGGGCGGGCAGGCCGGCCAGGTTGACCGGCGCGGTGAACCGGGTGTGCTGCTCCCGGCCGCCCGCGCTGACCGGCGGCGGGAAGAACGGGACCGACGGCAGCACGAGGAGCTGGGCGGCCTGGAACAGCCGGTCGAGGGCCGCCTTCCAGCCCCGCTGGAACTCCCGCGCGGCGATCGCCTGCTCGACGGTGACCAGGGCCGAGTCGGCCAGCCGGTCGCGGGCCCGGCGCTCAGCGCGGCCCGGCTGTCCGGGTCGGCCATCAGCGCGCCGTCGCACACCGCGGCCTCCTGGCCCATGATCGTGTACACGGCGGTCAGCGCGTCCTGCCAGCCGTCCAGCTGCCAGGTCGGCGGCCGGGATCCCGGACCGGGCCAGCGCCTCGTCCACGGCGGCGTCGATGGCCGGGTCGGCGGACTCGCCGGACAGCCGCAGCCGGCCCAGGGAGACCGCCGGGCCGGCCGCCACCGTGAAGCCCGGCTCCAGCAGCGTCATCCCGGTGACCAGCCCGGCCACGTCGGCGGCCAGCGGGCCGACCGTGTCCAGGCTCGGGGCCAGCGGCCACACGCCGGCCAGCGGCACCCGGCCGTGCGTGGTCTTCAGCCCGGCGATGCCGCAGAACGCGGCGGGCACCCGGATCGACCCGCCGGTGTCCGACCCGTAGGCCACGTCGGCCTCGCCCGCGCCCACCGCCACCGCCGACCCGCTGGAGGACCCGCCCGGCAGCAGCGCCGGGTCCAGCGGGTTGGCCGGCGTGCCGAAGTAGTCGTTGATCCCGGACGCGCCGTAGGCCAGCTCGTTCAGGTTGGCCTTGCCGACGATGACCGCCCCGGCGGCCCGCGCCCCGGCCAGGCACGGCGCGTCGGCGGGGGCGGGCCGCGCCCGGTCGGCCACCGGCCGGCTCCCCGCGGTCGTCGGCACGCCGGCCACGTCGATGAGGTCCTTGACCGCCAGGCGCGGCCCGCTGCCGGCGCCGTCCAGCCGGGTGATGAACGTCGTCATGCGGTCAACCTAGCGTGCGGCCCGGACGGGCCGGCAGGCCCCGTGGCGGACAGCCCGGGTCCTGGGCGCCCGTGGTCGAGACGCCCGTGGTCCAGAGCGGTGGTCGAGATGCCGGTGGTCGAGACGCCGGTGGTCTAGGTGCCCGTGGTCTCTAGATCACGGTGCGGCGGCGGCCGCGGAAGCGGGTTACGCCGACCAGCACCGCCCAGCCCGCCAGGACCCCGCCCGTCGCCCAGGCCCGGGCGGCCAGCGTCGCCACCGCGAACGGGATCGTCAGCGTCAGCGAGAGCCGGGTCCCGGCCAGCCCCGTCCACAGGTCGGTCACGCTGCGCGCGGCCACCGCCCGGTCCCGGCTGCGCACCAGGGTCTCGGCGGGCTGGACCACGGCGGGCACGGCCAGGCCGAGCGGTGCAAGCTGCGCGGCCAGGTCGGCGTCGGGTCCCGCCGCCCACTCGTCTGCCCGCAGGCCGGCCAGCAGCCGCTCCTCCCGGTCATACAGCACCAGGCCCCACGGCGGCGCGTCCGGCCCGGGGCGCATCCCGGCCAGCCCGGCCATGCCGCCGGCGTCCGGCCCGGCCAGCCACGCCTCCCAGCCGTGGCCGTCGGCCAGCACCAGCTCCTCCCCGGCCGGGCCCGCGCGGCGGCCGATGCCCCGGCCCGGCACCGCCCGCCCGGCGGGCCGGGCGGCCCACCAGCCAGCCAGCTGCCGGGGCAGGCGGCGCACCCGCCGCCGGCGCCGCCACCAGGCGGCCAGGTCAGCGGCCGGCGGGACGCCGAGTCCGATCCCGGCCACGATCAGGCCTGCCGTCTCCACGCGCAGGAGCAGGCAGACGGCCCCGGCCACCACCGCCGCCGCGGCGCCGAGCACCACCCCCAGCGTCCGGCAGCCGGGCCGGGCGGCTAGCTCGAACCGGGCCGGGGCGGGTACCTCGCCGACCGTCGCCCGGGCCTCGGCGGCCACGGAGAGCGAGCCGAACGGCACCCGGAGCGCGTGACACACCGCCTCCGTCCCGGCCGCCCGGACCAGCGCGGCGCCGGGCGGCGGGTCGGTCGAGCCGGGCAGCCACTCCGACAGCCGCAGCGCGGCCAGCGGCCCGTGCTCGCCGCGGATGACCAGCCAGCCCGGCCGGGTCGGCGGGCAGCCCGGCCCCGGCGGGCGCGTCGCCGGCCAGCCACCAGCCCGAGCGGGCCTGGCCCGGCGGTACGCCAGCACCCGGTCCGCCCCGACCGGGTCCCGGCCGGTCAGGCTGCCATCGCCGGCGACCCAGGCCCGGGCGGTGCGGGCGGTGCGGATCCAGTGGCCGAGGCCGGCCCGGGGCAGCAGCACCGGGGCGCGCTCGGGCAGCCGGTCGGCGGGCCGTCCCGGCTGCGGCCCGGTGCCGGTCAGCCAGCGCTCCTCGCCCAGGGTGGGGAACGCCTGCAGCCGGTCGGCGGGCAGGCTCATCCGGGCGCCGCCTGGCTGAGCTCGACCCCGCCGGCCAGGGCGTCCAGCGCGGCCCGCCACCGTCCCGCCTCGACCAGGTCGGTGAAACTGGTCGTCATCGCCACGCCCGCGCCGTAGCCAGCGAACACCCAGATGTAGCCGACGTGCTCGCCGACCGGCCGGTCCCGGCCCTCGCCGCGCAGGTAGCGCTGGCGGATCCGGCGGCAGGTCCCGGCCCGGCTGGCGATGTCCGTCACCTCGGGCGGCTCGGCCCCGCCGGACGGCGGGGCCAGCGCGGGCATCAGCTCGGCCCAGGCGTCCGCCTCGCCCCGGCCGGCCAGGTCGATCAGCGAGAACGAGACCACCGCCTTGATCCCGTCCGCCAGCGTGGGGAACAGCAGCAGCGCGATGACGGCGTCGCCGGCGTCGCGGGCCAGCCCGCCCGCGCCCTCCAGCAGCGCGGTCAGCCGGGGCGCTCCGGCCAGCCCGGGCCCGCCGTCGCCGGCGCGGTCCAGGATGTCCGCCGCCGTGTCCCGCGCCCAGGCGGCCAGGTCGCCCCGCAGCGGGACCTCGACCCACTGGTCATCGTGGACCACCGACAGCGGCGGCGGCCGGAAGCCGGTCATGACCGCCACCGTAGCGATTCAGCGATGGCGTCAAACAGCATCACCAGCGGATCGGCCAGTGCCTCGACCGGCGTGGCGAAGGCCAGGGTGAGCAGCCCGGTCCGGCCCGGCACGGGCAGGAAGTAGTCCAGCCGGGCCACCTTGTCCTCCGCGTGCCGCCGCCGGACCGCCGGGCCGCGGGCGATCTCGGCCTCCGACACGTCGCCGCACTCCTTGGCCAGCTCGTCCCGGAGCCGGTCCAGCGGCACCCGCTGGCCGTCCTGGTCCAGGTAGCTGACCAGGCACGAGGCGGGCAGCGGGATGCCCTGCCGCACGGCCAGGCTGAGCAGCACGTCGATGCCGCCGGCCCCGCGGGCCTCGCGCAGCGCGATCCGCATCAGCTTCAGGAGGCCCTGCCGGACCTCCTCCCGCTCGGGCTGGGGCAGTTGCGCCGTCCGGGCCGCGGCGATCGCGGCGGCCTGCGCGGTCTCGGTGCCGTCCAGCGGCAGCCGGACCCAGCCCGGTGGCAGCAGCACGGTGAAGTCCCGCGGGGTGGCGCCGGTCACGGCACGTGCGACAGGGCTTGCCGGAACTCGGCCACGGCCGCGTTGATCGCCGCCTGGTCGCCGCTGCTATGCAAGTTGCTGTAGATGGAGTAGCCGTTCGACCCGGCGAACTCGCTCCACTGGACCGCGCCGTTGATCGCCGCCACCCCCTGGGCCGCGCCTTGCCGGATGCCGATCCGGAGCACGCCGGGGACCTCGCTGTTGATCTTGTCCAGCTGGGCCAGGCCGTCCGCGACCTTCTCGGACCTGGTCCACAGCGCCGTGAATGTTCCCGGCTCGGCCTCCTTGACCGCGTTGGCCAGGGCCGTCTTGGCGCTGGTCGCCGCCTCGAGTGCCGTGCCCAGCCGATCGCCCAGGCCGAGGAACCTGGCGACGCCGGGAGCACCGTGGGCACCCAGCGAGTACACCCAGCCCAGGCCCGTGCCCATCTCGGCCCGTCCGGCCCGGCCCGCGGCCACCGCCTTCCCGATCGTCTCGGCCCCGTCGGCCAGGCCCTCGACGATCTTGGACGCGCCCGCGCCCAGGCCGAACGTGGCCAGGCTGGCGAGGTCCACGAAGAAGGCGGTCGAGGACTCCTTGCCGGTCAGGGCCGAGACGCCGTCGAAGCCCGCCTGCAGCGCGGTCAGCCCGAAGGCGGTCCACTCCAGGGCCGTGGTGATCGTGCCGACCAGCGCGGTTGCCGCCGTCGCGTCGGCGGCCAGGTCCAGGGCCAGCAGCAGCCCGGCGCCCAGGCCGGGAATCAGCAGCAGGACGGCCACGACGGCCAGCACCAGCACCACGATGCCGATGATCTTGAAGACCGTGCTGATCCAGCCGAAGTTGCGGTCCCACCAGGAATCCTTGAGGCCGTCGTTGTCAATGGCGGTGGAGATCTTCCCGGCTGCCGCCCCGGCCGCCCGCTGATAGTCGCTGACCGCGGTGGCGAAGTTGGTCGAGGCCGTGTTGTACGAGGACTGGGCATTGCTGTAGGTGCTGGCCTGCTGCTGCGCCGCGGCCTTCTCCGCGGCGGTCGGCGGCGGGCTGCCCGGCGGCGGCTTCGGCCCCGGCGCGCTGGCCGTCATCTGCTGCTGGGCCGCCTTGGCCGCCCACACCGCGGCCCAGGCCCGCTGCTGCGCGTCGGCCATCGGCCCGGCCGCGGCGGTCAGCGCCTGCCCGGTGGTGGCGTACCGGTCGTGGGCCTTGCTGATCCGGCCGGACAGGTCGGACGCCTTGGAGTGGAACACGTCGCCCGCCTGGCCGACCCATCCGCCGGGCGCCGCGGTGGCCAGCTTGCGCAGGTTAGCGGCCTGGGTGGCGATCTCGGCGGCGGTGTCGGCGTACCGCTTGCCCAGCGCGGCGATCTGGTCCGGGTCGCCCGGCACCGGGTCGGACGAGGCCAGCGGCTCGAAGTCCGGCGGCTTCCCCTGGTCCGTCATGACGCCCCGCTCATGACGACTGTCCGGTCGGCGCGGTCTTGTCGGCCTTGATCTCCCTGGCCAGCTTGTCGTCGGCGCTCACGTACGCCTTATGGCTCTCGGTGGCCATCTTGTACACCGACTCCATCGACGACAGCAGCGTCTGGCGGTGCACCTTCCAGTTGCTGGCGAAGTCATTCAGGGCCGACAGCAGCTTCGGGTCGCCCACGTCGCCCTGGTAATCGTCCACGATCTTGGAGGCGTTGTTGAACTCCTCCATGAGCATGCTCAGAGCGCCCGCGGTGCTCTCCAGTAACCCGAGATCAACTACCAGGTCAGCCATTCCGGAGTCCTGTTCCGTAGCGTACTTGCCGGTGATTCCCCCATGGCCACGCCCACCCCGCGACGCTCAGGATGTTATCAACCAATATACGGAATGGCGGGCCGCTTACCCGGCACCGTGACGCCGGCTGTCCGGAGCACCGGGCCGCCGTTGCTAGGTTTCCGTGTCATGGACATCCGGGCGCGGGCACGCGCGCTGCGCGGGCGGCGCCTGATCGCCGTGACCGCCGCCGCGCTGGCCGTCGTGGTGGCCGGCGGCGCGGGCATCGCCCGGGCCACCGCGCCCGCCCCGGTCACCGCCCGCAGCCTGATGATCAGCGTGGTGGACGGCCCCGGCAACAACCAGCACGTCCGGCTCGACGCCACGTTCTTCACCCCGCCCGGCACCGGCCAGGTCCCGGCCATCCTGCTGGCCCACGGGTTCGGCGAGACCAAGGACGCGGTGCGGCCCGAGGCGCTGACCCTGGCCCGGGCCGGGTTCGCGGTGCTGACCTGGTCAGCCCGCGGCTTCGGCCGGTCCACCGGCCAGATCGCGCTGGACTCGCCGGACTACGAGGTCAAGGACGTCGAGCAGCTCGTGACCTGGCTGGCCCGCCAGCCCCGGGTCCGGCTGAACAGGCCGGGTGACCCCGACGTCGGCATCACCGGCGCGTCCTACGGCGGGGGCATCGCGCTGCTGGCCGCCGCCTACGATCACCGGATCGACGCCGTCGTCCCGGTCAGCACCTGGAACAACCTGGCCACCGCCCTGTTCCCGGACGCCGCGGGCGCCGGCCCGCTGGGCGGGGTGTTCAAGAAGCAGTGGGCCGGCCTGCTGTTCACCCAGGGCGTGCTCAGCGGCGCGGGCACGCCGCCGGCCAGTCCGTGCGGCCGGTTCCTGCCGTCGGTGTGCGCGCTGTACGAGCAGGCTGCCGCGCTGGGCCGGGCCACCCCGCAGGCGGTGGCCACCCTGCGGGCCGACAGCCCGGCCAGCGTGGCGAGCAGGATGACCGCGCCGACCCTGCTGATCCAGGGCGAGCACGACTCGCTGTTCGGGCTGGACCAGGCCGACGCCAGCTACCGGGAGATCCGCCGTAACGGCGCCCCGGCCGCGATGGTGTGGTTCGCCGGCGGCCACGACGGCGGCAACCAGGAGACCAGCCGGGTCGACGCCCTGACCATCGACTGGTTCGACCGCTGGCTGGCTCCCGGCGCGCCCGTCGCCGCTCTCGCGCCGCTGGCTCTCACGCTGCCGCGATACCCGGCTTCTCGGTCAGCCGGAACCTGCGCTTTGACGCCAGCACCGGCCAGGCGCAGCTAGCCGTGGCCACCGCCGGGCGCTACCCCGGCCTGGCCGGCACCCGCCTGGCCCTGGTCCGCCTGGCCGGGCCGCCGCAGCCGGTGATCAACCCGCCCGGCGGGGCACCGCCGTCGTTCTCCACCCTGCCCGGCGTCGGCGCGGTCCCCGGCCTGGCCATCGACATGCCCGGCCAGACCGCCGCGTTCACCTCGCCGGTCCTGGCCCGCCCGGTCCAGGTCACCGGCGCCGCGACGGTCCGGGTCCGGGTCAGCGGCGCGCCCAGCGTGACGCTGTTCGCCGAGTTCTACGACGTGGACCAGGCCGGCAACGCGGTGCTCCGTTCAGCCTGGCCGCGCCGCTGCGGGTGACCGTGCCGCCGGGCGGGTCGGCCGTCGTGACCGTCCGGCTGCCCGCCATCGACTACCAGTTCGTCGCCGGGCACCGGCTGCGGCTGGTGCTGACCAGCACCGACTTCGGCTACGCCACCCCGGCCGCGCTGGCCGTCTACCGGGTCGGCCTGGCCGGCCCCGGCGTCCGCCTGCCCGAGGACCCGGCCCTGATCGTGTCCAGCGGCGGCCTGCCCTGGTGGACCTGGGGCGCGCCGCTGGCCGCCGCGCTGGCCGCCGCCGTGATCCTGCTGGCCGGCCGCCGCCGGTCCCGCCGCCCGGCCGCGCGGGACGGCCTGGCCCTGACCGCCCGCCAGCACCGTGCCGCCCGCCAGCACCGTGCCGCCCGCCAGCACCGTGCCGCTCGACATCTCCGGGCTGACCAAGCGGTTCAAGGATGGTCACCTGGCCGTCGACGGCCTGTCGCTGCGGGTCGAGCGGCAGCAGATCCTCGGGCCTGCTCGGCCCCAACGGCGCGGGCAAGACCACCACGCTGCGGGCGCTGATGGGCCTGATCCGCCCCGACGCCGGCACGATCACGATCTTCGGACGGCAGGTGCACGCCGGCTCGCCGGCCCTGTCCCGGCTCGGCGCGTTCGTCGAGGGGCCCGGCTTCCTGCCCCACCTGTCCGGCCGGGCCAACCTGGAGCTGTACTGGCGGTCCACCGGCCGCCCGGCCGACGGCGCGCACCTGGCCGACGTGCTGGAGATCGCCGGCCTCGGCCCGGCCGACGCCAAGCCGGTCCGGACCTACTCGCCGCGGCATGTGCCAGCGGCTGGCCATCGCCCAGGCCATGCTCGGCCTGCCCGACCTGCTGGTCCTGGACGAGCCGATGAACGGCCTGGACCCGCCGCAGATCCGCCAGATGCGCGACGTGCTGACCCGGTACGCCGCGAACGGCCGGACCATCATCCTGTCCAGCCACATGCTGGCCGAGGTCGAGCTAACCTGCACCGACGTGGTCGTCATGCACCAGGGCCGGCGGATCGCGGCCGGGAAGGTGGCCGAGGTCGCGGGCAGCGGCGGCGCCGTCGTCATCGGCACCCCCGACCCCGGCCGGGCCGGGCCGTGCTGGCCGCCGACGGCCGGTTCGAGAGCGTCGAGGGCCGTCCCGACGGGGTGGTCCTGCGCCTCGGCGGCCAGCCCGCCTCGGCCGCCGTGGCCGCCCTGGTCGGCGCCGGCCTGGCCGTCGACCAGGTGGTCCCGCACCGCCGCCTGGAGGACGCGTTCCTGGCCCTGATCTCCGGCGTCCCGGACGGCGCCGCCGGTGACGGCACCGGCCTGGATGCCGTCGCCGACCTGACGCCCGCCGACGTAACCGGCGCCAGTGCCGGGGAGGCGGCCCCGTGACATTCCCTATGTCAACCTCAGGCGGCGCCGAGCCGGCCAGCGCGCCCGGCTACCGCGCCGGCAAGACCCTGCCGCTGGCCGTCGAGGCGATCCGCCAGCTGCGCCGCCGCCGCACCCTGGTGGCGTTCCTCATCCTCACCGTGCTGCCCTGGGTGCTGGTCGCCGCGTTCGAGGTCAGCGGCCCGGCGTCGGCCGGCAACGGCGCCCCCGGCCTGGTCTCGGCGGCCACCGTCGGCGGCCTCAACTTCACCGCGTTCACGTTCTTCGTGTCAGCCGGGTTCCTGATCGTCGTGGCGGTCGCGCTGTTCTGCGGCGACACCGTGTCGGCCGAGGCCAGCTGGGCGTCGCTGCGCTACCTGCTGGCCGCGCCGGTGCCCCGGTCCCGGCTGCTGCGCCAGAAGCTGATCGTGGCCCTGGCCTGCTCGGCCATCGCCGTCACCTACCTGGCCGTCATGGCCCTGCTGGCCGGCACGGTGGCGTTCGGCTGGCATCCGCTCCGCCTGCCCGGCACCGGCATCGAGATCGCGGCCGGCCCGGCGCTGGGCCGCCTGGCCATCATGCTGGGCTACGTCCTGGTCAGCGAACTCGTGGTGGCCGCGCTGGCGTTCCTCCTGTCGGTCGTGACCGACTCCCCGCTGGGTGCGGTCGGCGGCGCCGTCGGCCTGGTCATCGTCAGCAACATCCTGGACGCCGTGACCGCCCTCGGCACCTGGCGCGAGATCCTGCCCACGCACTGGCAGTTCGCCTGGCTGGACGTGTTCCAGCCCCAGGTCACCTGGCCCGACATGATCCAGGGCAGCGCCATCTCGGTGTCCTACGCGCTGGTCCTCGGCGCCCTGGCCTTCCGCCGCTTCCGGGCCAAGGACATCACCTCCTGACCGCGCGCCCCGGGCTCGGGCGTCCCGGATAAGGTGCCCAGGTGGCTAACGTCCATCCCGGCGCGACCCTGACCCCGCACTTCCGTGACTTCCTGCCGGCCTGGGTGGCCCGCCAGCCCTGGTACCCCGGCCCGGACGTCCCGTCCCTGACCCCGATCGGCTACCTCCGCCTGCAGGACCCCGACGGCGCGGTCGGCATCGAGACCCACCTGGTCAGCGATGGCACCCGGGTCTACCAGGTGCCGATGACCTACCGGGGCGCCGCGCTGGACGGTGCCGCCGCCGCGCTGATCACCACCGCCGAGCACAGCGTGCTCGGCACTCGCTGGATCTACGACGGCCCCGCCGACCCGGTCTGGACCGAGGTGTTCCTGCGCCTGGTCCGCACCAATGACGGCACCGGCCCGTCCGACCCGGGCCGGGCCGCCCCCGCCGAGGCCCGGGGCCGCCTGCTGGGCCCGCCCGAGGCCCTGGCGGTACCCACCGCCGCCATCGAGGTCAGCCGCGTGCTGATCCCCGGCGTCGCCCCCGCTGACTCCGCCGCCCTCGGCCTGGTCACCGGTACCTGGCACCCGGGCGGCCCGGGCACCCCCGAGGCGGCCGGCCTGCTCGCGGTCATCCGCCGCGCCGGCTAGGGTCCCCGGCCGCGAGCGGCCCGCTCCGACCGGATGGCCGCATCGCCGGGCAAAGTAGCTCGCGGTATTCGTGAACCTTTCCATCGCCGCATGTAATAGAGATGCGATGGATGACGACGAGCTGATCAGGCGCATCGCGGGCGGCGACGACACGGCGCTGCGCGAGCTGTTCAGCCGGCACGCGCCGATGCTGGCCGCCCGGCTGCGCACCGCGCTGCCGCCGTCGGACGTTGAGGACGTGCTGCAGGAGACGTTCCTCGCCGCATGGAAGGGCGCGCGTGCCTATCGCCCGCACGCCAAGGCCGGCGGCTGGCTCTGGGGCATCGCCCGCCGCCAGGCCGCGCTGCTGCTCCGCCGCCGCGGCCCCGCCACCGCACCGCTGTCCGACGCGCTGGTTTCCGGCGCGCTGGCCCGCGGCGTCCCCGCCCGGCCCGCCGCCCAGGGTCACGGCGATCCCTCCGACCTCCTCGCGACCCAGGCCGAGCTCGCATCGGCCGTCGGCGCCCTCAGCGCCGCCGACCGCGAGGTGTGGCAGCTCGTGTATGTCGAGGACCGGCCGGTGGCCGAGGTGGCCAGGCTGACCGGAGTACCCGAGGGCACGGTGAAGAGCCGGGCGCACCGCGCCCGCCGCCTCCTGCGCGCCGCCCTCGGCGGAGCAGCCCTGAGAGGGGGAGCGGGATGACCGATCCAGACGGCGACGACCTTGACCTGAGGGGCCCCGGCACCAGCGGTGCTGACCTCGGCGGCATCGACCTGCGCCGGGTCTGGACCGGCGTCGCGGCCGAGGTGTGGCGGCGGCATCCCGGCGCGGTCGAGCGGCTCGCGACGCGGCTGCTGCGCTCGCCCGGCCTGGCTCGCGCCCTGCTCACCACCCCGTCCCTGCTGCTGCCGTGGCTGATCTCCATGGTCGTGGTCTTCGGCGTCGGCGGGCTGGTCAACATCTTCGGCGGGCAGCAGCTGGTCTGGCTGCTCGCCCCCGGGCTGGCCGCCGTCGGCATCGCCTACGCCTACGGCCCCGGCATCGACCCCGCCTGGGAGCTCGCCTGCAGCATGGCGGTCAGCGACCGGATGGTGCTGCTCGTCCGCGCGGTCGGCGTGTTCGCTGTCAACGCCTTCCTCGGCCTCGTGGTCAGCGCCATCTCCTACGGGGTTCACGTCGGCTGGGGCACGCCCGGTCAGCGCCGCGGCCCAGGCCCAGGCCGTCACGGTCACCTTCGCCTGGCTGCTGCCGATGACCGCGGTCTGCGCCCTCACCCTGGCGGTGGCCGTCATCAGCCGGTCGGCCAGCGCGGGCGCCCTCGCCGGGGTGCTCGCCTGGGGCGCCACGGTGCTCGCCAGCGGAGTGACCAGCGGCGCCTTCACCGCCGCCGTCACCGACTCCACGATCTACCTGCCCTACGCTAGCCGTCGCGGCCTGCGCCGCGATCGTCATCGGGTACGCCACTCGAATTCCGCGAGGAGCACAGTGAATATCGAGCTCGTCAGCGTGACCCGGTCATTCGGCCGGAACAAGGCAGTGAACGGCGTAAGCCTCGAGAGCCGGGTCCGGCGTGCTCGGCCTGCTGGGGCCGAACGGCGCGGGCAAGACCTCCCTGCTGCGCATGCTCGCCACCGTGCTGCCGCCATCGTCCGGCCAGATCCGGCTGCTGGACCGAGATCCGGGCCGCACCGGCGACCGGCGGGAGATCCGCCGCCGCCTCGGCTACCTGCCGCAGAACCTCGGCTACTACCCGGCGTTCAGCGTGGTGGACTTCATCGAGTACTTCGCGCAGCTCAAGGAGGTGCCGCCGGCCCGCGTGCCGCGCGCGGTGGCGTCCGCCGTCGAGCGCGTGGAACTCGGGGACAAGGCCAGGGCCAAGCTGCGCACGCTGTCGGGCGGCATGCTGCGCCGGGTGGGCATCGCCCAGGCGATCGTCAATGATCCGGACCTGCTGCTGCTCGACGAGCCGACGGCCGGGCTCGACCCGGAGCAGCGGGTGAACTTCCGCGCGCTGCTGCGGTCGCTCGGGGAGACCTCGACCGTGGTCGTGTCCACGCACCTGGTCGAGGACGTGGGCGCGGCCTGCTCCGAGGTGGCCCTGATGGACTCCGGGCGCGTCGTCTTCCGCGGCACCCCGGACGAGATGGTGGCCCGGGGTGAGGGCCACGGGATCGGTGACGCGCCGCTGGAGCGCGGCTACAGCGCCGTGCTGCAGGCCGCGCGTCAGGGTGGCGTGGCCGCGTGACCGCCGTCGCCGCTCACGAAGCCGGCGCGGGCCGCCGCGGCCTCGGGCCGCTGGCCGCCCGCATCCTGCGCATGGAGATCCGGCACAGCGCCTTCGTCTGGTGCCTCCCGGTGCTCGTGGTCTTGTTCATCTACGACCCGTACCGGACGGCCGCCGGCTATCCCGCCCTCTGGCCTGTCCGCTCGACCGTCGTGCTGAACAAGTTCTGGCCGGACATGGTCATCTTCGCCGCCGGGTTCGCGGCCTGGGCCGGGTCGCGGGAGAGCCGCCGCAACGTCGGCGACCTGCTCGCCACCACCGCCCGTCCGGCCTGGGCCCGGCAGCTGTGCTCGCTGGCCGGCACGATGTTCTGGGTGCTGGCGGCGTTCCTGGCCGGCGTGCTGGCGCTGTACGTGCGGACCGCGCAGCAGGTCACCTGGGGCACTCCGCCCATCGCTCCGGTCGTCACCGGCGTGGCCGGGATGGTCATGGTCTGCGCGGTCGGGTTCGCCCTCGGCGCGCTGTTTCCCGGCCGGTTCACGGCCCCGATCGTCGCGGTCGCCCTGATGATCATCACCCTGGTGGCGTTCCGCCAGGCGGTCGGCGGCGGCAACCCAGCCGACATCCTGTCGCCGGACGGCTCCGTGCCGGCCGAACGACTGGGGCGTGTTCTACCCGGCCTCGATCGGCGTCCCGATCGTCCGGCTCATGTTCATGGGCGGGGTCGCCCTGGCCGCCGTCGGCCTGCTCGGGCTGTCACCGCGCGCCGGCGGCGTCGGCTGGCGCGGCGCGCTGTCCGCCGTGAGCGGCGGCGGGGCGCGGCTGCGGACCATCGCCCTGTCGGCCTGCGCGGTCGGCGCGGCGCTCGCCGTCGCCGGCGTCGGGCTGGCCGCGACCGCCACCGGGTCCCCGTCGGCCGGCTACACGATCCCCGCGCTCGACGCCGCCGCCGGGAGCAATCCGATCCCGTACACCCCGGTGTGCTCCGCCGGCTCGTTCCAGGTCTGCCTGCACCCCGCCTTCCGGTCCTACCTGCCTCAGGTCACGGCCGCGCTGCGCCCGGTGATCGCCGAGCTGGCCGGCCTGCCCGGCGTGCCGGTTCGCGCCGCGAATGTCCCGCAGTCGGCGCTGTCGCAAGCGGTCCTCTTCAGCGGCGGCGACGGGCAGGTCGCCGGCACCCCCCGGTCTACGACTTCACCGTGAACAACGCTGTCGGCCTGTCACGCCGCGCGCGCCTGGTCAGCGGCGGCTTCCAGCAGGACATCGTGCACGCGGTCATCGTGGGCGGCATCGGCCGGACCTTCACCGGCCCGGACGGCCAGCAGGGCTTCCAGCCGAACCTGGGCACCCCGGCCCAGCAGGCGGTCGTGAACGGCCTGCTGCAGGCCATCGGCGCGCCGCTGCTCCCGCGGCTGCCGGACCGGGTCGTGACCGCGGCCGCCCGCTTCGCGGCCGTGCCCGCCGCGACCCGGCACGCCTGGCTGGCCGCCAACCTCGCGGCCCTCAAGGCCGGCACGATCACCGTGGCGCAGGTGCCGTGAGCGCCGTCGAGGTCCGGGAGCCGGCGGCGCCCGCCGCGCCCGCCTGGCGCGGCCCGTCGGTGGCCCGGCTGACCTGGCTGCACCTGCGCAGCCGCCGCGTCCCGTCCGCCCTGGTCGCCCTGCTGGCCTGCGGCGTTGCCCTGTGGGCGGCGCTGGCCTACCACTGGTGGCTGGGCACCGGCAGGGCCGCCTACGAGCTGCCGATGCTGATCGAGTCCTGCGCGGCGGCCATCGTCGTCGTGACGACGCACAGCCCGTTCGGCGAGCCGGAGCGGGCGACCGGCCGGTGGCTGCCGGTCCTGCGGCTCGGCTCGGTCCTCGCCCTGTGCGGGGCGGCCATCGGGCTGCTCGCCGCCGGCGCGGCGCTCGCCTACCAGCCGAAGTCCGGCGTTGCCCTGGTCGGCGGCATGCTCGCGGCCGCCCGCAACGTCATGGGCTTCACCGGCGTCGGCCTCAGCTGCGCGCTCGCCATCGGCGGCCTGATGTCCTGGATCGGCCCGCTCGCCTACGGCGCGCTGTGCCAGTTCGCCCTGCTGGCGAACTACTCCGAGCCGCTCACCTGGGCCTCTCGCCCCCCGGCCGACCGCGGCGGCTGGATCGCCGCCGTCGTCACCTTCGCGGTCGCCCTGGCCGCCTACACCATCCGAGGCCCCCGCATCCGCCCCTCCGGCGAGTAAGCGCCCGCGTCAGGACTGGTCCTCGGCGGCCTCGGCGAGGGCCTTGATGGCCTGGAGGCGGTGCTCCCATCCGCTGGCCAGGCTGGCCATCCACCGGGTGGTCTCGCCGACGGGCCGGGGGCGGATGCGGTAGAGCATTTCGCGGCCTTCGCGGCGGGCTGAGACCAGGCCGGCCCGGTCCAGCATCAGCAGGTGCTTGATGACGGCCTGGCGGGTGATCGGCAGGTCGGCGGCCAGGCGGGTGGCGGTGCCGGGACCTTCGGCGGCCAGGGCGTCCAGGATCTTGCGGCGGATCGGGTCAGCCAGCGCGATCAGGACATGCTCGGCGGCCTCGGGGTCGATCGGCATGTCACGCCGGACTCTCGATCTGGCCGCGCAGGCTGGCCAGGGTGCGCGGCCAGTTGAGCGTGTTCTCCTGGTAGCGGCGGTGGCGGGCGGCCAGCGGCAGGGTCAGCGCGGCGAAGCCGCTCTCTGTCACGGTCAGCCGGGTACCGCCGTCCTCGGGGTGCAGGGCGAACTCGACCAGGGTGGCACTGCCGTCGGCGGGCTCCTCGACCCGCACGAACCGGGCCAGCAGCGAGCCGTGCTCGCCGTGGTCAACGACCATCCTGCCGCCCGGCCGCAGGTCGACCTCGGCTGGCTTGCCCCGGCCGAGCCACACCGACACCATGGCGGCCTCGGTCAGCGCGGCCCAGACTCGCTCCGGGAGCGCCGCGATGACGATGTCGCGCTCGATCCTGTCCTCTGGCATGGCCCGGCCTCTCCGTAATTGCTACCTCATGGTTGCACATCCAGGAGCGATCACGCGGGGGATGTGCAACTGTGAGGTTGCGCATGGCTGAAGCTTCGTGCAACCATGTAGTTGCGCATAGTGCTGAGAGAAGGGCGGAGCCGGGTGACCGGACACACGGTCGAGCAGGAGATCATCGTCGCCGCCCCGGCGGACCGGGTGTGGGAGCTGGTGACCAGGCCCGACCACATCGCGGCCTGGTTCGGAGACGGGGATAGCGGACCCGGCGAGGTGGATCTCCGGCCGGGCGGCCGGATCACGTTCCGCCACGGGCCGCACGGGCCGATCCCCGGGCGGCTGGTCACCGTAGAGGCCCCCCGCCGGCTGGCCTTCCGCTGGGTGGTCAGCGACCCCTACGACGAGGAGCCGGGCGACGGCAACTCGACTCTGGTCGACCTGCGGCTCAGCCCGCATGGCGCGGACACCGTGGTGCGCGTCACCGAGTCGGGCTTCGACCTGCTGAACCTGGCCGGGCCCGACCGTTACGCCCGGTATGAGGCCAACGCCAGCGGGTCCGAGCTGCTCCCGCCCGCCTGCGTCAGCCCCAGGACCCGGCGTCAGCCGGCCGCGGCGGCCGGGCCGCCGCGGGCCAGCCGGAGTTGGACCTCCCGGCGCAGGCCGGGCACGTCCGCCCCGGCGTCGGCCAGCATGGCCGGGGCCAGGCTGGCCGGCTGGTCCAGCACGCCGAGCAGCAGGTGCCCGGAGGTGATCTGGCTCTGGCCCAGCCGTGCCGCCAAGCGCACCGACAGCTCGATGACCTGCCGGGCCGACCGGCTGAACGGCACCCGCAGGCCGACGGTCCGCGCCGTCCGCGTGGCGCGGTCCCGGGTCAGCGCGTCGGCCCCGAACGCGGCGTCCGCGGCCCGGCTGACGGTGTCCAGGTCGATCCCGAGCAGGGCCAGCCCCTCGGCGTCCAGCGGCGGCAACCGGGCCGCCTCGCCCAGCGGCAGCAGTGCCCGCAGCGCGTCGGCCCCGGCCGCCGCGCCGGCCAGCGCCTCGGCCGCCATCCCGGTGCCGCCGGCCAGCGCGACCAGCAGGTGCTCGGGCCCGATCTGCGGCTGGCCGGCCCGGACCGCCTCGTCCCGGGCGCTGGTCACCGCCTGCCGGGCCGCGTCGTCGAATCGCTCGAACATCAGGCTGCCTCCCTCGTTCCCGCCGCCGGTCCCGCGCTGGCGCTCACCGGGACGCCCGGCGAGCGTGCTTCTTGTGCACGGCCTGCTTGCTGACCCCCAGGAAGAAGGCGATCTCCTGCCACGACCAGCCACGCGCCCGCGCGCTGTCCACCTGCAGGGCCTCCAGCCGCTCGGTCAGCTCGCGCAGCGCCCGGACGGCCCGCAGGCCCTCGACCGGGTCGTGCCCGCTGGCGGCTTCCGCCAGGAGAGTTTCGTGTCCCATGCCGTCAACATATGTTGACGCTGCCGTCGTGTCAACAAAGGTTGACGCGGACGGCGTCCGCCTGCGGCTGAATCGCTAGCCGGTCACCACGACTCTCGCGGATCCGGAGGCGCTGCCGAAATGGGTGCGGTCCCCGTCGTACTGCGCCACCCACACGGCGGTCACGTGCACGGTGAACCGGCCGCTGAAATTGCCCAGCGCGTTGGTCAGCGGCCGGGACAGGAAGTAGTACCAGTCACCCCGGTACCGGAACAGGACCACCACGCGGCGCCCGGGGTACGGGCCCACCCGGCCGCCGCGTGCCGCCACAGCCGCCCCGAGACGGTGATCGCGGCGCCGCCGGCGGCACGGCGCGGCGTCACCCGGTAGGCGGTCACCCGGGTCGGGCTGCGCGACAGGTGCACGGGGCGGCTGGCCGCCGCGCTCAGGGCGGCGGTCCCGGCGAAGCTCAGCCGGTACCAGGCCCCCGTGACCGGCGCGGTGACCGCGGCCGACCAGTCCGAGGACCCGGTCGCGCAGTAGTTGCTGCCCGCGGTCGGCCGGATGACCCGGAGCCGTCGCCATGCCGCGGCCTGGCGAAGCCGGTACTGCAGCGTGACGGACTGGCTGACCGGCCGGGCGGGCTGGCCGGGCCGGGTCTCATCCAGGCAGCCCCGGACGGTCAGCCCGCGGAATGCCCCCAGCGCGATCACGGTGCGGGTGAACGAGGTCGGGGCCGGGGCGACCGGAGCCCGCCGGGCCGCGCTGGCCGCCGGCGGGGCGAGCAGCAGGCTGAGCCCGGCGGCGGACAGCACGACCGGTAAGGCGAGGCGGCAGCGCGGCACGAGTTCCCCCTCAGGACACGAGGTGTCAGCATCTGCTACCTAGCGTAGTCATAGCTCGCCGACGGCGGATCCCCTCGTGAGCGATGTGACGTGAGTGGCGGAGGAGACCGGGCCTCAGCGCCGGGTGGCCAGCAGGACCGGGATCAGCCGCTTGGTCTTGATCTGGTAGTCGGCGTACGGCGGGAACGCGGCTACGGCGCGCTGCCACCAGATCGCCCGCTCCTCGCCGGATAGCTCGCGGACCGCCACGTCGAACGGGGCCGGCCCGTCCTGGATGGTTACCGCCTCCGGGTCGGCTCGCAGGTTGTAGTACCAGACCGGGTTGCGCGGCGCGCCGCCCACCGAGGCCACCAGCAGGTACTCGCCGTCGTGCTCGACCCGCATCAGCGGGGTCTTGCGCAGCTTCCCGGTCTTGTTGCCGCGACTGGTCACGATGATCACCGGCAGCCCGGTTTCGCGGAGCGTGCTGGCGCGCTGCCCGCCCGACGACTCATAGGCCTCGACCTGGTCGCGGACCCACTGCGCGGTGCTGGGCTCGTACTCCCCCTCAAGGCTCATGGGCACAGATCTTACGCAGGCTCCTGGTCGTCGGCGATGTCGGCGCTGGCTGGCACCGCCCCGTGGCGGCGGCGGATGATGTCAGCCACCAGGGCGGTCCAGCCGGTCTGGTGCGCGGCGCCCAGCCCGGCCCCGGTGTCGCCGTTGAAGTACTCGCTGAACACCAGGTTGTCCCGCCAGGCCGGGTCGGTGTCGAGCAGTGGCACCCCGCCGAAGCACGGCCGGCGGCCGTCCGGGCCGCGGGTGAAGATGCCGATCAGCCGGTCCTGCAGGTCGGTGACGATCTCGCCCAGCGTGCGCTCCTGGCCCGACCCGGTCGGGTACTCGATCCGCAGGTCGTCCCCGTAGAACCGGTAGTACTCCTCCAGCGCGCCGAGCAGCAGGTAGTTCATCGGCATCCAGACCGGCCCGCGCCAGTTGGAGTTGCCGCCGAACAGCGGCGTGGTGGACTCGGCCGGCTCGTAGTCGATGCTGGCCTGGTAGCCCTCGATGGTGATCGTGTACGGGTGCTCCCGGTGCCAGGCCGACAGCGCCCGCAGGCCGTGCGGGGACAGGAACTCCGTCTCGTCCAGCAGCAGGCTCAGCAGCCGCCGCAGCCGCTCCGGGCCGGGCAGGCTGAGCAGCAGCACCTGGCGGCCGGGCTCGCCCCGCCGCGCGGCGGCCGACCCGTCCGGCCCGCCAGCGCCGACCGCACTGCCGACTCCGTCCCCGTCGCCCGCCAGCAGCCGGGCGAACCGCTTGCCCAGCATCAGCGACCGCCGCACCGTGGCCTCGCTGACGATGCCCAGGGCCAGCGCCGGGATCATGCCGACGATCGACCGGACCCGCAGCGGCACGCCGGTGCCGTCCGGCGCCACCAGCCGGTCGTAGTACAGGCCGTCGGCCTCGTCCCACAGCCCCCGGCTGCCCAGGGCGTCGCGGATGGCCGCGAAGTGCTCCAGGAACTTCACCACCAGGTCAGTGCCCGGCCGCTGCCCCGACCGGTGCAGGATGGCCGCCATGTCGGCCATGGCCATGGCGTAGAAGCCCATCCAGCCGGTGGCGTCGGACTGCTCCAGGATGCCGCCCACCGGCAGGTGCGACCGGTCGATCGGCCCGATGTTGTCCAGCCCCAGGAACCCGCCCTCGAACAGGTTGTTGCCCTCGGGGTCTTCCCGGTTGATCCACCAGGTGAAGTTGACCAGCAGCTTGTCGAAGATCCGGCTGAGGAAGTCCAGGTCCCGGCTGCCGTCGATGGCGAACACCTGGAGCGCCGCCCACGCCTGCACCGGCGGGTTCACGTCGCCGAAGTCCCACTCGTAGGCGGGCAGCGCCCCGCCAGGGTGCTGGAACCACTCCCGGCACAGCAGGATCAGCTGGTACTTGGCGAACGCCGGGTCCACGTGGGCCAGCGCCACGCAGTGGAAGGCCAGGTCCCAGGCCGCGAACCAGGGGTACTCCCACTTGTCCGGCATCGACATGATCTCGAACGCGTCGAACGTCCGCCACCGGCTGTTGCGCCCGCCGCGCCGCTCCGGGGGCGGGGACGGCTGGGCCGGGTCGCCGTCCAGCCACGTCGCCACGTCGTAGTGGTACAGCTGCTTGCCCCACAGCAGCCCGGCGAACGCCTGCCGCATCACCAGCGCCTCGTCGGCGCTGGCCCCGGCCGGGGTGAGCTCGGCGTAGAACTCGTCGGCCTCGGCCCGGCGCCGCTCGCGGGCATCCGTGAACCCCGCTCCCAGCAGGTCGCCGGGGTCACCGGGGTCACCCGGCCCGGCCGCGGGCCGCAGTCGCAGCCGCACCTCGGCGGTCTCGCCCGGCGCCACCGCCAGCCGGTACCACAGCGCGCACTTGGTGCCCGTCCCGTCTGGGTTCACCGTGGCCGCGCCGGTGATCACGTGATCGCCGATGCCGTCCTTGGGATACGGCGTGATCGGCGCGGAGCCGAACAACCGGGCCGTGTTCGTCTCGTTCTCACAGAAAATGGTGTCCGGAACAGGAGCCGTCCGGGCCTGGCCCGGCCAGCAGTTCCATCGGCCCCAGGCGGGGATGGGCGACGGCCACCCGGCCCGGCCCGGTGGCGGTCAGCGCCGGCCGGGGCGCGCCCGCCTTCCACGACCAGGTGTTGCGGTACCAGGCCGTCGGCAGCACGTGCAGCGTGGCCGGCTCGGCCCGGCGTTGGTCACCCGTACCGTCATCAGCAGGTCATCCGGGCCGGCCTTGGCGTAGCAGACCTCCGTGATCCAGTACCGGCCGCCGGCGAACGCCCCGGTGTCGAGCAGCTCGTACTCCGGCTCGTAGCGGCTGCGGGCCGCATTGCGCTCGACCAGGTCGTCGTACGGGAAGGGGTCCTGCGGGTAGTGATAGCGCCACCGGTTCCAGGCGTGGCTGGGCACCGCGTCCAGGTACCACCAGTAGTCCTTGGCGTCCTCGCCGTGGTTGCCCTCATGACAGGTCAGCCCGAACGGCCGTTCCTTGAGGATCGGGTCCTGCCCGTTCCACAGCGCCAGCCCCAGGCACAGCCGCTGCTCCACGTCGCAGAACCCGGCCAGGCCGTCCTCGCCCCACCGGTAGGCCCGGGACCGGGCCGCCTCGTGCGACAGGTAGTCCCACGCCTCGCCATCGGCGCTGTAGTCCTCGCGGACGGTTCCCCACTGGCGCTCGCTGACGTAAGGTCCCCAGCGGTACCAGTCGCCGCCCTGGCGCAGCCCGTCCTCCAGGCGGCCGAACTCCCCGATCCGATCCCGCTCCGCGCCCATGCCGCCTCTCATCCACCTATATCCCGCAGCCCGCCACTATAGGGGGACACCCGAAAGGAGCCCGATGGCAGAGCCGACCCTCATCAGCAGCGCGGCCAATCCCCTGATCAAGCGGGTGCGGCTGCTGGCCGACCGGCGGCACCGGCGCCGCGAGGGGGCCTTCGTGGTGCAGGGCATCCAGCCCGTCTGGCAGGCGGTCGAGGCGGGCGCGGACATCGAGACCCTGATCGTGGCGCCGGACCTGCTGCGCCGCCGGACCGGCCCGGACGATGATCCATCGCGAGGAGGAACGCGGAACTCCGGGTGGCCCGGCTGTCCGCCGAGCTGTTCACGCGCATCGCTGACCGGGACGGCCCGACCGGGCTGGCCGCGATCGTCCGGGCGCGGCCCCTCTCCCTGGACCGGCTCGCGGTGTCGGCCGGGTCGCTGTTCGTGGCCCTGCACGAGCACCGGCAATCCCGGCAACCTGGGCACCATCATCCGCACTGCCAGCGCGGCCGGCGCGGCCGGCGTGATCCTGGCCGGCGACGCCGCCGACCCGTATGACCCGGCTGCGGTGAAGGCCAGCATGGGCGCCTTGTTCGAGGTTCCGGTGGCCAGCGCGGCCGCCCCGGAGGAGTTCCTGGCCTGGGCCGCGGCCAGCGGCGTGACGGTGGCCGCGGCCACCGGCGCGGGGCGAGCAGTCCTACTGGGCGGCGCGGTACCCGATGCCGCTGGCCGTGCTGCTCGGCAGCGAGGCCGAGGGCCTGCCGCGGCACCTGCTGGACGCGGCCGGCCTGCGGGTGCGGATCCCGATGACCGGCACCGCCGAGTCGCTCAACCTGGCTGTCGCGGCCGGGGTGCTGCTGTACGAGGTGCGCCGCCAGACCGGCCTGCCGCCGGAGTCGCCTCGCTAGGACTTCTCACCACGGGTCACTTCGCGCCACGGGCGTCTCTTTGCCTGGCCCCCCTTTACCGCGGCCCGGGCGACCGTACAGGATCGTGACGTAGGGGGCGTTCCGTGACAGTGCCGTACACGTCGTACACGACAGCGGGGGACACAGGAGGCAGGGCAGCATGACCGGGCTCAAGGTAGAGGCAGACGCGGCCGAGGTCGGGTTCGACCCGGCGCGGCTCGAGCGAATCGACCGGCATTTCACCCGCTACGTGGACGACGGCCGGCTGCCCGGCTGGCTGATCACGGTGAGCCGGCACGGCAAGCTCGCGCACGTGTCGGCCTGCGGCTCGCGGGACACCGAGGCCGGCCTGCCGGTGGAGACCGACACCATGTGGCGGATCTTCTCGATGACCAAGCCGATCACCTCGGTGGCCGCCATGATCCTCTACGAGGAGGGCGGCTTCGAGCTGAACGACCCGGTCAGCCGCTACATCCCGGCGTTCGCCGACGCCCGGGTGTATCACCGGCGGCTCCGACATCCGGCCGGTCACCGTCCCCGCCACCGAGCCGGTCCGGGTCTGGCACCTGCTCACCCACACCTCCGGCCTGACCTACGGCTTCATCCGCAATCACCCGGTGGACGCCCTGTACCGGGCGGCCGGGTATGAGTGGGGCAGCCCCCGCGACACCGACCTGGCCGGCTGCGTGGACGCGTGGGCCGGCCTGCCGCTGCTGTTCCAGCCCGGCTCGGAGTGGCAGTACTCGGTGTCCACGGACGTGCTCGGCCGCCTGGTCGAGGTGGTCTCCGGCCAGTCCCTGGATGAGTTCTTCGCCAGCCGGATCACCGGCCCCCTGGGCATGACCGACACCGCGTTCTTCGCCGATGCCGACCGCGCCCCCCGCCTGGGACCGGTCTACACCGCCGGCCCCGGAGGGCAAGGCGGTCAAGATGCCGGCCTTCAGCGCCGGCCACTACGCCCCGCCCCGGTACCTCAGCGGCGGCGGCGGCCTGGTCTCCACCGCCGCCGACTACCAGCGGTTCCTGCACATGCTGGTCGACCTGCCCGACAGCCCGGCGGGCGAGCTGGACGGGAACCGGCTGCTCAGCCGCCGCACGGTGGCCTACATGACCCGCAACCACCTGCCCGGCGGGGCCGACCTGGAGAGCTTCGGCCGGCCCCTGTACGCGGAGACCCCGTTCCGGGGCAGCGGCTTCGGCCTCGGCTTCGCGGTCGTCCTCGACCCGGTGCCGGGCAAGACGCTGACCTCGGCGGGTGAGTACTCCTGGGGCGGCGCGGCCAGCACGGCGTTCTACGTGGACCCGGCCGAGAAGCTGACCGCGGCTTTCTACACCCAGTACGTCCCGTCCAGCGCCCACCCGGTCCGGTCCCAGCTCCGCCAGCTAGTCCACCAGGCCATGGTCGACTAGCGCGCCCGCCCAGCCCGCCCAGCCCGCCCATGATCGTGACCGATTACCCGTGTTTCAGCCGGGTAATCGGTCACGATCATGGAAAACGGGCGGCTAGTGGCGGCGGGTGCTGCGCCGGTGGCTGGCCGGCTGGCGGGGCTCGGCGGGCGGGTCCAGCCCGGCCGCCCCGGTCCCCGCCGTCGCGGTCCCGCCTGCCCCGCCTGCCCCGGTCCCCGCCGCTCCGGCCGCACCCGTCCCGGTTGCGTCAGCTACCCCGGCGGTCCCAGCTGCCCCGCCTGCCCCGGCTGCGTCAGCTACCCCGGCAGCCCGCTCGCGGCGCACCTCGCGCAGGCGCAGCAGCACGCCGGCCGCCAGGGCCAGCACCACCAGCAGCACCAGCACGTAGCTGGCCAGGGACAGGTCCTTGGAGATACTGCTGAACGCCGTGCCGACCGCGTAGCCGATGCTGGACAGCACGGTCGCGAAGATCACCGTGCCGATGGCGTTGAACACGCCGAACGGCGCCGCCGGGACCTCGACCACGCCCGACGCGAGGCCCGCGAAGGCCCGCAGCACCGGAAGCAGCCGGACGATCAGGACCGCCCACGCTCCCCGGCCGGCGAAGAACCGCTCGGCCCGGTCCAGGTCCCGGTTACTGATCAGCACGTAGCGGCCGAACCGCTCCACCGCCGGCCGGCCGGCCTTGCGCCCGACGCCGTAGGCGATGAACGACCCGACCAGTTCGGCCAGCGACCCGATGACGATCACTAGCACCAGGTTGACGTGGCCCTCGGCGGCCAGCACGCCCGCGAAGCCGAACGTGATCTCCGAGGAGATCGGGATACAGCACGCCTCTACGACTCCGAACAAGATCAGTGCCAGGTAGGTCGCGTGCGTCAGGAACGACTCCATGCCCACGTTTCTACAGCACTTCCGCCCATGATCGGGCCGGGCCGGGCGGACTCGCTGAGCCTCCGGGACGGGAAAGGCCGCCCTGGTCCCGCGGCGGGATGAGGCCAGGGCGGCCGGGTGCCGCGACGGCGGGGGCGTCGTCGGGGCGGATCGGGGTGGTGACCCGGTCCCCGCCCGGGGGACGGGGACCGGGCGCTGCGGGACCCGGATGGCGGGGGCATCCGGGCGGCGGGGGTGGCCGGCCCGGTCCCGCTGGGGGGAGCGGGGCCAGGCCGGCCGGGTGCCCGGACTACGGGGGCGTCGTCCGGGCGGTCGGGGGCTGCGGCGGGGCTGGGGGGTGGGCCGCCCCGGATCCCGCGGGGGGATGGGGACCGGGGCGGCCCGGGTGCCCGGGCGTCAGAGGGGGACGTCCGCCCGGGCGGTCCTGGCGGCCGGCTGGTCAGCCGACCAGGTGCTGCACGGCGGCCGTCACGAGCTGCGCCGCCTGGGCCTCCCACTTGGCGTAGGCGAACGGGAAGCCGGAGTTCTGCACCGCCTGGGCGTTGGCCCACAGCGGCTGGGACGCCCAGCCCGGGTCGGCCTGCTGGTGCTTGCGCAGCGCGGTCAGGAACGCTCCCGCCGCGTAGGACGGCGTGGTGATCTGCTGGGCCGTGCCCCAGCCGCAGGACGGCCGCTGCTGGAACAGGCCCAGCGAGTCGCGGTCGCCGTAGCTGATGTTCTGCAGCCCGGACTCCTGCATGGCGGTGGCCACCGCGATGACCGCTGACCGCAGGCCCATGTGCTGGCCCAGCGCGGCCCGGACGATCGCGGTCACGTTGGCCAGCTGGGCCGGGCTGACGGGCATGGCGGTCTGCTGGCCCTGCGCCGGGCCGGGCCGCAGCCGGTCGGCCAGCGGCAGCGCGCCGGCCCGGGCGTGCGGCAGCGTGTCCTGCGCGACCCGGTCCCGGATCTGCTGCCAGCCGGCCGCGCCGCGCTTGACGACATGGGCGGGCTTGGCGGGCTTGGCCGCGGCGACCGTGTCAGCGGTCTCCACGCGGCCCGAGCCGGCCCGGCGCTGGCGGGGGCACCAGCGCCGGCGGGGGCGGCGGCGCTGGCGGGGGCACCAGCGCTAGCCGGCGTGCCGCTGGCGGGGGCACCAGCGACAGCGGCGGCGGCGCTGGCGGGGGCGCCAGCTGGCCGCGGGGGCGGCGTGAGCCCGGCCGGGCACCACGACGACGGGGGAGCCGTCGTGCCAGGCAGCGGTGGTCACGCTCAGGTTGCGGGTCGCGGCGGCCACGCCGGCCGCCGGGGTGGCCGCGGTGATCTCGGCCGCGGTGATCTCGGCCGCGGTGGCGGCGCCCACGCCGGCCAGGGCCAGCGCGGTCCCGCCGAACGCCAGGGCCTTGCCCCGGCTGCCGAGCCGGGACCGGCCGACCTGAGGCGCACCCGGCTGGGGATGGCGGCCGGGCAGGTCAGTGCGGGCAGTGCGACGCAAGGGGCTTCCTTTCCTGATCCGTCCTCGCCGCCCGGCCACGGCGGGGGCCATGACCGGGTGTGAGGCGCACTGCCAGATCTGCAATCGATTGCAGCACGACTCCAGCGCACGCCTGAGCGTGCGCTTTCGCGGGTTCAGGGCGGGCCTACGGACGGGCGGCGCGGGTGCGCCGCCTCCGTGGCCGCTAGCACGGAAACCACTCTCGGGCCGGTGTCCGGCGCCGTGGTCCCCGGCGAGGATCGCACGTATAACGCGCCAGTAAGCTCGGCATCATCCCGCCGTGACCTAAGTCACGGTTTGGAACTTCCCGGAATAAACCGGACCGGTTACTTAACGGTAGCGTGAAGCCTGGCCGGAGTCAGGCTGTCGGGGGTCAGGGCCGTCGGGATCAGGCGGTCGAGGACCAGTTGCCCGGGTCGGGCTGGGCCAGCGGCGACGTGCCGGCGGGGGCCGGGACGGCGGCCGGGCTGACGAACGTGCTGCCGTCCGGGCCGGCCATGACCGCCTCGTGCAGCGCGCTGCCCTTGAGGTAGCTCGGCCAGGCCAGGAACCACTCGGTCCAGCCGTTGTCCCACTGCCCGGCCCGCGGGCTGCCGGTGACCGTCACCGGGTCGCCGGGCACCGCCATCTTGTAGTAGAGCTCGGCGTCGGCCGGCGGCCATGTTGATGCAGCCGTGGCTGACGTTGGTGAAGCCCTGCTCGCCCACCGACCAGAACGCGTCGTGCAGGTAGTCGCCGCTGAACGTGAACCGGACCGACCAGGGCACCTCCAGCCGGTAGCCGGGGCCGGTCATCAGCACCGGGTTGCCCTTCTCGATCGTCACGTAGGTGCCGTTCGGCGTGTTGTCGCCGGGCTTGCCGGTGCTGATCGGCCAGGTCTTGAACAGCGTGCCGTCCTTGTACAGGTCCATGTGGTGGCTGGCGGTGCTGGCCACCACGATCAGCGAGTCCCCGATGGTGAACGACTGGGTCAGCGTGTGGTCCCCGTACAGGCCGGGCGCGGCCTGCGACCCCGTCCAGGTGGCCGGTGAAGCTGACCGTGGTGTGGGCCGGCCAGTACTGGCGGGGCCGGAAGTTCAGCTCGGTGTTCCCGTCCCAGTACCAGGACCCGACCACCGGCTGCGGAGGTCGGTAGCTGCAGCGCCGACTCGACCGCCGCCTTGTTCGTGATCGGCTGGCTGAACTTGAGCATGATCGGCATGCCGACACCGTAGGCCTGGCCCGCGCCCTCGAAGATCTGGGTCTGGAACGTACGGGACGGGCGTCAGCGTCGTGAACGAGCTGGTCTTGGTCACGGGCTTGGCGCCGGGCGCGGCCGCGGTGGCGGTGACGGTAGTAACTGGCCGCCACCGACAGCGCCCACGTGCTGTGCCACTGGGTGCCCGCGGCGTTCATCGTGCCGGCCACCGGGCGCCCGCCGGACGTGGCCGTGACACGCGGGTCAGCTTGCCCTTGGCCGCCGTCACCGTGATGCCCTGG
This sequence comes from uncultured Actinomycetota bacterium, assembly GCA_963731085.1. Lineage (GTDB taxonomy): Bacteria > Actinomycetota > Actinomycetes > Streptosporangiales > Streptosporangiaceae > DASUBV01. The sequence goes on from CAVSUF010000012.1 coordinate 114,196, forward strand.
CCGGGCTGGGCGGCCTTGCTCGCCGTCCGCCGGGGTGATGGTCAGCCAGGATCTGGCGGCCGGGCCGGCCGACGCGCTGGCCGCGCCCCGCCCGCCGCCGGTGAGCCGCCGCCGGCCCGAGCAGGCCGCGGCAGCAGGGCCGCCGCGGCGCAGATCGCGGTGGCGGCCAGCCGGGTGCGGCTAGCCGGCGGGGTTCCTGGGCACGGGTGACCTCCTTGCTCCCGTCCGGCCCGTTGCCATCTGTCGAGGGTACGTCGGCCTGGCGCGCTGGCCGGGCCTTCCGGACTAGTCCGCGCTGATCCGCGCGTTATGCCCGCGACGGGCCAGCCCGAACATCGCGGCCGCCGCCGACCACCGCCAGCGCGGTCAGCGGCACGTAGTCGCCCAGCACGTCGAACGGGGTGCGGGCGGTGGCGGGCGGCAGCGACAGCCGGACCGCCGCTGCGGTGCGGCTGTCCCGGCCGATCCAGGCCAGCAGCCGGCCGCGGGCGTCGAACGCGGCCGAATCGCCGGTCAGGGCGGCCTGCACCACCGGCCGGCCGGTCTCGGCCGCGCGCAGCGCGCCCAGCGAGGCGTGCTGGGCCAGCGCCCAGCTGCCCTGGAAGGTGGAGTCCGACGTCTGGTAGATGATCACCTGGGCGCCATGGTTGGCGTCATACCGGGACATGTCCGGGAACGCCGACTCGAAGCAGATCAGCACGCCGATGGGGAGCCGCGGCGGGGCGTCCGGCGGCAGCGGGCAGCGTGGCCTGGAGCACGCGGGCGCCGGCGCCGGTCACCATGTTCTCCGGCGCGGCCTTGCTGATCTTCGTCAGCCAGCCCAGCTCGGACCGGAACGGGATGTACTCGCCGAACGGCACCAGGCGGCTCTTCACGTACTCCCCGTCGATGCCGTTCGCGCCGATCAGCACGGCCACCTTGGACTGTGCCCCGGCCGGGCTGACCGCGTCCTGGCTGGCCAGGATCTGCGTCCCGGTCCGGCCGCGACAGCGCCTGCAGGCGGCGGCGCAGCGCGGTGTCGGTGGTCAGGTCGAAGCCGACGCTGCTCTCGCCCCAGACGATCAGGCGGGCCGGGCCCTGGCTGGCGCGTGCGCGCATCAGGCCGGTGGTCAGCCGCTCGTTGGCCGCCACCATGCGGGCCGGGTTCGGGTGCAGGCCCGGCTGGACCAGCGCGATGCTGACGGTCCGGGCGGCCGGGCTGGGCGCGGTGAGCGCGAAGGCGACCGGCCCGGCCGCGACCGCGACCAGCGCCCCGGCCACGCCGATCAGCCGCGGCGCCAGCGTCCTGGCGCGGATCGCGATCACGATCCCGGTATTGGCCGCCGACCAGCGCGAAGGTGACCAGCCAGACGCCGCCGACGGCGGCCAGCGCGAGGACCGCGGGATGCTGCCACTGGCTGACCCCGAGCACCGCCCACGGGCCGCCGAAGCCCTGCCAGGACCGCAGCCACTCGGTCACCAGCCACGCGCTCGGTACCAGGATCAGCGCCGCCGCCGCCTGCCGGGCGTCACCGGCGGGGTCAGCGTGACCCGGGCGGCCAGCCCCACGCCGCCGAACAGGGCGCCCAGCACGATGGCCACCAGCAGCAGGCCCGGGCCGAGGTTGGGGGCCAGCCAGTACATGGCGGCCAGCAGGTAGCCGGTGCCGAACCAGCAGCCGCGGACCGCCGCCTCGCGCCGGCGGGGCGCGACTGCCATCAGCAGCAGGCCCGGTACCAGGCCGACCCAGGCCAGCAGCTCCAGGTTCGGCGTCCGGGAAGGCGAGCACGGGCAGGCCGCCGGCCAGCAGCACGGCCTACCGCGCTGGCTGCCGGAGCCCGCGCCAGGCCGCTGCACCGCGCCCGACTGAAGCACACTTCCATTGTGCGACCCGTTTCGCCGGTCTGATGCCACGGGGTCATTCCCCGCCACGGGGTCATTCGGCCGCCACGGCGTCAGCCCGGCCCGGCTGCCGCGCCGCGGACATCCGCGGGCGGCGGCCGCGCGCGGCCGGGCCGGGCCGCCGCCGGCGCTGCCGCGATGGCCCCGGCCGAGATGAGCCCACGCCAGGGCGGCGAGCGTGGCCCCGGTCAGGACGCACCTCGGGCCAGCCGCCGAGCCGGTCGGCGAGGGTCGGGCCGGTCGTTCAGCGGCACCCGGGCCTCGATCTCGGCCCGCTGCCACAGGTCCGGTGCTGGCGATCAGCCGCCCGTCCGGGGCGATGACGGCGCTGACGCCGGTGGTCGAGGCGACCACCACGGCCCGGTCGTGCTCGACGGCCCGGATCCGGGCCATGGCCAGCTGCTGCAGGGTCTCGCCGGTCTGCCCGTCGAGCTCGAAGTCGGCGTCGTTGGTCTGCACGGTGAGCAGGTTGGCGCCCGCCGCGACCTCGGAGGAGACCAGGCCGTCGAAGCCGACCTCGTAGCAGATCACGTCGCCGATCCGGATCTGGCCGACGCGGAACACCACGGCCCGGTGGCCGGGGGTGAAGTTCTGACCGGCTGCAGCGACGGCAGCGAGGTGAAGGGGTCTAGGAAGCTGCGCAGCGGGATGGTCTCGCCGAACGGGACCAGCTGGCGCTTGACGTAGACCTGGACCGGGCCGACGCCGGGCGCGCCACAGCTGGCCGGCGTTGCGCACCGGGTCCTGCAGGATGGCGCCGACCAGTATCGGCCGGTTGATCGCGGTGACCGCCTGGGCGATGGTGGCGTAGACGAACGGGTTCTGGCCGGGGTCCTGGTCGGTGGAGTTCTCCGGCCAGACGACCACGCCGGGGGCGGCCGCCCGGCCCGCCCGGACCCGGGCCGCGAGCTGGCGGGTCGCGGCGCGTGGTTGGCCGTGACGGTGTCGGCCCGCAGCAGGTCGGGCAGGTTCCGGGCGCGGGGCACGTTGCCCTGCACCGCGGCGACCACCGCCGTGGGGGTGCGCGGGGCCGCCGCCGTCGACGGCAGCAGCGGGCCGGCCAGGGCCAGGCCCGACCGCGCCCAGCAGGCCCGCCGCCGGGCGGCCCGCCCGCCCGCCAGCCGCCCGGCCGCGCCAGCGGCCGGCGGGGCCGGGGCCGCGGCGGCGGCCCCAGGACCAGCCAGGCCAGGCAGGCGCCGGCCAGCGCGACCAGGAACGTCAGCAGGTACGGGCCGCCGACCGCCACCCAGCGCTGCGGTCGGCGCGCCGGCCTGGCTCATCACCAGCCGGCCCCACGGGAAGCCGCCGTAGCGGCCAGCGGTCGCGCAGCGACTCGACCGCCACCCACCAGCCCGCCACGGCCAGCGGCCAGGCGCGCAGCCGCAGCAGCAGCCGCTGGCCGACCGCGGCCACGGCGAGGATCACGGGTGTCGGCGCCGGCCAGGGCGGCCCACGCGTACCAGGCCACGTTCAGCACCCAGGACAGCAGCGGGACGAAGAACGCCAGCCCGAAGACCAGCCCGATCAGGAACGAGCCGCGCAGGCTGCGCCGCCACAGCGCGATCACCAGCAGGGCCGGGCCGACCGCGGCCAGCGGCCAGAACCCGGCCGGCGGGAATGCCGCGTCGAGCGCGAGGCCGCCGGCCAGGGCCACGGCCACGGCCTGCCACGTCCGCGCCACCATGCCTACCTCCCGGTCCGCTCCGTGAGCGTAGCCGGGCCGCGGCAGCGCCCGGGTCGCATGGCCGGCGGCCGGGTCGCTGGCCGGGCCGCCGCCCGCTCCGCGCGGTCCGATCCGATCCGGGACGGGTAGCGTGTACTCGTGGGATTGCAGCTATCCACAGTGATATGGTCGTCACTCATTGTGTGACGAACATGCAGCGAATGTCGTGATATGTCGGCTGGGGCTTTCGCGAGGACTTCCGTTGATCAAGATTCGCTATGCCGATCTGCCCGCCGGGCTGCATGTCCGGGCCGAGGCCAGTGGCCGGAGCACCGTCATCTACCTGCTGCCCGGGCCTGACCCACGCCGAGCGCCGGGCCGCGCTGCTGCGGGCCCGCCGGTCCGCCGGGCTGGGCCACGGACCGCGCCTGCCCGCCGCCGGCGTGGCCGCCGCGGTGGCCCGGGACCGGGTCGCGGCCACCGCGCGCAACGGCGCTGCCGCGTTCCGGGCCCACCCGCTGCTGCTGCTCCCGCCCGTGCTCATCGCCGCCAGCGCGACGCTGGTCTACGTCATGCTGTCGGCCGTGTCGATCACGTTCCCGCCAGGCCCGCGACGCCCAGGCCCCGCCGCGGCCGGGCACGTCCCGGCCCGGCCAGGCCGGCGCCGGGGCGGCGGCCGGGGCGGCGTCGCGGCCGGCCGCGGCACGGCGCGACGGGGGTCGGGCGCGCCCGGCGCTCGCCCGAGTCCGTCGCCGGCTCCGGCGTCCGGCCAGCCGGGCTCCGGGTCGCGCTCCCGCCCGGGGTCCCGCCCCGGGATCCCCAGCGCCGGGACCCCGACCACCGGGCCGCCGCCGCCCGGTCCCCGGCCCCCTCGCTCCGCCCCGGTCTCGCCGTCGCCCTCGCCGAGCACTGCCTGCAACCCGGCTTGTCGGCCTGTGCCTGAAGTGGGCATCGGCCTGAGGCAGCACCGGCCGGTAACGAGCTGCCGCCCCGCGGCGGCCGGGCTAGACTCGCGCCCGTGATTGACCTCAAGGCCGCACGGCAGGAACCCGACCACGTACCGGGCCGCTCTCGCCCGGCGGGGCGCGGAGCAGGACTTCGACGCGCTGCTGGCGGCCGACGTCAGCTGGCGGTCGCACACCGAGCGCGCCGAGGCGCTGCGGGCCGCGCAGAAGAGGTCGTCCAAGGGCCGCCCGCCCGGCCCGGAGCAGATCGAGGAGCTGCGCCAGCTCAAGGAGGAGCTGGCCGCGGCCGAGGCCGAGCAGGCCGCGGCCCGCCGCGAGCGCGACGAGCTGCTGGACCGGATCCCGAACCTGCCCGACCCGACCGCCGCCGACGGCATGGACGAGGAGGACGCGCAGCTCGTCCGGACCTGGGGCGAGCAGCCGCAGTTCGGCTTCGAGCCGCGCGACGCCACCGAGCTCGGCTCGCCGCGGGGCTGGATCGACATGGCCCGCGGCGCGCGGCTGTCCGGGTCCCGGTTCGCCTACCGGATCGGCGACGTGGCGCTGGCCGAGATGGCCCTGTACCGGTACGTCATCGACAAGCTGACCAGCCGCGGCTTCCTGCTCGTGCTGCCGCCCGTGCTGGCCAGCGAGCGGGCCATGTACGGCACCGGCTTCCTGCCCACCGAGGCGTCCAACCTCTACGAGCTGGAGAAGGACGGCCTGTACCTGACCGGCACCTCCGAGGTCGCGCTGGCCGGGCTGCACGCCGAGGAGACGCTCGAAGAAGAGCCGAGCTGCCCGCCCGGTACACCGCGTTCACGACCAATTTCCGGCGTGAGGCCGGGCGCGGCGGGCAAGGACACCAAGGGCATGTTCCGGGTGCACCAGTTCGACAAGGTCGAGATGTACGTCTACTGCGTGCCCGAGGTAGTCGCGCGAGCTCCACGACCAGCTGCTGTCGTACGAGGAGGAGATCGCGCAGGAGCTCGGCCTGCCCTACCGGGTGATGAACATCGCGGTCGGCGACCTGGGCGCCCCGGCGGCCAAGAAGTACGACATCGAGGCCTGGTTCCCGGTGCAGCAGCGCTACCGGGAGATCACGTCCTGCTCCAACACCACCGACTACCAGGCCCGGCGGCTCAACATCCGGTTCCGCCGGGACGGCAAGCTGGAGTTCGCGCACACCCTCAACGGCACCGGCGCCACCGCCCGGGCGCTGCTGTCGATCATGGAGAACTTCCAGGACGAGGGCGGCACCGTGGCCGTCGCCGCAGGTGCTGCGCCGCTTCGGCGCCCCCGCGGCGCTGGGCGGCCCGGAGCGGGCTGACCGCCACCCGGTCAGCCCGTCCGTGAGCCCGCCCCGTCGGTGCCGGTTTTCCCCGACGGCACCGCCCCCCCGACGACCCCGGTCACCCCGCCGGAGCCGCCGGTTCCTTACGTGAGCTGCGGCCTGGTGAACAGGCCGGCCAGCGCCGGGCCCGGCGAGCCCAGTCCGGTGCAGGCGTCCCAGCCCGGCTCGGTCTGGTAGGCGCCGTTGTTCCCGGTGGTGATGTCGCGCAGGCCGGGGGTCGGCTGGCCGGGCCTGGCCGCCGCGTACAGGGCTTCCTGGATCGTGCCGCAGCGAGCCGGCCCGCGCCTGGGCCAGCCGGCAGACCAGCGCCGCCCACAGCGGCGCCACCGCGCTCGTCCCGCCGATCACCTGGGCCTTGCCGTCGACCCGCACCTGGTAGCCGGTCTCCGGGTCGGCGTTGCCGGACACGTCCGGCACGCCCCGGCCGGGCTTGCCGGTCGACTCGCAGGCCGGCACGCCCGCGTCCTGGCTGCCAGGCCGGCACGGCGAACACGTCGCTGACCCCGCCGCCGCCCGACCCCTGGCCCGGCCCGTCGTTCCAGACCGACTCGGAGGCGATCGCGCCGCTGTCGTCCACCCGCAGGCTCGTCCCGCCGCAGCCCAGCGCGTGCGGGCTGGACGCCGGGAAGTCGCAGTGCGCCCCGGCGCCGCTGGTGTCGCTGTCACCGCTGCCGGTGTCGCCCGCGGCCACCAGCACCGTGATGCCGAGGGCCATGGCGTCGGCGATGGCGCTGTCCAGGCTGCCGCGGGCCTGCGCGGTCCAGGCGTCCTCGGACTCGCCCCAGCTGATGCTGATCGCGGCCGGGGCCGGGGTGGCGTGGGTGGCCGCGGTCACCGCCTCGACGAAGCCCTGGTCGGAGTTAGGCGCGAAGTACACCGACATCCGCGCGCCGGGCGCGACCGAGCCGACCACCTCGATGTCCAGCAGGACCTCGCCGTCGGCGCCGCCCGGGTCCCGGCCGGGGACGTTCTTCCCGCCCGCCACCCCGACCGACGTGATGCGCGGGTGCCGGATGCCCAGGCTCTTGAAGTAGGCGTCCAGGTCACCGGCCGCGTAGCCGCCGCCGAACTCCAGGATGGCCACGTGGGTCCCGGTGCCGTCGGTGCCCGCCGGGAACTGGTAGGCCGCCGCCACCTGGGGCGGGGTGTAGGACACCGGGGACGCCGCGGTGGCCGACAGGTGCCGCAGGCGCGGCCGGGCCTGCGGCCGGTTGTCCAGGCCCAGCACGGCCGTCACGATGCCGTCCAGCGCGGCCGGGACCTTCAGGGTGCCCTCCCGCGCCCGGTGCACGACGGCGGAGCCGTCCGGGGCGGTGGTCTCGACCCGGCTCAGCCTGGTCCCGAACGCCGCCGCCAGCGCCCTGGCCGGGCCGGCGAGCGTCACCCGCCGGGTCGCCGGGTCCTGCTCGGTGACCTCTACGCCCGAGTCCGGGTCGGCCAGCACCTCGGCCACCAGGGCCTGGTCGGCCGGGTCGGAGCCATAGCTGCTGCGCAGCACGTCCCGGGAGATCCGGGCGGGCAGGCCGGACTCGGTCCGGGGCAGGTCCGCCTTGCGGCGGGTCATCACGGTGACCTCGATCCGCTCGCGGTCATCGTCGGGGGTCGCCGTCGCCGCCTGCGGCAGCGCCGTGCGCTCGCTGCCGGGCAGCGGAACGTAGGTCATGTCAGTCATGTGGCTGGCTCCTCACCGCTTGCCGGATCAGGGTGACCCGGACGGATTGAGCCCTGATGTATCAGCTATATTGTGAACGGATCGTTCAGTAAATCGGAAGGAGCGCCGGTGGCGGCACCGACGGCTGAGCCTTCAACCACGGGCCCAGGCGACCACGGGGTCCCCACGGCGCAACCACGGGCCGGGCGGCGCGCCGCCCGGCCGCGCCGGGGGTCGTCATCCTGGCCATGGCCATCGCCTGCGGGGTGACGGTGGCCAACATCTACTACGCCCAGCCGCTGCTGGCCCTCATCGCCAGCACGTTCCGGGTCAGCCAGGGCGCCGCGGCCACGGTGGTGACCGCTACCCAGCTGGGCTACGCCGCGGGCCTGGCCCTGGTCGTCCCGCTCGGCGACATGCTGGAGAACCGCCGGCTGACCTGCCGGACCCTGATCGTCACCGCCGTGGCGCTGGCCGTGGCAGCGGTGTCGCCCGACCTGGCCCTGTTCCTGGTGATGTCGGTGTGCATCGGGGTCACGTCGGTCGTCGTGCAGGTCCTGGTGCCGTTCGCCGCCCACCTGGCCCCGCCCGACCAGCGCGGCAGCTACGTGGGCCGGGTCATGAGCGGCCTGCTCATCGGCATCCTGCTGGCGCGCTCGCTGGCCAGCGTGACGGCCGCCGCGTGGGGGTGGCGCAGCATCTACCTGATCTCGGCCGTGGGCATGCTCGTCCTGGCCGCCGCCCTGTGGCGGATCCTGCCCGACCGGGCGCCGGAGGCGGCGGCGCGGTACGGCCGGCTGCTCGGCTCGGCCCTCCGCCTGGTCCGTGACGAGCCCGTGCTGCGCCGCCGCGCGGCCGCCCACGCGCTGATGTTCGGCGCGTTCAGCGCGTTCTGGACGGTGATCGCCTACGAGCTCATCAGCGCCCACCATCTGTCTCAGCTGCACATCGCCGTGTTCGCCCTGGTCGGCGCGGGCGGCGCGGTGGCCGCGCTGGTGGCCGGCCAGCTGGGGGACAAGGGCCTGGGCCGGGCCGGCCGGGGCGCTGGCCATCCTGGCCGCGGCGGTGGCGATGGCGGTGGCCGGCGCCGGGGCGGGCAGCGTGATCGTGCTGGCCGCCGCCGCGGTGCTGCTCGACCTGGCCGTCCAGGGCAACCACGTGCTGAGCCAGCGTGACATCTACGCGCTCCGCGAGGACGCCCGCGCCCGGATCAACACCGTGTACATGACCTCGGTGTTCATCGGCGGGTCGGCCGGGTCGGCGATCGCTGGCTGGCTGTATGCCAGCCACGGCTGGACGGCGGTGACCGTGTTCGGGGCCGTGCTGCCGCTGCTGGCGGGCGGCATCTGGGTATACGACGGGCTGACCGTCAGGCGGCCAGCCCGTGCCTGACCAGCCCGTGCCTGACCAGCGCGTGCCTGACCAGCGCGTGCGTGATCAGCCCGGCGGCGCGGCCCGCGGCGAGCCGGGGGCGCGACGGCCCCGGGGGCGGCCGCGCAGCGAGACGGCCCGGCAGGCCATCCTGGCCGCCGCCGGCGACCTGATGCTGAGCGGCGGCCTGGCCGCGGCGACCATGGACGCCATCGCGACCCGGGCGGGCGTGAGCAAGGCCACCGTCTACAAGTGGTGGCCGTCGCGGGGCGCCGTCGCCCTGGACGGCTTCCTCGACCGGGTGGCGGGCACTTTGGCGGTTCCTCCGGAACTGACCGCCCCCGACGCCCTGGCCTGGCAGATCGGCGCACTCGTGCAGATCTTCCGGGATACCACGGCCGGCCCGCTGATGCGGGCGCTGGTAGCCGAGGCCCAGTCCGACCCGGACATCGCCCGGGCGCTGCGCGAGCGCTGGCTGGCCCCGCGCCGGGCAGTCACCCTGGACATCCTCCGGGCCGGCGAGCGGCGCGGCGAGATCCGGCCCGGCCTGGACCACGAGGCGATCATGGACCAGCTCTTCGCGCCGGTGTACTACCGGCTGTTCTTCGCCCACGGCCCGCTGGCCGACGACCTGGCCCCGGTCATGATCAGCCTGCTGGTGACCGGGATCGGGCCGCCCGCCGCCTAGCCCGCGCCCGCCGCCTAGCCTGGCTGCGCCCCGCCGGAACCGCACGGGATGACCGCTGACGCGAACGCCTGGGCCGCCCCGGACGTCACGGTGAGCTGCACCGACATGTGGCAGGCCCCCATGACGCCGACCAGCGTGGTGAAGACGTCGCTGCTGTTCGCCCCGGCCGGGAGCGGCGCGTGCACGCAGACCATCCCGGGGCTCGCGGCGGAGCACGACCAGCCGTTGATGGGCATGCCGGGCAGCGGGAAGACGCCGCGGGGCAGCGCGACGGCGGCCGTCACGTCGGCCGCCGTGGCCCGCGAGCCGATGTCGGCCACCGTGAACTGCACCTGAGCCAGCCGGCTGAACCCGACCGGCCCGTCGACGTTGATCATCGCGGCCAGCCGGACCGGCGGCGGGGGCGGCGGGGCCGGCGGGTTGTTGGCCACGGCGGCCACCGGCACCGGCGGGTGACTGGCTGGCGCGTGGCTGGGCGGGGCGGACGACGGCGCGGGCGGCGCGCTGGCCGTCGGCCCGGTCGTGCCGGGCGCGGCCACCGCCGGGGTGGGCGACGCGACCTGACGCGGGGAGCCCGCGTGCAGCAGTACTGCGTACCCGACGACGCCCAGCACCAGCAGCACGGCGGCCGATATGGCCGTGATCTCCTTCTGCCGGCCGGTGTCATCGGCCCAGTGATGCAGGGCCAGCCGGGACCTGGCGCCGATCAGGGCCGCTGCCGCGAGGACTGCCGCCGCCGCCCTGGCCGCCTGGGGGCGCCCCGCCTGCGGGCGCGCCGCCTTGGGCGCCGCCGGCCCGCTGCGCCGACGCTCCCGGCGCAGGCGCTGCAGGGCGGGCTCGCGGCGCGGTTCCGGCGGGGCGGAGTCCCGGCGCAGTCCCTGCGGAGCGGGGTCCGGCAGCGCCGCGGTAACGGCGGGCAGTTCCGCCGTGGAAGCGGTCCCGAGAACGCTCGGCCGCGGGGTCGGGCCGCCCCGGCCGGGCCCGCCGGGCCGCCCGGCGGTGCCGGGCCGGGTGCCTGCTCCCGGCCGGGTGCCGGTGCCGGGCCTGGGGGGGACGCGAAGCCGCGGCGCCCGGCCAGGAGCGCTGCGACGCGCCGGGCCGGGCCGGACGGCCGGGGCCTGGCGGTGCGGCGGCCTCCGGGCCCGCTCCCGGCAGGGGCGCCGCGCTGAACGCCAGCTCCTCGGCCGCGGCAGCCGCGGCGGCGGCACCCGCGGCGGCCAGCCCGGCGGCGGCCAGGCCCCCGTGGTCAGTCGTGCCGTGGTCAGCGGCACGGTGGTCAGCGGCACCGGGGACAGGCACGCCGGGGACAGGCACACCGGGGACAGGCACGCCGAGGTCAGTCACACCGGGGACAGTCGCCCCGTGAGTCAGTCGCACCGTTGCCGACGGTGGCATAGCCAGCGGCGCCGCCGGCAGCGGCGCTGTCGGCCGCGCCGATCGCGCCGTTGGCCGCGTCGGCCAGGTAGGCGGTCGTCCCGGGACCGAGGACCAGGGGGGCGACCGAGGCGCGCAGCGCCGCGGTCAGGTCGTCCAGGCCGGCCCCGCCGGTCTCCGCGGCGCCGATGTCCAGGCTCCGGCCCAGCCCCTCGCGGGCCCTGGCGGCCAGCTCGGCGGCGCCGTCGGCGGACAGCCCGAACAGCGACGCCACCGCGGCCGGGGCGGCTCCCTCGACCTCGGTGTGCCACAGCACGGCCCGCCACCGCTCGGGCAGCGCCAGGAACGCGGCGACCACCGGGTCGCGGCCGTTCCCGCGGGGTAGCTGGCCGGGCGCGGGGATGTCCTGATCGTCGGCCGGGACCGGCGCGGCCTCGCCCGCGGCGCAGTCCCGCGCGGCCCTGGCGGTGGCGGTCAGCAGGTACGGGCGGAACGCGTCGGTCGGCCCGCCGCCGCGCCGGATGGCGTCCAGCACCTGCGTGAACGACCAGTCGACCACATCGTCGGCGGCTGCCCCGCCGCGCGGGAGGTAGCGCGCCAGGCGGCGCGCCGCCGCCCCGTGGCGAGCGCGCAGCACGTCGTAGGCCCCCGGGTCACCGGAGCGGATGGCGTTGAGGAGAGCGGCGTCGCTGCCGGGCACGTCCACGTCAGCCGCCTGCGTTCATCGTGTTCATGACGAGTTGCCGTCCCTAATCCTGCAGATCGCTGGGCAAATCATCCCTCGTCTGGCCCGATGGCGCGGGGTATTTAAGACATTAAGACACCAGTGCGCCATTCGTCCTCGGTAAGGGCAAAGACGATCTCATCTGTCCACTCGCCCTTAACGATCTCGTTCTCCCGGAAGCGGGCCTCCTGGCGCATGCCCAGGCGGGCCAGCAGGCGGGCCGACGCCGCGTTCCGGCCGTCCAGCCGGCCGATGATCCGGTGCAGGCCAAGGGCGTCGAAGCCGAGCCGGAGCAGGACCGCGGCGGCCTCGGTCGCGTACCCGCGGCTGCCGTAGCCGGGGTGGAAGACGTACCCGATCTCGCCCTGGCGGTGCTCGACGCTGGACCACTTCAGGATGACCTCGCCGATCAGCGTGCCGTCGGGCGGCAGCACCACCGCCAGCGTCAGCACGTCGCCCTGGGTGACCAGGGACGAGCCGCGGATCATGTTGCCCAGCGCGGCGCGGACCTGCTCCCGGTCGCGCGGCTCCCAGTACAGGTAGCGGGCCACTTCGGGTAGTGACTGAATGGCGAGCAGGCCATCCAGGTCCGATATCGCGAATGGCCGGAGGACGAGCCGCTGCGTCCGGATCGGATAGTCGGGCCTCAGCATCCCATCCACCCTAGCGACGCCCGGCGCCCGGACCCGGCCTGGCCGGGTACGTTGGGCACTGATGCCGGTCAGCCTGGTCATCGACGCGTTCCGGGACGAGGCCGCCCGCCTGTCGGCGGCGCTCGCCGAGCAGTCCCCGGCCGCCTTCGCGCGGCCCAGCCTGTGCCCGCCGTGGACCGTGGCGGAACTGCTGTGGCACGTGAGCACGGCGGCGGGCCGGGTGTCGGGCATGCTGGCCGCGCCCGAGCCGGAGGCCGGGCCGGGCGAGGACCTGACCGGGGCGGTCGGCTACTACCGGCCCGACCAGCGGTTCTCCGCCGCCACCAACGCCGACCGGGTGGCCGTGGCCCAGCATGGCGCGGCCGGGCAGTCTCCCGCTGACCTGGTGGCCGGGTTCGACGGCGCGTGGCGGGGGGCGTATGCGGACGCGGCCGCCGCGCCGCCGGGACGGCGGGTGCGGACCCGGCACGGCGACCTCATGCTGCTGGCCGAGTTCATGCGCACCCGGGTGCTGGAAGTAGCCGTGCACGGCCTGGACCTGGCCGCGGGGCTGGGCTGCCCGCCGTGGCTGACCGTGCCCGCGGCCGAGGTGGTGGCCGACCTGGCGCTGCCCGCCGGGCCGCGGGCGGCGGCGCCGCTGCCGCGGCGGCTCTGGGCCAGCGGCTGTCCTGGGATCGGGCCACCCTGGTGGCCAAGGTCACCGGCCGGGCCGCGCTGACCCCGGCCGAGCGGGCCGCTGTCGATGAGCAGGGCATCCGCTGGCTGTCCCTGGGCTGACCGGCCGGGCGGCGAACCGCGTGAACCGCCCGGCGACGCCTGCCGTGTCACTGAGCAGGAGCCGATCATGGTCGGGCGGACAGGGAGGTGCCCAGTGACCGCAGCCCCTGGCCTGGATACCACCGAGCGGGCGATACGCCGGGGCGGCCGGCTGCCGCCGCGTGGCAGGTGCGCCACCTCTACCTCCCCACGGTGATCATCGCCGGGCTGGCCGGGTGGCTGGGCTGGCTGGGCGCCGAGCAGCTGGCCGACCTGGGCGTGGCCCGGCAGATCAACGCCGGCCGGTTCGAGCTGGCCGGGCCGGCGGTCCTCGCGTTCGTGCTGGTCATGTTCGGCATCGAGCAGCTCAGGCCGGCCGAGCGGCGGCCGCTGCTGGCCCGCGGGCACCTGGTGGACATGTGCTACCTGCTGGCCTACGCGCTGGTGGTGGTGCCGGTGATCGTGCTGATCGGGGCGGGCTTCGCGCACGTGCTGGCCCAGCACGCGCAGTGGCTGGTCATCCCCCGGATGCCGGGGGTGCCGGGCTGGCCGTTCATCGTCGCCGGGGTTCTGGTCATCGACTTCCTGGACTGGCTCGCGCACCTGGGCAACCACCGGGTCACCTCGCTGTGGCGGCTGCACGCGGTGCACCACTCGCAGGAGGAACTGAGCATCCTGACCACGTTCCGGGCGCACCCGCTGGTGCACGTCAGCTTCCTGATCACGGCGGTCCCGGTCCTGGCGATCAGCTCCAACGCGACCACCCCGGCCGTGGTGTTCACCGTGTACGCATGCCTGGGCGCGCTGCCCCACGCGAACGTGCCCTGGACCTACGGGCCGGTCGGCAAGGTGCTGATCAGCCCGGCCTACCACCGGATCCACCACCACGCCACCGGCCGCATCGACATCAACCTGGGCACCGCGTTCGCGATCTGGGACATGATGAGCCGCCGCGCGGTGTTCCCGGTGCCCGGCGCGGCCAGCGCACCGACCGGCCTGAGCGGCCGGCCGGTCCCGGTGGAGCAGGCCGCGGCCGGCGCGCCCGGCATGGCGCGGGCGTTCCTGATCCAGTGGGTGGAGCCATTCGCAGCGATCAGAAAGGCGCAGAGCCCATGACCGCGACCGATACCCGGGTAACCGCGAGCAGCCCGGCCCTGTGGGTGCTGTTCATCGTCGACGCCGGGCTGCTGATCACCTCCGGCTCGATACACCTGGACCTGTGGAACATCGCCTACCGCCACGTGCACATCCTCGGGCCGCTGTTCCTGGTCCAGGTGATCTCGGCGTTCGTCATCGCGGTGGCCATCCTGGCCACCCGGCACGTGCTGGCCGTGGCGGCCGGCCTGGGCCTGGTGCTGGGCACCATCCTCGGCTTCATCCTGGTCCTGACCGTCGGCCTGTTCGGCTTCAAGCTGCCGTTCATCTCGGGCGAGGCGTGGACGGTGCTGGTCGTCGAGGCCGTCGCGGTCATCACCCTGGCCGCTACCGGGCGGCTGCTGCTGGCCCGCCGGGCCGCTGGCCGCTAGCCCCGGCGGCTCGCTGATGAGGGCCCGCCGATGAGGGCCTGGCTGCGCGGCCTGCCCGCGCGCCGCCGGGTGTTCGTCGCCGGGGTCGCCCTGCTGGCCGTCGCCGCGGCCGGCGGCGCCGCCATTACCGCCGGGGTGCACCTGATCGGCCAGCCGTCCGCGCCGCGCGGCGTGCCCCGCCAGGACCGCCCCGGCCCGGTCCTGCTGGTCCCCGGCTACGGCGGCAGCACTGCCTCGCTGCGCCGGCTGGCCCGGGCCATCCGGTGCCGCGGGCCGCAGCGCCACCGTCGCTGCACCTGCCCGGCAACGGGACCGGTGACCTCAGCCAGGACGCCGCCGTGCTCAACGCCGCGGTCAGCCAGGCGCTGCGCGGCGGTGCCCCGTCGGTGGACGTCATCGGCTACTCGGCGGGCGGGGTGGCCACCCTGCTGTGGGCGCGCGAGGACGACGGCCGGGCCAAGGCCCGGCGGATCGTCACCCTCGGCTCGCCGTTCCACGGCACCGTGGTGGCCGGCACCGCCGCCGGGTTCGCGCCCGGCGCCTGCCCGGTCGCCTGCCAGCAGCTCGTGCCGGGCAGCAGCCTCCTGGCCGGCCTGGACGCCCGTGCCCCGGCCGGGCTGCCCTGGCTGTCGCTGTGGACGACCGACGACACCACCGTCACCCCGCCCGACTCGGCCCGCCTGGCCGGCGCGGTCGACGTGCCGATCCAGTCGGTCTGCCCGGGCCAGCGGATCAGCCACTCGCGAGCTGCCCGACCAGCCCGGCGGTCACCGCCATGGTCCTGGGCGCCATCGGCCCCGGCCCGATGCGCCGCCCCGCCCCGGCCGACTGCGGCGGCTAACCGGGCGACCAGGGCGACCCGGGCCGCCGAGAGCTAGCTGGTGATGTCCTTGGTGGCGAAGTGCGCCCACGCCGCGCCGAGGAACACCGCCACGTAGACGGCCTGGACGGCCAGCCCGCGGTCGATGTCCCGCCACAGCACCGGTTCCCGGAAGAAGTCGATCCAGGCCAGCCAGTACCGGGTCGGCAGGTACGGGCTGACCGCGTCGGCCGAGTTCAGCGTGATCAGGACCTGGCTGGTGATCAGCGCGGCCAGCGCGCCCAGCGCGGCGGCCAGCGGCGAGTCGGTCACCGTGGACAGGAACAGCGCGATCGCCCCGACGCCCAGCATCGACACCGCGATGAACGCCACCGCGCCCAGGATCCGCAGCATCAGGCCGGCGGCCGTGATCGGCGCCCCCGACAGCGCCGTGGCCGCGGCCGCCGTCGGGCTGGGCGCGGCCAGGCTCCCGCCGCCCACCGGGGCGGCCACCGGCGCCGAGCCGAACAGCGCGATGCCGGTCAGGTACGCGGTCAGCGCGACCAGCACCACCGCGGCCAGGGTGTAGGTCACCAGCGCGACGAGCTTGGCGGTCAGCAGCCGGAACCGGCTCACCGGCCGGGCCAGCAGGTAGCGGAGCATGCCCGTGCCGGCCTCGCCCGCGACCGAGTCGCCGCCCACGACCGCCACCGCGATCGGCAGGAACACCGGCAGCACGATGGCCAGCGCCGCCGCCGGGTACAGGTTCCCGCTGGACAGCACGTCGGACAGCAGCGTCGGCCCCTGACCGGGCGGCGGCACCACGTGGGTCACCACCACGAACACCGCGACCAGCGCGGGCAGCGCGCACAGCAGGGCCAGGCTGACCCAGGTCCGCGGCCGCCGGACCAGCTTGACCAGCTCGACAGCGATCATCGGGAACCGTTCTCCTCCCGCACCGGGTCTCCGGTGACCAGCACGTCCGCGCCGCCCGTCCGGCCGGGACCGCCCGCGCTGCCGTCGCCCGCCGGCCGCCGCCCGGACGGCACCCGGTCGACCCGGTCCGCGCTGGCCGTGGTCAGCGACAGCACCAGGTCCTCCAGCGACCGCCGCTCCGGGCTGATCTCGCTGATCCGATGCCCGCGCCGACCAGCCGGGCGTTCAGCGCGACCGGGTCGGCGGCGGTGACCAGCATCGTCTCCCCGTCCCGGGAGCTGACCTGGCCGTCCAGCTCGGCCGCCACCCGGTCGGGCTCCGGGCTGCGCACCAGCACCCGGCCGGTCGGCGCCCGCAGCGTGTCCAGGTCGTCCTGCAGTACCAGGCGGCCGCGGTCGACCACGCCGACCCGGCTGCACAGCTGCTCGACCTCGCTGAGCTGATGGCTGGACAGGAAGATCGTGGTGCCGTCCCGGCTCAGCCCGGCCAGCAGGTCGCGGAGCTCGCGGATGCCGCGCGGGTCCAGCCCGTTGGCCGGCTCGTCCAGGATCAGCAGCCGCGGCCGCCGCAGCAGCGCGGCGGCC
The DNA here is from genome assembly GCA_963731085.1 of uncultured Actinomycetota bacterium. Taxonomy (GTDB): domain Bacteria; phylum Actinomycetota; class Actinomycetes; order Streptosporangiales; family Streptosporangiaceae; genus DASUBV01. The sequence continues at coordinate 131,100 of CAVSUF010000012.1, forward strand.
AGCCCCAGCCGCTGCCGCATCCCGAGCGAGTACTTGCCCACCGGCCTGCTGTCGATCCCGCCGAGCCCGACCTGGTCCAGCGCCGCGCCGATCCGCGCCTTGCGGTCTCGCCGCCCGCCCGGCCCGGACGCGTCGATCAGGGACAGGTTGGCCCGCCCGGACAGGTGCGGGTACGCCGACGGGCCCTCGACCAGCGACCCGACCCGGGGCAGCACCTCGGCGGCCCGGGCCGGCATGCGCTGGCCCAGCACCTCGATGTCGCCGGCGGTGGCGTAGACCAGGCCCAGCAGCATCCGGATCACCGTCGTCTTGCCGGAGCCGTTCGGTCCCAGGAACCCGTACCGGTCACCCTCGCGCACGTCCAGGTCCACCGCGTCCACCGCGAGGAACCCGCCGAAGCTCTTGGTCAGCCCGCGCGTCCTGATCATTGTCTCCTCCGCATCGGCGGCGGCCGGAAATGGGCGAACAGGTTCAGCAGGTCACCCGCCGCCGCCTCCAGCACGCCGGGTGTCACCGAGCCCGCCAGCAGGAACGTCACCCCGCCGAACCGGTCCGCCGTGGCCAGGTCCACGGTCAGCAGCGGGGTGGCCACCACGATCTCGCTGCCGCCCGGCACGCTGATCAGCCCGGCGCCGGCCGCCGTGGCCGCGGCCACCGCCTGCCGGCCGGTCCGGTCGGGCAGGTGCAGCAGGGCCAGCCGGCCGTACCCGGTGCCGTAGAACGCCACCGCGGACAGCCCGCCCGCCTGCCGCCGCAACGGCTGCCCGCCCAGCGCCGGCGGCCAGAAGTGGTGGTGGCGGCCGTCGTTCAGGATGCCGTTCAGCGTGGACAGCGACGCGACGGCCCGGTCGACTCCCGGCGCCGGGTCCGGGGTCACCGTGGCCAGCGCCGGGCGGCTCTGGCTGACCTGCAGGAAGTCGCTGACCAGGACCGGCTTCCCGTTGCCCCGCGGGTACACCGCGACGTCGACCGGCAGCCCGCTGCGCGGGTCGGCCCAGATGTCGATCGCGCCCACCGTGGTCGCCGCGCTGGCCGGCGTGATCCGCAGCCCGGCCGCGTTCACCCCGCCGATCCGCCGCGACGGCAGCCGGCCCAGCCGGTCGGCGGGCGAGGACAGCCCCAGCAGCAGCCGGGCCAGCGACGGCGGCAGCAGGTCCGACGCCCGGGGCAGCCGCACCGGCGACGTGCCGGTGACCAGGGTCAGCAGGTTGAGCGAGAAGTTGAACAGGTAGGTCGTGCCGTCGTCGCTGTAGACGTCATCCTCGCCGCCGGTCGTTAACGTGGCCGCGCGCCAGTGCTCCGGTGACCGGTACCAGGCGTACTGCTCGGTCACCCCGTCGGCCAGCGTGCTCACGTCCTGCAGGTCGGGAAGCTGCGGCAGCCCCAGGTCGGCCGTGCTCTCCACGTAGCCCGAGTACGGCACCCCGGCGGAGGCCATGATCTTGGCCCGCAGCGCCGCCGCCGTCAGCGGCGACGGGCTGACCGGCAGCGCGGCGACGATTCCCGGCGTCGCGCACAGCACGGCCACGCCGGCCACCACGACCCCCCAGCGCCACGGCCGGCGCAGCGCCTGCGGCCAGGGCCGGGTGGGCAGGAAGCGAGCGAACCGCGCGGCATCCATGAAGCTATCGTCACATTCGTTCCTCGCAGCGGTGACCCGCGGGGGCTGAGCGTCCCGGCCGCGCGCCGCCGCCTGCCGCGCCGCGGCCGCCGCGTAGCACACCGCCGACACCGCGAAGAACGCGCCGGTCACGCCCAGCCACCGCCCGAGGTACGGGCTGGCCGACAGCCCGCTGGCCCGCCGGTACGTCCGCCCCGACAGCCCCAGGATCAGCGGGAACCAGACAAGCAACAGCATCAGGGAGAACGCAGTCGGCACCCGCAGGTAGTTCACCACCGGAGGCCCGGCGACGACCGCCCCGCCCGCGCTCGCCCGGACGTCGCCCCGCTCCGCGCCGTGGCTCGCGCGAAGGCCGCCGGCCCGGCCCCGCAGCAGGCGGCGCACCGACCGGTCGGCCGCCGAGTACAGCGGGAACAGGATCAGGTCGTGGCCGATGATGGCCACCGCGAACCACACCGCGAAGCCGCGCCACTGGCCGCGCCGCGGCGACCGCGCTGAACGCGTACCCGGCCAGCCCGAACGCCGCGATCAGCGTGAGCAGGTGCAGCGGCCCCGCGCCAGTAGCCCCGGATCCTCACCCGGCCTCCACGAACGTGATCACGGACACCCACTTGGTGTTGTGCACGCCGGGGGCGGCCGGGATGATCGTCCGGGCCGGGTAGCCGTGATCCCAGGACAGGTCGGCGCCGTTGACCCGCAGGGCCAGCAGCGATCGCGGGTCGGTCACCTGGGCGGCGGACAGGCTGGCCGAGCGGAACGACCCGCGCCGCTCGATCGACTCGACCAGCGCGCCGCCCGGCCGGGGCACGCCCGCCAGCCGGGCCAGGTCGGCCAGCCGCACCCCGGACCACCAGGCCTGCGCCGACCAGCCCTCCACGCACGCGATCGGCAGCGCGGCGGAACGCTGCGGCAGCGCCGCCACCTGCGCCCGGGTCAGCGACAGCCGGCGGGCGCCGACCAGCGTCAGCCGGTAGGCCGGGCCGACGTCGGCGGTGGTCAGGCCGATCGCGGCGGCGGTCCGGTTGACCGGCAGCGTCCCGGCCGCCGACCGCCCGCGCGGGCCGAACAGCGCCGTCCGCCGCGCCCACCCGCCCAGCGACTGCCCGGCCACCAGGCCGCCCAGGATGGCCGACGCTCCGGCCATCGCGGCCAGCAGTCCCCGCCGTGAGATCGTCGGCGCCGCCGGCCGGACCGGGGTCAGGCTGCCGGGGTCGGCCGGGTCGCCCGCCGGCCGCTGGCGCGACCGCAGCCCGGCCCGCATCCGGCCCAGCTTGAGGGCCACGTGCGCGGTCAGCCCGGCGATGAACACCCACGCCCCGTACAGGTGCGCGGTGTAGAACGAGAACGGGAACACGTAGAAGTCCTGGATGTCCAGGATCCCGGTGGCGAACTCGAACAGCACCCCGCCGACCACCATGATCAGGCTGAGCCGTTCCAGGGCGTGCGACACCGACCGCGCCGGCGGCCAGGCGAACAGCCGCGGCGCCACCGACCACAGCTTGACCGCCACCACCGGTACCAGCGCCAGCGCCAGGGTGACGTGCACGCCCTGGCTGACCCGGTACAGCCAGGCCGGCCCGGCGGGCCAGTCGAACAGGTAGAACTTCAGCAGCCGCCCGCCCGGCGTCTGGTCGTTGCCGGGCAGGCGCGGGTCATACGCGGCGTAGGACAGCAGCCCGGTGAGCGCCACCACCGGCAGCCCGCACAGCAGCACCAGGCCGAGCACGGACGTGAGCCACGGCCCGCGCAGCGGACTGCGCCAGAACTCCGGCCGCATCGGCCCGCGCCCGCTTTCCCCCGCCATGCTGCCGAACCTAGCCAGCGCGGCGGCGGTCGGGCCGCTGACCAGCGATGCGGTAACAACCTCGTAAGCCTCGCGGGCAGCCGGCGGGCAGGCGCGGCTCAGGGCCGGGCGGGCGAGCAGAGCGGCCAGCGTGGCGGCGAAGCGCGTGCGGGGGGCCTGGCGGGCCACGGCCACGGCGTCGGCCGCCGTGTCCACGTCACGCAGGCAGGGCAGGTAGCGGATCCGCAGGCCGGCCGCGGCCAGGCGGGCGATCTGGGCCGCGCCGGTGGCGGCCGTGGACATCGGCACGCCGAGGACCAGGGCCGGGTCCGGCCGGCGCAGGCCGAGCAGCCAGAAGCCGCCGTCGGCGGCCGGGCCGAACGCGGCGTCGGCGCTGCCGTCGGCCAGCGGGCGCAGCGCCGCCTCCAGCAGCGCCGGGGTGACCTGCGGGGTGTCCATCCCGATCAGCACGACCGGCACCGCCAGCCGGTCATAGGCGTCGCCCAGCGCGGCGGCGATCCGCTCGTCCAGGCCGGCGCCGCGCTGGGCCAGCACGTGCACGCCCGCCGGCAGCCACCCGTCCGGGGCGCCGTCCAGGGCGATCACGTGCCGGGCGGCCGGGACGCCGGCCGCCGCCGCCAGCGTGTCGGCCAGCGCGGCCTGGGCCAGGTCGGCCGCCTGCCGGGGGGTGAACGGCGGCGTCAGGCGGGTCTTCACCCGGCCCGGCACCGGCTCCTTGGCGATGATCATGACCTGCCCGGTCAGCCCGCCCAGCGATATGCCGGGCACGGTTGTCCTGGCCACGGGGGTGCGCGGCACGCTCCAGGCCGGCACTGTCCGGGCCGGGACCATCATGCGGCCAGCACCTTGCGCATGTCGCGTACGGTCCGCAGCGTCCCGCGCACCGTGCCGGTGACCTTCGAGCGGCCGGTCCGGGGCCGGTACGGCACCGGCACCTCGGCCACCTGCCACCCGGCCCGGGCGGCCCGCAGCACCATCTCCAGCGGGTAGCCGAACCGGCGGTCGGCCAGGTCCAGGGCGAGCAGGTCGTCCCGGCGGGCGGCGCGCATCGGGCCCAGGTCGTGCAGCCGAACGCCGGTGGCCCGGCGGGCGGCCCCGGCGATGACCCGGTTGCCCAGCCGGGCGTGCAGCGGCCAGGCGCCGCGGCCCTCGGGGCGGCGGGCGCCCAGCATCAGGTCGGCCTGGCCGGCCAGCACCGGCCCGGCCACGGCCGGGAGGTCGGCCGGGTCCAGCGACCCGTCAGCGTCCATGATGCAGGCCAGGCCGCCGTCGGCGGCCAGCAGGCCGCCGTGGCAGGCGGCGCCGAAGCCGCGCTGCGGGACGTGCACCACCCGCGCGCCGTGCCGCGCGGCGACCGCGGCCGAGCCGTCGTCGGAGCCGTTGTCGGCCACGATGGCCCGGTAGCCGGGGGGCATCCGGGACAGTATCCAGGGCAGGGCGGCGGCCTCGTTGAGGCAGGGCAGGATGACGTCGATGACCATGCCCGGAACCCTAGCGGCGACATGACGTGACTGACCCTTACGAGAATGTGACGGATCGTGCACGGGCGGCCGGAGCCCGCGCCGGCGTGCTTCGCTGCGGGCATGCGCATTCTGATCACCGGCGCGGCCGGCTTCATCGGGTCTCACGTCGCCGACGCGGCGCTGGCCGCCGGGCACGAGGTGCGGGGCCTGGACAGCCTGGCCCCGGCCGTGCACGACGGGCCGCCCGCCTACTGGCCCGCAGGACGCCGAGCTGATCACCGGCGACGTCCGCGACCCCGGCGCGGTGCGGCGACGCGATGGCCGGGGTGGACGCGGTCTGCCACCAGGCCGCGCTGGTCGGGCTGGGCGCAGGACCTGTCCGACCTGCCCCCCTACTGCGACGTCAACGTGACCGGCACGGCCGTGGTGCTGGAGGCGATGGGCCGGGCCGCCGTGCCGCGCCTGGTGCTGGCCTCCTCGATGGTGGCCTACGGCGAGGGCCGGTACCGCTGCCCGGAGCACGGCGTGGTGCGGCCCCCCGCCCGCGACCAGGCCGACCTGGAGCAGGCCCGGTTCGAGCCGCGCTGCCCGCGGTGCGGCAGCGACCTGGCCACCGCCGCGGTGCCGGAGTCGGCCCCGCTTGACCCGCGCAACGCCTACGCCGTGACCAAGGTGGCGCAGGAGCAGCTAGCCGCGGTGTGGGCGGGCATGACCGGCGGCACCGCCGTCGCGCTGCGCTATCACAACGTCTACGGCCCGCGGATGCCGCGGGACACGCCCTACTCCGGGGTGGCCGCCATCTTCCGGTCCGCGCTGGAGGCCGGCCGCGCCCCGCGGGTGTTCGAGGACGGCGCCCAGCAGCGCGACTTCGTGCACGTGACCGACGTGGCGGCGGCCAACCTGGCGGCGCTGGAGGCCGGCCGGGCGGGCGCGCTGCGCGCCTACAACGTGGCCAGCGGCCAGCCGCGCACGGTCGGCCATATGGCCACCGCGCTGGCCGAGGCGTTCGGCGGGCCCGAGCCGGTGATCACCGGCGAGTTCCGGGTCGGCGACGTGCGGCACGTCGTGGCGTCCCCGGAGCTAGCCCGGGTGGAGCTTGGCTTCGCGGCGGCAGTGCCGTTCCACCTGGGAATGACGGAGTTCGCCGTCGCGCCGCTGCGTGATCCGGCTCGCCAGCCCCAGCTCAGCTAGGCACGGGTCAGCCCGGCCCGGGTCAGCCTGCGCGGCTAGTCCCGGCTGCCCGTCCGGGCCATCGGGCCGGCGGCCGGGGCCAGGCACCGCGTCGCGGGCCACCGGCAGCCAGATGGCGAACTGGCAGCCGGGGCCGACGTTGCGCACCCCGATCCGGCCCGCGTGCGCCTCGACGATCCCGCGGGCGATGGACAGGCCCAGGCCCGCGCCCTCGTCGGGGCCGGGCGTGCGGGCCGGCTGGCCGCGGAACGCCACGTCGAACACCCGGGGCAGGTGCTCGGCCGGGATGCCGCCGCAGGAGTCCGACACGCTGACCCGGGCCATGCCCGCGCCCTCGTCGCCCAGCACCTCGACCGCGCCGCGGGCCGGCGTGTGCCGGATCGCGTTCACCACCAGGTTGCGCAGCGCCCGGCCCACCTCGGCGGTGTCCACCAGGACCGGCGGGCTGGCCGCCGCGTACCCGCGAAGCTGCACGCCCTTGGCCCGGGCCAGCGGCTCGGCGCTGGTCAGCGCCTCGCCGATGAGGTCGCCCAGGCCGACCTGGCGCTTGCACAGCCGCAGCGCGCCGGCGTGGATGCGGGACAGCTCAAACAGGTCGTCGATCATCAGCGTGAGCCGGTCGGTCTCCTTGCGGATCTGGGTGTGGTACCGGCCGACCGTGGCCCGGTCGATGACCACCCCGTCCTCCAGCGCCTCGGCCATGGCCCGCAGGCCGGCCAGCGGCGTGCGCAGGTCGTGGCTGACCCAGGCGACCAGCTCCCGGCGGCTGGTCTCCAGCGCCCGCTCCCGGTCGCGGGCCTCGGCCAGCCGCCGGTGCGCCGCGGCCAGCGCGTCGGACAGCCCGGCCAGCTCGGCCGGCAGGACCGCCTCGGGCGCCTGGTAGTCGCCGCTGCGGCCGACCTCCTGGACGGCGCCCAGCAGCAGCCGGCTGGATCGTGACACCCGGCGGCCGACCAGCAGCGCGACCGCGAACCCGGCCACCCCGCCGACCGCCACGACGGCGATGACGATGTCGAAGTCGGCCCGGGAGATGAACATCTCGTTGGCGATGACCGCCACGCCGAACAGCGTGGCCGCCACGGTGACCGCCGCGATGACGGTCATGATGGTGGCCACCGAGCGGGCCGCCATCAGCCGGACCGCCACCAGCCCGGCCGCCGTCACCACCGCCGCCGTCCCGGCCACCGTGTAGCTGACGGTCCACAGGTCACCCGGCGAGATCATGACGCCTCCGGCTCGTAGCGGTAGCCGACACCCCAGACCGTGGCGATGCGCCGGGGCCGGGTCGGGTCCTGCTCCAGCTTCTCCCGCAGCCGGCGCACGTGCACGGTGACCGTGGAGGTGTCGCCGAAGGACCAGTTCCAGACACCGTCCAGCAGCTCCTCGCGGGTGAACGCCTGGCGCGGGTGGCGCATCAGGAACACCAGCAGGTCATACTCGCGCGAGGTCAGCGCGACCAGCGCGGCGCCCAGGCGGACCTCGTGCGCGCTCAGGTCGACGGCCAGGCCGCCGTCGTTCAGCACCCCCAGCGACGGGGCGCCCTGCAGCCCGCTGCCGCGGGCCCGGCGCAGCACCGACCGGACCCGCATGGCCAGCTCGCGGGGGCTGAACGGCTTGGTCACGTAGTCGTCGGCGCCGGTCTCGAAGCCCGCCAGCTTGTCGGTCTCCTCGCCCAGCGCGGTCAGCATGACCACCGGGATGGGCCAGTTCTCGCGCAGCCGGCGGCACACCTCCAGGCCGCTCATGCCGGGCAGCATGAGGTCCAGCACGACCAGGTCCGGCGGGTCCTCGGCGACCCGGCGCAGCGCCGCGTAGCCGTCCGGCACGCACACCACCTGGTGGCCGTCCCGGGACAGGTACCGGCCGACCACGTCGGTCAGCGTCGCGTCGTCGTCCACGACCATGATCCGGCCCGGCGGATCCGGGTTGCTGCTCAGCACCGGTGCACCACGCCCACTCATCCCCGGCTCAGCCGCCGCGCCGATCTGGCGGGCCGTCACGGTCCCCGCGCCCAACGGTAGCCGGATCGGGACGTTACGGCAGGCTAGCGCCGATTCGTCACGGCTTCGTAAGAGTCGGCCGGCGGGCGCCGCCAGTACGCTGTCGGCCTCGTGCCGGGCCCCCGGCCGGCATGTCCGGGCCGGCGGAGCGGCGAAGGGGACCCGTGATCGGTGAGCTGTACGAGCAGGCCCTGGCCGGGGTCGCGGCGACGCAGATCGAGCACGCCGACGGCCGCGCCAGCCCGCTGCCGGTGCAGCAGTGGCTGGCCACGGCGCCGGGCGATGAGTCGGTGCTGGACCAGTGCTGCGGGCCGACCCTGGACGTCGGCGCCGGGCCGGGCCGGCTGACGGTGGCGCTGGCCGAGCGGGGCGTGCCCGCGCTGGCCATCGACATCACGCCGTACGCGGTGGCGCTGGCCCGGTCCGGCGGGGCGCTGGCCCTGCAGCGGGACGTGTTCGGCTGCGCTGCCCGGCGCCGGGCGGTGGTCAACCGTCCTGCTGGCCGACGGGAACGTCGGCATCGGCGGCGACCCCGAGGCGCTGCTGCGCCGGGCCGCTGCCCTGCTCGCGCCCGACGGCGCGGTGGTGGCCGAGGTCGGCCCGCCCGGCTCCGGGTCGCGCCGCGAGCAGGTCCGGCTGCGCACCGCCGCCGGGCCGGGCCCGTGGTTCCCGTGGGCCTGGGTCGGCGCCGACGGGCTGCCCCCGGTGGCCGGCGCGGCCGGCCTGCGGGTCACCCGGGCCTGGACCGACTCCGGCCGCTGGTTCGCCGTGCTGGGCCGCGCTGCGCCGCCGGCTGCACCCATGATCGCGACCCTTCTTCCGGCGGATTTCACGGAGAAACGGTCGTGATCATGCTGGGCCGGCCCGCGGCCGAGGGGCCTTAAGGGGTTCTTACGGCTGGGCCGAGGCGGTGTCGCGGGGGCGGCTGAGCTGGCACCGTCCGGTGGGTGAACGGATGGGGGAGGACGACAGCGGCGATCGGGGCTGGCGCCGCGCTGACCGCGGTGACCGGCGTGATCGTGCGGCCCGGTCCGGCGCTGGCCGGGCTCCAGCCGGTGGGCGGGTACGCCGCCGCCTGGGCGCTGTTCGCCGCCGGGGCGTGGCTGGTGCTCCGGGTGCCGGCCCGGCGGGCGGTGCCGCTGATCCTGCTCGGCGCCCTGGCCATCCAGGTCGCGGCGGTGACCGCGGCGCCGGCCGGCAGCGATGACCTGTACCGCTATATCTGGGACGGCCGGGTGCAGTCCGCGGGCATCGACCCGTACCGCTACGCGCCGGACGCGCCGCAGCTGGCCGGCCTGCGCGACGCGTTCCTGTGGCCCGCCAGCGGCCCGTACTGCGTGGGCCAGCCGGCGCCGCCGCCGCTGTTCACCCCGCCCGGCGCCCCCGTCGTCCCGCCGCCCCCGCTGGTGCCGCCGGGCTGCACCCGGATCAACCGGCCGCGGGTGCACACGATCTACCCGCCGGTGGCCCAGGCCTACTTCACCTCGGTCAGCGGGCTCTCGCCGGGCGGCGCCGGGACCCTGCCGATCCAGGCCGCCGGGGCGCTGCTGGCCCTGGCCACCGCCGCGATGCTGGCCGCCGGGCTGAGCCGGCTGGGCCGCGACCCGCGGCTGGCCGTGCTGTGGGCGTGGTGCCCGGTCACCGACCTCCAGGCCGGCAACGGCGCGCACGTCGACACGCTGGCCGTGTTCCTGGCCGCCGCCGCCCTGCTCGTCCTGGCCCGCCCCGGCGGCCGGCGCCGGGCGCTGGGCGGCGGGGTACTGCTCGGCCTGGCCATCGCCACCAAGATCACGCCGGTGCTGGCCGTCCCGGCCGTGCTGCGGCGGCGCCCGGTCACCGTGGCCGCCGCCATCGGGGGAGCCACCGCCGCCGTGTACCTGCCGCACCTGCTGGCCGTGGGCGGGGCAGTGATCGGCTTCCTGCCCGGCTACCTGGCCCAGGATGGCTACGCCACCGGCGGCCGGTTCGAGTTGCTGAGCCTGGCCCTGCCCGGCGCCGCCGCGACCCTGGCCGCCGTTGCCGTCCTGGCCGTCACCGGCCTGGCGGTCCTGCGCCGGGCCGACCCGGCCCGGCCCTGGCGCGGCGCCCTGATCATGACCGGGGCGGCGCTGGCCGTCACCACCCCCGCGCTGCTGTGGTACTCGATGCTGCTGGTGATGCTGGTCGCGCTGGACGGGCGGGCCGAATGGCTGGCCCTGGCCGCGGCCCGGTACCTGACGCCGGTGCACCCTCTGCCCGGCCTGACCCTGCCGTGGGCCGGCCAGATCGGCTACGCCGCCGCCCTGGCCGTGATCGCGGCCGTGTCCCTGGCCCGGCTGGCCCGCTCGCGGCGGCGCCGGCCCGAGCCCGCGCGGCCCGAGCCCGTCCGGCCCGCGGTCCGCCCGCGCGCCCCGAGCACCGTCGGATGAGGCCTGGTTTTCGGATAGCGGGCGGGCCTGGCCGAGGGCTCCGTCGCGCTCGCCGGGATCTGCTTAGATGCTACGAAGATCACCGGGATGCGGGCGAACCGGTGCATGGGGTCAGACGTGAAGCCGGAGGAACAGCAGGCATGGCGCGACTGGACGAGCTTGATGCAGCCATCCTCCGCGAGATGCAGGCCGACGCCCGGCGCACCAACCGCGACCTCGCCGCGGCCGTCGGCATCCCGCCCACCACCGCCCTGGACCGCACCCGCAGCCTGCGCCAGCGCGGCGTCATCCGCGGCGCGCTGCTGGACATCGACCTGACCGAGATCGGCCGCCCGGTCCAGGCGCTGATCGCGGTGCGGGTCCGGCCGCCGTCCCGCTCGGTGGTCGAGGCGTTCCGGGACTGGGCCAGCGCCCTGCCCGAGGCCATCGGCGTGTTCGTCCTGGCCGGCCCGGATGACTTCCTCATCCACGTCGCCGTCACCGACAACCAGGCCCTGTACGCGCTGGTCCTGGACCGGCTGACCGAGCGGCCGGAGATCGCCGACGTGCGCACCAGCGTTATCTACGAGCACATCCGCAGCCAGCGCATCGAGCCCGCGACCACCGCCGTCCGCGGCGTCTAGGCCGTGTTCTGGAAGGCTCGTCAGGACCCGTCCCGGCATTCACCACCGCACCAGAACCCTCTCCTGTAACAGGCCCCAGCCCCGCGCCCGCCCGGCCCGGGCCCCTGGCCAGCCCTGCAGGGCGTCAAGGCAGCGCCGCAGCCCCTTCCGGACCATGATCGTGACCGATTACCCGTGCCGCAGACGGGCAATCGGTCACGATCATGCAGGCAGCAGCGCCGCGCCGGGCCGCGCCGGCCGGGGAGCCCGCCCCGGGACGGCAGACCAGGCCCGGCCGCACCGCAGGCAGCTTCCGGAACAGGCCCGGGGCGTGCCTCATAAGTCGCGGCGGAGCCACTCGCTGATCGCGGCGATGCACACGCCGGCGCTCCGGGACACACCCGGCTATCTCGCACCCTTTGAAACAGGCCCTAGCGCGACCGCTTCCGTGCCCCGGGCCTAGACGGCCGGGTCCGCGGCCGGCCGGGTCGGCGCTACCGGGCTGCCCGGCTGGCCGGGGTGCGGCCCGGGCGCGCGGCGGTAGGCGATGACCTGGATGACCAGCAGGCCGACCATGACGCAGGCGGCTACGCCGGATACCCGGCCGGCCACGGTCAGCACCGAGTAGCTGGTCACGTCGACGGTCGCCACCAGCGCGGCCTGCACGGTCCAGCCCAGCAGCAGTGCCGCGCCCAGGCCCCGGGACCGCAGGCTCAGCGCGTACCAGCCGACGGCCAGGCCGGTAGCGGACTCCACCACCGCCAGCGCGTAATTGGGGGCGGATGTGCCGACCAGCACGGTGCCGACGGTGTATGCCGCCACGGCCAGCGCGATCGTCACCATGATGAGAACCGTGCGGGGACCGGCCTGCGGGCTGCGCCGCCGGGCCGCCGCCGGGCGCCAGGCCAGCAGCAGGATGACGGCCGCGAGCAGGGCTAGCGCGGTGCTGACGATGCCGTACACATACGACGCGAAAAACTCGCCGGGGTTGCGGAACATGTGATCGAACAAGGTCCCGGCCAGATAGTTGGCGAGCACGCCCGTCCGGGGCCACATCGAGCCCTGCAAGAAGCCGAGGACCCCCAGCCTGCGGAAGCGGGGCAGCGCCGCCGCTAGCGCGACCAGGAGCGGCAGGGCAAGTTCCGTCTGCTCAATGACCTGCAGGTAGGCCGGCGTCCCCGCTGGCCCGTCCGATGCGGCGATGGAGAACATGCCAGTCAGCGCGGCCACCACGGTCAGGGCCAGCCCCGTCGCCACCGCCAGCCCGCGCGCCGGCGCTGGCCGGGCGGGCGACTGCCCGGCCTGCCGCGGGCCAGTCCGCCGCCGCGCCGCCGGCGGAGCCGACATGACCCCGCCGGACCCGGCCCAACCCGCTTGCGGAGCCGACAGGTCCGCGATCACGGCGGCCGGTTCCGGGATCGCGCTGGCCGGTTCCGGGATCACAGCGGCCGGCTCGGGGATCGCGCTGGCCGGTTCCGCGATCACGGCGGCCGGTTCGGGGATCGCGCTGGCCGGTTCCGGAGCCACGGGAGCCGGCTCCGGGGCCACTGGTGGCGGCTCCGGGATCACGGGCGGCGAAGCCACCGGGGCGACGATGGTGGCCGTCACCGGCACGACGACCTGGCCGGGGGTGCCAGTAATGGTCAGGCTGCCGCGCAGCGTCCCAGCCCCGCCGGTGGCGACCGAGACGTCCAGGGCGTCCTCGTCCTGGCTGACGCTGATCCAGTCGGCCGACGGGCGGACCGTGACGGTCCGGGCCAGCGGCGGCCCGCCCAGCCGGACCGGCCGGTGCGGCGCCGGGTCGCCGTGCCGTACCTCGCCGAACTCCAGCGCGGCCGGGTCGGGCCGGATCGCCACGTCGCCCAGGGCGGCCGGGCCCGGTCGGCCACGTACTGGATGTCACCGCGCGCCACCTCGGCCAGGGCCGCGTGCGCGCCCGCCGCCGCGGGCAGGTCGGCGCTGCCTAGCCGGGCCCGCAGCTCATCCACCGCGCCGAGGCGGGCGTACATGTTGTCGCTGGTGATCGCGGCCTGCAGGTCGGCGTGGATGGGCTCGGGCCGGATCCGGCGCCGGCGGCTGCGGGCCAGGTACAGCTCGCCGGACAGTTCCATGATGCGGCCCGGCCGCTGGTACGGGCTGTGCTCGCGCACCCGGGCGTAGACGTAGTCATACAGCTCATCCAGCCCGACCCAGCCGTCCTCGTTGCGGTCCGCGTCACCGGTGGCCAGCCCCTCCACCACGGCGGCCGTGAACACCGACGGACGCCCGTGATTCTCGGCCAGCGCGTCGCCCTCGAACGCGAACTCGGTGGCCCCGGAGGCGGTGATCACCGCCCGGCCCCGATCGTCCGATGGCGGCTCCTGCGGGAAGCTGTCCAGCAGGCTGACCTCGGTACCGGCCCGGGCCTGGAGGCCGCGCGCGAACGCCCCGCCGTAGCAGCAGTCCAGCAGCAGCACGACGCTGCGGGCGCGGCTGGCCTGCATGCAGCCGTTCACGAAGCTGGCCGGGATGGCGGTGGAGGCGAGCCGTTCCGGGCGGGTGTTGGTGGCGGCCAGGTACAGCGCGCCGGACTGGCTCTTCAGCCCGTGGCAGGAGAAGTGCAGCAGCAGCACGTCATCGCGCTGGTTGTCGGCGAAGAACTCCTCGACCTGGGCCTGGATCACGTGCGCGGACTCGTTGCGGAGCACGCTCACGGCGAACCCGCCGATCAGCGGATCGGCCAGCACCCGGCCCAGCGCCTCGGCGTCCGCGCCCGGCGCGACCAGGTCGCGCAGGCCATCCCGCTCGTAGGCGTCGTTGGCGACGATCAGCGCCCGCCGCGCGCTCATCCCGCGCACCGGCCCGGCGCGCCGTCACCGCGCCGCCCTAACGCCCGGAGAACCACGTCCCCCTGCACGCCCGCCCCCCACTTTCAAGTTTCGATACGTGCAGGATGCGCCGTGCCGGCCGCCTGCGCAATCGCTGTGGCACGATCCGCGACGATACGAGAACCGAGGTCGCGCCGCCTGCCTCGCTCGCCGGGGATCAGGCTCGGGCGCTGGCCGCCCGGGCCGCTTCCTCCACCTCGGCCACGTGGTGCTCCCAGTACGCCTGGTCGCCGTCGGGCAGGTTGCTGACGCGGGCCAGCAGCCCGGCCTTCCCGTCGATCATCTCGCGGACGATGTCGGCGTGCCCGGCGTGCCGCTGGGTCTCGGCGGTCATGTGGACCAGGATCTGGTGCAGGGTCACCGCGCCGTGCTCGCCCCACCACGTCACCCGGCCGGGCGCGTCCAGGCCCAGCGCGTCGATGGTCGCGTCGGCGTGCGCGCGGGTCCGCTGGTACAGCCCGGTGATGTCGTCCCGCGACTGCTCGGCGGTGGCCCACAGGTCCACGTTCCGGTCGGTGTCCGGGCCGTCATCCCACGGCATCGGCTCGGGGAACGGCCGGCCGAACACCTCGCCGAGGTACCCAGCCTCGCAGCCGGCCAGGTGCTTGATCATTCCCAGCAGGCTGGTGCCGGTCGGGGTCATCGGCCGCCGGATGTCGTACTCGCCCAGGCCCTCCAGCTTCCAGAGCATGACGTCGCCGGCGTCCCGCAGGTACGCGCGCAGGGTCTTCTTCGCATCGGGTCCTGTCATACCGGCACCCTCTCACCGGCAGCCGACGCTTCGCGCCCGATTACCAGCCGGCCAGCACGGTCAGCCGGCCAGCACGGTCAGCCGGGCAGCACGGCGCGGAACTCGGCGGCCAGCGCGGCCACGGCATCCCGGAGCCGGACCGGGTCCGGCCCGGCGGCCAGCAGCGACCGGGACGCCGACGGCATCACCCGGTCCGGGCACGCCGCGAACACCCGGGCCACGTCCGCCGGGGTCGCACCCTGCGCACCCACCCCCGGCGCCAGGAACAGCCCGCGCGCCCCGGCCAGGTCCAGCACCGGCCCGTGCCCGACCGGGCCGACGACCGCGCCGACCGGCCCCAGCCCGTCCGGTGCCAGCGCCGCGTTGAGCGAGCCGATTTCCGCCAGCAACGCCGACTCCACGCTCCCGCCCGGTCCGGTGGCGGCCTGGATGGCGCGGCCCTCCGGGTTGGAGGACCGGGTCACTACCAGCACGCAGCTACCCGACTCGTGCGCCCGGCTGATGAACGCGCCCATGGCCCCGAGCCCCAGATACGGGTGGACCGTGAGGGCGTCGGCGGCCAGCGGCGCGCCCTTGCCCAGGTACGCCTCGGCGTAGGCGTCGTTGGTGGACCCCACGTCGCCGCGCTTGACGTCCATGACCACCAGCAGGCCCGCGCCGCGGGCCTCGGCGGTCAGCCGGGCCAGGGTGCGGATGCCCCGCCAGCCGTGCCGCTCGTAGAACGCCGACTGCGGCTTGACCAGCCCGACCGTCCCGGTCGCCGCCGCCAGCACGATGTCGGCGAACCGGTCCAGCCCGTCCGGCGTGTCGCCCAGGCCCCAGTCGGCCAGCAGGCCGCCCGCCGGGTCCAGCCCCCACACCAGCGGCCCGGGACCCGCCGCGGCGGCGGCGAACCGGTCAGCGAAGGAGTCGGTCATGATCCCGAGTCTGGCACGGGCCGCAGTTCCGCAGTTCCGGCACTCGGGACACGGGTCACCCAGGGAAACCCGGGGAAAGCGGCCGGGCTGGCCGGGACGCGCCATGCCGCGCCCCGGCCAGCCCGGTACCGGCCCGGCCTGGTTACCCCAGCCTGGTTACCAGGGACCGCCGGGCGGGGACGCGCTCGATACCGGCTGAGGGGGCGCAGTCGGCATCGGGGGCGTTGTCGGGGACATCGTGGGCGGCATCGTGGCCGGCATGGTCGGCATGGCCGTCATCGTGGGCATCGCCGTCATCGTGGGCCTGGGCGCCATCGTCGGCATCGGCATCATGCGCGGCGCCACGGGCGGGGCCGCCGGGGCGGTGAACCGGCCCGGGGCCAGCAGCAGCCCGTCGGTGTTGCCCTTGGCGTCGGTGTAGAAGCCGACCAGGTCGCCCGCGTCGTTGACGCCGTTGATCGTGGTGGTGCCCATGCCGAGCGGGTCGCTGATGCTGCGGAACCCGGCCCGGCGGGTCCAGGTGAACCCGAACGACTTGGCGCTGCTGCCGCTGCCGGTCATGTAGGTGCCGACGACCTCGCCGGCATCGTTGATGCCGAAGGCCTGGGTGGACGACGCGCCGGGGAACGTCAGCCGGGTCACCCGGCCGCCCGGGCCGCGCACGAACCCGTGGGTGATGCCCGCCGGGCCGGTGTAGAAGCCGGCGACCGAGCCGTTGTTGCTGATGCCCGAGGCGGTCAGGCTGACCGCGCCGAACACCGTCACCGGGCGGAACTGGTGGCGCAGGATGCTGTAGGCGTAGCCGTGGTCGTTGCCCTTGGCGTCGGTGTAGAAGCCCACCGCGACGTCTGCGTCGTTCACGCCGAGCAGCTGGTTGACCGGCGGGCTGGCGTTGTTCCGGGTCGGGAACGCCACGCTGGTGAACCGGCCGTGCCAGGTGAAGAAGCCGAGGTTGGCGTTCATCTGGCTGGCGGTGTTCTGCCCGGACCAGAAGCCGACCGTCACTCCGGTGTCGTTGATCCCGATGACCTGGGTCTGCACGGAGCCGGGGACGTTCTCGTTGACGTACCGCGACCCGAACCGGGACAGCAGCAGCAGGTAGCCCTTATTGGGATGGCCCTGGGCGCCAGAGCCGAAGTAGCCCGCGATCTGGTCGCGGTTGTTGATGCCCAGCAGCTGGTTGAACGTCGGGTCGTTGCGGTTGTTCAGGGTGCTGAACGCCCAGTGCTGCTGACGGAAGCCGAAGAACGAGCGCTGGTGGCCCGCGTCAGCCGAGAGGCTGACGTTGGACGGGCCGCCCATGCTGTGCGCCAGCGCGACGCCGCCGCCGATGGCGGCCAATCCGGCGACGGCCACGGCTATCGTCCGGCTGATCCTGGGCCGGCGCAGGCGTGCGCCCGGCCCGGCAGATCTCGTTCTCATCGAGATCCCCTTCCACGCTTCTTGATACATAGCTCACGGGTCCGCTCCCCAAGCTGGCATCGCGTTCACGTGTGGGACTTTCATGCCTCCTGTAAACGGATTGCTTTTCCTCAGCGTCATTTCACTGGATGAGCGATCTGAGCGCGGCTGTGACGCTAGCGCGACGGGGCCGGTGCCCGGCACCCCGTACGGGCCCGGTCCGCGGATCGTAAGATCTGCCCAGGGCGAGGCGGTGACTTATTACCAGAGTGTGACGGCTCATTCAAATGATGGCCGGACGTGATTTCGCGGTGCTAGGGCGCACGACTCGCGCGGGTCCGGTCAGGAATTTTCCTGGCCCTCGGGCCATCCGAATGGTATTCGGTTGCGCTTCCATAACGCACCTGCCAGCGATTACTACAACTGGTAGTTGGGCGTGTGCCAAATGTGGCCAGACACGGAGCAATTTTCAGGCATGAACCGGACATAACACTTATATCTCGATCCGGTATCGGCCGATTACGCATAGGGCTACTGTGACCCCTCGGGAGCGGGTCCCGAGAGAGAGCTGTCGCAATGTCTTATCGGAGAGTTGTTCGTTCCTACCGGCGAAGTGTCGCCCTTCAATACCGGAGGCTAGAGGAGCATCCGAAGGCCCATCTAGGGGTCATGGTGGGCGTTGTCGTGGCGGTCCTCGGAGTGGTCGGCGGGATGCTGATTTCCAGCAACTCCGGAACGACGCTCAGGTCTGCTGGCAATGCGGTGGCCCTGGCCAGCGGGTGCCCGTCGGCATCTACCAGCGCCTCGGCCATCGCCGTCCCGGCCGCCGCCACCCCCGCCGCCACGACTGGGACTACGGCGCCGGCCGCCGCCGCCGTCTCACCGGCCCGGCGGCGGCACCGGCCGCCGGTCACGCCGACCTCCAGCGCTCCGGCCACCAGTGCTCCGGCCACCAGTGCCCCGGCCACCAGTGCCCCGACCACGGGCGCCCCGACGAGCGCCCCGACCACGGGCACCGCGGCGCCGACCGCGACCGCCACCTCCAGTGCCCCGGCCACCGCCCCGCCGACCACCTCTACCTCGGCCTGCGCCACCCCGAGCGCGTCTGCCTCCGCGACCACCGCGCCGGTCGACGCCGCCAACGTGAGCTGCAACATCATCGTGCCGGCCAACCCGCTGAGTGCGCCGGGCCTGGCCACGCCGTGGCAGCTCACCGGCACCGGCGGCGCCACGCCGGCCGCGTCGGGCTGCGAGATGTCGAACGCGGCCAGCCTCGGTGCCTTCGTTCAGGCGACAATCCTGGACCCGCGCACGGGCGCGCTGTCGGTCTACAACCCGCTGGTGATCACCCAGGGCACCCAGCCCGCCGTGGCCCCGACCGCTCCGACGCTGCCCGCCGGTGCCATCGTGACCATTGACGTCGGCTTCAACGGCACCAACCTGTCCCTGGTCGGCGCCAACGCCAGCGCCCTGACCCAGGGCAGCTGCGTCAACGGGACTCAGGGCTCGATCTTCGGGCAGGTTTCGTTCTGTAACGGCGCCGCGTTCTTCAACGCCGCGTTCCGGGCCGAGCGGCAGGGCCTGGTCAAGGTCCCGTCCGCGGGTACCTCGGCCAAGACCGGCCAGCCGTGCCTGACCACTCGCAACTTCGAGATGATCGACCAGGACCCGTCGGACAACGTCACCACCCAGTACCTGCTGACCACCACCGGCCAGACCGCGCAGGACACCGCGGCCAACTCGGCCAGCCTGACCGATGCCACGCCGCTGGTGAACGGCAGTGACAACGCGCTCCTGGACGACTTCATCGACCCGACCATGGGCTGTACTCCGTACAACGCCCCCGACCTGGCCAACAACGGCATGCCGACCAGCTCGCAGGCCCTGGATGAGCTGCTGGCCTCGGCCAACATGCCCGCGGCCCCGGCCCTGATCCCGGAAAACGACGAGATGGTGCTCATCAACAACGCCATGAGCACGCAGAAGACCAACCTGTACCGGGAGCAGATCGGCCAGCCGCTGGTATCGGCGGCCACCGACAAGTTCGACAGCCCGGCCGCGTTCTGCCAGAACATGATCAACATCCAGACGCCGTTCCTGTCGGCCAACCAGGCCCTGCTTGCTGGTGACACGTCGCCGGTCACGGCGGTGGGCGACAACCTGCTCACGTTCATGGCCAACCGGCTGAGCATGTCGTTCACCAACCTGAGCTGCCAGAACTTCGGGCTGACCGACCCGGTGACCGTCACCCTCGACGCCAACGGCGCCGCGACGGCGGCCACCTTCAACACGGCCCAGCAGACGGCGACCAGCACCGGGTCGACGTCGATGCCGGGACCGACCCACCGTCACGGCCGTCGGCACCACCCGCTGATGGACCCGTCGGGCATGTGACGCCGGGTTAACCCGCGTCGCGCGGGGCGGCTGTGGGGCCAGGCCGCCCCGCGCGACTCAGTTTTCCTCCCGCAGCTCTGAGCGAGGAGCACCGCCATGCAGGACAATCACGACAACGACCATGACAGTGACCGGGGCGGGTCCGTCACCACTGCTGCCGTAACCGATGAGCAGGGACCGGACTGCGGCGTCCGGCCGGGCGGGGGCGCGCCCGGCCGGACCTACCGGCGCTGGAGCAAGATCGCGGCGGCCACGGCCGCCGTCACGCTGATCGCGGGAGCCGGGTTCGGCGTGTTCGCCGCCGCCGGCGGCCTGGACCATGCCGCGCCCCCGCCGTCAGCGGCCATCCCCCACCCGCCGAAGGTCAACGCGACGTTCGTCGAGGATGACGACGGCGCCGGCCAGGACAGCCAGGACAACATCCTGGCTCAGGTCGCCCCCGGCCTGGTCCAGGTCGCGACCTCCGGCACCATCCGGGCGGGCCTGGTCATCACGCCGTCCGGGAAGGTACTGACCAGCGACGACGGCCTGGCCGGCCGGATGACCGTCCGGTTCGTGATGGCCGACGCGGTGTTCACCGCCCGGCTGATCGGCGTCAACGCGGCCGCCGGGCTGGCCCTGCTGCAGATCGAAGGCGGGCACGGTCACCCGTTCCCGGTCGTCAAAATCGGGAACTCGGCCGACTTCCTGGCCAGCTCGGCCAAGTCCAAGCTGGCCCTGTGGCACCCCGGCACCGACTTCGCGGTCACCGCCGTCGGCACCGCCGGCGCCGGCGCGACCCTCGACACCGGCACCCTGACCAGCCTGACCGGCCGGGCCGTGGTCGGCGGCCAGAGCCTGGGCGGGCTGCTGCAGACCACTGCCCAGGTCACCCCCGGCCAGGAGACCGGCGGCCCGCTGGTCGACATGTCCGGGGAAGTCATCGGCGTCGACGTGGCGGGCAGCGGTACCAGCCCGCACTTCGTCGGCTACGCCATCCCGATCAACTCGGCCCTGGCCATCGCCCGGCAGATCGATCGTCGGCGGTAGCCTGACCCGGCCGCCGTAACTGCGTCGGCGGGCGACTGCCCGGCCGCACTGGTGGTGCCGTCGGAGACGGCGAGATGGACCATGGTTGTACCGGCGGCCGTCTCCGTGCCGTGCCACTCGCCGGCTGCTTGGCTCGCGCCCGTGTCGCCGGCACCTGCCCTCCTCGCGTTCGTCCGCCGCGGCAGACTCGACCCGTCCTCAGGCCCAAGCGGATGACGTGCAGCACCTGACCCGCCTGTGACGAAACAGGCGCTGCATGGCGCCGGCGCGGTGAACGACCTCCGCAACGGTACTTCAGTGTGCTGTGTCGTCGCCTATCCGTTCCCACATCCATACGTCGCCGGTGAACCTGTCCCGGCGCTATGGAGACGTCGACCTGCGCATGACCTTCACGCCAGTGCTCTGGTTCCTTTTCGGAAGGTCTCGGCCTCACCAGGGATTCGCAGTGCTGACCGAGTTACCGAAGAGTACTGGTTCGCCAGGCTCGCCCTACGTCAGGGGTGACGTGCATCCTCAGTTCGATACGGCCGTATCTGGGCCACCCAGTGGCTTTCCGCGCGGTATAACTCGGCTCTGCGTTGGCTGCTGGCCGGATCGGGTCTTCGCCAAAGGCCCGCAGCGGGCGTCTCGCGCTGACCCATCAGCCAATTGCCGAGCGGACTGTGCCGACCTCAGCATCCGATTGGCCCGCCGCCGAATGGCTGGCCGGGAGCTTGAACATTGTTTGCTCGCCAGTGGTCTGATCAGCAGATCTATCGCTTTCAATATCTGCAACGAGAGGCAGGGCCAGGCTGAGAATGAAACTGCCAGGGTGCGTTGAGAGCCTTACCTGCGGCGTAGGACTCCGCCCAGAGCGGACGATGCGAGGGTAGGACCAGCTCATGAATCTCGATCGCCGCCGCTGACCCGACACAAAATTGTGCAGTGCCGACACTGCAGAGTGGGCCAGTGACAGCGGCGCCTCACCAGGCGGCGCATCTGGGGTCAGCCGCACAGCGACGGATCCGCCCCCCCAAAGCTGACATCAGATTTTACTTCTTCAAACAAGCGCCGCTCGGCGAACGCGAGAGTGCGAAGGGCAGCGTCGATCCGATCCGCGTAATCACTCACCTCTTGCCGGGCGGGCAGGACAATCTCCAGGGATTGAGCATCCCGGGACGACACGGCACGCCACAAACTCGTCCTAGCGTCCTGGCCGTAAGTGACCAACCTGCCAGCCGAAGGTACTCCGCGACAGCGCTCAGATCTGGCACAGCCCTGACGCCATCATCGCTCAGGCTCGACCCGGTCATGACGCCCCCCATGCATCCACTTCGGGTACGGGCGTCGATGAACGCACGCCGTATGTCGCCAGCATCCGTGCAAGGCCAGGGCGGTCAATAGTATTGTTGACCGGCAGTCGCACCGCCCGACTAGACGTGTTTGTAGTCTCAGGGTGACCTTCCAGCGAGACCCACGCCCCGCGGCCGACCATCAGAGTGCCGCTTTTCAGCAGCCGGACCTTCTCGCCTTTCCTAGGCATACGGAATACGGCCAGAACGCGGCGTACCGACTCGTTGTCACGGCGAAGGACATTATAAGTATCTATGTCCAGATCATAGACCAAATGGTCATCCTCCTCTCGGAGGTCGACCGTCGTCTTCACCTGGACCTTGACCGTCGGGTGCCACATCCCGTTCCACAGGCCCCTGCGGACGAGTTCCACGTCAGCCTTCTCGAGGTCAAGGGTCGTCGGACGACCGTGCAGAAGCCCGCTGGCAGCCGCAACAGCCCGTAGCCAGGTTTCACCGTAGTCCCCTTGCAGACTGTTGTCGTCGGCCTGCGTCATGCTGAGCATCATGCCGCAGGCCGCCACCACCGGCGGAGCAGTTTGGGGCCATGCTGGCCGAATCACCAGATGCGCTGATCAACTGCGTGACTCACCAGCCTGTATGCGCGGCACTCCTGAGCAGGCAGCCGGTCCCGCAGCCAGCCGAGCACCCGCCCGGATTCGGCAGCCTCGTTATCCGCCCGGCTCGGTGCCGGGAATTCCCAGGTCGCCCGCGGTGGGGCCGATCACGATCACGGCCGGGTTGCGCAGTGGCGGGCTCAGCGGGCCGGAGGCCAGCTCGCCGAGTGCGGCGCGGCGCACCCGCTGGCCGGGGTCCCCGGCGCTTTCCACGCAGGCCGCCGGGGTGGCGGCCGGGCGGCCCAGGCCGATCAGGTGAGCGGCGATAGCGGCCAGGTTCCGTACCGCCATCAGCAGCACCAGCGTGTCGGTGCCGGCGGCCAGCGCGGCCCAGTTCACCCGGCTGGCCGGGTGGCCGGGCGGCAGGTGGCCCGATACCACGGCGAACGACTGCCCGACCTCGCGGTGGGTCAGCGGGATGCCGCCCAGCGCCGGGCCGGCCGTCACGCTGGACAGGCCGGGGATGACCGTGCACGGCACGCCCGCCGCCGCGCAGGCGGCCGCCTCCTCGCCGCCCCGGCCGAACACGAACGGGTCGCCGCCCTTGAGCCGGGCCACCCGCCGCCCGGCGGCGGCGTGCTTGATCAGGGCCTCGTTGATCTCGTCCTGGCTGAGCTGCGCATAGCCCGGCGCCTTCCCGGCCGGGATCAGCAGCACCCCCGGCCGCAGTTCGCCGGTCAGGCCGGGGTCGGCCAGCCGGTCCGCGATCACCACGTCGGCGTCGTGCAGCGCCCGCCAGCCGCGCACCGTGATCAGGTCGGCCCCGCCCGGCCCGGCCCCGATCAGCCGTGACGCGTCCCGGCGCCTGGCCTGGCGGCCGGGTCACCCGGCCCGCCTCGGAAACCGGACCCGCCCCGGCGGCGCGGGTGGAGACGCGGTCGACGATCCGCTCATGATGCTCGGGCGCCACCACGGCGATCCGCAGCCAGTCCGCGCCCAGGCCGGGGAACGTGTCGCCGCGCGCGCACCGCGATGCCCGCCGCCCGCAGCCGGTCCCGCACCGCCGCCGCCCGCGTCCACCCCGCAGCAGCAGGAACGGGGCCTGCCCGCCCGGCGTCACGGCTCACCCCGGGCACCGCAGCCAGCGCGGCGGCCAGCGCTCGCCCGCCAGCCCGCCGCCATCGCCGCCTGCTGCGCCACCCAGGCCACCGCCTCGGGCTGGCTGCAGGCCTCCAGCGCGGTCAGCGCCAGGCCGTTCACCGGCCAGGGCGGCTGCGCCTGGCGCAGCCCGGCCAGCAGGGACGGCTCGCCGAGCACGTAGCCGACCCGCAGCCCGGCCAGCCCCCACGCCTTGGTCAGGCTGCGGACCACCAGCAGGCCGGGCAGGTCGCGGCGCGCGCTCAGGCTGGCCGGCTCGCCCGGCACGGCGTCGGCGAACGCCTCGTCCACCACCAGGACCCGGCCGGGCCGGGCCAGCCGGTCCAGCACGTCCGCCGGGTGCAGCCGTCCGGTCGGGTTGGTCGGGTTGCCCGGCCACGACCAGGTCGGCGTCGTCCGGGCACCAGTCCGTCGGCGAGCGTGAACGGGGCTTCCAGCAGCACCCGGCCCACCTCGTGCCCGGCATCCCGCAGCGCCGCCTCCGGCGCGGTGAACGACGGGTGCACGCACACCGCCCGCCGGGGCGGGCACCGCCCGGGCGATCAGCGTGAACGCCTCGGCCGCCCCGTTGACCAGCAGCACCTCATCGGCCGGCCGCCCGTGCCGGGCCGCCACCGCGGCGACCGCCGCGTCCGGCCGGGGGTAGGCGGCCAGGCCGTCCAGCGCCGCGTGCAGCCGCGCCCGCAGCCAGTCCGGCGGCCGGGGCAGCCGCACGTTGACGGCCAGGTCCAGGTCAATGCCAGGCCCAACGTCGGCGTCCCCGTGATGCCACAGGTCCGGGCCGGTCGGATCGCCGGTCATGCCCGCGCCCCCGGCGCGGCGGACTCCGACGCGGTCGTCTCAAGCGGGGTCGCCTCAAGCACGGTCGCCGCGGGTACGGGCGCGGCGGGAACGGCCGTCGTCGGCCTGGACTGCGCAACCCGGGCGGCGCGGGCGGCGGCCACCAGCCGGCCCGCCGCGTCGGGCAGGCCGGCCCAGTGCAGGTGCAGGTAGGAGGCGAGCAGGCCGGGACCGGCCCAGCCCAGCAGCGTGCCGTCGGCCAGCCGCCAGGCCGGGCTCGGCGCCGGCGGCGGGCTCGCTGACGGTGCGGTGGAACTCGTGCCCGCGCACCACCGTCCCGGCCGCGGCCAGCGGGCTGGCGGTAAGCGCCACGGCCTCCCGGTAGCCGAGCGTCAGCCGGCCGGTCATCCGGGCCTGACGCGGGCAGCACCCCGCACTGCTCCCGGCCGTCCAGGTCGCGGCCGAGCCACAGCAGCCCGGCGCACTCGGCGACGACCGGCATCCCGCCCGCCACCCGCCCGGCCACCTCGGCGCGCAGGGCCGCGTTGGCGGCCAGGTCGCCGACGTAGACCTGCGGGAAGCCGCCGCCGATGACCAGGGCGTCGGTGCCGTCGGGCAGGCGCTCGGCGGTCATCGGGTCGAACTCGGCCACCTCGGCCCCGGCCGCCTCCAGCAGCTCGCGCGTGCTCGGCGTAGCCGAAGGTGAACGCCCGGCCCGGCCGCCACCGCGACCCGCACCGGACGGCCGCCGGGCTGCGACAGCCACGGCCGGCTCTCGGCGGGACCAGCGGCGCGGCGGTCAGGGCCGGGGCGGCGCGGGCCATGGCCAGCAGGCCGTCCAGGTCCAGGTGCCGGGCGGCCAGCTCGCGCAGCCGGGGCAGCCAGTCGCTGACCTGGCCCGCCCGCTCGGCCGCCGGGACCAGCCCGAGGTGCCGGGACGGCGTGTGCAGGGTGGCCTCGGCGGGCAGCGCGCCGAGCACCGGGATGCCGAGCGGCGCGATCGCCTCGCGCAGGATGGCCTCGTGCCGGGCCGACCCGACCTGGTTGAGGACCACCCCGGCGAGCCGCGTCGCCGGGTCGAACGCGGCGAAGCCGTGCACCGTCGCCGCGATCGAGCGCGCCATCCCGCCGGCCGCCGACGACCAGCACCACCGGGGCGCCCAGCAGCCGGGCGACGTGCGCGGTGCTGGCCAGGTCGCCGTGCCCGGCCACGCCGTCGAACAGGCCCATGACGCCCTCGATCACGCTGACGTCGGCGCCCGGCGGCGCCGTGCCGGAACAGGGGCGCGATCAGGTCCGGGCCGGTCAGCCACGGGTCCAGGTTGCGGCCCGGCCGCCCGGTGGCGGCCGCGTGGTAGCTCGGGTCGATGTAGTCCGGCCCGACCTTGTGCGCCGGACACGGCAGCCCGCGCGCGGCCAGCGCCGCCATCAGGCCGGTGGCCACGGTGGTCTTGCCGTCCCCGGACCGGGTGGCGGCGATGACCAGCCGGGGGGTCACCACTTCGATGCCGGCCTGGCCCTTGCGGCCGGCGTCCATCGGGTGCTTGACCTTGGTCATGTCGGTGACCAGGTCGGCCGCCTCGATCAGGGCCGGATGCGCGCGCCGGCCGGTGATCACCACGTGCTGGGTGCCGGGCCGGGCGGCCAGCATGGCCAGCACCTCGGCCACGTCCAGCGTGCCGTTGCTGACCGGGTAGGTGAACTCGTCCAGGATCAGCATCCGGTAGGTCTGCGCGGCCAGGTCCCGCTTGACCTGCTCCCAGCCGGCCACGGCGGCCCGCGCGTGGTCCCCGGCTGGGTGCGCAGCCACGACCAGCCCTCGCCCATCTTGTGCCAGGTCACCGGGCCGCCCTGGCCGGTGGCGCGGTGCACCTCGCCGAGGGCGCGCAGCGCCGCTTCCTCGCCGACCTTCCACTTCGGGCTCTTGGTGAACTGGAACACGCCGATCGGCCAGCCCGCCGACCAGGCCCGCAGCGCCAGGCCGAACGCGGCGGTGGACTTGCCCTTGCCGTCGCCGGTGTGCACGGCCAGCAGCGGCTGCGCCCGGCGCTGCCGGGTGCTCAGCCCGTCCTGCGGGACCTCGGTCACCTTTCCCTGCGGCATTACGCCGCCTCCCTCGCGCGGATGATCGCGGCCAGCACCTGCGCGGCGTCGTCGCGCCGGGCCGGGCTGCGGACGGCCAGCCCGGCTACCGTGACCAGCTCGGCGCCCAGGTCCGCGGCGATGACGGCGGCCAGGCCGAGCCGGACCGGCCCGTCCTCGGCGTCCACGACCACCGCGGGCAGCCCGGCCAGCCGCCGGGCCGCCTGCCGGGCCCGGTCGACCGCGTCGCGGCCGCCGGTGGCCCGGCCGTCGGTCACCACGACCAGCAGCGGCCGCCGGTCTGGGCTCGCGCCAGTGCTCGCGCCGGGCCAGGTCGCCGGCCGCCGCCAGCCCGGCCGCCAGCGGCGTCTGGCCGCCGGTCGGCAGGCCCGTCAGCCGCTGCGCGGCCAGCCCGGCCGACCGGGTCGGCGGCACCACCACGGCGGCCTCCCGGCCCCGGAACGTCAGCAGCGCCACCCGGTCCCGGCGCCGGTAGGAGTCGCGCAGCAGGGACAGCGCGACCGCCGCCACGGTCGCGCTGCGCCGCCGGGCGGCCATCGACCCCGAGGTGTCCAGCAGCAGGATGACCAGGTTGGACTCGCGGCCCCGGCGCAGCCAGCGGCGCAGGTCGCCGGCGGTCACGGTGAACGGCCCGCCGGGCCGGGCCAGCGCCGCCGCCCGCAGCGTCGCGGTCAGGTCCGGGGCCGCCGTCGCGGCGACCGACCCGGCGGGCCGCCCGCCCGGCCCGCGCGACCGGGACCGCCGCCCGCCGCTGCCGGTGCCCAGCCCGCGCGCCTGCAGGTGCCGCACGCCGAACGCCGACCCGCCCGGCAGCGACCCCCGGGCCGGCGCCGGCTGCCCGGCCCGCTCAACGTCGGGCGGCGGAGCCGCCCCGGAGTCGGGACCCCCGGAATCAGCCGGACGCCTCCGGCGGCGGCGGCGGAGTCCCCCCGCCCGTCGGCCCGTCCGGCGGATCGTCGTCGCCGCCCGGCTGGTCGGGCTCCGGTTGCTCGGGCTCCGGTCCCAGCGCGTCGTCCAGGTCGGCCTGCTCCAGGCCCGGGTCGTCGAACGGCCCGCGCCGCCGCCGGTGCGGCAGGGCCAGCCTGGCCGCCGCCCGGATGTCGGCGTCGGTGACCGCCGGCAGGCCCGCCCACGCCGCGTGGGCGATCGCCGCCCGGGCCGTGACCAGGTCCCCGCGCAGCCCGTCCACCCCGAGCGACGCGCACGCGGTGGTGATCCGCAGCAGTTCCGCGTCACCCAGCGCCACCGCCGGGACCGCCGCCCGGGCCGCGGCCAGCTGGCTGGCCAGCGCCTGCCCGGCGGCCGCGTGCCCGGCCCCGCCGCCGGCCGTCCCCAGGTCGTGGGCCAGCCGGGCCCGCACCGCCCGGCCCGCGCCTCCGGGTCGGCGCTGGCTATCACCGGCACGCACAGCCCGAACCGGTCCAGCAGCTGCGGGCGCAGCTCGCCTTCCTCCGGGTTCATCGTCCCGACCAGCAGGAACCGGCTGGCGTGGCGCAGCGAGACGCCCTCCCGCTCCACCGTGGTGACCCCGGTCGCGGCGGCGTCCAGCAGCACGTCCACCAGGTGGTCGGGCAGCAGGTTGATCTCGTCCACGTACAGCACGCCGCGGTGCGCGGCGGCCAGCAGCCCCGGCACGAACGCGTCGGCGGTCGGCGCCCCGGCCAGCACCCGGGGCACGTCCAGGCTGCCGGTGACCCGGTCGTCGGTCGCGCCCAGCGGCAGTTCCACCAGCCGGGCGGCGCGGTACGCGGCCGGCCCGCCGCCGGCGTGCGGCCCGTCGGGGCAGCCCGGGTCGGGCGCGGCCGGGTCGCAGGAGAACCGGCATCCCGGCACCACCGTGATCCCCGGCAGGATGCCCGCCAGCCCGCGCACCAGGGTGGTCTTGGCCGTGCCCTTCTCCCCGGTCAGCAGCACCCCGCCGAGCCCGGGGTCGACCGCCCCGAGCAGCAGCGCCAGCCGCGCGTCGTCCTGCCCGACCACCGCCACGAAGGGCAGTGCTCGCACGCACACCTGGGCTCCCGACACCAGCGCCGCCCCCGTCATGACCCCTCCTCCAGCTGCCCCTCGACCTCCAGGTAGGCCGTGCGCAGCTCGTCCAGCAGGGCCTCCGGCGGTGCCTCCCACAGCCCCCGGTCGGCGGCCTCCAGCAGCCGCTCGGTGATCGACCGCAGCGCCCACGGGTTGCTCGTCTCCAGGAACTTGCGGGTCTCGGGGTCCAGCACGTAGCTGGCCGACAGCTGCTCGTACATCCAGCCCGGCACCACCCCGGTCGTGGCCGACCAGCCGAACAGGTAGTCCACCGTGGCGGCCAGCTCGAACGCCCCCTTGTACCCGTGCCGTTTCATCGCGTCGATCCACCGCGGGTTCACCACCCGGGACCGGAACACCCGGGCCGACTCCTCGGTCAGGCTCCGGGTCCGCACGTACTCCGGCCGGGTGCTGTCGCCCACGTAGGCGGCGGGCGCCGACCCGGTCAGCGCCCGCACCGTGGCCACCATCCCGCCGTGGTACTGGTAGTAGTCGTCGGAGTCGGCGATGTCGTGCTCGCGGGTATCGGTGTTCTTCACCGCCACCGCGATCCGCCGGTAGGCGGCCTCCATGTCGGCCCGGGCGGCCCGGCCGTCCAGCCCCCGGCCGTAGGCGTGGCCGCCCCACATCGCGTACACCTCGGCCAGGTCCCGGTCATCGCGCCAGGACCGGCTGTCCATCAGGGCCAGCAGGCCCGGCGCCGTACGCGCCCGGCGGCGAGCCGAAGATCCGGCTGGTGGCCCGGCGCCAGTCATCGCGCTCGGCCAGGTCGGCCAGCACGTTGGCCCGCAGCAGGTTGTCGGCCGGGTCCTCGTCCAGCCCGGCCACCAGCGTGACCGCGTCGTCCAGCAGGGTCACCACGTGCGGGAACGCGTCGCGGAAGAACCCGCTGATCCGCACCACCACGTCGATCCGGGGCCGGCCCAGCTCGGCCAGCCCGATCACCTCCAGCCCGGTTACCCGGCGGCTGGCCTCGTCCCACGTCGGCCGCACCCCGAGCAGGGCCAGTACCTCGGCGATGTCGTCGCCCGAGGTCCGCATGGCCGACGTGCCCCACACCGACAGCCCGACCGAGGCCGGCCACTCCCCGGTGTCGGCCCGGTACCGGGCCAGCAGCGACTCGGCCAGCGCCTGGCCGGTCTCCCAGGCCAGCCGGGACGGCACCGCCTTCGGGTCCACCGCGTAGAAGTTCCGCCCGGTCGGCAGCACGTTGACCAGGCCGCGCAGCGGCGACCCGCTCGGCCCGGCGGGTACGTGCCCGCCGTCCAGCGCGTGCAGCACCGCGTCGATCTCGCCGCTGGTGCCGGCCAGCCGCGGGATCACCTCATCGGCGGCGAACGCCAGCACCCGGCACACCCCCTCGTCCGGGAACCCGAGCACCCGGGCGGTCACCGCCGGAACCGCCGCCGCGGCCCAGTCCGCCGCTTCCATGCCCTCGACCAGCGCCCGGGCCAGCCCCTCGGCCCGGTCCACCTCGGCCCGCCCGGCGTCATCGGCCAGCCCCAGCGCCTCCCGCAGCCCCGGCAGC
This sequence comes from uncultured Actinomycetota bacterium, assembly GCA_963731085.1. GTDB lineage: Bacteria > Actinomycetota > Actinomycetes > Streptosporangiales > Streptosporangiaceae > DASUBV01. The sequence continues at coordinate 161,033 of CAVSUF010000012.1, forward strand.
GCCCCGGCCTGCCCGGCCCAGATCTGCCGGGCGGCCAGCATGGCCAGCACCAGCCCGACCCGGCCGGCCCCTCCGGGGCCGCGCCCAGCACGTGCAGCCCGTCCCGGATCTGCGCGTCCTTGACCTCGCACAGCCAGCCGTCCACGTGCAGGATGAAGTCGTCGAACTCGGCGTCCTGGGGCCGGTCGTCCAGGCCCAGGTCGTGATCCAGCCGGGCGGCCTGGATCAGCGTCCAGATCTGCGCCCGGACCGCGGGCAGCTTGGCCGGGTCCAGCGCCGCCACCGAGGCGTGCTCGTCCAGTAGCTGCTCCAGCCGGGCCAGGTCGCCGTACGTCTCGGCCCGGGTCATCGGCGGCACCAGGTGGCCGATGAGCGTGGCGTGCGCCCGCCGCTTGGCCTGCGTCCCCTCACCGGGGTCGTTGATCAGGAACGGGTAGACCAGCGGCAGCCCGCCCAGCGCGGCGTCGGCGGCGCACTCGGCGGACAGCCCCAGGCTCTTGCCCGGCAGCCACTCCAGGGTGCCGTGCTTGCCCAGGTGCACCACCGCGTGCGCGCCGAACCCGTCCTCCAGCCACCGGTAAGCCGCCAGGTAATGGTGGCTGGGCGGCAGGTCCGGGTCGTGGTAGATGGCGATCGGGTTCTCCCCGAACCCGCGCGGCGGCTGCACCAGCAGCACCACGTTCCCGGCGGTCAGCGCGGCCAGCACGATCTCGCCCGCCGGGTCGCGGGAGTAGTCCACGTACAGCTCGCCCGGCGGCGGCCCCCAGCTCTCGGTCATCGCCGCCCGCAGCGGCGCGGGCAGCGCCGCGAACCAGCCCGCGTACCGCGCCGCCGGGATGCGCACCACCGCCTCGGACAGCTGCTGCTCGGTCAGCCAGTCCGGGTCCTGGCCGCCCGCCGCGATGACCGCGTGGATCAGCGCGTCGCCGTCCTGCTCTCCACGCCCGGGCAGGTCGCCGACCTGGTATCCGCGCTCGCGCATGGCCCGCAGCAGGGCCACCGCGCTGGCCGGGGTGTCCAGGCCGACCGCGTTGCCGATCCGGGCGTGCTTGGTCGGGTACGACGACAGCACGATCGCGACCCGGCGCGCGCTCCGGCGGCACGTGCCGCAGCCGGGCCAGCGCCGCCGCCGTGCCCGCCACCCGCGCGGCCCGCTCCGGGTCGGCCACGTACCGGGACAGCCCGTCGCTGTCGGTCTCCTTGAACGAGAACGGCACGCTGATCAGCCGCCCGTCGAACTCCGGGATGGCCACCTGGGTGGCCGCGTCCAGCGGGCTCAGCCCGGCGCCGGCCGCGGCCCACTGCGCCCGCGGCGCGGTCACGCACAGCGCCTGCAGCACCGGGACGTCCAGCGCCGCCATCGCGCCGGTATCCCACGCCTCGTCGTCCCCGCCGGCCTGCGCCGCGGCGGGCGTGACGCCGCCCGCCGCCAGCACCGTCACGATCAGCGCGTCGGCCTGGCCCAGCACCTCCACCAGCCCCGCGTCGGCGGACCGCAGGCTGGCGCACCAGACCGGCAGCGGGCGCGCCCCCGCCGCTGCCACCGCCCGGGCCAGTTCATCGATGAACGCGGCGTTCCCGGCCAGCTCATGTGCCCGGTAGTAGACGATGCCCACGGTCGGTGCCCCGGCATCCTGCGGCTGATCGCCCGTCCAGGGGCGGACTCCCCAGGCCGGCTGCGCCGCCGGCGCCGCGAACCCGATGCCGCCCAGCGCCACCGTGTCGGTCAGGAACCGGGCCAGCTCCCGCAGGTTCGCGGTGCCGCCGTGAGCCAGGTACTCGTGCGCCTGGGCGGCCACCCCGGCCGGCACGGTGGACAGCGCCATCAGCGCCGCGTCCGGGGCGAACTCCCCGCCCAGCACGACCAGCGGCACCCCGGCCGCGCGCAGCCGGGCCAGCCCCTCCCGCCAGGCCTGCTCGCCGCCCAGCAGCCGGACCACCACCACGTCGGCCCCGGCCACCAGCCCGTCCAGCCCGGCAAGATCCCCGCCCGTCACGTCCAGCCGGGCCGGGTTGGCCAGCCGGTACCCGGCCCCGCTGGCCCGGGCGGCCAGCAGGTCAGTGTCCGAGGTGGACAGCAGGGTGATCGCGGCCAGGCGCCCCGCTAGATCCGCGCTCACGCTGCCGGTGCCAGGCACCACGCCGCCTCCTCGGGGTCCGCGCCCCTGTCGTCGGTCACGGGCAGCCGGAGTCTCCTGGCTCCCGGATCAGCGCTCGCCCCGGTCTTCCCGCCTCGCGTGAGGCCGTGACCATGGCGGGGGTTGCTCCCCGGTGACAGTGGCGGGACCGCGCCGGATTCACACCGGTCTTCCTCGCTGGCTGCCGTGGTGCTGCCGACTCTTGCCTACGCCTGGCGCGGCAGTCAAGCCGGCCCGCCCCGCTCCAGCCCGCCGCCGCGCGGCCTGCCTGGAGTATCGTCCCGCAGTGCGGCCATCGTGATCGGCGTGGCGCGGAGCAGGAGAGGGAGGTTCCGGCGTTGGCGCTCGATGCCTGCCCCGGGATCCTGGCCCTGCACCCGGCCCGGGACGGCCTCGTCGCCCGGGTCCGCCTGCCCGGCGGCTACGCCAGCCGCCCCCGCTGGCGGGCGCTGGCCCGGCTGGCCCGCGACTTCGGCGACGGCTACGTCGACATCACCGCCCGGGGCAACGTCCAGCTCCGCGGCCTGCGTGCCGCCGACGCCGCCGCCCTGGCCGCCCGCGCCGCCCGCGCTGGCCTGCTGCCCTCGCGCGCCCACGACCGCGCCCGCAACATCACGGCCAGCCCGCTGGCCGGCCTGGCCGGCCGCCCGCCGCTGCGCGCCCTGGTCGACGCCCTGGACCGGCGCTGCTGGCCGGCCCGGACCTCGCCGGCCTGCCCGGGCCGTTTCCTGTTCGCCCTGGACGACGGCACCGGCGGCGCCGGCCTCGCGGTGTGCGACCTGGGCCTGCGCGCGGGCGCGGCGCGCCCGCCGCCCGGGTTCGCGCCGCGGGAGCTCGCGGCGACGGGCTTCACGGCGCGGGCTTCACGGCGACGGAGCTTCGACCTGGTCGTGGCGGGCCGGGAGACCGGCGCCCGCGTTCCGGCGGCCCGCGCGGTCGCCGCCGTCCTGGCCGCCGCGCAGACCGCGCCGGGGCCGGCGTCGGCACCGGCCTCACCCGCATCGCCGGCCTGCCCGACGGCGGCGCGGCCATCGCCGCCGCGCTCGGCGGCACCCTGGGCGCCCCGGCCGCCCCGGACACCCGGCTGCTGCCCGGCACGCTCCTTCCCGCCCCCACCCAGCCGGCCAGAGCCGCCGCCGTCGTGGTCGCGGCGCGGCTGGGGCGGCTGACCGGGGGGCAGATCGGGGTGATCACGGGCCTGGTCGCGGCCCGCGAGGTGGTCCGGGTCGGCGTCGCCGGGCGGCTGGTCATCCCGGTGGCCGGGGACGCCCGCGCGGCGCTGGACGTGCTGGCCGGCGCGGGGCTCATCGTGGCGGCGGATGACCCGATGGCCGGGGTGACCGCGTGCAGCGGGGCGGCCTGCGCTCGTTCCCTGGCGGACGTGCGGTCGGCCGCGCGGCCCGTTACGAATTATCGGCGGACGCACTGGGCGGGCTGCCCGCGGGCGTGCGGCTGCCCGCCGGACGCGGAGCCGGTGGTGGCGCTGGACGCGACCCGCTACCGGATGCCGGGGAGGGACGCTGGCATGACGCGGGCCTGAGAACCTACGAGCGGGACGGGGCGGCGATCTACCGGCAGTCGTTCGCGATGATCCGGGCCGAGGCCGACCTGAGCGCGGTCCCGGCCGACCTGGAGCACGTGGCGGTCCGGATGATCCACGCCTGCGGGATGACCGACCTGCCCGCCGACCTGGCCTGGTCGGCCGGGGTGGGTGCGGCCGGCGCGGGACGCCCTGGCCGGCGGCGCGGCCGGTGCTGTGCGACACCGCGATGGTCGCGGCGGGCATCACCCGGTCCCGGCTGCCCGCCGGCAACCCGGTCGATGTGCACCCTGCGCCGACCGCGCGTGGCCGAGCTGGCCGGGCGGCTGGGGACTACGCGTTCGGCCGCGGCGGTGCGTGCTGTGGCGCCGAGCACCTGGACGGCGCGGTCGTCGCGGTCGGCAACGCGCCGACCGCGCTGTTCGCGCTGCTGGACCTGATCGAGCGCCGGGGCGCCGCGGCCCGCGGCGGTCATGCGGCGTGCCGGTCGGGTTCGTCGGCGCGGCCGAGTCCAAGGCGGCCCTGGCCGCCAGCGGGCTGCCGCACCTGGTCGTGCGGGGCCGCCGGGGCGGCTCGGCCATGGCCTCCGCCGCGGTCAACGCGCTAGCCGGGGCGCCGGAGTGAGCCGGGCGAGCCCGGCCGAACTGGCCCGGTGACGGGGCAGCTGACCGGCGTCGGGGTCGGGCCGGGCGACCCGGACCTGCTCACCGTGCGGGCCACCCGGGTCATCGCCGCCGCCGACGTCATCGCCTACCACTGCGCCCGGCACGGCAACAGCATCGCCCGCGCCGCCGCCGCGCCCTACCTGCGCGACGGGCCAGGTCGAGGAGATGCTGCAGTACCCGGTCACCACCGAGGCCAGCGGCCGGGCCTACCGCGACCTGCTGGCCGCGTTCTATGCGGAGGCGACCGGCGCGGCTGGCCGCGCACCTGGAGGCGGGCCGCGACGTTGTCGTCCTGTGCGAGGGCGACCCCGCGCTTCTACGGGTCCTACCAGCACCTGCACACCCGCCTCAGCGGCCGGTTCCGCGCGCCGGGTGGTGCCCGGCATCTCGTCGGTGTCGGCCGCGGCCGCGGCGACCGGCGTCGCCGCTGGTCCAGCACGACGAGACGCTGACCGTGCTGCCCGGCACGCTGCCCGAGGATCAGCTCCGCGCCCGGCTGGCCAGCGCGGACGCGGTGGCGGTGTTCAAGCTGGGCCGCACGTTCGGCAGGGTCCGCGCGGCGCTGGACGAGGCCGGGCTGCTCGGCCGCGCCCGCTACGTGGAGCGGGCCGGGACGGCGGCCGAGCGGGTCGCGCCGGCTGGCCGACGTCGACCCGGACACGGTGCCGTACATGTCGCTGGTCCTGGTGCCGGGCTACGGCCGGCGGGGCGGGCTGCCCGGCCGAAGCCGTCCCGGCCGCCGCAGTGCCCGAGCGCACCGGGCCACGCCAGCCACCGGGCCGGCCGTCCCGGCACCGGCGGGAGTCACCGTCGTCGGCCTGGGTCCCGGTGACCCGGCGTGGCTCACCCCGGAGGCGGCGGCGCCATCGCACCGGGCCACGCGACCTGGTCGGCTACCGGCCCTACCTGGCCGGGTGGCGGAGCGGCCGGGCCAGCAACGGCACGGCTCGGGCAACACCGTGGAGGCCCGGCGGGCCGCGCTGCGCCCTGGACCTGGCCGCGGCCGGCCGCCAGGTCGCGGTCATCTCCTCCGGTGACCCGGGCGTGTTCGCGATGGCCTCGGCGGTCATCGAGCAGGTCGCCGCCGAGCCGGACCGGTGGCCCGGCGTGCCGGTGACCGTGCGGCCCGGCGTGACCGCCGCCCAGGCCGTCGCGGCCCGGGTCGGCGCGCCGCTCGGCCACGACTACTGCGTGCTCAGCCTGTCGGACCGGCTCAAGCCGTGGGACGTCATCGCCGCCCGGATCGAGGAGGCGGCCGCCGCCGACCTGGTCCTGGCCCTGTACAACCCGGCCTCCCGGCGGCGGACCTGGCAGCTCGCCGCCGTCCGCGACCTGGTGCTCCGCCACCGCGACCCGGCCACGCCGGTGGTGCTCGGGCACGGCGTGGGCCGCCCCGGCGAGCGGGTGACCGTGACCACCCTGGCCGGCCTGGACCCGGCCGACGTGGACATGTCCACGCTGGTCATCATCGGGTCCAGCCAGACCACCGTGCAGGACCGGCCCGGCGGCCAGCTGGTCTTCACCCCCCGCCACTATGAGCAGGCCTCGGCCTCGCCGGAGGCGGCCGGCCGGATGAGCGTGGCGGCATGCCGATGCCGGCGCGCATGACGACGCCGTCCGCGCGCAGTTCCGGCTGCAGGCGCAGACGTGGACTGACGACCGCTCGTTCGCCACCGCCGGCCTGGACTGGATCGTGGCCCGGCTGGCCCCCGAGGCCGGCGACCTGGTGCTCGATGTCGCGGCGGGCGCCGGGCACGTCGGCCGCGCCCTGGCCCCGCGGGTCCGCTACGTCGCGGCCCTCGACCTGACCCCGGAGATGCTGGCCCAGGGCCAGCGCCTGGCCGCCGCCGCCGGGCTGGGCAACATCGGCTTCCAGCGCGGTGACGCCGCCGCGCTGCCCTGGCTCGACGGGCAGTTCGACCTGGTCGCCTGCCGGTTCACCGTGCACCAGGTGGCCGACCCGGCGGCCGTGGTGCGCGAGATGGTCCGGGTCGTCGCGCGGCCGGGTCGCGATCGTCGACATGATTGTCTCCGCCAATCCGGCGGTCGCCGCCGAGGCCAACCGCCTGGAGCGGCTGCGCGACCCCAGCCACGGCCGCACTCATGCGCTGGCCGAGATCCGCGACCTGCTGGAGCGGGCGGGCGCCGCGGTGACCGCCACGGCCACCCGGGACAACCCGCTGGAGGTCGAGGACTGGCTGGAGCGCACGCAGACGCCGGGCCGCGCCCGGTCCGATGATCCGGGACCGGCTGGCGGCGGAACTGGACGGCGCGCCCCCGACCGGCCTGCGCCCCTACCGGGACGACGCCGGGCTGCTGTTCCTCACCCACACCTGGGCCGCCGTCACCGCCACTCGCTGAACCCCCGCCATCGGCTGGCTGGGCCCCCTGATATGGTCCGGGCTGGCGGATTCACGGCATTTGGGGGGAGCGCACGTGACCGATCCGGCCAGCCCGCCGCGCGGGCCGCGGCCCATTGACGACTTCCGGGCGGCCATGCCGCTGGCCGGGCCCGTTGATGACCTGATCACCGGCACCCTGATCGGCGACGACCCGGCCCTGGCCGGGGCGCTGACCGCCAACCAGGCAGCGGGCCTGGTCCCGCACGATGTCGCGCCCAACCAGGGCAAGCTGCTCGAGCTGCTGGTGCGCGGCGCCGGCGCCAGCAGCGTCCTGGAGATCGGGACCCTGGGCGGGTACAGCACGATCTGGCTGGCCCGCGGGGTCGGTCCCGGCGGCCGTGTGGTCACCATCGAGCGCGAGCCCCGGCACGCCGAGATCGCCCGGGCCAACCTGCGCCGGGCCGGGCTGGCCGACCGCGTGGACATCCGGATCGGCGCCGCCCTGGACGTGCTGCCGGGCCTGCGCGACACCGCGGCCGGCCCGTTCGGCTTCGCGTTCATCGACGCCGACAAGGACAACGACGTGGCCTACGTGAAGTGGGCCGTCCAGCTGTGCCAGCCCGGCGCGATGGTCGTGGTCGACAACGTGGTCCGGTTCGGCGGCGTGCTGGACCCGGACGCCGCCTCCGGCGACCCCGGCGCGCGCGGCAGTCGCGCCCTGCTGGAGTACCTGTCCGGTGCGCCCGGCGTCGACGCCACCGCCGTGCAGACGGTCGGGGCCAAGGGCTGGGACGGCTTCCTGCTGGCCGTGGTGGGCGGCGCCTAGCTGCCTTTTCTCCCGGTCGGTGGTGCCCGGCCGGAATGTGGCGGTGTCCGGCGGGCGGGCCGGAACGTAAAATCCACCGAGATGCACCGCGACGCGACGGGGGACTGGGCCGTGCCGGACTGGCGCGAGGAGATCGGCCGCGCGCTGGATGACTGGGTCCGGGCGGCGGGCGGCCCGGCCCAGGTGCCGCGGCTCACCTGCGTCGGCCCGGCCGAGCCGACCGGCCGTCCGGGCTGGTGGGCGGTCCGCGACGCGTCCGTGAACCTGGATCAGGCCGAGGGCTTCCGGTTATCCGGCCGGGATGGCCCGGCCGCCGGGCCGTTCTACCCGGTCATGGAGGCGGCGGCGGTCGGCACCGTGCTGCGGGTCCGCGTGGCCGAGTTCGCCGGCCTGGCCGACGCGCACCTGTGGCAGGACCGGCTGCCTGGCTCCTACCTCCCGGCCCGGCTGCGCGAGGCCATCGCCGCCCTGCCCCCGGACGGCCTGGCCGCCGACCTGGCCGCGGCCCGGCTGACCCCGCTGCCGGCGCCCGGCCCGGAACCGGGCCTCGCCGACGGGCTCAGCCTGGACCCGCCCGTCTCCCTCAGGTCGGCCCGGGAGCAGGCCCGCGCGGCGTGCCTGGCCCCCGGCGTCCGGCTGGTGCGCGGGCCGCCCGCCGCCGTGGCCCCGGTGCTGGCCGCCGCGGCCGCCGCGCTGCTGGCCGACGGCCGCCGGGTGCTGCTGGCCACCGCGTCCGGCCGGGACGCCGACAGCGCGCTGCTCAGCGTGATCGCGGCGGGCCATCACCACGCCGGCGCGGCCGTGCGGGTGGGCACGCCCCAGCATCCCGGCATGCTCCGTCATCCCGAGGCGTGCCTGCCGCACCTGGTCCGCGAGCAGGTGCCGGACGACGAGGAGCGCCGCCAGGCCATCGAGCGGCGCCTGGTGGTGATGCGCGAGGAGGCCGACGACCTGGCCCGGCTGCAGGAGGCGGTGGCCGGGTTCGACCCGGCGCAGTACCGCCAGGCCGAGCACCGCCTGGCCGCCGCGGCGGCCATCCCCGGCCTGGCCCGGGCCGTGGCTACCGCCGGGGCGCACGTGCGGCGCCGGGAGCGCGAGGCCGAGCAGCGCCGCCGGGAGCACGACGAGGCCCAGCGCCGGGTGGCCCGGCTGGAGGCGGCCCGGACGGTGCTGGCCGAGATGGACCAGATCCAGGCCGACCTGGATGAGGAGCAGGCGGTCGCGGCCGAGCTCAGTGCCCGGGCGCTGGCCGCCGGGCACGAGGCGGCCCGGATCAGCCGCAAGGTGGCCCGGCTGGAGGCCGGCGCCGTGCTGCGGGTGATGACCCGCCGGCTGCGAGCCGAGCGGGACGCGGCCCGGGCCGAGGCGGACCGCCTGGCCACGCTGGCCGCCGCTACCGTCGGCTACTGCGACCAGCGCCAGAAGGCGGCGGCGGTCCATCTCAGCGGCCTGTCGGCGCAGGCCGGGTGCAGCCGCGCGGACTTCGACGCGGCCGACGAGGCCCTGGCCACCGCCCGGCACCGGGTCAACCAGGCCGCCGATGACCTGGCCCTGGCCGAGGACCTGCTGGGCAGCCGGCAGCAGGAACTGGATTCGGCCCGGGACACCCCCGCGCCCACCGCCGAGCAGCGCGCGCTGGTGGCCGACCCGGCCGCCCGGGAGATGCTCACCGTGGCCGAGCTGGCCGCCGCGCTGACGGCCCGGATCGCGGCCGCGCAGCCGGACCGGGCCCGCCTCGAGCGCGAGCATGCCCGGCTCCAGCAGCGGTTCGACCATCACCACCGCGAGGCCGAGGAAGCCGGCATCGTCCGCCGGTCCCGGATCACCGCCACCACCCTGGCCTGCCTGTGCACCAGCCCGGTGCTGCGCGGCAGCCGCTACGACGTGGTCCTGGTCGCCGGGGCCGGCGCCGCCACCCTGCCGGAACTGCTGCTGGCCGTTTCCCGGGCCACCACCACGGCGGTGCTGTTCGGCGATGCCCGGGCACCCGGCCCGCCGCCCGGCCCGGTCGACCCGGCCACCCCGGCGGTAAGGCGCTGGCTGCGCACCGACGTGTTCGCTCACTGCGGCATCACCACCGACGGCGACGCCCGCGACCACCCCGGCTGCGTCGCGCTGGGCGACTTACCGCCGGCCGTGCCTGCTCACCCAGTGGGCGGTCACCATCCGGGCCGCCACCTGCGCTGACGGGCAGGTCAGCGGGTAGTCCGGCGGCGGCGGCCAGGCGCACCATGACCACCGGGATGCCCAGCCGCCGGGCCGCGGCCAGCTTCCCGGCGGTCAGCGCGCCGCCGCTGTTCTTGGTCACCAGCACGTCGATCCCGTGCGCCCGCATCAGCGCTAGCTCGGCGGCGGCGTCGTACGGCCCCCGGGCCAGGATCACCTCCCGCGCGGCGGGCAGGTCGCCGGCTGGCGGGTCCACGCACCGGATCAGGCAGAACAGGTCGCCGTGCGCGGCGAACCCGGCCAGGCCCTGCCGTCCCGTGGTCACGAACACGCGCCGCCCCAGCGCCGCCGCCAGCGCCGCCGCCTCGGCCAGCGAGCCCGCCGCGTGCCAGTCATCGCCCGGCCCGGCCGTCCACGGCGGCCGGACCACGCCGAGCAGCGGCGTCGGCGCCAGCGCGCAGGCCGCCACCGCGTGCGCGCTCATCGTCGCCGCGTACGGGTGGGTGGCGTCTACCACCACGGCCGGCCGGCGGCGGCCCAGCCAGGCGGCCAGCCCGGCCGTCCCGCCGAACCCGCCGATGCGCACGTCCCCGGCCGGCCGCGCCGGGTCGCTGACCCGCCCGGCCAGCGACGACACCACCCCGGCGGTCCCGGCCGCGACCAGCCGCCCGGCCAGGTCCCGGGCCTCGCTCGTGCCGCCCAGGATCAGCACGCCCGCCCGTGGCCCCGGGTCCGGCTGTACTGCCGGGGTCACGGCCGGTCCGCGCCCCGCCGCAGCAGGTAGCTGTCCATGATCCAGCCGTGCTGCCGCCGGGCCGCCTCCCGCGCGGCCACGATCAGCGGCCCGACCTCGCTGGCCGGCCCGGAGATCAGGATCTCGTTGTCGCTGCCCACGTAGGCCCCCCAGTAGATCTCCAGGCCCTCGTCGTCCAGCGCGGTGAACGCGCAGCCCGCGTCGAGCATGACCACCACGTCGTCGGCGTTCTCCGGGAACCCGCCCGCCAGCAGCCGCCCGGTGGTCAGGTGCACCGGCCGGCCGGTCCGGGTCAGGCTCACCCGGTGCCGCGCGGCCAGCGCCTGGATGCTGCTGATGCCGGGGATCACTCGCAGGTCGAACGCCACCGTGCCGCGCGCCTGGACCTCGTTCAGCACGTGCACCGTGCTGTCGTAGATGGCCGGGTCGCCCCAGGCCAGGAACGCCCCGTGGCCCTGCGTGCCCAGCTCGCCGGCGATGAGCCGCTCGTAGATGTCGGCCCGCCGCCCGCGCCAGTCGGCCACCGCGGCCTGGTACGCGTCGGCGGTCCGGTCCCGCTCGGGGTCGGCGGCGGCGACGATCCGGTAGTCCCGGCCGGTGATGTAGCGGTCGCAGATCTCCCGGCGCAGGTCGGCCAGTTCCCGCTTGTCCTCGCCCTTGTCGACCACGAACACGACGTCCACCGTGTTGAGCACATTGATCGCCTGGACCGTGACGTGTTCCGGATTGCCGGAGCCGATCCCCACCACGCTGATTTTTCTCATGAACGCTGTTCCCTCACCCGGTCACGGCTCGCAGAGTAAAGGTGGCTGTCGCGGAATGACCCCTGCGCCAGCACCCGGCCGACGACGATGACCGCGGTCCGCCGGATCCCGCGGCCCGGACCTGCTCGGCCAGGTCGCCCAGCGCGCAGCGGAGCACCAGCTCATCGGGCCAGCTAGCGCGGGCCACCACCGCCGCCGGGCAGTCCGGCCCGTAGTGCGGCAGCAGGTCCCGGCTGACCTGGTCGATGTTCTGGACCGCCAGGTGCAGGACCAGCGTGCACCCGGTCGCGGCCAGCGCGGCCAGGTCCTCGCCCGGCGGCATCGGCGTGGCCCGGGCCGCGGTGCGGGTCAGCACCACCGTCTGGCCCACGCCCGGCAGCGTCAGCTCCTGCCGCAGCGCGGCCGCCGCCGCGGCGAACGCCGGCACCCCCGGCACCACCTGCCAGCTCACCCCGGCCGCGTCCAGCCGCCGGGCCTGCTCGGCCACCGCGCTGAACACCGACGGGTCTCCGCTGTGCAGGCGCACCACGTCCAGCCCGGCCCGGTCCGCCGCTACCAGCTCACCGGTGATCGCGTCCAGGTCCAGCGCCGCCGTATCGACCAGCCGGGCGTCCCCCCGCGCCCCGGCCAGCACGGCGGGCGGCACCAGGCTGCCCGCGTACAGGATCACCGGCGCGGTCTCGATCAGCCGCGCCGCCCGCACCGTCAGCAAGTCGGCCGCCCCCGGCCCGGCCCCCACGAAGTGCACGGTCATGCCCGGCTCACCTGCCACTGCACCACCGGCAGCGCGGCGGCCGCCGACCCGGCGCCCGCGACGTGCCCGGTCATGCCCGGCTCACCTGCCACTGCACCACCGGCAGGGCTGGCCGCCAGGTAGTGAAGCCGCCCAGCGGCTCCAGGTAGCTGACCGCCGTCCGGGTCAGCGCCCCGCCGTGCTCGCGCTGCCAGCCGTGCAGCACCGCCTCGGACTCCACCGTCACCGCGTGGGCCACCAGCCGCCCGCCCGGCGCCAGCGCTTCCCAGCACGCCGCCAGCAGCCCCGGCGCGCTGAGCCCGCCGCCGATGAACACCGCGTCCGGCGCGGGCAGCCCGCCCAGCGCCGCCGGCGCGCGGCCGTGTACCACCCGCAGCCCCGGCACGCCCAGCGCGGTCGCGTTGCGCCGCGCCCGCTCAGCCCGGTCGGCCCGCGCCTCGACGGCCACCGCCAGCGCTCGCGGCTGCGCCCGCAGCCACTCGATCCCGATGCTGCCGCTGCCCGCCCCGACGTCCCACAGCAGGTCGCCCGGCCCGGGCCGCAGCGCGGCCAGCGCCAGTACCCGCAGTTCCCGCCGGGTCACCTGGCCGTCGGTCTCGAACGCCGCGTCGGCCAGCCCCGGCAGCCGCCCAGCCGCCACCGCGCCGGCGCCAGCCCGGGCTAGAACGCCCAGCACGCACAGGTCCGCGAACCCGCCCAGCGTCCCCGCGCCCGGCCCCGCGCTGCCCGCCGCCGTCTCGCCCGCCGCCGTCTCGCCCGCCGCCAGGTCGGCCGCGCGCCAGGGGCCGCGCACCCGCTCGGCCGGGCCGCCCAGGCGCTCCAGCACGGTCACCTCGCTGTCGCCCCAGCCGGCGTCGGCCAGCAGCCCCGCCACCGCGCCGGGGGTGCCGCCATCCCGGCCCAGCAGGATCAGCCGGGCGCCGGGGGCCAGCCCGGCCAGGGCCGCCGCCGGCGGCGCCGCCACCAGGCTGATCACCTCGGTGTCCTGTTCCGGCCAGCCCAGCCGGGCGCAGGCCAGCGCCACGCTGGAGGGCGCGGGCAGCACCCGCAGGCGGCCGGGCGGCAGCCGCCGGGCCAGCGTCGCGCCGATCCCGTGCAGCATCGGGTCCCCGCTGGCCAGCAGGCACAGCCCGGGATGGTCGCGGACCAGGCCGTCCAGGTGCTCCAGCAGCGGCGACGGCAGCGGCGCGCGCGGTACCGCCAGGTCGGCCGGCCCTGGCAGCAGGGCGAGCTGCCGGGCGCTGCCGACGATCAGCGCGGCGTCCCGCAGCGCCGCCCGGGCCGCCCCGCCCAGCCCGTCCCAGCCGTCCTCGCCGATGCCGACCACCGTGACCGCCACTGGGGCGGCTGAGGCAGTCGAGTCGGCGGCATTGTCCATAGAGCCGCCAGCATGTCACAGCCGGGGCCAGGTCCGGCTTTGCGGGCGTTCATGTCTCGGGCGGGGTCCGTTCACGCGCGGGTGGCAGACTGGGGGCCATGCTAGGACTCCCCGAGGGCATCCAGGCGTGCCTGTTCGACCTGGACGGTGTCCTGACCAAGACGGCCGCGGTGCACGCCGCGGCGTGGACGCAGATGTTCGACGGCTTCCTGCGGGAGCGGGCGGGCGGCGGCGACTTCCGCCCGTTCGACACCCACGATGACTACGACGAGTACGTCGACGGGAAGCCGCGCGAGGACGGGGTGCGGGACTTCCTGGCCTCGCGGGGCATCACCCTGCCCGACGGCCAGCCCGACGACCCGCCCGACGCCCAGACCATCTACGGCCTGGGCAACCGCAAGAACGCCATCCTGCTGCAGCGGATCCATGACGACGGCGTCGAGGTCTACGACGGCTCGGTCCGCTACCTGGAGGCCGTGCAGGCGGCCGGCCTGCACCGCGCGGTGGTCTCGTCCAGCGCCAACACCGCCCAGGTGCTGAAGGTCACCGGCCTGGACAAGTTCTTCGAGATCCGCGTCGACGGCGTGACCATCGCGCAGCGGCACCTGCCGGGCAAGCCCGCCCCCGACACCTACCTGGACGCGGCCCGCCAGTTCGGCCTCGAGCCGGCCCGCGCGGCGGTGTTCGAGGACGCGCTGTCCGGGGTGGCCGCCGGGCACGCCGGGCATTTCGGCTTCGTGGTCGGCGTCGACCGGGTCGGCCAGGCCGCGGCGCTGGCCGAGCATGGCGCCGACCGGGTCGTCAGCGACCTGGCCGACCTGCTGGACGGTGACCGGTGATCCAGCACCCGGCGTTCGAGCAGGACGACTGGGCCATCCGCGAGACCCACCTGGACCTGGACCGGCTGCCTCAGACCGAGTCGGTGTTCGCCCTCGGCAACGGGCACATCGGGGTGCGCGGCAACCTGGACGAGGGCGAGCCGCACGGCCTGCCCGGCACCTACCTCAACGGGTTCTACGAGGCCCGGCCGCTGCCCTACGCCGAGGCCGGGTACGGCTACCCCGAGGCCGGCCAGACGGTCGTCAACGTCACCAACGGCAAGATCATCCGGCTCCTGGTCGATGACGAACTGTTCGACCTGCGCTACGGCCGTGTCATTCACCATGAGCGGACGCTCGACTTCCGGGCCGGCCTGCTGCACCGGCAGGTCGAGTGGCGCTCGCCAGGGCACCGCGGCATCCGGGTCCGCAGCACCCGGATGGTGTCGCTGGTGCAGCGGGCCGTGATGGCCATCGAGTACGTCGTCGAGGTGCTCGACCGCCCGGCCCGGGTGGTGGTCCAGTCGGAACTGGTGTCCAACGAGGACCTGCCGGTGACCAGCAAGGACCCGCGGGTGGCGGCGATGCTGAGCAGTCCGCTGGCGCCGGTCGAGCACCGTTGCTCCGGGGTTCAGGGCTACCTGGCGCACCAGACCCGGGCCAGCAATCTGCGCCTGGCCGCGGCCATGACCCACCTGTGCGAGGCGCCCGAGGGCTGGGAGATCGAGACCGAGACCTACGAGGACTCCTCCCGGGTCACGGTCATCGCCTCGCTCGCCCCCGGCCAGAAGCTGCGCCTGGTCAAGCTGGTCGCCTACGGCTGGTCCGGGGAGCGCTCGGTGCCCGCCCTGCGCGATCAGGTGGCCGCCGCCCTGGCCGCCGCCCGGCACACCGGCTGGGACGGCATGCTCGCCGAGCAGCGGGCCTACCTGGACGACTTCTGGGAGCACGCCGACGTGCATGTCGACGGTGACCCGGAGATCCAGCAGGCGGTCCGGTTCGGCGTCTTCCAGATCCTGCAGGCCGGTGCGCGCGCCGAGGGCCGGGCCATCCCGGCCAAGGGCCTGACCGGGCCCGGCTACGACGGCCACGCGTTCTGGGACACCGAGAGCTACGTGCTGCCGGTGCTGACCTACACCGTGCCGTCGGCGGCGTCCGACGCGCTCAAGTGGCGGCACTCGATCCTGCCCCAGGCCCGGGACCGGGCCGCCCAGCTTGCCCTGCGGGGCGCGGCGTTCCCGTGGCGGACCATCGCCGGCGAGGAGTGCTCGGCCTACTGGCCGGCCGGGACCGGCGCGTTCCACGTGACCGCCGACGTGGCCGACGCCGTGGCCCGGTTCCAGTTCGTCGCGGGTAACGATGACTTCGCCCGCCGGTTCGGCACCGACCTGCTCATCGAGTCCGCCCGGCTGTGGTGCTCGCTGGGCTACTTCGACGCCGTCGGGGAGTTCCGCATCGACGGCGTGACCGGCCCGGACGAGTACAGCGCGATCGCCGACAACAACGTCTACACCAACATGATGGCCAAGCGGAACCTGCTCGCCGCCGTGGCCGCGCTGAGCGCCCCGCACACCGACCGGAGCCACTGGGACGCCACCGACGACGAGATCGAGGAGTGGCAGCGGGCCGCCGAGCACATGCGGCTGCCCTACGACCAGCGCCTGCGGGTACACCCCCAGGCCGACGACTTCACCGCCCACGCCGTCTGGGACTTCGACGGCACCGACGCCTCGCAGTACCCGCTGCTGCTGAACTTCCCGTACTTCGATCTGTACCGCAAGCAGGTGGTCAAGCAGGCCGACCTGGTGCTGGCGCTGTACCGGGCCGGCCACGAGTTCTCCGACGAGGACAAGCAGCGCGACTTCGAGTACTACGAGCCGCTGACCGTCCGGGACTCGTCCCTGTCGGCCTGCGTGCAGGCCATCATGGCCGCCGAGACCGGCCACCTGGACCTCGCCTACGACTACTGGGGCGAGGCCGCGCTGATGGACCTGGACGACCTGGAGCACAACACCGCCGACGGCCTGCACATCGCCTCGCTGGCCGGCGCGTGGCTGGTCGCGGTGGCCGGCTTCGGCGGGCTGCGGGACACCGACGGCCGGCTGTCGTTCCGTCCCCGGCTGCCCGGCGCGCTCCGCTCGCTGACGTTCAACCTGGTCTTCCAGGGCGCCCACCTGAACGTCGCGATCACCCCCGACCAGGCCCGTTACACCTGCAACGCCGAGGCGCACATCGACCTGAATCACTACGGCGAGGACGTCCGGGTTGGCCCCGGCGGCACCCAGATCCGGGACATCCCGCCGATGCCGCCCCGCCCCCGGCCCCGCCAGCCACCCAGCCGCGAGCCAGCCCAGCGCGGCCGCAAGCCCGACGAGCACGCCCGCTAGCCGTCACGATGACGGACCAGCTAAACCTCGACCCGGCCCGCACCGCGCTGCTGGTCATGGACTACCAGGCCGGCCTCGTAAGCCGCCTGCCTGACGCCCCGGCGCTGCTGGATCGCGTCAACCTAGCCATCGCCGACGCCCGCGCTCGCGGCGGGCACATCGGCTGGGTCCGCGTCGGCTTCACCGACTCTGACTTCGACGCCATCCCGCCCGCCAGCGTCATGGCCCGCCTCGTGACACCTGACCGTCGCGCTGCCCTGCACGCCGACGCCCCGGCCAGTCAGATCGACGACCGTCTCAGCCTGCAGCCGGAGGACATCACCGTCCGCAAGACTCGCGTGGGCGCGTTCACCACCACCGACCTTGAGCAGCAGCTTCGACGCCGCGCGGTCACCACCCTCATCCTGGCCGGAATCAGCACCAGCGGCGTCGTGCTCAGCACCGTCCGAGAGGCAATGGACCGCGACTACCAGATCGTCGTCCTCAACGACGCCAGCGCCGACCCCGACCCGGACACCCATGGGTTCCTCACCAGCACGATCTTCCCCAGGCACGCGACCGTCATCGACGTCAGCGACCTGCACGAGCTCTGGACATAAGAACCGCCTGACACCGTTCCGCCGGCGACGGCCCCTCAACAGCCTCGGGTCACGACAGTTACCCCCGAGCGAGGGTCGCGGACAGCGACGCGAGCCCGGCGGTCCACGCCAGGCAACGCGCCAGGCGCCCCATAACCGCATGGCTAGCCGGGTGCCCCGGAGCCCTGGCTAGCCGGTGTAGTGCGGGTCGGGCCGGGTGGCGTAGATGCGCCCGGCCGGAGTGGTCCACTGGAACACGCCGGGTTCAGGCTGGGTAAGGCCCCAGCCGGGCAGCTGCTTGAGCTGGTGATCAGAGCGACACGCGCCGCCCAGATTGCATCCGCAGGTCAGGCCGCCCAGGTGATACGGGCGGGTGTGGTCGAGGTCGGCTCGCCAGGCGGGCTGACGGCAGCGGGGATTGCGGCAGGTCTGGTCGCGGGCGACCACGTACTCACGGATCCGGGTCGGCGGCCGGTAAGCCGGGCTGGCGGTCCCGTGGGCACAGCCGCCAGGGGCGTTGCCGTCGGCGTCGGCCCGGCGGCGGGCGGCATCGCGGGCGCGGCGCGCGGCGGCGATGATCCGGACGCGAAAGCCGGTCAGTTCAAGGCTGGTCAATTGACGGCTGGTCAATTGACGGCTGGTCAGTCCAGGGCTGGTCAGTTCAGGACCGTTCGGGGCGGAGTCCAGGTCGGCGGCGGGCATGATCACGGTGACCCGGCCGAGGGTGGGCGCGGGTTCGGCCGGAACGGTGCCGGCTTGTGCTGTCCTGCCGGGTCGCAGCCCGGCGGTGCTCGGCAGCGGCCCGGCGGGCGCGGCTCGCGGCGAAAGCCGGGTCCGGGGGATGCGGGCGACGGCGATGGCCGTGCCGTCCGGGCTGGTGAGGATGACGCGCCACTGGGTTGCGTGGTTGCGGGTGCCGAGGCGGGCGAGCTGACGGGCCTGGGCGGCCGTGATGGGGCCGACACGGCCCAGGGTCCCGGGTGCGTCGGCGGTGCCAGCGAGCGTGACCCACGGCAGGGTGAGGTCCAGCAGGCCGCCGGGCGGCGGCCTGCCATCGGCGGGGCCAGGACGCGCTAGCTGATCACCGGCTCGCTCGTGACTGGCCCGGCCGGAGTCGGCCGGCATCGGGCCAGCCCGCTCGAGGCTGGCTGGATCGGGACTGGCCCGTCCGGGGTCGGCCGGCATCGGGCCAGCTCGGCCGGGGTTGGCTGGATCGGGACTGGTGGGATCGGGACTGGTGGGATCGGGGCGGGTGGCGCCAGCAGCAGCCGGGCTGAGGTCCCAGGTGACCGGGATGGCGGTGGGGGCGGGTGGCCAGGGCGGGATGATGCCGGGGTCGGCGTAGTGGTCGTGGTCGAGGGGGTCGCCGCGGTCGGGGTCCCAGTCGGCGTAGCCGGGCGGGAGCGGC
Organism: uncultured Actinomycetota bacterium; assembly: GCA_963731085.1. GTDB lineage: Bacteria > Actinomycetota > Actinomycetes > Streptosporangiales > Streptosporangiaceae > DASUBV01. The sequence goes on from CAVSUF010000012.1 coordinate 179,551, forward strand.
GGGGGTGTGCCGTGCCAGCCGTTGTCGGCGTCGGGTCGGAGGTCGGTGTCGGTGAGGGGCGGGGCGTCGGTCCACGGCCCGGCCGAGGGCAGGTCACTGCCGGGCAGGCGGCTGTCACTGCCGGGCAGGCGGCTTTCACTGCTGGGCGGGCGGCTTTCACTGGTACTCGGCTGGAGGCGATGGTCACCGGGGCTGGCGGGCGGCGGGTCATGCCCGTCGGCAGCCGCCGCGCGGTCTCGGCCGGAGCCGGGCGGCTGGACCCGGTGGCCGCGGCGCGGGGCGCCTGTGCCGTGACGGTCGCGCGGCGGTTCGCCGCGATCCCCGCCCGCAGCGCCGCTGCGCTCGCCCGTCGGCCGGCGGTCCTGGTCGGCCCCCGGAGAGCCGCCGCCGCTGCCCGGAGGCTGGTCGTGCTGACCGGCATGCGCGGGGCCTTCACCACCCGGAGCGGGCGGCCGACCCGGGTGATCACGGCCCGAAGTGCCACCGCCATGTTCGCCAGCCGGCCCGTCGCCCTGGTCGGTGCCCGGGCAGCCGCCCTCGCCGCCGGGCGGCCAGTCGCCGCCTTGTCCGGTGCCCGTGAAGCCGGTGTCGCCTCCGGGCGGTCGGCCGTCGTCGGTACCTGGGCAGCCTGCGTCGCTGCTGGGTGGCGGTCCGCTGTAATCGGCGCCTGGGGAACCGCAGTCGGTGCCGGGAGGCTCGTCGTGGCGGCGAGGGGGCTGGGTGCCGTCATCCTGGTCGCGGTCGGGCGGATCGTCGTCCTGGTCGGGCGGCGGGATGCCGTCGTCGTCGTCCCCGCCGGGCGGGTCAGCGTCCGGCGGCCCGTCGGCCGGCGGCGGGATGAGGGGCAGCGTCCCGAGCAGCAGGCCCAGGTAGGCATGGGCGCGCAGCAGGTCGATGCCGCCGCCCGCCCCGGCGGCCTTCATCGCCCGGGCCAGCGCCGACAGCCGCGCCATCGCCGCCGCGGCGTGCGCGGCGGGCAGCCGGGTCCCGGTCAGCGTCGCGGTGCAGTCCTGGTCCGGGTACAGCGCCACCTTCGCGCGGCGCTCCGCGGCCTGGCGGCGCTGCTCCGCGCCATCCGGGTCCGCCGCGATCACCGCCCGGCGCACCGCCGCGTGCAGCTGCGCGTACGTCTGGTCCCCGGCCCTGGGCAGCACCAGGGCCTCCACCGCCGCGGCGGCCTCATCGGACAGCGGGGCGACGGCCTCGGCCAGGATCCGGGCCCGCACCAGGTCGATCCGGCCATCGGCAAGGGCGGCGGCGGTGCCGGGCAGCCGCCAGGCCAGGGCCAGGGCCAGGCCCGTCCAGGCCTCCGCCCCGGCCGAGGACAGCACCAGCTCCAGCGACACCTGCGCCGCCGCATCCCGGGTGACATGCGCCGGGCGGCCGTCAGCCGCTAACCCGCAGTCCGGGTCCCGGGCCGCGGAGCGCGCGGCGATCTGGGCGACCATGGCCAGCTCCCCGGCCTGCGCCCACGACGCCACCCGCCGGAACGCCGCCGCCATGGCAACCGCATCGTGATCCGACACCCCGGCCGGGTCATGCCCGGACAGCCACGCGGCAGCGCCCGGCCCGGCCGGCAGCGTATCCGCGACCGCGCCCGCCACGCTCACCGGCGCCGGCGCGCCGTCCCGGTCCCGGGCGGCCAGCTCATCAGCCAGGTCCGCGTCCTGGTCCACGTCCTCCCACCGCGGCGCCGGGCGGCCCAGCGCCGCGAACACCGCGTCGGCGTCCAGCGCGAACGACCACGCCAGGCCATCACCCCCGGCCGGCGGCGGAGCCGGGAGACGGCCCGGCGCCGACCCGGAACCCGCCCCGGCGCCGGCGGCAGACCCCGGGGCGGCGGCAGACCCGGCGCCGGCGGCAGACCCAGGGCCGGCGGCAGACCCGGGGCCGGCGGCAGACCCGGCGCGGCAGACCCGGGGCCGGAACCCGAGCCCGGGCCCACCCCGGGAACGGGGCCAGAGCCCGGGGCAGGACCCGGGCCAGAGCCGGGAGCACGATCAGGGCGGGAGCCAGGCTCGCCGGGCCCCTCGAGCGGATCACGCTGATCAGTCACCTCCGGGCACCTCCTGCCTGGCTCTGCTAGCTCATCCGCCCCCGTCGCCGGGAGCGGACCTTGCCAGATAAGAGTATCGGGACCATCTGACATTCCAGGCAGCCAGACGATTTCTTATTCGATTAAGGATCACAGACCACCACCCCTAGGCCTACTCCTGACAGCCAGGCAGCGCCGCTCGGCCCCGGAACCGCCGTCAGCCAGCCGCCTACAGGCCGGTGTCGACGATGACCGGGGCGTGGTCGCTCGGTCCCTTGCCCTTGCGGGCCTCGCGGTCGACCCAGGCGTCGGACACCTTCCCGGCCAGCGCGGCGTTGGCGTAGACCAGGTCAATGCGCATGCCCATGCCCTTGTGGAACGCGCCGCCGCGGTAGTCCCAGTAGGTGAACGGGTGCGGCCCCTTGGCGATGCGCGGCACCACGTCGGTCAGCCCGGTCTCGCGCAGCGCGGCCAGTCCGGCCCGCTCGGCCGGGGTGACATGAGTGGAGTCGGCGAACGCGGCCGGGTCCCACACGTCCGCGTCCTCGGGCGCCACGTTGAAATCACCCATTACGGCGAACGGCACCGCCCCCGCCGCGTCGTCCGCCACCGCGGCTCGCAGGGCGGCCAGCCAACGGAGCTTGTACTGGTAATGCGGATCATCGGGGGTCCGGCCGTTGGGCACGTAGACCGAGCGGACCCGGACCGGGCCGCAGGTGGCGGCGATCGACCGGGCCTCCAGCGTGCCGGGGTCAGGGAAGCCGGGGTCGCCCGGCAGCCCGGGCGCCACGTCGGCTAGCCCGACCCGGGACAGGATGGCCACGCCGTTCCACCGGCCCTCGCCGTGCTGGGCCACCTCATAGCCCAGCGAGGTGACCTCCGCCGCCGGGAACGCGTCCGGCCCGACCTTGGTCTCCTGCAGGCACACCACGTCGGGGGCCGAGTCGGCCAGCCACTCCGTCAGCCGGGGCAGCCGGGCCAGCACCGAGTTCACGTTCCACGTCGCTATCCGCATGCCCCTATCCCATCAGCCCCGCCGGTCGCGCGCCCCTATTGTCGCCAGCAGCGCCATCGCCAGCAGTGCTATCGCCAGCAGTGCCATCGCCAGCAGTGCTATCGCCAGCAGTGCCATCGCCGGCAGCGCTAGCTGACCGTCTCCCGCTGGTGGATGCGCTCGACCAGGTCCGCCGCCCGGGCCTTGATGAAATCCAGCCCGGCCCGGCCCCACGGGCGCGGTTCGCGGTCGACAACGCAGACGGTGCCCAGGGCGATGCCGGTCCGGTCGATCAGCGGGGCGCCGGCGTAGGACCGGATGCCGATCTCGTCCACCAGCGGGTTGCCGGCGAAGCGCGGGTACTCGCGGACGTCGTCCAGGATCAAGGGCAGGCGCCGGACCACCACGTGCGGGCACCAGCCGTGGTCGCGCGGCATGGTCCGGCTCGCCTCCGGCAGCCCCCGCCAGTCCGGGTCCCGCCAGTCCGGGCCGTCCCGCTCGGGCCTCTCCCGTCCGTGCCCCTCCCGTCTGGGCTCGTCCCGTCCTGGTACAGGCCGGCGAAGTACTGGCGTTCCTCATCTATGAAGTTAACGATGGCGAACGGGGCGCTGGCGGATATCGCTAACGTCCGCGCGAACTCGTCGAACTCCGGGTCCGGGGCATGGCCCAGGCCCAGTTCGCGCAGTCGCAGCACCCGCTGCGGCGCCTCGGTATCGACGGGAATCAGCAGGTGTCCTGCTGGCTCGTACATCATGCGGACTCCGGGTTCGGGCGTGCGGGGATGAGGGCGGGCGACGTCATGGGCTCGTGTGTCAGGCGGGCAGCGGCGGGGTGACCGACACCAGATGCTGGATCAGGGTAACCAGGACGGCGGTGGCCGACTGCGGGTCGCGGGCGTCGCAGATGGTGACCGGGACGCCGGGCCGCAGGCCGAGCGCGGCCCGGATCTCCTCCGGCGCGTACTGGTAGGCGTCGTCGAACTCATTCACCGCCACGACGAACGTCAGGTCGCGGTCCTCGAAGAAGTCCACCGCCGCGAAGCAGTCGTCCAGCCGCCGGGTGTCGGCCAGCACGATCGCGCCCAGCGCGCCCGTGCACAGCTCATCCCACATGAACCAGAACCGGTCCTGGCCCGGCACCCCGAACAGGTACAGCACCAGGCTGGGGTTGAGGGTGATCCGGCCGAAGTCGAACGCCACCGTGGTGGTCGACTTCTCCTCGACCCCGTCCAGGCTGTCGATTCCCACGCTGGCAGTGGTGATGATCTCCTCGGTAGTCAGCGGCTCGATCTCGCTCACCGTGGCCACGAACGTGGTCTTCCCGACCCCGAACCCGCCCGCCACCAGCAGCTTGATCGCGGCCGGGGCCTGGTCAGAGTCGTCGCTGCAGTGCATCCAGCACCCGCTCCAGGATGATCCGGTCGCCCGGCCCGGTGATCGCGTGCGGCTGCCGGGTGGTCACCGCGCCGCACTCCAGCAGGTCCGACACCAGGACCTTGATGACCATGGCGGGCAGCCGCAGCCGGGCCGCGATCTCGGCCACCGAGGCGGGCTGGGCGCAGATGGCCAGGGCCTGCGCGTGGTCGGGCTCCAGCCGGGATACCGGCACCCCGCCGGTGGACATCACCATGGACAGCAGGTCGAGATTGCTCTTCGCGCTGGTCCGGCCGTTGCTCACCGTGTACGGGCGGACCAGCCGCCCGGCGTCGCCGTCGAGCCAGAAGTCATCAGCGGGACGGGTCACGCTACCGGGTCCGCCCGTCCGGCGCGTTCCGCACCTGCGTGCCGAGGAACGGCCGCACGCTCTTGACTAGCTGGAACATCTCGTATCCCAGCACGCCCGCGTCCGCTTCCCGGCCGGCCAGCACGGCCAGCACCGAGCCGAACCCGGCCGAGGACACGAACAGCAGCGTGTCGTCCAGTTCGGCTACCACCTGCCGGACGCCGTCGCTGCCGCCGAACTTGGTAGCGGCGCTGCGGGCGATGGAGAACAGGCCCGAGGCGATGGCGGACAGGTGATCGGCATCGTCGTGGCTCATGCCGTGCACCGCCGTGGTCAGGCCGTCCGCCGACAGCAGCACGGCGCTGCGGGCATGGGGGACCCGCTCGAGCAGGCTGCGCAGCAGCCAGCCGAGGTCCGATTCCTGGGCTGGGTAGACGTCGCTCACCATGACGTGGACTCCTTTTGCTGCGGGCCGCTAGCGGGGGCTGTCGGTCCCGGGCGGGCTGTCCTCTTCGGCGGCCCGGCTGATGCCCCGGCGGAAGTCGGCCATCAGTCCGGGAATGTGGTCGTCGGCCGGGCCGTCCCGCCGGGGCCGCTGCCCGTCCCGCAGTTCCGGCGCCATGTGCGTCTGGCTGTGCCGCACCGGCAGGGACGGGCGCTCGCCGTGCGGCGGCCCGAGCGGCGCGGCCAGCGGTGTCCCGGCGCCCGCGCCAGCCGGCTGAGCCTGCCGGGAAGCCTGCGCCGGCGGGGCAGGCTGGGCGGGCGGGGGTGGCACGGGCCGGGATGGTGGCGACGGCCGGGACGGGGGCGGCGGCGCGGACGCTGGCGGCGGGGCGGCGGCCCACGGCGGTCGGCCCGCCGGGGCGTACCGGCCTTCGGCGGCCATGGTGGTCCACCCGGTGCCGGACGTGCCCGGCCGCTCGAACAAGCTGCCTTCCGGGGTGACCGGAGGAGTGACGATCGTGCCCGAGATAACCGGGACCGGCGGCTCAGCCGCCGGCGGACCAGTGACCGGCGAGACCGTCGGCGCGGAGGCCGTCGCGGCCACCCCTCCCGAAGCCACCCCTCCCGACACCGCTCCGCCCGACACCGCGCGGCCTGGACCCGGAACGTCGGGCACGGCGCGGGGCTCGCGCTGCTGGGGCGAGCCGAAGTCCGACGCCTCCCGGCTCGCCCGGGCCGGCCGGGCCGTCACCGGAACTGGCTCGATCAGCGCCCGGGGCAGCACCACCACGGCCTGGATGCCGCCGTAGATGTTGCCCTGCAACTGCACCCGGATGCCGTGCCGCCGGGCCAGCGTGGCTACCACGAACATCCCGATGCGCCCGTCCCGCAGCAGCTCGCCTACGTCCACCTGGGTCGGGTCGGCCAGCAAATCGTTCATCCGCTGCTGGTCGGCGGGCACCATGCCCAGGCCGCGATCCTCGACCTCGATGACCAGCCCGGCGGTGACGGCCTGGGCGCGGACCAGGGCCTGGGTGTGCGGCGCCGAAAACTTGGTCGCGTTCTCGATGAGCTCGGCCACGAGGTGGATGACGTCCGCGACCGCGCTGCCCAGCAGCGTGCCCTCGATCGGCGGGACCACCTTGACCCGGGAGTACTGCTCGACCTCGGCCACCGCGGCCCGCAGCACCTCGTGCATGGTCACCGGCCGGCTCCACTGCCGCCGGGAGACCGCGCCGCCGAGCACGGCCAGGCTCTCGGACTGGCGGCGCATCCGGGTGGCCAGGTGATCGACGGTGAACAGGCCCTTGAGCAGGATCGGGTCCTCGACCTGGTTCTCCAGGTCATCGAGGAGCTGAATCTCCCGGTGCACCAGCGACTGCATCCGCCGGGCCAGGTTGACGAACACCTCGACCCGCTGGTCCGGCGCGCCGGCGTCGCGGCCCGCGCTGGCCACCACGGCCTGCTGGGCGGCATGCCGCTCCCGCTGCAGGTCACCGGCCAGCAGGGCGAACGAGTCACCGGCGCCGGCCGGCGCGGGCTCGGGCTCAGGCTCGGGCTCGGGCAGCACGGCAGACGCCTCGCCGCGCTGCGCGCGCTCGGCCAGTGCCCGCAGGTCGTCCTGCGCCCGGGTGCTGGCCGTCCGCAGCGCGGTCACCTGCCGCTGCACCCGCCGCGTGGCGCTGGTCGCCCCGCCCGCCGCGGCCGCCAGCGCCAGGACCATCAGCGCGATGGCCGCCACCAGCACCACCGGGGTCATCCCCGTGTGGCCGCTGACGAGGACGAACGTGACCGTCGCCGCGCCCACCACCGCCACCGCCGCCGCCGGGAGGACCGCCATCCGCAGGTGCAGTGCCTGAATGCCGCCCGCCGGAGGGGCGGACCGGGTACCGCGCCGCCGCTCGTCCCGGCGCTGGTCGCGCTGGGCCAGATCAGTCATCAGGGTCCTTGCAAATGGCGGGGTGAGGGCAGTCGCCCACGCTAACTATGGAGCGGCCGGGTGACGATCAACTCCGATGTTGCATGATTTTAACGGAAGCGTCCGCCGTCCACGCTCAAGTCCGGGAACGGCGCGAATATTGCCCTCTGCACATCCCATGCTGCCGGTTCACCAGCGACGAGCGCATAGTCCCGGCACTGCAAGATCCACTGAGGCGCGCCGGTCCGCTACGCCGGCCCGGGGCGCTCGGGCCGGGCGGACCAGTCGCTTAATATGACGCTGTGTGGCGGCAGCCGGCAAATGATCTTGCACCAAAGTCGGCATTGAGCGCAAATCAGGCGCCGGGGTCGCCTAAGCGACGGGAAATGGCCGCGATACCAGATTGTGATTGGCGCCGCGTAGCCGGCCCCGGCGGTAGCGAGGCGGAGCCGGCGGGCATGACGGGCGGCGACGGACTGGCAGCCCGGAGTGCCGGATGAGTACCGATATGGGTAATTCGTGGGTATATCGACCAGCAGTCATGATCTTTGGGGATAGTCGCGAGATCAGCTTTTGGGTGGCCCTAGGGTGGTTCAGATGAAGCAGGCAGCACAGTGAAGCAGGCAGCACGGGCGGGCGGCCGGGCCGCGATGGCGGACTTCGCGGGAGCGGACGCCGAGCTGGCCGAGACGCTTGACAACATGGACGACGCGGCCAACTACGCCGCCTGGATCTTCGCCCTGATGACGCCGCACCTCGGAGATGAGGTCGCGGAGGTGGGCGCCGGCCACGGGACGTTCACCGACCTGCTGGCCGGCCAGGCGCGCCGGGTGGTGGCCAGTGACCTGTCCGAGCGGTGCACGACGATCCTGCGCGACCGGTTCTCGGCCCAGCCGGGTGTGGAGATCCTCCAGGGCACGATCACCGCGTCGGCCGAGCGCGGGCCGTTCGACGCGGTGATCCTGATCAACGTGCTGGAGCACATCGAGGACGACAACGGCACCCTCAAGGAGATCGAGGGCATGCTCAAGCCCGGCGGCCGGGTCATCCTCTGGGTGCCCGCCTTCGAGCTGCTGTACAGCGACTTCGACCGGAAGATCGGCCATTATCGGCGGTATCGCACGGCGGCCCTGGGCGCCCAGCTTCGCGGCGCCGGGTTCGAGGTCACCGACCTGCGCTACGTCAACCCGATCGGCGGCCTGGCCTGGCTGGTGCTGGCCCGGATACTGCGCCGCACCCCGACCAACGGCGCTCCCGTGGCCATCTTCGACAAGTACTTCGTGCCCGTGCTGCGGCGCGTCGAGCATCGCATCCGGCCCCCGTTCGGCCAGTCGGTCTTCGCCGTCGGGACCAGGTCCGGCCCGCGCTAGCCGGGCGCGCTCCCGCTCAGCCGGATAACGGCAGCAGCCGCACCGGGATGGACTGCACGTGGACCGCGGACCCGTCCGCGGCCGACACCTCATAGACCTCGATCGTCCCGCGCTGGGCGTGGCTGACCGCGTACGTCACGCTCGCCGTGTACCCGCCCCGGCACCCCGTCCCGCACGACGCGGTGGTGAAGCTGCGGGCGATCTCGTTCCCCCCGGGTCCCAGCACCCGCAGGCTGACCGACGCCTCGAACACGTCGGCCGTCCCGGTCACCGTCACCGGACTGCGCACCGCCGCCCCGATCAGCGGCCCGGTCACGGTGATCGGCGGCAGCCACGAGGCGTACGCGGCGCGGGCCTGGGCCTGTTGCACCGGCACCCCGCCGATCTCAAACCGCACCTGGCTGACCGTCGGGAACTGCGTCAGCGTGTAGATGACCTGGGCCAGCCGGGCCGCCGCGGTGCTGCCCGCCTGGCCGAAGCCGCGGCTCAGGTCGACCGTGGCGGTGCCGCCGGCGATGCTCAGCCCCAGCAGCCGGGTACCGGCCGGGACGGCCGACGTCACGCCCGCCGCCCGCTCGGCCGCGTCCGGCCCGGCCAGCAGCGCGGTCATGGCCGCGCGCCCGACCGCCGCGGTCGCGGGCACCGTCCGCGCCGAGGAGAACAGCTGCCCCCCGCGCACCAGCCAGACCTGCACGCTCAGCACCCCGGCCGCCGCCCCGCCCGCCCCCGCGCCGCCCGCCCGCGTCCCCGCTCCCGCCCCCGGCGAGCCCGCCCCGCCCGCCGCCGCCCAGACGCGCCGCCAGACCGCGCCGGCCCAGACGACACCGGCCCCGATGGCGCCGGCCCCAGCGACCCCGCTCCGGCTGCCCCGCACGCGGCCACCCCGGCCAGCACCACCACCGTGACCAGCCCCGCCCGCGCTGACCCCGCCCGCCCCCGAACGCCCCGTTTCATGTGAAGCCCCTTCCCTGACGCCCTGGCTCCACGATCCGCCCCGCCCGGCACCACAACCTCACGAAAACCTCACCATTCGCTCACATGAGCGCTCACATCCGCCGCGCCCGGACCTCCGCCGCGTCCGCCGCGTCTGCCACCTCGCCCCCGCTAGTCCCTGGCAGCGTCAGCCGGAACCGCGCCCCCAGCGTCAGCGGGCTGCTGGCGGTCAGGTCCCCGCCCAGCAGCCGCGCGTTCTCCAGCGCGATAGCCAGCCCCAGCCCGCTCCCCGCCGCCGACCGCGAGGAGTCGGCCTTATAGAACCGCTCGAACACATGCGGCAGGTGCTCCGGCGCGATCCCCGGCCCGGCGTCGGAAACCTCGACAACCACCCCGCCGCCGCTGTCGCCAGCCGGGCCGCACGTCACCCGGACCCCGTGCCCCCCGCCGTGCTCCACCGCGTTGCCGATGAGGTTGGCCAGGATCCGCTCCAGCCGCCGCGGGTCGGTCCGGACGGAAGCGTCCTGCCCCTCGAACACCACCTGCCCGGCCCACCCCCGCGACGCCAGGATGGCCCGCACCGCCGACCGCACGCCGACCAGCGCCGGTGATACCGGCTCGATCCCGGCGTCCAGCCGCGAGACCTCCGTCAGCTCCTCGACCAGCGTCCGCAGCCGGGTCACGTCCCAGATCATCAGCTCGGTCGGGCGGCGCGCGTCGGGCGGCATCCGGGCCAGCTTGTCCCGCAGCACCGACGCCTCCGCGACCAGCGCGGTCAGCGGTGTGCGCAGCTCATGGGCCACGTCGGAGGTGAACTGCCGCTCCCGGGACTGGGCCGCCGACAGCGCGGCGATCTGCCGCTGGACCACGTCGGCCATCTCGTTGAAGCTGGCCGCCCAGTCGCCGAACTCGTCGGTGCCCAGCACCGGCAGCCGGGTGGCTAGCTGCCCGCCGGCCATCGACCGGGCCGCCGCGCTGGCCCGGGCCACCGGCTCCAGCGTGCGCCGGGCCAGCAGCCGCCCGGTCAGCCCGGCCGCCGCCAGGACCGCCAGCCACGCGGCCAGCAGCACCGTGCCCAGCTGGTCCAGGTAGGAGGCGATGGCGCTCTCCGGGAAGAACAGGTACAGCGAGCCCGTCGACCGCGGCACCTTCCCGCCGACCACCAGGTACGGCGCCCCGCCCACGGTCAGCCGCGCGTACCCCAGCTGCCCGGCCCGGACCAGCGCGCGGAGCGAGCCGGGCAGCGCCGGGTTCACCGCCGGGTCCGACGCCACCGCCGGCCGTCCCGGGAAGGTCAGCACCGCGTGCGCGCCGCTCTGCTCATATCCCTGCAGGAATCCCCCCGGCGTGACCTCGCGGGCGGTGATCCCCGTGGCCAGCCGCAGGTCGGTCCGGGCCCGCTCGCGGGCCAGGTCCAGCGATCCGTCCAGCCGGGCATCCCGGACCAGGAGGTAGCTGCCCAGCGCCAGCGCGCCTGCCGAGATCCCCGCTATCAGGATGAACGCCACCACCAGGCGACCCCGGATCCCCAGCCGACGGCGCACCGGGTCAGCCCCGCCCGCCGGAGTCCGCGCGGTAGCCCACCCCGCGAACCGTCCGGATCAGCCGAGGCCGGGCCGGGTCGTCCTCCACCTTGGCTCGCAGCCGGCCGACCGCCACGTCGACCAGGTGCCCGTCGCCCGGGTAGGCGTAGTCCCAGACCCGCTGGAGCAGCAGTTCCCGGGTGAACACCTGGCCCGGCCGGCTGGCCAGTTCCAGCAGCAGCCGGAATTCCGTGGCCGTCAGCGCCAGGTCGGCGCCGGCCTTGCGGGCGGTGAACGCGGCCGGGTCGATCTCCACCGGGCCGAGCCGGATCACCGCCGCGCCGGCCGCGAACGAGGCCCGGCGCAGCAGCGCCCGCACCCGTGCGGTCAGCTCGGCCATCTCGAACGGCTTGGTCAGGTAGTCGTCCGCGCCGGACTCCAGGCCGAGGACCACGTCGACCGTGTCGGTGCGGGCGGTCAGCATCAGGATCGGCACCTGGCTGAACGTGCGGACCTCCCGGCACACCGCGAACCCGTCCAGCCCCGGCAGCATCACGTCGAGGATCACCGCGTCGAACGCCTGGCGGCGGATCAGGTCCAGCGCGGCCCGGCCGTCGGTGGCGCTGGCCACCCGGTAGCCGCCGCCGGCCAGGCCGATCGCGGCGATCTCGCGGATCGAGGAGTCGTCCTCCACGACGAGAAGGGTCTCGTTCACCAGCGTGCCATTTCAGTTCCCGAACGTGCGTTCTGCACATTACAGCCTGCATGGTACAAGCGGGGCCGATGGGACGGAAGGCTTGACCGGCCAGTCAGCGCCGGACCGTCAGCCCCCGGCGCGCCGTCCCGCCGCCAGCGCGGACAGCAGCTCGAAGCCGGCGTGGGCGGCCGCGATGCCGGTGATCTGGGCATGGTCATAGGCGGGCGCCACCTCCACGATGTCCGCGCCGACCAGGTTCAGCCCGGCGAACGACCGCAGCGCGGCCAGCAGTTCCCGGCTGGTCAGGCCGCCGGCCTCGGGCGTGCCGGTGCCCGGCGCGTGCGCCGGGTCGAGCACGTCGATGTCCACCGAGACATACACCGGCCGGTCCCCGACCCGGTCCCGGATCCGCTCGGCCAGCCCGGACACCCGCAGGTCCTCCAGTTCCGGCGCCGACACCACCTGGAATCCCAGATCGCTGTCCCGGCGCAGGTCATCCGCCTCGTACAACGGCCCGCGGATGCCGACGTGCAGGCCGCCCGACGGGTCCAGCAGCCCCTCCTCGGCCGCCCGCCGGAACGGCGTCCCGTGCGTGTAGGCCGCGCCGAAGTAGGTGTCCCAGGTATCCAGGTGGGCGTCGAAGTGCACCACGGCGACCGGCCCGTGCCGCCCGGCCACCACGCGGAGAAACGGCAGCGCCACCGTATGGTCGCCCCCCAGCGCGAGCGTGAACGGGACCCGCTCGGCCAGGTCGCGGGCGCCGGCCTCGATCTGGGCGATGGCCTCGTCGATGCTGAACGGATTGACCGCCAGGTCGCCCGCGTCGGCTACCTGCTGGGCGGCGAACGGCGCCGCGCCCAGCGCCGGGTTCCACGGCCGGAGCAGCCGGGAGGACTCCCGGATGTGGGCCGGGCCGAACCGCGCGCCGGGCCGGTAGCTCACCCCGCTGTCGAACGGCACGCCCAGCACGGCCGCGTCGGCCCGGTCCACCTCGTCCAGCCGGGGCAGCCGGGCGAACGTGGCCGGGCCGCCATAGCGCGGCACCACCGTGGCGTCGGCCGGCCCCTTATCTCAGGGACACCGTTCTCAGGCACCCGCGTCCGCCGCCCGCAGCGCCGCCTCGCTGGCGTCGATGTGGGATAGCAGGGTGCTTTCCGGGTCCGCGACCGCGGTCCGGGGCTGTGTCGCCATCTCGCCCTCCGTCGGGCGGCGTCTCGGCGCCCCCTGCGAACAGGATGGCGTCTTTTCCGGGTTTGGGCCAGCCTTAATTGAGCGGGAGACCAGGCCCGGCGGCGGCGGTGGCGCCGCGGGTTCCTCAGACCTTCAGCAGGACGCGCTCTCCGCGTGGCACGGGGCTCACGTGAATGATCTCGTTGAGCTTGCGCTGGTAGTAGATCATGTGGGTGCCGAATAGCAGTGCCCGCAGGATTCCCGTCCGCCCGGAGCACGACTGCGGCAGGCCGGCCGCCGTCTGGGCCAGGCGGATCTTCCCGGCCAGCGCGCCAATCGACATGAACGGCAAGATAATCGTCCAGGCCAGCAGCGATATGGACAGCAGCTCAAAACCGGGGCTCACGTGCCGCCGACGGTCGAAGTCCCGTAGCTCGCAATGAATCTTGTACCAGTACACCAGGCCGTAGCCGCCCAGCGTGGCCAGGGCCAGCAGCCACGCGCCGGCTGGCCGGCGCTGCCGCATCTGGATGCCAGCGCCGCGGGACGCTGATAATGCCAGTGCCGCGGGCAGGCCCGCAGGCGCGGGACGTCTGGCGTTGGCAACGGCCGGGTGGGCGCTGACGGTCTGGGCAACTGCTGCTTCAACCGGGGCGACCGCGGACAGCACCAGGTCCAGCGGCTCACGTTCCGGATTGCCGTAATTGTCCACTCTTGCTGGCGTCCTTTCATGGATTGAGCGACCCGGTTAGGATACAAGCCCGCTTTATTGGTTCCAAATATTTAGCGGCGTCCGGGATCTTACCGTCGCCGGGGATTGACAACGCTCCGGAGTTTTGCTGCATCGCAAATAAGCAGGCAGACGGTATGCCGAGCTACTCGCTGCTCGCCGACCTGAGCCTGTTGCAGCCCCGTTGTCCGCTTTCCGGCCCCACCAGATGATCACTTAGTTAACGGTGAGGTGAAGGTGTCATGCGTTCGCATCACCGGCCGAGCACTCCCCGTGTACCCGCACGTTAACCTGCTTGTCACAATCATCCACGTTAACAAATGCAGACGCGACCATTGTAGGTCAATCCCGGCCCGAAAGCGGGGGTGCGACCACCCCTTTTTCGGGGATACGAGCCGGCCCCTCAGGGGATAGTGCAGCGCGGAGACCTGGCCACGGTCAGGACGCCGGTGAACGCCGGGTCGAAGCCGTCCGCGCTGAAATGGCTCTTGAGCAGCGGGACCAGGGTCCCGTACACGGGGACCCCGATCGACCTGGCCAGCATCCGCATCGTCCGCTGCCCCGCGTCGGTCACGGCGGTCTCGCAGCCGATCAGCCGGACCGCGGTCACCGCGTTCCGGGCCAGCGTCCCGTCCCCGGCCAGCTCCCGGAAGAACCCGGCCACCACCGGGTCGAGCATGTCCACCGGCGTCCGGCCCAGGCGCAGCAGGCGGTGCCCGCGGGTGGAATGGCCGATGAGGTCAAGCGTCACCGGCCCTGGCGGTGCGTCGCGGGTCCGGCCGTCGAGGACGGCCCGCAGGTCAGCCAGCGACGCCGCGCGCTGCCGGTCGGTGCAGCGCGCGGCGCGCCCGGCGAAGAACGCCGCCCCGCAGTCGGGCGAGGCGACATTCAGCGACGGCACCGCTGACCGGGTCCTAGTCGCCTACGAGCTTGGGGACCTTGGGCTCCCAGCCCTGGATCATCGCGGTGGTCACCACCGCGGCGGCGCCGTACCCGGTCAGCAGCGCCGCGCGGGCCAGCCGGCCCCGCCCGGAACCGCCCGGCCCTCTCACCGCGCTGGCCTCGGCCTGGGCCTTAGCCCCGGCCCGATCGTCGTCTAGCTGTTGTTCGTCACTCATCCGCGCTCCCTGCCCTTGTTGTCATCCAGGGCGGCCCGGTCTGGCCGCCCCGTCCACCTGGCCGCCGACGTGGCCGCTGATCAGGAACAGCGGCCCGCGCCTGGCCCAGGGCCGGTCCCGATCCCGGTCAGGCCGTCCGGCCCGGCGTCGCACTGCTCCGGCGACGCCAGGTCGATCCACATCGCCGCCGGGTCGGCCGCCGGGTCGGCGGACCGCCCCGGCGGCCACACCGCGACCCGGGCCAGCGTCCCCTGCTCGGCCCGGATCTCGGCGGTGTGCCCGGCATACCGGTTGCCCGCTCGCGGGTCGCCCGTCCCCGGCCAGTACAGCGCCGTCGCGAACTCGTGCCGCTCGCCGTCGACCCCCTCCGGCGGGCAGGGCGGCCGCAGCGCCGGCGGCAGCGAGGCCGCGTACCGGCGCTCCAGGTACACCGCCCCGGCCAGTCGCATCTCCGGCCAGCGCGGCCCGATCGTGGTCCCGCCGACCGCGCCGTTCGGCCCGGCGTAGCAGTCATCGACCTGCACCTCGTCCCACCCGATCCGCCCGGCGATGGCCGCCGCCGGCGTCCGGTCCAGGTCAGCCGGTATCAGCAGGGCCGGGTCGAACCCGTGATCGGTCGGTTCCCCGGCCCAGAACGCGCAGCGCGTCTCCCCGTCGATCCGCCCCAGGAACGCGCTGGTCCCGTCGAACACGCACCGCACCCCGGTCGCCCCCGTCCCCTCGGCCCGTTCGGCCCGTGGTCGAGACCATGCCACCCGCCGCTGAAACGCCAGTGAAACGGCCCGCCAGCAGCCGACGGCGGCGGCCGGACCACCACACCGGGACGCAGCCCGAGCCGCTCGCGGCCTGACCTGTCATCGGTCACGACTGATATAGCGGCGGATTTCACCGAAAATCGGTCACGGTGGCCCGCGTACGTCCGCCCCGGCCGCTCCGCCCGACTGGTCCGGCCGGTCCGCCCGGCGGACCTGGCCTGGCGCGGCCACCCTCGGCAGGACCGGGCTCAGCCCCGAGCGGTGGCCCTGGCCTGCTTTTCGGTCAGGTCGCTGATCGGTTCCGCGCTGCCAGGGCGCCCGCCGGCGGGCCGGTCCGGCGCCATCGGTCCGCGGCCGCGTCGCCGTCGGCGCGCCAATAGAAAAAATGGAATATATCCCCCCTGGCGCCGGCGGCCGATTCCCGTCCTAGCTGCGGCGATGCGCGCAGCCGGTATGATGGGCGCCATCGGGGTGGCTATGAGTCCTTGTCGGTCTAGGTGCGTTTAAAGCGCGCCCGCAAAGGTAACTGACCGGCTGTCGGTCACAAGCCTCAGGGGTGGGGATGACGGCGCCTGCTTTCCGGGCTATCCAGGAGCGGCTTGCGTCGTTCCAGGCATCCGGCGATCCCAGCGTTCTCATAGACGCCCGGGCACTCGATGAGGTCGCGGAACTACGCGCCGCAATTGGCTGGCCCGCATTCGGGTCATTACCGGACGATCCGGATATCAGATCACATCTTAATATTATTGTGCTGATCGGCACCTTTGTATGGTTGCGTGCCCAGAGATTGCCAGTAGATGACCAGCTTGATGCCCGGCTAGAGGCTTCCGAGCTCCTATCGGCAGCCTATTCCGTGGCGCCCGGCGCTGTCCCCCGGAAGCTGGCCCGGACCATCTCGGCCCTGGCCAGCGGCGGCGCCGGGCGCAGTCACGCCGACCTGCACGACCACGCCGTCGACGTGCTGGCCGCGGCGTCCCGTTCCGGCAACCTGGGCAGCGTGGACGACGCCATCTGGCTGATGACCGCCGCTGTCCGTACCTCAGCCGGCGACCCCTACCGCCCCTACTACCTGTCCGACCTCGGCTCCGCCTGGCTGGAGCGGTCCCGGATCACCGGCCGGCCCCGCGACCTGGACAACGCCGTCGAATCCCACGAGCAGGCCCTGGCCGTCCCGGTCCCGGTGCCCGAGGATCAGGCCGGCCGCCTGGCCAACTACAGCGCGGCCCTGCTGGCCCGCTTCGAGCGCGGCCGCCACCCCGGCGACCTGGACCGCGCGATCGCCGCCGCCCGCGCCGCCGTCGCCCTGGCCGCCACCGCCGCCACCGCCCCGTACAGCGCCGCCCCGTACAGCGCCGCCCCGCCGGCCACGATGAAGACCGGCGCGCCGCCGGCCCAGCGAGCCGACCCGGACCCAGGGCGCGTCCCGGCGGCCAGGGACCCGCTGGCGGCGGTCCCCCCGGCCGGAGGCGGGCAGGCCGGGGGCGGCCGGTCGGGCCTGCCCAGCCCAGACCAGGTGCTCGCCATCCGGCTAGCCCGGCTGGCCAGCCTGTCCCGGCTCAGCGCCGCCCTCTTAGCGCGCTTCCGCGAGCGCGAAGCCCGCGCCGACATTGATGAGGCCGTGCAGAGCAGCCGCACCGCGGCGGGCCTGCTGCAGGCCAGCGACCCGGCCTACGGCCGGTACCAGGCCGCCCTGGCCCGGGCGCTGCACGAGCGCTTCCTCCGGTACCAGGACGAGGCCGACCTGGCCGAGGCCCGGACCGTCGAGCGGTCCGCCGCCGCCGTCCCGCCGCAGGCCGGCGGCCCGCAGCCGCACAAGCCCGGCGGCAGCCGCTTCCGCCGTCGCCGGTGAACGCGCGCGCCGGCGTCCCCGTCGCGTCATGGGACCTCGACGTGGAGCCCGGCTGAGCCCCGGCTAGTTCGGCCCGTCCCGTCCCGGCCCGCCGTCCAGCGCTTCCCGGATCCGGTCCGCCACCAGCTCGTAAGCGGCGACCTGCTCCGGCACCGCGCGGGTGATCATGACCGGCCGTCCCTGGTCGGCGTCCAGCGCGGCCGGCGCGCTGAACGGGATGCTGGCCAGCCTCGTGACCCGGGCCCAGATCGCCTCGTCCTGCGGCGCGGGCGGGAACAGCGGGGTCAGCTCACCGCAGCTCGGGCAGACCTGGCCCGCCATGTTCTCCACCCCGCCCAGGATCACCGCCGTGCCCCGGTCCAGCTCGTGCAGCAGCCGGTGCGCGTCCCGGTGCGCCACCAGCTGCGGCGTGACCACCAGCAGCGCCATCGTGGTCCGCGACCCTAGCTGGAACACCAGTTGCTGGATATCGGCGGTACCCGGCGGCAGGTCCACGATCAGGCAGTCCACCGCGTCCCAGCTCGTCTCCGAGATCAGCCGGTGCACCAGCATCTGGGCCAGCGGCGCCTGGAACCCCAGCCCCTGCGACTCCCCGATCAGGAACGCCGCCGACGCGATCTGGACCCCGTGCCGCTCCGCCGCCTCCAGCCGCGACCCCGCCTCGCCTGGCCGGGCGAACAGCGTCACGTGCCGGGCCTCCGCGCGCCGCCGCAGGCCCAGCATGTGCGCGGCGTCCGGGCCGTACAGGTCGGCGTCGACCAGGCCGGTCCGGACGCCGAGGGCCGAGAGGGCCAGGGCGAGATTCACCGCCACGGTGGTCTTGCCCACCCCGCCCTTGCCGCTGGCCACGGCGATGACCGGCACCTGATCTGCGTTCACGGCCATGCCGTCTCCGTTCCGCGCCGGTTTGCCCTGGCCGGGCCAGGGTAGGCCAGAACGACATTAGCGCAGGGATCGGGGTGATCTCGGTGGACTCATTGCCCTGGTGGGGAGACGTCCTATTCGCGCTGGCCGTCATTATGGCGATCTGGGGATTCATCTCGCTAGTCGGCTTCCGCACGCACATCCTTACCCGCAAGACTGACCGCCGGGCCGAGGACCTGTACCCGTTCTACGCGGATACCGCGCCGCCGCGCCGTCGTCATGAGCGGCACCAGGACGACGACTCGCGCTGACTGAAGATCCACTGGATATTCGCATTGCGGCCGGGCATCCGGCATGTCACCGTGTGGCGTGCAGCCGCGCGTCAGCGTGCGGTTCTCCGAGGAGCTCGATCGCGCCGATGGCCTGCGCGGATCCGCCCGCGGGGCCATGCACACCAGCGGCGCCGCTGGCGTCTATACCCACGCCAGGTACCTGGGCATGGGCATCTTCACCGCCAACGCCTCCTTCGACTTCAGCCAGCACGCCGACGGCAAGACGTTCGGCTGGCAGGCCCGGCGGCTCGGGTACCTGACCGAGCAGATGTTCGGCTACGCGCTGCCTCGCCTGGCGGTCATGCGCGGCGAGCCGCGGCCGGAATGGGGAAAGTACCTGGACACCAATCCGCGGGCGTACCTGAGCCAGGCCGCGCGGTACCTGGCCGGCACGGGTTCCGGCTGAGCTGTTACCCGCCTGCGCCGGGCCGGAGCAGCAGCGGCCGGACCCTGACTGCGCACGCCAGTTGCCGGCACTAAGAACCTCAAGCTGGCCGGGTGACCAGCAGGTGGTACTCGCGCACCGAGAAGGCCGCATAAGCAGACGACTGCTGAATATCGGCTGCCTCGATGAACGGGAAGTCCGTCTGGATCTGCTCCAGCGTCCAGCCCGCTCCGACCAGGCTCAGCAGGTGCTCGACGGTGAAACGATGCCCGCGGATGCACGGCTGGCCACCCATCTTGCCGGGCTCGATGGTGATGCGGTCAAGGCCTTCCATACGACGAATGTACCGCCTGGGCACCAGCAGACACGTGAACGGAAGCAATGAGGCCTCGCGATGGCTGCTGGCGTCGCTGGTCGTCTGCGAACGGCACGACCTCGCGGGGGTCGGGAACACGGTACCCGGTCTCCTGCCCGAAACGGGTCAGCTCGTCCCGCAGCTTGCTCGCCAGCCGCTGGGCCTTGCGGCGGGCCAGCTTGAGCGGCGAGTCCCCGGCCCGGTGCCCGTCCCGCAGCCAGGCCAGGTCATCGCCGCGCAGCGGGGTGACCTCCACCCAGCGCTGAACGCCTGGCGCCATGGTGCGTCTCCTCCGCCTGCCCGGCGGCAGGCTAGAGTCCGCCCTCACCCACGCTCGCCAGGGTCGAGACGATGGCCACATCGATCCGCCAGCGCATCCTCACAAGCCACGCCGTACCAGAGGAAACTCGAACGCCACTTTGGCCGACTCTGCTCACTGGGCGTAATCCTGTACGGCTATCCCCGCGTCGGTGCTTATGGATACCGGAGGGGAACAAGGCATGAAAAAGTTCATCGTTGCGTTAGGCGCAGTGCTCTCACTTGTCGGCTGCGGCGGTGCGGTCGGCGCTCCGAAGCCGACTACAAGCAGTCCCACGACCAGTCCCACCACGGCGATAGCAGCCGCACCCTCACCGGTGGCGACGGCGTCGCTCTGCGACCAGCTTGTCGCTTGGCGTGATGCAGGCGGCGGCGCTCAGTTTGGTGCGGTAGGCAGTTCCACCTCAACGTGGAGTACGGACGCGAAGGCAGGAAACTACGCGACCGTTACAGGCGCCGACTCCGTCGCATTGGCAAAGGCCGCCGATGCGGCACTTAGCAATCCTCCGCCTGGCCCAAGCGCAGGCCCATACGTCGCCGCCATGACATACATCAGTAGCGCGGCAACCGACGCCGAGTCGGCCAGCGCGGAACCGCTCAGTGAGCAGGCCGGCAGCATTACCGCAGCATCTGACGCGTTCCAGAACGGCCTCACGCAGTTGGAAAAGGTAACAGCCGACCTCAGTTCGGCCGGGTGCGACTGACCGGCCGGACAGCCCTGCGTGGCCCAGCGCTCGTTAGGAATGGCGGTGCGCCCGTCCCCACGCCCCGCGGTTACGAAATGTAGGGACATTGCGCGTCTAGCCATCGCGTGCTCCGCCCAGAGCGCGTTCGTCGTCTGGAGCAGCCCGCGGCGGAAGACCACCCTCCAAGCCGCGCCGGTCCGGTGTCGTGGCATTTCCCGGAATGCCGCCCAGCGGTGTCGGACCGAGCCCGAAAACCAGTCGCTGACCTGCCCGTTTACCGTGTTTCCGCTGAGCGCGGCGCTAGCATTGGCACCGCCGTTTAAGCGGGACTGCGGATTGCCGTGACCAATCCCGCCTGGCTCTTATGTTCTTCCGGACCGGGCTGCCCGGCGGCGGAATAACCAGGAAATAGGGGGAATCATGGACGCACGCACTGACGAGGGCCACCTGCAGCGCCGCTCGGCCCTGCGGGCCGCCGCGGCGGTCGGCCTCGCCGTCCCGCTCGCGTACGCCGGTCAGGCCGGCAGCGCGGCCCTGGCGAGCACGGCCCAGCCCAGCACGGGCCAGCCCAGCACGGGCCAGCCCAGCACGAACCAGCCCGACGCGGACCAGCCAGCCGAGCCCGTCATCGCGCACGTCCGGAACGCCCGGACCGGCGAGATCGACATCTTCCGGGGCTCGACCCAGGTCCGCGTCCACGACGTCGCACTGGCCGCGCTGCTGGCCCGCGCTGCCCGCTAGCACCTGGCCGGCGACCCGGCCGGCCGTTCCAGATCCGCCGCCAGCTGAAAGAGGCCCAGGATGTCATCCCACCGCGAGGCCCCGGAGATCTCCAAGGACCCGGTCGCCGACAGCACCGACGTCTACGCGTTCGTCAGCCCGGACAAGCCGGGCACCGTCACCCTGATCGCGAACTACATCCCGCTCGAAGGCCCGGCGGGCGGCCCGAACTTCTTCGAGTTCGGCGATGACGTCCTGTACGAGATCAACGTCGACAACAACGGCGACGGGTACGCGGACGTCACCTACCAGTTCCGCTTCAAAACGAAGCTGACCACGCCGGACAGCTTCCTGTACAACACCGGGGTCATCACGTCGCTGTCCAGCAAGGCCTGGAACAGCAAGCAGTTCTACTCCGTCACCCGGGTCACCGGCAGCCGCGCGAAGGTGCTGGGCACCCGGCTCATCTGCCCGCCCTGCAACATCGGCCCGCTGTCCACGCCGCACTACGAGACCGCGCTCGGCCGCCCCGCCGTGCACAAGCTGGCCGGCGACATCAAGGTCTTCGCGGGGCAGCGCTCCGAGCAGTTCTACGTCGACCTGGGCTCGATCTTCGACCTGCTCGACCTGCGCCCGCTGCAGTCGGCCAACGTGTTCGCGCACGCCCTGGGGCTGCCGAACCAGGCGGGCGTGAACGCCACCAACCACCTGAACGTGCACACCATCGCCATCCAGGTCCCGATCTCCGACCTGGTCATCAAGGGCCGGCCGGTGATCGGCGTATGGACCAGCGCCAGCCGCCGCGCCGCCTCCGTGCGCGGCGACGACGGCGAGGCGACTGCCTCGAGCGGGCCGTGGAAGCAGGTCTCCCGGCTCGGCAACCCCCTGTTCAACGAGGTGATCGTGCCGCTGGGCAAGAAGGACTTCTGGAACACTCAGCAGCCCGCCCACGACAAGCAGTTCGCCCGCTACGTCGCGCACCCGGAGCTGGCCGGGCTGTTCCCGGTCGTCTACCCGGCCATCCCGCCGGGCACGGCACCGTTCGCGCACCTCGCCGCGTTCAACAAGTCCGGCAAGCCCCGCACGGACCTGGAGGCCATCCTGCTGACCGGCATCCCGAAGGGCATCATCGCCGGCTTCACCAACTTCACCGGCCCGGTCCAGGCCGACATGCTCCGCCTGAACACCGCCATCCCGCCGACCCCGGCGAGCTCGCCGAAGTTCAGCACCCTCGGCCTCATCGGCGGTGACGCGGCCGGGTTCCCCAACGGCCGCCGCATCACCGACGATGTCGTCACGATCGAGCTGCGCGCTATCGCCGGCGCCACGATCCCGCTGGTGGACAAGAGCTACGTGCCTGACGCCGTGGTGAAGGTGCTGTCGGACGGCCTGACCGGGGCGAGCGTGTCCAGCGGCCCGCTGGCCCGTTTCCCCTACATGGGCATCCCGTACGACGGCTACCACAACCCGTCCTGACACCTCGGTGGTCTGGCTGGCCGTCGCGGCCGCGCACGTGGCCGATCAGGGCTTACGGCGGGCGCTGACGCCCGTGCCGCGGCCCAGCCTAAACCGGCCCTCCGGGAAAAGTGAAAATAAAGCGAGCCCGGTGTAGCTTCCCGGACGGGAAATGGTCACCGGCTGAGCCTGAGAATATCTGGATCATTAGCGGCATCTCTACTATCATTGGTCGCGTGGACCGTGCATTCGTGGAAACCGTCTCGTCAGCGCAGGCCCGGCCGGAAGACATTGAGTCACTGCCGCTACCGGATTGTTATCGGGCCGCCGTTCTGTTAAAAGAAGAGCAGCGCATGTTCGACGGAATTCCGCTGGGGGAGCGCGAGCCCGCCAAGTCTCTGCACCTGATGGAGGTGCCCACGCCCGCGCCCGGCCCCGGCGAGGCGCTGGTGGCCGTTCAGGCCAGCGCGGTGAACTACAACACGGTCTGGAGCGCGATGTTCGAGCCCGTGCCCACCTTCCGCTTCCTGGAGCGGTACGCGCGCACCGGAGGGCTCGCGGCCCGGCACGACCAGCGTTACCACGTCATCGGGTCCGACCTGGCCGGGGTCGTCCTGCGCACCGGTCCCGGCGTCCGGCGCTGGGCGCCCGGCACGCGGGTGGTGGCGCACTGCCTGAGCGTCGAGCTGGAAGACCCGCAGGGCCATGACGACGCGATGCTCGACCCCGAGCAGCGGATCTGGGGCTTTGAGACCAACTACGGCGGCCTCGCCGAGCTCGCGCTGGTCAAGGCCAACCAGCTGATGCCCAAGCCGCCGCACCTGACCTGGGAAGAGGCCGCGGCGCCGGGGCTGGTCAACTCCACCGCCTACCGGCAGCTCGTCTCGCGTAACGGCGCGGACATGCGGCAGGGGGACAACATCCTCATCTGGGGCGCGGCCGGCGGCCTGGGCTCGTTCGCCACCCAGTACGCGCTGGCGGGCGGGGCCACCCCGATCTGCGTGGTGTCCAGCCCCGGCAAGGCGGAGATCTGCCGGGCCATGGGCGCCGAGGCGGTCATCGACCGCAGCGCCGAGGACTACCGGTTCTGGGCCGACGAGCACACCCAGGATCCCCGCGAGTGGCGGCGGTTCGGCCAGCACATCCGGGACCTGACGGGCGGCGAGGACGTGGACATAGTCTTCGAGCACCCCGGCCGGGATACCTTCGGCGCCTCCGTGTACGTGGCCCGGCGCGGCGGCACGATCGTCACCTGCGCGTCGACGACCGGTTACCTCCACCAGTTCGACAACCGGTACCTCTGGATGAACGTCAAGCGGATCACCGGCTCGCACTTCGCCAACTATCACGAGGCCTGGCAGGCGAACCGGCTGGTCATGCGGGGCAGGATCCATCCGACGCTGTCCCGCACCTACCCGCTAGCGGAGGTCGGGCAGGCGGTCGAGGATGTCCGGCGTAACCGCCACCAGGGCAAGGTGGGCGTGCTGTGCCTGGCCGCGGCGGAGGGAAGGGGAGTGGACGCACCGGAGTTCCGCGCCCGGCACCACGCCGCCATCACCCGCTTCCGCGACCGGTAACGGCCAGCCCCGCCGGCGGGACCCGCCCCGCCGGGCCCGGTCAGTGCGCCAGCGCGGCCTGGCGGATCAGGCCGGCCAGCACGGGCCAGTGATCCATCAGGAAGAAATGGCCGCCGTCCAGGACCTCCATCCGGAACGGCCCCGTGGTGTGCTCGGACCACGCGCGGACATCGCCCGGCGACGCCACCGGGTCCCGGTTCCCGGTCAGCGCGATCACCGGGCAGCTCAGCGGTGGGTCGCCCCGGTGCCGGTACGTCTCGCTGGCCTGGTAGTCGCCCCGGATCGACGGCAGGAGCAGCTCCCGCATCTCCGCGTCCGCCAGCACCGCGGCCGCCGGGCCGCCGAGCCGGATCACCTGGTCCGCCAGCGTCGCGTCATCCAGCTGGTAAGAGGTGGTCAGCCGGACCCGCGAGGGAGCGGGCCGGCCGGACACGACCAGGACGGCGGGACCCGCGGTACCGAGTCGCTGCGCGACCTCGTAGGCGAGCATCGCGCCCATGCTGTGCCCCACGAACAGGCGCGGCAGCTCCGCCGGCACCAGCGCCAGCTCCGCCGCGACCCGGTCGGCCAGCTCGTGCAGGTCGGTGATCACCGGCTCGTCGAGCCGCTCCTGGCGTCCCGGGTACTGCAGGGCGACGACCGGTCGCACGCCGCTGAGCTGGGCCGCCAGCGGCCGGAAGACGCCGGCGCTGCCCCCCGAGTGCGGGAAGCACAGCACCTGCTGGCGGCCCTCGGGTACCGGCGGCGGGCTGAGGAACTTCAGCCACGGCGAAAGCTGCGGCCCGGCCATCACCGGATCAGGTGCAGCCGGACCGGGGTGTCGGCGCCGATCGCGTTGTAGCAGTACCGGGCCCGGCCGGTCGACAGCAGCGGCAGCCCGTCCTTCTCGGGCCAGCAGCACGGCGTGACAGGCCGCCAGCACCTCTGCGCCGACGACGCGCGCGTCGCCGCACCGGGCGTACAGCCCGCCCGCGGACAGCATGAGATCCGGTGTGGGGTTCACGATCGTCACGCCGGCCTGCTCGTAAAAGTGACGGAGCGCCTGCCCCGGGTCACCGGCATGCGCTTGCCGGCATTCGTCGTCCCAGCAGTCCCGCATCCCCGATGCCACCGCGAAAGCCGCCGCCGGCGTCATGAGCTCAAGGGCTCCCGACAGCGCGCGCTCGCCGATCTGCGCGGCCTCTTCGGAATGCCGGACGGAAATATGGTAGAGCGCATAGGAGTCAATGACCGCGAGCCTTTCATCCGGCCGCACCGCCGTCATGGCGTCGTTATCATCGCGGCCAGCGCCTGCACGGTCGAGTCCTCGAAAACCTCGCGGATCCGCAGCCGGACGCCGCAGCGCCGGCGAATCTCGGTAATCAGCTCGGTAATCAGCAGGGAATTCGCCCCCAGCTCGATGAAGTCCTGCTCGACGCCGATGGGGGAGACCCCGAGCAGCTCGGTGAACAGGCCCGCGATCAGCTGCTCCTGCGGAGTGGACGGCGTCCGGCCGGCCTGGATGACGGCTTTCTCCGGCGGGGGCAGCGCCTTGCGGTCGAGCTTCTCGTTCGGCGTCAGGGGCAGCTCGCCCAGGACGACGAACGCGCTCGGCACCATGTAGTCGGGCAGCGCCGACGCGGCCAGGGCGCGGAGCTTGCCCAGGTCCGGGCGAGTGTCGGCGGGCGGGACCAGGTAGGCGACCAGCCGCTGGTCACCGGGCACGTCCTCGCGCACGATGCAGACCGCCTGGGCGAGGTCCCCGCTGCGCAGCAGCACCGCCTCGATCTCCTCCAGCTCGATCCGGAAGCCGCGGATCTTCACCTGGTGGTCGAGCCGGCCGAAGAACTCGATGACGCCGTCGGACCGCCACCGCGCGGCGTCCCCCGACCGGTACATCCGCTCGCCGGGCCGCCCGAACGGGTCGGCGATGAACCGGTCGGCCGTGAGCCCGGGCTGCCCCAGGTAGCCCTCGGCCAGCTGGACGCCGGCCAGGTAGAGCTCGCCGGTGACCCCGGCCGGCAGCTGGCGCAGCTGCTCGTCGAGGACGTACAGCCGGGTGTTCCAGACCGGCCGGCCGATGAGCACCGGGCCGGGCTCCGGGCGGCGCGGGCACAGCATCGAGGTAACGTCGACCGCCGCCTCGGTCGGGCCGTAGACGTTGTACAGGTCGGCCGGCAGCACCGCGGCGAACCGGGCCTGCAATTCCGCGGGGAGCGCCTCGCCGCCGCAGACGACGCGGCGCAGGCTCAGGCAGCGGGCCGCGTCCGGGTCGGCCAGGAAGACCTTCAGCCCCGACGGCACGAAGTGCGTGATGGTGATGTCCTGCGCCACGATCGTCTCGATCAGGTAGGCCGGGTCACGATGCCCGTCGGGCTCGGCGACCACGATCGCGGCCCCGGCCAGCAGCGGCCAGAAGACCTCGCGCACGGTCACGTCGAACCCGGCCGGCGTCTTCTGCAGCAGCCGGTCACCTGGCCCGAGCGGGATCTGGTGCTGCATGTGGTGCAGCCGGTTGGTGATCGCCCGGTGGGCGATCACCACGCCCTTGGGCCTGCCGGTGGAGCCCGAGGTGTACAGCACGTACGCGGGGGCGGCGGGGGTGAGCGGCGCCCGCCGGTCGGCGTCGGTCAGGCGGGCCGGGTCCAGGCCGGCGAGCCGGGCCCGGGTGGCCTCGTCGTCCAGCACGACCTGCTCGGCGGGCACCAGGACGGCGCCGGTCAGCTCGCCGATGGTGACCACGTGCGAGACGCCGGCGTCGGCCAGCACCTGGTTGATCCGCTCCACCGGATA
Organism: uncultured Actinomycetota bacterium; assembly: GCA_963731085.1. Classification (GTDB taxonomy): domain Bacteria; phylum Actinomycetota; class Actinomycetes; order Streptosporangiales; family Streptosporangiaceae; genus DASUBV01. The sequence goes on from CAVSUF010000012.1 coordinate 206,273, forward strand.
GCTGGTGTCCACTGGCAGGTAGGCCGCGCCGGTCTTGACCACGGCCAGCGCGGTGACCACGTAGTCGATCGAGCGGGGCAGCACCATGGCGACGATGTCACCGTCGCCCGCGCCGCTGCCGATCAGCAGCCGGGCGATCCGGTTGGCCCGCGCCTCCAGGTCGGCGTAGCTCAGCTGCTCGTCCCGGTACCTGATGGCGAGCTGGCCCGGGTGCGCGGCGGCGGTCGCCTCCACCAGCTCCGGCAGCGTCGCGGACGGTACCTCGCGCGCGGTGTCGTTCCACTCGTTCATCAGCGTGCCGAACTCGGCCGGGGTCAGCAGGTCGATGCTGCCCACCTCGGCGGCCGGGCCGGCGGTGAGCAGCCGCCGGGTGAACGTCGCGATCCGGCTGCTGTGCGCGCGGACCTGATCGGGGCCGAGCCGGCCGGGGTGCCCCACCGCCCAGGCCCGCAGGTCCCCGCCGGCCGCGTCGTCATCCGCGCCGTCATCCGCGCTGGCGGCCGGGCCTGGCTGTCTCGCCGGCGGCGAAGACGAAGGCCAGGCCGGCCACGGCGGACGGGGCGGTGCCGAAGGCGACCTGCGCGCTGCCCGGCCCCTCGCCCGTCTCGGCCGGCGCCGGCGGCGGTGCCCCGGCCGGATCTGGGGCCGGCCGGGACCGCTGGTCGCAGGCGCTGGCCGCCAGGGCGGCCAGCGTCGTGGCCGGCTCCACGTGCAGGTCCAGCCGCTGCGCGCCGAGCAGCAGCGTGACGTCGCGGGTCCCGGTCATCCGGGCCTGGTAGGCCGCGGCCGCGGCGATCGCGAGGTCGGTCCACCCGGCCGCCGGGCCGCCCGACGCTCCCGCGCTCACGCGCCGTGCTCCGCGAGGAACCGGCTCGCGGCCGCGGCGACATCCCCGGTGTCCAGCAGCGCCGCCGTGCTGACTCCGAAACACTGCTCGGCGGCGGCGCAGCGGGCACCGGGGCTGGAGTTCGCGGAGGTCAGTGCCACTGCCTCGGCCCAGCCCCCGGCCGGGTCCAGCTGCTGCGCGGCCGACAGGTACGAGACGTAGGAGCGGTACACCGCCAGCAGGTCCTCGCTGGTCTCCGAGTCGAGCCCGAGCTGGTCGAAGGCCCGGCCGGCCGCGGCCTCGTATAGCTTGATCACCTGCCGGGCGGCGGTGTCGAAGGCGCTGGTGCTGGCCGGGGTGTCGGAGGCGGCCCGGTCGTCGGCGGCGCAGGCCGCCCCGGCTTCCGCGATCCAGTCGGCCCGCTCCTGCTCCGCCAGGATCGACATGGCGCTGACCGCCGTGGCGAAGTCACGGTGCAGGCTCGCGATGACAACCGGCTCGGGATCGAACAGCAGCAGCGCCTGCCGGCTGCCCTGCTGGTGCCCGATCCGGTCGGCCAGCGCGGCGGCGAACACCCCGCCGACGCAGTAGCCCATGATCACCTTGACCTGGCCGCGCGGCTCGCCTGGCTGCTCCTGCCAGTGCCGCAGGTACTCCGCCGCGGGCAGCAGCTCGCAGTCGGCCGCGTCCGGCTGCGTGGTCAGCCAGATCTCCCGGTGCGGCACCAGGCGGGCGGCGAGCTGCTTGAATCCGGCCTCCGGCCGCGCGCTCGTGTCGAAGTCGACGGCCAGGATCTTGCCGTGTGGGTCACCCTGGCTGATCCGCCGCCAGGAACCGCTGCTGTTCATGACCGCCCGCCCTTCGATGCCGCCGGAAGCACGGCATCCTCGAATGCCCGTGGCCTTTCGGATGCCCGTGTCCCCGGCGCCGGTGTTTCCCTGGCCACCGGTGTTTCCCCGGGCACCCGTGTTTCCCCGGGCACCCGTGTTTCCGGAGGTGCTGCCGCGATCATGGCGAGGATCTCGGCCTCGTCGGCCGGGGTGAGGCCGGCCTTCCGGCGGCGGCCCAGCCCCAGCTCGCGCTCGTAGGCCAGGACATCGGCGACGATCTCCGCGAATGGCCGGTGCGCCAGCCCCGCGGCGGCGGCCCGGGAGTGGTCGTGCGCCATGAACCCGTAGTCCTCCGGCGGCACCCACAGCGGCAGCGACCGGTCGCCGCGCCAGACCTGGACGCCGGCCGCGGTCAGCCGCCCGGCCGGGACCGGGACCAGCTCGGTGCCCGGCGGCCCGCCGCGGCCACGATCCCGGCGAGCACCTCGCCGAGCGGCCGGGCCGGGCCGACGCCGTTGTAGACCCCGCCGGTCCGCAGCTCGCCGGCCGTCACGATCCAGGCCGCCAGGTCGCGGACGTCGACGTGCTGGGCGGGCTGCCCGAGGACATCCGGGACCGCCACCCGGCCGCCCCGGGAGATCCGCGCCGGCCAGTAGCCGAACCGGTCCGATACGTCGCCGGGGCCGACGATGAGGCCGGAGCGCACGATGAACGCGCGCTCGCCCATCGCCTGCACCACCGCCTGCTCGCAGGCCGCCTTGATGCCGGCGTAGAGGTCGGGGTGGCGGATCCGGTCCTGCGCCGCCGCCCCGCTGGCGATCGGCTCGTGCAGCGGCGCGTCCTCGTTCTGCCCGGTGCTCACCGAGTCGGCGTACACGTTGATCGAGGACACGAACGTCCAGTGCCCGGCGCCCGCGCCGAGGACCGCCAGGGCATCGCGCACCCACGGATAGGACATCGTCGCGACATCCACGACCGCGTCGAACGCCTGCCCGGCCAGCGCGTCCAGCCCGCCCGGCCGGTCGCGGTCGGCGGTGACCAGGGTGGCGCCCGCGGGGACCGGCCCCGAGGTGCCGCGGGCGGCGCACACGACCTCGTGCCCGCGGCGCACGCCCTCCGCCGCGACGGCGCGAGACAAGAAGACGGTCCCGCCGAGCACCAGCATCCGCATGCCGTCAGTCCCCCCGCGCGTCGCCGGCCGGGACGGCGACGGCCGCTGCCGCCGCCGCGCTGTCGGCGGCATCCCGCGGCAGCCGGCGGTCGTACCGCACCGGAAGCGAGGCCAGGCCGCGGCTCACCGAGTTGTCGTAGACCCAGTCCACGTCGGCGTCGGGGATGGCCAGGGCGAGGCCGGAGAGCCGCCGCAGCAGGGTCGGGAACACCACGTAGCCCTCCAGCCGGGACAGCGGCGCGCCCGGGCAGTAGTGCGCGCCGTGCCCGAAGGTGAGGTGCTTGTTGGCCGCCCGGGTGATGTCGAGCTCATCGGGATTCTCGAAGACCTTCGGGTCCCGGTTGGCCGCGGCGATGAGCAGGTGGACGAACGCCTCCTTGCCGATCGCCATGCCGCCGATCTCCATGTCCTCGGTGGCGACCCGCAGCGTGCCGCGGTAACTGGGCGACTCGTAGCGCAGGAACTCCTCGACCGCCGAGACGACCAGGTCAGGCTGGGACTTCAGCAGCTCCAGCTGGGCCGGGTGGGTGAGCAGCGCGTGGACGCCGTTGCCGATCAGGTTGGTGGTGGTCCGCTGCCCGGCGATGATCAGCAGCGACATGGTCGAGGCGATTTCCTCGACGGTGAAGACGTCGTCCTCCGCCGCGATCAGCAACTGGCTGACCAGGTCGTCGCCGAGGTCCAGGCGGCGGGCCGCCAGGAGATCGAGGATGTACTGCTCGAACTTCGCGCTGACCTGCTTCAGGCGGTTGTTGGACTCCTCGTCGCCGTACGGCGCGCCGCCGAGGATCTTCGACCAGCTGAAGAGCATCTCGCGGTCGGTCACCGCCACCCGGAGGTACTCGAAAATTACCTTCACCGGCAGGATCCGGGCCAGCTCCATCAGGTTGATCTCGCCCGACTCGGGCATCTCGTCAATCAGCTCGTCGGCGATTTCCTGAATCCGCGGCCGCAGGGTCTCCATCCGCCGCGGCACGAACGACCGGCTCACGAGCTTGCGCAGCCGGGAGTGCTCCGGGGCATCCGCGATCAGCATGTTGCGGGCCTGTACCGGGGAGTTGTCGAACAGCTGGTCGCGGAACCACTTCGGGGAGTTGGCCAGGGACTTGGAGATGCGCGGGTCGCCGAACGCCTTGAGCGCCAGGCCGTAGTCGGCCACGATGTAGGCCTCGGCGCCGGGCGGATGGTTGACCTGGCGGACCGGGCAGGCCTCCCGCAGCTCCGCGTATACCCGGTTGCGGTCGTCAATCGGGTGGGTGAAGAACTCGGGCGGCAGCGGCTCGCTCATGCCGTCGGCGGCCGGCCCGGTCATCTCCTGAGTCATGGTGCTTCCTTCCGGTGAGTGCGGCGCTATCGGTAGATCCGGGCGGGTCACAGCAGCGACCGCAGGGTGCGGATGTTCGGGCTCAGCGTGGGTATCGCGCCGAGCGTGGCGATGACGCCGATGCCGAAGAACACCCAGGTCGGACCCCAGGCATCGAAGATCCCGCCGATCGCGAGGACGCCGAGCGGCGAGACGATCGTGGAGGAGAAGACGATCGCGCCGAGCACCCGGCCCTGGATCTCGTCCGGCACCGTGTTGGAGACGTAGGTCAGGAACAGCGCGTTGATCAGCGGCCCGCGGACGTACACGAAGGCGACGATGATGCCGAGCGGGATGACGCCGGGAACGAGGATCAGCGCCACGGCGGCGATTGGGCCGATCCAGTAGCCGCCGATGAAGATGGCCGACGCCCGGACCTTCTGGATGATCTTTCCCGACAGGAGCGCGCCGACCACGGCCCCGCTGCCGGCGACGGACAGCGTCAGGCCGATGAACGACGCCGACGCACCCCGCGACACCCCGGTGGCGATGACCGCCAGCGAGATGCCGGTGGTGTTGAAGGCCAGGTTCGACAGCAGGATGCTGACCATCAGCGGGCGCAGGACCGGGTCGCGGGCCACGTACCGGAACCCGTGCAGCAGGTCCTTCTTGCCCGCCGCGGCGGCCTCGTCCCTGGCCGCCGGCGAACCAGGGTCATGAGCAGCGAGGACGCCGTGAACGAGACACAGGCGCCGAGGAACGGCAGCGCCCGGGCCACGCCGTACAGCGCCCCGCCGATCGAGGGGCCGGCGGTGATCGCGCCGAACCACCGGACCTGGTTCTGCGCGTTGGCCTGGGCCCGCTGCTCCGGGCGGACCAGCTGCTTGATCAGCGCCATGCCGGGCGGGATGGACAGCCCGAAGCAGGCCGCGGACACGATGGCGACGGCGAACATCACGAACAGGTTCACCACGCCGAGGAAGAGCAGCGTGCAGAACAGCCCGAGCAGGATCGCGCGGATCGTGCTGCTCACGATCAGCAGCCGCTTGCGGTCCACCCGGTCGGCCAGGACGCCGCCCCAGAATGACATGAGGCCGTTGGTCAGCAGCTGGGCCGAGCCGACCGCGCCCGCCCAGGCGGCCGAGTGCGTGGCCGCCAGGATCAGCAGCGGGTAGGCGACGCCGGCCGCCTGCTCGCCGATTCCCGCGAGGCCCTCGCTGGTCCACAGCCCCTGGAACGACCTGTTGTGCCGGAGCGAGGCACCCGCGGCCGGCGCGGGTTCCGGTCCGGCGTCGACGCCGACGGCGGGCGCCTCCTGCTCGCCCGCGATGTCATCGAGAGACATCGTCACCCGCTTCCGCGGCCCGCCGGGCCGGCTCGTGCCCGGCTGCTGCCGGCTCCGGCGGTAACGACTCAAGCAGCCGGGCGGCCAGCCCCGCGGCGTGCGGCGGCTCGAGCATCGACCAGTGGTCGCCGCCCACCCGCGCGACGGTCACGCCGCCGGCGTACAGCGGAGCCAGGCTGCGCTGCAGTTCCTGCGCCTCCCGCGCGCTCACCTCGGCCTTGAGCAGCAGCGCCGGGCAGCCGACCGGCTGCGGGCGGTACCGGGCCAGCACCGCGAACTTGTCGAGCAGCAGCCGCCGCAGCGCCGGATTGCGCCGCGCCTGGATACCCACCGCGCCCAGCCCGAGCTGCGCGCTGGCGATCGTCCGCAGGTGCCCGGCCACGAACCGGGCATCGGCGGCGAGCGGTCGCCCGGCCTGTCCGGGCACGTAGGCATCCAGGCAGATGAGCAGGTCCGCCCGCGACCCCCTGGCGGCGAGCTGGCCGGCCATCTCATGCGCGACGACGGCGCCGAAGGACCAGCCGCCGATCGTGTACGGCCCGGCGGGCTGCATCCGGGTCAGGGCCTTGAGGTGGCGAGCCGCCACGTCCGGTACCGGCCGGGCGGACGAGCCGCCATCGGGCTCCAGGCCGTAGACGGGCCGCCCGGCGTCCAGGTGGCCGGCCAGGTCCAGGTAGCTGAGCGAGGAGCCGGCGGCGTCGGCGACCAGGAACACCGGCCGCCCGCTCCCCGCGCGCAGCACGACCACCCCGTCGGCGGGCGGCGGGCCGGCCTTGCCATGCTCCCCGACTAGCTCGAGCAGGCGCCCGAAGCTGGCCTGCCGCATGAACTCGGCGGCCGGCACCACGACACCGGTCTCCTCGCGCAGCTGCCGCAGCAGCTGCAGCACCGTCAGCGACTCGCCGCCCAGGGCGAAGAAGTCGTCCGCGGCGATCGCGGCCGGCACCCCGAGCGCCCGGCACCAGAGCCGCTCCACCAGCGCCGGCCCGGCCTGGGCGGGCACGGTCTCGGCGGCAGCGGGCCCGGCCCGGGCGGGAGCGACCGGGACGCGAGCCCGGCGGTCGCCGTTCTCCGGGTCGTGCCCGGCGAACGGGTGGCCGGGCAGCGAGCAGCGCGCCGGCCGCGACTGTCCGGCCGGGACCGCCAGCGTGTGCTCCAGGACATCGATGCCCTGCTCCCACAGGGTGCCCAGGGCCCGCAGCAGCCCTCGCTCACCGTCCTCCCGCCCGGCCGAGCATCGGGATGCCGCGCATGCGCGGGTCCCACCCGTCGCACAGCCGCAGCCCGCCCAGCATCGTCGCGCCCGGGCCCAGCTCGATGAACGTGTCGCAGCCGGACCCGAGCAGCGTCTGCATCCCGGCGTCCAGCTGCACCGGCCGGCAGATCTGGGCGGCCCAGTACTCCGGGCCGCAGACGTCGCCTGGCTCGGCCCAGCCGCCCGTGATGTTCGAGATCAGGCGCGCGGCGGGAAGCTGGGTGCGCAGCTGGCCGATCAGCTCGGTCAGCCGGCTGGCGGCCGGCTGCTGCAGGTCGGTGTGCCCGGCCCGGTCGATGTTCAGCCGCCGCAGGTCCAGGCCGCTCAGCGCGTCGCTGGCGAGCAGCTCGTCCATGTCCGCCAGCGGGCCGGACAGGACCACCCCGCCCCGGCTGATCATCGACACGCTCACCCGGCCGCCTGGCGGTATCCGCCCGGTGACCTCCGCCAGCGGCGCGCTGACGGCCACCATCTGGCCCGGCTCGCTGTCCCGGACCGCCCGCGCGCGCTCGCCGACCAGCACAACGGCGTCGGCGAGGGACCACACCCCGGCCAGCGCGGCCGCGGCGTACTCGCCGATGCTGTTACCCAGCAGGGCGTCCGGCTTGATGCCCCACTCGCCCAGCTGGCGGCCGAGCGCGTAGCCGATCGTGAACAGGCTCAGCTGCTGGTGGACCACGTCGTCAAACCACTGCGGCCCAGCGGCCGCGGCGGCCGCCTCGCTGACCGCCGGCGTCAGGTCCAGGGCGTACTCGGCGCGGACGAGTTCGCTGACCTCGTGAAAGCACGCCCGGAACTCTGGCAGCAGCCGGTAGGCCGGCTCGCTGGCCGCGTGCCCCAGGACGCCGTGGCCCGGGAGCAGGAACGCGACCCGCCCCGGCGGCCCGGCCGTGGCCGGCTCGGCCGCGGCGCGCAGCAGCTCAGCCGCCTGCGCCCGGTCCGCCGCGACGACCGCCTGACGGTACCCGAAGGTCCGCCGCCCGGCCAGGGTCCGCGCTACCCGCGCCAGCTCCAGGGTGTCGTCGGCGGCCAGCCGACCGGCCAGCTCCCGCCGCATCCGGGCCAGCGCGGCCGGGGAGGCGGCCGACAGCGGGAGTACCCGCGCCCCGGCCCGGCCGCTGCGGCTGCGGCTGCGGGTGCGGGTGCGGGTGCCCCTGGAGGATGACGTGCGCGTTGGTGCCGCCCACCCCGAAGGCGCTCACCGCCGCGGTCGGCACCCCGGCGCCCGGGCGGGCCGGCCAGGGCCGGGTTCGGGTACTCACCTCGAACGCCGAGGAGTCCAGGTCGAGCAGGGGGTTCGGGCTGGTGAAATGCAAGGTCGGGACGAGCTGGCGGTTCTCCAGCATCAGCACGGTCTTGATGAAGCCCGCGACGCCCGCCGCGGCGCTGGTGTGGCCCAGGTTGCTCTTGACCGCCCCCAGCCAGATCGTGCGCCCGCCTTGCGCCGCCGCCGGGCCGAGGGCGTCGGTCAGCGCGGCCACCTCCACCGGGTCGCCCATCGGCGTCGCCGTGCCATGGCACTCGATGTAGTCGATCTCCTCGGGCGCTACCCCGGAGACCTGCTGCGCGTGCCGGATGACCTCGCTCTGGCCCGGGATGGACGGGGCGGTGAAGCCCAGCTTGTCCGCGCCGTCGTTGTTGAGCGCCGAGCCGCGGATCACCGCGGCGATTCGGTCGCCATCCGCCAGCGCGTCCGCCAGCCGCTTCAGGACGACGACCCCGACCCCCTCGCTGGGGACCGTCCCGGCCGCGCTCACGTCGAACGTCCGGCAGTGCCCGTCGGGCGACAGGACGCTGCCGGGCTCGTGCAGGTAGCCCCATTCTCCCTGGGGGATACCGCGACCCCGCCGGCCAGCGCCGCGTCGCACTCGCGCGCCACCAGCGCGGCGGCGGCCATGTGGATCGCCGTCAGGGAGGTCGAGCAGGCCGTCTGCACGGTGACCGCCGGGCCGCGCAGGCCGAGCTTGTAGGCGACCCGGGTAGCCAGGAAGTCCTTCTCATGGCTGACCACCCGGACCAGCGGGCTGAGCTCGGCCGCGCCGTCCAGCGGGGTGCGGTCAGCCCCCGCGTACACCCCGACGCGCCCCTCGAACCGGCCGGGATCCAGGCCCGCGTCATCGATCGCGGTGGAGGCGCACTCCAGGAAGACCCGCTGCTGCGGGTCAATGTTCGCCGCGTCCGCCCGGCTGAACCGGAAGAACTCCCAGTCGAAGTTCCGGGCGCCCGCCAGTACCCCCTTGGCCGGCACGAAGTCCGGGCGGCGCACCAGCTCCGGGTCCGCGCCCATCCCGATCAGCTCATCGACCCCGAACCGGGTGATGCCCTCGCGCCCGCTGCTGAGCAGGTCCCAGAACTCGCGCACGTCGGCCGCGCCGGGAAGCCGGCAGGCCATCCCGACGACGGCGACCGCGTCCCGGCCGGCCCCGTTCCCGGCCCGTCCCGCGCCGGGCTCACTGAGCCCTCGACTTCTCAACCAGCTGCAGGACGCCCGCCGGGGTCGGCGCGAGCAGGAAGTCGCGCAGTCGCACGGCCACCCCCTGCTGCTCCTTGAGCAGCCGGATCAGCTGCACCGCCGCCAGCGACGTGCCGCCGCTGACGAAGAAGTCAGTGTCCGGGCCCATCTCCTGCGCGCCGCCCGGGCTGTCGGTCGTCGCCTCGATGGCCTCGGCGAACAGCGACGAGATCGACCCCAGCTGGCTGTCCGCCGCCGCCGAGGGAGCGGCGGTCGCCGCGGCGGGCACGGCCGCTGCCGCGATCGAGTCCCGGTCCACTTTCCCGTTCCGGGTGACCGGGATGGCGCGGGTGACCAGCCACAGCGCCGGGACCATGTAGCCCGGCAGCCGTCCGGACAGCAGGTCCCGCAGCTCGCCGGTACCCAGGCTGCTGCCGGGGGCCGCGACGACCGCCGCGACCAGCCGCTTCTCGGCGCTGTGCTCCCCGGTGACGACCACCACAGCGTCCTTGACCTGCGGGTGGGACTTCAGCGCGTCGTTGATCGCGCTCAGCTCGATCCGGTAGCCGCGCAGCTTGACCTGATCATCTGACCGGCCCAGGTACGTCAGGCGGCCGCGGGTATCCAGCCGGGCCAGGTCGCCGGTTCGGTACAGCCGCTCCGGCACGTCCGGCGAGAAGCGCCCGAACCGCCGGGCGGTCTCCGCGTCGTCCCGGATGTAGCCATCGGCCAGGCCCTCGCCGCCGGCGTACAGCTCGCCGGCCGCTCCGGGCGGGACCAGCCGCCCGCGCTCGTCCAGGATGTACACCCGGGTGCCGGGGACGGGCGTGCCGATCGGCAGCGGCCCGCTGATGTCCTCCGGCCGGGTCACCGAGTACGTCGTCGTGAAGGTCGTGTTCTCCGTCGGCCCGTAGCCGTTGGTGATGACGAGCCCGGGGTGGCGGGCCAGCGCGGCCGTCGCGTGGTCGTGCGGCACGACGTCGCCGCCGGTGAGCAGCTGCCTCAGCCCGCCCAGCGATTCGGGGGCGAATTCCTGGACGAGGCGGAACAGCCCCGCGGTCAGCCACGCGACGGTCACCTGGCGCTCCAGCAGGAACGCCCCCAGGTCCGTCGGCGCCGGCAGCGAGTCAGCCGGGTAGACCTCCAGCGTGGCGCCGGTCAGCAGCGCGCCCCACAGCTCGAGCGTCGAGGCGTCGAAGGCCAGCGGCGAGAGCCGGAGCATCGTCTCGCCGGGGCCGGTGCGCACGTAGCCGGCCTCGTGCACCAGGCGGATCACCGCGCGGTGCGGGACGCTGACCCCCTTCGGCTCGCCCGTGGAGCCGGACGTGAAGGCCACGTACGCGCGCCGCGCCGGGTCGGCGTCCCCCGCCTCCGGGTCGCCCGCCTCCGGGTCGCCCGCCGCCGGCCAGGACGGGTCCCACAGGCCGGCCACCGGGATGCCGCGCAGCGCCTCCAGCCCGGCGGACTCCGGGGCGGCCAGCACGGCCGACGGCGCGGCCCTGGCGATGATCGCGCGCAGCTGCGCCGCGGGCAGGCTCAGGTCGACGCCGACATAGGCCGCGCCGGCGGTAAGGATGCCGAGCACGGCCACGGCCTCGGCGATCGACCGGTCCACTCCGACCAGCACGGTGTCCCCCGGCCGGACGCCCGCCGCGCGCAGCCGCCGGGCCTGCCCGGCGGCGGCCAGGGACAGCTGCCCATAGGTCAGCTCGACGCCGGCCTCGCGGACCGCGACCGCGTCCGGGAACCGCCTGGCCGTGTCCCGGAACAGCTGGTCGACCGACGTGACCGGGAACCGCTCCCGGACCTCGTTGAGGGCCGCAAGCCGGGCCCGGCGGGCCGGGGACAGGCAGCGCACGTCCTCCAGCGCGGCATCGGCGTCGCTGGCGAGCTGCCCGGCCGCCGCCCGGAAGTCGTCGATGAACCCGGCCGCCTCGGCCGGTCCCCAGACCGCCGTGGCGTACTCCAGGTGCCCGGCCAGCGCGGGCTCGGACTGGCCGATCAGCAAGGTGAGGTCGAACTGCGCGCCGCCGCCGTGGCCCTCCTCGATCCGGACGCCCAGCGAGGGCGTCGCCAGGCGCCGCGGGATGAGCTGATCGTGCATGCCGAAGCAGACCTGGACGAGCGGGTGGCAGCCGATGCCGCGCTCCAGGCCGAGCCGGGCGACCAGCTCCTCGAACGGCAGGTCCCCGGCGTCCATGCTCAGCGTCAGCGACTCCTGCACCGAGCGGAGGTAGTCCGCGGCGGTCGCGTCGTCGTCAATGTCGATCCGGACCGGCAGCAGGTTGCCCGCCACCCCGACGTAGCGCTCCAGCTCAATGGTGTCTCGGCCGAGCAGGGGCACGCCGACGAGCAGGCGGCGGGCGCCCGTGATCCGGCCCAGGGCCAGCCCGAACGCGCCGAGCAGCAGCGCGAACGGGGTAATGCCGAGCGCGCGGCTGCGGTCAGCGACGGCCGCGCTGGCGGCCCGGCCCAGGTCGAGCGGGATCCGGGTCCCGGCCGCGTCCTGAACTGGCGGCCGCCTCCGGGTCGGCCGGCAGGTCGAGCACGGCGGGCACCCCGTCCAGGTGCTCGCGCCAGAACCCGGCCTGGCGGTCCCAGGCCCCGCCGGCGCGCAGCTTGTCCTGGTGCCGGGTCAGCGCCCGCAGCGGCACGCCGGCCGCGCCGCCCGCCGCCGCGCCGCCCTCCAGCTCCCCGTACCGGGCGAAGATCTCGGTCAGGATCAGCCCGACCGACCAGCCGTCCAGGACCATGTGGTGAGCCGTCAGGACCACGGCCTGGCGTCCGGACGGGTGCGCGAAGTACAGGAACCGGACCGGGGGAGCGGCCGCGAGGTCGAACGGCCGCCGGCACTGCGCCGCCGTCACCGCGCGCACGTGCTCCTCGAAGCCGGCCGCGGGGCCGTCATGCTCGAAGCAGGTGATCTCCGGGGCGTGCTCGGCCAGGACGACGGGCTCCGGCCCGGTGTCGCCGTCGGCGAAGACCACGCGCAGCCCCTCGTGCCGCGCGACGGTAGCGGCGACCGCGGCCCGGAAGGTGCCCGGGTCCAGCTGGCCGCGCTCGATGAACGCCGTGAAGACCAGGTTGTACGGCGAGCCGCCGGTCACGCTCTCGATCAGCCACATCCCCCGCTGGGTAGGCGTCAGCTCGCTTCGGGCCGGCCGCTCCGGGCCGGCGCCGTCGCGGCGCCCGGCGGGATGGCCTGCGCCTGCGCGAGGGCGGCGGCCAGCGGCCCCGCGCCGAGCAGGGCCTTCAGCGGTACCCGCACGCCGAGCTCCTCCTGCGCCGCCGCGGCGAAGCGCATGGCCCGCAGCGAGTCGCCGCCGAGGTCGATGAAACTCCGGGTCGCGAAGCCATCGGTGCCCGCGCCGAGAACGGCGGCAGCAAGATCATCAAGCGTCATCTGAGTTGCCCTCCTCGGGCCGGGCGGACGGTCAGCCGCGGGTGGCGGAACGTCACGGCGGCGTTATCGGGGCGTCGCGTCACGGGTCCGGGCGGCGGCGAGCAGGCGGTCCCGGGAGCTGCCGCTCCCGGAGCCGGGCGCGGCGGCCTCCGCTGGCGCCGCGAGCAGGTCAGCGTGGCCGCGCATCGTGCCGGCCCGGAACACGTCCATGGTCTTCACCGGCCGGCGCGACACCTGACCCAGCCGCTCGACCAGCATGATGAGCAGGAGCGAGTCGCCCCCGGCGTCGAAGAAGCCGATGTCGTCCGCGACGTCATCGACCTTGAGAATTTCCGTCCACAGCGCGCGCACGAGCCCCAGGCGCGCCTGGAAGGTGGACAGGTCCGGCTCGGCCGCCGGGCTTTCCGCTGATTCGGTCACGGCGTGCTCCTTCGGTCCGGCGAGGTCATCGTCACGGGCTGGTCAGGTGAGTGCGCGAGATCGGCGGCGCTGCGCTCCAGGCCGGCGATCAGGCCGGTGATGGCGTCCTGGCTGTACACCGACTCCAGGTAGTCCACGGCCAGCCGCAGGCGCGGGCGGCCCGCCTGCTCGTCCAGGCTGACGAACAGCCCGAGCTCGTACTTCATGTGCAGGGTCGGCAGCGGCCGCAGCTGCCCGGTGACGCCCGGGGCGAGCGTCATGTCCGCGGGCTCCTGGGCCAGGTTGACCAGGATCGGCGAGAGCGGCGGCCAGATAACGTCCCGCTTCGGCTTCAGCCCGGCGGTCACGGCGTCCAGCGGCACGTCGCCGTCGACGAACGCCGCCATGGCCGCCGCCCGGGCGCTGCCCAGCAGCTCCCGCCACGTCGTGGCGTCGCCGAGCGTGATCCGCGTCATGACCGTGTTCATGAACATGCCGACCGCGTCGGCGGCGGCCGGGTCGTCCCGGCCCGGCCACCCGAAGGCGAACAGGAAGTCACGCTGGTCGCCGGCCCTGGCGAACGTGCCCGCGAGCAGCGCGATCCCGGTCATGAACGGCGTGCAGCCGGCGCTGCGGGCCATCGTCAGGACGGTGCCGGTGAGATCCTCGTCCAGCACCGCCCGGCGGCTCCCGCCGGCCAGCGAGGGGTCGCGTGTGTCCCGGCGGAAGGAGTTCTCGAAGCTCGTGGGCGCGCCGCGCAGCCGCGCGACGACCTGCGCCACCCGCTCCGCCTGCTCGTCCGGCCCGATCATGGTGATCACCTCGCTTGGGTGGGCCGGCGAGGTGAGGGCGGGCTCCGCCCCGGCCAGCGCGGCCCGGTACAGCTCGGCGATCTCCGCCATGATCAGCGAGCGTGACTGGCCGTCACACACGATGTGGTGCACGGTCAGCACGAGCAGCGTCCGCTCGTCGGCCGCCCGGATCACCTCGGCGCGGGCGGGCGGCTCCTCCGCGAGATCGAACGGCGTGTAGCAGAGCAGGTCGACCAGCCGGGCCAGTTCCTCCGCCGACCAGCCCTCGGCCACCGCGTCGATGAAGCCGGCGTCAGCCGGCTCGCCGTCGGTCCGGTACTCGACGTGCTGCCGGGCGGGGTTCAGCCGGAATCGGGAGCGCAGCGCCGGGTGCCGCGCCAGCACCCGGCCGACCGATGTCACCAGCAGCTCGTGCCGGACAGCGCCGGTGAACTCCATGATGGTGGGGATCAGGCTGGTCGGCCGAAGCTGCTCCACTCGCTCCAGGACCCACAGGCCCTTCTGCGACGGGTTAGCCGGGAACCAGGCGCTGGCCGTCCCCGGGCCGCCGGGCGCCCCGGCGCCCGGGCGGGCGCGGCCGGGCCCGCGCTGTCGCGCCGTGATCGGCACGTGCTTGTAGCCGGACGCGAACGTCGAGATCAGCCGCTGCGGCTCGCCCGCCAGCCGGAAGTCCTCGTACCGGCCGAACAGCTCGTCGAACAGGACCGCGACGGTCACCCGGGCGACGCTGTGCCCGACGCAGTAGTGCGGCCCGATGCCGAACGCCAGGTGCTTGTTCGGCTGGCGGCGGATGTCGAACGTCTCGCTGTCGCCGAACACCTCCTCGTCCCGGTTGGCGGCCCCGAGCCAGACCACGACGCCGTCGCCGTCAGCGATCCTCGTGCCGCGTACCACGGTGTCCCGGGTCGCGTACCGCAGCACGTGGTTGACCGGCGAGGCCCAGCGCAGCGCCTCCTCCAGCGCCGTCCGGCCGACTTCCGGATGAGCGGCCCATTCCTCCAGAACGCCGGTTCCGGGCAGCTCTGCCATCGCGAAGCTGGGCGCGTGCGGCGTGGTCACGTTCGCGCCGAGCAGCAGGCTGTAGCAGTTCGCGACGACCTCGCCCGCGGTCATCCGCCGGCCCTCGAACTGGGTCGAGATCAGGACGCTGAGCAGGTCGCCGCCAGGGTGGCCGCGGCGGTGCCGGACCAGGTCCTGGAAGTAGCCGAACAGCTCGCGGTGGGCCCGCGTGAGCGTGGCGTCCTTGCCGCCCTCGTCCTGGAACTCGGGATCGTCGGCGGCGATGCAGACCGTGGTCAGCCGGGCGAGCCAGGGCCAGTCCTGCTCCGGCAGGCCCATCATCATGCCGGTGACCGACATCGGCAGCGCCATCATGGCCGCGCCGAAGTCGAAGACCCCGCCATCGCCCAGCGGCTCCAGCAGGCCGATCACCTTTAACCGGATCATCTCGCGCTGCTGGTCGATGGCCTTGACGGCGAGCGCCTTCTTCAGCCGGGCCTGCCGCCGGGTATGCCGCGGCGGGTCAGTCACGGCCAGCTGCTGGCCGCCGGCCGGGTCATCGGTCCCGAGCAGGTCAAGCAGCGTTCCCCGCTCGGAGGTGAAGGTCGCGGTGTCACGCAGCACCAGGTCGGCGTCGGCGTACTTCACCACCGACCAGAAGCCCCGGTCGGCGCCTGCCTGGTGCCAGGACAGGCCGTCCAGCTGGCGCAGGCGCCGCCAGACGTCAACCGCGCCGCCGTCGCTGTACAGCGCGGGGTCGACGAGGTCGGCCCCCGCGAGGTCAATCGGGCATGCGCTCGCCGAAGTCTCTTGGCTAGAAATAGCCATGTCCCTCTCGCGCGAAGTTCCTTGTCAGAGGAGAGAAGCAGGAACGAGAAATCTTGCTCGTCCTGCTGTGTCAGCCCGGGAGGAGCGCAGGAGAAATACGAGGGCCGCAATAGCATATTTGGCCATGTCAAAGCTTCCTTCGCAGGCTTACCCGCAGTACGTGCCTTCACCACCTTCATATGCCGCAGGGTTACAGTAGACGGCCATCCTGACGGCGGTCTGAAATGCCATGTCGCCGGCGGTCAGGCCAGGCAGTGCCCGGAAGAACCTGCGGATATCGCTGACCAGCAGCTGCGGGTGCTCCATCGCGGCGAAGTGGCCACCCCGGTCGTACTCGGTCCACTGCACGATGTTGTTCGACTTCTCGGCGATCCGCCGCAGCAGGATGAAGTTGTCCTGCGGGAAGTGCGCCAGCGCCGTCGGCGCCGTGGACGGCTCCTCCGCGCTGCCCCAGTAGCTGGCGTGCGCCCGCTCGTAGTAGATGCGCCCCGAGGAGGCGGCCGTGCCGGTCAGCCAGTAGAGCATGACGTTCGTGAGCAGCTGGTCGCGGTCGACCGGGGTGCCCGTCCACTCCTCGAACTTCTCGGCTATCCACGCCAGCTGCCCGACCGGTGAGTCGGTCAGCCCGTAGGCCAGCGTCTGCGGCCGGGTGGACTGGATGTCGGCGTATCCCTGCCGCTCGCGACGGTACTCATCGAATCGCTGCCAGGACTCCCGGGTGCGCCTGGCCTCCTCCGGCGACAGCCCGGGCAGGTCGGCCGGCTCCTCCTTCTGGTACGCGTTCGGGATCATCGTCAGGTGCACCCCGATGACCTCGGGCCGGGTGCGCCCGAGCTCCCGCGAGATGGCCGCACCCCAGTCGCCCCCGTGGACGCCGTACCGGTCATACCCCAGGCGGTGCATCAGCTGGGCGAACGCGGCCGCGACCCGACGCAGCTCCCATCCCCGCTGCCGCGTCGGCCCGGACAGCCCGAACCCGGGAATGCTCGGCAGCACGAGGTCAAAGGCGTCGGCCGGGTCGCCGCCGAGGGCCGCCGGGTCGCTAAGCGGACCCGCGACCTGCATGAACTCGGCGATAGATCCGGGCCAGCCATGCGTCAGGAGAAGCGGAGTCGCGCCCGGCCGCGGCGAGCGGATCCACGCGAAATGAATATGGGCACCGTCGATGTGCGTGGTGAACTGGGGCCAGGCGTTGAGAGCGGATTCAGCCGCGCGCCAGTCATATTCATGCCGCCAGTACCTGGTGACCTCCCGCAGGTAATCGCCGGGCACCCCGTAGGCCCAGCCCGCCCCCGGCAGTTCCTCGGGCCACCGGGTCCGGTCAATCCGCTCGTGCAGGTCATCGAGGTCGGCCTGGGGAATGTCGATCGAGAACGGAGTGATGCTGTCCGTGGAAGCCATGCCCATTATACTGGGCCAACCAGAAACCGGCCGCAAGCAGCCAGTCACGTCACCCCCGGAATAACATCGCAGAACAGGCAGCAATAGCCTGCGGCCAAATCGCCGGCCCCTGCGGGATCTCCGACCCAGACGTGAACATGAAGCTGATGAAACGTGAAGACCTCTGGGTGGAGCTGAGGGGATTTGAACCCCTGACCCCCTCGATGCGAACGAGGTGCGCTACCGGACTGCGCCACAGCCCCAGGACCGGTCGCCAGCGTAGCAAACTCGCCGCCCTCTTCGCGCATCCGCGGCGACGGACCCGCGACCCCGACCACACCCACGGTGCTGGCCGACGGCGACGGGGCAGCGCCAAGGCCGGCCTGTGCCCGATGAGTCGCTGAACTGCGGCTGCTCCGGGCGCTAGCCGACCCAGATGATGCTGAAGATGATCACCGTCTCGGCCTCGTCGTCCACTCGGAACGACATCAGTCCGTACTCGCCGAACTGCGCCTGGCGGGAGCCTGGCTCGGCGCCACCCGGGTACACCGGCCATCCGTCCCACGGTGCGTCGGCTAACCGCAGGATTCGTCCCATGAGCGCGTCGTAGATGACCGGATCGGCGGCGAGATCATGGAACTGGACGAGGGCGCGGGCGGTCAGGACCGGCCGGTGGCTCACTGGCTGACCGGCCAGCCGGGCACTGGGTGCAGGTCCTCGGGCCGGGCGCTGCGGGCTTCCCGGGCGGCTGCCTCGAAGTCGGGGTCTGCGTACGCGGCGGCCCGAAGGCTCCAGCGGCGCAGCAGGTCGCCCACCTGGCTCCAGCGGCGGACCTCGCGGGCAGCGTCCAGGGCATCCCGGTATTCGGCGAGAAACTCCTCGTGCCAGCGGGTCGGCAGGATACGCAGGATCTCGGCCGGGTCCTCAGGATCAGGCCGGTGGATCGGCTGCGCGGACATAGCGCAAACATACCGCCCGGGCGCGTGAGGCGGGCCGGGCGCGCTGAACGGCAGAACGCGCTGACCACCCCGTAAGGCAGCCCCGGGCTCAGTCGCCCACGGCCCGGACGGTGGCGTCCGCGTACTGGTCGTATAGCTGGTCGGTGAGGCGGGCCGAGATGTCGATGATCTCCGCGCCGGCCTGACGGGCGGCGGCCTCGGCGCGCTCGGCCCGCTCCAGCGCGCGGTGCCGGGCCGCGGCGGCCAGCTCGGCCCGGCGCCGCGCCTGCTCCCCATCGGCGATGGCGGTCTCGCGCAGCAGCAGCACGTACAGGCCGAGCATGACGGCGGGCGGAACGCAGACCCACGGGGAGGACAGCCGCAAGACAGTGCAGGACCCCGCGGCCAGGGCCAGCAGCACCAGGATGGTCAGCAGGCGCCGCCGGGCCTGGAGCACCTTGCCGCGGCTGAGCGCGGGCCGGGCCGGGCGAGCCGCAGGCGGGCGGCGGGCGGCGGGGGCGGAACTGCTCCAGGCCGGCTCGGGCGAAGGCGCGGGCGCCGGGAGCGGGCGGGAGCGGGGGAGCAACGACGATCGGCAGGGGCGCGGTGTCGTCATCGGGCTCACCGGCATCGGGATACTCGTCCTCGCCCGACATTCCGCCCGGCGCGCCAGCCTCTCGATCACCGGCGAAAAGCCCGTCGACCTCACCGGAAATGGCCGTGCTCGGGCGGTGAATCCAGCGGGGCACCAGGAGAAATGCCCAGATAGCGACGATGGCCAGGTACAGAATGGCGCTGCTCACGGGGCGCCGCCACGCTCAGGTCCCCGCCACGTCACGCACAGTTCCGGCACCGGGCATGGCTGAAAAACGGGCGAGGTCACGTCACGCACGGTAGGGGCCAGCGGCGAGGCCTGGCGAGTACTGCGGACGGTGTGTCGCAAGATAGTGCGGTCTCCGCGAACGCCACGGTTCCCGCCAGGCGGGCTAAGGCGGGCTGGTACCAGCCGGTCAGGTGCGCGGCGGGCAGCATGACGGTAACGAAACGGCTGGCGCGAGGCAATGCCTTTCGCCTAACTGCTAGCCGTGCCCGGCACTGAGATATATCGTGTCTTCGTGACCACGTCCTCGTTTTCGTCAGACGACCTCCGGGCGGCGGCCGAGGTGCATGCCGAACTGGCGCCGGACTACCGCGACGCGGTGGTGGAGTCGTTCCTCGACAAGGTCGGCAAGGAGATCGACGCCCGGGTGGACGCCCGGGTCAACGGGCTGGGACCGGCCGCCGGCCAGGCAGCCACGCCGCTGCCGAGCCAGCCAGGGTGGCGCACCGGGACTACTCGCTGGTCCTGCCCATCGTGTCGATGGCTTTCGGCATCCCCCTGACCGCGATAGCCATCGGGATAGAACACGCGACGCCGGGCGCGGCGTTCGGCCTCGTGGTCGTGATCTGGGCGGCCATCGTCGCGATCAACATCGCCCACAGCAGGCGCCGGCTCTAGGCGGGAGCGCGCTCAGGTCGAGCTGGCCCGCGAGCGCTGGGCCTGCACGACGCTGCGCCAGCGGGGCAGCAGGCCGCCGCTCACGTCCTCGACGGTGAGCGCGTAGCAGACGTGATCGCGCCAGGCGCCGTCGATGTGCAGGCTGCGCCGGCGGATGCCCTCCTCGCGGAAGCCGAGCTTCTCCACCACCCGGCGGCTGGCCTGGTTCTCCGGCCGGATGGTGGCCTCGACCCGGTGCAGGCCGACCGAGAAGAAACAATGGTCCATGGCCATGGCCAGCGCCGTCGGGATGACGCCCTGGCCGGCGAAGGCCTCGTCGACCCAGTAGCCGACCTGGGCCGTGCGGGACGAGCCCCAGACGATGCCGCCGACGGTGAGCTGGCCGGCGAACTGGCCGCCGTAGGTCACCACCCACGGCAGGGTCATGCCCTGGCGGGCCTCCCGGCGCATCGTCCGGGCCATCGCGATGTAGGGGCCGAGCGTGGTCCGGTACAGCGGCGTCTCGGGGTTGGTCGGCTCCCAGGGCCGCAGCCAGGTCGCGTTGCGGACCCGGCCGTCGCGCCAGGCCGTCGCGTCCTTGACGCGAATCGGGCGCAGCCCGACCGGGGCAGCCAGGAGGGTGGGCTCGGTCAGGGTCACCGGCCAGCCGCGCATACGTCCCACGACTCCCATCATTGCCTGAGGCTCGCTTATGGCGCTATCAGGTCACGGAACGAATCGACTCGGATATCGCCCGTGCCTGGATATCACCGTGTTCGGTTGTCACGAGTTGTCGGGCCGGGGGTGGTCGCCGCCCCGGATCTGGTCCACCGCGTGGGCCAGCAGGCCGGACAGCACGGCCATCCCGTCGCGGACACCGCCGGACGAGCCGGGCAGGTTGACGATCAGGGTAGAGCCGGAGGTGCCCGCCACGCCACGGGACAGGGCCGCGGACGGCACCCCGGCGGCCACGCCGTAGGCCCGGATGGCCTCCGTGATGCCCGGAATCTCCCGGTCCAGGAGCAGGCGGGTCATCTCCGGGGTGGCGTCGCCGGGGGTCAGGCCGGTGCCGCCGGTGGTCACGATCACGTCGTAGCCCGCGCCGACGGCGTCGCGCAGGGCCGCCTCGACGGCGCTGCCGTCCGGGATGACCAGCGGGCCGGCCACCTCGCAGCCCGCCTCGGCCAGCAGCTCGGCCAGCACCGGGCCGGACCGGTCCTCGTATACCCCGGCGGCGGCCCGGTTGGACACCGTGATGGCCAGCGCCCGGATCACGGCCGCCGCCACAAGCCGGTCTTCCCGCCGGTCTTCTCCTCGACCCGGATGTCGGACAGCACCGCCGCCGGGTCCACCGCCTTGATCATGTCGATCAGCGCCAGGCCCGCCGCGGCCACGGCGGTCAGCGCCTCCATCTCCACCCCGGTCCGGTCGGCGGTCCGGGTCACCACGCTGATCGACACCCCGCCGTCGGTGACCGCCAGGTCGACGCTGACCCCGTGCAGCCCGATGGGGTGGCACAGCGGCACCAGGTCGGGGGTGCGCTTGGCCCCCTGGATGCCGGCGATCCGGGCCACGGCCAGGGCGTCGCCCTTGGGCAGCGTCCCGTCCCGGAGCGCGGCCACCGCGGCGGGCGACAGCGCCACCCGGCCGGTCGCGGTGGCCGTCCGGGCGGTCACCTCCTTGCCGGACACGTCCACCATCCGGGCCTGCCCGGCCGCGTCCAGGTGGGTCAGCTCGCTCGATGACGGCAGCTCCATCACGGTGACCACGGCACCCGCGGCCAGCTCGGTCACGTCCTCGGGCACCACGATCAGGGCGTTGGCCAGGGCCAGCGACGCTAGCTGGTGGGACATCTGCCCGGGCACCGGCGTGACCTCGGCCACGCCGCCGGCCGAGATGGACAGGGTCCCGCGCAGGAACGACCGCTTGGCCCGCGGCGAGCGCGCCGGGGCGGTGAGGAGGGCCTGGCGGGGCGCTAGCCGTTCCGGAGAATAGGACTGGAAGGCGTCCAGGGCGGGCGCCACGAATAGCTGGAACGACACGTAGGCGCTGACCGGGTTCCCCGGCAGGGTGAAGATCGGCACGCCGTCACCGATGAGCCCGAAGCCCTGGGGCATGCCGGGCTGCATGGCCACCTGGCGGAACCGGACCGTGCCCAGCTTGGACAGCGCCGCCTTGACCACGTCGTGCTCGGCGCCCATGCTCACGCCGCCGCTGGTGACCAGCACGTCGGCGCCGGCGGCGGCGTCCTGCACCGCGGCCAGGACCGCGTCGACCGAGTCGCGCACCGCGGGGTAGCGGACGGCCGGGCAGCCCGCCTGGCGGGCGGCGGCGGCCAGCATCACGCTGTTGGACTCCCAGATCTGGCCGGGCAGCAGCGGCTGGCCCGGCTCGACCAGCTCGTTCCCGGTCGAGATCACGGTCACCCGGGGGCGGGGGCGGGCCAGCGCGGCGGGCAGGCCCGCGGCGGCCAGCAGGCCAAGCTGGACCGCGCCGATCCGGGTGCCCGCGGCCAGCAGCAGGTCACCGGGCTGAGCGTCGCCGCCCGCCAGCCGGATCGAGCCGCCCGGCGGGACCGCCTCGCGGATCAGGACCCGGTCCGTGGACCCGTCGGTGAGCTCGACCGGCACCACGGCGTCGGCGCCGGACGGCATGGCCGCCCCGGTCATGATCCGGATGCAGGTGCCGGGCCGCAGCTCCCGGGCGCCGGTCGACCCGGCCGCGATCTCGCCGTCCACCGGGAGCGTCACCGGTGCCCCGGCCACGTCGGCGGACCGGACCGCGTACCCGTCCATGGCCGAGTTGTCGAACGCGGGCAGCGCGGTGCGGGCCGTCACGTCCTGCGCCAGCACGGCGCCGTGCGCCTGCTCCAGCGCGAAGCTCGCGCGGGTCCAGCGGCGAGATCGCGGCCCGGATCTCGCGCTGGTAATCGTCTACGGAGTCCATGATCCCCTAGCTTGCTCCCGCACCGGGCAGCCCGTCGAGGTAGGACCGCAGCCACGGCACGAACTCCGGCGCGATGTCCGGCCGCTCGCATGCGAACTGCACCGTGGTCCGCAGGTAGTCCAGCTTGTTGCCGGTGTCGTAGCGGCGGCCGCCGAACAGCACCCCGTGCACCCCGCCATCGGCCCGGGCCAGCGTCCGCAGCGCGTCGGTGAGCTGGATCTCCCCGCCCCGGCCCGGCGGCGTCTCGCGCAGCACCGGGAAGATCGACGGGTCGCACACGTAGCGCCCGATGATGATCCAGTTCGACGGCGCCTCGCCGACGGGCGGCTTCTCCACCATGTCGGTGACCGACACGATGTCCTCCTCCTCGGTCGGCTTGAAGGCCACCGCCCCGTAGGCGACACTTCCTCCGGCTCCACTTCCATCAGCGCCAGCACGCTTCCCCCGTAACGCTGGCGCACCTCGATCATCCGCTGCAGCAGCAGGTCATCGGGGTGGATGAAATCGTCCCCGAGCAGCACCGCGAATGGCTCGTCGCCCGACATGGTCGGCCCCGCACAGCACCGCGTGGCCCAGGCCCTTAGGCGCGCCCTGCCGTACCGAGTGGATCATGGCCAGCGTGTTCGAGGCCCGGATGGAGGCCAGCCCGGCGGCGTCCCCCTTAGCCTCCAGCGCCGCCTCGAGCTCTGCGTTACTGTCGAAATAGTCCTCGATGGAGCGCTTGCCCCGGCCCGTCACCAGCAGGACATCCCCGATGCCCGCGGTGGCCGCCTCTTCCACCACGTAGTGGATCGTCGGGGGTGTCGATGACGGGCAGCATCTCCTTGGGGGTGGCCTTGGTGGCCGGGAGAAACCTGGTCCCCAGGCCGGCAACGGGAATGATCGCCTTGGTGACAGCTGGTGAGTGCGCCATGGTGAGAACCTTAGCTAGCAGGGCGGGAGGACGCGCGAGCGGCATGCTGGGTGATGAGGCAGTTTCCGGACAGCCTGACGGCTCGCAAGGCCGGGCTGCGAGACCCGGCTTCTGGGTGCCCGCCGGGAGCTGACCGAAACCCGGCGGACCGCCGCCGGCCGGGCGCTGCGCGACGCCGTGCTGGACGCCCCGCAGGCCCAGATGGCGGGAGTCGTGGCGGCATACGTGTCAGTCGGCACCGAGCCCGACACCCGCGGCCTGATCTTCGCCCTGTGCAAGCGGGGGACGCTACGTGCTGCTCCCGATCCTGGCGCCGGACGGCGACCTGGACTGGGCGTCCTACGAGGGCCCGGACTCGCTGGTCCCCGGCCCGCGCGGGCTGCTCCAGCCGGCCGAGCCGCCGCGCGGCCTCCGGGCCATCTCCAGCGCCGACCTCGTCATCGTGCCCGCCCTGGCGGCTGACCGGCGCGGGAATCGGCTGGGGCGGGGCGGCGGTTCCTATGACCGGGCGCTGGCCCGGGTCGGCGCCGGCCGTGCCCACGATCGCCCTGCTGTACGACGGGGAGCTGCTGGATGAGGTGCCAGCGGCGCCCTCCGATCAGCGGATCCGCGCCGCCGCGCGGCCAGCCGAAGGAATCACCAGCTTTCCGCCGGGGTTGCTACCATCTAGCAGTTGACCGCGGCGAGTGCTAACGCCGCAGATGAGGGAGGACACAGTGCCGACGTACCAGTACGCCTGCACCGCGTGCGGTGACCGGACCGAGGTGGTCCAGAAGTTCACCGACGACGCGCTGACCGTCTGCGACGACATGCGGCGGCAAGCTGCGCAAGGTGTACTCGCCGGTCGGCATCGTCTTCAAGGGATCGGGCTTCTACCGGACCGACAGCCGCGCAGCACCGCGGCCGCCGGGCGCGGGCGCCAACGGATCGGCGAAGGACGGCGCGGCGAAGGACGGGGCCAAGTCGGACGGCGCCGCCAAGTCCGACGGGGCCAAGAGTGATGGCGCGGCGTCGGGCAGCAGCTCGTCGGGGTCGTCCGGGTCGTCGGGCTCGTCCGGGTCGTCGGGCGGGGAGTCGTGCTCGTCGGGCTCGTCCGGCTCGTCCGGGGACAAGAAGCCGGTCAGCGACAGGCTCCGGGTCCGGGTCGAAGGTCGCCTGACCCGTGCGTCGCCGGCCCGGCGAGCATCGGCGTCATCGGCGGGTCCGGGTTCTACGAGTTTCTTGACGACGTCGAGGAGGTCCGGGTCGAGACGCCGTTCGGGCCGCCCAGCGACCCGGTCGTCATCGGCGAGCTGGCCGGGCGCCAGGTGGCGTTCATCCCCGGCACGGCCGCGATCACCGGTTCCCGCCGCACCAGATCCCGTACCGGGCCAACCTGTGGGCGCTGCGCTCCGTCGGCGTCCGCCAGGTCATCGCCCCCAGCGCCGTCGGCTCGCTGACCGCCGCCCTCGGTCCCGGCGCCCTGGTCATCCCGGACCAGGTCGTCGACCGGACGCGCGGCCGGGCGCACACGTTCTACGACGCGGGCGGCGCCGTCCACGTCCAGTTCGCCGACCCGTACTGCCCGGTCCGGGCCGGGCCGTCGCCATCGCCGCGGCCTCCGCCTCCGGGTGGGACCCGGCGCCGGACGGGACGCTGGTCGTCATCGACGGCCCGCGGTTCTCCACCCGGGCCGAGTCCCGCTGGTACGCCGCCCAGGGCTGGACGATCATCGGCATGACCGGCCAGCCCGAGGCCGGGCCTGGCCCGCGAGCTGGCCCTCTGCTACACGCCGGTGGCGCTGGTCACCGACACGGACGCCGGCGTCGAGGAGGGCGAGGGCGTCACCCAGGACGAGGTGTTCGCCATGTTCGCCGCCAACGTGGCCGGCTGCGCGAGCTGGTGAAGCAGGTGATCGTGAGCCTGCCGGAGGAGCGGGCGTGCCCGTGCCCGCGGGCGCTGGACGGCCTGCGCCTGCCCTTCGCGCTGCCCTGACCCGGCTCGCCGGGCCGGTTTTCCATGATCGTGACCGTTTTCTCGTGCTCTGCCCGGGCAATCGGTCACGATCATGGCCTGGCTCTAGTCCAGGTCGCCCTGCTCGATGCGGGCCAGCCGCCGCTCGCGGACCAGCAGGTCAAACTCGTGCTCCACGGCCACGCTGCCGGGCGCCATGGCCGCGAACACCCCGGTCATGTCCCGCATGCCGACCACGCCCAGGATCTCCTCGCCGTCCACCACCGGCAGGTGCCGGATCCACCGCGCCGCCATCAGCCGCGCCGCGTCCTGCAGGTCGGTGTCCGGCGGCACGGTGAACACCTCGGCCGTCATGGCGTCGTCCACGGAACTCTTGTCCGGGTCGGACCCCAGCGCCACCGCCCGCAGCACGTCCCGCTCGGTGATGATCCCGGCCAGCCGCCCGCCCTCGGTGACCAGCAGCGACCCGGTCTGCTCACGCCACATCCGGGCCGCCGCCGCCCGCAGGCTATCCCCCCGCGACTCCGTCACCGCGGCCGGCGTCATCACGTCGCGCACCTGCACAGTGCCGCTCCTCCGCTTGAGTGGTCTCCCACCCTACGGCCCTCCGGGCCGCGGCCCGCGACCCGCCGCAGATCGTCGCCTGGGCCTGATCCGGGCTAGGCTTGCCTGGCCGGCTCGCCCGGCTCGCCTCAGCCCCGATAGCTCAGCGGATAGAGCAACTGCCTCCTAAGCAGTAGGTCGCGCGTTCGAGTCGCGCTCGGGGCGCCCCCCTTTCGGCCCAGGTCAGACGGCATATCACCGGTCCTCCAGATGATCTTCAAGTGGCTCGCCGCCGCTGGCGTGCCACTTCCGTGCCAGAACGCTTCCGCCGCCCGCCCTTCCCCGGCACCGTTGGCGGGCTGGCCGAGCGCCGCGCGGGCCGCCTGGTCGACGGCATCGGCCAGGGTACGCTGCCGCTCATCGGTGGAGTGCAGGTCGGCGTCGATGACCAGCGCGTCCTGGAGGCAGCGGTGGCGGAGCACCGCGTTGCTGTCACCGAGGACGTCAGTACCCTCGGTCTGGCAGCGACCCTCGTCCCGGATCATTTCGGAATCGTGTACTGCCACCATGCGCGGTTTCCGCGCACCAGGCCCGGCCTGGAGAGACTCCGCAAAGCCCTGGTCGTGCTGGCCGCCGATCCCCCGACGGGCCTCGGCGAGTACCCGGTCATCTGGTGGCTCGCTGACGCATCGAGCCGTTACGAATAAATCTGGGGAGTAATAGAATGGGGCTGCAGCGGTCCCGCAGCGACGCTCGCACGGATGCCTACTCGCCTAGCCACTGGACGCGAACGACGAGCACGAGGTCGTCGGGAGCATAGACCAGGAAAGTGACTAGTCCTTCGTAATATCGGCCGAAATGTAAGGTCCGCAATAACTTGGGCGGGTCAGATGGCTCTCCAGCGTGGCGCTGATACTCGATTGGGTCAACGAGTACCGCTGCATTCATGAAGGCGGTAATCGCGGCCTGGCCTACCGCACTGAGAGCGTCAAATTCCTGCCGGGCCAGGCCGTCGAAGTCCCACCGATACACGTTCAGATGCCGTGCTGGGCGCGGAGCTCCTGCCAGCTGATGCGTTCTGCTGCGGGTGGGGGGCCGTCCCGCTGATATCGCTCCACGCGAGCCAGGAACTCGCGCTGAGTGTCCGGGTCGCGCCAGGCGTCGGCCTCGAACCACCATCGTCGGACAGCTTGGGCTAGTGGGGTGAGGTCGCCACGCTCGCGGGCCTGCTCATAGGCCGCATCCAGGTCGGCGTCGTAACGCCGCACTACCGTGGCGTCGGCATTCGCAGCCAGCACTGCGCGGATCGCAGACGGGGTACATGCAGGGCGGTCCAGGACTTGAGGATGTCCGGGTTCAGGAGCGGTCATCGCTGCCTCCCTGCGGATTTGGGTCGGGATCCAGCATAGGCGCCTCTGCTGACAGTGCATCGGCAGACGCCGGGTCGGGTCGCCGGGAACCTTGCGGCGCGGGCCGGTCAGCTCAGGAGAGCCAGGGTCCGCCTGCCGTGCCCCGATCACCCGGTCCGGGTGATGCATCGAACGGCCAGATGGGTCACGGTGGGGCGTAACGGTCCTTCGGGACTCTAGGTGACGTAGTAGTGCCGTCAGAGCTGGGGGGAGATCCGCATGTCCGCCATGCCCGAGAACTCGACCATCCGGCCGTTCACCATCAAGACCGCCGAAGGTGAGCTGAGCGACCTTCGCCAGCGGGTCGCGGCGACTCGCTGGCCCGAGAAGGAGCCGGTGGCCGACCACTCGCAGGGCGTGCAGCTGGCCACCATCAAGGAGCTCGCGCGGTACTGGACCTCGGATTACGACTGGCGCCAGTGCGAGGCGAAGCTCAACGCGCTGCCCCAGTTCATGACGGAGATCGACGGGCTCGACATTCACTTCATCCACGTGCGGTCCCCGCACGAGAACGCGCTGCCGCTGATCATGACGCACGGGTGGCCCGGCTCGGTCATCGAGCTGCTCAAGGTCATCGAGCCGCTGACTAATCCGACGGCTCACGGCGGGACCGCGGCCGACGCGTTCCACCTGGTGATCCCCTCGATGCCGGGCTACGGCTACTCGGGGAAGCCGGCCGAGACGGGCTGGGACCCCGAGCACATCGCCAGCGCCTGGGCCGAGCTGATGAAGCGCCTGGACTACCCGCAGTTCGTGGCGCAGGGCGGGGACTGGGGCGCGGTCATCACCGACCTCATGGCCCGGCAGGCGCCGTCCGGGCTCCTCGGCATGCATACCAACATGGCCGGCGCCGTGCCGCCGGAGGTGTCCAGCACGCTCAACGTGTTCCCGACCGGCGCCGCGCCCGAGGGGCTGTCAGCCGACGAGCAGAAGGCTTACGAGGAGCTGGATACCTTCTACACGACGGGCACCGGCTACGCCGTCGAGATGGGCACGCAGCCGCAGACGATCTACGGGATCGCGGACTCGCCGGTGGGCCTGGCCGCCTGGATGATCAACCACGACGCGGCGAGCTACGACCTCATCGCGCGCGCCTTCGCGGGCCAGCCCACGGGGCTCAGCCGCGACGACGTCCTCGACAACGTCACGCTCTACTGGCTGACCAACACCGCGATCTCCTCATCCCGGCTGTACTGGGAGAACAAGCTCGGCTTCTTCGATGCCAAGAACGTCACCATCCCGGCTGCCGTCAGCGTCTTTCCGGATGACCTCTACGAGCCGCCGCGGAGCTGGGCCAGGCCGCGTACCAGAACCTGATCTACTACAACAAGGTCGACCAGGGCGGCCACTTCGCGGCCTGGGAGCAGCCCCAGCTGTTCTCGCAGGAGGTCCGCGCCGGCTTCCGCCCGCTTCGCTCGGCATGACGACCTTCGAGCGCCGGGCGATGCCCGCGCTCGGCGGAGCCGATTCCCTTCCGCCTGCGCCTGGACGGCGAGGCGCCCGGCCCGTCGCACGGGGCCGACACCGACGCTGACGGGACCGGGCTGCTGCGGGACGGCCGCCTATACCAGCTTGTGCGCCAGCAGGGCGAGGTCCGTGAGCGAACGGCGGAGCTTACCTTCCTCGCGCCCGGGGCCGAGGCATACGTCTTCACGTTCGGCTAGCTGGCGCCCCAGGACGCCGCTTAGGAGCCGGCGGCAAACGTGCTGGCCGCCGCCTGAACCTGACCGACGTACTCCCGCCACGCGGACTCGTCGATGGCATCGTGGTCCGGGCCGCCCGTTCCGTCGACGAGCTCCCGGATGATGTCCGCGTGGCCGGCGTGCTGGGCGGTCTCCGCGACCATCCGGATGAGCAGGAAGCCCAGGGTCGTGGTCCGCCGGTCCTGCGGCCAGTGCGCCACGTGCCCCGGCGCGTCCAGGTCGAGTGCGGCGATGACGCCATCGGCGTGCGCGCAGGCGCGCTGGTAGAGGCCGATGATGTACTCGCTGGACTCATCGGCCCTGGCCCACATGTCGGCGCCGTCCCAGATCGAGCCATCCTCGATCCACGCCAGGCTCTCCGGCGCCGGTCGGCTGAACGACTCACCCAGGTAGCCGTACTCGAGCCCGGCCAGGTGCTTGACCAGGCCGAGCAGGTTCGTGCCGCTCGGCGTCATCGGGCGGCGCCGATCGTATTCGCTCAGGCCGTCGAGCCGGGACAGCAGCCCGGCCCGGCTGGCCTGGAGCTTGCGGTGCAGCTCCTCTTTCACATCAGGCACGGCACCCCTCGCCTCTCCTCCGGGAGTCGTAGCTGATCTGCCACCCTACGAGCCAGTCCCGACAGTCAGCCGCTGCCTAGCGGAAGCTGGCCGCGTTAACCTGGGCCCAGTCCGCGAATGAGGTGGCCGGGCGCCCGGTGATGGCCTCGACCTCCTGGGTCACCAGCCCGCCCAGTTCCGTCTCGGCGGTGGCGAGCAGATCCAGCACGGCGTCGGCGAGCGCGGCCGGCATCCCGCTGCCCGCCATCCACTCCCGGGCGGCCGCCCGCGGCACCGGCACGTAGCGCAGGTCGCGGCCGACGGCCCGGCCGATGGCCTGCACCTGCTCCTCGTTCGACAGGGCCTGCGGACCGGTCAGGTCATACGCGCGGCCGGCATGACCGTCCCGCAGCAGGCACTCCGCCGCGCAGGCCGCGATGTCGGCGGGGTCGATGACGGACGTGCGCCCGTCGCCGAACGGCGCGTACACCGGGCCGCCCTGCCGGATCGAGTCAGCCCAGTTCAGCGTGTTGGTCATGAACCCGTTGGGCCGCAGCACGCACCACGGCACGGCGCCGGCCCGCAGCACATCCTCGGCCGCCCGGTGCCAGGACGAGATCGGATCGTTCAGCCCGTGTCCGGCGGACAGCGCCGAGATGCTGACGATCCGGCCGGCGCCCGCCCGCTCGGCGCAGGCCAGCATGCTGGCCGCCTGCTCGGCCGCCTCCGCGCCCGACGGCAGCAGGAAGACCGCGTCCGCGCCATCAGCCACGCCGTCCAGCGAGCCGGGGTCGCAGAGGTCAGCGGTCACCCACTGCACGGCACCCGGCCCGCCCGCCGGCGCGGCAGGCGGCTTCCGGCTCACCGCGCGGACGGTCTCGCCCCGCCCGGTCAGCAGCCGGATCAGCGTCCGCCCGATCGTCCCGGTCGCGCCCGTCACCACAATCATCGTCAGTCCTCCCAGACCACCCGTCGGCATTCGCGTACGAGTACTCTAACTTGAGTAGTCGCACACGAGTCAAGCCGACAGGAAAGCGCTGCAGTGCGCGGCTCAGGACCCGGCGGCCCGGGCCTGGAGGTATGCGGGAAGCGCGGCGAGCAGGTCGTCGTGCCACGAGATCTCGGCTTCCAGCCGGGCCAGCGCGTGCCGGAACGTCATGTCCTCCAGGCCGCGCAGGTACGGCGCCGCGAGCTCGCGCGTCTGCCGCCAGTTCTCCAGCTGCGACACCAGCGCCTGGCGCCGGTCCCGGATCGCGGCCGTCAGCTGCTCCCCGGACAGGTCCGCGGTGTTCTGCAGGGCCAGGTCCACCGGATCAGGGCGCAGCTGGGTGTCGCGCAGCGCCGCGTCCCGGCAGGCCAGGTACTCGGCGTGGCCGGCCTCGGTGATCCCGTACACCACCCGGGCGGGCAGGTTCCCGGACTGGCTGGTGGACACCGCCTCGATCGCTCCCTCGGCCTCCAGCCGGTGCAGTGCCGCGTACAGCGAGCCCGGCTTCACGTCCGTCCACAGCTCGGTGCGCTCGGTCCGGGCCAGCCGCCGGATCTCGTGCCCGTGCATCGGCCCGCCGCGCGCGAGCGTCCCGAGGATGAACAGGCGGATGCTGGTCACCGCGCCATGTAAGCGCAGCCCGCCGCCCGCGTCAAAGCTAGCCCCGCCGCGGCGCCGGGCCTGCTGCCGGGACGCCGAGCCACCGGTCGAACCAGGCCCGCGTGCGCCGAAGCGCGTCAAGCTGGTGACTGCGTTCCCGCAACCCGTGTCCTTCCCGCGGATACACGACCAGCTCATGCTCGACCCCGAACCGTGACAGCGCGCGGCGGAAGTAGGTCGCCTGGCCGAGCGGAACGTTGGTGTCGTCCTCGCCGTGCAGGATCAGGATCGGAGTGGACACCTGCGAGGCGTACGAGATCGGGCTGAGCTGGTCGTGGCGGTGCGGGCCGGGACCCTCCCAGCCGCTGCTGCCGCCGAGGTCGGCCTCCAGGGTGCCGAAATCGCCGGCGCGCGACCTGCATCGCCCAGTCGCTGATCCCGGCGTGCATCACCGCGGCCCCGAACCGGTCGGTCTGCCCGATCGCCCAGGCCGCCATGAACCCGCCGTGGCTCGCCCCGGCGATGCCGAGCCGGTCCGGATCGGCGACCCCGTCGGCGATGAGCAGGTCGATCCCGCTGACGATGTCGGTCCACTCCTCCAGGCCGACCCGGCCCGGCGACCGCCGCCGCGAACTGCCTGGCCGTGCCCCGCGCTGCCGCGCGGGTTGGGCAGGAAGACCGCGTATCCGGCGGCCGCGAGCCACTGCCCGGCCGGGAACAGGCCGCCAGTAGAACTGGTCCGCGTACCGGTCGTAGGGACCGCCGTGCACCACCGTCACGAGCGGGAACGGACCGTCGGGGCGGCTCGTGCCGGCGCGGCAGAATCAGCAGCCCGTCGAGCTGGAGGCCGTCGCTGGCCTGGTAGGACAGCCGCTCCTGGGCTCCCGCGGCTGATCCGGCGCAGTTCCGGGCCGGGTGTCGCTGAGCCTGGTCAGCTGGCCGCCGGGCGGATCCGGCATGGACATCGCTGCGGCTCGTAGCGAGGCCGAGGCCAGCACGGCGATCATCTCGCCCGAGCGGCTCGACGCGACAGGGCGTCCATGAGGCCGTCCCGTGCGGACACCTGACGGAACCGCCGCGGCCCGGGATCGAGCTGGTAGATCGCGGTGTCGAGTCCGTCCGCGAACAGCGCCAGCGGTGCGCCGTCCGGCGACCTGCGCCAGGTGGGTTGGGCAGACGGTCGCATCCCGCGGTCAGGTTGCGCGTGCTCCGCCGCCGGCGCCGTCCGCGGCACCGTGACATCGAAGACAGCCAGCCGGCGACCGGGCCGGGAGGGAGCATCGCCAGGTAGGAAAGGTGCCAGCCGCCGTCGTCGCGCCACCAGGAGGGCGAGCGCGGGTCCAGCCCGGCCGCCCCAGATCGCGGACCGCTGCCGGTCACCGGATCGACGACGTGCAGTCCGGCAGTCGAACGCACCGGGATCGATCTGCGGGGTAGGCCCAGGTGAGCACCGCCAGCGGGCCGCCGTCCGGGCGCTGGGCCAACGTCGACGACGTGGCGATTACCGAGTCCGGTATCACCCGGCAGCTCGCCGGTGCCCAGATCCAGTAGCCGCAGCCGGCTGGGGGGCACCCGCTCGGGCCACGCGATCGCGTCGTCGCGCTCGGCCTCGCCTGCGCTTGTCCTCCTCGGTCGGCTCGTCCGCCGGCGGTCACGGCGACTACCTCGGGCCGGCCGGCGAGCGGCCATTGATCAGAGATCTCCCCTGGCCAGGTGGTCAGAGCCTGCGCCGCGGAGCCGTCGAGCCGGATGCGGTGCACCTGAGCGGAGCCAGTGCGGTCTGACACGAAGAAGAGCGACGACGAGTCTGGCGCCCACCGCGCGACGCAGGTCCGTGCCGCAACGGCCGTCAGCTTTCTCGGGAGGAGAGGCTTCCATCGGCGGCGGCGACCCAGAGATCGCTGAGCAGGCGGCTCCGTCGCGGCCGAACGCGGTCACCGCGTAGGCGACCCAGCGTCCGTCCGGGGAGATCACCGGCTCCCGCGGTACCGCGGCGTCCACGATGAGCTCCGCGGTCAGCCTTGGCGTATCCACTCGAGCGCCCTTCCGCCGTCATCAGGTCTCCGCGCATCTTCCCGGGTCATCGCGGCCCGCAGTACCGCCGCGGCCAGGGCGGCGGCCGCCACGATGCCCGCGCCCACGGCCAGGGCCGGGCGGTAGCCGTCATGCAGCACCGGCGTGACGACAACGGGGCCGAGGACCTGGCCGATGCCGTACCCCGCGGTGAGCAGGGCGAGCGCGCGGGGGTGCCCGAGGTCGGCGCCGAGGGCCAGGGCGATCGAGACGATCCCGAGGAACGTCGCGCCGAACAGCGCCGCCGACGCCAGCGCGCTGGGCACGCCGCCGGCCACCGCGGGCAGCCCGATGCCGGCCGCCTGGATAAGCAGCGCGGCCAGCAGCAGCCCCGGCCGGGACCAGCGGCGCCCCAGCCGCGCCCACGCCGCCGGGGCGGGCAGCGCGGCCAGCCCGACGAGGATCCAGGCGCCGCTGCCCGCCCAGCCGGGCGAGCCCTGGCTGACCGCCGCGACCAGGAACGTGCCCGCGATGATGTAGCCGGTGCCCTCCAGCGAGTAGCTGGCCAGCAGGATGCCCAGCCAGTGCCGTGGGCGGCGGGGGAGGACACCGGCGCCGGGCGCCGGGCCGTCCGTGCCGTCGGCGGGCCGCAGCGGCCACGCCACAGCGGCCAGCGCGAGGGCCAGGGCCGCGGACACCAGCCACGCCGTCCGCCAGGTCCCGGCCGTGCGGATCACCAGCACGACCGCGCCGGACAGCGCGATGCCCGCGCCGACCCCGCCGAACCCCCAGGCGGCCAGGCGCTCCGCGTCGCCGCGCAGCAGGCTGAGCATGGCGCTGACCGCGCCGATGAACACCACCGCGCTGAGCAGCCCGCCCGCCAGCCGCAGCGCGAACCACTCGGCCGGCGTCCCGGCCGCCGCCATCAGCGCGACGGTGCCGACGAGCACGAGCAGGCTGGCCCGCAGCGCCAGCACCGACCGGATCAGGCCCGGCACCGCGATGATCGCCACCGCGCCGGCCAGGTAGCCGGCATAGTTGGCGGTGGCCAGCGCCGACCCGGCCGCCGCGGACAGCCCGGCCTGCGCGTGCATCAGCGGCAGGATCGGCGCGTACGCGAACCGGCCGATGCCCATGCTGGCCGCCAGCGCGGCCGCCGCCTGCACCACCACCGGCCACGAGCGCGCCGTTCCCGCTGTCACGATCATGACGTTACGGCAGGTGGCGCTGACCGCGGCCGGGCCGTTATCCAGTTTCTGCCCGCGACCCGGCCGCTATAGGGTCATCGCTCGTGACTCACGGCCAGGACCCGGCGCCCGCCCGCCCGGCCTGGGCCGCCGAGATCCTGGTCACCCCGGACCTGGCCGCCGAGCTCATCGCCGGGCAGTTCCCGGACCTGGCCGGGGCCGCCGTGGTGCCGCTCGCGACGGGCTGGGACAACACGGTCTACCGGGTCGGCGGCGAGTGGCTGTTCCGGTTCCCCCGCCGCGAGATCGCGGTACCCGGCGTGCGGCGCGAGATCGCCGTGCTGCCCCGGCTGGCCCCCCGCCTGCCGCTGCCGATCCCCGACCCCCGCTTCATCGGCCAGCCGACCGATCGCTACCGGTGGCCGTTCTTCGGGGCGCGGCTGGTGCCGGGCACCGAGCTGGCCGCCTGTGGCCTGCCCGAGGACGCCCGCACCGCCGCGGCCGCCGGGACCGGCCGCTTCCTGCGCGCACTGCACGATCCCGCCCTGGCCGCCCTGACCGCCGACGCCGGGCTGCCGGTCGACCCGATGAGCCGGGCCAGCCCCGGCGTCCGGGCGCGGATGGCCCGCCCGGTGCTGGAACGCCTGGCCCGCGGCGGCACCTGGAAGCCCGACCCCGACGTCGTCGCGCTGCTGGACGAGGCCGACCGGGCCGGCGACGTGCCCGGCCCCGGGCCGCTCGTGGTCTGCCACGGCGACCTGCACGTGCGGCACCTGCTGGTCGGCCCGGACGGCGCCGCCGACCGGGGTGATCGACTGGGGCGACCTGTGCCACGCCGACCCCGCGGTGGACCTGGCCATCGCCTACCTGGGGTTCGCCGGCCCGGCGAGGGCCGCCCTGCTGGCCGCCTACGGCGCGCCGGTCACCGCCGCGCGGGAACTGGCCGCCCGCACCCTGGCCGTCTCGCTGGGCGCGGCGCTGGCCGAGTACGCGGCCGACGACGGGCGCCCCGCCTTGCTGGCCGAGTCCCTGGCCGGCCTGCGCCGGGCCGTCGCGCCCTGATCCGCCGCTACCGGGCGGGCGTCCGGCGGCGCCGCCGGGCCGGCCCGGCCGGGACCGGCTCCCCGACCTCCAGCGGCAGCCGGGACGGCGGCTTGACCTCGGACAGCCGCAGGTAGGTGACCAGCCGCTGGCCGCCCCGGGTGGACAGCCGGGCCAGCACGTCAGCCAGTTCAGATACGTCCCGGGCGACCACGCTGAGCAGGTAGTCGGTCTCCCCGGCCACGTTGTCAGCCGCGATGACCTGGGGCAGCGCGCGGATCTCGTCCTCGAAGATCCGGCTCGACCGCGGATCATGCCGGGCCAGCGCGGCCATCACGTACACCTGCAGCGGGAAGCCCGCCGCCACCGGGTCAAGTTGGGCGCTGATGATCCGGATGACCCCGGACTCCTTCAGCTGCGGATCCGGTGCAGCGTGGCCGCCGGTGACAGCCCGACCAGCCGGGCCAGCTCGACGTTGGTCGGGTCCGCGTCTTCCTGCAGCGCGGCGAGCAGCTTACGTCAACTTCATCAAGTTCAACAGCCATCACGCTCAATATTATTGGCTGAAGCGTTAGTAGACAAACTTTCGTGTGCCCAGCAGGTATCCAGGATGCATGAGCACCACACCGCCGCCTCGCCATCGCCGCGCTGGCCGCTGCCGGGATGCTGTGGGGCACCACCGTGCCGTTGTCCAAGCTCGCCCTGGCACTGGCTGCAGCCCGGCTGGCTGACCGTGGCCCGGTTCGGCCTGGCCGCCGCGGTCCTGCTGGCTATGACCCCGGAACGCGCCCGGCCCGGCGCCCGGCCCGGCCGGGCGGGCTGCGGCCCGCGGGCACGCCGCTGGTGCTGGTCCGGGGCGGTCGGATACGGCGGAATCGGTGATCCTGCAGAACGCCGGCATAACGCTGACCAGCGTGACCCACGCCGCGTTGCTCATCGGCGCGGTGCCGGTGCTGGTCGCGATGATCGCCGCGGTCTGGCAGCGGGCCGTGGCCCGGCCGGTGGCCTGGCTCGGCTTCGCGGTGTCGCTGGTCGGGGTCGGCCTGATCACCGGCGGTGGCGGCGGGGGCGCGACGCCCGGCGGTGACGGCCTGGTCCTGGCCTCGCTGCTGCTGTCGGCCACGTTCATCGTGGCCCAGCCCCGGCTGCTGCGCGGCCGCGACCCGATCGCCGTGACCGCCGTGCAGTTCCTCGGCGCGACCGTGGCCGCCCTGCCGTTCTCGGCCGCCACCGAGGGCCTGCCGGCCGCGCCGCATACCTGGGTCCCGGTCGTGGTCACGCCGGCCTGGTGGTGGCCGGCACGCTGGTCCCGTTCACCCTCTTCGCCTACGGCCAGGCCCGGGTGCCCGCCGAGATCGCCGGCGCGTTCATGAACATCGAGCCCCTGGTCGGCGCCCTCATCGGCATCGTGGCGTTCGGCGACCCGTTCGGCCTGGCCCAGGCGGCCGGCGGCGCGGCCATCCTGGTCGGCATAGCCCTGAGCACGTTCCCGCTGCTCGGCACCGGCCGCCCGGCCGGCCCGCCCCGCCCCGGCACTGGCGACCGCAGCACTGGCGCGGCCCGTGCCCGGCGCACGCCCGGCCGTGCCCCGCCGCGAGCCCGTCCCGGAGCACTAGCCACGCGCTGGTGCCGGGCGCGGCACCCCTGTCGCGCCCGGCACCGCGTTCCGCCTACCCCGTCCTGAGCGCTGAAACACGGTGTCACCCCCCGCCGCTACGATCGCGGCCATGACCGGACCCCGGCGCTTCAGCACGGCCGAGCGGCGCGCGCGCCTGGCCTGGCGGCACCGGCTGGCCGCCCCGGCCGACAGCCCGGCCGACGCCGCCCGGTCGCTGGTCGCGGTGCACAGCACCGATCCGTCCTCGGTCTACCTGGGCCTGCTGGCCCGGATGTCCGGCGCCACCCTGGCTGACGTCGACGCCGCGCTCTACCCGACCGGCCCTGATCCGCCTGCTCGGCATGCGCCGCACCGTATTCGTCACCACGCTGGACAACGCCGCGCTGATCCAGGCCGCGTGCGCCGGCGCCGTCGCCGCCCGCGAACGCCGCAAGGTGCTCGGCTGGCTGGCCGAGGCCGGCCTGCCAGCCGACGCGGCCCGGCGCCGAGGACTGGCTGGCGGACGTCGAGCAGGCCGCCCTGCGGGCCCTGATCGCCCGCGGCGAGGCCACCGCCGCCGACCTGGCCGCCGACGATCCGCGGCTGGAGAGCGAGATCGTGCTGGCCCGGGGCACCGGTTCGAGGGCCGGCAGAGCGTGTCCAGCCGGGTGCTGTTCCTGCTGGCCGCCCAGGGCCAGGCCGTCCGGGGCCGCCCGCGCGGCGGCTGGACCTCGCACCAGTACCGCTGGTCGCCGCTGACCGCCTGGTGCCCGGACGGCCTGGCCGACTGCCGCCCCCGGAGGACGCCGAGGTCGAGCTGGCCCGCCGCTGGCTGCGCGGCCTGCGGCCCGGCCACCCCCGACGACCTGCATGGTGGACGGGCTGGACCAAGACGCCGCCCGGCAGGTGCTGACCGCGCTGAAGCCGGCCGAGGCCGACCTGGACGGCGTGCCCGGCATCGTCCTCCCCGACGACACTGGCCCGGTACCGCGCGCCGGAGCCCTGGGCCGCGCTGCTGCCCGGC
This sequence comes from uncultured Actinomycetota bacterium, assembly GCA_963731085.1. Taxonomy (GTDB): domain Bacteria; phylum Actinomycetota; class Actinomycetes; order Streptosporangiales; family Streptosporangiaceae; genus DASUBV01. The sequence continues at coordinate 244,144 of CAVSUF010000012.1, forward strand.
CTGGACTCCACCCCGATGAGCTGGCAGCAGCGGGACTGGTATCTCGGCGAGCACGCGCCGCGCCTGTTCGACACGGACGGCAACGTCGGGCCGACCCTGTGGTGGGACGGCCGGATCGTCGGCGGCTGGGCCCAGGCCCGCGACGGCCAGATCGTCTGCCGCTTCCTGGAGGACGTGGGCGCCGACGCGGTGGCGGCGGCCGACGCGGCCGCCGGGCCTGGCCGCCACCCTGGGCGCCGGTCCGGCTCACCGCCCGGACCCGGGGCATGACCTGGCTGGAGCAGGAACTGGCGGACGGCTAGCGAGCCACAGGCTGGCGGGCGCGGCCTGCCTCTTGGCACCCCTCCGCCCCGGAATTAGGGTCACTAGTAACAACGTAACTAGCGCCCCCCCGCAACCGGCGGGAGGCCGCACCGGAGGCGGCATGAGCCTGGCGGACGGAATCACGGCACCCCTGCGGAACGCGGACCGGTTCTTCATCGGCGGCGCGTGGGTGCAGCCCTCGTCCGACGCCACCATCGACGTGATCGACTCGGCCACCGAGGACGTGTTCTTCCGCGTGGCCGAGGCCCGGGCGGCCGACATCTCCCGCGCGGTCGGCGCGGCCCGCGAGGCCTTCGACGCCGGCCCGTGGCCCCGGCTGAGCCACGCCGAGCGGGCCGCCTGCCTGCGCGCGATGGCCGCCGGCCTGCGCGAGCGCCGCGACGACGTCGGCCAGATCTGGCCCCGCGAGTCCGGCGTCCTGCACGTGGTGGCCCAGCACGGCGCGGCCAACGCCGCCCGCACCTTCGAGTTCTACGCCGGCCTGGCCGACACCTATCCGTTCGAGGAGCCCGCCACCCCCACCGCGGGCGAGTTCGGCCTCATCGTCCGGGAGCCCGTCGGCGTGGTCGGCGCGATCATCCCGTGGAACGCCCCACTGGGCCTGATCAGCCGTGCACGCAGATCAGAAGCGTGGGTCGTAGTGCTCGTAGCGGTAGTGCGGCGAGGGCCGCCCGAAACGCTTTCCCATGTCTCACCCCCCATGCTCTCCTCGCGGCAATGATCTCCCCGCTACCCAAACGCGACGGATGTCATGCTTGGGAGATTTTGAGCTATGGGGCCGTCGATAACGGCGGGACCAGCCCCACTTCCATGATGAACTGATTCCGGTCGGCCGGATAGCTTGTGACGGTGACGCGGAACGGCTTCTTCGACTGATCGAACCCCGTGTTGATGATCTCGATGACGCCGAAGCGCCAGTCCTCTGGCAGGTTGAAGAACTCTGTCTCATGCCGGGTCGGAGCGCGTGCGGTGATCCGCTCCCGCCAGCCCGCCTGCCGGATCCCGGTCGTCTCCGCGATGTGCTGAACCACGCCGTCTGGGAGATCCCTGGCCTCTAGGAGCAGCTTGGCTCCTGCGGTCCACAGAGCGAACGGGTAGCACGACGACTGCAGCGACCACGGGATGTCGTCGATCCGGCGCTCCTGGCTGCGGCACACGACGTCAACTTTCGCACTTAGCTGCAACTCGGCCGCAACTAGGCCTTCGGCCTGCTGGATCTCCACCCTAGGCCGGGACACAGCCAGTCGCCGGCTCTGTGCTTCCTTCGAGGGCCGGTACGCCTGCGTCTCTGACTCGTACGTCGCGGTCTTGCCGCCGACGGTCCCCGGGTCTGCGGACAGATGCGTGACGAACGGGTCGATCCGCTCCATGACGAAGGTGCCCAGGCGCGGCCTGGTGACTACCAGTCCCGCGACGGTCAGCGACTTGATGGCGTCGCGAACGGCATACCGCGAAGCGTCGTACGTCCCCATGAGCTCGACTTCGGAGGGCAGCGCCTTGTTGCCGCCGAGTTCGCCCGACTCAATCTTCTGGCGCAGGTCTTCGGCGACTTGACGCCATTTAGGCTCACTAGCCATCTGGCCTCCAGATCTGCCCGGCTGAATGGTATGTGTCGCATGGTATTCGTCATGCGGCATGTTCAGCTGAGGCAGCGACTGGTGGCTGACCGGGCATTCCGGTCAAAAGGTCATGCGAGCGCTAACAGGGTCGCGTCAGGGCCAGGCGGCGGTTTCTCGACGGAGCTGGTTGCCCTGGGCAGCGCGGCTGCGGCGCTGTCTCGCGGCCGGGTACGGAAGCTCTGCCGCCTCGCACCTGACGCCGGTCCGGCTAGTAGCTGGGGCTTACGGGCCGAACAAATCCCCTGGTATGACTACCAGGTGCGTGGGTCGTAGTGCTCGTACCTGTAGTGCAGAGAGGGCCTGCCGAAGCGCTTTGCCATGTAACTAACACCCCCTTTCCCCGCTCGCCCGATGGTCCCTGTGGCGTGCGACGCTCGCGCGAAGCAGGCCGCAGCGGCTGATCACGACACTCGGACATCTGGGCACGAAAGGCAACTAGTTGCCTGGGGTAAAGAATCGACGTTATTCGCTGGTGACCTGGGCACCTAGCCTGAGCTGGGCGGATGCGGCGCTCCCCGCATGCCGTAACTCATTTCGGGCGCTGCAGATGGCGCTGCAATTTGTGACAGAACTGGCTAGTTCAGGTCGAGCGCCGGAGCGAGGTCGGACGACGCGTGCGCCGGGACCGGCCTGACGCGCCGCGCGGGCAGCCAGGACGTGCGCGCCGGGGATGGGACGGGCTGCCGGGCGGCCCAGCCTCTGGCCCGTACTTTCAGCTCATTCCGGCGCCGGTCCGTCATGCACAGTTCCAGGACCGCGATCAGGATGGCCGGCAGGGCGAGGGTTATCGCCGCGATCTGGACGTTGAACGTGCTGGCCAGCCAGCCATCGGCGAGCGACGCGATCGGCTTGGTCCCGGCCCAGGCCACCGCCCACAGCGCCATCACCTGGGTCAGGTTCTGCGGCGGGGCCGTCTGCTGCAGCAGGGCCTGGGCGGACGCGCCAGTCAGCAGCGCGGCAACCCCCGCGACGATGATCGCAATCAGGCTGAGCCAGCGGTTAAGGCCGAACGCGAAGGTCACCACCGACACGGCTAGCAGGGTCAGCGGCAGGGCCGCGTGCCGGGTCTTGGTCGATGACGGGGACCGTTCCGCCGCGGGCGCCAGGTCCGGAATAGCCACGGCAGCGTCCGGGTCAGCCACGGAACGCCGGTGGAACTCATCCAGGGCAGCACCGACGAGCCCAGGACGCTGCCGAGCCCGAGTGCGGCCAGGAAGTAGGCCGACCACATCGTCGACGTCGTTGACGTGTGCAGCAGGTGCCCGGCTACCTCGGGACCCAGCACCTGCACGGGGTCATCGGCGATGGTGATAGCCGCGACCATGGCCAGCAGGAGCATGAGGCGGGGCTTGCGTACGGCCAGGCGCATGCCCGACCAGTTCGGCACGGGCCGGGGGTCCTGCTCCACGAGTCTCGCTGGGGTAGACCTTGGCCGCCACCACCGCGAAGACCAGGAAGGTCGCGGCGTTGATCGCGAATGCCGCCCCCGCCCCCAGGCTCAGCAGGACGAACAGGTAGAGAATCGGCGAGACGGTGCGCCCGGCGTTATACGAGACCGAGTTCATCGCCATGGCGCCCTTGGCGTCCTTCTGCTCGGCCAGCGCGGAAACCATGGCATTCTGCACGGGTACCGCGAATGTGGACGCCAGGCCGATGAGCAGCGCCCCGACGACGAGTCCCAGTTTCGGTGAGCTGGCCGCTGAACTGCGCTGCGGCCAGCGCCGCGGCAACGGCTGCGGACATGACCTGGGTCCCGAACAGCACGCGCCTCTGGCCCATCCGGGTGGCATAAGTCCCGGCCCACGGGCCGACGAACATGTAGCCCGCGAACTGCGATGCCGTGACCAGTCCCACGCCCAGCGCCGAGTGCGTGAGCTGATAGGCGAGCACGGTCTGAGCCGTCCCCTGCAGCCAGGTGCCCATATTCGACACCAGGCTGCCGGTGAAATACGCGAGAAAGCGCGGCTTCCGGAGCAGCTGCCAGGACTGTACCGGATCCGCGGGGGCGGAGGCCGGGGTGGCCTGCCCGACCGGCCTGACGGTTATGTCTGACCTGCGCGTTTCCGTTTCTTCGCGGAGCGCGCGTCCGTTTCGGCCGGCGGGAGGACCGTGGTCATGAGGGGTATTGTTTCCTGATGTCAGCGCCTATGCGCGACGCCACGCAAGCCGCGCTACTGGCGGTGAACGGCATGCCGGAAACGCCACGGAATGGACTAGGCTTGGTAAACAATTGTCCGCGGAGCGGTGCTATGTTCTTGAGTTATGTAGTTGTCGGCGGTGGCGTGTCCGGTATCTTGCCGACCGTCATGACGAACTGATTCCGGTCGGCCGGGTACGTCGTTACCGTCACGCGGAACGGCGTGCCCTCGGTGTCATAGCCTGTCCGGATCGTCTCTATAACCGCGACGCGGCCGTCGTCGGGAAGGGCGAAGAACTCCGTCTCGTTGCGGTCGGGTGAGCGGACGGTGAATCGCTCCCGCCACCCGGCCTGCCGGATTCCGGTGACCTCCTCCAGGTAGGGCACGACGCCGGGGCCGATGTCCGACGGCCTCGATAATCTTCGTCGCGCCCTTCTCGAAGAACGTCATCGGGTAGAACGACGTCTGCAGGGACCACGGGATGCCGCCGATCCACCGAATCTGGTGACGGCAGACCACGGTCACCCCGTCGGCTAGCTGCAGTTCGCTGGCCACCAGGCCCTTGGCCTGCTGGATCTCGACCCGCGGGACGGACGACCTGGGCTCCCGGCCTACCGCCTCGACCGAGCGCCGGTAGGCGTTGGTATCCGACTCGTACGCTGCCACCTCGCCGCCCAGGCCGGCGCTCGACCTCGATCGACAGCGGTGTGACGAACGGGTCGATCCGCTTGGTGACGAAGGTCCCGTGGCCGGGCTTGGTGACGACCAGGCTGCGGCGTGATCAGCCACTTGATGGCGTCCCGGACGGTGTTGCGGGACGCGTCGTACTTCTCCCGGAGCTCGATTTCCGAGGGCAGCGGCGTGTCGTCGCGGCCGAGCTGGCCCGACTCGATCTGCTCGCGCAGGTCCTCGGCGATCTGCCGCCATCTAGGCTCAGCGCGCATCTGTCCTCCCAACATCCCAGCTAGCCCTGCATGTCCCCGGTATGGGACGTCCGAACCGGACCTAATGGTACATCCGGTTGGGCCTGACTGTTGCGCTTGTTCCTCTGTTGCTGCAAGCATACCAACTACCAAAGGTTGGTACGGCTCGAACAAGTAGATCAACTGGGCCTAGCCTGACAGGCCTTGCTCTAGGATCTTCCAGAGGTTCCGATCTGGGAGATGAGCAGGATCTTGAGGACTTACCGGTTCGACCTGCTGGGGAGGCCAGCCTGGCACGGTGGGACGTGCGGCCTGCTGGGGGAGCGGTTTGTAGTAACGAGCAAAGGGGACCTGCCATGACCGCCATCGACGCAATCGGCTTCAGCATCTTCGTCATCATCGTTCTCGGCCTGGCCGTGGCCTTCGCGTTCATCACCCGGAGTATCCGCCAGGAGGAGGCCGACTGGACGTTCAGCGGAGATCGCGCCGTCGCGTGCGACCAGGCTGACCCGGCGGATGCTCGGCGCCTACTGCGACTCGCCCTGGGACCCGGCTGACGCCCACCCGTGGGCCGACGCGCCCCGTCCGGAGCACGACCGTGCTGGTCATCCCGCCTAGTGGGGGCGGCCGCGGGCCGGAGACGGCCGACTGACGGCAACTAGGTGCCGCACTGTCGCTGGGGCGCGGTGCGGCACCGCCGCGTCTGCCTGAGGCCACCGCTCCCGGCCCCGCGCACCTCGCTCGGCCACGAAGCCCGGCTCACCTGAGCCGGGCTTTTTCACGTTCCGTGACCAGTTCCAGGGCGCCGTCAGGTCGTGCGATCCCGTCGCTAGACATCCCAACCTCCTGCGTCAGGTGAACTTGGGGGATGTCCGGAACTGGCCCCTCACTCCAGATATTTAGTCCTCTGGGCTTGCGCCGAGTGCTAGCAACTGCAACCATGGAGCTATCATTCTAAAGGTTGGTACGTCTGGTTGGACAGAGACTAGATCAACATGTTCCGCAAGTTCCCATCAGATGGCCGGTCGGTTACTCGGGGATAGCAAGACTCGGCCGGGACATGCCTCGACAGTGCCGTTGACTGCCCCCCACCCGTACGCGGAGCGCCGGAAGGAGCCGCTCGTTCGCCAACAGCCGCAGGAGCTGGACAGGAGGCCCGCTGCCATGTCGTTCATCCACTTACTGCTTGCCCTCGTCGTCGCCGTCGGGGCGGGGTTCGCGCTGATCCTCGTCGCCACCATTGTGGTCATCATCGGAGTGCACCAGGAGGAAGCCGCCAAGACGGCCTTCCGGGGCCTCCGGCCCGCCGACCACCTGCGCACTGCTGGCCCGCTGGGTCCTGGGCGCGCACTTCTACCTGATCCCCGGCCAGCTACCGAAACCGGACCCCGACGAGCCCGAGGAGGACGAGCCACCGTGGTACGAGCGCCCTCGGCCGCCTCGCGCCCGCTAGGGCCGGTCACCGGGTCGCACCGCTCTCGGGAGCGCGGTGCGGCCCGGTGCCGTGCGTCCGGGCCGACAGCGCCCGCTCAGGCGACCGCGCCAGCCACGTCGGCCAGTGCCGCGCGCAGCAGCGCCTGCGTAGCGTCGAAGTCCCCCCGCGGCGGCGGCGCCGGCCGGACCCGGGCGGCCAGGTCCAGATACCGCCGCTGGTTCAGCTCCACCTGGATCGCGTCCACCCGCTCATGCCCCGCGAACCGCTGCACCGTCCACCCGCCGGGGTACCGCTCGTTTCGCCGCACCGCCAGTCCCCGCTCGCCCAGCGCGTCCTCCACGCGGGCCATGACCTCCGGCCGCGCGGTCACCCCGTGCCGGTCGCCCAGGACGCACGTCGCCGGCCCGACGTGCCGGCCGAAGCTGTGCAGGTCCAGCAGGAGCAGGCCGGGGAAACCGGCCGCAGCAGCCGCGTCGATCACGCCATCCAGCGCCTGGTGGAACGGCGCATGGGCGATCCGCACCCGCTGCCCGACCTCGTCCGGGGTCAGCTCCCGCCGGTACACCGGGCGCCCGTTGGGCTGCTCCGCGGACACCACGCTGGACCAGAACCCGCCGTGCCCGCTGGCCGGGTCCCGGTTCACGTCGGCCACGAACCGGCTCAGCGTCGTGGCGACCGTGGTGATCCCCAGCTCGGGCAGGAACGCGTACAGCTCCAGGGTCAGCCAGTCGGCCCACAGCCGGCCCGGGCGTGACGGTCAGCTCGCCGGCCAGCAGGCCGGGGAAGTCGCGGCCGCCGTGCGGCACGCAGGCCACGACGGGCACGGCCGGCCGGGCGGGCTCCAGTACCCACTGCCGGGCGCCATCCGCCCGATTTGCCCGCTGCGTCACACTGTCGATACTAGGAGGGGCATCCGGCGTGAAGGGGAGCATCGGGTTGAGGCAGCTGACCGGGGCGCAGGCCCTGATAACGACCCTGACGGGCGCGGGCGTGGACGTGTGCTTCACCAACCCGGGCACCTCGGAGATGCACTTCGTCCAGGCCATGGACTCGGTCCCGGCCATGCGCGGCGTGCTGGCCCTGTTCGAGGGGGTGGCCACCGGGGCCGCCGACGGGTACGCGCGGATCGCCGGGCGGCCGGCCTCGGTGCTGCTGCACCTGGGGCCGGGGCTGGCCAACGGGCTGGCCAACCTGCACAACGCCCGCCGGGCGCACAGCCCGGTGGTGTGCATCGTCGGCGCGCACGCCACGGGTCACGCCCGGTACGACGCGCCGCTGCACTCCGACATCGAGTCGGCCGCGCGGACCGTGTCCGGGTGGGTGCACACCGCGGGGACCGCCCGGGGGCTGGCCGCCGACACCGTGCGCGCGATCGCCGCCGCCCGGGCCGACGGCGGGCAGGTGGCGACGCTGATCGCTGCCGGCCGACGTGTCGTGGGACCAGGGCGCCCAGCCGGCCGCCGCCGTACCCGGTGGCCGCGCCGCTGCCCGCCGACCCGGCCGTGATCGAGGAGACGGCCCGGCTGCTGCGCGCCCATCAGCGGCACGGCCAGGCCGTCATGCTCCTGGTGGGCGGGGCCGGGCTGTCCGAGCGCGGGCTGCGGGCGGCCAGCCGGGTCGCCTCGGCCACGGGCGCCGGGCTGCTGGCCGAGACCCACCCGGCGCGGCTGGAGGGCGGAGCGGGCGTGCTGCCGATCCGGCGGCTGGCCTACTTCCCCGAGCAGGCCGATAAGCAGCTCGCCGGGACGGCCGTCCTGGTGCTGGCCGGGGCCAGCTCGCCGGTCTCGTTCTTCGCCTATCCGGGCCGTCCCAGCGGCGACCTGGTCCCGGACGGGACGGCCGTGGTCGACCTGGCCCGGCCCGAGCAGGACGTGGCCGGGGCGCTGGAGCAGCTGGCCGACGCGGTCGGGGCGCCCGCCGAGCCGGTCATCCCGGACGTGCCGAGCGCTCGTCGCCGGGACCGGGCCGCTGACCGTCGGGAACCTGGGCGACACCATCGCCGCCTCGCTGCCCGAGCAGGCCATCGTGGTCGATGAGGCCAACACCTCCAGCGCCGGGATGGCCCGGGCGCTGGCCGGGGCGCCCCGGCACACCGTGCTGGCGCTGACCGGCGGCGCGATCGGGCAGGGCCTGCCCGCCGCGACCGGCGCGGCGGTGGCCGCGCCGGACCGGCCGGTGCTCTCGGTCCAGGCCGACGGCAGCGCCCTGTACACGATCCAGGCGCTGTGGACGCAGGCCCGCGAGGGGCTGAACGTCACGACCGTGCTGGTCAACAACGCCGCCTACGCGATCCTGCGGGTCGAGCTGGCCCGGACCGGGGCCGGGGCGGCGGGGCCGCGCGCTAAGCGGCTGCTGGACCTGTCCGACCCGGTGCCCGACTTCACCGCGCTGGCGGCGGGCTTCGGCGTGCCCGCCAGCCGGGTCACCACGGCCGAGGAACTGGACGCGGCGCTGCGCCGGGCGCATGCCGAGCCCGGCCCGAAGCTGATCGAGGCGATCGTGCCCCCGGTGGCGTAACGGCCTAGCCCTTGAGCCGGGCCGCCAGCGCGGCCAGGTTCGGGACGCCCAGCCCCGTGGCCGGGTTGTACACGTCACCCTTGGTTCCGGTGAAGAACAGGTTGTCGTTGCTGGTGCCGGTCGCGGCCAGGGGCGTGAACGGCGAGCCCTTCTCGACCGCGAAGTGGTAGATGAACGGGTTCCAGAACCCGATCCGGCGCCCGGCCATCGAGTTGATGTCGGCCGCCGCCCCGGCCAGCTGCGGGGCCGCGAAGCTGGTCCCGCCCCAGCCGGCCTGCAGCGCGGGTCCCGAGGTGAAGCTGGTGAAGTACTCCTGGTACCCGGTGAACGGGTCGGCGTCGGCGGCCAGGTCGGGCACCGCCCGGCCGCCCGAGGTGCCCGGCGTCGCCGTCGGCGCCTGGGTGAACGTCCACGAGGTGGGCAGGCTCAGCCCGTCCTCCGAGGCGAAGTCCGACGGGTCCAGGTAGGGCACCGCGGTGTACCGGCCGGGGTTCAGCCAGCGCTTCTGGTAGCCCGGCGCGGCCTCGTCGGTGCTGTACCCGCCGCCGCCGCCCGCGACCACGCTGCCGCCGGTGATGAACGACTGCTCCGAGGACGCGCCGAAGTCCTGCCACAGCGGCCACAGCCAGTCCCAGCCCCAGGCGCGCTGGTGCGCGACCGTCACCGAGACGCCCTTGGCGACGGCGATGGTGCCGTTCAGCGTGGTGCCGCCGACCGCGGTGACCCACGGGCTGGCGGCGGGCTCGTCCACCGACAGGTTGGTGGTGCCGAGGCTGGCGAAGGCGTCGTAGGCCCCGGTGTCGCCGGCGGCGACGAACGTGCTCTGGCCCTGGGCGGCCAGTTCCAGGAACATCTCGTCGAAGGCCTGGGCGAACGTGGCCGACTCCTTCTGCTGGGCCACGTCGGCGGCGATCGCCGTCTCGGCGCCGCCCCAGCTGTCCGAGACCACGCTGGCCTTGTTCTGGCTGGCCGCCGTGGCGAACGCGTCGAGGAACCCGGCGTCGGAGTTCGGGGCCTGGTACACGATGATGTTCGCCTGCGGGGCGACCGCCCCGGCCTGCTCGACGTCCAGCGAGGTCTCGGCCGAGCCGTTGGCCTCGCTGATCGCGCCGGCGCCGCCGTCGACGTTGTCCAGGCTGAGCCGGCCCGGCTTGGTCTTGATCTTCAGCACGTCGGCCCAGAAGTGCTGCGGGTCCGAGGGCCGCAGGCTGGCCACGGTGATGATGCCGATGGTCTGGCCCTGGCCGTCGTGGCCCGCCCGCAGCAGCGGGGTCAGGTTGTACTGGCTCTCGAACGAGGCGGGGGTGCCGTTGCCGGTGCGGGTCACCCTGGGCTGCAGGCCCTTCTCCAGCCGGGGCTCGTGCACCGCGTTACTGACCCCGGCCGGGTAGGTGCTCAGGCCCAGGACGGACAGCACGATCGAGGCCACCGGGGCGGGCAGCGTGGCGGCCTGGGTGGTGGCCCGGAACCGCACGGCGGGCGGGCGGGCCGCCCGGCGCTGGCCGGGCCGGGCGGCCGTGCTGAACATGCTCTGGGTGATGCCGAGTGCCGTGTTGTAGGCCGCCACCGTGCCGGTGGTCTGCACGTTCAGGTGGTTGGCGTCGACCGCGGAGCTGATGCCGTTGGCCTTCAGGAAGCTGGCCAGCTTGCTGATGGCCGAGCGCCGGGCTGGCCGAACCCGGCGGCGAACTGGCTGACCGACAGGGCCTTGCCGGAGCCGTTGACCCGGGCCGCCAGGGCGGCCGGGTGGGTGACCCGCAGGACGAACGAGACCCGCTCGGTGCCGGCGGCGGCGGCCTTGCCGGTGACCTTGGCGCCCTTCAGGGCCGCCGCGCCGATGCCCTGCGGGACGACGACCCGGGGCGTCGCGGTCGGCCTGGCCGGCGGCCAGGCCGGGCCCGGCGCTGAGCAGCAGCAGCGAGCCCGCCGCCGCGGCCGCCAGGCCGATGAGGGCACGCCGGTGCCCGGTCCGCGTGATGACCTTCACGGCAGTCCTCCCAGGTCCGCGCCCAGCCTCCGAGGGCATGCGCAGAGAGGACATTAGCGATACTGGATAAAGCCGGTCCAGCGATAGGATTCCCGCCCGGATCCGGGCTAGCCGAACCGGCTGGCCAGGACCCGGAACGTGCGCGGCGCGGTGCCGTGCAGCCAGGCCGGGAACCGCATCCAGCGGGGCACGAAGACCAGCTCGCGGTCGTGGCGCACGGCGGTGAGCACCGCCCGGGCCACCCGCTCGGCCGGGATCGGCGCCGGCGCGCTGCGCGCCGTAGGGCCGGCCGCGGTGGTCGAAGAACGGCGTGTCGACCACGCCGGGCACCACCACGGAGACGCCGACGTCCTGGCCGTCCAGCTCGTAGGCCAGGCTCTCGGCGAAGCGTGCGCAGGCCCGCCTTGGCGGCCGGCGTAGGCGGCCTCGTGCCGGGCGCCGGTGAGGCCGGCGATGGAGGAGATGAAGACCAGGTGCCCGGCGCCGCGCTTGGCCATGCTCCGGGACCAGCAGCCGGGCCAGGTGGATCGGGGCCAGCAGGTTGACCGCCATCAGCTCGGCGGCCTTGGCCGCGGTCAGCTCGCCGATCTCCCCGGCCCAGCCCACGCCGGCGTTGCTGACCAGCAGGTCGACCCGGCCGGCCTCGGCCAGCGCGGCCGCGACCAGCTCCTCGACGCCGTCGGGCTCGGCCAGGTCGGCCGCGCAGCGGGACCGCGCCGGTCTGCCGGGCCACCGGCTCAGCCGGCGAGGTCCCGGCCGGCGACCAGCGGGCAGGCTCCCGCCACGCGTCAGGGCGCGGGCCGTGGCCGCGCCGATCCCTGACGAGCCGCCGGTGATCAGCGCGACAGCGCCGTCGAGCCGCATCCAGCCTCACTCTACGCACGCGCCCGTGGCACCGCAATGACCGCCAGGTTAGGCCCTGGCCTGCGCGGGAATGCCCGCCGTCGCGCCCAGCCAGCAGCGCACGATGTCGCGCATCGACAGCAGGCCGGCCACGTCGGCGCCCTCGATGACGACCAGGTGCCGGAAGTTGCCCGCCACCATGGCCGAGGCGGCCTGCTCCAGCGTCCACTCGGGCGAGGCTAGACCAGGTGGTCGGTCCGGTGCGCCGCGACCAGCTCGGCGTCCGGGTCCTGGCCCGCGCCGACCGCGTCGAGCACGTCGCGCTCGGTGATGATGCCGATGCCCGAGTGGTCCTGGTCGGTGACGACGGCGGCGCCGACGCGGCGGGCCGACATCATCCGGGCCGCCTCGCGCAGGGTGTGCGCCGGGCCGACCGTGAGGACCACCGGGGTCATCCCGTCCCGTACCTTCATGCAGGATCGCTCCTTCCCGCCGCATGGTGCGGCTGCTGGGCGCCGGTGCGGGTGCGCTTGTGCATTGTGACCGCGTCAGTCCAGCATCCGACTTAGCGCGGCGCCAAGGGCAAGGGTTACCTATGCGGTCCTTCCGGCGAAAGCAGGCTCAGCACCTCGTCGTGCAGCAGCCCGTTGCGTGCACACCGCGCTGCCGCCGTCGGGCACCGCGCGGCCCTCCAGGTCGGTGAAGACGCCGCCCGCCTCCTCGACGATGACCTGCAGGGCGGCCAGGTCCCACAGCTTGACGTCGGTCTCGGCCGAGATGTCCACCGCGCCCTCGGCGACCAGCACGTGGGACCAGAAGTCGCCGTAGGCCCGGGTCCGCCAGGTCCGTGGCGGCCAGCCCGAGGAACTCCGTCAGCAGCCCGCTGTCCCGCCAGGTCGACAGGCCCGAGTAGGACAGCGAGGCGTCCGCCAGGCTGGTCACGCCCGACACCTGGCAGGCGGTCGCCTTGGTCAGGCTGCGGCCGGTCCAGGCCCGGCCGCCGCGGGCGGCCCACCAGCGCCGGCCCAGCGCGGGCGCGGAGGCCACGCCGACCGTCACCTCGCCGTCGGCCATCAGCCCGATCAGGGTGGCCCAGACCGGGACGCCGCGGACGAAGTTCTTGGTCCCGTCGATGGGGTCGATGACCCAGCACCGCTGGCCGTCGCCGACTGGCCCGAACTCCTCGCCCAGCATCGCGTCCCGGGGCCGCGCCCGGCGCAGCAGGTTGCGCAGCGACTCCTCGGTGGCCAGGTCGGCGTCGCTGACCGGGGTCAGGTCGGGCTTGGCCTCCACGCGCAGGTCCAGGGCGCGGAACCGGCGCATCGTGACGTCGTCGGCGGCGTCGGCCAGCACGTGCGCGAACCGCAGGTCGTCCGACCAGCGTCCGGCCTGGTCATCGCTCTGCTGCACTCGGGGCTGATGGTGTCAGAAAATAGGCGGCCATCGGTAGGCTGCCCGCTCATCGGGGCGGTCCGGCGGCGTCACGCCGTCGGCCCCCTCGCGGCTGCGCAGCAGCCGCCGCAGCGAGTCCAGCCGGGCGGCCAGGCCGCTGGGCCGCCGTGCTCGGCGACCCACTCATCCAGGGCGCAGCCCGGCTCGCCGTCGTGGCCGCAGCCGGGCGGGCACTGCGTCCGCGCCCTCGGCCAGGTCGGGGAAGGCCCGGAGCACGCTGGCCGGCCGAGATGTGCCCGAGCCCGAAGCTGCGCAGCCCGGGCGTGTCGATGAGCCAGCCGCCGCTCCCGGCTCCGATGACGCCGCGGGCAGGCGCAAGGCCAGCGCCGACGACGAGGTGTGCCGGCCCCGGCCGGTCACCGGGCTGACCTGCCGATGGCCCGGCTCGGCCTCCGGGACCAGGGCGTTGAACAGCGTCGACTTGCCCACGCCCGGAGTGGCCGACCAGGACGCTGACCCGGCCCGGCCAGGGCCGCCCGCAGCTCGTCCAGCGCCGCCTCGGTCGAGCGGCCGGCCGGTGACCAGGTGCGCGGAGGCCGAGCGGCTCGTAGGCGGCCAGCAGCTCGTCCGGGCTGGCCAGGTCGGCCTTGGTCAGGCACAGCAGCGGCTCCAGCCCGGCGTCGTAGGCGGCGACCAGGAACCGGTCGATCAGCCGCGGCCGGGGCGGCGGGTCGGCCAGCGCGCGAGACGATCACCAGCTGGTCGGCGTTGGCGACGATGATCCGCTCGACCGGGTCGGTGTCGTCGGCCGACCGGCGCAGCGCCGAGCGTCCGCGGCGCGGACCCGGACGACCCGGGCCAGGGTGCCCGGCTGCCCGGACACGTCGCCCGCCAGGCTGACCATGTCGCCGACCACGATGCCGCCGCGGCCCAGCTCGCGGGCCTTCATCGCGGTGACCTCGCGGTCGCCGAGCCAGGTCCGGTACCGGCCGCGGTCGACCGCGGCGACGAACGCCTCGGCGCGCCGTCTCGTGCGCCGGGCGGCGCCGGGTCCGCGGCCGGGAGCCCTTGCCGGGCCGGACCCGGACATCGTCCTCGTCCAGGCCCGCGTGGCCGACTGACCTGCCTGACCTGCTCAGGGCGACTGCTCCAGCATCCGCTGCCACTGATCGCCGAAGTCCGGGAACGTCTTGCCGACCGTGGCCGCGTTGCGCACCCGCAGCCCCGGCACGGCCAGGCCCAGCACGGCGGCGGCCATCACCAGGCGGTGATCGTCGTGGCTGTCGAACACGGTGTCCCCGGCGGCAGCGGCCGGGGCTCGGATCCGCAGCCCGTCGGGAAGCTCGGTGACGTCGCCGCCGAGCGCGCCGATCTCGCCCGCCAGCGCGGCCAGCCGGTCGGTCTCGTGCGTCCGCATGTGCCCGATGCCGGTGAACTCCGACGGCGAGTCGGCCAGCGCCGCCAGCGGCCACCAGCACCGGCGTCAGCTCGCTGATGTCGCGCAGGTCGGCGGTGATGCCGGTGGACGGCGCCCGCCCCGGCCAGCCGCAGCCCGTCCGGCACCGGCCGTCCAGGTCGCGCCCATCCGCTCCAGCGTGGCCAGGACCTGCCCGGCCGCCTGGAGGCTGGCCGCCGGCCAGCCGGTGATCGTCACCTGGCCGCCGGTGACCAGCGCGGCGGCCAGGAACGGCGCGGCGTTGGGCAGGTCTGGCTCGACCGCGATCGTGCCCCCGGCCAGCGTCCCCGGCCGGACCCGCCAGGAACCCGGCACGGGCTCCCCGGCAGCGGTGCTGGTCTCGACATCGGCCCCGGCGGCCCGGAGCATGGCCACGGTCATCGCGATGTGCGGTGCCGACGGGACCCGCGGCCCCTCGTGCCGGATCTCCGCGCCCTTGTCGTACCGCGCGGCCGACAGCAGCAGCCCGGAGACCAGCTGCGAGGACCCGGAGGCGTCCAGGGTGACCGTGCCGCCCGGCACCCGGCCCCGGCCGCGGATGGTGAACGGCACGGCCCGCCGCCCGTCGTCGTCGATCTCGGCGCCGATCTCGGCCAGGGCTGCCAGCAGCGGCCCGACCGGGCGCTGGGCGGCCCGGGGGTCGCCCCGGAAGGCCACGTCGGCGCGGGCCAGCGCGGCGGCGGGCGGCACGAACCGGATCACCGTGCCCGCGTTGCCCACGTCCACGGTGGCCGGCTGGTCCGCCCAGCCCGGCGTGACCAGCCAGTCCCCATCCTCCTGGCCAGTACCGTCGCGCACCGTGGCGCCCAGCGCCGTGACGGCGCTGGCCATCAGCCGGGTGTCGCGGGCCAGCAGCGGCCGGGTGATCCGGGTCGGGCCGTCGGCGAGCGCGGCGAGGATCAGCGCGCGGTTCGTGATGGACTTCGATCCGGGCACGTCAACCCGGCCGCGCACCGGCCCGCGCGCGGGCGGCGCGGGCCAGGTCGGCGGCCACGGGGAGGACGGGGGAGAAGCCATGCTGGCAGCGTACTGGCCGGCGCGGCCGGGCTGGCCGCAGGTTTGGCGATGCCCCAAGCCGGTTATGAAAGGGCAAATCTGAGCTTTCCCCCGGGTAGCGCGGCGGTTGCGCCGGCGCTGCCGACGAGCATGGTGCCCGCGGCTGGTCCGCGGTCGAGCGACAAGGTGAGGACATGTGTGGCCGGTATGCGTCCGCGCGCAAGCGCATTGAGCTCCTGGAGGAGTTCAGCGTGCAGCGCGACCAGGTGACGCAGCCGCTGCAGCCCGACTACAACGTGGCGCCGACCAAGCCGGTCTACGCGGTCATGGACCGCCCGGCCCGGGCATCGGACCCGGCCGACAAGGCTGGCACCCGTGCGCCCGATGACATTGGCCGGGCCGAGATCGCCCGCGAGCTGCGGGTGGTGCGCTGGGGCCTGGTGCCGTCCTGGGCCAAGGACATCAAGATCGGCAGCCGCCTGATCAACGCCCGGGCCGAGACGGTGCACGAGAAGCCGTCGTACCGTCGCGCCTTCGCCCGGCGGCGCTGCCTGCTGCCGGCCGACGGCTACTTCGAGTGGCAGGTCCGCGAAGAGGCCCGGCAAGAAGGTCAAGCAGCCGTTCTTCATCCACCGGGCCGACAGCGGCCCGCTGGCCTTCGCCGGCCTGTACGAGCTGTGGCGCGACCACGCGGTACCGGACGGCGACCCGGCCGCGTGGCTGTGGACGGCCACCATCATCACCACCACGGCGCCGGACGAGCTGGGTCAGATCCACGACCGGATGCCCATGGTCATCGCCCCGGAGAGCTGGGAGGACTGGCTCGACCCGGGCAACAGCGACGTCAGCGACCTGCGGGCGCTGCTGACCCCGGCGGCGGCCCGCGGGCTGGCCTCCTACCCGGTGTCCACCGCCGTCAACTCGGTTCGCAACAACGGCCCCGACCTGATCGAGCCGGTGGCCGCGCCGTTAGGGACGGACCCGGCGCGCTGGTCAGATCAGGATTAGGAGGCGGAGAGCATGGACACGACGACCGCGCGCAAGCGGCTGGAGGAGACGCGCGACGAGCTGGACCGCTCGATCATGGTCCTGCAGGGGGACCGGCCGGCCGAGCAGCCGGCCGAGGTCACGCCGGACCCGGCCGACGCCGGCTCCAACCTGTCCGAGACCGAGCGGGTCGAGGCGGTGATCTCGGTGGCCAAGCAGCAGCTGGCCGAGGTGCTGGACGCGCTGCAGCGGATCGACGGCGGCAGCTACGGGACCTGCGCCGACTGCGGCAAGCCGGTTCCCGAGGGCCGCCTGGACGCCAAGCCGGAGGCCGCCCGGTGCGTGGCCTGCCAGGGCAAGCGCGATCGCCAGCGCCGCTGACCAGCGAAGTACCGCTGATCACGGGTCGCTGACCAGCGGAATGCAGCGCGGCAGGGCGGTGTTGTCGCGGGCGTGTCACTTGTAAGCTGCCTCGTTCGCGACAGCGCCCCTCCAGTCGGCCTGAACACCGGCGACCTGGCTACGCTGGCAGTCGCGCGCAGCCCGGTGACCGTCGGCAATGTATCCTCCCGCCGTAGCGACTGGCGGCGGCCCGCCGGGCGCGGCCGGCGATCTCGGAGGGGGTGGGTCCTGTCGCGGAGACACTGGAGCAGCGCAGTCAGCGGTTCGAGGACGACGTCCTGCCGTACCTGGATCAGCTGTACGCGGCCGGAATGCGGATGACCCGCAACCCGGCCGATGCCGAGGACCTGGTGCAGGAGACGTTCGCCAAGGCGTACGCGTCGTTCCACCAGTTCCAGGAGGGCACCAACCTCAAGGCGTGGCTGTTCCGGATTCTCACCAACACCTTCATCAACTCCTACCGGAAGCGCCAGCGCGAGCCGCAGCGGTCCGGCACGGAGGAGATCGAGGACTGGCAGCTGGCCCGGGCCGCGTCGCACACGTCGGCCGGCCTGAAGTCGGCGGAGTCCGAGGCGCTGGAGCGGCTGCCGGACTCCGACATCAAGCGAGCCCTGCAGGCCCTGCCGGAGGAGTTCCGGATCGCGGTCTACCTGGCCGATGTCGAGGGGTTTGCCTACAAGGAGATCGCCGACATCATGGGTACCCCGATCGGTACCGTGATGTCGCGGCTGCACCGCGGGCGCCGGCAGCTCCGCGAGCTGCTGCAGGACTACGCCGACGGACCGAGGGCTGGTCTCGACCCCGGCCGCGAGCGCAGGCCGCCGAGGGTCGCGGGGAGGACGCGACATGAGCTGCGGCAAGCCCCACGAGACGCCGTGCAGCGAGGTACTCGCGCGGGTCTACTCCTACCTGGACGGCGAGCTGGACGACGCGGCCGCGTGCGGGAAGATCCGCCAGCACCTGGATGAGTGCGGCCCGTGCCTGCGCGAGTACGGCCTCGAGGAGGTCGTCAAGCGCCTGGTGCACAAGTGCTGCGGCCACGAGGCGGTGCCCGGCGAGCTGCGGGCCAAGGTACTGACCAGGATCGCCGTGGTCCGCGCCGAGCTGGAGGTGATCGAGGTCACCGAGGTGACCCAGATCCGCAGCGAATAGCCGGGCCAGACCCGCGCGTACCGAGCAGCCTGCACAATCCAGCTCTTCACATTCAGTAGAGGCCTACGCGTCTCTACCCGCTCGCGTTACTGTAAGGCGCGGTGGCAGCGCAGCGCGAAAGGGGGCTGGTGCAGGCATGATGTCCCGGATCGCCTGGCTCTACACCGGCCTGGTGGCGGCTGCGGCGGTCGCGCTGATGGCGACCGGCCTGCCCCATGACGTTCCGCCCCGGTTCTGGGCCGACCTGGTCATCCTCCAGTTACTGTTCCTGATCTGCGACTCCACCCCGGCCCTGATGGCGGCCCGGCAGTCGGCCTGGTCGCCCAGCACGGCGGCCAGCCTGGCCGCGGTGGTCCTGGTCGGGCCGTTCGGCGCCGCCCTGGTCGGCGCGGTGTCGGTGGTCAGCCTGCACGGCCACCTGCGGCTCGCCCGGCGGCTGTTCAACGGCGGCCATGTACGCGCTGTCGGGCTACCTGGCCGGCCTGGCCTTCGTGGCCCTGCAGCGCAGCTACCCGGCCGCCATCCCCGTACGGGCCGCCGCGGCCGGCCTACTTCCCGGCCCTGCTGCTGCCGTTCGCCGCCGCCGCCGTCGTGCACGTGCTGGCCAACCACGGCCTGATGTGGGGCGTGCTGCGGGCCAACCGGCACGGCCCCGGCCCGGTACTGGGCCAGATGGCCATGGAGTCCAGCCTGTCCCTGCTGCTCGTCTCCGACCTCGGGTTCGCCGCCCTCGGCCTGGTCCTGGCCGCGCTGTGGAGCGTGATGATGGGCTGGGTGGCGGCCCTGCTCGTGCTGGTGCCGCTGTTCGTGGCCCGCTGGGCGATGGGCCAGTTCGCCGAGCAGCAGCGGGCCTACGCGGCCACCATGGCCGCGCTGTGCCAGGCGGTGGAGACCAAGGACTTCTACACCCGCGGGCACAGCGAGCGGGTCTCCCGGGGTTCCTCGATGATCGCCCGCCAGATCGGCATGCGGGCCGACCGGGCCGAGGCGCTGACGTTCGCCGGCATGCTGCATGACGTGGGCAAGCTGGGCGTGCCGACCAAGGTGCTGCGCAAGGCCGGCCCGCTGACCGAGGAGGAGTACGCCGCCATCCAGCTGCACCCGATGCGCGGCCTGGAGATCGTCCGCGAGATCGGCTTCCTGAACGAGGCGCTGGCCGGCATCATGCACCACCACGAGCGGATCGACGGCCGCGGCTACCCGATGGGCTTCGCCGGGGACGAGATCCCCGAGTTCGCCCGGATCATCGGGGTGGCCGACGCGTTCGACGTGATCACCTCGACCCGGTCCTACCGCAAGGCCCGCAGCATCGCCGAGGGCGTGGCCGAGCTGCGCAAGGGCGCGGGCACCCAGTTCGACCCGGTCATCGTCGACGCGTTCATCGCCGCGCTGGACCGGGAGGGCTGGCAGCAGCCCGACCCGCCCGCCGCGCCCGCCGACGGCGAGACCGTCACCGCCCAGGACCACGACGACCCGACGGCGCCGCTGCGCGTCATCGAGAACGCGTAGCCGATGGCAGCGCGCCAGTCGATCGACCGCGGGATGGACCGCCCGGCCCTGGACCGGTGGGCCGCCTGGCAGGCCATGGACTCCGGGCGGCTGCTGCTGGTCGCCGTGTCCGCGATGCTGGTGCTGGCCGCGCTGGCCAGCCTGGCCGTCACCGCTCCGCAGCCGGGGGTCAAGACGGCCGTGGCGTTCGGGCTGTTCATCGCCCTCGGCGAGCTGCTGCGGCTGGCCCTGCCGGGCGGCCGGCAGGCCGCTCCGATCGCCATGGCGGGCGGCCTGGCCTACGCCCTGCTGCTCAGCCTGAAGGGCATGCCGGCGCGGCACCTGGCCCTGGAGGTCATCGCCGTGGCCGCGATCGGCATGACGATCGGCGCGCTGCCGCACGTGGCCGCGGGCCTGCCGTTCGGGCTGACCGGCATCTGCACCCGGCTGGTCACGGTGGCCTGCGTGGCGTTCATCTTCCGGCCGCTGGCCGCCGAGCCCGGCATCTACGCGCCGGGCCGCTGGTGGGTGGCGCTGTCC
Source organism: uncultured Actinomycetota bacterium (assembly GCA_963731085.1). Classification (GTDB taxonomy): domain Bacteria; phylum Actinomycetota; class Actinomycetes; order Streptosporangiales; family Streptosporangiaceae; genus DASUBV01. The sequence goes on from CAVSUF010000012.1 coordinate 264,343, forward strand.
GTGATGGCCGCGCTGGTCATCTTCGGCTGGCTGGTCGAGACGCTGATCAGCGCCCTGATCCGGGCCGACGACGTGGGCGCCCGGTTCTCGGTGGCGGTGCGGGACGAGATGCGGGTGCAGTGGCCGCTGGGCGCCGCGGTGGGCTCGTCCGCGGTGATCACCGTGTTCGCCGCCCAGGCCATGGGCCTGACCGAGCTGGCGGTGTTCATCGGCCCGCTGCTGGTCACCCAGATCGCGTTCCGCCGCTACGCCGGCATCCGGGCCACCTACCTGCAGACCGTCCGGTCGCTGGCCAGCGTGACCGAGGTCGGCGGGTACGTGGAGAGCGGCCACTCCCGCCGGGTGGCCCGGCTGGCGGTGGCGGTGGGCCGCGAGATGGGCATGCCCGAGCCCGACCTGCTCGACCTGGAGTACGCCGCGCTGATGCACGACATCGGCCAGCTGTCGCTGCTCGACCCGATCCCCGGCGGCGCCACCGTGCTGGTGTCGGCGCAGGACCAGAACCAGATCGCCGAGCTGGGCGCCGAGGTCATCCGGCAGGCCGGCGTCCTGGACGGGGTGGCGGAGCTGGTCCGCTGCCAGGCGTGGCCGAGCCGGGGGCAGGAGCCGGCGCCGCCCGTGGGCAGCCGGATCATCCGCGCCGCCAACGCGTTCGACGACATGGTCGGCGGGTCCACCGACCGGGACCGGACCGCCGCCGCGCTGGAGCGGCTGCGGATGGACACCGCGGTGGAGTACGACCCGCGCGTGGTCCAGGCCCTGTCCGAGGTGGCGGGCCGCCGCCGGCCCGGCCGTCTGTAACCGGGTCGTTTGTCGCACTGGCGCCTGTAGCCTGTCCGGCATGCTTGAGTCTGTCCTGGTGGCCAACCGCGGCGAGATCGCGCTGCGGGTCATCCGCACCGCCCGGCGGCTGGGCGTCCGGACCGTGGCCGTCTACTCCGAGGCCGACGCCGACCTGCCGTTCGTGGCGGCCGCCGACGAGAGCGTGCTGCTCGGCCCGGCCCCGCCTGCCCGCAGCTACCTGGACGGCCCGGCCATCCTGAACGCGGCGCTGACCACCGGCGCCCGCTCCGTCCATCCCGGCTACGGCTTCCTGGCCGAGAACGCCGCCTTCGCGGCCAGCGTCATCGCCTCCGGGCTGACCTGGGTCGGGCCGCCGCCGGCGGCCATCGAGCAGATGGGCGACAAGATCAACGCGCGGAACCTGATGGAGTCCGTCGGGGTTCCGGTCTCGGCCGGCACCCGCGAGCCCGTCCCCGACGTCAGCGCCGCCCTGGAGGCGGCCCGCCGGATCGGCTACCCGGTGATGATCAAGGCCGCCGCGGGCGGCGGCGGCATCGGCATGACCGCCGCCCACGGGCCCGACCAGCTGGCCGCCGGCTTCGAGACCGCCCGGTCCCGGGCCGAGCGGTTCTTCGGCAGCCCGGCCATCCTGCTGGAGCGGTACCTGCCCGCCGCCCGGCACGTCGAGGTGCAGATCCTCGGCCGGGCCGACGGCCGGGTGGTGGCCCTGGGCGAGCGGGACTGCTCGGTTCAGCGCCGGCACCAGAAGGTCGCCGAGGAGACCCCGTCGCCCGGCGTCCGCCCGGAGCTGCGGGGGCGGATGCTCACCGCCGCGGTCACCGCGGGCGAGGCGGTCGGCTACCGGGGCGCGGGCACGGTCGAGTTCCTGGTCGACGAGGCGGCCCAGGAGTTCGTGTTCCTGGAGATGAACACCCGGCTCCAGGTCGAGCACCCCATCACCGAGCTGGTCACCGGCGTTGACCTGGTCGAGCAGCAGCTGCGGATCGCGGCCGGCGAGCCGGACACCCTCGCCCGCGCCGACGCCGACGTCGGCGCCGCCCCGGCCGGGCACGCCATCGAGCTGCGGATCTACGCCGAGGACCCGAAGCGGTTCCTGCCCAGCCCCGGCACCATCACCGCGTGGGAGCAGCCCGACGGTCCCGGCGTGCGGGTCGATGAGGGTTACCGGGCGGGCAACACCGTCACCCCGTTCTACGACCCGCTGCTGGCCAAGCTCTGCGTGCACGGCGCCGACCGGGCCGGTGCCCTGGACCGGCGCCGGGCCGCGGTGGCCGCGTTCCGGATCGAGGGGCTGAAGACCAACCTGCCGTTCCACGCCGAGCTGCTGGCATCGCCGGAGTTCAGCAGCGGTGCGTACGATACGTCTGTGATTGACCGCCTGCGTGCACGGCCCTGACAATCGCTGGCGACGCATGCTTTCCCGACAAGCCCGGAGGGGGCGCACGTGAGCGAGGTCCGCGCCGAAATGGTCGCTAACGTCTGGAAGGTGGTCGCGGCTGCCGGGGATACCGTGTCGGACGGGGACACGCTGGTGATCCTGGAGTCGATGAAGATGGAGATCCCGGTCCTGGCCGAGAGCGACGGCACCGTCGCCCGGCTGGCCGTGGCCGAGGGCGACGTGGTCCAGGAAGGCGACCTGATCGCCGTCATCGACTAGCGAGCGGGTCCCGCCCGGGGCACCGCGTTTCATCCCCGTTCCACTGCCGTTCCAGCGCCGCTTGCGAGGGTTGCCCCCGCGGCCCACCTGGCCGCGCTGATTCGAGCAGGAAGCAGGGGACAATTGCGTACACGATCGCGCATGCGAACGCGTCCGGCGGTGCTGGCCGCGGCCGTTCTGGCCGCCATCACGGCCGGCGCGCTGACCGCGTCTGGCCCGGCCCTGGCCGCCGCGCCGCCCGCGGGCAGCCTGGTGGCCTGGGGGTCGAACAACGGGGGCCAGCTAGGTAACGGCACCACCACCGACGCGGCCAGCCCGGTGGCGGTCTCGCTGCCGTCCGGCGTCAGCGTGACGTCGGCCGCGGCCGGCTCCACCCACAGCCTGGCCATCACGTCGACGGGCTCGATGCTGGCCTGGGGCACGAACAGCCTGGGCCAGCTCGGAAACGGCACCCAGGCCAGCACGACCACGCCCGCGCCGGTCACGCTGCCGGCGGGCACCTCGGTGACCCAGGCCAGCGCCTGGCACCAGCTTCAGCCTGGCGGTCACCTCGGCCGGCGGGTTCTGGCCTGGGGCGGCAACGGCAACGGCCAGCTCGGCGACGGCACCAGCACCACCCGCCTCACCCCGTGCCCGTGCACCTGCCATCGGGCACCACCGTGACCCAGGTCAGCGCGGGCACCGCGTTCGCCGTGGCGCTGACCTCGACCGACCAGGTGCTGGCCTGGGGCGCCAACAGCGGCGGCCAGCTCGGCAACGGCTCGACCAGCCGCAGCAGCATCCCGGTGTCGGTGGCCATCCCGTCCGGGCTCACCGTCACCGAGGTGGCCGCGGGCGGGACGTTCGGCCTGGCCCTGACCAGCTCCGGCCAGGTCCTGGCCTGGGGCACCGGGGCGCTGGGCACCGGAGCCTCGTCCAGCACCACGCCCGTCTTCGTCACGCTGCCGTCGGGGGCCAACGCGGCACAGATCGCGGCGGGCGGCACGACCGGGTACGCGGCGTTCAGCGGGGGCGGCGCCCTGGCCTGGGGCGGCGGCACCGCCGGCGCAGCTGGGCAACGGCACTGCTACGAGCAGCGCCACCCCGGTGTCGATCAGCCTGCCGGACGCATCGGGGGCTGCCCCGCTCACCGCCCTCGCCGCCGGCAGCCAGTCGGCCATGGCCCTGGACTCCTCCGGCAACGTGCTGACCTGGGGCACCGGAGCGCTGGGCGTGGGCGGCACCCAGACCGCGTCCCGCGTCCCGGTCGACGCCGCCCTGCCCCGGGGCGAGGTCGGCGTCGCCATCGGCTCCGGCTCCAGCGCGGGCTCGGACCTGGCCGTGCTCCAGGCGGCCGCGACTCCGCCGCCGCCGGTCGAGCCGGTCCTGCGGTGCCAGATCATCGGGAACACCAACGGCCTGGCCAACGCCCCCAGCCCGAACGGGTGCACCATCGCCCGCGCCGATACATCCTTCACCGTCGACTTCGCGGTGCAGGACGGGAACGGCGGCTTCACCTGGACCGTCCCGAACTTCGAGCAGTCCGCCGGCTGCAACGCCACCAGCGCGTTCTGTGACTTCAACGTCAAGGCGTCGACGGCCGAGCAGGACATCACCGTCACCGTGGTCACCGCTGACTCGGCCGGCACCCCGGTCGACCCTGACCGAGACCGCCACCATCCCGAACATCTGCAACGGCAACCTGTGCTAGCGCCGGCGAGGAGACACGCGATGCCATCTCGATTCGTAACGCGGCGCGCGACCCCGGTCGTGCTCGCCCTGGCCGGCGCCGTCGCGGCGGCCACCATCTCGACCACCCCCGGCGCGGCGGCGACCCGGCAGACGGCGGCGACTCCGCAGACGGCGGCCTCGTTCTCGTTGATCGCCTGGGGGGCCGGCAACGGCGGCCAGCTCGGCAACGGCAGCACCACCACCGCGGCCAGCCCGGTGCCGGTGTCGCTGCCGTCCGGGACCACCGTCACCGCCGCGGCCGTGGGCGCCACGCACGCGCTGACCGTGACTCAGTCCGGCTCGGTGCTGGCCTGGGGCACCAACAACAGCGGCCAGCTCGGCAACGGCACCACGACCAGCACCACTACCCCGGTCACGGTCAGCCTGCCGTCCGGCACCACGGCCACGGCCGTGAGCGCGGGCACCGGGTTCAGCCTGGCGCTGACCTCATCCGGCTCGGTGCTGGCCTGGGGGGCCAACGGCAGCGGCCAGCTCGGCGACGGGACCGGCACCACCCGGACCACTCCGGTGGCCGTGCACCTGCCGTCCGGCACCACGGTCACCGAGGTCAGCGCCGGGTCGACCTTCGCCCTGGCCCTGACCTCGTCCGGGCAGATCCTGGCCTGGGGCGGCAACAAGGACGGCGAGCTGGGCAACCTGTCCGGCAACGGGTCCAGCACGCCGGTCCCGGTCACCCTGCCCGCCCTGCCGTCCGGGGTGACCGTCGCCGACATCGCGGCCGGCGGCACCTTCGGGCTGGCCCGCACCAGCAACGGCGAGGTCTTCGCCTGGGGCGCGGGCGCCAGCGGCCAGCTTGGCGACGGCGCCACCGCGGCCAGCACCCCGGTCGCGGTGGCGCTGCCGTCCGGGGCCTCGGCCACGCACATCTCGGCCGGCGCCGCGACGGGCTACGCCCTGACCGGCTCGGGCGCGATGGCCTGGGGCGCCGGCACCAGCGGCCAGCTCGGCAATGGCACGACGGCGAACTCATCCACCCCGGTGGCGGTCAGCCTGCCGTCCAGTGTCACCCCGGTATTCCTGGCCGGCGGGTCGCAGGGGGCGGTGGTCTCCACGCACGACGGCACGCTGTTCACCTGGGGCACCGGCGCCCTGGGCGCGGGCACCTCGGTGACGTCCTCGGCCACCCCGGTCAGCGCGCCGGTGCCATCCGGCGACAGCGCGTTCGCGGTGGCCTCCGGCCCGGCAGCCACGGCCGACCTGGCCCTCATCGAGCCGACCCCGCCGCCGTTCATGGAGCCGGTGGTGCCCGACCTGACCGGCGACCTGCCCAGTGACGCCCAGACCGCCCTGCAAGACGTCGGCCTGACCCTGGGCACGATCTCCACCGCGCCCACGTCCAACTGCGATCTGCTGGGCGAGGTCATCCGCCAGGCTCCCCTGGCCGGCAAGTCGGTCCCGCCGGGAACGGCGGTGAACATCACGACGGGAACCGAGATCAAGAACATGTGCTTCGGCGGCTAGTCACGCAGATCCGGGCCACGCCTTCGGCGTGGCCAGCGTGGCGCCGGACGCGCAAGGACGCGCAAGGACGCGCAAGGACTCACACCCCGGTCGTCGACCGGGGATAGGCCACGTTGGTGTCGGTCACGATGTTGACCAGGTAGGGCACGCCCGAGTCCAGCGCCCGGCGCAGCGCCGGGCCGATCCCGGCCGCCTCGGTGACCAGCTCGCCGGCCCCGCCCAGCGCGGCCACCACCTGGTCGTAGCGGCATCCCGGCTGCAGGTCGGCGGCCACGTCGTAGCCGTACAGGGCCCGCATGGGGTGCTTCTCCAGCCCCCACGCGCCGTTGTTGCCGCAGACCAGGACGACCGGCAGCCCGTGCCGGACCAGGGTGTCGGCGTCCATCAGCGAGAACCCGGCCGCGCCGTCCCCCAGCAGCGTCACCACCTGGGACTGCGGCCGGGCGATCCGGGCCGCGATGGCGTAGCCCAGCCCGGTGCCCAGGCACCCGTACGGGCCGGGGTCCAGCCAGCAGCCGGGCTGGCGGGGCTCGAGGTACTTGCCGGCGTAGCTGACGAAGTCGCCGCCGTCGCCGATCACCACCGCGTCGTCGTCCAGCAGCCGGGACAGCTCGCCGTAGATCCGCATCGGGTGGATCGGGCTGGCGTCGCTGGCCAGCAGCGGCGCGTCGGCCGCCACCGTCCGTGCCGTGGCCGCCTGCAGGTCCGGCAGCCAGTCCTTGACCCACCGGCCCCGGCCCGGCCGCGCCGGCCAGCCCGTCGAAGAACGCGGCCAGGTCCCCGGCCGCCGACCCGGCCAGCGGCAGGTGCCCGGCCACCGCGCCGGGCGCGTCGGCCACGTGGACCACCGCCGCCTGGCCCGCTCCGTCCCGCCCGCCGAAGCGGCCGTAGCCGAGCCGGAAGTCCAGCGGCGTCCCGGCCACGATGACCAGGTCGGCCCCGCCCAGCGCGGCTGCGCGCGCCCGGGTGACCAGCAGCTCGTGCCCGCCCGGCAAGATGCCCCGGGCCTGCCCGTTGGCCACCACCGGCAGCGACAGCGCCTCGGCCGCCGCCCGGGCGGCCGCCGCCGCCCCGCCCAGCCACACGTCGGAGCCGAGCACCAGCACCGGCCGGGCGGCCCGGCTCACCAGGTCGGCGATCGCGGTCACCTCGGCCGGGTCCGGCGCCTGCCGGGCGGTTGCCCAGCGGGGCCGGGCGGCGGCGCGGCGGCCGGGCCGAACAGTGCCTCCAGGCTGATGTCGAGGAACACCGGGCCCCGGTGCGGCGTGGCGGCTAGCTCGAACGCCTCGCTGACGGCGGCGCCGACGCCGTCGGCGGTGTGCTCGGTCCAGGCGCGCTTGGTGACCGGGTGCAGCAGCGCCGGATGGTCCAGTTCCTGCAGGCTGCCCGAGCCCCACCGGTTGTCCGGCGCCCGGCCGCCCAGCACCACCACCGGGCTGCCGTTGAACTGGGCGGTGGTGATCGCGCTGATCCCGTTGGTCACGCCGGGCCCGGCGGTCAGCACGGCCAGGCCGGGGGAGCGGGTCAGCCGGGCCGTGGCCTCGGCCGCGAACACCGCCGTCTGCTCGTGCCGGACATCCAGGATGCGCATCGGCGGGTGCGCCCGCACCGCCCCGTCGTACAGCGGGAACACGTGCCCGCCCGACAGCGTGAACATGACCTGCGCCCCGTGTGCCCGGGCGGCGGCGACGGCGCGGTCGCCGCCATGCGTCTCGCTCATGGGGTCTGACCTTAATGAGATGATGGCGCGATGCCTTCTCTGAGCGGGCTGGCCCGGCAGGCCCGGCTGGCCAAGCAGGACGTGGAGTGGCTGCACGCGCTGGTGTCGGACTGGCAGCTGCTGGCCGACCTGTCCTTCGCTGACCTGGTGCTATGGGCTGAGCTTCCCGACGGCGGGTGGATCGCGCTGGCCCAGATGCGGCCGACCACCGGGCCGACCTCGTTCCCCGACGACATCGTCGGGAGCCACCGGCCGCCCGGCGAGCCGGCCGTTCCTGGACGCGGCCAAGCAGGACCGGCGGATCTGCCGGGAGGGCGACCCGGAGTGGAGCCGGGGCGTCCCGGTCCGGCACGAGACGATCCCGGTGGTGCAGCGACGGCGACGTGATCGCGGTCATCGAGCGGTCCACCAACCTCAGCTCGGCCCGCACCCCCAGCCGCCTGGACATCGCCTACCTGAAGGCCGCCGACGACCTGGCCCAGATGGTCACCACCGGGCTGTTCCCCTGCCCGGGCGAGGTGCCGGTGCTGGTCCGGTCGCCCCGGGTGGGGGACGGGCTGCTGCGGCTGAACCGGGCCGGGAAGGTCACCTACGCCAGCCCCAACGCGCTGTCGGCCTACCGCCGCCTGGGCCTGACCGCCGACCTGACCGGCCAGGAGCTCGGGCCGCTGACCGCCCGGCTGACCGCCTCGGGCCAGCCGCACGACGACACGCTGATGCTGACCGCCAGCGGCCGGGCGCACATGGAGACCGAGATCGAGTCCAACGGGTCGGTGGTCCAGCTGCGCACCATCCCGCTGGTCGTGCACGGCGGCCGGTCCGGCGCGCTGATCCTGCTCCGCGACGTGACCGAGCTACGGGACCGGGAGCGGGAGCTGATCACCAAGGACGCGACCATCCGGGAGATCCACCACCGGGTCAAGAACAACCTGCAGACCGTGGCCGCGCTGCTGCGCCTCCAGGCCCGGCGGCTGACCGCGCCCGAGGCCCGGGCCGCGCTGGAGGAGGCGGTCCGCCGGGTCGGGTCGATCGCGATCGTGCACGAGACGCTGTCGCACGCGCCCGAGGAGATCGTGGACTTCGACGACATCGCCGGCCGGGTGGCGATGATGGCCGGGGAGCTGTCGGCGGCCGAGGCCCGGGTCATCCCCAGCCTGCGCGGCCGGTTCGGGCGGCTGCCCGCCGCCACCGCGACGCCGCTGGCCCTGGTCCTGACCGAGCTGATGCAAAATGCCCTGCAGCACGGCCTCAGCCGGTCCGACACCGACACCGACCCCGTCACCGGGACGCTGATCGTCACGGCCAGCCGCCGTGACGACCAGCTCACCGTGTCGGTGGCCGACAACGGACGCGGGCTGCCGCCCGAGTTCGACCTGGACAAGACGACCAGCCTCGGGCTGCAGATCGTCCGGACGCTGGTCGTCGGCGAGCTAGGCGGGTGCCTGGAGATCGGCCCCCACGAAGGCGGCGGGACCATCGTCAGCGTCGCGCTGCCCGTGGGAACCGATCACGGCCGATCAGGCGTGACCGATCAGGCCGACTCGGCCAGCCAGGCGGTCATTGCCTAGGCGTGCGCGCCGGCCCGGCACGTGGGCGCCGCGGCGCTTCAGTGCCCGCCGCTCGTCCTCGCTGAGGCCGCCCCAGACTCCGGCGTCCTGACCGCTCTCCAGAGCCCATTGCAGGCAGGCGTTCATGACCGAGCAGCGCTGGCAGACTTGCTTGGCCTCGTCGATCTGGTGCAGCGCGGGACCGGTGTTGCCAATAGGGAAGAACAGCTCCGGGTCTACATCACGGCACAGCGCGTGGTGACGCCAGTCCATGAGGTCCACTCCTCCTTGAGTGCGGTGTCGGAACCCGCCGCCTCGGTCGCGCTTGTGAATGATTTCACGAGCTATGTTATATGTCGGGTTTGTGCCGAATTCCCGATCGTCTCTGGCCCCTGAATTCGCGGAGCTCGCACCCCGTTAGCCCGCGCCGAAGCGCCCCGCCCGGGGATCGCTCGGTCCGCACCGCACGATCCCCTGGCCGCTGGCCCGCGGTGCCCTATCGCACCGTTCGCCAGGAGCGTTACAACCTTCTCAAGGCTAACGATCAACCGCAAGAGTCCAGGGCAAAGGTTCCGGCGGTTTTGGGTGTCAGATGAGTCACATTAAGCTGCGAGAGGCATAGGGGGGTCCCAATGCCGATGTCCGGGCGGGCTCGCCCGCTATGCGCGAATCGTCGGCCTACGCCCGGTTATCCGACCCGGGGTTACATCACCACGGACAAGGCGGCCGGGCACGGCCCGGAAGCACACCTGCTCGCGCTCGCCCATGTACTCCCCGTCGATTTGGAACGCCACCGGCCGGTCGGCCGTCAACGTGACCTCGGCCAGGTCATGGCCGGTCACCACGCTCCGGCCGCGCGGCGGGGCGTCCCGCCCGGTGGCCAGCATCTGGCGCAGCACGCTGGCCGTGCCGATGGTGCCGAGGTGACGAAGGCCGAACACGTCCAGCCCGGTGTCGAAACTGGCCTCCGGATTGGTCTGCACCGGCCGCCGGCCGAGGTAGGTCCACGGCGCGGTATTGGAAACGGTGCACCAGACCAGCCGCCCGCCCATTTCCGCCACCACGGCTTCCGGGAGCACGCCTTCCGGCGCCGATATATGCACCGCCGGGGTGCGCCGGTCGGTGAGCCGATAGAACTGCCGGGTGGCCATCCGCATGTACAGGGCCGGGCTGACCGCCCGGCCGTGCGCGCGGCGGCCCTCGACGGCCCGGACCACCTCGGCGTCGAGGCCCATGCCGGCGTTGAACGTGAAGTACCGGTCATCGGCCCGGCCCAGGCCGATCCGCCGCCGCCGCCCGGCGGCCAGCGCCTCCAGCACCTGCCCGGTCGCGTCGACGGGGTCGGCGGACAGGCCCAGCGCCCGGACGAACACGTTGGCGCTGCCGCCGGGCAGCGGCGCCAGCGCCGGCCCGGCCCTGCCCGTTCCGTCCGGCCAGCAGCCCGTTGACGGTCTCGTTCACCGTGCCGTCCCCGCCTAGGGTGATAACCAGGCCGTATCCCTGCGCCGCCGCCGCGGCCGCCAGGCTGGTGCCGTGTCCCCGGTACCGTGTCTCCACGATCTCGAGCTCGACGGCGGATGCCAGGGCACGGGCGATGACATCCCGGCGCAGCCGGGTCGTGGAGGTGGCGTGTGGGTTCACGATCAAGAGCGCGCGCACGGGCCAAGGCTAGCGAGGCCCCGGCCGCCGTCCCAGCGGGCTGGCCCGGCGGCCCAGATTGGCCCGCGCCCGCCCACGATCACGGTCGCCGCGGTGATCGAGGCCCTGGAGGCCGTCCTGGTCGCGGTGGCCGCCGTGCTGGCCGGCATCGACACCGGCCGGGGCCGGTCCTACCAGCTGTCCAGCGGCATCGCCATCACCGTCATCGGCCTGGCCGCCGCGGTCGGCCTGGCCGCCGTGGCGGCCGGGCTGCGCCGGCCGCGCCGCTGGACCCGGACGCCCGCCCTGCTCACCCAGCTGTTCACCGGCATCGTCGGCATCTACCTGCTGCAGGGCGGCCGCTACGAGTGGGGCATCCCGGCCATCGCGCTGTCGCTGGCCGGGTTCGTGACCCTGCTGGCCCCGCCGAGCACCCGGGCGCTGACCGTGGGCCTGCCCCAGCCAGCCGACCGGCACCGGCGGCGCTGAGCCGTTACTCCGCCGGCCTAGTCCTCCGTGGTCAGGCCCTCGCGTAGCTGGGCCAGCGTCTTGGCCAGCAGCCGGGAGACGTGCATCTGCGAGATGCCGAGCTCGGTGGCGATCTGCGACTGGGTCATGTTGCCGAAGAACCGCAGCAGCAGGATCCGCTTCTCCCGCGGCGGCAGCCGCTCCAGCAGCGGCTTGAGCGACTCCCGGTACTCCACGCCCTCCAGCGCGTCGTCCACCATGCCCAGCGACTCGGCGACGGCGGGCGCGTCCTCGTCGCCCGGAGTCAGGCGCGTCCAGCGACACCGTGGAGTAGGCGTTAGCCGACTCCAGGCCCTCCAGGACGTCCTCCTCGCTCATCTGCAGGTGGCGGCCAGCTCGGCCACGGTCGGCGCGCGGCCGAGGCGCTGGGCCAGGTCGCCGATGGCCTTGGTCAGGGCCAGCTTCAGCTCCTGCAGGCGGCGCGGCACCCGGACCGCCCAGCCCTTGTCCCGGAAATGCCGCTTGATCTCGCCGACAATGGTCGGCGTGGCGTACGTGGAGAACTCCACGCCGCGCTCCAGGTCGAACCGGTCAATGGACTTGATCAGCCCGATCGTGGCGACCTGGGTCAGGTCATCCAGCCATTCGCCCCGGTTGCGGAACCGGCGGGCCAGGTACTCGACCAGCGGCAGGTGCAGTTCCACCAGCTCGCCGCGGATGCGCAGCCGCTCCGCGTTTCCGTCGGGCAGCGCGGCCAGGCGCTCGAACAGCTCGCCGGGCGTGGCCGCGCTCGCGGGCGCCGTGCTGGATCCGGGGTGCCTCCGCCAGCACCTCGGCGATCTCGCCGTGGTCCGCCTCGCCCCCGATGCCGGCCGGGTCCAGCCCGGCGGCGCCGGCGAAGCTCAGCACGGCCGGGTCCGGGCTGTCCGGCTCGCCCGCCGCGGCCAGGCCCGCCCCGGCTGCCATGGCGTCGAACTCCTCGGTCAAAGCGATCTCTGTCTCCCCCGTCACTCGCTCGACGCCGATTGGTACCTGCCGACTCTTGCGCATGACGATGGTCAGCTGGTCACCGGGGCCAGCGTAGGCGTCGACGCGGCCAGCCAGGGCGGACAGCACGGTCCACGCGAACGTGTCGCTGGCGGGCGGCTCGGGCGCCAGGCTCGGCACCGACACCGAGATCGTCATCATGTCCCGGCCGAGGGCGAAGTTGCACTCCAGGTCGCTGCCCGGGATGGCCTGAGTCAGCAGCATCGCGCAGGCCTCGTCGACGGCGATCCGCAGGTCCTCGATCTCGTCCAGGGTGAAGTCCAGCCGGGCGGCCAGCCCGGCCGTGGCGGTGCGCAGCACCGACAGGTACGCGCCCTCGGCCGGCATCCGGACGGTCACCTGGTCGGCCGCGGCCTGGTCCACGCTCGGCTCGCCGGGCCGTGCCGCCGTCGCTGCCGCGGTGGTCGTCTTCTCGGTCACGTCTGCTCCTCCTGCACCCACCGGACGCGCCTGCGGTGGCGCAGGTTCCCGGCTCTTGTCTGCAACTTACAGTGACGGCGCGACTGCATTCGACGCGGCACGCGGTTAGCGCGACACCGGCGCGACCGCCCGATCGCACCTTAAGCTCAGCCCGGCGGGCGCCTGGACCCGAGGTCGCGGCGCCCGCCGGCTGGCGAGTCAGGGCCAGTTCAGCCCTGCTTGGTCTCCCAGAAGATCTTGTTGATCTCCTCGATCTTGGCCAGCAGCTCGTCCGCCGTGGCCGGGTCGGCGCTGCCCTTGGTGCCCGACGCGCCGGCCAGCTTGGTGGCCTGGTTGAACAGGGTGTGCAGCTGCGGGTACTTCTCAAAGTGCGGCGGCTTGAAGTAGTCGGTCCACAGCACCCACAGGTGGTGCTTGACCAGTTCCGAGCGCTGCTCCTTGATGATCAGATCGCGCGAGCCCGGAACTCGGGGTCCGCGTTGGCCTGGTACTTCTCCGCGATGGCCTTGACCGACTCGGCCTCGATCCGCGCCTGAGCGGGGTCATAGACCCCGCAGGGGAGGTCACAGTGCGCGTGCGCGACGGCACGCGGCTCGAGGAGACGTGCGAGCAACCTCATGGATCTCCTTCTCTCATGTCCCATCATTGACTCGGCGGTTCTGACAGTACAACCTCACCGGGCACTGCCCACGGGGGAGGCGGGCATGCACTGGCCCCTGCAGCGGGTGGCCGTGGCCGAGCGGTCCATGGAGCCCGCGCTGCGGCCCGGAGACTGGCTGCTGGCCTGGCGCGGGCTGCGGCCGGGCGGCCCGCCGCGGATCCGGCCGGGCCAGATCGTCATCGCCCGCCATCCCGGCCGGCCGGGCTTCCTGCTGGTCAAGCGAGCCGCGCGGGCCGAGGGTGGCGGCTGGTGGCTGGAGTCCGACAACGCCGGCGTCCCGGCGGTGGACAGCCGGACGTTCGGCCCGGTCCCGGCCGCCCTGATCACGGGCCGCGTGCTGCTGCGCTACCACCGGGCAGGCGGACGGGGCCTGCCCTGATCGGGCAGGCCCCGTCCGTAAGGCCTGGTAGCGCGGTAACTAACGGTCAGGCGGCGGGAGCGTCGCCCAGCTCGCCCAGCGCCTTGGCCTCGACGTCGCCGCCGGCCTGCCGGTCGACCAGGTTCATCATTTCCTCGCGCGGCAGCTTGACTGCCTGCGCCCAGAAGTAGATGACCAGCGCGAACACCGCGACGATCCCCAAATCCCACCAGAACCCGATGTTGTTCGTCGCGCTGCAGCTAGCGCCCGGGCCGGCCGCGCCCGAGCTGCAGTAACGACCCTGCCAGGAGATGATGCCCATCCCGATCAGGAACACCGGCAGCCACTGCGCCGACTTCCAGTCCAGCGGCGGCCGCTCCTTGTCGAACGCCATCCAGGTCCCGATCAGCGCGTAGCCGATCACGACGCAGATGCCGAGCTTCCAGACGGTGTCAAAGCCCGAGAAGTAGATGATCTCGCAGGCGAAGATGAACGCCAGCGGCGCGAGGATCGTCGCGCCGGGCATCCGGTACGGCCGGGGTGCATCGGGCACCTGCTTGCGGAACGCAGCCAGGGCCAGCGGCGCGCCCGCGTACATGAGCACCGAGGCGGAGGTGACCAGGCCGACCAGCTGCTTCCAGCTCGGGAAGGGCAGCAGGAACAGCAGGCCGAGCGCGAACGCCATGAGCAGGCTGAACCACGGCACGCCGTTCTTGTCGGTCCAGCGGAAGATCGGCGGGTAGTAGCGGTTACGGGCCAGGCCGTAGCTGACCCGGGAGGTGGAGGTCTGGTACACCAGGCCGGTGCCGAACGGCGAGATGAAGGCGTCCACCCGGAGGATGGTGGCCAGCCACTTGAACCCGACGACCGCGGCCAGGCCCGCGAACGGCCCGATGACGATGGGGCTGGTCTTGGACAGCCCGGCCCAGCCCTTGGCCCGGAGATCAGGTTGTGCGGGATGGCGCCGATGAACACGAACTGCAGCAGGACGTAGATCCCGACGGCCAGCAGCATGGCGATGATGATGGCCCGCGGCAGGTTCTTCTGCGGGTTCTTGATCTCGCCCGCTAGCTGGTCGGCCTGCTCGAAGCCCAGGTAGGCGAAGACCACGCCGGCCGTGGGCATGGCGGCGAAGACGCTCTGCAGCCCGTACGGCATGAAGCCGCCGCCGGCGCCGAAGTTGTTCAGCTTGACCTGGGTCGCCAGCACGATGATGGCCAGCACGGGGATGGCCACCTTCCACACCGTGATGACGCTGTTGACCCGGTTGAACAGGCGCATGGCCAGGAAGTTGATGCCCGTGAAGATGGCCATCAGGATGATCGTGAAGACGAAGCCGAGCCCGGTCGTGACCTTCGTCGTCGGGTTGTAGATGTTGATGTTGTGCCCGGTGAACCAGTACTGCCCGTACTGCATCACCGCGAAGCACTCGATCGGGGCCACGCAGACGGCCTGCAGCCAGGAGAAGAAGCCGAACGACGCCCCCGCGATGCTGCCGAACGCGAAGTGCGGGAATCTCGCGGTGCCGCCCGACACCGGGTACATGCCGCCGAGTTCGGCGTGCACCAGCGCCAGGACGATGACGATGACTCCGGCGATACCCCAGGCCAGGAGAGCAGCAGTTCCCGCCGCCTGCGCCGCGAAGAGCGAGCCGAACAGCCAGCCGGAGCCGATGAGCGACGTCTCAGACGACCAGACGGCGCCGAGGAGACCCATCTCCCGCTTGAGTCCGATGTCCGCTGGCCTCGTGGCAGCAACTACATCCGTTGCCATGATCGAACCTTCTTTCGGGTCCGCATACGTGGGCCATACGGCCCGATGAGTACGGCTCATGGTAATGATCGGCCCGTGCCATGAGAAGAAGTCACCGGGCGTCATTTCGGTAACGCGCGGCACCCTAAGGACGTTGCGGTCAGGGCCCTGGCGGGGGCTGGGCCCAGGTCATCACAGGCCAGCGGGCCGGGCGACCAGTAACGCTCCGTGATCAACAACCGGGTCATGATGTCGCACGATGTAACTGAAATATAACAAACGGGCGGTTAAGTCGCGGATGTGCTTCCGTTGCGTCAGCTAGCGGCGGGCGCGGCGTGATCCGAGTGCCGGGCCGGGGCCGGCGCCTGAGCGCGGATCGTCGTGACGTTGGTCCGGCTGGCGCACTCGGTGCAGTACCGCCGGGACCGGTTCGGGCTGGCGTCGATGAACACCCGCGAGCAGGCCGCGATGGCGCACACGCCCAGCCGGTCCAGGCCGAACCGGGACACGATCAGCGTCAGCCCGTACACCGCCCGGGCCGCCACCCGGTCGGCGGCGGACCCGTGCTCGGCCAGGTGAATGTGCCAGCGCTGGTCCTCGTGGCTGGCCAGCTCGGGCTGGATCGGGGTGGCGGCCAGCAGGGCGTTCAGGCGGCCGACGGCCGCGCCGCCCCGGCCCGAGGCGGCATCGGTGAACACCTCGTTCAGCTCGGCCCGCAGCGCGCGGAGGGCGCTGAGGTCGGCCAGGGTCGCCGCGGTGCACAGCTCCGGCCGGTCGGCCAGCAGCGCGCGAAAGCCACGAACGGTGCCGAGCGGCTCCGGGTCGTCTACGGCCCGGTGGGCTGAGTTCACCAGGCGGACCGCCAGCTCGGCCGAGGACGTGAGGTTCACTCGGGTCCTTACCTGCTGATAGTCGGGGGATGTGGCTGTGCCCCACAGGGATTATCGCACAGCCAGTCCAGGCCGGCCCCGAATTCGCCTGCGGGGCTCGCCCCGGATCCAGGGGCCCGGCGGATACTAGGGTCCAGACATGTTCGCCGTCACCGCCGCCCGTCAGGATCCCGCTCACCCGCTGGCCGGCCTGGAGCTCGGCGAGCACGCTGAGCCCGTCGCCGCCGCCGGCTGGACCACCGTCACCGTGCGGGCCGCCGCCCTCAACCACCACGATGTCTGGTCGCTGCGCGGGGTCGGGCTGCCCGCCGACCGGCTGCCGATGATCCTGGGCTGCGACGCGGCCGGGGTCGACGACGAGGGCAACAACGTCGTGGTGCATGCCGTCGTCGGCGAGGGCAGCGATGAGACCCTGGACCCGCGCCGGTCGCTGCTGTCCGAGCGGCATGACGGCACGTTCGCCGAGCGGCGTGGCCGTGCCCCGGCGCAACCTGGTGCCCATGTCCGCCGGGCTGACCTTCGAGCAGGCCGCCTGCCTGCCCACCGCGTACCTGACCGCCTACCGGATGCTGTTCGGCCGGGCCGGCCTGGAGCCCGGCGCGACAGTCCTGGTCCAGGGGGCGGGCGGCGGCGTGGCCACCGCCCTGATCGTGCTCGGCCGGGCGGCCGGGTACCGGGTGTGGGCCACCAGCCGCAGCGAGGCCAAGCGGGCCCGGGCCGTCGAACTGGGCGCGGACCAGGCGTTCGAGTCCGGCGCCCGGCTGCCCGAGCGAGTCGACGCGGTCATGGAGACTGTCGGCGAGGCCACCTGGGCGCACTCCCTGCGTGCCCTGCGGCCCGGCGGGGTGATCGTGGTGTCCGGCGCCACCAGCGGCGCCGCCCCGTCCGCCGACCTGAACCGGGTGTTCTTCCTCCAGCTATCGGTGATCGGCTCCACCATGGGCAGCCGCGACCAGCTGGCCCGGCTGATCACGTTCCTGGAGCAGACCGGCACCCGTCCGGTCATCGACCGGGTCCTGCCGCTGCGCGAGGCCCGCGACGGCTTCGCCGCCATGATCGACGGCGAGCTGTTCGGCAAGGTCGTCTTTACGGTGTAGCGGGACCCTGATTCTCCTGGCCGGAGTCCTCGGGCTCAGCGTCGTCCCCGGCCGGCCGGGCCTGGGCATCGCGGGCCGGGCCGAGCACCTCGTCGCGGATCCGGGTCAGCGCGTCGGCCAGGATGCCGCGCAGGTCGCCCAGCGCGTTCTCGCCCAGGTCCCCGGCATGCCCGGCGAAGTGGCTGAGGTCACGGGCGAACTCCGACGCCATCCGGTCCAGCCCGGCCTGCTTGCCCCCGTCCTTGCCCCAGTCCTTGCCGCCCCAGTCCTTGCCCGCCCAGTCCTTGCCCGCCCAGTCCGGCCGGCCCCGCCTGGCGCTGCGAGCGGAACGCGTCCTTGATGTCCTCGCGCGCCTGCCGGGCCTCGTCCCGGATCCGCCGCGCGTCGTCGTGGCCGCCGGCGCCGCCCGGGCCGATCTCGTCCGGGCCGGCCCCGCGCCGCCGGTCATCCTCACGCACGGTGTCCTCACGCACGGTGTCGTCACGCACGGGCCGGTCGCGGCGGATGTCGCGCGCGGCCCAGGTGATCTCCTCGCGCAGGCTGCGCACCGTGTCCCGGACGTCCTCGCTCACCTCGCGGGCGATGTCGCGCACCGACTCGGTGAGTTCCTCCTCCAGCTCGGCCAGGTCGTCCAGGCGGGCCCGGATCTCCTCGCGGCCCTTCTCGGTGATCCGGTACACCTTGCGCCCGTCCACCTCGTCATGGGTGACCAGCCCGTCGTCCTCGAGCCGGGCCAGCCGGGGGTAGATCGTGCCCGGCGACGGCGAGTACACGCCCATGAACCGGTCCTGCAGCAGCCGGATGACCTCATACCCGTGCCGCGGCGCCTCGTCCAGCAGCTTGAGCAGGTACAGCCGCAGCCTGCCGTGCCGGAAGATCGGGCTCACCGTGCATCACCTGTCCTGCCTGCGCTGCGGCTGCTCTCCCAGAAACGTTATGTCGTGTCAGCCAAAAGTCAAGATGTATCTCGTCCGGCGACGACATGGACAGCTTACTCGCCCAGTCTCAGTCGCCCGATCTCACTAGCCGGTGCTCACTAGCCGGTGCTTACTAGCCGGGGTCGCTCAGCTCGTCGTCCAGCCGGGCCAGCCAGCTGGCCAGCCGCTCGATCTCGGCCTCCGCCTCCGGCCGGACGTCGACGAACTCGCGCAGCCGCTCCGCTACCCAGGCCAGCGTGACCTCCTCGTCGCCACGCCGGCCGGCCAGCTCCTCGATGCCGCGGTCGGTGAAGTACACCTCACGCGTCCAGCTGGAGGGCCGCCTCGACCAGGCCGGCGTGCTCGGCGGCGTGCGCCTTGGCCGAGCCGGCCGCCGGCGCCGAGCTGGCCGGCAGCGTGACGGCGGTCAGCATCCGGCCCAGCCGGCCGGGAAGCTGCAGGCCCATGTACGGCCAGGCGCCCATGTTGGCCGGCTCCTCCTGCGCCCAGACCAGCTCCGCCTGCTCCGGGTACCGGCTCAGCTCGGCCCGGATCTCGTCGGCGGGCAGCGGGTACAGCCGCTCGACCCGGACCAGCGCGATGTCGTCGCGGGCCGCCTTGACCCGCCGCTCGGCCAGGTCGTAGTAGATCTTGCCGGAGCACAGGACCACCCGCCGGACCCGGGCCGGGTCGATGCTCCGGCCGGCCTCCGGGTCGGCCAGCACCGGCCGGAACGAGCCCGAGGTGAAGTCGGCCATGGCCGACGTGGCGGTCTTCAGCCGCAGCATGGACTTGGGGGTGAACACGATCAGCGGCTTGATCCGCCCGGACAGCGCGTGCCAGCGCAGCAGGTGGAAGTAGCTGGCCGGGGTGGTCGGCTCGGCCACCGTCATGTTGTCCTGGGCGCACAGCGACAGGAACCGCTCCGGCCGGGCCGAGGAGTGGTCCGGGCCCTGGCCCTCGTAGCCGTGCGGCAGCAGCAGCACCACGCCGGAGCGCTGGCCCCATTTCTGCTCGCCCGAGCTGATGAACTCGTCGACGACCGTCTGGGCGCCGTTGATGAAGTCCCCGAACTGGGCCTCCCACAGGACCAGGGCGTCGGGCCGGGCCACCGAGTAGCCGTACTCGAACCCGACCGCCGCGTACTCCGACAGCAGCGAGTCGTAGATGTAGAACTTCGCGTTCGGCGCGTTGAACCGGCGCAGCGGGGTGTACTCCTCGCCGGTGTGCCGGTCGACCAGGACCGCGTGCCGCTGGCCGAACGTGCCGCGCCGGGAGTCCTGCCCGATCAGCCGGACCGCGTGCCCGTCGATCAGGGTGGAGCCGAAGGCCAGCAGCTCGCCGGTGGCCCAGTCGATCTCGTCCTGCTCGATCATGGCCGCCCGCCGCTGTAGCTGGGGCAGCAGCCGCGGGTGCGCGGTGAAGCCCTGGGGCAGGTCAAGCTGCGCGTCGATAATGGCCTTGATGGTCTCGGCCGGGACCGCGGTGGGCACCGACTCGTGGTCCGGCGGCGCGAACTCGGGCGCCGCCGGGCGGTGCACCGTGCCGGGCTCGGGCGGGTGGCTGAGCGCGTCCCGGGTCTCGGTGAAGGCCCGCTCCAGCTCCTGCTGGTAGTCGCGCAGGGCCTGCTCGGCCTCCTCCATCGTGATGTCGCCCCGGCCGATCAGCGCCTCGGTGTACAGCTTGCGGGTTGACCGCTTGGCGTCGATCAGGTCGTACATCAGCGGCTGGGTGAAGGACGGGTTGTCGGCCTCGTTGTGGCCCCGGCGCCGGTAGCAGATCATGTCGATCACGACGTCCTTGGCGAACGCCTGCCGGTAGGCGAAGGCCAGCCGGCCGACCCGGACCACGGCCTCGGGGTCGTCCCCGTTCACGTGGAAGATCGGCGCCTGGATCATCCGGGCCACGTCGGTGGAGTACACGCTGGACCGCGAGGACTCCGGCGCGGTGGTGAAGCCGACCTGGTTGTTGACCACGATGTGCACGCTGCCGCCGGTGCGGTACCCGCGGAGCTGGGACAGCTCCAGCGTCTCGGCCACCACGCCCTGGCCGGCGAACGCCGCGTCGCCGTGGATCTGCACCGGCAGCACGGTGAAGCCGTCGGCGTCGCCCATGTCCAGCAGGTCCTGCTTGGCCCGGACCACGCCCTCCATCACCGGGTCGACCGCCTCCAGGTGACTCGGGTTGGCCACCAGGGAGGTGCGGATCTCGCCGCCGCCCGCCACCCGGTAGCTGCCCTCGGCGCCCAGGTGGTACTTCACGTCCCCTGAGCCGTGCGTGGTTCCCGGGTCCAGGTTGCCCTCGAACTCGTTGAAGATCTGGCCGTAGGACTTGCCGACGATGTTGGCCAGCACGTTCAGCCGGCCGCGGTGGGCCATGCCGATGACCGACTCGTGCAAGCTCGCATGGGCCGCCTCGGTCAGCACCGCGTCCAGCAGCGGGATCAGCGACTCGGCGCCCTCCAGCGAGAACCGCCGCTGGCCGACGAACTTGGTCTGCAGGAACATCTCGAACGCCTCGGCCACGTTGAGCCGGGACAGGATGCGCAGCTGCTCGTCCTTGTCGGCCCGGCCGTGCGGCCGCTCCACCCGGGCCTGGATCCAGGCCCGCTCGTCCGGGTTCTGGATGTGCATGTACTCCACGCCGACCGTGCGGCAGTAGGAGTCCCGCAGCACGCCCAGGATCTTGCGCAGCGGCATCCGCGGCTCGCCGCCGAAGCCGCCGGTGGCGAACTCCCGGTCCAGGTCCCACAGGGTCAGGCCGTGCTGGTTGATGTCCAGGTCGGGGTGCTTGCGCTGGCGGTACTCCAGCGGGTCGGTGTCGGCCATCAGGTGGCCGCGGACCCGGTAGGCGTGGATCAGCTCGTTGACCCGGCTGGCCTTGGTGATGTCGTCCTCGTGGCCGGCCGGGATGTCCCGCACCCAGCGGATCGGCTCGTAGGGGATCTGCAGGGCCTGGAACACCTCGTCGTAGAAGCCATCCTCGCCCAGCAGCAGCTGGTGGATGACCCGCAGGAAGTCGCCGGACTGGGCGCCCTGGATGATCCGGTGGTCGTAGGTGGAGGTCACCGTGACGGTCTTGCTGATCGCCAGCCGGGCAATGGTCTCCACCGACGCGCCCTGGTAGGCGGCCGGGAACTCCATCGCGCCGACGCCGACGATGCAGCCCTGGCCCTGCATGAGCCGGGGCACGGAGTGCTCGGTGCCGATCGTGCCAGGGTTGGTCAGGCTGATCGTGGTGCCCGCGAAGTCCTCGACCGTGAGCTTGCTGGCCCGGGCCTTGCGCACGATGTCCTCGTAGGCGATCCAGAACTGCCGGAAGTCCATCATCTGGGCGGACTTGATGCTCGGCACCAGAAGCTGGCGCGAGCCGTCCTCCTTGCGGATGTCGATGGCCAGGCCGAGGTTGATCTCGCCCGGCTGGATCAGCACCGGCTTGCCCTCGACCTCGGCGTAGGCGTTGTTCATCTCCGGCACCACGGCCAGCGCCCGGACGATGGCGTAGCCGATCAGGTGGGTGAACGACACCTTGCCGCCCCGGCCCCGGGCCAGGTGGTTGTTGATCACGATGCGGTTGTCGGCCAGCAGCTTGGCCGGGACCGCCCGCACGCTGGTGGCGGTGGGGACGGCCAGGCTGGCCGCCATGTTGGCGGCGGTCCGGGCGGCGGCGCCGCGCAGCCGGACCTGCTCGCCGGCCGGGGCCGCCGGAGCGGGCGGGCCGGGCGGGGCGGCAGGAGGGGGCGCGAGGGGGGCGGGTGGCGGGGGAGCCACTGTCTGGGTCACCGGGTGGCCGAGCGGCTCCGCGGGACGCGGGTGGTAGTCAGCGAAGAAGTTCCACCAGGCCCGGTCGACCGAGCTGGGGTCGGCCTGGTAGCGCTGATAAAGCTCGTCCACCAGCCACTGATTGGGCCGAAGTCGGCGCTGGCCTCGACGGCCCCGGCCGACCCGTTGGCGTCGCCGGACCCGTTGGCGCCCGCTCGCGCCGGAATAACTTGCTGGCTGCGTGGTGAGATCCGCGGTCGCGCGCGGAGACCCAGAAGACACGGCGGACATCGCCCTCTTCCGAAACTAAAGGTTCTGAGGTGTTCCCCGCTCAAGAAGGCTACCCGTAGCCCTCAGGTGCCAGCCTTGACAGGTCCGGACTTGGCGGGGACGGAGCACAGCTTACGCGGACAGACGGTCCCGGCCGTGAGGTTCCAGCCAGCTGACATACGGGCCTTTCGGCACGATCCGGGACGGGTTGAGCCATTCCTGGGTCTGGTAGTAGTGCCGCTTGATCTGGGCGAAGTCCGTCGTATCCCCGAATCCGGGGCGCTGGTAGAGGTCGCGGGCGTAGGCCCATAGGTGCGGATAATCCGCCAGCCGGTGCAAGTTGCACTTGAAGTGGAGGTAGTAGACCGCATCGAACCGGGCCAGCGTGGGGAACAGCCGGACGTCGGCCTCGCAGATCTGGCTGCCGAGCAGGAACCGGCGCCGCCCGAGGCGCTCCTCCAGCGCGTCCAGCGTGGTGAACAGCGCGTCGAAGGCCTCCTCGTAGGCGGCCTGGGTGGTGGCCAGCCCGGTCCGGTACACCCCGCTGGACACCGTGTGGTGGATCAGCGCGCCGATCGCGTCGATCTCCCGGCGCAGGGCCGGCGGGTACAGGTCGGGCGCGCCGCGCCAGTGGAAGTCGCTGAACTCGGTCTCCAGCATCACCGTGATCTGAGGGAAGTCGTTGGTCACGATGCGCTGGCGCGCGCTGTCCCAGATCAGCGGCACGGTGCAGCGGCCGGCATAGCCGGGGTCGGTGGCCAGGTACAGTTCGGCCAGCCACGACGCGCCGGTGGCCGGGTCACGGCCCCCGCCGGAGTCCGGGAACCGCCAGCCGCGCGCGCCGGGGATCGGGTCGGTCAGCGACAGCCCGATGGTCCGCTCCAGGCCGAGCAGGCGGCGGGCGATCAGCGCGCGGTGCGACCACGGGTCGGCGAGCGAGGCATAAAGGTGATAACGTCCCGGTTCTGCCGGATACCCGCTGGAGCCGTTCCGGGTGATCCGGTCCGAGAACGTGGCCACCTGGCGGTGGCCCCCGGAGGTGGGGAAACCGCCGGTCCCAGCCGTGCCCACGGCCATCCCCGAGGTCGACTGCGCGGCGTGCATCCTCGCCTCCTTCCCGGGACGTGGCTGACGCATGCTGTCCTACTAGATGCCGGTATGCGTGCGCAAGGGGGCCCTGAGCGACGGGAGGACCGGTCGTGAGCTCACTGGCCAGCGGGATCGCGCACCTCAGCGGCTGGATCGCCTACCTGGTAGTGGCCGCGCTGGTGTTCGGGGAGACGGCGGTCTTCCTCGGCTTCTTCGTGCCCGGCGAGGCGGCCGTGGTGCTCGGCGGGGTGCTGGCCAGCCGGGGCCACGCCGCGCTGTGGGTGCTGATGGTCGTGGTGGTGGCGGCCGCCGTGACCGGCCCGGTGGTCGGCTACGGGATCGGCTGGCGGCTCGGCGACCGGCTGTTCGCCGTCGGCGTGCTGCGCCGCATCCCGGGGGGCGTGGACCGGACCAGGGCCGTACTGCGGGACCGGGGCGGCCTGGGCGTGCTGCTGGGCCGGTTCGTGGCCATCGTCCGGGCGCTGATGCCGGCCGCCGCCGGCGCGGCGCCGGTCCCGTTCGGCGTGTTCCTGCGCTACGACCTGATCGGCGGCGTCATCTGGGGCGTGGGCTACACCCTGCTCGGCTACCTGGCCGGATCGGCCTACACCGTCATCGAGCGGCGGGTCGGCACGGGCCTGGCCATCGCCCTGGCGATTCTGGTGGTCGGCGCCCTGGCCGCCTGGGGCATCCGCCATTACCGCCGGTCACGCAGCGGACCGCCCCCGCAGGCGCCCGCGTCGTGACCGGCGGCTCGCTACCGGCGCGCGCGACCGCCCGCGCTGGCCAGGCTGGCCGGGCTGGCCGGGGTGCCTGCCCCCGACCGCCAGCTCCAGTCCCCGTCGGCCGGAAAGTCGCCGCTCCCCAGCAGCGCCTCATCGGCTGTAAACGGATCCTCAGCGAGGGGATCCCCGTCGTCCCGGCGCCGGCGGCGGGCCCCGCGCCGCCCCGCCCGCCGCCCGCCGGGATCGCGAACCCATCGCCGTGAAAGCCGAGCAGCCGGCGCGTGGCCGCCTGCCCGACCCCCCGTGGGCGGCGGCTCAGGCTGAGCGCCGCATCCTCGTGCCGGATAGCCAGGGCTACCAGCACCACGCCGGTGACCGGCGCGGCCACCGCGGCTACCGCGATGACGAGCAGGATGACCATGTCCTATTACCTCCCGTTGGGCGCACCGGCCCGGCCCCGGCCTGCTGGCCGTCCTGCCACTCGGCCCGATGCTGCCATCCATCCAACTCATACCTATGACCTGACTGTTTGAAACGAGAGGAATGGGTATCATCTCCCTAACCTGATGGTGAGAGTTATGCGGATGAGCGTGCACCCGTACCCCGGGTGCGCAGTCAGGGGGCCGGCCGTGGCTCAGGCGAAGTACCAGCAGATCGCCGACCGCCTGCGGGAGCAGATCACCCGGGGCGTGCTGGCCCCGGAGGACCGCCTGCCCAGCGAGCCGGACCTGGTCCGGCAGTACGACGCGTCCCGCAATACCGTCCGGCTGGCCCTGGCCCTGCTGATAAACCAGGGGCTGGTCGTCACCCGGCAGGGGCTGGGCACGTTCGTGCAGGCCCCGCCCAAGCCGTTCACCGCGCTGCTGTCCCGGGTCCGGGTGCAGCCCAGCATGCACCACGACTCGACCGCGCTGCCCGTGCTGGGACCGGACCCGCGCAAGCCCGAGACGGTGCGGTTCGTGGTGGAGACCATGCCCGCCCCGGCCAGCGTGGCCGAGTCCCTGGAGATCGAGCCCGACTCCCCGGTCATCGTGCGCCGCACCCGCCAGCACATCGACCACCTGCCGTGGCTCCTGCTGAACTCCTACTTCCCGATGGACATCGCCGGCGGCACCGCGCTGGCCCACGCCGGGCAGATCCCGGAGGGCTCGGTCAAGATGCTGGCCGACCTGGGCCACGCGCAGGCGGGCTTCGTCGACGAGATCAGCGCGCGCATGCCCGACGCGCCGGAACGGGACTTCTTCGAGCTGTCCACCGGCGTGCCGGTGGTGGTGGTGAACCGGACGTCCTACAGCGCCGAGCGCCCCATCCGGCTGACCCGCTACGTCTACCGCGGCGACCGGGTCCGACTGGCCCACGTGGTTGGCAACCTGCCCGCCCGGTACCGCCCGACAACCCGGTAGAGCTAGGCCGTGCTTTGGAAGGCTCGCCAGGACCCGTCCCGGCATCACCACCGCACCAGAGCCCTCTCCTGTAACAGGCCTCAGCCGTCCGGACCATGATCGTGACCGATTACCCGTGCCGCAGACGGGCGATCGGTCACGATCATGCAGGCAGCAGCGCCGCGCCGGGCCGCGCCGGCCGGGGAGCCCACCCCGGGACGGCAGACCAGGCCCGGCCGCACCGCAGGCAGCTCCCGGAACAGGCCCGGGGCGTGCCTCATAGGTCGCGGCGGAGCCGCTCGCTGATCGCGGCGATGCACACGCCGGCGCTCCGGGACACACCCGGCTATCTCGCACCTTCTGAAGCAGGCCCTAGCCGCCGGCCAGCGCGGCCAGTTCGGGCACGAACGCCGCCGCGTCGATCGTGCCCGCCCCGGTGGCCAGGTCATAGCCCGGCCCGGCGCTGAACCCCGGCACGGTGACCGTGGTGTCGCCCTGGTTGAAGGTGACCGTGTTGCTGCCCGACTGGACGTCCACGACGCCCTGCGCCCCGGCCTTGGACATCTCGTAGATGGCCGGGTTGATCAGCCCCAGCGGGTGGCCGGCGACCTGGTCGGCCAGCGCCACCACGCCGGCGAACAGCGGCGTGGCCACGCTGGTGCCGCAGCTTGTCTGCCAGGCGCCGCGCCGGGCGGGGCGGCACCGGGGAAGGTCTCGTACACCGCGACCGGGCTGGAGCACGAGGCGTCCATCGAGATGTCCGGGATGGCCCGGTGGCTGCCCGTGATGGCGGCCACCCCGTCCTGGTAGGACGGCCGGGGAAAGATCGCCGACCGGCCGCCGCCGCTCTCGTTCCAGGCGCTGTCCGGGGCTTTCCGGGCGCCCGCCAGGGTCAGCTTCACCCGGGTGCCGCCGACGGCGGTGACCAGCGGGTCGGACGCGGGCCACTCGACCACCGGCCGCTCGTACAGGCCGCTCTGGTTCAGGGTCTCGCCCGAGGACCCGTTGTCGCCGGAGGCGGCCAGCACCGTCACGCCGTCCCGGGCGGCCAGCGTGTAGGCGCCGCGCAGCGCCAGCAGCTGGGCCGGGGAGGCGAACGTCTGCTCGGTGGCGCCGAAGCTCTGGCTGATCACGCCGCCCAGGTGGTGCCGGAGCACGTACTCCTCGGCCGAGACGATCTGCGGGAAGCCGGCCGCGCCCTCGGTCTCCGCCACCGGGGTCTCGACCAGCACGATGGCCGCGGCCGGGGCCATGGCGTGCGCCCACTCCACGTCCAGGGTGGTCTCGGCGGCCCAGCCGGTCCGGGTCGAGGTCGGGCGGTAGGCCGGCACCGGCCCGGCGGGCTGGATGATGTCCAGCGACGGGGGCGGGGGCAGCCTGGTCCCGGCGTCGAACGCGGCCAGGTCGGCCCCGATGGTGGGCGACCCGAAGGAGTCCACGATCACGATCGCCTGGCCCTTCCCGTCGATGCCGCGCTGGCGCAGCGGCCCCAGGTCATAGGCCGCGGCCAGCTGGGCCGGGGTCAGCCCGTCGATCGGCGACGGGACCGACAGGTGCGGTCGGGGCCGGGCGCCGGGCTGGTGCGCGGGGCGGGCCGGGCCGCCTGCTGGCGCCGGCGCCGAGCACGCCGCCGCCAGCAGGGCGGTAAAGAGCATCGCGAGAGCACATCGCATCGGGAAACCGCTAACCGAACGTCACCACCTGGCGGATCGCATCGCCCGCGCGCAGCGCCGCGACCGCGTCATTCAGGTCCGTGAAGCCGATCCGCGCGCTGATCAGGGCCTCGATGTCGAGCTTGCCGGCCCGCCACAGGGCCACCAGCCGGGGAATGTCCCGGTGCAGGTCACAGCCCCCGTACATGGACCCGATCAGGGTCTTGGCCTCGAAGACCAGCTCGACCGCGCTGAACGGGACCTCCTGCCGGCCGCCGAGGCCGACCAGTACCACGGTGCCGCCGCGCCGGGCCAGGTCCCAGGCGCCGCGGATGCTGGCCGGGTGGCCCACCGCCTCGATGGTGGCATCGAAGCCCCGGCCGCCGGTCAGGCTGGCCCGGGCCGCGGCCGCGTCCTCGGGGGTGACCGCGTGGGTGGCGCCCAGCGCCAGCGCGATGGCGTGCTTGGCCGGCAGCGGGTCCACGGCCAGGATGACCGCCGCGCCGGACAGCGCGGCGCCCTGGATGGCGGCCAGCCCGACGCCGCCGGCGCCGACCACCGCCACGGTCGCGCCGGGCCGCACCCGGGCGGAGTTGACCACCGCGCCGACGCCGGTCGGGATCCCGCAGCCGAGCAGCGCCGCCACGTCGAACGGCACGTCATCGTCGATGCCGATGACCGCCGCGGTCGGCACCACGATCTCCTCGGCCCAGGTGCCGCAGCCGGACATGCCGTACACGGGCGTCCCGTCGGCCAGCGCGAACCGCGGCACCCGCACCGCCCGGAACGCCGTGCACAGGAACGGCTGCCCGCCCCGGCAGTCCGGGCACTGGCCGCAGGCCGGCGTCCAGCTGATCACCACGTGCTGGCCGGGAGCCAGGCCGGTCACGCCCGGCCCGATCTCGGTGATCTCGCCCGCGCCCTCGTGGCCGGGGATGACCGGCAGGCCGGACGGGATGACCCCGGACAGCACCGACAGGTCGGAGTGACACACGCCGGTGGCCCGGATCGCCACCCGCACCTCGCCCGCCCCCGGCCCGATCGCGCTGACATCGTCACGCAGCTCGACCAGGCCCGCCGGGTCGCGCTGGGTCAGGACCGCCGCCCGCATCCCGCTAGCCCTCGGTCCGCAGGGCCAGCTTCGGGCACGACACCACCGCGTACCGGACCTGCTGCTCCAGCCGCGACGGGATATCGCTGAGGAGGATGTGCAGGTTGTCGTCGTCATCGACCTCGAAGACCTCGGGGACCATGCCCGCGCAGATCCCGTTGGCCTCGCAGGCGTCGTAATCCGCTTCCACCCGCATGCTGCACCTCACCTCCGAATACGGCATCTGCGCCCATCATGGCTCATCTCCGGCGCCCTGGCGACAGCGGGTCGCGCGGCGGCGCCGGCCGGGCCACACTGATCCCCGTGCACGATATCGACCTGCCGGTCCTCCCCGAGCTGCCCGCCGAGATCGAAGCGTCAGCGCTGGCCGCCCGCGGCTTCATGCCGCCCGACGAGGGCCGCGCCCTGTTCGAGACGGCGGCCGCCTACGCCCCCCGCGGGCCGGTGGCCGAGATCGGCACCTACTGCGGCAAGTCCACCATCTACCTGGCCGCCGCCGCCCGGCAGGCCGGCCAGGTGGTGGTGACCGTCGACCATCACCACGGCTCGGAGGAGAACCAGCCCGGCTGGGAGTACCACGACCCGGACCTGGTCGACCCGGCCACCGGCCGGCTGGACACGCTGCCGCACTTTCGCGCCACGCTGGCCGCGGCCGGGCTGGAGGAGCACGTCATCGCCATCGTGGGCCGGACCGCGGCGGTGGCCGCGCTGTGGCGCGCGCCGCTGGGCCTGCTGTTCATCGACGGCGGGCACACCGACGCGGCCGCCGGCGGGCGACTACGAGGGCTGGGCGCCGCGGGTGGCGCCGGGCGGCGCGCTGGCCATCCACGACGTCTTCCCCGACCCGGCCGACGGCGGCCAGGCCCCGTACCGGATCTACTGCCGGGCGCTGGCGTCGGGGGCGTTCACGAGGTCCGGGTGGCGGGCTCGCTACGAGTGCTTGAGCGGACCGGGAGACGGGATCGGCTGACCCGCAGCCGCACGCGGCGGGCGAGGCGGCGAACGCGGGCAGCACGGCCGGCGGCGGGCCGCCCGCCGACCCCCGGCACGGTCAGGTCGGCGAAGATGCCCGCCCCGCCGGTGGCGCCGGACAGCGCGTCGGCGGCCAGCACCACGGTGGCCGCCGTCCAGCTGCTCTGCTCGGCCGGGAAGTGGGCCTGGTTGACGAACTGCCAGCCGGTCCAGTAGCCGCCGCCCGGGTCGCGCAGGTGCTGGATCTGGTCCAGCAGGTCCAGCGCCCGGGCCTGGTCGCCGATCGCGTCCAGGGCCAGGGCCAGCTCGCACGTCTCGGCGCCGGTGACCCACGGCTCGTCGCTGACGCACCGGATGCCCAGGCCCGGCACGACGAACGTGTCCCAGCCCCGCGGCCAGCCGCTCCAGCGGCCTCCGGCGCCGCGCAGCGGGCCGCCCAGCACCGGGTAGTACCAGTCCATCGAGAACCGGCTCTTGTCCGCGAACGTGTCCTCGTGGCAGGCCACCGCGTGGCCGAGCTGGGCCGCGGCCAGCTCCCAGTCCGGCTGGCTGGCGCCCAGGTGGTCGGCCAGCGCGATCGCGCAGCGCAGCCCCTGGTACATGCTGGCGCAGCCGGCCAGCAGGGCGTAGCTGTCCGCGCTGCCGTCGGCCCGCCGCCGCCAGATGATCTCGCCGCCCTCGCGTCTGCAAGCCGAGCGCGAACTCGACCCCGCCCGCACCAACGGCCACATCCCGACACGAAGGCCTCGTCGCCGGTGACCAGGAACTCGTGCCAGACGCCGACCGCCGGGATACACCGCGTGGTTGCTCTCGGCCGCCCGGTCGGGCATCGCGTCCCGTCCGCCGTCTGCACCGGCCACGAGCCGTCCCGCCGCTGGGTGGCGGCCAGCCAGGCGTAGGCGCGCCGGGCCGGGCCGCGCAGCCCGCAGGCGGACAGGGCCATCGCGCACTCGACGTGGTTCCAGGCGTCGACGTGCCCGTCCGGCCAGCCGATCGCGCCGTCCCGCTGCTGGCCGCCGCGATGGCCTGCCCCGTGGCCAGCAGCTGGTCCGCGGTCAGGATGCCCGGCTACCTCCGGCACCCAGCCGTCCGGCCGCTCATGCCCCCGCATGCGCGTCCAGTTCCCCGTGGTGTGGCACTCAGCCGCTCCTTCCCGGCTCCCGTTCCTCGTCGCCCCGCCGCCCCCGCTGCCGCGGCTCCCCCTGGTTGACGCATCGCTGTGCGGCCGGGTCGCGTAGACGACCAGGCTCTTGCCCAGCACCGGGTTCAGCGCCCGGTCGGCCAGCCGGGTGACCTTCGGCGCGGCCATGATGTCCCAGACCAGCAGCCGGTGATAGGCGCGGGCCAGCGGGTGGTCGTCGTCGTGCACGCCCACCGCGCACTTCAGCCACCAGTACGGCGAGTGCAGCGCGTGCGCGTGGTGGTGCCCGCCGACGGCCAGCCCGGCGACGGCCAGCTTGGTCTCCAGCTCCCGCCGGGTGAAGATCCGGACGTGCCCGCCCGGCACGTTGTGGTAGTCGTCGGACAGCCGCCAGCAGATCCGCTCGGGCAGCCAGGCGGGCACGGTGACCGCCACCGTGCCGCCGGGCGCCAGCACCCGGGTGATCTCGCGCAGCGCGGCCTGGTCGGCCGGGATGTGCTCCAGCACCTCGGCCGCGATGACCACGTCGAAGCTGCCGTCGGGGAACGGCATGGCGGTGGCGTCGCCGGTCACGCAGGCCGCGTCGGCGCCGTCGGGCACCTCGCCCGCCTCCTGCATGGCCGCGACCATGGCCCGCGACCGACGCCAGCTCGGCCCGGTCGGTGTCCAGCGCGACCACGTGCGCGCCCCGGCGCAGCGCCTCGAAGGCGTGGCGGCCCGCGCCGCAGCCCAGGTCCAGGACCCGGCGGCCCGGCCCGACCGGCAGCCGCGCGAAGTCGACGGTCAGCATGCGCGGCTCATGACGGCTCGGCCGGCGGCCATCGCCTCGCGGTACTGCGCCACGGTGGCCCGGGCCACCGCGGGCCAGGCGAACCGCTCCTGGACCCGGCGCAGCGCCACCGCGGCCAGCCGCTCCCGCTCGGCGGGCGCGTCGAGCAGCGTCCGCAGCGCGGCCGCCAGTTCCTCGGCGTCGCCCGGCGCGACCAGCAGCGCGGCGTCGCCGACGACCTCGGGCAGGGCGCCGGTCCGGGTGGCGATCAGCGGGGTGCCGGACGCCATGTGCTCGACGGCGGGCAGCGAGAAGCCCTCGTACAGCGACGGGACGACGGCCAGCTCGGCGCTGGCGATCAGCTCGGCCAGCTCGGTGTCGCTGATCCCGCTGACGAACCGCACCCGGTCGCCGAGCGCGAGTCTCGGAGACGAGCCGGTCGGTCGGCCCGCCCGGCGTGGGCTTGCCGACGAGAGTCAGCTCGGCAGTCTCGCTCGGTGACGAGCTTGGCGAACGCGCGGAGCAGGGTCGCCACGCCCTTGAGCGGGGAGTCCGCGCTGGCCACGGCGACGATCCGGCCCGGCACCCGCGGCGCCGGGCGGGGGTGGAACAGGCGGGTGTCCACGCCCAGCGGGATGACCCGCACCTGGTCGCGCGGCGACCCGGAAGTCGCGGACGATGTCGTCGCGCCGAGGACTGCGAGCCGGTCAGCACCGGGCCGACCCGGCGGGCCACCCGGCCCTGCATCCGGACGAACGAGTACCAGCGGCGCTTGCCGAACCGGCTCAGCGACCACTCGTCAGGGCCACCGGGTCAGCGGCCGGGCCGCGGCCAGCTCGATCCGCCGGTCGACGCTGATCGGGTGGTGGATGCTGGTCACCAGCGGCAGGCCGAGCCGGGGGATGCCGAGCATCCCGTAGGCCAGCACCTGGTTGTCGTGCACGACGTCGAAGTCGGCGACCCGGCGCGCGCAGCGCCCGCAGCGCCCGCAGGCTGAACGTCAGCGGCTCGGGGAACGCGCCCGGTCCACATCGTGGTCACCTCGAGGACGTCGATCCAGTCCCGGTACTCGCTCAGGCCCGGCGTGCGGAACGGGTCCTCGTCGGCGTACAGGTCCAGGCTGGGCAGGGTGCGCAGCAGCGGGCCGGGCTCCAGCTCGGGGTAGGGCTGGCCGGAGAAGACCTCGACGTGGTGGCCCAGCGCGGCCAGCTCCCGGGACAGGTGCCGGAGGTAGATTCCCTGGCCGCCGCAGTGCGGCTTGCTCCGGTAGGACAGCAGCGCCACGCGCAGCGGATCATCGGTGCTCACGCAGGTCTGCGCCTCCTTATCGGCCGCTGGCCGCCTGCCTGCGCGCCCGCGTGACCCCCCTAGGCACGGAACATTACCAGGGGGTACGGTCGATCCCGGTGCGCCGGCGACGTGTGTCGTGTCGGAACCGCCGATAAGCTGCCCGGAAGGCCGCTGCCCAAGGGAGGCTCCGCTGACACGACGCGCGCTGATCACCGGGATTACCGGGCAGGACGGCTCCTATCTGGCCGAGCACCTGGTGGCTTCGGGGTACGAGGTATGGGGCCTGGTCCGCGGCCAGGCCAACCCGCGGGTTCGCCAGCTGCGCCAGCTGCTCGAGCGAGGTCCAGCTGGTCCGCGGCGACCTGCTCGACCAGGGCAGCCTGATCTCGGCCGTGGAGCGGGTCCAGCCCGACGAGGTCTACAACCTGGCCGCCATCTCCTACGTGCCGATGTCGTGGCAGCAGGCCGAGCTGACCGGCGAGGTCACCGGCCTGGGCGTGCTGCGGGTGCTGGAGGCGATCCGGGTGTGCAGCGGGATCAGCGCCTCGCGCAGTCCCGGCCGCGGCCAGATCCGCTTCTACCAGGCGTCCTCATCCGAGATGTTCGGCCAGGTGCGCGAGTCGCCGCAGACGGAGCGCACGCCGTTCCACCCGCGCAGCCCGTACGGCGTGGGCAAGGCCTACGGCCATTTCCTGACCCAGAACTACCGCGAGTCCTACGGGATGTTCGCCGCGTCGGGGATCTTGTTCAATCACGAGTCACCGCGCCGGGGCACCGAGTTCGTCACCCGCAAGGTGTCCCTCGGCGTGGCCAAGATCAAGCTCGGCTTCGAGCGCCAGCTCCGGCTGGGCAACCTGGGCGCCAGCCGGGACTGGGGGTTCGCCGGGGACTACGTCCGGGCCATGCAGCTGATGCTGGCCCGCGACGAGCCGTCCGACTTCGTCATCGGCACCGGCGTGACCCACTCGGTGCGAGGAACTCGTCGATCTGGCGTTCAGCTCGGCCGGCCTGGACTGGCGCGACCACGTGGTGACCGACGCGGCGTTCATCCGCCCGGCCGAGGTGGACCGGCTGTGCGCCGACCCGACCAAGGCCCGCGAGGAGCTGGGCTGGGAGCCGAAGATCGGCTTCGAGGAGCTGGTCGCCATGATGGTCGAGTCCGACCTGGCCCTGATCTCGGCGGCCGGGAACCACCCGGACGACGCCCAGCCCAGATCCCGACTGGTAACTGGCTCACGATATGCCGACCAGCAGGCCGATCAGGTAGGTCAGCCCGGCCGCCACGGCCGCCAGGTGAGCTGGCGCAGCGCGCCGTGCAGGAACGGCCGGGCGGTGAACCGGGCCACCGCCCCGCCGCCCGCGAACGCCGCCGCCGCGGCCAGGCCCAGCGCCACCGGCAGCAGTCCAGGCCGAGCAGGTAGGGCAGCAGCGGGATCAGCGCCCCGATCGCGAACGTGACCAGCGACGCCGCCCCCGGCCGCGACCGGCGAGGGCAGGTCCTGGTAGTCCACGCCCAGCTCCTCGCGGACGTGCACGCGCAGCGCCGACTCCGGGTGCGCGGAGACCTGCTCGGCGACCTGGCGGGCCAGGTCGGGCTCCACCCCGCTGCGCATGAACACCTCGGCCAGCTCGCGCTGCTCGCCTGCCGGGTTGCGCTCCAGCTCGATCCGCTCCTTGCGGACCTCGGCCGCGACCAGCTCGTTCTGCGAGGACACCGAGACGTACTCGCCCGGCCGCCATCGAGAACGCCCCGGCGGCCAGCCCGGCCAGCCCGGTCAGCACGATGACGTGCTGCGCGCCCCCGCCGCCGCCCACGCCCGCGATCAGCGACACGTTCGTGACCAGGCCGTCCATGGCGCCGAACACGGCCGGCCGCAGCCAGCCGCCCGCCACGTCCCGGTGCTGGTGATCCGGCAGCGGGCTCTCGGTCACGCCGTCTCGTCCGGGATATCGCGTTCGACGCTCATCGCCCGCCAGCCTATGGCGCGCCCAGAACTGATCGCTTCCACCACGGGCAGCCAGTCGCCCGCCGCCAGCCGCTCGATGTCCGGCCCGAGCGGCCGGTCGGCCCGGACCGGCTCGATGTCCAGCGCCGCCAGCAGCCCCTCGCCAGCCACGCAGGTCACACAGGAACGCGGCCTGCGCCCCGGCCAGCAGCTCGCACGCCGCCACCGGGCGGCGCGGCCCAGCGCGGCCCGCAGCGCCTGGCCGCCGCCCACGCGAACGACTGCACGTCCTCCTGCCCGCCCGAGGTCTCGATCGTGCCCAGCGCCGACGGCGGGCCAGCCGCCGCAGCGCGTGCACCTCGCCCGCCGCCCGCTTGTGCACGGCGACCAGCCCGGCGTCGGGGCCGGGCCGCGGCGCCAGCTGGGCGCTCAGCCCGGTCACCGCCGGGTCCAGCAGCCGGTGCGCGCGCGCGGCGCTGACCTCCGCGGCGTGCGCCAGCGCGGCCGTCAGGTGGTCGCACTGCGGCGGCGAGGTCGATGCCGTGGAAGCCCGGCCGTTCCGACAAATTGACCATCCAGGAAGGCCGGGGAGTCCGTGACGCCGTCCAGCGCCCGGCCGCGTGGCCGCCGTCCAGCGCGCCGGCGGCCCGGATCACCGGGCCAGCAGCGGCCCGGCGACCCGGAACGACACCGGGGCCTGGAGCATCCGGGCGGGCCGCGACCCGGCTAGCCCGCGCAGCCGGGCCAGCACCGCGCCGAGCACGTCATCGGCCCGGGCGCACGCCGCGCCATAGGGATCGCCGGGCGCCCCGGCCGCCGCGATCGACAGCCCGCCGCCGCCTCCAGCATGGCCGTCACCCGCGCCGCCTCGGCCGCCGGCCAGCAGGCTCAGCGCCGTCGCCCCCGGCACGCCCGGCCAGCAGCGCGATGCCCTCCTTCGGCCCGAGCTCGAACGGGTGTGCAGCCCGACGACCGGCCAGACGACCTCGGCGGCGGGCGTCAGCGTCGCCGCCGGCCAGCACCGAGCCGATCCCGGCCAGCGGCCCGAACGCGTGCGCGAGCTGGACGATCTCGCCCGCGCTGCCCGCCGCCTCGGCCGGCAGCGGGCCGGGCCGCCACGATCCCGGCGGCCAGGAACGTCGGCGAGCCGCTGGCACAGCTCCGCCGACACGCCCGCGTCCCCGGACAGGAACGTGCGCAGCCGCACCGCGTACAGCGCCCGGACCTCGCGGAGGGCAGCCACGGCGGCCCGCCCGCGGCCCGGCCCAGCAGCAGGCGCCGCTGGTGCCCGCGCTGCTCCTCGGGCGTGAGCCGGACCCCGGACAGCGCCCCCATGCCGGTATTGACCCCGTAAACCGGCCCGCCGCGGTCGAGCGCGGCCGCGCCGCGGCGCCGCGACGCGCCGACCCGCGCCGCCAGGGCCGGCGCTGATGGCGAGGTTTTCACCTGCGGCGATCCGGCGGATCAGGTCCGCGTCGAGCTCACGAACCGCATTAAGCGTGTGCGTCACAGGCATGATCGGCTAGCCTACGCACTTCGGTAGAAAATAGGGGCGGAGGCCCACGAGTGATTACCTTCGACCACGTCACTAAGCGCTACCCCGGCGGCACTGTGGCGGTCGACGCCTCAGCCTGGAGATCCCGGCGGGCAAGACGCTGGTCCTGGTCGGCCCGAGCGGCTGCGGGAAAACCACCTCCCTGCGGATGATCAACCGGCTGATCGAGCCCACCGAGGGCCGCATCCTGCTCGACGGCCAGGACGTCCAGCAGGCCAGCCCGGCCCGGCTGCGCCGGGGCATCGGCTACGTGATCCAGCAGACCGGCCTGTTCCCGCACCGCACCATCGAGGACAACATCGCCACCGTGCCGCTGCTCAGCAACTGGGGCAAGGCCAAGGCCCGCGCCCGGGCCCGCGAGCTGATGGACCTGGTCGGCCTGGACGCCGGGATGGCCCGCCGCTACCCGCACCAGCTGTCCGGCGGCCAGCAGCAGCGCGTCGGCGTGGCCCGCGCGCTGGCCGCCGACCCGCCCGTGCTGCTGATGGACGAGCCGTTCAGCGCCGTCGACCCGATCGTCCGGGCCACCCTGCAGGATGAGCTGCTCCGGCTCCAGGCCGAGCTGCACAAGACCATCGTCATGGTCACTCACGACGTGGAGGAGGCCATCAAGGTCGGGGACATCGTGGCGGTCTTCCGCCCCGGCGGCCACCTGGCCCAGGTGGACACGCCCGAGCGGCTGCTCGGCGCCCCGGCCGACGACTACGTGGCCGGCTTCGTCGGCTTCGACCGGGGCATCCGGCGGCTGTCGTTCTTCCAGCGCCGACGGCCTGGACCTGGACGCCGAGCCTGATCCTGCCCGAGCACCGCCACCGTGGCCGCCGCGCGCAAGCTGGCCGCCCCGTGGGTTCTCGTGATTGACGGGGAACGGCGTCCGCTCGGCTGGTCCGCTGCCGCCGACCTGGCCTCGCTTCCCGGCGGACAAGCGGCTGGCCGACGCGGGCCTGGTCCCGATCGGGCACACGTTCCGGCCCGGCCGGGACTCGCTGCGCGCCGCCCTGGACGCCACGGTGCTGTCGCGCACCGAGCGGGCCGTCGGCGTGGCCGACGACGGCACGGTGCTGGGCGTCACCAGCTACGAGGCGCTGCGGGCGGCGATCCGGACGGCCGAGGAAGCCGCTGACAGGCGGCCGCCGGGGCCGCCGGGGCCGCCCCTTGAACTGGCCCCAGGTCTGGCACGTACACGCTGGCCAACGCCCTGCTCGGGGTCGTGCCGGCGCTGATCGGGCTGGCCATCGCGCTGCCCGCCGGGGTGGCCTGCGCCCGGTGCCGGTGGCTGTACCCGCCGGTGCTGTCGGTGGCCAACGCGGTCTACGCGATCCCGTCGCTGGCCCTGTTCGTGGTCCTGATCGACTACACCGGCCTGTCCAACACCACCGTGATCATCCCGCTGACCCTGTTCTCGCTGTGCATCCTGATTCCCAGCGTGGTCGACGGGATGGCCGCCGTGCCGCCGGCCGGTCCGGCAGGCCGCCACCGCCATGGGGTTCGCCGCGCCGCGCCGCCTGATCCGGGTCGAGCTTCCGCTGGCCCTGCCGGTCATCATGGCCGGGCTGCGGATCGCCGTGGTGTCCAGCATCAGCCTGGCCAGCATCAGCCAGCTCATCGGCGTGGGCAGCGACGGCTTCTTCTTCACCGACGGGTTCCAGCGCCAGTTCACCGAGGAGGTGTGGGTCGGCATCGCGGCGGTCATCGTCCTGGCCCTGATCTGCGACCTGCTGCTGGTGCTGGCCCGCCGCGCCGCCACCCCGTGGAGCCGCCGGTGAGCTACCTGACCTTCGCCTGGGACTGGCTGACGTCACGCGCGCAGTGGCACGGCCCGGACGACATCCCGGTCCGGCTGGCCTGCAGCACCTGTACTACTGCGGCCTGGCCCTGCTCGTGGCGGCG
Organism: uncultured Actinomycetota bacterium; assembly: GCA_963731085.1. GTDB lineage: Bacteria > Actinomycetota > Actinomycetes > Streptosporangiales > Streptosporangiaceae > DASUBV01. The sequence goes on from CAVSUF010000012.1 coordinate 302,064, forward strand.
CTGATCGCGGTGCCGCTCGGCCTGTGGATCGGGCACGCCCGCCGGGGCGGGATCGCGGTCATCAACGTGGCCAACGCCTGGCGGGCCATCCCCACCCTGGGCCTGCTGGTGCTGATGGTCGACCTGCTCGGCTTCAACGTGCTGACCTGGCTGATCCCGCTGGTCGTGCTGGCCATCCCGCCGATCCTGGTCAACGTCTACGAGGGCGTGGCCGGGGTGGACCCCGGCCTGACCGACGCGGCGCGCGGGATGGGCATGACCGAGCTGGCAGATCCTCCGGAAGGTGGAACTGCCGGTCGCCCTGCCGCTGATCATGCTGGGCCTGCGCACCGGCGCCATCTTCGTCGTGGCCACCGCCACCATCGCGGCCGAGATCGGCATCGGCGGGCTGGGCCGCTACATCCTCGACGGTCTGTCGCAGAGCAACTACGCGGAGGTGGCGGGCGGCGCGCTGCTGGTCGTCATCCTCGCCCTGGTCGTGCAGGTCGTGTTCGCCGGCCTGCGCTACCTCGTCGTCCCGGCCCCCCTGCGAGTACAAGCCCGCGATCAGGGGTAACTGGGCAATCCCGCTTGGCACAGTGGAGGGAAATCAAGTGATCCGTACCAGTAAACCGCTTAGCAGAGCCGCCGTGGCCGGCGTCGCGGTCAGCGCCCTGGTGGCCCTGGCCGCCTGCGGCTCGTCCGCGCCCAAGCAGCGGCAGCAACCCGCTGTCCGGCGGAGCCGCGACCAAGGGCACCGTCGTCGTCGGGTCGGCCAACTTCCCCGAGGACGAGGGGCTGGCCGAGATCTACGCGCTGGCCCTGCAGGCCAAGGGGGTCAAGGTCACCGACAAGTTCAACATCGGCGCCCGCGAGGTCTACTACCCGGAGGTCGCCAAGGGCGCGATCACCATCATCCCGGAGTACAACGGCGCCCTGCTCACCACCTCGGTCAACAAGACCAGCACGGCCGCCACCACCCAGCAGGTCGACGCCGCGCTGACCGCTGGCCTGCCCTCCACCCTGGAGATCCTGCAGCCCTCGACGGCCCAGGACGCCGACTCGGTCACCGTGACCCAGGCGTTCGCCACCGCGCACCACCTGACCTCGATCGCCGACCTCGCCTCGATCGCCAAGACCATGGTGTTCGGCGCGGCGCCCGAGTTCGAGACCCGCCCCGACGGCCTGGCCGGCCTGAAGAAGAACTACGGCGTGGTGTTCAAGTCGTTCGACCCGCTGGGCGATGAGTCCGGGCCGATCACCCTGGCCGCGCTGACCGACAACAAGGTCCAGGCGGCCGACGTGTTCACCACCACCCCGCAGATCGCCTCCGACCACCTGGTCGTGCTGACCGACCCGAAGAACAACTTCGCCGCCCAGAACGTCATCCCGCTGGTCTACAAGAAGGGCGTCAGCCCGACCATCACCGCCGTCCTCAACGAGATCTCGGCCAAGCTGACCACCCAGGGCCTGATCAGCCTGAACACCGCCCTGGCCAACCACGCCAGCTACCAGTCAGCGGCCGAGGCGTGGCTGACGTCGGCGCGGGATCCCGTTCAAGGCGTGGATCCCGAGGGGATGTACTCCTGAGGGGATATCGTCATCCCGGCGCTGATCTTCAAGGGCGAGGAGCTTGCCGTGGGCGATGGGGCACGTCCGGTCACCGCACCCCGCGGGACCAGCCTGAGCTGCAAGGGCTGGCCGCAGGAAGCGGCCATGCGGATGCTGATGAACAACCTCGATCCCGAGGTGGCCGAGCATCCCGACCAGCTCATCGTCTACGGCGGCTCCGGCCGGGCCGCTCGTAGCTGGGCCGCGTTCGACGCCATCGTGGCCCGCTACGGGACCTCGGCGACGACGAGACCCTGCTGGTGCAGTCCGGCAAGCCGGTCGGCGTCGTGCGCACCCACGAGTGGTCGCCGCGGGTGCTGATCGCCAACTCCAACCTGGTCCCGCAGTGGGCCACCTGGGAGGAGTTCCGCCGCCTGGAGGCGGCCGGGCTGACCATGTTCGGCCAGATGACCGCCGGGTCGTGGATCTACATCGGCACCCAGGGCATCCTCCAGGGCACCTACGAGACGTTCGCCGCCGTGGCCGCCAAGCGGTTCGGCGGCACCCTGGCCGGCACCATCACGCTGACCGCCGGCCTGGGCGGGATGGGCGGCGCCCAGCCCCTGGCCGTGACCATGAACGGCGGCGTGGCCATCTGCGTCGACTGCGACCCGTCCCGGATCAGCCGCCGCATCGAGCACGGCTACCTCGACGTCGCCGCCGCCGACATCGCCGACGCCGTGGCCAGGGCCGCCGCCGCCGCCCGCGCCCGCCAGCCGCTGTCCATCGGCCTGCTGGGCAACGCCGCCGAGGTCGTTCCCCGACCTGCTCCGGCGGCGCGCCCCGATCGACATCGTCACCGACCAGACCTCGGCCCACGACCCGCTCACCTACCTGCCGCGCGGCGTCGTCCTTCGAGCGACCTGGCCGCGCTGCGGGCCGAGGACCCGGCCGGGTTCACCGCCCGCGCCCGGCAGTCCATGGCCGAGCACGTGGCGGCCATGGTCGGATTCCAGGACGCCGGCGCCGAGGTCTTCGACTACGGCAACTCCATCCGGGGCGAGGCCCAGCTCGCCGGCTACGACCGGGCGTTCGCGTTCCCCGGCTTCGTGCCCGCCTACATCCGGCCGCTGTTCTGCGAGGGCCGCGGCCCGTTCCGCTGGGCCGCCCTGTCCGGCGACCCGGCCGACATCGCCGCCACCGATGAGGCCATTCTCGACCTGTTCCCCGGCAACGAGGCCCTGGCCCGGTGGATCCGGCTGGCCCGGGAGAAGGTCCACTTCCAGGGCCTGCCCGCCCGGATCTGCTGGCTCGGCTACGGCGAGCGGCACCTGGCCGGCCTGCGCTTCAACGAGCTGGTGGCCAGCGGCGCCGTCCAGGCTCCCATCGTCATCGGCCGCGACCACCTGGACTGCGGCTCGGTCGCCTCGCCCTACCGGGAGACCGAGGGCATGGCCGACGGCAGCGACGCCATCGCCGACTGGCCGCTGCTCAACGCCCTGGTCGCCGCGTCGTCCGGGGCCTCGTGGGTCAGCATCCACCACGGCGGCGGCGTCGGCATCGGCCGGTCCATCCACGCCGGCCAGGTGTGCGTGGCCGACGGCACCGAGCTGGCCGCCGCCAAGCTGGAACGGGTCCTGACCAACGACCCCGGCATGGGCGTCCTGCGCCACGCCGACGCGGGCTACCCCCGCGCGACCGAGGTCGCGGCCCAGCGCGGCGTCCGGATCCCGATGTGACGTTCACGGCGGGAACCTTCCCGGCCCTGTGGGAGACCCTGGCGCCGCTCGGCCGGACTCCGGCCGGCTACCGCCGCTACTCGTGGACTCCCGCTGACCTGGCCTGCCGCGACTGGTTCCGCGCCGCCGCGGCGGCCCGCTCGCTGCCCGCCGAGACCGACCGCAACGGCAACCTGTGGGCGTGGTGGGGTTCCGGGTCCGGGGCCATCGCCGTCGGCAGCCACCTGGACTCGGTGCCCGACGGCGGAGCGTTCGACGGCCCGCTCGGCGTGGTGTCCGCGTTCGCCGCCATCGACCTGCTCCGCGACCGTGGCTTCCGGCCCGCTCGCCCGATCGCCGTCTGCGCGTTCACCGAGGAGGAAGGCGCCCGGTTCGGCGTGGCCTGCCTGGGCAGCCGCCTGGCGGCCGGCCTGATCGACCCGGCCGCGGCCCGCGACCTGCGCGACGCCGACGGCGTCACCCTGGCCGACGCCATGACCGAGGCGGCCGTCACCGAGCCCGCCCTGGACCCCGGCTTCCTGGCCCCGACCCCGACCGCCTGGCCGCCCTGGCCGCCTACATTGAACTGCACATCGAGCAGGGCAGCGCCCTGGCCGCCCTGGACGCCCCCGTCGGCCTGGCCGAGTCCATCTGGCCGCACGGCCGCTGGCGCCTGCACCTGACCGGCCGCGCCGACCACGCCGGCACCACCCGCATCCCCGACCGCCGCGACCCCATGCTCCCCGCCGCCGCCGCCATCCTGGCCGCCCGCACCGCCGCCGCCGAGCACGGCGCCCTGGCCACCATCGGCAAGCTCACCGCCGAGCCCGGCGCCGCCAACGGCATCTGCTCGTCCGTCACCGCCTGGCTCGACGCCCGCGCCCCCGACGAGCCCGCCCTGGACGAGGTCGTCACCGCCGTCACGACCGCCGCCCGCACCGCCGCCGCCCACCACGACGTCGCCCTTGACGTGCGCCGCGAGTCCGTTCACCCCGGCCGTCACCTTCGACCCGGCCCTGCGCGCCCGCCTCGCCGCCGCCCTGGCGGGCCAGCCCGGCACCTCCACCCCGCCCGGCACCTCGCGTTCCGGTGCTGCCCACCGGCGCCGGCCACGACGCGGGCATCCTGGCCGCCCGCCTGCCGACCGCCATGCTGTTCGTCCGCAACCCGACCGGCGTCTCGCACTCTCCGGCCGAGCACGCCGACCTGTCCGACTGCCTGGCCGGCGTCGAGGCCCTGGCCACGGTCCTGGCCGACCTGGCCGGCTCGTAAATGGCCGGGCCTGCCGAGCCCGACGGCCAGTCCTGGCACGCCGAGCTGGCCTGGCTGCCCGACGGGGTGCACCGCGACGTCCTCCTTCAGGCCGCCGCCGGCCACTTCACCGCCGTCACTCCCGATGTCCCGCCCGCCGCCTGCCCGCCCGGCACCGTCCGCCTGCCCGGCCTCACCCTGCCCGGCCTGGCCAACGCCCACTCGCACGCGTTCCACCGCGCCCTGCGCGGCCTGACCCAGGCCGGCCGGGGCACCTTCTGGACCTGGCGCGAGCGCATGTACGAGGTCGCCGCCCGCCTCACCCCGGCCAGCTACCTGGACCTGGCCACCGCCGTGTACGCCGAGATGGCCCTGGCCGGCATCACCTGCGTGGGGGAGTTCCACTATGTGCACCACGCCCCCGGCGGCGTCCCCTACCCCGACCCCAGCGAGATGAGCCGCGCCCTCATCGCCGCCGCCGCCCGGGCTGGCCTGCGCATCTGCCTCCTGGACACCTGCTACCTGTCCGGTGGCCTGTCCCCGTCCGGCGACCCCCTGCCCCTGTCCGGCCCGCAGGCTCGCTTCGCCGATGCCGACGCCGACGCCTGGGCCGCCAGGGTTGACGCGCTCGCCGCTGACATTCCCCGCCCGAGCGCGGCGCCCCCGCGCTCTGAGCCCCCGGACCCGGCGCTCCCGGGTTCCGCCCCCCAGGGCGCCGCGCCACCGCAGTCGGCACCCGCGTCCGTCCGCCTGGGCGCGGCCATCCACTCGGTCCGCGCCGTCCCGCCCGCCCAGCTAGCCCCGGTCATCGACTGGGCCGACCGCCGGTCCGCCCCGCTGCACGTCCACCTGTCCGAGCAGAAGGCCGAGAACGCCGCCTGCCAGGCCGCCTACGGCGCCACCCCGACCGAGATCCTGGACCGGGCCGGCGCCCTCGGCCCGCGGGCCACCGCCGTGCACGCCACCCACCTGACCGCCACCGACATCGCCCGCCTCGGCGCCACCCGAACCGCCGCGTGCCTGTGCCCCACCACCGAGGCCGACCTGGCCGACGGCATCGGCCCGGCCGTCGCCCTGGCCGCCGCCGGCTGCCCGCTCACCCTCGGCACCGACAGCCAGGCCAGCATCGACCTGCTGGCGGAGGCTCGCCGCGTGGAGTACGACGCGCGCCTGGTCACCGGCGAGCGCGGTCACTTCCCGGCAGCCAGCCTGGCCGTCGCCGCCACCGCCGCCGGTCATGCCAGCCTCGGCTGGCCCGACGCCGGCCGCCTGGCCCCCGGCTCCGTGGCCGACCTCGTCACCGTCGCGCTCGACACCCCCCGAACGGCCGGCGCCGCCCCGGCCACCGCCCTGGAGTCGGTCATCTTCGGCGCCACCGCCGCCGACATCCGCACGGTCATCGCGGGCGGTCGCGAGATCGTCCGCGACGGCCGCCACCTGCTCGTCCCCGATGTCCCGGCCGCCCTGTCGGCCGCCATTCGCGCCGTCTGGCCGGAATAGGCCCGGCGGCCCTCCGGGGGAGCGACCTGGACTGACGCAGGCGAATATCGGGCGGATGGCGTTTCGGAATAAAGGTGTCGGCCGGGTGATCCGGTCACGCCCGCTCCAGGGCGCGCACGACCGCCGACAGCCGGCCAAGGGCGCGGGCCACGCCCAGTCCGTCCATGTAGTCCCGGGCGTGAATGATCTTGCCGTCGCGCACGCGCATCACCACCGCGCTGGGGAACTCGAACGGCCGCCCGGTGGACCGCAGGATCCCGGTGAGCACTTGCTCGACGATGATCACCTCGTCGTCGGCCGTGGCGTGCACGGCGACGTCGCGCACCGCCTCCGGCTGGCCGTCGAAAGCGGCCCACGCGGCCCGGTATGCCGCCCGGATCTTCTCGCGCCCGACCAGTTGCCTCGGCAGGCCGGGGAACAGGAACGGCAGCTCGTGGATCGCGTCGACGGCGTACAGGTCAGCCAGGTCATCGGCCGACAGGTCGATCATCGCCTGCTGATACCGCCGCAGTACTGCCTGCGGCGCCGTGCCGGGTGCGTCCACGGTGCGTCCTCTCGCGGGACTTGGCTCGCCCGGCAGTCTCGTTCGTCGGCAAACGGGCCGTCAACGCAATAACGGCGGCGGCGGATCCGAGCCTGGTCCCAGCCACCGACTGAATCGGATTCACAAGATCAAATGGCCTGGCCCCGTATTCACTATTCAGTTCGACATCCTTTCGGTTATCCGTTAGAATCGGTGACGTATTCGAGAGAGATCGGCGTCCCGGGACCAACGATGCTTACGGCCCGAAACGATGACGGCTCCGCCTGGCGGAGCCCTTTCGTCCCGGTGAACGAGCCCCTCCAGCAGATCGCGATGGCGTGCCCGCGCGGACTCCCGTCCTGGCGCGGCGATGGAGGTGAGCCCCGTGTGCCAGCCGAGCCAGTCCGGTGACGGCCCGCCCAGCGGGCTAACCGCCATGCCGTCGGCCGGGCCAGCCGATCTTCCGTCAGCAGCGCCGTCTAGCGTGACGGAGGCGGTGGCCGCGGTAGAAGCCGGGCTGGCCTTCCTGGCGACGGCCGACGCGGCATCGCTGCCGGCCGAGACCCTGACCGCATGTGTCCGGGCCCTCAGCACGGCCGAGTCGCCGTACGTGGCCGCCCGGTCGCGATTCCTGTCGGCCTTCAATTCCCAGGACGCCTCCGTGGCGGACGGGCACCCGACCACGAAGTCGTGGCTGCGCTGGCAGACTCGCGTCACCTCCGGCGCAGCGGGCGCCGAAGTCGGCTGGATGCGGCGCCTGGTCGCCCACCCCCGCGTGGCGGCGGCGCTGGCCGCTCAGGCGATCTCCGTCTCCTGGGCCCGGCAGATCTGCGACTGGACCGACAAGCTGCCCGCCGAGTTCCGCGACGACGCCGACGAGATCCTGCTGGCCGCCGCAGCGGGTGGCGCGGATCTCGCTGACCTGTCCGGCCTGGCCCGGGAGATCTACGAGCGGACCGCCCCGCCGGAGCCCGATGACGGCCCGCCCGGGGAGGACCCGGCGTTCCGGGACCGGTGGCTGCGCCTGGACATGCTCTACCGGGGCGAGGGCCGCCTGGAGGCCGCGCTGACCCCGGAGTGCGCCGCGGCGGTGCTGGGGATGCTGGAGTCGCTGGGCAAGAAGGCCGGGCCGGGCGATGACCGCAGCCAGGGCCAGCGGTATCACGACGCGCTGGAGGAAGCCTGCCGGATGCTGCTGGGCACGGGCTCCCTGCCGGACGTGGCGGGCCAGCCCGCGCAGATGCTGGTCCACGCCACGCTGGGCCAGCTCCTGGGCCTGGCCGGCGACGGCGACCCGGGCAGCGGCCCGGGCGGGGAGGACCCGGCCATCGGCGATGGCGGGGAGCCCGGCTGGCTGGGCCCGGACGCCGGTGACGACAGCCAGGCCAGGGCCGGCCTGCCGGGCGCAGTGCCGGATGCGTTCCTATCCGGCCGCGCCGCCGGCGACGCCGAGCCCGGCTGGCTGGCCACCCCCGCCGCCGCGCAGGCCTACGCCTGCGACGCGAAGATAGCCACCGTCATCACCGGCCACATCGACCCCGCAGCGGTCGCCGCCGCCGTCCGCGTCTGCCTCGCCGGGCAGGACCCCGCCGCCGACGCCGGCGCCAGCTTCGACCGGCTGCGGGCCATTCTCCTGCGCTGCGCCACCGCCATGCTCTCCGGACCCGCCGGCCTCGCCGCCGCCCTCCGCGCCGGCCACCCCGGCCCCGTCGGCGCCGGCGTCAGCCTGCCCCTGGACATCACCAGCCCCGACGGCGACGATCCCGCCGCACCTGCGGCGAGCGGTCACCGTCCGGGACCGGCACTGCGCCTTCCCCGGCTGCCACCAGCGGCCCGCCCGCTGCCAGGTCCACCACGTGATCCCCCGCTCCCGGGGCGGGCCCACCTCCCTGACCAACCTGGTCCTCTTGTGTTCCTTCCACCACCTGATCCTGATCCACCGGCGCGGCTGGGCCTGGTCCTCAACGCCGACGGCACCACCACCGCCACCAGCCCCGACCGGCGCAAGACCTGGCACAGCCACGCACCACCGGATAGCCAGGCCGCCTGACAACCCGGCGGCCAGTCGCTACTTCACCTTCACCTTGACCGACCCGGATGACGCGGTGTAGTTGGCGTCTCCCGCGTATTCCACGCTCACGGTGTGCGAGCCCGCGGTGAGCGTGGACGTGATGAAGGCGGCGGCCCGGCCGGCCAGGGTGGCGACCGCCGCCGGAGTCGTCGAGCCGTCAAGGAAGAAGGCCACCGTCCCGCACGGCGTCAGTGGCCTCGGAGATCACCGCCACGTCCGCCGCATTCCGGCGCGGGATCGGGATGTGGCAAAGGCGGCCCCGGCGGTCAGCCGGACGACAGCGCCGTCAGGTGCCGGCGGACCGCTGCGGTCGTGCGAGCCGCGTCGCCGGTGGCGAGCAGGTCGATGAGCGCGCCCCGGAGGACGGCTAGGACGAGGGTGCGCTCGGCCAGGCCGGCCGGGGTGTCGCGGCAGGTGGCGGGCTGGGCTGCGGCGAGGACGGCCAGCCAGTCAGCCACCGTGTCGGCCGCGAAGCCGGCCCACGGGCCGCCGGGCTCGGCCAGGCTGCGCGCGTAGCCGTCGACCCACAAGGTCAGGAGGCCGCGGCGGGAATCGTCGGCCAGCCAGGCCCAGATCCGCCCGGCCACGGCGGCCAGGCCGCCGCCGTCCGCGGCATCCGCGCCCGCCTGGTCGAGGAGGGCCAGCTCGTCGGCGCGTGCGCGGGCCAGGAGGGCGCGGACCAGGCCGTCCTTGCTGCCGAACAGGTACAGCAGGACGCGCGGGCTGGACCCGATCGCGCTCGCCAGGGGGCGCAGCGACAGGTCGGCCCGGCCCCGGGACACCGCGTACCGGTAGGCCAGCTCCAGCAGTTCGTCCCGGCGCGCGGACGGCACGGCATCGGCGGTCACCCGGTTTACTATGGCACTGAAACACTCGTTTCAGTAGCCGAGGCTCAGCAGGCCCAGGCCCAGGCCCAGGCCCAGCAGGCCAGGACAAGGAGCTGATCATGACCGGGAACGGCGACGGCGGCGCGCGGATCAGGCCCCTGGGGCAGCCCGGTGACCTGGGCTGGGTCGTCATGGCGCACGGCGAGCAGTACGCGGCCGAGTTCGGGTGGGACACCACCTTCGAGGCGCTGGTGGCCCGAATCGTGGCCGACCACGCGGGCCAGCCTGACCCCTCGCGGGCGGCGGCCTGGGTCGCGGAGGCCGACGGCCGCCGGGTCGGCTGCGTATTCTGCGTCCCGGCCGCGCCAGACCAGGCCCGGAGCGGAGAGCGCACCGCTCAGCTACGGCTTCTCCTGGCCGACCCGGCCGCCCGGGGTCACGGCCTGGGTGATCGCCTGGTCAGCACCTGCCTCGACTTCGCTCGCCAGGCCGGCTACGGCCGCGTCCGCCTGTGGACCAACGACGTCCTGGCCGCCGCCCGGGTGATCTATCTCCGGCACGGCTTCACCCTGACCGCCGAGGAGCCGCATCACAGCTTCGGGGCCGACCTCGTCGGCCAGACCTACGAGGCGGTCCTGACCAGCGCCGGCGGTCAGCGTGCCAGGATGCCGGAGTGAGCGTCCTGATCACGAACATCGGCGAGCTGACCACCAACGCCGCCAACGCCGCCCCAACCCCGCCGCCGCCGGGATCGAGCCCGGGCTGGCCGCGCTGGTCATCGACGCGGACCGGATCGCCTGGACCGGGCCGGCCGCCCGGGCGCCGGAAGCCGACGAGCGGGTTGACGCGGCGGGCCGGGCGGTGCTGCCGGGGTTTGTCGACTCCCACGCCCACCTGGTGTTCGCCGGCGAGCGCAGCGCCGAGTTCAGCGCCCGGATGGCGGGCCAGCCCTACCAGGCGGGCGGCATCCGCTCGACGGTCGCCGCCACCCGGGAAGCCTCCGATGAGCAGTTGCGCGCCAACCTGGCCCGGCTGGCCGCCGAGCTGCTGGCCCAGGGCACGACCACGTTCGAGTGCAAGTCGGGCTACGGGCTGACGGTGAAGGACGAGGCCCGCAGCGTGGCCCTGGCCGCCGAGGTCACGCCGGAAGTCACCTACCTGGGCGCGCCACGTCGTGCCACCCGAGTTCGCGGGCGAACCAGCCCGGTACGTGGACCTGGCCTGCGGGCCGATGCTGACCGCGTGCGCGCCGCACGCCCGCTGGGTGGACGTGTTCTGCGAGCGGGGGGCGTTCGGGCCCGACGAGGCACAGGCGATCCTGGCCGCCGGCGCAGCCGCCGGCCTGCTGCCCCGGGTCCACGCCAACCAGCTAGGGCCAGGCCCCGGCGTGCAAGTCGCGGTAAACGCGGGCGCCGCGTCGGCGGATCACTGCACCTACCTCAGCGACGATGACGTGGCCGCGCTGGCGGGCAGCCAGACGGTGGCCACGCTGCTGCCGGGAGTGGAGTTCGCCACCCGGCAGCCGTACCCGGACGCCCGCCGGCTGCTGGCCGCCGGGGTCACGGTGGCCCTGGCCACCGACTGCAACCCCGGCTCGTGCTTCACCTCCAGCATGGCGCTGTGCATCGCGCTGGCGGTGCGGGAGATGCGGATGACCACCCGCGAGGCGGTCTGGGCCGCTACGGCGGGCGGAGCCCGAGCGCTGAGAAGGACCGACGTCGGCCACCTGGCCCCCGGCGCCCGGGCCGACGTGCTCATGCTCGACGCCCCGTCACACGCCTACCTGGCCTACCGCCCCGGCGTCCCGCAGGTCGCCGCCGTCTGGCAGGCCGGCCTCCGCGTCCGGTAGCGCCGGCCGAGCTAGCTCAGCGCCGGGTACCCGCCCCGGAACCGGACCAGCGGCGCGCCCGCCTCCGCCACGTACGGCACCGAGAGCACCGCCGCGACCAGCACCACATGGTCCCCGGCCGGAGCCCGCGAGATCACCGCGCACTCCAGCGCGGCCAGCCCGTCGTCCGGAATCAGCGCCCCGGACAGCGAGCCCCGCTGGTGCGCCACCCCGTCCAGCAGGATCCGCGCCCCCGGCCGCCCGGCCGCCGCGAACCGCCCGGCCAGTGCCCGCTGCCCGGACGCCAGCAGGGTCAGCGCGAACTCCGCCCGCCGCTCCAGCACCTCGGCCGGGTACGACCCGGCGATCAGCGACACCAGGATCAGCGCAGGCTCGGCCGACACCGGGCAGGCCGCGCTGACCGTGGTCCCGATGTCGTCCCGCCCGTCGGCGATGGTCAGCAGGGTGACGGCCGCGGCCCACGCCCCGAGCGCGCCCGGGTAGGCGGCGAGACCGGGGTGCGCGCTGCGTTCAATCACTCAAAAGTCCAGCTGCCCGGCAGCAGCAGCGGCCCGCGGACCGGCAGCCCGGCGCGGGCGGCCAGGCGCCAGGCCGGGCCCCAGCTCTCGGCCAGCAGGCTGGCCGCCGCGGCGCCGGGGGACTCGCTGGAGGCGGGCGGGCGGATGCGGTCGACCGGGCGCAGGTGCGGGTAGCCGCGCAGCGGCGCGTCCTCGGGCAGGCCGGCCCGGCGGCGGGCCACCGCGGCGGCGTGGCGCAGCCCGCCTAGCTCGTCGACCAGGCCGTTGGCCAGGGCGTCGGCGCCGGTCCAGACCCGGCCCCGGGCTAGCTCGTGGACCCGTTCGCGGGTCATGCCCCGGCCCTCGGCGACCTTGCCGGTGAAGTCGGCGTAGATGTGGTCGAGCCAGTTGTTGACGAGCGCCCACTCGTCCGCGTCGAACGGCCGTAGCTGGGAGAACATCGCCGAGTGGGCACCCTGGCTGACCGAGTCCGAGGTCACCCCGGCCCGGCCCAGGGCCTCGCCCAGCACGGCCTTGCCGGACAGCACGCCGATCGACCCGGTGACCGTGCCGGGCTCGGCCACGATGACGTCGGCGGCCATCGCGATGTAGTAGCCGCCGGACGCGGCCACATCGCCCATGCTCGCGATGACCGGGATGCCGCTGGCCCGGGCGCGGACCACCTCGCGCCAGATGGTGTCGGACGCGACGTACGAGCCGCCGGGGCTGTTGACCCGCAGCAGGATGGCCCGGACCAGGTCATCGGCGGCGGCGGAGCGGATGGCGGCGGCGATGGTGTCCGAGCCCATCCCGGACATCGGCCCGCGGCCGCTGCGCCCGCGGCTGATGGCCCCGGTGGCGTAGATCAGGGCAACGCCGGGCCGGGGGCCGCGCGGGCCGCGGGCGGGCAGCGCGCGAGCCCGCTCGGCCAGCGCCCGGCCGCGCTGGTAGCGGCCCAGGTACAGCAGCATCGCGCCGGGACCGGCGTGCCGCCGGGCGGCGGCGTACACCTCGTCCCGGTAGCCCAGGTGGTCGACCAGCCCGGCCTCCAGGGCCTGCGGGGACAGGTACGGGCCGCCGTCGATGAGCTCCCGGACCCGCTCCGCGCTGAGGTGGCGCCGGTCGGCGATGGCGCCGGCGATCTGCTCGGTGACCGAGGCGGTCAGCCGCTCGGTCTCCTCCCGGGCCGGGGCGGAGAACCCTCGCTCGGTGACCTGCTCGGCGGCGCTCTTGTACTCGTGCCGCTTGGCGACCTGGAACTGCGCGCCGATCTTGTCCAGGGCCTCGCGGAGGTACACCCGCTCGACCGCGATCCCGGTCAGGCCCAGGTCGCCCGACGGCTGAAGCCACACCTGGTCGAACGCGGTGGCCAGGTAATAGGCCACGTTCCCGGCCGAGAACTCGCCGAACGTCTCGGCCCAGGCCACGGTGAGCTTGCCCGCCGCGCTGAGGTCGGCCACGGCCCGGCGCAGTTCCTGCACGATGGCCAGCCCCACCGGCCGCCCGCCCAGCCGGACCACCAGCGCCCGGACCCGGTCGTCGGCGGCGGCCCGGCGCAGCCCGTCGAGCACGTCGGCCAGCACCACCCGGCGCCGGGCCAGCACGGCCGACACCGGGTCGGCGGGCCGGGTCTCGGCCAGCCCGTCGGTCAGGTCGAGCTCCAGGATCAGGGGCGCGGTCCGCTGCTGACGCAACCTGGCGAGGCGGGCGAGAGTCGGCTCTGGCATGAACTCAGGCTATCGTCAGCCAGGATGGCAAGTCGCGACGGAAACGGCTGGGTTCGCTGCTCCCAGGGCCACCGGCACTGGGGGCGCTTCGGCGCGGCCGGCCTCCTGGCCTACGCCGGCCCGCCCGGCGATCTCACCGTGCTGCTGCAGCGGCGCAACTGGTGGAGTCACCACGGCGGCACCTGGGGGCTGCCCGGCGGCGCCGCTGACAGTCACGAGACCCCGGTGCAGACGGCGCTGCGCGAGGCCGACGAGGAAGCCATGGTGCCGCCCGACGCGGTGACCGTGCACGGGATCTTCCTCGACGATCACGTCGGCTGGGCCTACCGGACGGTGTTCGCCAGCGCGCCGGCGCCGTTCAAGGTGTTCCCCGACAGCGACGAGTCCGACGAGGCCACCTGGGTCCCGGTCGACCAGGTCGCGAAGCTGAACCTGCATCCCGGCCTGGGCCAGAACTGGGCCGCGCTGCGCCCCGGCCTGGCCCCGGTCACCGTCATCGTCGATGCCGCCAACGTGGTCGGCTCGCGGCCCGACGGCTGGTGGCGCGACCGCCCCGGCGCCGCCAGCCGGCTGCTCACCAGCGTGGCGGCGCTGGCCGGGCAGGGCGTGGACGGCCTCCCCGACGGGATCACGCTGCCGTCCCCGGCCCAGTGGTTCCCCGACTACACGGTGGTGCTGGAGGGCCAGGCCCGCGCGGCCGCCGACAGCCCGCCCGGGGAACCCCGGCTCCGGGTGGCGACGGCACCCGGCTCGGGCGATGACCTGATCGCCACGCTGGCGGCGGAGACGGCCGGCCAGCGCCTGGTCGTCACCGCCGACCGGGAACTGCGGCCCGCTGCGCGGCGGCCGGCGCCGCGGTGACCGGCCCGTCCTGGCTGACCGCCCGGCTGGGCGACTAGACACTCACTGGGGGGATCATGGTCAGCGAGAACGACGCCAACACCGCCCGCCTGGCGGTGCTGATCGACGCCGACAACGCGCAGCCCTCCATCGCCGAGGCGCTGCTGGCCGAGGTGGCCAAGTACGGCACCGCGCACGTCAAGCGGGCCTACGGCGACTGGACCGGGACCAGCCTGCGCGGCTGGAAGGACCACCTGCTGGCCCAGTCGATCCAGCCCATCCAGCAGTTCGCGTACACCACCGGCAAGAACGCCACCGACGCGGCCATGGTCATCGACGCCATGGACCTGCTGTACTCGGGCCGCTTCGACGGGTTCTGCATCGTGTCCAGCGACAGCGACTTCACCCGCCTGGCCGCCCGCATCCGCGAGTCCGGCCTGACCGTGTACGGGTTCGGCGAGCGCAAGACCCCCAAGCCGTTCGTGGCCGCGTGCGACAAGTTCATCTACATCGAGAACCTGTCCTACGGCGAGACCGCCGCCGCGTCCCCCGACGCCCCGCCCCGCGCCGCCCCCCGCGCCGCCACTACCGCGGCCCAGCTCAAGCGGGACGCGGCCCTGGTCAGCCTGCTGCGCAACACCGTCGCGGCGGCCTCCGACGACGACGGCTGGGCCACCCTCGGCGGCGTCGGCACGATCCTCACCAAGCAGCGCCCCGACTTCGACTCCCGCAGCTACGGCTACGCCAAGCTCAGCGACCTGATGACCGCGACCGGGCTGTTCGACCTGGACCGCCGCGCCCAGGCCGACGGCAAGCAGGCCATCCTCTACGTCCGCGACAAGCGCCACCCCGATAAAAAGGGGTAACGGCCCCGCGACCCCAGTGCCGTAACGCCACCGTCAGCCCAGGATGGGGAGATGCCCGACCCGCAGGCCCTCGTCACCGTCGAGCAGCTAGCCGGCGACCCGCACCCGGTGCTGCGCCGGCTGCGCGAGACGACGCCCGTGGCCTGGGTTCCCGCGCTGGGCGGGTGGCTGGTGACCCGGCGCGACCTGGCCGAGCGGGTGCTGCGCGACGCGGCCACCTTCACCGTCGATGACCCGCGCTTCACCACCGCCCGGGTCGTCGGGCCGAGCATGCTGTCGACCGACGGGGACCCGCACCGGCGGCACCGGGAGCCGTTCGCCCGGGCGCTGCGGCGGGGTGACGTGACCGGCCCGCTCGCCGAGTTCTGCGCCACCGAGGCCGGCCGCCTCGTCGCCGGGCTGGGCCACGAGCCGGCGCGGCCGGGCCGAGCTGCGCCGGGGCCTGGCCGGGCCGCTGGCGGTCGCGGTGGTCGCCCGCGTGCTCGGGCTCACCGACACCGGTCGGCTGCTGGCCTGGTACGACGCGATCGTCGCGGGGGTGTCGGCGCTGACCGAGGCCGGTCCCGCCGCCGCCGTCCCCGGCCCGGCCGCCGCCGCGTTCGGGGCGCTGCGGGCCTCGCTGGCCGCTGCCGCCGGGGCGTCGCCGCTGGCCGCCGCCAGCGCCGGGCTGAGCTCGGATGAGTTCGTCTCCAACGCCGCGGTGCTGCTGTTCGGCGGCATCGAGACCACCGAGGGCATGATCGCTAACGCCGCGTGGCACCTGCTCACCCACGCCGGCCGCGCTGGCCGAGGTCCGGGCGGGCCGGTCCCTGCTGGGCGCGGCCGTCGACGAGTCGGTGCGGCTGGAGCCGGCCGCCGCCGTGGTCGACCGGTATGCCACCGCCGATGCGGGCTGGGCGGCGCCGCGATCCGGGCCGGTGACCTGGTGATCGTGTCGCTGGCCGGCGGCCAGCCGCGACCCGGCGGTCTTCCCCGACCCGGACCGCTTCGACCTGACCGGCCCAACGCCCGGCAGGGCCTGGCGTTCGCGCTCGGCCCGCACTTCTGCATCGGCGCCCAGCTCGCCCGGCTGGAGACCGAGGCCGCGCTCGGCGCGCTGCTGGATCGCCTGCCGGGCCTGCGCCTGGATGCCGGCCCGCCGCCCCGGCCGGGCTGGTCTTCCGCAAGCCCCCCGAGCTGCACGTCCGGTGGGACCAGGCAGGATGAGACCGTGCGGGTGGTGGTTATGTCGGATACGCATGCGCCGCGGCGGTGGAGGACGTGCCCGCCCGCCGTGGCGGCCGGCTGCGCGGCGCCGACCTGATCCTGCACGCGGGGGACGTCTGCACCGCCGCCGTGCTGGACGAGCTGAGCGGCCTATGCCCCGGTCCGCGCCGTGGCGGGCAACAACGACGGGCCCGACGTGACCGCCTGGGGCGCCCCGGAGACCCTGGAGCTGGACCTGGCCGGGCTGCCTGCCGCGATGATCCATGACAGCGGCCCGCGCCAGGGCCGGATGAGCCGCCTGCGCACCCGGTTCCCGGCCGCCCGGCTGATCGTGTTCGGCCACTCCCACATCCCGTGGAACGAGACGGAGGACGGCGTCCGCGCGTTCAACCCCGGCTCGCCCACCGACCGGCGCAGCCAGCCTCAGGGCACCATCGGGCTGCTCCGGATCGAGGACGGCCAGGTCATCGACGCGCACGTGATCCCGGTCACGTAGCCACGTGGACCAGGCGTTCCTGCTCGGCGCCGGGCTGCTGGCCGGGATCGTCGGATCGGTGGCCAGCCTGGCCTCGCTGGTGTCCTACCCGGCGCTGCTGGCCCTCGGCCTGCCGCCGGTCAGCGCCAACGTGACCAACACCGTGGCGCTCATGTTCTCCGGCCTCGGTGCCGTCGCCGGATCCCGGCCCGAGCTAGCCGGCCAGGGCCGTCAGGTGGCCCGCCTGGCCGCGATCACCGCGGTGGGCGGCGCGGCCGGCGCGGCGCTGCTGCTGGCCACCCCGTCCCGGTGGTTCGAGTATGTCGCGCCGGTGCTCATCGCCGCCGGCTCGCTGGCCATGTTCCGCCCCCGGCCCGCCGCCATCCCGCCCGTCCCGGCTGGGCTGTCCCGGCGACGAGCGGCCGGGCCGGGCTGGACGTCCCGGCTGGCCGTCCTCGGGGTGGCCGTCTACCTCGGCTACTTCGGCGCGGCGGGCGGGATCGTGCTGCTGGCGGTCCTGCTGCGGGTGGTGGCCGGGCCGCTGGCCCGGGTCAACGCGGTCAAGAACGTGATCGGCGGCGCGGCCAACGCCGTGGCCGGGCTCGGCTTCGCCGTGTTCGGCCCGGTCCGGTGGGCGGCCGTGCTGCCGCTGGCGCTCGGGTTCCTGGCCGGCGGCTGGACCGGCCCGAAGATCGTCCGCCGGCTGCCGGCCGCCGGGCTGCGCGTCTTTATCGGCTGCGTCGGGCTGGCCCTGGCGATCCGGCTGGGCCTGAGCGCGTACCGGGTCTGACCGACTGGCGCCTGACCACGGCGGAAAACGGCTAAAACGACGCCGCGCGGTACTCCCGGCGGACCGCGAATATGCGCGCAGCAAATGCACTGCACCATACAAGACGCCGTGTCAGGTTATTTCCCCACGGATGGCGATGCTCTACTCAGATTCTGGCCAGGCTGGCGGATACGGGCTAGAGCGGACGTCGGGTTCCGGCCATCACCGCTGATGAACAGCCCCGCAAGCATCTGCATGTTGCATATTGCATGATGCGAGCAGGTCATCTGTAAGTACCACTAAGCAGTATCTAACATGATCTTCGGCAATGAGTGATTAATTGACGCCCTACGCCATCGCTTTAGCTGACGTTGCGTTGCATGAAGATCTTTCCGGCCATAACAATGGGCAGCCCTGGATGGGATTGCACGGCCCCGCCTCCGCACCTCCTGAGAGACCTGCCGAAATGACTGTCCTCGGTTCTGTTACCGATGATGCCCGTGGCCGCGTGGCGGCCAGCACCTCCCAGCCGGCCCGCCCCGGCATCCGCTTCGCCTGGTTCAGCCTGATCGGCGGCGCCGTCTTCCTGGCCGGCCTGGCCCTTCAGGCGGCGCTCACCGGATACCTGCGGGTTCCGCCCGTCGCCTCCTACATCGTTCAGGCGGTGGCGTCGGTCGAGGCGAGCTTCCTGCTCAACCGGTCGCTGACCTGGCGGGACCGGGGCGGCCGGTTCTGGCTGACGCTGGCCCGGTTCAACGTCCAGAAGGCGGTCACTATCGCCCTGAACCTGGCCCTCTACGCCGTCCTGCTCCGCCTGGGCGTCCCGTACTTGCTCGCCAACATCGCGCTGACCGGCGCGTTCACCGTCGTCAACTACACGGCGGGGAACCGCCTGGTGTTCCGGCCCGACCCGGCCGGCGAACCCGGCCCGGCGCCGCCGCGCCTGCCGGTCCCCGGGCGGCACCGCATCCGGCCGGGCGTCAGCGTGGTCATCCCGTGCCGGGACAACCAGGCCACGATCCGCGAGACGGTCCTGTCCCTGCTGGACCAGGACTACCAGCGGCTGCGCGAGATCATCCTGATCGGCTCGCCCGGCGACCCCACGTTCGACGCGCTGGGCGGCCTCCGCGATGAGCGGCTGATCTGCCGCGAGGTCGCGGCCCCGCCGGGCATCCGCGACGCCAACTTCAAGCGCGACGCCGGAGTGCGGATGTCCACGAGCGAGCTTGTCGCGCTGGTGGACAGCGACATCGTGCTGCCGCCGTACTGGGTGACCCGGGCCGTCGCGGCGCTGGAGGGGAGCGGCGCGAGCGTGGTGGCCGGCGGCATGCGGTCCGCGCACGACACCTTCTGGGGCCGGTTCACCGACAGCACGCTGGTCGGCGCCAAGACCCCGCGCATCCCCGAGTCCTACCAGGTCACCCGGGACGACTTCGGCACCCGCGGCCGCAAGCCGCCGATCACCGCCAACGCCCTGTTCCCTCGCGCCCTGTACCGGCAGTGCCCCATCGACCCGGGCTGGTCGCACGGGAGCTACGAGGACTACGAGTGGTTCTGGCGGATCACCAAGGCCGGCCATAGCATCCAGGTCTGCCGGGACCTGTTCGGCTGGCACCAGCACCGGCGCGGCCTGCGCGCCGTGGCCCGCGAGTACCGCCGCAGTTCCCGGGGCTGCGCCTACTTCATCCGCGCCCACCGCGACAGCCCGCTGGCCCGGCGACGGCTCGGCCAGGTAATCGCCGCGCCGCTGGCCGCCCTGGCCGGCGCCGCCGTCGCCGCGGTGGCCGTGCTGGCCGGCTACGCCGCCCCGCTCGGCGCGGTCCTGCTGATCGGCGGCGCGGCGATGGTCACGCACCAGGTGGCCTGGTCCCGGCGGCTGGAGAGCGCCGCCTATCCGGTGGTCGGCGCTGTCATGGGCCTGGTCTTCACCGTCGGGCTGCTCACCAGCCTCGTCCGCCCGCCGGCGGCACGGCGCGGCCCGGCCGGGCCCGCCGCCGATACGCTCACGCCGGCCCGGCCCGGTACCGCCCCCCGGGCCTCCCGCGGGCTCTCCTGGCCCGGCTGTGCCATCCGCTGACCGCCATCCTCGCCGTCCAGGCCGGCATGTCGCTGAGCCTGGTGTGGAGCAACACCGCGTTCAACGACGAAGGCGACTACCTGTGGCTCGGGCACCTGGTGCTCGGCCACTGGCTGCACGGGTCGACCTGGCCGGCCGCCTACGGCGAGAACGTGCTGTCAGGCTCCCCGCTGATCTACCCGCCGCTGGGCGCGCTGGCCGACTCGCTGGGCGGGCTGGCCGCCGCGCGGATCCTGTCGCTGGCTTTCATGCTCGGGGCTACCGCCCTGCTGTGGCTGTGCGCCCGGCGGCTGCTCAGCCCGGTGGCCGCGTCGTTCGGCGCGGCCCTGTGGGCGGTATCGGAGCCGGCGCTCAAGCTGGGCGCGTTCGCCACCTACGACGCGATGTCCGTCTTCCTGATCGCGCTGTCGGCCTGGCTGGCGGTGCAGGCTGGCCTGCGGCGCCATCGCGGCGAGCTGGTGGCCGCGTCGGGCGTCGTGCTGAGCCTCGCGGTGGCCACCGCCTACTCGGGCGTGGCCGCCGCGCCGGTGGTCATTGTCCTGGCCATGATCGCCTGGCAGCGCCGCTACGGGCTGCGGTACGCCGGGTACTGCGCCGGGTGGCTGACCGTCGTGGGCGCGCTGAGCTTCTTCTTCCTCATGAACGCGTCGCGTTCCTGGCGCGGGCTCATGTTCACCGTGATCAGCCGACAGGTGGGCGGCTCCCAGGCGAGCCTGTCCCACATCATGCACGACACCTGGAGCTATACCGGCCTGATCATGGTGCTGGGCCTGGCCGGCGCCGTGCTGGCCGCCGCCGGCCCGGACCGGAGCAGGCGCGTGCTGGTGCTGTTCCTGGCCAGCGCCGCGCTGGTGGTCCCCGCCCTGCAGGCCCATGACCAGACGACCATCTCCCTGGACAAGCACCTGGCCTACGGGGCCTGGTTCGCCGCGATGGCCGCCGGGTACCTGTGCGCGGAACTGGTCCGGGCCGCGCGACTGGGCGAGCGGACGCTGGCGCTGGCCGCGTGCTGCGGGCTCATCCTGGCCTACCCCGCGGTCAGCGGCCTGGACGGGGCCTGGCATGACTTCCGCTCGTGGGACAACTCCGCGGCGCTGGTCGCCGCGCTGGCGCCGGTGGCCGCGCGTACCGGCGGCTACATCTACGTTCCCAACGGCCAGATGTTCGAGGCCGCCTACTACCTCCCGCAGGGGCGGCAGTGGGCGCGCTGGCAGGCCAGCCCCGGGCGGCCCTTCAGCCGCGGGCTGCGCAGCGCCGACTTCGGGACCGTCACGCTCTTTTACACGACATCGGTCAGCGCCTCGTCGCTCACCGAGACCATCCTCCGCTCGCCTGGCCGCGCCGGCCTGCGGACCACGGTCCTGAGCCTGGTCGCGGACAACTCGTCGAACCCCGACCTGACCGCCCTGACGTATGCCCTGGAGAGCGACCCCGACTACCGGCTGGTCGCGGTCGGGCCGGACAACAGCAACACCACCGACAACGTTTTCGCCATCTGGCAGAAGGTGCGGGGATGACGTCCGTAATCGAGTCGCGCACCAGCCGGCGCGTCAGCCGGAACGGCGCCGCCCGCGCGGCGCGGACCCGGCGCGCCGTCACCGCCTGCTTCCTGGCCGCCCTGGCCGGCGGCGTGGCGCTGCGCCTGGTCCTGCTGGCCCGGTCCCCGGCGTGGCAGTGGGACGAGGCCGTCTACTACGACGTCGGCGTGAACGTCCAGCACGGCGTCCTGGGCGAGCACCCGCTGCTGGGCCTGCCGTGGCAGCCGTTCCTGTACCAGCCGCCGTTCTACTTCCTGCTGCTGGCCCGGTGGTTCGACCTGGTCGGCGCCAGCATCTACCACGCGCGGGTGCTCGGCGAGATCCTCACCGCCGGCATGCTCGCCGTGCTGTTCCGGCTGCTGTGGCGGCTGCACGGGTCCCGGATCGCGCTGTTCGCCATCGTGCCCGTGATCTTCGATGGCTGGCTGACGTACATCGAGCGCGTCTCCTACATCGAGAACGCGCTGGCCCTGCTCATCGTGGTCGCGCTGCTGCTGTACCAGCGAGCCCTGGACCGGCCCGGCTGGGCCAGGTTCGCGCTGGCCGGCCTGGCGGTGGGGCTGGCCGCCGACGTCAAGCAGACCGGGGCCTACCTCATCCTGGCCGTGCTGCTGTGCTGGCTGGTCACCGGCCGCTCGCACCGGGGGCACTTCGTGCTGCTCGGCGTGGCCCTGGCGGCCGTGGCCGGCTACCTCGCGGCGATGAGCGGGCTGTACGACGTGCCCGCCCACGCCTGGTTCGCGGACCAGAGCCTGGTGCAGGTGCGCCGGGTCCTGGGACTGCAGCAGAGCGGCGGGACGCTGACGTCGCCGGCCACCGCGGCGCACCTGCTGGCGGCCCAGTACCGGTTCTTCGTGCCCAGCGTCGCGGTGGCCCTGGCCGCGCTCGCCACGGCGGCGCGCCGCCTGCTGCAGTGCTACCGGATGCGGGACTGGCGCCCGGCCCGGGATAACGCGCTGCTGTTCAGCTGGCTGGTGGCCGGCGCGGTTGTCTTCGGGCTCAGCGCCCTGAAGTTCCCGCAGTACTTCGCGCTCATCCTGATTCCGGCCTACTGCTACCTGTGGACCGAGCTGGCCGGCTGGGAGTGGAGCCGGGCCGGAAGGCCGCCGTCGCGGCCGTCGCGACGGCGGCCAGCATCGGCCTGCTCCTGCTCGCGCTGCCCGCGTTCAGCGCCAACACGCTGGCGCAGACGCAAGGCTATGCCGCGACGCGCATCCCGGCCGCCAGCGTCGTCGTCACCGAGCAGAGCATCGGCGACCTGATCGGCCAGCGCTGGTGCCGGGTCGAGTACGCGGTGCCGTGCCTGGGCCGGGCCTCCTACGCCATCACCTGGCGCACCTACCTCCAGTCCAGCCTGGCCCAGGGAGACCCGGCGTTCCGCCAGATGATGAAGGGCGCGCGGCGGATCCGGTCGTTCGGCGGGGCGGTCGGGACCGCCACGATCTGGAAGCTGGCGCCCCCGTCATGAGGATGCGCCGGGTCCTCGTCCTGACCGCGGTGGTCGTGCTGGCCGCCTGCGGCCACCCGCTGATCCCGCCGGGCGCGCTGGCCCCGCCGCCCGCCGCGTCGCGGCCCATCCCGCCGCTCCGGACGCCGTTCCTCGGCGTCGATCTCTACGCGCTTGGCAACTACCCGGCGGCGCGGGTGCGGGCCGACGGCGAGCGCACGCTCGGCTACATCCGCCATGTGCTGCGGGCCGACGCCGTCGGGATCGTGTGGAACTTCTACGCCCCGAGCCGGCAGGCCGACGCCGTCGGGGCCACGGCCGCGACCCTGTCGCCGTCGAACGTCGCGATCCTGACCCGGATCGCGGAGCGGGATCACCTGCAGGTCGAGTACCGGCCGCTGATCTTCGTACCCTCCCGGGCCAACCCCTGGGAGGGCCTGATCAGCCCGGCCCGCCCCGGCCCGTGGCTAGCCAGCTACTACGACGCCGAGCTGCCGTACCTGCGGCAGGCCCAGCGCCTGCGGGTCAGCGAGTTCGTCACCGAGACCGAGATGCACGACCTGAACGCCAGCCCGCTGTGGGCCGGGTTCTTCGCCCGGGTGGCCCGCGTCTATCACGGTGCCGTCTCCTATGCGGCCTGGGACAACGACTACCTGGAGCCGCGGCCCGTCCTGCTGCCCGCGCCATACCTGGGCATGGACATGTACCGGCGGCTGACGCTCGGGCCGGGAGCCACGCAGGCCCAGGTCGCCAGCCGGTTCGCGTACTGGTTCGGCCTGCTCCCGGCGCCGGTGCTGCGGCGCACGGCCATCGAGGAAACGGGGATCCAGGCCCGGGCCGGCGCCTACGCGGACCCGGCCAACCTCCGGCTGCCCGGAGTTCCCGACGACGCCGTGCAGGCCAGCTGGTACACCGCCGCGTGCCAGACCGTCGCCCGGTTCCGCCTGCGCGGCGTGTTCTTCTGGAAGGTCGATCTCACCGACGTCCCGGCCCATCCGGCCACGTCCCTGTCCACGTTCGAGGGCCGGACGGGCGCGGCGGCGATCAGCGCGTGCGCGAGCCTGCTCCGATAGCCGGGCCGGACGGTGATCGCCTCGTGAACCGCCCGCGCGGGCCGCTATCGTGTGCCGGGTGATCTGGCGACGGGCGGCCGCGGCGACGGCCTGCGTTCTGTCCGGGCTGGCCGTGGCCGCGCTGGCGGCCCGCACCACCCGTCGCCGGCCGCCCGCCGGCCGGGGCCGGATCGCCTCCCTGCCCGTTCAGGCCGCCGCGCTGACGCCGGCCGCGGCGGTCGGCAGCGTGGCCGCGGTGGCGCTGGCCGCCCCGGTGGCCTGGTGGCTGGCCGGGCTGCTGGCCATCCCGGCCGCCATCGCGGTGGCCGGGCAGGTACCGCGCCGCCGAAAGCCCGGGCTAGACCAGCCCGGGCGCGGAGTTCCGGGTGCTGACCATCAACGTCCTGCGCGGGCGGGCCGACCCCGACGCCATCGTCGCGGCGGTGGCCCGGCACGAGGTGGACGTCCTGGCCGTCCAGGAGCTGACCGAGGGCCTGGCCGGGCGGCTGAAGGAGGCCGGGGTCACCGCGCTGCTGCCCTATGACCACACCGAGCCCCGGCCCCGGTCGGCCGGGGCGGGGCTGTGGTCCCGGTGGCCCCTGGACCCGCTGCCGCCGGTGCCGGGGCTGGGCCACCCGGCCCCGTGCGCGCGGGTCAGGCCGGCCGCCCGGCCGCCGGTCACCGTGCACGCGGTGCACGTCGTCGCGCCGCTCAAGGGCCGCCAGCGAGACTGGCACGAGGAACTGCGGCGGCTCGGCCAGGGGCTGCGCACCGCGGCCGGGCCGCAGGTGGTGGCCGGGGACTTCAACGCCAGCCGGGATCACCGGCCGTTCCGGGACCTGCTGGCCGTCTCCGGGTTCGCCGACTGCGCGGACATCGCCGCGGACGGGTCCTGGCCGGGGCTGACCTGGCCGTCGGACCGGCGCTGGCTGCCGCCGGTGATGCGGCTGGATCACGTGCTGGTCTCGCCCGGCCTGACCGCCGGCCAGGTGCGCACGGTGGACGTGCCGGGCACCGACCACCGGGGCGTCCTGGCCGTGATCGACCTGACCGCGACCGGCCGGTAGCGGGGCGCTACCGGACCTCGGGCACGCCTCCGGCACCTCCGGCACCAGCCACAGCGCGGCCAGCGGCGGGAGGGTCACCTCCGCCGAGGCGGACAGGCCGTGCCAGGGCGCGGCCTGCGCCTGGACGCCGCCCAGGTTGCCGACGTTGCTGCCGCCGTAGTGCCCGGCGTCGGTGTTGAGCAGCTCGCGCCAGCGGCCCGGCTGGGGCAGGCCGACCCGGTAGTCATGGTGCGGCACGGCCGAGAAGTTCAGTCAGGCATGGCCACCGGCGGGCGGACCCGGCGCCCACCGGGTGAACGACAGCACGTTGCCGGCGTTGTCGTTGGCGTCGATCCAGCTGAACCCGGACGGCGAGGCGTCCTGCTGCCACAGCGCGGGGTGGTCGGCGTAGATCCGGTTCAGGTCCCGGACCAGCCGCTGCACGCCCTGGTGGCCGGGGAAGTCGAGCAGGTGCCACTGCAGGCCCCGCTCCTGCGACCACTCGTCGCCCTGGCCGAACTCCCCGCCCATGAACAGAAGCTGCTTGCCCGGGTGCGCCCACATGTAGGCCAGCAGCGAGCGCAGGCCGGCGAGCTGCTGCCACTCGTCGCCGGCCATCTTGCGCAGCAGCGAGCGCTTGCCGTGCACCACCTCGTCGTGCGACAGCGGCAGCACGTAGTTCTCGCTGTAGGCGTACAGCATGGAGAACGTGATGTCGTCGTGGTGGTAGCTGCGGTGCACCGGGTCGTGGGCCAGGTAGGTCAGCGTGTCGTGCATCCAGCCCATGTTCCACTTCAGGCCGAAGCCCAGGCCGCCCAGGTGGACCGGGCGGGTCACGCCGGGCCAGGCGGTGGACTCCTCGGCCACCATGGTGATGCCGGGCACCGCCCGGTAGCAGGTGGTGTTGACCTCGCGCAGGAAGGCCACCGCGTCCAGGTTCTCCCGGCCGCCCTCGGAGTTCGGGCTCCACTCGCCGTCCCGGCGCGAGTAGTCCAGGTACAGCATCGAGGCCACGGCGTCCACCCGCAGCCCGTCGATGTGGAACTCCTCCAGCCAGTACAGGGCGTTGGCGACCAGGAAGTTGCGGACCTCGAGCCGGCCGTAGTTGAAGATCAGCGTGCCCCAGTCGGGGTGCTCGCCGCGGCGCGGGTCGGGGTGCTCGTACAGCGGGGTGCCGTCGAACCGGGCCAGCGCCCAGATGTCGCGCGGGAAGTGGGCGGGCACCCAGTCCACCAGCACGCCGATGCCGGCCCGGTGCAGGCGGTCGACCAGGTACCGGAAGTCGTCGGGCGTGCCGAACCGGGCGGTGGGCGCGTAGTACGAGGTGACCTGATAGCCCCAGGAGCCGCCGAACGGGTGCTCGGCCACCGGCAGGAACTCCACGTGGGTGAAGCCCAGGTCGGTCACGTAGGCGGTGAGCTGCTCGGCTAGCTCGCGGTAGGACAGGCCCGGCCGCCAGGAGCCCAGGTGAACCTCGTAGATGCTCATCGGGCTGGTCAGCGCGTCGCGCTCGGCCCGCCGGGCCAGCCAGGCCTGGTCGCCCCACTCGTGCCGGGACTCGAATACCACCGACGCGGTCTCCGGCGGCACCTGGGCCGCGCGGCCATCGGGTCGGCCTTGTCCTGCCAGGTCCCGTCCGGGCCGCAGATGTCGTACTTATAGGTCATGCCGGCGGCCGACGCCGGGAACGAACAGCTCCCAGACGCCCGGAGTGGCCCAGCGAGCGCATCGGGTACGCGACGGCCGTCCCAGTGGTTGAACTCGCCGATCACCCGGACGCCCCGGGCGTTGGGCGCCCACACCGCGAACGACGTGCCCGCCTCGCCGCGAACCTGGGCGCCGAGGGCCCGCCACAGCTCCTCGTGCCGGCCCTCGCCGATCAGGTGCAGGTCGATCTCGCCCAGCGTGGGCAGGTGCCGGTACGGGTCATCGGCGATGGTCTCCGGGCCCGGCCGCCGTCCGCGCCGGGGTAGCGGACCGCGATGCGGTAGTCGGGGACGGCGCCGTCGCTCGCGGCGTCGGGCAGCGTGGCCGCGAAGACGCCCTCGTGCAGGTGGCTCATCGGCAGCCGGCTGCCGTCGGCCAGGACCACCGCGACCTCGTCGGCCAGCGGCCGCAGCGCCCGGATCGTCACCCCGTCCGGGCCGGCGTGCGCGCCGAGGACGGCGTGCGGATCGTGGTGGGCCCCGGCGACGATCGCGTCGATCTCGCTGGTCAGGTCCGCCATCACGCGGCCGCGATGTAGTCGAGCGGGATGGTCAGCCAGGATGGCCGGTGCCGTGCCTCGTAGGTCACCTCGTATACCGCCTTCTCCAGCATCAGGGCGCGCAGCAGGACCGAGTTCGCCTGCGGGTCCAGCCCGCCCGCGCGCGCGTAGCCAGCACAGAATGCCTGCTGGCACTGCTCTACCCAAGTTATCGGCCGGGCCTGCCAGCTGGCGGGCGTCCGGATGCCCGAGCAGCTGATGGCGGGCGGCGTAGTCGAACGAGCGCAGCATGCCGGCCACGTCCCGCAGCGCCGGGTACCGGCCGGTGCGCTGCTCCAGCGGGACCAGCGGCTCGCCCTCGAAGTCCAGCGCCACCCAGCCGTCCTCGGTGCGCAGCACCTGGCCCAGGTGGTAGTCGCCGTGGATGCGCTGCACGGTGACCGGGGTGGTCAGGCGGGCCAGGTCGCCGTAGCAGTCCCGGATCTTCCCGGCGTACCCGCCCAGCTCGGGCACCGTGGCCACCGATGCCTCCAGCTTGCCGGCCATCCGCCCGGCCAGCTCGCCCAGCTCGTGCTTGGTCAGCTGCTCGGTGCCGAACGCGGCGGCCAGGTCGGCGTGCAGCTCGGCGGTAGCCCGGCCGAGCTGGTGGGCCTCCTCGGCGAAGCTCGGGCCGGGGTGGCCGAGCCCGGCCCGGGGCACCGGGGCCATCAGGTACTCGCGGCCGTAGTCGCCGTGCAGGGCGGACAGCCGGCCGATGCTGGCGGCGGCCAGCGACCAGCCGTCGCTGGCCCGGGCCAGGTACCGGGACAGCACCCCGAGCAGCACCGGGTCCCCGTCCAGCTGGGTCTCGATCCAGCCGTAGGGCGGGGCCACGTGCACCGAGCCCAGCCGGGCCAGCGCCCCGGCCACTTCCAGGTCCGGGTTGGCGCCGGGGAACAGCCGCCGCAGCACCTTGAGGATGGCCGCCTCGCCGAACACCACGCTGGTGTTGCTCTGCTCGGCGGCGATGACCCGGCTGCCCGCCCAGGTGCCGAACGGCACCCCCGGCTCGCGCCGGAACTCCAGCGGGCCGGCCACCTGCTGCTCGGCGATGCCACGCAGCAGGAAGCCGGACAGCTCGGGGTCGTGCAGCGCGTCGTAGGCGGTGACCCCGCCCGGCAGCTCCCCGATGACCGCGTGGGACAGCTCATCGGGGACCTGACGGCGCAGTCCGACCAGCAGCTGGTACCGGGCACCTGAACCAACGGTGACGATCAGGTGCCGGAGCTCCGGATCGCCCGGAACGAGCGTGATGTCCGTCGTCAGCTCGAGGCCGCTGACCGGGCCGCCCGGCCCGCGTACCAGCGCTGCCCGGGGAGCCACCTCGTGAGCAGGCCTGCCAGGGGGTCGACGGTCATCGCCGCGCTCGCTCCTTTCCCCGAAGTCCCGACTAGCTAGTAGTCCCCCAGGGACCCGCGGCGAACCATCACGTTCTGTTACAGATGTGTCAAACGGCAGAACCAGCTTTCCGGAGGATCATCCTAGGGCGTTACTTGACGATGAGCATGCCCACCATGAAGTGATGCACGAGGCAGAAGAACGGGTACCGGCCGGGCTTCTTGGGGGCGATGAAGAACCCCGTCTTGTTCAGGGCCAGCAGCGGCGTGGTGAACAGGCCGGAGGTCTTGGGCGGGATGCCGCCGGTGACCGAGTGCGGGGCAATGTCCAGGTTGGTCACCTCGACCTTCTCGCCCGGTGTGACGACGGGGTTGGCCGGGAAGAACTTGTAGTTCTTCATCGTCATGTGCAGCCCGGCCGGCGCGCCGCTGTTGGCCTGGTCGGCTACCGACGTGCCCGAGGACGCGGTCGTCGCCGTGGCCAGCGAGATGACCAGCACGATAATCGCCACCGCCGACATCGCGGAGATGGCCGCCGAGTGCCCGCCGGGCAGGCGGCCCGCAGCCGGTGCAGCGGGAGCCAGCGGCCCGCTGTCCGGGCAGCCCGGCCGCCGCGATGTACAGCAGGATGCCGAACGCCGCCACCTCGATCACGCCGGCCACCAGGCCGGCCGTGGTCCGGACCTCCTGGAAGCCGAACAGGCCGATCCAGACGGTGACCAGGTACCCGAGCAGGGTGCTGAGTCGCGTACCCCGCGCCCAGGAACGCCGCCGCGTGCCCCGACCGCCGCGCCGCGTGACCAGCACCCCCGCGGCCAGCACGAAGCCGGCGACGATCTGCAGCAGGAACAGCACCCCGATGGTCGGTATGGCCTTGTAGCCCGTCACGTAGAGATCTAGGTGGATCCCTGCGGTGGCGACGAGCAGGGCGGCTCCGGCCAGCCTCGGCGCGAGCATCGAGCGCGGCCCGGCGCTGGGTTGGCCGGCGCACGATGTGTCTGCTTTGCAGTATTTTCCATGGGTATCTCTTTACGCCCGAGTAAAGCTTCTGGTTCAGTAGCCAGGGGGTGACACTGCTCTTACCTGGCCGCCAGCCAGCGGGGACGCCCGGCGATACCTTCAGTCGGCCGGCGGCTGCAGCACGAACCAGTAGAAGCCGTGCCCCGGCAGGGTCAGCAGGTAGTTCAGCTCCCCGATGGGCGGGAAGCGGACGCCGCCCATGCCTCCACCGGGACCGAACCCTCAAACCGGCTCAGGTCCAGCTCGACCGGCTGCGGAAATCTCGACAGATTATTAACGCAGAGCATCCGGTCGGCCCCGCTCGCCGACTGATCCTGCCGTCTCCCGGACGAAGGCCAGGACGCTGGGGTTGGACGAGCCCAGCTCCTCGTAGATGCCCAGGGCGAAGACCGGGTGCCGCTTGCGGATCTCGATCATCCGCCGGGTCCAGTGCAGCAGCGAGCCGGGGCTCTTCTCCTGGGCCTCGACGTTCAGCGCCTGGAAGCCGTAGATCGGGTCCATCAGCACCGGCAGGTACAGCCGGGCCGGGTCGGTCCGGCTGAAGCCCGGCGTTGCGGTCCGGGGTCCACTGCATCGGCGTGCGGACGCCGTCCCGGTCGCCCAGCCAGATGTTGTCGCCCATGCCGATCTCGTCGCCGTAGTACAGCACCGGCGAGCCGGGCAGCGACAGCAGCAGCGCGGTGAACAGCTCCAGCTGGTTGCGGTCGTTGTCCAGCAGCGGGGCCAGGCGGCGCCGGATGCCGATGTTGGCCTTCATCCGCGGGTCGCGGGCGTACTCGGCGTACATGTAGTCACGCTCGTCGTCGGTGACCATCTCGAGCGTCAGCTCGTCGTGGTTGCGCAGGAAGATGCCCCACTGGCAGCCCGACGGGATCGGCGGGGTCTGGGCCAGGATCTCCGAGATCGGGTAGCGCTGCTCGCGGCGGACGGCCATGAAGATGCGCGGCATGAGCGGGAAGTGGAAGGCCATGTGGCACTCGTCGCCGCCGACGCTGGCGTCGCCGAAGTACTCGACCACGTCGCTCGGCCACTGGTTGGCCTCGGCCAGCAGCACCCGGTCGGGGTACAGCCGGTCGATCTCGGACCGGATCCGCTTCAGGTACTCGTGCGTCTCCTTCAGGTTCTCGCAGTTGGTGCCCTCGCGCTCGTACAGGTAGGGCACCGCGTCCAGCCGGAAGCCGTCGATGCCCAGGTCCAGCCAGAACCGCAGCACCTCCAGGATGGCGTCCTGGACCTGCGGGTTCTCGTAGTTCAGGTCGGGCTGGTGGGAGAAGAACCGGTGCCAGTAGTACTGGCCCCGGACCTGGTCGAAGGTCCAGTTGGACTGCTCGGTGTCGACGAAGATGATCCGGGCGTCGGGGTACCGGTCGTCGGTGTCGGACCAGACGTAGAAGTCGCCGAACGGGCCGTCCGGGTCCGAGCGGGACGCCTGGAACCACGGGTGCGGCTCGCTGGTGTGGTTGATGACCAGGTCGGCGATGACCCGGATGCCGCGCTCGTGGGCCTGCCTCGACCAGCTCGACGAAGTCCCCGATCGTGCCGTAGTCGGGCAGGATCGCGGTGAAGTCGGAGATGTCGTAGCCGCCGTCGCGCAGCGGGGAGTTGTAGATCGGCAGCAGCCAGATGCAGTCGATGCCCAGCCACTGCAGGTAGTCCAGGCGGGAGATCAGGCCCCGCAGGTCGCCGGTGCCGTCGCCGGAGGCGTCCTGGAAGCCGCGGATCAGGACCTCATAAAAGACGGCCCGCTTGTACCACTGCGGGTCGCGGGGCTTCTCAAACGAGAAGGAATCAGGCACCGGCTCGGCCGGGACGGCACCCGGACCGGGACGCAGCGCGGGTAGCTGCGACCCGGGCTGGTCCTTCATGCGTGGGCTGCATCACGCAGTTCTCCTGCTGCTTTCGCTGGACTGCTGCCTGTCCGCCTGGCTGGCGCAGCGTGACGGTAGCACTGACCGTGACGCGACGGTGGCCGAGTTACGCGTCCGTTACGCTACGCGGCCGTTAATAGGAGACAGGCGAGAATATGCGCGGGCGCCGCAGCCGGATCCAGCCGCACGTAGTTCGCCTGTCCCCACCGGTACTGCTCGCCGGTTAGCTCATCGGTGACGGCGAAGCCCGCGGCGGCGATCAAGGCCGAGGGCGTCTCCGTCCAGCCAGACGTCGCCTCCCGCGGCTGGTTGGGATCGAGGTTGACCACCACGATCACGGTATCCCCGCTGAGCCGCTCCGGGCGAGACCCGGCGCTTGGAGAAGCACAGGATCTCGGGCTGGTCGGGGTAGTGGAACCGCAGGTTGCGTAGCTGGTGCAGGGCCGGGTGGGCGCGCCGGATGGCATTGAGCCGGGTCAGGAACGGGGCCAGGCTCAGCCCCAGCTGACGCGCCCGGTCCCAGTCGCGCGGCCGGTAGGCGTACTTCTCCGAGTCCAGGTACTCCTCGCTGCCCGGCACCAGCGGGACGTTCTCGCCCAGCTCGAAGCCCGCGTAGACGCCCCAGGACGGGACCAGCATGGCGGCCAGCACGGCGCGGACCCGGAAGGCGGGCAGGCCCGCGTGGGCCAGGTACTCGCTCAGGATGTCGGGCGTATTGACGAAGAAATTCGGGCGCATGTAGGCCGACGGCCGGCCCGGCCAGCTCCTGCAGGTACTCGGTGAGCTCGGCCCGGTCATTGCGCCAGGTGAAGTAGGTATAGGACTGGTGGAACCCGATGGTGGCCAGGGCGCGCATCATGGCTGGCCGGGTAAAGGCCTCGGCCAGGAAAATCACGTCCGGGTCGGTGCGCGCCACCTCGGCCAGCAGCCTTCTCCCAGAACGGCAGCGGCTTGGTGTGCGGGTTGTCGACCCGGAAGATCCGGACGCCGTGATCCATCCAGTGCCGGACCACCCGCCGCACCTCGGCGTAGATCCCGGCCGGGTCGTTATCGAAGTTCAGCGGGTAGATGTCCTGGTATTTCTTGGGCGGGTTCTCGGCGTAGGCGATCGTGCCGTCGGCCCGGGTGGTGAACCATTCCGGGTGCTCGGTGACCCACGGGTGATCCGGCGCCGTCTGCAGCGCCAGGTCCATGGCCACCTCCAGGCCGAGCTCCCCGCGCGCGGGCCACGAACGCGTCGAAGTCGGCCATGGTGCCCAGGTCGGGGTGGATGGCGTCGTGGCCGCCGTCGGCCGAGCCGATGGCCCACGGCGAGCCGGGGTCGCCCTCGCCGGCGGTCAGGGTGTTGTTGGCGCCCTTGCGGTTCACCCGGCCGATCGGGTGGACCGGCGGCAGGTACACGACGTCGAAGCCCATCTCGGCCACCGCGTCCAGCCGGCCCGCGGCCGTCTTCAGCGTGCCCGACTCCGGCGGCCGGAGCCGGCCGGGCTCGACCCGGGCGCCCTCCGAGCGCGGGAACAGCTCGTACCACGCCCCGTACAGCGCCCGCTCGCGAGCCACGATGAGCGGGCAGTACCTCGACCGGGTCACCAGGTCACGCAGCGGGAACCGGCGCAGCACGTCGGTGACCTGCGGGCGCGGACACCAGGGCCAGCCGCTCCAGCGGCGGGACCCGGTCATCGCCCAGCAGCCGGGCGGCGTCGCCGAGCACCACCCGGGCCGCCCGGGCCGCGTGCACCTGGGCCGGGGTGGTGGGCAGCGGCAGCCGGATGCTGCGGGCCGCCCGGCGCAGCAGCAGCGCCCCCTCGGCCAGCATCAGCGCGGTGTCCTGGCCGATCGGCAGCTTGATGCCCGCGTCGCGGTACCAGCGCGCGACCGGGTCGCCCCAGGCCTCGACCCGGAAGTGCCACAGGCCCTCGCCGTCCGGCGCCGCCTCGGCGCCGTAGTGATCGGAGCCGGGCGCCAGCTCGCGCATCAGGACCAGGGGCCGGGTGACGCCGCCGCGGGTCTCGCAGGACCACGCCCGCGCCCAGCATCTCGTGCCCCTCGCGGAACACGGTGGCGGTGACCTGAGCACCGCCTCGCCGGGGACGGCCTTGGCCGGGTACTGCCCGCACTGGACGACGGGCTGGACGTCAAGGATGGGGATTCTGCCGATCACGATCAGAAGCTACCCGCCGCGGGCGCGGCAAAGCCGGGCGGATGCCCGAAAGTGCACCCGGCCGTCCCCGCAACAATCCGGTCCCGGAGACGCGGATCGCCCGCCGGATCGCCGGCCTGGTTCACGCTAGGTATCGACGGGCGTTAGGGTCACTGCACGTGAGAGCCATCCGCCGATTCACGATCAACCCGGTCCTGCCCGAGCAGCTGGCCCCGCTGCGCGGCCTGATGCTGAACCTGCGCTGGTCATGGCATGCGGAGACGCGCGACGTGTTCGCCGCCATCGACCCCGGCGCCTGGGAGCGGGCGGGCCGCGAGCCGGTCGCGCTGCTGGCCCGGGTGCCGCAGGAGCGGCTGGCCCGGCTGGCCGCCGACCGCAAGTTCCTGCGGCGGCTCGGCGACGCCGTCGGATGACCTCCGCGACTACCTGGCCGGCCCGCGCTGGTACCAGGCCCAGGGCGACGGGCTGCCGGCGGCGGTGTCGCCTACTTCTCGCCCGAGTACGGCATCACCGCGGCGCTGCCGCAGTACTCCGGCGGGCTGGGCATCCTGGCCGGCGACCACCTGAAGGCGGCCAG
The DNA here is from genome assembly GCA_963731085.1 of uncultured Actinomycetota bacterium. Taxonomy (GTDB): domain Bacteria; phylum Actinomycetota; class Actinomycetes; order Streptosporangiales; family Streptosporangiaceae; genus DASUBV01. The sequence goes on from CAVSUF010000012.1 coordinate 336,081, forward strand.
CGACCTGGGCGTCCCGCTGATCGGCGTCGGCCTGCTGTACCGGCACGGGTACTTCACCCAGTCGCTGTCGGCCGAGGGCTGGCAGGCCGAGCGGTACCCGGCCAGCGACCCCAACGGGCTGCCGCTGACCCTGCTGCGGGACGCGTCCGGCGCCCCGGTCCGGATCTGGGTCGCGCCTGGCCGACGGGCGGCGCTGGCGGCCCAGGCGGCGCTGGCCGCCCAGGTCTGGATCGCCCAGGTCGGCCGCGTGCCGCTGCTGCTGCTGGACTCCTACGTGGAGGAGAACGAGCCCGCCCTGCGCGAGGTGACCGACCGGCTGTACGGCGGCGGCACCGAGCACCGGCTGCGCCAGGAACTGCTGCTCGGCATCGGCGGGGTGCGGGCGGTGCGGGCCTACTGCGCCGCCACCGGGCACCGCCGAGCCCGATGTCTTCCACACCAACGAGGGGCACGCCGGCTTCCTCGGGGTGGAGCGGATCCGCGAGTACATCGAGCGCGGCCTGGGCTTCGACGAGGCGCTGGAGCTGACCCGGGCGGGCACCGTCTTCACCACCCACACCCCGGTCCCGGCCGGCATCGACCGGTTCCCGGCCGACCTGGTCCGGCGCCAGTTCGGCGGCCAGGCCGAGACCGGGACGCTGCCGCCCGAGCGGGTGCTGGGCCTCGGCGCCGAGACGTTCCCCGGCGGCGACCCCGAGGTCTTCAACATGGCCGTCATGGGCATGCGGCTGGCCCAGCGGGTCAACGGCGTGAGCATGCTGCACGGCCAGGTCAGCCGGGAGATGTTCACCGGCCTGTGGCCCGGCTTCGACACCGCCGAGGTGCCGATCGGCTCGGTCACCAACGGCGTGCACGCCCCGACCTGGGTCGCGCCGGAGATCCTGGGCCTGGCCCAGGGCGGCCAGGCGGCCGCGGGGGCGTCCAGCGACCTGGCCGACGACGCCGCGTCCTGGGAGCGGGTGGCGGCCGACCCGGACCGGGTCTGGGAGATCCGCCGGGTCCTGCGCGCCCGGCTGGTGGCGGAGGCGCGGGATCGGCTGCGGGCCTCCTGGCGCCAGCGGGGCGCCTCCGACGCCGAGCTGATCTGGGTCGACGGCGTCCTGGACGAGAGCATCCTGACCATCGGGTTCGCCCGCCGGGTGCCGTCCTACAAGCGGCTGACGCTGATGCTGCACGACCCGGTCCGGCTCACCGAGCTGCTGCTGGACCCCGACCGCCCGGTGCAGATCGTCATCGCCGGCAAGGCCCACCCGGCCGACGAGGGCGGCAAGATGCTGATCCAGCAGATGGTGCAGGTTCGCCGACGACCCGCGGGTCCGGCACCGGATCGTGTTCCTGCCCGACTACGACATGGCCATGGCCCGGACCCTGGTCCAGGGCTGCGACATCTGGCTGAACAACCCGCTGCGGCCGCTGGAGGCGTGCGGCACCTCGGGCATGAAGTCGGCGCTGAACGGCGGCCTCAACCTGTCGGTGCTGGACGGCTGGTGGGACGAGTGGTTCGACGGCGCCAACGGCTGGGCCATCCCGTCGGCCGACGGCGTGAGCGACCCCGAGCGCCGCGACGAGCTGGAGGCCGCCGCCCTGTATGACCTGATCGGGCAGTCGGTCGCCCCGCTGTTCTACGACGGCAGCGTCGGCGCCAGCAGCGAGGACCGCAAGGCGCCGCAGCGCTGGCTGGAGATGGTGGCCCACACGCTGCGCACGCTCGGGCCGCGGGCGCAGGCCACCCGCATGGTCCGCCAGTACGTCACCGGGCTGTACGCCCGGCCGGCCAGGCGTCGGCCCGGCTGGCCGAGGGCAGTGCGCGCCGAGCTGGCCGCCTGGAAGCAGCGCGTGATGGCGGCCTGGCCCGGCGTCCGGGTCGAGCACGTCGAGGCCGACGACGGCGCCCTGGTGCCGGGCGGCCGCCTGGCCATCCGGGCCAGCGTCGCGCTGGGCGACCTGACCCCCGGCGACGTGACCGTCGAGGTGGTCTACGGCCCGGCCGGCGACTCCGACGAGATCATCAGCCCGGTGCGGCGGCCGCTGACCCTGGACGGGCGGCTGGCCCCCGACGGCGCGGCCCGCTACGTGGGCGAGGCGGAGCTGGGCGAGCCGGGCCCGTTCGGCTACACCGTCCGGGTGCTGCCCTCCCACCCGCTGCTGAGCGGCCCGGCCGAGCTCGGCCTGGTGTCGGTGCCGGCCGCGACGGCCGGAATGGTGAACGGCGACCTTCGGTAGTCATCCCGCGTAGTCATCTCAGTGGCCCCCTGACCCGGGGATTGCCTTTTCGCCCGTTTCATGCTGGGCTTCCGGCTGCACGGCCGCCTACCTCCGGTAACGGTTCCTGCGACATAACCGCGCCCTAACTGCGACATTGCGTGTCCAGCATGGCACGCTGCGCGAGTAAACCGCCTGACTGCGTACGGCGTCCAGCTAACAAGCCATTCCGCGCCAGGCGAAGATTTTCTTCCCCTGTTAGCCGGAAGGTCGGCAAATCCGAGGGGGGTGTGACATCCTGTGATTGAGCGTTCTCGGTCAGTAACGCTCACGTATCGTCACGTTCAGTTAACTGGCCGCTACCCCCGAGTGTGCGAGGAGAGGAACCGCAGTCGTGCGAACCCAGATCAAGCCGGACAACCGCCTGCTCACCCCGGCCGAGGTCGCCGCGATGCTTCGCGTGGACCCCAAGACCGTCACCCGGTGGGCACGGGGAGGCAAGCTGTCGTCGATCCGTACCCCCGGTGGGCACCGGCGCTACAGCGAGAGCGAGGTGCGGAGCTTCCTCAACGGCTGGCAGGGAGTGTCGCTGCCGCGCGCGTCAGGGGAGTGACGCGCCTGGCCGTGGCCGCCGGGGGGAGCGGGAACGCCGCCCCCGGCGGCTTAGCCGGGCCGGCCTGCTAATCGGCCACCGCGGCGGCTAGCCACCTGGTGTCCGCTGGTGATCCGCCGCCCGCTCCGCAGTGCCCGCCTGGTCCCCGGCGGGCACTGTCCGGGCTGCACACCTAAGCCGCTGACCTGGGCCTTTGCGGCTAATTTCCAGTCTCGCGGAAGCTCCTCACGACCGGCGACACTTCGCGTGAAGTTGTGGAAATCCGCGATCCTTGGCAGTACGTTGCTGCGCGACGGTCGACATCCGTGATCTGTCCGAAGGGGGCCTCGATGGGAGTGATGCTGACCTTGGACGGACCACGGCAGGCCCGCGGCTGGCGGCGCGGTCAGCACACTCGGTCGCCCGAGGAGCAGGCGTGCTTAGATGCCTTCGCCGCGTTCCTGCATGACCCGCCCGGCGGCGGCCGTGCGCTCAGCCGCCTGGCCGCCACCGTGCTGGCCGACCGGCTGCTGCCCGCGGCCCGGGCGCTGGCCGACGCCGTGGACCTGGTGCTGGCCGACCAGCCGGCCGGAGCGCTGCCCGCCAGTGCGACGACCGCCGGCCCGGCCCGCGCCGGCCCGGGCGCCACCGTGGCGCTGAACTTCACCGTGTCCCCGTCCTGCCTGCTGGGGCTGTGCCGGGCGGCACGGCGACTGCGAGTCCCCGTCGTGCGAGCACGACTGTCACTCCGGCCCGGGCAGACCGGGCACTCGGCCCGGCGCTAGAGCTGGTGCATGAGCGAGTTCGTGCGCGTCGAGGCGGCGCCGGGCGAGGCCGGGTCCGCCGATCGCGGTCATCCGGCTGGACCGCCCGCCGATGAACGCGCTGGACTCCGGCGTGCAGGCGGCCCTGGCCGCGGCGGCCGCCCAGGTGTCGGATGACCCGCAGGTCCGGGCCGTGGTCATCTACGGCGGGGCAAGGTCTTCGCGGCCGGCGCCGACGTCAAGGAGATGGCCGGGCTGAGCTACGCCGACATGGCGGCCCGGTCCCGGCGGCTGCAGGACTCCTTCACCGCGATAGCCCGGATCGGCAAGCCGGTGGTGGCGGCCATCACCGGCTACGCCCTCGGCGGCGGCCTGGAACTGGCCCTGTGCGCCGACTTCCGGGTGGCCGGCGAACGCGCCCGGGTCGGCCAGCCCGAGATCCTGCTCGGCATCATCCCCGGCGCCGGCGGCACCCAGCGCCTGCCCCGGCTAGTCGGCCCGGCCAGGGCCAAGGACATCGTGTTCACCGGCCGGTTCGTCGGCGCGGCCGAGGCCCTGGCCATCGGCCTGGTCGACCAGGTGGTCCCGGACGACGGGGTGCTGGACGCGGGCGTCGCGCTGGCCGCCCGGTTCGCGGCCGGCCCGGCGGTGGCGCTGCGCGCGGCCAAGCAGGCCATCGACGACGGGCTGGACGCCGACCTGGCTACCGGCCTGGAGATCGAGCGACTGCACTTCGCCGGCCTGTTCGCCACGCAGGACGCCCGGGACGGCATGCGCAGCTTCGTCGAGAACGGCCCGGGGAAGGCCAGCTTTGCCGGGCGATGAGGTGGCCCTGCCGGGCGGCGACGACATGTCCCTGGACATGCTGATGGCGGCGCTGCGGGCCGACAGCACCGACGTGGCCATCTACGCGCGGGTGCTGACCGACTCCCTCGGCGATGCCCTGCCGCCGGGCTGCGTCACGGTGGAACGGGAGCGCCGGTCCCTGGCCGACCGGCGGCACGGCCGCGAGGGCGCCGTGGCCAAGGTCACCGTCCGCCTCGGCGACCGGGTCATGAGCCTGGGCGTGGAGCGCGGCGCGCCGGCCGCCGAGATCTGCCGGGAGGTGCGCGGCGTGGTGCTGTCCCGCCAGCCCGTCCCGGTCGGCCAGTGGATCTCCGAACTGGCCCGGGCACTGATGTCGCACGCTGAGCAGAACGCCGCGGCAGCCGAGGCGCTGCGCCGCCTGGTGGCCGGCGGCGGCACGGGGTAGGCGGCACCGGGTAGCCGGGCACGGGGTAAAACGGCCCGGGCCAATCCGCGCGTCCGGGGCGTCCCTGCTCCTGCGCACGGCAATCCATCCGTAGGCTGGTGCCGTGCCGGAGGAGGGGATTCCTGAGCGCCTCGGGCCGTATCGCCTCCGCGAGCGGCTGGGCGAGGGCGGCATGGGCGTGGTGTACCTGGCCACCGACCCGGCGCTGCGCCTGGTCGCGGTCAAGGCGCTGCGCCACGGGGTGGCCGGCGGGGATACCTCCCGGCGGCGGCTGACCCGCGAGTTCGAGACCATGCGCCGGGTGCACAGCCCGTTCGTGGCCGAGGTCATCGACGCCAACGTGCAGCACGACCCGCCCTACATCGTGACCCGGTACGTGCCCGGCCGAACGGTCGAGGACCTGGTGGCCGAGGAGGGGCCGCTCACCGGCCGGTCGCTGCACCGCCTGGCCCGCGGCCTGGCCTGCGCGCTGACCGCGGTGCACGGCGCGGGCATCGTGCACCGCGACCTCAAGCCCGGCAACGTCATGCTGGTCAGCGGGGAGCCGGTGGTGATCGACTTCGGCATCGCCCAGGCCCTGGACTCCTCCCGGCTGACCTCCACCGGGATGCTCATGGGCACGCCCGGCTACCTGGCCCCCGAGGTGATCGAGGGCAGCCCCAGCGGCCCGGCCGCCGACGTCCACTCCTGGGCCGCCACGCTGGCCTACGCCGCCACCGGGCGGCCGCCGTTCGGCTCCGGCTCCTACGAGGCCATCTTCTACCGGATCGTGAACGGCCAGCCCGACCTGGCCACCATGCCCGCCCCGCTGCTGCCGCTGGTGCTGCACGCCCTGGCCCGCGATCCGGCCCGGCGGCCCGTCGCGGCGGAACTGGCCGAGCGGGTCGCCATGCTCGACCCGGCCGCCCTCGTGCCCGACCTGGCCGCGACCGTCCCGCCCGGCGTGATCCCGCCCGCGTCGGCCAGCACCCTGGCCGCGCCCGCCATCGGCGGGGCCGGGTTCCCGGCCGCCCCGCCGGCCGGGGTCCGGCGGGGCGACAACTACGCCGACCTGCTGCCCCCGGTGCGCTATGGCCCGCCGCCCGGCGCCCCGGTGACCGCACCCGGCCCGCCCGCCGCGCCGTGGGTCGGCCAGGCCGGCCTCGCCCCGGGCCAGTTTGGCCCCGGTCAGGCGGGTGCTGGTCAGGTAGGTGCTGGTCAGATAGGCCCAGGCCATCCCGGCGCGCCCTACCCGGCCGCGGCTGACCGTGCCCGCTCCGGCCGGCCGGCGCTGGTACTGGCCGTCATGGCCAGCCTGGTGGCGGTCAGCGTGCTGCTGCCCGTGGCCGGCACCGGCGTGGCCCTGGCCGTCCTGGTCGCGCTGCGATCGGCCGACCTGACCTCGTCCCGGCTGCTGCTGCGGCGCGCCCGCAGGCCCGGCCCCGGCGCGGTGGCGGCCGTCGCGTACGCCCCGGTGGCGGTGCTGCGCTCGGCACTCAACCTGGTGCTGCGGCTGCCGCTGGCACTGCTGTTCGCCGCCGTGGCCGCCGCCATCGCGCTGCTCACCGTGCCCGGCAACCCGACCCGGGCGGCCGGGCTACGCCGCCGGGGCACTGGTCACCTGCTACGGCCGTGGGGCCGGGGTCGGCCCGCTGCCCGTCGCCCGCTGAGCCGGTTCTTCGGGGCGGTGACCGGCAGCGGGCCGAGCGCGGCGGTGGTGTTCATCGGGATGGCGGCGCTGGCGCTGGGCATGGTCGCCGCGGCGATCTCGCTGCCCCCGTTCATCTGGCCCGCCGTCCACTACAGCCCGCACTTCGCCCAGCTGTCCTGGATCAGGGACCTCAAGAGCCTGCCGGGCCTGTTCAGCAAGTGGCGGACCAGCCTGAACTCGGTCAGTAACTTCCTGGGCTGACCGGGCTGAGGGGGCTGGCCGGGCTGAGGGTACTGGCCGGGTCGGCCTCGCGCGTCCGGGGCGCCAGGCTGGGGCGGCACGGTGCCCGCCGGGACTGTCGCCGGCACTGCGTTGGCTGGCACTGTGTTGGCTGGCACCGTGTTGGCTGGCACCGTGCTGGCTGGCACGGGCGGGGTCCCCGGGCGGTCGGGCAGGACCGGCGGCAGCGGCCGGACCAGCCCCAGCGCGACTACCTCGTTGGCCAGCCGGACCCGCCGGTTCGGTCCCTCGGGGATGCGCAGCTTCTGGTAGAGCCGGAGCAGGTGCTGCTTGACCGCGGCCTCGGTGACGACCAGGTCGACGGCGATCTCGCGGGCGGCGGCCGGGGCCACGAACGCCTCGTCGGACAGGGCCGGGCAGGCACAGCGAGGTGACCACGTCGAGTTCCCGCCGGGTCAGCTCGGGGGTAGCCGGGCGGCGCAGGTCAGCCTCGGCGCTGAGCTCCTCGCCGGGCACCCCGCCGATCCGGCAGCGGGCCGAGCCGAACGTCACCACGTCGCCGTCGGCCAGCAGCCGCCGCGCCACCAGGCGGCCGTTGACCCGGGTGCCGTTGCGGGATAAGCCGAGGTCGGTGACGTAGGCGTAGGGTCCGCGGCGGACGATCTCGGCGTGCAGCATGGAGACGCTGGGATCCGCTAGCTGGACGTCCACGTGCCTGCCGCGACCGATCGTGGTCACCTCCTGCTGCAGCCGGACGACCGCGCCGCTCTCCTCTACCCGGATATACGGGCCATCCATAACCGCTTCTCCTGCCTGTCGTGACAGCAACCGATATGTCACTTCTGGGATACCCCCCCGACATCGCCTTCTACCCTGCCGGGAGGCGGCTTGTACAGCCTCCCCGGGGGCTGCCGGAGGAGGGTTCGGTGGCCGGGCCGGGTGCCCGCCAGTACACTTCCGAATCGAGCCGTCCGGGAGGATGCATATGGCCGGGAAAGCCGTCCAGGGGACTGGCGGACGTGGTGGTCGCCTCGACGGCGGTCAGCGACGTCGACCGCCGGACCGGGCGGCTGCTGCTACCGCGGCTTCGACGTCACCGAGCTGGCCGGGACGGCGACGTTCGAGGAGGTCGCCTGCCTGCTGCAGCGCGGCGCGCCGCCCGGCCGGGACGAACTGGCCGCCTACCGCGCCGACCTCGCCGCCGGCCAGGCGCTCGGCCCGGTCACCCGGGCCAGCCTGGACGCCGTGGCCCGCGCCCAGCCGCCCATGGCCGCCCTGCGCACGCTGGCCTCGCTAGCCGGTGCCGATGACCCCAACGCCGATGACCCGCGGTGCTGATGACCCCGGTGCCGATGACGCGAGCGCCGCGGCCCGGCTCACCGGGCGGCAGGCGGCCCTGGTGGCGGCGGTGCGGGCGGCCCGCGACGGCCGGGGGGCGCCCGAGCCCGACCCTGGCCTGGGCCTGGCCGGGAACCTGCTGTACCAGCTCACCGGCACCCATCCGGGCGGCCGGGCGGCGGAGATCTTCGATGCCTGCCTGGTGCTGCACGCCGACCACGTGATGAGCGCGGCCACGTTCGCGGCCCGGGTCTGCGCGGCCACCGGGGCCAGCCTGGCCGCGGCGGCCACGGCGGCCGTGGCCGTGCTCGGCGGCCCGCTGCACGGCGGCGCGAACAGCCAGGTCATGCAGGACCTGACGGTGGCCCGGTCGGCCAGCGGGGACCCGGTGGCGGCGGCCGCCGGGCAGGCCAGCGCCCGGCTGCGCCAGGGCGAGCGGATCACCGGCTTCGGGCACCGCGCGTACCGGGGCGAGGACCCGCGGGCGACGGTGCTGCGCGACCTGTCGGCCGAGCTGGCCGCGGCGGGCGACGACACCTGGCACCGGATGGCGCTCGCCGTCGAGGAGGTCGTCCAGGCCGAGCGGGGCCTGGCTACCCGAACGCCGACTTCTACGCCGCCACCACCTACCACTACCTGGGCATTCCGCCGCAGTGGCGCGCGCCGGTGCTGTCCGCCGCCCGGATGGCCGGCTGGGCCGCGCACGTGCTGGAGCAGCAGGCCGACAACCGGCTGATCCGGCCGGGCAGCGAGTACATCGGTGAGATCGGCCTGACCTGGACCCCGCTGGCGGACCGGTGACCCACTCCCGCCCCGCCGCCAGCCGGCACCACCGCGCCGCCCGGCGCCCGGAGCGCGGCGCCCGCCGCCCGGTTGACCAGGCCCCGGCTCAGCCGGCCCGGCCCCGGGGTGGCCCGGCCAGGTTACGTACTGGGCGGTCCTAGGAGGTATCGGCCTGGGCCTGCTGTGGATGCGGGGCGGTCAGCCGGATGTGCGGGGCGGTACTTTGGTGATGGCAGGCGTCCTGCTGGCGGGCGCGACGGCCAGGCTAGTGCTGCCGGAGCGCCGGGCGGGAATGCTCGGCTCGCGGCGGAGACTAGTGGACGCGGCCGCGTTCGCCGCGCTGGGCGTCGGCCTCCTGGTCGCGGGATTGGTCTTCCCGGTTCCGGCCTGACCTGGTCAGCCCAGGCCGGCTTCCGGGCAGCCCGGCACCGCGCGGCGGTATCGGGACAGCGGCGGGCAGGGAACCCCGCCCGGACACAACGCCATTGCAATGGCGCAGGCGTGCGGAAGGAAAACAGCGGCATGTCCAAGATCAAGGTAGTGAATCCCGTCGTAGAACTCGACGGCGATGAGATGACGAGGATTATCTGGCAGTTCATCAAGGACCAGCTGATCCTGCCGTACCTGGATGTCGACCTCAAGTACTACGACTTGTCGATTCAGGAGCGCGACGCCACGGATGACCAGGTCACCGTCGATGCCGCGAACGCCATCAAGCGGTACGGCGTCGGCGTGAAATGCGCCACGATCACCCCCGACGAGGACCGGGTGACCGAGTTCGGCCTCAAGCGGATGTGGAGGTCGCCCAACGGCACGATCCGCAACATCCTGGGCGGCGTGGTATTCCGCGAGCCGATCGTGATGGCCAGCGTCCCGCGCTTCGTGCCGGGCTGGACGCAGCCCATCATCATCGGCCGCCACGCGCACGGCGACCAGTACCGGGCGACCGACTTCGTGGTACCCGGCGCGGGCGAGGTCCGGATCTCGTACACCCCGGACGGCGGCGAGGACGTGGCCCCGATCGACCTGCAGGTCGCCCGGTTCGCCGGCGGCGGCGTGGCCATGGGCATGTACAACTTCGACGACTCGATCCGCGACTTCGCCCGGGCCACCATGCGGTACGCCCTGGACCGCGGCTACCCGCTGTACCTGTCCACCAAGAACACGATCCTCAAGGCCTACGACGGCCGGTTCAAGGACATCTTCGCCGAGGTCTTCGAGTCGGAGTTCAAGGCCGAGTTCGAAGAGGTCGGCGTGACCTACGAGCACCGCCTGATCGACGACATGGTGGCCCAGGTCATCAAGGGCAACGGCGGCATCGTGTGGGCCTGCAAGAACTACGACGGCGACGTCGAGTCCGACATCGTCGCCCAGGGCTTCGGCTCGCTCGGCCTGATGACCAGCGTGCTGATGACCCCCGACGGCCGGACCGTGGAGGCCGAGGCGGCCCACGGCACCGTGACCCGGCACTACCGCCAGCACCAGCAGGGCAAGCCGACCTCGACCAACCCGATCGCCTCGATCTTCGCCTGGACCCGGGGCCTGTCGCACCGCGGCAAGCTGGACGGGACCCCGGAGGTGTCCGGGTTCGCCGACACGCTTGAGCGGGTCTGCGTAGATACGGTCCTGAGCGGCAAGATGACGAAGGACCTGGCGCTCCTGGTCGGCGGGGACATGCCGTACCTGACCACCGAGCAGTTCCTGGCCGCGCTGGACGACAACCTGCGCGCGACCGCGGCCCGGTGAGCCCCGCCCTGACCGCGATCAGCAGCACCACCCAGTACCGGCGTAACCGAAGGAGAGCACCGGAATGGCCCGCAGAGGCAAGGTAACGGTCGTCGGAGCCGGGTTCTACGGCTCGACCACGGCGCAGCGACTGGCCGAGTACGACATCTTCGACGAGGTCGTGCTGACGGACATCATCGAGGGCAGGCCCGAGGGGCTGGCCCTGGACATGAACCAGTCGCGTCCCGGTCGAGGGATTCGAGACCAAGGTCACCGGCCAGACCACCAGCCCGGCCGGGGAGGGCTACGAGGCCATCGCCGGCTCCGGACGTCGTGGTGATCACCGCCGGCCTGGCCGCGCAAGCCGGGGATGAGCCGGATGGACCTGATCGGGGTGAACGCCAAGATCGTCCGGGGCGTCACCGAGCAGGTGGTCAAGCACGCGCCCGACGCCGTGCTGATCGTGGTGTCCAACCCGCTGGACGAGATGACCGCGCTGGCCGCCAAGGTATCCGGGTTCCCGACCAGCCAGGTCATGGGCCAGGCCGGCATGCTGGACACCGCCCGGTTCAGCTACTCGTGGCCGAGCGCCTGGGCGTGCCGGTCGGCGCGGTGACGACCCTGACGCTGGGCTCGCACGGCGACACCATGGTCCCGGTGCCGTCGGCCTGCACGGTCAACGGCACGCCGCTGGCCGACCTGCTGCCGGCCGAGGACATCGAGGCGCTGGTGCAAGCGGACCCGCAACGGCGGCGGGGAGATCGTCGCCCTGCTCAAGACCGGGCTCGGCCTATTACGCGCCGTCGGCGGCGGCGGCCCGGATGGCCCGGGCGGTGGCGGAGGACGCCGGCGCGGTCATGCCGGTCTGCGCCTGGGTCGACGGCCAGTACGGCATCGAGGGCGTCTACCTGGGCGTCGAGGCCGAGATCGGGTCGGTCGGCATCCGCCGGGTGGTCGAGCGCGAGCTGACCGAGCCGAGCTGGCCGGGCTGCGCGCGGCCGCCGAGGCGGTCCGGGCCAAGCAGGCCGACGTCGCCAGCCTGTAGAACGGGCCCGCGCTGGCCGCGCCGAGGCAGTCCCGGACACTGCGTGGCGGTCGCACCGTCCTCGGGTGTGCCGCCACCGGCGTCAGGAGCAGGCAAAATGCCGGCCGGCTGTTCGCTGGCGATCCGTCTGGATGGCCCGCGACCAGGAATCAACGCCGCATACGATGGGCACGTCCGCTGGTCGAGGTTCGCGTCGCGCTGGACGGGGGGCTCATGCGCGCTGGAGGCAGGCGGCCGCCGCGGTGCGGGCGGCCCGGTGACGCCGGCTCCTTCGCGGGCATCACCCGTCCGGCCCGGTCATCGTCGCCTGGGTCAGCGGCGCCCTGGTGCTGGTCGTGGTCGCGGGCGGGCTGTTCGGCTACGCCAAGTACCGGGAGATCTGGGACGGCATCCACCACGACGTGGTGTCCGGCCTGGGCAACCGCCCGCCCAAGTACAACAACGCGATGAACATCCTGGTCTTCGGCTCCGACAGCCGGGCCGGGCTGACCCGGCAGCGAGCAGGCCACCCTGCACGTCGGCGAGCGAGGGCTGCGGCTGCTCGGACACCATCATGGTGGTGCACATCTCGCCCGGCCACCACGGCGCGGTGGTGCTGAACATCCCGCGGGACACCATGGTGCCGATGTTCGCCTGCGCGGCCGGCCCCGGCTAGCGCGGCCAGGCCGCCGATCCCGACGGGGTGCGTGCAGATCAACCAGACCCTGTCCAAGGGCGGGCCGTCGTGCCTGTACAAGACGGTGGAGCAGGTCACCGGGATCCACATCGACCACTTCATCCAGCTGGAGTTCACCGGCGTGGTCAAGGTGGTCGACGACGTCGGCGGCGTCAACGTCTGCGTGCCGCAGAACATCTCCGACCCGAACTCCGGGCTGAACATCACGGCCGGCGAGCACCACATCAACGGCCTGACCTTCCTGGAGTTCTGGCGCGCCCGGTACACGCATCGCCGACGGCAGCGACCTCAAGCGGATCGACCGCGATGACCTGCTGCTGGCCGAGATGCTCCGCGGGATCATCAGCAGCGGCCTGCTGTCCAGCCCGACCCGGCTGCTGCCGGTGGTCGATGACGCCGCGCAGGCCATCTACGCCACCGACGCCGGGCTGACCCAGACCGACATGCTCCAGATCGCCGAGAGCTTCCGCGGCCTGTCCAGCAACAACGTCCAGTTCATCGAGGCCGTCACCCAGCCCTACCCGCCCGCCCCGGCCCAGGTGGAGCTGGTCCAGCCCGGGGACGGCCAGCTGTTCTCGGCCATCGCCCACGACGTCGCGCTGCCCAAGAGCGGCCCGCGCACGGCGGCCCGACCGTCGCCGCCCGCGCCAGGTCCGGGTCACCGTGCTGAACAGCACCGGCATGCCGGGCCTGGCCGCCGACACGGCGCACGCCTGACCGCCCGCGGCTTCCAGCTGGCGGGCACGGGCGACGCCCCGGCCTCGGCCGGCTCGGTCGTCGCCTACCCGTCGGCCGCCGAGCTGCCCGCCGCCCGGACACTGGCCGCCCAGGTCACCGGGGTCACGCTGCGCCAGGACCCGGCCGTCCCGGCGGGCACCGTGGAGCTCATCCTCGGGGCCAGCTTCACCTCCCTGGCCCAGCAGCCCGGCGGCCCGGCTAGCCCGCGCCGGGCGCCAGCCCGGCAGCGGCTCGGCCTCGCCCGCGCCGTCGCTGGGCAACCTGGCCAAGAGCTTCGGCGGCATCACCGGCAACGCCAACTGCCAGACCGACGCCGGCGCGTTCGCGCCCTGAGTCCGCCGCTCAGCCCGGCCGCCAGCCGGCGCATGGCCAGCTCGGCGTAGCGTGGCGGCGCCGTCGGGCAGCACGCTGTCGTCGAACACGCGCCTCGGGCGAGTGGTTGTACGGCGGCGGTGGCCGGGTCCGCGTCCGGCGGGCAGGCGCCCAGGAACACGAACGCGCCCGGCACCTGCTCCAGCACGAAGGAGAAGTCCTCGGCCCCGGTGACCGGGTTCGGGGCGATCATGAACCGCTCCGTCGCCCAGCGTCTCGCCGATCGACCTGGCCGGCGAACTCCAGCTCGGCGGCGTTGTTGACCGTGACCGGGTAGCCCGTCCACGAACTCGGCGTCGGCGCTCAGGCCGTGCGCCGCGGCGATCTCGCGGATCAGGCGCAGCGACGCGTCCCTGGCCAGCGGCCCGGGCCTCCGGCGAGAAGGACCGGATGGTGGCCTCGAGCCGGGCGGTGGTCGGGGATGACGTTGTCGGTGGTGCCCGGCGTGGAAGCTGCCGACGGTGATGACGACCGGGTCGAACACGTCGAACCGCCGCGTGACCAGGGTCTGCAGCGCCGTCACGATCTCGCACGCGACCGGGATCGGGTCGGCGGCCAGCGCTCGGCCGGGACGCGTGCCCGCCCCGGCCCGCGGACCGTCACCTCGAGCTGGTCGGCGGCGGCCAGCATGGGCGCCGGGCCGGCCCGCGAACAGCCCGGCGGGCAGCAGCGCGGAGCGCGACGTGCAGGCCGTAGGCCGCCACCGGGCGCGGCCCCGCCGGCGTCCAGCACGCCCTCCTCGATCATCATCCGGGCGCCGGCGTCGCCCTCCTCGCCGGGCTGGAACATGAACACCACGCTGCCGGGCAGCTCGGCCTGGCGGGCGGACAGCAGCCGGGCCGCGCCGGCCAGCATGGCCGTGTGCAGGTCGTGGCCGCAGGCGTGCATGACGCCGTCGACCTGCCGAGGCGAACGGCACGCCGGTCTGCTCGGTGACCGGCAGCGCGTCCATGTCGCCGCGCAGCAGCACCGCCGGGCCGGGGCGCCCGCCGCGCAGCACCGCCGTCACCGAGGTCAGCTGCCGGCCCGGTCGTGATCTCCAGCGGCAGCCCGTCCAGGGCGGCCAGCACCTTCTCCTGGGTCCGGGGCAGGTCCAGGCCGATCTCCGGCTCGCGGTGCACGGCCCGGCGCAGTTCGCGCAGCTCACCCGCGAGTTCCGCCGCGTCCTCGCGCAGTACCGTCATCTGGCCGCCAGAGCCGCCTCGGCCGAATCCGGACGTTCCGGCCAAGATCGTAACGTGCCAGGCCGCGTCTGGCTCGCTGCTCGACGGCGCTGTGCTGCGTAGACTGGCGCGATCACCGATACTGAGGCTGGGGATCCAGACGTGAATGGCGTCGGCTGGGACATCCTCCTCGTCCTGGCCGTAGTGCTGATCGGGGGCTTCTTCGCCGCCGCGGAGATGGCCCTGGTCTCGCTCCGCGAGGGCCAGGTCCGCGCGCTGGCCCGGCAAGGGCAAGCACGGGCTGCGCGCGGCCAAGCCTGGCCCAGGACCCGAACCGGTTCCTGTCCGCGGTCCAGATCGGCGTCACCCTGGCCACCCTGCTGTCCGGCGCGTTCGGCGCCGACCTGCTGGCCGGGCGGCTCAAGAAGGCGCTGGTCCCGATGCTGCCGGCCGACGCGGCAGGCGCCGTGTCGCTGATCTCGTCACCCTGATCATCTCGTTCTTCACCCTGATCTTCGGCGAGCTGGCGCCCAAGCGGCTGGCCCTGCAGCGCCCCGAGCGGGTGGCCCAGTTCGCCGCCCCGGTGCGTGGACCGGATCGCCACGCTGGCCACCCCGCTGGTCTGGCTGCTGTCCCGGCGCACCAACCTGGTGGTCCGGGCGCTGCGGCGGGGACCCGAGCGCCAGCCGCGGCGTGATGACCGACGAGGAACTGCGCGACCTGGTGGCCGGGCACCAGGCCCTGTCAGCGCCGACGAGCGGCACATCGTGGGCGAGGTGTTCGACGCCGGCAAGCGCCAGATCCGCGAGGTCCTGGTGCCCCGCACCGAGGTCGAGTTCCTGCCCGCGTCGCTGCCGCTGGCCGATGCCGCCGAGATCGCCTCCGACGCCCGGCACTCCCGTTTCCCCGTCTACCAGGAGTCCTACGACGACGTGATCGGCTTCGTGCACGCCCGGGACCTGCTCGACGGGCGGGACGCAGACGCCCGGCCGCCGGGTCGGCGAGATCTGCCGGCCGGTCAAGCTGCTGCCCACCAGCAAGACCGTGCTGTCGGCGCTGTCGGAGATGCGGCGCGACCGCGCGCACCTGGCCATCGTGGTCGACGAGTACGGCGGCACGGCCGGCATCGTCACCCTGGAGGACCTGGTCGAGGAGCTGATCGGCGACATCCAGGACGAGTACGACTCCGACGAGGCCCGGCCGCGCCAGCTGCACGGCGGCCAGGTCGAGGTGGACGGCCTGCTCAACCTGGACGAGTTCGCCGAGCAGACCGGGATCGAGCTGCCCGAGGGGCCGTACGAGACGGTGGCCGGCTACCTGCTGGCCGCCCTCGGCCACCTGCCCGACGGCGGGGAGTCGGCCGTGGTGGCCGGCCGCCGGCTGACCGTGACCCAGCTGGACGGCCGCCGGATCGCCCGGGTCCGGGTCGGCCCGCGCCGACTGTCCCGGCCCGGCACTCCGTACGGCCCGCCCGGCACCGGCCCGCCCGGCAAGACCGGACCCGGCGAACGGGGCCGGACCCGAGGAGCCCGGCCGCGGCGGCGCGGCCGCCGCGGTGGCCGCTGACGCGGCCCGGGAGCCGGCGCCGGCGCCGACTAGACTGGCTGCCAGCGATGTGCTCCAGGACGGCGACCCATGGCCAGGAGTCCGGCCCGGTCCTGGTCGTGGACTTCGGCGCCCAGTACGCGCAGCTCATCGCGCGCCGGGTCCGGGAGTGCCAGGTGTACTCCCAGATCGTGCCGAGCACGATGACCACGGCGGCAGATGCTGGCCCTGGAGCCCGCCGCGATCATCTTGTCCGGCGGCCCGTCCTCGGTCTACGCGCCCGGCGCGCCGCCGGCCCCGGACGGCCTGCTCACCGCCGGGGTGCCGGTGCTGGGCATCTGCTACGGCTTCCAGCTCATGATGGCCGGGCTGGGCGGCACCGTGGCAGCGGACCGGCGGCGGCGAGTACGGCGCGGCCACCCTGGAGCTGGCCGCCGCCCCGGCCGAGCCCGGCGACGAAGTTCGCCCCGGAGGCGGGCGGGGTGCTGCTGGCCGGCCTGCCCGCCCAGCCAGCAGGTGTGGATGTCGCACGGGGACACCTGCGCGGTCGCCCCGCCGGGGTTCACCGTGACCGGGCGGACCGACGGCCACCCCGTGGCCGTGGCCGAGGACGCCGGCCCGCCGCCTGTTCGGGGTCCAGTTCCACCCCGAGGTCCTGCACACCGAGCACGGGATGACCATGCTGCGCCGGTTCCTGGCCGCGGCCGGGCGCCGACGCCGACCTGGACGATGAGCGGCGTCATCGACGAGCAGGTCGCCCGGATCCGCGAGCAGGTCGGCGGCGGCCCGCGCGATCTGCGGGCTGTCCGGCGGGGTGGACTCGGCGGTCGCCGCGGCGCTCGTCCAGCGGGCCATCGGGTCACCAGCTGACCTGCGTGTTCGTCGATCACGGGCTGCTGCGGACGGGCGAGGCCGAGCAGGTCGAGAAGGACTTCGTGGCCGCCACCGGGGTGGATCTGAAGGTGGTCGACGCCGCGCCGGTGTTCCTGGCCGCGCTGGCCGGGGTGACCGACCCGGAGCAGCAAGCGGAAGATCATCGGGCGGGAGTTCATCCGGGCCTTCGAGCAGGCGGCGCGCGGAGATCGCGGCGGAGCCGGGCGCCCAGGGCCAGGCCGCGGGGGAGGTCCGGTTCCTGGTCCAGGGCACGCTGTACCCGGACGTGGTGGAGTCCGGGCGGCGGCAGCGGGACGGCCAACATCAAGTCCCACCACAACGTCGGCGGCCTGCCCGAGGACCTGGGCTTCGAGCTGGTCGAGCCGCTGCGGACGCTGTTCAAGGACGAGGTCCGCGAGGTCGGCCTGGAGCTGGGGCTGCCCCCCGAGATCGTCTGGCGGCAGCCGTTCCCCGGCCCCGGCCTGGCCATCCGGATCGTCGGCGAGGTCACCGCCGAGCGGCTGCGGATCGTCGCGGCGGCCGACGTCATCGCCCGGGCCGAGCTGACCCGGGCCGGGCTGGACCGGGCGATCTGGCAGTGCCCGGTGGTGCTGCTGGCCGACGTCCGGTCGGTCGGCGTCCAGGGCGACGGCCGCAGCTACGGGTATCCGGTCGTGCTCCGGCCGGTGACCAGCGAGGACGCCATGACCGCCGACTGGGCGCGGCTGCCCGACGAGGTCCTGGTGGCGATCTCGACCCGGATCACCAACGAGGTGCCCGAGGTCAACCGGGTGGTCCTCGACGTGACCAGCAAGCCGCCCGGCACCATCGAGTGGGAGTAGCGGCGGTCCGGCTGGTCCCCGAGCCCCCGGGCTCGGGCGGCAGGTCGCCGTAGGACTTGTCGGCCGCGATCTGGCGGGTCGGCGTCCACGGCCCGTCCAGACGTCGGCGAAGCTGGTCGTGATCGGCACCGGGGCCAGCCGCAGCCGGTCCGGCGTGCGGTAGTCGACGAGGATCTTCTCCCGGCTCCAGCGCCTGCCGGATCCGGAACGCCTCCGGGATGGCGCAGCGTCACGTGCCCGCCCCGGCGGGCGGCGTCGCGGGGCGAGGCCACCGTGTACTCCAGCGGCGTCAGCCAGCTCGTCGGCCAGCCCGATCAGGTAGCTGGTCAGCGCCATGCTCTTGGCCCGCAGCCGGTCTATCCCGGCCTCGCCGAGCAGCCGGGCGCCTTCCTCCACCGCCACCGTCCCGATGATCTGCGGGCGTGCCGGTGGCGAACGCGTCGATCCCGGCCGCCGGGTCATAGCGCGGGCCCATCGCGAACTGGTCCCGCTGCCCGAACCAGCCCCAGATCGGCTGCCGGAGCCGCTGCTGCAGGTCCTCGCGCACGTACAGGAAGGCGGGCGCGCCCGGCCCGGCGTTCACGTACTTGTAGGTGCAGCCGACGGCCAGGTCGGCGCCCGCCGCGTCCAGCTCGACCGGGACCGAGCCCGACCGCGTGGCACAGGTCCCACAGCATCAGCCCGCCCGCCTCGGTGGACCAGCGTCGGTCACGGCGGCCATGTCCAGCATGGCGCCGCTGCGGTAGGCCACGTGCGACAGGCTGACCAGCGCGACCCGGTCATCCAGCGCGTCGGCCAGCGTCGCGGTGTCCAGGCCCTCGTCGATGTCGGTCGAGATCACCCGCAGCTCGCAGCCGCGCTGCCGCGGCGATGCCCTCCAGCACGTACCGGTCGGTCGGGAAGTTGTCGTCGTCGGTGATGATCACGTCCCGGCCGCGCTGCGCGTCCAGGGCCGCCGTGGCCAGCTTGTACAGGTTCACCGTGGCCGAGTCGCACACCAGGACCTGGCCGGGTGCCGCGCCGAGCAGGTGCTCGGCCAGCATCTCGCCCGCCTGCCCGGGGCAAGCCGGTCCAGCTGTCCCAGGAGCGGACCAGGCCCGACGCCCCAGTCCTGGTCCACCACATCGGCGATCCGGGCCTGGGTGCGCACCGGCAGCTGGCCCAGGGAGTTGCCGTTCAGGTAGATCAGATCCCGGTCATCGCGGACGAACCGGTCCCGGAAGGGCGCCAGCTCGTCCGCCGCGTCCAGAGACTTCCGCATACGTCCGGTCGGTGGGGAATGCCGTCACGAATACCACCCTAGCTCCAGGCTCTCCGCCCACCCCGGTACCCGCTTCGCCGCGCGAGTTAACCGCGGCGGCGCTAGCCGCGGGCAGCGGCGGCGACGGCGCCGGAGCAGGGCCACGACGGCCACCGCGATCAGGCCCGCCGCGACCGGGATGGCCCGCTTGAGCACCGGCAGGCCGGCCACGCTGAGCAGGTCCACCGCGTCGTCGTCGGGCTGCCAGGCGGCCGGGGCGGCGGGCTGGGCCGGAGCCGGGGCGGGCGCCGGGAAGGCCGGCACCGGGCCGCCCGAGCCGTTGGCGCTGAGCGCGGATCCGTCGCGCCCTCCGTCGCGTCCGGGCCGGGCTCGCCCTGGGCGGCCGGGGACGCCGCGGCCGCTGCGCCAGGGACAGGCCGCGGTCGGCCAGGCGCTGGCGGATGTCCTCGACCGACGCCGGGCCGATGTTGTCGATGGCCAGCAGCTGCTGCGGGGTCCGGCGCGACCAGGTCGGCGACCGTGTGCACGCCCTCGCGGCGCAGGCTGTTGTAGGCCCGCAGCGGCAGGTTCAGTTCCTCGATGGGCAGGGCCAGGCTGGCCGCCCCGGCCCCGGCCTGGGCCAGGTCCGCGGTCCCGGCCGCCGTGGCCGTCGCCGGCGCCGGCTGCGCCGGGTCATCCGGGGCGACGGGCCGGCGTCGGCGGCCAGCATCTTGGCCAGGTTGCCGGCGAAGATGCCGACCAGCTTGCCGCTGACCTCGGCCAGCACGCCCCGGCCGAACTGGGCCGCCTTGCCCGTCACGTTCAGGCTGGTGACGACGGTGACCTGGGTCTGCTCCGGGCCGTCGGCGGTGAGCTCGGAGCGGACCGACGCCGACGCGGTGCCCGAGCCCGCGGGTCTCCTTGCCGGATGCCTCCAGCGTGACGACGCGGGCCTCCCGGTCGCGCTGGGTGAAGTGCGGCCTTCCCGGCGTAGACCTGGGTGATCGGCCCGACCTTCACCTTGATCTTGCCGGTGATGTCGTCGCCGTCGACCGAGTCGAGGGTGGCGCCTGGCATGCAGGTCGCCACCCGCTCGACGTCCAGCAGCACATCCCACGCTCGGTCAAGGGAAACCGGAACGGTGAATGAGTGCTTTAGCTCCATCTGTCATACTCCTGCCGCCGCTGCTAGTGCCCGGCCGGTCAGGACCCGCGCGAGGTGGCGCCGGTAGTCGGGCGCGCCGTGCAGGTCGGCCGGTGGCTGCGTTCCCTCGGCCGCGCTCGCCGCGGCAGCCCGCAGCGCGTCCGCGCTGGCCTCGGCCCCCGCTGCGGCCGCCTCCGCGGCCGTGGCCCGGATCGGCACCGAGCCCATGTTGGTCAGCCCGATCCTGGCCTCGGCCACGTGGCCGTCGGAGCGCCTCGCCAGCGCGGCGACGCCGACAGTGGCCCACGCCTGCGCGGTTCGGTGAAACTTCTCGTAACGATAGCCCCAACCAGGCCCGAGTTTCGGCACCCGGACCCCGGTCAGGATCTCGCCGGGCTCCAGGGCGGTGGTCAGGTAGTCGGCGAAGAAGTCGGCGGCGGGGATCTCCCGCGCGCCCGCCGGGCCCCGGGCGAGCAGCACGGCGTCCAGGGCCAGGATCACGGCGGGCAGGTCGCCGGCCGGGTCGGCGTGGACCAGCGAGCCGCCCAGCGTGCCGCGGTGCCGGACCGCCGGGTCGGCCACCGTGCCGGTGGCCTGGGCCAGCAGGCCGCAGTGCCGCGTCGATCAGCGGGTCGTGCATGACCTGGTAGTGCGTGGTCGCCGGCGCCGATGACGCAGGTGCTCGCCGGCGTCGGTGATGCCGCGCAGTCGGCCAGGCCGCCGGTGTCGACCAGCAGCGACGGGTAGGCCAGCCGCAGCCGCAGCAGCGGCAGCAGGCTCTGCCCGCCCGCGATGACCTTGGCGTCGTCGCCGCCGGACGGCCAGCGCGCGCGATGGCCTCGTCCAGCGAGGTCGGCCGGACGTAGTCGAAGCTGGCCGGGATCATGCGGCACCCCCATCGAGCGCGCCGCAGAACTGGCCGCGCGCACGGCGTCGGATGGCCCGCCACACCCGCTCGGGCGTGCACGGCATGGTGACATCGGTGACGCCCAGCGGCCGCAGCGCGTCGATGATCGAGTTGACCACCGCCGGGGTCGACGCGATCGTGCCCGCCTCGCCGACGCCCTTGACCCCAGCCGGTTGGCCGCCGGGCTCTCGGTCCGGTCGGTCACGTAGGACGGCAGGTCGGAGGCCGACGGCACCAGGTAGTCGGCCAGCGTCGTGGTCACCAGGTTGCCGTCGTCGTCGTAGACGCCCTCCTCGTACAGGGCCTGGGCGATGCCCTGGGCCAGGCCGCCGTGCACCTGGCCCTCGACGATCAGCGGGTTGACCACCACGCCGACGTCGTCCACGGCCACGTAGGAGCGGATCGTGACGCATGCCGGTCTCGGTGTCGACCTCGGTCGCGCACAGGTGGGTGCCGTGCGGGAACGAGAAGTTGTCCGGGTCGTAGGTGGCGTCGGAGTCCAGCGACGGCTCCACGCCCTCGGGCAGGTCGTGGGCCGCGAACGTGGCCAGGGCGATCTCCTGGATGGTCGTGCCCGGCCCGGCCGAGCCGCGGGCGCGGAACGTGCCGGCCGAGAACTCGATCTCCGACGGCGGGGCCTCCAGCATCTGGGAGGCCACGATCCGGGCCTTCTCGATGACCTTGTCGCACGCCTGGACCAGGGCCAGGCCGCCGACCGCCAGCGACCGCGAGCCGTAGGTGTCCATGCCCTTGGGCGCGATCTGGGTGTCGCCGTGCAGCACCCGGATGTCCTCGAACGGCACCCCGAGCTGGTCGGCGACGATCTGGCTCCAGGCCGTCTCGTGACCCTGGCCGTGCGCGCTGGACCCGGTGACCACCTCGACCTTGCCGGTCGGCAGCATCCGGATGGAGGCGTGCTCCCAGCCGCCCGCCCCGTAGGCCAGCGAGCCCAGCACCCGGGACGGGGCCAGCCCGCACATCTCGGTGAACGTCGAGATGCCGATGCCCAGCCGGACCTTGTCGCTGGCGGGCGTTGCGCTCGGCCTGCTCGGCCCGCAGCGCGTCGTAGCCGAACAGCTCCTTGGCCCGGGCCGTGGCCGCCTCGTAATTGCCGGAGTCGTAGGTCAGCCCGGCGATCGTAGTGAACGGGAACTCCTCGTGCCTGATCCAGTTCCGCTCGCGTAGCTCCAGCGGGTCCATGCCCAGCTCGGCGGCCAGGTCGTCCATGATCCGCTCGATCCCGAAGGTGGCCTCCGGGCGGCCCGCGCCGCGGTAGGCGTCGGTCGGCATCTTGGTGGTGAACACCCCGGTGCAGCGGAACGAGTAGGCGTCCATCTTGTAGATGGAGTTGAACATGAACGCGCCCAGCAGCGGCACGCCCGGCGTGACCAGCATCAGGTAGGCCCCCATGTCGGCCAGCAGGTCGACCGACAGGCCGCGGACCCGGCCGTCGGCGTCGGCGGCGATCTTGATGCGCTGCCACTGGTCCCGGCCGTGGTGCACGGTCAGGTTGCCCTCGCTGCGGGTCTCGGTCCACTTGACCGGCTTGTGCAGCTTGCGGGCGATCAGCAGGGCCAGTTCCTCCTCGGCGGTGACCTGCAGCTTGGAGCCGAACCCGCCGCCCACGTCGGGGGCGATCACGCGGAGGTTCTGCTCCGGGATGCCGGTGATCGCGGCCAGCAGGAACCGCAGCACGTGCGGGATCTGGGTGGCCGACCACATCGTGTACTCATCGCCCAGCGGCGCCACCACCACCGAGCGCGGCTCCATCGCGCACGGGATCAGCCGCTGCTGGCGGTAGTTGCGCTCCAGCACCACCGGGGCATCGCGGAACGCGGCGTCCAGGTCGCCCGCGGCGAACGGCCACTCGAAGCTCTTGTTGCCCGCCTCGTGCACCTTCGGCGAGTCGTCGTCCAGCGCGGTGCGGATGTCCAGCACCGGCGGGAGCGGGTCGTAGTCCACGTCGACGGCGGCGACCGCGTCGGCGGCGGCGTACCGGTCCCGGGCCACGACCACGGCGACCGCCTCGCCCACGTACCGGACCTCGTCCACCGCCATGGCCGGGTGGGCCGGCATCACGATGTCCTCGGTCACCGGCCAGGCGCACGGCAGGCTGCCCTGCTCGTCCTTGAAGTCCTGGCCGCTGTACACGGCGATCACGCCGGGCATGGCCCGCGCCGCGCTGAGGTCGACGTTCGTGATCCTGGCGTGGGCGAACGGGCTGCGGGCGAAGGCCATGTGCAGCAGGCCGGGCAGCTGGATGTTGTCGGTCCAGGTGGTCTGGCCGGTGATGAGCCGGGCGTCCTCCTTGCGGAGCCGGCCCGGCCCAGTTCGGGCGACGCGGCCTGAGTCTCGTCAACGGCGGTCATGCCTGCACCCCCGCCTCGCGGGCCGCGCGCCGGACCGCGCGGACGATGTTCTCATATCCCGTGCACGGCAGAGGTTTCCCTCCAGCCCCTCGCGTATCTCGGTGTCGCTGGGACGCGGGTTGTCCCGCAGCAGGTCCGCCGCCGCCATGATCATGCCGGGGGTGCAGTAGCCGCACTGGAGAGCGTGCTCCTCGTGGAAGGCGCGCTGCAGGGGATGCAGGTCGCCGCCCGCGGCCATGCCCTCGATCGTGGTGATCTCGGCTCCGTCGGCCTGAACGGCCAGGATCGAGCAGCTTTTCACCGACAGGCCGTCCATCATCACGGTGCAGGCGCCGCAGTTCGAGGTATCGCAGCCGACCGGCGTGCCCGTCTTGCCCAGCCGCTCGCGCAGGTAATGCACCAGCAGCAGCCGGGACTCGACCTGATCGACGTAACCGACTCCGTCGACCGTTACGTTGATTCGCGTCATGCGCTGACTCCTGTCCCCATGGTCAACGTGCACATGGGGCCAAACCTAGGCCGGTCGGCCCTTCGGCACCACCGTAGGTACCTAGGTGACTACCAGGCGAAACGCCGGTTTCCGGTCAGCCGGTCTGGAGAGCCTGGAAGCCCTCGGCGAGGACCCCCTCGGGCAGTCCGCCGGCCTCCGCGATCCGCCCGCCCATCCACCGCAGCCGCTCCTGCAGCTGGGCCGGGTCGGCGATCTGGCTGGCGTGGCAGGCCAGCGCGGCCATCTTGCGGCCGAACACCCCGGTGATGTCCACGAAGTGGTCCGGCTGCGGGCTGCCTGAGATCCACACCTGGGGTACCGTCCACGGCTCCAGGTGCTCATCGGCCAGCAGGTCCGGGAACGCGAACGGGTTCCGGGAATCCGGGTAGACCGCGTCCAGCGCGGCCGCCCCGACGGCCCGGTGGTCGGGGTGACTGGCCCCGATCCGGGCGTAGAACCGCTCCGGCGACTGGCAACCACGCGGTCGGGGCGGGCGATCCGGATCATCCTGGCCAGGTCCCGGCGCAGCCCCAGGGTCGGCTCCACCTGCCCGTCGGGATACCCGAGGAAGTGCAGGTCGCGCACGCCGACGGTCTTGGCCGCGGCGGTCTGCTCGGCCTGCCGCAGCCGGGCCATGTCCGGCCGGGACACGGCCGGGTCGCTGCCGCCGGCCTCGCCGCTGGTGGCGATGCAGTAGGTGACCTCGATCCCGGCGTCGGTCCACAGCGCCACGGTTCCGGCCGACGCCGAAATCCACGTCATCGGGATGTGCGCTGATGACCAGCACGCGGCTGATCCCGTCACTGTCCGGCCCCAAGTTAGCCACGCGCCGATCCTACGGGACCGGCCGCAGCGGCCCGCTGGACCACGCCAGGTCAGTCCAGGGCGGACATGACGTGCTTGATCCGGGTGTAGTCCTCGAACCCGTACATGGACAGGTCCTTGCCGTAGCCGGACTGCTTGAAGCCGCCGTGCGGCATCTCGGCCACCAGCGGGATGTGGGTGTTAATCCAGACGCAGCCGAAGTCCAGGCGGCGCGACACCCGCATGGCCCGGCCGTGGTCCGACGTCCACACCGACGAGGCCAGGCCGTACTCGGTGCCGTTGGCCCAGCGGACCGCCTCGTCCTCGTCGCTGAACCGCTGCACCGTGATGACCGGGCCGAACACCTCGTTCTGGACGATCTCGTCGTCCTGGCGCAGGCTGTCCACCACGCTGGCCTCGTAGAAGTAGCCCCGGTCGCCGCTGCGGTGGCCGCCGGCCAGCACCCGGGCGTGGTCGGGCAGGCGCTCGATGAACCCCGACACCCGCTCGAGCTGGCTGGCGTTGTTGAGCGGGCCGAAGTCGGCGTCGGGCACGTCCGGCCCGGCCACCGTCTGGCTCCTGGCCTGCTCGACCAGGGCCGCCACGAAGTCGTCGTGCACCCCCGGCGCGGCCAGCACCCGGGTCGCGGCGGTGCAGTCCTGCCCGGCGTTGAAGTACCCGGCGATCGCGATCGCCTCGGCCGCCTTGGCCGGGTCGGCGTCATCGAACACGATGACCGGCGCCTTGCCGCCTAGTTCCAGGTGAACCCGCTTGAGGCTGGCCGCCGCGGCGGCGGCCACCTCCTTGCCGGCCCGGACGCTGCCGGTGATCGAGACCATCTGCGGCACCGGGTGCTGGACGAGCAGGCGGCCGGTGTCCCGGTCGCCGCAGATCACGTTGAACACGCCCGGCGGCAGGAACTCGCTCATGATCTCGCACATCAGCAGCGTGGAGGCCGGGGTGGTGTCCGACGGCTTCAGCACCATCGTGTTCCCGGCGGCCAGCGCGGGCGCCCACTTCCAGGTGGCCATCATCATCGGGTAGTTCCAGGGCGTCACCGCCGCGCAGACCCCGACCGGCTCCCGCCGGATGAACGAGGTGAAGCCGGACATGTACTCCCCGGCCGCGCGGCCCTCCAGCACCCGCGCCGCCCCGGCGAAGAACCGGATCTGGTCCACCATCGGCGGGATCTCCTCCGACAGGGTGAGCGCGATCGGCTTGCCGGTGTTCTGCGACTCGGCGGCGACGAGCTGCTCCGCGCGGGACTCGATCGCGTCGGCGATCCGCAGCAGGGCCAGGCTGCGCTCGCCCGGCGTGGCGTCCCGCCAGCCCTCGAACGCGCTGGCGGCCGCGCCGAACGCGGCATCGACCTCCTCGGCGCGCGATACCGGCGCGGTGGCGAAGGCCTCGCCCGTGCTCGGGTCGATCAGCTCGGCCTTCGCGTCGTAGGAGATGTCCGTCCACTGGCCGTTGATGAAGTTGCGCAGATCGTCCACCCTGAGGCCTCCGTTTCGACAAAAATTAGGTCTAGCCGGGCACGCGCTCCTCGCACGCCCACGGCGATCCGTAGTCGGTGAGCAGGTCGAGGAACGGCTCCGGGGGCAGCGCCTCCGGGCCGAGCACCCCCGTCCCCGCCCAGGCGCCCGAGTCGATCAGCTCCAGCGCCACCACCGGGTTGACCGCCGTCTGCCAGACCACCGCCTGCGACCCGTACTCGGCCATCGACCAGGCGTTGTCCACCACGTGGTGCAGGTACACCTCGCGCGGCGCGCCGTCGGTGCCGGTCCCGGTGACCCAGGTGCCCGCGCAGGTGACGCCGGTCATCTTGTCGCCCAGCGTGGCCGGGTCGGGCAGGCAGGCCGCCACCACGTCGCGCGGGGACACGCTGGCCCCGCTGGCGCTGACCGGGTCGGTCCGGTCCAGGCCCAGCTTGTGCAGGACCCGCAGGACCTCGATGAACTCCTCGCCCAGGCCGTACTTGAAGGTGACCCGCCGGGCGCGCACCCAGCGCGGCACCAGCAGCACCTCCTCGTGCTCCACGTTGACGCACTCCACCGGGCCGATCCCGGCCGGGAAGGTGAACGTCTCCGGCTCGGAGAACGGGGCGGTGGTGTACCAGCCCCGGTCCTGCTCCCAGATGACCGGCGGGTTCAGGCACTCCTCGATGGTGGTCCAGATCGAGAACGTCGGCGCGAAGTCGTGGCCGGCCACCTCCAGGTTGGCGCCGTCCCGCACCCCGACCTCGTCGATCTCGCGGAACAGCCGGTCCGCCGCGTACCGGGCGAACACGTCGGACAGGCCCGGCTCGACCCCGATCCCGGCCAGCGCCAGGCGGCCGGAGTCCGCCCACTGCCGCTCCATGGCGAACTGCTCGTCGCCCAGCTTGACCCCGGTCCGGGCGTAGGGCTCGTCCGGGTCGGGCCTCGACAGCGACATGGCCATGTCCAGGTAGTGCACCCGGGCGGCCAGCGCGGCCCGGAACAGCGGCATGACGAACCGCGGGTCGGTGGCGTTCATCAGCACGTCGCACTCGTGCTCGCGGAGCAGCGCGCGGGTGGCCTCCTCGTCCCGGGCGTCCAGCCGGACGGCCCGCCAGGAGTCCCGGGCGGCGGCGGCGCGCTGCGCCCGGCCCAGGTCGTAGTCGGCCACCACCAGGTCGGCGAACGCGCGGCGGGCGGCGATGCGGGCGAACGCGGTGCCGACTCCGCCGGCGCCGACCAGGAGGATGCGCATAGCGGTGATCTTAGTCCGGGGCCTGCTCGCGAACCAACGGGACCAGTAGCGATACCTACCTGTTACAACTGAAATCGTTGATCAAACGAGGCAGATGAGTGCTAGAACCGTTGCACGCGGGTAAGCAAGACCATGGCGGTTGACTACCCGATCCGCATCCGCGGGGCAGATGCTGCGTTAACGGGTACTACCCCGTACTGGCGGACAATCGGGAGGGGTAGCCGATGGCGACTACCGAGCCGCAGGTTCAGGAACTGGGCCAGGACAAGGGCCTGAAGTCAGGCGCGCTGGGGCTGATCTCCAGCACCGTCATCGCGACCGCCTCGGTCGCCCCGGCCTACAGCATCGCCGCGACGCTCGGCTTCGTGGTCGCTGGCGTCGGGCTGCAGGCGCCCATCGTGGCCATCCTGGCGTTCGTGCCGATGATCCTGACCTCGATCGGCTACAGCGAGCTGAACAAGGCCGACCCGGACTGCGGCACCACGTTCACCTGGGCCACCCGGGCGTTCGGCCCCGGCGCGGGCTGGGCCGGCGGCTGGGCCATCGTGGCCGCCGACGTGCTGGTCATGGCCAGCCTGGCCCAGGTCGCCGGGCAGTACATCTTCCTGCTGTTCAACGCCAACGGCATCGGTGACAACCCGGCCAGCGGCTGCGTGCTGCTGGTCGGGCATTGCCTGGATCGTGGTGATGACCTACATCTGCTATCGCGGCATCGAGGTCTCGGCCAACTTCCAGAAGGCCCTGCTGTCCATCGAGATCGTCATGCTGCTGGTGCTGTCGGTCACCGCGCTGGTCCGGGTCGGCACGGCCACCACCCGGCCGTCTCGCTGCACCCGCCAGCTCAGCTGGCTGAACCCGTTCGGCCTGCCGTTCGGCGCGTTCGCCGGCGGCGTCATCCTGATGGTGTTCATCTACTGGGGCTGGGACACCGCCCTGTCCGGTCAACGAGGAGACCAAGGACCCGGCCAAGACGCCGGGCCGGGCGGCCATCCTGTCCACCCTGATCCTGCTGGTCACCTACGCACTGGTGATCTTCGCGGCGCAGTCGTTCTCCGGCATCGGCGCCAAGGGCATCGGCCTGGCCAACCCGAACAACGCCGGCGACGTGCTGTCGGTCCTGGGCACCTCCGTATTTGGCGGCGGAACACTGGGCAGCGTCCTGTCCCACCTGCTGATCCTGATGGTGCTCTCCTCGGCGGCCGCGTCGACCCAGACGACGATCCTGCCCACCGCGCGGACCACGCTGTCCATGGCGACCTACAAGGCGCTGCCGCCGTCGTTCGCGCGGATGCACCGCAGGCACCTGACCCCGACCGTGTCCACGCTGGTCATGGGCGGCATCTCGATCCTGCTGTACACAGGCATGAACTACATCTCCGGCGGCAACGTCATCGCCGACGCCGTGACCAGCTGCGGCATCTTCATCGCCACGTACTACGGGCTGACCGGCTTCGCCTGCGCTCTGGTACTACCGCCGGAACCTCCGGACCAGCGCCCGCAACCTGTGGATGCAGGGCATCCTGCCCGGCGCCGGCGGCCTCATCCTGTGGTTCCTGGGCGCCTGGAGCCTGTGGCTGGACTACGACGTCAACACTGGGAACAGCTTCACCACGTTCACGATCCCCGGGCTGCACTGGCAGGTCGGCGGAGTATTCGTGATCGTCTTCGTCACGACCCTGATCGGCGTGATCATCTGGGCCTACCTGCGGATCTCCATGCCGCCGTTCTTCAAGCGCCAGACGCTGACCCGGGCCACGCCCACGCTCGTCGAAGACAAATTAGAGACCCGCCGCCGGGCCGCCCGCCGGGTGGGCGGTCCGTGGCACTCCCCGGTCATTTCGGGCGGGCTGGCCTAGCTCCCGGCCTTCCGCGATAACTTCCGCCGGTGTCTCGGATACGCCAGTTTGCCGGGCTCCTGCCGCGTGGCGTTCCGGATGCCCGGGAAGATCCGCAGGCAGGATCTGCATATTTCCCGGTATCACCGGTATCCTGGAAGAGTGGTGGGGGGATGACTGTTGGTGACCGGCTGCGATCTGACTTCGCGATCGTCGGCGGCGGCCTGGCCGGGCTGAGCGCGGCCGTCGCACTGCGGGCCGCCGGCGCGGCCGTCACGGTCCTGGAGGCCCGGGACCGGGTGGGCGGGCGTGTGCTGTCGGCCCCGGCCGACGCCATCCCGGCGTCGGCGAGCGGCCGGCCGCCCGTCCTGGACCTGGGCGCCCAGTGGGTTGGTCCCGGCCAGAGCGAGGTACTTCGCTGGATCCGTGAGTTAGGCCTGCACGTGCGCCGTTGCGGCGTGCGCGGCGACGCCTTATGGCAGGTTGACGGCCAGATCCGCCGAGGCCGGCCAGGGCTGCCGCCGCTCCCGCCGCGGGCGCTGGCCGAGGTAATCGCCGGAGCGGCCGCGGTCCGGCTGATGGCTCGGCAGGTCGACCCGGCGGCCCCGTGGCGGGCACGCCGGGCGCTGGCCTGGGACCGCCGCACGGCCGCGGACTGGATCGACGCCCGCCTGCGTACCCCGCAGGCGCGCGGGCTGGCCGCCGCCATGATCCGCGGCAACGCGGCCATTGAGCCCCGCGAGGCATCCGTGCTCAGCCTCCTGTTCGACCTGCGGTCGGTCGGCCCGGTGCGCCACCTGCGGCTGGCCGAGACGTTCCAGCTGCGCGAGGGCACGCACGAGATCGCCGTACGGCTGGCTGCCCGGCTGCCCGGCCGGGTGCGGCTGGGCGCCCCGGTCAGCGCGATCACCCAGGACGCGACGGGCGTCACGGTGGCGTCCGAGGCCGGCCCGGTGCGCTGCCGCCGGGTGGCCGTCTGCGTGCCCCCGCCGCTGGCCGCGAAGATCGCGTACGCGCCGGTGCTGCCCGAGCCGACCGCCCGGCTCCTGGCCGGGCGGCGGATGGCAGCCAGCATCAAGTTCCACGCCGTCTACCCGGAGCCGTTCTGGCGCGGCCTCGGGCTCAGCGGCCAGTCGATCAGCGCCACCGAGGCGGTGGGACTCACCTATGACAACACCGCGCCCGGCGGGCCGGGCGTCCTGGTCGGCCTGGCCGTGGCCGACGCCGCCCGGCGCCTCACCGGGCTGGGGCCGGCCGCCAGGGACGCCGAGATTAGGGCCTCGCTGGGCCGTCTGCTCGGACCGGCCGCCGCCCGCCCCAGCGCCCTGGTCGTGCAGGACTGGCAGGGTGAGGAATGGACCGAGGGCTGCTATTCGGCCAGCTACCCGCCGGGCGGCCTGACCGCCGACGGGCCGCCGCAGGCGTCCCGTGCGGGCGGATCCACTGGGCCGGCACCGAGACATCCCCCGCGTGGTACGGCTACATGGAGGGCGCCTTGCGCTCCGGGCGCCGCGCCGCCGACGAGATGCTGGCCGCTGATCAGGCGGGCGCGCGATGACCGCCCTGGCGGCGGCCCCGGAGCCGTGGCTGCCGGACCCGGACGGCGAGGGCCGGGAGCTTCCCGATGGGGACGTGTTTCACAACGTCACTGAGGCCCTGAAGCCAGCTCTGCCGGCCGGGTTCTGGCACGTCATCATGGGTCAGCAGCCGCGCCCAGGAAGTCCCGGCCAGCCGCTGGGATCCGGCTTCGCGCCGCTCTTAGAGAGCATTAGCCGCAAACTCGGGGAGAGCGAGGTCGGCGCCTGGGACCCCGAGAAGGACTTGCCCAGCCACCTGAAGCGCGACCTGGAGGACCGCAAGAAAGACGAGACCACCAAGCTGCGGGAGACCCTGGCCCGGGCCTGTGCCGGGCTCGCCCCGGCTGGGCAGGTGCTCCTGCTCCTGCAGCTGTGGTGGGACTGCTTCTGGCTGTGGGACCGGCTGATGGCCTTCCGCACCGTCGAGGTCGTGGCCAAGGCCGTCCGCGACCTCCCCGACGAGGCCGGACCACCCTCGGGCTGGCAACGGCTGGCCTGGCGCGCCGCAGCCGCCGCACCGGCCATGATGGAGGCCGACGGGACGGTATTCGCCCAGATGAACCTGGCCAGCGCCACCGGGCTGCGCCAGGCCGCGGGCGACACCGAGGCCCTCCTGTCCCCTGTCGCGGGCAAGCTCGCCGAGGCACTGGCCGTCAGCAATCCGGAAGGCCATTCCGAGCGGGCAGTCATCGGCGCCGCTCTGGATAGCATCAGCTCTTACGTCGGGCAGATGCGGGACTACTACAAGCAGCTGGTCGCAGTGGCCGGGCTCATGGGCGAGTTCGAGGACCTGCTCCAGAGAGCCGTGCCGCACGCCGGCCTGCCGGCCGGGCTACGGGCCATCGATTTCAGCGGCGGGGCGCGCAAGCGCGCCGCCGAGGTGCTGCGCAGTCTGCGAGCGACGACTGACCGGCTAGACGGGCGCCCTCGGTCGGAGATCGAGCCGTGGGTCTACATGGTGGCCGAGATCGCGGCGCTCACCGAACAGGCCGAGACCGACCCGCCGCCGGCCACGCTGATCCCGGAGCGCGCCTGGGTCCGTTACTGCTTCCCGTTCGCGGTCGATACGGACGCCCGGTCCGGTCGAGACAGCGACGACGATACTGGCGGCAAGCCCAGCGCGGGACCTCTGCCGAGGCTGCTGCAGCCAGGCAATGACCTGCTCCGGGACCGGATCCAGGAGGAGCTCAACAGCGCGGGCCTGCAGCAGGTAACCATCCGCGAGCCAAAGGAGCTGGAGCACACCGAGCTGTTCCAGTCCGGCCGCGCCGACGACGCGCTGTTCGGCGGCATCCGCATCGACCTGCCCGACGTGAAGCTGTCCATCGGCCGGGCGGATGCGACCGCGGACCCGAGCGCGACTGTCTGGCGCGCGTGGCTGGACCTGAACTGGATGGGCAACTTCTGCCTGTGTGTCGAGGCCAACCGGCCGCTGGTCCGGCCGTCGCCGCCGCGGCTGAACCAGGTCATGCGCGCCGGCACCCCGTATGCCTACGGCGAGCTCGTCACCGTGCCCGATTCCAGCCCGCCGGCCCAGTGGGACAACCTCAGCACGTTCGCGCGGGACATCGTGCGTGCCACCGCCGTCGCCATCCGGAGCGCTGCCCTCGCCCTGGACGCGCCGAAAGGCTCGGGCGGCGACAGCCGCGACGCTCTATCACACTTCGTCCGTGGCATCCCGCACGAGATCGTCGTGCTGAAGACAGCCGGGCCACTCGGCGATCAGGCCGGGGACATCACCGCCGCCCTTGACCGGTCGGTGGGCGGGCGGCTGCTGCTCCGCTCGGTCCATCGCGCGTCCGCCACCGTGGCCGACTGGGTCCGGTTTCCGCCGCAGCAGGTCCACCCGGCCGACGCCCAGGCCATGATCCTGGCCGTCCCGGAGATCGGCTTCAGCGGGGACTGGTTCGTGCAGACCGGGGAGACGACGGTATTCGGCCTGGTCGCGGCTCCCGCATGGCTGAGCGACGTCTACCCGGAGGCGGCCCAGTTCGCTGCCTCCTGGCCGCCCGTGCTGCGGATGTGGGGCCAGCGCCTGCAGCGAATCAAGGTCCACGGCAACACGGCCAACGCGCTGGAACTGCGCAGAGTCGAGTACCAGATCCGCCAGCACCTCGCCCAGATCAACTCCGAGGAGCTGTGCTCTGCCCATACTCACCGCCGGTTCCTGGACGCGCTGCTGGCGGCGGCCAACGTGAGCCGCCTGGAGCGCGAGCTGGAGGGTCAGCTGCGGGCGAGCGAGCAGCTGGCGGACTGGTGGTCGGAGTGGATGCAGCAGCAGCGCGACAACGAGCAGCAGCGGCGCGACGACCGGCAGCGCGCCAGCGACACGGCCGAGCGCAAGGAGGCCGCCCGCCGGGAGGCGCTGCTGGCCGTCATCGCGGTCTTCGGCGTGTTCAGCGTGGCCGACTTCCTGTCGTTGACGGACTCGTCGAGCTTTAGCTCCTTCCAGCGGCTCGGCATCGGCGGCTCCTGGCAGGTTCTGCTGGTGGAGTCAGTCTTCCTCCTTGCCGCCTTGCTCACCGTGATCTACCTGGCCGTCCTGCCGTGGCTGCACCGCCGGAAGGAAGCGAAGAACCGCCCGAAGAAGCCGGGAGCCGCGGCGAGGAAGTGGCGAGCCGCCGGGAAGTGGCGCGCCGCCAGGAAGGGGGCTACCGGGTGATCGAGCCCGTGACGATCACGAGCCTGGACGTCGCCGCCGACGCCGGAGTCGCGGACTTCTACCGGGTCGTCTTGCAGGACCATTTCCGGCCTGACGAGCTGGTGTCGCCTGGCGACCTCTCCGGCGGCCTGCGCGACGGCACCACCATGGCCCTGGTCGCCCGGGCGCCCGGCGGCGCGATCGTCGGCGGCATCGTCTGCGACTGGTTCGCCCGCAGCCAGGTGCTGCTGCTTTCCTACATAGCCGTGCCGGAGGCCTACCGCGGTCATGGCATCGCCTCGCGGCTGCTGGCCGCCCTGCGGGCCGCCTGCACCGCCCTGGCGCCGCGCCTCATTGTCGCCGAGGTCGAGGACCCCCGCTACTACGCCGACACCACCTACGGGGATCCCGTAGCGCGGGTCCGGCTATACGAGCGGGATGGGGACCGGACCCTGCCCATCCCCTACGCGCAGCGGGCCCTGGCCGCCGGCAGCCGGGTGCCGCACCTGCTG
This sequence comes from uncultured Actinomycetota bacterium, assembly GCA_963731085.1. Lineage (GTDB taxonomy): Bacteria > Actinomycetota > Actinomycetes > Streptosporangiales > Streptosporangiaceae > DASUBV01. Next base: position 370,112 of record CAVSUF010000012.1, read on the forward strand.
CTCATGGTATTCGGCGGCCGCGACGCGCCGCCGAATACCGAGCGAGTCGACGGAGCGCTCGTCGCCGGCTTCCTGGCCGAGTACTACGAGTCCTGCGAGGGTCCCCCGCGCCGGCGACGCCGAGTACGAGGCGATGCTGGCGGCCTGCCAGCGGCCGGGCGGCCTGCCACTGCTCCTGGTGGCTGACCTGCCGCCGGACCTGGCTGCCGTGGACTGACTGCCGCTGTCGGCGGCACGGCCTAGGCTGGGCCGGTGACCGCGATGGCCGTTGATCCCGATTCCGATGCCCTGCTGGCCGGCCTCAACCCGCAGCAGCGAGCCGCCGTCGTGCACGAGGGCGGCCCGCTGCTGATCGTGGCGGGGCCGGCTCGGGCAAGACCCGGGTGCTCACCCACCGGATCGCCTACCTGCTGGCCGAGCGGCACGTCCCGCCGCGCCAGATCCTGGCCATCACCTTCACCAACAAGGCGGCCGGGGAGATGGCGGCCCGGGCCGAGGTGATGACCGGGTCGCGCGCCCGGGCGATGTGGCTGATGACCTTCCACGCCGCCTGCGTCCGGATCCTGCGCCGGGAGGCCGACCGGTTCGGCTACCCGTCCTCGTTCTCCATCTACGACCAGGCCGACTCCCAGCGGCTGATGGCCATGGTGTGCCGCGAGCTCGAGCTGGACGCCAAGTACTTCCCGCCCAGGGCCATGGCGCACCAGGTGTCCAACCTGAAGAACGAGCTCATCGACCACGAGACGACGGCCGCCCGGGCGTCCGGGTTCCGGGAGAAGGCGCTGGCCCAGGCCTACGGCGAGTACCAGCGCCGCCTGGTCGCGGCCGGCGCGATGGACTTCGACGACCTGATCATGGTCACGGTGCACCTGCTCCAGGCGTTCCCCGAGGTGGCGGCCGAGTACCGGAGCCGGTTCCGGCACGTCATGGTGGATGAGTACCAGGACACCAACCACGCCCAGTACGTGCTGGTCCGGGAGCTGGCCGGGACCCCGCTGGCGGCCTCCGGCCCGGACCTGCTGACCCCGGACGGCGAGCCGATCCCGCCCGCCGAGCTGGTCGTGGTGGGCGACGCCGACCAGTCGATCTACGCCTTCCGCGGCGCCACCATCCGCAACATCGAGGAGTTCGAGCGGGACTTCGCCGGCGCCCGGGTCATCCTGCTGGAGCAGAACTACCGCTCCACCCAGAACATCCTGGCCGCCGCCAACGCCGTGGTGTCCCGCAACCCCGGCCGGGTCCCGAAGAGCCTGTGGTCCGACGCCGGCGACGGCCCGCCGATCACCGGCTACGTGGCCGACAGCGAGCACGACGAGGCCGCGTTCGTGACCGAGGAGGTCGACCGGCTGTCCGATGAGGGCCTGGCCACCCCCGGTCAGGTGGCCGTGTTCTACCGGACCAACGCCCAGTCCCGGGTGTTCGAGGAGGTGTTCATCCGGGCCGGCCTGCCCTACAAGGTGGTCGGCGGGGTCCGGTTCTACGAGCGGCGGGAGATCCGCGACATGCTCGGCTACCTGCGGCTGATCGCCAACCCCGACGACGAGGTGTCGCTGCGCCGGGTGCTGAACACCCCCAAGCGGGGCATCGGCGAGCGGGCCGAGGAGTACGTGGCCGCCTACGCCGCCCGGCAGCGGACCACGTTCGCCCGGGCGCTGGCCCGGCCCGGCGACGTGCCCGGCCTGGCCACCCGGTCCGCGAAGGCCATCGAGGCGTTCAACGCCCTGATGGACGGGCTGCGGGCGATGTCCGCCGGCCCGGCGGGTGACCTGGCCGAGGCGGTGCTCGACAGGAGCGGCCTGGTGGCCGAGTTGCAGGCGTCCACCGACCTGCAGGACGAGGGCCGGATCGAGAACCTGAACGAGCTCGTGTCGGTGGCCCGCGAGTTCGACGCCCGGGTGCCGGACGGCACGCTGGCCGACTTCCTGGAGCAGGTGTCGCTGGTGGCCGACGCCGACCAGATCCCCGCGGGGGCCGAGCACGGCGGCCAGGTCACGCTGATGACCCTGCACACCGCGAAGGGCCTGGAGTTCCCGGTGGTGTTCCTGACCGGCCTGGAGGAGGGCGTCTTCCCGCACGAGCGGTCCATGGGCGATGACACCGAGCTGGCCGAGGAACGCCGGCTGGCCTACGTCGGGATCACCCGGGCGGAGCAGCGGCTGTACCTGACCCGGGCGGTCACCCGGGCCTGGTTCGGCCGCCCGGCCTACCACAAGCAGTCCCGGTTCCTGTCCGAGGTCCCCGAGCACCTGGTCGAGTGGCGCCGGTCCGAGGCCGTCGCCGCCCATCCGGCCGCCGAGCGGCTGGCCAGCCGCCCCGGCGTGCAGGCCCTGGGCAACCGCCGGGTGCCGTCGCTGTCTCCCGGTGACCGGGTCACCCACGACTCCTACGGCCTGGGCACGGTCCTGTCGGTCGAGGGGCGGGGCGACGACCCGGAGGCCAAGATTGACTTCGGCGGCGACTACGGCATCAAGCACCTGGTGCTGCGGTACGCCCCCATCGAGAAGCTGTAGCCCGGCGCTGCCGGGCCGGGGGGAGGGGCCAGTGCGGGACTGGACCGTGATCGGCGTGCCCACCAGCGCGGGCGCGCACCACGCCGGCCAGGAGCGGGCCCCGGCCGCGCTGCGCGAGGCCGGCCTGGTCATCCTGCTGCGGGCGGCGGGCGAGAACGTCGTAGATGCCGGAGACCTGCCCGGCGCGGTGTTCGAGGCCGACCCGGCCAGGCGCCCCGTACCGCAACCTGGCCGCCGTGACCCGGGTCGCCCGCGAGGTCGCCGACGCCGTCGCCGACGTGGCCGGCTCCGGCCGCCTGCCCCTGATCCTCGGCGGCGACTGCACGATCACGCTGGGCGTCATCGCCGGCTTCCGCCGCGCCCGTTCCGAGGTCGGACTGGCCTACGTCGACGGCGACACTGACCTCAGCGGCGCCCTCGGGGGCGACACCTCCGGCATCCTCGACTCCGCCGTGGTAGCCCACCTGCTCGGCCACGGCGCCCCCGGCCTAGCCGGACTGGCCGGCCCGGGCCCGCTGCTCGACCCGTCCCGCCTGACCCTGATCGGCGGCGACCCGCGGGAGACCAGCGACGCCGGCCGCCGGTTCCTGGCCGAGTCTGGCGTCCGCCTCCAGGAGGCCCCGGTCCTGATCGAGAGCCCGGTCATGGCCGCCCGCCGCGCCCTGACCGACCTGACCGTGGCCGGCGCCAGCCCCGTCGTCGTCCACTTCGATGTCGACACCGTCGACTCCGCCGACCTGCCGCTGGGCAACTTCCCGCACTACGGATCCGGCGTCACCCTCGACACCGCCGCCGCCTGCCTGGCCGCCCTGTGCGCCGCCCCGTCCTTCGGCGGCCTGGTCCTGACCGAGGTCAACCCGACCCACGACCCGTCCGGCGTCCACCTGGCCCGCTACGTCGCCGCCCTCACCGAGGCCCTGGCGTCCTGATCTCAGGCGGTACCGATGCCCCGGGCCAGGCGGTCAGCCAGCTTGAGCGCGTCCGGCAGGCGGAACTGCCCGGCCATCTCAGCCACCATCCGCGCGGCGTCGGCAACGGTTATCCCGGCCGCCGTGACGTGCAGCGGCCGGGCGGACTGACCGCGTAGCACCCGGGCGGCGTGCGTCGCGGTCCGGAACGCCGTCTTGGCCACGCCGATGACCGGGACGCCGAACTCGGCATGGACGTGCGCACCCAGCCCCGGTCGGCCATCCGGATCCAGGTCCACGTAGCCATCGATCACGATCAGCGCGAGCGGGCGATCCGCCGGGATGACCGCCCGCAGCGGCGGCAGCTCGCGCCGGTAGAACTCGCCCGGCTGATACGGCGCGCCCGCCGGGACCGTGACGGTCCGGGTTCCCGCCACCGCCGAGAAGGCCGGGTCGGGCGCGGCGACCATCGCCGCCCTGGCCAGGCCATTGTCCAGGTAGTGCACATCGACAGCTATGAACATCGCCCTGGATCCTGATTCCTTCGCGCCTGCCGCCCCCGACCCCTCCGGCGAAGAATGGCCCCATGAGTGTGCCGGAGCAACCGCAGTACCGGGCCGAGTGTGACTTTGCCATCACGTTCGCCAACGGGGGGAGCCTGCGCGGGGAGGGGTTCCGGATCGACGTGGCCGGGCCGGACCTCAGCGACGCCGAGCTGGGCGCGGCCCTGGTCGCGGACCTGGGCCTGCTCATGGCCGACGAGGTGCGGATCAGCGCCCGGCGGGTGTTCCCCGACCGGCACAAGCGGCCGGTCCCGGCGGCCGATGGCGGCGCTGTGCTGCGGCACGCCGACCTCAGTCACGTGATCGAGGAAGGCATGGTCACGATCCCGGGCTTCCCGGTGCCGCGCATCCAGGCCCAGTCGGTCAGCGCCCGGCTGCCGCCGGGCCAGTACGCCCCCGGGGTGTCGTTCGCCATCGGGGAGATCTCCCTGTGCGGCAACACCTCCACCTACCTGGACAGTCCCCGGCACCTGCTGCCGAACGGCACCGACCTGGCCGGCCTGTCCCTGGACCGGCTGGCCGACCTGGACGGCGTGGTCGTCGACGTGACCGGGATGGCGGAGGCCGGGCGCTGTGCCATCAAGCCGGACCTGCTGGCGCCCTACGACCTGGCGGGCCGGGCGGTGCTGCTGCGCACCGGGTGGGACGCGCTGCTGGGGGAGCGACGCCTACCACTCCGGGTACCCGTTCCTGACCAGGGCCGCCGCCGCCCGCCTCGCCGACGCGGGCGCCGCGCTGGTCGGGATCGACGCGCCCAACGTCGATGACACCGACGACCCGGCCCGGCCCGCCCACTCCCTGCTGCTGGATGCGGGCGTGATCATCTGCGAGCACCTGACCGGGCTGGGCGCCCTGCCCGGCGCCGGCTTCCGGTTCACCGCCGTTCCGCCCAAGGTCGGCGGCTTCGGCACCTTCCCAGTCCGGGCCTTCGCCACCTGGCCGGCTTAGGCCTTGAAACCATGATCGCGACCGATTGCCCGGAAAAACAACCGGAAAAACGGTCACGATCATGGTTGCGGCCACTCTGGGCGGGACGGTCGTGAACGGAGCGCTGGCACCATGAGGTGGCGCGAGCGGCGGGCAGGCCTACCATGAGCTGCATGAGCAACATCCGCGTGGTCATCGCCAAGCCGGGGCTGGACGGGCACGACCGGGGGGCCAAGGTGGTGGCCCGGGCGCTGCGCGACGCGGGCGTCGAGGTGATCTACACCGGGCTGCACCAGACCCCGGAGCAGATCGTGGCCGCCGCGCTGCAGGAGGACGCCGACGCGATCGGCCTGTCGGTGCTGTCCGGCGCGCACATGACCCAGTTCCGCCGGGTGCTGGAACTGCTGGCCGAGCGGGATGCCGCCGACATCGTGGTGTTCGGCGGCGGGATCATTCCCGAGGCCGACATCGCCGAGCTCAAGGCGATGGGCGTGGCCGCCATCTTCACGCCGGGCGCGGCGACCACCGAGATCGTGGACTGGGTCCGCTCGGCCCTGGCGACCGCGCCCAACAGCGCTGGCTAGCTAACGCCGCGGCGCAGGGGTCCCGGGGGAATGCCCGCTCCGGGTAACCGGCCGCTTACGCGACCCTGGCGCGCCCGCCGGGCCCGCCGGGACTAGGCTGCGAGCGCAGTCATTCCTGCAGCGAGCACTCCTGCAGGCACCCCCGCAGCGCGGCCGGCCCTCGGCGGTGGCTCAGCCGGCAACACAGCCGATCACGAAGGACGGCGTTGAGTGGACCTCTTTGAGTATCAGGCGAAGGATCTCTTCGCCAACTACGGCGTACCGATTCAGCAGGGCAAGATTGCCTCCACCCCGGCCGAGGCCCGCGCGATCGCCGCCGAGTTCATCGCGGCCGGGAAGCCCGGTGTCGTGATCAAGGCGCAGGTGAAGGTCGGCGGCCGCGGCAAGGCCGGCGGAGTCAAGCTGGCCTCCTCTCCCGAGGAGGCGGAGGAGAAGGCCGCGCGCATCCTCGGCATGGACATCAAGGGTCACACCGTTCACACGGTGCTGGTCGGCGAGGACATCAACATCGCCCAGGAGTACTACCTGTCGTTCCTGCTCGACCGGGCGGAGCGGACGTTCCTGGCCATGTGCTCGGTCGAGGGCGGCGTGGAGATCGAGGAAGTGGCCCGGACCAAGCCCGAGGCGCTGGCCCGCATCCCGGTCAGCCCGCTGACCGGGGTGGACGCGGCCAAGGCGGCCGAGATCATCATCGCGGGCGGGCTGCCCGAGGAAGCCCGGGCCGGGGCCATCGCGCTGGCCGAGCGGCTGTGGGCGGTGTTCACCGACGAGGACGCCACCCTGGCGGAGGTCAACCCGCTGGTGCTGACCGGCGAGGGCGAGGTGCTGGCGCTGGACGCCAAGGTCACCCTGGACGACAACGCCGCCTTCCGGCAGAACTACGAGCAGTACGCCGACCCGACCGCGGTCGACCCGCTGGAGGCCCGGGCCAAGGCCAAGCACCTCAACTACGTCAAGCTGGACGGCGAGGTCGGCATCATCGGGAACGGCGCCGGCCTGGTCATGTCCACGCTGGACGTGGTGGCCTACGCGGGCGAGGCGTTCGGCGGGGTCGCGCCGGCCAACTTCCTGGACATCGGCGGCGGCGCCTCGGCCGAGGTGATGGCCAACGGCCTGGACATCGTGCTGTCCGACCCGTCGGTCCGCAGCGTGCTGGTGAACGTGTTCGGCGGGATCACCTCGTGCGACGCGGTGGCCAATGGCATCGTCACCGCCATCGGGATGCTGGCCGACCGCGGCGAGCCCGTCCGGCACCCGATCGTGGTGCGGCTGGACGGCAACAACGCGGCGCAGGGCCGCGCCATCCTCGACCAGGCGGGCATCCCCGTCGTCGAGCAGGTGGCGACGATGGACGATGCGGCGCGGCGCGCCGCCGAGCTGGCCGCTGCGGCCCCGACGGGAGCATGACATGGCGATCTTCCTGAACGGCGACAGCCGGATCATCGTGCAGGGCATCACCGGCTCGGAGGGCCGCAAGCACGGCGCCCGGATGATCGCCGCGGGCAGCCAGGTAGTCGGCGGCACCAACCCGCGCAAGGCCGGCCAGACCATCGAGCTGTCCGGCCAGCAGGTGCCGGTGTTCGGCACCGTGGCCGACGCGATGGCCGAGACCGGCGCCGACGTGTCCGTGGTCTTCGTCCCGGAGTCCGGCACCAAGGCCGCCGTGATCGAGGCCATCGACGCGCGGATGCCGCTGGTCATCGTCATCACCGAGGGCGTGCCGGTGCACGACAGCGCCGTCTTCTGGGCCTACGCCGTCCAGGCCGGGAACGCCACCCGGATCATCGGCCCCAACTGCCCCGGCGTGGCCTCGCCCGGCAAGTCCAACGCGGGCATCATCCCGGCCGACATCACCACCGAGGGCCGGATCGGCCTGGTCTCCAAGTCCGGCACGCTGACCTACCAGATGATGTACGAGCTGCGCGACATCGGCTTCTCCACGGCCGTGGGCATCGGCGGCGACCCGATCATCGGCACCACGCACATCGACTGCCTGCGGGCCTTCCAGGACGACCCGGAGACCGACGCGATCGTGATGATCGGCGAGATCGGCGGCGACGCCGAGGAGCGGGCCGCCGCGTTCATCGAGAAGAACGTGACCAAGCCGGTGGTCGCCTACGTGGCCGGGTTCACCGCCCCGGAGGGCAAGACCATGGGCCACGCCGGCGCGATCATCTCCGGCTCGGCGGGCACCGCGCAGGCCAAGAAGGAGGCGCTGGAGAAGGTCGGGGTCCGGGTGGGCCGCACGCCGACCGAGACCGCGCAGCTAGTCCGGGAGACCCTGCGCGGCTGAGCCGCCCCTTACGGGCGTTACGCGCCCGGCCCGGCGCGCCTCCGCGCCCCGGGCCGGGGCAGCCCTCAGGGTAGAGGGGTGACCACCTCGGCAACGCGTCCCGCCGCTGCGGCCGGCGGCGCCGGGACGGCCCCGGCACCGGGCTGGGCTGGCATCGGCCACCCGGTGATGGTGTCCGGCGCGGTGGCCGCCCTGCTGGCCGCCGGGGCCGGGCTGGCCGTGCTCACCCTGCTGGTGCTGATCGGCTGGATCGCCGCCCCGCACGCCGGGCTGGGCCTGACCGGCGTGCTGCGCACCGCCGCCATGCTGTGGCTGATCGGCCATCACGTCGGGTTCGCGCTGCACGGCTCGGGCCGCATCGGCATGCTCCCGCTCGGCCTGGTACTGCTGCCCGGCGCGCTGCTGTGGCGGGCCGGGCGCTGGGTGGTGCGGGCCGGCGGGGTCCGCCGGCTGCGTCACGTCGGCTACGCCGCCCTGGCCCTGGCCGTCCCCTACGCCCTGGTCGCGTGGGCGCTGGCCGTGGCCAGCCGGTCGGCCCAGGCCGCCGCGTCGGGACCGCAGGCCCTGGTCTGCGGGTTCCTGCTGGCGCTGGTGGCGGGCGGGCTGGGCGGCGCCCGCGCCCTGGCGCCGTGGGGCCAGCTCACCGCCCTGCTGCCGGACCGGCCCCGGTCGGTCATCATCGGCGTCACCGGCGCCCTGTGCGTGCTGGCGGTGGCCGGGGCGTTGCTGGCGGGCGCGTCCCTGGCCACGCACCTGAGCGAGTACGACGCGCTCAGCGACGGCCTGGCCCCCGGCGCCATCGGCTCGGTGCTGCTGCTGGTTACCCAGGTCGCCTACGTGCCCAACGCGATCGTGTGGGCGGTGGCGTTCACCCTCGGCCCCGGGTTCGCGTTCGGCGCCGGCACGGTCGTGGCCCCGACCGGCGTCGCCCTCGGCCCGCTGCCGGGCCTGCCGCTGCTGGCCGCGCTGCCGCCGGGCGCCCACGCCGGCACGCCGCCGTGGCTGGCCGTCATCGTGCTGGCCCTGCCGTATCTGGCCGGCATCGCCGCCGGGCTGCTGCTGGTCCGGGCCGCCCCCACCCCCAGCCTGGAGGCCGCCCCGCTGTGGGGGCTGGCCTGCGGCGTCGCCGCGGGCGTGGTGCTCGGCGCGGCCGCCGTCTTCTCCGGCGGCCCGCTCGGTGATGGCCGGCTGGCCGCCGTCGGCCCGTCCGGCTGGCAGGTGACCCTGGTCGCGGCGCTGGAGATCGGCGTGGCCAGCGCGATCACCGCCGGCCTGGCCAACTGGCTGCGGGTAGGCCGGGTCCCGGCCGGCCCCGGCCGGGACCCGGCCCCGGGCGCCCGGCCCCCGCCCTGGCGCCGACCCGGACGGCGGGCACACCATCTACGTCGACCCGTGGGCCGGCGATGCCGACGACCGCCCGCCGCCCGCGCCGCCCGGCCCTCGGCACTGCCCTAGCCGAGCTGCCCTAGCCGAGCTGTCCTGCCCGACAGGTGCCTACCGGCCGTTCTCGATCTGCCGCTGGACCGACTGGGTGAACTTCTGCGCGCAGGCCTGCTTAGCGGCGGCCGTGGGCGCGGTGTTGTAGCACTGCTCGTAGGCGCTGATCTGAGCTGGCGAACACGATGCCCACGGCTACCAGCGCGGACAGCGCGATGGACAGCACCCCCAGGATGATCGCGGCCAGCGACCCGCGCGGCCGGGCGGTCTCCTCCTCGCCGGCCCGCCGGGACGCCGACGCCCCGGCCATGATCGCGATCAGGCCCACCACCACGGCGAACGTCACCAGGTACAGGGCGTGCGCGACCAGGTTGGCCGCCGACAGCGCGAACAGGCTGATCAGGCCGAGTACCGCCGCGGCCAGCCCGCGGTGCTGCAGGTCGCGGCGCGGCGGCGCGGTCGGCCGGCGGCGGCTGCGGCGCGGCTGACGGCGGCTGCGGCTGCGGCGGGGGCGGCTGCGGCGGGGGAGGCTGCGCGGGCGGCTGCGCCGGGCGGGCGGGCGGCGTCGGCAGCGGCGGGGGACCGGTGAGCGGCTGCCGTGCCCGGGGCGGAACCGCGGGCTCATCCGGGAAGAACAGCTTCGGCGGCGTCCCGCGGGCGGCGGGTCCGCGCCGTCCGGGGGAGCAGGCGGAGTCTGGTCGGCGGACAGCATGGGTTCCTCTCTCCGGCGCTGCGGCTGATCCGGTGCTGCGGGCGCCCCGATGACGCAGCACTATCTCATAGTGCCCTGACCCGCGTGCCGCCCCCGCCGGCCGCGTGCGGCCCGCCCCGCCGCCGGGGCGCCCGGTAGGCTGAACTCCCTGGTAAAGACCGCACTGTTGAAGACCGCACTGTCGAAGGAGCCGGGCCGTCAGTAACTCACGGGTGGTCGTGCTGGTCTCGGGGTCGGGCAGCAACCTGCAGGCGCTGCTGGACGCCAGCGCCGCCGACGGGTACGGCGGGCAGGTGGTGGCGGTCGGCGCCGACCGGGACGGGATCCTGGCCACCGACCGCGCCCGGGCCGCCGGGGTGCCGGTGTTCACCCGGCGGGTGCGGGACTTCCCGGACCGGTCCGGCTGGGACGCGGCGCTGGCCGCGGACTGCGCCGGGTACGCACCCGACCTGATCGTCCTGGCCGGGTTCATGAAGCTGCTCGGGCCGGCGTTCCTGGCCGAGTTCGGCGGGCGGGTGATCAACACCCACCCGGCGCTGCTGCCCGCCTTCCCCGGCATGCACGCCGTCCGGGACGCGCTGGACTACGGCGTCCGGGTGACCGGGTGCACCGTGTTCATCGTGGATCCGGGAACCGATACGGGGCCGGTTATCGCCCAGGCCGCGGTGGCCGTGCACGATGATGACGACGAGGCCGCGCTGCATGAGCGGATCAAGGTGTCGGAGCGCGCGCTGCTGGTCGAGACCGTGGGCCGGATGGTCCGCGAGGGCTGGGCCGAGGCGGGCCGGAAGGTGAGGATCGGGCGTTGACCAAAGTGGCGATCAGGCGGGCGCTGATCAGCGTCTACGACAAGAGCGGGCTGGCCGGGCTGGCCGCGGCGCTGCACGAGGCCGGCGTGGAGATCGTGTCCACCGGCAGCACGGCGGCGGCTATCGAGGCGGCCGGGATCGCGGTGACGCCGGTCGAGCGGGTCACCGGGTTCCCCGAGTGCCTGGGCGGGCGGGTCAAGACGCTGCACCCGGGCGTGCACGCCGGCCTGCTGGCCGACCAGTCCGTGGCCGGGCACCGGGAGCAGCTAGCCGAGCCTGGGCATCGAGCCGTTCGAGTTGCTGGTCGTGAACCTGTACCCGTTCGAGGCCACCGTGGCCAGCGGGGCCGCCCCGGCGGAGTGCGTCGAGCAGATCGACATCGGCGGCCCGGCCATGATCCGGGCGGCGGCCAAGAACCACGCCAGCGTGGCCGTCGTGACCAGCCCGGACCTGTACCCGGACGTCGCCCAGGCGGCCCGCGACGGCGGCTTCACCGTCGGCCAGCGCCGCCGCCTGGCGGCCCGGGCCTACGCCCGCACGGCCGCCTACGACGCCGCCGTGGCGTCCTGGTTCGCCGCCGCCTACGCCCCCGACGAGGTCGCCGCCGACACCGGCTGGCCAGACGTGACCGCCGCCGTGTGGACCCGCCGCGAGGTGCTGCGCTACGGCGAGAACCCGCACCAGCGCGCGGCCCTGTTCGTGGCGCCGGGCCCCGTGGCTGGCAATACAGCCGTGGCTGGCATCGCGGGCGCCGAGCAGCTGCACGGCAAGGCGATGTCATACAACAACTACGTGGACGCCGACGCCGCCCGGCGGGCCGCGTTCGACTTCGCCGAGCCGTGCGTGGCGATCATGAAGCACGCCAACCCGTGCGGCATCGCGCTGGGCGCCGACCTGGCCCAGGCCCACGAGCGGGCCAACGACTGCGACCCGGCGTCGGCCTTCGGCGGGGTGATCGCCGCCAACGGCACGGTGACCGAGGCGCTGGCCGCCCAGGTCGCCGAGATCTTCACCGAGGTGCTGATCGCGCCGGACTTCGAGCCCGCCGCCCTGGACATCCTGGCCCGGCGCAAGAACCTGCGGGTGCTGCGCTGCGCGCCGCCGCCGCCCGGCCCGGCCGTCGAGTCGCGGCCGGTCAGCGGCGGGCTGCTGATGCAGACCGCGGACCAGGTGGCCGAGCCGGGCGACGACCCGGCGGGCTGGCAGCTGGCGGCCGGGCCGGCGGCCACCGCCGAGCTGCTGGCCGACCTGGCGTTCGCCTGGAAGGCGTGCCGGGCGGTGAAGTCCAACGCGATCCTGCTGGCGTCGGGCCGGGCCAGCGTCGGGGTCGGCATGGGCCAGGTCAACCGGGTCGACGCGGCCCGGCTGGCGGTGGCCCGGGCGGGTGACCGGGCGGCCGGGTCGGTGGCGGCCAGCGACGCCTACTTCCCGTTCCCCGACGGCTTCGAGGTGCTGGCCGAGGCCGGGGTGCGGGCCGTCGCCGAGCCCGGCGGGTCGATCCGCGACAGCCTCACCATCGACGCCGCCGCGGCGGCCGGTGTGTCGCTTTACGCAACGGGGGTACGGCACTTCTACCACTGAGTCGCGTTCGGTTTACTGATGAGTAAGATAACGCCGGGATGGATCGTTTGGCCCCACCCGAGGGCCGGGGACCCGACCGCGTTTGACAGGCTTTACCCTTGTCGGCAGCCCCTGCGGGGCGCTGAGCAGGGGCCGCAGGGCACGTCGCAGAGAGAGGCTGGCCGCCGATCATGAACATCGTCGTCTGCGTGAAGCAGGTTCCCGACACGGGCTCGGAGCGCACGCTCCGGCAGTCCGACGCCACCCTGGATCGCGACGCGTCCGACGCCCTGCCGAACGAGCTGGACGAGTACGCCACCGAGGAGGGCCTGCGCCTGACCGAGGCGCACGGCGGCGAGGTGACCATCCTGTCGGTCGGCCCGGAGAAGGCGGCCGAGACGATCCGCAAGATGCTGTCCATGGGCGCGGACAAGGCGGTGCACGTCACCGACCCGGCCCTGCACGGCTCGGACGCCCTGGTCACCTCCGAGGTCATCGCCGCGGCCCTGCGCCGGATCGAGTTCGACCTGGTCATCCTGGGCTCGGAGTCGACCGACGCGCGGATGGGGGTCATGGCCGCGATGCTGGCCGAGCGGCTGGGCCTGCCCCAGCTGTCCTACGCCACCAAGGTGGAGACCGACGGCTCGGCCATCACCATCAACCGCCTGGCCGACTACGGCTACGACACCGTCGAGGCCAGCCTGCCGGCCGTGCTCAGCGTGGTGGAGAAGATCAACGAGCCCCGCTACCCGTCGTTCAAGGGAATCATGGCGGCCAAGAAGAAGCCGGTGGAGACGCTCAGCCTGGCCGACCTCGGCCTGGACCCGGCGCAGGTCGGCCTGGACGCCAGCGGCACCGAGGTGGCCAGCTGGGCGGCCCGGCCGCCGCGCCAGGCCGGCACGATCGTGACCGACGAGGGCGACGGCGGCGCCCAGGCGGCGGAGTTCCTGGTCGCCCGCAAGTTCATCTGAGCACTGGTTTACCTGAGCACAGCTTTGTCTGAGCACGGGCTGACGGAAAGGGCTGCCGCAGATGGCGGAGATCCTGGTACTGGTCGAGCACACGGGCGAGACGGTCAAGAAGGTCACCGGAGAGATGCTGACCGCGGCGCGCGCCCACGGCGAGCCGGCCGCGGTGTGGGCCGGCTCCGGCGCCGAGGCGGCCCGCGACCGGCTGGCCGAGTTCGGCGCGGCCAAGGTCTACGTGGCCGACAGCCCCGACTTCGACGACTACGTCGTGGCTCCCCGGGCTGAGCTGCTGGCCGCGCTGATCGAGCGGGTCTCGCCCGCCGCCGTCCTGGTGGCGGGGACCCCGGACGGCCGCGAGGTGGCGGCCCGGCTGGCGGTCAAGACCGGCTCGGGCGTGCTGACCGACGTGACCGGCCTGGGCGACGCCCTGACCGGCGAGCAGTCGATCTTCGGCGGCGCCATCACCGTGGAGGCCAAGGTCCGGGCGGGCACGCCGATCATCGCCGTCCGGCCCAACGCCATCAGCGCGGTCCCCGAGGCCGGGGCGGCGCAGGTCGAGGCGGTGGACATCACCGTCAGCGACGCGGCCAAGGGCGCGAAGGTGACCGGGCGGGTCGAGCAGGAGCGCGGCGCGCGGCCGGAACTGACCGAGGCGTCGATCGTGGTGTCCGGCGGCCGGGGCGTCGGCAGCGGCGAGAACTTCGCGCTGATCGAGCGGCTGGCCGACTCCCTGGGCGCGGCGGTCGGCGCGTCCCGGGCGGCCACCGACGCGGGCTGGTACCCGCACCAGTTCCAGGTCGGCCAGACCGGGAAGACCGTCTCCCCGCAGCTGTACATCGCCTGCGGCATCTCCGGCGCGATCCAGCACCGGGCGGGCATGCAGACCGCCAAGACGATCATGGTGGTCAACAAGGACCCCGAGGCGCCGATCTTCGAACTGGCCGACTTCGGCGTGGTCGGGGACCTGTTCAAGGTGGTCCCGCAGCTGATCGACGAGATCGAGAAGCGGTCGCAGGGCTGAGCCGGGGGTTCCGGTCCCGGCTGGCCAGCCCGGATTCCCGCCGTCGCGGATAGGCTTGGATACCGTGCACGCCTATCTCGATCATGCGGCGACCAGCCTGCTGGTCCCCGAGGCCCTGTCGGCCATGACCGAGGAGCTCAGCCAGCTCGGTAACCCGTCCTCCCTGCACAACGCGGGCCGCCGCGCGCGCCGCGTGGTGGAGGAGTCTCGCGAGCAGATCGCCGCCGTCTACGACGCCCGGCCCAGCGAGGTGGTGTTCACCAGCGGCGGCACCGAGGCCGACAACCTGGCCATCAAGGGCCTGTTCTGGGCGCGCCGGGCCGAGGACCCCGGCCGCCGCCGGGTACTGGCCCCGCGCACCGAGCACCACGCCGTGCTGGACAGCATCCAGTGGCTGGCCGCGCACGAGGGCGCCGAGGTGACCTGGCTGCCGGTCTCGCCCACGGGCCGCCTGGACCCGGCCGTCCTGCGCGCCGCGATCGAGTCCGACCCCGGCAGCGTGGCCGTCGCCAGCGTCATGTGGGCAAATAACGAAGTCGGCACCGTCCAGCCCATCGCCGCCCTGGCCAGCGTCGCGCGCGAGTTCGGAGTGCCGTTCCACAGCGACGCCGTCCAGGCCGCCGGCCAGCTTCCGGTCGGCCTGGCGGCCAGCGGCGCCACCGCGCTGACCATCACCGCCCACAAGATCGGCGGCCCGGTCGGGGTAGGGGCGCTGCTGCTGGCCCGGGGCGCCGAGCCGGTCCCGGTGCTGCACGGCGGCGGCCAGGAGCGGGATGTCCGTTCCGGCACCCTGGACGCCCCGGCCATCCGCGCGTTCGCCGTCGCCGTGCAGGTCGCGTTCGAGCGGCGGGCCGACGAGGCCAAGCGGCTGGCCGCCCTGCGCGACGACCTGATCGCGCAGGTCACGGCCGCTGTCCCGGACGCCGTGCTGAACGGCGAGCCGCCCGGCCCGGCCCGGCTGCCCGGCAACGCGCACTTCTCCTTCCCCGGCTGCGAGGGTGACGCGCTGCTGATGCTGCTGGACGCCCGGGACATCGCCTGCTCCACCGGGTCGGCCTGCACGGCCGGCATCGCCCAGCCCAGCCACGTGCTGCTGGCCATGGGCGCGGACGAGGCCCGGGCGCGGGGCTCACTGCGGTTCTGCCTGGGCCACTCCAGCACCCAGGCCGACGTTGACGCCCTCGGCGCGGTCATCGGCGAGGCCGTGGCCCGCGCTCGCCGGGCGGCGCTCGCTGAGGCACGGGGCTCGCTGAGGCACGGGGCTCGCTGAGGCACGGGGCTCGCCGGCACCGCATATCCTGATCACGCCATGACTTCGCTGCGCGTGCTGGCCGCCATGTCCGGCGGCGTGGACTCCGCCGTGGCCGCCGCCCGGGCCGCCGCGGCCGGCCACGACGTCACCGGGGTGCACCTGGCCCTGTCCGGCAACCCCCGCTCGTACCGGTCCGGCGCCCGGGGCTGCTGCACGCTGGAGGACGCCCGCGACGCCCGCCGGGCCGCCGACGTGATCGGCATCCCGTTCTACGTCTGGGACCTGGCCGAGCGGTTCCACAAGGACGTCGTGACCGACTTCGTGGCCGAGTACGCCCGGGGCAACACCCCCAACCCGTGCCTGCGCTGCAACGAGAAGATCAAGTTCGCGGCGGTGCTGGACCGGGCGCTGGCCCTCGGCTTCGACGCCGTCTGCACCGGCCACTACGCCCGCCTCAACCCGCCCGACCCGGCCCCCGCGGAAACCGCCACCCCCGCGACCCGCCGGCTCCTGCGCAGCGCCGACCCGGCCAAGGACCAGTCCTACGTGCTGGCCGTGCTCACCCCGGCCCAGCTGGACCGGGCCTGTTCCCGCTGGGAGCCAGCCGCAAGTCCGACGTCCGCCAGGAGGCGGCCGCGCGCGGCCTGGCCGTGGCCGACAAGCCAGACAGCCACGACGTGTGCTTCATCCCCGACGGCGACACCCGCGGCTTCCTGCGCGGCCAGCTGGGCGCCGCCCCCGGCGCGATCGTCGACGCCGACGGCACCGTCCTGGGCCGCCACGACGGCAGCTACGGGTTCACCGTGGGCCAGCGCCGGGGCCTGGGCCTGGACCGCCCCGCCGCCGACGGCCGCCCCCGCTACGTGCTGGACATCGAGCCGGTCAGCCGGGCGGTCACCGTCGGCCCGGCCGACGACCTGGACGTCACCGAGATCGAGGCCACCCGCCCTGTCTGGTCCGGCTGCCCGGCCCCCGACGGCCCGCTCGACTGCCTGGTCCAGCTACGCGCCCACGGCGCCCCGCTGCCCGCCACGGTCACCCCCGACGGCGGCCTGCTGCGGATCACCCTGCACGACCCCGCCCGGGGCGTAGCCCGCGGCCAGGCCGCCGTCCTCTACGACGCTGACCTGGTGCTCGCCTCAGCCACCATCAGCGCCGCCCAGCGCCCGGCGCTGAGCGCGCTGAGCATGTCGCAGGTCGGCACTAGGCTCTGAGCGTGACCAGTGACTCCCCGGCCGCCGTGGCGGCCGAGCCGGGCTTCCCGTGGCCGGCCGGGTCGGCCACCGGGGTCGGCTCGATGCCCGGCACCGACCCCGCCGAGGCCTGCGCCGTCGTCATGGGCGAGCTGCCTGACTTCCCGTACCTGCCCGAGCTGCCCGGCCGCGGGCCGGGGGCGGACATGATCGGGCGGACCGCCAGCCTGCTGGTGGACCTGCCGGTCGAGATCACGCCGGGGGGCTGGAAGTTCGCCGCGCGGCCGGGCCGCGACCAGCGCCGGGCCGAGAGCTTCCTGGCCTTCGACCTGGACGCCGCCCAGGAGGCCGCCGAGGGCTTCGCCGGCCCGTACAAGATCCAGGTGTGCGGGCCGCTGACGCTGGCCGCCCGGATCGAGCTGACCCGCAGCCTGAACCCGGCGCTGGCCGACCCCGGCGCGGTGGCGGACCTGGTCGCGTCGCTGGCCGAGGGCGTGGCCCGGCACGTGGCCGCGGTCCGCGCCCGCATCCCCGGCGCTACCGTGGTCCTCCAGGTCGACGAGCCCGCCCTGCCCTGCGGTGCTGGCCGGGCAGGTGCCCACCGCCAGCGGGCTGAACACGGTGCGCGCCCTGGACGAGACCGCCGCCGCCGACGCGCTGCGGCCCGTGCTGTCGGCCACCACGGCGCTGGCCATCGTGCATTGCTGCGCGCGGGAATCCTCCGTTTCTCCTCATGAAGGAAGCGGGCGCGGGGGCGGTCAGCTTCGACCTGGCCCTGCTGCGGCAGGCCGAGCTGGATGCCGTGGCCGAGATCGCCGAGGCCGGCCTGGGACTGCTGATCGGCGCGCTGCCCGCCGACCAGGCCGCCATCGCCGGCCGCGCGGACCGCCCGCCGCGGTCGGCCGCGCGACACCGCCGCCGCCGCGGTCGGCCTGTGGCGCCGGATGACGCTGGACTCGCGGCTGCTGGCCCCGCAGGTCGTGCTCACCCCGGCCTGCGGGCTGGCCGGGGTGTCCCCGCAGGCCGCCCGGCTGGCGCTGGAGCACTGCCGGGAGGCGGCCCGGATCGCCCCGGAGCTGATCGAGGAGGCCCCAGTCATGACGGGGAGGGCAGCATGACGGGGAGGGCAGCGTGACCGAGACCCCGGATGCCGAGGTGCCCGGGGCGGACGTCCCGGACGTGCCCGACGCCGCGCCGGACGCGCGGCGCCGCCACGCCGACCTGTCCGCCGAGCTGACCGAGCACATCTACCGGTACTACGTGCTCGACTCCCCGCTGGTCTCCGATGCCGAGTATGACCAGCTCATGCGCGAGCTAGAGGGGCTGGAGGAGCGGTTCCCGGACCTGCGCACGCCCGACTCGCCGACCCAGAAGGTCGGCCGGCGCGATCTCCACCGACTTCGCCGCGGTCGAGCACCTGGAGCGGCTGCTCAGCCTGGACAACGCGTTCTCGGCCGAGGAACTGGACGCCTGGGCGGCGCGGGCCGAGCGGCTGGGCGGGGCCGGGCCGTACCTGTGCGAGCTGAAGATCGACGGGCTGGCCATCGCGCTGGTCTACCGGGACGGCCGGCTGGCCCGGGCGGCGACCCGGGGCGACGGCGTGACCGGCGAGGACGTGACGCCCAACATCCGGACGATCGCCGCCGTGCCGGCCCGGCTGGCCGGCGCCGGGCTGGCCGCCGCTGCTGGAGGTGCGGGGCGAGGTGTTCCTGCCGGTGGCGGCCTTCAACGAGCTGAACGAGCGGCTGACCAGCGAGGGCCGGCCGCCATTCGCCAACCCGCGCAACTCCGCGGCCGGATCGCTGCGGCAGAAGGATCCCCGGGTCACCGCCACCCGGCCGCTGGGCATGCTGGTGCACGGGCTGTTCGTGCCGGGCGGGTCGGCCGAGGCGGGCATGCCCGGGCCGGGCGAGGCCGAGGCGGTCGGCCACGACGCCCCGGACACCCAGTCGGGCTGGTACCAGCGGCTGGGCGAGTGGGGCCTGCCGGTCAGCGACCGGGTCCAGGTGGTGGACGACCTGGACGCGGTCCGGGCCTACATCGCCCGCTACGGCGAGCACCGCCACGACGCCCCGTACGAGATCGACGGCGTGGTGGTCAAGATCGACCGGCTGGATCTCCAGCGCCAGCTGGGGGCGACCAGCCGGGCGCCGCGCTGGGCCATCGCCTACAAGTACCCGCCGCAGGAGGTCACCACCCGGCTGCTGGACATCCGGGTCAACGTGGGCCGGACCGGGCGGGTCACGCCGTACGCGGTCATGGAGCCGGTCAAGGTCAGCGGCTCGACCGTGGTCAACGCCACCCTGCACAACGCCGACGAGGTGGCCCGCAAGGGCGTGCTGATCGGCGACATGGTCGTGCTGCGCAAGGCCGGCGACGTGATCCCCGAGGTGGTCGGCCCGGTGGCCGACCTGCGCACGGGGGACGAGCACGCGTTCGTGTTCCCGGACCGGTGCCCGGCCTGCGACACGCCGCTGGCCCGGGAGGAGGGCGAGGTCGACTGGCGCTGCCCCAACACCCGGTCCTGCCCGGCCCAGCTCCGGGAGCGGCTGTTCCACCTGGCCGGCCGGGGCGCCCTGGACATCGAGGTGCTGGGCTACGAGGCGGCGCTGGCGCTGCTGGACTCCGGGCTGCTCAGCGATGAGGGGGACCTGTTCGGGCTGACCGAGGAGGCCCTGGGCGGAGCCGAGTTCTTCGTGAACAAGCAGGGCAGCCTGACCGTCAACGCGGCCCGGCTCCGCCGCAACCTGGACGAGGCCCGGAGCCGGCCGCTGTGGCGGATCCTGGTCGCGCTGTCGATCCGGCACGTCGGCCCCACCGCGGCCCGCGCCCTGGCCGCCGCGTTCGGCTCGGTCGACGCGATCGCCGCCGCCCCGCCCGAGGCGCTCACCGCCGTGGCCGACGTCGGCCCGACCATCGCCGGGTCGGTCCGGGACTGGTTCGCCGTGGACTGGCACGCCGAGATCGTGGAGAAGTGGCGCCGCAGCGGCGTCCAGCTCGCTCAGGAGGGCTGGGTGCCGCCGCCCCCCGGCGCGACGGCCGGGCCGCTGGCCGGGATTACCGTGGTGCTGACCGGCACGCTGGCGGGCCGCACCCGGGAGGAGGCCGCGGCGGCCATCGAGGAGCGGGGCGGCAAGGTGTCCGGGTCGGTCTCGAAGAAGACCAGGTTCGTCGTGGCGGGGGAAAATGCCGGGTCAAAGCTGGACAAGGCGCATAGCCTCGGCGTGCCGGTACTGGACGAGGGCGGCCTCGACGTGCTGCTCTCAGAGGGCACGGATGCCGCGACGGCTGTCGCGGTCGCGGTCACGGACAACGCCTGACGGGATCAGCTCCCCGGCGCGGGCCGCCCAGCCTGCCGGTCCAGTGGTGGCCGGATGCCTACGGAAAGACATGTAGTCACGGATAGTATGCAATTGGCTTCGGGAAGTGTGCCACCGGCCGTACGATCGTTGCCAGGCACCGGCATTCGGGGCGCAATCGGTTGCAGCGTTGAGGTTCGCCTATGAGGGATCCGAACGACACGAGGGACATCGGTCCCCGGGTCGGCTCGCCGCTGTGGATTCACCTGACGACGGTGACCACGGCCGGCGCGGTTGCCTTCGCTGCCGCCATGCTCGGCCTGCACGGGCTGACGCCGCGCGCTGGACGGCCTGGTCTGGCACCCGCTGTTCTGGCTGCTCGCGGCCCTGATCGTGGTCGGCGAGATCTGGCCGATCATCACGCCCGGGCGGTCCGGCCCGGAATCGCCGGTGGCGTCGGTCACGTTCAGCTTCGCGGTCCTGATCTACTGGGGCCTGCCCGCCGCCATCCTGCTGCGCGCGGTGTCCACGCTGGCCGTGGGGGTCGCCGAGCGCAAGTCCCTGCGCCGGTCGGCGTTCAACGCGGCCCAGGTCACGCTCAGCCTGGGCGCGGCCGGGCTGGTGCTGGCGGCGTTCGGGCTGCATCCCTCGCCCGCCTCGCCGTGGGACCCCAACGGCCGCGACCTGTTCGTGGTGCTGCCCGCCGCGGCGGCCTACTTCGCGGTCAACTTCGTCCTGGTCGGCGTGGCCATCGCGCTGCACGCCCGGTCCCCGGTGGTCAAGACGCTCCGGGCGGCGCTGCCCTACCAGGCGTTCGTCAACCTGGTCCTGCTGGCCACCGCGCCGCTGGTGGCGGTGGTGATGAACACCCACTCGGCGCTGCTGGTGCTGCTCTTCGCGTTCCCGCTGGCCGCCATCTACGTCAACGCCGCCATGTCCGTGCAGCGCGAGCACCAGGCCAGCCATGACGAGCTGACCGGGCTGTCCAACCGCAAGCTGCTGATCCGGCGGACCAGCGACGCGCTGGCCCAGGCCGCCCGGACCGGCTCCAAGGTCGGCTTCCTGCTCCTCGACCTCGACCGGTTCAAGGAGGTCAACGACACCCTGGGGCATCCGGTCGGGGACCGGCTGCTGCGCTTCGTGGCCCACCGGCTGACCCACAGCGTGCGCCCCGGCGACATGGTGGCCCGGCTCGGCGGCGACGAGTTCGCCGTGCTGCTGCCCTCGGTCCGGGAGGCCGCCGCCGCCCGCGAGGTCGCCGCCCGGCTGCGGGCCGCCGTCGCCGAGCCGATCCGGATGGACGGCATGTCGTTCGACATCGAGGCCAGCGTCGGCATCGCGCTGTACCCCGACGACGCCACCGGCTTCGAGCTGCTGCTCCAGCACGCCGACGTGGCCATGTACCTGGCCAAGGAGCGGCGCAGCGGGGTCGAGCGGTACGTGGCCGACTCCGACCGCAACTCCCCGGCCCGCCTGGCCCTGCTCGGCGACCTGCGCCGGGGCCTGGACCGGGGCGAGCTGGAACTGCACTACCAGCCCAAGGTGTACCTGGCCGACCGGCGGACCGCCGGCATGGAGGCGCTGGTCCGCTGGCAGTCACCCGGTGCGCGGGATGCTGGTCCCGCACGAGTTCATCCCGCTGGTCGAGCAGTCCTACCTGATGCGCGAGCTGACCGCCCGGGTCATGGACCTGGCCCTGGGCCAGGCCGCGCTGTGGTGGAAGGCGGGCATGCGCGTCCCGGTCTCGCTCAACCTGTCCGCCCGCGACCTGATCGACAACGGGCTGGCCGAGGGCATCGACCGGGGCCTGGCCCGGCACGGCCTGCCCGCCAGCGCGCTGCTGCTGGAGATCGACGAGCGGGTTCTGACCAGCGAGCCGGCCCACGCCGTGGCCACGGCCGAGGCGCTGGCCCGGCTGGGCGTCTCGCTCAGCCTGGATGACTTCGGCACCGGCTACTCCTCGCTGGTCCGGCTCAAGCGGCTGCCGGTCAGCGAGGTGAAGATCGACTCGTCCTTCGTCGGCCGGATGCTGCACTCGGCCGACGACAAGGTCATCGTCCGGTCGATCGTCGACCTGGTCAGCGCGCTGGGCATCCGGGCCGTGGCCGAGGGCGTCGAGTCGGCCGAGGTGGCCGCCGAGCTGGCCGCCATGGGCTGCGCCGCCGCCCAGGGCTGGTACTTCAGCCGGCCGCTGAACGCCGCGTCGGCCACCGCCTGGCTGGCCGAGCGGGAGAGCCCCGGCCGGCGGCGGTGCCGCGCGAGCGCACGCCGATCGCCCCTCCGGTATAACCGTTCGGGGCGGCCGGGCCAGGCCCATAAGATGGCCTGCATGCCCATTACCCGAGACGAGGTCGCGCACCTGGCCCGGCTCGCCCGGCTGGCCCTGACCGACGCCGAGCTCGACCACTTCGCCGGGCAGCTGGACGACATCCTGACCGCCGTCGCCCGGGTGCAGGAGGTGGCCGCCGAGGGGATCCCGCCGATGACGCACGCGGTGCCGGTGGTCAACGTGTTCCGCGACGACATCGAGACGCCCTGCCTGCCGCAGGGCGCGGCGCTGGCCGCCGCGCCCGCCGCCGAGCAGGGCCGGTTCCGGGTGCCGCGGATCCTGGCGGAGGACTGAGCCATGGCGCAGAGCGAGCTGACCCGGCTGACCGCCGCCCAGATCGCCGCGGCGGTGGCGGGCGGGGAGGTGTCCGCCGTCGAGGTGACCCAGGCCCACCTGGACCGGATCGCGGCGGTCGAGCCGCAGGTCCACGCGTTCCTGCACGTGGCTCCGGAGCAGGCGCTGGCCGCCGCCCGGGCGGTGGACGAGCGCCGCGCGGCGGGCGAGCCGCTCGGCCCGCTGGCCGGGCGTCCCGCTGGCCCTCAAGGACGTGTTCACCACCACCGACATGCCGACCACCTGCGGGTCGCGCATCCTGGAGGGCTGGCAGCCGCCGTACGACGCCACCATCACCCGGCGGCTGCGCCAGGCCGGGGTGGTCCTGCTCGGCAAGACCAACATGGACGAGTTCGCGATGGGCTCGTCCACCGAGAACTCGGCGTTCGGCGCCGTCGCACAACCCGTGGGACCTGACCCGGGTGCCCGGCGGGTCATCGGGCGGCTCGGCCGCCGCGGTCGCCGCCTACGAGGCGCCGCTGGCCATGGGCACCGACACCGGCGGCTCGATCCGCCAGCCCGGCGCGGTCTGCGGCATCGTCGGCGTCAAGCCGACCTACGGCGGGTCGTCCCGCTACGGGCTGGTCGCGTTCGCCTCGTCGCTGGACACCCCCGGCCCGCTGGCCCGCACCGTGCTGGACGCGGCCCTGCTGCACGAGGTCATCTCCGGCCACGACCCGTGCGACTCCACCTCGGTGGACGCCCCGGTCCCGCCGGTGGTGGCGGCGGCCCGGCACGCCGACGTGGCCGGGCTGCGGATCGGCGTGGTCGGCCGAGCTCGGCGGCGAGGGCTACCAGCCCGGCGTGCTGGCCCGCTTCGGCGAGGCGGTGGACCTGCTGGAGTCGCTCGGGGCCAAGGTCACCGAGGTGTCCTGCCCGCACTTCCGGTACGCGCTGCCCGCCTACTACCTGATCGCGCCGAGCGAGTGCTCGTCCAACCTGGCCCGGTTCGACGCCATGCGCTACGGCCTGCGGGTCGGCGACGACGGCACGGCGAGCGCCGAGGAGGTCATGTCGCTGACCCGCGCGGCCGGGTTCGGCGCCGGAGGTCAAGCGCCGGATCATCCTCGGCACCTACGCCCTGTCCAGCGGCTACTACGACGCCTACTACGGCAAGGCCCAGCAGGTCCGGACGCTGATCAGCCGGGACTTCGACGCCGCCTTCGAGCAGGTCGACGTGCTGGTCTCGCCGACGACGCCGACCACCGCGTTCCCGATCGGGGAGCGGGCCGACGACCCGATGGCGATGTACCTGGCCGACCTGTGCACGATCCCGTCCGACCTGGCCGGCAACGCCGCCCTGTCGGTGCCGTGCGGCCTGGCCCCGGAGGACGGGCTGCCGGTCGGCCTGCAGGTGATGGCGCCCGCGCTGGGCGACGACCGGATGTACCGGGTGGGCGCCGCCGTCGAGGCGGCGCTGGAGCAGCGCTGGGACGGCCCGCTGCTGGCGCGGGCAGCGCAGATCGGTCCAGCGGAAGGGATCGGGCGATGAGCGCGCCTGCCGAGGCCATGCTGACCTACGACGACGCGGTGACCCGGTACGAGCCGGTCATCGGCCTGGAGACGCACGTCGAGCTGGGCACCGCGACGAAGATGTTCTGCGGCTGCCCGACCGCGTTCGGGGCCGAGCCGAACACCGCGGTGTGCCCGGTATGCCTGGGCCTGCCCGGCTCGCTGCCGGTCACCAACCGGCGGGCCATCGAGTACACGATCCGGATCGGGCTGGCGCTGAACTGCACGATCGCCACCTGGTGCCGGTTCGCCCGGAAGAACTACTTCTACCCGGACATGCCCAAGGACTTCCAGATCTCGCAGTACGACGAGCCGCTGTGCACCGACGGGTACCTGGACGTCAAGGTCGGGGACGACGCGGTCCGGATCGGCATCGAGCGGGTCCACCTGGAGGAGGACACCGGCAAGTCGCTGCACGTGGGCGGGGCCACCGGCCGGATCCACGGTGCCGACTACTCGCTGGTCGACTACAACCGGGCCGGCATCCCGCTGGTCGAGGTGGTGACCAAGCCGGTGCCCGGCACCGGCGCGCTGGCCCCCGAGGTGGCCCGGGCCTACGTGACCGAGCTGCGCGAGCTGCTGCGGGCGCTGGGCGTCTCCGACGTCCGGATGGAGGAAGGCTCGCTGCGGTGCGACGTGAACACCTCGATCGCGCCGCCCGGCGCGGGGGCCTGGGGGACCCGCACCGAGACCAAGAACGTCAACTCGCTGCGGTCGGTCGAGCGGGCCGTGCGGTCCGAGATCCAGCGGCAGGCCGCGGTGCTCGACCGCGGCGGCCGGATCGTGCAGGAGACCCGTCACTTCCAGGAGGCCAGCGGCACCACCACCAGCGGCCGGAGCAAGGAGGAAGCGCAGGACTACCGCTACTTCCCCGAGCCCGACCTGGTCCCGGTGGCCCCGCCGGTGCCGTGGGTGGAGGAGCTGCGGGCCGCGCTGCCCGAGCTGCCCGCCGCCCGCCGGGTCCGGCTGCGGGCGCAGTGGGGCCTGTCGGACGCGGACATGGCCGCGCTGCGCAACGCCGGCGCGCTGGACCTGGTCGAGCAGACCGTGGCGGCCGGCACGACGCCCGCCGACGCTCGCAAGTGGTGGCTGGGCGAGCTGGCCCGCCGGGCCAATGAGTCCGGCGCCGAGCTGGCCGCCCTGCCCGTCACCCCGGCCCAGGTGGCCCGGGTCACCGCGCTGGTGACCGCGGGCACGCTCAACGACCAGCTGGCCCGCCAGGTGCTCGACCTGGTGCTGGCCGGGGAGGGCGAGCCAGACGACATCGTGGCCGCCCGCGGCCTGGCCGTGGTCAGCGACGACGGCGCCCTGGCCGCCGCGGTGGACGAGGCCATCGCGGCCAACCCGGACATCGCGGCCAAGATCCGGGACGGCAAGACCGCCGCCGCGGGCGCCCTGGTCGGGGCGGTCATGAAGGCCACCCGGGGCCAGGCCGACGCCTGCCGCGCCCGCGAGCTGATCCTCGAGCGCCTCACCTGAGGCCGGCGCGTCCTACCCCCGGCCCATCGCCTGCCTGGCCGCGCTGGAGAGCACGACGGCGAACGACGACTGCATGGACGCGTTTCCGGGGCCGGGATCGTCTTTCACCTCCGCCCGGATCCGGCCCGCCCCGTCGATGATGAACGCGACGCTGCTGTGCACCGTCATCCCGCTCATCATGTTGGGCGCCACGGCCTCGTACCGGGTCCAGACCTGCTGGAGCTGGCTGACGTTCCCGGTGAGGAACATCCAGTTCGCCACCACCGACATGCCGACCTGCTGGTCGAACGCCCGGATGAACGCTGGGTCCAGGTGAGTGGCCGTCGCGGCGATGGCCACGATCTCCACCCGCCGGCCGGACCCGCCCAGCATGGTGTCGGCGGCCCGGAGCTCCCGGGCGATGATCGAGCAGTCCGAGCACGTCGGGTCCAGGAACGTCAGCAGCGTCACCCGGCCGTGCAGGGAGGCCAGGCTGACCGGCCGGCCGGCCTGGCTGACCAGCCGGAAGCCGGGCGCGGGCCGGTTCACCGTGACGGGCGCCCCGGCCACGGCCCGGGCGACGATCGGGTCCGCGTTCCCGTTCACCGAGGCGGCCGCCAGCGGGGCGGCGCCGACGATGACCACGCCGATGGCGCCGAGCGCCGTCAGCGTGCGGGCGCTGGCCGAGACGACGACCGTGCGCAGCGACGCCGATGGCTCAGCCGCGACGGCGGCCGGGGCGATCGCCAGGTGGCCGGCCCAGATCAGCAGCAGCCACGGCACCATGCTGTTCGGGTCGGTGCCCAGGCCGCCGGGGATGCCGAAGTCCTGCACCAGCACCCAGTCGGCCAGGCAGAACACGACGGCCGCCGGGATCGCGACGTCCAGCAGCCGTCGCCGCCCGCTGAGCAGGGCCAGCCCGAGCAGGCCGAGCGCGATGACCGCGACCAGGTTTACCGCGAACCCGTGCGCGCTCGTGAACGACCCGAACGCGGACACCGTCGCCGCCTGGGCGTGCGGCTGGGAGTCCTGCGCCATCGACCGGACCATCCCGGTCAGGGCGCCGGTCGTGCCGCCCTGCCAGTAGCCGCGGCCGGGCCACGCTTGCAGGATGGCCAGGCCGGCCCAGAGCAGGCCGGTGCCGGCCAGGACGATCCGGCCGAGCCGCGGCCCGGCCCACGCGCTGGCCGGCAGCGCCAGGAGCGCCCCGGCCGCGACGTAGATCAGGACCGCGCCGGGGGCGCCGGTGAGCCAGCTCAGCCCGGGCGCGAAGATCCCGCCGAGCGCCTCGCCGAACACCCAGACGATCAGCCCCCAGGCCACGCCGGCCAGCCCGGCCAGCCGCGACCACCAGCCGGACGGCGCGGCGACCAGCCACAGCCCGATGCCGACCTGGATCCAGACCGCCGCGGCGGCGGCCTGCACCGGGTGGTAGGACAGCACCGTGCCGCTGAAGTTGACCAGGTGCTGGACCCACGGCGGCGAGGACGACGCGCTGGGCAGGATCACCTGGGCGGACAGGCCGTTGACCATCTGCGGCTGGGCCTGCAGGACGCCGTCGACGAGCCACAGGATGCCGAATCCGATACGGAGCACCCGGCGTGCCCGCGGCTCGGGGTCAGCCGCGGGCCGCTGGAGTCCGGGTGCCGCCGTGGCCCGCCGCCGCCGTGCTAGCCAGCCACGGGCCAGCCAGCACGCCAGCAGCAGCGCAAACAGCACGGCGACGATGCTGAGCTGATGCAGCAGGGCGGAACGGAACGCGGCGACCAGCAGGCCAGCCGCGTTCCGCCCTGAATTGATGCCATCTCCTCCGGGCATGGGGAACGTGGCCCTAGTTGACCGGGATGTACGGGCGCATCATCTCGTTGTCCTCGTGATCGAGGATGTGGCAGTGCACCATGTACGCCGGGCCCTTGGTGGGATCGAAGGAGTACAGGTTCTGCCCGGGCTTGACCCCGCTGATGGCGGTGGCCTGCGGAGCCCAGCGGATGGCGAACCGGTTCACGTATCCGGGGAACACCTTGACGGTGTCCTTCCAGCCCGCCTCGCTGGGGTTGGGCGGGATTACGCTGCCGGTCAGGAACGGCGCTGAACGCCGGGTTGCCGCCCAGCGCGCCGTCGGCGTTGGCCGTGAAGTAGTTATCTGGCGGCCCGTAGCCGGGGATGATCGTGCCCGGCTCGTAGGTGACGGGGCTCCAGGTCCCGTCGGCTGCCTCGCCGTTGAACGTCCCGCCGGGGAACGCCGTCGCCCCACGCGTCGAGGTAGGTCGGCGATCCGGTGTTCGGGTCGATGTCCACCGCCTGCCGGTTGATGAGCTGGAACTGGATGAGGTGGATGTGGATCGGGTGGGCGTCCTGGGTGGTGTTGAGGAACTCCCACACCTCGGTCGAGCCGATCCGCGGCAGCTCGGTCAGGAACAGGCCCTGGCCGGACTGGTCCGGCGTGCTGCCGGGGATGGGGGCGTCGCCGCCGCCGTCCCGCTCGCCCTTCCACTTGGTGTTGTTGATCAGGTCCTCGACCGGGGTGCCAGCCATGTTGCCGCCCGCGTTGGTGGGGCTCTCGAATTCGAACAGGACGAGCTGGCGCTTGATGCTGGGCGTGACGCCGGAGGCGAGCGCGCCAGTGGCCGGGTTCACCAGGCGGACGATCGCGGCCTCCTGGTTCTTGCCGCCCCGCAGCGGCTTGCCGCTGGCCGGGTTGTAGGTGTTGTCCTGGCCGGACATCGGCAGCGTGACCTGGAACTGCATGACCTGGCGGGTCGGGTCGGACGGGTCGAGGGCCGACCCGCTGGGGAAGGGGACCTGCCCGTCGTTGGTCAGGGTGAAGCTGTGGCCCTTGCAGTTCGAGAAGTCGATGATGATGTCGGCGCGCTCGGAGGGCGCGAGGAACAGCCGGGTCGAGGCCGTCGGCGTCCCGTCGCTGACCGGCTCGGTCTTCCCGAGCAGCTTGACCGGGGTGTCCAGCAGGCCGCCGTCGGTGCCGATCTGGTACATCGCCGGCCCGAGGGCGCCGCTGGACGCGTCCGACCAGGCCCATGCGGACGAACCGCGCGTTGGCGGCGTTGACGATCCGGAAGCGGTACCGGCGGGGCTCGACCTGGAGGACCGGCCAGGTGGACCCGTTGACCACATGGTGTCGCCGAAGAACTCGGGGATCCAGAACGGGTGGATCTGCGGATTGCTCGGCGGCCCGTCGACCAGGGACGGGTTGGCGTTGCTGTCGGGGAACAGCAGCTGGCCGTTGGTGTCGAACTGCCGGTCCTGGATCATCAGCTCGATCTCCTGGTTGCCGGCCGGGAGCCCGAGCGGGTTATTGGCCAGCCCGGTGTCGAACTGGTCGCGCAGGAAGTAGAAGGCGGCCATGCCCGAGAAGACGTTGATGCGGGTAATGCCGAGCGCATGGTCGTGGAACCACAGCGTGGTCGCCTGCTGATCGTTGGGGTAGTTGTAGATGGCGGCGTTCGAGCTGGTGCTGGAAACGGTGGAATAGCCCTTGCCGTGCAGGCCATTGTTGGTGAACCACGCCTCGGGCACGCCGTCGGATGACGAGGAGTTCTCGCCGCCGTGCAGGTGCACGACGGTGGGAATCGGGCCGGCGTAAGGGCTGGAACGACATGCCCGTCTGCAGCGGGTCGGCCCAGTGGATCGTCTGGTCGATCGTCAGGTACTGGCGCAGCACCGGGTCGGTGGGCAGGTTGTTCACGTACTTGACGTTGATCGCGGTGCCCTGCTTAGCCTCGACGGTCACGCCCGGCCACGATGGCGCGGGGCCGGCGGAACTGGTCGAGGGGACCGCCCCGGTCGCGTAGCCCCACAGGAAGGTGCCCTTGCTGAACGGCGCGGCGAGCGACTTGTAGAACGAGGCCGGCAGCACATGCTGCTGGAACTCGCGCATGCTGACCTGCACGGAACTGGCCGATACGCGGCGGCCGACGAACGTCGTTAAAGGCGTGACGAACTGCGTGATGCTGGCGCCGGGCAGGGGCGTCTGCGACACGTCCACCGACGCGCTCGCGCCCTGTAAGAGCTGCGGTGCCTCGAACCGGATGGCCGCGCCGACCCCGGCTAGTCCGGCGACGCTCAGGATGGTCCGCCTGTTGATCTTGCGCTGACTCATGGTGCTGTCTCCTTAGGTAGCTGGCTGCCGCGCTGATCGCGGCCGGATGACCGGCGCGCGGCCAGCAGCAGCGACACCGCGATGAGGGGGAATCCGGCCGCCTGGCCGGCCAGTCCGTCTTGCACGGCGTGGGCTGTCTGAGCTGCGAATGCATCGGGCGCGGCCGGTGCCGGCGGGAACCGGGCATCGTCGGTGCGGTCAGCGAGAACATGCGATTGAGCGGGAACGGCAGCCGCGGCGCTGGTGTAGCTCACCTGGCTGGCGTAGGCCTGCTGGGCGGCCTGGTGCAGGAGCCAGGCCAGCGCCGGGACGACAGCCAGCAGCGCGACCGTGATCGCTGCGCGTGCGGCGCTGCCCCCGCCGCCCGGCCGCCGGACCCGGGCGGCGATGGCCCGGCCCGTCCACAGCCCGGCCGGAAGCAGGCCGACGCACAGCAGCGCCGTTACGACTCCGGAACTGACCCAGTACACATCGGCGCTGCCCCGGGAGCCGGGCGTGACCAGGGCCTGCGTCGGGGCCAGGCCGTCGACCCGGTTGGCCGCGAACCACACCGGCATCAGGGCGACCGCGGACAGCAGCGCGATGATCAGCGCCCGCTTGATGAGATCGGGGCGGCGGGTCAGGCCGAGGCAGGCCCGCCCGGCGATCCAGTCGCCCGCCCAGACGCCGATGGCGAACAGCGGCAGCGTGATCAGCGAGCCGGTCACCCAGCGCCCGGCGGACTGCGCTGACAAGTGCGCGGGCGGGACGCGCAGGAATTCCTCGAGACCGGTGCAGGAAAAGCTGAGTATGAGCGACAGGCGTAATAAATACTGGCCGTCAAGCGCGGCTAATCCGGGCCTGCGGGCAGGTGCGGGGAATTCCATATGCCTCTCCCCGCGGCTCGATGCGGGTCACGCCCGCAATGTCATGATCACTACTGTTTCGGCACGATATGCTGGGCTTAACTCACGGGTCAATAAAATTGCCGGATCATGACATTTTCGTCATGATCCGGCGGGTCCGGCGGCGTGGACGGCCCGGGCGCCGGCGCCCGGAGCTGACCACGGTCTGTGACGGATGAGGTGCAGGTGGCCGTCTGGGGTCGGCCAGATGGATGCCCTAGCTCAATCGAAGCGTGATCTGGCGCACGTAGGGTTATCTACGATCCGCCGAGTGGTGGCGTGATCGCGTCCGGATCTTCGGCGAGTGCACAGGTTCGCCTGCTACCAAGGATCGACGATCCGGGGAGACGTGCCCCGCGCTGGCGCAACGGTGACCAGGGGCACGAAGGGGCCGCGAGACGGACTGCCGGGGCCGCTGGCCCGGCGCGGCCCGGGTACCGGACGCGGGTCCTACCGGATAGGAGGCTTGGTGCGCGCTGACTCATCTGGTGGCGCGTTATGAGCCTGCCCGTCGCGGCCTGGACGGCGCTCGGCGTGCTAGCCGCCGCGGCGGCCGCGACGGCGCTGCTGGTCGGCCGCCAGCAGCCGGAGCCCGAGCGCGCCGCCCGCCGCTGGCTGGCCGCCACCGCCCTGCTGTGGGGCGGCGCGGCCGTGATTCGCGGCGCCGCCGCCGGGTCGGCCGGGTCGGTCGGCTCCACCCTGCCGCTCACCATCACCAGCCTGCTCACCGTGGTCACGCTGCCCGCCCTGGTACTCGGCCTGGCCCGGCTGGCCTCGCCCCGCCCGCCGGGCGGCCTGGCCGGGCTGGCCCAGCTGCGGCTGGCCCGGGCCGCCCTGCCCGGCCTGGCCGACGGCTGCCTGCTGGCCGCCGCGCTGTTCCTGATCGCCTGGATCGCCGTCCTGGCCCCCGCCTACGCCGGCTCCGGGCCGGGCGCCGGGGTGAGCGCGGGCACGTTCGCCGTCTACCTGGTCAGCGTGCTGGCCGACCTGCTGGTGCTGGGCGGCACGCTGCGGCTGGCGGCCCGGGCGGGCCTGCGGGCCCTGATCCCCTACCTGGCCCTGGTGCTGGCCGCGGCGGGCGACGGCCTGGCCGTCAGCGCTCAGGTGAACGGCACGTTCCCCGGCTGGGGCGCGCAGCTGGCCTGGCTGGCCGCCATCTGGCGCTGCTCGGCCTCACCCCGGCCGGCCTGCGCCGGGCCGCCCGGTCGGGCCAGTCCGGCCCGGCCGACCCCCGGCTGCCCGGCTACGCCGCCATCGGCGTGGCCGCCGCCGCCGCGCTGGTCGCCCTGGGCAGCGCGCTGGCCGGCCGCCGGGTCGAGCCGGCCGTGGTCGTCGCGGTGACCGCCATCGTGCTGGCGCTGGCCGCGCGCCTGGGCGGGCTGCTGCGGCAGGCCGCCGCGGCCTCGGCGCTGTCCCGCGAGGCCAGCCGGCAGTTCAGCGAGCTGGCCGACCGGACCAGCGACGCGGTGCTGGTCTGCGCCCGCCGCGGCGAGATCGAGTACGCCAGCCCGGCCGTGGCGCGGTTCGGCTACGCCCCGGCTGACGCTGGCCGGCACCGCGCTGGCCGACCTGATCCACCCCGAGGACCGGGCGCGGGGCACCCGGGTGGCCCTGACCGCCGGGGACAGCGCGGCCGGGCTGGCCCAGTTCGCCTGCCGGGTCCGCGCCGCCGACGGCACCTGGCGGCACGTCCAGGCCACCATCTCCCGCTACCGCGAGGCCGGCCTGGCCGACCGGCTGCTGCTGACCGCCCGCGACGTCAGCGACCAGGTCGCGCTGCGCCGCCAGGTCACGCACCTGACCTTCCACGACGGCGTCACCGGGCTGCCCAACCGGGCCTACCTGGAGGAGCGGGCCAAGGAACTGCCCGGTCCGAAGCCGGCCGCGGCCATCTTCCTGGACCTGGACGGCTTCACCGCGGTGAACGACTCGGTCGGCCACGGGGCCGGCGACCTGCTGCTGGCCCAGGCGGCCCGGCGGCTGCGGGCCGCCGTGCCCGTCGCACGAGATGGTGGCGCGCTGGGGCGGCGACGAGTTCGCGGTCCTGATCGCCGACGCGGCCAGCCCGCAGGAGGTCGTGGACGTGGCCGAGCGGCTGGCCGTCGGCATCGCCGCCGAGCCGTTCCAGGTCGCCGGCCGGGACATCCCGCTGACCGCCAGCGTCGGCGTCGCGCTGTCCGCCGGGGACGACAGCCGGGCACCTGCTGCGCAACGCCGACGTGGCCATGTCGCGGGCCAAGGAGGCGGGCGGCGGCCGGGTCGAGGTGTTCGCCGCGCACATGCACGCCGACGCGGTGCGGCGGCTGGAGCTGGCCGCCCAGCTGCGCCAGGCCATCACCGACGGGTCGCTGAGCCATCGACTACCAGCCGGTGGTGGAGCTGGCCACGTCGCGGATCACCGGGGTCGAGGCGCTGGTCCGCTGGTCGCCGGACGGCGAGCAGGTGCCGCCGGGGGAGTTCCTCGGGGTGGCCGAGGACTCCGGGCTGATCGTCCCGCTCGGCGACTGGGTGCTGCGCGAGGCCTGCCCGCCAGGCCGCCGCCTGGCGGGCGACGGGCTGGCAGATCGGGCTGTCGGTCAACTTCTCGCTGCGGCAGGTCAGCGCGGCCCGGTTCGCCGAGTCGGTGCTGGCCGCGCTGGATGACAGCGGGCTGCCGCACGGCGCGCTGACCCTGGAGGTCACCGAGCAGGTGCTGGTCGAGGGCGCCGAGCCCATGGTCGCCGGGCTGTCCGAGCTGCGGCGGCACGGTGTCCGGCTGGCCATCGACGACTTCGGGACCGGCTACGCCTCGCTGGCCTACCTGCGCGAGCTGCCGGTCGACATCATCAAGATCGACCCGTCCTTCGTGGCCGGCCTGGGCATCGACGGCACGCTGGCCCTGCTGACCCGGACGATCGTCCAGGTCGGCCACGACCTGGGCATCGAGGTCGTGGCCGAGGGCATCGAGCGGCCCGAGCAGCTGGAGCTGCTCCGGGCCATGGGCTGCGGCCTGGGCCAGGGTTACCTGGTGGCCCGGCCGATGACCGCCCGCGGCATCGAGGAGCTCGCGGCGGCCGCCGAGCCCGGCGCCGGCGACTTCGCTGAGCGCGATGACTGCGATGATCCGGATGACCGCGATGACCCCGGCCGGGGCGGCCCGGGCGGGCGGGCCGCCGGAGCCCAGCCCGGCCGCCGGACACGGCGCCGGGCGGGAGGCCAGCCTGGAGCCCCGTCCGGTCCCGGGGCACGGCGCCGCGCCGACCCGGCCCCGGAGCCGGCCGGGGACGGGCGTGCGCGCGGTGGCCGAGGGCGCCGATCCGGCGTGGCCCGCCGGGCCGGTCACCATTTCCTAGTGGAGTGACCACATACCTGGGCCGACTTTGCCGCCGGTATCTGCACAGCTCTCCGCGCACGCAGCGACCGGTGAACCTCGTGCTCACCGCACTAGGGCCGCGCGCCGCCGTTAGACTGGCCGGCGCTGGCGACCGCGACAGCCACCGACGAAGGGGACCAGACCGTGCCCAGACCGATCGTCCTCGTCGCGGAGGAGCTCTCGCCCGCCGGGATCGCCCTGCTGGAGGCCGCCTTCGAGGTCCGGCATACGCCGACGGCAGCGACCGCAGCCAGCTGCTGCCCGCCCTGGCCGGCGCCGACGCGGTCATCGTGCGCAGCGCGACCCTCATCGACGCCGAGGCGATCGCCGCCGCGCCCCGGCTGCAGGTCGTGGCCCGCGCCGGGGTCGGCCTGGACAACATCGACGTCGACGCGGCCACCAAGGCCGGGATCATGGTCGTCAACGCGCCGACCTCCAACATCGTCAGCGCCGCCGAGCACGCGGTGGCCCTGCTGCTGGCCCTGGCCCGGCACGTGCCGCAGGCCATGGCCTCGCTGCGCCGCGGCGAGTGGAAGCGGGCCGCTTTCACCGGCGTCGAGCTGGACGGCAAGGTGGCCGGCATCCTCGGCCTGGGCAAGATCGGCGTCCTGGTCGCCGAGCGGCTGGCCGCGTTCGGCATGACGGTGGTCGCCTACGACCCGTACGTGGCCGCGGCCCGGGCCAGCGAGCTGGGCGTGCGCCTGGCCAGCCTGAACGAGCTGCTGGCCGAGGCCGACTTCATCAGCGTCCACCTGCCCCGCACGGCCGAGACCATCGGCCTGCTCGGCGACCGCGAGCTGCACCTGGTCAAGCCCGACGTGCGGATCATCAACGCGGCCCGCGGCGGGATCGTGGACGAGGCCGCGCTGGCCGCGCGATGACCGAGCGGCCGGGTGGCCGGCGCCGCGCTGGACGTCTACGCCCGCGAGCCCTGCACCGACAGCCCGCTGTTCGGCCTTCGACAACGTCGTCGTCACCCCGCACCTGGGGGCCAGCACGGCCGAGGCCCAGGAGAAGGCCGGGACCGACGTGGCCCGGTCGGTCCGGCTGGCCCTGGCCGGGGAGTTCGTCCCGGACGCCGTCAACGTGCAGGGCGGCGCGGTGGCGGAGGAGATCCGGCCCGGCCTGCCGCTGGCCGAGCAGCTCGGCCGGATCTTCACCGCCCTGGCCGGCGGCGTCGCGGCCCGGGTCGAGGTCGAGGTCCTCGGCGACATCGCCGCGCTGGACGTCCGGGTCCTGCAGCTCGCCGCGATGAAGGGCATCTTCCTGGACTCCGTCGCCGAGCAGGTCACCTACGTGAACGCGCCGCTGATCGCCCGCGAGCGCGGCGTGGCGGTGAGCCTCAGCACCACCCTGGAGTGCCCGGACTGGCGCAACCTGATCCGGCTGCGCGGCACCCTGCCCGACGGCCAGGTCATCTCGGTCAGCGGCACGCTGACCGGGCTGCGGCAGGCGGCCCGAAGATCGTGGAGATCAACGGCTTCGAGGCCGAGCTCGCGCCCGGCCGACCACATGATGTTCCTCAGCTACACCGACCGGCCCGGCGTGGTCGGCATCGTCGGCCAGATCCTCGGCGACCGGGAGATCAACATCGCCGGGATGCAGGTGTGCCGGGACGCCCGCGGCGGCGAGGCGCTGATCGCCCTGACCGTCGACTCGGCGGTGCCCGCCGACGCGCGCGACGAGATCATCGCCGCGATCGGCGCCACCGTGGCCCGGGTCGTCGACCTGAGCAGCGACTGACCGCCGCTCGCGGCCCGGCGGGCACGAGGGCGCCGCCGCCGATGAGCGCGGCCCGCAGCCTTGCCGCCGTCAGGTGACCGGCCAGTACAGTGACATCCGTGACGCAACGCAGAGCCCGGGTGGCTGTCATCGGCGGAGACGGAATCGGTCCGGAAGTAGTCGCCGAGGCCACGAAGGTGCTGATGGCCGCGGTCGGCGACGCCGCGATCGAGACCACCAGCTACGACCTCGGGTCGGAGCGCTGGCAACGCACCGGCGAGATCCTGCCCGACTCGGTGCTGGCCGAGATCGCCGGGCACGACGCCATCCTGCTCGGCGCGGTCGGCGATCCGAGCGTGCCCAGCGGGCTGCTCGAGCGCGGCCTGGTGCTGCGGCTGCGGTTCGAGCTTGACCAGTACGTCAACCTGCGCCCGGTCCGGCTCTACCCCAGCATGTCGTCCCCGCTGTCCCAGGTCCGGCCGGAGTCCGTCGACATGCTCATCGTCCGGGAGGGCACCGAGGGCCCGTGCCAGCAATACGTTGG
>CAVSUF010000013.1:0-80390 GCA_963731085.1 uncultured Actinomycetota bacterium
TCGAGGTGATCACGCTGAAGGACGGGGACCGGGTGGTCGGCGCCGTCCAGCTCGCGGACGAGGGCCACGACCTGGTGTTCATCACCAGCGACGCGCAGCTGCTGCGGTTCGCGGCGGGCGTCGGTCCGGCCCCAGGGCCGGGCGGCGGGCGGCATGGCCGGCATCCGGCTGTCCACGCGGCGCCACGGTGACCTGGTTCGGCGCCGTGGACCCGGCGGCGGGCGAGCCGATCAGGGCGCGGCACGGCCGCGGCGGCCTGCCCGGCGTGCCGGTGGTGGTCACGGTGGCCGACTCGGCCAGCGCGCTGCCGGGCACCGCGGCCACCGTCAAGGTGACCCCGTTCGCCGAGTACCCGGCCAAGGGCCGGGCCACCGGCGGGGTCCGCTGCCACCGGTTCCTCAAGGGCGAGGACATGCTGGCCCTGGCCTGGGCCGGCCCCGGCCCGGCCAGGGGGGCCACCGCGGCGGGCGCGCCGGTCGAGCTGCCGCCGGCCGCCGGGCGCCGGGACGGCTCCGGGGAGCGAGTCCGCCAGCTGCTGGCCGCCGTCGGCGGCACCGACATCACCGGGGAGCTACAACCATGACCGCGGCCCAGCCCACGATCGTCGCCACCAGCATCGGCTTCCAGGGGTCGCCGGGGAATCCCGGCGACCTCACCGCCGGGCCGGCCTACGGGCACGCCGCCCGGCTGGCCCGGGCCGGGTCGCACCCCCGGCTGTGCATCATCGGCACCGCGATCGGCGACGACCCGACCTACCTGACCGGCGTTCTACTCGGCGTTCGGCCGGCTGGACATGCGGGTGTCGCACCTGGCCCTGTTCCCGATGCCCAGCGTCGCCGACATGGCCGGCCACCTGGGCAGCCAGGACATCATCTGGGTGGCGGGCGGCAGCACGGCCAACCTGCTGGCGCTGTGGCGGCTGCACGGCCTGGACCAGATCCTGGCCGACTGCTGGGCCGCCGGGGTGGTGCTGATGGGCGTGTCGGCGGGCTCGCTGTGCTGGCACCTGGGCGGGACCACCGACTCGTTCGGGCCCTGAGCTGCGGCCGGTGACCAACGGCCTGGGCTTCCTGCCGTACTCCAACAGCCCGCACTACGACGGCGAGGAGCAGCGCCGCCCCCTGACCCAGCGGCTGATCGCCGACGGCACGCTGCCCGACGGCTACGCCACCGACAACAGCGCCGGCCTGGTCTTCTACGGCACCGAGCTGCACGAGGCCATCACCGAGCACGAGGGCGCCCGGGCCTGGTCGGTCCGCCGCGGCCCCGACGGCACCGCCATCGAGGAGCCCCTGCCCACCCGGCTGCTGTGACGCGGGCGGGTCAGATGTCGATGCGGGACGGGTCCAGCTCGCCGGCGCCGCCGACGATGAAGTCGCGGCGGGGGGCCACCTCGGTGCCCATGAGCAGGTCGAAGATGCCCGCTCGCGGCGGCCGCGTCCTCGATCCGGATCCGGCGCAGGGTGCGGTGGCGGGGGTCCATGGTGGTCTCGGCCAGCTGGCGGGCGTCCATCTCGCCCAGGCCCTTGTAGCGCTGCGGGGGCTCCTTGTACCTGCTGGCCCCGCCGCTCCAGGTCCAGCAGCGCGGCGGTGCAGCTCGGCGTCGGAGTAGGTGTAGAGGTACTTCTCCTGGCCCTTGCGCGGGCTCGGTCAGCTCGATCCGGTGCAGCGGCGGCACGGCCGCGAACACCCGGCCCGCGTCCAGCATCGGCCGCATGTACCGGTGGAACAGGGTCAGCAGCAGGGTCCGGATGTGCGCGCCGTCGACGTCGGCGTCGGCCATGAAGATGACCCGCTGGTAGCGGGCCGCGTCCAGGTTGAACGCGCTGCCCGAGCCGGCCCCGAGGACCTGGATGATGGCCGCGCACTCGGTGTTCTTGAGCATGTCGGCCAGCGAGGCCTTCTGCACGTTGAGGATCTTGCCGCGGATCGGCAGCAGCGCCTGGAACTCGGAGTTGCGGGCCAGCTTGGCGGTGCCCAGCGCGGAGTCGCCCTCGACGATGAACAGCTCGCTGCGGTCATCGGCCGACCGGCAGTCGACCAGCTTGGCCGGCAGCGCGGAGCTGGCCAGGGCTGACTTGCGGCGCTGGTTCTCCCGGTGCTCGCGGGCCGCGATCCGGGTCTTGGCCGCCGCCGCGACCTTGTCCAGCACGGCGCGGGCCTGCTGCTTGCTGCCCCGCGCCCGGCCCTCCAGGAAGCCGCGCAGCTCGCGCGGAGACCACCTGGGCGACGATCCGGGAGGCGGCCGGGGTGCCGAGCACCTCCTTGGTCTGGCCCTCGAACTGCGGCTCGGGCAGCCGGACCGCGATGACCGCGGTCAGGCCCTCCAGCACGTCCTCCTTGATGCACCGGCTCGTCGCCGTTGCGCAGCAGCCGGACGGCCCGCAGCTGCTCGTTGACGGTCTTGACGATGGCCCGCTCGAACCCGGTGACGTGCGTGCCGCCCTTGGGCGTGGCGATCACGTTGACGAACGAGCGGATGGTGGTCTCGTATCCGCTGTCCCAGCGCAGCGCGACGTCGACGGCCAGCTCGCCGCTCGACGTCGGTCGGGGTCAGGTGGCCCTGGTCATCCAGCACCGGGACGGTCTCGGTGAACTGGCCCGAGCCGGTCAGCCGCAGCACGTCGGTGACCGGCTCGCCGGCCGACAGGTGGGCGCAGAACTCGCTGATCCCGCCGTCGAACCGGAACTCGGCCTCGCGCGCCGGCCGCCGCGTCAGCGCCGGCCCTCGCCTCGGCGGTCCCGGACGGCTCGCGCTGGTCGGCGATCCGAGATGCTCAGGCCGGGCACCAGGTAGGCGGTCTGCCGGGCGCGCTCGGCCAGCTGGGCGAAGGTCCAGTCGGCACCGGGCACGAAGATCTGCCGGTCCGGCCAGAACCGGATCCGGGTGCCGGTCACGGTCTTGGCCAGGCGGCGGCCCTGGCGCAGCCCTGAGCCGGGCGTGAAGGCCGCGTCAGGGCCGTCCGCCGGCGTAACTCGCCGGGCACGCCCCGGCGGAAGCTCGCCGGACCACTCGTGGCCGTCCTTGTCCACGCTGATGTCCAGCCGGGCCGACAGCGCGTTGACCACCGAGGCGCCGACGCCGTGCAGGCCGCCCGAGGCGGTGTAGGAGCCGCCGCCGAACTTCCCGCCCGCGTGCAGCCGGGTCATGACCAGCTCGACGCCGTTCAGGCCGGTCCGGGGCTCGATGTCGACCGGGATGCCGCGGCCGTCGTCGCGGACCTCGGCCGAGCCGTCGGCGTGCAGGATCACCTCGATCCGGGCGCAGTGCCCGCCCAGCGCCTCGTCCACCGCGTTGTCGATGATCTCCCACAGGCAGTGCGGCCAGGCCCCGGCCGTCGGTGGAGCCGATGTACATGCCGGGCCGCTTGCGGACGGCCTCCAGGCCCTCCAGGACCGTCAGGTGGCGGGCCGAGTAGCCGTCCGCCGGCGGCCGATGCCGGGGCACCCCGGCGGCGCGGCCGCCACGGCCGGGCGGCGCTGTTCGGCTGGCGGACGGCGGTGCATGTGACGGTGGTCCGATGAGGTCTACGGGGCGGGCGTCGCGGGCGGTGGCTCGGCTCTCCGGCCGGGCTGGCCTCCGGCAGACTAGCCGGCCCGGCGGGCCAGCGGCATGCCACCACGCCGCCGACATACCCAGGCGACCTGGCATAACACCGTCCGAACCGGGACCTACCGGGGCGCTTGCGGACCGCGGCCGGGCGGGTCCGGTCTGTTCGCCTACGGCATACTGGCGGCGTCCGGGGGATGACAAGGACCCCGGCCAGGTGTTGTGATGCG
This sequence comes from uncultured Actinomycetota bacterium, assembly GCA_963731085.1. Lineage (GTDB taxonomy): Bacteria > Actinomycetota > Actinomycetes > Streptosporangiales > Streptosporangiaceae > DASUBV01. Next base: position 3,781 of record CAVSUF010000013.1, read on the forward strand.
TGGAAGAGATCACAGATGCGGCCCGCCGGCACAGGCGCCATGAGGGCCCGAGGCGAGGAGGCGACATGTCCGGAGCTATTGCCCCCACAAAGCCGCTGACCGCCAGCGACCTGTGCGACCGGTGCGGAGCGCCCGCGTATGTGCGCGTGCTGCTCCCTGGAGCCGGAGAACTGTCTGTTCTGCGCGCACCACAACCGCCAGCACGCCGAAGCGCTGGCGAAGGTGGCGGTGGAGATCCAGGACGAGACGGCGCGGCTGGCGGCCGACGCCTGCGAGCGACTCGCGCTGACGCCACGGAGCGGTACGTAAGAACACGAGAGAGGCGGCCCGGCATGAGCCGGGCCGCCCCTTCGCGCTGTCAGGCTTGTGCTCGCTAACAGGCAGGTCAGCGGCGACTTAGTCCAGGTAGTCGCGCAGCACCTGGGACCGGGACGGGTGGCGCAGCTTGGACATGGTCTTGGACTCGATCTGCCGGATCCGCTCCCGGGTCACCCCGTAGACCTTGCCGATCTCGTCCAGGGTCTTGGGCTGGCCGTCGGTCAGGCCGAACCGCATCGACACCACGCCGGCCTCGCGCTCGGACAGCGTGTCGAGCACCGAGTGCAGCTGCTCCTGCAGCAGGGTGAAGCTGACCGCCTCGCCCGGCTGGATGGCCTCGGAGTCCTCGATCAGGTCGCCGAACTCGCTGTCGCCGTCCTCGCCGAGCGGGGTGTGCAGCGAGATCGGCTCGCGGCCGTACTTCTGCACCTCGATGACCTTCTCCGGGGTCATGTCCAGCTCGGCCGCCAGCTCCTCCGGGGTCGGCTCCCGGCCCAGGTCCTGCAGCATCTGCCGCTGCACCCGGGCCAGCTTGTTGATGACCTCGACCATGTGCACCGGGATCCGGATGGTCCGGGCCTGGTCGGCCATGGCCCGGGTGATGGCCTGGCGGATCCACCAGGTGGCGTACGTGGAGAACTTGTAGCCCTTGGTGTAGTCGAACTTCTCCACCGCGCGGATCAGGCCCAGGTTGCCCTCCTGGATCAGGTCCAGGAACAGCATGCCGCGGCCGGTGTAGCGCTTGGCCAGCGACACCACCAGCCGCAGGTTGGCCTCCAGCAGGTGGTTCTTGGCCCGGCGGCCGTCGTCGGCGATCCACTCCAGGTCGATCCGGGCCTCGGCCCGCAGCGGACTTCTCCCGGCCCTCGGCCAGCTTCTCCTCGGCGAACAGGCCGGCCTCGATCCGCTTGGCCAGCTCGACCTCCTGCTCGGCGTTGAGCAGCGGGACCTTGCCGATCTGCTTCAGGTAGTCCTTGACCGGGTCGGACGTGGCGCCCGGCCACGGCCACCTGGGCGGCCGGCAGGTCCTCGTCGTCGTCACCGTAGACGAACGTCTCGTCGTCGCCCTCGGCTCCTCGGCGGCGGCCGGGGCGGCCTTGGCCGCCGGCGCTCGGCCGCGGCCTGGCCGCCGGCGGCCTCGTCGGCGTCCTCGGCGTCGGCTCCGGGTCGGCCGCCGCCTCGTCCCGGCGCTGTCCTCGGCGTCGCAGGCTGATCTCGTCGTCGGCGTCGATCTCGATGTCTCGTCGTCGACCGCCAGGTCAGCCAGGTCCGGGTCGGCCTCCAGGTCCGCGACGTCGGACAGGTCCGGCTCGGCCTCCAGCTCGGTCGCCTCGCCGGCGTCGCCCTCGGGGCCGCGCCGCCGGCCTGGCCGGCGACCTCATCCGCCTGCGCGGTCACCTGCTTGCGCCCGTTGCGCCATTACTTCCCCCACCTGGCCGATCCGACTGGTTTCCTGACTGCTCGCGCCGGGGCCACGCTGGCGCCCGGCCCGGCGGCCTGCCTGCGCTGGCTGGGCCTCGGCACAGCGTCGTCCGCCAGCGCGACGGAACCCTCTGAGGATCCCCCTCGGGCCTGCTGCGGAACACGCGTGCCCTGGCCGGCGGCCGAGTCCGCCGACGGGCTGCGGAGCTTGCAGCGCTTGCCACCGCGGTCACCCCTTCCTTCGCTGGCCGGCTGGCTGCCAGGCCTCAATCGGCCGCAGGCCAATCGAACTGACAAGCGACACAGCCACCTCTCCGGCAAACGTCATGGCGAGAATCGGACCTTACCGGGCCAGGCCCGCTGCCCGGGCCAGCGCCGGAGGCCGCCTGCTCCGAGCCGGGGTCTTCGCGCAGCGGACCAGCACCAGACCTTGTCCTGCAACCACCTTAGGCGGCCTGGAGAGGGTGGCTCGTACAGTTACGGGCCGCCGCCGGGCATCGCGGGCGGCTGCGGGCGCAGCCTGGGAAATGGTACCCGCATTCGTCATGCCCGCCCCTTCCTCGATCACCCCGGCCGCCCGCGGCCGGGCGGCCAGCGGCTGGCCGTCGCGCTCCGGCACGTGCAGGACCAGCACGGTGACGTCGTCATCCTGCTCGTACCCGGTCAGCATCTTGTCTACGAGATAAGCCAGCAACCGGGCTGGATCTTCCGCTACCCCGTGCTGGCGCCTGTGATGCCACCGCGACGAGCTCATCGAGGCCCTTGTCCAGGCCGCGCTTGCGGTTCTCCACTAGTCCATCGGAATACAGCACCGCAGTGTTGCCGGGCGGCAGCGCGAACTGGTACTGGCGGCGCGGGCTGGCCCAGCCCAGCGGGGTCCCGGCCTCGGTCGTGTCCAGCCGGGGCGGAGCGCTGGTCGACAGCAGCAGCGGCGGCAGGTGGCCCGCGTTCCCGGCCATGCCGTCGCCGGTCTCCGGGTCCACGACCAGGTAGGCCACGGTGGTGACCTGCTCCTCCAGCTCGGTGGCGATGAACAGCCGGTCCAGCCCGGCCAGCACCGCGGCGGGCCGCGGGTCGGTCAGGGCCAGGGCGCGCAGCGCGTTGCGGACCCGGCCCATGCCCGGCCGCGGCGGTCAGCCCCTTGCCCATGACGTCGCCCGCGGCGACGGCCAGCTTGCCGTCCGGCAGCCGGAACGCGTCGTACCAGTCGCCGCCGATCTCCATGTTCCGGGTGACGGGCAGGTACCGGGCCTCCAGGACGATGCCCGGCACGGTGGGCAGCCGGTCGGGCAGCAGGCTGCGCTGCAGCGTCTCGGCCGTGGTGTGCTCCCGCTCGAACAGCGACGCCCGCTCCAGGGCCAGCGCGCACTGGCCGGCCAGCGCCTCCAGGAAGACCCGCTCCTCGTCGGTGATCTGCCGGGGCCGGGTGAAGGAGAACCGCAGCGCGCCCAGCGGCGCGCCCGAGGACAGCAGCGGCAGGCCGACCCAGGCCCGCTCGTCGCTATGCGCCAGGAACAGGGTCGAGGTCGACCTGGCCCTCGAAGTAGCGGCGCAGCGCGTCGGGGCTCTCGAACATCAGCGGCCGCCGGGCGGTGATGGCGGCGGTCATCACGCTCGGGCGTGTCCAGCGGGATGTCCCCGCTGGGCGCGCCGGGGGTGCCGGGCAGGCCGGCCGGGTTGACGGTCCGCAGCCGCAGCCGGTCGGGGTCCAGCATGGCCACCGCCGAGCGCTCGGCGCCGATGGCCGACCGGCCGACCTCGGTGATGACCTCGACCACCTGCTCCACGGTGAGCGCCTCGGCCAGCATCGAGGTGGCCTGCTGCAGCCGGGCGGTGCGCAGCGCGGCGGCCGACAGCTGCTCGGTCAGCCGGCCGCGCATCTCCTCGGCCTCGCGCTGGCCGGTGACGTCGGTGCTGGCGCCGACCCACTCGATGATCTTCCCGTCCCGCTCGACCGCCACCGCGCGGACGTCGTAGTGCCGGTAGGAGCCCGACCGGGTGCGGATCCGGTACCGGCTGTCGAACGCCTTGCCGGACCGCGATGCTGTCGGCCAGTCCTGCTCCACCCGCTCCCGGTCGTCGGGGTGGACGGCGTCCAGCCAGCCGCTGCGCAGGAACTCCTCCGACGCTCTGGCCGGTGATCCAGCGCCAGGCGGGCGAGTCCTCGGCGATCCGCGCCGTCGGGCGTGGTGACCCAGACCACCTGCGCGCCGGCCTGGACCAGCGAGCGGTACCGCTCCTGGCTGCGGCGCAGGTCCTCGGCCGCCGCGTGCCGCTGGCGACTGGTCGACGGCGATCAGCGCCACGCCGGCCACCAGCCCGTCGGAGTCGTGCGAGGGGTACCACGAGAACGACCAGCGCCGGCCCGGCTGGCGCGCGGCCGCCAGGCCGGCCGTCGCCCCGCGGGCAGGCTCGCCCGGCTCCGGCGGGCGCGGACTCCACGCGGCATGCCGCCGGCCAGCACGCCGGCCCAGCGCGTCGGCCGCGGCCGCGGCCAGGTCGGCCGGCCACACCTCGGCCGGCGTGCGCCCGACGTGCTCGGCCGGGTCCAGGCCGGCCAGCCGGGCCAGCGCCTGGTTGACCCGGCGGAAGCGCAGGTCGGTGCCGAAGAAGGCGAACCCGATGGGCGCCTCGCGCAGCAAGCGTGTCCAGCAGCGCCGAGTCGGAGAGGTCCGGGCCGGACGCGCGCGGCCGGGGCACGGACGTGCCAGTGCTCACAGCGAACACCTCGCACCCGTGCGAGCGCGTGCCATGGAAGAGCTCCTTCCTGCTCACTGCGGACACAAGAAGGCTAGCGGCAACATCGGGCGCAAGAAGCCCCCCGACGACATCTGCCGGCAATCGCCGGCGCTGGCGCCGCCGCGCCGGCCCGGCAGGCCGGGCCGGCTGTCCGGCAGCCTGAGCGCCCGATCCCGGCGCGTCCGGCCATGGCGACCGCGCCGCCGGCGATCACGGCCAGACCGGCCGAAACGGGGCGTGATCCCGTCGAACAGGTCAATTAGCGGCGCCGATCATCCCGGCAAAGCGTCGCGTCTGTGAAGGAATCGGGCGGCGCGCCGGGCAGAGGCATAGCGGCAACGAGCGCGAATCTGGGAAGCTAGGGCCGTGAGCCCGCAGAGCCGTCGCCGCGATCCCGCCGGAGGAAGGGGATCATCCGGACATTCCGGCAACTCGGGATCTTCCAGCTCACCGGCACCGCGCGGCCGGCCTGTCCGGCGCCGCCGCCCAACGCGCTGTTCGCCGAGATGCTGCGCGCCGCCCGCGAGCTGCTGGCCGTCCGCAGCCCGCTGGACGCCGAGCTGATGGTCAGCGAGCTGCTGGGCACCTGGTGGGGCCAGCAGCCGGGCCGGGCCGGGATGCGCGAGGCCCGCCGCCGCCGGGCCGACATCGAGGAACTGGTCGGCGAGGGCCTGGTCGCCTACGCCGCCGAGCAGGGCAGCCCGGCCGCGCTGGCCCTGCTGTCGGGCATCGCCTGCCTGGGCACCCCGCGCCAGTGCGCGCAGGCCGAGCAGGCCGCCCTGGAGCTGATGGAGCGCGGCGTGGCCCGGCCCGGCTGGGCCGACCACGTCGGCGCGGTCGAGGCGGCCGAGTGCTACGTGAACTCCGACGCCTACGGCGACCGCGACGAGGTCGTCTGCGTGTTCAGCTACGCCGGCGCAGGAGCAGCACGCCCTGGTCGTGGTCGTCGACTACACGGCCGGCGGGCTGGCCCGCGACGGCTGGGTCACCTCCCAGGTCGACAAGCTGCTGGAGTACTGCCGCGAGTCCGGCGCGGCGCAGCGAGCGCCACGCGCGGCACCGCCGGCCCGGCCGGACGGCCGCCGCAGCGGGCCAGCGGCCCGGCATCGGCCACGCGACGTTCACCCAGGTGGAGCCCTCCGAGGCGCGGCGGCTGCTGGCGGCCGCGCTGGCCGCGACCGAGAACGCGACCGACGCGGCGGTGAGCGCGTCGTTCCCCTCCTACCACGCGTTCATCCGGGCGCGGGTCCGGACGCTGCCGCCGGCCTGGCCCACGGGCGCGCCGCGGCGCCGGCCGCTGGCCCCGCTGCCGCCGGCCATGACCGCGGCCATCCGCCGCCAGGTGTGGCGCCGGGACCGGCGGGCCATGCTGGTCGCCGAGTTCCTGGCCTCGGACGAGGCCGAGGACCTGTCCGACCGGGAGGCGGCCAGCCGGTGCGCCGACCACATCGTCGAGTACGGCTGCGAGCAGGACTTCGGCCGCCCGCTGCGGATGAGCCCGGCCAAGGTCGAGGCGTTCCTGCTGGACTGGCTGCCGCGCAAGGTCATGCTGTCCCCGGCCGAGCAGGACGCCATCCCGCACGTGCTGCTGGCCTGGGTGCGCTGGGCCGGCGCCCGCACCGGGATGCCCGCCGGGCCGCTGGCCAGCACGCTGGACGCCGTGTTCGACGCGATGCGCGCGTTCCCGAGCGTCTACCACGACCCGGCCTCGTTCGGCCTGGAGCCCGGCGCTGGTCGCCCGGCTGCTGCCGGACCGGGACCTGGAGGCGCTGGCCCGCCGGGCGTTCGCGTTCCCGCTGCTGCGCGGCACCTACCACGGCACCGACCTGGCCGGGCTGGACCCGGCCGAGCCCGACGGACCGGCCGGCGCTGCTGTCGGCCGACCACGAGGACCAGTTCGGCCCGCCGGTCACCGCCGAGCACCTGGAGCGGCACGTGGCGCTGGCCGACCGGCTGTGGCGCGGCGACCCGCCCGAGCTGTGGGACGCGGCGCAGCGCCTGCTGGACCTCGGCGAGGACCGGCACTCGGTACTGCACGCCCTGATGAGCGCGATCCGGGCGGCCGGGGACGACGAGGACGACATCGCCGCGGCGCTCGCTGACCTCCCGCCGGAGGAGCCTAGGTGACGTCGCGCGGCCCCGGTGCCATCGACCTCAACGCCGACCTCGGCGAGAGTTACGGTGCCTGGCGGCTGGGCGACGACGAGGCCCTGCTCTCGGTCGTGACCAGCGCGAACATCGCCTGCGGGTTCCACGCCGGCGACCCGCTGACCATCCGCCGGGCCTGCGCCGGGGCCGTCGCGGGCGGGGTCCGGATCGGCGCCCAGGTGTCCTACCGCGACCTGGCCGGCTTCGGCCGCCGCGAGATGACCGTCCCGCCGGCCGAGCTGACCGCCGAGGTGCTGTACCAGATCGCCGCGCTGGACGGGGTCGCCCGGGCCGAGGGCGGCCGGGTCAGCTACGTCAAGCCGCACGGCGCCCTGTACAACCGGGCCGCCCGGGACCCGGTTCAGGCCGCGGCGGTGGTGGCCGCGATCCGGGCCTACGACCCTGGCCTGCCGCTGCTGACCCTGCCCGGGTCGGTGGCGGCGGCGCAGGCGAGCGAGGCCGGGCTGCGCGTCGTGGCCGAGGCGTTCGCCGACCGCGCGTACCACGCCGACGGCACGCTGGTCGGCCGGGACCAGCCCGGCGCGGTGCTGACCGACCCGGCCGCCGTCGCGGCCCAGGCGGTGGCCCTGGTCACCGCCGCCCCCGTGCCCGCCGCGGGCGGCGGCGAGGTCCGCGTCCGGGCCCGGTCGGTCTGCCTGCACGGCGACACGCCCGGCGCGGTCGCCCTGGCCCGCGCCGTCCGCGCGGCCCTGGAGGAAGCCGGTGCCCAGCTCGCGCCGTTCGCCTGAGGCACCCGGCCGGGCCCGGAGCGCGAGATCCGGGTGGCGGGCGAGGCCGCGCTCCTGGTGGCGGCCGGGGGCGACGCGCCGGAACTGGCCGCCGCGATCCGCGCGGCCGGCCTGCCGGGCGTCATCGACATCATCCCCGGCGCGGCGACGGTGCTGGTGGTCACTGACCCGGAGCAGCCGGGCGCCGACCTGGCCGGGCTGGCCGGGCTGGCCCGGCGGATCCTGGCGCTGGGTGCCCGGCCGTCGGGGCCGGCTCGGTCGGGCACGGGGCCTGGCCCGGGCGCGGGGCCTGGCCCGGGCGCGGGGACCGGCTCGGGCGCGGGGCCTGGCCCGGGCGTGCTGGAGATACCGGTGTGCTACGACGGCCCGGACCTGGCCGAGGTGGCCGCGCTGACCGGGCTGACCCGCGATCAGGTCATCGAGCGGCACCAGGCGGCGCTGTACCGGGTCGGCTGGATGGGCTTCGCTCCCGGCTTCGGCTACCTGACCGGGCTGGACCCGGCGCTGGCGGCCGTGCCCCGGCTGGCGACGCCCCGCCAGGCCGTCCCGGCCGGGTCGGTGGCCATCGCGGGCGGCCTGGCCGCCGTGTACCCGGCCGCCTCCCCCGGCGGCTGGCGGCTGCTGGGCCGGACCACGGCCCGCCTGTGGGACGCCCGCCGCGAGCCGCCCGCGCTGCTCTCCCCCGGCCGGCGGGTCCGCTTCCGCGCCGTCAGCGCCGCCGACCTGCCGGCCGCTGATGGGGCGGACGAGGCCAGTGATACGGCACCGGCCGTTGAACTTCATGATCGCGACCGTTTTCCCGGGTCGGAGACTAGCAATCGGTCACGATCATGGAAGGACACGGCGGCGCCCGCCGGCGACGACGCCTGGCGGCGTGGCACCGGGCCGGTCGAGGTGATCCGGCCGGGCGTGCTGACCACGATCCAGGATCTGGGCCGGCCCGGCTACGGGCACCTCGGCGTGCCGCGCAGCGGCGCGGCAGACCCGGCCAGCCTGCGCCAGGCCAACGAGCTGGTCGGCAACGACCCGGCGCGGCGGGCCTGGAGTTCACGGCCGGGCGGGCTGAGCTGAGGTTCGACGCCCCGGTCGTGATCGCCGTAGCGGGATCGGCGGCCCGGCCGGGCGTCCTGACGATCCGCGCGGGCGACGGGCCGGCCCGGCCGATGCCTCCCGGCCGGGCGCTGGCCCTGCCCGCCGGGTCGGTGCTGCGGCTCGATCAGGCGGCCGGGCCGCGCGGTTACCTGGCCATCGCGGGCGGGATCGACGCGCCGCCAGTGCTCGGCAGCCGGTCGGCCGACCTGCTGTCCGGGCTCGGCCCGCAGCCGCTGCGGGCCGGTGACCGGCTGCCGCTCGGCCCGGCGGGACCGGCCCGGGCCGGGCCGTCCCCCGGTGCCCTGGCTGCCCGACTCCCGGCCCTCCCCCGGCGCCACGGGGTCAGGCCCGGGCATCGGCGGATCAGCCCCGAGCCAGTCTGCCGACCGCCCGGGGGCCGCCTCCCCGCCTCCGGGACTCCCCCGCCTCCGGGACTCCCCCGGCCGCCCGGCCGGCCGGGCGCGCCCCCGTCACCCTGGCCGTCGTGCTCGGCCCGCGCGACGACTGGTTCTCCGCCGCCGCCGTCCGTGCCCTGACCGACACCACGTACCAGGTGACGCCGGCCAGTAACCGGGTCGGGCTGCGGCTCGCCGGGCCGCGGCTGGACCGGGCCAGGACTGGCGAGCTGCCCAGCGAGGGGCTGGTCACGGGCGCGATCCAGGTGCCGCCGGACGGGCAGCCGATCCTGATGCTGGCCGATCACCCGGTGACGGGCGGCTACCCGGTGATCGCGGTCGCGACGGGGAGGGCCGTCAGCGCGGCGGCGCACCTGCGGCCGGGCGACCTGGTCCGGTTCGCGGTGCGCGACCGCCCGCCTGAGCGGCGTCCAGCATGATCGTGACCGATTTTCCGGGCATGTTCACGTAAACACGGTCGCGATCATGGCCAGCGTAATTCCGGCGGGGCGCTAAAGCGGCTTCCGGGCGGCGGCTCGGGCTCGGGATCGGGCGGCGGCTGGCGGCGGCTCGAGGCAGCAGCCCTAGCGGACTAGCTCCTGGTAGGCGGCCAGGAGGTCGCCGGCGGTCACTGTCGTCAGGTCGAGGGCCGTGGCGCTGTCGCCGATCCCGGCGGCGCGCAGGTCGCGGGAGGCGCAGGCGCGCTCGAACAGGGACCGGGCGAAGCGGCCGTTGCCCAGCTCGTCGATCCGGCCCTGGGCGACGGCGTCGGAGAAGATCTGCTCCAGCACCGGCCGCGCGTCGGGGGCGAACGAGTCGCCCGCCTGGGCCGCGATGGCCTCGGCGATGTCGGTCAGCTCGGCCGGGCTGTAGCTGGGGAAGCCGATCCGGACGCTGAACCGCGAGGCCAGGCCGGGGTTGCAGTGCAGGAACTGGCTCATGTCGTCGGTGTAGCCGGCCAGCACGATGACCAGCCGGTCCCGGTCGTCCTCGGCCCGCTTGAGCAGCGTCGCGACCGCCTCGGAGCCGAACGCGTCGCCGCCGGAGTAGCCCCGGTTGTACAGGGCGTACGCCTCGTCGATGAACAGCACGCCGCCCAGCGCCGAGTCGATCAGCTTGTTGGTCTTGATCGCGGTGGAACCCAGGTGCTCGCCGACCAGGTCGGCCCGGTGGGCCTCGATGACCTCGGGCCGGACCAGCAGGCCCAGGGCGGCGAAGATCCGGCCCAGGATGCGGGCCACGGTGGTCTTGCCGGTGCCCGGCGGGCCGGTGAACACGAAGTGCCGGGCCGGGGGCTGGCTGGCGAGGCCCTGCCGGTCCCGCAGCCGGGCCACCCGGAGCTGGGCGGCGATCTCGTGCACCTGGCGCTTGACCGGCTCCAGGCCGACCAGGGCGTCCAGCTCGGCCAGCGCGCTCTCCACGGTCGGCGTCTCGCCGTAGCCGCGGAACCGGGTGGTCAGCTCGGCGTAGGCCTGCTCCAGGTCGGCCCCCCGGATGGTGACCAGGTCGGACTGGGACGGCTCCGCGCCGCCCGCCATGACCCGGACGTCGCGGCGCTGGCCCGCCTTGGTCAGCAGGCTGCGGACGAACCGGCCGTTGCCCAGCTCGTCGGCCAGCCGGCGGCGGCCTACTTCCTCGAACATCCGGCGCAGCACCGGGCGGGCGTCGGGGTCGAGCAGCTCGCCCTTGCCCTCCAGGGCCAGGTCGGCCAGCGCCAGCAGCTCGGCCGGGGCGTAGCCGGGGAACTTGATCCGGTTGGCGAAGCGGGAGTTCAGGCCGGGGTTGGAGGCCAGGAAGGTGTCCATCTGGCGCTCGTAGCCGGCCAGGATGATGATCAGGTCCTCGCGGTTGTCCTCGGCCCGCTTGAGCAGCGCCTGAACCGCCTCGTTGCCGAACCGGTCGCCCTGCCCGTCGCCCTCGTTGACCAGGCTGTACGCCTCGTCGATGAACAGCACCCCGCCCAGCGCGGTGTCGATCAGCTCGTTGGTCTTGATCGCGGTCGCGCCCAGGTACTCCCCGACCAGGTCGGCCCGGTGGGCCTCGACCACCTGCGGGGTGTTCAGCAGGCCGAAGGCGTAGAAGATCTTGGCGATGACCCGGGCCACGGCGGTCTTGCCGGTGCCGGGCGGGCCGAGGAACACGAAGTGCTGCATCGGCTTCTCGGTGTCCCGGCGGGTCAGCGCCCGGCGCCGGGCCGCCTCGACCGACGCGGCGATCGACCGGACCTGCTCCTTCACCGCGGTCAGGCCGATCATGGCGTCCAGCTCGGCCATGGCCTCGTCGATGGTGATGACCGGCCAGTCGGCGGCGGCCGGCTCGCGGCCCTGATCCGGGCCGCCCTGGCTGCGCATGCCGTCGCCGGCCTGGGCCACGCGCAGCGGGGCGCCGGGCCGACCCTGGGCCGGCCCGCGGACCGGGCCGTTCGCGGCCGGCCGGGGGGCCGGGTACCCGCCGGGCACGCCATAGGGCGCCCCCGGCGCCCACGGGTAGCCGGGAGCGCCGCCCCGGGCCTGCTGGCGGGTCTGGCCCCGGCCGCCCTGCCAGGCCCGGACCAGGCGCAGGCTGAGCACCCCCAGCGCGATCAGCCAGCCCAGGGCCAGGCTGAGGTAGGGGTGCGGGCGGACCAGGTGGTAGGCCACCAGCGCGACAGGAACCGACCAGGCCAGCGTCCAGGCGGCGGTCCGGCACGGCACGAACCAGCGGGCCAGCGGCGGGGCGTGGGACGCCACGCCGACCGCCACCGGCTGCACCATCATCAGCGTGAGCAGGTACCACGGGTGGGCGGGCGCCATGAACTCATAGACCACGGCGGCACCGGTCAGCGCCACTGCCGCGGTGGCCGCCACGCCCTCGCGGCCGGCCCACAGCGCGTACACCGCGGCGGCCGCCAGCGCGACGGCGAACACCCAGTGCAGCAGGATGCCGAACGTGATCAGAATGGCCAGCACGGGCAGGCACAACAGCAGCCCGGCGATCATGAGAATCTTGAGCGGGATGGAGGCGACGGCGAAGGTTTCGCGTAGGCGGCGAAGACCGTCTGCACGGTCCGCCGACCGTGCGGCGACGGTGCTCTCTCAGCTGTCCGCGTTTCGCTCGCTCGCACTGAGACTTGTATAGCGCATTACCTGGTAGCGCCGGAGTCCCATAGTCGGATGGGCAGCAAAAAATTAACATCGTGCCACCCTCCTGTCACACGGGCCTGTCACGGGCCCGCCGACGGGGGCCACGCCTGACCCGGAAGGCCATTCATGGAGCGGATCGACGCAGCACTGCTCATTCCCGGCCGCGGCGAGCCCGTGCCGGACGCCGCCGTGGTGTTCGACGGCGGCGCGATCACCTACGCCGGGCCCGCGTCCGGCGCGCCCGAGGCGGCCGGCCCGGCCGGGCCGCAGGTCCCCGCCGTGCTGCCGGGCCTGTGGGACTGCCACACCCACTTCCTGGGCTCCCGCGACTTCGACCTGGCCAGGCTGGCCAGGAGCCGGTCCAGCTGCGCGCCGCGCGGTCCGCCCGGGACCTGGCCAACGCGGTGGCGGCCGGGCTCACCTCGGTGCGCGAGGTCGGCGGCCTGGGCGTCTACCTCGGCCGGGCGGTGCGCGAGGGCGTGCTCGACGGTCCCCGGGTCTACGCCGCGGGGGCGATCCTCAGCACCACCGGCGGGCACGGCGACCTGCACTGCTACCCGCTGTCCTGGATCGAGGACATCAGCCGGCACGTCGGCACGCTACGGCTGGCCGACGGCCCGGCCGAGTGCATGCGCGCGGTCCGCGAGCAGCTTCGCCAGGGCGCTTCGGTGATCAAGGTATGCGCCTCGGGCGGCGTGCTGTCGGAGATCGACGACCCCATCCACCAGCAGTTCACCGGCGCCGAGCTGCGGGCCATCGTGGAGGTCGCGGGCATGGCCGACCGGGTGGTGGCCGCGCACTGCCACGGCAAGCCGGGCATCATGGCCGCGCTGGAGGCCGGCGTGGCCACCATCGAGCACGGCACCTACCTGGACGAGGAAGCGTGCGACGCGATGATCGAGACCGGCGCGATCCTCGTCCCGACCCGCAGCATCATCGAGGACATCCTGGGCCATCTGGACCAGGTGCCGCCGTACGCGGCGGCCAAGCTGATCGCCCTCGCCCGGACCCACGCCGACGCGCTGACGATGGCCATCGAGCGCGGCGTGACCGTCGCGATGGGCACCGACATCGGCCTGACCGGCATGGACCTGCCCAACTCCTGGGGCACCAACGGCTGCGAGCTGGTCCACCTGGTCACGCTGGGCATGTCGCCGCTGCAGGCCATCGAGGCGGCCACCGCCACCGCGCCGCGCACCCTCGGGCCGCAGGCGCCGAAGCGGCCTGCTGGCGCCGGGCTACGACGCCGACCTCATCACGGTGGACGGCGATCCCCTGGCCGACATCACGCTGCTCGCCCAGCCGGACCGCGATCACCGGCGTCTGGACCCGGGGCCGCCAGGTCAAGGGCGCCCAATAGCGGACAGACGGGCGCCCGTGAGATTGCGTTCAGCAAAAATCTCGTAACTATGAGTAACGGCACCGCCTCCTATCAGCCATGGTCTCCCTGTACCCGGCTCGGCCTGCCCGGCCCGGCCGTACCGCCTTACGTAAGGGAGACCCGGAATGACCCGAAGGATGAGCGTGCCGCGCCTGGCGGCGCGACTGGCCCTGGCGCCGGCCGTGCTGGCCGCGGTCGCGGCGCTCGCTGTCCCGGCCTCGGCGGCGGTGGCGCCGGTCTCGGCCACCACTGGCGCCCGGCCCGCGGCGGGCGTGATCGTGATCAAGACGACGGTGGCCGGGCTGGTCATCCGCAGCCTGCCGTCGACGTCGGCGACCAGGGTGCTGCGGCTCGGCCCGGCCGGCACCAGGATCAGCGTGGACTGCTGGACCCTGGGCACCAGCGTGGCCAAGAACACGGTCTGGTACCACACGGTCAGCCCGAAGCGCGGCTACGTGACGTCGGCGTTCACCAGCCCGCGCAAGGACCCCGTGCCGGGGCTGCCCAAGTGCGTGGTCAAGCCGTTCCGCCGCACGTACCTGACCAAGGTCGCGGGGCTGGTGATCCGGTCCGGGCCGTCGGCGAAGTTCAAGGCGGTGGGCCGGATCGCGGCCAAGGGCAGCAAGGTCGTGGTGTCCTGCTGGACCCGCGGCCAGTCCGTCCGGGGCGACAACGTCTGGTACGGCACGGTGGCCCCGTTCCGCGGCTTCGCGGCGGGCGCGTTCCTGAACACCGGCCGCGACCCGGCCAAGGGCGTCCCGCACTGCTGATGTCATCGCGCTGAGGTCATGGCGCGTGCCCGGCCTGCCCCGGGCGCGCGCCATGGCCGGCGCGCTGTCGGCGGCGCCTGGTAGGACTGTTGCCCATGATGTTTGATGACATGCTCAAGCTCATCGAGGACCGGTCGGCCGCGCTGCGCGCGGCGGCGGCCGGGGTGTCGCCGGACTCCCTGGTGCCCGGCTGCCCGGACTGGACGGTCCGCGACCTGATCGCCCACCTGGGCGAGGTCCAGCGGACCTGGGCCGTGATCGTGGCGGCGGGCCGTCAGCGGAGCCTCCCGACGAGGACCAGGTGCCCGGCGCGCAGCCATCCGGGGACCTGGCGCAGTGGTCGGCCGCCTCGACCCGGGAACTGCTGGCCGCGCTGGCGCAGACCGGCCCGGACCGCCCCTGCTGGACGTGGTGGGCCGGCCCGGGCGACGCCCTGGCCACGTCGGGCGCGGTGGCCCGGCATCAGGTGCAGGAGGCGGCGGTGCACGCGTTCGACGCCCAGGAGGCGGCCGGGCAGCCCGAGCCCCTGCCCCACGCCATCGCCGCCGACGGGATCGGCGAGTACCTGGCGATCGCCCTCCGGCCCAGGGACCGTGGCCGCACGATCCCGGCCGCGTCGCCCTGGCCACCACCGACGCGGGCACCTGGGTCATCAACCTGGCCGAGGACGGCACCCGCGCGGCGCCCGGTGACGCGGCCAGCGCCAGCGCGCTCATCCGGGGCACCGCCAGCGACGTGCTGCTGGCCCTCTACGGCCGGATCCCGGCCGATGCCCTGGACCTCGACGGCGACACGGAGCTAGCGGAGCAGCTCCTGGAGTGGCCCGACAACGAGTAGCCGATCTAAAGCAGCTGGCTGGCCCGGGTGCCGCGAGATCGCGGCGCGCGGCGGGCGCGGCCTTCGACGGCGTCGGCGGCGACACTGGCCGGGCCGCGTTCGGGCTGCTGGGCGCGGGCGGCCGGTTCTGCCCGTTCGGCATGGCCAGCGGGAGCTTCGCGCCGGTCACGGCGGAGGCGCGGCCGAGCGCGGGGTGCGTGCGGCGAGGGCAGCCGCCCAGCGCCGAGAGGCTCCGGGCGCTGTCCGAGGCGGCCCTGGCGGAAGGGGCAGCGGGCCGGATCCGCCCGGTCATCGGCCAGGAGGCCGGGCTGGCGGAGGCGGCGGCCGCGCACGCGGCCATCGAGGCGCGCACGACCATCGGAAAGACCCTGCTGCGGGTGCCCGGGTAACCGGCGCTCACTCGGGCGGCGCGGCGCCCGTCAGCCGGGTCCAGGTGGCGGAGCGGCCGGTTCCGTCGGCGCGGACCCGGCCGTCCTTCCGGAGCTGGTCCAGGACCAGGCGGATGGTCGGGTCGCTGACTCCGGGCAGTGCCGTCCGGATGTCGGCCAGGCGGAACGTGGCCGGGGCGCGGCGCAGGACGTGATCCCTTACCCGGTCCTGCTTGGTGCCGGGAGCCTGCTCCGCCGCCGCGCGGCCGGCGAAGGCGGCGTAGGCGGTGGCGATCACGCCGGTGAAGTAGCTCAGCCAGGGCCACGGGTCGGCGGCGCCGTCGTGCCACCCGCGGGCGGACTCCAGCAGCGCCTCGTAGTAGGCGTCGGCCGACTCGGCCACGGCCTGCTCCAGGCTGACGTAGCGGCCGACCAGGTACCCGTGCTCGCTGAGCAGGGCGCCCGTCAGCAGCCGGGCCACCCGGCCGTTGCCGTCAACGAACGGGTGGATGACGAGCAGGTCGAGGACGAACAGGCCGGACAGCAGCAGCGGGTGGTGCCGGCGGGCGGCGATGGCCTGCTGGTAACGCTGGATGAGGTCAGGCTGGGCTAGCGGGTTTGCCGGGGCGGCGACATGATCGTGACCGTTTTCCCGTCTGCAGCACGGGCAATCGGTCACGATCATGGTTAAACGTTCGAGCGCGGCCGCTCCGGGCCGGGTGACCCTGGGCGGCCGCGCTCGCGGCGGGCGGGGCTGGGCTTAGCTGCAGCCGCTGGTGGAGCCGCAGCCTTCGCAGACGTAGCAGCTTCCGGCGGGGCGCATCTTGGTGCCGCAGGTGAGGCACAGCGGCGCGTCGGCGGTCCGGCCCTGGTGCGATTCGATCAGCTCCGTGGAACCGCGCGGTGACGCTGGTGCTGCGGGTGGCGGTGCCGTTTCGGATGATGAGGGGCTGGCCGGACGGGGCGGGACCGTGTCGACCGGGGCCGACTGAGCCAGGTCGACGGGGTCGATCTCCTCGGCGGCCGGGGCCGGGTCCTCCCCCGCGAGCTGGGCGCGGCGCTCGGCGGTGGTCAGGATGCCGAGCTCGGCGCGCTGGTCGTACCGGAGGTGGTCGAGCGCCAGGCGGCGGAAGATGTAGTCCATGACCGAGCTGGCCATGCGGAGATCGGCGTCGTCGGTGATGCCGGCCGGCTCGAACCGCATGTTGGTGAACTTGGCCACGTAGGACTCCAGCGGGATGCCGTACTGGAGGCCGACCGAGATCGCCACGGAGAAGGCGTCCATCACGCCGGCCAGGGTCGAGCCCTGCTTGCCGAGCTTGAGGAACACCTCGCCGACGCCATCGTCGGGGTAGGTGGAGGCGGTCATGTAGCCCTCGGCGCCCGCCACCGAGAACCGGGTCACCATGGCCGAGCGCTGCCGGGGCAGCCGCCGCCGGACCGGCCGGACCTCGTGCGGGGCGGGGCGGGCCGGCGCCGCCTCGGTCAGCGCCGCCGGGGCGGGCTCGGCGGCCGGGACGGTCTTGGTCTTGGCCACCGACAGCGGCTGGCCGACCTTGCAGTTGTCCCGGTAGATGGCCAGCGCCTTCAGGCCGAGCTTCCAGCCCTCGAAGTAGATCTTCTCGATGTCCTCGACGGTGGCGGTCTCGGGCAGGTTGACGGTCTTGGAGATGGCCCCGCTGAGCGCGGGCTGGACGGCGGCCATCATCCGGACGTGGCCCATCGGGCTGATGGCCCGCTCGCCCATGGCGCAGTCGAACACCTCGTAGTGCTCGGGCCGCAGGCCCGGCGCGTCCACCACGTGGCCGTGCTCGGCGATGTGCTCGATGATGGCCTCGGCCTGCTCGGGCTGGTAGCCGAGGTTCTTCAGCGCGCGCGGCACGGTCTGGTTGACGATCTGCATGGAGCCGCCGCCGACCAGCTTCTTGAACTTGACCAGGGCCAGGTCGGGCTCGATGCCGGTGGTGTCGCAGTCCATCATGAGGCCGATGGTCCCGGTCGGCGCCAGCAGGCTGGCCTGGGCGTTGCGGTAGCCGTTGGCGTCGCCCAGCTTCAGGCACTCGCGCCAGGTCTTGCCGGCCAGGGTCGAGGATCTCCTTGTCCATGCCGCCGACCGGGCTGATCGCCGCGCTGGCCTCGGCGTGCTTGCGCATGACCCGCTTGTGCGGCGGCGGCGTTGCGGGCGTAGCCGTCGTACGGGCCGACCACCGCGGCCAGCTCGGCCGAGCGGCGGTAGGCGGTGCCGGTCATCAGCGAGGTGATCGCCGCGGCGATGGCCCGGCCGCCGTCGGAGTCGTAGGCGTGGCCGGTGGCCATCAGCAGGGCGCCCAGGTTGGCGTAGCCGATGCCGAGCTGGCGGTAGGCGCGGGTGGTCTCGGCGATCTTCTCGGTCGGGAAGTCGGCGAAGCAGATGGAGATGTCCATCGCCGTGATGACCAGCTCGCTGACGTCGCGGAACCGTGCCACGTCGAACGTGTCGTCGTCGCGCAGGAACTTCAGCAGGTTGATGCTGGCCAGGTTGCACGAGGAGTTGTCCAGGTGGACGTACTCCGAGCACGGGTTGCTGGCGGTGATCCGGCCCGACTCGGGGCAGGTGTGCCAGTCGTTGATCGTGCCGTCGTACTGGATGCCGGGGTCGGCGCAGTCCCAGGCGGCCTTGGCCATCTTCCGGAACAGGTCCCGGGCGTCGCACGGTGCGCAGCGGCTCGCCGGTGCGTGCGGGCGTTGAGGTCGAAGCCGGACGCCGGCTTCTCGACGGCGCTGCATGAACTCGTCGATGACCCGGACCGAGTTGTTGGCGTTCTGGTACTGGACGCTGACGATGTCCTTGCCGCCCAGGTCCATGTCGAACCCGCCGTCGCGCAGGACGCGGATCTTCTCCTCCTCGCGCGCCTTGGTCTCGATGAACTCCTCGACGTCGGGGTGGTCGACGTCGAGGACGACCATCTTGGCCGCCCGGCGGGTGGCGCCGCCGGACTTGATCGTGCCGGCCGAGGCGTCGGCGCCGCGCATGAACGAGACCGGGCCGCTGGCGGTGCCGCCGGAGGACAGCAGCTCCCGGCTGGAGCGGATCCGGGAGAGGTTGACGCCCGCGCCGGAGCCGCCCTTGAAGATCAGGCCCTCCTCGCGGTACCAGTCCAGGATCGCGTCCATGGTGTCGTCGACGGCCAGGATGAAGCAGGCCGAGACCTGCTGCGGCGACGCGGTGCCGACGTTGAACCAGACCGGCGAGTTGAAGCTGAACACCTGGTGGATGAGCGCGTGGGTCAGCTCGTGCTCGAAGATCTCGGCGTCGGCGGGGGTGGCGAAGTAGCCGTTCTCCCGGCCGGCCCGGGTGTAGGTGCCGACCACCCGGTCGACGAGCTGCTTAGGCTCCACTCGCGCTGCGGCGTGCCGACCGCGCCGCGGAAGTACTTGGTGGTGACGATGTTCGCCGCGTTGACCGACCAGAATCGGGGAACTCGACGCCGTGCTGCTCGAAGTTGACCGAGCCGTCACGCCAGTTGGTCATGACGACGTCGCGGCGCTCCCAGGTGACGGCGTCGTAGGGGTGGACGCCTTCGCGGGTGTAGATACGGCGCATCGTGAGGCCCTTCCTGGCGCTCTTGCCCGCGCGCGCCGGCCCGCTCGTCGTCTCGGTCATCTTGCCCCCTTCGGGATCCGCGCGGATCCCATCGCGGACCTGGTCAGGCCCTGTTCCCGTTCCATTGTCATGTTGACGGTCGGATTCCCGCTCGGCCCGGCTGGCCGCGGCCGATGCGGCCCCGGCGGCGAGAAGCTGGTCATCATCGGGCCGCCACTCGGCCGGGCGCTTGGCCCGCAGGGCGGCGATCTCGTCCTCGAAGTCGCTCAGCGACTGGAAGCTCCGGTAGACCGAGGCGAACCGCAGGTAGGCGACCTCGTCCAGTTCGCGCAGCGGGCCGAGGATGGCCAGGCCGACCTCGTGCGAGGGGATCTCCCCGCTGCCCCGGCTGCGGATGGTGTCCTCGACCTGCTGGGCCAGGATCGCCAGCTGGTCCTCGGTGACGGGCCGGCCCTGGCAGGCCCGCCGCACGCCGCTCACGATCTTGTCCCGGTTGAACGGCTCGGTCACGCCGCTGCGCTTGACCACGGTGAGGATCACGCTCTCCTGGGTGGTGAACCGCCGCCCGCAGGCCGGGCAGGCCCGGCGGCGGCGGATCGCGACGCCATCCTCCGCCGTCCGGCTGTCGATGACCCGGCTGTCTGAGTGCCGGCAATACGGGCAGTGCATGCGATCACCTCCCAAACGGCAGCGGAACAATCGCCCCCGGAAGCACAACCTAGAGGAAAACTACAGTGATGTAACTACTAGATATTGTGGTCCTGCCGGGCGGCGAACGCAAGTGGTTGTCGTCAGGCGACCAGCCGGGCGGGAGGCCCCGGGGGGCCTGACGTGCTGGCCGGGACGGCCGGACGGGCGGCTGCCGGGGATCCTCGCCGGCGTGTCGGCCCGGTGCGGGCGCGGGAGCGCGGAGCGGGCCGGGCCGGGCTGGGCCGGGGAAGGACGCCGGTCACGCAGGCTCAGCGGGGGACCCAGAGCTGCTCGCCGGGGAAGATGGTGCTGGTGGTCAGGGAATTGGCGGACATGATCTCGGGGATCACGGAACGCGGGTCGGCGGACGGGTCGGCGGAGGCGGCCAGCGTCCACAGCGTCTGGCCGGGCGCGACGATGACGCGCCGCAGGCCCTGGTAGCCGGCCCGGGCCGGCCGTGGCTGGAGGCCAGCGCGCCGCCGCCCAGCAGCAGCGAGAGGGCGAGCGCCGCCAGCACCGCCAGGACCACCACCGCTCCCCCGGCCACCAGCCGGCCCCGCCGGGTGAGCCGGACCGGCCCGGGACCCGCGGGCCGCGGCGCGGCCGCCCGGCGCGGGCCAGTGCCGGGCGGGCCAGTGCCGGGCGGACCAGCGCCAGGCGGGCCGGATCGCGGCGCGCTTGCGCTGGCTGGGCCGGCTCGTCCAGCACCGCCATCGCTAGCGACATGTCACTTCGCATGGCTGACATCCCCTTACCCAACGACCTTGATCGCCGAATGATCGTTCGATCGGACCTCTAGTTCTATCGCATGCTCGTTCGATCGAACGAAGATACGGTATAGTCCTATCGCAGGGGTCCGACACTTACCACGCCGGTCGAACAGATGTTTGAGATCCGTGACCGCAGCCGCTAGCGTCGGCACCGATAACAACCACCGAGCCCGGAGGCCCGATGATGAACGACGCGACCGACGACGGAGGGACGCGGACGGCCTCGACCTCGATACCGCAGCGGCAGGCGCTGACGGCGACGCTGGCGCGCCGGCCTAGCGCGGCCGACCCGGGCGCAAGCCGCGCGGCAGCGTTCCGGCGATCGTGGCGGACGTGCCGGACAAGCCGGATCCCGATCACGTCCTGACCTGGCGGCAGCGCAAGGTCCTCCAGGTGATCCGCGATTCCGTGCAGCGGCGCGGCTACCCGCCGTCCATGCGGGAGATCGGCGAGGCGGTCGGGCTGACCAGCACCTCCAGCGTGTCCTACCAGCTCTCCACCCTGCAGAACAAGGGCTACCTGCGCCGCGACGCCGGCCGGCCGCGCACCGTGGAGGTGCGGCTGCCCGGCCACCCGGCGGTCCGGCCGGAGCCGGACTCCGACGACGAGATGCCGATGGACATCACGTCGCAGGAAGCCGCCTACGTGCCGCTGATCGGCCGGATCGCCGCGGGCGGGCCGATCCTGGCCGAGCAGGCCATCGAGGACATCTTCCCGCTGCCCCGGCAACTGGTCGGCGAGGGCACGCTGTTCCTGCTGAAGGTCGTCGGTGACTCGATGATCAACGCCGCCATCGCCGACAAGGACTGGGTCGTCGTCCGCCAGCAGCCAGTGGCCGAGAACGGCGACATCGTCGCCGCGATGATCGACGGCGAGGCGACGGTCAAGACGTTCAAGCGCTCGGCCGAGCACGTCTGGCTGATGCCGCACAACCCCGCCTACACGCCGATCCCCGGCGACGAGGCCGAGATCCTCGGCAAGGTCGTCGCCGTCCTGCGCCGGGTCTAACCCGCGGCGGCCCGCTCGCACCGGCCCAGCCAGTCGAGCATCAGGGCGCGGAACCGGGCGGGCTGCTCGAACGGCAGGTAGTGGCCGACGTCGGCCAGTTCGATGTAGTCGGCTGCCCGGCGCCGGGCGAAGTCGTAGTGGTCGCGGTAGCCGACGATCCGGTCCCGGCGGCCGGCGATCACGGTCACCGCCGTGCGGGCGCTCCCGGCGGCGGCCAGTGTCCCCGCGGTGGCCAGTGTCCCCGCGGTGGACAGTGCCGCCTCGGTGGACAGCCGGTAGCCGGAGGACCGCAGCACGCTCAGGTACGCCTCGTCGGCCGGGTCGTTGCGCAGGAACGCCGCGGTCAGCCGGGCCGCCACCGCCCTGGTCTGGCAGCCGACCGCCTTGGCGAAGTGGGCGCGGAGCTGGTCCGGCACGTCATCGAGCCAGCCGGGCTCGGCCTCCGCCGGGAGCACCCCGGTCAGGTTCCGGTCGGCGGGCCGGATGCGCACGCCGGAGCCGATCATCAGCAGCCCGGCGGTCCGGCCGGGGTCGCGGCGGGCTAGCTCAGCCGCGATGTAGCCGCCGTAGGAGCAGCCCGCCAGCGCCACCGGCGAGTCGCCCGCCGCAGCGGCCACGGCCGCCGCGGCCGCGTCGGCCACCGCGTCCGAGCTGGGCGCGACCGCGTTCGGCGCGACCGGCGCCGAGGCACCCGTGCCGGGCAGGTCCAGGTACACCCGCCGCCAGCGGGACCCGGCCAGCGCGGGCTCGCAGGCGGCCATCATCACGTGATGGTCGAGGCCGAACCACGGCAGCAGGATCAGCGGCGGTCCCGCGCCGCGGACCTCGGCCGCCAGGTGCACGATCAGCCCGAGACGATGTTGACCAGCTTGGGCGGGCGGACGATGACCTGGCGGACGGGCCGGCCGTCCAGGGCGCGGACCGCTCCGTCGGCGGCCAGGGCCAGCTCGCGCAGCTCGTCCTCGCCGATCCCGGCGGGCACCGGACAGCCGGTCGCGGACCTTGCCGTCGACCTGGACGACGCAGGTCGCGGTCTCCTCGACCAGCAGCGCCGGGTCGGCCGCGGGCCAGCCGGCCGTGGCCACCGACGGCGGGTGGCCCAGCATCTCCCAGCACTCCTCGGCGGTGTACGGGGCGAACAGCGACAGCAGGACGGCCAGCGTCTCGGCCGCCTCGCGGACCGCCGGGTCGGCCGCGCCGGGGCCGGCGTCGATGGCCCGCCGGGTGGCGCTGACCAGCTCCATCAGCCGGGCCACGGCGACGTTCAGCCGGGTCGCCTCGATCAGCCTGGTGACCTCGTCGATGGTCCGGTGCGTGACCTTGCGCAGCTCGGCGTCACCCGTCGCGGCCGCGGCAGCGCCGCCGCCGGACCGGCCGGCGGCGACGTCGGCGGCGACCCGGATGACCCGGCCCAGGAACTTGACCGACGCCTCGGGCCGCATGTCGGCCCAGTCGATGTCGTCCTCGGGCGGGCTGGCGAAGATCATCGTCAGCCGGATCGCGTCCACGCCGTGCTCGGCTAGCTGCACGCCCAGGTCAACGCCGTTGCCCAGGGACTTCGACATGGCCTTGCCGTGGTTGATGACCTGGCCCTGGTTGACCAGCCGGGTGAACGGCTCGACGAAGTCCAGCATCTTCATGTCGTGCAGGACCTTGGTGAAGAACCGGCTGTACAGCAGGTGCAGGATGGCGTGCTCGACGCCGCCGACGTACAGGTCGACCGGGCACCAGCGGCGGACGGCCTCCACCTCGAACGGCCCGCTGTCGAAACCGGGCGAGCAGTAGCGCAGGAAGTACCAGGACGAGTCGACGAACGTGTCCATGGTGTCGGTGTCCCGCCGGGCGGGGCCGCCGCACTTGGGGCACTGGGTGTTCACCCAGTCGGCCGCCCCGGCCAGCGGCGACACGCCCTTGGGGGCCAGGTCCTGGCCGCGCAGGTCGGGCAGCCGCACCGGCAGGTCGCTCGTCGGGAACGGGGACCTCGCCGCAGCCGTCGCAGTACACGATCGGGATCGGCGCGCCCCAGAACCGCTGCCGGGAGACCAGCCAGTCGCGCAGCCGGTAGTTGACGGCGGCCCGGCCCAGGCCGCGCTCGGCCAGGATCTCGATGATCGCGGCGATGGCGGCGGCCTTGTCCAGGCCGTCCAGCGGGCCGGAGTTGACCAGCACGCCCTGGCCGGGCGTGGCGATCCCGGTCTCGCGCCGGGTCGGGCTGGTCGGCCGGTCCTGGGCCACGACCACGCGCACGGGCAGGCCGAACTTCCGGGCGAAGTCCAGGTCGCGCTGGTCGTGGGCGGGCACGGCCATGATCGCGCCGGTGCCGTAGTCGGGCAGCACGTAGTCGGCGGCCCAGACCGGGATGCGCTCGCCGTTCACCGGGTTGACCGCGTACCGGCCCAGGAACACCCCGGTCTTCTCCCGGTCGGTGGACTGCCGCTCGATGTCGGTCAGCTTGCGGACGTCGTCGACGTAGCGGGCCAGCTCCGCGCGGTGCTCGGGCGCGCACAGCTCCTGGGCCAGCGGCGAGTCGGCGGCGACGACGAAGAACGTCGCCCCGTACAGCGTGTCCGGCCGGGTGGTGAACACGGTGACCGGCTCGGCCCGGCCCTCGATGGCGAACTGGACCTCGGCGCCCTCGCTGCGGCCGATCCAGTTGCGCTGCATCGGCAGCACGCGCTCGGGCCACTTGCCCTCCAGCGGCGCCATGTCGGCCAGCAGCCGGTCGGCGTACTCGGTGATCTTGAAGTACCACTGGGTCAGCGTCCGGCGGATGACCTCGGCGCCGCAGCGCTCGCACCGGCCGCCGACCACCTGCTCGTTGGCCAGCACGGTCTGGTCGACCGGGCACCAGTTGACGTAGCCGTCGCTGCGGTAGGCCAGGCCCGCGCTCGTAGAGGCGCAGGAACAGCCACTGGGTCCACCGGTAGTACTCCGGGTCGCAGGTCTGCAGCCGCCGCGACCAGTCGAAGGACAGCGCGTACTGCCGGAACGACGCCGCCTGGGTCTCGATGTTCCGGTAGGTGTAGTCGGCCGGGTGGGAATTGCCCCGGATGGCCGCGTTCTCGGCGGGCAGGCCGAACGCGTCCCAGCCAATCGGGTGCAGCACGTTATCGCCGCGCTGCAGGTAATAGCGGGCGATGACGTCGCCGATGGCGTAGCTCTCGGCGTGACCCATGTGCAGGTCACCCGAGGGGTACGGGAACATGTCCAGCATGTAGGTGCGCGGCCGCGTAGTCGGCCGGGTCATCGCTGGCCCGGAACAGGTCCAGCTCGGCCCAGCGCTGCTGCCACTTCTCCTGGACGGCGCGCGGGTCGTAGTGCGCACGGTCGGCATTGTCGGCGGTCATGGCTCCTCGCGAGGTGATGAGGTCCGGCTCGGCCCCTGCCTGGCCTGCTTCTCCTAAGCACTGTCCCTGAAATAAAAGGGCCCCTCGCATGGGAGGGGCAGCCGCGCCGACGACAGGACAGTCAGCGCGGCTAGGTAAGGAGCAGCCGGCGAAACGCATGCGCACAGGATAGCGCATCTCCGGCGGACGGCGCGGCGACGGGGACTGAGCTGGCAAAAGGCGCAAGGGGACATGCGTGTTGACCCCCTCATCCAGCGGCGCCAATAATGGCGTCGCGCCCTGCCCGGATACGACGGGCAGCGCCGTCCGGCACTGGCGGGGGGCCGCCGGGCCTGGCCGGATGACAGCGCGGGGGAAATCGCGCGACGGACCGGACTCCGGCGCACCCATATGTCATGACCGGGGGGAACAAAGTGATGAGCGGGTCACGCGTGAATTCTCGACGCCTGGATCACGAGCACCCGATCCAGCGCGAGCGCGGCCGTGACTGACCCGTCCTGGCCCCCGGCCGAGGCCGAGCCGGTCGCGGTGGTCGGGCTGGCCTGCCGGTTCCCGGACGCCGACGACCCGCCGACGCTGCTGGACACGATCCTCACCGGCCGCCGGGCGTTCCGCCGCCTGCCGCCGGGCCGCCTGGACCCCGCCGAGCCGGGCTGCGGCCGGGCCGGGCCCGGCCGGGCCGGGCGCGGGCACGGCGGGGCGCGGGGCGCCGCGGCCGCGGGCCGCGCTGATCGAGGGCTGGCAGTTCGACCGGGCCGCCTTCCGGATTCCCGAGGCCCTGTTCCGGGCGGCCGACCCGGCCCGCTGGCTGGCCCTGGAGACAGCGGCCCGGGCGCTGGCGGCGGCGGGCTTTCCCGGCGGCACCGGCCTGGACCGGGACCGCATCGGCGTGCTGATCAGCGCCACGGTGGCCGATGGCGGCACCGGCGTGGCCGGTGTCCCGGCGGCGCGCTGGCCGCAGGTGCGGCGGGTGCTGGCCGAGTCGCTGTTCGCGGGCCAGCGGGCCGCGGCGGGCAGCTACCCGGCGAGCGGGCCGCTGCCGTCGGTGGCCGCCGGGATCAGCAGCTACTTCGGATTCCGGGGCGACAGCCAGGCGCTGGACGGCGGCTGCGCGTCGTCGCTGCAGGCGATGGCGGCGGCCTGCGCCGCGCTGGCCGCGCGGGACATCGACGTGGCCCTGGCCGGCGGGGTGGACCTCAGCCTTGACCCGCTGGAGCTGATGGGACTGGCCGGCGCGGACCTGGCCGCCGGCGATGTCCGCATCTATGACGCCCGCCCGGGCGGCTACCTGCCCGCCGAGGGCTGCGGCGTGGTGGTGCTGATGCGCGCCGCGCAGGCCCGGGCGGGCGGGCTCCCGGTGTACGCGGAGATCACCGGGTGGGGGACGTCGGCGGGCGGGCGGCCGGGGGTGGTGGCCTCGGCCGCCAGCAGCCAGCTGCTGGCCCTGCGCCGGGCCTACGAGCGGGCCGGAGTGGACCCGCGCGAGGTGCAGCTGTTCGAGGGGCACGGCAGCGGCACGGCAGCCGGCGACGACGCCGAGCTGATCGCCCTGTCCGAGCTGCGGGCCGGGGCGCGGGAGCCCGCCGCGCTGGGGTCGATCACCGCCAACATCGGGCACTCCCGGGCGGCGGCGGGCGCCGCCGGGCTGATCAAGACCGTCCTGGCCCTGGGCACCGGGGTGATCCCGCCGACGACCGGGGTCCGCGCGCCGCACCCGCTGCTGCGCGGCGCGGACGCCGCGCTGTGGCTGCCGGAGGTGGCCGAGGAGTGGCCGGCCCGGACCCGGCTGGCCGGGGTGAGCGCGACCGGCGGGCGGGGTCAACGTGCATCTCGTGCTGCGCGGCGCCCCGGGCCGGGGCCTGCGCTATGACCGGGTGCTGCGGATGCTGCCGCGCCCGGCCCGGGCCGGCTCGGCGGCGCCGGCCGCCGGCGGCCGGCCCGGCGAGCCGGGCAGCCACGCCGGGCGGACCGACCGGACCAGGCGCGACCTGGCCAGCCGGCCGGCCGCCGAACTCGCCGCCGGCACCACGGCGACGCCGGCCGCCTTCCTCCTGCACGCGGCCGACCAGCCGGGCCTGGCCGCCGCCCTGACCCGGCTGGCCAGGGTGGCCGGCTGGCTGTCCGACGCCGAGCTGACCGACCTGAGCTGCCAGCTGATCCGGGACGCGCGGGTGGCGGGGCCGGTCCGGGTCGCGCTGGTGGCGGCCACCCAGGACGAGCTCGCGAACCTGGCCCGGACGGCCCTCGGCCTGCTGCCGGGCCTGCGCGACGGCCTGCTCGCCACCGCGCCGGGCATCTTCGCCGCCGACAACCCGGACGGGCGGGTCACCCTGCTGCTGTCGGGCGAGCCCGCGCCGGGATCTGACGCGGTCCGGCACGCGCTGGCCGCGCTGCGGTGGCTGAGCGCGCTGGAGATCAGCGCCACGGCGGCGGTCGGCCACGACACGGGCGACCTGGTCGGCCTGGCCTGGGCCGGGGTGCTGGGCGAGGCCGACGCGGCGGAGATCGCGGCGCTGCGCGCCGCGTACCTCAGCGGCCCGGCGGTGCGGCTGCTGGGGCCGGTGCCGCCGGTACCGCCGGCGGCCGGGGACGGGCTGGCGGGGCTGCGCGAGGCGGTCGGCCGGTTCCGGTTCGGGCCGCCGCGGCGGCGGCTGATCTCGACCGCGACCGGCCGCGAGCTGGCCTCGGCCAGCGAGGTGGCCGAGCTGATCTGCGGCAGCCTGACCGGGCCGGGCCGGCCGGACCGGCTGGCCCTGGCCGTCGCGGCCGGCGCGCAGGGCGCCACCCTGCTCGTCGAGACCGGGCCGGGGACGCTGCTGACCACGACCGCCGCCCGGTCCTGCCGGGTGCCCGCGGTGGGCCTGGGCGGCGACGAGGCCGGCCGGGTCCAGGCCGGCGCGGCACTGTTCGCGGCGGGCGCGGCCGGCCTGGTCGCGCCGCTGCTGGCGGGCCGTCCGTCGCGGCCGTTTGACCTGTGGCGCGACCAGGTGTTCCTGACCGGCCCGGCGCTGCCCCCCGCCGGCCCGGCCCGGCCGACCGGCCTGGCCCGGCGCGGCCGAGACCCGACCTGGGCCGGCTGCCCCGGACCTCGCTGCCCCGGACCTCGGCTCGGGCCGGACCTCGCTGCGCCGGACCTGGCTGCGGGCATGCCGCCCGAGCCGGTCGGGACGACGCGGGCCGCCGTGAGCGAGCCGCCGTCGGCGGCTCGGCGGGTCCGGCGGGCCAGGCCGCCCGGCGTACGGGCTGGGGCGTCCGCGCATCCGGCCGCGAGCCATCGGCCAGCTCGCCGGAGACCCCGGCCGCCTGGCGCCCGGAGGCCCCGGCACCGCCGGTCGCCGACCGGGACCCGGGTCCCGCGCGGCGCGCGCGCGGGTGACCTCCGCCGACCCGGTGGCCGGGGCGGCGCCGTGGGCCCGGTGCTTCACGCTGGAGCCCGGTCCCCGCTCCCGGCCCGGCCCGGCGGACGAGCGGCCGTGGCGAATCCGGGTCGCGCCGGGCTACCCGTTCGCGAGCGAGGCGGGCCTGGCGTTCAGCGGCGACCCGGCGGCCGGCCGGGTGCTGGCGGTGATCGGCGACCCGGCGGCGCCGGGCGCGGCCGGGTCGGCGCTGCTGGCCGCCCAGGATGCGCTGGCCGTGGGGCGCCTGGTGGTGCTGACCACCGGGCCGGGGCTGACCGGCCTGTTCGCCTCGCTGCACGCCGAACAGCCGTCGCTGGGCGTGACGGTCCTGCGCGGGCCGGCCACGGCGGCGGGCCTGGCGCTGGCCCGGCCGCACGCCCGCGCCGAGCCGGGCCGGTTCCGCGAGCTCGTGGTCGGCCCGGACGGGTCGGCGCGGGAGCCGGTCCCGGTGGTGCGCGAGGTGCCGGGCGGCGGGGAGTTCCCGCTCGGGCCGTGTGACGTGGCGCTGGTCAGCCGTAGTTCCGGGGCGGCCGCGCTGGCGCTGGCCCGGGTGCTGGCGTGCTGCGGCGCGGCGGTGGCGGTGATCGGCCAGCCGGAGCCGGATGAGGGCGACGGCGTGGTGGCCGGCCTGGAGGAACTGCGGCTGGCCGGCGCGCGGGTCGCCTATGAGGTGGTGCACGCGGCCGACCCGGCGGCGATGGCCCTGGCGGTGCGGCGGGTGGAACGGCGGCTGGGGCCGGTGACGGCGATCGCGCACGCGGCCGGGTCCGGGCCGGCCGTGCCGGTGGCCGGGCTGGCGCCGCACGCGCTGGCCGCCCGGCTGGCCGCCGAGCGGGCGGCGCTGCGGAATCTGCTGCTCCCGGTCAGCCAGCAGCGGCTGCGGCTGATCCTGACGTTCGGCTCGGTGGCGGCCTGGTACGGGCTGCCCCGGCAGGGGCTGCTGGCGCTGGCCGCGGCGACGGTGGCCGGCCAGGCGGAGGCGGCGGCGGCCCGGATCCCGGGCTGCCGGTCGCTGCACATCGACGTGCCGGGCTGGTCGGACGCGGGGCTGCGGGGGCGGGCCGACCTGGAGCAGAGCATGGCCGCGGGCGGCACGGCCGCGATCAGCACCGCCGCCGCGTCCCGGCTGCTGCTGAAGGTCCTGGCCACGCCGGGGCTGCCGGACCGGATCGCGGTACACGGCCGGGCCGGCGCCCGGCCGTCGGCGGCCCCGGTGCCGGCGGGCCGGTTCCTGCGCGAGGTGGTGGCCCACTATCCGGGCATTGAGCTGGTCTGCGACGCGCGGCTGTCCCTGGCCGCCGACCCGTACCTGGCCGACTACCGGGTGGACGGGCTGCCGGTGCTGCCGCCGGTGCTGGCGCTGGAGGCGCTGGCCGAGGCGGCGTCGGCGGTCGCGGGCCGGCCGCTGCGCCAGGCCACCTCGGTCACCCTGGCCGCCCCGGTCGTGGTGCCGGCGGCCGGGCACGGGGGCCAGACGGTGATCCGGATGTGCGCGGTGGCGGACGGGGACACGATCACGGCCGCGCTCCGCTCGGCGGAGAGCGGCCTGGTCGTCGAGCACGTGCGGGCCGAGTTCCGGGCGGCCGGGCCGGCCGCCCCGGCGCTCCCGGCCGGGCCGTTGCCGGACAGCACAGCGCCGGACAGCCACGGCGAGCGATGGCCGACGGCGGCGACCTGTACGGGGCGGTGTGCTTCCAGGCGGGCCGGTTCCGGCGGATCGCCGCGGCCCCGGAACTGACCGCGCGGTCGTGCCGGGCGCTGGCCCGCGGGACCGACGACCGCCCGTGGTTCCCGGGCGCGGGCGACGAGCCGGGCCTGCTGCTCGGCAGCCCGGGCGTGAACGACGCGTCGCTCCAGGCCCTCCAGGCCTGCGTGCCCGACCGGCGGGTGTGGCCGGCGGCCTGCGCGTCGGTCACGTTCAGCGGCGCGGCGGCCGACGGCGCGGTGGAGATCCGCGCGGTGGCCACGCCGGCCCGGCGGGCCGGCGCCCTGGTGCCGGCCCAGGCCCGGGGCTCCCTGGGGCGGCCGGCGCTGGCCGGGCCGGACCTGACCTGGAACGTGGAGGCCGTCGACGCGTCCGGCCGGGTGCTGGTGACCTGGCACGGAATCCGGCTGCGCGAGGCCGGGCGGCTGTCCCGCGACGCGCCCTGGCCGCCGTCGCTGCTGGCCGCCTACCTGGAGCGCGGCGCCGCCCGGCTGGGCCTGGACCCGGCGCTGCGGGTCACCGTCCGGCTGGTCGCCGGCGCGGAGCCGGGTCCGCCGGTCCGGGTGCCCCGGCCGCGCCGGGCCGGGCCGCCGGACGGGCTGCTGGACGGGCCGCCGGACGGGCTGGTGCTGAGCGCGGGCGGCGCGGCGTTCGCGGCCTGCGGCTGGGCGCCGGCCGACCCGGCCCGCCCGGCGTGGCCGTCGGGCCAGACCGGGCAGGCGGCCGCGTTCACGCGGCTGTGCGGTCACCTGCCTGAGCCGCCGGTGGCCTCGGCGGCCCGGGTCCAGGCCGCCGTCGCGTGCCTGGCCGCGGCGAGCGCCCCGGACGCCCCGCTGGACTTCGGCCGGGCCGCCGAGGACGGCTGGGCCGTGCTGGTGGCCGGGGGCGCCCGGCTGGCCAGCGCGGTGGTCGAGATCGGCGGCCTGCCCTGGCCGGTGGCGGTGGCCATCATGACCGAGGCCCCCGCGGCCGGCCGCCCGGCGGGAGCCGCGGCCCCGGCTAGCCGCGTGGCGGCGACCGGGTAGCGCGGGGACCCGACCTGGACGGCTACGCAGCGTAAGCAGAGCAGTCCGGGCGACATGGGATCTTCCCCGGCATGGCGGCGTCTGTCACGATGAGCGGAACGCAGCGCCGCTCCGCCGGAGGACTTTCCGTGACGACTCACCATCCCGGGCCAGCATCTGACCTGCCCGACCTGGGCGGCATAGACCTGTCCGCGGACGACTTCTGGGGGCTCCCGCCGGCTGCAGCGGCACGAGCCGTTCGCCCGGCTGCGGGCGCTGCCGGCGCCGCCGTTCTTCGAGGAGCCGCCGGTCGCGTTCGCCGACGCCGCGGCGGGCGGCTACTACGCGCTGGTCAAGCACGCCGACATCAGCGAGGCCAGCCGCCACCCGGAGCTTTTCTCCTCGGCCCGGGGCGCGACCAGCATCGTCGACCTGCCCCCCGAGTACAACGAGTACTTCGGCTCGATGATCAACATGGATGACCCGCGGCACGCCCGGCTGCGCCGGATCGTGTCCCGCGCGTTCACCCCGAAGATGATCAAGCGGTTCGAGGATGACGTGCAGCGCGCGGCGGCCCAGATCGCGGACGAACTGCTGGTCACCGGGCCGTGCGACTTCGTCCAGCAGGTCTCGGCCCGGCTCCCGCTCAAGATCATCTCGGCCATGATGGGGATCGGCCCGGAGCACGACGAGATGGTGCTGCACAACACCAACACCATCCTGGGCGGCGGCGACCCCGAGTTCCTCAGCGGGGACGTGAACGAGGCCATCACCCAGATCCTGCTGGCCGGCCAGTCGCTGGCCGAGCTGGTCACCGAGCTGGCCGCCGCCCGCCAGGCGCATCCGCAGGACGACCTGACCACGGCCCTGGCCTCGGCCAACGTCGACGGCGAGCAGCTGACCTCGGCTGAGCTGGCCTCGTTCTTCATCCTGCTGGTAGTCGCGGGGAACGAGACCACGCGGACGGCCATCTCGCACGCGCTGAACCTGCTCACCGAGCACCCGGACCAGCGCGCGCTGCTGCTGGCGGACCTGGAGGGGCGGCTCCCGGGCGCGGTCGAGGAGGTCGTGCGGTACGTCTCGCCGGTCATCTGGATGCGCCGCTCGGTCACCCGCGACTGCCAGCTGAACGGCAACGACTTCCGCGAGGGCGACAAGCTGGTGCTGTTCTACTGGTCGGGCAACCGGGACGAGGCGGTGTTCACCGACCCCGGGCGCTTCGACATCACCCGCTCCCCCAACCCGCACGTCGGGTTCGGCGGCGCGGGCCCGCACTTCTGCCTGGGCGCCCACCTGGCCCGCCGCGAGATCACCGCCATGCTGCGCGAGCTGCTGACCCGGGTGCCGAGCATCCGGGCCGCCGCCGAGCCCGACTGGCTGCGGTCCAGCTTCATCAACGGGATCAAGCACCTTCCGTGCGACTTTGACGCTCCGTAACGGCACGGCTCACCCCATCTCGCTCGCTGGCGGACGTCACCTGACCGGCGCGTTAAATTTCGTTGCGCCTCAATCTTGTAACCAGGCGTAGTCGAGTCTGCACAGCGTGTATAAATGGAGATCCACGCGGCGGCGCGGTGCCCGGGCAACCGGGCCGGGGGAAACGCAGCCGCGGGGTACGGGGAAACTGCACGTCGCGGAGGGGGACCTTCGTCCGGGGGGCCGATCGATCCCCTGACGGGATCGCCCGGCTGCGGAGCGCCCGGCTACGGCCGGCTCGCGACGCAACGTGAACGAAGGTCGCGACGCGCAGTGGGGGATCTTCGTCCTGTGACGGCGCCACCCGGGGGCGTGGCGCCGTCACAGGCGGGGATGCCCGGGGCCGCCCGTGGTTCGGCGGAACAGTCGCTACGGCAGGCCGCTGATCTGCCCGGCCAGCGCGAAGTCCGCCGCCGTCAGGCCGCCCGCCGAGTGCGTCGACAGGGTCAGCGTGACCTTGTTCCAGGAGATCGCCACGTCGGGATGATGGTTGGCCGCCTCGGCCAGGTAGGCCACCGCCCCGACGAACAGCAGCGAGTCGCGGAAGTCAGCCCGGCTGAAGGTGCCGGTGATGGCATCGCCCTGGCGCTGCCAGCCGGCCAGGCCGCCGAGCCGCGCGGTGATCTCGTCCTCAGTCAGCAAGTCCATGCTCTACCGCCTATCACACGCAGGGCCCCCGGGCCATCAGGCGCGCGGCGGGTACCCGCCCGGCCGTCCGGCGCCAGCCCGGTAGGCTGGCCAGCCATGACGGACCCCGCGAGCACCGATGCCGCCCCGGCCCGGCTGCGCCGCACGCCGCTGACCGCCGTGCACGAGGAACTGGGCGCCACCCTGACCGACTTCGCCGGCTGGCTGATGCCGCTGCGATACGGCAGCGAGATCGCCGAGCACACGGCGGTGCGCGGTGCGGCCGGCCTGTTCGACCTGTCCCACATGGGCGAGATCACGGTCAGCGGCCCCGGCGCCGCCGACGCCCTGGACTACGCGCTGGTCGGCCGCCTCGAGCGCGCTGAAGCCCGGCCGCGCCCGGTACACGATGATCTCGACGCGGACGGCGGCGTCCTCGATGACCTGGTCGTCTACCGGCTGGCGCGACGAGGAGTTCCTGGTCGTGGCCAACGCCGCCAACGCCGAGGCGGTGGTCGGGCTGCTGGCCGACCGGGCCGCCGGGCTGGACGCCGCGGTGACCGACCGGGGCGATGACTACGCGCTGATCGCGCTTCAGGGGCCGCGCGCGACGGCCATCCTCGGGCCGCTGACCGACGCCCGCCTGGAGGAGATCAAGTACTACGCCAGCTACCCGGCCACGGTGGCCGGCGCGACGGTGCTGCTGGCCCGGACCGGCTACACCGGGGAGGACGGGTTCGAGATCTTCGCCCGGCCGGACGACGCCGCGGGCATCTGGGCCGCGCTGAGCGCCGCCGGGGCCGGGCACGGCCTGGTGCCCGGCCGGCCTGGCCGCCCGGGACACGCTGCGCCTGGAGGCCGGGATGGCCCTGTACGGCAACGAGCTGGGACCGGACATCACGCCGTTCGACGCGGGCCTGGACCGGCTGGTGCGGCTGGACAAGCCCGGCGACTTCGTCGGCCGGGAGGCACTGGCCGCCCGGGCCGGAGGCCGCGCCCGCAGCGGCGCCTGGTCGGGCTGGCCGGCGCAGACGCGGCGGGTGCCCCGGCACGGGTATGCCGTGCTGTGGGACGGCGCCCCGGCCGGCACGGTCACCAGCGGCGCCCCGTCGCCGACGCTGGGCATGCCGATCGCGATGGCCTACATCAGCCCGGCGGTGGCGGATGAGGCCGGCCGGAGGCGGGCGCGGACGGCGGGGCCGGACGGCTGGCGGTGGACATCCGAGGCCGCGCCGAGCCTGCCAGACTGGTGCCGCTGCCGTTCTACCGGCGCCCGGCCTAGGCCGCGGGACACAATTGCTCACCGGGCCAGCCAGCCGCCCCCCAGCCGGTCATTTCGTCAGATGTCCCGATGATCAGACGTCATACAAGAGAGGCGCAGATGAGCGTTCCCGAGGAGCTGCACTACACCCCCGAGCACGAGTGGGTTGCCATCAGCGGCTCCGTCGCCTCGGTGGGCATCACCGATCACGCCCAGCGCGCCCTGGGCGACGTGGTCTTCGTGTCGGCACCCGCGCCGGGCACCAAGGTGACGGCGGGCGAGCCATGCGGCGAGGTGGAGTCGACCAAGTCGGTCAGCGACCTGTACTCGCCCGTGGACGGCGAGGTCACCGAGGTGAACCCGGAGACTCGACGACGACCCGGGGCTCGTCAACTCCGATCCGTACGGGGCCGGGCTGGCTGTTCAAGGTCAGCGTGGCAGGAGGACGGCGACGGCGACCTGCCGCCCGGCCTGCTGTCGGCCGCCGAGTACACGGCGCTGACGGCGATCCGAAGCCGCGGAGAGCTGAGCCCGCGCGACCGTGGGCCGCGGGCTACCGGCGCCGCGGCGGCCCCCAGATGCGGTAGATCGCGAAGCCGACCAGCGGCCAGGCCGACGGCCGCTGCCGGCCGAGCATGACCTCGGGCCGGGCCAGCCTGCTCGGCGGCCTGCTCCCTGAGCTTGCGGACGTTGTTGGCCGGGCTGACCCGCTCGGTCAGCGCATCGATCGTGCGGGCCAGGTTCTCCCTGGTCCGCTCGATCTCGGCCACGATCAGGTCGGGACTCTGCTTGGCCACCGAGCCGCGCACGGCGACCGTGCCCTGCACCTCGCCTGCCCCGTCCGGATTGGCCATCACTCGCGTCCCTCCTGTGCCAGGGACTTCGCTGGCACCGTGATCTCTGCATAGTCTCCCAGCCGGGCACAGCCCGTGTCCGGCCAGCCCGGGAGTTGCGCTCCCGATTCTTCGCGGCGTCCGGGTCCCGCGCGGGCGGCCCCTGGCTTGCCAGCTAGTCACTACCCCGCGCCCCGCCGTTCACCGTCGTGTTACCCCGCCTGGAGGGCGCGGGCGACGCGGGCCGCCCGGCGGGCCGCCGGCGGGTCCGCCGATAAGATGCGGCTCGTGAGCGTGCGGGCCGTTATCTTCGACTGGGGCGGGACGCTGACGCCGTGGCACCAGGTGGACACTGGCCGAGCTGTGGCAGGAGGTCTTCGCCCGGCACTTCGACCCGGCCGAGCAGGCGGCGCGGCCGCGGCCGCCGATCCACGCCGCCGAGCAGGACCTGTGGGGGCTGGCCGGGGCCGAGCACCAGCAGCGCCACGCTCAGCGGGGTGTTCGAGCGAGCCGGGGTCGACCGCCACCGACGACGCTGCTGGCCACGCTACTCGCTGGCCTGGGAGCCGCACACGCTACACCGACCCGGACGCGGCGCCGCTGCTGCGCTTCCTGCGGGGCCGCGGCATCCGGGTCGGCGTGCTGTCCAACACGTTCTGGCCGCGAGGCTGGCACGAGGAGATCTTCCGCCGGGACGGCGTGCTGGACCTCATCGACGGCGCGGTCTACAGCAGCGAGATCGACTGGACCAAGCCGCACCGGGAGGCGTTCGCGGCGGCGATGGCCGCCGTCGGCGAGACGGACCCGGCCGCCTGCGTGTTCGTCGGCGACCGGCCGCTCGACGACGTGCACGGCGCCCAGCAGGCCGGCATGCGGGCGGTGCTGGTCCCGCACAGCGACGGTGCCGTCGTTCCCCGGCCGCGGTGCCCGACGCGGTGATCAGCCGGCTGGCCGACCTGCGCCCCGCTGATCGCCTCGTGGCAGGACGCGGACCAGCGGCTGGCGCAGCCCGGCTAGGCGACCGGCTCGGGTTAGCCGGCTGGGGTTAGCCGACGGGCCCGCCGTCGCGGAAGGCGGCGTACCAGGCCGGGAAGCTCCCGGAGCGAGGCCAGCACGACGTGGGCGCCCGCGGCGGTCAGTTCCGTCCTGGCTGAACGAGCCGGTGGGGATGCCGACCGCCATCGCGCCCGCCGACCGCGCCGCCTGCATGTCGGCCGGGCGTGTCGCCGACGTAGAGCGCGGCCTGGATCTTGGCCAGCACGGCGGCCTTCTCGGGGCCGTGCACCAGCGTGTGGATCTCCCCGGCGGTCAGCCCGGCGGCCCGCATGCTCGGGCCCGACCGAGACCGGGTGCTTGGCCGTGATGACCACCGGCGAGGCGCCCGCCGCCCGGACCGCGGCCAGCGACGTCGTGCGCACCGGGCAGCGCGGTGGTCAGGCCCGGGGCCAGCCGCACGTAGTGCCGCCGGTACAGGGCCGACGCCGGGGCCACCTGGTCGGCCGGGAACCAGAACGCCGCCTCGTCCTCCAGCTTGAGCCCCATCCGCCGGTCCACGGCGTCGAGGTCGATGGTGACCCCGGTCTCCTGGGCCACTTCCGTCCACGCGGCGAGGATCGCGGGCCGGGAGTCGATCAGCGTCAGGTCCAGGTCAAAGCCCACCGGCCCGGCCGGAACCGCGGGAGCGGGGTTCATGGCGACAGTTTGTCAGATCAGTCCTGCTTGAGCGGGGCCAGGGAAGCCGGGGCGGGCCAGCTTGACGCGGCCCGGACCAATGGGCCACTCTGTTTATCTATGACTATAGGGAAATACGGCGCCCGGCCGGGAGACGGTCCGGCGATCGCGTTCCGGCTGGCGCTGGCTCCGGCGTGCCGACCTGCCTGCAGCTCGTGCACCAGGTCGAGGAGGCGCTGCGGCTGGGCTACCTGTCCCCCGGCGACCAGCTCTCCGAGGGCGGCTCAAGGACGTGACCGGCTGTCGCTGGCCATCGACCCGCAACACCGTGCTGGAGGCGTACCGGGAACTCGGACGCACCGGGGCCTGGCCGCCGGGCGGCCGGGCCAGGGCACGTTCGTCGAGCGGCACGCTGCGCCGCGTCGGGCTGGCCGAGCAGTGGTACGGCGTCCAGCTGCGCAGGCCGCGCTGCTGGGCTGGCTGCGGCGGCCGCGCGGCCGCCCTGGCCAGGGCTGCGACCGCCGAACGGCTACCACGCGCCCAAACCTCATGTTCACCGCCGCGCTACGGGAAACTTCGATCACCGCCTGACGAGGCGCTGCAGGTGAAGCGCCAGGACCAGGACCGCCGCGGACCAGGGCCATCCGGGGGCCGTGCGCATGAGCATGCTGGAGACCAGGAACTGGAGCGGACCCGGCGCCCCCGGGTGACGGGGCTGGCGCAGTTGCTGGTCGTCGGCGGTAATCAGGGTGCTGGCCGCGGTCGGCCAAGTTACGCGCGGCTGGCCGGGCATGGTGGCTGAACGGCTTGCAGGCCAGAGCCGCAGAGGGCCCCGGGTGCCGGCAGGCGCTGGCCGATTCGGGCTGCCGTTCCGCCATCACGCCGTCGTGCGGGCACGTGGAGGAACGGCGCAGGGACCTCGGGCTATCGAAAGCCGAACTGGCCCGGCAGGCGGGCATGGCGAGGTGGTCCGCCGGATACTAGGCGCTGGCCCGGCTAATTTCACGCTGTGACTGTCATCTCACTGGAAGCCCATGTCGACGGATGTCACGATCAGGCTCCGGCTGACCGCAGTCCGGCGCTTCCGAAACTCGATCGGCGTAGTGCCGGGTGACGCGCCGGTAATCGCGCGGGCTGGCTGCGGGCCAAGGCCGGCTTCTCAGCCCGTCGCGGCGGACGAGTGAAGGACCACCGAGCCGTTCTTGACTTCGCCAGGGCGGGGCCCTGCGGCACGCGGGAAGCTCCGTTCGGGGCCATTCCGATGTCTCGCGGAATCACACGGTGGGGCCGGTGGGATTCGAACCCACACTGGCAGGATCCTAAATCCTGTGCCTCTGCCATTGGGCTACGGCCCCGGAGCGGGTCAGACGCCTAGCTCCTGGCGCAGCCGGGCCACGTGGCCGGTGGCCTTGACGCCATAGTGCGCGCTCTCGATCCGCCCGTCGGCGCCGACCACGAAGGTGGACCGGATCACGCCGATGGAGGTCTTCCCGTACATCATCTTCTCGCCCCAGGTGGCGTACGCCTGCCCGACGGCGTGGTCGGCGTCCGAGAGCAGCGGGAAGTTCAGGCTCTCCTTGTCCCGGAACCTGGCCAGCCTGGCCGGGCTGTCCGGGGAGATCCCCAGCACGGCCAGGCCCGCGGCGGCCAGGGACTGCTCGCTGTCGCGGAAGTCGCACGCCTGCTTGGTGCAGCCGGGGGTCATGGCGGCCGGGTAGAAGTAGACGACCACCCGCTGGCCGCGCAGCGCCGCCAGGCTCACCGGGCTCCCGTCGGCGTCGGGCAGGGTGAAGTCGGGCGCCGGGTCTCCGGGCGCCAGCCGCTCGTCAGCCACGGGCTCTCCTTATGCCGCCAGCAAGTGCGCTCACCCTACAAGCCACGCGCCGATGACCGGGGCCAGGGCGCGCAGCGCCTGGCCCCGGTGGCTGATCCGGTCCTTGGCCTCGGGGCTCAGCTCGGCATTGGTCAGGTCCGAGCCGGGCTTCCCGGCCGCGGCCAGGCCCGCGGCGTCCGGGACGAAGATCGGATCGTAGCCGAACCCGTTGCTGCCGCGCGGCTCGTCGATGATCCGCCCTTCCATCACCGCCTCGGTGACGTGCTCGCGGCCGGACGGCAGGGCCAGCGCGGCGGAGCAGGCGAACCGGGCGCCGCGCCGCTCCGGCGGCACGTCGGCGAGCTGGCCCAGCACCAGCGCCAGGTTGGCCAGGTCATCGCCGTGCCGGCCGGACCAGCGGGCGGACAGCACGCCGGGCATACCGTTGAGCGCGTCGACGCACAGGCCGGAGTCGTCGGCCACCGCGGGCAGGCCGCTGAACGCGGCCATCGCGCGGGCCTTGAGCAGCGCGTTGGCGGCGAACGTGGCGCCGGTCTCGCGCACGTCCGGGGCGCCGGGGAACTCGGCCAGGCTGGCCAGCGTGACGGGCACGCCGGCCGCGTCGAGGATCCGGCTCAGCTCGGCCAGCTTGCCGGGGTTGCCGGTGGCCAGGACCAGCCGCGGCGTCATCCGGCCAGGGCCTGCTGCTGGATCTCGGTCAGCCCGGCGCAGCCGGCCACGGCCAGGTCCAGCAGGCTGTCGAGCAGCTTGCGGTCGAACGGCTCCTGCTCGGCGGTGCCCTGGACCTCGACGAACCGGCCGTCACCGGTGCAGACCACGTTCATGTCGGTCTCGGCGATCACGTCCTCGGCGTAGCACAGGTCGAGCCGGGGCGCCCCGTCCAGGATGCCGACGCTGACCGCCGACACCGACGTGGTGAGGGGCTCGCCCTTGCACCGCTTGCGGCCCTTGAGCCAGGTGATGGCGTCGACCAGGGCGACGTAGCCGCCGGTGATGGCGGCGGTCCGGGTGCCGCCATCGGCCTGCAGGACGTCGCAGTCGATGATGATGGTGTTCTCGCCCAGCGCCTTCGGGTCGATGCAGGCCCGCAGCGACCGGCCGATCAGCCGGGAGATCTCGTGGGTGCGGCCGCCGATGCGGCCCCGGACCGACTCGCGGTCGCTGCGGGTGTTGGTCGACCGCGGCAGCATGGCGTACTCGGCCGTGACCCAGCCCTGGCCGCTGCCCCGGCGCCAGCGGGGCACCTCCTCGTTCACGGTCGCCGCGCACAGCACCCGGGTCCCGCCGAACTCGACGAGAACCGAGCCTTCCGCGTGCTCCAGCCAGTTCCTGGTGATCTTGACGTCGCGCAGCTGATCGGGGCGGCGTCCATCGGGTCGAGACATGGCCGCCAGCCTAGCGCCGCCGGGCGGACGGGCCGCGCCGGATAGCGCTAGCCGGCGGCGCGGTCGTCGGCGCCGGCCTCGATCCACCGGTAGACGGCGGTCACCCCGGCGGCCAGCGGGGTGCGCGGCCGCCAGCCGAGGTCGCGCTCGGCCCGCCGGATGGCCAGGGCGCTGCGCGCGAGCTCGCCGACCCTGGCCGGGGCGAACACCGGCGCCACCGCCCGCCCGGCGGCCGCGCCGATGACCCCGGCCAGGTCCAGCACGCTGACTTCCGGCTGGTGCCGATGTTCCAGGTGCCGGGCCGTCCCCGGTCGGCGGCGGCCAGGAAGGCGGCCACCGCGTCGGCGACGTACACGTAGTCGCGGGTCTGCCGCCCGTCGCCGTAGATGGTGGGCGGCTCGCCGGCCAGGACCCGGGCGCAGAAGATCGGGATCACCCCGGACTCCCCCGAAGGGTCCTGGCGCGGGCCGTACACGTTGGAGAACCGCAGCACGGCGTGGGCGGTCCCGTGCAGCCGGTTGTACAGGCCGACGTACTGCTCGGCGCACTGCTTGGCGATGCCGTAGGGCGACTCGGGCAGCGGCAGCCACGTCCTCGGGCGACGGGATCGGCGCGTCCTTCCCGTACAGCGCGCCGCCGGTGGAGCAGAACAGCACCCGGGCGCCGGCCGCCCGGGCCGCCTCCAGCACGTTCACCGTGCCGACCACGTTGGCCTGGGCGTCGGCGGCCGGCGCGGCGACGCTGGCCCGCACGTCGATCTGGGCCGCCAGGTGGCACACCAGCGCGGGCCGCCAGCCCGCGACGAGCGCCTCCAGCGGGCCGGCCGCGGTGATGCTCAGCTTGTGCAGGACGGCCTCCTCGGGCAGCCGCCCGGGGCGCCCGGCGC
This sequence comes from uncultured Actinomycetota bacterium, assembly GCA_963731085.1. Taxonomy (GTDB): domain Bacteria; phylum Actinomycetota; class Actinomycetes; order Streptosporangiales; family Streptosporangiaceae; genus DASUBV01. The sequence goes on from CAVSUF010000013.1 coordinate 44,600, forward strand.
TGAGGTCGTCGACCACGGCCACCTCGTCGCCCCGGGCCAGCAGGGCGTCGGTGAGGTGGGACCCGATGAACCCGGCCCCGCCGGTCACGAGTACGCGCATGGCTGTGCAGTCTATGACCCTGGCGGCCCGGCACCGGGAGGCGCGATCGGACCGGGTAACGTAATAAGCAAAACTGCCAGTTACGGCGCCAAAGAGGCTGACGCCGGCGTATTACGACCGAACTTTACGGAGTTTTTGCGCCGGATGATCGAAATTCGGACGCCGCCGTTATATCCGCCGGGCTATCCTCGCGAGCGTCCGGCCGGCTGGCCGGGCATCATGGGGTCGTCTAGCTGAGTGTCTGTGCAGGAAGAAAAGACCGGCCGCGGCGCGCGGCGGGCGGCCGCCGGCGGCGGGACCGCGCTCGTGCCAGCGTCAGGACCGCTGGTCCTGGCCCCGGAGCCGGCAGCGCGCGCCCGGGCGGCGGCGCGGCCCGGCGGGTATTACCGGATAGGCCGACCCGGCCCGGGTCGGGGGTTTTTAAAGCTTTGGTAAATGCACGGTATCAGTTTCCTAATGTTCGGAAATCCGGAGGCACACGGGTGGCACTGCGGCCCGAGGGGTTGTTTCGGAATGCGGCCCGGGTGCTGACCGGGCCGTCGCCCGACGGCGCGGGCGCGGCACCGGGGCCGCGGTCCGGGCGACGGCCGCTGCTATTGGCGGTGCTGGCCTGGCTGCTCGCGCTGGCCGTGATCGGGTACCTGATCCGGCATAGCCATGTTCGTCCCGGCCCGGTTCCGGCTGCTGGACCTGGACGTGTACCGGGACGGCGGGCGGAGCATCCTGAACACCGGGCGGCTGTACGCGATGCGGTCGGACGCCCGGCTGCTGTTCACCTATCCCCCGGCCGCGGCCGTGCTGGCCGTGCCGCTGGCCCTGATGTCGTGGCGGACGGCGCAGTACTTCTGGCTGCTGATGGTGTACGTGCCGCTGGTCATCGTGGCCTGGATCTCGTTCCGGCCGCTGCTGGCCCGCGCGGGCCGGTACGCCCCGGCGGCCCTGGGCCTGGTCATCGCGGGCACGGCCTTCCTGCTGCCGCTGCGCCAGGAGGTCCACTACGGCCAGGTGGACATCTTCCTGGTCGCCCTCTGCCTGCTGGACTGCGTCACGGTGGCGCCGCGCTGGCCGCGCGGCGCGCTGATCGGCCTGGCCACCGCGATCAAGCTGGTGCCGGGGGTCTTCATCATCTACCTGCTGATCACCGGGCGGCGCAAGGCGGCCGGGGTGGCCGCGCTGTCGTTCGCGGCGGTGAGCGGGGTGACCTACGTGATCGCGCCGCAGGACTCGGTGTCCTACTGGACCGGCGCGATCTTCAACTCGGGGCGCCTGGGCCAGAACACCCAGGCGGCCAACCAGTCGCTGCGCGGCATGATCCTGCGGCTGTTCGCGCCGGCCCCGGCCCCGACGCTGGCCTGGCTGCTGGTGGCGCTGGCCGTGGCCGTGGCCGGCTTCGCCGCCGCCCGGGCGGTGCAGCGCCGCGGCCAGGAACTGGGCGGGGTGGCCATCACCGGGCTGCTGGCCGCGCTGCTGTCCCCGGTGGCCTGGATCCACCACCTGTGCTGGGTGGTCATCGTCCTGGGCGTGATCATCGGCGACGGACGGGACCGGCGCCGGGTCGTAACGGCCGGGCTGACCGCGGCCCTGTTCGCCAGCGTAACGCCGATCTGGGGCAAGAACCTGCTGGAGGCCAGGGCCGCCCCGATTCCGGTGACCCGGTTCATGGAGGCCGCGTTCGGACTGGCCGCGCTGGTCCTGATCGGGATCATCTACGCGTTCCGGCCAACCGACGCGGACCTCGGCCCGCCGGTGACGGACCCGCGCGCCGGGGGCGTCAGCCGCCGACGGCGCGGTGCTGGCCGGCAGCCGCCAGCGATAGCCGCCCCCCGAACCCGGCGGCGGCCGCCTCGGCCAGCGACGCCTGCGGGTCGTTCCACGGCATGAGGTGGGTCAGGACCAGCTCGGCGACGCCCGCCCGGGCCGCGTGCTCGGCCGCCTGCCGGGCGGTCAGGTGCAGGTCCGCGGGCAGGCCGGGGATGTCCAGGAAGGTCGCCTCGCACAGCAGCAGGTCGGCCCCGGCGGCCAGCTCGGCGAGCTGCGGGCACGGGCCGGTGTCGGCCGAGTAGGCCAGCACCCGGCCGTCATGCTCGGCCCGCAGGCCGTAGGTCTCCACCGGGTGGTTCATCCGGGTCGCGGTGACCCGCAGCGGCCCGATGTCCAGCGGGCCGGGGGCCAGGTCGATGAAGTCGAAGGCCGCGGCCATGCGCAGCCCCCCGTCCCCGCCCAGCGCCGCCATAAGCCGGTCGGCCATGCCGGGCGGCGCGTACACCGGCAGGCGGCGCAGCGGCCCGCCGGGGTGGAAGCTCCGGGCCACCAGGTAGGCGCACATGTCCAGGCAGTGGTCGCCGTGCTGGTGGCTGAGCCAGATGGCGTCCACGTCATCGAGCCCGCAGTGCCGCTGCAGCGCGCCCAGCGCGCCGTTGCCGAGGTCGGCCAGCAGGCGGAACCCGCCGGCCTCGATCAGGTAACTGGACGCCGGGCTGTCCGGCCCGGGGAAGCTGCCCGCGCAGCCGATGATGGTGACCCGCATGCGGGCAGGCTAACCCGGGCTACTCCTCGACCGCCCCGCCGATGCCGCGCAGGTGGTCGCGGAAGCTCAGCCCCGGCTCCCGCTCGCGCCGGGCCAGGTAGCCGCCGAAGTCAAGCTGGTCGCGCAGCGAGACGCCGGCCGCGGCCCGGCCGGCCTGGGCGCGCTCGGCATCGCGGATGCCCTCGGCCAGCGTGATCAGGCGGCCCGCCCGGTCGGCCGGGATGAACAGCACGCCGTCGTCGTCGCCCAGGACCAGGTCGGCTGCCGTGACCGGCCAGTCCCCCACCACGGCCGACTCCAGTGCCCCGCCGGCGCGGGGCGCGGCGTCAGCGGCCCGGCCGGGAACGCGCCCAGGCTGAACACCGGCAGCCCGATGGCCCGCAGGTCGGCGGTGTCGCGGTGCAGCCCCCAGATGACGATGCCGGCCAGGCCCGCTCCCCGGGCCTCCTGGGCCACCAGGTCACCGACGCACGCCTCGTCGGCCCGCGCGTCGTTGTCGGCCACCAGCACGTCGCCGGGCCGGGCCCGCTCGATGGCCTCCAGGAAGATATCCACGCTGCCCGCGTGCCGGGCCGGGCAGGCCCGCCCGGCCAGCCGGGTGCCCGGCAGTACCGGGCCCAGCGCGGCGGGCGCGCAGCGGACCGGTATCCCGGCCCGGACGCAGGCGTCCGCCACCTGCGCGGCGCCTAGCGCCGCGAACCGCTCCCGCAACTCCCGTGGCTCCATCCAGCTCCCCTGTCGTAGCGCCGGTCAGCCGCGCAGCAAACCCGGCAACCATGATCGTGACCGATCACCCGTGCTCCAGGCGGGCAAACGGTCACGATCATGCCGGTCAGCCGACTCCGCGACCGCCCTAGCTGGCGGAGTCCAGCCCGTAGCCGGCGACCTGCGACGCCTGGCCGTTGGCGCTCTCGCCGGCCGCGGCCTCCGGCACGACCGGGCGCAGCCGTCCCCGGCCGACCCGGGCTAGCTGCCGGCTCTGCGCCACCAGCGTGCCGGCCTCGTCCCAGACCTCGGCTTCCTCGTCGAACCAGCCGCCGCCGACGCTGCGGCACCAGGCCGCCACGCGCAGCGGGCCGGGCACCGGCACGGCGCGCATGTACCAGGTCAGCTCCACCGTCGGGGCCCAGCCGCTGGCGCCCAGGCCGAACACCGTCGGGGGCAGGCCGTCGACGGCCATGGCCAGCAGGTAGGCGTCCGGGGGCCGGCTCGTCCCGGAGCCGGAAGTAGCCGCGCATCTCGGCCCGGCCGGACGGGCGGCGCTGCTGCCAGCCGGTGGTGGCCGGGTCCATCAGCACCTGCACCTGCATGGCGTAGCCCTGCGCCCCGTCGGCCGACACCGAGCCGCGCCACGGGCCCAGGTCCACGCAGTCCTGCTCGGGCGGGAAGTCCGGCGGCGGCCCGGTCCAGCGCAGCACGGTGCTATCCGGCACGGGGCTGTCCGGCACGGGGCTGTCCGGCACGGGTGAGTCCCCGGGCGGCTCGGCCGGTGCCCCGCTCTCCGGGACGGTACCGGTGGTGACGGTCATGTCCAGCACCACCTCGCCGTCCTGCACCAGGCTGGCCCGGGCGGTGGCGGCGGTCCGGCCCAGCTTGAGCCACTCCACCCGGACCTCCGCCGGCGCGAGCCGGGCCACCCGCAGGAAGCTGGCGGTGCTGGCCACCGGATGCGGGTTGGGCGAGCTGTCCAGCACCGCGCGCAGCACCGTGGCGACCAGCGCGCCGCCGTTGACCGCGGGCGGTGTCGTCCCGCCCGCCGTCACGACCGCGAACCGCTCGTCCGGGCGGACGTCGTACAGACCCTCAGACCGGCGGCGGACCGCGGTCGCCTCGTCAAACACCGTCATGACCGGGCGTCACCTCTCGCCGGCCGGCCGCCTCGGCCGGCCACGGCGCCACTGTAACCGGTGGGTTCCCGGTCGGGTGAACCCGGCTCGGTTTGACCCGGCGGCGGCCAGCTCAGCGGGCCGGCGTCAGGCCCAGAGCTGGCCTTCCAGGCGGGCCTGGGCCTCCTCCAGCGTGCCGCCGTAGGCGCCGGTGGACAGGTACTTCCAGCCCGCGTCGGCGACCAGCAGCGCGATCTCGGCCGGCTGGCCCGCCTGGTGGGCGCGGTCCGCGATGGCCAGCGCGGCGTGCAGCACGCAGCCCGCCGAGATGCCGGCGAACAGGCCCTCGGTCTGCATGAGCTGGCGGGTGCGGCGCAGCGCGTCCGGCGCCGACACCGAGAACCGCCCGGTCAGCACGGACTCGTCATACAGCTCGGGGACGAAGCCCTCGTCGATGTTGCGCAGCCCGTAGACCAGCTCGCCGTACCGCGGCTCGGCCGCGATGATCTGCACGCCGGGGCGCTGCTCGCGCAGGTAGCGGCCGGTGCCCATGAGCGTGCCGGTGGTGCCCAGCCCGGCCACGAAGTGGGTGATCTCGGGCAGGTCGGCCAGCAGCTCGGGGCCGGTCGTCTCGTAGTGGGCCTGCGCGTTGGCCGGGTTGCCGTACTGGTACAGCATCACCCAGCCGGGGTTGCGCGCGGCCAGGTCGCGGGCCACCCGGACCGCCTCGTTGGAGCCGCCGGCGGCCGGGGAGGAGATGATCTCCGCGCCGTAGGCCTCCAGGAGCTGGCGCCGCTCGGCCGAGGTGTTCTCCGGCATCACGCAGATCAGGTGGTACCCGCGCAGCTGGGCCACCATGGCCAGGGAGATCCCGGTGTTGCCGGAGGTGGGCTCGAGGATGGTGGCGCCCGGGGTCAGCAGCCCGTCCTTCTCGGCTGCCGCGATCATGTAGAACGCCGCCCGGTCCTTGACCGAGCCCGTCGGGTTGCGGTCCTCCAGCTTGGCCCACAGCCGCACGTCCGGGCCGGGTGACAGCCGGGGCAGGCCGATCAGCGGAGTGCCGCCGAGGGAGTCGAGCAGCGAGTCGTAGCGCATGGCGTCGCGGCCTCCGGGACGGCCGGCGTCAGGCCGCGCCGCCGGCCACCGCCGGGAGCACGGTGACGGTGTCGCCGTCGCTGACCGGGGCGCCGAGGCCGCCCAGGAACCGGACATCCTCGTCGTTCAGGTAGACGTTGACGAACCGGCGCAGGCCGGCGTCGTCGACCAGCCGCTCGCGCAGGCCGCCGTGCCGGGCGTCCAGGTCGGCGAACAGCTCGTCCAGGGTGCCGCCCGTGCCCTCGACGGACTTGGCGCCGCCGGTGTAGCTGCGCAGGATCGTCGGGATCCGAACCTCGATGGCCATCAGGTTGCTCCGTTTGCAGGGTCGAGTGGGCGGTGCACCGTCATCGCGTCCAACCGGCCGCCTGTCCGGATCATTCCGGGCCGGCGATGACGACCGGCTCCTCAGCCGCCACCGCGTCGGCGATCCGGAACGAGCGGAACTCGGTGACGTCCGGGTCCCGGGTGGACACCAGCACGTAGTGGGCCTCGGGCACCTGGGCGATGTCCCGGTCGGTGCGCGACGGCGCCGCCTCGGTGGCGGTGTGCGAGTGGTAGATGACGACCGGCTCCTCGTCGCGGTCGTCCATCTCGCGCCAGACCCGTAGCTGCTCCAGGGAGTCGAACTCGGTAGAAGGTCGGGAGCGGGCTCGCGTTCAGCATCGGGATGAACCGCTCCGGCCGGTCGCTGCCCGCCGGGCCGGCGATGATGCCGCACGCCTCGTCCGGGTGGTCGGCCCGGGCGTGCGCGACGATCTTGTCACGAAGCTCGGCGCTGATGGTCAGCATGGTGCGAGCGTAGCCAGCGCTACTCGAGCGCGTCGACCAGGCTCTCCTGGAGGTAGGCCAGCCACTGGTAGACGCCGACGTAGGCGGCGCGCGGGTCATCGGCGGTCAGCGGTCATCGCGGTGTCGTCGAAGTCGTCGGTGACGCCGAGCACGACGCCGAGCGACAGCCGCACGTCGTTGAGCGCCCGCAGCCAGGCCTGCGCGTCGGCCTCCGACAGCCGGACCCGGCCGCCGGCTGCGGGCAGCGTGTCCAGCACGGTCTGGGCCGCCGCGACCTTGCCCGAGCGCAGGCCGATCTCGGTGTAGCGGCGGAACTCGCCCGGCCGCCTCGCGGGTCGTCGGCGTAGGCGTCGGGCAGCAGCCGGGCCAGGATCGGGTCATCGGGCAGGGTCGGCCGACTCGGCCAGGCCGAGCTGCGCCGCCAGGCCAGCAGCGCTCGGCCGCCACGGCATCGCCGCCGCGACCGGCATCTCATCGCCGCCGACCAGCTCGGCCACCTGGCCGACCAGGCTGCGGATGATGGCGGCCTGGGCGGCGGCGAAGCGCGCGGTAGCCCCGCCCGCGCTGGCCCGGAATCCTGCCAAGTCATTCTCCAGATCCGCCTCAGGCCACGGCTCCCCTCCGGTGCCGGTCACGAGTCGTGGCTGACCGTTGCCCACAGGCCGTAGCCGTGCAGCGTCTCGCGCGTCCCGCTCCATGGCCTCGCGCCCGCCGGAGGAGACCACGGCCCTCCCCTTGTGGTGCACGTCCAGCATCAGCTTCTCCGCCTTCGGCTTGGCGTAGCCGAAAACGGTCCGGAACACGTACGTGACGTAGGACATCAGATTAACCGGGTCATTCCAGACAATCGTGACCCAGGGCTTGTCGAGCTCAGCGTCCAGGTCGGTGTCCGGCTGCTGGACGTTCCTGCGCTGGCGCAGCGTTCACTCGATGTCACCTCCGTCTCCTAGTGTTCCACTTCCCCGACCGGTGCCGGGTAGTACTGCCAGGTGCCGGGCAGTCAGCACGCGGCGGCCGTAGGCTTCCTGGATGGAGCTTCCAGCACGGGCGGCGATCCGCCGACGCTTCCAGCACGGGGCTGCTCACCGACCACTACGAGCTGACCATGCTGCGCGGCGCGCTGCACAGCGGCGTGGCGCAGCGCCGGTCCGTCTTCGAGGTATTCGCCCGGTATCTGCCGCACGGCCGCCGGTACGGCGTGGTGGCGGGCACCGGCCGGCTGCTGCACGCGCTGGAGGCATTCCGGTTCGATCGCCGGCCAGCTGGACTTCCTGCGCGGGGCGGGCATCGCGGACGAGGCGACCCTGGACTTCCTGGAGTCCTACCGGTTCAGCGGCAGACATCTGGGGCTACGCCGAGGGCGACTGCTACTTCCCCGGCTCGCCGATCCTGGTCGTGGAGGGCACGTTCGCCGAGGCGGTGATCCTGGAGACGCTGGCGCTGTCGATCCTCAACCACGACTGCGCGGTCGCCGCCGCCGGCTCGCGGATGGTGCTGGCCGCGGCCGGGCGGCCGCTGATCGAGATGGGCTCGCGCCGGACCCACGAGCGGGCCGCGGTGGCCAGCGCCCGGGCCGCCTACCTGGCCGGCTTCGCCACCACGTCCAACCTCCAGGCCGGGCTCCAGTACGGCGTCCCCACCAGCGGCACCAGCGCGCACGCGTTCACGCTGGTGCACGATGACGAGCGGCAGGCGTTCGCGGCCCAGCTGGCCGCCCTCGGCCCCGGCACCACGCTGCTGGCCGACACCTACGACGTGGCCGCGGCGGTCGGCCCAGGCCGTGGAACTGGCCGGGCCGGACCTCGGCGCGGTCCGGATCGACAGCGGTGACCTGGCCGTCTACGCCCGCGAGGTCCGCGCGCAGCTCGACCGGCTGGGCGCGACCCGGACCCGGATCGTGGTCACCGGCGACCTGGACGAGCACTCCATCGCGGCGCTGGCGGCGGCCCCGGTGGACGGCTACGGGGTGGGGACGTCGCTGGTCACCGGCTCGGGCGCGCCGACCGCGGCGCTCGTCTACAAGCTGGTGGCCAGGGCGGACGACTCCGGCGAGCTGCGCCCGGTGGCCAAGCGCTCGGTCGGCAAGCCGTCGCGGGGCGGCCGGAAGTGGGCGGCCCGGGAGCTGGGGCCGGGCGGGATCGCGGTGGCCGAGCACGTCACCGACACGCCGCCGGACGAGACGGGGTCCGGCGAGGCCGGGCCGGGCCAGGCGGGGCCGGCCCGGCGGCCGCTGCTGCGCCAGCTGGTCCGGGCCGGGGAGATCGTCGGGGCCGAGCCGATCCAGGCCGCCCGGGACCGCCACCAGGCAGCCCTGGCCGAGCTGCCGGCGCATGCGCGGCAGCTATCGCGGGGCTACCCGGCCATCCCGACCCAGTTCTCCCCCGACCGGAGCGGGGAGTGACCCCTAGTCCGCTTGGGGAGTCCCCTTCGGGCGGTGCTAGTCCCCTTCGGGCAGGGACTCGTAGATCTCCTTGCACTCCGGGCAGATCGGGTACTTCTTGGGGTCGCGGCTGGGCACCCACACCTTGCCGCACACGGCGACGACCGGCGTGCCGGTCACCGCGCTATCGACGATCTTGTCCTTGTCGACATAGTGCGAGAAGCGCTCGTGGTCGCCGTCGCCGTTGGACAGGCTCGGCCGGATGTCGGTGTCCTGGCCAGTCTTGCTGCCAGGCAGGACTTCAGTACTCACGGGGCCTGAGTCTACCCGCGCTCAGTTCAGCACGGGATCGTCGGGGAACGTGGCCACCAGGGCCAGCTCGCCGCCCTGGCGGCGCAGCACCTCGGGCCACAGCCGGGCCGGGTCGGCGATGAAGGCGTCGGCCGGCTCGCCGGCCAGCACGTACCACGCGCCCTCGGCGATCTCGGCCCGCAGCTGGCCCGCGCCCCAGCCGGCGTAGCCCGGCGAACACCCGCAGCGAGGTGATCCCGCCCGCCAGCAGCTCGGGCGGGGCCTCCAGGTCGACCAGGCCGACCCGGGCCATCATCGGCGAGGCGGCCAGCGACCGCCAGCCCAGCGGCTCGTCCCCGGCCCGGGCCAGGGCCAGCGCCAGGGCGCTGTTGGGCGACACCGGCCCGCCCCGGAACACCACCGGCGGGCCGGTAACCAGCTCGGTCCAGGCCGCCAGGACCTGGTCCAGCGGGACCTCGGTCGGCCGGTTCAGCACCACCCCGAGCGTCCCCTCGTCGGCGTCGTCCTCGACGACGAGGATCACGGTGCGGCGGAAGTTGGGGTCGCCGAGCAGCGGGGTGGCCGCGAGCAGCCGCGCCGCCGAGGGATTCAGCCTCCATGAGGTCATCATCCCCCGCTCCGCCGCGGCGCTCCCCGAGCAGCCCGCCAGCCAGGGATTGATCGACGGGGACTGATCGGGCGGCATTGGATCCCCCGGGGGCGGCCATGCGGCATCCCGGGCGCTGGCCGCGTACCCTTTTAGGGTGTCCACGCGAACGAGCGCGGCGCCGCCGCTGGCGGTCCCGCCCGAGGCAGCGGGGCCGGCCGCCGAGCCGGGGGTGGCCGGCCTGGCTGAGGTGATCGATGTCGCGCGGCTGCGCACGGCGCTGCTGCGGCTGTCCCGGCGGCTGCGCCGCCATGAGGTAGCGGACCTGACCCCGACCCAGCTGTCGGCGCTGGCCACGGTGGCCCGGGACGGGCCGCTGCGGCTGGGCGACCTGGCCGCCGCCGAGCGGATCGCCCCGTCCACGCTGACCCGGCTGGTCGCCGCGCTGGAGGAGCGGGGCTACGTGGAGCGCGGGGTGGTGCCCGGCGACGCCCGGGCCTGCCTGCTGTCGGTGACCGAGCTGGGCTCGGTCATGCTGGACCGGATCCGCCAGGAGACCACCAGCATGCTGGCCGAGAACCTGCTCACCCTGCCCGCCGGGCAGCTCGCCGCGCTGGCCGCGGCCCTGCCCGCCCTGGAGCACCTGGCCGACGCCGGCCGGGCCTGAACGCCCCAGACCGCTGTGCCCCAGACCGCTGTGCCTCAGACCGCACTGCCCTCGAACAGCAGTGCCCTAGAACAGCAGGCTGGACAGGCGGCCGCGGGCCTTGGTCACCCGCGGGTCACGCGCCGGGAAGATCTCGAACAGGCTGAGCAGGTGCCGCCGGGCCTTGTCCCGGTCCTCGCCCCGGCTGACCCGCACCGCCTCCAGCATCCGCTCGAAACTGGTATCGATCTTGCCCAGGGCCAGGTCGATGTCGGCCACCCGGGCCTGGGCGTCCACGTCGTCGGGCTGGTCGGCGGCCGCCTCGCGGGCGCTGGCCTGGTCATAGGAGCTGACCCGCCGCAGCAGCTCGACCTGGCGCAGGCCCATGGTGGCCTGCTCGTGGCCGGGCTCGGCGGCCAGCACCTTCTCGAACGCGGCGGCCGCGGCGGCCAGGTCGCCCCGCTCCATGGCCTCCTGGGCCTCGGCGTAGGCCGGGTCGTAGAGCGGGTCGGCCGGACCGGCCGCCTGGCCGTCAGCGGCCTCGGCGCCCTCGGCGGCCTCCGGCCCGCCCGCGGGCGGCTCCAGGCCAAGCTGGCGGGCCACCTGCATGACCTGGCTGAGCCAGGCCCGGAGCTGGGCCTCGGGCAGCGCGCCCAGGAACCCGTCGGCGAGCTGGCCGCCGACCACGGCCGCCACCATCGGGATGCTCTGGGCCTGGAACGCCTGCTGCAGGCTGCCCGCGATCTGCGGGTTGGCGTCGAAGTCCACCTTGGCCAGCACCCAGGCCCCGGCGGCCTCGGTGGCCAGCTTCTCCAGCAGGGGGCCGAGCTGCTTGCAGGGGCCGCACCACTCGGCCCATACGTCGACGATCACCGGCACGCGCTGCGACCGGGCCACGACGGCGTCGTTGAACGTCTCGTCGGTGACCTCGAAGATGAGGTCGCCGTCGGCCGGGCCGGCGCCGCCGGCCAGCGTCTCCCGCGCCTGCTGCGCCGTCTGCTGCCGGCGCTGCGCCGCGGCCCGCCGGGCGCCCAGGTCCACGGCTCCGGCGATGGAGAAACCCTGAGGCTGCTTCATGTCTCCATCCTGCCGCATGCCACGCCGGGCCCGCACCACGGGCGTCCGAACGAGCGGCGGCGGTACGCAGTCCGTTCGGAGAAACCGTCAGAACGCGGGCGCCTCGGCGTAGCCGCCCCACTCCGCCCGCAGCGCGTCGCAGATCTCCCCCAGGGTCACCTCGGCCTCAGCCGCGGCGATCATGGGCGGGATCATGTTGGCGGTGCCGCGGGCCGCGTCGGTCAGCGCGGCCAGCGCGGCGGCGGCCGCGCCGGCGTCCCGCCCGGCCCGCCGCCGGGCTAGCTCGGACACCTGCCCGGCCTCGACCTCGTGGCTGACCCGGAGGATCTCCACCGGCTTCTCCACCGTGTCGGCGTGGCAGTTCACCCCCACCACCCGCTTGTCGCCCTTCTCCAGCTTGCGCTGGTAGTCGAAGGACGCCTCGGCGATCTCGGCCATGAACCAGCCGTCCTCGATGCCGCGCAGGATCCCGCCGGTCATCGTGCCGTCCGGGCTCATCTCCCGGATCTTCGCGAAGACCGCCTCGGCCTGGGCCTCCAGGCGGTCCGTCAGCGCCTCCACGTACCACGAGCCGCCCAGCGGGTCGGCCACGCTGGCCACCCCGGTCTCCTCCATGAGCACCTGCTGGGTCCGCAGCGCGATCTCGGCGGCCTTCTCGCTGGGCAGCGCCAGCACCTCGTCGAGGGCGTTGGTGTGCAGGGAGTTGGTCCCGCCCAGGACGGCGGCCAGGGCCTCCACGGCGGTGCGGACGATGTTGTTGTCGGGCTGCTGGGCGGTCAGCGAGACGCCCGCCGTCTGGGTGTGGAAGCGCAGCCACTGCGCCCGCTCGGTGCGGGCGCCGTACACGTCGCGCAGCCACCGCGCCCAGATCCGCCGGGCCGCGCGGAACTTGGCGATCTCCTCGAAGAAGTCGATGTGCGCGTCGAAGAAGAACGACAGGCCCGGCGCGAACTGCTCGATGTCCAGGCCCCGGGACAGGCCGAGCTCGACGTAGCCGAACCCGTCGGCCAGCGTGAAGGCCAGTTCCTGGGCGGCCGTCGAGCCGGCCTCCCGGATGTGGTACCCGGACACCGACAGCGGCTTGTAGTCGGGGATCTCCGCCGCGCAGTACTCCATCAGGTCGCCGATCAGCCGCAGGTGCGGCTGCGGCGGGAACAGCCACTCCTTCTGGGCGATGTACTCCTTGAAGATGTCGGTCTGCAGGGTGCCGTTAAGCGCGCCGATGTCGGCCCCCTGCCGCCGGGCGGCGGCCAGGTACATGCAGAACACCGGCACGGCCGGGCCGCTGATGGTCATCGAGGTGGTGACGTCGGCCAGCGGGATGCCGGCGAACAGCAGGTCCATGTCGGCGGCGGAGTCGACCGCCACCCCGCAGTGCCCGACCTCGCCCAGCGACTTCGGGTCATCGGAGTCCCGGCCCATGAGCGTGGGCATGTCGAACGCCACCGACAGGCCGCCGCCGCCCGCGGCCAGCAGCATCCGGAACCGCTCGTTGGTCTGCACGGCGTTGCCGAACCCGGAGAACTGCCGGATCGTCCAGGCCCGGCCCCGGTAGCCGCCGGGGTACAGGCCGCGGGTGAACGGGAACTCCCCCGGCCAGCCGATCCGCTCGAAGTCCGGCACTACGGCGCCGGCGGGCGGCCCGTAGACCGGGTCCACCTCCAGCCCGGACAAGCGTGGTGAAGTCAGCGTCCCGCTTGCGCGACGCGGCATAGCGCTGCTGCCAGCGAGCCCGGCCGTCCTGTCCCTCGTCCATGCGCCATCCCTCGCCCGCATCACTTAGTTGGACGTCCTACTATCTTCCCTGGCCAGCGTACGCGGCGCGGGCGGCGGTTAGCCCGGGGACCGCGTTCCCGTCTGAAATTCGGTCCAACCGGACGCGGCCCGGCGCCGTCCTAAGTGATGCCCGGGCTCCGCGGGGGCCGGGCCCGGCTTATCGCGGCCGGACCGGCGACGGGAAATGTGGTACAACCGATGGGATATCGCGGGGACACGGGATGTACTGCGGTTCTGGCTGCCACGGGCCCCGGCCGGTGGCGTCCGGGCCGCCGGCTCCCGGCCGGGCGGCGCTTCGCGGTTCGCGGCAGAGGAGCACAGTGGCGGCCAGGCTCCGGGCGGCAGACCGGCAGGCTGCGGAGGATCTCTTCAACGCCTGCTATCCCCGGCTGGCCGGGTGGGTCCGGCGCCTGGTCGACGACGATGAGACGGCCCACGAGATAGCCTCCGAGGCGTTCACCCGGCTGCTGGCCCGGTGGACGGGACTGGACAACCCGCAGAGCTACCTGTACATGATCGCGACCAACCTGGTCCGGGACCACTGGCGCAAGACCGGCCGCGAGCGGCGGGCGCTGGCGGTCATGATGGCGTCAGCGGGCGACCCGGCCTATCACCCGGTCCAGGATGTGGACGTGCGCGCGCTGATCGAGGGACTGCCGGTCAAGCAGCGCAGCGCGTTCCTGCTGCACTATTACGGCGGGTTCGGGGTGCGCGAGGTGGCCAGCATGCTGGGCCGCCCGGAGGGCACCGTCAAGGCGGACCTGTTCCATGCCCGGGCGCGGCTGCGGGCGGCGCTGGGAGATGCCGGTGACTGAGCCCCGCGACGAACTCGACGACTGGCTGGCGCGCGACGTGCAGCCCCTGGCCCCGCCGCCGGGAACCTTCGAGCACATCCACCGCCGCGCCCGGCGGCGGAAGCTGAACCAGGCCCTGCTGGCCGCGGCCGGCGCCGTGGTGGTGCTGGCCGGCGGCGTGCTGATCCCGGCCGCCGCCACCGGCCTGCTGTCCGGGCGGCGCCGCCACCCCGGCCGGCCGCCGCCGGCCAGCCCGACCCGGCCGGCCGCGCCGTCGACCGCCCCGGCCACGTCCGCCCCGGCCAGCCCGTCCCCGACGCACTCGCCCGGGCCGGCGGCAGCGCCCTGTCCGCGACCACCTCGGGGCCAGCCCGCGCCGGCCGGGTTCCAGCCGACGTCGATCACGATGATCGGCACCACCATCGGGGCGGTGATCGGGCAGGCGGGCACGCCGGGGCACTGCGGGCCGCCGGTGGCCGACGACTGCACCTCGCTGGCGGGCACGTCGGACGACGGGACGAGCTGGTACGGGATCAGCGCCCCGGTCACCGGCGCGCCGGACGCCGCGACCGGCGTCGGGCAGCTGCGCTTCCTGAACCTGTCCGACGGCTGGGCGTTCGGCCCGCAGCTGTACGCGACGGCCGACGGCGGGCGCGACTGGACGGCGGTGCCGACGGACGGGCTGCGGGTCACCGGGCTGGAGGCCGCCGGGGACCGCGCGTTCGTGGTGCTGGCCCGGTGCCAGGGCGACGCCCCGGCCTTCGCAGTCGGACTGCTCGACGTTCTCGCTGTACTCCACCGTGGCCGGCAGCACCACGCTGCACGCCGGTCCCGCTGAGCGCTGCCAGCCGGCGCGATGGGCACCGCCGGCCAGCGACGGTCACGCCCAGCCTGGCGATCGCGGGCGACCCCGGCAACCCCGACGGCGGGACCGGCTACCTGCTGGGGCCGTCGGGCGACATCCTGCGCGGGTCGGTGGGCGGCGGCGCGTGGACCTACGTCGGGAAGGCGCCGTGCTCGCCGAGCGGCCCGTCGCCGGACGGGATGCCGAGCGCGCAGTTCGCGGCGGGACCCGGCTCGCTGCTCCTGAACTGCGAGGGCGCTAGCTCGGGCCTGGCCCGGAGCGCGGACGGGACCCAGGTCAAGGAGCTGTGGGCGTCGGCTACCGGCGCGCACGTGGGCACGGTCAGCGCCCCGCCGAGCGCCGGGGGGGCCACGTCGCTGGCCGGCACGGGCACGGGCGCGGTGCTGCTGGCCACCTCCGCGGGGCTGTTCTACGCGCCTGCCCGATACCGGGCGCGTGGGCGGCGGCCGCGGTGACCGGCGGGGTGCCGGCCGACGGGTTCAGCTACGTCGGCATGACCTCCGATACCAACGGCGTGGCGCTCCCGGCGAACGCCGCGCTGGGCGAGGTGTTCATCACCCGGGACGGCGGCCGGACCTGGGTGCCGCACCGGGTGTCGGGCGGCTGAGCGGCCGGTCCGGCTGGCCGCGCTAGCGGGGCCGGTGCCGCACGACCTCGATCTCCGACATCATGCCCAGGTCCTCGTGGGACACGACGTGGCAGTGCTCGACGAACTTGCCGGTGTAGTCGGCGAAGTTGCTGCGAACGTGAGCGAGTCGCCGGAGCGCTTGGTCAGCACGTAGGTGTCCCGCCACAGCGGCGTGTCCAGCTTCTTGCCGTTCCGTTTGATGATCTTGAACGGGTTGGTGTGGATGTGGTACACGTGCGCCTCGACGCCCATGGCCGGGTCGAACGAGTTGCGCAGATGTCCACTCCTCCGAGCGTGCCCAGCAGGGGCTGGTACGGCGTCATGCCGGGTTGTAGGCCTGGCCGTCGATGCCGAAGTTGAGGAACTTGCCGCCCGGCGCCTGGATGGTGAACGCGAAGTCGCGGTGGCGGGCGAACGGCAGCATCGGCTCGTCATAGGCGGGCAGCCCGGTGGGCAGGCCCATGGCCGGGCCGTGCCCGTCACCTCGACGGTCAGGATGGTCCGCCGGTCCAGCTCGCCTTCGGCCGCCGACAGGCCGGGCATGGCCATCGGCCGGTCGACCTGGCCGCGCTCGCCCGGCCCGGCCTCGGGCATGCCGGGGATGTCGGGCATCTGCTGCTGCCGGGCGTGAGCACCAGGTCATAGCGGCCCGGCTTGGCCGCCCGGACCAGCAGCTCCACCCGGTTGCCGGCCGACAGCATGACCACGTCGGTGTGCTCGGCCTGCTTCAGGGTCAGGCCGTCCCACGCCAGCACGTGGAACTCGTGCTGCTTGAGCGTGAGGGACATGAAGTTGCCCTGGGCCGCGTTGAGCAGCCGCCACCGCTGCACCTCGCCCGGGTACATGGTGACCTTCGGGTTGAGCACGCCGTTCACCGTGTACAGGACCCGGGTGCGCGGGAAGAACGACTCGCCCTCCCGGGTCGGGGTTGGGCGGCAGCAGCTCGTAGTCATCGCCCAGCTCGATGGCCTGCAGCACCATGATCTTCTCGGCCGCGGCCTTGACCTCGGGTACCTGGTCGATCGCACCGCGCACGATGAGCGTGCCGGCCATGCCCGCCCGCAGCGCCTGGGTGACGCCGCCGTGCCGGTGCGGGTGGTACCAGAACATGCCGCCGGTGTGGCTGGCAGGCAGCGGGACGTGCAGCATCTCGCGGTGCCCCGGCTCAATGGTCAGGAACACGTTGTCGGACTTGCCGTCCGGGGGCACGTGCAGGCCGTGGGTGTGCAGGTTGGTGGTGGTCCACTCGTGCGGCCGGTCCATCCGCACGACCGGCATGGGCGCCATCCTGGGCAGGTTGTTGACCAGGTCGACGTTGAGCTCGTCGCCGGGCTGCAGTTCCCAGGTGTAGCCGGGGATGTCGCCGTTGTAGGTCATGGTGTGCACCAGCTTGGGGGCGCCCACGTCCACGACGGCGTTCTGGCAGGTCAGCCGGACGTTGAGTTTTCCGTCGCGCTGCGCCGCAGCGGCGGCTGGGGGAGCTCGCGCGGCCCTGCCGCGGGTCGCGGCGGACTGGCTGGGCGGCCGCGCGCGGCCACCCAGCCGCCCATGGCGCCCGCGCTGAGGGCCCCGCCGAACCCGATGGCCTGCCGCCGGGTAACCCGCCTGTCGGTCATTGCCGCCGCCCCTCCTCCGCCCGCGGGCCGCCCGCGAGACGATCACTCAGAGTAGTCAGCGCTGCACTGAGTGATGGCGCGACGCGCGGCGGCTATCCCTCTGAGGGGTCAGCGGCCGGAGGGCTCAGTGCGCCGGGGGGTCAGCGGCCGGGGGGTCAGCGGCGAAGTCGCCGGCCGCGACGCGCAGGCCGCGCAGCATGGCCGAGATCTCCTCCAGGTCAGCCGGCGGCGTAGCCGCGCATGCCGAACTCGGCCGCCATCAGGTCGGCGGTAGCCCGCCGCGCCAGGCTCGCGGCCGGCCGGCGGTGATCTCGGCCAGCGTGCCCCGGCCGTCGTCCGGGTTGGGCCGGCGGACGACCAGGCCCTGCTGCTCCAGCCGGTCGATCGATGTTGGTCGCGCTGGTCGGGTGGACCATCAGCCGCTGCCCGATCAGCCGCATCGGCAGCGCGCCGGCCCGGCTGAAGCTGAGCAGCACCAGCGCCTCGTACCGGGCGAAGGTCAGCCCGTACGGCCGCAGCAGCGCCGTCCAGCTCGGCCAGCAGGATCTGCTGCACCCGCATGATGGCGGTCACCGCGGCCATGGCCCGGGCGTCGCCGAACCGCCTCTCCCAGATCCGGGCGGCCCGCTCGATCGGGTCGAAGGGCAGACCAAGCGGTTTGGGCACAGGCGACAAGGTACCGGCCTGCGCGGGCGTCCCGGCAGCGCGGCCGGGCGGGCCGCGCCGGCGCGCCTGCCGGGCAACTTGGTCACAGAGCGTTACATTGCCTGCTTGAGAAGCATGTGACCACACAAAGTCGGGGGATGGCGTGGGTCGGGGATCTCGCTGAACTGGGCATTGCCGGGCTGGTCACGGCCATGACCGTCCTGGACGCGCCGCCGCGGGCGGCCGGGCCGGGAACGGCCGTGCTGGCGGCGGGCGTCGGCGTACGCCACGGCTGCGGCTGGTCGCTGCGGGCGGCCAGCTTCCGGCTGGAGTCACCGCTGTCGGGCCAGCCCGCGCTGGGCATGCTGGTGCCCAGCCGGGCCGCGGCCAGCACGGTCATCGACCTGCTGGCCGGCCTGATCCGCGCCCAGCTACGGCGAGCTGCGGGTGCTGGGCGAGGACATGCGCACCGAGCGGGGCCGGGCCGCCGTCCGGGCGCGGATCGGGCGTCGCCCGCCGGGACGGCCGGGCTCGGCCCGGCATCCGGATCCAGGGGCTGGTCGAGCGCGCCGCCCGGCGGACGCGACTGCCGCGCCAGGACCGGAACCTGCTGGCCGCCGCCATCATCGACCAGCTCGCCCTGACCGCGCTGGGCGGACGTCCCGCTGCGCTCGGCCCCGGACCTGGTCGCCCGCCGGGCGCGGCTGGCCGCCGCCACCGTGCTCCAGCCCGAGTTGCTGCTGCTGGACGGCCTGCTGGACGACCTGGACCCGCTCGACGCGGCCGAGCTGGCCGACGGCGTCCGGGACATCGGGCCTGGACACCGGCGTGGTGGCGGCCGGGCACCGACGCCGACACCCTGACCCTGGCCTGCGGAGACCTGCTCACCCTGGCCAACGGCATCCTGGTCCGGGATGGCTAGCGGGCAGGCTGGCGCGTAGGCTGCGGTGATGGATGTCGTGGGTGATGGACTGGAGCCTGCTCGGCTGCGGACGGTCCGGTCACGTGACCTACGCGCCCGACGAGCCCGCCCTGCGCGCCCGGCTGCGCGGCCAGACCCGAGGCGGCGAGGCGTGGCAGTGCCTGCGCTGCGGGGCGTTCGTGCCCGGCCCGGCGGGCGCCCGCGGCCCGGCCGGGGACGCCCCGCCGGTGCGCCGGGGCAAGGAGATACGCAGCGCGCTGATCCTGCGGCTGTTCGCCATCGAGCGGTTCCTGCGCGCGCTGGCGTTCTTCGCCGTGTCCTACGGCCTGTGGCGGTTCCGCACGGCCCGGCAGTCGATCGACGCGGCGTTCGACCGCGAGCTGCCCATCCTGCGCGAGCTGTTCTCCCAGCTCGGCTACCAGGTCGACCACTCCAAGCTGTTCGGCCTGGTCGAGCACGCGCTGACCCTGAGCGATCACACCATCACGCTGCTGGCGATCGGCCTGGCCGCCTACGCCGCGGTCGAGGTGGTCGAGGGCACCGGCCTGTGGCTGGCCCGGCGCTGGGGCGAGTACTTCGCCATGATCGCCACGTCGGCGGGCCTGCCGCTGGAGATCTACGACCTGACCAGCAAGGTCACCATCACCACGCTGATCTTCTTCGCCGTCAACCTGGCCCTGGTCCTGTACCTGGTCCTGGCCAAGCGGCTGTTCGGCGTGCGCGGCGGCAAGCGGGCCTACGACGCCCGGCTGCGCAGCGAGTCGATCCTGGAGGGGGCCGCGGCCTCGGCGGCGGCGGACCAGACGCGGAGCAGGCGGAGCACGAGGCGGGCGAGGCGGCTCGTGGCTGGCGGGGCGGGCGGGGCGGCTCGTGCTGGCCGGGGCAGGCGGGGCCAGTGACGCGGCCGGGTCCGATGAGGTGACCGGGCCCGATGGGGCGGGGCCTGCCGGGGGGATCACGATGATCGTGACCGATTACCCGTCTGAAACCCGGACAATCGGTCACGATCATGGTTAGAACGGTGTGGGCGGCGGGGGCTAGCCGGTGATCAGGGTGTCGGCGGCGGCGTAGGGGTCGAGGTCGCCGGCGGCGACCCGGGCGGCTAGCGCGTCGAGGCGGGGGGCGCCGGGCAGGCCGCCGGCCCGGCGGCGCAGCTCGGTGACCGCGATGGCGGTGATCTCGTCCCGGGCGCGGGCGCGGCGGCGGGCCTCGCGCTGGCCCGACCGCTCCAGCCAGTCGCCGTGGGCGGCGATGGCGGCAGCCAGGTCGGGAACGCCGTCGCCGGTGGCGGCGGTGGTCGAGACGATCGGCGGCTTCCAGTCGTCGCGGCCGTACCGGGCCATGGCCAGCATGGTGCGCAGGTCGCGGATGGCTTCCTGGGCGCCGGGGCGGTCGCTCTTGTTCACCGCGAAGATGTCGGCGATCTCCAGGATGCCGGCCTTGGCGGCCTGGATCGAGTCCCCCATGCCGGGCGCGACGACCACGATCGTGGTGTCGGCGGTGGCGGCGATCTCCACCTCGGCCTGGCCGACGCCGACGGTCTCGACCAGGATCACGTCGAAGCCGGCCGCGTCCAGGATGCGCAGCGCCTGCGGGGTGGCCCAGGCCAGGCCGCCCAGGTGGCCGCGGCTGGCCATGGACCGGATGAACACGCCGTCGTCGGTGGCGTGGTCCTGCATCCGGACCCGGTCGCCGAGCAGCGCGCCGCCGCTGAACGGGGAGGTCGGGTCGACGGCCAGCACGCCGACCCGGCGGCCGGCCGCCCGGAAGCCGCGGACCAGCGCGCCGGTGACGGTGGACTTGCCGACGCCGGGCGAGCCGGTCAGCCCGACCACGTGCGCGCCGCCGGCCAGCGGGGCGATGGCCGCCATGACCGGCCGCAGGTCACCGGACGAGTTCTCGACCAGCGACACCAGCCGGGCCAGCGCTCGCGGGTCGCCCGCCCGGGCCGCCGTGATCAGCGCCTCCGGGTCGGCCGGGCCGGCGCGCGGCCGACCGCGCGGGCTGGTGCTGCCGGGGCCTCCGGGGCCGGGCCAGCCGTCGCCTCCGGGGCCGGGCCGGCCGTCGCTTCCGGGTCGGGGGCGGCGGGGGCTGGCGGGACCGGGGCCTCCGAGGACGGGGCTGCCGGAGCCGGGGCTGCCGGAGCCGACGTGGCCGGAGCCGGGGCGCGGTCAGGCACCGGCCGGCGCGGGGACGCGGAACAGCAGGGCGTCGCCCTGGCCGCCGCCGCCGCACAGGGCCGCCGCGCCCAGGCCGCCGCCGCGGCGGCGCAGCTCGAGGATCAGGTGCAGGGCGATCCGGGCGCCGGACGCGCCGATCGGGTGGCCCAGGGCGATCGCGCCGCCGTTGACGTTGACCCGGTCGGGATCGGCGTCCAGGTCGCGGATGGACTGGATGGCCACCGCCGCGAACGCCTCGTTGATCTCGATCAGGTCCAGGTCGGCGACGGTCGGCGCCGGTCCGGTCCAGGGCCTTGCGCGATGGCCCGGGACGGCTGGGAGTGCAGCGAGTTGTCCGGGCCGGCCACCACGCCGTGCGCGCCGACCTCGGCCAGCACGGTGGCGCCGTGCCGCGGCCGCCTCGGCCGACATGACGACCACGGCGCAGGCCCCGTCGGAGATCTGCGACGCCGACCCGGCCGTGATCGTGCCGTCGGGCGGCGAACGCGGGGCGCAGGCCGGCCAGCGACTCGGCGGTGGTGTCGGGGCGGACGCCCTCGTCGGTGTCGAACAGCACCGGGTCGCCGCGCCGCTGAGGCAGCGGGACCGGCACGATCTCGGCGGCGAGCAGCCCGTCCTTGGCGGCCCGGGCGGCTAGCTGGTGGGACCGGGCGGAGAACTCGTCCTGCTGCTGGCGGGTGATGCCGAGGCGGCCGTTGTGACCCTCGGTCGACTCGCCCATGGCCTTGTGGTCGAACGCGTCGGTCAGGCCGTCGAGGGCCATCGAGTCGACGATCTCCGCGTTGCCGAACTTGAACCCGCGCCGGGCACCGGGCAGCAGGTGCGGGGCACCGGACATGGACTCCATGCCGCCGGCCACCACGACGTCGAACTCGCCCGCCCGGATGAGCTGCGCGGCCAGCGCGATCGCGTCCAGCCCGGACAGGCACACCTTGTTGATGGTCAGCGACGGGACGGTCATCGGGATGCCGCCCGCCACCGCCGCCTGCCGGGACGGGATCTGCCCGGCGCCGGCCTGGAGCACCTGGCCCATGATCACGTAGTCGACCTGGTCGCCGCGCACGCCCGCGCGCTCCAGGGCGGCCCCGATGACGATCCCGCCCAGGTCGGTCCCGCGCAGGCCGCTCAGGGACCCGAGCAGCCGGCCGATGGCGGTGCTGGCCCCGCCCACGATCACTGGTTCGGTCATCCTTGAACGATACTCGGCGGCTGGTGACCGCCCTGACCCGACGAGAGGGGCAACAGATGCTGACCCGGATCGACCACGTGGGGATCGCGTGCCGCGACCTGGCCGGGAAGATCGCCTTCTATGAGTCGGTGATGGGCCTGACGGTGGTCAGCCGTGAGGTCAACGAGGCTCAGGGGGTTCGTGAGGCGATGCTCCAGGTCACGGACGGGCCGGACGGGGGCTCGTACGTGCAACTGCTGGAGCCGCTGAGCCCGGACAGCCCGGTCGGCAAGTTCCTGGAGCGCCGGGGCGAGGGCATCCACCACGTTGGCTACGGTGTGGCGGATATCACGGCGGCGCTGGCCGCGCTGGGCGCCAGCGGGGTCACGCTGATCGACGAGCGGCCCCGGCACGGCTCGATGGGAGCGGCTATAGCGTTCCTCCATCCGAGATCGATAGGAGGCGTGCTGACCGAGCTTGTCCAGGCCTCCGGAGAGGGCGG
Organism: uncultured Actinomycetota bacterium; assembly: GCA_963731085.1. Lineage (GTDB taxonomy): Bacteria > Actinomycetota > Actinomycetes > Streptosporangiales > Streptosporangiaceae > DASUBV01. The sequence continues at coordinate 67,037 of CAVSUF010000013.1, forward strand.
CTCGAGGAACAATTCCCGGCCGATGAGAGGCCGTTCAGCGGGTCGGGAAAGGGCGTCGGCGGCGGTCTTCGGCCGGGCCCGATCCCGGGGAGTATTCGCAGCTCGAGATGCGGTGCACGCCAGACTGGCCGAGTAGGTGGCCCGACATCTGCCCGCAGAGCGGTGCTCACCAGCAACTCAGGACACGGAACTTGCGTTACGCATGAGTTAAATCATGTGCACGAAAATGACATTTCGCCAAAAACAAGTATCTCCGGCGCGAGCAACCGCGAACAGGCCGCCAACGACGCAGTCAGGGAGTACGCTGCCAGGACCGGGCGAGCGGAATTGCGTGCCCGCCGGGTGTGGGGTCGCCGCAGGGGACGCCGCATGCCCGGCGACAGGCCTCATGAGACGGTTGCCCCGGTGTGCGAATTCCCCCGTCTACACAGGATTAGGCGACATGCAGCCCGACATCGATGCTCAGCTCAGCAACTTCTTCGAGGAATCACCTCAGCGCGACTTCGCCCGGGTCATGCGTGGCTACGACCCGCATCAGGTCAATGAGTACCTGAAGCAGGTCGACGGCGATCTTCGCCAGCACCGGGACCAGAGCACGGCGCTCCAGCAGGAGCTCGCCGACGCACACCGCCAGCTTCAGGAGCAGGAGCGCCCGACCTACGCCGGCCTCGGCTCCCGCATCGAGCAGCTGCTCCGCCTCGCGGAGGAGCAGGCCACCGAGATAGTGCAGGAAGCCCGGTCGGCGGCCAACGAGCTCAACGCGGCGGCCAAGGTCGAGGCGGCCGAGCTGCGGGCGGCGGCCGAGAACGAGGCGGCCGAGCTCCGGGCCAACGCCAAGCGGGAGACCGACGACCAGCGCAGCTCGGCTGAGCGCGAGGCCGAGGGCATCCGGACGGCAGCCCGCCGGGAGTCGGACGAGCTGACCTCCACCACTGAGCGCGAGGTGGCCAAGCTCCGCGCCACGGCCGACCATGAGGTCGCCGAGAAGCGGGCCGGCAACGAGCGCGAAGTGGCCAAGATGCGGACCACCGCGGAGCGCGAGGTGGCCCAGATGCGGGCCTCGTCCAAGCGCGAGCGGGACGAGATCCTCACCACCTCCAAGCGCCAGGCCGACGAGATGCGCAGCCAGGCCCAGCGGATCCTGGAGGAGAGCGAGGCGCAGCGGGCTCAGGCCGAGGCCGAGTTCGACATCCAGCTCGCCGCCCGGCGCGAGGAGGCCGAGCGGCAGGAGGCCGAGCGGCTGTCCGCCGCCCAGGCCGCCACCCAGAAGCTGGTCTCCGAGGCCGAGCAGCGCGCGGCCACCGCCGAGCAGCGGGCCTCCAAGGCCAGCGCCCAGGCCGAGCAGACCCGCCGGGACGCCGACCAGCACTCCCGCCAGCTGGTCAGCAACGCCAAGAAGAACGCCGACCAGATCGTCGCCCAGGCCAAGGGCCAGGCCGACCAGCTGCTGGCCGACACCAAGGCCGAGGCCGACCGGATCCGCACCGTGGCCCAGCGCCAGGTCGACGACCTGAACAAGCAGAAGGACAGCGTGGCGGCGCACCTGGCGCAGATCAGCCAGCTGCTCGGCACCCAGATGCCGGGCCTGGCCGACGCGCTCAAGCCGCCGGCCGTGGCTGCCTCGGCGGCCAAGGCGGTCACCGCTGGCTCGTCCAACGGCGGCGCGCACGCCGCCCCGGCGGCGGCTCCGGCCGCTGCCCCGGCTCCGGCCCAGCCGGCGCCGGCACCGCGCGCCGAGGCGGCTGCCCCGGCCGGCGGCGGGGCCAAGCAGCCCGCCAACGCCAAGTCGGGCAAGGGCGACGACGACGAGTGGTGGACCGAGTAAGCACGCAGTACCGCCCGATCGCACATCGCGAAGGCCCCGCCGGGATCATCCGGCGGGGCCTTCGCGTTGCCCCGGTTAACTCGACGCCCGGGTCAGCCGGCGACGGTGGTCTGGCCGCCATCGACCACCAGCACCTGGCCGGTCATGTAGGACGAGGCGTCGCTGGCCAGGAACAGGGCCGGGCCGGCCATCTCATCGGCCCGCGCCCACCGGCCCAGCGGCACGCCGGCCACCCGGGCCGGGCCGCGCTCGGGGTCCTCCCACAGGTCGCGGTTCAGCGCGGTCGCCGTCCAGCCGGGGCACAGGGCGTTGACCCGCACGCCGCGCGGCGCCCCACTCCACCGCCAGCGTCTTGGACAGCGAGACCAGCGCGGCCTTGGCCGCGCCGTACGGGGCAAGCTGGGGGGCCGAGGCCACCCCGGCCACCGACGCGACGTTGATCACCGAGCCCTGGCCGCGCTCCAGCAGGTGCCCGGCGAAGGCCCGGCAGATGTAGACCGCCGAGCTGAGGTTCAGGTTGATGACCTTGTCCCAGCCGGGCAGCCGCAGGTCGCTGAAGTCGACCATGAAGTTCGACCCGCCCGCGTTGTTGACGACCACGTCGACGTGGCCAAGCTGCTCGATGGCCGAGCTCACAACCCCGGCCACCTGCTCCTGGCTGGTGACGTCGGCGGGCAGGACGACGGCCTTGCGGCCGACCGCCTCGACCGCCGCGGCGGTCTCGGCCAGGCCATCGGCGCTGCGGGCGACCAGCGCCACGTCCGCCCCGGCCTCGGCGAAGGCGACGGCCATGACCTGGCCGATACCCCGGGACGCGCCGGTGATGAACGCCTTGCGGCCGGTCAGCTCGAACAGGCTCATGGGCAGTCCTTCCATTCAGTCGACGGTGTGCGTTGGCAGCGGCCAGGCCGCCGGGCGGACCCGGCGGACGATCTCGTTCAGCGCGATGGCCACGTATCGCTCCCCCACCCACAGGTGCTTGGCCCCGGCCACGCCGATCACCTCGGCCTGCGGCACCCGGGCGAACCGGGCGCGGGCCTCGTCGGGCCGCAGGTAGTCGTCGAACTCCGGGATCAGGGCCAGCAGCGGCTTCCCGCTGGCCGCCCAGCCGTCCAGGTCGGCGTCGCCCGCCCGGCGCAGCGGCGGGGACAGCAGGATGGCCCCCGCGACGGCCGGGACGTTGCCCCACCGCAGCGCCAGCTCGGTGCCGAACGACCACCCCAGCAGCCACACGCCGGGCAGCCCGGCAGCGGCGGCGAAGCTGATCCCGGCGGCCACGTCCAGCCGCTCGGCGTCGCCGTCGCCGAACTCGCCCTCGCTGGTGCCGTGCTCGGAGGAGGTGCCCCGGGTGTTGAACCGCAGCACGGCCAGGCCGGCCAGCGCCGGCAGCCGGTAACGATGCCTTGCGCAGGATGTGGCTGTCCATCATGCCGCCCGCCGTGGGCAGCGGGTGCAGGCAGACCAGCGTGGCGGCGGGGGGCTCCCCCTCGGGCACGGCCAGCTCGCCGACCAGGGCCAGGCCGTCGGCGGTGCGCAGCGTGACCGGCTCGCGCCGCGCGGGCAGGACCGTGCTGGCCCGGATCTCGGTCATCGGCTCCCCGCTCGGTGGCGTCATCAGCGGTCATCTCTCATCGGCGGAATGAGGGCGGTCCGGGCCGCCGCGGCCGTCGCTGCCAGCACGAATTGTGCCAGTGCCGTCGCCCCTCGGCCTCGCCGGCCTGCTGCGGCCAGGCCACCACGTGCGCCGTTCCGGGCGGAATCTCCTGGTCACAGCCAGGACACCGGTACGTCTTGGCCGCCGCCGCGCCGGGCACCTGGCGGACCACCCAGTCGCCGTCCGGCCACTCCTGCACGATGGGCGGGCCGAGCCGGATGGCCGGCTCCTCCGCCGCGCCGGGGCCGGTCGCCGGGGCGGTGCCAGACGGGGCGGCGCGACGGCCGCCGCGCCGCGGACGGCTGGGCATCTCCGCCGGGCGCCGGCGGGACCTGCGCGGGCTCACGAGCCGGACCTCGCTGACGTCAGTCACGGAACGGCAGGCCAGCGGCCGCGTGCTCGGCCAGCAGCGGAGGCGGCGCGAACGCCGGGTCGCCGGACCGCTCGTGCATGGCGGCCAGCACGGCCAGCGCGGCGGCCGGGCCGGCCGCGTCCAGCGCGGTCAGCGGGCCGCGCGGGTAGCCGCAGCCGAGGGTCATGGCGGTATCCACGTCGGCGGCGCTGGCGTAGCCGTCCTGCACCATCCGGACGGCGTCGGCCAGGTACGGGTACAGCAGGGTGCCGGCCAGGAACCCCGGCCGGTCCGGGGCGCGCACCGCGCGCAGGCCGAGGCGGGCGGCCAGGGCGCCGGCCGCCGCCGCGGCGGCCGGGGAAGTCAGCCGGGTGGTCACCAGTTCCGCCAGCGGGGCGGCCGGGTCCCCGGTCAGGTGCACCCCGACGACGTCGGCGGGCCGCCCGGTGGCCAGGGCCTCGGCCAGCACCGCCCGGTCGGGCGTCGCCTCGACCAGGATCAGCTCACCGGCCCCGGCCGGGTCCGTGGTGACGGTGACGCCGGCTGCGCGGGCCAGCCCGGCGAGCGGGCCGGGCGGGGCGTCGCCAGGGGTGACCAGGGTGACGGACGAGGGTCCGGGGGCGGTGCCGTTACTCATATCCGGGGTCTGGGGGGCGGGCGGGTAGTCGTGAAAGCCGCGGCCCGCCTTGCGGCCCAGCGCGCCGGCCGCGACGAGACGGCGCAGCAGGGGCGCGGGCTGGTAGCGGGAGCCGCCGAACTCGGCCGACAGGACCTCCATGATCGACAGGGAGGTGTCCAGGCCGATGAGGTCGAGCAGGGCCAGCGGGCCCATCGGCAGCCCGAGGCCCGCGGTCGCGGCGGCGTCGATGTCGGCCCGGCTGGCGAAGCCGGCCCCGAGCAGGCCCGCGGCGTGGTTCAGGTAGGGCAGCAGCAGGGCGTTGGCCACGAAGCCGGCCCGGTCGGTGACCTGCACCGGGGTCTTGCCCAGCCGCCGGGCCAGGCCGGCCACGGCGGCGGTGACGTCGTCGTCGGTCAGCACCGTGCCGACCACCTCGACCAGCCGCATGACCGGCGCCGGGTTGAAGAAGTGCATGCCCACCACCCGGCCCGGGCGGCCGGTGGCGGCGGCGACGGCGGTCACCGACAGCGAGGACGTGTTGGTGGCCAGGATCGCCTCGGGCTTGCAGGCCAGATCCAGCTCGGCGAACACCTGGCGCTTGATCTCGGGCCGCTCCGGCACCACCTCGATGGCCAGGTCCACGCCGGTCACCTCGGTGAACCCGGTGGCGGGCCGGACCCGCGCGGCCACCGCGTCGCGCTCCTCGCGGGTCATCCGGCCCCGGCTGACGGCCCGGCTGAGCGAGCTCTCCAGGATGTTCATGCCCTGCCGCAGCGCCGCCGGGTCGGCCTCGATGGCAGCCACGGCGATCCCGGCCCGGGCGAACACCTCGGCGATGCCCGCGCCCATCGTGCCCAGGCCGACGACGGCCACCTCGCGAATCTCCATGGCGGCGAGATTACAGTTGCCCTCGTGGTGGCGACACAGCAGCGGGTGACAGCGGAGTCGGTGACAGGACGGGGAAGGCATGATCCTCGACAGGCTGGCGGTTCCGGTCGTGCTCGCGCCGCTGGCGGGCGGGCCGTCCACGCCGGAACTGGCGGCGGCGGTCAGCGGCGCGGGCGGGCTGGGCTTCCTGGCCGCCGGCTACCTGACCGCCGGCGCCGTGGGCGAGCGGCTGGACGCGGCCCGGCAGCTAGCCGGAGCGGCCGCCCCGCTCGGGGTGAACGTGTTCGTGCCGGGCACGCCGGCCGCCGACTACCCGGTCAGCGTCTACGCCGCCACGCTGGCCGCCGAGGCCCGGGCGCACGGGGCGGCGCTGGGCGCGCCCCGGTTCGAGGACGATGACTGGGCGGCCAAGCTGGACCTGCTGGCGGACGGGCGGTCCGAGGTGGTGTCGTTCACGTTCGGCTGCCCGGACGCGGCGGTGATCGGCCGGCTGCGGGCGGCGGGCAGCGAGGTGTGGGTGACGGTGACCAGCCCGGCCGAGGCCGCGCGGGCCGCCGCGGCCGGGGCCGACGTGCTGGTCGTGCAGGGCGCCGAGGCGGGCGGGCACCGGTCCTCGTTCCGCGACGAGGACGGCGAGGGCACCGGGCTGCTGTCGCTGCTGACGCTGGTCCGCGCCCGGGTCAGCCTGCCGCTGGTGGCGGCAGGCGGGATCATCACCGGCGCGGGCATCGCCGCGGTGCTGGCCGGCGGGGCGGCCGCGGCCCAGCTGGGGACGGCGTTCCTGCGCTGCCCGGAGGCGGGCACCGCCCCGGTGGCGCGGGCGGCGATAGCGGGCGACACCCCGACCGCGATGACCCGGGCGTTCACCGGGCGGCTGGCCCGCGGCATCCGCAACCGGTTCCTCGACGAGCACAGCGCGGCGGCGCCGTCGGCCTACCCCGAGGTTCATCACCTGACCGCGCCGCTGCGGGCGGCCGGGCGGGCGGCCGGGGACGCCGACGTGGTGAACCTGTGGGCCGGGCAGACCCACGCGCTGAGCACGGAGATGCCCGCCGCGGAGCTGACCGAGGCGCTGCGCCGCGACACCGTGGCGGCGCTGTCGCAGGCCATGCGCTGGCTGGAGGCCTGAGGTGGCCCGGCCCGTGGTGGCGCGACCCGTGGTGGCGCGGCCCGTGGTGGCGCGACCGGTCATCCTGGACTGCGATCCGGGCCTGGACGACGTCCTGGCCATCCTGCTGGCCCGGGGCTGCCCGGACATCGACCTGCTGGCCATCACCACGGTGGCCGGGAACCAGACGCTGCCCAAGGTGACCCTCAACGCCCGCCGGGCCTGCACCGTGGCGGGCATCCGGGACGTGCCGATCTACGCCGGCTGCGACCGGCCGCTGCAGCGGGCGCTCAGCGTGGCCGCCGACATCCACGGCGAGTCCGGCCTGGACGGGCCGGTATTCGGGCCGCCGGAAGTCGAGACGGCCGACGGGCACGCCGTCGATTTCCTGATCGAGACCCTGATGGCCTCCGACGGCGACATCACGCTGGTCCCGATCGGGCCGCTGACCAACATCGCCACGGCGGCCCGGCTGGAGCCCCGGATCATCGGCCGGACCCGCGAGGTGGTGCTGATGGGCGGCTCCTACACCCGCGGCAACCGCACCCCGGCGGCCGAGTTCAACATCCTGACCGACCCCGAGGCGGCGGCGATCGTGTTCGAGGCCGGCTGGCCGGTCACGATGGTCGGGCTGGACCTGACCTACCAGGCGGTGCTGCCCGAGGGCCTGGTCGGCGAGGTGGCGGCGCTGGGCGGGCCGGCCTCCGCGATGGCGGCGGCCCTGCTGGGCACGCTGCGGGACAACTACGCCGCCGCGACCGGCATCGACTCACCGCCGCTGCACGACCCGTGCGCGGTGGCGCGGGTAGCGCGGCCGGGGCTGGTCACCGTCCAGGACGCGTTCGTCGCGGTGGAGACGGCGGGCACCTGGACGTCGGGCATGACGGTGACCGACTTCCGCGGCCAGCTGGGCCAGCCGTCCAATGCGCGGGTGGCCACCGGGCTGGATGCCGACGGCTTCTGGGCGCTGCTGCTGGACGCGCTGCGGGCGGTGGACGCCGCCGCCTAGCTGTCGGGAGCTGGCTCGGCGCCGGCCGGGGCCGGGGTGGCCGGGGTGGCCGGGGCCGGGGTGGCCGGGACCCGGGTGGCGGGCAGGAACAGGGTGGCGAAGGCGATCAGGCCGCCCGCCGCCACGACCCACAGCCCCGGCCCGCCGCGCAGCAGGATCATCGAGTCGCCGCCCCGCAGGCTGGCCGCCAGCCGGATCAGCAGGTCCCCGGAGTACCCGGCAACGCCGATGCCCCCCACGCCGATCGCCCACCGGGCGGCGGTGGAGCCGGTGATCAGGTGCCACAGCCCGGTGGCCGCGATCAGGATCCCGGCGGCGGTCAGCGCCTTGCCGTTGTCGCCCAGCGTGCCGGGGATGGTGACCAGGCCGGCGAAGGCGGTGACCCACGGCAGCACGCAGCCCGCCACCACCCCCGCCCCGCCGGCCAGGGCCACGGCGCCGACGACCGCGCGCCAGCCCCGCGGCCGCTGGAATCGGATCGTCCCGGTCACCTCGGCACGGTCACTTCTGAACGGCGAAGAACAGGAACAGGTTGGTGCCGATGTTGCCGGTCATCCCGCTGCGCGGGGTGCGCTGCAGGCGCTGCAGCGTGGCAGTGCTGCGGCCGGCGACGATCTTGTTCCAGGCGGTCCATAGTGCTTCCGCCATTCCCCGGCTCCTCCCTCACCACCCGCAGCTACCCTCTGTAATCGCAGAGTATACGGGGAGCGACGGTCAGGTGCGGCGGAACTCCACCACGTGGTAGGCGATGTCGTCGCCGAGCGGCACGTGCCGGGCGAACTCCCAGCCCGCGCCGGCCATCATCGACGTCAGCTCGGCCAGGGTCCGCTCCCGGCCCCGCTCCACCACCATCATGGTCAGGTCCATCAGGTGGGCGGGCGACGGGCCGGGGGTCGTCGGCATCAGCATCCCGATGACCGCCAGCGTGCCGCCGGGGCGACTGGCCCGGTGACAGGCGGCCACGATGGCCCGGCTGTGCTCGTCATCCCAGTCGTGCAGCATGCTGCACAGCACGTGCAGGTCACCCGGCGGCACCTGGCCGGCGAAGCTGCCCGCGATGGCCTCGGCCCGGCCGGCCACTCCGGCCTCGGCGAACACCACCGCCGTCTCGGTCAGCGCCTCGGCCCGGTCCAGCACCGCCCCGGTGGCGCCCGGGACGCTGCGCAGCAGGCTGGCCAGCAGCGTGCCCCGGCCACCGCCCACGTCCACGATCCGGGTCGCGGCGGGCGGCTGGTACCCGGACCGGTTCATCGCGCCGATGATCGTCGCGGTGATCTCGCCCCTGGCCCGGCCGAACCAGGCGGCGTCGCCGGGATCACGCTGGACGTGCTCCCCGGCCGGCGCGCCCGGCTGCCCGGTCCGCAGGATCCCGTCCAGGTCGCTCCAGGCCGACCACATGGCCGGGCCGAGGAACCCGATGGCGGTGGCCCGCATCGACCCGGCCACGTCCGAGCGCAGCCGGGCGCCCAGCGAGGTCAGCCGGAACCGGCCCTGGTCGTCCTGGGCAACCAGCCCGTACACGCTGGCGGCGGCCAGCAGCCGGGCCATCGGGCCGGGCACCGCGCCGGTGGCGCCGGCCAGGTCCTGAGCCGAGCGGGGGCCGTCGGCCAGCGCGTCAGGCACGCCGAGCAGGGCTACCACCCGCGTTACCTGGGAACCGGCGAAGCCATCCATGAGCCGGGCCAGAGCCCGCCCGTCCTCGTCGACCGCCGGTGCGGTGTGCGCCCTGCCGTCTGCCATGCCCTGCCTCCCAGACGCCGGTCCCGCCCCGAACCGGTGTCATCCTGGCATGCCGGGCATTCCACGCCAAGATCACCAGCGCCTGACGCGCGGCGAGGGATTCTCCTATAGGGCGCGACCAGACCGGCACCTCAGGCAACAAATAAACCCGGCCCACTAGGGGCCGGGCGAGTATTGCTGAAGTTTACCTCACGTGCCGGCCCGGCTTCTACCATCCAGTCGGCCGACGATAACCGCCGGCCGGGTCCGGCAGCTGATGGCGGGCGAAGTCCGCCGCGCGCAGGGTCCGCCACCAGTGGCGGCCCGCCCCCGCGTCCGGTTCACCGGAGAGATGGCCGGCAGCGTACCCGCCGCCTGGATTCACCATCCCGACCGGCACCCGGCGGCGGGCCTCCTGGACGGGCCACCAAAGGTCGCTGTCGTTGCTTATCACCACAGCCGCGCCGAAGCCTCCGGCCAGTACGTCAACCAGTAAGTGAGAGGCCACGTTGACGTCGCTGCCCTTCTCCTCGTACGTAGAGGTTGTAGGCATCGACGAGGACGGTGACACGCATCCTCCGGGCGGTACCAGCGGGCGGCGCGAGGACGGTAGCCGCTACCTGGGAGGATGGACCACATGTCGTTCTCGCTGCGGGGCGCCACGGCAGCCGATATCAATGGCCTGCTGGGGCTGTGGCGGGACGGGGCCGAGAATGCCGCCCGGCCGCCGGATTCCCGGGAGGCGGTGGCGGCCCTGCTGGTCCGGGACCCGGACGCGGTGATCCTCGCCGATCATGAGGGTGAGCTGATCGGGTCGGTGATAGCGGGGTGGGATGGCTGGCGCTGTCATCTTTACCGGCTCGCGGTCCGGCCCGACTGGCGGCGCCGGGGAGTTGGCTCCGCGCTGCTGCGAGCGGCCGAGGACCGGTTCCGGGCGGCCGGGGCGGGCCGCGCCGACGCGATGGTGCTGGACGGCAACGATCTTGGCCAGAGCCTGTGGCGCTCCGGTGGCTACCGCCGGCAGGACGACTGGCGCCGCTGGGTCAAAGGGCTCTGATTCAGCGGCCACCGCACATTCCGCCGCCAGGTCGCTAGAGTTGGGCGCCGTGCGGATAATCATCGCCCGGTGCACGGTGGATTATGCGGCCGGCTGTCCGCCCACCTGGCGCTGGCCACCCGGCTGATCATGGTCAAGGCGGACGGGTCGGTGCTGGTCCACTCCGACGGCGGCAGCTACAAGCCGCTGAACTGGATGTCGCCGCCGTGCCGGCTGGCCGAGGAGCCGGGGCGCTGGGTGGTGACCGGCAAGTCGGGCGAGACGCTGACCATCGAGCTGGCCGAGGTGCTCAGCGACAGCTCCCACGACCTGGGAATCGACCCCGGCCTGGTCAAGGACGGCGTGGAGTCGCACCTGCAGGAACTCCTGGCGGCCCAGGTCCACTGGCTCGGCGAGGGCTTCCGGCTGGTCCGCCGGGAGTTCCCCACGCCGATCGGCCCGGTCGACCTGATGTGCCGGGACTCCGCCGGGGGCAGCGTGGCGGTGGAGATCAAGCGGCGCGGCGAGATCGACGGGGCCATTTCTACCAAAGGTACCGCTTCGGGCATGGTGACCCACGTGGCAGTCGAGGTGAAGCGCCACGCCGGGATCGACGCCGTCGAGCAGTTGACCAGGTACCTGGAGCTACTGAACCGGGACCCGCTCCTAGCGCCGGTTCATGGCGTGCTTGCAGCGCAGACGATTAAGCCGCAGGCCCGCACGCTGGCCGAGGACCGCGGCATCCGGTGCGTGGTTTTGGACTACGACAATATGCGCGGGATCAAGCGCGAGGGAACGCTGTTTTAGTGGGTGTCGGCGCGACGCATCTCCGCTTTTCCGCGAGATCGCGGAGGAATTCGGGCAGCCTTTCCTCCTCGTAGAGGCCTGTCGCCTGCGGGAGCCATGGGCTGGCGCCCGGGAGTCCGACGATCAGGTCCCGGGTGACCGAAGGTGAGGAGATCAGCCTGGGCAGTACTGGATCTCCGCGTGATGTCCCGGCGTCCCGGCAAACTTGGCGTCGTCGGTCAGCAGGGGCAGCGCAAGCCGCTCAGCCAAAGCCACGTACATCGCGTCGTAGGCGGTGAAGCTGTGCCTCAACTCGAAGACACGGGCCTGCAGCGGCTGCATCGGATGGCGCACGATCCGCAGTCCCGCATAATCGGCGAGCATCAACTCCGCCCGGCCCGGAGTGATGCGGACGTTCGGCTTCGTCGTGATCACCAGGCCGCGAACGACGCTGGACACCTCCGCGTCGATCAGCGCCGGAGCGTGGACAGTCCGCGCCAGGCGCTGGCGGAGCAGATCGTCGCCGGACAGGCTGGAAAGCAGCCGGATAATGATCGAGCAGTCAGGGACCAACGTCACCGGCGGCCGTCCTGTGCGAAGGACCGCAGATCATCAATCGTGTAACGGACCGGATCGCGCGCCGCGATGCTGGCCATCACTTCCTCGACCGGCGGCATTGCTGCCTCCTGCGTCAGCAGATCACGCAGGTACGCCGCAAGGGACTGGCCGCGCGCCTCCGCCCGGGCCTTGAGCGTTTCAACAACCTCTTCGGGAAGATCACGGACTTGCACTACGGTGGCGCTCATCGCCTTAGGATATCCCACTTGCATGCGCGGTGCATGCGCGGGGCAGCGTGGCGATCGAGTCAAGCTGCTTCACGGCGAGATCGACGGCGTGGAACAGCTCACCCGGTACCTGGACCTGCTTAACCGGGACCCGCTGCTGGCCCCGGTCCGGGGCGTCTTCGCGGCCCAGGAGATCCGGCCCCAGGCCCGGGTGCTGGCCGAGGACCGCGGCATCCGCTGCCTGGTGCTCGACTACGCCACGATGCGCGGCACCGACGACGCTACCCTGCGGCTGTTCTGACCTACCGAGCCCGAGTGCAGCGCACCTGGCGTGGACAGCAGGTCCAGGGTCTCCTCCAGCGCCTCCAGATCGGACACCGACATGATCACCGCGTCGGGCGGGGACGCGGGGGCTCGCTGGGCGTCATTCCTACGCAATGTAGTCGAATATCTTCACGCGATCACCATTAGAGGCCCATGAGCTGGGCATGCCCTGATGGTCGACTGAACGCACGGCAGATGCAGATGAGGTGACCGCGACCGGGGGGAGCGGCCTGGCCATGAACAGCGCTGGCGGCCTGGCAGTGCCGGCGTTTGCCGCGCTGGCGGCGGCGTGCGTATTCGGCGTGGCCGCCGCGGTGCAGCACCGGCAGGCCGGGATGGCTCCGCAGCGGCGCGGGTTCTCGGTGCGGCTGCTGGCTGACGTGGTCCGGCTGCCTGTGGCTGGCCGGGCTGGCGCTGGCCATCGCCGCTTACGGGCTGCAGGCGGTGGCGCTGGCCTACGGGCCGCTGACCCTGGTAGCGCCGATCGTCGCGGCCGACCTGCTGTTCGCGCTGCCGCTGGCGGCCCGCTGGTCGCGGCGGCCGCTGCGGCCCCGGGACTGGGGCGGGTGCCTCCTGGTCGCGGCCGGGGTGGCGGTGTTCCTGGCCGCCGCGCCCCCGTCCGACGGCCGGGCGGAGGTGCCCGCCGGGGGCTGGGTGCTGGTCTTCGGCATCGTCGTGGTGATCGCCGCCGTGGCCATCGGCCTGGGCCGGGTGACCGGGCGGACGGCCCGGGCGGGGCTGCTGGCCGGGGCGGCCGGCGTGGTGTTCGGGCTGACCGCCGCGGTAACGGCCAGCTTCACCCGGTCGCTGCGGGCCGAGGGCATCTCCTCGGCGCTGGCTCACTGGCAGCCGTGGGCGCTGATAACGCTGGGCCTGGCCGGGCTGGCCCTGTCCACGGGCGCGTTCCAGGCCAGCACGCTGTCGGCCAGCCTGCCGATCATCGACACGGTCGAGCCGGTATCGGGCGTGGTGATCGGGGCGTTCCTGTTCGGCGAGCGACTGGCCGCCTCGCCGGCCGGGCTGATCGTGCAGCTCGCCGCGGCCGGGGTGGCGGTGACCGGGATCGCCATGCTGGGACCGCGACTGGCCGCCGTGCAGGGCAGCCCGCGTGACGGCAGTCCCGGTCAGGGCCGGCCGGGCGGGCCCGCGCGGCAGATGGGTCCGGCGGGGCCGAGGCCGCGCCGGTCGGCGCCGCGACCTGGCGGTGCCGGGTACCGGACCAGCCGGGAGACTGTGATGTCCTGGGGGC
>CAVSUF010000014.1:0-353738 GCA_963731085.1 uncultured Actinomycetota bacterium
AACGTCGCTGATCGCTGTCTCGAGTCCGCTTATCGCCGCGCGCTGGCTGGTGGAGAGTCCTGGCAGCGCTGCGAGTGACGCCAGCGCACTCACGTCGTTCTTCTCGTCTTTCTTGACTGCGCTCTTCGCGCCCTTGGCCGCCGGGTCTACGGAGCTGAGCTTCGACTGGAGGTTCGACGTGATGTCCTGGATCTGCGAGTTAACCGACGGAAGGAAGTTCGCGCCGCCGGGCTTGAAGGACTGTATCGAGCCGCACTGGCCGAGCCCGTCGCAGATCGCGTGGCCGGCGGCGCCGACGGTCACGGCCGGCCTGGGGGCGGCGTCGGCGACCTTGTGAGTCGCTGGCTTGGCCGCTGCCTTGCGCCCGGCATTGGCCTTGGCCGGCTTGGGCGGCTGCGGCCTCGGCGGCGGCGGGGCGGCCTTGATGGGGCGCTGGGTGGCGCCGCCGCCGGCGCCCACCAGCATCGCCGTGGCGTGACCGGTCGGGTCGATGGCCGTCAGCGGGTCATCGCCGGTGTAGGCGAACGGGTTCGCGGCGGCGGAGTCGGGATCGGGGTTCACCTTGGCGGTGTCGCGGCTGGTGAACTGGCCGGCGGCCGGGTCATACCAGCGGGCGCCCATGCTGACGCGGCCGTTGGCCGGGTCGGTCCAGCCGGACTGGAAGCCCAGCTTCCCGGCCATGCCGGTGGTGCTGACCACGGCGCCCAGCGGGCTGTAGACGGTGTCGCCCGTCAGGCTGGAGGAGGCGGCGCTGAAGTTGCCGACGACGTCGGTGTGCTGGTCGGTCAGGGCCAGCACGCCGGACCCGCCGCCGGACGCGCCGACGCCGACCAGGGTGCTGCCGCTGGGGTCATACGTGTAGGTCGCGCTCCCGTCGGAGGCCAGGGTGGAGCCGGTCCCGTCGTAGGTGAACGCCGCGCTGCTGCCGGACCCGGAATCGGAGATGACCCGGCCCAGGGCGTCGTAGGCGTAGGTCTGGGTGCCCTGGGTGATGGCCTGGCCGAAGGCGTCGGAGGTGTAGTTCGCCGTGCCGGACGGGCCGGTGACCGAGGACAGGGTGCCGCGGGCGGTGTAGGCGTAGCTGCTGGTGCCGTCGGAGGTCAGCTCGTCGCGGGCGTCATAGGCATAGGTGGCGCGACCCGACCTGGGTGCGGTTGCCGTCCGCGTCATAGCCGTAGTTCACGGTGGTCGAGCCGTTGTTCCACGAGGCGAGCCGGTTGGCGTCGTCGTAGGTGTAGGTGTTACTGGTGCTGGTGCCGAAGCCGGTGGTGTTCTTTGAGGTCTCGTTGCCGTTGGCGTCGTAGCCGTAGCTGATCGAGGCGACGGTGTGGCCGGCGGAGGTGGCGAGGGTGTCGGTCGTCAGCTGGTGCAGGGTGTTGTAGTTGTAGGTCCGGGTGTCCTTGCCGCTGCCGTAGGAGATCTGGGAGACCTGCGACTGGGGCGTGTAGGAGTAGCTGAGGGTGGCGCCGCTGGCGGGGTCGGCGAGGGTGGCGAGGCGGTCGTCGCTGTCGTAGGTGTAGCTGGTCGTCCCGGCCGCATCCGAGATGGCGGTGGCCAGGCCGTCGCCGTTGTAGGTAACCGATGATGTCCCGGACGGGCCGGACGCGCTGGTCAGCAGGCCGCGGTCGTCGTAGCTGAAGTTGTCGGTGCCGCCGGGCGCGCTGGCCGAGGTGATGGCCCCGTTGTCGTTGTAGCCGAAGCTGCGCGCGGTGGTGGGCGCGTCGGCGCCGGTGCCGGCCTGGCCGGTCAGGTCGTTCATGTTGTTGTAGGTGTTAGTGACGGTGACCCCGCCCGGCTCCTGCACCTCGACGGGGTTGCCGTCGGCGTCGTAGGAGGTGGTGAGCGCCTCGGCCGTCGGGTCGGCCGTGGTCGGCGGCTCGACCTGCGATTCGGGCAGGCCCATCGTGTTGTAGGTGGTGAACCACTGGCTGCCGTTGCCGTCGGTGTACTCGGTCGGGTTGCCCGCCGGCGTCGTAGCCGAACGCGGTGGTGATCGAGGAGGTGGCGGTGACCGGCTGGACCTCGCCGGTGACCTGGCTGTCCGGGCTGTAGGTGAACTTGGAGGTGTTGCCGCGGTAGTCGGTGGCGCTCAGCTGGTTGCCGTCGTTGTCGTAGGCGAACGACTCGCTGCGCAGCTGGGTACCCGAGGCGTTGAAGTCGGCCTGGCTGGTCATCCGGCAGGCCTCGTCGTAGACGCTGGTGGTGGTGGTGTCGTCCGGGTTGGTGGTGGTGGTCGGCCTGCCGTCACCGTCAAAGGCATAGGTCGTGGGGTTGCCGGCGCCGTCGGTGACGCTGGTCTGCTCGCCCGCGGCGTCGTGGGTGTAGGCGGTCGTCACGCCGTCGGGGGTCGTCTGGGACACCAGCCACGGCGTCGAGGTGGTGCTGCCGCCGTAGGAGTAGGTGGTGGTGTAGCTGGCCGGCGAGGGGATCTGCTCGACCTGGGTGGAGGTCACCTTGCGGCCCATGAAGTCGAACGTGGCGTCGGTCACGGCACCGACCGGGTCGGTGACGGAGGTCTGGTCGCCGTTGGTGTCGTAGCCGTAGCTGGTCACCCCGCCGTCGGGGGCCGTCTGGCTGGTGAGGTCGCCGAGCTGGTCGTAGCCGAGCGTGGTCTTGTTGCCCAGCGGGTCCGTCTGCGTGACCATCTCGCCCAGCGTGTTGTACGTCTGGGTGGCCTGGGCGCCCGCGATCGTGCCGGAGCCGTCCGGCGGGGTGTAGGACGGGGCGGTCGTCGACACCGCGTTGCCGTCAGCGTCGCGGGCGGTGGTGTAGATGTTGCCGTCGGCGTCCTCGGTCTCGACCTGCTCGCCGAAGGTGTTGTAGCCGGTCGAGGTCACCGGGGCTTCCGATTGCTGGACCGGCTCGTGGGTGGTGATGTTGTAGAACGTGGCCGTCGTTATCGGGAGCGTGGTCTGGGCGAGCTGGCCGGCCGCGTCGTACTGGTAGTCGGTGACGTTGCCGTTCGGGTCGGTCATCGAGGTGGGCAGGCCCCGGCTGTCCAGCGCCCAGGACGTCGTCAGGCTCGCGGACCCGTCGGCCTGGACCTGCGAGGTCATGTTGCCCATCGGATCATAGGTATAGCTGTCCGACTCGACGGTGCTGCCGCTCGCGTCGGTGATCGTCTGGTTGGTGACCTGGCTGGCCGCGTTGAAGGTATAGCTGGTCGTGCGGCCCAGGTTGAGCGGGTCCAGGTCGGTGGCGTCGACCCGGCCGATCGCGTCGACCTCGTACCCGGTGGTCGTCTGCCCGTTGTTGGTGACCTGCTGCTCGAGGTTGCCGGAGGTGTCGTAGGTGTTCTGCTGCTGGACGAAGGTGTCCCCGCCGCAGCCGGCGGCAGCGGAGAACTGGGTGCAGCGGGTCTCGGTGGCCAGCAGGCCGTTGTCCGTGTAGGTGTAGGCCGTTGTGTTGCTCATGGAGTCGGTGACGCTGGCGAGCCGCCCGGCCGGGTCGTAGGTCTGGGTGCTCTGCGTCAGCGGGGCGGCCTGCTGGGAGCCGGACGGGATGCCGGTGAAGTTCTCCAGCGTCGTGGTCAGGAGCTGGCCGTTGGGGTTGTAGGCGTAGTCGGTGACGTTGCCCGCGGGGTCGGTCTGGCTGGCCAGGTTCCCGAAGGCGTCATACGTGTAGGAGGTCTTATTTCCCGCCGGGTCGGTCGTGCTGGTCAGCTGGTCATCGGAGTTATAGGTGCTGGTCACGGTGCGGGACGCGTCCCCGCCGGTGGTGTCGGCCACGGTCTGGGAGGTCACGTCGCCGTCGGCGTCGTAGACCGTCGTGGTCTGCGGGGTATGGGGGTCCCCGGTGACCGTGTCGGTGACGAGCGGGTCGGTCTCGGTAACCGGCTCGCCCAGGGCGTCGTACGCGTAGGTCGTGGTCAGCCCGTGGGGGAAGCTGGTCGACGTCACCGTCTTGGACAGGACCCGGCCCACGCCGTCGTAGGTGTAGGCCGTGGTCTCCCCGTCCGGGTTGGTGACCTTGTTGACGTCGCCGTCGGAGTAGTAGGTATAACTGGTGACCGCACCGCCTGAGGCGGTCTCCGAGGCCACCAGGCCCGGCGGGGTGGTACCCGACTGGTTGCCGCTGGAGTCGAATGCCTCGGTCGTGGAGGTCGTGTAGGTGTCGCTGATGGTCTGGCCGTCTTCCGCGCCGGGCACGTCCGGGCCGGTCTCGCTGGTGCGCTCGCCCAGCGAGTTGTAGGTGAACGTGGTCAGGAACGTGTCATCGGTGGCCGAGGCCGATCCGGGGCCGCGCTCGGTGAGGGGCAGGTCGTTGCGCGGGTCCTTGGTCAGGGTGGCGGACGTGTCATCCGGGAAGTACGTGAGGTACTCCGTCGTGCACAGGCCGAGGAGGATGTTCTGCTGGGTCTGGCTCTGGCAGCTCGACTTGGAGGTGACGTTCCCGCGGACGTCATGCCCGGTGAACGTCACGTTGCCGTCCGGGTCGATGGTCTCGTCCAGGAACCCGTTGACGTCGTAGCCGTAGCTGGTGGTGTTGCCCAGGCCGTCGGTCATGGAGGTCAGCCGGCTGCTGTTGAGCGGGTCTTCCTGGTAGGTCTCGGTGTTCCCGCCGGGGTCGGTGATCTTGATGGTCGCGGTGGGGCTCTGTGAGGCGATGCTGGCCTGGTAGGCGCTCCACTCGCCGCCGACGGCCTGGGCGCTGAGCTGGGAGGGGTACACGGCGACGTCGCTGAGGTCGCCGGTGAAGTAGGCGACCGTGCCCTGGCCGGAGACCTTGTCGGCGCTGGGGATGTCGGGCCAGCTTCCGCCGAGGAACCCGGTGCCGATGTAGGAGTTGTTGGCCTGGACGCTGACGGCGCCCTCGCCGGACGCGGTCGACCCGATCGCCTTGCCGTCCAGGTACAGGGTCTCGTTGGAGCCCGCGGCCAGGACGACGTTGTGCCAGTTGCCGTCATCGACGGCGCCCGCCGACTCGATGGTGTTGGCGGTGCTGCCGGTGTAGAACTGGCCCAGCAGCTTGCCGTCCGCGCCGACGTACAGGACAGGGACGAACCCGCTGGTCGTGGTCTGGCCGGCCGTGTGGTTCGGGGTGTCGGTGGAGGCGCCGACCAGGACGCCGCCGGTGGTGGTGGTCTTGAACCACAGGCTCACCGTGCCGTTGCCGCCCTGGTCCAGTTCCACGCTCTGCATCAGCATGAACGTGTCGCTGCTGGCGGTGAACCCGGAAGAGAAGGAGTCCGGGAATGCGGACGGCTGGATATGCGTGATGCCCTGCGAGTAGAAGGCCTGGTCAGCGTTGACCTGGTTCGGCACCAGCTGCGAGTTGTCGTCGTTGAGCCGCCAGTAGTCCGCCGGGTCCTGGCCCAGGACCGAGGCGACGTAGTCGTTGCTGGACCCCGATACCTTCGGCGCCGCGACCGTCCAGGTGCCGCCATTGCTGTCGGTGAGGCTGGTGACGGCGCCGGTCACCGGGCTGTAGGACGGCTGGGCGGACACGCTGCCGGTCGGGCGGGTGATCTTGGTGATCAGGGGGGTGGCGGTGGTGCCGGCCTGGTACATCGCGGTGACCTCGGCGGGGGTCAGCGGCCGGTCCCAGGCGGCGGCGTCGGAGATGTCGCCGGTGACGCCCCACCTCGTGCCGAACTGGCCACTGTCGGCACTCGGGATGGACGGCCAGTTGCCGCCGGCGAACCCCGCGCCGATGGAGTCCTGCAGCAGCCCGGTGTTCCCGATGGCGGCGGAGATGGTGCCGACCAGGGTCCCGTCGAGGTAAAGCGACTGGGTGCTGCCCGCGCCGGTCAGCACGGCCAGGTGCCACTGCCCGTTGTCGACCGCGGTGCTGGTGGTGACGGGCGCGGCAGAGCCGGTCCAGAACTCCCCGCGCAGGTCCCCGTCCGTGCCGATGTACAGCTCCGGCGTGTAGGCCCCGGTGGTTGCGTTCCCGATGGTGATCGGGTCGCGGGCCGACCCGAGCAGCACCCCGCCGGCGGTGCTGGTCTTGAACCACAGGCTGACCGACTGGTAGCCGGCGCTGTCCGCGGTGGTCTGCGGGAGGGACACCCACGCGCCGCCGTTGAACCCGGTCGAGGTGGCGGCCGACCCGGCCAGCGGCCCGGGCTGGCCCAGGGACACGGTACTGGAGTAGGTGCCGTTGTCGGTGCCCACGCTGGCCAGGGCTGAGCTCGCCGCAGTGGTGCCGGAGGACTCATCCAGCCGCCAGTAGGACCGCGGCCCGGTGCCCAGCACGGCGTCGGGGAACTGCGTCCCGGCGGTATGGGCGTAGGCGGTGCAGCCGGGGCCGGGCGGGCAGGACGCGGCGCCCGAGCAGGAGGTGGTCATCTGCGGTGAGCAGGCCAGCGTCAGGCTGTCGGCGGAGTACCCGTAGGTCCAGGTCAGCGCCGAGCCCGACTGGCCGGCGACCACGTCGCTGGTGGTGACGGCAGCCACGTGCTCCCCGGTCGCGCCCGACGGCGTCGACCAGCCGATCGTCAGGGTCCGCCCGGACGCCGCGGCCACCTGGATGATCTTGGCGGGGAAGCCGAACCAGCCGAAGGTCTCGGTATTGCCCAGCGCGTCGGCGATCGAGGTCAGCCCGAAGGTCCCGTTGCCCAGCGACTGCCCGAACGTGTAGACCGTGGCGTTCTTGTCCGTCAGCGTGTACGCCGCCCGACACCGCCGCCAGCGTGGCATACCGGCCCTCGGGCGCGGTGAAGCTGCCGTTGGCCTCCTCCCCGAACCCGACCTGCTCCCCGTCGGGGTACGTCACGTTCACCGTGTCGGTCGCACCCGTCGAGTCGACCAGGCCAGTGGCGACCTTCATGTCCAGGACGCTGGACCAGCCCGTGCCGAACGCCCCGCCCGCGTAAGCCAGGCCGCTGTCATAGTCGCGGGTAATGTCCAGCGCCGGCCCGACCGTCGCGACCTGGGCATCTGTCACGCTGGTCGTGTAGGTGTTACTGCCGGGGCTGATGCCCTGCGGGCCGTCGTTCTGGCCGGCCTGGCTGGTCGTCGGCTGCGGCACCTGGGCGGCCAGGACGTTGACCGGGCCCTGGGTGAGCTTCGAGCCGTCCCATGCCCAGGCCACCCAGACATAGTTCTGCCCCCAGGTGAGGTCCCCCTGGGGAACCGTCCAGTCGGGGGTGGATAGCCAGCCCGTGCCGATCTGGGAGCCGGTCTGCGTGCAGCCGCCGTCGGAGATCGGGGTTGAGCAGGCGGCCGGGGTGGTGGTTGGGGTGATCGTCTCGTTGGCCGGGTAGACGGCGAACTGGTAGGTCAGCGGGTTCGGGCCGTCGGGGTCGGTGGCGATGGCCTGCAGCTCGGGGGTCAGGGAGGTGGCGTTGTAGTTGTTGGGCGGGTAGGCCGCGGTGAACTGCGGGGCGACGTCGCCGGAGAAGGTCAGGGTCAGGAACGGCGGGTTGGGGGAATTGGCGGTGTCCAGCTCCTTGAACGAGGGCTGGCCGGTCTCGCTGCCGGCCCGCAGTTCCAGGCCCTCGTTGGCGGAGGTGCCGTTGATCCACTGCTGGAAGATCGAGTCCGACAGCGTGTCGGTTTCCGTGCCGCCGACGGTGTTCAGCGGCGTCCCGCCCGGCCCCCCCGTGTTGCCGCACGAGGTCGACGGCGGCGTGCCGCTGAACTGGCCCAGATTGGACCCGGCCCCGGGACCCGGCCAGCTGATCGAGTTCAGCGTCCAGGACTGGTTCACCGGGTAGGCGTTCCACGTCTGGGCCGAGTTGCAGGTGCCCGCGACCGCCACGAATACCGTCAGGGTGACGGCTGACAGGGTGTCGCCGGCCAGGGGCGTGCCCACGCCGCCGAACATCAGGTACGGCCGGGACAGCGTGGAACCGCCGTTCACCGTGCCCATCAGGAGGAATGGCTGACTGGTGTTGTCCGTGTTGCTGTCCCCGGTCTGGGCGAACGTCGTCCCCGTCGTCCCGAACGGCTCGCTGGTCTGCGGCTCGGTCGCCAGCTTCAGCGTGGTCAGCGACGTCAGCGCCGCGGCTGCGGGCGAGGACGCTGACGGCGACGGGGATGGAGACGGGGACCCGGACGGGGCCGGCGATGACGACGGCGCCGGTGACCCGGACGGGCTGGGCGACGACGACGGGCTGAGCGACGCCGGCGGGGCGGGGGACGCCGGGGCGGAGTCCACCGCCGCGGCGTCGGGAACCAGCTCGGCGAACTCCACCGCGGCCGGGAACCGCTGCCCCGAGGGCAGGCTCAGCTGCAGTGCGCTGCCGGCCCCGTCGGCAACCGCCTGCCAGGTCAGCCCGCTCACCGCCGGCTGCCCGGAGGACCGGGTCCAGGAGATCACCGCCTTCCCGATCTGCCATGCCACCGCCCCGGACGCGGTGACCAGGTCCACCGACCCGCCCGGACCGGCCTTGGCGGTCAGGCCCGCCGCCGTGAGCGGGAACGTGAACCGCGACGGCGAGGACGAGGTCACCGCCAGCGACTCATCCACCCCGGTGGTCGTGGCCTCCTGCTGCAGGCTGGTGCCCGCCAGCACATCCGGGTAGGTCACCGCCGCGCCGGCCGCCGTGCCGGCCACCCGGGCCGCCCCGGCCAGGCTCATCTGCACCCGCTGCCCGCCGGCCAGCCGCACCGACAGCAGCCCGGCGTCCGACGCCAGCGCCGCGAACCGCACCGACAGCGAGTTCGCCCGCTCGGCGAACCCGCCGCCCGGCAAGGCGGCCAGTCCCGTCTGGATGGCCTGGAACGTCCCCGCGCTGTCCTCGAAGTTCACCGGCGCCGCGAACACCTTGCGGCTGACCGACCCGTCCGGATTGGCGAACGTATCCGTCGTCGCGGTCATCTTCGCGGCCACCAGCTTGCTGTGCCCGGCCACGAACCCGCCGGTATGCGGGTCCTCCCCGGTCACCACGGGGTGCGCGAACGTGGCCTTGTGCACCGCGAACTCCGGCAGCTGGCCCGCCCCCCGGCCGGGCTTGCTGCCGTGGGCGTGGCCGTGCGCGCGGGTCAGCCGGGCCGGCGCCTGGCGGTGCAGGCCGGTCGCGGTGCCGCGGAGCTGGCGCGGCGGCGCGGGCGCGTGCCGCGACAAGCCGAGGATCGAGCGCAGGTTCAGTGACAGCGACGGCCACTGCGTGTACAGCGACGACGCGCCCGCGGCCGGTGCCCACATGAGCATCGCCATCGATGCGAACAGCGTCAGGGCGACTAACCGGGTTGCCCGGCGGTGGGCGGCGAGGGTCCCTGGGCGTGACGTCGGATCGTGCGGAGACCTGCCTGCTAGCACCCATCATGCGCTCCTGCTGCAGTTAAGCGCGCCAAGCCAAACGAGCGCAATAGTGGCAGGAGCGGGCATACCGGGACAAGACGGTGAACTGGCCAGCTTTGGGTCTTTACTATCTTTTTACAAAAAAAGCATACGAGATCGACATAGAGGTGCACCCGTCAGGGAAGCGCCCGGAAGGGCCAGGCGGATCTGCCCGTCCAGATCGCATGCGGCTACGCCGTGCCGTGCGCGACGGCCCTGGTCACCAGGGCGTCGATGGCGGACCGCACGCTCGCGGCGTCGCCGGTCGCGGCCGTGACGTTCGGGCCGGCCGCGCCGCCGCCGATGACCGCGAACCGCACTGAGCGGTACCGGGCCGCCGCGGCGGCGACCGCGCCGACCTGCGCGGTGCCGACCGCCACGACCACGCTGCAGTGCCGGGTGGTGAGGCTGGCCAGGTACGGCGCGGCGGCGGCCGCGGTCGTGCCGGATTCCACCGGGAGGTACTGCACCTTGGCCCGGGTCGCCAGCGAGGCCTTCTCCAGGCCCGCCCAGGCGTTCGCCGCCCGGGCGTCGGCGAGCCCTCCGGGGCCGGTGAGCAGGCAGGCCGTGAACGCCAGGTACTGCCGGGCACGGGGCTGCGGGCCGCCCCCGGCCAGCAGCGCCGCCGTGACGGCCGCCGCGGCGGCGACGGCCACCGCGCCCGCCGTGACCACCCGGCCCCGGGTACCCAGCCGGCGCCACGGCGCCGCAGCCCGGCCGGCCGCCCGGCGCACCGGCCCTGGCGGGCCGGGCGCCCGCCGGCGCCGGCCGCGGGACTGCCGGGATGCCGTCATCATCTGCCCGCGACGGCCGCCAGGGGGCATGCCGGACCACCTCCACCGCTCGGCGCCGGACATCACGCTGATCTAGTGATATATCAGCATTCTGTCCGACAGGCAGCAGGAGTATAGCTACGGCCCGCCCAGCGCTTAATGCGGGCGGCTGGCGCATTACCGGCAGCTTTGCCGGTGGCTAATGCGGCGGGCGTCGCCAGGACCCGGGCGGTCACCGCGCGGATGAGGACGGCGGCCCAGGTCCGGAACGGCCGCCACGGCTCGGCCAGGCGGCGCAGCTGCTCGGGCGTGGCCGGCCCGGCCAGGCTGTAGAGGCGGCCGGCCAGGTCCAGCACTCGCGGCTCGGCCGACGGGAGCACGTCGGCGAACCCGGCGGCCCGGATCACGATTAGCTCGCTGTAGAACGGGCCGATGCCGGGGATCGACTGGAGGCCGGCGATGGCCGCGTCCGGGCCCAGCCGGTGCAGCCGGGCCGGGTCCAGCTGGCCGTCGAGCGCGGCCCGGGCCACGCCGTGCAGCCGGGCGATCCGGTCGGGGGCCAGGCCGGGGAACTCCGCTACGCCGAGCAGCGCCGCGGGGGCCGGGAACGCGGCGAGCCGCTGGCCGGCCAGGTCGAACACCTCCCCGTGGGCCTCGCTGAGGCGGTCCCGGACCTGGCGCATCTGGCGTTCCGGACGGCGGCTGCTCAGGACGGCCCAGGCCGCCGCCTCGTACGGCGAGTAGAACAGCGGCGGGCGCAGGCCCGGCGCCGCGGCCTGGAGGCGGCCGATGACCGGGTCCCGGCCGCCGACCTTGAGGAACTCGGCGGCGTCGTAGTCGAGCGACAGCACCCGCTCGACCTGGCGCCGGACCGCGGCCAGGTCAGCGGTGCCGGGGCCGTGGGCGACGGCGTGCACCGCGCTGGTCGCCGGGTCCTGGCGAAGCTCGACGCCGGCGTGGCGGTCCAGGTCATCCAGGGCGAAGGCCAGGCGCATGACGCCGTCGAAGGTGCGGTCGTCGCGCTGGCCGAATCCGAAGGTGGCCGACTCGGCGAGCGAGAACGGGCCGCGCGGGGTGATGGTGAATGACGTGGCTGGCATGGGCCCTCCCCTGGTGGGTCTCGCACCACGAGGGTCTCACCAGGCACAGACATTGCTGCGGCCGACGTTGCTGAGGCTGCTCTGGAAGTGATCGTGACCGTTTGTCCGTAAATGTTCACGTAAACACGGTCACGATCATGAGCCGGCGCGGGGCTAGCCGCCGAACCAGCCGGGGACGTCGAGGCGGAAGACGTCGCCGGGGGTGAGGGTGCGCAGGTCTTGTTCGAGGGCGCGGAGGCGGTCGGGGCCGAGGGCGCGGGCCCAGCGGGCGCGGAGGGCGTCGAAGATGGCGGCCGAGCGGGCCAGGGCGTCGACGGCCGAGCCCGTCAGGCGGACGGTCTTGCGGCGGGCGTCGGCCGGGTCGGTGCCGCGGCTGAGGTAGCCCAGGCGCTCCAGCCCGTCGATGGTCTTGCCCGCCGCCTGCTTGGAGATGCCCAGGCGGCGGCCCAGGTCAGCGGCGGTGGTGCCGTCCGGGCCGACGGCCTGGAGCACGAAGCCGTGCATGGGCCGCAGGTGCGGGTGGCCCTGCCGGGCCAGCTCGGCGTGCACCTCGTCGATGAGCACGCGGAAGCCCATGAACAGGCGCAGCGGAAGCTCGAAGCCGGGCGGGTCGGGGCTGGCCGGCACGGGTCGGCCAGCACGGGGTCAGCTGGCACGGGCTCAGTTGACACGATCGACAACCAGGTTTACGGTTTGGACAACCATGTTGTCGATACTAGGAGATCACGCGATGACTGTCATCCGCAGCGCCGACAGCCGCCGGATCGAGACGCCGAACGCCGTCGTCACCACGCTGGCCTCGCCCGCCCAGGGCGGCACCGGGGTGGTGGTGTGGCGGATGGACTTCGTGCCGGGCGCGCAAGGACCCGAGCACGCCTACGACACCGAGCAGGTCTGGACGGTGCTCGGCGGTCAGGCCGTCGTGGAGGTGGACGGGGAGCCGTGCCCCGTGGGGCCGGGCGACACGCTGGTCATGCCCGCCGGGGTGATCCGCCGCGTGCTGGCCGACCCGCGGGACGGCGTGTCGGCCCTGCTGGTCACCCCGGCCGGGACCGGGGTGACCAGGCCGTCCGGCGTGGCCGGGATCAACCCGGACGTGGCGGCCGCGGACGGGGACCGACTGGTCCCGGCCTGGGTCGTGTGAGCCATTCCGGTATCGGCGCCAGTGGCGGGAATGCCGTCATTCCGGTAACGGCCGGCCGCAGTGGCGGGCGCCGTTCCTATAGTTAGGCCGTGCGCAGAGCAGTCAGTTACCGGGACGCGGTGGAACTGCTGGGCGGGGACCCGCCGGCGCTGGCCGCGCTGGACCGGGTGCTGGCCGGGGCGCTGTCGCTGGCCACCGGCGGGGTCAGCGACGTGGTGCTCGACGTGTTCGACGCCCAGCCCCGGATCGTGCTGCTGGGCCGCGACCTGCTGGGCAAGCTGAAGGACAGGCTGCGCGGGGCCAGCCGGATGGACCGCACGGAACGGCTGGCCGCCGCGCACGCGATCCTCGTGGTCGCGGCGTACTTCGATGTGCTGGGCAAGACCGACCTGCTATTCCGGCCGAAGGACCTGAAGCTGACTGGGCCGGACCAGGCCCGGCTGGCTGACCTGGCGGGGAAGTGCCTGCACGGGGCCCTGACCATGGCGCCACCGCAACCCACGCCGGACCTGGCGGTCGAGCGCTTCACCGCGGTACTGGAAAACTGGTACGCCGAGGTAACGGAGCCCCTGCTGGGCCTCCCTGCACCGGCTGGCGGGCCAGCCGCCGACGCGGACAGCGGCGGTACGGCGCAGACGGTGATCTTCTCCGTCGCGACGCCGACGGTGATCATTTTCGGCGGGGCGCTGGATCTGCCCCGTGACGCGGTCCGCCGGTACCAGGAGCTTTACGCACAGCTAGCGGTGGACGTGCCGGAGTTCCGGTTCTGGGCCGGTCAGCTGGAGCACCAGGCCACCCGGGCCGAGGTGCGGCGGGCGCTTGGCGGCGTCGAAGCGCTGCTCGGGCAACTGATCGTCCGCGACGACCGGCTCGGCGGGACCGGGACCAGCCCGGCCGACGCGCTGGCCCGTGAGTACCGGGCCGTGCTGGCCCGGCCGATCCTGGCCGAGGGCGACACCCCGCCGGGGTCCGGATGCCGTCGCTGGAGGAGGGCTACCTGGACCCGGACTTCCGGGTCCGCGCCGTCAGCGGCGGGGAGACTGCCGGCCGACGAGGCATGGTGGGACGACGCTGCCGGTGCGTTCCGATCTCACCGAGTACCTGGCCGGCGCCCTGACCTCGCTCGGAGGCGATGGCCGGCGCCGCTGGTGGTGCTGGGCCAGCCCGGAGCGGGCAAGTCGGTGCTGACCAAGGTGCTGGCGGCGCGGCTGCCGGAGGCCGGGTTCCTGCCGGTGCGGGTGGTGCTGCGCGAGGTGGCGGCCGAGGCCGAGATCCAGGATCAGGTCGAGCACGCCATCCGGGCGGCGACCGGGCGGCGGCTGGAATGGCCCGACGTGGCCACGGCCGCGCCCGGCGCGACGCCGGTCGTACTGCTGGACGGGTTCGACGAGCTGCTGCAGGCGACCGGGGTGAGCCAGTCGGACTACCTGGAGCGGGTGGCGCGGTTCCAGCAGCGCGAGGCCGGCCAGGGGCGGCCGACGGTGGTGCTGGTGACGACCCGGACGGCGGTCGCCGACCGGGCCCGGTACCCGGCGGGCACGGTGGCGCTGCGGCTGGAGCCGTTCCGCGGACGAGCAGGTGGCGCGCTGGCTGGACATGTGGAACGCGGGCAACGCGGCCCGGCTGCAGGCTCGCGGGCTGAGGCCGCTGACCCCGGCTGTGCTGGCCCGCTACGGGGCGCTGGCGAGTGAGCCGCTGCTGCTGCTCATGCTGGCCCTGTACGACGCGGACGCCAACGCGCTGCAGCGGGCGGGCGGTGACCTGCCGCTGGACGAGACCCGGCTGTACGAGGACCTGCTGACCTCGTTCGCCAGCCGGGAGGTGGCCAAGTCCGCGGCCAGCCTGCCCGCCGCCGAGCACGCCGCGCGGGTCGAGCAGGAGATGCAGCGGCTGTCGCTGATCGCGTTCAGCATGGTCAACCGGCGGCGGCAGTGGGTGACCGAGGCCGAGCTGGACGCCGACCTGACCGCGCTGCTGGGCGCCCGGGGCGCGGCGGCCGGGACGGGATTCGAGCTGCCGCTGTCGCCTGGCGGGATCGCGGTGGGGCGGTTCTTCTTCGTGCAGCGGGCCCAGGCGATCAGCGCCGATACCCGGCTGGCGACGTTCGAGTTCCTGCATGCCACGTTCGGGGAGTACCTGGCCGCCCGGCTGGCCGTCCAGCTCGCGGCCGGGCTGGCGGGCCAGCGGCCGGCGCTGGCCGTCGGGCGGACGCCGGCCGACGATGACCTGCTGTACGCGCTGCTGTCGTTCGGGCCGCTGTCGGCCCGGCAGATGCTGCGGTTCGTGACCGGCTGCTGCGAGCGCGCGGTGGCCGCGGCCGACCGGTCCCGGCTGACCGACGTGCTGATCGGGGTCCTGGCGGACAGCCGCCAGCGGACCGGGCACAAGCACGCCGACTACGCGCCGGCGGCGCTGCCGACGGCGGCGCGGCACGGAATCTACAGCGCGAACCTGGTGCTGCTCATCCTGGCGCTGAACCCGTCGGTCACGGCCAGCCGGCTGTTCGGCGGCGCGCCGCGACCCGGCGGGCCGGTGGAAGGGCACCGCGCTGCTGTGGCGCTCGGCGCTGTACGAGCAGGACTGGACTGACCTGGCCCTGGCGATGTGGCTGCACCGGTTCTGGGCCGACGGCGAGCGGGACCTGGAGATCGGCCTGTCCCACGGCGACCGGAAAACGCCGGAGCCGGTCGACCTGTACTGGCACTACTGGCTCCCGCCGGATCATCCGGAGCGGGACGGACTGACCTGGTACCGCCCGTACGCGGATGACCTGAACCGCAAGATGGACCTGGCGGCCGGCACGAACGACTCGGTGCTCCGGCACGCGCTAGAGCCCGTGTTCGACCTGATCAGCGGCAGCGTCATGGCCTTCCGCGCGCAAGACGGCGGCCGCGCCACCTCGGTAGCTCATGACCTGATCACCCTGTGCCTGATCCGCACGCCGGACTGTCCAGACGACGCGCTGGCGGACGCCTGGGAGCGCGTGATGCGGTTTGGCCTGGACGCCAGCTGGGGCTACTTCCAGGCGCGACGGCTTGCCGTCCTGCTGCTCGGCCTGCTGCGGACAGACTTCCGCCGCCTGCCGGCCAAGAGTGTCGGCCGCTACCTGGCCGGCCTCAGATTCACTGACTCCATGGTCATGTCCGAGGTGGCCGACGTCGCCGCAGCCGGGATGTTCACTATCCCGGACGACGACGTCAGCACCATGTTCGGACTGGTCAAGGTCGCCGTCGAGGCCTTGCTCGACGCCATGCCGTCCGCGTCGGACCGGTCCGACGCGGACGTGCTGGCCATGCTGGCGGCCAGGGCTGGCCTCGGGCCGTCCTTCGCCCCGGCAGATCACCCGCTTCTGCTGTCGCTGGTGGCCGGCCACGCCAGGGGCCCGCGACGTCGGTGGAACCTGGATCAGGACGGGCCGGTGACTCCGGGGCGGCGGTCAGCGCGTAGCTGACGTCCAGGTGGTCGGCTGAGCGGTTGGCCGTGATGGCGACCGCGTCGCCGGGCAGCAGGGCGTGGTCGTCGATGACCGGGTCGCCGGCGGCGGTGAAGCTGACCCGGTGGCTGAGCAGGGCCAGGCTGCCGGCCGGGCGGGCCAGGTCGGCGGCGTCCTCGGCACTCAGCGCCGTCGGGGTGATGGTCTCGCTGGCGCGGGCCACGGCCAGGCCCCGGTCGGCCAGCGCCGGGTACAGGCCCCGCTCCCCCAGGGCGCCGGTGATGTCCCACGGGCCCACGCCGCCGGGCAGCGGGACCGGCAGCCAGGACACCTGGAGGATCAGCGGGCGGCCGGCGATCAGGCGCAGGCGGCGCAGGCGCAGCGCCTCCGGCGGGCTGCCGAGCCGGGCGCCGACCTCCTCGGGCGGGGTGACGGCGGCCGCGTCGAGCACGCGGGTGGTCACCGGCGCGCCCTGGCGGGTCAGGTCGGCGGTGAAGCTGTTCAGGTGGCCGAGATCGTGGGCGAACCGCTCGGTGACGTAGGTGCCCAGGCCGTGCCGGGTCCCGACCAGGCCCTCGTCGGCCAGCAGCTGGAGGGCCTGGCGCAGCGTCATGATGCTCACGCCGAACTCATCGGCCAGGTCCCGCTGGGCCGGCAGCGAGCTGCCCGCGGGCCAGCGCCCGGTGGCGATCCGGTCGCGCAGGTCGGTGTAGATGCGCAGGTACTTGGGCTGGCGCTGGACGGCCGTGCGGCGGGGAGAGGGGATCACGGGGCCGGTCTCGTTTCGGAACGGAGGTGTTTCATATTGTGAACGCCTCCGGGATCGCGGGTGACAGGCGAGGTGCGCTTACGCACGTGCCTGGCGGAAGTTACCGGGGAGAACATCAGCGTAGCGTCCCGTCCGGCGCGGCTGGCGGCGCCGGGACATACGTCCCGTTACCCGCGCGGGTATGCCCGAGATGGCCGCGCGGCGACTGTGTTCTAGAAGACTAGCACGGCGGTTGGGCTCGGCAGGCGGGCGGGGCGGGCGGGCGGGCGTTATCGTGACGGAAGGGACCAAGACGGGAGGTGGCGCGATGCTGGTCGCGTTCTCGGTGACCCCGCTCGGGGTCGGGGACGGCGTGGCCGAGTACGTGGCCGACGCGGTCCGGGTGGTCCGGGCCAGCGGGCTGCCGAACCGGACCGACGCCATGTTCACGACCATCGAGGGCGAGTGGGACGAGGTCATGGCCGTCGTCAAGCAGGCCGTCGAGGCGGTGGCGGCCCGCGCGCCGCGGGTCAGCGTGACGCTGAAGGCCGACGTCCGGCCCGGGGTCACCGGCGCGCTCCAGGCCAAGGTGGACGCGGTCGAGTCCTACCTTCGGCCCCCGGCCGGGTGACTAGCCCGGCCCGGGCGGCGGGGGCGCGGGCTTGCGGACCAGGCCGTGCTCGTAGGCGTACACGACGGCCTGGACCCGGTCGCGCAGGCCGAGCTTGGCCAGCACCCGGCCGACGTGGGTCTTGACCGTCGACTCCGACAGCACCAGCCGCGCGGCGATCTCGGCGTTGGACAGGCCCGCCGCGACCTCCGTCAGGATCTCCCGCTCCCGGGCGGTCAGGGCCTCGACCTCGGGCGGCAGCCCGGCCCGCGCGCCCGCCGGGTCGGGCAGGTGGGGCAGGAAGGCGTCCAGCAGCCGCCGGGTCACGCTCGGCGCGACGACGGCGTCGCCGCTGGCCACCGCCCGGATCGCGGACAGCAGGTCGGGCGGCGGCACGTCCTTGAGCAGGAAGCCGCTGGCGCCCGCCCGCAGCCCGGCGTAGGCGTACTCGTCCAGGTCGAACGTGGTCAGGATCAGCACCCGGGTGGCGCAGTGCGCGGCGGCGATGCGCCGGGTGGCCTCGATCCCGTCCATGCCGGGCATCCGGACATCCATCAGCGCGACGTCCGGTTGCTTGGCGGCGGTCAGGCGCACCGCCGCGGCGCCGTCGCCGGCCTCCGCCACCACGTGCATGTCCGGCTGCGCGTCGAGCACCAGCCGGAAGCCCAGGCGCAGCATGGGCTGGTCATCGGCCAGCAGGATCGAGATCGTCATGCGTCCTCCCGGGTCACGGCCGGGACGGCCTGGACGGCCTGCGGCCGGGTGCCGCCCAGCCGGAGGACGGCGTGCACCCGCCAGCCGCCGCCGGGCCGCGGCCCGGCCGTCAGCGTCCCGCCGAACATGGCGGCGCGCTCGGCCATGCCGGCGATGCCGTGGCCGGGCTCCGCGCTGGTCCCGGCCGGGCTGGTCGCCGCCGCGCGGCCGGGGCCGGGGGCGCCGTCATCGGTGACCTCCACCTCGGCCTCGCCGGGGCCGCAGGCGACGCGGACCCGGGCGGTCGCCGGGCCGGCATGCTTGAGCGTGTTGGTCAGGGACTCCTGGACGATGCGGTACACCGCTAGCTGGGCGCCCAGCGGCAGGGCGGCCCGGTCCCCCGACTCCGAGAAGGTGACCCGCAGGCCCGCCGCGCGGACGCCGGCCAGCAGGTCGTCCAGGTCGGCCAGGGCGGGCTGCGGGGCCAGGCCGGGCAAGCTGGTGCCGGGCGGGCCGGCGTCCGACCGGGCCTGGCCGGCGCCGGAGCCGGCGGCTGGCGCATCACGCCGAGCAGCCGGCGCATCTCGGTCAGCGCCGACCGGCCGGTGGCGGACACCTGGCCCATGATGCTGACCGCCTGGTCCGGACGGTCAGCGGCGGTGTAGGCGGCGCCGTCGGCCAGGGCGATCATCACGGCGAGGTTGTGGGCGACGATGTCGTGCAGCTCGCGGGCGATCCGGGCGCGCTCGGCGGCCGCGGCCAGCTCGGACTGCTGGTCCCGCTCGCGCTCCAGCCGGACGGCGCGGTCGGCCTGGGCCGCGAGGTAGGACCGGCGGGTCCGGATGTAGTAGCCGATGAAGCCGGCCGCCGTCACCAGCGCGGTGGCGAACACCCAGTTCTCGATGCCGTAATGGGGCGGGCCGAACCGGACCGCGGCCAGCACCGCCCCGCCCTCCAGCACGGCGGCCGCGATCATGATCCGCCGCGCCGGCTCATACGCCGCGACGGTGTAGAACGCGACCAGCAGCGCGAAGTCAGCGGCGAACGGGTGGAAGAACAGCCACTGCGCGAACGCCGTCGCGGCGATGACCCCGAACATCGCCAGCGGCGCCCGCCGCCGCCAGACCAGCGGCAGCAGCAGCCCGGCCAGCAGCAGCGGGTACCAGGCGCGGCGCCCCAGGGCGGCGCCCCCGGACAGGACCGGATGGGACAGCAGGAGGAGCAGGGCGACCAGCGCCGAGTCGATGACCATCGGGTGCCGCCGCGCCCACGCGGCGTACCGGTCGCGCCAGGCCAGCATGCCCCGCGCCAGCGGGCCCGGCGGGAGTTCCGCCGGGCCGCTGCGCGGTGTCCTGTCCCGGGGGCTAGCCGGGCTGGTCATGACTCACCTGTGTCCCGTGGTCGGTTGCGTCTGGTGTTCGCTGGCAGTCAGGCGTCGCGCCGCCGCAGCATGATGGCCGCGATCAGGACGGCCACGGCCGTGTAGCCGGTGAACAGGGCGAACCCGGTCCACGGCGCCAGGTTATACGGGCCCTGCTGCAGCATCATGACGGCCTGCCCGGCCTCGCTGGGGAGGTAGGGCACGATGCGGTCGGCCCAGGAGGCGGGCAGTACCTGGCCCAGCACCGGCAGGATCAGCACGATGGCGAACAGGGCGGTGATCGCCGCGGCGGTGTTGCGGAGGATGAAGCCCAGCGCCATGCCGAAGAGCCCGATCCCGGCCAGGTACAGCCCGGCGCCGAGGACGATCCGGGTCATGCCGGGGTCGGCCAGGGAGACGCCCGCGTGCCGGGCCGAGAAGATGGCCTGCCCGGTGAGGAACGCGATCAGCGTGGCGGCCGTCGAGATGACGACCGCGACGGCGCCGAACACCGCGAGCTTGGCCCACAGCACCGGCAGGCGGGCCGGCACGACCGACAGGGTGGCCCGGATCATCCCGGTGGCGTACTCGCCGGTGATCAGCAGGATGCCCAGGACGCCGATCGCCAGCTGGGCCAGGAGCACCCCGCGCAGGCTGATCTCCCCGGCGCTCAGCGTGGCGCGGTCCGCCGGGGCGATCGTGCTCCACCGGGCCACGATCACTGAGCAGAACAGCACGGCGAGGCCGATCGTGATAACCACCGACGCGGCCAGCGTGTACCGGGTCGAGCGCAGCGAGCGGAGCTTCACCCACTCCGAGCCCATGACCCGGGCCTGAGTGACCCGGACGCCGCTGGCGGCGTGCGCCGCGCGGGCGTCTTCGGCGGTCGCGGTCATCACGCGCTCCTTCCCGCGCCGGCCAGGCTGGCCGCCGCCGTTCCGCGGAATTCGACGTCACCGCGGGTCAGTTCCATGAACGCGTCCTCCAGCGAGGACGCGGCGGGCACCAGCTCGTACAGCATCCAGCCGTTCTCGGCCGCGACCCGCCCGACGGTCTCGCTGTCCAGGCCGTCGATGTCGATCACCCCGGCCTCGCCGGTGCTGGTGATGGTCACCTCCGGGCCGGCCAGCGCGTCGCGCAGCAGGGCCGCGTGCGGTGACCGGACCCGGACCCGGCGGCGGCCCGTCCGGGTGAACTCGGCCACCGAGACGTCGGCGATCAGCCTGCCCCGGCCGACGATGATGACCTGCTCGGCGGTCAGCGCCATCTCGCTCATCAGGTGCGAGGACACGAACACCGTCCGGCCCTCGGCGGCCAGCGCCTTCAGCAGGGTCCGGATCCACAGGATGCCCTCGGGGTCCAGGCCGTTGACCGGCTCGTCGAGGATCAGCGTGGCCGGGTCGCCGAGCAGCGCCGAGGCGATGCCCAGGCGCTGGCCCATGCCCAGCGAGAAGCCGCCGGCCCGCTTGCCCGCCACCTCGGCCAGCCCGACCAGGTCAATGACCTCGCTGACCCGGCGGCCGGGAATGCCCGTGGTGGCGGCCAGCGCCAGCAGGTGGTTGCGGGCGCTGCGGCCGGTGTGCACGGCGCGGGCCTCCAGCAGCGCGCCGACCTCGCGCAGCGGCGCGGGGTGCCGGGAGTAGGGCCGGCCGTTGACGGTCACGCTGCCGGCGGTCGGCCGGTCCAGGCCCAGGATCATGCGGATCGTGGTGGACTTGCCGGCGCCATTAGGGCCGAGGAAACCGGTAACCCGGCCCGGCCGGACGGTGAAGGTGAGGTCATCGACGGCGAGCTTGTCGCCGTAGCGCTTGGTCAGCCCGCGCGCTTCGATCATGTTCGCTCTCCCCGTAGTCGTTGGGTGTGCGCATGTCACGCTAGGGAGTGGGCGCGGGGCGCCGCGACGGCCGTGAGGCTGATCTGCCGACCCGGCGGATAGCACGTTTGGCGTATGGGTTCCGCCGGAAGTCGCACGCGGGACTTATGCGCCGCAGGGGGAAGCGCTGGCGGCTCCAGGAATGTCGCAGCTTGCGCGTGTCCCTGAACCTCCCGCGCGGCACCGCGGCGCACCAGCCTCGCCGACGCACGGCAGGCCCGCATCAACCGCCCCGAGGCCGCTGCCGCCTACGAGCAGGCCCGGCTGCGCCACGAACTGGCCCAGGCCATTCGCGCCCGCCGGGAGGAACTGGGCTGGTCGCAGCGCCAGCTCGCTGAGCGGGCCGGGATGACCCAGCCCGGCGTCGCCCGCTTCGAGGCCGGCGGCACCACCCCCACCCTGCCGCTGCTGGAACGCCTCGCCGCCGCGCTCGGCCTCACCCTGCACGTCAGCCTCGCGCCCGCCGGGCGCCGCACAGCCTGACCCTGCCACACTCAGGACATGCGTCCCGACCGGCGCCGGCTGGCCTTCTCCTCAGCCGCCGCAGTCGACGCCGCAGTACTCCGGGATTCAGGCCGCCCGGACTCCGTCTGATCATCATCGAGCTGAGTGGAGCCCGCATGAAGAGCGAGATGGAGGCCGAACTGGACCGGATTCTCGATAAGGCCGCAGACGCTCGCTTCTGGGAGGGCGCCCGGGCGGACTACGCGCGGCTGAAAGCCGACCCCGAGG
Source organism: uncultured Actinomycetota bacterium (assembly GCA_963731085.1). Taxonomy (GTDB): domain Bacteria; phylum Actinomycetota; class Actinomycetes; order Streptosporangiales; family Streptosporangiaceae; genus DASUBV01. The sequence goes on from CAVSUF010000014.1 coordinate 21,695, forward strand.
AGTGGCGGGATTACGTCAGCGAACTGGCCGCGTGGGATCACATCGCAGGTGACGAGCTAGGCGACGAGTAAGCGGGCCGCTGGAGCGGTTGCCGGCGCCGACTGCGGTCAGGCCGGGGAGGCTAGGCCGGACTGGTAGGCGATGACCACGAGCTGGGCGCGGTCGCGGCTGTCGAGCTTGGCCAGCAGGCGGCTGACGTGGGTCTTGACCGTGGCCACGGACAGGTGCAGGGCGGCGGCGATCTCGGCGTTGGAGCGCCCGGCCGCGACCTGGGCCAGGACTTCCCGCTCGCGGGCGGTGAGCTGGGCCAGCCGGGCATCGGGCACGGCGGGCGGGCGGGGCTGGCGGGTGAACGCGGCGATCAGGCGGCGGGTCACGCTCGGGGTGAGCAGGGCGTCGCCGGCCGCGACGACCCGGATGGCGTCGAGCAGCCTCTCGGGCGGGGTGTCCTTGAGGATGAAGCCGCTGGCGCCGGCGTGCAGGGCGGCGAACACGTGCTCGTCCTGGTCGAACGTGGTCACGATGAGGATCCGGGGCGGTGGCTGGCGGTCGTCGTCCAGGAGCACCCGGGTCGCTTCCAGGCCGTCCATGACGGGCATGCGGATGTCCATGACGATGACGTCCGGGCGCAGCGCGCGGGCCTGGCGGACGGCCTCGATGCCGTCGCGGGCCTCGCCGGTGACCCGCAGGCCGGGCGCGGAGTCGATCAGCATCCGGAACCCGGCCCGGACCAGCGCCTCGTCGTCGGCGATCAGCACCCGGATCTCACCGTCCGGGGCGGCCGGGGCGGTCACGGCCGGCCTCCGGCCGACTCGCGGCCAGCAGGCTCAGCGTCGGCGGACTCGGAGTCGGCGAGCCGGGGGGTGGCCAGCCCTGGGCCAGCGGGCTCAGGCCCGACGGACCGAGGGTCGGCCTGGCTCAGGGCTGGCGGGGAGGCGGGCGGTCACCGCGAAGCCGCCGCCGGGGCGGGCAGCCGCGGTGAGGTGCCCGCCGAGCAGCGCGGCCCGCTCGAGCATGCCGGTAATGCCCAGCCCCGGCCCGGCCGGTGCCGCGCCCGGCGACTCCAGCCCCGGCGACGCGGACCCGGCGCCCGCCGCGCCGGGCGGACCGTCATCGGTCACCGTGATGCCCAGCTCAGTGCCGTGCTCGATCGTCACCTCAGCCCGCGCGCCGGGGGCGTGCCGGATGACGTTGGTCAGGGCCTCAGCCGCGATGCGGTAGGCCGACATCTCCACGGCCGCCGGGTAGGCCCGGGGTGCCCCGATGTGGTCGCAGGACACATCCAGGCCGTCCCGGCGCAGCCGGGTCAGCAGCGCCGGCAGGTCGGCCAGGGCGGGCAGGGGCACCTCGGGGTCGGCGGCGGGATCGTCGCGGACCTGGCGCAGCAGGGCACGGACCTCGTCCAGGGCGGCGCGGCTGGCGTTCTCGATGGCGGCCAGGGCGGCGCGGGCCTCCGCCGGCTGCTCGTCGATCAGCAGGCGGGCCACGCCGGACCGGACGGCGATGGCGGACAGGCTGTGCGAGACCACGTCGTGCACGTCGCGGGAGAGCCGTAGCCGTTCCTCGGCCCGGCCGCGCTGGGCCTGCTCGGCGGCCAGCCGCCGGGCCTCGGCGGCCAGCCGCTCCTGATAGCCGCGGCGGATGCGGGCCATGTCGCCGAGAATCCAGGCCGGGATGGCCACCAGCGCGGCGGTGGCGTCCTGGTCCAGGCCCGGGTGCAGCCGGATGCCGAGCGGGAGCACGGCCCAGGTGAGCACGGCAGCGACGGCCGTGACCACCGCCGAGGCGCGACGGCCGGCGCGGTCGGCGGCGGTGAACACCGCGATGCCGAGGCTGGGGCCGGCGCTGCTGACGAACGGGGTGAACTGCACGCCGGCGATGGTGGCGGCGACGCAGACGGCGGTCACCGCGGCGACGACGGCGACCGGCCACTTCCGCCGCACGATCAGCGGCGCCGCGGCCAGGGTGCCGAAGATGGCGACGACCAGGCGGGAGCCCGCTCCGAGTCCCGGGCTGATCAGGACCGGGCCGGTGAAGCCGGCGAACGCGGCCACGGCGATGAGGACGTCGAGCCGGTCGGGAACGGGCCGGCTGCCGGGCGGCGGGAACAGCGCCGCGAACCACGGCGGGGACGGCGGCCCGGCCGCCGGGGAGCCACCCGGCGAGGCGGCGGCGGACGGGTCTCCATGGCGTAACGCTAGCCCCGGGCCGGTCACGCGGACATGCGCCGCGAGGCGGAATCGGGGATCATCCTCCAGGCTGACCCGCGGCCGGAGCGCGACGCCAGGATGACGGCACGACCAGGCCAGGGCCGGACGACACGGGGCGGGCGGGCCGGGCAGCGTGGACGGCATGAGAGAAACGATGGGCCGGATCCTCCGGCAGCTGTCCCCGTCCCTGACCGCCTCGGCCGGCGTGCTGGTCGCCGCGGGCCTCGCCGTCGGCCTGGCCGACTACCTGACCCGCTCGACCGTCCCGGTCCGGTTCGTGCCCGGTTCCTCGGCATGGTGGCAGCAGGGCGCGGTGGCCGTCACGGGCATAGTGATCCTGGCCGTCGCCAGGTGGCGGCGCCGCACTCCGCGCGGCCGCTTGTGGCTGCTGGCGCCCCTCGGCCGGACGGCGGGCCGGCGGGTGGCCGCCACGCTGCGGGGCGGCGGCGGGCGGCGGGCCGCGCCAGGCCGGGCGGCGCTGGCGCTGCTGCCCGCCGCGCTGTTCCTGTACGGGCCGTTCCGGGCCGGGCGGCAGATCACCAGCGGCCTGGACCCGAACGCCACGGTGAACGCCTGGGGCGGGCCGGGCTACGCCGGCGCGCTGGCCTGCCACTGGCTGGACCTGATCCTGCTGATGGCGGTGGCCGCCCGGCTGCTGGACAAGATCCTGGTTCCCGATCCGGCGGGACCCTCATCCCGACGGCGCCGTCATCGAGCAGCCGACGACGTCAGCGAACTCGCGTCGGCTGCCGCCTCAGGGACCGCGCAGCGGCTCCCTCGCACGATGGTCACCCTCTCGCCGCGTTCGACCGCATCCAGCAGGTCGGAGAAGTGCCGTGATGCCTCGGTGGCGGTCATCGTTCTCACACAACCGTGATACCTAAAAATCAGATATGCCGCCCAGTCCGGCCGAGGAGCCGGCATCTCTAGCTGGTCGCCGGCGCTCGGTATACTCAAAGTATGACTGAGATGACTACCATCAAGGTTTCCGTGCAGACCCGCGACCGGCTCAAGAGGCTCGCGGACGAAGACCACCTCACGCTGGATGCCGAGCTGGCCCGGACTCTGGACAAGGCCGAGGACGCCCGGTTCTGGGAGGGCGTCCGGCAGGACTACGCCCGGCTGCAGGCTGATCCCGAGGAGTGGGGGAATTACGTCAGCGAACTGGCCGAGTGGGATCAGACCGCAGGTGACGGGCTAGGCGACGAGTGAGCGAGCCGCTGCGGCCCGGCGATGTCTGGCTCGCTGACCTGAACCCCGTCATCGGATCGGAGCAGGCCGGGCGCCGACCGGTCATCATCGTCTCCGGCCCGCTGCACCTGACACTGCCGCACGCGGTCGTGTTCGTGGTCCCCGTCACGAGCCGGGATCGCGGACTGCGTCACCAGATTCCGATCACCTCGCAGTCGTCCGGGCTGAGCAAGCTCCCTTCCTTCACCCGGCCCGAAGACACCCGGGCGGTCGCCTACCAGCGCCTCGGCCACCGTCTCGGCGCTGTCACGCCCGGTGAACTGGCCGCCGTCCGGCGCATCCTCCGCGCATTCCTGGACGTATAGGAACAAGGGCGCCGTAGACCGTCGGACGATGCTGGATGTCCTGCACGATCACCGCGGGCCTGGACTCCTCGGGCTGCAGCCGGCCGGACGGCCGCCCGGAGGGAGCGGCCCCGGCGCCTATAGTTGGACCAGATGGGACGGGTCATCTTCATGTGCGGTCCCGCCGGATCGGGAAAGTCCGCGGTCGCGCGGCAGTATGAGCAGCACGGAATGACCCGCCTGTCCTTCGATCAGGAGGCCTGGTCGCGCGGCATCACCACCATGCCCCTGCCGCCGGACGTGCACCGCGACATCGAGCAGGTACTGCGCTCCCGCCTGGCCGGTCTCGTGCGGGCCGGATCAGACGTGGTCCTGGACTTCTCGTTCTGGTCCCGTCGCATGCGGGATGAGTACCGCGAGTTCCTGGGGCCGCTGGGCGTGGTGCCCGAGACGGTGTACCTGGCCACCGATCGCGCCACGGTGCTCCGGCGCATCGGTGACCGGGCCGCGCGGGACGGCGACGACTTCCGGATCAGCACGGAACTGGCCGCCTTCTACTTCGATCATTTCGAGGTCCCGACGGCGGCGGAGGGGCCACTGACCGTCATCGGGCCAGACGCTGTCAGCGGGACGCTCGCCGACGACCCGGCGGGCCGGGCGGGTTAGCCGACCGCGGCCGGCTCCGCGGCCGGGATCCCGGCGATCAGGGCGGCCAGGCCGGCCTCGTCCATCAGGTCGGCGGGGCGGACGGTGCGCTGGTCGCGGACGTAGTAGAACGCGGCCCGGACCTCGCGAACCGGGACGCCGACCAGGTCGGCCCAGGCCAGCCGGTAGGCGGCTAGCTGGACGGCCACCGCGCGCCGCTCGGCCGCGGCCGAGGGCGGGCGGCCGGTCTTCCAGTCCACCACGTCGTAGCGGCCGTCGGCGGCGTCGGCGAACACGGCGTCGATGCGGCCCCGGACGATCCGGTCGCCGATCAGCGTCTCGAACGGCACCTCGATCTCCAGCGGCTGCCGGTCGGCCCACTCGCTGGCCTCGAACGCCGCCTTGAGCCCGGCCAGGCCGGCGTCGGGCTCGGCGCCGGCGCTGTCGTCGGCCGCGCCGGGAAGCTCGTCGGCGTCGATGAGCTGGGGCTGGCCGAAGCGCTCCTCCAGCCAGCGGTGGAACTCGGTGCCGCGCAGCGCGTGCGGCGCCGGCGGGCGGGGCATCGGGCGGCGGACCTGCTGGGCTAGCTCGGCCGGGTCGCGGGCCACGGTGACCAGGGCCGAGACTGGTAGCTGGCGGGGCAGCGCGACGTCGGCGTGCCCGCCCCCGTGACCGCGCGCCCGCTCGGCCAGCAGCAGGTCGGCCTCGCTGACCCAGGACTCGGCCAGCTCCCGGTAGGCACCCAGGTCATCCTCGGCGCCGGCCGGCCCAGCCTGCGCCCGCGCCTGCTCCGCCAGGGCGTGCTCGACCAGATCGGCGGCGGCCCGCACCGCGGCGATCCGCGAGTCGGCGACGCTGGCATCGGCGAGCGGCAGGGCGGGCCAGGTGGCGGTGGCGGGCTCGGCCAGGGCCGGGTTGATGGCGTCGGCGGGCGGCTCGTCGGCCCACGCCGACACCGTGCCGCCGCCGGCCTGGCAGACCTCGCGGATCTCGGCCAGGAACGCCGACGGGCCGAGCCGGGCTGAGCCGTCGCCCCACCAGTAGCCCGAGCAGCCCAGCCAGAACGCGGCGCGGGTGGCCGCGACGTAGGCCAGGCGGCGTTCCTCGGCTAGCTCGCGGGCGGTGCAGGCGTCCTTGAACGTGTCCAGCTCGCTGGCCGACAGGCCGGCCAGGGCGGGCAGGTCGACGGCGTCGCCGCGCAGGCTGAACGGCAGCAGCCGGGGGTTGTCGGTCCACCGGGTGGTAGCCCTTGGGCGGGCCGGGAAGACCCGGGACTGGGCGCCGGAGGCCAGGCCGGGCACGAACACCACCGGCCACTGCAGGCCCTTGGCGGCGTGCACGGTGGCCAGCTTGACCGAGTCGGTCTCGCCGACCCGGCCGCCTTCCAGGCCGAACTCCTCTTCCTCGGCGGCGGCCAGGTAGGCCAGGAACGCGCCCAGCGTGGATTCCTCCTGCGCCCCGGCGAACGCCGCCGAGGCGTCGGTGAAGGCGTCGAGGTCGGCGCGGGCGGTGGCCGGGTCGGTGCCGGGCCGGGCAGCCACCTCGATGTCCAGGCGCAGCGCCCGCTCGACCTCGGTGACCAGGTCGGGCAGCGGGCGGGCCACGTGGGCGCGGAGCGTGCGCAGCTCCTGGGCCAGGGCGGCCAGCCGCTCGGCGGCGGCGGCCGAGTACTGGCCGGGGTCGCCGGGGTCATCTAGCGCCTCGACCAGGCTGCCGGTGTCGCGGGTCAGGTCGGTGACCGCCTGGGCCAGGGGGTCGGCGCTGGCGGGAGCGGGCCGGGCTCGGTCCGGCTCGGCGGCGCTGGCCAGGGCGCGGGCGCGGCGGCCCAGGGCGACCAGGTCGGCCGGGCCGATCCGCCAGCGGGGCGAGGTGAGCAGCCGGGCCAGCGCGTCGGAGGCGACCGGGTCGTGCAGCACGCGAAGCGTGGCCACGATGTCGGCTACCTCGGGCACGGTCAGCAGGCCGCCGAGGCCGACCACCTCGACCGGGATGCCGGCCGCCTCCAGCGCCGCGCGGATGGCGGGGAACTGGGCGCGCTTGCGGCACAGCACGGCGATGTCGGCGGGCCGGACCCCGCTGTCACGGCCGTCGGGCCAGGGGCGGCCGTCCGGGGCGGTGCCGGGGTCCAGCCGGAGCAGGGCGGCCACCTGGGCGGCCACCCAGCCGGCCTCGTCGGCGGCGCTGTCCAGCAGCGCGCAGGCGACCTGGCCGCGGTCGGCCCGGCCGGGCGGGGCGGTCAGCAGCGGCACCTCGGGGGCGGCGGCCCGCAGGTCGGCCTGCAGCGCGCCGGCCGCGGCCAGCACCCGGCCGGTGTTGCGGAAGCTGGCCGACAGCTGCCGCACCGGGGCCGGCTGGCGCTCGCTGACCGGGAAGTCGCGGGTGAACCGGCGCAGGTTGCCGGCGCTGGCGCCGCGCCAGCCGTAGATGGACTGGCACGGGTCGCCGACCGCGGTGACCGGGTGGCCGCCGCCGAACAGGGCGCGCAGCAGGACGAGCTGGGCGTGGCTGGTGTCCTGGTACTCATCGAGCAGCACGGCCTGGTAGCGGCTCGCTCGGCCGCGCCGGCCTCCGGGTGCCGGGCGGCGATCCGGGCGGCGATGGCCATCTGGTCGCCGTAGTCGATGACCTCGCGGTGCGCCTTGGCCCGCTGGTAGGCGGCCACCAGCGGCAGGAGCTGCTCGCGGGTGCGCTGGACCTGCTCGGCCTTCCGGGCGGCGGCGGGCACCCGGCCGGGCAGGCCTGCCACGCCGCGGTCCAGCCACCGGCCGACGTCGCGCACGTCGGCGGCGTCGCGCAGGTGCTCGGCCAGCTCGCCGGCCAGGTCGATGACGGCCGCGGTGACCGTGGCCGGGGACCAGGTGACGGCGTCCATCGGGCCGTCGTAGGCGGCCACCACCCGGGCCGCCAGCTGCCACGAGACCGCCGGGCGTGACCAGCCGCAGGGAGGGCTCCAGGCCGTCGCGCAGCGCGTGGTCGCTGACCAGCCGGCCGGCGTAGGCGTGGTAGGTCGACACGACCGGCTCGCCGGGCTGCTCGTCGTCGCGGGCGCCGGCCAGGCCCGCGCGGTGCAGCCGGTCCAGCCGGGCGCGGACCCGCTCCCCCAGCTCGGCGGCGGCCTTGCGGGTGAACGTCAGGCCGAGCATCCGCTCGGGCCGGACCAGCCGGTTGGCCACCAGCCACACCAGCCGGGCGGCCATGGTCTCGCTCTTGCCCGACCCGGCCCCGGCGATGACCGCCAGCGGGGCCAGCGGCGCGCCGATCACGGCGATCTGCTCGGTGGTGGGGGGCGGCAGCCCGAGCAGCTGAGCCAGGCCGGCCGGGCTGTACTCCGGCTCGCGGACCGGGCCGGTCACCGCGCTGCCTCCATCACGGGGCCACCCGGCCGCCGCGCTCGTGCACCGGGCAGGACGCCGCCACCGGGCAGACCCGGCAGCCGGGGTTGGCCCGGGCCTGGAACACCGGGCCGCCCATGCCGGTCGCCACCGTCTCGACCAGGTCAGCGGCCCAGCCGGGGTCGGGGTCCTCGCCCAGCCCGCGCTGGCGCTGCACCCGGACCGTGGCCTTCAGGCCGCCGTTGCCGACCTGGATCAGCTCGGCGCCGCCCGGCTCGGTCAGCCCCAGGCGCTCGAACGCCCCCAGCAGCACGGCCAGCTGGTAGACGCCGAGCTGGGGGTTGCGGTCCAGCTCGGCCTCGGCCGGGTGGGAGCTGCCGGTCTTCAGGTCGACCACGATGGCGGTGCCGTCGGCGGCCCGCTCCAGGCGATCGACCTGGCCGGTGATCGTGACGTTCCCGGCCCGGACGGCCAGTTCCTCCTCGACGGCGACCAGCTCGCGCGGGTTGGACCGGTGCCAGGCCAGGAACCGGGCCACCATCTGCTCGGCCTGCTCGCGCTGCCGGGCGCTGTACCAGGCGCTGCCGAAGTCCAGGTGCTGCCACATCTCGTCGAGCCGCTTGGTGATGTCGCTGTCTTCGGCTCCCCCGGCGGCCAGCGCGGCGGCGGCGTGGATGACGATGCCGAAGTCGCGGGCCACGGCGGGCGAGCCGACGCCGACCGCCGCCTCCAGCAGCCAGCGCAGCCCGCACCGGGTGAACAGCTCGACCCGGGACGGGGACAGCCGCACCTCGCCGGGGATCGCGGGCAGCCCGGCGCTGGTCAGCTCGGTCAGCGCGTACCACTGCCGGGGATCGGCGCCCGGGCACGCCGGCCGCGGCCAGCCGGGCCAGCTGGGCGGCGGCGGCCCGGCGCACGGCCGCGGGCAGGCCGGCGTCGGCGGCGGCCCGGCGCAGGCTGGCGGTCAGCACCGGCAGCGACAGCCACTGCCGCCCGGTGGCCGCCACGTGCTCGACGCCCGCCTGGTCCCCGGCCAGCTCGGCCAGGAACCGGGACGGGCGCTCCTCGCTCTCGGCGCTGCCCACGGCGGTCACCACCAGGAACCGCCGGGCCCGGGTCACGGCCACGTAGAACAGCCGCCGCTCCTCGTCCAGCAGCTTGGACGCCAGCGCCGCGGCGGCGGCGTCGGCGGGCTCGGCCAGCCGCCCGGCGGCCGCGTCGACCAGCTCGTCCATGCCCAGCAGCGAGCCGCGCTGGCGCAGGTCGGGCCAGGTGCCCTCCTGCACGCCGGCCACCACGACCAGGTCCCATTCCAGGCCCTTGGACCGGTGCGCGGTCAGCACCGCCACCGCGTCGCCGCGCGGGGCCTGCTCGGCCAGGCTGTCGCCGGCGATCTCCTGGCCGGTCAGGCTGTCCAGGAACAGCCGGGCCGAGCCGTGCGGGAGCCGGGCCGAGAACCGGGCCGCGGCGTCGAACAGGGCCACCACCGCGTCCAGGTCGGCGTCGGCCGCCGCGCCGCGCAGCCCGCCCGCCGCGCTGGCCTCCTGCCAGGCGCCGGCCAGGCCCGACGCGTCCCACACCGCCCACAGCACCTCGTGCGGCGTGCCGCCCTGCTCGGCCCGCTCGCGGGCCAGGGCCAGCAGCCCCGCCACCCGCCGCGCGGCGGCCAGCGCGGGCACGGTCCGCCGCCGTTCTCGTGCCCGGCCGGCGCCCAGGCCGGCCAGCGCCTCCGGCCCGGTCGCCCCGCCCGGCCCGGCCTCGCGGTCATGGCGCCCGGCGGGCCACCCGGCCACGGCGAGCTCGCGGGGGTCGGCCAGCGCGGCGGCCAGCGGCTGCTCCGGCGGCGGCTGCCCGGCGGCCTGGGCGGCGGCCCGCAGCACCCGGCGCAGCCGCCGCAGGCCCAGGGCGTCGCTGCCGCCCAGCGGGCCGGTCAGCAGCTCGGCGGCGGCCTCCTCGGTCAGCGCCCCCGGCCGCAGCGCGCAGGCCAGCAGGGCCAGCAGCGGCCGGGTGCCGGGCTCGGCGGTCAGCGGCAGCTCGTCCCCGGCCACCGCGACCGGCACCCCGGCGGTGGCCAGCGCCCGCTGCAGCACCGGGACCTGGCGGACCGCCGACCGGACCAGCACCGCCATCGCGGACCAGGGCAGCCCGTCGATCAGGTGGGCGCGGCGCAGCGTGTCCGCGATCAGCGCGGCCTCCTGGCTGGCACTGGCCGCGGTGAGGACCCGGATCTCCCCGGCCGGGGCGCCGGGCAGCGGGACCAGCGCGCGGTGCCCGGCCCGGCTGGCGCCGGCGCCGGGCGCCGCCACCGGGCCGCCGACGACCGGGCCACCCGCCACGGGACTCCCGGCCACCGGGCCGCCCGCCACGGGACTCCCGGCCACCGGGGCGGGCATCCGGGCCGCGACGCGGCGGGACGCGGCCAGCAGGGCCGGGCCGCTGCGGCGGCAGGTGCGCAGCGCGAGCACCGGCGCCGGGCGGCCGTCTCCGGCGCGGAACCGCTCCGGGAAGTGCCGGATCGCGTCCACGTCGGCGCCGCGGAAGGCGTAGATCGACTGGTCCGGGTCGCCCACCGCGATCAGCTCCCGGCCGTCGCCCGCCAGCTGGCGGAGCATCTCCTCCTGGGCCGGGTCGGTGTCCTGGTACTCATCGACCAGGATCGCGTCCCAGGCGTCGCGCTCCCGGTCCCGGATGGCCTTGCGGCCCAGCAGGCCGCCGGCGATGCGGACGATCTCGGAGTAGTCGTAGGCGGGCACCGGGGCCAGGTCGAACCGGGCCGCGTAGGCGTCGAGGAACCGGCCCGCCGCGACCCAGTCGCCGCGGCCGCGGGCCCGGCCCAGGGCGGCCAGGCCGCGCCCGTCCAGCCCGCGCTCGGTGGCCCGCAGCAGGAAGTCGCGCAGCTCGGCGGCGAAGCCCCGGGTGGCCAGGGCCGGGCGCAGCCGCTCGGGCCAGGACCGGCCGCCGTCGGCGGCCTCGCCGCGCAGCAGCCGGCGCACCTCCAGCAGCTGCTCGGGGCCGGTCAGCAGCACTGGCGGCTCGTCCCCGGCCAGCACGTACTCCCGCCGGACCAGGGCGTAGGCGTAGCTGTGGAAGGTCAGCGCGAGCGGCTGGCGGGTGGTCCGGGCCAGCCGCAGCGCGATCCGCTCGCGCAGGTCGCGGGCGGCCTTGCGGCTGAACGTGAGCACCAGCAGCCGGCTTGGGTCGATGCCCCGCCCGGTGATCCGCTCGGCTGCCGCCTCGACGATCGTGGTGGTCTTCCCGGTGCCCGGCCCGGCCAGCACCAGCAGCGGGCCGCCGGCGTGGGCGACGACCCGGCGCTGGGCGTCGTCCAGCACGAGCGGGCGCACCGGGCGGGGCCGGCGTCCGGACGAGACGGTACGCGGGAGCCATTCGTTCCATATCCGAAGGCATTCCAGCAGGATGGCACCGACATTCCGGGCCGGAATGGCCGGGCCGGGCGAACCTAGGCCGTCACCGCGCGGGCAGCGCCTGCGCGAAGTCGGCCCACAGGTCATCGGGGTGCTCCAGGCCGGCCGAGACCCGGATGCTGCCCTCGGTGATGCCGGCGGCGCGCAGGCCCGGCGGGTCGAGCTGGCGGTGCGAGGTGGACGCGGGGTGCAGCACCAGCGTCTCGGCGCCGCCCAGGGACGGGGCCAGCGCGGCCAGGCGGACGCGCCTCGACGAACGCGATGCCGGCGGCCGGCCGGCGGCCAGCTCGAAGGCCAGCATGCCGCCGAAGCCGGACAGGAGCGCGGCGGCCACGGCGTGGTCCGGGTGGCCGGGCAGGCCGGGCCAGTGCACGGCGGCCACGGCCGGGTGGGCGCTCAGCCGGGCGGCCAGGTGAGCGGCGTTGGCGCAGTGCCGCTCCATCCGCAGGCCCAGGGTCTTCAGGCCGCGCAGGGTCAGCCAGGCGGCGAACGGGTCGGCGGCGACGCCGAGCTCGGTGGCGAGATGCCAGATGGCCCGGTAAAGGTCCGCGGTCGGCGGCGATGATCACGCCGAGGGTGACGTCGTCGTGGCCGCCCAGGTACTTGGTGGCCGAGTGCAGGACGATGTCGGCGCCGTGCTCGATCGGCCGGCACAGCAGCGGGGTGGCGAACGTGTTGTCCACGACGCTGGTCAGGCCGGCCGCGCGGGCCGCCGCCAGCAGGGCGGGCAGGTTGCTCACGGCGGCGGTCGGGTTGGCGATGGTCTCGAGGTACAGCAGCCTGGTCGCGGGCCGCCGGGCCGCGTCCAGCTCGGCGGCGTCGCGGCCGGAGATGTAGCTGACCTCGATGCCGTGCCGGGCGGCGAGGTCGGCGAACACCGCGAACGTCCCGCCGTACAGGCACTGCTGGGCGATGACGTGGTCACCCGGCCGGAGCTGGGACAGCAGCACGGCGTTGACGGCGCCCATGCCGGAGGCGACCGCCACCGCCCCGGCCCCGCCCTCCAGGTCGGCCACGGCGTTCTCCAGCGCGTGGGTGGTCGGGTTGCGGTACCGGCTGTAGGCGTAGCCGGCCGCCGGGTCGTCCAGCGCGGCGGCGCAGGCCTCCGCGCTGGCGAAGGCGAACGTCGAGGTCTGGTAGATGGGGACGCTGACGGGCTGGGACGGGCCGAGGGCGGGAGCGGCGGCGTGGATGGCGCGAGTCTCGGGATGCATGTGATCAGTGTTACTGACCCGGCGGGCCGGCCGGCCAGCGGGCGCGGCGCATGCTGACGCCGGACGGGCGGCCGTCGGTCCCGGTGCGCAGCGGGGTGCCCTCGTCGGCGTAGCGGGCCAGCGCGGCGCGCTCGTGCCCGGCCAGCAGCGACCCGTCCGCGTGCACCACCCGCCACCAGGGCACGCCGCCGCCCCACAGGGCCATCACCCGGCCCACCTGGCGCGGGCCGCCCTCGCCCAGGTACTCGGCGATGTCGCCGTAGGACATCACCTGGCCGGGCGGGATGGCCTCGACGACGTCGAGGACGCGGGCGGCGAAGTCGCCTGGCGGGCTGCCCGCGGGTCCCGTCCGGGTCACTCCCGGTCGCGCTCGGACGGGGCGGCGTGCCGTCCGGTGGACGGGGTCTGCCAGGGGAAACGGCGGCTGGCCGGGCGGGCCGCCGCGCGCGGCGCCGGGAGCGGCGCCGGGAGCGTCCGGGGGCGGGAGGGCCGGGTCGGCCGGGGCGCCGCCGCCGCGCGGCCGTCGTCGCGGCTCAGGATGCCCCAGCCGGGTGGGCGGGGGCGGGTAGGCGGGCCGCCGGGGCACGGCCGGGCGCGGGACCATGACCAGGCGCACCGCGGCGAGGGTGACGACCGCCAGGCAGATCGCGGCGAGCAGGCGGTAGGCGGCCAGGCCGAGCGGGCCGCGGGGCTGGACCGGCGGGGCCGGGATCGCCGCCGGGCCGCCGCCGAAGTGCGTGACGGCCGTCCGGGGCGGCCGCGGCCGGGGCGGCGGCCAGGCGGCCCGCCGCGGCCAGGGCGGCGGCGGCGTTGACGGTGCCGAAGCCGACCTGCGGTGTCGTAGCCGCCGGGCGGGCGGTGCCAGGCCGACCCGGTGATGGCGTCGATCACCTGCGCGTCGGACAGGCCCCGGTACCGCGACTTGATCAGCGCGGCGACCCCGCGGTCAGCGCGCACGCCGGGCTGGTCCCGCTGACCAGCCAGTACTGCGAGTCCCGGCCCTCGGCCGGGACGTTCACGCCGGGCGCGGCGACCTGCACGGAGAGGTTCTCGCTGGAGAACGAGGCGGGCTGCCCAGCCGGGCCCACCGCCCCGACGCCGAGCACGCCGGGGTAGTCGGCCGGGAACGAGTACGGGGCGCTGCCCCGGCCGGTGGCCTCGGCGGCACCGCCGGAGTTGCCCGACGACGCGACGACCACGACGTCGTGGGCGTAGGCGTCCTGCAGCGCGGCGCGGACCGGCCGGCTCGGCGCGCCGTAGCCGAGCGACATGCTGATGACCGCCGGCGCCGGCGCCGGACCGCGTCGGTGATGCCCCGGGCGAGCTCGTCCTGGCCCCGGCTAGCGGCTGGCGCTGGTAGGCGGCGTAGCCGGGGTCGGGCTTGTCGGTGATGACGCGGATGGACAGCACCCGGGACCGGGGCGCCATGCCGATGATCCCGCTGGTGCCGCCGCTGCCGTGGCCGTGGCCGGCGATCAGCGAGGCCATCCAGGTGCCGTGCATCGCCCCAGTTCGGGTTGCCCGGCGGGGTGCCCACGCCGGTCAGGTCGGGGCCGTCGGTGACCGAGCCGGCCAGGTCGGGCACGTCCGGGCTCGACCCCGCTGTCGATCACCGCGACCGTCACCCCGGCGCCCTGGCTGACCGGCCATGCGGCCGGGGCGTTGATCGCGCTCAGGACCCACTGCTCGGTGCCGCGGACGGCGTCGGCCCGGGCCGGGGCGGCGCCGAGTGCCACGGAGCGCGGCGACGGCGGCCAGCGCGGCCAGCGCGGCGGCGGCGCGGCGGCCGGGCGGCGGCGGCGGGGTCAGCATCCGGGCGCCCGCGGGCAGGCGGGCGTCGGCGGGGGCTGGCCGAGCACGCCGGACACGGCGCCGCCCAGGCCCTGCTCCAGGCTGGTCATCTCGGCGAACAGGTACGGGTCGGCGGCCACCTGCTCCTGCGGCCGGCCGTCGGCGTACCCGGCGGTGGCCAGGATGACGTACGAGCCGGCGTGGGTGTCCCAGGACAGCTGCTGCTGGGTCACGCGGAAGCGGGCCGCGAGGGTCCCGGCACGGCGGCGGGCGGCTACCGTCCCGACCTCGTCGCGCCGCGGCCGGCCGGCCAGCCGCGCGGCCTGCCGCGGCGGCGGCCGGGCCGCTGGGCAGCACGGCCACGCCGACGGTGACGAGCATGCTGCCGGTGGAGTCGGTGTAGGTGGCGCGCAGCAGGGTGGTGCAGCCGTAGCGGGCCAGCACCCGGGCGGCGGCCGGGTCGGTGCCCCGGGCGCAGCCGACGGCCGGGCCGATGCCCAGCCGGCGGGCGGTCAGCGGCAGGCTTCGCGCTGCCATCCAGGGCGCTGCGCCGGAAGCTGGTAGCTGACGGTCGCCGGGAAGATCGCCGACGCGGGCAGCGGGCGCCAGCGCCCGGCCACCTCCCACGCCTGGATCTGGCGCTGCTGCGCGGCCGTGAACCGGCGCGGCATGACCTGGGTGAGCACCCCGCGCGGCGGCGAAGCCCAGCCCGCACAGGGCCAGCGACCAGCGCCGCTACCGCCGGCGCGCCGCCGGCGCGGCCGGGGACGGCCGCCGGGCAGCGCGGGTAGCCCGGCGTCGCGCGCGGGCCCCGGCTGCATCACCACACCGGGAATGGTACGGCCTGCCGGGAGTACCGGCGCCCAGCCCGCGCCGGTGGCGGCGCGGACGGCCGGGCGCCGGCGCCGCCGGGCCGGCGGGCTGCGTCAGCTCAGTAGGTCGGCAGTGACGGGTCGACCTGGCTGACCCAGGCCAGGACCCCGCCGCCGACGTGCACGGCGTCGGAGAAGCCCGCGTTCTTCACCACGGCCAGCACCTCGGCGCTGCGGGCGCCGCTCTTGCAGTGCAGCACGATCCGCTTGTCCTGGGGCAGCCGCTCCAGCGCCGCGCCGGTGAGGAACTGGTCCTTGGGGATCAGCGTCGCGCCGGGGATGGAGACGATCTCGTACTCGTTCGGCTCCCGGACGTCGACCAGGAAGATGTTGTCGTCGCGGTCGAGCATCTCCTTGAGGTCGGTGGCGGAGATGGTCGAGCCCGCCGCGGCCTCCTGCGGCGTCGGCCGACACCGCGCCGCAGAACGCGTCGTAGTCGATGAGCTCGGTGATCGTCGGGTTCTTGCCGCAGATGGCGCACTCGGGGTCCTTGCGGACCCGGACCGTGCGGTAGCTCATCTCCAGGGCGTCGTAGATCATCAGCCGCCCGGCCAGCGGCTCGCCCACGCCGGTGATCAGCTTGATGGCCTCGTTGACCTGGATCGAGCCGATCGAGGCGCACAGCACGCCCAGCACGCCGCCCTCGGCGCACGACGGGACCATGCCCGGCGGCGGCGGCTCGGGGTACAGGCAGCGGTAGCACGGGCCGTGCTCGGCCCAGAACACGCTGGCCTGCCCGTCGAACCGGTAGATCGAGCCCCACACGTACGGCTTGCCCAGCAGCACGCAGGCGTCGTTGACCAGGTAGCGGGTGGCGAAGTTGTCGGTGCCGTCGACGATCAGGTCGTACTGGCCGAAGATCTCCAGCGCGTTGTCGTGGTCCAGCGGCTCCTCGTGCAGCATCGACCGTGACGTACGGGTTGATCTCGGTGATGCTGTCACGGGCGGACTGGGCCTTCGGCCGGCCGACGTCGGACTGGCCGTGGATGATCTGGCGCTGCAGGTTGGACTCGTCGACGACGTCGAACTCGACGATGCCGAGCGTGCCGACGCCCGCCGCGGCCAGGTACAGCAGGGCGGGCGAGCCCAGGCCGCCGGCGCCGACGCACAGCACCTTGGCGTTCTTGAGCCGCTTCTGCCCGGTCATGCCGATCTCCGGGATGATCAGGTGCCGCGAGTAGCGCTTGACCTCGTCGATGCTCAGGTCGGCGGCCGGCTCGACCAGCGGTGGCAGTGACACTGCGATCTCCAGGGTTGAGGGCTCGACACTGAACTGAACCCGGCCGGCGCCCGCTCGCATTCCGGGGCCGGGCCTCCGGCCCGGGTCAGCTTCGCGCGAGGGCACGGCGGAAATGTCACCGGTACCGGTACAACCACTGACATGCCTTCGCCGACTTCATCCGGCCCCCGGCCGGGACGCCGGGCGTTCAGCCGGCCACGCGCGCCCGGACATGCTGCCGCCCGTCCCGGCCGGGCCGTCCCGGCTGCTGCTCCCGCTGGCCGGCCCGTCCTATGACGACCAGCCTCCGGACGCCGGACCCCCGACACCGGGTCCCCGGACGCCGGGTCCCCGGACGCCGGGCCGCTGGCGGCGCGGAGATGACCGCGGTGCCCGGGCCGCCGGGCCCGCCCGCCGTCCCGGCGCCCGGCGGCCGGGACGGGGAGTGGCCGTGCCGGTTCGCCCAGGCGCTGGCCGAGGCCCTGGCCGGGTCGCGGCCGCCGCGGCAGGTGGCGGCCTGGACGACCGGGCAGGCCCGGCGGCGCATCGCCAGCTTGGCCCGCTGCTGCGGGCCGGGCAGCGGCCGGTGGTGCGGCGGGTGCTGACGTCGGAGCCGCGCCGGGACGTGATCGAGATGACCGTCATCCTCGGCGTCGGCCCGCGCACCCGGGCCATCGCGGTCCGGCTGGAGCGGCCCGGCCGACGCGCCGTCCCGGCTGGGTGTGCACCGCCATCGAGGCGGCCTGAGGTTACCGGTTGCGCGGATCCCCGTGGCAGACCTTGAACTTCTTGCCGGAGCCGCACGGGCAGGGCGCGTTGCGGCCGACCCGGGAGAAGTCCGTGTCCGCCGACCCGTCGCTCCGCTTCTCGGCGGTACCCGACCCGTCCTCGCTGGGCGCGGTGTAGCTGAGCTGCCCGGAGCGGCGCGGCCGGGCCAGGCCCGGCGCGGCCAGGGCGGCGGGCACGTCCGGGGCGTCGTCCTCGGGCGGCCCGGCCGGGGGCTGCTGCGGGCGCTGCGGGCGCCGCGGGCGGGCCGGCTGCTGCCCCGGCCCGCCCGGGGAGCCGTTCCGGGCCGCGCTCCCGGAACGAGCGGGGCGGCCGGGCCGGGCCGGGGCGGCGGGCTGGGACGGGGCGGTCGCCGCCGAGATGGCGCTGGGCCGGCCTCGCCGTCGTCGCCCTCCGCCACGATCGGGTCGACCTGGACCTGGACCTGGAGGTTGAACAGGCTGCCGACCGACTCCTCCTTGATCCCGTCCATCATCGTGTTGAACATGTCGTAGCCCTCCCGCTGGTACTCGACCAGCGGGTCGCGCTGCGCCCAGCCGCGCAGGCCGATGCCCTCGCGCAGGTAGTCCATCTCGTACAGGTGCTCGCGCCACTTGCGGTCCAGCACCGACAGGACGACGCGCCGCTCGAACTCGCCGCATCACCTCGGGGCCGAGCTCCTCGGTGCGGCGCTCGTAGGCGGCCCGGCAGTCGTCCAGGATGGTCTCGCTTGAGGATCTCGCGGGTCAGCCCGGACTTCTCGCCGCCGACCTCGTCGACCAGCTCATCGACGGTCATGCTGGACCGGGTACAGCTGGCGGAACGCCCGCCACAGCTTGTCCAGGTCCCATTCCTCCGGGAAGCCCTCGGCGGTCGCGCCCGCTGACGTAGCTGCCGAGCACCTCGGTGAGCATGGAGTCGATCTGCTCCTGCAGGTCGGCGCCCTCCAGCACCCGGTGCCGCTCGTCGTAGACGACGGTGCCGCTGCCGGTTCATCACGTCGTCGTACTTCAGCAGGTCCTTGCGGATCTCGAAGTTCTGCTGCTCGACCTGGGTCTGCGCGGACCGGATGGCCCGGCTGACGGTCTTGGACTCCAGCGGCATCTCGGGCGGGGTCTCGCAGCATCTCCATGATGTGCTGCGATCTTCTCGGCGTTGAACCGCCGCATCAGCTCGTCCTCGAGGGACAGGTAGAACCGCGACTCGCCAGGGTCGCCCTGGCGGCCGGAGCGGCCGCGGAGCTGGTTGTCGATCCGGCGCGACTCGTGCCGCTCGGTGCCCAGCACGTACAGGCCGCCGGCGGCGACGACCTCCTCGTGCTCCACGGCGACGATCCCGGCGGGCCTTCTCCACCGCCTCCGGCCAGGCCGCCTCGAAGTCCTCCGGCGTCTCCACCGGGGACAGCCCGCGCTGGTGCAGTTCCAGGTCGGCGATGAACTCGGGGTTGCCGCCGAGCATGATGTCGGTGCCGCGGCCGGCCATGTTGGTCGCGACCGTGACCGCGGCCTTGCGCCCGGCCTGGGCGACGATCGCCGCCTCCCGCTCGTGGTACTTGGCGTTCAGCACCTCGTGCCGGATCCCGCGCCGCTTGAGCAGCTTGGACACCAGCTCGGACTTCTCCACGCTGGTCGTGCCGACCAGCACCGGCTGGCCGGCCTCGTGCCGCTCGACGATGTCGTCGACCAGCGCCTCGAACTTGCCTGCGCGGTCTGGTAGACGACGTCGGACTCGTCGCCCCGGATCATCGGCTTGTTGGTCGGGATCGGCACCACGCCGAGCTTGTAGGTCTGGTGGAACTCGTTGGCCTCGGTGGTCGCCGTGCCGGTCATCCCGGCCAGCTTGTCGTAGAGCCGGAAGTAGTTCTGCAGCGTGATCGTGGCCAGCGTCTGGTTCTCGTCCTTGATCGGCACGCCCTCCTTGGCCTCGACGGCCTGGTGCATGCCCTCGCTCCAGCGGCGGCCGGGCAGGATCCGGCCGGTGAACTCGTCCACGATCAGGACCTCGCCGTTCATCACGACGTAGTCCTTGTCCTTGGTGTACAGCTCCTTGGCCTTGATCGCGTTGTTCAGGAAGCTGATCAGCGGCGTGTTGACCGACTCGTACAGGTTGTCGATGCCGAGCCAGTCCTCGACCTTCTCGATCCCGGCTTCCTGGACGCCGACCGTCCGCTTCTTCTCGTCGACCTCGTAGTCGCCCGCGCCGTCCTCGCCGCGCCGCAGCCGGGGCGCGATCCGGGCGAACTCCTGGTACCAGATGCTGTTCTGGTCGACCGGGCCGCTGATGATCAGCGGCGTCCGGGCCTCGTCGATGAGGATCGAGTCGACCTCGTCCACGATCGCGAAGTAGTGCCCGCGCTGGACGCACTCCTCCAGCCCCCAGGCCATGTTGTCGCGCAGGTAGTCGAAGCCGAACTCGTTGTTGGTCCCGTAGGTGATGTCCGCCGCGTACTGCCTGCGGCGCTCCTCCGGGTCCATCTCGGCCAGGATCACGCCCATCTCCAGGCCCAGGAACCGGTGGATCCGGCCCATCCACTCCGACTGGTACCGGGCCAGGTAGTCGTTAACCGTGACGATGTGCACGCCCTGGCCGGTCAGCGCGTTCAGGTAGGCCGGCAGCGCGCCGGTCAGGGTCTTGCCCTCACCGGTCTTCATCTCGGCGATGTTGCCCATGTGGAGCGCGGCGCCGCCCATGATCTGGACGTCGAAGTGCCGCTGGCCGATGGTCCGCCGGGCGGCCTCCCGGACGGTGGCGAACGCCTCGGGCAGCAGCTGCGTCCAGGGACTCGCCGTCGGCGTAGCGCTGCTTGTACTCGTCGGTCAGTGCCCGCAGCTCGGCGTCGCTCAGCGCCGTCATGTCGTCCTCGATGGAGTTGACCTGGTCGGCAATCCGCTTCAGCTTGCGCAGGGTCTTGCCCTCGCCAGCGCGAAGGACACTGTCAATGATGGCTGGCACTTGTTGTCGCGCTCCTCGCGGATCGTCTGCTCCCGGGCCGGCCCGCATGCGCCGTCTACCCTGGCGGGACGCTGCCAGGGCAGTTGAACGCGCGGCGGCGGACCGGCACCACAGTCCTCCTGCCATGGTAGGCGAGAGCGGCGGCTGCGCCGAGTCAGCGCAGGCTGCTGCCCACCAGAGGGGGCGATTACCCACCTGATCCCCGCCCTCGCCACAATGATAGGTACTTCGGCAGGTGGCGTGAGAGGAGCAGCGCTAATGGGGAACCAGGCAGGGTCGGACATGGTGGCCGGTACCGCGGCCCCGGCGGGCGGGCCGTCCGGCGACGAACTGGCCCGGGCGCAGCCGGCCGCGGCCGGTGACGCCGCGTCACGTGCACCCAGCTTCCACGGCCGGACGGTCTCCTGGGTGGCGGTCTCGCTGATCCTGGCCGGCTTCACGTGCGGCGGCCTGAGCCTGGTCTTCGCCACCTGGCCGACGTTCTGGGTCGGCGTCGGCCTGGTCGTGGTCGGCGGCCTGCTGGCGGCCATGACCGACATGTTCGAGGACTGGTATTAAGCCGGCTCCCTGACCGCGCGGGCGGTCCGTCCGTCGGGTCCGGGGTCAGCCGAACTCGATCAGCTTCTCCCGGACCGCCACCATCACGGCCTCCATCCGGGAGTGGATCTGGAGCTTCTCCAGGATGTTGCGGACGTGGTTCTTGACCGTGTTCTCGGAGATGAACAGCTCCTTGGCGATGTCCCGGTTGTTCATCCCGCGGGCGATCAGCTTGAGCACCTGCATCTCGCGGTCGGTCAGCCTGGGCGCCGGGACCTGCTGCGGCGGCTCGGCCGCCGCCTCCCGGCGGGCCAGCGTCGCGAACTCGGTCAGCAGCTTGCCGGCCATCGACGGGTTGATCAGCGACTGGCCGCCGTCCACCGCCCGCACCGTGTCCGCCACCTCGTCCAGCGGGATGTCCTTGAGCAGGTAGCCGCTGGCGCCCGGCCCGGATCGCCTCGAACAGGTCGGCTTCCTCGTCGCTGATCGTCAGCATGACGATCTTGGCGCTGGGCACGACGTCCTTCATCGCCCGGCAGGCCTCGATCCCGCTGCTGCGCGGCATCCGGATGTCCATCAGCACCACGTCCGGCAGCGTCTCGCCGGCCTTCTTCACCGCCTCGGTGCCGTCGCTGGCCTCGCCGACCAGCTCGATGTCCGGCTCGGAGTCCAGCACCATCTCCAGCCCGCGCCGGAACAGCGCGTGATCGTCGACGATCATCGTGCGGATGGGCTCGGCCCGGCGCGGCCTGGCCGGTGCTGGCCTGGCTCCTGCGCTGACCCCGGCGCTGGCGCCCATGCTGCATCCTTCCTGACGCCCGCGAAGCGACGACGGTGCTCAAACTCTTGCCGACGGCGGGCGGCCGTGCAAGCCCGGCCTGCCCGCGCGCCGGTCCGGCCAGGCCCGCGGCGGGCCTAGCCGGTAGCGAGATTAGCCGCCCGCCGGGACCGCGCCGGTCCCCAGCCCGGCCCCGTCCGGCGGCCGGGGCGGCCACCGCCTGGGCCACCAGCCGGATTACCCCGTACTGGTAGCCGCGGCGCCGGTAGACCACGCTGGGCAGCCCCGCGGCGGTGTCGTTGAACAGGAAGAAGTCGTGCCCGACCAGCTCCATCTCGAACAGCGCCTGGTCGATCGTCATCGGGCTGGCCACGTGCATCTTCTCCCGCACCACCAGCGGCCCGTCGCCCTGCATCTCGATGGCGACCGTCTTCTCGGTCCTGCCGGCCGCGACCCGGCCGCGTCGGGGGCCGGGCGGCTGGGCGGCACGGTGCTCGCCGCGGCCAGGCCGGTGTCGGCTAGGCCCGTGTCGGCCAGATCGGCGGGCTCCGGCCCGGTCGTCCGCCCGGGCGGCCGCTGCCGGGCGGGCGGGCTCGACCTCGCCGGCGCAGCAGCCGGCGCCGACGCCGCGTAGCGGTCCTTGCGCCGGTCGCAGGCCCGGCGCAGCCGGGACTCCAGCTTGGCCAGGGCCATGTCCAGGGCCGAGAACCGGTCCTCGGCGGCCGCCTCGGCCCGGATGGCCGGGCCGCGGGTGGTGATGGTCAGCTCGACCCGCTCCTTGCGGTCGGACTGGCGCGGGTTCCGCTCGGTCGGTCACCTCCACGTCGACCCGGATGGCCTTGTGATCCAGCTTCTCGATCTTGGCGAGCTTGCCCGTGGCGTGCGCGCGGAACCTCTCGAGCACGTCGGTGTGCCGGCCTTTGAAGACGATGTCCATCTACATCGAACCCCTTCCGGTCGCTCGTCCGAGAAGCGGCACCCGCCCGGCCGACCTGGTCTTCGTACCCCACATCCGCCTGCTGAGAGGCTCGCGGCCTGTGCCACTACTGCTCTTCTCCCGTACCGGGGGACATCTGATCCCCCGGCGGGGCAGGACTTACCTCTAAGCCGCACCGTGATCGGTCGACGAGAAGTCGCCTTACGTGGGCCGTTTTGCCTGCGGCTGGCATCGGCTAGCCAGGACGGGCGTCCCGGACCGGGACGGCCAGCCCAGCGCAACCACGGACCCGGGCGGGTGCCATGACATGACGCTAGCCCGGCGAGCTGAAGATGTCAGGAGCGCAGACGCCCAGACATCCTCATGCTCCCGGCGAGCCCGCGGGCGGGCGCTTCCGTACCCGGACCGCGCCCGACATAACCCATTTGTCAGGAGTAACGGATGGCCCCGGCTACTGCGGATACGCCGGGCTGGCCCCCTTGCCGGCGGGCTGGAGGGCCTGATCGGGGCCGGACGAGGTCAGGATCTGGCCGCCGCCCGGAGACGGCGATCTGGCCCGGGCCGGCCGCGCTGACCGCGTCCGTGCCGGGCGGCGCCGGCACCAGCGGCACGGCCGCCTGGCCGTTCACCGGGACTCGAGTACAGCTCCGACCGCGCCAGCACGACCAGGTGATCGGGGTCGAGCCAGCTGAGCGCGGCCGGGCTGCCGGCAGGCCTGGGGCCGAGGGCCGACCGTCGGGCCGAGCGCGAACTCGCCGGCGAGCCTCGGTGACGGCGGCCATCACGACCTGGGTGGCGGCGGTGGCGCCGCTGCCGGATCTGGACGAGCATCGCGACCCGCACCGCGTCCGGGGCGACCCGCACCGCCAGCACGTGGTAGGGCGGCGGGCTGCCGCCCGGAGCAGCGTCGGGCAGGCTGACCGACACCGGCGACGCGGCCGCCGGACGGCAGCACCCAGATGCCGTCGGCCGTCACGGCCCAGATGTTGCCAGCGGCTGTCCCAGCTCACCGATGTGCACGGCCCGGAGGCGGCGTCGGGCAGCACGCCGCAGGGCCAGCGGGGCCGTGCCCGCCAGCGGGCCGTAGTAGATGCCGCAGCCCCGGCCGCTCGGCACCGTGCCCGCGAGCTGCTCGTCCTGCAGCGACACCGGGGCGCCCTGGGCCGACTCGCTCGGCTGGGGCAGCCCGGACCAGACCGCCACCTGGCTGAAGGGGATCTGGCCGCGGCCGGCCGGGTTGCGGATGGCCTGGCCGGACGAGCCGGTCCAGGTGCTGACCGACCCGGCCGACTGGCCGCCGCCGGCCAGGTAGTACAGCGGCGCGCCGCCCGCCGACGCGGGCAGCTGCTCGACGTAGCTGCCGGGCTGGGCGCCGGTGTCGCGGACCTGCCCGTTGACTTCCAGCTCGACCGACCTGGCGATCGGCGGCCTCGCCGTAGGACGTGCTGGTCAGCG
The DNA here is from genome assembly GCA_963731085.1 of uncultured Actinomycetota bacterium. Lineage (GTDB taxonomy): Bacteria > Actinomycetota > Actinomycetes > Streptosporangiales > Streptosporangiaceae > DASUBV01. The sequence goes on from CAVSUF010000014.1 coordinate 45,362, forward strand.
TGGTGACCAGCTGGTCGGCCATGCTGCTGCAGCAGGCCGGGGTCGGCCCGGGCCGCGGCCCCGCCCAGGTTCACCACGGCGGCCGAGCCGGAGATGCGCCACCTTGCCCGATCAGCGTGGTGCCGGGCGGAAAGCTGGTCAGCGTGGCCGCGGCCAGCCAGGTCTGGGCTGGTCCTGGCCGTCCGCCGGTCCTGGTTGGTCCGCAGCAGCGCGTTGACCAGGTTGGTGGCCACGTCGGCAAACGTGTCCTGCTGCGGCGCGAACACCGGCTCAGGCACCAGCGACGGTCGCCTGGGCGGACCAGAAGTACAGGTTGCGCGGCTGGTAGACCTCGTCGAAGTTGTCCTGGGTGAGCAGCAGCGGCGCGTTCTGCGGCAGCGTGGTGATCAGCCACTCGTCGCTGCTCTTGGTCTTTCCAGCTCGAACACGTAGTGTGCGGGCCGGGGTTGTCGAAGTACTGGCCGATGTCGCTGATCGTGGCCACCTGCTGGCCGCTGACCGTGACCTGGCCAGGACGTCGGAGTCACCCTGGTTGGGCGGGCCGAACGGCTTGGTCGAGATCAGCGGCTGGCCGCTGACCACGGTCACCGCCCAGCTGCGGCCGGAACGTCTTGCGGGCCGCCGGGGTCAGGAACCGGCGGGCCGCGGCGTGGTTGCCGGAGAAGCTGGCGCTGGCGGCCAGGAAGCCCTGCACCACCTCGGCCGGGTTCCAGCCCGTGCTGGGGCAGCGGCGGGATCGGCTGCACGAACTGCTGCACCTGGCTGGTCGCGCCGGTCACCGCCCGCGGCGCGCCCGACGTCGGCACCGCCGCGCAGCCCGCCGACGGCCACGGCCGCAGCGCCGTCCCGGCCAGCAGGCGGCCGGCGGCGCGCGGCCTAGCCACCGGCCCGGACCTCGCTGCCGGGAACGGCGCGGTCCGGGGCTGGGCTGTCCGGCGCTGAGCTGTCCGGCTGGCTCCGGCGCAGCTGTCCGGCTGGCTGACCGGGCTGAGCTGACCGGGGCTGGCTGACCGGCGCTGGCTGTCCGGGGCTGAGCTGACCGGGGCTGGGCTGCCCGGGGCTGGGCCGGGGTCTGGCAGGGCGCGGAGGGCGGCCAGCCCGTCGGACGGCTCCGGCGCCGCGGCGGCAGCGCGGCGGGAATGTCCGGGCCCGGCAGTTCGAGGGCCAGGCCGGCGGTCACGGCCTCCACGTCGCCGGTGCCGGGCTCCAGCGGCAGGGGCGAGCCGACCAGCTCGCTCGCCCGCCACCCGGGGCAGGGTCAGCCGGAACACCGAGCCGCGGCCCTGCTCGCCCCAGGCCTCCAGCCAGCCGCCGTGCAGCCGGGCGTCCTCCAGCGCGATGGACAGGCCCAGGCCGGTCCCGCCGGTGGTCCGGGCGCGGGCCGGGTCGGCCCGCCAGAACCGGTCGAAGACCAGCTGCTCCTCGCCCCGGCGCAGGCCCACGCCGAAGTCCCGGACCGCGACCGCGACGGCGGCCGAGTCGGCCGGCCACGGTCACGACGGCCTCCCGGTTCTCGCCGTGCTCCACGGCGTTAACCAGCAGGTTGCGCAGGATCCGCTCGACCCGGCGGCGGTCCACCTCAGCGATGCAGGGCTCGGCGGGCAGCCGGAACTCGATCTTGGTGCCGCGCCGCTCGGCGAGCTGCTGGGCCACGTCGGCGGACTGCCGGGCCACGTCGCAGATGTCCACCGGCTCGGCGTCCAGGGTGGCCGCGTTGGCGTCGTACCGGCTGATCTCCAGCAGGTCGGTCAGCAGCGACTCGAACCGCTCCAGCTGGCTCTGCAGCAGCTCGGCCGACCGGGCGGGCGCGGCGGTCAGGTCGTCCCGGGCGGCGAACAGGACGTCGGCCGCGATCCGGATCGTCGTCAGCGGGGTGCGCAGCTCATGCGAGACGTCCGAGACGAACTGCCGCTGCACCTGGGACAGGTCCTCCAGCTCGCCGCAGCTTCTCCTGCAGGCTGGCCGCCATCTGGTTGAACGACGTGGCCAGGGCGGCCAGCTCGTCGGAGCCGCGGACCGACCATCCGCTCGTCCAGGTTCCCCGTCGACAGCCGCAGCGCGCCGCGCGCGGCCAGCCGGACCGGGATCACCACCCAGCGGGTCACCAGCCAGGCGATCCCGGCCAGCAGGACCACGACGGCCAGCCCGACCAGCAGCAGGGTCCGCTGGGCCTGGGCCAGGCTGGTCTGCTCGCGGTCAGCGGGAAGTAGTAGTACAGCTGGTAGACGCTGCCGAACGGGGCGCCGTAGACCAGGCCCGGCGTCGCCGGCTGCCCGGCCAGGCTCATCGGGCGCGGGCACGAACCGCACGTGCCGCCGCTCAGCCGGTTCTCCGTCTCGACCTCGCGCGACCAGCGCGGCGGGCGGCGGCGGGGGCGCCCCGGCGAAGCCGACCGAGGCGCCGCCGCTGAACACCGGCGGTCCCTGGTAGGACGACGGCAGCGTGACGAACACCGCGTAGTCCGTGCCCGAGCTGCTGGCGGTGGCCTGGAGCCGGGACACGATCCCGTACATGAGCTTGCCTGGCGTCGGTGCCCGGGATCGCGCCGCACGTTCGCGGTGTCCTGGGCTACGGCCAGGCCTACCGAGGTGACGTTCTGCGGCGGATGTTCTCCTTGCTGGTGACGATGTTCTGCGCGATCTCCTGCATGAGCACGAAGCCCAGCACGACGCACGACCAGGCAGGACACCACGAAGGTGGCGGTGATCACCCGCAGCTGGAGCGACCGGCGCCACTGGTCGCCCAGCCGCACCAGCACGCCCGCCGCCGCGGCGGCGCAGCCGGAACGCCAGCCGGGCCAGCCACCGGGCCCGGGCAGCCAGGTACCGGGCAGCTGGGCTGCCCCGCCATCCGGCCGCCGGTCCCCCGGCGACTGCGCCTCTCATCTGCTGATGCTCATCCGCTGCAGCACGGGCGCGAGCTAGCCCGGTCCCGCCTTGTAGCCGACGCCGCGGACCGTGACCACGATCTCCGGCCGCTCCGGGTCCTTCTCGATCTTGGCCCGCAGCCGCTGGACGTGCACGTTGACCAGCCGGGTGTCGGCCGCGTGCCGGTAGCCCCAGACCTGCTCCAGCAGGACCTCCCGGGTGAACACCTGGCGCGGCTTGCGGGCCAGCGCGACCAGCAGGTCGAACTCCAGCGGGGTGAGGCTGATCGGCTCGCCGCCCCGGCGCACCGCGTGGCCGGCCACGTCGATGGTCACGTCCCCGATGGTCAGCATCTCCGGTGCCGGGTCATCGGTCCGGCGCAGCCGCGCCCGCACCCGGGCGATCAGCACCTTGGACTGGAACGGCTTGACGATGTAGTCGTCGGCCCCGGACTCCAGGCCGAGCACCACGTCGACCGTGTCGCTCTTGGCGGTGAGCATGACGATCGGCACGCCGGACTCGGCGCGGATCTGACGGCACACGTCGATGCCGTCCATGCCCGGCAGCATCAGGTCCAGCAGCACCAGGTCGGGCTTGGTGTCGCGGAACGCGTCCATGGCCTTGTCCCCGTCGGCGACGAAAGTTGGCTCGAATCCCTCGCCCCGCAGCACGATTCCCAGCATCTCGGCAAGGGCGGCGTCGTCATCGACGACCAGCACGCGACCTTTCATAGTCCTCATCGTTCCACGTCGGCGGCGGCCCGGGGATCGGCAGATGTGCCCTTGTCCCGCGCCCAGGACTCGCAGATTACCCGCAGTGACCGGCTGCAGGACCCCCCGTTCTGTGACGATGGCGGTGATCAGGGACGGCGGGGTCACGTCGAAGGCCGGATTCTAGGCCGCCGTCCCGGCCGGCGCGACCGGCTGGCCGGCCATCCCGGTGACCTCGCCGGGCGGCTCGCTGCTCGACCGGGATGGCGGCCCCGTCCGGGGTGGCAAGGTCCACCGTGGACACCGGCGCCGCCACCACGAACGGCACGCCGTGGTGGCGGGCCAGCACGGCCAGGCCGTAGGTGCCGACCTTGTTGGCCACGCTGCCGTCGGCGGCGATCCGGTCGGCACCGGTGATGACCAGGTCCACCTGGCCCGCCGCCATCAGCGCGGCGGCGGCGCCGTCGGCCAGCACGGCGTGCGGGATGCCCGTCCTGGCGGGCCTCCCAGGCGGTCAGCCGGGCGCCCTGCAGCAGCGGCCGGGTCTCATCCACCCACAGCCGGGCCAGCCGCCCGGCCCGGTGCGCGGCCAGGATGACCGCGAACGCGGTCCCCGCCCCGGCCGAGACCAGCCGCCCGGTGTTGCAGTGGGTCAGGATCCGGGCGCCGGGCGGGCACCAGGCTCAGCCCGTGCGGCGGCGATGGCGGCGCTGGCCGCGGCGTCCTGGCCGCCGCGATGGCCCGCGGCCTGGGCCAGCGCGGCATGCCGGCCGCGCCGCCGCCTCCCAGGCGGCCAGCGCCCGGCCCGCGCCCCAGGCCAGGTTGACCGCCGTGGGCCGGGCGGCGCGAGCAGCGGCCGCGGCGGCCGCGGACGTCGTCCCCGCGCAGCGCGGCCAGGGCCACGCCGTAGGCCCCGGCCAGCCCCAGCAGCGGCGCCCCGCGGACCACCAGCCGGCGGATCGCCGTCCACCAGCGCCGGGACGTCGGCGCAGGAGATGACCGTCTCCTGCGCGGGCAGCCGGGTCTGGTCCAGCAGCTCGATGGCCGGGGCGCCCGGCGGCCGACCAGCGCAGTGCGGGAATGCTCACCCCACGAGTGTGCGTCGCTCGCCCCCGGATGGCGAGGCCGGGCTGGTAAGGCGCTGGTAAGTCACGTCACATGGAACCCGCCGGTTTGCCGTTGAATAGGCGCATAACGGCGGCCCGCCAGCCGGGCCGCCGTAGCGGACTCGCGGTAATTCAGCGCATTCGCGCGGGCACTTGGCCCGCTTTTGGCCCGGCGTCATGGAAGTATGCGCATGGAACTATGAAGGCCGGACCGGCGGCGGCGCCGGTTCATCCAACGGGAGGCGACCGCGGCGCGGCCGCCAGGGAGCACACATGACTGAGCACACGCCCTGGGGGGGCGATCCGAGCCAGCGAGCTTCGCGCCCGGCTGACCAGCCGGGTGACAACGGGTCGCCGGCGTACGGCGGGCCGTCCGCGACGCCGCCCGGCCCTGCTTTCGGGGACCAGCCGACGCAGACCAGCTACCGGCCCGGCTACGGCCCCAGCCCGTCCGGCGCCCGCCCGCCCGGTGCCCAGTCACGCGGAGCCCGGCCGCCCGGCGCCCCGTCCGGAGCGCAGCCGCCCGGAGCGCAGCCCGGCTACGGCGAGCAGGCGCCCCGGCCGGCCGGCACAGCCAGCAGCCGCCGCCCGGCTACGGCGAGCAGGCGCCGCCGCCCGGGTACGGCCAGCAGGCGGCCCGCGCGTCCCACGGCCAGCAGCCCCCGCCCGGATACGGCCAGCAGCCGCCGCCGCCGCCCGACCAGCAGCCGCCACCGCCCGGCTACGGGCAGCAGCCGCCCCGGCCCGGGTACGGCCAGCAGCCCCCGCCGCCCGGATACGGCCCGCCGGGCCCGCGGCCGGGCTACGGCCAGCAGCCGCCACCCGGATACGGCCAGCAGCCGCCACCCGGATACGGGCAGCAGCCGCCGCCACCGCCGCCCGGGTACGGCCCGCCCGGCGGCGGGCAGGCACCGCCGTTCGGCCAGGCCCCGCCGCCGCCCGGATACGGGCAGCAGCCCCCGCCCGGGTACGGGCAGCAGCCCCCGCCCGGGTACGGCCAGCAGCCCCCGCGCTACGGCGGTCCCGGCTGGGACACCGCCGGGGCTCCGCAGCCCGGCGGCATCCCGCTGCGGCCACTCGGCCTGGGCGACATCCTGAACGGCGCGATCACCGCCATCCGCCGCAACCCGCTCGCCACCGTCGGCCTGTCCGCGGTCGTCCTGGGCATTGCCGGCGTTATCACCACCGCGATCAGCCTGGTCCTTTCCGCCAGCTTCAACAATGCGCTCAACAGCATCCAGAACAACACCTTCAGCTCGGGCCAGATATTCGGCTTCATCGGCGACGCCGGGCTGCTGCTGGTCGTCACCTGGCTCTGGCCATCATCGCCGACCTGGTCCTGACCGGACTGCTGACCATGGTGGTGGCGCGCGGAGCACTCGGCCAGCGGCTCACCATGGGCGAGGCGTGGGAGCACGCCCGGGGCCGGCTTGGTGCCGTGTTCGGCGTCGCCGCTGCTGGAGTTCCTGCTGGCTGTCGCCATCTTGATCCCGTGGGCGGGCATCCTGATCCTGCTGAATGTCGTCCACCTGGGCGGCCTGGCCGTGGCCTGGGGCGTCATCGGCGGCATCGCCACCTACTGCCTGGCCATCTTCGTCGGCGTGCGGCTGGCCCTGTCCGCGCCGGTCACGGTGCTGGAGCGGATCCCGCCGACCGAGGCCATGCGGCGATCCTGGCAGGTCACCCGGAACAGCTTCTGGCGGCTGTTCGGCATCCTGATCCTGACCGGGCTCATCGTGGGGATCGCGGCGTTCGTCCTGGAGATCCCGTTCGGGGTCGTGCAGCTCGCGCTGGGCGGCGGCTTCACGAGCTCGTTCGGGTCGTCGGCGGCGGCCATCGTGGTCGGCGGCATCGGCAGCATCGTCGCCGGCGCGCTGACCCGGCCGGTGCTGGCCGGGGTGCTGTCACTGCTCTACATGGACCTGCGGATGCGCACCGAGGGCCTGGACCTGACCCTGCGGAACGCGGCGACCGGCCAGCCGATGAGCGACCCGGAGTTCGACGCCCTCTGGCGGGCGCCGGCGGCGGGCGCGGCGCCCGTCGCCGCTGGCGCGCCGCCGGCGTGGTGATCTCGGGCCGACCGCCCGGGATTCACCGGATACCCGCGCAGCGGCTCGCCCGCCAGGAACTGGCCCGGTCCATCTACCGGCCGTCCTGGCTGAGCCGGGCCACCGGCGCGGTCATCCGGTGGCTGAACCGACTGTTCAACGGCCACGGCCACGTCCCCGTCGGGGGCGTGGCCGTGGTTGTCGTCGTGGCCCTGGCCGCCGCGGCCCTGGCCGCCTGGTGGGTGGGGCCGGCCCGGCGGGCGGCCCGGAGCGCGCCCGCCGGCGTGCTGGGCGACCGTCCGCTCAGCGCCGCCGAGCACCGCCGCAACGCCGAGCGACTGGCCACGGCGGGTGACTTCGCGGCGGCGGTCATCGAGCGCGTGCGGGCCATCGCCGTGGACCTGGAGCAGCGCGGCATCGTGCCGCCACGGCCCGGCCGTACGGCCACCGAGCTGGCCGCCGAGGCCGCCGTGGCGCTGCCGCCGGGTGCGCTGCCCGGCGGCCCGGGCCGCCTGGACGCCGCCGCCCGGCTGTTCGACGACATCCGCTACGGCGACCGGGCCGGCACCCGCGCGGGCTACGAGCAGGTCCGCGACCTGGACGAGGCGATCCGGTCGGCCCGGGTGGCCTCGGTGACCGCCGGGCTCGCACCGGAGCCGGCGGGCGCGGGCCAGCGGGGGCCGGGCGCCCGGTGAGCACGGTGACCCCGCCTGCCGCGAACAGTGCCGCCACGGACAGCGCTGCCCCAGCCGGTGCTGCCCCAGCCGGCGCTGCCCCAGCCGGCGCTGTTCCAGCCGGTGCCGCCACGGACAGCGCGGCTCGGGCCAGCGTCACCGCGAGCCGGCCCGGCGGCGCCCGGCCCGGCCTGGCGGCGCCAGTGGCGGCCGGTCCTGGGCGTCGCCCTGTTCGTCGTGCTGACCGCCGTCGCGGCGGCCCTGCTGCACCCGTCGCCCGCGGTGGCCGGCTACCTCAGCCCGCAGGACACCGGGCCGTCCGGCGCCCGGGCCATCACCGACATCCTGGCCGGGCGCGGCCACCTGACGCGGACCGTGACCACCGTGCCGGACGCCGTCAGCGCCGCCGGGCCGGGCACCACCCTGGTGATCACCAGCCCGGGCCTGCTGAGCCCGGCCGGGCTCCGGTCGCTCGGCCGGACCCGCGCCGACCTGGTCATCATCGAGCCGGACCAGGCCACGCTGCGTGCCCTCGCGCCGGGCCTGACGCTGACCGCCGGCGCGGGGGTGACCGTCGTGGCCCCGGGCTGCTCCCTGCCCGCCGCCGCGCTGGCCGGCCCGGCCGACCTGGGCGGCCCGGGCCTGGCCACCGCGCCCGGGGCCGCGGCGCCGGGCGGGCCGCTGGCCGGGGCGGCCCGCTGCTACCTGGCCGGCGGGCAGCCCAGCCTGGTCCGCTTCCGGTCGGCCGGGCGGCTGGTCACGGTGCTCAGCACCGGCGCCCCGCTGACCAACGCCGGCCTGCCCCGGCAGGGCGACGCGGCCCTGGCCATCAACCTGCTGAGCACGGCGGGCCGGGTCACCTGGCTGGTGCCGGGGCCGGGCCTGACCGGCTCCGGCGGCGCTCCCCCGTCGACGTCCAGCCTGGTCCCGCTGGTCGCCCGCCTGGTCGCGGCCCAGCTGGCCGTGGCGCTGCTGCTCACCGCGCTGTGGCGGGCGCGGCGGCTCGGCCCGCTGATCACCGAGCGGCTGCCGGTCGTGGTGCGGGCCTCGGAGACCGTCGAGGGGCACGCCCGGCTGTACCGGTCCCGCCGCGCCCGGGACCGGGTGGCGGCTACGCTCCGCGCGTCCGCGCTGACCCGGCTGGCCCCGGCCGTGGGCCTGCCCGCGGGCGCTGCGCCGGAGGCCGTGACCGCCGCGCTGGCCGCGCGGTCCACACTGGATGCGGCCCGGCTCGCCAACCTGCTCTACGGAGCCGCGCCCGACAGCGACATGGCGCTGGTCACGCTGGCCGGCGACCTGGACGCCCTGGAAGGAGAGGTACTGAGGCAGTGAACGCCGAGAACCCGGCCGGCCTGGCGCCGGGTGGCACCAGCCCCGGCCCGTGGCCGCAGGGTCCGCCCGCCGGACCGTACCCGGCTGATGCCGCCCCGCCCGGATCACCGCCCGCCCCGCCCGCCACGGAACACCGCGCCACCCGCCACGGACACGCCGCCCGGACCAGTCCCGCGCCCGGCCACCGACCTGCGGGCGCCGCTGGGCGCCGTGCGGGCCGAGGTGGCCAAGGCCGTCGTCGGCCAGGACCAGGTGGTCAGCGGCCTGGTGGTGGCCCTGCTGTGCCAGGGCCACGTGCTGCTGGAAGGCGTCCCCGGCGTGGCCAAGACCCTGCTTGTCCGGGCGCTGGCCGCGGCCATGTCCCTGACCAGCAAGCGGATCCAGTTCACCCCCGACCTGATGCCCGGTGACGTCACCGGGTCCCTGGTCTACGACGCGCGGACCGCCCGGTTCGAGTTCCGCGAGGGTCCGGTCTTCACCAACCTGCTGCTGGCCGACGAGATCAACCGGACGCCGCCCAAGACCCAGGCCGCCCTGCTGGAGGCCATGGAGGAAGGGCAGGTGTCGGTGGACGGGACGCCGCGCCCGCTGCCGGTGCCGTTCCTGGTCGCCGCGACCCAGAACCCGGTCGAGTACGAGGGCACCTACCCGCTGCCCGAGGCCCAGCTCGACCGGTTCCTGCTCAAGCTGACGGTGCCGCTGCCCGAGCGGGGCGACGAGATCGGCATCGTGACCCGGCACGCGGCCGGGTTCGACCCGCGCGACCTGCGCGCGGCCGGCCTGCGCGAGGTCGCCGGCGCGGCCGACCTGGACGCGGCCCGGCAGGCGGTCACCCGGGTGCACATCGCCCCGGAGATCGCCGCCTACATCGTCGACCTGTGCCGGGCCACCCGGCACTCGCCGTCGCTCCAGCTGGGCGTGTCGCCGCGCGGCGCCACGGCGCTGCTGTCGACCAGCCGGGCCTGGGCGTGGCTGTCCGGCCGCGACTACGTGACCCCCGACGACGTGAAGGCGCTGGCCCGGCCGACCTTCCGGCACCGGCTCCAGGTCCGCCCCGAGGCGGAACTGGAGGGCGTCACCGCCGACGGCGTGCTGGAGGGCGTGCTGGCCTCCGTCCCGGTGCCGAGGTAGCGGCCCGATGGCGCTGACCGGCCGGGCCGCCCTGGCCGCGCTCGTCGCCACGCTGGCCGCCATCGCGTTCCGCAGCATCCCGGCGCTGGCCGCGGCCGACGGGCTGATCGCCGCCGGGATCATCGCCGACTGCGTGCTGGCGGGCAGCGTCCGGCGGCTGCGGGTCAGCCGGGCGGGCGACACCCGGGTCCTGCTCGGCCAGTCGGCCACGGTGCGGGTGACCATCGCCAACCCGGGCCGCCAGGCGGTGCGGGGCGTGGTCCGCGACGCCTGGCCGCCCAGCGCCGGGGCACGGCCGGACCGGGCGGCGGTGTTCATCCCCGGCGGCGGCCAGGTCACGATCACGACCGTGCTGGTGCCCGGGCGCCGCGGGGACCGGGCCGCCGGCCTGGTGACCGTCCGCTCGCTCGGACCGCTCGGCCTGGCCGGCCGACAGGGCAGCCGCCTGGCTCCATGGACGGTCCGGGTGCTGCCGCCGTTCCTCTCCCGACGGCATCTTCCCGAGAAGCTGGCCCAGCTACGGCAGCTAGACGGCCAGCACCGCAGCATGCTCCGCGGCCAGGGCACCGAGTTCGACTCGCTGCGCGAGTACGTGATCGGCGACGACGTCCGGTCCATCGACTGGCGCTCGTCGGCCCGGCGGACCGAGGTGCTGGTGCGGACCTGGCGGCCCGAGCGGGACCGGCGCATCATCCTGGTCCTCGACACCGGCCGGACCTCGCCGGCCGGGTGGCCGGGCTGCCGCGGCTCGATACGTCGATGGACGCCGCCCTGCTGCTGGCCGCGCTGGCCTCCCGGGCGGGCGACCGGGTCGACCTGATCGCCGCCGACCGGCGGGTCCGGGCGCAGGTCATGGGCGCGGGCCGGGGTACCCTGCTGGCCTCGCTGACCAGCGCCATGGCCGGGCTGGAAGCCGAGCTGACCGAGCCGGACTACGGGGTGATGGCCAGCGCGGTGCTGGCGGCGGCCCGGCAGCGCTGCCTGGTGGTGCTGCTGACCGACCTCAACCCGGCCGCGCTGGCCGGAAGCCTGCTGCCCCGCATCCCCCTGCTGGCCGCCCGGTACCGGCTGCTGATCGCGGCGGTCGCCGATCCCCGGCTGGCCGAGATGGCGGCGGAGCGGGGCGACGCCGAGGCGGTGTACGGGGCCGGGGCCGCGCTGCGGGCGCAGGCCGAGCGGGCGCGGATCAGCACGCTGCTGCGCCGTCGCGGGGTGGACGTGGTGGACGCGCCGCCGGACCGGCTGCCGTCCGCGCTGGCCGACGCCTACCTGCGGCTCAAGGCCGCCGGGCAGCTGTGAGCGGGCCGGCCCGTTCGAGGCGGGCGGCCCCAGCTGCGCAGCGGCGTCAGAAGGGCCGCCTCCAGCGAGGGCGGGGCGAAGCCGTCAGAGCTGGCGCGGCCGGTAGATGTCGGAGCGGTGCTCGATGGCCACGACCTCCACGCGGCGTTCCTGCTCGCTGATGCGGTAGATCACCCGGTAGTCGCCCCGGCGTGCGCTGTGCAGTCCGCTGAGCCCCAGCCTGAGGGGCTTCCCGACCCGGTGCGGGCTGGCGGCCAGCGATCCATAGAGGAACTCCACCGTCGCTGTGGCGACCTTCCCGGGCAGTCGCCTGAGCGCGCGCCGGGCGGGGGCGGTCCGGGCGATGGCGTAGTCGTCCGCGCTCACCGGTCGGCGATGAGGCGGAGCGCTTCGGCCTTGCTCATAACGGGCGCGCTTGCGGTGCCGAGTTCGATCAGGGCCTCGCGGATGTCGCCGAGGAGCGCGGGGCTGTCCATGACGTCCAGGGTTTCTTCCAGGGATTCCAGGTCCTCGACGCTGATGACGACGGCGGCGGGATGGCCGTGCCTGGTGATGACGACACGGCCGTGCTCTCGCTCAACGCGGTCGACGACTTCCGAGAGCCGGTTCTTGACGTCGGCCAGAGGCATCTGTTCCGCGAGCGACATGGCTATAAGTATAGCTATTTCTGTGGGCCTGGCCAGCCGACGGCTATCGGGCCGACGCCAGGACGGCCACGGGCGCCAGCATGCTGCTCAGCCAGCCACGGGGGCGAAGTCGGGGACCTCGGACATGTCCGGCGAGGCCCCGGCCCGCTCGGCCCGGCGGCCGAGGATCAGCACGTAGCTGAGCAGCGCGGCCTCGGCCACCGCGCCGACCAGGATGCGCGCCCAGGTCGGCAGCGGCGACGGCGTGACGAACGCCTCGATCACCCCCGACACCAGCAGCACCACGATCAGGCCGAGCGCGATCGTCACCGTGGCCCGGCCCTCCTCGGCCAGCGCCCGCCCCCGCGGCCGCGGCCCCGGGTCGATGATCGACCAGCCCAGCCGCAGCCCGGCCGCGGCGGCCAGGAACACCGCCGACAGCTCCAGCATGCCGTGCGGCAGGATGAGCCCGAAGAACTCGGCGGTCTTGCCGTGCGCGATCATCAGCCCGCCGTCCACGCCCAGGTTCTCCGAGTTGGACACCAGGACCAGCAGGGTCGGCACGCCGAGCAGCACGCCGAAGATCAGCGCCTCGGCCGCCACCCAGACGTTGTTGCTCCACACCCGGAAGGCGAACGCCGACGACGGGAACTGCGAGTAGTAGTTGCGGAACTGGTGGTTGACCAGGTCCCGGACCTCCGACTTGGACGCCAGGCTGGCCTGCACGGCCGGCGACCGGACGACCCACCAGCCGTAGATCAGGGCGAAGGCCAGCGACGCGGCCGCAGTGGCCAGCCACCACCACCGGAGGCGGTAGGCCATGGCCGGGAACCCGGTCACGACGAACGCGCCGACGCTGCGCCAGGCGGGCGCGTGGGCACCGCTGATCGCCGACCGGGCGCGGGCCAGCCGGGTGGACAGCATGGCCGTGAGGGCCGGGTCATGCCCGCCGCTGCGCAGCTCGGACAGGTGCGTGGTCACCCGCTGGTAGCTGCTGACCAGCTCATCGACCTCCGCGCCGGACAGCCTCCGCCGACGCCGCACCAGGTAGTCGAGGCGGTCCCACTCGGGCTGGTGCGCGGCGACGAACGCGTCTACGTCCACCCGAGGAGACTACCGCCGGGTATCGGTACCCTAGGCCCGGCAGCCGTGCCGCGCGGCGCCGGGTCAGGAGGCGCCCCCGATGACGGAACTCGTGTCCGGCGAGGCCGTTGTCCTGGACATCCCGTGCGCCCAGTACCCGAGCCGCATCGGCGCCCTGCTGATCGACATGCTGGTCCAGCTGGCGTCCCTGGCCGTGGTCCTGATCATCATCTTCTCGGTGCTGCGGACCAGCGACCAGGCGGTCCTGGCCGCCGTGTTCACCACCTCCTTCGTGCTGGCCATCGTCGGGTACCCGGTCGTGTTCGAGACGCTGAGCCGGGGCCGGACGCTCGGCAAGATGGCCCTCGGCCTGCGGGTGATCAGCGACGACGGCGGCCCGATCCGGTTCCGCCAGGCCCTGGTCCGGGCCCTCACCGGGGCCATCGAGATCTGGAGCCTGATCGGGGCGCCGGTCGGCCTGTTCCTGTCGATCGTCTCCGTCCGGGGCAAGCGCCTCGGCGACATGTTCGCCGGCACGTACGTGATCCAGGAGCGGATGCCGCCCCGGCCGGGCCTGGCCCCCGTGTTCGCCGCCGTGCCGCCGCCGCTGGCGGGCTGGGCGCAGGTGGCCGAGACCGCCGGCCTGTCCGACCAGACAGCCGAGGCGGCCAGCAGCTACCTGCGCCGCTACTACCAGCTCACCGAGCGGCCCGCGCCAACCTCGGCCTCCAGCTGCCCAGGCCACGGCAGCCCAGGTCAGCCCCCCGCCCCCGCCCGGCACCCCGCCCGCCGCCTACCTGTCCGCCGTGCTGGCCGTGCGCCGCCACCAGGCCGCCGCCCGCCTGGCCGCCCAGCAGCGCTTCCTGCAGCAGGCCGAGCGCGCCGCCGGCCCCTGGGGCACCCCCGGCGCCCCGCCCGTCCCCGACCCGGCCGCCCCCGCCGCGTGGGCCATGCCCGGCACCCAGACCGTGCCCGCCCCGCCGGCCGCGCGGCCCCGCCCGCCGTGCCCGCCTCGGCTACCGCGCTGGCGCCGCCGACCGCGTCCGCGCCGCCCTCTGGCCTGCTCCCACCCGGCGTGCCCGCACCTCCCGCCCCGCCCGGAGCCTGGACGGCGTCCGGCGAGCCCGAGCCCGCCCGCCCCGCCTACGGCTTCACCCCGCCCGGCTAGCAGCGCCCGGCTAGCAGCGCCCGGCGGGCTGCGAGTGGCGGCCGAATCGCGCGTTACCGGCGCGTGGAAATGTTTCGGACCATGATCGTGACCGTTTGTCCGGCAGAACCAGCGGAAAAACGGTCACGGATCATGAAAATCGCGCGCTTGCTGCCGTAAGGCCCGCGGCTGGAACTCGACCCGGTACGTCACGTCCTCGCGGCGCGCGCCGCCTCAAGCCGCTCGTCCCAGTCCGGGAACACGTCCTCGGCCGGGATGCCCGACTCAGTGCCGTTCCGGGCTGCCTCCATCGCCTCGTAGTAGCCGGGCCTGTTGCACGCGATGGTCATCAGGTGCCCCACGCGCAGGATCATCTGCAGCCGGGGGTACCCGGCCGGGTCCCTGGCCGCTTCCAGCGCCTCCCGGTACTGCGCCAGCCAGTAATCCCGCTCGCGCTCGGGCAGGTCCCGCAGGATCACCCGGGGATCCTCCGGGTCCTCATGCATGTCGGGGAGAGGAGCGGCAGCCATAGGGCCAGCGTAACGCCGGGTGCCGTCAGGGGCCGGGAGACGCCGGGCGTGCCTGCCGCGAGTGCGGCACGGGTCCGAGCGGCTCGGACTGTCCGCAGTCCGAGCGCTGCGCCTGGCCCTGCCCATCGAGGGTGTGGCCCGGCCACGCCCGCAGCGCCCGGCGGGCTGCGAGTGGCGGCCCGAATGGCGCTTTACCGGCGCGCCGGAAATGTTTCGACCATGATCGTGACCGTTTGTCCGGCAGAACCAGCGGAAAAACGGTCACGATCACGAAGAATCGCGCGCTCAGCCGCCTCGGAAGGGGCTGATGAGGCCGGGTGTGGCGGCCGTGGCCAGGTCGAGGGCGACGGCGGCCGGGATGTCGTGGGCGACGTAGTCCTGGCGGCCCGCTGCCGTGGTGGCGGCCAGGGAGACCAGGCCCTGGCGGCGCTGGAACCAGCTCTGGTGGATCCGCCAGCCGATGATGCCGTCGGCGGACAGGACGCTGCGCCGCCGGACCAGGCTGCCGGTGCGGGTGACCAGCCAGCCGCCGTCCAGCCGGTGGCCGAGGCTGGCGTAGCGGTCGGCGGCCAGCGCGGCGGCCAGCGGCAGCAGGACTAGCGAGGCCAGCGCGGCCCAGCCGGCAGGACGCCAGCCGCCCAGGCCGCCAGGGCAGCCCGCGGCCAGCGCGGCGGCACCGCCGACGGCGCGGACGTAGCGGCGCCGCCGGGCGGCCGGGCCGTGCCGGACCAGGTCGCCGGTCAGCAGGCCGGTCAGGGCGGCCAGCCCGCCCTCGGGAGCGGGGACCAGGCCCGCGAACGCCGGGACGGGACCCGCCGCGACTGGCTCACCGCCGGCGGGCCACCTCGGCCGGGCTGATCACGGGCGGGGTGGCGGGGGCGGGGCGGGCCAGGACCGCTGTGTGCAGGACGGCGGCGGCTACGTCGGCGGCGGCCCGGCGCGGGGCGGGCGGCAGCAGCAGCGAGCCGCCGCGCTCGGCGCCATGGCCGACCCGCAGGCCGGTGGTGATGGCCAGGCAGCGGGCGCCGCCGGCGGCGCGCAGCAGCAGCGGCTCGCTGATCTCGGCGCCGCGCAGGCGGCGGGTGTCGATCGTGGTCGTGCGGGTGGACAGCAGGCCGCGGGACACCCGCAGCACGCCGGTGGGCCTGGTCGACCAGGCGGAAGTTCCAGAACAGCGCCACGTACCCGGCCACCGACAGCAGGACCAGCACGACCAGGATGGCGGCGCCACCTCGAGGACGCGCTCACCCAGGGTCAGCGTGGCTGAGCGTGATGAACAGCCGGTGCACCGGCCCGATAGCGGTGATGTCGACGTGCGTGGCGTCGACCACCTGGGCTGCCGTGCCGACGACGACGCCGACGATGACCAGGCCGGTGAGGGTCAGCGGCGCGAAGCGGACCCAGCCGGGGGCCAGCCGGGCCAGCTCCCGCTCGGGCTCGGGCACGGACCGGGGCGGCACCGTCAGCAGCGGTGCGGCCGTCCCGTCAGCGGCGGTGCCAGCCAGACCGGGGCCAGCCAGACCGGGGCCAGCCAGACCGGGGCGGGCCGGGCCGGCCAGCAGGCTGGCGCGCAGCGCCTCGGCGTCGGCCAGGGTGAGGGCGTCCAGGTGCAGGCTGCCGTCGCGCCGGTCGTTGCGGCCGGTGCCGACGGTGACCTTGCGCAGGCCGAGCAGGCGGTAGACGACGTGGGCGGACAGGTCCACCGCTGCGGACGCGGTCGCGGGGCACCGAGAGGACCTTCTGGCTGAGCAGGCCGTGGCGCAGGTAGACCCGCTCGCCGGTGATGCGGTACCGGGTGGTGCAGTAGCGGACGACGCTGGTCGCGATGGCGAGCCCGGCGAAGCCAGGCCCCAGTACCCGCCCGACCCCCGCGAGGAGCCGAAGAGCAGCAGGCCGATCAGCACCGGCAGCAGCCGGATCAGGTCGGTCACCGGCCGGACGACCAGGCTGCGCGGGCTGAGCCACCGCCAGTCGGGCTCGGCCCCGGCAACAGTCTCGGCCGGGACGGGCTCGGGTTCCGGCGGCCGGCCTGCGGCGGTCACGTCGCGTCGCCGGGCAGCGCGGCGGTGGCGGCGGTCAGCTCATCCAGCAGCCGGTCGGCGGTGGCGCGGTCCAGGCCGCGGATGTGCACCGGGCCGGCCGCCGAGGCGGTCGTCGCGGTGACGTTGGCCAGGCCGAACAGCCGCTCCCCGAACCAGCGGTGGCTGTCGATGGTCTGGATCCGGCTGAGCGGCGCGATCCGCCAGTGCACCGAGAGCCAGCCGGTCCGGGTGTAGACGGCGTCGGCGGTGACCTCCCAGCGGTGCACCCGGTACCGCCACCGCGGCATGATCACCGCGTACCCGGCCACGGCGGCGGCGGTCAGCCCGAGCGCACCGCCCAGCCCGCGCCCGGCCCGGTGCCGAGCGCCAGGCCGCCTCCACGGCCAGCAGCACCAGGCCGTCGGCGACGGCGCGCAGCCGCCAGTACCAGACTGCCCGGCGGCTGACCCGGTGCGCCGGGTCCCGCAGCCCCGGCAGCACGGGCAGGGCGGGCAGGCGGGCGCATCGCTGTCCATCGCCCAGGGTGCCATAACCGGGCGGCCATCCGGTCCGCCCGATTTACCCGGCTGGCCGCCAGGAGTCCCGGTACTGCTGCTGAGCCGCCGTCAGCGTGTCCACCTCGGTGCCCAGCGCGGCCAGGGTCAGGCCCGCGACCTGCGCGTCGATCGCCTCGGGGACGGGGTGCACGCCCGGGTTCCCGGCCGGGCTCCCCGCCGGCCTCCCCGCCGGCCAGCCAGGCCAGCGCCAGGGCCTGGACGCCGAACGACACGTCCATCACGGCGGGCGGGTTGCCCTCGGCCGCGACCAGGTTGACCACCCGGCCCTCGGCCAGCAGGATCAGCCGCCGCCCGTCGGCCAGCACGTACTCATCGGCGTGCGGCCGGACCGCCAGGTTGGCCTCGACGGCCAGGCCGGCCAGCGCGGCCGTGTCGATCTCCACGTCGAAGTGGCCGGCGTTGGCCAGCATGGCGCCGTCCCGCATGACCTCCAGGTGCTCGGCCCGGATCACGTCGCGGGTGCCGGTGGCGGTGATGAACAGCTCGCCCGCCGCCGCGGCCGCGGCCATCGGCAGCACCCGGTAACCCGCCATGATCGCGGCCAGCGCCCGGACCGGGTCCACCTCGGTGACGATGACCTGCGCGCCCAGTCCGCGGGCGCGCTCGGCCACGCCGCTGCCGCACGGGCCGAACCCGGCCACCACCACGGTCTTGCCCGCCATCAGCGTGTTGGTGGCCCGCAGCACCCCGTCGATCACCGACTGCCCGGTCCCGTACTGGTGGTCAACCAGCCGCCGGGTGGCCGACGCGTCGGCCGCCACCACCGGGAAGGCCAGCGACCCGGCGGCCGCCATCCGGCGCAGCCGGGCCACCCCGGTGGACGTCGACTCGCAGCCGCCGCGGATCCCGGCCAGCAGGTCCGGGCGCTCGGCGTGGACCAGGTTGATCAGGTCGCCGCCGTCGTCGATGAGCAGGTCCGGCGCCTCGTCCAGGACCCGGCGCAGGTGCTCGTCGTAGCCGTCGCGATCCACCCCGGACCGCGCCCACACGCTCACTCCCGGGCTCGCGGCCAGGGCCGCGGCGATGTCATCCTGCGTGGACAGCGGATTAGAGGCACTGAGATGAACGCGGCCTCCGCCGGCGGTCACCAGCCGCACCAGCGCGGCCGTCTCGGGCGTGACATGCAGGCAGGCGGCCACCGTCAGCCCGGCGAACGGCCGGGAGCCGGACAGCGCGACGGTCAGCCGGGCCAGCACGGGCATGGTGCGCTGCGCCCAGCCGATCCGGGGCAGGCCGGCGCTGGCCAGCCCCGGATCGGCGACGTCAGACGGCCCCGTCGACGCTGTCGGCGCTCTCGGCACGGGCGTCACGGGCGCACGCGACGGCGCCGGTCAGTACCGGTAGTGGTCCGGCTTGAACGGGCCGTCCAGCGGGACGCCGATGTAGTCGGCCTGCTCCTTGGTCAGGGTGGTCAGCCGGACGCCGAGCGCGTCCAGGTGCAGCCGGGCCACCTTCTCGTCCAGGTGCTTGGGCAGGACGTGCACGCCGAGCGGGTAGTCCTCGCTCTTGGTGAACAGCTCGACCTGGGCGATGACCTGGTTGGTGAAGCTGTTGGACATGACGAAGCTCGGGTGGCCGGTGGCGTTGCCCAGGTTCAGCAGCCGGCCCTCGGACAGGACGATCACCGCGTGGCCGTCGGGGAAGGTCCACTCGTCGACCTGCGGCTTGATGTTGATCCGCTTGACGCCGGGCAGCCGGGCCAGGCCGGCCATGTCGATCTCGTTGTCGAAGTGGCCGATGTTGCCGACGATGGCCTGGTGCTTCATCCGGGTCATGTGCTCGGCGGTGATGATGTGGAGGTTGCCGGTGGCGCTGACGAAGATGTCGGCGGTGTCGAGGACGTCCTCGATCCGGGCCACCTGGTAGCCGTCCATGGCCGCCTGCAGCGCGCAGATCGGGTCGATCTCGGTGATGATGACCCGGGCGCCCTGGCCGCGCAGCGACTCGGCGCAGCCCTTGCCCACGTCGCCGTAGCCGCACACCACGGCGACCTTGCCGCCGATCAGCACGTCGGTGGCCCGGTTGATGCCGTCGACGAGCGAGTGGCGGCAGCCGTACTTGTTGTCGAACTTGGACTTGGTCACCGAGTCGTTGACGTTGATGGCCGGGAACCGCAGGGTGCCCGCCTTGGCCATGTCATACAGCCGGTGCACGCCGGTGGTGGTCTCCTCGGTCACGCCCTTGACCTCGGCCGCGGCAGCGGTCCACTTGGCCGCGTCGGCGGCCAGCGACTGGGCCAGCACGCCCAGGAACACCTGCCATTCCTCGGAGTCGTCGTCCGCCGGGGCGGGCACCGCGCCGGCCGCCTCGAACTCGGCGCCCTTGTGCACCAGCATGGTGGCGTCGCCGCCGTCGTCCAGGATCATGTTCGGCCCCGGCTGGCCGGGCCAGGTCAGGGCCTGCTCGGTGCACCACCAGTACTCCTCCAGCGTCTCGCCCTTCCAGGCGAACACCGGGATGCCGCGCGGGTGCTCCGGGGTGCCGTCCGGCCCGACCGCCACCGCCGCGGCGGCGTGGTCCTGGGTGGAGAAGATGTTGCACGAGGCCCAGCGGACCTCCGCGCCGAGCGCCGCCAGGGTCTCGATCAGCACGGCCGTCTGGATGGTCATGTGCAGGGACCCGGTGATCCGGGCGCCGGTCAGCGGCTGCTCGTGCGCCCACTCGGCCCGGACGGCCATCAGGCCGGGCATCTCGTGCTCGGCCAGCCGGATCTCCTTGCGGCCGAAGTCAGCCAGGGAGAGGTCAGCGACCTTGAACGGAACGTCTGCGGGCATGCGCACTCCTTCGGGATGACTGTGCTTCCGACACGGGGCTAGCTCCGTGCGCACCCGAACTTACGGGACCGGCCCGGCCCCGCGCACCCGGAGACCGGCTTTCCTGACAAGAGAATGTTAGATTCGCCGTCATGCGTATCACCGCGGCAGCTCAGGCCCTCGGCACCTCGCCCCGGATGCTCCGCTACCGGGAGACCCTGGGCCTGCTCCCCCGCACCCGGCCCGGCCGCCGCGCCGCCGCCTCGGCCGGCGCCGGGCACCGCCAGTTCACCGAGGCTGACCTGGCCGCGGCGGCGCTGGGGCTCGGCATCGAGCGCCGTTACGACATCAGCCCGGCCGCGCTGGCGTTCGGCATCCGGGTGCTGGCCGACCCCCGGGTCCGGGCCGACGTCGCCGACCTGGGCCGCCGGATCGGCCGGCTCGCCCCGCCGCCCGCCCGTGCCCTCGACTTCGAGCAGGAGCGCGCGCTGCGCCTGCTCCGCCTGGACCCGCCCCGGCGGTAGCGGCCGGGCCGCGACGGTTCTCGGCGACAATGGCAGGAGTGCTTGATCACGAGCCGGCGGGAGGAGGCGGCACGGTGCGAGTCGGCGTGCTGGGGCCGCTTGAGCTGCGGGACGAGAGCGGAACGCTCCGGGCCGTCAGCGGCGCCCGGCTGCGCAGCCTGCTGATCCGGCTCGCGGTCAGCGACGGGCGGCCGGTGTCGGTCGACCAGCTGACCGCCGACCTGTGGGAAGGCGACGGCCCGGCCGACGCGGCCAACGCGATCCAGGCGCTGGTGTCCCGGCTGCGCGGCGCGGCCGGGCGGGACGTCATCGAGCACGGGCCGGGCGGATACCGGCTGGCCGTGCCGCCCGGTCAGGTCGACGCCCAGGCCTTCGAGCAGCTCGTCGCGGCCGGCCGGGACGCGCTGGCCGGGGGCGATCAGGCGGGCGGGGCGGCGCTGCTGCGCGAGGCGCTGGCGCTCTGGCGCGGCCCGGCGCTGGCCGACGTGGCCGCCGCGCCGTTCGCCGCCGCGCCGGTCACCCGGCTGACCGAGCTGCGCCTGGCCGCCCTGGAAGACCGGTTCGACGCCGAGCTGGCCACCGGCCGGGGCGGCGAGCTGGTGCCGGAACTGGAGGAGCTGGCCGCCGCCCACCCGCTGCGGGAGCGGCTGCGCGGCCAGCTCATGCGCGCCCTGTACGCGGCCGGGCGCCAGGCCGACGCGCTGGCCGCCTACGAGGACACCCGCCGCGTGCTGGCCGACGAGCTGGGCGTCGACCCGTCCCCCGGCCTGTCCGCCGTGCACCTGGCCATCCTGCGCGGGGACCCGGAGCCCGCCGGCTCCGCGCCGGGCGGCCGGCGGCCGGGGCCGGGAGGCGCGCCGGGCCGGGCGGGGCGGGACCGCGCCGGGCCGGCTGCCCGCCCAGCTGACCAGCTTCGTCGGGCGGGAAGACGAGCTGCGCCGGGTCGGCAAGCTGATGGCCGAGTCCCGGCTGGTCACGCTGACCGGGCCGGGCGGGGCCGGGAAGACCCGGCTGTCGGTGGAGGCGGCCGGGCGGATGGCCGACGAGGTGCCGGACGGGATCTGGTTCGTGCCGCTGGCCCCGGTGCGCGACGCGCTGGACGTGCCGCAGGCGGTGCTGACCGCGCTGGGCCTGCAGGAGGCCAGCTGGCCGCTGGACCCGGCCGAGGCCGGGCGCGCCAGCCGCTGGACCGGCTGGCCGACGCGCTGGCCGCCCGCCAGCTGATCCTGGTGCTGGACAACTGCGAGCACCTGGTCGGGTCGGTGGCCTGGCTGGCGGGCCGGGTGCTGGCCCAGGCGCCGGGGGTGCGCATCCTGGCCACCAGCCGGGAGCCGCTGGGGGTCACCGGCGAGACGCTGTGCCCGGTGCCCTCGCTCCAGCTTCCGCCGGACGACGCCAGCGCCGAGGAGGCCGCGCAGTTCTCGGCGGTCGCGCTGTTCGCCGACCGGGCCGGCGCGGTCCGGCCCGGCTTCGTCCTGGGCCGGCCACGGTCGCGCCGGTGATCCGGATCTGCACCGCGCTGGACGGCATCCCGCTGGCCATCGAGCTGGCCGCGGCCCGGCTCCGGGGACTGACCGCCGAGCAGGTGGCCGACCGGCTGGATGACCGGTTCCGGCTGCTGTCGGTGGGCAGCCGGGGCACGCTGCCCCGGCACCAGACGCTGCGGGCCATCGTGGACTGGAGCTGGGACCTGCTGGACGACCCGGAGCGCGCGGTGCTGCGGCGGCTGTCGGTGTTCAGCGGCGGGGCGACCCCGGACAGCGCCGAGCAGGTCTGCGCCGGCGCCGGGCCGGACCCCGGCCCGGACCCCGCCGAGATCATCGACATCATCGCCGCGCTGGTCGACAAGTCGCTGGTGACCGCGACCGGGGAGGCGCAGGTCCGGTACCGGCTGCTGGAGACCGTGCGGGCCTACGCGGCCGACCGGCTGGCCGAGGCGGGCGAGGCGGACCGGGTCCGGACCGCGCACGCGGAGTTCTTCCTGAGCCTGGCCGAGCGGGGCGAGCCCCGGCTGCGCGGCCCGCGAGCAGCTGCCCTGGCTGGACCGGCTGACCGCCGAGCACGACAACTGCGCCGCCGCGCTGCGGTTCGCCCTGGACAGCGGGGACGCCCGGACGGCGCTGCGGTTCGTCGGGGCGCTGGGCTGGTTCTGGCTCATCCGGGACTACGAGAACGAGGCGGCCGAGTGGGCGGCCGAGGCCGCGCTGGCCGGCGACACCCCGCCGGCCGGGCTGGAGGACTCCTACGGGCTGTGCGTGCTGTTCGCGATGATCCGCGAGTCCCGGCCGGACAACCCGGACCCGGCGCTGCCGCGAGAGGTCCCTGGGCTGCGGGTGGCCGGCCATTGCCGCGGCCAGCAGCCACCCGATGATGGTGGTGGCCGGGGCGGTGATCACCGTGCTCAGCGGCGGGGACGGCTGGCGGCGGCGCGGCGGAACCTGGCCGACATCGCGCAGCGCACCGACCCGTGGCTGGCGTGCGGCGGCGCAGCTGTTCGGCGGGTTCCTGGCGATCAGCGCCGGGGAGATCGAGGCCGCCGGGGCGAGCATGGCGGCCGGGCGGGCCGCGTTCGAGGAGATCGGCGACCAGTGGGCGATGGCCATCGCGCTGAACGGCATGGCTCAGGTGGCGCTGGCCCGCGGCCAGCCCGCCGAGGCGGTGCGGCTGCTGGAGCAGGCCCGCGGCCGGGCCATCGACCAGGGCCTGGTCAGCCAAGTGGGGCGAGACGATCAGCATCCAGATCGGCCACGCCCGGGCCGCGACCGGGGACACGGCGGGCGCCCGGGCCGAGATCGAGCGGGGCACCGGCTTCGCCGGGCGCTACGGCGAGCACGACGACGAGGCGTCCGGCTACATCGAGCTGAGCGAGCTGGCCCGCCGCGACGGGGACCTGGCCGCGGCGGGGCTCAGCCTGGACCGGGCGCTGGAGATCATCGGCCCGCGCGCCCGGCGGCTGGAGATGACCGGCGTGGCCGCCACCGCCTACAGCAAGATCGGGCTGCCTGGCCGAGCAGCGCGGCGACCTGGATGACGCGGCCCGCTGGCAGGCGCCGGGCGCTGGCCGCGCTGAGCGACGACGCGATCGTCCTGCCCAGCAACCCGACCCTGGCCGTCCTCGTCGAGGGCATCGCGGCGCTGGCCGCCGCCCGGGGCGAGCCGGACCGGGCGGCGGAGCTGCTGGGCCTGGCCCACGCGCTGCAGGGGTTCCGCAACCTGGTCAGCCTGGAGTCGGCCCGGGCGGCGGCGGCCGCGACGGCGGCGCTGGGCGCGGCCGGGTTCGAGGCCGCCTATGCCCGCGGCCGGCGGCTGGGCCGGGCCGACGCGCTGGCCCTGACGCCCTGACCGGCGCCCCCGCACCGGGGCACACGGCCGGCCCGGCAGGCCTGCTGGCGCCGGCCCCGTGCCCGGCCGGGTGACGGGCGGGACGGGGCCGGGCGCCGCCGTTACAAATCAGACGCGGCGGGCGTACATCCGCATGGCCGCCGGGAAGGTGACCGCCACGATGCCGGCGGTCCAGGCCAGCGTGATCCAGACGTTGTCGCCGACCGGGCCGCCGATGGTCAGCGCCCGGACCGCGTCGGCCAGGTGGGTCACGGGGTTGACCTTGACCCACGCCTGGAGCCAGCCGGGCATGCTGGCGGTGTTGGACAGCAGGACGCTGCTGCCGAAGGTCAGCGGCATGGTCCAGATGAACGCGATGCCCTGCACGGTCTGGGGCGAGGGGGCGACCAGGCCGAGCAGGACCGAGATCCAGCACACGCCCAGGTAGAACAGGTAGGCCAGGCCGTAGCCGGCCAGGATGGACAGCACCCCGGCGTGGAACCGGAAGCCGAGCGCGGAGCCGAAGCCGGTCAGCACGACCATCACCGCGAAGAACCGGACGGAGTCGCCCAGCACGGCGCCGACCAGCGGCGAGGACCGGGCCACGGGCAGGCTGCGGAACCGGTCGAACACGCCCTTGTGGATGTCCTCGCACAGGCCGGTGCCCAGCGTCATGGTGGCGAACATGGCCATCTGCGCGACCAGGCCGGGCAGCAGTTCCTGCAGGTAGGCATGGGTGCTGCCGGCGACCGCGCCGCCGAACACGAAGAGGAACAGGACCAGGAAGACGACCGGCATCAAGATGACGTCGAGCAGCTTCTCCGGCGAGTGCTTCAGGTGGGCGACGTTCCGCCAGGCCAGGGTCAGCGAGCTGGCCGCCGCCTGGCGGGGGGTGACCCGGCCGCGCACGACGCCGGGGGGGCGCCCGGGCCGGGGTGACGGCGGGGGCCGCCTCGACGATCTCGGCGGTCATGCCGCACGCTCCTTTCCGCCGCTGCCCGTGGTGCCGGCTTCAGCGGGGCTGGTTTCCTCGGCCGGGTGGCCGGTCAGGGTGAGGAACACCTCGTCCAGGCTGGGCAGCCGCAGCCCCAGCTCGGCGGCGGCGATGCCGTCGTCGTCCAGGCGCCGCACGACGGCGGCCAGCATGGCCGGGTCGGGGGCCGGGGCGGTGACCATGCCGGTGTCGGCGTTCACCTCGGGCGCGGCCCCGGTGATGTCCCGCACGGCGGCGGCGACCCGGCTGGTCATGGCCGGATCCGCGGCCCGGACCTCCAGGGACTGGGCGCCGATCCGGGCCTTCAGCTCGGCCGGGGTGCCGGACTCGGCCACCACGCCGCGGTCGATGACCACGATCCGGTCGGCCAGCACGTCGGCCTCCTCCAGGTACTGGGTGGTCAGCAGGACCGTCGCGCCGCTGGCCACGACGGTCCGGATCGACTCCCAGACCTGGTTGCGGGCGCGCGGGTCCAGGCCGGTGGTCGGCTCGTCCAGGAACAGCACCTCGGGGTCGCCGAGCAGGCTGGCGGCCAGGTCCAGCCGCCGGCGCATGCCCCCGGAGTAGGTCTTGGCCGCCCGCCCGGCCGCGTCGGCCAGGCCGAACCGCCCGATCATGTCGGCCCCCTTGCGCCGCGCCGCGGCGCGGCTGAAGCCGAGCAGCCGGCCGATCAGCATCATGTTCTCGGTGCCGCTCAGCTCCTCGTCGACCGACGCGTACTGGCCGGTCAGGCCGATGAGCTGGCGAACCTGGACGGCCTGGCTGACCACGTCGTAGCCCGCGACCCGGGCGTGGCCCGCATCGGGGCGCAGCAGCGTGGACAGGATCCGGACGATCGTCGTCTTGCCGGCGCCGTTCGGGCCGAGCAGGGCCAGGATCTTCCCGCCCTCGGCCACGAGGTCGACGCCTGCCAGCGCCCGGGTCTGGCCGAAGCGCTTGGACAGCCCCTCGGCCTCGATCACGTGCGTCATGCCAGCCTCATTCTTCGTCAGCGGGTGGGCGTTACGCATTCAGCATGCCGGGGCGCGCTGACACGCGCCTGGCACCGCGCTGACACCGGCGCGCGGATCAGCCGGGCCAGCCCACCGCGGCCGGATCCTCCGCGAGCGGCGCCGGTGACCGGGCTGGGCACGGAGCTGGCCGGGCCGCGACCTTCAACAACCTGCTATTCGAGAGGGCGGGGCGCTACGAATGGGTAGTGTCCGTGGACTCCGAGGTGCTTGGTCAGATACCGCTGGAAGTCGCTCAGACCATGACGATAAATATGCCTAGTGGCAAGGCTCTCGAGTAGCCGGGAGACCCGTCGAACTGCAGGACAGGCCCGGACCGGTGACCGAGCAGCAGGTACTTGCCCGTGCTGCCTGACAGGCGGCCGTCAGCCGCGACCCGCGCAGCATGAGCGCTCGAACCGCAGCGCCGCTGCGTTGCCGGGATCCGGCTCAGGATCCAGGCGGTGGCCCGGCCGGGGGGCGGGGCGCGCTCGCCCGCCGCCGGCGTAACCGGCCGGATGAGTCGGCCCAGCGGCGCAGCCGGGCGCGCCGCGAGCTGCGCCGGGCGGCCCGCACCGCCGGGTCGGCCGGGTCGGCGTGGGCCGCCTGGTACAGGTCCGGTTCCAGGAAGATGAGCTGGGCGATCGGAACGGCGGCGCGGATGCGGCGCTCGGCCGCGTCGATGCCGCGGGCGATCCGGGCCGCCGAGTCGGCGCCCGTCACCGCGATCTTCGCGGCGACCAGCAGCGTCTCCGGGCCGACGTGCAGGGTCCGCAGGTGGATCACCCCGTCGACCTCGGGGCCGTCCTCGATGGCGGCGACGATGTCACGTTCCACGTCGGGGCTGGCCGACTCCCCGATCAGCAGGCTCTTCATCTCCACGGCCAGGATCACGGCCACGCAGCCGAGCAGCGCGCCGATGGCCAGCGACCCGGCGCCGTCCCACTGGCCGTTCCCGGTGACGGTGGCCAGCGTCACGCCGGCCAGGGCGAAGGCCAGGCCGGTCAGCGCGGCCATGTCCTCCAGCAGCACGACCGGCAGTTCCGGGGCCTTGGCCCGGCGGATGAACGCCCGCCAGCTGGCCGCGCCCCGGGTGGCGTTGGACTCGCCGACGGCGGTGCGCAGGGAAAGGCTCTCCAGCACGATGGCCACCGCCAGCACGCCGAACGCGACCGGCGGGGAGTCGACGTGCTCGGGCACGCGAATCCGCTGGATGCCCTCGTAGACGGAGAACACCGAGCCCACGGTGAACAGCACCAGCGCGACGATAAAGGCGTAAAAATAGCGCTCGGCGCCGAAGCCGAACTGGTGCTCCTCGGTCTCGGCCCGCCGGGCCCGGCGGCGGCCGAGCAGGAGCAGCGCCTGGTTCCCGCAGTCGGCCACCGAGTGGGCCGACTCGGCCAGCATCGAGGCTGACCCGGTGATGATGAACGCCGCGAACTTGACCACGGCGATGCCGAGGTTGGCCGCCAGCGCGGCGATGACGGCCCGCTTGCCCCCGCTGTGCCCGTGCTGATCGGCAAGGTGTCGATCGGCACCGTGTCGATCAGGACCGTGTCGATCAGCACCCGGCTGATCGGTACCGTGCCGACCGGCACGGGAGGCCTCCTCAGCGCTGATTCCCGCTCACTCCCGCCGGCTGCCCGCAGCGGGATCGCGGGCCTCGTCGATCAGCAGCACGGGGATCCCGTCCCGGACCGGGTAGATCAGGCCGCAGTCACCGTTGGTGCAGGCCAGTTCCCCGGCCGCCGGGTCTGCTGCCGCCGGGTCCGCTGCCACCGCGTCCGCCCGCAGCGGCGAGCGGCACTTGGGGCAGGCCAGGATGTCGAGCAGCCACTCATCGATCTGCATGGGGTCTCCTGCCCTGGGTCAGCGGCACGGTGCGGCGGCACGATGTGCCGGCACGGGGGCCGCGGCACGTCGCCGCGTCTTCATCATCACGCACCCTAGCGCCCGCCCGCGTCAGCCCCGGCGCCCGGTGTCCGACGGGGACGAGCGGAGCACCCGCAGGTGCCCGCGCCGCCCGACTTCCACGCCCTGGCCGACGGGCTCGGCCGGGGTGCGCGGCACGGTCGCCTCACGCACCGCGTTGGCCAGGGCCTCCAGGTCATCGGCGGCCTCGGCCTCCAGGTCCACCGGACCGGGCGGCAGCCGGACCACGTCCCAGCCGCGCGGCACGGTCAGCCGGTCGGCGTGGCCCGCGCACAGGTCATAGCAGTGCGGCTCGACGTAGGCGGCCAGCGGGCCGAGGACGGCCGTTGAGTCCCGGTAGACATACGTCAGCGTGAACAGCGCCACCTGCTTGCAGGCTGGCCGGGAGCACAGGCGTGTACCGCTCACAACGGCTGACGGTATCGACCGGCAGGCGGGAACGCCACCACCCGGGGCACTATGCACCATCGTGTCTCCGCCCGTTTCGCGCCGGCCCGTGCGCCGGGCGCCCATGAGATAGCGTCGGTGATCGTGCAGAACGGTGAGGGCCGGGGGCGCCCCGCGGCGCGGACCCGGCGACGGGACCGGCACGGGCGCGGCCTGCGCGGCCCGCTGGTGCCGCCCGACGTCCCGCTCTACCGCAGCCGCAGCGAGCGTTTCGATGACCTGGTCCTGCTGGCGGTCTCCCAGCTGGAGCCGCGGTGGGAGGCCGAGCTGGCCGGGGTCGAGTTCGCCGTGGAGGAGATCCCGCCCGCCGACCCGCCCAGCTACGACCCCGACCCGGTGCCGCTGGCCCGGCTCGACCTGGGCTCGGCCGAGACCGCCGACCCGGAGCGCCCGGCCCGCCCGGCCCGCATCGTGATCTACCGGCGGCCGCTGCTGGCCCGGGCCGAGGGCGAGGAAGAACTCGGCGAGCTGGTACTCGACGTCGTGGTGGAGGAGTTCGCCCGGCTGCTGGGGCTGGATCCCCAGGTGGTCGATCCCGGCTACCCCAGCGACGAGTGAGGGCCCGGCTAGCCGCCGGCCGCGTCCAGCGAGTCGCGGGCCGGGGCCAGCGGCACCAGGGTCAGGTTCCCGTTCAGCGGCATGATCGTGCGGACGGTGCCGCCAGACCGGATCACCCGGCCGACGTAGACCGGCCCGGACCGGCCCACCGGGGCGACCATCACGGCGAACGTGGCGGACCCGCCGCCGGGCGGCGGGCCCACCGGGACGACCACGGTGTGCCCGGCCGGCACGCTGACGGGGGTGCCCGCATGGCCGGCCAGGGAGATCTTGGACGTGGCGGTGGTGACCTCGACGATGGCCGCCGCGCCGGGCGCGGAGATGACCAGCTGGGCCGAGCCGGCGAATCCGGCCGGGTTGGCCGACGCGATGCCCTGCTGGCTGACCGGGCCGGACGCGGGGGCGATGGCGCCGGGAGCCCCGCCCTCCCCGCCCGAGATCACCGCCGATGCGACGATCGGGACGTTGGCTGAGACGCGCAGGGCGGCGGCCACGCCGGACAGCGACGGAAGCTGGACCGACACGGCCGAGGCGCCGGGCAGGTCGATGCCAGTGCCGCCGGTCGGCTGGTATGTCCCCTTGCCGGTCACCGCAGCCACCTTGACCTGGGCGTTGGCGTTACCCGGGACAGCCAGGTACAGGGTCACCGGGCCGGGAGTGCCCGGCAGGCCGGGGATGATCAGGCTGGTCGACGGATCCTGGGTGGGCGGCAGCCAGGCGCCCGGCGAGCCGCTGCCGCTGGTCATCCGGACCGCCGCCGCCACCCGGCCGACGCTGGTGCTGACGTGCAGGGACAGGGCGTGCGAGCCGTGCAGGATGCCGCCCAGCGACTGGGTCACCAGGCTGTTCGGCGGCACGATGATCCCGGTGTCGGACGCGCCGAGCAGCGGACCGCTGTCGGTCAGGACATCCACCTCGGCGTCGGCCGGCTGGCTGTCGGTGTTCATCAGGTAGAGCTCGACCTGAGGTGACGCCGAGACCCCCGGGCCTTCGAACCAGAAGTCGGTGCCGGGCGCCGGGCAGGGCAGGGTGACCAGCCCGTCCGACCCGGCCTGCTCAACCTCCAGGCCCTGGGCCATCGCGCCCGCGGCCTGGACCACCACGCCGCCCCGGCCGGGATTGGTGGCCACGGCGGGGGGCGGGTTGGTGACCACCGGGCTGCTGCTGGCCGCCGGGCTGGCCGAGTGGCCGGGGGCGGCTTTCTTGGCGGTCCCCGGCCGCCCCCGGCGGGCGGGCTGGCCGGGAGGTGCGGGGCGGCGGGCGGCGGGGGGGCGGCGGGCACCGTCGCGCTGCTCAGCACGCCGGGCGTCTTGAGCGTGGTCACCGTGGCGCCGGCGGTGGCCGACCCGTCCGGGGTGAGCCGGGTGATCTGGGCGGTGCCCGTGCTGGCGGTGCCCGTGGTGGCGGTGCCCGTGCTGGCGGTGCCCGTGGTGGCGGCGGGCAGGGCCAGGGCGGCCACGCTGCCGGAGGTGACGCCGCCCGAGCCGGGCCCGGGGCAGGCCCGGGTGACCTGGGTCACCGGGGCCTGGCTGGCCTGGCCCAGCTGAGTGCTGCTGCCGACCGTGCCGGGGCCGCCGAGCGCGCCGATCCCGTAGACGGCGGCCAGCCCGACCACCACTGCGCCAGCCGACAGCAGCCGCCCGCGCGGTCCGCCGGGCAGCCGGGTCACCATGCGTCCCTCTCGTCCTCATCGTCGGGCGCGCGCCAGCGCCGCCGGGAGCGGTCGTCGGGCCGCCCGGGGCCGGGCGCGCCGTGGTGCAGTTCGGCCGGCGGCAGCGGCTCCAGCGAGTCGCCGCCGGACCAGTCGGACGACGGGCTCCCGGGATCGACCGGCTCTTCGTGGCCGGGCCAGCTACCGGACGGCCCGCCGCCGGACCAGCCCGATGGCGACGGGGCCGGGGGCGGCTGGGGCGGCTGCTGACCTGATGACCACGCTCCGCCCGGCGGGCTGTCCGGCCACGACGGGCCGGAGTCCGCCTGCGGCCAGCCACCCGGCGCGGACGGGGGCGGCGATCCGCCGGACGGGCCGCGGCGGCGCGCTTCGGGCCACCGGTCATCGGGCCAGCCGGGGTCCGGGCGCGGCTGCGCGGGCCGGGCCGGGGGCGGCGGCGGTGGCGGAGCGGAGTCGGGCCAGCTACTGCCGGACGAGCCGTAGGACGACCCGGACCAGTCACTGCGGGCGGGGGACTGCCCGTGCTGAGGCTGCTGCCAGGCTGCTGAGGCTGGCCGTGCTGAGGCTGGCCGTAACCGGGCTGCTCGTACTGGGACTGGCCGGGCTGGGACTGCTCGTACTGGGGCTGGCCGGGCTGGGACTGGCCGTAACCGGGCTGCCCGTGCTCGGGCTGGCCGTACTGGGACTGCCCGTACGCCTCGGGCAGCGGCTCCCCCGGCAGGCGGGCGCGGCTGATCCGGTCTGGCGGGGGCGGCGGCAGCGCCGCTCCGGGCAGGCTGTCGTCCGAGGCCGGCCACGCGCCCGTCGGCGACCGCGGGCCGGAGTCGCGGCTCAGTCCGCTACCTGGCCCCGAGGCCGGCGCGGCGGGCCGGGCGGGGTCGTCATAGCCGGGGTCGCCGTAGCCGGACTGGCCGTAGTCCGCGCCGCGGTCGTCGGCACCGCGGTAGTCCGGGCGGCGATACTCCGCGGTGCGGTAGTCAGCGCTGCCGTACTTGCCGCTGGCCCGGCCGGCCGCAGGCCGGGCCGCGCCGGGCTGGTCAGTGCCGACCAGGCCAGGGCTGCCGTCAGCCGGCCTGGCCATAGTCGCCGTAGCCCTGGTCGGCGGGCTGGGACCGGCCGTGATCCCGGCTCCGGTAGCCGTCCGCGTCAGGCTCGCCAGGCGATCCGGCTACTCTCCCCGGCCCCGTGTTCCCCGGCCCCGTGTTCCCCGGCGCCGTACTGCCCTGTGCCGGAGTCCGGCCTGCCGGGGCCGGTCGCGGCGTACCCGCCGGAGCCGTATCCGCCGTCGCGCAGTGCGCGGCCGTCGAAGGCGGCCGTGCGGGCGGTCGGGTCGTCCAGCCCGGCGTCGTAGTCGGGACCCGCGCCGCCATACTCCCGGCCGGGCTGCCCGTAGCGGTCCCCCGGGGCATAGGCATCGGGCGGCCCGTAGGGAGCCGGCTCCCTGTCATACCCGGCCGGGTCCGGCCGGGACGGGTGACGCGGCGGGTCGGAGACGAACCGGCTCGATGGCTGGCCGGCGGGCCAGGCTGCTGGTCGGCCCGCGCCCCGCGCCGGGCTGTCGGCCGCCCCGGCCGACCCGGCCGCGCCGCCGTCCGCGGCCCGGTTCCCGAAGCTGAAGGCGGCATCGGGGGTGAAGTCACGGTCACGGTCGGCACCCCGGCCGCCCGCCGCGCGGGCGCGCTGCGGGGACGGCGCGTCGGTCCCGGAGCGCGGCCCGCCCCGGCGCCGGCCGCGACCCAGTCCCCGTCCCTTGCCTTTGCCGGCGCTGTCCTGGCCGGCGCTGTCCTGGCCCGCGCTGCTCTTCGCCGGCACTGCTCTTGCCGGCGCGCCGCTCGGCGTCGCGGGCGGCCTGCCGACCACCGGCCCGGCCCGCCGCGATCCGCCCGGCCGCGGCCGCCGCACCACCCGCCGCCGCACCGCCGACGGCCGCACCGCCCGCCATAGCGCCGGCCGCGCCCGCCGCCGCGGCGCGGGCCGCGCCCGCGCCCGCCGCTCGCGCGCCCGCCGCCGCCCCGCCGACCGCCGCCGCTCCGCCGGCCGCCGCCGCTCCGCCGGCCGCCGCCGCCCCGCCGGCCGTCGCGGTCCCGGCTGCCGCCGCTGCCCCTGCTGCCCCAGCCGTCCCGCCTGCCGCAGCCGCGGCGGCCGAGGCCGCCGCCGTCGCCGCTGCGCGGCCCCGTGCGGCCCGGCTCCCGGCTCCGCGGCCCCCGGCGGCCCGGCCGGCCGGCGCCGTGGCCGGCGCGCCGTCCGGCGCCGCTGCCCCGGCCGCTCCGGCGGCGGGTACGGGCTGTGCCTCGCCGGCCGCCCGGACACCCGGCAGGGCCAGCGCGCCGATCACCAGCGCGGCCAGCACCTCAAAGCCGACGCCCAGGTCATGACCCAGCTGCCCGTGGCTCAGGGTCACCGTCCCGCCGCCGGGCGGGAGCCGGAAGGCCGCCGCCCAGCTGCCGTCCGGGGACGCCACCGGGACCAGCGGGCGGCCGTTGAGGCTGGCCTGCCAGCCGCCGCCGGGCTCGGCTACGGTGAGCGTCCCGCCGGCCGCCGGCACGGTCGCGCCGGACACCTCGACGGAGCCGGCCCGCACCGGCACGACGGTGCCGTCGGACTCGGTCACGCTGACCCGGGCGGGCAGCGTGTTCAGCCGCCACAGGTCGAACCCGTTGGTGATGCTGACCGGGCGCATGCCGGTCACGCCGTCCAGGGTCCGGGCCAGGGGCTGGTTCAGCGGGGCGCGCATCAGGACCCAGCCGATGTCGAAGCGGGCCAGCAGGGCGCCCTGGTTGACCGCCTCGCCGCCGGCCGGGGCGACCAGCGTGGCCACGGCCGAGCGCAGGGCGCGCTCGGCGCCGGGCACCGGGATCATGTCGGCGTCGCCGAGGGCCGGCCCGGCGGCCCGCAGCAGGGTGTAGGACACCTGGTTACCCGAGGCCTGCAGGACGAGCGTGCGGACCTGGCCGCCGCTGCCCGCCGAGGAGACCGCCGACGCGGGCACGACCTGGGCGCTGTCCGCGCCGATCGGGCCGCTCACCCCGTTGATCAGCCAGAATCCGGCGGACAGGACCGGGGTCGAGCACGCCGCCAGGACGAGCACGGCTACGCCCAGGCCGCGTCCGCTGGCTAGCCGGGCCAGCGCGCTGCGGCCGCGGGGCAGCAGGGCGCCGAGCGAGTCCCCGCCCGCGGCGGCGGCCAGCAGCAGCCCCGCGGCGGTGATGGCCAGCGCGACGCCGGGCCACGCGGTGACCGGCGGGCCGCCGGCAGGCGGCCGGACCGACACCCGGCTCGCGGTCACCGCGACCAGGAGGCCGAGCAGTGCCACGGCCCAGCCGGACATGACCAGCGGCCGGCGCCGGGTGGCCAGCAGCGGCAGCAGGGCGGCCAGGGCCAGGCCGGCGGTGACCCAGGTCGGCGGCAGGCCGGGCCCGCCGGGGCTGAGCAGCAGCACCGCGCGGGCGGGCAGGTCCGGGCTGGCCAGGCCGGGCTGCTGGACGCCGACCTCGAGCAGCACGGTGGCCGGGTGCACGCGCGAGCTGGAACGTCCAGGGCACCAGCAGCACCGGCGGGACCAGCGCGACGATGCCGAGGTTGCGCAGCAGCGCCGGGCGGCCGGCCCGCAGGGCCACCGCGGCGCCGGCCACGGCCACCAGCGAGATCGGCCACAGCAGCGGCACGAACGCGGTCCCGATCCCGATGGCCAGCCCGGTGGCCCAGGCCGCCCGCCGGGCCAGCCGGGGCGGCTGGCGCAGCATCCGGCCGACCAGCAGGCCGATGACCGGGATGGCGGCGAAGGCGACGGCCGAGCCCAGGCGGCCCGCGGCGATCGCGCCGGTGGCCACGGGGATCACCGCGTAGGTGGCGGCCACCCAGATCCGGACCGGGACCGAGGCGGTGACCTGGCGGGCGGCGCGGTAGGCGGCCATGCCCGCGATCGGGACGCTGCCCAGCAGCAGCACGTCGACCGCCAGCCACGCCTTGCCGAGCAGGATGGTCGACAGCAGGGCGACCAGGGCCAGGTAGGGCGGGGTCACGCTGGGCGAGCCGATGCCGACCGGGTGGAAGCCCTGGAAGTACTCCCGCCACAGCCCGGACGCGCCCTGGGTGGCCGGGAGCAGCGCCCCGCCGCCGAGCGAGCCCGCGCCGAGCAGCGACCGCTCGGCCACGGCGGTCACGATGACCAGCCCCAGGAACAGCAGTACGGCCGGGCTGGTCAGGATGCGCTGGACCAGGCCGCTGTCGGTGAGCAGGAAGTCATCGGCCTCGTCCTCGGTGCGCGTGGTGCGAGCCCCGGGTGTCGGCCTGCGACGATCTGGACATGCCGGCGATGAACTCGGCGACCCGGCGCACCGAGCGGCCGGGCGGGATGTCGGCCCGCAGCCGGCC
This sequence comes from uncultured Actinomycetota bacterium, assembly GCA_963731085.1. Lineage (GTDB taxonomy): Bacteria > Actinomycetota > Actinomycetes > Streptosporangiales > Streptosporangiaceae > DASUBV01. The sequence goes on from CAVSUF010000014.1 coordinate 80,078, forward strand.
GTAGGCCGCCTTCCGGCCGCGCGCCCGCATCTGGCGCACCCGCAGCAGCCGCAGCGGGTGGCCGACCACCGAGACCACGGCGGCGGTCTCGTCCAGCGCCGCGGTCACCCGCTTGGCGACCAGGAAGAACAGCGCGCGCAGCACGGACAGGGTCACGTTGCCGGCCAGCGAGGCCAGCATCGGGCGCAGCGGCAGGTTGCCCGCCAGGGTCAGCAGCGCGTTGCGGCGGTCCAGCAGCGCGGGCCGCCGGCCCGTCCGACGCCGCCCGGCGGCGCCGGGAGATGCCCTGCACGTGGAAGACCACCGCGTCGGTGACGACCCGGACCCGGTACCCGGCGGCGTGCACCCGCCAGCAGAAGTCGATGTCCTCGCGGAACAGCCCGAAGCTGGGGTCGAAGCCGTGCAGCAGGTCCCACACGTCGCGGCGCACCAGCATCCCGGCGCTGCTCACCGCGAGGGTGTCCCGGTCGCCGTCATGCTGGCCCTGGTCGACCTCGCGGGGCTCGATCGCCGGTGACCCGGCGGCCGACCGTGTCGATGGTCAGGCCGGCCTCCAGCAGCACGTCCCGGTCGGCCCAGTCCATCACCTTCGGCCCGAGCACGGCGGCCTTGGGCGTCTCGGCCGCGCCGCGCAGCAGCTGCTCCAGCGCGTCGGCGGCCGGCTCGCAGTCGTCGTGCAGCAGCCAGATCCACTCGACGTGCTCGTCCGGCGGCCGCGCCGGGCCGGGCCGGGACGCGGGTGGTGGCCGACCGGTGCTGCAGGGCGCGCGCCACCGCGGTGCCGTACCCGGTGGCCCGGTCCATGCCGAACACCACGCCCTGGCCCAGCTTGGCGGTCAGCATCGCGCCGCTGCGATCCCGGCTGCCGGTGTCGACGGCCACCACGCGCTGGACCGGCCGGGTCTGCTCCAGCAGCGCGTCGAGGACGTGCGGCAGCCAGGTAGCGCCGTCGTGGGCGACGATGACCGCCGTGACGACATGCTGGGGATACGTTTCGGTCGGCGACAAGGGGGCCTGCTAGGCGCTTCCGGGTCGGGGGTTGCCGGGCCAGCCCGCCAGGGGTGCGGCCTTGCCCAGGGCTCGGTACCCGTGAACAATACGCGACCCGGGCCGGCGCCCGAAGGTCAGACGCGAGCCTTGCCCGGCGGCCGGCGGGCCGCTGGACAGCGGCCCGTGTCCCCCCGTCAAAGCCCCCCGGTTCCCCCCGTGCGGAGCGGCTAGACGGCCTGCCGCTTCAGGCGCCGGCGCTCCCGCTCGGACAGCCCGCCCCAGATGCCGAACCGCTCGTCGTGCTCCAGCGCGTACTCCAGGCACTCGGCCCGGACCTCGCAGCTGCGGCACACGCGCTTGGCCTCCCTGGTCGAGCCGCCCTTCTCCGGGAAGAACGCCTCCGGGTCGGTCTGCGCGCACAGCGCGCGATCCTGCCAGCCCGCCTCTTCGGCATCATCGGCGCCGATGTCAAACCCGTCGTGCACCAGCGAGACGATGATGTCTGCCACAGCGCACCTCCTGCCCGATCAAGAACCCCGTTGCCGCACCGCCGGTGCCCCCCGGCGCGGGAATTACACACGTGAAATTACACGCGCGTGTCTTGCCTCGCGTCAAGCGGGATACGTGATAATGGCCACCCTGTTGCACAGGGATGAGCGGAAAGTCCGGCCGTGTTTTTCTGCCGCCCGCCCGCCGCCGGGCCTCCGCTGGCCTGCCGCCCGGCCGCGGACACGGCCCCGGACACGACCCCGGCGGGCCGCTTCGGCGGGGCTTTGACCGGGGTTCGCCGTGCCCGCCGGAGCGCGGGTTGCAAGACTTCCGGGATGCGCATCACCGTACTGGCCGGCGGCGTCGGCGCCGCCCGCTTCCTGCGCGGCCTGCTGGCCGCGGCGCCCGGCGCCGAGATCACCGTCATCGGCAACACCGGCGACGACATCACCCTGTTCGGCCTGCACGTCAGTCCCGACCTCGACACCGTGATGTACACCCTGGGCGGCGGCATCAGCGAGGAGCGGGGCTGGGGCCGGGACGGCGAGACGTTCGCCGTGCTGCCTGAGCTGGCCGCCTACGGCGCCGGGCCGGACTGGTTCACCCTGGGCGACCGCGACTTCGCCACCCACATCACCCGGACCGCGCTGCTGCGGGACGGCGCCACCCTGTCGCAGGCCACCGCCCGGCTGTGCCAGCGCTGGCAGCCCGGCGTGACCCTGCTCCCGATGTCGGATGACCCGGTGCAGACGCACGTGGTCCTGGCGGCGGACGAGCCCGGCGAGAATGGCGGCGGTACCGGCGGCGGGGCGGACCGTCCACTTCCAGGAATGGTGGGTGCGGCTGCGGGCCGCGGTGCCGGCCCGGCAGATCATCGCCACCGGGGCCGACCAGGCCCGGCCCGCGCCGGGCGTGCTGGCCGCCATCGAGGCGGCCGACTGCGTCCTGTTCCCGCCGTCCAATCCGGTGGTCAGCATCGGGACGATCCTGGCCGTGCCGGGGATCGCGGCGGCGGTGGCGGCCCGGACCGTGGTCGGGGTGTCGCCGATCATCGGCGGACGCGCCGGTGCACGGCATGGCCGACGCCTGCCTGGCCGCGATCGGCGTGCCCACCACGGCGGCGGCGGTCGCCGCCCACTACGGTGCATCCGACCACGGGGCGCCTGCTGGACGGCTGGCTGGTCGACGACTCGGGACAAGGCGGCCACCGACGGACCCGGAACTGGACGGCATCGCGGTCCGGGCGCTGCCCCTGTACATGACCGACGTGGCGGCGGCGGCGCAGATCGCCCGGGCCGCGCTCGACCTGGCCGCGGAGGTGGCCCGGTGAGCCCGGCCGACGCCGCGCCGGGCCAGGTCATCGTCCGGCCGGTGCCCGGGCTGCCGGAGATCCAGGCCGGCGCCGACCTGGCCGCGCTGCTCGACGCGGCGCATCCCCGACCTGCGCGACGGCGACATCCTGGTGGTCACCTCGAAGATCGTCAGCAAGGCCGAGGGCCGGGTCATGGCGGGCGACCGGGAGTCGGCCATCGACGCCGAGGCCGTCCGGGTAGTGGCCCGGCGCGGCCCGACCCGGATCGTGACCACCCGGCACGGCCTGGTCATGGCGGCGGCCGGGGTGGACAGCTCCAACACCGCGCCGGGCACGGTGGTGCTGCTGCCGGCGGACTCTGACGCCAGCGGCCCGCGGCGCTGCGCCGGGACCTGCGGCCGCCTGCGCGGCGTCACCGTCGGCGTGATCATCAGCGACACGCTGGGCCGGGCCTGGCGGACCGGGCAGACCGACACCGCGATCGGGGTCGGCCGGCGTGCTGCCGCTGCGCGACCACCGCGGCCAGGCGGACACCTTCGGCAACTCGCTGGAGGTCACGGTGGCCGCCGTGGCCGACGAGATCGCGGCGGCGGGCGACCTGGTCAAGGGCAAGACCAGCCAGATCCCGGTGGCCCTGGTGCGCGGCCTGGCGGGCCTGGTGACCGGCCACGGACGGCCCCGGCGCCGCCGCGCTGACCCGGCCGTCCGCCGAGGACATGTTCCGGATCGGCACCGACGCGGTGCTGGCCGAGCGCCGGACCGTGCGGGAGTTCACCGCGGACCCGGTCGACCCGGCGGCGGTGCGCCGGGCCATCGCCGCGGCCCTGACCGCGCCCGCCCCGCATCACAGCGAGCCGTGGCGGTTCGCGGTGCTGGAGTCGGCGGCGGCCCGGACGGCGCTGCTGGACGCGATGCTGGCCGCCTGGCGGGCCGACCTGACCGCCGACGGCTTCACCGCCGAGCAGATCGCCCGGCGGGTCCGGCGCGGTGAGCCGCTGCGCCGCGCGCCGCTGATCATCGTGCCGTGCCTGGTCGCCGACGCGGCGCACGCCTATCCCGACGAGCGCCGCAACGCCGCCGAGCAGTCGATGTTCCTCGTGGCCATGGGCGCCGCCGTGCAGAACCTGCTGGTCGGCGCTGGCCATCGAGGGCCTGGGCTCGTGCTGGGTGTCGAGCACGCTGTTCTGCCAGCCGGTGGCGGCCGCCGCGCTGGGCCTGCCCGCCGGGCTGGGCGCCGATGGGCGCGGTCGGGGTCGGCCACCCGGCCGCGCCGCCCCGGCCCCGGCCCGACCGCGACCCGGACGCGGTCACGCTGCGGCTGTGAGGGCGCCCGGCCCGGCGGAGACCCGGGTCAGAGGGACTTGGCGATCTTCTCCAGCAGGCGGGCCGAGTCGGCCGGGGTGTCGGCCTCGGCGCTGAGGCGGTTCATGACCTCCATGTAGTGGTCGACCTCGTCGCGCCGGTCCAGGTAGAGCGCGCTGGTGAGCTGCTCGATGTAGACGATGTCGGGCAGGTCGGGCTCGCCGAACCGCAGCACGGTGAACGACCCGCCGGCCGCCGGGTGGCCGCCCCGGCTGAACGGGATGACCTGGAGCGTGACGCGCGGGTACTCGGTCACCTCCATCAGGTGCCGGAGCTGGGCCCGCATCACGTCGCTGCCGCCCAGCGGCCGGCCGCAGCGCGGACTCGTCGATGACCGCCCAGATCCGGGGCGAGTCGTCGCGGGCCAGCAGGTCCTGCCGGTGCATCCGCAGGCTGACCCGGTGCTCGATCTCGTTGGCCGGGGCCGAGCGGTGACCCAGCATGGTGACGCCGCGGGCGTAGTCCTCGGTCTGGAACAGGCCCGGCACGAACTGCAGCTCGAAGGTCCGGATCAGCGACGTGGCCTGCTCCAGGCCCACGTAGGACTCGAACCAGTCCGGCATGATGTCGTCGTACTTGGCCCACCAGCCCTGGTCATTGGCCTGGCGGGCCAGCGCCAGCATGCGCTCCCGCTCCTCGGCGTCGGTGACGCCGTACAGGCTGAGCAGGTCCGAGACGTCGCGCTCCTTGAAGCCGACCCGGCCGTGCTCCACCCGGCTGATCTTGGACCGGGAGGCCCGGATCTCGTAGCCGGCCTGGTCGGGCGTCAGCCCGGCGGCCTCGCGCAGGCGCCGAAGCTGGATTCCCAGGAGCATCCGCAGGACGGTCGGGCCGCCGCGGGGCTGGCTCGGTCCCGATGTCAGCCGGCGGAACGATGTTCGGCTGAACCACGCTCATGTCCGCTCCCGGTGCGACGGGCGAGAGACCTCGGTCTGGCCACCTGCGCTGCAAACCTCGGTACTCCACGTCCCTGGCCACGCAAACCCCCTGCTGGCACGCTGCCCGCAGCACGACCGGACCTCGCCACCTGCGTTACTCCAGGTCGGCCACCGCGCAGCCAAAACGCCAGGCAGTCAGCTGATGCAGTGAGCAGGTTATCACTCGCGGCGCCAATCCGGCCTGCCGCCGGACTTAACTGGTTTTTGCGACCGAAACTCCTGATGTCACGGGACATCTCACGGACGCAAGATCGTCGAACTCGCCGTTCCGCACCCCCTCCAGAAACGCCGCCAGCTCGGCGCCGGTATAGACCAGGACCGGGCCGTCCGGGTGAGCGCGAGTTCCGCACCGCGACGCCGCCCCCGGGCAGCCCCGCGACCTCGACGCAATTGCCGCTTGGGTTGCTCGCCTGGCTCTTGCGCCATCGCACCGGGCCAAGCTCAGCCGCCCGGGCACCGTTGGCGAACTGCATCGTTCCTCCTGGTGGGGTATCCTGGCACCGAGCACCTGCACGTGCATCTGCACATGACTCGCGGACAGTGCGCGAGTAGGATAACAGTACTTTTGCACGTGCAACTGCGCTTGCAGGGGGCGCGTGCATAAGGCAGGATTCGAGTTGACCGAAAGTTCCTAGTAGTGACGGGACTTCACGCAGCTGTGACGACCGCGCACATGGGTAGCCAGGAGCGAGGCCCGTGGTAGCCAACCCCGTGGTAGCTGACCCGTGGTAGCTGACACCGTGGTAACCAGCGCCGTGGTATCGAGCACCGTCGTCACTGACCGCGCCGTCGGGGGCCGCGCGAGCGCGGGGCTGTCCGCGGCCGGGCACGGTCACGCGCTGGCGGGCACCCCCGGGGTCCGGCCAGCCGACCGCCCTTCCGACGCGGGCTGGGGCTGGCTCCGCCGGGCGGCCGATATGGCGGCTCTGGCGGGCGGCCTGCCCCTGGCCGGACGGCGCGTCGCGAGCGGGCCGGACCGGCGGTGCTACCCGCGGATCGCGATGCGGACGGCCAGCCTGGAGCCGGGCTCGATCTCCGCCGCCCGGAAGTTCACCGCGCTGATCCTGGACCGGTGGGGCGCCGCCGACCGGAGCGCGGACGCCTCGGTGGTGGTCTCCGAGCTGCTGTCCAACGCCGTCCGGCATGGCGCCCCGTGCTCCGCGGCCCCGTGCCCGGCGCGGTCCGGGGTCCGGCTGGGCCTGCTGCACTCCGGCTCCGGCGTCCTGTGCGCGGTCACTGACCCCAGCGACGAGCCGCCGGTGCCCCGGCTGCCGGACGGCCTGGACGAGGGCGGGCGCGGCCTGCATGTCATCGCGTCCCTCAGCGACTACTGGGGCTCCTGCCCCGGTGCCCCTGGCGAGGCCGGCAAGGTGGTCTGGGCGACGTTCCTGACCACGTCCTGAGTTCCCGTCCCCTGGCCGAGGGGGCCAGGGGACGGCATGAGTATCCCCGGGCCGGCGCCCGGACCGGGGCAGCGCTCCTAGGGCCGGGCGGACCCGGGCGGGGTCGCCCGGCCCTAGGGCAGGTCGGCGCCAGGCCGTGTTCTGGAAGGCTCGTCAGGACCCGTCCCGGCATCACCACCGCACCAGAACCCTCGCCTGTAACAGGCCCCAGCCCCGCGCCCGCCCGGCCCGGGGCCGGCGCAGGGTCCCGGCCAGCCCCCAAGGGCGCTAAGGCAGCGCCGCAGCCCTTCCTGACCATGATCGTGACCGATCACCCGTGCCGCAGACGGGCAATCGGTCACGATCATGCAGGCAGCAGCGCCGCGCCGGGCTGCGCCGGCCGGGGAGCCCGACCTCACTCATCACAGGCACCGACACCCGGCACTCCGGGACACACCCGGCTATCCAGCACCTTTAAGGCAGGCGCTAGGCCGGCAGCAGCGGCAGCGCGGTCCGGGGGCCGCGCACCGCGGCGCACACCCCGTCACTGGCCTGCGCGGCGGTCACCCGCTCGGGCGCCGGGGCGCCGTAGGCGGTGGTCCGCTGCCGCAGCGGCCGGCCGGTCGGGGCGACCAGCGCGCGCAGGTCGCTGATCGTCTTGTAGGAGCCGTTGGCGGAGCCCGCCATCCTGCTGATGGTCTCCTCCATCAGCGTGCCGCCCAGGTCATTGACGCCGCCGCGGAGCACGTCCCGGCAGCCGTCGGCGCCCAGCTTGACCCACGAGCACTGGATGTTGCTGATCGCCCCGTGCAGCATGATCCGGGCCACCGCGTGCACGGCCCGGTTCTCCCGCCGGGTCGGCCCTGGCCGGGCCAGCCCGGCCAGGTAGATCGGCGAGCTGGCGTGCACGAACGGGAGCGGCACGAACTCGGTGAAGCCGCCGGTGCGCTCCTGGATGCCGCGGAGCACCCGCAGGTGCCCGACCCAGTGGGCCGGGGTGTCGACGTGCCCGTACATCATCGTGGAGCTGGTCGGCAGCCCGAGCTCGTGGGCGGTCGTGATCACGTCGATCCAGGCGGAGGCGGGCAGCTTGCCCTTGGTCAGCACCCAGCGGACGTCATCGTCCAGGATCTCGGCGGCGGTGCCCGGCAGCGAGTCCACGCCCGCCTCCCGGGCCGCGATCAGCCACTCCCGCACCGACAGGCCCGTTCGCGCGGCCCCGTTCATCACCTCCATCGGCGAGAACGCATGAACGTGGAGGCCGGGGCAGCGGCGCTTGACCGCGGCGGCCAGGTCGAAGTACGCGGTTCCCGGCAGGTCGGGGTGAATGCCGCCCTGCATGCACACCTCGGTGGCGCCGGCCTCCCACGCCTCCTGCGCCCGGTCGGCCACCTGGGACAGCGACAGCGTGTAAGCGTCGGCGTCGGTGCGCCGCTGCGCGAAGGCGCAGAACCGGCAGCCCGTGTAGCAGACGTTGGTGAAGTTGATGTTGCGCGTGACCACGAACGTCACGTCGTCCCCGGACACGTCGGCGCGCAGGCCGTCGGCCAGGGCGGCCAGCGCCTCCAGTTCCGCGCCGTCGGCGTCGAGCAGGGCCAGCGCCTGGGCGTCGGTGATCCCGGCCGGGTCCCGCTCGGCGGCCCGCAGGGCGGCCGCGACCTCGGGCCGCAGCCGGCCCGCGCTGGCGGCGGGAACGGGAGCAGTGCCCGTCACGGGAGGCGCGGCCGGGAGCCGGGAGCGGACCTCGTCCCAGTCGCCGTAGACCTCGGCGAAGTCGGCCCGGCGGTCGGCGGTCCGGCCGGTGGTGTCGATGGTGACGTGCAGGTCGGTCCGGCCCGAGCCGCCGTCCGGGTCCCAGCCGCCGTCGGGCTCCTGCCAGGGCCGGCCGCGCGGCACGGCGGCCGGGTCGGCCAGGCCGGTGGCCGGGTCGGCCAGGGCCGCGACGTGCGCCGCCAGGCGCGGGTCGAGCCACGGCTCGCCCAGGTAGCCGGGGTAGATGGTGAGCCGCTCGCGCAGCTCGAAGCCGCCCGCGCCGGTCCGGGCGGCCAGGTCGTCGAGGTGCGGCCAGGGCCGCTCGGGGTTGACGTGGTCGGGGGTCAGCGGCGACACCCCGCCCCAGTCATCGATGCCGGCTCCCAGGATCAGCTGGTATTCCTCGCCGATGAGGTTGGGCGGGGCCTGGATCCGCGCGGCCGGGCCGAGTACCAGCCGGGTCACCGCGATGGTCGCGGCCAGGTCGTCCAGCCCGGCGTCGGGGGCGGCCCGCATCCGGGTGTCCGGCTTGGCCCGGAAGTTCTGCACGATGACTTCCTGCACGCCGCCGTACTCCCGGGCCACCTGGCGGATCGCGAAGATGGCGTCGGCCCGCTCGGCCAGCGTCTCGCCGATGCCGATCAGGATGCCGGTGGTGAACGGCACGCTGCTGCGCCCGGCGTCCTCCAGCACCCGCAGCCGGACCTTCGGGTCCTTGTCCGGGCTGCCGTAGTGGGGGCCGCCCGGCTCGGTGAACAGCCGCTCGGCGGTGGTCTCCAGCATCATCCCCATGGACGGGGCCACCGGCTTGAGCCGCTGGAAGTCCTGCCAGCTGAGCACGCCGGGGTTGAGGTGCGGCAGCAGGCCGGTCTCCTCCAGCACCCGGATGGCCATGGCCCGGACGTAGGACAGGGTGTCGTCGTAGCCGTGCGCGTCCAGCCACTCGCGGGCCTGCCGCCACCGGGCCTCGGGCCGGTCGCCGAGGGTGAACAGCGCCTCCTTGCAGCCCAGCGCGGCGCCGTCGCGGGCGATCCGCAGGATCTCGTCGGGCGACAGGTACATGCTGTCCAGCCGGCCCGGCACGGTCACGAACGTGCAGTAGGCGCAGCGGTCCCGGCACAGCCGGGTGACCGGGATGAACACCTTGCGCGAGTAGGTGATGACGCCGGGGCGGCCGGCCTGCTCCAGCCCGGCGTCGCGGACCCGGGCGGCGTGCCCGCACAGCTGCGCCAGCTGCGGGCCGCGGGCGCGCATCAGGGTGGCGGCCTCGTCGCGGTCGAGGGCCTTGCCGTCCCGGGCGCGGGCCAGCACCCGGCGCAGCGCGTTGTCCGGAGCAGGAGAGCCGGGGGTGGCCGCGGATTCGGGGCCGGGCACGGGGGTCGCGTCGACACTCATCCCCACAGCCTAGGTTGCCCGCGTCGACCTAGATCGCGCGGTAGTCGCGGACCGCATTGCGCGGGCCGCGGCGCGGCGGCCGCAGGCCGCTCAGCTCGATCAGGCGGGCCGCGCGGTGCCGGTGCCCGGCATAGGGCGCGAGCAGGTCCAGCATCCCGGCGTCGTCCACTACGCGCCCGGCCAGGCCCAGCCCACGGCGCCGGGCAGGTTGTAGTCGCCGACGCTGACCGCGTCGGAGTCGCCGCAGGCCCGCTGGCGGATCTCAGCCGAGGTCCAGACGCCGATGCCGGGCAGCGAGCGGAGCCGCCGGTCGGCGTCGGCGGCGGGCAGCGTCACCACCTGCTCGAGCCGCCCGGCGACCCGGGCGGCGCCGATGATGGTGGCGGCCCGGATGCCCTCCACCCCGGCCCGGTGCCATTCCCAGGTCGGGATGGCCGCCCAGGTCGCGGCGGGCGGGCAGACCCGCAGGCCGGCCGGCGCCGGCCCCGGCGCGGGCAGCCCGAACCGGCGCAGCAGCAGCCGCCAGGCCCGGAACGCCTCCAGGCCGACCACCTTCTGCTCCAGCACGGCCGGCACCAGCGCCTCCATGACCCGGCCCGACCGGCCGATCCGGAGGCCGGGGTGGCGCCGGGCCGCGTCGCGCAGCAGCGGGTGCGCCGGGCCGGAAGCCGGACGGGTCATCGCCGGCCCCCAGCAGGTCGGGCAGGGCGGCCAGCAGCCAGTCCGCCCCCGGCCCCCAGGCCCGCGCCCGCACCCGGGTGCCCCCGATACGCGCCGCCGCCACGGCCGCCGGTCACCCGCAGCGTGGCCGGGCCGTCGGGGGTCAGCGAGGCGCGCCAGACCGCGCCGTCGGCGGTGACCCGGAACGCGGGATCGCCGCCCCGTGCCGGTGCACGCTCAGCACCAGGCGGACGTCCACCGGGAACGGCGCCAGCCAGTCCCGGGCGGTCCCGCCCGCGGCACCGGAGTCCGCCAGCGCGGCGTCCGCGGGCATGGCGTCAGGCGTCGGTGGAGAACCGGACCGACGTGGGGCCAGCCGGACGCCCGGCCACACCCGCAGCCCGGCCCGCAGCTCGTTGCCGGCCTCGATCTCGCGCCCGGTCGCCGATCACGGCGCCGTCCAGGATCACCCCGGCGCCGATCCGGGCGCCGGCCCCGACGATGCTGGCGCGTGACCGCGGCACCCGCCCCGACCGCCGCCCCGTCGCAGATCACGGCGCCGTCCAGCCGCGGCGCCGGCCTCGACCACGGCGCCCGCGCCGACCACGGTGCCGCCGGCCACCGTGGCGCCGGGCTCGACCGCGGCGCCGGGCAGCAGCAGCGCCTCGCCGCACGGGCCGGGCAGCGCGGCCGAGATCATGCGCGCCGCGCACCAGGTCCCGCGAGCCCTGCACGAACGCCTCGGGCGTGCCCACGTCCAGCCAGTAGGAGGTGTCGACGTAGCCCAGGACGACCTCGCCCGCGGCGATCAGGCCGGGGAACGTGTCCCGCTCCACCGACACGACGGTGCCGGCCGGGATCTGGTCGATGAACCGGCGCCGGAACACGTAGCAGCCCGCGTTGATCCGGTTGGTCACCGGGTTCGGCGTCTTCTCCAGGAACGCGGTGACCCGGCCGTCGGGGTCGGTCGGCACGCAGCCGAACCGGGCCGGGTCGGTCGACCTCGACCAGGTGCAGCGTTACCGCGGCGTCGGCCTTCTCGTGCATGTCCAGCTGGGCGGCCAGGTCGTGGCCGGACAGCAGGTCGCCGTTGAGCACCACCACCGGGTCCTCGGGGCCGCCGCGCAGCTCGGCGGCCGCGTTGCGGATGCCGCCGCCGGTGCCCAGCGGCGTGCCCTCCTCCACGTAGCTCAGCTCCAGGCCGAGCGCGGAGCCGTCGCCGAACGCGGCCTCGAACAGCTCGGCGCGGAAGCAGGTGGCCAGGACCACCCGGGTGATGCCGCTGGCGGCCGCGCGGGCGAGCTGGTGGGCCAGGAACGGCACGCCGGCGCACGGGCACAAGCTGCTTGGGCCGGTCGACGGTCAGCGGGCGCAGCCGGGTGCCCTGCCCCCCGACCAGCACGATCGCCTCGAGCGGCGGGCGCTGGGGCGGGTTACTCGGCAGACTGGCGGCGAAGTCGCGTGGCATGCGGCGAGGCTACTCGTGTCCCTGGGCGGCCGCACGCTCGTAGCTGACCATGTGCGCCTCGGCCGAGGCGGCCCAGGTGAACTCCCGCGCCCGGGCGTGCCCGGCGCTGCCCAGGGCGCTGCGGCGCTCGCCGTCGCTCGAGCAGCGCCCGCAGCGAGGCGGTGATCGACGCCGACGTCGGGCTCGGTGTAGGCGACGGCGTCGCCGCCCACCTCGGGCAGCGATGTCCGGTGGGTGGTCAGCACCGGCGCCCCGCACGCCATCGCCTCCAGCACCGGCAGGCCGAAGCCCTCGCCGATGCTCGGGAACGCCACCACCAGGGCGCCGCCGAAGTAGCCGGGCAGGTCGGTGAAGTGCAGGTAGCCGGGCCGGACCAGGCGCAGGTGGGCGGGCACGGCGGCGACGGCCTCGTCGACCTCGTCGCTCCAGCCGCTGCCGCCGGCCAGGACCAGCGCGGGCGGGTCGGACAGGTCGGCCACGGCCGCGGCCCAGCCCGCGATCAGCGCGGGCACGTTCTTGCGCGGCTCCAGCGTGCCCAGGTAGGCCACGTACGGCTGGCCGTGCAGGCCGAGGCGGCTGCCGACCTGCTGCAGCTTCTGCTCGTCCGGGCGCCGGAACAGGTCGTGGTCGACGCCGTGGTAGGCCACGTCGATGCGGGTCGGGTCGGTGCCCAGGACCCGGACCAGCTCATCGCGGGTGGCCTTGGACGGCACGATCAGCCGGGTGGCCCGGCGGGCCGAGGTCCGGATGGCCGCCTTGTAGAACGTGGCGGTCAGCGGGCTGTGCGCGTCCGGCTCGGTGAAGAACGTCAGGTCATGCACGGTGACGACGGTCGGCAGGCCGGGCCGCATCGGCATCGAGTAGTGCGGCGAGTGGATGACGTCGGCCGCCGACCTGCTGGGCGACCAGCGGCAGGCCGCTCTGCTCCCAGGCCAGCCGGGCGGGCCGGTGGGCGATGGGCGGCGGCGCGGCCACGATCTGGGCGCCGGGTACCAGCCGCCCGTAGCGCTCCTCGTCGGCTCGCTGGCAGGCCACGGCCAGATCGGCGCCGGCCGCGCCCAGGGCGGCGACCAGACCGTCTACGTACCGGCCGTGCGCGCCGCGATCCGCGGGGACCGCGGTCGCGTCAACGAGAACACGAGGCGCCACGACCAGTCCGGCTCCCTTCGCATCTGCCCTGCCCGACACAGCCTTGAGTACACACTGCTGGACACACCCTCATTCTTGCTGCCCGGATCCAGGCCCGCTGGGTCCCCCCTGGCGCACCGAGCATCGTAGACATCTCTGTCCCTCAGATCCGAGAGTACGCCCTCGGCGGCGTCCCCGTGCCCGCCCGCCACGGCCGGGTTTGGCCCGGAAACGAAGCCGTAACCGGGCGTTCAGCCGCCCGAGGGAGACGGCGACGGGGAGGGGGACCCAGAGGGCGGGCTGGCCAGCCAGTTTGGCCGCCTGCGTTGCAGGGCGGCGTCCATCTTGGCCAGGTCCGCGCCATAGGTCGCGTAGTCGGGCGGGCTGGCCTGCAGCGCGGCCAGGGCCTGGGCGTACAGCGACTGGGCCTGCTGGAGGTCCTTCTGCAGCGTGCTCTGCTGGCCGGGCGGAAGCTGGCCGGGGGCGGGCTGGCCGGGCGTGGCGGTGCCGAGCACCTGGGCCAGCGACAAGGCCAGGGTGGGCGCGTAGCCGACCTGGTCGTTGAAGTAGGTGAACACCCGCTTGAGCGCCGGGTAGGCGCCGGCGCTGCCCGAGGCGTCGGCGGAGACGTAGACCGGCTGGGCGTACAGCAGCCCGCCGCCCAGCGGCAGGGTGATCAGGTTGCCGAAGGTGACCTGCGAGCCGCCCTTGCGCAGCTGGGTCAGCTCGATGGAGGCGGCCGGGTCGGACTGGAAGGCGTTGCTGGCCTGCTCCGGGCCGAGGACGGCGGCGTTCTGCGGCAGTTGCAGGATGCTCAGGCGGCCGTAGCCGGGGCTGCCCGGGTCGCTGTTCACCGCCAGGACCGCGGCCAGGTTCGGCCGGCCGCGCTGGGTCAGGGAGGTGATCAGCGAGAACTCCGGACCGGCCGAGCCCGGCATGGTCAGCGTCAGGTAGTACGGCGGCTGGTTGCGCGGGCCGCCCGAGCCGGTCGCCGGGTCGGCGGGCACCTGACCAGAAATCCTGGCCGGCGTAGAACGCGGCCGCGTTGGTCTCGTGGAACTGGGTCAGCACCTGGCGCTGGAGCCCGAACAGGGCCTGCGGGTAGCGCAGGTGGGCGCGCAGCGCGGCCGGGATCTGCGCCTGCCGGCCGGATCAGGCCGGGGAACGCCTTCTACCAGGCCGCCAGCACCGGGTCGCGGCCGTCCCACTGGTACAGGGTGACCTGGCCGGTGTAGGCGTTGACCACCGCCTTGACCGAGTTGCGGAGGTAGTTCACCTGGCCGCCGGGGCCGGCGAAGGCGCCGCCGGGGGCGTAGCTGCTGGTGCTGGACGCCTGCAGCGCGCAGCCGCTCGGAGTACGGGTAGAAGTCCGAGGTGGTGTAGCCGTCCACCACCCAGTCGACCTGGCCGCCCGCCACCACCGGGTAGGCGTCGCCGTCCAGCGTCAGGAACGGCGCCACCTTGGCCACCCGGCCGATCGGGTCACGGACGTACAGGATCCGGGACCGGCTGTTGATCGCGCCCGACAGCAGGATGTTCAGCTGGCGGAACTTGACCGCGTACAGCAGCCGGCTCAGCGCCGACCCGACCGGCACGCCGCCGCCGCCGTGATAGGTGCTGTCGTGCTGGCCGCCGGCGGCGTTGTTGTCGGGGTAGTCGAACTCGCTGCTGGCCCCGGCCCCCGGCGATCACGTAGCTGGTCTCCTGCCCGGCCGAAGTAGATCCGCGGCTGGAACGAGCCGAGCTGGCCGCCGGACGGCGGGATGTCGCTCTCGGTGAAGACCGGGTTGCCGTTGGCCTGCGACCGACCCGGCGGCAGCGGCGACGACCCCGTAGCCGTGGGTGTAGACCAGGTGGGTGTTGACCCAGCTGGCCTGGCCCGGCCGGCGGCCCGCTCATCTCGCGGACCCCGATGATGGTGTCCAGCGGGGCGACCGGATCCGCCGGGTACGGGTAGCGGTCGAGGTCCAGCACCGGGGCGAACTGGTAGTAGCTCTTGACCTGCTGGAGCTGCTGGAACGCCGGTGACAGCACGCCGGGGTCGGCCAGCCGCAGGTCGGGCGCCGCGGCCGCCGCGCTGGCCAGCTGCGGCGGGCGGCTGGGCGGGCACGGCCGAGTACCGCGTGACCTGGACGCCGCTGACCCCCCAGGCCGTCCGGGTCGCGGCGATCTCCCGGCTCAGGAACGGGCTCTCCTTGGCCAGCTCGTTCGGCTTGACCACGAACTGCTGGATGATCGCCGGGTACACCCCGCCGAGCAGGATGGCCGACAGCACCAGCAGGCCGAGGCCGATGGCGGGCAGCATCGAGCGCCGCCGGCGTCGCGCCGACCAGGAACAGGGCGCCGCAGATGAGCGCGATCACGGCCAGCACGGTCTTGGCCGGCAGGATGGCGTTGACGTCGGTGTAGGACGCGCCGGTCCGCACCACGCCCCGCTGGGAGAAGTCGATGCCGTACCGGTCCACCCAGTAGGCCGCCGCCTTGAGCAGCACGAACACGCCGGCCAGGACGAACAGCTGGGTCCGGGCGGCGGTCGTGGCCCGGTCGCCGCGGCGCTGCGGCACCAGCCCGCCGTACAGGTAGTGCGCCGCGGTCGCCACCACCAGCGACAGCAGCACGGCCGCGAACAGGTAGGACAGCACCAGCCGGATGAACGGGTAGTCGAACACGAAGAACGAGATGTCCAGGTGGAACTGCGGGTCGGTGGCCCGAACGAGGTCCGGTTGGCGAACAGCAGCCAGGTCCGCCAGCTGCCGGCGGCGCTGAGCCCGGAGATCAGCCCGATCAGGCCGAGCAGCGACGGCCAGCACCGGCCGCCGGTGCGGGTCCACCAGCAGCCGGTAGGCCTCCGGGCCCTGCGGGCGCGGCCCGGCGGCCGGCCTCGGCCGGGCGCAGCCGGTAGGCCAGCCAGGCGTTGAAGCCGACCACGATCATCATGAACAGGGCGGCGATCAGGAACAGCGCCCACTTGGTGCCGAACGTGACGGCGAAGGTCTGGGCGTGCCCGACGGAGTGGAACCACAGCAGGTCGGTCCACACGCCCGGCGACGACGCAGACCACCACGATCAGCGCGATGAGGATGGCCACCGCCGGGACGAGCCGCCGCGGCCAGCGGACCAGCGGCCGACGGGCGGCTGGCCGGCCGTTGCTGGCCAGGAGCACGGAACGCCACGCACTCCCCCTCTGCTCGGCCACGCCCTCTGCTGGCGGGCATACCGCCCGGCCGTCTCAGTGGGCAAACTTACCGGGAGAACTGCGGTTCCCGCCCGTATCCCCCGCACCCTCAGGAGATCAGCAGGAAGGGACCGACTGGCCCTGGCGCAGCGCGTTCAGGTCGGTGACGGCCCCGTTCAGCGTGCTGACCTTGACCACCCGCAGGCCGGCGGGCACGGCCCCGCGGGTATCCGGCGCAGTTGGCCGCCGGGGCCAGGAACACCGTCGCGCCCGCCGCCCGGGCGCCGGCCATCTTCTGCTGGATGCCGCCGATCGGGTCGAACCTGGCCGTCGGCCTCGATCTCGCCCGTGCCGGCGATGAACTTGCCGCCGGTCAGGTCCGCCGGGCTGATCTTGTCGATGATGCCGAGCGCGAACATCATCCCGGCGCTCGGCCCGCCGATGTCGCCGATGCTGATCGTGACCTTGAACGGGAACACGAAGCTCTCGGCCACCTGCCACGCCCGACCACCGGCGTCCCGCTGACGCTGACGGTGCGCAGCCGGAACGTCATGGACCTGGCCGTGCCGCCGGACGGTCAGGGTGACCGGGGCGCCGGGGCGCGCGCGCCCGGATCAGCGCGGCCGCGTCGTGGTGGCAGTTCACCGCCGTGCCGTCGACGGCGGTGATGACGTCGCCCGTCGCGCAGCACGCCGGACGGCGGGCTTGCCCTTCTCGGTGCCCTGGATGGTGTCGACCGTCTTGAAGCGGATGTTCAGCTGGCACAGGGCCGCCGCCGGTGGCGGTCTGCTGGGAGCTGGTCATCTCCTCGGTGTCCTGCTGCTGCACCTGCTGCTGGGTCTGACCCGGGAGTGAAGATCTCCTCCGCGGGGACCACCGCGTCGCTCGGCGTCAGCCAGGAGCGCAGCGCGGCGAAGACGTTGAAGTGGCTTTGCGGGCCGCCGATGTAGGACACGGTCACCATGTTGAGGTGGCCGCTGGTCGGGTAGGTCGGGTGCCCGCTGACCTGGATCAGCGGCTTGCCGGACAGCGTGCCCAGGGTGTTCAGCGTCGGGCCGGGGGTCAGCGCGACGTAGGGCACCGGCAGCGTGGCGGCCACGATCAGCGCGGCCAGCACCCCGGCCGCGGCGACCAGCAGGGTGATCCCGCGCCGCGACGGCGGCTCGGCGCCCGGCCAGCCAGCCGGGCAGCCTGCAGCCCGCCGCAGCCGGCGCCCGGCCCGGCGTCGCTGCTCCGGCGGCAGGCCCGGCTCGCCGCTCGCTAGGCACTGTTCACCCACTCGCTCTCGCCGCCGGCGAATAGCTGCCGCTTCCACACCGGCACGGTCTGCCTTGAGATCCTCGATCAGCGCCCGGCAGGCCTGGAACGCCTCGTCGCGGTGGTCGGCGGCGACCGCCACCACGACGGCCAGGTCGCCGATGTCCAGGTCGCCGGTGCGGTGCACGGCGGCCAGCGCCCGGACCGGGATAGCGCGCCGCCACCTTCTCGGCGACCGGCGCAGCTGGCTCGGCCCCCGACGGGTGGGCGCTGTAGGACAGCTCGGCCACGGCGCGGCCGTGGTCATGGTCGCGCACGGTCCCGACGAACAGGGCGATCGCGCCCGGCCGCCGGGTCCGCCACGGCCGAGCGCACCTCGTCCACCGACAGCGGCTCGGTGCGGAACTCGGCCATCCGGATGACAGTCACTCCGCCAAGTTACCGTCCCGCGCCCGGCGTACCCCGCCCCGCCCCTCAGGTGTCGCGACGCCTGCGCCGGGCGTGGCGGACGATAGCGGCGGTGCCGATGACCGCCACCGTGGCGCCGGCGGCGGTGATGGTGGCGTCCTTGCGGTCCAGCCGGCGCCCGGCCACGGCGTGGTGCCCGGCCCGCTGGTCCAGCAGCACGGCGACCGCGGCGGCGTTGTCGTAGCCGGGCCGCCAGCCGGCCGCCCGCAGCGCCCGGCAGTCCACCACCCACGGGTACACGACGAAGTGCAGGTCGTGGACGGGCGCGGGGGTGATGCCCGGCCCGGTACAGCCGCTGGGCGGTGGCGAAGGTCAGGCCGGCGGGCAGCTCGATCCGCTTCAGCCCGGACAGCTCCTCCAGCTCGTCGGGCTCCAGCCAGCCGTCGCAGCCCACCGCGAAGGCGCCGGTCACGTCCCCGGCCGCGGCCAGCTCCAGGGCCGAGACCAGGTCATCGAGGTGGCAGAACTGCCAGCGCGGCGCGCAGCCCTTGACGGCCAGCAGCCGGGGCGCCTCGAAGTGCCGGGTGATCAGCGTGTCGACGCCCGCGCCGACCAGGGCGGCGGGCCGGGCCACGGTGACGGCCAGGCCCGGGTGCGCGCGTGGCCGAGCGCTGGGCCAGGTGCTCGATCTCCAGCAGGTCGCCGACCACGCTGCCGTCCAGGTCGGCGCCGAGCGGCGCGTCCTCGGGCAGCGGCACCGGGTTGTCCGGCCGGGCGCCGTAGACCATCGCGCTGGTGACCAGCACCACCCGGCCGACCCCGCCGGCCGCCGCGGCGGTCAGCACGGTCTGGGCGCCGCGGACGTTGAACGCCCGGCGGGCCTTCTGGTCGGAGCCGGGCGCCAGGTCGAGGTCGGTGTGCACGACGACGTCCACGCCGGCCAGCCGGCCGGCCAGGGCCGGGTCGCGGACGTCGATGATCCGCCAGGTGACGCCGGGCGCCTCGCCCCGGTGATCGTCGATGGCGATGACCCGGCCGACCCGCCCGCCGGTCGCCAGCCGGGCGGCCAGGGCGTGGCCGAGGCCGCGGGCCGCCCCGGTGACGGCGACGACCGGGCCTGGCGGCAGCGCCGTCTCGTGGTCTCCGGCGAGCCTGGTCCGGCAGGACCGGGCCGCGGGGTCCTCTCGTGGCTGCGCCCACGGCGAACCTTGCCCTCTCGGTTGCTCACGACCCATCGCTCCCGGGATAGCTTGGCCAACATGGACGCATCCATCCTGCCTGAGAGGCCGCGGAGATGACTGATCCTCCCTTCGGCTTTGGGCTGCCGCGCGACCCGGACGAGGGCTCTGGCGGCCCGGGGAAGACCCCGGGCGGCGGCGCGGGCGGCCCGCTCGGCCCGCTCGGCGACCCGCAGCAGCTCGCCGATGCCCTGCGGCAGTTCGCCGACCTGATGTCCTGGCAAGGCGGCCCGGTCAACTGGGACCTGGCCAAGAACATGGCGCGCCAGACCGTCGCGGCCAAGGGTGACCCGAGCGTGCTCGGCGTGGAACGCGGACAAGGTCACCGAGGCGCTGCGGCTGGCCGACCTGTGGCTCGGCGAGGCTACCGAGTTCCCGTCCGGGAATCCGGACGATCGCCGCCTGGAGCCGCTCGGAGTGGGTCGAGGCCACGCTGCCGGTGTGGTCCAAGCTGTGCGACCCGATCGCCAGCCGGGCGGTCGAGGCGATGAGCGGGATGATCGGCGGCGACCCGACTGAGCTGGCCGCCGACCTGCCGCCGGACATGCGCGCGGCGATGACGGCCATGACCGGCGGGCTCGGGGCGCTGGGCGGCGGCTGGGCGACATGATGCGCCGGATCGGCGGCATGATGGTCGGCGGCCAGACCGGCGCGGCGGTCGGCGCGCTGGCCGAGGAAGTAGTCAGCTCCACCGACGTCGGCCTGCCGCTGGGCCGGAGGGCGTGGCGGCGCTGCTGCCCGCCGGGGTGGCCGCGTTCGGGTCCGGCCTGGAGGTCAGCGAGGACGAGGTCCGGCTGTTCCTGGCGCTGCGCGAGGCGGCCCATCACCGGCTGTTCGCGCACGTGCCGTGGCTGCGCGCCCGGCTGCTCGGCGCGGTCGAGGACTACGCCCGGGGCATCAAGGTGGACGCCGAGGCGCTGCGCGAGGCGATGCCGCAGATCGACCCGGCCAACCCGGAGGCGCTGAACGAGGCGCTGCAGTCCGGGGCGGCCCTGTTCGCGCCCGAGGACACCCCGGAGCAGAAGGCCGCGCTGGCCCGGCTGGAGACGATGCTCGCGCTGGTCGAGGGCTGGGTGGCGACCGTCGTCGAACGCGGCGGCGGGCAACCGGCTGCCGCAGGCGGGCGCGCTGGCCGAGGCGATCCGGCGGCGCCGGGCGGCGGGCGGGCCGGCCGAGCGCACGTTCGCCACGCTGGTCGGCCTGGAACTGCGGCCGCGCCGGCTGCGCGAGGCGGCGGCGATCTGGCAGGGCCTGACCGCCGAGCGCGGCGCGGACGGCCGGGACGCGGTCTGGGCGCACCCGGACCTGCTGCCCACGGCGGACGACTTCGACGACCCGGACGGCTTCGTCCGCGGCCGCGCTGAGCTGGACATCTCCGACCTGGAGGCCGGCGAGGCGGGCGAGGAGTCAGCCCGGCGCGCGCCCGCCCGGCTGTCGGCGGCGGGTGCGACCGTGGCCAGCGTGAGGCCAGCGCTGAAGGCCGGTCTGCTGCCGCTGTGGCGGGACCGGGAGACCGTGCAGTTCGGGATCGACCCGCGCCGGGCGGTCGCCCTGACCGGCCTGGCCGGCGCGGTCAGCGTGCTGCGCCTGCTGGACGGCAGCCGGGACCGGGACCAGGTCATCGTCGCCGCCCGGGACGAGGGCATCCCGGCCCCGCTGACCGAGCAGGTCCTGGCCCTGCTGGCGGCGTGCGGCGTCCTGGACGACTACCCGGCCGCGGCCCTGGGCGCCCTGACCCAGGAGCAGCGCGGCCGCCTGGCCGCCGAGCTGGCGGCTGCCGCCCTGGCCCGCGGGCCACTCCGATGCCGGCGCCACGATCCTGGCCCGCCGGGCCGCCGCCCGCGTCCGCCTCCACGGCGCGGGCCGGGTCGCCGGCCACGATCGCCGACATCCTGCTCACCACCGGCGTGGGCAGCGTGACCGCCGCCGGCGACGGGAGGCATCGGCGGCGGCCGCGGCCGCCGCGGCGCGCCGGCCGCCGGCGACCTCCGGAGCCGCAGCGCCGAGTGCCGCTGCCGGACCTGGCCATCCTGGTCGGCTCGCCGCCCGGCCGCCGGCTGATGCCCGTGACCTGCCCGGCCGCGCTGGTCCGGGCCGGCGTCACGCACCTGGCGGTGACGGCCGAGGAGGCCATCGGCGTGGTCGGCCCGCTGGTCCGGCCCGGCCAGACCGCCTGCCTGCGCTGCCTGGACCTGATCCGGGCCGCGCCACGACCCGGCCTGGCCGCTGATCCTGGCCCAGCTCGGCCGCCGCACCGCCGACCCGCCCGCCTGCGACGCGGCCCTGGCCGCCGCCGTGGCCGCCCAGGCGCCGCGCAGGCGCTGGCCTACCTGGACGCCGGGCGCGGCGGTGCTCCCGGCCCCGGCGGCCAGCCGGCCGAGAACGGGACCCTGGAGCTGGTCCTGCCGGGCTGGCAGTGGCGCCGCCGGACCTGGCCGCCGCAGCCAGGCTGCGACTGCCGCGGGGCCGGGCCAGGTCGCCGGCCGGCTCCTGATGCCGCCTGATCCCGTCCGGCCCGACCGGTCTGGTGCAGGGATTCCGGCGCTGCGGGTGCGGCGGGTCGCGGCCACCGCGGACGGTAGCCGACAATGGGAGCATGAGTGATCCCCCCGCGACCTGCCGCGCCGTGCCGTGACCCGCACCGCCAAGCTGGCGGCGCCTGCCCGTCGGCCTGGCGGGCCGGACCGCGCTGGGCCTCGGCAAGCGGCTCGGCGGCCGGCCCGCCGAGATCGTCGCGCAGGAGATCCAGCAGCGCACCGCCGAGCAGATCTTCCGGGTGCTGGGCGAGCTCAAGGGCGGCGCGCTCAAGCTGGGCCAGGCGCTGTCGATCTTCGAGGCGGCGCTGCCGCCGGAGATCGCCGGGCCGTACCGGGCCACCCTGACCCGGCTGCAGGAGTCGGCGCCCGCCGCTGCCGGCCGGCTACCGTGCACAAGGTCCTGGCGGGCGACCTCGGGCCGGACTGGCGGGAGCAGTTCGCCGAGTTCGATGACCGGCCCGCCGCGGCGGCCTCGATCGGCCAGGTCCACCGGGCCGATCTGGAAGGACGGCCGCCAGGTCGCCGTGAAGATCCAGTACCCCGGCGCCGGGCAAGGCCCTGAACAACGACTTCACCCAGCTCAGCCGCATCGCCCGGCTGTTCGGGGTGCTGATGCCGGGCCTGGACACCAAGCCGCTGCTGGAGGAGCTGCGGGCGCCGGGTCGCCGAGGAGCTGGACTACCGGCTGGAGGCCGCCGCCCAGCAGGCGTTCGCCGAGGCCTTCGCCGGCGACCCGGACATCTACGTGCCGCCGGTGGTGGCGGCCACCGACCACACGCTGGTCACCGAGTGGATGGACGGCACGCCGCTGTCCCGGGTCATCGCGACGGGCAGCCCAGGAGCAGCGGGACCGGGCGGGCATGCTGCTGGTCCGGTTCCTGTTCTCCGGGCCGGCCCGGGCCGGGCTGCTGCACGCCGACCCGCACCCGGGCAACTTCCGGCTGCTGGACGACGGCCGGCTCGGCGTGCTGGACTTCGGCGCCGTGGACCGGCTGCCGGGCGGCTTCCCGCAGTTCTTCGGCCGGCTGCTGTGGCTCATGCACAACGACGGCAGCATCGAGACCGTCGAGCAGGAACTGCGGGCGCACGGGTTCCTGCGCGACGGGCGTCAGCGTGGACCTGGGCCAGCTGCAGGCGTTCCTGGCCCCGCTGGCCGAGCCGTCGCGGGTGGAGTACCTTCCGGTTCAGCCGCGAGTGGATGCGCGGCCAGGCCAGCCGGGTGACCGACCTGCGGTCGTCCAACGTCGCCCGGCAGCTCAACCTGCCGCCGTCCTACGTGCTGATCCACCGGGTCTCCACGGCCGGCATCGGCGTGCTGTGCCAGCTGGAGTGCGAGGGGCCGTTCCGGGCCGAGGTGCTGGCCTGGATGCCGGGCTACGGCCCGGCCGGGGCCGGGCCGGACCCGTGCGCCCCCGGCTGCCCAGGCACGGGATCGACCGGACGGGTCCGGGAACGCCGGTGGCCGGGAAGCCCCCGAGCCTCCCGGCCACCTGCTCGCCAGCTCCGGCGACACCTAGCCGGCGCGGCGGGCCATCGTTACGACGGCCCGTGCTGTATCTGGCGACAGCTCGGCGTGCCGCCGGGCCGCCTCGCGCCAGCTGCGGGACAGCTGCCGCTCGGCCCGCTCGGCCCGCCGGGCCGCCTTGCTCAGCGCGGCGGGCGAACAGCCACGGTCCGCTGCTCCTCCGCCTGATCCAGCAGGACTTTTTGTCGCTCGTATACCTGCGTCGTGGGATGGCTAATACATGGTCGCTACCACCGTTCTTGCGTCCAGGCCCCGACGCTAGCGGGCCGAATTTCTACGCGGCGACCGTGGTCTTCCGCGGTCGTCCCCGCGGCCGCTTGAACGGCACGACCTCGCCGCGCAGGAACACCTCTCCGCCCCAGACGCCCCACGGCTCGCGCCGCTCGATCGCCCCGGCCAGGCAGGCCAGCCGGGCCGCGCAGCCCATGCACAGCGACTTGGCGAACTCCACGTCATCGGGCGACTCGGCGAAGAACAGCTCCGGGTCGTCCCGGCAGGGCAGTCGGTCAAGACGTCGCCGGCGTCGCCGGGCTGATCACGTCCGGGTACCGTGCCCTGCCTCGGCGGACTGCCAGCACGTTCTCTTCTAGCTCGGCTTTCTCCAGCACAGCTGCGGTGCCGGGCCACTGCATCGGTGCCATCCCCTCTCGTCTTACTCGTCCAGCGTCTCTCACGCCTCTGACAAAACGGTGGCCTTGAAATAGCTAAGGCCGCGGACCCTGTCTTCGGGTCCGCGGCCTGGAGGGGATCTGGCCGGTCTGTCTTAGACCGGTTCCGGTTCCCTTGCCGGATGCGGACCCTGGACACCAGCGCCCATGGCGCCGATGCCGGCACTGGCACGCCATGCGGGTCATGTCGTGGGCACCTGACCATCGAGGAGCAGGCCAGCCTCGCCCGCATGGGAGAGGGCAGCCTTCCGCTGCTCAGCGGCGGCGGCCGACAGTTCGGTGGACGGTCGCGCATCACCGGCGCTCGGCACGCCGACAGGGCAGCCGGAATGAACCCAGGCAGGCAGGCGGCCAGGCCGAACCGCGGACGCGGCTCGATAGCAGTCCCGAAGGCCGGGATCATGTATCAGCACGATGGCGCACCTCCCTTCTCTCTAGCTCAGGCGCCAGTCGGACATGAAAGAACCTTATCGCACCGCGGATACGGGGGCAACTCTTTTTTGACCTGCGGCTTTCCGGAACTGATCCGCTGGGCTCCGGCGATCACCTCGACCGGCCGACGGATCAGCCCCTCCTGCACCACCGACACCACGAGTGTCCCGTCCTCGGTGTACACCTCGCCGCGGGCCAGGCCGCGGGCGCCGCTGGCGCTGGGCGAGTCCTGGGCGTACAGCAGCCACCGGTCGGCCCGGAACGGGCGGTGGAACCACATCGCGTGATCCAGGCTGGCCCCGCTGGTGCTGCCGTCGGCGAACGACTGCCCGCTGGCCAGCAGCACCGAGTCCAGCAGCGTCATGTCCGAGGCGTAGGTCATCAGGCAGACGTGCAGCAGCGGGTCGTCGGGCAGCTCGCCGTCGGCCCGCAGCCAGACCCGGCTGCGGCTGGCGCTGCAGCGCCGGGTCGGCCTCGGCCTCGATGGTCAGCGGCCCGACATGCCGGATGTCGATCGGGCTGTCGCGGAAGAAGTCGGCCGCCTCCGGCCCGAAGAACCCGCTGGTAGCGCTCGGCGGTCGGGCTCCAGGCTCTCGGGCCGCGGCACGTCCGGCATGGGCTCGGCGTGCTCGACGCCGGGCTCCCGGCGGTGGAACGACGCCGACAGGGTGAAGATCGTCTTGCCGTGCTGCACCACCGACACCCGGCGGGTGGTGAACGACCGGCCGTCCCGGACCCGCTCGACCAGGTAGACGAGCGGCGCGGCCGGGTCACCGGGCCGGAGGAAGTAGGCGTGCAGCGAGTGCACCGGCCGGTCGGCCGGGACCGTGCGGCCCGCCGCCACCAGCGCCTGGCCCGGCCACCTGGCCGCCGAAGACCCGCAGCCGCCGCTCGTGCGCCGGGCTGCGGCCGCGGAAGATGTCCAGCTCGATCTGCTCCAGGTCAAGCAGCTCGATCAGGTCATCAAGGGCCTTGCTCATGGGCGCGGCTCTCCTTCCCGGCCCCGTCCCGGGGCCGCCGCGGGCACGGCGGTAAACGTACCGGTAAGGCCGGGCCGGGCGCGCGCCGGCGCTGTGCTGGCGGCGAAAGAGGGCTGGCGGCGAAGAGGGCTGGCCGCGAACGGGCGGCTACCGGCGGGAGCGCAGGCCGTCCAGGAACCGCGACGGCTTGCGGGACGCCGCGGCCGCCGGGTGACCGGGCCAGCGCCCAGGACAGGAACAGCCGCTCGCGCGCCCGGGTGATGCCGACGTAGAACAGCCGCCGCTCCTCGGCGATGGCCGTCGTCGTCCTGGGCGTGGATGATCGGCAGCGTGCCGTCGGTCAGCCCGGGCAGGAACACCGCCGTCCACTCCAGCCCCTTGGCCGCGTGCAGCGACGCGATCGTCACCCCCTGCGCCGCGGCGGGCCTGGCCGGCCGCGCCGCGCTCGGCCAGGCCTGGCCCGAGGTCAGCCAGGGTGGCGCCGGGATGCGCGGCGAAGAACTCATCGGCCAGCCGGGCCAGCGCGGCCAGCGACTCCCAGCGGTCCCGGGCCGCGCCCCGGCCGGCCGGCGGCTGCGGGGTCAGGCCCAGCCCGGCCAGCGCCGGCCGGATCTGCCCGGCCGGGTCATCGCCCGCGGCCGCCGACCGGCCGGCGCGCCCGCAGCAGGGTGACCGCCTGGCGCACCTCGGGCCGGTCGAAGAACCGCTCGGCGCCCCGGACCTGGAACGGCACCCCGGCGTCGGCCAGGGCCTGCTCGAACCCGGCCGTCTGGGCGTTGGTCCGGACCAGCACCGCGATCTCCCCCGCCGGGGTGCCCGCCGCGACCAGGGCCGCGGCCTGGCGGGCCACCGCGCCCGCCTCGGCGGTGTCGTCGGGGTACTCGGCGAACCGCGGGCGCCGGGCCGGCCGCTGGGCGGCCAGCGGCGCCCCGCCCCGCCCGCGGCTCAGACCCGGTTGGCCAGCGCCACGACCTGCGGCGTGGACCGGTAGTTGCGGACCAGCCGGATGACCCGGGCGGCCGGGAACTCGGCCGCGAAGCCGGTCAGGTACGCCGGGCGTGGCGCCGGTGAACGAGTAGATCGTCTGCCGCGGGTCGCCGACCACGCAGACGTCGTCGCGGCCGCCGAGCCAGGCCTCCAGCAGCAGCTTCTGCAGCGGGTTGACGTCCTGGTACTCGTCCACCACGAACGACTGCGTACCGGTCCCGCATGGCGGCGGCCGCCGCCGGGTCCTGCGGCCACGATCGCGGCGGTCAGCTCGAGCACCGACTCGAAGTCGACGACATGGCGCTCGCGCCGCAGTTCCTCATAGCGCGGCGTAGAGGCGGGCCATACGGTCTCGGCGGCGAACGGCCCGACCCGCCCGGCCTGGGCGCTGGCCGCCGGGTAGTCCCTCCGGCGCGCACCTGGGTGACCTTGGCCCACTCGACCTCGGCGGCGGCGTCGCGCAGCTCGGGCAGGCCCGGCGGTCAGCCGCAGCCGCCCGGGCCGCCTCGGCGAGCAGGCCGATCTTGGACTCCATGACCTGCGGGGCGGCGGGCCGCCGACCGCCGACGGCCAGAAGTGGGTGAGCTGGCGCAGCGCCGCCGAGTGGAAGGTCCGGGCCTGGACCCGCTCCAGGCCCGCGTCCGGGACCACCGCGCCCAGCTGGCGCAGCCGGGCCCGCAGCTCGGCCGCCGCCCGCGTGGTGAAGGTCACAGCCAGCACCCGGGCCGGGTCGGCCAGGCCGGCCGCCGCGCCGTAGGCGATCCGGTGGGCCACCGCGCGGGTCTTGCCGGTCCCCGCCCCGGCCAGCACGCAGACCGGGCCGCGGCCGGCCAGGGCGACCTCGCGCTGCTCCGGGTCGAGGGCGCTGAGCACGGCATCTGGTCCCGTGCTCACCGCTACGGCACTCACCTGGGACCTCCCCGGTTCGATCCGGCACCGCCGGCTCCGCGCCATCATCGCGCGCGGCACCGACGGTGCGCGGCGCCCGCGAAATCTTCATGCCGATCGTGGCACCGGCATATAGTCGGCCACGGTGGCGGCGACGGGAAGCTACGGGAGTCCGGGAGCGTTATTAGTTCAGCTGTAGGCAGCACGTGACGGTACGCCTGATGCCCGACACGGCATGGCGGAGGGGAAGGACCCGATGGCACAGCCGCTCACTATGTACACCACCACGTGGTGCGCTTTCTGCAAGCGGCTCAAGAGCCAGCTGGCGCGCGATGGGATCGAGATCGCCGAGGTCAACATCGAGGAGGTCGAGTCCGCCGCGGAGTACGTGATGTCCGTCAACGGCGGGAACCAGACCGTGCCCACGGTGGTGTTCCCCGATGGCAGCGCCATGACCAATCCGTCGGCCGCCCAGGTCAAGCAGCGGCTGCATGAGCTAGCGGCTGTCCAGTAGTGAGCGCCCACCCCGCGGCGACGCGGCCCGCCGCCGAGCCGGCGGCCGGCGAGCAGCCCGATGAGGCCGTCGTACGGCGGACCAAGGACGGCTGGCGGGTCGGCGGCGACGAGGTGCCCGACCTGACCTCCGCCATGGTGCTGGCCGACCTGCTGGCCGCCGAGCACGGCGTCGCCGCCGGCCCGGCGGCCCGCAAGCCGCCGGCGGAGGCCAGCCCGGCGAGGCCACGGCGGCCGAGGCTGCTGAAGGCCACGGTGAGCCAGCTGGAGCACGCGCTGCTGACCCGGGTCCGCGTCGAGCAGGCCATCGGCGTGCTGGCCGAGCGGCACCGGATCAAGCCCCGGCAGGCCTTCGAGCAGCTCCGGACGGCGGCCCGCAACCGCGGCCGCAAGGTCATCGACATCGCCAGCGACGTCGTCGCCAGCGCGTCGAACCCGCTGCTGCAGCTGCCCGAGGAGCTGTCCCGGCCCCGGGGCGCCTCGCGCCGGGTGGCCCGCCAGCCGCACAGCGCCTGATTCCCCGGGGCCTGACCCGGCGGGCCTGACCCGCGGCGCATACCGGTGCATTCCGGTGTGCGTCGCCGCCCTTGTCACCCTCCGTAACGAGTGGGTTGACGACCGAGTTACGTAGGGTAACAACGCCCTCGAGGGTCAGACGGCCCAGGATGAGGGCGAGAACGTGGACGACGGGGCATCCCCCGGCCGCCTGCTGATCATCGGCGGCGCGGAGGACCGGTGCTGCGGCGCCGGGCTGCTGGAACGGTTCGTCGAGCTCTGCGGCGGCGACCGCGCCCGCGATCGTGCTGGTCACCACCGCCACCGGGCTGCCCGACCAGGTCCGCGCCGAGTACGAGCGGGTGTTCCGCAAGCTCGGCGTCGACCAGCTCCGCGAGCTGCGGCTGCGCGGCCGGGCCGACGCGGACAGCGAGGACGCCGCCGCCGGGCTGGCCGCGGCCACCGGCGTGTTCTTCAGCGGCGGCGACCAGTCCCGGCTGCGCACCCTGGTCGGCTCGCGGACCAGCCGGATCGCTGCGCGAGCGGCTGGACCGCGGCCTGGTCGTGGCCGGGACCAGCGCCGGGGCCACCGCCATGGGCGCCACGATGATCCTGGGCGGCGACGGCCCGGAGGTGTCGGCCGCCGCGGTGCGGACCGGCCCCGGCCTCGGCCTGGTTCCCAAGGCCCTGATCGACATGCACTTCGGCGAGCGCGGGCGGCTGCCCCGGCTGCTCAGCGCGGTCGCCCGCGACCCTGAGCAGCTGGGCGTCGGCATCGACGAGAACACCGCCATCCTCGTCGAGGGAGCCGGCTTCGAGGTGCTCGGCACCGGCGTGGTCACGGTCGTGGACGCCCAGGACGCCACCGTCGTGCACCCGGCCTGGGACTGCGACCCGATCACCTTGTTCGGCGTGCGGCTGCACCTGCTGCCCGCCGGCTGCCTGTTCGACTTGCACCGACCCCGCTCGGCCCGACATGACCGTACCGACTCGGCCCCGTGCTGGCCAGCTGGACCCCGGTACCGAAGCGGAGGAGCCGACGTGCGCTTCATCGACCTGCGCCACCTGAGCGGCCCGAACGTCTTCACCGCCAGCCCGGTCAGCGTCGCCCGGCTGGAACTGGACGAGCTGACCGGGCAGGAGACCACCGGCTAGCCCGGCTTCGCGGCCCGGCTGGCCAGCCTGCTGCCCGGCCTGGCCGGCCACCACTGCGCGGCCGGCCGCCCCGGCGGGTTCCTGGCCGCGATGGACCGCGGCACCTACTTCGGGCACGTCACCGAGCACGTGGCGCTGGAGCTGTCCAGCCTGGCGGGCCGGGAGGTCAGCCTGGGCCGGACCATGTGGGCGGGCGCCGACGGCCGCTACGACGTGATGATGGAGTGCCCGCGCGGACGAGCCGGCCGACTCCGCCGGTGCCCGGCCCTGCTGGTCCGGGCCGCCATCCGGGTCACCGAGGAGGTGCTGGCCGGGCCGGCAGCCCGCCAGTCGACGCGCGACGTGGCCGAGATCACCGGCCTGGCCGAGCGGGAGCGCCTCGGGATCAGCACCGCCGCGATCGCCGCGGCCGCCCGCCGCCGCGGCCTGCCGGTCCGCCGGGTCGGCCGGCTGAGCATGCTGCGGCTGGGCTACGGCTGCGCCCGGCGCCTGGTGTGCGCGGCGCTGACCGAGCAGACCTCGGCCCTCGGGCGTGGACATCGCGGCCGACAAGATGCTGGCCAAGCAGCTGCTGGCCGACGCCGGGATACCGGTGCCGCCGGCCGTCGTGGCGGCCACCGCGGCCGAGGCCCGCGAGGCGCTGGACCAGCTCGGCGCGCCGGTCGTGATCAAGCCGCTGGGCGGCAGCCACGGGCCGTCAGCGTCACGGTCGGGGTGCGCGCGCCGCACGAGGCCGCCGCCGCGCTTCCGCCGCGGCCAGCGCGGACGGCTCGCCGGTCCTGGTGGAGAGCTACGTGCCCGGCACCGACTACCGGGTGCTGGTCATCGACGGCCAGGTGGCCGCGGCCGCGGAGCTGCGGCCGGCCGCGGTGACCGGCGACGGCACCGCGCACCATCGGCCAGCTCGTGGCGCGGGTCAACGCCGACCCCCGGCGCGGCGACGGGCACGCCCGCGAGCTGACCCGGATCGAGCTGGACGACGAGGTGCTGCGCCACCTGGACGCGGCCGGGCTGGACGGCTGCTCGGTGCCCGCGGCGGGCCAGGCTGGTGACGCTGCGCCGCAACGCCAACCTGTCCACCGGCGGCACCAGCCGCGACGTCACCGACCTGGTCGCCCGGAGGTGGCGGCGATGTGCCGGCGCGCCGCGGCCGCGGCCGGCCTGGACATCTGCGGCGTCGACGTGCGGCTGGCCGACATCGCCGGGCCGCGGGCAGGCCAGGCTCGCCCGGCGCGGTGATCGAGCTGAACGCCAGCCCCGGCCTGCGCATGCACCTGTCCCCGGCCGAGGGCCCGCCGCGCGACGTGGCCGCCGCGGTGATCGACCGGCTCTACCCGCCGGGCGCGCCGGTCCGGCATCCCGGTCATCTCGGTGACCGGGACCAACGGCAAGA
The DNA here is from genome assembly GCA_963731085.1 of uncultured Actinomycetota bacterium. Classification (GTDB taxonomy): domain Bacteria; phylum Actinomycetota; class Actinomycetes; order Streptosporangiales; family Streptosporangiaceae; genus DASUBV01. The sequence goes on from CAVSUF010000014.1 coordinate 110,605, forward strand.
CCACCACCGTCCGGATGATCGCGCACGTGCTGGGCCAGGCCGGCCTGCGAGGTCGGGCATGGCCACCACCGACGGCGTCTACCGCGGCGGCCGGCCGGTCTACGCGGCCGACGCCTCCGGCCCGCGATCGGCGCAGATGGTGCTGGATGACCCGAGCGTCGAGGCCGCGGTGCTGGAGACCGCGCGGGGCGGGATCATCCGCGGCGGGCTCGGCTACGACCAGGCCGACGTCGCCGTGGTCACCAACATCACCGCCGATCACCTCGGGCGCCGACGGCGTCGACGACCTGGACGAGCTGATCCACGTCAAGGCCCTGGTGGCCGAGGAGATCCGGCCGGCGGGACGGTCGTGCTGAACGCCGACGACCCGGCGGCGGCCGGCCTGGCCGAGCGGCCCGCGGTGCGCGGCAAGGACCCGGACATCCGGTTCTTCACGCTGCGCCCGGACAGCCCGGTGGCGCTGGCGGCACCAGCAGGCCGGCGGGCTGTGCTACGAGGTCCGCGACGGCGAGCTCGCCGAGACTCAGGGCGGGGAGCGGCGGCCGGTGCTCGCCGGTGGCCGAGCTGCCCGGCGCGTTCGGCGGGCGGGCCGCGCACGTGGTGGCCAACGCGCTCGCCGCGGTGGCCGCCTGCCGCGCGGCCGGGGTCAGCGTCAAGGACATCCGGCGGGCGCTGGCCACGTTCACGCCGGGCGAGGCCAACCCCGGCCGGGGCAACGTGTACCGGGCGGGCGGGTGCCCGGTCATCGTCGACTACGGCCACAACGCCGCCGCCCTGCACGCCACCGGCGCGATGATGGCCGACGTGTGGGGCGGCGCCGCGCCGGGCTGGCGGGGCCGGGACGGGCGCAGTGCCCCGGCCGACCGGCGCGCCGCCGCGGTGGCGGCGGTTACCCTGCCCGGCGACCGGCGCGACGACCTGCTGGCCGAGACGGCCGAGGCCATCGCGGCGTGGTTCGGCGGCGGTGGTCATCTACGAGGACAGCGACACGCGCGGCCGGGCGCCGGGCGAGATGCAGGAGCTGATCTCGGCGGCGCTGCGCCGGGCCCGGCCGGGCATCACCTGCCAGCGCGCGGACGGCCCGGAGCAGGCCCTGCGCGCCGCCGTCGGCGCTGGCCGGCGGCGCGCCGGTGCTGTTCCTCTACGAGAAGCTGGCCGCGGCCCAGGCCGCCCTGGCCGCGATCGGCGCCACCCCGTGGCCCGACCCGGCACCCGCCGCGGCGGAGCCGGACGCCGCCGCGCGGCCCGCCAGCGATGCCTCGGCCGACTAGAGCCGTCCGGCGCCGGGGGCGATCCCAGCCGAGCCGGCCGGTGGTCGCGGCGCCTTAGCCGACCACCCCGCGGCCGGTGGTCAGCGAGCGGGCGATGACCGTGCGCAGGATGTCGTTGGTGCCCTCGCCGATCACCATGAGCGGCGCGTCCCGGTACAGCCGCTCGACGGTGAACTCGCGCGAGTAGCCGTAGCCGCCGTGTACCTGCATGGCGTCGATGGCGCACTCCAGCGCGGCCTCGGAGGCGGACACCTTGGCCATGCCCGACTCCAGGTCGTTGCGCTGCCCGGCGTCGGCCCGGGACGCGGCCCAGTAGGTCATCAGCCGGGCCGACTGGAGCTTGATGGCCATGTCGGCCAGCTTGACCTGGACGGCCTGGAAGCCGCTGATCTTCTGGCCGAACGCCTCCCGCTGGCCGGCGTAGCGCAGCGCCTGGTCGTACGCCTCCTGGGCCACCCCGACGGCCCGGGCGGCCACGTTGATCCGGCCGGTCTCCAGCGCGCCCAGCACCTGCTGCAGCCCCCGCCCCTCGGTCGCCGCCCAGCAGGGCGGTGGCCGGGACGACCGCGTCGTCCAGCACCAGCTCGCAGGTCTCCGGCCCGCGGTAGCCGAGCTTGGGCAGGTCCCGGACCACCTCGAAGCCGGGCGTGCCCGCCTCGACCAGCAGCACCGACATGCCCGCGTGGGCGGGCCGGGCGGCCGGGTCGGTCTTGACCAGCACCGGCAGCGGGTCGGCGTGCCGGGCGTTGGTGATCCAGGTCTTGCGCGCCGCTGATCACGTAGGTGTCGCCGTCGCGGCGCGCGGTGGTGGCGATGCCCTGCAGGTCGCTGCCCGCGCCGGGCTCGGTCAGCGCGATCCCGGTGCGCCGCTGGCCGGTGGCCAGCTCCGGCAGGTACCGGGCCTTCTGCTCGGCGGTGCCGTGGCGGGCGATCATCCAGCACGACAGCGAGTGGCTGCCGATGATCCCGGCCACGCCCATCCAGCCCCGGGAGATTTCCTCGAACACGATGGCCAGCGAGACCATGTCCGCCGCCAGGCCGCCGTACTCCTCCGGCACCATGAGGCCGAACAGGCCGAGGCTCGGCCATCCCCGCGGCGATCTCGTCGGGATACCCGGCCCGGACTCCTCCGACTCCTGGGCGACGGGCCTGATCTCCTTGTCGACGAAGGCCCGCAGGGTCTGGCGCAGCAGCCGCTGCTCGTCGGTCAGCTCGAAGTCCACGGGCGTCTCCTCGTCACGAGTCGCGGCCGGTCAGGCGGCCGGGGCGGGAACCCACAGGCCGGCGGCGTCCTGCAGGGCGGTCACGCACGGCGGGCCGTCCGCGACCAGCAGCCGCGGCAGCCCGGCCGCCGGGACCGTGACGATCATGGTAGATCTCGTCCCGTATTCCGGGGTATGCACGCAGGCGGCCGAGATCTGCGGCGGCAGCACCCGGCCGTCGGGCAGGGTCACCGGCTCCGCCCCCGGGGCCGGGCGGTGATCGGCCAGCACGGCGGCCAGCGCGCCGGTCACGTCGCCCGGCCGGGCCGCCAGCTGCTCCGCGAGCAGGCGGGTGACCCAGGTGACCTTGGCCGACTCGGCGTGCAGCGGCCGGTTCTCCAGCACGTACCGCCCCGGCGGGAGTTCCTCCACCTCGGGGCGGCGGCCGCCGGACAGCCCGACCGAGAACAGCGCGTCCCGGTCCCCGACCAGCATCCAGCACGGGTTGTAGGCCGCCGGGTCGAGGCCGTCGTGGCCACCTCCACGCCCTCGGCGGCGGTACGGCAGGCCGGCGAAGGCCAGCGGAAGCTCGCCCCGCGAGCGCTTGCTGGGGTCCCGGCCCGCCGGCGACGGCTGGTTGGTCAGCCCGGCCACGACGCCGTGCTCGTTGACGGCCAGCCAGGTGCCGCCCGCCAGCTCGTCGCGGCCGCCCAGGATCCGCGGCCCGGCCTCCCGCAGCACGGTCATGGTCACGGCCGGGCCGCGCGTACCGCTCGTCCCGGTTGGCGGCCACGATCAGCGGCGCGCCGTCGGTCACGACCTGAACAGCGCGATCAGCAGGCACACGCCCCGACCGTACACAAGCGCCCCGCCGTCGGCTCGGCGGGGCCGGGTCAGCCGCCCTGGGCGTTCTGGAGGGCGGCCAGGTTGACGCCGGAGTGCTGCCAGGGGCGGGTGAAGCCGACCGGGTCACGGTTGCCGTAGGGGGCGATCCGGATGGGGAAGCCGGTGGCGAACGCCTCGATCATCTTGCCGCCGCCGATGACGATGCCGACGTGGCCCGGGGAGGTCGTGGTGCCGTCCGACCCGGCGAAGAACACCAGGTCCCCCGGCTCGACCTGGCTGGCCGGGATGCGCGGTCCCCAGGTCCACTGGACTCTCCGAGGTCCGCGGGAGGTCGACCCCGGCGGCCCGGTAGGCGGACATGACCAGGCCCGAGCAGTCGAACGCGTCCGGGCCGGTGCCGCCCCACAGGTAGGGCTTGCCGAGCTGCTGCTCGGCGAACGCGATGGCCGTGGTCACCACGGAGTTGGGCGCCTGGTTACTGCCGGGCAGGCATTGCGGCGCGGCGTCCAGGGTGACCGGGCTGACCGTGAACCCGCCGCTGGAGTACTGCGACGCGAAGGACAGCACGGTCTGCACGTAGGAGTTCAGGTGGTTGTAGGCGAAGATGGCCTGCTGGGGGTTGTCCAGCACGCCGTGCTCGAGCAGGTACCTGGCCGCGCCGGTGACCGCGTCCCACGGGTCATAGACGTTGTCGACGCCGTCGCCGTCGCCGTCGCTGGCCACGCCGCCGTCGTTCTGGCTGGCCGGGTGGATCGGCGCGCCGCCCCAGGTGTTGGTGGATGCCCCGCCGATGCCGATCTGCATCGGGCCGGCCGCGCCGAACGGGTTGGCCGCGGAGTGGACGCCGGGCAGGTTGGACTGGCCGTCATCGCTCTCGACCTTGCCGATGCCGGCCAGGATCACCCACGGGACGCCGGTCCGGGAGCCGACCGTCTTGAACACCTGGAGGTAGTTGGCCGGGATCGAGTTCCGCGCGCTGGCGCTGGGATCGGGCTGGCTGCCCTGGCCGCCGGCCGCGCCGCACGCCGATCCGGACAGCGAGTTGAAGCCGCCGCCCGCGAAGATCAGGATCGGCGCGACCAGTACGCCGCCGATGAGCAGGCCCACGACCGCGACGATGCCGAAGATCACGCCCCGGCTCAGGGAGCGGTCGGGCGGCTGGCCGATCAAAACTGCCCCGCCGAGGCTAGCTCGATGTCGGTGACCTGCCAGCTGGCATCACCGCCGGTGAGGGTCACCGCGTAGCTGGTGGCGCTCGGCCCGCCGCCGCTGGTCGCGTTGAGCTGCTGGCTGACCGTCATGACGAACGTCAGGCTGGTCGGGCCGAACGCCCGCAGCGCGGTGACCCTGGCGGTGGCCGTGGCCACCTGCTTCTGGCTGGTCCGCTGGCTGGCCACGCCGGGGACGGAGTAGGCGGCGGCGATCTGCTGGCCTAGCTGGCTGCTGATGAAGCCGCTCATGGTGGCCACGTAGGCGCCGGCGCTCTCGGTGTAGGAGTAGGTGCCGTAGGCCGCCCCGAACCGGACGGCCACCGTCTCGGCGCTGACCAGGCCCTGCGGGGTGAACGGCACCAGCGAGTAGATGTCGCTGCCCTGGGACGCGTCCGACGCGGGCGGCGGCGTATCGGCCGGGCCGAGGCTGGGCGCCGGCGGGGCGGCGGTCGCGGCCGGGTGGCGGGACGGGGCCGCCTTCGGCGCGGGCGACCCGCTGCCGCCGGCCCGCGATCAGGTACACCGCCAGGGCGGCCAGCGCGAAGGCCACCAGCCCGAACAGGACCTTTCGCTGGGTGGCAGACAGTTCCATGGCCGGGCTCGCTACTTGTCGCGCCGCAGCGGCCGGAGCCAGAACGGCCCGGTCGGCGCAGGGGCGGATCCGGACAGCGGGCCGTCGCCGTTCTCGGCCGGGCTCGGCAGGCGGCGGCTCCGGCGGGCGGGACGACCCGCCGTTGCCGTTTCCGCTGCCGTTGCCGCCCCAGGACGACCCGCCGGGGCGGCGCAGCGGCGGCTGCCCGGCCCGCCGGGGCGCCGGGGCCTGGCGCGGCGGCGCTGGCCGGGGCGAGGCCTGCGGGGACGGGCGCCGATGCGCGGCGCCGATCGCGGCGGGGCGGGGGCCGCCGCCGCCGGTGATGATGCTGGTGGTGGTGGCGCGGACCGGGGCAGGGGCGGGGCCGAGCGGGCGGCGGCGGGCTGGCGCCAGGCCGGCCGGTGGGCCACACTCCCCCGCCTGATGAGCCGGAGCCGGATGAGCCGGAGCCGGATGACCCGGAGCCGGAGGCCGGCTCGGCCGCCGACCGGGATGGCAGGTTGAGCGGCGGCGCCTGGCGCTCGGCGCCGTCGCCGGGCCGGGCGGTCGCCCACGACCGGGTCCGGGCGGCGACCGCCGCCCGGCTGCTGACGCTCTCGCCCGAGGCGGCCCCGGCGGCGGCCGCGGTCTCCCCGGTGACCGGGCGGACCGCGCCGCCCTCGGGCGCGCCGCCGCCTGCCACGGCCGCGCCTGCCGCCACCTTGGCCCCGCCGGTCACGCCCAGCGCGGACGCCGCGCCGAGGGCCAGGGTGGCCGCCTCGACCGGGTTGCGCCGGGCCTACCGGGCAGCGCGGAAGGCGGCGAAGCCGGGCACGGTGAACGTGGCGGCGGTGCGGGTCCGGTCGCGGAACGTCTCGCCGGCCCGGTGCAGGTCCTCCTCGGCCCGCTCGCGGGAGCCGATCACGCCGTAGCCGACCGACGAGAACAGGTGCGGTGAACGGCTTGCCGGTAGATGAACGCCGCTACCGTGACCAGGGCGATCATCAGGATCTTCAGCGCCCAGGGCAGCACCGCGTCGCTGGTTCCCATGATCAGGGCGTAGCAGTACAGCAGGACGCTCAGCGTCAGGGCCACCGCGGCCTGCTTCAGCAGGACGCCGATCAGCATCTCCACCCAGCGCAGCGCGATCACCCGGCCGAAGCCGGGATGGGTGCCGATCAGCAGGAAGAACGGGCCGGCGATCAGCAGCAGCAGGAAGCCCAGCTTGAGCAGGATCAGCGTGACCGAGATCAGCAGGATCAGGAGGCCCGCGACCAGGGCGGCGAACAGGCCGCGAGAACGCGATCTCCAGCCGGGTGGTCCACTGCTTGCCCTGGAACAGCGGGTAGACGGCCGGGGTCGTTGTTCTTCGAGGCTGCTGCGCGATCCCGGCGTAGCGTGGCCTGCTTGGCCTGGATGAGCGCGGTCGTCGGCTTCTCGTTGACGGCGATCGCCTGCGCCCACAGCAGCGACCGGCCGTAGGTGTTGACCACCGTCGGCTCTGGTTGCCGCCCGGCTGGGCGAAGACGTCGGTGCCGAACTCGCCGTCCAGCCACGGCTTGCAGACCAGCACGGTCCACAGCTCGTCGGCGTTCTGGTCGACCACGGTGTTGCCCGAGGTGTAGGCGAAGTCGGTCGGCCGGGCCTGCGGGTCGCCCTTCTGGACCGGCACGCAGTTGCTCGGGCCCGGGGCTCGGCAGCTTGGCGAACGCCACGTTCAGGGTCTGGCTGATGCCGTTGGAGACGCCCTGGCCCAGGCCGGTGACCGTCGGCGGGCTTGCCGATCAGGAAGATCGCCGCGGCGGCGGCCACCACCATCCACACGGTGCCCTCGATCGTCCGGGTGCCGCGCTTGCGGATCAGGCCCTGCCAGGCCAGCCAGATCGCGCCGATGATCACGACGACGGCCAGGTAGGGGAAGTAGATGGCGTTGCCCAGGCCGGTGATCAGCCGGTCGGCGGCGTTGCTGAGCCAGCTCAGGATGCCGTTGCCGGCCGCCGACTGGTAGATCGTGATGGTGACGCGGTCCAGCGACTTGGCCGCGTCGAAGACGACGCCCGCGACATCGTTCCCGATCAGCGACGTCGAGTCCGAGCACTGCAGGTCGGTGGCGGCCCAGAAGTTGGCCGGCGACGCCCACTTCCGTGTAGAGGGTGTCCGGCTGCTTGCCGGACGTCGGGCGGGGCGACCATGGCGTCGATGCCGGAGTCGGCCGGCTCGGGATCGGGCAGCGACGGTGAGCAGATGCTGTTCAGGTCGCCGACCAGGCCGGAGGTGCCCGAGCGAGCAGAGCCCGACGCAGCCCGCCGATGTCGCCGATGCCGGGCACCGAGCACAGGCCGTCCGCCGAGTCACGGCGCGGACGACGCCGCGGCGCCGCCGTGCCGCGGGCAGCCGCACGGAGCTGTCGGCCGGGCGTGGCGGCCTGCCCGCCGCGGGCCGAGGCCATCGCGCGCTGCCCGGCACCGCCAGCGCGGCGACGAGCAGGGCGAGGATGAGCGCGGCCTTGCGGGGGGCGCGGAGTCTGGGCATGTTCGGGGGGCTCCTGAGGGGTATCGTCGCTGCCTGCTGCCTGCTTAGCCAGCGCCCGGCTGCGCTGGCTCGCCGCCGCTGGTCACGGCGGGCTCGTCCTCCGCGCGGGACCGTCATCCTGGCGCGCCCGGGTCGGGTTGGTGTCCAGGCTGGCCCGCAGCTCGTCGGAGATCAGGTCGATCCCGATCCGGCCGGCCCGGCCGTCCAGGTCGCGGAAGATGCACTCGCCGTTCCCGAGGCCGCGCAGCACCGCGGCGTGCTCGTCCGACCGCTCCACCCCCAGGAGCGACAGCACGCTGGCCACCTCGGTGCGCTCCGACGAGCGGAACGCGAAGACGCTGGAGATGCAGTTGGTGACCTGCTCGTTCAGCAGGTCGCCGGCGTTCTGCGAGACCATGATCAGCGCGGTGTTGCGGGACCGGCCCATCCGGGAGACCTCGGGGATGAGCTTGGCCCCCTGGGGCGTGGAGGTGATGGCCCACGCCTCGTCCAGGAAGATCGCCTTGGGCAGCCGCCGGTCCATGCCGTTGAGCAGCCGCCGGGCGAACTGCGATACCAGGTACAGCAGCGCCACCGACAGCCGCTGCTCGTAGGAGTAGTCGTCGCGCTCGACGGCGCGTGTCGGGCAGGGTCAGCCCGCCCAGGGTGAACACGGTGGTCCAGCCCGCCGCGTCGATGCCCTGCGCCGCCGGACGGGCGAGAAGCACAGCCTGGCCAGCCGCATCTCCGACATCGACCGCAGCACCGCGCCGAGGTTGACCGAGGCCGGGTCGGCCGACTCCTCCAGGTGGGTGACGACCTTGCCCAGGCTGGGCCGCTCGCCCGCGGCGATCGCGCCGACGGCCTGGACCATGGCGCTCTCCCGCTCCTCGCTCATCCGGGGCAGCAGCAGCCGCAGCGTCTCGGTCGCCATGGTCCGGCGCTCGGCCAGGTCGTCGCCGAACGAGAACGGGTCGAGCAGGCCGGCCGCGGCACTGCCCAGCGGCAGCACCCGGGCCGGGCGGCCGTGCCCGCGCAGCAGCGCGACCAGGGACTCGGCGTCGCCCTTGGGGTCGATCACGGCCACCGTGGTGCCGCGCAGCGCGAGCTGCAGGATCAGCAGCAGGGCCAGCGTCGTCTTGCCGCCGCCCGGCTCGCCGGTGATGGCGACCGCCGTGGGCCGGTTGCGGGCCGCGGCGACCAGCGGGTCGAAGTGCACGACCGACCGGGCGCGGCCCAGCGTCTCGCCGATGTAGGGGCCGATCCAGCCGGCGTCGGTGCCGACCCGGTCGCCGAGGTCGACGGTCGCCGTCGGCATCCCGCCCGCGATCGTGTACAGCGGCTGGCGCTGCAGGTAGGAGTTCAGCCGGACGTGGTCGCCCGGCAGCGACTCGCACAGCAGCGAGAACTGGTCACCGGTGGAGTTGACGACGTCGATCCCGGCGTCGCGGTAGTGCTCGACCACGGCCTCGGCCCGGGTCACGCACAGCTCGCGGGTGGGCGCGGCGACCATCAGCCGGTGCCAGCCGTAGACGAACGGCAGCCGCTCCTTGGTGATGCCGTGCTCCAGCAGCCGGGCCGCCTCGATCTGCTCGGCCAGCGCGATCGGCATGTCGGCGCCGGCCTCGCGGATATGGGCGTCCATGTCCCGGGCGTGGGCCAGCCGCCGGCTGACGTCCTTGCTGGCCTTCGCCGGGGTGATCAGCTTCATCCGCAGGCTGGCCTCGACCGGGAACGGCAGCGCGTCGGCGAAGTGCAGCCACGGCTCGCCCTCGGGGAAGTACATGACATCGGGGAACCGGGCGAACGACAGGAACGCCACGTGCGACTCGCCGGCCGGATGCTCCAGCCGCAGCATGGTGCGGCCGTTGTGCACCTGGCCTTCCAGCAGGGCCTCGATCTCGCCCGCGCCCCACTTGCGGCGGGCCACCGCGGACGGCGGCGGGTCGGCCACCGCGCCGGTCAGCGTGTGCCGGAACAGCCACGCGATGTCCTCCGAGGTGGCGTGCCGGGCGGCCAGCGCGCTGGAGGTCAGCGCCCGGCCCAGCCGCTCGGCCTGCTCGCGCCAGCGGGCGATCTCGGCCGCCGACACGGACTCGTCGTCCAGCCCCAGGGCCTGCTCGCCGGCCCGGTAGGCACTGATGAACGACGCGATGACGCCGCCCGACAGCTGCGCCCGCATGCCGCGCTGGCCGAGCCGGACGCCGATGTAGACCTCCTTGGCCCAGAAGTCCTTGGCCCAGACGTGGCGGTACATCTCGTCCAGGTAGTCGAGCCAGCCAGGGCCGCCGTCGGAGGTCTCGTCCAGCCTGGTGGCCCACTCCGCCGCCGGGTAGGACCGGTGGGCGATGCGCAGGTGGACCTCGGCGTCGGTCATCCGGATCGCGGCCAGGGCCACGGTGATGTTGGTGGCCAGCGCCTCGCGGTCGGCCGGGGTGGTGAACTCGTACGACACCGTGGGCAGCCGGTAGTAGGCCCAGGCGTGCGTCTCGGTCAGCAGGACGCGGTCGTCGAAGTACCGGACGGCGGCCCGGCTGCGGCTGGCGGTTCGCGAGCTCACCGGGCGCTCCGCAGGTCGCCGGCGTCGGCCAGGCCGGCGATCGAGCACGCCGGCCAGCGCGGTGTAGGCGTGGGTCAGGGCCGGGCTGAGCAGGCTGGCCGCGCGCGACCCGGACGGGCGGCAGCCGACCGGCGCGGCGCAGCGTGGCGCGTCCTCGGCGGTGCCGGACACGGTGTCCGGCACGGGCGGGGCGCGCCTCGGTACGGCGCGCGGTCGCGGGCGATGTCCTTCAGGTGGCGGTCCCACGGCACCTTGACGATGGCCCGGCACCGGCCGGTGGCCACGCTGGCGGCCCGCTCGGCGTGCTCGGCCGTCGGCCCGCTGACGCCGTTCAGCACGGTGACCGCGCTGGCCGCCAGCCGGCCGTGGCCGTGCGCGTCCAGCCACTCGAACGTCATGCCCAGCGCGTTGGCGCGCCTCGGCGCTGGCCGGGGCGACGATCATGAGCTGGTCGGCGACCGCCAGCGTGCGCGGGACGCAGCCCGCCGCCGGGTCGGCCAGGGTCAGCAGGTACCGCCGGACGCGACCAGGTCGATGACCGCGCCCGGCGTCGCCGCCGCTCGGCCACCGCGCTGCCGCTGATGACCTGAAGCCCGGCGCCGGCTCGGCGGCCGGGGTCCGGCGCGCCGCCTCGACCAGGCGCCGGACCGCCGCGGCGCGCGAGAGGCCGGGGATCGCCGCGGCCTGCTCGGTCAGCGAGTTCGCGGCCGGGGTTGAGGTCCAGCACGGCGACGGGCTCCTCGCGCAGCCTGGCCAGCATGTCCCCGGCCAGCAGCACGGTGGTCGTCTGGCCCGCGCCCCGGGTGCAGCCCAGCACCACGATGCGGCGCGGCCCGCTGACCGGCAGCCGGGCACGCGCCCGGTCCCGCTGCAACTGGTCCGGCTTGCCGGGCCGGTGCCCGCCGGGCACCACCACAACGCGGTCGCGCCAGCCGTCGGGCCGGCTGCGCAGCGCCCGTTCCACCACCCGCATGGGCCGCTCGCCGTTTCCCCGGTCACGGTGACGACGGGGCGGGCCGGCCGGGCGGGCGGGGCCGGTCGGGCGGGCGGGGCCGGGCGGGACGGGCGGGACGGCTGCGGCGGGCGCGGCGGGCGGGACGGCTGCGGCGGCCGAGGACACCGGCGGGGCCAGCGGCGGCGCGGCGGGCGGCGGCATGGCGGCCGAGACGGCAGCGGCGGACTGCGCGGCCGGGCGCGGCGGCGCCTCGCTCACCGGCCGGCGGAACGACGGCGGCCGCACGGCCGGCCCTGGCACCACCGGCACCGCTTGAACCACCGGCACCCCGGCCCCGGCTGCTGCTCCTGTCCGGCCGACACCGGCCGGGGGGCGACGGGACGGGACGGCGGCTCTCGACGGGGCAGCGCAGGCGGCCGTGCCACGGTCCCCTGCACGACCTGCACCGGACGCGCCTCCACCAGGCGCGCCTCCACCGGACGGGCCGGGCCTGGGCCGGGCCTGACGGGCACGACGGGCACGACGGGCGCCACCGGAGCGGCGGGAACCGGGACGCGCGGGCTCACGCGCAGCAGGCTCACGGACAGCAGGCTCGCGGACAGCAGGCTCGCGGACACCGGTCCGGACCGCGAAGGCGGCCGACGCGACCGGCCGGGCCGGGCCCGGCCCCGAGCTGCCGGGGCGCGGGCCGCCCGGCGATGGCCAGCGGCCGGTCGGCCAGGACCGGGACGGCGCGGCGCCGGGTCGCGGCGGGCACCTCCTCCGGTGCGGCGGCCGGCTCGGCCCGCCGCCACACCCGGCAGGTCAGGGTGATCTCGTCCTTCTCGGTCAGCGGGGTCATGCGGCACCAGGTGCGGGGCTCGACCAGGTAGCGAAGCTGGGACAGGGCCAGCTCGGGCAGGCGCTTGCCCTCCAGCACCGGCCGGGTGGTGAGCCAGGCCAGCACCCCCGGCGGGAGCACGTACAGCCACAGCAGCGTGTGGCTGAACGGCAGCCCGATCAGCGCCAGCAGCCCTATGTAGGGCACGGCGATAGCCAGGAACACCGCCATCTGGCCGACCGGGAGCGGCATCGGCAGGCGGAAGTCGTACAGCTTGTAGAGCCGTTTCTCAATCCGCCAGATGTTCGTGTAGGTAGGCAGGTCCACGCGCTGTCCTCCTTCCCCCTCCAGCCGCGCTCGGGCCGCGCTGTGCTCGCGGCACGGTCAGTGCACGCCCAGCGCGTTGGCGATCCCGGTGGCGATGGTCTGCACGATGCTCGGCGTGTAGAAGATCACCGCGATCGCGATGGCCAGGACCAGGAACTGGACGAAGCGGATGATCTCGCGGGTGAACAGGAAGAAGATCGCGACAATGCCCACGATCCCGAGGAACAGCGGGCCGAACAGGCCCTGCAGGTAGCTGACGAGCCCGCTCGTGCTGAGCGCTGCCGGGGATGCCGTGGAGATAAGTTGCGAGACCGACATCGGGTGCTCCGGGGGGATGAGGGCACGGCTTTCGGGAGTGCGGGTGGGGGCGGCCCGCGCCGGGCATCACGGTGGCCCCGGCAGCTGGCTGAGGCGCCGATGGACTGCACGTACCAGGTGCCGCCCTGCTCGGCGACCGTCATGGTCGTAGGTCATCTCCAGGCTGGCCTGCGCCACCTGGCTGACCGGGTGCTTCTTCGAGCCGGTGACCGAGGTCGTCGTTGCTGCTCGGCACGTTCCACGACACGGCCACCGTGATCTGCCGGGTGGTCCCGCCGGGCGGGACGGTGACGCTGTCCACCTGGTTGAGGGTGACGGCGCCGCCCAGGCCGGTGACGGTGGCGCCCTGGCACCAGGAACCGGCTCAGCGTGGCCTGCTGGCCGCTGGCGTAGGCCCGGAAGAACGCCGGAAGCTGGGTCTGCAGCGCCTCGGTGGCGGCCGCGTCGGCGCTGCTGGCCGGGGGCGGACGGCGGCGCCGCGGTCTTCGGCGCGGGCAGCAGGGCCGGCTCCCCGGTGACCACGAACCGGCCGTCGCTGACGTAGACCGGCACGCCCAGTTCGACGAGCTGGCTGTCGTTGATCAGCGCGAGCAGGGTCACGATCGCGGTGTGCGGACCCTGGACGGCGATCCCGGCCACTTGCTCGGACGTCAGGGCCTGCGTTCCGGCGCCATTCCAGCCCAGCTCGGAGGCGGCGCTGGAGGGCACCATAGCGGCCAGCCGGCCGCCCGGCTCTGCGCCGTTGCCGGGCTGAAATTCAGGTACACGCTGCCGAATTGCAGCGCATAGGCCTCGGCCAGGGTCGACGGGAACGCGGCGGCGGGCGTCCCGGTGCTAGCCGGCGGCGCGCTGCTGGTCGTCGAGTTGCCCGTCACGATGGCCAGCACGCCGCGGTACCCGATCACCAGCAGCACCGCCCACGCGATGATGCGCAGCGTCCAGACCATCCATCGCCCGCCAGAACCGCGCCACGGCGCCGATGATCGCTGTGCCCTGGACCAGGTGGCTGCTGACTCCGGTGACCCGGCCGGCCGGGTCGCCGGCCTGCCGGCCTGCCCGGCCGCCCCGGGCAGTCCGGTCCGCCGCCGCGACGCTGTCGTCATCGGCGTCACGGGGCATGCCACGGTCGAGGGTCGCCCTTCGAGCCATAACACCTCCGTTCCTACCGTACCCGGCCAGCCTGAAATCGCGGTACGTCCTTCCGCGTCGGCCACTATTCTGCGGCAAAACGCCCAGGCATCCCAGTCATTGGACACTGCCGGCGCGCCGCCGTCATCCGGAATGACAGCGCAATTCCGGCGCAACCGGACGCGGGCATTTCGGCAACACGCGAGGCGGCCGGGGCCTTGGCCGCCACGCGCGCTGCCTGTCCGCTATGAGAGCCGCCGGGGTGTGACGATCACTGTGACACGGCCCCGCGGGCGCGCAAAGATCCTGCTCACCGGCCCGGTTTTCGGCAGTCGGGATGACCTATTTAAGGGTCATCCGATCGATCAGTCGCTGATCCCCGCCACGCTCGCTATCCACGCCAGCACCATGGCTTCCTCGCGCCACTGGTCATAGCGGCCGCTGCGGCCGCCGTGCCCGGCGATCATCTCGGTTTTCAGCAGGAACGGCCCGCCGCTGGCGGTGGCCTGCAGCCGGGCGATCCACTTGGCCGGCTCGCTGTACAGGACGCGGGTGTCGTTCAGGCTCGTGACGGCCAGGACCGGCGGGTACACGGCGGCCGGGTCGATGTTCTCGTACGGCGTGTAGGACCGCATGTACCGGTACACCTCGGGGTCGTGCAGCGGGTCGCCCCACTCCTCCCACTCGGTCACGGTCAGCGGCAGCGACGGGTCGAGGATCGAGGTCAGCGCGTCGACGAACGGCACCTGGGCGACGATGCCGCCGAACGCCTCCGGGGCCAGGTTGACCGCCGCGCCCATCAGCAGGCCGCCAGCCGACCCGCCGCGGGCCACGAGGCGGTCCGCGCTGGTCCAGTTCTCGCTGACCAGGTGCCGGGCGCAGGCCACGAAGTCGGTGAAGGTGTTGACCTTGTGCAGCATCTTGCCGTCGTCGTACCAGCGCCGGCCCATCTCGCCGCCGCCGCGGACGTGGGCGATGGCGTAGACGAAGCCGCGGTCCAGCAGCGACAGCCGGGGAACCGAGAAGCCGGGATCGACCGGGATCTCGTAGCTGCCGTAGCCGTACAGCAGGCCCGGCGCGGTGCCGTCGAGGGGCGTGCCGGCCCGCCAGACCAGGGAGATCGGCACCCGGGCGCCGTCGGCCGCGATGGCCCAGTCCCGGCGCTGCACGTAGTCGGCCGGGTCGTACTCGCGGCCGCCGGGCGGCGCCAGCACCGGGCGGCGGCGCAGCAGGGTCAGCCCGCCGGTGGCCACGTCACAGTCATAGACCGAGTCCGGCGTGATCATGGAGACGTAGCTCAGCCGGAAGGTGCGGGCGCGTCGTACTCCGGGTTGGCGCCGCGGGCCGACCCGGTACAGCGGCTCGGGGAAGTCGATCTCGTAGTCGGTGCCGTCGTCGCGCATCACCCGCAGGCCGGTGAGCCCGTCGCGGCGCAGGTGCAGCGACCAGGTGGCCGGCGAAGGCGTCGACGCCGAGCAGCCGGGTGTCGGCGCGGTGGCGCATCAGCGGCGTCCAGTCGCCGGGGTCGGCCACCGGCGCCGAGGCTAGCTCGAAGTTCTCGGCCTGCCGGTTATGCAGGACCAGCAGGCGACCCGCCCCGTGGTCAGTGGCATCGCCGCCGTCGGCCTGGTGCTCGACGGAGTACTCGATGCCGTGCCGGCGCGGGGCCACCACGGTGAACTGGCCGGTCGGGGCGGCCGCGTCGAGCAGCCACGACCTCGCTGGTCAGCTTGCTGGCGCTGGAGATGACCAGGTAGCGCTCGCTGCGGGTCAGGTGGACGCCCGACCCAGAACCGCTCGTCGGCCTCCTCGAACACGATCTCGTCGCGGGCCGCCGGGGTGCCGATCAGGTGCCGCCAGACCCGGTGCGGCCGCCACGCGTCGTCGACGGTGACGTAGAACAGCGCCGAGCCGTCGGCCGACCACGCGCTGCCGTAGAACGCGCCGGGGATCTCATCGGGCTCGGCCTCGCCGGTGACCAGGTTGCGGACCCGCACCGTGAAGCGCTCGGAGCCCTCGAAGTCGGTGGAGTAGGCCAGCCGGCGTGCCGTCCGGGCTGACGCTCGGAGGTGCCCAGCGCGAAGAACATGCTCTCTCCGGCCAGCACGTTGCCGTCGAGCAGCACCACCTCGCCGTCCAGCGGGCCGCCCTCGCCGGCGGCCGGCGGGGCGGTCTCGCCGGGCGCGGACGGCCAGGCGGCACTGCACCGGGTACTGCTGCCCCTCGACCGTCCGCGAGTAGTACCACCAGCCGCCCTTGCGGTACGGGACCGACAGGTCGGTCTCCTGGGTGCGGGCCTTGATCTCGCCGAAGATCGCGGCCCGCAGCGGCTCCTGCCCGGCGGTCAGCGCCTCGGTGTAGGCGTTCTGGGCCTCCAGCGCGGTGATCGTCTCGGGGTTGGCCTTGTCCGCCAGCCAGGCGTAGTCATCCGTAACGGTGTCGCCGTGGAAGCACCCGCTCGCGGGGCTCCCGCCGGACGGCGGGCGGCTGCGGGTCAGCGAAGGCGGCCGGGTCGCGGCGGCCCGCCGCGGGCTGTGGCGTCATGGCACGGAAGTCTAGGGCTGAGGCTGGCCGCCGCCGCGCCTCACGGGGTGTCCGTGATCAAGGCCGCCATGATCGGCGTCCCGATGCCGGTCGCCAGGTCATAGCCGGGCACGCGTCGGGAACAGCCCGTTGTTCTTCACGGACTGGCCCGCCCCGGTGATGTCGTGGAAGTAGGTGGCCGGGTGCGTCCGGTACAGCTGGTACAGCAGCGGGTTGATGTTGCCGCTGCGCCGGCCCCGGTAGCTGTCCCGGTCGGCGATGATGGCCGACCACAGCGGCGAGGACAGGCTGGTGCCGCCGACCCCGAACCAGCCGGGGACCAGCTCGTCGCCGGTCAGGGTGGCGCAGAAGCTGTTCGGGCTGGAGATCCCGCCGGTGCAGTACTCGGCGTAGGGGGTGAACTCGTCGGCGTCGGCCGAGATGTCGGGCACCTCGCGGCAGGGCGTGCCGATGGCGGCCAGCGCGCAGTGCGTGGTGCCGTTGCCGTAGGTCGTGAACGGGTTAGTGACGCCGGGCCCGCGCTGGTAGGCGGGCCGGCCCCAGAACTGGCTGTTCCCGCCGCCGCCCGCGCCGAGGGCCAGGCAGTAGAAGGAGCCGGGCTCCCCGCCCGCGCTCTTCCGGCTGCACAGGTTGGCCGGGTTCCACACCGTCTCGGTCCCGGCCGGGTAGGCCGGGCGGGCGGATCTGGCCGGGGTTGAAGGTCTCCAGCGAGGTCCCGCCGACCGACGTCACCCACGGCTGGGAGCCGCGGGTCGTCGGTGTTGACGATGCTGGTGCCGTCGATGTCCAGGCAGTCGAACGCGCCGTTGTCGCCGGACGCGGCGAACATGCTCTGGCCCTGCATGGCCATCTGCTCGAAGATCAGGTTCTCCGCCCGGGCCATGCCGACCGGGGTCTCGTTCTCGCACCCGCCATAGCTGGAGCTGACCGCGGCGGCCTGGTCATCGTCGGCGATCCGGGCATACTCGTCGAGCTCGGTCTGGCCGGTGAAGTCGTTGGGCGCGTTGTAGACGATCAGGTTCAGCGCATCCGGGGCCACGGCCAGCTGGGTCTCGATGTCGGCGTCCGCCTCGATGTCGTTGGCGTAGCCGTTGAAGTCGGCCGGGCAGGTGTCGCCGAGCGGGCAGCGCGGCGTGACCGGGCCGCCGTCGACGTTCACGTCGGTCAGCCGCGGCTGGTAGGACGGCCCGTACACGGTGGCGGCCCAGCCCGCGATGTCATTGCGCTGGTAGCCGGTCAGCTCGAACACCGCCAGCGTGACGCCCTGGCCCCGGGTGCGCGGCCGGGCGGGCGCGCCGTAGATCGAGTTCACCTGGCTCGGCGTCAGCCCGCTGCAGCCCGGCCCGGCCCCGTACCCGGCCGGCGGAGTGGCGCCGGACTTGGCCAGGGCGATGAGCCGCGCGCGGCTCGGGTAGGGCTTCTCGCAGCTAGCCGACGCGGGCCGGGCCGCGGCGGCCGCCGCCCGGCGCGCCGCCGGGATGATCATGGCGTGCTCGCGGACCGTGTTGGCCAGCCCGACCACGCCGCTGACGCTGGCGGCCAGCGCCCGGGGCAGCCGGGCGGCGGTGGCGTTGGCGAAGAAGGTCGCCTTCTTGCTCTGGTACGTGCGCAGCGTGGTCGCGAACGCCGCCGCGACGTGCGCGCTGGTGCCCGCGGCGCGGAGCAGGAACGGCGACCCGGTGGCCGACACGGCCAGGTGCCGGCCGCGCAGGTACCGGGCCAGCGCCGCCCGGGCGGCGGCGGACGGGCCGTAGTCGGCGGCGAACTGCCCCTTGCCCAGCCAGTGCGTCCGGGCCCGCGGATGCGCGTACATGGCGGTGAGCTTGCGGTTCAGCCCGGCCTGGTCACGCGGGGTCAGCAGCACCTCGACCGACATCCGGGCGCTGCGGTAGGCGCCGGTAACGGGCGCGCTGGCGGCGGCCGGAACCGCGCCGACGCTCACCCAGGCCGGCCCGCTCGTGCCCGGCCCGCCCGCAGCCGCCGCACTGGCCCCGGCTGCCGTCGCGCCCAGCGTCCCGCAGATCGCGATAACCGCCATCCCGGCCGCCGCACCGGCCATTCTCCGGTTCCCGCGCAGCCCCATGCCAGCCCCCTCGTGCTAGTCCGGACAATGTCGCCAGCCGGACCGCCCTGACCGGCGTCCGGTTGCCTAGATATCCCTCTGACCTGGTAAGACGTCTCGACAGGAGACGCCGCGCACACTGTGCCAGAAAAAGCATTCCGGCGGCGGGAATTACCCGCGCCGAGCACGAGAAAAGGCTGCGCCACGCTCAGCCGGGCGGCCTATTTCGTGATCAGCGCCGACATGATCGGGGTGCCCGGGCCGTCCGCAGGTGTCCCTCATCCCGGCTGTCGGGGAGAATCCGCTCCTGGCGGTTACAGCCCGGCGGGCGCGGCAAGCGCCGTCTCGGCGGCCCTGCCCGGGTAGACGCAGGCCGCCGGCCGGGAACCGCCCAGGACGCCGAAGACCTGACGGCTGACCTCGGGTTGCTCGGCAGCGGCCCGGTAGAACGCCTCCAGCCGGGCCGTCAGCGGCGCCAGCCTGGCCGTGGCCAGGGTGAACCCGAAGCCACTGGCGGTGAGTTCGTCTCGCCGGTGCTGGTAGCCGACGAGGGCCTCGTCGATCGGCCGGTGCCCGGCCAGGCCGTCATGGATGGCCCCGGCCAGCAGTTCGGCGGCCTGGAAAGCGTCTGACATGCCCATGCCGGTCGAGGGGTCCTTGTGGTAGCCGGCGTCGCCGACGAGCGCCCATCCCGGCCCGGCCGACGTCCGGTACAGGTTAGGCAGGTCGCCGGTGCCGGCGAAGCGTCCCTCCCGGCGGCCCGACGCGACGGTGTCGCGCAGCCCCGGGACCAGGTCAAGGGCGGCGTAGAAGTGGTTCTCGGCGTCCTTTCGCACCTGGCCGAACTCCTGCCGGGGCCAGACGACACACATGCAGGTCAGGTCGTCGTTGGTGGGCCAGGTCAGGATCAGTCGCCCGGGGCGGGCGTGGAAGGACGCGCCCAGGTGGCGGATCCCGCTCCAGTAGGAGTAGTAGACGGCGGTCAGCGATGGATGCTCCCCGTAGGCGCGGGCAGCGACTCTTCTGGCGACCGTCGAGTGCAGGCCGTCGGCGCCCACGACGACCCTGGCCCGCAACGACGATCCGGCGGATGTCCGGTGATGGCCCCGCACGCCCACTGCCCGGCCCTCGGACCACAGCACGTCACCGACCACGAAGCCCTCGATCAGCTCGGCGCCTGCTTCCTGTGCGGCGCCGGCCAGCAGCGCGTCGAGCACGGTCCGCCGCGGACAGTACGCGTCCGCGACGCCGTCCACGGCCGGCCCGATGCCAGATATCCGTACCGGGCCGACGTCGAAGGTAATCTCCCGGATCGGCGCGCAGCCGCGGGCACGCAGCGGCCCGAGCAGCCCCCACGCCTGCAGCCGGGCCGCGCCGCGCTGCCACAGGAAATGCGTGGACATGGTGTCGCTCGGGAATGACGCCCGGTCGACCAGGGCGACCCGGTGCCCGGCACGCGCCAGCAGCATGGCCAGCGGTGCCCCGGCGCACCGGGCACCGACCACGACGACGTCGTACATCGCGCCCCTAAGTTGTGCGGACTGGCGGCGGCTAGCCGACCGGCTGGCCGGCGGCGAGCGCCTTGACGTCTGCCGTGCTTAGCGGATTGCCGGCGATGCCCCAGTCCCCGCTCTTCACTTCCTCGACGACCACCCAGGTGACCGGGCGCATGTTCTCACCCTCGATCTCGACCATCGTGTCGGTCAGCCGGCGAACCATGTCCTGCTTCTGGCCGGCCGAGAAGACGCCCTCAATCACCTTGACGTTGACGAACGGCATACCGTGCCCCTTCCGTCGGACCGGCCTGATGCCCGCCACGTGCTCGAAACTAGCACGATCGTTCGTGCTATACAATGCGTCCATGCCCCCACGAGGAAACAGCCGCGGCGCTAGGACCCGGACCACGATTCTCCAGACGGCTGCGGGCCTGGCCTCCGTCGACGGCCTGGACGGTCTCAGCATCGGCCGGCTGGCCACCGAGCTGGCCATGAGCAAGAGCGGGCTGTTCGCCCACTTCGGCTCCAAGGAAGAGCTGCAGCTGGCCACCATCGAGGAGGCCCGGCAGCTTTACGCACGAGAGGTGATCGAGCCGGCCCGCGCCGCAGGCGTCGGCATCATGCGCCTGCAGGCTCTGTGCGAGGCGTTCCTGTCCTACCTCGAGCGCGCCGTTTTCCCCGGAGGATGCTTTTTCGCCTCCGCCATGGCCGAGTTCGACAGCAAGGCACCCGGTCCCGTCCGCGACCGCATAGCCCTGTGCCAGGACCAGTGGATGAGCACCCTCGAACGCGCGGCCCGGCAAGCCGAGGAACGAGAAGAGCTGCGCGCCGGCGCCGACCCGGGGCAGCTTGCCTTCGAGCTGGAGGCCGCGCTGCTGTCGGCTAACTGGTACTTCCACCTCTTCAACGACGCGACGTACCTCGACCGGGCCCGCCGGGCCGTGCGGGCACGCCTGGCCAGCGAAGCCACCCCGCCGGCCTGCACCTGCTGCTCCCCGACCCGCAAAGCCGGTGAGACCACGGCCGGCAGGCACGGCAAGCCCAGGATCCCGGGGGCACGAACTGGCCCCGCGCCGGCACGAAGTCCCCGCGCGGAACTCGACCACGTCGCCCTCGGCCGTCAAGGCAGCAGGGTCAGCGCGTCCGCGTGGACGGGCCGGACCACAGTGAAGTGCCGCCGGTCCAGCGTGGCAACCTCGGTCAGCCGGAACCGCTCCGCCAGGGCGATGACTGAGGCGTCGGTCGTGCCCAGCGGGAGGCTGCCGTAGGTGGTGACCAGGTCGGCCATCCGTGCGTAGTCCCCGGCCGTCAGGTCGACGGCCGAGAAGTCACCGTCCGCGAGAGAGCGCAGGAACAGCGACTCAACCCGGGCACCTGCCTCGCGAGCCAGAAGGTATCCGACCTCGGCGACTACCGTGGCCGGGACTAGCAGCTCCGTCCCCGCCTCGTGCAGGTCCGTGAACAGCTTCACGCAGGCCGCATGGTCGGCATCGTTGGCCAGCGCAGCCGCTACCAGCGGCCCGGTGTCGCAGATGATCACGCCAGGCGGCCGAAGCCATCCCCGAGCAGATCCTCTGACCGGGCAGCGACATCCGCAGTCCGGCCCTCAGCGGCGCCGAACCACGCAGGCGGCCAGGACCGGTCCCGGACCGCGCGAAGGTGGCGGCGCACATCGTCAAGCACCGCCGGCACATCGTCCTCCGGCAGTTCCTCGACCAGCCTCAGTAGCTCCTCGCGCTGCACGCTCATCAACCCAGTCTACGCAGGCAGGCCGCTCAGCTCGCATGATCCGCATTCGGGAGCAAGCGCCGGGCCGCGGTCAGCAGTCGCATAATGACCAGGCGCCTCAAGCACTGGGGCAGCCGTATGGCTGTCATTCCGTCAAGCGGCTGCTCGCTCGCCAGGCCGCTGACGACGACCGCCCCTCGGGGTGATGTCCATGACCTGCGACTGTCGCAGTTCCGGCAGATCCCTGCTGGCTGCCACGATTAACGGCCCGGCGTGGCGAGCCGGCCTCGCGGAGCCGGTCTCGTTACACGTTAAAGCGGAACTCGACGACGTCGCCGTCCCGCATGACGTAGTCCTTGCCCTCGATCCGGGCCTTGCCGACGGCCCGGGCGGCGGCCACCGACCCGGCCGCCATGAGGTCATCGAACGACACGATCTCGGCCTTGATGAAGCCGCGCTGGAAGTCGGTGTGGATGACGCCGGCGGCCTCCGGCGCGGTGGCGCCGGCCGGGATGGTCCAGGCCCGGGCCTCCTTGGGGCCGGCGGTCAGGAACGTGGACAGGCCCAGCGCGGCGAAGCCGGCCCGGGCTAGCTGGTCCAGGCCCGGCTCGCCCAGCCCCAGCTCGGCCAGCATCTCGGCGGCGTCGTCGGGGTCAAGCTCGGCTAGCTCGGCCTCGGTCTTGGCGTCCAGGAACACAGCCTGGGCCGGGGCCACCAGTCCCGCCAGGCGGTCCCGCAGTTCCTTGTCGGCCAGGCCGCCCTCGTCCACGTTGAACACGTACAGGAACGGCTTGGCCGTGAGCAGGTGCAGGTCGCGCACGTCGGCCAGGTCGATCCCGGCATCGGCCGCGCCCGCGAACAGCGTGGTCCCGCCGTCGAGCACCGGCTGGGCCGCGGCCGCGGCGGCGGCGGCCCGGTTGCGCTCGGGGTCCTTGCCGAACTTGGCCTCCTTGGCCAGCCGGGGGACGGCCTTCTCCAGGGTCTGCAGGTCGGCCAGGATCAGCTCGGTGGCGATCGTCTCGATGTCCCGCTCGGGGGAGACGTCGCCCTCGACGTGGCTGACGTCGGGGTCGGCGAACACCCGGACGACCTGGCAGATCGCGTCGGTCTCGCGGATGTGGGACAGGAACTGGTTGCCCAGGCCCTCGCCCGCGGAGGCGCCGCGGACCAGTCCGGCGATGTCGGTGAACCGGACGGTGGCCTCGACGATCCGGGCCGCGTCATACAGTCCCGCGAGCGCGGTCAGCCGGGCGTCGGGGATGCCGACGATGCCGGTGTTCGGCTCGATGGTGGCGAACGGGTAGTTCGAGGCCAGCACGCTGGCCCTGGTCAGGGCGTTGAACAGGGTGGACTTGCCGACGTTGGGCAGCCCGACGATGCCGATGGACAAGCTCACCCGCCGAGTCTAGGGCGTGTCAGGCGGGAAACTGTCGGCGGCGGCTGCCAGCATGGCCAGATATGGACGCGATCTCGCTGTTTGCCGGGCTGCTGGCCCTGGCGCTCGGGGCCGTGCTGGGCTACCTGGTGGCCATGCGCCGGATGGCGGCGCGGCACGCCGAGCTGGCCGGCGAGGCCCGGGCCGCGCGGGAGCGGGCCGCGCTGGTCGACGGCCACCTGTCCGAGCGGTTCCAGGCGCTGTCCGACCTGGAGGCCCGCCGGACCGCGGTGGAGACCCTGGTCCAGCCGATGCGCGACACGCTGGCCCGGGTCGAGACCCAGCTGCGGACGGCCGACGAGGCCCGCACCCTGTCCCACGCGGCGCTGGCCGAGCAGGTGCAGATCGCCCGCCGCAGCACCGAGCAGCTGCGCGACCAGACCCAGTCGCTGGTCACCGCGCTGCGGCGGCCCGAGGCCCGGGGGCGCTGGGGCGAGATGCAGCTGCGCCGGGTGGCCGAGCTGGCCGGCATGTCGGCCCGGTGCGACTTCGACGAGCAGGTCACCGTGACCGGGGCCGACGGGACGGTCCGGCCCGACATGGTGATCCGGCTGGCCGGCGGCAAGAACATCGTGGTCGACTCGAAGGTGTCGCTGGCCGCCTACCTGGAGGCGGCCCAGGCCGCGGACGAGTCGGTGCGGTCCGCCCGGCTGGACGCCCACGCGCGCCACGTGCGCGAGCACGTGGACCGGCTGGCGGCCAAGTCCTACTGGGCCGCGCTGAGCCCGTCGCCGGAGTTCGTGGTGCTGTTCATCCCCGGCGAGGCGTTCCTGGCCCCGGCGCTCGAGCACGATCCTGGCCTGCTGGAGCACGCGATGGTCCGCCGGGTGCACATCGCCACCCCGACCACGCTGGTCACCATGCTGCGCACGGCCCAGTACGCGTGGCAGCAGGACGCGCTGTCGCAGAACGCCCGGGCCGTGTTCGACCTGGGCCGGGAGCTGTACGAGCGGCTGACCGGGCTGGGCCAGCACGTGGACGGGCTGGGCAAGGCGCTGGGCGGCGCGGTGGCCGCCTACAACCGCGCCGTCGGCTCGCTGGAGAGCCGCGTCCTGGTCAGCGCCCGTAAGCTAAGCGAGCTGGGGGTGACCGGGGCCGCGCTGGACCCGCCCCGGATGGTCGAGGACGCCGTCCGGGTGCTGGCCGCGCCGGACCTGCCCGTCCAGCCGAGTATGACCGCGGAGCCCGTGCCGGAACTGGTGGCCGGGCAGGGAGGCTGACCATGAGCACGTCGCGCGTCGCGCCCGCCCACGGCCGCACCGCCTCCCGCCACGCGCCGGCCCCGCTGCGGCTCACCGGCCGGGGCTCGCTGGCGCTGATGGCGCTGGTGTTCCTGATCGCCAGCCTGATCGCCGCCTGGTCGCACGTGGCCTGGCTGGGCGGCCTGGGCTACCTCGCGGGCGCCCTGCTGGCGGTGGGCTACGCCCGCCGGGAGTCGCTGCTGGCGGTGGTCACGACGCCGCCGACGATGTACCTGGGCATGCTGGTCATCGTCCAGCTGCTGACGCGACCGGCCGCAGCGCGGTCCTGGCCGCGCTGGAGGGCACGCTGCTGGCGCTGGCCGCGACCGCCCCGTGGCTGCTCGCCGGGACCGTGGCCTACCTGGCCGCGGCGATGCTGCGGGGGCTCCCCCGGTGCGTGGCCGACCTGCGGCTGGCTATCGGTGGCGAAGCTCCCGGGGCAGGGCGAACGTCATCCGCTCCTGCACCGCCTCGACTTCCTCGACATCGCTGAAGCCGTACTCGGCCAGCCGGGCCAGCACCCCGTCGACCAGGTCCTCGGGCACCGACGCGCCGCTGGTGACCCCGACCACCCCGGCCCCGTCCAGCCACGCGGGGTCGACGGCGGAGGCGTCGTCGACCAGGTAGGCGCTGCGGGCGCCCGCGTCGCGGGCCACCTCGACCAGCCGGACTGAGTTGGAGGAGTTGGCCGAGCCGACCACGATCAGCAGGTCAGAGTCCGCCGCGATCTGCTTGACGGCGACCTGCCGGTTCTGGGTGGCGTAGCAGATGTCGTCGCTGGGCGGGTCGAGCAGTTGCGGGAACCGCTCCCGCAGCGCCGCCACGGTCTCCTTGGTCTCGTCCACCGACAGGGTCGTCTGGGACAGCCAGGCCACCTTGGCCGGGTCCTTGACCTCGACCGACTCGCTCTGGCCGGGGCCGTCGACCAGGTGCATGCTGGCCGGCGCCTCGCCCATCGTCCCGATGACCTCCTCGTGGCCATCGTGGCCGATGAGCAGGATGTCGTAGCCCTGGGCGGCGAACCGGCGGGCCTCGCTGTGCACCTTGGTCACCAGCGGGCAGGTCGCGTCGATGGTGCGCAGGTTGCGGCTGCGGGCGTCGTCCCGCACCTGGGGGGCGATCCCGTGCGCCGAGAACACCACCACGGCCCCCTCGGGGACCTCCTCGGTCTCGTCCACGAAGATGGCGCCGCGGCTTTCCAGGTTTCGCACGACATGGGTGTTATGCACGATCTGCTTGCGCACGTAGACGGGGGCGCCGAACATCTCCAGCGTCTTCTCGACGGCCTGGACCGCTCGCTCCACCCCGGCGCAGTAACCGCGGGGCCGGGCGAGGAGCACTTTCCGCGTTGGCTTCGGGGTTGGCGCAGACATGAGATCCATAGTATGCGGACCTCTCCGGCCGGGACGTTGACAGGGCGGCACCGGAGCGACCAGTATTAAGTACAACTTAGTAAGTGGTACTGAATTGCGGAGGTCCCGTGCACGGCAAGTTCGATGACCTGGGCCGGTTCGCCGACCCGTCGGTCCTGATCCTGACCAGCCTGTCGGACGGGCCTAAGCACGGGTACGCGATCATGAGCGACGTCACGGAGTTCAGCGGGGTCGCGATGGAGCCCGGCACCCTGTACGGGGCGCTGTCCCGGCTGGAGAAGCGGGGCTGGATCCGGCCGCTGGAGGCGGCGGAGCGCCGGCGCCCCTACGAGATCACGGCGGCGGGCACGGCCGTGCTGGCCGAGCAACTCGCGACCATGCAGCAGGTCGTGCGCGTGGCGACCCGGCGCACCGCGACGGCCTGAGCGGGGGCCAGGGTGTCACCGAGGCTGGCCTGCGCTGTCGCGGGCGATCGTCGGCTGCTACCCACCGCGCTGGCAGCGGCGCTACCGCGAGGAGATCCTCGATGTCCTGGACCAGCACCGGGCCGGCCCCGCACGGTGCTGTCGCTGGCTGGCGGCGCGATGACCGCTCACCTGGACCCCGACTACCGGATGGAGCGCCCGGTGATCCGCATCAAGTGGGCGTGTCGTCAAGGGCATCGCGCAGATCGCCGGAGTGGCGGCAGGCGGCCTCGCCGTCCTCATCGTCGCCTTTGTCCTCACCCACCTGCCTAACCTCATCAGCGAGGCGTCCTGGCACCCGGGCTTCGCGGCGGGTGTCAGCAACATCGAGTTCACCCCAGATCAGCGGCTGATGGTGAGCTCGGTGGGCCAGGCCAGCAACGGGACGGCCACCTTGTTCCGGGTGGAGCCCGGCCGGGTCGGCTGCGGCGGCTGTCGGTGTTCGAGGGCGGCCCGACGGCGGCTATCTCGCCGGACGGGCGGCTGGTGGCGACGGTGGCGTTCGGGGGCCAGCCGGCCTTGTGGAGCGTGGCCTCGCCGCGGCACCCGCGGCGGCTGGCGGTGCTGTCCGCCGGAGCGTCCGGGAGCCTGTGGGGGGAGGCGTTCTCGCCGGACGGCCACGCGGCTGGCCGCCGCCTCGTCGAGCGGGCTCACGCTGTGGGACGTATCCCGCCCGGCCCGGCCGCGACTGCTGCGCGTCCTGTCCGCGCCCGTCGCCCCGCATAACCAGGGTCCGCTGAGCGATCAGGGCAACGGCGGCCTGGCGTTCTCCCCCGACGGGAAGCTCCTGGCCAGTGCCAGCGGCGATGACCAGATCGCGATCTGGAACGTGGCCCCGGGCAGCCAGGGCCACCGCGATCGCCACCATCACCGGCCCGCACGACTACTTCGTCAGCTTGGCGTTCTCCCCCGACGGGCGGCTGCTGGCCGGGCTGACCTACCACGGCAAGCTGCTCGTCTACCGGATGAGCCGGCCGTCCCGGCCGGTGCGCGCCGTCATCCGCCATGACCTGCTGGCCGGCCTGCGCTACCCGAACGGCGAGGCCGTCACGACCGGCTTCGGGTCGGGGGACTGCGGCCCCGGCGGCCAGGACAACTGCGACGCGCCGGGCTACGCGATGGCCTTCGCCGCGGGCGGGCGGACGCTGACCGTGGTGACCAGCCTGGACGAGCGGGAGTCAGACCGTACCTCCAGCCAGGCCATCGACACCGTGCTCACCTGGACCGTGAGCCGGTCCGGCGCCCTGGGCAGGGCGGCGGTGATCACACCGCGACGGGTACGGCGGCACCCCGGGGCTGTACCCTGGCGCCCGGCTCGCCGCGGGCGGCACCACGTTCGGCAGCTTCCGCCCGGACAGCCTGTGGGCGCTCCCGGTGCGGTGACCGGCCCGGGCAGGCGCGGCCCGGCGCACCCCGGCGCCGGAATCCGTCGGTCAAAGACCGTCACCCTGAGTAACGACAGGTCTGCTGCCTGCGATTTCCCTACTGGAACGACATCGCGGCCGACCCCGCGCACGCGCGGCCGACCGCCCGGAGAAGGGGGAATCCGCATGAGGTTCGAACCCTGCACGAGGTTAGGACGCGGCAGGCGCGGGGCGGGCCGGCTGCTGCTGGTGCCGGCCGCGGCGGCGGTAGTCGCGGCGGCGCTCACGGTGCCGGCCATCGCCTCGGCCGCGCCGGCGGCGCCTGCCGCGAGGCCGGCCGCCGCCGTGATCGTGATCACGCATAACGACGTGACCGTGCACCGCCTGCCGGACATCTACTCCACGCGCGTGTCCGTCATCCCGTTCCGCGACACCAGGGTCGTCGTCGACTGCTGGGCGCACGGGAGCGTGGTCGACCGCAACATCCTCTGGTACCACATCAACGAGCCGCCGAATCACCGGGGCTTCGTGCCCGCGGCGTTCACCTCGGCCGCGACGCGGGTCCCGGACGGGGTCCCGAAGTGCTCGCTCTTCATGGCGACCTTCCACACCACGGGCGGCGACGTGCACGTCCGGACGGGGCCGGGCACGGAGTTCCCGACCCTCCACGTGATCGCGAACTCCGGAACCAACGTCACGATCATCTGCTGGGCACGTGGCACGCCCGTCCGCGACGAGGGCTGGTATCTCATCCAGAGCCCGTTCGACGGCTACGTGGCCGGAGCGTTCCTGAACACTCCCAGGACGCGGGTCCCGGGCTCCCCGGACTGCTGAGGCTCCCGGACCGATGAGGCTCCCGAACCGCTGAGAGGAGGCACTGGCGCCCTGGCCCTGCCCGGCCGGCTGGCTACGCCGGCCGGGCAGGGCTGCTCATTGCTCGCCGGGGGTAGGTGACCCGGGGTAGGTGATAAGCCTGCGACCGGGCGCGTCCGGCCGTGCGGGGGCCGTCCGGGGAGGACAATCAGCGGCATGCGCATCCCGCACCTGACTGACCGGGTCATCGGGGCGCCGGCCCAGGCGCTGCGGACCGTGCTGCGCGGCGTCGGGCGGCTGCTGCTGGTCGCCGACGGGCTCCGGCACCCGGCACCGAACGGGGACGGCGACCAGCCGGAGACCCCGCCCCAGGGCCGCTGGCGGCCGCTGGACGAGACCGGGAACGTACGGCTGTTGTCCCCTGAGGAACTGGCGCCCGATGAGCTGGATGAGGCGCCGGGGCCGTGGGCGGTGGCGACAGGTGGCGGGGCGACCGCCGACGAGCCGCCGCCCGCCGGGGAGGGGCTGCCTGCGGGCGAGGGGCTGCCGCCGACGAAGGGCACGCCTGCCGACGAGGCAGCCACGTTGCCGGTGCCGGGGTATGACGGGCTGTCGCTGGCGTCGCTGCGGGCCCGGCTGCGCGGGCTGGACGTCGCTCAGGTGCGGGTGCTGGCCGACTATGAGCGAGGCCACGCGGCGCGGCCGGACGTGCTGGGCATGTTCGAGCGCCGCATCGTCAAGCTGGAAAACGGCTCATGAGGCCGGCCGTGCGAGCTGGCATGATCGTGACCGATTACCCGTCTGCAGCACGGACAAACGGTCACGATCATGGTTGTGGGGGTTTCGGCGGGGCTATAAGCGGCGTTGGGGACGGGGGCTAGGTGGGGCTGGAGACCAGCGCCGAGGCGCCGGTGCCGGTGCGGACCGTGATGCGGCTGGTCGGGGACTGGGTGGGGCGGCTGGGGCGGGTCTGGGTAGAGGGGCAGATCGCTGAGCTGACCCGGCGCGGGTCGACGGCGTTCGTGACCCTGCGCGACCCGCTGGCCGCCGTGTCGGTCCGGGTCATCTGCAGCCGGGCGGTGCTGGAGACGGCCGGGCCGGCCGCCGTCGAGGGCGCCCGGGTGGTGGTGTTCGCCAAGCCCGAGTTCAACACCGCCCGGGGCAGCTTCGCCCTGGTCGCCACCGAGATCCGGGCGGTCGGCATCGGCGAGCTGCTGGCCCGGCTGGAGCGGCTGCGGACCGCGCTGGCCGCCGAGGGGCTGTTCGCCGCGGCCCGCAAGCGGCGGCTGCCGTTCCTGCCCGGCGTCATCGGCCTGATCTGCGGCCGGGAGTCGGCGGCCGAGCGGGACGTGCTCCGCAACGCCGCCCGGCGCTGGCCGGCGGTCCGGTTCCGGGTCGAGCAGGTCGCGGTGCAGGGCGCGCACGCCGCCGCCGAGGTGATCGCCGCGCTGCAGCGGCTGGACGCCGACCCGGCCGTCGAGGTGATCATCGTCGCCCGGGGCGGCGGGTCGCTGGAGGACCTGCTGCCGTTCTCCGACGAGGACCTGGTCCGCGCGGTGGCCGCCACCGTCACCCCGGTGATCAGCGCGATCGGGCACGAGCAGGACGTCCCGCTGCTGGACCTGGTGGCCGACGTCCGGGCGTCGACCCCGACCGACGCGGCCCGCCGCGCGGTGCCCGACGTGGCCGAGCAGCTGGCCCTGATCGAGGTGCTGCGCGGCCGGGCCCGGCGGTGCCTGGCGGGCCGGATCGACCGGGAGCGGGCCTGGCTGGCCGCGGCTCGCTCGCGGCCCGCGCTGGCCAGCCCGCAGCGGGAACTGGACCGCCGCGAGGAGCAGGTCATGGCCCTGGCCGAGCGGGCCCGCCGGTCCCTGGCGACGGGCCTGGCCCGGGCCGGCGACGATGTCGCGCACACCCGCGCCCGGCTGCTGGCCCTGTCCCCGGCGGCGACGCTGCGCCGGGGCTACGCGATCATCCAGCGGCCCGACGGGACGGTGGTCCGGCAGGCGGCGGGCCTGGCCCCGGGGGACCCGCTGACCGCCCGGTTCCCGGAGGACCAGGCCGGGCAGCGTCACCTCCGCCCCGGTGCTGCCGCCCCGGCTCAGCTGCGAACGCTGGCGCTGGCCCGGCTGACGCGGGCCCCGCCGACGATGGCCCCGCTGTCGGGGACGGCTTGTAGGGTATGGCCGTGGCGGACAACGGCCGGCCCCCGTACGAGAAGGCCCGCGATGAGCTGACCGAGCTGGTCAAGCGGCTGGAGGCGGGCGGGCTCACGCTGGAGCAGTCGCTGGACCTGTGGGAGCGCGGCGAGCGGCTGGCCGCCATCTGCGAGGACTGGCTGGAGGGCGCCCGCGCCCGGCTCGCGGCGGCCATGGCCAAGCGCGAGGACGGCGCCGACCGCGAGGGCGGTGCTAGCCGGGACGACCGGGCCGGCCGCGCGAGCGGCGGCCAGGGCGAGGGCGACGCGCCGTTCTAGGCGGGGCTGTCCTAGGCGGAGCCGGGTCCCAGGCGGGACAGGACGCTGATCACGCCGTCGGCGATGTCGCGGGCCCTGGTCGCGTTCTCAGCCCGGGACAGCTCGGCCACGGCCACCCACATCGCGCCGGTCAGCACGATGGCCACCGCCTCGTCCAGCGGCTCGCCTGCCCCGGCGAAGAACTCGGTGTTGCGGGCGACCCAGTCGGTCAGCCGCTGCTGCCAGGCATCCTCGAAGCCGGGCGGCCCATCGCCCCGGGAGAACAGCCGGGACAGCTCGCGCCGGTCGATGGCGGCGTCCAGGTAGGCCCGCGCCCCGGCCAGGAACAGCGGCATGGGCTCGGTCACGCCGTCGCTCATGGCCTGGACCACGGCGTTGCGGGTCCGCTCGACCTGGTCCCGGTTCAGCTCGTCGAACAGGGCGAAGTACAGCTCGGCCTTGCCCGAGTAGTGGTGGTACAGGCTGCCGACGCTGGCTCCGGCCCGGGTCACGATGTCGGTCACCCCGGCCTGGGCGTAGCCCTGCCGGACGAACACCTCGCGGGCCGCCTCCAGCAGGCCGCTGCGGGTGGCCGCGCCCCGCTCGGACGCCTTGCTGCGGACGGCGGTCTCTTCCGGCGCCCGGTCCGCGTCGGCGGGGGCGATTGTCGGCTCCTGGTCTGTCGTCATGGGGCTGGGTGCATTCCTTCCCGGCGAGCCCTGCCCGCGGCGCGGCCGGCCGATGGATCAGGTACATAGGATTTCACCACGGCTGACTTATCGGAAAGGCGTATACGCCATGACTGAGATTCACGTGCCCGCCTCGCCAGCCCCCGGGACCCCGGACCGGAACCTGGCCCTGGAGCTGGCCCGGGTGACCGAGGCGGCGGCGATGGCGTCGGCGCGATGGGTGGGCCGGGGCGACAAGAACCGCGCCGACGCGGCCGCCGTCAACGCCATGCGGCTGCTGATCAACACGGTGGCGATGAACGGCGTCGTGGTGATCGGCGAGGGCGAGAAGGACCAGCGCGCCGATGCTGTTCAACGGCGAGCAGGTCGGCGACGGCACCGGGCCGCTGTGCGACGTGGCGGTTGACCCGATCGACGGCACCCGGCTGGCCGCCAACGGGATGCCGGACGCGATCTCCGTGCTGGCCGTCAGCGCCCGCGGCGCGATGTATGACCCGTCGGCCGTGTTCTACATGTCCAAGCTGGTGACCGGCCCGGAGGCGGCCGACGTGGTGGACATCGACGGCGCCGCCGCGGGCCAACGTGGCCGCCGTGGCCCGGGCCAAGCAGTGCTCGCCGCGCGACGTGACGGTGATCATCCTGGACCGGCCCCGGCACGCCGGGCTGATCGAGGAGGTCCGCGAGACCGGCGCCCGGATCAAGCTGATCACCGACGGCGACGTGGCCGGCGCGATCCTGGCCGCCCGCGCGGGCACGGGCATTGACCTGCTGCTGGGCATCGGCGGAACCCCCGAGGGGGTGATCGCGGCGTGCGCGGTCAAGTGCCTGGGCGGCATCATCCTGGGCAAGCTGGCCCCGCGCGACGACGCCGAGCGGGCCAAGGCGCTGGACGCGGGGCACGACCTGGACCGGGTCCTGACCACCGACGACCTGGTCGCCTCCGAGGACGCGTTCTTCGCCGCCACCGGCATCACCAACGGCGAACTGCTGGCCGGGGTGCGCTACCGGGCAGGCGGCGCGACGACCAGCTCGCTGGTCATGCGGGCGCGCTCGGGCACGGTCCGGGCGATCACCAGCGAGCACCAGCTATGGAAGCTGCGCGCCTACAGCTCGGTTAACTTCGACGGCGATTAGGAGTGCCCGCATTTCTCCGCGCTTTTTACTGAATCGCGCGGAATGAGCGCGTATTACGGACTCGGGGCTTCAGCCGCGCCGGATGCCGGGGCGCCACCGGGAGCGGCGCGGCGTGGTGGCGCGGATCGTGCCGCCGACGGTGACCGACCGGATCTCGATGACCGCCTGGCCGGCCGCGGCGGGCCGGCCGCGCGGTCGCTGCGCGCGGCGGCCGCGCCCCGCGGACCACCTGCCGGCTGAGCACCGACCGGCCGCTGACCATGACCGTGACGCCCTCGGGCACGATGACCTCCAGGTGCCCGCCGATCACCGTCGCGTAGACCACCGTCCGCTGGCTCTGCAGCACGCGCATCGCGCAGGTCGAGCACGACCTCGCCGAAGATCGCGGCGACCGGGAAGCTGGCCGGGACGACCCACCGGCCGTCCCGCTTCTCCCGGGTGAGCACGCCGGCGACGGCCCGGCGGCCGTCCAGCCGGATCGGCTGCGCCGCCGGGGGCGGCCAGGTCCGTGGTCAGCTCGGCCAGGTCGCCCAGGGTGCGGGCGGCGTGCGCCTGCTCGGCCCGGCTCGGCGTGCTCGTCCAGCGTCAGCCGGCCGTCCGCCGCGGCCGCGCTGAGCAGCTCGAACACCGCGTCCCGGTCGGCGTCGGAGCAGCGCAAGGTCACGGGGCGCGGGACGGGAGGTCGGGGGGCCACAGTGCCGAAGATACGCCCTGCCGGACGCGGCGTCCACGGACCGATCGCGGCCGGACCGGCAGCTTGCCCGCGCCTGTTAGTTTGTATGTAGCAAATATCGGTCGGGGCGGAATGCGCGGAGGGGCGAGTTGAGCGAGCGGGCGGACGACGACCGGCTCGACGGACCCGCGACCCGGTCGGCCGCGGCGACCGCTACAAGTGGGTGGCGCTGTCCAACACCACCCTCGGCATGCTCGCGGCGACCGTCAACGCCTCGATCGTCATCATCTCGCTGCCCGCGATCTTCCGCGGCATCGGCCTGAACCCGCTGACCCCCGGCAACATCAGCTACCTGCTGTGGATGCTGATGGGCTACCTGGTCGTGACGGCGGTGCTGGTCGTGGCGCTGGGCCGGCTCGGCGACATCTACGGCCGGGTCAAGATGTACAACGCCGGCTTCGTGGTCTTCGGCCTGGCCGCGGTGGCCCTGCCGTTCGACCCGTACACGGGCGGGCGCGGGCGCGCTGTGGCTGATCGGCTGGCGGGTCATCCAGGCGGTCGGCGGGGCCATGCTGATGGCCAACGCCCCGGCCATCCTGACCGACGCGTTCCCGTCCAACCAGCGCGGCACGGCCATGGGCATCAACCAGGTAGCGGGCATCTCGGGCCAGTTCCTCGGCCTGATCCTGGGCGGCATCCTGGCCGCGATCAACTGGCGGCTGGTGTTCGTCGTCTCGGTGCCGATCGGCATCGGCGGCGCCATCTGGTCCTACCTGAGCCTGCGCGAGATCGGCGCCCGGAACCCGGCCCGGATCGACTGGCTCGGCAACGCCACCTTCGCGGTCGGCCTGATCGGCCTGCTCACCGCCATCACCTACGGCATCCAGCCCTACGGGGGCCACACCATGGGCTGGACCAGCCCGGTGGTGCTGACCGGCCTGATCGGCGGCGTGGCGCTGCTGGTCGATGTTCTGCGTGATCGAGACGCAGGTCGCCAGCCCCGATGTTCGACCTGGGCCTGATGCGGATCCGGGCGTTCGGCGCCGGCGATCGGCGCGACCCTGCTGGCCGCGATCGCCCGCGGCGGGCTGCAGTTCATGCTGATCATCTGGCTGCAGGGCATCTGGCTGCCGCTGCACGGCTACGCGTTCAAGGACACCCCGCTGTGGTCGGGCATCTACCTGCTGGCCCTGACCTTCGGGTTCGTCATCTCCGGGCCGCTGTCGGGCTTGCTGTCGGACAAGCACGGGGCGCGCGCGTTCGCCTCCGGCGGCCTGGTCGTGTCGGCCGCTGCGTTCGGCGGGCTGCTGCTCATCCCGACCAACTTCAGCTACCCGGAGTTCGCCGCGCTGATCTTCGCGGCCGGCGCCGGGATGGGCCTGTTCTCGGCCCCGAACGCGGCGGCGATCATGAACAGCGTCCCGGCCCGGCAGCGGGGCGCCGCGTCGGGCATGCTGGCCACGTTCCAGAACTCCGGGTTCGTCCTGTCGATCGGCATCTTCTTCTCGCTGATGATCGCCGGGCTGGCCGCCACCCTGCCGGGCACGCATGTCCCGCGGGCTGATCAGCCAGGGCGTGCCCGGCCGCGGATCGCCCACCAGGTCGCCGGCGCTGCCGCCGGTCGGCAGCCTGTTCGCCGCGTTCCTCGGCTACAACCCGATCAAGCAGCTGCTCGGGCCCGACCGGGGTGCTGGCCACGCTGCCGCCCGCCAACGCGGCCCGGCTGACCGGCAAGGGCTTCTTCCCGCAGCTGATCTCCCAGCCGTTCCACCACGGCCTGGTCATCGTGTTCACCATGGCCATCGTCGTGCTGCTCGATCGCGGCCGCCGCGTCGCTGCTGCGCGGCGGCCGGTACGTGCACGACGAGGAGCCGCGGCCGCGACGGTGGTCGCCGCGGCCACGGCCACCGAGGCGGCGGGCACGGACATCGTCGCCGACGAGGTGGCCGCGGCCGCGGCCGACGACGCGGACCGGGCGGCCGAGCAGAACGGGCACTCGACCAGGCCGCCTGCACGGGCCGGAGAGCGGCGTGCTAACTCTGACTCATGACGTCGGAGCTATCAGGAGACACACCAGCACCAGAGGCCACCCCGGCGGCCGACGCCCTCGCTGACGCCGACGCGGCCGCCGGGTACAGCCGGGACGCCGCGTCCGCCGCCGCGGCGGCGGCCGAGAGCGGCGGCCTGGAACTGGTCCGGTTCCTGTACGCCGATCACGGCGGCATCATCCGGGGCAAGGCGGCCAGCCGGCAGTTCCTGGCCGACCGGATCGTCAGCGGGATCGGGCACACCGTGGCCATGATGGCCATGTCCATGCTGGACTCGCTGCAGCCGGTCGAGGGCATGGGGCCGGTCGGCGAGGTCCGGCTGGTGCCGGACCCCGACACGCTGGTCCCGCTGCCCTACTCCCCCGGCGCGGGGGCCATGCTGGCCGACCAGGTCGAGCCGGACGGGCGGCCGTGGGGCGGCTGCGCCCGGACGTTCCTGAAGCAGGCCACCACCGCGCTGGCCGGGGCGGGCTACGCGATGTCGGCGGCGTTCGAGCCGGAGTTCACGCTGGGGCGGCGGGTGCCCGACCCCGCAGGCGGCCTGGACCGCCTGGTTCCGGTCGATGACGCGCTGTGCTACTCCGGCCTGGGGTTCAGCGTTTCGCATGACTACGTGATGGACCTGGTGGCGGCGCTTCGGGCGCAGGGCATGGAGGTCGAGCATTACTACCCCGAGCTTGGCCACGGCCAGCAGGAGGTGGTGGTCCGCTATGCCCCGGCGCTGCGCGCCGCCGATAATCACGTGCTGTACCGCGAGACGGTACGGGGGGTCGCGCTGCGGCACGGGCTGTGGGCCACCCTGGCCCCCAAGCCGCTCGGGGACCAGGCCGGCAACGGGACCCACCTGCACGCCTCGCTGACCGACCTGGCCACCGGCCGCCCGGCGTTCGCCGATCCGGCCGGCCAGTTCGGGCTGTCGCCGGCCGGCTATCACTTCATCGGCGGGCTGCTCGCCCACCTGCCCGGCCTGGTCGCGCTGACCTGCGGCAGCGTGAACAGCTACCGGCGGCTCCAGCCCCGGTTCTGGAGCAGCGCGTTCGTCGCCTACGGCCCGGACAACCGGGAGGCGGCGGTGCGGATCTGCTCCCCGCTGGGCCGGGCGGCTCGGTCAACCTGGAACTGAAGCCGTCCGACTCCACCGGCAACCCCTACCTGGCCCTGGGCGCGGTGATCCACGCCGGGCTGGACGGGATGCGCCGGGAACTGGACCCGGGCGCCGCGCTGGCCGTCGACCCGGCCGCGATGTCGGACGCGGAACGGCAGGCGGCCGGGGCGGCGCGGCTGCCGGAGACGCTGACCGCGGCGCTGGACGCACTGGAGGCCGATGAGCTGCTGATGAGCGCGCTGGGGCCGTTGCGGTCGCGAGCGTACCTGGCGGTCAAGCGGTCGGAGGCGGCGGCGTTCGCTCAGCGCGGCGTCGACTGGGAGTGCTTCCAGCACTTCACGAAGTTCTAGCTGCCCGCCGACGGGTGAGGTACAACGAAGCTTGCACCTGGAGGGCTAACCTATAAGTTTGACGTCTCAAAGTTATAGGTTGACGCGGTGGATGCAACCAAGTTTGTAGCTCCGGCGTGGGGCCGCGCTGTTCGCATGCCCAGTCCTGCGAACTATGTCGCTTTTATTCCGGAGCTTCTTCCGCGCGAACTGGTCCTGGACCTCGACACGGTCCTGAAGCTATCCGAGGCAGACGCAGCGCTCGGACGGCTGGCCGGGTCAGGCCGTCTCCTGCCTGATCCCCACCTCCTGGTCAACGCCTACATCACGCGAGAGGCAGTCTCAAGCTCTCGGATCGAGGGCACTCAGGCGTCCGTGACAGAGGTCTTCGACGCTGCGGTCACCGGTGATACGAGGCGGAACGACATCCGTGAGGTGGTCAACTACGTGAGCGCACTGGAGCACGGCGTCCGGCGGATGCAGGAGGACGGGTTCCCTCTATGCCTCAGGTTGATCAGGGAGATGCACGGGATTCTTCTCACGGGCGTCCGTGGCCACGACAAGACGCCTGGCGAGTTCCGTACGGACCAGAACTGGATCGACTCGCCAGACAATCGGCCGGCCACGGCGACGTTCGTCCCCCCGCCGGTCCAGGACATGTGGAGAGCTCTCGACGACTGGGAGAAGTACCTGCACGATGAGGCGCCGCGGCTGCCGCTGCTCATCCGTTGCGCGCTGCTCCACTACCAGTTTGAGACCATTCACCCGTTCCTCGATGGCAACGGGCGGATGGGCCGCCTGTTCATCGTCTTGTACCTCATGAACCGGAGCCGCCTGCCGGCCCCGCTGCTTTACCTGTCGGGCTACCTGGACCGCCGCAAGGGCGACTACTACGACCGCCTCCAGTTTCTCCGAGAGCGCGGCGAGGTTACGCAGTGGATCCAGTTCTTCCTTGACGGCATCGCCGTCCAGGCCGCAGATGCGGTGGAGCGGGCTGAGCAGCTGTCCGACCTACGGGAGGACTTCAGGTCTAGGCTGCCAGGAGGCGGCCGAGCTCACATGGCAGTAGACCTGCTGTTCGCTAACCCGATCCTCACCGTCCGGCACGTGCGGGAACAGCTTCAGCTCAGCCAGCCCGGATCCAGTAACATCCTGCGGAAGCTGGGCGCTGTCGGCATCGTGGAGGAGTCTGGATCCGGGCCGGGGGTCCGGCACCGCTTCGTGGCGAAAGAGGTCCTGGACATCCTGGACCCTAAGTCCTGACCTCCGAGCACGCGCGCCGTGGTGATCCCCACGCGGGCCTGGACGGGATGCGCCGGGAACTGGACCCAGGCGCCGCGCTGCGGGTCGACCC
This sequence comes from uncultured Actinomycetota bacterium, assembly GCA_963731085.1. GTDB lineage: Bacteria > Actinomycetota > Actinomycetes > Streptosporangiales > Streptosporangiaceae > DASUBV01. Next base: position 148,632 of record CAVSUF010000014.1, read on the forward strand.
GGCCGCGCTGTCCGACGCGGAACGCCAGGCGGCCGAGGCGCTGCGGCTGGCGGAGACGCCCGGGCGGCGCTAGACGCGCTGGAGGCCGATGAGGTACTCATGGGGAGCTGGGCCGCTCCGGTCCCGCGCCTGCCTGGCGGTCAAGCGGTCCGAGGTCGCAGCGTTCGCCAGCCAGGGTGCGGAGTGGGAGTGCTTCCAGCACTTCACGAAGTTCTGAGGACGCGACTGGAGGCAGCGCGGGTGGCTACCCGAGACTGGCCCGTACGCGATGGCGTGCTCGACTTAGGCGACCTGCCCGCCGAGCGCGGCGGGGTGATCCGCGGCGCTCGGCTGTCCTGGCAGGCGCACGGCACGCTGAACGGCGCCGGGGACAACGCGATCGTGTACCCGTGCAGCTACGGGGCCGACCACGACGAGCTGGCCTGGCTGATCGGCCCGGACGGCGTGCTCGACCCGGGCCGGTGGTTCATCGTCATCCCGGACATGTTCTCCAACGGGCTGTCCTCCAGCGCCGCGGCTGACCCGGACTTCCCGGCCGTCGTCACGATGGCCGACAACGTGCGTGCCCAGCACGCGCTGCTGACCGGGCACCTGGGCGTGCGCCGGGTCGCCGCCGCCTACGGCTTCTCGATGGGCGCGGGCCAGGCCTACCACTGGGCCGCCCTGTACCCGGACCTCGTCGAGCGCGCGATCGTGGTGTGCGGCAGCGCCCGAACCGCCGTGCACAACAAGGTGTTCCTGTCCGGCCTGCTGCGCACCCTGGAGGCCGCCCCGGAGTACCTGGGCGGGGGCCGGTTCAGCGCGGAGCCCGCGGCGGCGCTGCGCGCCTTCGCGCACATCTACGCGGGCTGGGGCCTGAGCCAGGACTTCTACCGGGAGCGGCTGTTCGAGACCGCGCTGGGCTCGCCTGGCCTGGAGGCGTTCCTGGGCAGCTGGGAGGAGTCGTTCGCCCCGTGCCGCGCAGCGAACCTGTACGCGCAGGCGATGACCTGGACGGAGGCCGACATCAGCGCGAACGACCGCTACCACGGCGACCTCGCCCTGGCGCTGCGGTCGATCACCGCGCGGGTGCTGCTCATGCCCGGCGCGACCGACCTGTACTTCCGGGTCGCGGACAGCGAGGCCGAACTGGAGCACCTGCGCGACGGGACGCTCGCGGTCATCCCGAGCATCTGGGGCCACTGGGCCGGCAGCCCGGTGGACATCCCGGCCGACCGCGAGTTCCTGACCGCGCAGGTTCGCTCCTTCCTCGGGGGCTAGCTAGCTCAGGGCGGGCTCCCAGGCCCGGGCGGTGAACGCGGCGTCTACCGGGGTATCGGCCAGGTTGGCGATGAGGTTGGCCAGGGTGGTGAAGGCCGCCTGGGTGGCGGTCTCCAGGGCCTGCTCGGGGGTAAAGCCGGCCGCCAGGAAGCGGTCGACCTCCGCTGCCGGGACGTGGCCTCGGGAGCTGGCCAGCTCATGGGCGAACCGGCGCAGGGCCTCCAGGCGGGGGTCGGGCACCTCGGTGCCGTCGCGCAACGCGACGAGGGTCTGCGGCGACCCGCCCGCGGCCGCCGCGAAGGTCGAGTGGGCGGCCATCGAGTACGGGCAGGTGGCGACCCGGCTGACGGTGATGGCCACGGACTCGCGCTCCAGCGGGCTCAGGCGCGTGCCCGCCAGGGCCGAGTGCCCGGCCAGGAAGATTTCCATGGCGACCGGGGACCCGGCGATAGTGGCGATCAGGTTGGGGAGGAAGCCGACCCGGCTCTCCATGGTGGCGACCCCGGAACGGGACGCCTCGGGAGCGGAGTCGGCGGTGTGCACGGTGAATGTGGTCATGGCCGCTAGCCTGCCGACCGCCGCGACGCCGCTCAATTCCCTGGCCGGGAAGTGATCCGCACTGGCCCGGCCCTAGAGTCGTCGGCGTGACGAGCAGCACGCGGGTCGGCCGGGCCCGGATCACGCCGAGCCCGGTGGGCGAGCTTCTGCAGTACTGGCGGCGGGAGCGGCGGATGAGCCAGCTGGCCCTGGCCGCCGAGGCCGGGGTCACGCCCCGGCACGTCAGCTTCATCGAGAGCGGCCGGGCGCGGCCCAGCCCGGAGATGATCCTGCGGCTGGCCGGGACGCTGGCGGTGCCGCTGCGCGAGCGTAACCAGATGCTGCTGGCGGCGGGCTACGCCCCGCGCTATACCGAGACCGGGCTGGACGCCGAGCCGCTGGCCCGGGTCACCGGCGCCGTGGACATGATGCTGGACCATCACCAGCCCTACCCGGCGGTGCTGATGGACCGGCACTGGAACGTGCTGCGGGCCAACCCGGCCGCGCAGGCCATGTTCGCCTGGCTGCTGGACGGGGCCGACCCCGGTGACCCGCCCAACGTGGTGCGGCTGATGTTCACGCTGCTGCGGCCGTACGTGGCGAACTGGCCGGCCACCGGGCAGGCGCTGATCCAGCGGGTGCACCGGGAGGCGGTGGGCGGGGTGCCCGACGCCGGGACCACCCGGCTGCTGGCCGAGGTACTGGCCGAGCCGGGCATCCCGGCGCAGTGGCGGCAGCCGGACTTCGGCGCCGCGCCGCTCCCGCTGGTGCCGGTGGAACTGGCCCGGGACGGGCTGCGGCTGAGCTACTTCTCGCTGGTCACCACGGTGGGGACGCCGCAGGACGTGACGCTCCAGGAACTGCGGGTGGAGGCGTTCTTCCCGACCGACGGGGCCACCGCGGCGTGGCGGTGGCCCCGCTAGCCGGTGCCGCTAGCCGCCGTCGCTGGCCGGGGTCACCGAGGTGACGGAGTCAGTGACGAACGACTTGAGGTACACCGTCCAGGACGAGAGCGTGACCGCACCGGACGGGCTGCGCGTGCCGTACTGCTCGCCGAGCAGGACGCTCGTGTCCGGGTCGAAGATCAGCTCGGCCACGTCCGTGCTGCCCTTGCCCGGCCCCCGGGTGACGCGGGTGTCCCGCACCAGCGCGATCCCCGGCCGTCCGTCGTGGTCCCTGGCCCCGCGCACCACCTGCACGCCGGGGATCGCGGCCGCGACCTGGAACAGGGCGGCCCGCAGCGCCGGCGGGGCGTCGGTCTCCCGGAACAGGTCACCGACCTGGACGAAGTCCTCGGCGGGGCCGGGCGGGCCGCCCTCGATCCGGCGGCCGGAGATGAGCTGGGCCAGCCGGGCCGGGTCGGTGGTGAGGGTAGCCAGGTTCACGCCCGGCCCGTCGGACAGGCCGCCCTTCCCGAAGTGGTCGTCTTCCGGCTGGACGGCCAGGGACGGGCTGCCGTCCGCCGCCCAGTGCGCGCGGTCGGCCGGGGCCGGGAACACCGGGTCGGTGTTGGTCTCGGCCAGCCGACCGGAGCCGTCGGTGCCGATCCAGATCTGCCGGTGCTGGGAGTAGTCCACGGTGTAGGGGGGCGTGGAACCGGGGATGGTGTCGTCCTGCTGCAGCGAGACCGAGTCGGTGTACTGGAACTGGCCCGGCTGCGGGACCTGCGGCGCGGGCTGCCGGTCGGCGGCCAGCACCAGGTCTCGCAGGCTCCCGGTAACCGAGGCCGGGACACGGGCCGGCGGGACACGGGCGGCGGCGGGCGGGGCGGGGTGGGCCGGGCCGGGCGCGACGATGACGGCGGTGACAATGGCAGCGGCGGTGACGGCGGCCAGCGCGGCGCCGCCCAGGGCGAGGCGGACCCGGCGGGCGGGCCGCCGGCGGGCCGGGGACGGCCGCGTGACCGGCAGCGTGGCCAGCAGGCGCCGGGCCTGCGGCGAGTCGCCGCGCGGCACCTCGCTGGTGATGACCGGGTTGACCGCCCGGATCAGGTCTTCGGTAGTGCTCATGTCGTTCACCTGTGCTCAGTCCTGGACATCGGATGGGCGGTATGGCGGGCCGGCGGAACGCGGCCCGGTTCATGGCCAGCGCCGAGCGCGGCGCGGATGGCGGCCCGGGCGCGGCGGTAGCGGTGCTCCACGGCGTTCGGGCTGCACTGCAGCACGGCCGCCGCCTCGGCCTGGCTCAGCCCGTCCCACAGGACCAGCAGCAGGGCCTCGCGGTCGCGCGGCCGCAGCACGCTGATCGCGGTGGCGACCAGGTCGCGCCGCGGGTCGGGTTCCGCGCCGCCGGGGGGCCGGGTCTCGGCCAGCAGCCGGTCGTGCAGCCGGCGCCGCCGGCGGGCGGCGCGCTCGGCGTCAGCCACGCAGTTGCGGGCCACGCCGAACAGCCAGAGCCGGTCCCGGGGCGGATCCGGGACGCTGCCCATACGGCGCCAGGCCACGGTGAACACCTGGGCCGTCACGTCATCGGCGTCCGGCGGCGGGACCCGCCGCCGGACGTACGCCGCGATCTCCTGGAAGTGCGCCGTGTACAGCGCCTCGAACGGGTCCGGACTGGCGGTCGCCATGCTGGACATTACGTCAGGGTGGCGGGTCGGGGTCTCATGCCGGTTACATGGCCGGCCGGGCGGCGAATCCGCCGACCCGGCGCTAGCTCTTGCGGCCGGTGAGGGCCAGGCTGGCGCCGATGCCGATCATGGCCAGGCCGCCGGAGCCGCCGATGAGCTCCAGGCGGCGCGGGGACCGGCCCAGCCACGCCCGGGCGGTCCCGGCGACCAGCGCCCAGGTGCTGTCCGACACCGCTGCGATGGCCACCCACACCGCGCCCAGCAGCAGCATCTGGGCCGGGACGTGACCTGCCGCGCGGTTCACGAACTGGGGCAGGACGGCGGCGAAGAACACGACCGACTTGGGGTTGCTGACGCCGACCAGGAAGCCGTCGCGCAGGATCCGGGCCGTGCTGGTCCGCTCGGCCGCCGCGCCCAGCGCCTCGGCCAGGGAGCGGCGGTGCCGGACGGCCTGGACCCCGAGGGCTAGTACAGGCCGGGCTAATAGACGACTAGCTGATTGCGGTCGATGAACGACAGGTCGCTGGACAGGCGGCTATAGCGCTGGCGCAGCCGGGCCAGGCCCTCGTCTGCGCCCGCTTCCAGCATGGCCTCGACGGTGGCCGCGGGAAACAGGTTTATGACCTCCAGGGCCAGGCGGCGGGTCATCTCGTAGCCGTAGCTGTCGATCTGCTCCAGCGCCTTGGCCACCGGCGGTCGCAGGGGGGCTGCCCCGGCCGTGCCGTTCATCGTCATGGTGTTTCCGCTGGCGGGGGCGGCCTGGAAGCGGGCCAGGATCTCGGTCATGACGATGGCGATCTCGTCGGTCCGCATGGCCCGGATCAGGCCCATCAGGGCGGCCGACACCTTGGACACGCCCCGGGCCACCAGGCGCCCGGCCGGGGTGATGACCTCGATGACGTCGCCGCCGCTGAACTGCCCGTCGACCTTCTTGATGCCGGAGGCGAACAGGCTGGCGCCGGACCGGATGCTGTCCTCGGCGGGCCGGTTGATGACGATCGACCCGTGGCTGATGGCCACCCCGGCGATCCACCGCTGATCGGCCGGGAACCGGTCCCGGGCCGGGCGGACCCGGGTGCCGACCGGCTCGCCCTTGACGCAGGCGGTGATGACGCCGGGCTGGCGGGCCGCCGCGATGTGGGTCTCGATGCCGTTGTGGGCGGCTAGCTCGGCCGCCCGCAGCTTGGAGCGCATGCCGCCCCGTCCGGTGCCGGGCCGCCCGGTGGGCACCGCCCGGATGTCGGACACGGCCAGGTCGGCCACGTGCGCGTCGCCCGGCCCGGCGTGCACCCCGGCCACGTCGGTGAGCAGCAGCAGGCGGTCGGCCCCGCTTTCCACGGCCAGGCCGACGGCGATGCCGTCGTTGTCCGAGCCCCGGCTGTCGGTGACGTCGTTGCCGTTGACCACCGGGACGATGCCGGCCGCCTGGCACTCGGCCAGCACGTCAGCCACCGACGCCATGGCCCGGGGCGAGCGCAGGTCGCTCTCGGAGATCAGCACCTGGCAGACATGCCGCCCGGATACCTCCGACACCGACCGGTAGATATCCATGAGGAACGGCTGGCCCACCGCGGCGGCCAGCCGGGGCGAGCAGCCCAGGTCGCTGGTCCGGGCCAGGTAGGCCGAGCCGGACGCCACCGCGCCGGAGGACACCAGCACCACGCTCCACCCCAGCGACGTGGCCGTCAGCGCGGCGTCCAGCGCCGAGGTCAGCACCACGGGGTCCGGGCCGGTCGACCGGGTCACCGAGCTGGACCCGATCTTGACGACGATCGACCTCATCGGGGACGGCGACGGCCGGACGACGTACTGGCGCAGGCACAGGTCCTGGAAGGTGACCGGCCCGCGCGGGCCGGGGACGTGATCGACGTTGATGCCCGTCTCCGGGACGCCGCGCAGCCGGAAGCCGTCCAGCAGCCGGGTGCTGGCGTTCCAGAACGCGCCGGTGCCCCGGTAGGCGGCCAGGAACTCGCGGGCCGCGCCGCCGTCGGCGGTGACGATGGCCGCCGCCAGGCCCGAGGTGTGGTCGTTGGCCAGCGCCGCCGCCTCGGCCGGGCCGTCGGCCGGGGCCACGGTGACCGTGGCCTCGCGGCCGTTGCTGAGCGCCCACTCATAGCCGAGCGCGTGCTCGTGCGGCGGCAGGGAGGGCGCTACGGCCCTGGCCTCGAGCGCGGCCAGCGCGGCGGGCAGAAGGTCATCCCAGGCCGCCGCGTTGATCAGCAGGAGGTTGAGGCGGTTGCAGACGCCCAGGCGGTCCAGGCTGGCGGTGATGATCTGCTCGGCCAGCCGCGGGTCGGCGGCCCGGTCCAGGTAGAGCACGCCGCCGCCGTCGGCGTGCTGCAGCGTCTTGACCCCGTGCCGGGCCGCCGCCGCGGCCAGTCCCCGGGTGGTGTCCCCGCTGCCGCGCAGGATCACCATCGGGATCAGGCCCGGCTGGGTGACCAGCGCGGCGGCCGCCGCCCGGTTCGGGGTGCGGACGAGCTGGAACGCCGCCGGATCCAGCCCGGCCGCCTGCACGGCCGGCGCGATGACGTGGTCGAACAGCGCCGCCGCCGAGTGCAGCGCCGCTCCCCCGGTGCGCAGGACCCCGGCGTTGCGGGACTTCAGCAGCTGCGACGCGACATCGATGGTGACGTTCGGGCGGGCCTCGAAGTTGGCCCCGATGACGCCGACGGGCACCCGCCGCTCGGCCAGTTCCAGCCCGCCGGGCAGGTCACCGAGCGGGGTCTCCTCGGGCGGGAACGGCGCATCGGCCAGCAGCCCGACCTGGCGGGCCATCTCGGCGATCCGGGCCTCGTCCAGCCTCAGCCGGTCGAGCAGCCCGCTGCCCAGCCCGGCTGCCTCGCCCGCGGTCACGTCGGCGCGGTTGGCGTCGAGAATCACGCCGGCGTGCTCGCCGAGCAGCCCGGCCACCGCGCGCAGGGCCTTGTCGATGGCGGCACCGGACGCGGCGGCGATGCTGGGCGCGCCGGCCGAGGCGGCCTGGCCGCAGGCAATGACCTCTTCTTCTGCACTAGCCACGAGCCCGAGCTTAGACGTCCGGGGGGCCTCGCCGAGGCTGGCGGCGCGAGGGTCCGGGCGGCGCTAGGCGGCGCTAGGCGGCGCTAGGCGGCGCGAGGCGGCGAAGCCTCCTGGACGGAGCGGTGCGGGGATGGCAGCATCGGGCCGGGAGGGATGTATGCGGATTCTGCACCTGACCGACTGCCACGTCCGCGCCAGTGACGGCGAGAACAGTTACGGCGTCAACCCGCGTGCCGTCCTGGCCGGACTGCTCCGGGACTGCGCCGACACCGACGGGATCGACCTGGTCGCGGTCACGGGGGACGTCGCGGACGACGGATCCCGTGCGGCGTACGCCGTCGCGCTGGATCTGATCGGCGGCTTCGCCCGGGCGCGCGGCGCGGCCCAGGCGTACTGCCCCGGCAACCACGACAACGACCGGGCCGCCTTCGGCGATGTGCTGGGCGCTGGCCACTTCGACCCGGCCGGGCGGCCGGTGGGCGCGCGGGCGCCCGGGCCGGAGCGGGCGGCGGTCAGCGAGGTGGGCGGCTATCGCGTGATCACCCTGGACAGCCAGGTCCCCGGCCAGGTGCATGGCCTGATCGGCGCTGATCAGCTGGCCTGGCTGCGGGCGACGCTGGCCGCCCCGGCGGCGGCCGGCTCGGTGGTGCTGCTGCACCATCCGCCGATCGGGGTGGACCGGGAGCCGCACCGGTCCTACGGGCTGCGCAATGCCGCCGACCTGGCTGAGGCCATCGCCGGCTCGGACGTGCAGGCCATCTTGTGCGGGCACTTCCATGCCCAGCTCGCCGGGCGGCTCGGCGAGGTGCCCGTGTGGGCGGGGCCGGGCATCGTGACCCGGTATGACCTGACCGAGGTCAGCGCGGACCGGGCCGTGCGCGGCGCTTCGGCCACAGTGGTCGATCTCGGTGGCCTCGGCTCACCGCTGTTCCACCTGCTGCATGCCCGGGACCCGCAGGCCGGGCAGCCGCTGTACGTGGATGACGCTTCGGGCCGGACGGTTGTCAGGCAGGGCGGCTAGCGGACGCTTCGTTTTCGCATCAGCAGAAATCTGTGTCCCGTCCGTCTCGCTGGATGGGCGTCGTCTCAGGAGTCCGGGGTGTCCGGCGTCGTCGGCGCGGACTGTCGGCGGGGCGGTGTAGTGTCGAACATGTCAGCTAGATAGTGGTGTTTAGCTCAGGGTCTTATCCGCGACGGGAGGTGGGCATGGAGCGGGCGAGCGGGCCGGGCACGGCGTTCGCGGGGCCGGATGAGGCGTTCGCCGCGCTGGAGGCAGCCCTGGCCTACCTGGCGCACGCCGACGCCGCGTCCCTGCCCGTCGCCACGCTGGCCGACGGGCTGCGGGCGTTAGGCCGGACCGAGGCCGCGCTCACGGCGGCCCGGTCCCGGCTCCTGTCCGCGTTTAACGCACAGGCCGGGTCCGAGGCCGACGGCCATCCGACCACGAAGTCCTGGCTCCGCTCGCAGACGCGGATCACTAACGCGGCGGCCGGGGCGGACCTGGCCTGGATGCGCCGTCTGGCCATGCACCCGCAGATCGCGGCGGCCCTGGCCGACAGCGCGATCTCGGCGTCCTGGGCCGGCACATCTGCGACCTTTCTGACCGCCTGCCGCCTGATGTCCGCGCGGACGCCGACGCGATCCTCCTGGCCGCCGCCCTCGGAGGCGCCGACCTGACTGACCTGACCGGGCTGGCCGAGGAGATGCTGCGCCGGACCGCCGCACCCGACCCGGACATCCCGCCGGGCGGGGACGAGGACGGCTTCAACGACCGGCGGGTCTGGGTGGACCTGCACTACCGGGGCGCGGGCAAGCTGAATGGCGACCTGACCCCGGCGTGCTCAGCCGCGCTGATAGCCGCCCTGGACTCTCTCGCCAAGCGGGCCGGACCGGAAGATCTCCGGTCCAAGGGCCAGCGCTACCACGACGCGCTGGAGGAGCTGTGCCGGCGCCTCATCGCCGCCGGGGGCCTGCCGGATCGGGCTGGCCAGCCAACGCAGATTCAGCTCCACATGACGCTGGACCAGCTCATGCGCCTGCACGGCCAGTCTGCCGCCGATGGCGGCGGCCAGGATGGCGCCGCCCCGGGTGGCGCCGCCGCCCCGGATCCGGTGCCGGGCTGGCTCCCCGGTCCGGCCGCCGGGCCTGGCGCGCCCTGCGATGCCACGATCGTGCCGATCGTGAGCGGCCGGGTCGATCCCGTCGTGCTCGACCAGCTCGCCGCCCGGCCACCTGACGCCGGGCAGACCGCGCGGGACCTGGTCCTGGCCGACGCGGTGCGGCTGCTGTCGGGTCCCGGCGGCCTCGCGGCGGCGCTGCGGGCCGGAATGCCCTTCCCCGTCGCGGCCTCCGCCAGCCTCCCCCTGGACATCGGCCGGGCCACCGACACCATCCCCGCGCACCTGCGCCGGGCCGTGAACGTCAGGGACCGGACCTGCCGGTTCCCCGGCTGCCAGCAACCCGCGGCCGCCTGCGACATCCACCACGTCATCTGGCGTACCAGGGGCGGCCGCACGCAGCTGATCAACCTGGTTTTGCTCTGCCGGTTCCACCACCTCATCGCGATTCACCAGTGGGGCTGGACCATCACGCTGCACCCTGACGCCACCGTGACCGCCGTCAGCCCCGACGGCCGCCGCACCCTGCACGGCCACAGCCCGCCCGGCGCCGCCGCCGCCTGAGGCGGTCATTCCTGAGCGGATCGCAACCAGGGCCAGCGCCCGGACGTCATCAGGGCATGCGAAGCAGGTCCGCACGATTCGTCACGCTCGGCTCGCTGCTGGCGGCCGCCGTTATCGCCGGTGGCTGCGCCGCGCCGGCCACGCCTGTTCGGCCCGCCGCCGCGCCGTCCCGGCCCCTCCCGGGCAGATCCGCTCGCGGCGCTGCTCCGCTGCCCGGGCCGCCGGGCCCGCTGTCGGCGACGTTCGTGTCCCCGGCACAGGGCTGGCTGCTCGTCAGCGTCCGCTGCGGCCCGGCGTTCTGCCTGCGCCTGGATCACACCACCGACGGCGGCCGCCAGTGGACGGCGGTGCCCGGCCGGCAGCTGGCCAGCGCCGCACTCGCCGGCCAGATCCAGGCCATCCGGTTCGCCAGCCCGCGCGACGGCTGGGCCTACGGGACCCGGACGGCTGCTGGCCACCCATGACGGCGGGCGCACCTGGCAGGCGGTCGCGCTCCCCGCTCTCGGGCGGCCCCTCGCGGCGGTGGAGGCGCTCGGCGTGCTGGACGGCACCGTTGACGTCCTGGTCGCGGCGGGCATCAACCCGAACGACGACGGGCCGTCCCAGCTGTACGTGTCGGACCTGACTCAGGATGACTGGCGGCTGGCTCCCGCGGTCGGCGGCAGCGGACCCGGGTTCCCTCTCCGCCGCCGACGGGATCGGGTACGCGGCGTTCACGGAAGAGTCCGCCATAGCAGCAGGAACGACAGTGACCGGGATGGCCTTGTACCGCAGCCGCGACGGCCGGGACTGGGCCAGGCTGCCGGCGCCGCCCTGCATCGGGACGCCCGCCGCCGCGACCGGCACCGTGCTCTACCTGGTGTGCGGCGACGGGGTGGCGGCCGGCTCCTCGGGCAAGCTGGTGTACGGATCCGCTGACGGCGGGCGCACCTGGCGGCACCTCACCAGCGCCCCATTCGGGGGCGACCTGGACGGGGTCGCGGCGAGCCCCGACACGCTCCTCGTCTCCTGGGGCGGCGGGGCCGCGGGCATCTACGCCAGCCTGGACGGCGGCGGGCACTGGGCCACGGCCTACACCGGCCAGATCGCCTACGGCATCACCGAGCTGGGGATGACGACCGCTGCCCAGGGCTACGCCATCGACTCCCGCTCCGTGTTCCTCATGACCCGTGACGCCGGACGGCACTGGACCGCGATCCGCGTACCCGACGGCCCTTCCGGGGGCTAGCTCCTCAGCTAGCTGGTCGAGGTCGGGGGCGATCACGTCGCGGGAGGTCAGGGCGGCGCGGAGCACGTGCTCGGCGGAGTCGAGGGCGGCCCGGGCGGTGATGGCGGCGATGTGGGCGCGGTCCAGGTCACCCAGGCCGGTGCAGTCGAACGACACCCGGGCGTCGTGAATGGCCAGTTCTAGCTGGCGGGCGGCCTCATTCAGGTCGACCGGGCCACTGGCGGGAAGGCTGTCGGGAATGGTCACTGCGTCCTCCGTCCCGGAGGCCGCCGGCAAAGTGCCCGCGGCTGGCGCCCGAGCTACCCGGCTTGATCATGAATAACCAGGGGGGTTCACGGGGCCGACGGGGCGACAGGCTGGGTGCGGCCCGGGCTCAGGCCGTCTCGTGGCGGCACATCAGGCCGCTGGTGACCAGCGACAGCATGCGGCCGGCCTGCTCGGGGTCGGCGGGCGCGTGCTCGCTGGCCAGGACCAGGGCATGGGTCAGCCGCTGCACGTCGGCGTGGGTCACGTCGGGGCGCACGGAACCCGACCCCTGGGCTCGCTCGAGCAGCGCGCGGGTGGAGTCCTGCATCAGCGTCTTGCACGTCGAGTACAGCTCGGCGCCCGGTCCCTCGGTGGCCAGCAGGCCGGCCAGCATGGACCGCTTGGTACTGCCGAACGCGACCATCGCACCCAGCCACTGAGTGAACGCGGTGCCCGGGTCGGTCGCCGACGCCAGGTCCCCGGCCAGCCCGGCCAGCGCCTCGACCTGATCGCGGAACACCGCCTCCAGCAGCGACTGCCGGTTGGGGAAATGCCGGTACAGGGTGCCGATGCCGACGCCCGCCCGGCGCGCGATCTCCTCCAGCGACACGTCATCGGCGCCGCGCTCGGCGAACGCCTCGGCCGCCCGGGCCGTCAGCGCCTCGTAGTTCCGCCGGGCGTCGGCGCGCATCGGCCAGGCCCGGCCGCCGTCCCGGTCGTGCTCATCGCGTCACCTCACTGTGTGGCGAAACCGTCATGCGAAGCCGTGGTGCGAAGCCGTCATGCGAAACCGTGTTGCGAAGCGGAGGCAGCCTCCGTATAGTAACCGGAGGGACCATCCGAATCCAACTGTAGCTCATCCCGCAAGCACTGGTCCCGCAAGCACTGGTCCCGCAAGCGCTGGCGACCCGCGTAGTCCGGTCCGCCGTTCTCCTCATTCTGTGTTCTGGAAGGAATCATGCCTTCTTCCGCACCATCTTCGTCCCCTATCCACCTCTCTGCCCCAGCTTCACCGGTCCAGGCCTCGGTCATCAGCGCCGGCCCGCCGCCGCCCGCGGCCGGGCATCACGCTGGCCGTCATGCTCTGCGCCCAGCTCATGATCGTGCTGGACCTGTCGGTCGTGAACATCGCGCTGCCGGACATCGCCCGCAGCCTGCACTTCGCGCCGGCCGGGCTGTCCTGGGTGCTCAACGCCTACGCGCTGACCTTCGGCGGCCTGCTGCTGCTCGGGGGCCGGGCCGGCGACATCCTCGGCCGGCGCCGCGTGTTCCTGGCCGGCCTGGCCCTGTTCACCGCCGCGTCGCTGGCCGGCGGCCTGGCCACCTCGGCCGGGCTGCTGCTGGCCGCCCGCGCGCTGCAGGGCGTCGGCGGCGCGATCGCCACGCCCGCGGTGCTGGCCATCATCGTGTCCGGGTACGCGGATGGCCGGGAGCGCGCCCGCGCCCTCAGCCTGTTCACCGCCGTGGTCATGGGCGGCTCGTCGCTGGGCCTGGTGCTCGGCGGCGTGATCACCGAGTGGGTCTCCTGGCGCTGGGTGCTGTTCATCAACGTGCCCATCGGGATCGCGGTGCTGCTGGCCGGGCCGCGGTTCATCGCGGAGTCGCAGCGCCAGCCCGGCCGGCTCGACCTGGGCGGCGCGCTGACCTCCACGGCGGGGATGTCCGCGCTGGTCTACGGGTTCATCCGGGCGTCCTCGGACGGGTGGGGCAACGCGGGCACGCTGGCCGCGTTCGGCACGGCGGCGGCCCTGCTGGCCGCGTTCGTGGTGATCGAGGCCCGGTCGGCGCAGCCCATCACGCCACTGCGGCTGTTCGCCGACCGCAGCCGGTCGGCTTCCTACGCCATCCGGCTGCTGCTGGTGGCGGGCATGTTCGGGATGTTCTTCTTCCTGACCCAGTTCGTGCAGGAGGTCCTGGGCCTGAGCCCGCTGGCGGCCGGGGTGTCGTTCCTGCCGCTGACCGCCGCGCTGTTCGCGGTGTCCCGGCTGGCGCCGGTCCTGATCCCGCGGTTCGGCGCCTGGCGGCTGATGGTGGCCGGCCTGATCCCGGTGGTGGCCGGGATGGCGTGGCTCAGCCGGCTGTCGCCGGAGTCGACGTACGCCTCCGGCGTCCTCGGCCCGATGATCCTCTTCGGGGCCGGGATGGGGCTGGCCTTCGTGCCGCTGACCATGACCTCGCTGGCCGCCGTGCGGCCGGAGGACTCCGGGGCGGCGTCCAGCATGGTCAACGTCATGCAGCAGGTCGGCGGGGCGCTCGGGCTGGCCATCCTGGTGACCGTGTTCGGCACGGCCAGCCGGGCCGCCGCGCGGCACCCGCTGGCCCACGCCGGGCCCGTCGCCCAGGCGCACGACATCCTGACCCGCGGCATCTCGGCCTCCTTCACGGTGGCGGTGGCGTTCGACGTGCTCGCCCTGCTGCTGGTGCTGCTGGTCGTCCGGCGGGACCGCACGGCCGTCCAGGCTGCGCCGGCCACCCTCGGCTACCCCGCCCGGCGCCGGCCGACTGAGCCGGGCCGCCCTACGATGAGACGCAGGAAAAAGCGCTCGCCGCACGAGGATGTGCCCCCATATGCCCGAGTTCAGCTATGCCGATCTCCTGCCGACCGGCCCCGACGAGACCGAGTACCGCCTGATCAGCCCGGACGGGGTGACGGTCCGGCAGGCGCTGGGCCGGGACTTCCTGGACGTCGACCCCGGCGTGCTGACCACGCTGACCGCGGCGGCCATGCGCGACATCGCGCACCTGCTGCGGCCCGCCCACCTGCGCCAGCTCCGGTCCATCCTGGATGACACCGACGCCAGCCCGAACGACCGCTACGTGGCGGGCGACCTGCTGCGCAACGCCTGCATCGCGGCGGGCGGGGTGCTGCCGATGTGCCAGGACACCGGGACGGCGATCGTGATGGGCAAGCGCGGCCAGCAGGTGCTGACCGACGGGCGGGACGAGGAGCACATCGCCCGCGGCGTCTACGACGCCTACACGACGCTGAACCTCCGCTACTCCCAGCTCGCCCCGCTGACCATGTGGGAGGAGAAGAACACCGGGAGCAACCTGCCCGCCCAGATCGAGGTCTACGCGACGGGCGGGGACGCCTACAAGTTCCTGTTCATGGCCAAGGGCGGCGGGTCGGCCAACAAGTCGTTCCTCTACCAGGAGACCAAGGCGGTGCTGAACCCGGCGCGGATGGCCTCGTTCCTGGAGGAGAAGCTGCGCTCGCTGGGCACCGCCGCCTGCCCGCCCTACCACCTGGCCGTGGTCATCGGCGGGACCAGCGCCGAGTTCGCGCTGAAGACGGCCAAGTACGCCTCGGCCAAGTACCTGGACACGATGCCCGTGGCCGGCTCGCCGGCCGGCCACGGGTTCCGGGACCGGGACCTGGAGCGGGAGGTCCTGGAGATCACCCGCCGGGTGGGCATCGGCGCGCAGTTCGGCGGCAAGTACTTCTGCCACGACGTGCGGGTGATCCGGCTGCCCCGGCACGGGGCGTCCTGCCCGGTGGCCATCGCGGTGTCCTGCTCGGCCGACCGCCAGGCGCTGGGGAAGATCACCCGTGACGGGGTGTTCCTGGAGCAGCTGGAGACCAACCCGGCCCGGTACCTGCCCGACACCACCGCGGAGGACCTGGGCAGCGACGTGGTCCGGATCGACCTGTCCCGGCCGATGAGCGAGATCCGGGCCGAGCTGTCCCGCTACCCGATCCGGACCCGGCTGGCGCTGACCGGGCCGATGGTGGTGGCCCGCGACATCGCCCATGCCAAGATCGCGGAGCGGCTGGCCGCGGGCGAGCCGATGCCGGGCTACCTGCGCGACCACGCCGTGTACTACGCCGGGCCGGCCAAGACGCCGGAGGGCTACGCGTCGGGGTCGTTCGGGCCGACCACGGCGGGCCGGATGGACTCCTACGTGGATCAGTTCCAGGCCGCGGGCGGATCGCTGGTCATGCTGGCCAAGGGCAACCGGTCGGCCGGCGTCACCGCCGCCTGCCAGCGGCACGGCGGCTTCTACCTGGGGTCGATCGGCGGGGCGGCGGCCCGCCTGGCCCAGGACTGCATCACCAAGGTCGAGGTGCTGGAGTACCCGGAGCTCGGCATGGAGGCGGTCTGGCGGATCGAGGTCCGCGATTTCCCGGCCTTCATCGTGGTAGATGACAAGGGCAACGACTTCTTCGCCGAGATCACCGGGGCACCGCTGCTGACCATCGGATCGGCCCCCCAGCCGGTCCCCCAGCCGGCCCCCGGTAGGAGACACATGCCTGACGTCCCGCCCGGCTACCGCCTGGAGCACGACTCGATGGGCGAGGTGGCGGTGCCCGCCGCCGCGCTGTGGGGGGCACAGACCCAGCGGGCGGTGCAGAACTTCCCGGTGTCCGGGGAGCCGCTGCACCCCGCGCTGATCATGGCGCTGGCGTCGATCAAGGCCGAGGCGGCGGTGGTCAACGCCGGGCTGGGCGTGCTGGACGCCGACCTGGCCGGGGCGATCCGCGACGCGGCGGCCCGGATCGCCGCCGGGGAGTACCTGGACCAGTTCCCGCTGGACGTGTTCCAGACCGGGTCCGGCACGTCGTCCAACATGAACGCCAACGAGGTCATCGCCACGCTGGCCAGCCGGGCGCTGGGCCGCCCCGTCCACCCCAACGACCACGTGAACGCCTCGCAGTCGTCCAACGACGTGTTCCCGTCGGCCATCCACCTGGCCGCCGCCCGGCTGCTGGTCGCCGGGCTGAGCCCGGCCCTGGACCGGCTGGCGGCGATGCTGGAGGGCAAGGCCGCGCAGTTCGCTGACGTGGTCAAGGCAGGCCGGACGCACCTGATGGACGCGACGCCGGTGACGCTGGGGCAGGAGTTCGGCGGGTACGCGGCGGCGGTCCGGCACGGCATCGACCGGATCGCGGCGGTGCTGCCCGAGGTGGCCGAGCTTCCGCTGGGCGGCACCGCGGTGGGCACCGGGCTGAACGCGCCGGCCGGGTTCGCGGCCGGGGTGATCGCCCGGCTGGCCGCCGCCCACGGCCTGCCGCTGACCGAGGCGCGGGATCACTTCGAGGCGGCGGGCGCGCGGGACGGCCTGGTCGCGGCCAGCGGCGTGCTGCGCACGATCGCCGTGTCGCTGCTCAAGATCTGCACGGACCTGCGGCTGATGAACTCCGGGCCGCGGGCCGGGCTGGCGGAGATCTCGATTCCCGACCTGCAGCCCGGCTCGTCGATCATGCCGGGAAAGGTCAACCCGGTGATCTGCGAGGCGGTCAGCCAGGTGTGCGCCCAGGTGATGGGCAACGACGCGGCGGTGGCGTTCGGCGGGTCGGCGGGCACGTTCGAGCTGAACGTGATGCTGCCGGTGATCGGGCGCAACCTGCTCGGCTCGGTGACCCTGCTCAGCCTCGGCGACCCGGCTGCTGGCCGACGCCTGCGTGGCCGGGATCACCGCGCACGCGGGCCGGCTCCGCCAGTACGCCGAGTCCTCGCCGGCCATCGTCACCGCCCTCAACCCGTTCATCGGCTACGAGGCGGCGGCGGCGGTCGCGCACGAGGCGCTGGAGACCGGGGCGACGATCCGCGAGGTGACGATCTCGCGCGGCCATGTCGAGCGCGGCGAGATCACGCTGGAGGAGCTTGACCGGGCGCTCGACGTGCTGGCCATGGCCTGGCCGCACGGCCGGCCCGGCGCGGCCAGCTAGCGGAGAGCAGGCCCGGGGCAGGCCCGGCGGCGCGGATGGGGGAATTCACAGACTTCTCACAGGGAATCCGCCCGGGCGGCCGGTACTGTCCGGGGATATGCGCGCTGCCCTAGGCACAGGCCGGCTGATAGCCGGACGGTACCGACTGCTGGACCCGATCGGCCGCGGGGCGATGGGCGTCGTCTGGCGCGGCCGCGACGAGTTGCTGCACCGGGACGTGGCCGTCAAGGAAGTACAGCTAGCCTCCGGCGCGCCGGGCGACGCGGGGTATGAGCGGACGCTGCGCGAGGCCCGCGCGGCGGCGCAGCTTAACCACCCGGGCGTGGTCACGGTCTTCGACATCCTGGAGGAAGCCGGGAGCCCGTGGATCGTCATGGAGCTGGTCCAGGGCCGGTCCCTGGACCAGCTCATCGCCGAGGACGGCCCGCTCCCGCCGCGCCACGCGGCGGCGCTGGGCGGCGGCCTGGTCAGCGCGCTGGCCGCCGCGCATGCCGCGGGCGTGCTGCACCGGGACGTCAAGCCGGCCAACGTGCTGGTGACCGGCGACGGCCGGGCGGTGCTGACCGACTTCGGCATCGCCAAGATCGGCACGGACTCGGGGCTGACCATGACCGGCATGGTGGTCGGCACGCCGGGCTTCACCGCGCCGGAGCGGATCCGGGGCGAGGCGGCCACGCCAGCCTCGGACCTGTGGTCGCTGGGCGCGACGCTGTACGCGGCGGTGGAGGGCCGCGGGCCGTTCGAGCGGACCGGCGGGGTCGCCGCGGTGTGCGCGGGCGTGGTCCGCGAGGAACCGCCCCGGGCTCCGTCAGCCGGACCGCTCGGGCCGGTCATCGAGGCCCTCATGCGCCGGGACCCGGCGGACCGGCCGACCGCCGCCGCGGCGGCGGCGGTGCTGGCCGAGGCCGCGGGCGGTGCGGCCGGCGGGACCGGGACCGCCTCGGTGGCCGCGCTGGCGGCCGGGCAGGCCGGGCCGGGACCAGCGCAGGAGTCGACGCTGTCGCTGCCACCGCACCAGCAGCGCGGGCCGGGCGCGTTCCTCGACCCGCCGGAGTTCGCCCGGCTGGCCATGCCCGGCGCCGGGCCGGCCGGGGGGCCGGGCGCTAGGCCGGCCGGGGGGCCGGGCGCCGGGCCGGCTTTCGGCGGCACGCAGGAGTACGTCCTGCCGGCGTTCCTCGACCCGTCGGCCGCGCCCGTCGGCTACCAGCAGCCCGGATACCAGCAGCCGGGATACCGGCAGCGGCGGCGCGGGTACTGGCGGATCGTCGCGGTGGGGGGCAGCCTGGCCGCCATCGCGATCGCCGCGATCATCGGGCTGGGCGCCTACGCCGGCACGCTGAACACGGGCAATCCGGGCAGCCCGGCCGCGGCGGGCGGTTCCGCGCCGGCCAAGCCGGATGCCACCCGGCCGGGCAGCGGGACGTCCACGGCGCCGGCCAGCGCGGCCCGTGATGATCCGGCGGCCGGGCTGCCGGCCCCGCCGCCGGGGTTCGCCTGGCACACGTTCACGGCGGGCCGCCTGGGCTCCGCCGCCGGCTTCGCCATCGCCGTCCCGGACGGGTGGCAGGCGCAGGTCCAGGGCAAGGACGTGGCTCTCGCCCCGGCCGTCGGCGGCGCGCGGATCGACGTGATCCTCGACCCGTTCATCGCGCCCACGCCGACGCGCCAGGCCGAGGTGGACCAGGCCGCCGCGCTGGCCGACGGGACGTTCCCGGGCTACCACCTGGAGGCCATCACGCCGGCGGTGTTCCGGGGCGTCCCGGCCGCGCAGTGGCGGTTCACCTGGCACCCGCCGACGGCCGGCCTCACGCGGGCCACGACGCTGGGGCTGCTGGTCACGCTGCCGACCGCGGCGGGCCGCCAGGCGTACACGATGACCGTGACCGCGCCCAGCCTGGTCTTCCCGGCATTCCGTCTCGTCTTCGAAACGGCGCTGGCGACCTTCCGGCCGCTGCCAGGCTGAGCGCGGTCCCGCCGGAGCCGCAGCCGGCTCCTAGTACCAGCCGGTCGATTCCTCGTGCGACCAGGCCCCGCACGGTGACCCGTAGGAGCCCTGGATGTAGCCCAGGCCCCAGCGGATCTGCGTGGCGGCGTCGGTCTGCCAGTCCGGCCCGGCGCTGGCCATCTTCGAGCCGGGCAGGGCCTGCGGGATGCCGTAGGCCCCGGACGGGTTCTCGGCCGTGGTGCTCCAGCCGCTCTCCCGGCTCCACAGGTCATTGAGGCAGGAGAACTGGGAGGATGACCAGCCGTAGCTGCCCAGCATGGACAGGGCGATCTGCTGGGCGGATCCGGCCGAGACGGGCGGCGCGGCGGCCGGCGGCGGGGGCGCCTGCTGAGCGGCCTGCTGCTGGGCGGCCTGCTGCGCGGCGGCCTGCCGGGCGGCGGCCTGCGCGGCCCGCCGCGCGGCGGCCTGCCGGGCCACCAGCAAGGCGGCCGCCACCTCCCCGCGGACGTGCGCGGCCTTGAGGCTGGTCAGCGCCGGGGCGAGGGCCGACGGGCCGGGACCGGCCGGACGGGACGGGCCTCCGGCCCGGGCCAGGGCCGCGTCGGTGATGCCGCTGGCGGGCCGGGCCGAGCCCGGGCAGGCCAGGCGACGACCGCCCGGCGGCGGCGCCGGCGGCCAGGACCGTCGAGGCGGCCACGGTCATCGTGAGCCGGGACGGCCGGCTGCCGTCGGGGAAACGGATGGTGCTGGGACGGACAGTGCTGAACTGCATGCTGACGGACGAGTGCTGAAACGGGCAGGGGCGGTGGAGATTTCCGGTGCGCGGTCAAGATTGCCTCTGGTCAAGCGCGATGCGCCTCGGCTGTCACCCGGGGTGCGGCCGGAGGCGGCCGGAGGTCCGGCGGGCGGTCGGCAGCGGCGTGGGGACGGGACGCGAGGGCAGGGCGACGAGATCACTATGGGTCACCGTCATGCACGCTGGGTGCTGTCGGCCACCCACACTGCCCGCGATGGCGGGCAAGTCCGGCCGGAATGGCCGCGAAATCCCTATGAGGTATCTCACAGGAGTTATGGCCGCGTCGGCTAGTACCAGCCGTGCGCCTGCCAGAACGACCAGGCGCCGCACGGGGTGCCGTACCGGCCCTGGATGTAGCCCAGGCCCCACTTGATCTGGGTGGTGACGTTGGTCTGCCAGTCGGGCCCGGCGCTGGCCATCTTCGACGCCGGGCAGCGCCTGCGGGATGCCGTAGGCGCCGCTCTCGCCGTTCTCCGCGTTGTACCGCCAGCCGCTCTCCCGGCTCTAGATGTCGTTCAGGCACGGGAACTGGGCGGACGCGCTGAAGCCGAAGCCGGCAGCAGGTAGAAGGCGACGGCCTGGGCCGTGCCGGGGTTCGGCGGCGGCGCGTTGCCTCGTCGGCCACGGTGCCGCCAGCGTTCTGCTGCTGCGTGACGGGCTGCGGCGGCCAGCACGGAGGCTCTCGACGTTCAGTGGTCTTGGACGCGGCGTCTAGCAGGATCTCGCGCTGCCGTGCCTGCTCCAGCACCGAGGCCGGCGTGGCTGCTGCGGACGTTCGCGGCGGCGATCGGCCACCGGGTCGGCGCCGCCGCTCTGGACGCGGAGGGCCGCGTAAGCACCCGAGGTGATCGCCAGGATGGCCGCCATGGACGTCATGGTGAACACGCCCACGCGCCGGTGCGCGCGCTTGGCGGGAGCAGGCGACCGTCTCCGGTGCTCAGACAATGCGGTCCTTCCGTCGGCCAGGCGCCGCCCGGGCAGGCGCCCGGCGCGCAGACCGCTGCGGCCCGGGCAGCGAGTCAGCGACGGGCTGGCCGCGCCGCTCAGCGCCGTCGCGGCCAACGTTGCCAGAATCGGGGGCCGCGCTGACCGTTTCGGCCGAAAAAGCTGGGTGTCGCGCCGTCGCGATTGGTCTCCGGCAGATCACAGTTCTGGCGATACGTGCCGTAACAATTACTGGACGTAGCGACTCCGGGGGCTGACGCTGGCCGGGCGGCCGCCGGATCCGCCTTTCCCGGCGGCCCGGAAGCGGCTAGCTTTCAGCTAACGGACTCACGGGTGACGGGATACGCGACGCATGAACGACTCAGCAGGGCGCCGTACGCCGGCGGCGCACCGCTCCTGGGACCTGGGCGATGATCCGGCCCGATACTGGCCGGCGCCCGCCGGGCGCTGTTCGTCATGGTCGGCGTGCTGGCCCTGCTGTGGGTGATCCAGATCGTCAACTGGGCCGACCACTACGACCTCACGCAGCAGCTACGGGATCCGCGGGCGTGACGTGGCCAGCCTGCCCGACATCATCACCGCGCCGTTCCTGCACTTCAGCTGGGCGCACATCGAGGGCAACTCCGGCCCGCTGTTCATCTTCGGGTTCCTGGCCGCCTACCGCGGCGTGGCCAAGTTCGCCTGGGTCACCGCCGTGATCGTGGTGGTCAGCGGGCTGGCCGCGTGGTTCACCGAGGCCTCGCACACCGTCGGGGCCGGCGCCAGCGGCGTGGTGTTCGGCTACTTCGGCTACATCATGGTCCGCGGCTTCTTCGACCGGCACCCCATCGACATGCTGGTCGGCGCGGTGATGGCGCTGTGCTTCGCCTACCAGTTCACGGTGCTGCTGCCGCACGCCGGGCATCGGCTGGCAGGCCCACATCGGCGGCCTGCGTCGGCGGCATCCTGTCCGGCTGGCTGTTCCGCGAGCGGCGCGCGGCCCGCGCGGTGACCGCCGACGCCGGAACGGCCATCGCGCCGGCCGCGCCCGGCAAGGCGGTGACCGGAAAGTCGGGCACCGGCAAGTCGGGCACCGGCAAGTCCGGCGATTCCTACGCCGGCGCCGCGCCGACCTGCACCGTCAGCTCGACGACCTCGGCCTGTGACGGGCGCGGGCTGATCAGCGCCGGAGGCGGACGGGGACGCTCTCGAAGCCGCGCAGCACGAGAAGCGGCCGCCGGACGGGCGTCCCGGCCAGCTCGAGGCCCGGGTACCGGCTCGGTGAGCTCCTCCAGTGCGATGCGGCCCTCCAGGCGGGCCAGCGCGTGACCGAGGCAGTGGTGGATCCCGAGCGAGAACGCCAGGTGCCGCGACGCGTCCGGCCGGTCGATCCGGAGGCGGTCCGGCTGGTCGAACACCGCGGGGTCACGGTTGGCCCCGCCGATGGCCACGATGACCGGCGTGCCCTGCCGGATCAGCGTGCCGCCGACTTCCACGTCCTCGGTCGCGATCCGCGAGGTTATCTGGACCGGGCTGTCGTAGCGGAGCAGCTCCTCGACGGCGGCGGGCATCAGCGCGGGCTCTCGCCGCAGCCGCTGCCCACTGGTCCGGCTCGCGGAGCAGGGCGACGGTGCCGTTCCCGATCAGGTTCACGGTCGTCTCGAAGCCGGCGACGAGCAGGAGCAGCGCCGTGCTGACGAGCTCGTCGGAGCTGAGCCGGTCTCCCGTCTTCCTCGGCCGCGATCAGGGCGGACAGGATGGCTGTCGTCGGGCTCGGCGCGGCGCTTGTCGACCAGCTCCCGTCAGGTACCCGGCCAGGGCCAGCTCCGACGAGCGGGCTGCTCGCGCGGCCGGGCGCTGCTGGGGCTCGAGGGAGGCGGCGACGTCGTGGCCCCAGGCCCGGAAGCTGGCCTGGTCCTCGGCCGGGACGCCGAGCAGGTGGCAGATCACCGCGATGGGCAGCGGGAAGGCCAGCGCGTCGATGAGGTCGAAGCCCGCCGCGGCGTCGGCCTCGTCCAGAAGCCGGGCGGCGACCTCGCGGATCCATGGCTCGAGGCCGGCGATCGCCCGCGGGGTGAACGCGCCGGACACGAGCCGCCGGATCCGGGTGTGGTCGGGCGGGTCCATCGTGAGCAGGTCGGCGGCGGGAAGCCCGGCGCGGGGGTCGTCCGGCCGGGTAGGCGGGCGGCCGGTAGCCGCGCTGGTGCACGGGCGAGGAGCTGAACCGCCGGTCCCGCAGGATGCTCTGCCGCCGTCGCGTGAGCTCGCCGTCACCCAGGGGCCGAGCGCGCTGCGGACGAGGCCGCGCTCGCGGAGGCTGGCGTACAGCGGGTAGGGGTCGGCCTTCGCCTCCGGCCGCAGCCAGCCGGGCGACGGGGATCGCCGCGCCACTGGTAGTAGCGGAGCACGGCGGGCTCCACGACACGGCGCATCACGTGCTCTCTGAGGCTCACTCGCGTCCTCCCTGATCAGGGCAGCGCACCGATCATGGCTGCCAGTTCATATACCGACGGTATTCGGAAACCATCGGTATATCAATAGGATCGGCCCTGTGGCAGCATGGATGCCGTGCCCAGGGTGACGAGAGAGACCTCGAAGGCGATGACGCGCGAGCGCCTGATCAGCGAGGCCCGGCGGCTCTTCCGGGAGCGCGGCTACGCCGCGACGTCGCTCGAGCAGATCGCCGAGGCGGCGGAGGTGACCAAGGGCGCGATCTACGGGCACTTCTCGAGCAAGGAAGACCTGCTGCTCAGCGCCATCGAGACGGCGCCGAAACAGGACTGGGGAACGGCGCTGAACGACCAGTCCCGGCCGGTGCGCGAGCGGCTGGCGGGGTTCGGCCGCGCCATGGCCGCCGACCAGGAGTTCACGGACAAGGCCCGGCTGGCGGCGGAGCTTGAATTCACCGCGGCGCTCCTGCGCAGCCCCGACGCCCTGCGCCGCTATAGCACCTACCTCCAGGCTCGCCTGGCGGAACTAGCCGCGGCGGACAGCGACCAGCCGGTCCCCGGCACCGACCCCGTGGAAGCGTGGGCCATCGGCCACGCGCTGCTCATCGGGCTGGAGATCTACCAGCACATCGCGCCGGACATCCTCACGCCCGCGGTGTTCGGGCGCGCCTCCGAGGTGCTCGCTGACCTCTACACCGAGGACTGAGATCCGGCGGGGTGGCTCTCCCTTATCTGGGTGACAAAGGTCCTGACGGCGGGGAACGCGAGGTCCGGGCGGTCGCGGAAGATGGTGTGACGTGCCCCGGGAAGTCGCACCAGGCGGGTGGTGCCAGCCGGGAGCTGGCTGGCTAGTTCCTCGACCACGGGCAGCGGGGAGACCGGGTCGTCCTCGCCGGCGAGGACCAGGACGGGGCACCGGACGGCGCCGAGCAGGCTCCAGGGATCGAAGCTCGGGACCTCGTGGCTCCTGTAATGCGCGGCGACGTCCGGGTTCCTGATCATCCGGGCCAGGAACTGGCGGGACTCCTCGGCCCAGCCCGGCGTGGCGCTGTAGAGCGGGTAGCAGACGCGGTTGAACTCAGCCTGGAGATCCTCGGCGTCCCCGGCGTAGATGCGCTCCATGATCGCGGCCGCTTCGGGGCCGCCGACGCGGCCGAACGCCTCGATGACGCGCGGCCCGCCCCAGTGGCCACCAGTCGTGTTGGCCAGGATGATGCCGCCCGGGTGATCGGGGAACAGCGCCGCGTAGGTGAGCGCGACGTCCCCGCCGAAGCTGCTGCCGAGGATGACCGGCTTGCGCAGCCCGAGCGCATCGCACAGCCGCCGCAGGTCCTCGGCCCAGGTCCGCATGTTCCAGGACTCGGGGCTGCTGCGGTCGCTGCGGCCGTGGCCGCGCAGGTCGAAGTACAGGACCTGAAAGTCGCCGGCCAGCGGCTCCAGCGCGGACTTCACCGTCATGTGGTCCAGGCCGGGCCCGCCGTGGACGGCCACCAGGACCGGGCGCTCCACCGTCGTGTCCCCCTGCGGGACAACTGATGGCCCGGAGACATCGAACCACAGGGACACATCGCCAAGGCTGATGCGCACGCGACCTCCAGGACGACTGCGGCGGGCCAGTTCAGCCCAAATTATCCCTTCAGCAGCTGCCGGGCCATCACCATGCGCTGGATCTGGTTCGTGCCCTCGTAGATCTGGGTGATCTTGGCGTCGCGCATCATCCGCTCCACCGGGTAGTCGCTGACGTACCCGTAGCCGCCCAGGAGCTGGACCGCGTCGGTGGTGACGTCCATGGCCACGTCGGAGGCGAAGCACTTGCAGGCCGAGGACATGAACGTCAGGTCGGGGACGGCCTGCCGGCCATGGCCCGGTCGGACCGGGCGGCGGCGGCGTAGGTGAGCTGCCGGGCCGCCTCGACCTTCATGGCCATGTCGGCCAGCATGAACTGGATGCCCTGGAACTCCGCGATGGCCTTGCCGAACTGGCGCCGCTCCTTGACGTACCCGAGTGGCGTAGTCCAGCGCGCCCTGGGCGATGCCCAGGGCCTGGGCGGCGATGGTGATCCGGGTGTGGTCCAGGGTGGCCAGCGCGGTGCGGAAGCCGGTGCCGGGCGCGCCGATCATCCGGTCGGCCGGGATGGCGCAGTTGTCGAAGTACAGCTCGCGGGTCGGCGAGCCCTTGATGCCCAGCTTGTGCTCGGGCGCGCCGAAGGTGAAGCCCGGGTCGCCGTCCTCGACGACGAACGCCGAGATGCCGGCCGCGCCCGCCGCCGGGTCGGTCACGGCCATCACGGTGTAGAACTTCGACACCCCGGCGTTGGTGATCCACCGCTTGGTGCCGTTCAGCACGTACCGGTCGCCGTCGCGGACCGCGCGGGTCTTCATGGCGGCCGCGTCCGAGCCTGCCTCGGGCTCCGACAGCGCGTACGAGAACATCGCCTCGCCGCTGGCCACCCGCGGCAGGTAGCGCTGCTTGCAGGTCCTCCGACGCCGACAGCAGCAGCGGCACCGTGCCCAGCTTGTTGACCGCCGGGATCAGCGAGGACGACGCGCAGGCCCGGGCCACCTCCTCGATCACGATCACCGTGGCGATCGCGTCGGCCCCGGCCCCGCCGTACTGCTCGGGGACGTGCACGGCGTGCAGGTCGGCCTTGACCAGCGCGTCGTGGGCCTCGGCCGGGAACTCGGCGGCTGGTCGACCTTGGCCGCGTGCGGGGCGATCTTCTCGTCGGCCAGCTGGCGGACCGACTCGCGGAGCGCCTCGTGCTCGGGCGACAGGGCGAAGGGCGGCTGTACGTCGGGCATGCTCCCGATCGTAGGAGAGGCCGCGGCGCGGGCATACCCTGGGCCGGTGAATGCCGGCCCAGTGAACCCTGCGCTGCCGACCACGGGTGAGCTGCTGTCGCCGACGGGGCAGGAGCTGCTGGAGCGGCTGCGCGGGGAGGACGTGACGCCGGAGCGGGCGCTGGTGCTGTCCGAGGAGCTGCGCGGCCGGTACCCGGCCGACCTGGTCGCGCGGCGCTGACCCAGCAGGCGCTGCGGATCAGCGCCCGGGCCAAGTTCAGCCGGGCCGACGCGATGCTGTTCACCCGGCCCGGCCTGGAGCAGGCCTCCTCCGAGCTGGCCGCCGCCCACAGCGCGGCCCGGCTGCGGGCCTTCCCGCTGGTCGCCGACCTGTGCTGCGGCATCGGCGGCAACCTGGCGGCGCTGGCCGCCGGGTCCGGACGTGCTGGCCGTGGACCGCGACCTGGACAGCCTGATTCGCCCGGCACAACGCCGCCGCGTGCGGTGCCGCCGGCACGGTCGCGCCGGTCTGCGCCGACGTGCGCGACGCTGGCCGCGGCTCGCCCGGAGGCGGTGTTCATCGACCCGGCCCGCCGGTCCGGCGGCCGGCGGCTGCGGGCCGGGGACTAGCGAGCCGCCGCTGGACTGGTGCCTGGCCCTGCCCGGCTGGCGCCGGCGGTGTGCATCAAGGCGGCGCCCGGCCTGCCCCGCGACCTGATCCCGGCGGGCTGGGAGGCCGAGTTCGTGGCCGTCGGCCGCGAGCCTCAAGGAGGCCCTGCTGTGGTCCCCGGCCCTGGCCACGACGCCGCGGCGGGCCACCGTCCTGCCCGGAGACGACACCCTGATTCTTGAACAAGGCGAGCCGGTGCCGGTCGCCGCACCCGGCGAGTACCTGCTCGACCCGAACCCGGCGGTCACCCGGGCCGGCCTGGTCGAGACCTGGCCCGCCGCCTGGGGGCCTGGAAGATCGACCCGATGATCGCGTTCCTGGCCGCGAGCCGAGCCGGTCGATGACCCCGTTCGCCCGCACGCTGCGGGTGCTGGAGTCGATGCCGTGGCACGAGAAGCGGGCCGCCCGGCGGCTGCGCGAGCTGGGCATCGGCGCGGCCGACATCCGCCGCCGGGGCCTGGCCGGGGACGTGGACCTGATCCAGCCGCCGGCCATCGGCCTGGCCGCGGCGGCGGGTCCGCGCGTGATCGTGCTGACCCGGCGCGAGGACCGGCCGTGGGGCCTGATCTGCGCGCCGGTTCAGCTGACTGGCGCAGGCCGACCCGGCGTCCAGGTCGACCCGGTCCCGGCTGAGCCGAGCCACGCTGGTCCCGGCAGACGGACTGCGCAGGGCGGCGCCCTTGGCCTGGGCGGTGGCCCGCAGCTGCGCCTGGAACCGGTCATCTGGTCGCGCAGCCCGTCGTCGGTCGGCGGCCAGGATGCGGACGGCCAGCAGGCCCGGCGTTGCGGGCGCCGCCGACGGCCACCGTGGCGACCGGGATGCCGGCCGGCATCTGGACGATGGACAGCAGCGAGTCCAGCCCGTCGAGGTGGGCCAGCGGCACCGGCACGCCGATGACCGGCAGCGGCGTCACCGAGGCCAGCATGCCGGGCAGGTGCGCCGCGCCGCCCGCCCCGGCG
Source organism: uncultured Actinomycetota bacterium (assembly GCA_963731085.1). Lineage (GTDB taxonomy): Bacteria > Actinomycetota > Actinomycetes > Streptosporangiales > Streptosporangiaceae > DASUBV01. The sequence continues at coordinate 176,370 of CAVSUF010000014.1, forward strand.
ATGATGACCTGCATGCCGCGCCCGGCCGCGGCGGCGCCGTAGGCGATCATGTCGGCGGGCATCCGGTGCGCGGACACGACGTCGGCCTCCCAGGCCACGCCGAACTCGTCCAGCACGGTGACGGCCGCCTCCATGACCGGCCAGTCCGAGTCACTGCCCATGACCACGCTGACCCGGGGCGCCTGCTCGCTCACCCCGTGCCCTCGCTCACCCCGTGCCCTCGCTCATTCAATGCCGAGCGCCAGGTAGCGGGCCGCCTGCCGGGCCCGGTCGGCCACCTCGGCCGAGGTCGGTGCCGAGCGCGGTGACGTGGCCGACCTTGCGGCCGGGCCGGACCTGCTTGCCGTACAGGTGCATCTTGACGCCGGGGTCGGCGGCCCACACGTGGGTCAGCCGGTCGCGCAGGCCGGGGGTCGGCGCCGCCCAGGATGTTCACCATCACGCGCACGGGCGCGACCGGCGTCGTCGCGCCCAGCGGCAGGTTCAGCACGGCCCGCAGGTGCTGCTCGAACTGCGAGGTCACCGGCGCCCTCGATGGTCCAGTGCCCGCTGTTGTGCGGCCGCATGGCCACCTCGTTGACCAGCAGGCCGCGCCGGGTCTCGAACAGCTCCACGGCGAGCAGGCCGGTCACGTCCAGCTCGGCGGCCAGCCGCAGGCCCAGCGCCTGGGCCTCGATCGCGGTCTCGGCGTCCAGGCCGGGCGCCGGGGCCAGCACCTCGCGGCAGATCCCGTCGACGCTGGACGGTCTGCACCACCGGGTAGGCGGCGCCCTGCTCGGCGGGCGACCGGGCGACCAGGATGGCCAGCTCCCGGCTGGAACGCGGACGTGCTCCTCGGCCAGCAGCGCGATCCCGTGGGCCAGCACCTCGGCGGCGTCCTCCGGGCGTCTGGCAGACCCACACGCCCTTGCCCGTCGTAGCCGCCGGAGACGGCCTTGAGCACGACCGGCCAGCCGGCCTGGTCGGCGAACGCGGTCACGTCGGCCAGGTCGGACACCGCGGCGAACCGCGGGCAGGCCAGGCCCGAGCGCGGCCACCTTCTCGCGCATGGCCAGCTTGTCCTGGGCGTAGCGCAGCGCGCGGCCGCCCGGCCGGACGGCGGTCCCGGCCTGCTCCATGGCGGCGATCAGGCCGGCGGCACGTGCTCGTGGTCGAACGTCACGACGTCGCAGCCCGGCCGCGAACTTCAGCAGGTCATCGGCGGACCGGTAGTCGCCCAGCACGGTGCCGGCGCAGACCTGGGCGGCGCTCTCGTCCGGGCGCGGCGGCCAGCACGCGGAAGTCGATGCCCAGCCCCACGGCGGCCGCGGTGGTCATCCGGGCGAGCTGGCCCGCCGCCGACCATGCCCACGACCGGGGCACGATCCGTTTCGTCATCGGGATTCAGCCCGCAGTTCACCCGGCGTAGCCTACGCGGGGCCGATCACCGCCGGATGCTCCGGCGGGTCGGCGCTGCCGTGCGGCAGGAACAGGGCGAACACCGCCGGCCGGGGCCGGACCAGCACCACCTGGCCGCCGTCGGCGGCGGCCACGGTCCGGGCCAGGGCCAGGCCCAGGCCGGTGCCGCTCGGCAGCCCGCTGACGCTCCGCTCGAAGATCCGCGGCACGAGCTCGGGCGGCACGCCGCTGCCCTCGTCGCGGACCTCGACCACCACCGAGCGGCGGGTCTGCGAGGTCCGGATCGTCACCGCGCCGGCGCCGTGCACCAGGGCGTTGTCCAGCAGGGTCGCGATGACCTGCGGCGGCGCCGCCGGGGGTGGCGTAGGCGTGCAGGCCCTTGGCCCCGGTCACCTCCAGCTTGCGGCTGACCCGGCGGAAGGCCGGCTCCCACTCGATGACCTGCTGGGCCACGATGTCATCCACGCTGGCCAGCGCGGGCGCGCCGGAGATCGACCGGCGGGCCCGGCCCAGCAGCTGGCCGACCACGTCGGTCAGCCGCTCGGTCTGGGCCAGCGCGGCGGCGCCCTCCTCGCGGACCACGTCCGGGTAGTCGGCGGCGGCGATCATCTCCTCCAGCCGCATGGACAGCGCGGTGAGCGGGGTGCGGAGCTGGTGCGAGGCGTCCACGGCGAAGTCGCGCTCGGCCGACAGCAGGTCGGTGATGCGCTGGGCCGACCCGTCCAGGCCCTCGGCCACCCGGTCCAGCTCCGGCACGCCGTACCGGCGGCCGAGCGGGCGGGCGGCGCCCGGAGCCGAGCCGGTCGGCGGCCCGGGCCAGTTCCTCCAGCGGCCGGGCCAGCCGCCGGGCCTGCATCAGCGCGAGCACGACGGCCACGGCCACGGCGAGCAGGCCGAGCGAGCCGATCAGCAGCAGGCCGCCGTAGACCTTGCCGGCGGCGTCGGAGGTCGTCGGCCTCGACCGTGACCGTGGAAGCATGGCGTTGCTGGCCGTCGCGGTGAACGTGTGGCGGCCGCGGCGGCCGGATGCCGCTGACCTGCGGTCGGCGCGCTGCGCCAGCGCCTCGGATGATCACCACGTACGGCCGGTACAGCGACCGGGCCGATGGCGCGCGCGCCGGAGCCGAGCCCGGACGTCTGACCCGGTCCTGCAGCTCGCGGGCCACGCTCCGGGCCTCGTCGGCGTCAGCTGGTCTTGGACGCCGGCTGACCTGCAGGCGGCTGAGCACGAACGCCAGCGGGAGGCCCGAGCAGCAGGACCGCCACCACCGCCACGGCGAGGGTCGAGATCAGCAGCCGGCGCTGCACCGCCTGCTCCTAGCTCCCCCCGGCTGGCTACTCCCCGCGCTCAAAGCGGAACCCGACCCCGCGCACGGTGGTGATGAACCGCGGGCTGTGCGCGTCGTCGCCCAGCTTGCGGCGCAGCCAGGATACGTGCATGTCGAGGGTCTTGGTCGAGCCCCACCACTTGCTGTCCCACACCTGGCGCATGATCTGCTCGCGGGTGACGACCTTGCCCGCCTCGGCGACCAGCAGGGCCAGCAGGTCGAACTCCTTGGAGGTCAGCTCGATCTCGTCGTCGCCGAGCCAGGCCCGCCGAGCGTCGGTGTCGATCCGGACGCCCTGGACGACCCGGGTCTCCGAGGCGCCGCGGCGCAGCAGCGCCCGGACCCGGGCCAGCAGCTCGGCCAGCCGGAACGGCTTGGTCACGTAGTCGTCGGCGCCGGCGTCGAGGCCGATCACGGTGTCGACCTCGTCGGCGCGGGCGGTCAGGATGAGCACGGGGATGGACTGGCCCGCCGAGCGGATGCGGCGGCACACCTCCAGTCCGTCGAGCTTGGGCAGCCCGATGTCCAGCACGATCAGGTCGATCCCGCCTGCGCGGGCCGCCTCGAGCGTGCCCGGTCCGTCGGCGGCGACGCCGACCTCGTACCCCTCGCGGCGCAGCGCCCGGGCGAGCGGCTCCGAGATGGCGGGGTCATCTTCGGCAAGCAGAACGCTGGTCATGCCCCGATGGTAAGGCGGCGGACACGTATTCTGCCGCTACACGCGGCGACAATCGAGCCGCGTCGCGCCAGCTGGGCAGGGATGCCCCGGATTAGACCGGTGTCACGCCATGCCGCCGGCGCGAGAAGCCGCGGTCCTTGCCCGCCGCGGCGGCCAGCCGCCGGATGAGCTGGGGGCGCAGGTCCTCCGGCTCCACGATGTCGTCCACCACCAGTTCCCCGGCCAGCCGGACGCACGTCGATGTCGGCCTCGTACTCGGACCGCAGCCGCCCGGTCAGCTCGGCCCGCTCGTCCTCGCCCAGCGCGGCCAGCCGGTTGTAGTGGACCGCGTTGACGGCCGCCTCGGCGCCCATGACGGCGATCTTGGCGGTGGGCAGGGCCAGGGTGGCGTCGGGCTCGAAGCCCGGGCCGGCCATCGCGTACAGCCCGGCCCCGTACGCCTTGCGGACGATGACGCAGATCTTGGGCACGGTGGCCTCGGCCACCGCGCTGATCATCTTGGCCCCGTGCCGGATGATGCCCTGGCGCTCCACCGCGGTGCCGACCATGAAGCCGGGCACGTCGGCCAGGAACACCAGCGGCACGCTGAACGCGTCGCACAGCTGGATGAAGCGGGTCGCCTTGTCGGCCGAGTCCACGAACAGCACGCCGCCCTTGAACATCGGGTTGTTCGCCACCACGCCGACCGGCTGGCCGTCCAGCCGGGCGAACCCGGTGATCAGCTCGCGCGCCCACAGGGCGTGCACCTCGAACAGCGAGTCCGCGTCGACCACGCCCCGGACCTAGGCGCGCATGTCGAAGGCGTGCCGCTCGCTGGCGGGCACCAGGGCGCGCAGGCCCGCCGCGCGGGCCGGGTCGGGGCCGCGGGGCGGCGCCGCCGGGGGCGGCTGGCGCCAGTTCCCCGGCAGGTAGGACAGGTAGCGGCGGACCGCGTCCAGGGCGGCCGGCTCGTCGGCGGCCAGGTGGTGCCCGCACCCGGACACCGTGCAGTGCATCCGGGCGCCGCCCATCTCCTCCAGCGTGGTCTTCTCGGCCACCACCATCTCGACCATGCGCGGGCTGCCCAGGTACATCGAGGCGTTGCCCTCGACCATCGTGACGAAGTCGCAGAACGCCGGGATGTAGGCGCCGCCCGCCGCCGACGGGCCGAACAGGGCGCACGCCTGCGGGATCGACCCGGACGCCCGGACCTGGGTGTGGAAGATCTTGCCGGCGCCGCGGCGGCCGGGGAACATCTGCACCTGGTCGGTGATCCGGGCGCCGGCCGAGTCGACCAGGTAGACCATCGGGATGCCGTCGGCGTAGGCCCGCTCGATGATCCGGATGATCTTCTCGACGGTCCGCGCGCCCCACGAGCCCGCCTTGACCGTGGAGTCGTTGGCCATCAGCGCCACCGGCCGGCCGTCCACGGCCGCGGTTCCGGTGATCACGCCGTCGGCCGGCAGGCCGTCGGCCAGGGCGTTCGCGAACGCGCCGTCCTCGGTGAAGCTGCCCGGATCGGTCAGCAGCGCGATCCGCTGCCGCGCGAACAGCTTGCCGCTGGCGGCGGCGGCCTGGTGGTACTTAGCCGGGCCGCCCCGCTCGATCCGCTCGCGCAGTTCCGCTGGGCCGGCCGGCTCGGTTATTTCCGTCACATCGGCGAGCGTACCCACGTCCGCGCGTACGGGGCCGGCCCGGAGGGCGCCCGGCGGCCCCTGGGGGGTGGGGAAGCTCGCCGGGCACCCTGGCCAGACCGGCCGGTCGCACCGCTGGCCGTCTAGGAGACGGGCAGCGCGACGCGGGCATTACACAAATAGTCCGCCTGACAACACCAATGCGCTAGGCCTAGCCGCTAGCCCAGATGGAAGTTCACTCCCAGCAGGACCAGCCACCACAGGACAACCGCCAGGATGGCCGACAGCACGGCCTTGAGAAGCGCCACCGTGATGTAGGCGTGGTTCCAGGCGACCACGAGCCCGACGATGATGTAGATCAGCCCCAGGATGCCCCAGCGGCGAAAGAACCACACAGTGATCACCAGCTCCCAGTCCGTCCCGCTACCTTGATCGGGAACGGCGGCCAGGTGTCCCGGGAACGGCTTCTCAAACACGCCCTGGTCAGGCGCGGATCAGGCGGGAATGGTGCGGGTCCGCGGCCCGGCCCGGAGCACCTGGGACGGCAGGGTCCGGCCCATCATGCGCTCCGCGTCGGCCGCCGCCGCGATCATGTCCTCCAGGTCGATGCCGGTCCCGATGCCCATGTCCTCGACCAGGTAGACCAGCTCCTCGGTGGCGATGTTGCCGGTCGCGCCGGGCGCGTACGGGCAGCCGCCCAGGCCGCCGACCGAGGCGTCGAAGTCGGCCACGCCCAGCTGGAGCGCGGTCAGCACGTTGGCCAGGCCGGCCCCGCGGGTGTTATGGAAGTGCAGGTTGAGCGGGACGCCGGGGTGGGCCGACCGGAACTCGCCGACCAGGCGGGCCACCCGGGGCGGCGTGGCCATGCCGGTGGTGTCGCCGAACGACACCGAGTCGGCGCCGTCGGCCACCGCCCGCCCGGCCGCCCACAGGACCCGCTCGACCGGGACGTCGCCCTCGTACGGGCAGCCCCACGCGGTCGAGATGATGACCTGGCAGGTGGTCCCCCGCTCGTGGGCCTGCCCGATGATCTGGGCGATGTCATCCAGGGACTCGGCGGTGCCGCGGTTGACGTTCTTGCGGTTGTGGGTGTCCGACGCCGACACCACCGCCTCCAGTTCGGTCACCCCGGCGTCCAGCGCCCGGCCCGCGCCGCGCAGGTTGGGCACCAGGGCCGAGTACCGGACCGACGGGGACCGGGTGATGCCCTGCCAGACCTCGGCCGCGTCGGCCATCTGCGGGAATGGCCTCGGGCCGGACGAACGACACCGCCTCGATCCGCTCCACCCCGGTGGCCGACAGCCGGTCGATCAGCTCGATCTTGGCCGCGGTCGGCACCGGGTCCTCGTTCTGCAGCCCGTCCCGGGGGCCGACTTCCCGGATCGACACCCGGGCTGGCAGGTCGGTCATGGGGGTTCCCTCCTAAATACCGGGCCACTGCGGCGGGCGCCTGGCCACGAACGCGGCGATGCCCTCGCGGCGGTCCGCCGACGTGGCCGCCGTCCGCCAGGCGGCGTCCTCCACCTCCAGGGCGGCGGCCAGGTCAAGCCCCGCGCCCAGGCGGATGGCCCGGCGGGCCGCTCTTACGGCAACCGGCGAGTTGGCGGCGATCTTCCCCGCTAGCTCGACGGCGACGGCGGTGTCCTGGCCGGCGTCGGCCAGGACGTCGGCCAGGCCGATCCGCCCGGCCTCGGCGGCGGGCACCTGCCGTCCGGTGAGGACCATCTCGGCGGCCCGGCCGGGGCCGATCCGGCGGGCCGCCAGCTGGGTGCCGCCGCAGCCCGGCACCAGGCCGACGGTGGTCTCGGGCAGGCCGAACACGGCGGTCTCGTCGGCCACGATGATGTCGCACGACAGGGCCAGCTCGCAGCCGCCGCCCAGGGCGAAGCCGTGCACGGCGGCCACGGCCGGCTGGGGCAGCCCGAGCAGCGCGCCGAACGCGGCGCGGAACCGCGGCCGCTGGGCCAGGATCTGCTCGTCGGTCATGCCGGCCCGCTCCTTGAGGTCGGCTCCGACGCAGAACGCCCGGCTCACCGCCGAGCTGAGCACCACCGCCCGGACGGCCGGGTCGGCGGCCACGGCCCGGCAGGCGTCGCCCAGCGCGCCGAGCAGCGCGGTGCTGAGCGCGTTCAGGGCGGCGGGCCGGTCCAGCACGAGCTGCGCCACGCCCGGCGCCGGGCGCTCGACGCGTACCTCGCCGGCTCCGGTATCAGCTTCCATGCACAGCAGGCTACGGCTGCGGGCGGGCCTGCTCATCCTCGACTAGCTGGAACAGCGTCGACTGGACCGCCTCGATGTGCGGGATCTCGGTCAGCACCAGCCGGCCGTGCTCGCCCGGCGACTCGACCACCAGCCGGCCGCAGCCCAGCATGCGGTCCACCAGGCCGTGCGAGAACGACACGTCGCTGATCCGGGCCAGCGGGAAGTCGCGGCCCTGGCGGCTGAGGATCCCGGCCCGCAGCCGCAGCCGCCGGGTGGTCAGCTCGTAGGTGGTGGTCCGCCAGCGCAGCAGCGGGACCAGGCAGAACAGCAGGGCGGCCAGCACGGCGGCGGCGCCGATGGCCAGCCGCACCGGCCCGGTGGCGACCGAGCCGGGCAGGTAGATCAGCGCGGCCAGGACCGCCGCGACGATCAGGGCCAGGGTCAGGACCGGCCGCAGCACGGTCTTCCAGTGCGGGTGCAGCCGCACCACCAGGTGCTCGCCCTCGGTCAGGCCGTCATCATGCGCCACAGTGCCCATGGTGGCATGTATCCGGACATGCCGCGTACGGCGACGCGCCCAGCCCGCACCACCCGCCACGCGGCCACCACAAGCGACACCGTCCCATGATCGCGGGGTGGGCTAACGGGGGGCGGGAGCGGGGACGGCCGGGGGCGCCTGCGGGGCGGGGCTAGCGCAGGTGGATGACGTCGCCGGCGGTGACTGGGACCGGGCCGGCGGGGCTCGTCACTATGAGGCGGCCTAGGTGGTCGATGTCGGTCGCGGTGCCGCGTAGCTCGGTCCCGCCGGGGAGCTCGACCCGGACGCTGGCGCCGAGGGTGGCGCAGTGGCGGCGGTACTCGTCGCGCAGGCCGCTGGCCTGGGGGCCGGCCTCGGTCCAGGCCGGGTACCAGGCGGCTAGCTCGGCCAGGATGGCGGCTAGCAGCGTGGCCCGGTCGGCGGCCGGGGCGCCGGACAGGGCCAGCGAGGTGGGCGGTAGCGCCCCCGGGGCGGGGGGCGGCAGGTCGGCGGGCCGCGCTGCCGACGTTGATGCCGATGCCGACGACGATCGCGTCGCCGGCCTGCTCGGCCAGGATGCCGGCCAGCTTGGCGCCGCCGGCCAGGACGTCGTTGGGCCACTTCAGGGTGGCGGTCGCGACGCCGTGGGCGCGCACCGCGCGGACCACTGACACGCCGGCCAGCAGCGGGAGCCAGCCTCGGCCGGGCGGGCGGCACCCGGGCGGGGCGCAGCAGGACCGAGAACGTCAGGCCGCCCGGCGGGGCTGGTCCAGCGGCGGCCCTGGCGGCCCCGGCCGCGGGTCTGCGCCTCGGCGGCCAGCACGGTGCCGTGCGCGGCCCCGGACCGGGCGGCGGCCAGCAGGTCCTCGTTGGTGGAGCCGGTCTCGGCTACCACGTCCAGGGCCGACCAGAAGCCGCCGGGCGTCAGGACCCGCGCCCGGAGCCCAGCCTCGTCCAATGCCGCGGCGTCCAGAATGGCCGGCTGGCCAATGTCACTGGGAGTCGTGAAAGGTTTACTCATAGTAGTGTCGGCAATATCCCTGAGAGTTCCTGTCCGGGGCCGAGCTTATCGAGGCAGATTCGTGGCTGACCTGAAGACTGACCCGCCGGAGGCGCCCGCGCCGGGGCCGCCCCGGTCGCGGCTGGCCGGGTGGCGGATGACCCGGTGGTGGCTGGACCCGTCCCGGGACCGGGCACGGGGGCTGCTGGGCGCGGGCCGGTCCTGGCTGGGCCGCCTGTGGCGGGGCAACCGCCTCATGGTGATCCTGGTGGCGCTGTCGCTGATCCCCCGGATCCTGGCCAGCCTGGGGTTCCGGCCCGCGCTGCTGACCGCCGACTCGTTCCTGTACATGTCCAACGCGGCCACCCACACGCCGGGCAGCATCCGGCCGTCGGGCTACGCGGCGTTCCTGGACGTGGCCCGGATCCTGCCCCACCCGCTGGTGGCGGTGGCCGCGCTGCAGCACCTGATGGGCATCGCGGTGGCGGTCATCGTGTACGCGCTGCTGCGCTACTGGGGGCTGCCCGGCTGGGGCGCGGCGCTGGCCGCGGCGCCGGTGCTGTTTGACGTGCGCGAGATCGCGCTGGAGTCCTACATCCTGCCGGACACCGTGTTCTGCCTGGTCGTGGTCAGCGCGGTGGCGCTGCTGCTGACCCGCGCCGCGCCCCGGCCGTGGCGGTGCGCGGTGGCCGCCCTGCTGCTGGCCTACGCCGCCGTGCTGCGCGGCAACGGCCTGCCGCTGGCCGTGGTGGCGGCCGCGTTCCTGGTGGTGCGCCAGGTCGGCTGGCGGGCCGCCGGGGCGGCGGCCATCGCGTTCGCGGTCCCGGTGGCGGCCTACGCGGGCCTGTTCCACGCCACCTACGGGACCTGGAGCCTGACCTCCAGCGACGGCATGTTCCTGTGGTCGCGCACGACCAGCTTCGCCAACTGCGCGGTGCTCAAGCCGCCGCCTGACCTGCGGCCGCTGTGCCCGGGCCGGGCGGCGGGCATCGCGGCGCCGCCCGGCGGAAGCTGGTCGGTCACCCGGCTGCTGGCCGCGCCGACGCCGTCGGACTACCTGTGGTCGCCGCAGGCCTGGTGGCGGCACGACGCCCATCCCGGCATCAACCGGGCCAACAACCGGCTGGCCCGGCAGTTCGCCGAGGACGCCATCGTGTCCCAGCCCGGCTCCTACCTGCGCGTGGTGGCCCGCGACGTGCTGCTCACGTTCACCGCCACCGACCGGCCGCAGGGAGCCAGCTCGATGACGTTCACGCCGCGGCCCCGGATCCCGGCCCTGCCGGGGTACTACCAGGCCGACGAGCAGGACTACGCCGGGACGGCCGGCAATACCCGGCTGGTCCAGCCGTACGCGTTCTTCGTGTTCCTCTATCAGCAGCCGGTGCTGTTTCCGGGCCTGGCGTTCGCGGCGGCGTTCCTCATCGGAATTGCCGGAGTAGCGCGGAACTGGCGCCGCCGGGGCGGCCCGGCCGCGCTGCCGTGCGCGCTGGCCGCGGTCAGCATCGTGTCCCCGGCCCTGCTGACCCAGTCGCTGTACCGGTACGTGATCGTGGCCATCCCGCTGTCCTGCCTGGCCGCCGGGCTGGCGTGGGCCAGGGGCACTCAGCCGCCGACGGAGGTGCAGGGGCGGGCGCGCAGGTCGGCCACGTAGTCCTCGGGGGCGCCCGCGGCCTCGGCCGCCTCGGCCATGGCGGCCAGGTAGATGGCCGACGGCAGGCCGCCCTCATAGTCGTTGACCACGTACAGCCAGGCCAGCACGTCGCCGTCCAGGGTCGCGACCCGGACCTTGAGCTTGCGGTAGTAGCCCAGGGTGGCCCCGTCCCAGCTGTCCAGGGTCTCCTCGTCGGCCTCGGTGAGGTCATAGAGCACCACGAAGACCCGGTGGTCGCCGTCCTCCACCACCGTGCCCAGGGCGCTTTCCCAGCTCAGGTCGGAGCCGCCGAAGGTCAGCCGCCAGCCTTCCAGCCACCCGGTGCCGCGCTGCGGCGAGTGCGGGCAGCGGGCCGCCATCTGCGCTGGGTTCATGTTGCTGCCATACGCCGCGTATATCGCCACGGTCACATAGGGTACGCAGCCGGACGGCCGCGCGGGGGCCGTCCGGGCGGGTCGGCGCCCTGATCATCAGGCACCGGTCAGCGATGAGAGACAATGGGCGATCGTGAGCCAGCCGCAGCAACGGATCGTCATCATCGGCGGCGGCCCCGGCGGCTACGAGGCCGCCCTGGTCGCGGCCCAGCTTGGCGCGGCCGTCACGGTGATCGAGCGGGACGGCCTGGGCGGCGCCTGCGTGCTGACCGACTGCGTGCCGTCCAAGACGCTGATCGCCACCTCGGCCCGGATGGCGGCGATGGACGTCGCCGGGGCGCTGGGCATCCGGGTCGGCGCGGGCGCGACGGTGGACGCCCCCCGGCTCAACGGCCGGATCCTGTCCCTGGCCAGGGCGCAGTCGGCGGACGTGTCGGCCCGGCTGTGCGCCGAGGGGGTGGAGGTGGTGACCGGGACGGCCCGGCTGGCCGGGCCGCCATGTCGTGGTGACCGGCGACGGGCGCGAGATCAGCGCCGACGCCGTGCTGATCGCCACCGGCGCCCAGCCCCGGGTCCTGGCCGGGGCCGAGCCCGACGGGGACCGGGTGCTGACCTGGCGGCAGCTGTATGACCTGGCGGAACTGCCGCCGGAGCTGATCGTGGTGGGCTCCGGGGTGACCGGAGCCGAGTTCGCGGGCGCCTACCAGGCCCTAGGATCCCAGGTCACGCTGGTGTCCTCGCGCGACCACGTGCTGCCCCACGAGGACGCCGACGCGGCCGTGGTGGTGGAGGAGGTGTTCCGCCGCCGGGGCATGACCGTGCTGGGCCGGTCCCGGGCCCGCGAGGTGCGCCGGACCGCCCGCGGGGTGTCGGTGATCCTGGCCGACGGCCGGACGGTGCGCGGCTCGCACTGCCTGCTGACGGTCGGCATGGTGCCCGCCACCAGCGGGATCGGCCTGGCCCAGGCGGGCGTGACGGTCGATGACGACGGCTTCATCGGGGTCGACAAGGTGTCCCGGACCTCGGTGCCGGGGGTCTACGCGGCGGGTGACTGCACCGGCGTGCTCATGCTGGCCTCGGTGGCCGCCATGCAGGGCCGGATCGCCATGTGGCACGCCCTGGGCGAGGCGGTGGCGCCGCTGCGGCTCAGTCACGTGGCGGCGACGATCTTCACCGACCCGGAGATCGCCACCGTCGGCATCACCGAGCAGGACGTGGAGTCGGGCGAGGCCAAGGCGAGCGTGGTCAAGCTGCCGCTGGCGACGAACGCCCGGGCCAAGATGCAGGGCTTCCGGGATGGCTTCGTCAAGCTGTTCGCCAGCCGGGACAGCGGCACGATCCTGGGCGGGGTGATCGTCGCGCCCCGGGCCAGCGAGCTGATCCTGGCCGTCTCGCTGGCCGTGGAGCAGGGCCTGAGCGTGGACCAGGTGGCGCACACGTTCGCCGTGTACCCGTCCCTGTCGGGGAGCCTGACCGAGGCGGCCCGCCGGCTGATGCGGTCGTCAGCGGCCCAGCGCTAGCAGGCGGGGCCGGGCCTAGCGGGTCGGGCCTAGTGGGTCGGGTGGCCCAGGTCGGGGTCGTCGGGCACCGGCAGGCCGTGCTGGCGCAGCCGGGTGACCCGGATGTCGTCGGCGTAGGCGGCCACCGTGAACAGGCTGCCGCACAGGATCAGCGCGACCGACATCAGGATCAGCCACAGCGGCGCCCCGATGACCCCCGCGACGGCCCCCAGCACGGCGCAGATCGGCAGGATGACGGCCAGGTGCCGGAGCACCGTCCGGGCGCGCCAGCCCGCGTCGGTGAGCTCGTGGCGGACCCAGTCGCGGTTACGGCCGGGCAGCCGGAAGCCGATGGCAAACCACATCCAGGCCGCCGGGCCGGGATCGCCGGGAATCCGGGCCATCCCTAGCCGCTCAGCTCGCAGATCACGGCACCGGCCGCGACGGTCTGGCCGACCTCGACGGTGAGCCCGCTGACCGTGCCGGCCTTGTGCGCGGTCAGCGGCTGCTCCATCTTCATGGCCTCCAGCACCACGATGGTGTCGCCGGCCGCGACCTGTTCACCGTCGGCCGCGACCAGCTTGACGATGGTCCCCTGCATCGGGCTGACCAGGGCGTCCCCGCTGGGCGCGGCGGCGCCGGCGGCGCTGCCCCGGCGGCCCGCCCGGACCCCTTCCCGGCGCGGCGCGGCGGCCGGGGACGGTCCCCGCGCCGGGCTGGCGGCGCGCAGGCTGGCCGGGAGCGTGACCTCCAGGCGCCGGCCGCCGACCTCGACGGTGATCCGCTCCCGGCACCCGTCCGGGTCGGCTGCCTCGGGTGCCCCCGCCGGGGCGGCGTAAGGCGGGATGTCATTGGCGAACTCGGTCTCGATCCACCGGGTGTGCACGGCCAGCGCGTCGCCGGCGAAGGCCGGGTCGCTGACCACCTTGCGGTGGAACGGCAGCACGGTGGGCATGCCGCCGACCTCGAACTCGGCCAGCGCCCGGCGGGACCGCTCCAGCGCCTCCGCCCGGGTCGCCCCGGTCACGATCAGCTTGGCGATCAGCGAGTCGAACGCCTGCGGCACGGTCATCCCGGTCGCGTACGCCGGCGTCCAGCCGGACGCCGGGGCCGGACGGCGGCCGCCACGCGGTGATCGTGCCCGGCGCGGGCAGGAAGTTCCGGCCGGGGTCCTCGGCGTTGATCCGGAACTCGATCGAGTGGCCGCGCACCGGCGGGTCGGTGAAGTCCAGCGCCGCCCCGTCGGCGATCCGGAACATCTGCCGGACCAGGTCCACGCCGCTGACCTCCTCGGTCACCGGGTGCTCGACCTGGAGCCGGGTGTTGACCTCCAGGAACGACACGGTCCCGTCCTGGCCGATCAGGAACTCGCAGGTGCCCGCGCCCTGGTACCCGGCGGCCCGCAGGATGGCGGCCGAGGACTGGCGCAGCACCCGATCCTGCTCGGCGGTGAGGAACGGCGCCGGGGCCTCCTCGACCAGCTTCTGGTGGCGGCGCTGGAGCGAGCAGTCCCGGGTCGACACGATCACGACGTTGCCGTGCGCGTCGGCCAGGCACTGGGTCTCCACGTGCCGGGGCCGGTCCAGGTAGCGCTCCACGAAGCACTCGCCGCGGCCGAAGGCCGCCACCGCCTCGCGGGTGGCCGACTCGAACTGCGCCTCGATCTCCGCCTCGGTCCGGGCCACCCGCAGGCCCCGGCCGCCGCCGCCGTAGGCCGCCTTGATCGCGATGGGCAGGCCGTACTCGGCGGCGAACGCGGCGGCCTGCGCCGCGCTGGCCACCGGGCCGTCGGTGCCCGGCGCCAGCGGCGCCCCCACCGACCGGGCGATGTGCCGGGCGCTGACCTTGTCGCCCAGCGCGTCGATGGCCGCCGGCGGCGGCCCGATCCAGGTCAGCCCGGCCGCGATGACCTCGCGGGCGAAGGCCGAGTTCTCCGCCAGGAAGCCGTAGCCGGGGTGCACCGCGTCCGCGCCCGAGTCGGCCGCCACCTTGAGGATCTTGCCAATGTCCAGGTAGCTCTCGGCCGCCGTCTGGCCGCCCAGCGCGAACGCCTCGTCGGCCATCGTGGCGTGCACGGCGTCCAGGTCTGGCTCGGCGTAGACGGCGACGCTGGCCAGGCCGGCATCCCGGCAGGCCCGGATGATCCGGACGGCGATCTCGCCCCGGTTGGCGATCAGTACCTTGCGCACGGCCCAGGAGCTCCTTCTCAGCCGGCTCAGGGGACGCCAGCCGACCACTGGCAGTCTAGTGATCGGCCAGATTTGCGAGACAGGGCGTGTGCTAGCGGGACGATTGTGACCGTGCTACCTGGCCCGTGCTACCGAGGCCGGGCTACCGAGGCCGGGCTACCGAGGCCGGGCCGAGGCTCGCCAGGCGCCGGGGGCGGGGCGCACCGGCGCCCGCAGCAGCCGCTCCCGGTCGGACCAGGCGGAACGCCGCCCGTCTCCGGCGGCCGCTCCGCCAGCCGCGGCCGCGCCGGCCAGGGCGGTCAGGACCACGGTCACGGCGGCGGTCTCCTCGGCGGTGGGCTGCCCGGCGACGATCCGCAGCAGCGGTGGTTCCGGCTCGGTCACGCGCCTAGCCCTTTGACCGGCCGACGCCGATGCCGAACTCGCGGTGCACCCGCGCCCAGAACGCGTCGCGCAGCCACTCCCTGGCCTCCTGGTAGGCGCGCAGCGACAGGCCGAGGTCCTTCTCGGCCTCGACCAGCAGTTCCTTGTCGATGACCGGGGGCAGGATGGGCCGGGCAGCAGGTCCCGGATGTTGTCCTCGCCCCGGGTCAGGATCCACTTCTGGGCCACGTGCTCGCCGGCCTCCTCGACCCGCTCCCGGTCCGGGCCGAGCCGGCGGCCGAGATGTGCGTGATCGAGGCCGACAGCGACGCGGGCCGGACCGGCTGGCGCTGGAAGTGCCGGTCGCCGAACACCTGGGCCGGCGACGGGGGCACCGGGGCGCCCGGCACCGGCAGCGGCTGGCCGGGCAGCGGCGGGCGGGGCGGGGCGGCGACCGGCGGATCGGGCGCCACCTGGCGGGCGAAGAACGGCTCCACGAAGGCCCGCTCCAGCACGTCGACGGTGTCGGACTCCCACACCAGCCGCTCGGCCTGGTTGGTCCCGTACGGCGGCTCGATGCCCCACAGGTGGACCCGGACGCCGAACGCCTGGGCCGCCTCCACGGCGGGCACCATGTCCTCGTCCCCGGCCACCAGCACCGCGTCGCTGATCGCGCGGTGCCGGGCCAGCGCCTCCATATCGGCCCGGATCTGGGCGTCCACGCCCTTCTGCTGGCCGCGCGCGTTCAGGTTGCCCAGCCGCAGCTTGACCCACGGCATCTGGGCGATGACCCGCTGGTCGATGGTGGGAACCCGGTCCCGGGCCGCGTCGTACCAGTAGATCCGCAGCAGCTCGCCCCGGATCTGGTCCTCGGCCTGCCGGGACAGGGCCTGGATCAGCTTGTCAGCGTCGACCCTGAACTCGCGCCGGGACGCGGCGCCGAACAGCAGCTCCCCGGCGGACGCGTAGATGTATCCGACATCGACCATGATCGCGTAGCGGGACAGCAGCGGCAGCGGACCAGATTCGGACATAGTACTGACGACTCTACTGGCTCGGGCCCGCGCGGCGACGCTAGTATCGCTAAGTAGCTTGACAATTACAGTAAGTGCGGCCGGCGCCGGGGCGGCTGCCCAGTCCGGCTCAGAGCGGGATATTGCCGTGCTTCCGGGGGGCAGTGTCTGCCGCTTCGTCCGCAGTGTCCGCAGCGCCCGGGTCACGTACGACCGGGTTTCGGCTGGCCGAATGACGGCGTCGACATAGCCGCGATCCGCGGCGATATACGGGTTGAAGAGGGCGTCCTCGTACTCGGCCGCCTTCTGCGCCCGCAGCCCGGCCCGCTCCTCCGGGTCCTCGATGGCGGCCAGGTCCCGCCGGTACAGGATGTCCACCGCGCCCTCGGCGCCCATGACCGCGATCTGCGCCGTCGGCCAGGCCAGGTTGACGTCCCCGCCCAGGTGCTTGGAGCCCATGACGTCGTAGGCGCCGCCGTACGCCTTGCGGGTGATCACGGTGATCTTGGGCACCGTGGCCTCGGCGTAGGCGTAGATCAGCTTGGCCCCGCGCCGGATGATCCCGCCCCACTCCTGGCCGGTGCCGGGCAGGAAGCCGGGCACGTCGACGAACGTCAGCACCGGGACGTTGAACGCGTCGCAGGTGCGGACGAACCGGGCCGCCTTCTCCGCCGCGTCGATGTCGAGCGTCCCGGCCGAGTTCATCGGCTGGTTGGCGACCACCCCGACCGGCATGCCGTCGACCCGGCCGAAGCCGACCACGATGTTCGGCGCGAAGCCCGCGTGGATCTCCAGGAAGTCGCCCTCGTCGAGCACGTGCTCGATCACGATGTGCATGTCGTAGGGCTGGCGGGGCGAGTCGGGGATGAGCCCGTCAAGCTCGCGGTCGGTGTCGGTGACCTCCAGCGCGCCCTCGGCGGCCGGACCGGATCCGCCGGACCCCCCGCTGGCCGGCGGCTCCTCGAGGTTGTTGGACGGCAGGAAGGACAGCAGGTCGCGGGCGAAGGCCAGGCAGTCCTGCTCGTCGGCGGCCTGGTAATGGGCCACCCCGGACTTCACGTTGTGAGCGTGGGCGCCGCCCAGTTCCTCCTGCGTGACGCTCTCGCCGGTGACCGACTTGATCACGTCCGGGCCGGTGATGAACATGTACGAGGTCTGGTCGACCATCAGGGTGAAGTCGGTGATGGCCGGGGAGTAGACCGCCCCGCCCGCGCACGGTCCCATGATCAGCGAGATCTGCGGGATCACGCCCGAGGACAGCACGTTGCGGTAGAAGATCTCGGCGAACAGGCCGAGCGCGACCACGCCCTCCTGGATCCGCGCCCCGCCGCCGTCGTTGATCCCGATCATCGGGCAGCCGGTCTTCAGCGCGTGGTCCATCACCTTGACGATCTTCTCGCCGTAGACCTCGCCCAGCGACCCGCCGTAGACCGTGAAGTCCTGGCTGAACACGCAGACCGGGCGGCCGTCGATGGTGCCGTAGCCGGTGACCACGCCGTCGCCGTAGGGCCGGTTGCGGTCCAGCCCGAAGTCGTGGGACCGGTGCCGGGCCAGTTCGTCCAGCTCGGTGAACGAGCCGGGGTCCAGCAGCGCGTCGATCCGCTCGCGGGCCGTCATCTTGCCCTTGGCGTGCTGGCGCTCGACCTGCCGCTGGGCACCGGCGTGCACCGCCTCGTAGCGGCGCCGGTCCAGGTCGGCCAGCTTCCCGACGGTGGTGTGCAGGTCCGGGGTATGCAGGGGGTCCGGCGCGTCGTCGCGGGGCTCGTCATCGGAGGCCATGGCGGAAGGTTAGCGGTGCGGCGGGCGGCCAGCGAGGGGGCCGGCGCCCGGGGCTCGCGTTCCCGCTGATGCTCAACCGCCCTTGAATGCCAGGGTAGCCTGCGTGCTATGGCGCCCGCGCTGACGATCGCCGAAGTGTCCGCGCGCAGCGGCGCGGCCCCCTCGGCGCTGCGGTACTACGAGGACCTGGGCCTGATCCGGGCCGAGCGGACGACCGGGAACCAGCGGCGCTACCCGCGCTACGTGCTGCGCCGGATCGCCTTCATCCGGGCCGGGCGGCAGCTGGGCCTGTCGCTGCGGGAGATCAAGGCGGCCCTGGACACGCTGCCCGCCGACAAGGCCCCGACCCGGGCACAGTGGGCGCGGGCGGCCCGGACCTGGCAGGCCCGCATCGACGAGCGCATCGCCGAGCTGGCGCGGATGTCGGCCACGCTGAGCAGCTGCATCGGCTGCGGATGCCTGTCGCTGCGCCGCTGCGCGCTGTACAACGCCGGCGACAGCGCGGCCGGGCTGGGCACCGGTGCGCGGTGGCTGCTGGGCGACGAGTCGGGGGAATGAGCGCTAGTGGGCCAGGATGACGGCGATCAGGCCGGCCACCGGGACCACCACGGCGGCGATGGGCCGCCACGCCCACCGGCCGGCCACCAGGCCCTCCTGCGCCCCGCCCGCCTCGGCCAGCGCGGCCTGGGCCTCGCTGCACCGCCGGCCCAGCTCGCCGGCCATCACGTGGCTGGGGTGCTGACGGGACAGGGACTGGGCCTGGGCGGGCATCTTGCCGTAGCCCTGGGAGGCGGACTCGGTGACGCCGTAGCGGCGCTGGGACCGTGCGTCGTAGCGCTGCCGCCGCATGCCGGTGCTGGCCCGTAGCTCGGCCCTGGCCCGGGCGCGGCGGGGCGAGTACAGCGCCCAGCTGTAGATGGTCCGGACCGGGCGGGGCGGCTCCTGCTCGCACTGGATCTCGACCGAGTCGCCCAGGAACACCCCGGCCACGCCGCCCCACGGCACCCGGTAGTCGCGGAACGGGTTGCGGATGGTCAGCCCGGCCGCGTCGGCGATCACCCGGGGCCGCAGCGCGCAGGCATACATGAACCCGGTCACGACCAGCAGGACGAACGTGATCTCCACGGCGAACCAGGTCCGGGACTGCACGGCCAGGTCGGTCAGGTTGGCGGCGGCGAAGATCACCCACACCCACCACAGCACCAGCGGCGGCATCAGCCGGAACGTGGTCCGGCCGGCCGCGTCCGTCTTCCACGCGGACTTCGCCTGCTGTGCGGTCACGATGTCAGCCTATGCGCCCGTGGTCAGGCCAGGGCCGCACCCGGCAGGGGGACCTGAACCGGCCCGCTGCCGCGGCCCAGGGCGGTCAGCGCGGTGGCCGCCATGAGCCGGACGCCGATGCCGATGGCCCGCTCGTCCACGTCGAACGTGCCCTGGTGGATGTCGAAGTCCTCGCGCGAGCCCGGCGTCCGGGTGCCGAGCCGGGCCAGCGCGCCGGGGATCGACTCCAGGTACCAGGCGAAGTCCTCCCCGCCCAGGCTCTGCTGGGCCGGGGTGACGGCTTCCGGGCCGAGGACCCGGTCGGCGGCGGCCTCGAACATCGCGGTGCAGATGGCGTCGTTGACGGTCGGCGGGACGTTCCGCTGGTAGGTGATGTCCGGCACGATCCCGTAGGCCGTGGCCACCGACTCGACCAGCGACTTGACCATGTCGGGCGCGGCATGCCAGGCCTCGTCGTCCAGGCAGCGCACCGTGCCCTCGACCATGCCGTCGTCGGGGATGGCGTTGGCCGCCGACCCGGCCAGCACCCGGCCCCAGACCAGGCTCAGGCTGGACCGCGGGTCGACCCGCCGGGACAGCGCGGCGGGCAGCTCAGTGATGATCTTGCCGAGGGCGAAGACCAGGTCGGCGGTGAGGTGCGGGCGGGCGGTGTGCCCGCCAGGGCCGGTCACCTTGACCATGATCTTGTCGCAGGCGGCGGTGATCGGGCCGACCCGGGTGCCGATCTTGCCCACGTCCAGGCGCGGGTCGCAGTGCAGGGCGAAGATCCGGTCGACCGACGCGATGCCGCCCGCCGCCATCACGTCGATGGCCCCGCCCGGCACCTCCTCGGCGGGCTGGAAGATCAGCCGGACCTGACCCGGCAGCGAACCGGCGGCATGCGCCCGGCTCAGGTACAGGGCGGTGCCGAGCAGGATCGAGGTGTGCACGTCGTGGCCGCAGGCGTGGCACGCGCCGCGGGTGAGCGACCGGTAGGCGACGTTCTTCTCATCGGTGATGGGCAGCGCGTCGATGTCGGCCCGCAGCGCGATCAGCGGCATGCCGGGCTCGGCCTTGCCGATGTCCACCATCAGGCCGGTGCCCTTGGGCAGCACCGCGGGCCGCAGCCCGGCGGCCTCCAGGCGCAGCGCGATCCGCCGGGTGGTGCGGTACTCGTGGTAGCCGGTTTCCGGGTGGGCGTGCATGTCCCGCCGGAAATCGATGAGCTCAGCCTCGTGGCCGGCCAGGAAGGCGTCCAGCTCCCCGTCCAGGTCATGCTCGGCCATGAACCGCCTCCCCCGGGCAGACGAAACGATCCTCGGCGAACTCGGCCGCCAGCGCGTCCACCACGTCGGCAAGCTCGCTGCCGCTGGCTACGAGCGCCCGCTGCCGCTCGTAGGACGCGCCCCGGTCGAGAACCTCGAACGCCACGGCCAGCTCGGCTGCGCAGCCGAGCCGCTCCGCCACCGGCTCCAGCTCCCGGACCAGCTCATAGAGCTGATCGCGGAGGGGGGCGGTCGACCCGTAATCGTCCGTTATCACCATAGCGTCCAGCCCGTACCGGGTGGCGCGCCACTTGTTATCGCGAACAACCCATGCTGCCGGTCGCGGCAGCGTGTAACCGCGGTCAAGCTGAGTGTCGAGCAGATGAACCAGGGACTGCGACAGCGCGGCGACCATGCCTATCTCCCGCAGGGTGGGCAACCCGTCGAACATCCGGACCTCGACCGTGCCGAAGTCAGGATGCGGCCGGATATCCCACCACACCTCCTTGATGCTCCGGATAGTACCGGCCCGAAGAAGCGTGTCCATGTAGTTCTCGAAGTCACTCCAGTTATCCAGCATCTGTGGCGGTCCTGACGTGGGCAGGCCACCGAAGATGACGGACCGGCTCGACGCAAGCCCCGTATCGTGCCCGCTCCAGAACGGACTCGACGCGGTCAGTGCCAGGAAATGCGGCAGGTAACCGGCCAGCGCGTTCACGATGGGCATGGCCTTGCTCCGGTCGCGAATACCCACATGGACGTGTACGCCGAAAGTCTGGATCCTACGGGCTAGCCACTGCAAATTCTCTAGCAGCTCGGCATATCGCTGAATGGGCGCCATCTTGGCATCCCGCCAGTCACTGACGGGATGGGTACCAGCACAGGCCAGCATCGTACCGCGCTCGGCGGTTATCCGCTGAAGTTGCGAGATTGTCGCCGCAAGGTCCCCCTTGGCCTCAGCGACGGTGCTGCAGATCCCGGTGACGACCTCTACCGCGGACTGCATCAGCTCGAACTTCATCTTCGGATGCTCGCCGGATTCCGACAGGCCGGGCAGCGCGGCCAGAACCTCGCGGGCGTCCTGGCGCAGCATGCGGGTCCGCTGGTCGATTAACTGCAATTCCCACTCGATGCCCAGCGTCGGGCCGCGGGACGGGTTCCACGGGATGACCGCCATCCTCGCCCCGCTCAGTAGACGATCGGCGGCTGGTACAGGCCCCACACCTCGCGCAGCGCGTCGCAGACCTCGCCCACGGTGGCCAGCGCGGCCAGCGCGTCGCGCAGCGGCGGCAGCAGGTTGCCGGTCCCGGCCGCCACGGCGCGCACCGCGTCCAGCCGCCGGGTCACGTCGGCCTGATCCCGGCCGGACCGCAGCCGGTCCAGCCGCCCGGCCTGCTCCTCCTCGATCCGCGGGTCGACCCGGAGCGGCTCGTAGCCGCCCTCGTCGGCGGTGACGTAGGCGTTCACCCCGACCACCCGGCGCTCCCCGGCGTCGATCTGCCGGGCGATCTGGTACGCCGAGCGCTCGATCTCGGCCTTCTGGAAGCCCTGCTCGATGGCGGCCACGGCGCCGCCCAGGTCGGCCACCCTGGCCATCAGGGCCACCGCCTGCTCCTCGATCTCGGTGGTCATGGCCTCGACCGCGTACGACCCGGCCAGCGGGTCGACGGTGGCGGTCAGGTCGGTCTCGAAGGCCAGCACCTGCTGGGTGCGCAGGGCCAGCCGGGCCGCCTTCTCCGACGGCAGGGCCATCGCCTCGTCGTAGGAGTTGGTGTGCAGCGACTGGGTCCCGCCGAGCACCGCGGCCAGCGCCTGCAGGGTCACCCGGGCCAGGTTGACCTCGGGCTGCTGGGCGGTGAGCTGCACCCCGGCGGTCTGGGTGTGGAAGCGCAGCATCTGCGAGCGCGGGTCGGCCGCGCCGAACTCCTCGCGCATCATCCGCGCCCACAGCCGCCGGGCGGCCCGGAACTTGGCCACCTCCTCCAGCAGGGTGGTCCGGGCCACGAAGAAGAACGACAGCCGCGGGGCGAACTCATCGACCGCCAGGCCGGACGCGATCGCGGCCCGCACGTACTCGCGGGCGTTGGCCAGCGTGAAGGCGATCTCCTGCACGGGCGTGGCGCCGGCCTCGGCCATGTGATAGCCGGAGATGGAGATGGTGTTCCAGCGCGGGATCTCGGCCCGGCAGTAGGCGAAGGTGTCGGCGATCAGCCGCAGCGAGGGCTGCGGCGGGTAGATGTAGGTGCCGCGGGCGATGTACTCCTTGAGGATGTCGTTCTGGATGGTGCCGCTGATCTTCGCCGCGCTGACCCCCTGCTCGGCCGCCGCGAGCTGGTAGAGCAGCAGCAGGATGGCGGCCGGGGCGTTGATCGTCATCGACGTGGACACCTCGTCCAGCGGGATGCCGCGCAGCAGCAGGCGCATGTCCTCGAGCGAGTCGATGGCCACGCCGACCTTGCCGACCTCGCCGTGGGCCTGCGGGCGCGTCGGAGTCGTAGCCCATCTGGGTGGGCAGGTCGAAGGCCACCGACAGGCCGGTGGTGCCGGCCTCGATCAGCTGGTGGTAGCGCTGGTTGGACTCGGCCGCGGTGGAGAACCCGGCGTACTGGCGCATGGTCCACGGCCGGCTGATGTACATGTCCGGGTAGATGCCGCGGGTGAACGGGTAGGCCCCCGGCTCGCCGAGGTCCGTCTCGGGGTCCACATCGCGAATGTCCTTGGCCCGGTAGACGCTCTCAATGGGTGTACCGGATTCCGAGGTGCGGCTCATGGGACCAGGGTACGGCGGGGCACCCCGCGGGCCGCTGTGAAGTCCGCCACGCGGCGGCGGCCGGGCCGCGCGGTGATTAAGGCGGTCCATGTCGGCCGGTCAATATTCCGGAAAGGCGCCTGCGGGTCACCCGCTGTTACGACGATTGGACGGGATTGTGCCGGGTGTGAGCTGCTCTACGCCAGGGGAAAGTCACAGCGAGTGATACCAGGTAACAGGCCGGCCGCATATTCTGCTGCATCGCGGCCCGGCCGGCCGGCCGTTGCCTATTCTCTGATGGAGCTCAGCGCGAGAGGTTGAATCCGGACATGAAAGCTGCTCGGCTGCCCGCGGCGGCCCTGGCCGCGGCCGTGGGGGCGCTGGCGCTGTTCACCGCGCCCGCCGCGCTGGCGGTCTCCCCGGCTGGGTCGCCATCGGTGTCGCCGTCCCCAGCGCCTGCCTCCCCGGGATCGGCCGCTCCGGCGCTCAGCCAGGCCGCGCGGCTGGGCGTCGGCGGACCGGACCTGGGCGGCACCGGCGTGGTGGTCAACTCCCCGGCCGCGGGCGGGCCGCGGCTGCCGCCGATCCCGGCCTCGGCGTGGGTCATCGCCGACGCCAGAACCGGGCAGGTGCTGGCGGCCAAGGACCCGCACGGCGAGTTTCAGCCGGCCAGCACGCTCAAGGTGCTGACCGCGATCACGCTGATCCCGCTGCTCAACCCGAATGCCCTGGTGACGGCCAGCACGCTGGCCACCTCGGTCCAGCCCAACATCGTCGGCCTGCTGCCCGGCCGCCAGTACAAGGTGTCCGACCTGTTCCGGGCGCTGCTGCTGATCTCGGCCAACGACGCGGCGGTGGCGCTGACCCAGGCCACCGGGTCGTTCAGCAAGGGGATGGCGCTGATCAACGCCGAGGCTCAGCGCCTGCGGGCTTACGACGTGGTGGCCAGGCAGCCCAACGGGCTGCCGGCCGCGGGCCAGGTGGTGTCGGCCTACGACGAGGCGCTGATCGCCCGGCAGGCGCTGGCCACCCCCGCGTTCATGAGCTACGACTCGACGCTGTCGGCGCAGTTCCCGGTCAAGCCGGGGCACCTGGTCGGCCTGGCCAACCAGAACACCCTGCTGACCCAGTACAAGGGCGGCATCGGCGGCAAGATCGGCTGGACCGAGGCAGCCGGGGCGACCTACATCGGGATGGCCCGGCGGGGCGGCACCACGCTCATCGTCACCGTGCTGCACTGCACGCCGCTGCAGGAGATCACCTCCGGCGAGCAGCTGCTGAACTGGGGATTCGCCATGGACGGCAAGGTCGCTCCGGTCGGCACCCTGGTCGCCCCGCTGCCCTCGGCCAGTTCCGCGCGGGCCGCCGCCGCCCGCCGGGCGCGGGCCGAACGCGCCCGGGCCGCCCAGTTCAGCAGCCAGGCCGAGGCGCGGGCCGGCGATGACGACGCCGGGCTGGCGGTGGCCGCGGGCATTCTGCGTCGCCGGCGGCATCGGGCTGACCCTGCTGGCCCGGTCCCGCCGCCGCGAGGCCCGGGCGATGTTCCCGCCCGGCGGGGGCGTCTAGCTGGCCGGCAGGAAGCCGACCCGGTCCCGGACGGTGTCCATGGTGACCCGGGCCAGGTCGCGCGCCCGGGCCGCGCCGCGGGCCAGCATCGCGTCCAGCTCAGTCTCGCTGGCCAGCAGCTTCTCCGTCCGCTCCCGGATCGGGGCCACGGTGTCCACCACGACCTCGGCCAGGTCTTTCTTGAACGTCCCGTAACCGGCGCCGGCGTAGCGCTGCTCCAGGTCGGGAACGCTGAGGCCGGACAGGGCCGCGAAGATGCGCAGCAGGTTGGTCACGCCGGGCTTGGCGTCCTCGTCGGCCCGGACCTCGCCGTCGGCGTCGGTCATCGCGCGCATGATCTTCCGCCGGACGGCGGCCGGGTCCTCCAGGATGTCGATGATGCCCTGCGGCGCGGACGCCGACTTGCTCATCTTGACCGCCGGGTCCTGCAGGTCGGCGACCCGGGCCACGGCCGGGGGGATGTACGCCTCGGGGACCACGAACGTGTCCCCGAACCGGTGATTGAACCGCTGGGCCAGGACCCGGGTCAGCTCCAGGTGCTGGCGCTGGTCCTCGCCCACCGGGACCTGGTCGGCGGCGTAGAGCAGGATGTCGGCGGCCTGCAGGATCGGGTAGGTGAACAGCCCGACGCCGGCCGCGTCGCTGCCCCCCTTGGCCGACTTGTCCTTGAACTGGACCATCCGGGACGCCTCGCCGAACCCGGTGATGCAGGACAGCACCCAGGCCAGCTCGGTGTGCTCGGGCACGTGGCTCTGCACGAAGACGATCGAGCGGTCCGGGTCCAGCCCGGCGGCGAACAGCTGGGCCGCCGCCACCCGGGTCCGCCGGCGCAGGTCGGCAGGCTCCTGGGGCATGGTGATGGCGTGCAGGTCGACCACGCAGTACAGGGCGTCGTGGGTGTCCTGGAGCGCCACCCACTGGCGCACCGCGCCCAGGTAGTTGCCGATATGGAAGGAATCGGCCGTGGGCTGGATGCCGGAGAACACGCGCGGTCGGGACATGGCCGCCAGCTTATTAGCTAACCACGGGCACGATGTCCGGGGCGCCGAGCCGGATGGCGTCGGCGTCGGTGTCGGTGACCGCGGCCTGGGAGGCCTGCTCGGCGGCCACCCGCAGCCGGTAGTTCTCCAGCTCCCGGGACACCTGGCGGGACTTCCAGTGCATCGGCCCGGCCATCAGCTCAGCCACCTCGGTGGCCGCGGCCAGGCCGCGGTCCCAGCTCTCGATGGACACGTGGGTTCGCCGGGCCAGCACGTCGTCCAGGTGCCGGGCGCCCTCGTGGGTCACCGCGTAGACCACCTCGGCCCGCAGGTAGTCGTCCGCGCCGGCCAGCGGCCGCCGCAGCCCCGGCTCGGCCGCGATCAGGTCCAGCACCTCGGCGGTCATCGACCCGTAGCGGCGCAGCAGGTGCTCGATCCGGGCCACGTGCAGCCCGGAGGACCGGGCCAGCGCGTACCGCGAGTTCCACAGCGCGGCGAAGCCGTCGGCGCCGGCCAGCGGGATGACGTCGGTGCACGACGGCGCGACCCGGCCGTCCAGGCCGTGGGCCACCGCGTCGACGGCGTCGCGGGCCATCAGCCGGTAGGTGGTGTACTTGCCGCCGGCGATCATGACCAGGCCGGGCACCGGGTGGGCCACGGTGTGCTCGCGGGACAGCTTGGAGGTGGAGTCGGACTCCCCGGCCAGCAGCGGCCGCAGGCCGGCGTACACGCCCTCCACGTCGTCCGCGGGTGAGCGGCACGGCCAGGATCTTGTTCAGCTGGGCCAGGATGTACTCGATGTCGTTGCGGCTGGCGGCCGGGTGCGCCTTGGACAGCGACCAGTCGGTGTCGGTGGTGCCGATGATCCAGTGCCGGCCCCACGGGATGACGAACAGCACGCTGACCGCGGTGCGCAGGATGATCCCGGTGCTGGAGTGGATCCGGTCGCGGGGCACGACCAGGTGGATGCCCTTGGACGCGCGGACGTTGATGGTGCCCCGGCCGCCGACCATCTCCTGGATGTCGTCGGTCCACACGCCGGTCGCGTTGACCACCTGCTGAGCCCGGATCTCCAGCGCGGCGCCGGTCTCCAGGTCCACGGCCCGCACCCCGGTGACCCGCTCCCCCTCGCGCAGGAACCCCGTGACCTGGGTGCGGGACGCCACGCTGGCGCCGTACCCGGCCGCGGTGCGGACCAGCGTGGTCACGTAGCGGGCGTCGTCCACCTGGGCGTCCCAGTAGACCAGGGCGCCGGTCAGGGCCGACTTGCGCAGCGCCGGGGCCAGCCGCAGCGCGGCGTGCCGGCTGAGCTGGCGGTGGCCGGGCAGGCCCCGGGTCTGGCCCATGGACATGCCGAGCAGGTCGTAGGCGGTGACGCCGGCCCCGACGTAGGCGCGCTCCCAGACGTGGTGGGTGAACGGGAACAGGAACGACACCGGGTGGACCAGGTGCGGGGCCAGCCGCTGGAGCAGCAGCGACCGCTCGGTCAGCGCCTCCCGGACCAGCCCGACGTTGAGCTGCTCCAGGTACCGCAGGCCGCCGTGGATGAGCTTGCTGGACCGCGACGAGGTGCCGGACCCGAAGTCGCGGGCCTCGACCAGGCCCACCGACAGGCCGCGGGTGGCGGCGTCCAGCGCCACCCCGGCCCCGACCACCCCGCCGCCGACCACCAGCACGTGGTGCTCCGCGCCGGCCAGCGCGGCCAGCGCGGCAGCCCGCTGCGCGGGCCCCAGCCGCGGTGCTCTGCCGGTCCGCGGATGGCCGACGCTCAGCCGCGCCCGGCGACTGGGCGCCACGACGACCTCGACCCGCTGGAATTCCTTGAGGTCGGAGTAGCCGGAGGTGGCCATCGTCCGGCGCAGGGCGCCCATCAGGTTCATCGACCCGTCGGCCACCGTGGACGGCCCGTGCAGGATCTGCTCGATCGTGCCGATCGTGCCGACCTGGACCCGGGCGCCGCGCGGCAGGTCGGGGTGGTGCGCCTCGCTGCCCCAGTGGTAGCCGCGGCCGGGGGCCTCGGCGGCCCGGGCGAACGGCGACCCGACCATCACCGCGTCCGCGCCGAAGGCCAGCGCCTTGGCGATGTCGCCGCTGTGGGTCATCCCGCCGTCGGCGATCACGTGCACGTACCGGCCGCCCGACTCATCCAGGTAGTCGCGCCGGGCGGCGGCCACGTCGGCGATCGCGGTGGCCATCGGCACGGCCACGCCGAGCACCGCGCGCGGTGGTGTGCCCGGAGCCGCCGCCGAAGCCGACCAGCACCCCGGCCGCGCCGGTCCGCATCAGGTGCAGCGCGGCGGTGTAGGTGGCGCAGCCGCCGACGATCACCGGCACGTCGAGCTCGTAGATGAACTGCTTGAGGTTCAGCGGCTCGGCCTGGCCCGAGACGTGCTCGGCCGAGACGGTGGTGCCGCGGATGACGAAGATGTCCGCGCCGGCGTCCAGCACGGCCTTGTAGAACCGGACCGTGCGCTGCGGCGACAGCCGCGCCGCGGTGGTGATCCCGGCCGCCTGGATCTCCTCGATCCGGCGTGCCGATCAGGTCTTCCTGGATCGGCGCGGCGTAGATCTCCTGCAGCCGGCGGGTCGCCGCCTCGTCGTCCAGCTCGGCGACCTCGGCCAGCAGCGGCTCGGGGTCCTCGTACCGGGTCCACAGGCCCTCCAGGTCGAGCACGGCCAGCCCGCCGAGCTGGCCGACCCGGATGGCCGTGGCGGGCGAGACCACGCTGTCCATCGGGGCCACCACCAGCGGCAGCTCGAACCGGTAGGCGTCGATCTGCCAGGCGATCGACACCTCCTCCGGGTGGCGGGTGCGGCGGGACGGCACGATGCCGATCTCGTCCAGCGCGTAGGCCCGGCGGCCGGTCTTGCCCCGGCCGATCTCCACCTGGGTCACGTCAGCCGCCGCCCCATGTAGTTCGGCGCCTCGCTCGATCATCTGCATGTCGTGCGGGTGGCTCTCGGTCAGCCCGGCCGCGGTGATCTGGATGAACCGGGCCTGCTGCAGCTCGGCGATGGTGCGCGCGCCGCAGTAGCCCATCGCCGCCCGCAGCCCGCCGGTGAGCTGGTGGGCCACGGCGGCCAGCGGCCCGCGGTACGGCACCTGGCCCTCGACGCCCTGCGGGTACCAGCTTGTCCTCGCGCAGCACGTCGTCCTGGAAGTAGCGGTCCTTGGAGTAGGACCGGCCGCGCTCGGGTTGCGCATCGCGCCCAGCGAGCCCATGCCGCGGTACAGCTTGAACTGCTTGCCGTTGATGAACACCATGTCGCCCGGCGCCTCCTCGCAGCCGGCCAGCAGGCTGCCGAGCATCACGGTGTCGGCGCCGGCGGCGATGGCCTTGGCGATGTCGCCGGAGTACTGCACGCCGCCGTCGCCGATGACCGGGACGCCGGCCGGGCGGGCCGCCTGCGCCGCCTCGTAGATCGCGGTGACCTGCGGCACGCCGACGCCGGCCACCACCCGGGTGGTGCAGATCGAGCCCGGCCCGACGCCGACCTTGACCGCGTCCGCGCCCGCGTCGATCAGCGCCTGGGCGCCGGCCCGGGTGGCCACGTTGCCGCCGATCACGTCGACCCGGCTGTTGGCCTTGAGCTGGGCCACCATGTCCAGCACGGCCTGGGAGTGGCCGTGCGCGGTGTCCACGACCAGGAAGTCGACGCCCGCCTCGACCAGCGCCTGGGCGCGCAGCTTGGCGTCCTCGCCGACGCCGACGGCGGCGCCGACCACCAGCCGGCCCTGCCCGTCCTTGGTGGCGCTGGGGGAACTTCTCGCTCTTGGCGAAGTCCTTGACGGTGATCAGCCCGCGCAGCCGCCCGGCCGCGTCGACCAGCGGCAGCTTCTCGATCTTGTTGGCCCCGAGCAGGGCCAGCGCCTCGTCCCGGCTGACCCCGACCGGGGCGGTGACCAGCGGCATGGGGGTCATCACCGCGGTGACCCGGCGCCGGTGGTCGGTCTCGAAGCGGATGTCCCGGTTCGTCACGATGCCCAGCAGCATGCCGTCGGCGCCGGTCACCGGCACGCCGGAGATCCGGTACCGGGCGCACAGCTCCTCGACGTCGGCCACGGTGGCGTCCGGCCCGCAGGTCACCGGGTTGGTGATCATCCCGGCCTCGGACCGCTTGACCATGTCGACCTGCTGGGCCTGATCCTCCACCGACATGTTCCGGTGCAGCACGCCGACGCCGCCCTGGCGGGCCATGGCGATGGCCATCCGGGACTCGGTCACCGTGTCCATGGCCGAGGAGACCAGCGGGATCCGCAGCGTGATCCGCCTGGTCAGCCGCGTCGTGGTGTCGGTCTCAGCAGGCATGACGGTCGAGTGCGCGGGCAGCAGCAGCACGTCGTCATAGGTGAGGCCGGGCGGGCTGAACTTCGGGTCGTCAATCATGATCACGTTCCGTTCGGCCGGGTGCACGGATGGGATCATCCTAGTAACCGGGCCGGCCCGGACTACGGCGAACGACTCCTCGCGGGCCAGGGCCCGCAGCCGGATCAGCGCCCGGTGCTGGGCCACTCGCACCGCCCCGGCCGACATGCCCAGCTCAGCGCCGGTCTCCTGGGCGGTGAGGCCGACCAGCACGCGCAGCGCCAGCAGCTCGCGCTGCTGGGCCGGGAGGCGGCCCAGCAGCGCGCGCACCCGCTCGGCCTCCAGGCAGGCCACCGCCGTCTCCTCGGGACCCGGGTGGTCATCGGGGCTGTCCGGCAGGTCCTCGGTCGGGATGGCC
Source organism: uncultured Actinomycetota bacterium (assembly GCA_963731085.1). Lineage (GTDB taxonomy): Bacteria > Actinomycetota > Actinomycetes > Streptosporangiales > Streptosporangiaceae > DASUBV01. The sequence goes on from CAVSUF010000014.1 coordinate 206,520, forward strand.
AGGCTGGCCGCGCTGCGCCTGGCGTCGGCCACCTTGTGCGCGGCGATGCCGAAGACGAACGAGGCGAATGGCCGGCCCATGTCCCGGTAGCGGGGCAGCGCCGACAGCAGCGCGATGCACACCTCCTGGGCCACGTCATCGGCGGCCTGGTAATTCCCGGAAACGCGCCCCAGCCGGGACCGGCAGTAGCGCAGCACCATTGGCCGGATCTGGCGCAGCAGCGACTCGATCGCGGCCGGCTGGCCGCCCGCGGCCTGGGCGGTCAGGTCCCGCATGCTGACCTTCTTGCCCCCGTACGCCCCCTCTAGCTGCGAAATCACGCGGTCCCCCCAGCAGTATCGCCTCGGCAAAGATCCCGTAAGCGTCATGCCCGCCCCGGGCCATCCGCCAACCTGGAAAGGGCAACAGGATGGTTACATTCAGTGGCAGGGGCCAAGACGACGGAAAGGCCCGGCATCATGCCGGGCCTTTCCGCTGATGTTTGGTGCGCTGTGCCGTTTGAGCTGGCCGCCTAGTGGGCGTGGCCGTGGCCGTGGCCGCCGCCGTTGTCGGCCGCGGGCTCCGGCTTCTCGGTGACCAGCACCTCGGTGGTGATCAGCATGCCCGGCGATCGAGGCCGCGTTCTGCACCGCCGACCGGGTGACCTTGACCGGGTCGATGACGCCCTGGGCGATCAGGTCGCCGTACTCGCCGGTCGCGGCGTTGAAGCCGTGCCCGGCCGGCAGGGTCGGCGATGTGCGCGACGACGACGCCGCCCTCGGCGCCCGCGTTCTCGGCGATCCACCGGGCCGGGGCCGACAGCGCGGTGCGGACCACGCCTACGCCGACCGCCTCCTCGCCGGTGAAGCCCAGGTCGTCGAGCGACGGCGGCGGCCTGCACCAGGGCGCTGCCGCCGCCGGCGATGATGCCTTCCTCGATCGCCGCCCGGGTGGCCGAGATGGCGTCCTCCAGGCGGTGCTTCTTCTCCTGGAGCTCGACCTCGGTGGCGGCGCCGGCCCGCAGCACGGCTACGCCGCCGGCCAGCTTGGCCACCCGCTCCTGGAGCTTCTCCCGGTCCCAGTCCGAGTCGGTGTTCTCGATCTCGGCCCGGAGCTGGCGGATCCGGTCGGCCACCTCGCTCGGCGTCGCCGTCGCCGTCCACGATCGTGGTGGTGTCCTTGGTCACCACCACCCGGCGGGCGACTGGCCGAGGTGATCCAGCTCGACCGAGTCCAGCCGGAGGCCGGTCTCCTCGCTGATCACCGTGGCGCCGGTCAGGATGGCCATGTCCTCGATCATCGCCTTGCGGCGGTCACCGAAGCCGGGCGCCTTGACCGCGACGACCTGCAGCAGGCCGCGGATCTTGTTGACCACCAGGGTGGACAGGGCCTCGGCGTCAACGTCCTCGGCGATCACCACGAGCGGCTTCTTGGCCTGCGCGACCTTCTCCAGGACGGCAGGAAGTCGGCCATCGCCGTGATCTTGAAGGTGGTCAGCAGGATGTAGGGGTCGTCGTAGATCGTCTCCATCCGCTCCTGGTCGGTGACGAAGTACGCCGAGATGTAGCCCTTGTCGAACTGCATGCCCTCGGTGAACTCGAGCTCCAGGCCCATCGTCGGCGATTCCTCGACGGTGATGACGCCGTCCTTGCCGACCTTGTCGAACGCCTCGGCGATCAGCGCGCCGATCTTGGCGTCCTGCGCCGAGACCGTCGCCACGTTGGCGATCTCGCTCTGCTCCTCGACCTCGCGGGCCGACTTGAGCAGGAGCTCGGCCACCGCCGCGGCGGCGGCGTCGATGCCCGCGCTTGAGCGCCATCGGGTTGGCGCCGGCCGTGACGCTGCGCAGGCCCTCGTGCACCATGGCCTGGGCCAGCACCGTGGCCGTGGTCGTGCCGTCGCCGGCCACGTCGTTGGTCTTGGTGGCGACTTCCCGGGCGAGCTGCGCGCCCAGGTTCTCCAGCGGGTCCTCCAGCTCCACCTCACGGGCGACGGTCACGCCGTCGTTGGTGATGGTGGGGGCGCCCCACTTCTTGTCGATGACGACATTGCGGCCCTTGGGGCCGAGCGTCACCTTGACGGCGTCGGCGAGCCGGTTGACACCGCGCTCCAGCGCGCGCCGCGCGTCCTCGTTGAATTCCAAGCTCTTGGCCATCGGGCACCTCAGCCTTGTCCGCTTATCTCCGGCTATCCGGCGCGCGTGTGCCCGGCGCGGGACTTCCCCCGGCCGGGCACGCGCGCGTTCCGCTAGATTACTTCTCGATGACGGCGAGCACGTCGCGGGCGGAGAGCACCAGGTACTCCTCGCCGTGGTACTTGACCTCGGTGCCGCCGTACTTGCTGTACAGGACGACGGTCGCCGACCTGCACGTCCACGGGACGCGCTTCGCCGGCGTCGTCGAAGCGGCCCGGCCCACAGCCAGGACCTCGCCCTCCTGGGGCTTCTCCTTGGCGGTGTCCGGGATGACCAGGCCAGACGCGGTGGTCTGCTCAGCCTCGAGCGGGCGCACCACGATCCGGTCTTCGAGCGGCTTGAGAACAACCTTGGTGGCGGTCGTCACGATCTGACCTCCCCCTCCGGAAAGGGTTAGCTGAATATGTGAGAGAGGCGACCATGCCGGCCTGCCGTCGCGGGTGTCAGGCCAACCTGTCGCGTTAGCACTCTACCTCAGTGAGTGCCAGTTCCGAACATTAACGCCGTGCTCCGCGCCCGTCAAACGCCGCGCCGGCTTAGGCCAGGATGCTGGTCACCGGCAGGCTCGAGTCGGCCGGGAACCCGGCCGGGGACGGCGCCGCGCCGCGGTCGTGCAGGTACGCGCCGAGCGCCGCGACCATGGCCCCGTTGTCGGTGCACAGGCCGGGCCGGGGCACCCGCAGCGCGATCCCGGCCGCCGCGCAGCGCTCGCGCGGCCAGCGCCCGCAGCCGCGAGTTGGCCGCCACGCCGCCGCCGATGACCAGGTGACCGACGTCGTGCGCGCGGCACGCGTCGATGGCCTTGCGGGTCAGCACGTCGGCCACGGCCTCCTGGAACGAGGCGGCCACGTCGGCCACCGGCACCGGCTCGCCCGCCGCCTCGCGGGCCTCGACCCAGCGGGCCACGGCCGTCTTCAGCCCGGAGAAGGAGAAGTCGGCCGTGCCGTCGTGGTACTTCCCGCGCGGGAAACGAAACGGACCGCGGGTCGCCGGCCGCCGCCGCCCGGTCGATGTGCGGCCCGCCGGGGAACGGCAGGCCCGAGCACCCGGGCCACCTTGTCGAACGCCTCGCCCGCGGCGTCGTCGATGGTCGCGCCCAGCGGGACCACGTCGCCGGCCAGGTCCCGGCACCAGCAGCAGCGAGGAGTGCCCGCCGGAGACCAGCAGCGCGATGACCGGGATGGGCAGCGGGCCGTGCTCGAGCTGGTCGACCGCGACGTGCGCGGCCAGGTGGTTGACCCCGTACAGCGGCTTGTCCAGGGCCAGCGCGTAGGCCTTGGCCGCGCAGACGCCGACCAGCAGGGCGCCGGCCAGGCCCGGCCCGGCGGTCACCGCGATGGCGTCGACGTCGGCCAGGGTGACGCCCGCCGTGGCCAGCGCCCGGTCCACGGCCGGGACCATGGCCTCCAGGTGCGCCCGGCTGGCCACCTCGGGCACCACGCCGCCGAACCGGGCGTGCTCGGCCGACGCTGGAGGCGATCGCGTCGGCCAGCAGCTCGTGGCCGCGGACCAGCCCGGCGCCGGTCTCGTCGCAGGACGTCTCGATGCCGAGCACAGCGGCCCGGCCATCAGTTCTCCCCCTGATTCTGGTTCTTGCGGCCTGTGCTGCTTCAGGTCTGCGCGCCAGGTCCAGCCGCATGACCAGGGCGTCGGCGCCGGACGGCTGGTAGTAGCCGCGGCGGATGCCGACCTGCTCGAAGCCGCGCGCCCGGTACAGCCGCTGCGCGCCGCAGGTTATCCACCCGGACCTCCAGGAACACCTCGGTGGCAGCGGCGCCGCCGGGCCTCGGCCAGCAGGGCGGCCAGCAGCGCCGAGCCGGTGCCCCGGTTGCTGCCGGTCGCGGCTGACCGCGATCGTGACCACGTCGGCCTGGGTGCCGGCCGCGAGCAGGCCGGCGTAGCCGATCACCGTGCCGTCGCCGGCCTGGCGCGACCAGGTAGTGCCGGCTGGCGGGCTGCTGGGCCAGCTCGCCCTCCAGCATCGGCCGGGACCAGGCTTCCTCGCCGAACGCCTCCAGCTCCAGGGCCAGGATGCCGGTCGAGGTCGGCGGGCGTCATCGCGCGCAGCGTCACCGCGCCCGCGCTGCCGGCCGGCGTCGGGGCGGCCCCCGGCGCGGTCACGGCGTGACCCGCTTGCGCTGGCCGGGCTCGCGGGCGTCCGGGCCGGCGCAGGTACAGCGGCTCGGGCGGGGCGGCGGGGCGCCCGGCGGCGATGCGGGCCGCGGCCAGGGCGGCCAGGCAGGCGGCGTCCGGGTAGCGGGGCGCGATCGGCTCGGCCCCCAGCTCGGGATACAGCAGGGCGCCCTCGCCCGCCACCGCCAGGCCGCCGGGCAGGTCGCTCATGGCTGCACACGTGCGGGCCGGCGAGCCGCTCGCCCGGCCGCCCTGTAGCGGGCCCAGTACAGCTCCTTGCGGCGGGCGTCGGTGGCGACCAGGAACTCGCCGCCGGGCGCGGTCGACGCGCCGGCGGCGATGATGTCAAGCGTGCAGATGCCGTCGACCGGGATGCCCAGGGCGCTGCCCAGCACCCGCGCGGTGACCAGGCCGGCCCGCAGGCCGGTGTAGGGGCCGGGGCCGGTCCCGACGGCGATGGCGGTCAGGTCGCCGCGGCCGGCCCCGGCGCTGCGCAGCGCCCGGTCGATGGCGGCGGCCAGCAGCTCACCGTGGCGGCGGGCGTCCACGGCCGACTCGGCCGCGACGACCCGCGCGCCGTCATGCAGGGCGACGGTGACGGCGGGGGTCGCGGTGTCGAAGGCGAGCAGGAGCACGGTTGACCAGCCTACGACCCGCGTCGACCAGGCAGCTCGCGCGGCGTGCGCGGTGTCCTGGGTCAGCGACCGCGCGCGCGACGGCCAGGGCGCCCGCCTCGATGGTGCGGCATGCGACCGGGCCGTAGCCGTTCCCGGACGCCTGGGCCTGCAGCGACACGGTGACGATGACGTTGCGCTCCCGGGCCATGACGGTGACCAGGTCACTGACAGGCCGGGCTGGTGGATGACCTGGACGGCGCGGAACGCCTCTGGCCCAGGCCGGTGTCGGCACCGATCTGGGCGGGCGGCAGCGGCGACTTCTTGCCGGGGCTGCGCAGCTCATGCTCGGCGACCACGAAGGTGTCCACGGCGCTGGCGGTGGCGCTGCCGTTCCCGGCGGCGACGGCGCTGGGCTGGTAAGCCTGCGCGGTGACCTCCAGCACCCGGAACACCGGCTTGGCGTCCACGGTGAAGCTGCACTGGCTGTACGCTGGCGCTGGTCCCGGCCGGGTTGACCGTGGTGACCTGGCCCGGCAGGTAGCTGGCTGAGCAGGGCCGGGCTGAGCCGGTGCAGGCGCTGGGCACGGTGGCGAACTCGCCCGGCTGCAGGGTGGTGATGAACGGTCGGCGCCGGGCCGTGCTTGCGCAGCGTGCAGGGCGAGCACGCCGGCCACGACCACGGCCAGCACGATCGCCGTGCCGCAGTAGACGTAGACGCGGCGGCGGGACTTGCGCAGCCGGGCGGCGGCGGCGCGGCCCCGGCTGCGCCGGCGGCGGGCCCGGGTCGCCGGGCTCGCCGGGGGCGGCGTCGGTGGCGGCGTCGGGCTCGGTTTCCGGCGCGGGCGGGCGGAGCCTGGTCCGCCCGGCCCGGGTGGCGTGGATGCTGGGTCCGGCCCACGGCGGCAGGTCGACCTCGTCCTCGTCGTACCGGCGAACGGGTCGCGCTGGCCTGGCGGGTCACGGCTCGGGGCGCGGTCACGGCTCGGGGCGCGGTCACGGCCGGGGCGGACGGCGGGCCGACGGGACGACGGCGGGGCCTGCGGCGCCTGGGCCAGCGGAGCCTGGGCGGCGGCGGGCCGGGCCGCCGGGTCGGGGCGGCGCCCGGGCGGGGCAGGTGGGGCCAACGGGGCGGCGCTGGCTGTCGCTGCGGGCGGGGCGTAGGGGTCACGCGGGTCGCCGGGGCCGTACGGGTCACGGACGTCACGCGGGTCACGGGGGTCGCGGGGGTCGCGGGGGTCGCGCGGGGTCGCGGGGACGCGCGGGTCGCGGACGTCGCGGGGGTCGCGGACGTCACGGGGTCGCGGACGTCACGCGGGTCGCGGTTGTCGCGCGGGTCGCCAGGGGCGTGGGCGTAACGCGGATTGCGGGGGTCGGGGGGGCCGTAGGGACCCGGCGCGGCCGGGTCGCGCGGGGCGCTCAGGTCCCAGGCGGCGCTGGCGAAGTCGGCCGGGGCGGTCGGCTCGCGCGACGCGTACGGGTCTCCGCCGTAGGAGCCAGCCGGGTCCTGCGGGTCGGGGGGACCGTACGGGTCAGACCCGCGCTGGTCGCTTTTCTTGCCGTGCTGGTCAGTGCCGTACTGGTCGGGGCCGTACGGGTCGCGGGGGTCCGGGCCGTTGTCACGGCGGTTGTCCTGGGGGCCCGGCGTCGTAGGGACCGGGCGCGCCATGGCGGCCGGTCCCGCCGGGCCGCGACGGACGACGGGGCGGGGAGCCCTGCTGGGCCACGGCAATCCTCCGGGGCGACGTCAGGCCGGGACAGCGGGGTGCTGCTAGCCGGGACGGCGGGTGCTGCTCTAAGTCACCGCAGTTTAGTGGCGCGATGCGCCCGCCGGGTGGGACATGTCGGAACTATGGCGTACTGGACAGCGCGCTGCGGGCCGCCGCGGCGCACTGCTGCCACCGGTCGCCCCAGCCAGTGACCCGCACCGTCCGCGGCTCCGCGTCCGGATCGGCCTCGGGACTGGGCTGGTCGGGGCTGGGCTGGTCGGGGCTGGGCTGGTCGGGCTGGGGTCCCCCGGGGGCCGGGGCGATGGCGATCTGGAGGAAGCCGGCGGCCAGCCGCTCGGCCAGGCCCTCGCCCCACTCCACCACCGTGACCGCCCGGTCCACGTCGGCGTCGAGGTCCAGGTCATCGACCTCGGCCTGGCTTCCTAGCCGGTAGGCATCGGCGTGCACCAGGTCCGGGCCGCCGCGCAGCGACGGGTGCACCCGGGCGATCACGAAGGTCGGGGAGGTCACCGGCCCGCGCACGCCCAGCCCGGCGCCGATGCCCTGGGTCAGCGTGGTCTTGCCCGCGCCCAGCCGGCCGGACAGCACGATCAGGTCGCCGGGGCGCAGCACCCCGGCCAGCCGCTCCCCCAGCGCCCGCATCCTCGCCGCGCTCGGCACGGTCACGGTCTCGTCGAGAGCCGGCTGGTCGAGAGCCGGCTCCGCTTGCTCTGGCATCCCTATAGTGTGCCGCTGGCCACCGGGTCGTCCGTCCCCGTCGCGCTCGCCACCGAGCTGTCGGCCGCCGTGCCGCCGACCTCCGGCTGGATATCCGCCAGGAGTCCAGCCGTCTGAAGCCCCGACTTCTGGAGCCCCGCCATCTGAAGCCCGGCCGATTCCAGCACGCTCAGGATGGCCTGGTTCACCGCCTCGGGGCGCTCCAGGATCACCAGGTGGCCGGCGCCGGGCACCACGATCAGGCTCGGCGCCGGGGATCGCGTCGGCCAGCGCCCGGCCCAGCTTCCAGGACACCAGCCGGTCCCGGTCGCCGGTCAGGACCACGCACGGGGCCTGGCCCAGCGTGGCCAGGGCGGCCTCCTCGTCGTGCTCTTCCAGGGCCAGGTAGAAGTCGGCCACGACGTCGATGGGGGTGGCGCGGATGATGCGTTCCAGAAAATCTACGGTGACCGGGCTCATGCCGGAGTCGCCGAACGCGATGTACCGGGTGGACAGGAACGCCAGGTCGCCGCCGGCGGCGCGGCCCCGCTCGATGAGCGCGGCGCTGCGGCCGCGGGCGGCGCCGCGCAGCACCGGCCGGGTGGTGGCCCGGCCGACCGCGCGCAGCGGGGCGGGCAGCCACTGGGCCGTGTCGATGCCGGAGGCGGCGGTAGACACCAGCACGGTGCCGATGACCCGGGTCCCGATGAGCTCGGGGCGCAGCCGGGCCAGGGCCATGATCGTCATGCCGCCCATGGAGTGACCGACCAGCAGCACCGGGCCGCCGTCGGGCACGGTGGCGGCCAGGACGGCGGCCAGGTCGGCGCCAAGCTGGCCGATGCTGGCCGAGTCCCGGTCACCGCGCCCGGACCGGCCGTGGCCGCGCTGGTCCCAGAAGACCAGCCGGGCGCCCCCGGCCAGGGCCTGCCGCTGGTAGTGCCAGACGTCCTGGCTCAGCGTGTAGCCGTGGCAGAACACGATCGTGACCGGCGCGTCGTCGGGGCCGTCGATCTCGGCGTTCAGCGGGGTGCCGTCGTCGGCCAGCACCGTCACGGCGCGGCCCCGGATCTGCCCCAGCGGCTCGTCGGCGGCCGGGTCGGGGCGCAGCCGGACCCGGCCGACCGCGATCTTCTCGGCCACCAGGACGCTGCCGATGCTGACCGCCACGGCGCCGGCGGCCAGGCCGCCCGCCTTAGTGAGCCGCAGCCACCTGGCCATGGGACCTCCTGCCTGCCGGGACCCGGTCTGCCGGGGCCGCCGGGGAACATGTTACCCCTCGGTAGCTTCGCGGGATCTTCCCGGTAAACCGGGTCACGATCTCATAGGACAGGGTGCCCAGCGCGTCGGCCCACTCCTGGGCGGTGGGCTCGCCCTGAGTGCCGGGGCCGAACACGATGACCTCGTCCCCCGGCGCCGCCGGCAGGTCGCCCAGGTCGAGGATCGTCTGGTTCATGTTGACCGTGCCGGCGATCGTGAACCGCCGGCCGCCGACCTGGTACTGGGCGGTGCTGGAGGCCAGCCGCGGGATGCCCTCGTTGTAGCCCAGCGGCACCACGCCCAGCGTGGCCGGGCCGGACGTGGCGTAGCGGTGCCCGTACGACACCGCGGTGCCCGCCGAGACCCGCTTGACCTGGACCAGCCGGGCGCGCACGGTCATCGCCGGGGTCAGCCAGTCCGGCGCCCCGCCGGGCAGCGTGGACAGGCCCACGACCGCCCCGCCGGGCCGGACCAGGTCCCGCCAGGAGTCCGGCAGGGTCAGCGTGGCCGGGGTGTTGGCCAGGTGGCGGACCTCGGGCCGGGCGCCGTCCCGCTCGGCCCGTGCCACGGCGGCGTCGAAGGCGGCGAGCTGGGCGTCGATGGACGGGTGGCCGGGCATGTCGGCGCAGGCGAAGTGCGACCAGAGGCCGGCGATGACGGCGTCGCCGGCCGCCTCGGCCTCCAGGGCGGCCCGGACCAGGCCGGGCCAGTCGGCCGCCGTGGCGCCGCCCCGGCTCATCCCGGTGTCGGCCTCCAGGTGCAGCCGGGCGGGCCGCCCGGCCCGGCGGGCGGCGGCCGCCGCCAGGGCGACCACGTCGGCCGAGCCGGCGGTCAGGTCGACCCCGGCCCGGATGGCCGCCTCGTGCGCGGCGTCGGGGGCGGCCAGCAGGCACAGCACCGGGACGGTCAGCCCGGCGGCCCGCAGCGCCAGCGCGTCCGCGACCTGCACCACTCCCAGCCAGGTGGCGCCGCCGGCCAGCGCCGCCTCGGCGGCGGGCACCATCCCGTGGCCGTAGCCGTCGGACTTGACCACCGCCATCAGCTGCGCGCCGCCGACATGGGCGACCAGCGCGGCCGCGTTCGCGGTGATCGCGTCCAGGTCGACGACAACCTCGGGGCGCCCCTCGGGGAGCGTGCCTGTTTCGCCGTTCATGAGATTCAGTGTGCCCTACCGGCCGGCCGCCCCGCCCCAGGTGGAAGGCCCCGGTACGATCGCCGCATGGCTGATCTCATCCCGCTGCCCGTCCTGTTCGGCAACCCGGAGCGGGTCAGCCCGAGCATCTCCCCCGATGCCACCCAGCTGGCCTGGATCGCGCCGCACGAGGGGGTGCTGAACGTCTGGCTGGCCCCGATCAGCGTGGCGTCGGGCGTGGACCTGGCGGCGGCGCAGGTGGTCACCGACGACACCGACCGGGGCATCCGCCAGTTCTTCTGGGCGCACGACGGCCGGCACCTGGTGTACGTGCAGGACACCGGCGGCGACGAGAACTGGCGGCTGCACGACGTGGACCTGCAGACCATGCAGCGCCGCGACCTGACCCCGTTCGACGGCGTGCAGGCCCAGCTCGTGGCCCGCGAGCGGAAGTTCCCCGGCGAGCTGCTGATCGGCCTGAACCGCGACAACCCGCAGCTGCACGATGTCTACCGGCTCAGCCTGGAGACCGGCGAGCTGACCCGGGAGGTCGAGAACTTCGGGGTGATCGGCTGGGTCGCCGACGCCGGGATGACCGTGCGGGCCGCGTTCCGGCCGCTCCCCGACGGCGGGTTCGAGCTGCTGGTCCGCGACAGCGCCGACGCCGACTGGCGGGTGCTGCTGAGCGTCCCCGAGGCGGACGCCCTGACCACCGACGTGGTCGCGTTCAGCGCCGACGGCCGGTCGCTGCTGATGACCAGCTCGGCCGGGGCGCAGACGGCCCGGCTGGTCCGCGTCGACCTGGCCACCGGGGCCATGGAGGTGCTGGCCGAGGACCCCGACGCCGACGTCACCGCCGTGGTGACGGACCCCGACACCCGCGAGCCGCAGATCGTCGGCCTGCTCAAGGCCCGCATGGAGTACCGGGTGCTGGACGAGTCGGTGGCCGCCGACGTGGCCGCCATCCAGGCGCTGCATCCGGGCGACCCGAGCTTCGAGAGCGCCGACGACACCAACCAGGTGGTGCTGGTCGGGTTCACCAACGACGCCGGGCCGGTCCCCTACTACGTCTACGACCGGGCCACCCGGACCGCCCGGTTCCTGTTCGAGCACCGGCCCGAGCTGACCCGCTACCAGCTGGCCGCCATGGAGCCGTTCTCCTACCAGGCCAGGGACGGCCTGACCGTGCACGGTTACCTGACGTTCCCGCCCGGCCGCCGGGAGGGCCTGCCGACCGTGCTGAACGTGCACGGCGGCCCGTGGGCCCGCGACGCCTGGGGCTTCAACCCGGAGGCGCAGTGGCTGGCCAACCGCGGCTACCTGTGCGTGCAGGTCAACTTCCGGGGCTCGACGGGCTACGGCAAGCAGTTCGTCAACGCGGGCGACCGGGAGTGGGGCGCCGCGATGCAGAACGACCTCAGCGACGCGGTCGCCCACGTGATCAGCCAGGGCTGGGCCGACCCGGAGCGGGTGGCCATCTACGGCGGCAGTTACGGCGGCTACGCGGCCCTGGCCGGGGCGGCGTTCACCCCGGACATCTACCGCTGCGCGGTCGACATCGTCGGGCCGTCCAGCCTGATCACGCTGATCGAGTCGATCCCGCCGTACTGGGCGCCGATGATCGCGATGTTCCACCAGCGGGTCGGCGACCCGGAGAAGGACGCCGACTTCCTGTGGTCCCGCTCGCCGCTGTCGCGGGCGCGCGACATCCGGATCCCGCTGCTGATCGCCCAGGGGGCCAACGACCCGCGGGTCAAGCAGGCCGAGTCGGAGCAGATCGTGGCCGCCCTGACCGAGGCCGGCATCGACCACCAGTACCTGCTGTTCCCCGACGAGGGCCACGGCTTCGCCAAGCCCGAGAACCGCCTCCGCTTCTACGCCGAGGCCGACCGCTTCCTGGCCCGCCACCTCGGCGGAGGCGGCGCGGGCGCTTAGGCGGGCGAGTCGATCGGGAGGCCGGCCGCGCCGGCCGCGTCCCGCAGGCGCTTGTCGTAGGTTACGAACGAGGTCAGGCCAGAGCGGGCATGAAGTGCCGTGCCCAGGTGGATCGCGTCCAGGCTGCGGACGGTGGCGGGCCGCGCGGTCCGGGCCAGGCTGCGGACGGGCGGCTCCAGCCCGATCAGGTCGATCTGGTCGAGCACGGCGGGCAGCCGGGACACCGCTTCCGGCGCGTGCCGGGCCAGTGCCCGGAACGACTCGACCTCGGTCAGGACCGAGCTGATCCAGTCCGTCTCGGCCCGCTCGGCCAGCCAGCGCCGCAGGGCCTCCGACTCTGCTTCGGCGTGGACCAGCTTGACCACGGCCGCAGAGTCCAGGTAGATCACCGCTCAGCATCCCGGTCGCGGGACAGTTCATCGGCCACGTTGACGCCGTCCGGCCGACCAAGATCCATCCGCAGGACTTCCCGGCGCATCTCAGCCGCGCGTTCCCGGCGGTTAGCCGTCTCCAGCACGGCCTGCCGGATCGCGGCGGATCGAGACCGGCCATCGCGGGTCAGGACAGTAAGGGCATGCTCGGTCTCGTCATCGGTCCGCAGGGTGATTGTATCGGCCATGACCCCAGTGTAAGACATTACGTCTTACAACGGAAGCGCGCTCGTTGCGGCTGGCCTCAACCAAGCCGCAACGGAGGACGGGCGCGTTCGGTTCATAGACCAGACCTTCTCGTTCATCTGCATGAGGACTGAGCGGCGGCGGACCGGCACACTCGGTGAGATGGACGTGCTGAGGCTGGTGCTGGTAGATGACTACCGCATGGTGACGGAAGCCATGGCGGCGCGGCTGTCGGCGTCCCCGGACCTGTGGGTGGCCGGCTGTACCCAGACGGACGACCCCCGGCTGCCCGAGATAATCCGCTGGCTGCGCCCCGACGTGGTGCTGATTGATACGGAGCCGCTGGGCATCGCGGCGGGCGATGTGCTGGGCCGGATCCGGGAGGCGTGGCCGGACGCGCGGCTGATCGTGGTCAGCGCGGATACCGACGTGTCCCACGCGGTGGAGTCGGCCCGGGCCGGGGCGGACGCCTGGGTGTCGAAGAACCAGGGCGCCGACCAGCTGGAGACCGTGGTCCGGGGCGTGGCCCGGGGCCAGTCGTGGTTCCCGCCGGAAATGCTCGGGCCGGTGCTGCGGGCGCTGCGCGAGGACGTCCGCAGCGCCCAGGAGAGCACCAGCCTGCTGGATACCCTCAGCCCCCGCGAGCTAGACGTGCTGACCAGCATGGCCAAGGGCAAGCGCGCCCGGCAGATCGCCGCCGAGCTGATGATCTCGGCCGACACGGTGCGGACCCACACCCGCAGCATCTTCGGCAAGCTGGAGGTGCACAGCCGGGTGGAGGCGGTCAGCGTGGCCTGGGCGGCGGGCCTGCGGCCGCCCGAGGTGGCCGGGCCGCCGCCGGGATCGTCGAAGCGCAAGCCCGAGGCGGTCAGCCCGCCAGCCGCGGCCACCGCCGAGCCGGGCCGGTCATGACGGGTCCCGCCCAGGTGGCCGTCGTCATCGCCCGGTTCGAGGGCGGGGCCGGGGTGCTGGCCCTGCACGGGGCGCGGGCCGTGGCGCCGGAGTGCCGGGTGACGATCATCACCGGGCAGGGCGACCGGCTGATCGGCGCGGCCCGGGCGGCCGGGCTGGAGGTCATCGTCGAGCCGTCGCTGCGGGCGCCGATCTCCCCGGTCACCGACCTGCGGGCGCTGGCCCGGCTGCGGGCGCTGTTCGCCCGCCGGGGCTTTGACATCGTGCACACTCACTGCGCCAAGGCCGGGGCGGTCGGACGGCTGGCCGCGTGGCAGGCCGGGGTTCCCCGGATTATCCACACCTACCACGGGTTCCCGTTCCACGAGTTCCAGTCCCGGCCGCGCCGGGCCGCCTACGCGGCGGTGGAACGGCGGCTGGGCCGGCTGACCAGCGCGGTCCTGTGCGTGGGGGCCGGCGTGGCGGCCGAGGCGGTGCGGCGGGAACTGGTCGCGCCGGGCCGGGTGGCGACCATCGGGGTGGCGGTGGACGGGCCGGACCGGGACCGGGCCAGCCGGGAGGCCGGCTCGGCGGCGGCCCGGCGGCGCGCCCGGGTCGCGCTGGGCCTGCCCGCTGACGGCCTGGTGGTCGGCGCGGTCGGCCGCCTGACCTACCAGAAGGCCCCGGAGGACTTCGTCGCCGCGCTGGCCGCGCTGGACCGCCCCGACGTGATCGGCACCTGGGTGGGCGGCGGCGAGCTGGCCGGGCGCGTGGGGCGCCGGGCGCGGGCGCTGCCGCCGGGCCAGTTCCGGCTGGCCGGGGAGCGCGCCGACATCCTGGACATCCTGCCCGCGTTCGACGTTTTCGCCCTGCCCAGCCGGTACGAGGGGCTGCCCACCGCGATCGTGGAGGCCATGATCTGCGGAATTCCCGTGGTGGCCACGGCGGTCAACGCGGTACCTGACCTCGTCCGCCCGGGTGAGACCGGCCTGCTGGTCCCGCCCGGGCGGCCGACCCTGCTGGCGGCGGCCATCGGGCAGCTGCTGCGGTCCCCCCAGGCAGCCGCCCGCATGGCCGCCGCCGCCCGCCGCCGGGTTGGCGGGCAGTACGGAACCGGGTCCCTGCGAGAGGACCTGCTGGCCGCCTATGCGGGGCCAGCCGGGCCTTCCCCGGGGGAGAGCGGGTCACCCGGACGCGCGGAAGTCCCTGCCCTCTCGGTGTTAAACCTGGTGGGTAGCGCTCCTAGTTAAAGAGTTAGTCAAGGGGTACTCAAACTCCTGGCCCGATGTTGTCTAAACAGTCAGTTAGCCCCACCGCTGCCATACGAATCACACATCAGGCCCCTAGCGTCGAGGCCCTGAGAGGTTATTCAGGCCATGGCGTCGCCCCTGGCGCCGTGGTGAGACGGGGGGAGAAAAGATGGGTACGGTGCAGGCGGCACGGTGGCGCCGATGAGACTGATATTGGGTGATGACCACGCGATCTTCCTAGACGCGCTGGCCAGCGTGCTAACCCAGCACGGATACGAGGTGGGCGCGGTGGCTCGCAGCCCGCAGGAGATGGTGGCCCTGGTCCGGCACCAGTTGCCGGACTGCTGCCTGGTCGACCGTAGCGACCTGGACACCATCCGCGACGCGAGCCAGTCCGCGACCGTAGTGGTGCTCAGCGCCGACGCCGACCCGCAGGCGGCGGAGCGCGTGATCGCCGCCGGGGCGACCGGGTACCTGCACCAGTCACGCGGTGTCGAGGTACTGGTCACCGCCCTGGAGCGGATCCTGGATGGCGAGCGGGTGGTGGACCTGCCCGGCGGGGCGGCCCGGCGGCCGCGTGCGGCCACGCAGGCCGACACGCTGGCCGCGGCCCTCACCCAGCGCGAGTGGGAGTGCCTGGCCCTGCTGGTGGCCGGGCTGGACACCACCGCCATGATGCGCGAGCTGGGGGTGTCCCGGACGACGGTCCGGACCCACCTGCAGGCGGTGCTGAGCAAGCTGTGCGTGCACTCGCGGCTGGAGGCGGCCTCGTTCGCCGTCCGGCACAGCCTGGTCGAGGCTCCCCAGACCCAGCTAGCCCGAGCTGGCTAGGCCGGTCCGGAGCTACGCCGGGTTTCGGGGCTCAGCAGAGAGCAGGTATCTCAGCAGCACGGCGTCCCCGATCCGGGTCACCTCGGCCAGCCGCATCGGCCGGCCGGGGTGCCACGGGTAGGCCCCCGGCTCGATCAGCCGGGCCCCGCCGCCGACCAGGAACGGGGCGATGACCAGGTGCATCTCGTCACACAGCCCCGAGCTGAGGAACGCCGACAGCACGCCGGTACCGCCTTCCACCAGCAGCCGCCGGACGCCGCGGGCGGCCAGGTCGGCCAGGATGCCCGCCAGGCCGCCGCTCGCGTCGGCGACGACCGCGCCGGTGCCGGCCAGCCGCTGCCGGGCTCGGGCCAGGCCCGGGCCGGCCGCGTACACGATCCGCTCGCCGGGGATCCCGGCGGTCAGGAACCGGGCCCGCGGGTCGAGGTCACCGCTGCCCGCCAGGACCACCCGGGCCGGGCTGGCGGGCTCGCCGCGGGCCAGGCGCGCGGCCCGGCGCTCCGCCGAGCGGACCAGCAGGCGGGGGTTGTCGGCCCGGATCGTGCCCGCGCCGACCAGGATCGCGTCGGCCCCGGCCCGGACCTCGTCGACCCGGTCCAGGTCGGCCGCGTCGGACAGCACCAGCCGCTGCGGGGTCGCGTCGTCGATGTAACCGTCCGCCGACGCGGCCGCCGATAGCAGGACATACGGGCGTTCGGGCATGCGCAGCTCCCCGCAGCGGGCAAGCTTCTTGTTTTCCGCCCTCAGGTGAGGGATGATTTCGCGAAGTGTAGCAGTGCCGCCGGATGGTGCTGCGGATGGCTGGAGGGACCGCATGCACCCCGTGGTGGACAGCCACTGTGGTGGACAGCACCGTGGTGCATGACGGCACCGGGCCGGGCCGGCTGGCCGCGCTCGGGCTGACCGCCGCCGACTTCGAGTTCGTGCTGGCCGGGGCCGACGCCGAGGCCCGCACCTGGACCGCGCTGGCGCCGCCGGTGATCGCCGGGATGGCGCGCTGGGGCCGGACCAACGAGCTGCTCCGGGTCCGGCTGCTGCCCCGCGGCTGGACCCACGACGACCCCCGGAACATGCCGCGCACGATCAGCCCGGCCGGCGACTTCGCCATCGTGGCGGCCACCGGCGACGGCGCGACCGGGCGCCCGGACGTGATCGCCCGCAACCTGTACGCCCGCGGCATCGAGACCGTCCGGGCCATCGGCAGTCGCTCCCAGCTGGCCTTCGACTACCCCGGCCTGGACCTCGGCCCGGCCGGGGACCTGACCATCTGGCTGCTGCTGTACCACCCGGCGGGCGAGGAGATCCGGGCCGAGCTGTCCCGCCCGCAGGACATCACCCCGGCCGGCTACATCACCGGCTGGGCGGAGCGCATCATGCTCCCGCCCGTGCCGCTGGCCCGGCCGGTCACGCTCCAGCCCGCGGCCGCCCGGCCGGACGTGACCGTCACGGTCGCGCGCCGCCAGGGATGACGGGACGCGTCCCGTGATCACCCCCTCGCGGCTGGCCCTGGCCCGCAAGCGCCGGGGGATGACGCTGGTCCGGCTGGCCGACGCCGCGGGCATCAGCACGCGGAGCCTGACCGCCTACGAGAGCGGGCGCCAGCAGCCCGGCCCGGCTACGACCCGCGCCCTGGCCAGGGCGCTGGGCGTGCCGGGCGCGTTTCTCCTGGCGGGAGAGATCGAGGAGATCCCGCCGGCCGCGGCGAGCTTCCGGGCGCTGAGCAAGATGACCGCGGCCCAGCGGGACACGGCCTGCAGCGCGGGCCGGATGGCCCTGCTGATCAGCGACTGGATCGAGGAGCGGTTCGTGCTGCCCGCCGCCGACGTGCCGTCGCTGCCCGGCCAGGACCCGGAGACCGCGGCCGAGATCGTCCGGGCTCGCTGGGGGCTGGGCCAGGCACCCCTCGGCAACGTCATCCACCTGCTGGAATCGCGCGGGGTGCGGGTGTTCTCGCTGGCCGAGGAGTGCGCGGCGGTGGACGCCTTCTCGCTGTCCTGGCACGGCACCCCGGTGGTGTTCCTGAACACGATGAAGTCCGGCGAGCGGGGCCGGTTCGACGGCGCGCACGAGCTTGGCCACCTGGTCCTGCACGCCGATCGCCGGGTGCGCCGCGGCACCGATGCCGAGCAGGAGGCCAGCCGGTTCGCCGCCGCGTTCCTGATGCCGGCCCGGGCGGTCATCGCGGCCCGGCTGGCCGGGGCCACGGTGGACCAGGTCCTGGCGGCCAAGCGGTCCTGGGACGTCTCGGCCCTGGCCCTGACGCACCGGCTGCACGAGCTGGGGCTGCTCACCGACTGGGGCTACCGCACCGCCTGCGTGAGCCTGGCCCGGCTGGGCTACAAGCGGGGCGAGCCGGGCGGCATCCCGCGCGAGACGTCCCAGTTGCTGTCCAAGGTGTTCCGGTCGCTGCGCGATGACGGCGTGCCGCCCCGGCGGATCGCCCGCGACCTGGCCATGACGGTGGCCGAGCTGAACAGCCACGTGTTCGGGCTGGTGCCCACGGCGCTGCCCGGCGGCACGCCCGACGCCCCGCCGGTCCGGCCGAAGCTCACCGTGCTCTAGCCAGCAGAGCCCGGTAGCTAGCTGTCGGGGTGCTCGGCGGCCGCGGCGGTGAGCAGGCGCAGGCTGGCCTCCGGGTCCAGGGCGGCGGCGCGCAGCCGGGCGTATAGCTGCTCGTACGGGGCCACCTCGGCCGGGCTGGTCAGCACCAGGTCCGACGTGACCGTGTCGATGGCCACCACCCTCGGGTCGCCGGGGTCGGGGTAGGTGTAGATCGAGAACGTGCAGCGCGGCACGGTGAAGCTGTCCAGCCGGGCCGCCACCGGCAGCACCCGCAGGATCACCGGCGGGCTGCCGTTGCCCGCCGTGACCAGGTGGTCCAGCTGAGCCCGGACCACGTCGGGCGGTGCCGCCAGGCGCCGGACGGCGATCTCGTCGATGATCACCTCGTAGCTGGGCGCGCCCGGGCGGCGCAGCATCCGCTGCCGGCCCGCCCGGCCCGCCAGCACGCCCTCGACGGTGCCGGTCATCGGCTCCAGGGTGGCGTCAGCGGCGGCCCGGGCGCGGACGAACTCCGGCGTCTGCAGGAGCCCCGGGATGAACGTCTGCTGGTACTCGCGGATATGCGAGGCGCCGGCCTCCAGGTTGGCGTACAGCGCCTGCCGGTCACCCATCCCCCTGGTGGACTCCCACCAGCCCTTCTCGCCCGCCTCCCGGGCGATCGTGACCACCTGGGTCCACCGGTCGCCCTCGACGCCCAGCACGTCCAGGATCTTGATCACGTCGGCCTGGTCGACCACGTGACCGTTCTCCAGCCGGGAGATCTGAGCCCGGGACTGGCCGATGCGCTTGGCGATCTGCTCATGGGTCAGGCCGGCCGCCGCCCGCAGTTCCCGCAGTTCGGCACCCAGCCGGAGCCGTCGAACATACGGGCTGATCATCCGTTACCTCCAGGCCCCAGCGCCTGCCTGTCATGAACGCGGTTCCGCCCGGCTCCTCCGGAGAAGTGCGCACTGTCCCGTCCGGCCAACGGCCCCGATTATGTGGCCGTCCAGGTTGTGATCGCAAGAGCGCCTGCTGTGACCGTCTGGCGGGTGTGACATCGGCGTGCCTCATTGGATCGTTATGTGCCGATTGGCACCAAGTTCACCGGATCCGCAGGTACTTTCCACCGCAACAGCCATTATTGTGAACATACGAGGGTTTCGTACCGTGCGCCGTATCGTCCATCCGGAGGCCGTGGATGATTGGGACTTACGCGCAACGGCAGTGGCTGGGGGACAGTGCGTGCTCCGGCGGCCCGGCGCCCCGTCGCACAGGGTGATTACCGCCACCCTGGTGATCACTGGCAGGACGGGCGGCGCTGCCGCCCGATGATCGGCAAGTCGGCGCGACCATACCAAGAGGAGCACCAACCCCAATGAACCACCGCGCGTACACCGGCTGGCACAAGTCCAGCCACAGCAGCGGGACCGGAAACTGCGTCGAGGTGGCGGTCGCCGCCGGCCGCGGCGTGGGCGTCCGTGACACCAAGCAGTACGGCCGCGGGCCCGTGCTGGAGTTCACCACCGCCCAGTGGGCGGCGTTCGTCCGGGCCGCCAAGGCCGGGACGTTCAGCCGGTAAGCCACGCCAGGCCGGCAGCGGGGGCCGCGCCCACGGGGGGCGGCCCCCGCTGCCGGCTGTCCGGGCGCACCGCCAGGCGCACGGCCGGCTGGCCGCACGGCCGTTCCGTCATCGGCTGCATTCGATTGCTAGCAGGACGCTGGCGGAACACTGTCGGAATGCAAAATGCAGCATTGCCGGCTGAGCTGGGGCACGCCGCAAATTACTTGAATTCGGACCAAAACAGAGCCATCATGAGAACGTTCGGCGAATCTGGACAGTGCGGGACGCGGGTCAGACCAGACAGCTAACCGGTGCGCTTGTCAGGCGGAGGGATCGCAGTGCCCATCATGAGCAGCGGTCCCGCGGTTCGCGCCCGGACATTCGCGCCGACATGCGGCTGCCACATGGCCGCACTGCCGGGGAGTGCGAACGGGTTGAACGCCGAGACGTCGCTGCTGGGCACGCTGACCATCCCGGGCCAGCCGGAATTCACCCGGACCGCCCGGCTGTTCGTCGCCCGCACGCTGCGCGACCGGTACCCCTGCGCCGAGACCGCGGCGTTACTGACTAGCGAGCTCGTCGGCAACTCGCTCCAGTACAGCGACTCGCGGCGGCCCGGCGGCGTGATCACCGTGACGCTGATCGCGGTGTCCGGCGGCGTGCGCGCCGAGGTGGCCGACGGCGGCGGCCCGACGGTCCCGGCGCTGTGCCGGCCAGGCCCGCTGGGATCGGCCGCGCTGGCCGAGGGCGGGCGCGGCCTCCAGCTCGTGGACATGCTGGCGGCCCGGTGGAGTTTCTGCCGCGAGCGCACCCGCACGATCACCTGGTTCGAGCTGCTGAGCGCCGCGCTGTAAGGCGAACGACGGCTGAACATCGGGCGCCGCCGGCCCCCCGCCGCCTGCCATCCCCCGCGATCACCGGAAGATAGTCGGTAACCGGGCGGTATGTCGCGCCGCCGATGGCGCGCGGAGGGGAAGTGCGGATGTCCACCGAGGTGATCATCAGCCGGCACGGGGAGGCGCACTGCAATGTCGCCGGGCTGGTCGGCGGCGACAAGACCTGCACCGGGCTGACCGACGCGGGCCGGGAGCAGGTGCGCGCCCTGGCCGCCCGGCTGCGCGCCGAGCAGGACGGCGAGGCCCCGTTCGACGTGCTGTACGCCGCGCCGCGGCGCCGGGTCCGGGAGAGCGCGGAGATCATCTCGGCCGCCCTCGGCCTGCCCGTGCACGTCGAGGAGCGGCTGGCCGGCCCCGGCACGGCGCGGCCGACGGGCGGACCTGGGCCGACCTGATCGCGGAGTTCGGCGGCATGCCCCGCAGCGACCCCGACCGGCCCTACGCGCCGGGCTCGGAGACCTGGAACGAGTACCTGGCCCGGGTGTGCGGCGCGATCACCGGGCTGATCCGGCGGCATCCCGGCCAGCGCATCCTGATCGCCGGGCACCACGAGACGATCGAGGCGTCGTTCACGCTGATGCTGGGCCTGGCCCACGACGCGTCGACCCGCACCGGCTTCGCCAGCGGCCACACCTCG
Organism: uncultured Actinomycetota bacterium; assembly: GCA_963731085.1. GTDB lineage: Bacteria > Actinomycetota > Actinomycetes > Streptosporangiales > Streptosporangiaceae > DASUBV01. The sequence continues at coordinate 227,417 of CAVSUF010000014.1, forward strand.
CTGGTCCGCTGGGTGCAGCGGCCGGCCGGGCCGCTCCGCGAGTCGTCGCAGCCGTCCGGGCCCGCCGCCGAGTCGTGGTTCCTGACCGCGTTCAACGACCAGCAGCACCTGGCCGACGCGGGCCTGCTGCCGGCGTCGGTGGCCGCCGGGTAGCGGTGTTGCCGACCACGGGGCTGGCTGACCACGGGGCTGGCCGACCACGGTGTTCGCTGACAGTGAACCGGCCGGAGCCTGCATACCCGGCCGCCCGTTGGAGAAGAAAGCCTTTTGATGAGGAACGCCCACCGGATCGCTGATGTCCGCGCCGCCGAGCAGTCGCTGATGGCCCGGCTGCCGGACGGCGTGCTCATGGGCCGGGCCGCGGCGGGCCTGGCCGCCGTCTGCGCGCGGCTGCTCGGCCAGGTCTACGGCGCGCGGGTGGTCGTGCTGGCGGGCAGCGGCGACAACGGCGGCGACGCGCTGTTCGCGGGCGCCCGGCTGGCCCGCCGGGGCGCGGCGGTGACCGCCATCGCCGCCGCCGCGCGGCTGCACGAGGGCGGCCGCGCGGCCCTGTGCGCGGCGGGCGGGCGGGTCAGCGGGCCGGAGGAGGGCGCGGCCGCGCTGGACCGGGCCGACCTGATCATCGACGGGCTGCTCGGCATCGGCGGCCGGGGCGGGCTGCGCGAGCCCGCCGCCGGGCTGGCCGCCCGCGCGGCGCGGGCGCGGGCCGGCGGCGCGACGGTGGTCGCGGTGGACCTGCCCAGCGGGGTGGACGCCGACACCGGGGTGGTGGCCGGCGCCGCCGTCCAGGCCGACGTGACCGTGACGTTCGGCACCTGGAAGCCCGGGCTGCTGATCGATCCCGGCGCCAGCCAGGCGGGCACCGTCGAGCTGATCGACATCGGGCTGGCCGGCCTGGCCGCCCCGGCCGTGTCGGCGCTGCAGGCGGCCGACGTGGCGGCGCTGCTGCCCCGGCCGGGGGCGGAGTCTGACAAGTACCGGCGCGGCGTGCTCGGGCTGGTGGCGGGCAGCGACCGGTACACCGGCGCGGCGGTCCTGGCCACCGGCAGCGCGATCCACGGCGGGGCCGGGATGGTGCGGCTGCTGTCTGCCCGGCCGGCCCTGGCCGCCGCGCTGGCCCGCTGGCCCGAGGCGGTCACCACGGAGGCGGACCCGGCCGCCCCGGCGCATAGCGTGCAGGCCGCGGGCCGGGTCCAGGCCTGGGCGGCCGGCCCCGGCATGGGCACTGACGACGACGCGGCCGGCCTGCTGGCCGCGGTGCTGGCCACCGGCGAGCCCGCGCTGGTCGACGCGGACGGGATCACCATCGCGGCCCGCAACCCCGGCCTGCTGCGCCGGCCCGCGCCCACGCTGATCACGCCGCACGCCGGCGAGCTGGCCCGGCTGACCGGCGCCGACCGGGCCGACATCGAGGCCCGCCGCCTGGAGCACGCCGCCGCGGCCGCCGCCGACCTGGGCGTCGTCGTCCTGCTCAAGGGCTCGACCACGGTCATCGCCGAGCCCGGCGGGACCGTCATAGTCAACTCCACCGGCTCGTCCTGGCTGGCCACGGCGGGGTCCGGGGACGTGCTCTCGGGCCTGGCGGGCGCGCTGCTGGCGGCGGGCCTGCCGCCGCTGCGGGCCGCCGCTGCGGCCGCCTACCTGCACGGCATCGCCGGCCGGCTGGCCGCCTCCGGGGCGCCCATCGGGGCGGGCGACCTGATTACCGCGCTGCCCGCGGCGATCCGATCCGTCACCGCGCCGGCGGGCTGACCGCACCGGCCCCGGGCCGACCCGGGACGACGTATGTTATGCCAATGAAGCCGGGCCTGCAGAGCATGGTCGCCGTGACCTATGTCCGCGACGTCGACGCGTCCCGCGCTTTTTACGGGCTGCTCGGCTTTACCGAGCAGCAGAGCGGCCGGGGGCCGTCCTCCGGCTGGCAGGTGCTGGAGCAGAACGGCCACTCAGTGCTGCTCGCATTCACCCAGCCGCCACTGCCCATTCCGGGGCTGCCGCTGCTGTTCTACTTCTACTTTGACGACGTGGACGCGGTCACCGAGCGGGTGCGGGCGGGCGGCGTCCAGGCCGATCACCTGGGCTATCCGCCGCACGCACTGGGCGGCGAGGTCCGGCTGACCGATCCCGACGGCAATACCGTGCTGCTCGGCCAGGCCGAGCGGGCCGCGTCCCAGTCGCCGCCCGCCGAGCCGGTCTCGCCGCATTTCTCGCTGCTCAAGGAAGCCGCCAACCTGGTCCGGGTGAGCGGTGATGCCGCGCCGCGGTGCCAGGTGAGCAGCTTTACCGGAAATCCCTGCCCGCGGAATGCGGACGTGAAGCTGGCTGATTCGGCCGGGGATACCGTCTGGGCCTGCCTGGGCCATGCCGACGAGATTCTGGTCACCGTTCCGGCGGCATTCATCGCCAATCCGGGCGAGGGAATCGCCGGCTTCCTGTCCCGGCGCGGCTAGGCGGTTCCCGGTCTGGCGCTCGGCGGCGGTGACCGACTGCTCCAGCAGTACGGCGATGGTCATCGGCCCGACCCCGCCCGGCACCGGCGTCAGCAGGCGGGCCCGCCCGGGCCGCCTCGGCGGTGGCCACGTCGCCGAGGTTGCCCGGGTTGTAGCCCGCGTCGATGACCACCGCGCCGGGCTTGACCCAGTCGCCGCGGACGAACTCCGGCCGTCCCACCGCGGCCACCAGGATGTCGGCGGTCCGGGCGATGTCGGGCAGGTCGCGGGTCTTGGAGTGGCAGTAGGTGACCGTGGCGTCGCGGGCCAGCAGCAGCATGCCGGCCGGCTTGCCGAGGATCGGGCTGCGCCCGATGACCACGGCGTGCTGGCCGCTGGGGTCCACCGCGTAGGCGTCCAGCAGCCGCATGATGGCGCCCGGCGTGGCCGAGGAGAACGCCGGGTAGCCGAACGCCATGGCCGCGAACGAGGCCATGGTCACCCCGTCGACGTCCTTCTCCGGCGCGATGGCCTCGAACGCGGCCCGCTCGTCGATGTGCTTCGGGACCGGGTGCTGCAGCAGGATGCCGTGCACCTCCGGGTCGGCCGACAGCCCGCTGATGACGCCGGTCAGCTCCGCCGTGGTGGCCTGCTCGGGCAGCGCGACGTGCCGGGAGGCGATCCCGGCCTTACGCGACCGGTTCTGCTTCATCCGGACATAGGTGACCGAGGCCGGGTCATCCCCGACGATCACCGTGGCCAGGCACGGGACGGTGCCGGTGGCCGCGGTCAGCTTGGCCGCCCGCTCGGTGGTGCGGCTGGTGATCTCGCGGGCCAGCGCCGCGCCGTCCATCAGTTCTGCGGTCATGGTCCCTTTCTACTGCCCGGCCCGGGCGGTGACCCGGCCGGGGCAGCCGCTGGCCACGGCGGCGTGCTCCAGCGGCCAGTACGCGGGCAGCGCGCCGTACGGGTTCGGCCCGCCGTCCGGGGTGAGGAACAGGTACCCCGCGTTCCGCTGCCGGGACAGCTTAACGGCGTCCGTCACGTCGGCCTGCGGGGCGGAGTAGATGGTGTGCGCGAACCGGGCCGCCGGGTAGTCCCGGGTCCAGGCGGGCAGCGCCAGGCCGCGGTACTCGGCCCAGGTGCCCTCGAAGATCATGACGACCGCGCCCAGGCTCATGTAGCCGCGGTCGGGGGCCGAGCCGGGGTTGATCCAGAGGTCGGCGGCCGGGATGAGGCCGCGGATGTAGCCGGCCAGGCCCTGGTAGTAGCCCAGCTGCTGGCTGCCCTCGGTCGGGGTCTGGTCCAGGAAGATGCCGCTGACGTGGTACCAGTCCCGGTACTCGCGGACGTCCTGCCGGGCCGTCGCGGCGGGAAGCTGGCCGTAGCTGGTGCCGACGTAGCCGATGACCCGCGCGCCGGCCGCCAGGGCGGCCCGGACCGAGGACTGGAGGCCGGGGTCGGGAGCGGTGCCGGGTCCCGAGGCCGGGTTGAGGATCATGACGCGGGGCGCCCGGCCGTCGCTGATCGCGCGGGACCAGTCCGGCGGCTCGAAGAACGCGGGCACGAACGTGGCCTGGGCCGGCGCCGTGGCCGGGCAGGCCTCCTGGGGCGCGGCGCCGGCGCTCAGCCGGACGGCCAGCACCACCGCGACCGCGACCAGCACGGCGGCCAGGACGATGGGCAGGCCGCGCGGCGCGGCGGCGCGGCGCGCGGCCGGGCGGGCTGGTCACGGTCCGGGACCCGGCCCGGCCGGCCCCGGTAGGCGGTCATACGGGTTGCCGCCGCCGTGGCCGTCGCCGCCGCGGTCGGTGACGTAGGCGCAGCCCGCCCGGCGCCGCCCGGCCAGCAGCAGCGCATCGCCCAGGTGCTCGGGCGGCACGGAATACACCACATGGTAGAAACGGCCCGGCGGCCACGACCGTGTCCACTGCGGCGTGGCCTGCCCCAGGTAGGTGTTCCAGGGCCCCTCGAACGTGCCCAGCACGTCGGCGTGCCGGGCATAGCCGGGATGCGGGTGCACGCCGTGGTTGAAGGCCACCACCCGGGCGCCCAGCTTCCGCGCCCGGCGGGCCAGCAGGGCGTAGTGCCGCAGGCCGTCCGGGCCGGCCAGGGTCCGGTCGAACATCACCCCGGCCACGTCGTACCAGTCCCGGTACCGGGCGATCTCGGCCAGCGCGTCCCGGCGCGGGCGCTGCCCGTAGTTGGTGTCCACGTAGCCGGCCACCGCGATGCCGGCCGCCCGCAGCGGGGCCAGCACGCGCTGGAAGTCCGGGTCCGGGCCGCGGCCCGGGCCGGAGGCCGGGTTCAGGATGACCAGCCGGACCTGGGCCGCCTGGCGGGCCAGCCGGGCCCAGTCGTCCGGCGCGACGGCCGGGTGGAAGTAGGCGGGCACCACCAGCCGGGGCAGCACCGCCAGGTCACGCCGCATGGCTATCCGCCCACAGGTCGGCCAGCGCGGTGCTCAGGCCGCGCCGGGGCTGCCAGTCCAGGTCCCGCCGGGCCCGGCTGATGTCGGCCTGCTGCCAGGACCGGCTGGCGGCCGGGCCGCGCGGGCCGTCCGGCCCGCCGCCGGCATCGGAGGTCACCGGGCCGTCGTACCCGCTGATCTGCACCAGCTCGTCGACCAGGTCGGCCACCGGGGTGGCGGTGCCGCTGCCGATGTTGATCACGGCGGCGGGCAGGACCGGGGCCAGGGCGGCGGCGACGGCCGCGTCGGCCACGTCGCGGGCGTCGACGAAGTCCCGGACGGCGTCCAGGGCGCCCAGCCGGACCTCGCCCCCGGCCGCGCGGCGGATCTCCCCCGCCACCCGGCCGGGCAGGATGCTCTCCGGGGCGCCCGGCCCGACCGGGTTGAACACCCGCAGCACGACGGCGTCCAGGCCGGTGGCCCGCCCGAGCTCAACCAGCCGGGTCCCGGCCAGCTTGGTCGCCCCGTAGGCGCTGGCGGGCCGGGCCGGCGTGGCCTCGTCGACCGGGATGCCGGGCGGGCCGGGGCCGTACTCGGCGGCCGAGCCCAGGTGCACCAGCCGGATCGCCCGGCCGGTCTGGCGCAGCGCGGTCACCAGCGCGGCCGTCCCGGTCACGTTGCCGGCGGCCAGCGCGGCGACGTCACCGCCGATCGTGCCCGCGCAGTTGACCACGACGTCGGGGGCCTGCTGGGACAGCGTCCGGGCCAGCCCGTAGGAGTCGCCGGCGGCCAGGTCGATCCGGCAGTGCGAGGGCGAGCCGGGCAGCGGCGACCGGCCCGCGGTGACCACGTCCAGCCCGGCCGCGGCGGCCCGGTCCCGGACATGCCCGCCGAGGAACCCGCGCGCCCCGATGACCAGCACCCGGGGCGGCCCGCCGGTCAGCGGCGCGGTCACTGCTGGTACCCGGTCGCGGTGTAGCGGGCCAGGTTGGCCGGCTCGCGGAACCACTCGATGGTGGCCCGCAGGCCGTCGGCCCGGCTGGTCCGCGCCTGGAAGCCGGTCCGCTCGGCCAGCTTGGACGAGTCGCAGACCAGCCGCATGACCTCGGAGTCCTTGGGCCGCAGCCGGTCGGGATCCTGGCTGATGTCGGCGTCGACGCCCATCAGGGCGGCGATCTCCCCGGCCAGCGCGCCGATGGACACCTCGGTGCCGGGGCCGCAGTTGAACACCTCGCCGGTCACCGCCGAGGCGGGCGCCTCGCCCACGGTCATGAACGCCTGAGCGGTGTCGGCGACGAAGCAGAAGTCCCGGGTCGGGTCCAGCGCGCCCAGCCGAAGCTGCCGCGCCCCGCCCGCGAGCTGGGTGATGACCTGCGGGATGACCGCCCGGGTGGACTGCCGGGGGCCGAACGTGTTGAACGGCCGCAGGGTCACCGCGGGCAGGCCGAAGCTCAGCACGTAGGACTCGACCAGCTTGTCGGCCCCGGTCTTGGACGCCGCGTACGGCGACTGGGCCTGGAGCGGGTGAGCCTCGCTGATCGGGACGGTCCGGGCGCTCCCGTAGGTCTCGCTGGTCGAGGTGTGCACGACGCGCGGCGTCTGGCACTCCCGGGCCGCCTCCAGCACGTGCAGCGTGCCGATGGTGTTGGTGTCGACGAACGACCGCGGGGCCACGTAGGAGTACGGCACCGAGCCGAGCGCGGCCAGGTGGTAGACGGCGGCCGCGCCGTCGACCAGCGAGCGGACCGAGCCGGGGTCGCGCACGTCGCCGAACACCACCTCCACGCCGGCCGCGATGTCCGGCTCCAGGGTGTCCAGCCAGCCCCGTGAGCTGTGCATGTTGTACAGCGCCATGGCGCGGACCCGGTAGCCGCGCCGCACCAGCGCCTCGGTCAGGTGCGAGCCGATGAATCCCTCGGCCCCGGTCACCGCCACAAGTTCCGGCATTGCTCTCCCCCTCTGGTTAGCTTTCCCTCTGGTTGCTCAGGGACCCTCGGGCTGGCCCTCTGGCTGCTAAAAGGCATGCCGCACCGCCACCGCCAGCGCCCGGGCGGCGTAGAGCGCCAGGATCACCAGCAGGCCGGTGACCGCGACCAGCTGGGCGGCCAGGCCCAGGTCGCGCCAGCCGATCTCGAAGGCCAGCGCCGCCGCCCCGGCCACCACCGGCACCGCCCACAGGCCCAGCGCCTGAAGGGCCAGGGCCAGGAACATGGCGCTGCCCAGGATCAGGTAGACGGCCAGTTCCGGGAGCAGCAGCGGGGTCGGCCGGACCAGCCCGGTGCCCAGGGCGATCCAGGCCGCGGCGGCGGTCAGCGCGATGGCGGCCAGCAGGTACTGGCCCAGCGCGGCGGTCAGGACCCGCCGGGAGCCCCGGCCGAAGGCCTGGACGTCGGTGCTGCTGCGCAGGAGCGCCTGGCTGCGCCGCCGGTAGGACAGCAGGCACCACTCGGCGGCGCCCATGGACAGCGACAGCGGCAGCGTGGCCAGCAGCGCCCCGGTGTTGACCGCGTGCGGGCCGAGCCCCGGCACCCCGGCGACCACGGGGAAGGCCAGCAGGCCGGCGGCCACCAGGCCGAACGCCACCGCCGGGGCGACCGCGGTCAGCTCGTCGGCGGCCACCAGGCGGCCCGGCACCGGGCGGCTGCGCGGCCGGGTGATCACCAGGGCGGCGACCACGGCGGCGACGGGCGGGACGGCCAGCGAGGCCCAGGCGGCGTGCTCCAGGCCCGGCGGGCGGCCCAGGGCCAGGAACGCGGCGCTGCCCAGCACGCCCGGGGCCAGCACGGCCACCAGCCACCGCTCGGCCCCCAGGACCAGCAGCACGCAGGCGCCGAGCATGTAGGCGCCCTCGCCGATGCCGAAGATCACCACCGACATCCGGGCGTGGGCCAGCAGCGCGGTCCCGGCCATGATCAGCGTGATCAGGACCAGCCCGGCGCCCATCCCGGCCCGCAGCAGCCGCCGGGCCTGATCCCGGTCAGTGGTCCGGCCCAGCCGCCGGTAGCCCAGGCTGGCCAGGCCCTGGCTGGCCGCCCAGGCGGCCAGCAGCGCGGTGATCAGGGCGGTGTGCACGCCCGGCCCGCCGAGCAGCGCGGCGGCGGCCGGGAAGCAGACGGCGGGCAGCCCGTACAGCAGGCCGTGCAGCGCGGGCTGGAGCCGGCTGGCGTGCCACGGGTCGGCCGGCGGCGGCGGCTCGGACGGCTGCCGGGGCACCTGCACGAACATCTCCCCGGCCAGGGCGAACACGTCCGCGTAGCCGTAGCGGTCGCGGACCATCTGGTCGCTCAGCCCGTCGAACTCCAGCGCGCTGGCGATCTCCAGCGGGTCGACGGCGGACTCGCAGACCGGGGCGAACTCCTGGCACAGCCCGGCCACGGTCCGCGGCGCCGGGTCGGCTGAGCCAGCCGGGCCGGCTGAGCCAGCCGGGACAGTGGCCACCGCGTGCAGGTGGTCCAGGCTGTCCAGGGCCGGGCGGGCCGGGTCACGCACGTCGCCGGCGGTCATCCGGCCTCCTCCAGGTGGATGCCGGCCGGGCGGGCGGCGCCCGCTTCCAGGCTGGTGCCGGCCGGGCTGACGGTGTTAACCGGGACAATGGGGGCCACCGGCAGCGGCCGGCCGGTGCCCAGGAACAGGTAGATCTCGTCGAACGTGCTGACCGCCCGGTCAACGGTGAAGTACTCCAGGGCGCGCTGGCGGGCGGCCTGGCCCAGGTTCCGGCGACGGTCGCCGTCCTGCAGCAGGGCCAGGCAGGCCTGGGCCAGCTCGGCGGGCCGCCGGGGCGGCACGACCAGGCCGGTGTCCGCGACCGCCTCGGTGACCCCGCCGACGTCGGTCGCCACGCACGGCCGCCCGCAGGTCATCGCCTCGATCAGGGTGTACGGGAAGCCCTCCGAGATGCTGCACAGCACGACCACCTGGCCGGCCGCGTAAGCGTCGCGGATCCGGGCCACCCGGCCCTCGAACGTCACCGCGCCGTCGATGTCCAGCTCCCGGGCCAGCGCCTGGCACCGGGCCAGGTACGGCTCGCGGCCCGGCGGGGCCGACCCGAAGATGCGCAGGCGGGCGGCCGGCAGCTCGGCGCGGATCATGGCGAATGCCCGCAGCAGGGACTCCAGGTCCTTGATCGGGTCGATCCGCCCGGCCCAGGACAGCACCGGGCCGTCCGGCTCGCCGTCGAAGGCCGGGAAGTCGGCCGGGTCGACCCCGTTGTACACGGTGCGGATGCGGCCCGGGTCCGCGCCGAGCTGGGCCTCCCAGCGCTTGTTGTAGACGTTCCCCGGCGTGATCACCGCCGCCTCGGCATAGCCGAGCGCGCACAGGTGCCGCAGGAACGACAGGTAGAGCTGCTTGACCGGCCACCGGTACGGGTCGTTGCGGCTCTGCAGGTAATGCTCGCGCATGTACATGCCGTGGTCGGTGACCACGAGCGGGGTGCCGTACTGCCACTTCGCGGCCAGCGCGGGCAGCGCGCCGAGCCCGTTGGTCACCGCGTGCACCACGTCGGCCTGCGGCGGCGGGTGGGCCAGCGGGCGCAGCGCGTGCTCCAGCAGCTGGATTCCGGTGACGGCGTCCTGCACGGTCGGCGGGGCCACCTGCGGGTCGTTGCCGCCCCCATCCCAGTGGCGGCGCCAGGCCCGGCTGAGCAGCCGCACCGAGGCCTCGCTGGCCAGCTCGGCCGACAGGTTCTCGCGCTGGCCGTACTCGAATAGCTCGCGCAGCACCGGGCCGAACCGGGCCGCCCCGTCCTCCGGCGGGGCCAGCAGCACGTCGATCAGCTCGGCCACCGGCGGGCTGGTGCCGGGCCGGAGCCAGCGCGAGCCCCGGCCGGCTGGCGGCGGCGGCCCCCACAGGGGCAGCACCGCCAGCTTGCCGACGTTACCGGGCAGCTCCCAGCGGACCGGCTCGGTACCGGTGGCGACCAGCGCGTACAGCTCGAAGTCGTAGTCGGCCAGGCCCCGGACGAGCTGGTCGCACCACACGCTCACACCGCCGAACTGGTGCGGGTACGTGCCCTCCGCGGTGAGCGCGATCTTCATGCCGCTCTGCTGGCCCGAACCACCGGGCGCCGCCCGCGGACCGCGGCGATCCGCTCGTACAGGTTGTCGATCCGGGTCGTCACCGACTCGATGCCGTACCGGTCCATGATTTCCGTCACCGGCTCGCGGGGGCGGAACCCGGCCTCGACCTCCTTGGCCATCTCGGCCCGCAGCGCGGTCACGTTCCCGGCCACCTGGCGGGCCTGGCCGGCGCTGATGCCGTCCAGCGCCGGGCAGGTGGTGTACAGCACCGGCAGCCCGTTGGACAGCGCCTCCAGCACCGCCATGCCGAACGTCTCCTGCAGCGAGGTGGTCAGGTTCAGGTCCATGGCCGACAGCATCGCGGTGGTGTCGGCCTGGTAGCCGCCGAAGATCACGTGATCGGCCACGCCGGCCCGGCGGGCCGCGGCCTCGAGCCGCTCGCCGTCCTCGCCGCGGCCGATGATCAGCAGCTTGCAGTCCTCGCCCAGCAGCGGCGCGGCCGCCTCGATGGCCAGGTCGATGCGCTTGTTGGGGTCCAGCCGGCCGAGCGTGCCCATGACGAAGGCGCCGGGCGCGATGCCGAACTGCTCCCGGACCTCGGCCCGGGCCTCCGGGCTGAAGCCGAGCCCGCTGAAGTCCAGGCCGTTCGGGATGACGATGATCTTGCGGCCCGGCACGCCCCAGTGGACCAGGCGCTCCCGCACGACGTCGGCGACCGCGATAGTGGCGTCCGAGGTCAGTTCCGAGGCCAGGTACAGCGCCCGGACCCCGGCGGTCATCTTGCGGCGCTCGATGTGCGTGTCGCCGATCGAGTGCTCGGTGGTCACCACCACCGGCGTGCGGGCCAGCCGGGCCGCTGGCCGGGCGTACACCTGCGCCCGGTACAGGTGGGCGTGCACCACGTCGTAGTGCCCGGCCCGGATGATCTTGTACAGCCGGAGCAGCGCGCCCAGCTCGGTATTGCGGTGCATGCCCAGGTCGCGCACCCGGATCCCGTGCCCGCGCAGCCGCTCGGCGACGGGGCCGGGGTTATAGAGGGTGACCACGTCAGCGTCGTTCCTGGTGTGCTGCAGCACCGCGTCCAGCTGAAGCTCGGCGCCGCCCACGTCTAGTCCGGTGATGACATGCAGAACCTTCATCCGTGCCTCCCCTTAGCCGCGACGTAGCCCTTGTGCAGGCGCCGCTTGACGGTCATCCGGGCCGCGGTGTCCCGCGAGCCCACGTACATCCGCGGCAGCGCCAGCGGGCCCAGGCAGGCCAGCGGCGCCTCCACCGCGCAGGCGTACTCGTATCCGGCGGCGCCCACGGCATGGCGCGCCGCCCCGTCCATCGACCCGTACGGGTAGGCGAACCCCGGCACCGGCGCGGACAGCAGGTCCTCCAGCCGGGCCGCGGCTGGCCGCCGCCTCCGTCGCCTGGCGGCGGGCGGGCAGCCCGGCCAGGTGCGGATGGGTGGCGCTGTGCGACCCGATCTCGATGCCCGCCGCGGCCAGCTCGGCCACGCCGGCCGCGTCGAGCAGCCGCCAGGACGGCCCGGCGTCCCACTCGTTGGTCCGGCCGATCAGCCCGGAGATGATGAACGCGGTCGCGCCGAAGCCGCGGCGGGACAGCTCGGGCAGCGCGGTGTCCAGCATGCTGGTGTAGCCGTCGTCGAAGGTCAGCCCGACCAGGCCGCCGGCCTGGCCCGCGCGCATGGCCCGGGTCAGGGTCCCGATGCTCACCCCGCGCAGCCCGCTGCGCTCCAGCCAGCTCATCTGCTCGGCGAACCGGGCGGGCGGGACGCACAGCTGGTTGGGGTCCTGCGGCACGTCGGCGACGGCGTGGTACATGAGGATCAGCGGGGTCTCGCGCAGCCGCATCGCCGCGCCGGCCCCGGTCACCGGGCCGCCCGTCCGTCCCGCCCTCGTCCCGGCCAGCGCGGCCTGGATGGTGCGGGCCAGGATGACCAGGTCCAGCCACGGCGACCAGTACTCGATGTACTGGTTGTCGAACCGGCTGCGGGCCACGATCGAGGTGTCGCCGTGCAGGCCGTGCACCTGCGCCCAGCCGGTCAGCCCGGCCCGCACCCGGTCCCGGTCGGCGTAGCGCGGTATCTGCCGGGCGAACCCGGTCGCGAAGCAGCCGCGCTCGGGTCGCGGCCCGACCAGCGACATGTCGCCCTTGATGCACGTTGACCAGCTGCGGCAGCTCGTCCAGGTGGGTGGCCCGCAGCCGGCGGCCGAGCGGGCGGCACTGGCCGGGCTCCGGCGCCCAGCGGCGCTGGGCCGGCACCGGGTCGGTGGCGGGCTCGGTCACCGTGCGCAGCTTGAGGATGGTGGACTGGCGGCCCGCGCCGGTCACCCGGAGCTGCCGGAACACGGCGGGCTGGCCGGTCCGCAGCCGGATGAGGGTGCCCAGGGCCAGCAGCACCGGGGCCGCGGCGACCAGCAGCAGGCTGGCCGCGACGATGTCGAAGGCCCGCTTGACGGCCAGCCCGGCCGGGCGCAGGCCCCGGCGCAGCGGGATCAGCGGGATGCCCCAGATCTCGTCCAGGCTGCCGCGCGGCACGGCCAGGCCCAGCTCATACAGCCGGGGCACCACGCAGACGTCGGCGGGCAGGTCCCGGCAGGCCCGCAGCACGGGAACCAGGTCCTCGTCCCGGCCCTCGCCGAAGGCTGACCAGGATCCGCCGGATGCGCAGCTCGCGGGCCACCGGCACCAGGTCGCGCGGGCGGCCCAGCACCGGCTCGGGCAGGTCGCGGCGAGGCGGGCCGTCCTCCAGGAAGCCCGCCACCCGCAGGCCGAGCTCGGGGTGCTCGCGGAGCTGCCCGGCCAGGTAGGCGCCGAAGGTGCCGGAGCCGACGATCAGGGCCGGCTCGGCCAGCGCGCCCCGGCGCCGGGCGGCCCGCAGGCCGGCCGTGGCGGCGGTCCGGGCGCCCAGCACCAGCGCGGCCGACAGCAGGGCCAGTCCGAGCGCGGTGACAGCCGGCACCGGGGTCCCCATCAGCGCCGTTCCGGTCAGCAGCGCGACCGCCGCGGCCAGGGCGGCCACCGCGATCCGGCCCGCCTGGTCGGCCACCCGCAGGCAGATCCGCGGCCGGTGCAGCCCGCCCAGCGCCAGGGCGGCGAGCACCCCGGCCGCGTACAGGGCGGCCGGGCCGGCACGCCAGGCGAGCGGCCGGCAGCCCGACCGCCACCGTGGCGGCCACGGCCAGGGCGGCCGCGTCGGCGGCGGGCAGCGCGGCGGCGGCCAGCGCGCGGCCGGTCCCGCCGGCGGCGGGCGGGACCGGGCGGGCCGCGGTCACCTGCACCTCCGCGGGCGTCACCTCCGCGGGCGTCGCCTGCCGGCGCGGCGTCGACCTCGGCGGGCGTCACCTCGGCGGGCGAGCGGCCCTCGCGGAACTCCTGTGGCATGGCTGGCTCTCTTCTCGGCTGGAGGTAGCGGCCCGTCAGCGGGCCGCCAGCACGGGTGCCCGGACCAGGCTCCGGGCGGACCCGGCGAGCTGGCGGGCGACGGTGGTGGCGGCGTGCTCGGAGCCGTAGACGAACCGCATGACCGGCCCCATGCTGGGCGCCACGCCCGGGCCGACGACGTACAGGCCGGGCACGGACGACTGGTAGCCGCCGTCCACCGCGATGCTGGCGTCGGTCGTGGTGAGCTGGGCGGCCAGGGCCGGGTCCAGGAACGTCAGCCGGCTCAGGTCGGGCCGGTAGCCGGTCGCCGCCACGACGTGGTCGACGGTCAGCTCGCTGGCCGTCCCGTCGCTGGTGACCAGGGTCATCCGGGCCTCGCCGCCGCGCTCGCGGGCGGCGGTCACGGCGTTGCCGGTCGAGCACCGGGAACTGGTCCTCGACCCGGTCGCGCAGCCACCAGCCGCCGGCCGGGCCGAGCGCGGTCCGCGCCCGGTAGATCCGGGTGCGCTCGGGCAGCCGCCGGAATAGCTCGGGGTGGCGCGAGTAGAACCAGGTGCTCCAGCCCGAGCCCAGGCCAGACTCGGGCTCGGCGATCCGCTGCGGCAGCGGGCGCTCGGGGTCGAGCGGCTTGCCGTTCCAGGCCACCTTCGGGGCGCGGGCCACCAGGTGCACGTCGGCCCCGCCCTCGTGCAGCAGGGCCGCGCTCTCCAGCGCGGACTGCCCGGCGCCGACGACCGCCACCCGCTGCCCGGCCAGGGCACTCAGGTCGGTGTGCTGGGAGCTGTGGGAGCGCAGCGGGCCGGGCAGGTCGGCCAGCATCCGCGGCATCCGGGCGAAGTGCTCGACGCCCGCCGCCAGCACGACGTTGCGGGCCACGACGTGGCTGCCGTCGGCCAGGCTGAGGTCGAAGCCGCCGTCCCGGCGCGGAGCCAGGCCGGTGACCATGATCTCCTCCAGGCCCGGCACCAGCTCGTCGGCGAACCACTGGCCGTAGCTGATGAACGTGTCCAGCGGGACGGGCAGGCCGTAGCTGGCGTACGGGTGACCGGTCTTGGCGCAGAACGCGTCCAGCGTGTGGCTGCGCCCGGGGTCGGACAGGTTCGAGGCGAAGCCCTGCGACTTGAGGAACATGCCGCGCGGCATGGCCTCGCGCCACAGCCGCATGGGCAGCCCGAACTGCCGGCAGCTCACGCCGGCCCCGCGCAGGTGCGCGGCGGTGGACAGCCCGTACGGTCCGGCCCCCACGATGGCGACGTCGACTGGGTCACTCATGCTCGTGCCTCCTCGGTGATAGATGCGTTCGTGCTGGCTGCGTTCCTGCTGAAAGGGGGTATCGCGGCGCGACCGGGGGCGAAGCGCTGACCCGGCCGGGGGGCCGGGGCGCGGTGGCCGGCCATCAGGCGCCAGCCCATCCGCGCGCACATCAGGCCGAACGGGCGCAGGTCATCGCGGGCGAACCAGGCCGCCTCGCTGATCCCGCCCAGCGACGCCAGCCACGACCGGGGGCTCAGGTCGCCGCGCCGCCAGTAGGCCAGGGCGCCGAGCGGGTCGTAGTTCTCGACCACGAACCGGCGCCCGGCGGCCTGCCCGGCCTCGGCCAGCGGCTGGCCGGTCAGGTCCAGGTAGGCGGCGGTGGCCAGGTCGAGCGCCGCCGGTGGTGGCGAACAGCCGGAACTGGGCGCCCAGCCGGGGATTGAAGTCGAGCAGCTTGTACTGGCCGTCGCGGCGGTCCAGGCGCAGGTCCAGGTCGAGCAGGCCCTGGTAGCCGAGGCGGCCTAGCATCGTGGTGACCTGCTCGCGCAGGACGTCGTTGGGCTCCGCCCGGCCCAGGCTGGTCAGCCCGGCATAGCGCCGGATAGGAGCGCTCCTTGACCCCGGTGAAGGCGGGCCGGCAGACGGAGCGTGGCGTCGCAGTAGCCGTGGAAGAACCAGTCGGTGCCCGGCCCGCCCGGGATGAACTCCTGCAGCATCAGCCCGGCCCCGGCCGCCGCGCTGGCCGCCCAGGCGTCCGCCAGGCCGGCCGGGGTGGTGATGATCGAGGTGCTGGGCAGGGTGCTGGCCCAGGGCGTCGTCAGCTTGGCGATGACCGGGTAGCCGGACGCGGCGGCGAACCGGCGGGCGTCGGCGGCGGACTCGGCGGCACGGCCGCGGCCGGCGCCGGGATGCCGAGGTCCGCGGCACAGCTCGTGCAGCGAGAACTTGCCGGCCACCTGTCGCGGCAGGTCACGGGGCGGGTCGGGGAAAATGAACCACGGGCGCAGCGCGGCGCCGTGCTCGGCCAGGAAGATGGCGCCCGCGTCGTCGGTGGGCAGCAGCACGGCCGGGCGGCCGATCCGGGCGGCCAGCCGGGCCAGCCCGGCGGTGATCGCCGCCGGGTCATCCGCGGCGGGCTGCCAGAAGCACCGGCCGTGCAGGTAGCGTGAGCTGGCGGCGGGAGCCAGCGGGACCCTCGTGCACGCCGTACACCGGCACGCCGATCCGGCCCAGGCTGCGGATCACCCCGAGCCCGCCGTGGTGCATGACGTTCGGTCGAGCTTGAGCACCACGGCCGGCGTAGTGGTGTCGTCCGGCCGCGCGCTGATCCCCCATCCGGTGTCCCCCCTCGCCAGGCAATGACCCACAGGTCATCACTGCACGTGAGATCGACACTGCCAGGCGTGAAGGTCTGGAACCTCAACCATCAGGGTGAGGAAACATACCCACCCTGGCTGAGATCTGCCCGAGGGGCCGGGCCAGGGGCCGGCGGGGCCGGGCTAGCCGGTTGCTAATCCAGGTCGCGGACGACCCCGGCCAGGCGGTCAGCCAGGCGCCGGGCCTGGCCCGGGTCGACGGCCTCGACCATCACCCGGACGGCCGGCTCGGTGCCGCTGGGCCGGATGAGGACCCGGCCGGAATCGCCCAGCTCGGCCTCGGCGGCGGCCACCGCCGCCGACACCGCCGGGGCCGCCGCCGCGCGGGCCTTGTCCACGCCCCGGACGTTGACCAGGATCTGCGGGTACCGGGTCATCACCGCGGCCAGGTCGGCCATCGTGGCCCGGGTCGCGGCCAGCCGGGCCAGCAGGTGCAGCCCGGTCAGCATCCCGTCGCCGGTGGTGGCGTGGTCGAGCATGATCACGTGGCCGGACTGCTCGCCGCCGAGCGCGTACTTGCCGTCCAGCATGGCCGCCACCAGGTAGCGGTCGCCGACCGGCGTCTCCACCACCGAGATGCCGGCCTGGCGCATGGCCAGCCGGAAGCCCAGGTTGGACATGACGGTGGCGACCACGGTGTCCCCGGCCAGGCGGCCGGCGCTCGCGCAGGGCCAGGGCCAGGACGGCCAGGATCTGGTCGCCGTCCACCACCGCCCCGGCGGCGTCCACGGCCAGGCAGCGGTCAGCGTCGCCGTCGTGGGCGATGCCGGCGTCCGCGCCGTGCTCGATCACCGCCGCGGCCAGCACCTCCAGGTGCGTGGAGCCGCAGCCGTCGTTGATGTTCAGCCCGTCGGGCTCGGCGCCGATGGCGATCACCTCAGCGCCCGCCCGGCGCAGCAGCCGCGGGGCGAACCCGGACGCCGACCCGTGCGCGCAGTCGACCACGACGCGCAGGCCGGCCAGCGGCGGGCCGCCGGGCTCCGGCAGGGTGGACAGCAGGTAATCCACGTACCGCTCGCCCGCCCCGGCGGCGTCGCGGACCCGGCCGAAGCCCTGGCCGGGTACCGCGGTGCGGCTCGCGGCGCCGGTCCCCCAGGCGGCCAGCCGGGCCTCGATCTCGTCCTCGACCGCGTCGGGCAGCTTGACGCCGCCGCGCGCGAAGAACTTGATCCCGTTATCGGGCGCGGGATTGTGGCTGGCCGACAGCATCACCCCGAAGTCAGCGCCTAGCTCGGGGGTGAGGTAGGCGACCGCGGGGGTGGGTACCACGCCCAGCCGGAGCACGTCCACCCCGCTGGCGGCCAGGCCGGCCACCACCGCGGCCTCCAGGAACTCGCCGGAGGCCCGCGGGTCACGGCCGACCACGGCCCGGGGCCGGGCCGGAGTGCTCCCGGGGATCAGCACGCTCGCGGCGGCCGCCGCCAGGTCCATCGCCAGGGCAGCCGTCAGCTCACTGCCAGCTACACCCCGGACACCGTCCGTGCCAAACAGCCGCGCCATGCCCTACCCCTGACCGTGGTCCCTCCCTGCCCCGGTACCGCGCGGTTAGCGCTTGGAGTACTGCGGCGCCTTGCGGGCCTTCTTCAGGCCGGCCTTCTTGCGCTCCTTGACCCGGGCGTCGCGGGTCAGGAAGCCGGCCCGCTTGAGCGCGGGGCGGCTCTCGATGTCGACCAGGATCAGCGCCCGGGCGATGCCCAGCCGGAGTGCGCCGGCCTGGCCGGTCACGCCGCCGCCGGTGATCCGGGCGACCACGTCGAACTGCTCCTCGGCGCCCAGCGTCACGAACGGCTCGCTGATGAGCTGCTGGTGCACCTTGTTCGGGAAGTAGTCCTCGAGCGCGCGGTCGTTGATCTTCCACTGGCCGGTGCCGGGGGCGATGCGCACCCGGGCGATGGCCTCCTTGCGGCGGCCGGTGCCCAGGGCATTGCCGGTCACCACCGGCCGGCGCGTGGCCGCGGCCTTGGCCGGGGAGTCGCTGGTCTGGGTGGTGTACTCCGACACCGGCGGGGTCTCGGCCTCGTCGGTTGCCGCCTGCGGCGCGTCAGTGGTGGGCTCAGCCACGGTCTCTTCCTCGTATTTCCTGATCGGCTGTTGCTGCGAGCGCCCGGATTACCGGGACGCGGTCCGGCCGACCTGCTCGACCTGGGTGATCTCGAACGGGACGGGCTGCTGCGCCTGGTGCGGGTGATCCGGGCCGGCGTAGACCTTGAGCTTGCTGAGCTGGTGACGGCCCAGCGTGTTCTTCGGGAGCATGCCGCGCACGGCCTTCTCCACGGCGCGCTCCGGGTTCTTGGCCATGAGATCGGCGTAAGAGACCTCGCGCAGGCCGCCCGGGTAGCCCGAGTGCCGGTACGCCTTCTTGTCGTGCAGCTTGTTCCCCGTCAGCGCGACCTTGGCCGCGTTGATGATGACGACGAAATCGCCGGTATCGACGTGCGGCGCGAAGATCGGCTTGTGCTTACCGCGCAGCAGGGTAGCTGACTGGCTGGCCAGGCGGCCGAGAACGACATCGGTGGCGTCGATCACGTGCCACTGACGCTGGATATCCGCAGCCTTGGGGCTGAATGTACGCACAGTCGTGAGCCTTCGCGTGTGAGTCGTGAAACCCTGAACTCGCGTCCCGGGGGACGAGCCGCGCCCAGTGATTAGGCACTGGCGCGGGAATCCGCGGCACCGGCCGCAGCTCATCTCCCGCAAGGCGGGCACACGGGCATGCCGATACGCACGGACGCCTGGTAAGGATACCGGCCGTTTGCTACACCGGTCAAAGCGAGCGGGAAACCCGGCCCTGGCGATACGCTCGCGGCATGCGCCACCCGGGTGACAATGCGGCCGGCCGGCGCGGCCCCGGGTCCGCGTCCGGACCCCAGCCGTCCCCGCCCGCCGAGGGCGGGCCGTCGGTATTCGGCCCCGGCTACCGCGGGCCGCGGGTCGCCGCCGGCGGTCGCAGCACCGGCGGGCACCGCGTCACCGGACCCCACTACGGCGGCCCTGACCAGGGCGGCGCTGCTCACGGCGGTACCTATGGGGGCGCCGGGGCGTACGCGGGCGGGCCGGGCGCCGGGCGGCCTGGCCGACCCGGGGACGGCAGCGGCAGCAGGGCCCGGTGCGGGGCTTTCCCCCGGCGCCGGGGCAGCCACCGCCGCTGTACCCGCCCGGGCAGTTCGCGCTCTGGAACCGCCGGGCCGCGACTCGCGGCGGGCGATCCGGCACGCTGACCGGCGAGCGGCCCGCGGCCGGGTTCCCCCGGCCCGGCGGGATGGCGGCCGGTTCCGGCGGGACGGCCGGTGCCGGCGGGACGGCCGGTGCCGGCGGGGGGGCGGCCGGTTCCGGCGAGTACCCCGCCGTCGGGTACCCGCGCGGCGCGCACGGGCCGGGCGGGGATGACGCGTACGAGCCGGGCTACTCCCAGCTCGCGGTCAACGACGCCGCCGCTGACGTCACCTCCACGCAGACCTGGCAGGTCATCGACGGCGGCTTCGACGGGGGGTCCTGGACCGAGCCCGCGCGGACCGGTCGGCGCGCGGCCCCGGCCGCCTGGCGGGTCGGCAGGCGGCCGCGGCCGCGGCGGCCGGCGGGGCTGGACCGGCCCGCAGGCCGCCGGGCGGCGCCGGCGCGGCGGCGGGGCCGCGGCCTGCTGGCCGGGCCGGACGGGAACCAGGCAGACGGGCGCGCCGCGGGCGGGCGCGGGTCGCACTCACGGGCCGCGCCGGCCAAGCGGGCGGCGGGCGTCCGGGCCGCCGGGCTGGCGGCGCGCGGACGGCGGCGCGCGGACTGGCGGGACGCGGAGCGCCGGGACCCGGGGCGGGGCGAAGAAGGGCCGGTCCGGGCGGCGGATGCCGTCCAGCGTCACGATCTCGGTCTCCGCTGTCCTGCTGGCCGCCGCGACGGCGGTGATCTTCCTGCTCAGCGCGGCCCGGCATCACGGCGGCGGGGCGCCGACCGCGAGCAGCCCGGCGGCGGCGCCGTCGAGCCTGGCGCCCGCGTCGCCCACCCCGACACTGGGGCCGTTCGGCCACATCGCCACCCGGAAGGCAGACCCGGTGCCGATCACGGTGGCCCAGTTGTTCCCGGACACGTTCACCCTGGACGGGGTGTCGTTCCTGCGGACCACCAGCCAGCCGGGGGCCAACTGCGCCGCCGCGGTCATCGGCGCGGCCCTGTCCTCCGCGGTCCAGGGCGGCACCTGCAGCCAGGTGGTCCGGGCCAGTTACCTGGCCACCGCCGAGAAGGCCATGGGCACCATCGGCGTGCTCAACCTCAGCACCGAGCCCGTCGCCGTGCCAGGCCGGCAAGGCGGCCGACGCGGGCGACTTCATCGCCCAGCTTCGAGGGGCCGAGCGGCCCGACTAAGACCCTGGGCCAGGGCACCGGGGTCGAGGAAGCCGTGATCAAGGGCCACTACCTGATCCTGATCTGGGCCCAGTTCACCAACGGCGCCCAGCCCAAGAGCCCGGCTCAGCAGGCCGCGCTCAAGACGTTCATGACCCAGCTATTCGCGGGAACCGCGAACGTCAGCCTGTCCAACCGCCTGGTCAGCGGCACCCCGTAGCGTCCCGGCCGCCCTGGCCCGGCCGCATCCCCGATGACGCGGAGCTGGCGGGTCAGCCGGGCCCGGGCGGCCAGGTCGGCCGGGGCGGGATAGCGGACTTCCTCCAGGCACAGCGGGTGCGGCGGGGCGACGCGGACGGCCGGGTCGCGGACCCGGGCGGTGAGCACCTCGGCCACCCAGGCGGGCGGGCGGCTGCCGTCGCCGACCGCCAGCAGGGCGCCGGCCAGGGCGCGGACCATGTTGTGGCAGAAGGCGTCGGCTACCACGCGGGCCACGCGCGACGCCGGGCTCGGGGCGCTCCCAGCGCAGGTCCAGCAGGGTGCGGACGGTGGTGGCGGCCTCGCGGCGGCGGCAGAACGCGGCGAAGTCGTGCTCGCCCAGGCAGCGGCGAGCGGCCTCGTTCATCCGGCTCGGGTCCAGGGGGCGGGGGTGGGCCAGGGTGTCGCGCGCGGCGCAGCGGGTCGAGCGCGGCGGGGTCGTCGCAGACCCGGTAGGAGTAGCGGCGCCACAGGGCGGAGAACCGGGCGTCGAAGCCGTCCGGCGCGGGAGCGATGGCGCGGACCCGGACGTCGTCGGGCAGCAGCCCGCCGAGGCGCCGCAGGGCGGCGACGGCGACCCGGCCCCAGGCGGCGGCGGGCACGTCAGCGTGGGCGACCTGGCCGCGCGCGTGCACGCCGGCGTCGGTCCGGCCGGCCACGGTCAGGGCGGGCGGCGGAGTCAGGGCGCAGCAGGCGGCCGAGGGCGTCCTCGACGGCCTGCTGGACGGTCCGCTGGCCGCGCTGGCTGGCCCAGCCGTGGAACGCGGCGCCGTCGTAGGCCAGGTCCAGGCGGAGCCGGACCAGCGGCCGCCCTGACCCGGGCCAGCCGGGTCAGGGGCCGCCTGACTGTTCGTCCTTGGCCTCGTCGTCCTCGGCGTCCGCCGCCGGGGCCTCGGCCTCGGTCGACTCGTCGCGCGGTCGTCCTCGGCCGTGGTGGCCTCGGTCTCGGGGATCTCGGCCTCGGGGGCCTCAGCCTCGGGAGCCTCGGTCTCCGGTGCTTCGGCCACGGCCTCGTCGGTCGCGGCAGCCGCCTTGGCGCCGCGACCGGCAGCGGGCCGCCGGGGCCGCGGCGGCCGGGGTCCGGCGGGCGCGGCGACGGCGCGGCTTGGCGTCCGGCTCCTCGCGGACCAGCTCGATCACGGCCAGGGCGGCGTTGTCGCCCTTGCGGGGACCGACCTTGGTGATCCGGGTGTAGCCGCCGTCACGGGTGGCGAAGCTCGGCCCGATGTCGGCGAACAGCGTGTGCACCACGCTCTTGTCCGTCACGACCGACAGCACCTGGCGCCGGGCGTGCAGGTCACCTCGCTTGGCGAAGGTGATCAGGCGCTCGGCGTACGGCCGCAGCCGGCGCGCCCGCGCCTCGGTCGTGGTGATCTTGCCGTGCTCGAACAGCGCGGTGGCAAGGTTCGCCAGCATGTGCCGCTGATGGGCCGAGCTGCCGCCGAGTCGCGCGCCTTTGGTGGGCGTGGGCATGGAAGAGTTCTCCTCGGTTTACTACCGTGCGGGCCGTCTGAGCCCGTCAGTACTGCTCGGTTTCGACGTAACTGTCGTCATCATCGGCCCCGTAGCTGTCCGCGGCCGTGCCCGGGTCGAACCCGGGCGGGGAGTCCTTGAGCGCCAGGTTCATCTCGATCAGCTTCTGCTTGACTTCCTCGATCGACTTGGCGCCGAAGTTGCGGATGTCCAGCAGGTCCTGCTCGCTGCGGGCGACAAGCTCGCCCACGGTGTGGATGCCCTCGCGCTTGAGGCAGTTGTAGGAGCGGACCGTCAGGTTCAGCTCCTCGATCGCCAGGGCCAGGTCGGCCGCCAGCGCCGCGTCCGTCGGCGACGGGCCGATGTCGATGCCCTCGGCGTCGACGTTCAGCTCCCGGGCCAGCCCGAACAGCTCGACCAGGGTCTTGCCCGCGCTCGCCACCGCGTCCCGCGGCCGCATGCACGGCTTGGTCTCGACGTCCAGGATGAGCCGGTCGAAGTCGGTCCGCTGCTCGACGCGGGTGGCCTCGACCTTGTAGGTGACCCGCATGACGGGCGAGTAGATGGAGTCGATCGGGATCCGGCCGATCTCCTGCCCCGGCTGCTTGTTCTGGGCGGCGGAGACGTAGCCGCGACCGCGCTCGACGGTCAGCTCCATCTCCAGCTTGCCCTTGCCGTTCAGCGTGGCGATGTGCAGCTCGGGGTTGTGCACCTCCAGGCCCGCCGGCGGCGCGATGTCCGCCGCGGTGACCGGCCCCGGCCCCTGCTTGCGCAGGTACATGTGCATGGGCTCGTCGTGCTCGGACGAGACCACCAGCTCCTTGAGGTTCAGGATGATGTCGGTCACGTCCTCGGTGACGCCGGGAACGGTGGAGAACTCGTGGAGCACGCCCTCGATCCGGATGCTGGTAACGGCGGCACCGGGGATCGACGACAGCAGCGTGCGGCGGAGCGAGTTACCGATGGTGTAGCCGAATCCCGGCTCGAGCGGCTCGACGACGAACCGCGACCGGAACTCGCTGACCTGGTCCTCGGTCAGGCTCGGACGCTGGGCGATGAGCATGGTCATTCCTTTCCGCGCTGCCCGCTATATGACAGCACGACTGCGCGGCACCGCCAGGCGGCGACAGCCGCGCCGCTCGTATCTGCTTTACTTCGTGTAGTACTCGACGATGAGCTGCTCCTGGACCAGGGTGTCGATCTGCGCCCGGACCGGGAGGGTGTGCACCAGCACGCGCATCTTGTCCGGGATGACCTCGATCCAGGCCGGCGTGGGGCGATCCCCCGCCTCGGCCCGGGCCACCACGAACGGGGTCAGCTCGCGCGACTTCTCGGCCACCTCGACGATGTCGCTGTCGCTCACCCGGTAGGAGGGGATGTCGACCTTGCGGCCGTTGACCAGGACGTGGCCGTGGCCGACAAGCTGGCGGGCCATGTCGCGGCTCTTGGCGAAGCCCGCCCGGTAGACGACGTTGTCCAGGCGGCTCTCCAGGATCTGGAGCAGCACCTCGCCGGTCTTGCCGCGCTTGCGGGCGGCTTCCTCGTAGTAGTTGTGGAACTGCTTCTCGAGGACGCCGTAGATGCGGCGGGCCTTCTGCTTCTCCCGGACCTGGAGCAGGTACTCGCTCTCCTTGGGCCGGTTACGGCCGTGCTCGCCCGGCGGGTAGGGCCGGATCTCGATCGGGCACTTCGGGCTGTCGCACTTGGCGCCCTTCAGGAACAGCTTGGTCTTCTCGCGGCGGCAGCGCTTGCAGTCCGGCACCGGTGTATCGAGCCATGTAGTCGGCTAACTCCTCAGACCCGGCGCCGCTTCGGCGGCCGGCAGCCATTGTGCGGAACCGGGGTGACGTCCTGGATCGAGCCCACCTCCAGGCCGGTGGCCTGCAGCGACCGGATGGCCGTCTCGCGGCCGGAGCCCGGGCCCTTGACGAACACGTCGACCTTGCGCATCCCGTGCTCCATCGCCCGCCGGGCCGCGGCCTCGGCTGCCATCTGCGCGGCGAACGGCGTGGACTTGCGCGAGCCCTTGAAGCCCACCTGGCCGGATGACGCCCAGGAGATGACGCTGCCGCCGGGGTCGGTGATCGACACGATGGTGTTGTTGAACGTGCTCTTGATGTGGGCGTGCCCGTGCGCGATGTTCTTGCGTTCCTTGCGGCGCACCTTCTTGGCGGCGCCCGCGGTACGGCTCTTGGGAGGCATTCTGCTCCTCTACCTGGAGGTGATCGGTCCGCTGGAGATGCCGCGCTGCGGACCCGGCATGGGACTACTTCTTGCCGGCCTTCTTCTTGCCAGCCACGGTCTTCTTCTTGCCCTTGCGGGTGCGGGCGTTGGTCTGCGTGCGCTGGCCGTGCACGGGCAGCCCCCGGCGGTGCCGGATGCCCTGGTAGCAGCCGATCTCGACCTTGCGGCGGATATCGGCCTGCACCTCACGGCGGAGGTCACCCTCGACCTTGTAGTTGGCCTCGATCCAGTCCCGGAGGCGGACGAGGTCGTCCTCGCTGAGCTCGGTGCACCCGGGTGTCGCCGCTGACGCCAGTGGCGTTCAGGGTCTCGAACGCGCGGGTCCGGCCGATTCCGTAAGATGTAGGTGAGAGCGACCTCAAGCCGCTTCTCACGCGGCAGGTCAACGCCGACAAGGCGAGCCATCGCGGGCAGTTCTCCTTTTGCATGGGGAGGTCCTGCGCGCCGCTTCCGCGTCCCTGCCCGGGCGCGGCCCCGGCCTCCTCCCGGGGGTGCTCCCCTTGTCGCCAGGGGCGGCAAGGGGTTGCGGTGCGTGCTAACTAGCTCGGGCCTAGGTCAGCCCTGCCGCTGCTTGTGCCGCGGGTCAGAGCAGATGACCATGACCCGGCCATGCCGGCGAATGATCCGGCACTTGCTGCAGATCTTCTTCACACTCGGCTTGACCTTCATTGTGGGTCTCCTCAGGCGCTCGGGGCCGGGCGTGTCCGGCCCGCGCACCGTCAGCTCGTTACTTGTACCGGTAGACGATCCGCCCGCGACTGAGGTCGTAGGGGCTGAGCTCCACGACGACCCGGTCATCGGGCAGGATCCGGATGTAGTGCATCCGCATCTTGCCGCTGATGTGAGCTAGGACTTTGTGCCCGTTGTCCAGCTCCACTCGGAAGAAGGCGTTCGGGAGCGACTCCACGACCGTTCCCTCGATCTCGATGGCGCCGTCTTTCTTGGGCATATCCTCCGCGCTTCACTGCTCGGCTAGCCTGCCGGTTCTCGCGTGCTAGCTGGTGCTACTCGTATGTGGTCACGTACTCGTGCTGTGCGTGGCCACGTCCGGCGAACCGTCCGGCCGTGCCGTGGCCAGCCCATCGGTCATCGGTGGCTTTCCCCGCGATCCGGCTCACGTGCTCGCGCACCCAGACGGATTCAGGCGGCCCCTGGCTTCAGCAAAAACCGCACGCTGAGCAGCAGACGGGCCAGGGAAAGTGTACTTCAGACCTTCAGGCATTGCGAACCGGGCCGCCGGCCTGCCGCCCCGTTCGTGATCGTGCCAACCACCCGGGCCAGCCGGAAATTCCCGGCCGCTCCCGTCCTGCCCGGTTACCGGGCGGATTACCGGGCGGATTACTGCGGCGGAGCCGTCCGACTGGTCCGGCTTGTGGTCCCAGGGCAGTTCCTCCTTGTGCTCACCGCGGACGTGCGGCTGGCCGTGGCCGTGCCCCGGGGTCCCCCGCCATCGGGGTGGCCGCCCGATATCCAGCGGGCTAGCAGCAGGGCGCCCCACGGGCCGACGATCCAGGCGAACCACGGGTAGCCCATCCCGGCCAGCACCCAGATCACGATCAGCACGGCCGAGATGCTGAGCCACGAGCCCCAGGCCGCCTGCCATCCGGGCGAGAACCGGCCGTGCGGGCGGGCCACCGCGCCCGCCGCCGAGGCCATCGCGGCGAGATGGGACTCGCTGCCGGGCACCGTGCCGCCGGGGCAGGCCGTGGTCGGGCAGCCGGTACAGGTCAATGCTGGGCAGATCGGACAGCAGGTCGTCCAGTTCGCCCAGGGTCTTGGCGGCGAACGTCTTGTCCAGCCGGTCGTTGAACTCCTCGGCGGTGCAGCCGCCCGGCCGCGTGGTGCTCGCGCAGCAGCGAGGCGGTCTTGTCCCGGTCGTTGTCGGACGCCCGGATCCGCGGGTCGGAGGCCATCAGGTCCTCCCGGCCGTCCCGGCGGCGGCCGGGCTGGCCGGCGCGCACCCGGGCCAGGCCGGCGGCGCCGCCGTCGACGGCGGTCAGCACCCACGGGCCGTCAGCGGTGATCGCGACGGTGTGCTCGAAGTGGGCCGCCCACGACCCGTCGCTGGTGACCACCGTCCAGCCGTCGTCCAGGACGTCGGTCTCCGGGTCGCCCAGCACCAGCATCGGCTCGATGGCCAGGGCCATCCCCTCGGTCAGCACCGGACCGCGGCCCGGCCGGCCGTAGTTGGGGACCGGCGGGTCCATGTGCATCGCCGTGCCGATGCCGTGCCCGGTGTAGTCCTCCACGATCCCGAACGGCCCGGCGGCCCGGGCCGCGGCCTCCACCGCCGCGCTGATGTCGGTCAGCCGGGCGCCCGGCTCGGCCCGGGCCAGCCCCTGCCACAGGGCCGTCTCGCAGGCGTCCAGCAGGGCGGTGAGCTCAGCCCGCACCGGGCCGACGGCGACCGTGACGGCCGCGTCGCCGTGCCAGCCGTCCACGATGGCCCCGCAGTCGATGGAGATCAGGTCGCCGGCCGCCAGCATGGCCTCCGGGCTGGGGATGCCGTGCACGACCTGGTCGTTGACCGAGGTGCAGATCGTGGCCGGGTACCCGTGATAGCCCAGGAACGACGGCACCGGCGCCGGCCTCGCGGATCTGCCGGGCGGCTATCGCGTCTAGCTCGGCGGTGCTGACGCCCGGCTCGACGGCCGCCGCGGCGGCGCGGCAGCGCGTCGGCCACGACCAGCCCGGCGGCCCGCATCCGGGCAAGCTGCGCGGGCGTCTTGACCTCAATCGACCATTCGCGCCTGCGCCGCATTCCGCCTCCCGGGCTCCCCTCTAAAGTTACCTCGGTCACGGCTCGGCGTGGTCAGCGGACAAACCGCCGCAGTGCGCTCATCGCCCGGTCGGTGATCTCCTCCACCGGGCCGGTGGCGTCGATGCCCAGCAGCGTGCCCTCATCCGCGTAAAAGGCGATCAGCGGCCGGGTCTGCTGCTGGTAAACATCCAGCCGGTGCCGGATCGTCTCCTCCTGGTCGTCGTCGCGCTGGAATAGCTCGCCGCCGCACTCGTCGCAGGTGCCGGGCCGGGCCGGCGGGTCGAACACCACGTGCCAGATCCGGCCGCATTTGCGGCAGGTCCGGCGGCCCGACAGCCGCCGGACCACCTCGTCGTCGTCCACGACCAGCTCCAGCACGATGTCGAGCCGGGTATCCCACTCGGACAGCATCTTCTTCAGCGTCTCGGCCTGCGGGACGGTGCGCGGGAAGCCGTCCAGCAGGAAGCCGACCTGGGCGTCGTCCTCCTGCAGCCGGGAGCTGACCATGGCGATCGTCACCTCGTCCGGGACCAGGTCGCCCCGGTCCATGAACGCCCTGGCCTGGCGGCCTAGCTCGGTGCCGGTGCTGACGTTGTACCGGAAGATGTCACCTGTCGAAATCTTCGGGATCGACAGGTTCGAGGAGATGAACTGGGCCTGTGTCCCCTTGCCCGCACCGGGGGGCCCGACGAGGACCAGGCGCACTATCGCAGGAAGCCCTCATAGTTGCGCTGCTGCAGCTGGCTCTCGATCTGCTTCACGGTGTCCAGGCCGACGCCCACCGCGATCATGATGCTCGTGCCGCCCAGCGGGAACTGCGTGTTCGCCTTGAGCAGCCCGAGCGCGATGACCGGGATCAGCGCGACCAGGCCCAGGTACAGCGAGCCTGCCGAGGTAAGCCGGCTGAGCACGTAGCTCAGGTACCCGGCCGTCGGCCCGCCCGGCCGGATGCCGGGAATGAAGCCGCCGTACTTCTTCATGTTGTCGGCCACCTCAGTCGGGATTGAAGGTGATCGACACGTAGAAGTAGGTGAAGAAGACGATGAGCACGAAGAACGTCAGCCCGTAGATCGCCGTGTTCTGCTGGACCAGGTTGGCGGTCACCCACGGTCACCCAGGCCGGCACGGTCTTGCCGTTGGCGTTGCCGAACAGCTGAGCGGCCAGCTGCGGGATGTAGAGCAGGGACGACGCGAAGATGACCGGGATGACGCCCGCCTGGTTGACCTTGAGCGGGATGTAGGTCGATGTCCCGCCGTACATCCGGCGGCCGACCATCCTCTTGGCGTACTGGACCGGGATCCGGCGCTGGGCCTGCTCCATCAGCGCGACGAAGGCGATGATGGCGATGCCGACGACCGGACCACGAGGCCGAACACGAACGCGTGCGTGCTGCTCGTAGATGGCTTCCATCTCGCCGGGGATGACCGCGATGACCTGGGTGAAGATCATCAGCGACATGCCGTTGCCGACGCCCCGGTCGGTGATCAGCTCGCCCAGCCACATGATCACGGCGGTGCCGGCGGTCATGCAGATGACGATGGTGCCGATGGTGAACACCGACGGGTTCGGGATCAGCGTGTGCGGTGCAGCCGGGGATCAGGTTGCCGGACTTGGCCAGCGCGATGATGCCGGTCGACTGGAGGATGGCCAGCCCGATGGTCAGGTAGCGGGTGTACTGGGTGATCCGCGCCTGGCCGGCCTGGCCCTCCTGGCGCAGCGTCTCCAGCCGCGGGATGACCACGGCCAGCAGCTGCAGGATGATGCTGGCGGTGATGTACGGCATGATGCCGAGCGCGAAGACCGTCAGCTTCAGCAGCGACCCGCCGCTGAACAAGTTGACCAGCTGGAACAGGCTGGCGCCATGGGCCGAGGTGGCCTCGGCAGGTCGTCCACGGCCTTCTGCGAGACGCCCGGCGCGGGCAGCGAGGAGCCCAGCCGGAAGACGGCGATGATGAAGAGCGTGAACAGCAGCTTCTTGCGCAGGTCGGGCGTCCGGAAAGCCCGGATGAACGCGGTCAGCATGCGCAATCCTCTGCTTCGTTGGGTTGTCGTCATCTGCCGCTCCTGTCGCGGACCAGTGATCGCGCTCTCACCAGCGCGAGCGTGACACGCGCCGAAGTCTAACGCGCCAGTGGCCGTGCGAAGGCCGCATGCCGCGGCAGCCCCGTCCCGCGCGCACCTGCCCGGGCCAGCGGCAGCTGACCCGGGCAGGGAGCGGATGGGTTCTCATCTCACAATTCGGTAACGGACCCGCCCGCCGCGGTGATCTTCGCCCGCGCGGACGCCGAGAACGCGTGCGCGGTCACCCGCAGCGCGCTGTCCGTCTCGCCCTGGCCCAGGACCTTGACCAGCTCGCCCGGACGGACGGCGCCCTTGGCCACCAGGTCCTCCGGGGTCACGTCGCCGCCCGCCGGGTACAGGGCGGACAGCCGGTCGATGTTCACCACCTGGTAGGTGGTCTTGAACCGGGCGGTTGGAGAAGCCCTTGAGCTTGGGCAGCCGCCGGTGCAGCGGCATCTGGCCGCCCTCGAACGACTCGGGCACCTGCGCCCGGGCCTTGCTGCCCTTGGTGCCGCGGCCCGCGGTCTTGCCCTTGGACGCCTCGCCGCGGCCGACCCGGGTCTTGGCCTTCCGGGCACCCGGCGCGGGGCGCAGGTGGTGGATCTTCAGGCCCGCCTGGCCGCCCGGGGTGTTATCGCTGCCCGTGGTGCTGTCGCTGCCCGTGGTGCTGTCGCTGGCTGCCATCGCTAGTTAACCTCCTCCACGGTCACCAGGTGGCGGACCACCTGGATCATGCCGCGGATCTCCGGCCGGTCCGGCTGCACGACGGTCTCGCCGATCCGGTGCAGGCCCAGCGAGCGCAGCGACTCCCGCTGCGCCCGGGTGCCGCCGATCTTGGACTTGGTCTGGGTGACCTTCAGGTCTGCCATGTCACCGCTCCTCAGCTGTTGTCGGCCGGGCGCCGGAGGCGGCCACGCCGGCGGCAGCGGCCCGCGCCCGGAGCATGGCCGCCGGGGCGACGTGCTCGATCGGCAGCCCGCGCCGGGCCGCGATCTCCTCGGGCCGGCTCAGGCCCTTGAGCGCGGCTACCGTCGCGTGCACCACGTTGATCGGGTTGGACGAGCCGAGCGACCGGGACAGGACGTCGTGGATGCCCGCGCACTCCAGCACGGCGCGCACCGGGCCGCCGGCGATCACGCCGGTACCGGGGCTGGCCGGCTTGAGCAGGACCACGCCGGCCGCCTCCTCGCCCTGCACGGTGTGCGGGATCGTGCCGGCGATCCGGGGCACCCGGAAGAAGCCCTTCTTGGCCGCCTCGACGCCCTTGGCGATGGCCGCGGGCACCTCCTTGGCCTTGCCGTATCCGACGCCGACCATGCCGTTGCCGTCGCCCACCACGACCAGCGCGGTGAAGCTGAACCGGCGGCCGCCCTGCACGACCTTGGCCACTCGGTTGATCGTGACGACGCGCTCCAGGTAGGCATTGCCCTTGTCGGTGGCGCCACCGCGGCCGTCGTCACGGCGGTTACGCCGCTCGCCACTGCCGCCGCCGCTGCCGCCGGACCCGGTGCCGCCGCGCCGCGGTGCTGGTGCCATTAGCTTGCCTTCTTCCGTAGTTCTGGTCCGGGCCTCATAGGTCCAGCCCGCCTTCCCGCGCGCCGTCGGCGAGCGCCGCGACCCGGCCGTGATAGGCGCTGCCGCCGCGGTCGAACACCGCCGCGGTGATGCCGGCCGCGCCGGCCCGCTCCGCGAGCAGCGCGCCGACCCGGCGGGCCTTGGCGGTCTTGTCCGCCTCGGCCCCGCGGATATCCGCTTCCAGGGTCGACGCGGAGGCCAGCGTGACGCCGGCCACGTCGTCGATGAGCTGCGCGAACGTGTTGCGGGCCGAGCGGGTCACCACGAGCCGGGGCCGCGCCTGGCTGCCCTCGATCTTCTTGCGGACCCGCAGGTGACGCCGCTGCCGGGCGGAGATCCGCGCGGCAGTCCGGCCGGTGACGTGCCCGTGTGCCCGGGTCTTCATGCCAGCCATGCCTTACTTCCCAGCCTTCCCGACCTTGCGGCGGATCTGCTCACCCTGGTACCGCACGCCCTTGCCCTTGTACGGGTCGGGCTTGCGAAGCTTGCGGATGTTGGCGGCGACCTCGCCGACCTGCTGCTTGTCGATGCCCTCGACGATGAACCGGGTCGGCGTCTCGACCCGGAAGGTGATCCCCTCGGGCGCGGGCACCGGGACCGGGTGGCTGAAGCCCGAGCGCGAACTCCAGGTCCTTGCCTCTGGCCTGAACCCGGTAGCCGACCCCGACGATCTCCAGGGTCTTGCGGTAGCCCTCGGTCACGCCGGTCACCATGTTGGCGATCAGCGAGCGGGACAGCCCGTGCAGCGCGCGGATCTCGCCCTCGTCGCTGGGCCGGGTGACGGTGATGACGCCGCTGTCCTGGGCGACCTCGATGGGCGCCGACAACCGCCAGGCTCAGGGTGCCCTTCGGACCCTTGACCGTGACGTCGCGGCCGCTGATGGTGACCTCGACGCCGCTGGGCACGGTGACGGGCATCCGTCCGATTCGTGACATAGCTGGCTCCCCTACCAGACGAAAGCGAGGACTTCCCCGCCCACGCCCTGCTTTTTGGCCTGCTTGTCGGTCATCAGCCCGGAGGATGTCGAGAGGATCGCGACACCCAGGCCGCCGAGCACGCGCGGCAGGTTGTCCTTGCGGGCGTAGACCCGCAGCCCCGGCTTCGACACCCGCTTGATGCCCGCGATCGAGCGCTCCCGGCTCGGGCCGAACTTCAGCGCGATCACGAGCTTCCGGCCCACCTCGGCGTCCTCGACGCGGAAGCCGGAGATGTAGCCCTCCTGCTGGAGGATCTCGGCGATGTGCACCTTGATCTTGGAGTGCGGCATGGCGACGTCGTCGTGATACGCCGAGTTGGCGTTGCGAAGCCTGGTCAGCATGTCTGCGACCGGGTCGGTCATGGTCATGGCCTGAGGGCCCTCCTCGCCGTGGTTTCCGCCGGTGCCGTGTGCTGTGCAGCACAGCCACCGTCCGGACCTTCGGCGTGGTCGTGGGCGCGAGTCGCGCCCTGGGTTGGTATTACCAGCTGGACTTGGTGATGCCGGGCAGTTCGCCCCGGTGCGCCATCGTCCGGAAGCAGATCCGGCACAGGCCGAACCGGCGGTAGACAGCGCGGGGCCGCCCGCACCGGGAGCACCGCGTGTAGCCGCGCACCTCGAACTTGGGGGTGCGCTTGGCCTTGGCGATGAGGCTCTTCTTCGCCACGGGTCAGTTCTCCTTGAACGGGAAGCCGAGCCGCCGCAGCAGCGCGCGGCCCTCGGCGTCGGTGGTGGCGGACGTGACCACGGTCACGTCCATGCCGCGCTGGCGGTCCACCTGATCGGGGTCGATCTCGTGGAACATCAGCTGCTCGGTCAGGCCGAAGGTGTAGTTCCCGCGGCCGTCGAACTGGCGGTCGGACAGGCCGCGGAAGTCCCGGATCCGGGGCAGGGCGATCGACAGCAGCCGGTCGCAGAACTCCCACATCCGGTCGCCGCGCAGCGTGACGTGCGCGCCGATCGGCATGCCCTCGCGCAGCTTGAACTGGGCGATGGACTTCCGCGCCCGGGCCACCGCGGGCTTCTGGCCGGTGATGATGGCCAGGTCGCGGACGGCGCCGTCGATCAGCTTGGCATCCCGCGCGGCCTCGCCGACGCCCATGTTGACCGCGATCTTGGTCAGCGTGGGGATCTGCATCACGTTGGGGTAGGCGAACTCCTCGCGCATGGCCGAAGCGATCTCGTCCAGGTAGCGCTGCTTCAGGAGGCGCGGCGACGGTGCCGCTCAGCGACGGTTGCGGTGGCTCATCAGATGTCCTTACCGCTGGCCCGGGAGACCCGGACCTTCTTGTCGTTCTCGTCCATGCGGTAGCCGACCCGGGTCGGCTTCTTGGTGTCCGGGTCGATCAGCCGCACGTTGCTGACGTGGATCGGGGCCTCCTGGGTGACGATGCCGCCCTCCTTGGCGCCGCGCCGTCCCTGGTAGTCCACCTTGGTGTTCTTGCGGATCATGTTGACGCCCTGGACCAGCACCTTCTGCCGGTCCCGGTAGACGAGGATCACCGTGCCCTCGCGACCGCGGTCCTTGCCCGTGGTCACCGCACGTGATCGCCCTTCTTGATCTTCATCACAGCACCTCCGGCGCCAGCGAGATGATCCGCATGAACCGCTTCTCGCGCAGTTCCCGGCCGACCGGGCCGAAGATGCGGGTGCCGCGCGGGTCCCCGCCGTCCCGGATCAGCACGGCCGCGTTCTCATCGAAGCGGATGTAAGACCCGTCGCCGCGGCGCCGCTCCTTGCGGGTGCGCACGACGACTGCCTTGACGACGTCGCCCTTCTTCACCCCGGCACCGGGGAGGGCATCCTTGACGGTGGCGACGATGACATCGCCGATGCCCGCGTATCGCCTGCTCGAGCCGCCGAGCACGCGGATGCACAAGATCTCCTTGGCTCCCGTGTTGTCGGCGACCTTGAGCCGCGACTCCTGCTGGATCACGTCAACTCCTGCTTGTCACGCGCCCGCCCGGCAGGGCCGGGCGGAGGGCCGGCTGGCTACTTCGCCTTCTCCAAGATCTCCGCGACGCGCCAGCGCTTGGTCGCCGACAGCGGGCGGGTCTCCATCAGCAGCACCCGGTCGCCAACGCCGCAGGCGTTCTCGCCATCGTGTGCCTGGTACCGCTTCGTACGGCGGATGACCTTGCCGTACTTGGGGTGCTTGACCCGGTCTTCCACCTCGACAATGACGGTCTTGTCCATCTTGTCGCTGACCACCAGGCCCTCGCGGACCTTGCGGTAGCCGCGGGACAGTCCGGCCTCTCCGCCGGGCTCGGCCGCGGTGCCCGTCACGCTGGGCTCACTCATCGGTGTCCGCCTCCTCTTCCATCCGCACGATGCCGAGCTCGCGCTCCCGCTTCACGGTGTAGATGCGCGCGATCTCCCGGCGCACGGCGCGGAGCCGTCCGTGGCTCTCCAGCTGGCCGGTGGCCGCCTGGAAGCGGAGATTGAACAGCTCGATCTTGGCCTCGGCCAGCTTGAAGTTCAGCTCTTCCTCGGTCGAGGTGCGGAGGTCGGCGGCTGCCAGTCCCTTGGCCATCACGCCTCCCCGGTCTCTCGCTTGACGAACTTGCACTTCATGGGCAGTTTGTGCATCGCGCGGCGCAGGGCCTCGCGGGCAACGTCCTCCTGCACGCCGGACAGCTCGAACATGACCCGGCCCGGCTTGACGTTGGCCACCCACCACTCCGGCGCGCCCTTGCCCGAGCCCATCCGGGTCTCGGCCGGCTTCTTGGTCAGCGGCCGGTCGGGGTAGATCGTGATCCACACCTTGCCGCCACGCCGGATGTGCCGGGTCATGGCGATACGGGCGGCCTCAATCTGCCGGTTGGTCACGTAGGAGTGCTCGACCGCCTGGATGCCGTACTCGCCGAACGTCACCCGGGTGCCCCCCTTGGCGGCGCCGTGCCGGTCCGGCCGGTGCTGCTTGCGGTGCTTGACCCGCCGTGGGATCAGCATGGTTAACCCTCCCCGCCCGGCGTCGCCGCCGGAGCAGACTCGGCCGCGGGCGCCTCGGCGGGCGGCGCGGCGGGCGCCGCGCCGCGGCGGCCGCGGCGCGGTCGCCACCGCGGTCACCGCGGTCGCGGTCACCGCCGCGGTCCGGCCGGTCGCCGCCCCGCCTGCGGGCCGGCGGGCGGTCGCCGCCCCGGTCACGGTCCCGGCCGCCACCCGCGCCGCCGGGCCGCTGGCCCGCGCGCAGCGCGGCCGCGGCGGCCTCACGCTCGGCCCGGGTGTGCGGTGCCTCGCCACGGTAGATCCAGACCTTCACGCCGATCCGGCCGAACGTGGTGCGCGCCTCGTAGAACCCGTAGTCGATGTCCGCGCGCAGCGTGTGCAGCGGGACCCGGCCCTCGCGGTAGAACTCCGAGCGCGACATCTCGGCGCCGCCCAGGCGCCCGGCGCACTGCACCCGGATGCCCTTGGCGCCGCCCTTCATGGCGGTCTGCATGGCCTTGCGCATGGCCCGGCGGAACGAGACCCGGCTGGACAGCTGCTCGGCCACGCCCTGCGCCACGAGCTGGGCGTCGATCTCGGGGTTCTTCACCTCGAGGATGTTGAGCTGAATCTGCTTGCTGGTCAGCTTCTCCAGGTCACCGCGGATCCGGTCGGCCTCCGCGCCGCGGCGGCCGATGACGATGCCCGGCCGGGCGGTGTGGATGTCGACCCGGACGCGGTCCATGGTCCGCTCGATCTCGACCTTGGAGATGCCCGCCCGCTCCATGCCGCGCTGCAGCATGCGCCGGATGGCCACGTCCTCGGCGACGTAGTCCTTATACAGCTTGTCGGCGTACCACCGGCTCTTGAAGTCGGCGGTGATGCCCAGCCGGAACCCGTGCGGGTTCACCTTCTGTCCCACTAGCGGGTCCCTCCCCTTCTGCCCGAAGCGCCGCTGCGCGTGCCGCTCCGGCCGGCGGCCTGCGGCGCACCGTCATCGGAGACGATCACGGTGATGTGGCTGGTGCGCTTCAGGATGCGGTAGCCGCGGCCCTGGGCGCGGGGCCGGAACCGCTTGAGCGTCGGCCCCTCATCCACCCAGGCCCGGCTGACCACCAGCGAGCTGGCGTCCACCGGCCGGTTCTGCCCGGCGTTGGCGATGGCGCTAGCCAGCACCTTGCCCACCGGGTCGCTCGCCGCCTGCGGCGCGAAGGCCAGCGCAGCCTGTGCCTCATCGGCGGGCATCCCGCGGATCAGGTCCACCACTCGGCGGGCCTTGCGCGGGGTGACGCGCACGTAGCGCGCCTTGGCCCTTGCTTCCATGGCTGTCTACTCTCGCTTTCGCTACCGTCGGCTCCGCCGGTCGTCCCGCACATGGCTGCGGAACGTCCGGGTGGGAGCGAACTCGCCGAGCTTGTGACCGACCATCGCTTCGGTGACGAACACCGGCACGTGCTTGCGACCGTCATGCACGGCGATCGTGTGGCCGAGCATGGCCGGGACGATCATCGAGCGGCGCGACCAGGTCTTGATCACGTTCTTGGTGCCCTTGTCGTTCTGCGTGTCCACCTTCTTCATCAGGTGGTCGTCCACGAACGGGCCCTTCTTCAGGCTACGAGGCATGGTCAGGTGCTCCTACCGCTTCTTCTTGCCGCGCCGACGGGAGATGAGCTGGTCGCTCGGCTTATGCGCCGGGCGGGTGCGGCCCTCGGGCTTGCCCCACGGGCTGACCGGGTGCCGGCCGCCGGAGGTCTTGCCCTCGCCGCCGCCCAGCGGATGGTCGATCGGGTTCATGGCCACGCCGCGGACGGTCGGCCGGCGGCCCTTCCACCGGCTGCGGCCCGCCTTGCCGAGCTTGATGTTGCCCTGCTCGGAGTTACCGACCTCGCCCACCGTGGCCCGGCAGCTCACGTCGACCCGCCGGATCTCGCCCGAGGGCATGCGCAGCTGCGCGTACTTGCCCTCCTTGGCCAGCAGCTGGACGCCCGAGCCGGCCGAGCGGGCGATCTTGGCCCCGCCGCCGGGGCGAAGCTCGATGGCGTGCACCACGGTGCCGGTCGGGATGTTGCGCAGCGGCAGGCAGTTGCCCGCCTTGATGTCCGCGCCCGGGCCGTTCTCGATCCGGTCACCCTGCTTGAGTCCCTGGGGGGCGAGGATGTAGCGCTTCTCGCCGTCCGCGTAGTGCAGCAGCGCGATCCGCGAGGTGCGGTTCGGGTCGTACTCGATGTGCGCGACCCTGGCCGGCACGCCGTCCTTGTCCGCCCGGCGGAAATCGATCAGCCGGTAGGCGCGCTTGTGCCCGCCGCCCTGGTGCCGGGTGGTGATCCGGCCGTGCACGTTGCGGCCGCCGGTCCCGTGCAGGGG
Organism: uncultured Actinomycetota bacterium; assembly: GCA_963731085.1. Classification (GTDB taxonomy): domain Bacteria; phylum Actinomycetota; class Actinomycetes; order Streptosporangiales; family Streptosporangiaceae; genus DASUBV01. Next base: position 264,271 of record CAVSUF010000014.1, read on the forward strand.
GCGCACCAGGGACTTCTCCGGCTCACTGCGCGTGACCTCGGAGAAGTCGGCGCCGCTGGCCCCTCGCCTGCCGGGGGTCGTCGGCTTGTACTTGCGGATGCCCATGTGCTCAAGCTCCTATGATCGCCCGGCTAGCTGACCGGACCGCCGAAGATATCGATCCGCTCGCCCGCGGCGAGGCTGACGATGGCGCGCTTGGTGTCCGGCCGCTTGCCCCAGCCGAACCGGGTCCGGCGCCGCTTGCCCTGCCGGTTGGCCGTGTTGACGCCGGTGACCTTGACCCCGAAGACCGCCTCGACGGCCTGCCGGATCTGGGTCTTGTTGGTGCCCGGGGCGACGATGAACGTGTACTTGCCATCGTCGGCCAGCCGGTAGCTCTTCTCGGAGATGACCGGCCGGATGAGGATGTCGCGCGGGTTGGTGATCTTGTTCACGGCTGGGCGCCTTCCTGCGATGACCGGCCTGGCGGCCCGGGCCACGAAGCTGTCCAGGGCAGCCTGGATGAAGACCACGTGATCGCTGACCAGGACGTCATAGGTGTTGAGCTGGCCGGCGTCGATCAGGTGCACGCCGTGGACATTGCGCAGGCTGCGCCAGGTCACCGTGTCGGCGGCCAGCGCCACGACGAGCACGTGCGCGGCTGCCCCGGTCACCGCGGCCAGCGCGGCCACGGCGTCCTTGGTCCTGGGCACGTCGCCGCCGACCAGCGAGTCGACCACGTGGACGCGGCCGTGACGGGCCCGGTCCGACAGCGCGCCGCGCAGCGCGGCGGCCTTCATCTTCTTGGGCGTCCGCTGCGCGTAGGAGCGGGGCTGCGGACCGTGCACCACGCCGCCGCCGGTGAACTGCGGGGCGCGGGTGGAGCCCTGCCGGGCCCGGCCGGTGCCCTTCTGCCGGTACGGCTTCCGGCCGCCGCCGCGCACCGCGCCGCGGTTCTTGGTGGAAGCCGTGCCCTGCCGGGCCGCCGCCTGCTGGGCCACGACCACCTGGTGGATCAGCGGCACGTTGACCTTCGCGTCGAAGATCTCGGCGGGCAGTTCCGCCGTGGGCTGCGCGGGCGCGCTCGCCTTGGCCGGGCTCATTTCGCCTCACTCGCGGGGGACTTGACGGCGGTGCGGACCAGGACCAGCCCGCCGGCCGGGCCGGGAACCGCGCCCTTGATGAGCAGCAGCCCGCGGTCGGCGTCGACGCCGTGCACGGTCAGGTTGGGGGCGGTCGTCCGCTCGCCGCCCATGCGGCCGGCCATCCGCACGCCCTTGAACACGCGGCCGGGGTAGGCGCAGCCGCCGATGGCGCCCGGCGCGCGGTGCTTGCGCTTGGTGCCGTGGGAGGAGGACAGGCCCTTGAAGCCGTGCCGCTTGACCACGCCGGCGAAGCCCTTGCCCTTGCTCCGGGCGGTCACGTCGACCATCTGGCCGGCCTCGAACGCCTGGGCCGTGACTTCCTGGCCCAGCGTGTAGTCGGTGGCGTCGGCGGTGCGCAGCTCGACCAGGTACCGGCGGGGGGTGACGCCGGCCTTGGCGAAGTGACCGGCCTCGGGCCGGTTCACCTTGCGCGGGTCGATCTCGCCGTAGCCCAGCTGGACGGCGGCGTAGCCGTCGGCGGCCGGCGTCCGCACCGCGGTGACGACGCAGGGACCGGCCGCGACCACGGTGACGGGCACGATCCTCCCGCCATCGTCAAAGACCTGGGTCATGCCGAGCTTGGTGCCCAGGACCCCCTTGATCTGCTTGGTCATCTCGGTGCGTCCCTCTACAGCTTGATCTCGATGTCGACGCCCGCCGGCAGGTCGAGCCGCATGAGCGAGTCGACCGTCTTCGGCGTCGGGTCGATGATGTCGATGAGGCGCTTGTGCGTGCGCATCTCGAAGTGCTCCCGGGAGTCCTTGTACTTGTGCGGGGAGCGGATCACGCAGTACACGTTCTTCTCAGTGGGCAGCGGCACCGGGCCAGCGACCTTCGCGCCGGTGCGCGCCACCGTGTCAACGATCTTCCGGGCCGAGTTGTCGATGACCTCGTGGTCATAGGCCTTGAGCCGGATGCGGATCTTCTGTCCCGCCATGTGGCTTCCTTCGTGTCAGTCGGGGGCGACCCCCGAGCCCCGGCATCCGCTTCGCGGGCTGCCTACTGCTCAGCTGCCTGCTCAGTGCGCTGCGCGGCGGCCCAGCCAGGCGGCCGGGCCGCCGCGCAGCAGCGGTTACTTGATGATCTTTGTGACCCGGCCGGCGCCGACGGTGCGGCCGCCCTCCCGGATCGCGAACCGAAGGCCCTCTTCCATGGCGATCGGCTGGATGAGGGAGACCTTCATCTCGGTGTTGTCGCCCGGCAGGACCATCTCGGTGCCCTCCGGCAGGCTGACCACGCCGGTGACGTCGGTGGTGCGGAAGTAGAACTGCGGGCGGTAGTTGTTGAAGAACGGCGTGTGCCGGCCGCCCTCGTCCTTGGACAGGATGTAGACCTGCGCCTCGAACTCGGTGTGCGGGGTGTTGGTGCCCGGCTTGATGACGACCTGGCCGCGCTCCACGTCCTCGCGCTTGATACCGCGCAGGAGCAGGCCCGCGTTGTCACCGGCCTGGCCCTCGTCGAGGATCTTGTGGAACATCTCGACGCCGGTGACGGTGGACTTCTGCGCCTTCTCCTTGATCCCGATGATCTCGATCTCCTCACCGGTGTGGACCACGCCGCGCTCGATCCGGCCGGTCACCACGGTGCCGCGGCCGGTGATCGAGAACACGTCCTCGACCGGCATCAGGAACGGCTTCTCGGTGTCACGGACCGGCTCGGGGATGCTGTCGTCGCAGGCCGACATCAGCTCGACGACCTTCTCGGCCCACTCGCTGTCGCCCTCCAGCGCCTTCAGCGCGGATACGCGGATCACCGGGACGTCGTCGCCGGGGAACTCGTACTGGGTCAGCAGCTCGCGGACCTCCAGCTCGACCAGCTCGAGGATCTCCTCGTCATCGACCATGTCGGCCTTGTTCAGCGCGACGACGATGTACGGGACGCCGACCTGGCGGGCCAGCAGCACGTGCTCGCGGGTCTGCGGCATCGGGCCGTCGGTCGCGGCGACCACCAGGATGGCACCGTCCATCTGCGCGGCGCCGGTGATCATGTTCTTGATGTAGTCCGCGTGACCAGGGCAGTCGACGTGCGCGTAGTGGCGCTTGTCGGTCTGGTACTCGACGTGGGAGATCGAGATCGTGATCCCGCGCTCCTTCTCCTCCTTCGCGTTATCGATCTGGTCGAACGCGTAGAAGGGGTTCACGTCGGGGTACTTGTCATGCAGCACCCGGGTGATCGCCGCGGTCAGGGTCGTCTTGCCATGGTCGATGTGACCGATGGTGCCGATGTTGACGTGCGGCTTGGTCCGCTGGAACTTGGCCTTCGCCACTGGGATCTCCTCGTTGCGATCGTTGCCCCGCCGGAGCGGGACTCAGGCGCTCGCGCGCTCTGCTTAGTTCTGTCGTCCTAACTACTGGCTATTCGCCGCGCGCCTTGGCGACGATCTCCTTGGCGATACTGGGCGGAACCTCGGCATACGAGTCGAACTGCATGCTGTAGTCCGCCCGGCCCTGGGTCCGGCTGCGCAGGTCACCCACGTAGCCGAACATCTCCGACAGCGGCACGAGCGCCCGGATCGACCCGCACGCCGGACCGCTCTTCCATGGCCTGGATCTGGCCCCGGCGACTGTTCAGGTCGCCGATGACCTCACCCATGTAGTCATCGGGGGTCCGGACCTCGACCGCCATCACCGGCTCCAGCAGAACCGGGCTGGCCAGCGCGGCGGCCTTCTTGAAGGCCATCGAACCAGCGATCTTGAACGCGAGCTCGGACGAGTCCACCTCGTGGTAGGCGCCGTCCGTCAGCGTGACCTTGATGTCCACCATCGGGTACCCGGCCAGGACGCCGAACTCGGCCGCCTCCTGGCAGCCCGCGTCCACCGACGGGATGTACTCGCGCGGGACGCGGCCACCGGTGACCTTGTTCGCGAACTCGTAGCCGCCGCCGTCGCCGCCGGTCGGCTCGACGTTGATGACCACGCGGGCGAACTGGCCGGCGCCGCCGGTCTGCTTCTTGTGGGTGTAGTCGACCTTCTCGGCCTTGCGCCGGACCGTCTCGCGGTAGGCGACCTGCGGCCGGCCGATGTTGGCCTCGACCTTGAACTCCCGGCGCATCCGGTCGACCAGCACCTCCAGGTGCAGCTCGCCCATGCCCGCGATGATCGTCTGGCCGGTCTCCTCGTCGGTCCGGACCTGGAACGTCGGGTCCTCCTCGGCCAGCCGCTGGATGGCGGTGCCGAGCTTGTCCTGGTCGCCCTTGGTCTTCGGCTCGATGGCCACGTTGATGACCGGGGCCGGGAACGTCATCGACTCCAGGATCACCTGATGCGCCTGGTCGCTGAGGGTGTCGCCGGTGGTGGTGTCCTTCAGGCCCATCACCGCGACGATCTGCCCGGCGACGGCCGACGGGCGCTCCTCGCGCTTGTTGGCGTGCATCTGGTAGATCTTGCCGATCCGCTCCCGCTTGCCCTTGGTGGAGTTCAGCACCTGCGTGCCGGCCTCCAGGGTGCCGGAGTAGACCCGGATGTAGGTCAGCTTGCCGAGGTGCTGGTCTGACATGATCTTGAACGCCAGGGCGGCGAACGGCTCGGCCGGGTCGGGGTGCCGCTCGATCAGGACCGCCTCGTCGTTGATCGCGTGGCCCTTGATGGCCGGGATGTCAACCGGGCTGGGCAGGAAGTCCACGATGCCGTCCAGCATCGGCTGCACGCCCTTGTTCTTGAACGCGCTGCCGCACAGCACCGGGGTGATCGCGCTGGCGATGGTGGCCCGCCGGATGGCGGCGACGAGCTGCTTCTCGTCGGGCTCGGTGCCCTCGAGATACAGCTCCATCATCTCCTCGTCGTTCTCCGCGATGGTCTCGACCAGCTTGTCCCGCCACTCGCGGGCCGCCTCGAGGTGGTCGACCGGGATGTCGGTGATGTCGTACGTGTCGCCCTTGCCCTCGGTCTGCCACAGCAGGCCGCGCATCCGGATCAGGTCGATGATGCCGCGGAAGTCGGACTCCACGCCCCACGGAAGCTGCACGACCAGCGGGGTGGCGCCCAGCCGGTCGGTGATCATCTCGACGCAGCGGTGGAACTCGGCGCCGACCCGGTCCATCTTGTTGACGAAGCAGATCCGCGGCACGCCGTAGCGGTCGGCCTGGCGCCAGACCGTCTCGGACTGCGGCTCCACGCCGGCGACGCCGTCGAAGACGGCCACCGCGCCGTCGAGCACCCGCAGCGAGCGCTCCACCTCGACGGTGAAGTCGACGTGGCCGGGCGTGTCGATCAGGTTGATCGTGTGCTCGCGCCAGATGCAGGTGGTGGCGGCGGAGGTGATCGTGATGCCGCGCTCCTGCTCCTGCTCCATCCAGTCCATCGTGGCGGCGCCCTCGTGGACTTCACCGATCTTGTAATTGATGCCGGTGTAGAACAGGATCCGCTCGGTGGTCGTGGTCTTGCCCGCGTCGATGTGCGCCATGACGCCGATGTTCCGGACGCTGGCGAGGTCGGCTGGCGAAATAGCGGCCACTGCTTGAATCCTCAATCCCCTATGTCTTAGCTGTTGCTGTCTGCGCCGGCGCTACCAGCGGTAGTGCGCGAACGCCTTGTTCGACTCGGCCATCTTGTGGGTGTCCTCGCGGCGCTTGACGCTGGCCCCGAGGCCGTTGCTGGCGTCGAGGAGCTCGTTCATGAGCCGCTCGGTCATGGTCTTCTCGCGGCGTGCCCGGGAGTAGGCGGTCAGCCAGCGCAGCGCCAGCTGCGTGCTGCGGGACGCGCGGACCTCGACCGGCACCTGGTAGGTGGCGCCGCCGACGCGGCGGCTGCGGACCTCCAGGGTGGGCTTCACGTTGTCCAGGGCGCGCTTGAGCGTCACCACCGGGTCGTTGCCGGTCTTCTCCTTGCATCCCTCGAGCGCGCCGTACACGATGCGCTCGGCGAGCGAGCGCTTGCCGCTCACCAGCACCTTGTTCACCAGCGCGGTGACCAGGGGGGAGCCGTAAACCGGATCGGTGACCAGCTGACGCCTGGTCGCGGGGCCCTTGCGCGGCATGTCAGCTCTTCTCCTTCTTCGCGCCGTAGCGGCTGCGCGCCTGCTTGCGGTTGCGGACGCCCTGGGTGTCCAGGGAGCCGCGGATGACCTTGTAGCGCACGCCGGGGAGGTCGCGCACCCGGCCGCCGCGTACCAGCACGATGGAGTGCTCCTGAAGGTTGTGACCAACCCCCGGGATGTAGGCGGTGACCTCGATCTGGCTCGTCAGCCGCACCCGGGCGACCTTGCGGAGCGCCGAGTTGGGCTTCTTGGGCGTGGTGGTGTAGACGCGCGTGCAGACGCCGCGGCGCTGCGGGCTGCCCTTGAGCGCCGGGGTCTTGTTCTTGGCTACCTTGTCCTGCCGGCCTTTGCGGACCAGCTGCTGGATCGTGGGCACCGCGTCTCCGTCTTCCTCGGTCTTTTCGCCGCGCAGCGGCGCGGTCTTACTTCTTTTCTCATCTTGCGACCGCACCCCGGATGGGGGCGCAGTCATCACTGCCTAGCTATCTGACCTGCTGGTTTCCCACTCTCTGCGCCCCCCGAGCTCGGGCGTGTCGCCCGCCTCAGCGGAATTCGCCCGGACCCGCAGCCGAGTCCGAGCGACGGTAAGTGGGGTCTTCCGCCCGCCCCGCATGCTCCCCGGCACTGGTGATGATCCCCAGGCCAGCGAGCGGCAGTTACACAGGCGCGCATGTGCCCGTTCGGAACGAGCACGGAGGAAGATACTACCGAACTCGCTGAGCAGGCGCAAAGCGAACCCGGTACTACGCCGGCATGCGAACATGCCCTCCGCTACTCGTAGCGTTACATATTCTCAGCCGGCTGGCGGAGTGTACCGACCAGCACCGGGCGCGCCAGCACGCACGCGAGCGCGGCGCCCGGGACCAGCCCGGGCGCCGCGCTCGCTTCTACGTACCCGGCCTACCGGTGGTAGGCGCCGAAGTCGTACTCCTCCAGCGGGATGGCCTCGCCCGGGGTCTGCCCGAAGGAGTAGTCGACCGGGGTGTCGTAAGCGGCCGGCGGGTAGACGTTCGACCGGGCATCCTCGGTCGGCTCCACCCGCAGGCTGCGGTAGCGCTGCATGCCGGTACCGGCCGGGATGAGCTTGCCGATGATGACATTCTCCTTCAGGCCGACCAGCGAGTCCGACCGGGCGTGGATGGCCGCGTCGGTGAGCACCCGGGTGGTCTCCTGGAAGGAGGCCGCCGACAGCCACGACTCGGTGGCCAGCGACGCCTTGGTGATCCCCATGAGCACCGGGCGGCCCGAGGCCGAGGTGCCGCCCGCCTCCACGACGGAGCGGTTGACCTCCTCGAACTTCGGCCGCTCGACCAGCTCGCCGGGCAGCAGGTCGGTGTCCCCGGACTCCAGCACGTTCACCCGCTTGAGCATCTGGCGGATGATGATCTCGATGTGCTTGTCGTGAATGGACACGCCCTGCGACCGGTAGACCTCCTGCACCTCGTGCACGAGGTGCAGCTGCACCTCGCGGGAGCCGAGGATCCGGAGCACCTCGTGCGGGTTGACCGCGCCGGCGATCAGCTGCTGGCCGACCTTGACGCGGTCGCCGTCGGCGACCAGCAGCCGGGCCCGCATGGAGACCTGGTAGGGCGATCTCCTCGGAGCCGTCGTCGGGCACGATCACGATCTTGCGCGACTTCTCCGGCTCCTCCAGCCGGACCCGGCCCTCGACCTCGCTGATCGGCGCCAGGCCCTTGGGAATGCGGGCCTCGAACAGCTCCTGGATGCGGGGCAGGCCGTGGGTGATGTCCAGGCCCGCCACGCCGCCGGTGTGGAAGGTCCGCATGGTCAGCTGGGTGCCCGGCTCGCCGATGGACTGGGCCGCGATGATGCCCACCGCCTCGCCCACGTCCACCCGCTTGCCGGTGGCCAGCGACCGGCCGTAGCACTTGGCGCAGACGCCCACCTTGGCCTGGCAGACCAGCACGCTGTAGGTGCGCACCGACTCCACCCCGGCCGCGACCGCGGCGTCGATCATCGCCTCGGTCATGTCCGCGCCCGACGGGGCCAGCACGGTCCCGTCCCCGGACGTGACGTCCTCGGACAGGGTCCGGCCGGTGCCCGTGCTCTCGATGTTCGGGAGCTTGCGCACCGTGCCGTCCGGGCCGGCCTCGGCGATCCGCATGGGCAGCGACCGGTCCGTGCCGCAGTCCTCCTCGCGGACGATGACGTCCTGGGCCACGTCCACCAGGCGCCGGGTGAGGTACCCGGAGTCGGCGGTGCGCAGCGCGGTGTCAGCCAGTCCCTTGCGGGCGCCGTGGGTCGAGATGAAGTACTCGACCACGGTCAGGCCCTCGCGGAAGCTGGACGTGATCGGCCGCGGGATCGTCTCGCCCTTGGGGTTGGAGACCAGGCCGCGCATGCCGGCGATCTGCCGGATCTGGGCGTTGTTACCGCGGGCGCCGGAGTTGACCATCATCCAGACCGGGTTGGTGCTCGGGAAGGCCTTCTCCATGTCCTGCGCCACGTCGGTCGTCGCGTGGGTCCAGATCTCGATCAGGTCCTGGCGCCGCTCGTCGTCGGTGATCAGGCCCCGCTCGTAGTCGAGCTGGACCTTCTCCGCGCGGCGCTCGTAGTTCTCCAGGATGGCCGGCTTGTTCGGCGGGGCGACGACGTCCTCGATGGCGATCGTCACGCCGGACCGGGTGGCCCAGTAGAAGCCGACGTCCTTGAGCGCGTCGAGCGCCTCGGCCACCTCCACCTTGGGGTAGGTCTCGGCCAGCTCGTTCACGATCACGGACAGCTGCTTCCGGCTGACCTCGTAGTTCACGAACGGGTAGTCGGCCGGCAGCGCCTCGTTGAACAGGGTGCGGCCCAGCGTCGTGGTCAGCCGCAGCGGCTGGCCGGGCTGCCAGGTCTCCGGCGGGGTGAACCCGACCGGCGGCGTGACGTCGCGCAGCCGGATCTGGATCTCCGCCTGGAGATCCAGCTCGTGGCGGTCGTAGGCCATCTGGGCCTCGGGCACGCTGGAGAACGCCCGCCCGGTGCCCGGCACGTCCGCGGTCAGCCGGGTCAGGCTGTAGATCCCGATGACCATGTCCTGGGTCGGCATGGTGACGGGCTTGCCGTCGGCCGGCTTGAGGATGTTGTTGGTCGACAGCATCAGGATCCGGGCCTCGGCCTGGGCCTCCGCCGACAGCGGCACGTGCACGGCCATCTGGTCACCGTCGAAGTCCGCGTTGAACGCGGTGCAGACGAGCGGGTGAATCTGGATGGCCTTGCCCTCGACCAGCTGCGGCTCGAACGCCTGGATGCCCAGCCGGTGCAGCGTCGGCGCGCGGTTGAGCAGCACCGGGTGCTCGGTGATGACCTCTTCGAGGACATCCCAGACCACCGGCTTGGCCCGCTCGACCATCCGCTTGGCTGACTTGATGTTCTGCGCGTGGTTCAGGTCGACCAGGCGCTTCATCACGAACGGCTTGAACAGCTCGACCGCCATCTCCTTGGGCAGGCCGCACTGGTGCAGCTTGAGCTGCGGGCCGACCACGATGACCGAGCGGCCGGAGTAGTCCACGCGCTTGCCCAGCAGGTTCTGGCGGAACCGGCCCTGCTTGCCCTTGAGCATGTCCGACAGCGACTTCAGCGGGCGGTTGCCCGGCCCGGTGACCGGGCGGCCGCGGCGGCCGTTGTCGAACAGCGAGTCGACGGCCTCCTGCAGCATCCGCTTCTCGTTGTTGACGATGATCTCGGGCGCGCCCAGGTCCAGCAGCCGCTTGAGCCGGTTGTTCCGGTTGATCACCCGGCGGTACAGGTCGTTCAGGTCGGACGTGGCGAACCGGCCGCCGTCGAGCTGAACCATGGGCCGCAGGTCCGGCGGGATCACCGGGATGCAGTCCAGCACCATGCCGAGCGGGCTGTTGCTGGTGTTGAGGAACGCCGAGACGACCTTGAGCCGCTTCAGGGCCCGGGCCTTGCGCTGGCCCTTGCCGGTGCGGATGATCTCCCGCAGGTTGGCCGCCTCGGCCTCCAGGTCGAAGCTGCCCACCCGCTCCTGGATGGCCTGGGCGCCCATGCCGCCGCGGAAGTACCGGCCGAACCGGTCCCGCATCTCGCGGTAGAGCAGCTCGTCGCCCTCCAGGTCCTGGACCTTGAGGCCGCGGAACCGGCTCCAGACCTCCTCGATCCGGTCGATCTCCCGCTGGGCGCGGTCGCGGATCTGCTTGCACTCGCGCTCGGCGCTCTCCCGGACCTTGCGGCGGGCGTCGCCCTTGGCCCCGGCCGCCTCCAGCTCGGCCAGGTCCTTCTCCAGCTTCGACTGGCGGGCCTCGATGTCAGCGTCGCGGCGCTGCTCCAGCTGGCCCTTCTCGACCGTGATCTTGGCCTCGAGGGAGGGCAGGTCGCGGGCGCGGGAGTCCTCGTCCACGTACGTGATCATGTACGCGGCGAAGTAGATGACCTTCTCCAGGTCCTTCGGGGCCAGGTCGAGCAGGTAGCCCAGCCGGCTCGGCACGCCCTTGAAGTACCAGATGTGCGTGACCGGCGCGGCCAGCTCGATGTGGCCCATCCGCTCGCGCCGCACCTTGGCCCGGGTGACCTCGACGCCGCAGCGCTCGCAGATGATGCCCTTGAACCGGACTCGCTTGTACTTGCCGCAGTAGCACTCCCAGTCCCGGGTGGGGCCGAAGATCTTCTCGCAGAAGAGCCCGTCCTTCTCCGGCTTCAGGGTGCGGTAGTTGATGGTCTCTGGCTTCTTGACCTCGCCATGCGACCACAGCCGGATGTCCTCCGCCGTGGCGAGGCCAATCCGCAGGTCGTCAAAGAAGTTGACGTCTAGCACGTTTCTTGTCCCCTACGGTAGTCGGATCAGACCTCTTCGACGCTGCTCGGCTCGCGCCGGGACAGGTCGATTCCGAGTTCCTCCGCTGCGCGGAAGACGTCCTCGTCGGTGTCGCGCATCTCGATGGCCGCGCCGTCACTGGAGAGCACCTCCACGTTCAGGCAGAGCGACTGCATCTCCTTGATCAGCACCTTGAACGACTCAGGGATGCCGGGCTCGGGGATGTTCTCGCCCTTGACGATGGCCTCGTAGACCTTGACTCGGCCGAGGATGTCGTCCGACTTGATCGTGAGCAGTTCCTGGAGCGCGTAGGCGGCCCCGTAAGCCTCCAGCGCCCAGACCTCCATCTCGCCGAACCGCTGCCCGCCGAACTGCGCCTTCCCGCCCAGCGGCTGCTGGGTGATCATCGAGTACGGCCCGGTGGACCGGGCGTGGATCTTGTCGTCCACCAGGTGGAGCAGCTTGAGGATGTAGATGTAGCCGACCGAGATCGGGTCCTTGAACGGCTCGCCGGTCCGGCCGTCGAACAGCCGGGTCTTGCCGGTGGAGCCGACCATCTGCACGCCGTCGCGGTTGGGCAGGGTGCTGCCCAGCAGGCCGGTGATCTCCTCCTCGTTGGCCCCGTCGAACACCGGGGTGGCCACCGGGGTGCCCTTGGGGGCGCCGTCGGCGCCGATCGCCCTCAGCCGCTTCTTCCAGTCCTCGTCCTCGCCGTCGACCTGCCAGCCGGTAGCGGCGACCCACCCGAGGTGGGTCTCCAGCACCTGGCCGACGTTCATGCGGCCGGGCACGCCGAGCGGGTTGAGCACGATGTCGACCGGCGTCCCGTCGGCCAGGAACGGCATGTCCTCGACCGGGTTGATCTTGGCGATGACGCCCTTGTTGCCGTGCCGGCCGGCCAGCTTGTCGCCGTCGGTGATCTTCCGCTTGGCGGCCACGTAGACCCGGACCAGCTCGTTCACGCCGGGCGGGAGCTCGTCGCCGTCCTCGCGGGTGAACACCCGGACGCCGATGACCTTGCCGGACTCGCCGTGCGGCACCTTCAGCGAGGTGTCGCGGACCTCACGGGCCTTCTCGCCGAAGATCGCGCGCAGCAGCCGCTCCTCCGGGGTCAGCTCGGTCTCGCCCTTGGGCGTGACCTTGCCGACCAGGATGTCGCCGGTGACGACCTCGGCGCCGATCCGGATGATGCCGCGGTCGTCGAGGTCAGCCAGCACCTCGTCGGAGACGTTCGGGATGTCCCGGGTGATCTCCTCCGGGCCCAGCTTGGTGTCGCGGGCGTCGACCTCGTGCTCCTCGATGTGAATCGAGGACAGGACGTCGTCCTGCACGATCCGCTGGGACAGGATGATCGCGTCCTCGTAGTTGTGGCCCTCCCACGGCATGAACGCGACCAGCAGGTTGCGGCCGAGCGCCATCTCGCCCCGGTCGGTGCACGGGCCGTCGGCGATGACCTGGCCGACCTCGACCCGCTGGCCCTCCACCGCGATCGGCTTCTGGTTGAAGCAGGTGCCCTGGTTGGAGCGGCGGAACTTGGCCACCAGGTAGTCGGTCCGGGTGCCGTCGTCGTTGCCCACGGTGATGTAGTCGGCGCTGACCTCCTCGACCACGCCCGGCTTCTCGGCCACGATGACGTCGCCCGCGTCGGTGGCGGCGCGGTACTCCATGCCGGTGCCGACCAGCGGCGACTCGCTGCGCAGCAGCGGGACCGACTGGCGCTGCATGTTCGAGCCCATCAGGGCGCGGTTGGCGTCGTCGTGCTCCAGGAACGGGATCATCGCGGTGGCCACGGAGACCATCTGGCGCGGCGACACGTCCATGTAGTCGACCTCGTCGGGGCGGATGTAGTCGATCTCGCCGCCCTTACGCCGGACCAGCACGCGGTTGTCGGCGAAGTGTCCGTCGTCGGTCAGCGGCGCGTTGGCCTGGGCGACGACGTGACGGTCCTCCTCGTCGGCGGTCAGGTAGTCGATCTGGTCGGTGACCTGGCCGTCCTTGACCTTGCGGTACGGCGTCTCGACGAAGCCGAACGCGTTGACCCGGCCGTAGGACGACAGCGAGCCGATCAGGCCGATGTTCGGGCCTTCCGGCGTCTCGATCGGGCACATCCGGCCGTAGTGCGACGGGTGGACGTCGCGGACCTCCATGCCGGCCCGCTCCCGGGACAGGCCGCCCGGGCCGAGCGCCGACAGGCGGCGCTTGTGGGTCAGCCCGGCCAGCGGGTTGGTCTGGTCCATGAACTGGGACAGCTGGCTGGTGCCGAAGAACTCCTTGATCGAGGCGACCACCGGCCGGATGTTGATCAGGGTCTGCGGCGTGATCGCCTCGACGTCCTGGGTCGTCATCCGCTCCCGGACCACCCGCTCCATCCGGGCCAGGCCCAGCCGGACCTGGTTCTGGATGAGCTCGCCGACCGTGCGCAGGCGCCGGTTGCCGAAGTGGTCGATGTCGTCGGTCTCGACCGGGACCACGGCCGCGCCGGACTTCATCTCGTCCTCGCCGGTGTGCAGCCGCACCAGGTACTCGATGGTGGCGACGATGTCGTCCTCGGTCAGCGTGCCCTGGGTGATGGGCAGGGCCAGGCCGAGCTTCTTGTTGACCTTGTAGCGGCCGACCTTGGCCAGGTCATAGCGCTTCGGGTTGAAGTAGAGGTTCTCCAGCAGGGCCTGGGCCGACTCGCGGGTCGGCGGCTCGCCCGGCCGCAGCTTGCGGTAGATGTCGAGCAGCGCGTCGTCCTGGCCGGTGGTGTGGTCCTTCTCCAGGGTGGCGCGCATCGACTCGAATCCGCCGAACTTGTCCAGGATCCGGGCCTCGTCCCAGCCCAGCGCCTTGAGCAGCACGGTGACGCTCTGCTTGCGCTTGCGGTCGATGCGAACGCCGACCGAGTCGCGCTTGTCGATCTCGAACTCCAGCCACGCGCCGCGCGACGGGATCACCTTGCAGCTGTAGATGTCCTTGTCCGAGGTCTTGTCGACCTGGCGGTCGAAGTACACCCCGGGCGACCGGACGAGCTGGGAGACCACGACGCGCTCGGTGCCGTTGATGATGAACGTGCCCTTGGGGGACATCAGCGGGAAGTCGCCCATGAACACGGTCTGGCTCTTGATCTCGCCCGTGCTGTTGTTGATGAACTCCGCCGTCACGAACATCGGGGCGGAGAAGGTCATGTCCTTCTCCTTGCACTCCTCGGCGGAGTACTTGGGCGGCTCGAACCGGTGATCCCGGAACGAGAGCGACATCGTCCCCGTGAAGTCCTCGATCGGGCTGATCTCCTCGAAAATCTCTTCGAGGCCGGACTGCTCAGGGAGATCTTTGTGACCGTGCGCCTTCTCCGACTCGATCCGGGATCGCCACCGCTCGTTGCCGAGCAGCCAGTCAAACGAGTCTGTCTGCAGGGCAAGCAGCCCGGGAACCTCAAGGGGCTCCTTGATACGGGCGAACGAAACACGAGGGGGACCGGGAACTATTGCTGAGGCGCTGCGCGAGGCTGCCAACAGGGGTCCTTCCGAGCTTGAAGCCGACTGTCACGCGCGCACGTGGAACGCCCACCGGCGAGAAGCCGCCGATATATGCGAAGAGAAGATCACCGAGGACGAGAGAGTGCAGCGCAAATTAGCAGTGTAGTCCTAGGACACACCACTGGTCAACTGTACGCCACCCTTAAGTTCACGGTTGCAACGCAGCATCGCTCGTACGCAGCGATACGTCAAGCCCGGAAGGGCCGGTGTCGCAACCTGACCGTACGTGACGAGGATCACATTAACTACTGTGTTTAGTATACCCCGGGGTCGGGGATCCCTGCTTGTTGGCCGCCTGGGCGGTACCCGTCAACCAGCGGCAACCCCGGCCGAGGCCAGGCAAGCTTCTGCCCGCCGCGGCAGGTGCCGGGCGGGCAGGAAGCCAGCCGGGTACTACTTGACGGTGACCGTGGCGCCGGCGCCCTCCAGGGCGGCCTTGGCCTTCTCCGCGGTCTCCTTGTTGGCCCGCTCCAGGACGGGCTTGGGCGCGCCGTCGACCAGGTCCTTGGCCTCCTTCAGGCCGAGGCTGGTCAGCGTGCGCACCTCCTTGATGACCTGGATCTTCTTGTCGCCCGCGGCCTCGAGGATGACGTCGAACTCGTCCTGCTCCTCGACTTCCTCCGCCGCGGCGCCGCCGCCGCCCGGCACGGCCGCCGCGACCGCGACCGGGGCCGCGGCCTTGACGTCGAAGGTCTCCTCGAACTGCTTCACGAACTCGGAGAGCTCGATCAGCGTCATCTCCTTGAACGCGTCGAGCAGGTCGTCGGTGCTCAGCTTCGCCATGGTGGTGCTTCCTCCGTTATTCCGATTCCTCATGCCTGCGTGTCCGGGCACGCGCCCAGGTACTTACTCGGCTGACTCGGTGCTCGCGCTGACTCGGCATCGGCTGACTCGGCGGCTGCTCGCGGCTGACTCCGCGGTCGGCGCACCGCCGGCCTCGGCGGCCCGCTTGGCCTCCAGCGCCGAGGCCAGCCGGGCCATCTGCGGCGGCGGCGCCGCGAACGTGGCGGCCGCGCCGGCCAGCGACGCCTTCATGGCGCCGGCCAGCTTGGCCAGCAGCACCTCGCGGGACTCCAGGTCGGCCAGCTTGACGATCTCGGCCGGGGTTAGCGGCTTGCCGTCGAGCACGCCGCCCTTGATCACCAGCAGCGGGTTGGCCTGGGAGAAGTCGCGCAGGCCCTTGGCCGCCTCGACCGACGTCGCCCGTGACGAACGCGATCGCCGACGGGCCGGCCAGCAGATCGGTGAGGTCGGCGGTGACGCCGGCCTGGTCCGCGGCGATCTTGGTGAGCGTGTTCTTGACCACCGCGAACGTGGCGTTCCCGTCGAGCGACTTGCGCAGCTCGGCCAGCTGGGTCACGGTGAGCCCGCGGTACTCGGTCAGCAGCGCGCCGGACGACTCCTGGAACCGCTCGGTCAGCTCGGCGACCGCGGCGACCTTATCCGCCCTCGCCATGGGCCTCCCTTCGTTCCGGGACGGGCGCCCCGGGATATCTGGCGTCGGCGAAGGCGGGCCGCATGCGAAACGCCCCGGTGCGCAGGCACACGGGGCGTCGGGCCAGCCCGGCGGAGCGGGCCAGTCCTGAGTCTCTCGGCACCTGCGTGGGCCGCCCGCGTGGCGGGCCTTCGGCCGCCGCGCTCGATGCGCGGCGACAGCCGACGGTCTTTGGCGGAACTAACGATACGGGCCAGCGGCCAGGATGGCGAATCAGCGCTACCCCGGCCGCTGGCCCGTATCGAACCTGCGACCCCTTTGAGCGATACAGCGGCTAGCTAGCTGCGGCGTCCTCGAACTCGTCGAGCATGTTGCGGGTGATGCGTCGGGTCGACCGGCACGCCGGGACCCATCGTGGTGGTCAGGACGATCTTCTTCAGGTAGCGGCCCTTGGCGGCGGCCGGCTTGAGCCGGAGCACCTCGTCCAGGGCGGCCGCGTAGTTCTCCACCAGCGCCCGGTCGGTGAACGACGCCTTGCCGATGATGAAGTGCAGGTTGCCGTGCCGGTCGACGCGGAACTCGATCTTGCCGCCCTTGATCTCGGACACGGCGCGGGCCACGTCCGGGGTGACGGTGCCGGTCTTGGGGTTGGGCATCAGGCCGCGCGGGCCGAGCACCCGGCCGAGCCGGCCGACCTTGCCCATCAGGTCCGGCGTGGCGACGACGGCGTCGAAGTCGAGGAACCCGCCCTGGATGCGCTCGATCAGCTCGTCGGAGCCGACGTGTCGGCGCCCGCCGCCTCGGCCGCCTCGGCCCGGTCGCCGGTGGCGAAGACCAGGACCCGGGCCGTCTTGCCGGTGCCGTTCGGCAGGTTGACGGTGCCGCGGACCATCTGGTCGGCCTTGCGCGGGTCGACGCCCAGCCGCAGGGCCACCTCGACGGTCGGGTCGAACTTGGTGGTGGAGGTCTTCCTGGCCAGGCCCACGGCCTGGGCCGGGGTGTAGAGCTTCTCGGCGTCGACGAGCTCGTCGGCCTTGCGGTATGCCTTGCTGCGCTTCATCGTGCGTCTCCTGCTTACGTCGGAGGTCGTGGTCCAGCGGGCCAGCGCCTGGCCCTGCCACTGGGTCCGGTCCGGGTCAGCCCTGGACGGTGATGCCCATCGACCGGGCCGTGCCGGCGATGATCTTCTCGGCTGCCTCGATGCTGGTCGCGTTCAGGTCGGGCATCTTGACCTGGGCGATCTCGCGGACCTGGGCCCGGGTGACGGTGCCGACCTTGGCCCTGTGCGGCTCGCCGCTGCCCTTCTGCACGCCGGCCGCCTTCTTGATCAGCTCCGGCGCGGGCGGGGTCTTGGTGATGAACGTGAACGACCGGTCCTCGTAGATGGTGATCTCCACCGGGATGACGTTGCCGCGCTGGGTGTCGGTGGCGGCGTTGTACTGCTTGACGAAGTCCATGATGTTGACGCCGTGCTGGCCGAGCGCGGTGCCGACCGGCGGGGCCGGGGTGGCCTGGCCCGCGTTGAGCTGGACCTTGACGACCGCAGCGATCTTCTTCTTCCTGGGAGCCATCGAACTCGTAGTCCTCACTTGCTGGTGAATAGGGCGCTGTTAGGCAGATCTTGGGCGCTCGTCAGATCTTGCTGACCTGGTCGAACGAGAGCTCCACCGGGGTCTCCCGGCCGAAGATCGAGACCAGCACCTTGAGCTTCTGGGTGTCGGGGTTGATCTCGTTCACCGTGGCCGGCAGCGTGGCGAACGGCCCGTCCATGACGGTAACCGACTGGCCGACCTCGAAGTCGACCGCCGCGGCCCGCATGGTCTCGGCCTTCTTGGCCGCCTTCTCCTCGGGCACCGGCGCGAGCAGGTTGGCGACTTCCTGCAGGCTCAGCGGCGACGGCTTGCTGGACAGGCCGACGAAGCCGGTCACGCCGGGGGTGTTCCGCACCGCGGCCCACGACTCGTCGGTCAGGTCCATCCGGACCAGGACGTAGCCGGGCAGCACCTTCTCCTGGACCTGCTGGCGCTTGCCGCCCTTGATCTCGATGACCTCGTGCGTGGGGACCTCGATCTGGAAGATGAAGTCCTCCATGTTGAGCGACTGGGTGCGGCTCTCCAGGTTGGTCCGGACCCGGTTCTCGTAGCCGGCGTAGGAGTGCACGACGTACCAGTCGCCCGGCAGCAGGCGCAGCTCGGTCTTGAAGTCGGCAACCGGGTCGGACTCCGCGTCCTCGTCATCGCCGGCGGGCGCGCCATCGCCGGCCAGCCCGTCCTCCCCGGCGGGCCCCTCCGCGCTGGCCGGCCCTGGCTCACTGGCCGGCGCTGGCTCACTGGCCGGCACTGGCTCACTGGCCAGCGCTGAGTCGCCGTCGGCGGGCAGGCCGCCGGCCAGGTCGCCGTCGGTGCCATCAGCGGCGCTGACCGGCTCGCCCATGATGCTGGGCTCGCCCTCAGCGGCGGGCTCGGCTGGCAGGCCGCCAGCGAGGCGTTCGGACTCGGACACAGTTACTCTTCTCTTCCATCCAGCTCTGCTCGCCCAGCTCTATTCACCCGGCGCTTGTCACCCGGCCGCGAAGCAGCCAGGTACCGGGACGCCAGCCAGGCCACCGGGCCACGGCCGGCCGTGAACGAGCGGCGCGGGCGGCCGACCTTAACCGAAGACGGCGAAGACCAGCTTCGTGAACCCGTAGTCCAGGCTCGTCACGATCCCCACCATGATCAGGATGAAGACCAGGGAGACGGTCGTATAGGTGATCAGCTCCCGGCGGGTCGGCCAGACGACCTTCCGCAGTTCCTGGACGACCTCCCGGACGAACCGGGCCGGGGTAACCCGGTCCTGCTTGGCCGGACGGCCGGACTTAGCCGCCTTCTCGAGGGGCTGAGCCACGCGTCTGAGTCGCCATGTCCTCACCTGAGCAACGATCTTCGTGGCGGCTGGCGCCGCCATCTTCCCGTGAGGTTCACGGGCCGTACTCGCAGGGCAGGAGGGACTCGAACCCCCAACCGCCGGTTTTGGAGACCGGGACTCTAGCCAATTGAGCTACTGCCCTGTGCTTTATGCTCCACTGTATTCAGTTATCTTGCCGCACGGGTCTTGCCGCACAGGCCGCGCCCGCGTCGTTCCCGGGCGTGCTACGCGCCCACCTGGCGGGCTGGCACCAGATGCAGCAGTCTACGTGGCCCGGCCCCCCGCGTCGAACTGATCCGCGCGGTCTGATCAGCGCGCCCGGCGTGGTCGGCGGGCGGCGCGGGCCCGGAAGTGACACCATAGGGAGCATGGCTGCGACGACACGAAACAGGATCTCTGCCCGGGTATCGGCGATCACCGAGTCGGCCACGCTGGCCGTCGACGCCAAGGCCAAGGCGCTGAAGGCCGCCGGACGGCCGGTCATCGGCTTCGGCGCGGGCGAGCCGGACTTCCCGACGCCGGATTACATCGTCGCGGCGGCCGCGCGCGGCCTGCGCCGTGCCGCGGTTCCACAAGTACACGCCCGGCCGCCGGGCTGCCCGAGCTGCGCGAGGCGGTGGCGGCCAAGACGGCCCGCGACAGCGGCCTGGCGGTCGCGCCGTCCCAGGTGCTGATCACCAACGGCGGCAAGCAGGCCGTCTTCGAGGCGTTCGCCACGCTGCTCGACCCGGGCGACGAGGTGCTGCTGCCCGACGCCGTACTGGACGACCTACCCGGAGTCCATCGCGCTGGCGGGCGGCGTCCCGGTACAGGTGCTGACCGACGAGAACAGCGGCTACCTGGTGTCGGTCGACCAGCTGGAGGCGGCCCGCACCGAGCGGACCAAGGTGCTGCTGTTCGTCTCGCCGTCCAACCCGACCGGCGCGGTCTACCCGCCGGAACTGGTCGCGGAGATCGGCCGCTGGGCCGCCGACGCCGGGATCTGGGTCATCACCGACGAGATCTACGAGCACCTGGTCTACGGCGACGGCCCGGTTCGTCTCGATGCCGGTGGTGGCGCCCGAGATCGCCGACCGGTGCGTGGTGCTGAACGGCGTGGCCAAGACCTACGCCATGACCGGCTGGCGGGTCGGCTGGATGATCGGCCCGGCCGACGTGATCAAGGCCGCGACCAACTTCCAGTCCCACGCCACCTCCAACGTCTGCAACGTCGCCCAGGCGGCGGCGCTGGCCGCGGTGAGCGGCGACCTGTCGGCGGTGGCGGCGATGCGGGCGGCGTTCGACCGGCGCCGGCAGCTGATGACCGCGATGCTGAACGAGATCCCCGGCGTGGTGTGCCCGCTGCCGGAGGGCGCGTTCTACTGCTACCCGTCGGTGCGCGGGCGTGCTGGGCAAGGAGATCGCCGGGCGGCGGCCGGCCAGCAGCGGCGAGCTGGCTGAGCTGCTGCTGGACGAGGCCGACGTGGCGGTGGTGCCGGGCGAGGCGTTCGGCACCGACGGCTACTTCCGGATGTCGTGCGCGCTGGGCGACGACGACCTGGCCGAGGGAGTCAGCCGGATGGCCAAGCTGCTGCGCGAGGCCCGCTGAGGCCGCTCGCCGGCGCTGCCCAAGGCGCACCTGCACCTGCACTTCACCGGCTCGATGCGGCACGAGACGCTGGTCGAGCTGGCCGCCGGGCACGGCGTCCACCTGCCCGAGGCGCTGGTGTCGGAGTGGCCGCCGCGGCTCAGCGCGGCCGACGAGCGGGGCTGGTTCCGGTTCCAGCGGCTGTACGACATCGCCCGGTCGGTGGTGCGAACCGGGTCCGACGTGCGGCGGCTGCTGACCGAGGCGGCCCTGGACGAGCGGGCCGACGGCTCGGGCTGGCTGGAGATCCAGGTCGACCCGTCCGGGTACGCGGCCCGGCTCGGCGGCCTGACCCCGGCGCTGGAACTGGTGCTGGAGGCGGCGGCGGAGGCCGCGGCGGCGACGGGCGTCGGGATCGGCGTCATCGTGGCGGCCAACCGGACCAAGCACCCGCTGGAGGCCCGGACCCTGGCCCGGCTGGCCAGCGGCTACGCCGGGCGCGGGGTGATCGGGTTCGGGCTCAGCAACGACGAGCGCCGCGGCACGGTCGCCGATTTCGCGCCGGCCTTCCGGATCGCCCGCCGGGCCGGGCTGGCGGCGGTCCCGCACGGCGGCGAGCTGTGCGGCCCGGACAGCGTCCGGGCCTGCCTGGACGAGCTGCACGCCGACCGGATCGGGCACGGCGTGGCCGCCGCCGCCGACAGCGGCGCTGCTGGCCCGGCTGGCCGCCGGCGGCATCGCGCTGGAGGTGTGCCCGTCCTCGAACGTGGCCCTCGGCGTGGCGGCCAGCCCGGCCGACGTGCCGCTGCGCGCGCTGCTACGCGGCCGGGGTCCCGGTCGCGCTGGGCGCCGACGACCCGCTGCTGTTCGGCCCGCGGCTCACCGCGCAGTACGAGATCGCCCGGCAGGTCGCACGGCATGACCGACCCGAGCTCGCCGACCTGGCCCGGATGTCGGTCGCCGGCTCGGCCGCGCCGGAGCCGACCCGCGGCCATGCTCCTGGCCGGCATCGACGCCTGGCTGGCCGCCGGGCCGGACCTGAGCCCGGCCCCGGCGCTAGGGCAGCTTCACCCCGACTAGCACGGGCTCGTTGGCCAGATCTATATCGAACGCCGTCCGCACCCCGGCCGGTGATCTCCCCGGCCAGGGCCAGCAGGCCGGCGGTCGTCCCGGCGCCCGGGTTGGTCAGCGCCAGCGTGTGCTTGGTCGAGATCCGGGCCGCCGCCGGGCCGTCCTGCACCGGAAGCCGCTTGGCGAAAGCCGGCCTGCTCGATCAGCCAGGCGGCCGGGCACCTTGACCGCGCCCGGCCCGGCCGCCGGCGTCGTCGGCCGCGTAGTGCGGCACCGCCGTGCCCGGCCCGGCGCTGGCCGCGACGAGCGCGCTCCAGGCCGGCGAACTGCGCGGCTGTCAGCACCGGGTTGGTGAAGAACGAGCCGGCGCTGCGGGTGTCGGGGTCGGCCGGGTCGAGCACCATGCCCTTGCCCCGGCGCAGGTCCAGCACGGCGGCCCGGGCCTCGGCCAGCGGCACCCGGGCGCCCGGCGGCGACGTCCAGCCGGGCGGCTAGCTGCGGCGTAGCGGACCGGGCGCGGACAGCGGCTGGCGGCGCAGCCGGAACGTGACCTCGAGCACCACGAACCGGCCGGTGGCCCGCCCGGCGGCCGCCCGCTTGAGCATGCTGGTCCGGTAGCCGAACGCGCACTGGGCGCCGGTCAGCGTGACCACCGCGCCGTGATCCCGGTCCAGGACCCGGACCGCGGTGATGGTCTGCGCGACCTCCTGGCCGTAGGCGCCGACGTTCTGGATCGGCGTGGCCCCGGCCAGGCCGGGAATCCCGGACAGGCACTCCAGCCCGGCCAGCCCGGCCCCGCTGACCTGCTCGGCCAGGGCGTCCCACGGCTCCCCGGCGGCCACGGTGACGTCAACGGTGTCAGGCTCGCGGCGGCGGGCTCGGTGGCGGGTCGGATCGTCCACGCCGCGGGTCGCTACCCGGACGACCGTGCCGGGGAAGCCAGCGTCGGCGACGACCAGGTTGCTGCCGCCGCCGAGGACCAGGACCGGCTCGCCGGCCGGCGTCGGCGGCCGGACCGCGCCGACCAGCGGCCTCGGTCGTCGGCGGCCTCGGCCAGCCGGCCCGCCGGGCCGCCCAGGCCGAGCGTGGTGTAGCCGCTGAGCATGGCCTGCGCGCTGTGCGCGCTGACTGCTGTGGACACGCTGCCCCATTCCCCTGTCACTCGGCAGTCATGATCGTGACCGATTGCCCGTCTGTCACCCGGAAAAACGGTCACGATCATGCCGGGCTGGCTCTCCTAGGCTACGGAGGCGCGCCAGGAGGGGCAGATCTCGTCGATCAGGGCCTCGGTCTCGGGAGCGAGCCGGGGCAGCACCTCGTCCAGGGCGATGCGGGAGTAGACGCCGTCCACGACGGCCCGGACCAGCTTCTGGTCGCCGGTGGCGTCGGCACCGCGCAGCAGGTCGCGCCACAGGAGCTCGTCGGCGTAGGCCAGGCGCAGGCCGGTGCGGGCGGCGTCCATGGCGCCCCGGGCGTCGCCGCCCTCCAGCCGCAGCGTGGCCAGCCGGTGCGCGGCGTCGGCGACCCGGGCCGCGACCTCGTACTCCAGGCCGTCGGTGGCCAGCCAGGCGTACCGGCCCTCGGCCGGCCGGTCATCAGCTGACCGCCGACCAGGCTGAGCGCCCGGGCCAGGTAGCCTTCCTCCCCCGCCGGGTCGCCGGCCCGGACGGCCAGGCCGGTCAGGGCACTGAACACCGGCCAGTCGACCCGCACCCCGTCGCCCAGGCGCAGCCGGCCGGCCGGGTCGGCCTGCAGGTGCGGCCGGCCGGCGTCGTCGGTGCCCAGCCACTCCTTAGCCCGGCTGAGCGTGGTGTCGCGGACTTCGGCGCTGACCCCGCGCGGCCAGATGGCCCCGGACAGCACGGTCGGGTGGACCCCGCCGGGGTGCGCGGCCAGGAACGCCACCAGCTCGGTCAGCACCGGCAGCCGGTCGGGGTCGACGATGCCGGGCGCCCGCACCGACAGCGGTCCGAGCAGCGTGACCTCCACCGGCATGACCGAGCCCGGCACCAGCTGGGCGGGCGGGACGGTGCTGGGCGGCAGCGGGTCCAGCTCGGGGCCGGCCGCCCGCTGGGCGGTGGCGAACAGCTCGACCACCGCGGCGTGCTGGCGCGGTGGCAGGAGCTGGGCCTGCACGTCCAGCCCGAGCGGATCGGCGACCAGCTGGCCCTCGCCGCTGAGCCGCCAGGTCCAGGCCGCGCCGGGAACCTCGCCGGCCACCACGTAGCCCGCGGCGGCGGCGTGCCGGACCTGCGCCAGGGCCAGCAGCCGCTGCTGCTCCTCCGGCGTCGGCGGGGTGGCCATGATCAGGTAGTGCGGGGTCCAGGCCTCCCGGTTCACGCCCCGGGACCGCCCGGTCAGCACGGAGCCCACCCCGGAGGCGGCCAGCGCGCCGGCCACCGCCGTCGCCCGGGCCTCCAGCTCGCCGAGCGCGTCGGCCAGCGCGGGCACGGCGGTGATCCGGTCCGGCGCGAGCAGGGCCAGGTCCGCGCCGA
This sequence comes from uncultured Actinomycetota bacterium, assembly GCA_963731085.1. Taxonomy (GTDB): domain Bacteria; phylum Actinomycetota; class Actinomycetes; order Streptosporangiales; family Streptosporangiaceae; genus DASUBV01. Next base: position 288,139 of record CAVSUF010000014.1, read on the forward strand.
AGCCGACCAGCGTGATCTTCATGTGGTCGGACCAGCGGTTGGTGGCCAGCTCGACGGCCATTGCCGACAGCGCCGCGGTGACCGCCTGCGCCGGCCCGCTGATGCTGACCAGGCCGTGCGCGGCCTCCAGGTCGACCAGCACCCGGCCGCCGCTGTCGGTGCCGATCGAGACCAGGCCGGGGAACGGGGCCGCGGTGTCGGACACCAGGCCGGGGTCCAGGTGCGCCAGGGCGGCCCAGGGCAGCCGCCAGATCGCGCCGTCGTCGACGGCGGTCCACGGGGCCGGGGCGCTGTGGTCGACCGGGGCGATCCACAGGTCCAGGCTGTCCTCGCCGATGCAGGCGGCCAGCACGGTGGGCGGGATGCGCCCGGCCAGCCCCAGTTCCCGGCATAGCTGGCGCAGGCCGAGGTCCAGCAGCCGGGTGGACGGCTCGTGGGCGCCCAGCCGCAGCGCCGCCTCGGCCGCGGCGGCCTCCGGCTCGGGCGCGGCGATCTGGCAGCCGAAGGCCCGCTGCCACAACTGGACCCGGCGGCGGCGGCCCAGCGCGGCCAGCACCCCGGCGGCCAGCAGCGAGGCGGCGGCCAGGTCGTCGGCCCAGCCCAGCCCGTATCCATGGGAGACGGGCGCGGCGTGCGCGGCAGCGGCAGCCAGGCCGCCGGCCAGCGCGCCCGTCTCGGCGTGCGGGGCCAGGCCGCCGGCCGCGGCGTGGTGGGCGTCCGCGCCGGCCGCGGGCTGGGTCTGGTCCGGAGCGACGACGTGGACGCCGGGGCCCTGGGCGTCGGCGGGCAGGAACAGTACCCAGCCGGGCCGGATCAGGCTGGAGATGGTCAGCCGGGAGCCGTCCGGCTGGAGGCGGCCGGAGTTCAGCTCGAAGATCTCGCCGTAGCGGCGGCCGTCGCCGAGGTGGTTCTGGGCGATCTCCCACAGGCTCTCGTGGTACCGGCCCACCGGCGGATCGACCACGTAGTACTTCTGCACCGACGGCCGGGTGGCGGTCACCGCCGTCTCGGTGCGGGCGCTGCGCCCGGCGCCGGGCGTCGCAGCCGCCGCCGCGGGCGCCTGGCGGGGCGGCGCGGGGGCGTGGTGGGCCAGCGCCGGGGCCAGCACGGAGGCCGCCGTGACCAGCAGCAGCGCGGCGGTGACCAGGCGGTGCACGAGAAGCTGGGTGCCGCCCGCCAGCGGCACCTGGCTGGGCATCCCGGCGTTGCGGACGGCCGCCCGGACCTCGGCGATCACGCACCAGACCAGCTGCAGCCAGGCCAGCCAGACCACGATCGACAGCACCCGCAAGATGGTGAACACGTCGAGCTGGCGGGTGAGGTCCGACAGGTTCAGGCCCTGCACCGGGTTGCCGACTACCGCGGCCAGGGCCAGCGGAACCCCGGCGGTCAGGGCGGCCAGGGCGATCACGGCCAGCAGCCCGATGATCACGTCACCGGCCGAGCGGCGGCGCCGGGGCGGCGCGGGCCGCGGCATCGGGATGGGTGGCGCCATCAGCACTCGACTCCTTGCGTGATCCCGCACTCGGCGGTCGCCGTCTGGGACGCGGACTCGGTGAACCCGCCGAAGACCCCCGCGATCAGCGGCTGGGTCGTGATCTGGACTTGCACGGTGGCGCTGTCCGCGCCGGGCGAGCAGTTCTGCATGACCACGGTGTTGACCCGGTCCACCCCGCTGGTGTCCTGGCGGGCGTAGGAGCTGACCAGGCTGGCCGCCGCCGTGCAGGCGTCCGGGCCGAGCACCACCTTGCCGCTCTGGCGCAGCACCGGGACGTTGATGTCGTCGGCTGCCGCGCGGGCCGCCTGCCCGGCGATGTCGGTAGCCCGGGCCCGGGCGTTCATCGCGATGCCGCCGTCCACGATCAGTGCGGTCAGGAACAGGACCGCGATCGCGAACACCACGGTCCATACGGCTACCGAGCCCCGGTCCCCTCCGGGCGCGCGGATCAGGCGGGTCAGTTGCATCCGGCTCCCCGGCAGGTGAACGGGTCGACCGGGGCGATGGCCGTGCCCTTGAACTGCATGGTGGCGCCGAACCCGAGCAGCCGGAACGGGCTCATGTTCACCGCGCAGGTAACCGTTACCTGGACGCTGGTGTTAGCCGGGATGAACTGGCCCGCCGGGAAGCCGGTGACCGGCGCCTGGACACTGCCGCTGGTGCACCAGCTCGAGGCGCCGAGGTCCTCCTGGGCGGCCTGCAGGGCAAGCTGGTCGGCCTGGCCCCCCAGCCGGCCAGCGAGGCGGCCCGGGCCGCGTCCCTGGCCGCGCCGTCGATATGCCCCTGGGCCTCCACGATCCGGCCCCCCGCCGCCACCAGCAGGAGCATCAGGACCAGCGCGGGCGCGATGACGGCCAGCTCCACGGAGATGGAGCCGCGCTCGCCGCGCTCGCGCCGCCGGTCGCGGTTCCGGGTCATGGTCAGCAGCCGTCCTGCTCGATTTCGCGGAAGCACTCGACTGGTCCGCCGGCGGTGGCCGAGACGGTCAGGTTCAGGTTGAAGAACGAGAACACCGAGAACCCCAGCGGACCCTTGACCGTGACGAACACGCTGGTGTGCGGGTCGCCGGTGGCCCGCGCGGTCAGCTTGCTGAGCAGGCTGGTGTGCAGGCCCTGGAAGTACTGCGTGGCGGCCGCCTGGGCATTGCTGTGCCAGGCGCCGGTCCGGGCCGCCTCCTCGCGGGCCACGGTCGCGCCGGCCTGGGCCGAGGCCAGGGCGGCCTGCCGGGCGTTGAACCAGAGCCCGAACTGCAGGATCAGCATGCACAGCATCATCAGCGCCGGGGCCAGCACGGCCAGTTCGACCACGCTGGAGCCCCGGTCGCCCCTGGCTCGGGACCGGAGATCAGGGATTGCCACCGCCGCCCCCGCCCCCGCCGCCGCCGTTGCCGCCGATCTGGTTGGACTCGTTGGTGACGAACGTCTTGATGACCAGCAGCAGGCCGAACGCGATGCCCAGGATGACGGCCGTGATCACGGCCAGCTCGACCGCGGATGCGCCGCGATCGCCGTCAGCCCTGGCGGCCTGGAACCGGTCGGTGTGGGCGGCCAGCAGCACTCTGAGAAAGCCGTAGGACGAGACCAGCGTGTTCATGTCGGGTTTCCGTTCTTGTCCGCGCTGCCTCCAGCGCTCGGTGTGCGTTTCATGACGCTCCCAGCAGCACCCCGACTACGGGGAAAGTCAGGAAGACGAGGAAGCCGGCCACCAGCAGCATCTGGGCGACCAGCATGGACTGTGACTTCTCGCCGGCCTGGCCCTCCAGGTCGGCGATCTCCCGGCGGCGCAGGCTGACCGCCCGCGCGGTGAGCGACTCCCGCACCTTGGCCCCGTCCTCCGCCACCAGGCTCAGCGCGGCGGCCAGGTCGCGCAGGTCATCGACCTGCACTTCCTCACCCAGCGCGCCCAGGGCCTGCCACGGGGTCTGGCCGGTGATGCGGGCGTTGGCCAGGGCGTCGCGGATGCGGGCCAGCGCCCAGCTGGAGCCGATCTCGCTGGCCGCCATCAGCGCCTCGGGCACGCCGCGCCCGCCCGCCAGGTTCATCGAGACCAGGTCGAGGAACACCCCGATCGCGTGCCGGAAGTCGCGGCGGCGCTCGGTCACCGTCTGCCGCAGTTCCAGGTCAGGCAGGAAGAAGAACACGCCCGCCGAGCACCAGCCCGGCCCACAGCGGGATCACGATCGAGACGGTGAGCCCGGCGGCCCGCAGCCCGATCAGCACGATCGGGCCGAGCAGGAACCCGAACACGGCCAGCAGCACCTTGGTCGACAGGTAGTTCTCGAACGACTTGCCGGCCAGCGACAGGCTGGCCCGCAGCGACGTGAACTCCCAGCCCTGCTCGGCGCAGAACGCGGCCAGGGCCGGCCGAGCCGCTGGCTCAGCGCGCTCTCCTCGCCCCGGCCGCCGGGCCGCAGGGGCGCGGTGCGGCCGGGCCGGCTGGAGTCGAACGCGGCGATCTGCCGGGCCAGCCCCGGCCGGCGCGGCATCATGGCGAAGATCAGCAGGAAGATGGCGGCGCCGCCCACGCCGCCCAGGATCAGGGCCGGGGTCATGACCGTGCTCCCGTGGCCGTGGCCGCGCTGGCCGCCGGGGTACCGCCGGCGACGGTAGCGCCGGCCCGGGGCCGCCCGGCACGGGGGCGCGCAGCAGCCGGTCGGCGCTCTTGAACGTGGCCAGGCGCCGCATCCACAGGAACCCGGCCCCGTACAGGGCGACGACGACCACCAGCACGATCTGGCCCAGCAGGCTGTCATAGCCCTTGACGTAGCCCTGGTTGAACAGGGCCAGGGCCAGGGCCAGGGCGACCGAGATGCCGGTGACGATCTGCGCGCTGCGGCGGGTGGAGCGCCGCTCGGCGTTGACCTTGCGCCGCATGTCCAGTTCCTCGCGGGCCGATCCGGCCAGCGCGCCCAGCAGGTCACGCAGGCCGGGGCCGCGCAGCCGGGCGTTGATGATCAGGGCGGCGATGATCAGGTCGGCACCGGGATCGTCCAGGTCGTCGGCGAAGCGCTGCAGCGCCTCGGGCATCGGCACCCGGGTGTGCAGGCGGTCCACGAGCTGCCCGAGCGGCTCCTGCAGCAGCGGGGCGGCGACCCGGCTGGAGGCCGGGATGGCCTGCTCCAGGCCGACCGCGCCGGCGATCGTGTCCCGCAGCGACTCCGTCCAGGTGGCCAGGGCCTCCAGCCGGGCCATGGCCCGGCGCTCGCCGGCCGCGCCGCCCAGGCTGCGCCAGCCCAGCACCAGCAGGAACACGCCAACCCCGCCGACCACCCACCGGGTGGCGATCAGCACGATCACGCCGGCGACCAGGGCGATGACGCCGCGCAGGCCGGCCACGGCGCTGAGCTGGCGCTCCAGGAACCCCGGCGGCTTGCCGGGGGGCGGCGGCGGCAGGCCGCGCAGCGCCACGACGAGCAGCACCAGCGCGCCGCCGCCGGCGGCGCCGAGCAGGATGGCCAGCAGCGGGCCTTGCGACAGCAGGGCGCTCACCAGCGGCCTCCCACCGGGGCGTAGCCGTGCTCGACCAGGTCGGGCATGCAGGCGATCGGCGCGTGCGGCACCGCCCGGCTGTCCGGGCCGGCCGTGAAGATCTCGCTGGACTGGACCCGGCCGTCGATCCCGGTGACCTCCCGGACGCTGCTCACGTACCGGGACAGGCGGCCGCCGCGGACGTAGTCGTTGCGCTTCTCGATGAACACGACGAAGTTGATGGCTCCCGCGATCAGCATGTGGGTCGCCTCCACGGGCAGCCGCTCGGCCGACTGGATGGCGTAGGTGGAGATCCGGTTGAAGACCTCGAGCGAGGAGTTGGCGTGGATGGTGGACAGCGACCCGTCGTTGCCCTGCGACATGGCGTTCAGCATGGTGACGATCTCGTCGCCCAGTACCTCGCCGACGATCACCCGGCTGGGGTTCATGCGCAGCGACCGGCGGACCAGGTCGGCCATCGTGATGCCGCCCTGGCCCTCCATGTTGGGCAGCCGCTCCTCGAACGCGACCACGTTCGGGTGCAGTTCGGGGAACTGGTCGATGCCCAGTTCCAGCGCGCGCTCGACGGTGACGAGCCGCTCGGTGCCGGGGATCTGGTTGGCGATCGCGCGCAGCAGGGTGGTCTTCCCGGCGTTGGTCGCCCCGGCGATCATGATGTTCTTCCGGGCGGACGTGGCGGCGGCCAGGAACGTGGCCAGCTCGGCCGAGATCGTGCCGTTCCCGACCAGGTCGGCCAGGAACACCTTGCCCATCCGGGCACGCCGGATGGAGATCGCCGGCCGCCGGGTCACGTCCATGACCGCCGAGAGCCGGGACCCGTCGGGCAGCCGCAGGTCCAGCTGGGGGTTGGCGCTGTCAAACGGCCGGCTGGACAGCCCCGAGTAGGCGGCCAGCACCTGGACCAGCTCGACCAGCTCGGCGTCGCTCTCGGCCACCGGCTCGGCCAGGTGCTCCCGGCCGTCGGCGTAGCCGACGAAGACCCGGTCGCAGCCGTTGATGTCGATGTTCTCGATCTCGGCGTCCTCCAGCAGCGGCTGGAGCCGGCCGACCCCGAACAGGGCGGCGTGGATGGCCGCCGCCATGTCCTCCTCGTCCTGGGCGTTGAGCGGCGCCCGGCCCATGGTCACCTCGGCCCGGGCGTGCTCCTCCAGCACCTGGGCCACCAGCGCCCGGGCGAACTGCCGCTCGTCCTCGCCCGACATCGGCGGCATGCCCAGCGAGGCGTCCATCCGCCGCTGCTCGGCCAGCCGGTCACCGACCTGGCCGCGCAGCCGCTTGACCAGTGCGTGGTCCATGCCCTACCGCCCCCCTGGCCCGGCCGCCACGCCCGGCCCGGCATGCCGCCCCCGGCCCTCACCCCAGCCGCCCTGGTCCCGGCTCCCGGTGTCCCAGCCGCGCGGCCCGGCCTCGGCGGCCCCGGCATCGGCGACCCCGGCCTCGGAGCCGTCGGGCTCACCGGAGTCGGACGGCCGGTCACGGAGTGGGCCGGTCACGGCGGTAGGGCCGGTACGGAGATGGGCCGGTCACGGAGAGCCGTCACGGGGCCGGTCGCCGGGTCCGTGCGGGCCAGCGGACCTGTGCGGGGCAGCGGGCCGGTTCGGCTGAGCGGGCCGGTGTCGGTCCCCGCACGCGTGACCCGGTCCGGGGTCGGCGTTGGAGCTGCGGCGTAGGCCTCCGGGGGCAGCGCTGGTCCGGGACCGCCGGCCGGCGGGTAGCCCGCCAGGCCGGGCGCGCGCTGGGCGGGATCGCCAGCGGACGAGCGCGAGCCTTCGGACGGCTGGTAGACAGCGGGGTAAGACCCGCTGGGTGGCCCGCCACGTACTGGCTGGCCGCGCCTGGTCCCGCCGGCGGGTAGCCGACCTGGCCGGAAAGCGACGGGCCGGGCATCGCCTGGCCTGGTCCGCCGGGGGGCGGATAGGCGAAGCCCGGCGACTGGCCGGGGGGTGCGTGCCCCGGTCCGGCAGCTGACCGGTAGCCCGGCTGGCCGTCGGCCGACTGGCCCGGCGGTGCGCCGGGAGCGCCCGGCCCGGGTATGCCGGATCCTGGGTATGCGCCGACCCGCCGCGCTGCCCCGGACCCGGCTGGGCCGGGCCGCGCTGTCCGGCACCGGGCTGTGCGCCCGGGGCCTGAGCGGCGCGGGACTGAGCAGCGCGGGACTGGGCCGCCTGGGACTGGGCCGCCGGGGACTGGGCCAGGCTGGGCTGGATGCGGCTGGCCAGGTGGGCGGCGATCTCCCGGGCGGTCCGGATGAGCATGGTCTTGTCCAGCTTGCCGCCCCAGTCGCCGCTCAGCATCTCGGCGCTGCGGGGCTCGTGGGCCAGGCCGCCGATCAGGCTGACCGGGCAGCCGGCCCCGCTGAGCACCTGCCGGACATCGGCCGTGGCGGTGCTGAAGTGCTTATGGTCGGCCACGACGAGCGCGCCGAGGCGGCCGGGCAGGCCGCCGTGGTTGCGGATGGCGGCTTCGATGGCGCCGGCCCGGTCGCGGAGGCGGACCAGGTCACCGAGGTGCGCCCGGGTGACCAGGACCACGGCATCGGCCCGGGCCAGCAGGTCATAGATCCGGCTGTCGGCGCCCAGGCGGCCGCAGTCGGCGATGACGTCGGCCTCGGGCACGGCCGCCAGGGCCGCGCCGACCTGATCCCACATCAGGTCCAGGCCCGCGCCCTGCTCGGCGTTGGCCACCCCGACGAGCACGTCGAGACCGCCGCGCAGTTTCTGCGCGTGCTCCCACACCAGGCCGGGCGCAGCGCCCCGGCGAGCGGCGATGGCCAGGCTGAGCAGCCCCCGGCGCGGGTCGAGGCGGCCGCCCTCAGCTGACGGCAGGCGGTAGATGATGTCCCCGCCCGCCGGGTCGCACTCGGCCAGCAGCACCGGCCGCGGCCAGACCGCCGCCAGGGCCACCGCGGCGGTCGTCACGCCGGGTGCGCCCTTGTCGGCGGTAATGACGATCAGGCCCATCGATCAGGGCGCCCGCTTGCTCGGGTTGGACTTGGGGGCCACGCTGCGGTGCGTGACGGGGGGCGCGGGAGTCGGCGGCGGGGCCACGGTCGGGGTAACCGGCGGCGTCGGCGTCACCGCGCCGCCACCGGGGCCGGTGGCGGCCGAGCCCTGGCCGCCCGCGGGCAGGACGCCGATGCCCGCGATGCCGTTGGACGCGGCGCAGGTCACCGCGCCGGCGCTGAACGGGAAGACGGCCAGGTCGACGGCGACGGCTCCGCCGTCGCCGCTGTTCGCGCCGGGCGTGCTGATCTGGGTCACGATCGCGTTACTGCTGAGGACCGTGCCGGGCAGGCCGGGGCAGGCCACGGTGGCGTCGCTGACCTCGAAGACGTCAACGTGATCGCCCACCGCCAGCTCCTCGGGCACCTGGCCGTCCTTCAGGACCAGGCCGACCAGGGCGCGGCCCGCGGTGGACGTGCTGGTCGACGCGACCATCGAGCGGGTCAGCAGGGTGCCCTGCGGGATGGAACTGGCCGCGAAGAACCGGGACACCTGGGCCGCCTGGGCCCACGGGACGTAGGCCAGGCCGGTGTTGGAGGCGATCTGGACCTCGGTCATGGCGCTCATTGGGATCCGCTGGCCCGCGCCGACCTCACGGGTGATCTCCACCGCCGCGACCCGCTTGCCGCTGGAGATGACCAGCAGCCCGGTGCCCAGCGCGCAGCCGACGATCAGCAGGGCGGCCAGCGCCGCGAGGGCCGGCTTGCGCTCGCGCGGGGCGCTCGGCAGGCGGCGCCCGGCCGGGGCCGTAGGCTCCGGCCAGTACCCCTGCGGATCAGGTGCGCCCGGCTGCCCGCGCTGTAACGTACTCCGGTCACTCGACATGTGGTGAGAACTCCCATGCTGCCACGCGCATAGCCGCGATCTTGCAGTCTGCGATGATTCGGTAGCCTTTCTACCTTAGGCCACGCGGCCGTCCCGGCGGGCCCGAAAATGACACAGTCCGCCCTGGCAGGCGGCCGGCTATCGGCTAACCGGCAGGTTCGGCTATCCATGCGACGAAACGGATACTCCGTGCGATATGTCGCGCACCGAGCACGCTTCCCTAGCGATCGCGACCGGGGCTGGCGCCGCCGTTTCATGATCAATTTCCTCCGCCGTGGCGGTACTCCAGGGCAGCTAACAGATAACCGGCAGTTTCGCGGACCGGGCCAGCCCACGGCGACCGTTCTCCGCGCGCCCCAGTAAGTCGGGCGCGGGTGCCTGCCCGCCCGGCGGGGGCACGACGGCGCGGGCCCGACCGCCAGGGCGGCGCCGGCGAACCCCGGCGGGACGGGGGCCGATGACGTCGTCGTGCCGCCCTTCGGCCCGAGCACGCCGACGGCGCCGATAACGGCGGGCGGATGTATACGGCGGCCGCGGAGCAGCCGGCCATTGAGCAGCTTTCTTAAGGGCCCGGTCGTGGCCGGCCTGTCCTTTACCGGAACGATTTCCTTCACCGGCATGAGCGCGGCTCCGATCCGGTCCCGCGCTTCACGGGGGACATCGACGTATTCAGCTGCGTTGCTACCGCGCACTCGACCGAGGTCTTCCACCCGAGCGAGAGACCCGAGCCCGGGCCGGGGCAGCACCGGCCAGTGGCCGTTCCCCGGGGCGACCGATCTCGATGACATTCCGGCGTCACGGGGATGCCTCTCATCATGATGACGCAGGCCAGGGCATCCGGGCAGGTCCGGCGGCCCGGCCGGGACGAGCCCGGCGGACGACCGGCCGGTGCTGCGGACGGCCCGCGCCGGCGCGCTGACCAGGGCGTTCCATGATCAATTTCCTCGCGTCCGGGGAATGGCCGGGTCCGGAGGCCCGGCAACCGGCAGCTTGCGGTAAGAAGAGGACGTGCCCGCCCGCCATTGATAGGGTTTGGGCGATATGTTTTGCCAGTAACCGAGAGGCGACTCCATGCTGGGAAACCGGGGGCGCTTCGGCCTCGGGCGACAGCAGGCGGCACGGATGCCACGCTCGTTAACGCTCGTCGCGCTGGCCGTCGCGGCGCTCACCGCGGCCTGCGGATCGGCCCCGGCCAGCCCCGGGAGCGCGGGCACCTTCACGCCCGGCGCGGGCACGACCGCCAGTGCCGCGCCGGCGAACTCCGGCGGAGCCGGGGCCGACGACTTCGTCATGCCGCCGTTCGGGTCCAACCTGCACGTCGTCATGACGAACTGGCTGCCGCCCGCCGGCTCCCCGCTGATCCCGGCGGTGGTGACGGCCAAGAACTGGTTCCTGGCCCTCTACTACTCCGAGTATGTGGGCGGCACCGATAACCGCTGGACTACGTACACGGCGGCCAGTGCCCAGCCGACCTACCAGAAGCTGCTCCAGGGTCCGTTCGTAGCGGGGCAGTCCTTTACCGGGACGATTAGCTTCACGGATATGAGCGCCACCGCCGACAAGGTTTTCAAGGGCGACATCGACGTATTCGCGTGCATCGCGACCGCGCATTCGACCGAGGTCTTCTACCCGAGTGATAGGGCCGAGTCCAAGCAGCCGCCGCTGAACCAGGACGATTTCCGGCAGATGCTGTACCTGGCCCAAGGCAGCACCGGCCAGTGGTACCTGGTCGGCGCGACCAATCCCGCCTATATTCCGGCAGCACAGGGATGTCCATCATGAGGAAGCACATCAGCGCCGCTGTCGCCATCCTGGCCGGTCTCGCGCTGCCGCTGGCCATGGCCGTGCCAGCCAGTGCGGGCGGCCGGGAGCACGGCACTCCGCCGACGACCGGCACGGGCTCCTGCCACGGTGCCACCTGCGACGTCGGGCTGGGCCAGATCTCGGTGACCGGGGACACCGGCGGCCCGGGGGGTGGCTTCCCGCCGATTGACCTGCCGCCGCCGCCATGCGTCTGGAACCCCATCGGGGACCAGCAGTCAGGCAGCGCGGTGGTCATCGCGATTGCCGCCACCCTGGGCGTCTTCGGCATCGCCGCGCTGCAGTCCGAGGAGGCCCAGGCCGAGGCGCTGCTCAAGGCCAATAAGCCGGTGGGCACGTGGTACCTCCTGACCGTCAACCCGTCCGATGATGCGGCGGCCACGGCAGAGTGCGAGAAGGAGCCGCCGTTCGTGTTCGTCGAGGCTGGCGGTCCGCCGCCGGTGCCGCCGATCCCGCCGGAGACCATCGCGAAGTTCGCCTACAACCACTTCACGATCCCGCTGCCGAGGCTGACGATCAGCCCGCCGAAAAAGGGCGTCGTGAACCTGGGCACCTACGTCTGGGCCAACTGGCCGGTCAGCAGGACCACCGGCCAGGAGGACCTGTACCGGGTGAGCGCCCGGCTGGGCAACACCGTGGTCACGGTGCAGGCCAAGGCCCAGTCGATCAGCCTCACCGCCGACGGCCCGGGGACGGTGTTCAGCACCGGCTGCGGGCCGAACGGATCGCAGTTCCCGGTCGGCAGCCCGCCTGCCACGGCCGGGGCGGGCACGCCGCCGGACTGCGGCGTCCTGTGGCGGGGGCCGGATGCCCGCGCCGGGATCACCGCCACCGCCACCTGGGCCGTGACCTGGTGGGCGAACGACGGAGTAGTCCACACCCTGCCGAACATCTCGGTCACCTCCCGCCAGACCAACATCGCGGTGTCCGAGATCGAGGGCATCAACGGCCAGTAACGATCAGCAACCCACGAAGGGGCAAATGCCATGGCTGACATGAACGTGACCTACGCGGCGATGGAATCGGCGGCCAAGCAGCTGCAGGCCGGCGAGCAGGAGATCATCAGCACGCTGAACAAGCTCAAGGCCCTGGTGGCCGAGCTGGTGGCGGGCGGCTTCGTCACCGACGCGGCCAGCAAGCAGTTCGACGCCTCGTACAGCGAGTTCAACAAGGGCGCCACCCAGACCATCCAGGGCCTGAACGGGATGGGCCAGTACCTGACGTCCGCGGCCAGGGCCTACCAGGACACCGACCAGCAGCTGGCCAAGTCACTCAAGTAACGCAGGCAGGCCAGCTCGCCAGCGCCGGGAACCGCCACCGCGGCGGTTCCCGGCGCTGATGGCATGTCCGGGCAGTGGGATATCCGGCCGGGAACGCAGGGAGGGCCACCATGCGGCTGACGGTAACCGCGGTGTCGCCGGCGGCGGGGATCCGCACCGACGTGGTGATCGACGCTGACCCGCAGGTCACGGCCGGGGAACTGGCCGGCGACCTGGAGCGCCTGCTGACCGGCCAGTCGCCGGCGCGGCCGGGCGCCGGGCAACGTGATCAGCTTCCCGTCGGCCCGCCAGGCGACCCGGACAACGCTGGGTCCGGGGGCGGCGGGCGGTGCCGCCGCCGGGGCGGCGGCGGTCCTGGCCGCGCTGCCGGTGGCGGCCGGGCCCGCCCTGTACGTGGACGGCCAGCGGGTCCCCCCCGACCAGCCGGTGGCCGACTCGCCGGTGCGGCCGGGCTGCGTGATCAGCCTGGGCGATCCGTCCGGCTGCCTGCCGCCGGAGCCGACCGGCATCGTCGAGGTCCGGGTGGTCAGCGGGCCCGGCGCGGGCACGGTCAGCCGGCTGAGCGTCGGCACCGCCACGATCAGCGCGGGCGGCGCCGACACAGGCGGTGCCGACACAGGCGGTGCCTACTCGGTCGGTGCCTACTCGGACGGCGCATACTCAAGCGGCGCCAGCCCCGTCATCCAGGTCCTGGTCAGCGGCCGGGGCTCGTGCCAGCTGGCGGCGGACCCGGCGCTGGGGGCCACGCTGGACGGCGAGCCGGTGACCAGCCTGGCCGACTGGCGGCCGGGCCAGCAGCTGGCGGTCGGGGGCTCGGTCCTGGAACTGGCCCCGTACGAGCCCCCGGACGCCGCCCTGCGGATCTCCCGGGACGGCGCGGGGCTGGACTTCAACCGGCCGCCCCGGCTGCTGCCGCCGCTGCGGGAGACCAAGTTCCAGCTGCCGACGCCGCCCAGCCGGGGCGAGCGGCGCCCGCTGCCGATCCTGATGGCGGTCGTGCCGCTGCTCATGGGCGTGGGCATGGCGTTCGCCATCCACCAGGTCTACATGCTGGCCATGTGCGCGTTCAGTCCCGTGATGGTGATCGGGAACTACATCAGCGACCGCAAGAGCGGCCGCCGGTCCTACACGGCCCAGATGGCCGCCTACCGCGAGCACAAGGCCCGGATCGAGAACGACGCTCAGGACGCGCTGGTCGCCGAGCGGGCCATCCGGCGATTCGACTGCCCGGACCCGGCGGCGGTGCTGACGCTGGCCACCGGTCCCCGGCGGCGGCTGTGGGAGCGCCGCCGCAGCGACCCCGACTTCCTGCTGCTGCGGGTGGGCACGGCCAGCCTGCCGTCGGCGGTGGAGCTGCGCGACCCGACCCAGGACCAGCACCGGCAGCAGGTGTTCTGGGAGATCAGCGGCGCCCCGGTGACGATCTCGCTGGCGGAGCGGGGCGTCATGGGAGTGGCCGCCCAGGGCGGCCTGCCCCGGGCCGCGGGCCGCTGGCTGGTGGCCCAGGTGGCCACCCTGCACAGCCCCCACGACGTGCAGCTGTGCGTGCTGACCGACGGGTCGGGGCGGGACAGCTGGGAATGGGCGCGGTGGCTGCCGCACTGCCAGCACCCGGCGGGCGGCAGCGCCGCGCTGATCGGCAACGACGCCGAGACGGTGGCGGCGCGGATCGCCGAGCTGCTGGCCATCGTGAAGGACCGGCAGCGGGCCGCGGCCCAGTCCGGAATCCAGCAGGCGACCTTCCGGCAGGCCAGCATGGTCGTGGTGCTGGACGGGTCGCGGCGGCTGCGGTCGCTGCCCGGCGTCATCCAGCTGCTGCGCGAGGGCCCGGCGGTGGGCGTGTACGCGATCTGCCTGGACTCCGACGAGCGGCTGCTGCCCGCCGAGTGCCAGGCCGTGGCGGCGATCCTGCCCGGCCGGGGCCAGCCGGGCGCCGGGCCGGCGGCGGGAGCACCGGCCGGGGCATTCGCGGCGCCATTCACGGCGACTGGCGGGGCCGGGGTGCTGCGGGTCCAGCAGGCCGGGTCGCCGGTGATCAGTCCCGCCCGGCCCGACCTGGTCGGGCCGGGGTGGTGCCTGCTGCTGGCCCGGAGCCTGGCCCCGATCCGGGACATCAGCGACGACGAGGACGGCGCCGGCATCCCGGCGTCCAGCCGCCTGCTGGACGTGCTCAGCCTGGAACCGCCCGCGGCCGACGCGGTGATCGGCCGCTGGGCGGCCGGCGGCCGGTCCACCATGGCCGTGGTGGGCGAGTCCTACGACGGCCCGTTCGGGATCGACCTGCGGCGGGACGGCCCGCACGGCCTGATCGCGGGCACCACCGGCGCGGGCAAGTCGGAGCTGCTGCAGACCATCGTGGCCGCGCTGGCGGTGGCCAACCGGCCCGACGAGATGACGTTCGTGCTGGTCGACTACAAGGGCGGCAGCGCGTTCAAGGACTGCGTCAGCCTGCCGCACACCGTCGGCATGGTCACCGACCTGGACTCCCACCTGGTCGGCCGGGCGCTGGAGTCGCTGTCGGCGGAGCTGACCCGGCGCGAGCACATCCTGGCCGGGGTGGGGGCCAAGGACATCGAGGACTACACGGTGCTGCTGGACACCGGCCGCCGGATGACCCCGCTGCCCCGGCTGCTGATCGTGATCGACGAGTTCGCGTCGATGGCCCGCGAGCTGCCCGACTTCGTCACCGGCCTGGTCAACATCGCCCAGCGCGGCCGGTCGCTGGGCATCCACCTGCTCCTGGCCACCCAGCGCCCGTCGGGCGTGGTCTCGCCCGAGATCCGGGCCAACACCAACCTGCGGATCGCGCTGCGGGTCACCGACACCACCGAGAGCAGCGACGTGATCGACGCGCCCGACGCGGCCCACATCGCCAAGTCCACGCCGGGCCGCGCCTACGTCCGGCTGGGGCATTCCTCGCTGATCCCGTTCCAGGCCGGGCGCATCGGCGGGCGGCGGCCCGGCGCGGTGGCGGTGGCCGAGCCGCCCTGGCTGGTCCGCACGGACTGGGCGCAGGCCGGCCGCCTGGCCCCGGACCGGCCGGCCCGGCGGGGCGGCCCGGCCGAGGAGGAGACCGACCTGAAGGCGCTGGTGACGGCGATCCGCGAGGCGACCGGGAAGCTGGACATCCCGGCCCAGCACAGCCCGTGGCTGGCCCCGCTGCCGGTCACGCTGCTGCTGGCCAGCCTGGAGCGGCCCAGCCTGAAAGAACCCGGTGCTCCCGGCTCCGGGGTGGCCCTGCCGCCCGCCCCGTACGGCATCACCGACCTGCCCGCCGAGCAGGCCCAGCGGACGGCGGTGATCGACTTCGCCGGGTTCGGGCACATGATGGCGGCGGGCGCCCCGCGCAGCGGCCGCTCGCAGCTGCTGCGGACCATCGCGGGCTCGCTGGCCCTGTCCCATAGCTGCGCCGACGTGCACCTGTACGGGATCGACTGCGGCAACGGGGCGCTGCTGCCGGTGGCCGACCTGCCGCACTGCGGCGCGGTGGTGCAGCGCACTCAGGTCGAGCGGTCGGCCCGGCTGATCAGCCGGCTCGGCCAGGAGCTGACCCGCCGCCAGGAACTGCTGGCCAGCGGCGGGTTCGCCGACATCGGCGAGCAGCGCATGGCGGCGGCCAGCGGGGCGGCACCGGGCGGCATGGCCGCATCGGGCGGCATCGACGCCCCGCTGCCGCACATCGTGATCCTGCTCGACCGGTGGGAGGGGTTCACCACCACGCTGGGCGAGATCGACGCCGGCCGGCTGCAGGACGTGGTGACCCGGATCCTGGGCGAGGGCACCGGCGCGGGCATGCACCTGGTCATCACCGGCGACCGGTCGCTGATCGCGGGCCGGGTGGCCGCGCTGACCGACGACAAGGTGGCGTTCCGGCTGCCCGACCGGGACGACTTCAACATGATCGGGCTGCGGCCCCGGGAACTGCCCGACGACATCCCGGCGGGCCGGACGTTCCGGTCCGGAACCGGGACCGAGACGCAGATCGCCCTGCTCGTGCCGGACGCCACCGGGCCGGGCCAGGCGGCCGCGCTGCGCGAGATCGCGGCCGGGGCGGCCGCGCGCGACGCGGGCGTCCCGCGCGGCCGGCGCCCGTTCCGGGTCGACGTGCTGCCCGGCCCGGCTGTCGTTCGCCGATGCCTGGCGGCTGCGCGACCCCGACGTGCCCGCGGCGCCGCTGTGGGGGCTGGTCGGCGTCGGCGGCGACGACCTGGCCGCCGTCGGGGCGGACCTGGCCGACGGGCCGCCGGCGTTCATCGTGGGCGGCCCGGCCAAGTCCGGCCGCAGCACCGTCCTGGCCGCGATGACGCGGTCCTTCCTGGCCGGCGGCGCGCAGGTGATCCTGGTCACCCCGCGCCCGTCGCCGCTGCGGAACCTGGCCGCCGAGCCGGGCGTGGCCCGCGCGTTCGAGGGGCCGGCCCTGGACGGCGATGAGCTCCGCGCGGCCCTGGGCAGCGTGGCCGGGCCGGTCGTGGTGATCATCGACGACGCCGAGGTGCTGCGGGACTGCGACGCGTCCGACGAGCTCAAGCGGATCATCAGCTTCGGCGGCGGCGAGCAGCGCGGCCTGGTCTTCGCGGGCAACGCCGAGGACATCTGCGCCGGCTTCTCCGGCTGGCAGATCGACGCCAAGCGGGCCCGGCGCGGCTGCCTGCTGTGCCCGCAGCAGCTAGCCGACGGCGACCTGATCGGCACCCGGCTGACCCGCAGCATGATCGGCGAGCCGGTCCGTCCGGGTAAGGCCCTGCTCAACCCCGGCGACGGCGAGGTCGTCACGGTCGCGGTCCCGGTCGGCTGACAGCCGTGGAAACGTCGGACGGCGGTGACCATTGCGGTCGCGGCCGTGGCGGGGCTGGTCGCGGGCCGCCTGGCCGTGCTGGCCATCGCCTGGCTGCCCGGCTACGACCCGCCCCGGCGCCTGCCCGCGCGGCGCTGCCCGCACGGCGCGGCCGGACTGCGCCCGGCCGACCTGGTGCCGCTGGCGGGCTGGCGGTCGCTGCCCGGCCGCTGCCCCGGGTGCGCCGCCGTCACGGGCGCCTGGACCTGGTTCGCCGAGGCGGCCACGGCGGCGGTGCTGGCCCTGCTGGCGCTGCGCTTCGGGCCGCACCCCGTCCTGATCGCGTACTGCTACCTGGGGGTTGCCGGGGTGGCGCTGGCGTTCATCGACGCGCGGTGGCGCCGGCTGCCCGACGCCCTGACCCTGCCCGCCTACCCGGCGGGCCTGGTGCTGCTGGGGGTCGCCGCCGCGACCACGGCGGGCGGGGTCCGGCACTACCTGCTGGCGCTGGCCGGGATGGCGGCGGCGTGGCTGCTGTTCGCGGTCCAGGCACTCATCTACCCGGCCGGGGTGGGCTGGGGTGACGTGAAACTGTCCGGGATCATCGGCCTGTACCTGGGCTGGCTGGGCGTCGGCCCGCTGGTGGCCGGGCTGTTCGCGGGCTACCTGCTGGCCGCCGTCGCCGGGATCGGCCTGCTCATCGCCGGGCGGGCCTCGCGCCGGTCCCAGGTCCCGTTCGGGCCGTTCCTGCTGGCCGGCGCGCTGGCCTCGATCCTGCTCAGCGGGCTGCCCGGCGTGACGATCTAGCTAGTCCCGCAGCCGGACAACCGCCCTGGCCCGGGCCAGCACCTTCTCGCCCGCCGACCGGGCGGTCAGGGTCAGCGCGACCCGGCCGTCGCCCAGCTTCTCGCGGACCTGGCCGCCGACCTCGATGGTCGCGCCGGCGTCGTCGTCGGGGACCAGCACCGGGGCGGAGAACCGCACGTCGAACTCGGTGACGACGGCGCCGGGGCCGGCCCAGTCGGTGACCAGCCGCCGGCCTGGGCCATGGTCAGCATGCCGTGGGCGATGACGCCGGGCAGGCCGACCGCCCGGGCCAGGCGGTCGTTCCAGTGGATGACGTTGAAGTCGCCCGAGGCCCCGCAGTAGCGGATCAGGCTGAGCCGGGCTGACCGGGTAACTGGCCGGCGGCAGGGCGGCGCCGGCCTCGACGTCGTCGTAGCGGATGCTCATGTCCCGATCCCCTAGCTGATCCCGCGCTCGGCCAGCATGGCCAGCGCCGTGCACAGGTGCTCGCCGTCGGTCGTGCTGATCTCGGTCCGGGTGCTGACCATGGTCAGGCCGCCGGCGACGCGGATGCCGCTGATGGTGGTCTGGGCGGTGACGACGTCGCCCGCCGTGATCGGCCGGGAGTACTCGAACCGCTGGTCGCCGTGCACCACCCGGGTGAAGTCCAGGCCCAGGCCGGGATCGGCGATGGCTCCCTGGCTGGCCGCCATGCTGATCACGATGGCGAAGGTGGGCGGCGCGATCACGTCGGAGTGCCCGGCCGCCGCCGCGGCGGCCGGGTCCCGGTACACCGGATTGGGGTCGCCGATCGCGTCGGCGAACTCAGCGATCTTCACCCGGCTGACCTCGTACGGGTCAGTCGGGGGGAAAGTCCGGCCCGCGTAGTCCGGGTTGACGGCCATGCCGGCCCCGCGGCGCGGCGCCGCGCTAGCGGGTCTCGCGGTGCGGCTGGTGCTTGCGGCAGTTGGGGCAGTACTTGCTCAGGTCCAGCCGGTCCGGGTCGTTGCGCCGGTTCTTCCGCGTGATGTAGTTACGGTGCTTGCACTCCTGGCAGGCCAGCGTGATCTTCGGCCTGACATCGGTCGCGTGCCACGTGGAGTGCCTCTCTTTCGTGTTCCTGACGATGTCCAGCTGACAGGCATGCTGGCCCGTCGCGCATAAGCGCTGGCGGCCGGGACTTATTCCCCGGGTGCTGCCGGTCGTAGCGGAGGCCGGACTTGAACCGGCGACACAGCGATTATGAGCCGCTTGCTCTGCCTGACTGAGCTACTCCGCCGCCCGCTAGAACCCGCTTAGCTTACCGGAGACTTCCGCGCGGACGCGACTGCCGTTAGCTCCAGTCGTACCGGGTGACCTTGCCCTCGGCCACCAGCACGGTGCCCAGGGCGGTGGCGTGGTCGCGCCAGATGGTGTAGCGGCCCGCCGAGAGGCCGGAGTAGATGGCCGCGTAGCCGGAGCTGGCGTCCACGGGCCGCTCGCGGACCTGGGCGTGCGTCCGCCGGGCGCACATGATGCCGGCCGGGCTGATCTCGATCTCCTGCCCGTTCAGTTCCGCGGGGGTGTGCAGGATGAGCGCTCCGACGCCCGGCCCGATGTCCAGCACCACGGTGCCGGGTCCGGTCGGCCCGTGCAGCACTTCGGTCATGGCTCGCCATCTCCTTCGTGTGCCGCGGACACGATGATGCCCGGGGCGGACTTTCGCGTGGCGGCGGGGCGCGGCCAGCCAGGCCGACTACCGGGCCGTCGGCGCCTGGGCGCCGAGCCGTCGACGTCACCTGTCACGGATCCTCCTGGCGCGCCAGACCACCGCACACGGCCGTGAGAATGACGTAACGACCTGTAGATCGTATCCGCGTTCCCGCGTGCTTGCCTGTCATTCGCAACCGCACCGTGCCTCGGATTGGCCCCGGGGCCCGGTTTTCCTGGCCCGGCTTTCGGGCCTTCTTACCCGCTCTGGCAGGCCTTCCGGCACCCGCCGTGCCAGCCGGGGAAATCATGACTCGATCGTCGACTCGCCATGATCCTGCAGGTAGTCGGCCACCACGACGCCGATCACCACGACGGCCGCGGCGGCGGCCAGGGCCAGCACGGTGACGTGCGGCGCGAGCAGGCCGAGCAGGGCCGCGGCGGCCACGGCGGCGATCCGGGGCACCGGGACGGCCCGCCACACCACGGCCTTGAACGCGGCGTGGCCGGCCAGGTAGAGGGCCGGGCCGCCGAGGATCAGCGCCGCGGTGGCCAGCGCCGCCACGGCCAGCGCCCCGCTGACGCAGCACCAGCACAGGATGCGCTGGTAGTTGCGCTGCTGCGGCGCGCCCGCCAGCGCCCGCACGGCGAACGCGCTGCGGCCGATCTGCATCACCGCGTAGGCCCCGCCGACCAGCAGCCCGCCGTCGCCGAACGCCTCGGGCAGCCCGGCCGACATGACCAGGCTGGCCAGCATCAGCCCGAGCAGCGCCAGCCGGACCGGGATCCGCGCCGGCTCCAGCCAGTTGGTTAGCTCGACGCTGCTGACCCGCTGCGCTCCCGTCGATCGGTCGCGCAGCAGCCCGGGCACGCCGGGACGCTAGCACTCCACGACGTTGAGGGCGAGGCCCCCGCGCGCGGTCTCCTTGTACTTGTCCTTCATGTCGGCGCCGGTCTCGCGCATCGTCTTGATCGCCTTGTCCAGGGACACCTTGTGCTCGCCGTCGCCGCGGACCGCCATCCGGGCCGCCGTGACCGCCTTGACCGAGGCGATGGCGTTCCGCTCGATGCACGGGATCTGGACCAGGCCGCCGACCGGGTCGCAGGTCAGGCCCAGGTTGTGCTCGACGCCGATCTCGGCCGCGTTCTCCGCCTGGGCCGGGGTGCCGCCCAGCACCTCGGCCAGCGCCCCGGACGCCATCGAGCAGGCCGACCCGACCTCGCCCTGGCAGCCCACCTCGGCTCCGGAGATCGACGCGTTCTCCTTGAACAGCGCCCCGATGGCCCCGGCGGTGAGCAGGAACCGGACCACCCCGTCGTCGTCCGCGCCGGGCACGAACCGGGTGTAGTAGTGCAGCACGGCCGGGATGATCCCGGCGGCGCCGTTGGTCGGCGCGGTGACTACCCGTCCGCCCGCCGCGTTCTGCTCGTTCACGGCCAGCGCCCACACGGTGATCCACTCCATGGCCCGCAGCGGGTCGGCGGCGCCGTCGGTCGGCCTCCAGGATCTCCCGCAGCGCCCGGGCGCGGCGGCGGACCTTCAGGCCGCCGGGCAGCACCCCCTCGGCCGCGCAGCCGGCCGCCACGCACTCCTGCATGACCCCCCAGATCCGCAGCAGGCCGTCGCGGATCTCCCGCTCGTCCCGGCGGGCCTGCTCGTTGGCCAGCATCACCCCGCTGATCGGCAGCCCGGTGGCGGCGGTCGCGGCCAGCAGCTCCGCGCCGGTATGAAACGGGTACGGCACCGGCGTGTCGTCGGGCACGATGGCGGGCTGGCCGGCCGCGTCCTCGCCGAGCACGAAGCCGCCGCCGACCGAGTAGTAGGTCCGGACGCTGACCTCGGCGCCGGCCGCGTCCACGGCGGTGAACCGCATGGCGTTGGGGTGGAACGGCAGCCGCTTACGGCGGTGCAGGATGATGTCTTCTTCTGGCTGGAACGCGATGCCCGTGGTACCCGGCAGGAGCAGCAGGCCAGTGTCGCGGACCTGGTCGGCCAGGGCCTGCGCGGCGGCCGGGTTGACCAGGTCGGGCTGCTCCCCGGACAGGCCCAGGATGACCGCCTTGACGCTGCCGTGCCCGTGCCCGGTGGCGCCCAGCGACCCGAACAGCTCGGCCCGGACCCCGGCCACGGCGGCCGACTGCCCGCTGCCGGCCAGCGACGCGGCGAACATCCCGGCCGCCACCATCGGCCCGACGGTGTGCGAGCTGGACGGGCCGATCCCGATCTTGAACAGGTCGAAGACGCTGATGGTCACGGCTGGCTCCCCCTCCGTACCAAGGGCGGGCGGAGGCTCACCTGCGCCGGGACTAGCTGGCCGGCGACGCTGACGTGGTAGGTCGCGTTACTAATGAAGGAAGGGGTTACCGGGAGGCCGGCCGGGTCGGCGACGTAGCCCAGGCCGACCGCCGCGCCGACGGTGTCACCCCAGGCCGCCGAGGTGACCTGGCCGGCGGGCGCGCCGTCGCGCAGGATCAGCTCGCTGCCCCACATCATCGCGGCCGGGTCGGACAGCGTCAGCGACACCAGGCGCCGCCGGGGCCGGCCGCCCGGGCCTTCTCCACCGCCTCCCGGCCCAGGAAGGCCCGGCCGCCGCGCAGCTTGCAGGCGAACAGCAGGCCGGCCTCGACCGGGTTGTAGTCCGGGGTCAGCTCGCGGCCGAACGCCCGGTAGCCCTTCTCCAGCCGCAGCGACTCGATGGCGTAGTAGCCGGCGTTGAGCACGCCCAGGTCAGCGCCCGCGGTCATCAGGTCCTCGTACACGCCGACGGCGAACTCGGTCGGCACGTACAGCTCCCAGCCCAGCTCGCCGACGTAGGTCAGCCTCGTGGCCCGGACGGTGGAGTAGCCCAGGTCGATCAGGGCGCTGGTGCCGAAGCCGAACGCGGCGTCGCTCAGGTCGGCCCGGGTCAGCCGGGCCAGCAGGTCGCGCGAGCGCGGCCCCATGACCCCGTACACGGCGTAGGCCGAGGTGACGTCGACGACGGCGGCCCGGCTGCCGGGCGGCATGGCCCGGCGCAGGTGATCGAGGTCCCGCTCGGTGGTGGCGGCGCTGGCCACCAGCAGGTACTCGGTCTCCGTCATCCGGGTCACGGTGATGTCGGACTCGTAGGTGCCGTGGTCGTTGAGCAGCCCGGTGTAGACCGCCCGGCCGGGCGGGACGGCCACGTCGTTGGTGCACAGCCATTGCAGCGCGGACTCCGCGTCCGGCCCGGTGACCAGGTACTTGGAGAACGAGGTCTGGTCGAACACGGCGACGCCGGTGCGGGTGGCGCGCTGCTCGGCCGATGACCACCGCTGCCAGTTCTGCCGCCCCCAGGCGTAGCCGATCTCCGGCCGGTCGCCGGGCGGGGCGAAGAAGTTGGCCCGCTCCCAGCCCATCCGCGACCCGAAGCAGGCGTTGGCCGCGCGCAGCAGGTGGTAGGCCGGGGAGCGGCGGAACGGCCGGGCGGTGGCCAGCTCGCGGTTCGGCCACGGCAGGGCGTAGTGCAGGCCGAGCACCTCGCCGACCCGGTCGCGCAGCCACTGCGGGTTGCCGTTGAACCGGGCGAACCGGCGGATGTCCACGCTGGTCAGGTCGCCGTCCGGGCGCCCGTCGACGATCCACCGGGCGAGCGCCAGGCCCGCCCCGCCCGCGCTCGCGATGCCCACCGAGTTGAAGCCGGCCGCGACCCAGAACCCGGACACCTCCGGGGCCGGGCCGAGCAGGAACTGGTTGTCCGGGGTGAAGCTCTCCGGCCCGTTGTAGAGCTTCTTGATCCCGGCCCGGGCCAGCGCCGGGATGCGGTGCACCGCGCTGTCCATGAGCACGCTGAACTGGTCCCAGTCCTCGTCCAGGAGCTGGAACTCGAACGGCTCGGGGATCGCGTCGGGCGAGACCCAGGGCTTGGCGGCGGGCTCGAAGCCGCCCACCACCAGGCCGCCGACCTCCTCCCGGATGTAGGTGTAGCCGTCCGGGTCGCGCAGCACCGGCAGGTCGGGGCGGACCCCGGGGATCTGGTCGGTGACCGCGTAGAAGTGCTCGGCCGAGTGCAGCGGCACGGTGACCCCGCACATGTCACCGATCTTCTTGGCCCACTGCCCGGCGCAGTTGACCACCACCTCCGCTTCTACGTCGCCCTCCGCCGTGCGCACGCCGGTCACCGCGCCGTGCGCTAGTCAGGATGCCGGTGACGGCGGTGCGCTCGCGGATCACGGCGCCGCGCTGGCGGGCGCCGCGGGCCAGCGCCATGGTCAGGTCGGTCGGGTTGGCCCGGCCGTCGCCCGGCAGCCACAGCGCGCCGGCCAGGTCATCGGTCCGGATCAGCGGGAACATCCCGGCCGCCCGGGCCGGGCTGATCAGCTCGCAGTCGATCTGGTACGCGGCGGCGGTGGCGGCGGTGCGGGCCAGCGCGGTCATCCGCTCCGGGGTCCGGGCCACGGTCACGCCGCCGCACCGGCGGAACCCGGTGCCCAGGCCGGTCTCGGCCTCCAGCCGCTCGTACAGCCGGGTGGAGTACTGCACCAGCCGGGTCCCGGCCTCCGAGGCCCGGAGCTGGCCGACCAGGCCGGCCGCGTGCCAGGTGGTGCCGCACGATAGCTGGCCCTGCTCGAGCAGCAGGACATCGGTCCAGCCGAGCAGGGTCAGGTGGTAGGCGACGCTGGCGCCGATCACCCCGCCCCCGATGATGACCACGCGCGCACGCGGCGGGAGATCGGTCATTCAGTCTCCTTCCAGGACGTCGGCCAGCAGGCCGGCCAGGGCCGGGCTGGTCAGCCCGGCCGCGGCGGCCTCGAACCGGGTCATGGCCCAGGACCAGAAGTCGAAGTCCAGCGGGCTGCTGGCGTGCTGCAGGGCGCCCCACAGCGTCCAGCCGTACTGCGACACCAGCGTGTACAGCCGCGCCCGGGCGATCCGGCTGCGCCGGGCCCGGCCGTAGTAGGCGGTCACCAGGGCGGCCAGCTCGTCGGCGTCCAGGCCGCACTCGCCCGCGATGTTGCCGAGTTCGAAGCACGGGTCGTTGTTGCCCGAGTATTCGTAGTCGATGAGCCAGATCGTGTCGCCGTCGTCGATGAAGTTGGCCGCCAGCAGGTCGTTGTTGCAGGGCACGGTGGGCTCGGCCCGGACGGCGAGCGCGGCCCGGGCGGCGGCGAAGGCCGGGGCCAGGTCGTCGTAGCCGAGCGGCACGGTGACCCCGGCGGCCAGGGCCGCCGCCCGGTAGCGCCGTTGCACCTCGAACATGTCGAAGTCGCACGGAGAACCGGCCCGCCCCGTGCAGCCGCGCGCACCGCGGCGGCGATCCGCGGCAGGTTGGCCGGGTCGCGGACGTCGGCGTTGCGGTACGTGGCGCCGGGCAGGAAGCCGAGCACCAGCACCCGGTCGGCCGGGCGGTACTCGATCACCGGGGCGCCCACCCCGGCCGCCGCCGCGATCACCGAGTTGCGGTACTCGTCGTCCCGGTTGATGGCCAGCAGGCCCGGCCCGCCGTCCGGCGGGCCGTCCCAGATCCGGGCCACGAACGTGCCGTCCGGCGTGCACACCTTGTAGTTCCGGTTGGTCAGGCCGCCCGGCAGCGGGGTCACCTGGCGCGGGGTGCCGGCCAGGCTGGGCACCCCCGCGATCAGGGCACCGTCCGCACCCGCCACGGCGCACCCCCTCAGGGACGAAAAAGTCTAGATCAAATGGAGCATATGCCTGCGACGAGCAATGGGTCTGGACAGTTACGACGAAGCAGACCTACGCTACGCCCATCCTGGGTGCCCGCGGCAGGCTGGAAGGACCGGTCATGAGCGCTGAAACCGACGTCTCCGCCGATGGTCAGCGCGACAGCGCTGACCTGGCCCGGTTTGGTTACAAGCAGGAACTCAAGCGCTCGCTGGGGACGTTCAGCTCGTTCGCGGTGGCATTCAGCTATATCTCCCCGTCGACCGGCATCTTCACCCTGTTCGCGCTGGGCCTGACCACGCTGGGCGGGGTGTTCATCTGGACCTGGCCGGTGGTGGCGCTGGGCCAGTTCATCATCGCGCTGAACTTCGCCGAGGTGTCCAGCCACTTCCCGGTGGCCGGGTCGGTCTTCCAGTGGACCAAGTACCTGGCCGGGCGCGGCTACGCCTGGTTCACCGGCTGGATCTACCTGTTCGCCGGCGTGCTGACCGTGACGGCGGTGGTGGCCACCCTGCCGCTGGCGCTGATCCCGACGCTCAACGGGCTGGGCTGGCACAGCCTGAGCATGTCGCTGCACACCCAGCTGGTCATCGCGCTGATCACGCTGGTGCTGATCACCGTGCTGAACATCTACGGGGTCCGGCTGGTCGCGCTGATCAACAACACCGGCGTGCTGTTCGAGATCCTCGGCATGTTCGTGTTCGCCCTGATCATGCTGGCCGTCTACAACCACCAGGGCTTCCACGTGGTGACCAACAGCGGCGGGCTGCACGTGGGCGGCAACACGTTCCTGGTCGCCATGTTCATGTCGCTGTTCGTGATCTACGGCTTCGACACCGCGTCGACCCTGTCCGAGGAGACCAAGGACCCGCGCCGGGCCGCGCCCAAGGCGGTGCTGTTCTCGATCGTGGGCGCGTTCGTCATCGGCGGCGTGTTCCTGCTCGGCACGCTGATGGCCATTCCCAACCTGGGCGCGGCGATCAAGGGCGGCTACGGGCCGGCCCAGATCATCGAGGCCAACTTCCCGCACGCGGTGGCCACCATTTACCTGCTGATCGTGTCGGCCGCCATCTTCGTGTGCTGCCTGTCGATCCTGGCCGCCACCATCCGGCTGTGCTTCGGGATGGCCCGCGACAACCGGCTGCCGTTCTCCCGGCCGCTGGCCCGGGTCGTCGCCCAGCCTGCACACCCCGGTGTGGGCCTGCATCGCCGTCGCGGTGCTGGCCGCCATCCCGTTCCTGCAGTACTCCGGGCGCGGCGATCATCGCCATCGCGGCCACCGCGATGATCTACCTGAGCTACTTCCTGGGCAACCTCGCCATCCTGCGGGCGCGGCTGGGCGGCTGGCCCAAGGCCAGCGCGCCGTTCCGGCTGGGCCGCTGGGGCCTGGTGGTCAACATCGTCGGCCTGCTGTACGGCGGCGCGATGCTGGTGAACTTCGCCTGGCCGCGCGACCGTGAGCAACCCGACGCCCAAGCAGACCGGCCTGCTGCTGGACTTCCACATCGGCTTCCTGAACGGCATCCCGGTGCTGTGGACGGTGCTCGTGGTGATCCTGATCATCGGCGTGCTCTACTACCTGGCCACCGGACGGCGCAAGAACGTCGCCCCGGTGACCGCCCCCGCGCCCGACGACCCGGTCCCGGCCGGGGCCGCGGACTAGCCGGGCACGCCAGGAGCGTCCGTCGTGCCCGGCTGGGCTAGCCGGAGGGGGATAGCCCCGCCGGGCACGACGGCACCGGCCGCATGGTAGATGTACGGGGCAAAAGGATGTACCGGGCAAAAGGCAGAGAACCATTATCAACCGGGGGGGAAGCGAGGAAGCGGGTGCACGGTCGGATGAACAGTCGTCGCGGGGAGTTAGGGTCGGACTCAGGCCGAGGCAGCGGCGGGCCGGGGGACCCTGCCCCGTCTGGCGGTCACCGCCGCTCGGGAGGACAGACGATGCAGGCACGCCAGGGCTCACGCGCGGCGCGGGCGGCCCCGGAACCGCTGAGCCGGCTGAGGCGACGGTGCCGGCTGAGGCGGCTGGGTCGACGGTGCCGGCTGGCGGTGCCGGCTGATGGCGGCTGAGCCGGCTGGTGCCGGCTGGTCGACAGTGCCGGCCCAGGGCGGCCCGCCCGCCGATGCTGCGGACGCGCCCCGGCCGCCCCGGCCCGCCCTGATTCAGGCGGCCAAGATCCAGGCGGCCCGGATGCAGTCCGGCCGGCTGGGCCGCAAGCCGCAGGCCGGCCTGGCCCGGATGATGCCGGGCAGCCTGGCCCGGGTGCCGCCCAAGCTGGTCCGCGGGCTGGGCACCACGGTGCACGCGCAGATCGAGGACTGGCTGGCCGGCGCGATCGCGGCGGGCCAGCTAGCGGCGGGCGACCGGCTGCCGCCCGAGCACGACCTGGCCGCCTGGCTCGGAGTCAGCCGGATGACGCTGCGGCACGCGCTCAGCGAACTGGCCCAGCGCGGGCTGGTCACCCGGACGGTGGGCCGGCACGGCGGCACGTTCGTGGCCGAGGCCAAGCTGGACCAGGACGTCACCACGCTGGCCGGCTTTTCGGAGCAGCTCCGCCGGCACGGGATGGTGGCCGGGGCGCGGGTCCTGGCCGCGGCCCAGGTCACGGCCGGCCCGGCGGCGGCCGCCGCGCTCGAGCTCAGCCGACGACGACGAGGTCTACGAGGTGCGCCGGCTGCGGCTGGCCGACGGCCGCCCGATGGTGCTGGAGCACTCCCAGTTCCCGGCCCGGCAGTTCCCCGGCCTGCTGGACTGCCGGCTGGACGGCTCGCTGTATGAGCTGCTGGCCGAGCGGTTCGGGCAGCGGCCGCACCGGGCCAAGGAGTCGTTCGAGCCGGTGATCGCCGGCGTCCGGGAGTCCGAGGCGCTGGAGGTCGAGGAAGGCGCGCCGCTGATGCTGGTCGAGCGGACCGCCTACTCCCAGGCCGGCCGGCCGCTGGAGTACGCCCGCGACCTGCTGCGCGGGGACCGGACCAGGGTCGTCATCTGGACGTCGGAACTGGCCGGGAACCTGTAGCGCGGCGATTCGGTAGCATCCCGGCATGACCGAGGGGCGGCCGGGCGGGCAGGAGCGGGACGAGCCGGAGCACGACCCGCCGGAGCACGACCCGCCGGAGCACGACCCGCCGGAGCACGACCCGCCGGAGGCCGCGCATCGCTACCCGGCCCGGCTGGCGCGGCTCATGCGGCGCCGACGGCCCCGCCTCGGCGTGCCGGGCGTGCCCCTGGGCGGCGAGCCGAGGGACAGCGGACCCGGGGATGGCGGGCCCGGGGATGGGGGCGCGGACGCGGAGACCGACGTCCCGTACCTCCCCGCCCCGCGCGGCACCGTCGTCGCCCGGGCCGGGCACCTGGAGTACGACCGGATCCTGTTCTTCAGCGACGCGATCTTCGCCATCGCCATCACGCTGCTGGTGGTCGACTTGCCGGAGCGGCTGGAGGTCGGGTCGGCCGGGCCGATCAACTCCGGGTCCGCGCTGCACGACGCCCTGCCGTCGATCGAGGGGTTCGCGATCAGCTTCGCGGCCATCGGCCTGTTCTGGCTCAGCCACCACTCGTTCTTCCGCTTCGTGACCGGGTTCGACCGCCCGCTGATGCTGCTCAACCTGCTGTTCCTGGGCACGATCGCGTTCCTGCCGTATCCGACCGCGCTGCTGTCCCGGACCACGCCCAGCCAGGCGCCGTCGGTCATCTTCTACGCCGCCTGCATCGGCACGTCCGGGCTGCTGCTGTGCGCCTCGTGGGCGTACGCCTGCTTCAGCCCGGCCGGGCTGGTGTCCGGCCTGGACCGGCGGGCGCGGGTGTACTCCCTGATCAGCGCGGCCCGCATCCCGGTGGTGTTCGGCGCGTCGATCGCCATCGCGCCGTTCTCGCCGGGCGGCGCGCAGTACTTCTGGCTGACCACCGTGGCCGCCGACTTCGTGCTCAACCGCGTCTTCGGCCCGGTCACCGGTTCAGCTGCGAAAGAAGAAGCGGAACTTCCCCCGGATTAGGGCCGGGCCGGGCGCCGGGACGGGATGACCTCGACGCTCAGCTCCTCCAGCCCGGTGATTTCCCAGCCGCCCGCCCGCCACACGTCCACCGCCACCCGGGACTTGGCCAGGCTCAGCCCGCCGACCCGCAGCGGCAGGTACCGCTCGGGCACCACCGGCGCGCACCAGAGCTGACCCGACGGCATCTCCGGGACGAACCGCAGCAGGGTGTGCACCAGCAGCAGCGGCGCGGCGGCGGCCCACGCCTGGGGCGAGCACGAGGTCGGGTAGGGCACCGGCGCGGGGAACTCCTCGCGGGAGAATCCGCAGAACAGCTCGGGCAGCCGGTAGCTGAAGTGCTCGGCCGCGTCGAGGATGGCCTCGGCCACCCGCTGGGCCGCCTCGGCGTAGCCGTAGCGCATCAGGCCGGCCGCGCAGATGGCGTTGTCGTGCGGCCAGATCGAGCCGTTGTGGTAGCTCATCGGGTTGTAGGCGGACATCGACCGGGCCAGGGTGCGGATGCCCCAGCCGCTGAACATGTCCTCCGACATCAGGTGCCGGGCCACGACGGCGGCCTTGTCGGTGTCGGCGATGCCGGTCCACAGGCAGTGGCCGATGTTGGAGGTCAGCGAGTCGATGGGCCGCTTGTCGCTTATCCAGGCCGACGGCGTACCAGCCCCGGTCGGGCAGCCAGAACCGCTCGTTGAACGCCCGCCGCAGCGCCTTGGCCTTCTTGCGCCACAGCCGGGCGCCGGACTCGTCCCCCGTCCCGGCGGCCAGCGCGGCCCGGCCGGTAGGCGGCGTAGACGTAGCCCTGCACCTCGGCCAGCGCGATGGGCGGCTCGGCGATCGTCCCGTCGGCGAAGTTGATCCCGTCCCAGGAGTCCTTCCAGCCCTGGTTGGCCAGGCCGTGGCTGGTCTTGCGGCAGTACTCGACGAACCCGTCGCCGTCGGGGTCGCCGTAGGTCTCGATCCACTCCAGCGCCCGGTCGGCGTGCGGCAGCAGCGCCTCGATGGCGGCGTCCTTGTACCCCCAGCGCTGCAGTTCGCCCAGCAGCATGACGAACAGCGGGGTGGCGTCGGCCGTGCCGTAGTAGGCCTTGCGGCCGCCCAGGGCGACCGCCGAGGCCGGGCCGAACCGGACCTCGTGCAGGATCCGGCCCGGCTCCTCCTCCGAGGCCGCGTCCACCTCGGTGCCCTGCCAGCTGGCCAGGGTCTGCAGCGTGCCGGCCGCCAGGCTCGCGTCCCAGGGCAGCAGCATCCAGGAGGTGAGCAGCGAGTCCCGGCCGAACAGGGCCATGAACCAGGGCGCCCCGGCCGCCACCACGGGCCGCCGGGGATGCTCCGGGTCGAAGATGCGCAGCGCGCCCAGGTCCTCGATGCTGCGGTCCAGCACCGCGGCCAGGTTGGGGTCGGCGGTGCGGATCTGCGGGCCGCGGCGGCGCCACTTGCGCAGCCGCTTGGCCGGGACGGCCCGGTCGATCTTCTTGCCGCGCGGGTAGCGCAGCGTCATCGGCACGCCGTCGATCACCGGGACGGCCTCGATGCTGACCGTCCGCTCGTCGTGGCCGGGAATGGTCAGCCGCCAGGTCAGCGTGCCGTCGGTGACCGCCGGGCCGGGCCGTCGCCGTCGATCATCATCTCCTGGCTGGCGGTCCCGGCGGCCGCTGGTGATCTCCAGCGCCGAGTCCGCCGCGTGCACGCTGACCGCGGCGCGCGGCTTGGTCCGGCCCTTGACCTCGAACAGGTCGGCGAAGTCGGCGTCGGCGCCGAGCTCCAGGACGCACCGGACGGTGCGGGCGGCGGTGTTGCGGATGGTGATGTCCTCGCGCATGCCGTCGCCCACGTAGCGGCGCCGCACCACCAGCAGCGTGCTGTCGGCCTTGCCCGCCCGGGGCGGCACCCGGGACAGGAACGTGGCCGCGTACGGCTCGCCGTGCTGGGCCGACGAGCGGCTGGGGCTCCTTGCCGTCGACGGTGAGCTCCCACCGGGACAGCACCCGGGTGTCGCGGACGAACAGCCCCTGCGGGTGGCCGGGCAGGATGTCCCCGCCCGGGTCGCTGATGCAGAAGCTGGAGCCCTCGATCAGCGTGGCCGGGCCGCAGGCGCCCAGCCCCTGCGGTGCCTCACCCGATGCCCAGGGTCCGGTCACCGGGTCACCTCCGTCTCCCGCGCTCGGCATGTCACCCATCATCGGCATGTCACCAGTCGGCATGTCGCCAGTCTGCGCCCAGGGCACCCCGGCCCGGCAGCCTTGCGGGCTGCCGGGCCGTGGCTGGCGCGATTAGGCGGTGACGAGCGAATCGCCCGCGGCGGGCATCCGGTCCGAGCACCTCGCGGTCGAGCACCCGGCGGTAGAACCGCTCATGGTCGCGGGCCATCCGCTGGAGCGAGAACCGCCGCTCGGCGGCGCTGCGGCACTCGTCGCCGGTCGATCTGGCCGACCTGGCCGATGGCCGTCACCATCTCCGCCTCGTCCCGGCACAGGAAGCCGGTCCGGCCCGGGTCGACGATCTCCGGCGCGGCCCCGTTGGGGAAGGCCAGCACCGGCGTGGCCGACGCCAGCGCCTCGGCCATGACCAGGCCGAACGGCTCGCGCCAGGTAATCGGGTTGAGCAGGGCGGTGGCCCCCCGCAGCAGCGACAGGCGGCGCCGCAGCGGCAGCTCCGACGGCATCTGGTCCTCGGACTGCCAGCAGCGGGCGGACCTGGCGGCGTTGAAGTACTCCATCTCGGCGGCCTCGCGCATCTTGGTCGCCATGATCAGCGGCATGCCGGCCTCGCGGGCGATGCGCACCGCGTGGTGCACGCCCTTGTCGGCCGACATCCGGCCGATGAACATGAGGTAGTCGCCGCCGCCCGGCCCGGCCTGGTGCACGTCCAGGTCGATGCCGTGATGGATGACCGCGGAGACCGGAACGCCGCCCGAGGCCCGGGCCTGCGAGTGCGAGATGCAGATGATCGAGGCGTGGCGGGACACCCGGCTCCAGATCCGCCTGGTCTCGTCGGTGAACGGGCCGTGGTTGGTGGTCACGACGGGCGGCCGGCGCATCCCGGCGCTCCCGGCCACCAGTGGCCCGAGCAACGTGTGGTCATGGATCAGGTCCACGTCGGCCAGGGCCTCATAGGCCGCCAGCACGTGGGCGGACTCGGCGATCGCGATCCCTATCGGGGCGGCCGGCTCGCGGTACAGGTACTCCGACGGCACCGGGCAGGTCGACTCACCGACGGTGAACAGCTTGACGTCGTGACCCAGCTCCTTGAGTCCCCGGGCGAGGTTGTCGATGACGAGCTCGGTGCCGCCGTAGGCCGGCGGGGGTACAGGCACCCATGGCGGGGCAATCAGGCCGATCCGCATTGTGAACTCCTCCTCGTTTCGCGCCGCGTGACCGTCACGCTGACCCCGCCACCGGGGCGCGACGCGCCCGTCCGGCGGGGCTGGATGCACCTAGCACGACCGCGCGAACCCGCCGCGCGGGACCTGACCTGGGAGGCCAGGCCCGGCTCGCCGCACTCTGCGCACCCACGGGGAGGCCGCAGAAGAGAAAGCCGCAACCTTGATTGCTTTAAGTATTGAACTCATAACCGACTGTGATCTTCCCGGTCCATTCCGCGAGCAAACTAGACCCGGGCCGGGGCGGGCCAATGCGGCCCCGAGCCAATCTGGCCCGCTGCCGCCAGGTAGCCTCTGACCTGGGTCGGCGGGGCGCGAGGGCCGGGCCGGGCCGGATGTGGGAAGGTGGTCCGCACTGACGTGTTTACGGCCGATCTGTACCGGCGGCGCCGGGACGCAGTACAGTTTCGCAATGGAACTCGTGCGTAAAGCCGGGCACCACGCCACCGCGTGGCCGGCCGCGCTGGACACCGTGGTGGTCGGCGCCCGGGGCAGCAAGCTGGCCCAGGTCATGGTCACCGAGTTCCTGGACGGCCTGGGCGGGACCTGCCCGGTGGTCCGGTTCCGCAACACGGATCGTGGTGACCGACGGGGACCGCGACCGGGTCAGCGCGCTGGCCGAGGTCGGCGGCGCCGGCCGGCGGGGCGTTCACCCGCCAGATCGAGGCCGAGCTCCGGGCGGGCCGGATCGACGTGGCCATCCACAGCCTCAAGGACCTGCCGACCGAGCAGCCCGATGGGCTGGCGCTGGCCACCACCCCGGCCCGGGCCGACGTCCGCGAGGCGATCTGCGGCGACGCCGCTGGGCGCGCTGCGCTACGGCGCCCGGGTCGGCACCGGCTCCCCGCGGCGGATCGCCCAGCTGCTGGCGGTTCGCCCCGACCTGCAGGTCGTCCCGCTGCGCGGCAACGTGCCGACCCGGCTGGCCAAGCTGGCCAGCGAGGGCCTGGACGCGGTCATGCTGGCCGCCGCCGGGCTGCACCGCCTGGGCCTGGCCGACCGGATCGCGGAGCTGCTGCCGCTGGCGGAGTTCCCGCCCTCCCCCGGCCAGGGCGCCATCGCCGTCCAGGTCCGGGCGGCGACAGCGAGCTGCTGGCCATGCTCAGCTCCTACGGTGACCCGGCCGCCGAGGCGGCGGTGCGGGCCGAGCGGGCGCTGCTCGGCGCGCTGCACGGCGGCTGCTCGGTCCCGGTCGGCGCGTACGCCAGCGTCGGCGACGATGGCCTCCTTACCCTGACGGCCCAGGTCACCGCCCTGGACGGGCGCAGTCAGGTGTCCGGCTCGGCCTCCGGCCGCGACCCCGAGCAACTCGGCACCGACCTGGCCAGCACTCTCCTGGCTCGCGGCGCCGAGAAGATCCTGGCGTCCATCCGCCCGCTCAGCTAACGGTCAGCACCGCCGCGCCGGTGAACCGCTCGGCGGCCAGGTCGGCCACGGCCTGGTCGGCCTGATCCAGCGGGTACGGGGTCACCGACACCCGCGGCCGCAGCCGCCCGGCCAGCCGCAGGAACTCCTCGGCGTCGCCCCGGGTGTTGGAGGTCACGCTGCGCACCTCCCGCTCGCCGAACAGGTCCCGCTCATAGTCCAGGGCCGGGACCTGGCTCAGGTAGATGCCCGCGATGGCCAGCACCCCGCCCGGCCCCAGGGCCCGCAGCGCGGGCGGGACCAGGCTGCCGACGGGGGCGAACAGGATCGCCGCGTCCAGTGGCTCGGGCGCCGGGTCGAGCGAGTCCCCGGCGGAGGCCACGCCCAGGCTCAGGGCCAGGTCCCGGGCGGCCGGGGCGCGGGTGAACACGTGCACCCGGGCGCCCTGGGCCATGGCGATCTGGGCGGTCAGGTGGGCCGAGCCGCCGAACCCCCAGATCCCCAGCACGCCGCCGGGCGGCAGGCTGGTCCGCAGCAGCGCCCGGTAGCCGATGATGCCCGCGCACAGCAGCGGCGCCAGCTCGGCGTCGGAGAACCCGGCGGGCAGCGGGTGGACGTAGGCGTCGGCCGCCACCAGGTACTCGGCGTAGCCGCCGTCGCGGTCCCAGCCGGTGTAGACCGAGGACGGGCACAGGTTCTCCCGGCCCCGGCGGCACTGCGGGCAGGACCCGTCGGTGCCGCCCAGCCAGGCCACGCCGACCCGGTCGCCGGCCCGGAACCGGGTGGTCCCGGCCAGGCCGGGCACGGCCGTCACGACCTCCCCGACCACCTCGTGGCCGGGGGTGACGTCGGGCCGCCGGGGCGGCAGGTCGCCCTCGGCCAGGTGCAGGTCGGTGCGGCACACCCCGCAGCACAGCACCCGGATCAGCAGCTCCCCCGGCCCCGGCTCGGGCCGGGGCCGGTCAGTCAGCCGCAGCGGCCCCGGCTGGCCGCCCGCCGGGCCGGGCTGGTGCACCACCCATGCGCGCATCTCCCGAGGCTACCCGGGCCGGTCAGTCTCCGAACGCGGCGCCGGCGGCGTCCCGCCCGGCGGCGGCCGCGTCCAGGTAACCGAGCGTGCCGGACTCCAGCAGTTCCCGGCCCGCCCGGGCCAGGGCGGCCAGGGCCACGTAGGCGAACGCCCCGCCGACCGAGACCCGGGCCACGCCCAGCCGGGCCAGTTCCGCGATGTCCGGGACGCCCCGGAAGGCCAGCACGTTGACCGGCCGGTCCACCTCCGTCACGACCGCGCGGATGTCCTGCGGCCGGGTCAGGCCGGGCGCGTACAGCACGTCGGCCCCGGCCTCCTGATAGCGCTGGAGCCGGGCGATGGTGTCGGCCAGGTCCGGCCGGCCGTGCAGGAAGTTCTCCGCCCGGGCGGTGAGCACCAGCGGGACCGGGGCGGCGCGGACCGCCTCGGCGGCGGCGGCCACCCGCTCG
Organism: uncultured Actinomycetota bacterium; assembly: GCA_963731085.1. GTDB lineage: Bacteria > Actinomycetota > Actinomycetes > Streptosporangiales > Streptosporangiaceae > DASUBV01. The sequence continues at coordinate 323,156 of CAVSUF010000014.1, forward strand.
GCGGCCAGGCCGATGTCATAGATGCCGGTCGCCGGAGAAGTCCTCGATCGAGCACCCGGCCAGCCCGGTGACGGCGGCCCGGCGCGCGGTCTCGGCCACCCCGTCGGGGTCCGCGGCGAACATGTTCTCCAGGTCGGCCGAGACCGGGACCGGCGTGGCGGCGCAGATGACGGCCGCGTGGGCCAGTGCCTCGTCCCGGCTGACCGTGCCGTCCAGGCGGCCCAGGGTGGCGGCGAAGCCGCTGCTGGTGGTGGCCAGCGCGGCGTACCCCAGCGAGGCCAGCACCCGGGCCGACCCGGCGTCCCACGGGTTCGGCATCAGCAGCGGCCGGCCGGGCCGGTGCAGGTCACGGAACGCCGCCGCGCGCGCCGCGGCAGCAGTCAGGTCAGGACCAGCATCATGATCGCTCATGTACGCCATCCTGGGGTATCGGGCGTCCCGGCAGCCACCCGGTTACCAGTCAGCTAGTTGTTGCTGTACGGGGAGTGGCGCAGGTGCGGGGCCGGGGCCGAGGTGAGCCTGCGGAGCATGGTGGTCTCCTTGGCCAGCAGGACCCGCTCGGCGGCCAGCCGGGCGACCGCGTCGGGCTGAGCCAGCAGGGCCTGCTTGTCGGCCAGGTCGACGATCATCGACGCGGCCACCGCGTAGGACAGCGCGACCGGCTCGGCGGGCAGGTCCGGGATGCTCATGGCCGGCCCGGCCTCCTCGTCGTCCCCGTCCCCCGTCCCGGCCTCCTCAGCGGGTTCCTCGCGGGCCGGGTCGTGCTCGGCCAGCGAGCTCAGCGCCCGCACGTAGCCGCTGAACGCGGCCCGGACGATGTCGGCCTCGGTCTGGGCGGCGGCCTCGTCGCCGGGGTCCTCGGCCAGCAGCTCGACCTCGCCCTGCCAGTACGGCCGGGACTCATCCAGCGACAGCAGCCGGAACCGGCGCACGCCGACCGTGACGATGTCGTAGCGGCCATCGGGGTAGCGCTGCACCTGGCGGAGCATGGCCGTGCAGCCGACCGGCCACAGCGCGGACACCCCGTCGATCCCGGTCTCCCGGCCCTCGCGGATGGCGACCACGCCGAACGCGGCCGGCTGCGGCCCGGCCAGCAGGTCCCGGACCAGCTGCCGGTACCGTTCCTCGAAGATGTGCAGGGGCAGGGGCAGGCCCGGGTACAGCACGGTGCTCAGCGGGAACAGCGGCAGCATCTCGGTCATGGGCCTCCTAGGATTTCTCACCCGTCGTAGTCCATGGTGACCCGGGCCGAGGTCGGCAAACTCTGACAGGTCAGCACGTACCCGGCGTCGACCTCCGCGGGGTCCAGCGCGAAATTGCGCCGCATCCGCACCGCGCCCTCGCGGACCAGCGCCCGGCAGGTCCCGCAGACCCCGCCCTTGCAGGCGAACGGCAGGTCCGGCCGGACCCGCTGGGCCCCGTCGAGCACCGGGGTGCCGCCGGGGATCCGGACGGTACTGGCCCGGCCGTCCAGGATCACGGTCACGGCGCAGTCCCCGGTGTCCCCCGGCTCATCCGCCGGGCGGCGCTGCGGCCGGGGCGGCTCGTCCTCGACGTAGAACAGCTCGCGGTGCACCCGTCCGGCGGGCACGCCCAGCTCGGCCAGCACGTCCTGCGCGCCGGTCACCATGCCGTACGGCCCGCACAGCCACCAGTGGTCCACGGCGGCCACGTCGCAGGTGGCCGGCAGCAGGCGGCGCAGCCGGCCGGCGTCCAGCCGCCCGCTGAACAGCTCCACCTCCTGCTGCTCCCGGGACAGCACGTGGACCAGCTGGAACCGGGCCGGGCTGACATCCTTGAGGTCGGCGATCTCGTCGGCGAACATGACCGAGCTGGCCCGGCGGTTGCCGTACAGCAGGGTGACGGCGGTATCCGGGCGGGCCAGCAGCGAGGCGGCGATCGACAGCACCGGGGTGATGCCGGACCCGGCGGCGATCAGCACGTGCCGGGACGGGCGGCCTGCCCCGGCCGATGGGCTTGCCCCGGCCGGCAGGTCCGGGGTGAACGACCCGGACGGCGGCGCCACCTCGACCAGGTCGCCCGGCCGGACCTCGCGCACCAGCCAGCCGGACAAGGCGCCGCCCGGCACCTCGCGGACCCCGATCCGGGGCGCCGCCCCGGCGGGCGAGCAGATCGAGTAGGACCGGCGCTCGTCCCGCCTGCCGTCGCGCCGCCGCACGGTCAGCGACTGGCCCGGCCGGAACCGGAACTCCCCGGCCAGCGGCTCCGGCACCTCGAAGGTGACCGCCACGGCGTCCTCGCACAGCCGGTCCACCCGCGCGACCGGCAGCGAGCGGAACCGCGGCACGGTCAGATCTCCTTCACGTGCTCGAACGGCTCGCGGCAGGCCCGGCACCGGTACAGGTCCCGGCACGCGGTGGCGCCGAACGCGGCGGTCCGCTCGGTGGCGGCGCTGCCGCACGCCGGGCAGGCCACGGCGGCCGGCCGGGCGGTCAGCGCGAGCGGCACGGGACCGGGGCCGCGGGCCGGAGCGGGGCCGGGCGGGGCGATCCCGGCGGCGGCCAGCTTGCGGCGGCCGGCCGGGGTGATCCAGTCACTGGACCACGGCGGGGCCAGGACGGTCTGGACGGCGGCGCCGGGATAGCCGGCGGCGGCCAGCCGGCGGGCCACGTCGGCGCCGATCTCGGCCAGCGCCGGGCAGCCCGAGTAGGTCGGCGTGAGCGACACCACGACCCGGCCCCCATCGGCCCGGACATCGCGGATGATGCCCAGGTCATCGAGGGTGAGCATGGGCAGCTCGGGATCGGGCGCGGAGCCCGCGACCCGGCGGGCATCAGCCACGAGGGCGTCAGCCTGCGGTGGGCCGGGCGGCGCTCACCAGGTCGCTCCGGGGAGGGCGCGGGCCACGCTCTGCAACTCTGTGACCAGCTCGGTCAGGGCCGGGGTGTGCGGGCCGGCGCGGCCGGGCGGCGGCGGGTCGCCGCCGGAGGCGGCCGGCCAGGGCAGGCCGGCCTGGTTCAGTACCTCGGCCAGGACGGCGTCTACCTCCGCGCGGAGCGACGCCGGGTTGGGGGCGATGGACTGCGCAATCAGCGATCGTTCCTCATCAGAGGGGGTAAAGAGGGCAGGCATCAGCGGGGCGACGGCGGCCAGGCCGGCCGTGATCCGGGCGCGGGAGACATCGGTGCCGCCGGCCAGGCGGAGCAGCCACCGGGCCGCGTAGTCGCGGTGGTAGGCGACCTCGCGGACGCCCAGGGCGGCGACGGCGGCCAGGATCGGGTCGCGGGAGTCGCGCAGGCGGCCGAGCAGGGCCAGCCGCCAGGTGCTGAACACCAGCAGCCGGGCGATCAGGCCGCCGAAGTCGGCGTCGGTCACCTCGGCCAGGGTCACGTTGCGGAACTGCGCCGGGTCGCGGCCGAACGCGAAGGCGTCCTCGTCCCGGCCGGTGCCGTCGGCCTGGCCGGCCCGGGTCAGCAGCAGCCGGGCCTGGCCGAGCAGGTCCAGCGCGATGTTGGCCAGCGCGGTCTCCTCCTCCAGCTCGGGCGCGCGGGCCAGCCACTCCTGCAGGCGGTGCGACATGACCAGGGCGTCGTCGCCGAGCATCAGGCAGTAGGCGGCCAGGGCGGCCGGGTCGGCGCCGTCGGGCAGGCCCGCCTGGACGCCCGGCCAGCGGGTCGGCGAAGCCGGTGCCGAACGCCCACCGCTGGTCCCCGGACTCCTCGGTGATCGCCTCGTAGGGGCTGTCGGATTCCATGGCGGCGGCCTAGATGTGCGGAACGCTGTCGGGGATGTCGTAGAACGTGGGGTGCCGGTACACCTTGTCGCCGCTGGGCGCGAAGAACGGGTCCTTCTCGTCCGGGCTGGACGCGGTGATGTCGGCGGCCCGGACGACCCAGATGCTGACGCCCTCGTTGCGCCGGGTGTACAGGTCGCGGGCGTGGTGCAGGGCCATCTGGGGGTCGGCGGCGTGCAGCGAGCCGACGTGCACGTGGTTGAGTCCGCGCTGACCGCGCAGGAACACCTCCCACAGCGGCCAGTCCGGGCCGGGGCTGGTCATGACGCCTCCTTCTGGCTCGCGGCGTAGGCCAGGGCCGCCTCGCGGACCCAGGCGCCGTCGTCGTGGGCGGCCTTGCGGCGGGCGACCCGTTCCGCGTTGCAGGCGCCGCCGCCGGAGATGACGCGGCGGAACTCGTCCCAGTCCGGCTCCCCGAAGTCATAGTGGCCGCGGTCGGCGTTCCAGCTCAGCGCGGGGTCGGGCAGGGTGACGCCGAGCGCCTCGGCCTGCGGCACGGTCATGTCCACGAACCGCTGCCGCAGCTCGTCGTTGCTGTGCCGCTTGATCCGCCAGCGCATGGACTGGGCCGAGTTGGGCGAGTCGGTGTCGGGCGGGCCGAACATCATCAGCGACGGCCACCACCAGCGGCTGACCGCGTCCTGCACCAGGTCCCGCTGGGCCGCCGTGCCGCGCATCATCGTCATCAGCAGCTCATAGCCCTGCCGCTGATGGAACGACTCCTCCTTGCAGATCCGGATCATCGCCCGGGCGTAGGGGCCGTAGGACGACCGGCACAGCGGGACCTGGTTGCAGATCGCGGCGCCGTCCACCAGCCAGCCGATGACCCCGGTGTCGGCGAAGGTCAGCGCCGGGTAGTTGAAGATCGACGAGTACTTCTGCGTGCCGGCGATCAGCCGGGCGGTCAGGTCGCCCCGGTCCACGCCCAGCGTCTCGGCCGCGGCGTACAGGTACATGCCGTGCCCGGCCTCGTCCTGCACCTTGGCCAGCAGGATGGCCTTGCGGCGCAGCGACGGCGCGCGGGTGACCCAGCCGCCCTCCGGCTGCATGCCGATGATCTCGGAATGGGCGTGCTGGGCGATCTGCCGGATCATCGGTCGCCCGGTAGGCGTCCGGCATCCAGTCGCGCGGCTCGATCCGCCGGTCCCGGCTGACGATCTCGTCGAAGTGCCGCTGCAGCACGTCGGTCATCGGCTACCACCTGCCAAGTCGCTGGGTTTGCCACTCGCTGGACGACCCCGCCCTGGCAGTATACAGACCGAACGTTCGGTATGGTATGTTGCCGAGGATGGCAGCGCGGCGCGGGCGCCCCGGCTACGACCTGGAGGCCCTGCTGGCCGTCTCGGTGGCCGTGTTTAACGAGCGCGGTTATGACGGCACCAGCATGGAGGACTTGTCCCGCCGTCTTGGCATAGCGAAGTCCTCGATCTATCACCACGTGGATAGCAAGGAACAGTTGCTCAGCCTGGCCCTCGACCGGGCGCTGGACGGGCTCTTTTCGGTAGCCGACGAGGTCCGGGCGCGGCCCGAGCCGGCAATCGAGCGGCTGCACTATCTGGTCCGGGCCAGCGTGACCGTGCTGGCCGACCGCCTGCCCTACGTCACGCTGCTGCTGCGGGCCCGCGGCAATACCGATACCGAGCGGCGGGCACTGGCCCGGCGGCGGGAGTTCGACCGCATTGTGGCTGACCTCGTCAAGGAAGCCGAGCGCGATGGGGATATCCGCCCGGAGATCGATCCGGCGGCGGCCGCCCGGATATTGTTCGGTATGGTTAACTCGATCGCCGAGTGGTACCGGCCGGGCGGCCGGGCCGCGGACGGCATGCTGGCCAGCACGGTCGCGACTATAGCGTTCGACGGCCTGCGCACGCGGCGCGCCGATGCCAATCGTGATCAGACCAGCGGCGACCGTACTAGCATTTCGGCCGATTCTCAGGCATTATGACGCTGTTGCGCGGGGGCGTGGCTATCCGCCGTCGGCCAGGGGGCCGGGGCGCGGGTACATATGGTTAACCGGCACGCCGGCTTTGCCAGGCCGGCCCGAGCACGCCGCCCCCATCTGGCATTATGGAGCTCGATGAAACCCTCAGCCGCGTCCCGTCGCTTCCCGGTTACCGTTACTCACCTTCCGGTTGTCCGCTGCCAGGTGTGCCAGCGGACTATCGCGCACCAGCCCGGAAGGGCGAGCGAGGTCCTGACCGACCATTACCGTCGCGCCCACCCCGAGAAGCTGGGACTGGGCGAGCAGTAGCACTTCGGCACGTCCGCTTCACGGCCCGGTAGCCGACCGGACCGTAAAAATGAATGCCGGCAGTCAATCTTCCGACGGAATACCGTTGTCGATGTCATTCACGACGTGCACCGCCGCTTCCTCGGCCGAGGCCGCGCCGCCGTCGATGCCGGCATCCCGGGCGACCAGGTCGGGCTCGTCCCGGTCGTGCGCGCCCTCATCCTCGGCCACCAGCCGGCCCGACCGCGGGTCCGGGCCGTCATCCAGCAGCAGCCCGTCCACGTCCTCGTCGGCGGCGTCCTCATCCCCCTCGGCGTCCTCGGGCAGCTCCTGCTCGCCCGGGTCGTAGCCGACGTCTGGCTCCTCCTCGGCCAGGAGCTGATCCAGGGACTCCCCGGCCCGCTCCTCGGCCTCGGTCGACCCGTACCGCATGCCCGCCGACCACCGGTCGGTCGGCAGGTACCCCGGGTCCAGCGGGTCGTCGCCGGGGTTCCCGGCCAGGGTGTCGGATGCAGTCGAGCACGCCGTCATCCTCGATGTCATCCTGCTCGTAGGCGTCTCGTCGGGCATGTCCTAGCTCCTCTCCGGTGCGGCGTCGTGCTCGGGCCGCGGTCGAGGTCCACGCCGACGTGCGGCGCGCGCGACCTCAGATGGCGGCGGGATCTCGGCCGAGTCGGTCAGCCGCAGCTTGCGGCGGGCCCGCTCGTAGAACGTGGTGCGGCCCAGGCGGACCACCCGGGCCGCGCCCGGCCGGGGCCATAGCTCGATCCGGTCGCCGGGGTTGACGTGGGCGGCGACCTGGCCGTCCACTTCCACCGCCAGCCGGCTGCTATCGGGCAGGATCTCCAGCAGCAGGCTGTCGCGCACCGACAGCACCAGGCCCCGGTTGTAGGCGGAGTGCGGAGCCGCCGGGGTGACCACCAGGGCCTCCACCGACGGGCTCACGATCGGCCCGCCCGCCGAGAAGCTGTAGGCGGTCGACCCGGTCGGCGTGGCCACCACGACCGCGTCGGCCGCGTAGCTGACGAACGGATGCCCCGCCACCCGGACCGCCACGGCGGCGCCGGCCTGGCCGGGAAACCGCACCACGGCGACATCGTTGAACGCCGTGACGACCTGGCTCGCCGATGACGGCGTCGACGGCCAGCCGCGGCTCGACCGTGAAGTCCTTCGCATCGATGGCGGTCAGCGCAGCGGGCAGGTCGGGCACGTCCACCTCGGCCAGGAAGCCCAGCTTGCCCAGGTTCACCCCGAGCACCGGGCGCGCGCTGCCGGTCGGCCAGTCGCATGGCCCGCAGCATGGTGCCGTCGCCGCCCAGGCTGACCAGGAGGTCCGACCGCGCCGCCCAGCTCCCGGGGGGTCACGGCGGTGGCCGCGCAGTGCAGCCGGACGATCTCCTCGGTGATGCCGAGGACCTCGGACCTGCTTCTGCTCGGCCCAGTCCAGCACGGCGTTCACCGCGCCCTCGGAGTCCCGCTTGGGGTGCAGGACCAGCCCGACCGCGTGCATCTAACCCGCCCCCGTGTGTCCCGCGTGTCCCGGCAACATAGGCCCAGGCTAACCGGCCGGGGCCGGGGCGGTCCGGGCATGGCCGTCGCGACTTGCGGGCGATGGGTTGCGGTCGGCCGGTTCGCGCCGTATTGAGGGTTTCTTCTCCTTGGGTGGCCTGCCTCGGCCGCTGGAGTTGTCCGCTCTCGGCATGGCTTTCGAATGAGTGATCGATATGACAGGGTACTTGTCGTCATGGTACGATAATCGTATTACCTGATAATTTGATTAATTCGAACACTGTTATTCGCCTGAGCTTATGCCCGCTCTCGGCGGGAGGTGATTCCGGTGACGGCCAGCAGCGAGCCGCCTGCCGAGGAACGCCGTGGTGCCGGCGGGCACGGGCGCGGTCCGGGGATCAGCCGCCGGGGCGGGCCGGCGACGGGCTGCGGTGGTCGTTCGGGCTGGACGTGGACGCGCTGCTGGCCGCCATGGGGGGCTCGCAGCCGGGCTGGGATGACATCGACCAGGACGAGGACCTGGCCGACGAGCTGGCGGCGCGCGACCGCGACGGCGGCGCGCCGCCGCGCGACCCGGCCGGCGCGGTGGCCGAGGCACTGCCCGCCGGGCCGGGCCTGGCGGCATGGCTGTCCGGGCTGGACCCGGCCGCTGCCTCGGACCGGGACCTGATCACGATGGCGGCGGCGTTCCGCCGGGTGGCGGCCTGGGCGCAGGCCGGCGAGCTAGCGGCAGTCGCCGAGGTAACCGCCCGGTCAGCGGCCGCCGACCCTAAGGCCGGGTTACGGCCCGACGGCAGCCCGGCCTGCGTGACCGACGACGCCGCCGCCCAGGTCTCGCTGGGCCTGACCCTGTCGCACTACGGCGCCGAAGCCTGGACCGGCCTCAGCGTCGCCCTGCGCTGGCGCCTGCCCCGCACCGCCGCCGCCCTCGCCGCCGGCCAGATCGACCTGCTGCGCGCCCGGATCCTGGCCGAGGCGGTCGTCCCGCTGACCGACACGGCCGCCCGCGCCGTCGAGGACGCCGTTCTCCCCCGCGCCGCCGACCTGACCTACACCCAGCTCAGCGCCGCCGTCCGCCGCGCGGTCATAGCCGCCGACCCGCAAGGCGCCGAGCACCGCCGCCAGTCCGCCGAGCGCCGGGCCAAGGTCAGCCTGTATCCCGAGCAGGACTGCACGGCCACGCTGACTGGCACGCGCCTGCCCGCCGCGCTGGCCACCGCCGCGATGGCCCGCCTGTCGGCCATGGCCCGCGCCCTGCGGGCCTCCGGCGCCGGTGGCGGCCTTGACCTGCTCCGGGCCCAGATATTCATCGGCCTGCTCCTCGGGACCATGCCCCCGATACCGCCGCCCGCCGACGCCCCGCCCGACACCGAGCCCCCGCCCGAGGCCGGTCCGCCGCCCGACGCCGAGCCGCCGTCCGGTGGCGAGGCCGACACCGACCTGTCGTCGGCCGGGACGCCCGGAGACGGCGTGCCTGGTGACGGCATGCCTGGTGACGGCACGTCAGCACCCTGGCTCGGCGCTCCGCCGCTGAGCGACGCCGACATGCCCGAAGACGACGGCTACCGGGACAAGCCACCACCTCTGCCGGACGGCTATGCCGAATTGGACCCCGACCGGGGCGACCCGCTTGACGACCACTTCAGCGCCACCAGTAACCCGGTACCCGCCTGGCCGCCCGCTCCGCCCGTTGTTCCGGCCGGTCCGGCCGGTCCGGGTGCCGCCGGGCAGGACGCTGGGGGTCATGGCACTGGCGGGCAGGGCGCCGCCGGGCAGGGCAGAGCGGGGCGGCCGCCTCCGGGCGGGCTGCTGGATCTGACGCTGCCGTGGGCCACGCTGGCTGGTGAGTCGGACCGGCCCGGTGGGCTGGGCCGGATCGGGCCGGTCACCGCGCAGCAGGCACGTGAACTGGTTCGCCTGGCCCTTTGCGACTACCGCACGGAGTGGCGGGTGATCGTGGCCGACGCGGCGGGGCGCGCCATCGCGGTGGGCCGGGTGCCACGGCTCCGGAGGCCGCCCGGATATGTCGCGGCGGGGCTGACCGGGGTGGTGGGGCGGGTGACCGTCGTCGTGCCGACCGCCGACCTTGATCGGCTGGCGCGGTCGGGGCAGCGGCCGGCGGGCTGGCTCCCGAGACGGCTGATCGCGGCGGGCGCGCGTGCCCTGGCCCGGGCCCGGGTGGTGGCCGAGGCCGACCGGGACGCCGCGGGAGGCTGCGCGCACGCGACGGCGTCGGCGGCCTACCGGCCGCCGCCCCGGCTTCGGGAGCACGTGACCGCGCGCGACCGGACCTGCCGGTATCCGTTCTGCGGGCAGCCGGCCTGGCGCGGGGACCTGGACCACACGCATCCGTGGGAGGCCGGGGGCAAGACCTGCCGATGTAACCTGGGCGGCCTGTGCCGTCGGCATCACCGGCTCAAGCAGCTAGCGGGCTGGCAGCTGACGCAGCCGCAGCCCGGCACATTCCTCTGGATCACTCCCGCTGGGCTGACGTATCGCGTCCAGCCGGATCAGCAGCCCGCCTAGCTCGGTGCGGGGTCGCGGACGGCGTGCTGCCGGGCGGGCAGGACCGGGCGCAGGTCGCGGGGGGCCGGGGCGGTGCCGCAGTCTCGCAGACCACCTTGGCCACGAAACGGTGGTCGCCCTGGTGCTCGAGCACCATCGGCGGGCCGTCCTCGCCGGCCAGGTAGCGGTCGCCCCAGGCGATCAGCGTCAGGATCACCGGGTTCAGGTCCCGGCCGGCCGGGGTGAGGTGGTACTCGAAGCGGGCCGGGTGGTCGGAGTACGGGCGGCGCTCGAGGATCCCGGCGGCCACGAGGGTGCGCAGCCGGGCGGCCAGGGTGTCCCGCGGGGCGCCGGTACGGCGGACCATCTCGTCAAACCGGCGGTTGCCGAGGGAGACCTCGCGCACGGCCAGGAGAGCCCACTTCTCGCCCACGATGTCGAGCGTGCGGGCCACCGAGCACGCTCGCGGCTGGGCAGCGGCAGACGTCATGCGGCGAGTATAGCCAGTGAGTCCGGATTATGGACTCAGCAGGCAGAGGCATGTATGGTGAGTCCAGATTTCGGACTTACTACCTGAGGGATGGCCGTGACCTCCCCGCTACCGCGCAACCGCTGCCGCCGGCGCCGCCGCCAGCCGCGGCGCGGCGCCGAGCTGAGTCAGCCCGCGGCGGGTGGCGGCGGTGGTCGGGCGTCCTGTCGCTGGCGATCTTCATGTCCAGCCTCGACCTGTTCATCGTCAATCTGGCGTTCCCCTACATCGGCCGGGAGTTCGCCGGGACCAGCCTCGAGCTCGCTGTCCTGGGTGCTGAACGGGTACACGATCGTGCTGGCGGCGGTCCTGGTGCCGGCCGGGCGGTGGGCCGACCGGGTCGGACGGCGGCGGCTGTTCGTGGCCGGGCTGGTCGCGTTCAGCCTCGGGCTCGCTGCTGTGCGGCGGCTGGCGCCCGGCGTCCTGGCGCTGATCGGGGCGCGGGTCATCCAGGCGACCGGGGCGGGCCTGATGGTGCCGGCCTCGCTGTCGCTGCTGCTGGCCTCGGTGCCGGCGCTGGCCCGCGCGCGGGCCATCGGCACCTGGTCGGCGCTGGGCGCGCTGGGCGCGGCGCTGGGGCCGGTCATCGGCGGCGGCCTGGTCCAGGTGAGCTGGCGCTGGGTGTTCTGGATCAACCTGCCGGTGGGCCTGGCCGCGCGTGCTGCTGGCCGCCCGGGTCGTCCCGGAGAGCAAGGACGAGCACGTGCACGGCCGGCCCGACCTGGCGGGCGCGGGGCTGCTGGCCGCGGCGGTCGGCCTGCTGGCCTTCGCGCTGGTCAAGGCGCCGGACTGGGGCTGGGGGTCGGCCCGCTTCGGCGGCCTGCTGCTGGCCGCGGTGGCCTGCGGGGCGGCCATGGTGCTCCGGTCGCGGCGGCATCACTCCCCGGTGATCGAGCTGAGCCTGCTGCGGTCCCGGACCTTCAGCGGGACGTTCGCCGCCTCGATCCTGTACTACGCGGGCTTCGGCGCCTTCGTTCTGAATTCGGTGGAGTTCCTCACCGGGGAATGGCATTACTCGGCGGTGCGGGCCGGGCTGGCGATCGGCGCCGGGCCCGCTGATGGTGCTGCCGTTCGCGCGGCTCGTGGCGCCGCGGCTGGCGGCGCGGATCGGCGGGCCGGGCCGGGTGGCGGTGATCGGCTGCCTGGTCAACGCGGCCTCGCAGCTGCTGTGGCTGACCCAGATGCAGGCGCATCCGGCCTACCTGACGCACCTGCTCCCGGCCCAGCTGCTCGGCGGGGCCGGGGTGGGCCTGACCATCCCGTCGCTGCTCAGCGCGGGCAGCGCGGCGCTGCCGCCGGACCGTTTCGGCACCGGCAGCGGGGTGCTGAACATGGCCCGGCAGGTCGGGACGGTGCTCGGCGTGGCCGGCCTGGTGGCCATCCTGGCCCGCGCTATCGGCGGCCGACCCGCTGCTGACCTACCGGCACGGCACCGTGCTCATCACCGGCGTTCTTCGCCGCCGCGGGCCTGGTCGCGGCCGGCCTGCTGACCCGCCGGGCGGCCGCGCGGCCAGCCCGGCCCCGCCCGCTGTTGGCGGCGTCATGACGGACCGAGCCGGCCGGACCGGACTGCCGGCTGCAGGCCGAGCGCGGCGTGGGGCAAGCCCGCCGATCCCGGCTGGTCAGCTGGTACCGTACCCGGTCGGTCGACCGGTGGCCCTGGCGGGCGTGGCTGTCGGGCCGGAGCTTGCACGCCGGCCGATCGGCGCGGCTGCGCGGTGAACACGACGCTCGACGCCGGGGTGGCCTGCAGCTCGATCGGCATCACGGTGAATTTCCTGCGGCCGGTGACCCTGGGCAGCGGCACGCTGGTGGCCACCGGGCCGGGTCGTGAAGCCGGGCCGGCGGGTGGCCACGGCGACCGCGGAGATCGTGGACGGCGCCGGGCGGCTGGTGGCGACGGCCAGCAGCAACTGCCTGGTCATGGCGCCGGGGACGTAGCAGAGCGGGACGGCGCGGGGGCCGGCGCGGCCGGGGCCAGGGCGCAGCGTAGTCGCCGCTGAGCGCGGTTAGCCGACCACGGGAGGAACTCACGGTGGCCAGCCAACCTTCGGCCGCGGCGGCGGGCACGATCACGTCGGCGGGGACCTCACCGTCAACCGGCTGGGCTTCGGCGCGATGCGGATCACCGGCGACGGCATCTGGGGCGAGCCGCCGGACCGGGAGCGGGCCAAGGCGGCGCTGCGCCGCGCCGTCGAACTGGGAGTCAACTTCATCGACACGGCCGACTCCTACGGGCCCGATGTCAGCGAGACCCTGATCGCCGAGACGCTGCACCCCTACCCCGATGACCTGGTCATCGCCAGCAAGGGCGGGCTGGCCCGGCCGGGGCCGGGCCGCTGGGTGCGGACGGCCGTGCCGGAGCACCTGCGGGAGGCCCTGCGAGGGCAGCCTGCGCCGGCTGCGGCTGGAGCAGATCCCGCTGTACCAGTTCCACCGGCCGGACCGCAACGTCCCGCTCGCGGAGTCGATCGGCGCACTGGCCGAGCTGAAGGCAGCGAGGGCAAGATCCGGCACATCGGGGTGTCCAATATGCGGGAGGCCCAGCTTCGCGAGGCCGAGGAGATCGCCCGGTGGTGTCGGTGCAGAACCGGTACAACGTCGGGGACCGTTCCTCGCAGGCAGTGGCCGACCTGTGCGAGCAGGAGCAGCTGGCCTTCATCCCGTGGGCGCCGATCCAGAACACCGACAGCAACGTCGGCGTCCGGGTGGCGGCGGAACGGCTCGGCGTCACCCCCCACCAGGTCGTGCTGGCCTGGCTGCTGGCCCAGTCGCCGCAGATCCTGCCGATCCCCGGCTCCGGCTCGGCGGAGCACGTCGAGGCAACGTGGCGGCGGCCGGGCTGGACCTGACCGCGGCCGGAACTGGAGGCCATCACCCACGGCGGCTGACCCCGGCGCCGCGTGCCCGAGTCGTCCTATCATCGTCGTACTAGTCCGTTGCCCGGACGGGTGCAGGAGGCAAAGACGATGAACTTTCGACGCGGCCGGGGAACGGCTGCCGTCGCCGCTGCCGCGCTGGCCGCAGGCGTCGGGCTGGCGGGCTGTCATCTGGGGAACGTGAACCTCTCCGGCGCCGCGAAGAAGGCCAACCAGGACGTTCGCAACGCGGCGGCCAGCAAGAAGACCGTGGACCAGTTCGCGTCCGTGCTGAAGTCCGGCCAGGCGCCGAAGTTCGTGGTCACGTACGTGACCACGGGGGCCGCGCCGACGCTGGTGACCTATGCCGTGCAGCCCCCGACGACACGTCGTTCTCCGAGGCACCGGTGAGCGCGCCGGGCACAGCCCAGGTGGACCTGATCGCCAACGCCGCCGGCGCCTACTCGTGCCAGTCCGGCGCCCCGGCCGCGCCCGTGACCTGCACGAAGCTGGCCAAGCTGACCGCCACGGCGCGTTTCCAGATCACCACGGTCTACACGCCGCTGCACTACGTCGCGCTGCTGCAGGGCTTCGCGGTCCTGGCCGGCCTCGGCGGCGGCACGGTCACGCAGTCAGCGATGACCCTCAACGGGTTCAGCCTGCGCTGCCTCAACTTCAAGACGCCCGCCGACACCCAGCCCAGCACGATCTGCACCACGCCGCAGAACCTGCTGGGCTACGCCAAGCTGGACGGGAGCACGACCGCGTTCGAGATCAAGTCCTACTCGGCGTCGCCGTCGCCGGGGCTGTTCGCCCTGCCGCGCGGGGCCAGGGTCACCAGCGGCTCGAGCCAGGCCGGGTAACCCCCGGTCCCGCTGGCGGTTCCGTTCGCGGCGGGCGCCGGTGACGGGCCGGACTGCCGCACGCTCTCCACGGCGGCGGTCAGCCGGCGGCGCAGCACCGGGGCCGCCGGGCGCTCCACGCCGCGGTGGATCAGCCACGCCACGCCGAGCATGGCCAGGTAGGTAACCCCCGCCAGCAGCCAGGCCGGGGCGTCGCCGCGCAGGTAGGAGAAGATCGTGAAGCCGATGTCCTGGTGGATCAGGTACAGCGGGTAGGTCAGCGCGCCGGCCACCGGGAGCCACCGCCACCGGATCCGGTCCAGGCGGTGCGTCGCCACCAGGGCCATGATCACGAAGAACGACGTCACCAGGACGATGACCGGCCACGGCGGGCGAGCATGGGGCTGATTCACCGAGATCAGCCAGGAGTACGCGACGATCGCCCACAGCAGCACGTTCCCGCCGAATTTGTGGATCAGGAAGAACGCGATCCCCGCGATGAAGTAGGCCGAGTAGGGCGGGTTGATGAAGTTGCCCAGCAGGGGGTGGTGCGCGCTGGCGGCCGCGATGGAGGCGACCGACCACAGCACGCAGAACGCCACCATCCGCCGGTAGGTGATGCCGCCGATGGCGACCAGCCCGAACAGCAGGTAGAACGTGAGCTCGACGAACAGCGTCCAGTACGCCGGGACGAGGTTGGGCACCCCGTAGGCCGACTGCACCATGGTCAGGTTGGTCAGCACGGTGGCGATCCGCACCCCGCCGGTCAGCCGGGGGAAGGTGATGAGGAACGCGGCGGTCAGCACGGTGGCCGCCCAGTAGGCCGGGACCAGGCGGACGACCCGGGACACGAAGAAGTCGGCCGGGCGGCGGCCCCAGCCGCTCATGCAGATCACGAACCCGCTGATCATGAAGAACAGCTCGACCCCGGTCCAGCCGTAGCTGGCCGGCTGCTGCAGGAAGGCGGGGAACACGTTCGGGGAGCCGAGGTCCCCCAGGCCAGCACGTCGACGGTGCCCTGACGGCCGATCTTGGCGTTGGGCACGCCCACGTAGTGGTAGAAGACCACCATCGTCGCCGCGAGCAGCCGCAGCCCGTCCAGCACGGCGATCCGGCTGGCCCGCTGGCCGCCGCCGCTCGCGGCCCGCTCGGCAGCGGGCGGGTCCAGGGCAGGAAGCGGCAGGTCAGCGGTCTTTGACACCTAAATACCGTATCTTTCCTTTTTCTTTGCCTAGCCGGCCTTCAGCAAATCCGGACCGGTCTTCAGCAAACCCGAAGGTTCGGCCGAGTTTCATACTTATCCCATCTGAATACTTGACGTCGACCCGGCCGACGTGGCCCGGCTCCGCGCCGCGCTGCTCCGGCACAAGGTGGTCTTCCTGCGCGACCAGCATCACGCCACGGACACCGACCAGCTCGCCTTCGCCGGGCTGCTGGGACCGGTGACCCGGCCACCCGACCGTGGCGGGCGACGGCCAGGTGATCCTGCCGATCGACTCCGAGCGGCCGGTGGTGGGCGGGGTCGACGTGAAGGAGGAGACCTACCGGGCCGAGTTCCGGCACCTGGAGTTCGAGACCGAGCACCCGGTGGTGCGGATCCACCCCGAGACCGGCGAGCCGTCCCTGCTGCTGGGCCACTTCGTCCGGTCGTTCGCCGGGCTGAGCTCAGCCGACTTCCGCGACCTGTTCGGCCTGCTGCAGCGGCACGTGACCCGGCTGGAGAACACCGTCCGCTGGACCTGGCGCGACGGGGACGTGGCCATCTGGGACAACCGGGCCACCCAGCACTACGCGGTGGCCGACTACGACGACCGGCCCCGGCGGCTGCACCGGATCACCATCGCGGGCGACATCCCGGTCGGCATCGGCGGCGACACCAGCGTGGTCCGCAAGGGCGACGCCAGCCACTACTCGGTGGTCGCGGCGTAAGACGCCGGCGCCCGCCAGGCCAGGCGCCCGCCCGGCCCGGCCGGGACGGGGCAGGCCGGGACGGGCGGGCAAGCCGGGCTGGCGGCCCCGATGCCGGCGGCCGCATTGCCGCCGGCATCGGGGCCGGGTCGCGGGGGACGGTGCCTCCGGGGACGGTGGCCTACTTGACCGCGATGACCTCGGTCATGCGGATGTCGGGGGCCTTGGCCAGCAGGTCACCGGCTACCTGGCCGAGCGCGGCCGGGATCTGCCCGGTCAGGTGGGCCTGGCGGCCGTCCTCGTCGGCGAACGTGTCGAAGATCCCGTACGTGGTATCGGTGAGCTTGAACGCGTACCAGGTGACCGTGCCCTCCTCGGCCGCGGCCAGCGCGCGGCCCTGGGCCAGGAAGGCGCCGAGGGCATCGCCCTGGCCGGGCTTAGCCTCCAGCAAGGCGAGTATCCCGCGGTCAATGCTCATGAACGTGTGTCCTCTCGATGGGGTTGATGCCACGCTAGGCATCACCGCGGCCCCCGGAAGTGGCGGATGCGCCGCGATGGGTACTGTTCCCGACATGAAGATCGCCATCCTGGCCGTGGACGGCATGTTCGACTCGGGCTTGTCCGTGGTGCTGGACGTGCTGGCCACCGCCAACGCGCTGCGGCCCGAGGTGGCCGCGGCGGCGCCGCCGTTCGAGGTCACCGTCACCGGCACCGGCGACGCGATCCGGACCGGGCACGGCCTGCGCCTGGCCACGACGCCGCTAGCCGACCTGGCCGCCGTCCCCGACCTGCTGGTCATGCCGGCCGTCGGGCTGCGGGCGCCGGAGGAGATCGTGGCCATCGTGCGCGGCCACCCGGCGCTGGAGTTCATCACCGGGCTGCGCGACGCCGGGTCGGCGCTGGCGGCGGCCTGCAGCGGGACGTTCTTCCTGGCCGAGTCGGGGGTGCTGGACGGGCGCCAGGCCACCACGAGCTGGTGGCTCGGCCCGGCGTTCCGCAGCCGGTACGCGGCCGTCGACCTGCGGGAAAGCCGGATGCTGACCCACGATGACCGGATCACCACCGCCGGGGCGGCGTTCGCCCACATCGACCTGGCCCTGTCGGTGGTCCAGCGGCAGAGCCCGGCCCTGGCCGAACTGACCGCCCGCTACCTGCTGATCGGCGACCGGCCGTCGCAGGCGGTGTTCGCGGTCCCGTCGCTCATGGCCCGCAGCGACCCGACGGTGACCGCGTTCGAGCGCTGGGTCCGCGAGCACGTCGCCGAGCCCGTCCAGGTCAGCCGGGCGGCGGCGGCAATCGGGGTCAGCGAGCGCACCCTGCAGCGGACCACCGCCGCGGTGCTGGGCATGTCCCCGATCGACTTCGTCCACGAGATCCGGCTCGACCAGGCCACGTTCCTGCTCCGGACCACCAGCATGACCGCCGACGCCATCGCCACCGCCGTCGGCTACCAGAACACCAGCACGCTGCGCGCCCTGGTGCGGCGCCGGCGCGGGTCCACGCTCAGCGCGCTGCGCCACGGCGGGCCGGCCCCGGTGAGCGCCGCGGCTAGCCCGCCGACCTGATGCCGGCCGCGTGGCGGCGGGCCAGGACCCGGTACGCCTCGGGATTGGTCTCGACCCAGCGCCGGGCCCCGCCGCTGACCTCGCCGGCCACCCGGGCCGGGAGGCCGACGGCCAGCATCCCGTCCGGGACGTGCAGCCCCGGCGGCACGGTGGCGCCGCCGGCCACCAGGGCGCGGGCGCCGATCACGGCGCCATCGAGCACGGTCGAGCCGTTGCCGATCAGGGCCTCGGTCCCGATGACCGCGCCGTGCACCACGCACAGGTGCCCGATGGTGGCGCCCTCGCCGACCTCGGTCACCGGGTCACGCCCGCCGTGCAGCACCGACCCGTCCTGGACGTTGGCGCCGCGCCGGACGATGATCGGCCCGAAGTCGGCCCGCAGCACGCAGCCGTACCAGACCGACGCCTCGGCCTCGACGCGGACGTCCCCGACCAGCGTGGCGGTCGGCGCGATCCACGCGGCGGGGTCAACCTGCGGCGCCCGGCCCTCGAACTCAAACAGTGGCATCCGCTCATGATGGCGGCGGCCGGGCCGGCCGCCGCCGGGGTGGGCCCAGTTACCCGCGGGCGGCCAGCCGGGAGCGGTAGGCGGCCACGTTGACGCGGTTGGCGCAGGTCGTGCCGCAGAACCGGCGGGAGCGGTTGCGGGACAGGTCAACCAGGACGTTGTCGCAGGTGCCGGCGGCGCAGACGCGGAGCCGGTCCAGTTCGCCGGCGCGGATCACGTCGGTGAACGCCATCGCCGCGTCGACGGCCATCCGGTCGGCCAGCGGGGCGTCCGGCGGGGTCGCGTGCACGTGGTAGCTCCAGCCGTCGTGCCGCACCAGCTGGGGCAGCGCGCTGCCCTCCCGGAGCAGCGTGTTGACCAGGCCCACGGCGTCGTCCAGCGACATGTCCCACAGCCGGGCCAGGCGGGGCCGCAGCGCCCGGACGGCATCCAGCTCGGCCTGGTCGCGGACGCGGTAGCCGGTCCAGCCCCACTCGGCCACGAAGCGGTCCAGGGCCGCGGTGTCGGGCATCAGCTCAGCGCCGCCCCGGCCGGTGTTGATCAGGTCCGCGGCGGCGACCAGGGCCAGCTCGGTGTCATGAGTGAAAATCAAGTTGACTCCTTTCAGCCCCCGCGCCTACGGTCATAATCGTATGCCGCTTTTGGCACTTACGCGGGTGGCTTGCATCCGGGGCGGAGGACATCGATGAGCGTGCGGCACCGGGGACTGGGCCGGGGCGGGACCGGGATGGTCCTGGCGGTGGTATCGGCCGCCACGTTCGGGACCTCGGGCACGTTCGCCACCTCGCTGATCGACGGGGGCTGGAGCCCGGCCGCGGCCGTGCTGGCCCGGATCGCGGTGGCCGCGCTGATCCTGACCGTGCCGGGCGTGCTGGCCCTGCGCGGCCGGTGGCGCCAGCTGCGCCGCTCGGGCGGGCAGGTGCTGGCCTTCGGGGTGTTCGCCGTGGCGGGCGCCCAGCTGTGCTTCTTCGAGGCGGTGCAGCGGATGCCGGTCGGCGTGGCGCTGCTGCTGGAGTACCTGGGCGTTGTGCTGGTGGTCGGCTGGATGTGGCTGCGGCACGGGCAGCGGCCGGGCTGGCTGAGCACCGCCGGGGCGCTGACCGCCCTGGCCGGCCTGGGCCTGGTGCTGGACCTGTCCGGCTCGGCCCGGCTGAGCCTGGCCGGCGTGGCCTGGGGCCTGATGGCGGCGGTCGGCCTGGCCGTGTACTTCGTCATCTCGGCGTCTGAGGCGGGCGACCCGCTGCCGCCGATCGCCATGTCGTGGGCGGCGATGTGCGTGGGCGGCGTGCTGCTGAGCCTGCTCGGCCTGGCCCGGGTGCTGCCGATGACGGCCCGGGCCGGGCCGGTGACGCTGCTGCACCACCAGGTCAGCTGGGCCGTCTCGGTGATCGGGCTGGCGCTGGTGGCGGCGGCCATCCCGTACGCGGTCGGCATCGCCGCGTCCCGCCGGCTGGGTGCCCGGCTGGCCTCGTTCGCCGGGCTGGCCGAGGTGCTGTTCGCGGTGCTGTTCGCCTGGCTGGCCCTGGGCCAGCTGCCCGCCCCGCTGCAGTTCGCGGGCGGCGGGCTGATCCTGGTCGGCGTGGCCGGTGTCCGGGCGGCCGAGCTGCGCCGGCCCAGGTCGTGCTGGCCGAGCGGCGGCTGACCGGCCTCAGTCCTCGTCCACGGGGCTCACGCTGGCGGACGTAGCCGAAGAAGCCGCGCTTCTTGATCAGGGCGGCGACATCGGCCGGGACCATCTCCTCCCAGGAGTCGTCGCCGGCGGCGATCCGGCGGAGCACGTCGCGACTGAAGATCGGCAGGTAGGCGGGCTCGTAGTTGTCCAGGCAGACGAAGCTGCCCCGGCCCGCCAGGTAGTCATATAGCGGCTGCAGCCCGGCGCCCACGCTGATGTCGTCGACGGTGACCAGCGGGTCGCCCGGCCGGGCCTGCAGCGGGTACACGAACAGCCGGAGGTCGTTCTTGAACAGGCGGCCGAAGCTCTCCAGGATGCCGCCGGGGAGCTGGACATGGTTCTTCTCGTCGAACAGGTCGATCAGGCTGGGCACGCCCATGACAATGCCGATCCGCTCAGTGGTCCGCTCGGCGATGTAGGCGGCCAGCCGGTAGTAGTCGTAGTAGTCGGTGATCACGGTGGTCATGCCGCAGGCGGCCAGCAGCTCGGCCCGGGCCAGGAAGTCGCGCCGGTCCACGTCGGCCACCCCGCCGGCCAGCAGGTTGCGCATGGTGATCTCGGTCAGGGTGAGCACCGGCTTCCCGGCCACGGCGGGGTCAGCCTCGAACTTCCGCCGGGCCGTCTGGAGCATGTCCAGGTTGACGTGCGTGGGCGGGCGGAAGCTGCCCCGCTCGACCAGCACGGCCTTCTTGCGCAGCACCTCGCTGGGCTGCAGCACCTCCCGGTCGGGGCCGAACATGGCCACGCCGCTCAGCCCTAGCTGGACCAGCTTCAGGGCCATCAGCCGGTTGTCCACCGCCCGGAACTCGATGCCGCGGAACTGGATCATGTCGATCTCGATGCGGCCCGTGGTCAGCCGGTCCAGCAGGCTCTCGACCAGCCGGTCCGGGTCGTGGTGCCAGAAGAAGGCGCCGTGCAGCAGGTTCACGCCGACGATGCCCAGCGCCTCCTGCTGCAGCGCGGCCTCCAGGTCGAGCATGCGGACGTGCATGACGATCTGGCTCGGCTCGTCGCGCGGATGGGCCTGGAACTTCGCGCCCATCCAGCCGTGGCACTCGTTGCCGCCCCGGTAGCTGCGCGCCACCACGGTGTCGGCGAACGCGAAGAACGAGGTCCCGTCGCCGCGCTCGTCGCCCAGCCGGTCGACGTTGAGCTGGAACTCCTTGTCCAGCATCCCCTGCAGCCGCCGGGCCGAGACGTACCGGTCGGCCTTGCCGTAGACCGCGTCGCTGACGGCCATGTCGTAGGCCGACATGGACTTGGCGATCGTGCCCGCCGCGCCGCCCACCCGGAAGAACCAGCGGACGACCTCCTGGCCCGCGCCGATCTCGGCGACGGTGCCGTACCAGCGGGGATCCAGGTTGATGCGCAGCGCCTTCTGGCGCGTGTCGATGGTCTCCGGACCGGCGATGGGCTCGGTCATGCGTCTCCCTGCCCGTGCGTCCGGACATCGGCGTCCTTAGCCAGGATTTTAGTGATCACGGCACGGCCGGCGCCAGGCCTGGCCGGGCCGCCGGCCGGCTACGGTCCTCCTATGGCGGATGGCATGATCGCGGCCGATAGCCCGCTAGCCGCGGACGTGCGCGAGCTGCTGGGCCGCCACCTGGCGTTCACCACCGCGACAAGCCCGCCCGAGGACATGCACGCCCTGGACGCCGACCGGCTGCTGGACCGGTCCGTGGAGTTCTTCAGCTTCCGCCGCGACGGCACGCTGCTCGGCGTGGGCGCGCTGAAGCGACTGGACGGCCAGCACGCCGAGGTGAAGTCGATGCACACCGCCCAGGGCGCCCGCGGCGGCGGGATCGGCCGGGCGATCCTGGACCACCTGCTGGCCGTGGCCCGCGAGCGCGGCTACCGGCGGGTCAGCCTGGAGACCGGGTCGATGGCCGAGTTCGGCCCGGCGCGGGCGCTGTACGCGGGCGCCGGGTTCGTCCCGTGCGAGCCGTTCGCCGACTACCGGCCCAGCCCGAACAGCACGTTCATGACGCTGGCCCTGGCATAGGGCTCGGCTCCAGGGACCCGGCCGCCCACGACGGCGCGTGTTATCTGCATGATCGCGACCGTTTTTTGGCAAGATGAGCGAGTAATCGGTCGTGATCATGGTCGCCAGGCCGGGTCGCGGCCCATGTGCAGGAGCAGGCGGTCCTGACCGGAGGAGTTCTCCGCGGGCTGGCCCGGCGGAGCGAAGAACCGGTGGGTGCTGGCCGGGTCGACCGGAGTCTCCGCCAGGCCGGCGTAAATCTCGTCCAGGTGGCCGGCCAGCCAGCCGAGCAGGCTCGGCACGAGGCGGTCCGGGGCGCCGCTGGCCCGGGCCAGGTCCCAGGTGTGGATGATCGTGTCGGCGGTGCGCACGGCCAGCGCCTGGCGGCCCGGGACCGGGCCGAGCGGGTAGTCCAGAATCCGGCCCATCACCCGGGCCCGGCAAAGGCGTCGGCGCATGCCCCGCCGAGTCCGCGAACGCCGCGACTAGCTAGGTGGCAGGCGCGGGGCCGCAGGAACTAGGCGGCGGTGCCGCTCAGGGCAAGCACGAGGTAGTTAAGGTTGCTCTGGGTCATGTGGCTGACCAGATGGCGGACGTCGCAGTGGGGCATGGGATGGGAAGCCGCCACTGGTCCGGGCGGATCACGGTCAGCCGGGCCTGGAACTCCTCGCTGGCCAGCCGGAACCGCTCGATCACCAGGCGGTCGCTATCGATCATGGATATCAGCGTGCCGGAGCGGAACGCGGCGTCTGGCGGGTTCCGCGTTGTAGCCGGGGCTATTATCCCAGCATTAGCGGCGGCTTCATGAAAGGGCAGGGGGGCCACCTTGGCTGGGCTCGGTATATCGGGGCTGGTGCGAAAGCACTCTGACCTGCTGCGGCGATTTCCGTACCTGCGGTCGCCGAACTCCTCCTATCCCGTCATCCCGGCGGATAAGCGCGGGTCTTACGGGCTGCTGGCCGAGGACTTCGCAATCCTCGACGCGGAGGTGGCCGAGCCGTTCCGGACCTATGACATCGAGGCGATGCGCGCCCAGAACCGCTACCGGCGCCAGCAGGTTACCGTGCTGCTCGGCTCGGCCGTGGTAACCGGCCTGGGCGGGCTGCAGGCGGTATTTCCCGGCAGCCGCTGGCCGGGCCTGGCGCTGGCCGTGCTCGGCGTGGCGATCGGCGGGTTCTCGCAGGCATTCAAGGACCTGGACATGAAAACCGATTACCTGGACGCCCGGGTGAAGGCCGAGCGGCTTCGCGCGCTCCATTTCCTGTTCCTTTCCGGGACCGCGCCCTATCGCGGGGCCGGGCGGGTTACGGCGCTGCGCCGCACGGTGCTGGCCATCCGCCGGGGAGATGAGCCGCGGTGACGGCCAGGGACGAGGAGTTCCGGGACCTGTACCGGGACCTGCGCATCGACGACCAGGCGGGCTGGTACGCCAGCCGCAGCGCGGAGTACAAGAGCGCCCACCAGCAGGCCGTTTACGCCCGCAACTGGCTGATCACCCTGGCTGGCCTGCTCGGCGTCGTCGGCCAGATCTGGTCGGGGACGCCCCGGGCGGCGCTGGGCGTGGTGGCCGCGGTGCTGGCCGCCCTGGCGGGCACGGTGGCCGCCTACGACGCCCTGCTCGACTTCCCCAAGCTGCAGAAGCTTTACGGCGACGCGGCCCTCAACGTGACCGAGGTGGGGATCGACTGGGCCGACGCGCCCGCCGAGCACCGGCCTGGCCGCCGAGATGGGACGGGTCGAGAAGATCTTCACCACCGAGACCGGCCAGTGGGGTCAGCTCGTCCTTAAGAGCGAGTCCGGCACCGTGCGGACACCGGCCAGGCGGACGCCGATCAGGGAGACGGGCACTAGTCCCGCCGGGGGTTACCGGGCGCGCGGGGCCAGGACCCGCTCGATGGCGGCCCGGACGGCGGCGGGGTCGGCGGCCGGGGCAGTCCGCAGGCCGGGCGCGGCGGCCGCCCGGGTGGCGCGGAGGTCACCGCCATCGTCGCCGCGAGCGGCGGCGATCGCGTCGGCGGTGCGCCCGGTGCCGTCCAGCACCAGGGCCTGGCGGCCGGCCTGGATGCTGTGGCCGATGTCGTCGTAGGTGATCGCGCCGCCGTTGACCACGAGGGCCAGGGACGGCTGGCCGTCGGCGATGAGGTCGGCCACCCGGGACAGCCAGGGCGACTCATCGCCCCAGTCGGCGCCCGGCACCAGGATCACGTGCGTGTGGCGGGAGTCAAGGGCGGCCCGGTCGGCTCCGGGCGGCGTCCCCGGCGCGACGACGGTGCCCTCGGCGGCCACGCCGATCAGCGGGAAGCGCGCGCCGGCGGCGGACCGGGCGGCGCCCATGACCCGCATCACGCCGGCGTCGGTACCGCCGTCCACCACCGCCGCGTCCCACCCGTCCAGGGCCGGGACCAGGGGCCGCAGCGCCCGGGCGGCCAGCGCCAGGTGCGTGTCCGTCATGCCGCCGGCCCCGCCGATCAGCAGCAGCACCGGACGGCCCCGGCGCACGCCCAGGGCGGCCAGGGCGGCGGGCAGGTCACCCGGCTGGCCGACCCGCACGCAGGCCGGGCCGGCCGAGTCAGCGTCGGCTCCGGTCACGGCGGCGGCTCCCTCGCTCGTCGGCAGGTCGGAGATCACCTGCCGCTGAGGCTAGCGGAGGACGGCCGGCCCGGATACGGCCAGCGGACCACTGGACCCGCGCGGTCCGACGTGCGCTGCCTATGCTGGCGGGATGCACGTGAGCCCCGGGGCGGAGCCCGGCTGCCCGCCCGGCGAGCCGGGGGCGGCCTGGCCGGGCCGGGCTGGCGGTGTGGCCGCCGGGCCGCAGCCGGCACCAGGGGCGGCTGGTGGACAGCCTGTGGCGGCAGGCGGGCGAGGTCCCGGCCGAGCGCCGGCTGGTGCTGGCGGGCGGCCTGCGGGGTGCGGCCAAGGATGTGGCGCTGGCCAAGGCGGGGCTGGACCGGGCGGGCTTCCTGGCGGTGAGCGTGGACCGGGTGCTGGCCGAGATGGGCCGCCGCAGCCTGATCCCGGTGGTAGCCGGGCGGGCGCCGCTGGAGGCGGCCGGGCTGGTGCACGCCGAGGCCCAGCACGTGGCCAAGCGACTGGCCGCCCGGGCCATGGCGGTCGGCGCGAACGTGCTGCTGGACGTGACCGCGGCGTCCTGGCCGTCGGTGCGGTCCTGGCTGCATGTGGCCGACCTGGCCGCCTACAACCTGGACGTGGTGATCGCCGACTTCAGCGCGGACGAGGCGGTCCGCTGGGCCGAGGCCGAGCATGCCCGGCGGCAGGCCGCCTACCGGCGCGGCGCGGGTGACGGCGGCCGGAATGTCCCGGCCGCCGCGATCCGGGCGGCGGCCCCGCTGGCCGAGGCAGCAGGCAGCTGGCCGTGGCCGCGGCACATCGCGCACCTGAACCGGTGGCGGCCGGTCCGGTTCCCCGGCGGCGAGGTGGCCGGGCTGATCGGCGCCTGGCGGGCCGGGCAGCTGACGCTGGCCGGGCTGGCCGGCCAGTTCCGGGACCGGACCTGGCCGACCGCGCCGCCGCGCCTGCCCGGCGGAGGCCCCGGACGCCGCGCCGGCCATCGATGACCTGGAGCCGTGGCAGCCGGGATCCTTCGATGACGTCGTCCTGGCCCGCGACCTCGGGCTGCTGGACGACGACGACTACGCCACGCTGACCCGGGCGGTGTTCGGGACCGTGGCCCCGCCCGTCACCTAGGGCAGGCGGGGCCGCGAGGACCGTGGCGCGCTAAGCGGGATCGCGCCACATCGGGAGCATCTGCGGCCCGCCGTCCGGAAGCTGGATCGGCGGCCCCAGGTCGGCGTACCCGTGGCGCAGGTAGATCTGCCGGGTACGCGGGCTGACGGCCTCCAGGTAGGCGGGCTCGCGGGAGTCCCGGTCGAGTGCCTCGTGGTAGGCCCGCAGCAGCGCGGTGCCGTGGCCCTGGCCCTGAACCGACGGCGCCACGCCGATCAGGGCCAGGTGATGGTGCCTCCCGGCACCGGTCGGGTGGCGGCTCTCCAGCGTCGCGTCGAACGCCTGGAACCGGCCCGCCCACGGGCCGGTCAGCGCGGCCAGCGCCTTCGGGTAACCGGCCGCGGCGTCGCCACCGTCGTTCTCGTCTCCGTCGTCCCCGCCACCGGGGATCCACAGGGCCGCGGCGCAGCGGTCCGGGGTGGTCTGCACCACCCCGGCCGCCATCGCCTGCTCGATGATCAGCCGGAAGTAACCGGGGAAGATCTCCTTGCGGGCGACCGGGTCGTCGATCAGCCAGTGGGACGGCGGCAGGTCGAAGAACGCGTCGGAGATGACCTGGCTGAGCGCGTCCAGGTCAGCGGGCCGGCGGTGACGACACCGCCGCTCATGCGCGGTGGCTGCCGATGCCGCCGGGCACGAGCTCGGCGTGCGCGCCGAGGCCGATGGACTCGTACACCTGCGGGCGGCTGGACCGCAGGATCAGCCCCCAGAACACCCCGAGCACGGCGATGACCAGGTAGCTGGCCGGCAGCATCCACGCGGCCGGGCTGCTGGGAGTCACCCCGAGCAGGACGTCGTAGTGCATCAGGGCCAGGACGATCATGAGGATCAGCAGGACGGTGGCGATGGCCGGGGCGATCGCCCGCCGCCACAGGTTCTCGCCCCGGGCATCCTTGCTGAAGTACGCGATCACGGCGATCGACGTCAGGCCGAACAGCACCAGGATGCCGAACCCGCCGGTGGTGCCGAGCCAGAAGAACAGGTCGTTCATCGGGTTCCAGCCGCCCACCGCGTAGAGCGAGGATGACGGCCAGCCCGATGAAGCTCTGCACGAGCGACGCGGCCTTGGGGATGTTGTTGCCGCCGGTCCGGCCCAGCGCCGAGGGCAGCACGCTCTCCCGGCCCAGCGAGTACATGTACCGCCAGACCGCGTTGTGGAAGGCCAGCGCGGCCGCGAACAGCGAGGTCATGAACAGGAACTGGGCGGTGTTGGACAGGGCGCTGTCGCCCAGGCCGAACAGCAGGCCCGGGCCCTCGGTCTGGGCCGTCTTGACCACCTGGCCGGTGCCCGCGCTGGCGGCCATGGCCCAGCTGGCGCCGGCGTAGACGATGGCGATCAGGCCGAGTGACAGGTACGTGGCGATCGGGATCGTGCGCCGGGCGTTCTTGGCCTCCTCGGCCAGCACCGGAGCCTGCTCGAAGCCGATGAACCCGAGCACGGCGATGACCGCCAGCACGCCGACGGTGCCGAAGCCGGACGCGGTCAGGCCGGACGGGGACAGGGTGGCGAAGCTCAGGTGCCCGTGCGCCGGGTGCAGCAGGCCGGAGATCGTCTCGGCGATGATGACGACGACCTCGACGCTGAGCAGCACGCCCAGGACCCAGCCGGTGATGTCAACCCGCAGCAGGCCCAGGAACGTGATGATGGCCCAGGCGATCAGCGCCCACACCCACCAGGACAGGTGCACGCCGAGGTGCTGGGCGGCCTCCCCCTGAGCCGCCGGGCCGAGCGCCCCGTAGAGCCCGACCTGCAGGAAGTTGTAGGCCAGCACGGCGATCAGCGCGGCGGCCACGCCGAGCGGCTTGCCCAGGCCGCGGGAGATGAAGGCGTAGAACGCGCCGCTGTTGGTGATGTGGCGCGTCATGGCCACGTACCCGACGGCGAACAGGCCCATGATCACCGCGACCACGATGAACGCGGCCGGGATGCCGGTCAGCCCGGTGACGGCGTACGCCGTCGGGATGACGCCGGCGGCGACCGTCAGCGGCGCCACCCCGGCCAGGACGAAGAACAGGACGGAGGGGACGCCGAGCCGGTCCTGGGCCAGGGCCCGCGATACCTGGCCCGGTTTCGGGGTCGTCTGCGTTCGGGACATGCGTTGCTCCTGATGGTGAGGAACTGGGTGAGGGTGGGCGGGGCTATGGGGCGGCCGGGACGCTGGAGCGCGGGCGGGCGGGTTACGTGCGATGGGCCAGAACGGCGCTGTCCACCGCGACGCGGGTCTGCGTGATCAGCTCGCGCAGGCCGGGCCACAACTGCTCGACGGCATCCTCGGGGCGGCGGGAATTGGCCGGCGCGTAGTTCAGCAGCCGGGTGCTCAGCCCGCAGGCGGCGGCCAGCCCGGTCAGGGTGGCGCCGGGCAGGGTCAGCGGCTGGGTCCGGTCCAGGGTGGCGCGGACCCGGGTGAACGGGGCGAACGCGCAGTCGGCGTCCACCGGAACCCACCGGTCGCCGCGCCAGGGCACCCGCGACGTCAGCAGGGACAGGTAGCCCGCCTCACCCAGGCGGCGGGCCACGTCCTCGGCCGAGGTCCGGGCCAGGAACTGCAGCCAGTCCCGCGGCGGGTGCCGCTCCCCCTCGCTGAGGATCTGATCATGGATGTAGCGCAGCAGCCGGTCGGCGGGCGGGGTGCGGTCCGTGACGAATACCGCGGCCTCGGTCAGGTCGACCCGGCCCGCCAGCATCAGCTCGGCCAGCAGCGCGCCTGCCAGGCCCATTCCCAGGGCCCGTGGCTGCAGCTGCGGCCGACCGGTGTTCTCGTCGTGCGCCATCAGGTAAAGGTCATCGGCCAGCCGCCCCGTGCCAGCTAGCCGGGCGGTCATCGCGCTCCCGCCCAGGCCGCCGTTGCCGATCACAGGGAGTAGCCGTAACTGCCAGGAAGCCTGATTAATATGCGCCTAACGCGATGAAGTGGGAGCATTGCGCAACCTTAACCTGGAGTCAGGGGCCCTTTTCGGGCGATTCCGACGATCGGTCGTAGGCAGCACGAAATATTTACGCACACGCAACATTCAGGCTAAGGCGCGGCAATAACCGGCACGTTCCTGATATAGATCGCGACGGCGGTGCGGGCCGGGCCAGGGACCGGCAAGAAGCCTGGTCATCTTCGCAAAACGGGCCAGATCCGGCACTGTCGCCTAGCGCGGGCGGCGCGCGGCCCGGCCGGGCCGCCCGATGGTCCGGCCGGGTGACGGGAGGCGGCCGGCGCGGTGCCCTCGTTACGACATTCTTCGATTTTTTCCGTATTGTTGGCGTCTCGCTTTTTGACCGGAACCTTGCGCCAATTAAGGTCCGCCCGGAATTCGACAGCGGGCCGCCGGGCAGCTCTGGATATCACCCCTGGCGGATGAGGCCGGGCGCCGGCGGCGCTCCGTAGCGTGGCGGCAACGGGGCAGGCCAGCCCGGAAGTCCCGGAAGGGAGGCCCGGAATGAGCAGCGCACGCGAGCGGCCCGGCGGCGACCAGGACTACGCCGAGCGGGCGGCACGGTACGAGGAGCAGACCGGCTACCCGATGGACGAGCGCGAGGCCCGGCGGGTGACGCGGGATGCGCGCGGGGTCGGCGTGTGGACCGGCCGGGTGGTGGCCGGCATGCTGATGATCCTGAACGGGCTGCTGGCATTCGCAGCCGGGATCTCGGTCATCCGCAATCCCTCATTCGTCACCTTCAACAGCAACTACCTCGTGCACTGGACGACGCGGGGCTGGGGCTGGACGGAACTGGGCATCGGCATCGCGGTGTTCGCGGCGGGCGTGGGCGTGCTGCTGGGCCTGCTGTGGGCGCGGGTCGTGGGCGTCGTGGTGGCCACGCTGGCGGCGCTCGGCTCCTTCCTGTTCCTGCCGTTCTATCCGCTGTGGGCGATCACGCTGATCGCCATCGACGTGTTCATCATCTGGGCGCTGACGGCGGGCGGGCTGCGATCGCGGGCCGATTAGGCCCGGGCGGGCAGCACGCGGCGCAGGCCGTCGCGGCCGGCGGTGGTGAGCCCGCCGAAGCCCGGCGCGGCCCGGCGGGCCCACTCGGCCTCGCTGATCGCGCCGGGCTCGGCGGGCAGGTAGTGGCTGAGGACGGCTCGCCCACCCCGGCGCGCTCGGCTACGCCGCCGACCCGGGTCACGTCGGTGTGCAGGGCGGCCATCCGGTCCAGGGCGGCGCCGGAGAACCCATGCCGGGCCAGGTAGCCGAGGTCGGCTACGTGGTGGACCAGGAGGTCGGCGCCCGCGGCCAGGGCGATCAGGTCCTCGCTGGCGCTGGTGTCGCCGGAGAACGCGACCGCGCCGTCGGCGGTGTCGAACCGGAAGGCCAGCGCCGGGACCGCGCGGCCGTGCGACACCGCCACGGCGGTGACCCGGACGGCACCGTCGTCGAGCACCACCACCGGGGCATGGGGCTCAGCCGCGTCACCGGCCGGGACCGGGATGTCGATGCCCCGGACCAGCGCGCCCGCGTCGGGCATGGCCGCGTCCAGCGGCATGACGTTCAGGTGGTAGGCGAAGCCGGCCACGATGGCATCGACCAGGTCGGTCGTGCCCGGCGCGGGAAGCTCGGGACGGATCGTCGTCTCGCGGTGGAACACGGCGTCGCCGGACGGCAGTTGCGCCGGGCGGGCCGGTCCGTACACCCGCAGCGGCGGCAGCGGGCCGTCCGCGCCATGCCGGACGCCCCACGGGTACAAGATCATGCCGGGCAGGTCGCCGACGTGGTCGGCGTGCAGATGGCTGAGGAACACGGCCTCCAGCTGGGTGAAGTCCAGCCCGGCGTCAGCGAACGCCGACGGCGCGCCCCGGCCGCAGTCGACGAGGAACACCCGGCCGTCGACCACGAGGGCGGCGGCGATGCCGCCCCGGCCGGCCGGCAACGGGGCGCTGGCGGTGCCCAGGAGGATCAGCTCGGTCGTCATCGCGCCGGCCAGCTAGCCCCGCCTGAATCGGCGGGTACGCCGTCACCCGCGACTGGCGCGGGCCAGGACGGTCTA
>CAVSUF010000015.1:0-111372 GCA_963731085.1 uncultured Actinomycetota bacterium
CCAGGGCTCGGAATTCGTCGGCAACCGCCTGCGCAAGCTCGCCGAGGCGGTGGCAGCCCGCGAGCCGGCTCAGATTCTCGCCGGGCTGCGGGGAGGCATCGTTCAGGATGAGATCGGCAACGGACAAGCCAGACAGCCGCACCGCGACCGGGCTCGCCAGTCCCGGCCCCACCGACAACGCCCTGGCCTGGTGCGCGCTATGGGGGATCTCGCAGTTCCCGCTAGCGATGCGGGCCCGCGCCACGGCCGTGACCAGCGGGCACTTCGGCCGCAGCCGGAACGAGTGGTTCTACGTGCCGATGTGGCACCAGCGGTGGCACCCCGCCCGCCTGCGGTCGATCCTGGCCAGCGCCCCTTTGCAGGTACTGGCCGCCACCGGGCAGGGCCATCACTCAGACGCCGAGGCAGAAGCCGCCCGCAGATGGCTGTCCGCGCGCGGCGTAGCAGGAGTGATCCGGTTCCCCATCGCAAGGTTCGGCAGCGACAGCGCACCCGAACGGCGCGCCATGCGCGGCGAACCGCTCCCGGCAGGAGCACCCGCATGACCACTGCCACTACAGCAACCCGGCGATCTCATACCGATCAGCCTGGTCGCCCACCATGCGTTCTGCCCTCGCAGAGCCTGGCTGGAATCGATGGGCGAGCAGCACCGACACTCATCAGATGGCGGTCGGAGTGGACGAGCATCGCGCCAGCGACGACCCGTCGGCGTCCCGGCCACGGCCGGCTTCCGCGCCGTCGATGTGCGCCAGCGCCGCGCTTGGTGTAATCGGCCGGTGCGACGCCGTCGAGATCGGCGACGACGGCTCAGCCACGGTCAGTGGAGTACAAGGCCACGCCAGTCCGGCGCCGCGCAGAGGTTACCGAGCCCATGGTGGTCCAGCTGGCGCTGCAGGTGCAGGCGCTGCGGAGAGCGGGTTCAATGTCGACAGGCGCCGCCGTATACTTTCACCCATCACCAGACCCGCGTATGCTGTCCCCATCGGGTCGACGGGAAGCCGATCTCGCTCGTCGTCAGGTCAGGCAGACCAGGGCACTCCTGGCTGCCGACACGGCTCCTGAGCCGCTTGAGGATGATCCGCGCTGCACGCGCTGCTCGCACGCGGGGGTGTGCCTGCCCGACGAGAGGGCACTGAGCCCCAGTCCACCGGCGGGTGCTGGTGGCCGACCCTGATGCCAGGTACTGCATCTGGCGACGCCCGGGTCGAGGGCATCCATCCGCTCAGGGCGGATAAAGGTGGAGAAGGCGGGCGAGGCCCTCGGCAGTATCCCGGTGGAACGGGTGCTGGCCCTGGCGGTGCACGGCAACATCGATGTCTCCAGCGGCCTGACTCGAGAGCTCTTGTGGCGCCGGGTACCGATCATGTGGTGCAGCGGACCGGGCGCGCTAGTCGGCTGGGCGAGTTCCGCGGCTGCCCCGAACGGCGGGCCGCGGAGCAGGCAGCACGTCGCTTCCGCGCATGGGCACCTCGGGCTGGCACGAGAGTTCGTGGCCGCGAAGATCTGCAACCAGGCCACGCTGCTGAGACGGCACGGTGTCGGCCACGTCCGCTGTTCGAGACACTCCGGGAGGCGCAGGGCAGAGCACGCGGGGCAGCGTCGATTCCCGAGCTATTCGGGATCGAGGGTGACGCCGCCGCCCGGTATTTCGAGTCATTCGAGACCATGCTGTCCGCACGGGTGCGAGAGGAGCAGGGCCTGCGCTTTCACGCCCGGACCCGCCGACCTGCGCGGGACCCAGTCAACGCCGCCCTGAACTTCTGCTACGGACTGCTGCTGGCCGACGTAATCCGCGCGGTTGTCGCCTGCGGGCTGGATCCGCACGCTGGATTCCTGCACTCCAGCGAGCGGAACAAGCCCGCACTTGCCCTGGATCTATGCGAGGAGTTCCGGGCGCCGGTGGCGGACTCAGTCGTCATCCACTCGTTCAACAACGGGGAGATCAAGTCGAGGGACTTCTCCGACGCCGCTGGCAGCACCCGGCTCAGGGACGAGGGCCGCGCCGCCCTGATCAAAGCCTACGAACGCCGGGTGATGACCCAGTTCCGCCATCCGATTTTCGGCTATTCGGTGACCTGGCGCCGCGCCATGGAGATCCAGGCCCGGCTCGTACTCGGGGTGATAGATGGCACGCAGACGTCCTACAAGGGGATCTGGACCCGGTGACCGCCGACAGCGTTCACCGGTTCCTGATCGCCTACGACATTGGAGACGATCGTCGTCGTTCCCGGGTGGCAAAGACGCTGGAGTCATAGGGGACCGTATTCAGTACAGCGTCTTCCTGGTAGACTGAAGCCCGGCGAAGCTCGTCCGGCTACGCAGGTCAGCTTGCGAAACTCTCAAGATGGACCTGACGAGGTGACCGGGCCTTATCTGCGACCTCGGCGCGCCCCACACCGCCGTCAGCGTAACGATGCAGTACCTGGGAACGCGCCGGGCCATCACCGCCGACAGCATGGCGATCGTGTAGCAGCGGACCGCGAACCCTGCGGCGAGCCGCAAAAAGCCGGGAACCCGTCATGCCGTATCCGCTGGTCAGAAGCATCGCTGCGGATGGGTACACCCGCCCGCGCGATCAAAGCGGCCCCGCAGCGACGAGCCTTCGCAAACCACTTCAAAACCGCAGGTCAACACCCGTACACTGAGAACCCTATCGCGACGTCGTGAGCGTCGCCCTTCATCGAGGCACGGCGCCCGGACGTGTCGCCTCCGGCGCGGGCTCGAGCGCGTCGCCGTTCCAATCGGGACGGCCCTTCATCGAGGCACGGTGAGCACGCGAGTCGCCCATCGATCGGCCGCAGGGAGTCGCCGTTCCACCGGGACGGCCCTTCATCGAGGCCGTGCACGCGCCAGTGACCGCACGTCGACCGCAGCGACGTCGCCGTTCCGACGCTCGGGAGCGTCGCCCTTCATCGAGGCCTTGCACGCCGCACCTGCGGCGGCGATCGGCGCCAGCGGTCGCCGCTCGTAAGCGGGACGCGCCCTTCATCGAGGCGGCCGCGACGTCGTCGCCGACGCTGGTCCGCGTCGACGTCGCCGTCCGAGCCGGGACGGCCCTTCATCGAGGCTCGCACGCGCCGCAGATCAGCGACCCGGCACCGGTCGCCGCTCCTGAGCCGGGACGGCCCTTCATCGAGGCGACGCGACCCGGCGGGACCGGTCCCGCCGGTCGCCGTTCGACGCCGGGAGCGTGCCCTTCATCGAGGCGGGTCCAGCGTCGAGCCACCGGCCACGTCGCGCCGTCGCCGTTCCGACCGGGACGGCCCTTCATCGAGGCGCGGCGGCGCCAGCGCCGTGCCGGCGCGCTGCAGCGAGTCGCCGCTCTAACCGGCGGCCCTTCATCGAGGCGCTGTACCGTGCGCACCAGCCGCAGGAAGATCGCGTCGCCGCTCCGACCGGGACGGCCCTTCATCGAGGCGGTCCGTCGCGCGCACTGGCCGGCGCGCCGCCGCTGATCGTCGCCGTTCCACCGGGACGGCCCTTCATCGAGGCTGCGCCGGCCTTACGCCGCGCGCCAGCACGTCCGATCGGGGTCGCCGCTCCTGACCGGGACGGCCCTTCATCGAGGCGGCTCAGGTACGACCGCGCGAGCGTCCTGTACGGCATGTCGCCGTTCCAACCGGGACGGCCCTTCATCGAGGCTGAGCCGCGGATGCTGCGGCGCTGCCGCAGAGCCAGGGTCGCCGTCCCAACCGGGACGGCCCTTCATCGAGGCAGTGACCGCTGCCCGCGGCCAGGTCAGGCCACGCCGGGTCGCCGTCCCGACCGGGACGGCCCTTCATCGAGGCGCGGCCGCCGCCACGCGTGCGGGATCGGCTGGTCAGTCGCCGCTCCTGACCGGGCGGCCCTTCATCGAGGCCGGCTCACGAGCCTGGCGCCGGGAGTCGCGACCGCGTCGCCGTCCTGACCGGGACGGCCCTTCATCGAGGCGCCGGCAGCGTCGACCGGCGCGTGGCGCTGCCGGCCGGTCGCCGTTCCAACCGGGACGGCCCTTCATCGAGGCCGCGCGATAGCCGTCGCTCAGCGCGGAGTCGCCGGCCAGGTCGCCGTTCCAACCGGGACGGCCCTTCATCGAGGCGAGGTCCGCTGTCCGCACCGTGGCCACTGCGCACCGGTCGCCGTTCCAACCGGGACGGCCCTTCATCGAGGCCGGTGATCGGCCCTCCGGCTGGCCGCGGTCGCTAGGTCGCCGTTCCAACCGGGACGGCCCTTCATCGAGGCCGTGTGCGCGCGGCCCGTCCGCCGCGGACCACGCGCTGGTCGCCGTTCCGACCGGGACGGCCCTTCATCGAGGCGCGTCGACGGTGGCAGGCCCTGAGCCGGGCCGGACGTCGCCGTTCCAACGGGACGGCCCTTCATCGAGGCAGGTCACGGCTCCGCCGGCGGCGGCCAAGTCGCCGTTCCAACCGGGACGGCCCTTCATCGAGGCGCGGTCGTCAACCATCGTGACCGCGTGACCGGATCAAAGTCGCCGTTCCAACCGGGACGGCCCTTCATCGAGGCGAGCGCTGGCCGCCATCGCCGCTGCATGCCGGAGGTCGCCGTTCCAACCCGGACGGCCCTTCATCGAAGGCTGGTCGTCCAGTGGCACTTCGTAGGCCTGTGATCCATGAAGGCTGGCATGGCCAGACGGACTGGTGGACCGGGGCTACTAGCCGAGCCGACTTCGGACTGCGTGTGTGCGCTGGAGCCAGCCCGGCTCGGGATGCCGGCATGCTGACCGCTGGCGTAGCCGTCGCGGCATCCGGTGCCGGTGTAGGTGCGCGGGCGGGGCGAGGTGCGGGGGTATTCCCTGTGCATGGCGGCCCTGGTGATGGCTGCCCGGTCGGCGAGGACGAGGGCCGTCGTGCTGTCGGCCCGGCGCTGTCGTGCGCTGTGGCCTGCTGCTGCGCGGCGTGCTCGGCTTCCTTGACCCGGCTGATCACCGCAGAGGTGAAGCCGAGCAGCCAGGACCGCCGCCAGGCGCGCGGGCTGGCCCCGGCCGGGACGGCGGCGGGGCGAGGCCGTGGGACATCTGGATCAGGACGGAGGTGTAGAGGATGTCGGCGCGTTCGAGGTCGGAGGCGTAGCCGAACATGTGCACCCGCGGCCCGGCGCGCTGGTGAGCAGGACGCACTGGCAGCGCATGGCCGCGCCGAGGCCGCACAGCAGGTGCGCCTTGACCCGGTTCCACGGGCGGTCCAGGGCGACGATGCGGCTGGACGGCGCGTCGGTCTCGGGCTGCGTCGCGGCCAGGAGCGCCCGGTCGATGCCGTACTTGGCCATCAGCTCGGCGGCCTTGGCGGTGAGCGCTTGGGCCTCCTGGGGAGTGACGCCTTCGGCCTCGGCCTTGGCGAGGAGCTTGCGGACCCGGTCCAGTGACCGGTCCGGCGCGTCCGTTGTCATGGGAGATTCCTTCCGTGGTCGTGATGACTGGAGTCAGGTCGTGCGCGGGCCGGGGTGGCCGGCCCGCGCACGGCCGGGTGGGCCGCTGGGGCGGCTGGGTCAGGCCCGGGCGGCGAGCTGCATGGCGGTGAGGGCGCGGGCTTCCATGTCGTGGGCGGTGTCGGCGTCGGGGAGGGTCTGGGCGACGCTGGTGACGGCGTGCAGGACGCCGCCGGCGGTGAGGTCGGCGCCGCGGATGAAGTGGGCCAGGATGGCCTTCTGCTGGTCCTCGGTGAACCGCAGGCGCTGCGCGACGACGGTGATGGCGTGGTCGGGGTCGGTGACGGGCGCGGCCGCCTGGCGGGTGATCTCGGTGATCTTGGCCTGGACGTAGGCGGTGTCCAGGAAGGTGGTGACGGCGTCGCGGGCCTGGGCGGTGACGAGCTGGAGGTTGCGCTGCCGGGTGTCGTGGCTCCAGCGGATGACGCCCGCGTCCATCCGGCCGCCGAGGTGGACGGAGCGCAGGGCGTCGCGGGTGATGGTCATGCCGTTGTCGCAGACCTGGACGACGAGGCGGGGGGTGAGGGTGAACGCGCCGCAGCCGGTCTCGCTGTTGGCCAGGACGAACCCGCCGAACACGACGGGGTTGTCCGCGCCGGCGGCGCCGGTGAACGGGGACCGGTAGTCGCGCAGCAGGGCGGGGGCGAGCGCGGAGACGGCGTCGCTGACGACGCGGACGTACATCCGCCGGTCGGTCAGGTCGCAGCCGGAGATGGTGACCGGGGCGCCGGCCTGGCGGATGCCGTCGAGGGCGGCCATCAGGACGTCGAGGTTGTCGATGATCTTGTATCCGTCGGACAGGAACGCGCGGGCGACTCCCCCGCCGCCCTCGCCGCGCAGGGCGCGGATGAGGTACCGCTTGTCGGAGCGGCGAGCCAGCCGTTGACGTTGGCGTCGTAGAGGCCGGGGTGCTCGGCGCGCAGGCGCCGCAGGTAGGCGCCGGGGATGCCGAGCTTGTCGGCCAGGCCCTGGTCGCAGACGTCGGTGGGGGTGTAGGCGCCGGCGGTGAGGGTGACGCCGTCGGCGGTGAGCTGCGGGTCGGCGGCGATGATCAGCCGCCGCGGTCGGCGCGGATCGCGGTGGCGGCCGCGACGACGTCGACCTTGCGGGCCTGCTGGTCCTGCAGCAGCGCGGCCAGGTCTTGCAGGGTGGCGTTGCGGGTGGTCAGCCGGGGCGTGCCGGTGTCAGGCATGGGAGGTATTCCTCTCGGAGTCCGGGGATGGCGAAGGGCCGCCGGCTGCGGTGCCGGCGGCCCTTCAGGTGGGATGGGGTGGTCAGGCCGCGGCCTGCTCCTCGGCGTCCTCGGGCGCCGCGGCGTCGTGGTCGTCGCTGGCCGGGTCCTCGGCGGCCTGGCCGCCGGGGGTGTCGCCGCCGTAGGGAATGCCGTCGGCGACCGCCTGCTCGATCGGGCACAGCTCGTAGCCGAGGGCGGCGAGGAAGGCCAGGTAGGCGCCTGCCTCGGCGCGGGGGCACGGGCTGGGCCGGTCGGTGCGCCAGGTGGTGCGGCGGATGTCGTCTCCGGCGATCTCGTGCTCGTAGGCGGTGACCAGCGGGGCGAGCATGAGCAGCAGGAGCCGCCCGGGGGCGCTGGCAGCGCACTCGGCGGCTGCCTGGGCGCCAGTCCGGCCGGCGAGCTCGGCGAGGAGCTGGCTGGCGGGGGCGCTGGGCAGGTAGGCGCGCAGCGGCTGGGGCATCGTCAGCAGCTGAGCGGCGATGAACGCGGCGGCCTCCCGCGGCGCGGTGCGGCGGGCCAGCAGGGACTGCAGCCAGCGCCGGCGGACCCCGGCGGCGGCGTCCCACGCCTTGTTGCCCTCGATCACCAGCCGCCGGTCAGGGCCGTCATCCCTGCCGCCGGCGGGCGGGTCAGGCAGCGTGGCCGCCTCGCCCCCGCCGCCGGCGGCGCGAGGAGCCGCGACCGGGTAGCGGGAGGCGTGCCCGCTGGCCTCCGGGGCGGCGCAGTAGAAGATCGGGTCCGTCCGGTTCCATGACGTGAAGTACGCGCCGCGGCCCGGGCACCCGGCGTGGGCCTCCGGCGTGAGCGGCTCCCCGTCGTGGAGCAGGTCGGAGAGCCGGACCGCGCCCGCCGGGAAGGTCGCCGGTGACCGTGACCCCGGCGTCTTCCAGCTCGGTGACCAGCTCGCGGTGGCGGGCGGCATCGGCGCGGTCGCGGCGGATCCGCTCGGCGGTGTACTCGACGCCGAACCCGCGGCCGATCGCGTCCGCGATCTGCCCGGTGGCATCGTCATCGCCGCTGAACTCCGCCAGCAGCGCCAGCTCATCCAGCGTCGCCGGGCGGGACAGCCCGCTGACCTGCTCGCGGACCGCGCCGGCCAGACTGCCCGGCCTTCAGCGCCGCGGCGACCTGGGCGGCGCTGCGGCCGGTGGCGCGCCGGATCCGGGTCCGGGTGGCGCCCGCCTCGCGGGCGGAGAACAGCGCGGTGGCCTCCTCCAGCACGCTGAAGTTCCGGCGGTAGTCCTCGCCGTTGGCCAGGGCCATGTCCAGGTACTGGCCCGCCTCATCATCCGCGCGGGCGGCGTCCAGCACGCAGGGCACCACCTCCAGCCCCGCCTTGACGGCGGCGGCCAGCCGGCGGTGGCCCTCGATCACCCGGTACCCCTCACCGTCGGGGGTGACCAGCAGGGGGATCCGCACCCCGGCCTCGGCTACCGACGCGCAGAACTCGGCGGACAGCTCCAGGTCAGCCCGGACATTGCCCGGGTGGGCGGACAGCTGGCTGACCGGGACCAGCCACGGCGCGGACGGCGCCGCGCCAGCGGCGGCCGGCAGGTCAGCGGACGGCGGATACGGGTCAGCGGGGGGAAGGTCGGTTTCGGAAGTCATCGGAAATGCTCCTCTCGAACAGGTCAGGTGGTCAGGGGACCGGGCGCGGGCGAGAGGGGAAGGCCCGCCCGCGCCCGGCGGTCAGCGGGTCACGCCCGCCAGGACCTCAAGCTCGGCTGCCCGGTCGGCGCTGGCGGGCCGGGCGGCGGTGCCCGCGGCGCGGGTGGCGCGGCCGGTGGTGACGGAGTCGAACCGCAGCGACGCGGCGATCTCGATGGCCCGGATGCAGACCTTGGCCCGCGGCTCCCCCGCCGGGGTGACCCACGCCTCGGCGAGCAGGTCGGTGCCGTGGACGGTGACCCGGTCGCCCTTGTGCAGCGACTCGATCGCGTGCGAGGCCAGGACGCCCAGCGCGGTGACCTTCAGGTACCGGACCGGGCTGTCATCGGTCGCGCTGCGCGGCGGGATGTCCACGGCCAGCCGCAGGTCGCAGCCGGCCGTGCCGTCGCGGAGGCGGAAGGGGTGCGGGTCATCGGCGAGGTTCCCGGTGACGGTGACGGTGATCATCTGAGTCCTCCTCGGGCTGGTGCCGGGAGGAGCGGCCGCCGGGCTGGCGGCCTGGAAGGGGGGTGCGGGCTCCTTCCCGGCTGTCCGCCGCAAGCGCCGGGCACCAGGGCGGGAGCGCATACCGGGCGGCCCGGCCCGGCCAAGATGTTCTGCAGCGAAGCGCCTTGAGCAGAAGATCTTGCCGGGACGGGTCCAGCCGCCCGGTTGCGCGGACGCCCGCCCGGCGCAGGCTGACAAAAGCCGGGAAGGAAACCCGCACAGCCAGGCAGCACCCAGCCCGCCGCACCACCGAACCCGGGCCGGGCAGCCGATGATGCCCGGCTCACCGCGCGCCTGCCACAGATCCCGCCGACGACGGCTCCAAACCGAGACAGCGGGCGCACTGCGCACGGATTCACGCCCTCAGAGGCCAGGGATCCGGCGCCGACTGTGCCAATTTCTGCCGATCACGATGGCCCGGTGCCGTACTCCGGGGTCTGATCCGGCGGACAAACGGCGGACAAACGATCAAGAGGCCCATCACCACTGCTGGCGATCGGGCCTCTGACCTGCGAAAAGTTGGTAGCGGGGGCAGGATTTGAACCTGCGACCTCTGGGTTATGAGCCCAGGCAACGCTGTCCAAATCAAGGCCGACACCGAACGAGCCGCATCGGAGCGATCGCGAATGCCAGGCACAAGGCAGGCCGCCTGGTCAGTGACAGGCGGTCAGGCCGCGTCGAGGCTGATGACCGTCGCGGCCACGGTTGACGGGTGCGGGATGGGCTGGCCATCCTCGCGCAGCCCGTCCAGGTGAAATCCGATGGCCTGGCGCATCTCCTCCAGGGCCTCTTCCTCGGTATCCCCCAGCGCCACGCACCCGGGCAGGTCCGGGCACCATGCGCCGTACCCGCCGTCGCTGGC
Source organism: uncultured Actinomycetota bacterium (assembly GCA_963731085.1). Taxonomy (GTDB): domain Bacteria; phylum Actinomycetota; class Actinomycetes; order Streptosporangiales; family Streptosporangiaceae; genus DASUBV01. The sequence goes on from CAVSUF010000015.1 coordinate 9,675, forward strand.
GCGCTCGATGACGACTGCGAAGCTGGTCATGGCATCCTCCGGGTCAGTCCTGCCTGTCTCAGGATGCTCCGCTCGGTCCCGGGCGGCAAGACAGCACTCGGCTTCCCGGCCACCGTCACCCGCCCCGGCTTAGCCGGATGCTTGTACTGCCGGTGGCTTCCCCTGGTCGCCGCCAGATACCACCCGTCACCCTCAATCAGCCTGATCATCTCACTAACCTTCAACGGCACCAGCTACTCCTCCAGTCGCGCCCGTCTGGGGGACGCACCAGGCCGCCTGGAACCGGGCCAGGACCCGCCTGCCGCACTGCCCGGCCAGGGGTACCGCCCTGCTCTGAGCCATCATCGTCCCGGTCATCACCGCCGTATGCCCGGATGCCTCTATACCCGGCTCGTGCAGGCGCCGGATCCGGGGCCACGGCGATGCTGTTCGGCGCCGATCGCCCGGCTACCGACCGGACCGCGCGCTCTCCGGCCCGCTCAGCATGTTCATCATCCAGCCCGGCCGGACCTGTCCGCCCTGGCATCGCGGGCCAATCCGGACCGCTCAGTGCCGCTAGCGGACGTCCAGAACGACGGTCAGATGACGGTCAGATGATCTTGAAGACAGTCCGCAGGGATCGGGACACCGCCCCTGACCTGCTGTTTTGGGAGCCCCCTTACGGAATCGAACCGTAGACCTTCTCCTTACCATGGAGACGCTCTGCCGACTGAGCTAAGGGGGCCGCTTGGGCAGTAACACCTGCCCGCGAATCACGGTCTCCCAACCCCCGGGCAGATCACCCGCCGGATCGCAGCACCGCGCTGGAGAGCTTACACGAAGACGGCCACCCGCGAAGCCGCCCTCCCCGCCCCCGTGATCAAGCTCTCACCAAGCCCTGCCAGCTCCCCGCCAGCCCCCCGTCACCCCCCGCCCGCCGCCGCCACGAACGCCCCCAGCACCGCCGGCCATGCCCGCGACACCGGGTCAATGACCTCAAAGTGCCCGCACCCCTCCAGCAACTCGCACGCCACCTCATCCCCGGCCCCCCGCGCCCGGCCCGCGTACTCCTCGCTCAGCCGGGCCGGCACCACGTCGTCATCCACCCCGTGCACCAGCCTGACCCGCATCCCGGTAGGAACCAGCCCCATAGGATCAGCCGCCCGATACCTCTCGCCGATCTCCGCCGGCCCCCCGCCCATCAGATCCGCGGCCGCACCCCGCCCGAGCCCCAGCCGCGCCGCCGCCGCCAGGTCGCAGACTCCCGCCAGGCTGACCACCCCGACCCCGCCAGCGTCCCCCCGGTGCCACGGGCTGCCTGCCGGAAGCCGCCGTCGCCCGGCCGCCCACAGGGCCAGGTGGCCGCCCGCCGAGTGGCCGGCCAGGACTACCCGTCCCGGATCAGCCCGTCCGCCCGCCGCGTCGGCCACCATCGCGGGCAGAGCGTCAACCGCGGCGGCAACGTCGTCGAACGTCCCCGGCCACCCGCCACCCGGCTCGCCCGTGCGCCGGAACTCCGGGGCGCAGACCGCGAAGCCCTCCGCGGCCAGGGCCTCGGCCAGCGGGCCGGTGTGCGTCCGGTCGTAGGCGGCTCGCCAGAAACCGCCGTGCAAGAAGATCACGACTGCCCAATCGGGCAGATCTGAAGAAAATTTTTCGGCCGTTTCTGACCAATCCGGGAGCCGTAGATCAGCGAATTGATCATGGCGGGGACCGTACCGGAGGACCTGGTCCGGAGGGCGAGCGGTCCTGGTCAGGATGTCAGAAGGGGACATTTGTGATCCTTTCGGTCGGCGCTCCGGCGACGGCCGGGCGGCCGGCCGGGCCGGGCGGGCGGAGTGGCCGGCGGCACATCACCAGGTGTCGGCGGCTGGTTGCAGGGAATCCTGAGTCTGGCTGTGCATAGTTGTGAGGGACATGGTGGGCACCAACATTCCAGCCGGAACGACGGCGGCGGCAGGGACGGGCCGATGAGGGCCGATCTTGCCCGGCCTGTGGTGGCCGGCGGCGTTGCGGGTTTCATTTTCCTTGCCCTGAGCCTTGGCGTCATCGGGGCCGACGTGGCGCACGCGCGGGTGCAGAAGTCGCTGGCCACCGGGGTGTGCGCGACCCGGCCGCAGGCGGCTAAGACCACCGCCGTGCACCTGAGCGCGTTCCTGAGCGCCGGCCGCCGACCCGACCAGCCCGGCTCCGGGCGCCAGCGACGCGGCTAGCAGTTCGCCCGCGCCGACGATGAGCGCGCTGGCATCGCCGACGGTCGCGCCGTCGAGTGACCCGCCATCCGCTGACCCGCCGACCAGTGACCCGGCCGCCACGTCGGCCGCTCCGGACCCGTCTGGCTCGGGCTTCACGCCGGTCCCGCCGGGATCCGGTCCGAGTGACACCGCCAGCCCCAGTCCGAGTCCCAGCCCGAGCCCCTCGTCGTCGACGTCGGCGGCGCCGTCCCAGCTGTGCGTCCAGGTGCAGTCGCCGTCGGGCGCCGCGCAGGTGCAGGCCGGGAAGACGGCGGCCTTCGTAGTCTGGGTGTGGAGCGTCGGCGGCCCGAGCCAGGACGTGGTGATCACGTCGTCGGTGGCGTCGGCCAAGAACATCGCCAGCCCGGTGTTCATGGTCTGCCCGAAGCCCAGCGGCGCGGTCTGCAACCTGGGCAGCCTGCCCGCTAACCAGGCGGATGAGCTCGAGGCCACGTCGGCGGTGGGCAAGGCGGCCACGCCGGGCGAGCAGGTCAAGCTGACGGCGGCGGCGAAGGGCACCGGCGCGCTGCCGGATAGCGCCTCGCTGGCGCTGAGCGTCACGAAGAGCCCCGTGACGAGTTCGAGCCCGCCGGCGGGCGGCCAGTCGGTGCCGGCCCCGCCACTGTCGCTGCCGCCGCTGGTGGGCCTGCCCATCCCCGGCGGGGTGTCGGGCAACCCGGCCGGACTGTTCCCGACCGTCGCCCCGGTGCCGACGGCGGGCTCGGGCATCGGCTTCCCGCCGGCCCACAGGCGCGGCAGCCAGGGCCGCCTGGTCACGGCGTCGGCGACCGTACCGCTCAGCCCGCGCCTCATCGGCGGGCAGCTAGCCGGCCTGGCGGTGCTGGCCGCGGCCATCGCCATCGCGATCGCGAGGCTCTCGCTGCGCCGGGCCCGGCCGCAGGACGGCCCGGAGGACCAGCGGCCGGCCAGCTAGCCGCCCGGACCCCTTTTATTCGTAACGCGGTCCCCGCCTGTCCGCCGTTCGCCGCCTAGCGGACGCGGTGCTCGATCTGGAGCCGCATCTGCCGCATCTCGCTGGCCAGCGCGGCCGTGCCCAGCGTGGGCGAGGCGACCAGCCCGAAGGTGTCGTTGTCCGCCCAGGCGCACTCGGCCGGGTTACCGCCGGTGCTCGGGATGCAGGCCGCGTCGCCGCCCAGCGGGCCGGCCGAGGTGCTGGTGGCGCCGGGCACGTCGCTCATGAAGCTGCTGATGAACGAGCTGGCCGAACTGCCGGACAGGTTGCCGCCGATGAACAGCACGATCTGCGCCGTGGTGGTGTCCGGCGCGCCCGGCCGCGCCAGGGGCGCTGGCCCCGCCGGCCGCGCCGGGGACGACCGGGCTGGTGCTGCTCTGGTACACGACGGCCACGACGTTGCTGGCCTCGCCGCTGCTCCCGGAGACGATGCTGTTCCGCAGCGCGGCGGCCTTCATGCTCTTGGCCAGGGCCGGCGCCTGGGCGTAGGCGCCGATGCGCTGCGGCGCGACGACCTGGTGGACGGGACCGCCGCTGGGCAGCAGTTCGAGCACCAGCGCGCCACCCGCGAGGATCGCCACTGCCCCCGATATCGCGTACACCTTGAAGACCCGGCGCCGGCTGGCCTTCTGCCGGGCGGCCAGGCGGCCCAGCCGCTGCTTGCTCTTGCCGCCCCGGCGCTCGGGCGCGGCCTCGGCCGGACGGCCCGCCCGCCGGGCGGGCGCCTGCGCCGGCGCGGCGGCCTGTGTCGCTGTCGTGGCCTGTGTCGCTGTCGCGGCCTGGACGCCAGTCGCGTGCCCGGCGGTGGCCGCGCCAGCGGGGGCCGCGCGAGCCATTGACGGGCCGGTGCTCCTCGGGCCGGTAACCGGCGCGCCAGCCGGCGCCGGGCCAGCGGTTCGGGGGCCGGATCGCGGACCCGGCATTCCCGCGCCAGGCCGGACTGCGGTCGCCGGGCCAGTGTCCCACTCGGCGGCAGGCGGGCCACCCCGCATGGGGCCGCTGACCGGCGCCGCGACCTGACCAGTTCCGGGCTGGCCGCCCCCCGACCGCGGGGCGTCGAACTGCTGGGTAGCGGACTGACGATCCGCCACGGCGTCGCGGCCGGGCCGCTGCGGCACATCGGAGCCGGCGCGCGGGCGGCGCGGTCCGCTGCCCGGCCGGCCATCGGAGCCCAGGCCGAACGAGGCCGCCGACGCGGCGGCCAGTCCCGGCAGCGCGTCGGAGCCAGGCGAGGCAAGACCAGGCGACGCGGGACCAGGCGACTCGGGACCAGGCGACGCGGGACCAGGCAACGGGGCCGATCGGTCCTTGCCGCGCCCGCGCCCGGACAGCAGGGACTTGGCCTGCTTGCGGTCCCGGCGACTCGAGCGGGCGGGCGAGTCCGGCGCGGCGGCCGGGTCCGCCCCGGGAGTCGCGCCCGTGCGGCCGCGCAGGCCACCCGGGCGGGAGCGACCGCCGGGGGCGGCGAGATCCTCTGCGGCGTCCGGCTCGTCAGGCGCGTGGCCGCGGCAGGCCGGCGGGGCGACCCAGCCACCTGGCGCGGCGCCGACGACCGGGATACTGCGGCTCGTATCGGCGCCGCCATCCGCGGCCGGGCGCCGGGGCGGCGCGGACCGTGACCCGGCGCCGGCCCGTGGGCCTGAACCGGAGTCACCGGCGCGACCGCCACCGGACCAGCCGGTGTCGGCGTAGTCAGAGTCGCCCGCGAACCCGCCACCAGGCGGGAAGCCGCGCTCGGCACCACGTGCGACCCCCCGGTCCAGCGCCGGGGCCGAACCGTGCGGACCCGAGCCGGGCGGCAGCTGGTCGGCGCGAGCACCGGGCTGGTCGACCCACGGCGTGGGGAAGCCCTGACGGTCGACGCGGGGGAATCCGGGGCTGGTCCACTCGGGGTAGCCCGGGCCGGCCGGGCCGACCGGGGCGGACCCACCTGCGGCGGCTCCGCCGCGCGGCGGCCCGGCAGCAGCGCCACGCGGCCCGCCGGGTGACGGATAAGCAGACCCAGGATCTGCGAAGCCGCGCGGGTCGCCCCCTGCCCTCGGGTCGCGCGCTGCCCTCGGGTCGGCCAGCGCCCTCGGATCGCCTATCGCCCGCGAGCCGTCAGCGGACCTCGGCCCGGGCACAGCGCGGGGGTCGGGCGCGGACCCCATCCCGTAAGCGGCGCGCGGGTCAGCACCGCCGCGCGGGTCGGCACCGCACGCGGGCCAGCACCGGCACGCGGGCCAGCATCACGCGGGTCAGCGCCGCCGCGCGGGTCAGCGCCCCCACGCGGGTCAGCACCCGCCACGCGGGTCAGCACCGCCACGCGGATCGGCGCGCCTGCCGCGATCGGTCGCGCCCGACCCGGACCGCTCGGCCCGTCGGCCGAACCGCGACCCGGAGCCACGCGATCGGCCGCGCCGGGTGCCGGGCTGCTCGTCCTCGTCTGCCCCGTCACCTGGCCAGGCCGGATCTGCGGGCTGGCCAGAGTCGTCCGCCGCGCCCCAGTCGCCATGCCGGGCCTGGCCGGGCCGTCCGGCGCCCGGCGACTGCGGGCTGGTGCGGTCGCCGGCTCAGCGTCTGGCGTCCCGGCACCCCGACGGCCGCGGCCCCGTCGGCCGGCCGGACCAGAGGTCCGGGGGTCGGCGCGGGTACCGAGGTCCGTGTCGGCGGACCAGGAATCGGGCGCTCCGCGAGTAGCGGGACCCGAGTCGGCCGCGCCCGGCAGCCGAGGATCGGCCCGCTGGCCGTAGTCCGTACTGGCGGGCCACGCGCCCGCCGCGGGCTGGCCGCGGTCGGGCTCCGCGCCGTGCCGACGCCGGGGCCGGTCCGGGGCCGGCTCGGGGGCCGGGGGCCGGGATGGCGCGGCGGGCGCATCGGGGATGAACCGTGAGATCGGCGCGGGCGTCCCCCGCGGCCCGGGAGCCGGCGCGGGCGGCAGGTCCGGCGGGACGCCGGGGGGGCGGCGGCCGAGCAGGCCATGGGCCGGCAGGCTGGGGCGGTTCTCGGCGGGCGGCTGCGCCCGGTCGGACGGCGGGCCGGCTGGCGGGGCGGACGGCGGCGCGGTGGGCCGCAGGGCGGGGGCGTCAGCCGCGCCGCCCGGGCCGCCGGTCAGGGACTGGATCCAGGCCAGGTCCTCGTCGTCGCCGTCGCCGGACCGGGCGGAACGGCGGCCACGGTCATCACCCTGGGCGCGGCGGTCGCGGCGGCTGAGCTTGCCGGACCGGCCGCCAGACTGGTCGTCAGCGGGAGGCCAGGGACCTCGTCGCCGGAGTCCGGCGGCGACAGCTGATCCTGCGGCCATCCGGTGCTCATGACGTGAGTCACTCCTGGGGCTGACGCGGCAGTTCGCCCGGTCAAAGTCACTACATCATGCGGTACGGCTGGCGCGCACCCGCTACTTCATCGGCAGTTCTGGCTGGTCAGCGCACGGCTCCGAGCGAGATGACGGCAGGTTGGCCGCGGCGGGCAGCCGGAAATGCGAGTCGGCGGCGCGGCGGCGCCAGGGCCTAGCCTGGCCTGCCATGGCACGCGATGAGCGCGGCGTGACGCCGCAGGGCGAGGATTTCTCCGCCTGGTACAACGACCTGGTCGTCAAGGCGGAGCTGGTCGACCGCGGCCCGGTGCGCGGCACGATGGTCATCCGGCCGTACGGGTACCGGATCTGGGAACTGCTGCAGGCCGACCTCGATCGCCGGATCAAGGAGACGGGCCACCTCAACGCGTACTTCCCGCTGCTGATCCCGGAGAGCTACCTGCGCCGCGAGGCGGAGCACGTGGCCGGCTTCGCCCCGGAGCTGGCCGTCGTGACCCACGCGGGCGGCAAGGACCTGGACGAGCCGCTGGTCATCCGGCCCACCTCGGAGACGATCGTCGGCGAGATGATGGCCCGCTGGATCAGCTCCCACCGGGACCTGCCGCTGCTGCTCAACCAGTGGGCCAACGTGGTGCGCTGGGAGCTGCGGCCGCGGATGTTCCTGCGGACGACGGAGTTCCTGTGGCAGGAGGGCCACACCGCCCACGCGGACGCGGAGGAGGCGCTGGCCGAGACGATGCTGGCGCTGCGCAGCTACGCCAGCCTGGCCACCGACGTGGCCGCGATGCCGGTCATCGCGGGCGAGAAGACGCCGGGCGAGCGGTTCGCGGGCGCGGCGGCGACGTTCACCATCGAGGCGATGATGCGCGACGGGCGGGCGCTGCAGGCAGGCACGTCACATGACATGGGGACGAACTTCGCGCGGGCGTTCGGCATCGAGTACACGGCGCCGGACGACACCGTCCAGCTCGTGCCACACGACGTCCTGGGGCATGAGCAGCCGCATGATCGGCGGGGTGATCATGTCGCACGGCGACGACGCGGGCCTGGTGCTGCCGCCCGCCCTGGCGCCGCACCAGGTCGTGATCGTGCCGATCAGCCGGGGCGACGCGGCCGAGGCGGTGACGGCGGCGGCCGGGGACCTGGCCCGGCGGCTGGCCCGCGCGGGCATCCGCGTGCACGTGGATGACCGGCCGCAGCTGTCGCCGGGCTTCAAGTTCAACGACTGGGAGCTGCGCGGCGTGCCGATCCGGCTGGAGCTGGGCCCGCGCGACCTCGCGGCGGGCACGGTGGTGATGGCCCGGCGGCTGGGACGGCCGGCGGTCGCGGGCGGCGCGAACGCGGAGGAAGGATCTGTCGCTGGACTCCGCGCCGGCCCGGCTGTCCTTCGAGCTCACCGCGTTCCAGGAGCAGCTGCTGCGCCGCGCCACCGAGTTTCGCGACCAGCGGACGGTGCGGCGGATGCCTGGGCGGAGTTCGCGGCGGCGGTGGCCAGCGGGTGGGCGCTGGCGCTGGCCTGCGACGACCGGGCCTGCGAGGAGGAGATCAAGGCGGAGACGACGGCGACGCCGCGGTGCATCCCGCTGGACGGCGAGCCCGAGGCCGGGCCGTGCGTCCGCTGCGGCCGGCCGTCGGCCTACGGCAAGCGGGTCGTGTTCGGCCGCGCCTACTAGGCCGGTGCCGGCCGGCTGTGCCCGGCGGCCGGCGACCCCCGTTCCGCGGGCGGCTGGCTAGCGCCGCCGCCCGCGGGACGCGAACGGGGTCAGGCCTTCTTCGGCGGGATGTAGACGACCACGTTGTTGGCGGTGGCGGAGATCATCGAGGCGCCGGTGGTGATCAGGACCGGGGCCCGGGCCGCGTTCAGCGAGCCGTTGCCGACCTGGCCGACGTGGCTGACGCCCCAGGCGTACACGTTGCCGGTGGTGGAGACGGCGTAGGAGGTGGCCGACCCGTCGGCCAGCAGCTTGTAGGTCACGCCCTTGGGCGCGTGGAACTGCACCGGCTTGCCCTGCCAGGCCCGGTTGCCGGTGCCGAGCTGGTAGGCGAAGTTGCTGCCCCAGGACCACAGCGAGCCGTCGGCCAGCAGGGCGACGGTCTCGCCGTTGCCCCACAAGGAGCCGCCCAGGGCGACCTGCCTGACCGGGCTGCGCAGGTGGACCAGCATCGGGACGTCGGCGAAGTGGCCGGGCAGGCCGTCGCCGACCTGGCCGTCGTCGTTGTAGCCCCAGTCGTAGTACTGGCCGTTGGCCAGCAGCGCGCCGGAGTTGGCGAACGAGGTGACCAGCTGGACGACCTGGTGGCCGTTCAGGCCGACGACCTTGACCGGGCTCGGCGAGTCGGTGGTGCCGCCGTCGCCCAGGTCGCCCTCGACGTTCTGGCCGCAGGCCCAGACGGTGCCGTTGGCGTCGTACAGGTCGTGGTCGGCGGCACCGGACACCGCGGTCACGTGGCTGAACGGAAGCTGGACCGGGACGGGCTGAACCTCGTCGTTGCCCAGGCACAGCTCGCCGATGGCGTTGGCGCCCCAGCCCCAGACGTTGCCGTGGGTGTCGACGGCCAGGGCGGTGTCGTACGGCATCACGTCGGTGGGAATCCAGGCGATCTTCACGCCGGGCGGGAACGCCACCCTGACCGGCTGGGTGAAGGAGTTGGCCAGCTGCCCGTTGCCCAGCTCGCCCGAGCCGCCCAGGCCCCAGGCCCACAGGGTGCCGGTGGTGGTCAGCGCGTACTCGGTGGAGTTCGAGCTGCCGACCTGCTTGACGGTCCCGGCCACGTGGACCGTGGCGGGCTTGGCCAGGGTGTCAGCGTTGGTGAAGATGTTGTCGAAGAACGAGCCCCAGTGCCGCAGCGTCGAGGTGACCGCCGGCGCGGTGTTGGCCATGCTGTTGATCCGGTCAGACGACGACCCCTGAGTGCTGGCGTTGCCCGACGAGCAGGCGGCGGCGAGAAGGGTCAACGCGATCATCGCGACCAGCCCGCGCCCGGCGGACCGTGATCTTCTCCTGACAGTGCGCATGTCCATGGCACGATTCGATGGCTTCCCTAGCAGCATGCGGGAAACCCTATTGGCCCGCCGGAGCCGGAAACGCCATCTTTTGCTCATACGTTGCCTATAGGAGCTTCCGGACCTGCGGAGACGCAATTCGGACCAGACTCGGGCGGCCCGGCGGGGGCCGCAGGCGCGGTCGCCCGGCGCAGGTTCCTGACGTCCGGAACGGCCAGGACGGTGAGCGTCAGCCCGATGGTGACCAGTGCCGCGCCGACCAGTACGGAGCGCGGGCCGAAGGCAATCAGCAGCGGCCGGCCACGGCGGTGCCGACGGGGGTTAGCGCGAAGCTGCCCAGCGCGTCGTAGGCGGATACCCGGGACAGGGCGGCCGGCGGGATCTCCTGCTGCATGGTGGTCACCCAGCTGACCAGAACAGCTCGCCGCACCCGCCCCGATGAGTGCGGGCCGCGCACGATCAGCGGGACGGCCAGCGGGACGGCCAGGGCGAAGATCATCAGCGGCAGAGATCAGGACGCCGATGGTGGCGGCCAGCAGCATCCGGGCGCGGCCGGAACCAGATCATGACGACGCCGCCGGCGACTGACCCGGCGGCGTAGGCGGCCAGGATGAAGCCCCAGCGACCGCGGCGCCGCCGAGGTCCGGTCGGCGACGACGGGGCCGAGAACGCTGACCGTGGCGCTGACGACGGCCGTGACGCCGGCGAACTGCGGCCACGATGGTCCACAGCCAGCGCCGGGACGGCGAACTCGCGCCAGCCCTCCCGCAGCTCGCGGCAGATGCTGGGGGTCGCGGGCGCCGACGGCGGGGTCGCGGGGCGGTATCCGCATGCCGATGCGCAGCGCGGCGGCCACGGCGAAGCTGGCGGCATCGGCGGCCAGGCCCCAGCCCGGGCCGGCCAGGCCGACGACGATGCCGCCGCAGGGCCGTCCCGGCGATGTTGGCGCCGTTGCGCCCGACGCGGTCGATGGCGACGGCCTGCGCCCGCTGATCAGCCGGGACGATGGTCGGCAGCAGCCCGGTCGAGGCCGGGTAGTAGAAGCCCAGGCCGGTGCCGCGCAGGGCGGCGCAGACCAGCAGTTCCCAGACGTGCGCGGTCCCGGTCAGCACGACGACCGCGGACGCCGCCTGGGCCGCGCCCTGCAGCAGGTCGGCGGCGACCATGACCTGATGACGCGGCAGCCGGTCGGCGACCACGCCGCCGAGCAGGAGGAACACGACCATGGGCAGCAGCCCGGCGGTGGCCACGTAGCCGACGTCGGCTGCCGGACCCGCGGATGGACAGGACCGCGAAGGGAATGGCGACCATGGCGATGGGCGGTGCCGGCCAGGGAGACGACATCACACGACACCAGCAGCTGGAAATTACGGCTGCGCAGCGGTCCGTCGGCCCGGCTCATCCCGTCATCCCCTGCCCGCCCATCCCGTCATCCGCCGGCCTCGGCCTGGGTCGGCCACTCAATATTGCTGTCCGGTCAGTTGCCGGGCTGGCGCAGGCCGCGGCGGCCGAGGCGGCCCGAGAGCAGACGGAGAACATTGGGCGCCGAACCAGGCCGCCCGACAATGAGGGGTGACCAGGCAGCCGGAGGACGCGTCCTGCTCGACGGGCGGCGGGCGGACGCTGGTGCACCGCCGGGGCAATACGGTCATCCGCGACGCCGGGCCGTGGACGCCGACGGTGCACGCGCCTGCTGCGCCACCTGGAGGCGGCCGGCTTCGCCGCCGCGCCGCGCCTGGTCGGCTCGGGGTTCGACGCGGACGGCCGCGAGACGCTGACGCTACATCGAGGGCGAGTTCACCCAGCCCGGCCCCTGGAGCCTGGACGGGGCCGCCGCGCTCGGCGCCGCTGCTGCGCGACCTGCACCGGGCGACCGGCTCGTTCCGGCCGCCGGCCGACGCCTGTGGTATCCTGGCACGGCCGGGACCTGGGCCGGCCGGACAAGGTGATCGGGCACTGCGACGTCGCCCCGTGGAACATCGTCGCCCGGCGGCGGCCTGCCGGTCGCGCTCATCGACTGGGAGGTCGCCGGGCCGGTCGACCCGCTGACCGAGCTGGCCCAGCTGTGCTGGCTGAACGCGAAGCTGCACGACGACATCGTGGCCGGGATCGAGGGCCTGCCGCCGGTGGCCGAGCGGGCCCGCCAGCTGGCCGCCATCGTCGATGCCTACGGCCTGAGCCGCCAGGCAGCGGCGCGGGTTCTTCGACCGGATCGTCGAGTTCGTCGTCTCCGACACCGCGGCGCGAGGCCGACAAGCCCGGCGTCACGCCGGAGCTGACCGCCACCCCGTCGCCCTGTGGGCGATGGCCTGGCGCGCCCGTTCGGCCGCGTGGCTGCTGCGCAACCGGCGGCCGCTGGAGTCAGCGCTGACCGCCGGGGGCGGGGCGGGCTGATTCGGACGGCCTGATCCGCGGCGGCCTGACCCGGCAGCGGCATTTTGGGCGGCTGTCTTTAGCCGCTTATCCAGGCATGATGGTCTATCTGCGGCGCATCGGGCACTTGCCGGATAGCGCGATATGCCAGAGCGATCGATAGGAGAAGCCAGCATCTCGGGGAATGCGGGAGGGTGCCTTGGACGAGAGTTTCGCCGCCCTTGTCCGCGGCCCGAGCAGCACGTACCCGCGCGGCTTCCCGTTCTGTCATCCCGGTCTGGCTGGCGGTGGTGGCGGGACTGGCCGGGTTCGGCTGGCTCCGAGATCATCGGCCCCATGCCGTGGTGGTACGTCGGGCCGCTGATCGGCGGGCTGCTCATCGCCGGGGTCACGATGATGGCGGCGATGGCCACGATCCGGCAGCCGGCGTTCCGCGCCGACCGCAACGGCATCCGCCTCGGCCTGCGCACCGAGCGCAAGCGACCCCGGCACCGGCAGGCCCAGCTGTGGTGGTCCGACGTGCGCCAGCTACGGATCGAGCCGCAGTCCTACGGGCTGGTGGTGGAGATCTCGCTCGGGCCGGCCGCCCGGATCGTCCGGCGCCGCGGCCCGGCCCGGCAGGCGCTGCTGGCGTGCGGGATGTTCCTGCTGCCGTTCGCGGTGGGCCGCGGGACGCCGCGACTGACCGAGGCCCGCCGGACGGACCCGCAGTACCGGGTCCGCTATACGACGTGACGCCGGACGAGCTCGGGGTGGTGCTGGCCAGCCTGGCCCTGCCGGCGGTCGAGATCATCGTGATCTCGCGCCGGTACGGGCCGATCATGGCCCGCCGCCCCCAGCCCGCTCCCCCGCCGCCCCGCCAGACCCCGGCCCGGCGCCCGCCGCCCGCGCCGGCGCCGGCGGCCGCGTCGCGGGCGCGGGCGGATCCGCAGGTCCGGGGAAGCGGCCGCAGGCCGGGCCGACGTCGCCCCGGCGGCCGCTGGCCTGGCCCGCCGACGTCCGGCCGGGCTCGAGCCGGCCGCACCGGCCCGGCGCCGCGCTCGGCCGCGGCACCCCGCTCGGCCGGACCGCGCCGGCCGCACCGGCCGACAGCGCCCGCGGCCGACGCGCCCGGGACAGCGCCCCGCCCGGCGACGTCGGCCCGCACGGCAGCACCGCGTCCTGGGACACCGCCCCGCCCGGCGACGTCGGGCCGCACGGCGACGACGCCCCGCCCGGCGACGCGCCGGCGCACCGCGCCCGGCGAGCACCCGCCGCCCGGCGGCACCGCGTGGCACGCCGGGCACGCCGCGCCGCGCGACCCGCCACGCAGCCCGCGCGAGCCGCCGCGCGTCCGGCCTGGCAGTGGCCAGCCGGCCAGCCGCCCGCAAGCGGCACGCCGGGCGACGCCGCGCCCGCGCGGCCTGCCACGCAGCCCGCCGCGTAGCAACTTCCGCCGCGAGCCGGCTCGGGGTGGCTCCCGCCCGAGCTTCCTCGGCGGCGGGGTGGCTCGTTGGGGTGAAAATCCATGATCGTGACCGTTTTCTCGTGTTCTGTACGGGCAATCGGTCACGATCATGGAGCACGCCCCAAGCGCACGCCCGCTCGTCGCCTCTGTCGTCACGTAGGCCCCACCCGTTACGCGGGCGGCGGTCGGGAGGCTGGGGTGGCGGCGGGCGGAGGCCGGGCTGTCGGGCTGGCGTCGCGGGGGGCGGTGGCCGGGTGGGCGGGGGGCTACCGCGCCGCTATTCACCGCCAGGTGATCGTCGTATCATCGCCCCGGAGCCCGGCCGCGCGGCGGAATGGGCGGATGAGCTGGCGGTCCGTTACGTCAATGAGAGAGGACTGGGCCCGATGGCACACGAAGTCAAGGGCGTCATCGCGCGGCGGCAAGGGGGAGGCGGTGACGGTGACGACGATCGTCGTGCCGGACCCGGGGCCGGGCGAGGCGCTGGTGCGGGTCCAGGCCTGCGGGGTGTGCCACACCGACCTGCACTATCGCGAGGGCGGCATCGGCGAGGACTTCCCGTACCTGCTCGGCCACGAGGCGGCGGGCGTGGTCGAGGCGGTCGGCGAGGACGTGACCGGGCTGGCGCCGGGCGACTTCGTCATCCTGAACTGGCGCGCGGTGTGCGGGCAGTGCCGGGCCTGCCGGCGCGGGCGCCCGTGGTACTGCTTCGCCACGCACAACGCGACCCAGAAGATGACGCTGGCCGACGGGACGGTGCTGTCCCCGGCGCTGGGCATCGGGGCGTTCGCGGAGAAGACGCTGGTCGCCGCCGGGCCAGTGCACCAAGGTCAGCCCGGAGGTCCGGCCCGAGGTGGCGGGGCTGCTGGGCTGCGGGGTGATGGCCGGGCTGGGCGCGGCGATCAACACCGGCGGGGTCAGCCGCGGCGACTCGGTGGCGGTGATCGGCTGCGGCGGGGTCGGCGACGCGGCGGTGATGGGCGCCCGGCTGGCGGGCGCGCGGACGATCATCGCGGTGGACGTGGACGACCGGAAGCTGGAGCTGGGCCCGCGAGGTCGGCGCGACGCACACGGTCAACTCCCGCGAGACCGACCCGGTGGAGAAGATCCGCGAGCTGACCGAGGGCAACGGCGCGGACGTGGTGATCGAGGCGGTCGGGCGGCCGGAGACCTACAAGCAGGCGTTCTTCGCCCGCGACCTGGCCGGCACGGTGGTGCTGGTCGGGCGTGCCGACCCCGGAGATGCAGCTGGAGCTGCCGCTGCTGGAGGTGTTCGGCCGGGGCGGCGCGCTGAAGTCGTCCTGGTACGGCGACTGCCTGCCGGACCGGGACTTCCCGATGCTGACCGACCTGCACCTGCAGGGGCGGCTGCCGCTGGAGAAGTTCGTCTCGGAGACCATCGCGCTGGACGAGGTCGAGGAGGCCTTCGCCAAGATGGGCCGCGGCGAGGTGCTGCGCAGCGTGGTCACGCTGCCGTGACCGCGCGGATCGAGAAGATCGTCACGTCGGGCACGTTCTCGCTGGACGGCCAGGACTTCGCGGTCGACAACAACGTCTGGCTGGTCGGCGACGATGACGAGGTGGTGGTCATCGACGCGGCGCACGACGCCGAGGCCATCCTGGCCGCGGTCGGCGACCGGAGGCTGGCCGCGGTGGTCTCCACGCACGGGCACAACGACCACGTCAACGCGGCGCCCGAGGTCGGCGTGGCGGCAGGCGCGCCGGTGCTGCTGCACCCGGCCGACCAGGTGCTGTGGCAGCTGGCCCACCCCGACCAGCGGCCGGACGGGGTGCTGGCCGGGGCGCAGGAACTGGCCATCGCCGGCACCGCGCTGCGGGTGCTGCACACGCCGGGGCACTCCCCCGGCAGCGTGTGCCTGTACGCGCCGGAGCTGGGAACGGTGTTCTCCGGTGACACGCTGTTCCATGGCGGGCCGGGCGCCACCGGGCGGTCGTACTCCGACCGGCCGAAGATCCTGGCCTCGATCCGCGGCTCAGCTGCTGACCCTGCCGCCGGAGACGGTCGTGCACACCGGGCACGGCGAGGACACCACGATCGGCGACGAGGCCGGGGCGATCGGCGCGCTGCCGGATTGAGGCCGGCGGAGTGAGGCCGGGTCCGGAGGCCGGCCCGGAGGCCGGCCCGGCGGCGGGCGTGACGCGGATCGCGATGTGGTCCGGGCCGCGGACGGTGTCCACGGCGCTGATGCGGGCCTGGGAGAACCGCCCCGACACGGCGGTCGTGGACGAGCCGCTGTACGCGTTCTACCTGGACCGGACTGGCATCGGGCACCCGGGCCGGGCCGAGGTGATCGCCAGCATGCCGGTCGACTGGCGGGTGGTGCTGGCCGGGCTGGCCGCCGGGCCGGTGCCGGGCGGGGCGCGGATCTACTACCAGAAGCACATGACGCACCATCTGCTGGCCGAGATCGACCGGGGGGCACTGGGCGGGCTGCGGCACGCGTTCCTGATCCGCGACCCCCGGCAGCTGCTGGCCTCTTACGCCCGGGTGCGGTCCGAGCCGAGCATGGCTGACCTGGGGCTGGAGCAGCAGGCCGAGATCTTCCGGGCGTTCGGCGGGCCGGTAATCGACTCCGGGGACCTGCTGCGCTCGCCGCGGGCGGCACTGGAGGCGCTGTGCGGGGCGCTGGGCGTGCCGTTCGACGCCGGGATGCTGTCCTGGCCGGCCGGGCCGCGGCCGACCGACGGGGTGTGGGCGCCGTACTGGTACGACGGGGTGCGGGCGTCGACGGGGTTCGGGCCGTACCGCGAGCCGGCCGGGACGGACCTGCCGCCCCGGCTGGAGTCGCTGGCCGCGCGGTGCCGGCCGTTCTACGACGAGCTGGCCGCGGCCCGCCTGGCGGGTGACCAGGCAGGCCGCGGGCGTGGCGGGATCGCGGTCTAGTCGGCGGTCATCTGCTCGTCGGTCAGCGCGGTGCCGCGGGAGCAGCAGCGACAGCAGCGCGCACAGGGCGAACGCGCCGATCGCGTACGGCGCCGCGTGGCGGAACGCGGTCGCGAACGAGCCCTGGTGCAGCGAGCCGAAGAACACCGTTCCGAGAACCGCGACGCCCACCGCCCCGCCGAGCTGCTGGGCGGTGCTGAACAGCCCCGACGCGCCGCCCGCCACCTCGGCGGGCACGGCCGCGAGAACCACGTTGACCAGCGGGATGACCAGCAGGGCCAGGCCCAGGCCGGCCACGACCAGGCCGGGGACCATCGGCCACGGGTTGCCCGCCGTGGTGATGTCGCCGACCGCGAGCAGCACGCCGCCCAGGCCGGCCGCCATCAGCACGCCGCCGGCGGCCAGGACGCCCCGGCCGTAGCGCTGGGCCAGCGGCACGGCGAACGGCGCGAGGATGAACGTGCCGACGCTGAACGCCACGGCGGTCACGCCGGCCCGCAGCGGCGAGAAGTGCTCGCCGGACTGCAGCCACAGCGCGAGGGTCAGGAAGAAGCCCTGGATGCCGGCCGAGAAGAACAGCTGGAGGCCCAGCCCGGCGGCGAACGCGGGGACGCGGAACAGGTGCGGCCGGATCAGCGGCGCGGGCGCGGACGGGCCGCGCCGGGCGGACTCGCGACGGCACAGGACGGCCAGGCCGGCCACGCCGGCCGCCAGCAGCGGCCAGGTCCACCACGGCCAGCCGAGCATGCGGCCCTCCAGCAGCGGGTAGACGATGGCCACCAGGGAACCGGCCAGCAGCACGCCGCCCGGCAGGTCGGGCCGCCGGGCGCCGGCGTCCCGGCTCTCCGGGATGAACCGCAGCCCGGCCACCAGGGCGATCGCCGCGACCGGCAGGTTGACGAAGAACACCGACCGCCAGCTCCAGCCGAACAGGCTGACCTCGGTCAGCACGCCGCCCAGCACCAGGCCGACGGCGGAGGCGAGGCCGAGCATCGCCCCGTACAGGCCGAACGCCTGGCCGCGCTCCTTCGGCCCGAACATGGTCCGGAACGTGGCCAGCACCTGCGGGGCCATGGCCGCGGCGGCCAGTCCCTGGAGTACGCGGAAGACGATCAGGCCGCTGGGCGCCTGGGCCAGCCCGGCGCCGAGGCTGGCCACGCCGAACAGGCCGACCCCGGCCAGGAACACCCGCTTGCGGCCGAACAGGTCGCCCAGGCGTCCCGGCGATGATGAGCGCCGCGGCGAAGGCCAGCATGTAGCCGGACACGACCCACTCCAGCTGGGTCGCGCTGGCGTGCAGGTCCTGGCGGATGGTGGGCAGCGCCACGTTCACGATGGTCAGGTCGATCATGTCCATGAGGGCGCCGACGATGAGGACGGCGGCGGCCAGCCAGCGGCGACGGCTCGCGGCCGCCAGCGACGCCGTGCTCGGGGCGCCAGTGCCGGTAGCCGCCGGGCTGGTGCCGGAGTTCGTGATCATGAGTCCGCTCCTTGGTCTCGGGAACTCGGGTCAGCCTGAGAACTGTCTTTGGATATCGAACGATGTTTTTTTAAGGAACGATGTTCTGTATCGAACAGTGTTCTATCACTGGGCCATCGTTCTAGTCAACGTCGTTCGAGGGCTGGTACGGTGTTCGAGTGAGCACTAGGCGTTCGCCGGACGAGGGTGCGGGCGGGTCGGCTGGCGGGGCGCGGCCGGAGGTGCCGCCGCCGCCGTGGCAGCGACTGCCGGACCGGCCCGGCCGGCGGCGGCGGGAGCCGATCAGCCGGGAGGCGATCGTGGCCGCCGCGGTGGCACTGCTGGACCGCGAGGGCTTCGAGGCGCTGAGCATGCGGGCGCTGGCCGAGGAACTCGACACCGGGGCGGCGTCGCTGTACTGGCACGTGGGCAGCAAGGACGGGCTGCTGGACCTGGTGTTCGACCAGGTGATCGGCGAGGTGGAGGTGCCCGTCGCCGATCCGGCGCGGTGGCAGGCGCAGATCCGGGAACTGGGCCGGGCACAGCGCGCGGCCGTGCTCCGCCACCCGTACATCGTCCGGGTATCGCTCGGGCGCATCCCGCTGGGGCCGAACGCGATCCGGCTGTCGGAGGGCGTTCTGGCCATCATGCAGGCCGGGGGCCTGCCGCCGCGTCTGGCGGTGCAGGGGTACCTGCTGCTGATCTCGACCGTCAACGGGTTCACCACCGATGAGACCGGCGGCGGCGAGGGCGGCCGGGACGGAGGCCAGCGCCGGCGAGGACCCGCTGGGCGGGCCGTCCCAGCAGGAGATGGCCGACATGGTCAGCGGGTACTTCGCCGGGCTGCCGGCCGAGCACTTCCCCAACCTGCGGGCGCTGGCCGGGGAGTTCTCGCTGGCCGACGACGATGAGCGGTTCGAGTTGCTGCTCGATATCTTCGTGGATGGCCTGGCCCGGCGGGCGCAGCGGCCGAGCCAGTAGCACGCGCCGGCCGGCAAGCTGGCACTGGTGAGGGGAGCGCAGCCGATGCTGCAGGCATTTGACGAGCGGAACCGGGACCTGATGGTCAGCGTCGGCGGGCGGCTGACGCACCGGGACGAGGCCGCGGTGAGCCCGTTCGACTCGGCGGTCCAGGGCGGGGACGCGGTCTGGGAAGGGCTGCGCCTGTACCGCGGGCG
Organism: uncultured Actinomycetota bacterium; assembly: GCA_963731085.1. Taxonomy (GTDB): domain Bacteria; phylum Actinomycetota; class Actinomycetes; order Streptosporangiales; family Streptosporangiaceae; genus DASUBV01. The sequence continues at coordinate 28,522 of CAVSUF010000015.1, forward strand.
GATCTTCCGGCTGGCCGAGCACCTGGCCCGGCTGCGCCGCTCGGCGCTGGCCCTGGCGTTCGCCGCGGTGCCGTCGGACGAGGAGATCACCGCCGAGATCCGGCGCACGCTGGCGGCCAACCAGATGACCGACAATGTCCACATCCGGCTCACGCTGACCCGGGGCGTCAAGATCACCAGCGGGATGGACCCGCGGCTGAACCAGGCCGGGCCGACGCTGATCGTGCTGCCCGAGCACAAGCCGCCGGTGTACGACACGGCCGGGATCAGGCTCATCACGGCCAGCGTGCGGCGGCCCGCGCCGGACACCCTGGACCCGAAGATCCACCACAACAACCTGCTGAACTCGATCCTGGCCAAGATCGAGGCCAACGTGGCCGGGGCCGACGACGCGGTGCTGCTCGACCACCGGGGGTTCGTGGCCGAGACCAACGCGACGCACGTGTTCGCGGTGGCGGGCGGGGTGCTGCTGACTCCGGGCACCGGGGCGTGCCCGGAGGGCATCACCCGGCAGGCGGTGCTGGACCTGGCCGCCGGCGCGGGCCTGCCGACGGCGGTGGGCGACTACAGCCTGGCCCAGTTCTACGCCGCCGAGGAGATGTTCGTGACCGGGACGATGGGCGGGATCGTGCCGGTGCTCAGCCTGGACGGCCGCTGCCCGGGAACGGGCCGGCCCGGGCCGGTGACCCGGCGGCTGGCCGGCCTGTTCGCCGACCTCACCGCCACCACGGGGACGCCAGTCGCCTGAGGCCGCCCGCGCTCCGGGTCCCGCCCGCCGCGTGGCCGGGCGGCCGGGCGTCAGGCCATGATCGTGACCGATTGTCCGGGCATGTTTACGTAAACACGGTCACGATCATGAGCAGCCCACTATTGCGCGATGCCGGTGAGGCTAGTGAGGCGGGTGCGGCGGGGTGCCGGGCTCGGCGGGGCGCGGGGCGGGGCCGGGTGCGGGACAATGGGTGGATGAGCGAGGCGGGTGGGGTGGGGGTTGTCGGGCTGGCGGGGGACGGCCGGATGCCGATGGTCGGGCTGGGGACCTGGAAGGTCAGCGGCGACCAGGCTGAGGCGGCGGTGCCGGCGGCGCTGGCGGCCGGGTACCGGCATATCGACACGGCCACGATGTACGGGAACGAGGCGCAGATCGGGTCGGCGCTGGGGGGCGGCGGGGTGGGCCGGGCGGAGGTGTTCATCACCACGAAGATCCCGCCCCGGCAGGCCGGGCACGAGGGCGACGTGCTGCGCCGGTCGCTGCGGGCGCTGCGGACCGACTACGTGGACCTGTGGCTCGATGCACTGGCCGCCGAGGCGGAGCGGGGCCAGCCGCGAGATGTGGAACGCGATGCGGGAGCTGCGGGATGACGGGCTGGTCCGGGCCATCGGGGTGAGCAACTACAGCCTGGCCCAGATCGACGAGCTGATCGAGGCCACCGGCGAGACCCCGGCGGTGAACCAGGTCCGGTGGGGGCCGTCGTGCTATGACCCGGCGATGGCGGCCGGGCACAAGGCCGAGCGCGGGATGGTGCTGGAGGGCTACAGCCCGCTGCAAGGACAGCGGCTGGAGGACCCGGCGCTGACCGAGATAGCGCAGGCGCACGAGGTCACGCGTGCCGCAGGTGGTGCTGCGCTGGCACCTGGAGCACGGGATCACGGTGATCCCGAAGTCGGTACGGCCGGAGCGCATCGCGGCCAACATCGACCTGCTCGGGTTCCGCCTCAGCCCGGCCGAGGTGGCCAGCGTCGACGCCCTCGGGAAGGGCTAGCGGGGGCTCGCGGCCTGGCGGGCGAAGTCCGCCGCCTGCGCCCGGCTGGCCAGGCGGACGAACGTCAGGTGGGCGTTGGCCGGGTCGTCCCGCGCCGCCGCGTACCGGTCGCGGTACTTGTCGTGCTGGGTCCAGGCCCAGCGCAGGATGGACTCCTGCGGGTTGGCCTGAACAGGTTCATGCACGACTCGCGGTTGCCGTTCCACAGCTCGGTGCGCCGCGCCATCCGGCTGAGCGTGCGGCCCATGAGCTGGCGCATGACCGCCGGGCGGGGCGGGTCCAGCCACACGACGGTGTCGGCCCGCCGCCAGACGAGGTCGCGGACCTTGCTGTAGTTGCCGTCGACCACCCAGGCGTCGCCGGTGATGAAGTCCGCCACCGGGCCCGGAACTCCTCCGCCGGCCAGCGGCTGCCAGCCGGGCAGGTGGTAGATCGCGTCCAGCTCCAGGTGCGGCACGTCCAGGGCGGCGGCCAGGCTGGCGGCCAGCGTGGTCTTGCCCGAGCCGGAGTTACCGACGACCGAGATCCGCTGCACCTGGGCATTATTGGCGAGCTCCCGGCCGCGGCGCATCGCATTTACCGGGGGCGCCGTCCGCAACCGCACCGCGGCGACGCCGGCCAGCGAGCCAGCCGGCCAGCGAGCTAGGCCAACTGGAGAGCTACGCCGGGAGGCTGGCCCGCAGGGCCATGATCCGGGCCGCGGCCTGCTGGAACGACAGCTTCGGCAGCTTGCCGGAGGACAGGCCGGACTGGAGCCCGGCGGAGCACTGCGTGCCCTCGGTGACGTTCTGCTGCGAGCACAGGATCAGGTCCATGCCGGCCTCGGCGGCCAGCAGCGCCCGGTTCTGGATCGAGCCGAACGGCTTGAGCGCGCCGGCCTCGATGCGCGTCGGTGATGGTGACGCCCTTGAAGCCCAGCCGGGTGCGCAGCTCGCCCGAGACGATGCGGGACGACAGCCCGGCCGGGCGGCCGGGGTCGACGGCCGGGTAGGTGGCCCAGTTCAGCATCACCAGGCGGACGCCGGCCGAGATGGCGGCCGGGTAGGGCACCTCGTCGACGGCCCGCAGGCTGGCCAGGGACAGGGTCAGCGTGACCGGGCGCAGGTCGGTGTTCTGGCTGGCGGCGGCCGAGCCGAGGCCGGGGAAGTGCTTGGCCGTGGCGGCCACGCCGCCGGCCTGCTGGGCACGGATGAACGCGGCCCCGGCCGTCGCCGCCACGTGCGGGTTCATGCTGTAGGAGCGCTGGAACTGGTCGTCGAAGTCGCCGGCGGAGCGGAACACGTCGAGCACCGGGGCCAGGTTGACGTTCAGGCCGACGCCGCGCAGGTTGGCGGCGGCGTTCTTGCCCGCCGCGGCGGCCGCGCTGGCCGGGCTGGCCGACGCGCCGATCTGCTTCTCGGACTGGAACGGGGCGCCGGGCAGGCGGCGCACCAGGCCGCCTTCCTGGTCGGTCATCAGCAGCAGCGGCAGCTTCACCGGGTTGGTCGTGGCGGCGTCGGCCTTCTCCAGGGTCCTGACGACCGAGGCGAGCTGCGGCTCGCTGGAGATGTTGCCGCTGAAGAAGATGACCCCGGCCACGTCGCCGTGCGCGATCAGGGACAGCAGGCTGGCCGGCGGGGTCAGGCCGCTGTAGCTGTAGATGACCCGCTGGCCGGCTAGCTGGGCCGGGGTCAGGCTGGGCAGCACGGCGGCCTGGGCGGCGGCACCGCTGGTGGCGGCCGCGGCGGCGGAGGACGCGGTGGCCGGGGACGCGCTGGACGCCGGGTCGCCGGGCCTGGCCGGGCTGGCCGGGGCGCTGGCGGCGCAGGCGCTGGCGGCGCAGGCCATGACGGCGAACCCGGCGATGGCCACGCCGCTGCCCCGGAGCCAGGTAAGTGAAGCGCGCACGCGGGCACCTTTCGGCGGGCCGGCCGGGCAGGCGCTGGTGAGCGTGACGCCCCGGCGCCACGCGATGCGGCAGGACGGCGGGCCGCGGCAGGCCCTCCCCGATGTCCTGCTACCGACAGCTTACGGACAGAAAACAACCTGGCCGCGCCAGGTCGCGTCGCCGGGCGGGCATTTCCGGGTCACGGGATGGCCGACGGCGAGCCATCCGGCGGCACCGCCGGGCCGGGGCGCCAGCATTGACACTGCCGCGATGGCAGCGGAAACTGCCAGGCGCGGGGGTATCCGCGCGCTACCCGGGTAACGGCGTGCGATAGAGGCTACCCGTTAAGCGAGTTTTCCCGTCGATTTTGTATAGTACGACCGAGCCGACCGCGGAGGCGCACGCGATGACGCACGAGCACGAGCACGACCACGGGCACGACGACCACGGGCACGAGCACGCGCACCAGGACCCGACTTTCTACCGCTCGCCGGCCGCCGCGGCTGCCGCGCCGCGCGAGCGGCTGGCCTACGTGGCCACCTTCGCCCGCCCGGCCGACCGGCCCGACGCGATCGCCGTGGTCGACGTGGACCCGGACTCCCCCGCCTACAGCACCGTGGTCGGCTTCACCGAGCTGCCCCACCTGGGCGACGAGCTGCATCACTTCGGCTGGAACGCGTGCTCCAGCGCGCTGTGCCCCGGCGGCGGGCACGACCACGGGGACCGCCGGTACCTGATCGTGCCCGGCCTGCGGTCCTCCCGGCTGCACGTGCTGGACACCCAGCCCGACCCGGCCGCGCCCCGGCTGGTCAAGGTGCTCGGCCCCGAGGAACTGGGCAAGCGGGCCGGCTACTCCCGCCCGCACACCGTGCACTGCGGGCCGGGCGCGCTGTACGTGTCCTGCCTGGGCGGCGCGGACACCGAGGGACCCGGCGGGGTGGCGCTGCTGGACCAGAACACGTTCGAGGTGACCGGCCGCTGGGAGGCCGACCGGGGCGACCAGTACCTGGCCTACGACCTGTGGTGGCACGTGATGCACGACGTGGCCATCACCTCGGAGTGGGGCACCCCGTCGATGATCGAGGACGGGATCGTGCCGGACCTGCTGCTGGGCCAGAAGTACGGGCACCGGCTGCACTTCTGGGACATGAACACCCGGACCAACATCCAGACCGTGGACCTGGGCGCCGAGCACCAGATGCCGCTGGAGCTGCGCCCCGCGCATGACCCGTCGAAGCTGTACGGGTTCGTCGGCGTGGTGGTCAGCACCGCCGACCTGTCGGCCTCGGTGTGGGCGTGGCATCAGGGCGACGACGGCCGCTGGGCCGCCCGCAAGGTCATCACGATCCCGGCCGAGCCCGCTGACGCGGACGGCCTGCCGCCCGCGCTGCAGCCGTTCGGGGCGGTCCCCCCGCTGGTCACCGACCTGGCCCTGAGCGTCGACGATCAGCAGCTGTACGTCTCGTGCTGGGGCACTGGCGAGCTGAAGCAGTTTGACGTGAGCGATCCGTTCCAGCCCATTGAAACGGGGTCGGTCCGGATCGGCGGCATCACCGGCCGGCGGCCGCACCCGGCGCGGCCCGGCCAGGCCCTGCGCGGGGGGCCGCAGATGGTCGAGGTCAGCCGCGACGGCCGGCGGGTGTACGTCACCAACTCGCTGTACGGCTCGTGGGACGACCAGTTCTACCCCGAGGGGGTCGGTGCCTGGATGGCCAAGCTCGACATCGGCGCGGCGGGGACGATGAGCGTGGATGAGCGGTTCTTCATCGAGGGCGAGGCGTTCCGGGGACGGCGGGCCCATCAGGTGCGACTGCAGGGCGGCGACGCGTCCAGCGACTCTTACTGCTTTTCCTCGTAACGGCCGGGCGGGCAGGCGGCACCGCTCGCAGCCGCGCGGTGTAGATGCTGTACCCGTCGACGTGCCGGGCGATGACGGTGGCGATCACGGTGGCGGCGATCATCGGGACCAGCAGGGCGAAGCCGCCCCGGGTGAGCTCGAGGACCAGGGCCAGCGCGGCCATCGGGGCCTGCATGGCCGCGCCGAGCATGGCCGCCGCGCCGACCAGGGCGTAGGCGCCGGCCGGGGTGCCGGGCCACAGCAGGCCCCAGGCGATCCCGGCCGCGCCGCCCAGCGCGGCCCCGGCGGCGAGCGTCGGGGTGAACAGCCCGCCGGACGCGCCGCTGCCCAGGCACAGGGCGGTGACCAGCGGCTTGAGGGCGAACAGGGCCAGCAGCAGGGTCAGCCCGCTGGTGCCCAGGAACGCGTCGTGGGCCATGTCCTTGCCGTTGCCGAGCAGTTGCGGGTAGGCCAGCGCGACCAGGCCGAGCACCCCGAGGGCCAGGGCGGGCGCGACCGCCGCCACGCGGCCCCGGGCCTGGTGGTGGGATACCCAGCCGATCAGCCGGATGTAGCCGCAGGCGATCAGCCCGATCACCGGGCCGGCCAGCAGGGACCAGGCCAGCAGGGCCGGGGTGAGCCGGTAGCCGGGCACGCTCAGGTAGGTGGCCCGGTCCGGCAGGTACAGCCAGCCCACGGCGGTGGCGATGGCCGAGCAGGCCAGCGCGGGCAGCAGGACCGGGACGGTGATGCTGCCCAGCATGACCTCGGCGGTGAACAGCGCCCCGCCCAGCGGCACGTTGTAGACGGCGGCCAGCCCGGCGCCGGCGCCGCAGGCCATCAGCAGCCGCCGCTGGGCCGGGGTCAGCCGCGCCCAGCCGGCCAGCGCGCTGGCGCAGGCGCCGCCCATCAGCTTGGGCGCCGCCTCCCGGCCGATGGACGCGCCCGCCCCGATGACCACCTCGGAGATCACCGACGTGCCCAGGGACCGGCGGAACGACAGGCGGGCACCGTCGCCCCAGACCACGTCGTCCAGGTCGGACTGCTCGCCGCGGGTGTAGCGGCGCAGCAGGAACCAGGCCAGGCCGCCAACGGCGCCGCCGGCCACCAGGACGATAAGCCGCCGGGAGCCGGAGGTGTGCTCGACGGCGGCCTGCAAGGTGGAACTGGCCTGGTACCCGAAGCCCAGGTGCTCGACGGCGTGCAGCAGCAGCATCAGCAGGTCGCCGAACAGGCCCGCGGCCACGCCGGTGGCGGCCAGCACGGCCCAGAACCGGGGGGTCAGCGCGGCGTCGCCGTCACCGGTGGCGTTGGGCTGCTCGGTCGCCCCGCGGCCGGACGGCAGCCGGCGGCTGAGCAGCGGCGGCGGCACCCGGACGCGGTGCAGCGACGGCGCTGTCGCTGTCGCCGTCGCCGTAGCTGTCGCTGTGACGGCCGGCTCGCTGGCCACGGCGGGTGGGCTCCCCTCAAGCGCGGTCCTTTGCTTCTGGAACAGAAGTATACCGTCAGCCGGGTACCTGGCCGCCGGGACACTAATGATCTTCGGCGCGGCCCGTCAGGGTGCCCGCGGGCAGCTCATCCAGCAGGCTCAGCGCGCCCAGCCAGCTGGCGGCCGCGCGCAGCTCGGCGGCCAGCGCGGCCAGCGTGCGGGACGGGCTGACGACCGCCCGGGCGGCGAGCCCGCCGAGCGCCAGCGGCAGCCCGGCGCATAACGCGGCCAGACCTCCGCCGCCGCCCGCGGCTCGGCGGCCAGCCGGTCCCGGCCGAGCCGGGCGGCCAGCAGCTCCAGCGCCTGCGCGTCGGTGAGCCGGCCCAGCGTGAGCAAGCGCGCGTCGTGGGCGGCTACCAGGCTGGCCAGCAGGGTCCGGCTGGTCACGATGACCGAGCAGCCGGAGCTGCCCGGCAGCAGCGGCGCCACCTGCGCCGAGTCCCGGGCGCTGTCCAGCACGATCAGCATCTGGCGGGCGGCCAGCAGGCTGCGGTACAGGCCGGCCCGGGCGTCCAGGCCGGCCGGCACCCGGCTGGCCGGGACCTCCAGCGCAGCGAGCACCTGCCCGATCGCCTCGGCCGGCGGCACCGGCGGGGCGGCCGGGTCGAAGCCTCGCAGGTTCAGGTAGAGCTGGCCGTCCGGGAACCGGGCGGCGGCCCCGTGCGCGGCCTGCAGCGCGAGCGCGGTCTTGCCCGCGCCGGCGATCCCGCCGATCACCGACAGCGTCGCGGCACCAGGCCGCCCGATGATGCCGTCCAGCAGCCGCAGCTCGGCTTCCCGGCCGATGAAGTGCGCCGGCCGCGCGGGCAGCTGGCGGGGCACGATGCGGCCGGCCCACGGCCAGGGGGCCAGGCCAGCCCGCACCGCCGTTCGCCGCCGGCTGGCACAGCGCACCGGGGTCCGGCCCGGGGCACGGGAGAGGTGACCGGCCCTGGTGCCGTCCGGCCCGGCCGCCGCCGCGTCGGCGGCAGTCCCGCCAGTCCGGTCGGTCCCGTCAGCCCGGTCGGCCCGGTCGGCCCCGCCAGTCCCGTTCGGCTCTGCTCCCCCGGCCGCGGGCGCGCCTGGCGAGCCAGGGGTGGCCTGCGGGGACCACGACGGCGCGGCGGGCGGGCCGGAGAGCTCCAGGCAGCGGGCCAGCAGGCCGACCGTGGCGATCCGGGGCCGGCTGGTGCGGCCCCGTTCAATATCACTGATGGTCCGGACGCCCAGCCCGGCTGCCGCGGCCAGCTCTTCCTGAGTCAGTCCCGCCGCGGCCCGGGCCCGGCGGACCAGCTGCCCGAAAGTCTCCCCCATCTGTCCGGAACTCGCCGCCCCTCATCTCCGGCCGGCAGGATGACCGCCGGGCTGCCCGGTGCCATGCGCCGGGCCCGCCCGCTCCTGCCGGCTAACCGCCGGTTTACCGCCGCAAACCGCCGACGGCCGGTCCGCTCCGGCCGCCGCTCGCGGGCGGGACCGGGCAGGCCGACGCCGCTGACGCGAGCCGGACCGGCCCGCGCCGCCGGGAAACCGGCGATATGGCCAATTTTCACATGGTTCTGGCTCGTGACGCAGATGCCCTTTGGGGCCAATTCCGCCGGTCAATGCGCCGGTCGTTCCACCTGGACCGGGGCGGGCCGCCCGGTCAGGCTGGCCAGCGACCGGCGGCTACCTGCCCGCTGCTCAGGGAGGGACGGTACTGGCCTTGCGAGAGCTCAGCTGCGTCCGCGCCGTCCGGGAGCATCCCGGCTGCGAGCCTGCCGCGCCACCCGCGCAGCAGCGAGAGGAGGGAAAGCATGAAGAAGCTCCAGGTCCGCAAGACTGGCCCGGTCCGCCTGACCAGCACCTTCACCCCGCTTTACGGCAGCATCCTGTGCCTGCCGTTCCTGCAGAACTAAGGCGCGCGCTGACGGCGCGTGGCTGCCCGGCGGCGCCGTCGCCAGCCACGCGCCAGCCAGCCGGGAGCCGGCCGGTGACCTCCCCCCGGCCCCGGGCCGGCGCGACGGCACCGATCGCGCTCTACCCGCTGACCTTCGTAGCGGAGGGCAGCGAGGTGGTCATCGGGCGGCCCGGCACCGACGACTTCGCGGTCTTCCCGCCGGACGCCGCCGCCGTGCTCCAGCGACTGCAGCAGGGCGCGGACCTGGCCGCGGTGGCCGACTGGTACACCGACACCTACGGCGAGCCGGCCGACCTCGATGACTTCGTCGCCACCCTGCATGACCTGGGCTTCGTCCGGCCCGACGGGGAGGCCGGCGGGGAGGCCGGCGGGGAGGCGGGAGCGCCGCCCCGGTGCGCTGGCGGCGGCTCGGCGAGGTGCTGCTGTCCTGGCCCGCGCTGGCCTGCTACGCCATCGCGGCCGCCGCCGCGGCCGGCCTGATCATCGCCGTCCCGGCGCTGCGACCGGGCCCGTCGCAGCTGTTCTTCAGCAGGTCGCTGCTGCTGATCGTCGGCGTGTCCGGGGCCACGCAGATGCTCGCCGCGCTGTTCCACGAGGCGTTCCACGTCCTGGCCGGGCGACGGCTCGGCCTGGCCAGCCGGCTGCGGGCCGGGCGGCGGCTCTACTTCCTGGTCCTGGAGACCACCCTGGTCGGCCTGATGGGCGTGCCCTCCCGCAAGCGGGTGCTGCCGTTCCTGGCCGGCCTGATCGCGGACGCCATCGTGGTCAGCGCCGCGATCGGCATCGCCGCGGCCGGGCGGCTGGCCGGGTGGCCGGCCGGGCTGGTCCAGGCGATCGTCGCCGTCGCCTACCTGACGCTGCTGCGGATGCTCTGGCAGGCCATGCTGTTCATGGAGACCGACCTCTACCACGTGGCGGCCAGCGCGCTGCGCTGCCCGGACCTGCACGCGATGACCCGCGCCTACCTCCGCGGCGCGGTCGCCCGCCTGCTGCGGCCGGCCCGACGCCGCGGCGGCCCAGCGGGCTGGCTGGACCCGCCGGGACACGGCGATCGTCCGCTGGTATGCCCCGTTCGTGCTGATCGGCAGCGTCGTCCTGGTCGTCCTGGGGCTGGCGGGCGCGCTCCCGGCGGTGGCCGGGCTGTTCATCCGGATGTACCAGGGCATCGCCACCGGCAGCGTCGGCAGCCTCCGGTTCTGGGACTCGCTCGCGGTCGGGACTGCCGTCCTCGCCCAGTTCGCGTTCCTCGCGGTACTGCAGGTCCGCGCCCGGCGGCGGCTGCCCGCCCGCTCCCCCGGCGGCTCCGCCCGGCTAGCGCTCAGCCCGGCCAGCCCGTTCCCTGAACCGCGTTTCTTCCGGCGCCGCACTCCCCTGGAGCCCCGCGATGACTGACACCCACCTGTGGATCACCGGCACCAGCCGGGCCGACTGCGCGGCCGCCGCTGCCGCCCGCCAGCCCGATGCCGCCGCGGACTGCGACCGGCGGCTGCGCGGTCCGTACACCGGCACCGGCTCCGTGCTCCGCGCGCTGGTGCCGCTGGTGCACGCGCGGCGGCCGGGCCTGACGGCGCGGCACGCCATCGAGATCCTGGCCGCCGCGCCGGAGCTGACCGCCCTGATCGGCCCGGCGCCAGAGACGCTGACCTCGATGGCGCCGGTCGCCGAGCGGACCCGGTGGTACTCGCGCTTCCGCAGCCGGCGCATCGCGCACGGGATCGTGGACTTCCTGCGGGCCGCCGCCGCGGACGGCCCGCTGACCCTCGCGTTCGGCTCGGCCGGGCAGGCCGACCACACCGACCAGGAGTTCCTGTCCGTCGCGCTGCGGCGGCTGGACCCCGGCCAGGTCCGGCTGATCGTCTGCACCGGGCCGCGGGAGCCGGCCGACGGCGCGCTGCGCGATGCGCTGACGGCCTGGTGCAAGCGCGCCGAGGCACCCGCCGCCGCCGCTCCCGGCACGGCCCGCCCCGGCGACGCCGCCGCGGCGTTCGTCGACTCCGATGGCACCAGCGACGTGCCCGGCGAGCAGGCGGCGTACCTGGCGGCCGACCCGCGGGTGCGGGCGCGGCTGCACGATGAGCGCGCCGCCCGGCTGCAGGCGCGCGAGGAGTACTCGCTGCGGCTCGGCGCCATCCCGTACCACCTGGAGCACGGCAGCGACCCGGCCGCGGCCCGGGCGGCGTACTCGGCGGCGATCTGGTACTGCACCGGCATGGCCTTCTACGACGCGGGCCTGGAGCTGGCCGTGGCGCATCGCGGGCTGATCGACCCCGGCGCCGAGCCGGAGGCCTGGGTCGCCGCGGAAATCTATGTCTGCCAGTCGCTGGCCATGCTGGACCGCCCGGCCGAGACGGAGTCGATCTACTACGACATCATGGCCCGCACCACGAACGCGCACCTGCACATGAACTTCAGCTACGCGCTGGCCATCCTGTTCACCCGGCTGCATGCGCCCGACCACAAGGACCACCGCCGGGCGCTCGGCCACGTGAACACCGCGATCGCCATCGCCGGACAGCTGGAGGATCCCGACGACCGGGCGTTCCACACCGTGTTCATGAGCAACGGCAAGGCTCTCGTGCAGACCCACCTGGGTAACCTCGCCGAGTCGCTGCGCCTGGTCAGCGATGGCATCGCGCGGCTGGACCAGGACCTGACCCCGGACCGGCACCGGCTGCACCGCTCGGTGCTGTACCACAACCGCGCGCAGGTGCTCACCGCACTCGGCCGCCCGGAGGACGCGCTGGCCGACTACGGCCGGGTCATCGCGGATGACCCCCACTACCCCGAGTACCGCTTCGACCGCGGCAACCTGCTGGTGAAGCTCGGCCGGCTCGGCGAGGCCGTCGACGACTACACGGCCGCGATGGCCGTTACTCCCCCGTTCCCCGAGCTGTACTACAACCGCGGTGACGCCCGCTCGGCGGCGGGCGACGCCGCGGGCGCGATGAGCGACTTCCGGTACGTGCTCGACCTGGAGCCGGACTACCTGGAGGCCCGGATCAGCCTGGCGTGCCCTGTTGCTGGACGAGGGCGACCCGCAGGCCGCGGCCGAGGAGGCCCGGGCGGGCCTGGCGGTCGCCCCCGGCGAGGCGCGGCTGCACTGCACGCTCGGGCTGGCGCTGCTGCGACCTGGCCGACCGCGACGGCGCGCGGGCGGCCTTCGATCGCGCGCTGGAACTGGCGCCGGAGCTGACCGAGGCGCTGGTCAACCGGGCGGTCGCGGCCTTCGAGGAGGGCGAGTTCGACGCCGCGGCGGCCGACCTGACCGACGCGCTCAGCGCGGACGGGGACAACCCCGACCTGCTCTACAACCGGGGCCTGGCCTACGCGGCGGCGGGCCGCTGGGCGGAAGCGGCCGCCGACTACACGAGCGCGCTGCAGGGCGGCGGCACGGACCAGGCGGAGCTGCTCTACCAGCGCGGCCACTGCCTGACGGCGCTGGGCCTGCCCGCTGAGGCGGGCGCGGACCTGCGGGCGTGCCTGGCCGCGGGCGGCGGCGAGCACGCGGCGCAGGCCCGCGGCCTGCTGGCGGCGAGCACGCCATGAGGCCGGGCCGGGACGGCCGGCGGCCCAGAGGCCGGCGGGCGGAGTGCCGGGCGGGCGGGGTGCCAGGGGCCTGGGGTCCAGGGGCCTGGGGGTTGCCCCGGGGCTGGAGGTGCCCGGGGCTGGAGGTGCCCTGGGGCCGGGCGGGTCAGTCGCGGCTGGCCGGGGTGAGCAGGCCCCGGTTGAACGCGGCGGCGACGGCCGCGGCCCGGTCACCGACGCCCAGCTTGGCGTAGATGTGCAGGAGGTGGGTCTTGACCGTGGCCTCGCTGATGAACAGCCGGGCCGCCGCCTCCTTGTTGGTGCTGCCCGCCGCGACCAGCTCCAGGACCTCAAGCTCGCGCTGGCTGAGCGGCTCGGTCTCGGGCGCGCGGACCCGGCCCATCAGCCGGCTGGCCACGGCCGGGGACAGCACCGACTGGCCCTGGGCGGCAGCCCGGGTGGCCCGCAGCAGTTCCGTCCGGGGCGCGTCCTTGAGCAGGTAGCCGGTCGCGCCGGCCTCGATCGCCGGGAGCACGTAGCTGTCGGCGTCGTAGGTGGTGAGGACCAGCACCCGGGCGCGCACGCCGCGCCGGGCCAGCTCGCCGATGGCGGCGGCGCCGTCCATGACCGGCATCCGCAGGTCCATCAGGATCACGTCCGGGTCCAGCAGGCCGGCCAGCCGGACGGCCTCCGCCCCGTCGGCCGCCTCGCCCACTACCTCGAAGCCGGGCTCGTCGCTGAACATGCCGGTCAGGCCGTCCCGGACGACCGGGTGGTCATCGGCGATGAGCAGGCGGATGGCCCGGCCGTCGGTCATCGGGCGCCGCCCGACGCGGCGGTCACCGGGGCGCCCGTGGTCGGCTGGGCCGGCCGGCTGGCGTGCCTGGCTGGCCCGTGGCCGACTGGGCAGTGGTCGGCTGGCCCGTGGTCGGCAGGGGCGGAGTCGTCCGGGGCGGAGCCGGCTCGGGCGGGCTGGCGGCCGGGGCCAGCGGCAGGCTGGCCGAGATCGTCGTGCCCGCGCCGGGCTCGGACTCGATGGCCAGGGTGCCGCCCAGGCCCTCGACCCGCTCGCGCATGCCGATGAGGCCGAACCCGCCCGGCCCGGGGCCGGGGGCGCCGGGCTCGAAGCCGGACCCGTCGTCGCGGACGTCCAGGGTGACCTGGTCGCCGATGTAGGACAGGGTCAGCCGGACGGTGCCGGCCCCGGCGTGCCGGGCCGCGTTGGCCAGGGCCTCCTGGGCGGTGCGAAGCAGGACGAGCTCGGTCTCGGCCGGGATCGGCCGGGTCGGGCCGGTGACGGTCACCGAGGCGGCCACCCTGTGCAGGGCCGACCAGCGCTGGGTGACCCCGGTCAGGGCGTCCTGGATCCGGCCCGCCTGGAGCGGCTCGGGCCGCAGCGCGTGCACCGAGCGGCGGGCCTCGGACAGGCCCTCGCGGGCCAGGCCCAGCGCGGCGTCGCGGTGCCGCTGCTGCTCGGCGGCCCGGGTGGCCTGATCCCCGGCCTGAAGCTGGGTGATGATCCCGGCCAGGCTCTGGGCCAGGGTGTCGTGGATCTCGCGGGCCATCCGCTGCCGCTCGTCCTGCATCCCGGCGTCGCGGGCCTGGCTGATGAGCTGCTCGTGCAGGCGCGCGTTGTCGGCCAGGCTGGCCTCGAGCTTGCGGTTGACCACGCTGAGGTCGGCCAGGGCCTGGGCGCGCAGGTCGTTGCGCTCCGTGCTGAGCGCGCCGAACCAGTTGATGCCGGTGGCGAATACCACGTTGATCACGATCAGCCCGGTGTACAGGGCGATGCCCGCGGTGGTGGCCCTGGGCGGCCCGCCGTCCTGCGAGGTGGCGGTCACCACCGCGATGGCGGCGATGGCGGCGAACCGCCGGTGGCCGTGCGGCAGGTAGAACGTGTAGGTATAGGTGACGAACGTGAACACCCCGTAGATCGGCGCGCGGATGACCAGGACGGCCATCAGCGCCACCAGCACGGCGATGAACGCCAGCATCCAGCCGGGCCGCTCGCGCGCGCCGGGACGGAGGATGAAGCCGCCGACGATCCAGGCGCCGGTCAGGCCGGCCACGCCGAGGGTAGCGAGTCCCTGGCTGGCCGAGGGGGCCAGGATCAGCCCGAGCAGCGCGGCGATGCCCAGCATGACCAGCGGCAGGACGTTGCTCAGCGGCCGCTCCAGCCGCTCCCACGCCTCCAGCCGGGCCAGTCGCTGCCGGGACCCGTCGTCCGCCTGCCCGCTCATCTCATCCTTCCCGCCTGCTCGCCCGGCCTGCCCGCGCGACGCTGCTCCCATCGTCGGCTACTCCCAGCGAAACAATCTAGTCGCGGCCGCGATGAACGCCACGGCGTAGGCGGCCAGGGCGATGAGCTGCACGGTCTGCGGCCAGTGTCCCTGCCAGGAGTCGGTCAGGGCGCCGGTCGCCGCGCCCAGCGGGGTGGCGTGGCTGATGTGCTGCAGGACCTTCGGCATCGCGGCGAGCGGCAGCCACAGGCCGGCGAAGAACATCAGCGGGAAGAACAGGAGCGCGCCGATGGCGCTGGCCGCGCGCTGGGTGGCGGCCACGGCGGCGACCAGCAGGCCCAGGCCGAACAGCGCCGCGGCCGCCAGGAGCAGGGCCAGCAGGAACCCGCCGGCCTGGCGGGGCAGCGGCACGTCATAGGCGATCCGGGCGACCAGCGTCAGCCCCGCCAGCGTGGCCGCGGTGACGCCCAGGCTGACGGCTAGCTGGGCGGCGAGCACCCGGCCGGGGCTCACCGGCGTGGTGGCCATGCGGCGCAGGATGCCCTTCTCCCGGTACCCGGCCAGCACCGACGGCGCGGCCACCAGGGCCAGCGTGGCCAGCACCAGGGCGAACAGGATCGGCACGTAGGCGTCCAGGACGGACAGGCCGGGCACCGCCGGGCTGAGCGGCTGCCGGAAGGCGGGGATCGCGCCGAAGATGACCAGCAGGAGCAGCGGGAACCCCACGCCCCAGATCAGGCCGACGCGCTCGCGGACGAACAGCCGCAGCTCGGCGATGGTCAGCCGGCGCAGGGCCGAGGGGCCGCGCGGCGCGGCGGCATGGCCGGCGGACGGGGTCGCGGTCGTCATGGCGGTCACTCCTCTCCGGCCGCGGCGGCGGCCGGCTGGTGGTCGCCGGTGCCCGGTCAGCGTGACGAACGACGTCCTCCAGGCTGGCCTGGTCCACCCGCAGCTGAGTCGCGGTGACCTGGCGGGCGGCCAGCGCCGCGATGACGGTGGCCACGACGTTCCCGGTCCCGGTGACGAGCACGGTGTCGTCGCCGCGCCGGGTCACGCTGGTCACCTCGGGCAGCCCGGCCAGCAGGGCGACGGCCACCGGCGCGGACGGGCGGAACGTGATCCGGGTCTCGGCGGCCAGGCTGGCGGTCAGCTCGGCCGGGGTGCCGACGGTCGACCACGCGGCCCGCGTCGATCACCGCTACCCGGTCGCACAGCCGCTCGGCCTCCTCCATGAAGTGGGTGACCAGCAGCACGGTGACGCCGCGGGCGCGGATGCCCTCGATCAGCGCCCAGGTGTCGCGCCGGGCCTGCGGGTCCAGGCCCTGGGTCAGCTCGTCCAGCACGGCGATCCGCGGGCTGCCGACCAGGGCCAGGGCGATGGACAGCCGCTGGCGCTGGCCGCCGGACAGCTTGCGGAACGCGGTGCTCGCCTGCCGGTCCAGCCCCAGGGTGGCGGCCAGCGCCCGCCAGTCGGCGGGCCGGCGGTAGAACGAGCTGTACAGCTCCAGCGCCTCGCCGACCCGCAGCCGGTCGGGTAGCTGGCCGTCCTGCAGCTGGACGCCCAGCACCTGGGTCAGGTCGTGCGCGGTCGCGGCGCGGGTCCAGGCCCAGCACGCTGATGGTCGCCCCGGTCCGGGACCCGCAGGCCCTCGACGCACTCGACCGTGGTGGTCTTGCCCGCGCCGTTCGGGCCCAGGATCCCGAAGATCTCGCCCTCCTCGACCTGCAGCGAGATGTCGTCCGCGGCGACCGTCGCGCCGTAGCGCTTGTGCAGTCCCCGGACGTCGATGACGGTCGGCATGGTGGTGCAGCGCCCCTTCCCTCGTGATGACCTCAAGTCTTCGCCGGGGCGGCGCGGGGGGCATCGCCCGGCCGGTCATGATCACGGCCGGGCCGGGCTGACGTCCGGGCCATCCGGCCGGCCGGCCGGGATCAGCCGATCGGCTGATGTCGGCGGCCGTGTCAGCCCGCCGGCCGCGGCCGCGGACTAGGCTGCGAAGTATCCCCGGGACCTTGCGCTACGTCATGACCGGGCGGTGGGCGATCGGGGGACCAGAAGCTAACGGGAGGGGACCATGGTTACCCGTGATAAGGCCTGGCGGCCGGGCACACCGTGCTGGGCCGACCTCAGCGCCGACGACGTGAGCCGTGCCCGGGCGTTTTACTCCGGGCTGTTCGGCTGGACTATCAACGAGGGCCCGCCGGAGACCGGCGGCTATTCGATGTGCGAGGTGAACGGCCGGGCGGTGGCCGGCATCGGCCCCAAGATGGGGCCGCCGGACTCGCCGGTGGCATGGACCACCTACCTGGCCACCACGGACGCCGACGCGACGGCGGCCCGGATCACCGCGGCCGGCGGCATGCTGCTGATGGAGCCGTTCGACGTCATGGACATCGGCCGGATGGCCATCGCGGCCGACCCGGGGGGCGCGGTGTTCGGCCTGTGGCAGGAGGGCACGTTCCCCGGCGCGCAACTGGCCAACGAGCCCGGCGCGATGACCTGGAACGAGAACATGAGCCGCGACCTGGACGGCAACAAGGCCTTCTACCAGGCAGTGTTCGGCTACGGCTACGGCGACATGAGCGACGGCGGGTTCCGCTACGCCACCCTGGAACTGGACGGCGACATCGTCGGCGGGATCGGCGAGCTAGGCGCCGACCAGCCGGCCGAGGTCCCGGCGCACTGGTCGGCGTACTTCGCGGTACCCGACACCGACGCCGCGCTGGCCGCCGTCACCCGGCTGGGCGGCCGGGTCATCGCCCCGGCGTGGGACACGCCGTACGGGCGGATGGCCGTGGCCAGCGACGACCAGGGCGGCGTGTTCTCGGTGATGTCCCAGGCCCAGGCCAGCGAGGCCTGAGCAGCGCAGCGGGTCGCAGGGGGTGCCGGTCAGGGCGACCGGACCGGCACCCCGGCGGACATCGGCGGCATCAGCCGCTCGGCGGTCCGCCGCGCGGTGCCGCGCGCCCAGGTGCCGGAGCTGACCAGGCCGATCAGCAGGACCGCGGCGCCGCAGCCGACCACAATCCACCAGCCCACGTGGCTGGCCCCGGCGAAGTCGCCGCGGAACGCGCCCGCCAGCGCCGACACCACCGCCGAGCCGATCACCGCCACCCCCAGGGAGGAGCCGACCTGGCGGCTGGTGGAGGCCACGGCGGCGGCCACGCCGGCCTGCTCGCGGGGCATCCCGGAGACCGCGGTGTTGGTGATCGGCGCGTTCACCGCGCCGAAGCCGATGCCGAACAGCACGAACGAGGCGATCAGCCAGGCGGTCGGGGTGGTGGCGGTGAGCCGGGTCAGCATGAGCCCGCTGGCCGCGATGGCCACGCCCGCCACGACCAGCGGGATCCGGGGGCCGCGGGCGGCCACGATGCGCCCCGAGAACGGCGCGCAGACCAGGGTCATGGCCGCCAGCGGCACCATGAACAGCCCCGCGTGCAGCGCCGAGTAGCCCCGGACGTTCTGCAGGAACAGGGTGCTGATCAGCAGGAACCCGCCCAGTGCGGCGAACGCGCAGATGGCGATCAGGGTGGCCCCGGAGAACGGCGCGCTGCGGAAGAACCGCAGGTCAATCAGCGGGTCGGCGCGGCGCGACTCGACCACGGCCAGCCCGGCCAGGGCCGCCGCGGACACGGCGAAGCAGGCGATGATCTTCGGCGACCCCCAGCCGGAGCCGGGTCCCTCGATGATCCCGTAGATCAGGGTGGCCAGCGTCACGATGACCAGCGCCTGGCCGCCCGGGTCGGGCCGGCGGGCCGCGGGGCGCGCGACTCCGGCACGTACCGCGCGGTCAGCACGAGCGCGGCCAGCCCGACCGGGATGTTGACCCAGAAGATCCCGCGCCAGCCCACGGTCTCGGTCAGCACGCCGCCCAGCACCGGGCCGAGGGCCATGCTGAGGCCGACCACGCCGCCCCACACGCCGATGGCCCGGGCCCGCTCGGCCGGGTTCAGGAACGTGTTGGTGATGATCGACATGGCCACCGGGTTCAGCATCGAGCCGCCGACCGCCTGGATCATCCGGAACGCCACCAGCCAGCCCAGGCCGGGAGCCACGCTGCACAGCAGCGAGCCCAGGGTGAACGCGGCCAGCCCGACCTGGAACGTGCGGCGGCGGCCGACCCGGTCGGCGGTCGAGCCGGACAGCATCAGGAAGCTGGCCAGCACCAGGGTGTAGGCGTCGATCACCCACTGCAGGCCGGACACCGACGTGTGCAGCTCACGCTGGATTGACGGCAGGGCGACGTTCACGATGGTGACGTCGAGGCCGACGATCAGCAGGCTCATGCAGCAGATCGTCAGGATGAGCATCCGCCGCCGGTAGGTCATCTCGGTGCCGTCCATCCCTGCCAGTATGCCTGCCGTTAGTTGCGGTCTGGCAAATAAGCGGCTGGCCCGGAACGGGCGTCAACTCTTAGTTGACGCGATGCCGCCGTCAACTTATGGTTGACGCATGACGCCACCGCCGAGCCTCACCGAGCTCATCCAGACCGTCCGCCAGGACTCCCCCACCGACACCGCCCTGGACCAGCTGGTCACCGCCTCGCGCACGGTCAGCCAGATCGAGGAGCTGAACGACGCGCTGATGGAGCACTTCATCGACCGCTGCCGCCGCGAGGGCAAGTCGTGGTCGGAGATCAGCGCCGCCCTCGGGGTCAGCAAGCAGGCCGTGCACAAGCGGTTCTCCGTCCCGCTGGCCGACCGGCTGGTCTCCGGGTCGGATATGCCGACGTTCGAGCGGTTCACGGACCGGGCGCGTGGCGTGCTGCGCGCTGCCGCCCGGACCGCCCGGCAGCGCGGCGGCGCCGAGGTCAGCCCGGCTGACCTGCTGCTGGGCCTGTTCATTGAGCCCGAGGGCGTGGCCGCGGAGGCCCTGGCGGCGATGGGCGTCACCGCCGAGGCGGTGCTGGTCCACACCTTCATGGCCGGGCGGACCCGGGAGACGGGGCCGACGCCGCTGGTGACGCTAGGCCCGGCGGGACCCGCGGACGACGCCGAGACGGATCCCCGGCCGCCGTACGGCGCCGACGCCAAGAATGCCCTGCGCGACGCGGTGGTCGAGGCGCTGGAACGGGGCCACAACTACATCGGCACCGAGCACATCCTGCTCGGCCTCATCCGCGACCCGGACGCCCCGGTGGCCGGGGTGCTGCGCACCGTTGGCGCCAGCCCGTCGGAGACCAGGACCCGGGTGGCCGAGTTGCTGCGCGGTTTCGCCGCGCGGAAGGCTCAGCCGGCGACGGGGGCGCCGCCCGAGGCAACCTGACCCCATGATCGTGACCGTTTTCTCGTGCGCAGCCCGGAAAAACGGTCACGATCATGGTCGGCTGCCGCGATGCTCACGCGGGCCAGGGGCGGGCGGGGCGGATGGTGCCGGCGGGATGGTCGCGGGCGTTGCTGGCCGGGGCGGTGGCGGGCCGGGGCTGACGGGCTGGGCGGGCCGGGGCTGACGGGCCGGCCCAGCCGGGCCGGGGCTGACGGGCGGCCCAGCCGGGCCGGGGCTGACGGGCGGCCCAGCCGGGCCGGGGCTGACGGGCCGCCCAGCCGGGCCGGGGCTGACGGGCCGCCCAGCCGGGCCGGGGCTGACGGGCCGCCCGGCCGGGCTGGCGGGTGGCTGCCAGGGCATTCACCCATGATCGTGACCGTGTTTACGTAAACATGTGCGGAAAATCGGTCACGATCATGGCGGCCGGGCTAGGCGAGGTCGCGGCGGCGCAGGGCGGCCAGGCCGATCGCGGCCAGGCCGACCGCCGCCACCGACAGCCAGATCAGCGGGGCGGCGGTCAGCGGCGCGCCGGGCAGCCGGGGCACGTGGCTGAACGGGGTGGCGCTGGTCACCCAGCCCGGCAGCCTGATCGCCGGCCCCAGGATGGCGATGAGCGCGGCCAGGCCGAGCACGGTCATGGTGACCGGGACGGCCAGCCGGGGCAGCAGGCCGAACAGCGCCGCGGCCAGGCCGGCCAGCACCAGCGCGGCCGGAAGCTGGGCCAGCGCGGCGCCGATCAGCCGGGGCACCTGGCTGCCGGGGTCCCCGGCCCGCAGCCCGTAGCCCAGGCCGGCCCCGGCCCCGGCGGCGGCCAGCACGATCGCCGTCCCGGCCACCGTGACGAGCAGGTGGCTGGCCGCCCAGCGCAGGCGCCCGGTCGGGGTGGCCAGCACCGCCTCGGCCAGCCGGGCATCTTCCTCGCCGTGCAGCCGCAGCGCCGCCCCGGCGGCGTACCCGGCCGCCGCCAGCCCGGCCAGGCTCATGATGGCGGCCAGGTAGGCACTGGTCAGCGCCGACTGACCGCCGATTCGCTCGAACGCCTGGCGCAGCGCGGAACTGGTCCCGAGCAGCGAGCCGATGCCCTTGGCCGCCGCGCCGACGGCGATGCCGGTGGCGAACAGGCCCAGCGCCCAGCCGACCAGGCTGCCGCGCTGCAGCCGCCAGGCCAGGCCGAGCCGGGCCGTGCAGCAGCCGCCCGGCGGCGGGTGCGCCGGGCCGGGGCGGGACCAGGCCCTCGCCCAGGTCGCGGCGGGTGGCCAGCCAGTAGGCCAGGGCGCCGAGGCCGATCGCGGCGACGGCCAGCGGGGCCAGCGCGGCCCACCGGTCCCCGGCGAACGGGCGGGCCTCCTCGGCCCAGCCCACCGGCGACAGCCAGGTCAGCCACTCCGGCCCGCGGCGCCGGCCGAGTCGCCGATGCCGCGCAGCACGAAGCTGGCGCCGAGCACCGCGATGGCCATCCCCCGGGCCGCCCGCGGCGACCCGCTCAGCTGGGCGGTGACGGCGGCCACGGCGGCGAAGGCCAGCCCGCAGCCGCCGGCCGCCACGCGCGTAGGCGGCCGCGCCGGCCACGGGCATGCCGAGCACGATCGAGACGGCGGCCAGCAGCACGGTCACGATCAGGCTGGCCGCCGCCGCGACGCCCAGGGCGGCGGTCAGCGCGGCATGCCGGCCGACGGCGGCCGAGCGGGCCAGCTCCAGCCGGCCCGCCTGCTCGTCGGCCCGGGTGTGCCGGATGACCAGGAAGATGCTCATCAGCGCCGTGCCCAGCGCGCTGTAGGCCAGGTACCGCCAGGCGATCAGCGCGCCCAGCGAGGTGCCGTGCAGCTGCCCGTACAGGAACGACAGGGCCGGGTTGCCGGCCACGCTGGTCACCAGCGCGTCCCGCCGGGGCGCCGTCGGGTACAGCTCCTTCAGGCTGAACGCCACGTCGGCCGCCGCGATGGCCAGGATGTACACCCAGGCGGGCAGCATGATCCGGTCCCGGCGCAGGGCCAGCCGGGCCAGGTCCCGGGTCCCGGCCAGGTCCGCGCCGCCCGCCGGGCCGGCCGCGCCCGGCCGGGCGCGGCAGCGGTCGCGGTCACGCCGGGGCTCCCCGCCCCGCCGGGGCGGCGGGCTCGCCGGAATCACCGCGATCGGGGGAGCCACCGGGACCGGCGGGATCACCGGGACCGGATGGGGCGCCCGGATCAGCCGCGGGGCCGGGATCGGCCGGGGCGCCAGGATCAGCCGCGGCGCCAGGATCAGGCCGCGGGCGCCGGGATCGGCCGCGTAGTGCCGCAGGAACAGCTCCTCCAGCGTCGGCGGCCGGCTGACCAGGCTGCGCACCCCGGCCGGAACCAGCCGGCCCAGCAGCGCGCCCAGGCCGGCCGCGTCCACCTCGCCCGCCAGCCGCACCGGCCCCCGCGCCGCCGGCTGGACCGTGACCTCGTGCAGCCCGTCCAGGCCGGCCAGGTCAGGGGCGGCATCCAGCTCGGCGGTGACCGCGGTCCGGGTCAGGTGGCGCAGCTCGGCCAGGGTCCCGCTCTCCACCGTCCGCCCGGCCCGGATGATCGTCACCCGGTCGCACAGCGCCTCGACCTCGGACAGGATGTGGCTGGACAGCAGGACCGTCCGGCCGCGCCGCCGCTCGTCCCGCACGCAGTCCCGGAACGCCGCCTCCATCAGCGGGTCCAGCCCGGCCGTGGGCTCGTCCAGGATCAGCAGCTCGCCGTCCGAGGCCAGGGCGGCGATCAGCGCCACCTTCTGCCGGTTGCCGGTGGAGTAGGTGCGGGCCTTCTTGGCCGGGTCCAGCCCGAACCGCTCGATCAGGCCGTCCCGGCGGGCCGGGTCCAGCCCGCCGCGCAGCCGGCCGAGCAGGTCGATGATCTCGCCGCCGGTCAGGCCGGGCCACAGCGTCACGTCGCCGGGCACGTAGGCCAGCCGCCGGTGCAGCGCCACCGCCTCGCGCCAGGGGTCGCCGCCCAGCAGCCGGGCCGTGCCGCCGCCCGCCCGGAGCATGCCGAGCAGGATCCGGATGGTGGTGGTCTTGCCCGCGCCGTTCGGCCGAGGAACCCGTGCACCTCCCCGGCCGCCACGCCGAGGTCCAGCCCGTCCAGCGCCACCGTCCGGCCGTAGGACTTGCGCAGGCCCGAGACCTCAATAGCCTTGGTCATGAGGGCGAGGCTACACTAAATTCACGAAATCATGAATTTGCGGAACGAAGGGCTCCAGCGACTCGTGCCACCCCACTCCAGCGCGCTCCTGGCCGGCCAGCCGGCCCGGGATGAGCCGGCCATCGGCGCTTTCATCGAGCGCTTCGCCGGGATCCTGTACCAGTCCGGGGTGCCGCGGATGCCGGCCCGGGTGTTCACCGCCCTGCTGGCCGACGACGCCGCCCGGCTCAGCGCGGCCGAGATCGCGGCGGTGCTCGGGGTCAGCCCGGCGGCGGTGTCCGGGGCCGTGCGCTACCTGCTGCCCCTCGGCCTGGTCACCAGCGCGGGCGAGCCGGGCTCGCGGCGGCTGTCCTACAGCGTGCCGGACGACGTCTGGGAGCGGCTGCTCACCGCGCGCAACCTGGTCATGGCCCAGTGGGCGGAGACCATGCGCGAGGGCGTGGCGCTGCTCGGCGCGGCCACGCCGGCCGGCACGCGGCTGACCGAGAACGCGCGGTTCTTCGATTTCGTGACGGCCGAGCTGCCCGGCGTGCTGGCCCGGTGGGAGCAGTACAAGGCCGGACTCAATCAGCCAGGGGCGTGACGAACGCGCATGGCGCCAGGGCAGCCGGCCCGGCATGATGAACATACGGGGCGCACCGGCCGGGAGCCATCCGTTACCCCGCCCGAATTTATTGTCGCCCCCGGACGTTGGTAAGACTAGAGGGACTGACGGGCGGCTAGAGAGGCTGTGACGTGGGGCGCGATCCAGGGGACCTGTACGAGGTAAGTCCCGCTGCCGCCGAGCCGGACGGCGATCTCGTGATGCTGTACTACCTGGACGGCTTCATCGACGCGGGCAGCGCCGGGCGGCTGCTGGCCACGCACCTGGTCTCGTCGCTGGAGGGCCACGAGGTGGCCCGGTTCGACGTGGACGCGCTGATCGACTACCGGTCGCGCCGGCCGGTGATGACGTTCGCCAAGGACCACTGGGAGGACTACGACACTCCCGAGCTCACGCTGTCGCTGATGCGCGACTCCGAGGGCACGCCGTTCCTCCTGCTCAACGGCCTGGAGCCGGACCGGGAGTGGGAGACGTTCACCAGCGCGGTGCGGCAGCTGACCGCCGACCTGGGGGTCCGGCTGGCGGTCGGCTTCCACGGCATCCCGATGGGCGTGCCGCATACCCGGCCAGCTGGGCGTGACGGCGCATTCCACCCAGCCCGGCCTGATCGAGGGCTACCGGCCGCTGGTGGAGCAGGCTTCAGGTGCCGGGCAGCGCCGCGGCGCTGCTGGAGTACCGGCTCGGCCAGGACGAGCGCGCGGCCATCGGCTTCGCCGTGCACGTGCCGCACTACCTGGCCCAGGCCGCCTACCCGGCGGCGGCGGTGACCCTGCTGGAGGCCGTGCAGCGGGCCAGCGGCCTGGTGCTGCCCGGCGACACGCTGCGCGAGGCGGCCCGCCGCACCGACCTGGAGATCGCCCGGCAGGTCGAGGGGTCGGCCGAGGTGACCGAGGTGGTCGAGGCGCTGGAGCAGCAGTACGACGCAGTTCGCGCGGCCGGGCGCAACCTGCTCGGCGAGGAGCCCGGAGCCGATGCCGACGGCCGAGGAGCTGGGGGCCGAGTTCGAGCGGTTCCTGGCCGAGCAGCAGGGCCGCGGCGACAGCCCGGAATCCTGACCGCCGCCGCGGCCCGCGCTGGCCGCGGCCGGGCTAGCTGACCTCGTCGAGCTTGCCGGTGGCCACGTCGAACACGAAGCCGCGCACCGCGTCGGTGTGCGGGACGAACGGGCTGGCCATGATCCGGGCGATCGACTGGCGGACGTCGGCGGCCAGGTCGGGGAACGCCTCGGCGGCCCACGGCGGCCTGATGCCGGTCTCGGCCTCGATGGCCGCCTTGAAGTCGTCGTCGGTGAACGTGAGCATGCCGCACTCGGTGTGGTGGATGAGGATGATCTCGCGGGTGCCGAGCAGCCGCTGGCTGATGGCCAGCGACCGGATCGCGTCGTCGGTCACCACCCCGCCCGCGTTGCGGATCACGTGCGCCTGCCCGTCGGCCAGGCCGAGGATCCCGTAGACGTTCAGGCGGGCGTCCATGCAGGCCACGACCGCGACGCCGAGGGCGGGCGGCAGGGGCAGCGGGCCGGAGAATGCCTCGGCGTACTTCTGGTTGTTCGCCACGAGCTGGTCGGTACTGGACATGGTCAGGTCCTCTCGGCCACGGGTGGGGGATCTCCCCAGTTTATGTAGATCATGCTGATCGGAATAGGGGCATAACCTCCGTGTTCCCGCAGGTCGGCTGCGTGAACCCGGTGCCGCGGCCGGCATCGCTCCCGCGTGTCACGCGGCGGCGCGGCCCGGCGACGCGGGACACTACAGGTCGGCAAGGTTTGCCGGGCTAACGGTTTGCCGGGTCCACGCTTTGCCGGATCGGGGGATGCGCGCTGCGGTAACGGGGGTATACCGCAGCTACCGGCGTCGCGGCGAGCCCGCCAGGAGGCCACGCCGCGAGCCGGGCCATCTTGCCTTCCCGGCGCCCGGCCCGGCTGACTGCCGCGGGGCCGGCTCACCCCGGCTGACTAATCACGGGCTGACTCATGACGGGCCGGCGCATGACGGGCTGGCGCATGACGGGCTGGCGCATGACGGGCCGACCAGCCACCGGCCGGCCAGGCACGGGCCAGCCAGCTACGGGCGCCCGGCACGGGCCGGCCCACCACCGGGAAAGGGCAGCGATGAACCGCAGCGCGGTGCGGGAGTTCCAGGCGCCGGACATCCGGGTGCAGCGCGGCGAGCTGCTGGTGCCGACCCGGGTCGGGGACCCGGCCCGCGGCTCGCTGCCGTGCCCGGCGGCGCCGCTGATCGCCGGGTCGCTGCGGCGCAAGGGCTGGCGCTGCGTGCTGGGCCCGGTCCCGGCCCTGGACGACGCGGGCGCCGACGGCGGCGGCGCGGCGGTCTACCTGGCCACCTGCGGGCAGCGCGGCGGGGGCACGGCCGCCCTGGCCGCGGCGGCGTCCCCGGCCGACCGCCTGGCCGCGGCGGCGGCGCAGGCCGCCGTCGAGGAGTGGGCCGGGGTGACCGGCACCCGGCTGCTGCTGGCCGCCAGCAGCCCGTGGTGCAGCGGCGCGATGCGGGCGCTGGACGCGGCCTGGAACGCGGCGGCCGAGGCGGCCGGGCAGGGCCGGGTCATGCACCTGTACGGCGACCTGGCCGCGCCGCCCGAGGCCCGGGCCGACCTGGCCGCCCGGGGCGTGACCGCCGCCACCGCGCTGGACGACATGGCCGCCGGGGACATCGTGGTCATCCCGGCCCACGGCGTGCCGCCCGCCGTGCTGGCCGAGGCGGCGGCCCGCGGGCTGACCGTGATCGACGCCACCTGCCCGCTGGTCACCCAGGCCCAGGAGCAGGCCGCCCGGCTGGCCGACCGAGGTGATGACGTGGTGCTGATCGGCCAGGCGGCGGGGGCGGCGGCCGGGATCACCAGCCGGGCGCCGGACCGGGCCACGCTGGTGGAGACCGCCGCCGGGACCGCCGCCCTCCAGGTGGCCGACGCCCGGCGGGTGTCCTACCTGCTCCAGCCCGGCCTGCCGGTGGAGTCGACGGCGGCGGTCGCGGCGGCGCTGCGGTCCCGGTTCCCGGCCGCCCGCGGCCCGCACCCCGACAGCTTCTGCTACGCGCCGTCGGACCGGGCGCAGACCGTCCGGGCCATCGCGGCGGGCTGCGACCTGATGCTGGTGCTGGGCGATCCGCGACAGCGCCGACGCCCGGCAGGTGTCCGGCCTGGCCCGCGACTGCGGTGCCCGCACCCAGGTCATCGCCGCGGTCACCGATATCACCCCGGCCCTGCTCAGCGGGGTCACCGACGATCGGGATGGCGGCCTCCACCTCGGCCCCCTCGGACCTGGCCGCCCAGGTCACCGAGGCCCTGTCCGGGCTCGGCCCGCTCAGCGTGGTCCGCCGCCAGGTGGTCAGCCAGGTCACCCCGGACCACCAGGCCCCCCAGCCGGCGCTATCCGCCGTGCCGTCCGCGCCCGCCCCCGCGACGCTGGCCGACGACGGCCTCGGGCTGGCCTGACGCCCGGGAACTCTTGTCGGACGCGAACAGCGGCGGCCTCTCACGATCTGCCTGGATGGCCAGTGTCGGACGCAGGCGCTAGCCTGCGCTCTACCTTTCCGCATCCCCTGGCGGTGACAGATGACCCAGCACGCGGGCCGCGCGGCGCAACACAAACCGTCGCAGACAGACAGTTCCGTGACTCAGCCATGCAGCCATGGGACGGTAACCAGATGAGCAACCGTCCAACCGCCGTTGACCTGTTCTCCGGCGCGGGCGGCGCTTCCCTGGGCATAGCAGGAGCAGGCTACGATCTGCGGCTCGCCGCAGACATCAGCTCTGCGTGCGGTCTCACGCATGCTGCCAACCTGCCAGGAGAGTTCCTGGTCGCAGACCTCCGCGGAGTAGACGCGGAGAAGATCCTCACCGCCGCCGACATCACCCCGGGCGATCTGGACCTGCTCTTCGCCGGGCCACCGTGCCAGGGCTTCTCCATCATCGGCTCCCGCGTCGTCTGGGACGAGCGCAACAACCTGTTCCGCGAAGTCCTCCGGCTCGCAGGGGACCTCCAGCCACGATGCGTCGTCATAGAGAACGTGCCCGGCCTGGTGAACCTCGCCCAGGGTGCCTACCTGGACGCGATCCTCAACGGCCTGCATGAGCTGGGATACCTCGCCGCATGCGCCGAGCTCCTCGCAGCTCAGTACGGCGCTCCGCAGATGCGCTGGCGCCTGGTCATCATCGCCTGGCGCAAAGACCTCGGAATCCCCGCCGGCTACGGATTCCCGCAGCCCACCGCCGGCACCGCCGGAATTGGTGACCTAATCCACAATGTCACGATCACCACCGACCAGACCGCCGGGTTCGTCACCACCAGGGAAGCTATCGGTGACCTGCCACCTATTGCGGCCGGCGAAGAGCACTGCACCTACACCGGCCCGCCCGCCTGCGACTACCAGCGCGTCATGCGCCAGCAGCTAGACACAGAGCTGTTCAACCACTATGCAGCCCGTCTCTCACCGGCCAATCTCGCGCGCCTGGCCAGGCTCGCGCCTGGCCAGGACTGGCGCAGTCTCCCTAGAGAAATGCTCCCCGCCGGCATGCAGCGTGCGCTGCGCAAGGACCATACCCGCCGCTACCGGCGCATGACCTGGGACGGCATCCCCCGTGCCGTGATCACCCGTTTCCGCGACCCCAAATCCGGCGAGTACACCCACCCCGAGCAGGACCGCACCATCTCCATCCGCGAGGCAGCCCGCCTCCAGGGCTTCCCCGACCGATTCATCTTCCAAGGCGACCGATCCAGCCAGTACGAGCAGGTCGGGAACGCCGTCCCCGTCCCGCTGGCCGAAGCCGTCGCCGGCGAAATTCACCGATGCCTCCAGGGCGAACCCACCCGGCGGCTACATGATCCATTCCGCCGTCGCCCGGTTCCCTTCATCGGCGCTCATGGCCAGCTCATTCCACCGCAGGAGTCGCTGTATCCCAGAGGTACCTGGGATACAGCTCCCCCTGGCTGACTGAATACGGAAAGGCCCCAGCAACCCCTTGAACACCTCGGACTCCCCAAAGGCACGCCGCGCTCCCAATTCCGAGTCGCGCCCGCACATCTCCGAATGGTTCGGCCACCGGATCTTCCCCGCAGTGTCCGACGCGCCAGCCGCGCTGCGCGACCAGAAATCAGGTCGCTGTCCGTTCCTCTCCCAGACGCTCGGCCGGACAAGCACCTGCATCAAAGCAGAAAACTCCCGAGGCGTCTGCACAATCAGCGCCACCAGCAACGGACCGCGCCAGGACTGGCTTGTCTGCCCATACCGCGCCCTGGACGACCAACTGCTGTCCAGGATGACCAGACGGCTCTACGCACTCCCCGAAGACGCCATCATCCTGATCAGGCCCGTCCTCGCCCTGAACGACGATAGCCTCCGCGAAGAAATCATGACGGCGCTGAACGAGGACCACCCTAGCCGCGTATTTGTCTACTTCCAGGACATCCTCGGCGGAGAGATCGGCCTGCCGAAGACTCCCGCGTCACCGGAACTCTCATTCGACATCACCGTCGTGGAACTCCTTGCCGAGGAACCCCTCCAGCACGAGCTGTATCCCGAGCACATCAAGGTCGGGCGCTACGGCATCATCGAGCTGCAGACCACCGATACCCACGGGACCTACCGGCACGCAGTCACTGCCCTTACCAACGCCTTGGATCTCCACGGCAGCCAGTTTCCCCAACTCCTGGCTCAGAACCCCGAATGGTCAGGCCGTAGCATCGAGGGACCCAACATCGCCAACGTCTTCAAGCGAACCTTCTACCAGATCGCCTTCAAGTTTCAGGTCACCAGCCGCGACACTTCAGCCGGGTGCGTCCTCGCCCTCCCCAAACCGGTCTGGGACTCGTGGCAGCCATTCCTCGGCGCACCCGAACTACACCAGCACAAGGACGGAACATGGCGGCTTCTCGACGACCATGACGCCACGCCCGCCAACTGGATCTACGTCTTCGACATCGACCATGACCCCGCATCCAACGGAAGCCCGGCCCCCCTCCGCATCCCTCTCGTCATAGGCACCGACGCCCAGACCCTTAGCAAGGCCGCCTTCGACATCGCCCCCGCCAAGGCCGTGGAGCACAATAGCGGCACCGATGCGATCGTCACCGCCATCATCCGCCGCCTCAGCACGTACCTACCGGGCATCGGCACACTCAGCTAACGAACTCGCTTGATAGGGTATTCGCATAGCACACGGTCTAGTAGCTTGGCGGCCCAGAGGTAGATTTCCAGCTCAATTGCGGGGTTAAATACTTGCCTGTAATCGTCATCGTTCTTCAGCAATGACGATGATTTCCCTCGCGACTTGTCTGGTCGCGCCAGGCCCATCGCAGTTACCGCAGCGCCGAGGAACGGAATCCCCACAATCCTCGCGACATCTTTGCCGTCATTCTTGTAGAAGTTCTTACGCCTATCGTAGTACCAGCCCTTCGTTAGGAAATAGTTTTCGATCTGGCGCTGTACATCGTCGGTTGCCCGAAGGGAGGCGTCGGTAACCGCAGTTTGCCTGTTCGTAGCTCTAATGACCTTGTCCCGGGTTGCCGCGTCAGCAGTCACGATTATCCTGACAAGAAGCATTTTGTTCTGAGCCTCGGGCGCTGGGAAATTTCTCAGCGCGTCATATATTTCATGGCTAGTTTGGAGACCATTCACAATCTGGATATTCGAGAGCGAGTATGACTTTCCGGCGCTCGTAGCATCGCTGCAAAGGATAGTAACGCCATTGTTGAGCCACCAGAATTCGGGACTATCAGTAACGGTAAGCGACTTACGAATATCTTGGTTAACCGCCACATTGCCTTGATAATCTCGCACATTCCATTCGAACAGATGCCGCCTCAGTCGACCGTTCTCATCGACGATCAGCTCATAGTAATCCTTGAGCTTGACGAGTGCGACATGCGAGTTGCCGCTAGTGACGCTCTCTTGATATTCCATTCTTAGAGTGTACGATGGGTGCTCATTGTACCGGGCGAGCAGTTCCTTGTCCCCCATCAACTCAACCTTGATAAGGCTTGAGTCAGGCACATGGTGCGCGATTACCTGGCGCAGGGCTTCTATTTTCGCTTGTACTTGTGGCGTGATGCCTTGCCGAGTTCCGGGCGTAGCATAGACAACGTTGACATGCGACGGCCCGGGCCTCCACAGGTGGGCGATCATCGCGAGACTGAACAACATAGCCGTTAACGTTATCGCTAAACCCTATAGTTGAAATGTGCCTCTGGCGCGACCGATAGTTTTTGTTGCCCGGAGTGTCGGGCTCATGATCCGGACATTTTGTTATTTATGGATGCACTAGCAGGACGGCAAATCTAGATCTTCCGAGCCGGGAGGAGATTGCGTCGTCGGCTGATTGCGGCGCCGATCTTCCCGGATAGCTGGGGGACCCACCCTGATATTGATCGGTCACATGTCGATCAGGGGCCGGGAGCGTCGATCTCCGTGGATCAGGGCGCGAGATGCAACACAGCGGGCGGATGAGCACGGAGTCTGACTCGTCAGGGCGATGGCCCGCGCGGCGCAACTGACGGTCACTGTCATCGTGATCCGGCAAGCGCGGGCCGGTGGACGAGGCCGGGCGGCGCGGGATACTGGCTGGCGGCGGGCCGGGCTGGCCCGGGCGCGGCGGATGCGGCGCGCGAGACGGCGGAGGGCGAGGCGAGCATGCTGTTCCCGACATCGCTGGTGGGCAGTTACCCCCAGCCGGACTGGCTGATCGACCGGGCCCGGCTGGCGGACCGGTTCCCGCCCCGGGTGCGCGCCAGGGAGCTGTGGCGGGTGGCCCCGGAGTACCTGGACCAGGCCCAGCGGGACGCCAGGCTGCTGGCCATCCGCGCCCAGGAGGACGCCGGGCTGGACATCATCACCGACGGCGAGATCGGCCGGGAGAGCTACTCCAACTTCTTCGCCACCGCGCTGGAAGGCGTGGACATCGACAACCCCGGCACCGGCCTGGACCGCAGCGGCCACCCCAACCCGGTGCCGCGGATCGTCGGGCCGATCAAGCGGCGGCACGCCGTCGAGGTAGCCGACCTGGAGTTCCTGCGAGCCAGCACCAGCAAGACGATCAAGATCACGGTGCCGGGGCCGTTCACCATGTCCCAGCAGGCCCAGGACGACTACTACCGCAATCCGGAGGCGGCCGCGCTGGACTACGCCGCGGCGGTCAACGCCGAGGTGGCCGACCTGTTCGCGGCCGGGGCCGACATCGTTCAGCTGGACGAGCCGTACCTGCAGGCCCGGCCGGACGCGGCCCGCCAGTACGGGGTCACCGCGCTGAACCGGGCGCTGGAGGGCATCACCGGCACCACGGCGGTGCACCTGTGCTTCGGCTACGCCGCGATCATCCACGACCGGCCGTCGGGCTACTCGTTCCTGCCCGAGCTGGCCGCCTGCCCGGCCCGCCAGATCTCGATCGAGACCGCCCAGTCCGGGCTGGACTGCTCGGTGCTGGCCGAGCTGCCCGGCAAGACGATCATCCTGGGGGTGATCAACCTGGGCGACCCGGCGGTGGAGACCTCTGACGAGATCATCCGCCGGGCGGAGCGGGCGCTGCCCTACGTGCCGGCCGAGAACCTGGTGCTGGCCCCGGACTGCGGGATGAAGTACCTGCCCCGCGAGTCGGCGTTCGGCAAGCTGGTCGCCCTCACTCTGGCCGCCGCCCGGCTGCGCGGGCAGGCCCCCGCCGGAGCGGCGTCATGACGGACCTGAGCGACTTCGCCGGGCTGGTCGCCCGCGAGCACGGGCTGAGCGTGGTCTCCACCCTGCGGGCCGACGGCACCATCCAGTCCTCGGTGGTCAACGCCGGGTTGCTGCCCCACCCGGTGACCGGCGCGGCGGTGGTCGGCTTCACCACCCGGCGCGGCGCGGCCAAGCTGTCCCACCTGCGGGTCCGGCCGCGGGCCAGCGTGGTGGTCCGGGCGGGCTGGACCTGGGCGGCGGCCGAGGGGCCGTGCGCGCTGGCCGGCCCGGACGACCCGATGCCGGGCGTGGACGCCGAGCGGCTCCGGGTACTGCTGCGCGAGGTGTTCACCGCGGCGGGCGGCACCCATGACGACTGGGACGCCTACGACGCGGTGATGGCCGCCGAGGGCCGGGCCGCCGTGCTGCTGGACCCCGAGCGGGTGTACTCCAACCCGGCCCGCCTGTCCGGCTGAGCCGGACCGACGGCGCTCTGGCCCCCGAACGTGGCGGTGCCGGGTGTCAGGAGCCAGTCAGGCCGATCGCGATGTCGTTCACCGTGATGCTGGACGGAAGCGGGCCCAGGGCCGCCAGGTAAATCACGGTGACGGTCAGCGGCTGGCCGGGGGTGACCGTGCCGGTGGTCGGAACGCTGACCGACACGGCGCGCGACTCGGTGTTGATCGAGTAGCCGACCGGGCCATTCACCGCGCTGAGAGTGAACGAGCCCGCGGCATCGAGCAGGCCCGGCTGCAGCACGACGGTGCCGGGCGACTCGCTGAGGACCGGCGGGGGCGGCTTGGGCGGGGACGTGCGCGACGGGTCCTCCGGCGGACTGGACATCGCCGACTGGTGCGAGGATGGCGTGGCCGACGGTGTCGCGCCGCGACGACGGGGACGGCGACCCGGAGTCCGGGGAACGGGCCAGGGCCGGCTTGCCGGACGGCGATCCGGGGGCCAGCGAGCCGCCGGGGTGGCTCGAGGCCCCGCCGAACGGCGCGGCGGTGCCGACCGAGCCCGCCGTCACCGTGCCTCGGCTGCCGCCGTGCAGCAGGAACGCGATCCCGCCGCCGACAGCCAGTACGGACAGCCCGGCGACCGCAGCCGCGGCGGCCCGCCCGGGCCGCTGCGCCAGCCCGGCCGCGCGGCCGGGCTCCGGGCCCGTGCCGCGACGGCCCCAGCCGGGCCGTCCAGATCGTCCCGCCCAGCCAGCCGGGGCGATCTGGACGGGGAACCCGGCCGGGTCGAACGGCCCGGCCCGGCTGACGACCCGGCCCCGGTACCGGGCCGCATCCAGGCCGTCATCCGCCACCACGTCCAGGATGTGGCCGCGCATGTCGGCGGGCGGGGACACCAGGGGTGCCAGGCTGAGCAGCATGGCCGGGCCGAGTGCCCAGTGCATCCGCTCGGCGCAGGTCACGCAGGTCGCGGCGTGACGGCTGCGCCGGCGGCGCCGCGACGGGGTCAGGTCGCCGCCCCGGCTGTCCAGCAGCTCGTCCAGGGCGGGACAGGCCCGCCGCCCGGTCCGGGCCACCATCATCGGGCCGAGGGCCTGCTCTAGCTGGCTGCGCGCCTGGCGGGCCAGCCGGGCGGCCTGGCTGACCGGGACCCCGAGTACGGCAGCCAGGTCGGCGCCATTCAGGCCGTGCCGGGTGACCAGCTCGGCCACCTCCCGGTCGGCGGGGCTCAGCCCGGCCAGCGCGGTCAGCACCAGGTGCCGCTGCTCGGCCCGCTCGGTGCTGAACCCGGCCGTCTCCGCCCGGCCGCCGGCCAGCTCGGACTCATCGGGCGCGGCGCCCCGGCCCTGCGCGCGCAGCCGCTCGGTGCAGGCGTGGCGGGCCACGGCGTACAGCCACGCGCGCAGGCAGTCGGGGCTGCGCACCGCGCCCACCCTGGCCGCCGCGATGATGAACGTCTCCTGCACGGCGTCGGGCGCCTCCTGCGGGCCGCCCAGCAGGCTCCGGCAGTAGCCGTACAGGCCCGCAGCGTAACTGTCGTAGGCCGCAGCTAACCCGTCCGCATCGCCGGCAACTATGGCGGCGATGATGTCGCGATCGCGCATAAGTCAAACCTAGGCGGTCGGCGTACGCCCGAGATACCGGAACTCGACAACTTTCCAGCCATTCATTCCTAATGCGCCACTCCGCTACCGGTGACCGGATATCAGCGGAATGAGCCGACTGGCGGGCACGACCGATCCGCGGGGACTGCCCGGCCTGCGACGGGACTGCCACGGCCGGGCACGCGCCAGTCGGCAGCACGTCGCCGGCGACCGTCAGGTGGATCACGAAGCCGCTCACCGTGATGCTGTCGGGCAGCGGCCCAGGCTCCCCCGGTAGGTCACGGTGACGGTCAGCGGCTGGCCGGGGGTAACCGTGCCGGTGAGCGGGACGCTGACGGACACGGCGCGCGACTCGGTGCTGATGGAGTAGCTGATCGGGCCGTTGGCGGCGGTGAGGGTGAACGAGCCCGTGACGTCGACCTCGTTCGGCTCCAGCACGACCTCGCCGGGCGACTCGCTGAGGACCGGCGGCGGCGGCTGGGGCGCCGACGTGTGCGAGGGCGGCGGGTCTTCCGGCGGCCCGGTGGCCGTCACCGACCGGTGCGGGGATGGTGCGGCCGGCGATGTCCTGGCCCGGGGCGACGGCGAGGGCGACCCGGAGTCGGAGGAGCGGGCTAAGAGCGGCTTGCCGGACGGCGACCGGGGGGCCAGCGAGCCGGCCGGGTCACCCGAGGCCGCGCTGCCCGGCACGCCGAACGGCGCGGCGGTGCCGACCGAGCCATCCGCCAGCCTGCCGCGGCCGCCGCCGGACCCGAGGAGGGCGATGCCGCCGACCGCGGCGGCCACGACTAACAGGCTGGCGACGGCCGCCGCGGCGGTGCGCCGCCGGGCCAGGCTGGCCGCGCGGCCAGGCTCCGGGACGGCGCGGCGACGGCCCTGGCGGGCCCGCCCAGATCGTCCCGCCCAGCCAGCCGGGGCGATCTGGACGGGGAACCCGGCCGGGTCGAACGGCCCGGCCCGGTCGACCACCCGGCCCCGGTACGCGACCGCGTCCGGGCTGTCCTGCGCCACCAGGTCCAGGATGTGGCCGCGCATGTCGGCGGGCGGGGACACCAGCGGTGCCAGGCTGAGCAGCATGGCCGGGCCGAGTGCCCAGTGCATCCGCTCGGCGCAGGCTGCGCAGGTCGCGGCGTGGCGGCTGACCCGGCGGCGCCACGGCGGGGTCAGGTCGCCGCCCCAGCTGTCCAGCAGCTCGTCCAGCGCGGGACAGCCCCGCCGCCCGGTCCGGGCCACCATCATCGGGCCGAGGGCCGCGCCAGGTGGCTGCGCGCCCGGCTGGCCAGCAGGCCGGCCTGGCTGACCGGGACCCCGAGCACGGCGGCCAGGTCGGCGCCCTCCAGGTCGTGCCGGGTGACCAGCTCGGCCACCTCGCGGTCGGCGGGGCTCAGCCCGGCCAGCGCGGTCAGCACCAGGTGCCGCTGCTCGGCCCGCTCGGTGGTGAACCCGGCCGTCTCCGGCCGGCCGGCGGCCAGCTCGGACTCATCGGGCCCGGCGCCCCGGCCCTGCTCGCGCAGCCGCTCGGTGCACAGGTAGCGGGCCACGGCGTACAGCCAGCCGCGCAGCCGGTCCGGGCTGCGCAGCGCGCCGACCTTGGCCGCCGCGATGATGAACGTCTCCTGCACGGCGTCCGGCGCCTCGTCCGGGGCGCCCAGCAGGCTCCGGCAGTAGCCGTACAGGCCCGCAGCGTAACTGTCGTAGGCCGCGGCTAACCCGTCCGGATCGCCGGCGACTAAGGCGGCCACTATGTCGCGATCGCGCATGACCCCCAACCTAGGCGGTCGGCGCACGCCCGAGATAGTGGAACTCGACAACATTTCAGCCACTCATTCCCAATGCGCCACTCCCCTACCGGGCTGGCGGGCTGCCGACGGGAAAAAGCCATGATCACGACCGTTTCTCCGGGAATTTTGCCGGACAACCGGTCACGATCATGCTCGCCCGTTGCGGGCGGCGCCGGTCAGGCCGACAGCAGCACCCGGACCAGGCCCGCCAGGGTGACGCTGATCCCGACCACGGTGGCGTCCTGGCCGTCCCCGGTCGGCTGGGTCCCGGTCGACGCCGACGACGACGGGTTGAGCGGCGGCAGGGACACGTTGGTTGATGTGCTGGGGTCGGGGTCCGGATCCGGAGCGGGATGCGGCGCATGCGTGGCTGACTTGGTCGGTGCTGGGGCCGAGGTCGTCGCCGGGGCCGCGGACGTGGTGGCCTCAACCGGGACGGACGGCACGGCGGCTGGCTGGGAGCCGGGCGGGGTGCTCCCCGGGGTGCTCGGGGGCAGGACGCCGGTCACGGGCTCGATTGTCGCGCCGGGCGCGCCGGCCGCGGCTGCCTTGCGGGCCGGCGGCCGGATGTGGCTGCCGCCGCCGCTGAGCGTCACGTACATGGTCAGGCCGCCGCCGCACAGCAGCAGCACCAGGGCCGCCGCGCCGGCCAGCAGCACCAGCGCCGGGCGCTGGCCGCCCCCGCCGCCGCCGGGCAGGCCGCCGCCCCCGCCGCGCCGCCGGCGCCACCGGGGCGGGCCGCCCGGCGCGAGCTGGACGGGGAACCCGGCCTGGTCGAACGCCCCGGCCCGGTTGATCACCCGGCCCCGGTAGTGGGCCGCCTCCAGGCTGTCGTCGGAGACCAGGCGCAGGATGTGCTGGCGCAGCCCGGCGGGCAGCGGCACCAGGGGCAGCAGGCTGAGCAGCGCGGCCGGGGTGAGCACCCGGCCCTTGCGGTCGGTGCAGACCTCGCAGGTGTCGATGTGCCGGCTGAGGCGCTTGCGCATCAGGACGGTCAGCCGGCCGTCCCAGTTCTCCAGCAGGTCATCCAGGATGATGCAGTCGCGCCGGCCGGTCCGGGCGACCAGCAGCGCGCCCAGGGCGCGCTCCAGCTGGGCGCGGGCCCGGAGACCAGGGCGTGGGCCTGGTTGACCGGCACGCCCAGCACGCCGGCCAGGTCGGCGCCGCCCAGGTCGTGCCGCAGGTTCAGCTCGATGACCTCGCGGTCGCCCTGGTTCAGGCCGGCCACCGCGTCGAGAACGAGCTCCCGCAGCTCGCCCTGCTCGGCCGCGCCGCCGACGTCGGCGTGGTCATCGGTCATGTCGACGGCCTCGTCGAGGTCCGCCTGCCGGGACCGGGCGCGCAGCCGCCCGTGGCACTCGTTGCGCGCGACGGCGTACAGCCAGGGGCGCAGCCGGCCGGGGCTGCGCAGGCCGCCGACCTTGGCGGCGGCGATGACGAACGTGTCCTGCACGGCGTCGGCGGCGTCGGCCGGCTCGCCCAGCAGACTCCGGCAGTAGCCGTACAAGCCCGGCGCGTAACTGTCGTACGCCGCAGCGAGACCCGCGGGGTCGCCGGCGATGATGGCGGCGACAATGTCGCGGTCGCGCATGGACCCCACGGTAGGGCGTCAGGCCCCGGCCGAGGCGGCAGACTCCGCAACATTCCCGGCTTTCCTTCCGTTTACCTGCGGCCAGGCGCCGATGAGCCTCCCCCTCGAAAGCTCTCCGGCGCCCGGCCGCCCGGTCACCGTGACAGGCCAGGTCCGCTACGGGTCCCCGGGAACGGGGCTCGGCGCGGGCAGGCGGGAGCGACCGGCTCTCCTCCCGCCGCCCGCGCGGCCCGACGGGCGCGGCGCATGGCATGGACACCGGTAAGAGCCGGCCAGGGCGCCGGGGGCAACAACTTTTCGCGGACTTTCCCGCGCGGCCGGGGACCGGGCGGGGGCGGGCGGGCGCGCGGTACCGGCCCTGGCGGGGGCGGGCGTCGGCAGGCGGGTACCGGCCCGGCGCGGGCGCGCGGGTATCCGGCCCGGCGCGGGCGGGCGGGTATCCGGCCCGGCGCGGGCGCGCGGGTATCCGGCCCGGCGCGGGCGCGCGGAATCCGGCCCGGCGCGGGCGCGGGTACCGGACCGGGCTCAGGCGCTAGCCGGGACCGGGTGAGCCGCGGGGCTCAGGCGCGGAGGCCAGCCGGGCGGGCGGCCGTGTCCGAGGGCGGCTGGACGGGCGGCGAACTCGACGGGGGCGGCGTCGGGCCTGGGCGACGGCGAGCGGTCGGAGGGCGGGAACTCGACGACGATCAGCAGCCCGCCGGGGCTGACCGTCAGCGTGCTGAGGAACGGCAGGCCGGGGCTGGCCGTGACCGACACGGTGATGGTCAGCGGCGTGCCGGGGCGCACCGTGGCCCGGGACGGGCTGATGGCGAAGGCCGACGGGCCGGTCACCGCGTACGACACCGGGCCGCCGAGGGCCGTCACCGTGAAGGTGCCGCTCCAGGTGCCCGCGCCGGCCGCCGACCGCCGGGCGCCGGCGGCGCGGCAGGCCGACCCGGCCTGCCGCAGGATCACCAGGTCGGGCGACTCGGACAGGCTGCCGGGGGCGGGCGGCGCGGAACTGGGCGGGGCGGAGTGCGGCGGGGCGGACCGGGGCGGCGCGGACGACGGCGGGGCCGGGGTGCTGGATACCACGGCGGCCGGGCCGGAGGCGGACGGCGTTACCCGGCGCCGGCAGCGGCGGGAGGACCGGCGCCGTCGGGCCGGGCGGCTCGGGTGAGGTGGCGCTGGCCGGGGTCGGGATGGTGACCTGGGCCGCGGGCGGCAGGCCGGGCTCGGCCACCGGGGTGCCGTGCCCGTTGCCGAGCAGCAGCAGGACGGTCGCCGCGGCGCCGCCGAGCAGCACCAGCGCGGCCACCGCGCCGACGCTGGCCGCCACGGACGGGCCGCCCGGGCCGCCGGGACGGCGCGGCCGCCGGCCGGCCGGGCGGGCTGGCCGAGACGGGGAACCCGCTGGAGTCGAACGGGCAGGCCCGGCTGACCACGTGGGCGCGGTAGGCGACGGCCTCGGGGGCGGTGTCGGCCACCAGGCGGAGCACCTGGTGCCGCAGGCCGGGCGGGATCGGGACCAGCGGCAGGACGGTGAGCAGGGCGGCCGGGCTGAGCACCCGGCGCTTGCGCTCGTCGCAGATCTCGCAGTTCTCGATGTGGCGGCTGACCCGCTTGCGCAGCAGCGGCGTGAGCTCGCCGTCCCAGCCGGCCAGGATGCCGTCCAGCAGCTCGCACTGGCGGCGGCCGGTCCGGGCGACGAGCAGCGCTCCGAGGGCCCGCTCAAGCTGGCTGCGCGCCCGCGAGGCCAGCGCGTGGGCGTGGCGCAGCGGCACGCCGAGCGCGCCGGCCAGGTCGGCGCCGTCCAGGTCATGGCGCAGGTTGAGCTCGATGATCTCGCGGTCACCGGGGTTGAGGCCGCCGATGGCGGCCAGCATCAGGCCGCGCAGCTCGCTGCGCTCGGCCGTGTCGGCCACGTCGGCGCGGTCGTCGCTCAGGCCGGCCGCGTCGTCCAGGTCGGCCTGCCGGGACCGGGCGCGCAGCCGGCGGTGGCACTCATTGCGGGCCACCGCGTACAGCCACGGGCGGAGCAGGCCGGGGTCGCGCAGCCCGGCCACCTTCGCGGCGGCGACGACGAACGTGTCCTGCACGGCGTCGGCCGCGTCGGCGGGCTCGCCGAGCAGCGTCCGGCAGTACGCGTGCAGCCCGGCGGCGTACCGGTCGTAGGCCCGGGCCAGGCCGACCGGATCGCCCGCGATTATGGCTGCGACAATGTCGCCGTCATTCATGGCACCACGTTAAGCCGAGTTAGGCTGGCCACCTAGAGCGCCAGCATAGTTTTCGGCGGGGTCCTGACCGTTTCACCCAGTCATTTACCCGGTTATCCGCGGAGCATGTCGCCGATGATCCCGCCGACCGCGCCGGCCTCGGCGGCCCGCCCGGTCTCCTGGGCGGCGGGCATGTACGGCGCCAGCGAGTGGGCCAGCACGGCCAGCGGCATGGACTGCAGCCAGACCTGGCCGGGGCCGGTCAGCGCGACCAGGTGGAAGCCGTCGCCGCCGAACACCGCGTTGGCGATGCCGGGCATCCGGGTGATCTGGAACTGGACGCTGCCCTGGAACATGCCGACGTGGCCGGGGTGCACCAGCAGGCTCTGGCCCGGCGGAAGCTGGTAGGTGGTCAGCTCGCCGGACAGCTCGATCCAGGCCCGGCCCTGGCCCTCCAGCTTCTGCAGGATGAACCCGTCGCCGCCCCACAGGCCGCCGCGGAAGTTCTGCTGCAGGCCGACGCTGGGCACGATCCCCGAGGTGCCGCACAGCCAGCCGTGCTTGTGCACGAAGTAGGCGCTGCCGGGGTTAATGTCGACCGGCATGATGTGGCCGGGCACCTTGGCCGCGAAGGTGATCTGGCCGGGGCCGGCGTAACGGGTCAGGAACAGCCCGCCGCCGCCCATCACCCGCTTGAGGCCCTGCATGAACCCGCCCCGGCCGCCGCCGGCCGCGCCGGTGCTCATGCTCTGGGACATCTGGATGCTGGGCGTCATCCAGGCCAGCTCGCCGTGGGTGGAGATCAGCTCCTCGCCCTGGCCCAGCCCGACTTCCAGGATGGGCATCGTCGTGCCCTTGATCTCGGCCTGCATGACGCTGCCTCCCGTATGGCCCGGTACGGTGCCAGATCGGCACCACGAGCAAAAGGTACTTCGGTGCCCGGTACCGGCATAGGGCACTCGCGGAAAACTGCCCCGGCGGGCAGCCCGATCGGGCAGGCCCCGGACCTGGGCTGAGAGGGTAGCGGGATGGTAGATGACTACCGCACGGTGAACCGGATCATGTGGGACGAGCGCGCCCCGGTCCACGTCGCCGCGCCCGAGTACGACGTGGCCAGGTTCCTGGCCGACCCGGCGTTCCTGTCCGGGGTGGTGCGGTTCGACCGGCCGCTGCTGGGCGACATCAGCGGGCTGCGCGGCGTCCACCTGCAGTGCCACATCGGCACCGACACCGTGTCGCTGGCCCGGCTGGGCGCGGCGATGACCGGGCTGGACTTCTCCCCCGCCGCCCTGGAGCAGGCCCGCGGCCTGGCCCGGCGCACCGGGGCGGAGGTCGGCTTCGTGCAGGCCGACGTCTACGACGCCGCCGAGGTGCTGCCCGCCGGCGATTTCGACCTGGTCTATACCGGCATCGGCGCGCTGTGCTGGCTGCCCAGCATCCGGCGCTGGGCCGGGGTGGTGGCCGCGCTGCTGCGGCCAGGCGGCCGGCTATTCGTCCGGGACGCGCATCCGATGCTCCTGACGCTGGCCGACCCAAAGCCCGGCGAACCGCGCATGGTCGTCGATTACCCGTACTTCGAGCGGCCCGAGCCGCAGATCTGGACGGAGCCCGTCACCTACGTGACGACCGACGCGGTACTGGAGCACGGCCTGTCGCACGAGTGGAACCACGGGCTGGGCGAGATGATCTCCGCGCTGCTGGCCGAGGGCCTGGTGCTCACCGGCCTGGCCGAGCACGACAGCGTGCCGTGGAACGCGCTGCCCAGGCTGATGGAGCAGGACGGGCAGGCGAGTGGCGGCTGACCGACCGGCCGTGGCGGCTGCCGTGCAGCTTCACCCTGCAAGCAGTCCGGCCGGGTTAGTCCTAGTCGCCCAGTTCCGCGCGGCGGCGGGTGACGTAGGCGGCTAGCTCCTCGCGGATGGCCTCGTCCAGCGGCGGCGGCTCGTAGGCGTCCAGGGTCTTGCGGCAGATCTCCGACGCCCGGGCCGTCGCGTCCTGGCCGCCGAGGCGGAGCCAGCGCTCGTAGTTGGCGGTGGAGGACAGCAGCGGCCGGTAGAAGCACTCGCGGAACCGCTCCATGGTGTGCTCGGCGCCCAGGAAGTGACCGCCGTGCCCGACCTCGGCGTGCGCGCCGAACGCCAGCGAAGCCTCGTCGATCTCCAGCGGGGTGAACTCGACCTGGAGCATCCGCAGCAGCTCGATGTCGACGATGAACTTCTCGTAGCAGGAGACCAGGCCGCCCTCCAGCCAGCCGGCCGCGTGCATGACGAAGTTGGCCCCGGCCAGGAACGTCGGCAGCAGGGTCATCAGCGACTCGTAGGCGGCCTGGGCGTCGCAGGTCTGGCTGGAGTTCAGCCCGCCGCCGGTGCGGAACGGCAGGCCGTAGTGCCGGGCCAGCTGGCCGGTGCACAGCAGGCCGATCCCGGACTCGGGGGTGCCGAAGCTGGGCGACCCGGACTGCATGTCGATGTTGGACAGGAACGAGCCGAAGATCACCGGGCAGCCCGGCCGGATGAGCTGGGCCAGCGCGATGCCGGACAGCGCCTCGGCCAGCTGCTGGACCAGCGCCGCCGGGATGGTCACCGGCGACATGGCCCCCATCAGCAGGAACGGGGTCAGCACGACGGGCTGGTTAGCCGCGCAGTACTCGAACTGGGCGTCGAGCATCCGGTCGTCCCAGCGCAGCGGCGAGTTGCAGTTGATCAGCGACACGGTGGCCGGGGTCTGCTCGATGGCGGCCCGGCCGCCGAACAGGATCTCGGTCATGGCGATGGTGTCGGCGGCGTTCGGCCCGGACACCACGTTGCCCATGTAGATCTTGTCGGTCACGGTCTGCAGCGCGTAGATCATGTCCAGGTGCCGGGAGTCCAGCGGCGCGTCGTTGGGCTCGCAGATCACCCCGCCCGCGGAGTCGAGCTGGGGGAAGGCCTGGGACAGCATGCACAGCCGCCGGAAGTCGTCCATCGTGGCGTCCCGGCGGACGTCGCCCTCGCGGACGAACGGCGAGCCGTAGACCGCGCCGAACACCATGTCGTCGCCGCCGATGTGCACGCTGCGGGCCGGGTTGCGGGCCTGCACGTCGAACTCGCGCGGGGCCTTGGCCACCTGCTCCAGCACCCACTCGGGGTCCAGCTTCACGACCTCGCCGTCGACGTGCTGGCCGGCCTTGCGCAGCAGGTCCAGGGCCTCGGGCTTGGCGAACTGGACGCCGATCTCGGACACGATCCGGCGCCAGCCCCGGTCCAGCACGCCGATCGCGTCCGGCGACAGGATCTCGTACCGGGGCATGGCGTTGCGGAACATCGGCACCTCGCGTCTTGACCAGCCTGAACAGCCGATTTTAGAATCACATCGTAGAACAGGGTTCCGTATTGTGAAACAGCAGAGTATGGAACAACACCCTATGGAACTCTCCCCAGGCCGGGGATGGCCAGCAACGGCGCTGGCCCTCCCCTCAAGAAGGGTCCGGCCGTGTCCAGCCCGAACGGAACGCAGGCGGTGGAGCGAGCCGCCCGGCTGCTCATCCAGGTCACCCGGCACCGCGACCCGGTGACCTTCACCGAGCTGACCGAGGCCAGCGGCCTGGCCAAGAGCACCGCGTCCCGGCTGCTCACCGCCCTGGAGCGGAGCGGGCTGGTCCGGCGCGACCCGGCGGGCCGGTTCGCGCCGGGCGAGGTGTTCGTGTCCTACGCCTGCCGCGGCGACGCCGAGGCCGACCTGGTGGCGGTGGCCCAGCCCGCCCTGGACCGGCTGGGCGCGCAGACCGGCGAGACGGTCAACCTGGGCGTGCCCCGGGCCGGCGGCCTGGTCGAGCAGATCGCCCAGGTGGACAGCACGTACCTGATCGGCGGGACCAACTGGGTCGGGATGTCGGTGCCGCTGCACTGCGCCGCGCTGGGCAAGGTGCTGCTGGCCTACGGCGCCGCCGAGCTTCCGCCGCGGCCGGCTGGAGCAGCGCACCGGGCGGACCCTGACCAGCCGCGCCGCCCTCGCGGCCGACCTGGCCCTGGTCCGGGAGCGGGGCTGGGCGGTGACCGACGAGGAACTGGAGCCCGGCCTGGTGGCGGTGGCCGCGCCGGTGCGGCGGGACGGCGGCGCGGTGGTGGCGGCGGTCTCGGTGTCGGCCCCGGCCAGCCGGCTGACCGCCGACGCGGTGCCCGGCGTGGCGGCGCGCTGCGCGGAGGCGGCCGCGCGGGTATCCGCCGTGCTCGGCTACCGGCGGGCGTGAGTTCGCGGGGCATCGCGTTACTAATGGCAAGAGAGAAGGTGCTGCAGGTGACCCGGGACGAACTTCTGAAGCAGCTGTACGACCTCACCCTGGTCGGGAACAGGCCCGCCGTGCTGGACCTGACCCGGGCCGGGCTGGACATGGGCCTGGGGCCGGAGGTCCTGCTGTACGAGGCCCTGATCCCGTCGCTGGAGGAGGTCGGCGCCCGGTTCGAGCGGGGCGACTTCTTCGTGCCGGAGATGCTGATCGCGGGCAAGGCCATGGCCGGGGCGCTGGACATCCTGCGGCCGCTGCTGGCCGAGACCGGCGCCGAGACGATCGGCAAGATCGTCATGGGCACGGTCAAGGGCGACGTGCACGACATCGGCAAGAACCTGGTCAACATCATGTTCGAGGGCGCCGGGTTCGAGGTCATCGACCTCGGCGTGCAGGTCGCGCCGGAGAAGTTCATCGCCGCCATCCAGGAGCACCAGCCCGACATCGTCGGCTTCTCGGCCTTCCTGACCACCACCATGCCGATGTTCAAGGCCAACCTGAACGCGCTGGAGAAGGCCGGGCTGCGCGGCCAGGTCATCGTGATGGTCGGCGGCGCGCCGGTCACCCAGGAGTACGCCGACGTGGTCGGCGCCGACGGGTACGC
The DNA here is from genome assembly GCA_963731085.1 of uncultured Actinomycetota bacterium. Taxonomy (GTDB): domain Bacteria; phylum Actinomycetota; class Actinomycetes; order Streptosporangiales; family Streptosporangiaceae; genus DASUBV01. Next base: position 73,295 of record CAVSUF010000015.1, read on the forward strand.
GGCGGACGCCTCGGCCGCGGTGGTCAAGGCCAAGGAACTGCTGAAGCGGCGCCGCGCGCTGGCCAGCGCGTAGGGGGCGGGCATGGAAACCGTGGTGTCCTCCGCGACGCGGGAGCTGCGGATCGGCGACGGGAACCCGTTCTGCATCATCGGCGAGCGGATCAACCCGACCGGGCGCAAGATCTTCCAGGAGCAGCTGCGCCGGGGCGACCTGTCGCGGATCGAGATCGACGTGGCCCAGCAGGTGGCCGGCGGCGCGATGATGCTCGACGTCAACATGGGCGCGCCGCTGGCCGACGAGGCCGAGCTGATGACGGCGGCGGTCCGGCTGATCCAGGGGCTGACCGACCTGCCGCTGTGCCTGGACTCCTCGATCATCGAGGTGCTGGACGCCGGGCTGGCCGCCTACCAGGGCAAGGCGCTGGTCAACTCGGTGACCGCCGAGGACGAGCGGCTGGACGCCATCCTGCCGCTGGTCAAGCGGCACGGGGCGGCGGTGATCGCGCTGCCCAACGACGAGGAGGAGATCCCTGAGGAGCCGGCCCGGCGGCTGGAGCTGGCCCGGAAGATCGTGGACGTGGCCACCGGGCGGTACGGCATCCCGATCGAGGACATCGTGTTCGACCCGCTGGCCATGCCGGTCGGCGCCGACACCTCGCTGGTGCTGACCACGCTGGAGACGATCTCGCTGCTGCGGGACGAGTTCGGCGTGAACACGACGCTGGGCGCCTCCAACGTGTCGTTCGGCATGCCGGACCGGCACGCCATCGGCGCGGCGTTCCTGCCCATGGCGGTGAACTGCGGGCTGACCACCGCCATCATGGACGCCCGCTCGCCGCAGCTGGTCCAGGCGGTCAAGGCGGCCGACCTGCTGACCAACCGGGACCCGTGGGGCGGCGCCTGGATCGCCGCGCACCGCGCCCGGCAGGCCGCCGCGGCCGCCGCGGCGGGCCGCTCCGGCCCAGCGGTGAGCGGTCCGGACATCCTGGCCGCCGTGCCGCCGGAGAGACCGGGCCGGCCCGGGTTGACCTGGTGTTCACGCCCAGCGGGACGCCGGGTGCGGGTGCCGCCCGGCGTGACCGTGTTCGACGCGGCGAGCTGGAACGGCATCGCCATCGACTCGACCTGCGGCGGGCACGGCACGTGCAAGAAGTGCAAGGTCAGGGTGACCGGCGGCCAGCGTCCCGGCGTCGCCGCTGGACGCGCGGGCGTTCTCGCCCGACGAGCTGCGCGCGGCTGGCGGCTGGCCTGCCGGGCGCTGGCCGACGGCGACCTGGAGATCGAGGTGCCGCCGCTGGTCACCCGGCCCAAGGCGGCCACGGTCGGGGTGGGCCGCCAGGTCATCCTGCGCCCGGCCGCGCAGAAGCGCTACCTGGAGCTGGACCGAGCCGTCGCTGAGCCGACCAGCGCACCGACGCCGAGCGGGTGCTGGACGGGCTGGACGACCTGGAGGTCCGGGTCGAGCTGCCGGTGCTGCGGACCCTCGGGCAGGTGCTGCGGGCGGCCGACTTCAAGGTCACCGCGGTCATCGTCGACGACGTGCTGATCGCCGTCCAGCCCGGCGACACCACCGCGCGCGCTGTACGGGATCGCCTACGACCTGGGCACCACGACGGTGGTGGCCACGCTGCTGGACCTGACCACCGGGACGCCGCTGGCGGTGGCGTCGATGCTGAGCAAGCAGCAGCCGTTCGGCGCCGACGTGATCACCCGGATCAGCGCGGTGATGATGGACCCGGCCGCGCTGGCACGCTGGCCCGGCTGGCCCGCGAGTCGCTGGCCGAGCTGACCGCCGAGGTGTGCGGGCAGGCCGGCGTCGACCCGGCCGAGGTGTGCGAGGTCGCGATCGCCGGCAACGCCACGATGATCCACCTCGCCCTCGGCATCGACCCCGAGCCGCTGGGCGTGGCGCCGTTCATCATGTCGGCCCGGCTGCTGCCCGAGGTGCGGGCCGCCGACCTGGACCTGCCGGTGCACCCGCAGGCGCGGGCGTTCTGCTTCCCGGCGTTCGGCGCCTACGTCGGCGGCGACATCACCTCCGGGCTGCTGGCCTCGGGCATGGACCGGGACTCGCGGATCCGGCTGTTCATCGACATCGGCACCAACTGCGAGATCGTGCTGGGCAACCGGGACTGGCTGCTGGCCACCGCGGCCCCGGCCGGCCCGGCCTTCGAGGGCGCGGCCATCCGGTGCGGGATGCGGGCCGCGGACGGCGCCATCGAGGTCGTCACGATGACCGCCGACGCGGTCACGCTGCAGGTCATCGGCGACGCTTCGCCTGCCGGGCTGTGCGGCTCGGGCCTGGTCGACGCGGTGGCCAGCCTGATCGCTGTGGGGCTGCTGGACCGGTCGGGCCGGTTCGTGCCCGAGGAGGAGGCCGGCGGCGATCGCGCCCGGGCTGGCGCGCGCGGCTGACCACGATCGGCGCGGAGCGGGTGTTCGTGCTGCACTGGCGGGGCGAGCCGGGCGACGCGGCCGACTCGATCTACCTGTCCCAGCGGGACGTGCGGGAGCTGCAGTTCGCCAAGGCGGCCATCGCCACCGGGTGGAACATCCTGCTGGAGGAGGCCGGGCTGGCGCCGGGCGACGTGCAGCAGGTGCTGCTGGCCGGGCTCGTTCGGCAGCTACCTGTCGCCCGCCAACGCCATCCGGATCGGCCTGGTGCCGCGAGCTGCCGGCGCTGCGGGTGGTCAGCGCGGGCAACGTGGCCGGCGAGGGGGCCAAGATGGCGCTGCTGTCGGTCCGCGAGCGGGCCGCGGCGCTGGCGCTGCTGCAGGAGGTGAGGTATGTCGAGCTGTCCGACCGGGCCGACTTCAACGACGCCTTCGTCGACCAGCTGTCCTTCCCCGGCGCTGATCCCGGCCTGAGGCGGCGCCGGGGCCGGGGCCGGCGGCGTCGCGGTGATCGCGTGCGGGGCGCTGGCGCGGGCTGGTGCGGGAGATCGCCGCGCGGCGCGGCTGGGCCGTGCGGGTGCACAGCCTGCCCGCCGGCGCTGCACAACCGGCCCGCGCGGATCGCCCCGGCGGCCCGCGCAGCTGGCCCTGGAGCTGCAGGCGACGCGGGCAGGCGGTGGCGCTGGCCTACGCCGACTGCGGCAGCTACGGCGCGCTCGATGACGTCTGCGCCGAGCTGGGCCTGCGCCGGCTGCGCGGCCTGCACTGCTACGACGTGCTCGGCGGCCCGGACCGGATCGCGGCCGCGCTGGAAGCCGAGCCGGGCACCTACCTGCTGACCGACTACCTGGTGGCCAGCTTCGGCAAGACCGTGCTGGCCGGGCTGGGCCTGGACCGCCACCCGGAGCTGTGGCCGGACTACTTCGGGCACTACCGGCGGCTGGTCTGGCTGGCCCAGGCCCGCGACGCCGGCGCTGGACGCGGCCGCGGCCGGCATCGCCGCGGCAGTTCGGCCTGCCGCTGACCGTCATCGACACCGGCACCGGCGGCCTGGAAGCGGAACTGGAGCGGCTGCTCAACGCGACGCCGCCGGCCGGCGCCGGGCGGGCCGCCGTGACCAGGGGCTGCCGTGACCGGGGGCTCCGTGACTCAGGGCGGACTGGCCCTCGTCGCGCCGCTGCTGCGGGCGCCGCGCTATGAGGTGCTGCCCGCGCCCGCCGCCGAGGAATCGGTGCTGGCCTGGGTGCCCCGCGAGCTGACCGTGACGGTCACCGCGTCGCCCTCGCGGGGCCTGGAGCCGACTCTGGCCCTGACCGAGCGGCTGCGCGGCCACGGCTACGCCGCCGTGCCGCACCTGTCGGCCCGGCTGGTCCGCGACGCCGCCCACCTGGCCGACATCGTGGCCCGGCTGACCGCGGCCGGGGTCACCGACGTGTTCGTGCCGGCCGGCGACGCCGACCCGCCGGCGGGCTGCTACCACAGCGCGCTCGACCTGCTCGACCAGCTCACTGCCATGGGCCGGCCGTTCCCGTCGGTGGGGATCACCGGCTACCCGGAGAGTCACCCGAAGATCGAGGATGACGTCACCGTGCAGGCCATGTGGGACAAGCGCCGCCACGCCAGCTACATCGTCAGCAACGTCTGCTTCGACGCCGCCGCGCTGCGGCGGTGGATCGCCCGCATCCGCGCCCGCGGGGTCACGCTGCCGCTGCTGGTCGGGCTGGCCGGGCCGCTGGAGCGGGCCCGGCTGCTGAAGATGGCGGCGGTGTCCGGGGTGGCCGACTCGGCCCGGTTCCTGGCCGGCCACGCGGACTGGCTGATCCGGCTCGGCCTGCCGGGGGGCTATAGCCCGGAGCGGCTGCTGGAGCGGGCGGCGGGGACCCTGGCCGACCCGGCGTCGGGGGTGACGGGGCTGCACGTGTTCACGTTCAACCAGCTGCGCCAGACCGAGCAGTGGCGGGCGGGCCTGCTGGCCCGGCTGACGGCGCCGGCCGGGTGACGGCCGGGGCCGCGCGGCGGGCGGTCTCCGCGGCTGAGCACGCCTCCCGGTCTCGCTCACGGGCCGTCCGGAAGGCGCTTTAGCGCCGCGCCGGAAGTGTTTTAACCATGATCGTGACCGATTGTCCGTGTTCTGGGCGGGTAATCGGTCACGATCATGGTCGGCTGCCCCGGTGGTCGGTCACCAGGCGGGGGCGGTCAGCGGGTCCGGGCCGCCGGGCCGGGCGGCCGGGCCTGGCGCGGCGGGGGCGGGTTCTGGCGGTCGACCTCGCGGAGGACCGGGCCGAGGATGGCCTCGAACGCGGTGGGGCTGTGCTTGGCCGCGATGGCCCGGAGCACGCCTTTCCCGCTGGCCTCGTCGATCAGGTCGCGCAGCACCTGGCGGCCGGCTTCGCCCTCAGCAGCCAGCTCGTCGCAGGCCTGCCGGGCGAGCCGGGCGACGCTGGGGCAGGCGGCCGACTCGGCGAGGATCATGAGCGTGGCGTCGCGCAGGTCCATGACCGGGAGTCTACGGCCGGGTACTAAGGTCACGGGCGTGAGCAAGCCACGCATCGCGATCGGGCCTTTCCCTCGGGAGTCCACGGTCGAGCGCGGTCCGGGCCGCGGGCGGCGAGATCGTGCCGGCGCGACGGCGCCGCGCAGGCGCTGGTCTGGCTGGACCCGGCACGATGTGGACGGGCTGCGGGCGGCGCTGGCGGCGGCGCCCGCCGCGCGGTGGGTGCAGCTTCCGTTCGCCGGCGTGGAGCAGATGGCCGCCGCCGGCCTGCTGGACCCGGCCCGGACCTGGACGTGCGCCAAGGGCGCCTACGCCGAGCCGGTCGCCGAGCACGCGCTGATGCTGGCCATGGCCGGGCTGCGGGTGCTGCCCGAGCGGGTGACGGCGCGGTCCTGGGGCGAGGCGGCCGGGGTGAGCCTGTACGACCAGCCGGTCACGATCCTGGGCGGCGGCGGCATCGCGGCCAGCCTGATCAGCCTGCTCACGCCGATGCGGGCGCGGGTGACGGTGGTCCGCCGCCAGGCCGGGCGAGGTGCCGGGCGCGGTGCGGACGGTGCAGGTCACCCGGCTGCGCGAGGCCCTGCCCGACGCGCTGGTGGTGTTCGTGGCGCTGGCCCTGACGCCGGCCACCACGGGCATCGTCGGCCGGGCCGAGCTGGCCGCCATGCGCCGCGACGCCTGGCTGGTCAACGTGGCCCGCGGCCCGCACGTGGACACCGGCGCGCTGGTCGAGGCGCTGCGCGGCCGGGTCATCGGCGGCGCGGCGCTGGACGTGACCGACCCGGAGCCGCTGCCCGACGGCCACCCGCTGTGGGGCCTGGACAACTGCATCATCACGCCGCACACCGCCGACACCGCGGAGATGATCGAGCGCATGCTCAACATCCGGATCGCCCGCAACGTGGCCGCGTTCGCCGCCGGCACCGCCCTGACCGGGCTGGTCGACCCGGCCGCCGGCTACTAAGCGGCTGGCCAGCCGGGTCAGCCAGGCCTGCCGGGTGCCGCCGGCTGCCAGGTGACCGGCATGCCGTGGGGCGAGGCGTGGCCCAGGACGCGCCGGGCGGCGCCGGGCCAGGTGGTCAGCGTGACCGGGAACGGGCCGGGCTCCGGGGCGGGCTCCAGCGTCAGGTAGGCGAACCGCGCGGTGTCGGTGGCGGCGGCGCCCAGCACGGCGACGCCCGCGGCCACCTCGGCCTGCTGGGCCGGGTCGAGGTACTCGATCATGGCGGAGTGCCAGACGACGGTCCAGGTGCCCTCGCGCAGCCGGGTCCGGGCCAGCGTGCCGGTGGCCGGCTCCTGCCGCAGGTCGGCCGGCACGATGCGGGCCAGGGCCAGGGCGCCGCGCAGCCGGTCCAGCCGGGCGGCCTGGTCCGGCCAGACGAACGCGGTGAGCCGCAGGCTGCCGTCATAGCTGACCGGGTCGATCGGATCGAGATCGCCACCGGACCGTTCCACGATCTGAAACGGCACGGCGGGCGGGGCCGTGCCTCGCCAGGCCCCGGTCAGCACCACGGGAGAGCGCCAGGCACCGTAGTGGCCGGTCTCGCCGTCCACCCGGAAGTGGTCGGCCCGCAGGTTCAGGCCCGCGCTGGCCCCGATCTCGATCAGGCGGACGGGCAGGCTGGCCTGCGCGGCGATGTGCTGCAGCCCGCCGATGAGCACCGCGCCGCGGGCGGGCTCGTTGGTCTGCGGCGGGCGGCGAAGCCAGTCGCGGACGAACGGCCCGCGCTCGGTCAGCACCTGCCGCAGTGCGGCCCAGGTGGCGTCCGGACCGGCATTGGCCGAGCCGCCGGCCGACGGGTAGCAGGCGGCCAGGTCCGGGGCCTGCCCGGTCAGGGCCAGCGCGTGGGCCGCGCCCAGCAGGCGCAGCGGCAGGGCGCTGGAGACCGGCTCGTCCAGGTAGCCCTCCAGCAGCACCACGGTCGGCCCGCCCTGGCGCACGTCAGCGGCGATCAGCGGCAGCAGGCCGGCGTACAGCGGGCTGCCCATCCGCCGGCACAGGTAGCCCTGCCACTCCATCAGCCGGGCCGCGTGCTCGGCCGGGCTCGCCGGGGCCGCCCGGCCGCGGCGGCCTTAACGACGGCAGCGGGTCAGACGGCCGGGCCGGGCCGGACGCCCGGCCTGGCTCAGACGGCCGGCCTGGGTCAGGCGCCCGGGCCGGGCCGGCCTGCCGGATCGGGGGCGGAGCGTCGGCCGGCGGCTCCGGCGGCTCGGACGCCTCGGATGCGTTCACGGCTCGACGGTACGGCAGGCTGGGCCTAGGCAGCCAGGTGAGCCCGGTCACGGTAGCCAGGCCAGACACGGGCGGACCTGGGGTGGCGGGCGGCGCGATGGGCGCGGACTGCCCGAAGGGGCAGCGACTGCCCGATGGGGCAGCGCCGGAACCGGGCGCCGCGAGGCGGCGCGCGCCGGCGCCTCGCACTGGGATGATGGCGGCATGGATACCGATTCCGGCGAGCAGGGGCCGGTCGGCCTGCGGCGGGCGCGGCTGCGCCGGGCCGCCGAGGCTCGCGGCATCCCGCTGCCGACCATCCTGGTCACCATCGCGGTCGTGGCGCTGGCCTACCTGGCCGCCAAGGTGGTGTACCACCTGCGCGAGATCATCCTGCTGCTGGTGGTGGCGGGCTTCGTGGCGCTGCTGCTGAACCCGCTGGTCGTGGCGCTGAAGCGGGTCGGCATCCGGCGGCGCGGGGTGGCCGTGGCCATCGTCACGCTGCTCGGGCTGGCCGTGTTCGTGGGGCTGGCCGCGGCGTTCGGCTATCCGCTGGTCAACGGCGTGACCCACCTGGCCGACTCGCTGCCGTCGTACGTGCGCGACGCCGAGCACGGCCGGGGCTGGATCGGGCGCCTGGTGCGCCGCTATCACGTCCAGAAGTGGGTGCAGTCCAACGCGCCCCGGCTGATCAATGTCGGGCAGGGCCTGGCCAAGCCGGCCCTGTCCCTGGGCAAGGGCGCGTTCTCGCTGCTGCTGGCCCTGCTCACCATCTTCGTGCTGGTGCTCCTCCTGCTGCTGGAGGGGACCAAGATGAAGGACGGCCTGCTCGGCCTGATGGCGCCGAGCCGGGCCGACCGGTACAGCCGGATTGCCCGCGAGGTCAGCCAGTCGGTGTCCGGCTACATGCTGGGCAACTTCCTGACCTCGCTGATCGCCGGGGTCGTGGTGCTGGTCACGCTGCTGGCGCTGGGCGTCCCGTTCCCGTTCCTGTGGGCGCTGTGGGTAGCGCTGGTGGACTTCCTGCCCATGATCGGCGGGGCGCTGGCGGGCATCCCGGTGGTGCTGTTCGCGGTCGGCCACTCACTGCACGGCCGGCATCATCACGCTGGTGGTGTTCCTCATCTACACGCAGGTCGAGAACCACGTGCTGAACCCGGTCATCATGAGCCGGACGGTCAAGGTGAACCCGCTGCTGGTGCTGGTGTCGATCCTGGTCGGCGCCTCGATCGGCAGCTGGATCGGGGGCATCTTCGGCGCGTTCGTGGCGGCGCTGCTGGCCATCCCGAGCGCGGGCGCGATCCAGGTGCTGATCCGCGAGGCCTGGCAGGCCACGGCGGCCCCGGCGCTGATCGTGCCGACGGGCCGGGACCCGGCGGGCGGGATCGTCCTGGCCGTCGCCGACGCTGCGTACGCCGACACTACAGACGCCGACGCTGAGGACGCCGACGCTGAGGACGCCGAGACGGCGGAGCACCCCGAGCCGGGGCCGTCAGGCCACGGGCAGTCAGGGCCGGGGCCGTCAGGCCACGGGCAGTCAGGGCCGGGGCCGTCAGGCCACGGGCAGTCAGGACCCGGGCAGTCAGGCCCCGGGTACTTAGGCCCGGGAGAGCCCACTGGCGGGGCCGATCCCGTGGCCACCGGAACCGGGCCCGGCGGCGGCACGGCCGGCGGCCGGTAGCCGCGCCTCGCGTTTCCCTGACAGCGGCTCGCGTTCACCCGCGCACGACCTGCTGTCCATCCACAATATGCCCGGTGTTTATCCCCTGCTCCGGCCAGTTATCCACCGGCCGTCCACAGAAAGCTGTGTATAACTAATGGCTGATTCTCGGCGGGGACGGGCCGCCGGGGCCGGGCGCGGCACGGCCTAGGCTGTGCCCGTGGACCCGGCGCTGATCACCTCGCGAGGCGCGACGGTGACCATCGCCAGCCTGAACCTGCACGGCGGGGTCAGCGGTAACGGGCGGCCGTTCGACGTGGCCGCCGCCCTCACCGGCCTGGACGCCGACGTCATCGCCGTGCAGGAAGCCTGGTGGACCACCGACGACGGGGCGGACCCGGCGGACGCGACGAACGGGACGGACCAGGTGGCCGCGGCCGCCCGGCGACTGGGCGCCCGGCTGATCCGGACCCGGCTCAGCTCGGACATGTCGCTGGCCGACCTGGGCATCGCCCCGGTCGAGGACCGGGGCAACTGGGGCATCGCCGTGATCAGCCGGCTGCCGGTGACCGGCTGGGAGACCCTGAACCTGGGCCAGGCCCCCGGCGACCTGATCGGGCGGGCCTCGCTGATCTGCTCGGTGACCGCGCCGAGCGGATGGCAGCTCCGGCTGGCCTGCACGCACCTGTCGCCCCGCCTGAACAGCCCGGCCCAGCTGTACCGGCTGACCCAGCATTTGCTCCGGAAGCCCGCCCCGACGGTGATCGCCGGGGACCTGAACATGCCCCGGGTGGCGACCTGGGTGGCGGGCGGCTACGCCCCGACGGTCCGGGGCCGGACGTTCCCGGCCGACATGCCCGTGGTCCAGCTGGACCACCTGCTGGCCAGCCCGCGCGTCACCTGCCTGGACGCCGCGGTGCTGGCCCGGTCGGCTCGGACCACCTGCCGGTCCGGGGCCGGTTCTCCCCCGCCGTCCGGCTGGCCCGCGCCGCGCTGGCCCGCCCATAGCGCGCCGTACCCCGCGCAGTCGGCGGCCCGCCATGATCGTGACCGATTGTCCGGGCGATCCACCCGGAAAAACGGTCACGATCATGGTCGGCGGGGCCTGGCGGCGCAGGGCTGGCCCCGGTGGGGTGTGGAGGCGGGGGCGTCGGCGGCGTGGCGGGCGTCGCGCGCCGTGGCGGGGGCATCGGGCGGCGGGGCGGGAGCATCGGGCGGCGGGGCGGGGGCATCGGGCGGCGGGCGGGAGCATCGGGCGGCGGGGCGGGAGCATCGGGCGGCGGGGCGGGGCATCGGGCGGCGGGGCGGGAGCATCGGGCGGCGGGGCGGGCATCGGCCGGTGTAGCGGGGCGTCGGGCGGCGGGGCGGGGCGTCGGGCGCTTCTAGGTGCCCGCGGAGCGGGCGCGGATCGCGGCGACCAGGGCCGGGAGGACCTGGCTGAGGTCACCGATGACGGCGTACTCGGCCCGGGCGATGATCGGGGCGTCCGGGTCGGTGTTGACCGCCACGATGTGCTTCGCGCCCTGGCAGCCCGCCAGGTGCTGGATGGCGCCGCTGATCCCGCAGGCCAGGTACAGCTCCGGGGAGATCTTGGTGCCGGTCTGGCCGACCTGCTGGCGGTGCGGCCGCCAGCCCTGGCTGGTCACCACCCGGGACACGCCCACCGTTCCGCCCAGCAGCCCGGCCAGTTCCTCCAGCACCGCGAACCCCTCCGGGCCGCCCACGCCGCGGCCGCCGCCGACCACGACCCGCGCGGTGGCCAGGGAGGCGCCGCCGCCCGGCGCGGCCGACTCGACCGCGCGGACCTGCTGGTCGGCAGGCTCCAGTTCCGGGCAGAACGCCTGTGTCACCACCTCAGCCAGCGCCGGCCCGGGTCGCGCGGGGACGGTGTCCGCGACGGTGAGCAGGGCCAGCGACGCCTCCAGCGTGGCGTCCTCGAGCAGGCTGCCGCCCCAGCGGTGCCGGGTGAGCTCGGCCAGGCCGGGCGAGACGAACCGGGCGCTGACGCAGCCGGCCGCCACCGGCTGGCCGGTGATCGCGCCGAGGTGGGCCAGCACCTCGCTGCCCCGGTCGGTGGCGGCCGCCACGACGGCGGCGGCGGCCCGGGTCACGGCCAGCTCAGCCAGGCCCCGCGCCCAGGCGGCGGGCGCGTACCCGGACCCGGCCCGCACCACCCAGGCGCTGGCCAAGCCGAACCCGGCCAGCGCCGCGAGCGGCAACTCCGCGCCCGGCGACGGCCCGGCAGGCGAGTCACCGGCAGGCCGCTCCGCCACCGGCACGTCCCCGGCGGGCGAGTCCGCGGCGAGCAGGTCCGCCGCAGGCGAGTCCCCGGCAGGCCACACCGCCGCAGGCGAGTCCCCGGCGGGCGGGTCCGCCGCGGGCACGGCCCCGGGGCCGGCGTCGGCGGCGAACAGGACGGCCGCTACCTCGCCGCCGGCGGAGGCGGCCAGGTCGCGGGCCAGGGTCAGGGCGCGCAGGGAGGCGTCGGCCGGGCCGGCCGCGTCGTACTCGACCAGGCACAGGACGGTCATGGCAGCACCCCCAGGTCGGCCAGGAGGGTGAGCAGCGCGGGGACCGCGTCGGTGCCGGTGCCCAGGATCTCGGCCCGGGTGCGGGTCTCGGCGGGGACGCGGAGGCGTTCCTTGCGCAGGCCCTCGGGCTGCCAGTGCGGGGTGATCGTCTCGACCGGGGCCCGCCTGGCGCGCAGGCGGCCGGGCAGTGACGGGTAGCGGGGCAGGTTGATGCCCTCCTTGACGCCGACCACGGCGGGCAGCGGCAGGTCGTAGGACTCGCGGGCGCCGCGGTACTCGCGGCTGGCCCGCAGGCCGCCGGCCGTGCGGGCCAGTTCCTTGATGCCGGTCACGCACGGGCGGTGCAGGGCGCGGGCGACCCGGATGCCGACCTGGTAGCCGCCGGTGTCGGCCGCCTCGTTGCCGAACAGCATGAGGTCAAAGGACCGCTCGCGGGCCGCCTCGGCGATGGCCGCCGCGGTGGCGATGGGCCCCACTCGTGCCCGTCCGTTTCGAGGAGAAGGGCTTGGTGGGCACCTAGGGCCAGCATGTCGCGAAGCTGCCCGGCCGCCTCGGGAGGGCCGAGGGTGATCACGGTGACGGTGCCGCCCTCGGCCTCGGTCAGGCGGACCGCCTCCTCGACCGCGCATTCCTCGTGCGGGCTGACCGCGAAGCCGGACATCCGGGTGTCGACGTCCTGGCCGTCGGCGGTGATCACGACCCGGCCGCCGACCTGCGGGACGCGCTTGACGCAGACCGCGATGTCCATGTCAGCTGCGGATCCGGTCGTTGGCCGGGTCGAACAGGGGCGTGGCCCCGGCGACGGCCACGGTGACCGGGTAGCGCTCGCCCAGGTACTCGACCGCGAGCGGCGTGCCGGCCACGGCCTGCTCGGGCGGCAGGTAGGCCATCAGCAGGTGCTGGCCGACCGACGGGCCGGACCCGGCGCTGGTCACGTAGGAGGTGCGGCCCCGGCTGTCGGCCAGCGACTCGCCGTCGCGGGTCAGGATCGGCTCGCCGCCGAGCATGTAGCGAAGCTCGCCGGACGCGCTGGCGTGGTCGTCGACCGTGAGCGTGCACAGGGTGGCGGCGGGCGGGGCGGCCCGCTGGGCCAGGTACGCGGCCTTGCCGGTGAAGTCCTGGGCCTTGACCCGGGGCCGGGCCATGCCCGCCTCGATCAGGCTGTAGTGGCCGTCGAGCTCGGCGCCGTAGGCCCGGTAGCCCTTCTCCAGCCGGGCGGTGGTGCCGTACACGCCGATGCCGACCGGGACCAGCCCGGCGGGCGTGCCCGCCTCGCGCAGCGCGTCCCACAGCCGGGCGCCCGGCCTCGATCGGCGCGTGCAGCTCCCAGCCCAGCTCGCCGACGTAGGAGATGCGCGAGGCCAGCACGGTCAGCGCCGGCCGCCTCGATCTCGCGGCAGGTACCGAAACCGAAGCCCTCGTGCGACACGTCGGCGCTGGTGATCGCGGCCAGGATGGCGCGGGCGCGGGGCCCCACAGGCCCAGCGTGGTCCACGCCGACGTCAGGTCGGTGATCGTGGCGGTGCCGTCATCGGGCAGGTGGTCAGCGAACCACTTGAGGTCCGACATGCCGGTGGCGCCCCCGGTCACCACCCGGAACCGCTGCGGGCCCAGCCGCATGATGGTCAGGTCGCCGACGAAGCCGCCCGCCTCGTCCAGCAGCGAGGTGTAGACGACGCGGCCGGGAGCCACGTCCATCTGGGCCACGGCGACCGACTGCACGGTGCGCAGGGCGCCCGGCCCGGACACGTCGAACACCGCGAACGCGGTGAGGTCGACCAGCCCGGCGGCGTCGCGCAGGGCCAGGTGCTCGGCGTTGATGATCGGTGACCACCAGCGCGACTCCCACTCGCCGGTGCGCTCCATGAGCCGCCCGGCGTAGCGGTCGAGCAGGTTCTCGTTCGAGGCGTACCAGTGGGGCCGCTCCCAGCCGGCCGTCTCGACGAACGCCGCGCCGAGCGCGCGCTCCCGCTCGTAGACCGGGCTCAGCCGCAGCGGCCGGCCGGACTCCCACTGCTCGGCCGGGTGCACGATGCCGTACATCTTGTTGAAGCCCTCGCGCGCCCGGGCCTCGACGTGGGCGGTGGTCTTCTGGTGGCCGTAGAACCGGGCGATGTCGGCCTCGCGGATGTCGACCTCGGGGGTGACGCCGCTCATCCACTCGGCCACGGCCCGGCCGACGCCCGGCCCTTCCTTGATCCAGCTCGCCGCGGCCGACCACAGGCCGGGCACCTCCGGGCTCTCGCCCAGCAGCGGGTGGCCGTCCGGGGTCATCGAGATCAGGCCGTTGATGGCGTAGCGGATGCCGACGCGTTCGTCGCCGAGCAGGTCCGGCATGAGCTCCAGGGCCTGGGCCAGCTGGGGGTCGAAGTCATCGGGGGTGAACGGCATCTCGGTCGGCGACAGCACGGCCTGCTCGTTCGACGGGATGTCGGCCGGCGTCACGATGATCGGCCGGTGCGCGTAGGACCCGACCTCGAGGTCGCCGCCGTGCTGGCGCTCGTACATGTTGGTGTCCACGTCCCGGATGATGGGGTACTCGATCTCCCCGGTGGTGTCGGCGAACAGCGGGACCGGGCCGACGCTGATCATCTGGTGCACGATCGGGGTGAGCGGGATCCGCGCCCCGGCCAGCGCGGCCACCTTCGGGCTCCACACCCCGCAGCAGATGGCCACGACCTCGGTCTCGATGTCGCCGCGGTTGGTGCGCACCCCGCTGACCCGGCCGTCGGCGGTCGTGTCGATGGCGGTGACCTCGGCGCCGGCCAGCACCTGCAGCGCGCCTAGCTGCTGGGCCTGCTCGCGCATCAGCGTCCCGGCCCGCAGCGAGTCGACCACGCCGACGGTCGGGAAGTGAGCGCCGCCCAGGATCACCGACTCATCGAGGTAGGGCACCAGCTTGCCGACCTCGCCGGGGGTGAGCAGCGCGGCCGGGATGCCCCACGCCCGGGCCGCCGTGCAGCGCCGCCGCAGCTCGGTCATCCGCTCCGGGGTGCGGGCCACCTCGATGCCGCCGCTCTCGGTGAAGACCCCCAGCTCCTGGTACTGCTCGGTGCTGTCCCGGGTCAGCTCCATCATCATCTTGCTGTACTCGATCGGGAAGATGAAGTTGGAGGCGTGGCCGGTCGAGCCGCCGGGGTTGGGCATCGGGCCCTTGTCCACCAGGATCAGCTCGGTCCAGCCCAGCCGGGCCAGATGGTAGGCCAGGCTGTTGCCGACGATGCCCGCGCCGATGATGACGGCGCTGGCCCGGCTCGGGGAGTCGTTCATGGGGGCGCTGCTTTCTGCCGGTTTGAGCGGTAGGCCGGTCCGGTCATTGTGCCGGTCAATGGTTTGCCGTGGAGGCGCCGCCGGCCAGGCCCCGCGCGGTGGCGCACGGGTCCTGGCCGGTGCCGGAGCGGTCGCGGGCTACTCGACCGGGATCTCCTTGTTGATCAGGCCCAGGTCAATGCCCTGGCGGGCGCGCACGAACCGGGCCGTCAGGTAAATGACGATGCCCAGCACGTACATGGCTCCCATGTAGATCAGGGAGCCCTTGTTGTTGACGAAGTAGTTGCCGTTGGTCAGCCACTCGTACAGGTCGAAGCCGAGGAAGGCGATGGTGACCCAGCCCGCCAGCGGCACGATCGGCACGCCCGCAACCTTGATCCGGCTGGCCGGGGACGCCGCCCACAGGTCCGGCTTGCGCCACGGCAGGATGACCACGGCGATCGCGCTGAAGAAGTAGGTCACCGCGATGACCAGCGTCGCGTCCAGGGTGTAGGTGCGGAACGTGCCGTTGTAGGCGTACACCGCGGCCAGCGCCACCGCGGGCAGCAGCATCAGGATCAGCGAGTAGACCGGAACCTTCCGCTTCTCGCTGACCTCGGCGGCCCGGTCCGGGAGCACCCGGTCGAAGGCGGCGGCGAAGATCACCCGGGTGGAGGACAGGAACAGCGTGCCCACCCAGCCGAAGAACCACAGGCTCATGGCCAGGATCAGGATGACCTGGACCGCGGTGTTGTTGATCAGCCAGCCGGCGAACAGCACCGGGTAGGGCCAGATCGGCAGCGGCTGGTTGCCGGCGAAGCTGGTCGCGTTGGACTGCTGGTAGAACGCCCAGCCGAAGGTGTGCGCGGCCAGCAGCAGGAAGACGACCGACAGCGCGACGGTGATCCACAGGCCGGAGAACATGCCGAGGAACACGCGCTTGAAGTCGCTGGCCCCGCGGATCTCGCCGTACAGGGTGGCGCCCCAGTTCGGCCACAGGATGAAGAACATCATGGCCGGCACCAGCAGCAGGGTCGGGCCGAGCGGGCCGAAGCCCAGCCTGGGCGCGACGAAGCCGTCCTTGGCCGCGGCCGCCTGGGTGGCGCCATAGGCGTTGTTGAGCCCGAACAGCTTGTGGGCCTGGGCGTTGAACGAGCTGATGAAGTCGGCCTGGGAGTGGGTCAGCAGCAGCACTGCAATCACGGCGAACGCAACCAGCCCGCCCAGGAAGCACCAGCGCTGGATCCGGGCGTAGCCCGCCATGCCGATCGACACCAGCACGCCCGCGATGGCGATGGTGATGACGGTGACCACGAAGACCCCGGTGTGCGAGCCGAACCACACGGCCCCGCCGTTCGGCCAGGTCCATTTCAGCGTGGCCCACAAGGGCTGGAACAGCTGGACGGCCAGGATGTTGCCGTAGATCGGCGCCCACAGCCACAGGATGAACCACCACCCGGTGGCGGCCATCACGAAGCCCAGGCCGCTGCCCAGGATGCGGGTCTGCCAGACGTAGTCACCGCCGGCCCGCGGGATGGTGACGACCAGGCCGGCGTAGGCGATGACCAGGAACGAGACCAGCACGCCGGAGATCACGATGGACGTGATCATCTGGCCCTTGGGGAACGCCGGGCCGGCGAAGGTGAACTCGTAGATCCCCAGCGTGACGAAGTTGGTGGCCAGCGCCGCGTAGATGATCGAGTCCCGCACCGACCAGCCGCGCACCAGGCCGGTCGCCTTCCTGAGGAACAGTGTCGGAGTCTCTCCGATGGATTCCGTCGCCATGTCTGCCTCTCAGCTCATGGGCTGACGGGGGGCGGCCCCGGCAGCCCGGTTGGGGGTTCCCCCGTGCGCGCACGGGATGTTGGCGCAAACATGTGCCAGATCTCGCCCGCTCGTGCGGTCTGCGGTGTTCCTGTGCTAAGCGCCTAATACTGCCGGGTTGCCGCCGCCTGGGCGTGGGTTACTTATCCGTTAACCAGGAGATACTTCGAGACCTTGCCCTTTTTGGGGTCCAGGTCGATGACCGCGCCCTGCAGTACGCCGTCGCCGTACACGCTGCCGGGGTTGATGGCCATGGTCCGGCCCATCCGCTTAATGCCGCGGCTCTCATGGATATGGCCGTGTACCGACAGCAGTGGCTGGTACCTGTTAATGGCGTCCCGGACGGCGGTGGAGCCCACTGGCTTCATGACCGCGCCGCCGTGCGTCGGGCGCAGGCTGGCGTCCAGCGCGGGGGCCTCGTCCAGGCCGGTCCCGTACGGCGGGGCGTGGAAGTTGAAGATCGTGCGCTCCATGTCGGGCACCTGAGCCGCGACCGCGTCGATCTTGGCCGCCAGTTCCGACTCCGGCGCCTCGCGGAACGTGTCCCACGGGGTCGGGTTGGTCCAGCCCATCGACACCAGGTGGAAGCCGTCCAGGTCCAGCGCCTTGCCCTCCGCGAAGCTCACGCACGGCGACGACTCGATAACGTCATCGATCTCCCAGATGTCATCGTTGCCGCCGTTGACGATGCACGGGATCTGGCCGCCCTTGAGCTTGCCGTCGGCCATGTCCAGCCAGCGGTCCAGCGAGCTGATCATCTCGGTGGTGAACCGCCGGTCGACCGCGCCCTCCTCCTGGCTGAGGTGCTGCAGCTCATCCGGGGTGACCAGCGCGGGGTAGAAGCCGCTGTTGCGGATCCGGGTCTGCAGCGCCTCCAGTTCCTGGCGCGACTCGAGCCGGAAGGCCTGCCCCCGGACCGTCGCCTGCCAGTACCCGGTGTGGGCGACGATGGGGACCATGGCCTTGCCGGTCACGTCGCCGCCGAGCACGACCATGTCGGCCTTGTAGAAGGCGGCGGAGTTGAGGAACTTCCGCCAGCACACCTCGGAGCCGTGGATATCGGTGGCAAAAAATATCTTCATGGGCGCATCAGTGCCTTTGCAGCCTTTGCCGCGCTTCCTGTGCAACGGTGTAGCATCCGCTGCAACTGGCCGTCAAGCACCCGCATGTCGCTTACCGCCCGTCCCGGATCAGTGATCCACTTCCTCGGGCAGCTCATACCAGCGGACCCGGTCCCCCACGTTGGCGCGGAGCTTCCACTTGACCCCCTTCGGCGCGGCCTCGGCCACCCCGGCCAGCGCCCGGGCCTGTTCCAGCGGGTCATAGGGCGCGCCGGGCGGCAGCAGGCCCGGCTTGTCGCCGGCCAGCGCCGGCAGCCTGGCCAGGTTCCCGGTAACGGTCCGCCACCAGCCCCAGTCCGCGCCGAGCAGGCGCGCGAACCGGCCGGTATCCAGGACCGGCGTCCCTCCAGTTGAACGGCCGTCGGCCACGCGGACGCCAGACAGCAGGTGAAAGATGTCCCAGGCGTCCTTCTCGTTCAGCTCGACGATCTGCAGCTTGGACAGCAGCACGTCGATGGCGTCCACGGTGTGGGGCAGGGCGCCGAACGAGGGCCGGAAGTCGAGCGTGTGGCACATGACCAGCTGGTTCACCATGACGTCGATCGGCCGCCCGGACGGGGCGTTGAAGTACATCTGCCGGTCGCCGTTCAGGTTGTTGAACCGCTTGTCCGGCTGGCAGCCGCTGCGCTCCAGGTAGGCGACGACATTCTTGCGGCCCTTGCTCAGGCAGGCGAAGTCCATGTCCTGGCCGGCCCGCAGCCGGGGCGGGAAGCCGGGGCAGATGACCCGCACGGCCAGGCCGCCGAGCAGCTTCAGGCCGAGGCCCGCCTCGGCGGCGCCGCGGGCCAGGCGCAGGGCCTCGGGGAGCGGGTCATCGGCCGGGCCGGTCGCCCCGCCGGTCCCCCCGCTGGCTCCCTGGCCGGCGCCCGGCGTGGTGGTTCCCATGACTGCACTCCCCCGGACCGGAAGGTTCTGGTACTACGGTGACGCCTGGTGTCACGGGCACAATACAGCGCAGCTTGGACACGGGAACCGGATTGCGGTTGACTTTCCGCACCGTTTCCGCCCATTCTTGTCGCGTGTCACAGAACCCTGTTGCAGGGGGGGCAACTTACCAGTCAGCCGAGCGGGTGCTCGCGCTGCTCACCAGCTTCGACGAGTCCCGGCCGGAGCAGGGCGTCACCGAGATGGCCCAGCGCATCGGCGTGCACAAGTCGACGGCATCGCGGCTGGCCGCGGTGCTGGAGCGGGCCGGCCTGCTGTCCCGGCACGGCCGCCGCTACCGCCTCGGCCTGGAGACTATCCGGCTGGGCACGCTGGCGCTGCGGGGCCTGGACTTCGTCGAGGCGATGCGGCCCGCCATGGAGAAGCTGTCCCGGCAGACCGGCGAGACGATCAATCTGGCCATCCCGGACGGCACCGGCATCCTGAACGTGGCCGAGATTCCGGCTACGTTCATCCTGAGCTGCTCCAGCGGGTGGATCGGGCGGCGCACCCGGCCGCACGCCGTGGCCAACGGCAAGGTGCTGCTGGCCTACGGCAGCATCCCGGTGCCCGGCGACCTGGAGCGCTACACCAAGCACACGATCACCAGCCCGGCCGCCCTGGCCGCCGAGCTGGCCGCGGTCCGGGTCAACGGGTTCGCCACGGCGGTCAGCGAACTGGAGGACGGGCTGGTCGCGGTGGCCACCCCGGTCTTCGACAGCGGCGGCGGGTGCGTGGCGGCGCTCTCGGTGTCCGGGCCGGAGTTCCGCCTGCGCCCCGAGATGCTGGCCGACCTGGGGCGGGCCTGCACCGCGATCTAGCCTGGGCGTTCGGTACCGGACCGGAGGGGGACGCGTGCGGGAGCACCTTCTGTATATAGGCGGGGCGTGGCGGCCGGGCTCGGGCGGCAGCGCGGACGCGGTCAGCCCGGCCACCGGGGAGGTCTTCGCCCGGACCGCGATCGGCGGGCCAGGCGACGTGGACGCGGCGGTGGACGCCGCCGCGGCGGCGTGGCCGGAGTGGGCGGCGGCCTCGGCGTTCGACCGGGCGGCGGCCTGCGAGCGGGCCGCCGCCGCCATCGGCGTCCACCGGGACGAGCTGGCCGACGTGCTGACCCGCGACCAGGGCAAGCCGCTGGCCGAGGCGTATGACGAGGTGGACGAGCTCGAGCGTCTACTTCCGGATGGCGGCCGCCGACGGCCAGCGGCTCGCCGGGCAGATCCCGCCGTCCGCGTCGGCGGGCCGCCGGGTGCTGGTCCGGCGGGTGCCGCTGGGCGTGGTCGGCGTGATCAGCCCGTGGAACTGGCCGTACACGATGGGCGCGGAGATCTTCGCTCCCGCCCTGGCGGCGGGCAACACGGTGGTCTGGGTGCCGGCGCCGACCACGACGGCGTGCTGCGCGGTGCTGACCGAGGTGCTGGCCGGCGCGGGCCTGCCCGCCGGGGTGCTGAACTTCGTGTCCGGGCCGGGGCCGGTGGTCGGCGACGCGCTGGCCGGGCACCCGCGGGTGGCGGGCGTCGGCTTCGTCGGGTCGGTGGAGACCGGGGGCAGCGTTGCCGTGCGGGCGGCGGGCAAGGCCCAGCTCCTGGAGCTGGGCGGGAACGGGCCGATGGTGATCCTGGCCGACGCGGACGTGGAGCAGGCCGCGACGGCCGCGCTGGAGGCGGCCTACCTGTGCGCGGGCCAGAGCTGCACGGCGGGCGAGCGGTTCCTGGTCGAGGCGGCCATCGCGCGGGAGTTCACCGAGGCGGTGGTGGCCGCGACGGTGGCCGGCATCCAGCTCGGCGACCCGTTCGACGACGCCACCACGATGGGGCCGCTGAACAACGAGCCGACCGCGGCCAAGTTCGACCGGCACGTGGCTGACGCGGTAGCTGGCGGGGCGCGGGTGTGCTGCGGCGGGACGGCGGGCTGAGGGGTTCCCGACCCGGCTGTACGCGGAGCCGACCGTGCTGGACGGGGTCACGCCGGGGATGCTCATCGAGCGCGAGGAGACGTTCGGCCCGGTGGTGCCGGTGGTGGAGGTGGCGTCGGCCGAGCAGGCGCTGGAGCTGACCAACGCGTCGCCGTTCGGGCTGACGGCGGCGGTGTTCACCGGCGACCTGGAGCGCGGGCTGGCGTTCGCCGAGCGGGCCCGGGCCGGGTGGGTGAACATCAACGCGTCGACCAACCTGTGGGAGTCGCACCTGCCGTTCGGCGGCCGGGCGGGCAGCGTGAGCGGGCGCGGCCGGGTCGGCGGCCGGTACCCGATGGACGCCTTCACCGAGCCCAAGACGATCCTGTACCCGGCCCCGCGCTGGTAGGCCGGGGTCGCGGCATGACCGACCGTGATCGCGGCCGTTCCGCGATTTCGATAGCGATGGCACATCGGACACGATCACCGGGACCAGCAACGGGCATGCCCGGAGGCTGGGTGGGGCGGGATCTGTCCGGACGCGCTCATGAGGCCCGGTCGGCCTACACTCGACGTCATGACCGCGACGCCTGAGGGTGGGCAGCAGCCAGTCGTGCCGCTTCCTGAGCGAGATCCGGCGGCGCTGCGGGCGGCTGTGGCCAAGCTCGATGCTGCTGCGCTGGCGAAGTTCGAGTCTGACTGGACGGCTGCCACGGCCCGGGCGCGGGATGAGTACAGCCTGCTGCCAGCGAGGTACTTCGTGGAGCACTGGTGGACCTGGGTGGCGGTTGAGCGCTGGCCGGCGCTGGCCGCCCGGTTGCGTGACTGCGAGCGCGTCGTCGCGGAGTCCGCGGACCGCCATGCGCGGCGGGCGGCGGCGGCCGAGATCAGCGAGATCCTGCGCCGGGCGGAGTCGGCGACCACGTGAGCGACTGGACGTGGGAGTACGTCCCTGACGCACCTGGTGTCGTCGGCGGTCTCACGTCAGGGCAGATCGCCGAGGTCGAGGCCCTGGCCGCGCGGATTGCCGACGCCGTTGGCGTTCGCCGGATCGGTTCGCCCTTCGATCTTCGAGAGGCCGTCTCCGGCCTGAAGGCCTACGGTGAGGGTTCATGGCTGATCTGGTTCCTGGAGGACTACCGGGACGACGTCGTGCTGGTGGTGCGTGTCCAGCATCTGGGCGTCATCTAGGCCAGATTGCGTACCGCAGCGAGGATGCGCGCGTCTAGAACCGCCTGCATCTCATCTTCGGTGGTGAAGTCGCGGCGCGACTCGCATGATGGTGACCGTTTTCCCGCGATTTGCGTGAGGGATACCAAGCGGCAAACGATCACTGATACTGGCGAAGCCGACACCCTGACCATAGAGTGGACCGCCCAGCTCTGACAGTCCGGCCAGGTCGCGCTGCTCGCCTGGTCGGCCCGGGCGGCCTGGGCCGACCGGCGGGGTCTGTCAGGCTTAGGCCAGCACCCGGCGCCCGATGAGATGGCGATTCTTCTCCACGGCGCCGGGCAGCACGGTGAAGTGCACCTGCCCGTCCGGGTCGACGGCCACCACGCGGACTACGGCCCGGGCGGCCTGATTGCCAGCCACGAGCATCATGCCGGGTCGCACGCTCGCGACGTCACGGGCGTCGGCCAGCGTTGACCACCCCAGGCCGTCATCGTCCTCGGCGTTGAGGTCCGCCACCAGGTCGATCTCCGGTTCCATCACGTCTCCTTCGCGAACCAGGCTACCCGCCGTGGTACGGATTGGTCATGACCCGGTGCTCCGCGCCGACGAGCGCCTTCACGCCCTGCGCCAGGTCATCGAAGCTGATGGTGTAGTGCCGCACATTCCGGCCAGTGGGCTCAAGGCGCACGCCGCGGCCGCTCAGCGCCCCGGCCGTGAGGAGGGTCAGGATGCGGAAGCGCACCAGCGGGACCTGCTGGGCCATCTCATCGAGAGTGAGGTCGCGCACCGCAAAGACCGATACGCCATAGGTTCCATAGATCGCGTGATACCTGAGCGCATCGGCCGTGAGAACGTCCTGATCGAGTTCGCCCCCGCGAACGAGGAGCGTGCTGCCATCAGGGCTGTCGTCTTCCCGTAATCGCCTCAGCCTCATGCCGCGATCCTGGCTCCAGGGACCGACAAACCGGACCGCTCATCATTGATCATGACCGCTTTCCGCGGCATGCGTGAGTGATACCAAAGGGCAAACGATCATCGAGACCAGCCACGCCGGACACCCTGACCATCGAGTGGGCAACCCAGTTCTGACACGCCTGGCCAGGCCGCGCGGCACCTCCCAACACTAGCCGCGCGGCCCCCACTCGGGAACCGGTCACACACCGCCCCCAGCCCCGGCGCGCGCCCTCACGGGCGCACCCACGCGCCCACCGGGCAGAAGACCGAGCACAACCCCGCCACCGACCCGTCGCCCGCCCCCGCCAGGCGCACGGCCAGCGCCCGCCTGCGGCGAACCGCCCCGCACCCCGCAGCGTCGCGAGTCCTCAAGGGCGCACCCATCGCCGTCCGGCATCCTCAGCAGCGCCACCGCACTCCGGTAACGGCCCGCTACCCCTCCCTGCCCCCGAGGCGCCACATCCCGCCCGGCCGCGGCCGGGTCAAGGACGCCGCAGGCGCCGCCCTGGGTAGACGGCCTACAGCGCCAGTCCATGAACGGCGGGCGCGACCAAACGGCACCGTCACAGCCCGGCGGAAGGGCACGCAGTGCCAGCAGGCCACTAAGCAGGCGGATCTAGGAAATCGCCCGGATGGTCCTATCGCAACCGCTCTGTAGACGGCCGTCCTTGACCTTCCCATTTATCGCCTGCCTGATAAAGACCCTGAGATCTTTGTCGGTGAGAATTATGACAAGGCCACCGAGGAGTTAATGGATGTGGTCAAAGTAGTGATTGCGGATATCCCCTCTGAAGACAATAAAAATCAACTTGCCAGCTTGCTCTGTCATGTAATACGCGGTTGGTGAAAGTCATCTGCGTCGAGGGATTCGTAATTCTTGCATTCAAAGATCACCTGAGAGGCGCCGTAACGATGGCGGACCATCTGCCAAAAGCCGGACTCCGCCCGATTGCTAGCTATCCAGTCGTGCCTGGATAGTCCCTGCTACATCTCTGGCTTGGGGTTCAACATTATAGAGTGTCCTAAAGAAGCAGAGTTCTAGGACCTGCCCGACAAGCGATTCAAACATTTTCGCGCCTTCTGGCCCATGCGGAAGATTCTTGATCGCGTCATCGACCTCACTCAGACCGTTCTGGTACTGCTCGAAATCCAAAGCACCAGGGAAATCACTTACTACACCGAGCTGCCCGAAATCGTTTCCCTCCCCGAACTCGTCGACAAAAAGGACGTCCAGAAGGTCCAGTCCATCCCAATAGCTCGGGTGAATGTAATATTGACAGCTTTGCCGATGGGCGGCGGCGAACTGCCTAAGGGATCTATAAGAGACTCGGGGCTGGCCGCTATGGCGCGGCAGCAGGAGGCCAAAGAAGCCGATGTCGTAAAGCAGTCGCACGAACTGCTCCGGCGAACTACAGCGATAGATCCATGAAGAGCAGGCGAGGACCACCTCGCGATCATCTATCAGGCGATGCAGGAACGCCGCGATACCGGACAGCGTCCATCGTCTCCCGAGCCCGTAGAAGCGTGAGAGAACGATCCAAAGCTGCGGATAGTTCTCCTGATACTCGTCGCCTAGATCCTTTAGGCGGCTATCGGAGAACCTCTTCCTGGCGTCGTACAGATCTTCGAGCATTATTTGCTCACGCTTGTGGGCCTGTGCCGTCTCCAACGCAAGCGCACAGTATGTCAGGACGTCTCGCGGCCGCCGCTGGCAGAAGTCAAACACCGCCTTACGCGATTCTTCCCTTCCCTCAAAGAACAGATCCCAGGTCTTACTGCCCAAGGGGTACTTAGCGGTGAGATTCGCGTTAAGCCGCCGCTCCACCATCTCGAGAAGCTGCTCCTCGCTCCAGTCGAGGCCCCACCACACAAGTCTCAAGGCGGGCAAACTCGCCATCAATGGTCCGCACTCGCTCAAAGAGTATCCGCGAAGGAACATCAAGACGCGTACGTTCTCGTCATGGCTATTAATCTCGACGCACGCATGCATCATTGCCGCGAGATAGATCACGGCGGTCTTGCTGCCATCCCACTCCATCTATGGCGTCGACCAATATTGTAAATGGACCTCGGACGTCGGCTAGAGCCTGCGAAAGCTGGGCTGCGAGAATCTTCGGCTTCTTGATCGTGCGAACCCATGTAGGATCATCATTCGCCAGGAGTGCCTTGAGCAGATCCTCGATAAACTGAAGGGACCGCAGGTCGAAATCTAGATCTCGATATTGCTCAAGCTCTTCAGCCAAATCGCGGCCGCCCTTTCGGGCGTCCACCTTCGCCGCGAATAGCACTTCATCCTGAAGACTTCGCCTGAAGGCGCATGTAAGCGATCGAAATGGGCGCTGATTCGCGTCCCTGAAGTCCTGCAGCGCAAGGAGGGCGCCGCTCGGTGAGAACATTCGGGGCGTATGAGGCGGACGTTCTTCTCGTTTGCTTCGAGGAAGCGCGTTATCGTAGTCTTCCCTGTGCCCCTTCTTCCCACAAAGAAGCAGTGAGGATTTGATGGATCGGCCGCAGCGTCCAGGGCAGGAGTATGTACGAATACGTTGCTTGACCTGAGTAGAGTGTCATATTCTGCGAAGGACTGTCCGAGTTGCACCTTCTCCAATGTTCGGCGTGGGAGTGTTAAAGGTTTGCCGCTACCAGCCATATCGGCACCCTATACTCTGGCGACGACACTGAGACAGTCCTGGTTCGACGTAGGTGGGACGCAAGTTGCATGAGACACGGCAGTAAGCGACCGAGGGCTGATCACCTAACCAGCTACGCGAAGGCGAGAAAGGCCCTCAGGCATGGGCCTGCGCACGCCATCCAGGTCATGCAGCCTCCCTGGGTGAGGCTCGCAACGAACACTCAAACCCGCACACCGCCCGCACGCATCCCACCCCTGCCCGTGCGGGACGCTGTGATACCCAGGGCCGCTGCGCGGCCCGCCTGCCTGCACGAAAGCGGGGGAGAAACCAGGAAGGGCACCCTTCCCCCCTCCGGGCCACCAGGGTTCCCCTCCAGGAATCTCCCCCGCACCCCCACATCCTTGCCCCTCTCTGCGACACAGGGGAAACCTCCGAAGCAACAGGCAGGCACCCGGCGTGGCGAGGAAAGAAGCAGCAGACCACCGAAACCCCGCCGCGCGTGAGCGAGGGCGGCACGAGGAAAACCGCCCGGGCAGGCCAGGCCCTCTCCCGCGTATCCTGGCCGAGGAACCGGCGGCCAGCCAGGAAGGCCCCACGCCCATGCCAGACGACACCACCATCGGCCAGCGACTGCAGTCCGTCCGCAAGCGCCGGGGCTTAACCCAGGCCGAACTGGCCGAGCGGTCCGGGGTGTCCGTCTCGCTGATCCGCCAGATCGAGCAGGGCCAGCGTGATGACACCCGGCTGGAGACCGCCCGCAAGCTCGCCGTGGCCCTCCGCGTCGCCACCACCATCCTCATCGCCGGCCTTGACGCGGCCGGGCCTGACAGCGGCGACATCGACCAGTGGGAGCCCGTCCGCCGCGCCCTCGAAGGCCGCCCCGGCCCCCAGCCCGCAGAGCCTCCCACCCTCGCCGGGGTCGCCGCCGCGTTCCATGACGCGACGGCTCTCCTGCTGGACAGCCGCTACGCCGCCCTGCGGGCGCTGCTGCCCGGCCTGCTCCGCGACGCCGACGCGCTCGTCGCCGGCTGAGATAGCGGGACGGCAGCCGACGCCCGGCGGGTCCGCTCGCAGATCCGGCAGCTCACTGCCTACATGATGGGCCAGACCTGGCAGTTCGACGCCGCCAACGACGCCATCGGGCTGGCCATCGACGACGCCGGCGACAAGCTGACCGCCGCAGCCGCCGCCGACTGGAAATGCTGGGCGCTGCTGCGCCAGGGCCGCATAGCCGAGACCACGGCCCTGGCCTCCCGCCACGCCGACGACGCCGAGCCCCGGATCTCCCGGGCCACCCCGGACGACCTCACCGCCGGGGCCGGACCTCATCCTGGGTATCCACCGCCGCCGTGCGCGACAACCGGCCCGGCGAGGCCGCCGACGCCCTCAGGCTCGCCCGGGTCGCTGCCACCGGCCTCGGCCGGGACGCCATCCCGCAGTTCAACCCCTGGCAGGTCTTCGGCCCGATGACGGTCTCCATGGTCTGCGCCGAGAACGCCGTCATCCAGGACCGCCCCGACATCACCCTGAGCATCGCCGGGCAGCTCGCCGGCCGGGCCTTCCCCGTCCCGCGCAACTGGAACCGACACCGCCTCGACGTCGCGAACGCGCACGCATCCATGCGCCACTACCCCGAGGCCACCGCCGTCCTGCAGGAGATCCGCCGCGCCGCGCCGGAATGGCTCGCCCACCAGCGCTACGCCCGCGACATCCTCCACAAGATCATCGACCGCAGGCGGACCCTCACCCCCGAGATGCGCGAGCTGGCATCGTTCGTCCGGCTCCCGTACTGACAGCGCCCGCTGTCACTTCCGCCCGGCCCCGCCCGAACTACCACTCCCCGCTCCGGCACGATACCGGCACCGCGGGCCGCCTGCCGCGCCCGTGCCCGCGAGCCCAGGCAGCAGGGCCGCCCGGCGCCCGGTCGTCCTGCGGGCGATCACCTTGTCACGGCACGTGATAACGCCCGTTGACAGTTCCGCCGCCCGGCCGCCCGCACTGCTATTGCCGCTGGTCACGCGCCGCGCCTACGGTCTCCACCGTGACCCCCAGCCCCGCCGCCCCCGGCCCGTTAGCCCGCCAGGCCACGGACGACATTGACCAGGCCATGCCTGCCGGCACCACCCGCCCGGCTCCCGCCGTCCCGGCCCGGCAGCCCCGCCCGGAGGCGGCTCCCGTGAGCGGCTGCGCCAGCATCGCGGGCGAGCACGCGGCCCGCGCCGCCCCGGACAGCAGCACGGCCCCCGGCCCCGCCCCTGACCTCTTGTTACGCATGTCCGCGCTGGACCTGCGCCCCCTGCCCGGAGCCGTCCCGTCCGCCCGGCTGCACACCAGGCTCGTGGCGGCGCGAGTGGGGATACCCCGCCATCGCCGCCGACTGCGAGCTGATCGTCCGCGAATTAGTCACCAACGCCATCACCCACGGCACCAGGGGCCCCGGTACCGCTGACCTGCCGCCCGTCCGGCTGCGGCTGACCAGCCGGGCACACGGGATCCAGATCGAGGTCTGGGACGCCAGCGACGAGATGCCGCAGATACGCCCCGACCCGCTGAGTGACGAGCCCGGCGGGCGCGGCCTGGTCCTGGTCGCCGCGCTCAGCTCCCGGTGGGGCGCCTACCGCACCAGGGGCGGCGGGAAAGTCGTGTTCGCGGTGACCGGCGCGTGACCAGCCCCGCCCGGCACGCCAGGGCGCGGGCACCACCCCGGCAGACATGACCCGGCCCTCCAGGCTGGCCATCCGCCCGTGAGTTCCCGGCCCGGAGTTACAGACGGGCTATCAGCGCGTCACCCCGAAGCCCCCCACCCGGAAGGAACACAATCCCGTGACCACCACCCCCTCTGCTGACCCGGCCCGGCACGTCCTGGCCAGCGACCCGCTGCTGCGCTGGGACGCCATCGCCGCCCACGCCCGCGACCACCACGGCTTCACCTGGCCCGACGAGCACGCCGCCATCACCGCCATCACGGGCGCGTTCGACGCCGTCATCCCGTCGGGCTGCGGGTACAGCCCCGTGGAGGGCACCATCAGCGCCCCTGGGCTGCCCCCGCCCGCCTGGGTCCCGGCCTGGACCGACCCGCAGGGGCTCAACTGCACCATCGCCGTCCTCGCCGCCAGCGCCGCCGACTGCGACCTGCAAGCCATCTACGGCGAGGTCAACCTCGCTACCCCGCGCTCAGCCCGGGCTGCCTGACCCCCTCCCAGCCGGGCCGCCCGTACTGGCGTGCCGGCGGCCCGCGTGGACGCCCGGCGGCAGTTCGTCGTCCAGCGCGCGCCTGGCAGGCGGTACCAGCCGGACGTCAGAGCGGTCGGTCAACGCTCGCCGCTCCGGCGAAGGCGCGCGTCCAGGATCGCCTGCATCTCATCTTCGGTGGTGAAGTCGCCGCGCTCCGCTGCCTCGGCCGCCTCAGCCAGGTCGGCGCGGGTCTGGGGGTCGGACAGGACCGCGAGCGTCTCCTGCGGTTCATCCCAGGCAGCGGTGCGGGTGATGGTGACGCGGGTGGCTAGGGACTGGGCGGCGGGGAGGTCGGGGGCGGCGGCGGTGCCGCCGAGGGCCTGGGTGGAGGCGGCGCCGGCGGCGCAGCCGAGGGCGGCCGCGCGGGGCAGGTCCAGGCCGGTCAGGAGGCCCGCGATGAGGCCGGCGTTGAAGCAGTCGCCGGCGCCGGTGGTGTCGGCGGGGGTGAGTCCGGGCGGGCGGAGCTGGTAGCGGGACGGGCCGTCCGCGCACAGGGCGCCGGCGGCGCCCTGTTTCACGACAACGCGGGCACCGGCCGCGGTCAGGGCGGTCACGGCGGCGGCGAGGTCCGGCGCGCCGGTGAGGTGCAGGGCCTCGGCCTCGTTCGGGAGGAGCAGGTCGGCCTGGGCCATGACCGCGCGCAGCTGGTCGTCGGCCCAGCGGCCCGACGGATCCCAGTTGGTGTCCAGGGATGTGGTGGCGCCGGCCGCGCGGGCGGCGGCGAGCAGGGCGGCCAGGCCGGGGCCGAGGGACTGCTGAACGAGGAAGTAGGAGCTGACGTGCACGTGGCGGGCGCGGCGCAGCAGGGCGGCCGGGACGTCGGCGGCGGTCAGGGTGGTCGCGGCGCCGGTGGCGGTGAGGATGGCCCGGTCGGCGCCGCGGGAGAGGGCGACGGTCATCGCGGTCGGCGCGTCCGGGCGGATCAGCATGGCGCTGGTATCCACCCCGGCGGCGGCTAGCTCGGCCAGCATGAAGGTGCCCGCCGGGTCGGCGCCGATGGCGGCGACCAGGGCGACGCGGAGGCCGAGGCGGGCGGCGGCGATCGCGGTGATCGACGCGGAGCCGCCCGCGACCAGGGCGATGCGCTCGACCAGTTTCTCCTGCTGGCCGAAGGCCGGCGTCACGTCAGGGCCGCTGACCATGACGTCGGGGTTGCAGTCCCCCAGGATCACCAGGTCGACGGGCGTCATGCGGTGATCACTTCCACGCCGGCGTCGCGGAAGGCGGCAGTCGGCGGCGGGGGGGATGCCGGAGTCGGTGACGAGGACGTGGATCTCGCTGGTGGCGCAGATCCGGGCGAAGGCGCGCGCGGCCGATCTTGGAGCTGTCGGCGGCGACGATGACGCGGCTGGCGCGGCTGGCCATCAGGCGGTTGATGCTGGCCTCGCCCTCGTGATGGGCCGTGGCGCCGGCGGTGACGTCGATGCCGTCCACGCCGAGGATGACCTGGTCGATGATGACCTGCTCCAGGACGCCGCTGGCCAGCGGTCCGCTCAGCTCATACGACTGCGGCCGGGCCACGCCGCCGGTGACGACCAGCTTGATGTGCTGGCGGACGGCCAGCTCGGCGGCGATGTTCAGGGCGTTGGTCACCACGGTGGCCGGGGCGGAGCCGCGGTCCAGGTCCGGGCGGACGGCCAGGGCGCGGGCTATCTCGGTGGTGGTGGTGCCGCCGTTCAGGCCGGTGACCTGGCCGGGCCGGACCAGCGCGGCGGCAGCCGCGGCGATCCGCTGCTTCTCGGACGGGTGCCGCTCGGACTTGTAGCGCAGCGGCAGGTCGTAGGTGACGCCCTCGGCGACGGCCCCGCCGCGGATCCGGCGCAGCATGTGCTGCGCGTCCAGCTCCTCGAAGTCCCGCCGCACGGTCGCGGCCGACACCCCGAGCACGTCCGCGGCGCGCTCGACCTGCAGCTCGCCCTCGGCGGCTAGCAGCTCCAGCAGGTCGTTCCACCGGCTGTACCGGCTCAACCCTCTTCCTCCCGTACTCCTGCGCCACGCGGTGACCGGGCCAAGCCTGGCACGGCCGGGCAAGCAGTGCGTCAGGCTAGTCAGTTCCCGATCGTGATCGTTTCTGATATATATCAAGCATAAGTGCGCAAAGTCAGGATGACAGACGCGCTGGCAATGTGGAGGAGCGCCCGGTGAGGACCGAGCACAACGCGGGCGCGGCGGGCGGCGCCGGCCTCATGGAGACGGAGATGGCCACCCAGCCGGACTGCTGGCTGCGCGCAGCGGCGCTGGCCCCGGACCTGGCGCCGCTGCTGCCGGCGCGGGGCGAGCGGGTCGCGGTCGCGGGCTGCGGGACGTCGTGGTTCATCGCGCAGAGCTACGCGGCGGCCCGGGAGGCCGCCGGCCAGGGCGAGACGGACGCGTTCGCCGCCTCCCAGATGCCCGCCGGGCGTCGCTATGACCGGGTGGTGCTGCTGTCCCGGTCCGGCACCACGACCGAGATCCTGGACCTGCTGGACCGGCTGCGCGGCCAGGTCCCAACCGTGACGATCACCGCCGTGCCCGACGCGCCGGCGGCCCGGGCCGCGGACGCCGCCGTGGTGCTGGACTTCGCTGACGAGGCGGCGGTGGTTCAGACCCGGTTCGCCACCGCCGAGCTGGTGCTGCTGCTCGCGCACCTGGGGCAGGACCCGGGCGGTGCGGTGGCCGCCGCGCGCCGCGTACTGGCCACGCCGGTGCCCGCGCCGCTGCTGGCCGCCGGGCAGGTCACCTTCCTGGGCGACGGCTGGACGGTCGGGCTGGCCAGCGAGGCCGCGCTCAAGCTGCGCGAGGCCGCCGGCATGTGGACCGAGTCCTACCCGGCCATGGAGTACCGGCACGGCCCGATCGCGGTGACCGGGCCGGGCAGCGTGGTGTGGCCGCTCGGGCCGCGCCGGACGGGCTGGCCGGCGAGATCACCGCGGCGGGCGGCCTGGCCTGGCCCGGCGACAGCGAGCCGCTGGCCGACCTGGTCCGCGTGCACCAGCTGGCCGCGGCGCTGGGCCGGTCCCGGGGCCTGGACCCGGACCGGCCGCGGAACCTGACCCGGTCGGTCATCCTGAGCCGCCGGTAGCGGCGCCCGGCAGCGGCACGGCAGTGATCCTCGTCGTCACCCTGAACCCGGCCATCGACGTCACCCACCACGTCGACGGCGCGGACTGGGCCGGGGTGAACCGGCCGCACGCGGTCACGGCGCGGCCGGGCGGCAAGGGCATCAACGTGGCCCGGGTGCTGCACGGCCTGGGCACCGAGGTGCTGGTCACCGGCCTGGCCGGCGGCCTCACCGGGGACGCGGTGCGGACCGGGCTACGGCAGGCCGGCATCCCGGCTGACCTCAGCGCGGTGGCCGGGGAGACCCGGCGGACGTTCGCGGTCGCCGACACCCGGCGCGGCCAGACGGGACTGTTCAACGAGCCGGGGCCGGAGGTGACGGGCGCGGAACTGGCGGCGTTCCGGCGCCGGTACGCGGCGGCCCTGCCGGGTTGCGCCGCCGTCGTGCTGTCCGGCAGCCTGCCGCCCGGCGTCCCCGACGGCATCTACGCGGACCTGGCCGCCGCGGCGGCCGACGCGGGCGTCCCCGCCATCCTGGACACCGACGGGCCGGCCCTGCGGTCCGGCGCCTCCGGGCGCCCCGCCATCATCAAGCCCAATCTCGCCGAACTGGAACGCGCCGTCGGCCGCGCGCTGACCGGCGCGGCACCCGTCCACGCGACGGGCGAGCAGGCGAGGTACCGGCCGAGGCAGAGCGCGCCACCGGCCGCACGCCGACCGGCGCGGCACCCGTCCACGCGACCGGCGGGCACGGCGAGGTACCGGCCGAGGCAGAGCGCGCCACCGGCCGCACGCTGGCCAGCGCGGCACCCGGCGGGACGGCGGGCGGGCTGGGCGCGGTGCTCGCGGCGGCGGCCGAGCTTATGGCCGGCGGGGCCGGGGCGGTGGTGGTGTCGCTGGGGACCGGCGGGCTGGCGGCGGTGACCGGCGACGGGTGCTGGCGGGCGGCGGCGCCGGCGCAGGCGGCGGTCAACCCGACGGGGGCGGGTGACGCGGTGGTCGCCGGGCTGGCCCGCGGGCTGGAGCTGGGGCAGGACTGGCCGGAGCGACTGCGGCACGCCGCGGCGCTGGGCACGGCGGCGGCGCTGGCGCCGGCGGCGGGGGACGTCGACGCCCGGCGCTACGGGGACCTGCTGGCGGCGGTGCGGGTCGAGCGGCTGCCGGTCCCCGGCGACCTGCGGCGGGGGCGGGGGGCGGTGGAGAGATGAGCCTGGCGGGGACCGGGGAGATCGTGGGCACGGCCGTGCGGGCGGGGCGCGGGGTGGGGGCGTTCAACATCATCGGGATTGAGCATGCGGAGGCGATCGCGGCGGGAGCGGAGGCGGCCGGGGTGCCCGCGGTGCTGCAGATCAGCGAGAACTGCGTCGCGTATCACGGGGCGCTGGAGCCGCTGGCCCGGGCGGCGCTGGCCATCGCGCGCTCGGCCGACGTGCCCGTCGCGGTGCACCTGGATCATGCCCGGGACGAGGAACTGGTGCACCGGGCGGCGGCGGCGGGGATCGGGTCGGTGATGTTCGATGCCAGCGCGCTGCCCTACGAGCAGAACGTGGCGATGACTCAGGCGGTGGGCGCCTGGTGTCATGCCCGGGGGCTGTGGGTGGAGGCCGAGATCGGCGAGGTCGGCGGCAAGGACGGGGTGCACGCGCCGGGGGTGCGTACCCGGCCGCAGGAGGCGGCCGGGTACGCGGCGGCGACCGGGGCGGACGGGCTGGCGGTGGCGGTGGGCAGCTCGCACGCCATGCTCAGCCGCGACGCGGAGCTGGACCTGGCGCTGATCCGGCGGATCCGGGCGGCCGTGCGCGGTGCCGCTGGTGCTGCACGGATCCTCGGGCGTGCCCGACGCGACGCTGACCGCCGCCGTGGCGGCGGGCATGACCAAGATCAACCTGGCCACGCAGCTGAACAAGGTGTACACGGCGGCGGTGCGGGGCGCGCTGGCGGGCGACCCGGCGCTGGTGGACCCGCGGCGCTACGGCGCCGCCGGGCGGGCGGCGGTCACGCAGGAGGTCACCCGCCTGCTGGGGGTCTTGTCGGCCGGCCCCGCAGCGGCCTGAGTGGCGGGCCGGGGGTGGGCGGCGCGAGCCGTTACTCCCGGAAGGTGTTCTAGGTTCCGGCCAGGCCCGTCGCCGCTACGGAGCGGATGAAGTAGCGCTGCGCGGCGAAGAAGATCACCAGCATGGGCACCAGGCTCATCATGTTGCCGGCCATCAGCAGCGGCCACTCGGTGGCGTGCGCGCCCTGGAAGGTGGCGATGCCCAGCGGCAGGGTCATCTCGTTCGTCGAGTTGACGGCGATCAGCGGCCACAGGAAGTTGTTCCAGGAGTCCAGGAACGTCAGCGCGGCGAGGGTGGCCAGGGCCGGCACCGACAGCGGGAGCACGATGCGCAGCAGCACCGTGAGCCGGCTGGCGCCGTCGACGCGGGCGGACTCCTCGTACTCGACGGGCAGCGTCCGGAAGAACTGCCGGAGGAAGAACACGCCGAACGCGGTGGCGGCGTTCGGCACGATCAGGGCGCCGAGGTGGTTGATGCCGGCCGACGCGAGCACGTGGGTGCCCAGCCACTTGGTGATGACGAACTGCGGGATCATCGTCACCTGGAACGGCACCATCAGCGTCGCCATGATCACCACGAACAGCGCGCCGCGGCCCAGGAAGCGCAGCCGCGCGAACGCGTACCCGGCCAGCGCGCACAGCACCAGGTTGCTGACCACCGTGGTCACCGCCACGATCGCGGAGTTGACGAAGAACCGGGCCAGCGGCGCCGCCCGCAGCGCGGCCGCGTAGTTGCCCGGCCGGATCGTGTGCGGCAGCAGGATCGGCGGGAAGTGCAGGGCCTCGGCGGGCGTCTCGAGCGACGTCACGAGCATCCAGGCGAACGGGAAGATCAGCACGATCGTCGCCGGGACCAGCACCAGGTGCCACGGGCTGAACGGCAGCCGCCGGCGGCGGCGCGCGGCGGCGGCCCTGCTCGCGGGCCGGGCCAGGGCGGGAGCGCTCATGACCGGTAGTGCGTGAACCGGCGGCCGACCCGGAACTGGATCGCGGTGACCACGAGGATGATGAGGAACAGGACGTAGGCGATGGCCGACGCGTAGCCGAAGTTGAAGTCCTGGAAAGCCTGCTCATAGAGGTAGTACACGACGACGGTGGTCGCGTTCAGCGGCCCGCCCTGGGTGCTCAGGTAGACCTCGTCGAAAAGCTGCAGCGCGTTGATCGTCAGCCAGACGGCGAGGAACAGCGACGCCGGGCTGAGCAGCGGCAGCGTGACCCGGCGGAACGAGGTCCACGCGCTCGCGCCGTCGATCGCGGCGGCCTCGGTCAGCGCCGCCGGCACGCCCTGCAGCGCGGCCAGGTAGATGACGACGGCGAAGCCGGTCCAGCCCCAGATCGTCATGATCAGGATCACGTACAGCGCCTCGGACGGCGAGTTCAGGAACTGCTGCTGCGGGATGCCGACCTTGGACAGCACGAAGTTGGCGATGCCGTAGGAGGGGTCGAACAGCCAGATGAAGACCAGCGCCTCGCTGATCGTGGAGATCGCCATGGTGGCGTACGCGGCCGTCCGGTACACCGAGATGAACCGGATCTTGCGGTTCATCGCCACGGCCAGGAAGAGGCCGGCCGCCATGGTGCCCGGCACGAACAGCGCCGTGTAGATGAGGGTGTGCGCGACGGCCTGGCCGACCACCGGGTCATGGGCGAGCTGGCGGTAATTGCGCAGGCCGACGAACGGGGTACTCGGGGTGAGCAGGTTCGACCGCTGGAACGACATGATGGCGGACCAGATGATCGGCACCGCGCCGAACAGGAGGATGATCGCCGCGCCGGGCGTGACGAAGCCCCAGCCGGAGATCTGCTCGGCGGTCCGCATCCGCCGCCGGGCGGCGGGCCGGGGCCGCCGCGCCAGCGCGCTGCTCACCTGGTCGCTCGCACGGGCTTAACTGCCGCCGCTGGCCAGGATCGCGTTCACCTGCTGGGTGGCCGTCTGCAGGGCGGCGGCCGGGGTGGCCTTGCCGAGCAGCACGGAGACCACCATGGTGCCGAGCGCCTGGGAGATCTTCGGGTAGGAGGCCAGCTGCGGACGGGCCTGCTGGACGTTGCTCAGGTTGGTGGTGAAGGTGCTCACGCCGGGCAGCGACTTGTCCATCGCGGCGGAGAGGCCGGGCTCGTCCGCCACCGACTGCCGGATCGGCAGGTTGCCGGTCTTCAGTGAGAACTGCCGGACCTGAGCGGGGGCGTCCAGCCAGATCAGGAACTTCTCGGCGGCGCTGACCTGGGCGTGGCCGTTGTTGAAGACCACCCAGTTGTCCGGGCCGGAGATGGTCTGGTGCCCGCCGTCGGTGCCGGGGAAGGACGGCATGACCTGGACGCCGTACTCCACGTTGGGGAAGGCCTCCAGGTCCCACGGGCCGGTCACCAGCATGCCGATCTTGCCGGAGTTGAACAGGTTGGCGTAGGCCTGGTCGGTCGGGTCCAGGTACATGGACTTGTCGGTGACGGCCATGGTGCGCAGCGCGGCCAGCGAGGTCAGGCCCGCCGGGGAGTCGAAGGCGGCCTTCTTGTCGCCGGGGGTCAGCAGCGCGCCGCCGGCCTCCCACAGCAGGGCCTCCCAGTGCCAGACGGTGTCCTCCGAGCCGGGGGTCACGTAGGCGGTGCCGAACTGCTTGGCGGCCGGGTCGGTGAGCTTGCGGGCGTCGGCCTCGAACTGGTCCCAGGTCCAGTCCGGCGCCGGGACCGGCAGCTTGGCCCGGGCGAACAGCTTCTTGTTGTAGACCACGGCCAGGTTGTCGACCAGCGCGGGCATGCCGATGACCTTGCTGCCGACGGTGGCGACATCCCGCTCGCCGACGAAGAAGTCCGGCCAGTTGACGGCCTTCTCCTTCACGAGGCCGCTCAGGTTCACGACCTGGGGGATCTGCGCCACGTTCGGCGCCCACGAGCCGTACAGGTAGGCGATGTCGGGCAGCGACCCGCCGCGCGTCGCGGTCAGCACCTTCTGCAGCGCGTTGTCGCTGTTGACGAACAGCTCATTGACCCGCACGTGGTGGGAGCTCTCGTACTGGTGGATGAGCTGGTTGAACGCCGTGGCCTCCGGGCCGGTGTTGCCCTCCCAGATGGTGATGGCGCTACCGTTACCGCCGCTGCTCCCGCTGTCGCTGCCGCACGCGGCCAGGCTCAGCGCCACGAGCGCGCCCGCCGCTGCGACGCACAGCCAGTCTGCTCTCATGCCGACCTCTCATCCCGCGGCGGCTGGTCCGGGCTGCTCATGGGGCTGGCCCAGTCCGGATGGTGGGCCATTCTTGCGCGAATCGGGTGTGTTGCGCACATCATCGCGCGAGGCGGGCACCCACTGTCAAGAGTTTCGATCAGGTCTTCGTCAGTAATTTTGCTCGATCTTGCTTGAAACTGCACTTAATGCGACACTATTGAGCTGTGATCAAAGTGGCCTTCATCGGCGCCGGGAGCGTGGAGTTCACCCGCAACGTCGTCACCGACCTCTGCGGGTACCCCGAACTGGCTGGCCGGCTGGAGCTGGCGCTGCACGACATCAGCCCGGACCGCCTGGCGCACGCCCGCGCGCTGGCCGAGGCGATCGTGGCCGAGTCCGGCGCGAGTGCCCGGATCAGCGCCGCGGCGGACCGGGCAGCGGTCCTCGACGGCGCGGACTACGTGATCAACGAGGTGCAGGCCGGCGGGTATGCGGCCACCCGGGCCGATTTCGACATCCCGGCCCGCTACGGCGTCCGGCAGACCATCGGGGACACGATCGGCATCGGCGGCATCTTCCGCGGGCTGCGCACCATCCCGATCGTCGTGGACCTCGCCCGCGACATGCTCGCTCGCTGCCCCGGCGGAACGCTGCTGAACTACAGCAACCCGATGGCCATGCTGCCCTGGGCCGCTTACGAGGGCGCCGGGCTGGAGCAGGTCTACGGGCTGTGTCACTCCGTCCGTGACACGCACGCGTTCCTGGCCGGGCTGGTCGGCGTGCCGGAGAACGAGATCGACTTCGTCACGGCGGGATTCAATCATCAGGCGTTCGTCCTGCGGTTCGAGCACCGGGGGACGTCCCTTTACCCCCGGCTGGCCGCGGTCATCGAGGAGTCGCCCGAGCTGCGGCGCCGGGTGCGCGTGGAGATCTTCCGGCGGTTCGGCTACTTCCCGACCGAGTCCAGCGAGCACAGCGCCGAGTACGTGCCGTGGTTCATGCGCCACGATGACCAGGTCAGCGAGTTCCGCATCTTTGTCGGCGACTACCTGGCCCGCTCGGAGGAGAACCTGCGCGAGCTGGACGACCTCGCCGCGCGGCTGGCCGCCGGGCAGCCGGTCGGGCTGGAGCCGGCCGACGAGCTGGCGTCGCAGTTCATCCGCGCCCGCGAGGGCGGCCCGGCCCGCCGGATCTACGTGAACGTCCGCAACGGCGGGCTGATCTCCAGCCTGCCGCCGCAGTGCTGCGTCGAGGTGCCCTGTGACGTGGATGCCGACGGCGCCCGGCCCGTCACCGTCGGGGCGCTGCCGCCGCAGCTAGCCGCGCTGAACCGGACGTTCCTCAACGTGGTGGAGCTGACGGTGCGCGCGGCGCTGGACGGCTGCCGCGAGCACGTCTACCAGGCGGCGCTGCTCGACCCGAACACGGCGGCCACGCTCACCACCGCGCAGACGGTCGCGATGTGCGACGAACTGCTGACCGCCCACCGCGACCGGCTGCCCGCGGCGCTGGTGAGCTGACGCCGGTACCCCGCCG
>CAVSUF010000016.1:0-126751 GCA_963731085.1 uncultured Actinomycetota bacterium
CAAAGACGGTGGCGTCTTCAGTTATGGCGCTCCGTTCTTTGGCTCCACCGGGGGGGGCTGCGGCTCAACCAGCCGGTCAACTCGATGTCGTCGACGGGCGACGGCGGCGGGTACTGGTTCACCGTGTCCGACGGCGGCGTGTTCTCCTACGGCGACGCCCAATTCTGGGGCTCGACCGGTTCCATCCGGTTCAACCAACCCGTGGTCGGCATGTCAGGTTCCTGACGAGCTGCGGGCAGGGGATTCCCGGGGGCGTCATCTGCACTCCACGGTGGGTTCTGGGTGCGTCTCATCGAGGAGTCGGCGCGTCACGCCGGGCACGCCGACATCAACCGAGATGCGTTCACCCTGGCCTTTAGGGTGGCCGGCATGGACGTCGAGGTCTGGTCAGACTTCGCCTGTCCCTGGTGTGTACTTGGGGTTGGCCCGGCTCGAAGTCGCGCTTGCGTGACTTCGAGCACGGGTACGAGGTCCGGGTTGTGCACCGTTCCTTCGAGCTCGACCCTCGGCGCCGGCCAGCCGGGGAGCGCACCATGGCGGACGCCGTCGCCCGCGAAGTACGGCATCAGCCCGGCGCAGGTGCGGGCGGGCCACGACCGTCTGACGGCTCCCGGGCCGCAGAGGTCGGCGTCGTGTTCGACTTCGACCGGGTGCGGCTCGGCAACACCTTCGACGCCCACCGCCTCGCCCAAGCCGCTCGGGAGACGCCGCACGAGCACGCGCTGGTCCAAGGCCTGTTCGGCGCCTACTTCGCCGAGGGACGACTGCTCTCGGATCCTGAGGTCCTCCGGGACGTCGCCGCCGGCGCCGGCCTCGACGAGGTTCTCACGGACAAGGTGCTCGCGGGAGATCTCTACGCGGCGAGGTACGCGCTCGACGAGGCGGCGGCCCAGGAGCTGGGCGTGACCGGGGTGCCCTATTTCTTGATCAACGGGGCCTGGCCCATTCCCGGGGCCCAGGACGTCGAGACGCTGAGGATCGTGCTCCGTCGGGCCTGGTCACGCCTCGGCCATTGAGGCCAGGATCTCGTCGATATCTCCACCGTCGTGTTGGGATGGAGGAAGGCGAAACGGGCGACCGTCTCGCCTTCCCACGTCGTCGGGGTGACGAAGCCGATCTGGTCGGCAGCAGGCGGGCGGACCAGGCGTCGTAGTCCAACTTGGTCCAGCCCGGCCGCCGGAAGAGCACGATGGAGAGCCCCGGCGGCGCGGACCAACTCGACGTGCGGTGCCTTCTCGATCCGTTCGCCGCGTGCTGGGCGATCGGAGCCCGGCCTCCACCGCGTCGCAGTAGGCGTCGAGTCCGTTGACCGCCATGGAGAACCAGAGGGGCAGGCCGCGGGCGCGGCGGGTCAGGTGGAACGCGTAGTCGCTCGGGTTCCACTCCTCGGGGTTGCCGCTGTGGAGCACCTCCAGGTACTGGCGTCCTGGGTGTGCACGGCCTTGGCGAGGTTGGGCTGGCGGTAGACAAGGCTGCGCAGTCGAAGGGCGCAAACAGCCACTTGTGCGGGTCGACGATGAACGAGTCGGCCCGGTCGAAGCCGGCGAAATGCGCGTCGCACCGAGGGTGCGAAGAGGGCGGCCGGCCGCCGTAGGCCCCGTCGATGTGGAACCACAGCGAGTGTTCGGCCGCAACGTCGGCGATTCCTCAGGTCGTCGACGATGCCGGCGTTCGTGGTGCCGGCGGTGGCCGCGACCCCGATGACGTTCTCGCGCCGCGGGTCGTCGCGGAGCGCCGCCGCCAGTGCGGGTCCGGTCAAACGGTGGTCCCTGGTCGCCACCGTGAGCGCGCCCACGCCGAGGACGTGCAGTGCCTTGCCCACCGACGAGTGGGCCTCGTCGCTGATCGCGATGAGCGGACGCTCCGGCGCGGCCGCCGCCGACGGGGGCGGCCGTGTCGCGGGCCACGATAAGGGCCGAGAGGTTGCCGGCCGATCCACCCGAGACGAAGCAGCCACCCGCTCTTCGGGAGACCGGCCCGTCGGCCAGCACCCCGAGCGCCTGGTTCTCCGCCACCACGACCCCGGCCGCCTCGAGCCAGGAGGTCCCATGGAGGGACGAGCGTCGAGACGAACATGTCGAAGAGCAGCGAGGCCTTGGTGGGCGCGGCCGGGATGAACGACAGGAACCGAGGGCTGTCGCAGGAGACCACGGCCGTGGCCAGTTTTTCGACGAAGAGGTTCAGCACGTGTGCGGCGTCGTTGCCTCCGGGGCGCATGAGACCCGGGAGCTCCTGGTCGAGCGACTCGACGAGGCCCCCGAAGTCGAGCGAAACCGGGTCCTGGGACAGTCGTTCCCGGCAGGCGGTCACGATGAGGTCGGTCATCGCCTCGTCGTAACTGAACATCGGGTTGGCCATCAGTCCCGAGAGGTGTCACGGTCGGCGGGCTGATGTGCGGCGCGCCACGCTTCCTCGGCCCGGCTCGCCACTTCGTGCAGCGGTGCCCCGGTTTTCGGCGCGACAAGGGCGACGTCGTCGAATTCGGGCTTCACGCGGCCACTGGACAGCTTCATCCGGATGGTGATGCCATCGAGCGACCACGGTGGCGAACTCCCGGGCTACGGGCCACCGTTCGACGGGCAGGGCACGGACGCCCAGGAGCCCGTCGACCGGACGATCTCGTTGCGAGCGCCTCGACCTCGGGCCACGTCGGCCAGCACGTGCAACACGTGACCGGGCCGTCCCTTCTTCATCGTGACCGGGCTCACCCACGCGTCGAGCGCGCCGGCGTCGAGGGCGGCGGCAGGTGTAGCCGAGCTGCTCGCCGGTCACGTCGTCGAGGTTGGTCTCCAGCACCACCGCCGGTGGCCCGAGCCCACGTCTTGGTGCGCCGGCGCGCCGGCCGACCACCACCTGGGTGCAGTTGGGGAGGTCCGGCATCTCGCCGGCGCCGCCGCCGAAGCCCGACGCCGTGATCGTCATGTCCGGCATGGGGCCGAACGAGGTGCCGAGGGCGGCGAGAAGGGCGGCGCCGGTCGGTGTGGTCAGCTCCACGCGACGTCCCGGCCGTACGTCGGGACGCCCTCGAGCAGGCGCACGGCGGCGGGCGCCGGATTGGGCAGCCGCCCGTGGGCGCTGCGCACGGTCCCGTGCCCGGTGGCGACGGCGGAGGCCGCCACGGCGTCGACCCCGAGGACTTCGAGGGCGGCCGCCGTGCCGACGATGTCGACGATGGCGTCGTGGCCGCCGACCTCGTGGAAGTGCACCTGGTCCAGCGGCCGCCGGTGCAGCGCCGACTCGACCTCGGCCAGCGCCGGGAAGACGCCGAGCGCCCGTTCGGCGACCCTCGGCGGCAGGCGCGGCGTCCTCGATCAGGGCGCGGATGCGCCGTGGGTGCGGACCACGACGTCGTCGTCACCGCGGACGACGGCCCGGGTGCAGGCGATGCCGCCGCGGAGCACCTCTCGAAGCTCGAGGTCCCAGCCCGGGCAGGGAGAGCCGGTCGAGGAGGCGCGGACCTCGTCGGCGTCGGCGCCGGCGTCGATCAGGGAGCCCAGGGCCATGTCGCCGGCGATGCCGGCGAAGCAGTGGAACCACGCCACCGTCTCGTGGCGGCGCGCCGGCGTCGGTCACGGCAGGAGCCTGGCCACGGCGCACGCCGCGCCGTAGCCGTTGTCGATCCCGACCACGGTGATCCCCGACGAGCAGGCCGACAGCATGCCGAGCAGCGCGGTCACCCCCTCGAGGGCGGCGCCGTAGCCGGCGCTGGTCGGGACGGCCACCACCGGGGCGGGGGTGAGGCCCGCCGATCAGGCTGGCGAGCGCGCCCTCCATGCCGGCGACCACCACGACCGCGTCCGCCGCGGCGATCGTGTCCAGCTAGGCCAGGAGGCGGTGCAGCCCGGCCACGCCGCAGTCGGCGAGCAGCGTCGGCGGCGAAGCCGAGCGCGCCGAGCACCGCCGCGCATTCCGTCGGCCACGGGGAGATCGGCGGTGCCGGCGGTCACGACGACCACCGTTCCCGCTCCGAGCGGCGGCGGGGCGGAAGGCGAGCGTGGCAAGGTCCACCCTCCTGGCTGAGCGTCCCGGGCCCGGCGCCGGCCGTGACGCCGGCCGCCGACGCGGCCTTGACCTGTTCGTCGGTGGCCCGGGTGAGGAGGACCGGCCCGTCGGTCCCCGACAGCAGCTCCCCGACCACGGCCGCACAGTGCTCGGGGGTCTTGCCGGGGCCGTAGACGGCTTCGGGGAGGCCCAGCCGCAGGTCCCGGTGGTGGTCCACCCGGGCGAAGCCGAGGTCGGCGTACGGCAAACGGCGGAGCAAGACGACGGTTGAAGCGATAACCAATTGCTGACCATCACCTACAACAAGACCCGCAACCGCGCCGTCATCTACGCCACCATCACCCCCGCAACCCCCGACGCCCTGGCCGCCCTCATCACCGACAGCCACCCCACCAGCCCCGCACCCGTTTCCCTACTGAGTCCCCCCACGTGTTCACGTAAACACGGTCACGATCATGCTTCACGCCCGGGGCCGGGGACGCGGACGCCCCGCGTCCCCTACGCGCCCGGCATGGGCTGGACGCCGGCCAGGTCCTCGCGGGTGACCCGGATCATGGCCAGGACGATGATCAGGCCGATGAACGCGATCAGCGCCGACACCTCGAAGCCGCGGGAGAAGCCGACCGACAGGGCGTGATCGTAGATCGCCGCCTTGGCCTGCGCCATCTGGGCGCTGGGTCAGGTGGAGCGGGTGGCCGGCCTTGGCCGCGGCGCGGCCGCCGCCCTGGCGGTGGCCGCCGAGGCGGCGGCGGTGTTGGCCACCACGGTCCAGGCCACGGTGCCGAGCAGGGCCAGGCCGATGGACCCGCCGACCTGCTGGCCGGTGTTCAGCAGGCTGGAGGCCAGGCCCGAGTCCCGGTCGGCCACCTTGGACAGCGCGATCAGGGTGAGCGGCATGAACAGCATGCCCAGGCCCGCCGCGGTCACGAGGAGTCGGGCCGAGCAGGCCGCCGGCGTAGGTGCTGTGCTCGTTGATCCGGGACAGCCAGAACATGCCGCCGGTGCCGACCACCGAGCCGGTGAGCAGCAGCGGCCGGGCGCCGATCCGCGGGACCAGCTGGGCGCTGACCCCGGCCATCGCCAT
Source organism: uncultured Actinomycetota bacterium (assembly GCA_963731085.1). Taxonomy (GTDB): domain Bacteria; phylum Actinomycetota; class Actinomycetes; order Streptosporangiales; family Streptosporangiaceae; genus DASUBV01. The sequence continues at coordinate 5,087 of CAVSUF010000016.1, forward strand.
GATCATGGCGACCATCGGCAGGTAGGCGATGCCGGTCTTCAGCGCGCTGTAGCCCCAGACGTCCTGCACGAAGATGGTCAGGAAGAAGAACATCCCGAACATCGCCGTGCCGACGCAGAGCATGATCAGGTACGCGCCGGACCGGTTGCGGTTGCGGAAGATCCGCAGTGGCATCAGCGCGTGCGGGCTGCGCGACTCGATCAGGACGAACGCGGCCAGCAGCACGACCGCCGCCACCAGCGAGACGATGACCTTGGTGTCTCCCCAGTGCGAGACGCCGTTCGGCGCTCGTCGCCGCGCTGGACAGGCCGTAGACCAGGGCCGCCAGGCCGAGCGTGCTGGTGATCGCGCCGGGCAGGTCGAACCGGCCGCTGTGCCGGTCGGAGTGCGCCGAGCACCCGGGGCGCCAGGAGGGCGACGACGACGCCGATCGGCACGTTGACGAACAGCACCCAGCGCCAGGACAGGTAGGTGGTCAGCAGGCCGCCGGCCAGCAGTCCGACCGCCGCGCCGGCGATGCTCATCGCCGCGTAGACGCCCATCGCCCGGTTGCGCGGCGGGCCCTCCGGGAACGTGGTGGTGACCAGGGCCAGCGCGGTCGGGGCGATGATCGCGCCGCCCACGCCCTGCACCGCGCGGGCGGCGAGCAGCCATTCCTGCGAGGTGGCGAAGCCGCCGAGCAGCGAGGCGGCCGAGAACAGGATGATGCCGGCGATGAACACCCGGCGCCGGCCGAGGATGTCGCCGGCCCGGCCGCCGAGCAGCAGCAGGCCGCCGAACGTCAGCGCGTAGGCGTTGACCACCCACTCCAGCCCGTTGCCGGAGAAGTGCAGCGCCTGCTGGATGTCGGGCAGGGCGACGTTCACGATGCTGGCATCGAGCACCACCATGAGCTGGGCCGTGGCGATGACCACCAGGGCCAGGCCGAGGTGACGGCGGCCCGATTCGGGCTGCGCCGGCGGACCGGTCATCGATGACGGCGGTACCGCCGCGTCCATCCGCCCCCCCGCCCGGGGATGTCCGTCCAGACATACGTGCTTGCTCCTTTGAGTGGGTTGCCGGGCGGGACCGCGCCGGAGGCGCCGCGCCGCGAGGCGTGCGACCGCACGCCCGTGCGGCCGGCCGGTGTGCTGTTGGCGGCCGTGACGAAGCTGGCCGTAATGGTGACGACGGCCGTCCCGTGATCTCACCGGGACGGGGCTGATCCGTTCCCTCAGATGCGCCGCGGAACTGGGCTGGTGCGCGGCGGGCGGCCTAGCGGGCCGTCCGCTCCGCGTCCAGGCTGCATTCCACCCCCTCCGCGGCCGGGGGGCTGGCGCTCAGCATCTTGCGGATCAGGGCAAGTAGCTGGGCGCGCTCAGGGTCAGTGAGCCCGCTGTTCCACGGCATGCGGGCGGATAGCTCGGCTTCCAGGCGCTGCTTGAGCTCGCAGCCCTCGCCGGTCAGGACCAGGTGCTTGACCCGCCGGTCGCCGGGATGCGCGGTGCGCCGGGCCAGGCCCCGCTTCTCCAGCAGGTCGGCCACGGCGGTGACGAACGACGGGTCGCAGTGCAGCCGCTTGCCCAGGTCCTTCATCGCCATCGGCGCGTCGAGGATGTGCAGGGCCTTGATGAACATCGCGGGGACGGCCAGCCGCTGGGCGATCCGCTCGACCTGGCCGATGATGCGGCCGGTCAGCTCGAACACGCAGTCCTGGATCTGCCGTTGAGCTGGCCGCTGTCGGCCGTACCCGGGTCGGTCGACTCGTCCGGCATTCCGCTGGCCCCCGCTCCCGCTCGCGCCCCGTGGTAGCTGCCCCGTAGGTACGCCTGCCCCGTAGGTAACTGCCCCGCACTTGCTGGATCAGCTCAATAGTTCAGTAGCTCAACCATATGAACTCAAGCAGATCTTTGTCAATCGGGGCGGAACACCGGCTGCCGTGGCGGGGGAGCGGGGAAGGGGCGCGGCGCGGGCGAGATGCCGGTGACCGGGGGGAGGCCCAGTGCCGCCCGGCCGCGCCAGGACGGCTAGGGTCGTCCTGCCGGACCCCGCGCCGGCCTAGTGCCGGACGAGGGCGGACATGACGAGCAGCGTGATACCGATGAGAACGACGATGTACAGCCCGCTGCGCATCCGCGTCTTGCGGAAGCCCGGCAGCCGGCCCTTGGTGGTCCGCACGTCCCCGTGGGCTGACCGGGCACGCTGGGCGTGCCAGCCCAGCATGCAGCCGACGGCCAGGAAGGCGATCACGATGAGCAACACGCCGGGCATTCATCGCAGTGCCCTTCCCGCGGCGTCATATCCCTGGTCGATCATGTCGTACCCGCTAAGCCGGCTCCAGCGAAACGCCGCACGATCCGCTGGCAGGATTGGACGGGACCGGACGCAAAGCAGCATCAATCACCGCAAGGAGCACCCGCATGAACGAAGCGCTCACGGCATCGAGACGATCACTATCGCCGGACATGACGGAGACGAGATCCCGGCGTACGTGGCCCGGCCGCTCGAAGCCGATCAGTTCGGCAGTGTTGTGGTCATTCACCATATGCCCGGGTACGACTCAGCCACAAAGGAAATAGCGAGGAAGTTCGCAGCCTACGGCTACGCTGCCATCATCCCCCACCTGCACCACCGTCATGCGCCCGGCGCCAGCCCGGATGACGCGGCGGCGGCCTCCCGGGCCGACGGCGGCGTGCCGGACGAGCGGCTGGTGGGCGATGTCAGCAGCGCGATCGACTACCTGCTGGCGCAGGACGGCTCCAACGGCAAGGTCGGGGTCATCGGCTACTGCTCCGGCGGCCGCCAGGCATTCCTCGCCGCCTGCAGCATCCCGCAGCTGAACGCCGCCGTGGACTGCTACGGGGCGTGCGTCGTCAACGCGCCGCCGGAGGGCTTCCCGGTCAAGATCAAGCCGGTCGTCGGCCTGGCCGAGGACCTGGCCTGCCCGCTGCTCGGCCTGTTCGGCGCCGATGACAAGTTCCCCGCGCCCGATGAGACCGCCGAGTTGTCGCGGGTCCTGGACGGCCTGGGCAAGGAGCACGAATTCCACACCTACGAGGGCGCCGGCCACGCCTTCTTCTCGGTTAACCGGCCGTCCTACCGGGTCGAGGCGGCCAACGACGGCTGGGACAAGATCTGGGACTTCTTCGGCCGTTACCTGGCCAGCTAGGAGGCGCGCATGTGCACCTATCTCACCGAGAACATCAAGATCACCGGAAGTGGCAAGGGAGCGGCGGGCTGGTTCGCGCTGAGCGACGCCGCCGTCTATTTCGATCATCCCGTGCATGCGGCCGCCGAGCACACCCTCAACATCGATTTCCGCAATCCGGCCAAGGGGCGCGCCGGCCCGGGTCGCCGTTGAGCTATCCGCCGCGTCGGCCCGCGAGCTGGTCCGCGCGATCGAGGCGGCGCTGGCCGCGGCCCCGCCCGGAATGGTGGCCTGAGCCCCGCGCCAGCTTGCCGCGGCCTGGCCTCAGCAGCCGGTGCCCGGCGGCAGCCCGGGTCGGTGCCGCCTGGCCGGACCGCGCGGTACCGGGCGGGACGGCCCGGAATGTCGGCCGGCCCGTGCCAGGATCAGTGCAGATCCAGCCCGGAGGTGCGGTGAAGTTCACGGTCGAGCGCGAGGCGCTGGGCGAGGCCGTCGCATGGGTGGCCCGGGCGCTGCCGGCCCGGCCGGTCTCCGCGGTCCTGACCGGGCTGCTGCTGGAGGCGGAGGGCGCCGGGCCTGACGCTGTCCTGCTTCGACTACGAGGTCTCGGCCCGCGTGGCCGTGCCCGCCGAGGTGGCCGAGCCCGGCACCGCGCTGGTGCCCGGCCGCCTGCTGGCCGAGATCACCCGCAGCCTGCCGCAGCGTGACGTGGAGTTCAGCGCGGCGGCCGACATGGTCCGGCTGAGCTGCGGCGGCGCCGAGTTCGAACTGGTCTCGCTGCCGGTCGGGGAGTACCCGGGCCTGCCCGAGCCGCCGCGCGCCGGCCGGGACCGTGGACGGCGGCGTGCTGGCCGCGGCGGCGGCCCAGGTCGTGCCGGCGGCCAGCCGCGACGACACGCTGCCGATGCTGACCGGCGTGTGCGTGGACATCGACGGGACGGCCATGACGCTGGCCGCCACCGACCGGTACCGGCTGGCGGTGCGCACCGTCGAGTGGACGCCCGGCGGTGCCGGGCCTGCGCGCCGCCGCCCTGGTACCGGCCCGGACGCTGGCCGACGCCGCGCGGGCCATGCCCGCCGGGGTCCCGGTCACCATCGCGTTGACCGAGCGCCGACGACCGCCGGCCGGGCGAGTGCGGAGCCGCACCCGGCCGGCCGGCATGATCAGCTTCGAGGGCGGCGGGCGGCGGCTCACGGCCCGGCTGATCGGCGGTGACTTCATCCGGTACCGGTCCCGCTTCCCGGCCGAGTTCGGCTGCGGCGCCCTGGTCCAGGCCGAGCCGTTCATGGCCGCGGTCCGCCGGGTCTCGCTGGTGGCCGACCGGGCCAGCCCGGTCCGGCTGACGTTCGGCGGCGGCGCAGGTGGTGGTCGAGGCGCAGACCGACGGCCGCGCCCGCGCGGCCGAGTCCGTCCCGGCGTCCTTCACCGGCGCCGAGCCGGCCATCTCCTTCAACCCGCACTACCTGCTGGACGGCCTGGCCGCGGCGGCGGTCAGCGCCTCGCCGGGCCGCCCGCCGGCGGGCGGCGGCGACGCCTCCTCCGCCGAGCCGGTCCCCGGCCGGATCCGGCTCGAGTTCACCAGCCCGGCCAAGCCCGCGCTGATCACCTGGGCCGCCTACGACACCGTGGCGGCGGGGGAGGGCGCGCCGGACGGGGCGCCGCCGGAGGCGGATGCGGCAGGCGGCGAGGCGGTGACCGGGGACGACGGCGGGAGCGACGGCGCGGGCGATGCGGCGCCCGCGTTCCGCTACCTGGTCGTGCCGCTGCGCGCGGCGGCCGGGCCGGGCGCCGGGCGGGCGTAAGCCAGCCCGGCGCGGCGGCGTCCGGCGGCGGGTTGCCGGCCCGGCTCTGGTACCAGGGCCGTCCGCCGTGAAGACGCCTGCGAGGGCGACCGCCGGCCCGGTTCGCTACCGGGCCGGCGGTCCATCCGGGGCCAGTTACCGGGGCTGGCGGCCCGGCCAGGTGCGCGGGTGGCCGACCCGCGGCGACCCGCCCGGCCCGGCCCACTGCGTGCCATCCGGTCCCGCGCCCGCCCCGTGCATGTCATCTGCCCCCAGTCCGCCCCGGCGCATGCCGTCTGCCCCCGGCCCGCCCCGGCCGCATGAGGTCTGCCGCCAGCCGCGCCCGTGCATGCCATCCGCCCACGGTCCGCCCCGGTGCAGGCGATCTGCCAGCGGCCCGGCCCACTGCGTGCCATCCAGCTGCGGGCCCGCCAAGTGCGCGTGATGGTGGTGATGGTGATGGTGATGCGAGTACGGGGCATAGCGCCCGGCCCGGCGGGCGTGGCCGATGCGACGGCCGAAGATGCCGCCCAGCACGGCCCGGATCACGACCAGGACGATCACGATGACGGCGATGTTCGGGATCGAGTGGTGGCCGACCCCGTGCACCACCAGCGACACCGCCAGCAGCGCGATGAGCGCGGCGGCCAGGGCGGTGAAGGCCCGGATGGCGATGACCGCCCGGCCGGCCGCCGGCGGGGAGCGGCGGCCGGCATCGGCCCCCACGGTTGCTGCAGGTGCGGCAGGTCGGCCGTGACCTGGTCAAGCTGCCCCTGCGTGGTCGCCGCGAAGCCGGCGTCGAGGCGCTGGTTGAGCTCGTCGAGCGTCAGGCGGCCCTGCGCGTAATGCTCGCGCAGCACGGCGGCCGTGGCCTCGCGCTCCGCGTCCCCGATCCGCAGCTGGGATGACGTCGCCATCGAATCCTCCCTGACCCCCGACGCGACTTGTATGAAGGAAACGATATATCGCGAGTGTAGCGACAGGCAAGCCACGCAGGCGGTCAGCGCGGCGGCGGCCAGTCCGAAGCGGGTCGGTCAGCGATCCGGGTGCCGTCCGGTGACGCCCCACTCCAGCTGGTCGAGCGGATCGGGGTCGGCCACGTCCAGGTCCACCCAGGTCATGCCGTCAAGGAACACCGGCAGCGGCGGGCGCTCGGCGCCGGGCAGCAGCACGGGGATCACCGGGCAGTGACGCCGGCTGAACTGCCGGAGGAAGGCGGCCAGCTCCGCGTCCTGCCAAGGGCCGATCCTGGAGCCGACGATCACGCCGCGGCCGGGATGCGCTGGATCTGCTCCTCCAGCGCCTGCTGCCAGGGCAGCCCCGGCCGCAGCTCGTCCTGACGTCGAGCCAGGGCCGGAGCCCGCGCTCGCGCAGCCGCTGGGCCAGCACGCGGACCGCGGGCTTGTCCTCCCAGTTGTGGCAGAGGAACACGTCGAACTCGGCGACCTCCTCCTTCCCCCGCAGCACCGTGACGGCCGCCGCGAGATCACGGCCGGCGTCGGCCGACGCGTCCATCGCCGCCATGGCTGGGTCCAGATGCCACGGCCGGCTGATAGTCATCCCGCAGGGAGACCCGGTTCTCGCAGACCGGGCACACGAGCCGATCCCGCCCGCGCCCGCGTGCCCGGTCGACCTGATCCTGGGTGAAGTCGGTGCCGTCCTCCGGGCAGCTGTACTGCCGCTGCCGGGTCACGGTGCCCGGCGTGGCCCGCCGGTCGAGGTGGGCGTGGACGAACCGCTCGAACTGGATCCGGATGAGGTCCGGCACCCCGTCGTAGCCGATGAACAGCCCGGCCTTGCCTTCCTCGTCCGCCTTGAGGAACACCGTGCACTCGCCGATGTCGGCGGCGAAGCGGGCCGCCGACTGCCAGGCGCTGGCCCGGGTGAACCGGCCGCTGCGAGCCAGCCGGACGATGAGGGTCGCGTACACGTTCTCGACCGGTCCCTCGAACCGGAACACGACCCCGTCGCCTCGCGGCGCCTCGGAGATCGGCAGGTCGCGCCGGTAGGCCGCGGGGAAGACCAGCTGCACGCCCTCCTCGGTCGGCTCGCGCAGGACCAGCTCGTACTGGATCAGCTCCTCAAGCGTGGCGTACACCAGCAGCCGCTCCTGCCGGGCTCCCGGCACGCGATTGGTCGACGGGACCGGGGAAGCCCAGCTCGACGACCCTGGCCTCCGGGATGCTGCCCAGCCCGTCCGGCTCGTCCCGGGCGGCGTTGACGATCGCGCCCGCGTAGGCGTCGAGCAGTTCCGGCCGCAGCAGCACGTAGTCCCCGAACTTCAGCCGCTTGACCAGGCCCGCAGATTCCAGCCGGGCCACGCAGCCCTCGAAGACGGCCGACAGCGCGGCCGACGAGGCCTGCTGCGCGTCAGCCTCGGTGAGGTGGACGTTTCCTCTGCGCTCAGCAGCTGCTGCGCCCGCCGGGCATGGCCGCCTGGAACGCGCGGCACAGCTCGTCCAGCGGGAGTCAGAGGTTGCCGGAGACCGCTGGTCCACCACGAACTGCCGGACCGCGGCGAACAGCGCAGTCGAGGTGATCTTGGGGATGTGCTCCCAGTCGATCGCCGCCAGCATGCGAGAACGCAGGTCGGTGACGCCCGTCCCTTCCAGGGCGCTGGTCTGGAAGTAGTCGTCGATGGCGAAGTCGGTTATCAGCTGCTGGATCCGCTCCGTCGAGACGGTGGTGCCGCCGCGGTCTATCCTGGCGGCGACCAGGAACGTGCGCAGCCCCCCGGCGCTGAGCGGATGAGCGTGCCGGACCGCCCGCGCCCAGTGCCGGATGCCGCCCAAGGGCGCGGTCTCGTTGCGTGAGTCGAACAGCGACCAGCGCGACGCCGCGCCGGCCAGATGCAGCTGATGGACGATGCGGTAGCCGGGCTGCCCAGCGAGGTCCCACAGCAGCACCTCCCGGTGACCGCGCGGGCCTCGGGGCGTCGCGCCTCGTCGGCCTCAGTCTCCGGCAGGTGCCAGATCGCCGCCCGTGCGTCGACTCCGTAGCGTGGAACTCCCGCCCGGCCAGGACCATGGCCAGGCCCGACTTGCCCGACGCCGGAGTCACCCAGCAGCAGCACCTTCGCGTTCGCGTACGTCGTGGAGGTGGCGGGGGCACCGGCGGTCCGGTCCCAGTCGCTGACCAGCAGCAGTTCCGTTGACGCCGGCGTCGATCAGGGCGAGCATACCGCTGACGGCGCTGACCGCCAGCCTGGTGAAGTGCGCCGCGACGCTCCGCGAAGGCGGGTCCCGGTACCACAGCTGGGCCGGGGCGCCGCGTCAGGGACCAGGCGAACAGCCCGCCATCGGCGGACCAGATCAGCGCCGTGCGCTGGTCCCGCACGAAGGCCATGCCGGCGGCCGGGATGGTTTCGACGACGGTGGCGGCCTCCGTGCCGGTCCGGGCGCCATACCTGCAGGAGTCGCGTCCTCCGACGCCGAGAGGATCCGCTCGTCATCGATCCAGCTCAGGCCGGTAACGGTCTGCGAATGGTTGATCGAATGACTCGACCGGCCTGCCGTCGGCCGCGTCGATCAGCCAGATCGTCGGCGTCCCGGTGGTGCAGGCCAGGAACCGCCCGTCCGGGGACCAGGCCACGTGCATGCCCTCGGAGCGGTAACTCGAGCATGCCGTTGCGGGCCAGCGACTGCTCCCACGGCCGGTCCGGCCGCGGCGCCGGGCACCCGGAGCGTCATGCGGCCCGGGAAATGACGGAGCCAGGACGGCCACGCGCGGGCCGGACGGCGCGAACGCCATCGCGCTGGTGAGGCCGAGGGTTCCCAGCGGAGCCTGGCGGCCGGGCCGGGACCGGATAGGTCGAGCACCCGGCCCTGGCCGTCATCGGCCCGGAATGCCAGCCGGTGCCCGCACGGCGACCAGGTCAGCCCCGGAGCCAGCGCGCAGGCCAGTGGCAGGGGCGATTCCAGCTGGGACGGCCCCGAGATCGTCAGGACACTGAGCCGCTGGTCGACTGATAACGCGACCCGGTCGCCGTCCGGGGCCAGGGCCAGGGCCACGCTGACCGGCTGGTCCCGGCGGGTCGGCCAGGTGCCGGCCACCCGGACCTGGTGCGCGGACCACGGCCGGTGGTCGCGGGCCGGACGCCGCTGCTGGCCGTCTGACATGCGAATCACCCCGCTTCAAGGCCCCGCTGGCCATTATTGGCCCTGGGCTGCTCGGGCGGCAGACCCTCCGGGCATATCTACGTGTGTTTTATCCTGGTACAGTCACTTTCATGCCCGACTGCGAGCCCCTGCACAACAACGCGGTCCGGTGGTCGGACTGGGATGCCGGTGGCTATTACAAGGGAAATTACGCCTCGGTCCTCCCGGAGGACGCGCAGATCATCCGTCGCGCCAGCAGTTTCCTGATCGAGGCCTGCGGGAACGCCCGGCCATGCCCGGGCTGCCGTCGATGTCGGCGCGGGCACCAATCTGTATCCCGCGCTCCTGATGCTGCCCTGGGTTAAGAGCATCGTTTTAACCGAATATGCCCCGGCCAATATTGACTGGCTAACCGAGAGCCTGGCCGACGAGCCGGGCGACTGGGCCTGGCAGCCGTTCTGGGATCAGCTGGCGGGCCATGCCCGGATACGAGACCGTCCGGCAGCCCCGCCGCCGCCTGGCGGCCGGCTGCGAGATCCGCCGCCTGAGCATTTTCGACCTGCCCCGGCGGACCTGGGACCTGGGCAGCATGTACTTCGTCGCGGACGGCATGACCGAGGACGAGGCGGAGTTCGAGCAGGCAGTCCGGTCGTTCCTGGACGCGCTCACGCCCGGCGCGCCGTTCATGATGGCCTTCATGGAAGGCTCCGAGGGTTACGACGTGAGCGGCGTCGGGTTCCCGTCGGTCCGGGTTACCCGCGCCTCCCTGGGTGACCTGCTGGGCAGGCTGCCGGTCGTCGGCACGGACGTGCTGCGCACCGATAATAGCGCCCGCCCGTTACGGTCCGGATATGACGGGATGCTTCTTGTCACGGGTTATGTCAGCGATGATCAGCGCGCGAGGTGATTCCGGGCGGGTCGCCGGGGGTGCCCGCGAACGCGTCGCCGATGGCGTGCTGATCACGAAATGGATACGCTTCCCGGTCTGTTGGCCCGGCCAGCCTGGAGGTACGCTATAGGTCACGTACGCTTGGGTTTTGGATTGGGACTGCGATGCCGAACCTGGGGCGAAGAAGTAGCACGGCGCCGGACAATGAGCTAACCTCACAGTCTATGTCGGCACCCACGATGAACGCTGATGCCCCATGGGATGTCTTCTCCTCGGACGGATACTTTCGGCACAACTACAAGTCCCTGATGGATGAAGACCGGGAAATCATCAGGCGTGTTGGCGCATTCTTCGCCAACGCGTTCAGCGATCGCCGCCAGGTCCGGCGGGCGATAGACGTCGGCTCGGGGACCAACCTCTACCCGGCGTTACTGATGCTGCCGTGGGCCGAGCGCATCCTGCTGACGGACTACGCCGCGAACAACGTTCGCTGGCTTCGCGACCATGTCACGAAGGACGGCGGCCCGTGGACCTGGGCGCCGTTCTGGCGGGAGCTGTCCGCGGTGCGCGGCTACGACCAGATCAGCGAGCCCCGCAAGCAGCTGGCGGAGGCCTGCGGGGGCGGCTCGGGCATCCAGCGGCGCAGCATCTTCGAGCTGCCGGATACCGGGAAGAAGTGGCAGCTCGGGACGATGTTCTTCGTCGCCGAGTCGATCACCGACCGACCCCGCGGAGTTCCGCCGGGCGGTCTCGTGCTTCGTCGGCGCGCTGGAGAAGGGGGCGCCGTTCGCCGCGGCGTTCATGGCCGGGTCCGCGAAGTACGAGGTCGACGGCCACGACTTCCCGTCCACGCCGGTGGCCCGGGACGACGTCGCGGAGTGCCTCGATGCCATCGCCACTGACCTGGTCGTGGAGCTGAACGCGACAGAGCCGCGCGTGCGGACCGGCTATACCGGGATGATCGTGGCCACCGGCTTCGCGCGCGGCTAGTCACGGGGAACGCAGGACATGGAAATCCAGACCCGGCGGCAGATCCTGGAGATCTGGCGCGCGACCGTCGACTACTCCTTCCGGGACGGCAAGAAGTGGACCTGGGGCGGCCGGAGCGGCCGGAACTCGATCAGCGACGCTGAGCAGCTGCTGACGATCCTGTACCCGGCCACCGCCGTCGAGTCGCTCAAGGTCGACGCCGTTGACCAGACCGCCGACGACGTCCAGGAGTACCTGCGCGGGCTCGGCAATGTCATGGACATTCCGCAGCGCCTGGTGGGCTTCATCGGCGAGTACATGCGGAAGTACGTCGTCGACGGGACGCCGGACTTCTCCGGGGACACCTACTTCGACCCCGAGGAGGGCGACCCGGACAGCATCAAGCCCGCTCAGCGGCAGCTGCACGTGGTCGACTCGTACTCGATGTCCGTCACCCTGTGCCTGGCCACGCTGGGGTTCATCCGGGTGTACCGGCAGGGCCTGCGCAGCCAGCGGATGCTCACCGAGGTCGCGAAGCTGGAGGAGCTGGCCAACCAGCGGCTGACCGCGGCCATGGTCGGCCTGCTGCGCAGCTTCATCGTGAACACGTTCGACCCGGGCGACCCGCCGGGCCAGACCATGTGCCGGATGATCAACCAGACCGGCATCGCCACCGAGAACCTGGTCCGCGACCTGCTCATCGACCTGGGCGAGATCCGGGCCGGCCTGCGCCAGGAGCTGACCATCGGCTCGGGCCAGGTGGCCGAGGAGCTGGACAACCGGGGCCGCCTGTTCGAGTGCGGGTGGTCGTGGGGGATCGTCGACGGGGCGCCCGAGATCCCGTACGCGACCAACATCGGGCATCAGCCGGCCGGCCTGGCCGAGGCCCGCCCGTACCTGTACTTCACCGTGGTGGCCCTGGACGGCATCCAGGACCTGTTCAGCGAGCGGACCCGGATCCTCGGCCTGCTGGATGAGGAGCAGCAGCGACTGGCCCGCGCCCTCCAGCTGCGCTGGGACCTGACCCGGCAGTTCTGGGCCAAGGTGGCCACGTTCGGCGGCGGCGGCCAGTGGCCGCTGGAGGACCTGCCCTGGATGACGACCGACGGCCGCGAGTCGGACTACTACTCCGTGCTGCTCACGTCCATCGTCCTGGAGGGCATCGGCAGCGAGCGGGTCGCCGACGTCAACATCGAGCGCATCGGACGGCTGCTGGAGGAGCTGGCCAACCGCGGGCGGATCACCCGCCGGCCGCTGGCCGCCGATCCGGCGCTCGGACCTGCACGTGCCCGGCATGCGGCTGCGGCTGATCGGCAGCGAGAAGGAGGGTCCCCGCCTGCAGTGGACCGTCTCCAGCTTCACGCTCCTGGTGCTCAAGCGGCTGCTCCGGGTGGCTGAGCTGCTCGACGACACGGCCGCGCGGACCAGGTTCCTGGACCTGGCTGACCAGATCTGGGCGCACATGGAGAAGCGCCGGATGGACGCCCGACTCGGCCCGCGGCCTGTGGGACGAGCCGACGCAGGTCTTCGCAGGACACGGACTACACCCCGTACCAGGTGCCGTCCTGGTACCACACCGAGCGGGTCATCGAGGTACTGGTCGCCGCGGCCAACGTCACCCGAGCCCGCCCCGCGGCGACCGATGAGCTGACGGAGCACGCCGCGCAGCTCCTGGCCGAGGCCGAGCACCTCTTCGACCGGGAGCGGCTGCGCGGCACCAACGACACCGGCACAGCAGATGCGGGAGAGCTTCCAGGTGGTGGGGGCGAAGCTGCGGCGGGCCAGGGAGCTGGTTCGGGAGCGGCCCGGCACCGCCAGCGTCCTCGCGGCGGACGTCCTCCGCGAGCTCGACATCGTCGACGCGGCGCGCCAGGATACCGCCAGGATGACCTAGCCGATGCTGCTGTTCGCGACCTCGGACAAGGGGGGCACCGGCCGCTCGGTCACCGAGCAGCAATGTCGTGTACCGCCGTGCCCTGCAGGGCGGCGACGTCTGCTATGTCGATTTTGACTTCGGCTCGCCGACCGCAGGGGCGATCTTCGGGATCAGCGCGCTGTCCCGCGGCACCACCACCGGCAGTGGCACCCACTCCTGCCTGCAGGGCGATCGCCGGTCGAGGAGCTCTGGGACGTCTGGCAGCACTCGGACCGGATGAGCCTGCGGCAGCGGCCGCCCGGCACGGGCCGCCTGGTCTTGGTTCCCGGTGACGCCGGCGGGGGCGAGTTCTCCTTTGACGATGCCATGGTCGATCGCTGCATTGATCTGTTCCTCCGGCTGCACGGCGAGTTCGAGGTCGTGCTGGTCGACCTGAGCGCGGGCCGGTCCTACGCGGCGGAGATCGTGATCGCCGCCACCTCCGCGCCGGAGATGGCCAGGCGTACGTCGCCGGTGGCTGGTGTTTCACCGCTGGACCCGGCAGCACATCGAGGCCGCCGCCGGGCTGGTCTTCGGCGAGCGCGGCCTGCTGGACATCGGCGAGGCTACGGCCGGGATCGCGAGCAGTTCCTCGAGGACATCCGCTTCATCCGGACCGCGATCGTCGATCCCGAACACCCCGGACCTGGCTGGCCTGCGACCGCCGCAGCTGGCCTGGCTGCGCGAGGCCAACAGGGATTTGCGGACGGCTGGCGGCCGAGCTTGAGCGTCGGCCGATCGACCATGCTCGGCGCAGGTGCCGCTCGACCCGGTCCTGCAGTGGCGCGAGCAACTGATCACCGACGGCGATGTCTGGGCGCCGGCACGTCGCCAACCAGGCCACCGTCAGGCATTCGATGCGATCGCCAAGGGCATGGTCGATACCGCAGGCGTGGGATCAGCTGTGACCGACGATCAGGACCGAGTTCCTGGAGAGCAGCGCCGAGCCCGGATGGAGTCGCTTCCGCTCTCGCACGTCTCGGTCGAGATCGGCCATCTGTACATGGAAGACTTCGCGCGCGGTGCGAGACCGCCATCCGGGACATGTTCGCGGCGGTGGCACCGTGGGTCCTGGCCGGCGCAGAGTCCCGGCGGCGATCGGCTGCGACAAGCCGGCGGTCCGGGTGAGCACCTGCTTCCTGATCGATGACTACTTCAGCCAGTTTTCCTCGCCGGGCTGAGGTGATCCCGATGGTGGTGGCCGCCGCCGAGGCGAGGGACTGCGGATCGACTACCTGGCCAGGGAATCGGCCTGCGCGCAGGACGCGCGGACAGCCGCCCGGCCAGACCTGGCGCTCGGCCGCCTGGTGACCGAGCCGGTGCCGGGTACCACCGGCGGCGCGCCCGCCGCTGACCGAGACCGGCTGGCTGACCAACGGGCAGCGGTCGCCCGAGCACCTCCCGGGGCGAGGCCATGGCCAAGCGCATGCCCTGGCGGCCGCCCCGGGAGAGCGCGCGCCGGCGGCACTCGATCTTCGTCGACGTGGAGCTGTGGGACGAGCACGACGGCCGCCGGATTTGGTCCTGCCCCATGCTGGCCGCCGTCTGGCAGCTGATCCGGCTCGGGCTGCTGCGTGACCACGGCCGGCCGGTCCTGGTGCCCGAGGACTGGACCGGCGCCTGGCCCGACAGCTGGGCTGAGCTGCCGCCGATCACCCGGCTCGAACCCGGCGGCGGCCGCCTTCGCCGCTTACACCACGCTGTCCGCCTGTCTCCGCGCTTCCTGCCGGTCGAGCTGGCGGTGCGGACCATCCTCAGCCAGTTCGCCGGCGACCCCGCGGTGCTGGCCGAGACGCGGGCACCGGGCCGCCCGGGACGGCATGCGCGCTGCCCGCCGAGCTGGTCGAACCGGATCCGGTACGTCTTCATGGGCCCGGCGAGACGCCGACCCGGCATGAGCGCAGGCCGGGCCGGGGCCCGGCCGGCTCAGCTGGGGAACCTGGCGCTCCGGGTCGGCCGCCTGCCACAGCTCGGTCGAACTGATTCTGGAGCTCATGGACCCGGTCGGGCATCGGGGCGAGGCGGTGCGCATGATGGCGGGCCGGGACCGGCCGTGGTGAATGTCGTCGCCGGGGTCGATCTCGTAGCTAGACCGCCCGAGTCGAAGATGATGAAGTCGAAGATCATGGAGCCGCAGCCATTCCGGGATGAGCTGATAATCGAGCATCAGTGACATCGACGCCGACCTCACGCTGCATCTTGATGATCCGCAGGAATGTCTCGTCATGGGCCAGGTCTGCTCATGGTCGAACACGAAGATGCGCCGGATGCGCGACCCCACGGGCGATCGCCTCGTGCTGGAGTTCCAGGTAGCGCGTGCCGAGATCACTGGTCCACAGGCCGCCGTCGAAGCCGCGGATGCCCGCGTCCACCGTCGACAGCGAGATCGCGTCGATCGAGCGGGAGGCCTCGGCGGTCAGGCCGAGCATCCACTCCCGGTCCTCGCCGTCATAGGCGATCTCGGTGCCGCCGGGAAGCTGCCGGACAAACGAGGTCACCCGGCTCGAGCTCGCGCCGGGCCAGGCGCTGCAGCAGCGGGTTGACGCCGTCATTGACCTGCCCGGCGGTTTCCAGTAACTCGGTCAGCAGGCCGCTGCCCAGGACCGACTGCTCCAGCACGTCTCGCACCTGGCCGGACTTCTCGAGCGACTGGAAGCCGGTGCCCATGCGATGGTCCAGCCCGCTGAGCCGGATCTCGAAGTCGATCGCCAGCAGCCCGACGATGAGCCCGGCGGTGATCAGCGCGGACAGCTCCAGCGCGTCGCGTCCCGACATCCCGGCTATGCGGGCCGAGACGCAGCGTGACCAGCCCGAGGAAGAGCGGCAGCCCGAACTTCCAGGAGATGCTCAGGACAAGCGATCGCCGCAGTTCTCCGGGGGTCATAGGGGCTCCGATCCTCGTGCCTCGGTGCGCGACTGCAGTGCCTCGATCATGCTCACGGCCAGTTGGTCCCGTATCCGCTCGACGGTCTTCTGCCATTGCCGGGTGAATCCCGCGCCGCGATCGAACTCCTGCCAGATCGCGGCCAGGGATCCGGTCCGCGTGCGCCGCCGGCGTCCAGGCGTGCACGAGGTGATCGATGCCGGGCCGCAGTTCCCGGATCAGCGCGGTGCCCCGCAGGCTGCGGGCGAAGGCCTGGTCGACCAGTCCCAGCAGCGCCGTCAGCAGCCAGTCGTGCAGGGCCAGGTCGGCGCAGAACTCGGCCAGCGCCCGGGGATCGGACTGCTCAGTGCGCAGGCGCACCGTCCGCATCTGGTCACCCCGCATGGCCTGGTCGTCGCCGAGCGTGAAGACCATCTCCGGCTCGGGGCCGGCGGCCTCGGCTGACCAGCGCAGGCGGGTCATGCGGCTGCGGAACGGCGGCCTGCGGTCAAGCTGCCGGCTGCGCTGGATCGCGGCCAGCGCCCGCGTGTTCACCGCCCCCAGGTCCAGGGCCGAGGCGGCGTCCGCCCAGGCCAGGAAGCCGCTGGCCAGGCTCTCCTCGGGCTCCGTGCCCAGCACCTCCAGCACGCCGGGCTGGGCCAGGTAATGGGCCCAGGCCCGCCGCCGCCCGGTGGGGTCATGCCGGACCGTCGCGTACGTCCCGGCCTGGAGGATGTGGCCGTCGGTCAGGGACAGCCGGGTGGCCGGCGTCCCGACGATCCTGACCTCCCGGCGGCCCCGGACGGGCGCCTGGCAGTCCACCCCGGTCAGCAGTTCCGGTGACCACGCCTGGCGGACCGGGCGCTGCCGGGATCGCACCAGGCCCGCCGGGCAGGACCGCCAGCAGCGCCGTCGCGGTCTCGGCCGGAACCGCGGCGGAGGTCAGCAGCAGGCCCGTGTGGACCTCTCCGATGGTCAGCGGCACAGCAGCCCAATTCGGCGGGCCGGACGGCTATTACGCACCCTGCACCCCCGGATAGGACCGCGCGCCTGCCATTAGCAGTCGCTGCCTGATGTTTACCGCTCTGGTGCAATTCCATCGCACGGCGCCCTTGCCGCGCAATGCGCGGCGGTTATCTCGCCGCCAGCGGGCAATCACTCCCGTGATCATTGCGAGCGGTCGGCCCGGCGTATGCTGTCATGTCCCCATTTTCGCCTGGACGCCACGCCGACCTGCACGGATATCCCGGCAATTGCGCGCGGGGGCTGGCCGGATCCTAGTTCAGGAAGTAGCTGGCGCCGCCGGTCTGCGGATTCGTGACCTGGGCGGGGACCTGGAAAGTCCCGGAGTGGGCGAAGCGCAGCGTCAGGGTGATCTCGGTGCCGCCCTTCATCGGGCCGCTGTTGTCGATCACCAGGTGGTAGCCGTTCGGCACCAGGCGGATCAGGGCGTGGCCGGGGATCGTGATGGACGTCACGGTGCGCATGACGGCCGGGTTGCCGGCGACCGGGCCGCTGAACGTCACGGTGCCGCCCGCGCTGCTCCGGGCCGAGATCAGCTTGTCGGCCGGGCCGTTGTCGCGGATGACCAGGTAGGCGTCCGTGGCGCTGCCATCGTGCGGGACGCCGACGTAGGCGGTGTCCAGTTCGATCGCGGGGCGGCCCGCCTGCGCCGACTGCCCGCACCCGCCCAGTGCCGCGCCGAGCGCCAGCACCAGTCCGCCCGCCCCGATCCGGGCCAGCACGGGCCGGGCCGGCGCGCGTCCGGCGACCGGTCGGCGGCGCGGGCGCGGCAGCGGCATCAGGGGGTTCGGCAGGTTCGGCATCGGGGTCGCTTTCAGGTCGTCAGAGCCCGCTTATCGTCTCACGGGCCGCCGGGCCAGCCCGTCCCGGCCGGCCGCTCCGGCATCGCGGGACCGGCCGGGACGGCGAGCCACCATAAGGCGGCCCGGGTCAGGAGTAGTCACGGAACGCGGGCCAGGCCCGGTCCGAGCCGGTGCGCCGGCCTGCAGCCAGGTAGATCGCCGCGCCCTGCTCGCCGTCGGTGACCCCCAGGCCGTTGCAGAACGTGCCGATCTGGCGCCAGAAGTTGTCCGCGCCGCTGTGACGCGAGGCCGGTGATCAGCCCCGCTCGATGGCCGTGCCCAGCAGCCCCAGCGGCGGCGAGCCGAGGTCGAGCAGCGCCGTGTGGAAGCGCTTGAGCGAGAACCCGGCGCCCCACTCCCGCCGTGCCCGCTCCCGCAGGTCCATGATCTCCAGCTTGCCCCACGTGTACCGGCCGTAGGTCGGGTCGAAGGTGGCCCGGCGGGCCTCCGACAGCGCCGCCGAGCCGCTCAGGTGGGTGTCGGCGGCGAACCGGCGCGGCCGCGTCGGCCACCGTCATCCCGGCCGTGTGCACCCCGATGGCGCAGGCCAGCCGGGTCACCCGGACTAGCGCCTCCAGCCACACGCCGATCGCGAACCGGGGATCGCCGTCGCCGAAGTCCTCCTCGACGCACAGTTCCTCGGCGTAGTGCGCCCAGCCCTCCACGAACGCCTCGGAGGCCAGGATGCGGCGCACCGCGGTAGGTGCCCGGCGGATGGCCCGGCCGTGCGAGAAGTGGCCGGGCGCGACCTCGTGCACGGTGATGCCGGGCAGCGTGGTGTCGCTGAACACCTCCAGCCATTCCTCGATCTCGTTGGCCGGCCAGGAGGTCTCGGGCGGGGTGATGTGATACCAGGACGGGCCCTCGGGCTCGCCCGGGGCGGCCGGCGACATCATCGCCATGGCCCAGCGCCGGGACTCCGGGGCCAGGCCGACCAGGCACTCGCCGTCGGTGTAGGGGACCAGGTCCCGCTCGGCGGTGAACGCGATGGCCCGCTGGGTCCAGACTCGGGCCGCCTCGATCACCCCGTCGGCGTCCGGGTGGACGCGGACGAGCTCGCGGGCCACCTCCAGGGCCGGGCGGCCGGGGTCGATCCGGGCGCAGTCGGCGGCCAGCCGCTCGGTCAGCCGGTCCCGCTCGGCGTCGGCCCGCTCGCTCAGCCGGCCCAGGTCCACCGGCATGACCTCGGCGCTGCTCATCAGCGCGGTCAGCGCGGCGGAGCCCAGCGCCGCGTCGGGAGGGCCGGACCGGGCGGCCTCATCGATCCGGCCGACCAGGCGGGCGTGGGCGGCCAGGGCGGCGGCCCGGGTGCCGGCGGGCGCGTCGCCCGGGATGCCGGCGCTCAGGCCGCGGATGGCCTCGGTCAGCGCTTCCGCCACCGGGGCGCTGACCTGATCCAGCGCGGCCAGGGCGGCGTCGATGGCATCGGGCCAGGCGGCCAGGTGGGCGAGCCGGGCCGCGTCCCGCTCGGCCCGCGGGGCGTAGTCCCGGTCGTAGCAGGCCAGGTCGAGGTTGCCCAGGTGCACGCCGGGGTCGTGGCGGTGCCGCTGAACCTCGCCCAGCGCCACCACCGCGGCGCGGGCGGCGCCGGCTAGCTGTGCCTCGTCGTAGGCGTCGGCCTCCGGCGCGGCACTGGCCACGGCGGCGGCCAGGGCGTCCAGGCCGGCCCGCACGCCCGCGGGGGACAGGTCCTGCACAAGCCCGTCGTACTCGTGCCGGCCGGCGTACTCGCGCACGCCCGCGACCTGCAGGTCGCACAGGGCACGCAGCCGCGGAGTCAGGTCATCCATGAGATGGCAACCTACCGGCTGGGGGCGGCGGGCAGAAAGCCCGCCGCCCCCAGCCGCCACGCATCGCGGTTACGGAATCCCGACACCGGGCTGGATCGGCCCGGTCACCAGGACGCGCTTGTGGAAGCACGCCTGGAACGAGAACGGGATGATGGTGGTGCTCCGCTGTCCCGGTGCCCGCACCCGCAGCGCGGCCGCGGTCACCGGCTTGCTGCACACGTTGCCCGCGTCGATGACGCCGAGCAGCGCGTGAGCGGTCTGGCCGGGCAGCAGGTTGACGAACCCGTGCCGCTGGAACAGGTGCCGTGACGCCTTGCCGATCTGCCTGCCGTTCTGGAAGACCGCCCAGGCGGTCGGGAACCCGAACAGCGAGCAGGTCTGGTGGCTGACGTTGGTGAACTCCAGCGGGAAGAACGTCGTCCCCGCCGTGCCGCCGCCGGCCCCCAGGCCCAGCCAGATCAGCGTCTGGCTCTCCCGGCAGTGCGGCGCCCAGGCGGGACGAGCCGCCGAGGTTGACGCCATCGCCGTGCCCGGCAGCAGCGCCGCCGCGCAGATCAGCGCCGTGCCGCCGAGGATGCGGCGGGTCGCGCGGAAGGTCAGCTTCATACACATGCCCCCTTCTTGGGCCAAGGCCGCCGGCCGGCGCGCGGCCCGGCCGATTGTCGGCGAACCGCCGGGCTGTCCGCCGGCGGCGCGCTGTCTATTTCTGCTGCCGCGGCCAGGCCGGCCGCGGGTCCTGGGAGCGCGGGCCGGCCGCGCGGCGGGTGCTGCCGGTCAGGCGGTCCCGCGCCGGGCCGGCCCGGGCTGGACGGGGTGGACCAGGAGAATCCCGTTGCCGGGGACCGCGGCCTTGCAGGCGGGCACCCGGTCGGCCAGGTAGCTGGCCGACTCGCTGCCCGGCACCACCACCCGCAGCCCGGCCGCGGTCACCGGCTTGCAGGTCCGGGCCGGGAAGTTGGCCGTGCTGGCGATACCCAGCCAGGCGTGCGCGATGGCGCCGGGCGCCAGGGTGACCGCGGCGGCCGGGACGGACCGGTCCACCGCCGCCTCGGTGCCGATCTGGCTCCCGGACAGCCCGGAGGTCAGCGCGACGGCCGGGTAGCCGCTCAGCGCGCAGGCCGACGACGAGGTGTTGGTGAACTCCAGCGGGACGTAGTACGTGCCCGCGGCCACGCCCGCCACGGCGGTGTCCAGCCGCACGCGCAGCCCGGCTGCCGCGCAGCCGGGCGTGGTCGGGCTGGCCGCGGGCGCGCCAGCGCCAGCCGCGCCGGGGCCGGTCGCGCCAGCGCCAGTCGCACCGGAGCCAGCCGCGCCAGGGCCAGCCGCGCCGGGGTTGGCCGAACCGGGGCCGGCCGCGCTGCCCGGTGCGGGCGTCGAGCCGCACCCGGCCAGCCCGGCCAGCGCCAGGGCGGCTAAGGCCGCCGTGGCGAGCGGCCGGGTGACCCGGCCAGCGGGCATGCGTGTCCTCATCAGCGTCGCCTCTCGTGGCGGCGGAGCGTGATCCTCTTGATCAGTACGACGCAGCCTGCGCGGCCAAAGGTTGTTCGGCGGTCCCGCCGAAAGGCGGCGGCGGCGCGACTATGGGCCGTTGGCTCCCGGCCTGACCACGTAGATCCCCAGCGTGCTGCCGCCGGGAATGGCTCCCGTGCAGGTCAGCGCGGTCAGCCTGGCGTACAGCGGGGTGAACTGGCCGGGCGGGTAGACGCGCAGCCAGTGCGCGGTCACCGGCCGGCACAGCGACGCCGGGTAGCTCTGCGCGACGACCACCTGGACCGAGGCGTGGGCCACCGCGCCCGGCGCCAGCGTGACCAGCGCGGGCCGAACGTCGGGTTGCGGACGGCGGCCCCCCCGACCTGGCCGGCGCCGGGGCTGGCCACGAACGAGACGCCGGGGTACCCCTGCAGCGTGCACGGCGCGGCCGACGCGTTACGGAAGTCCAGCGGGTAGTAGATGCTGCCCGCCGCGCCGTTGGCCGGGCCGACGCTCACCCGCAGTGCGCCCGACGCGCACCCGGCCGCCGCTGCCGCCGGCGGCGGGGGCGCGGTCGGGGCCGGCGGCGGCCCGGCGGGCGGCACGAACGACGGCCCGGGCGCGGGCTGCGGGGGAGTGCTGGCCGTCGCCGTCGGCGACACCGCCGCGGGCGTGGTGGACGGCAGCACGCTCGGCGCGGCGTGCGTCCCGCCCGACGGGAGCCGCCTGGCGCCGTCGGACTGCGGCCGCCCGGCCGGCCCGGAGCAGGCGGCCAGCAGGACCAGCCCGGCGACGGCGAGCCCCGCCCGGCCCAGCCCGCCACCGGCCAGCCCGCCACCGGCCAGCCCGGGACCAGCCAGCCCACCACCGGCCGGCCCAGGGCCAGCCAGCCCGGCCGGCCTGGTGCGGGAGCCAGGCCGGCCGGGCGTGGCCGGCCGTCGGGGGGATCCGGAGAGCGTCATCAGCGCCGCCTTTTCGTGGCCGCCGCAAATGGCGGCTCTGATGACTACGACGCTGATATCGCCGGCACGGTTGTTTGCCCGCGCCGTTGTTTACCTTGCCGCCGCGTTTACCCGGCGGCGCGGCTGCGGCTAGGCGGCCCCGGAGCCCGACGCGACGGTCTGGATGTTCAGCACCTCGACGCTGGTCGCCGCGCACGTCTTGGAGGCCAGGCTGACGAACACCGGCGCGGTCTGGTTCGGCGGGTAGACCTTCAGCGTGTGCACGCTGGTGATCTTGCACGTGGACAGCGGGAAGTTTTCCGCGTCGACGATCTGCAGCGTCGCGTGCGCGACCGCGCCGGCGGCCAGGGTGACGAGCGTGGCCGCCTGGGTGGAGTCGCGGTGCGCCGCCGCGCCGACCTGGCTGCCGTTCACGCCGGTCACGAACGAGACGCCGGGGTAGCCGAATAGCGTGCAGGCCGATTTCGAGGTGTTGGTGAACTCGATCGGGACGTACGTGCTGCCGGCGGCGCCGTTGCCCGGGCCGAGCTTCACCGACATCGCCGAGGTCGCGCAGGCGGGCGCGCCGGTCGCGGCGGGCTTGCTGCTCGTCCCGGTGGGCGGGTTGGTGGCCGGGTTGGGCGACGCCGTGACGGTCACCGTGGCCGGCGGCGCGGCAGCGCCGCCGCTGGAGCCGCACGCGGCCAGCAGCGCGGCGCCGGCGATCACGGCGGAGCCGAGCATGACCCTGGCGGGAACCTGAGCGGTCATTCGTCTTCCTTCATGGGCGGGGAGGCCGGGGGGATGAGCCTGGCCCGGTGAGAGCTATGCCTACTATGACGGCACAAGTCACTCCTCGGCTGGACATGGCGCCACCGCGAACCAAATCCCCGTTCAGGAGGCACGCGTGGGCAATCCCGCAGCACCGGGACCAGCATTCACCACCCGACCCGAGCTGGCCGGGACATTCGGCATGGTCGCGTCGACGCACTGGCTGGCCTCGGCGGCCGGGATGGCCGTGCTGGAGAAGGGCGGCAACGCCTTCGACGCCGCCGCGGCGGCCGGCTTCGTGCTCCAGGTGGTCGAGCCCCACCTGAACGGGCCGGGCGGCGAGGTACCGGTCATCGGCTGGGACGCCCGCGACGGCGGCGTGTTCGTACTGGACGGCCAGGGTCCCGCGCCCGCCGCCGCCACCCTGGAGGCGTTCGGCGACCTGGGGCTCACGCTGGTGCCCGGCTCGGGCCTGCTGGCCGCCTGCGTGCCCGCCGCGTTCGGCACGTGGATGCTGCTGCTCGCCCGGCACGGCACCCTGCGGCCCCGCGACGTGCTGGAATACGCGATCGGCTACGCGCGCGACGGCTACCCGATGCTGCCCGCCGCGAGCGCCCAGGTCGGCGCGATGGCCGACACGTTCCGCGAGCACTGGCCGACCTCGGCGGAGGTTTACCTGGCGGGCGGGGTGCCGGCCCCGGGATCGCGTTTCGCTAATAAGGTCCTGGCCGCGACGTACGAGCGGGTGCTGGCCGAGGCCGAGGCGGCGGGCGAGGACCGGGAGGCCCAGATCGAGGCGGCCCGCCGGGCCTTCTACGAGGGCTTCGTGGCCGAGGCCATCGCCGGGTACCTCGACCACGCCGAGGTCATGGACGTGACCGGGCAGCGCCACCGGGGCCTGCTGGCGGGCGCCGACCTGGCCGCCTGGCGGGCCTCCCAGGAGGACCCGGTGACCTTCGACTTCCGCGGCTTTACCGTGTGCAAGACCGGGCCCGTGGGGCCAGGGACCGGTATTCCTGCAGCAGCTTTCCCTGCTGGCCGACTTTGATTTCGAAACGGCGCCGGCCGGGTCAGCCGCCTTCATCCACGCGATCACCGAGGGGGCCAAGCTTTCCATGGCCGACCGGGAAGCGTGGTACGGCGACCCGCGCCAGTCCGAGGTGCCGGTGGCCGCCCTGCTGTCGCCGGAGTACGCCGCCCGGCGCCGCGCGCTGATCACCGGCACGGCGTCGGCCGCGCTGGTGCCCGGCGACCCGGCCGGGGTGCCGGGCCGCCTGCCCGGCTACGCGCTGGCCGCCTTCGGCGGGCCGGGCAACGGCGCGGTGGCGGGCGGCACGGGGCCGGGCGGCTCCGGGGCCGGCGCTGGCATCGGCGAGCCGACCCTGGCCAGCGGCGCGCCCCAGCTCGGGCTGGGCGACACCTGCCACCTGGACGTGGCCGACCGGTTCGGCAACCTGGTCTCGTGCACGCCCAGCGGCGGCTGGCTGCAAAGCTCGCCGGTCGTCCCCGGCCTCGGGTTCTGCCTGGGCAGCCGGGCCCAGATGTTCGCCCTGACGCCGGGCTTCGCCAGCACGCTGGCGCCGGGCCGGCGGCCGCGGACCACGCTGTCGCCCAGCCTGGCCCTGCGCGACGGCGAGCCGTACCTGGCCTTCGGCACGCCGGGCGGCGACCAGCAGGACCAGTGGACGCTGGCGGTGTTCCTCAACCACGCGGTGTTCGGCATGAACCTGCAGGAGGCCATCGACTTCCCGGCCTTCCACACCGACCACATGCCGTCGTCGTTCTACCCGCGCGCGCGCGCAGCCCCGGTCGCTGGCGGTCGAGTCGCGCGTCGGCGAGGCGGCCATCGAGGGCCTGCGCGCCCGCGGCCACGACGTGTCGGTGCGCGGCCCGTGGTCGCTGGGCCGGGTCAGCGCGGTGGCGCGGTCGGGCGGCTTCCTGTACGCGGGGGCCAACCCGCGCGGCATGCAGGGCTACGCGGCCGGCCGCTAGCGCGCCCGCAACGCGCGGCGGCCATGATCGTGACCGTTTGCCCGTCCAAAACACGAAAAAACGGTCATGATCATGAAATCAGTCCCGCCGCGCCGGCCGGGACGCCCGCGCCGGCCTAGCGGGGGGTGGCCTCGTCCGGCACGAACGCCGCGCCGTGGCCAGGGATGATCACCGTTGCCATGGACAGGATCCGGGCCCGGCTGGCGGTCAGCGCGGCCTGGTCGGTGCCCAGCGGGTCGATGGCCGGGCCGTCCGCTCCCCACCAGGCGTGGGTGCAGGCGTGCACGCCGTTCGAGGTGGCCGCCACCGTGGTGATGTCCTCAGCGGTGTGACCGGGCGTGGCGATCAGCGTCACGGAGGGGCTGAGCTGCGCGCCCTCGGCCTCGCGGCTGATCCACAGGTCGCCGTCGTAGATGGCCCAGTGGTCGTGGATCCGGGCCGCCGGGAACAGGGCGGCATTGACCGTGTGGTCCGGGTGGTGGTGGCTGAACACCACGTCGGTGACCACTCCCGGCTCCACCCCGCGCTGGGCCAGGGAGGCCAGCAGCTCCGCCCGCCCGACCACCATGCCCGGGTCGACCACGATCACCGCGTCGCCGTCGATGATCAGCGTGACCGTGCCGCCGACGTGCTGCTGCCCGTCCTGCTGGCGGACGTAGCCCTCGTGCACCACATGGACCTGCGCGGTCCCGATAAGCGCTGCCATGTTCGCCGACACTACTCCGGAGCTAGCTGCCCGCAGCCGCCCTGGCCGCCTTGGCCTGCTTCTTGTACGCGCGCACACGGGCCAGCGAGTCGTCGTCCACGATGTCGGCCACCGAGACGAACGACCCCTCGTGCCCGAACGGCCCCGCCGCCTCGCGCCAGCCGTCCGGCCGGATGCCCAGCTGCTTGCCCAGCAGGGCCATCGTGATCTGCGCCTTGTACAGGCCGAACCCGGGCAGCTCGGCCAGCCGGTCACGAAGCTGGCTGCCGTTCGCGGCGCCGGCCCAGACCTGCTCGGCGTCGCCGCCGTAGCGCTCGATCAGCAGCCGGGCGAGGTCCTGCACCCGCGCCGCCATGGCCCGGGGGAACCGGTGCAGGGCGGGCCGCTCGGCGAAGATCGCCGCCAGCGCCTCGGGGTCGAAGCTGGCCAGCTCATCCACAGTGGGCTCGTGACCCAGCCGCAGCGCCAGCTGGTACGGCGAGCTGAACGCCTTCTCCAGCGGCACCTGCTGATCCAGCAGCATGGCGATCAGCAGGGCCAGCGGGCTGCGCGACAGCAGCGCATTGGCCTCGGTGTCGACCGGCAGGGACAGGGTCATCGCAACCTCCGTGGCTCAGGCGCGTCTATCATCCACCATGACCCCGCGCCGGCACGGCGGGCCGCCGGGCGGAACACCACGGCCTGCGCCGTCGTTGTGCTGAGTAGCAGAAGTTCGCCAGTCTGGACAGCGCTAGCGCTGCTCCCGGAGGGAGTCCGGAATGTCGCCCCACGCCAAGGTTGGCATTGCCGGTGTCATCATCGGGCTCATCCTTCTGATCTGGGCCCCCTGGTTGGCGCTCGGTGTCGTTGCCGCCGCCATCATCGTGCCCGCCGTGGCCTGGGCGATGTTGTCGCCGGGGCAGCGGCAGCGCATCCGCTCCCAGCGCCGCCGCCGCTCCATCGGCGGTTAGCGCCCGCTCAGCCGAGCAGGCCGGGGTAGAGCAGGGACAGCTCGCGCGGGTAAGCCGCGATGAGCCGGAGTTCGTCGTCGGTCAGCGACTTGCCGGTTGCTGACGCGCACAGCTGGACAAGCTGGAACACCAGGTCGGCGTCGCCTCCGGTGACCTCGATGCCGAGGCCGTCCAGCACGTGCCGGAACCCGGCCATGCCGCCGTACTCGCCGGTCAGGACGACCCGGCCGGGCCGGGCGTGCCAGTCGGCCGGGAACGGTCCGAGCGCGTCGTCGTCGTAAAGCTCGTAGTTCTGGCGGTCCTTCAGCGCCCCGTCGGCGTGGATGCCGGACTCGTGCGCGAACGCGTTCACGCCGGTGCCCGGCTGATTCTGGGGCAGTGGCTGGCCGAACGCGTAGCTGGCCCACCGGCCGAACCGCCGCGCCCAGGACAGGTCCAGCTTGTCGCCGATCAGGGCGCGCTCCCCGATCCCGATGGCGTGCGAGAAGGCCAGGATGCACGACAGCAGGTCGGCGTTGCCCGACCGCTCGCCGATCCCGTTGACGCAGGTGTTGACCCAGGCGTCCTGGCCGGCGTCCAGGTCGCCCAGCGCCCCGGACAGCGAGTTGGCCACGGCCATGCCCAGGTCGTTGTGGCAGTGCGTCTCCACCGGCAGCCCGATCCCGCCAGCCAGCGCGGCGAACCGGTCCCGGATCCGCTCCGGGGAGTCGCCGCCGATGGTGTCGCAGTACCGGACACGGGTCGCGCCGGCCTCCTTCGCCGCCAGGGCGAACTCCAGCAGGAACCCGGCGTCGGTCCGCGACCCGTCCTCGGCGTTGACCCCGATCGTCTGCGCGCCCGCCGCCCGGGCCGCCGCCACTGCCGCCGTCATCTCCGCGACGATCGCGGTCCGGTCCAGCCGGCCCCGGAACTTGTGCGCGATCATCTGGTCCGAGGTGGAGATGGACAGGTTGTAGTGGGCCAGGCCGAGCGGCGCGGCCTTCTCCACGTCGGCCGCGATGGCCCGGCACCAGCCCGACAGCCGCAGGTCCCCGAACGCCCCGGCACCGGCCAGGGCCACATTGGCATGAACGTATGGCACCTCGTGGAACAGGAACGGAAAGCCGATCTCTGACTGGGCTACCCCGAGCCTCCCCAGGTAGAAGTTGACCATCGTCTTGCCGAACTTGGACAGGCCGGTCCGCGCGGTCTGCACGCCGTCGCGGTTGGTGACATCGAGGAAATGAACGGTCGGCATCCGGGACCTCCGGTAAGCACAGGCCCGGCCGAGCGCCGAGCATTGATTAAGAGTGTACGACGGTATTCAATGTTGATTACTGTCAAGTAGCTTGATAATGTGGCGCGGCCGGGTTGGCGGCAGCACAGTCGGCGGCAGGGTCGGCGGCAGGGTCGGCGCCGGGAGGCGGGGCCGGCCGTTCGGCGGGCCGGGCCGGGCGCGCGGCGGGCCAACCGCAGGGCGGCGGGTGGCCGCAGGGCGGCGGGTGGCCGCAGGGCGGCGGGGTGGCCGCAGGGCGGCGGGTGGCCGCAGGGCGGCGGTGGCCGCAGGGCGGCGGTGGCCCGGACCAGGACGGGCGGCGGCCAGTAGCGGCCGGTTGATGGCAGAGTGAGCGGATGACGGAATGGATCGGGGCGGCGGAGGCCGCGGAGCGGCTGGGCATCAAGCCCGCCAGCCTGTATGCCTACGTCAGCCGGGGCCTGCTGGCCCGCCAGCGCGACCCCGACGGCCGCGGCAGCCTGTTTGACGCGGCCGAGATCGAGCGCCTGGCCCGCAAGGGCCGCCCGCGCCGCCCCCCGGCGGGCACCGACCTGGTCATCGAGTCGGCGCTGACCCAGATCACCCCGGAGCACTTCCGCTACCGGGGCCGGGACGTGACCGCCCTGGCGGTCGGCTGGACCTTCGAGGACGTGGCCCGGCTGCTGTGGCTCGCGCCCACCCCCGGCGGCCCGGCCGCGAGCGGGCATGGTCCGGACGGCCACCCGGCGGCGGAGCAGGCGTCACGCGGGCGTGCGGCGACCGGCCCGGACGGCGAGGGCTGGCAGGCGACGCCGGCCGCCCTGGCCGCCGGCCGGGGCGCCCGGGCCGCGCTGCCCGACGGCCTGCTCCCGCTGGAGCGCCTTCAGGTGATCGTGCCGGCCCTGGCCGCCACCGACCCGCTCCGCCTGCATCTGGACCGGCCCGCGGTCATCGCCGCCGCCCAGGCCCTGATCGCCGGCATGGTCGACTGCCTGCCGCCCGCATCCGACGACGGCCACGACGGCCGGAACTCGCCCGCCCCGTCCTCGCCGCCGCCCGCCCCGTCCTCGCCGCCCCCACCCCGCCCGCCCCGTCTCCGCCCGCCCCGTCTCCGCCCGCCCCGGCATGCCAGCCTCAGCTGCGCCCAGCCGGCCAGCGCGGCCAGCGTGCCGAGCGCGTCAGCGGCGCCCGCCTCAGGCGCGGCTGGCCTCAGGCCCGCGGCTGGGTCAGTGGCCGCGCGGCTGACCGCCGCACTGTGCCCGGGGCCGCCACCCGCCGGCCTCAGCGGCGTCGTGCAGGCCGCGATGATCCTGCTGGCCGACCACGACCTGGCCCCCTCCACGCTGGCCGCCCGGGTCGCCGCCTCGGTCCGGGCCGACCCGTACGCCGTGGTGGCCACCGGCCTGGGCGCCCTGGGCGGCGCCTTCCACGGCGGCGCGACGCTGGCCGCTGAGGCCATGCTGGGGTCGGCGGCCAGCCCTGATGACGCGCCCCGGGTGATCAGCGACCTGCTGCGCCGGGGCCAGCGCATCCCCGGTTTCGGCCACTTCGCCTACCCGGCCGGGGACCCGCGGGCAGCGCTGCTGCTGCAACTGCTCGAGCAGTACGCGCCGGCCTCGCCGCGCCTGGCGGCGGCCGGGGCGCTGATCGCCGAGGCCCGCCGCCGGGCACTGCCCGAGCCCAACATCGACTTCGCCACCGGCGCGCTGACCAGCGTGGCGGGCCTGGCCGCCGGGGCCGGCGAGGCCATCTTCGCGGTCGCCCGCGTGGCCGGCTGGATCGCCCATGCCCTGGAGGAATACGACCGCAGCGCACCGATCCGCCCGCGCAGCGTCTACACCGGCCCGCTCGGCCCGGACGGGATGTAGCCGGCATTCACGAGCGCCCCGGCAGATCCGGCGGCGGAATCGGCCCGCGGCTTGGCCTGGCCAGCGGCAGGCGCCAGCCGCGCGGGCAGGCAGCATTGCTGCCTCGCCGGTCACGGCACGACGGCGTTACTCATCCGCCGCGGCGTCGTCCGGCTCTAACTTCTGGCCGTCCAGGTCAGGCTCGGCCTTGAGGCGGCCGGGAATGGCGGCCGGGTCGCGCGCATTGTCCTCTGATGAAAGCGCCCGTAACCCCCGGGAGATGACATGGCCGTCCGCCGCCTCAACCACGCGGTCCTGTACGTTGCCGACCTGGCCGCGTCCGTGCCCTTCTACTGCGACGCCCTCGGCTTCGAGGTGCGGATGGAGATTCCCGGCCGGGCC
The DNA here is from genome assembly GCA_963731085.1 of uncultured Actinomycetota bacterium. Classification (GTDB taxonomy): domain Bacteria; phylum Actinomycetota; class Actinomycetes; order Streptosporangiales; family Streptosporangiaceae; genus DASUBV01. The sequence goes on from CAVSUF010000016.1 coordinate 34,697, forward strand.
GCGTTCCTGCGCGCGCCTGGCTCGGCCAATGACCACGACCTCGGCCTGTTCGAGGTGGCCGGCGGGCAGGCGCCGCCCGAGCGCTACCTCGGCCTCTACCACCTGGCCTGGGAGGTCGGCACGCTGGCCGAGCTCGGCGACATCCGCCAGCGGCTGGCCGACCGGGGCGCGCTGGTCGGGGCCAGCGACCACCGGGTGTCCAAGTCGCTGTACGCGAAGGACCCGAGCGGCATCGAGTTCGAGGTGATGTGGCGGGTCCCGGCCGAAGACTGGGAGCAGGAGATGAGCGCAGGCGCGATGATCGCCCCGCTCGACCTGGAGCGTGAGCTAGCCCGCTGGGGCGACCGGGCCACCGGCGCGGCGGCCGGCTCGGTCACCTGAGCGGCCGGTCACCTGACCGGCTGGGTCACCGGAGCGGCCCGATCAGGCGAACGGCTCCGCGCCCAAGCGGGCCTGCGCCTGGGCGGGTCTTCACCCGAGCGGCCCGGCCCGGAGTGACGGGCTGCTCACGGGGCTTACCGCCCGAGGCGGCGGGCCTGGCGGCCGGCTGGCAGGCCGGGCTGCTCGTCGTCGCCGGGCGGCCGGGTGCTGACCTCGACGGTGCCCTTGTAGGCCAGGCCGACGACGCGCACCAGCGGGGCATCGCGGGGCAGCAGCCGCTCGGTGTCCTCGTGCTCAGACCAGCCCTTGCTGACCCCGAAGCCGTCTAGCTCGACCCGCACGCCGGGCGGCACCAGCACGTCGATGCGCGACTTGTAGGCCCAGGCCAGCACGGTGGTCTCGGGCGAGGTCAGCTCGGCGGCCCGCAGGTCGATCCAGCCGCCGCCCTTGTACACCGCGGTGGTGAACCGCGCCGGCACCCGCCAGCGGCCGCCGCGCCGCACCGAGTTCTTGTAGGCCATCGCCCACCGCCCCGGCGCCCGGCCGGCCGGGGTCGGCTCCCCGGTGACCAGGGCCGGAGCCGGCCGGGCGGCCGTCGCGGGCAGGTCGGCGGTCAGCTTCTCCAGGTCCGTGCTGACCCGCGCGGTCAGCGCCGCCCGCATCCGCTCATCGAACTCGTCATCATCCAGCCGGCCCTCGGCGAACGCCGCCTGCAGCGCCTGCGCGACCTGGTCCCGGTCGGCGTCGGACACGCGGATGACGGGCGCCTGGCCCGGCGGCCCGGCCGGGGGGCCAGCGGGCAGGTCGGGGGTCGGCATGACGTTCTCCTCGCAGCCTCCGGAAACAAGATGTATCTTAACTTACGCGATCAGGAGCCCGCCGGGCCAGCGACGATCACGAGCGGCGGGCACCTTCACGGCGGCAGGCCGCCAGCGACCATGATCGTGACCGTTTTTCCGGGTGAACCGCCCGGACAATCGGTCACGATCATGGTGTTTCCCCCCAACGAGCCCGTTTTGCCCCGCAGGCGGCCCCCATCTGCCACCAGGCGCGCGGCCAGCCCCCTGACCGGGGCGCTGCCCGCCACCGGCCGGGCTCCGAAGGAGCCCGCAGCATAAACGGGCCCGGTGATTCGCGGCATTAGCGGCATTCGCCGCCGGGGTGTGCCACGCAGATCACTGCCAGGTAGGACAGCAGGTCAGGCGATAGTGTAAATGTTCCCCTATGGGGCGACACGCCGTGAGCCGGGTCCCGGCCAACGACCCGTTCATGACCACGGTCGTGGCCGCGCTCATCGTCCTGCTCGCCATGGTCTGCCTGCTCGCCCTAGGCGGAGCCTGACCGAGGCCCTCAGCCGGGCCAGCGCCGGCCCGCGCCCAGCCCGCCGCCGCCCGCCCCGCTCACCCAGCCCCAGCCCCAGCCCCGGCGCCCGCCCCCAGCCGCCCGCGCCGCGCCCCCAGCCCCTGGCGCCCGCGCCACAGCCCCGGCTCACCCAGCCCCTCCCGCACCCCCCGGGCTCCCGCACCCCCCGCGCTCCCGCCGCACCCCCCGGCTCCCGCGCCCCAAGCCCCCCAGCCCTCCCCTCACCCAGCCCGCCCCACCGCCACCTCCTCATACAACCCCACCGTCTGACCGGCGATCTTCACCCAGCTGAACTCCGCGACCGCCCGGGCCCGCCCCTGCCGCCCCATCTCGGCCGCCCGGCCCGGGTCGGTGACCAGCGCGTTCAGTGCGCCGGCCAGCGCCACCGGGTCGCCCGGCGGGACCAGCAGCCCGGTCTCCCCGTCGGCCACCACCTCCGGGATCCCGCCCACCCGGGATCCGACCACCGCCGTGCCGCAGGCCATGGCCTCCAGGTTGACGATGCCCAGCGGCTCGTACAGCGACGGGCAGGCGAACACCGTGGCGTGGCTGAGGATCTGGATGACGTCGTCCTTGCCCAGCATGCCGGGAATCCAGATCACCCCGGGCCGGGTCGCGCGCAGGTGCCCGACCAGCCCGGACACCTCGGCGGCCAGGTCGGCCGTGTCGGCCTGGCCGGCGCAGAGCACCAGCTGCGCGGCGGGGTCCAGCCGCTCGGCCGCGCGCAGCAGCACCGGCACGCCCTTCTGGCGGGTCACCCGGCCGACGAACGCCACCGCGGGCCGGGCCGGGTCGATGCCCAGCCGGGTCAGCACCGACGTGTCCGGGTCGGGGGCGTACTGGGCGGTGTCGATGCCGTTGCGGATCACGTGGACGCGGTCCGGCGCGACCGCCGGGTAGGCGGCCGTGATGTCGGCCCGCATGCCGTCGGAGACGGCGATGACCGCGTCGGCTGACTCGATGGCGGTGCGCTCGCACCACGACGACACCGCGTACCCGCCGCCGAGCTGCTCGGCCTTCCACGGCCGCAGCGGCTCCAGCGAGTGGGCGGTGACCACGTGCGGGATGCCGTACAGCCGGCTGGCCAGGAACCCGGCCAGGTTGGCGTACCAGGTGTGGGAGTGGACCACGTCGGCGCCCGCGGCGGCGGCCGCCATGGACAGGTCGGCCGACATCACCTGCAGGGCGGTGCTGGCCCCGGCCAGGTGCGGCCAGGGCCGGTGGGCCGCCGCGCCGTCCCGGTCCGCGCCCTGGCAGTGCACGGTCAGCCGGACCAGGCGGCTGACCTCGCGGGCCAGGTACTCCACGTGCACGCCGGCGCCGCCGTAGACCTCCGGCGGATACTCCCGGGTCAGCATCGCCACGCTCAGCCGCGGGGGTGCAGGGGAGTCAGGGGGCGGCGCCGTTACTCCTGGCGGGGGGCCGGTCATGGCTCGACGGTCTGGCCCTTGCCGACGACGGTCACGCCGCCGGCCGAGACCGTGAACCCGCGGGCGCGGTCGTGATCCTTGTCCACGCCGACGACCGCCCCCTCGGGGACCACCACGTTCTTGTCCAGGATGGCGTCGCGGACCAGCGCGTGCCGGCCGATCACCGTGTTGTCCAGGATGACCGCCCGCTCGACCTGGGACCAGCTGTTGACCCGCACCCCGGGCGACAGCACCGCGTCCCGGACCAGGCCGCCGGACACGATGACGCCGTTGCTGACCACGCTGTTGATGGCCCGGCCGATCCGGTCGCCGTGGTCGTGCACGAACTTGGCCGGCGGCTGGGACGGCACGTGGGTCAGGATCGGCCAGCGGTCGTTGTACAGGTTGAACACCGGGTGGACCGCGCACAGGTCGAGGCTGGCGTCGAAGTAGGAGTCCAGCGTCCCGACGTCCCGCCAGTACGCCGGCGTCGCGGGGGTCGGAGCCGGGCACCTTGTTGTCCAGGAAGTCATAGACCTGGGCCGTGCCCTCGCGGACCAGCATCGGGACGATGTCGCCGCCCATGTCGTGGCGGCTGGACGCCCGGGCCGCGTCCTCGCGCAGCGCGTCGACCAGCACGCTGGTGGTGAACACGTAGATGCCCATGGACGCGAACGCCAGGTCCGGGTGGCCGGGCATGGGCGGCGGGTCGGCCGGCTTCTCCAGGAACGCCTCGATGGTCTGGCCGTCGGCGGCGGTCTTGATGACGCCGAACTCGGTGGCCTCCTTGCGGTCCACCGGGATGGCGGCCACCGTCACCCCGGCGCCCGCCGCCCGGTGCTGCTCGATCATCTGCATCGGGTCCATCCGGAATACGTGGTCGGCCCCGAAGACCGCCACGATGTCGGGCTGGTCGTCGTAGATGAGGTTCAGTGACTGGTAGATGGCGTCGGCCGAGCCGGTGTACCAGTGCGGGCCCAGGCGCTGCTGGGCCGGGACCGGGGTGACGTAGTTGCCGAGCAGGGTGCTCAGCCGCCAGGTCGTGCTGATGTGCCGGTCCAGGCTGTGGCTCTTGTACTGGGTCAGCACGCAGATCCGCCGGAACCCGCCGTTGACCAGGTTGGACAGGGCGAAATCGACCAGCCGGTACAGGCCGCCGAACGGGACGGCGGGCTTGGCCCGGTCGGCCGTCAGGGGCGCTAGCCGCTTGCCTGCCCCGCCCGCCAGCACGATGCCCAGCATCCCGGACTCGTCAGTCATGGGCACACTCCCACCGGGCGCCGTCGGCGCGCCCCTCGCGGACGAGCACGTCACCTGACGGTTATATCGGGCGAGTTACCCTGATCTTGGACTGGTCATGCGGGAGGAGGTCCCAGTCGGCCATGAAGGCCGCCTGGAGGCCGCGGCGCCGGGCCAGCGCCAGCAGCGTGTCGGTCCGGTAGTAGAAGTCCTCGCGGAGCACCTGGTGCTCGGCGCCCTGCGTCCGGTCGAAGGTGAAGTCGAAGAACCCGCCGGGCGTCATGACCCGGCCGACGTGGGTCAGGCACTCGTCGATGACCGCCAGCGGGGAGTGCGAGAACACGCTGTGCGCGTGCACCACATCGAACAGCGCGTCGGGCAGGAACCCCAGCGGCAGGTCGGCCGACCAGCGCCAGGTGCGGCAGCTTGGCCGGCCAGCCCGTAGTCGGCCACCACCTGGTGGGCGGCCAGCAGGATGTCGGGGGAGATGTCGATCCCGTAGTAGTTGCCGGCGTCCAGGTACCCGACGAACAGGCGGCCCGCGCGCAGGTTGCCGCAGCCGATCTCCAGCATCCGCATCGAGGGCTTGAGGCCGTGCCCGAGCAGGTAGTCGAACTGGAGCTGGCCGAGCTGGAGCCAGGACTCGTGGCTCTTGCTGCCGACCGCGGCCTCCCGGCTGCGGGCCGCGTCCGAGCGCATCACGGCCCGGTAGTAGGCCACGTGATCGCGGGCTGCGGAGGGCCAGCCAGGCGTCGCGGCCCAGGCGGCGGGCGTAGCCCGCGATCCGGTCGGGGTGGCGCAGCGCGTAGCAGCGCCTGGTAGGCCAGCCGGGACCGGTCCTTGGCGTGCACCCGCCTAGCGTAGGCCGCCGAGTCCGACCCAGCCGTGGCAGATCCGCCGCAGGTCGCATTACTCCGGTGTCACCTTCGGTGCGGCGGGCGCGCCTCGGGTTGCCGGCCTGCACCGCCCGCACCGCCAGGGTCCGCGCCGCCGCTGCCACCGCGGCCGTCAGCGACGCCCCAGGCCAGCGCCTCGCCCAGGGCCACCTGCGGGTCCTCGGGGCTGTCCGGCGGCTCCTTGCCGGTGACCTTGGTCCAGGCGAAGGTGAGCAGCTTGCGCGCGACGAACGCCGCGGCCATCCCGGCCACCGCGTTGACCGCGCGCGACCCCATGTCGGCCTTCTTGGCAGCCATAGTCAGCGGTCCCTCCTCCTGCAATCAGCGACTCTGCCGTCCAGACTCTGCCGTTCGAAGATCATGCCACGGAGGGTCACCGGCGCGCGGCCGCCTGCGCGCGCGCGATGTCGATCGCCGCCGCCAGGGCCTCCGGGTGGCGCGATCCCGACCAGCCAGTACGGCGGCCGCCGGTGCGCTCGTCCCGCGGCCGGCCCGGCGACCTCGACGTAGACCGCCCGCTTCAGGTACGGCCGGATCAGCATGAGCGCCGCCGGGTCGGCCAGCGGGCCGCGCAGCTTGGCGGTCTGCCTGCCGCGTCCAGCGCCTGCACCTGCCCGGCCCGCGCCAGCGGCAGCGCGGCCCGTCCCGCCCGCAGTTCCCCGTCCGCGACCATGATGGTCGCGTTCCCCCAGATCCACAGCGCCACACCGGGCACGACCACCAGGACCAGGTAGGCCGCTACGCGATCACGTAAGCTGAACCCGGCCCACACAAACGACGCGAAGGTGCCATCGTGATGAAGCCGAGCACCCAGTAGGACGCCGGCACGCGGAGGTGTTCGCGGTAGCTGCGCATGGGACAACCGTAGTTGGTTACATGGACCCATGACGGACCGGCCGACGGCGCCCGGCGACAGCGGCTCCGGCCAGCGCAGCGCGGCCAGCCCGGCCTGCGCGGCCTGGCCCGGCCGGCTGGGCGCAGCGCCGCCCGGACGCGGCCGGCTGCCGCTCGGCCCGGACCCGGCCGCCCGCGCCCGACCCCGCCGCGCCGAGGCCCCGGCCGCCCCCGTGCCGGCCTGGCCCGATCGCCGGCACCCGGCCGGCGATCGACGACGCAGGTGCCGCTGCCTGCTGCGCCAGGCCGCGGCCTGGGCCTGGCGGCTGATCCTGGTCGCCGTCCTGATCTACGGCACGTTCCGGGTGGCCGTGACGCTGCGCCTGGTGGTGCTGCCGTTCATCGCCGCGCTGCTGCTCACCGCGCTGCTGCAGCCGCTGGCGGCGCGGCTGCGCCGGTTCGGCCTGGCCGACCTGGCCGCCACCTGGTGCACCTTCCTGCTCGCCATCGTCGATCATCGCGGGCGCGGTGACGCTGACCGCCAACCGGGTCAGCGCCGACTACCCGACGCTGGTGGCCGAGGTCCGGCGCACGGCCAACGAGGTCCAGCGGTCCCTGGCCGGGCCGCCGTTCCACCTGCACGGCGCCCGGCTGCAGCAGCTCACCAACCAGGTGGTCCAGTTCATCTCCCAGCACAAGTCGGTGATCGCCGGCACCGTCGTCACCGGCGGGAAGATCTTCCTGGAGATCCTGACCGGCCTGGTGCTGACGCTGTTCACCTCGTTCTTCCTGCTCAAGGACGGCGCCCGGATCTGGCGCTGGCTGATCAGCGGGCTGGCCCCGGAGCCGCACCGGCGGATGTCGCCAGGCCGGCGACGCGGCCTGGCACGCCCTGACCGGCTACGTCCGCGGCACCACCGCGGTGGCCGCCATCCACGCCATCTTCATCGGCCTGGCCCTGTGGCTGCTCGGCGTGCCGCTGCTGGTCCCGCTGATCATCCTGGTGTTCCTGGCCGCCTTCATCCCGCTCGTCGGCATCCTGGTGGTCGGCGCGCTGGCCATCGTGGTCACGCTGGGCACCAAGGGCTGGATCGCGGCCGTCATCCTGCTGGCCGTGTTCCTGCTGGAGAACCAGATCGAGAGCCACCTGCTGCAGCCGCTGGTGGTCGGCCGCGCGGTCCGGCTGCACCCGCTGGCCATCATCCTGGTGCTGGCCGTCGGCGGGGTGATCGCCGGCATCCCCGGCGCCATCGTCGCCGTGCCCGCCGCCGCCGTCATCACCTACGCCTGGCCGTTCCTGCGCGGCGTCCCGGCCCGGCTAGCTCACGGCCGGGCCAGCCGCGCGGGCGGGCTAGCGCGCGGTAGGGTCGCCAGCGTGACTGGCAACGCTGACGCCGACCGCGTGGAGATCCTCATCCAGCGGCTCGATCCCGGCCTGCCGCTGCCCGGCCGCGCCCATCCCGGCGACGCCGGCACCGACCTGTTCGCGGCGCAGGACGTGGAACTGGCCCCCGGCCAGCGGGCGCTGGTCCCGACCGGCATCGCGATCGCGCTGCCCGACGGGTACGCCGGCTTCGTGCACCCCCGCTCCGGGCTGGCCGCCCGGCACGGGGTGACATGGTCAATGCGCCGGTACCGTCGATGCGGGGTACCGTGGCGAGATCAGGGTGACGCTGCTGAACACCGACCCGACCACCCGGTCCGGTTCCAGCGCGGGGACCGGATCGCCCAGCTGGTCATCCAGCGCGTGGCGTTCCGGTCTTCCACGAGGTGGCGACGCTGCCGGGGTCGGCCAGGGGCGACGGCGGCTTCGGCTCCACCGGCGGGCACGCCGCGAGCGCGCCGGCCGCCGGCCGCGAGGCCTGGCCGGCCAAGCGCGTAGCGGCGGCATCGCCCAGATACAAGCGGACAAGGCTAAGGAGCGTGCGGGGTGTTCAGACGACGCCGCCGCGAGGACGCGGGCGGGTCCAGGCGACAGCGAAGCCGAGCTCGGCCGACGCCGAGCCCGAGGACGGGCTGGACGAGGACGAGCTGGACGAGCGAGTTCGACGAGGCCGAGTTCGATGACGACGGCCTCGACGAGGACGATGATCCTGACGAGCGACGAGCCGGCCGAGGACGAGCCGGCGGCCCAGCCCCGCGCCCGCCGCCAGGCCCGGGCGCAGCATCACGACCTGGGCGACCCGGCGACCTGGACCCGGCTGCGCGACCCCGCGCCCCGGTCGGCCGCTCCGGCCAGCCCGGCGGCCCGTGGGATGCCGCGGCCGGCTACCCCGACAGCCGAGCGGATGGACTTCGGCAGCCTGCTGGTGCCGGTGCGGGACGGCTTCGACATCCAGGTCAACCTCGACGAGGCAGGCCGGGATGTGGATCGCCGTCGTCCGCCAGGACAGCGCGCTCCAGCTGCAGGCGTTCGCCGCGCCCAAGACCAGCGGGCTGTGGGACGAGGTGCGGGAGGAGATCGGCCGCCGAGGTGGCCAGGCGCGGCGGCCGCAGCGAGGAGGCGAGGGCCCGTTCGGGCCGGAGCTGCACGGCCCGGCTGACCCCGCCCGGCCCGGGCGCCGAGCAGGTCTGCGGTTCATGGGCGCGGACGGCCCGCGCTGGTTCCTGCGCGGGCTGGTCACCGGGGCCGCCATGGCCGACCCCGAGGCCGCCGCGGAGCTTGAGGAGATCTTCGCCGACGTCGTGGTGGTCCGCGGCGACCACCCGAGCCGCCGCGCAAGGCGCTGGACATCCGCCTGCCCGAGGAGGCCCGGCAGGCATCGAGCAGCAGATGGAGGCCGAGCAGGCCGAGGCGGAAGCCGCCGCCCAGGGCATGCCCAACCCCTTCGAGCGCGGCCCCGAGATCACCGAGACCCGCTAGCCGGCGGTGCGCAGCCGGTCGCGAGCCGGCGTCGCGGCCGGCTGGCGTTAATCCCCGGCGTGCAGGAGCCGGGCCAGTTCCGCCTCCACGTCCTGGCTGGTCACGAACAGCAGCTCGTCGCCGCGACTCCAGCGGGTCATCGCTGCTCGGCACGATGACCCGGCCGTCGCGCAGGATGGCCACCAGCGCCGTGTCGGCGGGCCAGTCGATGCTGCCGACCCGCTGCCCGCACAGCTGGGCCTCGGCCGGGATGGTCAGCTCGACCAGGGTGGCGTCGCTCTGCCGGAAGGTCATCAGCCGGACCAGGTCGCCGACGCTGACCGCCTCCTCGACCAGGGCCGACAGCAGCCGCGGGGTGCTGACCGCCACGTCCACGCCCCAGGACTCGTTGAACAGCCACTCGTTGGCGGGCAGGTTGATCCGGGCCACCACCCGGGGCACCCCGTACTCGGTCTTGGCCAGCAGCGAGGTGACCAGGTTGGCCTTGTCGTCGCCGGTAGCCGCGATGACCACGTTGCAGCGCTCCAGCGAGGCGTCGTCCAGCGCGGCGATCTCGCACGCGTCGGCCAGCAGCCACTCGGCCCCCGCGCACCCCGTACACCTTGATCGCCTTGGGGTCCTTGTCGATGAGCAGGACCTCGTGGCCGTTCTCGATCAGCTCCTTGGCGATGGACGTGCCGACGGCGCCGGCTCCCGCGATCGCGACGCGCATCAGTGACCCTTTCCGGGAACCGGGCGGCAGAACAGTGCTCGGCGATCTCGCTTCAGCTCGCCCTCCTCGGCGACGACGTGCAGGACGTCGCCCTCCTGCAGGACCGTGCCGGAGCTGGGGATCATCGCCTGGCCCATCCGGGAGATGAACGCGATCCTGGTCTGGGCCATGTCCTCCAGCGCCGAGACCTTCTCGCCCAGCCAGTCGGCGACGCACGCCACCTCGGCCAGCACGATCGCGCCGGTCGGGTCGCGCCACAGCGGCTCGGCGCCCTCGGGCAGCAGCCGGCGCAGCATCTGGTCGGCCGTCCACCGGACCGTGGCCACGGTCGGGATGCCCAGCCGCTGGTAGACGTCGGCCCGGCGCGGGTCGTAGATGCGGGCCACCACGCGCTGGACGCCGAACGACTCCCGGGCCACCCGGGCGGCGATGACGTTGGAGTTGTCGCCGCTGCTGACGGCGGCGAAGGCGTCCGCGTGCTCGATGCCCGCCTCGGCCAGGACATCGCGGTCGTACCCGATGCCCGTGATCCGGCTGCCCTTGAAACCCGATGAGAGCTTCCGGAACGCCTCGGGGTCCCGGTCGATGACCGCGACCGAGTGGCCTTGGTCCTCGAGAATGTGGGCGATAGTCGAGCCGACCCGCCCGCACCCCATGATGACGATGTGCACGCTCTTCCTTCCCGGCCGGTCGGTGCTTGATCACGGTATGCCCACCTGCGACCGGCCGCTAGCAGGCGGGCATGCCCGGTGACCCCTCCGGCTGCGGCGCCGAAGAGGTCACGGCAACATGGTGCCAGTGACCGCTCCCGCTCCCGCCCGACCCCTGCCCGGTGACGTGCTTGAACTGATCGTCGGCGAGCCCGCCGCGGGCGGCTGGTGCGTGGCCCGGGCCAGCCTGGCGGCCTGGTCCTGTTCGTCCGGCACGCGCTGCCCGGCGAGCGGGTCCGCGCCGTGGTCACGCAAGTCACGGCCCGGCTGGCCCGGGCCGACGCGGTGGAGATCCTCGAGCCGTCGCCCGACCGGGTGCCGCCGCCCTGCCCGCACGCCCGCCCCGGCGGCTGCGGCGGCTGCGACTGGCAGCACGCCAGCCTGCCCGCCCAGCGCCGGATCAAGGCGGCGGTCATCCGCCAGCAGCTGGCCCGGATCGCGGGCCTGGACCGGGAGGTCACCGTCGAGCCCCTGGACGGCGACGAGCCCGGCGCGGCTCATCCCGGCACCGGGCATCCCGGCCTGGGCTGGCGCACCCGGGTGACGTTCGCCGTCGGCCCCGACGGCACGGCCGGGCTGCGCCGCCACCGGTCCCACGAGATCATCCCGGTGGCCGCCTGCCCGATCGCCCACCCGCTGGTCAACGACCTGGCCCTGCCCGGCCGTTCCTGGCCCGGCGCCAGCGCGGTGCAGGCCGCCGTGGTCCCGGCCACGGGGGAGCGGGCCGTCCTGGTCACCGGCCCCTCCCGGGCCGTGTCCCCGGCCGTGCCCGGGGTGGACGCCGACAGCGTCCGGGCCGTCGGCCGGGGCGGCGCCCGCACCGCGCTGGCCGGCCGGGGCTACCTGACCCAGCGGGCGTCCGGCCGGGACTGGCGCGTCGACCTGGCCGGCTTCTGGCAGGTCCACCCGGCCGCCGCCGCCACCCTGACCGCCGCCGTCCTGGCCGCGCTGGAGCCCCGCCCCGGCGACGTGGCCGCCGACCTGTACTGCGGCGCCGGCCTGTTCGCCGGCGCGCTGGCCCGCGAGACCGGCCCGGCCGGCCAGGTCATCGCCGTGGAGGGCGATGTCGCCGCCGCCCGCGACGCCCGGCACAACCTGCGCGAGTGGCCCTGGGCGCGGGTTCACCGCGGCGACGTCGCCGAGGTGCTGGGCCGGGTCAGCCTGGACGGCGCCACGATCGCGGTGCTGGACCCGCCCCGCGCCGGCGCGGGCCGTCCCGTCCTCGACGCCCTCACCGCCGCCCCCGCCCTGCGCCGCATCGCCTACGTCTCCTGCGACCCGGCCACCCTGGCCCGCGACCTGCGCCTGCTGCTGGACGCCGGCTGGTCCGCGGGCACCCTCCGGGCCTTCGACGCCTTCCCCATGACCCACCACGCCGAGTGCCTGGCCGTCCTGACCCGCGAGCCGGGCAGTGGGAGCTAAGGCGCCGGCGCGGACGGGCTGAGGGCGTACTCGGCGGCGGCGCGGCTGGTCATGGCCAGGCCCGCGGCCCACAGCCGGGTGATCTCGGGCTCGCCGAGGGAGGAGGCGGCGGCGCGGTAGCGCCGTACCCGGTCGGGGGGTGGCAGGGGTAGCTGCGCGGCCTGGCACTGGGCCGTCGCGGCGGCGGCCAGGATGATCGCGCGGTCCGGGTGCTCCTCGCGGACCTCCAGGGTGGCGAGGGACAGCAGGCTGCGGACGATGACCGGGCGGTGCCCGGCCCGCAGCCCCCGGCGCAGGCCCTCGGCCAGATGCTCCCGCGCGGCGGCCAGGTCGCTGAGCCGGATCTCGATGCTGCCCAGCCGGGCCAGGCAGTCCGCCGCGTGCAGGGCGGGCATGGCATCGCGCATGAACGGCAGCGCGGCCAGGTAGTACTCGCGCGCCCCGGCGTAGTCGCCGAGCACCCGGGCGATGTCCCCGATGCCGACCTGGAACAGGGCCGCGCCCCAGTGATTGCTGATGCTCTGCATCAGGTGCAGGCCCTCCGCCGTGGCCTCCATCGCCTCCTGGACCCGGCCCAGCGCCGCCAGCGCGTAGGCCTTGCTGCCGAGGGCGAACCCCTGGTTCCAGCCGTCACCCGACCGGGAGCACTGCTCGACCGACTCGGTCGCGTACCACAGCGCTTCCTCGGCGCGGCCCTTGCCCATCGCGGTCCGGGACAGCATGTCCAGGGCGGCGGCGATCCGGCGCGCGTCCCCGCCCTGGCACAGTCGCAGGCCTTCGGCGGCGCATTCCTCGGCCCACTGGTGCTCGCCGCTGTCGTAGGCCAGCAGCGACCGGCCGACCAGCGCCGGGCCGCGCACGGCGTCGGGCACCGGGGGCAGCCGCGGATCCAGGAACGCGTCGGTCCACCAGCAGCCCTCGCCCAGGGTGCCGACCCCGATCCAGTAGTTGGCCAGCTCCGCGCAGACGCGCAGGCCCGGCGCGGCGTCGCCGTGCTCCCGCCACCAGGCCAGCGCGGCCCGGATGTTGCTGATGTCGGCCTCGTAGCTGCCGACTACCTCGGAGAGGACCGTCGACGACGCCGGCACCCGGGAGCCGATGGCCAGCAGGTACGTCACGCGCTGCACGGCGTACTCGCGGAGCAGGTGGCCCAGCTTGTCAGCCTCGCCCGCCTCGGCCAGGCGCTCGGCGGCGTAGTCCCGGACCGCGCCGGGCAGCCGGTAGCGGTCCGGCGCGGTCCCCGCGTCGGCCAGCCCCGCGTCGGCCAGCCGGGCGACCAGCTTGTAGACCTGGGCCGCCGGAAGCTGGCCGTCGGAGCAGACCCGCTCGGCCATCTCCACCGACCAGGTGGCGAACACGGCGAGCCGGCGCAGCAGCACCTGCTCAGCCGGGGCCAGCAGCGTCCAGGTCCAGGCGATGACGGCCCGCATGGACTGCTCCGGCCCGGCTGGCCCGGCTGGCTCGCCCGGCTCGGCTGGCCCGGCTGGCTCCGGGCCGGGCAGCGCCTCCAGGCTGGCCCGGACCTGCGCCGCGCCAAACTGCCGGGCCCGCGCCGCGGCCAGCTCGATGGCCAGCGGCATTCCGCCTGCCCGCCGGCAGATCGCGCGAGCCGCCTCGGCACCGCCGTCGCCCATGACGGCGTCCCCGGCCCGCTCGGCGAACAGCAGCGTCGCCCCGCACAGCGCAGGCCGCGGCCCGCCGGTCCCCGCCGCGTCCCCCACCCGGCCAGCCACCGAGCCGGCGTCTCCCACATGGCCGGGCACCGCGCCGGCGTCTCCCACCCGGCCGGGCACCGCGCCGGCGTTCTCCACATGGGCGGCCACCGCGCCGGCGTCTCCGCGCTGCAGGGCACCGCGAGCGGCGCGACGGCCCGGGCCGTCTCGGCCGCCGCGCCCAGCGGCTCCCGGCTGGCGGCCAGCACCAGCAGCCCCGGCGCCGCGTCCAGCAGGCGCTGGCACAGCGCGGCGCACGCCCCGGCCACCGCGTCGCAGCCGTCCAGGGCCAGCAGCATGACCCGGCCGCGCAGCGCCTCGGTCAGGGTGTCGGCGATCGGGACGCCCGGTTCCTCGCAGATCCCGGCGGCCTTGGCCAGCATCGCCGCCGTCAGGTCAGCCTCGTGCAGGTCGCCCAGCCGGGCCAGGCACGCGCCGTCGGGGTACCGGTCAGCCAGGACGGCGGTGACCGCGCCGAGCAGCCGGGTCTTGCCGATCCCGGCCGGGCCGCAGAGCGTGATCAGGCGCGTACTGCCCGCCAGGTGGACAAGATCGGCGATCTCGCGCTCGCGCCCGATGCAGTCACCCGGTTCCGCTAACTGCAACCCGATCAGCCTCCGGCTCTGCTCGCCAGCGCGGCAGGTGCCGATTCGCCCCCGAACGCACGGCGGCCCGGCGGACCGCCCGCGCCGCGAATCGCGCCGCGTCGCGCGATCATCCCATCTGGCCCATTTTCCAACAAGCCATTCCGTAACGCACATGACACATCCGTGACGTTCTACCCGAAACGGCGCGACCCGGGCAGGAGCGCGCGGGCGGGCGCGGCGCGCCGGCCGCGTTCTCGCTGTTCCTAGGATGCGAGGCATGAGACTTCGCATATTCACCGAGCCGCAGCAGGGCGCCAGCTACGACACCCTGCTGCGCGTGGCCAGGGCGGCCGAGGATCTCGGGTTCGACGCCTTCTTCCGGTCCGACCACTACCTCAAGATGGGCGACGTCAGCGGGCTGCCGGGGCCGACCGACGCCTGGGTGACGCTTGCCGGGCTGGCCCGCGAGACCAGCCGGATCCGGCTCGGCACGCTGATGACAGCGGCGACGTTCCGCTACCCGGGGCCGCTGGCCATCTCGGTGGCCCAGGTGGACCAGATGAGCGGCGGCCGCGTCGAGCTGGGCATCGGCGCCGGGTGGTACGAGGCGGAGCACGCCGCGTACGCCATGCCGTTCCCGTCGCTGGGCGAGCGGTTCGAGCGGTACGAGGAACAGCTGGCCATCATCACCGGGATGTGGGCCACCCCCGAGGGGGAGAGGTTCGCCTTCGACGGCAAGCACTACACGGTGACCGACTCGCCCGCCCTGCCCAAGCCCGTCCAGCGGCCGGGACCGCCCGTGCTGATCGGCGGCGGCGGGCCGAAGCGCACCCCGCGACTGGCGGCCCGGTACGCGGCCGAGTTCAACCTGCCGTTCGCCAGCGTGGCGGGCAGCGACGCGGCGTTCGGCCGGGTCCGGGAGGCCGTGGCGGCGGCGGGCCGGGCCGCCGACTCGATGACCTACTCCGTCGCCCAGGTGGCGTGCTGCGGCCGGACCCCCGCTGAGGTGGCCCGCCGCGCGCAGGCCATCGGCCGCGACCCGGAGAAGCTCGCGGACCAGGGACTGGCCGGCTCGCCCGCCCAGATCGCCGACAAGATCGGCCAGTACGCCGCGATCGGCACCGAGTGCCTCTACCTCCAGGTCCTCGACCTCCACGACCTGGACCACGTGGAACTCCTGGCCGAGCTCCTGGCCGGCTGAATGCTGCGGCGCCGCGCGCGCCGCTCCTACATGATCGTGACCGTTTGCCCGTGTTCCAGCCGGGTAATCGGTCACGATCATGGTCGTGCCCCTGACGTGCCGCTCCCAGCGGTCACGCTGGCCCCGCGCGTCACGGGCGTACCGCCGGGAGCCGACCACGCCAGCCGGCCTACGCTGGCTGGCGTGAAGAAGATGACGCCGGAGCAGCGGCGCGCGTTCCTGATGGCCGGCACGATGACCGCGAAGCTGGCGGTCACCCGGGCCGACGGGTCGCCGCACGTGGCGCCCGTCTGGTTCGTGCTCGACGGCGACGACGTCATGCTGACCACCGGCGCGGGGAGCCTCAAGGGCCGGGTCCTGCGGCGTGACCCGCGGGCCTGCGTGTCGGTCGACGATCAGGCGCCGCCATTCAGCTTCGTGATCATGCACGGCACGGCCGAGCTCAGCAGCGACCCGGATAGCCGGCTGGCCTGGGCCACCGCCATCGGCGCGCGCTACATGGGCGCGGACCGGGCGGCGGAGTTCGGCCGCCGCAACTCCACGTCCGGCGACCTCCTGGTCCGGTTCCGGCCGGCCAGCATCGCCGCCATGGCCGACATCACCGCCTGAGAGCCAGCCCGGCCCGGGGCGCCGGGCCCGGGCGCAAGGCGCCGGCTCAGCCGCCCGCCCGGGCGCAAGGCGCCGGCTCAGCCGGCCGCCCGGCCCAGGCGTCGGCTCAGCCGGCCGACCGGCCAAGGCGCGGCTCAGCCGCCCGGCCCGGCCCGGGCAGCCGGGCGCCGGGCTTCAGCCGGGCGGCCCGCCCGCGCCTGCCACGGGTCGTAGTCGACCTCCAGCGGCTCCTGGGCTGGGCCGGTCGGCCTCGGGCACGTGCACGCAGGTTGAGCCGGATGCGGGTCCAGGTGGACGACCGGCCGCGCATCGAGTCGACCAGGATGTCGGCCGGCTCCAGGCAGGCGGCGGCCGCCGGGTGGCGCTCCTTCCACCGGTCCAGCGCGGCCAGCGCCTCGTCCTTGCCGGCCGACCGGGCCACCTCGATCAGCGGCATGACGGACTTGCGGCCGGCCGCTGGCCCCGCTGGACTTGCCCGGCGCGGCCGGTGCCACGCCGGGGACCGCGCCGCGCGCTCCGGGGCGCGCCGCTTGGACGGCTGGACCCGGGGGGCCTCGCCGGCCTGCTTCTCGTAGTGCGGCGGCCACGGCGCGTCCGGCAGGCCGGCCGCCTCGTCCCGGGCGGCCAGGTCCAGCAGCGGCTCCAGCGAGCCGGCCTCGTCGTCGATGCCCGCGCCGACGTCGCCCAGCCGGGCGAACCGGTCCGGCACGGTGTCGATGGTGAACGCGGCCGGGTCGCAGCCGGGCACCTCGTCCCAGGCCAGCGGCGTCGACACCCGGGCGTCGGGGACCGGGCGGATCGAGTACGCCGACGCCACCGTGCGGTCCTTGGCGTTCTGGTTGTAGTCGACGAAGACGCCGTGCCGCTCTTCCTTCCACCACCGGGAGGTGGCCTCGCCGGGGTCGCGCCGCTCGATCTCGCGGGCCAGCGCGACGGCGGCCCGGCGCACGTCGGCGAAGGTCCAGCGGGGCTCGATCCGCGCGTAGATGTGGATGCCCCGCGAGCCGGACGTCTTGGGCCAGCCCGGCCAGCCCGAAGTCGGCCAGCACCTGCCGGGCGGTCAGCGCCACCGACACGATCTGGTCCCAGCCCACCCCCGGCACCGGGTCCAGGTCGACCCGCAGCTCGTCCGGGTGCTCCAGGTCACCGGCCCGGACCGGGTGCGGGTTGAGGTCGATGCAGCCCAGGTTGGCCGCCCAGGCCAGGCCGGCCGCGTCGCGGACCACCACTTCCTCGGCGCTGCGCCCCGACGGGAACTTCAGCACCACGGTCTCCAGCCAGTCCGGCCGCGAGGACGGCGCCCGCTTCTGGAAGAACGCCTCGCCCGCCGCGCCGTTGACGAACCGCTTGAGCACCATGGGACGGCCGTCCACGCCCCGCAGCGCGCCGTCGGCCACGCTCAGGTAGTACCGGACGACGTCCAGCTTGGTGTGCCCGGTCTCCGGGAAGTAGACCTTGCCCGGGTTGGAGATGGCCACGGACCGGCCGCTGACCTCGATGATCTCCTTGGGATCCGGCATGCCGCCACGATAACCCGCGGGCGTCAGCCGCGGGCGGTCACCGGGCGGTCGGTGAGCGTGGCCAGGAACGCGCTGACCGCCGCCTCGGCCCCGGCCGGGCCGGCCCGGGCGATGAGGTCCACGATCGCGCTGCCCACCACGGCGATGTCGCAGTACGGCCGGACCAGCTCCAGCCGGTCCCGGCCGGAGATGCCGAAGCCCAGCGCGACCGGGAGGTCGATGCTGGCCCGGACGGTCTGGATGTACCGGGCCAGGTCGGCGTGCATGTCCCCGCCCGCGCCGGTGATGCCCTGGCGGGCCATGCAGTAGACGAACCCCCGGGCGTGGGCGGCGTTCTTGCGCAGCCGCTCCGGCGTGGACAGCGGCGAGAACGTGGCGATGCTGTGCAGGCCGGCCCGCCCGCAGGCGTCCAGGAAGCCCTCGTGGATGGCGGCCTCCAGCGGGGCGTCGGGCACGATCAGCCCGGAGATCCCGGCCGCCGCGGCGTCGGCGCAGAAGGCTTCCGTGCCGTAGGCGAACACGGTGTTGAAGTACGCCATGAACAGCAGCGGGATGCCGACGTCGCGCAGCCGCCGGGCCAGGTCGAACGCGTCGCGGACCCGGGTGCCGGCGGTCAGCGACTCCTCGCAGGCGGCCTGGATGGTCGGGCCGTCGGCCAGCGGGTCGGAGAACGGGATCTGCAGCTCAACCAGGTCCACGCCGCCGCTGGCCATGGCCCGGACCACCGTCTCGGTCACGTCCAGGGACGGGTAGCCGACGATCACGTGGGTCATGATCCCGGTGCGGCCGGCCGCCCGGACCGCCGCGATCCGCTCGTCTATCTCATTCGCCATAGCGGCGGGCCTCCGTGGTGAGGAAGTCGCGGAACGCGGTGTCGTTCAGGGCGCGGGCGATGATGAAGATGTCCTTGTCGCCGCGGCCCGACACGTTGACGACGATGATCTTGTCCGGGTCCAGGGCCGGGGCCAGCCGGATGGCGTGGGCCAGGGCGTGGGCCGACTCCAGCGCCGGCACGATGCCCTCCTGGCGGGCGGCGGCCTTCAGGGCGTCCACCGCCTCGGCGTCGGTCGCGCTGGTGAACTGGATCCGGCCGCGCGCGGCCAGGCTGGCCAGTTCCGGGCCGACGCCGGGGTAGTCCAGGCCGGCCGAGACGCTGTGCGTGGTGGCCAGCTGGCCGTCCTGGCCCTGCAGGAACACCGACTTGTAGCCCTCGAAGATGCCGGTCGCGCCGCCGGGGAACCGGGTGGCGTGCTGGCCCAGCACGCCGGTGCCGCGCCCGCCCGCCTCCACCCCGATCAGCGTGACCGACGGCTCGCCGAGGAAGTCGGCGAACGCCCCGATGGCGTTGCTGCCGCCGCCGACGCAGGCCACCACGTAGTCCGGCAGCCGGCCCTCGGCCGCCCGGACCTGCGCCCGGATCTCGCGGCCGACCACGGACTGGAAGTAGCGCACCATGCTCGGGTAGGGGTGCGGACCCAGCGCCGACCCGAGCAGGTAGTAGGTGTCGGCCGCGTTGGCGATCCAGTCCCGGATGGCCGCGTTCACCGCGTCCTTCAGCACCCGGCTGCCGTGCGCCACGGGCATCACGGTGGCGCCGAGCTGCTCCATCAGGAACACGTTGGGCCGCTGCCGGGCGATGTCGACCTCGCCCATGTAGACCACGCACTCCAGGCCCAGCCGGGCCGCCACCGTGGCGGTGGCCAGGCCGTGCTGCCCGGCCCCGGTCTCGGCGATGAGCCGGGTCTTGCCCAGCCGCTGGGCCAGCAGGCCCTGGCCCAGGCAGTGCGTGATCTTGTGCGCACCGGAGACGTTCAGGCCCTCGTTCTTCAGGTACAGCCGGGCGCCGCCGAGCGAGCGGGTCAGGTTGACGGCCGGCGTCAGCGGGGTCGGGCGGCCGGAGAAGTTGCGCAGCAGCCCCTCGAGCTCGGCCTGGAACGCCGGGTCGCCGCGGGCCTGGTCGAACGCGTCCTCAAGCTGCTCCAGCGCCGGGATCAGCGCCTCCGGCACGTAGCGCCCGCCGAACTCGCCGAAGTAGCCGCCCGGCTCCGGGGCGGCGGCGGCCAGGCCGGCGGCGGGATCGGCGATGGTCACGGCGGCGGCCTCCTGCGGCTCCCTGGAAAAGTCGGCGGATCGTGATTCTAGCCGCCGGCCCCGCGGCCGGGCGCGGCCGGCGGACCGGGTTCCGGCCAGGCCGGGACCGGCACCACCCGGAGCTGCGGAGCGGCCGCCGAGGCCGCCGACGGCGCCGGGGCGCCGCCTCCCGAACCCGCCGCCGGCACCCCGCGCAGCGGGGGAGCGGCCGCCGGGGCGCCCGCGTTTCGGCCTACCGCGGTGACCGCGATCACCGCCACCGCCGCCAGCGCGGTGGCCAGGCTGACGTGCTCGCCCAGCAGCAGCGCCGACCAGGCCAGGGTCAGCGCGGGCTGGGCTAGCTGGACCCGGCCCACCCGGGCCACCCCGCCCAGGGCCAGGCCCCGGTACCAGGCGAAGAACCCCAGGCACATCGACACCAGGCTGACCCAGGCCAGCCCGGCCACGGCGGCCGGGGTGACGTGGCCGACCGGCTCGGCCACCGCCGCCCACGCGGTCACCGGGATGGTTACCGGCAGGCCCAGGATCAGCGCCCAGCAGATCACCCGCCAGCCGCCGTACTCGCGGGCCAGCGCGCCGCCCTCGGCGTAGCCCAGCCCGCCCGCCGCGATGCCCGCCAGCAGGAACACGTCCGGCGCCCGCAGCCGCCCGCCGCCCTGGATCACGGCGAACCCGATCACCACGGCCAGGCCCGCGGCCAGGGCCGCCCAGTAGGCGGGCCGGGGCCGCTCGCCCGCCCGCAGCACCGCCATCCCCGCCGTGGCCGCCGGGATCAGGCCGGTCAGCACCGCGCCGTGCACGCTGCTGACGTGGCGCAGCGCGATGGCCGACAGCAGGCCGAAGCCGATCACGCAGGTGGCCGCCACGACCGCCAGCCGGGGCACCGCCGCGCGGGGCGGCAGCAGCCGCTCGCCCCGCCCGCGCAGCACCAGCGCGGCCAGCGCGGCGGCGGGCACGGCCCGCCCCACCCCGACCAGCACCGGCCCGAACGCCCGCTCGGCCGCCGTGGTGGCCGGGAACGTCATGCTGAAGCACAGCACCCCCAGCGCGCCCGAGCGCGAGGGGTGATGCTTCTCCTCGGCAGCCGCCGAAGTGCTTCTATTGGCTCTCATGAATAATGATAGCAGTCAGGCCCGGACGCGGCTCGGCGCGCAGGCCGTGCTGGAGGACCTGGTCAGCTCCCTGCCCGCCGGGAGCAAGCTGCCGTCCTACCGCGACCTTCAGCAGCGCTACCGGCTCAGCCCGGCCACCGTGCAGCGGCTGCTGGCCGACCTGACCCGCCGCGGCCTGGTCGTCACCCGGCCCGGCAGCGGCACGTTCACCGCCGCCCGCCAGGCCTCCGGGCGGCCCGCCGACGTCGCCTGGCAGACCATGGCCCTGGGCAGCCGGCCCGGCCTCGGCGCCGACCTGGAGTGGCTGGTCGAGCCCCCGCCGCCGGGGGCGATCGCGATGGCCAGCGGGTTCCTGGATGAGCGGCTGCAGCCGCTGGGCATGCTGGCCGCCGCCGCCGCGCGGGCCGGGCGGCGGCCGCAGGGCTGGAGCCGGCTGCCCGCCCAGGGCCTGCCCGAGCTGCGCAGCTACTTCGCGACCGAGGCCGGCGCGGCGGTGACCGCCCAGCACGTGCTGATCACGCCGGGCGGCCAGGCCGCGCTGTCGGCGGCGTTCCGGCACCTGTGCGGGCCGGGCGACCCGGTGGTGGTGGAGTCGCCCACCTACGTCGGCGCCCTGGTGGCGGCCCGGGCGGCGGGCCTGACCCTGGTCCCGGTGCCGGGCGACGGCGACGGCGTGCCGCCCGCCGCGCTGGCCGAGGCCCTGGCCCGGACCGGCGCCCGGCTGGTCTACCTCCAGCCGCGCTACGGCAACCCGGCGGGCACCGTGCTGGCTCCCGGCCGGCGGCCCGAGGTGCTGCAGGCGGTCGCGCGGGCCGGCGCGTTCCTCCTGGAAGACGACTGGATGCGGGATTTTGACCTGGGCGCGGCGTCGCCGCCGCCGCTGGCCAGCATGGACGAGGACGGTCACGTCATCTACCTGCGCTCGGTGTCCAAGCCGGTGGCCGCCGGGCTGCGCATCGCCGGCCTGGTGGCGCGCGGCCCGGCGCTGGCCCGGCTGCGCCGGGGGCGGCTGTCCGATGACCTGTTCGTGGCGCCGATCATGCAGCAGATCGCGCTGGAGGTGCTGACCGCGCCGGGCTGGCGGCGGCACCTGGCCGGGGTCCGGCGGGTGCTGCGCGAGCGCCGTGACGTCCTGGTCCAGGCCATCGCCGAGCAGCTGCCCGGCTGCGCGCTGGAGCGGGTCCCGGCGGGCGGGATGCACCTGTGGCTGCGGCTGCCCGAGGGCTGCTCCGACGCCGAGGTGATGCAGGCCGCCGCGGCCCGGGGGGTGACCGTGAACGCGGGCCGGGCCAGCTTCCCCGGCGAGCCCCCGGCGCCCTACCTGCGGCTCAGCTACGCCGCCGAGGACGGCCCGGACCTGCGCCGGGGCATGGCGATCCTGGCCGGGGTCATCGGCTAGGGGCGTGATCGGCTAGGCGCGCAGGTCGTCGATGAGCGTGGCGATGTCGCTGACCATCGAGCGCAGCAG
This sequence comes from uncultured Actinomycetota bacterium, assembly GCA_963731085.1. Lineage (GTDB taxonomy): Bacteria > Actinomycetota > Actinomycetes > Streptosporangiales > Streptosporangiaceae > DASUBV01. The sequence goes on from CAVSUF010000016.1 coordinate 56,825, forward strand.
CGGCAGCCGGGTGGCCGCCACCAGCCGGGCGGCCAGCGGCGCGGTCACGTCGATCAGGTGGAAGGTCCGCTCGCAGCCGGGCGAGGTGTCGTGCACCCAGTACAGGACCACGCCCATCGAGTACAGCCACAGCAGCTCCGGCAGCCGCTCGCGCACGTCCTTGCTCATCCGCGCCGACGACCCGTCCACCACCTCCCGGTACAGCGTCACCGAGCCGTCCCGGGCCGGGCTGGACTCCTTGCTGAACGGGCTGAGCGGGCTGCTCGGCTCGGCCGCGTACTTGTAGAACGTGGCCGCGAAGCCGTGGTACGGCGCCGACACCTCGATCAGCGCCCGGAGGGTGCCGCGCAGCCGGGCGCCCAGGTCGGTCTCGGCGGCCAGCACGGCGGCGCTGGCGGCCAGGTGATCGGCCTGGGCGACCACGTAGTACTCCTGGACCAGCTCCTCCTTGGAGCCGAAGTAGTAGTACGCGTTGCCCGTCGACACCCCGGCGCGGGCGGCGATGTCCCGCATCGTCGTCGCCTCGTAGCCCCGCTCGCGGAACAGCGCCAGGGCCGACTCCACGATCGCGGCCCTGGTCTGCTGCGCCCGGGGCGTCAGCTCGGCTGGCACATCGGTCAATGTACGGCACCCCGCGGCGGCCACGGCGCGCCCGCCGCCACCGGCTCCCGGTCCGCCTCCGGCACGGCCCGGGGGCGGCCTCCGGCCGGTCGGCGCCGGTCCGGGTGAACGGCAGCGGGACCCGCCCCCGGCGCAGCCGGGCGAAGATCAGCGTGCAGGTCACGTGCAGCGCGCCCAGCACCAGCAGCAGCACGCCGATCCGGCCCGACAGCAGCGCCGCGCCCGCGGCCGGGCCGCCACATGGCTCCACGATGGCGCGGTCAGCGCCACGAAGCCCAGGCTGAGCAGGTAGAACGCCATCACCAGCAGGCGGCTGACGGCCCTGGCGGCGCTGTCGCCGCCGGCCATCGCCTCGGCCAGGAAGGCCCGGCCGCTGCGGGACAGGGCCTGGCCGACCACGGCGACCAGGGCGACGCTGATGGCGAAGTACAGCAGGTTGGTTACGACGGCGGCCATGGCGGCCACCTCCTCCGGTCCCGAAAGAACTTGAACATGTTCAAGTTAACGGCCGCGGCCACCTCGCCGTCCACCCCGGGCGGCTGTGACTTTGAACACGTTCAACTTTTCTCCGGCGGGCCAGTCATCCGCTGCGGGTGACGCGCCCGCCGGGCCGGGCCGCCACGCTGATCTCAGCTGACCCGCGAGAGGAGACTGGCCATGACCGCATCGCCTACTGCCCACGTCGACGAGGTAACCCGCGAGGCACTCTCGGGCCTGTCCGAGGGCGATCTCGACGTCCTGGCCGAGGGCCTGCAGATCCGCGAGCAGTGGCGCGAGGACTGCGGCCTGGACACCCGCAGCTTCGCCCTGGTCAAGATCGCCGCGCTGGTGGCGCTGGACGCGCCGCCCGCCTCCTACCTGTGGCAGGTAGCCGCCGCCCTGGAGGGAGGCGCCACGCCCAGCCAGATCCTTGGCGTGCTGCGGGCCATCGCCCCGCAGGTCGGGGCGCCCAAGGTGGTCGCCGCCGCGCCCGAGATCATGGTCGCCCTGGGCCTGGCGCCTGCCCGAGGAGGAAGCGTGATCATGCGGCGCCGCCCGCTGCTGCGGGCCGCCGCGGTCGGCGGCGGCGCCTACATGATGGGCAAGCGGTCGGCCCAGCGCCAGGACGCCTCGGCGGACCAGCAGTCCCAGTCCCAGTCCCAGGCCCAGCAGCAGCAGGCCGGCCAGGGCTCGGTGCCCGACCAGCTAGACCGGCTGGCCGCGCTGCGCCAGCAGGGCGCGCTGAGCGACTCCGAGTTCGCCGCGGCCAAGGCCAAGCTGCTCGGCACCTGACCGCAGCGGGCCCGCCAGGCCCGCCAGGTCCGGTAGCACCAGCCCCGGTTGGCACAATGGCACCATGAGCGACGCTGATGGCACGCAGCCGGGACTGACCTTCGACCGGATCCGGGAGGCCGAGGAGCGGATCAGCGGGGTGGCCCGCCGCACCCCGGTGCTGACCTCCAGCACGCTTGACGCCGAGGTCGACGGGACCGTGCTGCTCAAGGCCGAGATGTTCCAGCGGTCCGGGGCGTTCAAGTTCCGCGGCGCGTTCAACCGGCTGTCCCTGCTCGACCTGCCCGAGCGCGACAAGGGCGTGGTCGCCTACTCCTCGGGCAACCACGGCGGCGCGGTGGCCCTGGCCGCCCGGCTGCTCGGCATCCGGGCCGTGGTCGTGGTCCCGTCCACCGGGTCGGCGGCCAAGCTGGCCGCCATCGCCGGCTACGGCGCCGAGATGGTCCAGTACGACCCGGCGGCCGAGCGGCGCGAGGAGGTCGCCGCGGCCATCGCGGCCGAGCGGGGCATGACCATCATCCGGCCGTTCGACGACTACGACATCATGGCCGGCCAGGGCACCGCCGGCCTGGAACTGGCCGTCCAGGCCGGCCCGGACGGCATCGACCAGGTCCTGGTGCCGGTCGGCGGCGGCGGCCTGGCGGCCGGCGTGGCCACCGCCATCAAGGGCCTGCTTCCCGACGCCCGGGTCATCGGCGTCGAGCCGTCCGCCGCCGGCGACACCGCCCGCTCCTTCCGGGCCGGCCACCGGGTGACCATCCCGCCGCCCGTCAGCATCGCCGACGGCCTGCTGGCCGAGCAGCCCGGCGAGCTGACCTTCGCCGTCAACTCCGTGCTGCTGGACGACGTCGTCACCGTGCCCGAGGTGGCCATCACCGAGGCCCTGGCGTTCTGCTTCACCACGCTCAAGGTGGTCGCCGAGCCGAGCGCCGCGGTGCCGCTGGCCGCCCTGCGCACCGGCGTGGTCTCCGGCGCGGGCCGCCGCACCGCGGTCGTCCTGTCCGGCGGCAACATCACCCCCGCCGCCCTGGCCGCCCTGGTCCCCGCGCACCAGCCCGCCATTACCGCCGGAAACTTCCGGGAGTAGTAACGGCAGCGCCCCCTGACTCCCGCCCGCCACCCGAGGCCGCCGGGGCGGGCCACCCGGCGGCCGGTCAGGTCAGCCCGGCTTGCGGGCCACCCCGGCCTCGCCGGCCAGGTACTCCACCGCCCGGATCAGGAACGCCCGGTTGCCCCGGGCCACCTCGGCGATGGTCGGCATGACCTCCATCAGCCGCTGCGCGAGCTCCCGGTCAGCCGGGTAGTTGGCCGTGCCGCCGAGAGCGTAGTCATGCACCCGGGCCGGATGCGCGACGCTGGTGTCCAGCGGCGGCACCCCGCCGCCGCCGGCCGGAGAGCTGCCGGGTAAGCGATTACTCACGTTTAGCTACCGTGTCAGCGCGCCGGGCCTGCCGCCGGCCCGGCGCCGGTGGCTCAGGCGGGCGACGGGAGCCCGGCCAGGGCCTCCTCGATCTCCCGGTCGTCCAGGGCCAGGTCGCGCATCTCCCCGGACAGGAAGCTCTCGTAGGCGCTGAGGTCGAGGAGCCCGTGCCCGCACAGCGCGGTCAGGATGACCTTCTCCTCGCCGGTCTCCCGGCAGCGCAGCGCCTCCTCGATGCAGGCCGCCACCGCGTGGGTGGGCTCCGGCGCGGGCACGATGCCCTCCGTCCGGGCGAACCGCAGCCCGGCCGCGAAGCACTCCGACTGGGGCTTGGCCACCGCCTCGATCAGCCCCAGCTCGTAGATGTGCGACAGCAGCGGCGCCATCCCGTGGTACCGCAGCCCGCCCGCGTGAATGGGGTCGGGAATGAACGCGTGGCCCAGCGTGTGCATCTTCAGCAGCGGGGTCAGGCCCGCCGTGTCGCCGAAGTCGTAGGCGTAGACGCCGCGGGTCAGCGACGGGCAGGCGGCGGGCTCCACCGCGCGGATCACCGGGTTCATCCGGCCCGCCAGCTTCTCCCGCAGGAACGGGAACGCCAGGCCGCCGAAGTTGGACCCGCCGCCGGTGCACCCGACGATCACGTCCGGCGTGTCGCCGGCCTGGGCCAGCTGGCTGATGGCCTCCTCGCCGATCACCGTCTGGTGCATCAGGACGTGGTTGAGCACGCTGCCCAGCGCGTACCGGGCGGCCGGGTCGCCCGCCGCCACCTCGACCGCCTCGCTGATCGCGATGCCCAGGCTGCCGGTGGAGTCCGGGCGGGTGGCCAGCACCGCCCGGCCCGAGTTCGTCAGCGGCGACGGGCTGGCGTGGACCGTGGCCCCGTAGGTCTGCATGAGCATCCTGCGGTACGGCTTCTGGTCGTAGGAGGCGCGCACCATCCACACCTCGATGTCCAGCCCGAACTGCGCCGCCGCGAAGGCCAGCGCGCTGCCCCACTGGCCCGCGCCGGTCTCGGTGGTCAGCCGCCGCACGCCCTCGGCCGCGTTGTAGTACGCCTGCGGCACGGCGGTGTTGGGCTTGTGCGACCCGGCCGGGCTGCCGCCCTCGTACTTGTAGTAGATCCGGGCCGGCGTGCCCAGGTCCTTCTCCAGCCGCCGCGCCCGGTACAGCGGCGTCGGCCGCCACAGCCGGTAGACGTCCAGCACCGGGTCCGGGATCGCGACATGGCGCTCGCCCGTGACCTCCTGCCCGATCAGCGCGGCCGGGAACAGCGGCGCCAGGTCATCCGGCCCGACCGGCTGCCCGGTGCCCGGGTGCAGCGGCGGCGGGGGAGGGGCGGGCAGGTCGGGCACGATGTTGTACCACTGCCGGGGCAGCTCCGACTCCGGCAGCATGTACTTGACCTGGCGGTCGTCACTCATCTTGCGCCTCCGTGAGGGCTGTCGCTCGGGTGGCCGGTCGGTAGTGTTCTAGAAGACTAGCACAGTGCCGGGCGAAGCCGATCGCCGGTCCGCAGGTCGGCGGCGGCCGGTTCCGGTCACCGTAACGGACCGTCCGCTGTCAGCGAAAGGCCCGGTCAGCCCCGGTACGCCCCGGCCGGCCCCCGCGCGGTACGCGGTGCCCGCAACGGGAATCAGCATCGCCCCGGCGCGGTTCGTCCTGGCATGCGCGTGGATATCTGGAGCGACATCGTCTGCCCGTGGTGCTACATCGGCAAGCGGGAGTTCGAGCAGGGCCTGGCCGGCTTCGCCCGGGCCGGCGAGGTCGAGGTGCGGTACCACGCGTTCGAGCTTGACCCGTCGCTGCCGCCGGGTCCCGGCCAGCCCATCCTCGACCTGCTGTCGGCCAAGTACGGGCTGAGCGCCGAGCAGGCCCGCGACGCCGAGGCCGGCGTGGCGCAGCGGGCCGCCGCGGCCGGCCTGGCGTTCAGCGCCAGCCGGGTCATGGGCAACACGTTCGACGCGCACCGCCTGGTCGCACTGGGCCGCGACCGGGGCCGCCAGGCCGAGGTCCTGCAGCGCCTGTACGAGGCGTACTTCGCCGAGGGCCGCCCGATCTTCGACGCCGCCGGCCTGGCCGGCCTGGGCGAGTCAGCCGGCCTGGACCCGGCCGAGGCCCGCGAGGTGCTGGCCGGCGACCGCTACGCCGACGAGGTCCGCGCCGACGAGCAGCAGGCCGGCTCGCTGGGCATCTCCGGCGTCCCGTTCTTCGTCCTCGACGGCCGCTTCGGCGTTTCCGGCGCCCAGCCCGCCGCCGCCTTCACCAAGGCCCTGGACCACGCCTGGTCCCAGCGCCCCTGAGCGCGCCAGCCCGCCCGCCCCGTAACGCTGCGACCAGCCCCAAGCCCGCGCGATCAGCATGATCGTGACCGTTTTCTCGTGCGCAGCCCGGACAAACGGTCACGATCATGGTCGCGGCCCGGCCCGGCCGGGCCGGCTGGCGCTAGGATCCGGCGCGGCTGAACATCGCGATGACCTGCATCCGCCGCTGCGGGTCCAGCGACTGGAACCGCGCCATCGCCTCCTCCGGCGTGCGCACGTCGGCGAAGGCCGCCAGCGGCGTATCGGACCGGGCCAGCCGCTCCCGCTCGTCCGGCGTGAGCCGCTGCAGCATGGCGATGGCGTCGTCCACGCTGTCCACCCGGCTGAACCGGGCGACCAGGTCATCGGTCGAGTGATCCACGTGCGCGGGCAGCACGGCGGCCGGGATCGCGGCCACGATCCCCAGCACCTCGCCGGCCCGGCCGCCGAACTCCTCCGCCGAGCCGAACGCGCCCTTGCTGACGCAGCACAGCATCGGCCCCTCGGCACAGAACGCCCAGTCATCGCGGGCCATGATCCGCTGCTGGACCTCCGGCGTGAGCACGGCCCGGGCGTCGCCGATCCCGGTGACCACGCCCAGCGCGGCGGGCGCCCCGATCACCTGGTAACGCTCGTCGAACGCCGGGTTCCCCGTCCGCGTATCGCCGATCGGCGCCGTCCCGTGATACCGGCGCGGCCGGACCCAGACCAGCGGCAGCACCGAGGGCAGTTCCGCCGCGACCACGGCCACGGCCGGCATGCCCCGCCCGCCCTGGAACAGGCCCGGGTCGATCACCGTCCAGGCGTTCGCCACCGTCACCGCCCGGCCGTCGAAGCCGGCCCGGAAGACGTCGGTGAAACTGGTGCGACTGATCAGGCCCTGATAGGGCAAGGTCCGCGGCACCCCGTACATCAGCCGGGTGATCTCATGCACCGCGTCGGCCAGGTGCGGCCCGAACGGCGGCCCGGCCACGGGCTCCCAGCCCGGCGGCATGACCACGCCCGCGGATCCTGCGGCCCTGGCCGGCCCCTCGCCGGGCTGGGACGTGTGCTGATGGCGGCCGAACAGCGGCATGGACCCTCCCCGCAGCCTGCGGATGCAGCTCAGACAGTACGCCGCCCGCGCCCGGAACGCCCCCTGATGGCACCAGCCCGCCGGGCCGGCGAGGGTGCACTGAACCGCGGCAGCGGCATCCCGGACCCGGGCTGGCACGGACCGCGCCATCATGCATGCATGACCGTCCACCCGGAGATCACAGTGGGCGACCTGCGGACCAGGTCCGGCGAGATCATGGACGCCGTTGAGCGCGGGGAGTCCTTCATCGTCACCCTGGACGGCCGTCCCGTCGGGAAGCTGATCCCGCTCCGGCGGGGTCGCCGGTTCGTCTCGCGGCAGGAGTTCACCAGCGGGTCGCGCAGGGCGCCCGCGACCGACCTTGAGGCTTTCCGGGCTGATCAGGATGCCGCGCTGGACCAGGAGAGCGGCAGCCCTAGATGGCCGGCGTGAGGCGGCCGCCGCGGAGGATGTCGCTGGCGGCGATGGCGGAACCGCGGGCGCCGGCCATGTCCAGGTCGGGGACCAGGGCGAACGTCTCGACCTCGGCCTGCTCGGAGCGAAGGTCGGTGTGCTCCCGGACGACGCCCAGGAACCAGTCGCGGAACTCGGGCGCCGCCTCGACCACGCCGCCGCCGATGAAGTAGATGTCCGGGTCGGTGAAGTTGGCCGCGATGGTGAACAGCCGCCCGATGGCGATGGCCTGCTGGCGGAAGATGTCCCGGGCCATCGGGTCGCCTGCCTCGCCGTAGCCGCGCACCCGCTTGGCCGCCTCGATCAGCGACTCCACCCCGGCCAGGTCATGGCCGGGGTAGCGGGTAAGCCAGTAGGGGAGCAGGTTGACCGCGATGCCGGACAGGGACGCGAAGCTCTCCGCGTCGGCGGGCAGGCCGCAGTTGCACGTGGGCATGGGCTGGCCGGCGTCCAGCAGTCCGTCCACCGGGATGCGGATGTGGCCTAGCTCGCCGGCCATGCCGGCCGCGCCGCGCACCACCTGGCCGCCTTCCACCACCCCGCCGCCCAGCCCGGTGCCGACGATCAGCGCGACCGACGAGCGCCGGGCGGCGTCCGCGCCGAAGTAGGCGTGGTGGGCGTACAGCGACGCAGCGTTAGCGTCGTTGTTGTACACGACCGGCAGGCCGATCCGGGCCTCCACCGCGCCGCGGATGTCGAATCCGCGCCAGGCCGGGTCGGCGAAGTTGACCGCGCCCCGGGTGGAGATCACCCCGGCGGCGCTGGCCGGGCCGGGCGTGTCCAGGCCGATGCCCAGGACGCCCTCGCGGCCGGTGCCGGTGACCTGCAGGATGTGGTCGAACGACTCGGCCATCGCCTCGACGGCCACCGCAGGGCCTTCCCGTACCCGGCTCGGGGTCTCGACCAGCCCGTCGACCAGGAAGCGCCCGGACGCGTCCAGCACCGTCGCGTTGTTGGTGGTGCCGCCGTTGTCCAGGCCGACCACGACCTGCTGCTCGTGACCCATGACGCGCCTCCTCATCCGCTGGAGCGTACCGGCTGGGCAGGCACGGCGTCCCGGCCGGGAGCCTGGCCGCCGGGGTGCCGCGCCGCGCCCGGATCTGGTTGCGGTGCGTGACGGTGCGTGCCATCGTGAAGCCGTGAAGCCGAGCGCTATCGCTGCGCAGCGCATGCGCACGTCCCTGGCGCTGGCCGCCGGCGGCGCGGGCATCCTGATGCTCGGCACGACGCTGGCCATCATCGGCAAGGTGCTGGAACTCGAGCACCCGGCCCGCTCGCAGGGCGCGGTGGCGTGGGGCGTAGTGCTGGTCATCATCGGCCTGGCCCTCGGCGCGTCGGCCGCCGTGACGATCCTGTCGGACCCGTCCGTCCACCCGCCGGCCGGACCACCTCCCCGGCCAGCCGGGCAGGCGCCCGCCGCGAGTGCCTGGGCGCCGCCAGCGGGCCCGGCCTGGGACCCGGCCGCGTACGAGGCGGCCGGGTCGGTCAGCCCGGGACCCGATCCGGCCTGGGCCGCGCAGGGACCGGACCTGCCGTGGAACCCGCCGGCCCAGCAGCCGTGGACATCGGAGGATCCCGCATCGGCTCCGGCCCCGACCGGACCGCAGCCTGCCTGGGCGCAGCACGGCACCGGCCTGTTCCCGGATCAGGCGGGCCAGCCGGTCGGCGGACCGTCCTGGGATCAGGCTGGCGAGCAGGCGCGGGGCCGTCCTGGGATCCGGCCGGGCAGCAAGCCGCCGGGCCGTTCCCGGATCAGACCGGGCCGCAGCCCGCCTGGGTATCCCCGGCCGCTGAACATGCCCCGGTGTCGCCTGGGCCGGTGCCGTCACGGGACCCGTCCGCAGCGCCGCCCTGGGCGTCCGGGCCGGGCCGGCCGGGCCGCCGTCCGGGCCGGTGGCATCACGGGACCCGGCCGAGGCGCCGCCCTGGACATCGGCGCCCGAGTGGGCCGAGCCCCCACCCGGGCCGGAGCCAGCCTGGAACACGGAGCCAGCCCGGAATAACACGGAGCCAGCCTGGAACACGGCCGCGCCGGCGGCACCCGATCCGGGGCAGGCATCCCCGGCTCCGGAGCTTGTCTGGGGGACCGCCGCGCAGCAGCCCGTCTGGGCACCACCCGCCCCGGACGTGCCGTGGGATCCGGCGGATGAGGAGTCGTCCTGGGCGACGGCCGCCGGGCCGCCGGCCTGGGACCCGGCCACCCCGGTCCCGGCGGGTCCCGTTCCGGCCGCCCGCCATCCGTCCGATGAGCCCGATGGCTGGCCATACGCCCCGCGCCGCGATGACCGTGCGGGCACGAGCCCGCAGCCCGGCGCGGGTCCCCGGTACGCCGACGAGGGCTGGGACCTGGATCCGGGGACCGAGCCGCCGGGGGAGCAGCGCCGCCCGTCCTGGCCGTGACCGCGGGTCAGGGAAGCTGGCTCCAGGCCGACCGGAAGGAGTCGGTGAGCTGCTCGGCCTCGCCCTCGGTGATCCGGACGAGTTCCGGGCCGACGTCACCGTACTCCCATTCCACGATGGCTGAGTCCGGCTGCCAGGTCAGGTCGCGGCGCAGGGTCTCGTCCACCGGGCCGTCCGCCTCGAAGGCCCGGCGGGCCAGGCCCGAGGTGGCCCGGACCGATCGGCTCACCGTGACGATGGCGTAGTACTGCATCTGGGCGGCCATCAGGTGCGGGCGTCCAGCCGGAAGTCGCCGATCTCGGCCGAGCGGGCCGGCGGGCGCATGCCCGCGGCAGCCGACACCTGCCGGGCGCGAAGCTGCGCGCGCTCCACCGGGGAGGTCCGGGGATCGGTGATCCGCAGGTATGCCTCATGGGTGCGCTGCATCACCTCCCAGCTCGCCGGGGTGTGGAACTGGACCTCGAAGGCCAGGTCGTGGGCCGGGTCGCGCCAGCGGCTGCGGATGCCCTTGTACTCCGGCGTCTCCCAGCGGTTACGCCGGGCCTCGAGGTCGAAGCCCTGGGCCTTCAGCCGGCGGTGCACCAGCCAGGTGCCGTCGGTGTAGTCGTCCGGCTCGAAGATGAACGTGTACCGCGCCCCGTCGTAGATCTCCGCCGCCAGGTCGGCCACCGGAATGCCGGGATGCCGGGCGATCATCCGGACCAGCTTCTCCTTGTACCGCTCGGGCGACTTGAGCGTGTACTGGTCGGTGTCCGGGGCCAGCCGGCCGTGCGGCAGGCTGGCCTCCACGCGGCGCAGCGCCGGGGTGAGGCCGCTCTCGCCGTACCCGCCGAAGACGTTGCGCCCGTCGGCGGCGTGATACCGGGCCAGCGCCTCGCCGGCCGCCGCGTCCTGTTCCGGTGTCAGCCCAGGGTGCCCGGCGTCGGCGGGCGGCGCGTCGGCGCCGGCTGCCCGGTTCTCGGTGGTGCGCTGCTCGGCCGGGAGGCCGGGCGGCAGGCCGGGCCGGGCGAAGCTCCCGGTGGTGTCCGGCGCCGCGGCGCCGCGGCGCGTCCGGGCACTGGTCGGCGTGCGCGGCCCGTCCAGTTCGCTGGGGCCGCCCCGCCCGCGCGGGCGGGCGCCCTGGCCGCCGGTGTCGGCGCCGGCCCAGTCACCGCCGAACGCCGCGTCGCGGCCGCCGCTGCGCGACGGCAGCCCGGCCTCGCCCGGGCGGCGGGGCTGCGGCGTCGACGAGCCAGGGAGACCGGGCGGGACGGTGTCGTCCGGGCGCCCGGGGCCATTCCGGCTGGGCAGCGTGGCCGGGCGGGCGAATGGCCCCGTGCCCGGGTCGGCCCCCTGGTCGGCTCCGCTCCCGTCATGACCGTTCGGGCCGTAGTCGGGCAGTCCGGGCTCGCCGTGCTCTCCGGCCCCGCGCTGTTCGTAGCCGTCCCGGTCGTCCGCGCCGCGCCCGTGTCGGCTGCGACCGCCGCGGCCGGGCTCGCGGGCCGACTCCAGGCCGGGTCCGCCCCGGTCGCGCCCGTTCTGGTCGCGCCGGTCGCCGTCACGTCCGTGTCGGCTGCGCTCGCCGGCCCGGTACTCGCCATCCCGGTACTCGCCATCCCCGCCCGGGCCGTGATCGTCCGGCCGGTAATCGCCGTTCGGGCCGGGACCGTGCGGGTCGGACGGGTACCCGCCGTTCGCGTCTGGGCCGTTCGGGTCGGCCCGGTACCCGCCGTTCGGGCCGGGACCGTGCGGGTCGGACGGGTACCCGCCGTTCGCGTCTGGGCCGTTCGGGTCGGCCCGGTACCCGCCGCTTGGGCCGGGACCGTGCTGGCCAGGCTGATACCCGCTGCTCGCGCCGGGAGCCTGCGAGCCGGACCGGTAGTCCCCGTTCGCGACGGCGGCGAACGGGCCGGTCAGGTACTCGCCATTGAGGCGGGGGCCGTTCGGGCCTGGGCCGTGCGGGGATGCGTCGCCGGCTCCGGCGGTGCGCTCGCCTGGCCGGTAGTCGCCGTTCGTGCCGGAGCCGGGGCGGGCCGCGTGGTAGGCGCTGTCACCATCTGGCCCGTACGGGTCCGCCCGGTACCCGTTGCGGTCCGGCCCGTGGTCGGCCAGGTGCGGCCCGCCGGGCTGGTAGTCGCCGTTCGCGGCGAGGCTGGGAGGGCCCGGCAGATACGAGCCGTTGCCGTCCGGGCCAGGCTCGCCCGGCGGATGCTCCCCGCCCGGTACTCGCCTTCCGCTCCCGCACCGCTCCCTGGCCGCGCGCCGTCCGAGCGCCCGCCGTCCGAGCGCCTGGCGCCCGGAGGCGTGTCGGCCCGGGATCTGCCCCGCGGCGACGCGTCCGGCGGATGGCCAGCCGGCGACCAGCCGGGAGGCGAGGCGCCACCCGATGACCCGCTGACTGAAGACAACCCCGCCGCCGCACCGGCCAGGGCCGCCGTCGGCAGCGCGGCGTCGGCCGGGCTCGCGCCAGCTGCGGTCACGCTGACCGGCGATGACTCCGCCGGGGACGAGCCGGGCCGGGACGCACCAGACGGCGGCATGCCTGACGGCGATGCACCCGATGGCGACGCACCCGATGGCGACGCACCCGATGGAGACGCACCTGACGGCGATGCAGCCGATGGAGATGCACCTGACGCCAGTACGCCCGACGGCCGTACGCCTGACGGCGACGCGCTGCTCACCGTCGCATCTGCCGCGGCCGCCCTGGCCCGGGCCGCGCTGGCCGGGCCGGCGGCCGCCGGCGCGCTGGCTGGCCCGGGGGCCAGCGACTGCGCGGTCAGGGACCCGATGACGTCCGCCGCCGTGATCGGCCCGCGCCCGGCCGCCGCAGCCGGGCCGGCAGCGGCCGGGCCGCCCCGGTCTTCCGCTGCCCCGCCCAGTCGCGGCGCCCGCACCGCATGCGGGTGCTCGTCCTCGTCGGCCAGGGGCAGCTCAAGCTGGCGCAGCGGCTGTGGCACGGGCTTGGCCTCGCCGTACTCGTCATACGGCGACGACGGGTGCCCGGCCGGCAGGCGCTCCAGCCGGAGCCTCAGGTCGGCCAGCGAGCCCCGGGCCGGCCGGTCCGCCGGGCCGCCCGCGCCGTCGAATGGGCCGCGTCCGCCCCGGTAGTCCGCGCCGTACGGGCCGCCGGAGAACTCCCCGCCGCGCATCCGGCCGCCCCCGGCGGGCGCGGTCGCGTCCGGCCCGCCCGCCGGCGCCGTCGGCCGCGGCGTTCCCGGCCCGGTGTCGTCATCGCTGGCCGGGGCAAAAGGATCAGCCGCCCGCGAATCGCCCACGGAGTCATCCTGCCGGTCAGGCTCCGAGTTCGCACCCGATTGGGATAGCTGCGGACCGGCCGCTACGCCCGGCGTCGCCGTTATGACCGGCGGCGACGGCTGGGCCGCCAGGGCCTGCAGCTCGCGGATGCGCTCGGCCAGGGCGGCCAGCGTCGGGTCGGACGTGACCAGCGCAGACGGCGGCGGGGTGGCCGCCGGGTCGGGCACCCGGTCCTTGACGACCCGGTCGATGACCCCGCGGTCCAGTGCGCCCAGGCCCGGCCCGGCCGACGGTCGCCGGGACCGCTCCCGCCCCGCCCGGCTGCCAGCTTCGGCCCCGTCCCGACTGGCCCCGTCCTGGCCGGCCCCGTCCTGACCAGCACCGTCCTGCCCGGCGCCAACCTGTCCGGCACCGAATTGCCCGGCACCCACCTGTCCGGAATCGAATTGGCCGGAACGGAATTGGCCGGCCCCGTCCTGACCGGTCCCGTCTGGCTCAGCCCGGTCCGCGTGCCGGGCGGCCCGGCCGGCCAGGCCCGCGCGCGGGGCGACCGGGGGAGCGGCGGGGAATGATCCGGTCTCGTCCCACGGCTGCCCGGACGGCCGGGAACCGGACCCGGCGCTACGGCCGGAACCGCGCGGCGAGCCGCGACGGGGCGAGGGCGACGAAGACCCCGGGCTCAGCAGGCGCGGCAGGTCGATCGTGCTCTCGCGGGGATCCTCAGGCTGATCCTGATCCCATGGAGCCGACCCTGGCATCGCGCACAACTCTCCCCGGACGCTGGCGATTTACCCATCGTAGTGCCAGCGCCGCCACCGGGGCCGGGTTGCGGTAAAGCCGCCTGGTCAGCGCACCGGCGCCGGAAAGGATCACGCCGGAAACGATCACGCCCGGAAACGATCACGTGATCGGCGGCAGCACCTGAGGCGCAGTCCAGCAGCGCCCGGAACGGGTCGCCGCGCTCGGCCAGGCGCGCCGGGGCGGTCCGGATGGTGACCAGGTCGGACCGCAGGTCCGGGTCATCGAGGTCGTCCCATTCGATCGGGGCCGAGATCGGGGCGCCGGCCTCGGCCCGCGGGCTGTACGGGGCGACGAGGGTCTTGTGGCTGACGTTCTGGGTGTAGTCCAGGCGGGCCTTGCCGCCCCGCTCGCGCACATCCCACTTCCAGCTGACCAGGTCGGGCACGACCGACCCGATCGACTTGGACAGCTGCTCGACCCAGGCCCGGGTCTCGTCGAAGCCGGGGCCGGGCGCGATCGGCACCCACACCTGGATGCCCCGGCGGCCGGTCAGCTTGGGGCGCCCGGTGACGCCGAGGTGATCCAGCGCGGCCCGGTGCAGCCGGGCCAGCGTGAGGACGTCGGCCCACGAGGTGTCGGTGCCGGGGTCGATGTCGATCAGCGCGTACGTGGGCTGGTCCGGCGCGGCCGTCCGGGCGGTCCAGGCGTGCCATTCCAGCGCGCCGAAGTTGGCCGCCCAGACCAGCGCGGCCGGCTCGTCGACGACCAGGTAGGTGACGGTCTTGCCGCGCTCGGCGGCCGGGTTGTCCCACTGGCCGATCCAGTCCGGGGCGTGCTCGGGCAGGGCCTTCTGCCAGAAGCCCGCGGTCTGCGCCCCGCCGGGGAACCGGTGCATGTTGAGCGGCCGGCCGGCCAGGTACGGGAGCACGACCGGGGCGATCTGGATGGCGTACCGGATCAGCTCGCGCTTGGTCACCGGGGGCTCGCCGTCCCGGCCCGGGAAAAGCTCCTTGTCCAGGTTGGTCAGCCGGAGGCGGCGGCCGAACAGGTCCAGGCTGCCGCTGGCGCCCAGCGCGTCCAGCCGGCTGAGCTCGTCGGTGTGCCGGGCCACCGGCACCGGCCGCGCCGCCGTCGCCGGCCGGGCCGCGCCGGGAACCGGCACCGACGCCGAGGCGGCCGGGAGGTCCGAGCGCCACATCCGCTCCGGGCGGGCCTTGACCTCGTCGCTGGTCCGGCCGCTGAGCACCGACCGGGGGTGCTGCTCCGGGTCCCAGCCGGGCACGGCGTCGCTGTCGTGCTTGTGCAGCAGCAGCCACTGCTCCTTGCCCGCGCCCTCGGGCGGCCCGGTGCGCACCAGGATCAGCCGGCCGCGCAGCTTCTCGCCGGTCACGTCGACGTGGAACTCGCCCGCCGCGACGGCGGCAGCCGGGTCGTCGGTGTCGTGCGGCTGCCAGGTGCCCCGGTCCCAGACGATCACGTCGCCCGCCCCGTAGCCGCCGGCCGGGATAACCCCCTCGAAGTCCAGGTACTCGATCGGGTGGTCCTCGACGTGCACGGCGATCCGGCGAACGTCCGGGTCCAGCGTCGGACCCCGCGGCACGGCCCAGCTGACCAGCACCCCGTCGATCTCGAACCGCAGGTCGTAGTGCAGCCGCCGGGCCCGGTGCCGCTGCACCACGAACCGGGGGCCGCCGCCGTCGGCGCCGGGCCGGGGCAGGTCGCCCGCGGGCTCCGGCGTCCGCGCGAAATCGCGCTTGCGCTGGTAAGCGGCCAGCCGGTCGCCGGACGTGCCTGCCATGCCTCCCCATCCCCTGACATAGCTACCTACCCCGGCGCGGCCCCGTAACTCACGGCCGGCCCGCCCCCCGTGCTGCCGCCCCCGGCGACCGGACGCCGCGCTGCACCGCCAGCAGGTACTCCTTCCGGTGCAGTGGATCATGATCCCAGCGCGGCCGGGCCGGCACCGGGCCGCGCACCGGCTGGTAGCGCCCGAAGGCTGACTCCAGCACGCCCTCGCCCCGGGTCAGCGCGGGCAGTTCCACGCTGAGCCGGTGCACGGCGGCGGCCGGGATCTCGCCTTCCAGCACGCAGGCCTGGCCGTGCTGGCGAGCGGGCTCGGCCGACCGGCCCGGTGCCGGGCCAGCACCTGGGCCAGCGGCCCGATGGTGTCGGCGGGCGCCTCCAGCCGGAACTGGTGCACAGGCTCGTGCACCGTGGTGCCCGCCAGCGCCAGCGCGCTCATCAGCACCAGCGGCGTCAGGTTCCGGAAGTCCCCGGCCGTGCTCGACATGCTCTTGTCGAACGTGCCGTGCGCGTGGCTCTGCCGCGGCCAGTAGCCGGACCGCGTCAGCGTGACCACGCAGTCGGTGACCTGCCAGCCGTGCAGGCCCTGCCCCAGCGTCTGCGCCACAGTGGACTCAATCGCTGGAGAAACGCCAGCGGCAGCGACCCGAGCTCGATACCCAGGCCGAACTCCACCCCGGACCCCTCGGCGCCCGGCTCGACGCGAAGCCCGACGGTGGCCAGGAACGGGTTCGGCGGCACGCCGATGATCTCGGCCGCCGCCCCGGTGCCGGCCGGCCGCTCGATGCAGATCGTGATGGTGTCGCGGAACCCGGCCGCGATGCCGAAGTCGGCCGCCAGCGTGGCCTGGATGACCTCCTTCTGAACCTCCCCGTAGAGCGAGACAGCAGCAGTTCCTGGCGGATGTCGTCCTGGCGCAGGTTGATCAGCGGATCCTGCTCGGCGAGCTGGGCGAGCGCGGCCCGCAGCCGCCCCCGGTCGCCCGGCGATGGCCGGCAGGACGACGGTCTCCAGCGTCGGCGGGGCGAACTGCCATGATCGCGACCGTTTTTCCGTCAAAATCGCTAGAAAACGGTCGCGATCATGAACCCGCCCCCCAGCGCGCCGGGCGGCGGCGCCCCGCCGATCACGTCCCCGATCCGCACGTCGCGCAGGCCCCACAGCCGGGCGATCTGCCCCGCGCTGGCCAGTCCGCCGGCCCGGCCCGCCCGCCACCGAACACGCTGATCGCCGTGATCCGGCCCGTAGCTCACGCTGGCCCGTGGTCCGCGGCCCGGCCCGTCGTCCTGGTCCGGCCGGTGCCCCCGCCGTCCGGGCCGGACAGCTGGTCCCGGACGCGCAGCGTCCCCGAGAACACCCGCGCGTAGGCGATCTTCTCCCCGGCCGGCCCGCGCTCCACCTTGAATATCGAGGCGCTGACCGGCCCGGCCGCGTCGCCGCGGGCCAGCGGCAGCAGCCGCGCGATCCCGGCGGCCAGCTCCCCGATGCCCGCGCCGGTGATCGGCCGAGCCGAAGAACACCGGGTGAACCAGGCCGCGCCGGGACTGGCGGGCCAGCGCCCGGGCCAGCCGGCCGCGGGCACCGCCGCCTCGTCCGCCACCCAGGCCGCCAGCAGCCCCTCGTCGGCCGCGCCCAGCACGTCAACCAGGTCGGCCACCCGCCCTGGGTCGGCCAGCACCGTGTCTGCCGGCGCCTCGCCCGCCGGGTCGCCGGCCACGGCGTGACCGCTGCCGCGCGGCTGCCGGGCCGGTGCACCGTGCCCATCGGGATGACCGCCGGGGTCAGCCGGGCGCGGATGCCGGCCAGCGCCCGGCCGGGGTCCGCGCCACCCCGGTCGATCTTGTTCACGAAGATCAGCGCGGGGATGCCCAGCCGGCGCAGCGCCCGCATCAGGACCAGGGTCTGGGCCTGGACGCCCTCCACCGCGGAGACCACCAGCACCGCGCCGTCGAGCACGCCGAGCACCCGCTCCACCTCGGCGATGAAATCCGGGTGGCCGGGCGTGTCGACCAGGTTCACGCGCGATGCCGGCGAGCGGGAACGACGCCACGGCGGACTTGATGGTGATGCCGCGCTGGCGTTCCAGCGCGAGGGCGTCGGTCTGGGTACTGCCGTCATCGACGCTGCCGATCTCGTCGATGACCCCGGCCGCGAACAGCAGCCGTTCGGTCAGGCTGGTCTTACCGGCGTCGACATGGGCCAGTATCCCCAGGTTGAGCGTTCGCACGATGCGTCATGTCCTTGACGTAGGCGGCAATGGCCATCGGGGCGGACATGACTGCTCGCATCGGCTCCTCCTCGCTCAGGTTCCTGGTGCCCGGAGTACACCAGCCGGCCGGGCGGCCGGGCAACTCATTTCCGGCTAACGGCCCAGGGCCTCGCGCAGGTCGATGACGTGATCCTGGGTCTGGGACAGCAGCGGGCGCAGCGCCTCGGCGACGTCGGGCAGGCCCAGCTCGGCGGCCTCGGCCACGCGATCGCGGTACCGGTGCAGCTGGCGTTCCTCCAGGTCCAGGTCAGCCTGGAGGGCGGCGGCGCCATCCGGCGCGTCCGGGACGGCGGGGACCCGGCCGGCCGGGATGCCGCCGAGGAAGTCGATCTGGGCGGCCAGGGTCCGGGCATGCTCAAGCTCCTGGCTCAGGTGGCGGCCCATCTCCGCGACGATGGCGCCGTACTCCGGCCCCTTGATCGTCGCCGCGTGCTGGACGTACTGGACGATCGACTGGAACTCGGTGGCCAGGTCGTCGTTGAGCCGGTCGATGAAATCGCTCTTGTCCACGTGGCTGCCTCCTCCGGGTCGCGGTAGGCCCGCTGGATACCGCTACCCCGCATCGCGCTGCGGAATCACGCCCGCCGTGCGGCGGGGCCGGCCGGCCCGCGCTGACCGGGGCGCAGCCCGCACCTGCGCGGCGCAATTGCTCTGCGCACGTGTTAGACGCAAAGCCCGGAGCGCCGGACGCGATTACGCCCGAGCGTATTCCGCGCCGGCCCGGAAATGAACTGCGGCGCGGCCGGGCGGACCGGGCTGGCCGCCCGGGAAACGCCTGGCCGCGCCGCAGCGCTAGACCTGCAAATGGTCAGGTCAGGCGAGCTCGCCCGCCTTGATCCCGGCAGCGAAAGAACGCCACTGCCGGGCCGTGAACACAAGTGCGGGACCGCCCCGGTCCTTGGAGTCGCGTACGGCTATGGAGCCGCGCACCTCCCCGGAGCCAGCCGTAACAGCGCCGTCAGTGATCGCGCCTGGAAGGGGCGCGACCTCAACGCAACTGCCGTTCGCACCGCTATAGGTACTCTTCCGCCATTCAGCATGGGAAAGCTCAGGATGACTCATCCTGGCCCTCCTTCCAGTTACCTAGCCCAGCTCCCCGGCCAGTGCCTGCAGCATAGCCCGCGACTGTGCCGGGCTGAGGGCAACCGCGCGCAACTGGTCAAAGACCGTGCTGAACAGCCGGACCTCCTCGGGCTTATCGACGTAGAGATTCCCGCCGACGGTCTCCATGTAGACCACCTCGGGCTCGGTCGGATCGGCGAATCCCAGGATGATGAACGGCCCGGCCTGGCCGGGATGCGGCCCGGCCGTATAGGGCAGCACCTGGAGGGTGACGCGCGCCTGCTCGGCGCAATTAGCCAGGTGCAGCAGCTGGGCTTTCATGATCGCTTTTCCGCCGACTACCCGGTGGACGGCCGCCTCGTCCAGGATTGCCCATAGCTGGGGCGCGTCCTCCCGGGTGAGGATCTTCTGCCGGGCCATCCGCAGCTCGATCCGGCGCTCGATCTCGGCCGCGTCGTAGGCCATCAGGCCGCGGATCAGCTCCCGCGCGTAGTCGTCGGTCTGGAGCAGGCCGGGGATCATGGTGAGCTCGAAGTCGCGGATGGTGTCAGCCTCCGACTCCAGGCCCAGGAACAGCTCGAAGCGGCTCAGCAGCACGTCCTTGTAGGAGTACCACCAGCCCCGCTGGCGGGCGTCCTTGGCTAGCTTGAGCAGGCCGGACAGCACCTCGGGGTCGGAAACGCCGTACAGGCCGAGCATGACCCGCACGTCGTTGGGGTGCGGGGCGGTGCGGCCCGTCTCGATACGCATGATCTTGGTCGGGTGCCAGTCCAGCTGCCCGGCCACTTCTTCCTGAGTCAGGCCGGTCGCCTCGCGGAGCCTCTTGAGCTCCGTCATGAGCTGGCGCCTGACGGACGGCCGGCCCTGTGCCTGCGGCCATTCCCCCTCCGGGATTTTGCGGGCGAATCGAGTCGAACGGTGCAAATCTGCAAGCAGCACTGTGCAGTATCGCCCGTGCAGCTATGCATATCGTGCTATGCAATGAGCGTACGGTTATGAAGCATGCCAGCCCCGATCCGGAGTTGGTGGCCAAAACGCGGACAGGCCGGTGATGGAAGATGAATCCGGGCACGCGCCCAGCCAGATCATCCGCTGGCCGCGCTCCTCCCTGGCCGACGGTTCCGGGCCGCCCGGGCATCCGGACATCCCGCCCCGGTTCCGCCGGGCCTTCGCCGGCCAGCGCCGACCAGGTCGCCCTGGCCCGGCACGTTCGTCGCCGCCGCCCTGGCCGGCTGCCCGGCCGCGGCCGACGCCATCCTGCTGACCAGCGAGTTGGCCACCAACGCGGTCGACGCACTCGGCCACCGGCCGGGGCGGCCTGTTCGCGGTGGCCATCTCGCACGCTCCGGGCCGGGTCCGGGTCACGGTCACCGACGACGGCTCGGCCACCCGGCCCGCCGTCGCCGTCGCCGTGGGCGACGAGCTGGCTACCTCGGGCCGGGGCCTGCTGCTGGTGGACTGCCTGGCCCGCCACTGGGGCTATCGTGACCGACCCGGCGAGCGCGGCCGCGGCGCCGGCGGTCTGGTTCGAGCTGGTCGACTGCTCCTAGCCCGCCCGTCCTAGCGCCACCGTCTCGCGGATGGCGGGCAGGATCTGGCCGCGGGCCTCGCCCAGGCCGACCCGGGTCCCGTCCGGGCCGGGCGCGGTGGCGGTGATGCTGACCTCGTCGCCGTCGGCCAGCCAGGCCCGGACGGTGCCGTCCGGCAGCCGCACCGGGTCGGTGCCGTTCCAGGCCAGCTCCAGCAGGCTGCCGCGCTGGTCGCGGGCCGGGCCGCTGATCGTGCCGAGGCGTACAGGTCGCCGGTGCGCAGCGCCGCGCCGTTGACCGTCAGGTGGGCCAGCATCTGGGCCGGGCTCCAGTGCATCGGCGCGTACGGCGGCCGGGACACCAGGTGGCTGTTGATCCGCACCTCGACCGCGATGTCCAGGCCCCAGTCGGCCGTCTCGGTCAGGTAGTCGGCCACGGCGGTGCCGCGCGACGGCGGCCGGACCCGGGCGTGCTCCAGCGCGGCCAGCGGCAGCGACCCACGGGGCGAGACCGTGGTGCCGAACGACTTGCCGGTGAACGGCCCCAGCGGGACCGACTCGAAGGCCTGGATGTCGCGGGCCGACCAGTCGTTGACCAGGCACACCCCGAACACGTGCTCGGCGAACCGGCTCACCGCCACCGGCTCGCCCAGCACCGTCTCGACCCCGACCACGAAGCCCGATCTCGGCCTCGAAGTCGAGCCGCGCGGTCGGGCCGAACACCGGGCGCGCCGGCCGGGGCGGCCCGGCGCAGGCCGCACGGGCGGCGGATGGCCGTGCCCGAGGCCACCACGCTGCCCGCCCGGCCGTGGTAGCCGGCGGGCTGGTGCAGCCAGCTGCGGCGGCAGCGGGTCGGCGCCGGGCCGGAAGATCGAGCCGACGTTGCGGGCGTGGTCGCGCGAGGCGTAGAAGTCGACGTAGTCGGCGACGGTGAACGGCAGCCGGAGCTCGGCGTCGCGCCACCGGGGTCAGCAGGTCCTCGATGGCCTCCCGGCAACGGCTCCCAGCTCAGCCACCGGGTGATCTCGGCCCGGACGCTCGGCCCAGGCGCCGTCGCCCGCGGCCAGGAACGGGTCGAGCAGGCCGTCCTCGGAACAGCGCCGCCCGCCCGGCCAGCAGCCGCTCCGCGGCCGTGGTCAGGTCCAGCACCCGGTCGCCGACCCGCACCCCGACCCGGTGGCAGGCGGCGTGCTCGCGGGTGCTGAACGAGCAGTACGGCAGGGCGGCCAGGCCGTACGGATGGCCCGGTGGCAGGCCGAGCCAGGGCTGCGGCCGTCGACAGGCATGGGGGACGTACCGCCGCGATGCCGGCCGCGCCCATGTAGCTTGACGTCAAGATAAGTGCGTCACTAAGCTGGCCCGATTCAGATAGCTTGATGTCAAGATAATTCGAACGGCCCGGCCACGCCCGGCCTCAGCGACGCCGAGGTCCCTCGGCTGCGGCAAGATGCATATGTTGCGGGTTGCGATGGAGCCCCGCACGACGCCCAGGAGGCGACCCAATGACCGCGAACAGCTTCGGCAGCCGCGCCGCCCTCGACGTGGCCGGGACCAGCTACGAGATACACCGGCTGGATGCCGTGCCCGGCGCGGACACGCCTGCCGTTCAGCCTCAAGGTGCTGCTGGAGAACCTGCTGCGGACCGAGGACGGCGTGAACGTCACCGGCGGCGCACATGCCGCGCCCTGGGGGAGTGGGACCCGGCGGCCGAGCCCGGACACCGAGATCCCGTTCAGCCCGGCGCGGGTCATCATGCAGGACCTGACCGGCGTCCCGGCCGTGGTGGACCTGGCCGCGATGCGCGAGGCCATGCAGGCGCTGGGCGGCGACGCCGGCAAGATCAACCCGCTGGTCCCGGCCGAGCTGGTCATCGACCACTCGGTGGTGGCCGACGTGTTCGGCCGCCCGGACGCCTTCGACCGGAACGTGGCGCTGGAGTTCCAGCGCAACCGGGAGCGGTTCGCGTTCCTGCGCTGGGGCCAGGAGGCGCTGCGCCAGTTCAAGGTCGTCCCGCCGGGCACCGGCATCGTGCACCAGGTCAACATCGAGTACCTGGCCCGGGTCGTCATGACGCCACGCGACGGGGTCGGCGCCTTCCCCGACACCTGCGTCGGGCACCGACTCCCACACCACCATGCAGAACGGCCTGGGCGTGCTCGGCTGGGGCGTCGGCGGGATCGAGGCCGAGGCGGCCATGCTGGGCCAGCCGGTGTCGATGCTCATCCCGCGGGTGGTCGGGTTCCGGCTGACCGGCGAGCTGCCCGCCGGGCACGACCGCCACCGACCTGGTCGCTGACCATCACCGAGCTGCTGCGCAAGCACGGCGTGGTGGGCAAGTTCGTCGAGTTCTACGGCGACGGCGTGGCCGCCGTCCCGGTGGCGAACCGGGCCACCATCGGCAACATGAGCCCCGAGTTCGGCTCCACCTGCGCGATCTTCCCGATCGACGAGCGAGACCCTGGACTACCTGCGGCTGACCGGCCGCCCGGCCGCGCAGGTGGCGCTGGTCGAGGCGTACGCCAGGGAGCAGGGCCTGTGGCATGACCCGGCCCGGGCGCTGCGCTACTCCGAGGAGCTGTAGCTGGACCTGTCCACCGTCGTGCCGTCGCTGGCCGGCCCAAGCGGCCCCAGGACCGGGTGGCGCTGTCCGACGCCCGGACCTCGTTCCGCGACGCGCTGGGCAGCTACGTCCAGGCCGACACGCTGGACGACGACATCGAGGACACGTTCCCGGCGTCCGACCCGGTGACCGGGACCAACGGCCGGGCCCGCCCGTCGAAGCCGACCGCGGTCACGCTGGAGGACGGCACCCGCACCGAGGTCGACCACGGCTCGGTGGTGATCGCCGCGATCACCTCCTGCACCAACACCTCCAACCCGTCGGTCATGATCGGCGCGGCGCTGCTGGCCCGCAAGGCGGTGGAGGCCGGGCTGGAGCGCAAGCCCTGGGTCAAGACCACGCTGGCGCCGGGCTCCAAGGTGGTCATGGACTACTACGAGCGGGCCGGGCTCACCCCGTACCTGGAGAAGCTGGGCTTCAACCTGGTCGGCTACGGCTGCACGACCTGCATCGGCAACTCCGGCCCGCTGCCCGAGGCGGTCAGCGCCGCGGTGAACGAGTCCGACCTGGCCGTGGTCTCGGTGCTGTCGGGCAACCGGAACTTCGAGGGCCGGATCAACCCCGACGTGAAGATGAACTACCTGGCCTCGCCGCCGCTGGTGGTGGCCTACGCGCTGGCCGGCACCATGGACCTGGACCTGACCACCGAGCCGCTCGGGCACCGGCTCGTCCGGCCAGCCGGTCTACCTGCGCGACCTCTGGCCGACCGCGGCCGAGATCGACGAGGTGATCCGGACCGCGGTGGCGGCCGAGATGTTCACCCGCGACTACGCCGGGGTGTTCGCCGGCGACCAGAACTGGCAGGAGCTGGACGTGCCCGGCGGGCGAGACGTTCGCCTGGGCGCCCGACTCGACCTACGTCCGGCGGCCGCCGTACTTCGACGGGATGCCGGCCCAGCCCGAGCCGGTCAGCGACATGCACGGCGCCCGGGTGCTGGCCAAGCTGGGTGACTCGGTGACCACCGACCACATCTCGCCGGCCGGCGCGTTCAAGGCCGACAGCCCGGCCGGGAAGTACCTGACCGAGCACGGCGTGGAGCGGCGCGACTTCAACAGCTACGGCGCCCGGCGCGGCAACCACGAGGTGATGATCCGCGGCACGTTCGCCAACATCCGGCTGCGCAACCAGCTCGCCCCCGGCACCGAGGGCGGCTTCACGGTCAAGCTGCCCGAGGGCACCCCGACCACGATCTACGACGCGTCCCGCGCGTACCTCGCCGAGGGCACGCCGCTGATCATCCTGGGCGGCAAGGAGTACGGCAGCGGGTCCTCGCGGGACTGGGCGGCCAAGGGCACGCGCCCTGCTCGGCGATCCGCGCGGTGCTGGTCGAGTCGCTTCGAGCGGATCCACCGGTCCAACCTGATCGGCATGGGCGTGCTGCCGCTGCAGTTCCTTCCCGGCGAGAGCGCCGCGTCGCTGGGCCTGACCGGCCACGAGGTGTACGACGGTCACCGGGATCGAGGCCATGAACAACGGGCGAGGTGCCCCGCGGAGGTCACCGTCAACGCCGACGACCAGGAGTTCCGGGTCGTGCTCCGGATCGACACGCCCGGCGAGGCCGAGTACTACCGGCACGGCGGGATCATGCAGTACGTGCTGCGCTCGCTGAACTCCCGCGACAGCTAGCCGCGACAGCTAGCCCGCGACAGCTAGCCGGGGCCAGCCAGGCCGGGTCAGCCAGGCCGGGTCAGCTGATAGGGACGGGGCGCCCGCCGTCAGCCACTGCCAGAAGCTGCGGCGCGGCGGGCGCGCGGTGATGCTCCCGCTGCGCACCCGGCCGGCCAGCTCGATGCGCAGCAGCTCCGGCACCGAGGGGTCCCACGGCGCGCTTGATCTTCACGTTGCCGCTGCCGATGGTCACGTCGTCGGCATCGACCACGATGCCGGGCCGGGTGATCAGGCTCAGGTTGCCGCTGCGGACGTCGGCGTCGATCCGGAGCATCCGGCTGGTCAGCACGGCCTGGGTGAAGTCCAGCCGGATGCTCCCGCTGGTGACGCCGCACTCGATCCGCTGCGGCACGATCCAGCGGCCGTCCCGGGCCGCGTTGCCGCTGGTGACCGCGATCCGGGCCAGCTCCTTGGCTCGGGGCCGCCGGGACCGGCGGACCGGCCGGCGGCGCCCGCCGCCGGCAGGTCGGTGGTCAGCTCGGCCAGCTCGCGGTAGGTCCGGGCGGTCAGCGCCCGCTCCAGCCGCTCGTCCAGCTCCTCGGAGGTCAGCCGGCCGTCGCCGGCCGCGACCCGAAGCTGCTCCACCACGGCATCCCGGTCGGTGTGGGAGGCCCGCAGCTCGCCGCCGGCGGTGTGCTCCGGGACGCCGGGGCTGACCGGGGACACTTCACCTGTCATGGCCCCATCCTGCCAGGTCGGCTGGCGCCGGGACCTAGACTCGGTCCAGATGCGGGCGCAAAAGGGCAGGTCACCGGCATTGACCACGAAACCGGCGGGCACTGTCCGTAGCATCGCCCGCTGGGGGTCCGGCGGGCTGCTGCTGGCCGGGATCCTGGCCCTGGCGGCCAACATGCGGGCCGCCATCACCAGCCTGCCGCCGCTGTTCCCGGAACTGCACGGCGCCCTGGGGCTGTCCCCGGCCGGGCAGGCGGTGCTGGCCGCCATCCCGGTGCTGTGCTTCGGCGTGGTCTCCGGGGCGGGGTCGCCGCTGGCCCGCCGGTTCGGCGAGGAGCGCGTGCTCGGCGCCGCCCTGGTCCTGCTGGCCATCGGCCTGGCCCTGCGCGGCGCCGCCCCCGGCGCGCTGCTGTTCCCCGGCACGGTGCTGGCCGGGGCGGCCATCGCCCTGCTCAACGTGCTGCTGCCGAGCCTGGTCAAGCGCCGCCAGCCGGACCGGGCCGGGCTGCTCATCGGCCTGTACCTGCTGTCCCTGTCGGTCGGCGCGATCATCGCCTCGCTGATCGCGGTGCCGGTGTACCAGTCGGCGGCCGGCGGCGCGGTCCGGCTGTCCCTGGGCCTGTGGGCGCTGCCCGCCCTGATCGCCGCCGCGCTGTGGCTGCCCCAGCTTCGGTACCAAGAGCCCGGCCGGCCGGCGCCCGATCACCTGGCGACGGACGAGGCGCAGCGGCCCCGGCCCGGCGAGCGAGTCCCGCCGGGGCCGGTCCGTTCTGTGGAAAAGTGCCCTGGCCTGGCAGGTGACCGCGTTCATGGGGCTGCAGAGCCTGAGCTATTACGCGGCGCTGTCGTGGCTGCCCACGCTGTTCCGGGACCGGGGCGCCAGCGCCGTGCACGCCGGGACGCTGCTGGCGCTGATGGGCCTGGGCAACGCGGTGACCGCGTGGCTGGTCCCGCTGGCCGCCCACCGGCTGCCCGACCAGCGCGTGCTGGCCGCGGTCTGGATGGTGGTGACCGCCGCCGGGCTGGCCGGGGCGGCGTTCGCGCCGATGGGCGCGGCGGCCGCGTTCTCGTTCGTGCTGGGCCTGGGCCAGGGGGCCTCGCTGGGCCTGGCCATCTTCTACACCGTGGCCCGGGCGCCCGACCCGGTCACCGCCGCGTCCCTGTCGGGGTTCGCGCAGAGCCTGGGCTACCTGGTGGCCACGCACCGGGCCGCTGCTGCTCGGCCTGCTGCACAGCGTCACCGGCGGCTGGGCCATCCCGGTCACGGTCCTGCTCGGCGTGGTCGCCCTTCAGCTGGGAACGGGCTGGCTGGCCGGGCGGGCGCGGACGGTGCCGGCCGTGGCCGTCGCGCCCCGGCCGGGTCCAGCGTGACCGCGCCGGCGACGCCCTGTTAGCTGACACCGGGGTCAGGGATCGGGCCGTGGCGTTGTGCGCCGGGCCGGCCTCCCGACTTAGACTCACAGGGTTCCGGCTGCCGATCACGAGGGAGCGCCAGGTGACACTACTGGAGAACATCCGGGGCCCGCGGGACCTCAAGGCCCTGCGCGCCGAGGAACTGCCCCAGCTGGCAGCCGAGATCCGCGATGTCCTCATCGCGACGGTGACCCGCAACGGCGGGCACCTCGGGCCGAACCTGGGCGTCGTGGAGCTGACCGTGGCCGCTGCACCGGGTGTTCGACTCGCCGGTCGACCGGATCGTGTTCGACACCGGCCACCAGTCCTACGTGCACAAGCTGCTGACCGGCCGGTACGGCCAGTTCGGCACGCTGCGCCAGCGCGGCGGCATCTCCGGCTACCCGAGCCGGGCCGAGTCCGAGCACGACGTGATCGAGAACTCGCACGCCTCCACCAGCCTGTCCTACGCCGACGGCCTGGCCAAGGCGTACCAGATCCGCGGCGAGACCGACCGGTCCGTCGTGGCGGTCATCGGCGACGGCGCGCTGACCGGCGGGATGGCCTGGGAGGCGCTGAACAACATCGCCGGCGGCCAAGGACCGCCGGGTGGTCATCGTGGTCAACGACAACGGCCGCTCCTACCAGCCGACCATCGGCGGGCTGGCCGAGCACCTGGCCTCGGTCCGGGTGTCGCAGCGCTACGAGCAGGTGCTCGACTACATCAAGACCACGCTGACCCACGCCCCGCTGTTCGGCCCGCCGCTGTTCGACACGCTGCACGGCCTGAAGAAGGGGCTGAAGGACGTCCTCCAGCCGCAGGTGCTGTTCGAGGACCTCGGGCCTGAAGTACCTCGGCCCGATCGACGGCCACGACGAGCAGGCGGTCGAGCACGCGCTGGCCCGCGCCCGCGACTTCGGCGGCCCGGTGCTGGTCCACGTGATCACCCGCAAGGGGTTCGGCTACCCGCTGGCCGAGGAGAACGACGAGGACTGCCTGCACCAGGTCCAGCCCGCCGCGCTGGCTGCCCCGCCGCCCGCTGCCACCGCCGCCCGGGGGCGCACGGCCCCGCGGCCGGGCAAGTGGACCGAGATCTTCGGCACCGAGCTGGCCGCCATGGGCGCGGCCCGGCCCGACCTGGTGGCCATCACCGCGGCCATGCTGCACCCCACCGGCCTGGACAAGTTCGCCGCCGCCTGCCCGGACCGGGTGTTCGACGTGGGCATCGCCGAGCAGCACGCCGTGACCAGCGCGGCCGGGCTGGCCATGGGCGGCCTGCACCCGGTGGTGGCGGTCTACTCCACGTTCCTGAACCGGGCCTTCGACCAGGTCGTCATGGACGTCGGCCTGCACCGGCTGCCGGTCACGTTCGTGCTGGACCGGGCCGGGGTGACCGGCCCGGACGGGGCCAGCCACCACGGCATGTGGGACCTGTCGCTGCTGTCCAGCTGGTGCCGGGCATGCGGGTGGCCGTGCCCCGGGACGGCACCCGGCTGACCGAGCTGCTGCGCGAGGCGCTGGCCGTCGGCGACGGCCCGACCGCGCTGCGGTTCCCGCGCGGCAGCGCCCCCGAGGACGTGCCGGCGGTGGGCCGGCTGGGCGGCATGGACGTGCTCCGCGCCGCCGCCGGCGACAGCCGCGACGTGCTGCTGGTCGGGGCCGGGCCGATGGCCTCGGCCTGCGCGCTGGCCGCCGACCGGCTGGCCGACCAGGGCATCGGCGTGACCGTGCTGGACCCGCGCTGGGTCCAGCCGCTGGACCCGGCGCTGGCCGCCGAGGCGGCCCGGTGGAAGCTGGTCGTGGCGGTCGAGGACAGCGGCGAGCGCGGCGGGATGGGCGACGCGGTGGCCCGGCTGCTGCGCGACCACGACGTGGACACGCCGGTCCGCACGTTCGGCATCGCCCAGCGCTTCCTGGAGCACGGCGAGCGCGCCGAGCTGCTGGAGGACCTGGGGCTGACCCCGCAGCGGCTGGCCCGGGTCATCACCGAGATGGTGGCCCGTCGGACCCCCGAGCTTGAGCCGGAGCGGCAGGGTTAGGTCACGAGCACCCTGGGTTAGGTCACGAGAACTCCGTCAACGCGGCAGAATCAGGACATGACTCTTGAGATCGCGGTCGTCGGCTCCGGTCCCGCCGGCCTGTACACCGCCGAGGCGCTGATCAAGCAGGCCGCCGCGCTGGACCCGCCGCAGCCGGTCCGGGTGGACGTGCTGGACCGGCTGCCGACCCCGTACGGCCTGGTCCGCTACGGCGTCGCCCCCGACCACAAGTCGATCAAGTCGATCGCCGAGTACCTGCGCGGCGTGCTGGAGCACGACCGCGTGCGGTTCGTCGGCGGCGTGCACCTGGGCGACGACGTCACCCGCGAGGACCTGCTGTCCTGCTACGACGCGGTGGTGTACGCGACCGGCGCGATGCGCGACCGGACGATGGGCGTGCCCGGCGAGGACCTGCCCGGCAGCGTCGCCGCCACCGACTTCGTGAACTGGTACTGCGGTCACCCGGACGTCGACCCGGCCGCCTACCTGCTGGACGCCGAGTCGGTGGCGGTGATCGGCGTCGGCAACGTCGCGGTCGACGTGGCCCGCATCCTGGTCCGCCGCCCCGAGGAGCTGCGCGAGACCGACGTGTCCCAGCCGGTGCTGGACGCGCTGGCGGCCAGCAAGGTCCGCGAGGTCCACATGATCGGGCGGCGCGGCCCGGCCCAGGCCAAGTTCACCACCAAGGAACTGCGCGAGCTCGGCGAGCTAGCCGACGTGGACGTGGTGGTCGGCGACGGCGAGGCCGACCTGGACGCGTTCGACCCCACGGGGGAGAGCGCCCGGCTGGCCGCCAGCGACCGGCACGTGCGCGGCAACTACACCGTCATCTCCGGCTGGGCCGGCCGCGCCCGGCCGGCGCCGCCCGGCGGCTGACCATCCGCTTCTGGCTGCGCCCGGTCGAGGTGCTGGGCCAGCACCGGGTCACCGGCCTGACCCTGGAGCGGACCCGGCTGGACGCCAGCCGGCCGCCTGACCGGCACCGGCGAGCTGGAGACGCTGGACGCCCAGCTGGTGCTGCGCAGCGTCGGCTACCAGAGCGTGCCGCTGCCCGGAGTGCCGTTCGACCCCGCCAGTCATACCGTGCCCAACGAGGCGGGCCGGGTCACCGGCCCCGACGGCCAGCCGCTGCCCGGCGAGTACGTCTCCGGCTGGCTCAAGCGCGGCCCGACCGGCGTCATCGGCACCAACAAGTCCGACGCCGCCGAGACGGTCCGCTCGCTCCTGGCCGACCTGGCCGGCGGCCCCGGCCCGGGCGACGTTCAGCTACCCCGGGCCGGCCTGCTCCCGATGCCCGCCGAGGCCGGCCCCGGCGGCGATGCCCCCGCTGGGCATGGCCCCGGCGGGGATGCCTCCGCCGAGGCCGGCCGCCTGCGCGCCCTGCTCGGCGACCGCGGCGTCCAGCCGGTCAGCTACGCCGACTGGCTGCGGATCGAGACGGCCGAGAAGGACCTGGCCGCGTCCCTGGGCCGGGGCGCCCGGGTCAAGCTGGCCAGCCGCGAGGCCCTGCACCGCGCCTGCGGCCTCCTCCGCGACTAACCCGCCCCCGCGCCCCGCCCGGCAACGCCCGCCCCGCCAGCGTCGCTACGCCCCGTTTTTCCATGATCGTGACCGTTTGTACGTCTAGAACCCGGAAAAACGGTCGTGATCATGGTGGAGCCGGGTCCGGGCTAGCCCGGAAGGTGACAGGGGTGGTGGATCTGGGTTAGGCGGGGCTGCTGGCGCGGGTGAGGCGGCGAGCCTGTGCGCCATGACGCCCGCGCCCTCCAGGCCGCCCTGGCACCCGCCTAGCTGAGCCGCTAGGCCGTCACGTCGGCGCGGAGGAAGACCGTCATCGCGGCCGCGATCGCGGCGACGAGGTAGGCGACGCCGAGGATCAGGCCGTGCTCGTAGCTGACCCCCTCGGCGCCGCCGGATGCCACCGCGATGATCGACTGGCCCGGCGCTGGCCCGGGGCAGCGTTACCGTGGCCAGCCGCAGCGCCGCCGCCGCCTCCCGCAGCCGGGCGGGCAGCACCTGCTCCAGCTTGGCCAGCGCCCGCAGCGACGCCTCGGCGATGCCGGTCACCGGCTGGCTGGCGGCCGACCGCAGGCTGACCGTCACCGCGACGGCCTCCTCGTCGTCGAGCAGCAGCGGCGGCAGCACCGCGCCCGCCGCGAGCCGGTACCCGCCCGCCAGGCCGGGCGTGGCCGACACCGGGTAGCCGAGGTCCCGGAGCCGCTGCACGTCCCGGCGCAGCGTCCGGGGCGTGATGTCCAGCCGCCGGGCCAGCGCCGGCCCGGCCCAGTCCGGCTGGGCCTGGAGCAGCGACAGCAGCCGCAGGAGCCGCGCCGAGGTTTCCCGCACGGATCTCAGTCTGGCACCCATCGCGGACAGTAGCTGTCCGCAATGGACGCTAGCGTGAGGCCATGGACCTCGACTGGACCGCCGTCCTGGCCGGGCAGCTGGACTGGCACTGGCAGCACCTGCTCCGGCCCCGGCTGGCCGGGCTGACCGACGCCGAGTACCTGCGCGAGCCCGTGCCGGACTGCTGGAGCGTGCGCCCGCGCGGCACCAGCGCCGCCCCGATCGCGGTCGGCGGCGGCGACTGGGTGGTGGAGTTCGCCTTCCCCGAGCCGGAGCCGCCCCCGGTCACCACCATCGCCTGGCGGATGGCCCACCTGATCGTGGGCGTGTTCGGCGCCCGGGTCGCCGCGCACTTCGGCGGGCCGCCGGTGAGCTGGGACACGTTCGGCTACGCGGGCACCGCCGCGCGGGCGCTGGCCCAGCTGGACGAGGGCTACGCGGCCTGGGCCGCGGGCGTCCGGGGCCTGGACGCGGCGGCCCTGGCCCGCCCGTGCGGCCCGGCCGAGGGCTCGTGGGCCGATTCACCGATGGCGGACCTGGTCACCCACATCAACAGAGAGGTCATTCACCATGGCGCCGAGATCTGCCTGCTGCGCGACCTGTACCGGGCGGGGGAGGGATCGGCATGACGGCTGAGTCCCTGTCCCCTGGCCCCTGACACCTGAGCCCCTGGACTTCCAGGTCACGGTCGACGCCGAGCGCCCGCACGACCTGGCTGCCTGGTGGGCGGCCGCGCTGGGCTGGGAGGTCGAGCCCAGTGACGAGGCGTTCATCCGGAAGATGGTGGCTGAGGGGTACGCCACCGAGGACGACACGATGGAGTTCGGCGGGGAACTGGTCTGGAAGGAGGGTGCCGCCATCCGCCACCCGGCCGGCCGAGGACAGCGGCCGGCCCCGCGTCCTCTTTCAGCTCGTCCCGGAGCCCAAGACGGTTAAGGACCGGGTGCACCTGGACCTCCGGCCGGCTCCCGGCCAGGCCGACGTGCTCGTCCAGCGGCTGACCGCCGCCGGGGCGACCGAGCTGCACCGGGCCAGCCAGGGACCGCACCAGTGGGTGACGCTGGCCGACCCGGAAGGCAACGAGTTCTGCGTCGGCTGACCGGTCGTTTCATGGAAAGTGCTTCCACCCAGCCATCGGCCGACGTGCGGGTCGTCAGCTAGCGGCCAGCGACTTGAGCAGCACGCGAGTGCGCTCCCGGTCGGCCTCGCGGGAGATGTCGACCGCGACGAAGTCGGTGGCGCCGGCGTCGGCCACCGCCGCGATACCGGCCGTCACGTGCGTCCTCGTCGCCGGCGATGGCGATGTCGCCCGGCCCGGCCGCGCCCTCCCGGTCCAGCATGGCCCGGTAGGACGGAAGCTGGCCGTAAATGGCCAGGAGCTTGTCGGCCCCGGCCCGGGCGGCGGCCGGGTCATCGGTCACGCAGACCGGAAGCTGGCAGATCACCCGGGGCGCGGGCCGGCCAGCCGCGCCGCCTCGGTGATCTCGGGGACGATGTGGTCGCGGACCGTGGCCGGGCCGGTCATCCACAGGATCGTCCCGTCGGCCCGCTCCCCGGCCAGCCGCAGCATCCGCGGCGCCATCGCGGCCAGCAGCAGCGGCGGGCGGCTCACCCGGGGCACGCTGAGGCCGATGTGGGCGTGCACGGTCTCGCCGTCGAACGAGGCTGACTCCCCGTCCAGCAGCGGCAGCAGCACGGACAGGTACTCGGCCATGTGCCGGGCCGGGCGGTCGAAGCTGTAGCCGTACATGTTCTCGATGACGACCTGGTGGGACAGGCCGATGCCCAGGGCCAGCCGGCCGTGCAGCGCCACCGCCGTGGTCAGTGCCTGCTGGGCCAGTGACGCCGGGTGCCGGGGGTAGGTCGGGATGACCGCCGTGCCCAGCTCGATGCCGGGGTCGCCGGTGGCCGAGCCGGCCCGGGCGGCGGCCAGGGCGCCCGCCACGGCCAGCGCGGTCAGGGCCTCGAGGCCGAAGATGTTGGACAGCCACGCCGACGCGAAGCCGTCCGCCGCCGCTCGCTGGACCTGGTCGGACAGGTCGGACAGGGCGGCCGGGCCGCTCGGATCAGCCAGTGAGATCCCGATGCGCATGCGCGTCTCCGTCCGCTGCCTGTGCCTGCTTTAAACCGACTGTGACCGGTTTCGCCGGTCCCAGCACGATCTTGGCCGGACTTGCCTGGCTCCGCAAGGGCGCAACCCTGTCACCAGCAGTATCACGACAGCCACCTGACTTCGAGAAGTCGTCGGAAGTTCACTTTGCCGTCATCAAGTAGGGCCGGGGCGGGGCCTTTACGGCGCGTTTCGGTGGGGACAATAAGGACATGGACTCTGGTCGCAGCGGGAGCGGACGGGACGCTGGTGCGACCGCGCGCCGGCCACGCAGCGCCGAGCGCGCGGCGGCCGCCGAGCGGGCCGAGCAGGAGACCGACGGAGCGGGCCGGCCAGCACGCCCGGGACGCCGCCAGGGCCAGAGCCCGAGCCACCGAGCGGGAGCGCCGCCAGCGCGACCGCCCCGCGCCCGCCACTGGGGGGCCCGCCACTGGGGGCCGCCGGCCAGCCCGCCGCCGGGGCGCCCGCCACGGGGCTGCCCGCCGACGGCCAGCCGGCCGCCGGGGCTGGGATGCCCGCCGTCGGCCAGCCGGAGGACGGCCATCCTGCCGATGGCCAGCCTGCCGATGGCCAGCCTGCCGATGGCCAGCCTGCCGATGGCCAGCCGGCCGAGGGGCTGCCGGCCGAGGGGCTGCGGGCCGGGCGGCACCGGGCCGCCGGCGAGCCCGCCCCGCCCGCCGAACTGCCGCCGGGCCGGTACCTGGACCGCGAGGAAAGCTGGCTGCGGTTCGGCGAGCGGGTCCTGGAACTGGCCGAGGACCCCGACGTGCCGCTGCTGGAGCGGGTCCGGTTCGGGTCGATCTTCGCCAGCGGCCTGGACGAGTTCTTCATGGTCCGGGTGGCCGGCCGGATCCGCCGGATGGCCACCGGGCTGCCGGTCGAGAACGCCAGCGGCCAGGCCGGCCGACGAGATCCTGCGGATCACCCTGGAGATGGCCCGGGAGCTGACGGCCCGGCACGCCCGCTGCTACACCGAGATGCTGCAGCCCGCCCTGGCCGAGGCGGGCATCGAGATCCTGCGCTGGAAGGAGCTGACCGACCCCGAGCAGGCCGAGCTTCCAGCAGCTGTTCCGGGACCGGATCTACCCGGTGCTGACCCCGCTGGTGGTCGACCCGTCGCACCCGTTCCCCTACATCTCCAACCTGTCGCTCAGCCTGGCCGTGATGATCGCCGACCCGGCCACCGGGGCGACGCTGTTCGCCCGGGTGAAGGTGCCGCCGCTGCTGCCCCGGTTCCTGCGGGTCGGCGGCCAGCCGGTTCGTCCCGCTGGAGGACGTCATCGCCGCGCACCTGGGCGAGCTGTTCGTCGGGCATGGACGTGCTGGAGCACCACGCGTTCCGGATCACCCGGATCCGGGACCTGGAGATCGACGAGGACGTCACCGAGAACCTGCTCCAGTCGCTGGAGCGGGAGCTGATGCGGCGCCGGTTCGAGCCCGCCGTCCGGCTCGAGGTCGAGGAGTCGATGTCCGCTGACGTGCTGGACCAGCTGGTCACGCGAGCTGGGGATGGACGACCGCGCGGTCTACCGGCTGCCCGGCGCCGCTGGACCTGTCCGGGCTGTCGGCCATCGCCGACCTGGACCGGCGGCAGCTGAAGTACCCGACGTTCGTCCCGTCCGAGAACGCGCTGCCGCACGACCGCAGCGTGTTCGCCGCCATGCGCGAGCACGACGTCCTGGTGCACCACCCCTACGACTCGTTCACCGCCAGCGTGCAGCGCCTGGTCGTGTCGGCCGCCGCCGACCCGCACGGTGCTGGCCATCAAGCAGACCCTGTACCGGACCAGCGGCGACTCCGAGATCGTCGACGCGCTGATCGACGCGGCCGAGGCGGGCAAGCAGGTCGTGGTCGTCGTCGAGATCAAGGCGCGCGGCGACGAGCGGGCCAACATCGCCTGGGCGCGCAAGCTGGAGGAGGCCGGCTGCCACGTCGTGTACGGCTTCGTCGGGCTGAAGACGCACTGCAAGATGGCGCTGGTCGTCCGCGAGCAGCCGGACGGCTCGCTGCGCCGGTACTGCCACATCGGCACCGGCAACTACCACCCCAAGACCGCGCGGCTGTACGAGGACTTCGGGCTGCTCACCGCCGACCGGACGGTCGGCGAGGACATCACCGACCTGTTCAACCACCTGACCGGCTACAGCCGGCCGCCGGACTACCGGCGGCTGCTGGTCGCCCCGGCCGGGGTCCGGTCCGGGCTCATCGACCAGATCGAGGCCCAGGCCGACCTGGCCCGGGCCGGGGAGCCCGCGCGGATCCAGCTCAAGTGCAACGCGCTCATCGACGAGGCCATGGTCGACGCGCTGTACCGGGCCTCGCACGGCGGGCGTGCCGATCGACCTGTGGGTACGCGGGATCTGCGCGCTGCGGCCGGGCGTGCCGGGCCTGTCCGAGAACATCCGGGTCCGCAGCATCGTCGGCCGGTTCCTGGAGCACTCCCGCATCTACGCGTTCGGCACCGGGGCGCCGGGCTCGCCCGGCGACGTGTGGATCGGCAGCGCCGACCTGATGCACCGCAACCTGGACCGGCGGGTCGAGCTGCTGATCCGGGTGACCGACGCCGGCCCAGCGGGCCGAGCTGCGCGGCCTGATCGACCTGGCCATGGACCCGGGCACGTCGTCCTGGTGGCTGGCCGGCGACGGCAACTGGACGCGGCATCACCTGGACGCCGACGGCCAGCCGCTCAACGACCTGCAGGACGTGCTGATCCGGGCCCGGCAGGGCCGGGCGGCCGATGGCTGACGCCGGCCGCGAGGAGGTCCGCGCCGCCGGGGCGGTGGTGTGGCGGGACGGCGCGGCGGGGATCGAGGTCGCGCTGGTGCACCGGCCCAAGTACGACGACTGGACGCTGCCCAAGGGCAAGTGCGAGCCCGGCGAGCACGTCCTGCTGACGGCGGTCCGCGAGGTGGCCGAGGAGACCGGGCAGCGGGTCACCCTCGGCCGGCGGCTGCAGCCCGTCGTTACTACAACGTCGAGGGGCGGCCCAAGCGGGTCGACTACTGGGCCGGGCGGTGCCGCGACCCGGACACGGCGTTCGTGCCCGGCCACGAGGTCGACGACCTGGCCTGGATGCCCGCCGCCGAGGCGGCCAGGCGGCTGACCTACGACCGCGACGTGGCCGTGCTGGAGGAGTTCACCGCCGGCCCGGCCCGGACCATGCCGCTGATCCTGGTCCGGCACGCCTCGGCCGGCAGCCGGTCCGGCTGGGGCGGCGCGGACCTGGCCCGGCCGCTGGACGCCCGCGGCGCCGCCGACGCCGACCGGCTGGGCTGGCTGCTGCGCTGCTTCGGCGTCGACCGGGTGGTCAGCTCGGCCGCCGAGCGGTGCGTCGCGACGGTCCGGCCGTTCGCCGCGCTGACCGGAGCCAAGATCGAGATCGAGCCGGTGTTCACGGTCGGGGCGCAGGTCGCGCCCGAGGTCACGGCGCTGCGGGCGGCGGCGCTGGCCACGCTGGGGCGGCCGGCCGTGGTGTGCGCCCACCGGGAGAACCTGCCGCTGCTGCTGGCCGCGGCCTGCGCCCGGCTGGACGCCCGGCCGCCGTCCGGTCCGTCGCTGCGCAAGGCCCGGTTCTGGGTACTGCACGTCGCGGCGGGCAGCGTCCTGGCCGCCGCCGAGCGGCACGACCCGGCCTCCAGCTAGACCACCGGTCGCCAAAACCGACGGGGCAGCCAGACCACGGGCAGCCAGACCACGGGCAGCCAGACCACGGGCAAGTCAGACCAGCGGGCTGGCCGGCGTCCGTTCAGGCGGTCGCTGAGGGTGTCGAAGAGGTCGGCCGGGTCATGCTGGTCCGGGCGCCAGCGGACCAGCAGGACCGGAACGCGGTCCAGCAGCGCGGCGAGCCGAGGCCGTCGTCGTGGCCGTACCCGCGCTGGGTCTCGCCCCACTCGCCCGCCGTGCCGTCCACCGGCAGCAGGTCAAAGGACTGCCGCAGGTTCGGGCGCACCCAGGTCGCGGCCTCCTCGCGGGAGAGCAGCGCCACGTCGGGACCCGCGCCTTCGGGTGCGTCGGGATCCGGATGGGTGAGCACCACGATGCCGCCCAGCGGCGCGGCCGCCGCCGTCCGGATGCCCAGCACGCCGAGTTCGGCGTTGTTCAGCACCACCTTGAACGGCCCCTTGCCGACCCGGGCTGTCTTGTCCGCGCCCATCATCTGGTTCAGCCCGGGCAGCGGCAGCCGGTCCAGCCAGTCCTCGGTGCCGATCAGCGCGCGCAGCGTGCCCTCGCCGTACCGGGTGCTGACGGCCAGGCCGGCCGCTACCGGCGTGTCGTCGG
Organism: uncultured Actinomycetota bacterium; assembly: GCA_963731085.1. Lineage (GTDB taxonomy): Bacteria > Actinomycetota > Actinomycetes > Streptosporangiales > Streptosporangiaceae > DASUBV01. The sequence goes on from CAVSUF010000016.1 coordinate 94,137, forward strand.
CCAGGTAGCACGCGGTGCGGTCGCCGGCCAGGAACAGCCCGCCCCGGACCGCCGCGCCCCAGGTGGCCAGCGTCGTCTTGCCCCACCCGGAGGCGCCGGTGAAGACCAGCGCCCGGCCGTCGAGAACCACCCCGGCGGCGTGCAGCATGGAGGCGCCCGCCTGGCGCAGCGCACGGTCGAGGATCTGCCGGGCCAGCATCTCGCCGGCCCGGGGACCCAGCGGGTCGCTGGTGCAGAACGCGCGCAGGTCGCCGCCCGGTGCCTGGCCGAAGACCAGGACCTCCGGCCAGGAGCGCTTGGGCCCGTGGAACGACTTCGCCACCGGGACCGAGACCCTGACGCAGTACATGCCCTCGGCCTCGCCGCACCAGGCGGGCAGCACCCCGACGCCGGGCAGCGGCGCGGAGCAGGCGTCGCCCACGGCCGGCCAGGTCATCGTCCACCACCACGGTGGCCGGGACCGCCGGGCCAGGCGGCCAGGCCGGAGGCGTTCTCCCCGGTGAAGCACTGCTCGGCCCAGCGCAGCACGGCGGGGTACCGGCACCGCAGGTCGACGCTGGCCGGCCCCCAGTTCAGGCGGAGCACGGGCCAGTCCTGCTCGGGCAAGTCGCTCATGACTGGCCATTTTCGCACAAGGCGCGTGATTTGGTTACGCGCCCGTTAAACCGGGTGGCCGGGCACCCAGTCCAGGGTCGGCGGCAGCGAGCCCTCGAGGATCAGGAGCCAGCGCTTCACTTCCGGGCCGGCCCCGCCGCTGTAGCCGCCCAGCCCGTCGCTGGCCACCACCCGGTGACAGGGCACGATGACCGGGATCGGGTTGGACCCCATGATCTGGCCGACCGCCCGGGCCGGGATCACGTCATCGCGGGCCGGAATCCCGGCCTGCCCGGCCAGCGCCCCGTAGGTGATCGTCTGGCCGTAGCCCACCCCGGCCTGCAGCAGGCCGAGCACCTGCCGCTGGGCCGGGCCGTAGCCGCTCCAGTCGACGGGGACGCTGAACTCCCGGCGCTGCCCGGCGAAGTACTCCGCTAGCTGCCGCCGGGCCTGCCGGGCCCGCCCGGCGTCGTCCGGCCGGCTGGCGCCCGGCGGCGGGGCGCCGAACCGCGCCTCGGCCACGCCGGCGTCACCGCAGCCCACCGACACCACGCCGACGGGCGTGTCGATGCTGGCCCAGTCCAGCCCGGCCCCGCCCAGTGCCCCGCCCGGGCCTCCAGGCCGCCCGCCCCGCCGCGCCCGTGCCTGTCCCGCCCGTGCTGCCTGTCTCGGTCGTCACCGGGACATCTTCTCAGTCGCCACCGACAAGACCGGCGCGCCGTAAACCGTCAGGCCGTGCCGTCCGTTACAGATATCAAATGGCTGATTCACGTGACATCGTCTCGGTTGAGCGGGTGATCCGCGCCCCCGCCGCGACGATCTTCGACATCATCGCTGACCCGGCTCGCCACCCCGAGATCGACGGCTCCGGCTCGGTCCGGGCCGCCCGGCCCGGCAACGCCTCCCGGCTGGCCAAGGGCGCCACGTTCGGCATGGACATGCGGCGCGGCGTGCCCTACGCGATGGCCAACACGGTTACCGAGTTCGACGAGGGACGCCGGATCGCCTGGGAGCCCCGGCTGGCCAGCGGTCCCGTGGCCCGGTTCGCGGGCCGGGTCTGGCGGTACGAGCTGGAGCCGGTCGACGGCGGCACGCTGGTCCGCGAGACGTGGGACATCTCCCATGAGGTGCTGCGGTTCGTGCTCCGCCGGGTGGCCTCCGCCAAGACCCGCGAGGACATGACCAAGTCCCTGGAGCGGCTCGACCAGATGGCCACCGCGGCCTCCTGAGCCCGGTTCCGGGGGATCCTCGCCGGCCACGCCGGAATGTCAGTGCCCCGCGCTAGAAATGACCCTGTCAGATCGAGCGCCAGGGAGAACGCGGATGACTGCGGATTTTGCCGACGAGGTCGAGGCGGAGGTCGCGTGGCTGTCCCGGCACCTGACCGAGCCGCGCGAGGGCGAGTGCCTGCGCTGCTACCTGCTCCGGATGATCAACGAGTTCGGCTGCGATGGCACGCACCGCTGGGCCGGCCGGTGGCGGGCTGAGCGGGCGCCGCGGGCCGCGCGGCCTGCTGCGCCGCCTGGAGCAGCTGGGCGGCTGCTGCGACTGCGAGGCCCTGATGAACGTGTTTCCCGACTACCCCGAGACGATCGCGCCGCTGCCGTGCGCGGGCCAGCCCCAGCCCGGCTCGGCCATGCCGTGTGACCTGCGAGCCCTGCCGCGCAGTGCGTGACGAGCCGGCCGGCTGACTCGTCGCCCTTCTCCAGGATCCGCGACCAGGGCCTTGGAGATCGGCAGGGCGGTCAGCGCGACCTGCCAGGGGCGGGCGCCGTACCCGGTCAGGTCGGCGCTGACCGACGCCGGGGCCGGCTCGAACGGCGGCTGCCAGGACAGCCGGCGCACGGCGTCGGGCGGCAGCAGGTTCTCGGTCGGCAGGCCGTTGGCGTCGGCCAGCGCCGCCACCACGGCCCGGACCGCGGTCAGCCGCCGGGCCGCCTCGGGGTCGCGGTCGGCCCACCGGTGGGCGGGCGGCGGGCCGTCGCCGGGCGGCGCGGACGGGTCCGGCAGGTCCCGCGTCGGACAGCGCCCGGGCCCGGCCGACGGCCGCCGACCAGTCCGACCAGGTGGCGGCGGGCGCCCCGGCCGGTGAACCCGGCGATCTCGGCTGAGCTGCGGCGGCCCGGCCGGGATCGCCCGGGCCGCCTCGACGATGGCCCGGTCGGCCAGCACCTTGGTCGGCGACAGGTCGCGCTGCCGGGCGATCTGGTCCCGCTCCTGCCACAGCTCCCGCACCACGGCCAGGCCGCGGCGGTTGCGCACCCGGTGGATACCGGAGGTCCGGCGCCACGGGTCGGTCCGCGGCTCCGGCGGCCCGGCCGCCAGCACCGCCGCGAACTCCTCCCGCGCCCAGGTCAGCTTGCCCTGCTCGGTGAGCTGGCGGGCCAGCAGGTCGCGGAGCTCGACCAGCACCTCGACGTCGAGCGCGGCGTACCGCAGCCACTCCGTCGGCAGCGGGCGGGTCGACCAGTCGGCGGCCGAGTGGGTCTTCTCCAGCCGCAGCCCGAGCAGTTCCTCGACCAGCGTGGCCAGCCCGACGCGGGGGTAGCCCAGCAGCCGCCCGGCCATCTCGGTGTCGAACACTGCCGCGGCCGGTACCCCAGCTCGGCCAGGCAGGGCAGGTCCTGGGAGGCGGCGTGCAGCACCGCCTCGGTGTCGGCCAGCGCGGCGTCCAGGCTGGACAGGTCCGGGCAGGCCACCGGGTCGATCAGCACAGTGCCCGCGCCGCGCCGGCGCAGCTGCACGAGGAACGCCCGGTGGCCGTACCGGAAGCCCGAGGCCCGCTCGGCGTCGACGGCGACCGGGCCGGACCCGCCGGCCAGGGCGCGGACCGCTGCCTCCAGCGCGGCCGGGGTCGTCGACCAGCGGCGGCAGGCCCTCGCGCGGCTCCAGCAACGGCACCACGGGCGCCCGCTCCGGAACCTCCGCGGACCTCCGGCCGTCCGGCCGTCCGGGGCGGCGGCATCCTCGCGCGAGGCCGGCGGCGGGCTCGGCGGGGGTCACTGCGGCCGCCTGCGGCCCGGCGGCCGCAGCGCGGAGACGCCCAGCGGCGGCAGCCCGGCCGCCATGCACAGCGCGTCGCACCAGGCGGCCACGTGGCCGTCCAGCGACGGCGGCGCGCCGCCGTCCCCCTCCGGGGTCCACGACGCCCGCAGCTCGAACCCCGTCGACATCGGCTCGTCCTGCTTGGAGCCGAACCCCTCCGTCACCACTCGTGTCACCGTCCCGCTGGTCTGCCCATAGGCCGTGGCCCGTGCCTCCAGCGCCTCCAGCAGCCAGCTCCAGCCCACCTCCGAGATCAGCGGGTCGGCCGCGATCTCGGGGTCAAGCTCGGCACGGACGTAGGCGATGATCCGGAACTGCCCGTCCCACCCGGCCTGACCGGCCGGATCGTAGAGCAGCACGAACTTGCCCCAGCCAATCTCAGTGTCCCCCTCCAGCACCGACGCGGCAATTGCCGCAGCGTACGGCGCTAGCCGCCGGGGCGCGGGCTCGTCCTCGAAGGCCAGTTCCGGGCGGGCGTCGCGCTGCGCGGCCAGGCCCGCCTCGATGTCCGCTACCGCGCGGCGGAACGCGGCGTCGCCGACGCCCTCCCCGGCCGTCCTCAGGGTCGCCGGGGCGTCGGGCACGGGGTGCCCCTTCTCGTGGTCAGCAGCCTCATGCCACGCGCCCGCGGAGCGGCCTGCACGCCGGGGTGCGCAAGGACGCCAGCCAGGGAGACGCCGATCAGCAGGGCCGCGCCGCAGGCCGTGCAGGACCACTCCGGGCAGTCGTCGCCGTCGGGGGAGTCGGGGCACGTGCCCGGCTGGTCGTGAAGCTGCTCGAACGGGCGATCCCAGTCACAGTCCGGGCAGTGCCGGACAATCTGCGTCATCTGGGAACCTCCTTGCCTAACCGCGCTGCGGCGCACACTACGGCGCGGCGCTGACAGTCCGGGGCCGTGCTGGATCGCCGGGCCGGACCGCGTGCCCGCTGCGGACGATGTTGGCACGGTTACGGCCCGTGCCCGTGGACCCCGGCGGCGTGTCATGCGGCCTTTTGCCGGAAACCGGCCCCCGCCGGGCGGGCGGCCCGGCCAGCGCCGTGAGACGATTCCTGCCGTGACGTCGATGACCGCGGATTCCCTTTTCGTGCGGGCCTGCCGGGGCGAGCCGGTGCCGCGCACGCCGGTCTGGTACATGCGCCAGGCCGGCCGCTCGCTGCCGGAGTACTTCAAGGCCCGGGCCGGCCTTCCGATGACGACCGCGTGCGTGACGCCGGACCTCATCACCGAGATCACCCTGCAGCCGCTGCGCCGCTATGACGTGGACGCGGCCATCTTCTTCAGCGACATCATCGTGCCGCTGCGGGCGGTCGGCTTCGCCATCGACATCAAGCCCGGCGTCGGCCCGGTCATCGACGAGCCCATCCGGGACGAGGCCGGCCTGGCCCGGCTGCGCCCCCTGGAGCCCGGCGACGTCCCGTACGTCACCGAGGCGGTCACCAGCCTGGTCGCCGAGCTCGGCGGCAAGCCGCTGATCGGCTTCGCCGGCGGCCCGTTCACGCTGGCCTGCTACCTGATCAACGGCGGCCCGTCGAAGAACTTCGACCTGACCCAATCGGTCATGTACGGCCAGCCCCGGCTGTGGGACGCGCTGCTGGGCCGGCTGACCGACATCACCATCGAGTTCCTGCGGGTCCAGGTGGCGGCGGGCGCCTCGGCCGTGCAGCTATTCGACTCCTGGGTCGGCGCGCTGAGCCCGGAGGACTACCGGCGCAGCGTGCTGCCGCACAGCCGGCCGGGTGTTCGAGGCCTGTCGAGACGGCGTGCCGCGGATTCACTTCGGCGTCGGCACCGGCGAGCTGCTGGGGCTGATGGGCGAGGCCGGCGCCGACGTGGTCGGGGTGGACTGGCGGGTACCGCTGGACGAGGCCGCCCGCCGGGCCGGCCCCGGCAAGGCCCTGCAGGGCAACCTCGATCCAGCGCTGCTCCTCGCGCCGTGGCCGGCCATCGAGGAGCGCACCCGGGACATCCTGCGCCGGGGTCAGGCAGGCGCCGGGCACGTGTTCAACCTCGGCCACGGCGTGCTGCCCGAGACCGACCCCGACGTGCTGGCCCGGCTCACTGACCTGGTGCACCAGGCGTCGGCCCGCGCCTAGCCGTACTCAGCCGCCGCCGTCCCGCCAGGGCCAGCCCGCCCGCCACCACGACCACGATGAGAAACGGCAGCGCCGCCCCCAGCACCGTAAGCAGCCAGGTGGTCGCCTGGCCCAGTCCGTGCCAGCCTGCCGCCAGCCCGGTCCCGAAGCCGTGCCGGGCGGCGGGCTGGTGCACGGCGGTCAGCCCGGCGCCGGCCCGAGCAGCGTCATCGTGATCGTGGCGTAGGCCGTCTCCCGGTCCAGCGCCCGCTGCTGGGCCTGCAGCGCCTCCAGCGACGACTCGTCGCTGGCCAGCTGGTCCTGCACCTGAAGCAGGTCGGGCACCGAGCCGGCCCGGCTCAGCAGCGCCCGGAGCTGGGCGATCTCGTCCTGCTGGGAGGTGACCCGGCTGGTCACGTCGGCCACCTGCTCGGTGACGTCGGAGGACTGCTGGGTCAGCGCGGCCGGGCGGCCGAGGCGCCCGAGCGCGGCCAGCGTGCCCGGGTAGGCGGCCACCGGCACCTTCAGGGTCAGGCTGACCCGGGGCCGCCTCCCGGCGGCGGCCGCCCGGGCCTGCTCGCCGGCGGTGTACCCGCCGGCCGCGGCGGTGTCGGTGACGGCGCGGCCGGCCGCCGCCGACGCGTCGCGCACCCGCACGGTCAGCGTCGCGGTGTAGATGATGCTCTGCCCGCCGGGGGCCAGCCGGGCGGCTGAGGCGGCGGCCTGCTGGGTCCCGGGGACGGCCAGCCCGGCCGCGCTGACCGGGCCGGCCGGAACGGCCGCGGCCCCCGCGGCGGGCGCGGCGGAGGGGACGGCCGCGCCGAAGGCGGGGGCGCGGGGGGCCGGGCGAGAGACCGAGGAAGCCGAGGAGGCCGAGTGGACCGAGGCGCCCGCGCACCCGGTAAGCAGCAGGAGCCCGGCTCCCGCGGCCAGCGCGACGCCGCGCCGGCGGGCAGTAGAGTGTCATGCTGCTGGGACGCGCCCGGCGGCCGGGCCGGTTCCGGGCCGGGAATAATCGGTGTCATGACGTTCCCGAAGATCGAGCTGCACGTCCACCTGGAGGGGACCATCCGGCCCGCGGCGCTGCTGCGGATCGCCCGCCGCAACGGGATCCCGCTGCCCGCGGATACGGTCGAGGGACTGGCCGGCCTGTATGAGTTCCGCGACTTCGCGCACTTCATCGAGACCTGGTGGCTGACCACCGGCGTGCTGCGCACCGAGGCCGACTTCCGGCAGGTGGTGGTGGACTACGCGGCCGAGGCGGCCGGGCACGGCGCGGTCTACATCGAGGGCATCTTCTCCCCGGCCGAGCCGGTCAGCCGGGGCGCGCGCTGGGCCGAGGTGTTCGCCGGCTACTGCGACGGCGCCCGGGAGGCCCGCGAGCGGCACGGCGTGCACGTCCGGCTGACCCCCGACATCAGCCGCGGGTTCCCGGCCGAGCTGGTGGCGGAGACCGCCCGGCAGTCCGTGGCCCACGCCGGCCGGGGCGTCGTCGGGCTGGGCCTGGGCGGCTCGGAGGAGTTTCGGCCCGAGCTGTACGCCGAGGTGTTCGCGCTGGCCCGGGACGGCGGCCTGCCCGCCGTCCCGCACGCCGGCGAGATCGAGCGGCCCGGACCTGGTCCGGGCCACCCTGGACCTGCTGCGCCCGGCCCGGATCCGGCACGGCATCCGCGCCGCCGAGGACCCGGCGCTGCTGCGCGACCTGGCCGGGCGGGGCGTGGTGCTGGACGTCTGCCCGACCTCCAACGTGGCCACCGGCGCCGTCCCGGCCCTGTCCGCCCACCCGCTGCCCGCGCTGCGCGCCGCGGGCGTGGCGTGCTCGGTCTCGACCGACGACCCGGCCATGTTCGGCACCGACCTGGCCGCCGAGTACGAGGTGGCGGCCGCGGCTCGGGCGCTACCCCCGAGGACTGCTACCGGGCCGGCCTGGCGGGCGTCCTGTGCGACGCCGCCACCCGCCGCGAGCTCGAGGCCATCGGGCAGTCCTTCGACTGGTCCGCCGTCGCGGCCGTCCCGGCGGAGCCGTCATGAGCGCGGGCTCGCCCGGCCGCCGGGCCGGCTGCCGGGCCGCGGTCCGCCGCCCGGGCGGGTGCCGCATGCGCGGCCGGGGCCGTCCGGCCCGCCCGCGCGCCCGGTGGTCGCCGTCATCGGCGGCGGCATCGCGGGCCTGGCCGCCGCGTTCGCGCTGCGGGACGCCGGCGTCCGGGTCATCGTGCTGGAGGGCTCGCCGCGGCTGGGCGGCAAGCTGGCCGTCTCGCCGGTCGGCGGGGTGGACGTCGACGCCGGCGCCGAGGCGCTGCTGGCCCGCCGCCCCGAGGGCACCGGCCTGATCGCCGAGCTTGGCCTGGACGCGGAGCGGCGCTCGCCCGGCACCACCACGGCCGGCATCTGGACCCGCGGCGAGGTCCGGCCGCTGCCCCGGCGGCAGTTCATGGGCGTGCCCGCCGACCCGGCCGACCTGGCCGGCACCGGCCTGCTGTCCGACGCGGGCCTGGCCCGCGCCCGCCAGGACGCCGTCCTGCCCCGCCGACGTGCGTGGGTGCCGCGTCGACGGTGCCGCGCCCGGCGGTGCCGACGCTGCTCGGCGGTGCCGGGCTCGACGGCGGCCGATGCCTCGGTCACCGAGCGGGTCGGCGCCCGGATGGGCCGCGAGGTAGTGGACCGCCTGGTCGAGCCCCTGCTGGGCGGGGTCTACGCGGGCCGCTGCGAGGACCTGTCGTTCCAGGCCACGCTGGGCCCGCTGGCCGCGGCCGTGCCCCGGTTCGCCTCCCTCGGCGCGGCGGTCGCCTCGCTGCTGCCCCCGGCCCCGGCCGCCGCCATGCCCACCCCGGCCAGGTCCGGCCCGCCTGCCCCGGACGCGCCGGGCGCGGCTCCGGGCAGCACGCCCCAGGCGGGCACTGCTCGGGCCGACGCCGGCCACGGTGCGGAAAAACACGGTGCGGAAAGACACGGCGCGGAAAAAGGAGTTCCCGGCGCGGCAGCCCCGGTCCCGCCTGGTCCCGGGGGGGTCTTCACCACGCTGGCGGGCGGTCTCGGCACGCTGCCGCCCGTGCTGGCCGCCGCGTCCGGCGCGGAGATCCGGACCCGGGCCACCGTGCGCGAGCTGGCCCGGCGGCCGGGCGGCTGGCGGCTGACGATCGGCTCCGCCCACGCGCCGCAGTGGCTGGACGCCGACGCGGTCATCCTGGCCGTGCCCGCCGCCCCGGCCAGCCGGCTGCTGGCCCCCTCGGCCCGGCGACGCCGCTGCGGCGCTGGCCGGGATCAGCTACGCCAGCATGGCCGTGATCACGCTGGCCTACCCGGAGGCCGCGTTCCCGGTGCCGCCGGCCGGCAGCGGCTTCCTGGTCCCGCCGGTGGACGGCCATGCCGTCAAGGCGGTCACGTTCAGCACGGTCAAGTGGCCGCACCTGGCGGTCGCCGGCCTGCAGATCGTGCGCTGCTCGGTGGGCCGGCTGGGGGACGAGGCCGTGCTCCAGCGCGACGACGCCGACCTGGCCGGCCTGGCCGCCGCCGACCTGGCCGCGGCCACCGGCGTGCGGGGCCGCCCGGCGCAGGCGCGGGTGACCCGGTGGGGCGGCGGCCTGCCCCAGTACAGCGTCGGCCACACCGGCCGGGTGGCCCGGATCCGGGCCGGCGTGGCGGCCCAGCCGGGCCTGGCCGTCTGCGGGGCGGCCTACGACGGCGTCGGCATCCCGGCCTGCATCGCCTCGGCCCGGCAGGCCGCCCGCGAGGTGCAGCGGTACTTGTCGGGGCAAAAGTAACGATCCACATAAATGTTGATTGCCTGGCGGTTAAGGCACATCCCGGTCTAGAATCCCGTTCAATCCGGGGGAGCGGACCCACAGAAACGGCCAGGCTCATGATGGCCCCAGCGCACGCCACCTCAACCCGGGTAGCTGTCCAGTCGCCGCGGCGGCTGCTCCGGGACACTCTCGCGGCCTGCCTTGCCATTCGCCCCGGCGTGACCGTGGTCGGCAAGGTAGCCGAGCCCGGCGACATCCGCGCGCTCTGCGACCTGCGCCGTCCCGACGTGGTCATCATCGACGCGGGCTGCCGTCTCGGCGAGATCGCCCTGCTCATGCGGAGCCTGCTCCGCGCGTTCCCGGAGCTGAGCGTGATCGTCACCTACGGGACGGCGTCCGAGGGTGACGTGGCCGCCGCCGTGGCGGCCGGCATCTCGGCCCTGGTCCCGGAGTCGCACGGGCTGGCCGCCGTCCTCGCGCTGCTCGGCCGCCGCCGGGGCCTGGACCCCCGGTCCGGCCGCGGCGGCATGACCGACCGCGAGCTGGAGATCGTCGTGCTGACCGGCTCCGGGCACAGCGTGCCCGAGATCGCCGACCTGCTCGGGATCAGCCCGCTGCGGGTGGAGAACCTCAAGCGCAGCGTCTACGCCAAGCTGGACGTGAGCAGCGGAGCACAGGCCGTCTCGCGTTTATCTTCTCTGGGCATGCTGGACCGTCGGCCCGGCCCGGCGGTGCCGCCGCGCGCGGCCAGCGACGGCTTCCCGACCCTGACCGTGCTGGCCGGCCGGGACCCGGCCGTGCTCCAGCGTCTCGTCGCCGTCCTGGCGGCCGCCGGGCTGCCGTCTCTCGTGGTGCGCGAGCCGGGGCCGGTGGCCGACCAGCACTGGGCCAGCTGGCACCGGGGGCCGATTGTCGCCGCGCTGGTCGACCCGCAGCCGCCGGACTGGGACATGGCGGCCGAGCTAGGCGTGCCCGCCATCCTGGTCCACACGAGCGCCATCGGCCCGACCGAGCTAGCCGAGGCGCTAGCCCGCGGCGCGACCGCTCAGCTGCCCGCTGAGCGCCTGGAGGCCGATTTCTGCGTCGTCCTGCGGATGGTGAGCCTGGGCTACCTCATCGTGGACTCCCGGCCCATGCAGCCGGTCATCGGGGCCGTCCGGGCCCGCTGGGACAAGGACGCCCCCGGCGGCGCCGAGCTGCCCGAGCTGACCGCCCGGGAGAGCGACGTGCTCGGCGCGGTAGCCCAGGGCCTGTCCATCCGCCAGGTGGCCCGGCAGCTCGGGATCGCCCCCAAGACCGTCGAGAACGTCCAGACGCGGCTGTTCCGCAAGCTCGGGGTCCGCAACCGGTCGGGCGCGCTGGCCGTGGCCGACGCCTTCGGCCTGCTGCCCGAGCACCCGTCAGCCCCCGAGAACGGCAAATCCGCCGCTGACCTCCCGGCCGCCCCGGAAGAAAGGAGGGTCTTCACCCCCCCTGAGGGTTATTCGTCCCTTACTCGCGCGTAAAAGCTGGGCTTAGTGTTCGGCCAGGGTGCAGGAATCATCCGAAACCTGCCCGCTCACGTGCCGAGGTCTTGGCCGGGCCGCGGCATGACCCACCCGCTCAAGGAGGCCATTCCATGATCTATGTGGACTACCCGCGCCGCCAGGCGGCAAACCGGCGGTTCTGTGTGAAGGCGGGCACCGGGTAACCCGGCGCCCGCAGTTCTGAGGCCGGATCTGCCCCGGCCTGGTTTCACCCCGCCCTCAGCGTCGTAGGCGTGCCCCGACTCCTCGGTATCGTCTGCGACCCTCTCCGCCGATACCGGCGGAACGACGCGTGGTGCCGGCCTTCACGCCTGCCCCGCGCAGCCTCCAGCGCCACTGACAGTCGCTGGGGGGCACGGAAATGACTGAAAGGGAAAAGACACACATGTTGGATGCAGAGAGCGTTGCCGGTCACGCCTTCAGCCGCAGGTCGGCCCTGAAGCGCTCCGCCGGCGTGATGGCGCTGCTTTCCACCACCGCCGCGTTCGAGGCCATTGCCGGAACGCCAGCCTCCGCCAAGGTCGCCCGCGCGGCAAGCTCACCCAGCTTCAGCGACATCCAGTTCGACCTCGGCGCGTTCTTCCCCGCGGCCCAGAACCTGAACGACGGCGGCGGCACCATTCCTGTCGGGTTCCCGCCCACCTTCGCGCTGATCCAGCCGATCAAGCTGAACCGGACCCCGAGCACGGCGGACCAGACCACGTTCGCCAACGCCCTGAACACGATCGAGGAAGTCTTCTCGGCCTCCCCGTCCGGCCTGCTGATCCAGTCGATCGGCTACGGCCTGCCGTACTTCAACCGGCTCAACCAGTCGGTGGTCACCGCGAACTTCCCGACGACGCTCGTGGACGGCAAGTCGCCGCTCCAGGAGTCGATCGTGTTCCCGTCCGACGTCATCCAGGGCAAGGTCGGCGGCCCCAACGCCGTGGTGCCCAACGTCATCAAGGCGCGGTTCAACGTCAACGTGGTGATCGAGAAGAACGACCTGGTCATCCAGACCCGCAGCAACATCCTGGCTAACCTGACCAACGCCAACCTGTGGCTGCAGGGCAGCAACAACCTGGGCGGCTTGTTCGTCCCCTCGCCGGCCTTCCGCGGCCTGTTCAGCTTCCAGACCTCGCGCGTGCAGTTCGTCAAGCAGGGCATGCCGAAGCAGATCGCCCAGCAGAACAACTTCGAGTTCGCCAACCGGATGAACTCCTTCTCCTCGATGGCGATGGGCTTCATCGACCAGCAGACGAACTCGGCCGGGCCGGCCGCGATCTGCACCTTCGCGGGCAACTCCTCGGCGGTGCAGACCACGGCCAAGGCGGGCGACTACTTCGACAACGCCGCCATCCAGCACCTGTCGCACGACCTCGAGGACCTGTTCCAGTTCTACGCCACCGCGACCCAGGAGCCCGCCACCGGCGGCGAGCCGTTCACCGAGCGCGTGCAGTACATGTTCCAGTCCAAACCGCGGGCTCGACCAACGGCCTGCCCGACTCCAACGCGGCAACAGCGACCAGTTCACCAACGGCGGCGGCCCGGCCCTGCTGGCCAACACGTTCCAGGGCGCCGGCGCGGCACTGGCCGCGGCCCAGGACGCGCAGGGCCAGTTCTCCGCCACCAACAACGGTTCCGGCGCGACCTTCACCGGCCTCCCCCGGATCGGTCACAACCAGGCCCTGCAGCAGTTCTCGCGGGCCTCGGACGGCACCCCGCTGCACATCCGCGCTGACGGCCCCGGCTTCGACAGCCTGGACACGCCGGCGTTCAACACCAGCGGCACGGGCACCGGCGCCGGCGTCTTCGTGACCAAGGGCACGAACGTCCCGGCCGGCAGCAACCAGTTCAAGCTCGAGTTCACGATCTACGTCGCGACCGCCCAGTTGTTCCAGTCGATGCGCACCGGCGCGGCGGCGCAGAACCTGATGGCGGAGTTCCTCGGCGGCGAGAGCGACGACAACGGCCTGGAGCGGCACATCACCTCGACCCGGCGCCAGAACTTCACGGTCCCGCCGCGCCGGCACCGCTCCTTCCCGCTCACTGAGATCAAGAGCTAAGAAGGCGCGACAGCAAAACCGAATAAAAATGGTCTAAAACCGAATAACCCGCGCTCGCGGCGGGTCGCCCGGCGACGGTGCCGGCCGACCCGCCGCGCACGCATGCTCGCGTGCGGTGTGACAATGAGGTCATGGCAAGGGACGCGGAGCGGGTCCGGCCCAGGGCACGAGAGCTCAACGAGCTGATTCGTTACTCCATGTGGTCGGTATTCCGGGTGACGGGTGACCTGGACGCGGGCGGCAGCGGCCGGCCCGGCCTGGCCGCCGAGGTCACCGACCTGTGCGAGCACGGCGCCGAGAAGGGCGTGCTGACCCGGGGCAGCTATGACGTGCAGGGGCTGCGGGCCGACGCCGACTACATGTTCTGGTGGGTCGCCGAGTCGCCCGATGACCTGCAGGAGATGTACGCGCGGTTCCGGCGCACGGCGCTGGGCCGGGCCAGCGAGCCGGTGTGGTCGGTGCTGGCGCTGCACCGGCCGGCCGAGTTCAACAAGGGCCACGTGCCGGCGTTCCTGGCCGGCGAGGAGCCCGGCGACTACGTCTGCGTGTACCCGTTCGTCCGGTCCCTGGACTGGTACCTGCTGGATGACGCCGAGCGGCGGCAGCTGCTGGCCGAGCACGGCATGATGGCCCGGGACTACCCGGACGTGCGGGCCAACACGGTGGCCTGCTTCGCGCTGAACGACTACGAGTGGATGCTGGCCTTCGAGGCGGACGAGCTGCACCGGATCGTGGACCTGATGCGGCACCTGCGCGGCGCCCGCGCCCGGCTGCACACCCGCGAGGAGACCCCGTTCTACACCGGGCGCCGCAAGCCGGTCAGCGAGCTGATCGCGGCGCTGCCGTAGGCCGGGCTAGCCGTTCGTCAGCCGCGGCGTGCCCTCGGTGACCGACAGCTCGGAGCCGCGGACCACCACCAGCTTGCGGGTCTGCGGGAGCGTCACCGGGACGGACACCCGGTCGTCCCAGTAATCGGGCAGGACCGGCGGCCGGCCGCCCAGCAGCGCCTCGATCTCGAGGCTGGCCGGCGGCACCAGGTCGGCCAGCGGCATGTTCTCCCGGACCAGCACCGGGGCGTACCGCACGCCCCGGCGCAGCAGGCCCAGGCACCGGTGGTAGCCGTCGCCCAGGAAGTACCGGCCGTTCACGCTGGCCACCTGGACGAACGAGGTGACCGCCCGGAGGTGGAAGCCCACGCTGACCGTCCCCGGCGGCAGCTCGTCGGCCTCGGCGGCGGGCCCGCCGAACGCGCCGACGATCTGCAGGTTCTGGCTGGGCAGGCTGGTGGTGAACGTCATCCGGGCCTGGTCGAAGTCCGGGATCAGCCGCGGCGGGGCCGCCAGCGGCAGCGTGATCTCGGCCAGCGACGCCAGGTCGAACGGGTCGGCCCGGGCCACCCGCTCCACGGCATGGCTCACCGGGGCGGCGGGCTGGAAGACGCACAGCCGGGTCAGGTCGGCCAGGGCCGGGGCGAAGCCCGCCGCGAGCGGCCCGGCCACCGCCTCCGGGTCGGCCTCCAGCCGGGCCGTGTAGTCGCGCATCCCGCGCGGCAGCGGCCGGATCAGGTCGGCCTGGTCGATGCCGGCCGTCCGGCGCCGCACCTCCTCGCGGCCCGCGGCCAGCTGCTTCTCCTGGTCCGCGCTCAGCTGGCCGGCCGGGCCGCCCAGCGCCCGCCGGGCCTGGTCGTCGCTCATCCAGGGCAGCAGCGCCCGCGCCGCGCCGGGAGTGTCGGCCATCGTGCTCCTTCAGCTGTTCTGGTCGCCTAGCCGGAGACGGAGACCTCGCTGGCCTGGACCACGACCACCCGGCGGGCGGCCGTCAGCCAGACCGTGCAGGCGACGTCGTCATCGAGGTAGTCGGGCAGCAGCGGCGGCCGGTCGCCCGTGATCGCCTCGTAGGGCAGCATCCCGGTGAGGCTGATCGCCCCGAGCCGGGTGTCCTCCTTGACCAGGGCCGGCGCGAACGTCGCCCCGCGCCGCAGCAGCCCGGCGCACCGGTGATAGCCGTCCCGGACGAAGTAGCGCCCGCCGACGCCGACGACCTGGACGAACGACGCGATCACGCGGACGTGGAAGCCCAGGCTGTAGGTGCCCGGCTGCGGCGCCGTCTCGTCCGGCCCGCCGAACGCCCCGATCACCCGCAGGTTGTGATTGGCCAGGTCGGTGATAAAGGCCTGCTGGTCGGCGTCGAACTGCGGCGCCACCACCGGGGGAGTGCCCAGCGGCATCGTCACCTCGGCCACGGCCCGCAGGTCGTCGACGTCGATGCCGGCCGCGTGATGGCCGGCGTGCTCGGTGTAGATCTTGGACTGGAACGAGCAGACCCGGCGCAGGTCGACCAGCGCCGGGGTGTAGCCCTGGGCCAGGTACCACTGGGATTCCGGGTGCTCGCCCATCCGGGCCGTGTACTCGTCCATCTCCGGCGGCAGCGGGCGGATCAGGCCCTCCTGGTCGACCCCCGGCGGCCGCGCCCGGACCCGCTCCCGGGCCGCCGCCAGCCACTCCTCCTGGTCCGGCGTCAGGTTCCGGTCGGTCTCCTCCGCCGCCATCACCAGGCGCGCGTCGGCATCGGACATCCAGGGGGCCAGCACCCGCGCCTCCCAGCGCAGCCCCGGCACCACGGAAGGCTCTGGCGCCACGGGTGACTCTGGAACCACGGGTGACTCTGGAACCACGGGGCGTGCGGGCTCAGTCATGTCACTCGCCGCCAATCCCCTCGTCGCTCCCGGTTTTACCTGCGGGAATCCTACCGTTCTGGGATGTCCTGGGGCGCCATATCCATACACGTCCGGAATTCGCCGGGCCGGGCACCGGGCGCGGGTGGACAATGGCGTCATGGCAGGGAATGAGAACGGCGGGCACCAGCCGGCCCGGCCGCGCGCCCGCGAGCTCAACGAGCTGATCCGCTACACCATGTGGTCCGTTTTCCGGGTGACCCGCGGGCTGGACGAGGCGGCCAGCGGCCGGCCCGCCCTGGCCGCCGAGGTCACCGAGCTGTGCGAGCACGCCGCGGAGAAGGGCGTGGTGACCCGGGGCTGCTACGACGTGCAGGGGCTGCGGGCCGACGCTGATTACATGTTCTGGTGGGTCGCCGAGTCGCCCGATGACCTGCAGGAGATCTACTCCCGGTTCCGCCGGACCGCCCTGGGCCGGGCCAGCCAGGCGGTCTGGTCGGCGATGGCGCTGCACCGGCCGGCCGAGTTCAACAAGAGCCACGTGCCGGCCTTCCTGGCCGGCGAGGAACCCGGCGACTACGTCTGCGTCTACCCGTTCACCCGGTCGCTGGACTGGTACGTGATCGAGGATGGCGAGCGCCGGGAGATGCTGGTCGAGCACGGCATGATGGCCCGGGACTACCCCGACGTGCGGGCCAACACGGTGGCCTGCTTCGCGCTGAACGACTACGAGTGGATGCTGGCGTTCGAGGCCGAGGAACTGCACCGGATCGTGGATCTGATGCGGCACCTGCGCGGCGCCCGCGCCCGGCTGCACACCCGCGACGAGATCCCGTTCTACACCGGGCGCCGCAAGCCGGTCAGCGAGCTAGTCGCGGTCCTGTCCTAGCCGCCGCCCGGCGCCGCGGTGGCGCTGCTCCCGCGGGCGTCCGCTCCGCATTCCGCGTGGTGCGCCAGGGCCGGCGTTATCCTCGCGGCGTGCGAAGGCAACTGGCGGCCGGGTGAGCCCGCTGCGGGTGTGGCTGGTCGGGTTCGGCACGGTGGGCCAGTGGCTGGCCCGCGCGCTTGACGCGCAGGCGGGCCAGATCGCGGGCAGGTACGGCCGTGAGCTGACGGTCGTGGGGATCGGCAACGCCCGGGACGGATTCGCGTACCACCCGGACGGCCTCGGCCTCGCGTCCGCGCTGGCCGCAGCCGCCGCCGGGCGGCCGGTCACGGAGCAGCCCGGCGCGCGGGTGTGGCCGACCGCGATCGAGGGGCTTCGCGCCACCGAGGCGGATCTGCTCGTCGAGGTGACGGCCAGCCCGTCGGCCAGCGGCGAGCCGGGCCTGGCTCACCTGCGGGAAGCGCTGCAGCGCGAGATCCCGGTGGTCACCTCCAACAAGTGGCCGGTCGCCCTGAACGGGGCCGAGCTCGCTGAGCTGGCCCGCCGCCGGCAGGTGGCGTTCCGCGCCGAGTCCACCGTCATGTCCGGCACCCCGCTGCTCAGCACGCTGACCGAGGGCCTGGCCGGGGCCGTGCCGCTCGCGCTGCGAGGGGTGCTCAATGCCACCGCGAACGTCATCTTGTCCAAGATGGCCGACGGCAGCTCGTATGACGACGCGCTGGCCTCGGCCCAGCGCGCCGGGCTGGCCGAGGCCGACCCGGCCGACGACGTCGAGGGCCATGACACGGTCGCGAAGGTGATGATCCTCTCTGCCCTGGTCTTCGGCCGGCAGCTCCGCCGCGACCAGGTCACCTGCCAGGGCATCACCGGTATCACCGGCCGCCAGGCCCGCCAGGCGGCGGCCGGGGGAGGCCGGCTCCGGCACGTCGCGACCCTGGCGTTCTCCGGACCCGGCGGCACGGGATCCGTGACGGCCCGCGTGCAGCCCGAGGCCGTTCCGGCCAGCGACCCGCTGGCCAGCGTCGACGGCGTCAGCAACGCCCTCATCCTCCAGGCCAGCCCAGTCGGGGAGATCATGGTCACCGGCCCCGGCGCCGGCCGCAGCTCGCGGGCCAGGGGGTCCTCAGCGACGTCATCGCCGTCGCGCGCCAGCAAGCCCGGGCTCCAAGACGCGGCTGACCGGCGTGGCCGGGCCGAGCCGGGGGATGTGAAGGACTGCCTCTACGGGCCGGGCGGCGGCGCGAAGATCGCATGCGAGCCGATGCGCCGCCAGATGACATGCGGGTGGCCTGCGATCCGCTCCGCGCCGTAGCTGAACGTGGCGCGGCCATCGCTGTCCCAGGTCATCTCGAACACGCCGGGATGGCCGGTCACGCCCTTTACCCGCAGGCCCGGCCGAAACGGCCGGTCGGGGGCCGTCAAGTCGGGCACGAAGGCGTCCGTGACGGCCTTGCGGAACGCGGCCTGCTGCGGTGCCGTGAGTTTCCTCCAGTCCCGCTCGAAGCGGGGGAGGGTCTCGAACGTCGGCATCAGTCGTCCGCCGAGCCCAGCCTGTCCAGGTGGGCGAACATCTCATCGGCCGACTCGTGGATGGTGCCCCGCCCGGCGGCGATCTCCTGCTCGGCTTCCCGCTCGCCGGCCTGCCATTCCGGCGTGAAGAACCACGCCTGGTCGGTGGGGATGGACACGTAGCCGCGCAGGATGACCCTCCCGTCGTCGAGTACGGCGAACTCCACCTCGTCGCCCTCCCCGACGTGCAGCGCGCGGCGGACCTCCTCGGGCAGGGTGAGCTGCGACTTAGGCCGGACCCGCGATCTGGCCCGGAAGCGAGGCTCCGGCTCGACCTTCCCGGCGGGCGTGCTCATGGCGACTCTCCGAATACGACGATATCCAACTGGCAGATTTTCGCACCATCCTACAGGTCGGCAGACGTACGCGGACGATGGCGCAGTCGAAGACCGGAGGTTCGGAGCACCGACGTGAGCAGGCCCGCGCGACATGACCGCGACTCAGCGCGGCTTGGCGAGGAACCGGGTGAGGCGGTCGAGGGGCCAGGTGTTGATGACGTCGTCGGGGGTGAGCCAGCCGCGCTGGCGGGACTTCGCTGACTCGTAGTCACGACCGCAGGAGGTTGGCTACCGTTGCGGCAGTGATCACGAACGTCTACATAGATGGCTTCAATCTTTACTACGGATGCCTGCGGACCAGCAGCTACATTACGCGAGATTATATATCGTGCCGATGTATCGAGCCGATACATCGTGACATGCGCGGCGTGGGGTTACAGCCAGGGAGGCGGTGCCATGTCCGGCGGGCAGCTGTATGACAGCATCGGAGGCACCTACACCGTCACGCGGCGTACCGAGCCGCGGATCGCCGCACAGATCTGAGCCCGGATGGAGCCGGTGCCCATCCCGTGGGACTGCGCGGACGGCTTCTTCGAGGCTTACTGGCGCCGGCCCGAGGCGTACCTGGACGAGAGTGTCCGTCGCGGAATATCGGGGTGGGCCGCGTGGGGCCGGACGCCGAGCAGCGGGCCGTGCGTAGGCTCCGTGATGACCTCGCATCCGGTCGGTGGGCCGAACGCAACCGCGACATCGTCGAGCTCGACGCAGCAGAGCTTGGCCTTCGCCTGCTCGTGACCTGAACCGCGCCGCCGGCTGGGTTCAAGTTACTGCCCCCGCGGCTGAGGATCGCAGAGCCACCGGCACGGGTCAGCGGGTGCCGGGCTTGGCCAGGAATGCGGTCAGCTGGTTGAGCGGCCAGGCGGTGATGACGTCGTCGGGGGTGCGCCAGCCGCGCTGCGCGGTGCCGACAGATTGCATAGCTATGTACGCCTACGGACCATCCGGTCGGCGCATCACGACGTCGAGCGTCGGCCACGGTGGCCCTCGCGCAGAGCGCCGAGGAGCACACGAGCTGCTCGCTGCCCGTCCGGGAACTGGTCGGCCCGATCCCAGCGCCACGCGGCGACCATGGCCAGAACGAGGCCCCGGCACTCACTGAGCAGTTCTTCATCAGCATCCGCATAGTGCTCGCTGACATCTTCGGGGACATGGGCGAGGTCGAACTCGACGGGCCCACGGCAGCACGTCTCGAGATCGATGAACAGCAGCCCGGTCTTCGTACTGAGCACGTTGCCTGGATGCGGCTCGCCGTGCAGGAGCTGCTCGGCCGTGCCGCGGTCGCCGATCGCTTGTCTCCGGCTCCGGAGCGTGCTGATGAGAAGCTCCCGATCCGCGTCGGCGAGCTGCGGAGTGAGGTCACTGCTCTCCGCCAGCCGCTGAGCCTCTGCCACCCGATCCGTGAAGTGCGGCGTCCTGACATCGAGGTTGCGCAGGCCGGCGTGCAGCCGCTCAAGTGCATGCGCATAGTCGGCTGGTGAGACCTCCCGGGGCGGCACCGGTTCGTAGTAGGTCCACAGCGTGACGGCGAAGCCATCACGCTCATGGACGCGCGGCTCTACTCGGGGTTCCAGAGCACCCACCGGGCTCTCGGTTTCGGCGAGTCGCTGGGCCAGCCCGACCTCGAACTGTGCGACCTGATGCGCTGTCGGTGTGACTCGGGCAAGAACGTCACAAGGCAGCAGGCGCACAGCGAGCCTGTTCGAATCGTGAAGAACGACCGCCTCGTCGACGGTCAGGTCAAGCTCCGAGGCGGTCGACCTAGCCGCAGCCAACGCGCGCTGAATCTCAGATGGCTGCATCGAGCTGATTTTCTCACCGCTGCCGGCCGGCGCGGGTCAGCGGGCGCCGGGCTTGGCCAGGAACGCGGTCAGCTGGTCGAGCGGCCAGGTGTTGATCACGTCGTCGGAGGTGAGCCAGCCGCGCTGCGCGGTGCCGACCCCGTAGCGCAGGTAGGCCAGGTGGCCGACGGAGTGCGCGTCGCTGTCGACGGAGAACTTCACGCCCGCGTCGCGGGCGGCGCGGATGTGCGCCGAGGGCAGGTCCAGCCGGGCCGGGTGGGAGTCCACCTCCAGCGCCGTGCCGGTCCGGGCGCAGGCCCGGAACAGCTCGGGCAGGTCGACCTCGACCGGCGGGCGGCGGCCGATCTTCCGGGTCAGCGGGTGGCCGATGATGTTCACCCGGGGGTTCTCGCAGGCGGCGATGAACCGCCGGGTCATCCGCGCCCGGGGCAGGTCGAAATGCGAGTGCACCGACGCCACGCAGACGTCGAAGCCGGCCAGGAAGCCCTCGTCCCAGTCGACGCTGCCGTCGGGGGCGATGTTCAGCTCGGTGCCGTGCAGCAGCGTCATCCGCCCGCCGGCGGCGCGCAGCTGATCATCCAGGCGCCGCACCTGCTCGCGCTGGGCCAGCATCTTCTCGTCGGTCATCCGCTGCATGAACAGGTTGGGGGCGTGGTCGGTGACCGCGTAGTAGGCGTAGCCGCGGGCCTGCGCGGCGGCCACCATCTCGGCCAGCGGCGCCACCCCGTCGGTGAGGTCGGTGTGGGTGTGCAGGTCGCCCCGGATATCGGCCTCGGTGACCAGGGCCGGCAGGTCATCGCGCAGCGCGGCCTCGATCTCGCCGGAGTCCTCGCGCAGGGCGGGCGGCACCCAGGCCATCCCCAGCCGCCGGTACACCTCCTCCTCGGTGCGGGACACGATCAGGTCCCCGGTCACGGCGTCGAACAGGCCGTACTCCGACAGCTTGAGCTTGCGGCGGACCGCCATCTCGCGGACCCGCACGTTGTGGGCCTGCGAGCCGGTGAAGTACTGCAGTGCCGCGCCCCACGCGTCGAGCGGGACGACCCGCAGGTCGACCTGCAGCCCGGCCGCCGTCCGGACCGAGGTCTTGGCCGGGCCCGACGCGATGACCTCGGCCGTCTCGGGAAGCCCGGTCAGCGCGGCCATCAGCGGGGCCGAGTCGGCCGCCGCGGCCAGCACGTCCACGTCCCCGACCGTCTCCCGCCACCGGCGCAGCGACCCGGCCGGCACGCAGCGCAGGCAGCCGGGCGCGGCCGAGACCGCCCCGGCCACCCGGCCCGCGATCTCGTCGGCCACGCTGAGCAGCACCCGGCCGCCCGCCGATTCCAGCAGGCCGATGCCGCGCAGCAGCTTCTCCGCGCTCTTCGGGCCGAAGCCGCGCAGCCCGGCCAGCCGTCCCGCGCCGATCGCCGCCCGCAGCTCGGCGGGGGTGGTGACCCCTAGCTCAGCGTGCAGCAGCAGCGCCCGCCGGGGGCCGAGGGCCGGGATGCGGGTCAGCTGCCGGACGCCGTCGGGGACCTGCTGGCGAAGCTGCTCGAGGGCGGCGAACGTGCCGGTCGCGGCGATCTCGCCGACCTTGTCGGCGATCGACGCGCCGACGCCGGGGATCGTGCGCAGGCCGTCCGGGCCGAGGCCGGTGATGTCGCCGGCGTGCCCGGCGATGGCCCGCGCCGCCTTCTCGTACACCCGGGCGCGGAACGCGTCCCCGCCGGTCATCTGCAGCAGTTCGGCGTACTCGCCGAGCAGTTCCGCCGCCGCGTCGTTGGCCTGGGGCATGCCGCCATTGTGCCCGCGCGGCCCGGGTAGCCAGCCGGGATACCGGTGCTTTCCATCCGGTTAACGTTTGGTACCAGAGTCATCCCGGGCTCGGCTCCGCCAGCCGGGGTACTTATTGTGCTGGTTGATGACCTCGCACCCGCCTCACCCGCGCGCCGCGGCCGTCCGCAGGGCCCGTCCGCTCGCCGCCCTGGCCGTCGCCGTGGCCGTTGCCGCGCTGGCCGGCTGCTCGGCGGCCCCCTCCGCCCCGTCGGTCCCGTCTGCCCCGGCGGGCGCCATCCTCGTGAACAACGACCACTGCGGCACCCGCTGGCAGGTCGGCGCGGCCGGCCCGCACACGTTCACGATCGCCAACGACTCCGGCGAGGAAGCCGAGGTCGACCTGGTCAACCCGGCCAGCGGCGCGGTGTACGCCGAGGTCGAGGGGATGGGCTCGCTCACCACCCAGCCCATGGGCGTGAACCTGGGCTCGGGGACGTACGCGTTCCGCTGCTTCCTGGAGGACATCGACCCGCTCACCGGGCCGCACGTGACGATCGCCGGGGACGCGCGCGGGGCGCCCGCCGTGGTGCCGGTGACCAACCAGGACCTCATCCCGGTGTCCAAGGCCTACCACGCCTACGTGACCGCCGGCCTGGTCGTGCTGGTCGCCCAGACCCGGGCCCTGGCCACCGACATCCGGTCCGGCAGCCTGGCCCAGGCCCGCCCGGCGTGGCTGACCGCCCACCTGACGTATGAGCGGCTGGGCGCCGCGTACGGCAGCTTCGGGAACTACGACACGCTGATCGACACCCGGGCCGACGGGTTCCCGCTGGGCGTCAGCGACCCCCAGTTCACCGGGTTCTACCGGCTGGAGTACGGCCTGTGGCACGGCCAGTGCCCAGGCCCAGCTAGCCGGGCCGGCGGCCGCGCTGCTGACAACGTGCTCGCCCTGCAGGCCGCCTGGCCGGGGATGGAGCAGCGACCTGCTGGATCTCGGCCTGCGCACCCACGAGATCCTGGAGAACGCGCTCCAGTTCCAGCTCAGCGGGCACGACGACTACGGCAGCGGCACCACCCTGGCCACCACGGCGGCCAACATCACCGGTACCGAGGAACTGCTCAACCTCCTGCACCCCATCCTGGCCAGCCGGTACCCGGCCCTGCCGCAGGTCGCCATCTGGCTGGGCCTGGCTGCAGGCGCTGCTCAACGCGCAGGACCGCGGCGGCCGGTGGACGCCGGTCAGCCAGCTTCCCGACGACGCCCGGCAGCAGATCGACGCGGCCGCCGGCCAGGCCCTGCAGGAGCTTGCGCCGATCGCGGTCATCACCGAGCCGAGGAGGATCTGATGAGCGAGCCCGGCCAGGAGCCGGCAGCGGAACTGAGCGACCCGGCCCCGGTGACCAGGCAGCAGGCGACCCGGCAGCGGCTGCCGGGCCGCGGCGGCGGGCGTTCCTGCGCGGCGCGATCGGCGCCGGGGTGGCCGGCGCGGCCGCGGCCGGCTTCGCCGTCGGCACCGCCCTTCCCGAGGCCGCGCGCCGCGCGCCGCCGGGCCTGGCCGACCGGCTGCCCGCGGTGCCGTTCCACGGCCCGCACCAGGCCGCCATCCTGCGCCCGCCCGAGCCGCAGCACCGCGGTGATCTCCTTCGACGTCACCGCCGCCGGCCGGGCCGAGCTGACCGACCTGATGCGGACCATCACCGACCGGGCCCGGTTCCTGACCGCCGGGCGGCACGCCGCCGGACGGTCGGCATCACCGCGCCGCCGTCCGACTCCGGCGTGCTCGGCCCCGACGGTCGTCGCGGACGGCCTGACCGTCACCGTCGGCGTCGGCGCCTCGCTGTTCGACGACCGCTACGGGCTGGCCGCGCGGCGCCCGGCGCTGCTGACGCCGATGAACCCGTTCCCCAACGACGCCCTGGATCCGGCCCAGTGCCACGGCGACCTCAGCTGCAGCTCAGCGCCGGGCACGACGGACACCGTGCTGCACGCGATGCGCGACATCGCCAAGCACACCCGCGGCGGGATGCAGGCCAACTGGCGCATCGACGGCTACAACGGGCCGGCCCGCCCGGCCGGCACCACGCCCCGCAACCTGCTCGGGTTCATGGACGGCATCGCCAACCCGGCCGTCACCGACCCGACGCTGATGAACGAGCTGATCTGGGTGCCGCGCCGGCGCGCCGGCGAGCCGGCCTGGACCGCGGGCGGCAGCTACCAGGTCATCCGGCTGATCCGGATGCTGGTCGAGTTCTGGGACCGGGTCTCGATCACCGAGCAGGAGCTGATGATCGGCCGCCGCCGGGCCACCGGCGCGCCGCTGGACGGCAACGGCGAGTTCGACCATCCCGACTACGCCAAGGACCCCGGCGGCGCGGTGATCCCGCTGGACCGCGCACATCCGGCTGGCCAACCCGCGGACCCGGCAGACCGCGTCCAGCCGCATCCTGCGCCGCGGCCACAACTACGACCGCGGCATCGACGAGCGTCGGCAACCTGGACATGGGCCTGATCTTCACCTGCTACCAGCAGGACCTGAAGCGGCAGTTCGAGGCGGTGCAGACCCGGCTGATCGACGAGCCGCTGGTCGACTACATCAGCCCGTTCGGCGGCGGCTACTTCTTCGCGCTGCCCGGCGTCCGGGACTCCTCCGACTACCTCGGCCGGGCGCTCCTGGCCTGACCTGGGACCGTCGGGGCGCCTCAAGCCTTGGCTCCGCGTTTGCCTTTCCGTCATAACGCAGGTATCCGCGCGGTAATGCCGCTGCGGGAGTCTCGGCCCTTGTCATGCGATGCTCAGCGACACGTTGTCGTTACCGCAGAATATGGAGGCTCACATGGGCGAAGGCCCAGGCATTGGCTCGTGCGCGGCCGCTGGCGAGACCGCCAGCCGGGTCCGGATCTACACGGCGATCGCGCACGGCTGGCGTCCTCGGCACCAGCGCCGTCGTCGGCGTGACGGTCGCGCAGCGCCAGCACGCAGCGGCGACACGGCGCGGACGCGGTCGCGGTCCCGGCCGCGGCGCCCGCGCGCGCCTACCGGATCGTGGCGCCGACCGCCACGCCGATCAAGCACGTAGTGGTGCTGTTCGACGAGAACGAGTCGTTCGACCACTACTTCGGCACCTACCCGAAGGCCGCCAACACCGACGGCACGACGTTCCACGCCAAGCGGGGCACGCCGAAGGTCAACGGCCTCACCCCGAGCGCTGCTGGACCACAACCCGAACGAGTTCAACCCGCAGCGGCTGTCCCACTCCGAGGCGCTGACCTGCGACCAGAACCACAGCTACGCGCCGGAGGAGAAGGCCGACGACAACGGCAAGATGGACCTGTTCGAGCAGAACACGGGCACCGACACCTGCACCGGCCAGCCGATCGAGTTCGGTCGAGCCCGGGCTGGTCATGGACTACTACGACGGCAACACGGTCACCGCGCTGTGGAACTACGCGCAGAACTACGCGATGAGCGACAACAACTACGACACCAACTTCGGCCCGTCCACCCCCGGCGCCCTGAACCTCATCTCGGGTAACGACGGCGGCGGCCGAGGCGGTCAGCCCGACCGAACTCCAGCACGCCGGCCACCTCCTCGTCGATCGTGGACGTGGGCAGCAACGGCCAGTCGGCACGGTCGTTCGGCGACCTGGACCCGGCCTTCGACGACTGCTCGGACACCAGCCACACCACGACCAGCGCGGTCGGCGTCCTGACCGGCAAGAACATCGGCGACCTGCTGAACGCCAGGCGCGTCACCTGGGGCTGGTTCCAGGGCGGCTTCGCCCCGACCAGCACCAACGCGCAGAACTTCGCGGTGTGCGGGTCCACTCACCAGAACATCGGCGGCAACGTCGGTCGCCGGACTACGTCGCCGCACCACGAGCCGTTCCAGTACTACAAGTCGACGGCCAACCCCAAGCACCTGGCGCCGTCGAGCCGAGGCCGATGATCGGCAAGACCGACCAGGCCAACCACCAGTACGACCTGAGCCTGTTCGGCGCAGACCCTGAAGGACGGCAACCTGCCGGCCGTGAGCTTCCTCAAGCCGGCCGCGTTCCAGAACGGGCACCCGGGCAACTCCGACCCGCTGGACGAGCAGAACTTCATCGTCAACACGGTCAACGAGATCGAGCAGTCGAAGTTCTGGCCGTCGACCGCGATCGTCATCACCTACGACGACTCCGACGGCTGGTATGACCACCAGGCCTCGCCGATCGTCAACGGCTCGAACGACGCCAAGCTCGACACCGCGATGTGCGAGTCGGTCGGGGTCAAGCTCGGGAACCCAGAACGACCGCTGCGGCTACGGCCCCCGGCTGCCGCTCGTCGTCATCTCGCCCTGGACCCGGGACAACTTCGTCAGCCACAACGTGACCGACCAGTCGTCCATCATCCGGTTCGTCGAGGACAACTGGCTGCACGGCCAGCGGATCGGCGACGGCTCCTTCGACACCATCGCGGGCAGCCTCGACGCCCGGGGCGGCGTGCTGGACTTCCGCACGATCCCGGACTTCCGCCGGATCATCCTCAACCCGACCACCGGCGCGATCGCCAAGGTCGAGCCGCCGTTCATCTAGCGCACGGCACCGACGCCTGCCCGCCCCCGGCCCGGAGTCCGCTCCGGCCGGGGGCGGCGGCGTCTCAGCCCTCGGCCGGCTCCAGGCGCAGCGACACCGAGTTGATGCACCAGCGCTGGTCGGTCGGCACGTCGTAGCCCTCGCCGGCGAACACGTGCCCGAGGTGAGAGTCGCACGCGGCGCACCGCGCCTCGGTGCGCACCTGCCCGAACGAGCGGTCCTCGATCAGCGTGACCGCGTCGTCCTCGGTCGGCTGGTAGAAGCTCGGCCAGCCGCAGTGCGACTCGAACTTGGCGTCGGACCGGAACAGCTCCGCGCCGCAGGCCCGGCACCGGTAGACGCCGGTCGTCTTCTCGTCGGTGTACTCCCCGGTGAACGGGGCTTCCGTGCCCGCCTCGCGCAGGACCTGGTACTCCTCGGGAGACAGCCGCTCCCGCCATTCCGCCTCTGACCGCTCCACCTTGTCCATGCCGTGAAGATACCCGGCCGGGGCGCGGCTCAGCCGAGCGCGGCCCGGAACCGCTCGCCCAGGCTGGCCAGCCGCGCGGCCGGCTCGTTGGCGAAGACCAGCCGCAGGTAGTGCTCCCCGCTGGGCCCCCAGCCGGTCATCGGCGTGGCCGCGACCCGGCCCCGGTACAGCAGGAGCCGGGACAGCTCGTCCGGGGTCAGGCCCAGCGGCCGGGCGTCGACCAGCAGCGACCAGCCGCCCTGCGGCGGGATGACCGGGTAGGCGGCCAGCTGGTCCAGGACGACCTGGCACCGCTGCTGCCAGTTCGCGGTGGCGGCGGCCAGGTCGGCGGCGGCGTCCGGGGCGTCCAGCGCGGCGGCGACGGCCTGCTGGGCGATCCCGACCTGGCAGACGACGTTGGCCATGCCGACCAGCCGGATGTCGGCCAGGATCGGCGCCGGGCCGGTGACCCAGCCGACCCGCCAGCCGATCATCCGGGCCTCCTTGGCCGCCGAGCCGACGGTGATCACGCGGCCGGCCAGGTCGTCGCGGGCCGCCGGGTGGCTGGGGCCGAGGCCGTCGAACCGGATCCGCTCCATCGCGGCGTCATAGATCAGCCAGGCGTCGTGCCGCTCGCAGGCCCCGGCCAGCGCGGCCCAGTGCCGGTCATCCAGCACCAGGCCGGTCGGCATGGCCGGGCCCATCATCAGCACCGCCGCGGTCTGCGGCCCGACCGCCGCGGCCAGCTCGTCCGGGCCGACCGACCAGCCGTCCGGCCCGGCCGCGCACGGCACGAACCGCGGCACGCCGCCGGCCAGCCGGACCCGGTTGGCCAGGCCCGCGTAGATGGGGTCGCAGAGCACGACCTCCTGGCCCGGCTCGACGGTGGCCAGCAGCGTGTTGAGGATGCCGTTCAGCCCGCCGGCCACGCTGACGCACTCGGTGGCGGGGTCGTAGTCCCGCCCGGCGATCCGGCTGACGTGGGCGGCGGCGGCGTCCAGCAGCGCCCGGTGGCCCTGGAACGGCAGGTAGCTGTTGGCCGCGTCGTCGTCGACCGCGGCCCGGGTCACGTCCAGCGCCACCGGCGGCGGCCGGATGTCGGTGTCGAGGTTCTCCAGCCGCAGGAGCTCCGGGTCGGCCGCCGCGTCGGCCGCGTCGCCGATGGCGTCCACCCCGATGCCGGGAATGTCGCGCAGCCGGGACACCGTCACGAGCCCTCCGGGGGCCTGGCCGGGCCGCCGACCGCCTGCCAGCCGGCGTCGGTCACCACGACGTGATCGAGGAAGCGGAGCCCGGTGGCCGCCGCCGCGGCGGCGAGGTCTCGGTGGCGGCCACGTCCTCGGCGCTCGGCGTCGGGTCGCCGGACGGGTGGTTGTGGGCCAGCGCGAACCCCGGCCCGTCCCGGCGCAGCACGGCGACGATGATCTCGCGCAGCGGGAACAGGGTGTGGTCCGCCGCGCCGTCCGAGACCGGGTCGGCGCCGAGGACCCGCAGCGCGGCGTCGCAGGAGATGACGACCAGCCGCTCGCGGGTCCGCCCGCGCAGCAGCGGCGCGGCACGGCGGCGATGTCGGCGGTGCGGCGCAGCCGGGCGGGCTGCTCGGCCCCGGCCCGCCGGGCCAGCTCGAACCCGGCCACCAGGCTGGACGCCTTGGCCGCGCCGATGCCCGCCACGCCGCCAGCTCGGCCACGGTGGCCCGGCCGATGGCGGTCACCGACCCGAACCGGCGCAGCAGGGCCGCCGCGATCTCGTGCGCGCCCCTGCCCCGCGCGCCGGTGCTCAGCAGTAAGCGCCAGCAGCTCGCCGTCGCCCAGCGCCTCCGCGCCGCGCCGGGCGAGCCGCTCCCGCGGCCGGTCCGTCGACCGGTACCTGTGACATCAGCATGCCCGCGACGCTAACCGCCGGGTACGACAGCCGCCCTACAGCAGCGACCTCGTGCACCGGCCTCGATCCCGGCCAGCGGGCGCAGCGTGATCTCGCCGACCCGGCCCGGCCGCCGACACGTCCGGCGCCGCCGCCGCCAGCGCGTCCAGCTGTCGGCCTGCGGCGCGGTCAGGATCAATTGCGAAACGGTGGCCTTCATCGGCAGTCTCGCCCGGCGACTTGGCCCGCCGCACCGCGCCGATGGCCGCCGCCGCCGCGTCCAGCGCCGCCGTGCCATCCGCCGGCGCCGGTCCCGCGCCGCCGGCTCCGGCTCCGGTCCGGCCGGCTCGGCCAGGGCCAGCAGCGCGGCCGGGTCGGGCCAGGCCGCCCGGTGCACCGAGCCCGGCTGCCACCACGACCAGGCCTCCTCGGTGACGAACGGCAGGAACGGCGCCAGCAGCCGCAGCACCGCCGACAGCGCCTCGCGCAGCGTCGCGACCGCCGAGGCGGCGGCCGCCGGCCCGCGCTCGCCGTAGGCGCGCGGCTTGACCAGCTCCAGGTAGTCGTCGCAGAAGAACCAGAAGAACCGCTCGGCCTGCTCCAGCGCCAGCGCGTGGTCGTAGGCCTCGAACGCGCCGCGTGCACTGGCCCGCGACCGCCGCCAGCCGCCGCAGCAGCGCCCGGTCGATGGGCTCCGTCACCGCCAGGGACTCGCTGCGCCATCGGCAGCCGGCGGCTCGAAGCCGAGGACGAACCGGCTCGCGTTCAGGATCTTGACCGCCAGCCGCCGGCCGATCTTGAGCTGGGCCGGGTCGAAGGCCGTGTCCACGCCGAGCCGGGCGCTGGCCGCCCAGTACCGCAGCGCGTCCGCCCCGTAGTCGCGCAGCAAGTCGGCCGGCGTCACGCACGTTCCCCGCCGACTTGGACATCTTCTTGCGGTCCGGGTCCACGATCCAGCCCGAGATCGCCGCATGCCGCCAGGGCAGCGCGTCCTCCTCGCCTGCGGCGCGCAGCACCGTGTAGAACAGCCAGGTCCGGATGATCTCGTGCGCCTGCGGCCGCAGGTCCATCGGGAAGACCTGCGCGAACATGTCGTCGCCGGTGCTCCAGCCCGGCCGCGATCTGCGGCGTCAGCGACGAGGTGGCCCAGGTGTCCAGCACGTCCGGGTCGGCCGGCGAACCCGCCGGGCGCGTTCCGCTGGCCCGGCGCGGTAGCCGGCGGGCACGTCGGCCGCCGGGTCGACCGGCAGGTCGGCGTCGGCGGGCACGATCGGGTGCTCCCGGTCCGGCGTGCCGGCCGCGTCCAGCCGGGTACCACACCGGCACCGGCACGCCCAGCGTACCGCTGCCGGCTGACCAGCCAGTCGCCGGTCAGCCCGGCCACCCAGTTCTCGAACCGGGACCGCATGTGCGCCGGGTGCCAGGCCAGCTCGCGGCCGCGGGCCAGCAGCGCCGCCCGCAGCCGCTGCGTCGCGGCTGCCGTTGCGGATGTACCACTGGCGGGTGGTGATGATCTCCAGCGGCAGGTCGCCCTTCTCGTAGAACTTCACCGCGTGCGCGGATCGGCTCCGGCTCGCCGCGCAGCGCGCCCGCCTCCCCGAGCAGCTCGGTGATCCGGCGCCGGGCCGCGCGGGCGGTCTGGCCCGCGAGCTCGGCGTAGGCGGCCCGGCCCGGCCGCGCGAGCTGATCCCCGGCCGGCGGCTCGGGCCAGCAGCCGGCCGTCCCGGCCGATCACCGGGCGGGTCTCCAGCCGCAGGTCCCGCCACCACGTCACGTCGGTCAGCGTCGCCGAACGTGCAGACCATGGCGATGCCGGTGCCCTTGGCCGGGTCGGCCAGCCGGTGGGCCAGGACCGGCACGGGCACGCCGAACAGCGGCGTGACGTGCCGTCGACCCGAACAGGCCCGCGTACCGCTCGTCATCGGGGTGCGCGACCAGCGCCACGCAGCCCGGCAGCAGCTCGGGCCGGGTCGTCGCCACGGTCACCTGCGCGGGTCCGCCGTCGCCGGCGGCGAAGGCCAGCCGGACGAAGCTGCCGCGCTGGCTCCCGGTCCTCGGTCTCGGCCTGCGCCACCGCGGTCCCGAAGGTCACGTCCCACAGCGCGGGCCCTTCGGCCTGGTAGGCGTCGCCGCGGGCCAGGTCGCGCAGGAACACGCGCTGGGAGATCGCCTGCGCCCGGCGGTCGATGGTGCGGTAGCTGAGGTCCCAGTCCACCGACAGGCCGAGCCGCTGCCAGGCCGCGGCGAACGCGTCCTCGTCCGCGGCGGTCAGCTCCTGGCACAGCTCGGTGAAGTTGCGCCGCGACACCGGCACCTGGTCGGCCGGGCGCGGCGCGCCGGCCCCCGGCGGGCGGGCCGGGCAGCGAGGCCGGGCTGGTAGGGCAGGGCCGGGTCGCAGCGGACGCCGTAGTAGTTCTGCGCGCGGCGCTCGGTGGGCAGCCCGTTGTCATCCCAGCCGACGGGGTAGAAGACCTCCTTGCCGCGCATCCGCATGAACCGCGCGACGGTGTCGGTCTGGGTGTAGGAGAAGACGTGCCCGATGTGCAGCGAGCCGCTGGCGGTCAGCGGCGGCGCGTCGATGGCGTAGACGTCCGCGCGGCGCGCGGAGCGGTCAAACTTGTACTACACGCTCCTTAGCCCACCGCTGCGTCCACTTGTCCTCCAGGCCGTCCAGCGACGGCCTGGCCGGGCATGGCGGCCGGGCTGGGGGTGGCGGCCGCCTCCGGGCGGCGCGGCTGGGTACTCATGGGCACATGATAGCGGCCCGCCCGCCGCCCGCTGCCGCCATTTAGGGTTGGCTGCACGCAGACACGTGTACTGCCACCGGCGTGCAGGTCAGGCACCAAGCTCCGGTCCCCGCCGGTCGATCACCGGGCTCCCGCGGGTCGCTGAGGACGCCTCCGGCGTCCCTGGTCAGGGTGCCGGGTAGGCACTGACTGCTGGTGTGGTCCAGTAATTGGTGACACCACCATCCGGGTAGACATCCGGCCCGCTCCAATTCATGCCCGTGTCTGACCAGGACGCGCCATCTGGAGCCACGGTCACGGTGTCACCAGTGGCCGTGTCCCCGTCAGTGTCCGATCCATCGCACGCATACTGACTCGATGTCCCGTCTGGCGTGCAGGTGATAGTGAGACTGGCGCTGTCCGTCGAGTCATAGTCGATAGCAGGCGCATTTGACAGGGCAGCAGCCTGCTGGTCAGCCACCGATGACTCCAGCGCCGAGGCACTGGTGAAATATCCCGTCGCTGGTGACTGGGGAGCCGGGGCGGGCTGCGGAGTCGCTGGCACTGCCGCTGACGCTGACGCTGACGCTGACGCCGAGGGTGCTGTCGCGCGGTTGTTGTTGTCATGGGTCTGGACAACTGTCCCCCCGCATGCCCCGATGCCGAGTCCCAGGCCCAGTGCTAGCGCGCTGCCCCCTGCTCCTGCGGCGACCTTCCTGTTGATCCTCATCGTGGCCCCCCTCCGCGCGGCCAGGTAGTCGTCACTGGCCAGGCGTGAGCGCTGCTTCGTGAGTGATCTGTCCCGCTCGCCTCCCCGCTGGGGTCTTCCCCTCAATTACCCCTGCCCGGGGTACCCGGGGGCTAATCAGCGCGGTGCGGTATATCGCATGCCCGTGCTAGTTCGGCCAGCGAGCAGGGTCGCCTGCCAGAACAGGCCAGCGGTGCCCGCTCGG
>CAVSUF010000017.1:0-85919 GCA_963731085.1 uncultured Actinomycetota bacterium
CTTACGTGCCGCACGGCCCGGGTAGATGCGTGGCGTCGCCGCCGCGGGCCAAGCGGTTCGGGACAGGGCTGCCGTGGCCAGGCGCGGGCGAGATGATGCGGCCCGGTCCCAGGACTGCCTCGCCGCGAGGGTGACGTGACCTGCCGTGCCGCCGGCCTGCCGGACGGCCCTCCGGGAAGCGGACGCGCCGGGCGCGGACGCATGGACGATGGACCGGGAGGGCGCGCCCATGCCGAACTGGGCCGAGCAGGTCACGGCGATCGCGACCGCAGTGAGCGCCATCGGGCTGCTGAGCGCGATCGGCGCGGTGGTCTTCGCCGCCCAGCAGGCCCGCGAGGCCCGTATCGGGCGGCAGGCCGCGGTGGCCGTGGAGTTCTTCCGGCGCTGGGACGAGGACCCGCTTGTGGAGACCCGCCGCCTGGTGGCCCGGTTCCCGACGCCGGAATCGCTGCGCGACGCGCTGGCCCGGTTCATGGCCGAGAACTCGGCCCAGGCCTACGTCCTGTACCGCGAGCTCGACTTCTTCGAGCAGCTCGGCGCCCTTGAGCTCCACGGCGGCTTCGACTTCGAGCTGATCAGGACCCTGCTCGGCCCACGCCTGATCGAGCGGTGGGAACTATGGCAGCCGTCCATCGACGCGCTCGGAGGCCCGGCCGCCTATCCGATGTTCGACAGGCTCGTCACGAAGATGCGCGCCGCGACATGATCCCGGCAGCCGACCGCCACCACAGCGGCCGCTCGCGGGGCGACCAAGGCGCGGCTCTGCCATCGCACATTCAGTGATGCTACGGGCCTGGCTGGATGCACGAGAACCGCCGATAAACTCGCCTAGCTAACATCTCTCGTACATCAGTTGGCGCATGCAGAACGGGCAGTTCTGGGCACCATAGCCAGCGAAGGGAGCGGGTTTACAGCCCGTCCCCCGCAAGGCCGTGACCTGCACCAATGCGATAGGCGCGGCACGGCTGCGCACGTATTTGGCGAGCGTCACGCCCGGCGCACTGCGGTGATGCTTGATGACCTTCGATCCGCAGGACAGGCGCGAGCTGCTGTCATCCAGATGGCGCCTCATCCGGTCCGTTCCGCGAGTCCGTCCGTGTCCGCCGTCCGGGTGCGTGCGGGCTGTTCATGTACAGGTCGTTGTCGATGGCCATGGCCGTGTCCTTACGTGTGGCGCTGCTCGACGCGATCATGGCGGGGGCCGCGGGCTACGTGCTGAAGCAGATCCGCGGCACTGACCTGGTCGGCGCGGTCCGGACGATCGCCCGCGGCGAGTCCCTGTTAGACCGCGAGGCGGCCCGGCGGGTGATGCGGCGGATGCAGGAGCAGGCGGTGCGCCGTGACCCGCTGGCGGTACTGACGGCCCAGGAGCGGCGCATCCTGGAGCTGATCGGCGAGGGGCCGACGAACCGGCAGACCGGGGAGCGGATGTTCCTGGCCGAGAAGACGGTCAAGAACTACGTCTCGGCTCTTTTCACCAAGCTGGGCCTGGAGCGCAGGACGCAGGCCGCGACGTTCGCGGCCCGCCTGCTGGCCCCCGACGCCGCCCGCGGCGCCGCGGAGCAGCGCGGCTGAAACGGCGTGCGCCGACTCACGGTGTCCCGGCGGTTCACGGTGGCGATTGTCTTTTACATCACATTTAAAAGCCTTTAGTCCCTGGTGCGGGGGGTAGCCCCCGGATGACGGGGTAGCCCCCGGATGACGGGGTAGCCCCCGGATGACGGGGTAGCCCCCGGATGACATAGCACTATCGGCGCACCGCCCGGTGGCGGTGCAGGGCCAGCCGTCTCGTCCCGCGGAAGGGAGTGCAGTCATGGTTAACGCAGTGCTTTACGCAGTGGCAATCGCTATCAACGTCTTCGGAATCGTCATCGTGATGGTGGGCTTGATCGTAACCGTCATGAACGCCCGGCGCCCGGCGCCGCGCAAGGCGGCGGCCGTCAGGCCCACGGTCGTCCGGCCCGCGGTTCCCAGCCTCGATGAGCAGCCGTCCGTCCACCCGGCCCCGCTCGTCCGCGCCTCCGGCGATGACGTTCGCTCCGGCGGCCAGCGTGCCGCCTAGCAAGAGCGCCGCCCAGCCGCGCTCCGGGCCGCCGGCAGGCCGACCCGGAGCGCGGTCAGCGCTCCCCGGACAGCGGCACGCGCCACTCCATCCGGGTCCCGCCGCCCTCGGCGGGCGCCAGGAGCATCTCGCCGCCGAATGCCCGGGTCCGCTCGCCAGG
This sequence comes from uncultured Actinomycetota bacterium, assembly GCA_963731085.1. Lineage (GTDB taxonomy): Bacteria > Actinomycetota > Actinomycetes > Streptosporangiales > Streptosporangiaceae > DASUBV01. The sequence continues at coordinate 2,223 of CAVSUF010000017.1, forward strand.
TTCGCCACGCCGCTGCAGCGGCCGGTAGGGGTGATGCCCGTGCCCCCGCGAGGGGCCTTTGGGGGCGTGTTGCTGGGTGGTCTGCCGGGCAATCCGGTGCCGCTTGCGGCTCACCATGGTGGCTGAAGATTCGGGCGGTGCGCCTCTTGCGGTCGCAGGGCGCTGGGGTGGATGTGGCGGGGTTCGCCGCGGCAGACCCCGGTTCCTCTGTGGTGCCCGTGAGCCTGTAGGTCAGCATGGTGGCGAGGGCTTCCACGGGAACCGTGGATTGGTGCCTTGAGCCCGCGCGTCAGACTTCGATTTCTCCCTGCCCTCACCGCGGCGGGCGCTGTTGCCCGGCTGCGGTGAGGAGCAGGGCGATGGAAGTGGTGCATCCCCGGTGCGCGGGGATCGACATCTCGAAGAGGGACGCCAAGGTCTGCGTCCGGATCGCCGGCGCCGGGCGCCGCAAGACAGCCGAGACGGTCACGACCTGGGGGTCGGTGACCAGCCAGGTCCTTGCCCTGCGCGATCACCTGGCTGCCCAGGGGGTGACATGCGTGGTCATGGAGGCGACCGGCGATTACTGGAAGCCGTTCTACTACCTGCTGGAGGACATCCCCGGGGCGAGGTGATGCTGGTCAACGCCCGGCACGTGAAGAACCTGCCGGGCCGCAAGACCGATGTCGCCGACGCGACCTGGCTGGCCCAGCTCGGCGCCCACGGCCTGGTGCGCGGCTCGTTCGTGCCGCCGGAGCCGGTCCGCCAGCTGCGGGACCTGACCCGCGCCCGCACCGCGATCACCCGGGAGCGCTCCCGGGAGGCCCAGCGGCTGGAGAAGCTGCTGGAGGACGCGGGCATCAAGCTGTCGGCGGTCGCCTCGGACATCCTCGGCGTATCAGGCCGCGCCATGCTGGAGGCGCTGATCGCCGGGGAGCGCGACCCCGCGCGGATGGCGGACCTGGCCAGGCGGCGGATGCGCTCGAAGATCCCCGAGCTGACCGAGGCGCTCGCCGGCCGGTTCAGCGGCCATCACGCGTTCCTCGCCCGGGTGCACCTGGACCTGATCGACCAGCACACCGCCGCGATCAGCCAGATCACCGCCCGGATCGAAGTGGCGATGGAGCCCTTTCGCGCCTTCCGCGAGCTGATCTGCTCGATCCCCGGAATCGCACACCGCCGACGTGGTCGTCGCCGAGACCGGCGCGGACATGACCCGGTTCCCCACCGCCGGCCACCTCGCCTCATGGGCCGGGACCACGCCCGGCAGCAGCGAGTCCGCCGGCAAGGTCAAGTCCAGCCGCACCCGGCCAGGCAACCCCTACCTGCAGGGAGCCCTCGGCGCCGCCGCCATGGCCTGCGCGCAGAAACCCCGGCACCTACCTGGGAGCGCGGTACCGCCGGATCGCGGCACGCCGGGGACCGCAGAAGGCCAACGTCGCGGTCCAGCACGCCATGCTCATCGCGATCTGGCACATGGGCACCAACGGCACCCCTTACCAGGACCCCGGCGGCGACTACTTCACCCGCCTCAGCCCCGAGCGGGCACGCACCCGCGCCATCCGCCAGCTCTAGGCGATGGGCTACCACGTCACCCTCGAAAGGGCATCATGACCACCATCGACGCAGGCTGACGCTAGACCCGCCCAGGTGAATCTTCGCGTCAGGGGTCATCACGCAGTGCGTTCGCGGAGGCCAGCATCGACGGCATCGAGCAGCCCGTCCCGGCACCCGTAACCAGCCCGGCCCGCCTCCGCTGACAGGCTGTCTGCGATCTCGGAATTCCCATCTCTGAGGCGCTCCGCGCCCTGCGCCGCGACGGCAGCCCCGCCATCGCGCCAGCCCGCGCTCCTGGCCGGTCCCGGCAGCTGCCACCACTCCCGAGACCGGCATCCGCTGAGTGCCGACCGCGAGCCGCGCCAGCACCCCGAGCCGCCGCGCCCGAGCCCCGCATCAGGCGCGCGCCTGCGCCCGTGCAGGCTCAGGCGCGGATCCGGGCAGCCCAGGAGCAGGCTCAGCACACGGAACCCGGCAGGCCCAGTTCCTACCCGACCGCGCGACCCGCGCCTCCGGGCCGCTCAGCCCGGCGCACGCGCGACCGCCCGGCAGCCGCCCGCCTGACCGTCAGTTACCGCAGGCAAGAGCTCTCCGGGGCCGCAGCACGACAGCCGCAGGCGACTGCCCCACAATCTGCCCCCCCGCAGCCCGCGGACCGACCGCCCGGGCCGCGCTGACCTGCCAGAATCCATCCCGGCAACTTGTGACCTTTTCCACCCATCCTAACCGACCCAAAACAGGTCAGATGGTTACATTCGAAACAGGCCCCTGACCTGCGGAGCCCCCTTACGGAATCGAACCGTAGACCTTCTCCTTACCATAGGCCGCCACAAGGTTCGCCTGCGGTCGCCTAGGGCTCCTGGCCAGGGTCTTCGCGGGCTGGCGCTGGCTCCCGCGAGCTGAGACAGGCTGCCAGCGGCCCCGTTCTGCCCCCCGAACTGTCCCCGGATGATCAAGGCTAGACATGCCCCGGAGGCCAGCCAGCTGCCAGCGGAAGCCAGCCGGCCAGGGGCTCACCGCAGTCAGGCGCCCGGTACCGCCCCGGCGGTAGGAAGATGTTCCTACCGTCAGGTATGATGGTCGCATGACCGTGCGCAAGCTGTCGATCTCCGTCCCCGCCGAGGTCGAGGAGACGATCAAGGCCGCCGCCGCGGCGGAGGGCAAGCCGGTGTCCGCGTGGCTGGCCGAGGCCGCCGCCGAGAAGGCCCGCGCCGCCGCCCGGCACGCCGCCGGACGCGCCGCCGCCCGCGACCTGGTCGCCGACTACGAGCGCGAGCACGGGCCGCTGCCCGCCGCGTCCCGCCAGCGTGCCCGCGCGTTCCTGGCAGAGGCCGGGCTCCTCGACGACGAGCCGCAGCAGGCCGCCGGGTAATGCCCGCCCTCGTCTACGACACCGGCGCCCTGCTGGCCGCCGAGCGCCGCGACCCCGACTTCCTCGCCCTCCACGACGAGGTCACCGCCGCGCGCATCCGCCCGGTCGTCCCGGTCGTCGTGCTCGCCCAGGCCTGGCGCGGCGGCCCCCAGCACCAGATCTCCCGCGTCCTCAAAAGCTGCGACATCCTCCCCGACGACGCCGCCACCGGCCGCGCCGCCGGCGTGGCCTGCGCCGCATCCGGCACCGCCGACGTCGTCGACGCCATCGTCATCGCCACCGCCGTCCGCCACCAGGCCGCCGTCGTCACCAGCGACCCCCGCGACCTCACCCGCCTCGCCGACGCCATCGGCGTCAAGATCCGCCTCTACACCACCTGAACCATTCCCGCACGCCCGCGCCCCGGACCGCGAGAGACCTCCGGCCCCTGCAAAGGGCAAGAGGAACCGCCAGCGAGACAGGTGAGGTGCCCTCAACTTTTCGGACAGGGATCCATTAGGATCTATGACCATCGCGAGACAGCGCCTGGCCCGCCGACGCCTCGCCGCCAACTATGACGATCAGGCCGCAACACGCGATATCCGCCGTTCTGCGAGGACGAGGTTTGTGATCGCGAGCCGTCGCCGCCAACTCAGATCGGGTCATTCTGCATTGGCGGCTCAACGACTGCCGTTCGTCGGCGTGGTGCTCGGCAGGGCCGCTGCGCCGAAGACCCATGGGCTGGTCTCGTGGATGAAGTCGGCAGGGAACCCGAGGCCGGGCTGTGTGCGGCGTGTCGAGCCGGCTGAGTGCCTCGGCGGGAAGTTCGAGATCGGCGGCGCCGAGGTTGTCGAGGAGCTGGTCGAGGCGGCGGGCGCCGATGATGGGATGAATGGCCGGTGACCGGGCCCTTGTCCAGGCGATGGCGACCTGGGCAGGGCGTGGCGCCGATGTCGCCGGCGACCTCCTGGACCAGGGCTGCTATATCGCGCTGATGGTCGCTGAGGGTGGCGGGGTCGATTCGGGTGCCCGGCGCGGCGGTGTCCGCTGCGGGTGAACTTTCCCGAGAGGATCCCGTCGGCGAGCGGGCTCCAGGCGGCCACGGTCATGCCCATGGCCTCGGCCATGGGCAGCAGTTCTCGTTCGATGTCGCGGCGCAGCAGGCTGTAGGGTGCCTGGAGGCCGGCGAAAGCCGTCCAGCCGTGCCAGTCGGCCAGCGTGTTGGCCTGGGCGATGACCCAGGCGGGAGTGTCGGAGATGCCGAGGTAGAGGATCTTCCCGGCGCGCACCTGGTCATCGAGGGCGCGCATGGTCTCCTCGGCCGGGGTGTGCCGGTCCCACATGTGGACCCAGTAGATGTCGATGTAGTCGGTGCGCAGCCGCCGCAGGCTGGTTTCCAGCGACAGCCGCAGGTTCTTGCGGTGGTTGCCCGCACGCGTTGGGATCATCGCGATCGCGGGTGACGGTGTACTTGGTGGCCAGCACGAACCGGTCCCGGCGGCCGTCGAGGAGCTCGCCGAGGATCTCCTCGCTCGCGCCGCCGCGGTAGTTGATAGCGGTGTCGATGACGTTGCCGCCCGCATCGGCGTAGGCGTCGAGCGATCCGCGCGGCACTCCTCGGCGGCGCGCCCACGCCGCCCTGCTCGCCGAACGTCATGGCCCCGAGGAACAGCTCGGACACTCGCAGCCCGCTGCCCCCGAACAGCTTGTAGCGCATCAGGCCTGGCCCCCGCCGAAGGCCGCCGGCGGCCAGCCGGACCGACCTCATCATGCGGCACGTCGCGCACGTGCTGGTCGACCGCCCAGCGGTGCCCGAACGGATCGATGAACTGGCCGGTGCGGTCGCCCCAGAACGCGTCGTGCAGCGGCTCGAACACCGTCGCGCCAGCGTCGAGGGCCCGCTGCCACACCGTGTCGGCGTCCTCGACAGCGAGATGAAGCGCCCCGTAGGTGCCGCCGAGTGTCAGCGGCGAGACGATGCCCATGTCCGGGAACTCGTCGGCGATCGCCAGCAGGCTGTCACCGAAGCGCAGCTCGATGGTCAGCACCTGGCCGCCGGGCAGGGTGATCCGGCTGTCTTCCTCCGCGCCCAGCGCCGAGCGGTACCAGGCCGAGGCCGCGTCAGGGTCCCGGGTCACCAGATGAGAGGTAAGTGTGCTCATGAACCGCAATATACATGGTGTCTAGACGATGATGTATATACACAAAGATGATACCGTGTGGCCATGCCGAACACCGCGCGTCCTGCCGAGCCGCCAAGCCCGGCCGGCAGCGGCGTCAGCACGGCCGCCGGGCACCGCGCCCGCCCGGAGCAGGTCCGGACCTGCGCGAGACGATCCTGGCCGCGACGAGCTTGCTGCTCGCTGACCGTTCCTTCGGAGATCTGGCTGTCAGCGACATCCTGAGCGCGGCGGGAGTGTCCCGGGGTAGCTTCTACTTCTACTTCGACAGCAAGCAGGCCGTCCTGTGCGAGCTCGTCCAGCGCGCTGTCAGCCAAGGTCACGCCGCCGCGGAGCCCTGGCTGGCCAATCCCGCCGACCCGGTCGCCGCGCTGCGAGCCGGGATAACCGCCGGAGCCGAGCTGTGGCAGGCCAGCGCGCCAGTCCTGCGGGCCATCGTCGAAAACTGGCGCACTGACCCCCGCCTCACCGCGCTGTGGCTCGCGCAGATGCAGACCTTCACCGACGCCACCATCGCCCAGATCACCGCCGACCCGCGGGCGCGGCAGAACCTCGCCGGCCAGGACATCGCAGCGGTAGCAAGCGCCCTCACCTGGCTCGGCGAGCGGCTCTACTACCTCGCCGCGACCAGCACCCCGCCCTTCGACAACCAGGACACCCTGGTCAGCACGCTCCTGCTCATCTGGACCTCGGCCCTGTATAAGACGTGACCAATAAAGGTGTGCCCATTCAGACTCGGCTATTCTGTGCGCGCCGGCGGACACAGAAGTGGCTACTGGCAATCACTCGTAATCGGCGTTCCGTTCACCCCATCGGCCGAGAGCCGCTCACGCTCCGCGATCCGCGCTGTTGAACGGCGGGCGCGCGGGATCCGCCTTATTGCAGAGTCGGGTGCTGCCGCTGCGGCCTGGTCGTAGCGTTCAGGGACCCGGCGGGACTGGCTCTCAGATCCGCTGCCGGCCTACGGCCTGGCTTCCGGTCGACGTGCCAGGCCTGCCGGGTTCTGCCGTGGCGTGGCTCGTAAGAGGCGCGACGATCACCGATCCGGAATAAGGCATGCCCGCCGCGGTCCCGTCTGGGCGCGAGCGCGGGAAAGGGACAGGTCATGTCAGTGATGATGATCGGCGTGGATCCGCACAAGGGATCCCGCACGGCAGTGGCAGCCGGGCGCGGACGAGGCGCCTGCCGGCCAGGTGCGGGTCCAGGCCTCGGCTGCTCAGGCGGAGCGGCTGCTGGCCCGGGCCGCGGCCTGGCCGGAGCGTACCCGGGCTGTGGAAGGCGCGGGCGGCCCGGGGCACCTGCTGGCCGGCAGCCTGATGGCCGCCGCGGAGCGCGTACCGCTGCAGGTAACGGGCTTGCCCGTCTGGCGCCTGTCCTGGTCTTTGAGCGCCGTGGCCGTGGGTCTGCCCGGCGCGGGCGACGGTCTGCCTGGCCTGTTCTGGGGGGCAGTACGTTGCTCCTATCCTGGTGGCCCTCTCGTGCTGTCCCCTGCCTCGTCGCGTGGTCGGCGGGTACGGTGGTTCCAGTCGGCCCGCCCGGGCGCACTGGTCGGCCCGCGCGGAGACGCCAGGGTCCGGAGGGGTGCGCGTTGTCGGTCATGGGCGAGGTGACCGGGAGCTTCCGTACCGTGGTCCACGTCACCTCGGAGCTTGCCCGCATGTCCCTGAGGCACCAGTGCGATCGCCTGGGCCTGCCTTGGCCACGTGCCGCGCTGCCTGGCCGTCGCTGCCTGCTCACACGGCTGCCGGGTGACGGGCCGTCACGCGATGCTGCACGGTCGCAGCGGACTGCCCAGGGATGCCGCCGGTCTGAGGAGCAAACGCCGGGGACTGCCCCGGAGATCACGTTTCGGGGAGCATGGCATGGCAGCTAGGGGTGCGTCGCGGGGAGGGCCGCATTGTGGACTCGATCATTGAGGCATTCGGCGCGGCCCTGATAGCAGCGATGGCGACGGATAGCTGGCAGGAGGCCAAGGCGGCGGTCCTCGCGTTATGGCATCGCATGCGGCCCGCTCGCAGGTCGGCAGCCGAGGCTGACCTGGAGCGCCTGCACGAGCAGGTGATCACCGCGCGGCGGTCTGGCCAGTCGGGCGCGGTGCAGGCATTGGAGCGGGTCTGGCAGGGCCGACTGCAGGAACTGCTTCTGGATGACCCGGACGTCGCTGACCGACTCCGGGAGATCTTAGATGGCGTGCTAGCCCCGATGCTCACGGCGGACGAGCGGGTCCAGATCTCTCAGCTGATCATGACAGGCAGCGTTCACGACAGCGCCACGTTCAACCAGGTCGCGGGTGATCAGTACAACATCGTGTTATCGCCCCGTCCGCCCATGCCGCCGGCCTTCACGCTCCCGGCGGACCTGGCCGGATTCGTCGGCCGGCAAGCGGAGGTGAGTGAGATCGGCCGAGCCGTGGCGGCGAGCAGCATCCCGGCTGTGACCGTAGTCGCAATTGACGGGATGCCCGGCGTCGGGAAAACGGCCCTGGCCATTCATGCTGCCCATTTAGCGAGCGAGCGCCTCCGGGGCCGTCGGCTCTTCGTGGACCTGCGCGGCCATGCGACTGGCCAGCGGCCAGCTAATCCAATGGACATTCTGGCAAACCTGCTGGCGGCCGACGGCGTCGGCGGTCCGTTCATCCCGCCAGACCTGGAATCCCGCGCCGCGATGTGGCGGAACCAACTGGCCGGGGAGCGTGTGCTGCTGGTACTGGATGATGCTGCGAGCACCGACCAGGTGGCGCCGCTGCTGCCTGGGTCGGCGGCCGGCGTGGTGGTGGTCACCAGCCGCCGCTACCTTGGTGACCTGCCCGCGAGCGTCCTGGCGCTGTCCCTGGAGTGATCGCGGCGCTGGAGCCGGGCCGCACCTCCTGGACCGCGGTGCCGGACGCAGTGCGCCTGGGCCCAGATGACGACGGCATCGCGGTCGCCGCCGCCCGGGTCCGCGATGTCATCACCCGGCTGATCGCCGCCGGGCACTGGCGGAACGGCGACCCGGCCATCCTGGTGATCTTCGACGCGGGCTATGACGTGACCCGGCTGTCGTTCCTGCTCGCGGACCTGCCTGCCCAGGTGCTGGGCCGGCTGCGCAGCGACCGGGTGATGCAGCTGCCCACGCCGCCGCGCCAGCCTCACACGAGGGGCCGGCCCCGCAAGCACGGCGGCGAACTGGCCCTCGCGGACCCGGCGACCTGGCCGGACGCCCAGGTTACGACCAGCGCAGTGACCTCCCGCTATGGGACAGCGGTGGCGGCTGCCCGGGACCGGGTGCACCCCCGGCTGACCCACCGGGCCGCCTGGCTGGACCACGACGGCCCGCTGCCCGTCATCGAGGGCACCCTCATCCGGCTGCAGGTTGATCACCTGCCCGGTGACCGCGCTCCCAAGCCGGTGTGGCTGTGGTGGTCCGGCACCGGCGCCGCCCCCGCTGAGGCGGACCGGTGCTGGCAGGCGTTCTTGCGCCGCTTCGACCTGGAGCACACTTTCCGGCTGTTCAAGCAGGTCCTCGGCTGGACCGCCCCCAAAATCCGCGACCCCCGTGCTGCGGACCGGTGGACCTGGCTGATCATCACCGCCCAAGCCCAGCTCCGGCTCGCCCGGCCACTCGCCACCGACCTGCGCCTGCCCTGGGAACGGCCCGCCCCACCCGGCCGGCTCACCCCGCCCGGGTCCGCCGCGGATTCAGGAACATCCGCGCGACCCTGCCCTGCCTGGCCAGCGCACCAAAACCCGGCAGCCCCGGCCCCGGCCGGCCACCAGGCTCAAGGAACCGCCACCCCGAACCCCGCCACGACGTCGGCAAAACGACCAGAAGGGAACGCACGCTCAAGGCACGACGCGAACGAGCAGGTTAAACGACAAGCTTAGGACGCCAGGTCGGCGGGCCGCGGACCTTGGTCCTTGGCCGGCGGCCGTTCGCCTCTGCCCGCCCGGTGTCGCCGCGCGATCAGCTGACGGTGAAGAACCGGGGCGGCGCAGCGCTGCCCGCGGGACTCATTCCCGAACTGGAGGCGGAGATGGACACGCGCAGTAGTCCGCTCGGCGGCGGTGACCTGGGACGCCGCGTCATCGATCACCGCGAGCGGGCCGGCCTGACCCGGTCGGAGGCCGCTCGGCTGGCGGACATGTCCGTCAGCTACCTGACCTACCTGGAGACCAGCCCGGCGCCCCGGCCCTCGCCGGGCGACCTGGACCGACTGGCCTCGGCCCTGGGCACCAGCCCGGCGGTGCTGCTGGGCGGCGGCCTGACCAGCGCGCCGGGCCAGCAGCGCCCGGACCACGCCCCCGAACCCGAGCCCCTGACCGCCGATGAGTGCCGTGCGTACCTGGCTGAGGGCGGGATCGGGCGGATCGTCTACCTCGCTGACCGCGGTCCGGCCGCGGTACCGGTGAACTACCGCATGCTCGGCGGCGACATCGTGTTCCGCACCGCCGGCCGGTCAGGCCCGGCCGGCGCAGCCGCCCGGCCGCAGGTGTCGTTCGAAGTCGACCACATGGACGACGTGCTCGCCGAGGGCTGGAGCGTCCTGGTCACCGGCCGCGCGGAGGTGCTGACTGCAGCCAGCGACCTGGCCGACGCCGGATTGCCCGAGATCGTGACCTGGGCCGGCGGGGAGCGCGACTGCTATGTGCGCATCATTCCCGAGCAGATCACCGGCCGGCGCATCCGCCTGGCTCCGTAACGGTATCCGGGACCAAGGGCCCGAGCCTGGTATCCCGATCGGCTCTGGGCGCCGGGTGGCCCGGACGGGACGGTGAGTCCAGGGCCGGCGGCCGCCGGGCCGCTGGCATCAAGAAGGGAACGGGAAGATGCCCGGAATCGTGGTAGGAGTCGACGGCTCGACGGGCTCGCACCCCGCGCTGCAGTGGGCCGCGCAGGAGGCGGCGGACCGCAACGCGCCGCTGACTGTGGTGTACGTGCATCAGGTGGCAGTCAGCTTCTGGACCGGAAGCTCCATCGTCTACCCGGTGGACAAGTCGGAGCAGGAGTCCGAGCGCCAGCTTGTCGAGGACGCCGCCCGAAAGGTGACGAGCCAGCTTGCCAGCCAGCCCGCGTCGCTGACGGTCACGGTCTCCGCCGGTGCCATCGCCCGCGAACTGCTGGGCGCAGCGAAGGATGCCGACCTGCTGGTGGTCGGGAAGCACGGCGGTGGCGGGCTGGGCTCGCTGGGCTCCGTCGCCTCGCAGGTAGTCCACCACGGGACCTGCCCGGTGGTCGTTATCCCGAGCTAGCGGCCAGACACGGCGGAAGCGTCAGAGCCGCCATCTTCAGGGCATTCGTCCTGCCGATGGCGGCTCTTGGCTGAACCAGAGCACGTCGCGGCTCATCACCGCTTGCGTGACTGCCCCGGCACCGGGCGCGCCCGGCTCTGACCAGGGCCGGGCCGGCAGGGCCAAAGCCAGGGTGCTCAGGGCCGAATGGCCCTAACCCGCGGCGGCCTAGCCGCCGTCTGATGGACACAGGACATGGACACCGGACAGAGCACGGGCGGGAACGCCCATAGCCAAGGAGCGCGCCGTGATCGAGGAAGGCAAGCCAGTTCTGGAGAAGCTAGACGAAGCCGAGTGCCTGCGGCTGATCTCGCCGGGCGGCGTGGGCCGGATCGCGTTCGTCGGAAGCTTCGATTTGACGGTCCTGCCAGTGAACTACCGGCTGGTCGACGGGGCCATCTTGTTCCGGACCACGGAGGACGGCCGGACCGAGGAGGACCTGCGGACCGGGATCGCACACGGCGAGTACCGGGTGGCCTTCGAGGTCGACCACTTCGACGAGGCCGCCCGCGAGGGCTGGAGCGTCCTGGTCCGGGGTCCCGCTCACCACCTCGACGCCGACCAGGAGCAGAAGGCGGCCAGGCAGGCAGGCCTCGAGCCCTGGGCGCCCGGCGAGCGCAATCACTTCATCCGCGTCATCCCGGCTCGCGTCACGGGCCGGCGGATCACGACCGGGGCCTAAGCCATGACCCGGCCACGTCACGCCGGCGCCACCGGGAGTGCGGCGGGAGGAGCGGGCACCATGATCCGCTCCCGCCGCCCGTCGGCCGCCGGGACCCCAGCACCGCGGGGCGCCCGGCCCGTCCGGCGGGACTGGCATGATCTCGCCGAGCCCGCTGCCAGCCCGGCCACCTTCGATTCCGCGATGCAGACGGGGCTGCCGGAGGCGGCACGGCGCTGGCTGGGCCATGCGATCTCGCCTGGAACCCCGATGTGGCGGTCGGTCGAGCTGTCCATGCGGGGGGAGATCCGGCTTGGCCGGTGGCGGTCCTTCACCGCCCGGCAGGTACTGGCGCCTCCGGACGGCTATATCTGGGCCGCGACGCTCGGGTGGACGGGCTTCCGGTGACTGGCTTCGACCGGCTCAGCGGCGGAACGGGCGAGATGTCCTGGCGGCTGCTTGGGCTATTCCCGGTCATGACCGCGTCGGGACCCGACGTGGCCCGCAGCGCCTGCGGTCGGATGACGGGCGAGATAGCGCTGCTGCCGACGGCGTTCCCGGCGGCAAGCTGGGTGCGCGGCGAGTGTCCCGGTGCCGCCGCGGCCACGTTCCGGTTCGGCCCGTACACCGAGACGGCCGAGCTGACCGTCGGGAACGACGGTCAGCTGCTCGAGATGCAGATGAAGCGCTGGGGCAACCCGGACGGGGCGCCCTTCGGGCACTATTCGTTCGGGATGTCGGTCGAGGCCGAGTCCGAGTTCGCGGGGATCACCATCCCGTCAGTCCTGCGCGCCGGCTGGTGGCGGGGCTCCGAGCGCCAGGCTGCGGGCGAGTTCTTCCGCGCCCGGATCACGGACGCTGTGTTCCGGTAACCAGGCCGCCCTCTCCGCTGCCTAGCCCAGCGTGATTGCCGCCAGTAAGCACCTGGCGGCATTCACGCGTTCCGGGCGCGCAGCGACCGAATGGCGCAACAGGTGCCGACTTTGGTCCCGAGGTGACGGGACGCGCGGCCCTGCCGGCCGATCGGGCGGCGGGCCAGGCTGGGGCCAGATAACGAAGCCCGCGCCGTTCCGCTGAGGTCGGCGCCGCATAAGGAGGCATCACAAGATGCGACGCAGGACCTTTGACATGCTGGCGGCCACCGGCGGCCTGGTGATCGCGGCGATCCTGATCGTGGCCGGCGTGCTGCTGGGCTGGGGTCACTCGTTCGTCACCAGCGAGGTGCACAGCCAGCTCGCCGCCCAGAAGATCTACTTCCCGCCGGCGAACAGCGCGGCGGTCAAGGCCCCGGAGTTCGCGGCCATGCGCCAGTACGGCGGCCAGCTGATGACCACCGGCGCGCAGGCCGAGGTCTACGCCGACCACTTCATCGCCAACCACCTCAAGGAGATCGGCGGCGGCCAGACCTACGCCCAGCTGTCCGCCAGGTCCCTGGCCGACCCCAAGAACGCCGCGCTGGCCGCCCAGGTCCAGACCGTGTTCCGCGGCGAGACGCTGCGCGGCCTGCTGCTCAACGCCTACGCCTTCGGCAAGATCGCGACCATCATGGGCATCGCCGCCATCACCGCCTTCGCCGGCGCCGCCCTGATGCTCATCCTGTCGGTGCTCGGCCTCATCCACGCCCGCCGCTCCGCCCCCCAGGCCGAGATCTTCCCCAAGCTCGCCACCCCCGCCCAGGCCACCACCAAGTAGCTCGGGCTGGCCCGGTCTCCGAGTGCCCCGCCACACCCTCCCGGCGGGGCACTCGGCTGTGCGCGGCTCCGCCAGGTGACCGTAGGCCGGCCGGGACCAAGGACCCGCGAGCCTGGCCCGAAATGCCCGGCCCGCCGGGTCCCGCCTGGCCGGAAGCTAACCCTGCCACCCCGGCACCCGCGGGGGGCGAAGTCCCCGAGGAGGACCAGATGCCCGGAATCGTCGCCGGAGTGCACGGGGCCGCTCACGCGGAGGTCGTCGCGCAGATCCGCGAGGCCGTTTCCAAGGCCGTCGCGACCGCCGCCAGCGAGCTTGGCGACGCCCAGCCCCCCGCGATCACGATCGAGGCCTTCAGCGGGTTCCCGGCCCAGTCCCTCATCAACGCATCCCAGGGCGCCGATTTGATAGTCGTCGGATCGCGCGGAGCAGGCGGCTTCGAGCACCTGGTGCTCGGATCAATCTCCGACCAGTTGGCCCGGCACTCATCAGGCCCGGTCGTCATCGTCCCGTCGGCCCGCTAGCATTCCGGCGTAGGAGGGTGCCACATGGGCGACACGCGGCCGATCACCGTGTTCCTGCTCGACGATCATGAAATCGTCCGGCGGGGCGTCCGCGACCTGCTGGAGACCGAGCCGGGTATCACGGTAGTCGGCGAGGCCGGCACGGCCCAGTCGGCGCTGGCCCGCATCCCGGCGCTGCGGCCCGACGTCGCCATCCTGGACGTCCGGCTGCCGGACGGCGACGGCGTCACCGTCTGCCGGGAGATCCGGTCGATGATGCCGGAGGTGGCCTGCCTCATGCTGACCTCGTTCGGCGACGATGAGGCGCTGTTCGACGCGATCATGGCGGGCGCGTCCGGCTACGTGCTCAAGCAGATCGGCGGTACCGACCTGGTCGGGGCGGTGCGCACGATCGCCGCCGGGGACTCGCTGCTGGACCCGGAGGCGGCCAGCCGGGTGATGCGCCGGATGCGGGAGCAGGCGCTGCGCCGGGATCCGCTGGCCGAGCTCACCGCCCAGGAGCGGCGGATCCTCGAGCTGATCGGCGAGGGGCTGACCAACCGGCAGATCGGGGAGCGGATGTTCCTGGCCGAGAAGACGGTCAAGAACTACGTCTCGGCCCTGTTCGCGAAACTGGGCATGGAACGGCGGACGCAGGCCGCCGCCTACGCCGCGCGCCTCCAGTCCGGCACTCAGGGCGGCCAGGGCGACCGGCCAAAGTCGGGTTAGGCCCGGCTGGGGTCGCGGTCCCCCGTCTGCCCGGGCGCCGAGTCCGGGGGCACCGTCGCCGCCGGGACCCGCCACTCCATCCTGGTTCCGCCGCCCTCGGCGGCCAGCAGCCGCATCGTGCCGCCGAGCGCGGCGGCCCGGGCCGCGAGGTTGCCGAGCCCGCTGCGCCGGCCGGTGTCGGTGAACCCGGCCCCGTCGTCCTGCACGACGAGTAGCAGGTCACCGTTGACCTCGGCGGTCACGTCGACCTGGCTGGCCTTCGCGTGCCGGGCAGCGTTGGACAGCGCCTCGCGGAGCGCGACCAGTACCGCGTCGGCGGCAGGCTGGCTGACTGCCGTATCGAGGCGGCCGTCCAGGCGCAGCGACGGGGCGAAGCCCAGGGCCCGGGTCATCTCGTCTACTACGGCCAGGATCTGGACGCGCAGGCCCGGCCCGTTGTCCGCGGGATGGGCTTGCAGCGTGAAGATGGAAGCCCGGATGTCGCGGATGGTCTCGTCCAGGGACTGGACGGCCTGCCGGACCCGCTCCGTGCCCAGTCCGGGCGGCAGGACACCGGACGCGGCCTGCAGCGACATCCCGGTGGCGAAGAGCCGCTGGATGACCAGGTCATGCAGATCGCGGGCGATCCGGTCCCGGTCGGCGAGCACGGCCACCTGCTCGGCATCCTGCCGGTGCGCGGCCAGCTCAAGCCCGATGCCGGCCTGCGCGGCGAACGTCGTGGCCATCTCCACGGCCTCGGCGGACAGCGGCAGCGAGCCGGGCGAGCGCCCGGCGGTCAGCACGCCGCGGACCTTGCCCGGCGGGCCGAGGGGGAACACCACCGCCGGGCCGAGGCCCAGTGCTCGCGGGCGGCCTTCGCCACCCGCTCGTCGGTGCTGAAGTCCACCACGGACAGCGGCGTGCCGCTGGCCATGACCACGCCCGACGCCGAGGCCCGGACCGGCAGCGCCAGGCCCAGCACCTCGCTGGCGCGCGGCCCGCTGGCCTGCTCGATGACGAGATGGTCGCCGGCGCCGCGGGGCACCGCCAGCACCACGAGGTCGGCGCCGGTCATCTCCAGGACCAGGTCCGTGGTCAGCTGGAGGACCTCGGCGGGCGGGTCGCCGAACAGCAGCCGCCGGGTCACCTCGCCGCTGGCCCGCAGCCACTGCTGCTGGCGGCGGGCCTCGTCGTAGAGCCGGGCCTTGTCCACCGCGGCGCCCGCCGCGGCGGCCAGGGCCACCAGCAGAGCCTCGTCGTCCTCGTCGAACGGCTCGCCGCCGCGCTTGTCGGTCAGGTAGAGGTTGCCGTACACCTTCCCGCGGACCTGGACCGGCGCGCCGAGGAACGCCCGCATCGGCGGGTGCCCGGCCGGGAACCCGGATGACTGCGGGTGCGCCGCGATGTCCGGGATGCGCAGTATCCGCGGGGAGGTGACCAGCTCGCCGAGCAGGCCCCGGCCCTCCGGCCAGCGTTCAATAGCGGCGACCTGGGCCTCGTCGAGGCCCACCGGGATGAACTCGGCCAGCCGCCCGTTCTCCCCGACCACCCCGAGCGCCCCGTACCGGGCGTCCACCAGGGCCACCGCGGCCTCGACGATCCGGCGCAGCACGGACTCAAGCTCAAGCTCGCTGCCGACGCTGACCACGGCCTCGAGCAGCGCGTCGACCCGGTCCCGGATGGCCAGCACCGACTGCAGGCGTGCTTGCAGCTCACCGACCAGCTCATCCAGCCGCAGGTGCGGGACCAGCGAGCTGCGCTCTCGACGCTCCACGGACCGCTCCTGTCAGGAACCCGCCGGACCCGAACATGGTAGTCCCGGTGCTGGCCGGGACAAATGCCCTGCCCGGCGGTCAGCAGGCCGTAGGATCTTGGGGCAGGTCCGCCGCTGCTGCCAGGGAGCGCCGCCATGTCCGAGGACGCCAGCCAGGTCGAGTGGCAAGGCCGGCAGGCCATCGTGCGGTTCGTGAGACCTGAGAGCACCGATCCGTTCCGAGACCAGGTCGCGGCGGCGGTGGGCGGCGGCGCACGGGTGGTGATCATCGACCTGTCGGGCATGCTGTCCTGTGACCACGCCGAGGCTGAGGCTCTGGCCTGGGCGCACCGGCGGGTAGTGACTGGCGGCGCCCTGCTGCGGCTGGTCGCACCTGCTCCCGGTGTCCGGCGGGTGCTCAGCCTGGAGGGCCTGGACCGGCTGGCTGGCGTGTACGGCTCGGTCCCGGCGGCACTGTCCGACGGCGAGCCGGTCGGGCCGGTCCTGGCTCCCGCCGGGGAGGCAGCGGGAGAGCACGGCCCGGGCACCATCAGCGGGGCGGTGCTGTGGCAGGTGATCGAGGCGCTGGGCGACGGGCTCGCCCTGGTCGCCTCGGACGGCGAGATCGTCCTGGCCAGCCGCCGGTGCGCGGAGATGTTCGGCTATACGCCAGCGGAGCTGACCGGCCAGCCGGTAGAGATCCTGGTCCCCGACGATCTCGCCGCCGCGCACCGACGACTCCGGGACGGCTACCTCCGGTCGGCGCGACCGCTGCTGATGGGTGACCGCGCGCCGCTGCCGGGACGGCGCAAGGACGGGGCTACCATCCCCGTCACGATCAGCCTCAGCCCGGTAACCACCAGCAACGGCGCGCTCGTCCTGGCCGTGGTCCGCGAGGCGGGGCAGCCCTGGCGCGGCCAGGATCTCGCCGGGCTGGCCCGCGCGGTCGCCGCCGACCGGGACGCCGAGGAGCGGAAGCTGCTGGACCGGGTGGTCGCCGGCCTGTTCCGGGTCGGGATGAGCCTGCAGGCCGCCGCCGGCCTGCCTGGCGAGGAGGCCCGCGAGCGCATCGCGGCGGCGATCAGCGAGCTGGATGACACCATCGCGGATATCCGGGAGCGCGGCTTCGCCCGCGGCGGCCGGTCGTGGCCGCCCGCTGCGGGGCAGCGCTAGGGCGGGTCGGGCACGCACGGCATGGCGGCCCGCCTGGGTACCGGCCCGGCGTGGCCGGCGATATCAGCCGCGACGAGGCCGAGGAACCGGCGGATGACCGCCGCCACGCGGGCAACGACCGCCTGATCCGGTTCCGGGCCGCCAGTCCGGTAGCTGCCGGACAGCGTCAGCAGCGTGCCGCTGGCGGCGGGCGTCGCGACCAGATCGGCGTCGAGAGCCGGGAACAGGCTGCCGTCCGGCCGGGACATCTCCCAGCGGATCGCCAGGCCCACGGCGTCGCCGGGCCGGGCGAGCCGCCGCACCTGGACCGTGGTTGGCTGCGGCCCGCCGGCCAGCCCGTCGGCCGCGACGCCGCTAGCCTGACCGAGGGCGTCCCGGGCTGCTTCGAGTAGCCCGGCCCGGGCCAGGCGCGCCAGCCCGGCCCGGGCGGCCGCGAAACTCGCGTCCACGAGGACCTCGTCACCAACGAACATGAACAGCAGGTAACCACCTTGAGCCGCCGCAGGCTAGGGGACGTTGGTCCCGCGATCCGGGCTGAAGTCCCTCGCCGCGGCGATCAGCCCGCTCCGGGACCAGGAGGCCCCGCGGCGGGGACCATCGGCCCTGCCGCGGCCGGGCGGCCCGGCGTTCACTGGACGAAGGCGAGCCGGGCCGTGGCGACCTGTTCACCGGGATGTCGCATGATCCCGTCAGCGTGCTGACCGAGTGCCCACACGAAGGAGCGGTGTAATGATCAGTGCGGAGCGCGAGCCGACGACGGACCGGCTGACCGCGGCGGAGGCGGCGACGCTGGACCGCTACTGGCGAGCCGCGAACTACCTGTCCGCCGGCCAGATCTACCTGCTGGACAACCCGCTGCTGACCGAGCCGCTGCGCCCGGAGCACATCAAGCCCCGGCTGCTGGGCCACTGGGGTACCTCGCCGGGCCTGACGTTCGTCTGGGCGCACCTGAACCGGGTGATCACCCGGCACGGCCTGGAGATGATGTGCGTGATCGGCCCTGGCCACGGCGGGCCGGCCGCGCTGGCGGGCACGTGGCTGGACGGCTCGTACTCCGAGGTGTACCCCAGCATCGGGCAGGACGCGGCCGGGATGCGGACGCTGTTCCGGCAGTTCTCCTTCCCCGGCGGCGTGCCCAGCCACGTCGCGCCGCAGACGCCGGGCTCGATCCACGAGGGCGGCGAGCTGGGGTACTCGCTGTCCCACGCGTTCGGCGCCGCGCTGGACAACCCGGACCTGATCGTGACCTGCGTGGTCGGGGACGGGGAGGCTGAGACCGGGCCGCTGGCCACCAGCTGGCACGGGCACCGGTTCCTGAACCCCGCGGCCGACGGCGCGGTGCTGCCGATCCTGCACCTGAACGGCTGGAAGATCGCCAACCCGACCGTGCTGGCCCGGATCCCCGACGAGGAGCTGGAGGCGCTGCTGCGCGGGTACGGCTACGCCCCGGTCTGGGTGGCCGGCGACGAGCCCGGCCCGATGCACGAGCGGATGGCCGTGGCCCTGGACGGCGCGGTCGCGGACATCCGGCGCATCCAGGCGGCCGCCCGGTCCGAGAGCGGGGCCGTGACGCCGGCGGCCTGGCCGGTGCTGGTGCTGCGCACGCCCAAGGGCTGGACCGGCCCCAAGGTGGTGGACGGCCTGCCGGTGGAAGGGACGTGGCGGGCGCACCAGGTGCCGCTGGCCGAGGTCCGTACTAACCCGGCGCACCTGGCCCAGCTGGAGGAATGGCTCCGGTCCTACCGCCCGCAGGAACTGTTCGGCGAGGACGGGGCGCCGCACGCCGACCTGCTGGGCCTGGTTCCGCTCGGGAACGCCCGGCTGGGCTCCAGCCCGCACGCCAACGGCGGCCTGCTGCTGCGCGACCTGGACCTGCCCGACTTCCGCGAGTACGCCGTGCCGGTGGTGCTGCCCGGCGCGCACCAGTCCGAGCCGACCCGGGTCCTCGGCGGGTGGCTGCGCGACGTGATGGCCCGCAACCTCGCGCACCGCAACTTCCGGGTCGTCGGCCCGGACGAGACCGAGTCCAACCGGCTGGGCGCGCTGCTGGAGGTCACGGGCAAGACCTGGGAGGAGGCCACGCTGCCGGTGGACCAGCACCTGGCCGCCGACGGCCGGGTGATGGAGATCCTGTCCGAGCACTCCTGCGAGGGCTGGCTGGAGGGCTACCTGCTGACCGGCCGGCACGGCCTGTTCTCCTGCTACGAGGCGTTCATCCACATCATCGACTCGATGTTCAACCAGCACGCCAAGTGGCTGAAGGTGTCCCGGCACCTGCCCTGGCGGCGGCCCGTCGCGTCGCTGAACTACCTGCTCACCTCGCATGTGTGGCGCCAGGACCACAATGGGTTCTCCCACCAGGACCCGGGCTTCATCGACCACGTGATGAACAAGAAGGCCGAGGTCGTCCGGGTCTACCTGCCGCCGGACACCAACACCCTGCTGTCGGTGGCGGACCACTGCCTGCGCAGCCGCGACTACGTGAACGTGATCGTGGCCGGCAAGCAGCCCAGCCCCGACTGGCTGGACGCCGAGGCGGCGGTGCTGCACTGCGCGCGGGGCGCCGGGATCTGGGAATGGGCCAGCACCGACGGCGACGGCGCGCCCCCGGACGTGGTGCTGGGCTGCGCCGGGGACGTGCCCACGCTGGAGGTGCTGGCCGCCGCCAGCATCCTCCGCGAGCACCTGCCCCGCCTGGCCGTCCGCGTGGTCAACGTGGTCGACCTGATGCGCCTGCAGCCCGACACCGAGCACCCCCACGGGATGACCGACCCCGCGTTCGACGCGCTGTTCCCGCCGGGCACGCCGGTGATCTTCGCCTACCACGGCTACCCGTGGCTCATTCACCGCCTCACCTACCGCCGGGCCGGCCACGACAACTTCCACGTGCGCGGCTACAAGGAGGAGGGCACCACGACCACGCCGTTCGACATGGTCGTGATGAACGACATGGACCGGTATCACCTGGTCATGGACGTGATCGACCGGGTCTCCGGCCTGGACCGGCAGGCTTCCCGGCTGCGCCAGCTGATGGCCGACACCCTGGCCCGCCACCACACCTGGACCCGCCAGCACGGCGATGACCTGCCCGAGGTCGCCAACTGGACGTGGCCCGGCGGCGCGGGGCAGGCCGCCCGGCCCGTGGTGAGCCCCGCCGTTCCGGCCGGCGGGACGGCCGGCATCGCCCAGTGACCGGCGTCCTGGTCCTCAACGCCGGGTCCAGCAGCCTGAAGGCCAGCGTGCTGGACGCCGGCGGCCAGGTCGTAGATGCGCTGGCCCTGGACCGCTGGGACGGCCGCCCCGATCACCGCGAGCTCGCATCATTCGTAACGCGGCAGGCCGCCGGAATCACCCTCGCCGGCCACCGGGTTGTCCACGGCGGGCGCCGGTTCGCCGGCCCGGCGCTGATCGATGACCAGGTGCTGGCCGCCATCCGGGAACTGTCCAGCCTGGCTCCGCTGCACCAGCCCCGGTCGCTGGCCGGCATCGCGGCCGTGGCCGCGCTGCTGCCCGGCGTCCCGGCCGTGGCCTGCTTCGACACCGCGTTCCACGCCACGCTGCCGCCCGCCGCCGCCGCGTACGCGCTGCCCGGCGACTGGACCGCCCGGTTCGGGCTGCGCCGGTACGGGTTCCACGGCCTGTCGCACGCCTGGGCCGCCCGCCGCGCCGCCGAGATACTGGGCGCGGCGGACCTGCGGGTGGTGACCTGTCACCTGGGGGCGGGCGCGTCGCTGGCGGCGGTCGCGGGCGGCGTCAGCGTGGACACCACGATGGGCTTCACGCCGCTGGAGGGCCTGGTCATGGCGACCCGCAGCGGCAGCGTCGACCCGGGGCTGCTGACCTGGCTGCTGGAGCATGGCGGGCTGACCGCCGCCGAGCTCAGCGACGGCCTGGAGCACCGGTCGGGCCTGTCCGGGCTGGCCGGGCTGCCGGACGGGTCCGGGGACCTGCGGGACGTGCGCGCCGCCGCTGCTCGCGGGGACCGCGCCGCCGCGGCGGCCATCGAGGTGTACCTGCACCGGCTGCGCCGCGAGATCGCCGCGATGGCCGCCGCCCTGGACGGGCTGGACGCGCTGGTGTTCACCGGCGGGATCGGCGAGCACGACCCGGCCATCCGGGCCGGGGCCGCTGACGGCCTGGGGTTCCTCGGCGTCGCCGTGGATCCCGCCCGCAATCAGGCGGCCGCCGGGGACGCCGAGATCAGCCCGGCCGGGGCGTCGGTCCGGGTGCTGCGGGTCACCGCCCGCGAGGACGCCGAGATCGCCCGCCAGGCCCGCGCGGTCACGGGTGCGGCATGAGCCCGTGCTGCGGGAACACTGCCTGCCGGGTAGCCAGGATGGCCTGGTCCAGCGGGTCGCCCGGGTCATAGCCCCAGTCGAACGGGACGAACCGGGCCGGGTCGCCCTCCGTCATCAGCTCGGGTGCCTGCTCGGTGGTCGCCCAGCTCACGTACTCCCGCCAGATTCCGGGCGTCAGCGCGGCCGGGTCCAGCGGGCGCCCGGCCGCCTCGGCCAGGAGGTGGGTCCAGGACCGGGGCACCACCTGGACTAGCTGGTACCCGCCGCCGCCGGTGAGCAGCCAGCGGCCGCAGGCCGTCTCGTGGGCCAGGCCGTGCAGCGCGGCGTGGGCCAGGCGCTGGGCGTCGATCGTGACGTTCAGGTCGGCCAGCGGGTCGCTCCAGTGGGTGTCGCAGCCGTGCTGGCTGACCAGGATCTCGGGCCGGAACTGGCGCAGCAGCGGCGGCACCACGGCGTGCAGGGCGCGCAGCCACCCGCTGCTGCCGGTGCCGGCCGGGACCGGGATGTTGACCGCGCTGCCGGGTGCCCGCGGGCCGCCGGCCTCCCGCGACCGGCCCGTGCCGGGGAACAGCGTGGCCGGGTCCTCGTGCAGGCTGATCGTGAGCACCCGGGGGTCATCCCAGAACGCGGCCTGGACGCCGTCGCCGTGGTGCACGTCGATGTCGACGTAGGCGACCCGCTCGGCGCCCTGGCCCAGCAGCCAGGCGATGGCGATGGCGGGGTCGTTGTACACGCAGAACCCCGACGCCGCCGCGCGCATGGCGTGATGCAGGCCGCCGCTGATGCTGGCGCCGTGGTCGGCGTCGCCGGACCACACCGCCCGCGCGGCGGCCAGGGTGGCGCCGGCCGCGCGGGCCGCGGCCTCGTGCATGTCCGGGAAGATCGGGTCATCGTCGGTGCCCAGGCCGAACAGCGCCGCCGCCCGGCGCAGCCGCGCGAGCTCGGCCGCGTCCGCAGTGTCCGCAGTGTCCGCCGAGCCTGACGTGCGGGCCGCGGCAGTCATGCGGGCGCGGGCCGCGAGATGACCGGCGGCCCGGACCATCTCGATGTAGCCGGGGTCGTGAACCAGGGCAAGCTCGTCCATGGTGGCCGCGGGCGGGGACGCGACGGTGACGCCACCGCCGTGCAGCACGCCGAACGCGAGCGCCAGCTCCATGGTCAGCTTCACCCGGACCGGTGCCATCGGGTGCCCGGGGCCGAAGTCATACTCCGTCAGCCGCTCATCCCAGGCCACGTGCAGCGTGCAGGTCATAGGGCGGTCCTTCCCGTCCGGGCCGGGCCGGGAACGTCGCCCGGCGGGCGGCCCGCGGCACCAGCAGAGCACCGTCCGCCCGGCCGGCCGCAGGGCCGAGCGGGTCCCGCGCTGCCGGGACCTTGGTCACTGGCCGCCGGCCGCCCCCGCGCATGGGCCCAACGTCCCCCCGGCACGGGTACGACGACCCCGGACATCTCCCGCCCCGCGCGGCACGCTGAGGCGACAACCGGGGATGGCGAGGTGACGTCGATGCGAGCGCAGGTGGGAGACCGGCTACTGGCCGGCCGGCAGCAGCAGCGTCGGCCTGATCGTGGGCGTGCTGGGCGATGACGGCCAGCCGCCCTACGTCGTCCGGTGGCTGCGCAGCGGCCATCTGGCGATGGTCGTCCCCGGCGAGTACGCCCGGGTTGTCCCGGCGTCTCACCCGGCCGGCACCGGCCGCCCCGCACCGGACCGCCCGGCGGGCGGGGAAGCGTCGCAGGAGAGGGAACCATAATGAGTACACTTATTGGCGCGCTAGTGGCGCTGGCCGTGCTGATCCTCATCGTGCTCGGGCTGGCGGTGCGGATCGTCCGGCAGTACGAGCAGGGCGTGCTGTTCCGGTTCGGCAAGCTCCGCGGTCCCCGGGATCCCGGCCTGCGGCTCATCATCCCGTTTGTCGACAACCTCCGCGTGATCTCGCTGCGGGTCGTCACGATGCCCATCCAGTCGCAGGGCATCATCACCCGCGACAACGTCAGCCTGGACATCTCCGCGGTGGCGT
The DNA here is from genome assembly GCA_963731085.1 of uncultured Actinomycetota bacterium. Classification (GTDB taxonomy): domain Bacteria; phylum Actinomycetota; class Actinomycetes; order Streptosporangiales; family Streptosporangiaceae; genus DASUBV01. The sequence goes on from CAVSUF010000017.1 coordinate 25,360, forward strand.
ACTACCGGGTGGTGGACGCGGTCCGGTCCGTGATCGCGATCGAGGACGTGCGCTCCGCGATCAACCAGATCGCCCAGACCACGCTGCGCAAGGTCGTCGGCCAGCACAGCCTGGATCAGACCCTGTCCGAGACCGATGCGATCAACCTGGACATCCGGCAGATCCTGGATGCCACCACGACCGAGTGGGGCGTGGAGGTGACGCTGGTGGAGCTCAAGGACATCCAGCTTCCCGACAGCATGAAGCGGGCTATGGCCCGCCAGGCCGAGGCCGAGCGGGAGAAGCGCGCCAAGATCATCAACGCCGAGGGCGAGTCCCTGGCCGCGGCGGCCCTGGGCGCCGCGTCGGACACGATGATGGCCCACCCCCTGGCCCTGCAGCTGCGCAACCTGCAGAGCCTGGTGGAGATCGGCGCGGACAAGAACACCACGGTGGTGTTCCCGTCGCCGCTGATGAGCACCATCGAGGAACTGGGCTCGTTCCTTTCCCGCGAGCGGGCCGCCAGCATCCGGCAGGTCCAGAACGGCGCCCCGGCCCCGGCCCCGGCCCCGATCTCGGCCCGGCCCGATCCGGCGACTGTCGAGCTGAGGAAGCCGGCCATGAATGCCCCCGCCATCCGCACGGAGGGATTGTCCAAGAGCTACGGTCACGTCCAGGCCCTGCGCGGCCTGGACCTGGCCGTGGCGCCGGGCGAGGTCGTCGGCTACCTCGGCCCGAACGGGTCCGGCAAGACGACCACCATCCGGCTGCTGCTCGGCCTGGCCCGGCCCAACGCCGGCCGCGCCGAGATCTTCGGGCTCGACTGCCAGCGGCAGGCGGTGGCCGCCCACCGGCGGCTGGCCTACGTCGCGGGCGAGGTCAGCCTGTGGCCCGCGCTCACCGGCATGGAGACCCTGCACCTGCTGGGCCGGGTGCCGGCCGCACCGACGCCGCTTACCGCGACGAGCTGATCAGCCGCTTCCGCCTCGATCCGGGCTGCCGGGTGCGCGCCTACTCCAAGGGCGGCCGGCCAGAAGCTGGCCCTGATCGCGGCGCTCATGACCAGAGCGGACCTGCTGCTGCTGGACGAGCCCGCCAGCGGCCTGGATCCCCTGATGGAGCAGGAGTTCCGGTACTGCGTCCGGGAGGCCCGCGACCGCGGGCAGGCCGTGTTCCTGTCCTCGCACCTGCTCAGCGAGGCCGAGGCCCTGTGCGACCGGGTGGCCATCCTGCGCGACGGCGAGCTGGTCGAGACCGGCTCGCTGGCCCAGCTCCGCCACCTGGCCGCGCTGAGCGTGGAGGCCACGTTCAACGGCCCGGTGCCCGACCTGGCCGAGGTGGACGGGGTGAGCGCGGTCCGGGTCGACGGTCCCGTCGTCCGGTGCCAGGTGCGCGGCTCCGTGCAGCCGCTGCTCGCGGTGCTGGCTGCCGCGGGTGCCCGCGGGCTGCTCAGCCGCGAGCCGTCGCTGGAGGAGCTGTTCCTCGCCCGCTACGGGGCGAGCGCGGATACCAGGGAGCCCGCTCATGTCCGCTAGCGTCGCCGCCGGCCGCGGCGGCCGGCCTCGGCCCGCGCGGGTGATCGCGGGCCGGACCGCCCTGCGGGCCGTCCGGTCCGGCGCGCTGTGGGGGTGGGTCTTCGGCCTGACCGTCACCGCGTCGGCCGTGAGCTTCGCCTCGGCTTACCCGACAGCGGCCCAGCGCGCCCGGGTCGCCGGGCTGTTCAGCGCCAACGCCGGGCTGGCCGCGATCGACGGCCCGGCCCGCGCCATAGCGACCGTGGCCGGGTACACGGCCTGGAAGACCATGATGTTCCTGGTCATCATCGGGGCGGTGTGGGGCCTGCTCACGGGCACCCGGCTGCTGCGCGGGGAGGAGGACGCCGGGCGCTGGGAGCTGCTGCTGGCGGGCCAGGTGACCCCCCGCGGCGGCGCGGCGCAGGCCCTGGCCGGCCTGGGCGCCGGACTGGCCGCGCTGTGGACGGTCACCGCGGCCGTGACGGTGGCCGCCGGCCGACTGCCGAAGGTGGGCATCGCGCCTGGCCCGATGCTGTTCTACGCCATGGCCCTGGCCGCCCCGGCCGCCATGTTCCTGGCCGTCGGAGCCCTGGCCAGCCAGCTCGCCAGCACCCGCCGCCAGGCGGCCGGCTACGCGGGCGCGGCGCTCGGGGCTAGCTATGCCCTGCGCATGGTGGCCGACGCGGGCACCGGGCTGGCCTGGCTGCGCTGGGCAACGCCGCTGGGCTGGGTCGAGGACCTAGCCCCCCTCAGCCGCCCCCGGCCGTCCGCGATCATCCCGATCGCGGCGTTCACCATCGCGGCGGCCGGCCTCGCCGTGTACCTGGCGGGGCGGCGGGACACCGGGGCGAGCCTGTGGCCGGCCCGGCCTGGCCGGCGGTCGCGGACCTGGCTGCTGGGCCGCCCGGAGGGCCTGGCCGCCCGGCTGGCGGCCCCGTCGCTGCTGGCCTGGGCCGCCGGGATCGCGGCGTGGGGGCTGCTCGTCGGCAGCCTGGCCCGGACCGGGGGGCAGGCCCTGACCAGCTCGGCCGGGGCGACGGCGGTGTTCGCGCGGCTCGGCGTGCACGGCGCCAGCGCCGCGGCCTTCCTGGGGTTCGCCTTCCTCAGCGTCGCCTGGATCCTGGCCCTGGTGGCGGCCGGCCAGGTCACCGCGCTGCGGGGCGAGGAGGCCGCTGGCCGGCTGGATAACCTGCTGGCCCGGCCGGTCGGGCGCGGCCGGTGGCTGGCCGCCCGAGCGGTGCTCGCCGCCGCGGTCATCGCCGCCGGGGGCCTGCTGGCCGGACTCCTGACCTGGGCCGGGGCCGCCAGCCAGGGCGCCGGGGTGAGCCTGGCCGACCTGCTCGGCGCCGGGCTGAACGCCGTCCCCCCGGCCCTGTGCCTGACCGGCATCGGGGTGCTGGCCGCCGGCGCCTGGCCGAGGGCCGCGGGCGCGGTGACCTACGGCGCCCTGGCCTGGTCGGTACTCGCCGAGATCGCCGGCGGGGCGGCCCGGTCGGCCCGCTGGCTGGCCGACACCTCGCTGTTCCATTACCTCGGCGCCGCGCCGCAGGCCGCCCCCGCCTGGCGGAGCTCCGCGGTCCTCATCGCCCTGGCCGTGGCGGCGGCCGCCGCCGGGTGCGCCGCGTTCGCCCGCCGGGACCTGGCCGGGGAATGACACGAGCGGAGGCCCGCCACCCGGGCGGGCCCGCCCGCGGAGGGAGCGCAGCGGCGTGAGCCACGACGACAGGCGGGGCCGCCTGCCCCGCAAGGTGTACGAGAAGGAGCTGTTCCGGCTGCAGGCCGAGCTGGTGACGCTCCAGGAATGGGTCCGGGTCGAGGGCGCGCGCCTCGTCGTGATCTTCGAGGGCCGCGACGCGGCCGGCAAGGGCAGCACCATCAAGCGCGTCACCGAGTACCTCAACCCGCGGGTGGCTCGGATCGTCGCGCTGCCCGTGCCGTCCGGCCGCGATCAGACCCGCTGGTACTTCCAGCGCTACATCGGCCACCTGCCCGCCGCCGGGGAGATCGTCCTGTTTGACCGGAGCTGGTACAACCGGGCGGGCGTGGAGCATGTCATGGGCTTTTGCACCGGGGAGGAATACGGGCGGTTCCTGCGCCAGTGCCCGGTCTTCGAGCGCCTGCTGGTGGAAGACGGCATCCTGCTGCGCAAGTACTGGTTCTCGGTCAGCGACGAGGAGCAGGAGCGGCGGTTCCGCGCCCGCCTGGAGGACCCGATGCGGCAGTGGAAGCTCTCGCCGATGGACCTGGAGTCGATCACCCGGTGGGAGGACTACTCGCGGGCCAAGGACGAGATGCTCGCCCGCACCGACATCCCCGAGGCCCCGTGGCACGTGGTAGAGGGCGAGGACAAGCGCAGCGCGCGGGTCAACATGATCGCGCACCTGCTGAGCAGCATCCCCTACCGCCAGGTTCAGCGGCTGCCCCTCAGCCTGCCGCCGCGGCCGCGGCCGAGCGGGTACGTGCGGGCGCCGCGCGAGTCCCAGTCCTACGTCCCGGATCACGCCGCGACCCTGGACGGAGTGAACTCGCCAGGCCGGGACCGGCGCGGGCGCCGGGCTCACCACCACCACCGGGCAGCAGGCGCGGGCCAGGCAGCTGCGGACGACCGGCCCGGCTGACCGGGCGGCACCCCCTGGCGGGGCGGCGCAGCCCAGGACGAGCAGCTCAGCACCGGCTGAGCGGCGAGCCAGCACGCGCTCCGCCACGCCCTCGGCCAGCTCGGCGGTGGTCCCGTCCGGCAGGCACGCGCCGAAGACCTCCTGCAGCATGGCGGTCAGGGCGCGGGCCGCGGCCAGGCGCATAGCATCCGGAGCCATCCGGGCGCCCGGCGCCAGGCTGGCATCCGCGTCCTCGGGGTCCCAGGCCCGGACGATCTCCAGCGCCGCATGCCGGCGCCCCGCCTCGGCCCAGGCCCAGCGCAGGGCGGCGGCCGAGGCCGGGGAGCTGCTGACCCCCACCAGGATGACGTGCGTGCGCGTTGTCTGCTCCATCGCTCCTACCCTCACCGGGGCTGTCCGGGCGACCAGCCCGGCGCCCGCCGCCTGCGCGACCTCTCCCTAGTCTGCGCGGCGGCCCGGATGCCGGGCAGGGCAGAAGGTCACCCCGCGCCGGGGCTGGCGTCCCGTCTCGGCGCGGCCGGGCCGAAGGTCCCGACGGAAGGGGCTTTCCTGCCCGTGACCGGGCGCGCCAGCCCAGGTCACCGTAGGGGTATAGGAAACACTGACCTGATGCGAGGGACGCCCGATGAAGCGGATTCTGGCCTGGCCCGCGCGGGCCCTGGGCCGCGATGACAACCCCCTCCTCCGCCGATCCGACCGGATCGAGGCGGGCATCTGGACCGGGCTGGCCGTGGTGTTCCTCATCACGGCCCCGGTCATCGGCCTGATCACCGGCCGCGCGGTGTACCGCGCGGACGTGCAGGTGCAGCAGGCCCAGCGGACCTGGCGGCCGGTGACGGCCACGGTGCTGCGGGCCGCGAGCGGATCCGGCGGATGGGCCGACCCGGGCCTCGTCGCCCGCTGGCGGGCACCCGACGGGCAGCCGCGCACCGGGATCGTCCCCGCGACTGCCACCTCCCCCGGCGACTCTGGCGAGCGGGTCAGCATCTGGGTTGACCCGGCCGGGCACCAGGTCGCCCCGCCGGTGACCGGCTGGCAGGTCGGCTCCAACGCGGCCCTGATGGCCCTGGGCCCGCCGGCTGGCCTGGCCGCGTTCCTTCTCGTGGTCGCCGGCTGCGTGCGCCTGGAGCTGAACCGCCGGCGGATGACCGGGTGGGAGCGGGCCTGGAGCGCCACCGGGCCGAGGTGGACCCGCCTGCCGTGAGCGGCGCGCGGCACATGTGAGGGAGGCACGGCGATGACGGAATCAGCGGCCATCGTGGCCGGCTTTGACGGATCGGCGGCCAGCGAGAGGGCACTGGGCTGGGCGGCCCGGGAGGCCCGCGAGCGCGGGGTGCCGCTCATCGTCTGCCACGCCGCGGGCCGGACGGCCAGGACAGGAGCCTGCCGGAGTCCTGCCTGTGCCCGGCGGCCGGAACAGGGCCCCGGGCGCCGGGCGCCTGATGGAACGGGGCCTGCGCCTGGCCAGGGATGCCCGGCGGGGCGACGGCGTCGTGCCGCTGCTGGCCGGCGGCCGGGCCGCGGCCGTGCTCTGCGAGCATGGCCGCGGCGCCGCGATGGTCGTGGTGGGCGCCCGGGGCGCCGGCGGGGTCCCCGGGCTGCTGCTGGGCTCGGTCGCCGCGCAGGTCGCCGCCGACACGGCCGGCCCGGTGGTGGTCGAGCGGGGGCACTGGCGCCCGGCCGGGGGCTACCGCCCCGGCCCGGTCGTGGTCGGCGCCGACGGCTCAGCCGACTCGCTGGCCGCCCTGGACCTGGCCGCCAGGGAAGCGGAACTGCGGGACGTGCCGCTGCTAGCGGCCTTTGCCGTGTCCGACGCCTGCGGCACGGTCGGCGCGGAGCGGGCGCTCCGGGACAGCGTCAGCGCGGCGCTCGACCGGCTGGAGGAGGCTCATCCGGGAGTCCGCGTGATGCGGCATGTCACCGGCGCCGGGCCACTGGGCGGGCTGCTGACCGCCGCGCGGGACGCTCAGCTCATCGTCGTCGGCCGCCGCGGCCGCGGCGGCGGCAGGGGGCTCGGCTCGGTCAGCCAGGGCCTGCTCAGTCATGCGCCGTGCCCGGTGGCCGTGGTCGGCGGCCCGGACCGGGTGACCGCCAGGAGCGAGCCGTGAGCGCGGCCGGGCCGTCCTGTCCGGGCCGGCCTGGACGAGCTGATCGAGGTGCTGATCCGCGAGGGCTACCGGGTGATCGGGCCGGTGCGCGGGGACAGCGCGATCGAGCTGGCCGAGATCACCTCCGGCGCGCAGCTTCCCGCGGGCTGGGGCGCCGACAGCGGGCCGGGGTACTACCGGCTGCGGCGCCGGGCCGACGCCGCCGTCTTCGGCCACAGCGCGGGCGCGCAGTCCTGGAAGCAGTTCCTGCACCCGCCCCGGCGGCTGCTGTGGTCCTCCGACGGCGACGGCTTCGTCCCGGCCCGGCCCGAGCCAGTTCGCTATGCCTTCCTCGGGGTGCGGGCCTGCGACCTGGCGGCCATCGCCACCCTCGGCACCGTCCTGTCCGGGGGGGAGCACCGGGATCCCGCGTTCGCCATGCGGCGGCAGGGCCTGCTGGTGATCGCGGCGACCTGCACCGAGCCCGGCGGCGTCTGCTTCTGCGCCTCGATGGGCACCGGCCCGGCCCGGGCCGGGTACGACCTCGCGCTGATCGAGCGTATCGACGCCGACGGTCACCGCTTCGTCACGGAGGCGGCCACCACGGCGGGCGCGCGCGTCCTCGCCGCCGTCACCGGCCAGGACGCCACCGCGGAGCAGGCCGCCGAGGCCGATGCCGCGGTTACCGCCGCGGCCGGCCGGATGGGCCGGGAGATGCCCGCCGTGGACCTGCGTGACCTGCTGGCCGCCAGCCGCGAGTCACCGGCCTGGGAGGACGTGGCCCAGCGGTGCCTGACCTGCGGGAACTGCACGATGGTGTGCCCGACCTGCTTCTGCACCACCGTCGAGGACGCCACCGACCTGGCCGGGCACGCGGAGCGGTCCCAGCGCTGGGCATCCTGCTTCGAGACCGACTTCTCCTACCTGCACGGAGGCAGCGTCCGGGCCTCGGGCGCCAGCCGCTACCGGCAGTGGATGACGCACAAGCTGAGCACCTGGCATGACCAGTTCGGCAGCTCAGGCTGCGTCGGCTGCGGTCGCTGCATCGCCTGGTGCCCGGTCGGCATCGACATCACCGAGGAGGCCGCCGGCCTGGCCGCGCGGCGGGACGCCGACGAGGCCCGCGAGGACGGTGATCCCCGATGACCGGAGCCGGACCGCTGGACGGCTTCCCCGTGCTGGGCCGGCTCAGCCCCCGGCAGCGGGCCGCGGTAGCGGGCATCGCCCGGGAGGTCAGCTACCCGCCGGGGGCCGAGCTGTTCGCCGAGGGCGGCGCGGCGGCGCACTGCTGGCTGATCCGGGACGGCCACGTCGCCCTGGAGACGCCGGTGCCCGGCCGCGCGCCGGTCGTGGTGCAGACGCTCGGCCCCGGCGACCTGGTCGGCTGGTCGTGGCTGATCCCGCCGTACGAGTGGCATTACACGGCGGCGGCCCGCGGCCCGGTGCGGGCCGCGCAACTGGACACCGCGCGCCTGCGGGCGCTGGCGGATGCCGACCCGGCTCTGGGCTACCCGCTGACCCTGGGCCTGCTGGAGGCGGCGGCCGCGCGGCTGCAGAGCACCCGGCCGCGGCTGCTCGACCTGTACGGGAGCCCCCGTGACCGGTGATCTGATGCTTCCGGCCCAGCTACCGGATCGTCGGCCGGCATGCCGAGACACCGGACTGCGTGACGCTGCGGCTGGAGCCGGATGGCCCGGCGCTGCCGCCGTTCCGGCCGGGCCAGTTCACGATGCTCAGCCGGCCCGGCGTCGGCGAGGTCGCGATCTCGGTCAGCGGTGATCCCGCCGCCAGGGACGGGTCGCTGACCCAGACGATCCGCGACGTCGGGGCGGTCAGCCGCGCGCTGTGCCGCGCCCGGCCCGGGGACTTGGTCGGCGTCCGCGGCCCGTTCGGTGCCGGCTGGGGGCTGGATACCGGCCGGGCCGGGACCTGCTCGTCGTGGCGGGCGGGGTGGGCCTGGCCCCGCTGCGGCCCGCGGTGCTCGGCGCCCTGGCGCGACCGCGCCTGCTACGGCCGGATCATCGCGATCGCCGGCGCCCGCGGCCCGGCCGAGTTCCTGTTCCGCGGTCAGCTTGATGACTGGGTAGCCGGGCCGGGCCTGGAGGTCCAGCTCACCGTCGACCGGCCGGCCGCGGGCTGGCGCGGGCTGGTCGGCTTCGTCACCGAGCCCCTGGCCCGCCTGGCCCTGGACCCGGACCGGACCACGGCGTTCGTCTGCGGCCCGGAGCCGATGATGCGGGCCTGCGCGGCGCGCTGCTGGGCCTCGGGCTGGATGCAGCGGACATCCGGGTGTCGCTGGAGCGGAACATGCAGTGCGGCATCGGGCTGTGCGGGCACTGCCAGCTCGGGCCCTGCTGGTCTGCCGGGACGGCCCGGTCACCGACTACGCCACCGCCCGGCCCCTGCTCGAGACCCGGGAGCTGTGATGGCCAGGCTGCCGCCGGCGGCCGAGCCTGGCCGTGTGGAAGTTCGCCTCCTGCGACGGCTGCCAGCTCACCCTGCTGGACTGCGAGGACGAGCTGCTGGCGCTGTCGGAGCGGGTCCGAGGTCGCGCACTTCCTGGAGGCGTCCGCGGCGGTGGTGCCCGGGCCGTATGACCTGTCCCTGGTCGAGGGATCGATCACCACGCCGGGCGACGCCGAGCGGATCCGGCAGGTCCGCCAGCAGTCCCGGCACCTGGTGACCATCGGCGCCTGCGCCACCAGCGGCGGCATCCAGGCCCTGCGCAATACCCGGGACGTCGCGGAGTTCCGCGCCGCCGTCTACGCCCGCCCCGGGTACATCGACACGCTGGCCACCTCCACCGCCATCGCGGATCATGTCCCGGTCGACTTCGAGCTGCGCGGCTGCCCGATCGACCGGCGCCAGCTCATCGAGGTGATCACGGCGTTCCTGGCCGGCCGCAGGCCGGTCGTGCCCGATGCCAGCGTCTGCACGGAATGCAAGCGACAGGGCCTGACCTGCGTCATGGTGGCCGAGGGCACGCCGTGCCTCGGCCCGGTCACCCACGCCGGGTGCGGCGCTCTGTGCCCCGCGGTGCGGCGCGGCTGCTACGGCTGCTTCGGGCCGGTCACCGGTGCTAACCTGCCCGCCATGACCGGGCAGCTGCGGGCCTGCGGCATGACCGGCCGCGCGGTCGACCTGGTGCTGTCGACGTTCAACGTGGCCGCGCCCGGCTTCGCCCGCGGCCGGGCCGACGGCGCGGAGCCGGAATCGTGACGCACCGGGCGAGGCAGCTTCAGGTCAGCGCGCTGGCGCGGGTTGAGGGCGAGGGCGCGCTCACCGTGATCGTGGACGGCGGCCAGGTTACCGAGGCCCGGCTGCAGATCTACGAGCCGCCCCGGTTCTTCGAGGCGTTCCTGCGCGGGCGGCAGTACACCGAGGTCACCGACATCACCTCGCGGATCTGCGGCATCTGCCCCGTCGCGTACCAGGCCAGCGCCTGGCAGGCTATCGAATCCGCGTGCGGGGTCACGGTCAGCGAGCCGGTCGCGGCGCTGCGGCGGCTGCTGTACTGCGGCGAGTGGATATCCAGCCACGCGCTGCACATTTACCTGCTGCACGCCCCGGATTTCCTGGGCTATCCCGGCGTGATCGAGATGGCCCGCGACCACCGCGCGGCCGTCGAGCGGGGCCTGGCGCTGAAGAAGGCCGGCAACGCGGTCCTGACGGCCGTTGGCGGGCGGGCCATCCACCCGGTGAACACCCGGCTGGGCGGCTTCTACCGCGCCCCGGCCGCGTCCGACCTGGCCACGCTGGCCGGGCAGCTTCGCCGTGCTCTGGATGACGCGCTGGCCACCGTCACCTGGGTGGCGGGCTTCGAGTTCCCCGACGCCGAGCTGGACTGCGAGCTGCTGGCCGTCAGCGAGCCCGGCCGGTACGCCATCGAGGCGGGCACTATCGCCACGGCCAGCGGCCAGGAGTTCCCGCCGGCAGGCTTCGCCGGGCATGTCACCGAGCGCCAGGTGCCGTACTCGACCGCACTGCACGCCGCCCTCGACGGCCGGCCCTACCTCACCGGCCCGCTGGCCCGGTACACGATCAGCTCGGCGCGACTGTCGCCGCTGGCCCGGCAGGCCGCCGCCGCCGCCGGCCTCGGGCAGGCCTGCCGCAACCCGTACCGGAGCATCGCGGTCCGCGCCGTGGAGATCGTGTACGCGATCGGCGAGGCCCTGGACATCATCGCCGCGTACGAGCGGCCCGACCCGCCGGCCGTCGAGGTACCGCCCGCTGCGGGCACCGGCCACGGCGTGACCGAGGCCCCGCGCGGCCTGCTTTACCACCGCTACACCCTGGCCGCCGACGGCCGCGTCGAGTCCGCCGCCATCGTGCCGCCCACCTCGCAGAACCAGGCCGCCATCGAGGCCGACCTGGCCGCCGCGGCCAGGCCTGCACCTGGACCTGGACGACGCCGCGCTCACCGCGCTGTGCGAGCGGGTGATCCGGAACTACGACCCGTGCATCTCGTGCGCGGCGCACTTCCTCGACCTGCGGGTCGAGCGCCGGTGAGGCCGCCCCGCGCCGTGCTGATCGGCATCGGCAGCCGCTTCCGCCGCGACGATGGCATCGGCCCGGCCCTGGTGGCTTCCATCGGCCCGGTGCCGGCCGGCGTGGCCGTGACCGAGTCGGACGGGGAGCCCGCCGGCCTCCTGGAAACGTGGACCGGGACTGCCCTGGCCGTGGTGGTCGACGCGGTGCTGTGCCGGGCGCCCGAGCCCGGCCGGGTGCACCGCACCGAGCTGGACCTGGCGCCCGGCGGCGACCCGGCGGCGCCGCTCGGTCCCGGCGGGGTGGCGGCGAGCACGCACGGGGTCGGCGTTCCCGACGCGGTCCGGCTGGCGGTCGCCCTGGGCCGGGCGCCGCTGCGGCTCGTGGTCTTCGCCGTGGAGGCGGCCGACATCGGGTTCGGCCCGGACCTGTCCCCCGCTGTCGCCGCCTGCCTGCCCGGCCTGGCCCGGGCGGTCCGCGCCGAGATCGGCGCCTGACCGCCCGGAGGCCGGGCGGGATCAGCCGGGCGGGATCAGCCTGCCGGGCTGGCCGCCGACTCGGCCGGCTCGGCGGCGGGTGCCGCGGCCAGCCGCCGAGGAACGATCATGACCGGACGGCGGGCCTGGTGCAGCAGGTGGTGGGACATGCTGCCGAGGGCCAGGCGGGGCAGGTCCGTGCGTCCCGGTGAGCCGAGGACGATGACGCGGGCGTCGTGGTCCTCGGCCGCCGCCAGGACAGCCTCGGCGACATGCCCGAGCCGCGCCTCGCGGACCTCGGTCTGAGCGGCCACGCCGGCGGCCCGGAGCTGGCTGGTGATCTGCGGCAGCAGCGCCTCCGCGGCGTCAACCGGGCAGTCAACCTGGAGCCGGCCGAACCGGCCCGTCGCGAACTCGTGCACGTGCAGCACGACGATCAGGCCGCCGGACTCCCGGGCCAGCTCGCACGCCGCGTCCGTGGCATCGGGCGCGTAGTGCCCGACGTCCACCGCGAGCAGGATCGCGTTGCTCACGACTCCTCCCCGGCCGCCGAGATCGTGATCTTGCGCGCCGCGGGCCGGGCCGCGTGGCCGACGCTGACCTCCAGCACGCCGCAGGAGTAGGTCGCGGTGATGTCCCTGTCGTCGGTGCCGGCGGGCAGCGTCACGTGGCCGCAGAACGAGCCGTAGACAAACTGCGAGTGGCACGCGGCCGGGTCGGGGCGGCGTTCCGCGTGAACGGTGAGGACCTGCCCCTCGACCGAGACATCCAGGTCCTTCGCCGGGTCGATGCCCGGCAGGTCAAACCGGATCACGTACCGGTCGTCCCGGGGGAATTCCTCCACCCGGATCGGGAGGGTCTCCTCCGTGCCGCCGTGCAGCGTGGACAGCGGGGAGCCCGGCCAGTCGGAGATGTCCGGCCCGGCGTACCTGACGGGAGTGATGGGCGCGTTCATGTTCTTTCACCTGCTTCTGTGTCGGGATGGCGGGCCGCGGGAGCCGGGCCCGGTCAGGTCGGGCTGATGTGGTGGTTGACGTGCACCGGCACCTGCCGCCGGGCCTGCCCCGCGGCGTCGCCGGCCAGGCTCACGGTGATCTCGAGGATGCCGCTGCCGTACAGGGCGCGGATCTTCGTCTCGTCGGCGGTGGCGGGCAGCCGGAAGCTCCGCGAGAACGTCCCGTAGCGGAACTCCGAGTGATGCCGCCCGCCGTCCCCGGCCGCCGCTCGGCCCGGATCGTGAGGACCCCGCGGGCCGCGGTGACCTCGATGTCCCGGTGAGCGTCGACGCCAGGGATCTCGGCGCGCAGCACGTACTGGCCGTCCCGGACGCAACTCCTCGGCCCGCATCGGGTGCCCGGCGGCGTGCAGCGAGATCAGGGGCCAGCCCGGCCAGTCGTGCACGCCCAGCAGCGGTCCGTCGCCCCGGTGGCTGGCACTGCTCATTGGTCACACCTTCTCTCGGTAGCCTGCGCTCTCATCCCACCGCGGACGGCCCGGCGGGGGCAGAGGCCAACGTCGGGCCGGCCCGGGACCTTGGACCCGCCCGGCGAAGGCGGGCGGCGTCGGCCCGCTCCTGCTCCTCGATCGCGAGGCTCACCTCGGCCAGCGCGGTTTCCAGCCGGGGGATCCACCGGTCCCGGACCGCGTGCAGCCGGTACCGGGTGGCGGCGGCCTCGGCCTCGATGGCCTGCAGCGCCGCGCTGGCGGCACCGGCCGCGGCGGCGGCCGCCAGCGCCTCGGCATGAGCCTGCCGCGCCCGGGCCAGCGCGGGGCCGGCCCAGGCGGGCGGCCCGACGGCGGCGCTCGCCGCGTCGGGATAGCGGATTCCCATGGTGGCCGCGTAGCGGATGGTCACCTCGGCGGCGGGACCGTCCGCGGCCAGCCGCAGCGCGCGCTGGCCGCCCAGCAGCGCGGCCCGCAGCAGCCAGGTCTTCGCCTCCGCCTGGGCCTGGTCCCAGCGCGCGGCCGGCCGCGGCCGCGGCGGCCGGCGCCGCCGGGCTCGGCTCCAGGATGCGGAGCTTGCGGTCGAGCAGGTCGGCGCCGCGCCGCGCGGTGGCCAGCCGCCGGGTCAGCCACAGCCGCCCGGCCCGGCCCGGCGGGACGGCGAGCCGCGGGCCGTTCACGCCCGGCCGCCCGGCTGCGGCGTAGCCGGGTAGCGCGCGTCGAGGCCGCGGCCGGGAGCATGGTCAGCTCGCGGCGCGGCAGCGACGCCAGGGCCTGCCAGGCCCGGCCCAGGGTGTCGTCCAGGGTCCGGTTCTCGCCGCGGTCCTGGCTGACCACCAGGCTGCGCGAAGGCCGCTCGCGAAGTCCTGGTAGCGGCGGTCGGCCGCGCTGAGCGCCGCCGACCCGATCAGCTCGGCCAGGCTCGGCCGCCCGCTGGGCGGCGGCCAGCGCGGCCAGGCGACTGCGCGGCCACGTCCAGGTGATCATCGCGGGTCCGGCCCGGGCCCGGCCCCGTGGCGCATCAGCCGCGAGAGCGAGGAGATCGCGTCGACCGGGGGGTAGACGCCGCGCGCGTCCAGGTCCGGGGACAGGACGACCTGGCCCTCGGTGATGTAGCCGGTCAGGTCCGGCACCGGGTGGGTGATGTCCCCGCCGGGCATGGTCAGCACCGGGACCAGCGTCACCGAGCCGGGCAGGCCGCGGATCCGCCCGCACCGCTCGTACAGCGAGGCCAGGTCGCTGTAGAGGTAGCCGGGGTAGGCGCGGCGGGCCGGGATCTCCCCCCGGGCCGCCGAGACCTCGCGCAGCGCCTCGCAGTAGCTGGTCATGTCGGCCATGACCACCAGCACGTGGCGGCCCGCGGTGAAGGCCAGGTGCTCGGCCACGGTCAGCGCGATCCGGGGCGTCAGGATGCGCTCGATCACCGGCTCGTCGGCCAGGTTCAGCAGCAGCACCAGTTCCGCCGCGGCGGCGCGCTTCTCCAGCACGCGGCGCACGCCGCCGCGTCGGCGTGGGTCAGGCCCATGGCCGCGAATATCACGCAGAACGGCTCGCCGCCCGCGCTGGCCTGAGCCGCGATCTGCGCGGCGAGGTCGAGGTGCGGCAGCCCGGCCACGGAGAAGACCGGGAGCTTCTGGCCGCGGACCAGGGTGGTCAGCGCGTCGATCACGGAGACCCCGGTGAGCACGGCCTCGGTCGGCGGCTCGCGGACCACCGGGTTCATCGGGAATCCGGACACGGGGGCCGTCTCGGCCGCGGTGACGGGAGGGCCGCCGTCGGCCGGCTCGCCCCGGCCGTTGCACACCCGCCCGAGCCAGGCCGGCCCGACCGGGATGCGCAGCGGGGCGCCGGCGAACGTCGACCCGGGTGGCGGCCGGGCTCAGCCCGGCCGTGCCCTCCAGCACCTGGACCACGGCCAGGTCCCGGTCGGCCTCCAGGACCAGGCCATGCCGGGCCTCCGTGCCGGAGCGGACCTCGGCGAACTCATCCCAGCCCACGCCGTCCACGCCGCGCACGACCAGCAGCGGGCCGCGCAGCTCGGCGATCTCCGTGTATTCCCGGCGTGCCCAGTCGGTCATGACCCGGCCTCCTCCGCGGCCGGCGCGAGCGCGCCGGTGGGCCAGGAGGGCGAGGGCCGCGAGCATCTCCTGCTGGCGGGCGGCGACGTCCGCCGGGGTCGCGGCCTCCTCGCTGGCGCGCAGGACCGGCGAGAAGTCCTGCTCCTCGATCTCGGCGGCCTGCAGCCGGCCCGGGCCAGCTCCCCGCAGCGCCGCGCGACGGCCAGGACCGCCGTGGCCAGCGCAGCCGCGCGGTCCCGGCCGCAGAAGCCGTCGGCCGGGCTCAGCGCGCTCTGCTGCAGCAGCCCTTCCCGGATCAGGCGGCCCGCCAGGATAGCCGCCCGCTCGGGTGCCGGGAGGGCGCTGCGCCCATCAGCTCGGCCAGCGACTCGAGGCGGTCGGCCTCGGCCAGCAGGGCGGCGAGCCGCGGCGCGGCGCGGCGCCCAGCCGGGATCGCCGTGCCCGGCGTGCCAGGCGGCGATGACGGGCACGTCCCGGCAGAAGGACCCGGACCAGGAGACGGCGGGATAGTGCCGGGCGTAGGCCAGGTCCCGGTCGAGCGCCCACACGCAGCGGACGAAGCGCTGCGTGTAGGTCGTTACCGGCTCGGTGAGGTCGCCGCCCGCGGGCGAGACCGCGCCGATGATCGTCACGGTGCCCTCGGCGCCGCCCAGGGCCACGACGCGCCCGGACCGCTCGTAGAACGCCGCCAGCGCCGAGGCCAGGCTGGCCGGGTAGCCCTCCTCGGCGGGCAGGTCACCGCTGCGCGAGGCGAACTCGCGCAGCGCCTCGGCCCACCGCGACGTGGAGTCGGCGATCACCACGGCGTGCAGGCCCATGTCGCGGAAGTACTCCGCGACGGTGGCCGCGCTGTAGACGCTGGCCTCGCGGGCCATCATGGGCATGTTGGAGGTGTTGGCGATCACCACCGTCCGGTCGGCCAGCGATCCGCCGGTCCGGGGTCGGTCAGCCCGGCCAGCTCGCCCAGCATGTCGGCCAGCTCGTTGCCCCGCTCACCGCAGCCCACGTAGACAATCACGTCGGCGTCGCTCCACTTCGCCACCTGCTGCAGGAGCACCGTCTTGCCGGTCCCGAAGCCGCCCGGCACGGCGGAGGTGCCCCCCTTGGCCACCGGGAACATCACGTCGATCACCCGCTGCCCGGTGATCAGCGGCGTGTCAGCGTCGAGGCGCTCGCGGTACGGCCGGGGACGGCGCACCGGCCACGATGAGGTCAGCCGGACCGGCGTGCCGCCGACCGTGGCGATGACCGCGTCCCCCGCGACCGGGCCGGCCTGGCCGCAGCGCCGTGGCCTGCCCCGCCACTCCGGGCGGGACCAGGACCTCGTAGCTGATGCCGCCGGGGACGCCGAGCGTGCCCAGGGCCGCGCCCGCGGACACGGCCTGGCCGTCCCGGACGCCGCGGGGTGAACGCGTAGCTCCGGCTGCTGGCGGTGCCCTGGGCCTGGCCCGGCTCCAGCCAGGTCGGCGCCCCGGCCAGGGGCCGGAGCAGGCCGTCGAAGACCCCGCCCAGCAAGTGCGGGCCGAGCAGCGCGGACAGCGGCTCACCACGGGTCCGGGCCGGGTGGCCCGGGGCCAGGCCGCCGGTGTAGTCGTAGGCCTGGACGGTGATCACATCGCCCCGGATGGCCACTGCCTCGCCGGGAAGCCCGCGGTCGCCGAGCTCGATGACCTCGGACATCGCGACGCCGTCCAGGCCGGTCACTTCCACCAGCGGCCCGCTGACCCGGGTGACCGACCCGGCCCGGCCCGCGCCGCCGCTCACGGGGACCACAGCCGCGGCAGATCCGGGCCGATCGCCTCCAGCGCCAGCTCGGCCAGGTGATCCAGCGAGCAGTCGACGAAGACGCCGCCTCCCTCGGCCGTCCAGCCGCCCGACGGGCTGGCGGTGAGGACCGCGGCCGGCCCGGCGGACGGCTGGCCAGGGCCGCCAGGCGGGCGGCCAGGCGGCCGTAGCCCGGCTCGGCCGCCAGGGCCAGCACGCCGGCGCGAACCCGGGCGCCCAGGTCCTCGCAGGCGGCTCGCCGCGCCGCGAGCAGGACGGCCGCCGCCGCCGCCCGGCCGCGGTCGAGCTCGGCCTCCGCCGCCACGGCGCCCGCCGCCTGCCGTCCGTCCTGGCCTGCGCCGCCGGGCTGCGGCGCGGCCTGGCGGCCCGGCGCCGGATCCGGTCCGCCTCGGACCGGGCCTCGTCTTCGATGCGCGCCGCCTGCGCCCCGGCGGCGGCGCGCATCCGGGCGCGCACTGGCTCCAGGGCCGCCATGGCAGTCCGCTCGCCTCGCCCGGGCCGGGGCCGGCGATGGCCCGGGTCATGGCCGCAGCACCGCCGTCAGGGTGCCGGGCCGCTGCCCGAGCTGGTCGGCCAGCCACGCGGCGGCGTCCGGGGCCAGGATGACGAGCGCGACGTCGGGGGGCAGTGCCTGCCACGCCGCCCGCGCCGCGTCCGGGTCGGCGGCCGGGCACGTGATGGCGCCGGCCAGGGCGTATCCCTGAATCATCAGCTCCTCGCCGATGACGGCGGCCCTGGTCCCGGTCATGCCTTCCCGACCAGGATGATGCCGACGATAAGGCCGTAGATGGCGATGCCCTCGGCCAGCCCGACGACCACCATGGCCCGGCCGAACAGCTCCGGCCGCTCGCTCATGGCGGCCAGTGCCGCCGCCCCGGTGTAGGCGACCGCGATGCCGGCTCCGATCGTGGAGCCTGCCACGGCGATCGCCGCGCCGATCAGGGCCGCGGAGCTGCCGGCCGCTGGCGCGGCCGCGCGGGCAGCGGCGGCCGCGTGCACCGCGCCGGCGGCATGCGCCGGGTCCGCGGTGGCGGTCACCGCCAGCAGCGCGATCCCGCCGACGATGATGAGCCCGCCGGCCGTCATGGCGACGACCAGCGTGCCCCGCGGCCAGCGCCGAGCCGCCAGGCGCGCCGCCAGCGCGGCGACGACGACCGCTGGCAGGCCGATGAGCCAGGCCATGGCATGTCTCCCTTCGTCTCGCTAGATACTTACGGTCAGGCTGGCGCCAGGTCTCGTGCCCTGGCCGTCTCCGTCTCCGTCTCCGGCTCGGGGCCGGGGCCGGGGCTGAGGGTGGGCAGGTGCCAGGGCCGGAATGGCCGGCCCTCGGTCACGAAGACCCGGGAGAACAGCTCGTAGTACTCCAGGCGCATCGCCTGAACGGCCGCGACCAGGGCCTCCAGGCTGAATGCCAGTGCTGTCCCGGCTATGATCACCACTACCGCGAAGGCGACGGCGATGCCGCCGTGGTGCCACAGGGCGCGGGCACCGGTCCAGACCAGCAGCCCGAGGGCGGCGTGGGCGAGCCCGAAGGCGGCCAGGCGGGTGAACGACACCACGTTCGAGCCGAGCCGCACAACCAGGTCGAACAGCTCCACGCAGGACTGCGCCAGGCCAGCGCCCCCGCCGCCCGCGCCCGCCAGCAGGCCCGTGAAGGCCAGCGCCAGGCCGGACAGCGCGGCCGCGGTGCCGCCCGCCAGCAGCGGGCCGCTGCCCGCCCGCCAGCCAGCGGCGGCCAGGCCGGCGCCGAGGAAGAGGATGCTCCCCGCGATGCCCGACGGGGCGTAGAGGGCAGCTGGCCAGCCGCCCTCGCGCCATCGGTTGACGATGCCCATCGCGTACGCCCCGGCCAGCAGGACCACGCCGACGCCCGCCGCCGCCAGCAGCAGGGTCTGCGGCCGGGTCAGCGGATCGAGCCAGATCACCGGGATGAGCCCGGTCGGGCCGAAGCACTCGCCGTACAGGACGCCGAACGCGGTGGCCGACAGGCCCGCGCCGCCGACGAACGGCCAGGCGCGGCGGAACCGGCGCAGCCAGCCCGGCCACCCCGCGCGCAGGGCCGCCGCCAGTGCTACCAGCAGCAGCCCCTGCCCGGCATCGCCGAACATCATCCCGAACATCAGCACGTAGCTGGCCCAGGCCGGCCAGGACGGGTCGAGATCGGCATACGGCACGGTTCCGTAGGCCTCGACGAGCGGCGTCACCGCGGCCCGGCGGCCGGCGGCCAGCAAAGTCGGCGCCTCCACGCCGGCCGGCCGGGGCAGCGGAATCACCGCGCCGCCCGCGGCCGCCAGCCCGGCCGCCACGTCAGCCAGCCGGCTGGCCGGCAGCCAGCCCGCCAGCGCGGCGACCCCGGACCTCCGGACGGCCGCCGCGGCGTGCGCCTCAAGCTGAGCCTCGCCGGCCAGCAGGTCGTAGCGGCCATCGCGCTCCAGCCGGTCCAGGTCCGGGGGCGCCGCCGTCAGGGCGGCCCGGCGGCGCCCGGCCCGCCCTGGCCAGCCTCCGCCCGGCCTCGCCCCGACCAGCCTCGCCCGTCTCGCCCGTCTCGCCCGTCTCGCCCGCGTCGCTCGCCTCGCCCGCGTCGCCGTGGTCGATCTCCACGGCCGCGGCGGCGGCCACCCGGACGAGCATGTCGCGCAGCCCGTCCTCTGGCGCTACCAGGGCGACCCGCTGCATCCGCGCCGGCAGCACGAGGTCAGGCCAGCGCATCGTAGGCCTCCAGCGGCCCGCCGCCGCGAGCGGCCAGCTCCAGCGCGGCGCAGGCCCGCCGGGCATCCGCGGCCAGCACGGCGGCGGCGCCGAGCACCGGTCCGCTGGCCGGCTCGGCGGCCCGCAGCAGGGCCGCGCCGTCGCGGCCCACCCGCGCCCACCACGCGGTCTCGGCCAGGTACAGGCCGTCCGGAGAGGTCACCCCGGCGAGCACCCAGCCTGCCCGGCCGGGCAGGCACTCGCGCAGGGCGCCGAACGAGGCGGCGCCGACCGCGGACGGCCCGAGCAGGGCCAGCATGCTGTCCGGGACGGCGGCGCCCGCGGTGGCGGCGCCCGCGGTGGCGGCGGCCCGGTCCGGCCCGAATCGCTGGCCGGCCAGCAGCAGGGCCGCCGCGCCCGCGGCCCACGACCGGGCCGGGTCGCCGGCCGACTCCGCGACCCGTGCCGCCCACCGGGCCCGCAGGCTGAACGGATGCGCCGGCTCGACCCCGGCCCGGGTCCCGCCACGGCGTGGCGGCCAGCGCTGCCCGGAGCGCCGCGGGGCTGCGGGCCTCCCGGAGCCGGGGCCAGGCCGTGGACAGCGCCCCGAGCTGGTACTCGGCCTCGGCCGGCCGCCCGGCCAGCTCCTGCAGCAGCTCGTCGATGTTGGCCAGCTCGAACCAGCCGGCCAGCAGCCGCAGCAGTCGCACTCCCTCGCGCGGCAGCCAGCCGGCGAGGACCCGCAGGTCCCACAGAATCAGGTCAGCCACCGCCCGCTGGGTGGCGGCCAGGGACCGGCCGGGCTGGCTGGCCCCGGCGTATGCGGTGGCGGCCAGCATCCGCCCGGCGTCCGGGAGCGACGGGCAGGCCGCGATCCGGCGGGCCGCCTCCGGGCCGATAGCCCGGCTGGCCATGGCGCGGGCGCGAACCCGGCCGGCCGCCCAGGCCGCGGTCACGGCATGCCTCGCGCGTCGTCCCCGCCCAGCTCCTGGACCAGGCTGACCGCCTTCTCGGCCAGGACCGGGATCCGCTGACGGGCCAGCTCGCGGGCCTCGGCAGCCTGCCCGGCCGCGGCCGACTCCGCGGCGGCGGCCTCGATCCTCGCGCTGGCCAGCACCCCGGCGGCGGCCCGGCGGCGAATGTCATCGGCGGCGCGGGCGGCGCGGGCGGCCATCGCGGCCACGTCGGCCCTGGCGGCCCCCAGCACCCGCTCGGCCTCCTGGCCGGCCGCCGCGACTATCCCGGCGCACTCGGCCTGGTCGGCCTGCAGGAGCAGGAGAACTGGCTCCAGCTCGGCGGCCACGCCGCGCGGCGCGGGCGCGGGAACGGCCGCCCGCCCGGCTCCGGGCGCGCCCGCCGGCCGGAAGCGGCTCAGGAAGTCGCGCAGCTGCGGCACTCCGGCTCCTCCCGCATCCGTAACCTGACCAGCACATCCCAGCCCGAGCCGCGGCCCGCAGATAGAGCCGTTGGTCCTGCCCGGCACGGTCCCCGGTCCCCGGCGGGCCGCCCAGCAGCCGGGTACAACTCCTGCGTGACCGTGACACTGCCCATGCTGGCGGCTACCGGCGCTCCTGGCTGCGCGGCGACCTGCTGGCCGGGGTCACGGTCGCGGCCTATCTCATTCCCCAGGTCATGGCGTATGCAACGGTGGCGGGCCTGTCACCGGCGGCCGGCCTGCGATCTGCCCTGCCGGCCCTGGTGGCCTATGCCCTGATTGGCTCCTCGGCCGCGCTGTCGACGGGGCCGGAGTCGACGACCGCGCTGATGACGGCGACTGCGATCGGGCCGCTCGCGGTCGCCGGCTCGCCCCGCCACGCGGCGCTGGCCGCGACCCTCGGGCTGCTGACCGGGCTGGCCGCGCTCGCCGCCGCGGCACTGCGCCTCGGCTTCGTGGCCGACTTGCTGTCCCGGCCGGTGCTGGTCGGCTACATGGCCGGGGTCGCCGTCGTCATGATCGCAGATCAGCTCGGCCGGGTCACCGGCGTCCCGGCGACCGGGACCCAGCTCTTCTCGCAGCTCAGTGCCCTGGCCCGCGACTACGGCCAGATCCGGCCCGCCGCCGTGGCCGTGGCTGCGGCGGTTCTGCTGTTCCTGCTCGCGGTCCGCGAGCGATGGCCCCGGGCACCGGCGCCTGCTCGCCATCGTGCTGTCGACGGCCGTGGTCGCGGCGCTCGGGCTGGCCCGGTACGGGGTGGCCGTCACCGGGCCGGTTCCCGGTGGCCTGCCGGCGCCGGTCCTGCCCGATCTCAGCCCGGCGGTGCTCCGGGAGCTCGCGCTGCCGGCGCTGGCCGTCCTGCTGGTCGGGTTCAGCGACGACGTGCTGACCGCGCGGGCGTTCCCCCGCCGTGGCGCGGAGATCGTCGCGGGCCGTGAGCTCCTGGCCCTTGGCGTGGCTAACGCGGGCTGCGGCCTGCTGCGCGGCTTCCCGGTCAGCAGCAGCGCCACCAGGACGGCCATCGCCGTGTCGGCCGGCAGCCGGAGCCAGGTCTACTCCCTGGTCACCGCCGTGGCGGTGCTGGGCGTCGTGGCCTTCGGGCGGCCGCTGCTGGCCCTCATCCCCTCGGCCGCCCTCGGCGCGATCGTCTTCTACGCCGCGATCCGGCTCATCGACGTGCGGGCTTTCCGGCGGCTGCTGGCCTTCCGGCGGGTGGAGCTGGCCATCGCGGTCACGGCGGCCGTCGCCGTCATCGCCCTTAACGTCCTGTACGGCGTCGTGATCGCCGTCGCCCTGTCCGTGGCTGACCTGCTGGTGCGCGTGTCCCGTCCGCACGATGCCGTGCTGGGCGTGGTTCCGGGGCTCGCGGGCATGCACGACGTGGACGACTACCCGGAGGCGCGGACCGTTCCCGGGCTGGTGATCTACCGCTACGACGCGCCGCTGTTCTCGCCAATGCCGCGGACTTCCGCCGCCGGGCGCTCGCCGCCGCGGACCAGGCCGCTCCGGTCCGGTGGTTCGTGCTGAACGTGGAGGCCAACGTCGAGGTGGACTTCACCGCGCTGGAGGCGATGGACGCCCTGCGCGAGGAGATCGTCCGGCGGGGCGGCGTCTTCGCCGTGGCCCAGGCCAAGCAGGATCTCATCGCCCGGCTGCAGGCATTCGGCCTGGCCGACCGGATCGGTGCCGGGCACATATACCCCACCCTGCCAACGGCGGTGGACGCCTACGAGGCCTGGCTGCGAGACCGCTCGCCGCCGGCAGGCGAGTAGCGCCGGAGGGCCGAAAGTCCCCCCGCCCCCGCCCGTTAGCCCATGGGCACCGCCGGCCGGAAGGGGTGACATAGGAGGAGAGGGCGCCGCGGACGCGGGCCCGCGCGGGCAGGAGGACGAACCATGAGCCGCAGGGAAGTGCACTTGGACGCGATGCTCCGGCAGCTCGGAGCGGCCTATTACCAGTCGCTGCGGGGCCAGGGCTCGCCCGTCGCGGTCGCCAGGGCCCTGGAGTCCGTGGCCGAGGCCGATGATGGCGGGGCCGCGGCGAACGGCGGAACCGGCCGGGCGCCCCGGCTGCCCGGGCACCGCTGGCGGGTGCGCGACGTGATGACCACCGACGTTGCCGTGGTCAGCACGACGACGCCCTACCACGACGTGGCGGCGCTGATGAGCGAGCAGCAGGTGGCGGCCGTGCCGGTCCTGGACGACAGCCGGCGCGTCCTCGGGATCATCTCCGAGGCGGACATGATCCGCAGGCAGGAGCGGCGGTTCGGGCGGACCGGCACCGGACTGCCCCGGCAGCGGCGCCGGGAGCTGGCCCAGGCTCAGGCCCTGACCGCGTCCGGCATGATGACCACCCCGCCGGTCACCATCCACCCGGACGCCCCGCTCGGCGCGGCGGCGCGCCAGCTCAACGGTCACCGCATCCGGCGGATGACGGTGGTGGACTCCGACGGGCGGCTGCTCGGCATCGTCAGCCGCCGGGACCTGCTGCGCGTGTTCGTGCGGCCCGACGACGACATCGCTGCCGACGTGCGCGCGGTGATCACGGATATCCTGCTGGAGGACCCGGAGCAGTTCACGGTGGCCGTCCATGACGGCATGGTCACGCTGTCGGGCGCGTTCGGGGATGCCGAGACGGCCCGTGCCGCGGTCCGGCTGGCCGCTGACGTGGACGGCGTGATCGACGTGGTCGACCGGCTGACCCGCGAACCCGTCGGCGCGTAACCCGGGCGGCCAGGCCCTAGCGGCGGACGGTCGTCCCGGCGGTTCCTGCCAGCAGGGCGGCGGCGTCGCCGAGGCGGCCGATGGCGGCCAGGCCGCCGGTCGCCTCGACGAACCGGCAGGCCGCCTCGATCTTGGGGCCCATCGATCCGGCCGGGAATGACCGGCCGCGCAGCGCGGCGGGCGTAGCTCGGCGGATCGGCCGGGCCTGCGGGGTGCCGTAGCCGTCCTGCACCGCCGCCACGTCGGTGAGCAGGAGCAGCGCGTCGGCGTCCGACGGCCTCGGCCAGCAGCGCCGCGGTCAGGTCCTTGTCGACCACCGCCTCCACGCCGTGCAGCCGGCCGGCCCGTCCGCGACACGGGGATGCCGCCGCCGCCGGCGCAGACCACGATGACGCCCCGGCCGATCGAGCAGGCCGGATGACGGCCAGCTCGAGCGATCCCGGCGGGCTCCGGGGAGGGCACGACCCGCCGCCAGGCCGGCGCCGTCCGGGCGCACCTCCCAGCCGTGCTCGGCGGCCAGCGCGCCGGGCCTGGCCTCGTCGTAGACCGGGCCGACGAACTTGGTCGGGCGGGCGAAGGCCGGGTCGTCGGCGCGGACCAGGGTCCGGCTGACCAGGCAGGCCGCGCTGCGCCGGCCGGGCAGCGCGTTCTGCAGCGCCTGGACCAGCCAGTAGCCGATCATGCCCTGGGTCTGGGCGCCGAGCACGTCGAACGGGTACGGGCCTGGAGAGCGCCGGGTCGCCCGCGCTCTCCAGGGCCAGCAGCCCGACCTGCGGGCCGTTGCCGTGGGTGATGACCAGCTCGTGCGCGGCCAGCAGCGGGGCGAGCGCGGCGGCCGCCGCCGCGACGTGGTGCTCCTGGATGTCGGAGTCCGGCGCGCTCGCCGCGCTCCAGCAGCGCGTTGCCGCCGAGCGCGGCGACGATCTCTCACAGCGGGTCGCCGATCGTGGCGACCATGAGGGCCTTGATGGTGTGCAGCCGGTTCTCGGCCTGGTCGAAGACGATCGATGCCGGGGACTCGAAGACCTCGTCGGTGACCTCGAGGGCGTCCAGGCCGCGCCGCTCGTCAGACCTGGCGGCCGATCTCGGTCTCCCGGTTGTGCAGGGCGGGCAGGCAGTGCATGAACTCGCGCCCGCGGGTTGCCGGTGGCCGCCATGACCCTGGCGTTCACCTGGTAGGGCAGGAGCAGGTCGATCCGCTCGTCCCACGCGCTCGGCCGGCTCGCCCATGGACAGCCAGACGTCGGTGTAGACGAAGTCCGCCCCGCGGCCGCCGTGGCGATGTCGTCGGTCACCGTGAGCCGGGCACCCGAGTCCAGCGGCCAGCCTCGGCGGCGATCTCCCGGATGCCGGCGGCGGGCTGGAGCCCGGCCGGCGCGCAGATCCGCACGTCCATGCCGAGCAGGGCGCCGGTCACCAGCAGCGAGTTGGCCGTGTTGTTCCGGCCGTCGCCCAGGTAGCAGTAGGTCGATCTCCTGAGCCGGGCGCTTGCCGCGTGCTCGCGCATGGTGAGGATGTCGGCCAGCATCTGGGTCGGGTGCCAGTTGTCGGTGAGCCCGTTCCACACCGGCACGCCCGCGTACTGGCCGAGGGTCTCGACCGACTCCTGGGCGAAGCCGCGGTACTCGATGCCGTCGAACATCCGGCCCAGCACCCGGGCGGTGTCCTTCATGGACTCCTTCTTGCCGAGCTGGGACTCGCCCGGCCCCAGGTAGGTGACGTGGCCGCCCTCGTCGTGCGCGGCCACCTCGAACGCGGAGCGGGTCCGGGTCGAGGTCTTCTCGAAGATCAGCGCGATGTTGCGGCCGGCCAGGCGGTTCTCCCGGAACCCCATCTCCTTGTCGCCCCGGAGCTGCGCGGCCAGGTCGACCAGGTACAGGAACTCGTCGGCGGTGAGGTCGGTCTCCTTGAGCAGGCTGCGGCCGCGCAGCGCCGCGGCGTGGTGCTTGTTCATCGGCATTCCTCTCAGGCCGGGTCGCGCTCGATGGGGCAGGTCATGCAGCGCGGACCGCCGCGGCCGCGGCCGAGTTCCTGCCGGCGACGGTGACGACCTCGATGCCGTGCTTGCGCAGCATGGTGTTGGTGGCGACGTTGCGCTCGTAGCCGACGATGACGCCGGGCGCGACGGCCAGGTAGTTGGTGCCGTCGTCCCACTGCTCGCGCTCGGCGGCGCGGATGTCCTCGTCGGTGGTCAGCACCGTGACCTTGTCGACGCCGAGGGCCTGCGGCCAGGGCCTCCCACAGGTTTCGGTTGCGGGAGACCCGCAGCCCGTCCGGGTCGCCGCCCGGGGTGAGGGTCCAGGACCGCAGGTGCCGGTCGAAGTACGGGTACAGCACGAAGACGTCCCGGTCGATCATGGTCATGACCGTGTCCAGGTGCATCATGGCGTGCGACGCGCGGCAGCTCGACGGCGATGACCGTGCTGGCCTGGCCGCTGGCGAACAGGGCGCGGGCCAGGATCTCGACCGCCATCGGCGTGGTCCGCTCGCCCATGCCGATCAGCACGGCGCCGTGGCCGAGGACGTGCACGTCGCCGCCCTCGACCGTGGCCGGCAGGTGGCTGGCGTCGTCGTCGCCGTAGTAGGTGGTGAAGTCGGCGCCGGCGAACATCGGGTGGTAGCGGTAGATGGCCCGCCTGTGCAGGGTCTCCCGCTGGCGGGCGGGCTTGGCCATCGGGTTGACCGAGACGCCGCCGTAGATCCAGCACGAGTTGTCCCGCTGGAACAGGTGGTTGGGCAGCGGCGGCAGCACGAAGTCGTCGGCCCGGAGCATGTCCCAGGTGACGCTGGCGGTGCGCAGCGGCCGCAGGTCGGCCTTGAGCACGCCGCCGATCAGGTGCTCGGCCAGCGCGGCCCCGTCCAGGTCGTCGGACAGCCGCCGGAACGGGGTCGACCAGCTTCGGGCCGAGGATCTCCGGCGTGCAGACGCGGTCCAGGACGAACTCCCGGCCCGCGGGCAGCTCCAGGGTCTCCGCCAGCAGCTGGCCGAAGTGGTGCACCGTGACGCCGTGCTCGCGCAGCGTCTCGGCGAACGCGTCGTGCTCTTCCTTGGCCCGCTTGGCCCACATCACGTCATCGAACAGCAGGCCGCCGATGTTCTGCGGGGTGAGCCGGGACAGCTCCAGGCCGGGCCGGTGCACGATCACCTGGCGGAGCTGGCCGACCTCGGACTGCACGGAGAAGCTCATCGCGCCGCCTCCGTCCCGGCACTGTCGTCCGCGGCCAGGGTCGCGGCCGGCCGGCTCGCGGCGGCCGTTGAGGAACGCGTACAGGATGATCCCGGCCAGCACGACGACCATGGCCTGGTACACGGCCGAGTAGCCGGCCGCGAAGGTGACCCACAGCGAGAACAGCGCGCCGGCCACGGCGATGCGCCAGGTCGCGGGCCAGCGGCCAGCCCTGCACCGGGCGGCGCCGGGACACCAGGTAGGTGAGCTGGGCGCAGGCCGAGAACAGGTACGGGATGGCCACGGTGACCACGGTCAGGTCAACCAGCTCGGTGAACACGGTCAGCCCGGAGGAGGTGGTGTAGCGCCACAGCATCAGCAGCGACGGCAGCGCGGCGGCGATCACGATGCCGAACCAGGCCGAGTCATGGCGGTCGGTCCAGCCGAACGCCTTCGGGAACAGCCCGTCGTTCGCGGCGGCCCGCGACACCTCGGCGGTGACCAGCGTCCAGCCGTTCAGCGCCCCGATCCCGGACACCACGGCCAGCGCGGCGATCAGCTTCCCGGCCCAGGCGGCGTGGGCGAAGATGGCACCGAAGGCGGCGACGAACGGGGCGCCGTTGCCCGCCAGCGCGTGGTGCGCGACCAGGCCCATGACCGCGGCCGACGCCGCGAGGTAGATGATCGCGCTGGCCCCGGTGCCCAGCAGGGAGGCCCGGCCGACGTTGCGCTGCGGGTCCTTGACCCGCTTGGCGGTCATCGCGGCGACCTCCACGCCGATGAACGAGAACAGCGCCACCCCGGCGGCGATGCCGATCGCGCGTGTACAGGCTGCCGCCGGAGGCGTTGAACGGCGCCGAAGTTGCCGGCCGACACGAAGAACCAGCCGGCCACGGCGACGAACAGCAGCGGCAGGAACTTCAGCACGACGGTCAGGTTCTGGAACCAGGCCATCTGCCGGACGCCGGCCAGGTTCACCGCGGCCGGTATCCACAGGCCGGTCAGCGCGATGCCCCAGTTGGCCAGCCCGGACGGGTGCCGGAACCCGAACAGGGCGTCCACGTAGAAGACCCAGGAGGCGACGATCGCGGCGTTCCCGGCCCAGGCCTGGACCCAGTAGCACCAGCCGGTGAGGTAGCCGGCGAAGTCGCCGAACTCGTGCCGGGCGTAGGCGTACAGGCCGCCGTCGGAGTTCGGGATGCGGCGGGTGAGCTGGCCGAACAGGGTGGCCAGGACCATTGCCCCGGCCGCGATGACGGCCAGCACGATCAGCGAGCTGGTGCCCGCGCCGGCCAGCACGGCCGGCATCGTGAACACTCCGGTGCCGATGACGCTGCCCACGACCAGGCCGGTCGCGGACGGGAGCTTAAGCCCCCCGGACCCGGCCGGCGCCCGGGGCTGGCGGGGCTGGCGGGGTGGCCGACCGGTGGCCGATGACGCTGGACATCAGGACCCTCCACGGGGGCGGGGCCAGGCCGGCCACGACGCCGCCCGGCGGGTGCCTTTACGGTCTCGCCGAAACGGCCCCGCGCCGTAGGGACGTAAGTCCCGGGCCGCGCCGCGAAGGTCATTTCGGGTGATCTTCGCGGACGGGTCAGATCTCAGATCTGCTCGGGCGTCATCTCGATCGCGCCGCACGGGCACTCGGCCGCACAGATCCCGCAGCCCTTGCAGAAGTCCAGGCCGATGGCGTAGCGCTGGCCCGGCCCCAGCTTGATCACGGCATTGTCCGGGCACGCGCCATAGCAGTTGTCGCACCGCTCCAGCACGATGACCCGCCGGGCGCCGCCCGCCGCGGCCCGGACCTCGTCCAGAGGGAACGGGCGGAACGAGGTGATGCCGAGCGCGCCGATGGCCATCCCGGCCGCTCGCAGCTCATCGACAGTGTCCTGGATGGTGCCGAGGACCGATCCGAGCGCGATGACGATCGTCTCCGCACTGTCGGTCCGGTACGGCCGGATCAGGCCCCCCGAGGCCCGGCCGAACCGGCCGGCGAACTCGGCGGCGATCTCCGGGATCAGCCGGTGGGCCTGCTCCTGCCGGGCATGGGCCAGGTACCGCACCTCGGTGAACGCCTCCGGGCCGACCATCGCGCCGATCGAGACCGGGTCATCCGGGTCGAGGACCTGGCGCGGCTCGTACGGCGGCAGGAAGGCGTCGACCTGGTCCGCGGCCGGGATCTCCAGGCGCTCGCTGGCATGGGTGAGGACGAAGCCGTCCATGCACACCATCACCGGCAGGGACACCTCCTGCGCGAGCCGGAATGCCTGGATGTGCAGGTCCAGCGCCTCCTGGTTGTCCTGGGCATAGAGCTGAATCCAGCCGCAGTCGCGCTGCGACATGGCGTCACTGTGATCGTTCCAGATATTGATGGGTGCGCCGATGGCCCGGTTAGCCACGGTCATGACCACCGGCAGCCCGAGGCCGGAGCAGTTGTACAGGGCCTCGGCCATGTACAGCAGGCCCTGGCTGGCGGTCGCCGTGTAGGCCCGCGCCCCGGTCGCCGACGCGCCGATGGCCACGGACATGGCGGCGAACTCCGACTCGACGTTGACGAACTCGCACGGCGCCAGCTCGCCGGACTTCACCGCCCGGCTGAGGGCCTCGACGATGTGGGTCTGCGGCGAGATCGGGTACGCGCAGATGACCTCCGCCACGGCCCGCGAGCCCTCGATCTGGCGCACCGCCGGGCCGGGCGCGGGCGCCGGGGGCCGCTGCCCGGCCGCCGGGACGGCGCTGGCCACGGCCTCGTACGCGGCGCGGGCCGCGGCGGCGTTGCCGTCCGCGATCGCGGGCGGGAACCGCTGGCCGATGGCGGCGATGACCGAGTCCAGCGACACCACGCCGGTGAGCGCGGCGAACCCGCCGAGCAGGGCCGCGTTCGGGACCGGCGCCCGAGGCCGCGGTCACCACGCCCTGGCCGCCGCGGCCGTGGATGCGTACCTCGAACATGTGCCGGGTTCCCTCCGGTCGTTTGCCCCCGACCCTGCCCGCGACCCGGTCGGCCGCGCAGCGGGCATGCGGCCCGCGCCGACAGGACCTTGGTCCCGCCAGGCCCGGCCGGGAGCCCCTGGCCGGGCAGCGGCCGGGCGGCCCTGATAGAGGAAGGGCCGGCGTCGGCCCCGCGGCAGGGGAAGGCGAGGAGCCATGTACGAGAGACTGCTGGTCGCGGTCGACCATTCGCCGGGCACCGGCCGGGTGCTGACCGCCGCGCGCCAGCTAGCGCGCCTGTCCGGCGGCGAGATCTGGGTGCTGCACGTGCGCGAGCGGCCGGTGAGCAAGTTCGCCGCCCCGGAGACGGAGACGGCCGCCGACACGCGGCATGAGGTGGACGCCGTGGCGGCCGAGCTCAGCTCGGAGGGGATCAAGGCGCACGGCGAGGCCCGTCACGCCGTGTTCGGGTACGCCGCCAGGGAGATCCTGGCCAGCGCGGCCGAGCACGAGGCGGACGTCATCGTGATCGGCTCGAAGGGCCACGGCGACCTGGCGGGGCTGCTGCTGGGCAGCACGGCGCACAAGGTGATCCAGCTCGCCGACCGGCCCGTCATGGTCGTCCCCTAGCGCGGCGGCGGGCCAGCATCCGGCGCAGCTCGTCGGCGCCCCAGACGATGAACGGGAAGGGCGCGACGACGGCGAGCTGCGCCGGCGCGAGCGCCGCGGTGCCGAACAGGCCGTGCAGCGGCGGCAGGTAGACCAGGGCCGCCGCGAAGGCCAGCGAGACCCCGATGCCGCCCAGCAGGTACCGGTTGCTGAGCACGCCGACGGCGCGGAGCGAGGCGTGATCGGTCCGGGCCGCGAACGCCGCGCCGATCTGGCAGGACACGATGCCCAGCCAGGTAACGGTGGTGGCCTGGCGGTACCCGTGGTTCAGGGCGCTGCCGGGCCCGGTCGGCGCGCCGGGATGCCATCCGGCGCGGCTCAGCGTGACGAAGAAGCCGAGCCATGACCAGGGCGGCGGAGATGACGCCGAGGAAGCCCCAGGCGCGGGCCAGCAGGCCCGCGCTGATGACGCCCTGGCGGCGGGGCCGCGGCGGCCGGTCCATCAGGCCCGGCTCGGCGGGCTCCCGGCTGAGCGCGAGCGCGGGCAGCGTGTCCGTGCCCAGGTCGATGGCGAGGATCTGCATCACCGTCAGCGGCAGCGGGACCAGCGCCGCCGGCCAGCGCGAACACCAGGAACGGCACGACCTCGGGGACCGCGTGGGTGAAGATGTAGCAAGATGAACTTGCGGACGTTGTCGTAGACCCGCCGGCCCGCCTCGACCGCGGCGGTGATCGTCGCGAAGTTGTCGTCGGTCAGCACCATCACGGCCGCCTCGCGGGCCACGTCCGTGCCGGACCGGCCCATGGCCACCCCGATGTCCGCGCGGCGCAGGGCTGGCGCGTCGTTTACCCCGTCGCCGGTCATGGCGACGACCTCGCCGAGCGCGCGGAGCGCGTCGGCGATGCGCAGCTTGGCCTCGGGCGAGCTGCGGGCGAACACGATCTCGGTGCCTGAGCTGAGAAGCTTGTCCAGGTCCGGCTCGGGCATGGCGTCCAGGTCCGCGCCGCTGACGACCGGCGCAGCCGGGCGTCCCGATGCCGACCTGCCGCGCGATGGCGGCGGCGGTCAGGCCGTTGTCGCCGGTCACCACGTGAATCCGGATGCCCGCGCGGTGTGCCCGGGCGATGGCGTCCGCCACCTCCGGGCGCGGGCGGGTCCATCATGGACACCAGGCCGAGCAGGCACAGATCCCGCTCGGCGTCCTCCCGGCGGGCGGGCACGGCCGCTCCGGGCGGCAGCCTGCGCCGGGCCGCCGCGAGCACGCGCAGCCCGCGGGCGGCGTGGTCACGCATCGCGGCGCTCACCTGCGCCCGGTCGGCCGGGGACAGGGGCCGCTCGCCGCCGGGCGCCGCGGGTCGGCGATCCGGGCCGACCGGGCCAGGATCTCCTCGAGCGCGCCCTTGACGTGCACGGTCAGGCCGGTCCCGTCAGCGTCAGCGGTCGACATCAGCTTGAGCCGCGGGGTCGAACCGGAATACCCCGCGGCGGCTCGCGTCCCGGGCGGCGCGGCTGACGTCCGCGCCGAGGCCGGCGGCCAGCTGAAGCAGGGCCAGCTCGGTCGGGTCCCCGGCCGCGTCGGCCAGGTCCGCGGTGGTGCAGGCGGCGGCCGTCGCGGCCAGGTCCGCCGCCGGGCCGTCCACGGCGAGCCGGCCGGGCGCGGCCTCGACCGTGCCCCGCCCCGGCAGCCACAGCCCGTGACCCGCATCCGGTTCTGGGTGAGGGTGCCGGTCTTGTCCGTGCAGATGACGGTGGTGGAGCCCAGCGTCTCCACCGCGCTCAGCCGCCGGACGATGGCGCCGCGCGCGGCCAGGTCCCGCACGCCGACCGCCAGGGCCAGCGTGATGGTCGGCAGCAGGCCCTCTGGCACGTTGGCGACGAGCAGGCCGATCGCGAAGCTAACCGCCGCCGCCAGTGACAGCCCGGCCAGCAGGCCCACCGGCAGGAACGCGCAGCCGGCCCCGACTGCGACGAAGGCGATCAGCCGCGCCACCCGCCGGACCTGGCGCTCCAGCGGGCTCTCGTCCCGCCGCACCTGCTGGCTAAGGGCCGCGATCCGGCCCAGCTCGGTCTGCATGCCGGTGGCGGTGGCGATGGCCCGGCCCTCGCCGCCCGTGCAGGTCGTGCCGCTGAACAGCAGGTTCTCGGCCTGCAGCAGCGGCACCCGGCCGTCCGGCCAGCCGGCAGCCGGGACACCGGCACCGACTCCCCGGTGACCGTGGACAGGTCGACCTCCACGGCTCCCGGCGATGAGGCGGGCATCGGCGCAGATCCGGTCGCCCTCACTGACCAGCAGCAGGTCGCCGGGAACCAGGTCGCGGGCGGGGACCTGCCCGGCCGTCCCGTCCCGCTGCACCCGGGCCTCCGCCGGCAGGAACGCGGCGAGCGCCTCCACCGCGCGCTCGGCCTGCATCTCCTGCGCGAACGCGAATGCCGCGTTCAGGAAGATCACCGCGGCGATCGCCACCGCCAGCCGCGGCGTCCCGCTCGCCCAGGCCAGCGCGGCCGCCGCCGCCAGCAGCAGGGCCAGCGGGTGCAGGAGCTGCTGGGCCAGCTCGCGCGGCCAGCGCCGGCCGCGGCGCCGGGTCAGCTCGTTCGGGCCGAAGGCCACCAGCCTCCGGGCGGCCTCCCGGGCCGACAGGCCGTCCGGCGAGGTCCGCAGGTCACGCAGCAGCTCGCCCAGCGGCTCCTCGGGGTCCGGGGCTGGTCCCGCCGGGGCGCCTGGCCCCGGCGGCGCCTGCGCCTGGTGGTCCGTGGCGGCGGACGACATGGCTCCCTCCCCCTTCGGGCCGCAGGTCGGCAGCTTCCAGCCTCCCGCCCGGCGGGCGGGCGTCCCAGGGGCCGATGTCCCTCCGGCCCGGGCCGTTCGGCCCTGGCCGCGGCGCAGGCCGCCGTGCAGGCTGAGGTGCCATGACCGACGCTATGACCGGGCGCCTCACGCGGCCGCAAGTGCCGGGCCGGCGAGCTGGCCGGCCTGGTCGCGCTGGCCGCGCGGGCGCCGTCGCTGCACAACACCCAGCCCTGGCGGTTCCGGCTCGGCGATGACTGCGTGGAGCTGCGGGCCGACCCCCGGCGGCAGCTCCGCGATACCGACCCCGACGGGCGGGAGATGCTGATCAGCTGCGGTGCCGCGCTGTACGGCCTGCGCCTGGGCATGCGGCAGCTCGGCTGGCAGCCGGTCATCGAGACGCTGCCGGACCCGGCGCAGCCGTACCTGCTGGCCCGGGTCCGGCCCGGCCGCCCGGAGCGGCCCAGCCGCGAGGAGCGGGACCTGATCGCCGCCCTGCCGCACCGGCATACCCACCGCGGGCCGTTCGGCCCCGGCGGGGTACCCGAGCGCCTGCTGACGGATCTGGTGCGCGACGCCGACGCCGAGGGCGCGACCCTGGTCCAGGTGCGCCGCCCCGGCGCCGTGCACGGCCTGGCCCGGCTGACCGCCTGGGGCGCCCGGGCGCGGCGGGCCGTCCCGGACAGGCAGGCCGAGACCAGGGCCTGGACCCGGCGGCGGGCAGCGCGGCGCGGGACGGCATCCCGGCCGCCGCCCGGCGCGGGCCGGGCCGCGCGGGGCGGCCCGGCCGGCCGTGAGCCAGCCCGCGCAGGAGCGGCTGCCCGGCCGGGACTTCGGGCTGGCCGGCGAGCTGCCCCGGGGCGGGGCACTGCCGTTCGCCACGGCCGTGCTGGTTACCCGGCACGACACGCCGGACGACTGGCTGCGGGCCGGCCAGGCCCTGCACCGGCTGCTCCTGCGCGCCGCCGACCGGTGGGTGTTCGCCAGCCTGCAGACCGAGCCGCTGGAGTCGGGCGGGCTGCGCACCGCGATCCGTGATTACCTGGGCCTGGACGGAATGCCGCAGATGCTGCTCCAGCTTGGCCGGGCCAACATCGCCGCGCCCACGCCCCGGCGAGCAGGCGGCCGAGGTGATCGACGGCGCCGACCGGGAACCGCTGTCCGGAGCGGGGCCGTGACCGCGACGGTGTGGAAGAATCCAGCGCGGCTGGGCGCCGCGGCAGGCGCGGCAGACCGGGGAAGGAGCGCCACGGTGGCCGGGCACGCCAGGGCAATCATGGAAGAGCTGGACGCGCAGGAGTGCCTGCGGCTGGTCGGCCTGGCCGAGGTTGGCCGGATCGCCTACGTTGGCCAGCATGACCTGACGGTGCTTCCGGTCAACTACCGGCTGATCGGCCGCGACATCCTGTTCCGCACGGCGCAGGACAGCCAGACCGGCGAGGACCTGCGCACCGGGATCGCCCACGCCGAGTACAAGGTGGCGTTCGAGGTCGACCACCTGGACGAGGCGACCCGGGAGGGCTGGAGCGTGCTCATCCAGGGCCCGGCTCACCACCTCGATGCCCCGGACGAGCAGGCGGCCGCCGAGGCCGCCGGGGTACGCCCGTGGCCCAGCGGGGAGAAGGATCACTTCATTCGCATCACGCCCGTCCGGATTACCGGGCGGCGGGTGCGGCAGCCGGTCTGCACGGCGGGCTTCCCGTCCGGGGAGCATACGAGAGGGGACGATGAGGGTGGCGGAAAGCGAAGGCGGCGGGCGGATCGTCGTCGGGGTGGACGGGTCCCGTCGGCCGCGGAGGCACTGCGCTGGGCGGTACGGCAGGCGCAGCTGACCGGGGCGGCCGTGGATGCCGTCATCGCCTGGCACCTGCCGGTCATGGTGGGCGGCTACGCCTGGCCGCCGGTCGGGGTGGTGGCCAGCACCGACTTCGGCGAGCTGGCCGGCCAGGTCCTGCGGGAATCGATCGCCGAAGCGGTCGGGCCGCAGCCGGCCGTGCCGGTGACGCCCGTCGTCCGGCAGGGTAACCCGGCGCAGGTGCTTCTCGACGCCGCGTCCGGCGCCGACCTGCTGGTGGTGGGCAGCCGGGGGCACGGGGGCTTCGCCGAGGCGCTGCTGGGCTCGGTCAGCCAGCACTGCGTGCACCACGCGGCCTGCCCGGTCGTCATCATCCGCGGGCCCGGCGAGGCGCGGCCTAGCTCCTGACCAGGATCCGCTGCCCCGGCGGCAGGCCGACGGCACTGGCATCCCGCGCGTGTACCACTACCACCGGGCAGGACGCGCCGCTCAGGCAGGCCCGGACGACCGGCCCCATCGCCCCGCTCGCGAGCGACACCGCCGCCGAGCCGATGACCAGCAGGTCGGCTCCGGCCGACTCCTCGATCAGCACCCGCTCCGGGTAGCCCCCGCACGAGCTCAGCAGTCACGCCGACCGGCATGCGGGGGCCGAATGCGGCGCGCACGACAGCAGCCAGGTCCTCGTATGCGGGGTCCCCGCCCGACTCGCCGGGCGGCGCGTAGGCGGCCCGGAACGGCGGATCCCAGCTCCGCACGACCCGCAGCACGGCCTGGCGGCACCGGGCCTCGTCGGCCGCCCAGCGCAGCGCCTCCGCCGAGGCCGGAGAGCCGCTCACGCCTACCACGATCGTCTGCCGCTCGGTGCCTTCCATCGCCGTCTCCCTTGATGACTCGCGGTGTCCCGTCATCGCTACGCTCGCCGGCCGGGTATCGGCCGGATAAGGGCAGAAGGTCCCGTCCGTCCCGGGTCCCCGGTCAGGCGATCGTCGCCGCAGCGATCCCCGGCCGGGCTGCCCGGCGGCGGGACCCGCAGCGCGGCCAGCCCGGGCAGCGTCCGGCCCTCCAGGTACTCGAGGCTGGCCCCGCCCCCGGTGGACAGGTGCCCGAACGCCGACTCGGGGAAGCCGAGCGCCCGCACCGCGGCGGTGGTATCCCCGCCGCCGACCACCGTGAACGCCCGGCTGCCCGCGAGGACCCGGGCCACCGCGGCGGTGCCGTGCGCGAAGGGCCCAGCTCGGACATGCCCATCGGGCCATTCCAGAACAC
This sequence comes from uncultured Actinomycetota bacterium, assembly GCA_963731085.1. Lineage (GTDB taxonomy): Bacteria > Actinomycetota > Actinomycetes > Streptosporangiales > Streptosporangiaceae > DASUBV01. The sequence continues at coordinate 61,228 of CAVSUF010000017.1, forward strand.
GGTGCCCGCGGCGGCGAGGTGCCGGGCGAACAGCCGGGCCGTCCCCGGCCCGATGTCCAGGGCCGCCCAGCCCGCCGGGATGCCGTCCGTCGCGACCACCCGGCATAGCGCGTCCGGCGCCGGGCGTGCCGCCGCGACCAGGTCCGCCCGGCAGCGTGACGGTGACGCCAGCCCGCCCGGCCTGGTCCAGGCAGTGCCGGGCAGCCGCGATCAGCCCGGGGTCGGCGGCGGCGCTCTCGGTCGCCAGCCCCTGCGCGGCCAGGAACGGAAGAGCCATCGCCCCGCCGACGAGTACGCGATCGAGCCGCTTCAGCAAGGCGGCGACCACCTCCAGCTTGTCCGCTGCTGCCGCGCCGCCCAGCACTAGCGCGAACGGGCGGGCCACCGGCCCGGCCAGCCGGCCCAGCGCCGCGGTCTCGGCCGCGACCAGGTAGCCGGCGGCGCGCGGGAGGCGCAGCGCCGTCTCGCAGACGCTGGCGTGCCGACGGTGCAGCACCCCGAATCCGTCGCCGACGTACATGTCGGCCAGGCCAGCCAGCCGGTCGGCGAACCGCCCGCGCTCGGCGGCGTCAGCGCTGGTCTCGCCGGCGCTGAAGCGCAGGTTCTCCAGCATCGCCACGTCGCCGGGGGCCAGCGCGGCGACGGTCTTCCGGGCCGCCGGCCCGGCCGCGTCGGCGCACAGGCGCACGCTGCTGCCCAGCAGCCGCCCCAGCCGGATCGCCACCGGGGCCAGCGAGTACCGGAAGTCGGGCACGCCGCCCGGGCGGCCGAGGTGGGCGCAGACCACCACCCGGGCGCCCCGCTCCATCAGCGTGGCCATCGTGGGCAGGGTCGCCCGGATGCGACTGTCGTCGGCGATGTGCGGTCCGCTGAGGGGCACGTTCAGGTCGGCCCGCAGCAGCACGCGCCGCCCGTGCACGTCCAGGTCGTCAAGCGTCTGCATCGGTAAGGTCCTCATGCGCTGACCCCAGCCGGCGTGACCGGGCGGCGGCAGGGCAGAAAGTCCCTTATGCGCGGCCTGCCGCGCTCATGCCCCGCGGACCAGGACGAGGCGGAACTCCGCGATGCCGTGGCGGGCGAGCGAGCCGAGGAAGCCGACGCCGCCCGGCCCCTGGATGCGCCAGGTCCCGAGCGCGACCGGGATCGACCCGGCTAGCTGCACCGCGCGGCCGTCCCGCCGGCCCGACACGGTGATGGTCACCGGCCGGGTCGTGCCGTTGAGGGTCAGTTCGCCGGGCGCCCGCACGGTCACCACGGCACCCGCGGCGAACCCGGCGCCCAGGGCGACGGGCCGGGACAGCGTAACCGTGGCGACCGGGTACCGGGCCGTGCGCAGGCTGATGGCGACTGCGCGCTGGGCCTTCCCGCCGACCCTGATCGCGGTCAGCCGGACGCGCAGCAGCGCGCTGGTGACGCTACCCCCGGCGAAGACGGCCGTGCCGGTCACGGCGGCGGTCCGGCCGACCACGTCGCCGCCCATGCCCAGGGCCGACTCGCGGAGCCGGAACCCGGCCACCGAGCCGGGCGCGACCTGCCAGGTGCCGGCCAGCGGGCCGGGGCGGCCGGGGCGGACCGGGGCAGCGACAGCGGTGCCGCCACCGGCTGGGCGGCGAGGGCCAGCACGCCGGCCAGGATCAGGGCCAGAACGAGCACGGTCACGCCGGCCGCGACCCACGGCCACCGCCGCCGGCGGCGCCGGGCGGGCGGCTGAGAACCCGGCCGCCGGTGCATGCTGTCCGCTCGCGATGTCATGGCATGACCTTCCGTTAGTGGCGGCCAGCGGGCGGGCCGCATCGTCATGAGCAGACTCGGCCGGGGCGGGTGGCGCGGACAGGGCAGAAGGTCCCCGCGGCGCGGGCAGGATGCCTCTGCGCGGCGGTCCGGCCGCGGCCGGAGACTGGAGGGGCTGGACAGGAGACGAAGGATGGCTGGAGGCGGTCATGGCTGAGATCAGGGACGCGGGACCCCGCATCGTGGCGGGGGTGGATGGCTCGGCGCCGGCGCAGGCGGGGCTCCGCTGGGCGATCCGGCAGGCGGAACTCACCGGCGGGAGCGTCGACGCGGTGATCGCGTGGGAGTACCCGGCGGCCTACGGCGGGTACGGGATGGCGCCGGTGGGCGTCGCCGACGACATGGACTTCGCGAGCTGCGCGGCGAAGACGCTGGCCGAGAAGGTCGCCGCGGCGGCAGGCCCGGACTGCCCGGTTCGGGTCCGCGCGCAGGTCACGGAGGGGAATCCGGCTCGGGTCCTGCTGTCCGCGGCCGAGGGCGCGGACCTGCTGGTCGTCGGCAGCCGGGGGCACGGCGGCTTCGCCGAGGCCCTGCTCGGCTCGGTGGGACAGCACTGCGTGCACCACGCGCGCTGCCCGGTCGTGATAATCCGCTCCCGGTGACGCCCGAAGGCATCCCCGCGTCAGTCCCTGGGCCAGACCTGGGGACGCGGGGACTCGGGCTCGCCGGGGTGGTCCATCCGGTCACGGACCGCGACCACGCCTTCAAGGTGGCGGGCCGCGGCGATGATGTCGCGGACTGTCGTGGTCATCTTCCTCGGCTCCTACCGGGGAATGACTCTCCTGAGGCGAAACGGCTCTGCTCCGTGACAGCTCGTCAAGAAGCCGGCGGCCGGGGTCGCGCCCGTCTTCAGCGTCCGGTCTGGCCGCGGTCGCGAGCTACGGCCGATCGGCGCCAGCGGCCGGGCCGTTCGGCCCTGCACCGGGCAGGCAGGCCGGCCGGGGACCAAGGTCCCGGTGAGCGAGGCCGCTCGGCTCCTGCCCGCGCGGCCGGCCCGGGGCAGGCTGGCCGCGACGGCACTTCCGGGAGGTGTGAAGCCGTGAACATCGTGGCGGCGCGAGCGGCACAGGAACCGCCGGCCGATCCTGGCCCGGCCAGCGCCGACGGGCGAGTGATCGTCGGCGTCGACGACACCCCCGGCGGCCGGGCCGCCCTGCGGTGGGCCGTGACGCGGGCCCGGGCCGCGCGGGTGCCGCTGCTGGCGGTGCGCTCCTGGGAACTCGGGCTGCCCCGCCACGGCGGCCGCCGCAGGCTGCGCGGCGTTCCGGTCCGGCACCCGCATGTGGTGCTGTATTTCGACGGGTTCGAGCAGCGCGAGTCCTGCGCCAGCGCCGTGAGCCGGACCTTCCGGGTGGCGGCGGGCGGCGTCCCGCGCGACGTCACCGTGACGGTCCGCACCCCCGAGGGCGAGCCGGGCACGGTGCTGGCTGACCTGGCCGGCGAGCGTGACCTCATCGTCCTCGGCCATGACCGCGGCCGGGGCCTGCGGCGGTTGCTGAACGGATCGGTCGGCGGCTACTGCCAGGCGCATGCCCGATGCCCCGTAGTGATCATCCCCGTCACTCCGGCCGACGCGGCCGCTGACGCCGCCGGGGAGGCCCGATGAACGAGGCCGGGACGGCTGCAGCCGGCCGGCCCGCCGGGGCCGGGCGGGACCGCCGACGGCGTCTACGCGCTGCTGGCCGACGGGACCACCGCCCTGATCCGGGAGGCGCGGCCGGAGGACGACGGCGCGGTCCGGGAGATGCACGAGGCCCTGTCGGCCGAGAACCTGTACCTGCGGTTCTTCTCGCTGAGCCGCCGGTCGGCCGAGCGGGAGGCCAGCCGGGTGTGCCCGGCCCTGCGACGCGGGGCACGCAGCGCTGCTGGCCTGGCAGGACGGACGGCTGGTCGGCGTGGCGAGCTACGAGCCCGTCGGCGCGGCGGGCGCGGCCGAGGTGGCGTTCGCCGTGCCGGACGACATGCACGGCCGCGGCATCGCCACCCTGCTGCTGGAGCACCTGGTGTCGGTGGCGCGGCTGCGCGGGCTGGCCGCGTTCACCGCGAGCACGCTGACCGACAACGCGGCCATGGCCAGGGTGTTCGCCGACGCGGGCCTGCCCGCCCGCAAGCGGCTCGGCGGCGGCATCATCGACTGGACGTTCCCGCTGCCCGGCGACGGCGCCGGGCCGGACCTGGACGGCTACCTGGAGTCGGTGGCCCGCCGGGAGAGCCGCGCCGACGTGGCCAGCCTCCGGTACCTGCTGCGGCCCCGGTCGGTCGCGGTGATCGGCGCCGGCCTGCGGCCGGGCGGCGTGGGCCGGGCGGTCCTGCACAACATGCTGACCGGCGGATTCGCCGGGCCGGTGTACGCGGTGAACCCGCGCGCCCGCCGCATCGAGGGCGTGCCCTGCGTCGCCACCCCGGGCGACCTCCCCGAGGACGTGGACCTGGCTGTCGTCGCGGTGCCCGCGGCGGCTGTCCCGGAGGTCGCGGCCGCCTGCGGCCGCCGCGGCGTCCGCGCCCTGACGGTGCTGACCTCGGGACTAGGCCCGGCGGGCGCCGACCTGCTGGCTGCCTGCCGCCGCTACGGCATGCGGCTGGCCGGGCCGAACTGCCTGGGCGTGATCGCCCCCGGTGCCGGGCTGAACGCGTCGTTCGCGGCCGCCCTGCCGGCGCCCGGCGTGGCCGGGCTGGTCGTGCAGTCCGGCGGGGTGGGCGCCGCGCTGCTGGAGCAGCTATCGCGGCTGGGCATCGGGGTCTCGTCATTCGCCTCGGTCGGGGACAAGTACGACGTGTCCAGCAATGACATGCTGATGTGGTGGGAGCGGGACGGCCTGACCCGGCTGGCCATCCTGTACGTGGAGTCGTTCGGCAATCCGCGGGGCTTCGCCCGCACCGCCCGGCGGGTCGGCCGCCAGATGCCGGTGCTGACGGTGATCGGCGGCCGGTCCGCCGCCGGCCAGAGCGCCGCCGCCTCGCACACGGCGGCGGCGGCCACCCCGCTGGTCACCCAGGAGGCGCTGTTCGGCCAGGCCGGCGTGGTCGCGGCCCGCAGCCTCGGCGAGCTGATCGAGGCCGCCGCGCTGCTCGCCGCCCAGCCGCTGCCCGCTGGCCGGCGGACGGCGATCGTGTCCAACGCGGGCGGCGCGGGCGTCCTGGCCGCGGACGCGTGCGGGGACAGCGGCCTGGACGTGGCGAAGCTGAGCCCGGCCACGCGCCGCCGCCTGCGCGCCCTGCTGCCCGGCGGCGCGGCCGTGACCGGGCCGGTCGACACCACGGCGGCCGTGCCGGCTGACACGTTCCGCGCCTGTCTGGAATGCGTCGCGGCGGACGAGGGCGTCGACGCCGTTATCGCCGTCGTCGTGCCCACCGCCATGGGCGACCTGAGCGCGGCGATCAGCGCCGCCGCCGTCGCCAGGCCGCTCGCCGCAGTGCTTCTTGACCAGGCCGAGGCCGTCCGCCTGCTGCCCGCCCGGCCGGCCCCGGCCGCCGCTGAGGCCGGCCCAGACGACGCCGGCCAGGCTGGTGACGACGGGACCGACGTCAGGCTGGCCGACCGCCAGCCGGCTGACGGGGGGACGCGTCACGGGGAGCAGGACGGCAGCGGGCAGGCGGTGCGCGGCATCCCGGCCTACGCCTACCCCGAGAGCGCGGTCCGCGCTCTCGCCCACGCGGCCGGGTACCGGGCCTGGCGGGACCGCCAGGCCAGTCCGGTCCCGCAGTTCGCTGGCCTGCGCGCCGCCGCTGCCCGGGAGCTGGCGGCCGCCTTCCTGAGCGAGAATCCCGCTGGCGGCTGGCTGCCCGCCCGGCAGGCCGCCGAGCTACTCGGGCACTACCAGATCCCGGTTGTCACGACGCTGACCGCGCACGACGAGCAGCAGGCCCGGCGGGCCGCCGCGGATCTCGGCGGCCGGGTCGTGCTCAAGGCCGAGGCCGCAGGCCTCGTGCACAAGACCGACGCCGGAGCGGTCCGGCTGGACCTCCGTACGCCCGCGGAGATCACCGACGCGTACCAGGACCTGGTGGCCAGGTTCGGGTCAGGACTGCGCCGGGTCCTGGTCCAGCCCATGCTGTCCGGTGGCGTGGAAGTGCTCGTCGGGGTCGTGCAGGAGCCGGTGTTCGGCCCGCTCGTCGTGCTCGGCCTGGGCGGGGTCGCCACGGACGTGCTGGGTGACCGCACCGCCCGGCTCACCCCGCTCAGCGTCGCCGACGCGGACGACATGATCCGCGGGCTGCGGGCCGCGCCCCTGCTGCTCGGCTACCGGGGCGCCCCGGCCGCCGACACCGGGGCGCTGGCGGATGTCCTGCTGCGGGTCTCCCGGCTGGCCGATGACCTGCCCGAGATCGCGGAGCTTGACCTCAATCCGGTGATCGCGAGCCAGGACGGCGCCTGCGCCGTCGATGCCCGGATCCGGATCGGCCCGGCCCGGCACGCCGACCCGTTCCTGCGCCGCCTTCGCTGATACGACAGGAAGGGCTCATGCGGCAGAGCCGCATGAGCCGCGAACGGTTGCGGGATGTCTAGACCGAGTGCACGCCATCCTGGTGCGCCGCCGCCTCCAGGAGCCGACTCCGGGCGGCCTGCAGTCGACGCACGACCACGGCGGAGAACCGGCGGCTCAGCTCATAACCGAGGACCGGGTCGGCGTCGCAGGCCGCCCGCACCGCCCTGGCGTCGAACACGAACGCCTGCATCGGCTGCGAGGCGACCGCGCCGAACCGCCACTGGTAGGGCGGCATCAGCCAGGACAGGCCGACCACGTCGCTGCGGCCCAGCCTCTCCAGGATGATCCGGCCCCGGCCGGGCACGCAGGCGTCCAGCGTCACCTGCCCGGCGTCGATGATGAAGAACCGGTCAGCCACGCAGTCTTCCTCGAACATCCGCTGCCCGGCCTGGTACTTCTCGTGCCGGGCCAGGCCGGCCAGGATCGCTAGCTGGCGCGGCGGCATCCCGCGCAGGAACGGCTGCGCGCCCAGGATCGTTGTCGCCGGATTCGTCATGGCACCTCCCGCGAGCCAGTGCCCCGTCGCAGACCGCCGAATGGCGGCCGCCTCACGGCGCCTGCTCATCATCCGAGCACGCGGCGGACCCGACCGGGAGGGCAGGAAGTCCCGAGCTGGCCGGGCCTAACGACGCGATCAGCCCGCAGCCGCGAGTCAGCTGCTGACCTGGTGCGCGGGTTGGGGGCATAGGTCCCGGTTCCCGCAGGACACCGGACCCTGCCCGCGGCGGCGCCGGGACGGCACGCTCAGGACAGCCCAGCTGACCGCAACAGGGAGGACCCGATGAATGTCCTGCTCGCCGTTGATGCCGCGCCCGGCCGGTCGCCGTGTGCTGCCCGGCACGCCGCGGACCTGGCCCGGACCCTCGCCACCGACTCAGCGGACCGCATTACCGTCCTGTACGTCCGCGAGTTCTCGGTCATCAGGATCGGCCAGATGATCGCGGATCATGGCGGCGGGGCCGGGCAGCAAGTGGTGGACGAGATAGCGGCTCGGCTGCGCGCCTCGGGTGCCCACGCCGCCAGCCTGGTCCGCGAGGCTGATATCGGGCATGTCGCCAGGGAAATCGCCGGAGCCGCGCGCGACGCCGACGCCCCGGTGATCGTCCTTGGCCCGAGCCGTTCCGGCGGCGGGCCGCGGCTGCCCCTCGGCAGCGTGACGGCCGGCGTCCTGCGCCTGGCGGCGGTCCCCGTGCTGATCGCGCCGGGCACCGCGCGCGGCCACCCGCCGCGGCTTCGGGGCGTCCCGGGATCCGTGGGCGCGACGCTGATGCCGCCGGACAGCCTAGGCGGGTAACGAGCCCGCCTGCGCGAGCGGGATCGACCAGGTGAACTGGATGCCTGAGGAGGCCGGCGGCCGGGCAATGGTCATGCCTGCCTGGTTCTCGAGCTGGGTCACCCAGGCCGGGACCTGGCCCGGGCCAGCCGTCGCGGCCGAGCGGGGCCCGGCGACCTCGATCTCGACGGTGTAATCGGCGTCACCGGCAATAACCTCGATCCGCGCGGGCACCGCGTGCAGGCTGATCGTCTCCAGCGCGTCCGTCAGCAGTTGCATCAGGTGGGCAGCGCTGGCCGGGTCGAGCGCGCCGTCGACGGGACCCGCGAAACTGACCTCCGGGGCGGGCGATAGGTCCGTGCTCAGGCTCAGGATGTCGGCCCGCAGCCCCTGACCCTTCTGGCGCTGGTCCAGGGCGACGATGGCGTCGCGGACCAGCCGAAGCACCTGATCCAGGTCATCGGCCGATGCGAGGACGCGCTCCCGCAGGTCAGGGTGGCTCATACGGGCGGCCGTGCTCTGCAGCGTCAGCCCGGTCGCGAAGATCCGCTGGATGATCGTTTCCTGCAGCTGGCTGGCGATCCGGGCCAGGGCGCGGACGCGACGATCGTGGTCGGCGTCAACGACGGCGATGACGACCCGCAGCGGCACGACGTGATCTCGAACGCCTCCTGCACGACGAACTGCGTGGCTCCGATGGCCACGGTGCTGAACGACGCGTTCGGCATCGAGCGCGGGTTCATGATGACCGTGCACACGTACACGGGCGACCAGATGCTCATCGACGGTCCGCATAAGGACCTGCGCCGTGCCCGCAGCGCCGCCTCAGCATGGTGCCGACCACCACGGGCGCCGCCCAGGCGACCGGGCTGGTCATCCCCGAGCTGGCGGGCCGGCTGGACGGCGTGGCGGTGCGCGTGCCCGTCGAGGACGGGTCGCTGACCGACCTGACCGTGGTCCTGCGCCGGGAGGTCACCGCTGGCGACGTCAACGACGCCTTCCAGGCCGCCGCCGCCGACGGCGCGCTGCGCGGCCTGCTGCGCTACAGCACCGATCCCCTGGTCTCGCGGGACGTCATCGGTGACTCGTCCTCGTGCGTCTTCGACTCGCCGCTGACCCAGGCCTCGGCCACCCTGGCCAAGGTCTTCGGCTGGTACGACAACGAGTGGGGCTACACCTGCCGGCTGGCTGACCTGGCCGGCATCGTCGGACGGCGGCTCTGAGCGAGCGGCGCGCCAGCAGGACCAAAGGCCCGGGCACGAGCGTGCGAAGGCCCCTGGCCCCCGGTAGCGGGCTGGCCCACGGTGGATTCAAACGTCGCGGCGGCGACCAGCCGCTGCTCCCCCGAGGCGAGAGGACACCGGACATGTCGGGCATCGTGGTCGGCGCACCTCCCCGCCTCGGTGACCGTCCGGGTGGTCAGCGGCGCCGTCGCCCAGGAGATCCTCGCGGCGTCCAGGGACGCCGACCTGCTGGTGGTCGGATCCCGCGGCGGCGGCGGGTTCCACCCGCTGCGGCTGGGTTCTGTCAGCAGCCAGGTCGTCGGGCACGCTTCGTGCCCGGTGGTCGTGGTTCCGAGCTAGCCATGGCCGGGCGGGCGGCTCTCGTCACCCGCCCGGATCCGGGTACCTCAGGACGTTTCCCGGCGCGGGCGCGCCGGGCCGGCCGCGATGCCGGTGACACCCAAGAGGATGGGGCATGCGGTGACTGATGAGCTTCGCTGGCTGGAAGAGCTTCCGCCGGGAGAGTCCGTTCGCCTGCTGAGCACCGTCTCGCTGGGCCGGATGGTCTTCACGGCGCGGGCGCTGCCCGCCATCCGGCCCATGAATCACGTGGTCGACGGCGACAGCATCATCGTCCGCACCGACCTGGACGCATCGGTTGCCTTCGAGCTGCGGTCCGAGCCCGGCGCGGTCGTCGCCTACGAGGCCGACGAGATTGATCCCGGGACGCATCTGGGCTGGAGCGTGGTCGTGGTCGGCATCGCCCGCCGGATCGTCGACCCGGACGAGGCCGCCGTGTACCGGCGGACGCTGCGACCCTGGGTTACCGGGGACAAGGACCAGGTCATCGCCATCCACATGGACATGGTCACCGGGTTCCGCATGGTGGCCGAGCCGGGGCAGCACCTATCAGCGGCGAGGGACTGATCTGCGTGAGCGCTACAGCCAGGGACGTCAGGCGCGCCGCGGCGGCCGCGTCGCCGGCGGCAGCGATGATCGAGGTCGAGAAGGTCACGAAGCTCTTCGGCGCCACCCGTGCTCTTGACAGCGTCTCGCTGTCCGTCGGGGCCGGGCGGGTGCTGGCCCTGCTGGGTCCGAACGGAGCGGGAAAGACCACCCTGGTGCGGGTGCTCACGACCCTGCTGCGGCCCGACGGCGGCGCGGCGCGGGTGGCCGGCCTGGACGTGACGGCCCAGGCCCGCGCCGTCCGGGCGGTGATCGGGCTGGCCGGCCAGTACGCCTCGGTCGACGACCTGCTGACCGGACGGGAGAACCTGGAGCTGGCCGGCCTGCTGTGCCACCTCGACAAGGCCCTGTACCGGCAGCGCGCCCGCCAGGCGCTGGACCGGATGTCGCTGGCAGACGCGGCCGACCGGCCCGTGAAGACCTACTCAGGCGGCATGCGGCGGCGGCTCGACCTGGGGGCCAGCCTCATCGCCCGCCCGCCGGCACTGTTTCCTGGACGAGCCCACGGCCGGGCTTGGCCCCCGGACCCGCAACGACCTGTGGGACCTCGTCAGCGAGTTCGTCGCCGACGGCACGACGGTGCTGCTCACGACCCAGTACATGGAGGAAGCCGAGCACCTGGCCGATTCCATCGTCGTCCTCGATGCCGGGCACGTCGTGGCGGAGGGCACCGCTGACCAGCTCAAGGACCAGCTGGGCGGCAACGTGCGGGTAACCCGCCGGGCGGACCTGGAGCGGGCCGCCGCGCTCATCGCGCGGCTCGGCCGGGCCGCGCCGCGGCTCGATCCCGAGGAGAGAAGGATCGGCCTGCCGGTCGGCGGTCGCCCTGTCCCAGGACCTGCAGTCCGGGATGGTCGACCGGTTCCGCAGCCTGCCGATGGCCCGGCCCGCGTTCCTGGCCGGCCGGACCCTGGCCGACTTGTGCCGCAGCGTGCTGGCGCTGGCCGCCATCATCGGCCTGGGGGTGGCGGTCGGCTTCCGGTTTCACGCCGGCGTCGGCGCGTGCCTGGCCGGCGTCGCGCTGATCGTCTGCTTCGGATACGTCCTGACCTGGGTGTACGCCGCCATCGGGCTGGCCGTGAAGGACCCGCAGACCGCGCAGATGGCGGCCATCCTGCCGGTGTTCGTGCTGTTCTTCGCCAGCTCCGCGCTCGTCCCCGTGACCACGATGCCGGGCTGGCTGCAGCCGTTCGCCCGCAACCAGCCCGCGACCGTCACCATCAACGCGGTCCGCGCACTGTTCGAGGGCGGCCCGGTGGCCCACGATCTCTGGCTGGCCCTCGCCTGGTGCGCCGGGATCCTGGCCGTGTTCTTCGTGACGTCGCTGAGCCTGTGCCGGCGGGCCACCGCCTGACAGGCCCGCGGCCCTGGCCGGCCGGGACCTTGGACCCTGCCGGGCCAGCGGCGCGGCCGAGGCTGGGCGCATGACGGAGACAGCGAGCGCGGCCAGCATGAAGACGATCGATGACCTGGACGTGTCGGGGCGCCGCGTGCTGCTGCGCGCCGACCTGAACGTGCCGCTCAGCGGCGAGTACGTCACGGACGACAGCCGGATCCAGGCCACCCTGCCCACCCTGCTCGCCCTGCTGGCCCGCGGCGCGCGGGTGGCGCTCTGCTCCCACCTGGGCAGGCCGGGCGGAACGCCCGACCCCCGGTACTCGCTCGCGCCGGTGGCCATCGCGGCTGAGCCAGCTGCTAGAGACGCCGGGTCGGGCTCGCGGCCGACACCGCGGGCCCGGCCGCGCGGCACATGGTCGCCGCCCTGCGGCCCGGCGAGCTGGTCCTGCTGGAGAACCTGCGGTTCGAGCCGGGCGAGACCAGCGGGGACGACGCCGAGCGCGGCGCATTCGCCGACCGGCTCGCGGGCCTTGCCGATGTGTACGTCAGCGATGCCTTCGGCGTGCTGCACCGCAAGCACGCAAGCGTCTACGACGTGGCCACGCGGCTCCCCCATGCCGCCGGATACCTGGTCGTGGCCGAGACGGCCGCCCTGAACCGGCTGACCGGCGCGATCGAGCGGCCCTACGTAGTCGTCCTCGGCGGCGCCAAGGTCGCCGACAAGCTGGGCGCTGGTCCGCGCCCTGATCGCCCGGGCCGACCATGTCCTCATCGGCGGGGCCATGGCCGTGCCGTTCCTCGCCGCCCGGGGCCTGGCCACCGGGACCGCGCGAACGACGGCCGAGCTCACCGCCACCGCCCGGGAATACCTGGATCAGTCATCGCGCACCAGCACGGACATCACGCTGCCGGAGGACCTGGTGGTCGCGCCGCGGGCAGCGGACGGGCCGTGCACGGCCGTCGCCGCGGATGCCATCCCGGCGGGCTGGTCGGGCCTGGACATCGGCCCGGTGACCGCCCGGCGGTTCGCCGAGCGGATCGCCGGGGCCAGGACCGTCTTCTGGAACGGCCCGATGGGCGTGTACGAGCTGGCCCCGTTCGCCGAGGGAACAGTGGCGGTGGCCCGGGCGCTGATCGCGCAGCCGGGCCTTCACCGTCGTCGGCGGCGGGGACACCACGGCAGCGGTGCGGATCCTCGGCTTCGCGCCGCAGGCGTTCGGCCACCTGTCCACCGGCGGCGGCGCCAGCCTGGAGTACCTGGACGGGAAAACCCTGCCCGGCCTGGCCATCCTGCAGGACAGCGTGCCGGGCCGCACCCCGGCGGCCACGAGGTGACCCGGTGATGCCCTGGTACGGCAGCTGGAGTCTCTGGCCGGCGGGCCTCGTGGTGGCCGGGACCCTGCTGGTCTGGGCGGTCCTGATCTGGGGCATCCGAGTCCTGATCAGCCCGTCCGGCCGGTCACCTCGCCACGGACACGGGCGACGCTGGCCAAAACGGCCGCACGCCTGACGACCGACCTGCGCCTGACCGTAGGACGGGAGAACGGCGCCGCCGGGACGGTGTACTACCCGCTCGACTTCACCAACTCCTCCAGTTCCGCAGGCACGATGTACGGCTACCCCGGCGTCGCGTTCGTCACCGCGCCGCACGGCAGCCAGGTCGGCGCCCCGGCCGGCCGCGGCGACAATGCCCCGGGGGTACTGGTCACCGTGCCGCCCGGCGCGACCGCCCATGCGGCCCTGGCCGTCAGCGACGTCCTGATCGGCGACAACTGCCAGCACCAGGTCCAGGTGAGCTGGGTCCAGGTGTACCCGCCCGATCAGTACACCGCGCTGTACGCGCCGCTGCGCCGGCTGGGCTGTGCCGATCAGTCGCTGGTGACGATGAACGTGACCACCGTCACCAGCGGGCCGTGAGCCACCGGGCGCCCGGTGGCAACGGCGGCTACGCGCCCGGCGGATCACCGACCGCCGGGCGCCGGATGAAGCGCGCGGCGCGGCGCCGGATGCGCCGCTCCAGCCGCTGCCCGTGCGTGGTGACGGGCCGCCGCACGGGAGCAGGGCCCCGGCGGTAGAACAGGGCCTTGGCCACCTCGACCAGCACCAGGTAGACGACGACCATCCCGGCCAGCAGCAGGAAGAACGCGCCGGGCAGCGGCGTGAAGCCGAGCAGCCGGGCCAGGCCGGTGTAGGGCAGGATCGCCCCGACCACGGCGGCCCCGGTCGGCACCAGCAGCATCGGGCGGCTCGGCTTGCTGCGCAGGAACGGGACGCGCCGGGTCCGGATGACGTAGATGACGAGGGTCTGGGTGGCGATCGACTCGACGAACCAGCCGGTCCGGAACTCGCTGTGGCCCGCGTGCAGGAGGGCCAGCATGATCCAGAAGGTGAGGAAGTCGAAGATCGAGCTGACCGGGCCGAATACCGCCATGAAGCTGGCGGATGAACCGCATGTCCCAGGCCGCCGGGCGGGCCAGCGCCTCGGGGTCGACCCGGTCGGTCGGGATCGCCAGCTGGCCGGCGTTATAGAGCAGGTTGTTGAGCAGGATCTGCGACGGCAGCATCGGCAGGAACGACAGGAACACCGAGGCGCCCGGCCGCGCTGAACATGTTGCCGAAGTTCGACGACGTGGCCATGAGGACGTACTTGATGGTGTTGGCGAAGATGCGGCGTCCCTCGATGACGCCGTCGGCGAGCACGCCGAGGTCCTTGTCGAGCAGCACGATGTCGGCGGCTTCCTTGGCCACGTCCGTGCCGGAGTCGACCGAGATCCCGACATCGGCGTGATGCAGCGCCACCGCGTCGTTGACGCCGTCGCCGAGGAACGCGACGTCCTTGCCGGTCCGGCGGGCCACCTTGATGATCCGGGACTTCTGGTCGGGGCCGATCCGCGCGAACACCGTGGTGCCGGGAATGGCCGCCGCCAGGTCATCGTCGTCCAGCGCCTCGAGCTGCGACGCCGGTCAGCACTCCCGCGCAGTCGACGCCGATCTGCTGGCATACCCGGGCCGCGACCAGGCCGTTGTCGCCGGTGATGATCTTCACCTCGACGCCGAGCCGGGCCAGCTCGGCGACGGCCGCGCCGGCGTCGGCCTTCGGCCGGTCAGCGAAGGCCAGGAAGCCCTCCAGCGCCAGCCCGCGCTCGTCGGCCGCGGTGAGGGCCGTCACGTCCCCGGCCGGGCGGCTCGCCACGGCCACGACCCGGGCACCCTCGCGGAACAGGCCGTCCAGCACCGGGCGGGCACCGGCCGGGACGTTCGTCGCACCGGTCCAGCACCACCTCCGGGGCGCCCTTGGTGATCACGACCGGCCGGCCGCCGGGGTCCCGCGCCAGCACCGAGGCGAGCTGGCGCTCGTGATCGAACGGCAGCAGGCCCAGTCGCTCGTAAGCCCGCGGCGGCCGTCCCGGCACCGGCGGCCGCCGCGGGAGCTAGCCACAGCGCCTGGTCCAGCGCGTTCCCGCCGACGATGCCGGCCGGGGCCACGCGCCGCCTCGTTACAAATGAGACCGAGCAGCAGCGGACGGGCGCCATCCCGGCCGACGGCGTCCAGGGCACGCTCGAAGGTGATCGCGCCCTCGGTGAGCGTGCCGGTCTTATCGGTGAACAGGATCTCGATATTGCCCAGGTCCTCGATCGCGACGAGCCGCTTGACCAGGACCTTCTTCGCCGCGAGAGCCTTCGAGCCGGCCGACAGGCTGACGGTGACGATCGCGGGCATCATCTCCGGGGCGATCCCGACGGCGATGGCCAGCGAGAACAGCAGCGCGTCGAGCAGCGGCCGGGACAGCGCGACGTTAATGGCGAAGATGAACAGCGTCAGGACGGCCGCCACCGCGAACAGGAACCGCGAGAACCGGGACAGCCCCAGCTCGAACCCGGTCTGGCTGGGCTTCTCGGCCAGCCCGGCGGCGATCTGCCCGAAGGCCGTGCCCATGCCGGTCCGCACCACGACGCCGGTACCCGCACCCTGATGCACGACCGTCCCCATGAAGGCGCACCCGGGCTGGTCCTGGGGCGAGGCGCCGGAGGAGACCGCCGCTGACTTGACCACGGGGAGCGACTCGCCGGTGAGGACGCCCTCATCGCACTCCAGTTCATCGGCTCGCAGCAGGCGCAGGTCCGCCGGGACCAGATCGCCGATCCGCAGCGCCACGACATCTCCGGGGACCAGGTCCAGGACCGGAATCCGGCTGGCCCGGCCATCCCGGCGGACCTCGGCCTCCTGCCGGATCTGGGCGCGAAGGGCAGCCATGGCGACCTCGGCGCGGTATTCATTGAAGAAGCCCAGGCCGACGCTGAGGGCGACAATCACGGCGATGATCAGCGCGTTGGTCGCGCCGCCGGTCAGTCCCGAGACCAGGGCTGCGCCGAGGAGAAGGACCAGGATCGGGTTCCGGACCTGGCGGAGCACCACGCTGACCGCGCTGACCCGGTGCGTGCCGAGCGCGTTGGGCCCGTACTGCGCCAGCCGCGCGGCCGCCTCGGCGGACGTGATCCCGTCCGGGCCGGATTTCAGCCGGGCCAGCACCTCACCGGAAGGCAGGACCGCGACCTGCGCCATGCTCAGCTCGCCCGGTGGCGGGCGCGAGATCGTGACCATGCGCTCAGGATGGCGGTCCGGATCCAGCCGGGCCAGGGTCTTTGGTCTTGCCGCGAACGGCTGGCTGAGCGCTGAAAGCGCGGCCTGACGCAGGCCCGGACTGGCCGGACCCGGCGCTGGCGCGAACAGCTCAGCTGCGACGAAGGTCCCGACCTGGACAGGAGGATCGCCTCTGGGCGGCCGATGGCGGCCAGGTGATGCTCAGGGAACGCCCTAACAGTGAAGGAGCCGACCCTGAGCGCTTCCAACCCATCCCAGGCCCGCCGACGGACCGGCCGCCCGGCCGGCGGAACCCGGCGGGCGATGAGCACCGGCTCCGGGATCTTCCTGATTGCCGTCGGGGCGATCTTACTTTTCGCCCTGACGGCCAGCGCGTCGCCGCACTGGGTCAACTTGCACGTCGTCGGCGTCATCCTGATCCTGGCCGGCGTCCTCGGAGTCTCGCTGCCCCGGCTGAGGCGCTCCCCTGACGGCACGTTCCGGCGCTGGGTGGTGCCCGTGCTGCCAGCCGGCGACGACCCCGAGCGCGATAGGACGGACCTGGTCCGCAGGCCGGGCGCTGACGGTGATGAGCCGACCCTGGCTGATGACCTCCTCCGTGACGAGCATGACCCGCCGATAGCGGACCGGTAGCCGCGGCAGGCGGAACACCACGGCGAGGCCGGACGGGGGCTACCGCCCGGCCCGGCCCCCGCGTAGGGTCATGGCGAGACGCATCCGCAGCATCCTCTGCCTCAGGGCATGGGCCAGCCATGCGGGTAGTCGCGTCGCTCCGGACCCCGGCGGCCGTCGAGTCACGGCCAGATCGGACGGTGCATGAGCGATGCATGAGTTGTCTTTGCCCGCTGGCGCCGCGGGAACGCCGCCGCGGCAGGGGTCAGCTGCGCGGCCCGACTCGCCGGAGACCGCCTTTCTCCTGGCCGACGAACATGAACGTATCGCGGAGAGGCTGGCCGATGTCGTGGTGCGCCGGATCTTCTCGGCAGGCCTGGACCTGCACGCTGCGCTGGCAATGATCGGCGAGCACCGCGCCGCCGCGAAGGTCCGCCACGCCATCAGCGAGCTTGACCTGTCCGTCAAGGACATCAGGGACATCGTGTTCGATCATCGCCGGACTGACGCGACGGCCGGCTGCGAGCAGGGCATCAGGCCATATGGCTAAACGCCGGGCCTGGGACATTACCGGCCGATAAGGCAGGGACCTAGGTCCCGGCGCAAAGGTGGCCTATGCCACTCGCGCGGCCAGTCCTCCGGTTAGAGGATCCGCTGAGCGGACAGCCAGGCTGCTGCCGCGTCGTCCCCTCAGGGAGGTCTCGGCCATGCAACAGTCAGCGCGGTTGGCAGCCCGGCGGCATGAACGGGCCAGGCGCCTTCGTGCACTGGTCCATCTTCACCGTGTCCGTCGCCAACCTGGTCCTCATCGCCGTCATGGTCGTCATTTTCGGCGCGGCCCTGCTGCTGCCCTTCCCCGGCGGCCGCCAGGCGGCTCCCGTCGGCATCGATGACCGGGATGACGATAGCCCCGGCCTGGAGCTGGGCAGCAAGGCCGCGCCCGGCGACTCGGACCCCGAGGATGACCGTATGTGGACCGCCCGGCTGCGCCGCCGCGCGGTGCGGGCACTGCCCCCCGGCAAACTGCTGCCCGACCGTCAGCCCGCCTACGTCGCGTCCTGGATCTACGTGTTCGGGGTCGGCTCCATGGCCGCCCTCGGGATGGCGATCGTGTCAGGGTTCGCGCTAGCCATCGGCGGCCCGGACTGGTGGCACTACAACTCCGTCGGGCCACTTCTTCAACAGCATGCACCTGTGGAGCGTCGAGCTGTTCATGGCCCTGCTGGTCATCCACCTGTGGGGGAAGTTCTGGATGGCGGCCTGGCGAGGCCGCCGCAGCGATGACTTGGATCACCGGTGTCGTCGCGTTCTCTGGCCTCGATCGTCGAGTGCTTCACCGGCTACCTCTCCCAGCAGAACTTCGACTCCCAGTGGATCTCCACCAGCGGCAAGGACGCGTTCAACTCCGTCGGGGTCGGCGCGTTCTTCAACGTCATGAACTTCGGCCAGATGCTGATGTGGCACATCGTGCTCATCCCGATCGTGCCTGGTCGCCATTGTGGGCGCGCACGTCCTGCTGGTCCGGATGCGCGGCGTGGTCCACCCCATCGATGCGCACGCCGTGCCGCGGCCAGCGAGGACGGCGCGCGCACCGCCGTGCGCGCCTGGCCCGGGCTGACGCCGCCCCGTGGCGCGGGCCGACCCGCCGCTACGACATCCTCAAGGAGGGCGCGATCGCCGGGTGGTGGTCCTGGCGCTCACGCTGGGCCTGGCCGGCCTGCTGTCCTCGCCGGACGTCCCGCCGGTCACCGTCGCGACGTGGGCGCGGCTCGCGCCCGCCGACTTCCTGGCCACCGCGGCCAGCGAGCTCGACGGCACCAGCGAGACCGCCACCTACGGGCCGCCGTACAACAGCCAGACGGCCAACGCTCAGCGGCTGCTGTTCTCGCCCGGCGAACATCGCCGGGGTCACCCAGCCGGTCAACGCCGCGCAGGACTTCGTCCTCGCGCCACTGGCCAAGCGTCCGCCACCGACCCGGCGCTGGCCGCCGCGCTGCGCCGCTACCGGGCCGCCTGGCCGCCCAGCGGCTGAACTGGGCCACCGCCTACGCCAAGGCGGTCACCAAGGTGCGGTTCCCAACGGCGGCCCCGGTCGTGCCCGCCGCCAGCGACGGCCCGGTGCCGGTGCTACTGGCCAGCGAGCTGACCCTCGCCCGCAGCGGGGCCCTGGACGCCGACCTGCTTGCCCAGCAGCCGTTCTACGGCACGAACTTCACCAAGCCACTGCTATTCATCGAGGACGGCTCCTACTTCGTCAACAAGGCCACGGCGATGGGCCTGACCGGCAGCCAGTGGGGCGTGATGAACGAGACCGGGCAGCTACCCGGGCCAGCCCTGGCTGTGGCTGTACACCCTCTGGTACCAGGTGCCGGGATGGACCAACTCGGCCAACATCGACATGATTGCCATCTACATGACCGGCCTGGCGACGATCGTGCTGCTGCTGGTTCCGTTCATCCCCGGACTGCGGGACATCCCGCGGCTGATCCCGGTGCACCGGCTGATCTGGCGCTCGCCGTCCGGCCCGGCGCCCCGGTCGGCCGATGGCGGCGGCCCGGACGGCGGCACCGGCACGGGCACGGCGGCGGCCGCTGCGAAGCCCAGTTCCGCGGTCGACGTCACCGCCGCTGGTACCTCCCGCCGCGGGGAAGCCGGCCAGCCAGAGGCCCCGCCGACGGAACCACGCCCGTGAGGCGGCCGCCCGGCTCGATGACGCTAGGCGTGCTGCCGAAGGCAGGCTGACCTGTGCCGCCGTAGAGCGTGCGGTGCGGACCGGCCGCCTGCCATCGGCGTCAAGATCCGCCTCTACCCCATCTGAGCCGTTCCCGCACGCCCGCGGACCCGGATCGCGAGAGACATCCGGCCCCGGTAAGGGGCAAGAGGAATCGCCAGCAACGCGGCCCGTGACCCGGCGTGCCGTGCGGATCCCTGCCACTCCGCCGATGACGCCCCTGCGGGGCGCCGCGGACGATCCATCCGCCATGCCGGGCAGCTGAGACGCGCCGGATAGGCAACTCTGGTCGCCCGGCGGACGGGCCGGCTGCTGCGGCAGGCCCGGATCAGGCGATGACCTGGACCCGGCCAGTGTCCATGTCGTAGTGCCCGCCGGCGATCACCAGGCCGTCGGTGACGATGAGCCTGCGCCGCAGCGGGTCTTCCCTCAGCCGCTGGACTGGTGAGCCTCGTCCGGGCCCGGATCATGTTGCCGACGAGGTCGCCGGGCTGCCTGATGGCGGCGTGATAAGCCGGAGGGCATTGACCACCGCCTGGATGTGACCGGGCGCGCACTGGCCGGCCTGGATGGCGGAGATGGCGGCCGTGACCGCGCCGCAGCGCGCGTGGCGCCCCCGAACTGCCCCCTCAACGATCTTCCGGACAGCGGGCCGCCGACGGTCACGGCCGGTGGAATTGCCCGCGGGCCACAGGGACTGGCAGGTGCGCGTCAGCCGGTCCAGATGACCCGCGTGACCAGTACGAGATCGTCAGGCTCGTATACCAGGAACGTCACCAGGCCGCCCCGCCGGAACGGCAGGGTCCGCAATCACGACGGCGTCCATGAAGTCGGCCGGTGCAAGCTGCGCCTGCACCGGCATTCGGCGAACTGGTCGCGGGCCAGGCCCTCCAGCTCCCACCGGAACAAGCTCAGGCACCGAGCTGCGCGCGGAACTCCTCGCAGGTCATCCGGTGCTCAGGCCCGGGCGGCCCGTCAGCGAGATACCGCTGCATCCGGCGCCGGGAAGCCCCGCTGCCCGGCCGGGTCACGCTGCCACTCCAGCGCCTCGATCCACCACCGCCGCACCGCGGCGGTCAGCACCCTCAGGTCCCCGCCTCGCGGGCCCGCGCATAGGCGGCATCCAGCTCGGCCTCGTACTGGGCGACCACGTCCGGGACAGCGCTGGCCGCCAGCACGGCCCTGATCGCCGCGGGCGTCTCCGCCGGGCGCCCCGCTGCCGCAGGCTCATGCTGCTGCGCGGTCATGCGAGCCAGCATAGCCCGGCCCGCCGACAGCCACCCGACCCCGACAATGCCCGATACCTGGCCCCAGCGGGACGCCGGCGGAGCCGGCCAAGGCCCGCTCGAACTCGGGAGCACGCTTCGGCCGACACCCGCACCTACCGCCCTTGCTCTTGAACCGCCAGAAGCCGCGACTCCCCGCTGCCACGGGTCGATAGCTTCCCAGGAGCTGGCAGACCGACCGCGAAGCGTAACGGCCACGCGATCCGTAACAGCGCATCTATCCGCCGCTATGCGCGGCCGACCATAGTTTCGCCGCGTAGTCTCGGCGCGGCATAAGCAGGTGATCTGTGCGCTGGGCGCCGGAGCGCGTGGTTCGCGGCCTGGGACGATACTGGCATGGCGGGTGGGCATCAGCGTGGCGGGCTACTGGACGACGCGGCGCTGGAGGCGTCGGCGGTGGTGGCCAACTGCGCCATGAACCGCGAGCGTCAGCTGGCCGGCGTCAACAGCTACGCCCGTGAGCTGAGGTTCGGCCCGCTCGACGTCCTGACGGCCGTGATCGCCGGGCGCAGCGACGACAACGCCGGGACCGGGGCGTGGCTGGATCTGTGCTGCGGCACCGGGCGCGCCCTGATCCAGGCCGCCTCGCAGCTGCACCAGGCCGGGCTCTCCGACCTGAGCCGACACCCTCAGGCTCAGGCGCAGATCCCAGGAGCCGCGCCGACGATTTTCCGAAGCGGACCAGTGTCAGCTGCGCCTCTGAGCCGAGCAGGCTCTGCGCAGAGCCGACACGCCACGCCAGCCGCTGCCATAGCCGGGCTGAGCCAGCCCAGCCGGCCCAGCCCCACGCTGGAGGCCGATGAGCCCGGACACGGCTCACCGGATCCGGCAGGCCAATAGCGTCCCTTCCATGCACGATTACTTACCGATCCGGGAACCGCTCACTGGTTGCCGCTGCACCAAGGACCCCAGGTCAGAGCCATGATCAGCACTCGGGGGGCAGTCGGGGGGCACTCTCTGGGCCTCTCCCTCAACGGTTACAGGAGCGAAAAAAGCCTCTGACCTGGGAGCCCCCTTACGGAATCGAACCGTAGACCTTCTCCTTACCATGGACCTATAAGGCCATCCCGAACTGCCCTTGTACGCCCCTGAGCAGGCCTTTTAGCGAGCTGGCGCTAGCGGTCGCAAGCTCTCGCTTGCTGTCGCGGGCATCGTTCTGCCCCACAATCTGCCCCACATAGGATCTTCGATCAAGGCTGTCCAGGCGCGGCTCTCGCTGCCAATAGTGACCGCTCGCCGCGCACGCCGCGCGCCGCGGGCGGGTAGCGAGTCGCGATCATACGCGTCATCTCAGGGCAGCGGGCTTGGCGAGAATCGGGCCTTCAGCGCGCTCATGCCCAGGAGGCAAGCCATTCGGCGCCGCGCTCCGCGCTGGGGAAGTGTCGCTCTGGAACGATCGTCAGGCGTGCTGCGATCATGCCCGGATCGACAAGGCCGGCCTCAAGGAGTTCAGCGACGAAGTTCCGGTCTTTCTCTCTCAGCGCGCACAGCTTCGCGGCACACAGGTCTTCCTTGTCGAGACACCAGCCGGTGAACTGGAACTCCCCAGAGGGTTCGGCCGTGTTGGCGTTCTGTACCTTGACCAGCCGATCCCGCCAGCCCTCCGGCAACGCGGATGTCTGCAGGTCGACTCCGTCGATGCTGAAGCCGTGAAGCTCCTCAAACGGCGAGAACTCCCCCGCTACCCCTTCGATGCGATCCGCGAGCAGCGCGGTTTCCTCGTTGCTGTCGGCGATCGGGAGGACATCAACCTCGGCGGACATGGTGGCGCCTGCGGGGAGTTGATCCTCACGGAAGGTGCCGAGGATGGCCTGGGAGCCGACGATGATGACCTCCGGCCGGCCAATGATCTGGCATGCGGTCCGGATGGCCTGCTCCAGCTGATCGCGGCGCATCAGCCCGCCATCTGCAGCACTTGCAGGCGCTCCTCATCCGGCAGAAGGCCGCCAACCGGTGACACCTCGCGCATCTCGGTCGAGTCGCGGTCCAGGCCGGTAAGAATCCGGTGAAATCCCGTTACGTCACTACGATCCAGCAGCAACTCCCAGCGGTCGAGGTTCCGCAGGTGCGGCTGGCCTCGCACCGTGCCTCGAAGCCGCTCCAGGTTGCGCTCAATCGTCGGGCGCCATTGCTCCAGACTGCCCTGCCGCGCCAGGTGCGTGGACAGCTGGCGATGCAGGCGCCAGGAGCGCCACTCGGAGCGGGTGAGGTCGGGGGCCACCGGCCGCCAGACGACTTCGAGCCGGTACCCCATGCACGACAGCAGCCGGTCGAGCTGCTCGTCGCTCACGTGAATCTTCCCGGAGATGAACTGGCTGATGCTCGACTGCCACACCCCGCTCAGGCGCGACAGCTCCGACTGGCTGGTGCCCGTGGTGAGCATGACCTCGCGCAGCACGCTACTCTTATCCGACACCCCTGAACTATAGCAGATTCTGCTATAGAATGCAGGCTGCTGCCGGGTCCCCGGCGCCGCGCCTGCCAGTCATCCACGTCTTAGCCCGGTAGCCGTTGCGGGAATTCCCGCCGCCACGGCCGGCCGGATCATTCTTCTCATAGCCGAGATGGTCATCCAGCTCGCCCTCCAGGGCGCTCTCCACGACCATTTTCGTCAGCGTGCCCGGCAGGCCGCCCTCGCCGGTCAGCTTCAGGCCGCCCGCACGCGCCCGCTCGGTCAGCTCCCGCAGCAGCTGCTCATCTGCCGCCGACAGCCCAGCGCCGTCCCGGTCCTGGCTCGTCGTCACATCAGTCACTGGTGTCTCCCTGTTTGTCAGGAGTTACACCGTTAAAATTACAGTCGACGGTGTCGCCTGCGGCGACGCCAGCATGGGCGGAAAATAGGGGTGGCTGCCCGCCGACGTCGCCGGTACTTGGTACGTGGCTGAGGCCGTTTTACAGTCTGACGCCGGGAGTCCCCCGAGGGGCCACGCATTGTCGCTCCGAGCACGAGAGTCCGTCTCCTGATCCCCTGGACTCCTGCGGGCAGCCGCCCTTGATCACCCAGTCGCCGGGAGGCAGCCCATGATGGAGCAGGTTGACGATTCGGGCGAGCTGGTGGACCGGGTGGCGGCTCTCGACATAGGCAAGGCCAGCGTGATGGCCTGCACCAGGATCCCGCACGAGGACGGGCGGCGGCGGCTCCAGGAGGTGCGCGAGTACGGCACCACCACTGGCGCGCTGCGGGCGCTGGCCGGGCAGCTGCACGACCGGGGGGTCACCCTGGTGGTGATGGAGGCGACCAGCGACTACTGGAAGCCGGTGTTCTACCTGCTGGAGGCCGAGGGGTTCACGTGCTGGCTGCTGAACGCCCGGCATGTCAAGAACGTGCCCGGCCGCCCGAAGACCGACAAGCTGGACGCGGTCTGGCTGGCCAAGGTCGCCGAGCGGGGCATGTGCCGGCCGTCGCTGGTCCACCCCCGGCCTGTCCGCGAGCTGCGCGACCTGACCCGCTACCGGCGCAGCCTGATCCGCGAGCGCACCGCGGAGAAGCAGCGGGTGGAGAAGCTCCTCGAAGACGCCCAGATCAAGCTGACGTCGGTGGCCAGCAACATCTTCGGGGTCTCCGGCCGGCAGATGCTCGCCGCGATGCTCGCCGGCCAGCATGACCCGGTGGTCCTGGCCCGGATGGCGCACGGCCGGATGCGCCGCAAGATCCCGCAGCTGCAGGAAGCGCTGGCCGGGAACTTCACCGCTCATCATGCGTTCCTGCTGCAGATGATGCTGGACCGCATCGACGGCCTGACGGCCAGGGTCGAGACGGTCACCGCCAGGATCGAGGAACAGATCGCTCCCTACGCCCGAGCAGCGGAGCAGCTGGACGAGATCGCCGGCATCGGAGTCACCTCGGCCCAGGAGCTGATCGCCGAGATCGGCGTCGACATGAGCCGCTTCCCCGCCGCCGGGCACCTGGTCTCCTGGGCCAAGTTCGCCCCCGTCGACCGCAGCTCCGCCGGCAAGTCCAAGGGCAGTTCCACCGGAAAGGGCAACCCCTGGCTCGCCGCCACCCTCGGCGAGATCGTTGCCGCGGCGGCCAGGACCGACACCTTCCTCGGCGAGCGATACCACCGCATCGCCCGGCGCCGCGGCAAGAGACGCGCGATCGTCGCCGTCGGCAACTCCGTCCTCACGATCATCTGGCACCTGCTGTCCGACCCCGACACCAGCTACCACGACCTCGGCCACGGCTACTACCAGGCACGCTCCGACAGCCGGCACCACAAGCGCGACCTGATCCGCAGGCTGGAGCGCCTGACCGGCCAGACCGTCACCCTCCAGCCCGCCGCGGGTCAGGAACCAGCAGCCTGACCGCCTCCAGGACCTGACCCGCGCTGTCAGCTGAGGTTCGCTGCCGCCCGTCGCATCCGTCTATTTACGAGTCAGTT
>CAVSUF010000018.1:0-1311534 GCA_963731085.1 uncultured Actinomycetota bacterium
GTCAAGTGCGCTACCAAGCTGCGCTACGTCCCGGAACCGACCGTCCGCCAGCACGAACCACGCCTGACGGACCGGTCCACCTTAGCGCACCAATGCCCCCGCCCGCGCCCGCCACCGCCGCGCCCCAGCGCCCGCCAGGTCCCACCGGGGCCGCGCCCGCCACCGCCATAATCCCCAGGTCACAATCCGGGACCGAACAGTCACCCGCCTATCCCGCTGGCACTCAGCCTCGCCGTCGGTCGTTAGCGTTACCGGACGAGAACGGCTGCGGCCACGGGCGGCCCGGCCAGACCGGAGCGCGACGTGTCGGTACGGGGTTCGGTGCGCGGGCCAGCGGGGGCAGCCCAATACGGCGGCGGGGATCCGCCGCGTCAGCGCCGGTGGTGGGTGCGGGTGCTCCGCATCGTGATCGCGGTCGTCGTCGTGGGGACCTGCCTGAGCCTGGCCGCGTTCGGCGGCCTCATGGTGGTCAGCCCCTCGGTGGGCAACGCCCAGCAGGTCGCCCGCGCCGAGGCGGCCAGCCACAACGTGGCCTATCCGGGGCCGCCGCTGTCCGGGAAGTTCACCGCGGCGCTGCTGGCCACCGAGGACCACCGGTTCTACAGCGAGCCGGGCATCGACCCGTTCGCGGTCGGCAAGGCCGCCGTCGGCGCGGTGATCCACACCGGCGACCCGGGCGGCGCGACCCTGTACCAGCAGCTGGCCAAGCTGCTCTACACGCCGGGCCAGACCGGCGGCTTCCGGGTCGAGGCCAAGTCGCTGGCCCTGGCGGTCAAGCTCCGCTATAGCTACTCCGGACCGCAGATCCTGACCATGTACGCCGACGTCGTCTACTTCGGCAACGGGTTCTGGGGGGAGCGGGCGGCTAGCTGCGGCTACTTCGGCGTGGAGCCCGCCGACCTGTCCTGGCCCCAGGCGGCCATGCTGGCGGGCCTGGTCAACGGCCCCTCGCTGGACGACCCGCTGACCAACCCGGTCAACGGCATGGCCCGCGAGGAGCACGTCATCGACCGCCTCGTCGCCGATGACGTGCTGACCCCGGCGCAGGGCAGCCAGGCCAGGGCGGTCTCGCTCCAGGCCATGCTCGCCCACCACGGCCAGGGCTGCGGAGCCTGAAGCTCAGCGACCTTGATCGTGACCGATCATGCAGGCCCTAGTCGCTCAGGCCCGAGCGGGTCGGGTCGGCGGCGGGGGCCGGGACGGTCTGGGCGCCGGTGGGCTCGGGCTCCAGGGCCTCATGGCCTTCCAGCACGTCCTCCAGCGGCGCCTTCCACACCCACTTGCGGTAGGAGAAGAACCGGAAGATCGTGCCGAGCATGATGCCCGCCAGGTTGGCCAGGTTGTACCAGACCTGGGTGTCCTTGCCGAGGCCGTCGACCACCAGGGCGATGCAGGCGTACTGGATGAGCAGGCCGACGCCGTTCATCACGAAGAACATGACGCTCTCGCGGCCCGTGCCCGCATGCACCCGGTGCCGGTAGGTCCAGTACCGGTTGCCCACGAAGGTGACCACGGTGGCCAGCGCGGTGGCCACCGTGACGGCCTTGTACTTGCCCAGGTCGGCGTCGTAGCGGAGCAGGTCGGCGCCGACCAGGCTGACGATGAAGCCGACGCCGCCGACGACGCCGAACTTGGCCGTTTCGTGGATCAGGTGGCGGAACCGGGCATACAGGTCATAAAGGCTGCTCACCGGGCACCTGCCCTCGGGCCGGGGGCCGCGCCGGAGCGCTGGCCCGAGCTCGCGGGGATCTCCCTGGCGGGGACTTCGCGCACCTGGTGACCTTCCTTCTGGGACCTGGCCATCGGGACTGGCCTCCGGAACTCGTCCGCGTAGGTGTGAGATTACCGGCATGGCGGGCCTGAGGTGGCCGACCTTGCCATCCTGCGCCCGTTCAGATGGGTACCCCCGCGGCGCCCCGGCTACCATGCCGTGGCCCCGCGGCGCCCGCCCGGCGCGGCCGGCGCGCGAAAACTCGTTCGGAAACTGTCGGACCGCGCGGGTAGTGTCTCCACGTGCCCGACCCACCGATACCTAACCCGCCGATACCTGACCCGGCTGCACCTGACGCTGGCATCCTCATCCGCGCCGAGCGCCTGACGAAGCGGTTCGGCGACTTCACCGCGGTCGACGGGATCGGGTTCGAGCTGCGCCGGGGGGAGGCGTTCGGATTCCTGGGGCCGAACGGGGCGGGCAAGTCCTCCACCATGCGGATGATCGGGTGCGTGTCGCCGCCGACCAGCGGCACGCTGACCATCCTGGGGATGGACTCGGTACGCCAGGGCCAGGCCATCCGCGCCCGGCTGGGCGTGGTCCCGCAGGAGGACACCCTGGACGTCGAGCTGACCGTCCGGGAGAACCTGCTGATCTACGGCCGCTACTTCGGCCTGCCCCGGGACCTGATCGCCGCCCGGACGGCCCGGCTGCTGGACTTCGTGCAGCTCGCCGAGCGGGCCGACGATCAGGTCGAGCCGCTGTCGGGGGGCATGAAGCGGCGGCTGACGATCGCCCGGTCGCTGATCAACGAGCCGGACATCATGCTGCTGGACGAGCCGACCACGGGGCTGGACCCGCAGGCCCGGCACGTGGTCTGGGACCGCCTGTTCCGGCTCAAGCAGCAGGGCGTGACGCTGGTGCTGACCACCCATTACATGGACGAGGCCGAGCAGCTATGCGACCGCCTGGTGGTGATGGACGCCGGGAAGATCGCGGCCGAGGGGTCGCCGCGCGACCTGATCGCCCGCTACTCCACCCCGGAGGTGCTGGAGCTCCGGTTCCCGCCGTCCGACCACGACCAGGCGGCCGAGAAGCTGGCCGACGTGCCGGCCGAGCGGACCGAGGTGCTGGCCGACCGGGTGCTGCTGTACGTGGCCGACGGCGACGCGGCCCTGGCCGCGGTGCGCGGCCGGGGGGTGGAGCCGCTGACCTCGCTGGTCCGGCGCAGCACGCTGGAGGACGTGTTCCTCCGCCTGACCGGCCGCCGGCTGGGGGACTGACATGGCCGCCGTCACCGCCGCCGGCCCGCCGCCGCCGGCCCCGCCCCCGTCGCCCGCCCCCCCGGCGCGGGCGCTGGCGGTCCGGGCGTTCCGGTTCTGGCTCACCAACTACCGCCGGACCTGGCGCGGGTCGATCTACTCCAGCGTGGCCAGCCCGGTGCTGTACCTGGGCGCGATGGGGCTGGGGCTGGGCACGCTGATCGACGCGCACGGCACCGGCCGTCTCGGCGGGGTCAGCTACCTGGCCTTCCTGGCGCCGGGGCTGCTGGCCGCGACCGGGATGCAGACGGCCATCGGGGAGTCGACGTTCCCGCTGATGGCGGCCATCAAGTGGCTGAAGACCTACCAGGCGGCGGTGGCCACGCCGCTGCGGCCGGCCGACCTGATGCGCGGGCACCTGCTGTTCGTCTGCATGCGGGTGCTGATGAACGCCGCGGTCTTCCTGGCGGTGATGACGGCGTTCGGCGCGGTGCGGTCGGCCTGGGCGATCGCGGCGCTGCCGGTGTGCGTGCTGACCGGCCTGGCGTTCGCCGCGCCGATCGAGGCGTGGGCGGTGACCGTGCAGAAGGACACGTCGTACTCGCTGCTGTACCGGTTCGTGATGATCCCGCTGTTCCTGTTCTCGGGCACGTTCTTCCCGGTCACCCAGCTTCCGGCGTGGATCCGCCCGGTGGCCTACCTCACGCCGCTGTGGCACGGCGTGGCCCTGTCCCGGTCACTCACCCTGGGCACCCCGGACCTGGCTGGCGCGCTGGTGCACCTCGGCTACCTGACCGCCCTGTCCGCCGCCGGCCTGTTCGCCGCGGCGAAGACCTACCGGCGGCGCCTTTATGTCTAGCCACGGCCGGGCCAGCGGGGCAGCGGTCTCAGGAGTGGTAACGGCAGCGCGGGGCACGGTCCTGCGCGTCCTGCCGGTGCCGATGCTGGCCGCCCGGACCGGCGGCCTGGGCGGGTCCGGCGGCACGCACCTGATCGAGCGGCACGCCCGGGTCTACCGGCGGTCCTGGGTGCTGGCCATCTCCGGGGTGTTCGAGCCGCTGTTCTACCTGCTGTCGGTCGGCGTGGGCATCGGCAGCCTGGTGGGCGTGATCCGGCTGCCGGGCGGCCAGGTGGTGGGGTTCACCAGCTTCGTGGCCCCGGCCCTGCTGGCCACCTCGGCCATGAACGGCGCGATCGCCGACTCCACCTTCAACGTGTTCTTCCGGCTCAAGTACGCCAAGCTGTACGACTCGGCGCTGGCCACGCCGATGCGCGCGGGCGACGTGGCCCTGGGCGAGGTGGGCTGGGCGCTGCTGCGCGGCGGCCTGTACGCGGTGTCGTTCGAGACGGTGATGGCCGTGCTGGGGCTGCTGCACTCGGCCTGGGCGGCGGCCGTGGTGCCCGCCGCGCTGCTGATCGGCTTCGCGTTCGCCGGCGCGGGCATGGCCGCCACCACGTTCATGCGCAGCTGGCAGCACTTCGAGTTCGTGACGCTGGCCACGCTGCCGATGTTCCTGTTCTCCGCGACCTTCTACCCGCTGGGCGTCTACCCCCGGCCGATCCAGATCGTGGTCGAGTGCACGCCGCTGTACCAGGGCGTGGCCCTGATGCGGGCGCTCACCCTGGGCACGGTCGGCCCGGCCCTGCTGGGGAACGTCGCCTACCTGGCCGTCCTGGGCCTGGCCGGCCTGACCGTGGCCAGCCGCCGCCTCGCCCGCCTGCTGCTGCGCTAGCCGGCGGCGGTCACCCGAGGCCGGGCAGGCCCGGCGTCACGGCTCCAGGCGGCGGGCCAGGTCCTCGACCCGGTCGCTGCAGCTCACCGACGTAGCCCTCGGACTCGGGCTTCATCAGCACGCTGCGCAGCACCCGCGCCCCGTCGGCGTCCGGGCCGACGGCCGGGTGGCGGCGGGCGAACGCGTCGGCGCTGACCCGCAGCGTGCTGAGGAACACGGGCCGGTCCCGGTCCGCCATCCGGCCGGCAGCAGCCGCGCCGGAGGCGGCGTCGATGGCCGACAGGCGGTGCCCGGCGGTGACCGGGAAGTAGCAGACGATGTCGGTGTCCGGCGGCTGGTACAGGTCCAGCCGCAGCGAGGCGTCCAGCCGCGCGGCCCAGTCCAGCGCGGCCCGGCGGCACGCGGCCAGCGCCGGCCCAGGCCGTCCGGGGTCGGCGGCAGCAGCCGGAACGTCAGCCACAGCGCGGCCGCCGCCGCGCCGGCCCGCGAGCACTCCAGGCTGATCTCGCCCAGGTGCAGGTCGCCCGAGGTGAAGTAGGTGTAGGGGGAGTCGTGCAGGTAGAACCGGCCGACGTCGGGGTCGGCGAACAGCACCGCGCCGCACCCGTAGGGCTGGAGCCCGTGCTTGTGCGGGTCGATCACCACCGAGTCGCAGCTCCGCGATGGCCCGCCACGGCGCCGGGTCCAGGCCCTCGGCCCGTCCCGGCCGGCCAGCAGCGCGTAGAACCCGCCGTAGGCCGCGTCCACGTGGACCCGCACGCCGTGCCGCCGGGCCACGGCCAGTACCCCGTGCACCGGGTCGATGGCCCCCAGCCCGGTCGTGCCCGGCGTGGCCACCACCGTGCCGATCTCGCCCCTGGCCAGCAGCGCGTCCAGCGCGTCCAGGTCCATCCGGCCCGCCGCGTCCAGCCGGACCGCCGTGCCCGGCGATGCCGAGCACCCCGCACATCCGGCTGTGCGTGTAGTGCGCCTCGGCGCTGTAGGCGACGCCCTTGCCCGGGGTGCAGTTCGCGGGCCACGAACAGCGCCTCCAGGTTGGCGATCGTCCCGCTGGTGGTCAGGTGGCCCAGGTGCCGGGGCAGCCCGAACATGCCGGCCAGCTGGGCGACGACCTCTTTCTCCATCTGCGGCCGTGGCCGGCCCGCCGTCCAGGGCGTGGTTGTTCGGGTTGATCAGCATCGCCGTCAGGTAGCCGGCCACCGCCGCCGGGTGCGGCGGCTTGAGCATCTGCCCGGCGTAGGCCGGGTGGAAGAACGGGTAGTTGTCCCGCAGCCGGTCGGCGAACTCGCCGAACACCGCCCCGAACTGCTCGTCGGTGACCCGCAGCGACGGATGCGGCTCGAACGCGCCGAACTCCTCCTGCCACTCGCGGACCGCCGCCACTCCCTGCCCCAGCCAGCGATCGGTGTCCATGGCGCCCCCTCCCGTCAGCCCGTCCCTCCATCTTCCTGCACCTGGGTTCCGGGCGGGGACCGGTCACCCGCCGGAGAAGTACCGCCGGGGGTTGTCGATCAGCATGGTGTCCAGGTGCTCCTTGGTGACGCCGCGCTCGGCCAGGGCCGGGAACACGTCGTCGAACAGGTGCTCGAAGTGCCACTTCGGCGCGAACAGCGGGATCGCCTCCATCCGGAACCAGTCGATGAAGCACGACGCGTCGTGGGACAGCACCATGCTCGGTCGGCGTAGCCGCGGGCGCACAGCGCCGCCACCGTGTCGGCCCGCTGCTCGAAGGTGATCTCCAGGTTCAGCCCGAACCGGTCCATCCCCAGCAGGCAGCCCGCGTCGGCCAGCTCCGTCAGGTAGTCCAGGTCGGTGGTGTCGCCGCTGTGGCCCATCACCACCCGGGCCAGGTCCACGCCGACCTCGCGCGAGCACCCGCAGCGCGGCCAGGCCCGACTTCGACACCGGGTGGGTGTGCACGGTGATCGGCGCGCCCGGTGGCCAGCGTGGGCGTGGCCGACGCAGCGCAGCACCCGCTCCACGCCGGGGGTCAGGCCCTCGTGCCTCGATCGCGCACTTCAGGAACGCCGCCTTGATCGCGCGTGCCGGTGATGCCCGTGGTGATGTCGCTGATGAACATCCGCGTCATCGGGTCGGCGGCGGTGCCCTGCTGGCCCAGGCCCCGGTAGCGGAAGTAGAACGGCACGTCGTTGTAGGTGTAGAGCCCGGTGGCCGGCGATGATGTTCAGGTCGGTGCGGTCGGCGACCTGCGGATCCGCGCGATGTCCCGGCCCAGGCCGAGCACCGTCGGGTCGGCGATGGTGACGCAGCCGCGCCGCCGCCAGCGCGGTCAGCTTGGCCGCCGCGTCGTCGATCCGCTCCTGCTCATCCCACCCGCCGGGGAAGTTGCGGCGGATCTCCTCATTCAGCACGAACACGTGCTCGTGCATGAGGGTGGTGCCCAGCTCGGCGGCTGTCGATGGGCCCCTTGACAGTCTCGACCTGTGCCATGCCCTGACCGTAGCGTGGAGTACGTACCGGCCGGTAGGCCTGCTTTACGGGCCAGTAGGTACGCTGGTCCAGACTTCGCCGGGAGGCAGCTAGATGGACTTCGCTTTTGACGAGCGCACCGAGGACCTCCGCAAGCAGTTGCTGGCCTTCATGGACGAGCATGTCCGGCCCGCCGAGCGCGTCTTCGAGGAGCAGGTGGCCGAGATGGAGGCCGCAGGGCGCGGCTGGGAGCGCCCCGCCGTCATCGACGACCTCAAGGTCCAGGCGCGCTGCCGCGGCCTGTGGAACCTGTTCCTGACCCACCGCCCCGAGGGCGCGGGCCTGACCAACCTGCAGTACGCGCCGCTGGCCGAGATCACCGGGCACAGCCCGGCTATCGCCCCCGAGGCGCTGAACTGCGCCGCCCCCGACACCGGCAACATGGAACTGCTGGCCGACTTCGGCAACGAGGAGCAGCAGGCACAGTGGCTGCGGCCGCTGCTGGACGGCGAGATCCGGTCGGCGTTCTGCATGACCGAGCCCGACGTCGCCTCGTCCGACGCGAACAACATCTCGACCAGCATCACCCGCGACGGCGACACGTACGTGATCAACGGCCGCAAGTGGTGGTCGTCCGGGGCGATGGACCCGCGCTGCCGGATTCTCATCGTGATGGGGAAAACCGACCCCAGCGCGCCCCGGCACCGCCAGCAGTCGATGATCCTGGTGCCGCGCGATACCCCCGGCGTGAACGATCAAGCGCGGCATGCTGGTGTTCGGCTTCACCGACGGGACGCACGGGGGCCACGCCGAGATCGAGTTCTCAGATGTTCGCGTTCCCGCGACCAACCTGATCGCCGAGCGAGGGCGACGGCTTCGCGATCGCGCAGGCCCGCCTCGGCCCCGGCCGGATCCACCACTGCATGCGGCAGATCGGCGCCGCCGAGCGTGCCCTGGAGCTGATGTGCCAGCGGGTCACCGAGCGGTCGGCGTTCGGCAAGCCGCCTCGCTGAGCAGGGCGTCATCCAGGACTGGATCGCCGAGTCGCGGGTCCGGATCGAGTCGGCCCGGCTGCTGGTCCTCAAGACCGCCTGGCTGATGGACACCGTCGGCAACAAGGGCGCGCACACCGAGATCCAGGCCATCAAGATCGCGCACGCCGGGGATGGCCCAGTGGGTCATCGACCGGGCCATCCAGGCTCACGGCGCGGGCGGCATCAGCCAGGACTTCCCGCTCGCCCACCTGTGGGCCAGCGCCCGCACGCTGCGCTTCGCCGACGGCCCGGACGAGGTGCACAAGCGCTCGCTCGCCTGGCGCGAACTCAAGAAGTACGCGGCGGGCTGAGCGAGCGAACTGGAAGGCGGCCGAACCAGATTCGGTCAATTTCCGGAAAACGTGAACTGAGAGGCATGCCGAGTCGTCCTAATTGCTAGCACGCCGAACCATAACCGGAATCACCGCACAACCAGAGCGATCTGCACGGGTGCTCAGGACACCAGGGCGCAGAACCACAGGAGGACTACATGTCAGACGGGCCGAAAGAGGCTCCGCAGGGCGCAGCGGGTCGCTGTCGTCACGGGCGGCGCCCGCGGCATCGGCGCGGGAACAGCCCAGCGGCTGGCCTCGGACGGGCTGGCGGTCGCCGTGCTCGACCTCAAGGAAGGCGACTGCGGGGCGACCGTGGACGCGATCACCGCGGCGGGCGGCCGGGCGCTGGCCGTCGGGGCCGACGTCAGCGACGCCGAGCAGGTCAAGGCGGCGGTGGACAAGGTCGCCGCGGAGCTCGGACCGCCCGCGGTGCTGGTCAACAACGCGGGCGTGCTCCGCGACAACCTGCTCTTCAAGATGTCCGACGACGACTGGGACACGGTCCTGGACATCCACCTGAAGGGCTCGTTCCTGATGAGCCGGGCCTGCCAGAAGCACATGGTGGACCAGCAGTTCGGCCGGATCGTCAACCTGTCCTCCAGCTCCGCCCTCGGCAACCGCGGCCAGGCCAACTACTCGGCGGCCAAGGCCGGCCTGCAGGGCTTCACCAAGACCCTGGCCATCGAGCTGGGCCAGTTCGGCATCACCGCCAACGCGGTCGCGCCGGGCTTCATCGCCACCGACATGACCGCCGCCACCGCGGCCCGGGTCGGCGTGGACTTCGACGACTTCCAGAAGGCGGCCGCGACGCGGATCCCGGTCCGCCGGGTGGGCGACGCCGGCCGACGTCGCGCACGTGGTGTCGTTCCTGGTCAGCGAGGGTGCGGGGTTCGTCTCCGGGCAGGTCATCTACGTCGCGGGCGGTCCCCTGTGCTGAGCGTCGACGGGCGGAGGTGACGGCCGAGTGACCTGCGCGAGCCAGGTACGCGCGTTCCTCGCTGCCCACGACCCGGCCGCCGACGGACCGGCTGGACTTCCTGCGGGCGCGGTTCGACGCCGGGCTGGCCTGGGTGCACTACCCGGCCGGGCTGGGCGGGCAGGGGCTGTCCCGCTCACTGCAGCCGGTCGTGGACGAGGCGTTCGCCGCGGCCGGGGCGCCGACCAACCGGCCCGAGCGCAACACCATCGGCCTGGGCATGGCCGCCCCGACGATCCTGGCCTTCGGCACCGCGGAGCAGCAGGAGCGCTGGCTGCGGCCGCTGTGGACCGGCGAGGAGGTCTGGTGCCAGCTGTTCAGCGAGCCGGGCGCCGGGTCGGACCTGGCCGGGCTGGCCACCCGGGCGGTGCGCGACGGCGACGAGTGGATCGGTCAACGGGCAGAAGGTCTGGACCTCCTCCGCGCACATCGCCCAGCGGGCCATCCTGGTCGCCCGGACCGACCCGAGCCTGCCCAAGCACCAGGGGCTGAGCTACTTCGCGGTGGACATGACCGCCCCCGGGGTGGAGGTCCGGCCGCTGCGCCAGGCCACCGGGGAGGCCGAGTTCAACGAGGTCTTCCTGACCGACGTGCGGATCCCCGACGCCGACCGGATCGGCGAGGTCGGCCAGGGCTGGGCGGTGTCCAACGCCACGCTGATGAACGAGCGCGTGTCGATCGGCGGCGGCGCGGCGCCGCGCGAGAGCGGCAGCATCGGCCAGGCGGCCCGGACCTGGCGGGAGCACCCCGAGCTGCGCACGCCCGGCCTGCACGACCGGCTGCTGCGGCTGTGGACCGAGACGGAGGTGGCCCGGCTGGCCGGGACCCGCCTGCGCCAGCAGCTCGCGGCGGGCCAGCCCGGCCCCGAGGGCTCGGCGGCCAAGCTGGTCTTCGCCCGGCTGAACCAGGACGTGACCGAGTTCGAGGTGGAGCTCGACCGGCCCGGACGGGCTGCGCTACGCCGACTGGTCGATGCGCCGGCCGGACGGGGCCAGCTACTTCGGCCGGGATGCCGGGTACCGGTTCCTGCGGTCGAAGGGCAACTCGATCGAGGGCGGGACGTCGGAGATCCTGCGCAACATCATCGCCGAGCGGGTGCTCGGCCTGCCCGCTGGAGCTCCGGGTGGACAAGGACGTGCCATGGAAGGACCTGCCGCGATGAGCCAGGCGACCCAGACCCACGCCCAGCCGCCGGGCAGCAGGATCGGCCGCGCCGCGGCCACCGGCGCCGGACCTGCTGTACACCGAGGACGAGACCGCGCTGCGCGAGGCCGTGCGCGCCCTGCTGGCAGGACCAGGCCGGGTGGCGCGACGTGCTGGCCCGGACCGAGACCGAGCAGACCTACGACACCGGGCTGTGGCAGACGCTGGCCGCAGCAGGTCGGCTGCGCCGGCCTGCTGGTGCCCGAGGACGGCCGGCGGCGCCGGCGCCTCCTACCGGGAGGCCGCGGTGGTGGCCGAGGAGCTCGGCCGGGCCGCCGCCGCGGTGCCGTTCCTGGGCAGCGCGGTGGTCGCCACGGCCGCCCTGCTGTCGGTCGGCGACGCGGAGCTGCTGGCCGAGCTGGCCAGCGGCGCGCTGACCGCCGCGCTGGCCGTCCCGTTCGCCACGGTCCCGGCGTCGCGGCCGCGCGCCCACGGTGCGGATCGACGGGCCGGCGCCCGGCGACGCGGCCGGCACCTACCGGCTGACCGGGACGGTGACCGGGATCGCCGACGCGCTGCACCGCCGACGTGCTGCTGGTCCCGGCGGACGGCGTCCCGTACGGGCTGTACGTCGTCCGGGCCGACGAGGCGGGCGTCACCGCGGCCGGTGTCACCTCGCTGGACATGACCCGCCAGCTGTGCGACCTGACCCTGGACGGGGCGTCCCGGCCGCCAGCTGGTCGCGGCGGGCGAGGCGGCCCGGCGGCCGTCGCAGACGGCGGTCGACGGCCGGGCGCGGGCATCCTGGCCTCGGAGCAGCTGGGCCTGGCCGAGCGCTGCCTGGAGATGACCGTCGCCTACGTCAAGGAGCGGCGCCAGTTCGCCCGGGTGGTCGGCTCGTTCCAGGCCATCAAGCACCGGCTGGCCGACCTGTACGTGGCCGTGATCCAGGCCCGGGCCGCGGCCCGGTACGCCGCGGACTGCCTGGCCACCGGCGCCCCGACACCCCGGTGGCCATCGCCCTGGCCAAGGCCACCTGCTCCGACGTCGCGCTCAAGGCGGCCCAGGAGACCATCCAGCTGCACGGCGGGATCGGCTTCACCTGGGAGCACCCGGCGCACCTGTACCTCAAGCGGGCCAAGGCCGACTCGATCGGCCTTCGGCACCGCCGACGCGCACCGCGGCTCGCTGGCCGTGCTGGCCGACCTGCCGCCGGCCGGGGCGGACGGCGCCTGACCGGCACCCGGGCATCGTGACGGAGCCCGGCCGGCCCGCGTGGCCGGCCGCCGGCCGCTTGTAGGCTCAGCCCGGATACGGGCGGTTCCGGGCAGATCGGGCGCCCGGCCGGATGCTCCCGGAGGGCGCGATGCAGCAGGTAGCCGGCGCGGGCGTGGTCATCACCGGCGGGGGGAGCGGCATCGGCGCGGCCCTGGCCCGGCGGTTCGCCGCCGAGGGCGCCCGGGTGGTCATCAACGACATCAACGCCGCGGCCGCGGCGGCCGTGGCCGCGTCGTGCGGCGCGTTCTCGGTGCCCGGCGACGCGGCCACCGAGGACGGCGTGGCCGCGCTCATCGCCGCCGCCCGGGCCGAGCTCGGCGAGATCGACCTGTACTGCGCCAACGCGGGCATCGCCCGGGGCGGCGGGCCGGAGGCGCCCGAGGCCGACTGGGCCGACTCCTGGCAGGTCAACGTCATGGCCCACGTGCGGGCCGCCCGGCTGCTGACCCCGGCCTGGGTGGAGCGGGGCAGCGGCCACCTGATCTGCACGGTGTCGGCGGCCGGCCTGCTGGCCATGGTCGGCTCGGCGCCGTACACGGTGAGCAAGCACGCCGCGCTGGCGTTCGCCGAGTACCTGTCCCTCACCTACGCCCACCAGGGCATCACCGTGCAGGCCATCTGCCCGCAGGGGGTGCGCACCGGGATGCTGCCGGGCACCGACGGCCAGGCCGAGGCGGTGCTGGGCGCGGGGGTCCTGACGCCCGAGGCAGTGGCCGACGCGGTGATCGAGGGAATGGCGGACGGCCGGTTCCTGATCCTGCCGCACCCCGAGGTGGCCCGGATGTACGCGGGCCGGGCCGCCGACCCGGACCGCTGGCTGCGCGGCATGAACAAGCTATGGCGACGGGTGTCCGGCCAGGACTAGCCGCCGCCTCTCGGCCAGACCGGTGACGCAGGACGAACCTGCGCCGACCGCCTTACCGTCCGGGCTGCGGGCTGGTGAGGTCGCCCAGCTCGGCGGCGAGGCCGCGGGCCTCGGCCGCGCCGGTCCGCTGGAATATCTCCAGCGCCTGCCGCAGCAGGCCCCCGGCCCTGGCCGCGTGCCCGGCGGCCAGGGCGCAGCGGCCCAGGCCGGCCAGCGCGTGTGCCTGGTCCCTGGAACTGGACATGGCGCGGGCCAGTTCCAGGGCCTGCCGGTGGCACCCCTCCGCCCGCGCGAGCGCACCGCTGAGCCGGTGCAGCCCGCCGGTCTCGTTGAGCGCCTCGGCCTGGCCTTGCCGGTCGCCGATGTCGCGGAAGATGCCCAGGGCTTCCTCCAGGTCCCGGGCCGCGGCCGGGTGATCAGCCCGTCAGCCGCCGCACCGCCCCAAGGTAGAGGAGGGCGCCGGCCCGGCCGCGCCGGCTGCCGATGTCGCGGCAGATGCCCAGGGCCTGCTCCAGCTCCCGGACCGCGGCCGGGTAGTCACCCGTCATCCGCCGCACGAACCCGAGGCAGATGAGGGCGTCGGCCTGGCCGAGCCGGACGCCGAGGTGGCGGAAGATGCCCAGGGCCTGCTCCAGGTCCCGGGCCGCCGCCGGGTAGTCACCCGTCAGCTGCCGCATGGACCCGAGGAGGAGAAGGGCGTTGGCCTGGCCGCGCTGGTCGCCGATGTCGCGGCAGATGTCCAGGGCCTGCTCCAGGTTCCGGGTCTTGGCCGGGTAGTCACCCGTCAGTCCCCGCACGGCCCCGAGCGCGGTGAGGGCGCTGGCCTGGCCGCGCCGGTCGCCGGTGTCGCGGCAGATGCCCAGGGCCTGCTCCAGGTCCCGGGCCGCGGCCGGGTAGTCACCCGTCAGCCGCCGCACGGCCCCGAGCGCGGTGAGCGCGCTGGCCTGGCCGAGCCGGTCGCCGGTGTCGCGGCAGATGCCCAGGGCCTGCTCCAGGTCCCGGGCCGCGGCCGGGTAGTCACCCGTCAGCCGCCGCAGGTCCCCGAGCCCGGAGAGGGCGCTGGCCTCGCCGGGCTGGTCGCCGATGTCGCGGCAGATGCTCAGGGCCTGCTTGAGGTCCCGGGCCGCGGCCGGGTAGTCACCCGTCCGCTGCCGAACTTCCCCGAGGCAGGTGAGGGCGCTGGCCTGGCCGCGCCGGTCGCCGAGGTCGCGGCTGATGCCCAGGGCCTGCTCCAGCGCCGGGGCCGCGGCCTGGTACTCACCCGTCCGCTGCTGCGCGTCCCCGAGGTAGGTGAGGGCGCTGGCCTGGCCGCGCCGGTCACCGAGGCGCTGCGCGGCCCCGGCGGCGGCCGCGTGGCGGGTGACGGCGTCCGCCCACGGGCCATCGCGCCGCAGCAGTCCGGCCAGGCCGGCGGTCAGGGCCACCACCCGGGCGTCCTGGCCGGCGGCGGCGGCATGGTCGAGGCAGGCCAGCAGGCTGGTCCGCTCGGCCCGCGCCCAGGCCAGCGCGCTGGCGTCGTCGGCCAGCTCCGGAAGCGCGGGCCGCCCCTCCGGGGCGGGGGGCGGAGGGCCGGGACGGGTCTGCCGGGCCAGCAGGGCATCCGCGCGGGCAGCGGCATGCTGGTAGTAGTCCAGCAGCCGGCGCAGCGCCTGCCCGGCGTCGGCGGCCGCCAGCGCGGCGGCGTGGTCGCGGGCATAGCGGCGCAGCAGGTCATGCATGCCGTACCGGCGGTAGCCGGTCTCGGTCACCAGCCCCTCCCCGTGCAGCCCGTCCAGCAGCGCGGCCGCCTCGCCCACGCTGATCCCGGCGAGAGCGGCGGCGCCGAACGCGTCCGTGGTAGTGCCGGGGTGCAGGCCCAGCAGGACGAACAGCCGCTGGCGGCCCGGGTCCAGGTGCCGCCGGGACACCTCGAACGCGGCGGCCACGCTGGCGTCCTCCGCGGTCAGGGTCAGCAGGCTGGCCCGGGTCTCGGCAGCCAGGTCCGCCAGGCTCCAGGACGGGTGGCGGGCGAGCACGCGGGCCAGCAGCGCGACCGCCAGCGGCAGGCACCCCGCCAGCGCCGTCACCTCGGCGACCTCGCCGGGGCTGGCCGCGGCGCGGGGCGCCAGCCGGGTGAACATCTCCTGCGCCTGCTGCGGCGGCAGTGCGTCGACCAGGACGGGAGTGACCGCGCCGGGCAGGTCGCCGAGGTGCCGGCGGCTGGTGACCAGCACCAGGCACCCCCCGCTGCCCGGCAGCAGCGGCGTGACCTGGCTGCTGCTCGCGGCATTGTCCAGGACCAGCAGGGCACGCTGCCCGGCCAGCTTGTCCCGCCACAGCGCGGCCCGCCCCTCCAGGCTGTCGGGCAGGAACCGGGGGTCGGTGCCGGTGGCGGCCAGCAGTCCGGCCAGCGCGTCCTGGGGCGTGACTGGGCCGCGTCCGGGGGTGTGGCCGTGCAGGTCGATGAATAGCTGGTGGTCGGGGTACCGGTCGGCCAGCGCGTGCGCGGCGTGCACGGCCAGGGCGGTTTTCCCGGCTCCGGGCATCCCGCCGATCGCGCTGACCGTCACCACCCCGGCCCGCCTGAGCCGCGCTCGCCAGCGCGGCGGTGACCTGGCTCAGCTCCGCTGCCCGGCCGGTGAACGCGGCCGCGTCCGGCGGCAGCGAGTACCGTACTTCCGGCCCGCCGGAGCCAGCCGCCGGGCCTGCCAGGGCCGGGCCGCCCTGCAGGATCTGCCGCTGCATCCCCTGCAGCTCCGGCCCCGGGTCGGCGCCGACCTCGGCAGCCAGCACCGCGCGGGCATCCTGATAGGCGGCCAGCGCCGCGGCCTGCTGTCCATCCCGCCACAGTGCCGTCATCAGCAGCACGTGCACCCGCTCCCGCAACGGCGCCTCGCCCGCCAGCCGCCGCAGTTCCCCGATCACCTCAGCATGCCGGCCCAGCCGCAGGTCCGCTTCCGCCAGGCCCTCGGCGACCTGCCACCGCAGCTCCGCCAGCCGCGCCCGGTCCTGCCTCGCCAGCAGCTCCGATTCCACCCCGGCCAGCGGCTCGCCCCGCCACAGCGCCAGCCCCTCCGCCAGCGCCTCCGCCGCGTGCGGCCAGTCCCCGGCCCGCGCCGCCGCCCGTCCCGCCGCCAGGGCGGCCTCGAACCGGTCGACGTCCAGCTCGCCCGGCCCCAGCGCGATCCGGTACCCGCCTGGCTCGGTCACGATCACCGCGTCCCCGCCGGCGCCCAGCGCCTTGCGCAGCCGCGCGACGTAATTCTGCAAGCTCGGGCGAGCCGACGGCGGCGGCTGCTCCCCCCATAGCGCCTCGGCCAGCTCATCCGGCGTCGCCACCCGGCCGCTCCGCAGCAGCAGCGCCGCCAGCACCACCCGCTGTTTCCCCGGCGCAACCCGCACCTCTGCCCCGCCCCGCCGCACGATTAACGGCCCGAGCAGCCCGTACTCCGCATCACCCGGCACGCCAGCCTCCCGACACGGCCCAGCCAGTCCCCGCCCGGCCCGGCGCCCGGCCGGCCCGCTGCCGCCGGCACGCCATTATCGCCAATCTGCTCCTATTCCGTGCTCTGCCATCATCCCCGGCGGCATCCGCCGCGCGCTCGCCCGTTCCCTGAGCACGCCAGGATCTCGGTGATCCCATCGCGTCCGCCAGTTGCCCCGGCACCCGCGCCGCCAGCAGGCGAGAGCACGGTCGCGATCATGCGGATGGCCTCAGCCGGCCGCCACCTGGTTCACGATCGCGGTGAACAGCCACGGCAGCCGCTCGGCTGCCGGGACGATGCGGCGGGCCAGCGGCGGGCGGTGCCGGGACCACAGCAGCCCGGCGGTGAGCAGCCGGGACTTGCGCGACACCCGGTGCCAGGCCCGCTCGTAGTCGGCCGGGCGGCCCGCCCGCAGGCACCGGGCCAGCACCGCCGCCTGGGCCAGCGCCACGCTGATGCCCTCCCCGGTCAGCGCGTCCAGGTACCCCGACGGCGTCCCCGACCAGCAGCACCCGCCCCCGGACCCGGCCCGCGACGTCCTGGCGCAGCGGCCCGGCGCCGCGCACCCGCCCGGCCGCCAGGGCGCCGTCCAGGCGCTCCCGCAGGGCCGGGAACGCGGCCAGCCGGGCGTCGAAGTCGCCTGGCCCCGCGCCCAGGATCGCGACCCCGACCAGGTCCTCCGCGACCGGCGTGACGTACGCCTCGGCGTCCGCCGCCCAGTGCACCTCGACCATCGGGCTCCACGGGGCCACCTGGTAGTGGCGGCGCAGCCCGTAGCGGGCGTGCCGGGCGGGCGCGGGCTCCAGCGCGCAGGCCCGGCGGATCACCGAGTGCAGGCCGTCGGCGGCGACCAGGTAGCGCGCCTGCAGGCCCGCCGCCGTGACGCCGTCAGCCGAGGCAGTGAACCCGGTCACCCGGGCAGGCAGCACGACGACGCCCACCGCGGCGGCCCGCTCGGCCAGCGCCGCGTGCAGCGCGGTGCGCCGCACCCCGAGGCCCGGCCCGGCCCGGAACAGCCCGTCGGCCTGGCGGCGGCCGTCGGTGTAGCGGATGCCGCGCAGCGGCTGCCCCGGCGGCCGGACGCCGATGGACTCCAGCCCGGCCACGGCGGCGGGCATCAGCCCCTCGCCGCACGCCTTGTCGATCGGGGCCGCCCGCGGCTCGGCCACGGTGACCTCCAGCCCGGCCTGCGCGCACCGGATCGCCGTGGCCAGCCCGGCCGGGCCGCCGCCGACGACGAGGACGTCGATCACGCCGGCGCCAGCGCCGGCCCGGCGGCGGCCAGCGCCCGGTTCTCGCACCGCACCCGAACGGTCAGCAGCGCCGCGTTCAGCACCGTGAACGCCGTCGCCGTGATCCACGCCGACCCGGCCAGCGGCAGCGCCGCGCCCTCGATGATGACGGCGGCGTAGTTCGGGTGGGAGAACCAGCGGTACGGCCCGGACCGGACCAGGGGCTCGCCGGGCGCCACGATGACCCGGGCGCTCCATCGCGGGCCGAGCGTGGCGATGCACCACCAGCGCAGCACGTTGGCCGCCACCACGATGACCATCATCGGGTAGCCGAGCGCCGGGATGAACGCCCGGTGCAGCGCCAGGGGCTCGATCCAGCAGCCCGCGACCAGGGCCAGGTGCAGGGTCACCATCACCGGGAAGTGGCCCCGCCCGGACTCGGCCGCGCCGCTGGCCAGGCTGGCCGCCGCGTGCCGCTGGGACACCACCAGTTCCGCCACGCGCTCCACGCAGATCACGGCGAGCAGCGCGAAGTAAGCGTCCACCTAGGCCTCCAGCAGCACAAACTCAGTGTCGCGTCCACCTACCACTCCAGCAGGACAAGCTCGGCGCTGACGCCCGGTCCCAGCCCGATCATCAGGCCGGGCGACCCGGCCGGCGGCGGGCCGTCGTCGAGCACCTGCTGGAGCACGTGCAGCACCGACGCCGAGGACAGGTTGCCGACCTGGGCCAGCGACCGCCGGGACGCGGCCATGGCCGCCTCGGGCAGGCCCAGGGCGTCCCGCACCGCGTCGAGGACCTTCGGCCCGCCCGGGTGGCAGATCCAGGCGGCGATGTCGCCGGTCTTCAGGTCGTGCTCGGCCAGGAAGCTCCGCACCGCGTCGCCCAGGCCCGCCTCGACCACCGCGGACAGCTCGGCGGTCAGCACGATGCGGAACCCCTCCGAGCCCAGCCGCCAGCCCAGCACGTCGGTGGTACCGGGGTAGACCTGGCTGCGGGTGGCGATCACCCGCGGTCCCCGGCCGGCCTCGCCGACCGCGCGGGCGGCCTCGGCGCCGCGCGCCACCAGCGCCATCGCGCCGTCCCCGAACAGGCCGCTGACCACCAGGTCGGCCGTGGCCCCGCTGGCCATCGGGGCGGTGAGGGTGCACACCTCGACGGCCAGCAGCACGGCGGTGTGGCCGGGCCAGGCCAGCAGGTAGTCGTGCAGCCGGGCCAGCCCGGCGGCCCCGGCCACGCAGCCCAGCCCGAAGATCGGGAGCCGCTTGACGTCGGCCCGCAGGCCCAGCCGGGGGATCAGCAGCGCGTCCA
This sequence comes from uncultured Actinomycetota bacterium, assembly GCA_963731085.1. GTDB lineage: Bacteria > Actinomycetota > Actinomycetes > Streptosporangiales > Streptosporangiaceae > DASUBV01. The sequence goes on from CAVSUF010000018.1 coordinate 18,775, forward strand.
GCGACGGCACCACCACGCCGGTCACGGAGGTCACGATCAGCAGGTCGACCGCCTCGGGCGCGACCCCGGCGGCGGCCAGGGCGGTGGCGATGGCCCGCTCGCCCAGCGCGGTGGCATGCTCGATGTACAGGTCGTTCGTCCGGCCGATGTCGCCCAGCGCGGCGTACTCCTCCACGGGCAGCACGATGCTGCGGAAGTCCACGCCCGCGTTGCTGAACAGCCGCTCCAGCAGGGCGCGCCGGACCGGCGGCATGTCGCTCATCGCGCCGGCCTGCCGGGCCAGCTGGGCTTGCGGGTACCGGTAGGCGGGCAGCGCGCACCGCACCGCGCCTATCCGGGTCATGCCGGGCTGTCTGACGACTGCATACGTCTCTCAGGCTGGGCGGGGGAACCATTCAGGTCGGACATTGCGAGCATAACCGCCCAGTTGCCGGCCGGCACTTGGGGCTGTCCCGCTCAGGTCAGCCCTACCCCGCCAAACACGAACAATGCGACGTCAATGGCGGCAATGGCCATCGCGGCGACGAATGGCAGCCGGCCGGGCGCCGCCGCCCCGGCCGCGGCCAGCACCGCCGCCACGGCCAGGCCGGCCAGCGCCACCGGCCGGTGCGAGCCGCCCTCGGCCAGGGCCAGCACGCGCCGACGCCGCCAGCAGCACCACCAGGGCGGTCACCCGCACGGCCCGCGGGCCGCCCCGGGCCGCCACCAGCTGGGGCAGGCCGCGCACCCCGGAGGCCCGGTCACTGTCCAGGTCGGGCAGGACGTTGGCGAAGTGCGCGCCCAGGCCGAGCAGGGCGGCGGCGATCCCGAGCACCGGCCGGGCGGCCGGGTGGCCGGGCACCGTGCTGGCCGCGAACTGCGGGATCAGGCCGAAGTGGATGACGTACAGCAGGCCTGACGCCCACGATGACTTCAGGCCCAGGTTGTAGGCCCAGCCGGCGCCCAGCATGACCACGTTGACCAGCCCGGCGACCAGCCCGATGGCCAGGCCCAGGCCCACCGACGCGGCCAGGGCCAGGCCGGCCGCGATGGCCACCGCCCGGCGGCTGACCGCGCCGGCCACCACCGGCTTGCCGGCCCGGGCCGCGGCCTCGTCCCGGGCCGCGTCGGCGTAGTCGTTGGACCAGCCGATGGAGAACTGGCCCAGGACCGCGGCGGGCACCACCAGCCACGCCGGCCCGAGGCCGTGCGGGGCGGCCTCCGCCGCCAGCGCCGAGATCATCGCGGCAATGGCCAGGGACGGGCCCGGATGCGCGGCCCCGGTCAGCCCCCGGGTGATGACCGCCGCGCGACCGCCTGCCACCGTCCGCCATTCTTCGCTGTCGTGACCGATTTACCGGCAAAGGTACCGGACGGCGGCCAGCTCACCCCCGGCGGCGGCGGGCGGGTCTCAGCGGCGGGCGTGCCGGAGGCGGTCGCGGGCCGATGGCTCGTGGTGCAGGGCGCCCGAGGTGCGCAGCAGGAACTCGGCGTAGGTGTCCGGCGCGGCGTCGGGCGCGACCATGTGGCGGTCGGGAGCGATGCGGAGCGTGTCCATCCGGCGCTGAGCCTCGGCGCACTCCCGGACGGCTGCGACGATCGCGGTGACGGTCGCGGTGAAGAACCGCTTCAGGGAGGTGTTTGCGCTGCTCATACATCTATTTTCGGCCGGGGGAGCGGTCCGCGACAGTGGCAGTGCTGCCCATCAGCGTAGACATCCTGCCACGTGGTGGCGCATGCTGGGGAGCATGCTGCGCAACGTTGCCGTCGTGGTCCTGGACGGGTTCACGGCGTTCGAGTTCGGCGTGCTGTGCGAGGTGTTCGGCACCGACCGCACCGACGACGGGCTGCCCGCCTACGACTTCTCGCTGGTGGCGGGAGAGCCCGGGCCCATCCGCTCGGAGCACGGGTTCACGATCGCCGTGCCGTTCAATCTGGAGAAGCTGGCCCGTGCGGACCTGATCGCGGTCGGGGCGGTGTCCGGGCAGCGGCTCAGCCGGCCGTTCCCCGAGCCGCTGCTGGCCGCGCTGCGGGCCGCCGCGGACCGGGGCGCGCGGGTGCTCAGCGTGTGCACCGGGGCGTTCGTGCTGGGCGCCGCCGGGCTGCTCGATGACCGCCGGTGCACCACGCACTGGCGGCACGCCGGCCACCTGGCCCGGCTGTACCCGGCGGCCAAGATCGACCCGGACGTGCTGTACGTGGACGACGGCCCGGTGATCACCAGCGCGGGCACGGCGGCCGGCATCGACGCCTGCCTGTACCTGATCCGGCGCGAGCAGGGCAGCCGGGTGGCCAACGCCATCGCCCGCCGGATGGTGGTGCCGCCGCACCGCGACGGCGGCCAGGCCCAGTACGTGGAGCGGCCGCTGCCCGCGTCGGAGTGCGACACCATGCAGGATGTCCTGGACTGGCTGGGCGGGAACCTGGCCGAGCCGGTCACCGTGGAGCAGATGGCGGCCCGGGCCATCATGTCGCCGCGGACGTTCGCCCGCCGGTTCGTGGCCGAGACCGGGACCACCCCGCAGCGGTGGCTGACCGGCCAGCGCATCCTGCTGGCCCAGCAACTGCTGGAGGAGACCGACGACACCGTCGACGAGGTCGCGGCCCTGGCCGGCTTCGGCAACGCCACCGCCCTGCGGCATCACTTCCGGGTCTGGCGGTCGACCACGCCGCTGGCCTACCGCCGGGTGTTCCGGGGCCGGGACGCCACCTGCGGGTAAACGGCTCAGCAAGGTCGCGATAGTGTCGTGATCCGGTTACTACTCGCCCGTTTATCCGGGTATCGCCGCCGGTCAGCAGGCATGCTAGGACGGTGGATCACGTAACCCACGGGACGCTGCATCACGTCGAGCTGTGGGTCCCGAACCTGGACCGGGCCGATGCCACGTGGGGCTGGCTGCTGGGCGAGCTGGGCTACGAGCTGTTCCAGGACTGGCCGGGCGGGCGCAGCTGGCGGCTGGGGCCGACCTACATCGTGCTGGAGCAGTCACCCGCCCGCACCGCCAGCCGCCACGACCGGTGCCGGCCCGGCCTGAACCACCTGGCCTTCCACGTGGCCAGCCGCGCCCTGGCCGAGGCGGTGGCCGCGGCGGCCACCGCAGCACGGCTGGCGGCTGATGTTCGCCGACCGGCATCCCTACGCCGGCGGGGCCGGCCACTACGCCGCCTACCTGGAGAACGTCGACGGCTTCGAGGCCGAGCTAGTCGCGCTCGAGGGCCCGCCCGGCGACGACCCCGGCGACCCCGGCGACCAGCCCGGCCCCGGCGCCGCCTCAGGCTGACGGCACGGCCACCGTAACGGGCGCGTTCAGCCGCAGGTCCCCGGCCGACCGGCCCACCTGGACCTCGAACCGGCCCGGCGGGAAGGCCCAGCCGCCCGCCGCCGTGTCCCACCGGGCGAAGGCCCGGGCGGGCACCCGGAGCCGGACCTCGGCCGCCTCGCCCGGCGCGGCCGTCACCGCCCCGAACGCGGCCAGCGCGCGGACGGGCCGGCCTGGCTCGGCCGGGCCGGCGACATACGCCTGCACGACCTCCCGGCCCGTCCGCGCCCCCGTGTTGCGCACCCGCACGGTCAGCTCCAGGTCGCTGCCCGGCGCCACCGTCCCGGCCCCGGTGACCGACTCATAGGCCCAGGTGGTGTAGCCCAGGCCGTGCCCGAACGGGTACCGCGGCCGCGCCCCGCTGGCGTCGTAGCCCCGGTAGCCGATCAGCAGTCCCTCGTCGTAGCGCAGCGTCCCGTCGGCCTCCGGGATGGCGTGCCAGCACCGGGCAGTCGGCCTCGGCGGCCGGCAGCGTCACCGGCAGCCGCCCGCCCGGCTCGGCCGCGCCGAGCAGCACGTCGGCCAGCGCCTCGCCCATCGCCTGGCCGGGCAGCCAGGCGTACACGATGGCCGCGACCTCGTCGGCCCACGGCATCAGCACCGGCATGCCGGAGTTGACCACCACGATCGTGCGCGGGCAGGCCGCCGCCACGGCCGCGGACCAGCTCATCCTGCCGGCCCGGCAGGGCCAGCGTGGACCGGTCGAAGCCCTCGCTCTCGGTCAGCTCGGCCGAGCCGACGACGACGACCGCCGCGTCCGAGTCCGCCGCCGCGGCGGTCGCCTCGGCCAGCAGCGCGTCGTCGTCGGCGTCCGGCACGATGCCCAGCCGGACGCCCAGCGGCCCGGCCCCGCCCGCCGCCGGGGCGCAGTTCCAGCCGCAGCGCCACCGGCACGCCGGCCTCCAGCCAGGCCCGGGTCCGGACCTCGCCGGGCCGGGTCATGGCCTCGACCGGGTCATCGGGCACGCGGGTGGACTCCTCGATCACGACCTCGCCGTCCAGCCAGCAGGGTCAGGCCGCCGATGCCGGACGCGCCCAGCAGGTGCGGCCCGGACTGGGCCGGCCGGAACGTGGCCAGCAGCACGATCCGCCCGCTCTTGCCCCAGCCGATCTCCGGCCGGCACCGAGTCCCACCAGGTCAGCACCGAGCTGTCGCGGTGCTCGGCGGCGAGCAGCGCGCCGCCCTCGGACGCGGAACTCCTGGCCGGACGCCGGGCTCGCCGGTCACCGGGTCGACGCAGCGAGCCGGGCGGGGGAGCGGGCACCGACTCCCAGGTCTGGCAGCCCGCGGCGGTGCGCACGGTGGCCCGGCCGGCCAGCGCGGCGCGCGATCGCGCCGGCGGGCGCCGACACCGCCCGCCGGCATGACCCCGGCGCTGCCGCCGCCCTGGATCGTCGGCCAGAACGCGTTCGGCCCGGTCACGGTGATGACCGGGGTGCCGGACCGGCGCAGGGCGGCCGGGTCGAGCGGCAGCGCCGCGTCCTCGTTGCGCAGCAGCACGAACGAGGCGGCGGCGGCCCGGCGCAGCAGGTCCGGCATCGGCCGCCGTGCCGCGACCGGCCCCAGGCCCCGGCGTGTCTGGCGGCCGAGCGCCCCGACCCGGCGGGCCAGCCGCAGCAGCCGCAGCACCTTGTCGTCCAGGATGTCCTCGCTGACCCGGCCGTCGGCCACCGCGGCGGCCAGCCGGGCGCCCCACGGCCCGTCCGGGCCGGGCATGCACCAGGTCCAGCCCGGCCACCGCGGTGCGACACGGTGCTGCCGGGCCGCGTGCCAGTCCGACACGACCAGGCCGTCGAAGCCCCACTCGCCCTTGAGCAGGCCGCGCAGCAGCGGCCCGTTGCCGGTCATGCTGGCGCCGTTCACGCCGCTGTAGGCGGCCATCACGGCCATCGCGCCGCCGTCCAGCACGGCCGCCTCGAACGGCACCAGGTACAGCTCGCGCAGCACGTGCTCGGCGATCTTCGCGTCATAGGTCCAGCGGCGGGTCTCGCTGTCGTTGCCGACGAAGTGCTTGGCGGTGGCCGCCACGCCCGCCGACTGGACGCCGCGCACGTAGGCCACGGCCAGCGCCGCGGTCAGCACCGGGTCCTCGGCGAAGCACTCGAAGCCGCGGCCGCCCAGCGGGGTCCGCATCAGGTTGATGGTCGGGGCCAGCAGCACGTCCACGGCCTTGCCGCGGGCCTCCCGGCCGAGCGCGGCGCCGAGCTCGGTGACCAGGCCGGGGTCCCAGGTCGCGCCGAGCGCCGACGGGCAGGGCAGGCTGGTCGACGGCGCGCGCTCGTCCTTGATCACGCCGCGCACGCCGGCCGGCCCGTCGGAGGTCACGATCGGCCGCAGCCCGATCTCCGGGCAGCCCGGCACCCGCCAGCTGTCGACCCCGGTGAGCAGCGCGACCTTGTCGGCGACCGGACAGCCGGGCCAGCAGTGCGCCGGTCGGCGGTATCCGTGGTGGAGGCATCAGTGGTGTCAGGAACGGGCGGAACAGTGGTCATGTAAGGTCGCCATCCGGTGCAGGCGGGCCCCGCCCGGCCGGTGGGGCCGGACCGGGCGGGACCCGCAGGGGAGCTGAGCTACCTGCGTGCTACCGGAGCCGATCAGGCGGCCGGCTTGAGGTGCAGCACCGTGTACTCCAGGTACGGGGCCGTGGGCTCGGGGCTCATGTACGGGTTGCTCGGCGTCGGCCACCCGGTGTAGTTCCGGGTCGAGGTCTCCGACCAGGCGCCGCCGTACAGCAGCGGGGCCACCGGGACCTGGGTGGCCATGATGCCCTGCAGCTTGCTGAGCGCCTGGGCCTGCACCGACTGGGCTGGTCGTCCCCGCGTACTGGGCGAGGGCGGCCTGCGCGGCCGGGCTGGAGTAGCGGCCGTTGTCGCCGGCGGCCGGCTGGCCGACGGGCGCGGACAGGGTGCTGTCCAGGAAGCCGTCGTAGTAGAAGTACGGGTTCGGGCCCTGGTTGCTCCAGTGGATGGCGGTGTCGAACGTGCCGTTGGCGTAGTCGGCCGGCCCAGGTGGTGGGGTCGCCGATGCCGTCGACGGTGACGTCATGCCCAGCGCGTTCAGCGAGTGGGCGATGAGCTGGGCGTCGGTGTAGTAGTCGGTGTAGGGGACCGGGTCGGAGATGGAGAAGCTTGATCGTCCTGGCCGCCCTTGGTCCACTTGCCGCCGACCTTCTTCCAGCCGTCGGCGGTCAGGATGCTGGCTGGCCTTGGCCGCGTCGCCGGTCGGGGGCAGGTCGTTGGCCAGCGTCGGGGTCAGGTAAGCTGTTGTCGGTCGGCAGCATCAGGCCGCCCGACGAGGTCGCCGGCGGCTCGTAGGACGTCTCGCCCTGGACCGACAGCTGCTGCCGGTTGATGCCCAGGCTGATGGCCTGGCGCACGGCCGGGTCGTTCAGCGGCTTCTTGGTCGTGTTGAACACCAGGCCGACGACGTTGTTGTCGGCGAAGTACGGCGCGGTCGACAGGTAGGTGTGGTTCTGCGGGCTCTTGTCCAGGACGTCCTGCTTGATGTTGGCCAGGTCGTTGCCCGCCCAGTCGATCGCGCCCGGTGGCGACCGGCTGGATCAGGTTGAAGTTGCTGTTGTAGGCCGGGAACGAGATCTCCGGGACGTGCACGGACGCCTTGTTCCAGTAGCTGGGGTTCTGCTTCAGCGTGAAGCCCTGCGGCGAGAAGTGGTCCAGCATGAACGGCCCGGTGCCGACCGGGTTGGCGTCGGAGAACGTGGCCGGGTCGCCGACCTTCGACCAGACGTGCTGCGGCACGATGTAGACCTGGGCGATCGAGAACTGGTTGGCGATCTGGGGCTGGGCGAAGTTCAGCGTGACCGAGGTCGCGCTGGTCGCCGTGGCCGACGTCACCGCCGGGGCGCCGGCGGTGTACAGCTTCGGGTTCTGCCTTGAGCATGTTGAACGTGAACGCCACGTCAGCTGGCGGTGAACGGCTTGCCGTCGCTCCACTTGACCCCGGTCGCGGATCGGGACGGTCAGCGACTTGCCGTCGCTGGACCAGGTCGGCTGGCCCGAGGCCAGCATCGGGATCGGCGCCTGGGTCGGGCACCATGTTGTTGTAGATGTACAGCGGCTCGTTGACGCGAGCCCGATCGCCTGGACCGCGTAGCCGGTGCCGCTGCTGGTCGAACGGGTTGAAGTTGTCGGTGAACGGCGACAGCGGCGTGCCCTCGATGACCAGCGTCTTGCCGGTCGCCGCGGCACCCGACGGGGAGCCCGCTGCCCGAGCTGCCGCAGGCCGCCACGCCTATGGTCGCGATGGCGGCGAGGGCCAGCGACCTTCATTGCTTTTCGGCTCATTGACTAAGCTCCGTTATGCCCGGCCGGCTCGTCGCCGGCCTCCTGATGAGATGACCTGTCGGGGGTCTGTGTCGGTGCTGGTCTGGCTCCGGGTCGGCCGGGTCCTGGCCGTCCGGTGTTGGCGTGCTGCGGCGCCCGGGCTAGGGCGGTGTCGGCGGCTCATCGCACTCCTTCCTCCCTTCGCCTGGCGCGCCTGGGCTGGCGCGTGCAGCCAGCAGGAGCTGACATGGCCCGCGGCCACCACCGCGGCGGGCCGGCACCGTGCGCCGAGCAGATCGCCATCGCGTGCGGGCAGCGCGGGTGGAAGCGGCAGCCCGACGGCGGGGCCAGCAGGCTGGGGGCGCCGCCGCGAGCCGTGGCCGCGGCGGCGCCGTCGGCCCGCCGCCGGGCCTCGGGGTTCGGCGCCGCGCTCAGCAGCAGCTGGGTGTAGGGGTGCGACGGCTCGTCGGTCACCGCCACGGCCGGGCCCGGACTCCACGATCTGGCCCGCGTACATGACCGCGATGTCGTCGGACAGGTACCGGGCCGAGGCGATGTCGTGGGTGATGTACAAGATCGTCAGGCCGTCGTTCTCGCGCAGGTCGGCCAGCAGGTTCAGCACCCCGAGCCGGATCGAGACGTCCAGCATCGACACCGGCTCGTCGGCCAGCAGCACCCGCGGCTGGACCGCCAGCGCCCGGGCGATGGCCACCCGCTGCCGCTGGCCGCCCGACAGCTCATGCGGGTATTTACGGATGAACTGGTCCGCCGGGGTCAGCGCCACTCGCTCCAGCAGGCCCTTGATCGCGTCATCGAGAGCTGACGCCCGGCGGGACCATCTTGTGCAGGACCTGAAGCGGCCGGGCCAGGTGGTAGCGGACATCGTGCACCGGGTTGAGCGAGGAGAACGGGTCCTGCAGCACGAGCTGGACGTCGCGGGCGTAGCCCCGCCGGTCCGCGGCGTCCGGTCCGCACCGGCTTGCCGTCCAGCAGCAGCTCGCCGGAGGTGGGCGGGATCAGCCCGGCCAGCAGCCGGGCCAGCGTGGACTTGCCCGATCCGCTCTCGCCGACCAGGCCGGTGATGCTGCCCGGGGCCAGCTCCAGCGGTGGCGTCCTCGACCGCGTGCACCACCGCCCGGCTGCCGCGGCGCGGCGAAGTGCCGGGTCACGTCCCGGGCCGCCAGCAGCGGGCCGCCGGTGCCGCCGGGCCGGGCCGGGGCCTGCTGCGCGAGCGTCATGACCGGCTCCCCGTGGTTCGGGACACTGCCGGGCGTGGCGTCCCGGCCCGCACTCCGGCCGGGATGTCCGACGGGGCCATCAGCTCGGCCGGGGGCGGCGTCCCGGTGGCGTGCCGCCAGCAGGCCGCCGACCGGTCGCCGGGGGCCAGCGGGATCGTGGCCGGCAGCTCGGTCCGGCACACGTCCAGGGCGAACCGGCAGCGCGGGTGGAACGCGCAGCCGGCCGGCAGGTGCCGCAGGTCGGGCGGCGAGCCGGGGATGCCGGTCATCTTCCGGCGCGGCCCGCGCAGCGACGGGAACGAGCCCAGCAGGCCGAGCGTGTAGGGGTGGCGCGGCGACCGGTACAGCGCCCGGGCGGGCGCCTGCTCGACCAGCCGGCCCGCGTACATGACCGCGATCGAGTCGGCGATCTCCACCAGCAGCGACAGGTCGTGGGTGATGAACAGCACCGCGAACGACAGCCGCTGCTGGAGCTGGGTCAGCTCCTGCAGGATCTCCCGCTGGGTGACCACGTCCAGCGCGGTGGTCGGCTCGTCCATGATGACCACGGCGGGCTCCAGGGCCAGGGCCATGGCGATCATGACCCGCTGCCGCATGCCGCCGGACAGCTGGTGCGGGTAGGAGCTCAGCCGGTCGGCGCCGATGCCGACCATCTCCAGCAGCGCGCCGGCCCGCTCCCGCTGGGCCGCCCGGTCCAGGTCCGGCAGGTGCGCCCGCAGCACGTCGGTGAGCTGGGTGCCGATGGTCAGCACCGGGTTGAGCGCGTGCATGGCGCTCTGCATGACGACCGCGATGCGCGACCAGCGCACCTGGCGGAGCTCTCGCTCGTCGGCGGCCAGCAGGTCCAGGCGGTGCCCGGTGGCGGCGTCGTGCAGCACCACCTCGCCGCCGGTGATCATGCCGGGCGCCCGCAGCAGCCGGGTCATCGCGTAGGCCAGCGTGGACTTGCCGCTGCCGCTCTCCCCGGCCAGGCCCAGCACCGCGCCGCTGTGCAGGGTCAGGCTGGCGTCGATGACCGCGTGCACCGCGTCCGGCCCGGCGCCGTAGTCGACCCGCAGCTCGCGGACCTCGATCAGCGGGGCGCTCACGGCCGCGTCCCCTCAGGCGTCATGGCGGTACCGGTGTTCCGCACCACGGGAGTGAGGCCGAGCACGAACCGCCTGGGCAGGGCCGCCTGGCCCGGCTGCCCGGCGGCGCCTGCGGGTCAGCCCGGCGGCCCGCAGCCGCGGGTTGATGAACTCGTCGATGCCGAAGTTCAGCAGGGCCAGCGAGGTGCCCAGCAGCGCCACGGCCAGCCCGGCCGGGATGTACCACCACCAGTAGCCGCTGGTCTCGGCCGAGGAGGACTGCGCCCAGAACAGCATCGCCCCCCAGCTCCAGTGCTCGGGGTTGATCAGGCCGAGGAAGGCCAGCGCCGTGTAGGTGGCCGACCCCGTACAGCACGGTGAACAGGAACGAGGAGGCGACGATGGGCAGCAGGTTGGGCAGGATCTCCCAGCCGATGATCCGCCAGGTCCGCTCGCCGATGATCTGGGCCGACAGCACGTAGTCCCGCTCGCGCAGCGACAGCGTCTGGGACCGCAGCACCCGCGCGCCCCAGGCCCAGCCGGTCAACGCGATGATCAGGCCGATCAGCAGGTCGTTGCTGCCGCTGGTGCGGGGCAGGAAGCCGAACACCACGATCAGCAGCGGCAGGGCCGGCATGACCAGGAAGATGTTGGCCAGCATCGACAGCAGGTCATCGGCCAGCCCGCCCAGGTAGCCCGACGTCACGCCGATCACGACCGACAGCACCGTGGCCACGACGCCGGCGATGCCGGCCACGACGACGTGCTGCGCCCGCCGGCCAGCAGCTGGGACAGCACGTCCTGCTGCAGCTGGGTGGTGCCCAGCCAGTGCGCGGCCGACGGGGCCTGCGGCACCCCGTTGGTGGTGGACAGGCTGAGGGTCGGGTTGTACGGGGCGATCAGCGGGCCGATCGACGGCCAGCACGATGAAGGCGATCAGCAGGACCAGCCCGATCAGCAGCTTGGGCGAGTGCGGCAGCTGGATCCTGCCGCGCGAGACGACCGGTACCTCCGGGGTCTCGGCGGTGGTGTCGGGGGCAGCGATGACGGCCATCGGTCAGGCCTCCTGGCGGATGCGCGGGTCGAGGAAGATGTAGACGCAGTCCGCGATCAGGTTCGCGGCCAGGACGGCGAAGGTGATGACCAGGAAGATCCCCTGGAGCAGCGGGTAGTCGCGCTCGCCCACGCCCTGCAGCAGGATGAAGCCGATGCCGGGGTAGCTGAACACGATCTCGGTCAGCAGCGCCCCGGACACCACGAACCCGATGGCCAGCGAGAACCCCGACACGCTGGGCAGGACCGCGTTCCGGGCCGCGTACCAGACCACCCGGCGCCGGGGCAGGCCCTTGGCCTGGGCGATGAGGACGTAGTCCTCGTCCATCGTGGTCAGCATCACGTTCCGGGTGCCGACGATCCAGCCCGCGATCGAGCAGACCACGATGGTCAGCGCGGGCAGCACCGCGTGGTGCAGCACGTCCCCGATGTAGGTCAGGTTCCAGCCGGGGAAGTCGGAGCCCTGGTTGTAGGCGCCCACCGACGGGAACCAGCCCAGCTTGGCCGAGAACAGCTGCAGGGCCAGGAAGGCGACGAAGAAGTACGGCGCGGCCTGCAGGAACGTGGTGGCCGGCAGCACGTTGTCCAGCCAGGTCCCGCGCCGCCAGGCGACCAGCACGCCGAGCAGCGTGCCGAGCCCGAAGCTGATCAGCGTGGCGAGCCCGACCAGGCCCAGCGTCCACGGCAGCGCGCCGCCGATCACGGTGGCCACCGTGGCCGGGTAGGCGCTGGTCGAGATGCCCAGGTTGCCGTGCAGCAGCCGGCCCCAGAAGCCGAAGTACTGGGCGATCAGCGACTGGTTGCTGTTGATGCCGTAGGCCAGTTCCAGCGACCGGATGGTGGCCGGGGTGACGTTGCCCTGCATCCGGGCCAGCACCGACGCCACCGGGTTGCCCGGCATGGCGTGCGGGATGAAGAAGTCGACGGTGACCGCGGCGATCGCGGTGACGATGTAGAAGGCCAGCTTGCGGGCGATCATCTTCATGCCGGGCGCTCCGTCCCGCTGTGGCAGCCACAGCTTTCGCGGCAGTTCAGCACGCGTGGGCAGCACGATGTCGCGGCCCCGGCGGCGTCGTCGTGGCCCGGCGCGGCCGGGCTGATCATGGCGTGCAGCGTCTCGAACGCCGTCGCGCCGAGATCCTGGATCGGCTGCCGGACGCTGGTCAGCCGGGGGTTCAGGTGCCGGGCCACCGGGATGTCGTCGAAGCCGCACACCGCCACCCGGCCGGGCACGTCGATCCGGTGCTGGGCCAGCGTGTGCAGCACGCCGATGGCGGTCTGGTCGTTGGCGCAGACGATGGCCCGGGGCAGCGCGGCCCCCGCCGCCAGCAGCCGCTCGATGACCCGCGCGCCGCCCGCCGCCGAGTAGTCGCCCTGCCACCGCGGCCCGGTGACCAGGTCGGCCCCGGCGTCGGCGGCCGCGGCGACCAGCGCCTCGAACCGGGCCACGTTGTCCGGGCTGTCCGGGTGCCCGGACAGGTAGGCGATCGAGCCGTAGCCGTGCCCGTCGGCCAGGTGCGTCGACCAGCGTCGCGGATCCCGGCCTCGTTGTCGCTGCGCACGTTGACGGTGCTCGGCGTGGGCACGCAGGCCAGCGTGACCACCGGCACCTGGCGGCCGAGCCGGGTGAGCTGCTCGAAGCTGAGCACCTGGTCGTGCAGGATCAGCCCGTCGCTCTTGCGGGCCAGCGCGAAGATCCGCCGCCCGTCGCTCTCGTGCAGGTCGACCGAGCGGATCAGCAGGTCGTAGCCGTAGCGCTGGGCCACGAGCTCCATGCCCCGGTTGATCATGTCGGGGAACTGCAGGTTCTCGTCCTCGTCGGCGAACACCCCGTCGGTGGGGGACAGCTGCGGCCGCCGCACCACGACGCCGACGACCTCCTTGAGCCGGGCGCTCAGCGCCCGGGCCGCGCCGTCGGGCACGAACCCCAGCTCGGCGACGGCCTGCAGCACCCGGTCCCGGGTCTCCTCGCGCGGGTTGCGCTGGCCGTTCAGCACCCGCGACACCGACGCGATCGACACGCCCGGCCACCCGGGCCACGTCGTAGATCGTCGGCGGCGCGGTGCCGTGGGCGGGCTGCGCCGTCGGCTGCCCGGATGCCAGCCGCGACGGTGCCGCGGCGGGCTCGCGGGCCCGCCGGCGGTGCCGTCCACGGCTGAGCGTCGGTCGTCACTTGCCCTCCGTCCGGGGCGCCGGTGGTAAGCGCTTACCCAAGACGCCGGTAGAAAACGGGGCGATCGCTCTCACATCGCCTGCCTGACTCCGGGGTAAGCGCTTACCAAGCGCTGCCAGGAACGTAGATCCGGACGTTTCCGGTCGCAAGGGGTCATGTCGGCACTGTTACGTAAACGTGACATCCAGGCTCCAGCCGGTGTCGGGCGGGGCATAGCGGCGGGACGGCGGCCGGGCCGCGCCCCCTATTTCGGTCGGCCGGATCGCGCCTGCACGTGCAGCCGCACGGGCCTTTTCGGCCCGTCCGGGACTCGCCGGGGACCGGGCCGCGCCCGCCGGCTGCCGGACGGCCCTGAACCGTGCGGTTAACCGGGAGGTGGCGCGCTCCCGGGCGGAACGCGGAGACGCCCTGGTAGGCACCCCTGAGCAGCCCGCCGGCCGGGGGAGCGGCGAAACAATCCGGCAACAAACCACCGGTCCGGGCCGCGGTAGTTTGCCGCCGGCGTAACGGTCAGGAAACGTGCCGGAAACGATGCCATGGGAGACATGAATGGTACTGAAAACACCGAAGCGGTCGGCTGGGACCGAGCTGGTCGGCGCTGCCCGGCCTCCCCCGGCACACCCCTTCGCTTCAGCCCCTGGAGGCGGAGAGTGGTTCCCTACGCGAGTTGGCTCAGCCCAGGTGATAATGCCTGGCAGATGACGGCGGCGACGCTGGTCGGCCTGATGAGCATCCCGGCCCTCGCCGTCCTGTACGGCGGGATCGTCCAGAAGAAATGGGCGGTCAACACCATGATGATGGTGTTCAGCGCCTTCTGCCTCACCCTCATCGTGTGGGTTTTGTGGGCATTCAAGATGGGTTTCGGAGAGCCGTGGATCGGCACATTTCGTCGGAAAGCCCGGGGACGTGGTCGGGGCTTCCGGCGAGCAGGGCCAGGCGTGATCCCGCTGCTGGCGGGCGCCATGCCGAACTTCCGGTTCCCTGCAGGGGTCGCTGGTCTACTTCCAGTTCGTGTTCGCCGCGATCACGCCGATCCTGTTCATCGGCAGCGTGCTCGGCCGGATCAAGTTCAAGGTCTGGCTGATCTTCGTCCCGCTGTGGATCACCTTTGCCTACGCGGTCAACGCCTTCATGCTCTGGGGCGGCGGCTTCTGGGCCGGCAAGGGCGCCCTGGACTTCTCCGGCGGTTACGTGATCCACCTGGCGGCCGGCGTCTCCGGCTTCGTCGCGGCGGCCATGGTCGGCCCCCGCCTGGCCAAGGACCGCAAGGTCGGCAAGCCCAACAACCTGCTGTTCATCGCGCTCGGCGCCGGCATCCTGTGGCTCGGCTGGAACGGCTTCAACGGCGGTGACCCGTACTTCGCGGGCGCCGACGCCACCGCTGCCGTGGTCAACACCAACCTGGCCACCGCGGTCGCCATGATGACGTGGATCATCATGCGACATGATCGGCGGCAAGGACAAGAAGCCGACCTTCCTCGGCGGCGTCAACGGCATGATCTGCGGCCTGGTCGGCATCACCCCGGCGGCCGGCTACGTGACCGGCATCGGCGCGATCGCCATCGGCCTGGTCTGCTCGGCCGTGGTCTGGGTCCTGTTCACCTACCTGCCCCGCAAGGTCTGGCCGTTCAACAAGGTCGATGACGCGCTCGGCGTGGTCTACACCCACGGCTTCGCCGGATTGCTCGGCGGCTTGCTGGTGGGCGTGCTAGCCGATCCCAAGATGATCGTCTACCTCGGAATCGGCAAGCAGTCGAACATCACCACCGCGGGCGCGCTGTTCGGCCACCCCGGCCAGCTTGGCATCCAGGCCGGAGCGGCGCTGACCATCATCGTCTGGGACGGCCTGCGTGACCTTCCTGATCCTGAAGGGCATCAGCCTGTTCACCAGCCTGCGCATGAAGGACTCCGAGCTGGAGATCGGCGACCTGGCCGTGCACGACGAGGTGGCCTACCCCGAGGACGACCCCGACCCGGTGGGCGCGGACGAGGCGATGATCGGCTCGGCCACCGACCACAAGGGCATCCCGTCCGGCCTCAACGGCGAGGGAACCTCCGACGGAAGCAAGGTACTGGCCGAATAACCCGGCCCCGCCTCCAGCTAGACCAGGCAGTAACAGCCGGCCTGGCGCCCGCGAGTACCCCAGGGGACCCGCAGGCGTCAGGCCGCTGCCGTGCCACGGGGCCACGGTCCAGCCGCCGTAGCCCCGTGGCTCAGTGGCCCGTGGCCCGTGGCCCGTGGCCCGTGGCCCAGTAAAGCCGCCCGCTCCGCGCGGGCGGCTTTCGCTTTGTTCATGATCGTGACCGATTACCCGGCATTTACACGGGTAATCGGTCACGATCATGGTCGCTGCATTTACGGCGCGGCGTTAATGAGATTTGCGGACCATTCGGGAACGACACGGACACTCTGGCAATCCTTGATCGCCAGAGGAAAGGCCCGATAGCCTGTGCGGGTCATTACGCCAGGGGATAACGGCGATGCGAGAGAAAGGAAGGTGCCATGGTCAGCATAAAGGATGACAGCTCCGGCCCCATCCACGCGGCCGGACCGCCGCGACGCGGCTGGCTGGCGGCCCGGCCCCGTGGCACCGCTCGTGCCCTCGCCACTGGCCTTGGCCTGACTCTGACGCTCGTATCCGGCGGCCTGGGTGCCACTCACGCGCTAGCCGCCACCGGCAAGACCAACTGTTCTCCCCGGCCGAGCGCGTGCGGATTCCCCGATGCCACGAACACCGGCGTCCCGGCCGGCACCAGGCTGACGCAAGTGCCCGGCCAGGCCACCAGCGGGCCAGGCTGGACGTGGAACGCCAGCAGCCACACGGCCGTGGTCAAGACGAACGGCGCCGTCATCACGGACCTGCACGTCAACGGCATCCTGGACATCCAGGCCAGCAACGTCACCGTGAACAATGTCGAGGTCACCAGCAGCGGCGATTTCTTCGGCATCAGCCTGCGCCACACCCAGGACGTCACCATCGAGAACTCCACCATCGGCGGGACCAACACCACCACGGGCCGCATCGGGGCGGCCATCCACGACGTCTACGACGACTCCACCAACATGCTCATCAAGGACAACAACATCTTCTCCTTCAAGACCGCCATCCAGGTCACGAACGGAATTGTCATCGGAAATTACATCCATGACACCGGATTCGTGGAGGGTGACCACACGAACGGCATCCTCGTCCTCGGCACGACCCAGCCCCTTCTCATCCGGGACAACACCATCCTTGATGACCAGGACCAGACCGACGCCGTGAGCCTCGGCTCCACGGGTCCCGGGAAGCCGGTGGGCAATAAGGTCGTCGAGCGCAATCTGCTGGGCGGCGGCGCCTACGCCGTCTATGGCGGCGCCACCCACGGCAACACCACCTCCGGCATCGTCATCAAGAACAACGTCTTCAGCCAGCTCTACTTCCCGAAGTCCGGCCTGTGGGGGCCGGTCGCCTACTTCGACACCGCGGGCGCCGGCAACGTCTGGACCGGCAACACCTGGGACACCACCGGCGACACCGTCCCCGCGCCCTGACCGCCCTCAGGGCGACCGGGGCTCGACGGGCCTGGTCACGACCCAGCGGTGCTTGCCGATCGGCCGGGTCCGGGTGAAGCCGAGTCTCTCGTAGGTCGACAGCGCCCCGTTGAACAAGAACCCGGCGGGCACCGCGCCGGCGGGCTCGGGATATCCCTCCACGATCCCCCCGCCGAGCGCGGCGATCAGGTCCAGTGCGCCCGCGAGGGCAGCGGCCGCCACGCCCTGGCGCCGGTGTCCCTTGCCGACGTAACAGCACGCGATCCGCCAGTCCGGCGGCGTGGCCTGGCCCTTCTCGTAAGCGGCGCGGTTCTTGATCCGCGGCACTTCGCCCGGCGGCCCGAACTGGCACCAGCCCAGGCAGTCATCGCCGTCGAAGACCAGCGCCGCGTGCGCCGTCCCGGCCCGCACGCGGGCCAGCTTGCGATCACGCTTGGTCCCCGCCACGGCGTCCTGGCGCGTGTCATCGGCATGGAAGCCCATGCACCAGCAGCCGCCGAAAATGCCGTTGTTCCGCTCCACCAGCGCGGCGAACGCCGGCCACGTCGACTCCTCGAGCGGCCGGACCCGGTAGGACGGCGATCCCATGAGATCAACCTAGAGCAGCCCGGCCCCGCCGCACCAGGACGCCCGCACCCCGCACCCCGCACCCCGCACCCCGCACCCCGCACCGGGCCGGCGGCGCGGCCATGATCGTGACCGATTACCCGTCCGGAGCACGAGAAAACGGTCACGATCATGGAAAGGCGTTCGTGCCTTGGCTGCCGGGCATTCAGCCGGGCGGTCCCGGCAGCCGCTCCGGCCGGTTCCAGCCGGTCCAGCCCCGCTCGCGCATCAGGTCCAGCATCCGCTCCGACCGCGGGTCGGACTCGACGACGAGCGCGTCCAGGAGGTCGAACGCCAGATCGTCGCGGGCCAGGTTGCCGGGGTCGAGCTCGCCGGCGGTGTCGGCCTGCTCGAGCAGGCCGGCCATGATGTCGGCGGCCTCCTTCAGGCGCGAGTCGTCGCCCGCGTCGCTGTCGAGGATCTCCGACAGGACCCGGTACATCCGGACGACTTGCGGGTCATCGAGCTGCGCGTGCTTCGCGGGCATCCACTCGCGGACGCGATCGGGCCACCGAGCCGCGAGCAGGATCCAGCCGTCCCGCTCAGCCGCCACCATCCGCTCGGACACCCCGATCTCCCGAAGCCGGCCGAGATAGCAGGTCACCTCCGGCGGGAGCGCCAGGCTGTCCCCGGCCGCGAGCTGCGCGAGCTGCTTGCGGCCGGTCTCCAGCCGCTCGATCTCGTCGCGCACGTGGCTGTCGATTCGCTGGACCGCCTCGGCGAAGGCCGACGGGCCGGCTTCGAGCATCGGGCCGATCTGCGGCAGCGGCACGCCGGCGCTGGCCAGAATGCGGATCTTGATGAGGGACACGACCGCCGTCGCGCCGTACCGCCGGTAACCCGAGGCATCCCGCTCCGGCTCGGGCAGCAGGCCGATCTGGTGATAGTGCCGCACCGCCCGCGTCGTCACGCCGGCGTACGCCGCCAGCTGGCCGATCGTCAGCATGCTCTGATCCTGCCCCCAAACTCGCCCGGACCACGTCGACGCCGGCTCAGGAGATCCGGCGACGGTAGGCGAGGCCGGCGAGCAGGTAGGCGACGACGAGGATGCCGGCACACCAGGCGAGGGCGGTCCAGATGCCGGTGCCGACCGGCTGCCGGGCGAGCAGGTCGCGGATCGCGTTGACGATGGAGGTCACCGGCTGGTGCTCGGCGAAGGCGCGCACCGGGCCGGGCATGGTGCCGGTGGGCGCGAAGGCCGAGCTGATGAACGGCAGGAAGATGAGCGGGTAGGCGAACGCGCTCGCGCCGTCGATGGTCTTCGCGGTGAGGCCGGGGATGACCGCGAGCCAGGTCAGCGCCAGGGTGAACAGGACGAGGATGCCGGCGACCGCGAGCCAGGCCAGCACCCCGGCGCCCGAGCGGAAGCCCATGGCGACGGCGACGCCGACGACGACCACGAGCGAGATCACGTTGGCGGCCAGCGAGGTCAGCACGTGCGCCCACAGCACGCCCGACCGGGCGATCGGCATGGACTGGAATCGCTCGAAGATCCCGCCCTGCAGGTCCGTGAAGAGCCGGAACGCGGTGTAGGAGATGCCGGACGCGATGGTGATGAGCAGGATGCCGGGCAGCAGGTAGGTCACGTACGAGCCCGGCCCGTGCCTGATCGCGCCGCCCAGCACGTAGACGAACAGCAGCATGATGGCGATCGGCGTGATCACGGTCGTCATGATGGTGTCCAGGCTGCGGGTGACGTGGCGCATCGTCCGTCCGGTGAGGACGACCGTGTCGCCGATGAAGTGCGTGGCCATTGTCATTCCTTACTTCCGGCCCGACCCGACGACCGCGAGGAAGACGTCCTCGAGGGTGGGCTGCTTCTCGACGTACTCGACCTCGGCGGGCGGCAGCAGCCGCTTGAGCTCGGCCAGGGTGCCGTTGACGATGATCCGGCCCTGGTGGAGGATCGCGATCCGGTCGGCCAGCTGCTCGGCCTCGTCCAGGTACTGAGTGGTGAGCAGCACGGTCGTGCCGCTCCCGGCGAGCTCCCGGACGGCCTGCCACACCTCGATGCGCGCCTCCGGGTCCAGCCCGGCCGTCGGCTCGTCGAGGAAGATGACCGGCGGGTTCCCGATGAGGCTCATCGCGATGTCCAGGCGGCGGCGCATGCCACCGGAGTACGTCGCCGCCCGGCGGCTGCCCGCCTCGGTCAGCGAGAAGCGCCTCAGCAGGTCATCCGCGATCACGCCCGGGTTCCTGAGGTGCCTCAGGCGGGCCATCAGGACGAGGTTCTCCCGCCCGCTGAGGATCCCGTCGACCGCCGCGAACTGCCCGGTGAGGCTGATGGACTCGCGTACGTCGGCGGCCTGCGTCGCGACATCGAAGCCGTTGACCCGTGCCGTCCCGGAGTCGGCCCGCAGCAGCGTGGACAGGATCCGCACCACCGTGGTCTTGCCCGCCCCGTTCGAGCCGAGCAGGGCGAAGATGCTGCCCCGCGCCACCTCGAAGTCCACGCCGCGCAGCACGCGCAGCTCCTTGTACGACTTCTCCAGGCCCTGCACGCGGATCGCGGGCCCCTCGGCCTGACTGGCTGCCTGCGTGATGCTCATGAGAGCCAGCATGGCGGGTTGACGCAGCGTCAAGGTCAAGTCTAGTGACCGCGGAACGCCTCCTCCAGCCACCAGGAGCCGCGGCTGGCGGTGACCTTGGCGTCGATGACCAGCGGGCGGTCGCGGTCGCCGTCCAGCCAGTCCCGGACCGGGCCGAGGTCGCCCGGGCCGCGGACGGTGACGCCGGCGCAGCCGAAGCCCCGGCCGATGGCCGCGATGTCGGTCGGCGGGAACTGCACCGTCTCCAGCGGGTGGCCCGACGGCCCGAAGTGGTGCACCTCGGCCCCGTAGGCCTCGTCGTTGTAGACCACGATGACCATCGGCAGCGCCAGGCGGACGGCCGTCTCCACCTCGCTGATCGCCATCAGCGCGCCGCCGTCGCCCAGCGCCGCCACCGTCAGCCGGTCCGGCCGGGCGATGGCCGACCCGATGGCCGAGCCCAGCCCCAGCCCGATCGACTGGAAGGCCTGGGTGAACGTGAAGCCGTCGGCGTCCGGGACCGACAGGAACATGCTCGGGTAGCCCATGAAGTTGCCCGAGTCGACGGCCACGACCCGCTCGGCGGGCAGCAGGTCGTCCAGCGCGATGGTCAGCGTCCGGGGGTCGATCCGGCCCGCGTAGCTCTCGTCGGCGTAGGGCACCTCCCGCCACCGGCCGGCGTTGCTGATCCGCGCCCGGGTGCCGGGCGTCTGGTACCCGCCGTCGGCTGGCACGCCGGTCCCGGCCAGCAGCCCGGTCACCGCCGCCGCCACCGCCACCACGTCGCCGGTCACCCCGAGGTCGACCCGGCGGTGCGCGCCGAGCGCGGCCGGGTCGGTGTCCACCTGCGCGACCCGGGCGTCCGACCCGATCAGGCTGCCGTGCCGCAGCGTCCACATGTTCAGCGAGCAGCCCCAGCCGACCACCAGGTCGGCGGCCCGGATCAGCTCGGCGGCCAGCGGGGTGGCGAACCCGCCGGACACGTCCAGGTCCCACGGGCTGCCCCGGAACAGGCCCTTGGCCGCCGCCGAGGTGGCCAGCAGCGCGCCGCAGGCGCCCGCCAGTTCCTCCAGCGCCGCCCGGCCCCGGCGGCCCGGGCACCCCGCCCGGCGATGAACACCGGCCGCCGGGCCTCCCGCAGCAGCCGGGCCAGGGACGCCGCCGCAGCGGCCGCGGGCGCGCCGGCCGCCCCGCCGCCCGCCGCCGCCGGCGAGGCCGCGATCCCGGCCCAGGAGCAGTCACCCGCCTGGATGTCCAGCGGCAGGGTCAGGATCACGCAGCGCCGCTGCGCCGCCGCCGTCCGGTAGGCCCGGACGACGTCGTCCACGGCGAAGCCGGGGGAGTGCAGCCGGGCCGGCGTGGCGCCGATGGCCCGGCTGATGGCGGCCACGTCGATCCGGAAGTTGGACCGGACCGCGGCGTGGCTCACGTCGGCGGCCAGCACCAGCAGCGGGGTCCGGGCCTTGGCCGCCTCGGTCAGCGCGGTCAGCGCGTTGGTGATGCCCGGCCCCTGGTGCAGCGACAGCACGCCCGGCCGGCCCGCGATCCGGGCCCACCCGTCGGCCATGCTGGCCGCCCCGCCCTCATGCCGGGCCGCGACGAACCGCGCCCCGCGCGACACCAGCGCGTTGGTGACGTGGAAGTTCCCGCTCCCGACCAGCCCGAACACCGTGTCCACGCCCAGTTCGGCCAGGGCCGCGCCGATGGCGTCGCTGACGAGCACCGCGAGCGCCTACCGCTCGACCAGGGCCAGCACCCGGGCCGGGCTGCCCGACCCGCCGGCGATGGGCAGCGGCCCGGCCAGCACGACCGCCCCGGTGGCCGGCAGGAGAGCCAGGTTCTGCAGCTGGGTCAGGCCGAACTTGCCCGCGCCGAGCAACTCCGAATGACACGGGAACGGCGGCTCGAACGAGTGGGCGGCGCCGGCGTCGGTGCCAACCGTTTCGACCCCAATGCCCTGAACCCCGGACTCGCGGGCTATCCAGCGGGCGCATTCCACCGAGACGCCGGGAGTGTGCGGCCCGGTCTCGCTGGCGTTCAGGAACTCCTCCTGGCTGCCCGAACGGGCGTCCCAGCCGGTCCGGTACAGCAGCCAGCCGCCATCCGGCAGCGGGCCGTGGTCGGCCTCCCACTGCTTGATGTGCTCCACCTCCAGCAGGAAGTCCGGGTCGGCCGCCGCCCGGGCGCTGAAGTCCAGCACCACGGCCGGCGCGATCAGGCTGGTCACGGGCACCTGGGCGACGTCCAGGCCGTCCCGCCCGGTGATCCAGTGCACCGGGGCGTCGAAGTGCGTGCCGGCGTGCTCACCCGTGGTGATGTCGTTCCAGTACCAGGCCGGCCCCCGCTCGTCGTACCGGCTGACCTCGCGCAGCGAGAACCCCGCCGTGTTGGCGAACGGCTCCGGCAGCCGGATCACCGGCGTGCCCGGCTCCAGCCGGGCGGTCAGGTCGATCACCGACACGGCCCCGGAGGAGATGGCGGCAACAAGCTGGTCAAGAATCGGCATGAACGCGGCCTCCCGGCGCTGGCTGGCTCGCAGGGCCGGTCGCCCGCGAGGCATCCACAAGACTGCCGTGGCCAGCAGGTGAGCACAATAGAGGCATGACCACGCCCAGCCTCAAGGCCACCAACCGCAAGGCCACCGCCCTCAAGGCCACCACCCTCGTCACGTCCGACGGCGTGCCCATCGACGCGGTCCATCTGCCCGGCCCCGCCGGCCCGGCGGGGGCGGCCTGGGCATCGTCGTGGCGCACGGGTTCACCGGCTCCTGGCAGCGCCCGGCCGTGTGGGCGGCCGCCGCCCGGCTGCGCCGGTTCGGCGGGGTGGTCTGCTTCGACTTCCGCGGCCACGGCCGGTCCGGCGGGGCGTCCACGGTCGGCGACCGGGAGATCTACGACGTCGACGTGGCCGTGGCCTACGCCCGGGAGCTGGGCTACGAGCGGATCGTCACCGTCGGCTTCTCCATGGGCGCGTCGATCGTGCTGCGCCACGCCGGCCTGCTCGGCGGCCCCGACGCGGTGGTGTCGATCAGCGGGCCGGGCCGCTGGTACTACAAGGGCACCCGGCCGATGCGCTGGGTCCACCTGGCTATCGAGCACCCGGTCGGCCGGATGTTCGCCCGGACCCGGCTGGACACCCGGATCAGCGGCGGCCGGTGGGACGCCGTCCCGGTGCCGCCCGCCGACGCCGCGGCCCGCATCGCGCCCGTTCCGCTGCTGATCGTGCACGGCGACCAGGACGCGTTCTTCCCCGTCGACCACGCCGAGCAGCTGTACGCCGCCGCCCGCGACCCCAGGGAGCTGTGGATCGTGCCGGGCTTCGGGCACGCCGAGGCGGCCGCCACGCCGGCCCTGCTGGACCGGGTCGGGCGCTGGATCCTGGCCGCCGTGCCCGCCGACGCGGCCGCCGTGCCCGCGACGCCCGTGGCCTGAGGACTCAGCGCTTACCCGAACGTGAACGAGTAGGCGCTCAGGCCGGGGGAGAAGGTGAGCGTGATCGTGGCCGTCTCCTGCCGCGGGACGCTGACCACGGTGTAGATGTCCGGCGCCCCGGACACCCGGTAGGTGGTCGTCTTGCCGTTGACCGTGGCGGTGACCGTCCCGGTGCCGCCCACGTCCAGGTACACGTCGGCGGCGGTGAAGTTCAGCCGCATCCTGGCCGCCGCGCCCGAGGTCAGGTCCTGGCTGCCGATGCTCCAGGTGCCCGACAGCGCCCACCCGCCGTCCGGGATCGAGGCCGGGAAGCTGAACGGCTGGGTGCCCGACCCGGTCGCGCCCGCGTACGTGCTGGCCCGCTCGGACCCCAGGTAGGTCTCCGGCGTCTGGTCGGCCGAGGTCGGCGTCAGGTCCGGCACCTGGGTGGCGGGCGGCAGCTGCACGCCCGGCCGGGCCGCGGTCAGCAGCTGCCGGATCAGCGACTCGGTCTGCGGCGTAGTCGCCCTCGCCGACCGACACGTGCCGGACCTGCCCGGTGGAGTCGATCAGGTAGTCGGCGGGCCAGGAGTCATTGCCGAAGTTGTCCCAGGTCTTGTAGTTGTTGTCGAGGGCCACCGGGTAGGTGATGTGCAGCCGCGACATCCCGGCCGCCACGTTGGACGGCACGTGCTCGAACGCGTACTCCGGCGTCTGCACCCCGATGACCGTGAAGCCGTCCGCCTGGTAGGCCTTGTACCAGGCCGTGACGTGGGTGATGGCCCGCTGGCAGTTGATGCAGGAGTAGGCCCAGAAGTCGACCAGGACCACGTGGCCGCGCAGCCCGGCCAGGCTCAGCGGCCTGCCGCCGGGCGTGTTGAACCACTGCTGGATGCCGCGCGATCGGCGGGGCCTGCCCGCACTGCTGCAGCGCCGGGGCCGGCTCCTGGGCGCACGCCGCCAGGGCCGCCTTCTGCTTCGGCCCGAGCCCGGTGCTGGCCTTGTTCAGCGCCTGGTTCAGGCTGGCGGTGTAGTCCGGGATGGCCCGCTGGAGGGCGTCGGTCACGTTGAAGGTCAGCGCCACGGCCAGCCCGATCAGCACCACGCCGGCCGCCACCCGCACCGCCCGCTGCCGGGTCCGGAACGCCCGCACCCGCTCGGCCACCCGGCGCCCGGCCAGCGCGAAGCCCAGCAGCGGGATCGCCGTGCCGACCCCGAACGCGATGGTCAGCGCCACCGTGCCGGCGCCGATCCGGCCGGTCGCGCCGGCCACCGTGATGGCCGCCAGCACCGGCCCCGCGCACGGCACGTACACCGCGCCCAGGGCCAGGCCCAGCACGAACCCGCCGTGCTCGCGGCCCACCCGGCGCTGCGGGATCCGGGCGAACGGCCGCTCCAGCAGGTCCTGCACCCGGGGGAACATCATCGCGATGCCGACCGCCACCAGCACCACCAGGCCGGCCCAGCGGATGATGTCCTTGGGCAGCGGCAGCACGCTCAGCACCAGCGTGCCCAGCAGCGTGAACCCGCTGAAGCTCAGCGCCAGCCCGGCCACCACCTTGTACGGGCGGCTGCCCGTGCCCCGCTGGCGCTCTGGCTCCGGGGCGGGCGGGCTGCGCCGCTCGGGCGCGGCAGCGCCCGCCCCCGGCGCCCCGACCGCGGCGGGCACCCGCTCCGGGCGGCGGGCCAGCGCCGGCGCCTGCGCCCCGGCCTGCGGCGGCTCCGGCGCGCTCCGGGCGCCCTGCGCGCCGCCGGTCAGGAAGATCACCGGCAGCACCGGCAGGACGCACGGCGAGATACCGGTGATAAGGCCGCCCACGAGCCCGATCAGGACCAGCGTGATCACGCGATAACCTCCGATGCGCTCTGCCCATGAACACGGCTCGCCCCGCGCGGTAGTTCCGCGCCGCAACTAACGATCTGGTGACGTGACCCTGAAGGGTTGCTGACCAGCGCCGCTGACCTGGCCCGATCACCGGCCGCCAGGCTTGTCATAATGACGGATCATGGCTGAGCCGCGCACCATCACCACTGTTCTGTTCGACGGCTTCGAGCTGCTCGACGTCTGCGGGCCGCTGGAGCTGTTCGGCGTGCTGCCCGACCAGTTCCGGCTGGTCCTGGCCGGCCCCGGGCTGGCCCCGGTGGCCAGCCGCCAGGGTCCCGCCCTGCGGCCGGACACCGACTACGCCTCGGCGCCGCCGCCCGGCATCGTGCTGGTCCCCGGCGGCCAGGGCACCCGGCCCCTGGTCACCGACCGTGACTTCCTGGACTGGCTGACCCTGTGGTCGGCCAGGCGGAACTGGTCACCTCGGTGTGCACCGGGTCGGCCGTGCTGGCCGCGGCCGGCCTGCTGGACGGCTACCGCGCCACCTCCAACAAGCGGTCGTTCGGCTGGGTCCGCGAGCAGGGCCCGCGGGTCGGACTGGGTGCCCCATGCCCGGTGGGTGGAGGACCGCGACCGCTGGACCTCTTCGGGCGTCGCGGCGGGCATGGACATGGCCCTGGCCCTGATCGCCCGCCTGCACGGCCGCGACCTAGCCCAGACGGTGGCCGACCAGGTGGAACTGGAATGGCACTCCGACCCGGACTGGGACCCGTTCGCGGGCCTGTACGGCCTGGACTGAGCGGGCCGGACCCCGGAACGCGCCCCGGGGTCCGGCGCTCTGCGGGTCCTGGCGGACCTGGTCAGCAGGCCGGGACGGCTCCGGCGTGGAACGCCTGGTTGCTGTCGACGAGCCCACCGTAGGTCCATCCGGTGACGAACAGTTCCTGTCCGCTGCTGGCGTAGCGCTCCACCTCGGTGTGGTACCAGACGTTTCCGCTGCCGAGATTCTGGCCGCGGCCCCAGCAGTCGGCGATAATGGAATCGCCGGGTGCGAGGTCCGGGACGCCGACCTTGCCCGAGCTGGTGTTGGTGTTGCTGTAAACGCCCGCGGACGAATGCACGGTGATGGGCGCGGCCGCGGCCTGCGCCGTTCCCATCCCCAGCATCAGCCCGCCGGCACTCAGCGCCGCCACCACTGACAGCATGGCGCCACGACGCCGGAGCCTGCCGTTCCTGCCTGCCCCCGGGTCCTCGCCGCGGTTCGCGCTCGCGCCATTCTGGTTTTTCATATGAAGCCACATCCTTCCACTTTTTCCCTTGGCTTCCCTGGCTGAGCGAGCCTGGCAGGTCCCGATGAAAGGATATTGAAATGGCAATGAAACGGCTTCCCCTTCCGAGCCGCGACGGAGTCACGCTTGCGCAGGAGATCGACAAGCTGGTCAGGGAGCGGATGCCGCAGCCCCGGCCGGCTACCGGCGGGTTCCGGAGCAGCGGGCCGCTGACCGCCGAGGAGATCGATGACCAGCTCACGTCCGGTCTGGGCGATGACGGCGATCATCGTTGACACCGGCGCAGTCCGCACAACACGCCTGCTTACTCTCGACCAGCGGCACTTCCGGCGGCTGCGGCCGCTGTGGGAAGCCGACCACCCCAGCCCCGGCGCGGGGTGACAGGGCTCAGCCAGGCAGGTCCTCCGGGCGCTTGGCGGCGAGTTTGCCCTGCAGCAGGCCGGTGGCCTGGCCGACTTCGATGAGGTATCCGTCCGGGTCGCGTATGTAGCAGCGGGTCTCGGCCCCGCGGTCGATGGGCGGCGTGACGAACTCGGCCCCCTTCTCCTTCCAGGCCTCGTAACAGGCTGCGATATCAGCGACCCGCAGGTTCAGGAAGATCGAGGTGGTGTCACCAGGCTGGTAGTCGACCACCGAGATGCCCGGCTTGTCGGGAGTGGGCGGGCCGCCCGGGTTCATGAGGATCCACGAGTTGGCCAGCTTGACGATGCACGGGTTCTCCTCCAGCACGACCGTGCCGCCCAGGACCCGCGAGTAGAAGTCCCGCGACCGCGCGATGCTCCGGACGGCGATGAACAGCGTCACGCAGATGCCCTCATCGGGCGCGGGAAGGTTGGCGACATCGATGCGGGGCGCGGGTTCTGTCATGGTTGCTCCACTCTGGCGGCATGACCGGCGGCGGCTCGTCGAGCGAGCCCCCGCTAGTCAACAGTTCCCTCGCGGTGGCCCCGCAGACGTCCGGGCGCACCATGTTCGGAGTGGTGCCAGCCCGCGGCTGCGGGCGATTCCGCGCATACCGCCCGCCGGAGTGGCCTGGCTGCTACCGGGCCAGCGCCGGCCAGTGGCGGTGTTCGTGGCCGGCGAAGTCGGGCTGCCGTCGGTGGTAGGGGTGGCCGAGGAGCGGTGAGGAGATGAGGAAGTCGGCGCTGGCCCGGTTGCAGGCGACCGGGATGTTCCAGGCCACGGCGAGGCGGAGGAGGGCCTTGACGTCGGGGTCGTGGGGCTGGGGTTCCAGCGGGTCCCAGAAGAAGATGAGCATGTCGATGAGGCCTTCGGCGATCCGGGCGCCGATCTGCTGGTCGCCGCCGAGCGGTCCGCTGCGCATGCAGGTCACCGGGAGCCCCAGTTCGGCCTGGAGCATCCGGCCCGTGGTCCCCGTCGCGTACAGGTCGTGGCGGGCCAGCACGGCGAGGTTGAACCGCGCCCACTCGGCCAGGCCGGCCTTCTCGTTGTCGTGGGCGATCATGGCGATCCGGCAGGCCGGCATCCGCTCGGGAGGGGCGCTCATGACCCGCAGCGTGCCATCCCGGTGTTTCAGCGCCCGCAACGGCCGGTTACCCGCGCATTGCCCGCACGGCGTGCGGGTAAGGGCGCGGCGTCGCCGTCAGGTACGGGCTGACCTCGCCCGCGCGCTCAGTGCGGGAGTGATGCCGGGCCGGGGGTCGGCGGCGGCCCGGTGCACCCGCCCGACCGTCGGTCCGCGCCGGGCGCGGAAGGTCAGGGCCGCGGTGAGGTCGCTGCCCGGGTCGACGGCCGCGACGACCAGGACCCTCGCGCTGTGGTGGCGGATCAGGTTCTCGATCACGGTAACGGCCAGGCCGGGGTCGAGGCAGTCGGCGTGGTCGATGATCACCGCGACCGGCGCCGATGCGGATACCGCGGCCACGACCCGCGCCGCGCGGGCGGCGGCGCCGTCCTCCGCTGCCGCCCGGTCCTGTGCCGCGCCGCCCGCGGCGGCCGCGGCCACCCCGGCCGTCAGCAGCCGGATCGTGCCGGCTACCCCGGACATGAGCAGGCTGTCCCCGCCCGGCCGCGCGGTGCCGCGCAGCCGGCTGCCGCACAGCAGCGCCGCGGCCTGCCGCCGCACCCCCGGTTCCAGCAGGGCATCCCGGACCGCGTCCGCCTGCGGGCCGGGCCGGCCGGCAGCGACCGGCCGCTCACCCCCACGATCAGGCTGGCCGGGGCACCAGCCCGGCTGACGATCCTCGTCAGCTCGCTCAGGACGGCGGACCGGCCCCGGCCCGGCGGCCCGGCCAGCAGGACCGCATGCGAGCCGTCACCGCCGTCGCAGACCCCGTCCCACCACTGCGCCAGCACCGCCGCCGCCTCCTGCCGGTCTCCGTGCATGACGCCAGCCTAGAAGGCTCCCCCACTCGCCCGGTGCACAAGCCGACCACCTGGGGTCGCACAGGCCGAGGCGGAATCACGCGGCGCTCAGGTGAGCACGGAAATAACCGTCCCGGCACCGACGGTCTTGCTGCCCTCGCGGATGGCAAAGCCGAGGCCGCGGTCCAGGGCCACCGGCCTGCCCGGCTCCACGGGCGGCTTGCCCGCGAGAGTTTCGCGGCAGTAATGTCCTCGCAATGAGGTCCGACGAGGCAGGCGGGTCATTACATGCAAGTGGACACAGGCGAGCGAGGTTATCGCTAACCTTTCCGTCTCGGAGGCCCTTGCGGAAGCAACATACCAGGTCACGAAGCTGATTAACGACGGGAGGCGTTTATCATACGCCTCGCTCGATGATTCCATTGAGCGTAACGTGGTGAAGATCCTCGACTATTACGAGTATATGTGCGAGCGCGTGCGAGGACTACATCCTGCAGACCCGCGCCAGGCAGGGCCGCCAGGTCTACGAGGCCTTTGAGCGGCTTGTCTTCGACCTCCGGGCGAAGGCGGCAGGCGGGCCGCCGCATGCCTCGGCCCGGCCGGCATCTCCGTGCTGCCCCCGGATCCCGCGGAATTGCCCGGCGCTCCGGGCCTGCTCCCTCCGGGCGACGTCAGCGCCGCGCAGCAGCCGAGCGGCACTGGCTCAGAGCACTCCACCTGAGCGAATCCGTTTCTCCCGATCTCAGGCCGAAGCGGATCGCCGAGGCGCCCGATGGCCGCACGCCGGTCAGCGGAGCGCGCGCTTCGCGGCGCATTGGTACGGTGTCGTGGTGACGACTGGGCCGCCGCAGCGCCGTACTCTTGGCCGCGACTTCTGGCTCTACTTCAGCGGCCAGCTGATCTCGCAGGTGGGCAGTTCCTTCACGCTCTTCGCGCTGCCGCTGCTGGTCTTCAAGCTCACTCACTCGGCGACCAGCCTGGGCCTGACTACGGCCGCGAATCTCGTGCCCTACCTGCTGTTCGGGCTGGTGCTCGGCGCGATGGCGGACCGGATCGACCGCAAGCGGATGATGCTGCTCACCGATGTCGGCCGGGCCTGCGTGATCGTGATCCTCCCGGTGCTGGCCCTGTCGGGCGGGCTTCGGGTCGATGCCATCTACGCGGTGGCTTTCGCCCAGTCCACCCTGGGCATCCTGTTCAACTGCGGCGAGTTCGCGGCGATCCCCAGCCTGGTCGGCCGCGATGACCTGGTGGCCGCCAACGGGCGGATCATGGCCACCAACTCGGCCGGCCAGATTCTCGGCCCGATTCTGGCCGGTGTCCTGGTCGTGGTGATGTCGCCGGCTGACCTGCTGTTCTTCGACGCGGCCAGCTTCCTCGCCTCGGCGGCATCCCTCGCCCTCATCCGGCGCAGCTTCAATGAGGCCGAGCCGTCCTCGCCCCCGGCCGCCGGCCTGGGCGGCCTGCTCGGGGATGTCCGGGCCGGCCTGCGCTACGTCTGGTCGCAGCCGATCCTGCGCAGCATCTCGCTCATGATGGCCCTCATCAACTTCGTGGCCTCCACCGAGAACAGCCAGCTCGTCCTGTTCGCCGAGCGGGTGCTGGGCGCCACCGACAGCCAGGTCGCGCTGCTCTTCGCCGCGGGCGCGGCCGGCGTCGTCGCGGTCAGCGTCTCGGCCGCCGCGATCCGCCGCCGGCTGAGCTTCGCGGTCACCGCGCTCGGCGCCCTGACCCTCAGCGGTCTGGCGGTCACCGCCATGGCCCTGATCGGCTCCTACCCGGCGGCCCTCGTGCTGTGGGCCGCGTCATCAGGGTTCGGCCTGCTCCTGAACATCAACACCAGCGCGCTCCGGCAGGCCATCGTGCCCAGCCACCTGTACGGCCGGGTGGTCAGCGTCGCCATGGTCCTGGCCTGGTCGGCCATCCCGCTCGGAGCTCTCGCCGGCGCCGCCGCCATTCAGCTGACCGGCAGCCCGGCCGGCGTCTACGCCGTGACCGGCGCGCTGACCGCGCTGATCGCGCTGTCGTTCGGCTTCAGCGCGGTCCGGCACGGCGACCGCTACCTGGCCGAGGCCTCGGCCAGCACCCCCGGCCCGGCCGAGCCCGCGCCTGCGCAGGCCTGACCGGGCGGATCAGGGCCGCGCCCGGGGCCGTACCTGGCTGGCCCGGGATTCCAGGTAGCGCTGCTCGGCGAGGCTGGCGGTGGACCGGGCGGCCCGCCGGTAGTGCTCGAATGCCCCGGCCGTGTCGCCGGCCTTCTCCAGCAGATGCGCCCGTACGGACAGCAGCCGGTGGTGCCCGGCCATCCGCTCGTCGCCGTCCAGCGTGGCCAGCAGGGCCAGCCCGGCCAGCGGGCCCTGCGTCTCGGCGAGCGCGATGGCCCGGTTGAGGGTGACCATCGGGTTGGGCGCGATCCGTTCCAGGATCAGGTACAGGGCGTGCACCTGCGGCCAGTTGGTCTCCCCGGCCGTGGCCGCGTCGGCGTGCGTGGCGGCGATGGCGGCCTGCAGCTCGTACGGCCCCAGCGCCGGGCCGGCCAGCGACGCCCTGACCAGGTCGGTGCCCTCGTCGATCAGCCCGCGGTCCCACGTCGCCCGGTCCTGCTCATCCAGCGGCACCAGGTCGCCCGCCGCCGTCGTGCGGGCCTCGCGGCGGGCGTGGGTCAGCAGCATCAGCGCCAGCAGCCCGGTCACCTCGCCGTCCCCGGGCAGCCTCGCGTGCACCATCCGGGCCAGCCGGATCGCCTCGCGGGCCAGGTCGGGGCGGTGCAGCTCACTGCCCG
The DNA here is from genome assembly GCA_963731085.1 of uncultured Actinomycetota bacterium. Classification (GTDB taxonomy): domain Bacteria; phylum Actinomycetota; class Actinomycetes; order Streptosporangiales; family Streptosporangiaceae; genus DASUBV01. Next base: position 50,189 of record CAVSUF010000018.1, read on the forward strand.
AGGACGCGGTGTAGCCCTCGTTGAAGATCAGGTAGAGCACGTGCAGGACGACCCGCAGCCGTTCCTCGAGCTCCGCGCCGTCCGGCAGGCTGAACGAGCTGCCGGCGGCCTTGATGCGCTGCTTGGCCCGGCTGATCCGGGCCGCCATCGTGGCCTCCGGCACCAGGAACGCGCGGGCGATCTCGGCCGTGGTCAGGCCGCCGACCGCCCGCAGCGTCAGGGCCGTCTGGGAGGCCGCGGTCAGCGTCGGGTGGCAGCACAGGAACAGCAGGACGAGCGTGTCGTCGGTGTCCGGCACGTCCTCGGGCGCCACCTCGGCGGCCGTCGCCGACTCCCGCTCGCGGCGCGCGCGGTCGCTGCGCACCTGGTCGATGAGCCGCCGGGACGCGACCGTCACCAGCCAGCCGCGCGGGTTGCCCGGCACTCCCTCGGCCGGCCACTGCACGGTGGCGGCGAGGACGGCCTCCTGCACGGCATCCTCGCACCCCTCGAACTGGCCGTGCCGGCGTGCCAGCGCGCCGAGGACCTGCGGCGCGAGCTCACGCAGCAGGTCCTCGAGGGCTGGCGCGGTCATGCCTCCAATGGTCCGTCAGCGAACATCACCTGCCGCACCTCCACCCCCAGGCCCTCGATCGCGGCGTCCGGGATCTGCGCGGCCAGCTCGATCGCCCGCTCCTTGCTCTCGCAGTCGACCAGGTAGAAGCCGCCCAGGTACTCCTTGGACTCCAGGAACGGCCCGTCGGTCACCACCGGCTGGCCGTTCCTGACCGACACCACGGCGGCCTGCGACGGATCGACCAGCGCCTGCGTGGTGATCAGCTCGCCGGACTCCTTCAGCGCCTCGATGAACCGGCCGTGGCCGCCGCCGATCGCCGCCTTCTCCTCGCCGGTCAGCGCGTCCAGCACGGCCGGGTTGATATTCATGCTGATCAGGAACTGCATGGTGCACTCCTCGTGGTTCACGAGCCCCGGTCGGGCCCTTCAGCACCTGGTCGGAGCAGCCGCCCCCGTCTTGACATCCCCGGCGCCCCAGCGTGGCATACGGGCTGGCCGGGGCTTACCAGCCGAGTTCACGCAGCCGCCGGTCACCGATGCCGAAGTGGTGGGCAACCTCGTGGATGACAGTCCGGCGGACCTGCCCGGCGACTTCCTGCTCGGTCTGGCAGACCGCGCAGATCGCCTGGCGGTAGATGGTGATCCGGTCGGGCAGCACCCCGGCGTAACCGGTCGTCCGGCCGGTGAGCGGGACGCCCTCGTAGAGCCCGAGCAGGCCGGGCGGCCCTGGCCGTGCTCCACCGTCACGGCGACATTGCTCATCAGCCGCCCGAATTCCTCGGGCAGCCCGTCCAGCGCCGCGGCCACCATCTCCTCGAAGCGTCCCGGCTCAACCTCGATCACCAGCCCATTGTCCAGCCAGCGCCGCTGGTCGCGGCCACGCCCCGCCCGGCGCGGCCACCGCGTAGCGGGCGGCCTCCGGCAGGATGCGGGTGAGGCCGGTCGCGGCGCGCCGATGATCGCGCGGGCCCGGAGCAAGATCCAGAGACGGGGATGCCTGATGAGTGCGACAACTGCCCAGAGAACGGGCTTCGGTGTCCTGCTGCGCCGGTGGCGGACCGCCCGCGGTCTTAGCCAGCTGCAGCTTTCCGCCGTGACGGGGGTGTCCAGCCGGCACCTGAGCTTCCTGGAGACGGGCCGGGGGCGGCCGAGCAGGCAGATCGTCCTGTTCCTCGCGGAGCAGCTCGACGTTCCGCTGCCCGATCGCAACGACCTGCTGCTGGCCGCGGGGTTTGCTCCGGCGTACGGCAGCCGGAGCCTCGATGACCCGGCCATGGCCGGCGTGCGGGATTCCATCCGGCACCTGCTCGCCGGGCACGAGCCGTATCCCGCGCTGGTCATGGACGGCGGCTGGAACCGGCTGGTGGCCAACCAGGGCACCCGGGTCCTGCTGGGCGATGTCGCCCCGTTCCTGCTCGCCGAGCCAGTCAACGTCCTGCGCCTGACGCTGCACCCGGAGGGAATCGCGCCGCGGATCGAGAACCTGGCCGAGTGGAGCGAGCACCTGCTCCTCCGGCTGCGGCACCGGATCACCCGGCAGGCCGACGATGAGCTGGCCCGGCTTCATGACGAGCTCGCTTCCTATCCCGGGGTCCGGGCCGCCGGCGATCATGCCCCTGAGCCGGGCCAGCGCGTGGTGCTGCCGCTCGAGTACCGCGCCGACCAGGGCATCCTGCGGTTCCTGAACACCACGACCTCGTTCGCGACGCCGCTCGACGCCTCGCTGTCGGAGATCTTCATCGAGGCGTTCTACCCGGCTGATGAGGCAACCCGGCGGGTTCTGGCCGGCCGTCCATTACCAGGCGGGTAATCGCCTGGTTCGCCCGGCCGGGGCATCGTTGAGCCGACCGACCGACGAGCAGCCGAGGTGAGCGAGCAGATGCCGTACTTCCAGGCCACTGACGGAACGACCCTGCACTACCGCGACCACGGCGACGGGCGGCCGGTCGTCTTGCTGGCCAGCCAGGGCCTCAGCAGTTCCATGTGGCAGCACCTGATGGCCCGGCTGGCGGGCCGCGGGTTCCGCTGCGTCGCACTGGACCGCCGCGGACATGGCCGTTCCGATGACCCGGGCCAGGGCTACGACTTTGACGGGCTGGCCGGCGACGTCAGCCAGCTGCTGACCCGGCTGGACCTCCGCGAGGTCACGCTCGTCGGCCACTCCGGCGGCGGCGCCGAAGCAGCCCGGTACCTCACCAGGCACGGGACGGACCGCGTGGCCAGGCTGGTGCTGGCCAGCGCTACCCTGCCGTTCATCGCCAGGACCGATGACAATCCCGGCGGAGTCGCGCCCGGCGTGATCGCGTCGGTCTGGGAGACCTGGCGCAGCGACTGGCCGCGGTGGGTCACCGAGAACACGCCAGCGTTCGTCAGCGCCGGCCTGCCCGGCTGCGCCGTCTCCCCGGAGATGGCCCGCTGGGGCATGGCCGACATGCTGCAGACGTCGCTGCCGGCGCTGCTGCAATGCAGCCGGGCCGCGTTCAGCACGGATTTCCGGGCCGAACTCCGCCAGATCAGCGTCCCGACGCTGCTGATCCACGGAGACGCGGACGCCTCCGCGCCGCTCGAGCTCACCAGCGCCAGGACCGTCGAGCTGATACCGGGCGCCCAGCTCAGGGTCTACCAGAACGCGCCGCACGGGCTCGTCATGACCCATCTCTCCCGGGTCGAGGCGGACATCGCCGGCTTCGCGACCAGCCCGGCGGGCGCGCTCAGCCCGGCCGACACGCCGCGCTGACCAGCAGCCGGCGCTAGGGCGCCTCGCCGCCGGTGACCGCCGGGCCGAGGGCCAGCGGATCCGCCGGGCCGGGGGCCCGGCGGACTCCGGCCCGGCGGCCGGGCGGCGTCCCGTCCGGCGGCCGGGGCGGCGTCCGGCCCGGCGGTCTCCAGCCGGAGGCGGCGGAAGCCGGGCAGCAGCCGGGCCAGCAGCAGGGCGCCGGCCACGCAGCCGACCCCGCCGGAGATCACCGAGGCGACGCTCCCGAACGCCGCCGCCACCGCGCCGGACTCCAGGCTGCCCAGGCTGGGACCGCCGGTGACCACCGCGATGTGCAGCCCGGACAGCCGGCCCTGCAGCCCGGACGGCACCGATAGCTGCACGATCGTGGAGCGGAACACGGCCGAGATGACGTCGGCCCAGCCCGCCGTGGCCAGCAGCACCAGGCCGGCCGCCAGCGCCAGCCCGGCGTGCCCGGTTACCCGGCCCGCCACCCAGGTGATGACCCCGAACCCGGTAATGGCCAGGCCCCAGGCGATCACCGCGATGATCACTGCCCGGCCCTGCCGCCGGACCCGGCCGACCCAGCCGGTGGTCAGCGCGCCGATGAGCGCGCCCGCCCCCGGCGCGGAGTACAGCAGGCCGAGGGTCCGCGCCCCGCCGCCGAACACCGTCGCCGCCAGCGCCGGGAACAGCGCCCGCGGCATGCCCAGCACCATCGCGTTGATGTCGATCAGGTACGCGCCCTGCAAGGCCTGCCGCTGGCGGACGTAGCGGAGCCCCTCGATCACCGACGGCAGCCGCCGCCCGCCCGGCGCCCGGTCCGGCGGCTGCGGCGCGATCAGCAGCAGCGCCGCGAACGCCGCGCCGAAGCTGGCCGCGTCCGCCCAGTACACGATCCGGATGCCGGTCCCGGCCAGCAGCAGCCCGGCCACCGTCGGCCCGACCACCCCGGCGAGCTGGAACAGGCTCTGGAAGATCGCGCTGGCACTGGCCACCTCGTCCCGCCGGACCAGCCGGGGGATGATCGCGGTGTGCCCGGCGTCGTCCAGCCCGCCCAGCCCCGCCGCCACCGCGGGCACCACGAACAGCGGCCACAGCGCCGGCGCCCGCCCGGCGTTCAGGGCCAGGCCCGCGCTGCAGGCGGCCAGCAGCAGCTCCACGCCCAGCAGCAGCCGCCGGCGGTCCACCGCGTCGGCCACCGCCCCGCCCAGCAGCGCGCCCGCCACCATCGGCACCAGCTGGGCCAGCCCGACTAGCCCGACGAACAGCGACGAGCGGGTCAGCTGGTACACCTGGTACGGCACCGCCACTGCCGTGAGCTGGTTACCCAGCACGCAGATCAGCTGCCCGGCGGTCAGCAGCCGCAGGTCCCGGTACCGCAGCGGCGTCAGGTCGAGAAGCAGGCGCCGCATGCCGCCATCCTAGGCACGGCGATCTTGTCGCCCGGCCCCGCGTCCCGGCGCCCGGCCGCAGGTCACCGGCCCCGGGTCACCGCGCCCAGGGGCGTCCGTCCGGCCGGGCCGCCCGGCCCGCCGTCAGGTAGCCGCGCAGCGCGGCCAGCGCCGGGTGCGGGTTGTCCGCGCGCCAGACCAGCGAGTGCGGGTACACCGGCACCGGGTCCCGGACGGGCACCCGGCGCAGGTCATAGTGGTCGGGCCAGAGCAGCCGGGTCTGCTCGCCCGCGAACGTGGCCAGCGCGGGCGAGTCGGCGATCGCGTCCAGCAGTGCCTCGGTGCCGAAGTTGGGGCCGACCGGGTCGATGGTCAGCCCGAACGCGGCGGCCGGGGACGCTTGGATGGCGCTGGCCAACGCGAGGTTGTCCAGGCGGTGCGGTGCTGGCGAGACGGGCGGAGGGTGCCGGGCATGAGGAACGGGCGGTCGCTGGGGCGGCAGTTCGGCTGGCTGTGGGGGGCGTACGCGGTGAGCGCGCTCGGCACGTGGCTGGCGTTCGGCGCGTTCCCGCTGATCGCCATCGAGGTGCTGCACGCCGGGGCGGCGGAGGTGTCGGCGCTGGCGGCGGCCGGGCTGGCCGCCGGGGCGCTGGTCGCGGTGCCGCTCGGCCCGTGGGTGGAGTTCCGCCGCAAGCGGCCGGTGATGGTCGCCATGGACCTGACCCGGTTCGCGGCGATGCTCAGCGTGCCGGCCGCGTTCGCGCTCGGCTGGCTCAGCTTCGCCCAGCTACTGGTCGTCTCGGTCATCGTCGCCGCCGCCGACATCGCCTTCACGGGCGGCCAGCGGCGCATGCCTCAAGGCGCTGGTGCCGCCGGAGGACCTGCTCGTCGCGAACGCGCGGTTCGAGTCCACCAACTGGACCGCCACCGCGCTCGGCCCGCCGCTCGGCGGCCTGGCGATCGGGCTGTTCGGCCCGGTGACGACCGTGATCGCCGACGCGCGTCAGCTATCTGCTGTCCGCGGCTGGGATCCGGGCGGATCGGCGGGAGGGAGCCGCCGTCCGGCGCGGACCGGCGCACCGCGGCTGCGGGCCGGCGACCTGCTCGACGGCTGGCGGCTACATCCTGGCCAGCCCGGCGTTGCGCCCGCTGTTCTTCAACACGATCCTGCGTCAACGGCCTGATCATGGCGACCGCGCCGCTGCTGGCCGTCCTCATGCTGCGGTCGACCTCGGATTCGCGCCCTGGCAGTACGGTCTCGCGTTCGCGGTCACCCTGCGTCGGCGGGCTGGTCGGCTCGCGACTGGCCCGCCGGCTCGTCGCCCGGCTTCGGGCAGCACCAGGTCACTGCTCACCGCCGGCACGCTGCGCGCGTGCTGGCCGGTCGGCCTGGCCTTCATCCGGCCGCGGCATGGCCGGGATCGTGCTGGTCATCGGCCGTGCAGTTCGGCCTGGTCACCTGCATCGGGCGTGTTCAACCCGGTGCTCGCCACCTACCGGCTCGAGCAGACCCCGCCCGACCGGGTCGCCCGCACCCTGTCCGCGTGGTCGGTCACCAGCAAATCACTCGCCGCGCTGACCGCCCTGTGGGGCGTGCTGGCCGGCCTCACCGGCCCCCGCACCGCGATCGCGCTTGCCGGTGTCCTGCTGCTGGCCACCCCGCTCCTGCTGCCCCGCCGCGACACCGCCCCCCACCCCGCCCCCGAGCCCGGAGCCGGCCCCGAGCCCGTCCGACCATGATCATGACCGTTTGTCCGGGGGATTTCACGGAAAAACGGTCGCGATCACGCACACCGCCCTAGCGGGCCAGGCTGGCCCCCCACGTCCAGCGCCAGCGACCGCACGGCCATCGTGCCGTCCGGGAACTGCTTGCTGATGCCGTCGAGCTCAATCCGCGCCACGCCCGGCTCCCTTCCTCATTCGCCTCACCCCGCGTACCCGTCGCCCGGCTGCCCGCTGGCCGTGGCCGTATCCGGAACACGTGCCCGGCCAGCGGCTCGGCCGCCTTGGCCGCCTCGTCCATGTCCTCCCACGCGCTGGTCACGTACAGCTCGCGCAGGCCGGGGCCGCCGAAGCCGGGGCAGGTCGGGCAGCTCACCGGCAGCCGCACGGCGTCCAGCAGGCCGCCCGCCGCGCTGTAGCGGCGGACCTCGCCGCCGTTCCACATCGCGATCCACAGCCCGCCCTGGGCGTCGACCACCAGGCCGTCCGGGATGCCGTCGGAGGGCGCGAACGTGATCAGGTCCCGGCCCGCGCCGATCCGGCCGGTCCGCAGGTCATACCCGAACACCCGGACCCGCGGCTGCGGCTCGCCGGAGTCGATGTAGTACATCTGCGTGCCGTCCGGGCTCCAGCCGATCCCGTTGGACTCCGTCACCCCGTCCAGCATCACGGTGACGTGCCGGTCGCCGTCCAGCCGGTACAGCAGCCCCGCGCCCGGCCGCCGGCCGGCCGCCACCGTGCCGGCCCAGAACCGGCCCGCCGGATCGCACGCCCCGTCGTTGAACCGCAGGTCCGCGCCCATGCCCGGGGGGCGCAGCGGACCGCCCGCCAGCCGCCCGGCGGCATCGGCGAACCGGAATCCGTCCGCCGCCGCCAGCACGTAGCCGCCGCCTCGCCGGGGTGCCGCAGCTCCGAGAGGAACGCCAGCGTCCAGGTACACCTCGTCCGCCCCGCCGGGCGTGTACCGGTGCAGCCTCCCGGCCCGGATGTCGACCCAGATCAGGCAGCCCGCGGCCGGGTCCCAGACGGGCCGCTCGCCCAGCTCGGCGCGGGCCGGGACGGCTACCGCCCAGCGGCTCACGTGCCCATCCCCACGGTCAGGGCGACGAGCATGAGTAGTACGGTCACCAGCCCTCTCCGTCCTGTCACCGGATCAGCCGTAGCGGCACACGACGATCATCTCGTGCAGCGCCCCCGTCGCGAACGAGCGCGGGCCGGTATACCGTGCGATGCGTGGCGCGGGTCCTGCGAGTGGCGGAGATGGCCCGCCAGCGGCTAGCACCGGGGGACGCGTGAGCGGGCGGTCCGGGCCCGGCCCGGCGCTGGTGGTCCGCGCCCCCGGCGACGTGGCCCTGGAGACCCGGCCTGCCCCGGCGGCCCGCGACGGCGACCTGGTCGCCGAGCCCGACCTGATCGGCCTCTGCGGAACCGACCTGGAGATCATCGACGGCGGGGTCGACCCGGCCTACGTCCGCTACCCGGTGGTACTGGGGCACGAGTGGACCGGGATCGCCGTGGCCGGGCTCGCCGCTGGCCGGCACCCGGATCGTGGCCGAGGGCGTGATCGGCTGCGGCCACTGCGCCCGCTGCGCGGCCGGGCAGGCCAACCTGTGCGAGACCTACGACGAGATCGGGTTCACCCGCGACGGCGCCGCCGCCGGGCGGATCGCGGTCCCGGCCGCGCAGGCCCACGCCCTGGACCCGTCGGTGGCCGCCCTGGACGCCGTGCTGACCGAGCCCGCCGCCGTGGTCTACCAGGCCCTGCGCCGGGCCGGCGTGACCCCCGGCAGCCGGGTGCTGGTTATCGGCGACGGCACGATCGCGCTGCTGGCGGTCATCATGCTGCGGCTGTGGTCCCCTGCCGAGGTGGTGCTGCTCGGCCGCCGCGCGGGCCAGGCCCCGCTGGCCGCGACGGCCGGCGCGACCAGGTTCGAGACCGCCGACGCGGCCGCCGGCAACGGCTATGACCTGGTGCTGGAGGCGGCCGGGACGACCAGCGCGGCGGGCGCCGCGATCGCCGCGGTCCGCCGGGGCGGCACCGTCGCGCTGCTCGGCCTCCCGCCGCACGGCGCCACCGTCCCGCTGTCGGTCGACGACGCGGTCAACAACGACCTGACCATCCTGGGCAGCTTCAGCTACTCGGCGTCGGCGTGGCGGTCGGTGGTCACCCTGCTCAACGCCGGCCAGCTCCGGCCGGGCTTCCTGGTCACCCACCGCTTCCCGCTGGCCGCCTGGCCGGACGCCCTGGCCGCGCTGCGCGGCACCGACAGCCCCCGGGGCAAGGTGCTGCTAGAGCTCTGACCAGGATTCCATGATCGTGACCGTTTTTCCGTACATGTTCACGTAAACACGGTCACGATCATGAGGCAGGTGGGCCAGCACCCCCGCCCGGCCCAGTTTCCCCGACCGTGAGTGGCGCTGCTGCCTCGGGCCGGGCTGGCACGGCGGCGCGGCGCCGGCCAGCACGTCGGCGACGAACGCCGCGATGACCTCGTGCTGGTCCGCCGCGCTGATCCCCTTCACGTCCAGCACCTTGCCGTTGACCTCGATCCGGGCGCTCCGCCGCCCGGCCCGGCGCAGCCATCCCTGCACCACCGCCACCACCGCGGTCACCAGGGCCGGCGCCGTAGCCGCGTGCACGATCAGCTCCCCGATGGCCAGCGCCCCCGCGCTCCGCGTCCCCGGCGGCGCCGCCCGGGACGGCCGCTCCACCGACTGCACGTCCAGTTCCAGCAGCTCACGCCGAAGCTGGCTGGTCAGCTCGTCCAGTTCCTCGTCATCGCCCTCGTCCGGGTCCAGCGAGACCAGCAGGTCGATCACGGCGTCGGTCATCAGGATCTCCTCGCGGGGCGCGGCGGTCACTTCGGAACGGCGATGAAGCCGATGATGATCAGGATGATCGTGGCCACGCCGAAGGAGAGCCAGATCCAGGTGCGCACGCGCGCCGACGGACCGTCGGCCGGCGGGTCAGCAGGCCGGCGCGGGCTGGCGGCGCCGCCCGTGCTGGCCTCCCGCGCGGTCGCGTTACCGGTCGGCCGGGCCCGCAGGCTGCGGGCCAGGCTGTCCGAGTACCGGGCCGTCTGGTACCGGGCCGTCCGCCCGGTGCCGGACGTTCCGGCGCTGGCTCCTGTTCTCCCGACGGCCCGGCTGGCTGCCGTGCGGCTGGCTGCGGCGTGGCCGGCTTCTCTCGCGCGGGCGCCGCCGCCACGGACGCCCGGACCGGCACCGTCACGGAGTCCAGGTGCGTCCGGACCAGGATCTCGGCCGTGATGTCCCGCGCCTCGCTGGTGTCCAGGGTCACCGTGAGCTGTCCCTCGCCGGGCCGGACCCGCACCGCCAGGTCGGTGCTGGACGCGGCCGGCCGCAGGTCGCCGCCGCCCGCGTTGCGTACCGTGATCACCCGCGGCGGCGTCCGGGAGCCAGCCGGCACCGTGCCGAAGTCGAGCTCCGCCGGCGTCAGGTCCAGGCGCGGCAGCCGGTCCAGCGCGGCCCTCGCAGCGGCCTGCACCGCCCGGCTGTCGTCGTCGATCAGTTGCTGCAGCCGCAGCCGGGCGCTCAGCGCCCGGCCCGGGTGCCCGGCCGTGAGCAGGCTCTCCAGGTGGGCCACGATGGCCTTCCGGACCGGCACGATCGGGCTGCGCAGGGCTTCCTCAAGCTCATCCTCGAGCGGGGTGGGCGCGACGGCGGGACCGTGGTGGTAGGCCACCCGCAGGTTGCCCTGCACGCCGAACATCCACTTCGACGGCGTCTGGCTGGCCGTGGTGTCCCGGACCTTCCGGAAGGTGTAGTCATACAGCTCGTCCAGGCCGATCACGCCGTCCTGGTCCAGGTCCGCCGCACCGGTCTGCATGCCGTCGATCATCGCCCTGGTGAACAGCGCGCCCGGCCGGGACTGGTCGTCCGCCATCACGCCGTCCTCGAAGGCGTACTCCAGTGCCGATGACGCGGTCAGCACGGCCTGCCCCGGCCGTCGAACCGGTCGCGCAGGTTGACCTCCTCGCCAGCCCGGGGTCGGCGCGCGCTCGAATGCGCCGCTAAAGCAGCAGTCGAGCATCAGGATGATTTTCTTGGACGGGCTGCGGGCCATCTGGCTATTCACGAACGCCGAAGACAGTGCCGTCGAGTGCAGCCGGGCCAGCCGCGTGTCACGGGCCGCGAAGTAGAGCTCGCCGTCCGATTCACGCATGCCGTGACAGGCAATGTGCAGGAGCAGCAGGTCCGTCGGGGCGGCGTCCACGAAGAACCCCTCGATCACCTCGGCCAGCTCATGCGACGCCGGGTCGATCTGGAGATCCACCGCGAAATCCCCGATGAGAGGGTCGCCCAGCACGGCCGCCAGGGCGCGGGCATCGGCGGCAGGCGCACGCAGCCCGGCCAGCCCGGAATCGGAATAGCGGTCGCACGCGATGATTAGCGCCCGGCGTTTCCCGCCGGTCGCGGCGGGCTCCCCGCCCATGCTTATCTGATCATTCATGAGGCTTCCCCCGATCGAGCGCGCTTAGGTTACAGCTCGCCGATCACCGGTGCAACAGACATCGGGATTGCGCCGGTAACGACCGGCCGCAATGGCGCAAAATGGCGGATTCCATCGCCGCCCGCCGCCCCGGCTAACGGCGGATCTTGCGCCAGGCCGGGCGGGGGATCGCGCGCATGGCCAGGGCCAGGAACCGGAGCGGGCCGGGCACCCAGACCAGGTCGGCGCCGGAGGCCAGGGCGGCGGCCACCGTCTCGCCGACGGCGGCCGGGGTGGTCGACATCGGCGCCGGGGACATACCCTCGGTCATCCGGCCGATGACGAAGCCGGGGCGGACCAGCAGGACCCGCACGCCGGTGCCGTGCAGGGCGTCGGCCAGCCCCCGGCCGAACGCGTCCAGCCCGGCCTTGGCCGCCCCGTACACCAGGGTGGCCTTGCGGGGCCGGACCGCGGCGATCGAGGACAGGATCACGATGACCCCGTGCCCCTGGCGGCGCATCCGCCCGGCCGCCGCCAGCAGCGTGGTGACGTGCCCGGTGAAGTTGGTCTCGACTAGCTGGCCGGCCCGCAGCGGGTCGCCGTCCAGGGTGTCCTGCCGGTGCAGCACCCCGGCGGCCGAGATGACCACGTCCACGTCGCCGCCGGCGAACGCGGCGTCGATCACGGCCTGGTGGGCGTCCAGTTCGGTCGCGTCGAACGCCAGCGTCCGGACCTGGTAGGGCAGGGCCTTGCCCGCCGCGGCCAGGGCCTGCTCGTCCCGGCCGGCCAGCAGCACCTCGGTCTCGGCGGGGGCGCGCAGGGCGGTCAGGATGGCGAGCCCGATCTCGCTGGTCCCGCCGAGCAGCAGGATGCGGGCGGGCCGGCCCAGGGCGTCGAGCACGGCGGTTCCCCTCACTAGTCTCCGGTAGCGGTGGCGCACAGGCCCAGGCGTCGGCCCAGGTCGGACTGGAACACGCCGGACGGGTCCAGCCGCGCCCGGGCGGCCCGCCAGCCATCCAGGCCGCCGTACATGGCGTCGAACGCGGCCCGGCTCATCCGGCTGTCCTTGGCCAGGTAGATCCGGCCGCCCGCGTCGGCGACCAGGCGGTCAAGCTCGTCCAGCAGCGGGCCGAGGCCGGGTCCGGCGGGCATCTCCATCGCCATCGACCAGCCGGGGGCCGGGAACGACAGCGGCGCGCCGCTGGCCGGCCCGAACCGCTTCAGCGTGCCCAGGAACGGCGCCAGGCCGCCCTGGCGGGACCGCTCCAGCACCCGCGCGATCACGTCGTGCTGGCCGGCGGGCACCGCGAACTGGTACTGGACGATGCCGCGCGGCCCGACGGCCCGGTTCCAGTCGCTGACCGCGTCCAGCCGGTGGAAGAACGCGGGCAGCCCGACCAGGCTCTCCCGGTTGGCCGGCGCCCTGCGGTACCACAGGCTGTTGAAGGCCCGTGCCGACAGGGGAGTGAACGGAGTGAAAGGCATCGCCGGCGCGCGCAGCGGGCGCCCGGACCGGTAACTCAGCCCGGCCGGCTCGGCGGCCCGGTCCGGCTCGGGCAGGTGATCCCCGGCGTCGACCGCGCCGCGGCCCAGGGACCGGCCGCCGGCCGTCGTGTCGATCCAGGCCACGACGTAGCGGTCGGTCGCGGTGGTCATCGCGTCCAGCAGCGCGTCCAGGTCGGGCAGCCGCCAGGCCCGGACCCGCAGCAGGCCGCTGCGGATCCGCAGCAGCCGGAACGTCACCCCGGTGATGATCCCGGTCAGTCCCATGCCGCCCACGGTGGCCCAGAACCCGGCCGGGTCACCGGACGGGCTGAGCTCGCGGATCTCGCCCTGCCCGTCGAGCAGGTCGATCGTGTCGATCCAGGCGCCGATGCTGCCGTCCCCGTGCTGGTTCTTGCCGTGCACGTCGGCTGCCACCGCGCCGCCGACGGTGACGTGCCGGGTGCCGGGCAGCACCGGCAGCAGCAGGCCGGCCGGGACCAGGCGGGCCAGCAGGTCGGCGAAGCTCACCGAGGCGGCGGCGCGGACCGTGGCCGCGGCCACGTCGATCTCGATCAGCGGCCCGGTGACCGGGTCCAGCACGAGGCCGCCCGCGTTCTGGGCCGCGTCGCCGTAGCTGCGGCCCGCTCCCCGGGCCAGCACGCCGCGGGACGGGCGGCTGGCGACCAGGTCCTGAAGCTGGCCGCCGGCCAGCGGGCCGAGTACCCGCGCGCGGGTCGGCGCGGTCCGGCCCCAGCCGCTCAGCAGCCGGTCCGTGCCCTCCGCGATCATCGTCGTCATCAGCCATCCAGCCTTGCCGGTTCCAGCCTTGCCGCTTGTTCCAGTCTCGCCGGGGACCGCCGCCCGCCCGGCCCGGCCTGCCGCCGCCTACAGGCCCAGCGCGAACAGGATCAGCCAGGCCACCTCGGCGGCGCCCATGACCCGGTCCCGCATGATCAGGTCCTCGACCGGCCGGCCCGCCGCCTGGCCGCTCAGCCGCTCGAACCGCACCACCGCCACGGCCAGCGGCGCCAGGCTGGCCAGGTGCCATAGCCGGGCGGCGCCGGTGGCGCTGGTCACCGCCCACAGCGCGTACGAGACGATGATGGCCGCCGTGATCAGCCGGGCCGTCACGTCCAGTGCCCCGTAACGGTACCAGCGCATGACCGGCCGGTGCCGGGCCGCGTCCGGCCCCAGCGAGGCTAGCTCGCCGCGCCGCTTGGCCACCGCGACCATCAGCGCGCCGAGGCTGCACACGGTCAGGAACCAGCCCGACGGCGGCACGTGGGTGGCCGCCGCGCCGCCCAGCGCCCGCAGCACGAACCCGGACGCCACGCACAGCAGTTCCACCACCGGCACGTGCTTGAGGACCATGGAGTAGGAGAACGAGATCACCAGGTAGATGACCACGGTCGCGGTCAGTCCCGGCTCCCTGATCCACATGCCCGCGCTGATCGCCGCGACGATGGCCAGCCCGGCGAGGACCAGGGCGTAGGGGACGGGCAGCGCGCCGGAGGCGATCGGCCGGCTGCGCTTGACCGGGTGCTTGCGGTCGCGGTCGGCGTCGACCACGTCGTTGACCAGGTACACGGCCGACGACGCGGCGATGAACGCGACCAGCGCGACCAGCGCGTACAAGGCCCCGTTGGCCCGGCCCAGGCTCGCGCCGGCCAGCGGCGCGGCCAGCACCAGCAGGTTCTTCGGCCACTGGCGCGGCCGGGTGGCCCGGAGCGCGGCGACCGCCAGGCGCGCGGCCGGATGGCCGCCCCGCGTGGCCGGCGCCGCCGGGGCGGGATCAGGCCCGGCGCCGTCGCGGGCCGCCTGGTCGTAGCCGTCGTAGCCCCTGCTGTCGACGCCCGCGGCGGCGTATCCGGGATCGGCGGGCTCGGCGCGGGCCCGCGCCTCCGGCGGCACCGGCGCGCCCGGCGGCATGGTCGTCACTTCGCGAAGACCGCGGTGAAGTCGCGGTTGGCCAGGGCGTAGTACCGGTCGGCGGGCTGCACCTGGTCGGGCAGCAGGCTCTCCGGGGTCGGGTTGCCGGGATGCGTGCCGGGCTCATAGAACATGAAGTTCGTCCAGTCCGGGTTGATGTCGAGTTCCATGGCGGTCACCGCGCCGGCCCGCGCCAGCAGGCTGGCCAGCGTGCGCACGCTCAGGGCCGGCCCGTAGACGAAGATGATCCGGCCGTCGGCGGTCTCGCCGATGCCCGAGCGCCAGACGTAGTAGCTGCCGCCCAGCGTGGCGCCCCAGTTCGTCTGGACGTTCTGGTCGACCGAGGCGGGCACCTTCCCGTCCATCACGATCGGCAGCAGGTTCTGCCGGACGCCGGCCACATAGCGCGACATGGTGAGGCCGCCGGAGCCCCAGACGCCGATCGCGAAGCCGCCGCCGCGGTAGTAGACCATCGAGGCCACGCCCGGGCGCAGCGCCCCGTCGTGGGTCCCGTTGAGGTAGAAGCCGCCCTGCGAGGACGCGATCTTGAACCCGCCGTTGAACGTGGCGGCCAGGCCGGCCCGGGTGCCCGGCGCGATGACCGCCTGGGCGCCGCCCCAGTTGCCTGGTCCCGGGTCCTCCGCGCCGGGCCGCAACTCGAAGTTGAGCAGGTGCGAGTTCATCGACACGATGCCGGCCGCGAACGAGGTGTGCAGGGCGTCGGGCCGCAGGAACGTGCTGTAGATGGCCGGGACGCCGCTGACGGAGTACAGCACCCGCCACTGTCCCTCGCCGGGCAGCGGCCGGCCGGCCGGCGAGGCCAGCGTGGCCGGGACCTCGAACCCGGGCGGCGTGGGCGTCGGCTTGGGTGCCGCGTGGCCGCCCTTATGGCCGGCCTTCAGCGCCGCGCCCCGGCCCGTCAGCGAGAACGACGGCTTGCCGCCGACCTTGGGTGCCTTGTAGCTGACCCATTCGCCGAAGGTCACGATCGGTCCCAGGTAATGATCGCGTGCCCACTCGGCGGCCCGCTCGGAGACCGTCCCGCCGCCGGGCGAGGTCAGCGCGTGGCCCATTGACCAGGAGAACCAGGCCAGGATGAGGACCAGCACGGCGGCAGTGACCTGAAGCCCCCGGCGGTCCCGCAGCCGCCGCCTGGACGTCCGGGCGTGAGACATCTACGTCCTCCCTGCCGTCTGCCTGGGCGAACGGCCGGCCCCGCTGGTCAGCACCCACGTCTGCTGACCTGCCCGCCGCCACCAGTGACGGTCAGCACGGCATGGAGCATACCGCCCAAAACAGACGGGCTGCGTTCTAGTTGCCGATCCGGCCGCCCCGGCCTGACCATTTCTTTTGCTGTTCTGACCTGGCTTAGCGCGCCCTCGCCGGGTAATCCGGCTCGGCGGCGCCCCGCCAGGCACTGCCCCGGGAATGCCCCGGCAATGCCCTTCTTCGGGCAATGGATCGCGCAAGCGCGGTCCGGCCTGCCATTGCGGCACGCATGTGCGCGGAGTCACGTTCAGTTCACTCCGTTACGGTCGGCCCGCCAGCCGAATTCCGGTCCGCCGCCCGCCCCCCGGCCCAGGCGCAGCGCCAGGGCCGGGCAGGCCCGCACCGCGCGGCGGGCGTGCCGGGCCAGCCGCCCGGGCACGTCCGGCGCGATGACCGGGTAGCCCCACTCGTCCAGGTAGATGCGCTCGGGCAGCAGGCCCGCGCACAGCCCGTGCCCGGTGCACGCGGTCGGGTCCACGCGGAGGCGCAGCGGCGCGCTCATCGCCAGCCGCCCGCCGGGCCAGCGGCCGGCCCGGGCACCGGCAGCGCCGTCGGCTGGCTGGCCGCCGCGCAGGGCCGCCCGGCGGCGTGCGCCCGCGCGTCCGCGCCGAACGCGGCCAGCGCCGAGGCGGCCAGCCGGACCGCGCCGTCGGGGAGACGGCAGGCGCCGCGCCCCGCGATCACGCCCAGCCGCCGGTCCAGCCGGCTCAGCGGGCCGCCCTCGGGGTCGCCGTCCGGCCGCGCCTGCGCGAGCTGGGCGAAGTCCCCGGCGATGGCGGGCAGCCCGAGCCGGCACGGCCCGCACTGCCCGGCGCTCTCCCCGGCCAGGTAGGCGAGGATCGCGGCGGTCTCGGCGATCCCGCACGCGCCGTCCGGCAGCGCCAGCAGTACCCCCGCGCCCGGCGCGGCCCCGGCCGGCGCGAGCCCGGCCGGGCTCAGCGGCAGCCCGGCCACGTCCCGGCCGTCGTGCCAGGTGCCGAAGTAGCCGCCGATCAGCACCACGCCGCCGGCTGTCCGCCCCGGCCAGGGCCAGCACGTCACCGGTGCGCATGCCGCCGGGCACCTCGTAGACCCCGGGACGGCGCACCGCGCCGCCCGCCGTGACCAGCATCGTGCCCGGCGCGTCCGGCCCGCCGCCGGCCCGGAACCAGTCCGGCCCGAACCGGGCGATCAGCGCGATGTGGGCCAGCGTCTCCACGTTGTCGACCAGCGTCGGCCGCCGCCCCACGCCCCGCTCGGCCAGTCGCGGCGGGGTGAGCACCGGGCGGGCGTCGCCGCCGTTGAGCCACCGGACCAGCGCGCTGGCCTCACTGGACACGTACCGCCCGGGCAGCTCGTGAGCCACCAGGCGGACGCCGTCCCGGCCGTCCCGCTCGCGCTCGGCGATGGCCCGCCGGACCTGGCTGACCTGCCGGGGCCGGCCGCGGTCCAGGCACACGTGGGCCGTGTCCGCGCCGACCGCCCGGGCCGCCAGCACGGCGCCGTCCAGTACCAGGTGCGGCGCCTGGTCCAGCAGCGCCCGGTCCTTGCGGCTGGCCGGCTCGCTCTCCATCCCGTTGGCCACCACCACCGCCGCCGGCCCGGCCGCCCCGCGCGGGCCCGCCCCGGGCGAGCCCGTCCCGCGACGGCCCGCAGCTTGGTCCCGGTCGGGAACCCGGCCCCGCCGCGCCCGGTCAGCCCGGCCTCGGTCACCGCCCCGGCCAGGCTGTCCGGGCTGCCCCAGCGCAGCCCGGACAGCCGCCCGTACCGGCCCTGGTGCTCGCCCAGGTCAGCCGGAGCCGGCCGACCATGCACCCAGCCGGCCGTCAGCCGGGCGGGCCGCGACATCGCCGCCGGGCCAGCGCCGCCCGCCCCGCCACCAGGCAGCCCGCTACCAGGCAGCCCGCCACCAGACACCGCGCCACCCGACAGCGCGCCACCCGAGCCCGCGCTCATGGCCGCCGCCCCGTGGCGTGCCCGCTGAGCACGGCGGGCGGGGTACCGGTGCGCAGCCGGGCCAGCCACACCCGCCACCCGGCCGCCGCGGCGACGACCGCCAGGCAGGCCGCGTCCAGGGCCAGCAGCCAGCCCGACCGGCTGTCTGACCCGGTGCCCAGCCCGTGCCACAGCGCGCACGGCCAGCACCCGTACGCCAGCCAGTGCACCGCCCGCCAGGCCCGGCGCGGGATCCGGTCCCGCAGCGCGCTGGTCACGCCGACCGCCAGCAGCAGGTCCAGCGCCACCGCGCCCAGCCCCAGCCACAGCCGCCGGTACGGCGCGCTGAACGGGACGACCGCGCTGGCCAGGCTGATCGGCACGTAGCCGTCCGCCACGGTGGTCGCCACGTGCACCGCCACCAGCGCCACCACCAGGACGGACAGGTTCCGGTGCAGCCCGGCGGTGACGATCCGGGGAGCCCCCGGCCCGGCCAGCCGGCCCGCGCCCGCGATCCCCAGGACAACCGTCGCGGTCAGCAGCACGAGCGCCACCACCCCGGTCGCCCGGGTGGCGTACCACAGCGGGCTGCCGCCCGTGCTGAACGCTGCTGCCGTCATGAGTCAGGACCCCCCCGACGCCACATGCGACACACGAGGAGTAACGGCCGGCTGACGGACCGCCGCTGGCCCCTGACCGTGCCCCGCCGCCGCGTTCCCGGCCCGCCCCGAAGCGGCAGCCGCCTTCCGGGGCCCGGCCGCCTGCCCCGGCCTGGGTGCCCGCCCCGGCGCCAGCCCGTCCTCCGGAACGGCGGGACCGCGCGAGCCGGGAGCCGCCGGGGCGTGCGCGGCGGGGGTCGCCGGCCCGTGCCCGGTGCCACCGCCCTCGGCGGCGCGGGCCAGTGAGGCGCCCAGGCCGAGCGAGGCGAGCGTGGCGCCGCCCGCGATCCCCAGCGAGATCGCGCGGGTCTGGCGCAGCAGCCGCCGGCGCCGCGCCACCAGCCGCCCGGCCGTCCGGCGTCGCTCCGCCGCCTCCCGGCCGGCTGGTCCGGTCGGCGCTCGCCCGTCGTCTCGCCTCCGGCTGGCCCGAACGGGCCTGGTTCCGTGCGCATCCCCGGCATCAGTCCTCTCAGCTGCGACAATGTCAGCGGCCAGCCTGGCCGGCCCGATGCGCGGAACCCGTTCAGGGATTCCTCAGAACCTGTTAATTCGGCCGTAACTTAACGAAGTATTCCCGTTACTATCCGTGATCATGACGCGACGCGCGGGGGCCGTCGCCCGATCGCCGCGCGGGCGCCGGCCGGTCGGCGGCGGGCAGGTCGATCGTCACCGTCAGGCCGCCGCCCGGCGTGTCGGAGAGCCGGGCCTGGCCGCCGTTGGCGACCGCCAGCCGGTCGACGATGGCCAGCCCCAGGCCGGTCCCGCCGACGGCGCTGGTGGCGAACCGGCGCAGGGCGGCCGTGCGCTGCTCCGGGCGCATGCCGGGGCCGTTGTCCAGCACGGTGATGCGCGCTACCCCGCGCGCCACTCCGCCCGCCATCCCGCCCGCTGCCCCGCCCGCCGGCTGGCCCGGCCCCGCCGCCCTCGGCCCGGGCCACCCCGACCTCGATGGCGCTTCCGTCCGGCACCGCCTCCAGCGCGTTGGCCAGCAGGTTGTCCAGGATCTGCTCCAGGTGCCCGGCCCCGGCCAGCACGGTGACCGGCTCACCCGGCGCGACGGTGAGGGTCACGCTGTGCTCCTCGGCGGCCGGCCCCAGGCCGCGGCCCGGTCCCGGAGCACCGCGGCCGCCGCCACCCGGACGGGGGCGGCGGGCACCGACTCGGCCCGGGCTACCGCCAGCACCCCGTTGACCAGGCGGGCCAGCCGGGCGATCTCCTCCTGAGCGCCGGCCAGCTCGGCCGCGGTATGGCGGTCGGTGTCCTGGGCCAGCAGGTCCAGGCGCAGCCGCAGGGCCGCCAGCGGCGTGCGGACCTGGTGCGACACGTCGGCCATCATGGTCCGCTGGCCGCGCACCAGCGACTCGATCCGGGCCGCCATGGTGTCGAACGTCTCGGACAGCCGGCGCACCTCGGCCGGGCCGGCGGTCACCCCGGCGCGGGCGCCCAGCGCGCCGCCGCCCAGGTCGCGGGCCGCCCCGGCCAGGGTGGTCAGCGGCCGGCTGACCCACCGGGCCAGGGCCAGGGAGACCAGGCTGGCGATCACCAGGCCGGCCGCCGACACGCCCGCGATCAGCGCCCACAGCCGGGCCACCTGCCGGCTCAGCGGGCCATCGGGCCGGGCCAGCACGACCCGGCCGATCGTGCCCGAGCCCGAGTCGGGCACGATCGGCGCGGTTACCACCATGTGGCCGGGCGGCGGGCGGTCCGCCCGCACCGGGGTGCCGGGGCTGCCGGCCGCCACCTGCCCCGCCTGGTCATAGACCGTCACCCGGTCACCGGCCCTGGTCAGCTGCCGCACGGACCGGCTCAGGCTGGGATCGGCGGTGCGGTCGCCCAGCCGTTCCTCCGCGATATTGGCCAGCGTGGCGGCGGCGGTGGCGGCCTCGGTCCGGAAGGCACGCCGGTCCTGGTCCGCGGTCAGCAGCCCGAGCGGCACCGCCACGCTGGCCAGCAGGACGGTGATCAGGGCCAGGACCGTGGCCACGATCCGGCCGGCCATCAGGGATCGCCGAGCCGGAACCCGCGGCCGTACACGGTCTCGATCAGGCCGGGCTGGCCCAGCTTGCGCCGCAGCGACGCGACGTGCACGTCCAGGACCCGGGTTGGCCCGTACCAGTTGGAATCCCAGGCGGTCTCCAGGATCTCCTGGCGGCTCCGCACCCGGCCGGGGTCGGCGGCGAGGGCGCTCAGGATGTCGAACTCCTTCGGGGTCAGGGCGACCTCGGCCCCGGCCACCGCGACCTTGCGGCGGCGCAGGTCGAGGGTCAGCGGGCCGTGCCGGATGACGTCCGGCTCGGGCCGGACCCGGCGCAGCACGGCCCGGATCCGGGCCATGAGCTCGCTCAGCCCGAACGGCTTGACCAGGTAGTCGTCGGCGCCCGCGTCGAGAGCGGCGACCCGGTCGGTCTCCTCGCCGTAGGCGGTGACCACGATGATGGCGGCGTCGGACCGCTGCCGGAGCCGGCGGCACACCTGGACGCCGTCGCCGTCGGGCAGGCCCAGGTCCAGCAGGACCAGGTCCGGGGCCGGGTGACGCAGCGCCTCGGCCCCGGTGACCACGTGATCGACCTGGTAGCCGCCCCGGGCCAGGGCCCGGACCAGCTGGGTGGCGATGCCCCGGTCGTCCTCCACGACCAGGACGCTGGTGCCTGCCGGGGCGGCGGGGGATCGGCCGGGAGTGGTCATCGCCGTTACCAGCCCGTCGGCAGGGGCATTCCCTCGGTGTACCCGGCCGCGCCCTGGATCCCGACCACCGCGCGCTCGTGCAGCCCGTCCAGGGTGGTGGCGCCGGCGTAGGTGCAGGCGCTGCGCAGGCCGGCGGTGATCGCGTCGATCAGGTCCTCCACGCCGGGTCGCTGCGCGTCCAGGTACATCCGGGAGGTCGAGATGCCTTCCTCGAACAGTTCCTTGCGGGCCCGGTCGAAGGCCGAGTCGCCGGCCGACCGCAGCCGGACCGCGCGGGCCGAGGCCATGCCGAAGCTCTCCTTGTACAGCCGGCCGTCGGCGTCGCGGAACGCGTCGCCGGGGGACTCGCAGGTGCCCGCGAACCACGAGCCGATCATGACGTTGGACGCCCCCGCGGCCAGGGCCAGCGCCACGTCCCGGGGGTGGCGCACCCCGCCGTCGGCCCACACGTGCGCGCCCAGCCGGCGGGCCTCGGCGGCGCACTCGACCACCGCGGTGAACTGCGGCCGGCCCACCCCGGTCATCATCCGGGTGGTGCACATGGCGCCCGGCCCGACGCCGACCTTGACGATGTCGGCCCCCGCGCCGACCAGGTCGGCCACCCCGGCCGCGGTGACCACGTTGCCCGCCGCCACCGGGACCGCCGGGTCCAGCCCCCGGACCGCCCGCAGCGCGGCCAGCATCTTCTCCTGGTGGCCGTGCGCGGTGTCCACCACCAGCAGGTCGGCGCCCGCGTCCAGCAGCAGCTTGGCCTTGGCCCCCACGTCGCCGTTGATGCCCAGCGCGGCGCCGATCCGCAGCCGGCCGCGGGCGTCGGCGGCGGGCTGGTACAGGGTGGCCCGCAGCGCCCCGGTCCGGGTCATGATGCCCACGCACCGGCCGGTGGCATCGGTCACCGGGGCCAGCCGGTGCCGGCCGTCGTGCAGGATGCCGAACGCCCGCTCCGGGTCGGTGCCGGCCGGCAGGGTCAGCGGATCGGCTGACATCACCTGGCTGAGCTGGGTGAACCGGTCGACGCCGGAGCAGTCGGCCTCCGTCGCCACCCCCAGCGGCAGGCCCGCGCCGTCGACCACGATAACCGCGCCGTGCGCCCGCTTGGGCAGCAGCGACAGCGCGTGCCCGGTGGTGGCCTCCGGCCCCAGCGTCAGCGGGGTGTCGTGGACCAGGTCGCGGGCCTTGACCCAGGCGATGACCTCGGCCACCACGTCGGCCGGGATGTCCTGCGGCAGGATCGCCATGCCGCCCCGGCGGGCCACCGTCTCGGCCATCCGGCGGCCGGCCACGGCGGTCATGTTGGCCACGATGACCGGGATCGTCGTGCCGCTGCCGTCCCCGGTAGCCAGGCTCACGTCCAGCCGGGACGCGACGGCCGACCGGCTCGGGGTCAGGAAGACGTCACTGTAGGTGAGGTCATGAGCTGGCTCAGTAAGGAAGCGCACGGTTCGATTCTGCCCCGGGTCGCGCCCGGCCGGGCCGCGCCGCCGCTCCCGGGCCGGGCGTGTCAGGCCAGGTGGAAGGCCGCGTAGATGATGGCGCTGACCCGGTCCTCCATCTCCTCGCGAGGCAGCCGGACCTCGACGCTGAGCAGGTAGTTCACCCGCTCGAGCATCATCAGGCAGGCCACCGCGGTGAGCTCGGCGTGCTCGCTGCGGCCCGCGCCGTCCCCGGCCGCTGCCCCGGCGCTCGCCCCCGCGGTCATGCCCTGGGTGATGGCCTCGGCCAGCCGGAACAGCATCTGCAGGCCGTCGCCGTAGACGTCCTCCTCGACCGGGTCGGCCTGGCTCAGGACCCGGAGCACCGCCGCGTGCGCGGCGTAGACATCGCAGAACCGGTGCACCCAGTGCCGCAGCGCGGCCCGGCCCGACTCGTTGCGGGTGACCACCGGGAATTCGTCGGTGATCACCTGCATGTCGTCCAGGGCGTCCCGCAGCAGCGTCTTGAACAGGTCGTCCTTGTTGGAGAAGTACAGGTAGAAGGTGCCGTGGGAGATGCTGGCCCGGCGCACCACGTCATCGACGCGCACCGCCTGGAAGCCGCGGGAGTCGAACTCGGCCAGGCCGGCCTCGAGCAGCTTGCGGACCGTCCGCTGGCCCTGCCGGCCGAGCGCCCGGCCCCGGGCGGGCTCGCCGCCGCCCAGCGAGGGCGGCGGCTTGGGCCGTGCCGGGCCGCGGGCCGCGGGCGCCGACCGCGCCCCTTCTCGTGCCCCGCCGTCCCCGGTCATGGTGCGAGACTAGCCCTCCGGCGCCGGTCCCGTCATGATCGAGGGCGGCACAGTCGGGCCAACTTGAGACATATCTTCACCTTCCGGCGGCGGCCCGCTGCCCAGGCGGCCCAGCCCGGCCAGGGCCGCCACGGCGGCCAGGCCGCCGCAGCCGGCGGCGAGGACGTAGCCCCAGCGCCCGCCGCCCGCGTCCACCACCTGCCCGGCCAGCGCCGCGCCGCCCGCCACGCCGACGCCCGCGGCGGAGGAGATCCAGGAGATGCCCTCGGTCCGCCGGGCCGCCGGGGCCTGGCGCTCGACCAGGGTGAACGCCGCGATCAGGGTGGGCGAGATGGCCAGGCCGGCCACGAGCGCCTGCAGGTCCAGCGCGACCAGGCCGGGCGCCGCCCAGAACGTCGCCGGGCCCGCCACGGCCAGCCAGATGGTCACGGCGAACCGGCGCTCCAGCGGAGTCCGCCAGGCCCGCGCCCCGTACCACAGGCCGCCCACCGCGCTGCCCAGCGCATAGGTGCCGAGGATCAGCCCGGCCAGGGGCTTGTGCCCGTGCTGCTGGGCGAACGCCACCGTGCTCACGTCGATCGCGGCGAACATCGCGCACAGCAGCGCGGTGACCGGGGCCAGCGTCACCAGCCCCGGCGCGGGCAGCCACCCGTCCCGGGCGGCGTGCGGCCGGCGCCGGGACCAGCGCGCCTGCCGGGTGGCCGCGGCCACCCGGGGCGGCGGGGGAGCCCGGCCGGGCTCCGTGGCCGCCTGCCCGGCCAGCGCCAGCGTGCCCAGCGCGGCCAGCGCCGTGGCGGTGACCACGCCGGCGGCCGGCTGCACCTCGGTGGCCAGCACCGTCACCACCGCCGGGCCGACCACGAAGCAGACCTCGTCGACCACCGACTCCAGCGCGTACGCCGTGCCCAGGGCGGGGGCGCTGCCCAGCAGCGCGCTCCACCGGGCCCGGACCATCGAGCCCAGCGACGGCATGGACCCGCCCGCGACGAAGGCCGCGGCCAGCACCGCCGCGTCCGGCGCCCGCAGTTCGGCGCAGGCCACGAAGACGGCCGTGGCCGTCGTGAACACCGCCGTGGACGGCCGCAGCACCCGCCGCTGGCCGTACCGGTCGGCCAGCCGGGCCAGCGGCGGCGAGCACACCGCGAAGCCCACCGATCCGGCCGCCGACGCCAGGCCGGCCAGCCCGTACCGGCCGGTCAGCGCGGCCACCAGGAGCAGGCTGCCGAGGCCGAACATCGACATCGGCATCCGCCCGACCGCGCCGGCCACGCAGAACCGCAGCGCCCCGGGCAGGCTCAGGACCCCGCGGTAGGTCGGCCCGGCCGAAGTCTCCGTCATCAGGTCTAGACCTCCCCGACGACCGTACCTGGCGCGGGCAACTTGTTTACCTGGGCTTAGACGGTGCTCGGTTGGACCGCCCGGGGCCGCGGGTTACTGTGGACGGGCCATGGGACGCCTCGCCCGGCGCGCTCGCGCCGCTCTCGCGCCCGGTGCCGGGTTGCGCGGAAAGGCTCGTTCCGCCCGGTCCCGGCGGCTCCTCCCGCTCGCCGTCGCCGGGATCGTGCTGGGCGCGGGCGTGGCCGCCGCGGGCAGCCAGGTGCTGCCGCGCAGCCGCGCCGGCGCTCCCGCCCTGGCCGCCCAGCGGCAGCGGCAGCAGGCCGCCCGCGACGCGGTGCCGGCGGCTCCCGCCGCGCGGCAGGTCCCCGGCCCGCCGCAGCCGACCGGGGGCGGGCAGGCCGACGCGCAGGACGCCACCCAGGCCGAGCTTCGCGCCCGGGCGCGGGCCGAGGCGTCGCTGCTGGCCAGGGACAAGGCCAGCGGCCAGACGTTCGGCCAGATCATCCTGCCCGACCTGCTGATCGTGGCGCCGCGCGGGCTGAGCCGCCAGCAGCTGGCCCGCCTGGACGCGATCTCCGGCGTCCGCAGCCTGATCAGCTTCGATGGCGCGCAGATCACGGTGGGCGGCCGGCCGGTCAGCGTGATCGGCGTGAACCCGTCCGCCTTCCGCCCCTGGGTTCCGGTCCGCACCGCCTCCGACCAGGCCCTGTGGACCGCGCTGGGCCAGGGCCAGTTCCTGGCCGCCGACACCGCCGGGCAGCGCCTGGCGCTGCGGGCCGGCGCCAGGTACAAGCTGTCCGGGGCCGCCGCCCAGGTGCTGCGCTACGCCGGCCCGGCCCGGCTCGGCCTGAACGGCGTGGACCTGGTGGTCAGCCAGTCGATGTCGGCCCGGCTCGGGCTGGTGCACCAGGTCGCGGCGCTGATCAGCGCGCCCGGCGTCAGCATGGCCAAGCTGACCAGCGCGGTGACCTCGATCCTGGGCCGGGGCGGGAAGATGGAGAGCCTGCGCAGCCAGCAGCTGGCCGCCCCGGCCGCCAGCGGCACCGGGCGCGGCTCCGGCGGCAGCGGGCTGCCCGCCACCTACCTGCAGCTGTTCCAGGCGTCGGCGTCCCGGTACTGCCCCGGCCTGTCGTGGACAGTGCTGGCCGCGATCGGCCAGATCGAGAGCGCGGACGGGACCAACGTCGGCCCGTCCACGGCCGGCGCGCTCGGGCCGATGCAGTTCCTGCCCTCGACGTGGGCGACCTGGGGCATTGACGGGTTCGGCCAGACCGGCCCGCCCGACATCATGAACCCCTACGACGCGGTGCCCGCGGCGGCCCGGCTGCTGTGCGCGGACGGGGCGGCCCGCGGCGGCCCGGCGCTGTCCGGGGCTATCTTCGACTACAACCACGCCGACTGGTACGTGCGCGAGGTCCTGCAGCTGGCGGCGGCCTACGCGGCCGAGTTCCCCGGCCGCTAGTTCCCCGGCCGCTAGCCGCAGGCGGGCGCACCGGTTGGCTGATGCGCCTGCTGGCCGGGCAAGGGGCTGGTTTGATGAGATCTATGTCAGCATCTCGTCAACCAATAATTCCTGATCAACCGCCGCTGCCTGGCTGGACATAAGATATACATGTCACGAGCGACTTATCGAACGAATATCCGGAACAAGGCTTGCTGTGTTCTGCCTGGTTTCGACGTGCAGGGACGCGTGTCAACCCTGACTTTCTCTGACTGAGGCATCCCCGTGACCTCAGGTGATGTTGAGTCTACCGGAGCCCCGCTGAGAGCGGGTCCGTCTGACACCCCGGGCCCGGCGTCAACCGGGACTACGACCGGACCAGTGCCGATTCCGGCGATATATCAGTTGGATCAGTTGGCAATTTCGTTCCAGAACTGGGGGGAAGAACATTGATAGTCGGGCTTTCGGCTATGGCACCCTCCTCCAAAGCCGCGCGACATTGCCGAGCGATCTCTTGGCGATGCAATTCAATCTGCGGTACTAGAGCATAAATATCGGTCATGTCGATTGTAACAGTTCGGAACTGCCCGACATCAAACGGCAAGCGATCAGATGTCCGGATGATCTGGACGGCCGCCTTCCGCATGGCATGGCGCAGCGCCAGTTCGTAGAATACGTTGGGATTGCCGAAACTAAGGTCCGCAATTACTAGTTTGGCGCGGACCAGATGCTCGATTACCTGACCCGTAATCATACCGGGCTTGCTGATCTGATCCGCCCTTATGGCGGTAATTCCTAGCTGAGCGAGCGCAGGCTCGATAAGCGCTGAAAGTACCAGGTCGGCATGCTTCCGTTCGACTGAATCAGTTGCGCCTATCGGTGAGATGACGAAGCAACTGTTCGCCAGGTCAGCCGACGCCGCAGTTAGAGAATCCGATGCGGCTGCACGTATGTTTCGCTGGGGGCGTTCCGGGCGGTAAAGAGCCTCGGGCTCATTGTCGTAAACCGCCGCAACGGTGGCATTGCGCGGCGCGGCATCAGAATCACCTGTATCCGACGCCGATTCAACTGCTGCCTCTATAGGAATCAGGCGCTCACTGCCGCCGATACTGCGGACCAATCCAAGTTGTCTAGCATTTGCTAGAAACGTCTCTACACATTCCGTCACCTGATCGGCTGGCACGCCTGCCGTTTGGGCGGCATCCCGAAGAACTTCTACTGACGGAAGACGACTTCCCTTATATTGATCATAGATTGCCCTGAAAGGGGCAATCTTGTTGATGGCCAGATCGGCTCGCGCTGCGAGCTTAGCCCCTGGAGCAGAATTTGGATCTGACGCAGTAGAACCCAATTGTGTCAGGGACAGCATCTCGGAAGAGTAGGAGCCATTAGTAAGTCCATATTGGTTGCTGCTTGTCATTAGCCGCCGGGCTGAGCCACTATCGGGCGAGCGGTCTAGGGCCTCAAAGAGAGTTAGTCGACGGATAGGCTGGCCGGCTCCGTGCTTCTGGATTGAATTAGCGAGGAACAACGCCTCCTCAAACGACAGTACCGGGAACGTCCTGGGGCGGCGTCTACGGCCCGCCTGCGCCTGGGCAGGCTGGCCGTCGGTATCGTCTGCGTTCCCGCTGCCGCTATCGTCTGAGTCCACTGCGGAGGCGTCAGCATCCTCGGAGCCACTTGACATAGAACGCAACCTACCGCAGCACCGTGACATAGGTCACCCCGCACGCGAAGATGGCAGACGCTGGAAAACTCTCAAATGGTTACTAAAGTTACAAAACTACCAATAGCGGCCAGGCATCCTGGTCGCTGCCGGATCTAGGCTGACGTTGTGACGAGACCCAAGTGGCAGGCGAGGCAAGCCAAATCAATGCCCGCGTCCCGGACAGTGATCAGTGTTCCCAGACCGAAGATCATCGTACATGTGCCCAGTCGCGTGCGGTCGGGCAGGTATCCCGCATGGGCTCGCGTCTGGTCGGTTGCAAAGGTAACTGGACCTGCCATAACTGCCGTGGCAGCGCTGATAATCGCCTTGCTCACCTATAGCGATCAGCACATTACAGACAGGCTCCAGGTACTGGCGCAAGCGCAGGCTAGGGCATCGGCAAAAGCCGCCATGCAAGAGCAGGACGCTGAACAAGTTTCCTGGTATGCCGGCGGAAATACGATTGTGATCGTCAATTCATCAGACACGCCGATTATGAACATGACGCTATACGAAGCACTTCCCCCGCCAAACTTCGAAGCATTTGACGAGTTCTTTGCTGCAATGCTGGTGCCGTCCTGTTCGCAGATGACCATCTATTTCGGTAAACCTGTCCCAAAACCATCGCGACCGGGCATCGGTATAGCGCAGTGGCCAAACTTCCCTGTCGCCAACTTTCAGTACTTCGTGTTCGAAAATCGTGACGGTGGTTGGAGGATTGACACCTACGGAATCCTCTATCCCGACGATCAATTGCGTCTAGACCTGAAAGTCCGTTACGCTTGGACCGTTCCCCTCGACAACTTTACCGTCGAATCCGCCCCCACCTGCTCCCCATCGGCCCAGATTGGCTGAGATTGTTCTCAATATAAGCCAGTCGGCAACAGAGGCGGGTTAAGGGACACCTATCGATCGGACTGAGATCGTCGAGTTCCGCCACCTGCGAACTGCCGGGCCATTTCTCTGCCATGCGGGTCACGAAGCGGGTGAGGTCGTTTCGGAGTCGCGCCGATTCCGTATGCTGGGCAATTATCCCGGCCTCCTTGGCGAGGGCGCATGCCTGAGTGATGTCTCCGGCCTGGGCGTATGTGATAGCCAGTTGGAGAAGGTAGCGCGATGCCACCCATTCTGACCCCCGCATCTCTGCGGGGATTGAGGCGAGTCCTTCGGTAAGCAGCCTGTTCGCTTCCTCATAGCGGCCTAGAAGTCGGTAGGCCAGGCCACGCTGCATGATGAGGTAATCGGGCGAGAAGAAGTATATCCAGGGAGGCTCGCCGTCCGGATTCTCTTTAGCCTGGGCTGCGAGAGCTTCAGCCTCATCGAACTTGCGGTTGATCTCGTCAATCTCGGCCTCGCCGGACAGGGCCATTCCGCGTGCTTCCTGCTGTACCGCCAGGGCGCGGACACCTGGGCTTGCGCGCTTATCTCGCTGTGCCGCCTCAGAAAGCCCAATTACCGGGCCAGCTTTCCCTCTCAGCCATGCGGTGTGACCTTGCATGCTGAGTGCGGTTGCCATCATGTCGGGATTGCCCGCTTCGGTGGCCCATTCAAGGGCTAGGCGGTAGAGGCTGATTGGCTTCGTCAAGCTGGCCCGTGTTGGCCGAAAGCCAGCCGACAAACTGCGCCCACTGGCTCCCCAGATCAAGAATCTTGGGCCGCATGTCCCCGCGAGCGTCAGTGATCAGGTTCTGTATAACGTTGAGCTGCGCTCGCACTGGTTCAAGGATAGCGGCGGAGCCGATAACGTCCTCCGCCCGACGCTGCGCGGCCAGGACTGTCTGATAGCGCGCCTATCATGCGCGGATCAGGTCGCCGGGCGATTTCTCGGATTCTCGGGTTCCCGGTATAAGGAAGCCCAGGTCATCGTCAGTCAGCATTTCGCTAGTGGTGCGAATCCGGTCACGCTTCGGTTCCGCCGGACTATCCTCGCCCGGCTCCGAGCCGGGCGAGTCGCCTTGCTCCCATTCGCGCCTGCTGATTCCTAACATCTCCCCAGGAATATGCAGCGCGTCACTGACTCGCTCGAACACGGCGACGCTCTGGGCCTGCTTGGCGCCCTTTATGTAGTCGCCGACGCGGCCGACGCTCATCTCGCAGCGCCGCGCCAGGTGGGAATGGCGTGAACCCAACGCCGCCCCACTTGGCAGCGAGCCGGAAGATCTCGCCCAGGTCCCGGTCACGGCAGGCCGCAGCGAAGTCGGCGCGGCCGAGGAGGTCAGCCGGCAGGTAGTCAGGCGCGCGTGTCCTGGCCACGACGGTTCCTCTCGCTGGCATGCGCCCTGCCCGGAACGGCTTTGGCGACGTTACCGACTAGTTTACTCCTCTGGTCCTACCCCGATGGGTGCCCTTGCGGTCCCTTTTGCGCCGCTTGCCGATGTCCGATGCTTGGTTCCGCACGACACATAAGACGGTGCGGAGGTGATCGAGTGATAAGGGCTAATCCGCCTCAAGACTGGCGGATCGTGGCTGTCGACGGCCAGCGGCTTCGGCAGTTGCGCGCCGAGCGCGGATTATCACAGGAGAGGCTGGCGTATTCGCTGGATCTGGGCTTAACCACGATTCGCAACCTTGAGTGCAGTCCGCGCGCGTGCTTGCCGCGCGTGGACGCTGGATCTCATCGCCTCCGCGCTCGGAATAGAGCCCGCAGGCCTCACCCCGGACAGCCGGCCGCCTGCCGTGGCCAAGCCACCGGAAAGCGCGGCGGAAAAGAAGGTGGTCTCGATCAAGGCTGCCAATTCCCGTCGGCGCAGAGGCGCGGGCTGACATCGCCGGCCCGCGCCGTAACTGGATGCGGCGCGGGTCGGCCCCAAGAAGATGGCCGGGAACTCATCCCGAACAGAAAGGAGTGTGAGCGGAAAACGAACTGAGAAAAACCAGGCTGCCCCGGACTCACTGGAATAGGCGGGAGTAACTGGTCAGGTACGTGGAATGCAGGGCGTGGATCAGGGAGCGGCGGGCATCCAGGGGTGGTCTTCGGTGAGCATGACGAGGGCGTCGAAGAAGCTGAGGCCGTGCTTGGCGGCGGTGGACAGGTAGCTGCGGATGGCGCAGAAGTGCCCGGCGCCGGTAAGGGTGCGCAGGCAGCCGGATATTTTCTGCTTCAGCTTGACCATGCGGATATCGCGCTCGGAACCGTTATTATCGGGCTGGCACGCGCCAGTCGCGGGTGAACCGCAGGTAGTCGTCCTGGCGGTCCGGCCAGGCGGCGGGCCAGGGCATGGTGCTTTTTCATCAGCGGCGCCGGCGCGGGCAGCGGTCTGGCGTGGCGCCGATCAGCGCCGCGGAACGGTAGCGGCGGACCTGGGCGGCGAGCGCGGCCGGGTCCGCGGCGTCCTGGCCTTGGCTGATGGCCTCGCTGACCAGCGTTTGCATCCTGGTGAGCGCCTCGGCGGCCTGGGCGGCCCAGCACCATGCGCCGGCGGGCGCGCTGTCGGTGACGGCCTGGAGCTCGCGCAGGGCGTGCGCACAGCACAGCTGATGGCCAGGCCGTCGTAAGTGTCATACGGCGCCCAGGCATCATGGACGGCGACCCCGGCGAAGGACGGCAGGACCCCCATCGCCTCCATCGCTTCCTGCCCGCGCCGTTGATGCACCATGAGCAGGGTGTACTTACCGGTGCGGGCGCAGTGCACCCAGTGCAGCCGGCCCGCCACCCGGAACCCGGTCTCATCGAACCCGGCGACCGGGCTGGCGGTGATGTCCTCGCGGGCCCGCTCCAGGAACCCCTCCAGCCGCCCGGCGGCCCGGGCGGTGAGGGCGGCGACCGTCCCTCCGACAGCGGGATGCCGAACAGCTCCGCCAGCGCCTGCGCGGTGCGCTTCCTGGACAGGAACTGCCCGGCGTACAGGCAGATGATGACCGCGGCGACCCGCGGGCCGTACTGCACCGGCGCGTCCGCGCCCTCCGGGGCCGCGCCCCGGGTGCGCGTGCCCGCAGCCGCATTCCCGCTCGATCAGCTGATGCT
This sequence comes from uncultured Actinomycetota bacterium, assembly GCA_963731085.1. Classification (GTDB taxonomy): domain Bacteria; phylum Actinomycetota; class Actinomycetes; order Streptosporangiales; family Streptosporangiaceae; genus DASUBV01. The sequence goes on from CAVSUF010000018.1 coordinate 81,642, forward strand.
CGGTGACCTGCACCTTCACCGGCGGCAGGTCAAAGACCTGGCGGCGCTCCACCCCGGTGACCGGCCGGCCCGCCAGCGCCCGCCCCGCACCGCGGCAGCACGGCCCGGGCTCATGCCGCTCCTCCCGGTCCGGCCTGCGCCACCTGCGCCAGCGCCTGGCCCTGGTGCCCGTCCTGCCCGCCCGGCTTACGCCCGGTCTTCGTCCGCAGCGACCGCGACCGCGGCGGCGGCTTGGCCAACCCGTCGCCGGACGGCGGACTCGAGGAGTTCCGCGACGTCTTCTGCAGCCGGTCCTCAAGCTCAGCGACCCGCTCCCGCGCCCGCGCCAGCTCCGCGCGTCCGCATGCCCGCCAGCTCCCCGCGCAGCGACACCACCAGCGCCGTCAGCACCTCATACGACGGCGGCTCCTGATCGGCGGGCACACCCGGACACTACCGGACGAAGATCCACTCCCGCCGGCACTCAGCCACCATCAGCACCCCGCCCTCCCGGCAGAACGGAGCAACGCCATTTCCCGGACCTGACCAGTTACAGGCGGGACAGCCTGGCTAGGGCCTCTGCGGACCCCGGTACCTAGAGTACCCGGGGTCCGCCGTGCTGCGCGCGGAATTCCAGGAAGACGATCTACCAGCGCAGACACAGGAGGTGATCACGAAATGCGAGACCCGATCAACGGCTGCCGCACTCGGCCGGCTTGCCCGTGCGGAGCCCACGCCGACAACGGCGCCGCCCGTTGCCAGAAGTGCATCGCGCGCTTCCGCTGGTTACGCCACAAGGCGGCGCGTGGCTTCAACCGGAGGTAGCCACCTGGTCGTCCTAACCAAAAAGTGGTTGGAAGGAGGTGATTTCTTGGTCGTATCCCTCTCGAGTCCTGGGGCTGCTGGCAGTCGCGGTGTTCGTGCTGTGCCGGTATGCCGGCCTGCGCGCGTGGCACGCGACTGGTGTGCATCCTGCTGGGCTTTTACCTCGCATCGTCCAGCCTGGCCCCGGACATCAACCGGATCATAACCGGCATAATTCACTCACTCTAGCCGGGCAGAGCGCGCACCCGGAAAGGAAAGGAATCAGCTATGAAGCCGATCACGTCGTCCCCCGCGCAACGTGCGCGGGGCACGGGAAAGGGCCGCCCTTGACCAACACGACCTTAGGAGGTTTTATGACAGAAAACTCACGTCAATGGCATGATCCTGCGCGAGGCGCTGGAACTGACGGAAAACGTCGCCCGGCTAGCCGGGGAACTGGACGCCGCGCGGCTGGAGTCGGCTAACCGGCTGGCCGCGATGCGGGCCGCGCTGGCCGCCGACGCGGAAGCGGGAATCCGACCCGCTGGCATACATCCGGGATGAGATAGGCGACTGGCCGCCGGCGGATCGGGGCCGCCGTTGACCCGTGACCCGTACCGCCGCTATCACCGCGGTTACCGCCGCTATCAGCGGCAGATCGCGCCGCGCATACCGGCGCGGACGGCGGATACCCGTTCATGTTCCCGGCCCCGTATGAGCCTGCCGCGGCTTATCGCGCTATCGGCGCTGGCCCGGTTCCTTTACCGGCACCGGTCGGCATTCCGGCCCCCCGCGATCACCGCCGCGCTATTCACCAGCGGCGGCAATCCTGCACAGGCACCACCCGGGAGCTGGCCGCTGATAGCCGAGCTGCGGCAACACGGCGCGTTGATCCTCGGAATACCGCATCAGGTCAGGCTGGCCCGGAACGCCGGGCGCATGACTCGGCCGCCGGGATGGGTGACCCGCGCGTGGGAGGCATGCGGCATCACCCGGCTACCGGAACGGATATACGCCACGGCGATAGTCACGGTGTCGGGGGGATGGCTGGCCGCAGCGAAAGCGGTCGGCCCGGCCCGCCGGCCGCTCCCGGCAATCGCGGTGATCGCAACCGTGATTCTCGGGATTCCGTGGTGGGCGCACCGCCGCCGCCGCGCCCGGGTCCGCATAGAACGAACCATCCAGGCATGGCCGAGCACTCGCGGAGAACATGGGGCTGCCCGGATCGCGGATAGCGTCAGCGAAAGGAGACCAGTGGGGATTCACCGCGCGGGTAATCCTGCGGAAAGGGCACTCCCGCGGTCCAGGCAGTTAACCGGATACCCGCGATAGAATCCGGGCTCGGCGTCCGGCCCGGAAGCGTCCGCGCGATACCCGACCCGCACCGCGCCGACGCGGTAATCGTCCGGGTCATCGAGAAAGACCCGCACGCCGACCCGATTCCGTGGCCCGGCCAGCCGACACACGATCGATTACCGCGGACAGCGGAAATCGGGCTGTTTGAGGACGGCAAGCCCGGTCGGCCTTTCCCTGCTGCGCCGCAATGTCCTGATCGGCGGGACGACCGGGGCCGGGAAATCCGGTGTCCTGAACGTCATCCTCGCGTACCTGGCCGCCTGCCGGATGTGATCCTGTGGGGAATCGACCTGAAAGGAGGCATGGAACTACAGCCGTGGGCGCGCGTGCATGGCCCGGCTCGCGACCACGCCCGCAGCGAATCAGCCGACGCTGTTCGCGGACGCGGTAACGGAACTGGACGCCGCGCGCAACGCGGCTGGCCGCACGCGGGACAGCGCGTCTGGGAGCCGTCGACCGGAGAATCCCGCGCTCGTCATCGTCATCGACGAGTACGCCGAATTGCCGGCCGCCGCACTGGAACACGCCGATTCGGTGGCCCGGCGGGGCCGGGCCGTCGCCGTGAACATCCTCGCCGCAACCCAGCGGCCAACACAGGATGCGATGGGCGATAACGCCGTGCGCTCGCAGATGGACGCGCGGATCTGCCTGCGAGTCGCGCGAACGGAGCGACACTGACCTGATCCTCGGGCCAGGGCGCATACGACGCCGGCTGGCACGCCGACGCGCTCGCCGCCCCGGGGACGTTCCTGGTGTCCGCCCCCGAGCACCAGGCGCCCGAGCGGGCCCGGGCCTACCTGATCACCGACGCCCAGGTAGCCGAGCCACGCGGCCCGCTACCCGGCCCCGGCCCCGATCGGCGCCGCGCCGCCCGGGCCGCAGGCACCGCCGGCGGCCCCCAGATGGCCGCAGGAGCGCCGGCAACGGTCCGGGCCGCACCGAGACCCGTCCTGGGCCAGCCGACGCGCTCAGGGCCGCGCTCGCCGACGCCGGGCCCGGGCGGCGCCGGCATACCGGACCTGATGGCCGCAACCGGGATGACCCGCCCCACCCTCTACCGCCACCTGCGGGTCCTGGCCGAGGGCCAGGCCACCCGGGTCGCCCGGGGCAGCTGGCGGGCCGCCAGCCCGCCCGGGCACCACGCGCCGTGAGCGCGTCTCGTCTCAGCGCCTCGCGCGCCTGCGCGTGTTGGGCAGACCCGGCCAGCGAGACGAGACAACGAGACACCCGGCCAGGGACGAGCGCCGGCGCTAACGGCAGGCATGCCGGTCATTGCGCGGAGAAAGAGGTGATGTTCGTCGCAGAGAACCGAAATGAATGTTAACCGCGAAAGCGGAAGCACCCAGCGCCGCGCCACGCCGGGGACGCTTGGCGGGTCAAATAGGATGCTGTCAGCCCGGGATGTCGGAGAACTGCTCGCAGTCCCTGAGCGGACAGTACGCGATAGGTGGCGGGAATGGCAGCTTCCTGCCTACCGGATAGGCAAGCACCTCAGATGGAGAGAACGCGACGTGCTGGCCTGGATAGAACGACAAAGGGCCTAGACGCGCAAAAGCGGCCCCCCGAATCGGTGAAGCGGGGGGCCGCTCGCGCGCTAGGCCATCAAGCGGCCTGGCTCCACTCATCATATTCATCGTTGAGAACATTAAGCGCGCGACCGAGCGACGAAGGAACCAGATGCCCGTACGTCGCATAGGTGATATTGATGTCCCGGTGCCCTAGCCACTGGGCAACATCAGTGATCGGGACGCCGCGCGAGAGCAGCGCAGATACGAAGGCATGGCGCAGGCTATGCGGAGTGAAGCCCGCCGGAATTTCTGCCGTACGGGCATGTGCCCGGAAGCGGCGCCAGTAAGTGCTATACCGGGGGAACTTGCCACCTTCGCGGAATAGGTAGCCGTCGGGCAGGTCTCGTACCATCTCCCACAGGTAGGCCGGGACGGGAACGTCACGGTACTCGCCCAGCTTCCGATGCTTGAGCGGCATCGTCACGGAGCCGTCGCGGCTTGCCTGCTCAAAAATTCTAATGACACTGCCGCCTTCTCGGAAGCATGACTTCTGGACTGCTAGGGATTCTTCGACGCGCAAGCCGCATCCTCGCATAAGCCAGACGGTCAGCGAATCTTTCATTCCGGCGGATCGAGGTTCCTTCGTGCCGTTAGCGAGAATGTCAAGCTGTACGTGCGTCGGGAACACAAAATCGCTCTTGTCTGATGCGCTACCATTGTCGGGCAAGGGAATATCGCCGCATCGATGCATCGTAATCTTCCCCGCGCGCACGGCCTCATCCAAGACGCCCGTGATCAGTGCCCGGGCAATCTCCCGGCGAGAATTACTGCCCCCACCAAGTCGCACCTTAAGCAGATCGGTTACATCGTCACGAGCCTGTGCCACGCTGGCTAGTGTCCGGTCTCCGAAAACCGGACCTACGTGTGCCCTGAATGTCGTACGGTAAGCCCTCTTGGTGTTGTCCGTGCCCGTGTGCCGACTAATCCATTTTTCACACTCATCTCCGAAACGTGTTTTGCCTAGCTTCGGATCGATGAATACGCGGGCCCGCTTGTCGTGCGCGATCTTGAGCTGCGCATCCTGCGCTAGCCTCTTGCCTGACCCATAGCGCTGCCGACCACTTCCGTCCAGTTCGTCCGAAAAGCTCAGTTCACGCTGCCGGCCGTCAGCCCAGTAGCGTAGGGTCCACTTGTGGTGGCATCGCTCCTGGTTGGCGCATTCGCACTTCTTCAGGATCGTTCCCTGACGACGAGTCATGATCCACTCCAACCCTGACTTTGCCCTGACTCCAGCGGAGCCTGCTGGGCTCCTACCTGCGACAACTGCAAGGTTAACAAAGATGTCAGCTTATGACGCGTTTCTGCTCGTCTCCTTCGGCGGCCCGGAAGGCCCGGAGGACGTGATGCCGTTCCTGCGCAACGTGACCGCGGGCCGGAACATCCCGGACAGCCGCCTGGCCGAGGTAGCCGAGCACTACTACCACTTCGGCGGGGTCAGCCCGATCAACCAGCAGTGCCGGGACCTGCTCGCCGCGATCCGGCAGGACTTCGCGGCGTCCGGGATCAGCCTGCCGGTCTACTGGGGCAACCGGAACTGGGCGCCCTACCTGGCCGACACGGTGACGCAGATGGCCGCCGACGGCGTCACCCGCGCCCTGGCCGTGGCCACGTCGGCCTACAGCTCGTACTCCAGCTGCCGGCAGTACCTGGATGACATCGACAAGGCCCGGGCCGCCGCCGGCCCGGCCGCCCCGCGGATCGACAAGATCACCCCGTACTACCGCCACCCCGGCTTCGCCGACGCGTTCGCCGCCACCGCGGCGGCGGCCGTGGCCTCGCTGCCGCCGTCGGTCCGCGACGATGCCGACCTGGTCTTCACCGCGCACAGCATCCCCGACGCCATGGCCGAGGCCAGCGGCCCGGACGGCGGCGCCTACCCGGCCCAGCTGGCCGAGCTGGCGGCGCTGATCGCCGGGCCGGCTGGGCACCCGCCGGCCGTGGCGGGTGGCCTACTCCAGCCGCAGCGGCCCGCCGTCCCAGCCGTGGCTGGTCCCGGACGTCAACGACTGCCTGGAGGACCTGGCCGCCGCCGGGTCGCGGGCGGTGGCGGTGGTGCCGATCGGCTTCGTCTCCGACCACATGGAGGTCAAGTTCGACCTGGACCTGGAGGCGGCGCAGACGGCCGGGCGGCTGGGGCTGCCGTTCGCCCGGGCGCGGACGCCCGGGGTCAGCGCCCCCTTCGTGGCGATGATCACCGACCTGGTCCGGCAGTGGCAGGCCAGCCCGCCGGCCGAGCCGCCCGGCGTCCCCGGCCCGGCTGATGACGGCCCGGCCAGCGCCGCCGGCTACTGCCGGGCGGCCGGGTGCTGCGCGCTGAGCGTCACGGCCGGCGCGGGCCACGGCGCCGCCACCCGGGCGGCCGGGTGAGCATCGCCAGCCACGCTGCCCTGGCCGAGCTGGCCTGCAGCGTCGCGACCGAGGCGGGCGACCTGCTCAGCGCCCGGCACGGCCAGGCCCGGGTGGTGCAGACCAAGTCCAGCCCCACCGACGTGGTGACCCAGATGGACCAGGCCGCCGAGGAGCTGATCCGGACCCGGATCCTGGCCGCCCGGCCCGGCGACGCCATCCTGGGCGAGGAGGGCGGCCAGTCCGGCGCGCCCGGCAGCCGAGGGCATCCGGTGGATCGTCGACCCGCTGGACGGGACGGTGAACTACCTGTACGGGCTGCCGGACTGGGCGGTCAGCGTCGCCGCCGAGGCCGACGGCACGGTGGTGGCCGGGGCGGTATTCGTGCCGCTGCGGCAGCAGCCTGTTCAGCGCCGTCCTCGGGGCCGGGGCGTGGCTGCGCGCCGTCCCGGATCCGGCCGGCGGGACGGGCGGCGGGTGCCGGCCGCTGTCCTGCACCGCGGGCGTCGGCCTGGCCGACGCGCTGGTCGGCACCGGGTTCGGCTACTCGGCGGGGCGGCGCACCGTGCAGGGCCAGGTGGTGGCCGCCCTGCTGCCCCGGGTGCGGGACATCCGGCGGGCCGGGGCCGCCGCCGTCGACCTGTGCTCGGTGGCGGCCGGCGCGCTGGACGCCTTCTACGAGCGCGGCCTGCATCCCTGGGACGTGGCCGCGGGCGGGCTCATCGCCCGCGAGGCGGGCGCCCGGGTGGACGGCCTGCACGGCCGCCCGGCCAGCGAGTCGATGACCATCGCGGCCGGGCCGGGCCTGTTCGGCGACCTGCACGACCTGCTGGCCGGCCTGGACCCCGAGCGGGACGAGTAGCGGCTTAGCTCCTGGCCAGCGTGCCGGTGATAGGCGGGGCGCCCGCGCCGCGGAAGGTGAACGACAGCGCGCTGGCGGAACTGCCGCCAGTCAGCGTCACGGTCCCGTTAAAGCACGCCTTCTGCCCCTTGATGATGCCCTGGGCCAGGCTCAGCGCGCTGCCGCGGGACGGGTCCGCGTCCAGCTCGCCGGAGCACGAGAAGCCGCCCGCGCCGGCGTAGCTGATGGTGCCCTTGGGGGCGCCCTCGGTCAGGCTGATGCTGACCTGGAGGATCACGCCGCCGGCCCTGCTGCTGGACCGACCCCTGCCAGGTCCCCGCGAACGCCGCCGGGACCGTCGGGCTGGCGGACGGCGACGCGCTGCCGGTGGACGAGACCGGGCTGGTGGACGGGCCGCCGGGGCTGGCCGCCGGCGGGCCGCCCGAGCCCCCGGTGACCACCTTGACCACCACCACGACGATCGCCAGGACCAGCACCACGGCCAGGACGACCGGGATGACCGGAACCCGGCGCCCGGATCCGCCCGGCGGCGGCCCGCCCGCCCGCCGGCTGCCGCCCGGCCGGTCGGGCCGCGGCGGGGTGCGGTGCCCCGGCCCGCTGCCCTCGGCTCCGCGGCCGGCCGGGCGGGCCAGCCGGTCCTCCCGCTCGGCGGCGGCGCGCTGGGCCGCCTCGGTGAGCTGGGCGGCCCGGCGGGAGCCCTCGGCCAGCGTCCCGGCCGTCGGCGCCCCCTCGCCCAGCAGCGCCAGCACCACGTCCCGGGCCTCCGGCCGGTCACCAGGGTCACCGGACAGGCAGTCCCCGACCAGGTCGCGCAGCACCCCGGGCAGGGCGGCCAGGTCGGCCAGCGTGGACGGCGGGCGGCCCGTGGCCGCGAACACCATCGTCTGCGCCCAGGCCAGCATGTCCGCGGCCGGGGTGGCCTGGCCGTAGGGCGGGGTGATGCCGAACTCGATGATCCGCGGCCCCTCGGCGCTCAGGATCAGGTGCCCCGGCCCGAAACCTCCGTGCACCAGGCCGGCCTGGTGCACGGACGCCAGCCCGGTCGCGCCCCCGATGGCCAGCGCCTCCAGTTCCGGCCCGCGCCGCCGGCCGCTGTCCTCCACGGCCTCCAGCAGCGACCGCCCGGCGACGTACTCGCTGATCAGGAAGGCGTAGTCGTCCTCGGCGCCGAAATCCACGACCCGGGCGGCGCAGAACGGCGGCACCCGCCGGGCCGAGTCGGCCTCGGCCGCGAACCGGTCCCGCGCGGCCGCGTCATGCGTCCAGGCCCCGCTCAGCAGCCGGACGGCAAGTTCCGGCCCGTCGGGCCCGGCGGCCAGGTAGAACGGCCCGGTACCGGGCATGCCCGCCAGCCGGCCCGCCAGGCGGTACCGGCCGATGCGATCCGGATCATCTGCCCGCAGCGGAGTGACGTTGGGCACAGACCACCTCCCCCGTGGTCTTCATTGAGCGGCACGATGGGTGGTTCGTACCATACGCACTTTGTGGTTCACGGTTGAGTAAATCCTGCCAAAATGCACCCTCAACGGCCCGGCTGTCCGCCGGGGGACGCGCCGCCGCGCGGCATGACATTAGGGGAGGAACGGCCGTGCTGCGGGCATCCCGACCCCCGACACGGCAGGCTCGGCTCCGCGCACGGGTGTACCGCGGCCCCGGACGTGGAAGAATTCGCCGCCGGAATCGGGCACAACCGAGGCTCCCCGAGCGTTACATCCGCGCGACGAGCTTAGTGAAGATGGAGGGTTAGGGCCCAAGATGGCTACCGACTACGACAGCCCGAGGAAGACGGACGACGAGCTAACCGAGGACAGCCTGCAGGAGCTTCAGGCTCGCCGGATGGACAAGTCGTCGACGGTCATCGACCTCGACCCCGACGACGTGGCCGAGTCCCTGGAGCTTCCGGGCGCGGATCTGTCCAACGAGGAACTGTCCTTCCGGGTCATTCCGCGGCAGGCCGACGAGTTCACCTGCTCCAGCTGTTTCCTCGTGCACCACAGGAGCCAGCTCGCGGAGACCCGCGGCAACCAGCTGGTCTGCCGGGAGTGCGCGGCCTGACCGCCGCGTGAGCCCAGCATGACCAGCCGGGTGCAAGCCGCCCCGGCCGCCGCGGCCGGGGCGGCTGCGGCATGCCCGTTTACCGGATCGCGCGTCGCGACGCGCGGATGATGACCGTGACCACGGCCCGGGCCGCCGTCACGGCGACGATGGCGATGACCACCGGGGCCAGGGGCGAGCCCGCGGGCAGCGCGGAGCCGGCCGCCAGGGCCGCCGCGACGGCCAGGCCGTCGATGACCGCGACGATGCCGGCGACCGTCAGCAGCCAGTGCCGCCGGCGCAGCATCCGGCCCAGGTGGCGGCGCCCGTCCGGGGGCACCCCGCGCAGCTGGAAGGCGGCGTAGCCGACCGCCGCTCCGCCCAGCATGACGATGGCGAACGAGGCCGCGGTCGACCCGGCGCGGCCGTCCACCGCCAGCACGATCCCGGCCGCGATCACCATCGCGGCCAGCACGGTGATGTTGGTCAGCACCTTGGCCAGCGCGATCTCCGTATTCCGGCCGAAGATCCCGACTCCCGGCGCGGCCCGCGCGGCGCGCAGGAAATATCCCGCCGCGCCCCCGATGTCCTGCTCGCGCAGGCTGATCCGGCCCAGCTCGTTGATGGCCGCGGAATGGCCGGGGTCGAGGGCCAGCGCGGCGTGCTGATGCGCCCGGGCCTGCCGCAGGTCGCCGCCGGACAGGGCCACCTTCCCGGCGGTGAACTGCACGTCCGGCTCCTCCGGGGCCAGCGCCAGCGCCCGCGCCGCGGCCTCGGCGGCCAGCGGCGGCTGCCCGGCCGCGATGGCCGCCTGAGCCAGGCAGACGTGCGAGCGCCACACGTCCGGCGCCAGCCGCCGGGCCTCCAGCGCCGCGGTGAGCGCCTCGGCCCCCCGGCCCAGGCTGACCAGCGCGGTGCTGGCCAGCCGGAACGGCCAGTGATCGGCCGGGTCGGTGGCGATCGCCCGCCGCGCCGCGGTCAGCGCCTCGCCCAGCGGCCCGCGCCGAGGTGCGCCCGGGACAGCAGCGACCAGGCCCGCGCCCGGTCCGGCGCGGCCGCCACCGAGGCGGCCAGCAGCCGGGCCGCGTCGTCGAACCGGCCCAGCTCGATCATGGCCGCGGCCCGGATCAGGTCGGCGGTCGGGTCGGCGGATCATCCGCGGGTCACAGCAGCTTCCGCTTCTTCAGGTAGGCGGCCAGGTCGTCGTAGGCACCGCCCTCGTTGGCGAACAGCGCCACGTTGCGGGCCGATGTCGAACCACGGGCCGATCGACGGGGTGATCGTCGGCGACGGCCGCGACCAGGTCGGCCTGCCCGATCATCCGGATGTCGCCGGTGCGCGGCCGAGTCGAGCAGGGCCAGCTCGGCGGCCGACTCGCAGGCATGCGCGATGTCGGCGGCGGAGTAGCCGTCGGTCAGGGCGGCCAGCCGGGCCAGGTCGATGCCGGCCACCGGCCGGTCCGCGCAGGTGGAACCGGAACACCGCCTCCCGGGCCGCCGCGTCCGGCGGCAGGACCAGCAGCATCCGGTCGAACCGGCCCGGCAGGCGCAGCGCGCTGTCCACGTCCCACGGGTGGTTGCTGGCCCCCAGCACGAACACGCCCTCGTTGGCCGCCGGCCACGTCGTCCAGCTCCAGCAGCAGCTGGTTGACGGCACTGCGCATGGCCGAGTTGCGCAGCTGGCTGCGCTTCTGCCCGATCGCGTCGACCTCGTCGAGGAACAGGACGCATGGCGGCCCGGCGCCGCGCGCTGTCGAACAGCTGGCGGATGTTGCGCTCGCTCTGGCCCACGTACATGTCGATCACGTCGGCGAACGACACGGTCAGGAACTGCGCCCCCAGCTCGCCGGCCACCGCGCGGGCGATGAACGTCTTGCCGCAGCCCGGCGGCCCGTACAGCAGCAGCCCGCCGCGCAGGCTCATCCTGTACAGGCGGCGCAGCTCCGGGTTGCGCAGCGGGGCCAGGAACGCCGCCTCCAGCCGGGCCTTGACCTCGGTCATCCCGGCCACGTCGGCCAGGGCCAGGGCCGGCCGCTCCGCGTCGCCCGGCCTCCGGCACGGCGCCGGCCCCGGCCGCGCCGTCGCTGACGAACATCGGCGGCAGGCTGTCCCGGAACTCCGTCTCGGCCTCAGCCCAGTCGAACCCGCCGTCCGCCGGCCGGCGCGCCTCGGGCCGGACTGCTCCGCGCCAAGCAGGTCGGGGGCCAGCCGGTCGGGGGCGGGCCGGTCGGGTGCCGGGCGGTCCGGCGCGGGCCGGTCCGGGGCCGGGGCGCCCCCGCCCGAGGCCCGGACCAGCAGGGCCAGCGCCGCCGCGTTGCCGGGGTCGGCGTGCACGATCGCGCCAAGATGGCGGATGGCCTCGTCCCGCTGGCCGGCGTCCAGCAGCAGGCCGGCCAGGTGCAATCGCAGTCCGGCGTCGTCCGGCATGGCCTCCACGGCCCGTCGCAGACTGGCCAGGACGGCAGGTTCAGGGTCCACGGGGGCGTCCTTCACGGGATTCCGGCCAGACTGAGCACGATTTTATTCTGATTCGCGTCGTTCGCGGTATGCCGGTCGGTTACGGCTCGGTTTCCGAGCGTGTCGCGCAGCCGGCGTTCAGGCGGCCCGCAGGAAGGATCCCGGAATGCCCGCTGACCTGCTCTTCACTGGCGGCCCGGTGTACACCCCGGACGCCGCCGGGCGGCGGATGGTCCGCGCCGCCGGGCCGGGCGGCCGCCCGGCCACCGCCGTGGCCGTCACCGGCGAGCGGATCACCGCCGTCGGTGACGCCGCCGACCCCGCCGTGCGCGACCTGGCCGGGCCGGGCACCGAGGTATTCGACCTGCGCGGCCGGGCGCTGCTGCCCGGCTTCCAGGACGCCCACGTGCACCCGGCCTTCGCCGGGCTGACCATGATCGGCTGCAACCTGATCGGCGCCCGGACCCTGGACGAGGCGCTGGGCCGGATCGACGCCTACGCGCGGGCGAACCCGGGCCAGGAGTGGATCGCCGGCGGCGGCTGGCGGATGGAGTGGTTCGACGGCGGCACCCCGAGCCGCCAGGCCCTCGACGCCGTCGTCGGTGACCGGCCCGCCTACCTGGTCAACCGGGACTTTCACGGCGCCTGGGCCAGTTCCCGGGCGCTGGCCCTGGCCGGGATCGACGCCGCCGCCCCGGACCCGGCCGACGGCCGGATCGAGCGCGAGGCCGGCGGCGGCCCGCAGGGCACCCTGCACGAGGGCGCCGCCAGCCTGGTCGGCGCCTGGTCCCGGCGGCCACCCTGGCCGAGCGGGTCGACGGGCTGCTGCTGGCCCAGCGGCACCTGCACGAGCGCGGCATCACCGCCTGGCAGGACGCCATCATCGGGGACTACCTCGGCTCGCCCGACCCGCTGGAGGCCTACCTGGAGGCGGCGGCCAGCGGCCGGCTCACCGCCCGGGTGCGCGGCGCGCTGTGGTGGGACCGCGACCGCGACGCCGGCGCAGCTGCCGGAGATCCTGGCCCGGCGCGAGCGCGGCCACGGCCGGCCGCTTCACGGCCGGCACCGTCAAGATCATGCAGGACGGGGTGCTGGAGAACTTCACCGCCGCCCTGATCGACCCGTACCTGGACCCCGCCGCCAGCATGACCGCGGCGCACGCGGTCCGGGCACTCGCTACGTCGACCCGGAGGCGCTGGCGCGGTACGTGACCGCGCTGGACGCCCACGGCTTCCAGGTCCACCTCCACGCCATCGGCGACCGCGCCGTCCGCGAGGCGCTGGACGCGGTGGCCGCGGCCGCGGGCGGCCAACGGCCCGGCGACGCGGCGGCCACCGGCACCACATCGCCCACCTGCAGATCATCCAGCCCGGCGACGTGCCCCGCTTCGCCGGGCTGGGCGTGACCGCCAACATGCAGGCCCTGTGGGCGGCGCACGAGCCGCAGATGGACGAGCTGACCATCCCGTTCATCGGCCCCGGCCGGGCGGCCCGGCAGTACCTGTTCCGCGACCTGCTCGACGCGGGCGCCCGGCTGGCCGCCGGCAGCGACTGGGCGGTGACCAGCGCCAGCCCGATGCGGGCCATCCACGTCGCGGTGACCCGGACGCTGCCGGGCGACCGGCCGAGCCGAGCCGTTCCTGCCCGGCCAGCGGCTGGACCTGGCCGAGGCCCTGGCCGCCTACACGCTGGGCTCGGCCTACGTGAACCACCTGGACGCCGGGACCGGGCGCATCCGCCCCGGCCTGCTGGCCGACCTGGTCGTGCTGGACCCGGACCCGTTCGCCATCCCGGCCGCCGACCTGGCCGGGGTGCGGGCGGCCGCCACGTTCGTGTCGGGCGAGGCAGTATTCCGGTCCTGACGGGCGGCCGGCGATAGCCTCGTCGGGACGCGAGCAGCCAGGAGGTGGCGGAGTGGTGACCGGTCCCGCGACGGTTGACACGGTGGCGCTGGGCCGGGGCGGCCCGGAGGTCTCCCGGGCGGGCCTGGGCCTGATGAGCATGTCCGGCGTCTACGGCCCGGCCGACGAGGCGGAGTCCGCCGCCACCATCCGGGCCGCCCTGGACGCCGGGGTCACGCTGCTGGACACCGGCGACTTCTACGGCATGGGCCACAACGAGCTCCTGCTGCGCGACGCGCTGCGCGGCGCCGACCGGTCGGCCGCGTTCATCTGCGTCAAGTTCGGCGGCCAGCGGGACCCGGCGGGCCGGTTCGTCGGCTACGACACCAGCCCGGCGGCGGTCAAGAGCGCGCTGGCCTACACGCTGACCCGGCTGGGCACCGACTACGTCGACCTGTACCAGCCCGCCCGGCTGGACCCGCGGGTGCCGATCGAGGAGACCGTCGGCGCGATCGCCGAGATGATCCAGGCCGGCTACGTCCGCCACCTGGGCCTGTCCGAGATGGGTGCCGACACCATCCGCCGCGCCCACGCGGTGCACCCGGTCAGCGCGCTGCAGATCGAGTACTCCCTGATGAGCCGGAACATCGAGGCCCAGGTGCTGCCCGTCGTCCGCGAGCTGGGCATCGCCGTGACCGCCTACGGCGTGCTGTCCCGGGGCCTGCTCAGCCCGGCCAGCGCCCGGGCCATCGCCGACGGCGACCCGCGGGCCGCCCGGTTCCCCCGGTTCCAGGGCGACAACCTGCGCCGCAACCTCGACCTGGTGACCGCGCTGGAGCAGGTCGCGGACCGGTCCGGGGCGACCGCCGCGCAGCTGGCGTTCGCCTGGGTGCTGTCGCGCGGCGACGACATCATCCCGCTGATCGGCACCAAGCGCCGGGACCGGCTGGCCGAGGCCCTGGGCGCGCTGCGGCTGCGGCTGACCGAGGCCGACCTGGCCGAGATCGACGCGGCCGTCCCGGCCGGGCGCGGTGGCCGGGGACCGGTACGACCCCGGCCAGATGACCGCCCTGGACAGCGAGCGGTGACCCGGCTCCCGCCGCGATGATCACCGAGCGGTTCGCCGCCCAGCTGCTGACCGGCGAGCCGGCCCGCACGCCGGAGGCGGTGACCGGCCGGCTGCTGGCCGTCCAGGCCCAGGACCCGCGCGGCGCCCGGCTGGCCATCCGGCCCCGGTCGGCCGGGCTGACCGCCGCCGACGTGGACCGGGCGCTGACCGCCGACCGCTCGCTGCTGATCACCTGGCTGAACCGGGGCACCCTGCACCTGGTCCGCGCCGAGGACTACTGGTGGCTGCACCCGCTGCTCACCCCGCGGCTGCGGCACCGCCAACGCCCGGCGGCTGGCCCAGGAGGGCGTCACGCCCGGCCGACGCCGACAAGGCCGTCGCGGTCATCGAGGCGGCGCTGACCGCCGAGGGGCCGCTGACCCGGCCGCAGCTGCGCGACCGGATCGCCGCTGCCGGGGTGCGCACCGCAGGGCCAGGCGCTGGTCCACGTGCTGCTGCTGGCCAGCCTGCGCGTCGGTCACGGTGCGCGGGCCGATGGCCGGCGACCGAGCACGCCTACGTGCTGGTCCGGGACTGGCTGGGCGCCGCCGCCGCCGTTCGACCGGGACGCGCGCCCTGGCCGAGCTGGCCGCGCGCTACCTGGCCGGGCACGGCCCGGCCGGCGACCGGGACCTGGCCAGGTGGTCGGGCCTGCCGCTGGGCGCCGCCCGCCGCGGCCTGGCCGCCATCGCGGGCCAGCTGGACCAGCGCGCCGGACGGGACTGGTCGACCTGGCCGGAGCGCCGCGCGAGCCGGGGGTGCCGCCGCCCCGGCTGCTCGGCTCCTTCGACCCGCTGCTGCACGGCTGGGTGTCCCGCGAGCCGGTCCTCGGCCCGCACCGGGGCATCGTCACGATCAACGGCATGTTCCGCCCGTTCGCGCTGGTCGACGGCAAGGCCGTGGCGACCTGGGGGCTGGCCGCCGGGACGGTGACGATGAACTGGCTGGAGGACCTGCCGGACGGCGCCCGCGCGGACCTGGACGCCGACGCCGCCGACGTCCGCCGGTTCCTGGCCGCGGGCTCCTGACCGCAACCTGCCTGACCGCGACCTGAATGTCACCTCCGCGGGTCTTGCGGGGGGCGGGCGGCGGGCTAAGGTTCGCGGCATGAGCATGCCTGACGGGGGACTGGCGAGCCTGGCCGAGGACCTGATCCTGCTGTCCATCCGCCCGCACGGCGATATCCCCGACGTCGGGCGGCTCGACCGCGCGGTCATGGGCTCCGAGCTGGTCCGGCTGGCCGCCGCCGGGCGGGTCATCATCATCGCGGACACCATCCACGTCGAGGACGCCGCGCCGGCCGGCGACCCCGATCTCGACGCCGCCCTGGCCGACATCACCGCGCTGCGGGCGCCCCGGTCGGCCCGGTGGTGGATGGCCAAGTCGCGCCGCAAGGCCCGCGAGGGCTACCTCGGCCGGCTGATCTACGCGGGCGTCCTGGTCCCCGGCCGGGGCAGCCTGTTCGGCGCCCGGCGCTACAAGGTCACGGCTCCCGACCGGGTCGCCGAGGCCCGCGCCCGGCTGGACGCGATCGCCTCCTCCGCCGGGTGGGTCGACGTCACCGCCGCCGCGCTGGCCGGCCTGGCCTGCGCGGCCGGCCTGGACCGGACCCTGTACTACGGCTGGCCGCAGGCCCAAGAGCGGCTGCGCCAGGTCGGCCAGGGCCGCTGGACCGCCTCGCCCGGCTCTGTCATCCCCGGCGCGCCCGTCGCCGGCGCAGCCGCCCCGGCCCGCGCAGCCGCCTGGCGAGACGGCCGGGACACCGTGCTGGCCCAGACCCCCAGCCAGGACCTTCCCCCGGGCTCCGCCCTGGCCAGTCACGGTCCGCCGCACCGACCCGCACACGACGCGGCACCCGGCCCCACGCACGCCGCGCCCCAGGGCGCGGCCCACGGGGCGCCCCAGGGCGCGGCCTCGGCGGCGGCCGAGGGACCGGCCCGCTGGGAGGCCCAGGGCGCGGCCTCGGCGGCGGCCCAGGACGCGGCGTCGGCGGGGGCGCAGGGCGCGGCGGCGGCGGCCCAGGGCGCCACGCAGGCGGCGGCCCACGCCGCCACGCACGCTGCCACCCAGGCCGCGACCAGCGCTGCCGTGCACGCAGCCACCCACGCGGCGGTTCAGGCGGCCACGCACGCCGCCGTCGCGGCGGCCCATCACGCGAGCGGCAGTGGCGGCGGCCACCACGGCGCGGGCGGCGGCAGTGGCGGTGGCCACAGCGGCGGCCACCACGGCGGGGGCGGCGGAGGCGGTGGCGACGGCGGCGGCCACCATCACTAGGCCGCTTCTCGGGGTCCGGCAGTCGCGTGGCGCGGGCTGATCCCCGCGTGGCGCCCGATGACCGTCCGAATAGCGGCTTAGGGCCGCGCCAGAAGTGCGCTGACCATGATCGTGACCGATTGTCCGTACATGTTTACGTAAACACGGTCACGATCATGGCGGGCTGGCTGGCGGGCTGGCCGGGGTCGCAGCCCGCCAGCCCCGCGCAGTCCGCCGCGGGGTCAGCCCGCGTCGTCGAGGTGGACCAGGCCGACCTGGGTGACCCGCTCCGGCGCGGTCCGGTACAGGAAGATCAGGTAGATCACCCCGAGGATCATCCAGATCCCGACCGCCGGGCCCATGTAGGACACCGGGGCCGACAGCGGCGCGACGAACGAGAACGCCTTGATGCCGGCTGAGGTCAGCCAGGCGGGCACGAACGCGGCGATGCCCAGCAGCGGGATGAGGACGGTGCGATACCGGGTGCAAGCTTCCGGAGACGGGCGAAGTAACCGATGCAGGCCGCGTTCATCAGGATGTAGATCGCGGCCAGGATGATGACCAGCCCGGTGCCGACCATGAAGAACGCCTCGGTCGGGCCGTAGCCCAGGCCGAGCCCCAGCGTCACCGCGACCGTGATGACGAAGCCGGTCAGGATGGCCGGGACGGGGGAGTGGTGGCGCGGGTGGACCTGGGCCAGGAACCGCGGGAACGCGCCGATCCGGCCCATCGCGAACGCGGTCCGGCTGGAGACGTTCACCCCGGCGTTGGCGTTGGCGATGGTCGAGTTCACGATGGCCAGGAAGACGAAGAACCAGAACAGCCCGTACAGCGACCGGGCCAGGCCCTCCCACGAGGCGTTGCCGGTCTCGGCCGCGAACGCGGTGAACTTGCCGGGGCCGAACGCGACGTCCACCGCGTAGGTGGTGAACACGTACAGGGCGCCGATGCAGAGGGTGGCCAGCAGCACCGCGCGCTGGATGGTCTTGCGCGGGTTGCGGGCCTCCTCGGCCAGCGGGGCCGCGCCCTCGAAGCCGCCGAAGGCCAGCACCGTGTAGACCGACCCGCCGATCACCCCGGAGATGCCCTTGAAGCCCTTGGGCGTGTACTTCGTGCCGAACACGCTGAGCGTGTTGTGGCTGCCCGCGTGCACGATGAGGAAGACGGCCAGGACCACGAACACGCCGATCTCGAACAGGCCCAGGATGGTGCCCAGCCCGGTCGAGGCCCGGACCCCGTACAGCCCGGCGATCAGCACGATGACCGCCCCGGCCAGTGCCCACGGCCACCACAGGTTGGCCGGGTAGCTGTGGAACTCCGAGTTCAGCGTGCCGGCCGTGGTGAACCCGAGCTGGAGGAGCACGAGCGGCGGGATCAGGAACCCGACCAGCACGTAGCCCCAGGCCACCAGGAAGCCGGCGGCCGGGTGCAGGCCGCGGGCCGCGTAGGTGGCCAGGGAGCCGGCCGACGGCATCTCGCGGGCCAGCAGGCCGATCGACCACGCGCAGAACAGGCAGGCGATCAGGGCGAACAGGACGGACAGCGGGAGGCCACCCGCCCGCGAACGCGGCGCCCGCCGGGATGGAGGCGGCGATGGCGGCCCCCGGCGCCATGTCCGTGATGCTCTGGAAGGTGACTTCACGCAGACCGATCGCGTTCCGCCGCAGACCGCGGCTCGTCTGCTCCGGCGCTGTTGTCGCCATTGGGACCTCTGTGACTTCTGGGAGGATCGTCACCTGGATCATCCCATGTCGGCCCCTCCGGATATAGACCTGAATTTGCCGTTCTGGCCTCGGATTCCGCAGCCCCTGAGCCCACTGACCCCGGATTCGCGTGCCGCAGGCGCGCGGCGGCCAGCGCCCGGCGGCCCGCCACCTGCCCGGCCGCCGCCATGCCGAGCACGATGAGGGCGACGATGCCGTCCAGCCAGAAGTGGTTGGCCGTGGCCACCACCACCAGGGTGGTCAGGGCCGGGTACAGGAGCGCCAGCCAGCGCCACCGGGTCCGGACGGTGGTGATCACGGCGATCGCCACCAGCGCCGCCCAGCCGACGTGCACCGACGGCATGGCCGACAGTTCGTCCGCGTTGAAGCCCGCCGTGCTGGCGTAGACCGACTGGTGATACAGCACCGCGGTGTCCACCAGGCCGGTGCCCGGCAGCATCCGGGGCGGGGCCACCGGGATGAGCTGGATCAGCAGGGAGATGCCGGTGAACGCGACGAGCGTGGTGCGCAGCCGCCGGTAGCGCTCGCGGTGCCGGACGAACAGCCAGACCATGCAGGCGATCAGCACCGGGAAGTGCAGGCTGTCAGGTAGTAGAGGTTGAAGAACTGGACCAGCAGCGGGTGCGGCAGGAACAGCGTGCTGCACCGTCGTCTCGCTGGGCAGGCCCACGAGGCGCTCGACGTGCCAGATCCAGCGCGACCGGCCCACGCGCGCCGCCCGGCCCCATGAGCAGCCCGAACGAGCCGGCGTACTGCCACAGCGCGAACAGCGCCAGGATGAGGGCGCTCTCCCGGGTGCCGGTGCTGAGCGCGACGAGGCGGGGGCGGGCGCGACCGGCGCAGCCACACCGTCGCTGACGGCCAGGCCGCCCGCGACGGCAGCGGCCTCGTGCCAGGTCAGGTCGAGGTCGATCACGGCGCGTGCGCCGTGAACACCAGGTGTCCGTGGACCGGCTGTCGCACAACGATCAGGTTACGGGGTGCGCCGTCCCGCGGGCGCCAGGGCCCGGGCGCGGCTACGGGGCGGGCGGGGCGTCGGGGCGGCTGAGCTCGGAGGGGTCCTGCTCCTGGCGCGGCAGCAGCACCTCGGCGGTGGCGTCGGCGGCCAGGCGGACCACGTCGCCGTCGGCCAGCCGCACCGCGGTGCCCGGCAGCACCCGGTCGCCGTTCACGAACGTCCCGTTGGTGGAGTGCTCGTCGCGGATGCTGGCGTGCCCGTTGTCGTCCACGGTGACGGTCGCGTGCCGCCGCGAGACGTTCTCGTACTGGGAGAACGCCGCGGCCACCAGCGACTCGGCCGGGTCGCGCCCGAGCAGCAGCGAGGTCCCGGCGGGCACCTCCACGTTCCCGGTCGGGAAGCGACAGCCGCAGCACCGAGGAGGAGATCCGGGCGGGCTGGTCCTCGCCGCTTCAGGTACTCCTGCATGATCGTCGTCGGCGCGGGCTGGTCGTCTTCCCAGGCCCCGGCCCGGGGCAGGTTGGCGCCGCAGGTGAAGCAGATGAGGTCGACGGGCTTGACCACGGCTGCGCAGGTCGGGCACGTCAGGTTCGCCATCTCGTCCTCCACCGACTGGTCGCGGGCTCCGCTGCGGCCATGACCCCGGCTGCGCGGCGGGGCCACTGCACGAGAGAGTAACGTGCAGCGCCTGCCCCCGGGTGCCCGGACCTTACGCCGTCGGGTCGTTCCGTCCCGTTCCGGGGGTACCTTGGGGGATCCCCGAGCGGCCCGCGCCGGCCGGTACCATCGTGTCCATGGTCGGCTTCGCGCTCAACGACGAGCAGGAGGCGCTCCGCTCCGCAGTCGGGGACTTCGCCCGCGAGCAGGTCGCGCCGGTGATCGGCGATTACTATGAACGAGGGGCGTTCCCCTACCCCCTGATCGACAAGATGGGCAAGCTCGGGCTGTTCGGGCTGCCCTTTCCCGAGGACGCCGGCGGCATGGGCGGCGACTACTTCGCGTTCTGCCTGGCCCTGCACGAGCTGGCCCGGGTCGACTCGTCGGTGGCCATCACCCTGGAGGCCGGGGTGGCGCTCGGCGCCATGCCGATCTACCGGTTCGGCTCGGCCGCCCAGCGGGAGCAGTGGCTGCCGCCGCTGTGCCGGGGCGAGCGGCTGGCCGCGTTCGGGCTGACCGAGCCGGGCGGCGGCTCGGACATCCCCGGCGGCATGCGCACCACCGCCCGGCGGGACGGCGACGAGTGGGTCATCGACGGCTCCAAGTCGTTCATCACCAACTCCGGTACCTCGATCACGTCGGTGGTGACGGTCCTGGCCATCACCGGCCCGGCGGGCTCGGAGGCCGGGGCGCGGGCCGGGATATCGGCCATCATGGTGCCGGCCGGGACGCCCGGGTTCGCCGTGAGCCGCGAGTACTCCAAGGTCGGCTGGCGGGCCTCCGACACCCGTGAGCTGTCCTTCGCCGGCTGCCGGGTACCCGCGGGGAACCTGCTGGGGGAGCCCGGCCGCGGCTACGCCCAGTTCCTGCCGACCCTGGACGAGGGCCGGGTGGCGCTCGCCGCGCTCTCCGCCGGGCTGGCCCAGGGCTGCGTCGACGAGTGCCTGCGCTACGTCGCCGAGCGCTCGGCCTTCGGCCACCACCTCGGGCACTACCAGGCCATCCAGTTCAAGATCGCCGACATGGAGGCGCGCGCGCACCTGGCCCGGCTGGCCTGGTACGACGCGGCCGCCCGGCTGGTGGCCGGCCAGCCGTTCAAGAAGGAGGCGGCGATCGCCAAGCTGACCGCGTCGGAGGCGGCCATGGACAACGCGCGGGACGGCGACCCAGGTGTTCGGGGGCTACGGGTTCATGAACGAGTTCCCGGTGGCCCGGTTCTACCGGGACGCCAAGGTGCTGGAGATCGGCGAGGGCACGTCGGAGGTCCAGCGCATGGTCCTGGCCCGGCAGCTGGGGCTCGACCGGCTGGGCTAGCCCGGCCGGGCTAGCGGGCTGGGCTAACCGGGTCAGATCCGAGTTCAGGCCAGCCCACCCCGGGCCGTGTCAGTCCGGCATCGGGAAATCCGCCGATGATCCCGACAGTTCGCTGAACCCACGAGCACCGGAGAGTACCCTGAGGCTGCCAGGTGTTAGGGCAAACATCACGTTACAGCGGTTTTCCGGGCTCGTGTCCCTATTGGTGTCGCGGTACCCGGTTACCGGTTAGAGTTGCGCCTGGCTGCTTGGCTGTGCCGTGATGCAGAGTCGTTATCCGGGAGGTTCGCCGTGTCGCGCACACCGTGCGTCCGCGGCACACCGTGCCGAGCCGCGCCACGGTAACCAGGTAAACGGTTCCCAGGTAAGGGGTACAGAGGCTGTGCCGTCCCGAGACAACACGCCCCGCGGCGGGGTCACCGCCAGCCCGCCTGCTGACCGCGAGGCCAGCCCGGCTACGGACACCGCTGCTCCGCCGCCCGCGCCGCGCCCGGCCCGCCCCGCCCCGCCGGCCGACCGGGGCCGGCCCGCGTCCTCGCGCCGCGCGCTGAAGAACTGGCGGGTGCGGTCGCGCCTGCTGCTGCTGATCACCATCCCCACGCTGACCGCCGTCGTGCTGGGCGGCACGCGCATCGTCTCCTCGGTGCAGGGCGCGCTGACGTTCCAGCGGATCGAGCAGCTGGCCCGGCTCAGCTCGAGCGGTCACGACGCTGGCCGCGCGGCTGGAGGACGAGCGCGACCTGACCGCCATCTACCTGGGCCAGCAATCCGGCCGGCAAGTCGGCCGCCGCGGCGGCGGCAGCTCGGGCAGGTGCGCCAGGCGCACGCCCTCGCGGACCGCCTGGGTCGCCCCGGTCAGGGCCGGGCTCAGCGACATCGGATCGACCTTCCCGGCCCAGGTCCAGCAGGACGCCAGCCGGGCCAGGGCCGTCCTGGGCGGCCTGCCGGCGCTGCGCGCCTCGGCCAGCTCGCCCAGCTCGGCAAGCGCGTCGGCCGACTGGCGGTCCTGGCCGCGCATACACCGCCAGCATCGACACGCTGCTCGACATCGACAACGACATCGCCCTGGACAGCGGCGACCCGGCCCTGGCCGGCACCGTGCGCGCAGCTCGGCGTCATCTCCCGATCGAGGAGGAGACCTCCCAGCAGCGGGCCGACCTCGGCTACGCGCCTCCAGCAGCACACGTTCGGCCCCGGCATCGCCTCCGACGCTGGGCACCGCCCGGCGGCGGCGCACCGACATCGGGCCGGCGTTCGCGGCGAGGCCGTCGCCGCAGGAGACAGCCTCTATAACAAGGCTCTCAGCACGCCGGCCATCGCCAAGGCGGCCACCGACGAGCAGGCCGAGGAGCAGCTGGCCCTGCAGGGCAAGCCACCGGGCGCGGGCGGGCTGACGCAGGCCGCGTGGACCAGCGAGATGACCAGCAAGATCCAGGCGCTGCGCGGGGTCGAGCAGGCCACGGTCAGCGCCGCGATCAGCCGGGCCAGCGCGCTGCGCCGCCGGGCGATCCTCGACTCGGTCATCATCGGCGCCGCCATCACCATCGTCCTCGGCCTGGCGCTGATCCTGACCAGCCTGGTCGGCCGGTCGATGGTGCGGCCGCTGCGCCGCCTGCGGGCGGGCGCGCTGGAGATCGCGGGCCTGCAGCTGCCGGAGACGGTGCGCCGGATGAGCGAGACGCGACGGGTCCGGCGGCCCGCTCACCGTCGAGCCCATCGACGTCGACTCCTCCGACGAGATCGGTGAAGTCGCCCGGGCCTTCGACCAGGTCCACCGCGAGGCCCTGCGGCTGGCCGCCAACGAGGCGGCCCTGCGCGGCAACGTCAACGCCATGTTCGTCAACCTGTCCCGCCGCAGCCAGTCGCTGGTCGAGCGGCAGATCCGCCTGATCGACGACCTGGAGCAGGGCGAGCAGGACGCCGAGCGGCTGGGCAGCCTGTTCCAGATGGACCACCTCGCCACCCGCATGCGCCGCAACTCCGAGAACCTGCTGGTCCTCGCCGGGCACGACTCGTCGCGCCGGTGGAACCAGCCGGTCGCGCTGGTCGACGTGCTCCGCGCCGCCGTCTCCGAGATCGAGCAGTACGAGCGGGTCAGCCTGAACGTCCAGCCCGGCATCTCGGTCCGCGGCCACGCCGTCAACGACGCCGTCCACCTGCTGGCCGAGCTGGCCGAGAACGCCACCTCGTTCTCCTCGGCCGAGACCCCGGTCACCATCTCCGGGCACCTGCTCAGCAGCGGGGGCGTCCTGCTCGACATCACCGACCAGGGCGTCGGCATGGGCGCCGAGGAGATGGCCCACGCCAACTGGCGGCTGGACAACCCGCCGGTGGTGGACGTCGCGGTGTCCCGCCGCATGGGCCTGTTCGTGGTCGCCCGGCTGGCCGCCCGGCACGGCATCCGGGTCCGGCTGCGGCCGGCCGCCTCCGGCGGCCTGACCGCGCTGGTCTGGCTGCCCGACGAGGTCGTCAGCCGGGACGGGGCCAGCCCGTCCGGACCTGGCTCCCGACCCCGACGCGGCCGGCGCGGCCATGCCCGGCACGGTCGGCTTCGACCGGCCAGCCAGGGCCGGCCGGCACCGTGGATGAGCGCGCGGCCACCGCCCAGGAGGTCAGCGCGGCCCGGGCGCCCCGGTTCTGCCTCGCTGGAGCCCGGCGGCGGCGAGAACGGCTCGGCGCTGGGGCCGCGCCGGGTTCCCGGCGCCGGGCCGCGGCCTGGCTGGGCACCGGCTCGTGGGCGGCGTCCAGCACCGGCCCGATGCCCGCGTTCCCGTCCGGCCCCCAGCCGGGCGACCCGCTGTCCGGGCCGCCCCGGCCCGGATCCGCCGACCCGGCGGACAGCGGCCAGTGGCAGGCCATCCGCGAGCCCGGCCCGGCCGCCGCCGACAGCGGCCAGTGGCAGGCCGTCCGCGAGCCCGGCCCGGCCGCCGCGGACAGCGGCCAGTGGCAGGCCATCCGCGAGCCTGACCCGGCCGGGCGCCGACACCGGGCAGTGGCAGGCCGTCCAGCGACGCCGACACCGGCCAGTGGTCGGCGCGACCCGCGAGCCCGACGGCGCCGGACGTCCGGCACCGGCACCTCGGGGCTGCCCAAGCGCCAGGTCGACCGCACGGAGGCCGCCCTCGGCCCGTTCGGCTCCACGAGCTCGACCGACATGTTCGGCAGCGGCTCCGGCTGGGGCACCGGCCCGGCCGACGCCTTCGGCAGCAGCCCGGCTCCGGGCCAGCCCGCCGCCTCGCCGGCGTCCGCCGCCGGGCCGGCCCGCCGCTCAGCGAGCCGCAGGCCGGCCAGGACCGGGCGGCCGCCGGCTCGGGTCCGCTGCCCGTGTTCAACGCGCCGGTCACCGCGCCCGGCGGCACGCGGCTCCAGCGCGCCGAACGGGCTTAGCTGGGAGCCCGGCCAGCCTGGCCTTGGCGGCGATCAGGTCGTGATCCCGCCCGCCGATCTCACGACGGAGTACCGGTTGCCCATCTTCGAGGCGGTCGAGTCTGACTGGTTCCGGCGCGGCCGCAGCTCCGTCGGCTGGGCGCCGCAGGAGAGCCGCGCGGCAACGGCACGTCGGCGGGACGGTCCCGCGGCCCGAGGCACCGCGCCGTCGACCTGGTCCTCGCCCGGCCGACGAGGGCTGGCAGGCGGCCGCCGCGGCCGCCGAGCCGTCCGTCCAGCGGCGTCACCACGGCCGGGCTGCCCAAGCGGGTGCCGCAGGGCCAACCTGGTGCCCGGCACGGCCGCCGTGGAGCCCGCCGCGGCCCCCGCCCCGGCCCGATCCGCAGCCGCGACCCGGGACCGCTTCTCCAGCTTCCAGCGCGGCACCCAGGGAAGGCCGGGCCGCGGCCGGAACAGGCAGCTCCGGCGGAGAGGATGGCAGTTCTCCATGACGGGTGGCACGAAGTGCCTTGGTTGGTCATGCTTAGTGTCGGAACGCCACCTGGCCGCCCGCCGGTCGCCGAAATGACCGGCGCGCAGCCGTGCACTGGGCGCCGCGGTGCCCGTCAACAGAGGAAGGAGCGCCCGTGAGTCCGCTAGTCCGACCGGCGCAGGACCTTAACTGGCTGATCACGAACTTCGTCGAGCGGGTGCCCGCCGTCGCGCACGCGATCGTGGTCTCCGCGGACGGGCTCCCGATGGCGTTCTCGCAGGGCTTCCCGGCCGACCGCGTCGACCAGCTGGCCGCGGTCACGTCCGGCCTGACCAGCCTGACCCAGGGCGCGGCCCGGGTCTTCGAGGGCGGTGCCGTTACCCAGACCGTGGTCGAGATGCAGCGCGGGCTGCTGGTCGTGATGGCGATCAGCGACGGCTCCAGCCTCGCCGTGCTGGCCTCGGCCGACTGTGACATGGGCCTGGTGGCCTACGAGATGGCGCTGCTCGTCGAGCGGGTCGGCAGCGCGCTGACGCCGGAAGTACGCGGGGGCCTGCCCCCCGGCTGGCCTAATGGTGGCCGACAGTGACAGGAGGCTGCAGTGGCTGGTCCCGGTCGCGATAAGTGGGAGCCAGCCGAGCGGGTGGACCCGGCCGGGCGGGGCGCTGCTCCGTCCGGGCCGAAGTTCGACTTCGCCGCCGGCTTCGCTCCGCCTCCGCGTGATCCGTTCGTGCCGGACACCGGACCGGTCGGCGGCGGAAGCTCGCTGGTCCGCCCCTACGCGGTCACCGGGGGACGGACCCAGCCGAAGTACCAGCTGCAGATCGAGGCGATGGTCGCGGCCTCGCACTACGAGGCGCGGGACCTGTCCATCCTCGGCCCGGAGTGCCAGGCCATCCTCGGTTTCTGCCGCGACTGGCGGTCAGTCGCGGAGATCTCGGCGGTGCTCAGGATGCCCCTGGGCGTCGCACGGGTCCTCGTCGCCGACATGGCGATGGACGGACTAGTCCGGGTCCATCAGATCGACCATGAGCAAGGTCGCCCGGATATGAACCTGCTGGAAAGGGTGCTCAGTGGACTTCGCAAGCTCTAAGGTCGCGCCGCCGGAGAGCGCGGACACCGCGATGACCTCGGTGAAGATCGTCGTCGCGGGCGGCTTCGGCGTCGGCAAGACCACGTTTGTCGGGTCCGTCTCCGAGATCACGCCGCTCACCACCGAGGCCGTCATGACCTCCGCGAGCGACGGCGTGGACGACCTCTCGCACACGCCGGACAAGAAAACGACCACCGTGGCCATGGACTTCGGCCGGCTCACGCTGGACGCCGGGCTGATCCTGTACCTGTTCGGTACGCCGGGCCAGCACCGGTTCTGGTTCATGTGGGATGACCTGATCCTGGGCGCGATCGGCGCCGTGGTCCTGGTCGACACCCGCCGCCTGGCCGACTCGTTCCCCGCGGTGGACTACTTCGAGTCCGCGGGCCTGCCGTTCATCGTGGCCATCAACGGCTTCGACGGCGACTACCCGCACGCCGTGGCCGACGTCCAGGAGGCGCTGTCGATCAGCCCGCGCATCCCGATCGTCCAGGTGCGACGCCCGCAACCGGAACTCCACCAAGGCCACGCTCATCGCCCTGGTCGAGCACGCCATGGAGATGCAGCTCAGCGCCCGGTAGGCTACCCTGGCGCCGCGCGCGGGGGGCGGTAGCTCAGCCGGTCAGAGCAGCGGACTCATAATCCGCCGGTCGTGGGTTCGAGCCCCACCCGCCCCACCCTGTAAATGTGCTTTGACCTGGGCATTTATGAGATCTGCGTGATCTTCGTCCGGAGTCCGCGCTTCACGTTGCAGTTCTGGTTGTAGTTCAGCACGGCGAGCGCCCCGGGAGCGGGGGTACCGGCAGTCAGCACCGGACGTCGAGCCAGTGGTTGCCAGCGGCCCAGTGCGCGACCCAGTCGGCGAAGGCGGCGGCGGTCGTGTAGCCCGAACGACCGCCCGAATGGCTGGGCACCGACGTGGGCGGGAACTCAGTCGCTGACGGCCGCGGCGAGGACGCGGCGGAACTCTACTGAGACCCGGTCGGCCCGGGTATGGAGCTCGGCTGCGGGGTCGAGCGGGAATTCCAGGCCGGACAATGCCCGGCGCTGCAGGTCAAGATCCTCCTCGAAGATCGACATCTCGTATTTCGCGGTGCTGTCTGCCTCCTCGGGGTCGGCCAGGCCGGGACCGGTCACGCTCTGGTACACCCGGCATGCTCGCTCGTCCTCGGGCGTGACGACGAAGGTCAGGAACTGCCAGCCTCCGGCGTCGAGGAACTCCAGCAGCAGCGTCGCGGTCAGCGGCGCCTGATATCGGTAGGTCATGCGGCGGCGCTGCACCGCGGGCCGGGCGCCGTCGCGTACTGCCGGGTCAGTGAGGTGGGTGAAGGTGTGCTCGCGAACTGCCGTGAACGAGAGCCCCTCGCGGACGACGTCGGCGCGGGGAATGACTTCAGGGCCCGCGCCGCCGATCGTGGCGGCGTGCACGAACGGCAGGTGCGCCTCGTCGAGGAAGTTGTCCAGCAAGATTGCCGCGTTGGCCTCAACCCGGACGACCGGCAGGACGACGGTCGCGATGCCAGCACCGCCCAGCCCCGCGCGCGGCCGCAACTCCGGCAGCGGCGCCCGGGGCGGCATCGGCGCCAGCCATACCAGGCCGTCGCGCTCGGCGACCCTCGCCGGGCGGCGCAGCCGCGCCCGCTCCGGGATCGACCCGGCGTCCCCCAGCGCCGGTATCTCCACGCACCTGCCATCGGCAGCGAACCGCCATCCGTGGTACGGGCACTGCAGGGTGCCGTCGCTGACCTGCCCCGCTGACAGCCGCGCCCGCCGGTGCGGGCACGCGTCAGCGAACGCCGCGACATCGTCGCCGAACCGGACCAGTGCCCAGCCCTGGCCGGCCACCCGGACCGCCGCCGGCTCACCGCCGACCTCGGCCGACAGCGCCACCGGATGCCAGAACCCTGCGAGCGCCGGGTGTGCGTTAGTGAACTGCGCGGGCCTCATGCCCACAGCATCACCCGCCCGACGCAGCCAGACAATCTCGCCACCGCTGGCAGTCAGGCCCACAGCAGCGCTGTGCGGCGGAGGCCGACCGCGGCGAGGAGCAGTCCGTCCGAGCTGAACGCCACGGCGCCCAGCATGCCCGGATGACCCATGGTGCGCAGGCACCTGCCCGTTGCCCTGCGCAGTCCCTCCTGGGGCAGCGGGTCAGCGCGGCTGGCCTTGCACCAGGTCAGCACGCCTGCGGTAACCCGGGGGAACACCTCGGCAGGGAAGGTGCTGCGCGCCGCGTCCAGGGGCGCGAGCACGCACGCCAGCTCGGGGATGCCAGTACCGCGAGCGATCCCGTCAAGCAGGACGCGTCGGGCGGTAGCGAAGTCCGTCTTCGGCGAACGACTCCCCGATGCCGGCGAACTGAAGAAAGCGTTCACAGAGTCCGGCATGCACGCCAGGCTGGCGGCAGCCCTGCACAGCCGTCCCGATGCCGGGGAAGCCGAGAACCTGACCACGACCACCGACGTGGCGGTGCCGGTCGTGGGTTCGAGCCCCACCCGCCCCACCCTGCTTACTGCGCTCTGGCCTGCGCGCCAATGAGTCCCGGGTGCTCTGTTGCCGGGGACGGCCGGTCTCGCGTGGTTGCGGTTCCGGTGGCAGCTCCAGCCCGGCACCCTCGGCTGCCTCCCGGCCCGCAGGCGCAGGCGGCCGTCAGCGGAACCCCAGGCCCTCGAACGTGCCGGAGTTGCGCCAGTCGTCGATGTACTCGAAGTAGGCCGAGGCGCCGGCGGGGTAGCCGACGTTGAGGATGCGCGGCGCGGCCCGGCCGCTGGCCCTCGTTGTTGTAGTAGCCGGGGGTGCAGTCGGGCGAGCCGCCATCATGCGGCCCATGCCGGTGAGCAGCAGCGCGACCCAGGCGTCCTGCGCCTCCTGGGTGACCTCGACCTCGCGGTGGCCGCCCGGCCGAGCGCGTGGCGGACGGTCACCGGCGATGGTCTGGCCGCCTCGGTCAGGTTGTGCGGCACGTTGGAGATCAGGTTGGCGCCCTGGGTGGGCTGCACGAAGAAGGCGTTCGGGAAGCCGTGCACGTGGATGCCGTGCTTGGAGCGCATGCCCGTCGGCCCAGGCCTCCGACAGCTTCAGCCCGTCCCGGCCGGTCAGGTCGAAGCCGGCGCGGCGCTTGTACTCGGTGCCGACCTCGAAGCCCGAGGCGTAGATGATGCAGTCGACCTCGTACTCGCGGCCGCCGACGACCACGCCGTTCTCGGTGATCCGCTCGACGCCCTGGCCGTCGGTGTCGACCAGGTGCACGCCCGGCTCGTTGAAGGCCTGCAGGTACTCGTCGTGGAAGCACGGCCGCTTGCACAGCTGGCGGTACCAGGCCTTCAGCGCCTGGGCGGTCGCGGGGTCCTCGACGATGGCGTCCACCCGGGCGCGGATCTCCTCCATCTTCTCGAAGTCGGAGTCCTCGAAGGCGGCCAGCATGCGCTCTGCGGGGTGCAGCTGGCCGGGCGGCAGCTGCCGCGATCCGCGGCCCGGACCCGGCGGGAGATGTCGGTCCAGCCGTCCATGACCAGGTCCTCGGTCGGCGGTGCCGCGGGTCTGGTTGTCGGCGAAGTTGTCCAGCCAGCGCTGCTGCCAGCCGGGGGTGGCGATCTGGCGGAACCAGTCCGGGTCGATGGGCGGTTGGCGCGCGCGTCCACCGACGAGGGGGTGCGCTGGAATACGTAGAGCTCGCGGGCGGCGCGGGCGAGGTGCGGGATGCACTGGACCGCGGTCGCGCCGGTGCCGATGATGGCGACCCGCTTGTCGGCGAGGCGGTCCAGCGGCGCTCCGGCGGGGTCGCCGCCGGTGTAGTCGTAGTCCCAGCGGCTGGTGTGGAAGGAGTGGCCCTGGAAGGTCTGCATGCCGGGGATGCCGGGCAGCTTGGGGACGTGCAGCGGGCCGGTGCCCATGGCCGATGAACCGGGCGGTGAACCGGTCGCCGCGGTTGGTGGAGATGATCCACCGGGAGGCGGCGGCGTCCCATTCCAGGGCGGTTGACCTCGGTGTGGAACAGCGCGTTGTCGTAGAGGCCGTAGTGCCGGGCGATCCGCTGGCAGTGGGCCAGGATCTCCGGGCCGTGGGCGTACTTCTCGGTCGGCATGTGGCCGGTCTCTTCCAGCAGCGGCATGTACACGAGCGAGGCCGTGTCGCACATCGCGCCCGGGGTAGCGGTTCCAGTACCAGGTGCCGCCAAGCCCGCCGCCCTTCT
Source organism: uncultured Actinomycetota bacterium (assembly GCA_963731085.1). GTDB lineage: Bacteria > Actinomycetota > Actinomycetes > Streptosporangiales > Streptosporangiaceae > DASUBV01. The sequence goes on from CAVSUF010000018.1 coordinate 112,045, forward strand.
CCACGATGCGGACGTCGCGTCACGCCCGCCTCGTGCAGCCGGGCGCAGGTCAGCAGCCCGGCGAACCCGCCGCCGATGAACGCCAACGTCACGTGGTCGGTCACCGGGGCGCGCTCGACGCGGGGGGTGTACGGATCCTCCAGGTAGTGGGCGAGCTGGCCGTTCAGCCGCCGGTACTGGGCGATGCCGTCCGGGCCGCAGCCGCTTGTCGCGCTCCTCCCGGTACCTGCGCCGCAGGGCCTCCCGCTCAGTGATGGCGTCCTCGCCGGGACCGCCGGGGTGGCTGGTGACGGTCATGCACGCTCCTCGGTGAGATCTGCGGCTATCCCGCCAATACGCAAGGCTGAGGCGAGCGCCAGCGCCTTCCGCACGGCGCTAGAATTCTATTCTAGAATCAACTTCCCAGATTCGGAAAAGGCCGTGATGCGTGGCGGTCAGCGATCCTGCTGGTCGCCGGCGATGAGGCCGGTAACGGGCAGCAGTGGTACCGGCAGGAGATCCCGCGGGCGGGGCAGCAGCTGGAGGTCTCAGTCCCGGCATTCTCCTGCTTTACCACCTGTCGCCCCACGTCGGCGTGGTCGAGGAGGCCGAAGAGCCGTAGCCGGCATCAGCGCGGCGCGTCGAGACGCCCGGCAGCTCCCCGCCCGCGTGACCCAGTCCCGTCGCCGGTAGCCGTTGGTGCGATGAGCCTCGGCGTATTCGCGAGCCGAATGTGCCGGGTAACCGCATGCTGACCGCATTCAGGATGATGAGGCGCCATGTCACCCTTTCAGGTAAGGACATGACGTCCGATCGGCCTAGGGAATTAATTCCTCAGCCCGGCATGCGGTCACGGCTCTACCGACTGGAGGGATCCCATGAGAATCGGCACACGACTGTTTATCGCGGCGGTCAGCGGAGCAGCAGCGCTGACGCTTTCAGTAGGAACAGCCAGCGCTGCTACGACCTCGGCCTCGGCCCCGGCTGCGGCGGCCGCATCTGTGCATGAGGCCGCCGCAACGGCCGGCACCATTGCCGCCCCGGCCAGCATCAGGGAGATCCGTAATTACCGCATTCTTGCCAGCGAGGAAGACTGCGAGCTCGAAGGAAGTGTCCTAATAGGATCGATCGTAGACGGCGGAGAGGTCGTGGATTACGAGTGCTCCGATGAAGAACCCGGCGGCTGGGCGCTCGACCTCTTTGTCTCGCCGCTGAACTGCTCCGCCGTGGTCGGCCAGTCCGAGGCTGCGCAGCCCGCAGCGAAGTGCGCGTAGCTACCGCCTGAATGGCGGCCTGGTCATAGTCCGGGGATCCGCAGCTCGGCGTCGACGGCATCTTCCGATGCGTCACCGGCCGCCCGGGCTCTCCGCCACGGTGCTACTAGTGTGGCTACGGCGCTGTCCGGCGGCGCGAGGTACAGGCCGATCACGTCGCGGACCTTGCTCTCCAGTTCCGGGTCGGTGCTGAACTTGAAGGTCTCGATGCGGTGCGGCCGGATCTTCCACTTCCGCCAGATCCGGGCCACCGACGCGAACGAGATCCCCAGCTCCGCGGCCAGGAACCGGGCCGACCAGTGGGTGATCCCCAGCCGGGCCGGCGGCCGCCCTTCATCGGCCAGGGTCGCGATCACCACGTCGGCCTCGCTGATCTCCGGCGGCCGGCCAGACCGCGGCTCGTCCTCCAGTGCCGGGATCCCGCCCTGCCGGTAGCGGTCGCGCCAGCCGATCACCGTCGGCCTCGACACCCCGACGGTGCGGGCGATCTGCGCGTTGGGCCTGCCCTCGGCCGCCAGCAGCACGATCCGGGCCCGCTTCGCCAGTCCCGACGGCACGCTCGGCAGCCGGGCCAGCTCAGCCAGCCGCTCACGGTCACCTTCGCGCAGCACAAGCGCAGGAGCACATGTTTAGTAGTAGCGCTATCATTGATGCCATGGTGGCGTTCAATGTCCGCAACGTGCCCGGCCCCGTGGCATCAGCCTTGCGGGAGCGAGCCATCAGGCCCGGGCACTCGCCGCAGCACGAACTGCTGCTGATCCTCGAGGCTGCCGCGGCCGAACCGGTGACCGACCCGGCGCCGCCGCCCCCGATCCGTCTGCACACGGTTCGCTCCGGCACAGCATCGACCTGGTCCCGGGAGTCGGTCTATGACGACGACGGCCGCTGACCGGTGGCCATCCCCGTCCGGGCGATGCTCGACACGAACATCCTGCTGACCGCGACAGACGAGGGCCGCGCCGGGCACGGCGACTTCGCCAGGTTCGGCCAGCACGTGCAGGTCTCGGGCCTGCCAGGCGACGAGTAGACCCCCTGCCGTAGCGCGGCACCGTCGGACCCGTAGCCGCTTCGACATGAGCCTCTGGATGGGCGGCAGATTTCCTGTCGTGGTCTCTGCGCGGGTCCGGTAGTGGCGCGCCGCCCGCCCGGGCCACGTTCGTGTCCTACCGCAGCGTGGCGCTCCCGGTGCTGCCCTGGTGGGTGCTGTCACCGCCATAGCTGGCGGTTATGGTCTGGTTCTTGAATGGCTGACCGGCCGGCGTCCGGAAGGACACGGTGCAAGACGCCGACGTGCCGTTGCCCGACAGCGTGCACTGCGTAGCGCTGAAGACGCCGTGACCGCTGCTGGAGAAGCCGACTGTGCCCGCTGGCGCAGTGGCATTCCCTGAGGAGGTGTCGCTGACCGTGGCCGTGCACTTCTGGAGAACGGGCAGGGACTTCTGGCAGGTCAGAACGGTGGTGGTGGCACGTAGCGTGACCGTGAGCGCGTCCTGGCTGCTGCTGGCCGCGTGGCTTACGTCACCGCCGTAGCTGGCCGTGACGGTCTGGGTGCCGGAGCCGACCTGGTCCGGGGTATAGCTGACCGTGCATGAAGACTGCCCGGTGGTGCCGTCCGGGGCAGGCGCGCACGAGTTGCTGGAAAAGCCCCCGCCAGTGTCGGACGCGAAGGTCACCGTCCCGGCCGGGGACGTCGGGCTCGACGAGGTGTCCGTCACGACCGCGGTGCACGACGTGGTCTGGCCGATGACAACCGTGCCCGGCTGGCAGGTCAGGACCGTGGTGGAGGGAATCAGCGTCACGGTCACGGAGGCCTGGCCGCTGCTGGCCGCATAGCGACTGTTACCGCCGTAGCTGGCGGTTACCGTCTGGCTCAGGGAGCCCTGGCCCGGGGTATAGGTGACCGTGCATGAAGCCACCCCGGTGGACTGGGACGGGGCGAGCGTGCAGGAGGAGTTGCCGGAGAAGGTCCCGCCGGCCGTGTCGGACGCGAAGGTCACCGCTCCGGTCGGCGCGGTCGCGCCCGGCGCGGTGTCGGTCACCACGGTGGTGCATGACGTGGCCTGACCGATGGTCACCTCGGTCGGCTGGCAGCTCACCGTCGTGCTGGTGGGAGCCGGCTGCGGCGCGGCCGGGGTCGGGACCGTCGCCAGGACGAACGTCGAGCCCCGGCTGAGCACGGCGAATAGCTGCGAGCCGTCGGGCACCCAGGCCAGGCCCCGCGGCACAAGGATGCCGCCCTGGGTGCTCAGGGAGTACAGGGTGACCGTGTTCTCCGCCGTCGTGCCGCCTGGCGGGTAGATGAAGAGATCCGGGTTGGGGATGAAGTTGGTGGTCCCGGCGGCTATGTCGCCAGCGGCGTCGTAGCTGACCGCGAGCTGGAATTCGTCGGTGACCCCGGAGCCCAGTGAGCGCAGCGGGCTCAGAGTCGCCGTGCTGTACACCTGATCGACTTCCGCCGGCTGATCATGGCAGGCGACGGCGAACTCTGCCCCGCCCGGAGCGACCGACAGATCCTGCTCGTTACCGCAGACCGACTTCCCGCCCGGCGATCCGGCCAGGGTGGTGACCGGGTCGGTCGCGGTGTCGTAACTAGCCAGGCCAGTGGTGCTGTTCGCGCCGATGCCGACCAGAACCCCGGTGTCCCGGGGATCGGCGGCGAGCTGGGGAGCCGAGGACCAGCCGCCCATGGCCGCCGGACTCTGGAGTGACGGGGAGGCCGCCGACGGGTCGAAGAAGCCGATGGCCGCCGCGAAGGCGGTTCCGGTGTTGTAGCTCACCCAGATCTTGCCGCTCTGCACGGCCACGCTGGAGGGGGAGTCGCCGGACGGCAGGGGATAGGAGGCGGTCTGCGTGAGGGAATCGGTGCTGATGGCGGTGACGGCGTCACCGGTGCTGAGGGCGGCGTAAAGGGTGGAGCCGTCGGGGGAGAGGGCTAGGCCGGTAACGCCGCTCTGGCCGGTGATGGTGGTGACGACCTGGCCGCTGAGGTCGGTGACCAGGATGCCGTTCTGGCTGCTGCTGCCCTGGCTGATGAATATATGGCCGTGGGCGGCGTCCACCACCATCTGGTAGAAGCTGCTGATCGGCAGCGTCACAGGAGCGGCGGCCGAGGCGGGCTGATTACTGCCTGCCACCAGGAAGCCGATGGAAACGATCATCCCTGCTGCGGCCGCGAGCAGGGGCTTTATCCGATTGCGCATCGCGCATCCTAAAGCTGAGGGAGCCGGGACAGCCGGGCGGATGCATGCTACTGGAGTGGCAGCACTGAAAAAAAGGCATTTATCCGGCACTTCGTCGGACCATCGGGAGCGACGGCGCGCGCTCACGCGTACTTGCCCGGCGAGGCTGACGCCTATCGTGCCAACCTGAACACCAGCGGAGCGCAGCGTCCGGCCCGGGGCTCTGCGAACCCTCGTCCGGTCACCGGTTCTGCTTAGCTGAGGGGTGCCGGATTGCGGCGCGGGATGAGGCCAGCCTGGAGCTGGCGTGAGGGGATGGGCGCCTGGCGCGTCGATCGTGAACACCCTGGCCATCTCGGCCAGGACGCCTGGCGCCGGGTCGGCGCCGTCGTCGGTGTCGCGGGCCGCGGGGATGGCCCTGACCAAAGTCTTGTCAAAGGAGCTGGGGCCGCCGCGCGGGAAGCCGACTATGGGTCGTCCCGCAAGTGCCATGGCGTCTTTCTCGCCGCTTGCCGTGGGCACGGTCATCTCATCGGGGCCAGGTGGACTGCCGGGTCAGGCGGAGATGAGGTGCTCGGCGGGTTGGCGGCGGGTGTGGAGGTCCCAGTAGAGGCGCGCGATGTCGTCGGGTTCCCTGAGCGGGGCGCCGGCGGGGGCGCCTGGCAGTGCCGGCGATCCAGGTGCCGATCGCGACATGGCCGGCGTAGATTCCCCGGCCGGCCAGGGCGCCGTTGAGGGTGAGAGCCCATTTGCGCAGGGCCGCGCCTGCCATGCCGGCAGTGACGAACACCGGCGCGGGCGTGACTGAGGAGCCGCCTGTGGTGTACAGCAGCGTTCCGGTGCCGGCGGCCAGCATGGCGGGCAGCACCGCGCGTGTCGCGGTGATCGCGCCGTAGCAGGTGCTTTCGATCTGCGGCGCGAGGCTGTCCACGGTGACGTCCAGGGCTCCGGTACTGCGCAGAGTCTGCGTGGTTCCCGCGCCGGGGCTGGAGTAATGCAGCACGCCGATTCCGCCGAACCGCCCCGCGGCGCTGTCCAGGGCTGCGGCCAGTGCGGAGGGGTCGGTGACGTCGGCGGGAAAGCCGGCCGCCGTGACCCCCTCGGCCTCGAGGTTCCCGGTGAGATCACCGAGTCGCTCCTTGGAGCGGGCGATCAGCGCGACATCGAACCCGTGACCGCCGAAGATCTTGCCGAGGGACAGGCCGAGGCGCGCCCCGGCGGCCACGAGCGCGATCGCGGGCATGGTGATCTCCTTGGATGAGGGTCGTGCGCCGGCCATGCGGGTGAGATGGCCTTAGCTGATCACCGGTGTAGCGGTGCGTCCAAGACCGCCCGGGATTCGACCGATAACCTGGAGGAATGGACCGGCTCGAGACTCGGGAACTGGCGTACTTCCTGGCGGTGGCCGACGAACTGCACTTTGGCCGCGCCGCGGCCCGGCTGGGCATCGCGCAGCCCGCGCTGTCCAAGACGGTCCGGCAGCTGGAACGCAGGCTGGGCGTCACCCTGCTCGAGCGGACCAGCCGCACGGTCGCGCTGACCGAGGCCGGCCGGGTACTGCGCCGCGAGGCGCGCGTCGCGCTGGAGGCGGTGTCCGCCGCGGCGCTGCGGACGCAGCGGGCCGGCACCCGCGACCCGCGCCTGATCCTGGCCATGAAGCCCGGCGGCGACGCGGGCCTGCTGCCGGCCATCCTCGCCGCATACGAACGCGAGCCAGGGGCACTGCCGGTCGAGGTGGTCTTCGGGGCCGGCCCTTCTCGCATGCTGCGCGAGGGACAGGCTGATGCCGCGCTGCTGCACGCGCCACCCGACGAGCTGGGCGGCCTGGACACCGAGACACTGCTGACCGAAGCGCCGGTCGCGGTGCTGCCCGCGTCCCACCCGCTCGCGCAGCGGCCGAGCCTGCAGATGGCCGACCTGGCGGGCGAGAACCTGCACCGGAAGCCCGCCGATCCCGGCGCGATGAAGAGCATCAGCGAGCTGATGCACCTGATCGCCCTGGGACGCAAGGTCGCCGTGCTACCCCGGGTACTGACCAGGCCGCTGCGCGACGACCTGGTCACCGTTCCGATGGCGGACCTCCCCCCGGTCGGCCTCCTGCTCGCCTGGCCCGCCCACAGCACGTCCCTGCCGGTCGCGGCCCTAGCCCGCGCCGCCGCGGCCGCCATACGCCCCAGCGCGGCCGCATCGCCCGCGATCACCTGAACAGGCCCGGCGGCCAGTCCGGCATCGCCGGCCGCGGCATCACCCGGCGCGCCCCGCGCAGCGTCGCGGCCGTCAGGGCCTGGCAGCTGAGTCTTGTGCGGCGATCGCTGCGGATGAGTTCCGGGTCATCGAGGCGACGCCGCACGACTACCGGCGGCTGGCCGAGTTACTGAAGGCGCATGCGTAGCTGCGTCTGCAGGTCGTGGACGTGTGCGTAGTCGCCCTGGCCGAGCGGCTGGATGCCGGGGGCCGCTAGGTCAGGTGTGGATCTTCTGATGCTGGGCCAGACATCTCGACGAACTTCTGGATCCGGCGCGCCCGGGTTTCCGGCTTCTTGGCATCCTGCACCCGGTAGAGGATCGAGTACCGGTTCTGGCTGTCGAGAGTCGCCGAAAAACTCGGCTGCGGCGGGGCTGGCCGCCAGCGCCGCCGCGAGGTCTTCGGGCACAATGGCCGTCTTCTGCCCAGCGTAGGCCGCGTCCCAGCGGCCGTCCGCCTTTGCGCGCTCGGCCTCCGCCATGCCCGGCGCCCGCATCCGCCCCTGCTCGATGAGGGCCGTGACCTTCTCCCGGTTGACCTTGGACCACCTGCTGCGCGGCGTGCGGGGGGTGAATCGCTGGAGCCAGCGGGAGTCGTCGAACTTGTCCTTCTGGCCGTCGATCCAGCCATAGCACAGAGCCACGTCGAGAGCCTGAGCGTAGTCCAGGCAATCCACGCCGCGGCCTTTCTTGCGGAGCTTCAGCCAGATCCCCGGACAGGCGGAATGATGCGCCGCGAGCCACTCCTCAAAGGCCGCAGCCGACGCGAACTCGATGATCTCTTCCTCGCGAGCCACGCCGTCAGTGAATCACAGGCACGGCCGTGGCTGGCGCGTGAGCCGGCGCGCGGTTCGCGTCGTGGCCCGGACGACCCACCGGTGGGCTTAGTCGGGCACGGCTTCGTCCTGGCCGGCGGCCACCATGTCCCGCTGGACATGTAGCGGAGTGTCGGGCTGGTCCCTGGTCGCCGCGGCAGCGAGCATCGCGTAGCGGTCCGGGTGCGCGGAGCGCAGCCACAGCGCGTAGCAGGTACCGCCGACCGCTGCGGCCAGGACCAGCCACGGCAGGGCGGACACGATGCCGTTGCTCGTGCCCGTGAGCACCCGGAAGTTGCCGATGAGCAGGACAATCCCGGTGATGAGGCCGGCCGCGCCCAGGGCCGGGCGCGACCAGGGTCCGCCACCAGCTCCGGTCCGGGCGATTGCGGAAGAATCCGATGACGGCCACGCTCGTGGCCGCCTGCAGGCTGACGATCCCCAGCGTGCCAAGCCCGATCATCGAGGTGGCGAGGGTGGTGTACGGGTTGAGCCCGGCCGCGGCGAAGGCCCCGATCACCACGACGTCGAGGGCGATCTGAGCGGTGCTCGCCCGGGACGGCGACATGTGCCGCGGGTGCACGTGCCCGAGCCAGCCGGGCAGCACCCGCTCCCGGCCGAGCACGTACATGTAGCGGTTGGACGCGTTGTGCAGGGCCAGGATGGCGGCGAAGAGGCTGGTGATGAGCAGGAGCTGCATGACGGTCGTGAGCGCCGGCGAGGCGAACTCATTGCTGATCTTGAAGAAGAGGTTGCCCAGCTGATGCCGCGCCACGCCGCGCAGGTGCGCTGGCCCCACCGCCCCGACGGCTATCCAGCTAGTGAAGGCATAGAAAACGGCGATGACGATGACCGACAGATAGGTCGCCAGCGGGACGCTTCGCCGGGGATTGTGGGCTTCCTCCCCGTACAGCGCCGCCGACTCGAAGCCAATAAATGCGCTGAACGCAAACATCAGCGTGATGCCGACCGTCCCGTTGAAGACCGTGTGGGGCTCGAAGGAGGCCGGCGGCAGCGCGCTGGCGCCGCGATGTGCGATGACGAACACCGCCAGCACCAGCAGCACCGTGATCTCGAGCGCCATCAGGACGCGGAGCATGCGGGCCGAGATGTCAATCTGGCGGTAGCCCAGCACCGCGGTCGCGGCGATGGCGACCGCCGAGAAAGCCTCCCAGGGAATGTTGATCCCGGACTGGGCCAGGCCCAGGTGCAGGAAGTAGCCGAACGCCCCGATCAGCCCCATGCAGGTCGCGTTGTAGGACAGGACCGCGACCAGGCCGCCGCCGACGGCCGGCGACCGGCCCAGCCCGCAGGACAGGTACGTGTAGAAGCCGCCCGCGTTCACGATCCGGCGGCTCATCGCGGCATACCCGACGGAGAAGCACAGCAGGATGATGCCGGCGATGGCGAACATGCCCGGGACGCCCGGCCCGTTGCCGACGGCGAATGCCAGCGGCACGGTGCCGACCATTGCCGCGAGCGGAGCGGCGGCGGCGATCACCATGACAACGATCTTCGACGTGCTCAGCGACCGGCGCAGGGCTGGCCTGGGACTCTCCTGCCCCGTGCTCACCGACTCCGCGCTCACCGGCCCGCCGTCCTGGCCGCGCCGTCGGCGGCGAGCATCCGGTCGAGCGTGCGCATCGCCTCGTCAGCCTGCTGCGCCATCTCCTGGTTGTCGGGGTCGAAGGCGAGGCTGAAGAACAGGTTGCGCAGGTTCTCCTTCGCCGTCTCCAGTTCTGCTTCCGATGGCACTGTCACATACTCCGATCTGCAATAATCCAGCCCGGCGCGCGGCTAGAAGGCATTTGCGACCTTGAAGACGTGAATAAGCCCGGCCGCCTGAGCGTCTCCGTAGGATGCGATGTACTCCGGGAGGATCACGTGCGGAGCCCATTTCATCTTGTAGGTCAGCTGGGATCTTGCTGGGTAGACAAACTCGCCGTTCTCCCAGAGCCAGTTCATGAAATACGCGTAGGCCCGGCTGGCCGTCGGCATCTCATGCTCCGGAGAGAGGCTGGTGAAAGGCGTGAACCCGAAGTGCAGCCACGGCACGCCCTCGGACCGGAATGCCTCGATAGCGGTGGCGTTGATGCATTCCATGATGCCCGGCGATCCGTCGGGCTTGCGGCGGCTCAGGTCATGCATCCAGCCGGGCCGGGTGCCGTGCACCGGGGAGAACGAGATGTACCCGACCAGCTCCTGATCGATCCGGCCGACGAAGAGCCTGCGGTGCTCCTGCATCGGGCCGCCGTGCTCTCCGACGAGGAACTCCAGCTCCTTTATGTCCTCGCCCTTGCCGCCGAGCCAGATGCGGTCGACGTCACCGAGGGCCTCCGCGCAATCGCCGGCGTCCACTTCCATGACCGTGAGCCCGTTGCGCCGGGCGCGCGAGATCTTGTTGCGCAGCTGCACGAACGGGGTCCCGCCCAGCGTGAAGCGGCCGAGGTCGATGACGTACGAGGCGCCGACCTGGTTCACGGTGAACCCGTTCGCCGCGTAGTGCTCCGCGTCGGATCGCTGGAGCTGGATGGCGACCACGACCTTGTCATCGCGCCGCGCGAACTCGACGAACTGGCGCAGCAGCGCCACGTAAGAGGCGGGCGGCGCGAACGGGCCGGCAAACTGGATCAGGAACCGGCCGGAGGGCCGGTAGACGATAACGCCATCCAGGCCCGGAACGGTGAAATATGAGTTTCCGCTGTTCACGGCCAGGAATCCGCTGGGATTATCGCTGTACTTCACGACCGCGTCCAGAACGGATTCCAGGCTGGCTGTCTCAGTCAGCATTTCGGGATCTCTCTCATCCGGCACCGGCGGCCTCGCCGGTGCTGCCCGTTACCTTGCCGCCCTGCGCGAGGCTCATGGGCCGGCCGGCGGCGGCCCGCCTGGTGAACGTGAACGCATCCGGATCGATGCGGCGCGTGGCCCGCCAGTAGGAGGTGCCGGTGCCCGGCCACGACTGGCGGTTATGGCCCGTGTGATCCAGGAACCAGCTGGTGCATCCGCCCGTGTTCCATACGGACTTGCCGAGCTTGCCGTGCAGCCAGGAATTGAAGTCACGCTGGACATCGGCGCGGACCTCGACTCCGGTGGCGCGGCGGGCCTTCATCAGCCGCATCAGCTCAATGATGTGTTGGATCTGCGACTCAATGACGAACAAGATCGACTGCGCGCCACCGCCGGAATTCGGCCCCATGATCATGAACATGTTGGGGAACCCGGAGACGGTCATGCCCAGGTAGGCGACCATGCCGTCGCGCCAGGCGTCCTGGATCGTCAGGCCGTCCCGCCCGGAGATCGGGATGTCCGCGCACCGGTTCTGGGTCTGGAATCCGGTACCGAGGATCACCACGTCCGAGTGGATCTCGTGGCCGGCCGCCGTCCGGACGCCGGTCGGGGTGAACTCCTCGACCGAGGCGGTCACCAGGTCCACGTTGGAGCGCAGCAGCGACGGCATGTAGTCGTTCGAGAGCAGGATCCGCTTGCAGCCGATCTGGTAATCGGGGGTCAGCTTGGCCCGGAGCCCGGCGTCGGGCACCTGCTTGTGCAGCGTGCGCAGGGCGGCGCGCTCGAGCAGCTTGACGAACCTCGGGTGCAGGAAGGCCAGGACCGGCACCTCGTGCGTCCAGTACGCGATATTCCGGTATAGCCACTGAACGGGCGGCAGCCAGCGGAACAGTCGGCGCTCCGTCTTGCTGAGCGGGCGATCCGCCTTGGGCAGCACCCAGTGCGCGGTGCGCTGGATAACGGTGACCCGGTCAGCCGTCTCGGCGATCTTCGGGACGAACTGGGCCGCGCTCGCCCCGGTGCCGATGACGGCGACCCGCTTGCCCTTCAGGTCAACCGAGTGATCCCAGTTGGCAGAGTGGAAAACGGGGCCGGCGAACCCGGCCATGCCCGGCAGGTCGGGAATGTTCGGCAGGTGCAGTGCTCCGTGCGCCAGCACGACGATCCGCGGGCGGTACTCCCGGCCCGAGCTGGTACGCACGCTCCACCGGTCCTCGGTCTCGTCGAACTCGTAGGAGACCGCCTCGGTGTTGAACCGGATATACCTTTCGAGGTCGTAGTCGCTGGCCACCTGGTTGATGTAGTCAAGGATTTCCGGCTGCTCGGCGTACAGCCTGGTCCACCGCCGGTTGGGGGCGAAGGAATAGGAATACATCACGCTCGCCACGTCGCACGCCGCGCCCGGGTAGGTGTTTTCCCGCCAGGTCCCGCCCACCCCGTCGGCCTTCTCCAGCACGACAAGGTCGGGCTGGCCGGACTGGAGCAGCCTGATCGCCATGCCAAGGCCGCCTAGCCCGGCTCCCACGATCAGCACGTCTGGCCTCTCGACTGGGCCCGCCGCAGCCGGAATCTGGGCCACGAATCTCTCCTCACCATCTGAATGCGCGACTGCTATCCGAAAGAGAGGGCTCCGAGGCCCGCTACCGGAACCCTGGCCGAACACCCCTGAGATGCCTCTGTCGCCGGGAAACGGGCGGGCTCAGCGGCTCGTCAGGGCCGCCCTGCGAGGATCAGCCGCCGGATCGCGGACTTGCGTGACGAGAGATCGGACTGATCGTGAACGGCACAGACCCACCGCACCGTCATGCGCACATCATCATGATCGGCGGCGGCCTAGCCGGCCTGGCCGCCGCCATCCGCCTGAGCCAGGAGGGCTGGCCCGACTTCCTGGTCCTCGAGCGCGGCCACGACGTCGGCGGCACCTGGCGGGACAATACCTATCCGGGCGCGGCGTGCGACATTCCCTCCCACCTGTACGCCTACTCTTTCGCCCCGAACCCGGGCTGGACCCGGTCGTTCTCCAGTCAGCCGGAGATCCAGCGCTACATCCGCGGCGTGGCGGAGCGCTACCGCCTGCGGGACCGGCATGTCTTCGGGTGCGAGGTCACCTCGGCCCGCTGGAACGACGCGGCCGACCGGTGGGAGCTGGCGACGTCCAGGGGCGCGTTCACGGCGGACATCCTGATCGGCGCCTGGGGGGCGCTCTGCGAGCCGGCGCTGCCGGACATTCCCGGCCTGGAGAGCTTCCAGGGCCACATCTTCCACTCCGCCCGCTGGGACCACGAGACGGACCTGGCCGGGAAGAAGGTCGCGGTCATCGGCACCGGCGCCTCGGGGCTGCAGATCGTGCCCGCCCTCGCGGGCCAGGCGGCCAGCGTGCACGTCTTCCAGCGCACCGCGCCGTGGGTGCTGCCCCGGCTGGACCGCCGCTACACGGCCCTGGAACGGCTGGCCTTCCGGCGCCTGCCGTTGTACCGGCGGCTCGTCCGCTCCGCCCTGTACTGGGCGCACGAGGCGCAGGCCATCGGCCTGGCCAGGCACCCGTGGCTGCTGCGGCCGGTGGAACTGCTGTGCAAGGCCAAGCTCCGCGGCGAGGTCCGCGACCCGGTGACCCGCCGGCGGCTGCAGCCCGACTACCGGCTCGGCTGCAAGCGCATCCTCATCTCCAACGCCTATTACCGGGCCTTCAACCGGGACGACGTGCACCTGGTCACGGCGGGGATCGAGAAGATCGTCAACGGGCGCGTCAGCACGCTGGACGGAGCGGAGTACGAGGCGGACGCCATCGTCCTGGCGACCGGGTTCCAGGTCACCGACTCGCCGACCTACCGGCGGATCTTCGGCCGGGACGGGCGGAGCCTGGCCGAGGTTTTCGACCAGGTCGGCCGCAAGTGCTACAAGGGGACGGCCTTCGCGGGCTTCCCCAACCTGTTCATGCTGGTCGGCCCCAACACCGGGCTCGGCCACAACTCGATGATCTTCATGATCGAGTCCCAGGTCAACTACGTGGTGAGCGCTATCAGGGCCATGAAGCAGCGGCCGATCAGGTCCCTGGAGGTCCGCGAGGATGTCCAGGACCAGTATTCGCAGCTGCTGCAGCGCAGGCTGGCGCGGAGCGTCTGGAACACCGGGGGCTGCGCCAGCTGGTATGTCGACAAGCACGGCGTGAATACCACGATCTGGCCGGGCTCCTCTTACACGTTCCGCCGGATTACCAGGAAGTTCGACGTCGAGGACTACCACGCATCTCCAGGAGAAGCATCATGAGCAGACGCAGGGCTCGTTACTTCGCCGGCCAGGTGGCTGTCATCACCGGCGCGGGGTCGGGAATAGGCCGGTCGCTCGCGATGTCTCTCGCCGGGCATGGCGCCGACCTGGCTATCTCCGACATCGACACGAATGCGGTGAAGGAGACCGCCGCGCTGTGCGCAGGCCGGCGGCACCATCGTCAGGGCCGATTACCTGGATGTCACCGACGAGGGCGCGGTCCGCGCTTACGCCGACGACGTCCGCGACCAGTTCGGCCACGTCCACCAGCTCTATAACAATGCCGGAATCGCACGGTTCGGCGAGGTGCAGGATGAGCGGATCGAGGATATGCGCCGCCTCCTCGACGTAAATTTCTGGGGCACGGTTTACGCTACCCGGGCGTTCCTCCCGTATCTCATCGAATCCGGCGACGGGCGCATCGTCAACGTCTCCAGCCTGTTCGGGCTGGTCACGTTCCCCGGCCAGAGCGCCTACTGCGCCTCGAAGTTCGCCGTGCGGGGGTTCACGGAGACGCTCCGCCAGGAAATGCGGGCGGGCGGTCACGGCGTGCGGGTCACCTGCGTGCACCCGGGCGGGATCAAGACCGGGATCGCCCGCAGCATGACGGTCGCGGAAGGCCTCGACGGGGCCGCGATCGCGCGCATCTTCGACCGGCGGCTGGCGCTGCACAGCGCGGACCGGGCGGCCGCGATCATAATGGCGGGGGTCCGCGCCCGGAAGGCGCGCGTCATCATCGGCGCGGAGGCCAAGGCGCTCGACCGGCTGGTTCGCCTCACCCCCCGGGGCTCGCAGCGCTTCGGCGTGCTGTTCTCCCGCGCCCTGGGGCTGATGCCCGCCCCGCGGGGCACGGCCCGATGACGCTCCCGCGGCCGGTCGTCCGCGAGCTGCTGCGGCCCTACTACCGGGTGACGTTCCACCACCGGATGCCGTGGGGAGCTCAGCGGGCCCTGCTGCAGGCGGCGGCCCGCGTCCAGGCCCTGCCCGCGGGCACCCGGGTCCGCCCGCTGCGGCTCGGGGACCGGTCGGCCGACCAGGTCACCTGCGGCGTGGCCGAAGGCCCCGAGGCCGTGCTCTACCTGCACGGCGGCGGCTTCGCGACGGGATCGCCAGCTACTCACCGGTCCCTTGCGGCCCACCTTTCCCGGGCCACGCAGCGGCCGGTCTACCTGCTCGACTACCGGCTGGCGCCCGAGTACCCGTGCCCGGCCGCGCTTGAGGACACCCTGGCCGCGCTCGGGGCGCTGCGCCGGGGCCAGGGCCACCAGTCGATCGCGCTGGCGGGCGACTCCGCGGGCGGCGGCATCGCGCTGGCGGCGGCCCAGCGGCTGGCCGCGGACGGCGCGGCGCCCTCGGCGCTGGCCCTCATCTCGCCCTGGACGAACCCGGGCGTGCTGGCCGAGCGCCGCCGTGATCTCGTCGTCAGCCGGGCCTGGGGCCTCGCCTGCGCCGCCGCCTACCTCGGCGACGGCGACCCGCTCGACTATCGGTACGCGCCGGCGCTGGGGCCGCTGGCCGGGCTACCGCCGACGTACCTGCACACGAATACCCGCGAGCTGCTCTATTCCCAGTGCCGCCTGCTCGCCGCGTCCTTGCGGGACGCGGGCGTCAGCCTTGAGTACGCCGAGAGCAGCACGCTCTGGCACGCGGCTCAGGCCCAGGCGAGCCTGGTCCGGGAAGCCGCCGATTCCCTGGGCGACATCGGCCGCTTCCTGACCGCGGTCTGGCAGGCCAGCGCTGAGCTCTCGCGCTAGGCCGGGCGCGCCTCAGCCGGGCTCGACCGCCTGGGCCAGCACGCGCGCCGCCTCGGCCCGGCCCAGCTGGTCGATGCGCTCGAGCTGGCCCAGGACCGCGGCGGACCCGCCCGTGTCCAGGAACTTGCGCCGGACGATGGCCCGGTGGTCCCGGCGGGTGGCCGGCCCGGCCGACCCCACGGGAGCATCGCAGGTCTCGGTCACGGACCGGCCGTCAGTCAGCTCGGCCGTGACCCGGGCGCCGATCGCCATCGTCGCGTTCTCGAAGGTCTGCTCCGGCGCACCGAGCAGGGCCAGCAGCTGCGGCGCGTCGTCACCGGTCCACCTGATCAGCTCGGGCCAGCTGAGCGCGCGATCACCGGCCTGGCGCAGCGCCTGGCCCAGCGGTGCGGTCGCCTGGGCCATCCGGATCGAGATCGCCATGTCATGCTCCACGGACACCTTGGCCGCCAGGTCCCAGCGCGCCTCGTCGGCCAGCGCCGCCGGGTTCAGGTCCGCCGGGCCGAATCTCCCGGTGCGCAGCAGCGTGGCGACGCCGTACCCCACCGACAGCGTCGCCGCCGGCACGCTGGTCCGCGGGCCGGCCAGCTCCGCGGCCACCTTGCGCTCCAGCTGCCAGGTCAGCATCGACCCGTGTACCACGATGCGGCGGACCTGCGCGGCATCAACGGGGCCGAGAAGCTGGTACAGCCGCTCGGCGCAGTCGAACGCGGCGTGCAGGTAAGCGCTGCCCGGAAAGCGCTTATAGGTCAGCGTCTCGGTGTGCCACCGGCAGCCGAGCCCGGCGGTCACCTCCTCGGGGACTGGTACCGCCGACAGCTGCGCCAGCAGGCCATCCGGGTGCTCGAGGATCGTGGCCGCCCCGGCCAGCCCGTGCGCCGCCGCGTCGCACGCGTCGAGCGCCATGCGCACGGAGGCCGCCACGGACAGGGCCTTGGTGTCGCTGGTCATGACCGCGTGATGGAGCGGCACGGCGATCACCCCGAGGGCCAGTCCGAGCGCGGCCGTCCATTCCCGCGGCGACGCGTCCCGGGCGCGCAGGCGAGCTGCCGCCGCGCCCGCCAGGTGGCAGTGCGTGTTGGTCTGGCCGCGGAAGAAGGGACTGAGGATCGTTGCCGCGCTGATCCGCGCGGCGCACTCATTGCCGGCGATGATCGCGACCAGCAGCGACTGGCCGTCCAGGCGGCCGCCGCCCGCTTCCGCGACCGCGACGTTGACCGAGCCCGCGGACACGTGCCCGGAGTAGGCCACCTCGTCGTAGTCCAGTGCGGTGGCCAGCGCCGCCAGCACGCACGCGGCCCGGACGGGATCAGCCTGAGCCGGCGGCCCGAACGCGGCGACGATGGCCCGCCCGACCGGATGGCCCAGCGATGCGCGGATGGCAGCCAGGTTCGAGATGAGCTGGCTGCGCGCCCGGTCCCGGGCCGATTCGGGGATATCTGCCCAGGTCATAGTGCTGGCCCAGGCGGCGAGCCGGGCGGTAAGGCTAGCCTGGGACGGCGGCGGGACGGCTTCCGCCGCCTCGGCCGGCATCATGGCGCCCACCCGCGCGAGCTGGCCGCCTCCAGCCTGCGGTAGGCCCGCTCGTGCCAGATGAGCGGGCTGCCGCCGCCGACCCGGACGTCGGACAGGCGCCCGTACACGACGGCGTGGTCGCCGACCTCGTCCAGGCCGTGCAGCGTGCACCAGGCGACCGCCAGCGTCCCGGAGATCACCGGCATGCCACCGGTCAGCTGGACGTCTGATCCCAGGCCGGCGAAGCGGGACCGCCCGGCGGGCGGCCTGCTGAACTGGTCCGCCAGCGCGGGCTGCCCCTCGTCCAGCAGGTGCGCCGCGAAGCGGCCGGCCTGGCGGATCGCGGCCAGCGTCTCCGACTCCAGGCCGACGCAGAAGAGCAGGATGGGCGGCCGCATCGACACGCTCGTGACCGTGCTCACCGTGGTTCCCAGCCAGCCCGCGGCGCCGCGGGAGGTGATGACCGCCACGCCGGCGGTCAGCTTGCGGCAGTACTCGCGGAAGCCCGTGTCGCTCAGGGCCGGCTCGCTCCGCTGGGGCCGGCTGATGCTGGGCACGGAGGTCACCGGGCGCTGAACCAGGGCGGGGCGTCAGCGGCGGTGAGCACCTTCAGCGCGGCCGGGAGGACGCTGATGTCGTAAGACGGGACGTCCTGCGGCATGACCTCGCCGTCGTGCTCGAACAGCACGGGCTGCCCGTCGAGCCGGCGCGACGGTCACCCGGGCACCCCGGCCGGCCTGGATGCCGGGCACGTCATAGACGTTGCCGGACAGGGCCGCCCGGGCGAAGGCGCTCATGTCCGTCGCGCCGGTCACGATGGTGATGTCCAGCAGCCCGTCATCCACCACCGTCTCGGGTACCAGGCGGAGCATGCCGCCGCGGTGCCCGAAGCCGGCCGTGATCGTCTCGATGATGTCCCCCTCGTAGCACACGACGCCGTCCACGGTCACCCGCCCGGGGGAGGGCACGTAGTCCTGCATGGCCGCCAGCGCGGCGGCCATCAGCAGCTCCCGCCCCTTCTCAGGCCGGTTCCGGGCCGCCAGCAGGGTGGCGGCGAACAGGCCGCTGCCCGAGCCGAGCACCACGACGTGGTCGTTGTGCGTGATCCGGGCCAGGTCGATCGTCCGGGTGACCGCCTGGCCCCGGAGGGCCAGGCCCGCTACGGTCGGCCACGCCTCGTCGTCCCACAGCCCGCGGTACGAGGAGTTCCCGGTGCCGGCGGGGGCAGCGAGCAGGGGCGGGACCGCGGCCGCTCCTGACTCCCCGGCGCGGTACAGGCCGGCGGCGACCTCGCAGATCGTCCCGTCCCCTCCGATGCCGACGATGATGTCCGGCGGGGACGTGCTGGTGGCCAGCTTGTAGGCGATGTCCGTCGCGTCGCCGGGAGCCGCGGTGGCCAGGGCCTCCACGGCCGCCATGCCGACCGCCTCCAGAACGGCCAGCGCCTGATCGCCGTCGCCGCCGGCCGCCGGGTTGATGACTGCCGCTATGCGTAGTTGCTGATTCATGGTTCGCTCCTCCAGCGAGCCTCCGGCGCCGGCTGCGGCGCCTGCGCTTCAGGGCCGCCTGCGCACGACACGGATACGCGCTCCCTGCTTGGGAATCATGGTGATGTTCCGCATCGTGCCGCCCTCGTCCCCGGGACTGACGGCCTCCAGGTCCACCGCCTCCAGCACGGCGGCCAGGATGTTCTCGACCTCCACCTGGGCGAACATGGCTCCGACGCAGCGCCGCACGCCACCGCCGAAGGGAATCCAGGCATGCTGCGGCGGGCTGCCCTCCAGCCACCTCTCCGGCCGGAACTGCCGCGCGTCCGCGCCCCAGTTCCGCGGATCGAAGTGCACGGCCCCGACCGCGGGCAGCACCGAGATCCCGGCGGGCAGCCGGTAGCCGCCCAGCTCGATCGGCTCGCTGAGGCGCCGCGCGACGTTGTGGATGACCGGCCGGACGCGCAGCGCCTCCTTGAACACCGCCGTCCGGTACGGGTCCTTCGGCTCGTCGAGGCCCTCGCGCAGCCGGGCCAGGACGCCAGGATGGCGCAGCAGCCGCTCGAAGAGCCAGGCGACCGCCACCGCGGTCGTCTCATGACCCGCCACCAGGAGCGTCATCACCTCGTCGCGGATGACGGTGTCGTCGGGCTGGTCATCGAGGAGCAGCGACAGGGCATCAGCCCGGCTGGAGCGCCCCGGATCCCGGCGCCGCCGGGTGATCTCGGCGTAGATCAGCTCGTTGGCGTGCTCGAAGTTGCGCCGCACGCTGCGCCACGGCCAGATCCGGCCGAGCTCGGGGCGCATCCACATCAGCATGTCAGACAGCTTGAGGTCGGATATGCGGCGCAGCGCGCCGCCCAGCTCAGCCGCGCGGCGGATGTCGTCGATGCCGAAGACGACCCGGACCATGATGTCCAGGGCCAGCTCGTAGGCGCGGTCCAGCAGGCTGATGGGCTCCCCTACCGGCCAGCTCAGCGCCTCCTCCCTGGCGATGTCCCGCATCGTGGCGGTCAGCATGGCGACGCGCTCGAGGTGCAGCGGGGGCATCATCCGCTTGCGCGCGGGCCGGTGCTCGGGCGCGTCGAGCGTCAGCACCGAATGGCGCCCGACAATCGGCACCAGCAGCGAGTTGCCCTCGCCGGCGCGGAAGATCTCCGGCGCGCCGCGGAATACCTCCCGGATGTGGCCCGGATCACGCAGGATGACGAACGAGCCGCCCGGGATCACCCGCAGCGAGACCATGTCCCCGTACTGCTCGTGCAGCTCGGGCAGGTAGTCCTGCCGTCCGTGCCGGAAGCGGAAGGTCTGCCACAGCACAGACTGCGACGGCCCCGGGGGCAGGCCGTCCTTCAGGTCGTCGGCAGCGACGCCGCTGGCCGGGGCCGACGGCAGCTCACTCGATGTAGCGCTGTTCACGGTTTCTCCTCGTCGGCTAGAACCGGTCGCAGGCACCGGTGAGGTGCGCCAGGTAGCTGTCGATGAGACGGGCTGCCAGGCGGCCGCCCGGCACCCAGGGCGGCCTGCGCCGCAGCCACGGGAGAGCGCGGACCGCGTGAGTCTGGCCGTGGACGATCCACTGCGCCAGCAGCGCCCCGGTGCAGACCGATGCCGCGAGGCCGTGGCCGTTGCACCCGCCGGCGTAGTACACGCCACAGGCGCCCGGCTGGCGCCCGACCACCGGCAGCCCGTCACGCGTCACGCCGATCGGGCCGGCCCAGCTGGCATCGAGCTCCACGCTGGCCAGCGCCCCGGACAGCCCCCGGATGGCGGCGCGGAGCCGGCCGGGCCGCGCCGCGGCCGAGCCGTATGCTCCCCGCTGGATCGCGCCGCCCCCCACGACGAGCCGGCCGTCGGGGGTCAGCCGGAAGTACGGCGTCAGCTCGCCGTGCCCGATCAGCGGCTCCGTGGTGAGCGAGTCCAGCTCGGTGAGCGCCGCGTGCGGCAGCTTCTCGGTCACTCCCGCCTGCACGCGCACGCCCATGACGCCCGCTGGCGAGCCGGGCGAGCCGAATCCGTTGGTGGCGATGACGAGCTGGTCAGCCACCAGGGCACCGTCATCTGTGCTGACGACGGCGAGGAGGCCGGCCCGGACGTCGCGGACCGGGCTGCGCTCGAAGATCGTGAGTCCCCGGTGCTCGCCGATCCGGGCTAGCTGGTCGGTGAGCGCCGCCGGGTCCAGGGTCGCCGCTGGCGCATAGCGCAGCCCGCTGGCGTACCGGGCCGCCACCGCGGGCAGCGCGTCGGGCGGCACCAGCTCGATGTCCAGGCCGAGCGCCTGCGCGGCCGCTGCCTCGAGCTGCTGTTCCTCCGCCTCCTGCGCATCGGATGCCACTATCAGCTGGCTGCCCG
Organism: uncultured Actinomycetota bacterium; assembly: GCA_963731085.1. Classification (GTDB taxonomy): domain Bacteria; phylum Actinomycetota; class Actinomycetes; order Streptosporangiales; family Streptosporangiaceae; genus DASUBV01. The sequence goes on from CAVSUF010000018.1 coordinate 132,700, forward strand.
GGGTCAGGTCGCAGGGAATCTGGTACCGCTCGACCAGCTCGAGGACGTGCCGCACCGCCGACACTGACCACAGGTAGGCGGCTCGTGCGACATCATCGCCGTACCGGCGGCGGGCGATCCGCAGCGCAGGCCCGATCCGCGGGCCGAGCAGCCCGGTCCCGCGGCCGCTCGCGCCCGCGGCCACATGATCGGCCTCGACCACGGCGACGCGGAGGCCCGGGTCAAGCTCCAGCAGCCGCACTGCCGCGGACAGGCCGGTCAGGCCGGCGCCGACGATGGCGACGTCGCAGCGCCGGGTGCCGGACAGGCGGTCGCGCGAGCAGTCGATGGCCGGCGGCCAGGGCACGGCGAACCCGGTCACGACGTCCCCCGGCGGGCTGGCCCGCGGGCGGACCTCCGGGTCTTCCTGACCGCGCGGGCGATCGCCCGGGCATCCACCGACATGTCGGGCACCTGGCCGGACGGCACGCGGTATCCCTGGAAGTACAGCCCCGGCGCGTGCGGCGCGGTTCTGCCGCCGTGCACGACCGGCCGCCCGCCCGGCTGGGACAGCACGTCCAGGTGGCCGAGCAGTCCCTCCAGGGCCGGCCGCTGGCCAGTGGCCGCGACGACGACTTCCGGCTTGATGCTGGTGCCGCCCTCGAGCAGAACCGCCTTGTCGGTGAAGCCGGTCACGCCCGGCACGGCCTCGATCGTTCCCTCCCGGAGGGCGGGAATCAGGCCGCGGTCGATCGCGCCGTAGGTGTGCCCGATCCGGGCCGCGCCGGCCATGGTTCCCTCGGTCGGCCGGGCCAGGCCATACTGCGTGAGGTCTCCCCACGTCATCCGGTGCATCAGCAAGCTGACCCGGTTAACCAGCCAGTCCGGCAGCGGCCCGTGCTTGATCGCCTGGCTCAGGAGCGAGGTGGCCGGGCTGAGCTTGAACAGCACCGGCGTGTGACGGATGGAGATGCGCACTCGCGAGGCACCAGCGCGAGTCGCGGCCACCGCGATGTCGATCCCGGTCGGCCCGCAGCCGACCACCAGGATGTCCTTGCCCGCATAGGCGTCGGGCACCCGGTACTCGCGGGCGTGCAGCAACTCGCCGCCGAAGTCCTGCAGGCCCGGCCAGGCCGGCAGGTACGGCTTGCGGTGCAGGCCGGTGGCGATGACGACCTGCTCAGCCTCAAGGTCACCAGCCGAGGTACGTACCGTCCACCGGCCGTCCGTGCGGTCGACCCGGTGCGCCGTGGTCTCGAACAGGATGTCGGGGTCAAGAACCGCTACGTACTTTTTTATGTAGGTGAGGAAGTCATCGCGCATCGGCCAGGGGCCGTACTCGGCCGATAGCCTCATTCCCGGCAGGGAGCTCAGCCGCCGCCAGGAATTCATCCGCATGGACGAGTAATAGCTGTACCAGGTGGAGCAGGCGATCTTGGCCTGGTCCAGGACCAGCGGGTTCAGCCCCGCTTCCTTCAGCGTCCAGGCGACCGCCAGGCCGCCCGGCCCGGCGCCAATGATGATGGGGCGTTGCGTGCTTTGTGCCATCGGTTCCACTCTCAGGCCGGGGTAGGGCATTAGGGAGGAGCTCGCACTGGCCGCGGCGCTGCGGCACGGTGCGAGCGGCTGGTGGCCGGGGCTGCTCGCGTCCGGCGGTCAGGCGGGCGCGGTCGGCGCGGGCTGGCGCCCGGCGGCCGGCTCCAGCAAGACCTTGGTGAACTGCTGCAGCATCCCGCCCGTTGCGGCGAGCTCGGTGCCCTGCTCGCGCACGTGATCGGCCAGTCGCTGCAGTATCAGCACGTCCAGCAGGCTCAGCCCGCCTCGCGATGTCCTGGCTGGCTGGGCAGGCGCGCCAGCGCCATCGGTTGTCGACTCGCTCATGGGTGCTCCCTCCGGCGGGCGGGGGTCCCGCGGCACCGTCACCGGTGCGCGGCTGACGGAGCGGGCTCGGCGCTCACGCCGCCGGGCACGCCGTCGGCGACGGCGTCCGGCTCGCGCAGGCGCTTCTCGAATTGCGTGAATGCGGGCAGCGCCGCGGGCTCGAAAGGCACCCGGAAGGGCTTGAGGAAATTGCCGAACAGTGCACGATCCCCGCACAGGTGGATGGGCACGACGAGCAGGGCTCCGGCAGGCCACCGCGATCCAGATCCCCACGACAACGCTTTGCGTGACGAAGCTGTGCATGGTGTTGTAGAGCACGTAGTAGGCCTTGGGGATCCGGCGGCCGTGCGCCCGGTGGTGAGCGATCGCCCCGGGGATATAGCCAACCAGGTCGATGTAGGTGAAGAGCACCACGGCGGGCACCCATCGCACCTTGGTGATGTGCCAGACAAACAGCACCGAGCACACGGCGAGAGCGACCAGGTACTCCGCGCGGAGCAGCCGGTAGGTGGTCTTGCTCTCGAATCGGTTTGCGTGATCCATTTCGGTCCTCGATTCACACGGGCAGCGCCTCAGCCGCCGTGCGCCCGCGGCCGAGCCGGGCACGTATGGCGGCTGAGGTCGCCGGCTCGCCGATGATGGTCGCCTCGCCCAGCAGCCGGCACACGATGATGCCGATTGCTTCTTTCAGCACCTTGTCCGCGATTGGCTCGAGCACGCCCGCGAGGCTCGGGATGCCGAAGTCGAAGGCGGCCTTGAACGTCACCTGGCAGCCGTCTCCGACCGGATTCACCTGCCACGAGCCCCGGAACATCTCGAAGTCCCCGCCGGTCTGCTCGAAGATGACCGTGCGGTTGGCGGGCCGGATGTAATCGACTTCCGACCAGCGCAGCGGGCCGTTGCGGAACAGGATGTCCCATTCGCTGGTCATCGTCTCGCCGTCGTTGGAGTGCACGACGACGGACCGGACCTCTTCGACGAAATCGGGGTAGCGCCCGAATTCCGTAATCCGGCGGAAGGCGAAATCCGGGTTCGCTGGCGACGTCAGGGTGAGCTCGACTTCACGCATCTGCAAGCACCTCGCAATCAGGGTTCCGCTCGGCGACCAGCTGGACTGCCCGCTCGAACCTGGTGAGAAGGAAATCGATCTCGGACTCGCTCAGCGTCGCCGGCGGCGTGAGCCGCATGACGTGATTGGAGCTGAGCGACATGTTGGCAATCACGTCGTTGCTCACCAGCGCCATGAAGAGCTCGACGACCGTAGCCGGATCCGCGAACTCGATGCCGATGAGCAGGCCCCGGCCGCGCACCTCGTGCGGGTGATGCGCCAGGCCCGCGGCCAGGATCTGCCGCAGGGCGGGCGTCAGCCGTTCGCCGAGCTCCGCGGCCCGCTGGACCAGGCCCTCGTCGCGGATCACCCGGATCGCCCCGCAGACCGCCGCCATGCCGATCGGCGCGGCCGAGAAGGTCGAGGTGTGCAGGATCGGGTCGCGATCGAGAACCCTGAACAGCTCATCGGTGGTGATGGTGGCGGCGACCGGGATGACTCCGCCGCCGAGCGCCTTCCCGGACAGCAGGATGTCGGGCCGGACGCCCTCCAGGTCTGCCCCCCACCAGGCGCCCAGTCGGCCGAGGCCCGTCTGCACCTCGTCGGCGACCAGCAGCGCCCCGTGCTCGGTGCAGGCGGCCCGTACCGCGCTGAGGTAGCCCGCCGGCGGAATTACCACCCCGCCCTCACCCTGAACGGGCTCGATGAAGACGCAGGCCCCGCCCGGATGCTGCGCCAGTACGGCCGTCAGGGCCGCCACGTCGCCGAACGGCACCTGGGAGACGTCCGGCAGCAGGGGCCGGAAGGGCTCCTGGAAGGCACTCTTCATGGTCACGGAGAGAGCGCCCATGGTCTTGCCGTGGTAACCGCCGGTCATGGACACCAGGTGGCGCCGGCCGTTCAGCCGGGCAATCTTGATGGCCGCCTCGGTCGCCTCGGCGCCGGAGCAGGAGAAATGCACGCGATGCAGGCCCGGCGGGGTCACCGAGGTCAGCAGCCCGGCGGCCCGGGCCGCCACCGGGTCCAGGAAGATCCGCGTCCCCGTGGGATGCCGGCGGAGCTGCTGCTCCACCTCGCTGACCACGACGGGGTGGCAGGCACCGGTGATCAGCACCCCGTACGCCCCGACGTTCAGGATCCGCTGGCCTTCGCTGGTGATGATCCACGCGCCGGCCGACTCCACCTCCACCTGGCCGCCCACCATCTCGGCCAGCAGGACCCGGCCCGAGCTCATCGTGGCCCGGTACCGGGCGGCAACGTCTTCCGCTGTCGATCCCATCGGCCTCGCCTCAGCCGATCCGCATGACGTCGCCGCTGAGGTGCGCCGCCAGCTGCTGGCGCATGCTGATCCGCGACGGAGGGTGGAACGCGACGCAGTGGCAGGCCGCCGCGAGGTACGCCACGTCGGGCGAGGAGATGAATGCCATCCCGCCGAGTGCCTCGACCGCCATCCGGGCGGCGTCGAGGATGGCATCCTGCGCCGCGTACCGGGCGATCATGGCCTTGGCCAGGGCGGCGCCATCGCTCATCTTGGCCATGAGCTGCGTGGCGATGCGCTCCAGCAGCAGCGTGGCGGTCTCCAGCCGGACGCCGAGGTCAGCCGCCAGCCCCGGCTCGAGCTTCCGCCTGGCCAGCGCCCGCTCGGCCAGGGCGCTGGCCATGCCGAGATAGCACGAGGTGATCAGCATCTCGAACCACATGAACCCGACGGTCTGCAGCTCGTCCAGCTCTCCCTGGTCGCCGGTCTCGGTCGGGACCAGCAGGCGGTCATCGACGAACACGTCGGTGAGCCGCACCTCGTCACTCTCGGCGCCGGCCAGCACGCTGCTGCTCCAGAACGGGTGGACTGTCACCCCCGGCGTCCCCTTCGGCACCAGCATCAGCACGACCTCCGGCCTGCCGTCCGCGCCGGAGACGGACACGCTGGCCGAGAGCAGGTCCATGGACCGGGAGATGCTGCACGGCCGCTTGGACCCGTTGACGACGATGCCGCCTTCCTTGCGCACGCCGGTGACGAGGGGAGACAGGATGCCCTGGCCCGGGTTCCCCTCGGCGAACGCCGACGACACCAGCAGGTTCTGCGTGGCGATCCCCTCCAGCAGCGCCCATTCGAGCCCGCTGGAGCGCAGGCTCTCGGCGAGCGTGAAGATGCTCGCCACCGAGAAGTGGTGCATCGTCGACGCCACCGACAGGGAGGGCGATGCCGCCCCGATCGCGCGCGTGACCTGGATGGCCTCCAGCGGCGTCGCGCCGTGTCCCTCGTATTCCTTCGGGATCACCAGGGCGGGCCCGGAGCTGGCCCGGAACAGCTCGAGCGCAGGGTTCCCGGGCTCCTCCAGCTCCAGGAAGGGAATGGCGGACAGCTTGTCCATCAGGCCGGGGAGATACTGCTCGCAGGTCTCCCGGGCCTCATCCAGTGATCGCATCGTGCCTCCTCATCTCGGAGCCGCTGCCGACGCTGACGCCTTGCAGGTGAGTGGTGCGCAGGACGGGATAGTTGGCCTCCCCGAACGCTCCGCCGGTGAGGCCGGTGCCGCCGTGCGACGGGAGCGGCGCGGCGAAGGCGATATGCGAGTCGTTTACCTTCAGCAGGCCGCCCGCGACCGTCTCCGCGATGAACCGGTCGATGACTGCCGTGTCTCGCGCCCACAGTGAGTTGCGCAGGCCGTACCAGTTGGAGTTGACGAACTCGATCATGGCGTCGAGCAGGATCTCGTCATCCTCGGGTTCGGGGACCACGATGGGCAGCAGCGGGAAGAAGGTCTCCTCCTTCACCACGTCCAGGCCGCGCGCGTCCCGCAGGCCGTCGATCCGGAGAACCGTGGGCTCGATAAAGAATCCTGAGCGATCCCGGCGGCCGTCGATCTGCATGCCATGCCCTCCGGTGCGGACAGTGGCCCCGTTGCTGACCGCCTGGGCCAGGACCCCCTCGAACTTGTCGTGCCGCAGGACCGGCGATAGCAGCACGCCGTCCTCGTCGGGATAACCGGGCCGCAGCGCCCGCGCCCGCGCCACGACGCGGTCGATCAGCTCGTCGGCCACCGCCGGATGGACGACCGCCTGGTTCGGCACCATGCACAGCTGCCCGGAGCCGTAGAAGCTCTCGCTGAGCGCGTCAGCGGCCCGGTCGAGATCCGCGTCCTTCCAGACCAGGACGACGTCATTGCCGGCCAGTTCAAGGATCGGCTTCTTGCCCACCTCAACGCACCGCCGCTCGATCTTGAGGCCGCGCGGCACGTCGCCGAAGTACATGATGTCGTTGACATGCGGGCTGTCGATCCAGCCGTCGAGCACGACGCCAGGGTTGCCGCAGACGACGTTGAGGGTGCCCGGCGGCGCGCCCAGCTCGTCCAGCGCCGGGGCTATCACGTTCCGCAGGATGTGCGACACCGGGTAGGGCGAGGTCCGCGGCGCCCGCACCACGACGGCGTTGCCGCCGACGATGCTCAGGGTGCCGAGCAGCGCGCTGACCAGGGGGGCGTTCGCCGGAGGGCTGACGCACACCACTCCGTCGGCCTGACGGCGGACGATGTTGCGGCGGCCGTCGACCAGGGCCTCCTGCCATAGCTGGCCGCGGAGGAAGTCAGTGGTCTCCTGGCGGGTCAGCTCCATCATCCCGGAGAACTCCCACCGCGCGAGGGCCAGCGGGTGCCCCTCCAGCACGAGCGCCCGGACGATCTCCTCGCGCTGCTCCTGGAGGGCGGCCCGCAGCAGCTTGATCCAGCCGTCCAGGCGGGTCGACAGCGGCGCGCAGCGCCAGATCCGCGCGGCTACGGCCGCTGCGGCCACCGCGTCCTCCAGCGTCTCCTTCTCCGCCAGCGCGACCCGCCCGACGACCACGCCCGGCGGCGCATCTTCAGGCGAGATCGCTCCGGACTCGAGCCGTCGTTTCAGCGTGAGGCTTGCGAATGAGTCGTCCAGGACCGCGCGGGGGGATAAGGTGTATACCCACCTGGAGCTCTCCACGTCCTTGCCGCGCACGAAGCTGCCTAATGAAGGCACTCGCTGATCTCCCGTGACGTTCTCCAGCATTAAGACCCCGCAATCCGTGGTAACAAGCGCCATTGCCGGGCCGATGGCACGATGAACCGGCCACGGTCACGACATGAAACCAGTATTCTGACTGGCTCTTACTCGGCTCTGTTGCCATCGCATGCGGTACGTCAGGCGCGCGTCAGAGTTCCGCCCTATGGTTGACCTCAGATCCCGACTTCCGGCGGGAAACGAGATGAAGGGACTGGCGGACGTAACCGGAAGATGGTGATCCGGAAAGCAGGGAAGGGTACTCGAAGCGGCCTAACGAGGGTCCGGTTATGCCGGACCAGGGCGCAAGCCCGCGCAGGTTCGAATCCTGCCCCTTCCGCTTTTTAACATCGAGATTAGCCGCTGCCGGGAGCTGGCTGATCCTCGAACCGGGCCACGAAGTGGCCGAGCTGGGCACGGCTGGATATCGATAGCTCCCGGAAAATGCAGCGCAAGTGGAAATTAACTGTGTGCGGCGAGAGGCCAAGCTGGGTCGCGATCTGGTGGTTCGTCAGACCGCCGGCCACGAGCCGGGCTATGTCGGCCTGCCGCGAGGTGAGCGGCCGAAGCGGGCCGGACCGGAAGGGCGCCGCGGCGGCCTCGGTCCGGGCGGCCCCGGCATCTGCGGGGCCGCCGGGCTCAGCGGCAGCCATAGGCTCGGGGGGCGCCTGGGCCGGGCGCCTGCCGCGCCGCGGGGGACGCTCTCCGCCGGTCAGGTCCAGCAGCATCGGCAGGTGCGGCTCGCGGTCGTGAAATACGCCATGAGCCATAGCCTCGGCCTTCGCGAGCATGGGGACATCCGGGTTGCGGCGCGCCAGCTCGTGGATCGCCTGGAGGGACCGGGCAGCGAGATCGTTGTTCCCGGCCCGCCGTGCGATGGCCACCATCCAGGCCGCCCTGGTCGGGTCCTCCATGAAGCACCCTGACTCGGTTCCCAGCGACTCCCATCTCGCGCGCAGCATCGTCGCGGCCGCTCGCGGACCGTCCTGCACGGCCAGCAGCGCGATCTCCGCGAATGTCGCTCGTGCCACGGAAGCGGTCAGGTCGACACTGGTGCCGTGCGCGCGGAACATGTCCAGGCACGTGCGCGCCTCATCTGTCTCGCCGCGGCTCAGGTGAGCCGCGGCAGCCAGGGACAATGCCGACTTGACACCGATGGTCGATTCCCTCAGGCCTGCGGCGCGCAGCGTCCCGGCGATGGTGGTGAGCGCTTCCTCAGATCGCCCGGCCTGCAGGTGCAGCAGCGAGCGCAATGAATCCGCAAGCCCCTCCAGGGCATGCAGGCCAGCGTGGTGGATAAAATCCCGGATGCCATCAAGCAGTCGGCCTGCCTGATGATACGTGTGCATGTCAGCCAGCTTGCTGGCGAGCAGCAGCATGCCGTGCAGCTGCCAGAGCGCGGGAACGCCCCGGCTATTCTGAAGCGCGCGCCGGTTCAGCAGGAGCCCCTGGAAGAGGTGGCCGGAATTCCAGAGCCGGTCAGATTCTATGCAGAGGTAAACGATCCTGGGCGTGCCGTGCGTCGCCAGCAGCCGCGTCCCGATTTTCTCTTCCCAGCGGCCCGTCCCCGGGTCAATCATCGACAATAAGAACATCCGGAGGGCTGTTGCCTGCTGAAAGACGTGCTTCGGGACGTCGGGTTCGCTTAGCCCCTCGACCAGGGCCAGCGCCTCGGTGAGCTGTCCGCGGAGCAGGTAGATATGAGCCCGGTTGAGGTTCTCGACAGAAACCGAGGTCGTCATGTCGTCACCGTCCGCTGCAATGAGATACAGCAGGTCAGTCACGGACGACGGAGCAGGGTTAAGAATATCTGCGCGGCTTGGCGCCCATCCGGCGCCGCACTCACTCTGGCTGCTCAAAGGCCCCTCATCTTCGCTGGCTGTCGAAAGAATGCTTACCGTGAGTCAACAGCGAAACGTACCGTGAACCACGAGGCACGGGCGGTGACCGGTGTCGCCGGTGCCATCGAATCCCGCCCGGCGGCCTCGCGTCACCCCGGCCGCCGCGGAAGCGGCCGCCGCCTCTCCCGAAAAGCCCGGAGCCGCGTGGCTAATGCCGGTCTTGTAACAACTGGCGTGCTGTCCGTGACCATCGGGACAACTCATCTCGCCTCCCCCATGGGATCGCATAAGCCGTGCGCCGGTCACCCAAACAGTGACTCTCCCGCCCGTCGTCCCACGACTCACGGAACGGCACGAGTCACAAATCAGTGTTCTTGCCTCCAGAGTAAATTGTCAATGCACTTTTGCTGCGATTCAGCAAAAATTATAATAATTCGCGATTAAGTCGGACCTTAACAACAGCAGTCACTCTCATCACTCTAGTCACATTACTCTAATTACGACACTTCATGCTCTGATCCTGCCGGAATTTTCACGACGGCGGTGCGGGCGGGATGGCTGGGGTCAGGTGTGCCGGGAGACGGCGGACCTCGCCGGGCGTGCCCGGATCAGGCCGCTGCCAGGGCTTTTCAGGGCGCAGCCGCCCACTGGCGCCAGGCCCTCCGAAGACGCGGCGGCCGGACGGGGGGCGGCCCGGACGGTGCCCGGCCCGCCCGCACCGCGCAGCTCGGGCGGCCAGCCCCAGCCGCCCGCGCTTGAGCCATGCATACGTCCGGTCGTATGATTTTCTCCATGACGCGATCCCGGCTAAGCGAGGAGACAGATCCCTTCTGCATGGACCCGGCTGCTGCCGTCGCGCTCCTGTCCGGCGCCCCGTGGCGCAGGTATGCCGTCATCGGCGACAGCCTCTCGGCGGGGACCGGCGATCCGGCTCCTGGCTATGGGAGCCAGGGCTGGGCCGACCGGGTGGCCGGGATCCTGCGCGGCGTCCGGCCGGACCTGGAGTACCTGAACACCTCCAAGATCCGGTCAACGACGGCCGAGACGCTGGAGAACCAGGCGGGACAGATGCTCAGCTTCTCCCCGGACCTGCTGCATGTGCCCTGCGGGGCCAATGACATCGTGCGGCGCGACCCGGACTACGGCGAGATCGAGCGGACGCTGCGGCGGATGTACGACCTCGCGGCCACCACCGGCGCCCAGCTGACCACCTTCACGCTGGGCCGGGCCTACGTGGTCCCGGTCTTCCCGGACTGGACCGACCGGGTCATCGCGGTCAACGAGATCGTGCGCGGCCTGGCCGCCGAGTACCACGCGGTGCTGGTGGACATGTGGGATCACCCGGTCAATGACCGCCACGACCTGCTCAGCGCCGACCAGATTCACTTCTCGACCTCGGGCCAGGCGGTCATGGCAACGGAGATGGTCAAGCTGCTGGCCGGCGTTCTCCGCGAGACCGCGCGGGCGCGACCCGCGACGCAGGCCGCCTTCCCGGAAGGAGCAGGGAAATGAATCCGGCCCGTTTAACCTGTCGAATTTCGAGGCTAGCCCTGCTGGCCCTGACGAGCAGGGAGCCCTCATGACGAGCGAACCACAGGCAGTCAGCGCGCCCGTAAGGGACACCCCGGCTACCGCAATCCCGTGGTGGCCGATATCGATCGTCATGGCCGGCATGTTCATGGCGATCCTGGACTCATTTATCGTCGTGGTCGCCGATCCGGCGATCGAGGCGAACCTGCGGGCCTCCACCAGCGACGTGCAGTGGATCCTGGCCGGGTACCAGCTGAGCTTCGCGGTCTTCCTGATTACCGGGAGCCGCCTGGCCGACATTTATGGCCGCAAGCGCGTCTTCCTGCTCGGCGTGGCATTGTTCACGTTGTCCTCAGTCGCGTGCGCCCTGGCGCCGAGCGCCGCCATTCTCATCACGTCGCGTGTCATCGAGGGTGTCGGCGCCGCCCTGATGGTCCCCCAGGTCTTCGCCTCCATCACCGGGCTGGTTCCCGAGCAGCGCCGGCACAGCGTCTACGGCGTGCTGGGCGTGGTGATCGGGATGGCGACCATCAGCGGCCAGCTCATCGGCGGACTGCTGATCACCGCGAACCTGTTCGGCTCCGACTGGCGGTCGGTGTTCTGGGTCAACGTGCCCATCGGGATTGCCATCCTGCTGCTCGCCGTGCGGCATGTGCCCGGGTCGCGTTCCGCCACTACCCGCAAGCTGGACATGCCCGGCGTCGTCGTGCTCAGCATCGCGCTGCTGCTCGCCGTGTTCCCGCTCATCGAGGGACGGCAGAGCGGCTGGCCCTGGTGGATCTGGGCCTGCTTCGCCGGCAGCGCGGCCGCCTTCGGCCTGTTCGTGGCGATCGAGCGAGCGGTGGAGCGGCGCGGCGGTGATCCCCTGATGCGGCTGGCACTATTCTCGCAACGCTCGTTCTCTCTTGGGATTGTCCTGGTCCTCGCCGTATACGCGATGCTGACCTCGTACTACCTGGCCCTGTCGGTCACGATGCAGCAGGGCCTGGGACTGTCGGCACTGGGCGCGGGACTCGTCTACACCCCGGCCGCCGTGACCTTCTTCGTGTTCAGCCTGGTGGCCAGCCGGATCGTCCCGAAGTACGGACGGCGCGTGCTGGAGGTCGGGTCGGTCGTGCTCGCGTGCGGCTACCTGACCACCGCCATCGTGCTGCTGTCGGGTCCGCGGATTACGCCGCTGCTCATCATTCCCACCCTCATGCTGCAGAGCCTCGGCGGAGGATTGCTCATCACCCCGCTCCTGAACACGGTCCTGAGCCGCATCAAGCCAGAGTCGATCGGCATGGCATCCGGAGCCCTCTCCACCGCCCAGCAGGGCGGCGGCGCGCTCGGGGTGGCGATCATCGGAACGGTCCTCTTCAACTCGTTCCATCCTGCCGCCGACGGAAGGGTCGCGGCCGCTGGCCATGCCTTCGCCATGGCGTCCATCGCGACGTTCATCTTTGCCGCGGTCGCGGCGACCCTCGTCTTCCTGCTGCCCCGGCGAGCCGGAGCGAGCAGCTGACCAGGCCTCCGGCCGTCTCAGCCCGGGGGAGGCCTCAGCATCCCCTCGACGATGCGATGGACCTTGTCCATCGCATCGTCGTCTCCCATCCGCAATGCCGTGTTAGCGGCACACAGCAGGGCATCGATCTCGAACGCGGCGAGCTTCACGTCCAGGTCGGCGATCTCGCGGGCGGCCACGGCGCGGCGCAGCTCGCCCGCGATCGCCTCCAGCCACAGTCGCTGGTCCCGGAGCAGCTCGTCGCGGACCGGCCCGGGCCTGCTGTCGAAATAGGCGAGGTTGGCAACCCGGAAGCAGCCACCGGCGAACAGCGGGGCGGTGGCGTAGCCACGCCACTGCTCAAGGAGGGCCCGCAGCCGCGCGACTCCCGGTGGCGCTGCTTGCGCCGGACGGATCACGGCGTCGAGGAACATCTGCCGCGCGTACTTGATAGTGGCCAGCTGGAGCAGCACCTTGGACCTGAAGAGCGTCTGGATGCCTGACTTGCTCAGCCCGGTATCCGCCGCCAGCCGTCCGAAACTGACGCTCTCGAGCCCGTCGAGCGATGCCAGGTCGACGGCATGCCGGAGAACCACCCCACGCGTCCTGACCCCGCGCCTCACGCGCTTGTCCCGGATCTCATCGTGCGAGTGGAGGTCAGCAGCCATGCAGAGGCTCCTTCCACCGCGACGCGCCGTACATACGTCCGATCGTACAGGGTAACACGCAACCTGAATCAAGTTCAACCCGCTAGAACGATAAGCCTGAATTGTAGAGACAATTTGGTCTTTCTACTCGAACATGCGGGTGTCATCCCGGACGGCCCCGAGACTAGGATCCGGTGATCAGTAATGCTCTTTTGGTGACGAATTGCGTTATGCATCAGAAGAATAGAGTCTGCCTGGGACTCTCACGCTTATCCAGCCCATCGTGAAGGGACGGAAGAGGTTGGGAATATCCGTGGTGAGAATCAGCATACTCGGCCCGTTGCGAGTCCTACTTGACGATGCGGAGGTTACGTTAAGCGGGACCAAGCTGCGGAGCATGCTTGCAATTCTTGCATTCCGCGCCGACCGCGGGGTGCTACGCGACGAACTTATCGAAGAGCTCAATCTGATGGTGACCTCCGACGATGCGGTAAACGCCTTGCATGCGCACATCGCCAGGCTGCGCCGGTGGTTCGAGAAATGGGACGCGAGCCCTGACCTGGTAGAGACGGTCAGCTCCTGCTATCGCCTCAGGGTGGAGCGCGCGGATGTGGACGCGCACCGGTTCATGAACCTGACCGAGCGCGCGATGGCCCTGGCCCCGGGAAGTCCCTCCGTGGTCGCGGGCCTGCTGGAGGATGGCCTCTCGCTCTGGCGCGGCGACGCCCTGACCGACGCGCTTGACGGCCCGCTGGGAATCGCCGCGGCGGATGAGCTGAAGACCTGGCGAGATGCCGCTCGGTCGACGCTGCTCGATGCCTGGATTTCCCTCGGTAACTTCCGGCAGGTAGTCGTGAGCGGCAGGAGGTTCCTGGCCGAGAATCCGCTGAACGAGCCCATGCATGCGCGTCATATCCACGCGCTGCGCGAGATGGGCAGGTATGCCGAGGCCGTCGAGGCCTACCGCAAGGCCGAGGAGGTGCTGCGCACGGAACTGGGCGTCGAGCCGGGGGCTGAGCTCCGCGGCGCGCTGGCCGGCATGTCGGCCTTCGAGCCCCCCGGCCTAGCCGCCGCCTCCTCCGAGCTCCGCGGCCGGGCGAAGCCAGCGAGGCGGCAGTATCGCTCGGCCCAAGGCCGCGGGCCGCAGGCTGGCTAGCCCTCGCGCTGTGACGGGAAGCCGGTATGGCCGCTGGTGACGTCACCTGCGATCAGGTTGCGGCCGGGCGGGGGCAGGCGGGACGAGCGGGCTGAGGGCCAGCAGGTCGATGTCGAGCAGGGCCGGGTGACCCGATGCGATGGCCTCGCGGAACCGCGACTCGAACCCGGCCGGGTCGGCCACCCGGCTCGCCGGCACGCCCATCGACCTGGCCAGCGCCGGGAAGTCCGGGGTGACGAGGTCGACGCCGGTCATGCGGCCGTCGAACTGGCGCGCCTGGATGCCGCGCAGCACGCCATACCCGCGGTCGTTGAACAGGCAGATGACCACGGGCAGGTCGTGCTGCACCGCGGTGGCCAGCTCCCCGACGTGCAGCATGAACCCGCCATCGCCGGCGATCAGCACGGCCGGCCGCCCGGTGCCCGCCGCCGCGCCCAGCGCCAGCGGCAGCCCGGGGCCGATCGCCGCGGAGGTCGGGCGCAGCGACGTCCGCGGCGCCAGGATCGGCAGGAGCCGGTCGCCCCACAGGTAGGCCGGAACGGTCGCGTCCCTGACGATGGCCGACTCGCGCGGCGTGTGGCGCCGGATGGCGTCCATGATCTGGCAGTGGTCCTCGCCAAGCCGGGCGCGGGCGTCATGGCGTGCCGCCGCGGCCGCCTGCCGGGCCCGCTCCGCGTGGCCGGGGTCGGTGCTTACCCGCCCGACCTTCTCGAGCAGGAACGCCAGGCCGACGCGGGCGTCGCCCACGACGGGCAGGGCCGTCGGGTAGTTCCGCCCGATGACCGCCGGGTCGGCGTCCAGGTGGGCCAGCGTGCCGCCGACGGGCAGGCTCCAGTTGCGGGTGGCGTTGCCCTGGAACCGGGTGCCCACCGCCAGCACCAGGTCAGCGCCGGACACGATGTCCTCGACCGGCGGGCTGGTGGTCAGCGCGCCCAGGCACAGCGGGTGGTCCTCGGGGATCGAGCCGCGGCCGTTGATCGTGGTGACGACCGGGGCGCCCAGGCGCTCGGCCAGCGCGGTCAGCGCTGGCCCGGCATCCGAGCCGATGACCCCGCCGCCCGCCCACAGCACCGGCAGGCGCGCGGCCGAGAGCGCCTCGGCGACCTTCGCCACGGCGTCCGCACCGGGGGCGTAGGCGGAGTCCTTGCGAAGGTCAGGCACCACCACCTCGGCCCGCCGGTACTGCTGGTCGATCGGGATTTCCACTGCCCCCGGCTGGGCGGGCCAGCGCGGATGTCCTCGGCCACGCTGATGACCGCTCGCGCGATGTCCTCGGTGCGGCGCACCGTTTCCACCCGGCGGCACAGCGAGGCCAGCATGAGCTGCTGGTGCTCGGCCTCGTGCAGGAAGCCCTTGCCCTTGCCCAGGTAGCCGCTGTCGATCTGCCCGGTGACGAGCAGCACCGGCGCGGAGGCGAAGCTCGCCTCGAACAGGCCGGTCATGGTGTTGGTCGTGCCCGGCCCGGTGCTGGCGATGACCACGCCCAGCTCGCCGGTGGCGCGCGCGTAGCCGTCGGCGGCGTGCGCGGCCGCCTGCTCGTGCCGTACCCCGACCGGCGTGATGGTCCCGCGCCGCGCGATGGCGTCGTAGATCGGCAGGTTGTGGACGCTCACGATGCCGAAGACCTGGCGGACGCCGAGGATCTCGAGGGCGGCGGCGACTGCCTCCCCGCCGGTCATCTCCATGGCCGTCCTCCTGTCAGAAGCTGTCAGAAGCTGACTGACACCTTCAGCGCGCTGCCGGTGCGCTCGTGAGCGATGCGGAAGGCCTCGCCGACCCGGTCGATCGGCAGGATGTGGCTGAGCAGCGGGGCGACGTCGATCGCGCCGTCGGCGATCAGCCGGACGGCCTGCCGGAAAGACTCAAGCCCGGGCTCGCCCTGGGCGCCGAAGGTCGAGTAGGCGGTCAGCCGCCGCCGGAAGAAGTCCGGGTAGGAGAGCGGGTAGGGGTCGGCGCCCTCGGGCAGGCCGAACCAGACGAGGGTCGCCCCGTCCGCGGCCAGCTCCAGGGTCAGCGGGAACGTCTCCCGGCTGCCGACCGCCTCCACCACCAGGCCGGCCCCCGCCCGCCGGTGGCCTCCAGCACGGCCGACCGGAAGTCGGTCACGCCGGCGTCCACGGCGAGGTCCGCGCCCAGCTGCCGGGAGTAGGCGAGCCGGGCCGGCGACTTGTCGGACACCAGCACCCGGGCCGCCCCGGCTCGCTTGAGGAGGAACGTGAAGAAGGCGCCCGCGGAGCCCTGCCCGATGACCGCGGCGTCCTGGCCGATCAGGTCCAGCGGATGGCCGCGCAGCGCGTAGATGACCGTGCCGAGCTGCTGGGCCATGAGCAGGTGGCTGAGCGGCGCCGTGTCCGGCAGCGGGATGCAGGCGGAGCCGGGGATCGCCTGGTACTCGGCCATGCACCGCCCGGCGGGGAACTGCGGCACGGTCAGCACGCGGTCGCCCGGCTCGAAGCCGGGGCAGCGTGACTCCACCACCTCGCCCACGCTCTCGTGCCCGGGGAAGCCGGCGGATCCCCGGCCGCGGCGGCGTGCTCAGGAACACGCTGTGCAGGTCAGAGCCGCAAATGGAGGCGTAGGCGGTCCGCACCAGGATCTCGCCGTCGGCGGGCGAGGGCAATGGCGCCTCCTCGCAGACCACGCGTCCCACGTCGATCCAGCGCGCGGCCTTCACCGATGGCCCTCCCGTCGCGACCCTGTCCCCAGCGGCATCACCGGCATTCTAGAACGTCATTCCAGCCCGCCCCGCTCGTCTCCGGACTTCGGGGCGGACCGGCTGAGCGGGCGGCGGGCCGCCGCCAGCCGGCGGCCCGCCTGTTGTGCTGCCCGCGGGCAAGCCCGCTCGCTACCCGCGGGCAGGCACGCTAGCCGAGTTCGACGAGCGGGAAGGAGCGGTGCCGGCGCGGCGGAACCAGGAAGTTCTGGCGCCGGGTGGCGGTGATGAAGCGCTCCAGGCCGTTGTCGCCGGCGGCGACGTTGAACTCGACCTGAGCCTTCTGGGCAGCTGCCGCATTGCGCATGTTGGCGAACAGCTGGGCGGTGGGCACGAAGATCACGAACTCCAGCTTGAACTGGTTGCTGCCGGCCGGCACGTTCGTGCCGGGCTGCACCAGGTCGAACGTGCCGTCGTTGACGACGTTGGGGGTGCCGGAGGTGTTGAACGCCGGGACGTCCAGGCTGTCGAAGCCGGGGCCGTCCATCCGGATGTGCAGCGGGGTGCCGTCGGTGGCCCGGGAGAACTCCTGCAGGGCCGCCTCGTGGCCGATCCGGGGCAGGCCGGTGAAGGTGGCGTTGAGGGTGGCGTTGCTCGGCGGTGAACTGGCCGGCGCTGTCCTGGGCGCCCGCGAGCGCGGCGCCGGTGCCCTGGAACACGTTGTTGATGAAGGCGGGGCCGCCGCCGTTGGTGAACTGGTCGCTGTTGCCGTCGGCGGGGATGCCGTCGGTGGTGCCGAGCTGGTTGGAGCGGAACATGTACTGCACCCGCTCGGTGAACGGCTCGCCGCCGCCGACGGCCTCTGACTCCTGCTCGGGGGTAGCGAAGAACGCGAACAGGTCCTGGATCAGGTGCGAGAAGTGGGCGATCGCCCCGTTGTCGAAGTAGTCGCCGGCCTTGGCGCTGGTCATGACCGCCGAGGAGTTCCCGGCGAAGGTGGTGATGGCCGGCGGGCCGGAGGAGTCAGTCTGCTGGTCGACGAACCCCATCGCCATGGCCGAGTCCGGGTTCATCCGGCCCGCGAACTCGAAGTTGTTCGCCTCGGCGACCTTCTGCGGCATGCCCTGCTGGAGGAACTGCACGCGCGCGGTCTGGAACTTGAACAGGCCCTTGAAGGCCGGCGAGAGGATCACCTGGCCGTTCAGGGTGTTGCTGCCCTGCAGCCAGGCGTTGATGTTGGTCAGGTTGCCCAGGTTGTTGCTGCGGGTGTGCAGGAGCACGTCGTTCTTCTCGATAACGACGTTGACGTTGAAGCGGACCTTCTTGACGCCCTGGATCAGCGCGTCCGGGCCGCCGACGAATCCGCCGACCACGTCGGTGTCGAACGGCACGGCCTCGATCAGCGCCGGCTGGCCGGACGCCAGGTCGGTGGGGATGTTGGCCTTGACGGTCTTCTGGTCGAGCCGGTTGAAGTACGGCAGGCCGTAGGACACCGACACGATCAGCGCGCCGCTCGGGCTGGCCGGGAAGACGTCCTCGATCGTGTCCAGCGCGTTCGCGAAGACCTTCTGGTCCGCGACCGAGGGAGTGCGGCTCAGGGTCAGCGGCTGGAACAGGCTGAACACCGGGGCGAACTGGGCGGTCACGTTACCGGCGCCGTCGTTGAACGTCTGCGCCGCGTTGATGAAGGCGCCGATGTCGAACTGGATGTCGGAGAAGGCCGGCTGCGACGACCGGGAGGTCGTGTCAGCCAGTGCCCTGACTGGCTTGGCGGCGACCTGCTCCAGGAGCGGGATCGGGGACAGTGCTAGGCCGGCCCCGGCGATCCCGGCGGTCCGCTTGATGGCGGACCGGCGGCTGACGGCGCCATTGGCGCCAGGCTGTACATCATCCATGGGTCTGATTCCCTTTCAGGGCATGGCTGCGCCCACACGTGTCGTTTGGGTGGCGTGAGCGGGCTGGCCCCGGCAATCTGCCGGAGCCGGGCAACCCGGCCGTCGGCCGGGCAGGGGCGGATTCGCAGGCGGCATACGTGCCGTTCCTGCGGGAGAGGTGCGGAGGGCGGAAGACCGCCCCGGCGAGCCAGGCGGGGCCGACGCGGCGACCGCGCGGCAGGACTGGATACCTGCTCGCTGGAAGACCGCGAAGGCATGACCCGACCGGGCCGCGTCACGGGGCCGCGCAATTGGGCGGAAGCGCGGAAGCCCGCGCAGGAATAGGGCGCATGCCCTAAATGTCCTGCTTGCGGTAATCTAACCGTTGTTAACTACCACGTAAAAGACGAGAACCCCTCAGGGGTACCCCCGCTGGACGCGGCGCCGGCGGAGAGCGTAGCTTCGTGGGTGACCCAGACGCGGGAGCCCGGCGCACCGGGCTGAGAGGGCGGCTGACGCGGCCGCCGACCGCCTGAACCTGACCGGGTAATGCCGGCGTAGGGAGCGTGTCATGGTCCGCGAGCCACGCAAGATCTACCTCACCGGGTCGCGCCCGGACATCAGGGTTCCGATGCAGGAGATTCCGCTGACGGACGGCTCGGCCTTCGTCCGCTATGACACCTCCGGGGCCTGGACCGATCCCGGCTGCTCGCTTGATCCGGGCGGCGGCCTGCCACGGCTGCGCGAGGCCTGGGGGTCACCGGCTGGGGGTCACCGGCCGCGGGTCATCGGCCGGGGTCATCGGCCGGCACGCAGCGGACGCGGGCCAGGCGCGGCGAGATTACCCCGGAGATGGAGTTCGCGGCGATCCGCGAGGGCGTCGCGCCGGCGTTCGTCCGGGACGAGATTGCCCGCGGCCACGCGGTCCTGCCCGCTAACGGCCGCCACCCCGAGGCCGAGCCGATGGTCATCGGCCGCAGCTTCC
This sequence comes from uncultured Actinomycetota bacterium, assembly GCA_963731085.1. Lineage (GTDB taxonomy): Bacteria > Actinomycetota > Actinomycetes > Streptosporangiales > Streptosporangiaceae > DASUBV01. The sequence goes on from CAVSUF010000018.1 coordinate 151,800, forward strand.
TGGTGAAGGTCAACGCCAACATCGGGAGCTCGGCCGTGACCTCGTCAGCGGAGGAGGAAGCGGAGAAGGTGCGCTGGGCCACCCGCTGGGGGGCCGACACGGTGATGGACCTGTCGACCGGCTCGCGGATCAGCGAGACCCGCGAGCGGGTCCTGCGCGGCTCGCCGGTGCCGGTGGGCACGGTCCCGGTGTACCAGGCGCTGGAGCGAGCCGGCGGTCGTCCGGAGTCGCTGTCGTGGGAGCTGTTCCGGGACGTCGTGATCGAGCAGTGCGAGCAGGGCGTCGACTACATGACCGTCCACGCCGGCCTGCGGCTGGCGTACGTGCCGCTGACGGCTCGCCGCAAGACCGGGATCGTCTCCCGCGGCGGCTCGATCATGGCGGCCTGGTGCATGGCCCGCCACCAGGAGAACTTCCTCTACGCCCGCTTCGCGGAGCTGTGCGAGATCCTCGCGTCCTATGACGTGACGTTCTCCCTGGGTGACGGGCTGCGGCCGGGCTGCGTCCACGACGCTAACGACGAGGCCCAGTTCGCCGAGCTGGACACGCTGGCCGAGCTGACCAGGGCGGCCTGGGATCACGGCTGCCAGGTCATGGTCGAAGGACCCGGCCACGTTCCGCTCAGCAAGATCAAGGAGAACGTCGACCGGCAGCAGAGACTGTGCGCCGGCGCGCCGTTCTACACCCTGGGACCCCTGACCACCGATATCGCGCCGGGCTATGACCACATCACCTCGGCCATCGGCGCGGCGGTCATCGGCTGGCACGGCACCGCGATGCTCTGCTACGTCACCCCCAAAGAGCACCTGGGCCTGCCCGGTCGTGCCGACGTCAAGGCCGGAATGATCGCCTACAAGATCGCGGCGCACGCGGCCGACCTCGCCCGGGGCCACCCCGGAGCGCAGGCCTGGGACGACGCGCTGTCGGAGGCACGGTTCGAGTTCCGCTGGGAAGACCAGTTCAATCTTGCCCTCGATCCCGGCACGGCCCGGTCCTTCCACGACGAGACCCTGCCGGCCGCGCCGGCCAAGACCGCCCACTTCTGCTCGATGTGCGGGCCGCACTTCTGCGCGATGAAGATCACTCAGGACGTCCGCGACTATGCCCGCCAGCGCGGCCTCAGCGACGACGAGGCGCTCACGGAGGGCCTGCGCGACAAGGCCGCCGAGTACGCCCGCCACGGCGGCCGCCTGTACCTGCCACTCGCCGAGTGACCTACCTGGACCAGGCCGCCGCGCACCTGGACGCCTGAGCCGGGCCGGTCACCACATCTTGGGCACACCTCATCACGCCGCGTGTTGCCGGCTGCATGCCCCGGTGGGATGATCGGCGGGTTCTCCGCCCGGGCGGTGGCGCGAACCGCGGCGGCGCGAACGAGGCGGGCACGGACGGCTGGGGAGGCGGGCGCCTATGGTCACAGTCGCGGTCCGCGGGACGCGAACCGACTTCGTCGGGCGCGAGCGGGAGATCGCCGAGCTGTGCGAGCTGGCCTCCCGGTACCGCCTGGTGACGCTCTGCGGCGCGGGCGGCACCGGCAAGACGAGGCTGCTGCAGGCGCTGGTGCCGGCCCTGGCGCCCGGCTACCCGGACGGGACGTTCCTGATCAGGCTGTCCGACCTGGCCCAGCCGGATCTGCTCACCCCCCGGGTGGCCATGACCCTGGGGGTGTGTGAGGAGCCGACCGCCGAGCTGGCCGACACTCTCGCGGATGCCCTGCGCGGCCGGCGGCTGGTGCTGGCCCTGGACGGCTATGAGCAGCTGGCGGCCGCGTGCGCGGGCCTGTGCCAGCGGCTGCTGGCCAGCTCGCCGGAACTGCTGCTGGTGGCGGCCGGCCCCGAGCCGCTGGGGGTGCCGGGGGAGGCGGCCTGGCGGGTCCCGCCGCTCGGGCTGCCCGCCGCCGGGGAGGCCGATCCGGCGCTGGCCGTCCGGGCCGGTGCGGTGCGCCTGTTCATCAGCCGGGCGGCGGCCGCGGCCCCCGGCTTCACTCTCGACACGGGGAACTGCGCGGCCGTGGTCGCGGCCTGCGACGCCGCGGGCGGGCTGCCGCTGGCCATCGAGCTGGCCGCGGCGCGGGTCCCGGACTCCGGCGTCACCCAGATCGCCGCCGGGCTTCGTGCCCGGCTCGGGCTGACCGGGCCGGGTGACCGCGTCGTCCCGGCACCGCCGGCCGCGACCATGAGCGCGGTGACCGGCTGGGCCCACGACCTGCTGGCCCCGGCCGAGCAGGTCCTGCTGCGCCGGCTGTCGGCCTCGCCGAGCTGGACGCTGGAGATGGCGGAGCGGGTCTGCGCCGGCGATCAGTTCCCCGCGGCCGACTGCCTCGGCCTGCTCACGGGCCTGGCCGGCCGGGCCATGATCGAGGAACGCGGCAGGCCGGGCCATGTTCGCTACTGGGTGCCCCGCGCCATCGGCGACGACGCGGCGGATCGCCTGGCCCGGGCCGGGGAGACGGAGATCCTGGGCCGGCGGCTCCGGGATTACGCCGCGCAGCGCGCCGAGTACCTCGTGAGCATCGCGCACGCCAGGGTCCCCGTCACGGCGCGGGTGGCCGAGGAGCTGTTCCTTGACTACAACGCCGACGCCCGCGGTATCCGCCAGGCCCTGACCTGGTGCCTGGAGCACGGCGACGCGGAGGCAGGCCTGCGGATCTGCACCGAGTTCGGAGTCGGCTGGATCGCCGTCGGCGCGCCGGGCGAGGGCGTCCGCTGGTTCAGCGCCTTCTTCGACAATGGCGCCCCGGCCGTTCCGGCGGCGCTCGGCGGCCCGGCGCTGGCCGTCCGGGGGCAGCTGGCGTTCCACTATGGCGATCTTCGCCATGCGGAGACCTGGGCGCGCGCCGGCCTGGCACTGTGCCAGGCGGCCGGGGACCGGCACTACGCGGCGATCGCCCTGAACGTGCTGGGCGAGAGCGCGACCGGTACCGGGCACCCGGAGGACGCGCTGGGGTTCACCGGCGAGGCGCTGGAGCTGGCCCGGTCGGCCGGGGACTCGTGGAACCAGGTCTTCGGGCTCAACGTCCGGGCCGAGGCGCTGACCGCCCTGCGCCGCCTGAGCGAGGCCGGGGAGTCCGCGGCCAACGCCCTGGCCCTGGCGCTGGAGATGGGCCACCACTGGGGTGCGGCAGATGCCCGGCGCCGGCTCGGCGAGCAGGCCCTGGCGGCGGGCGACCTGGACGCGGCCCGCGGCCACTACCTGGCCGCGCTGCCCTACATGCGCTACGCCATGCCGAAGCCGGACACCGCGCGCTGCCTGGCTGACCTGGGCCGGATCGCCCTGCGGCAGGGCAATCCCGGCCAGGGACGCGAGTACCTGGCCGAGAGCCTGCTGCTCAGCTACGGTGCCGGGAGCCGGGCCGGCATCGCCGCGACCCTGCTCGAGTTCGCGGACCTGGCGGCCGCCGGGGGCGAACCGGGCCGCGCGGTCCGGCTGGCCGCGGCCGCGTCCGCCCGGTGCGCCGCCGCGCACCTGCCGGCCCCGGAGCAGGCGCACCGGTACCGGGACGGCGCCGCCGGCCAGGGCGAGCCGCAAGCCGGCCGGCTCTGGGCCGACGGCCTCGCGCTGACCGGCCGCGCCGCCGTCGAGCTGGCCCTGGCCCCGGCCGACGGCGGCGGCGCGCGGCGGCCGGGGTCCTGAGCGTCAGCCGGTCAGCATGCCTTCCAGCTTCAGCGGGTCCGACAGGTAGACCGCGCCCGCGGCGGCGGAGGCGTCGTCGGGGAACGCGACCGTCTCGCCGGCGGCCAGGGCGGACACGATCCGGCTGGCCACCAGGCGCTGTGGCCCGCCATCGGCCCCAGCGGGGCCAGCGCGATCAGGTCAGCACGTTGATGACCGCCGCCGGGGCGTTGCGTTCCAGCGCGGGCGCGAGCGCGCCCGCCGCTACCGGGTCCGCAGCCGTGGCCCGCGCTAGGACCACCGCGCTAGAGCCGGCGGCGTGCCCGGGCGAGAGCACCTGGCCCGGGTGATGCCGCGGCTAGATCAGCCGTCGCCGTCGCCGCCGCCGCTGCCGCACCGCGATGGTGCCGCCGCGTCGGTGACGGAGGAGGTGACCGACTCGCCGGTCGTCTGGTTGACCGCGGTCACGGCCAGTTGCGAGGTGCCGCCGGTGTAGGCGGTAGACGCGGCCTCGTGCACGCCGGCCGTGGTGGAGGTCACGGTGCCGCTGAGGAAGGTGGTCCCGTTGTAGGTGAAGGTCACGGCCCACACCTGGTTCGCGACCTGGGTGTTGACCTGGAATTCCTCTTCGACGATGACGCCGCCGGTCTGGTCGTTGTCGTCGTACTTCGACGACAGCGTGAACGGGCTGCCGAGCGAGCCGGTGCCGCTGGTCGACACGGTCGCCCCGCAGGACCGGCCGCCGCCGCCCCCGCCGCCTCCGCCGCCACCCCCGCCGCCGCCGTGGTCGGCCAGCGCGGGCGTGGCCGAGAGCGCGCCGAGAACGACCGTCGCCGCGGTGGCCGCGAGCACGGACGTCAACGCACGTTTGCGCATGTGGTTTTCTCCTCACGTGCCGGGGCGCCGCCGCCCTCCGGCGGCAGCGCCCCATAGCTGGATGCCCCTTACGATGCGCGATGGTTCGATAGCGGCGCGCTGCGGCATTCCTAAGAACTGATTAAGGCCGGCGGGGCGGAGCCACGGTTCCCGCAGGGGGATTTCCGTGGGGTTCCTGTGCCATTCCTTCGTGGCTCGCGGCGGCTGCCGTTCCTAGGTTTGGGGTATGCGAAACCGATCCGTTCCCGTCAGCGTCCTCGCTGACTGCGACTTCACCGAGTACTACTGCCCGTCCGTCAGGCTCGCCAGGTCGGCGAAAACCCGGTCGGCGTCCGCTACGGCGCCGGCGCGGCGGTAGATCTCCAGAGCGTCCCGGAGACGAACGATGCCCTCGGCTGCCGCCCCAGCGGCCAGGTGGCATCTGCCGATCGCCTCCAGGGACGGGGCCTCGGCCAGCGGGATGCTCCCGCTCCGGGCGAGGTCCAGGGCGCGCTGGTGGCAGGCCAGGGCATCGCGGGCATGTCCCGTGGCGGCCGCCAGCGCGCCCAGGTGGTTCAGCACCCCGACCAGGGTCAGCGGGACACCATCATTCTGGGTGATCTCCATGGCCGACAGCAGCGCCCGCTCCGCTCCTTCCAGGTCGCCGGCCGCGGTCAGCGCGGCCCCCAGTTCGCTGTAGGCCATGCCCTGGGCGGGTCGCGCGCCGAGGCTGACGTAGATGTCCAGGGCCTCGGTGTGGGCGCGCGCGGCCCCGGCCGGATCGCCCGTGAGCCGCCGGAGGACGCCCAGCTCATGGATGGACCCCGCCTCGGCGAACCGGTTGCCGAGATCGCGGAAGCTACTCAGCGCGCGCTCCAGCGTCTGCGCCGCGCCGGAGTAGTCGCCGGTGGTCCGCAGCGCCACCCCGAGCAGGTGCAGGCTGCTGGCCTCGCCCATCCGGTGACCCAGCTCATGGTCGATGCGCGCCGCCTGGCGGAAGACCTCCACCGCGCCCGGCAGGTCGCCCTGCACGGCCATGGCGACGCCCTGGTGCTGCAGGGTCCTGGCCTCGCCCTGGCCGTCGCCCAGGTCCCGGCTCAGCTCCAGCCCGTTGCGCGCGACCCTGGCCGGGTCCGGATGGTCACCGGTCGCCCACCGCATCGCGCTGAGCTCGCTGAGCGCGTCGGCCTCGCCCTGGCGGCTGCCGACCTGCCGGTACAGGGCCAGCGACCGCTCCAGCGAGGTGGCCGCGGCGACGAAGTAGCCGCCCAGCCCCAGCATGGAGCCCAGCTCGCCGAGCGCGCTGGCCTCGCCCATCAGGCTGTCCAGCTCGCGGTACCGGCGGGCGGCCTCGCGCAGGTCGCGGGCGCCGCCGCGGAAGTCATCGGTCAGGTTCCGCATCAGGCCCAGGTCGACCCCCGCGCCGGCCTCGGCGAGCGGGTCGCCGGCCCGTCGCGCGGCGGTCGCGGCCGCCGCGTGCAGGTCGCGGGCCTGCGGCCACGGGCCGTCGATGCGCAGCAGCGCGGACAGCCCGGCGGTCAGCCCCGCCACCCGGCCCGGCAGCCCGAGGTCGCCCGCGCGGCCGACGCAGGCCAGCAGCCCGGCCCGCTCGGCTCGCAGCCAGGCCAGCGCGTCCTCCGCGGTGCTCAGCGGCGGGCCGAGCGGCTCGGCCGGACCGTCCCGGCCGGGCCGGGGAAACCGGGCCAGCCGGGTGCTGGCCCGGGCCGCGGTGCGCTCGTAGTAGCCCAGCAGCCGTCCGGTCGCCGCGCTGGCCTGGTCCGGGTCGTCGGTGGCGGCCAGGTCGGCGGCGTAGTCCCGGATCAGGTCGTGGAACCGGTACCGCCCCGGGCAGGCTCGGTGATCAGGTGCTGGTCATACAGCGCCTCCAGGTGGCGGGCCGCGTCGGCCGGGCTGCTGTCGTCCAGCGCGGCCGCCGCCCGGGCGTCGACGTCGGCTCCCGGGTGCAGCCCCAGCCGCCGGAACATCTCCTGCTGCCCATCGGTGAGCCCCTGGTAGGACAGGCTGAACGCGGCGGCCACCGACCAGTCCTCGGCGTTCATCAGCTCCACCCGGCTGCGCGCCGCGATCAGCTCCGCGGCCAGGTCGCCGGGCGTCCAGGCGGGCCGGTGATGCAGCCGGCGGGCCATCATCCCCAGGGCCAGCGGCAGGTACCCGCACAGCTCGGCGATCTGCCCGATGGCCGGGTCGGCCGGGTCCAGGCCGGGCCGGGCGGCCAGCCGGAGGATCAGGTCGGCCGCCTGGGCCGGGGACAGCACGTCCAGGCTGACCGCCTGCGCGTCGTCCAGCGCGGTCAGCCGGCGCCGGCTGGTGACCAGCACCAGGCAGTCGCCGCTGCCCGGCAGCAGGGGCCGGACCTGCTCGCTGCCCGCCGCGTCGTCCAGGACCAGCAGCAGCCGCCGCCCGGCCAGCCGGTCCCGCCACAGCCGGGCCCGCGCCTCGACATCCGGCGGCACCTGGGCCGCCGCCACCCCGACCGTGTGCAGCAGGCTGGCCAGGGCGTCCCCCGGCGCGACCGGCCGCTGCCCCGGCGTGTGCCCGTGCAGCGGCAGGAACAGCTGCCCGTCCGGGAAGCTGGCGGCGAGCTGGTGGGCGGCGTGCACCGCGAACGCCGTCTTGCCGATCCCGGCCATGCCGCCGACGGCGTAGATGCCGGCCACCCCGCCAGAACCGCTGGCCCCGGCCGCCAGCCGGGCGATCTCCCCGGACCGGCCGGTGAACGAGGCGATGTCGCGGGGCAGCGTGCGGGTGGCCACGGCCGCCGCCCCGCTGGCGGGCGCTCCGCCGGCGTTTCCCGGGCTGCCGTTCCCAGCGCCGCCGGGCCGCCTCGGGCCGCCGGGCGCCTCGGCTCGCGCCGCGGGCGCCGGGCCGCGCGCCGCCCGGGCGAACCAGGCCCGGGCCGGTCCCTCCAGGCCGAGGCCCTCCGCCAGTCGCGCGGCCGTGTCCCCGTGCGGCGCCTGGGCGATGCCGCGTTCCAGGTCGCTGATCGTGCGGGCTGACACCCGGGCTCGTTCGGCCAGCCTTTCCTGCGTCAGCCCGGCCTCGGCTCGAAGCTGGCGCAGCAGTTCCCCGAAACGGGGCGCTGGCCCCTCTGCCACCAGCTAGTCCCCAATCCAGCAGCACGCGGATTTTTGCCTATTCGCGATGATAACCGGATTCGCCGGCGCTCCCCGGACACACAGCGGGGGAGTGCCCCTTAGTGCGATCCGGTGCGCGGGAGCGTACTCGCCGGGGTGCCGCCCTGGTCGGTGTCCTGGCAGGCTGGGCCGTGTCCGGAGGTCCGGCTGAAATGCCCGGCGGGTTCCGGACATGTGCCAGGTGACGAGAGGAGCATCCGTGTCATCTCCGCCCCTGGCCGACGCCGCCGACGCCGACGCCGCCGCCGCCGAGCGACGGGACCGCTTCGAGGCGGTCTACGCGGCCTGCCACGGCCCGATCACCGGCTACGTGCTGCGCCGCACCGCCTGCCCGGAGGACGCCGCCGACGTGATCGCCGAGACCTTCCTGACCGCCTGGCGGCGGCTCGGCGACCTGCCGCCCGGCCCGGAGGCGCGCCTGTGGCTGTACGGCGTGGCCCGGCGCGTACTGGCCAATTACCGCCGGGGCGAGCGGCGCCGGTCCGAGCTGGCCGCCGGCTGCGGGCCGACCTGGCCGCCGCCTACCGGCCGCCCGAGCCCCTCCGGCGAGCTGGCCCGGATCGCGGCGGCGTTCCGCGGGCTGCCCGAGCCCGACCGGGAGGTGCTGGCCCTCAGCGCCTGGGAGGGCCTGGATCACGGGCAGCTCGCCGTGGTCCTGGGCTGCTCCCGCAACGCCGTGCGGATCCGGATGCACCGCGCCCGCCGCCGGCTGGCCGGCCTGCTGGCCGATGCCGCCCCCCGCCCCGCCCCGGGGTATGTCGCCCCCGCGGCCGCCCGTGACACCTGGAAGGAAGACCTCACGTGAACCCCGTCAGCCGGATCTCGCCCGTTACCGACGCCGAGGCCGCGCGGCTGGCCCGTCCCGGCACCATGGCCGACCTGGCCGCCCAGATCACCGCCACCCCCGCCGCGCCGGCGTCCCGGCGCCGGTCCCCGCGCCGGTCCCCGCGCCTCCCGGCCCCGCGCCGCTGGCTGATCGGGGCGCCCGTCGCGGCAGGCCTGGCCGTCGCGGCGCTCATCCTCAGCTCCGGCCATCCCGGCCAGCGGCTCGGCCCGGTCTCGGTCGGCCCGCCCGCGGCCCAGGCCCTGTCCTTCACCACCCACCACGGCTACCTCACCGTGATCGTGCGGAACCCGGACGCCGACCCCGGCCCGGTACAACGCCGAGTTCGCCGCCCACCACCTGGACATCACGCTGAGCCTGGTCCCGGCCTCGCCCGTCGATCGTCGGCACCCTGGTCGAGTTCGACGAGTCCCAGGGCGGCCCGCAGCTCACCCCGATCATCGCCCGGGGCCGCTGCTACACCGGCGGTGGCGGCAGCGCCTGCCCGGTCGGCGTCCGCGTCCCGCTGGGCTTCCGCGGCCAGGGCCACCTGACGTTCGGCCGCGCGGCCCGCCCGGTGAGCAGTTCAAGTCCACGGCATCGGCGACCTCGCCCGGCGAGATCATGCACGGCCTGGCCTTCCAGGGCCAGACTGTCGCCCGGGTGCTGGCCGAGCTAGCCGCGCGGCGCGCCACCGTGCCGGTGTTCAACGCCGCCAGGCTGCTGCACCGCGTCCCCGGCGGGTGGTTCGTCTACGACGCCGATCCGTGGGCGCCACAGCAGGTCATGCTGTTCGTCGGCCCGACCCCGCAGCAGCCGCCGGCCAGCCCGCCGGTCAGCGCGTCCAGCCCGGTCCCGAGCCCCAGCCCGACCGCCGGCACGAAGTCAGCCCGGCGATGGCAGGCGGGACCTGCACGACATCCGCACCGTCGCGAGGTCGAAACCTTCACATCCGGACCGCTAGCTTTCACCCTGTGGCCAGGATCGTGGTCGTTGAGGATGAGGCGGAGCTAGCCGCCGCTATCGCCGCGCGGCTGCGCAGCGACGGGCATGACGTGACGGTGGGCGGCGGACGGGCCGGGCGCGGTCGAGATGGTGACCGCCGCCCGGCCCGACGCCGTGGTGCTGGACGTCATGCTGCCCGGCTTCGACGGCCTGGAGGTGTGCCGCCGGATCCAGCGCGACCGGCCCGTCCCGGTGATCATGCTGACCGCGCTCGGGTCGGAGACCGACCTGCGTCGTCGGCCTGGAGGTCGGCGCGGATGACTACCTGAGCAAGCCGTTCAGCATGCGCGAGCTGACCGCCCGGGTGCGGGCCCTGCTGCGCCGGGCCGAGCGGACGGCGGCCGACGCCCGGCCGGGTGCTGCGGGCCGGCGACGTCGAGATTGACGTGTCGCGGCGCCGGGCGCGGCGCGACGGCCAGCCGGTCGGGCTCACCGCCACCGAGTTCGACCTGCTCGTCTACCTGCTGCTGTCGCCCGGCATCGTGCGCAGCCGGGAGGAACTGCTGGCCGAGGTGTGGGGCTACCGGGACGGCTCGGGCCCGCGTACCGTCGACTCGCACATCCGCGCCGTCCGCCGCAAGGTCGGCGCCGATGTCATCCGGACCGTGCACGGCATCGGCTACGCCGGCGCCGACGGGCAGGACGGCTGATGCCCGTGTTCAGCAGACCCGTGCCGAGCAGACCCGTGCCCAGCGGGGGCGCGAGCCGGGGGATCCGGCCGCTGGACTGGGTCCGGTCCATCAAGGTCAAGCTCGGCCTGGTCGTCGTCGGGGGCGGTCGCCGTCACCGTCGGCGCCATCTACCTGTGCTGGCCTCCGGCGTGCACGCGCGGTGGGCCTTCGCCGGGGGCCTGATCGTCTCCCTGCTGCTCATCCAGGTGCTGGCCCACGGGATGACGGCGCCGCTGCGGCAGATGGTGTCCGCCACCCGGGCCATGGCCGGCGGCGACTACAGCCAGCGGGTCACCGCCACCGCCCAGGACGAGGTGGGCAGCACGGCCCGGTCGTTCAACATCATGGCCGCCCGGCTGGAGGAATCCGGGCGGCAGCGCCGCGAGCTGGTCGCCAACGTCAGCCACGAGCTGCGGACCCCGATCGCCGCGCTGCGCGCCCGGCTGGAGAACCTCGCCGACGGCGTCGAGGACCTGGACCTGGCCGCCGTCACCGCCATGCTGGCCAGCACCCAGCGGCTCAGCACCCTGGTCGACCAGCTCCTGCGGCTATCCCAGTTCGAGTCCGGCGCGATCCGCATCGACCGGCAGCGCTTCGCGGTCAGCGAGGTCATCGGCGACGCCACGGCCGAGGTCGCCCCGGTCCGCGCCGACGTGCGGATCGAGGCCGAGGCGGTCGGCGGCCTCACCGGGTCCGGTGACCCCGCCCGCATTCACGAGATCCTGACCAACCTGCTGTCCAACGCCGTCCGGCACAGCCCGGCGGGCGGGGCGGTGCGAGTCAGCGGCACAGCCATCCCCGGCGGCGTCCAGTTCCAGGTCAGCGACGAGGGCGCCGGAGTACCGCCCGGCGACATCGAGCGGATCTTCGAGCGGTTCTACCGGGTGGACGCCGCGCGGGAGTCCGGGGCGGGCGGCGCCGGCCTCGGCCTGGCCATCGCGCGCTCGATCGTCGAGCTGCACGGCGGTTCCATCCGCGCCGAGTCACGGCGGCCTTCGGGCTGCCACATCATCTTCGACCTGCCCAGCTGACGGTTCCGGCGGCCCCGCGCCGCCGGATCGTCGCCGAAAGACATCCCAGGAGCTTAAGTGTCAAGCCGCTACGGAAGATTGAGGGAGGTTTTCCCGGTGTCCCCAGGCTGTGGCCTCGTCGTAGAGGGTGCGGGTCTTCAGGCATCCGTGCAGGATGCCGACGAGCCGGTTGGCCAGCCGCCGGAGGGCGTCGTTGTGCTCGATTCCCTTGGCGCGGTGCTGGTCGTAGAAGGCGCGGGCGCCGGGCGAGGCGTTCAGCGCGGCGAAGGCCTGGGCGTTGAGCGCGTCGACGAGCCGGTCGTTGTGGATGAACCGGGCGGCGACGACCTTCTTCTTGCCCGAGGCGCGGGTGACCGGGCTGGTGGCGGCGTAGTTGCGGCGGGCCTTGCCGTCGGCGTAGCGGTGCGGGTCGTCGCCGAACTCTGCGAGCACCCGGGCGCCGAGGACGGCTCCCATGCCGGGCTGGGACCGGTAGATCTCAGCGTCCGGGTGCCGGCCAAAATGCTCCTCCACCTGCCCCTGCAGGGTCTTGACCTGCTCGTTCAGGGTGGTGATCACCGCGATCAGCGACCGGACGGTGGCCGCGTAGGCGGCCGTCAGGATCGCGGGCTGGCCCAGGTGCTCGCCGCGCAGCGCCGCGAGGATGGCGGTGGCCTTGTCCGGGATGTTCCGGCGGCGGGCGCGCTTGAGGGCGGCGACGACCTGCGCGCGGGTCAGCCGCGCGGCCCTGCGCCGGCTCGGGTGCCTTGCCGAGCAGTTCCAGCGTGTCGGGGGCGTCCAGGTCCTCGAAGGCCTCCAGCGCGGCGGGGAAGTACTCCCGCAGCTGGTGCCGCAGCCGCTGCACCGCCCGGGTCCGCTCCCAGATCAGCGTCTTGTGCGTGCGGGCCAGCACCTTGACAGCCTCGGCCTCCGGGCTGTCGCCGGCCGCCGGGCGCAGCTGGTGGGAGTCGGTGCGCACCATGTCGGCGAGCATGTGCGCGTCGCCGGCGTCGCTCTTGGCCCCCGACACGCCGTGCCGCTCCCGGTACCGGGACGCCTGCAGCGGGTTCACCGGGAACACCAGGTAGCCGGCCGCGATCAGCGCCGTGACCCACGGGCCGCGGTCGGTCTCGATCCCGACGACCACCTCCGCCTCGTCCGCGTCCTCGCCCAGGGCGCGCCGACCAGCGCGTGCAGCTGCGCGATCCCGGCCACGCCCTCGGGCAGCCGCCGCCTCGCCAGCACCTTCCCGGCCTCGTCCATCACCTCCACGTCGTGATGGTCCTCAGCCCAGTCATCACCTGCGAACAGCCGCACCCGCACTCCCGTCAGCAATGTCGAAACATGACAGCAGCCAGCGGGAGAACCATCAGCGACCTAATAAAGACAGTGCTCACGCCATCCGGCGGGCACGACATCCCAGCAGCGATCAACTCTCCCGGCAGCCGGCAGGGGCACGGTCTTTCAACAGGGCTCGAAGCCCGGGAGCAAGAGTGCTCACCTGCCGGCGGCCACCTTCAGCCAAGTCTGCCGTATGGCGGACCCGACAACTCTTATTAGGAAGTCATGGAGCCAGCATCGTGGTCACACGCGTCCCCGAACGGCCGGCCGGAGCCGCGCGGGCCGAGCCGGCGGCGCCGGAGCCAGTATCCGGGGACGCTGCGCCCGGGGTTCCTGCGCCGGGGGACGCTGTGCCGGGGGAGTGTGCCCGGGGACGCTGTGCCGGGGGGCGCTGCGCCGGGGGGCGCTGTGCCGGGGGGCGCTGCGCCGGGGGGCGCTGTGCCGGGGGACGCTGTGCCCGGGGACGCTGCGCCTGGCGTCTACCCGTCGGCCTACGGCCCGCCCGCCGCCTGGCCTCGGGCGAGAAGGCCCGCCGCCGGCCGGGACCTGGCCGCCCCCGAGGCTGGCCGCCCCCGCCGGGCTGGCCGCCCCCGCCGGGCTACGTCCCGTACGTTCCGCCCCCGTCGCGCCGGTACCTGGCGCTGCGCTCCGGCGTCGACCGGCACGTGGCCATCAGCGCCCTGATCGGCGGGGTGATGCTCGACATCGCCGTCCGGGCCGGCCTGGCCACCGTCGCCGCCGCCGCGTGGGTGGCAGTCGTCGTCGCTGCCCTGCTGCTCAGCGGCCGGGTCCGCGGCTCCGCAGCCCGCGCGTCCGTCATCGCCGCCGCCGCGCTCGCGCTGCTGTTCGCCTTCCGGTCCAGCCCGTGGGTACTCGTCCCGGTCACCGTCGCCGTGACCGCCGCGCTGCTGCTCGGAGTGTCACTCGGCGCCGACCGGGGCAGCGCGGCCAGCACCTTCCCGGCCCTGGCCGCCCGCCTCTTCCTGGTCGCCGGCCACCTCATCTGCGCTCCGGGATTGCTCCGGTCGCACCACGGCGCCGCCGGGGACGCGACGCCTCCGCCAGGCCCGCCCCCGCTGCTCCCGGCCCGGTTTCGATGCCGCACGGAACGGCCGTGGCTCCCGGCCCGGCGATGAACCCTGGCCCGGCGGCGACCGGCCCGGCCGCCGCTGGCGCGGCCGCCTCAGGCGTCGCCGCCTCAGCCGGGCCGACAGCCGGCACGCCCGCATCCGGCCCGCCGGCCCCCGGCACGGCGAACCGGCGCCGGGCCGCCGCCATCGGCCGCGGCGCGCTCATCGGCGGCCCGGTCCTGCTCCTGGTCTGGGCACTACTGGCCGCCGCCGACCCGATCTTCTGGTCGTGGTTCGACGTTCCCTCCGCCGCCGAGCACGTGATTCTCGTGCTGACCGGCGCCTGGGCCGTGACCGGCCTGGCCCGGGCGGCCAGCGCCCGCCAGCCGCTGCCGGACCTGTCCCCGGCCCCCCGGATGGGCACGGCCGAGTCGGGCTTCCTGCTCGGCGGCCTGTGCGCCCTGTACGCCGCGTTCGTCGCCGCCCAGTTCGTCGCCCTGTCGCAGGCCGGGCACCATATCCTCGCCACCCGCCACATCAACTACTCCCAGTACGCCCGCGGCGGCTTCTTCCAGCTCCTGGCCTGCGCCGTCCTCACCATGCTGGTGCTGCTCACCGTGCGGGCATGCGCCCCGCCGCACGCGTGGCTGAGCGCGCTGTACGTGCTGACCGCCGTGCTCACCATCGGCCTCGTCATCACCGCCATCCGGCGCCTTGACCTCTATGTGGCCGCCTACGGCCTGACCATGCTCCGCCTGGCCTGCCTGGTCTCCGCCGCGTGGATCGGCCTGGTGTTCGCCCTGATCGCGCTCAGCGTCCCTGGCCACGGGCTGCCCCGCCGCTGCCTGCCGGCCGCCATCCTCATCTCCGCGCTGGCGTTCACCGCCAGCTGGGGCATCGCCAGCCCCGCCGCGATCGTGGCCCGGGTCAACCTCAGCCGCGCCGCGAACGGCCACCCGCTCGACGTCGCCGAGGCCGCCAGCCTCGGCCCCGACGCCATGCCGACCCTGCTGTCCGGCCTCGGTGACCTCACCCCGGCCCGGGCCAGGAGCCTGCGCCTGGCCATCTGCGCGGCCGAGCCCCCCGCCGGCCCGGCCGCTGGCTTCAACATGTCGGTGACCAGCGCCCGCTCCGCCGTCACCCGAGTTGGCTGCGGCGCCCCACACAAGTACCTGGCGCAGCAGAGCAGTGGGGGCGCGCTCCCGTCCGCCCAGCCCCCGTCCGCCCAGCCCCCGTCCGCCGCCGGCCACTGACCCCGGGTCCGCCGTCCCGGCCCGCCGCCGCCTGCAGGGGCGCGGCGGCGGGCCGGGCCAGGCACCAGCCTGACCCATTGCCCGCGAACGAAGACGCCCAGCACAATTGGGCCGTGCCGCGCCAGTCCTGGAACCCGTCGCCAGGACTGCGCGGCTTAATGATCGCGCGCTGGGTCATCGACACCGGCGTCTGCTACGCCATCATGCGGTACCTGTTCCCGCACGTCCTTCTAGTGCCCGTGACGGTCGCCCTCTCAGCGGCCAGCCTGGCCCGGTGCCTGGCCCGGTTCCGCGTAGTGCTGGACTCCGAGGCCGGCCAGGCCGCCGTCACCGTCGGTCCGTGGACCCGGCGCGTACCGCTGGCCAAGGTCGAACAGGTCGACGAAGTGCTCCGGTTCGGCACCGAGATCACGTTCAGCGACGGCATGGCCTTCTGGTACAGCCCGCTGAAGAAGCGTCGCCGGATGGGCCGGCTCCTGCGGATGCGCACCGGGTTCGAGGGCATGGACCTGTCCATCGCCCAGGCCGCCGCGGCCGCCCGCGCTGACCGCCCGGACGAGCCGGCCGCCACCCAGCCCTGGCTGCCTGCATCATGTCTGGCGTTGCGCTGCTCCTGCTGGCCGTGACCAGCCTGGTGCACGAGCAGGCCCGCGGCTGGCTCGTGCACGCCGCCGC
This sequence comes from uncultured Actinomycetota bacterium, assembly GCA_963731085.1. GTDB lineage: Bacteria > Actinomycetota > Actinomycetes > Streptosporangiales > Streptosporangiaceae > DASUBV01. The sequence continues at coordinate 167,270 of CAVSUF010000018.1, forward strand.
CGTGCTGCTGCGGGTCTGGGTCGGCGGCGGGGGAGTTGTCATGCTCCTGTTCGGCGTCGGCCTGCTCTTCCGCTCACTGCGCGGCCGCCGCCCCGGAGCGGGCGAGCCGGGTCTCGGTTAATCAGCAGGAGGACGGCTTGGTGCCGATCCCGGACCCGCTCGTCCCGTACCGTGGCTCCGTGGCCCTCGGCCCGGACGGGGGGCCAAAGGCGCAGGCAATCGCCAGAATACGGTCATACTGGACACCGGGCCGGTAACTTCGCCGGAGCGGCCCGCTTCCTGTGGTGATCCGTAATTTCGTAGTAACGTAACAGCATGGCGGAGGATCGTGGCGACCTGGACGCGCGCATGGCGGCCCTAGAGCAGCGCATGGACCGGCTCGATCGAACCGGCCCGGCCGCGCCGGTTCCCGGCCCGGTCGAGGATCTGCCCGGTGACCACTTCTGGGCGCTGGAGGTGCTCCGGCGGCGGGTCGGCGAGCCGTTCGAGCACGGCGACGCGGCGGGCAGCGTGATGTTCGCCGGGGTGGCGACCACGCCCGGCGTGGGCTCGGCCATGTGGCAGGTGGAGCACCCGGTGCCCGCCATGCTCGCGGCCGACTGGTCCGGCGCCGTCCCCGCGCTGTCCGCGCTGGCCCACCCGGTGCGTCTGGAACTGATCCGCCGCATGCTGGCCGGCGCCCGCACCGCCCCGGAGCTAGCCGAGATCCCCGAGGTCGGCACCACCGGCCAGCTATACCATCACCTGCGGGAACTCCAGGCGGCCGGCCTGGTCACGCAGCGGCGGCGCAACGACTACGCGGTTCCCGCCGACCGGGTCATCCCCTGTCTGGTCCTGGTCGCGGCGGCCATGGGCCGGACGCACTCCGCCCCGGTCGAAGAGCCCGCCTCATGACCGCCCCCGAGCACGCCCCCGACCCGGAACTCGCCCTCGACCCCCAGCACGCCCCCGAGCCCGGCAGGCGCCCCGCCCGCTGCCCCGGCCGCTAACCAGCCCGAGTCGGCCAGCCCAGACCAGCCCGCTCAGCCCGCTCAGTCCGGCACCGGGTGGAGCGACCCGCGGCTGCCGTGGGGTGGCCGGCCGCGTGCCCTCGACATCGCCCTGTGGGCCGGCATCACGCTCAGCGGTATCTACTACCTGGCGCTGCTGCCGTTCCGGGCCGAACTGGTCGGCACCCACCCGGTGCTGGGCGAGGTGCTGAACGGCAGCACCGAGGCCATCGTCGCCGCCGCCGCATTTGCCCGGGTCGGCCACGGCACGCTCGTGGTGGCGGTGCTCGCCGCCATCCCCGGGCTGATGGACTTCGACGCGCTGTACTGGTGGGCGGGCCGCCGCTGGGGCGACGGCGCCATCGCCATGCTGTCCGCCCGGCGCAAGGCCGCCCAGCGCTACACCGCCCGCGCCCACCGGTGGGGATGGAAGTTCACCTGGCCCGCCGTCGTGCTGTCCCGGTTCCTGCCGGTCCCCAGCGCGATCCTCTACATCATCGCCGGCTGGACCGGCATGGGCCTGGTCACGTTCCTGATCCTGGACCTGGTCAGCTCCCTGCTATGGGCAGGCACGCTGGCCGGCCTCGGCTACGCGCTCGGACATCACGCCGTCGTCGTGGCCCAGACGATCTCGCACTATGGCCTGTGGTTCACCCTGGCCATCATCGCCCTGATCGTGTTCTCCCAGTTCCGTGCGGCCCGCGCCCGCCGCGCGGCCGTCCCGGTACGGGTACCCGACCCCGGCGGCCAGCCCGACGGCCCCTGACATTTCCCGCGCCAACCTCCGGTGGCGGCCCGGCGCGGTAGCCGCCTGGTCTCCCCTGGCCGAAATCGGCTAGCCGGCGTAGTGAGGGTCCGGTCGGGTGGCGTAGGTGCGCCCGGCGGGCGTGGTCCACTGGAATGTGCCGGGTTCGGGCTGGGTGAGCGTCCAGCCGGGGAGCTGCTTGAGCTGGTGGTCGGCCCGGCATGCACCGCCGAGGTTGCAGGGGCAGGTGGGTCCGCCGTGGTGGTGGGGGCGGGTGTGGTCGAGGTCGGCGCGCCAGGCGGGCTGGCCGCAGCGGGGGTTGCGGCAGGTCTGGTCGCGGGCGATGACGTACTCGCGGATGCGGGGCGGGGGCCGGTAGGCGGGGCTGGCGGTGGCGTGGGCGCAGCCGCCGGGGGCGTCGCGGTCGGCGTCGGCGTGCCGGCGGGCGGTGTCGCGGGCGCGGCGGGCGGCGGCGGTGATGCGGGCGCGGATGCGGGCCAGCTCGGCCTGGTCCAGAAGGTCGCGGCCGGGCTGGTCGCGGATGGGCGTGTCGCGGCCGGGCTGGTCTGGGTCCTGTTTCTCGCGGTCCTGTTTCTCGGGGTCTGGCGGGTCAGGGTCTGGCGGGTCGGGGTCGAGGGTGGCGGCGGGGATGATGACGGTGACGCGGCCGAGGGTGGGCGCGGGCTCGGCCGGGGCGGTTCCGGGGTGCGGTGGGAGGCCCGGCGGTCCGGCGGGTCCGCTCGGCCGGGGCGGGGGAGGCGGGGGATGCGGGTGACGGCGGTGGCGGTGCCGTCGGGGGTGGTGAGGATGACGCGCCACTGGGTGGCGTGGTTGCGGGTGCCCAGGCGGGCGAGGTGGCGGGCCTGGGGGCGGTGATGGGGCCGATGCGGCCGAGTGTCCCGGGTGCGTCGGCCTGGCCGGTGAGGGTGGCCCAGGGCAGGGTGAGGTCCAGCAGCCCGCCGGGCGGCGGGCCGGCTCGCCGCCGGGGCCGGGGCGGGCCGGGCGGGGGCTGCCCGGGCCGGGGCCGGCGGGGCCGGTACCGCCGGGGCTGGGGCTGGCTGCCGGCGGGATGGCGGTGGGGGCGGGTGGCCAGGGCGGGATGATGCCGGGGTCGGCGTAGTGGTCGTGGTCGAGGGGGTCGCCGCGGTCGGGGTCCCAGTCGGCGTAGCCGGGCGGGAGCGGCGGGGGCGTGTCGTGCCACCCGTCGCCGTCGGCGGGGAGGCCGGTGTCGGCGGGCGGCGGGGCGTCGGTCCACGGCCCGGCCGGGGGCAGGTCACTGCCCGGCGGGCGGCCGTGACCGGTACCCGGCGGCGGGTCATGGTCACCGGCGCTGGCGGGCGGCGGGTCATGGTCAGCGGGGCTGGCGGGCGGCGGGTCATGCCCGTCGGCAGCCGCCGCGCGGCCGGGGCCGGGGCCGGGGCCGGGGGCAGGGCCGGGCGGCTGGTCGCGGTGGTCGCGGCGCGGGGCGCCTGCGCCGCGGCGGCCGGGCGGCGGTGCCCGCGATCCGCGCGCGCGGCGCCGCCGTGGTCCCCGGCTGGCCCGCCGCCCCCGCCGGTGCCAGGGGAGCGGCCGGGGCCGCCGGACGGCCGGCCGCTCGGTGTCAGTACCAGGGGAACCGCCCGCGCTGCCCGACGGCCCGTCGTCCGCGCCGGGCGGCGGGGCGCCGTCGTCCTCGCCGCCATCGGGCGGGTCGGCGTCGGGCGGCCCGCCGGCCGGGGGCGGGATGAGGGGCAGCGTCCCGAGCAGCAGGCCCAGGTAGGCATGGGCGCGCAGCAGGTCCAGGCCGCCGCCCGCCCCGGCGGCCTTCATCGCCCGGGCCAGCGCGGACAGCCGCGCCATCGCCGCAGCGGCGTGGGCGGCGGGCAGCCGGGTCCCGGTCAGCGTCGCGGTGCAGTCCTGATCCGGGTACAGCGCCACCTTCGCCCGCCGCTCCGCGGCCTGGCGGCGCTGCTCCGCGCCATCCGGGTCCGCCGCGATCACCGCCCGGCGCACCGCCGCGTGCAGCTGCGCGTAGGTCTGGTCCCCGGCCCGGGGCAGCACCAAGGCCTCCACCGCCGCAGCAGCCTCATCGGACAGCGGCGCGACCGCCTCGGCGAGGATCCGGGCCCGGACCAGGTCGATCCGCCCGGCGGCGAGCGCGGCGGCGGTGCCGGGCAGCCGCCAGGCCAGGGTCAGGGCCAGCCCGGTCCAGGCCTCCGCGCCGGCGGAGGACAGCACCAGCTCCAGCGACACCTGCGCCGCGGCGTCCCGGGTGACATGCGCCGGGCGGCCGTCAGCCGCTAACCCGCAGTCCGGGTCCCGCGCCGCGGAGCGCGCGGCGATCTGGGCGACCATGGCCAGCTCCCCGGCCTGCGCCCACGACGCCACCCGCCGGAACGCCGCCGCCACCGCCGGCGCATCATAATCCGACACCCCGGCCGGGTCACACCCCGACAGCCACGCCGCCAGCCCCGGCCCCGCCGGCAGCGTCCCCGCCACCGCGCCCGCCACGCCCACCGGCGCCGGCGCGTCATCCCGGTCCCGGGCGGCCAGCTCATCCGCCAGGTCCGCGTCCTGATCAATCTCCTCCCACCGCGGCGCCGCCCGGCCCAGCGCCTCGAACACCGCGTCCGCATCCAGCGCGAACGACCACGCCAGCCCGTCTCCCTCGGCCGGGTGCGGGGCCGGGTGGCGGCCCAGATCTGACCCGAAGCCGCCTCCGCGACCGGTGCCAGGGTCAGGGCCGTCGTCCGGGCCGCTGCCAGGGCCAGAGCCAGGGCCGTCGGGTGCCCCGAGCGGGTCGTGTGGATCGGCCACTGCCGGGCACCTCCTCTGATAGCTGCTGGCTCATCCGCCCCGGTCGCCGGGAGCGGACCCTGCTAGATAAGAGTATCGACAGGGTCCGACAGTATCGGCCATATTAGTCGATTGCTTATTCGATTATGCCGAGAGCAGACGAGCGGGCCAGGCAGCCAGCGCGAACGGCAGGTGACTGAAAGGCTCTAGCCGTTCATCAAGTGTGCGTTGGTGACCGTGATTGCGGCGAGACTCCGGTGACCGGAGGCGCATCCGGCAGGACGAACCGCGCTACCAGCGGATCCCGTCGTCCCCCCGGCAGTCCGCATCATGACCCCTACTGCCAATGACGAAGGCCAGGAAGACCTGCCTCAACCTCAAGCCAGCCACCCCGCGAGCCGGGCACGGACACATCGACCGGGCCGCCCGCACCGCCACCGCCACCGCCAGCGCCACAGCCACAGCCGCCCCTCGCCATGAGCATCGCCGGACACCCCGCCAGCAGCCCCCGGCTGTCCGGCATTGCCGCTAGCCCGCGACCACCAGGATCGCGCTGGTGACCAGCGCGATGACCGCCGCCGCGATCGTCACCTGGCGCCCGTACCGCCACCGCCGGGGCGGATCGGCCCGCAGCCCGAGGATGAACTGTCGGCTCAGCGTGTAGGCGGCTAGCCCGCCCAGAGCCGCCGGGCCTGACCGGACCAGCCCCTCGGCCAGGATGATGCCGATCATGCCCAGCCCGATGACCAGCGCCGCCACTGCTTCCAGCAGTTGCGCGGGTTCCCGGCGGCAGCCCAGTCTCCGGTCAGATGCCCAGATGCCCCGCCAAGCTGCGGTCGGCCGTCCGACGCAGCAGCCGGCCCAGAAGCAGCCCGGCCGCCCGATCGCCATGCCGATCAGCAGCGCGGTCACCGTCCCGGCCAGGTACGCCCTGGCCGGGACCCCCGGCCCGGTTAGCGCCGCCGCCGTCACCACCGCGACCGCCCCGGCGATGAACCCCTGGATGCACCAGCCGTCGAGTACCCGTCCCCGGTGCAGGGCGATGAACCACGCCTTCCCCCCGGCCACGCCTGCCGCCACCGCGCCGAGCGACAGCAGGATCGGGCCGACCACGGCCAGGTGCGCGGCGGCCAGCAGCAGCGCCTCGACCCCCAGCCCGCCCAGGATCCCCAGCGCGATCAGGCCGGAGTAGGCGAACCGGAAGACTCCCGGCACCCGGGCGAACGGCAGCGCGGCCGTCCGGACCGTCAGCCGCGAGCCGGCCGTGATCCGCACCCGCCGGGGCGGCGGCACCCGGCGAGCCCCGGCCGGGTCCGCGTCTGGCGGGGGATACGCGCGCATAATGCTGGTGCTCGCCCCCTGGGCCGCCTGCGCCGTAACCGCCCAGTCGCCGGCGCTGATGCCTCGCACCTCGGCCGTGATGGCCACCGGCCCGCTGCCCGGCACGATCCCGTCGACCGTCTCCTCGTGCGTGAACATGTCGCCCGCCTGCGGCTTCCCGGCCACCCCGGCCCGCCGCCCGGAGAAGCTGATCGTGGCACTGAACGGCTCGCCGTCCTGGCCAGGGTCCAGCCAGTAGGTGACCGTCAGCACCTTCTCGACCGCCCGGGCGATCCATTCCGGCTGCTCCTCCGCCGGGCTGTCCGCGCCGGGCGTCGGCGCCAAAGCCCGGGTCCGCGCAGCGGAGGTCGCGCTCACGGCCTCGCGCTGCCGCGCCGGCGCCAGCCCCGCAGGCAACTGCCGCGCCGGGGCCTGCTCGGCCGACGGCCTGCCGCCCAGCACCGTCCCGCCCAGCACCGTCCCGCCCAGCACCGTGCCCGCGCGCAGCCCGCGTGAACCGCCCGGCGCCCGCCCGCCCGGCCGGCTCTCCGCCGAAACCAGCCCGGAGGCCCGGCCCAGGTCCGCGATCAGCCCCGCCGCCGCGCCGTGAGCGCTCGCCCGGTTCGCCGGCCCAGCGCCCGCCGCGCCGTTACCCAGAGCCCGGCCGTTACCCAGAGCCAGGCCGGTATCCAGAGCCCGGCCGTTACCCAGAGCCCCGCCGGTATCCGGGGTCCAGGGTCGGGCCGCCTTCAGCCCCGGCCGCCTTCGGGCCGGCCGCCCTGGTCGCCGTACCGCCGCGACCGTTCTTCTTGCTCTTTGCCCGTGGCATCGCTTTCCCGCTGGGCCCCGCTGAGGACGGCCGGGCCTCTGTGGCCCAGCGCCGCCGCGCCAATCCGGCGGCCACATCATCGTCAGCTGAACCGGACCAGGCCTGACCAGGCGCTGGCGGGCAGATGACGTCTCGGTGAAGACCCCTCGCAGACCCCCGCAGGCCGCCCCCCGCAGGCCGCCCCCTGTTACCGCCGTCCGGCCGCCAGCTCACGGACCAGCACGTCGAGCACCGGCCCGCCGGGCAGCGGGCTGCGGGACCGGGCCACCTTGCGCCACCCCCACTGACGGAACGCCTCCTGGGCCGGCCCGGCGGCGGGCCAGACCATCGCCGTCGCCCGGTCCTCGTCCCGCCCGCGCAGGATCAGGTCATGCAGGTCCGCGCCGATGCCCTGGCGCCGCCAGGCGGCCCGCACGACCAGGTCGGCCATCGCGAACGTGCGCCCGGGCCGCTCCTGCGTCAGCTCCTCCGGCAGCGGCGCGGTGACCTCCTGCCACCACGACGTCGACGGCCGCAGCGGGGCGCCGAGCGCGTAGCCGACCAGGAAGTCGCCGCTGCGCGCCTCGGCCAGCGCGAACCCCGGCTGCCGGCCCTGAACCCGCAACTGGCGGTCGAACAGCGCGGCCAGCCCGGCGTCGAACCCGTACGGCGGGTCGGCGTACGCCTCCGCGTGCAGGGCCCGCAACTCGTCCGCGTGCCCGGCCGCCGCCCGGCCGTCCAGCCGCCGGAACGTCATCTCCGGCGCAACCACCGCCAGCTCACCCGCCCTTCGTCGGCAGCACGCTACGCGGGGCCGCCCGCCTGTCGGAGGCCGGCCATAAAGTCCGTGTCGTGCCGAATGCCGAGCTTGCCTACCGCTACCGCCAGCCCTCCGCCGTGCGCGTCACCGGGGCTGGTGCCGAGATGCTGCTGGCCACCAAGGTGAGGTCGCCGTGGACACCGCGGCGGGCCTGGTCACCGAGCGGAGGGTGCCGCTGCCCGAGCGGTGGGTCAAGGGCCTCGGCGAGGTGCAGGCGCTCACCGCCGCGATGCGGCCGCTGGCCGACCTGACTGCGACGGCGGCCCGCCGGTTCCTGCAGTCGATCCCGCGCGGCGCCCGCCGGCCGCTGTGGGCGGTGCCCGCCCGCGACGGCCTGGCCCTGGCCGTGACGCCCCGCCCCGGCGCCGCCTGCGTGGCCGGCCCGGGCCGGATGGCCGAGCTGGCCCGTTACTGCGTTTCGCCCGCTGCCTGCGCGTCTACGGCCCGGCCGCCGCCCCCGGCTCGCTGCCGCTGCGCCTGCTATATATGGCCGTGAGCTGACCGCCTGAGCCGAGGAGAATCGTGCGCTTCGCCTTCAAGACCGCGCCCCAGCACACCACCTGGCCCGACATGCTCGCCGTATGGCAGGAGGCCGACGGGATCGAGCTGTTCGAGTCCGGCTGGCTGTTCGACCACTTCTACCCCATCGTCGGTGACACCTCCGGGCCGTGCCTGGAGGGCTGGGCCGCGCTCACGGCCCTGGCCCAGGCCACCCGCCGGCTGCGGCTCGGCACGCTGGTCACCGGGATCCACTACCGGCACCCGGCGGTGCTGGCCAACATGGCCGCGGCCATCGACGTCGTCTCCGGCGGCCGGCTGGAGCTGGGCATCGGCGCGGGCTGGAACCAGCAGGAGTCCGGCGCCTACGGCATCGAGCTGGGCACCCCGGGCGAGCGCAGCGACCGGCTGGAGGAGGCCTGCCAGGTCCTGATCGGCCTGCTGTCCCAGGAGGAGACGACCTTCAGCGGCCGGTACTACCAGCTCAGCGGGGCGCGCAACGAGCCGAAGGGGCCGCAGCGCCCGCACCCGCCGATCGTCATCGGCGGCAGCGGCGAGCGCCGCACGCTGCGCACCGCGGCCCGGTACGCGCAGCACTGGAACTTCGTCGGCGGCACGGCCGAGGACTTCGCCCGCAAGCGCGACGTGCTGCGCGCGCACTGCGCGGACGCGGGCCGCGACCCGAAGGAGATCACCCTGTCCGCGCACGTCCGGTACGAGCCGGACGACCCCGGCGCGACGGTCGAGCAGGTCACCGCGCTCGGCGAGCAGGGCCTGGACCTGGCCATCGTCTACCTGAGGCCGCCGCTCAGCCCGGCCGTGCTCGGCCCGCTGGCCGACCTGCTCGCCCCGCTGCGCTGACGCCGGGCCGTCCCTCCGGGGGCGCCCTGCCGCCAGCGGGCCGGAATGTCCGGCCCGGGCATCCGGCCAGGGCATAATGAGCGGCGTCATCGGAACGCCCGTGCGGCGGTCCGGTCAGCGGGGCCAGGTGGAGGATGCCGTGTCGGGGGACGCGTCCGGGGTGGCCGGCCCGCTCACTGAGTATTTCCTGTTAGGGCCGCTGATCGTGCGGCAGGGCGGCGCGGAGGTGCGGGTGCCGCCCGGCCAGCAGCGGGTGCTGCTGGCGGCGCTGCTGCTCCGCCCGGGCCGTCCCATTCCGGCCGACGAGCTGGCCGACCTGCTGTGGCCGGAGGCAACGCCGGCCTCCGTCCGGCTGAGCCTGCAGCACGCCGTGATGCGGCTGCGCCGCACCCTCGGCGACGGCGCCGCCACCCTGGTCACGCTGCCGGAGGGATACCTGCTCCGGGCCGCGCCGCAGACGGTGGACGTGTCCCGGTTCACGGCGGGCGTGACGGCCGGGCAGGCCGCCGCCCGGGCGGGCCGCTGGGCGGACGCGGCTGCGGAGCTGCACGCGGCGCTGTCGCTGTGGCGGGGCGAGCCGCTGTCCGGGGTGCCCTCGGACGCGCTCGCCGCCAGCGAGCGGCCCCGGCTGGCCGAGCTGCGGCTGCAGGCGCTGGAGGCACGCATCGACGCGGACCTGCACCTGGGCCGGCCGGGCGAGGTGATCACCGAGCTGCGCCAGCTGGCCAGCGAGGAGCCCCTTCGCGAGCGGCTGCACGGCCTGCTGATGCTGGCCCTGTACCGGGACGGCCAGCAGGCCGCCGCGCTGGCGGCCTACCAGGCGGTCCGGGACGTGCTGATCGACGAGCTGGGCACCGAGCCCGGCCCGGAGCTGCGCGCGCTGCAGCAGCAGCTGCTGGCGCACGACCCGGCCCTGGCCGGGCCGCCCGAACCCGCCGCGGAGCCCGAGCCGCCGGAGGTGCGGTACTCGCTCCCGCCCGCCGCCGCGGCGTTCACCGGCCGGGCTCGGCGAGCTGGACCGCATCACCGGCACGACCGGGCCCGCGGCGTCCGGGCCTGGCCGGGTGGTGGCGATCCGCGCGATCGGCGGCATGCCCGGTGTCGGCAAGACCACCCTGGCGGTGCACGCGGCCTGGCTGCTGCGCGAGCGGTTCCCGGACCGGCAGCTGTTCGTCGACCTGCGCGGTCATACCCCCGGCCAGGAGCCGGTCGGCCCGGCCGACGCGCTCGCCGGGCTGCTCGCGGCGACCGGGGTCGCGCCCCGGTTCCTGCCCGGCGACCTGGCCGGGCGGACCGCGCTGTGGCGGGACCGGATGGCCGGCCAGCGCGCCGTCCTGGTGCTGGACAACGCGGCCAGCAGCGCCCAGGTCATCCCTCTGCTGCCCGGCGGCGACAGCTGCCTGGTGTTGATAACCAGCCGCCGGCACCTGGCCGACCTGCCCGGCCCGGTCGTCTCGGTGCAACTCGGCGTGCTCCCGCCGGAGCAGGCCCGGCAGCTGCTGCTGGACCTCGCGCAGCGCCGGGCCGACCGCCCGGAGCAGGCCGCCGCCGTCGCCGAGCTGGCGGAGCTGGCCGGGTCCCTGCCGCTGGCCATCACCCTGCTGGCCCGGCTGCTCGGCCTGCACCCGTCCTGGACGCTGGCCGACCTGGCCGAGGAAACCCGGGTCAGCCTGCTGGGACTGGCCGCCGAGCAGGACACCGTCGCGGCGGCATTCGAGGTGTCCTACCGTCACCTGGACCCAGAGGCGCAGCGGTTCTTCCGGGCGCTCGGCCTGCATCCTGGTACCACGGCCGACCGGTTCGCTGCCGCCGCGCTGGCCGGCCTCCCCGCAGCGGGCGCGGCGGCCCAGCTGGACCGGCTGCACCGGGAGGGCCTGCTCACCGAGACGGGCTACCGCCGGCACGGCATGCACGACCTGATCCGCCAGTACGCCGCCGACCGGGCCGCCGCCGACCCGCCGGAGGCCCGCGCCGCGGCGGTCGACCGCCTGCTCGACTACTACACCCGTACCGCCGCCCGCGCGCAGGCCGTCATCAGCGGCCGGCCAGGCGCCCGAGGACCGGCCCGCGCCGCCCGAGGACCGGCTCGCGCCGCCTGAGGACCGGTCCGCGCCGCCCGCCGTCCCGGCACTGCCCGACGGCGAGCGGGCGCTGGCCTGGCTCCGGGCCGAGCGGGTCAACCTGCTGGCCTGCCTCGACCATGCCGCCCGCGACGGCGCGCAGGCCACGGTCGTCGCCCTCACCGCCGGGCTGACCGCGCTGCTGCACCGCGACGGCCCCGCCACCGAGGCCATCGCCCGGCACGCGGCCGCGGCGGAGGCGGCTGCCGCGATCGGCGACCTGCGGGGCCGGGCCGGCGCGCTCACCGAGCTGGCTGCCGCGTCGCGGCTGGCCGGCCGGTACGCCGATGCGGCAGGCGCGCTCGCTGAGGCCGGCGATATCTGCGCCGCGCTCGGCGACCAGGCCGGCCAGGCCCGGGCTCGTCATGTCGCCGGCCAGCTCCGGATGTCCGCTGGCGACAACCCTGGCGCCGTCGGCGTGCTGACGGACGCGCTGGCCGCCTTCCGTGACCTGGTTGACCGGGCTGGCCTGGCCGCCGCCCTGACCGACCTGGCCGACGTCCACCTGGCCTGCGGCGACTACCCGGCCGCTGACGTTGCACTGGCGGAGGCAGTCGACCTGCATGCCACGCTCGGTGACCGGGGCGGCCACGCCAGGGCACTCATCGTGGTCGCCGCCACCCGGCGGCTGACCGGCGACTACCAGGAAGCGGCGCTGGCCCTGGAGCGGGCCCTGGCCATCACCCGCGAGCTCGGCGACCGGCTCCTGCACGCCAACGCCCTGCACCGGCTCGGCGTGCTGCGCCAGGCCGCCGGGGACTTCCCGGCCGCGGTCGCGCTCCAGGGTGAGGCGCTGTCCGGCTTCCGTGACCTGGGCGCCCCCCAGGGCGTGGCGAACACCCTGATCAGCCTCGGCGACGCGCTGCGCTGGTGCGGTCGCTGCGACGCGGCCGCGCGCGCCCTGGAGGAAGGCCTGAGCGTGGCGCGTCGCACCGGCACCCGGCAGGCGGAGGCCAACGGGCTGCTGTACCTGGGCGTGGTCCGGCGGCTGGCGGGCGATCACGAGGCCGCGGCCGCGTGCCTGGACGCGGCGCTCGGCATGTACCGCGAGATGGGCGACCGCGGCGGCGCCGCCGAGGCGCTGAACGAGGCCGGGACGCTGCACCTCGCCGTCGGCGACCCGGCCCGGGCGCGGGCCTGCCATGGCGCGGCGCTGCGACTCGCGCGCGAGCTGTCCAGCCCGTTCGACGAGGTCCGGGCACTGGCCGGGCAGGCCCGGTGTGACGTGGCCGACGGCGACACGGCCGCTGCGGCGCTGAGCCTGCAGCGGGCCCGGCAGGCCTACCTGCGGGCCGGCTCGCCGGAGTCGAGCGTGGCCGCCGAGCTGGCCGCGCTGGCGCCGGCGGTGGCCGGCGGCTAGCGCTCCGGCTGTCCCGTGCGGCCGACCGCGGCGCGCGGCGCTGCCGCGGTGTGGTGAACTCAGAACATGCCGCCCGCTGACCCGGTGCCCCTCCTCACGCTGACCGGCGTGAGCCGCAGCTATGGCGAGCGGCGCGCGCTGCTGCCGGTGGACCTGGCCCTGGCCGCCGGGCAGTGCGTGGCCGTGCTCGGCGTCAACGGGTCGGGCAAGTCGACGCTGCTGCGCATCGCGGCGGGCCGCGATACCCCGACGGCTGGCCGGGTGAGCTACCAGGGCCGGGTCCTGACCGAGGACGCGATGGTGGTCCGCACCGACATCGCCGTGGTCGGGGACGTGGTCAGCGCCTACCCCGACCTCACCGTCCGCGAGCACCTGCTGCTGGTCGCGGTGGCCCACGGCGCGGGCCGGGACGCGGGCGACCTGGCCGGCCGGGCGCTGGCCGAGTGCCGCCTCGGTGACCACGGCGACGCCCTGCCCGGCTCGCTGTCCAGCGGGCAGCTTCAGGCCCTGCACCTGGCCGCCGTCCTGGTCCGGCCGCGCCGGCTGCTGGTGCTGGACGAGCCCGAGCAGCGCCTGGACCCGGCTGCCCGCCGCTGGCTGGCCGGCCTGCTGTCGGCCGAGAAGCAGGCCGGCACCGGGCTGCTGATGGCCACCCACCACGTCGACCTGGCCGCCGCCGTGGCCGACCAGGTCGTGGTTCTCGGCGACGGCGCGGTGATCACCCGGGGCACCCCGGCCGACGCCCTGGCCGCGATCTCGTGACCGCGGTCCCGGGGCCGCACGTCACCGCCGGCCCGCGACCGGCCGCGGGCGAGGTGCCCGACACCACCGAGGTCACCGTCGCGCTGCTGCGCGGCCTGCGCCGGGGCCGGGGCCGCCAGCAGGCGGCCAGCGCGGCGTGGTGGGCGTACCTGATCGGGATCACGATCCTGGCCTGGGGCGGCTCGCTGGTGGCTGACGCGGCCCGCGCCCTGCGCCACCCGCCGCCGCCGTCCGCGATCACCCCGCACGTGCTGGCCGCCGCGCCGGCCGGGCTGGCCGCGCTGGCCCTGGGCCTGCTGGTGATGGTGGCGCGGGATGGCCTGTGGCGCGGGCCGGCGACACTGCCCCAGGCCACGGTGGACTGGCTGCTGGACACCCCGGTCAGCCGGGGCCGCCTGATCCGGCCGCGGTTCCGGCTGGCCGCGGTGGCCGCCGTGGCGGCTGGCGCCGCGCTCGGCATCGTGCCCGCCGCCGTCCTGGTCGCCCTGGGCGGCGGGGGAACGGGCGCGGCCAGCGTGCTGCGGCTGACCGGGGTGCTGATGCTGACGACGGCCCTGCTGCTGGCGGCGGGCACGGGCGCCGCGACGCTGGTCGAGCGGTACCCGGCCGCCGCGCGCTGGCTGCGCCGGGCCACTGTGCCCGCCCTGGCCGCGGCCGCCGGGCTGGCCGGCCTGGCCGCGTGGGCGGCGCTCGGCCGCCCGCCCGCCGCGCTGTCCGCGATCACGCTGTGGTCCGGCCCGTGGGGCTGGGCCGCGCAGGGCGCCGTCGCCCTGACCCACGGGCCCGGGGCGGCCTGGCCGCCGGGCCGCGCGCTGCCGGGCACCGCTCTGCTGGCCGTGGTGTCGCTGGCCGCGCTGGTCGCCGGGCACCAGGCGGCGGCCGGAGTGCCCGGCCCCGCGCTGCGGATCCGGGCCCGCACGCTCACCGCCATGTCCGCGGCGGCGCTGAACCTGGACACCCGCAGCGTGGCCACCGCCTACGGGGCGACCCGGTCACCGGGCCGGGCGCGGCTGCGGCTCCGGCCGCCCCGGCGGCGGCAGTTCGTGCTGCTGTGGCGGGACCTGCTGGCCGTGGCCCGGGCGCCGTCCCGGCTGGCCGGCGGGGTGATCCTGGCCCTGGCCGGGGTCGGCCTGGCCAGCGCGGCCGCCCGCCAGCATCCGGTCTCGCTGATCCCGGTGGCGTGCGCCGTGACGCTGGGCTACCTGGCCGCCGCCTGGCTGTGCGAGGGCGCCCGGATGGACGCCGAGGACACCCGCCGGTCGGCCGCGCTGCCGTTCACGTTCGCGTCGCTGGCCTGGCGGCACGCCATCGTCCCGGCGCTGATCCTGCTGGCCGTGGCCGGGGTTCCGGTCACCGTCGCCGCCATCGTGTCCGGCCAGCCGGCTTACCTGCTGCTGCTGGCCGTGACCGTGGCCGTCCTCGTCGCCGGGGCGCTGGTCAACGTGTTCAAGGGCGACTGGGCGCTGGACATGTTCGCCGGCGTGGACACCCCGGTCGGCAGCACCGCCGCGGTAAGGATCATCTTCTGGGCGGTGTGGGGACCGCTGCTGGCCATCGCCCCGATGACCGTGCTGCTGGCCGCCGCGATCAGCGCCGGCCCGGCGAGCGCGGCACTGGCCCGCGCCGTCATCCTCGGCGCCGCGCTGGCCGCCGCCCTCCTCGCCTACGCCGCCCGCCGCGCCCGCCGCCTGCGCGCGGGCTGATCACGCTGGAGGTGACGTGCCGGCCGAGGCGTACGAGGTCCTGCTCGTGAAGTACGGCACGCGCCGGACCACCCGCGGCGAGATCTTCCTGAACTACCCCGCCTACGGCGAGCCGGACACGCCCGCCGGCATGGACTACTTCTTCTGGGTCGCCCGCGGCGCCCGGCACACGGTGGTCATCGACACCGGGTTCTCGGCCGCGTCCGGGGCGGCGCGGGGCCGGACCATGCTGATCGATCCCCGGCTGGCCCTGGACCGGCTGGGCATCCGCCCGGCCGGCGCCCCGGTGGTGGTCATCACCCACGCGCACTACGACCACATCGGCAACCTCGGCTACTTTCCCTCCTCCCGGCTGGTCATCGCGGCGGCGGAACGGGACTTCTGGCTGGGCCGACCCGGTCAGCACCCGCTGTTCCGGGGCGCGGCCGAGGCCGGTGACCTCGCCGCGCTGGCCGCCGCCGACCGCGAGGGCCGGGTCGTGACGTTCGCCGACCGCGCCGAGCCGGCCCCCGGCATCGAGCTGATCCGGGTCGGCGGGCACACGCCGGGACAGGCCATCGCGGTAGTCCCGACGGCGGCCGGGACCGTCCTGCTGGCCTCGGACGCCGTGCACTACTACGAGGAGTGCGAGCGGGACATGCCGTTCGCGCTGGTGACCAGCATCCCCGACATGCTCGCGGGCTACGAGCGGATCCGGTCGATGCTCGACCGGGGCCAGGCCCGGCACCTGGTGCCCGGGCACGACCCGGCTACGATCAGCCGGCTCGGCGCGGCGGCGGTGCCCCGCGACGACGTGCCCGGCCTGGCCGGCCTGCTCACTTCCATCGGATAACAACCCCACCACCAGCACCGGGAGGCCAGGAAATGATGATCGGACCGGCGGACAGCGGAGCCGTCTCGCAGCAGCGGGGCGACACGTTCACCGGCGTGGTGTGGGCCACGCCGGTCATCTCCGGCGCGGACGGCGCGGCGATCGCGTCGATCACGTTCCAGCCCGGCGGCCGCACGTTCTGGCACAGCCACGACCACGGCCAGGTCCTCCAGGTGCTGGCCGGCTCCGGCCTGATCTGCACCGAGGGCGGCCGTCCCCGCGCCCTGCGGCCGGGCGATACGGTCTGGGCACCGCCGGGCGAGGTGCACTGGCACGGCGCCGCGCCGACAGCGATGCTGACCCACCTGGCCATCTCGCTGGGCACCACCCGCTGGGCCGGCCCGGTGGCCGACGCCGACTACGGCGGCACGAACCCCGGCGGCACGAACCCCGGCGGCACCAGCCACGGCACCGGCACGTGAGCGGAACCCCGGTCGGGTTCATCGGCCTGGGCCGGATGGGCACGCCCATGACCCGGAACCTGATCGACGCGGGCTTCGCCGTCACCGGCCACGACACCGACGCCGCCGCCATGGACCGCCTGGCCGCCGCGGGCGGCACCCCGGCCGCCGCCCCGGATGGCCCGGCCCGGGCGGCGGACCTGCTCATCCTGATGCTGCCCGACTCCGCCGCGGTCGAGTCGGTCACGGCGGCCCTGACCCGGGCCGGGCCCTGCGCCCCGGCCTGCTGATCGCCGACATGGGCTCGTCCGAGCCGCAGCGCACCCGGGACCTGGCCGGCGCTCTCCAGCCCGGCGGCGTCACGCTGATCGACGCCCCGGTGTCGGGCGGCGTGCGCCGGGCCGAGCAGGCCACGCTGACCATCATGGCGGGCGGCGCGGCCGCGGACCTGGACCGGGCCGCCCCGGTCCTGGGCGCGCTGGGCACGGTGACCCGGGTCGGCCCGGTCGGCGCCGGCCACGCGGTCAAGGCCCTGAACAACTACCTGTCGGCCGCGCACCTGCTGGCCACCGCCGAGGCCATGACCGCGGGCCAGCGCTTCGGCCTGGACCCGGAGGTCATGCTGGCGGTCTTCAACGCCTCCAGCGGGCGCAGCGGCTCGACCGAGCTGAAATGGCCCGAGTACGTGCTGACCGGCCGCTATGACTCCGGGTTCGCGCTCAGCCTGATGGTCAAGGACATCGGCATCGCGCTCGGCCTGATCCGCGCCTCCGGCGCCCCGGACACCGCCGCCACCGCCGTCGCGGCAGCCTGGGCGCAGGCCGCGCAGGCCCTGCCCGCCACGGCGGACCACACCGACATCGCCCGCTGGGCGGCACGGCCAGCAGACCTGATAACAGCAAGAGGCGGCGGGCCGGTGTGGCGATCATGAGCCAGGTCGAGTCATTCGTTACCAGGAAAGGCAGGCTTAGCCCGCCGCGCGGGCCTTCCCGCCCGGGGCGGCGGTCATCATCGCCACCAGCTGCCGGGTGATGCTCGGCTCCAGGCCCTCGGTGTGGCCCTTGCCCAGGCGGACCACGTCGGCGATGACGCGGCCGTCGCGGGCGCCGGGATACACGTAGACCTGCGCGGTGCCGGGGCGGGGGAGCAGGCCCCAGGCCGGGGTGGACCGGCCCTCGCGGTACTTGTCCCACACCTGGCCCGGCTCGGCGTCGGTCACGTCGGGCAGGCGGACCCGGTCGCCCGCGTCGTAGCGCCGCGCCCAGGCCGACTCGGCCGGCAGCTCGGCGATCTCGTGCTCGCCGGTGGCGAAGATGAACGAGAAGTCGGCGGCGGGCGGCTCGGAGTTCCGCGCCCGCAGGCGCTCGTACTCGGCGGCCGAGAACGCCAGCGCGGGCTCGCCGGGCAGCGCCGGGCGGCCCGCGCCCTCGGCCCGGGGCACCCCGCCGATCCGGCCGCCGGACAGGCTCAGCCAGCCATCGGCCCGGTCGGCGAAGTACCCGCCGGACAGCAGCCGCCGCGAGGTCATCCCGCCCTGGGAGTGCCCCACCAGCCAGAACCCGTCCGGGTCGTAACGCTCCAGGATCAGGCGGGTCACGTTGCGCAGGTGCGCGTCGTCGGCGTCGGCCTCCCACCGGCGGGCCGGCTCGGCGGTCGCCGCGGTCGGGGTGGCGATCACCACGTTGTGCTCGTCGGCGCAGTCGTGGGCCGGGAAGTACAGCCGCTGCCAGGCCCCGAACGAGCCGCCGCCGTGCAGGTTGAGCAGGAACGTGACCGGGCGGCCCGCCGGGTCATCGGGAGTGTCCAGGTAGAACTTCCGGCCCGTGCTCTCGTCGATGACCGACTCGTGCCGCATGCTGCCTCCGGCGCCGTCTTAGAACTGAATTCTAAGATTGTATTCGGTCACCGGCGGCAGCGCGAGCATCGGCGAACGGGACGAGACCGCAAGCCGGAGCCCGTTGCCAGGAAGCGGCCCGGCACCCAATATGTGCTTATATCCGGTTATTCCGGCTAGCTGAGTCAGCCTCCGGGAGGCTTCATGGAGCAGCCAGGCAAGTCCGGCCGAGGTCCCGTCACCTGGACGGCCGCCGCCGTCTTACTGCTGATCGGGATCCTCGGCCCCCTGCTTGTGCCGACCTATGCCCGCACCAGTCCCGAGCTGGGCGGGTGGCCGTTCTTCTACTGGTACCAGATCATCTGGGTCCCGATCACGGCGATCCTGGTGTCCGCCGCCTACCTCGTGCTCCGCCGGCCCGGCAGCGCGCCGGACGCGGGCCCGGCCGGGGCGGAGGGGGAGCGGTGAGCCACGTCAACCTGGTCTCGTTCACCATCCTGGTCGTCCTGTTCGCCATCGTCGCGGTCACCGGATTCGCCGCCGCCCGCTGGCGCAAGGCCCAGGACATGCTGCACCTGGACGAGTGGGGCCTCGGCGGCCGCGGCTTCGGCACGTTCGTGAGCTGGTTCCTGCTCGGCGGCGACCTGTACACGGCGTACACGTTCATCGCGGTGCCGGCCCTGGTCTACGGGGTGGGCGCGGCGGGCTTCTTCGCGGTCCCGTACACGATCATGGTGTATCCGATCGTGTTCGTGTTCATCCCCCGGCTGTGGTCGGTGTGCCGGGCGCACGGCTACATCACCCCGGCCGACTTCGTGCGCGGCCGGTACGGCTCGCGCGGGCTGGCCCTGGCCGTGGCCGGCACCGGCATCCTGGCCACCATGCCCTACATCGCCCTGCAGCTCGTCGGCATCCAGGCGGTGCTCACCGCGATGGGCGTCGGCCAGGGGTCCACCGGCTTCGTGGCGGACCTGCCGCTGCTGATCGCGTTCGCCGTGCTGGCGGGCTACACGTTCACGTCCGGGCTGCGCGCCCCGGCGCTGACCGCGTTCATCAAGGACGCGCTGATCTACATCACGATCATCGTCGCGGTCCTGTACATCCCGACCCGGCTGGGCGGCTGGTCGCACATCTTCGGCAACGCCGGAACGCACCTGGCCACCACCAACCCCAAGACCGGCAAGCCGTTCGGCTCGCTGGTCACCACGCCCGCCGGGGAGTGGGCCTACGCCACCCTGGCCCTCGGGTCGGCGCTGGCGCTGTTCATGTACCCGCACACGATCACGGCCGTGCTGGCCACCAGGCGGCGCGACGTGATCCGCCGGAACACCGCGATCCTGCCCATCTACTCGCTGATCCTGGGCCTGGTCGCGCTGCTCGGCTACATGGCGCTGGCCTCGCCGGCGGTGACCGCCGGGATCGCGGCGAACAAGGGCAACACCCAGCTCGCGGTGCCGCTGCTGTTCCAGAACATGTTCCCGAGCTGGTTCGCGGGCGTCGGCTACGCGGCCATCGTGATCGGCGCGCTGGTGCCGGCGGCGATCATGTCGATCGCGGCCGCCAACTTGTTCACCCGCAACATCTACCGGGAGTTCTTCGCCCGGAACGCCACCCCGGCCCAGCAGACCCGGGTGGCGCAGACGGTGTCGCTGGTGGTCAAGGCCGGGGCGCTGGCGTTCGTGCTGGCGCTGAGCAAGACGTTCGCGATCAACCTGCAGCTGCTGGGCGGCGTCTGGATCCTGCAGACGTTCCCGTCGATCGTGGGCGGGCTGTACACGCGCTGGTTCCACCGCTGGGCCCTGCTGGTCGGCTGGGCGGCGGCCATGATCTACGGCACGATCGTGGCCTACGAGCAGCCCGCGGCCGGGTCGCCGGGGTCGCACTTCGGCGCGTCCACCGCGGAGGTGCCATTGCTGCACCAGACGTTCTACATCGCGATCACCGCGTTCATCATCAACGTGGTCCTCGCCGTGGTGCTGACCTGGGTGTTCCGGCTGCTCAAGCTGCCCGAGGGGAGGGACGAGACGGCGCAGGCCAACTACACCGACGACCCGGACGAGGCACCCGCCCCGGAGCCGGTCGGCGTGGCCCCGTAACCCGGGACCCCCCCGCGCGGCTCAGGGCTCGGTCAGGACCTCGACCTCGGCGGTCAGCGGCACGGGCTGCTTGAACCAGCGCTCGTCCGTGTCCTCGATGAACGCCACGATGTTGTCCCGGCCGAAGAACCTGGCCTCGATCCGCGACACCACCATCTCCCGGCCGGACCCGAGCCGGACCCGGTTTCCGGGCTGCACGTCCGATGCGGGCGTTGTGGTCCATGTCTGCGCCATGGCGTCATCATGCCATCCGGCCTACGGCGCGGGCGTCCCGGAGCCGGGCGAGGCCGATCCGGCCGGGGAGGTGGACGCGGAGCCGGACGGCGAGGCCGATGGCGAGGTAGCCGGCGACGTGCTGGACGGCGCGGACGTGCTGGGCGCCGGGGAGGTGCTGGACTGCGCTGGCCGCGGTGCCGGGCTGTGGCTGGCCCCGGCCGACGGGCGGCCCTGCGCGGGCGCGACCAGGCTCGGCGGCGGCACGTTCTGGTGCGCCGGCGCGAGGTAGAGCACCAGCGCGCCGACGACCACGGCCAGGACGGTGACCAGGCCGCCCACTGCTGCGCCCCGCGCGAACGACCTCCGGTCCCGGCGGTACTCGCTCTGCCGGCGGTTGCGCAGCCAGGCCGGCAGGGCAGCGCGCTGCGCGGCCCAGCTGTTGAACGGGGCGGCGGCCAGGCCGAGCGTCGGGAACAGCAGCAGCACGGCCAGCAGCGGCCCGCCCAGCTCGGTGGCCTTGCTCAGCGCCCCGGCGATCCCGGCCAGCCCGGCCAGGGCCAGCAGCGACTCAGCCCAGTTGGCCCGCAGCGCCTCCCACCACCGGGCCCGCTCGCTGGTCTTGGGCGTGCGCAGGAACGCGGCCTTGCGGGCGAACAGGCCCAGCACCGACGCCCGGGCCACCACGACGGACGTGGACTGCCAGATGAAGAACGCGCCGAGCGCGTCCCGCCACGAAGCGCCGGTGCCGCGCCGCAGCAGCGCCACCGCGCGGACCAGGCCGAGGCCGATCAGCACCGGCACGGTCGCGACCAGGAACGGCGTCAGCCGCGTGAACAGCGCACCGCCGCCAGTGGCCAGGTTGGCCGCCCCGGCCAGCAGGAACACGAAGAAGATCAGGCCGAGCAGGTCGCCGTACCACTGGATGCCGCCGGCCAGGTAGGACCAGCGCTGCGCGGTGCTCAGGCGGTTGCCCTTGCCGGCCCGCCCGGGCAGCAGCGACCGCCAGTGCATGCGCATGATCTGGATGCCGCCGAAGCACCACCGGTACCGCTGCCCCTTCAGCGCCTCGAACGTCAGCGGCATGATCCCGCGGCCCCAGGTCTGGTCCACGTGCTGGCCGTGCCAGCCGGCCCGCAGCAGCCGCAGCGAGATCTCGGCGTCTTCCGTGATGCACCACTCGTCCCAGCCGCCTAGCTGGTCCAGCGCGACCCGGCGGATCAGGCCCATCGTGCCCGCGAAGATCGCCCCGTCGTGCTCGTTGCGGGACGGCTGGGACACGGCGAAGAAGTACTTGTAGGAGTGGTACAGCCGCCGGTAGTACGGGGCACTCTGCCAGTCCCGGTAGTCCTGCGGGGACTGCACGAACCCGATCCACGGATCGGCGAGCGCGGGGGCGCAGTGGCGCAGGAAGCCGGGGTCGATCTGGTAGTCGGAGTCAACCACGCCGATCACCTCGGCGCGCGGGTCGGTGAGCTCGGCCAGCGCGTAGTTCAGCGCCCCGGACTTGTAGCCCGGCCAGTCCTGCAAGTGCGCGAACCTTACCCCGTGCCGGGCGCACCACGCCTCGACCGGGCGCCACAGATCCTCGTCGTCGGTGTTGTCGTCGATCACGACGATCTCGTAGCGCGGGTAGTCCAGCCGGGTCAGTGCGCGCAGCGTTTCCAGCACCATGTCGGGCGGCTCGTTGTGCGCGGGAACGTGCAGGCTGACGAACGGCAGGTCATCGTCGCCCGCCGGGAGCGCGGCCGGCCGCGCCGCTGAGCCGGCGCTGCCAGTGCTCGGTGCCCAGCGCGTCGCAGATCTCCCACAGGTAGGCGCAGGACAGCAGCGCGGCGGCCACCTCGAACAGCCACAGCAGGACGCCGCCCGCCTCGCTGACCGCGTCCAGCCCGCTGGCCACCGTCCACTCCAGCGCGTACGTCAGGAAGATCACGAACAGGAACACGGTGGCGGACCAGCACAGGTGGGCGCGGGCGTTCCACCGCCGGGTGACCGGCAGCCAGGCCAGGCTGGCCACCACCACGCCGGCGACCCCGGCGATGAGGTTGTGCTCGGACGCGTGGATCAGCCGCAGCGCCACCGCCGCCGCGACGGCCAGCACCGCGGTTCCCGCCAGCGCCCCGGTCAGCCGCCGCGCGGACGCCCACGGCCCGGTGGTGCGCCGGGGCCGCCGACCGGGCGTGAGCAGCCCGGCCGACCCTAGCGGAGCGGCGACGATTCCGGCGAGCAGCAGCGCGGCGAGCATCAGGGTCCTTCGGGCTCGGGGGAAGCAGGGCCGCCACGTACCCGTCCGTCTGCCCGCTATGCGGCGCGATGCCCCGGCTAGTGCACCCGGACGGCCACCAGGCAGGCGTCGTCGCTGGTGTCGGACCGGGCCTGGCTGAGCAGCCGGTCGGCGTAGCCGCCGATGTCGGGGCAGGGGCTGGCGGCGATCCGCAGCAGGCCCTCGATCGAGTCGTCGATGGGCTCGTCGTGCCGCTCGATCAGCCCGTCGGTGAACAGCACCAGCGCGTCGCCGGGCTCCAGCGTGACGCTCGCCTCCTGGTACCGGGAGTCCGGGTCGGCGCCGAGCAGGACGCCCTCGGGCAGCGGCAGGGCCCGCGCCGCGCCGTCGCGGACCAGCACCGGCGGCAGGTGGCCGGCCCGCGCCCAGCGCAGTGACCGGTCCGCCGGGTTGTACAGGCCGCAGATCGCGGTGCCGATGATGCCGCCGGTCAGGTGCACGGCGATCTTGTTGAGCCAGTCCAGCAGGTCGGCCGGCCCGGCGCCGGTGATGGCCAGGCCGCGCAGGCAGTTGCGCATGGCCACCATCCCGGTGACCGCGTCGATGCCGTGCCCGGCGATGTCGCCGACGGCCAGGAAGATCTGCCCGCCGGGCAGCGGCACGGTGTCATACCAGTCGCCGCTGACCAGGCTGCCCGGCCCGGCCGGCCGGTACCGGGCGGCCACGTCCAGCCCCGGCGTGGGCACCGGACCGGCCGTCCGGGGGGTGATCGCCCGCTGCAGGCGCAGGGCCAGGCGGTGCTCCTCGGCGGCGCGCTCCTCGGTGTCGGCCAGCCGGTCCCGCGTCGCGGCGAACGCCACCTGGGTGTGGTAATCGGCCGACACGTCCTGGTAGGCGCCGCGGATGGCGACCAGCGTGCCGGCCGGGTCGGTGACCGGCTCGGCGAACGCCCGGATCTGCCGGATGCTCAGGTCATCGGCCCGGATGACCCGGAACGCCGCCGCCGCCTCCCGCTTCTCCAGCA
Organism: uncultured Actinomycetota bacterium; assembly: GCA_963731085.1. Lineage (GTDB taxonomy): Bacteria > Actinomycetota > Actinomycetes > Streptosporangiales > Streptosporangiaceae > DASUBV01. The sequence continues at coordinate 190,697 of CAVSUF010000018.1, forward strand.
GCAGGGCATCCCGGAAGCCGCGCACGGCGTCGACGTCCTCGGCCGGGACGCAGCCATCCAGCCCGGCGATCGGCACCGGCGCCCCGGGCAGCTGCCCGAACAGCGCGAACGTCGGCTCGGTCCACACCACCTCGCCGGTGAGCAGGTTCTCCTCCCAGCCGCCGATCCGGCCCAGCCGCTGGGCCTGCTGCAGCAGCGCGGCCAGGCGCTCCACCTCGTCGGCCTGCCGCCAGGTCATGACCACGCCCTCGTACAGCGGCGCGACCCGCACCTCCAGCACCGGCGCGGCGATGCCGTCGCCGGCCGGGGTGCTGATCACCGCCCCGGACCGGGTCTGCGGCTCACCCGCGGCCAGCACCTCGGCGGCGCAGTCGAGCAGCCCGCCGGGCAGCGCCGCCGCCGGGTACATCTCCAGCAGGGACCGCCCGGCCAGGCTGGCCGCCGGCCGCCCGGCCGGGTCGGCGAACCCCTCGCTCACGTAGCGGATCAGCAGGTCGGTGACCTGCCCGGAGTCATCGCGGACCGCCTCGGCGAACAGCGCCGAGCCGGGCACGCTGTCCAGCAGGCCGAACGCCCACGCCGCCCGGCGGTCGGCGGCCAGGTCGCCGCGCCGCAGCCGGACCCCCAGCGCCCCGGCGCAGACGTCGGCCAGGGAGGACAGCAGGCGCCGCAGGGCGGCCGGGAAGTCGGGTACCGGGGCGGACCAGCACACCTCCATGGCCCCGAGGGCGCCGGCCGTGCCGGGCAGCGGCAGCACCGCCCGCGCCCCGGCTGTGCCGCCCTCCGCCGGCGGGCTGATCGCCGGGCCCGGCAGCGGGGCCGGGTCGCCCGCCGGCCACCAGGTCTCCAGCGCCCGGTGGGCGGCATCCTGGGCCGCGGTGGCCATATCGGGGTGAATCCGGCGCCAGCGGCTGACCTGCCTCGGGCTGAACCCGGCGGCCCCGGCCAGGGCCAGCCCGCCGTCGGGCTCGGCCAGCCACAGGGCCACCGCCGCGGCGCCCGCCGGGACCAGCGCCTCGGCCAGCAGCGCGGCGGCGATCTCGTCGCCGTCCTGGGCCATCTCGGCCGCCACCCCGGCCAGCGCCGCCGACCGGGCCGCCACCGCGTCCGGATCCGGTTCCGCGCCCGCAACGGACGGCTCCGGTGCGACGGGCCCGGTAACCTTGCCGGTGTGCTGGCCCGTGACCTGACCAGTGATCTGGGCGGCCAGGTCGGTCATGCTGGTGTTGGACTCGCGGGACAGCCGGGCGAGCTGCTCCTGGGCCTGGGCCGGGGAGCAGCCGAGCTGGGCCATCAGCATCCCGCGGGCCAGGTCGACCACCGAGCGGGACGCGGCCCGCGCCGCAAGGGCGTCGAGATCGCGGCGCTGCCGCGCTATCAGCGCGCTCAGCCGGCGGAACTCGCCGTCGTCGGCTGGCGTCGCGATAGGTGGCGTCACGATAAGTGGAACCTCCGGAGCTCGCTCGGGAGGACGGCCTCGGTCCGTACCCGCCGCACTCCCGACTCTAACCAATTATTTTTGCCCTCATCACCGAGAGTGGCAGTATCAGTTTGTTGCCTGGTCGATGGTAGGAGGAGTCCGCATGGTGAAGGCCGCGCTGAGCAGCCAGCCCGCTGACCCCCGCCTGCAGCTGCTGCTGGAGGGCCTGACCGCGGTGCGCGGCGGTGACTTCCGCACCCGCCTGCCGCATACCGGCGACCCGCTGATGGACGAGATCGCCACCGTCTTCAACAGCATGACCGATCAGCTCGCGCTGTTCACCTCGGAGGTCACCCGGGTCGCCCGGGAAGTCGGCACCGAGGGCAAGCTGGGCGGCCAGGCCCAGGTCCCCGGCGTGGCCGGGACCTGGAAGGACCTGACCGACTCGGTGAACGCGATGGCCGGCAACCTGACCGGCCAGGTTCGTGACATCGCCCAGATCGCCACCGCCGTGGCCCGCGGCGACCTCACCCAGAAGATCACGGTGGACGTCAAGGGCGAGATGCTGGAGCTGAAGGGCACCCTCAACACGATGGTGGACCAGCTCTCGGCGTTCGCCGACGAGGTCACCCGGGTGGCCCGCGAGGTCGGCACCGACGGGCGGCTGGGCGGCCAGGCCCAGGTCCCCGGCGTGGGCGGGACCTGGCGGGACCTGACCGACTCGGTCAACTTCATGGCCGGCAACCTGACCAACCAGGTCCGCAACATCGCGCTGGTCACCACGGCCGTGGCCCAGGGCGACCTGAGCAAGAAGATCGACGTCGACGCCCGCGGCGAGATCCTGGAGCTGAAGACCACCATCAACACGATGGTCGACCAGCTGTCCTCGTTCGCCGCCGAGGTCACCCGGGTCGCCCGGGAGGTCGGCAGCAAGGGCCGCCTGGGCGGCCAGGCCGAGGTCGAGGGCGTGTCCGGCACCTGGAAGCGGCTGACCGAGAACGTGAACGAGCTGGCCGGGAACCTGACCCGCCAGGTCCGGGCCATCTCCCAGGTGACCAGCGCGGTGGCCACCGGCGACCTGACCCGGTCGATCACGGTCGAGGCCGAGGGCGAGGTGGCCGAGCTCAAGGACAACATCAACGCGATGGTGCAGTCCCTGCGCGAGACCACCCGGGCCAACCAGGAGCAGTACTGGCTGAAGACCAACCTGGCCCGGATCGCCGGCCTGCTGCAGGGTCACCGGGACCTCGAGGCCGTCGCCGAGCTGATCATGGAAGAGCTGATCCCGCTGGTCGGCGCCCAGCACGGGACGTTCTTCATCGCCGGCGACAGCCGTGACGGCACCGTGCTGCGGCTGATCGCCGGGTACGGCCTGCGGGCCGACATCAGCGCGCCCAGCCAGTTCGGGCTCGGCCAGTCGCTGATCGGCCAGGTGGCCAAGAGCAAGAAGCCGGTAGTCGTCACCGACGCCCCGCCCGACTACGTGCGGATTTCCTCGGGGCTGGGCGAGGCCGCGCCGGTCAACCTGATCGTGCTGCCGGTCATCTTCGAGGGCCGCGTGCTGGGCGTGATCGAGGCCGGCTCGTTCAGCCCGTTCACCCAGGTGCACCAGGACTTCCTGGAGCAGCTGACGGAGACCATCGGCACCAGCGTCAACACCATCATCGTCAACTCCCGGACCGATGACCTGCTCCAGGAGTCCCAGCGGCTGGCCGGCGAGCTGCAGGCCCGCACCGGCGAGCTGCAGGCCCGCCAGGAGGAACTGCAGCGCTCCAACGCCGACCTGGAGGACAAGGCGGCCCAGCTAGCCGCCCAGAAGCGCGACATCGAGATCAAGAACAGCGAGATCGAGCAGGCCCGGCAGGAGATCGAGGAGCGCGCCCGGCAGCTGGACCAGGCGTCCCGGTACAAGTCGCAGTTCCTGGCCAACGTCTCGCACGAGCTGCGCACCCCGCTGAACAGCCTGCTCATCCTGGCCCGGCTGCTGGCCCAGAACCCGGCCGACAACCTCTCGCCCAAGCAGGTCGAGTACGCCAACGTGATCCACTCGTCCGGCTCGGACCTGCTGCTGCTGATCAACGACATCCTGGACCTGTCCAAGGTCGAGGCGGGCAAGCTGGAGATCCATCCCGAGCTGTTCGCCCTCGGCACCCTGGTCGAGGACCTGCGCACGGTGTTCGAGCCGATGGCCGCGGACAAGCGGCTGCGCTTCGCCGTGGTGGCCGCCGCCACCGTGCCGGACGAGCTGGTCACCGACCGCCAGCGGCTCCGCCAGGTGCTGCACAACCTGCTGTCCAACGCGCTGAAGTTCACCCAGCAGGGCCAGGTGGTGCTCCGGATCGACCTGGTCCCGGCGGCTCCCGGCACCGAGGCCGAGATCGCGTTCTCGGTCACCGACACCGGCATCGGCATTTCCGACGACAGCCTGAAGACCATCTTCGAGGCGTTCCAGCAGGGCGACGGGACGACCAGCCGCCGCTACGGCGGGACCGGCCTCGGGCCTGGCCATCAGCCGCGAGGTCGCGGCCCAGCTGGGCGGCCGGATCACCGCGCACAGCCAGCCCGGCGCGGGCAGCACGTTCACCCTCTACCTGCCGGTCAGCTACCGTGCCCCCGTGGCCAGCGCCCTGTCCGCTCCGGGCGCCCATTTCACCAGTAACGGCAGCAGCGGCGCGAACGGGCTCGCCGCGCCGGCGCCGTCCCCGCCGGCGGTTTCCGGGCCCGCGCCCGCGGCCCCGCTGCCCGCGCCCCCGCTGCCCGCCGCCGAGGTGACGGGCGCGGAGATCCCCCGGGTGGAGGCCGCGCCGGCCGTCGAGCCACCCGGACGGCCCCGGCCGCACGAGCGGCTGCGCGGCCGCAAGGTGCTGATCGTCGACGACGACCTGCGCAACGCCTTCGCGATCACCGGCATCCTGGAGCTGTACGGGCTCACCGTGATCCACGCCTCCAGCGGCCATCAGGGCATCGAGGTGCTGCGCTCGGCGGGCCGGGACATCGACCTGGTGCTGATGGACGTGATGATGCCGGAGATGGACGGGTACGCCACCACCGCCGCCATCCGCGAGATGCCGCTGCTGGCCGACCTGCCGATCATCGCGGTGACCGCCCGGGCCATGCAGGGCGACCGGGGCAAGAGCATCGCCGCCGGGGCCAGCGACTACGTCACCAAGCCCGTCGACACCGAGGAGCTGCTCGCCACCATGGAGCGCTGGCTCACCGTGCCGCCGGCCAGGCTTCCAACTAGCAGTACCGCCAACTATCGCAGTATCGCCAACTACCTAGGGGACGCGCATGGCCGGAGAACCGCTGGTGCATGAGCTCGAGTCGACCGCTTTCCGCAGTCGCCCTGGACGTGGTCCGGGCCGTCGAGCCGCGGGTGGCCGACGCCATCGCCGCCGAGCTCGACCGACCAGCGGGCCATGCTCAAGCTGATCGCCAGCGAGAACTACGCCTCGCCCGCCGTGCTGCTGGCCATGGGCAACTGGGCCAGCGACAAGTACGCCGAGGGCACGGTCGGGCACCGGTTCTACGCCGGCTGCCGGAACATCGACACGATCGAGGCCCTCGCCGCCGAGCACGCCCGCGACGCTGTTCGGCGCCGCTCATGCCTACGCCCAGCCGCACTCCGGCATCGACGCCAACCTGGTGGCGTTCTGGGCGGTGCTGATGCAGCGGGTCGAGCACCCCGCGCTGGAGCAGCTCGACCGCCAGGACGGTCAACGACCTGGACGACGAGCAGTGGGCGCGGCTGCGCGCCGACCTGGGCAACCAGCGGATGCTGGGCATGTCGCTGGACGCCGGCGGGCACCTCACCCACGGGTTCCGGCACAACATCTCCGGCAAGATGTTCGACCAGCGCAGCTACGGCACCGACCCCGGCAGCGGCCTGGTCGACTACGCCGCGCTGCGCGAGCAGGCCCGCGAGTTCCGGCCGCTGATCATCATCGCGCGGCTACTCGGCCTACCCCCGGCTGATCAACTTCGCGACCATGCGGGAGATCGCCGACGAGGTCGGCGCCACGCTGATGGTCGACATGGCCCACTTCGCCGGGCTGGTCGCGGGCAAGGTGCTGACCGGCGACTTCGACCCGGTCCCGTTCGCCCAGGTGACCACCACGACCACGCACAAGTCACTGCGCGGCCCGCGCGGCGGCATGGTGCTGTGCGACGCCGACCTGGCCCAGTACGTCGACCGGGGCTGCCCGGCGGTGCTGGGCGGCCCGCTCGGCCACGTCATGGCGGCCAAGGCGGTGGCCCTGGCCGAGGCCCGGACCCCGGACTTCCGCGACTACGCCCGCCGGATCGTCGAGAACTCCCGCGCCCTGGCCGACGGCCTGCTGCGCCGGGGCGTCCGGCTGGTCACCGGCGGCACCGACAACCACCTGGTGCTGCTCGACGTCTCGCCGTTCGGGCTGACCGGCCGCCAGGCCGAGTCGGCGCTGCTCCAGTCGGGCATCGTGACCAACCGGAACTCGATCCCGCGCGACCCCAACGGCGCCTGGTACACCTCCGGCATCCGGATCGGCACCCCGGCCCTGACCACCCGCGGCCTCGGCCTGGCCGAGATGGACGTGATCGCCGACCTGATGACCACCGTGCTCACCGAGACCTCGCCGGCCACCACGGCCAGGGGCACGACCTCGAAGGTCAACTACGAGCTCGCCGACAAGGTGGCCGAGCGGGTCGCCACCCAGGCCACCGAGCTGGTCTCAGGCTTCCCGCTCTACCAGGGCGTCGACCTGGGGTAGCGGGGCCGGCCCGGTTTCCCGGGCGGCTGGCGCACCTTCCAGCGGCCGGTCACGGCCACCGCCACCAGCCAGATCACCGCCGCCAGCAGCGCCCACGGGGCCAGGCGGTCGACCGCGAACCGGTCGATGACCTTCAGGTCATGGCCGGGCGGGCCGCGGATGCCGGGCGTGTTGGCGATCGTGGCCGCGGTCAGCCGCAGCAGCACGATCCAGTCCAGTCTCGTGGCCGGGTACAGCACCAGCACGCAGATGAAGATGGCGTCGTACCAGGGCAGCTGGTAGGGCCAGATGAACAGCCAGGCCACCGACAGGGCCAGGGCCGGGCGCAGGGCGGGCCGCCGCCAGTCGCCGGGCGGCAGCAGGCGCACGAGCAGCCAGGCCAGGGCGATGAACGCCAGGCCGGCCAGGATCACCAGATGCGGCGGCAGGCCGTTGTCCAGGGTCAGGATCTTGTAGAAGCTGTCGGCGCTGGCCTTGTCCCGGCGGGCCAGCAGCGCCCGGGCCGCCGGGGTGCCGAGCCAGGCGTAGGTCGGGACCAGCACGCCCAGGCCGCCTGCGGCGGCGGCCAGCAGCGCGGGCGGCGACCGGCGCAGCGCCCAGGCCAGGCCCAGGCCGAGCAGGATGTAATTGATCTTGATGTCGGCCGAGATGCCGATCAGCGCGCCGGCCACCAGCGCCTGCCATAGCCGGGGTGACCGCTGCTGCCGGGGATGGCCGGGGCCTGCCTGCCGATGGCCAGCAGGCCGCCCAGGCCGGCCGCGGCGGCCAGCGTGTCGACGTGCCCGGCGGCGATCAGGTCCCACAGCAGCAGCGGGTTCAGCGTCCACAGCAGGTGCGCCCGCAGTCGCCGGGCCGGGTCGGACCGGACCAGGCGGTCGAGCACCAGCGCCACCCCGCCGAACGCGACGGCGTTGAACAGCTTCAGCCACAGTACGATCCGGGCGGCGGAGATCCCGCCCAGCCGGGCCGCCACGTACTGCTCCAGGGTGGCGAACGGGCCGTAGAGGCTGACCTGGGTGTCCCACTCCCGGGGCACCGACTGGGCGAACACGTTGTGCTGCACCTTGAGCAGCAGCGGGGTGGCCACGTACGGGTTGTGGCCGAGAACCAGCAGGCGGCCGTAGGTCGCGTAGTCCAGCGCGTCGGTGGACCCGGCCGGCGGCAGCAGGGTCAGCGCGCCGACCGCGACCACCGCGGCGACCAGGATGAGCCGCATCGGCGGCCGGGCGCCCCGCGAGGCGGCCAGCAGCCCGGCGGCCAGGCCGAGCACGCCGATGATCTCCGCCGCCCACAGCGTGACGTCCACCGCGCGGGCCGACACGTGCACCGACTGCAGCTCAAACGGCGGGCCGATGGCGGGCATCGGCAGCCGCGGGGGCATCCAGTCCTGGCGGGCCAGCGACGCCCCGATCATGGCCAGGACGGCCAGGCTGATCCCGGTGATGGCCAGCAGGCCGAGGACGCGGGCGGCCCGGCCGGGCGGGGCCGCTGGTTCCGGTGACGCTGGCGGCGCCGGGGGGGCGAAGAGAATCGGCCACGACCGGCGGAGTGAGTTGATCATCGGTCCTTCGAGCTCGAGTCGGCATCGGGACGCGCGTACGCCCGGGCAAGGCATTCGTCACAAGCACGGTTGTAACGGCGGTTTTGCGCGCATGGCAGAGCGCGCTGATCTCAGATCAGCGGCTGGTCAGGATGGTCCTCTGAACTCAGAGGGGGCCACATTCCCCCGGCCCTAAACGAATGAACGGCCCGGCGGCCCGGATGGCTCGGCCGCCCAATCTACCGTGACAGCGACATTAGCAAATGCACCGGTCGCCGCCGTGTCCGGATTGTTTCCCCGGCCTAAGAGATCATTCATCGTATTACCAAGTTTTCGTCATGATCCCGCATAAGTTCAGCAATTCCTGGCGTCCGGTCACGCCCCCGGCCGACCCGGCCCGGCGCCTGCCTCCCGGTGATACCCGCGTGGCGGGGCCTGTCACCGGCCGCTCCCGGGTTGACGCTCCTGCCTGTACTGGTTATCGTTTTCATTTGTAATAAGCCCCTCGCTGACAGGAGCCCCATGCGCCTGTGCCCCGCGCCGCCCCGGCGCACCGCCGGTGCCGCCATCGCGGTGCTCGCCGCCGCGGGCCTCCTGTCGGCCTGCGCCGCCTCGGCCACCACCACGTCGTCGGCCAGCAGCGGGACCGTGGTGGCGGTGGGCGCCGAGAACGAGTACGCCAGCGTGATCTCGCAGATCGGCGGCCGGTACGTCCGGGTCACCGCTGTCGAGAGCAATCCGAACGCCGACCCGCACAGCTTCGAGGCCAGCGCCAGCGTCAGCCAGAACGTCGCCGCGGCCGAGCTCGTGGTGCAGAACGGCGTGGGCTACGACTCGTTCATGAACACCATCGAGTCCGGCTCGCCCAGCCCGGACCGGAAGGTCATCGACGTCCAGCACCTGCTCGGCCTGCCCGACTCCACGCCGAACCCGCACCTGTGGTACTCGCCCGGCACCATGCCGGCCGTGGCCAGGGCCATCGCCGGCGACCTGGCCCGGCTCCGCCCGGCCCGCGCGGCCTACTTCGCCGCCCGGCTGGCCGCGTTCGATGCCTCGCTGCGGCCCTGGCAGGCGGCCATCGCCGCGTTCCGGGCCGCCCACGCCGGGACGACCGCCGCCACCACCGAGCCGGTCGGGGACTACCTGCTGCAGGCGCTCGGCATCCGGAACCTGACCCCGTTCGGGCTCCAGGCCGACATCATGAACGGCGTCGACCTGTCGCCGCAGTACGTGTCCCTGCAGCAGCGCCTCCTCCGGCAGCACAAGGTCGCGGTCTTCGTCTACAACCAGCAGGTCGTCGACTCGGTCACCGCGTCGTTCCTGGCTACCGCCCGGCAGGCGGGCGTGCCGGTGGTGGGCGTCTACGAGACGATGCCGCCCGGCTATGACTACCAGTCCTGGATGCTGGCTGAGGTGAGCGCCCTGCGGCGGGCGGTCACCGGCAAGGTCTCGACGGTGCGGCTGTGACGAGCAGGGCCATCACCCAGCCCGAGGCCGCGCTGGCCCCGGCCGGCCCGGGGGCGCAGGTACTGGCCGTGGACGGCGTGTCGGTCCGGATCGGCGGCCGGGACATCCTGCGCGATGTCCGGTTCACCATCGGCCCCGGCCAGTTCACCGGGCTGATCGGGTCCAACGGGGCGGGCAAGACCACCCTGCTGCGGGTCATCCTCGGCCTCCAGGCGCCGACCGCGGGCACGGTCAGCGTCGGCGGCACGGACCGGGCCGCCCGCAAGGGCCTGATCGGCTACGTCCCGCAGAAGATCCAGCTTGACCCGGATCTGCCGGTCCGCGCCCGGGACCTGGTCGGCCTGGGCCTGGACGGGAACCGGCTCGGCTTCCCGCTGCCCTCGCGGGGCCGCCGCCAGCAGGTCCAGGAGATGCTCAGCGCGGTCGGCGCGGAGGCCTTCGCCGACGAGCGGGTCGGCCGGCTGTCCGGCGGCGAGCAGCAGCGGGTCATGATCGCGCACGCCCTGATCAGCCGTCCCCCGCTGCTGCTGCTGGACGAGCCCCTGGCCAACCTGGACATCAGCAGCGCCCAGGAGATCATCGCGCTGCTGGCCCGGATCTGCGCCGACCGGCACGTCTCCGTGCTGATCTCCGCCCATGAGATGAACCCGCTGCTGCCGGTCATGGACACCGTGGTCTACCTGGCCGCGGGCCGGGCGGCCAGCGGCACCACCGGCGAGGTCGTCCGGTCGGAGGTGCTCAGCGCGCTGTACGGGCACCACGTCGACGTGATCCGGGTGCACGGCCGGGTCCTGGTCGTGGCCGGCACCGGCGACGGCCTCGACTCCCCGGGCCTGGGCGAGCAAGTCGGCCACGGCCGTGTTCTCCACCACCACGGGGAGCTGGAGCACCCCCAGTGAGCGGGCTGCTGCACGCGATCTTCCAGGCGGGCTTCTTCGCCAGCGCGCCGGTCCGGCTGGCCCTGCTCACCGGCGGGATAGCGGCCCTGGTGTCGGGGGCGGTGGGCGCGTTCGCCGTGCTGCGCGGCCAGTCTTACGCCGGGCACGCCCTGGCCGACATCAGCGTGACCGGCGGGTCCGGCTCCTACCTGGCCGGGATCAGCCCGCTGCTGGGCTTCGCCGGCGTCGGCGTGCTGGCCGCCGCCGTCATGGACATGATCGGGGTCCGGCGGCCCCGGGGCCGGGACCTGGCCACCGGCATCGTCCGCGGCGCCGGCCTGGGCCTGGCCGCGCTGTTCCTGTACTGGGACACCACCCACACCACCGCCACCGGGGTGACCGTCACCGTCCTGTTCGGCTCGATGTTCACCCTCAGCCCGGCCGTCGTCCCGCTGGCCGTCGGCTGCGGCGTGGCCGCCCTGGCCATCATCGTGGTGTTCGGCCGGCCGCTGCTGCTCAGCTCGGTCAGCCCCGACCTGGCCGCCGCCCGCGGCGTCCCGGTCCGCCTGGCCGGCCTGCTGTGCCTGGTCGCCATCGCCCTGGCGGTGTCGCTGTCGGCGCTGACCATCGGCACGATCCTGTCCACCGCGCTGCTGGTCGGCCCGGCCGCGACGGCCATGCGGCTGACCCGCCGCCCGGTCCGCGCCACCGTCGCATCCGCCGCCATCGGCGTGGCCGTGACCTGGCTGGGCATCCTGCTGGCCTACGACAGCTTCACCTGGCCGCCGTCCCACGACGGCTGGCCGGTCAGCTTCTTCGTGGTCGCGCTGACGTTCGCCGGCTACCTGCTGGCCCAGCTAGCCGGCCGCCGCGCCGCGGCCCGGCGGCCGGCCCCCGCCGTCGTGAGCGGGTAAGCCATGTTCGCCCCGTTCATGATGAACGCCTGGATCGTGGCCACGATGGTGGCCGTGGTGGCCGGCGTCGTCGGCTTCTTCGTGGTCATGCGCGGCTCGGCGTTCGCCGCCGACGCGGTGCCCCAGGGCGCGTTCGCCGGCGCGGCCGGGGCCAGCCTGATCGGGGTCAGCACCCTGCTCGGGCTCACCGTGTTCGCGCTGGCCGGGGCGCTGGGCATCGGCCTGCTCGGCCGGCGGGGCCGGCACGACGTGGCCACCGCCCTGACCCTGGTGGTGCTGCTCGGCCTGGGCGGCCTGTTCCTCAGCTTCACCACCCAGTACTCGGCCGAGATCTTCGCCCTGCTGTTCGGCGAGATCCTCGGCATCAGCCGGGGCGAGATCCTGCCGGTGGCCGCCCTGGGCCTGCTGTGCGTGGCGGCCATCGCCCTGCTGTACCGCCCGCTGCTGCTGTCCTCGGTAGAGCCGCAGGCCGGCGCCGCCCGCGGGGTGCGCGCGGGCCGGGTGGACCTGGCGTTCCTGGTCGTGCTGGCCATCGCGACGAGCATGACCCTGCCGGTGGTCGGCGCCCTGCTGATCTTCAGCCTGATGATCGGCCCGCCGGCCGCGGCCCGCGCGGTGACCGCCAGCCCGGCCCGGGCCATGGCCCTGTCGGTGGTCATCGCGGTGGCGCTGGCCTGGGCCGCCGTCGCGGCGTGCTACCTGACCAACTGGCCCGCCGGGTTCTTCGTCGGCGTCGGCGGGGCGCTGTGCTACGCCGGCGGCCGGGGCTGGGCCGCGCTGGCCTCCCGGCCCGCGGCGGCCGGGGCGGCCGCGGCCGAGACGGCCTGACGCCGCCGGCGCAGCCGCCACACCGCCAGCGTCCCCCCGGCGACCCCGGCGATCAGCGCCGTCACGTGCCCGACCGGGGCCACCTGCAGGCCGCCCAGCCCCCAGAAGATCCCCCCGATGAACGTCAGGATGGCCAGGTCGGCCACGGCGGCGGCGCGGGCCAGCCACGGCCCGTACACAATCGCCACGGCGATGGCCGCCACCACGACGTAAGACGGCCCGACGTCGATGTAGAAGCGAGCACTGGCCGGCAGGGTGCCATGCGTTACCCGGAAATCGACGATGCCCTCGCTGACCAGCGTGCCGAGGACGTGACCCGCCCCGCACACGGCCGCGGTCCGCCAGTTGCCGAGCACGTGACAGGCCCCGAACAGGGCCAGGGCGATCAGCGCGGGCCAGGCCAGCAGCGACTCGGTGGGAAAGAACGCCGACGCCACCAGGCAGCCGACCGGGTCGTGCTGCAGGTTATGCACGCTGGTGCTGGCCCAGCCCAGCAGCGCGGCCTGGTCCCGGCCGGGCAGCAGCTTGTACACCGACTCGGCGATGATCACCGTGACCAGGTAGGCCCACGCGACCGCGTACCGGGCCAGGATCCCGCGGAAGCTGGGCCGGCGCATGGGTACAGGCTAAGCCGCGGGACTTACCCCTGCTGGAAGTCGGGCGTGGTCCAGATCTTCTCGCTCAGGTACTGCTGCACCTTCGCGATGTACTGCTGGGCGCCTGCGTCGTGCCAGCGCCCGGAGAACCACCGGCCCACGCAGCCCCACAGGTCGCCCTGGGCGTACGTCCCGTTGTGCGGCACGGTGTTCAGCCAGGGCTCGTACCCGTCATAGCAGGACCGCCAGATCGCGTAGGCGGTGTCCGCGTTCATCGCCGTCGAGTCGCCGATTCCCGGCCAGCTAGCCTGCTCGAACGGGTAGCGGTTCTGCAGGATGCCGTAGCTCTGCGGGCACTGCCCGGACTTGCCGTCCTGCCCCGGCTGGTGGCCGGGCGGGCAGGCGCTGGCGTCGGCGGCCCAGTCCCCGAGGGTGTCCTGCTGCCACCAGCTTTCCACCGCCGCCTGGGCGAACACCACGTCCTGGTCGATGCCCCACTTGCACGCCGCCCAGCGCAGGATCTCCGCCGTGGTCCCGGTGAAGTCCCCGTTGATCCGCGGGGCCAGCAGCTCATCGGCCAGCGGGCTGTCCCCGGCCGAGAAGAACCGGGCGCCCACCGACTGGCCGGTGACCTGGTTGTCCCGGGCGTTGGCCGCCTTGCTCTCCGCCATCGGCCGCGCCCGCACCCACGCCGCGCACTGGGCGCCGGTCGGCAGCGCCGCGCCCGGCGGCAGCGTGCGGAAGTAGGCCGGCGCGGCCCCGGCGGCGGCCGGCGCGCTCGGGCTGCCCGGGGCGGCGGCGCGCGGGCGGCCTGAGGCCGCCGGGCTAGTCGCCGGGCTGCTGGTGCCGGAGCTGCCGACGGCGGTCCCCGGAGCCACCGCGTCGACCGCCCCGGCCCGGGCGGACGACCCGGCCCGCGCCCGGCTGGCCGCGGCCGCCGGAGTGGCGCGCGACCCGCCGCCGTAGTAGACGGCGGCCAGCACCCCGGCCACGACGATGGCCAGCACGGCCGCGGTCAGCGCGGTCCACGTGCCCCGCGAGCGACGCCTCATAAGTCGTTATAAGTACTCCTGAATCCCATGATCCCGCAGGCTTTTGTCCGCATTTACCTCACGCATGCCCTCTGAACTGGGGAAACGTGCGGCGCGGGCGGAGCGCCAAGTCCGAAACTCCGGGCCGTGACCGGCCATTGACAGATTGCCGCTCCGGACGGAGCATGTTCCCACCATGAGCCTTGTGAATGTTCACAATGAGTGGGACCCGCTGGAAGAAGTCATTATCGGGGTCGCGCACGGCGCCAGGGTGCCCACCGCCGACAGGAGCCTGCGCGCCATCCGCTATAAGGACGCCGGCGAAGCCGCCTCGCTGCCATCCGGCCCGCACGCCAGGCACGTGGTCGATCAGGCTGAGGAAGAGCTCGATATCCTCGCGGCAAAGCTGCGCGGGATGGGGGTATGCGTCCGGCGACCAGAGCCCACTGACCATTCTGTGCCATTCTCGACACCGGACTGGTCGGCGGACGGCATGTATAACTACTGTCCGCGGGATATCCTCCTGGCGGTCGGGAGGTCGGTCATCGAGGCGCCCGTGGTGCTCAGGTCCCGGTTCTTCGAGACACTCGCGTACAAGAAGATCATGCTCGAGTACCTGAAGAGCGGCGCAAACTGGGTCGCCGCGCCCCGGCCCGCCCTGCCGGACGCGGGGTACAACGTAAGAGCGGGAGATCAGCTCGCGCTGCTTGAATACGAGCCCGTATTCGACGCGGCAAACGTGCTGCGGGCCGGGCGGGATATCCTTTACCTCGTGTCCGATACCGGAAATCGGCTGGGAGCTCAATGGCTGCAGAACTTCCTGGGCGCCGAGTACCGGGTGCATCCGTGCGAGAACCTGTACCGCAGGACGCATATCGACACGACCATCGTGCTTATCCGGCCCGGCCTGGTGCTCTTAAATCCGGAACGAGTCGGCGATCACAACATTCCCCGCCTGTTCGCCAGCTGGGACAAGATCTACGCGCCGCCGATGGCGGACATCGGATACGAGGGGATAGCCTACGGGCCGGCGTCCGCCTGGATCGGGATGAACCTGCTGATGGTGTCCCCGGACCTGGCCATTGTCGATGACCGGCAGGTCGAGCTTATCCGGATGCTCCGGGCGCATCGGGTGGAAGCGGAAGCGCTGCGCCTGACCCATGCGCGGACGCTGGGCGGCGGGTTTCACTGCGTCACGCTCGATACCCGCCGGGCGGGGAGCCTGGAGGACTACTCCTAGCCGGGGCGGTCCCGGGCGAATCCCGGACACGTGACCGCCGCGCGGCTGGCACCCTTAGCCTGGATTGCCGCGATCGCCGGGTCGGTCCCGGTCGGCTCGCGCGCGACCGGCGAGGAGGAGGCGCGGCATTGAGGACGATCATCGTCGCGGGCGCGGTGGCGCTGGTCGCCGCGCTCCTGGGGACACCCCTGTTCATCGGCTTGCTGCGGCGGAAGGGCTATGGCCAGCCGATCCGGGTGGATGGCCCCAAGTCGCACGAGACCAAGCGGGGCACGCCGACGATGGGCGGCGCGGTCTTCGTCGTCGCGTCGCTGATCGGGTATGCGGTCGCGCACGCGGTCACCGACGATCCGGTGACGGCCTCGGGCGTCCTGGTGCTGCTGATGATGACCGGCCTGGGCCTGGTCGGGGCCATCGACGACTTCCTCAAGATCTTCCGCCAGACGAGCACCGGGCTGCGCAGCAGCGCGAAGGTGGTCGGCCAGGTCATCATCGCCGCCGTGTTCGCGGTGCAGGTGCTGCAGCGCCCCGACGGGTTCGACCTGACGCCGGCCGACGCGCGCCTGTCGTTCCTGCGGGATTTCGGCCCGGTTATCGGCACGGTGCCGTTCGTGATCTGGGCCATCGTCATGGTCGTCGGCACGTCCAACGCGGTGAACCTGACCGACGGGCTGGACGGGCTGGTGGGCGGCGCGACCGTGCTCGTGCTGTCGGCCTACGTGCTGATCGGCACCTGGCAGGAGCGCAACGACATCACGGCCTTCCTGTCCGCGCAGAACTACCAGATCCGCGATCCGCTCGACCTGGCGGTGGTGGCGGCCTCGGTGCTCGGCGGCTGCCTCGGCTTCCTGTGGTGGAACGCGCCGCCGGCCAGGATCTTCATGGGCGATACCGGGTCGCTGGCCCTGGGCGGCGTGCTGGCCGGGCTGGCCATCTGCACCAAGACGCAACTGCTGCTGGCCATCCTCGGCGGGCTGTTCGTGATCGTCACGATGTCCGACGTGATCCAGATCGGCTCGTACAAGCTGACCGGGCGCCGGGTGTTCAAGATGGCGCCGCTGCAGCATCACTTCGAGATGCTCGGCTGGGCGGAGACGACCATCGTGATCCGGTTCTGGATGATCTCCGGCCTGTGCGTGGCGCTCGGCCTCGGCATCTTCTACGCGTCCTGGGTGGCGGCCTGAGCCGGTAAGCGGCTGGCAGAAAGCGTCACATCCGGACATGCCGGCGTCCCGTTGGATCAGGATGCCGGCTCTGCCCGCCCGGGCGGGGCTCTCCCGGATGGAGTGATCCCCAGTGACCCACCGACCGCTTGCCGCTGCCCTGTGCCTGGCCGGCCTGGCGCTGGCCGGGTGCGGCGGCAGCCCGCCCGCCCTCCCGCTGGGCAGCTCCCATCCTGCCCTCGGAGCGGCCGCCGCGATCCCCCCCAACGCCAGCCTGGCCGGCTTGACCGCCTGCACGCTGGTGTCGTCCGCGACCCTGCGCCAGTCGTTCGGCGGGCTGGCCCTGCCCTGCTCCGGGAATGGCCTCCACGGCAGCATCGACCTGCCCGTGTCCGCCGCCGACCCGAGCGACGTCCGGGCCACCGTGACCGTCTTGATCGCCGAGCGCTCGGACTACGGCCTGGCGCGGATGGAAGCCCTGGAGGACAGCAGCGAGGGGAGCCGGACCGCGGTCACGTCCGTCCCCGGCATCGGGGACTCCGCGTTCACCATCACGCCCGCCGACGCCCAGGATGACGACCCGGAATACGCGCTGTGGGCCGCGAGCGGCGGTCGCGCCGTGGAGATCGACATTGACAGCCAGACGCCATCTGACGTGCGGGCCGTCCGGCAGATGATGACCAGCGCCCTCGGCCGGCTGTGAGTCAGCTGTTCCCGGTGTTCCGCGCCGCCGCTGCCTTCCACTGCTCGAACTGGGTGACGCTGTCGGTGAACTTGGTCAGCCCGGTCTTCGGGTCCACCGTGACGAAGTAGACCCAGTTCCCCTGGGGCGGGTGCAGGACGGCGGTGATCGCGGCCAGGTCGGGCGAGTCGATCGGGCCGGGCGGGAGGCCGGGATGCAGGAACGTGTTGTACGGCGTGCTGACCTGAGCCTGCCGGGGCGTGACGCTGTCAGCGGAGGATCCGAGCGCGTACAGCACCGTGGAAGAGAGTGCCAGCGGCATCCGGTGGTTCAGCCGGTTGTCGATCACCCGGGCGATCTGGCCGTAGTAGACCGGGCCGCCCTCGGCCTCCAGCAGGCTGGCCTCCGTGATCACCTGCTCCGCGGTCAGGTGGCCCGCGGCGGCCGCCGTGGTCAGGTTCAGGGCGGCCGTCGCGGTCTTGAACTGGGTCACCATGGTCTGCAGCATCCGCAGCGCGGTCGTGCCGGGCTGGAACGTGTAGGTGGCCGGGTAAAGGTAGCCCTCCGGGTTGGTGCTCGCGTACGACGGCAGGCCCAGCGCGGCGGTGTCGGCCAGCGCCGCCTCGAACTGGGTCAGCGGCATGCCGGTGTCCCGGGATAGCCGGGCCAGGATCGCGGTAGCCCGCATTCTCCAGCACGGACAAGCCGATTTCCGCGACCCGCTGCGGCTGCAGCGGACCGTGCGCGTCGATGAGGTCAGCCAGCGACCCGCCCCGGAACAGCTCCATCACGATCCACGGGCGGCCGTCGTGCTCGACCACGTCGTGAACGGTGATGACGGCGGGGTGGCTGAGCCGGGCCGCCGCGCGGGCCTCGCGCAGGCTCCGCGCGCAGGCCCGCCGCCGCTCATCCTCGGGAATCCGGGCCGGGAAGACGATCTCCTTGACGGCGACATCACGGCCGAGAACCTCGTCGCGGGCACGCCAGACCACGCCCATCCCGCCCGCGCCGATCCGCTCGGTCAGCCGGTAGCGTCCGACGACCAGCTGACTGAGCTCCCCCCGCATGTCTGGACAATAGGCCATGACCGTTCACGAACGGAGCCGAATCGGCACCGGCTGACGCGCTCGTGAGCCGGCAGCCGGCCTGTCGGAGGGCGCTGATCCTCAGGAGGCCTGAGCGGTCAGGTGCTGGTTCGCGGGGCGGGACAGGCCGTAGTGCTCGCGCAGCGTGTGGCCGGCGTACTCGCGGCGGAACAGGCCGCGGTCGCGCAGGATCGGGACCACGTGGTCGACGAACAGCTCCAGCCCGGAGGGCAGGACCGCGGGCATGATGTTGAAGCCATTGATCCACAGCCCGTGATCCACGGCCCTTGATCCACAGCCCGTGATCCACGGCCCTTGATCCAGCCCTTGATCCACAGCCCTTGATCCAGCCCGTGATCCACGGCGCGGAACTGGCAGGCGGGCGGTAACTTGCGTCACATATGGGCGGCCCGGGTGGCCGTTGGATCGGGGGTACCGGTTCCGCCGTCCGGCGCGGGACCCAGTCCGGACGGATAACCCCGTGACCTACCGCAAGCTCGCCGGCACGCTGTGCCTGGCCGGCCTCGCGCTCACCGCGTGCGGCGCCCCCTCAGCTTCCCCTCCCGGCGCGGCCTCCGCGTCCGGTGCGGCCTCCGCGTCCGGCGCAGCCTCCGGGGCGCGCGGCAGCAGCACCGCCAGCGGGTCGGGCGGTCCCTTCAGCCTCACCGGTGTGCATGCCTGCAGCGTCATCTCCGCGGCGGACCTCGCCCGGGTGGCGGGAAGGCTGGAGGGCACGCCCACCGAGACCGACGCGAGCGGCGTGTACGTGTGCGACTACGTCCTGGCCGCCGCGGACTTGCCGACCATGTCCTTGACGCTGGAGACGGCGGCGGGCCAGGCGGCGGTGGCGAAGGACCCCGGCAATTTCGAGTCGAACCCGTCGGCACCCCCGGGCGCCGTCGTGCAGAAGGTGCCGAGCCTCGGGCCGGCGCGAGCCAGTTCGACATCGGGTCCGGAGAGTTCAGCCAGTGCGCGGTTTTCCTGGTCAGGGATGGCCAGTCGATGAGCGTCGAGTTCCTTCCGGCATTCCCCGGCTGTGAGCAGAAGGCCCGCGTGCTGATGACGACCGCGCTGGACCACCTGGCAGGAGGGCGCGGGTAAACCTGGCCGCGCTACGAGGACATCGCAGGGGTCTTGACAACTATCGAATGCGTATTCGATAGTGTCGGCACATGGGGGCACAGGGCATGCCAGCAGCGGAAACGTCGGCACGGGCGGCGCTAACCGGGCTGCGTGCCAGGGCGGCTGGCTGTCGGGGGCTGGCTGTCGAGGGGCTGGCGGCACCGGGCGGCCCGGTCGTGGCGGGCGGCGACGTGCTGCCCGTGCTCCCGGCGCTGCGGGGCCTGCTGGCCGCCGGCGGGCTGGCCCGCGGCCACGTCGTGACCGCCCCCGGCGGGGGATTGCTGCTCCTGGCGCTGGCGGCGGGCGCGTCGGCCGACGGGGCCTGGTGCGCTGCCGTCGGCCTGCCCTCGCTGGGCGTCCGCGCCGCCGCCGAGGCCGGCCTGGACCCGGCCGGCTGCTCCTGGTGGCCGACCCCGGCGGGAACTGGCCGCAGGTGATCGCCTCGCTGCTGGACGGCTGCGACCTGGTCCTGCTGTGCCCGCCCGCGCGGCCCGCCGCCGCCCTGCGCCGCCGGCTGGAGGCCACCGCCCGCCGTAGCGGCAGCGTGCTGCTAGTCGCCGGGGAATGGGACGGCGCGCAGGCCCGCCTGGTCCTCGAGGACCAGGAGTGGGTCGGCATCGGCCCGGGCCACGGCCGCCTCCGCGCCCGCCTGGCCCGCGTCGTGGCCGACGGCCGGGGTGCCGGAGCGCGCCCCCGGACCGCCTGGCTGTGGCTGCCCGGCCCGGACGGCACGGTGACCTCGGCCGCCGACGGCCACGCGCCGGCCGCGCTGACCGACGCCGCGACGGCCTGGGACGCCTTCCCGCTGGTCCCGGTGGCGGTGTCAGCGGGCAGCGCCGGGATTCCGGCCGCGTCGGAGCAGGCCCCCGCTCTGGCCGACACCGCCCTGGCCGGCACCGCCCTGGCCGGGGACGCCCTGGCCGGTACCGGGTGACCGGCCCGGACAGGCCGGAGCGGGTGCTGGTCCTGTACTGCCCCGACTGGCCGGACGCGGTGGGACCGGATGGAGCAGGACTGGCGGAACCCAGCCGGAGCGCGGGACCAGGCGGGGGAGCGGGGCTGCCCGCGGGCGCCGGGACCGAGCCGTCGGCGCGGGCGTTCGAGGCCGTGGTCGCCGTGGTCGAGGAGTTCTGCCCGAAGGTGGAAGTGCTGCGGCCCGGCGCCTGCGCGATCGGCGTCCGCGGCCCGTCCCGGTACTTCGGCGGCGAGACGGAACTGGCCCGCAAGCTCACGGCGGCGGTCCGTGCCGCCGGCTTCCCCTGCGCGGCCGGCGTAGCCGACGGGCTGTTCGCCGCCGAACTGGCCGCCGCCATCGCCATCGGCCAGGCTGACCCGGGCGCATCCGGGCCGGGCGCATCCGGGCCGGGCGCATCCCGGGCCGGGCGCATCCGGGCCGGGCGCATCCGGGCCGGCGGAAACCGGCTGGCCAGCCGCCGCCCCGGTCGCTCAGGCTGCCCCAGCAACCCCGGCCGGCCCGGCGGACGGTGACAGCCTGATCGTGCCGCCGGGCCGGACGCTGGCCTTCCTGGCTGGCCAGCCGGTCAGCGTCCTGGGGAACCCCGATCTCGGCTCCCTGCTGCCCCGGCTGGGCATCACCACGCTGGGCGAGCTAGCCGCCCTCCCCGCCGCCGAGGCCGCCAGCCGCCTCGGGCCGCCCGGCCACCTGGCCCACCGGCTGGCCAGCGGCCTGGATCCGCGCCCGCTGGTCCCGCGCCCGCCCGCCGCCGACCTGTCCGCGCAACGGGAGTTCGACCCGCCCGCCGCCCAGGCCGAGCCGGTCATATTCGCGGCCAAGGCCCTGGCCGAGGACCTGCACGCCCGCCTGGCCGCCAGCGGCCTGGCCTGCATCCGCCTCCAGGTCCAGGTGCACACCGCGGACGGCCGGCAGATCAGCCGGCTCTGGCGCCACGATGGCCTGCTGTCCGGCCTGGCCGTAGCCGAGCGGGTCCGCTGGCAGCTTGACGGCCGCGAGCCGGCGGTGGTCCCCCGGCCGGGGGAGGCGAGCACGCGGACGTATCGCTGGCGGGCGGGGTCACGCTGCTGCGGCTGGTCCCCGACCAGCTGGTCCGCGCGACCGGCCGCCAGCTGGGGCTGTGGGGCGATGCCGTGGTCACCGACCGGGTCGCCCGCGCCGCCAGCCGCGTCCAGGCCATGCTCGGGCACGGCGCGGTGACCCGTCCCGTGCTGGCCGGCGGCCGGCGTCCGGCCGACCAGGTGCTGCTCGTCCCGTTCGGGGACGCCGGCACGCCCCGGCGCCCGGCAGACCGGCCGTGGCCCGGGCAGATCCCCGCGCCCGCCCCCGCCGCCGTCTACCCGGACCCCCTGCCTGCCCGGGTGACGGACCAGTCCGGGGCGGCGGTGACCGTCACCGGGCGCGCCCAGCTATCCGCCCCGCCTGCCTGGCTGTCGCCCGCCGGGCTGTCGGCCGACGGCCGCCCGGGCGCCGACGGCCCGGCCCTGGCTGTCACCTCGTGGGCCGGTCCGTGGCCGGTCACCGAGTGCTGGTGGGATCCGGCCCGCAGCCACCGCCAGGCCCGGTTCCAGCTGGTGACCAGCGACGGCAGCGCCTGGCTGGCGGTACTGGAGGACGGCCGATGGCGCATCGAGGCGCGGTACGACTGATACCGGCCCCGGAGTGTCGGCGGCGGCCGCCACAATGACGGGCATGCCCGCTGCCGGCGGCGTTCCGCGCCATTCGTGCCCCGCCGTGCTCCCGGCCGAGGCCGCCCGCCTGGAAGTCTGCGTGCGGGCCGAGCCGTGGCTGCTGCGCGCCCTCGACGCGGTAGCGGCCAGCGGGCTGCCCGATGCCTGGGTCGGGGCCGGGGCCGTGCGCGACGTCGTCTGGGGCCAGCGCCACGGCGGCTTCGACCCGGCGAGGGTGCGTGACGTCGACGTGGCGTTCCTCGATCCGAATGACCTGCGTGGCGAGCGTGACCAGGCGGCCCAGCAAGCCCTGGCCCGGCTGGCCAGCCTGCCGTGGGAGGCGACCAACCAGGCCGCCGTCCACACCTGGTACCACGAGTACTTCGGCGGCCCGCCAGTTGACCCGCTCACCCGCGTCCACGACGCCGTGGCCACGTGGCCCGAGACCGCCACCTGCGTGGCCGTCCGCCTGGCCCCGGCGGGGACGGCGCCCTCGACATCTGCGCCCCGCACGGCCTGGCTGACCTCCTGAGCATGACCTGGCAGCGAAATCCGGCCCGCGTCAGCCTGGCCACGTCCCGCCTGCCGCATCACGGCCCGCTGGCCAGACGTCACGGTCGTGCCGATAGCGGATTAGGCGCAGCCGCCCGCTAGCCTGCGTGCGGTGCGAACCGACGACTCCGCCGCCCTGCCGGCCGACAGCCACGTGCACAGCCAGTGGTCGTGGGACGCCCCGTTCGGCGCGATGGAGGAGACCTGCCGCCGCGCCGTGGAGCTTGGCCTGCCCGCTGTCGCGTTCACCGAGCACGCCGACTTCACCCCCTGGGTCCTGGACCCCGCCGAGGAGGTCCCCGAGCACTGGCGGGACCTGGTGACCGGTGGCGTGCTCACGCCGCCGCCGCCCGACCTGGCGGGCTACCGGGAGTCGCCTGGACCGTTGCCGCGGCAAGTTCCCCGACCTGCGCATCCTGTCCGGCGTCGAGCTTGGCGAGCCGCACTGGCACCCGTCCAGCGCCGCCGTCGTGCTGGCTGGGGGTTTCGACCGCGTCCTGGCCTCGGTGCACTGCGCGCCCGCCGGCGACGGCCACGCCGATATTTTCATGCACATGCGCGACCAGGACCCGGCCCCGGTCATGCGCGGCTTCCTCGCTGAGTGCGCCGCCCTGATCACCGCGTTCGCCAACTTCGACGTCCTGGCCCACATCGACTACCCGGTCCGCTTCTGGCCCGAGTCCGCCCGCCCCTACGATCCCCTCGACTACCAGGACGAGACCCGCCACGTCCTGCGCGCCCTGGCCACGGCCGGCAAGGCCCTGGAGATCAACACCCGCGTCCCGCTCCACCCCGTCGTCCTGTCCTGGTGGCGCGAGGAAGGCGGCCAGGCCATCACCTTCGCCAGCGACGCTCACCTGCCCGCCGCGCTTGCCGCCGGCTTCGAGGCCGCTGGGCGCCTGGCCGCCACCGCCGGATTCGAGGCCGCCCCCGATCCGGCTGGCCTCTGGCGCCGGGCCGGGTAGCGGGTTCGCTGCTTGCCCTGGGTTCAGCGGTCGGCGTCACCGGCGGGGTTCGCGATATGGCCGGGATTGTCCGAGGGGTGCGGTAGGATCGAACACATAAGCTAAAAGATTATTTGATCATCAGGTTCGCTGATCATGGCGGCCGGTGATCGTCGGCGCGGCGGGGAGGTGGGCAGCGTGTGCACGGACCGGCCGGGGGTGTTCGGCAGTGCGGTGGAGGCGGCGGAGGTCGCGGAGGCGGCGCTGGCGTTCCTGGCCGGTGCTGATGCGGGGTCGCTGCCGGGTGAGGTGCTGGCGGGGTGCGTGCGGGTGCTGGGCCGGGCGGAGTCGGTGCACTTGGCGGCGCGTTCGCGGTTCCTGTCGGCGTTCAATGCGCAGGGCGGGTGTGAGGCGGACGGGCAGGGCACGACGAAGGCGTGGCTGCGGTGGCAGACCCGGGTGACCGGCGGCGCGGCCGGGGTGGCGACGGGATGGATGCGGCGCCTGGCGGTCCACCCGCGGGTGGCCGCGGACCTGGCCGCGGCGGAGATCTCGCCGTCGTGGGCGCGGCAGGTGTGCGACTGGTCTGATGCGCTGCCCCCCGATGTCCGTGATGACGCTGACGCGATCCTGCTGGGCGCTGCGGCGGGCGGCGCGGACCTGGCGGACCTGTCGGGGCTGGCGCGGGAAATGCATGAGCGGACCGCGCCGCCGGATCCGGATGGCGGGCCGCGGGCGGCGATGACGGGTTCGGTGACCGGTCGGTGCGGCTGGACCTGCACTACCGGGGCGCCGGGCACCTGGTGGGCAGCCTGACCCCGGAGTGCGCGGCGGCCGTATCGGCGTTGCTGGAGTCGCTGGGGAAGAAGGCCGGGCCGGAGGATGACCGCGGCGAGGGCCAGCGTCATCATGACGCGCTGGAGGAAGCCGCCCGGATGCTCCTGGGCACCGGGACCCTGCCGGATGTGGCGGGGCAGCCCGCGCAGATGCTGGTGCACGCGACGCTGGAGCAGCTTCTGGGCCTGGCCGATGGCACCGGCCCGGCCGGCGGCACCGGCCCGGCTGGCGGCACGGGCCTGGCCGATGGCGCGGGCCTGGCCGGCGGGGTGCCTGCCGGCGGTGACGGCCCGGGCTCGCCCGCCCCGGCCCCGGCCCCGGCCGTTCCGGGCGCCTTCTTGTCGGGCCGGGCCGCCGGGGACGGCGAGCCGGGATGGCTGGCCAGCCGCGGCCGCCGCGCAGGCGTACGGCTGCGACGCGAGGATCACCACGATCATCACCGGCCACCTCGACCCCGAGATCGTGGCCGCCGCCGTCCGCGCCTACCTGGGCCGCGAGGACCCCGACAGCGCCGGGGACCCCGCCGACGCCGAGGACTCCGCCGCCAGCCGGGACCGGCTGGGAGCCACGCTCATCCGCTACGGCACCGCCATGCTCGCCGGCCCCGCCGGGCTCGCCTCCGCGCTCCGCGCCTGGCCTCCCCGGCCCCCTCGGCGCCGGCATCAGCCTGCCCCTGGACATCACCAGCCCCACCGCGACCATCCCGGCCCACCTGCGAAGAGCAGTCATCACCCGGGACCGGCACTGCGCGTTCCCCGGCTGCCACCAGAAACCCGCCCGGTGCCAAGTCCACCACCTCATCCCGCGCTCCAGGGGCGGGCCTACGGCGCTGACATAATCTGGTCCTGTTGTGCAGCTTCCACCATCTGTACCTGATTCACCGGCGCGGCTGGACCCTGGCCCTGAACGCCGACGGCACCACCACCGCTGCCAGCCCCGACCGGCGGAAGATCCTGCACAGCCACCCGCCACCCGGCGCCGCCGCAGCCTGATCGGCTGACGCCGCCTGTTCACTGCCCGGCCTCGGGGCCAGGGCACGAGCGGGCCGGGCTCGCAGTACTACCGTCGCTACAGCACAGGCGGCTGCGGGTCGCGGCCCTGCCAGGTGGTCACGCAGGCCTCGTTGCCCTCCGGGTCAGCCAGGACCCAGAACGCCGGAGCCTCCGCATCAGACAGCAGGGTGCCGCCCGCGGCCAGCGCGGCGTCGATGCGGCGCCGGGCCTCGTCGTGCGGGACGGAGATGTCGAAGTGGATCCGGTTGCGCTGCGGCCGGGGCGCGTCCATCTGCTGGAACCACACCGCCGGGGCCAGCCCGTACGGATCGACGAGGGCATCCACGGGACCGGTGGCGCCGGGCTCCTCGACGTAGGCCAGCACCGCCTTCCAGAACGGGACGACGGCGGGGATGTCCAGCGCGTCGATGGCGATCTCCATGATCTGCGCGGACCGCTCCGTGCCCGGCTCGGCGGTCGTGACCAGGCCGAGGCCGCGCACGACCTCGGTGATCCGCGCGGCCAGGGCGACCTCGCGGCTGGTCACCGAGCCGGTGCCCAGATCCTGGAGGGTCAGGACCAGGCGGTCGCGGCGGATGTCCGCCCGCAGGCACTCATCCGCCGCCGCGCCCGCCGCGTCGATGACCTGCCCGGCCACCGAGGCGGCCTGGGCCAGCGACCCGACGGGCACATGCGTCCGGGCGGCGCCCAGGATGAGCCGCCAGCCGTGCTCCGTGATGCCGTCGGAGATCTCCTGCCGGGTGAGCCTGCGCTCCGCGTTGCCTGCCATGCCCGGCATTGTCACGTGCCCCTCTGACACCGGGCGGCGCGCGTCAAGATCCGTCGGCGGTCCGGTTTCGTCGCCGTCGGTAACGGCAGTGTGGCGACGGGGTGAGCGGCCGGAGGCTGGGGGCGTTGCTAGCGTCAGAGGCGTCCGCAGGCGGGTTCCGTGCCGGTCCCGCCGCGCGGGCGGCGGTGCCGCCCCGGCGGGGAGGGCTGGCCGCGGGACCCTGAGGGGAGGGGCCTCGTGAAGCGCTCGGCGCCAGGCTGGTACGACGACGGCGGAACCGACCCGGAATGGGCCGCCATCATGGGCCGCCCGGACAAGGCCGCCCGTGACTACACCGAGCCAGTGGCCTTCTACGGGCAGGTCACGATGGCCGAGCCGGCGGACGCGGCCCGTCAGGACTGGATGGTGCAGCTGGACTGTTTCGCCGCGGGCTGGTTCGACTCGTTCGCGGCCGACCTGCACGACATGCCCGACTGGCGCACGGCGGCCGTGGCGTCCATGGCCCGGGTGGTCGAGTTCGGGCTGTCGCGGGACGCGCTGCTCCGCGTCTTAGGCTCCGCGCTCGGCCCGGCCGCCGACCCGGGCGCTTATGACGGCGCCTGGCTGGAGGTGTGGCTGCAGCTGGACGCCCGCATGCACGACGGGAAGCCGGTGCGGGCCTTCCTGCCGCCGGCCGGCTCGGCCGACATGACCCGGGCCGGGTGGGACGGCCGCGAGGCCGGGGGCGTGCGGATCGCCGGGCTGGCCGCGCCCGGCCCGGCCGCCGCGGGCAAGCTCGGCCTGCTGGCCGCGTGACGGGGGGCTGACACGATGCCGCTGACCTGGCTGGGCGCGACCGTCGCTCTCTCGTCCGCCGCGGCGGGCGTACTGCTCGGGAACCGGTTCCCGGTGGGGACGAACCCGCGCTGGGTGGCGGTGGCCGACATCGGCCAGGGCAACTGCAACGTCGTCTTCGACGACAACGGCCGCCCCATCATGTACTACGACCTGGGCGGCGGGGTCCTCGCCAACGCGTTCACCTACCCGGTGCCCCAGCCGACGTTCTGCTACGACGTCGGGCACTGCCTGTTCGTGGTGTCGCACTGGGACCGCGACCATTACCAGACGCTGAGCATCGCGACCAACAACGCCCAGCTGAACAACGTGCACGTGCTGGTCCCCCAGCAGCAGCCCGGCGCCAGCGTCACCACCAAGGGCACGGCCGGAGCCATGATCGGGAAGATCATCGCGGCGCCCGTGAACGCCACGCTGCACGCGTGGCGGCACGAGGACCCCAACGCCCTCAGCGGCAACTACGTCGCTGCCTCCGGGCTCTTCGCGGTCATCAAGGTCACCGGCAACGACGTCAACAACACCGGGCTGGCCGTGCGGCTGGAGGACCCGGCCCTTCCCGGCCGGTACATGCTGCTCACCGGCGACGCGACCTTCCAGAACGCCGGGCACGTGAGCTTCCCGCACAACACCGACCAGCACTGCGTCGGGCTGGTCGCGGGCCACCACGGGGCCGCGGTCGAGTCCCTGCCCGATGCGCCGCGCCCGGAGCCCGGCGCCGCCTCGTACCTGATCGCCTACTCGTTCGGCTGGGGCAACGACCACGGCCACCCGCGCGTCGCGGGCGGCGTGAGCGCCTACGACGGCCGGGGCTGGGTCGACGATCACCGCATGGACACCGGCGGGGCCGAGCTGGCCGCGCGGTACGCGGGTCCCCGCGGCAACGTCGGGCTGCTGTGGCCCGGGGCCGTGCCGGGACCCGGGAACGCGGTGCCGGGGCTGGCCCCGGCCGCGGTGGACGCCGCCGCCATCGCGCTGCTCGCGGCCGCGGCCGCGGAGGTCGGGGTCGCGGCCGTCGGCCTGCCCGCCACCGGGGCGGCGACCTGGCACCAGGTCGCCGCGGGCGCGGTCTTCCAGGCCGCCGCCGAGTGCGGCGCCCCGGCGGTGGCGGCGGCGCTGACGGTCCCCGCCAACGGCGTCGCGCTGGCCGCCGTGGCCGCCGCCGCGCCGCCCGTGCTGCCCCTGGCCCCGGCCGTGGATCCCGCGCTGGCCGGCGCCATCGCCGCGGCGCCCGCGGCCGCGGTACTGGCCGGGGGGCCGGGGCGGCAGGCCCTGGCCACCGCGGTGACCGACATGGTCATGCTGGCCTTCGCCCGGGCCGCCCAGATCCTCACCGCGGCGGCGGTGGGCGCCGCGGCCGGCAGGGCCCGCACATCGGGGACCAGGCTAAGGCGGCGGCGGAGGCGGCTCACGACGACGCGGCCGACCAGGCCACCGTCGACGAGGCCGCAGCGGCTATCCCGGCGGACTTCGTCCAGCGGGCCCTCGCCGCTGCCAACGCGGTCAGCGCGGCCAACGTGCCCACCGCCGCGGAGCTCGTGGCGGCCGTGGCGGAGGCCACGTGCGACGGCGTGCGGGGCCGTCTCGGCCGGCCCGGCGCGGGCAACAACTCCCAGCCGCCCTACACGGCCGCGCAGGCCGCCGCCGCGGCGCCGGCCGTGGCCGCGCTGGCCCGCGACGACATCGCGACCGCCATCGCCGCCGCCGTCGGCTGCGTGCCCGCCGTGCCCGTCAACCCCGGCTCGGCGGCGCCGAAGACCGTGGTCGTCAACGAGAACGCCAAGATCGCCGCCCGGGTGGCGGCCGTCGCCGCGCTCTGCGCCCCGCCGATCGCCGGCCCGGTCACCCGGGGCCAGGTCGGCGCGGCCGCCGTCGCCGCGGCCCGGGTCGTGCTCCCCGCCGCCCAGGGCGCCCCGCAGGTCGGCTGTCACCGCCATCCCCGGACCTGCGGCCAGCCGGCCTGCTCGCTGTCGCTGCACTACTTCTACGGCATGTTCCCGGCGCGGATCACGACTGCGGCCGGGAACGGCCACAACGCCTACGCCGGCGAGAACGTGCCCGCCATCGCCGCCGGCCTGGCCGGCCCGCAGGCCGTCATCCAGGACGCCCAGTTCAACACCTACGTGTGCGACGCCGCCGCGAACCGGGTCCGCCGGATCTCCTCGGGCGGGGTCATCGCGACCCTGGCGGGGACCGGCGCCGGCGCCCACGGCGGCGACGCCAACGCCCCGGCGATCGCCGCGCAGCTGGACGCGCCCGCGGCGGTCGCCGTCGACGAGACGCGCAACCTGCTGTACGTGGCCGACCGGGCGCGCAACCGCGTCCGCCGCGTGGACCTCAGTACCGGCCAGATCTCCGCCTTCGCCGGCACGGGCGCGCCCGGTGTCGTCGGCGACGGCGGGCCGGCGGCCGCGGCGCAGCTGTCGGCGCCGGAGGGCCTGGCCTACGACCACTCCCGCGACGTGCTCTACATCGCCGACACCGGCAGCCACCGCGTGCGCGTCGTGGACCCCGCCACGGGAATCATCACCACGGTCGCGGGGACCGGGGCGGCGGGCGACGGCCCCGACGGGCCCGCTACCGCGTGCGCGCTGCACGGCCCGACGGGCCTGTACGCCGACGCCGACGGTGATCTGTACATCGCCGACACCGGCAACCACCGGGTCCGCGTCCTGACCGGGGGCGACATCGCCGTCATCGCGGGGCTCGGCGCCGCGGCCGGCGCCGCCTTCGCCGGCATTGGGATACCGGCGGTCAACGCCCAGTTCTCGCAGCCGCGGGGAGTGGCGGTCGACGCCGCCGGCGTCGTCTACATCGCCGACACCGGCAACCGGCGGGTGCGCCGCGTCGACCCGGGCACTCACCTGGTGACCACGATCGCCGGGACCGGAGCGGCGGGCAGCGCCGGGGACGGCGCCCTGGCCGCGATGGCCACCTTCCAGGCCCCGGCTGGCCTGGCGATGACGGCCGCCGGTGATCTCTGCGTGGCTGACCCTCTCGCGTTCTGCGTGCGCCAGATCACCCTCGGCACCGGGGTGATCACCCGCGTGGCGGGCGCCGGCGGCGCCGGGCACGCCGCCGGCCCGGTCGCCCTGCCCGGCCAGCTCACCGCGCCACAGCAGGTGACCTGCACCGCGGCCGGCGCGGTGGTCATCGCCGACTCCGGCGCGCATACCGTGTCCCGCGCCGACGCCGGCCTGCTCGCGGACGTGGCCGGCGACGGCAATCCGGGCGACGGCGGCGACGGGGCCGCCCCGGCCGCGAACGCGGGCCTGAGCGCGCCCGCCGGGCTGGCCCTGGACCGCGGCACCCGGACGCTGTACTTCTCCGACTCGGGCAGCCACTGCGTCCGGCAGGTGGACCTCGCCACCGGCACGGTGTCCCGGCTGGCCGGGCAGCCGAACGCAGCCGGCGGGGGCGGCGACAACGCGGCGGCCATCGCCGCGCACCTGAGCAACCCGGGCGCGCTGGCCTTCGATGACGCGACCCGCGTCCTGTACATCTGCGACCGGGGCAACAACCGCGTCCGGGCGGTGGAGCTGGCCACCGGGACGATCACCGCGGCGGCCGGCGCCGGGGCGCCCGCGGCCGCCGGGGGCGCGCTGAACCAGCCGTCCGCGATCGCGCTCGACTTCGACGGCAACCTGTACGTCGCCACCGCCGGCGACCACCGGGTCCGCCGCGTCAACGTCACTACGAACGCCATCGCCGGCACCGTCGGCACCGGTGTCGCCGGGGACCTGGGCGACAACGGGCCGCTGGCCGGCGTGCAGCTGCACACGCCCGTGGGCCTCGCGGTCGACGGTGCCAAGGTCATCTACGTGAGCTGCGCCGGGACGAACCGGGTGCGCTGCCTGGACCAGGACGCGGACCGCGCCTACGCGCTCGCCGGGGACGGCAACGCCGGCTTCCTCGGCGACGGCGGCCTGCCGTCCCAGGCCCGGCTGACCGGCCCGCGGGGCCTGTACGCCGATGAGGCCGGCCGCAACCTGCTCATCGCCGACACGGGCAACTTCCGGGTCCGCCACTGCCGCCTGTGAAGCACCGCTCGGCTCAGCTGTCCTCGGCCGCCGCCGCGATCCGCCGCAGGCGCGCCGGATCGGCGATGGCGTCGATCTCGGCGATCCGGCCGCCGGAGATCGTGAAGCCCATCACGGTGACCGGGCGGCCGTGGCGGCTGACGATGACCCCGGCGGCGCCGTTGACCCGCGCCGGGCGCAGGTCGAAGGCGCGCAGCAGGGTGGACAGGCCGCTCAGCGCCTGCTCGGCCACGGCCGCCGCGCCGTGAATCGTCATCGAGCCGGCCGCCCGCCGGTCGCCCGCGTCGATCCGCAGGGTCACGTCCGGGTCGAGCACCGCGACCAGGGCGTCGAAATCGCCGCCGCGCGCCGCGGCGAAGAACGCGTCCACCACGAAATGCTGGCGGGCCAGGTCGGGGTCGGTATCGGGGATGTCGGCGCCGCGCACCCGTCGGCGGGCCCGGCTGGCTAGCTGGCGGGCGGCGGCCGGGGTCCGGCCGACCATCGGGGCGATCTCCTCGAACGGCAGGTCGAACATGTCGTGCAGGACGAACGCCAGCCGCTCGGCCGGGGTCAGGGTGTCGAGGACGACCAGCAGGGCCAGGCTGACCGAGTCAGCCAGCAGCGCCTCCTCCTCGGGCTGCAGGTCACTGTCCGTCGCCACCACGGGGTCAGGCACGTGCACCCCGAACGCGTCCTCGCGCCGGGAACGACGTGACCGCAGCATGTTCAGGCACACCCGGGCGGTGATCGTGGTCAGCCACCCGGCCAGGTTCTGCACCTCGTCGGTGCCCGCCCGCGATAGCCGCAGCCAGGTCTCCTGCACGGCGTCATCGGCGTCGGCCAGCGAGCCGAGCATCCGGTACGCCACCGCGCGCAGCCGGGCGCGGTGCTCCTCGAAGCGGTCGGCCAGCCACTGGTCCTGGTCCATCTGTCACATCCTCGCGCTTCCCGGGGTCATCAGGAGTGACCCACCCGCTGCGAGAGACGTGACAGCGCTCGACGACCAAGGAGGCCAGCCATGCGAGTCCTGCTCATCGGGGCCACCGGCGCGATCGGCTCCCGGCTTGTTCCCCAGCTAGCCGCCCGCGGGCACGAGGTGACCGGGACGTTCCGGTCGCCCGGCGGCGCCGCGCGGGTGCGGGAGCTGGGCGCGCAGCCGATGGCGCTGGACCTGCTCGACGCCCGCGCCGTGCGCGAGGCGGTCGCCGCGGCCCGGCCTGACGCGGTCATCTGCCAGGCCACCGCCCTGTCCGGGCTGCGATTCAGCAGGAGCCTGGACCGCTCGTTCGCGGCCACCAACCGGCTGCGCTCCGAGGGCACCGACGTGCTGCTGGCCGCCGCCCGCGAGGCGGGAGTGAGCAGGATCGTCGTGCAGAGCTTCGCCAGTTACCGCTACGCCCGCGAGGGCAGCATGGTGAAGGCCGAGACCGACCCGCTCGACCCGGCCCCGCCGCCCTCGGCCCGCGCCACCAGCGCCGCGATGGCCCACCTGGACGAGGCGGTCACGGCGGCGGGCGGGATCGCGCTGCGCTACGGCGGCTTCTACGGCGACCCGGCCGACCCGCTGACCACGGCGGTGCGCAAGCGGCAGTACCCGGTCCTGGGGGACGGACGCGGGCTGAGCTCGTTCATCCACCTCGATGACGCCGCCGCCGCGACCGTCCTCGCGCTGGAGCACGACGGCGCCGGCCTGTACAACATCGTGGACGACGAGCCCGCGCCGATGCGCGAGTGGCTGCCCGCGATGGCCAGCGCCCTGGGCGCCCGGCCGCCCCGCCGCGTCCCGGCCTGGCTGGCCGCCCTGATCGCGGGCCGGGACATGGTGGCGATGAGCACGCAGGCGCGCGGCGCCAGCAACGCCCGGGCCAAGCGCGAACTGGGCTGGACGCTTCGCTACCCCACCTGGCGCGCGGGCTTCCCCGCCTCCTTCCGCCACCCAGAATCGCTCCAGGCCACCGCGTGAGTCAGTTATATCAAATCTTTGTTCTATAACGCTGCCAGAACGTCAGTCCCCATCGCTATGCTGGTCGAAGACCGGGAGGAGGCGGGGCCATCGGGTTTGACAACCCGCCGATACCGTGGCGGGAGCTTGAGCGTCGCCTGTCCTGGGGCACGGGCCTGCGCCCAGACCGGGGCGGCGCAGGCCCGGACGGCCCGGAACCGGACGGCCCGGAACCGGACGCCCCGGACCCCGCCAGCGGCCTGGCCTGGGCCGAGCTGCACTGCCACTCGTCGTACAGCTTCCTCGACGGCGCGTCCAGCCCCGCCGAGCTAGTCGCCGAGGCCCGCGACCGGGGCCTGGCCGCGCTGGCCATCACCGACCACGACGGCATGTACGGGGTGCCCCAGTTCGCCCAGGCCGCTGAGCGGCTCCGGGCCGCCGGCGGCACCCTGCGCACGGTCTTCGGCGCCGAGCTGAGCCTCGACACTCCGGGCACCCCGCGGGGCACCCCGCGGGCCGGCGTCCCCGACCCCGGCGGCCGGCACCTGCTGATCCTGGCCCGCGACCCGGACGGCTACGGCCGCCTGTGCCGGGTGATCTCCGCCGCGC
This sequence comes from uncultured Actinomycetota bacterium, assembly GCA_963731085.1. GTDB lineage: Bacteria > Actinomycetota > Actinomycetes > Streptosporangiales > Streptosporangiaceae > DASUBV01. The sequence continues at coordinate 223,573 of CAVSUF010000018.1, forward strand.
ACCTGGCCGGCGGGGAGAAGGGCCGCCCGGTCTACGACGAGGCGGCGCTGGCCGGCGCGCACGGCGGGCACTGGGTGGTGCTGACCGGCTGCCGTAAGGGCGCTGTCCCGGCCGCCCTGGCCGCCCGCGGCGCGGCCGCCGCCCGGCGGGAGCTAACCGCGCTCGCCGGCATGTTCGGGGCGGAGAACGTCCGGGTGGAACTGTCGGTCAGCGACGAGCCGGCCGCCGACGAGCGCAACGACGCGCTGGCCGCGCTGGCCGCCGCGGCCGGGGTGGCTACGGTGGCGACCGGGAACGTGCACTACGCCGCGCCCCGGGACGCCCGGCTGGCCCAGGCCCTGGCCGCCATCCGGGCCCGCGGCAGCCTGGCTGAGCTGGACGGCTGGCTGGCCGCGCCGGGCGGCGGCTACCTGCGCTCGGCGGCCGAGGCGGCGGCCCGGCTGCGGCGCTACCCGGGAGTGGTCGAGCGGACGCTGGCGCTGGCCGCGGACTGCGCGTTCGACTTCGCGGTGGTCGCGCCCCGGCTGCCTGACTTCCCGGTCACCGGGGATCACACCGAGGCCACCTGGCTGCGGGACCTGGTGCTGCGCGAGGCGGCCGACCGCTACGGCCCGCGCCGGGCCGAGCGGATTCCCGGCGCGTACGCCCAGCTCGACCACGAGCTGGAGGTCATCGAGAACCAGGGCTTCCCCGGCTACTTCCTGATCGTGCACGACATCGTCCGGTTCTGCGCCGACCAGGGGATCTTGTGCCAGGGCCGGGGGTCGGCGGCCAACTCGGCGGTCTGCTACGCGCTCGGGATCACCAGCGTGGACCCGGTCCGGCACCAGCTGCTGTTCGAGCGGTTCCTGTCCTCCGGCCGGGACGGCCCGCCGGACATCGACCTGGACATCGAGCACCAGCGCCGCGAGGAGGTCATCCAGTACGTCTACCGGACCTACGGCCGGGACCGGGCCGCCCAGGTGGCCAACGTGATCTCCTACCGGCCCCGGATGGCGCTGCGCGACGCGGGCCGGGCGCTCGGCTACGCCCCGGCCGAGCAGGACGAGTGGAGCCGCCAGGTCGGCCCCCGATCCTATGGGCCGGGCACGCTTGTCCCGCCCGACGCCGGCGTGCCCGGGCCGGTCCGCGCCCTGGCCGCCCGGATGCAGCGGCTGCCCCGGCACCTGGGCATCCACTCCGGCGGCATGGTCATCTGCGACCGGCCGGTGGGCGAGGTGTGCCCGGTGGAGTGGGCGCGGATGCCGGGCCGGACGGTGCTCCAGTGGGACAAGGACGACTGCGCCTACGCCGGGCTGGTCAAGTTCGACCTGCTCGGCCTCGGCATGCTGACCGCGCTGCGGGACTGCTTCGACCTGGTCGCGGACGCTGGCGGGGAGCGCTGGAGCCTGGCCACGATCCCGCAGGAGGACCCCGGGGTCTACGAGATGCTCCAGGCCGCCGACACCATCGGGGTGTTCCAGGTCGAGTCCCGCGCCCAGATGGCCACGCTGCCCCGGCTGCGCCCGGAGAAGTTCTACGACCTGGTCATCGAGGTGGCGCTGATCCGGCCCGGCCCGATCCAGGGCGGCTCGGTGCACCCCTACCTGCGGCGCCGGCACGGCGACGAGGAGCCAGGCCTGCCGCACGAGTCGATGCGCCAGGCGCTGGGCAAGACGCTCGGAGTCCCGCTGTTCCAGGAGCAGATGATGCAGATCGCCATCGACTGCGCCGGGTTCAGCCCGGCCGAGGCGGACCGGCTCCGGCAGGCGATGAGCTCCAAGCGGGCCCCGGAGCGGATCGAGGAACTGCGCGGGCGGCTGCTGGCCGGGATGGCCGCGCGGGGCATCCCGGCCGTCGTGGCGCAGGACATCTACGCCAAGATCCTCGCGTTCTCCAGCTACGGGTTCCCCGAGTCGCACGCGATCAGCTTCGCCTACCTGGTCTACGCCAGCGCCTGGCTGAAGTGCTACTACCCGGCCGCGTTCACCGCCGCGCTGCTGCGCGCCCAGCCCATGGGCTTCTACGCCCCGGCCAGCCTGATCAGCGACGCCCGCCGGCACGGCGTGCCGGTGCACGGCGTCGACGTGAACGCCAGCCAGGCCCGGGCCACCCTGGAGAAGCAGGACGATTCCGATACCCCCGCTATCCGGCTCGGCCTGTCCGAGGTCCGCAACCTGGGCGCCGCCGGGGCCGCCGCCATCGAGGCGGGCCAGCCTTACGCCAGCCTGGAGGACTTCGCCCGGCGCACCGGGCTGTCCGCCCCCGCGCTGGAGGCGCTGGCCATGGCGGGCGCGTTCGGCGGCCTGGGCGTGACCCGGCGCGAGGCGCTGTGGGCGGCCGGCGCGATGGCCCGGATCCGGCCCGGCCAGCTGCCGGGCACGGCGCCGGGCCTGGCCGCGCCGCCGCTGCGGCCGATGACCGCGGCCCAGGAGACGTTCGCTGACCTGTGGGCCACCGGGACCTACGGCACCCACCCGGTCGAGCACATCCGGGACCTGCTGGCCGACCGGGGCGTGCTGCCCGCCGCCGCGCTGGCCACGGCCCCGCCCGGCGCGGTCATCACCGTGGCCGGGCTGGTCACCCACCGGCAGCAGCCGGGAACCGCGCGCGGGGTGGTGTTCCTCAGCCTGGAGGACGAGACCGGGATGGCCAACATCATCTGCCCGCCGGACGTGTGGCAGCGGTACCGCCGGATCGGGGTGGCGGCCAGCGCGCTGCTCATCCGCGGCCGGGTCGAGCGCCTGGACCCCGTGGCCGGGACCGGGACCGGCGGCGCGGCCAGCCTGCTGGCCATGCGGCTGGGGAAGCTCCGGGTGGTCGCCGCCGCCCGCAGTCGCGACTTCCGGTAGCCGCCGTGATCCCATAGGACCATGAAAATCCGGATCGGCATCAGCCTCGGCCCCGCCGCCGTGCCAGGGGAGTTCGCCGCCGCCGTGGACCTGCTGGAGGCCGAGGGCATCGACTCGCTGTGGCTCAGCGAGATGGTGTTCGGCTCGCTGGTCGAGCCGTTCACCGGGATGGCCTGGGCCCTGGCCCGGACGCAGCGGCTGAAGGTCGGCACCGGCGTGGCCGTGCTGCCCGGCCGTCACCCGGTGCTGGTGGCCAAGCAGCTGGCCTCGCTGGCCGGCCTGGCCCCGCGCCGGGTGCTGCCGGTGTTCGGGCTCCAGCCCGCCCGCCGGTCCGAGCGGCCGCTGTTCCCGGCGCCGCCCGGCCGCCGCGCGGCCCTGTTCGACGAGTCGATGCGGCTGCTGCGGCTGCTGCTGACCGGCGACGAGGTCACGTTCGCGGGGGAGTTCTTCACCGTCGACGGCGTATCCGTCGGCCCGGCCGCCGCCAAGCCGCTGGACATCTGGCTGGGCGGCAGCGCCCCGGCCGCGATGCGCCGCATCGGCCGCTACGCCGACGGCTGGCTGGGCAGCTTCCGCACCCCGGCCGAGGCCGCCGGGGACCGGCTGGCCATCCAGGAGGCGGCCGCGGCGGCGGGCCGGGAGATCGAGGAGGACCACTTCGGCATCAGCCTGGCCGTCGCCCCCGGCGGCATCCCGCCCGAGCTGGCCCGCGCCGTCGCCGACCGCCGCCCCGACGCCGACCCGGCCACCCTGGCCGCCGGAAGCTGGGCCGCCGCCCGGGCCCTCATCGAGGGCCACGTCGAGGCCGGCCTGAGCAAGTTCGTGGTCCGCCCGGCCGGCCCGGTCGGCTCCCTGCGCCAGTTCCTCGACGAGTTCCGCGCCGAGCTACTGCCCCTGGAGAACTGAGCGTCAGTCGTCCGTGGAGACTAGGTCGTCGCCAGCGGACTCCTCGACCGCCAGGTCGTCGGCTGCCAGGTCGTCGGCCGGGCCGCCCTGTTCCGGCACCGTGTAGCCCCAGGCCGTGCACAATTCCAGGAGCTCATCGGGGAACCCGGCGCTGCCCGGCACCAGGCTCACCGGCGGGGCCGCCGCGGCCTGGATCTTGCCCGAGCGCAGCTTGACCGAGGTGTCGCCCAGGCCGACGCCGATGCGGCCGTGCCCGAACTCGCCGTAGTCCAGCATCGCCGGCTCGAACGGCAGGCCCAGGAACTCGCACAGCGCGCGGACCCGGGCGCCGGGATCGGCGGTCAGGTCCTCGTACCGGATGGTGTGCCCGGGCAGCGCGGTCCGCGCTTCCTCCAGGCTCCGCATGTACCGCAGGGCCTTGGCCGCCGACTCGGCCAGGCTGCCGGTCTCGCCGGGGTGCCAGGTGCCGTCCCACGCCGCGTTCAGCGACGCCACCGCGCTGACCGGGTGGCGCAGCAGGAACACGAACCGGGCGTCCGGCCAGCACTCGGCGATCTGCCGCCAGACCAGCACGTTGCTGGGGGTCTTGGCCACCAGCAACGGCTTGCCGCCGCGGCGCAGCACGTCGGCCAGCACCCGGTCCCACAGCAGGTAGGTGACCTCCTGGGCGGTGAGCTGGAGTTCCTTGAACGAGGCCCGGATCCAGGTGGTCTCGGCCCGCACCGTGAGCTGGGCCAGCGGCAGCTCGGGCGGCGCGTACAGGGCCGAGTGACTGCCCAGGATCATGCGCAGCAGCGTCGAGCCCGCCCGGGCCGGCGACAGCACGAACACCGGCGCGGTCAGCAGCCGGCTGCCCTCGGGCGGCGGCAGCTTGCGCGACGGGTGGCCAGGTGGCCGGGTGATCTGCAGGCCAGCGCGCCGCAACGCGGCGTTGACCCGTGCTTCCCATGTCATGGCCGGTGAGCGTAAAGCAGCAGTCAACCTGCGGGCACGGGATCGCCGGCAACTCTGAGATTACTCTCAGCAATCGATGATACACATGGAGTGATGTAGGTGGCTTCGCCGCCTGCGGGGCCCGGCGGCCGGCGAGACTGGCGCGAACGCAAGACTGTGCCAGCGCAAGACCCCCGCCAGTGAAAGAGGAGCAGGAGCAGTGACGCAGGATCTGGACTTCGACACGTCCGTGTTCGAGAAGGAGTACATCACCGTCGCCGACCGCCGGGAGGCGATCGTGCGCGGCGGCCGGCACCTGTTCCCGCTGCTCCCGCAGGCCTTCGCGGGCGTATCCCAGATCGGCGTGATCGGCTGGGGCCCGCAGGGCAGCGCGCAGGCGCAGAACCTGCGCGACTCCCTGGGCGAGTCGGCCCGGGTGGTCGTCGGCCTGCGGCCGGGCAGCCCGTCCCGGGCTGAGGCCAGGGCGGCCGGGTTCACCGAGGAAGAGGGCACGCTGGGTGACGTCCTCGACGTGGTGGCGGCCAGCGACATGGTGATCCTGCTGGTGTCCGACGCGGCCATGGCCAGGCTGTACCCGGAGGTGTTCGCGGCGCTGCGGCCGGGCGCCACGCTGGGCCTGTCGCACGGGTTCCTGCTCGGCCACCTCAGCCAGGCCGGCGACGACTTCCCGGCCGGGGTGGACGTCATCGCGGTCTGCCCCAAGGGCATGGGCGCCTCGGTCCGCGCGCTGTACGTGCAGGGCGCCGAGGTCAACGGGGCCGGCATCAACGCCAGCTTCGCCGTGCACCAGGACGTGACCGGCCACGCCACCGACCGGGCGCTGGGCTGGTCGGTGGCGCTGGGCGCCCCGTACACGTTCCAGACCACGCTGCGGTCGGAGTACCTGTCCGACATCTCCGGGGAGCGGGCCATCCTGCTCGGCGCGGTGCACGGCGTGGTGGAGAGCCTGTTCCGCCGGTACAAGGACCTGGGCATGACCGCCGAGGAGGCGTTCCGCCGGTCGGCCGAGTCGGTCACCGGGCCGATCTCCAAGACCATCTCCAAGGACGGCATCGACGGCGTCTACCGGCGGCTGGACGCCGACGGCAGGAAGATCTTCGCCGAGGCCTACTCGGTCGCCTACCCGGTCGGGGCGGAGCTCATCGAGGAGATCTACGACGAGGTCCGCTCGGGCAACGAGCTGCGCAGCGTGGTGCTGGCCGGCGACCGGCTGGAGCACCGGCCGATGGGCAAGATCGACCAGTCCACGATGTGGCGGGTGGGCCAGAAGGTGCGGGCCGACCGGGTGGAGAGCGAGATCCCGCTCGACCCGTTCACCGCCGGGGTGTTCTGCGGCGTGATGATGGCCCAGATCGACGTGCTCATCGCCCGCGGCCACCCGTACTCGGAGATCGCCAACGAGTCGGTCATCGAGGCGGTCGACTCGCTCAACCCGTACATGCACGCCCGGGGCGTGGCCTACATGGTGGACAACTGCTCGATCACCGCCCGGCTGGGCGCGCGCAAGTGGGCGCCGCGGTTTGACTACCTGCTCACCCAGCAGGCGTTCCCGGCCGTCGACGGGGACGACCCGGTCGACACCGCGCCGTTCGAGGCCTTCGCCGACCACCCCATCCACCAGGTCCTGCGCGTCTGCGCCGGCCTGCGGCCATCGGTGGACATCTTCGTCCAGTAGTAACGGCCGGGCTCCGCCGCCGCCGCTCGCTAGCCGGCGGCGGCGGGGAGCCTGGCCGCCGGGCTGCCGCCGGGGTGGAAGACGCCCAGCACCCGCAGCGTGTCCGGGCCGGTGTTCTCCAGGCAGTGCGGCTGGCCGGGCGGCAGGTGGACGCAGGTCCCGGGCCGCAGCGGCTGGTCGCTGCTCCCCAGGTGGACCACGCCGGACCCGGACAGCACCAGCACCACCTCGTCGTAGGGGTGGCTGTGCTCCGGCGCCCGGCCGGGCGGGATCTCGCCGACGAACTGGGTCGCGTCCGGGCCGCCGTCGCCGGGCCCGAACAGCACCCGGAACCGGCGGTCCCCGGTCACCTCGGCCGGGCAGTCGCGCAGGTCCGACACCAGCGGCGCGGGGAACCCGGGGTCGCACGCCCCCGGCAGGGTCACGATGTCGATCCGCGCGGTGCTCGGCCTGGCCCGGTGCTGGCCGCGGCCTGCAGTCGCCACGGCGTGCCGGGCGGCAGCCAGACGCCGTGCTCGGGGCCGACGTGCTCCGGGTCGACGTGCTCCGGGATGGCGGGCTCGCCCGGCCGGGAGCCGGCTCCCAGCACGATGGTGCCGCTGATCACGAACCACAGTTCCCCGGCCGGCCCCGCCGTCCCGGACCGGGCCTCGCCCGGCGGGATCTCGGCCAGGCGGCGGACCAGCCGGCCGCGCGCCCCGGCGACGTCCAGCACGGTGATGATGGCCGCGCCTCGCTCCGCCGTTACTCCTGATAGGTCGGGTCCCTGCACGACGGCTGCGCGTACCGAACCACGGGCCGTCATCAGGCGGCTCCGGTCAGCTCGGCCAGGGCCGCGCACACCGCGTCCACCTCGGCCAGCGTGTTGTAGTGGGCCAGGCCGATGCGCAGCGCGTCGCCCCAGCCGATCCGCTCATGCAGGCCCGGCGCGTAGTAGTCGGTCCCGCTCCACACCCCGAAGCCGCGCGTGGCCAGGGCCGCCGACAGCCCGGCCGAGGCGATGCCGGGGAAGCTGACCAGGAACGTGGGCACCCGCCCGGCCATGCCCGGCAGGCCGTGCAGCCGCGCCGCCGGGGGCAGCCCGGCCAGCAGCCGCTCGCCCAGGCGGCGCTCCCACGCGGCGGTGGCGGCCAGGCCGCCGATGTCGTCGGTGTAGCGCAGCGCGGCGGTCAGCCCGGCCAGCAGCTCATAGGGCAGCGTGCCGGTCTCGAAGCCGTGCCCGAGCGGCTGCGCGGCCTGCGGCCGGACCTTGTAGGGCCGCCAGGACTCCAGCAGGCCGCGGCGGACGGCGGCGATGCCCAGGTGCGGCCCGCAGAACTTGTACGCCGAGCACATCACCACGTCGGCCCCGACCGCGCGGGCGTCGACCGGCTCGTGCGGGGCGTACTGCACGGCGTCGATCCAGGCCAGCGCGCCGGCCTGGTGGGCCAGCCGGCACACGGCGCGGGCGTCCACCACCGTGCCGGCCGCGTTGGAGGCCCACGAGAAGGCCACCACCCGGGTCCGGGGGCCGAGCAGCCGGGCCAGGTCGCCGAGGTCCAGCGTGGTGTCGCCGTGCACGTCGGCCTCGCGGACGATCAGGCCGGCGTCGCGGGCCAGTTCCAGCCACGGGGCGATGTTGGCGTCGTGGTCGAGCCGGGTGACGACGATCTCGTCGCCGGGGGACAGGGTGCGGCCCACGGTCCGGCTGAGCGCGAAGTTCAGGGTGGTCATGCTGCCGCCGAAGATCACCTCGTCGGCGTCGCAGCCGAGGAACCGGGCCGCCGCGGCGCGGGCCTCGCCGGTGATCGCGTCGATCCGGCGGCTGGTCGCGTACGGGACGCCCGCGTTGCCGCTGGCCTCGCGGTAGGCCCGGGCCACCGCGTCGCCGACCTCGTCCGGTGTCTGGGTGCCGCCGGGCGCGTCGAGGAACACGAAGTCGCCGGACAGGGCCGAGAACCGCTTGCGAGCTGCCGCTACGTCAAATGAGTCCACGCCCGCCAGTCTCACCCGGCGGCGGGACCGTGGTCTAGGGCGTCCGGTGATCCAGCCCGAACACCTTCATCGCGTTCCCGCCGAGCGCACCGGCGACATCCTCCGGCGGGCAGCCGGCGGCGGTCAGCACCTGCGCCAGGGCGCGCGCGTTGCGGGCCACCCCCGGCATCCCCGGCCAGTCGGTGCCGAACAGCATCGTGCCCGCCAGGCGCCGCAGCGCAGTCCCGTAGTACTCGGGCAGCTTGCGCGGCGGCAGCCCGGACACCTCCAGCCACACCTGCGGCCGCATCAGGGCCAGGAACGCGGCCTGGGCGTACCACCAGCCCCGGCCGCCGTGGGCCAGCACCACGGTCAGGTCCGGGAAGTCGCGGAACACCGGGTCGAGCAGGGCCGGGTCGGCGTAGGCGTTGGCCGAGCCGGCGAACGTCGACGTGCCGCAGTGCACGATGACCGGGATGCCGTGCTCCTGCGCCCAGGCGTAGGCCGGGTACAGCATCCGGTCGCCCGCCTCGAACCCGCCGTGCACCGGGTGGATCTTGCACGCCACGGCGCCCAGCTCCACCTGACGCGCTAGCTCCCGCGCGGGCGGGTAGTGCAGGTGCGGGTTGATGCTGGCCACCAGCCGGAACCGGTCCGGGTTGTGCTCGATCACCGGCAGCAGGTCCTCGACCGGCTGGATGCCCGTCGCCTTCGGGCTGTACTCGCTGAACAGCAGCACCCGGTCGGCGCCCTCGGCGGCGAAGTGCGCGTCGATGGCGGCGGGGCGGGGCGCGCCGTCGGCGTCGTACAGGTCGGCCAGGGGCACGCCGGACCCGAACTGAGCCGCCCAGCCGTGCCAGTCAGCCGACAGCGTGCGCAGGTGCGCGACGTGCACGTGCGCGTCGACCAGCGGGTGCCCGTCCAGCACCCGGTCAGCCCGCGGTCTCGGCGATGGCGTGCTCGCGCAGCCGGAACCGCTGCACCTTGCCGGTCGCGGTGAGCGGGAACCCGTCCAGGAACAGGACGTGTCGGGGCCGCTTGAACGCCGACAGCCCGGCCCGGCACCACTCGATCAGCTCGTCCGCCGCCCGGCGCGGCGCCCGGCCGGGCCACCACGCAGGCGACCGGCTTGTCCAGGCCGTCGGCGTCGGGCACCGCCACCACCACCGCCTGCTCCACGTCCGGGTGGGCGCGCAGCCGGATCTCCACCTCGGCCGGGGACACCCACATCCCGCTCACCTTCAGCACGTCGTCGGAGCGGCCCAGGCAGGTGTAGTAGCCGTCGGCGTCGCGGACGTAGATGTCGCCGGTGCGCAGCCACTCGCCCCGGAACACCCGCCGGGTCACCTCGCTGCGGCACCAGTAGCCGGTCGCCACCGAGTCGCCCCGGACATGCAGGCTGCCCGGCTCGCCGTCGGGCACCAGCGCCCCCGACGGGTCCTCGATCCGCAGGTCGTAGCCGGGGACGACCTCACCGGTGGTGCCCGGCCGGACCCGGCCCGGCCGGTTGGACAAGAAGATGTGCAGCGCCTCGGTGGACCCGATGCCGTCCAGGATCTCGACGCCGAACCGGGCGGTGAACCGCTTGTACAGGTCGGCCGGGAACGACTCCCCGGCGCTGACCCCCAGCCGCACGCTGGCGAACGTGTCGTCGGGCAGGCCGGCCGCCAGCATCGCGGCGAAGGCGGTCGGCGCGCCGAAGAACAGGGTGGGCCGCCGGGCGGTGAGCACGCTGGCCAGCCGGGCCGGGGTGGCCCGCTCCCGGTCCAGGATGACCCGCGCCCCGACCGAGAACGGGAACGTCAGCGAGTTGCCCAGGCCGTAGGCGAAGAACAACTTGGCCGCCGAGTAGCAGGTGTCGTCGGGCCGGATGCCCAGCACGTCGGCGGCGTAGGTCTGCGCCGTGCAGCGCAGCGCGCCGTGCCGGTGCATGGCGGCCTTGGGCGTACCCGGTGGTGCCCGAGGTGTACAGCCAGAAAGCCGGGCTGTCGGCCAGCGTCGGCGGCGCGGCGCCGCGGCGGCGCAGGTCGCCGGGCCGGCCGCCGGCCAGGAAGTCGGCCCAGGTCCGCGACCCGGTGCCGGATGCCGCTGCGGCACCGACGCAGCGCGCCGGGGTCGGCGGCCGCGCCCTCGACGACCACCTCGCGCAGGAACGGCGAGCGCCGACGGCGGCTGGCGGCGGCCTGCGCGAACTCGGCGCTGACGGCCAGCAGCCGGGCGCGGCTGTCGGCGGCCAGGCTGGCCAGGTCGGCGCGCGGTCACCATCGTGCTGACCGGGACCGGGACCGCGCCCAGGTACAGGCCGCCCAGGAACAGGGCGATGAGCTCGGGGGAGTCGGCCATGCACAGCAGCAGCCGCTCCTCGGCCCGGATGCCCGCCGCGGCCAGCGCGCCCGCCGCCCGGCGGGCCAGCGCGTCCAGCTCGCCGTAGGTCAGGTCAGTGCCGTCGCGCCGTCGGTCGAGCCGGCCGTGGTCACCGCTATCCGGTCCGGCGTCGCGGCGGCGTGCCGGCCGAGCAGCCAGTGGGCAGCGTTAAAGGACTCCGCCATGTTGTCCTCGCTTGGGGTGCTGTTGTGAGTCGTTCCGGTCGGGCGGAGTGCGCGAGTCAGAATCGCACGTAGTCGTACTCGACCGGTAGCTCGTTGATGCCGACCGACGGGCGGCGCGATCCAGCTGGCGAACTCGCCGGTATCGTAGTGCGGCCGCATCAGCGCCGCCACGCCCGCCCGGTCGTCATCGGTGGGCAGCCAGCCGGCCTGCCTGCCGCTCCCACTCCGCCGCCGTCAGCATGCGGCCGTCCGGGCTGACGTGATGCCCGGCGAAGGCGCCGACCCGCCGGCTGAAGCCCTCGTGCGGCAGCGTCAGCCGCTGCTCCAGGCCCGCCTGCTCCAGCTCGGCGTTCCACTTGCGCAGGCCCCGGGCGCAGTCCTGGACGTACTCGTTGCGCAGGTCCAGGTTGAGCGCGGTCAGCAGCGGCACCTCGGAAGACCCGATGGCGCCGTCCCGGATGACGGGGATGCCGGTCATCAGGCCGCTGAGCACGTGGTCGTCGTGGCGGCGGGTCTCCATCCACCGGCCCTTCAGCCCGGCCGTGTAGTAGGCCGCCACGTTCGACGAGGTTTCCGACCCGAACAGGTCCAGCGACACCGAGAACTGGAAGTTCAGGTACTTCTGGATCACCGCCAGCGGGATCGCGCCGCGGTCCCACAGCCGCGCGTCGTCTTCGTGGCGGGCCAGCAGCTCAGCGGTGCGGCGGACGGTGCGCTGCACCCCGGTGGTGCCCACGAACATGTGGTGGGCCTCCTCGCGGAGCATGAACTCGCAGGTCCGGGCCAGCGGGTCGAAGCCGCTCTCCTTGAGCGTGCCGAGCTGGTACTTGCCGTCGCGGTCGGTGAAGTAGGTGAACATGAAGAACGACAGCCAGTCGGTGGTCTCCTCGTTGAACGCGCCCAGGATGCGCGGGCTGTCGGTGTCGCCGGAGTGCCGCCGCAGCAGTTCCTCGGCCTCCTCGCGGCCGTCCCGGCCGAAGTAGGCGTGCAGCAGGTACACCATGGCCCACAGGTGCCGGCCTTCCTCGACGTTCACCTGGAACAGGTTGCGCAGGTCATACAGGCTCGGCGCGGTGGCGCCCAGGTGACGCTGCTGCTCCACCGAGGCGGGCTCGGTGTCGCCCTGGATGACCAGCAGCCGCCGCAGGTCGGCCCGGTACTCGCCGGGCACCTCCTGCCAGGCCGGCTCGCCCTTGTGCTGCCCGAAGCTGATGGTCTTGCCCGGGGTGCGCTCGGACAGGAAGATGCCCCACCGGTACTCGGCCATCGGCACCCGCGCCCAGTTGGCCCAGCCGTCCCGGCCGATGGCCGTGGCCGTGCGCAGGTACACGTCGCGGGTCGGCAGCGACGGGCCCAGCGCCGACCACCAGTCCAGGAACTTGGGCTGCCACGACTCCAGCGCCCGCTGCAGCTTGCGGTCGGTGGCCAGGCCCACGTTGTTCGGGATCAGCTCGGAGTAGTCAATGACGCTGACCGGGCCGTCGGGCGCCGGTGCCGCGCCGACGATGTCACCCGTGTCCTCGGCCGCACTCCGCGCGTCGCCGACCCCCAGATCGCTGGCCCCCATCACACCCGCCTCCTGTCGTAATCCGCTCGCTGGCCCGTGCCGTAACGTCGCAGCGCGCCCTGCGGCCCGGCCGCGTTGGGACGCTGGAAAATCCAGTTCTGCCAGGCCGACAGCCGCCCGAGGATCTTCGTCTCGGCGGTCTCCGGCCCGGCGAAGCGGAGGTTGGCCTCCAGGCCGGTCAGCGCGTCCGGGGAGAAGCTGGCCCGCTCCTCGATCACCAGGCGCATCTCGTCGGCCCAGTCCAGCTCGTCGGGCGTCGCGGTGACCAGGCCCAGCCGGGCCGCCTGCGCCGCGTCCAGGTCCCGGTCGCGGGCGTCGCGGGCCGCCCGCAGGTCGGCGTCGCTCCCGGCGAACCGGACCGCCAGCCGGGTCCGGCCGCTGGCCATCGGCAGCAGGCCGAGGCTGAACTCATCCAGCCGGATCACCGCCGCCGGCCTGGCCGGGCAGGTCCTCCGACGTCCCGTCCAGCATGTACTGGCGGTCGGCGGCCAGGGCCACCTCCAGCAGCGGCCCGGCCCAGCAGCCGCCCGGCTCGATCAGCGCGAACAGGCTGCGCGAGGTGGCGTCCAGCCGCCGCACGGTCCGCTTCCAGTACTGGATGATCTCGTTGACCAGCCAGTCGCTCGCGGTTCCCGGCCAGGAAGGCGGCGGTGCCGGCCAGCGCGGCCAGGTCGCCCTCGGTCTTCAGCAGCCAGGTGCCCAGGTCCGCCCTCGTTGGCCCGCAGCGACAGGATCGCGTCGTCCAGTTCGCGGACCGCGGCCAGCGGCCAGGCGTCCGCGCCCTCGGCCGTGCAGGTCGGCCAGGCTGGCCGGCGGCGCGGCCGGGCCGGCGATCACGATCGTGACCGTGCCGGCGGCCGGGTCGCGCTCGATGCGGACGTGGTCGTAGCGGGTGACGGCGCCGTCCTGGCGCGGCGCAGCGGGGTCAGCGTGACGCCCTGCTCCGTGCCGTCGGTCCGGCCGGCCCGACCGCTCCGCCGCCGCCTGCGCCCGGCGCCGATCACCGCGGCGTCGAAGTCGCTGGCCTTCGCCGTCTCGTCGGCCAGCCGCCAGGCCACCGCCCTGCCGCCGCGGATGCCCTCGGCGGTGGTGGCGAACACGTCGGCCAGGTCCCGGCGCACGCCCCGCTTGTCGACCAGCCGGGTCAGCCCGCCGGTCCCCGGCAGCACGCCCAGCAGCGGCACCTCGGGCAGCGCTACCGCCGATGACCCGTCGTCGACCAGCACGATCTCGTCGCAGGCCAGGGCCAGCTCGTAGCCGCCGCCGGCGGCCGTCCCGTTCAGCGCCGCGATCCAGGCCTGGCCCGAGGCGGCCGACGCGTCCTCGATCCCGGACCGGGTCTCGTTGGTGAACTTGCAGAAGTTGACCTTCCACGCGTGCGCTGGACTGGGCCAGCATCCTGATGTTCGCGCCGGCGCAGAACATCCGCTCCTTGCCGCTGGTCATCACCACGGCCCGGACTGCCGGGTGCTCGAACCGCAGCCGCTGCACGGCGTCGTAGAACTCGATGTCCACGCCCAGGTCGTAGCTGTTCATCTTCAGCTCGTAGCCTCGGACCAGGCCGCCGTCCTCGGCCACGTCCAGGGTCAGCGTGGCCACCGGGCCGTCGGTGGCCAGCCGCCAGTGCCGGTACCGGCCGGGGTCGGTGTCGAACGAGACCGGCGCGCTGGAGCCGCAGTGCGGCGGGCGCGGTATCGGGCGCGGTCTCCACGGAATTCGTCAGTGACGCTCATCATGACCCCCTCGGGCGGGGCGGCGGCCGGCGGGACGGACGGTCGCAACTTCCATCCTGACGTGCTACAGCTACTTAGGCAACATCCAATATCTGTAGACAATTAGCGAACGTCGGGCAACAGTGACATCTGCAATGTTCACCACGCAATATCCGCAGGTGAGGACACTGCGCGTAGGCCCGCGCAGCTGTCCGCGTAGCGACCGCACAGAGGAAATAAAGAGCGAAAGCATAGAAAACGTGCGGTTAGCGGGAGAAGATCCGTCAGAGCTCGACAGAGAGCGGTCGGCCAGTTTCGGTCAGGACGAAATGCGCGGCGCCGGTAGTCGGCTCCAGTCCGCGGCCTCGACCAGCGTTGTCCCAGTGCCGCTGGGCCTCGCTCTGCCAGGCCTCGTGCCGGGACCGAACAGCCGTGCCGGCCGTGCGTCCCGGCCCAGCCGCGGGCAGCAGGTCGGCGGGCAGCTGCGGGTCCAGGAACGGGAACCGCCGCCAGGCGTGCACCAGGCGGGTCTGCGCGACCAGGTAGTCCGCGCCGGTGGCCGGGGCTGGCTGCCGAACGCGTCGATGAAGTCCTGGTACCGGGTGCTGACCGCGTCCAGGTCCCAGGCCTGCCGGGCCACCGATGCCTGGGTGCCGACCGAGCCGTAGCTGCCCAGGAACGACATGGCCGCGTCGGCCAGGCCCAGGCCGGCCAGGATCGTCCGGGCCTCGGCCTCGCGGGCCGGGTCGGGGGACACCCACACGCCCGCCGCCAGCGCGCCGAACCCGGCCCAGGCCAGCTGGGTCCGCAGCCGGTGCCGCAGGTCGCGCTTGCTGTCCGGGATGCTGGCCAGCAGCAGCAGCCAGCGCCCGTCCCAGTCCCGGGCCGACCGGCCGAACGAGTAGATCCGCCGCGCGCCCGTCCGAGAGCAGCGCTGGCCCGGCCCGGTCAGCTCCCAGCGCACCCGGCGGCCGAACCGGGCCGGGCTGACCCAGCCCTCGGCGGCCGACCGGGCCAGCGCCTGGCGGGCCGACTTCTCGGCCACCCCGAGCAGCGCCAGCGCCTGGACCAGGACCGAGGTCCACACCGGCTCGCCGCGCGGCAGGACGTACTCGCCCAGCACGGTGATCAGCAGCGACCGCGCACTGGCCTCGCCCACTTCACGCCGGCGGCTCAGGGCCGGTGCCGTGCCCCTACTGCCAACTGGCTGCGCTCCTTCCGGGCAGGCCCGCAATCTACCGTGTCCCGCACCCTGCTAACGTCGCCCGGTTCGGCCGCCGGCTGGTGCCGCCACCAGCCCGTCACGCCGGGATGTGGTCAGCGGGGGCGCCGGACATGGCAACATCGATGGGGATGAACGAGCTTCATGTCACCTTCGGTGAGCGCAGTTACAGTTTCGGCCCTGGCGAAACGGTACGCATCGGGCGCAGCCCTGACAACGAGATCGTCGTCAGCGACCCCACGGTCTCGCGTCAGCATGCCCGGCTCGCCTGCGGGCCGGAGGGCTGGGAGTTCGTCAGCACCGGCCGGGCGCTCAGCTTCATCAACGGCGCCCCCGTCACCCGCACCGTGCTGACCAGCCCCGCTCAGCTGCAGCTTTCGTCCGAGCGCGGCCCGGTGCTGACCCTGGCCCCGGTCGCCGGCGGGCCGGGCGGGACCGTGGCCGCCGACGTGCCGGGCAGCGCCTGGACGCCCGAGCGGCTCACCGCCGCCGGAGCGCTCGCCGGCGGTCCCGGCGGCCGATCCCGGGGCCGGACCCGTGGCCGCCGCCCGCGCCCTGGCCGCCCGCCGAGCCGGACCCGCCGCCGGTCCAGCCGATGCCGCCCGTCCAGCCGATGCCATCCGGCCAGCCGTCGCCATCCGGCCAGCCGGCCCCAGCCGTCGCCATCCGGCCAGCCGTCGCCATCCGGCCGGTCGCCGCCCGGCCAGGCACCGCCCGTCCAGCCGGTCCCGCCCGCCCAGCCGGAGGCGCCCGCCCAGCCCGAGCCGGACGCGCCGGACGGGACGAGCGTCCTGAGCGCCC
This sequence comes from uncultured Actinomycetota bacterium, assembly GCA_963731085.1. Taxonomy (GTDB): domain Bacteria; phylum Actinomycetota; class Actinomycetes; order Streptosporangiales; family Streptosporangiaceae; genus DASUBV01. The sequence continues at coordinate 239,743 of CAVSUF010000018.1, forward strand.
TGGACATCCCCGGCGAGCCCGGGTATCCGGGCGGCCAGGGGCGGCAGGGCGAGCCCGGCTGGCCCGGTGCCGCCGGCGGCCCGTACCCGGGCGGCGGGCCGTACGCCGGCGGCGACCCGTACGCGGCCGCGCCGCCGGGACCCGGCGGCCAGTATCCGGGCGGGGCCGTATCCGGGCGGGCCGTATCCCGGCGGCCCTGGCCTGCCCGGCGGCAGGGGCGATCCGGGGCGCCCGCGGCTGCGGCCGGTGCGCGCGGAGGCCGACGAGATCGCGACCGCGCTGCACATCCTGGTGCCGATACGCAGCTGGCTGCACGACCCCGGCTGGCGCCAGTTCGTGCGGCTGCTGGTCATCCCGTACGGCCTGCTGCCGCTGGTCTTCATCGCCCTGTTCGCCTCGTCCAGCAACCTGTCCACGCCGGGCTGGGCGTACAGCCTGTACATCGCGCCGCTGTGGGCCATCGTCTTCTGGCTGCTGATCCGGCCCGGCCAGGTCACCCGCCGGGAGGTGGCTATCGGCGCCGGGGCGATCGTGTTCTCGCTGATCTGGATCCGCCTCGTCACCGTGCACGTCAACGGGCTGCTCGGGCCGCCCGGCAAGCCGCTGTCGTTCTTCGGCGCGATCGGCGTGGGCATCAACGAGGAGGTCACCAAGGCGCTGCCCATCCTGCTGGCCGCCCTCCTGCTGCTCAAGTTCCGCGCAGGTCAAGCTCGACGTCCGGATGTGGATGTTCCTCGGCACGATCGTGGGCCTGGCGTTCGGCGTCACCGAGCAGGCCGGCTGACACCCTCCAGGACATCCAGGCGATCACCTCGGCCCAGGCCAACAACCAGGCCATCGTCGAGGTGCTGGCGTTCGCCGAGCGCGTGTTCGTGGACGGCTTCCAGCACGCCATCTGGGCCGGGGTCTCGGCGTTCTTCATCGGCATCGCGGTCAACTACCCGCGGCGCCGGATCCAGCTCATCACGCTTCGGCATCGCCATCCCGGCGGTCCTGCACGGGCTGTACGACTGGAGCGCCGGCGCGTTCGGCTCCCTGTGGGCGCCGATCCTGCTCCAGGCGGTGTCGCTGTTCCTGTTCCTGGGCTACACCATGTCGGCGGCGGCGATCGAGCGCCAGGTCCGGCAGACGCCGATGTTCCGCGGCGAGTCGATGCTGATGGAGCGGATCTTCGAGCCCGCCGGGTCGTCCGGCCACCGGCGGCAGGCCCAGCCGCAGCAGCCGCAGCAGCCGCCCGGCTCGGCCTGGCCGCAGCCAGGCGCCACCGGGACCACAGCCGCCACCGGGGCCACAGGCGCCGTCCGGGGCGGGGTCACCGTCCGGGGCGGAGCCGCCGCCGTACTGGCCCGCCCAGGAGTCCGCAACACCGCCTGAGGGCGGGTCCTACTCTCGACTCACGGCCTTACCAGGATCCTCCGCCGTACCAGGATCCTCCGTCGTACCCGGACTCGCCGCCGCATCAAGGGGCTCAGCCGTACCCGGAATGGCCCAGCCCTATCCGGAATCCCAGGCCCTATCCGGAGGCCCAGCCTGTACCCGGAATCCCAGCCGTACCAGGACGCTCCGCCGTACCTGCCGGCGCCGGAGCGGCGGCCGGACTGGCCGGAGCGGCCCTGGGGCTGACCGGTCAGGCGTGCGGGCGCTGGCCGCGTGCGTCCGGTAGCCGCTCGGGCCGCAGGCCGAAGAACATGCCGAACATCACGGCCAGGTCCAGGATCGCGATCAGGCCGCCGATGTACGGGCCGGGGCCGCCCAGCCAGGCCAGGTACCCGCAGAACGACAGCACGATGATCAGCGCGCCCAGCGCCCGCGGCCGCCCGGCCTGGGCCAGGCGTTCCGGCACCTCGTACGGGGCGCGCTCCACGTAGGCGGCGGTGGCCGCCTTCTCCTGCGCGATCCGCAGCCACAGGTCGTACATCTCCGGGGCCTGCTCGCGCAGCGCGATGGCCTGGTCGACCGAGATCTCCCCGGACGGCCCGCGCGGCTGCGCGGGCGCGGCCGGCGGCGTGGCGCGCCGGCGGCGGGCCTGACTTCGGCGTCACGGGCGGCCCCGGTGCGGTCAGCGGGTCAGGTGCGGGAGGAGGGTCGGCGGGGGAAGCGGTCCGATGTCGGGCATGCCGGTCAGACCGCGGCCTTCTCGTGTCCGCCCGCCGCGACGGCCGACCGCCCCGGGCCGCCGGCGCTGCTGTCCGCCGTGCCCGCGGTGCTGGACACCGTGGCCCGGTCATCCGCAGCGATCATGGCGTCGTGATAGGACGTCATGATCGTGCGCATGGCCGCGCGGAACGGGTCGTTCCCGTCCTCCTGCGGCGGCGCCGGCGGCAGCACCTCGCGCATCGTCCGGTACACGGTGGTACCGGTCAGGTCGAAGATGGCGGCGATGCCCATGACGAACGCGAGCACCCCGCGGGGTCCCAGGCGCGGAATCCGGACCATTGGCATGACTGTGAGGATCCCCGGCGTCACTCTGCGCAAACTCGGCCGCCCGGCCCGGACCCGGCACCCGGCCGCCGCGGCCCCGATCACGGCCTAGAATGACGGTCCTCCCCCTTGTCATCCGTCGAGCAACGAAGTAAAGGCAGCCACATGCGCTGGTCACAGCTGCACATCCCGACGCTCCGCGAGGACCCGGCCGACGCCGACGCGGCCAGCCACCGCCTGCTGCTGCGGGCCGGGTTCGTCCGCCAGCTCATGGCAGGCCATTACTCGCTGCTGCCGCTCGGGATGCGGGTGCGGGCGAAGGTCATCGCGATCATCCGCGAGGAGATGAACGCCATCGGCGGCCAGGAGTTCCTGCTCCCGTCGATGCAGCCGGCCCAGCTGTGGGAGCGCAGCGGCCGCCTCGGCGTCATGGGGGAGGAGATGTTCCGGCTGCGCGACCGCAAGGGCGCCGACATGGTCCTGGCCATGACCCACGAGGAAGTCATCACCACCCTGGCCGGCGAGCTGTCCTCGTACCGCGACCTGCCCCAGATCTGGTACCAGATTCAGGTCAAGTTCCGGGACGAGCCCCGGCCCCGGAGCGGCCTGATCCGGGTCCGCGAGTTCACCATGAAGGACTCCTACACCTTCGACCTGGACGAGGCCGGGCTGGACGCCGCGTTCGAGGCGCACCGCGCCGCCTACGAGCGGATCTTCGCCCGGCTCGGCATCCCCGCCATCGGCGTCGAGGCGTCCAGCGGCAACATGGGCGGCAGCGACTCGGTCGAGTTCATGTGCCCCACCCCGGCGGGCGAGGACCTGGTCGCCACCTGCCCCGGCTGCGGCTACGCGGCCAACCTGGAGAAGGCCACCTCCGCCGTGCCGGCGGTGAGCCGACGAGCCCGGCCCGGCCGCCCCCGAGCGCCTGGACACCCCCGGCGTCCGCACCATCGAGGACCTGGACAAGCGGTACGGCCTCAGCGGCGAGCGCCAGGTCAAGACCCTCGTGCAGGTGATCGACGGCCAGCTGACCCTGGTCCTGCTGCGCGGCGACCACCCGCTGGCCGACCAGAAGCTGCTCGACGCCACCGGCGCCACCGCCATCCGGCCCGCCCAGCCCGACGAGATCGTGGCCGCCCTGGGTGCCTCGCCCGGCAGCCTCGGCGCGGTCGGCGTCACCGGGCTGCCGGTCATCGCCGACCTGGCCCTGCGCGGCCGCCGGAACATGGCCACCGGCGCCAACACCGACGACGTCCACCTGACCGGCGTCGACATCGCCCGGGACATCACCGTCGGCACGGTGGGCCGACCTGCGCGAGGTCACCGCCGGGGAGCCGTGCCCGAAGTGCGGCGCCGCGCTGGAGCTGATCCAGGCCGTCGAGGTCGGCCACATCTTCAAGCTGGGCCGCAAGTACACCACCGCGCTCGGCGTCTCGGTCCTCGGCCCGGACGGCAGCGCGATCGTCCCGATCATGGGCTGCTACGGCATCGGCGTCGAGCGGGCCATCGCCGCCATCGCCGAGTCCCACCACGACGACCTCGGCCTGACCTGGCCGGTGCAGGTCGCCCCGGCCGAGGCCACCGTCATCCTGCTGTCCACCCGGGACGAGGCGGCCCGCGCCGCCGCCGCCGGGATCTACCAGGACCTGCTGGCGGCCGGCGTGGACGCCGTCCTGGACGACCGTGAGGAGCGCCCGGGCGTCAAGTTCAAGGACGCCGAGCTCACCGGCATCCCCTTCCGGCTCACCGTGGGCAGCCGCGACCTGGCCGACAGCCTGGTCGAGATCACCGCCCGCGCCTCCGGCGAGAAGGAGCGCGTCGCCGTCCCCGACGCCGTCGCCCGCGTCCGGGCGCTGCTAGGCCGCTAGCCGCCCGCGCAGGTAGCACACCTGCATGCCGAACCACCGGCCGGCGATCAGGGCGTCCGCCGCGTCGCCCACCGAGTACCAGGGCATCTCCCAGCCCTGGCGGCCGGGTCAGCGGCCCGCCCCCCGAACCAGGCGCGGATGACGTCCGCGGTGAACGGCCGGGTCAGGCCGCCCGCGGCCAGCACCGCGTTCAGCATCGGCGTGACCGCGGCGGCGTCATCGTCGGCGTACGGGCGGATGGTCAGGTCATCCACCCGCCTGAACGTAGCGCTCGGGAGCGCGGCAATCCAGCCGTTTTCCCGGCAGCTGGAGTCGCCGGGCAGGGGACGCCAATCGCTCAGAGCAGTCGCTGGTAGTTCTTGCACGGTGATGGCCGCGTCGGCGAGGATGCCGCGGAGCGTGCCCTTGGCCACGTCGCGCGCCGGGTGGACGGGTACGGTGGTGCCGCGCCCGTCGGGATGCCGCATGACGCAAGTGGCTTCCCGCGCCCGTGCGACCTTGAACCCAGCTCGTTCTAACGCGCGGACGACCTTCTCGCCACGGACTGATGGAACTGGCGGCATCAGGCCACGTCGACCATCACGGTCAGCTCCGCCGGGACGCCGAACTCGGCGATCAGCCCGGTCAGGGCCTCCCGCAGGTCGGCGATGGCGGATTCCGGGCTATTGCCCTCTCCGTTGGCCCCTACGCCAGGGCGCAGCTGGGCGTGAGCGCACCAGACGCCGTCCTCGTCCTGCTCGACGGTGTAGGGGACATGCACGGCCTGGGTCATCGCAGCTGACTCCCCGCATCACGCAGGAGCCGGATCGCGCAGCCGGACGAGCTGGGCACATGCCTGCGAAGTGACGGCAGCGCCGCGGCTCGCCCGGCATGCCGGGGATTAGCGTTCGAACTGGAGCAGGACGGACTGGTCGGCCAGGCCGCCGTTGCCGGCCGCGTGGCCGGAGCCGGCCGGCCAGGGCCTGCCAGGTGCCGGGGATCCAGCGCCACCGCCTCGATGCTGAGCCGGTTGTCGGGCCGCGGGCAGCGCCGCCGTGGTCAGGTGGCCGCCGGTGTAGCGGACCAGCCGGCCGGGGGCGCCGTCGCCGCCGGGAATCGGGATCCACAGGCCGCCCCGGCCGTCGGGGGCAAGCTGGGACGCGGCGTTGTCACCGCCGAATGAGGCGGTGGCCAGCTTGCTCCAGGCGTGGCCGTTGAAGTGCAGGACCACGATCGGGCCGCCCTCGTCCTCGCGGGTGCCGTCGCCGATGGCCCACACGCTCGTCGGGTTCTGCGCGTAGATAGCGGTCAGGCCGGGGGAGTTGAGCCCGTTCGGGTCGCGGGCCGGCAGCAGGCGGGCCAGGCTGGTGAACGCCCAGGCGTGCCCGTTCCAGTGCGCCACGTCGGTCCCGCCGTAGGCCCACACGCTGGAGGCCGACAGCGCGCTGCCGCCGTTCAGGCCCGCCGTTCCCGGCGAGTGCGTCCAGGACGACCCGCTGAAGTGCCAGGCACCCAGGCCGGGGGAGACCCCGACCGGGCCGCCGAACACCCACGCGTCCGTGCTGCTGATGACCGCGGCACCGCCGGCCAGCTGCGAGAACGTCCGCATCACCGACCAGCCCGAGCCGTTCCAGCGCAGCGCCCGGGACTGGCTGAAGTTGCTGGTGAACGCCCAGACATCGGACGGCGAGGTGGACGCCGCGGCCACCACTATCTCGCCCTTCCGGCCGGGGAACGGCGCGGGCGCCCAGCCCGTCCCGCTGCGCCGGAAGGCCTGCGGCGCGGACGTCCCGTTACCGCTGAACGCCCAGCCGCCCGCCGGGCCGGTGGCCGTCACCGCGCTGAACTCACTGCCCGGGCCCTGATTCACCTGCTTGACCACGTGCCAGGTCAGCGGCGGCACGGTGGCCGCCGCTGACGGGCCGGCCGTGCCCGCGATGGCGGCCGCGGCGGCCGCGCCCACGGCGGCGCCCCGCACCGCCCGCGCTCGCCACAGCGGCCGGCGCTCCCGCCCGTGGGGCCGGATCCCGTGGTGTCCCGGCGCGGGGCGGCCGGGCACGGAATGGCGAGCCACGGAATGGCCCGGCCCGGATTCCGCCCCGCTGGCCGGCGCTGGCGGCGCGGGGGCCACTACCTCCTGCGCGGCCGGGCAGCGGAGCACTACCCGCTCGTTCTCGCTTGCCAGGGCGCTCCAGTCAGGAGTGCAGCTCGGCATGTCCCCTCCACGCTTTCGGCGGAATCTCGTCAGTCTCAGGAGGGCCCGCATCTCGCGGGTCCCTCACTAAGACTTTTGAGCCGCCTGATTGGCAACACAAAGCTCGGTAACGAAAAGATAACGGTCTGTGGCGCGTACTCATGCGGGCGGAAAACCGGGACAGAGCAGGTCAGCGGCCCAGCTGGAGGATGACGCCGGCGTCGCTCTTGCTGAGGCTGCCGGGAGCGTGGGTGAAGCCGCCCGCCAGCACCTGCGCGGTGCCGGGGACCCGGGTGACCGACTCCACGTCGATCAGGCCCGGCCGGACCGGCAGCACCGCCGCGGTCAGGTGCCCGGCGGCGTAGTGGACCAGGTGCCCCGGCCCGCCGGTGGTGTCCGGCATCGGGATCCACAGGCCGCCCTGGCCGTCCGGGGCCAGCTGCCCGAGGGTGCCGTAGCCGGCGAAGGCGGTGCTCATCGCGGCCCGGCTCCAGGCGGCGCCGTCATAGTGCAGGACCACCAGCGGGCCGCCGCCCGCCGCGCTGTTGCCGTTCCCGATCGCCCACACGCTGTCGGCGGACTGGGCGTAGATGGCGTCGACCGTCGGGTGGCTGCCCGCCGCCGGGTGCGGGACGTCCGGCAGCAGGCCGGCCACGCTGGTGAAGGTCCAGGAGCGGCCGTCCCAGTGGGCCACCCGGGCGCCGCCGAAGGCCCAGATGCTGCTGGCCGACAGGGCGCTGCCGCCCTCCAGGCCGCCCGCCGCCGGGCTCTTCGCCCAGGTGCGGCCGTTGAAGTGCCAGTCACTCACGGCCGGCCCGAACGCGCCGGGCTCGCCGAACGCCCACACGTCGCCCGGGCCCAGGACCACCGCGCCGCCGACCGACAGCGGGAACGAGTGCGCCACCGTCCAGGCCGTGCCGTCCCAGTGCAGCGCCTGGGACTGCGCGCCGGTGGTGAACGCCCAGACGTCGGCGGGCGAGGTGGCCCCGGCGGCCACCACCGCCTCGCCCGAGGCGCCGGGGAACGGCACCCGGGTCCAGGCCGAGCCCGCCCGCCGGAACGCGGCCGGGGCGTAGATGCCGTTGCCGCTGAACGCCCAGCCCTGCGTCCGGCTGACCGCCACGGCCGCGGTGACGTCGCTGTTCTGCCCGTGGCCGACCTGGCGGACCAGGTGCCAGCCGGCCGCCGGGGGAGCGGCGGCGGGTGCCGAGCACCCGGCCGCGCCCAGCCCCGCTGCCGCCAGCCCCGCCGTCGCCAGCGCCGCTGCCAGCCCGCGCCGCCATGCCGTCCTGCCCCGCATGCGCCCCTCCGGATCCCCAGGTGACGGGACGCCGCAGCGGGTCCCCCACTAAAGACTTCCGAGACCCCCGGCTGGTGGCGCGAACCGAGGCAACGAAGGCATAACGGTCTGCCCGCGTCAGCCGCCGATCGTCGGCCGTGGTTCCCTGACGGCCAGCGTGTTCCCGCTGACGATCCTGGTCAGGGGGTGCGCGCGGCCCAGGTCCCGCTCGCAGTCGGCCAGCAGGTCCTGGTAGATCCTGGCCGCCCGGGCCAGGTCGCCGTCCGCCTCGCAGGCGCTGGCCAGGTTGTTGCGTGAGGCCAGGGTGTCGGTGTGCCGCGCGCCGAGCGCCCGCTCGCGGGCCGTGATGACCTCCTCCAGCAGCGCGACGGCCTCCGTGGCGAGGCTGCGGCCTCGTAGGCGGCCGCCAGGTTGTGCCGGGCGGTCAGGATCTCGGGATGGTCCGGGCCGAGGGCCGCCTCGTCGTCGGCGATGACGGCGTCGAGCAACTCGATCGCCTCGGCGGCGCGGCCCGCTTCCTCGTAGGCCACCGCCAGGTTGTGCCGCGCGACACGGGTGTCGGGGTGGCCGGGTCCCAGGATCCGCTCCCGGTCGGCCAGGATGTCCTCGTACAGCGTGATGGCCTCGGCCACGCGATCCCCGGACCGGTAGGCCCTGGCGAGGTCCTCGCGGGAGGCTAGCGTGTCCGGATGGTCGGCGCCCAGGGCCAGTTCCCGGTCGGCCAGGGCGGCCCCGCGCAGGGCGATCGACGCGTCGGGGACCCCGGCGAACTCGTAGGCGTCGGCGAGATCGCGGCGGCAGTCCTGCGTGTCCGGGTGCGCGGCCCCGAGAACCCGGTCGAGGTCGGCCAGGGGAACGCGGTACAGGGCGATGGCCTCGTCGTGGCGGCCCGCCGACGAGTAGGCGTAGGCCAGGCGGCTGCGCGCGGCCAGGGTGCCGGGACTGTCCGGGCCGAGGATCTCCTCGCAGTCGGCCGCGAGTTGCTCGCCCAGGGCGACGGCCAGGGTCGCGCTGTCGCCGAGCTGGTTCAGCCGCCCCAGAGCCCACTGGCGCAGGGCCAGCATGTTCGGGGTCACGCCTGCCGACTCGGCCGGGAACGGGGCCAGGTGCTGGTGCAGCGCGAGGACCTGCTGGATGATCTCGCGGGCCGCCGTGGCGCCGCGCCCCGACTTGGGCAGCGACCAGGTGACGGCACACACGATCTGGGCGGTCACCGCGGCCACTTGGCCGAGGCGGCCCCTCCGCGGCGTGCCATTCGCGGACCGCGCGCATGGTCAGCGGGTGCCCGGCGACGGCCGCGTCGTCCAGGGTGAAGGTGAGCAGCGAGACGCCGGCCAGCCGCCCGATGACCTCATCGACCTGCTGGTCTGCGGCCAGGGGGTCCGGGCCGGGCAGGGAGAGCAGGCCCGCGCGGCCCGCGTCGCGCAGCAGCTGGCGGGATACCCCGGCGGCCGACAGCAGCGACACGACGCCGAGGACGGCCAGGTCAGCCGCGTCGAGCGCGCCGAGCGCCAGGATCACCGTCTGCGCGAAGCCGAGCGGGTACGGCTCCGTGCTGGCGGGCGTCAGGTAGTCGCGCAGGGGCAGGGTCAGCATCCGGCTCAGGTAAGTGCGGTAGTCCAGGCGCTGGCGGGCGATGACCGCAGCCGCCTGGGCCAGGGCCAGCGGGAGGAAGCCGAGCTGACGGGCCAGCTCGCGGGCATCGGGGTCGTCCGGGTGGCCCGTGCGCTGGGCCAGGAACGCGGCCGCCTCCTCCTCGCCGAACTCCGGCACGGCGACGCCTGTTCCGAGGGTCGCCGCTTCCTGCCACGCGGTTGTGATCACCACCTGGGCCCGCCCGGCCGTCGGCAGGAACGGCCGCAGCCCGGCCACGTCGGCCACGTTGTCGAAGACCAGCAAGCAGCGCTCGCCGTCTGCCTCGAGGCAGCCCCGGACGGCCTGCCCGGCCCCGTGCGGATCCCCGGCCGGTTCGCTGATGCCAAGGGCGGCCGCCAACCGCGCCAGGCCGGCCAGCAACTCGGCCGGGTCGCCGCGTTGACCCACGCCACCAGGCGCCAGCCAGCGTCCAGTCGGTTGCGTGCGTACGCCGCGGCGAGCTGCGTCTTGCCGACGCCTCGCATCCCGGTGACGGCGTGCACGAGCACCCCGGCGGCGGGGCCGGCCATCAGGGCGGCGGCCAGCGCGGGGCGCGGCCGGAAGGCGGCGGCCTGCTGCGGGATCGTCCCGACGACGGTCGGACCCGGCTCGCGGGGGGCTGGCACGGCCGCCAGCGTCAGCTCCCGGATCAGCGGCCCGAACACGTTCAGCTGCTGGTTGCCGTCCCCGGCCTGGGCACCCTGGGCGCCGGACAGGTTGATCGGCCCGGCCACGCCGGCCTCCCCTCTCCGCTCAGACCGGCGGGGGCTCGATGTCGCAGTCGGCCCGGGTCCGCGCCATCGCGCCGGCGGCCTCGGGGTGCTCGGGGCCGAGCGTGCGCTCGTAGCGACCGAGCACGTCGGCGATCAGGTCGCGGAAGGCGGCCCGCTCGCTCAGGCTGCGCAGGTCCAGCGCGAGGTTGAGAGCGCAGCTCAGCGTGTAGGGGTGATCCTCGCCGCCGTGCTCGCGCAGCCGGGCCAGGGCGTCCTCGCCGATCTCGCGGGCCATCTGGTGCTCGCCGACCGCGGCCAGGTCGCTGGCCAGGTTGACGGCGCACGTCAGGGTGTACCGGTGGTCGTCGCCGAACACTCCGCGCAGCCGGGCCAGGGCGTGCTCATTCACCGCCCGGGCCTCGTCGGGCGCCCCGCAGCGCCGCAGGAGCACGGCGAGGTTGACCTCGGCGCAGGCGGTGAACGGGTGGCCGGCGCCAAGCGCCTCGCGGTACCCCGTGACGGCCGCCTCGGCGATGCCCCGGGCGGCCGCGTGCCGGCCCAGGCAACGGTAGTCATTGGCCAGGTTCGTCGTCGCGGCGAGCGTCTCCGGGTTGCGCTCGCCCAGCCGGCGCACATGCCGGGCCAGCACCTGCTCGGCCAGCTCGAACGCCTCCTGGTACCGGCCTGCCTTGCGCCGGGACACCGCGAGGTTCTTGATGGCCCGCAGCGTCGCCGGGCCTTCCTCGCCGAAGAGCTCCCGGTACCGTGCGACGATGTTCTCCTCCAGCGCCAGGGATTCGTAGTACTCGCCGCACTCGCGCTGGTCGCGCGCCACGTTGTTCCAGGAGAACAGCGTGAACAGGTGATTAGGACCCAGCGTCTCGTCATACCGCCGCGCGTTCTGCAGGTCGAGGGCGAGCGCCTCCCGGAACCGGCCCTCCAGCCGCAGGTTGACGCCGACGTTGTGGGAGGTCCGGAGGGTCTCCTCGCCGTCAGGCCCGTAGACCTCGGTGTAGGCGGCCAGGGCGTCGGCGTCCAGCTTCCGGGCCGCCTCGAAGTCCCCGACCCGCCGGCAGGAGGCCGCCAGGCCGCTGGTCGCGCGAAGGGTATCCGGGTCACGGAGGCCGAGGTGCTCCCGGCCGTGCTCGTACAACTCCCGGTCAGCCCGCAGCGCCTCGGTCAGGCGGCCGAGGCTGCGCAGGGTGTTCGCCTGGTGGCGGCGGACCACGAACAGGTCGTGCTCCAGGTCGCCGAGCTCTGCCCAGGCCTCCAGCGCCTCCGCCGCCAGGCTCAGGCAGGTGTGGAACTCGCCCCTGATGTACAGGGCGACGATCTGGTTGATGACCAGGGCTCGGACCGCCGGGTCGACATCGCGGACCGCCCCTGAGCTGAGCACGTGGGGCAGGAGATCGGTATACAGCGGCCCGGTGCCGGGCTCCTGGGGATTGCCCGGGTCGGCGGCGGCGAGCATCCGGTAGACCCCGGACCGGTACCGGTCCCGCTCCTCCTCGCTGACCAGGTCCCGGGTCACGGCCTGCACCAGCCGGTGCTGCTGCAGGTACGGCTCGCCCTCCAGGCTCTCCCAGACCCTGGCCAGGGAATAGGCCCCTATCGCCCGCAGGGCCTCCGCGCGGGTCCGCTCGGCCCTCATGACCGCAGCCAGCGAGGTGGGCAGCGCGCCCGGCGGCGCGCTGGCGATTAGCCGCAGCGGTATCGGGTTCGGGCCGGTGAACGCGCAGACCTCCAGCAGCTCGGCGGCGGCCGGGACCTCCTCGCGGAGCCGGTTCATGGAGACCGTCCAGGTCACGGCGACCGGCTTGGGGTAGGCGGCGAGCCGCAGGGCGGACAGCAGCTCGGTGGGCTGCTCCCGCAGTTGCCGCAGGTACCGCTCGGGCGAGTTTCCGGTCGTGGCCAGCCAGGCCGCGATGTGCTCCAGCGCCAGCGGCAGGTTGCCGACTTCGTCGGCAAGCCGCCGGGCGTCCTCCGGGGACAGCCGCGGCACCCGCCGCCGCAAGAAGTCGGCGCTCTCCCCGGGCGCGTACACGTCGACGTCGAGGACGCTGGCGTGCTGCTCCCAGATCTGGTCCCGGGAGGTGACCAGCGTGTCGCCCGGCCCGTCGAGGAGCATCGGCTCGATGTCTCCGGGGTCCTGAGCGTTGTCGAAGATCAGCAGCCACCTCCGGAACGGGCTGCCGGTGCGCAGGGCGTCGAGCGCCGACCGGATCTGCTCGCTGGTGTCGATGCCGGCGGCAACGCCCAGCCGCGGCGCCAGCTCGGCGAACGCGGCGCGGGCCTGCGTGCTTTCCTCGGCCGGGATCCACCAGACCACGTCGTAGTCGGCGGCGAAGCGGTGCGCATACTCGATCACCAGCTGGGTCTTGCCGACCCCGCCCAGGCCCCGCAGCGAGTGCAGCGCGGTGACGTCCCCGGTCAGGCTTCGCCGCAGCTGGCGGAGGATCTCGTCGCGGCCGGTGAAGTGCGGGTTGCGCAGTGGCAGGCGCGGTGACCATACGGCCGGCCGGCGGCCGGGGAACCTGATCATCGACCCGGAGCCCGCCATGTCCTCCGGCGCGGCGCCGTCCAGGACGCGGCGCAGCAGCCGGTCCCGGGCCTCGTCCGCGTCCGTGACCTCATGCAGGTCGGTCGGCCGCAGGCGCCACAGCTGCGGCGGCAACTGGCAGCGGCCCGCCACGATCGGGATCAGCAGGCCCGGGCTGGCCGCGGCCCACTCCATGACCGCGGCCACCTGCTCGTCGGTGCGCAAGGCAGCGCCCAGGTAGGCGCTGCTCAGCACCACCAGGCACTGGCTGAGGCGGTCCTGGGCATCCTGCAGCCGGGCGGGTAAGCCCGCGTCCGGCGAGCTGCCCAGGCTGACCATCTCGGCCAGGCAGCAGGCCCGCTGGAGCTGCTCGCAGATCCACTCGGCCCACATCAGGTCGGGGCCGGCATAACTGACCAGAAATGTCTCTGCCGCCGGCACCTCCGCGCCGCGGCCGGAGACGGGCGCTGATTTCACTGACACCCCCGAGGCAGTGGAGAAGGTTCTGGTAAAAGGCAGGCAATACTAGACGCTACCGCAGCGGCCCGTTTCCCGCATCAGTACCGGCCACCATTCTCCCCATCGTGATGACGTATTCCGGAGCAAATTTATCGGGTATTTCGGTCACGTGCTGTACCGCCAGCCAGGCGGCCAGGGCGAGTGGATCCGCCGCGGTCCCGTTGCGGTCTCGGACGGCCTGATACAGCGCGCAGACGAGCTCGGGCCGACTGGTCAGCTGGGCCAGGCCGGCGGCGGACGCGGGGTCGCGGCCGACCACTTCGCGCAGCGCGACGATCAGCGCGGACCAGGTGCCCGACCCGGCTGGGCCGGCGGCGAGCTCGGCCCGATAGCCCGCGAGGGCCTCGGCGTACCGGTCCCGCGCGCAGGCCAGGTCGGACGCGCCCGGGCCGCGCCGGGAGCCGGCGAGGTTGCCGTTCCGGAGGGCCGCCGCGGCCAGGGCGTGCCGGGCGGAGCCGGGCAGACCTCGGTCGCCCGGCCGGAGCCGTACCCGTACCGTCGGCCCCGGTAGCGGGCTGGCCGGCGCGGCCGCGGTGCCCGGCCAGGCCGCCGCGAGCCGGCCGATATCGGCCGGGTCCGGGCGCAGGTGACCGATCCGCCACGCCAGCAGGTCGCTGAGCGCGTACCGGTCGGCAGCCCGGCGGGCCGGGCCAGGCGGCTGCTCGGCCTGCCAGCGCCCGAGGGCAGCCGCCATACCCGCGACGAGGCGCCGGCCCGCCGGGGACAGCTCCGGGGCGCTGGCCAGCTGGGCGGTCGCCGCGTGCGCCGCCGCGCGCCAGTACGCGAAGTTCACGGCTTCCGGCCCGGCGTCCCCCCGCCGCCCGGTGCGCCAGCGGGTCCGCCAGTAGTCGGCCACCGCGAGGTGGGCGTAGGCGCCCTGCAGCAGCGCCGCCGGGCGCGGGTCATCTCGCCACGGGGCGAAGTACCGGCACCTCCCGCCGGGGCCGTGCAGCGGCACCAGGTCGTGCAGCGCCGCCAGCTTGCCGTGCTGGAACTCGTGCAGCAGCGTCAGCGCGAGGCTCTCTCCGTCCGTTGGCCGGACCAGCAGGATGGCGCCGAACGAGCGCGGGACCGTCGCGCTGTTGATGGTGCCGGCCCGCCAGGCCAGGGGCACCAGCGCGCGCAGGCCCGCGGCGATGCCCTCGGCGTGCTCGGGATGGTGGCGGACCAGCAGCCGCCAGGCCGACCCCAGCAGCGCCTCCCACGCCAGCACATCGCCGCCGGTCAGGGTGCGCGCCACCGCTAGGCCGGGCGGAGCCCGGTACGGGTCGGCGTCATCGAGCGTCACGGTGAGCGCCTGCTCGCCCGCGCAGGCCCGCAGCCGGTGCAGCGCTCGCCAGCCGGGCACGTCCGCGTGCGGGTCGGTGGGCACCTGTATCCGGCGCTGGCCGGCCAGGATCACGCCGACGCCGGCATCGCCGCGGACCAGGGCCGGCCTGCGCCCGGACGCCCCGGCCGCGGCGGTGCCCAGTCCGGGTAGGTGCACCAGCCCGCGGTGCGCCGGGACCTCGATCTCGAAATCCGCACCGGCCCGCAGCGCGGCCGCGGCCGCCAGGCCCGCCAGGTAACCGCCGACCGCGGCGGAGGGGCCGGACGGGGCCAGGCAATCCGCGGCCCACCCGCCGACGCCGGGCAGGCCGAGGACCTCGGCGACGACGTCGGGCCGGTCCCGCTGGACCTGCCGGAGCAGGGTCAGGGCCCGGCCCCCGCCGCCGTGTCGCCCAGCCGGTCGGCCGCGGCCAGCAGCAGCAGCAGCCGCCTGCTGCGCTGGCCTGCTAGTAGTGCCGCCACGGCGCAGCGCCCGCCGCCGCCCGCTGCGAGCCGGGCGAAGTCGTGCCCGGCGATGGCGTGGTGCCCGATCATGGCACGCGGCGCGGCGCCAGGTCCCGGCGCAGCCGGTCGGCGATGTGCAGGATCAGGGCGCGCAGGTCGCTGCTGTAGACAGACGGGTTACGAAACCCGCTGCCCGCGAGGTAGCGGTGTGCGTACAAGCCGCCGCCGCAGACCCGCAGCACCGGGCATGCCTGGCAGGTATCGCATAGCCCGGCCAGCCCGAGCTGCTGGGCCGCGACGGCCGGGTGGCACAATGCCTCGTCGAGGGCGTTGCCGCGGATAGACAGGCCGGTGCTGGCCGCGCCGTGATAGGCGGTCTTGAGCGAGTCGCTGGTCTCGATCGCGCCGTCGGTCTCGATCACCGCGAAGTTGACCCGGCCCCCGCCGAGCGCCTCCGTGGCCGCGGCCCCGCCGAGCAGCAAGTGGATGATCTCCTCGAACATGCGCACGCTCACCGGCCGGCCGGCGCGCCGTACCAGAGGTCGAAGACCGGCCGCAGCCACTCCGCGTAGGGGGCGGCCGACTCGGCCGCGTGGCCCGGCGGGGGGCGCGACCAGTTAGCGTGCGGCAGCAGGAAGTCGATGACCGGCGGGGCGTAGCGCAGCAGCTCCCGGTAGGTCGTCACCGGGTCGTTGGCCAGGTCGATCGTGCACAGCAGGCCAGCGAACAGCTCCCGGTAGGTCGGCGCCGACAGCAGGCCCAGCGCCCGCACCACGTCCGGGTGGCTGGACGCCCCGCCGGGCCGCAGCCGGTGGCTGTCGCTGGCCGCCCGGTCGCCGTCGAGGCTGACGCTGACCCGGACCCGGTGCCGGGCGAGCAGCCGCAGGAACGGCTCGTCCAGCAGCACTCCGTTGGTCTGGACGGCGACGTCGACGCGCACGCCGTCGGGCGCCGCCGCGCGCAGCGCCGTCACCACCAGTTCCACCGCGCCGGGGCCGGCGAGCAGCGGCTCCCCGCCGTGCAGGGCCACCCGGACGCTGGGCAGCCGTGCGCGGCCGCGTGCTCGGCTATCCGGAGGGCCGCCGCGTCCATCGTTGCTCGGTCCATGACCCGGGGCCGGGATCGCCAGGTCTGGTCAGGCCCGCGGTAGACGTAGCAGTAGTCACACGCGAGGTTGCACCGGCTCGCCACCTTCAAGATGAACTGCCGGAACGGAGCCGCCGCAGGGCCGGACTGCCGCGTGACCACCCCGTGGCCGTCGTTGGCCGGTCGGCTCACCTCGCTTCACCCGCCCGGCGCCGGGCGCCGCCGGGCGGCGCGCGCCCGCTGCGGCTCAGCCGATGATGTTGTTGTGCGCGACGAGCGTTTCCCCGTTCCCGGCGGCCTCCCGCTGAATTCGGCGCAGGGCATGCCGCAGGACTGACCGGTCGGCGTTGTCCGCGGCGCGGTCATCGCCGGGGCCGAGCAGTTCGATGGCCCGGTCGAGGGATATCGCACTGAGATCGATAAGCGGCGAAGGAACATCCCCGGTATTCCCCTCCATCGGTAGGACTCCATCCCTTGCACGCATGGCTCCCCGAATGCCCGGCGGAATCGGAGGCGGGTGCGCCAGCGGCGTGTAACTTCCTATATACCAACGGTATTTGCCCCCGAAACGGCGGATTACCGCCGACGGCTGAGCCGCGGCGCACCGGCAGCGGCCGGGGCCGGCGCGCCAGGCTCCGGCACTCCGGTCTCGGGCGCCCCGAATTCCGGCACGCCGGTGTCCAGGACGGGCGGGGCCGGGTCCGCCGCAGGCCCGCCGGGTTCGCCCGGTCCCGGCGGCTGGCCGTCCCGCGGTACCGTCGCCGCGGTCGCCGCCGCGGCCGCCTGGCCGCGGCGGACTGGCTGGCTGCGGTACAAGGTCTCCCGGCCGACCACTAGCACGGCTAGGGCGACGGCCAGCCCCGCCGGGGCCACCATCGCGATGCTGCCGGTCGTCTCGGCCGCGATGAGGACGATCGAGATCGGCGCGTGCGCCGCCGAGCCCAGACACGCCGCCATCCCGACGATGATCATCGGAGCCGGCGACGCGGGCACCAGCCCGGTTGGCTCCAGGATCCGCCACAGCGCCGCCCCCAGCCCGGCTCCCATCACCAGCCCCGGTCCGAACACGCCGCCGGACCCGCCCGAGCCGATCGACAGGGACGTGGCAGCGATCTTGGCGACCGGTATGGCCAGCAGCACCAGCACCGACATCTGCGCCACGCGGTGCGGCTCCAGCAGGTCCTGGATGGTGCCGTAGCCGGTGCCGAGGACGCCCGGCACGGCCAGCCCGATGAGCCCCGTGGCCAGGCCGGCGATACCCGGCCGGACCGCCCGCGGCACCCTCCAGGTGCCGAACCAGGCCGCCGCCTTGTAGAACGTGAACGAGTACAGCCGGCCCAGGCCGCCGGCGGCCAGGCCGAGGACCGCATAGGTGACCAGCTGCCCGGGCAGCCCGAGGCCGGCGGCCTGCCGCCCGAACATCGGCGCGAACCCGAACACCGCGCCGAACTCTAGATAGGAGACGAACGACGCGATCAGGCAGGGCACCAGCATCGACGGGTCCATGTCGTCCCGGTACAGCAGCTCCACGCCGAGCATCGCGCCGCCCAGCGGCGCCCGGAAGATCGCGCCCACGCCTGCGGCCAGGCCGGTCGTCACCGCCGTGCGGGCGTCCTCGGGCGTCAGCCGCAGCCGGCGGGCCAGCACCGAGGCCGCGGTCGCGGCGATCTGCGCGGTCGGTCCCTCGCTGCCGCCCGAACCGCCCGACCCGATCGTGACGGCGGAGGCCAGCATCTTCACCGCCGTCGCCCGCGCCCGCAGGCCGGACGGTGCGTGGTGGATTGCCGAGATGGCCGCGTCGGTGCCGTGACCCTGTGTCTCCGGCGCCACCCAGAACACGAGGGCAGCAGCAGCCAGCGCCCCGGCCCCGGCGATCAGCGGGATCGCCCACGGATGCGCGAAGGCGGTGGCCGGGTGGAACCCGCCAGGGTCCCCGGCCAGCGTCGCGGGCTGGTACCCGGCCAGGCCGAGCAGCAGGTGCGTGCCGAAGAGCAGGGTCTCCTCGAACGCGACGGCCAGCCCGCCCGACACGGCCCCGATCACCAAGCCCAGGGCGACCCATCTCAGCGCGGCCCTGCTGCGCAGCCACGGCTTCACGACCGCAGTCTCCGTCTCAGGCCCACGGCTTCCGCCATCAAGGGCTGGTCGGCGATGAGCCGGTCCAGGACCGCGATCGCTTCGGCGTCCCGGCCGAGCGCGGCGAGCACCCGGCCGAGCCCCAGCTGCCAGGCCGGCTCGCCGGGCGGGTCGGCGGCGATCGCGTCCTGATAGGCCCGCGCTGCCGCCAGCAGGTCGGCCGGTGCGCCGGTGCGGGTGTGGGCCAGTTCGTGCACGCCGGCGAGTTCCGCGGCGAGCATGGCTCGGAGCCCGGCTTGTCCGGCAGGTCCCGTGGGGACCAGCTCCGCCGCGCTGCGAAGCAGGTCAGCTGCCTCGATCAGGTCGCCACGCCGGCCGTCCTGATCGAACCGGGTCCGCAGCGCGGCAGCCAGCTCCGCCATGAGCCGGGGTCGCAGCGGGCTCGCCGCACCGGTCTGCGGCAGGGCGGCCCGCAGGGCCTGAACAGCCTGGCCGAGGTTGGTGGCCGACCCTGTGCGGGCGGCCAGCAGGCGTAGGGCCATCCCGGCGTCGGCCAGACACCGGGCCAGCTCGCTGCCCGCCGGGTGCATCGCCGCCGCGGCCTCCTGGTAGCAGGCAACGGCCTCCCGCAGGTCCGCCTCCGCGGCGTCGCCGCTGCCCGCGAGCCCGCTGTGCGCCACGAGCGTGTCGCCGAGCCCGGCCAGCCACGACGGCCGGGCCGTGTCCTCGGGTCTCCCGCGCCGGATGACCCCGCGCAGCACGGCAGCCGCGGCGTCCAGGTCATCGCCCGCGTCCTGACCCGGCACCGCGGCCCGGCTCCGCAGCGCCGTGGCCAGGTCATCCGCGACCAGCTCGGCTGCCCCGGGGATGGCCTGGCGCGGCTGCGGCGCGCAGCTCCGCTATCGCCTCGTCCAGGTCGGCCCGCGCGTCGCCGGACGGGCGCAGGCCCGCCCGGCGCAGCAGAAGCCCGCCGAGCTGGCCCCGGTAGCGGGCCAACTCCCGCCCGGCATCGCCGTTCCCGTCATTGCCTGCGTCGTCATGGCCGGCTTCCGCATCGGTAACCGCCGCTCGCGCCGCGGTCACTGCCGCGTCCGCGTCGGCCGCGCTGCCGGTCCGGGCAAAGCGCAGGCCGTGCACGGCGGCAAGCTCGCTCAGCAGCGCCGCCCGGCGCGGTCCTGGCAGGGTATCGGCGACCGCCTCGGCCAGAGTCGCGGCGGCCTCGCCCAGGTCGGGCAGCTGCCCGGTCGCGGCGAAGCGCAGCTTCAGCGCGGTCGCCAGCTGGGCGGTGGCGGCCGGGCGGTCCGGTCCCGGCAGCCCGGGCCGTCCAGGGCGTCGCGCAGGCTGGCGACGGCCCGGTCGGCGTTCTCAGCCACCCCGGTGGCCTGGTAGCGCCCCAGGAACAGGCCGCCCAGGCGTACCAGGACCGCCGGGCGGCGCGGGTCGCCCGGGGCGAGCCCGTCCAGGGCCGCCTGCCACAGGCCGATGGCCCGGTTCAGATCCGCGGGGCTCGCACCGGGGCGCAGCAGCCCGGCCGCCTGCTCGGCCTGCCGGATCAGGCGGGCCGGATCCTGCCCGCCCGGCGCGGACGGGTCGGCCGGGGGAGCCGCGGGCTCCGGTGGGAAGCGCCCGGTGACCCGCTGGATCACCTGCGCGGCGATCACCGCGAACGGCCGGCTCGACTCGGCGAGCGAGATGCCCGGGCTGCCCTGCGGCGCGGCCAGCGCGGCCGTAAAGCTGTCAGCGCGGCGGCCGAAGTTCGCCGACAGCCGCTCGGACACCGCGTGCAGTACCCGCAGCGCGTCTGACCGGCCTAGACTGCCGAGCAGGATGTCGCGGACCCCGTCGGCGAACTCGTAGTGCCACTCCTCCGGGGAATCAGGCCGGCCCGGCCAGCCCGATGGCGACAGCAGCCCGCCGAGCATGACCTCGGCCAGGTGCGAGGGCCGCGACTCCGGCAGCAGCGCCCGCTGCACGTGGCGCATCACCGGCAGGCTCATAGGCGTTGCGGCCAGGTAAGTGGCCAGCCGCAGCGCCTCCGGGCTGGCGTTCTCCGCAAAGTGGCGGACCCGCTCGTCGGGGCTGCGACCCGGCGGGTCGGCCAGCGCAGGCGCCGGGACAGCCGTGGCGGTCAGCGTCACCGCACAGTCCAGGGCCGCGCCGGCGCTGCTGCCGACGAAGCCGGCCCAGCCGCGCAGCCAGTCCGCGCCGAGCTCCAGGACCGGCACCGGGACGGCGTCGGCCGGGCTGCGGGTCCGCCGGGCGTAGGGGCGGAAGCTCAGGCTGGCGTTCGGCGCCGCGCCGCGGCCCGAGGTGAGGCGGCCGCGCACGGGCGACAGCGCGGTGCGCGACCATAGCTGCTGCGGCAGGGGCTGGATCAGCGCGAGCGAGCCGGCCCGACCCCACCCGCGCAGCACCCGCCCCATCGCGCCGGAGTACCACGCCTCGCTGCCGCCGTCGGTCAGCACCAGCAGCACCTGGCGTCCCGAGCCGCGGGCCAGCTCCCCAGGGTCGCGCAGGACCCGCTGGCGGGGCTGGCTCACGCCCAGCACCGCGCCCCCGCTAGTGCGCAGCTGCCACGTCCGCACCTCCCGGAACGCGCCGAGCCGTTCGAGCAGCACCCGCAGCTCGCCGGCGAGCGTCGCCCACATTGCCATGGCCGGGGCAGTATCGATCACCAGCTCGGCCGACAGCCACCGGTCCCGCCGGGGCGCCAGCACGGGCATGATCCGGCCGCCGCATTCGGCAGTGGCCGTCACCGTAGCCTCCTGGTCCACGACCAGCTGTGCCGGGTCGGGCGCCTGCCGCTTCAGCGGGCGCAGTGCCCGCAGCAGGCCGAGGGTGCCCGGCAGGGCCGGGCTGGCCGGGACCTGCACCGGCTCCGCCCGGCCGGGGCCGGACTGCCCAGTCGCCAGGTACAGGGGTACCCGCCGGCCCGGCGGGTACCCGCCCGGCCCGTCGGGCCGGCCCCCGCCGGGGCCGTGGCGGCGGGGCCGTGCGGACCCCGCGCCGGGACGGCAGGGGCAGGGCCGCCCGGGGCCGGGGAGCCCCGAGCGGGGGCGGCGGCGCCGCCCGCAGTCGGGGCAGTGCCGACCGGGGTCCTGCGCGCCGCGCTGCCGGGGCCGGGTCCCGCCTGGCCCGGCGCGTGCGGCGGCCGGGCGTACTGGGCCAGCCACAGGATCTCGCAGACCCCGAGGGGCGTCGGGTCCAGGCCCGTGCGGTCCAGGAGGTCGACGAATCCCGAGACGTTCATGGTCAGTACGCCGTCCCCAGGTGACGCAGCAGCAGCCCGGCCAGCCGCCTGCGGTCAGCGCCCGGCTCGCGTGCCGCGAAGGAGGTCAGGTACACGGCGTTGAGCAGCTGGTCGGCGGCCAGGTCCCCGCTGCGGCGGCTGTCCACGAACTGCTCCAGCAGGTCCTGGGCGCTTTGCGCCAGCTCCGTGCCGAGGTGTCGGCTGACGATCCCGGCCAGTTGCTCGGGGTCGGGCTCAGGCAGGTCCAGCCGCAGGCAGCGGCGCAGGAACGCCGGCGGGAACTCGCGCTCGCCATTGCTGGTCAGGACGACGAGCGGGAACGCGTGGCAGCGGACCAGCCCGGCGCTAACGGTGACGCGGGCCTCGCCGTCGTGGCTGAGGACCGGGACGTCGCGCACCCGGTCCGCGACCCTGGTCAGCTCCGGGATCCGGTACTCCGGATACTCAAACAGGTTCAGCAGGTCGTTGGGCAGGTCGACGTCGCTCTTGTCGATCTCGTCGATGAGCAGCACCCGGGGGCGCTCGTACGGCAGCAGGGCCGTCCCGAGCGGCCCGAGGCGCACGTAGTCGCCGATGATTGGACCCGCGTCATCGGCCCTGCCGTCGCCCCGGCCCGCGTCCTGCAGGCGCCCGATCGCGTCGTAGGAGTACAGACCTTCCTGCAGGGAGGATCGGCTGGTGATCGGCCACCGGAGCACCGGGCCAAGGCCCAGCTCCCAGGCGACCGAGAACGCCAGGCCCGACTTGCCGGTGCCCGGCTTGCCGGTTACCAACAGCGGGCGCCGCAGGTACAGCGCCGCGTTGACCAGCTCCACTGCCTCAGGGTCGGCCCGGTAGCTCTGCGCCGCCCGCAGGTCCGCGAGACTGCCCAGGTGCTGCGCGCCGTTCTGGCTGTCCAGTGAGGGAAGCACCGGGCCGCCGTCGAACTGCCGCCATGGCGGCGGCGGGGGTAAATCCCCGATCCGGGCATGCTGGCTGCCTGTCCCGCTGTAGATCAGCCAGTCCGTCATCTCGGCGTGTCCTCGAGCGGGTGGTTACGGGCCGTGCAGCGGCCAGGGTCGCGGACCCCTATCGGGATTGTCCCACAAAAGGACGATATCGCGCGCGATATAACCGTCCGAATCTGTGGGAGTGCGGGGCGGGATCCGGAGCTGCCGCACCCTGTGCGGTAATGCGTCAAGTTTTGTCGCGGCGATACCTCGCTCGATATCTGCCCGGAATCGCTCCCCGGAGCAAGGACGCCCGTCCGGCGGGTCGTGATCAAGGCACGGCGTCCGGCGCCAGATGGCCAGCGGGACCCCGGCCTGCACGGCTGTCTCGAGGAAGGGCAGGCCAGGGCTCCGGCCGGCCGGTCCCGGAATGGCGAGGGCGGCGTGCTCCGGCGCCGAAAGCAACTCGGATAATTCGTCGAGATCACGGATCCCCTCGCAGTCCACCCACTCAAGACAGACACCTTTAATTTGGCTGCTGAGCACGTCCCAGCGCAAGCGAGCAAGATTTCGGCTTTCCTGGTCAGAGAACCGGTCGAGGTCGCGGACGACGACCGGATGGCTATAGCCGAGCAGGGCGTGGCTGCGGACTAGCTGATCGCGGCGGCTGGCCCGCGGATAGGGTCGGCCGGGCACCCGCCAGCGGTCGACCTGCTCGTCCATCAGGTCCAGCGGGAGCACCAGTTCGATCATGGCATCCCCGTCCAGACGTCCCATGGCCTCGGGCACGCGCAGCCGTAGCCGCCGCATGGCCTCCGCCAGCGGATAGGCCGTCTCGTCCCGGGCGAAAACCGTCACGCTGACGCTGGACTCATACAGCCACATGGTCAGCAGGTAACGGTCCCGGGTCAGCGCGTCATTTTCCACCTTGGCAATAACGGACATCACATCGTTGGTTCCGGGCACGCCGGATGACGCGGCGCCGGGCACCGCGACGGCCTGCTGCCGGCGCCACTGGCCCAGGCCGCCGGAGGTGCCCTGGGCGCCGGCGATCCGCCAGGCCCAGCGGCGCAGCCCGGCCGCCAGCGATGGCCGGGCCGCCCGCTGGTCCAGGGCCAGCAGCTCGGCCAGCAGGATCAGCGGGTGCGGCTCGCCCCGCCGGTGCGGGTAGTCGCCGAGCAGGTAGACCAGGTCCCGGACGTGCCCGAGCTCGCCCGGCAGGGGCTGCAGCCCCGGCCCGGCGGCCAGGCGATGCAGCCGCACCGGGTGGTCGGCGAGGCCGCCTGACGGCACCAGCGCCACCAGCCGCAGCAGCTCCGCCTCGTCCGGCGGGGCGAGGACCGGGGGCGCGGGCAGCACCGGCGGCGCGAGTGCCAGCATTGCCTGGTAGTCCTGGGCGCGGGCGCTCAGCTCCCGCCACAGCGGCTCCTGCGCCGCAGGCCACGTCGGCGTGCGGCCGTGGTACTCGTCGTGCGCCCGGAAGATGTCCCGCGCCAGCCCCGGAGGCAGCGCTTCCCGCAGGTAGCTGACCGGCACCGCGTAGCTGTCCGGGTCCGGCCCGGCCACGCTGACCAGCCCGCACACCTCCCCGGTACTGAGGTTCAGCACCGGGGCGCCGCAGGCGCCCAGGTCGAGTCGGTCGCCGACCAGGCGGAGCAGGCCGCCCTGGCCGTGGCCTGCCAGCCCGCGCCGGCCGGGTCCGGCCCCGCGCCGTGCGCGACAGGACCGGGAACTGCCCCGTGGCGCCGTCGGGCCGCTCCCGCGGCCAGGCCGCCGACAGCTGGGTGCCGCGGGCCGGGTCCCGGTGCGCCAGCCGTGCACACGGATGGTCGAGGGCGTCGGCCAGCTGTACCACGGCGATGTCCGGAGCCGCGCCCCCCGGCGGCTGCTGGGCTGGCGAACCGGGCCTGCCCGGACCATGCGCGGCCATGCCATGACCCGGTCACGGTGGCTCCCGGCGCCCGCCCCGCCGCGTGCGCCGTCGTCAACAGGTAGCCAGGCGCGACCATGAAGCCGACCGTGACACGCTGGCCCTCGCGGCCGTCTACCTGGACGAGGCACTCCCGGAGTAATTCGTGCAGCCTCGCCAGCTCCCCCTGCGTGACCATCTGCCCCTCAGCGTCGGAATCGTCGCCGGCGTGCCCCGCGCCGACCCTGCGGCATTCGCCCGGCCCCTGAGTCATCCGCCTTCCGCTCGCCGGGCATGCCCGGCGAGCGGAAGGCGTCATCAAACTGACACTCTTTCGCGGCCTGCTCCGGTCAGAGCTGTGCCCAGGCCCGGGTCAGGACGCCGCGCAGGATCTGCTCGATCTCGGCGAAGTGCTGCGGCCCGCAGGTCAGCGGCGGGGACAGCTGGATGACCGGGTCGCCGCGGTCATCGGCCCGGCAGATCAGCCCGGCGTCGTACAGGGCGTGGGACAGGAAGCCGCGCAGCAGCCGCTCGGACTCCTCGTCGCTGAACGTCTCGCGGGTGGCCTTGTCCTTGACCAGCTCGATGCCGTAGAAGTAGCCCTCGCCCCGCACGTCGCCCACGATCGGCAGGTCGCTCAGCGTCTCCAGCGCGGACCGGAACGCCCCGGCGTTGGCCCGCACGTTGCCGAGCAGGTCCTCCTTCTCGAACACGTCCAGGTTGGCCATGGCCACCGCGCACGAGACCGGGTGCCCGGCGAACGTCACGCCGTGCAGGAAGCTGGCCTCGCCCCGGGCGAACGGCTCCATCAGCCGGTCGCTCACCACCATCCCGCCCAGCGGGGCGTACCCGGAGGTGACGCCCTTGGCGAAGGTGATGATGTCGGGCTGGTAGCCGTACCGCTCGGAGCCGAAGTAGTGGCCCAGCCGGCCGAACGCGCAGATGACCTCGTCGGATACCAGCAGCACGCCGTAGGTGTCGCAGATCTGCCGGACCCGCTCGAAGTAGCCGGGTGGCGGCGGGAAGCAGCCGCCGGAGTTCTGCACCGGCTCCAGGAACACCGCCGCCACCGACTCCGGGCCCTCGCGCAGGATGGCCCGCTCGATCTCGTCGGCGGCCCACTGCCCGAACGCGGCCCGGTCCTGCGCCACGAACGATGGCGCGCGGTAGAAGTTGGTGTTGGGCACCCGGACGCCGCCCGGCGTGAGCGGCTCGAACGGGTACTTGATGTCGGCCAGGCCGGTGATGGCCAGCGCGCCCATCGAGGTGCCGTGGTAGGCGATGTCGCGGCTCAGTACCTTGTACCGGCCGTACTGGCCGATGGTCTTGAAGTACTGCTTGGCCAGCTTCCAGGCCGACTCCACCGCCTCGGAGCCGCTGGTGGTGAAGAACACCCGGTTCAGGTCGCCGGGGGCCAGCCCGGCCAGCCGCTCGGCCAGCATGATGGCCTGCGGGTGCCCGTAGGACCACAGCGGGAAGTAGGCCAGCTCGCTGGCCTGGCGGGCGCCGGCCTGGGCCACCTCGGTGCGCCCGTGCCCGATCTGGGAGACGAACAGGCCGGCCAGGCCGTCCAGGTAGCGCTTGCCCCGCTGGTCGTAGACATACTCCCCGGAGCCGCGGACGATGACGGGGATGTCAGCGTCGCTGAACGAGGACATGCGGGTGAAGTGCAGCCACATGTGCCGCTTGGCGCTCTCCTGAAGCTCCGCGTAGTTGCCGTAGTCCGTCATCTGCGCCCCCGTAACCTTCCGCCTGTTGGTGCTTATCCGTGCTCCGGCTACCTCGTGCCCCAGCTATAGGTCTGCTTGCACAGCTTGAGGTACACGAAAGACTCGGTCGCCGTCACGCTCGGTATCGAACGTACCCGGGCCAGGATCGACAGCAGCTGGTCGTCGTTCTCGCAGACCACCTCGATCAGCAGGTCGAACGAGCCGGCCGTGATCACCACGTAGTCAATCTCGGACATGCTGGCCAGGTGCTCGGCGACCCGCTCGAGCTCGCCGCCGCAGCGGATGCCGATCATGGTCTGGCGCAGGAAGCCGAGCGTCATCGGGTCAGTGACCGCGACGATCTGCATCGCGCCGATCTCGATCAGCCGCTGCACCCGCTGGCGCACCGCGGCCTCGGACAGCCCGACCGCCTTGGCGATCGCCGCGTAGGAGCGGCGGCCGTCCTGCTGAAGCTGCTCGATAATCTGCTTCGATACATCGTCCAGGACCACCCGGACGCTGTCGGCGTCCCGGCCGTTCGGGCCGCCGCGAGACCGCGCACCGGAAATGAGCGGGGTACCCGGCGTGTGCGCCATGGGTCGTCCTCCTTCAGTAGTCCATCGTGCCATGCAATCCCAATGTGTCAACTGAATCCGTAGCGATTAGCCAGTTCTGTGACGGATTCAATTGTGTACTGTGAGATCATCTGCCAGGGCCGCGGCCACCCGGATAGGCCGGGCGAACCGGTCAGAACGTCGTGATACGCCCATCATCCGGAGGCCAGGTTGACACATCCCGGGCAGGTCGCCCGGCGAGCGGCGCCGGTCACGTTACGATCACCCGCATGAACCCACTTTCGGGCATTTTCGGCGAAGCATGGGCCATGTACCGTGCGCACGCGGCCCACCTGATCGGCATCGCCTTCGTTATCTACCTGGCGGCGGCCATCGTCGATGGCGTCCTGTCGCTGGCCGGCGGCTTCCTGGTGCTGTTCCTCGGCATCGTGATCAGCCTGGTGGCCGGCTTCGTGGTCCAGGCCGCGCTGGTCAAGTCCGTTCAGGACATCCGCGACGGCCGCGCTGACCTGTCCGTCGGGCAGACGCTGGCGGCCGGGACGCAGGTGCTGGCGCCGGTGGCGGCGGCGGGCCTGCTGGCCGGCATCGCCATCGGGATCGGCTTCCTCTTCATCATCGTGCCGGGCCTGGTCCTGCTGACCATCTGGGCGGTCCTGATCCCGGTCGTGGTGCTGGAGCGGACCGGGGCGCTGAACGCCTTCGGCCGCAGCTTCCAGCTGGTCAAGCGGCACGGCCTGCAGGTCTTCGGCACCCTGGTGGTGACCTGGATCATCCTGTTCGCGGTCAGCCTGATCCTGGGCCTGCTGCTGTTCGCGCTGCCGCTGGCGCTGCGCAACGGCCTGTCCACCGTGGTAGCCGGGTCGCTGGTGGCGCCGTTCACCGCGCTGATCGTCACGCTGATGTACTACCGGCTGGTGGCCGCCCCGGCCGGCGACGCCCCCGGCGGCTACCCGCAGCAGGGCTACCCCCAGCAGCCCGGTTACCCGCAGCAGCCCGGCTACCCGCAGCAGCGGCGGCTACCCGCCGCAGCAGGGCGGCTATCCCCAGCCGGGCGGTTACCCCCAGGGCGGCGGCTACCCGCCCCCGCCGCCGGGCTACCCGCCGGCCGGCGGCTACCCGGGCTCGGAGCCGCCCGCCCCGCCCCAGCCCCCGCCGGGCGGCTGAGCCGGGGCGGCTACCGCCTGCATGGCCAGCAGGGCCGCGTGCAGCGACAGCCGCGACTCGGCCGGCTCCAGGCTGGTGCCCAGCACCGCCTCGATCAGCCGCAGCCGCTCGTACAGCGTGGGCCGGGCCAGGTGGGCGCGCTTGGCCGCCTCGGCCTTGTTGCCGCCCGCCTCCAGGTAGGCGGTCAGCGCGGCCATGAGCTGGGTGCCGTGGGCGTCGTCGTGCACCAGCAGCGGCCCTAGCTCGCGCTCGGCGAACGACTGCAGCCGCGGATCGTCCCGCAGCAGGTGCAGCAGGCCGCGCAGGCGCAGGTCGGGCAGCCGGTAGAACGGCCGCCCGGTCGGGCGCCCGGGCGGCCGCCGCGGCCACCTGCCCGGCCTCCAGGAAGGTGCGCTGGACCCCGGCCGCCGACTCCACCACCGAGCCCGCGCCGATCACCTCGCCGCGCTGCAGCCGGGGCCGCAGCAGCGCGGCCAGCTGGGCCAGCACCGCGTCCGCGTCGGCCCGCCCCGGCAGCGACAGCAGCGCCGCGACCCGGCTGTCATCCAGGGCCGCGACCAGCGCCGGCACCCGCTGCGCGCGGCACGCCTCGGCCACCGCGTCCGCCACCGACGCGCTGCGGGCCGGCCCGGCCAGCCCCGGATCACCCGGGATATTAGTAACGGCGGTGCCGCCCCCGCCGCCGCTAGCCCCCGCGGGCCCTGAGGTCTGGACCACGACGGCCAGCAGGCGGCGGCCGGTTACCGGGACGCCGAGCGCCCGGGCGCGGGCCGGCGCCTCGGCCGGGTCGCCGTAGCCGTGGCCCAGCAACGCGGCCAGGATGCTCCGGTGGGCCTGCCGCTCCAGGCTCTCCCGCTGCCGGTCCAGCAGCCGGCCCAGGGCCAGCGTGGTGGCGGCCCGCTCCAGCAGGGCCAGGTCGCGCGGGGCGGGCGGCGCCCCGCGGACCATGATCAGCCGCCCCCAGTCCTGGCCCCGGGCGCCGACCACCGTGACCAGCCAGCCGGACGCGTCGTCGTACCCGGTCCGGCCCGCCGCCGTGACCGCCCGGGACCGGGCCGCGAACCCGGCCAGCAGGCCGGCCGCGTCCTGGGTCCCGGCCGCGCAGGCCAGTACCTGGTGGGTCAGGTTCTCCAGGATGACCGGGCAGCCCGCCAGCGCCGCCGCCTGCCGCACCACCTCCTCGGCCGGCGCCCCGGACACCGCCAGCTCGGTGAACACCTGGTGCAGCCGCTCGGCCGCCCGCAGCTCGGCGAGCTGGCTGTCGATGATGAGGCCGTGCACGGCCTCGGTGATCTCGATGAACTGGGTCTCCCGCTCGAACATGACCAGCGGCAGCCGGTGCGCCGCGGCCGCCGCGACCAGGGCCGGCGGCAGGCTCCGGGCATACCGCGAGCCCAGCTCCACGGCCAGCGCGCTGATGCCGACCGAGGCCAGGTCGGCCACGTAGGCGCTCAGCCCGGCCGCGTCCCCCGGCAGCGCGATCCCCGTGGACAGCACCAGCTCGCCGCCGCGCAGCAGGTGGGCGGCCTGGGCCAGCTCGATCACGTGCACCCAGCGGACCGGGGCGTCCAGCCGGTCGGCGGCGGCCAGCAGCCGCGGCGCGCCGCGCCGCACCGGGTCCAGCGCCAGCACCTCCGCGACGGTCGGCAGCATCGCCATCCTCCGCTCCGCTCTGACCTCCGAACTTACACACTGTCAACCTCGGGCAGGAACCCGCTCGGGCGGCGTGCTACGGTTTCCGGCGCGGTGTCGCCGATGCCCGGCCGGACGCCGGCCAAGCCGGAGAGGATGAGGAATGCCTGAGGCTGACGTGGTGCCCGAGGGCGTGGACCCGGCGCTGCCGAGCCCGGCCCGGCTGTATGACTACTACCTCGGCGGGACCGCCAACTTCGAGTCCGACCGGAAGATGGCCGAGCAGATCCGGCGGCTGGTGCCCGAGATCGCCGATGCCGCGTGGGCGAACCGGGGATTCCACGGCCGGGCCGCCGTCTGGATGGCCAGGCAGGGCATCCGGCAGTTCATCGACCTGGGGTCGGGCCTGCCGACGCAGAACAACACCCACCAGGCGGTCTCTGCCGCGGCGCCGGGGTCCCGCGTGGTCTACGTCGACATCGACCCGATGGTGGCCGCCTACGGCTCGGCCCTGGTGGCGCCGGGCGGCCGGACCGCGGTGATCACCGGGGACGTCCGCGACCCGGCGGGAGTGCTCGGCCATCCGGAACTCCGGCGCCTGATCGACTTCAGCGCGCCGGTCGGGGTACTGATGACGGCCGTCCTGCACTTCATCGCGGATGACAGCGATCCGTGGGAGCTGGTCGCCCGGTACATGGCCGCCACCGTGCCCGGCAGCTACCTGGCCCTGTCGCACTCGACCAGCGACAACCTGCCGCCGCGGATCGTGTCGGGCGGCCTGGGCCTGTACTCGAGCGCCCAGTCCAGCGTCTTCCTCCGGTCGCGGGCCGACGTGGCCCGGTTCTTCGAGGGGCTGGACCTGGTGCCGCCGCACCCCGGCGCCGAGCCGGAGCTGGCCTACGTGGGCCTGTGGGGAGCCGAGGACCTGAGCGCCGCCGACACCGACGGGTCACGCGCGACCTACTGCGGCGTCGCCCGCCGCCCGTGACGGGACCCGGGCTGACAGGTTGTCACTTGGCCGCCTTGCTCCCCGGCGGCAGACTGGGCTAGGGCAGGTCCGGCGAGCCGGGAGGACAGCGTCATGGGGAACGGGCAGCACCGCACGCACTGGATCGGCGGCAAGCCGTGGACCGGCCCGGCCGGGCACCGCGGCGACCTCTACAACCCGGCCACCGGTCAGGTCAGCGGCACCGTGGACTACGCCGGCGGGGCCGAGGTGGACGCCGCCGTGGCCGCCGCCACCGCCGCGCTGCCGGGCTGGCGGGAGACCTCGGTGGTCCGCCGGGCCGGCGTCCTGTTCGCGTTCCGCGAGCTGGTCCGGTCCCGCCAGGCCGACCTGGCCGCGCTGATCACCGCCGAGCACGGCAAGGTCGCCGCCGACGCGGCCGGCGAGGTGGCCCGGGGCCTGGAGGTGGTCGACTTCGCCTGCGGCATCCCGCACCTGATCAAGGGGTCGTTCTCGGAGAACGTGTCGTCCGGGGTCGACGCCTACTCGATCCGCCAGCCGCTCGGCGTCGTGGCCGGCATCACCCCGTTCAACTTCCCGGCCATGGTCCCGATGTGGATGTTCCCCATCGCGCTGGCCTGCGGCAACACGTTCGTGCTGAAGCCCTCGGAGAAGGACCCGTCGGCCTCGCTGCTGCTGGCCGAGCTGCTGGCGCAGGCCGGGCTGCCGGACGGCGCGTTCAACGTCGTGCACGGGGCCAAGCCCGCCGTCGACGCGCTGCTGGCCCACCCCGGCGTCCGCGCGGTCAGCTTCGTCGGGTCCACCCCCATCGCCCGCTACGTCTACGAGACCGGCACCGCGGCGGGCAAGCGGGTCCAGGCCCTGGGCGGGGCCAAGAACCACATGGTGGTGCTGCCCGACGCCGACCTGGACCTGGCCGCCGACGCGGCGGTCTCGGCCGGGTTCGGCTCGGCCGGGGAGCGGTGCATGGCCATCTCCGTCGTGGTGGCGGTGGACCCGGTCGGCGACGAGCTGGTCGCCAAGATCACCGAGCGGGTGGCGCGGCTGCGGGTCGGGCCGGGCGACGACGCCGACTCCGAGATGGGCCCGCTGGTCACCCGCGCTCACCGGGACAAGGTCGCGTCCTACCTGGACTCGGGCGTGGCGCAGGGCGCGGTGCTGGCCATCGACGGCCGCGGCGCACCCGGTCGACCGGCGACGCCGACGGCTTCTGGCTCGGCCCCAGCCTGCTCGACCACGTGAGCCCGGCGATGGGCTGCTACGCCGACGAGATCTTCGGCCCGGTGCTGTCGGTGGTCCGGGCGGGCAGCTACGCCGGGGCGCTGGACGTCATCAACGCCAACCCGTACGGCAACGGCACGGCCATCTTCACCAGCGACGGCGGCGCCGCCCGGCGGTTCACCCACGAGGTGGAGGTCGGGATGGTCGGCGTGAACGTGCCGATCCCGGTGCCGATGGCGTTCTACTCCTTCGGCGGCTGGAAGTCGTCCCTGTTCGGGGACACCCACGTGCACGGCACCGAGGGCGTCCACTTCTACACCCGGGGCAAGGCCGTCACCTCCCGCTGGCTCGACCCCAGCCACGGCGGCGTCAACCTCGGCTTCCCCGTGACCCAGTAACGCCGTTAGCCGGCAGCGAATCCGGTAGCCCGGGCCGGGCCGGCCTGGCTAGCGTCGTCCTATGACCGGACAGACGCTTGAGGACGGTCGGCCCTTCCCGCCGTTCACCGCGCCCGAGCGCGAGACGCTGGCCGCCTGGCTGGACTTCGAGCGCGCCACCCTGCTGCTCAAGTGCGAGGGCCTGGACGACGCGGGCCGGCGGCGCCGGCCTGCTGCCGGGCTCGCTGCTGTCCCTGCACGGCATCGTCCGGCACCTGGCCGAGGTGGAGCGCAACTGGTTCCGCCGGGTGCTGGCGCCGCGATCCCGCGCTGCCGCCGCTGTGGCCCGGCCGGGACGCCGAGCCTGCGACCCGCTCGACGGCGCTGACTGGGCCGCCGACCTGGCCGCCTGGCAGGCCCAGTGCGAGGACAGCCGGGCGGCCGCCGCGACCCGGCACCTGGACGACACCGGCCTGCACCACGGCGCGCCGGTGTCGCTGCGCTGGATCTACGTGCACATGATCGAGGAGTACGCCCGGCATAACGGCCACGCCGACCTGATCCGCGAGTCCGTTGACGGCGCGACGGGCGTGTCGCCGGCCGGGTCCCCTGCCGTAGCGCGGGCCGCCTCCTCGCCCTGCCGTTACGTCCAGAGGCCCCGGGTGTCGTAGACCACCTTGCCGGCCAGTGCGGTGCGGCGGATCGAGCGGAAGCAGGTGTGGTCGGTCAGCAGGGCCACGATGTCGGCGTCGCGCAGGGCGGCGGCGGTGTCGGTCAGCTGGACGTTGCCCAGCGGCTCCAGCGGGCCGGGGAGGCCCGCCGCGTGCGGGTCGGCGATGAGGATCTTGGTGTCCGGAAGCTCGGCGGCCAGGTGCCGGATGACCTCGACCGCCGGGCTCTCGCGCAGGTCCTCGGTGTCGGCCTTGAAGGACAGGCCCAGGCAGGCGATGGCCGGGTCGCGGAACCGGCGGGAGGTGGCGATGATCTGGGCCGCGGTCCGGGCCGGCATCTGGTCGTTGACCCGGCGGGCGGTGGCGATGAGCGCGGACTCCTCGGGCGCGGCGTCGATGATGAACCACGGGTCGACGGCGATGCAGTGGCCGCCGACGCCGGGACCGGGCCGCAGGATGTCGACCCGCGGGTGGTGGTTGGCCAGGCGGCGGATCTCCCAGGCGTCCAGGCCCAGGGTGGCGCAGATCAGGGACAGCTCGTTGGCGAAGGCGATGTTCACGTCGCGGTAGGCGTTCTCGGCCAGCTTGGCCATCTCGGCGCTGGCGGCGTCGGTCACCAGCAGCGACCCGCGGCAGAACGTCTGGTACAGCCGGGCGGCGTGCGCCGCGCAGGCCGGCGTCAGGCCGCCGATCACCCGGTCGTTGGCGGCGATCTCGATCATGATCCGGCCGGGCAGCACGCGCTCCGGGCAGTGGGCCAGGTGCACGTCGGCCCCGTCGCCGTCGTGGGGCAGGCGCAGGTCCGGGCGCAGGTCCCCGATCAGCTCGCTGACGCACCGGGTGGTGCCGGGCGGGACGGTGGACTCGACGACGATGACCTCGCCGCCGCGCAGCACCGGCGCGATCTCCCGGGCCGCCGCCATGACCGCGCTCAGGTCGGGCCGGTGCCCCTCGGCGAACGGGGTGGGCACCGCGATGATGTAGGCGCCGGCCCGCGGCATCTCGCGCTGGGCGGTCAGGCGCCCCATCGCCACGGCGCCGCTGACGGCGACCGACAGGTCGGGCTCGGCGAACGGGGACTCGCCCCGGTTGACCAGGTCAACCACGTCGGCGTTGATGTCCACCCCGGTCACCCGGAGCCCGCCGGTGGCCAGGCAGACCGCCGTCGGGCAGGCCGATGTAGCCCAGGCCGACCACGGCCACGGTCAGGTCCGGCGCCTCGAGGGCGCCGTCGGCCAGGTCGGTGCCGGCGGGCTGGGAGATCTCGGATACGCGCACGGCGATAACTTATCGCGTCCGCGAGGTGACGTTCAGTAATCGAACGCGTTTCTGGCGATCGATGATGTGCTGACTCAGAGTAGCGATACGTTACTTAGAGTAATCCAACCCGCCGCCCTTCCCGAGCGAGGATGCCATGGAACATCGCCGGACGGAGCCTGCCCGCAGTCGCCTGCTCGGCATTCCGCTGGACCCGCTGACCATGGGTCAGGCGGTGGCCCGGTGCACCGACGCCGTCGAGGGCGGGTCCTACCTGTCGGTGGGCATGGTGAACGCGGCCAAGGTGGTGGCCATGCGGGCCGACGAGAGCCTGCGCGGCGCCGTGACCGGCTGCGGCATGGTGCTGGCCGACGGCCAGTCGATCGTGTGGGCGAGCCGGGTGGTCCGCTCGCCGGTACCGGAGCGGGTGGCGGGCATCGACCTGTTCCAGGAACTGCTGGCGCAGGCCGGGAGCCGCCGCAGCAGGGTGTTCTTCCTGGGCGCGCGGCAGCAGGTGCTGGACCAGATGCTGGCCCGGGTGCGGGCCGGGTACCCCGGCCTGGTCGTGGCGGGCGCCCGGGACGGCTACTTCGGGCCGGGCCAGGACGCGGAGGTGGCGGCCGAGATCCGGCGGTCCGGCGCCGAGATGCTGTTCGTGGGCATGTCCTCGCCGCGCAAGGAGCTGTTCATGAGCCAGTGGGGGGCGCGCACCCGGGCCGCGGTCGTGCACGGCGTCGGGGGATCCTTCGACGTGCTCGGCGGCATCACCCGGCGGGCCCCGCCTGGTATCAGGAGCACGGCCTGGAGTGGCTGTACCGGACCTGGCAGGAGCCCCGCCGCCTGGGCCGGCGCTACCTGAGCACGAACACCGCCTTCATCACGCTGGTCGCGCGCGAGGCACTGCGCCTGCGGGCCGGGGGACCGGGACCCGCCGGCGGCCCAGGCGGCGCCACGCGGTGACCATGGCCATGGCCGTCAGCAGGGCCAGGCCGCCCAGGCCGCGCTTGAGCGATCCGCGGTGTGCCACCGGCCCGGAGTCGGCGAAGACCTGCGCCCGGATGCGGTCCCGCCGCGGCACCCGGTCCCGGGCCTGCCAGCGCGCCAGCACCCGGCGCAGCCGCCCCGCCGCCGCGGTGAAGCCCCGGTGCGCCTGCGCCGCGCCCGGCGCGGCCGAGGTCAGCGTCGCCAGCGGCTCGGGATACTCCGGGTATTCCTCATTGTAAAAGTTGACGAGCTGCATGCTGACGTCGGCGCCTGGTCCCGCCGCGTCTATTCGCTGCTGCTGCGCGGGGTTTTCCAGTACCTGGCTGAATGCCTCCTCGCTGGTGATGAGCGACAGCGAGTGCAGGTAGTACGCATTCGCCTCGGTCTGGCTGCGGGGCAGCAGGAACATGACCGACGCGCTCTCGCTCCACACGGGCCGGGTACCGCCGAGAACGGCGGCCATGCTGACCGCGACCAGCGTGATCACCGTCATCGCGGCCAGCCGCGCGCGCCCTCCGGACACGTTGTGACCGATTGTCATAATCCCCGTGCCTTATATCTTCCGCCGGTCGCTGCATTCGCCGAGCGGCCAGGATAGTCGGGGCGGCGGCGACTGGCCGTCCATTTCATATGACCGGGGCGCCGTGCCGTGCCGCGATAGGCTGGCCGGACGCGATTCCGGCTAGCGGAGTGGGCCTTCATATGAGCGTGAGCAGGTTTTCCCAGATCTGGGAAAGGCGCTGGATTCTCGGCACGGCGGCGCTGGCCGTGGCGGGGGCCGCGATCATCGCGGCGCTGGTGGTCCTGCCCCGGACCTACCAGGCCGGGTCGTCGGTGATGATGCTGGCGCCGCGCTCGGCGGCGCGGATGACCGGCGGCAATCCCTACCTCAGCTTCAGCCCGTCGCTCACGCTGACCGCCAGCGCCGTCGGCGACGAGGTCATGGCCCCCGGCACCGCGCAGCGGCTGGCGGCGCGGGGGTCTCGCGCGGCGTACTCGGTGACGCTGGCCCCGTACACCACCGATACCACCGGGTCGGTGCTGCTGATCACGGTCACCGGCAGCAGCCAGGCCAGCGTGCGGACCACCCTGCGCGCGGTGACCGCGCAGGTCGCGACGGCGCTGGCGGTGCTGCAGCACGGCGTCGCCCAGCGCAGCCGGGTCCGGGCGGTGACGCTGTCCTACGCGGCCGCCCCGTCGCTCAATGTCAGCCAGACCGGGCGGTCGATGATCCTCTTCATCGTGCCGGTGATCCTGGCCGCGCTGGCCGTGCCGGTGCTGGCTGACGCCTTCCTGCTGCGCCGCTCGGCCCGGCGGCGGTCCGTGCGGGCCGGGCACGCGCCGCATCCGGCCGACTCCTAGCCGGGCCGGCGCCGGGCTCCGCCCGGGCCAGCCGCCAGGTCGCGCCGCTGCAGCCGAGCAGCAGGAAGAACACCCCCGACGCGATGGAGAAGGACAGCACGTCGAAGGTGGCGAACGCGACCGCCGCCGCCGCCAGCGAGGCGGCCAGCGTCTGGGCCAGGTCCCGGTTCCGGGCATCGGCCGCCGCCGCCCTGGCCTGGCGGGCCGTTACCCAGCCGGTGACGAACAGCCCGGCCAGCGCGGCCGTCCCGATCAGCCCGGTCTCGATCAGCGACGTCACGTACTGGTCATCGACGAAGAACCAGGTCTGCGGGAAGAACGTCTGGAACCCCTGGCCGAGCCAGGGGTGATGGGTGATCAGCGCCAGCGCCGAGGAGATCGCGCTGGTCCGCGACCGGGTGCTCTGATCGGCGCCGAGCTGGCCCAGGGCGGCGCCGAAGCCGGAGGTGATGCTCGGCACCGCCAGCCAGGCCAGGGCCGGGGCGGCCAGCAGGACGGCGATGGCCAGCCGCCGGTCCCGCCGCGGCCAGGCCGGGAGCAGGACGACGCAGATCGCGGCGATGGCCCCGAACGCCGACCGGGACACCGTCAGCGGGATCGCGGCCGCGATGAGCGCGACCGGCAGCCAGCGCCGGGCCGGTGCCCCGGCTCGGCGAAGCGGGCCCGGTGCAGCGCCACCGGCAGGGTCATGGTCAGCACCGCGGCCAGTTCCAGGGGCTGGGTGGCGGTGGCCATGACCCGGGACAGGCCGTCGCGGTTCATCAGGTCGGTCGGCGGCACGTGCACGGACAGGCCCGGTACCGAGATGTACTGGGCCAGGTTGACGCCGGCCGCGAACTCGATGATCCCCAGCGCGGCCATCGCCGCGACGCCCGCGACCAGGCGGCCGAGCAGCGCCCGCAGCCGGTCCTCCCGGTCGATGCCGTCGGCGGCCAGCAGCGCGATGCCGAGCCAGCCGGCCAGCAGCAGCAGGCCGCGGTCGGCGCCGCTCTGCGCGGCGGCGGCCAGCGCCGACCGGCTGGCCGACACGTAGGCCGCGATGGTCGCCGCGGCGAACGCCAGGGCGGCGGCCCGGACCGGCTGCCGCCCGCCGTCCAGGCCGCCGGCCGGGTGCACCCGGGCCGTCAGGTACCACGGCAGCAGCATGATCGACAGCAGCGCGGCCGGCGCGCCGGCCTGGCCCAGCGAGCCGACCACCAGCGTGGCCGGGATGGCCAGCAGGAGCACCAGGTAACAGGTCAGCAGCGAGACCGCGTCACGGTGCCGGGCGGCGCCGTCCTGCGCCCCGGTCACCGCGGCATCCGCTGCCGGGGGCAGCCCAGCTCGGCGGGCCGCAGCGCGGGCGCCAGCAGCGCCCGGACGGCGAACCAGGACTCGGAGTGCCCGCGCGGCACCCGGCTGAGCTGGCTGGCCGCGGTCAGGCCGTAGTAGCACCAGGAGGCCAGCGCACCATGCCGCCGCCGGTACAGCCGCACCCGGTTGATGACCTGCATCGCGTGCGTCCGGTGGTCCCGCCCGGACTGCCCGCCGATGTGAGTGGCCACGGCCTGCGGCTCGTAGCGGGTCAGCAGGCCGGCGCGGCGGGCGCGCAGCGACAGGTCGGTCTCCTCGGAGTACAGGAAGTAGCTCTCGTCCCAGCCGCCGAGCAGGTCATAGCAGGTGCGGGACATCAGCAGGACGGCGCCGAGCGCCCAGTCGGCCCGGCCCGGCCGGGCATAGGCGGCGCGGTCCCAGACGTACTCCGAGAACACCGGCAGCCGGGTCCGGGTCAGGCCGAGGGCCCGCGGCAGCGTCGGCTCGCGCCGCAGTGACAGCTCCAGGTGCCCGTCCGCCGACCGCACCTGGGGGGCCACGATGCCCGTCCCCGGCAGCCGCAGGGCGCCCGCCAGCGCGGGCACGGCGCCCGGGTGCAGCCGGACATCCGGGTTCAGCACCAGGATCGCCTCGGCCGGGATCGCCTCGCGGACGCCCCGGTTGATGCCCGCGGCGTAGCCCGCGTTGCGGGCGCGGACCAGGCGGCAGTCGCCGCGGGCCGCGACCGCGTCCGCCGTGCCGTCAGCCGACCCGTTGTCGACCACGACGATGTCGGCGGACAGCCCGCCCAGGGCGCTGGGCAGGGAGTCGAGCAGGCCGCCCACGACGTGGGCGCTGTTGTAGGTCACGATCACCACGGCGACGTCCGGCCGCGTTTCGGATGGCTCGGGCTCAGGACGCATGGTCCGCCGCCCCCACGACCGTGCCGGTCCCGGTGCCGGGGCTGGCCGCGATCATCTCCCCGGTCGTGCCCCAGGTGTTCCCGGCCCAGATGTTGCCGGTCCCGCCGGCCGCGAAGTAGGCCGCCGCGCCGAACTTGCCGCTGCTGGGGAAGAACTGCTGGCTGAAGATGTTGCCCGAGATG
Organism: uncultured Actinomycetota bacterium; assembly: GCA_963731085.1. Taxonomy (GTDB): domain Bacteria; phylum Actinomycetota; class Actinomycetes; order Streptosporangiales; family Streptosporangiaceae; genus DASUBV01. Next base: position 278,251 of record CAVSUF010000018.1, read on the forward strand.
CGGATATCGCGGGTGACGTTGCCGTGGCTGGTGCCGGCGTAGATCGTGTAGCTGCCGCCGCCGAGCAGGTTGTCGACGATCGTCTTGTTGGCCACCGGCTGGCCGCCGGCGGTGGCGTCGAGGCTGACCGCGTCGGTCTGGCCCAGGCTGATCAGGATGGTGTTGCGGATGACGGTCAGCGGCTGGGTCGTGCCCAGGTCGAGGATGCCGTTGGTGTGGTCACCGAGGACATAGCCGGGGTCATGGATATAGCTGCTGGCGATCTGGCCGGTGCTCATCTGGATCGCGGTCTTGAAGTCGGTGATGTCATCGTGGCTGATGACCGTGCCGACCGAGGTGCCGTTGACGTCGCAGATGGCCACGCCGACCCGGCCCGCCCCGGCGTCGTGGCCGGTGACGGAGGTGTTCTCGATGGTGGCGTCCGTGGCGTGCCGCAGGCCGATGCCGAAGGGGGCGCCCGGCGCCGGGCTGACCGCGACGTCATCGATGGTGACCTTGCTGCTCATGATGCTCAGCGTGCCGGCGATGGCCAGCCCGCGGAGGCTGACGCTGTTGCCGGTCACGTCCACCTCCCGGTCGGCCGTCACCCAGGACCAGCCCGGGCCGCTGGTGACCTGGCCGGGCACGGCCCGCAGCGGCGTGCCGGCCGGCACGCCGGTATCGGCCGCGTCCGGGAAGCCGCAGGCGGCCGGGTCGGCGGAGCAGGCCACCCCGGCGGGCGACGTGGACCGCAGCCGGGCCGGCCGGGACGCCTCCGGGCCGGGGCGGGCTCCCGCGCCGGGCGCCGCGGCGCGCTGTCCGCCGGAGTGCGGCCAGGCCAGCACGATTCCGGTGGCGGCGGCCAGGACCAGGGCCAGGCCGAGCAGGATCCAGCGCATTCAGTGATCTCCGTTCTGGCGGGCGGGCCGGGACAGGGCCGGATCCCAGCGCCGGGCCGCGACGGTGAGCCGGTACAGCGGCGAGGTCGCGGCGAGGTCCGGCCACCCGGCCGGGACCGGTTCCGGCGGGCCGGGGAGGATCACGTCCGGGACGCTCAGGTCCGGGATAGTCAGGTCCGCGAGGGCCAGGTCCGGGACGGTCAGGTCCGCGAGGGCCAGGTCCGGGAGCGGTAGCTCCGGGAGGGCTAGCTCCGGGAGGGCGGGCTCCGGCACGAGCCGGCCGGGAGCGGGCGCGGCCGCCGCGACCGGCGCCTGCGCGGCCCGGAGCACGGTCAGCGCTCCCCGCATCCGGTACAGGAGCAGCCCGATGACGGCCGACGCCGTGACGCCGGACAGGGCCAGCGCGGCCAGGTCACCGGGCGCGGCCCGGGCCGCGCCCAGCGCCGCCAGCGCGGCCAGGCCGGCCCCGGCGGCGGCCCGGCCAGGCGGGCGCCCAGCGCGGCCAGCGCGATCCCGGTCCGGCGCAGCTCGCGCAGGTACCAGGGCAGGATGCCGCAGGCGGCGACGATGGCCTCGGCCAGCGCGGCGCCGCCGATCCCGTGCAGCCGGGCGCCCGCGGCCAGCGCGGGCACCAGCGCTGCCAGCCACGCCACCGAGACGATCAGCAGGAACCGGGACCGGCCCGCGACGACCAGGTAGTCATAGGCCAGCAGGAGCAGGATCTGCACCGACGCCAGCACGCCCAGCCACAGCAGGGGCGCCGTCGCGGGCAGCCATCGCGCCCCGTACACCAGGCCGATCAGCGGGGCGGCGGCGCCGCCGATGGTCAGGCATACCGGTGCCGCCACCGCGCACAGCAGCCCGGCCGCCGACTGGAACGTGGCGCCCATGGCCGGCCGGTCCCGCTGCAGCCGCGCGAACACCGCCGGCGCGACGTTGGCCACCGGCTGGGAGAACATCGTGATCGGCCAGCCGGCCAGGTTCAGCGCCAGCACGAAGCAGCCCAGCGCCACCGGGCCCAGCAGGTGCCCGACCACGACCTGGTCGGCCGTGGTCACGGCCAGGGTGACCAGGCCGGACCCGGCCAGCGGCAGGCCGAACCGGAGCAGCGCGCGGGCCCTGGCCGGGTCGAAGCCGGCCCGCAGCGACTCCGGGGCGAACACCGCCAGCAGGACCGCCCCGGCCAGGCATCCGGCTATCCGGCCCAGCGCCAGGCTCATCGCGCCGAGCCCGGACCAGGCCAGGATCAGCGTGATGCCGGTGCCCAGCCAGGTGTTGGCCTGGTCCGCGATGGTCCGCCGGCCCTGCCGGAACTGGCGCTGCAGCAGCGCCGCGGGCGTGTTGGTGTAGCCGTCGATGAGGACCAGCACGGACAGCACCCGCACCACGCCGACGGCGGCCGGCGCGCCCATCGCGGCCGCGTAGGCCGGCGCGGCGGCGAAGCAGCCGGCGTAGATGACCGCGCTGACGCCCAGCGAGATGGTCATGACGGTCGGCGTGATCTCGGCCGGGTCGCCCTCCCAGCGGACGATGGCCAGGCTCACCCCGAGCTCGTTGAAGGTCAGCAGGGCCGTCATGGCCACGTACGCGACGGCGTACGTGCCGAACACGTGCGGGCCCAGCAGCCGGGCCAGCATCACGCCGATCCCGAACAGGCTGAGCTTGTTCAGCAGGGTGCTGCCGAAGCTCCACGACAGCGCCCGCCCCGCCCGGCCGCCCAGGCTGTCCCCGGCCAGCCGGCGCCCGCGCCGGTGCCGGGGCCGGGAGAGCGCGGCCGGCCCGGCTGGCGACGTGCCGGCCGTGCGTTCTCGCCGTCATTCCCGACCGCCTCGCCTATCGGCAGCACGGACATTCGCCCCGGTCGCTGCGCCCGCTCGCGTTTAATTGCGACGCTTCTAATGCAGCCGCGTCGCGGCCCCCCATCGGCCGTGCTTACTATAGTCACGTCGAGTTCACCGGAGTCGGCATTCTCGGGGGGATTGGCTGGCGGAACCGAAACCTGATCGTCGCGATACCGAAGAGGAAAGCGTGTCTAAATGGGTCAAGATGGCGGCCGGACCGAAACGGCGCTTAAGTATGACTTTGACCGGGCTGAGCTACTGCCATTCCTGCCGGATTCCTCGCGGGCGCTGCTGGACGTCGGCTGCGGATCGGGCGCCTTCGGCCGGCTGCTGCGGGCGCTGCGGCCGGGCATGGAACTGTGGGCGATCGAGCCCGATCCCGCCGCCGCCCGGGCGGCGGCCGACGGCTTCGACCAGGTCCTGGTCGGGACGTTCCCGCACGACCGCGTCCCGGTCGGCAAGTTCGACGTCGTCCTGTGCGCCGACGTGCTGGAGCACATGGTCAGCCCGGAGGACGCACTGGACGCCGCGGCCGGCACCCTGGCCAGCGGCGGGGTCATGGTGGCGTCGATCCCCAACGTCCGGCACTGGCGGGCGGTGCTGTGGCCGCTGCTGCGCCACGGCACCTGGACCTACAGCGAGCGGGGCATCCTGGACCGGACGCACCTGCGCTTCTTCACCCGGCGCTCGGCCTGCGCCTTCTTCGCCGCCAACGGCTGGCTGGTGGAGTCCGTGCACGGCATTAACATGATCCGCCGTGAGCGGCTGATATCCCGGCTGACCGCGCGGCTGCTCGACGACTTCCTCGTGCCGCAGTATGTCATCGTGGCCCGGCCGGACGGATATCCCGCCCCGGGCCGGGCATTCTGAAAGCTCTAGATGACTGAATTAACGACGGCAGCGGCGGCATTTACCGCGCCTCGTTGACACGGCGCGGCGGCGACTGCCAGCATTCCCGGTGATGTTGGAGGGGGAGCCCATGTATTCCACTCCGGGAGCGGCGCGCGTCCTGGCCGCGAGCGTGCTGGCGGCGGGCCTGCTGCTGGCCGCCGGGCCGCGCCCCGCCGGGGTGCCGGGTCCCGCCCGGCCCGGCCCCGTGCGGCCCGGCACCGTGCGGCCACGTGCAGCCGGACACGGTCGCGGCCGGGAACGCCCACTCGTGCGCGCTGGAGGACGGGCAGGCGTACTGCTGGGGCGAGAACGACTACGGCCAGCTAGGCGACGGCAGCACGGTCAACTCCGCCGTGCCGGTGCCGGTGGTCACCAGCGGCGTCCTGGCCGGCCAGACCCTCACCCAGATCAGCGCCGGGGGCGGCGGCGGGCTGGACACCTGCGCGCTGGGCAGCGCCGGCGCCGTGTACTGCTGGGGGGCCGGGTACGACGGCGGGCTGGGCGACGGCAGCACGGCCGACTCCAGCGTGCCGGTGGCCGTCGACTCCGGCGGTGCCCTGGCCGGGACGAAGGTCATCCAGATCAGCACCGGCGCCGACGGCGCCTGCGCGCTGGACAGCGCCGGGTCGGCGTACTGCTGGGGCGACAACGACTACGGCGAGCTGGGCGACGGCAGCACCGCCGACTCCAGCGTGCCGGTCGCCGTGGACCACGGCGGTGCCCCGGCCGGGACGACGTTCACCCAGGTCAGCGCCGGGTACGAGGACACCTGCGCGCTGGATGGCGCGGGCGCCGCGTACTGCTGGGGCGATGACTTCTTCGGCGAGCTGGGCGACGACGGGCGCAACGGCGACTACTCCAGCGTGCCGCTGGCGGTGGACACCGGCGGTGCCCTGGCCGGCCAGGGCCTGACCCAGATCAGCGCGGGCTGGTGGGATGCCTGCGCCCTGGACCGGGCCGGGACCGCCTACTGCTGGGGCACCGGCCCGATGACCAGTTCCGCCGTGCCGGTGCTGGTGAGCCTGCCCGGGCGGCGGCTGGCCCAGGTCTCCGCCGGCTTCGGCGAGAACTGCGCGCTGACCACCGCCGGCGCCGCGTACTGCTGGGGCACCAACGACCAGGGCGAGCTGGGCGACGGCAGCACGGCCAGCTCCGCCGCGCCGGTGCCGGTGAGCACCGGCGGCGTGCTGGACGGCAAGACGCTGGCCCAGGTCAGCGCCGGCGGCTTCCACGCCTGCGCCACCGACACCAGCGGGGCGCGCTACTGCTGGGGCGACAACAACCAGGGCGACCTCGGGGATGGCGGGACCGCCCAGAGCGACGTGCCAGTGCTGTCCGGGCCGCAGCCGCCGTCCGCGGTCACGGCCCTGCCGGGCTACGCCGGGGCGATCGTGCTGTGGCGTGCCCCGGCCAGCCTGGACGGCGGACGGCTGCTCGGCTTCACCGCCACGGCATCCCCGGGAGGCGCTTCCTGTACTACGTCCAGGCTCCGGTTCTGCTGGATCCGCGGGCTGGCCGGCGGCCGTTCCTACACGATCACCGTGGTCGCGCGGACCACGGCGGGCGACTCCGGCGCCAGCCCGCCCGCCGCGGTGACGCCGGGCTAGCCGCTCAGGCGAGCGCATGACGGCTGGTCCGCCGTGATCACCTCGTAGATCTGCGCGGCCCGCAGGGACCAGGCGTGCGGCGCCGCGAACGCCTGGCGGCGGGCCACCTCGGCCGCGGTCCGGGGCCGGGCCAGCAGCCGGTCGACCTCGTCGGCGAAGGCCCTCCGGGCCGCTGGCCACGGAGATCAGGTCCGACGCCAGCCAGCGGATGGCGGGCAGGTCGGTGGCCACCACGGGGCGCCCGGCGGCCAGGTACTCCAGCGTCTTGAGCGGGAAGCTGCCGCGGTTGAACGCGCTGTCCCGGTACGGCACCAGCCCCACGTCCATGACCCGCAGGTAGCCGGGCAGCGCGTCGAACGGCTGGGGGCCGACCCAGCGCACGTTGCCGCGCCGCCGCAGCGCCTCGAACCGGTGCCGGGCGAAGGCCGGGTCCTTCGGGCCGACCAGCAGCAGTGACCGGCCCCGGGCCGCGATCGCCTCCAGCAGCCGCAGGTCGGTCCGCTCGTTGATCCGCCCGACGAAGCCGGCCACCGGGCCGGGCAGGTCCACGTCCGGGGGCCGCGGGGCCGCCTCCACGTCGCGGTAGGCGGCCACGTCGGTGCCGTAGGGGACCAGGACCGGGTCCAGGCCGCGGCCCGCCAGGTCTGCTCCACCACCGGCGTGGCGGCCACCAGGAGGTCGGCGGCGGCGGCGATCCGCCGCTCGCGGGCGTCGAGCAGGCCCGGGTTCAGCCCGAGCAGCCGCGCCCCGCCGACGCGCGGCGGCCGGGCTGCCCGGCCTGGGAACGCTATTCGTGCAGGCATCCAGATCTTACTATTAGAGTAACTAATCGAGAACAGAAAGTGACAGGCGCGAACGCGCGCCCAACGTCCGGACAGCTAGATATCCAGCCGGCATTCCGGCGGTCTAGAGGACCGGGCCGGTCCCCGCCCCCGGCGCCTCGGTCAGCGCGAGCCGAACCTGCCACTGGCGGCTGAAGAAGTCGGCCTGCAGGCTGCCGCCGAGGGTCCCGGCCAGCTCGCGCAGCGCGGCCTGGGCCGTGACCTGGTCGCCTACCGCCTCGCTGTCCCGGCCGGGGGTGAGGGTCAGGATGACCTGGGCCGGGCGCTCGCGGGTGCGGACGGTGATGTGGGCCGTCGCGGCCGGCGCGGCGGGCTGCATGGCGAGGAGCATCACCTCGGCCAGGTCGGAGGCGTCGGCGGCGATGGCGGTCTCGTCTGGTCCCGGTCCCGGGGCGTCGGCCGAGACCTCGGCCGGGGCGGCCAGCAACCATGCGGTGCGACGCCGGATGGCGCTGCTGACCGGCTCGCCGGCCAGCGCGGGCGGCCAGGACCCGTCCATCAGGGAGCGCAGCGCGGTCAGCGCCGACTCCAGTTCGTCCAGCACGGACGTGACCCGGGTCCGTAAGTCGGGGTCCGCCGACCGGCGGATCAGCTGCAGTTCGAGGAAGGCGGCGGTCAGCTCCTGAATCGGGCCGTCGTGCAGGTAGTCACCGAGCGAGCTGTGCTCGTGCTCGCGCAGCAGCCGGAGCAGCCGGAGGATGCGCCGGGCGGCCGGGGCGCCGGGTTCCGGGGCCGGCTGCGCCGGGGTGCCCGCCGGGGCCGACGGCTGCGGCGGCGCGGGCGCCGGGGCCGGGGCCAGGCGCGCCGCCGTCCGCACCGCGGCCAGCAGGTCATCCACCCGGAATGGCTTGGCCAGGCAGGCCACCCCGGCGGGCAGTCCCTCGCCCGTTCCGCCGGTCATGATCACGCAGTGCCCGGCCGCGGCCGGGTCGTGCTCCCGCAGCGCCTCGATCAGGTCCGCGCCGTGTTCCGCGCCGAGGCGGCTGTCTACCAGCACCGCGTCATAGCCCGCCGGATCGAGTTGCCGGGCCTCGGCCAGCGTAGCCGCGCCGTCCACCACGTAGCCGTAGTCGCGAAGCGTCCGGCGGACCAGCGCGCGGATTTCAGGAAGGTCATCAATGACTAGCACTCGTGGAGACATGGGCGGCCTCCGTTGTCAGGCGGCTTGTCCCGGTATTCGCCGGCCGGTCAGCGGACCGCCGGCGAGTAACGTAGCGTATACTCAAGGTAACACGCGGTTGGCGAGATTGTCATGCGAGAATGCTGATTGCCGGGTCGTCTAAATGACTAGGGAATTTCAGCGCCATTTCCCACTGGCCCATCAGCCACGCGGATCAGGCTGGGAAGCGGGTGGCGAAGTGAATCGAAATGAATGAAGCCGGCCCTCCGGAAGGCGAACCGGGGCGCATCAGGGTGTTCGTGCTCGATGACCATGAGGTGGTGCGCAGCGGCGTGCGCGGCATTCTCGCGGCCGAGCCCGACATCGAGGTAGCCGGGGAGGCGGGGACGGTGTCGGCGGCACTGGCCCGGATACCCGCCCTGCGCCCCGATGTCGCGGTGCTGGACGTGCGCCTGCCCGACGGCGACGGCATCGCCGTGTGCCGCGAGATCCGCTCGGCCATGCCGGGAACCGCCTGCCTGATGCTCAGTTCCTATGGCGATGACCGGGCGCTGCTGGGCGCGATCATGGCCGGCGCGGCCGGCTACGTGCTCAAGCACGCCGCTGCCTCCGACCTGGTGGGCGCGATCCGGGTGGTCGCGGCCGGCCAGTCCATGCTCGACCCGCAGGCCACCCAGCGGGTGCTGCAGCGCCTGCGCGGCCTGCTGGACCCGATGGCCAGCCTGTCCGACCAGGAGCGCCGGGTCCTGGCGCTGGTGGCCGAGGGACTGACGAACCGGCAGATCGCGGGGCGGATGTTCCTGGCCGAGAAGACGGTGAAGAACTACGTGTCCGCGGTGCTGGCCAAGCTGGGCATGCAGCGGCGCTCGCAGGCCGCTGCCTACGCCGCCCGGCTGACCGACGCGGAGGGCCAGTCGGGCAGCTAGCCGGGCTTCGGCAGGAAAATCGTCCGGCCATTGAGCGCGGCGAAGGTGCCGAAATCCTTCGATACTTAGAGTAGCTAAATATTAGCTTTAAGTGATAGCGTCGCGTTAGTGCCGGTGCTATGTCGAGGGTCGAGGAAAGCCCGCAGCGCGGCGACTCTTGCTGAACGGCTGCTCGGCGCTACCGGCGCCTTCCGGCTAGTCTGGGGATGTTTGACATGGTCAAGCCGACAGGGAATGGGCAGCCCGCTGAGGCTGGTGCTGACACTGCGCGGCGTGGGGACCGGGAGGCCGTGGAGCGGTCCGAGGTGACGGCCGACACCGCGCGCCGCGAGGACCGGGAGGCCGTGGAGCGGTCCGAGGTGACGGCCGACACCGCGCGCCGTGAGGACCGGGAGGCCCGGGAGCAGTCCGAGGTGACGGCCGACACCGCGCGCCGTGAGGACCGCGAGGCCCGGGAGCGGAAGGAACGACTGCGGCCGCAGGCGCAGCGTCTGGAGAGCCTCGGCCAGCTCGCCGGCGGGGTCGCGCACGACTTCAACAACCTGCTGGCCGTGATCCTCAATTACGTGTCCTTCGTCTCCGAGGAAGTCGCCGCGGCCGCGGCTATGGCCGGCCCGGCGCGGCCGGGCACCTGGAAGCGGCCAGCGCTGACCTGGCGAGATCAGGAAAGCGGCGGAACGGGCGGCCGGGCTTACCCACCAGCTGCTCGTCTTCGCCCGGCGCGACGTGATCCGGCCGCGGGTGCTCGACCTGGGCACCGTCATCACGGGGCTGGAGGACATGCTGCGTGCGACCATCGGCGAGCACGTCGAGCTGGTCACCTCGCTGGCCGGTGACCTGTGGCCGGTGCTGGCCGATCCGGGCCAGCTGGAGCAGGTGCTGGTGAATCTCGCGGTCAACGCCCGCGACGCCATGCCCGGCGGCGGCACCCTGAGCATCGACACCGGCAACGTCACCGTGGACGCCGACACCATCGCCGGGGGGTCCATGGCGCGCAAGGGCCGGAACGTGCGGCTGCGGGTCAGCGACTCCGGCACCGGCATGCCCGCCGACGTCGCGCAGCACGTCTTCGAGCCGTTCTTCACGACCAAGCCAGACGGCGGCGGGACCGGGCTCGGCCTGGCCACGGTCTACGGGATCCTCACGCAGGCCGACGGGGACATCCGGATCTACTCCGAGCCCGGCCACGGCACCACCTTCACCATCACGCTGCCGGTTACCGCGGAGGCAGCCATCCGGGTCGCCGAGCCCGTGCCGTACCAGCGGGTCCCCAAGGGAGAGACTGTCCTGGTCGTCGAGGACGAGGTGGCGCTGCGCGAGGTAACCAGGCGGATCTTCACCCGTAACGGCTACCAGGTGATCACCGCCGCGAACGGCCCGGAGGCCCTCCGTATCGCCGACAGCCACAGGGCGAGATCCACCTGCTGGTCACGGACGTGGTCATGCCGCACATGCTGGGCAAGGAGGTTGCCGAGAAACTGCGGCTGATCAAGCCGGGGATCGAAGTGATCTTCATGTCCGGCTACGCCCGGCCGGTCCTGGCCTCCCAGGGCCGACTTGACCCTGGCGTGGCCCTCGTGGAAAAGCCGTTCTCCGAGGCCGACCTGCTGGCCATGGCCGGGCGGGTTCTCAACGGCCACTTCCATGGGTTCGCGACCGTCCCGGGGACCACGGCCTGACGCCGCCTGCCGGGGCAGCGGGCTAGACGGCCGAGCCGGCTAGCACCTCGCGCACCTTGCTGAGCAGCGACGCCTCGGAAAAGGGCTTCTCGATAAGCTCCACGCCGGGGGCGAGAACTCCCTGAGTGCCGAGAATTCCCTGGGTGTACCCGGACATGAACAGCACCCGGCTGCTGGGCTGGATGGCGCTGAACCGCGTGGCCACCTCCTGGCCCTGCATGCCCGGCATGATCACGTCCGTGAGCAGCAGGTCAATGCGGCCGGGGCTGATGCCGGCCAGGGCGATGGCCTCCGCGCCGCCGGCCGCCGCGAGCACGTGGTAGCCGTTGCGCTCCAGCAGCCGCCGGGTCACCTGCCGCAGCGCGGGCTCGTCCTCGACGATCAGGATCAGCCCTCCGGCGCAGGCCGCCGCCGGGGCCGGGCGCTCGGCTGCCGCGCGGACCTGGCCGGTGCGGGGCAGCAGCACCGTCACGGTGGTGCCCAGGCCCGGCTCGGAGTAGATCCGCACGGTCCCGCCTGCCTGCTTGATGATGCCGTAGACCGTGGCCAGGCCGAGCCCGGACCCCTCGCCGCTCGGCTTGGTCGTGTAGAACGGCTCGAACGCCCGCTCGGCCACCTCGCGGCTTATCCCGCAGCCGGTGTCGCTGACCTTGAGGCTGGCGTACTGCCCCGGCCCCACGTCGACCTGGCCGGCCGCGGCGACCTCGTCCAGCTCGATGTTGCCGGTCTCGATGGTCAGGCACCCGCCTTGCGGCATGGCGTCGCGGGCGTTGACGGCCAGGTTGACCAGGACCTGCTCGACCTGGCCGCGGTCGACGAGCACGTTGCCCAGGTCCGGCGCCAGCCCGGTGGCCAGGTTGACGTGCTCGCCGAGCGTCGCGTGAGCATCTGCTGCAGGTCGGTGACGATATCGTTGACACTCCAGACCTGCGGCTGCAGCACCTCGCGGCGGGCGAACGCGAGCAGCTGGCGGGTCAGCCCGGCGGCCCGCTGGGGCGCTCCGCGATCTGCTCCATATCCTCCCGGACCGTGGCCAGGTCCACTACGGCCGGCTCGCGGGCCACCTCCGCTGACGAACGCGGCATAGTTGGAGATGACCCCGAGCAGGTTGTTGAAGTCGTGCGCGACGCCGCCGGCCAGCTGCCCCAGGCTCTCCAGCCGCTGCGACTGCAGCAGCTTGCGGCTGGTCCGCTCCCGTTCGGCGTCCGCCTGTAGCCGCGCCCGCTCGGCCTCATCCCGGAGCCGGTCGCTCACGTCCCGCACCGCGGCGATGATGAGCAGCCCGTTCTCGGTCTCGACCGCGGACAGCGAGATCTCCGCCGGGAACGTGCTGCCATCCTGGCGGCGCCCGGACAGCCGCTGCCCCGCTCCCATCGGCCGGGGCCGCGGGTCCTCGGCGTAGCTGGCCCGGTGCGCCCGGTGCGCCGCTCGCAGCTCGACCGGGACCAGGATGTGGACGAGCGGCCCGCCAGCTTCTCCCGGCGGTAGCCGAACAGCTTCTCGGCCTGGGCATTCATCACCACGATCCGGCCGGCCGTGTCCACGCAGATCATGGCGTCCGGAGCGGCCTCCAGCAGGGCCACCGAGCTGAGGCCCGTGAGCCGTCTCATCGCAGTCGTCTCCTCACCTCGGCGCCTCGGCCAGCGCGAGCCGGGGCAGCGCCTGGTCGCGAAGCGCCCGGCGGACCAGCGCGCGTATTTCAGGGAGGTCGTCAACGACTAGCACTCGGGGAGACATGGGCGGCCTCCGTTGTCCGGCTTGTCCCGGTATTCGCCGAGTTCAGCCGCGTACCCGATTACGAAGCGTATATTGAATATAACACGAAGTTGGCGCACCGGCATGCGCGAATGCCGGTCGCCGGTCGCCTATCTGACGGGCAATTCCACCGTCATTTCCCTCGTGGCTCATCAGGCGCGCGGATCAGGCCCGAAGGCGGGCGGCGATAATGAATCGGGACGAATGGCAGGCGCCCCGGGAAGGCGAGCCGGGGCGCATCCGGGTGCTCGTGCTCGATGACGCCGGGAACGCGAGACGGCCGGTGGTGGTGGCGGGGGTTCACGGGGATGGCACGGTGGCGCCGGTGGTGTCCCAGGTGTTGTTGGTCCAGGTGTTGCCGGTGCCGGCGGTGGTGAAGTAGGCGACCGGGCCGTACTGGCCGCTCTTGGGGTAGGTGGCCTGGCTGAAGTCGTTGCCGGTGATGGTGATGTCGGTGATGGTGTTGCCGTTGGTGGTGCCGCCGTAGATGGCGTAGCTGCCGCCGCCGATGAGGTTGCCGGTGATGGTCTTGTCGGAGATGGTCTGGCCGGATCCGGTGGCGTCGAGGCTGATGGCGTCGGTCTGGCCGAGGCTGTTGAGGATGGTGTTGCGGGTGATGGTGAGGGGCTGGGTGGTGCCGATGTCGAGGATGCCGTTGGTGTGGTCGCCGGCGACGAAGCCGGGGCTGTGGATGTAGTTGCCGGTGATCTGGCCGGTGGTGACCTGGATGGCGGTCTTGAAGTCGGCGATGTTGTTCCCGGTGATGATCATGCCGGCGGAGTCGCCGTAGACGTCGTCGATGGCCTCGCTGACCCGGCCGGCGGCGGTGTCGGCGCCGCCGAGGGCGGAGTTCTCGATGGTGACGCCGGTGGTGTGGCGGAGGCTGACGGCGAAGTTGCCGCCGTCGCTGGTGACCTCGTCCTTGGTCACGGTGACGTTGCTGGCGGTGACGTCGAGGCAGCCGGTGATGTCCAGGCCGGTGACGGTGACGCCGGGGACGGTGACCTCGGCGCACTGGGTGGCGGCGTTCCAGGTCCAGCCGGTGCCGCTGGTGGCCTGGGCGGGGACGGCGGTCAGGGTGGTGCCGGCGGGCACGCCGGTGCTGGTGGCGTCGGGGTAGCCGCACATGGACGGGGCGGCGGAGCAGTTGGTGGTCTGGGCGGCTGAGGCGGGGCCGGCCAGGGCGGTGGCCAGGCCCGCGCCGGCCAGGCCGGCCAGGCTGACGGCGGCGACGCCGGCGGTGAGGCGCGCCCGCTCGGGCGGCGGCGGTAGTGGCGGTGGTGGTGGTGGCGGTGGCGGGGCGGGCGGTGGCGGCCATGACGTTTCCTGCTTTCGTTTTCCTGCGGTTCAGCTGTTGCTGTCATGGCTCAGTTCATTAGATTTCCGGGGCCGCCCCCAGAGGCGGAATCCCTGTCCCGGGCGGGGCGTTGTCCCTGTCTTAAGGGCCTGGGCATAAAGGCCCGGTAAAGAGGCCCGGGTCAGGGGACCAGGGCCGAAAGACCCAGGTCAAAGGTCCCGAGGATGGCCTGGCCGAGGGCCGGGGCGATCCCCGGCGGCGGCGCGGCCGGGCGCCCGTCCCGCATATGAGGGTAAAGCTAATTATCTCGCGACTGGTCGCCCCGGGCTTTTCCGAGAAATCCCCGGCTGGCCTCGGAAAATCCTTGCCGGGAGGGCGGTCGCCTCGCATACTCCAGGGCCATGACCACAATCGTGATTCCCGCGCATGATGAGGCCGCCGTTATCGGCCGGCTGCTCGGGCAGTTAATTCCGGACCGGCTGGCCGCTGATTTTGACGTGCTGGTCGTCGCTAACGGGTGCAGCGACGACACCGCCCGCATCGCGGCGTCATTCGGGCCGTCGGTGCGGGTGCTGTCCATTCCGGTGGCCTCTAAGCACGCGGCGCTCGCCGCCGCGCACCAGGAGGCGGCCGATTTCCCGCGCATTTACGTCGACGCCGATATTGAGCTGGGCGCGGCGGACGTGAAGGAGCTGGCCGCCGCGCTGGACGAGCCGGGCGTGCTGGCCGCCGCCCCGGAGCGGGTGCTGGCGCTGTCCGGCTGCCCGTGGCCGGTGCGCTGGTTCTACGACGTCTGGCTGCGCCTGCCCGAGGCTCAGGCTGGCCTGTGGGGCCGGGGCGTGATCGCGGTCGGCCCGGCCGGCCAGCGGCGGATCGCCGCCCTGCCGCCCCTGCTCGGCGACGACCTGGCCGCCTCGCTGCTGTTCGCGCCCGCTGAGCGGCGGGTCGTCCCGGCCGCCCGCGCCATCGTCCATCCGCCCCGGACCTGCGCTGACCTGATCCGCCGCCGGGTGCGCTGCGCGACCGGGGTGACCCAGATCGAGCGTGACCCGCAGGCCCCGCCGTCCACCGCGCGGACCCGGCCGGCCGACCTGGCGGCGATGATCCGCGCCGACCCGCGGCTGGCGCCCCGGGTGGCGCTGTTCCTCGGCGTGGCCGCCGTGGCCCGGCTGCGGTCGCGCCGGGCGGTGGCCCGGGGCGACTTCACCACCTGGCACCGGGACGAGAGCAGCCGCGCGGTCGGCTAGCTAGCCAACTGGCCCCGTGAATGGCGGCGGGAGGGTCGGCGGCCGTCATCCGGCCCGGCCCTGATGGCGTTTTCCGGTCGTCCGGAGAATGTCTAGGCCGGCGGATGCCTGCGTGGATATCTAGCGGACCCGCCTGCAGTCCTGTCTTTTCCCTGAGTAACAGCGAGTTACTAGCATCGCCCGGGCCGGGTCAGCCGTTACGGTTAGGCACGTCCCGCCGTCGTCGAATGTTGTGGTGGCTGAATGACCCTGACTACCGGTCAGCGCGCGGTCGGCGCGCACCGCGCGGTCCGGCCCCGGCGTGTCGCGGCTGGCGCCTGGACCGGTGGCTACCTGCGGCGCGCGGCGGCCGTCGACCTGGGCTGCGCGCTGGTGGCCGGGGAGCTGGCGGCCGAGGCGCGCTTCGCCAGCCAGCCCCAGCCTGCCGCCTACCTGGCCCTGACCTACGCGCTGCCGCTGCTGTGGTGCGCCGCGGTGCTGGTCGCCGGGGGCTACGACGCGCGGTTCATCGGGCTCGGCTCCGATGAGTTCCGCCGGGTGCTCAGCGCCGCCGTCAGCCTGACCGCCGGGCTGGCCATCGTCTCCTACGCGGGCAAGCTGGACCTGGCCCGCGGCTACCTGGGGGTGGCGCTGCCGGCCACCGGCGGCCTGGATCTGGCCGGGCGTTACCTGCTGCGCAAGCGCCTGCACCGGCTGCGCCGCCGAGGGTGGTGCACGCAGCGGGTGATCGCCGTCGGGCATGCCGCCGCGGTCACCGCCCTGGTCTCGTCCCTGCGCCGGGACCGCCACCACGGACTGCTGGTGATCGCCGCCTGCGTGGCCGGGGCGGCCGGGGCGGGGGAGATCGCTGACGTGCCGGTGGCCGGCGGGCTGGACCGGGTGGCCGCCGCCGTCGGCGAGTTCCGGGCGGATACCGTGGCCGTGCTGAGCTGTCCGGAGATAGACGGCACCCGGCTGCGGGAGCTGGCCTGGGAGCTGGAGAAGACGGGCACCGACCTGTGCGTGGCCCCGGCCCTGCTCGACGTGGCCGGGCCGCGGACGACGATCCGGCCCGTGGCCGGCCTGCCGCTGCTGCACGTGGACCATCCGGAGCTGGCCGGGAGCAAGCGCATGGTCAAGGAGATCTTCGACCGGGCGCTGGCCGCCCTCGCGCTGGTCCTGCTGTCCCCCCTGCTGGCCGTGCTGGCCGCGGCGGTCCGCGGCGGGGACCCGGGGCCGGTGCTGTTCCGCCAGGTCAGGGTCGGGCGGGACGGCCAGGTCTTCACCATCTACAAGTTCCGCACCATGATCACCGACGCCGAGCAGCGGCAGCTTCTGCTGGCCGACCGCAACGAGTCCGACGGCGTGCTGTTCAAGCTGCGCCGGGACCCGCGGGTGACCCGGGTCGGGGCGGTCTTGCGCCGGTGGTCACTGGACGAGCTGCCGCAGCTGCTCAACGTGCTGCTCGGGGACATGTCCCTGGTCGGCCCCGGCCCGCGCTGCCGGGGGAGGCCCAGCGGTACGGCCGGCACATGCGCCGCCGCCTGGCGGTCCGGCCCGGCATTACCGGGCTGTGGCAGGTCAGCGGGCGCTCCGACCTGCCCTGGGAGGAGACCGAGCGGCTGGACATCCGTTACGTCGAGAACTGGTCGCTGGCCCTGGACCTGCAGATCCTGTGGAAGACGCTCTCGGCCGTCTGGCACGGGTCCGGCGCCTACTAGATCAGGGCTCGCGCTCGACCGTGGTCTCGATGATGCAGCCCGGCCGCATCGTGCCGATCGCCTGCTCGATCACCAGGCCGACGTCGTCGTAGACGGTCCGGGTGATGCGCAGCACCGGGTCACGCGGCCGCAGGCCCAGCGGCCCGGCCTCGGACTCGTCCGCCGCCGTGGCGCTGACCTGCTGATTGGCCCGCGCCATGCGGATGCCGTACGGGCCTTCCAGCATCGCGTACAGGGAGCCGTCCAGCAGCGGCTCAGACTCCAGGCCGGCGAACCGGCTGTAGGGCAGCCACGAGGTCTGCAATAACGTCGGCAGCCCGTCGACGATCCGCAGCCGCCGGACGAGAATGGCGATCGTGGCCTCGCCCAGGTGCAGCGCGGCCCGGACCGGGCCGGCGGCTGCTCGATGGCGGTCCGGATCAGCCGCGTCCGCACGTCGTGCCCCTGCCCCCGGACCTCCGCGGTATAGCTGCGCAGGTAGCTGCCCCGCCGGCTGGCCATCGGGTCGGCCACGAAGGTGCCCAGCCCCTGGCGCCGCACCAGGACGCCCTCGGCCGCCAGCGCTCCCACGGCCTGGCGGATGGTCATCCGGGCCACGCCGTACCAGCCGGCCAGGTCGGTCTCCGACGGCAGTCGCTGCCCGGCGGCCCATTCGCCTGAGGTGATGCGGAGCCGCAGGTCGTCTCGAATGCACAGGTGAACTGGTCTGCTCATAGCCCGGTCAGCGATCTCCCGTTCCGGCCGGTTTTCGCGGAATCCCGCCTGGCTCGCGTACTCGCGCGGCGAGCGAGGATCCGTGCCGTTCCGGGCGCCGGGAACGCCGTTGCCTGCGGAAATGGCCCTGGGCTCGGTCATCTTGCCATAGCGGAAGAAGTGTTCCATATATTCTCCGTACGCTCGCAGACGGGCCGACGGGCGCCTGGTCCGGCGCCGTCGGCCGGGCGCTAGCGGAGTGATGCACGTCAGTAATCCCGCCGCCAATATACCAGTGTGCTCGCCATTCATCGGCTACCCGCAATTTTATTAGCGCGGCGGGGTTCCGACATGCGTGACGCACGTGTTTCTCCTAGACGACCAGAGGTATATACAACATGCCCGGTAATTGCCGGCGGCAGCATTGAATTGCGTTCGGTGCGTATCAGGGGATCAGGACACGGACTGGGTGACGGTGGCGACGTAGCCCCCGCCGACCGCCTGGGCCGGCACCGCGACGGACACCGTGGGGTTCCACGACGCCGAGTTGGCGATGCCGCCGCCGGACAGGCTGAACGCGGTCCGCGTGGCGCTCAGGTTCACCGCCGCCCCGGCGGTCAGCTCACCGGGCGTGAACGTGCCGGTCCCCGTCGTCGCCGTGGCGGGCCCGGACCAGTAGGTGACCTGGGTCAGCGGGATGGTCTCGGCGGCCGTCCTGGTCCCGGTGGCCGGCGCGGTCGCGCTGACCGTCGCCGTCCACGTTGCCCCGGTGGTTCCCCGCGCGTCGATGACCGTGACCGTGCCCAGGCTCGCGCTGGTGGTGCCGCCGGGGGCCACGCTCGGCAGCGCCGCGCTGGCCGGCGCGGTCAGCCGCAGCACCCCGGCCGACACGGTCAGCGTGATCGAGGTGGTCGAGATGCCCTTGTTGGCGTCGGTCACGTTCACGGTGAACGTGGAGCTGCCGGTCGCGGTCGGTGTCCCGGACAGCACGCCGCCGCTGCTCAGCGTGATGCCCGGCGGCAGGGTCCCGGCGTTGACCGACCAGGCGTACGGCAGGGTGCCGCCGGTCGCGGTCAGCGTGACGCTGTAGGGGGTGGCCAGGGTCGCCGCCGGCGGCGGCGAGAAGTTGGCAGTCACCCCGGTGGCCACGGTGATGCTCGTGGCCTGGGTCGCCGTCCGGCCGCCCGCGTCGGTGACCTTGATCGTGAACGGGTAGGTGCCGGCGGTCGTCGGCGTGCCGCTGAGCACCCCGTCGGAGCTGAGGCTGATGCCGGGCGGCAGGCTGCCGGTGCTCACCGTCCAGGCGTACGGGGCGACGCCCCCGGACACCGTCAGGGTGTCCTCGTACACGGTGTTGGTCCAGCCCTGCGGCGGCGCGGGGAAGCTCAGCGACGGCGCCGCGATGACCGTCAGGGTCAGCGGGGCGGACGCGCTCAGGCTGGCGCTGTCGGTGACCGTGACCGTGAACGAGAAGGTCCCCCGCGCTCGTCGGGGTCCCCGCCAGCAGGCCGCCGGCGCTGCTCAGGGTGATGCCCGGCGGCAGGCTCCCGGCGCTGACCGCCCACGTGAACGGGCTGGTGCCGCCGGTGACGATGAGCTGGTCGGTGTAGCCGGCGCCGACCTCGCCGCTGGGCGGCGACTGGGGGAGCAGCGCCGGGCCGGAGTTATAGGTGTAGCCCACGCTGCCCGCGATGCCCAGGCTGACCACGCTGACCGTCACCGCGCCGGCCGCGTGGGCCGGCATGGCGGAGATGTCCAGGCTGGTGCTGCTGACCACGGTGAAGCACCCGGCCGCGGCGGTGGCGCAGAGCCGGAGCGCGACCGCGGTGCCGGCCGCGAACTCCGCGGCCGTGCCGATCTCGATGGCCGTCGCCCCGCTCAGCCCGGTGCCGGTGATCTTGACGTCGCCGCCGCCGCCGGCCGCGCCGTTGGCCGGGCTGATGCTGGTCACCGTCGGCCGGGCGGGCACGGTCCCGGCGGGCGCGCTGGAGGACGTGGCCGGTGCCGCGTCGGCCGACGAGGCGACCGCCGCGGTACTGCCGGTGACCAGCGCGGAGGTGACGCTGCTGCCGGTGATGAGGGCGTTGACGGTGATCGCGCCGGTGGTGAACGTGCTGCCCGTGCTGGTACACGAGATCTGCTGGCCGGATGGCGCCGCGCACGTCCACCCGGTGCCCGACGCCACCACCGGCACCACCCCGGCGGGCAGCGTCTGGGTGATGGTGACCGGCTGGCTCTCCGTCGCCCCCGAGGCGGTGGCGGTCACCGTGTAGGTGACCGGGCTGCCGACGGTCACCGCGTTGGCGTAGCTGACCTGGGAGACCGCCAGCTGGGGCACCGGGCTGAGGCTGTTCACCACCACGTTGTCAATCTCGTGGTAGTTGGTCACCGAGCCGGTCGAGGCCGCCCAGCCGAACGCCAGCTGGCGGGGTATCCCGCTGGAGTTGAGCCAGGTGGACGGGTACAGCCCGGACGGCACGGTGGGCAGCGAGCCGGCCAGCGTCTGGGCCGAGCCGCCGATGGGGGTGAACCGGACGGCGTAACCGCCGGCCGCCACGGTCAGCCCGGACGGCGTGGTCAGGGCCGCCGAGGTAGGGTTGATCACCACCTCGACCGGCACCACGGACGCGGCCCGGGTGAGGGCCGCCAGAGTCAGCGGCGTCGAGGTCGCCGTCGCCGCGCTGCTGTTGAGCGCGCAGTACCCGACGGTGCCGTTGCCCGGCCCGCGGATGACCACCTGGCCCGCCATCCGGACGGCGATGTTGGCCGGGTCGGTGCAGCCGGTCCCCTCGAAGCCGGCCTTGCCGTTGCTGAAGTTGCCGAAGGCGTCCAGGCCGACCGCCATGTAGCCGTCGGTCAGCCCGCTGGCGGTGCCGAACGCTGAGTAGCCCAGCGAGCCCCCGGTCGGCCCGGTCGCCGACGGCGTGGCCGGGCTGGCCGGGTTGACCGCCGCCAGCACGAACCCCAGGCCGTCCGCCGCGTTCGGCGCGACCGAGCCGTACTGGTAGGTGTTGAACGTGGCGTCCAGGCCCTGCGAGGTGGGCACGCTGGTGGCGGCGAAGATCGCGCCCTTCTGGCCGGTGGTGTTCGGCGTCAGCCGCAGCTTTCCCGAGCCCTGGGCGTCGGTGCTGGTGGGACAGCTGCCCAGCGGGGTGCCGGAGGCATTGCCGGCCGCGGTCAGGCAGGCGTCGTTGGTCCCGGACGGCAGCGACACCGCCCCGGCCGGGCCGTCCACGCTGTTGTCGTGGAATGGCTGGCTGAACAGCACCGTGCCGGCCGCCGAGGCGCCGCGTGCGGACGCGGTCAGCGCGGCCGCCGCCGCCACGGTCAGCAGCACCGCGGCGGCGGCCCGCGCGCCGCGCCCGCTACGCCCCCTGCTCACGGGGCCTCGCGGGCGGCGCGCGGGGCGCCGCGGGCTCCGCGCCCGGCCCGCCGCGGTGACTCGCCCGGCCAGCGGGCCGTACCGCAGCACCGCGGCGAAGATCAGGACCAGGCCGAGCAGCAGCCCCGGCACCCAGATGGCCCAGGGCAGCCCGGACGACCCGGCCCGGCGAAGTCGATCACCGACCCGGCTACCGCGACGCTGAACCCGCTGACCAGCCGGACCCTGGCCTGCCACGGCCCGGCCGGCACGCCCCGGCGCTCGGCGAACGTCAGGTTCCCGGCCTGGCCCGGCGCGAGCGTCAGCACCTGCCGCTCGGCCACGGCCCGCGACCGCGGCCCCGCCCGGGCCCGCCGGACAGGCGGGCCGTCCCGGCCAGGTCGACGGCCAGGCCGCCGATGTTGGCCACGCGGGCCAGCAGCACGGGCTGGCCGCTGGCCAGGGTGCGCCCGGTCACCGAGGTGATCCGGAACCGGGTCGGCGGGGCGCCCCCCCGCCCGACATCCAGGTAGATCCGGACTCCGACCCGGGCCACCTCCCGGATCTGCGAGCCGGACGCCGTCGGCCGCAGCGAGGACTGCTGCGCCCAGATCACCCCGTAGTGCTCGCCCCGGGTGGCGGCCCGGCCCCGCGGTACCCGGATCGTGATCATGTCCAGGGCACTCCGGCCGGGCCGCAGCCGCAGCACCCGATGCTGCACCCGGATCCAGGTAGTCAGCTCGCTGCGCTTCGCGCCGGCGTCCCCGACAAAGCTGCCGTTCCTGATCCGGGCGGTGTCGGCATAGACGGCGAACGTCCCTGTCTGCGATTCCTGGTTCAGGACCAGGATCCGCCGGTGAATGACCGACCCGGGGTGGAGGAAATCGATGATGTAACGCAGGCCGCGCGGATTATGCGCCTCCGATACCGGGACGTCATAAAGCCGGACGCCAAAGCTCCCGGAGGGCATCGTGCTGGCCTGGGTGCTGGCGGCCTGGGCGCTGGCGGCCGGGAGCCCGATCCCGGCCGCCAGCGCCAGCGTCAGCATGCTGAGCAGGCGGCGCATGGCGCATTTCTCCTTGCCTGGGGGTTACCGCAGTCCAGCTCAGCCTGACGGGCGGCGGGACTCGGGAAGGGTCAGGAAACCGACTGGGTGAGCGTCGCGACGTAGGCGCCGCCGACGGCCGCGGCCGGGATCGCCACCGTGATCGTCGGGTTCCATGACGCGGTGTTGTCGCCCACCCCGGCACTGCCGGTCACCACCGGCTGAGGCGAGGTGGTCAGCGTGATGTCATGCGGCGTGGTCGTGATAGTCCCCGTGGTGGTGACCGTCCCCGGGGCGTATTTGCCGTCGGTGGCCGGGATCGTCTCGTTGCCCGTGCCGCTGCCGGTGACCCAGCTGGTCGACGACGCCGTCGCCACCCACGCGGCGGTGAGCAGCGCCCGGTTGTCCGTCACCACTACCGTGCCGAGCGGGCCGCTGGCCGTTCCGCCGGGCGCCCCCGACCCGAGGTTGGCGGAGGTCGGCGCGGACAGCGACAGGGCACCGACGGTGACGGTGAACGTCATCGTCGTGTCCGGGTCACTGCCCGCGTCCGGGATGGTGTGGCTGATCCCCGGGCCAGGCCGCCGGGCCGGGCCCGGCGTGCGCCGCCGCCGGGGCCAGCACCACCCCGATGACGACTCCCGCGCCCGCAGCGCGCATGACTAACGTTCGCATAAGCTTTCTCCCCCGATAAGCCCGGTGATACCGGGCAGTCGCCAGGCCGGCCGAGAAGCGGCGGCTGCTTTGCTAACGGTCACGGAGAGTACACGGGAGCCTGCGGGTCGGTCGATAGAATTGCATTCACTTTTGCCATCGGAGTGTCGCGGCCTCCGCTTTCCGATGACAGGCGCTTGATCGCGTCTATCTAGACGCTAATTCTCCGGGCGCCGGTTCGAACGGATGAGCCCGCCCGGGGAAGCGGCCGAACTCCGGGCCCGCAGGGGTAGCGCGGCCCCGCCGTCTCCGGTCTCCTTGACAGGAGTGATCACCGCGCCAGGGCGGGCGACATCCCGGCGGCCGGGACGTAGCGGCAGGGAGGTATGTCATGGCAGTCGTCCGGGCGGGCCTGGTCCAGCAGCGGTGGACCGGTGACAAGGACTCCATGATCGAGGCGGCGGTGGCCGCACATCGGCCCGGCCGCCTCGGCCGGGGCGCAGGTGGTGTGCCTGCAGGAGCTGTTCTACGGGCCGTACTTCTGCCAGGTGCAGGACGCCGACTACTACTCCTACACCGAGCAGATCCCGGACGGGCCGACCACCGCGCTGATGCGGGAGACGGCCCGCCAGCACGGGGTGGTGCTGGTGGTGCCGATGTACGAGGAAGAGCAGCCCGGCGTCTACTACAACACCGCCGCCGTGATCGACGCCGACGGCACCTACCTGGGCAAGTACCGCAAGACCCACCTGCCCCAGGTCAAGGGGTTCTGGGAGAAGTTCTACTTCCGCCCCGGCAACCTCGGCTACCCGGTGTTCGACACCGCCGTGGGCCGGATCGGCGTCTACATCTGCTACGACCGGCACTTCCCGGAGGGCTGGCGGGCGCTCGGCCTGGCCGGCGCGAGGATCGTGTTCAACCCGTCGGCGACCAGCCGCGGCCTGTCGCAGTACCTGTGGCGCTCGAGCAGCCGGCCGCCGCCGTGGCCAACGAGTACTTCGTCGGCGCGATCAACCGGGTCGGGGTCGAGCCGCTCGGCGACAACGACTTCTACGGCCAGACCTACTTCGTCGACCCGCGCGGCCAGCTCATCGGCGAGGCGCGGCGTCGGACACCGACGACGAGGTGCTCGTCCGCGACCTGGACTTCGACGTGCTGCAGGAGGTCCGCGACCGTGGGCGTTCTACCGCGACCGCCGCCCCGACGCCTACGGCTCGCTGACCCGGCCGTGAGCGGGCACCGATGAGCGAGAGCACGATCGCTCATCACCGGCGGGACCGTCATCACCGCTACCGGCCCGGTCAGCGCCGACGTGCTGGTCGAGCGGCGAGCAGATCGCCGCGCTCGGGCCAGCCGGGCAGCGCCGCGACCGCGGCCTGGGCGGCCAGCGCGGGCCAGGTGCTGGACGCGGCCGGCAAGTACGTGCTGCCGGGCGGGATCGACGGGCACACGCACATGGAGATGCCGTTCGGCGGCACGCTTCGCCTCGGACACGTTCGAGACCGGGACCCGGGCCGCCGCCTGGGGCGGCACCACCACGATCGTCGACTTCGCGGTCCAGCCCAAGGGCGGCAGCCTGCTCGGCCGCGCTGGACGCCTGGCACGCCAAGGCCGACGGCAACTGCGCCATCGACTACGGCTTCCACATGATCGTCTCGGACGTCAGCGACACCAGCCTCAAGGAGATGACCGCCTGCCTCGACGCCGGGCGTGACCAGCTTCAAGATGTTCATGGCCTACCCCGGCGTGTTCTACGCCACCGACGGGGAGATCCTGCTGGCCATGCAGCAGGCGGCCCGGACCGGCGGCGCTGGCCATGATGCACGCCGAGAACGGCATCGCCATCGACCAGCTCGTGGCCCAGGCGCTGGCCGCGGGCCGGAGCGAGCCGCTCCAGCACGGCCTGACCCGGCCCGCCGGAGCTGGAGGGCGAGGCCACCGGCCGGGCCATCACGCTGGCCGGGGTGACCGGCGCGCCGCTGTACATCGTGCACCTGTCCGCCGACCGAGGCGCTGGCCCGGGTGGCCGAGGCCCGCGACGCCGGGCAGAACGTGTTCGCCGAGACCTGCCCGCAGTACCTGTACCTGTCCCTGGACGACCTGGCCCGGCCCGGCTTCGAGGGGGCCAAGTACGTGGCCTCGCCGCCGCTGCGCGGCCGCGAGCACCAGGACTCGCTGTGGCGCGGGCTGCGCGCGGACGACCTGTCGGTGGTGTCCACCGACCACTGCCCGTTCTGCTTCAAGGACCAGAAGGAGCTGGGCCGGGGCGACTTCTCCAAGATCCCCAACGGCATCCCCGGCGTCGAGCACCGGATGGACCTGCTGCACCAGGGCGTGGCGGCGGGCGAGCTCTCGCTGGCCCGGTGGGTCGAGGTGGCGTCCACCACGCCGGCCCGGATGTTCGGCCTGTACCCGCGCAAGGGCGTACTGGCTCCCGGCTCGGACGCCGACATCGTGATCTACGATCCGCACGCCCGGCAGGTCATCTCGGCCGCCACCCACCACATGAACGTGGACTACTCGGCCTACGAGGGCATGGAGATCACCGGCCGGGTGGACACCGTGCTGTCGCGGGGCCGGGTCATCATCTCCGGCGGCGAGTACCACGGGACTGCCGGGGACGGCCGGTTCCTGCGCCGCGACACCTGCCAGTACCTGACCTGACCACTGCGTGACCTGACCACTGCGTGATCTGACCACTGCGCCGTAACTACGGGCGGAGGGAGACCCGAGCATGGACTTCGGGCTGGTACTGCAGACCGACCCGCCCGCCGCGGCCGTCATCGAGCGCATGCGCGAGGCCGAGGACCTGGGCTTCCGCTACGGCTGGACGTTCGACTCGCACGTGCTGTGGCAGGAGCCGTTCGTCATCTACTCCCAGATCCTGGCCGCCACCACCGGGCTGACCGTCGGACCGATGGTGACCAACCCGCGACCCGCGACTGGTCGGTGACCGCGTCGCTGTTCGCCACGCTGAACGACATGTTCGGCAACCGGACCGTGTGCGGGATCGGCCGCGGCGACTCGGCCCGCCGGGTCATCGGCCGCCCGCCCGCCAGCCTGGCCACGCCTGTCGGCCGCCATGGCTGTCATCCGGGACCTGGCCGAGGGCCGGGAGACGATGCTGAACGACGAGCCCGTGCGCATCCCGTGGATCCGCAACGGCAAGCTGGAGATCTGGATGGCCGCCTACGGCCCGAAGGCACTGGCCCTGGCCGGGCGGGAGGCCGACGGGTTCATCCTGCAGACCGCCGACCCGGAGATCGCCCGGTGGACGATCGGCGCGGTGAAGGACGCGGCCCGGGCGGCGGGCCGGGACCCGGAGGCGCTGACCGTCTGCGTGGCCGCGCCCGCCTACGTCGGCGACGACGTGGCCCACCAGCGCGACCAGCTTCGCTGGTTCGGCGGCATGGTCGGCAACCACGTGGCCGACCTGGTGGCCCGGTACGGCGAGGGCGGCCCGGTGCCCCGGGCGCTGACCGACTACATCCACGGGCGGCACGGCTACGACTACGCCCACCACGGCCGGGCGGCCAATACCTCGACCGACTTCGTCCCCGACGAGATCATCGACCGGTTCTGCCTGACCGGCCCGGCGGCGGCGCACGTGGACCGCCTGGCCGAGCTGGCCGACCTCGGCGCCGACCAGTTCGCGGTCTACCTGATGCACGACCAGCCCGAGGCGACCCTGGCCGCCTACGGCGACCAGGTCATCCCGGCGCTGCGCTGACGGAAACCGCGACGGCAGGCCGCCCGCGGGAGGCTGACGGCATGAGCAGACCACGTATTCGAGCCCGACCCCGTGCGGGGCGCCGAGGTCGTCGCCATGGACCGGGCGCACGTGTTCCACTCCTGGTCGGCCCAGGGGGCGCTGAGCCCGGTGCCGGTGGCGGCGGCCGAGGGCTGCTACTTCTGGGACTACGACGGCAACCGGTACCTGGACTTCTCCAGCCAGCTCGTGAACGCCAACATCGGCCACCAGCACCCCCGGGTCATCGCCGCCATCGCCGCCCAGGCGGCGAAGCTCACCACGCTGGCCCCGCAGCACGCCAGCGAGTCCCGGGGCGAGGCGGCGACCCGGCTGGCCGCGCTGGCCCCGGCCGGGATGGAGAAGGTGTTCTTCACCAACGGCGGCGCCGACGCCAACGAGAACGCCATCCGGATGGCCCGGCTGCACACCGGCCGGCCCAAGGTGCTCAGCTTCTACCGGAGCTACCACGGCAACACCGGGGCGGCCATCACCTCCACCGGCGACCCGCGCCGCTGGCCGAACGAGTTCGCCGCCGGGCATGTCCACTTCTTCGGCCCGTACCTGTACCGCTCGTCGTTCTGGGCCGACCACGCCGGAGCAGGAGTGCGAGCGGGCGCTGGCCCACCTGGAGCAGGTGATCCAGTTCGAGGGCGCGGCCACCATCGCGGCGGTGCTGCTGGAGACCATCGTCGGCACGGCCGGGGTGCTGATCCCGCCGCCCGGCTACCTGGCCGGGGTCCGCGAGCTATGCGACCGGCACGGCATCGTCTGGATCGCCGACGAGGTCATGTGCGGTTTCGGCCGGGCCGGCCGGTGGTTCGCGTTCGAGGACCACGGCGCCGTGCCCGACCTGATCACGTTCGCCAAGGGCGCCAACTCCGGCTACGTCCCGGTGGGCGGGGTCATCATCTCCGACGCCATCGCCGCGACCTTCGCCGAGCGGGTGTTCCCCGGCGGGCTGACCTACTCCGGCCACCCGCTGGCGGCCGCGTCGATCGTGGCCACCATCGACGCCATGCGCGAGGAGAAGGTGATCGAGAACGCGGCCCGGATCGGCGACCGGGTGCTCGGCCCCGGCCTGCGCGACCTGGCCGCCCGGCACCCGGTGATCGGCGAGGTGCGCGGCACGGGCGTGTTCTGGGCGCTGGACCTGGTGTCGGACCGGGCGACCCGGGCGATGCTGGCCCCGTACGGCGGGTCGTCCCCGGCCATGGCCGCCCTGACGGCCGCCTGCACGGCGCGCGGGATGCTGCCGTTCGTCAACTACAACCGGCTGCACGTCGTGCCGCCGTGCACGATCACCGAGGCGCAGGCCAAGGAGGGGCTGGCCATCCTGGACGAGGCCCTGACCGCCGCCGACGCCTACTACCAGGGCTGACGGGTCCGCTCCGGCGGGGATGATAACAGCAAGAGGCGGGGTGGCGCGGGCCCTTGACCGGCTCCGGGGCGGGCCGGAACGATGGCGCCTATGCGTACCTCACCGCCCTTCCGGGCCGACCATGTCGGCAGCCTGCTCCGCCCGCCGCGGCTGCTCGCCGCCCGCGACGAGTTCGCCGCCGGGATCATCGACGCCGGGCAGCTCGAGGAGGTCGAGGACGAGGCCATCCGGACCGTCGTGGCCATGCAGGAGGACATCGGCCTGCAGTCGGCCACCGACGGGGAGTTCCGCCGCGCGTCCTGGCACATGGACTTCATCTACCAGCTCGGCGGCGTCAGCCAAGGCGCCCGGCAACCTGGCCGTGCGGTTCCGCAACCCGTCCGGCACGATCGAGTTCACCCCGGCCGCGCTGCGCGGTGGACGGCCGCATCCGGATCGAGCAGACGATCTTCGAGCGGGCGTTCCGGTACCTGCGGTCGGTGACCACCCGGGCGGTGCCCAAGCTGACCATCCCGTCGCCCAACATGGTCCACTACCGGGGCGGCCCGGCCATGCTGGACCCGGCCGTGTACCCCGACATCGAGGAGTTCTGGTCCGACCTGGCCGCCGCCTACGCGGTGGAGGTGGCCCGGCTGGCCGAGCTGGGCTGCACCTACCTCCAGCTGGACGATACGAGCCTGGCCTACCTCAACGACCCGGCACAGCGGGCCGAGATCGCCGAGCGCGGCGAGGATGCCGAGCATCTGCACCATCGTTACATCCGGCAGGTCAATGCCGCGATCGAGGGGCGGCCGGCAGGCCTGGCGGTGACCACCCACATGTGCCGGGGGAACTTCCGGTCCTCGTGGGCCGCCGCGGGCGGCTACGACTTCGTCGCCGAGGCGCTGTTCAGCGAGCTGGCCGTGGACGGCTTCTTCCTGGAGTACGACGACGAGCGGTCGGGCGGGTTCGCGCCGCTGCGGTTCGTGCCCCAGGGCAAGATGGTCGTGCTCGGCCTGGTCACCACCAAGAAGCGGCGCGCTGGAGACCAAGGACAGCCTGAAGCGGCGGATCGACGAGGCGGCCCGGTACGTGCCGCTGGACCAGCTGTGCCTGTCGCCGCAGTGCGGCTTCTCCTCCACGGTCGAGGGCAACGAGCTGACCCAGGAAGAGCAGGCGGCCAAGCTGGCGCTGGTGGTGGAGACCGCCGCCGAGGTCTGGGGCTAGCGGTCTGGGGTCATCGGCCCGGGGGAGTCCATCAGCCGGGCCACCGCGTCGGACACGGTGCGGTGGAACGTCGGGTAGGCGTAGATCATCTCGCTCAGCCGCCGCACCGGGATGGCCGCGTGCACGGCCAGGGTGAGCATGCTGAGCACCTCGCCGCCGGTGGGGCCGACCGAGCTGGCCCCGACCAGGACGCCGCGGTCGGCGTCGGCGACCAGCTTGATGAAGCCCTGGTTGCCGACCTTGTGAATCCAGCCCCGGGCCGAGTCCGGGATCTGGGCGGTGCCCACCTTCACGGTCAGGCCGCGCTCGCGGGCGCGGGCCTCGCTCAGCCCGACCGAGCCGATCTCCGGGTCGGTGAACGTGACCCGGGGCACGGCCTGGTACTCGGCGTCGTGAATCGGGCGGCCCAGGATGTCGGCCACGATGATCCCGCCGTGGTACATCGACATGTGGGTGAACGCGCCCTGGCCGACGATGTCGCCCATCGCGTACACCCCGGGCGCCACCCGCAGCCGGCCGTCGGCCGCGAGGTGATGGGCGCTCTCGTCCAGGCCGACCGCGCCGACGCCGAGGCGGTCCAGGTGGGTGTGCCGCCCGGTGGCCACCAGCAGCTTCTCGGCCGTAACCGCGCTGCCGTCGTCCAGCCGCAGGGTGAACCGGCTGCCGTCGTGCCCGGCCGACACGGCGCTGACGCCGGTCCGCACGTCGATGCCCTCGGCCCGGAACACCTGGCCGAGCAGGTCGCCGGACTCGGGCTCCTCCACCGCCAGCAGCCGGCCGGCCATCTCGACGATCGTGACGGCGGCGCCGAACCGGCGGAACATCTGGCCTAGCTCCACGCCGATCGGGCCGCCGCCGAGGACGAGCAGCGACTCGGGGACCTCCTCGGCCTCGATCGCCGCGTGGTTGGTCCACAGCGGGGTGCCGGCCAGGCCGGGCACCGGCGGGACCGCGGCGCTGGTGCCGGGATTGAGCACGATGGCCTTCCGGGCGCGCAGCACGTGCTCGCCGACGGTCACCTCGCCGGGCGCGGTGATCCGGCCCTCGCCGCGGAACAGGGTGCCGCCCAGGCCGGTGAACCGGTCGGCCGCGACCTTGTCGTCCCAGTTGTCGGTGGCCTCCTCGCGGATGCGCTTGGCCACCGGGGACCAGTCGGCGGCGATCATCGAGTCGCCCGCCATGCCGGGAATCCGGCGGCCCTCGGTCAGCAGGTTGGCGGCCCGGATCATCATCTTGGACGGGATGCAGCCCCAGTACGGGCACTCGCCGCCGACCAGGCTCGCCTCTACCGCCGCGACGGCCAGGCCCGCGCCGGCCAGCGTCTCGGCCACGTACTCGCCGCCCGGTCCCATGCCCACGACGACGACGTCGAACTCCTGCTCGCTCATGGATGATAGTTACCCGGACAAACGGCGTTCAGCCGTCCGGCGCGGCCTCGCCGCGCTTGACCAGTACCACGGGGCAGGTCGCGCTGGCCGCGCAGGCCTGGCTGACCGAGCCCAGCATCAGGCCGGCCACCGGGCGTGCGGCCGCGGATGCCCAGCACCAGCACGTCGGCGCCCTTGGCCGCGGTGACCAGGGCCGCGGTCGGGTCGGACTCGGCCAGCACGCTGCTCCAGCGGCACCTGCGGGGCGGGCTCCACCGCGCTGACCGTCTCGATCAGGAACTCCCGGTAGCCCTGCTCCAGCTCGCTGCGGCTGAACGCCCCCGGGATGGACACGAACGGCACCTGCCAGGCGAACACCGCGGTCACCTCGCCGCCCCGGGCCAGGGCCTGGTCCAGCGACCAGCGCAGGGCCGCGTTGCTGTGCGGCGAGCCGTCCACGCCCACCACGATCCGGTACGTCACTGCCGCCGTCCCCCTCTCGCTCCGCCGGTCACGTGGCACGGTCACGTCGCGCCCTGGATGGCCGGCACCGGCTGCCCGAGGGGCGTGACGGCCTCCTCGGACAGGTCCTCCAGGCTGCGTCCCCTCGGCTCGGGCAGCATGAACGTCAGCAGCATGCCGGCCAGGGCGATGATCCCGGCCACGATCTCGGCGCCGCGGATGCCCCACGAGGCGAGCATGACGGGGAACAGGTACGCCCCCGCGAACGCGCCCATCTTGCCAGCCCCGGCCGACAGGCCGTGGGCCGTGGTCCGGACGTCCACCGGGAAGATCTCGGCCGGGTAGACGAACGTGGTGGTATTCGGCCCGAACTCGGTGAAGAAATAACTGATGCCATACAGCAGGATGAACGGCAGCGCGAGCTGGGTCACCGCCGGGATCAGGCC
This sequence comes from uncultured Actinomycetota bacterium, assembly GCA_963731085.1. Classification (GTDB taxonomy): domain Bacteria; phylum Actinomycetota; class Actinomycetes; order Streptosporangiales; family Streptosporangiaceae; genus DASUBV01. The sequence goes on from CAVSUF010000018.1 coordinate 308,397, forward strand.
GATGAGCAGGAACATCAGCGCCATCATGCCGAAGCCCAGGAGCTGGATGAACCGCCGCCCGGATCTGTCCAGCAGGGCGATGGCCACGATATAGCCGGGCACCGCGAAGATGGCGAAGATGGCGAGCTGGACCAGCGTGTTGTGCAGCAGCGAGGCGTTGCCGTTCAGCAGGGCCAGGATCTCCGGGGTGGAGATGCTGTTGCCGTAGTAGCAGAAGTCCAGCAGCGCCCAGCAGCCCCCGGTGCCGATCAGCCACAGCAGCATCCGCCGGTGCCGGGCCAGGATGCCGAAGCCCTCCAGCGCGCCCTGCGGCGTCCGGGCCGCGGACTCACCGGATGGCCGGGCGGCCTTCCCGCCGGCGCCCCCGCCGCCAGGCCCGCGCCGGATGCCGCCGTCGGTGGTGGCCGCCTTGATGGCCGCCTCGGCCTCGTCCGAGGCGCCGCCCGCCATCGCGAACCGGGGCGTCTCGTGGATCTGCCGCCGCAGGTAGAAGACGGCCATGCCGGGGAGGGCGCCGAAGGCCAGCAGGATCCGCCAGATGGTGTCGTCTGACAGCCCGGTGGCCAGCAGCAGCGAGGCCAGCAGCGGCCCGACCAGCAGGCCGGCCCCCTGCATGGCGAACACCAGCCCGACCAGCTTGCCCCGGCTGCGCTTCCCGGAGTACTCGCTCATGATCGTGGCCGACACCGGGTAATCGCCGCCGATGCCGATGCCGAGGATGGCCCGGAACACCAGCAGCCACCAGAATCCCGGCGCCAGCGCCGAGGCCAGCGCCCCGATGGCCAGGATCAGCACCTCGTAGCCGTAGATCTTCTTGCGGCCCAGGATGTCGGCGATGCGGCCGAACACGATCGCGCCGACGGCCGAGGCCGCCAGCGTGACCGAGTTCAGCAGCGAGACCTGGGTGGTGCTCAGCGACCACTCGGTTTTCAGCAGCGCCACCACGATGCCGATCACGAACAGGTCGTAGGCATCGGTGAAGAAGCCCATGCCCGAGACGAACATGATCTTCCACTGAAACCGGGTGATTCTGGAATCGTCCAGCGCGGTGAAATCACCTGGCGCTGACGACGTGGCGGCCCCCATGACCTGGGGCTACCCGGGGCTGCGCTCCGATTACCCGCAGTAACTACAACGGAGTGATGTCGCTCACATGAACAGAAGGTGAACGAGCTAGCCGGGTGCCAGGCCGCGCGGCCACCTCGCGCACGGTGACCTCGCCCAGCGCCAGGCGGCCGGTCAGGTCGGCCAGCACCGCCTGGCCGTCGATCGCCCCGCAGCTGAACAGGTCGATGGCGATCAGGTCTTCCTCGGGCCAGGTGTGGATGCTCAGGTGCGACTCGGCCAGGATCAGCACCAGCGTGATGGCCCCGTTGGGGAACACCACGTGGCTGGTGTCGAGCACGTGCCCGCCGCCCGCGGCCACCGCGGCCGCGGCCAGGTCGCTGCAGCCTCGTCACGTCGGTCACCGGCGAGGCCGGGGTGCACCGCGCGTCGACCGCGTAGAGCGTCTTCGGCGCCGCGGCCTCCTGGCGCCTCAGGTCCGCGTAGCTGCGCGCTGCGTCCATGCCCGGCATGGTGTGCGAGGATACCGTATTGCCTGATCACCGGCCGCCGCCCGCACGCCGCTGCGGCCGCCGGCGACGGGGCACTGCCGATGCGGGACATTTCCGACCGGGCGGGACGCGGATACCTCATGGACATCGACGCGATCGTCGCGCAGGTGGCGGCGGCGGTCGGGCTGGCCGAGGGCGAGGCCGGGGTCCGCGACATCCTGGCCGCGGTGCTGGCCGCCGAGCCAGTCGCGGTCCGCGAGGTCAGCCGGCTGGCTGAGCTGCCGGTCCCGATCGTCGCCGCCGCCTGCAACGAGCTGCGCCAGCGCGGCGTCGTGGACAACACCCGGCCGGTCCGGCTGACCGCCGACGGCCGGGCCGCGGTGGCCGCGGGCCGGCCCGTCCTGGCCGCCGGCCTGCCCGCACTGCGCGGGCCGCGGCGTGGTGATCCCGGCTGAGCTGGACGACCTGGCCGCCGACCTGGAGCAGGCCGCGGCGGGCGCCCCGCCGGCCCGGATGGAGCTGGACCAGACCCACTGCACGGTGGCCACCAAGCTGCACCGGGTGCTGCGGATGCACGAGGCCCACGCGCTGGCCGGCCAGCGCGTCCTGCTGCTCGGCGACGACGACCTGATCGCGGCGGCCATCGCCGCGTTCGCCGCCCGGACCGGGACGGCCCTGGCCCGGCTGGCCGTGCTCGACACCGACCCCGACGTCCTGGCCTGGACCGGCAAGCAGGCCGGGCGGGCCGGCGTGGCCGTCGACCTCATCGAGCACGACCTGCGCCAGCCGCTGCCGGCCGGGCTGGCCGGGGCGTTCGACGTGGTCGCCACCGACCCGCCGTACACCGTGGCCGGGGCCGGGCTGTTCCTGTCCCGGGCGGTGTCCGCGCTGGTGCCCGAGCCGGGGCGGCACGTGTTCTTCTCCTTCGGGGGCCGCCGGCCGGCCGAGACCGTCGAGGTGCAGGCCGCCATGGCCCGGATGGGCCTGGCCATCCGGGCGCTGATCCCGAACTTCAACGACTACGCCGGGGCCGGCATCCTGGGCGGCACCAGCCACCTGTACCACCTGCGCACCGTGCCGGGCGCGGCGCCGCATGATCGACGGCCCCTACGACGGCCCCCTGTACACCGCCGACGGCCGCCCCGCCGCGACCCGGCCCTACCGGTGCGCGTCCTGCCGGGCCGTGCACGACGTCGGCCCCGGCGCCCGCTGGGCTAAGATCGCCGACCTGCAGGCGGCGGGCTGCCCGGACTGCGGCGGCCAGGTGTTCCGCCCCCAGCCCCGGGCCGCACAGCCCCGGAATCCGCGATGAACGCGGGGCACGACGCCGGGTCCCGGTTCCTGATCCGCAACGCCCAGGACGCCGACCTCGACGCGATCGTGGCGTTCGAGATCGAGATCGCGGTGGTGTCGTTCGCCGACGAGGCCATCACCGACCCGGCGCTGCACCGCCGCCGGGTGGCCGGCGCGCTCGGCCGGCCAGGCGAGGTCACGCTGGTCGGCGCGGCCGCCGGCCAGCCGGGCCAGGTGCTGGGCTGGGCCTGGCTGTCGGCCCGGACCAACTCGCTGACCGGGGCGAAGTACGGCAACTTCCGGTCCCTGGCGGTGGCCGACGTGCCCGGCCGGCCGCGCTGGGCGAACTGCTGCTGGGCGAGGTGCTGGCCGCCGCCGAGCAGGCCGGGCTGACCCAGCTCACCGGCAAGGTGCACGCGGCCAACCTGGGCATGCGGGCGCTGTACCGGAAGTTCGGGTTCACCGCCACCCACCTGACCATGGAGCGGCGCCTGCCAGGGGAGGGCGGGGAGGCGTGATCAAGTGCGTGGTCTGGGACATCGACAACACCCTGCTGGCCGGGACCTGGCTGGAGTCGGCCGGGTCGCCGCCCGCGCCCGACGAGGGGCTGCTCGCGGTGGCCCGCGAACTGGACGGCCGGGGCATCGTGCACGCGCTGGCCAGCCGCAACCCGCCCGCCGCGGCGCAGTACGTGGCCGCCGTGACCGGCCTGCCGTTCGCCGCCGCCGAGTGCGGCTGGGGCCGCAAGTCGGATGCCATCCGGCGGATCATGGACGACCTGGGCCTGGCCCCCGGCGCGGTGGCGTTCGTGGACGATGACCTGATGGAGCGGGCCGAGGTGAGCGCCGGCCTGCCCGGCGTGCTGGTGCTGTCCCCCGAAGACGCCGCCGAGGCCCCGGCCTGGCCGGAGTTCCGCCCCGCGGTGCTGACCGCCGAGGGCCGCCGCCGGGGCGAGATGTACGCGCAGCGCCGCCGCCGTCAGGACGCCGCCCGGGCCTGGGGCGGCTCCCGCGACGACTTCCTGCGCAGCGTGGGCACCCGGGTGGAGATCGCCCCGGCCGGTCCCGCTGACCTGCCCCGGCTGCACGAGCTGTCGGTGCGGACGCACCAGTTCAACACGGCCGGCGCCCGGCCAGCCCGGAGGACCTGGCCGCCTGGCTGGCGTCGCCGTCCCGCCGGCTGGTCACCGCCCGGCTGCGGGACAACTTCGGCGACGACGGCCTGGTCGGCGCAGCGGTCGTGAGCACCGGGAGCGACGGGAGAGGCGGGGGCGACGGCGGGCCGTGGACGGTGGCGCTGCTGATGATGTCCTGCCGGGCGCTGGGCCGGGGCGTGCTCGACGCGCTGCTGGCCGCGCTGCTGGGCCAGGCGGCCGAGGCCGGGGCGGAGGAGCTGCGGATCCCCTGCCTGGTCACGGAGCGCAACGTGCCGCTGCGGCTGGCGCTGACGGCGGCGGGGTTCCGGCCCGGCCGGGGCCGCGGTGGCGAGACCGGCGGAGCCAGCGGGCCGGGGGAGCCCGGGCAGGCGGGGGAGCCCGCGGTGTTCGTGCGTGCCCTGGCCGGGTCCCGGCCGGCGCTGCCGGACTGGGCCGGGGTGACCGGCGGCCCCGGGGCGGGCGGGGCGCGGTGACGGCGGACGCGGCCGAGGTGGCCGGCGCGGCCCGCGTGCTGGCCGGGCTGCGGGAGATCCTGGCCCGGGTCACGCGCAGCGCCGAGATCGCCGCGGTGCCCGCCGGCGCGCCGCTGTTCGGCGATGGCGCCGGGCTGGACTCGCTGACCGGGACGCTGCTGCTGCGCGAGATCCGGCACCGGTGGGGCGTGGACGTCGCCGCCGAGGACCTGAACCTGGACTCCCTGGCCAGCCTCGACGCCCTGGCGCGGTTCATCGCTAGTCATCTGCCGGGCTAGGCGGCCCGCCAGGCTAGCACTCCGATCCGGAGTTCGGCGGCGCGGCGAACCTAGCCGGCCAGCAGCGACGAGGTCAGCGTCGGCGTCGGGTTGACGATCAGGCAGTTGACCGTGCGCTGGCCGTCGATCCAGGCGTCTTCCTGGGGGAACAGGAAGTGGATCGTCATGTTGTTATTCAGCTTGGGCTTGTCCAGGGCGCTGAGCCGGGCGTTGCAGCCGTCCTGGGCCAGCTTCTCGACTTTGCTCTGGCCGGGGTAGCTGAAGTCCGAGCCGGTCAGGCTGAACTCGGCGAACACCTGCGCGCTGTGCGGCTGGGTGCAGGGGATCGCGGAGACGTTCTCGATGGACGTGGTGCCCGGCGGGTTGTTGAAGCAGTCGCCGTTGGCCAGCGAGAACACGCTGATGCTGCCGTGGGTGTGGGTCGCGCCGCTGGGCGGCGCGGACGCGCTGATGCTCGGGCTGTTGCTGTTGGACGCCGCGCCGATGATGCCCAGGATCACGATGATCAGCCAGACGCCCGAGAACGCCAGGCCGGTGATGGCCAGGCCCTTGCCGCGCTGGCCGCGCCGCGAGATCCGGACCAGGGCCGTGATGCCGGCCGCGATGGCGATCGGGATGCCGCCGATCAGGCCGAAGATGAACGCGACGATGGCCCAGGCGCTGAACTCGCCGGTGGGGCTGCCGAGCGTGGCGTAACCGGGCGCGCCGTACGCCGGCGGCGTGCCGTAGGCCGGGCCGGCGTAGCCGCCCGCCCCGCCCGCGCCGCCATAGGCGGTGCTGCCCTGGTCGCCGCCGTAGGCCGGGCCGCCGCTGCCGCCCGGCGGGCTGTCGTAGGACGAGCCCCCGTAAGACGGGCTGGCGGGCGGCTGCCCGCCGTACCCGCCCGGCGGGGCGGTCGAGCCCCAGCCGGAGCCGGCGGGCTCGTCGTCGTTGACCCAGAGCTGCCAGCCGGGCGGGGGCGGCGGCCAGGACGGGTCCGGCTGCCAGCCCGGGCCGGGGGTGAAGCCCTCCGGCGCGGGCGGCCATCCAGGCGGCGGGTTATAACGCAGGCCCACGGAGAACACCTCTTGAAACACGTGCGAATGCCCCGATATGGCCGTACCCGGCCGATGACGGATGAACCTTAACAGGAACTCCGATACACCACCATGTATCCGATTCGCGCTGCCGCCGACCTGCTATATCCGGCCGGCTGAGCCGCTACAGTCGCTCGCCGGCCCGGACCGGCGCGGTGACCGTGCTGGCCCGCGGGGCCAGCGGGCACGGCCCAGGCCGGGTTGTACCGGCAGGACGGGTGATACAGGAAGTTCAGGTCGATGACCAGCGTGCCCGGCCCGCCGCCGAGGTCGGCGCCCTTGGCCGTGTCCAGCAGGTAGCGGCCGCCGCCGTAGCTGGTGTCGCCCGCCGTGCCGTCGCGCAGCGGCAGGAACAGCCCGCCCGCGTACTGCCGCAGTGACCACACCGCCACCTCCGCGTCCACCGGCCCCGGCAGCCGACACGGTGCCGGCCAGCCGCAGCGTGGTCACGTTCCCGTCGTCGGTGGGCAGCCGCAGCTCAGCCGGATCAGGCGGGCCGGCCTCCGGCGGGAGGAGCGGCAGCACGAACCGCAGGGCCGGGTCGTAGGGCCAGTACGGCACGCCGGAGGTCCGGATCGGGTCGCCCGGCCGGGCCGGGCTCTGCGGGTGGCCGGCGATCAGCTCGTCCCGGGCCGCGGCGCCAGCGGGCGTGTGCCCGCTCCGGGTCGTCGTCGCCGCGCACGTCGCGTACAGCTCCGCCACCCGGCGGCGCCAGTCGGCTAGTCTCCAGCTCAGCGTTGCCCATCGCGCTCCCCGTCCGACCGGTCACTAGGACACCGTGATACTGGCAGGTAATGTCGGCGGTGGGCGCGCGGCACCCCGGCCCGGCCCGGTGAACGACACCGTGGCTAGCAAGTGCGCAAAAGAGGTGGCCCCCATGACAGCAGTCTTCGCCGTCGACGCGTGCCGGACCCCGATCGGGAAGATCAAGGGCGCGCTGTCCGGCGTCCGGCCCGATCACCTGACCGCCAGCGTGCTGAAGTCGCTGCTGGCCCGCTGCGGCTGGCTGGACCCGGCCAGCATCGACGACGTGTACTGGGGCGCCGCCAACCAGGCCGGCGAGGACAACCGCAACGTGGCCCGGATGGGCGTGCTGCTGGCCGGCCTGCCGGTGGAGGTGCCCGGCGCCACCGTGAACCGGCTGTGCGGCTCGGGCATGGAGGCCATCTCATCCGCCGCCCGCGCCATCGCCGCGGGTGACCTGGACATCTGCGTGGCGGGCGGGATCGAGTCGATGACCCGGGCGCCGTTCGTCCTGCCCCGGGCGGCCGAGCCGTGGGCGCGCGAGGCCGGCGTCGCCGACACCCGGCTGGGCTGGCGGCTGGTCAGCCCGCTGATGCAGGAGATGTACCCGCCGATCAGCCTGGGCGAGACGGCCGAGAACGTCGCCGACCGGTACGGCGTGACCCGCCCGCGCCAGGACGAGTTCGCGCTGACCAGCCACCAGCGGGCGGCGGCCGCGCAGGCCGCGGGCCGGCTGGCCGAGGAGATCGTCCCGGTCACCGCCCCGGCAGGGCGAGGTCACCGCCGACGAGGGCATCAACGGCGCCCTGACCATGGACGAGCTGGCCCGCAAGCGGCCGGCGTTCCGCAAGAACGGCACGGTGACCGGGGGTAACTCCTCGCCGCTGAACGACGGCGCGGCCGCCATCCTGATCATGTCCGAGCGGGCCGTGGCCGCCGCCGGGGTCACCCCGATGGCCCGCTACGTCGGCACCGCCGCCGCCGGGGTGCACCCCGACTACATGGGCATCGGCCCCGTCCCGGCCATGACCAAGGTGCTCGGCCGGGCCGGCTGGCAGGTCGATGACCTGGACCTGGTCGAGCTCAACGAGGCGTTCGCGGCCCAGGCGGTAGCAGTGGCGGATGAGCTCAAGCTGGACCCGGCCCGGGTCAACGTGAACGGCGGGGCCATCGCCATCGGCCACCCGCTGGGCTGCTCCGGTGCCCGGATCACCACCACCCTGCTGCACGAGGCCCGCCGCCGGGGCGCCGCCCGGTTCGCCGCCAGCATGTGCATCGGCGTCGGCCAGGGCATCGCCACCCTGTGGGAATCGGCCTGAGCTAGCTGTCCGGGCCGGGCCGGGCGCCGGTGCCGCCCGGCACCAGGGCCTCGCCCGGCCCGCTCGCGGCGCCGGTCCGGCCGCGCAGGGCCGTCGCGATCGACGGGAAGAACAGCACCGACAGCACCCCGGCGCCGACCAGCCCGGCCGCGTTGGCCGGCAGCATGGTGCCGTCCTGCTGCCCGATCTCGGCCAGCGCGATCAGCAGCGGCATGGTGGTGGCGGTGATGAACGTCATCTCCAGTCGCTGCACCAGCGGCAGCACCCTCGCGTACACCACCAGCGAGGGCAGGCCGCGGACCACCACCAGCAGGGCCAGGAACACCACCGGCCGCAGCGGGTTGTCGGCGATCGGTGGATGTCCAGGCTCATCCCGGAGGACACGAAGAAGATCGGGATGAAGATGCCGTAGCCCACCGCCTCCAGCTTGACCTCCAGCGGCTCCACGTCCACCTCCATCCGCCGGGTCCAGGTGCGCAGCACGATCCCGGCCAGCAGCGCGCCCAGCACCACGTCCTCGCCGAACCGCTCGGCCGCGACCAGCAGCACCAGCAGCAGCACGATGGCCCAGCGCAGCGTGGTCTGCGCGGTCGACCGCTGGCCCTGCTTGATGACCGCCCGCAGCCGGGTCGCGCCGATGACCCGCGGCAGCGTGGTCAGCAGCAGGGCCGCCGCGGCCACCGCCAGCAGCGAGCCGATCGCCACGAATGACCCGCGGTTGGTCAGGAACAGCGAGATCGCCACGATCGGGAACAGCTCGCCGACCGCGCCCGCCGCCAGCACGTACCGCCCGAACCGCCCGCCCAGCATGTCGGTGTCGCGCAGGATCGGCAGCAGCGTGCCCAGCGCCGTGGTGGTCAGGGCCAGCCCGATCGGCACGAAGTCGCGGACGTACCCGCCCGCCGTCAGCAGGCCGGTCACGCCCACCGAGATGGCCGCGCTGGCCGCCCAGCCCGCCATGGCCAGCCGCCCCGGCCGCTCCCGCAGCAGCCGCGGGTCAAGCTCGTCACCCGGCCAGCAGGAACAGGAAGCCCAGCCCGATGTTCGACAGCAGGGTGATGCTGGCGGTGTTGGCCAGGCCCGCCCCGTGCGGGCCGATCGCGATGCCGAGCCCCGATCAGCAGCACCACCTGGGGGACCCGCCGCCCCGGCAGCGCGGTGGCGGCGATCGGCGCGATCGCCGCCACCACCGCGACCGCCAGCAGCGACTCCAGCCCCTTGCTGACCACGGCGCGCTGGATCCCCCGTCACCCGTCCACCGTCCCCCGGCGGCCTGCCAGCAAGGATGCCCGCCCGCTGGCCGGGCTACTCCTGCGGCACCCCGGCCGGCCCCGGCCGATACGATGCGCCGCATGGCCGTCACGCCGACGTTCCCGAGCCGGGAGACGCTGAGCCGCCTCCGGTTCCGGCCCGTGGACGTGGCCGTCGGCGCGGGCGTGCTGCTGCTCATCTACCTGGCGGTCCGCGTGGCGGCCGGGGCGCGGGCGCCGTTCCACCCTGGCCAGGCCGCCGCCTCGATCAGCACCTCCCCGGCCGACCTGCCCTACTACGCGGCCCGCAGCCTGCTGCGGATGTTCATCGCGCTGTTCTTCTCGTTCGCGTTCAGCCTGGGCTACGCCTACATCGCGGCCCGCAGCCGCCGGGCCCGGCGGATCCTGATCCCGGCCCTGGACATCCTGCAGTCCGTCCCCGTGCTCGGCTTCCTGGCCGTCACCGTGACGTTCTTCACCAGCCTGTTCCCCGGCTCCGAGCTGGGCCTGGAGGCGGCGTCGATCTTCGCCGTGTTCACCTCGCAGGCCTGGAACATCACGTTCTCCTTCTACCATTCGCTGGTCAGCGAGTCGCCGGAGTTCAACGAGGCCAGCAAGCTGATGGGGCTGTCCCGGTGGAAGCGTTTCTGGACCATTGACGTTCCCAGCGGCGCCATTGGCCTGACCTGGAACGGGATGATGAGCTTCGGCGGAAGCTGGTTCTTCCTCACCGCCTCCGAGCTGATCACGATCCGCGGCCGCAGTTACGCGCTGCCCGGCGTCGGGTCCTATGTCGGCGTGGCCGAGCAGCACGGCCAGCTGGGCCGGGTGGCGTACGGCATCATCACCATGATCATCATGATCCTGGCCGTGAACTTCTTCTTCTGGCGGCCGCTGGTGGCCAGCGTGGAGCGGTTCCGGGTGGAGCAGTCGGAGGCCGCGGTCAAGCCCCGCTCGCTGGTGCTGAGCGTGCTGCGCCGGTCCACCTGGCCGGAGGCGCTGCGCCGGGGCCGCCGGGTGGTGGCCGAGCCGGTGAACCGGGTGCTGGGCGCGGCCACCGGCATCGACGACCAGAGCCTGGAGGTGCACGCCGCGCGGCGCCGCGCCGCCGACCTGGCCTTCACCGTGGTGGTCATCGCCGTCCTGGTCTACGGCCTGGTCAGCATGCTGCTGTTCATCAGCCGCGGGTCGGCCGGCCCCGGCGTGCTGGGCCACGCTCTGGTGCTCGGCTTCTACACGTTCCTGCGGGTGGTGGTGGTCGTCACCGTGGCGTCGGCGGTATGGGTGCCGGTCGGAGTGTGGATCGGCTTCAACCCCCGGGTGGCCCAGTTCCTGCAGCCGGTGGTACAGGTGGCGGCCAGCTTCCCGGCCAACTTCATCTTCCCGTTCGCCATCGTGGTCTTCCTCGACCTGGGCATCAGCCTGAACTTCGGCTCGATCCTGCTGATGGCCCTGGGTACCCAGTGGTACGTGCTGTTCAATGTCATCGCCGGGGCCAGTGCGGTGCCGTCGGACCTGAAGGACGCGATGGACAACCTGAGCGTGCGCGGCCGGGAGCGGTGGCGGCGGCTGATCCTGCCCGGCATCTTCCCGGCCTACGTGACCGGCGCCATCACCGCCGCCGGCGGGGCCTGGAACGCCTCCATCGTGGCCGAGATCGTCCAGTACAACGGGCACACGCTGACCGCCGCCGGGCTGGGCAGCTTCATCGCGCGGAACACCGGGAACCTGCCGTCGCTGCTGGCCGGGCTGCTGGTCATGGCCATCTACGTGACCGGCCTGAACGCGCTGCTGTGGCGGCGGCTGTACGCGCTGGCGGAGACGAGGTTCGCACTGTCATGAGGGCACTGTCATGAGGGCACTGTCATGGCCCAGCACCTGACCCCGCTGATCAGCGTCCGGTCGCTGAGCAAGTCGTTCGAGGGGCCGACGGCCGGCCGCTGACGGTGCTGGACGACATCAACCTGGACGTGGCCGAGGGCGAGTTCGTGGCCCTGCTCGGCCGCAGCGGCAGCGGGAAGTCCACGCTGCTGCGCTGCATCGCCGGGCTGATCGCGCCGACCTCGGGCGAGGTGCTGTTCCGGGGCGCCCGGCTGACCGGCAGCAACCGCGAGACCACGATGGTGTTCCAGACGTTCGCGCTGCTGCCCTGGCTGACCGTGCAGCAGAACGTGGAGCTGGGCCTGGAGGCCCGCGGCGTGGCGGCCGCGGAGCGGTCCGAGCGGGCGCTGCGCGCCATCGACGTGGTCGGCCTGGACGGCTATGAATCGGCCTACCCCAAGGAGCTGTCCGGCGGCATGCGCCAGCGGGTCGGCTTCGCCCGCGCGCTGGTGGTCGAGCCCGCGGCCCTGCTGATGGACGAGCCGTTCAGCGCCCTGGACGTGCTGACCTCGGAGAACCTGCGCGGTGAGCTGCTGGAGCTGTGGGAGGGCCAGCGCTTCCCGACCAAGACCATGGTCATGGTCACCCACAACATCGAGGACGCGGTGCTGCTGGCCGACCGGCTCCTGCTGCTGGGCACCAACCCCGGCCGGATCCGCGCCGACCTGCGCAACCCGCTGCCCCGGCCGCGCCGCCGCCGCACCCCGGAGTTCGAGGAGCTGGTCGACCAGATCTACCGGATGATGACCCAGCGCGACCAGGCCCCGTCGACGGTGCCGGCCGCCGCCGGCGGCGGGCGGCCCCGCGGCACCGTCAGCGACACCCCGCTGCCCCGGGCCACCGTGGACGGCCTGTCCGGCCTGGCCGAGATCATGCTCGGCCGGCACGGCGGCGCGGCCGACCTGGCCGACCTGGCCGACAGCCTCGGCCTGGAGGTCGATGACCTGCTGCCGCTGGTCGACGCGCTGGTCCTGCTGGGCTTCGCCGAGCTGCACGATGACCGGCTGGAGCTGTCCGGCGCCGGGCGGGTGTTCGCCGGGGCCAGCATCCAGGACAGCAAGGAGATCTTCGCCCGGGCGGCGCTGGACCGCGCGCCGCTGGTCCGGACGATCTACCGGGCGCTGCGCGGCAGCATCGACGGCAACCTGCCCGCCGGGTTCTTCACCGACATCCTGCGCACCAGCCTCAGCGAGGAGGACTCGGCCAGCCAGCTGGACGTGGCCGTCAACTGGGGCCGGTACGCCGAGCTGTACGACTACGACGCGACCCGGGACCAGGTGATCCGCGAGGACCAGGGCATCGGGGCCACGCTGTCGGAGTCCCCGGCCCCGGCCCGGCACGGCCGCCTGACCGTCTACCTGGGCGCCGCGCCCGGCTCGGGCAAGACGTTCACCATGCTCCGCGAGGGGCGGGCACTGCGCTCCCAGGGCGCCGACGTGGTCATCGGCGACGTCGACACCCGGGGCCGGCCGCGCACCGCCGAGGCCATCGGCGGGCTGGAGATCGTCCCGCCCAGCGCCGTCGACGGCCACCTGGACGCCGCCGCCGTGCTGGCCCGGCGGCCGGACGTGGCCCTGGTCGACGACCTCGGTGCCAACACCGCCGGCATCGCCGCCCTGCGGGACGCGGGCATCGACGTGATCAGCACCGCGGGCGTGGCCGACGTGCAGGCCACCGCCGCCGCGGCGGCGGCCGTCACCGGCCGGGAGCCCGCCGCCGCCATCCCCGACGAGGTACTGGCCGGCGCCGACGAGATCCAGTTCGTGGACAACTCCCCGGAGGCGCTGCAGAAGCGGCTCAGCCACGGCAACATCTACCCGCCCGAGCAGGCCCGCCAGGCCCTGTCGGGGGAGTTCCAGACGGCCAGCCTGGCCGCGCTGCGCGAACTGGGGCTGCGCCTGGTGGCCGACACCATGCCCGTCTCGCTGTCGCGGCCCCGCGAGCCGCGCGACGTGCTGGTCGCCGTCACCGGCCCGGACCGCGCGCAGGCCCTGGCCCGGCGGGGCGTCCGGCTGGCCCGCCAGGGCGACGCCCGGTGCACGGTCCTGCTGCTCGGCCCGGCCTCCCGCCGGTCCGCGGCGGCCAGCCGCATCGCCGAGCTCAGCGCCGACCTGCCCGAGACCGAGCGCGATGGCGACGCCGTCACGGTCATCCCGCAGGCCGTCCGCGAGGCCGGCGCCCGGCACCTGATCCTGGCCGCCCCGGCTCCCGGCCTGCTCGACTGGGTGCGCGGCAGCGCCATCGAGCGCCTCTGCGTCCAGCTTCCCGACGTGCACCTGCACGTCATCCCGCCCTTGCCGTCCGCCGGCCCGGATAGCGCGGGCCACGCGGGTAACGCGGATCGGGAGGACAGCGCGGATCGGGCGGGTGACGCGGACCGGGCGGGCGTGGCCGGGCCGGCGGCGGCTGTTCCCGCGCCCGGCCCGGCGGCGCGGCCGGCCCGGGCGCCGGTCCGGGTCTACCTGGGCTACGCCCCCGGCGTGGGCACCACCACCGCCATGCTGGGCGAGGCGGTCCGGCGCAAGTCCCGGGGCGCCCACGTGGTGGTGGCCGCCGTCGAGCCGCGCGGCCGCGAGGACGTGGCCATGCTGCTCGACGGCCTGGAGGTGATCGGCGACGGCGCCACCCTGGACCCGGCCGCGATCCTGGCCCGGCGCCCCGAGGTGGTGTTCCTGGACGAGCTGACCGGGATGGCCAGCACTGGCGAGAGCCGCCTGACGGTGGCCCGCCGCCTGGCCGAGGCCGGCCTCCCGGTGGTGGCCACCGCCCAGCTCAGCGCCGGGGATGACCCGGACAGCGCCGGCTCCGGCGGTGCCGATTCCGGCCGTGCTGATTCCGGCGGTGCTGATTCCGCCAGCGCCGATTCCGGCGGTGCTGATTCCGGCCGGGCTGATTCCGGCCGGGCCGGCCCGGCGGACGCTGACCCGGAGGCGGCCATCCTGGACGAGGCCGCGCTGCTGGCCCTGGCCGACGAGATCGAGCTGATCGACGTGGCCCCGTCGGCCCTCATCGAGCGGGTCCGGCGCGGGCAGATCGTCCCGGCCGGGCAGGTCGAGGACGCCCTGGCCGGCGCCTACGCGCCGGCCGCGCTGAGCGCCCGCCGGGAGCGCGCGTTCCGGGTCGTGGCCGAGCACGGGGACCGGCGGCTGGCCGCGTACCGGGCTGGCGCCCGGCCCGCGGCCGGCGATCCCGGCCGGCGGCCGTGCGTGCTGGCCTGCCTCGCGCCCGAGCCCGGCATGGAGTACCTGATCCGCCGGGCGGCGGCCCTGGCCGCCCAGGTGGACGGCGAGTTCCGGGCCGCCGCGGTGACCGCCCGCCCGGCCGCCGACGACGCCCTGCTGGCCCGCTACGCCGTGCTCGCCGCCCAGCTTGGCGGCGAGCTGGCCGTGCTCGAGGATCAGGACCCGGCCGCCGCGCTGGCCGGCTACGCCGCCCGCCACCGGGTCACCGAGCTGGTCCTGGCCCGCGGCCCCGGCGCCCGGCCGGGCCGCCACCCGGTCCTGCGCGACCTGGCCGCCCGCCCCGCCGACCTGGACGTGCATGTCCTCCCGGCCCCTGACCGGGGCTGACCGCTCGTGGAAGACCGGATGGATGACCGCAATGGATGACGCAGTGGATGGCGCCGTGGCTGACCACGACGGCCTGCTGGCCGCGATCGGCGCCGCGCTCGGTCACGACGGCCCCTACCCTGAGGCGCCGCCGCCTCGCGACACCGACGCGATCGCGGCCGGCACACCGCAGAGCCCGCCGTGCGGCGCCGGCAACGTCGTCCTGGGCGGCGCCATCGACCCCGTCCGCGGGCGGGTGGGCTGGGTCGAGGAAACCGTCGCCCCGCCGCAGGACGGGTATGTCCCGGTCGACATCACGCTGAACGCCGCCGGGCCGGGGCTGCCGGTGCTGCGGGTGCCGGTCCCGTCCTACAACCACTATTTCGGCTGCACCCTGCACTGGATGGGCTGGGCCGCCGACGGCGCCCTGATCACGGTCTACGCCGAGAAGCACCGCACGATCGCCGTCCGGCTGGCCCCGCCCGACCCTGGCCTGCTCATGTACCCCGTCGGACCCCGCCAGATCCTGGCCGGCGACCTGCTGGCCCATGCGGGCGGGGATGGCCTCGTCGGGCTGCTGGCCCTGCCGGGCCTGACCCCGTCCCTGCCGCTGCCGTGCCCGCCCGACGTCGTGCGGGCCAGCCTCGACGCCATGCCCGGGCCGGCCCTGCGCTGGGCCGAGCAGGTGCGCGCCGATCCCCCCGCCGGGGTGCCCGCGTGGCAGGCCGGCTGGCGGGACGGCCAGATCCGGCGGTGGCGGCTCCCCGGCCCGGGCCAGCGCGGCTTTCCGGCCGACCCGGCCCCGGTCTGGACGCGGCTGCGGGCCGCGCTCGGCCGGCCCGCCGACCTGGCCGACCTGATCATCGGCGCGGTCACCGCGCCCTGGTGGCACGCGCCCGCCCCCGCCACCCGCTACGGGCAGCTCTACCGCATGGAGGAACGGCCGCCCTGGTGGTTCCCGGTCGCGGTGTACCGGCACATGGCCGCCACCGGCAGCGACGCGGCCGCGAGCCGGATGCTGGCCTGGCTCGATGGCCTGGCCGCCGCCGACGCCGCGGATGAAGAGGCCCGGAATGGCGGCTGGCGGCCCGGCTGGACCGCGGCGGACGGTGCCGCGCACCTGGCCCTGCAGGCCATCCGGCTGCACGCCGCGCCGCTCGCCGCGGCCTGCCGCGCGGGCCGCCTGCCCGGCTACGAGCGGGCCTGGTCCGGCCGGGAGTGGCGCTGCCCGGTGCCGCTGGATGTCTTCCCGCCCGGGTTCATCCGACTCTGGGAACAGGTGCCTGACCAGTTCTGGCCGCGCTAGCCCCGGATCGGTTAACTGGGACGTAGCAACCGACGAGGGAGGCTCGAGTGGCCGCTGAGTGGGAGTACCGCGTGTCGTGGGCGGACGACGACATCGAGAAGGTCAACGGCCTGATGGCACAGTACGCCGAGGCAGGCTGGGAACTGGTCAACGGCAGCACGACGGTCTACCGGGTCGGTGACAGCCTCACTCGCGGCCTGCACTACCGTTACACCCTTTACTGGCGCCGCCAGACCGGTCGCCGGTAGCATCGGCTTATCATGCACCTCAGCTCGGTCGCCCAGTTTATCTGGACGCATCCGGCGAATAGGGGTCAGCGTTTCCGCGTCATGGCTCGGGCCATGCGCTTCCAGGCCCGAGGCCGGGTGCTGCGCAAGCCGACCCTGGCGCGACTGGGGGATCGGTCGCGGATCTGGGCTGTCCTGCACCGGACAGGTGCGTCAAAGGTCATGTACGCCAATCCTCCCGATTACCCGGAGATGCTGGCCTGGCGGCAGGTCTTAGGACCCGGTGACATATTTGTCGATGTCGGCAGCAACATTGGCGCGTATGCCATATGGGCGGCAGAGCTAGGAGCCAGTGTCATCGCCCTGGAGCCAGCACGGGATACCTTTGAGTTGCTCGAGGAGAATATCGCGCTCAACGGCTACCGGGTCGAGGCGATTCGCGCCGCTGCCGGGGCTGCTCCCGGCACAGCCCGGTTCACGAGCGGGCGTGACTGCGTCAACCACATTGATCCGGCCGGGACCATCGAGATCCCGATTGTCACCCTTGACGCGATTATCGGCGACCGGACGGTGGCGGGAGTAAAGATCGACGTCGAGGGCTTTGAGCTCGACGTCCTGCTCGGGTGCCGGAAGGCGCTCGCAGAGCGGCGCATCAGGCTGATCCAGCTTGAGTGGAACTCGGCGTCGCTGAACACCCTGGGAACCAGCCGGCAGCCCATCGCGGACCTGCTCGCGACCTATGGATACGGCCTCGGCCGGCCCGACGACCGCGGCACTATTGTCCCGCTCACCGACCTGGCGTTCGGCCCCGACGTCTTCGCGCGCCCCGAATGCTGAAAGGTCCGGCACGCTCCGGCAGCGGGTGTCGGCGAATGCGAGTCATAACGCAGAGTAGGAACGTAGGCTCGCTGCGTGACCATCGCCGATGAAGGGGATGCGCGGTGACTGGATCGGCTGCAAAGGGCGATTTCGAGCGCGATGTTGTGGTTATCGGGGGCTGCGGGCACGTCGGCCTCCCGCTCGCGATCGCGTTCGCGGACCGGGGCGCGCGCGTCGGCATCTACGACGTGAATGAGGAAGCCGTCGGAATCGTCAATGGCGGGCGGCTGCCGTTCGCGGAGCCGGGGGCCGCGGAGTTACTGGAGCGCGTCGTATCGACGGGAAACCTGGCCGCGTCGGCCGACCCGGCCATCGTGGCGAGCGCGGAGCACGTGATCGTGGTCATCGGCACGCCCGTGGACGCGCATCTCAATCCCGACCAGACCGCCGTCCCGCGGGCGCTGCGCCGCTGCGCGGGCCTGTGGCGCGACGGCCAGGTCCTCATCCTGCGCAGCACCGTGTACCCGGGGGTCACCGCGCTGGTGGAGAAGATGGTCGCCGGGCTCGGCGTCGAGGTAGACGTCGCCTTCTGCCCGGAGCGGATCGCGGAAGGCCAGGCGATGACGGAGCTCTTCGAGCTTCCGCAGATCGTCTCGTCCCGGACGCCGCGCGGCGCGGAGCGGGCCAGCCGGCTGTTCGGGCGGCTGACCAGCAGGCTGGTCGTGATGTCCCCGGAGGAGGCGGAGCTGGCCAAGCTGTTCACCAACGTGTGGCGCTACATCAAGTTCGCCACCGCCAACCAGCTCTACATGATCGCCAACGACCAGCGCCTGGACTTCGAGCGGATTCGGCAAGGGCTGGCCGCGGACTACCCCCGGGCCGCGGACATGCCGGGCGCGGGCTTCGCCGCCGGGCCGTGCCTGTTCAAGGACACCATGCAGCTGGCCGCGTATAACCACAACAACTTCGCTCTCGGTCACACCGCGATGGCCATCAACGAGGGCATGCCGCTGTACCTGGCCCACCGGCTGGAACAGTCCTACGACCTCCCGTCGATGACGGTCGGCATCCTGGGCATGGCGTTCAAGGGCGGCTCCGATGACATCCGGTCGAGCCTGGCCTACAAGCTCAAGCGGATCCTGGCGTTCAAGGCAGGCGCCGTGCTGTGCACCGATCCCTACGTCACCTGCGACCCGGACCTGGAGTCACTGGATGAGGTGCTCGATAAGTCGGACCTGCTGGTCGTCGCCGCGCCGCACCCCGGCTACCGGGGCCTGATCACGGACAAGCCGGTGGCCGATATCTGGAACATTCTCGGCCAGGGCGCCGGAGTCTGATCGTGGACGAGCCGCGCGTATCGGTCATCATTCCGGCCTACAACGAGGGCGACGACATCGTGCCCGTCCTGGACCGGCTGTTCGAGGAGGTCCGGCTGCCGTGCGAGGTGCTGGTCGTCGTCGATGATCCCGAGGATTCCACGGCCGTGCCGGCCGAGGCCTACGCGCGCAAGGAGCCCCGGATCCGGTGCCTGGTCAATACGTACGGCCGGGGGCCGGCGAACGCGATCAGGTACGGCATGGATGCCGCGGTCGCGCCCGTGGCGGTCGTGACGATGGCGGACGGCTGTGACGACGCGACGCAGATCGACAGCCTCGGGCGCCTGGTGGAGCGGGGGGTGGCCGTAGCGGCCGCGTCCCGTTACATGGCCGGCGGCCAGCAGGTCGGCGGACCCATTATCAAGGGCATTATTTCCGGAATGGCCGGCCGTTCGCTGCGGCTGCTCGCGCATGTCGGCACGCGTGACGCGACCAACTCCTTCAAGGCGTACTCCACCGAATTCGTCCGCGAGGTCGGCATCGACTCGCGAGGCGGCTTCGAGATCGGAATCGAGCTCACCGCCAAGGCCAAGCGGCTGGGCCGGCCAGTTGCCGAGATCCCGACCATCTGGCTGGACCGGCAGGCGGGCGTCTCGAACTTCAAGATCGCCAAGTGGATCCCCGGATACCTGCGCTGGTACCGGTTCGCGTTCGGCCGGCGCCTGTCGGCCGCTCAGATCCGCGATCGCACCTGCGCTCAGTGGCCGGAAGCTCAGGGGCGGGAAGCCCAGCGGCGGGAAAGAGAGGGCAGTAATGGAGACGGTGCTCGTCAGCGGTTCCGCGGGCTTCATCGGCGGCTATCTCGTCGAGGAGCTGCTCCGGCGCGGGTACTCGGTGACCGGGGTGGACAACCTGTCGAAATACGGGCCGGTGGCGAGGTCCTACGACGATCACCCGCGGTATCAGCTGGTCAGGGACGACGCGCGGGACGTCGGCGTGATGACGCGGCTCCTGGCCGGCTGCGATCATTTCATCGCCGGGGCAGCGATGATCGGCGGCATCTCCTACTTCCACGCCTACCCGTACGACCTGCTCGCCGCGAACGAGCGGATCATCGCGGCGTCCTGTGACGCCGCGCTGGCGGCGCACCGGGCGGGCCGGCTGCGCAAGGTCACCTACCTCTCCTCCTCGATGGTCTTCGAGAGCGCCGCCGACTGGCCCTCCTACGAGGGCCAGCAGCGTGAGATACCGCCGCCGCTGTCCTCGTACGGCTTCCAGAAACTGGCGGTCGAGTACTTCGCGCGGGCCGCGTGGGACCAGTACCAGCTCCCTTACACCATCGTGCGCCCGTTCAACTGCGTCGGCGTCGGCGAGGGCCGGGCGCTGGGTGACCGGGAGATCCCGTCCGGAAACGTCCGGCTGGCCATGAGCCACGTCGTGCCCGACCTGGTCCAGAAGGTCCTCAAGGGCCAGGACCCGCTGCACATCCTGGGATCAGGCGGCCAGGTCCGGCACTACACCTACGGCGGCGATCTCGCGGCCGGCATCGTCACCGCCATGGAGCACCCGGACGCCCGCAACGAGGACTTCAACCTCTCCACCGCCGAGAGCACGACCGTCCGCGAACTCGCCCAGGTCATCTGGCGGATGATCAAGGGCGCCGGGGTGCCGCTGCGAACCATCAGCGACGACCCGTTCGAGTACGACGTTCAGCGGCGGGTGCCGTCGACGGGCAAGGCCAAGCGCATGCTCGGCTTCGAGGCGACGACCAGCCTGGAAAAGATGCTCGGCGAGGTCATTCCCTGGATCGCCCGCGCCATCGACACCGGCGCCATCTAGCCTGCGGGGCGTTCGGCGACCACCAGGAACTGCTTGCCGAGAATCCGCCAGGTGACCGGAAGCCGGAGGTAGGCGCGGACCAGGGCCGGATGAGACGGCAGCCGCCCCGAGAACGTATAGGGCAGGAACTTCGGGTACACCGAGACGATCGTGAAGCCCGCGGCGTACAGGTGCTCCTCTACGCCGCGCTCGGTCAGGATCACGGTATGGTCCGCGTAGTCAAAGTACTCTCGCGAGCAGAAGCGGAAGTTCGGGCCCATGATGGCGATGCGGCCACCCGGGCTCACGCAGTCGCGCATCCGCTCCAGGAAGCCGGCGACGGCCTCCTGGCTCGGCAGGTGCTCCAGGAAATTCGAGACGAAGACTCCGCCGAAGTAATCGCGCGGGAGGTCGGCTTTCATGATGTCCGAGACGATCAGCCGCGTCCCCTCTCGCGTGACGCCGTCCGCGTAGGCCACCGCGTCGACCGCCCACCGCTCCGCGGACGGAACGGCATTAATGAACTCACAGCGCCCCGCCGCCGGGTCCAGCACCCGCTCGGGGCGCTTCAGCCGCTCGTAGAGCATCGGCGCCACCGCCGCCCAGACGTCATCCCGCCGGCCCTGGGTGACGTTGCGGAAGCGGTAGTCGTAAAGGCGCTGGTAGTCCATCAGCATGCTCCCGTGCGACCGCGGGCGGGCGCCGCCGCGGCCAGCGTGGCCTCTTCGAAGCCGGCGGCGGTGAGATCGAGGCTGTACCGGGCGACCCGCCGCCGGGCCTGGTCGCGTACCCCGGCGTCGTCAAGCCGGGCCAGAGCCCGGCGCAGGGCGGCTGCCAGCCCCCTGATGTCACCGCACGGATAGACCTCGCCGACTCCGCTGACCAGGTCCGGAGCGGCACCCACGCGATCCGAGACGACGGGCAGCGCGCCCGACGCCATCGCCTCGTTGACGACCAGGCCCCAGGGCTCGGTCTCGCTCGGGAGCACCAGGACATCGGCCGCGTGAAAATACGCCGGAAGCTCGGCCTGGTTGACGAAGCCGGTGACCACGCCACGGCCGGGCTCCAGCGAGGCACGCACCCGCCCGGCCAGGCAGCCGTCGCCGACGAAGATGACGGTGACGTCGTCCGGCAGGAGCCGGACCGCGGTGGCGAGGTCCAGGGGGCGCTTGCGCGGCATCAGCTTGCCGCAGAAGAGGACGACTGGCCTGCCGCCGTCCAGGCCCCAGCGCGCCAGTAATTCTGATCGCCCTACTTCTGGCGTGCGCGCGAACCGGTCGTTATCCACCGAGTAGGGGGCGAGGGTCACGCGCCGCGCCCCGTACCGGCGGTAGAACTCGTCATTCAGCTGGCCGATGGCCAGGCCCCCGGCGCTGGCGGAGACCGCTGCGCGGACGACCGTGTCTCTCAGCCTGCGGCGAAGCCCGCCGGACCGCCCCTGCGGCTGCGAGTCGCCCCGCAGAAGGTAGGGGATCTGGCGGAGCCTGCAGATGAGCATGGCGAACAGCATCCAGAAATTTGTGTAGCCGTGAACGACGATGACGTCCTGCGACCGGATCCATCGAATGATCGCCCTGGCCTTCACGAGAATTCCGGCTGGATGAACGGACGTGGCCAGGAAGCGATTCGAGTAACCGGACAGCAGGTCGATGTTCCACGCCACGGGCACGCCGAAACCCGGGTCGATGCCGACGCGGTAGCCGTCGTCCGACAGGAACAGGATGTCGAGGTCGACGTTGCCGCGCGCCGCTAGCCGCCGGTAGAGGGGCGCGCGGTACTGGACGGGATGGGAGTCCATCACCCCGAGCCTGGGAAGATCATGGGCAGTCATCCGGGATGCGCTCCGCTGCCGGCCGGCACCGCCGGGAAGAGGAGATCCCGCTGGCGGCCGGCTGGCGTCCAGGCGCGGGTGACGCACAGCCACAGCAGGGCGATCAGGGCGGTGACCAGGAGCAGGTTCGGCGATACCAGCCCGGATTTCTCGATCGCGGTCACCCACGAGGGGTCCAGCCTGATGAAGTACGGCTGGGTCAGCGCGGCGAGTGCCGCGGCGCGGGCGGTGGTGATCCAGTCGAGCCTGGTGGCGGGCATGACGGCGAGGAGCGGGAAGATCATGGCGTCGTACCAGGCGGTCTGGATGGGGGACAGGACGAGCAGGCCGAGGGCCAGGGCCAGGGCGATCCGGACGGCGGGGAAGTCGCGGGGCCCGGCGGGCAGCCGCCACAGGAGGACGGACGCCAGGACCGCGGACGCGATCAGGCCCAGGGTGTTCGTCCGGACTATCAAGTGCTGCCAGCCGAGAACCTTGGCCACGGCGATCCACGGGCCGATGGATGCGACGCCGGTGAGGCCGGCGGTGGCGGAGATCGCGGCGGGGCCGGCCAGGAGGTAGGCGGGGGCCAGGATGGCGCCGGCGCCGAGGGCCAGGGCGGTCGGCGGCGCGGGGTGACCGGCGTGCGGTCCAGGCCAGGCCGGCGCCGAGGAGGGCGTACTGGGCCTTGAGGGCGGTGGCGAGGCCGAGGAGGATGCCGGCCAGGAGGGCGCGGCGGGTGGTGGCGCGGCGCAGGGCGAGTATGGCGGTGGTGCCGGCGGCGGCGGCGAGGGCGTCGTTGTGGCCGTTGGCCATGAGGGCGAGGAGCATGAGCGGGTTGAGTGACCACAGCAGGTGGGCGCGGGCGCGGCGGGCCGGGTCGGAGCGGGCGGCCCGGTCCAGGGCCAGGGCGAGGGTCAGGTAGGCCAGGGCGTTCCAGGCTTTCATCCAGAAGATGGCGCGCGCGGCGGAGGTTCCGCCCAGTTCCGACGCGGCGGCCTCGGTGGCGGTGGCGGCGGGGCCGTAGCGGGAGGGGAGGTTCCAGTAGGTGGACTGCACGACGGCCCCGACCGGGTCCCCGGCGGACCGCAGCTGGCCCGGGCGTCATGACGTAGGGGCTGTGACCCAGCACCGCGATCCGCCCGAACGCCGCGTACTGAACGGTGTCGCCAGTATCGACGGACGGGATCATCGTCAGCGCGGTCACCGCGACCACCGACCCGAGGATCAGCAGCCTCGCCCGGGGCCGCCACCCGCGCCGGACCGCCGCCAGCCCGAGCGCCAGGCCGCCCGCGCCCAGCAGTTCCGTCAGCCACAGCATCGCGGACACGACGAGCGGCGAGGGGTCAAGGTGGAGGGACCACGGCGGCCACGGGGGCGCGAGCGGGAGCACCGTCGAGCAGGCGCAGCCCGCGAGCTCACCCGGCCCGCCGCCCCCGCCGTCGGGCCAGCCATCCCCAGCATGAACATCAGGGCGACGCTCGTGCCGATGGCGGCAGCCGCCGATCTCGCCATCCACCGGCCCGCCGGGACCCTGGCTGCCGCGCCGACGGCGCTCATCCGGCCGGGGACGGCGCGCCGCCGGCGTCGGCCGGGATGAGGAGGTCGCGCTGGCCGCCGGCTGGCGTCCAGGCCCGGGTGGCGCACAGCCACAGCAGGGCGACGAGGGCTGCGGCCAGGGCCACGGTCGGGGATCCGAGAATGCTGATCCGCTCGACCGTCGCCAGCCAGGCCGGCTCCCGCTCGTGAGGAACGGCTGTCCCCCGGCGGCGAGTGCCGCGGCGCGGGCGGCGGTGATCCAGTCGAGCCTGGTGGCGGGCATGACGGCGAGCAGCGGGAAGATCATGGCGTCATACCAGGCGGTCTGGATGGGGGACAGGACGAGCAGGCCGAGGGCCAGGGCCAGCGCGATCCGCACGGCCGGGAAGTCGCGCGGGCCGGCCGGCAGGCGCCACAGCAGGACCAGGGCCAGGACCGCGGAGGCGATCAGGCCCAGGGTGTTGGTCCGGGTGATGGCGTGCTGCCAGCCGAGAATCCTGGCCGCATCTGACCACGGGCCGAAGGTCGCGACGCCGGTGAGGCCGGCGGTGGCGGAGATCGCGGCGGGGCCGGCCAGGAGGTAGGCGGGGGCCAGGATGGCGCCGGCGCCGAGGGCCAGGGCGGTGAGCGGCGCGGGGTGACCGGCGTGCGGTCCAGGCCAGGCCGGCGCCGAGGAGGGCGTACTGGGCCTTGAGGGCGGTGGCGAGGCCGAGGAGGATCCCGGCCAGGAGGGCGCGGCGGGTGGTGGCGCGGCGCAGGGCGAGTATGGCGGTGGTGCCGGCGGCGGCGGCGAGGGCGTCGTTGTGGCCGTTGGCCATGAGGGCGAGGAGCATGAGCGGGTTGAGTGACCACAGCAGGTGGGCGCGGGCGCGGCGGGCCGGGTCGGAGCGGGCGGCCCGGTCCAGGGCCAGGGCGAGGGTCAGGTAGGCCAGGGCGTTCCAGGCTTTCATCCAGAAGATGGCGCGCGCGGCGGAGGTTCCGCCCAGTTCCGACGCGGCGGCCTCGGTGGCGGTGGCGGCGGGGCCGTAGCGGGAGGGGAGGTTCCAGTAGGTGGACTGCACGACGGCCCCGACCGGGTCCCCGGCGGACCGCAGCTGGCCCGGCGTCATGACGTAGGGGCTGTGACCCAGCACCGCGATCCGCCCGAACGCCGCGTACATGACCGGATCCGCGCTGTCCACGGGCGGGATCACCAGCAAGGCGGTCACCGCGACCACCGACGCGAGGATCAGGTACCGGGCGCGGGGCCGCCACCCGCGCCGGACCGCCACCAGCCCGAGCGCCAGGCCGCCCGCGCCCAGCAGTTCCGCCAGCCACAGCATCGCGGACCACGCCCCGGGTGACGGGTGACCGTGCAGGAACCATGGCGGCCAGGGCGGCGCCGGCGCGAGCGAGCCACTCCGGACTCCGAGCACGACCATGAGCGTGATGCTCGCCCCGGTGGCGGCTAACGCTGCCCTGGCCATCCAGCGGTAATCCGGGGCCGTGGCCGGGCCGCCCGCCCCGCCTTTCTCGGCCATGAGCGCCCGCCTCTCCGAGCTGTCGCGGTAAGCCGCAGGCGCACTGCCGCCGGCGGCCGGGTATCCGGAAACCAATCGGCTACTTACCGTAGTCCAATATGATCTCAGGGTGATCGATACAGGCGAGAAGGCGCTGCGGAACCGGCTGTACGCGGCCTATGCATCCGAGCATGCCGGCGTTGGGGGCGGTCCGGCGAGTGTCCTGATCTATCGCCGCGACATCCGGCGGTTCCTGCCGCCACCGTCCGCCGGGCCGGTGATCGATATCGGATGCGGTCAGGGTGACCTGATCGCATTACTGCTCGCGGACCGCTACGACGCGCACGGCGTCGACGTCAGCCCGGAGCAGGTCGCCATCGCCCGCGCCGCCGGACTTGACCGGGTGTCTCAGGGCGACTACCGCGACGTCCTGTCGGGCCGCCGCGGCCAGCTCGCCGCGGTTACCGCCACGGACCTGCTGGAGCACCTGACGAAGGACGAGGTACTGGATACCTTCGATCGGGTGGCCGCGGCGCTGATGCCCGGCGGGGCCTTTGTCGCCCGGGTGCCGAACGCCGTCAGCCCGCTGGGCGGCCACGTCCGGTACGGGGACTTCACTCACGAGTCGTCCTTCACCGTCCGGAGCGTCCGGCAGCTCGCGGCGGCGGCGGGTTTCCGGCACGTGACCTTCCGGCCCTGCCCTCCGGTAGCGCACGGCCTCATGAGCACGGCGCGGGCGGTGGCGTGGAAACCGGTCAGCGGGGCGTACAAGCTCGCGCTCGCGGCGGAAACGGGGCAGCTCCGCGGTCATGTTGTCACCCAGAACCTGACCTTCGCCGCGCGCCAGTCCGGATAACGATAAGGGGCAATCACCGTGGATGCGCCGCCGAAGCGGTTAGTGGTCATCGGACAGGGCTATGTCGGGCTGCCGCTGGCGATGCTCGCGGTTGAGGCTGGTTACGACGTTACCGGAATCGACCTGGACGCCTCGCGAGTCGACCGCCTGCGCCGCGGTGACTCCTTCGTGGACGACGTGGCTGACAGCCAGCTGCGCGCGGCGCTGGACAGCGGCCGGTACCGGGCGAGCGCTGACTACGCGGACACGGCCCGCTTCGCGGTCGCGGTGATCACGGTCCCGACCCCGCTGCGGGACCGCTCACCCGACCTGACGTTCATCGTCAGCGCCGGCCGCGAGCTCGCGCGCTACGTCACGCCCGGCAGCCTGGTCGTGCTGGAGTCGACCACGTACCCGGGCACGACCGATGACCTGCTGCGGCCGATCCTGGAGCAGGGCAGCGGCCTGCGGGCCGGGGCTGACTTCGCGCCTCGGCTACAGCCCGGAGCGAGTCGATCCCGGGAACGAGACCTGGACCCTGGCGCTGACGCCCAAGGTGGTGGCCGGATTCGACGCCGCGTCGCTGGAGGCCGTCCGGGAGTTCTACGGCAAGCTGGTGGCCGATGTCGTGCCCGTGTCGTCCACCAGCGCCGCGGAGCTGACCAAGCTGCTGGAGAACACCTTCCGGCATGTCAACATCGCGCTCGTCAACGAGTTCGCGATGTTCGCGCATCAGCTGGGCGTCGACGTCTGGGAGGTCGTGCGCGCCGCCTCGACCAAGCCCTTCGGCTTCCTGCCGTTCTATCCCGGGCCGGGCGTCGGCGGGCACTGCCTGCCGATAGACCCGACCTACCTGTCCTGGCATGTCGAGCAGGCCACCGGACGACGGTTCCGCTTCGTCGACCTGGCCAACGACATCAACGACCACATGCCCGACCATGTGGTGCAGCGGGTCGCGCAGGGACTGAACCGGCAGGGCCGACCCGTCCGCGGCTCGACAATCCTGCTGCTGGGGCTGGCTTACAAGAAGAACTGCTCCGATCCCAGGGAATCTCCCTCGACCCGGGTCGCGGAGCTGCTGGGAGCGCTGGGCGCCCGCCTGCAGGCCGTCGACGGGCACGTCCCCCCTGATCACCTGGCCGCCGACGCCGCTCGCGTGGCACTGACGACGGATGCGGTCCGGGCGGCGGACGCCGTCGTCGTCCTCACCGATCACGACGACGTCGACTACCAGCTGGTGGAACGCGAGGCTTCCTGGGTCCTCGACTGCCGCAACCGGCTCTCGGGCCGAATGTCGAGCTCCTGTGATGGTCGTGGCCGCGGGCTCTCCGGACCCGGATGACCTCGATCAGCTTCACGGCCAGCGCGATGGCGACGGCTGAGCGGATGGCCACGAGGATTCCCTGAGTGCCCTGCTCGTAGTCCATCGCCGCGATCACGCCTCCGACCAGCAGCACCATCCGCACGGGGAGCTGGCACCGGAACATCAGTCGCTCCGCCCATCCGGCCAGGAACCCGGCGGCGGCCAGGAACATGATCAGCCCGGGCGGCGCGAGGAAGCCGATGTACATCCCGGCGAATCCGGGCAGGAAGTTCACCCGCTGCAGGCCGAAGTCGAGAATCTCCGTCACCGTCGGATTCAGGCCGGCTGCGTGATCCAGCTTCGAGGGCCAGGCCGCGCTGGGCACCGCCAGCAGCAGCGACTCGGGCACGTAGGCGGCGCTGAGGCGCGGCTGCCCGAGGTGCTCGGCCTGCAGGATCGCGCCCGCGAAATCAACGGCGTCTAGCCGCGCGGCCTGCGCGATGAGGGAACCGTGGCCGGACGTGCTCGCCCCGGCCGCCGACAGGCCTCCGGCGAGGGCCGAGACTCGGGTCCCGAGCCCGCTGTCCTGGGAAAAGACCGCGCGGCCCTGATCCACGCGGACGCCGGTAATCGCCAGTGCGGCGAGCACCGTCAGCACCGCCGCGGTAAGGAGCTGCCGGGCGGCTGGCCGCACCCCGGCGTGGGCCAGCGCCAGGACCAGCGCGACCGCTGCCATGATCACCGGCGTCCGCTCGCCTGCCGCGGCCAGGAGCAGTGACTGCGCGACGAGCACCGGGATGAACCACCTCGTGCCATGGCTCAGCAGGAAGCTGAACGCCGCGAGGACGACCAGGACGATGAAGAACGCCGTCGCCAGGTCGGTCGACAGCGACGTACCGCCGCCCGCCGCCGCGCCGTGGTTGTACCCGCGGCCCTCGTAGGTCAGGACGGCCAGCGGCGCGCAGGCCAGCGCCAGCATCCGCCAGTCCAGGATCCTCGCCGCCCCGGCGAGGTCAGCCGGCTGTACCGCCGGGACGGCGCGGTCCGGGCGCGTCAGCAGGTAGGCGACGGTAAAGGCGAGCATCCCCGCCGACATGATCAGCACCGCCGAGTCAATGGAGGACTGCTGGACGCCGATGCGGTAGATATCCCAGTACCGGATGGACGGGAACGCCAGCAGCACCGGAGAGACGCCCTGGTAGATCACCGATGCGAGGACCAGCAGCGTCACCGGCCGGCGCAGCCAGAACCTGCCCAGGCGGTGGCGCAGCACGACCATGGCAGCGACCTGCAGGAGTAACGCGGTGATCAGCGTTTCGCTCACGGCAGGATCCTATCGATCACGCGCAGTTACAACATATGATCTTCGCGTGATCACATCAGCACCGCGCGCTTCATCCGTCCATCCCACCGCCGTGATCGAGCCGGGAGCCGTCGTCGGGGACGGCACCGTGGTGTGGCATCACGCACAGGTCCGCCAGGGCGCGATCATCGGGGCCGGCTGCACCATCGGCAAGAGCGTCTTCGTGGACGCCGGTGTCGTGATCGGCGATCGGGTGAAGATCCAGAACAATGTCTCGGTGTACCGGGGTGTCGAGCTGGCCGACGAGGTGTTCGTCGGGCCATCGGTCGTGTTCACCAACGACCTGCGCCCGCGGGCGATGAATGGCGACTGGCAGCTGGCTTCCACCACGGTCCGGCACGGCGCCTCGCTGGGCGCCAACGCGACCATCTTGTGCGGGATAGAAATCGGCGAGAGCGGAATGGTCGGCGCCGGCGCCGTGGTTACCGCCTCGGTGCGCCCGCACCAGCTGGTGACCGGCAATCCGGCCCGGCACCACGGCTGGGTATGCCGCTGCGGAGATGTCGTGTCGCGTGCCGAGGAATCGCCGTCGGCGCTCGAGTGCGCGCGCTGCCGGGCAGAGCCGCGGCCCGGCCCGGCCCCGGCCCCGGGCCGGCCGGAACGGATCCCGCTGGCCAGGGTCATGCTCGGCCAGGAAGAGCAGGACGCGGTGCTGAGCGTGCTCCGGTCGGGTCACTTAGCCGCGGGCACGTGGGTCAGGGACCTGGAGCTCGCGTTCGCCGGGGCCCACGACGCCGCGCACGCGATCGCGGTCAGCAACGGCACGGTCGCCCTCATCGCCGCCCTGCAAGCCCATCGAGTCGGCCCGGGCGACGAGGTGATCACGTCGCCGCTCACGTTCGTCGCGACCCTCAACGCCATCCTGGCGGTCGGCGCGACGGCCCGGTTCGCCGATATCAGCGACGACCTGACGCTTGACCCGTCGGCCGCCGCCGCGCTGGTCACGCCCCGGACCCGGGCGCTCATGCCGGTTCACCTGTACGGGATGCCGGCCGGGATGCCGGCGATCTCGGCTCTCGCCCGCGAGCATGGCCTGGCGGTCATCGAGGACGCGGCTCAGGCACACGGCGCGCGGGTGGCCGGCGCCCCGGTTGGCTCGCTCGGCACGGCCGCGTTCTCGCTGTATGCCACGAAGAACATCACCTGCGGCGAGGGCGGGATCATCACGACCGGCGATGACGAGATCGCGGGGCGGCTCCGGCTGCTGCGCAACCACGGCATGCGCGACCGGTACGACTACGCGATGCCGGGATACAACTACCGGCTGACGGACCTGCAGGCGGCCATCGCCGCTGTTCAGGTGAGCAGGCTGCCGGGCATCGCCGAGGCCCGGCGCGGTCACGCGGCGCTGCTCTCCGCTGGCCTGTCCGGGCTCCGGGGCGTCGTGCTTCCGGCGCCTCCCGCCGGCCGGGCGCATGCCTGGCATCAGTACACGATCCAGGTGACCCCCGATGCTCGCGCGGACCGTGATCAGCTGAGGGCATGCCTGGATGCGGCGGGCATCGACGCCGTGGCGTACTACCCCCGGCTGGTGCACGACTATCCCTGCTACCGCGACCATCCGCAGGTGGCTCGAGACGACACGCCGCGCGCCGCTCGTGCCGCCCGGGAGGTGCTGTCGCTGCCCGTTCACCCGGCGCTGGCAGGCGGCGATATCGACCGGATCGTTGCCGCGGTCAGGGGCGCACTCAGCTAGCGGGAGCGGGGCCAGCGGGGGAGAGCGGGCGCGCCGACAGTTCCGCGAGGGGAACGGGCCGCTGTTCCGTCAGCGAGATCTGAGCGCACTCCAGTACCTGGACCACGGTGAGCCCGCTGATTCCGTCGGTCGATGGCGGGAGGCCGTCGGTGATGCAATCGACGAAATGCTGATCCTGAACGGCGAGCGGCTCGGCGAACGGGACGAACGGCGAAATCACGTCGCCCAGGTGGTAGGCGACCTCGGACCATGGCCCGTCGCCCTCGTCCGGGGGCACCGCCGACTTATCGTGAACGCGGATCCGCTCATCGGCGAGCAGGTCGTCGTAGACCGCCATTTTCTTCGAGCCCACGGCCGTGATTCGCCGCACCTTCTGCGGGTTGAGCCAGCTGACATGGATGCTCGCCCGCACGCCCAGGTCGGCGTAGTCGAGCAGCAGGTGGGCGATATCCTCGTACTCGGGGTGCACATGGCGCGACCCCCAGGCCGTGACCGTCGTCGGTCGTGAGCCGAGGACGAAGTTCGCGACTGAAATGTCATGCGGGGCCAGGTCGAGGATGACGCCAACGTCCGGCTGGTAAAGGCCGAGGTTCAGGCGGGCGGAATCGAGGTAGTAGAGCTGTCCCAGCTCGCGCCCGCGTATCAGGTCTCTCAGCTTGTGCACGGCGGCGTTGTGCTCCAGCGTGTGGCCGGGCATCAGCACGACGCCCGCGGCCTCGGCCGCCTCCACGAGCGACCGTGCCTCGGCCGTCGTCGTCCCCATCGGCTTCTCTACCAGCACGTGCTTGCCCGCGGCGATGGCCTGCAAGCCCAGGCGCGCGTGGCTCGACGGGGGAGTGGCGATGACCACCGCATCGACATGGGGCAGTGCGTCACCGATATCCGCGAACCCGACGTCGCCGCTGTCGACTTGCTCCGGAATGGCCCGCGTCGTGGTGTGACGCTGGTCGACGCCGACTACCGACGAGACGCCCGTCGTGGACCGGAGCACGCGCATGTGCTTCGAACCCCAGTAGCCCACGCCAACGACGCCGATCCGGATCCCGGACGATCGCGCACTCACAATTCCGCACCTCCCAGGAATAGAATTCTATACACGCGCAGGCGGTGGGCCAGGGCTATTTTCGCGGATGAGAATGAGGCCGGTCGGCCAAACTGTCATCATCCATGTCAGCCGCGGCATAAAGGGTTGATTCAGCTCTCGCGCCTTTGCTAAAGAGGACCGTTAGAGCAGGGCGCACTCGTAGAATTCCGCTGTGCGCACCACGGGCAGGCAGAACCTCGCTGCGGGACTCACCGCGAGGTTACGCCGACCGGGGTTCGGCGCCGCGGTGGCGCGGACGGCGGGGTTCAACGTCGCGGCGATGATCGCCGCCGGGCTGGGCGGCGTCATCCTGGCGCGGGTCCTCGGGCCGACGGTGCGTGGCGAGTACGCCGCCGTTACCTCGTGGTTCGGCATCGCGCTCATGGTCGGCGGGATGGGGCAGCCCGCGGCGCTGTGCTTCTACGTGGCCAGGGATCCGGCGAGCGCCCCCAGTTACGTGGCGACCTCGCGGGCGATGATGCTGACCACGGGAACGGTGACCCTCAGCGCCGGGATGCTGCTCGCTCCCCTGCTGGCCCGCGGGCATGCTGAGGTGGCTACGGCGTACCGCATCGCCTTCGGCGCATCCATCCTGGCGTTTGTCGGTGCCAGCTATACCTTCTCGCTCCAGGCGCGGAACCTGCATGCGTGGAACGTGGTGCGGGTGAGCCAGCCCGTGCTCAGCCTGGTCGCGATCGGCGTGCTGTGGCGCTTGCACATGCTGAGCCTGGCGGCCGCCCTGGTCATCCTCGCCGCGACGATGGCCGTGCAGCTGATCTGGGCCTACGCCCGCTGCCGGCAGGCCGGGCTGGCACCAGGCCGCACCCGGGCGAGCCTGGTCCGGCCGCTCGCGGCGTACGGCGTCGCGCAGATAGCGGCCCTGACTCCGGCGGCACTCAACGCTGACCTGGACCAGCTGGTCCTGTCGCAGACCGTCCGGCCGGCCGACCTGGGCCGTTACGCGATCGCGGTGACGCTCTCGCAGCTCCCGATACCGCTGGTGGCATCGATCGGCAACGTGGCATTCCCGCGGCTGGCGGCGCAGCGGGTGGCGACCGGCGCGACGCGCCGGCTGCAGCGCCTCGCCGTGCTCGGCAGCGCCGGCATTGCCGCGGCCTTGCTCGCGCCGCTCGCCGCATCGGCCTACTGGCTCGTGCCCCTCGTCTTCGGGACCGCCTACCGGGGCGCGGTGCCGTTGCTGTGGATCCTGGCCCCCGGCGCCGTCTTCCTGGCCTGCGGGCAGGTCACCGGGGATCTGCTGCGAGGCCGGAACCGCCCGATCGTCGTCGCCCGGGCGCAAGGGCTGGCGGCCATCTTCACGGTCGCGCTGCTCATCGTCCTCCTGCCGCTGGTAGGCGTTTACGGCGCCGCGATCGCGTCAACGGTCGCCTACGGCATCGCGCTCGCCGCGATGCTCCGATCCTTGCGGCGGCTGCCGGGAGCGCCCGAGAAACGCGGCCTGAGGAAGATGCCCGCCGCTCCCGCCGCTCCCGGCCGCCCTGTTGCCGAGCATTAGAGAGAGGGGTTCCTGGATGCGCGTCGGTGTCGTCGGCTCAGCGAGGCCCGATCACTTCGCCGACAATGTCGGCGATGCGCTGGGCCGCACGGGTCATCAGGTCACCCAGCTTGGCCCGGCCCGGCCGCAGCACCGGGGACGGCTGGCCGGCAACCTCGCGATGCTCGCCCGGCAGGCCCGGCCCGGCCTGGACGAGCGGGCACAGCGCGGCATCGCACGGTCCGCCCTGGACGCGGGCTGCGAGGTGGTGATCAGCCTCGACGCGCGGCTGATGCCCGCCACGGTGACGCGGCTGAGCAGCGCGGGCGTGCGGACGGCGTTCTGGTTCCCCGATCATGTGGCCAGCCTGGAGCGGCAGACGATGCTCCTCGCGCCCTACGATGCGCTGTTCTTCAAGGAGCCGCACCTGGTTGACGGCTTGCGCGCGAACCTTGGCCTGCCGGTCTACTACCTCCCGCAGGGCTGCAACCCCCGGTGGCACCGTCCGCTTGTCCCGGCCGGCACCGATCCCTGCCTGGTCGTCGCGGGCAACATGTACCCGAGCCGCGTCCGGCTGCTCGAGCGGCTGGCGGCCAAGGGCATCCCGCTGCGGCTGTACGGCAGCGGCTTCCCCCGGTGGATCGGCGAGACCCCGGTGCGCGGGTCGCACACGGGCCGCGCGGTCTTCCGCGAGGACAAGGCCCGGGTGTTCCGGTCGGCCGCCGGCGTGCTGAACACCATGCACCCGGCCGAGATCAGCGGGGTCAACTCGCGGCTCTTCGAGGCGGCCGGCTGCGGTGCGGCCGTACTCACCGAGTTCCGCCCGACCATCCCCGGCCTGTTCGATATCGGTGCGGAGGTGCTGGCCTTCCGCGATTTCGGCGAGCTCGTGGACCAGGCCAGCCGCCTGCTCAGTGCGGACGGCCTGACGGCGCGCCTGGGCGACGCGGCGGCGCGGCGCGCTCATCGCGACCATTCCTACGATGCGCGGGTCGCGACGATCCTGGAGAAGGTGGCCTGACGCATGTGCGGCATCGCCGGCGCCATCGACCCCGCCGGGGAGCGGGCGACCGCGCGGGTCCGCCTGCTCAACGGCGCGCAGCGGCATCGCGGCCCGGACCACAGCGTGATCGCCCGAGTGGGGCGCTTCACCCTCGGGAACACGCGGCTGGCCATCCAGGATCCGGGGCCCGCGGGCAATCAGCCGTTCGTCTCGGCCGACGGCCGTTATCACTGCGTGTTCAACGGCGAGATCTACAACCATCGCCGCCTGGCGGAACGATTCGGGCTCACGGTCCGCACGGCGTGCGATGGCGAGATTATTCCCCAGCTGTGGGCGAAGCTGGGGGCCGCCGCTCTGGCTGAGCTACGCGGCATGTACGCCATCGCCCTGGTCGACTCGCTGGAGGAGCGCCTCTACCTGGCCCGCGACCCGTTCGGGATCAAGCCGCTGTACTGGGCGGCGGTACCCGAGGGGCTGCTCTTCGCCTCCGAGGTCCGGCCCCTGGCCCGGGCGGCCGGGCGAACCCGGATCGACCCCGAGGCGGTCGCCCGGTACCTCCACCTGGGCGCGGTGGCGGCAGACCGTTCTCCCTTCCTCGGCGTCACGGCCCTGGCGCCGAACAGCGTCGCGGTCATCGACCGGGACAGCCGCGCAACGGTAGCGCCGATCCTGCCCGGCGGTCCGCTCCAGGTCACCGGCGCTGACCTGGAGACGGCGCTGACGGAGTCCGTCGGTCTTCACCTGGGCGCCGACGTGCCCACCGCGCTCCTGCTGTCCGCCGGGGTGGACTCGGCCGTCATCGCCGCCGTCGGCCGCCGCCTGGACCGCGACCTCGACTGCCTCACCATCGCCGCGGCGGGGGCTGACGAGAGCGGCGAGGCCGCGGCGACCGCCCGCCGCTACGGGCATCGCTTCCGGCGGATCCCGGCCCGCCTGGCGGAAGACGACGTGACCAGGTTCTTCGCCGCCATGCAGCGCCCCAGCATCGACGGCCTGAATACCTACGTCGTGGCCAAGGCGGTGCATGACGCGGGCTTCAAGGTGGCGCTATCGGGCCTGGGCGGAGACGAGGCCGTGGGCGGCTACAGTCACTTCCGCCTGCTGCGCTACCTGCCCGCCCTCCGGGCTCTCGACAGGATGCCCGGTCCGGTGAGCAAGGCCGCGGCGAAGGCGCTGGCCCGGACGGGCGCGGCGGGCGAGGCGAAGCTGACCAGGCTGCTCGCGCCGGGCGGCCCGCGCACGGGACCGGGCCTGTCCCTGCTGCACCGGGAGGTGCTGCCGAGTTCGCTGGTCGCCGACCTGACCGGTATACCGCCCCGGCCGCCGTCCAGCGCCGCCGGCGGCCCGCCGGCGGAGCGCCCGGACTCGTTCCGGGCCATGGCCGCCGCCGAGGTCGGCGCCTACCTCCAGGCGATGCTGCTCCCCGACGCGGATGGCTTCTCCATGACGTCCTCGGTTGAGCTGCGGGTGCCGTTCGTCGACCGCGAGGTCTTCTCGGCGGCACTCGGGCTCGCGGAAACCCGGGGACGGCGGCCGGGCAAGGAGGCGATGGCCGCGGCGCTGGGCGACCCCTACCTCCGGCAGCGGGCCGCTGCTCCCAAGCGCGGCTTCAGCCTGCCCATGCGGCGCTGGATGACGGGCCCGCTGGCGCCCGCGCTCAGCGCCGCCGCGCAGCCGGATGCCGCTGTCTGGTCGGTGCTGGACCGGGAGGCGGCCCGCCGCGCCGGACTCGTGTCCCTCTCACCACAGTGCTCCCCACCGCGGGCCTCCCCACCACCGGCCCGCTGGTCGGAGGCGTGGGCGCTGGCCGCGCTGAACGCCTGGCTGGATTCCGCGGGACGCGACCGGGCGGAGGTCCCGTGATCGACCGGGTGCTCCTGCTGACCCCGTCCAGGGGACTGGGCGGCGGCATCGAGCGGTACGCGGAGACGCTGGAGTGGGCATTCACCGAGGAAGGCATCGAGTACGGGCGGGTTGACCTCAGCCGCGCGGGGCCTGCCGCCCACGCCCGGATGCTCGCCGACGCCGCCCGGCTCCTCCGGCCCGGCGCCGGGCCAGCGCGCCTGGTCCTCGTGCATCCCAGCCTGCTGCCGGTAGCGGTCGCGCTGGCCCGGGTGCGTCCGGTTGGCGGCATCTCGGTGGTGTGCCACGGGTGCGAGGTGTGGGGAACGCGGCTGCGCCCCCGCCGGTACCTCGAGCGGCGCCTGATGTCCCGCCCGGCCGTGCGCGTCGTCGCGGCCAGCGGCTTCACGTCCGGGGTGCTCCCGGCCGGCGCGCCGGCCACCATCCTGCCGCCTGGCCTGTCGCGCGGATGGTTCGACACCCTGGTGAAGGCGTCGGCGCAGGAGACCCTGCGGGAACCGGGAATCCACCTGGTCACCGCGTTCCGGCTGGCCGACTGGCGGGACAAGGGGCTGCCCGAGGTGCTGGCCGCGGTCGCGGCCCTGGGCCGTTCCGACGTCCGCCTGACGGTCTGCGGGAGCGGCGCGCCGTCCCCGGAACTGGCCGGGCTGGTGGAACGGCACGAGCGCTGTGTCATCCGGCCGGGCCTGACCGACTCCGAGCTGGCCGGCGTGCTCGCCCGGGCCGACCTGTTCGTGCTGGCGACCCGGACGAGGCGGGGGCGCCGGCCCTGCGGCGAGGGCTTCGGCCTGGTCCTGCTGGAGGCGCAGGTGGCCGGCACGCCCGTGGTCGGGCCGTCCTTTGGCGGCTCGCATGACGCCTACGTCGACCGGCTCACGGGCGTGACGCCGACGGATGAGTCGGCCGGGACCCTGGCCAGGGTGCTGGCCGAGGTGCTCGGCGATCCGCGCGAGCTGGCCGAGATGGGCCGGCGCGCGAGCGGGTGGGCCCGTGACTGCTTTGCCCCCGAGCGCTACGCCCGGCGCGCGGTCGCGCGCCTGCTCTGAGCGGCCGCCAGCTGGGCCGCCTGCTCGCCGCCGGCCAGGTCCGCCCGGACCGCGTCAATGCTGGCCTCATACCAGGCGCGGTAGAAGCAGAAACGCAGGCCGGCGCGCCCGTCGAGCAGCCCGAGGCGGGCGAGGTACATGTAGAGGAACAGCGCGACGGGCTTGGCCGGGACCGACGGGAAGATCACGTCCTTCAGCACGGCCCGGGTGATCGGCCGGCTGTCGTTGCTGGCCCGCGAGCGCAGGGCGCGGAGCCGCTGCGGGATGGCCGCCCGCCCGGCCCGGCGCTGCGCCTCCAGCTCCGCGTAGTGCACGTGCTTGTGCAGCCAGGCGGCCAGGCCCTTGCGGTCCTCGTTGACGATATCGCTGGCCAGCCGCCGGACCGGACCGTCAACGATGGCGCGCTCACCGATCAGGCTCCCGTTGTAGGTGGCGTGGCGGCGGTCGATCAGCCGGACGTTCCACGAGCCCCGGTACCAGCCGCAGTGCCGGATCCAGGTCCCCTGAAAGACGAACCGGAAGCGCTGGGCGAAGGCGGCGCACGACGGTGCCCGCAGCTGCGCGGCGATCTCCTCGGCGAGCTGCGGGGAGACCCACTCATCGGCATCGGCGAAGTAGATCCAGTCATGCCGGACCGCGGGCAGCCGCAGCGCGAACTCACGCTGACCGGAGTACCCGAGCCAGGGCTGCTTGATGACGTCGGCGCCGAGCGACCGCGCGATCGGCACCGTGTCGTCGCGGGAGCCGGAGTCCAGCACCACCACCTGGGCGGC
Source organism: uncultured Actinomycetota bacterium (assembly GCA_963731085.1). Classification (GTDB taxonomy): domain Bacteria; phylum Actinomycetota; class Actinomycetes; order Streptosporangiales; family Streptosporangiaceae; genus DASUBV01. The sequence goes on from CAVSUF010000018.1 coordinate 345,766, forward strand.
CCAGGCGACCGAGTCCAGGCACCGGCGGATGTTCGGTTCCTCGTCACGGGTAAGGACGACAACGGTGACCGGGACGCTGCCCGGCCGCGGGCTGTCCCCGGCCGCGTACGGCCGCAGGCGGAGCTTGGTCAACGCGGGTCTCCCAGGATGAAGTCGAAGTAGGCATCCGGGTCGAACGGGGCCGGGTCCGGCACCACGTCCGTGGTCAGGGCCAGTGCGACGGCACGACGCAGCGAGTCAGGATCGCCGGGCGTGAACGGGCACAGGGCGGGCCCGGCGATCTCCTCGTTCTGCGTCGTGTCGCGGCCGATCACCGGCAGGCCCCTGACCCTCGCTTCCGCCAGCGGATACCCGAACGACTCCACGCCGGTGGGAAAGTAGATCGCCCGGCTGCCCGCCCACAGCGCGCGCAGCTCGCGCTGGTCAAGGCGCCCCACGAGCTCGATTCTCGGATCCGCGGCAAGAGCCGGCGGCAGGTCGGCCGCCTCCGCGGTGACGAGCACGCGGACCGCGGGATCCCCGTGCTCGCCGATCGCGGCGAGCAGCTCACCGAGCCGCTCGTCCATGTTCTTGTAGTGGGAGAACAGCACCGGGCACAGGATGGCCGGGTCACGCCGCCGCAGCATGACGGGGTCCGCCGAGACAGGGTCCGCCGAGACGGGGTGCGCGCGTACCGTGATCCGGCCGCGCACCCCCGGAAGAACCCGGGCCACCCGCTCGGCCATCGCCGTGCAGGGCACGACCAGCACGTCGGCCCGGCGGGCGCTGAACCGCACGACCGCTGCCTCGCGGCGGGCCGAGGCGCGCGCCGATGGCCGCAGCCGGGCCGCTTCCGCGTCGGTCAGGAAGTGCAGGGCGTTGCGCAGCAGCGTCCACCGCTCGCGCCCCGGGGCGACGAAGCTGACGTTGTTGACCGCTACCCGCCGGCCCGCGGTCAGCCGGGCCGCCTCACGCCGCAGCAGCCAGGCGGGCTCGACGCGATGCGCGGCGCCGATGACCCGCACGTCCGTGCGCCCGGAACGGGACAGGTAGCCGCGCAGCTCGGCCGCGAACCGAGCGGCGCCGCCCATCTGCGCGCCGGCGATGTCCACCACCACGGTCACGAGGCCGCCTGCGGGCCGGTCCGGGCCGCCTGGATCGTGGCCCGCATCGTGGCCAGCATCGTCTCCGTCGGCATCGCCTCGCCGCCGGTGACCGCCCGCCGGAACGCCGCGGCGCACGCCCGCTGCCCCTTGTCCTGGCGGCCCTTCCAGATCGCCTTGCCATCCGCCTCGGCCCGGCGGAAGTCGCTGATGACGATCCGCCGCTGGCCGGCGGTCACCTCGATCCACTCCTTCCCGGCGGCGGGCTCGGCGCTCCCGTAGGCGATGGCCGCCAGCGACCCGTCGGCGAAGCGCAGCGAGACCGCCACGTCGGCGCCCGGCTCACCGCCACCGGGCAGGCCGGCCGCCGCCTCGATCTCCGATCCGATCAGCGCCTGCGCGGTGTCGATAAAGTGGCACACCTCGCCGAGCACCCGGCCGCCCTGGCGCCGGTCGTGGTACCAGTGGCCATCCGGCACCGGGCCCGCGGCCACCCGGTAGACCAGCAGCCGGGGCGCGCTCACCGGGGCCAGGACCCGGCGCGCGGCCAGCACGGCGGGCGACCAGCGCCGGTTGAAGCCGATGGCGAGCTGCCGCCCGGAGGCCCGCCAGGCGCGCTCTGCCTCCTCCAGCTCCGCCACGGTCAGCGCCAGCGGCTTCTCGCACCACACGTGCCGCCCGGCCGTGAGGGCGAGGACCGCGAGTTCCGCGTGCGTGTCGTGGGGGGTGGCGATCACCACCACCGAGGTCTGCGGGTCGTCGATGACGCGGTACCCGCCCGACACCGCCCGGCCGAATCCGTGCCGCTCGGCGGCCCTCCGGGAGGTTATGCCGCTGGCCGAGGCGATGGCGGTGAACCGGTCGAAGCCGGCGTCCCGGAACGCCGGCAGGAGGGTCGACGTGGAGTAGGCGCCGGCCCCGACCCAGCCCACTCCCGGAGCAGCGCCCGGCTCCGGGGCTGCGCTGGCCGCCGTGCTCCCCGCCCCCGTGCTCCCCGCCCCCGTGCTCGCCGCCGCGGTCCGAGGGGCGGGCACGAGCACCACCGGCTCGTCGGCGGCGCCCGCCGGGTAGCTGATCCGGATCGCGAGGTACGGCTCCGGGCACGTCTCGATCAGCGTGTAGGCCGCGGCCGCGTCGCCGATGTCGTAGGTGTGGGTCACCAGGTCGGCGACCTTCAGCCGGCCCGCGGCCATCAGGTCGAGCACCGCCTCGAAGTTCCGGCCCTCGGTCCAGCGAACCTGCCCCGCCGGGTAGTCCACGCCCCAGGACTCATAGGACGGGTCGTACCGGCCGGGCCCGTAGGAGCGCGCGAAGCGCAGCGCGATCTCCTTCTCGTAGAACGGCGTACGGTCCAGGTCCAGGCCGACGTCGCCGACAACCACCACCGGCGCGCGGTCGCGGCACAGCGCGGGGGCGCGCAGCACCGGGACCGACGTCCGGCTGGCCGCGCAGACCAGCACGGCATCCGCGCCCCGGCCGCGCGACCAGGCCATGACCCGCCCCGTGGTCGCGTCGCCGAGCTCGTCCAGGGCCAGCAGGCCCGATCCGGCGGCCACGGCCCGCGCGTGCGGGGCCGGGTCGATGCCGGCCACGTCGCAGCCCGCCGCCATCGCCAGCCGGGCGGCGAGCTGGCCGACCAGTCCCAGCCCGATGACGACGACCTTCGAGCCGGCGCCGGCCTCGGCCAGCCGCAGGCCGTGCAGCGCGATGGAGGCCACGGTCGTGAACGCCGCGTCGGCGGCGGGCACGCCGGCCGGCACGACCGCGCACAGCAGGCCGGGCACGGCCTGGAACTGCGCGTGGCTGGCGTGGCCGGCCCCGCCCGTCGCGACGAGCTGGCCGACGTGGATGCCCGCGACCGCCGCGCCCACCTCGATCACCTGGCCGGCCGCCGAGTAGCCCAGCGGCAGGTCCTGGGCCAGGCGGCCGCGGACGGCCTGGGCGGTCGCCGCCAGGCCGTCGGCCCGGGCCTTGCGCGCGACCTGCCGGACCAGGTCGGGCCGGGCGCGCGCCTTGGCCAGCAGGCTGGACTGGGCCAGCGCCGTGACGGCCCGCTCCGTGCCGGGCGAGATCACCGACGCGACCGTGGCGACCAGCACCTCGGTCGCCGACGGCACCGGCCGCGGTACGTCAAGCACCTCGACGGGGCCGCCCCGGACTGGCTGAACGACGTGCTTCACCCTGGCCTCCCGCTAGCAGGCTGGTTGCCGCTGGCCCGGCGCCAGCTCGTGGACAGCGCCGCCGGCAGGACCGCGTCCAGGCGGCAGGTGAGGACCGGCGCGGCGGCGGTGCGCAGGAAGCCGGCGGCCACCGGCGCCGACTCGACTCCCAGCCGGAACGCGCTCGACCCCGTGACGGCCACCCAGAAGCTGGCGGCCCCGGTGGTGACCAACGCGGTGGTGACCGACGCGCCACCTGGCTCGAGGCGGACGCCCGCGCCGGGCGGGAGATGCCAGCGGACGGCCACGGCATGGCGCCCGCCGCCGGTGATCTCGTCATCGACCCGCAGCCCGCCGCTGGTCAGCGACCAGCGCCGGCGATGGCCCGGCCGGCCGGGCAGGTGGCGGTAGCCGTCGTGCGCGGCCTGGGCGGTCACGCCGCCGGCGGTCGCCTCCGCCGCCACGCCGCGGACCCGGGCGCGGCGGCCGGCCCGGAAGGCGCCCCAGACCTCGGTGGAGTCGGCGCCGTCGAGCTCCGCGGTGTTGTGCGCCGCGGTCGACCGCTCGTAGCCCCGGGCCGGCCCGGCCGCGTAGGTCGACGTGCCCGTGTCGACGAGCAGCGGCGCCCCGCCGACGTGCAGCACGCAGCTCAGGGTGTCCGCGTGCGCGTGGGCGGGGAGGTCGTCCGGGCACGGCGCGCCGACGTCGGCGAGCAGGTGCCAGTCGCCGGCCGCGGCGCGGATCAGCCCGGTGTCGGCCAGGGCCAGCAGGGGGATGGCCGGGGCCGGCCCGGGCCGCAGCGCGGCGACCAGCGGGCCGGGCACCGGGTAGCCGTCGTTGAGCAGCGGCACGCCGCCGTCCGGCGTCTGCACCGCGCCGAGCCAGCCGCGCATCCGGGCGATCGCCAGGGCTAGCGCCGGCGGCGGGACGCGGCCGGCTGGCGCGCAGGAGCCCCGACACGTCGATGAGGTCAGCGAGCACCTGGCAGTGGTAGGCCGGGGCCCGCTCGTAGTGGCCGCCGTCGGGCAGCACCTGGACCGCGAGCTGGCCGGTCAGCAGCCGGAGCGCCCGGCCCAGCAGCGGCTCGTCGCCGAGGAACACGCCGAGCCCGGCCAGGGCCTTGAGGTTCTTGATCAGGTGGTTTCCGCCGACGTCGGATTCCAGGTGGCGGCGCAGGAACCCGGCGTGCGCGGCGATCCCGCGGCGGAAGCCGGGCTCGAGATCAGTGCCCGCCACCAGGTCGCGGTGCAGGCCGCACCAGGACCAGGCGCGCAGCGCGGCCGGGTACGGGAGCCACGCGTCGCCGGCCCCGAACGGGCAGGACGCCTCCCAGGATCGCCACAGCCGGGCGAACATGTCCCTCGCCGCCGCGCGGTCCGCCTCGGCCGCCAGGCCCCACGCCCAGTCCCAGTAGTGCAGGTGGAAACGCCACAGCCGCGGCGCGCCGGCCTGCCGCCAGTCGGCCTGCTGCCCGCCGGCCAGGTCGCCGAGCGGCCGGGCGACGCCGAGGAGCCGGATCTGGCCGGCCCGCAGCTGCGCGAGGCCCGGCCAGTACGGCGGCGTCGCGGCGGCCAGCGCCGTGGCGTCGAGCGGGCTGAAGCCGGCCGGCCAGCCGGGCGCCGCCGGGCCCGTCCCGCCGCGCCGCCCGCCCGGCCGCGGCCCGGCCAGCAGCCACTCGCCCGCCCGCGGCCACCGGTGCAGCGCGGCGCGCTGGGCGCGCAGCCGGGCCCGGTGCGCGACCTGGGCCGGGCGCAGGTGCGCGGCGGTGCGGCCGAGCAGCGCCAGCTCCCCGCCGGTCATGGCGCCGCCGGTCACGGGCGCACCGTCCCGAGCGCGGGGAGCCCCAGGGCGCGGGCCTCGGCGCGGATGCCCTCGGCGAAGGAGCGCGGGGCGTACCCGAGGGCACGGACGGTGGCGTCGATGGCGAAGGCCTTGTCCTCGGCCAGGCGGCGTACCTGCTCGACGCGGATCCGGGGGTTCCGGCTGACCAGCTCGTAGCCGCGCGCGGCGGCCAGCACCGGCGGCAGCGGTACCGGAACGAACCGCGTCCTGCTGCGCACCGCCCGGCGCGCGGTGCGCAGCAGCTCGGCGAAGGTCAGCGGCGCGGGTCCGGCCACGTTATAGGTCGCGCCCGCCGTCCCCGGCCGCTCGGCGGCGGCCAGCACCGCGCTGGCCACGTCGGCGACATGCACCGGCTGCTGGAGATGCCCGCCGCCGGGCACCGGCAGCACGCGCGCCCGGAGCAGCAGCGGCAGCAGCCGGGACAGGTTCCGGTCACCTGCCGCGCCGTAGATCATCGTCGGCCGCAGGATCGTCCAGTCCAGCGCGGACTCGCGGATCCGCTGCTCGGCGGCGAGCCGGACCCGCCGGGACGCGGCCGGCAGGGTGGTGGTCACCGCCGTGGTGGAGACGAAGACCGCGCTGGAGATGCCGGCCGCCTCGGTCGCGGCCACGATCGCCGCCGCGTGCCCGAAGCCCAGCGAGGCGAGGTTCAGCAGCGCGTCGCAGCGCCCGGCCGCGAAGACATCGGCCAGCGAGCCGGGCTCGTCGAGGTCTCCGGAGACCGGCCGGGCGCCGAGCGCGCGCACCCGCTCGGCCGCCACCCGGCTGCGGGCCAGGGCCGTCGTCTCATGGCCGCGCCGCGCCGCCTCGCGCAGGACGTACTCGCCCAGGAAGCCGCTGCCCCCCGTGACCAGCAGCCTCACCGGTTATCCGTCCGGGCCGGCGCGACGGCCGTGACCGGCGCCGGCGCGCCGGCGGGCGACAGCGGGCCGGAGGGCGCGGGCGCCCGCTCGAGGATCGCGCGGTACTGGCGCGCCAGCTCGGCGCGGTCGAAGAACCGCTGCACGTAGGCCCGGCCCTGCGCCGCGATGACCGCGCGGCGCCGCGGGTCGGCGGCCAGGTCGCCGATGGCCGCGGCGAGGGCCGCGGCATCACCGGGCGGCACGACCACGGCGCCGGCCTCGCGCAGGAGCTGCGCGGCCTCGCCGGCGACGGCGCCGATAACCGGGCGCCCGGCCGCCAGGTACTCGAACATCTTCGACGGGATGAACGTCGCGAACAGCGGAATGTCGCGCAGGGTCACCAGCAGGATGTCGGCCGAGGCCAGCAGGGACGGCATGAGCGCCGGCGGAACGGCCGGGGCCAGGGTGACGTTGGCCAGCCCGAGCTCGGTGACGCGGTCCCGCAGCCGGGGCTTGTCGGATCCCGAGCCGACGAAGGCCAGGTGCACCGGGCGCCCGGTGAGCCGCGTCGCTGCCTCGACGGCCTCGGGCAGGCCCTGGGAGATGCCGTGCGTGCCGGCGTAGAGGGCGAGGCACTCGTCCGGGCGGGCACCGAGGCCGGCCCGCAGGACGGGGTCGGCGGGGGCGGCCGGGTCGAACGCGGCGATGGTGACGCCGTTGCGGATCGTGTGCACCTTGCCGGCCGGGACCCCGCGGCCGATGAGGTTGGCCCGGAACCCGTCGCTGACCACCACCACCTCGTCGGCGGCGGCGTAGGCCGCGAGCTCGAGCCGCTCCAGCACGCCGATGAGGCGGCGGCTGGTGAGCACGCCGAGCTCGACGAAGATGGCGGGCCACAGGTCGCGGACCTCGACGACGAGCCGGGCCCGCTTGATCCGGGCCAGCAGCCAGGCCGAGGCGATGGAGAAGAACGTGGGCGAGGACACCACCACGGTGTCGGCTCGCCCGCTGGCCCGCCCGCCGAGCAGCACGCTGCTGATCATGAAGCTCAGGTGCGACAGCGTCTTGCGGGCGATGCCCTCGTTGGGCGTCGCGTACAGCCAGGTGCGCAGCACCGCGTAGCCGTCCCGGCGCTCCCGCCGCCGGATCGCCCGGCGGTACTCCGGCGGCAGGATCCCGGTGGGGTGGCTGGGCATCCCGGTCAGCACCGTCACCTCGTCGCCGTCCGCCGCCCAGGCGGCGGCCAGGGCCGACAGCCGGGCCTGCGGGGCGCCGATCTCGGGCGGGAAGTAGTGGCTGACGATGAGCGTCCGCATGTCAGGCCGCCCCGCTCTCCAGGCCCGGCCCGCTCTCCAGGCCCGGCCCGCTCGCCCGCGCCGGCACCGCGGCCCGCCCGCCGAGCAGGACCGGGGCGCGCAGGTAGACCGCGAGCAGCGCGACGGCGGCCAGGTCGGCGGCCGCCCGCAGGCCCGGGTGCGGCGTGAGGCTGACCGCGCCGAGCAGGCTGAGCGCGGCGGTCGTCGCGCCGGTGACCGCGGTCACCCGCTGGTGCGACCAGCCGACGTCGCACAGCCGCTGGTAGGTGTGCGTGCGGTGGGCCTGCAGCCACGGCTCGCCGGCCCGGATCCGGCGCTGCAGCGTCCATGCCGTGTCGGCCAGGTAGAGGGCCAGCGGCCCGAGCGCGGCCTCGGGCGGAATGCCCCGGACGACGGCGCAGGCGGCTAGCAGCGCCAGCGCGGCGCCCAGCGCGTAGCTGCCGACGTCGCCCAGGAAGACCCGCGCGCGCCAGGCGTTCCACGGCAGGAACGCCGCGGCGCCCGCCGCCACCGCCGCGCCGCCGGCCGCGAGGAACGCGTCCGGCCGCCAGCAGCCCAGGCCGGCGTAGACGGCCCCGCCGAGCAGCGCGTGCACGGCGGAGATGCCGTTCACGCCGTCCATGAAGTTGAACGCGTTGACGAAGCCGGCGAGCCAGCTGGCCACGATGACCGCCGTGGCCACCGCGGCGGCCGCCGGCAGCGCGGTCCGGCTGGCCAGCACCCCGCCGACCGCGAGGCCCGCCGCCCCCTGCAGGGCGAGCCGCCTGCCCGCGGGCAGCCCGGACAGGTCGTCGGCGAAGCCGATCACGGCGAAACCGCCGACGGCGGCGCCGAAGACCAGTGAGCTGGCCGAGTGGATCAGCAGCGCGGCTATCACCAGGCCGGCCGCGATCGGCGCGCCGCCGCCGCGCGGCGTGGGCACGGCGTGGGAGGACCGCCCGTTCGGCATGTCGATCGCGGCCAGCCTGCGCAGCAGCGGAACCGTCACCGGCTCGGTGACGGTCACGAAGACACCACAGGTCACGGCGGCCAGCACGCTGGCAAGATCCCCATGCACGAGGATGGATACTACCAAGGGAAGTAACGCTGCGTAGTCGTTACGCCACGTTAGGTCGCGAGATGTGGCGAGGCCTAGCCGATCCAGCGTGGCTTGCGGTGATCGCCCGCCGCCCCGTTCAGCCTGGCCGGGGCGTCCCCGTTGCCGCTGGCCTGCATCGGCACGCTCACGGCCGACAGTTCCGGCAGCCTGCCGTAGTAGCTGCCGTGCCGCCCGTAGTCGCTGTAGTAGCCCGAGCCCTGCTTGGCTGCCTCGTTCAGCACCACGCCGATGACGCGGGCATCGACCTGGGCCAGCTTCTCCGCGGCGCGCTGGACGTCACCGGACCTGCTCCGGTAGGCCGCCACGACGAGCAGCGTCGCGTCGACATCCTTGGACAGCACCACCGCGTCGGTGACCGGCAGGACGGGCGGGCTGTCGATCAGCACGAGGTCGAACGCGCCGCGCAGCCGGGCGAAGATCTCCTGGCCGGGCCCCGTTCAGCAGCTCGGCCGGGTTCGGCGGGGTCGGCCCGCTGGGCAGCAGCCAGAGACTGTCGGTGCCCGGCGTCGGCTGGACGAGGTTCTCCACCGAGTCCTCCCCGAGGATCGCGGTGGTCAGGCCGAACCGCTCGTCGATGCCGAAGAACTGGCCGAGCCGGGGCTTTCGCAGGTCGCACGAGACCATGAGGACGCGCTGGCCCGTCTGGGCGAAGACCGTGCCCAGGTTGGCCAGCGTCGAGGTCTTGCCCTCGGCGGCCGCCGGGCTGGTCACCAGGATCGTGCGCAGGTCGTGCTCGTGGCCGGCGAACTGCAGGGACGTGCGCAGCGAGCGGTACGCCTCGGTCGCCGGGGAGGCCGGCCGGGCGAGCGTGACGACCAGCGGCCGGTCCCGTTTCCGCCACGAGGTCACCACCGGCACCGCGGCCAGGACCGGTGCGCCGGCGAACTGCTCGGCGGCCTCCTTAGAGGAGATGGCGTCGTCCAGGCTGTCCCGCACGAATGCCGCCGCCAGGCCCAGGATCAGCCCGGCGGCCAGGCCGAGAAAGGCGTTCTGGACCGGCTTCGGCGCGCTGGGCGCCGCGGGCGGCTGGGCCGGCGTGACCACGGACAAGGCCTCCGTGGCCGCCGCTCCGCTGACTTCCACCTGGGAGAGCTGGACCCGGAGGACCGCCTGCTGGTTGACCATGGCGGTCGCCTCGGACGCCGCGCCGCTGGTATTGCGCAGCGCCTTGATCTCGGCGGCCGTCGCGCGGATCTGGGCCTTCAGCTCGGCCTCGGCATTGGCCGCGTCCTGCACCGCGACGCCCTGCTCGGAAATGACGAACTGGCGGGAGTAGGCATTGGCGATGCGCGCGGCCGCCGCCGGATCGGCGGCGACGGCGGTGATGCTGATGACGTTGGTCTGGGCGACCTCGCTGGCCTGCACCGGCGGCGCGCTGCCGAGCTGGTGCCGGACCGCCGTCAGCACGGGGGCGCTGGTCACCAGCTCCAGCATCGTCTGCACCTCGGTCGGCGTCACCGACTGCGTCGCGGACAGCGAGCCGGGGCCGATGGCGCTCTGCACGAGAAGCTGAGCAGTGGCCGAGTACTGCCTGGCCTGGGTCAGCGAGATCGCGCAGCTGGCGGCTAAGCCGAGCACCGCCAGCCCGGTGACCCACCATTTCCGGCGCAGCACGAGCCGGGTATACGAGCGAAGCGTGGGGCCTGCTCCGGGCTCGGTGGTCATGCCTGTCCTCCGTCGGTGCGGTCATCGTAAATTACGATGGGTACATGGATCGATACTATAAGTGAGTGGCCGAGATCCTGGTGCTGTGCACCGCCAATGTCTGCCGGTCCCCGATGGCGGCGGCGCTGCTGGCGCGCGAGCTGGCGGCCCGGGGCGGGGGCGCGCTGGTGCGCTCGGCCGGGACGCGTCGCGACATCGCGTCACCGCCCCCGGAGGTGGTGACGGTCATGGCCGGCTACGGGCTGGACCTGACGGGGCACCGGAGCCGCGCGGTCACCGCCGATGATCTCGCGGGCGCCGACCTGATCGTCGCGATGACCAGGGAGCACCTGCGGCAGGCCGTCGTCACCGGGCCGCAGGCGTGGCCGCGGTCCTTCACGATCCGCGAGCTGATCCGGCGTGGTGACCTGGCCGGCGCTCGCCCGCCAGGGGAGACCCTGAGCGGGTGGCTGGCCCGGGTCCACGCGGGACGCACCAGGATGGCGCTGCTCGGCGAGAGCCCGCGCGATGATGTCGCCGACCCCGTCGGCGGCCCGCTGAGCGGCTATGCGCAGACGGCCGCCACGCTGCACCACCTGGCCCGGCGGCTGGCGGACCTGAGCTGGCCCGCCCCGGCCCGGAGGACTGAGCCGCGGCGGGCGGGCGGCGGGCTGCTCAGCTGCTGTCCGATCCCGACCGGGCCAGCACGGTCCGGCCGCGGGACCCGGCGCCCTGGAGCCGGCCGCTGTCCGTCGCGAGTGCGCTGGCCCGGGCGCAGCGGGCCAGCTCCGCGCGCAGCCGCCCGGTCCCCTCCGCCGGGTCCAGGCCCGTCACCTGCTCCGGTGACAGGGGGCTCACCGGCACGTGCCGGATGAGCGGATGGTAGGGCCGGTCATCCAGCTCGCCGTGGCCCAGCAGGTCCTCGGTCAGCTTCTCGCCGGGCCGCAGGCCGGTGAAGACAATCTCCACCCGCCCCGGCACGGCCGCCACCAGCCGGCGGGCCAGGTCGATAATGCGCACCTGCTCGCCCATGTCGAGCACCAGTACCTCGCCGTCGCGGCCGATCACCGCCGCCTGCAGCACGAGCTGCACGGCCTCGTCGGCCGTCATGAAGTACCGGGTGACATCGGGATGGGTCACGGTGACCGGCCCGCCGGCGGCCACCTGCGCGCTCAGCGCGGTCAGCACCGATCCGCGGCTGCCGAGCACATTGCCGAACCGCACGCTCAGGTACGTGCCGTCGGCCCGGCCGGCCATATCCGCGGTGAGCCGCTCGGCCGCCCGCTTGGAATAGCCGAGGACGCTCACGGGATCGGCGGCCTTGTCCGTGGAGATGTTCACGAAGGAGCCGACCCCGCAGGCCCTGGCGGCATCCAGGACCGCCAGGGTGCCCCAGATGTTGGTCTTCAGCGCCTCGGCCGGGTAGCGCTCCAGCAGCGGCAGGTGCTTCAGCGCGGCGGCATGGAACACGATCTGCGGCCGGTGCTGCTCGAAGACCTGGCGGATTCGCCGCGGGTCGCGGATATCGGCCAGCACCGTCTCGTCGGAGTCGAGCAGCGCCCGGCCGTGCAGGTCCAGCTGGATGGCGTGCAGCGCCGACTCGTCGCGGTCCAGCATGATCAGCCGGGCCGGCCCGAACCGGTGCAGCTGGCGGCAGAGCTCGGAGCCGATCGAGCCGCCGGCGCCCGTGACCAGGATCCGCTTCCCGGCGAAGCGGCCGGCGACCGCCGCGAGGTCCGTCCTGACCGGCGAGCGGCCCAGCAGGTCAGTGATCCGCGGATCCCGGACCCCCTCGATGCGGGCGCTGCCGCTCAGGAGCTCGCTGATCGACGGGATGACCTTGGGCACCAGCCCGCACCGCTCCGCCTCGGCGGTCAGCTCGCGGATGGCCGGCCCGCTCGGCCGGGCGATGGCGATGACGCAGACCGTGGCCCCCGTCTGGGCGGCCGCCTCGGCCATCCGGGTGCGGTCGCCGAGGACCGGCACGCCGAAGACCCGCAGCCGCCGCTTGGCCGGGTCGTCATCCAGGAATGCCACCGGCTGGTACTCGGCGCCCGGCTGGCGGTGCAGGCTCTGCACCAGCTGGCTGCCCGCCGCGCCGGCCCCGAAGACGATGATCCGGACGGCGGTCGGCACCGGCGCGGTCGTGCGGGAGCGCTGCCGGGTCGTGAATAAGACGTGGCGGGCGCCGAGCATGGCCAGCATCGCCAGCACCGCCCCGCCGGCCACGGTTCGCAGCGGCTCGCGCTGGCCCGGCAGGAGCGCGACGGTCGCCGCGACCAGCACGGCACCCGTGCCGAACGTGGCGACGCTGACGGCCACGACCTCGTCGAAGCTGCCGCGCTGATGGCGTCCCCGGTACAGGCCGGCCAGCAGGCCGCAGGTGACGGTCAGCACCCAGGTCGCCGCGAGCGCCCTGGCGGCCACGCCCGGGGTCACGGTGTCGCCGGTGATGTCGCGGATGGCCCAGCCCGCCGCGAGCAGGCCGCACGTCCAGGCCGTCAGGTCATAACCAACCTCGAGGGTTCGCCGGCTCGCGCGGCGGCGCATCCGCGCCCGGTTCGGTGCCGTTCCGCTGCAGAGCGTGCGGGTATTCACAAAACCTCCGTTCTATCCGCTCAGATTAACGATCCCGCAGGGAACTACTGGTGTTGTCGCGCATTGCGGTTAGCATCTTGCCACTGCCCGGGCTACGTTACTCTGGATCATGATGAAGATGCGCTGGGTAATTACTAGAGGGGGCATAAGGAATGTCGGGAACGTCCATAGATGATTTCTTCAGCCGCCAGGCCCGGGAGGCGCGCGGCCCGGAGTCACGGCGGAAGCCGAAGCGGCTGAAGGTACTCAGGCGGATCGCGTTAGCGGCGGCTATCTCATTGGTCGTCCTCGTCGGCGCGATCGTCGGCGGCGGTTACTTCGCGGTCAATAACCTGGCCGGCAGCGTGCAGCGGATGCACGGCATCGTCGCCCTGGATGCCGCGCGCCGGCCGGCGATGCCCGCCGCGACTCGCCGGAGCATGACGGTGCTGCTCACCTCGTCGGCGAGGATGCCGAGCCAGGATGGCGGCGGCGGCGCGGATGGCTCGTCGACCGCGCCCGAGGCGCTCAGCGGCCTGATCGCGATCGTCCACCTGGACGCCGACAACCGGTCCGGCGGGGTCGTGTCGATTCCCGCCAACACCGTGGTGAATGTGCCCGGTCACGGGCGGATGAGGCTGTGGAGCACCCTTAAGCTCGGCGGCCCGTCGCTGCTCATCACGACGGTGGAAGACCTGACGAATATCCGCATCGATCACTACTCGGTGCTGGACTTCGCGGGAGTCGTGCGGGTGATCCGCGCCATGCATGGCGTTAATGTGGACGTTCCCGGCACCTTTACCAACCGAGGATTTACCTTCCGCGCCGGAATTGATCACCTCACCGCCGCCGATGTGCTGGCTTATGTACGGCAGCCTGGAGTAAGCCAGGTCATCCGGACCGAGAAGCAGCAGAACCTTATCCGCGCGATGCTGGATAAAATCGCCCAGCAGCGCCTGTTCAGTCATGTCGCCACCGACTTTCGCGTGCTGCGGGCCATGGCCGGGTCCCTGAGCGTGGACAGCAACTTCACCAACTCGCAACTGGAGGGGCTGGCCCTGAGGCTGGATGACCTGAAGGGCTCCGACGGCACCTTCATCACCGCGCCCACGACGGCCGGGCCGGCCGGCTCCGTCAGCCTGACCTCGCTCAGCGGGCAGCTGTGGTCGGCGATCCGGGACGACTCGATCGCGGGGTTCGCGGCGCGGTACCCGTTCACGGTGACGCCGATCGCTCCCGCCTAGCCCGCGCCAGCGAGCGTTATCGGCGGCCGCCGTGAGTGCGAACGCCACGCGGGCCCGGCTGCGCGGGTTCTCGACCAGCCTCCGGCGGCCCAGCGCCGGCCAGGCCGTCGCCCGGACCGCGGGATTCAACGCGGCGTGGCTGGGCGCGCTCGGCCTGGGCGGCATCATCCTGGCCCGGACGATGGGACCGGCCGTCCGGGGCGAGTACGCCGCGATCACGGCGTGGCTCGACGTGGCGTTAATCATCGGTCAGTTCGGCCAGCCGGCCGCGCTGTGCTTTTACGTGGCCAGCGATCCCGGGCGCGCCCGTCAGTACGTCGCGACAGCACGGACGATCATGGTCACGACCGGCGCGCTCGTGCTCGCCGCGGGCGCGGCGCTGACCCCGGCCCTGGCGCGGGGCAGCCCCGAGGTTGCCGCCGGCTACCGGATTGCCCTGGCCGCGGCCGCGGCCGCTTTCCTGGGCACCAGTTACGTCGCCGCGCTCCAGGCCCGGGACCTGCACAAGTGGAATGTCGTCCGGGTCAGCCAGCCGCTGCTCAGCCTCGCGGCCATCATCGGGCTATGGTCGCTGCGGCTGCTCACGCTGCGCTCGGCCCTGACCGTCCTGGCCGCGAGCCTGACGCTGCAGCTGGCCTGGGCCTATCGCTGCGGCCGGGTCAGCGGGCTCGCGCCCGGGCGCTCCGACGCGGCCCTGGCCCGCCCGCTGGTGACCTATGGCCTGGCCCAGCTGGCGGCCCTGGCCCCGAGCACCCTCAATGCCCAGCTGGGCCAGCTTGTCCTGTCCCAGACCGTCCCGCCCGCGGACCTTGGCCGGTATGCCATCGCCGTCTCGCTCACGCTGCTGCCCATGCCGCTCGTCTCGGCCATCGGCAATGTGGCCTTCCCGCGCCTGGCGGCCCGTGGTGGCTGGCGCGGCACCGTGATGACGGCGGTGACGTGCCGCCGGCAGCTCCTCGCCGTCATCGCCAGCGCGGGCCTGGCGGCCGGCATCCTCCTGCCGGTCGGCGCGGTGGCGTCCTGGGCGATCCCGGCGGTCCTCGGCCCGGGCTACCGCGGCGCCGTGCCGTTGTTATGGGTCCTGATTCCCGGGGCGGTTTTCGCCGCCTGCGGCCAGGTGACCGGCGACCTGCTGCGAGGCGGGAACCGGCTGGCCGCCGTGGCCCGGGCGCAAGGCCCGGCGGCGGTCATCCTGGTGGTTCTCCTCCTCGTCCTGCTGCCCGTGGCGGGCGTCATGGGAGCGGCGATCGCCTCGACGGCCTCGTACGGCATCGCGCTGGCCATGATGCTCCGGTCGCTGCGCCTGAGGAGAAGATGACAGTCGCGAACTGGAAGACGCTCGGCGGCCGGACCACCCGGGAGCTGGCGACCTGGCTGTTCGTGGTCAATTTCCTGACCATCGGAATCGGCCGGGACCACGCCGACCTCGAGTGGCTCGGCCAGGCCGTGCTCGTGCTGGCCGCCTTCGCGGTCTTCCGGCGGTCCGTCCCGCCGCGGGCGCTGTACCGGATCGTCCTTTTGGCCGCGGTCCTGACGCTGATCACCGGCGCCTACCTGACGTTCGGGTCGTGGCCGTCATCGTTCGGGACCGCCCGCTCCTACAACGTGCAGGCGCTGTATTTCGTCGTGACGTACCTCGCCGTGGGGGTGTTCGGGGCGCTGTTCTTCGAGCAGCGGCTCTTCGAGCGGGTCATCTGGCGCGCGTCGACGATCGCCCTGTGGGTCGGCGTGCTCTGCTGCCTGGCCAGCCGGCTCACCCATACGGTCCTGCTGGCCAGCGCGTCGCATGGCGCGCTCCGGATGCGGGGGACGCTGAGCGAGCCGTCGGCCTGGGCACCGGTGATCACCCTGGTGGTGCTCCTGGCCATCCGGCGCCGGGCCTGGTGGTACCTGGCTCTCGCCGCCGCCGGGGAGGTGCTGGCCGCCTCGCCCGTCTGCCTCCTGGTCCTGCTGGCCAGCGCGGTCGCCTACGGCCTGCTGACGGGCACCAGGCGGCAGCGGGTGGCCGCCATCGTGCTGGTCGCCGCCATCGCGCCGCCGGCGGTGCTGTTCGTGCAGACGGCGAACCGATTCCAGTACCTGAACAGCCATAACACGGCAGAGGTGGAGATAGGCCGCCTGGTTTCCGGCATCACGTTCGTCGAGACTGACGGCCGGGCGGGTCACAACACTCGCTTTGCCGACACGACCGCGGTCATCTCCCGGGCGCGGGCCGGCCACTGGATGATCACCGGGGCCGGGCCGGCCGCGGATGAGACGTACTTTCCGGCCAGGTTCCCGTCGGGCCTGATCCGGCCCAACGCGCTGTGGGTCAGCGTGCTCTTCGATTTCGGCCTGCTCGGCGTGGCCGCGCTGGCCGGCCTGATGCTGACCGCCGCCTGGCGAATGCGGCACTTCCCGCGGCTGGCGGCCATCCTGCTGCCGTTTTTCATGACCGCTCTGATCAACTCGGCTGAGGGATCCTACGAGTACGCGTTCGTGGCCCTGGGCATCTTCCTGTTCGCCTGCGGCTGGGCCGGCAGCCCGCGCCCGGCCCGGATGCCACCGGAGCGCTCGTCTCGGGGCAGCCGGTCTCGGGGCAGCCGGTCGGGGCAGCCGGCGGGGTAGGGGGCGGGCGGCCCCGGCCGGATCCCGGTGGCCGGGGTAGGGTCGGGCACGGGGATTGCCCGGCCGGTGAAGGGGCCATGACCATGCGGGAAGCCGGGATGGTCGGCGGCACGGGGACCGCGGCTCCGGGACCGGCGGCTCCGGGACCGGCGGGCCGGACCTGCCCGCGCGGGTCTGGACCATCCCGAACCTCATCAGCATGGCCCGGCTGGCCGGCGTGCCGGTGTTCCTGTGGCTGGTCCTGGGACCGCGCAGCCAGGCCGCCGACTGGTGGGCGGTCGGGGTGCTGATCGCCTCGGCGGCGTCCGACTGGCTGGACGGCAAGATCGCCCGGGCGCTGGACCAGGAGAGCCGCCTGGGCCAGCTGCTCGACCCGGCCGCCGACCGGCTGTACATCGTGGCCACGGTCATCGCCCTGGCCGTGCGGGGGATCATCCCGTGGTGGCTGGTGATCCTGCTGGCCGTCCGGGAGCTGATGCTGGCCGGGGTGCTGACCCTGCTGCGCCGCCGGGGCTGGGGGGCGCTGCAGGTCAGCTTCATCGGCAAGGGCGGCCACGGCGTGCCTGCTGTACGCGTTCCCGCTGCTGTTCCTGGGCGCGCACCACACCAGTTACGCGGAGACGGCGCGGGTCGCCGGTTGGGCCTTCGTCATCTGGGGAAGTGCCCTCTACTGGTGCGCCGGCCTGCTGTACATCGTGCAGGCCCGGCGGCTGCTGGCCGCCGGGCCGCCGGAAGCCCCGGCGCTCGGCCCCCGGACCGACGAAGGGAGCGCTGCGAGCCCGTGAAGGCAGTCGTGATGGCGGGCGGCGAGGGGACCCGGCTGCGCCCGATGACGGCCAACCAGCCCAAGCCGATGCTGCCCGTGGTCAACCGGCCCATCATGGAGCACGTGCTGCGGCTGCTGCGCCAGCACGGCTTCGAGGAGACCGTCGTCACCGTCCAGTTCCTGGCCTCGCTGGTCCGGAACTACTTCGGGGACGGCGAGGAATTCGGGATGCACCTGCAGTACGCCACCGAGGAGACGCCGCTGGGCACGGCCGGCAGCGTGAAGAACGCCGCCGACGCGCTGCGCGACGAGCCGTTCCTGGTCATCTCCGGCGACGCGCTGACCGATATCGACCTGTCCAAGCTGGTGGCGTTCCACAAGGGCAACGGCGCGCTGGTCACCGTGGCCCTGACCCGGGTGCCCGACCCGCTGGAGTTCGGCATCGTGATCGCCGGCGAGGACGGCCGGATCCAGCGGTTCCTGGAGAAGCCGACCTGGGGCCAGGTGTTCTCCGACACCGTCAACACCGGCATCTACGTGATGGAGCCCGAGGTGCTGGACGAGGTGCCGGCGGGCGAGGCGGTGGACTGGTCCGGCGAGGTGTTCCCGCGGCTGCTGGAGCGGGGCGCGCCGCTGTTCGGCTGGGTCGCCGACGGCTACTGGGAGGACGTCGGCACCCACGAGAGCTACCTCAAGGCCCAGGCCGATGTCCTGTCCCGCAAGGTACGGGCCGATATCGACGGCTTTGAGGTGTCGCCCGGCGTCTGGGTCGCCGAGGGCGCCGAGGTCGACCCGGACGCGGTGCTCAGCGGGCCGCTCTGCGTCGGCGACTACGCCAAGGTCGAGGCGGGCGCCCAGCTGCGCGAGTTCACCGTGGTCGGCAGCAACGTCATCGTCAAGGAGGGCGCGTTCCTGCACCGCGCGGTGGTGCACAACAACGTCTACGTCGGCCGCGGCGTCACCCTGCGCGGCTGCGTGATCGGCAAGAAGAGCGACGTCATGGGCGCGGCCCGGATCGAGGAAGGCGCGATCATCGGCGACGAGTGCGTGATCGAGCCGGACGCCTACGTGTCGGCCGGGATCAAGGTGTACCCGTTCAAGACCATCGAGGCCGGCGCGGTGGTCAACACCAGCGTGATGTGGGAGTCCCGCGGCCAGCGGACCATGTTCGGCCCCGGCGGAGTCTCCGGACTGGTGAACGTCGAGATAACGCCGGAGCTGTGCGTCCGGCTGGCCAGCGCGTGGGCGACCACGCTGCGCAAGGGCAGCACGGTGACCACCTCGCGGGACGTGTCCCGGGCGGCCCGGGCGCTGAAGCGCGCGGTGCACGGCGCGCTGAACGCCAGCGGGATCAACGTCGTCGACCTGGAGGCCCAGCCGATGCCGGTGGCCCGGTACGAGACCGGCCGGGGCGAGTGCGCGGGCGGGATCGCGCTGCGCACCAGCCCGGATGACCCGGAGTCCATCGACATCATCCTGATGGACGCGCGCGGCGTGGACCTGTCCCAGTCCGCCCAGCGCAAGCTGGAGCGGGTGTACTCGCGGCAGGAGTTCCGGCGCGCGTTCCCCGGCGAGATCGCCGGGCTCACCTACCCGTCCCGGGTGGTCGAGTCCTACATCGACGAGCTGCTGCGCCAGGTCGACATGACCGGGGTCCGGGAGGCCGGGCTCAAGGTGGTGATCGACTGCGCGGGCGGCACCGCGTCGGTGGTGCTGCCCGGCCTGCTCGGCCGGCTCGGGGTCGACGTTCTCACCATCAACAACCAGCTGGACGAGTCGCGCGCCGACCCAGACGCTGGCCCAGACCCGGGCCGGGCTGCAGCGCCTGGCCGAGCTGGTGTCCTCCTCGCGGGCCGACTTCGGGGTCCGGTTCGACCCGGTGGGCGAGCGGCTGACGCTGATCGACGACAAGGGCGCGCTGGTCAGCGATGCCCGCGCCCTGCTGGTGGTGCTGGACCTGGTAGCGGCCGAGCGGCGCGGCGGCCGGGCCGCGCTGCCGGTCACCACCACCCGGGTGGCCGAGCAGGTCAGCCGGTT
Source organism: uncultured Actinomycetota bacterium (assembly GCA_963731085.1). Taxonomy (GTDB): domain Bacteria; phylum Actinomycetota; class Actinomycetes; order Streptosporangiales; family Streptosporangiaceae; genus DASUBV01. Next base: position 364,981 of record CAVSUF010000018.1, read on the forward strand.
CCACGGGGTCCGGATCGACTGGACCCCGACCGCCCTGCACGCGCCTGTACGAGGCGGCGGCGGCCGACGACGTGATCTTCGCCGGGGACGGCCGGGCCGGCTTCATCGTGCCCGAGTTCTCCCGGTCGATCGACGGCATCGCCGCGTTCGCCCGGCTGCTCGGCCTGGTCGCCCGGACCCGGCTGACGCTCAGCCAGATCGAGGACCGGATCCCGGAGGCGCACCTGCTCAAGCGCTCCATCCCCACGCCGTGGGTGGCCAAGGGGATGGTCATGCGCACGGTGGTGGAGGCGGCGGGGACCGGCAGTCGACACCACCGACGGGGTCCGCGTGATCGAGCCGGCCCGGGGCTGGATCCTGGTCCTGCCCGACCCGTCCGAGGCCGTCACGCACCTGTGGGCCGAGGGCGAGGACTCCGACGAGGCGGCCGCGCTGCTGGACGAGTGGGCCGCGGTCGTGCAGCGGGCTGACCGCTGACCATGGCAGTGCCTGACTATGCGCAGTGCCGGACTATGGCAGTGCCGACTATGGACGCGGGGCACCGCCGGGCGTGAGAGAATATCGCGATCGTCGCTGAGTTATCGGTGGTGGTGTTAAGGGCGTTGTCAGTGCGTCGGAGGTGCGGGCGAGCATGTGGCGGAGGCGTCGGGCAGCTGCCCGCGCGGGCACGGGGACGCGCGACACCGCGGCCGAGCGCGACTCCTGGTCCTCCCGGCGCGCGTGGCGGATGGACCGGCGCGACCAGGCGCCGGTAGCGTTGAGCCCGCCACCGGAGTTCGCCCGGAGCGGTGGCGGTGCCGGGACGGGGCTGGCACCGGCAGTGGCCAGCCCGATGAATGGGAGGCCAGGGGAGCACATGCCGAGTGTGTACTGCACCGCGTGCGGTGAGCCGAACCAGGAAGGCGCACGGTTCTGCTCGCAATGCGGCACCCCGCTGATCCGCGGGCTCGGCGACCGCGGCGCCGATACCACCTCGACGATCTCCATCGCCGGCACCGAGCTGGGCGAGGAGGCGGGGGAGGAGACCGATGCCGACTCCGCCGCCATCGACGCGCTGCCGACCGGGACGGCCCTGCTGGTGGTCCGGCGCGGGCCGAACGCGGGCAGCCGGTTCCTGCTGGACGCCGACCTGACCCTGGTCGGCCGGCATCCGGACAGCGACATCTTCCTCGACGACGTGACCGTCTCCCGGCGGCACGCCGAGTTCTACCGCCAGGGCGGCCGGTTCACCGTCCGCGACGTCGGCAGCCTGAACGGCACCTACGTCAACCGCGAGCGGATCGAGGAGACCGACCTCAGCGGCGGCGATGAGGTCCAGATCGGCAAGTTCCGGCTGGTGTTCCTGCTCGGCCCGCGATCGCAGGCGGAATTCGGCGGAGGCTCGCGGGTCCTGGGATGAGCGCTCCGCCCGCCCGGGGCTACCTCAGCATCAGCGAGGTGCTGGCCCAGCTCGTTGCCGACTTCCCGGACGTCACCATCTCCAAGATCAGGTTCCTGGCCAACGAGGGGCTCATCGAGCCGGCCCGGCGCCGTCCGGGTACCGCCGGTTCGACGCCGCCGACGTGGACCGGCTGCGCTTCATCCTGACCGCCCAGCGCGACCAGTACCTGCCGCTGCGGGTGATCAAGGAGCGGCTGGGCCGGCCCGCCGCCGGCGAGCCGCCCGGCGGCCCGGACGCCGGCCAGCTCAGCCACGGCCAGCTCAGCCACGGCCAGCTGACCCGCCGCGAGCTGCTGGACCGGGCCGGGATCACCGAGCCGCAGCTGGCCGAGCTGGAGGCGTTCGGGCTGCTGCGCAAGGCGGGCCGCCTGTACGGGCCGGACGCCCTGGAGGTGGCGCAGGCCGCCGCCGCGCTGGGCGCCTACGGGGTGGAGCCCCGGCACCTGCGAGCCGTCCGGGCGTCGGTGGAGCGCGAGGTGACCCTGATCGAGGACATCGTGGCGCCGATCCTGAAGCAGCGCGGCGCCGGCGCGCGCGACCTGGCCGCCCGGACCGCCGCCGAGCTGGGGGAGCTGGCCACCCGGCTGCACCGCGCCCTGATCGGGGGGGCGCTGGCCGAGGCGGGCCTGCCGGCCAGCACCGTCCTGGCCGTGCCGGCGCCCCGGAGCGAGGGCCGCGGGGTCGAAGGCGCGAGCGCGTGAGCGGGGCCCGGGCACGGGGGACCGCGCAGCGATACCGGGTGTACTTTGACAAAGGGAGTGCGTGGCAGCGCAAGGGGAAAGGCAGTAGGCAGGGTGCGCGCCCCGGCGCAGCGCGCCAGGCGCATCGCGAGGACGGAGCCGTTGTGAGGCAGACGCTGTGAGGCAGACGCTGTGAGGCAGATGGAGGTCGTCGGCGTACGGGTGGAGATGCCGACGAACAACCCCATCGTCTTGCTGAAGGAGGTGCAGGGCGAGCGCTACCTGCCCATCTGGATCGGGCCGATGGAAGCAACCGCGATCGCCTTCGCCCAGAACGGCATGGTCCCGCAGCGGCCGCTGACCCATGACCTGATGCGCGACGTGCTGGCCGCCCTGGAGGTCCGGCTGACCACGGTGAACATCACTGCCCTGCGGGACGGGATCTTCTTCGCGGACCTGATCTTCTCCAACGGCAAGGAGGTCAGCGCCCGGCCGTCGGACTCGATCGCCCTGGCCCTGCGCACCGGGGCCACGATCTTCGCCAGCGAGGAGATCCTGGACGAGGCCGGGGTCTCGATCCCGGACGAGCAGGAGGACGAGGTCGAGAAGTTCCGCGAGTTCCTGGACACGATCTCGCCGGAGGACTTCGGCCGGTCGACCTAGCTTCGCACGGCCCAGACCGGGGCAAAGACGATCTCTCGCGACTCGCCGTGGCCGGTCGTTGACGGGCTGGCGAGGCCGGCCTACGGTGCGAGGAGCGTACCCAGGCAATACTGGGCCGGAGGTGGGCGTGACGGTATCGAGGGGCGACGGGCCAGCGGCGAGTGAGCACAGTGCCGCTCAGCACAGTGCCAGCGAGCGCAGTGCCGCCGCCCGGCAGGCCGGGGAGCAGGGACTGCTCTTCGGCGGGCAGGTCGTCGCCGGACCCGATGACATCGGCTACCGGGGCCCGACCGCCTGCGCCGCCGCCGGGATCACCTACCGCCAGCTCGACTACTGGGCGCGCACCGGGCTGGTCGCAGCCGAGCGTCCGGGCCGCCGCCGGGCTCGGGCTCGCAGCGCCTGTACGGCTTCCGCGACATCCTGGTGCTCAAGGTGGTCAAGCGGCTGCTGGACACCGGGATCTCGCTGCAGCAGATCCGGGCCGCCGTCGAGCACCTGCGCGAGCAGGGCGCCACTGACCTGGCTCAGGTCACGCTGATGAGCGACGGGGTCAGCGTCTACGAGTGCACCTCCCCCGACGAGGTCATGGACCTGCTCCAGGGCGGCCAGGGCGTGTTCGGCATCGCCCTGGGCCGGGTCTGGCGCGAGGTCGAGGGCACCCTGGCCGACCTGCCCGCCGAGAACGCGCATAGCGACGCCGACGAGGCCGCCGCCGCGCACGCGGCCGACGAGCTAGCCCGCCGCCGGGTCCGCCGCACCGGCTGAGCCGGATCCCGTCCCGCCCGCCCGGTCCGCCGCCAGCGCGACCACGCCCGCGAGGAACAGGTCCACCCCGAACCGGTAGTGGAAGTCGGCGTTGTCGTGCGCCGTCATCGGCTCGGCGCACTCCACCAGCCGGGGGAACTGGCCGGGCGGCAGCATGGCCAGGTGGATGCGGTGCTGTCGCTGCACCTCGGCTCGTTCCTCCGGGGTACCGCCCGGCCCGAAGCCGGGCTCGCTCTTCACCAGCGTCAGCCCGGTCCACAGGGCGCTGCGGGCGATCTCGCTGGCTTGCTCCGGGCTGAACCCGGCCCGCCGCAGCACGTCCAGCGCCGTCTCGGTGGCCCGCAGCGCCGCGTCGCCGTGCATCTTCTCCGCTGACAGCAGCAGGTGCGGCGCGCTCGGGTGGACCCGCAGCGTGGCCACCAGCGACTCCAGCAGCCCGCGTAGCTGGGCCGGCCAGTCGGCGTCCCGGTCGAGGTCGGTGTCGATCTCGCGCCCACAGCCGGTCGCCCACCGCCAGCCAGCAGCTCGTCCTTGCTGCGGAAGTGCCAGTACAGCGCCATCGGGGTGACGCCCAGGTCCTGGGCCAGGCGCCGGATGGTGAGCCCGTCCAGGCCCAGGGCGTCGGCGAGGGCCAGCGCCCGCCCGGTCACCGTGTCCTTGCTCAGCCGCGGGTTCCGTGGTTGCTCATGACTTGACAACTGTACGACGTACAAGTCAGAGTTGGCGAGTGCATGTACGACGTATAGGAACAGTGCATAGGAACATCGTATAGGAACATCGTAGAGCGACACGTAGAGGGGAGCGGGGACATGCCCCGACGCTGGCTGGCCCTGGTGGCGGTGAGCCTGGCCACGTTCATGACCTATCTCGACAACAACGTGACGAACGTCGCGATCCCCACCATCCAGCGCAGCCTGCACCTGTCGGTGGCGGCCTGGAGTGGGTGGTCAGCAGCTACATCCTGGTGTTCGCGGGCCTGCTGCTGGCCGGCGGCCGGCTGGCCGACGTCTACGGGCGCCGGCGGCTGTTCGTGGTCGGGCTGTCGGTGTTCACCCTGGCCTCGCTGGGCGCCGGGCTGGCCGGGAGCGGCGGGAGCTGATCGGCTTCCGGCTGGCCCAGGGCCTCGGGCGCCGCGCTGCTGGTGCCGACCACGCTGGCCATCATGGTGGCCGCGGGCTTCGACAACCTGCGGGAGCGGGCCACGGCCATCGGCGCGTGGACGGCGATCGGCGCCGCCGCGCTGGCGCTCGGCCCGCTGATCGGCGGGTTCATCAGCCAGCACTTCCACTGGGGCTGGATCTTCTTCATCAACGTGCCGGTCGGCGTGATCACCCTGGTCCTGGCCCTGGCTCAGCGTGACCGAGTCGCGGGACACCAGCCGCCGCGCGGCGGCTCGACCTGCCCGGCCTGGTGACCTCGGCGGCTGATGCTGTTCGCGCTGACCTACGCGCTGATCGAGGGGCACGACCGGGGCTGGACGTCCGGCCTGATCCTCGGCTCGTTCGCGGTCAGCGCGGTGGCGGCCGGGCTGTTCGCGCTGGTCGAGTCGCGCAGCGCGGCCCCGATGGTGAACCTGCGCCCTGTTCCGCTCGCGGGTGTTCAGCGGCGGGACGGTGACGATGATGCTGTGGGCGTTCGGGGTGTTCGGGATCTACTTCTTCACCTCGCTGTACCTGCAGAACATCCTGCGGCTTCTCGCCGACCAAGGCGGGCCTGGCGTTCGTGCCCATGGCGCGTGCTGCCTGATCGCCTCGGCGGCCATCGCCCCGCCGGTCGCGGCCCGGCTGCGGCCGCACGCGGACGGTCGCGCTCGGCATGCTGTCATGGCCGGCGGCCTGGCCCTGTTCGGCCGGCTGGGGGCCGGCGCCAGCTTCGCCAGCCTGATGCCCGGCTTCCTGCTGTTCGGCCGGGCAGCGGGCCTGATGCAGGTGCCGCTGACCAACGCCGTGCTGCACGCCATGCCGCCCGCCGAGTCGGGCGTGGCCGCCGCGCTGCTGAACGCCTCCCGCGAGGTGGCCGGGCTGCTCGGCATCACGATCATCGGGGCCGTGCTGCGGTCCCGGCAGGGCGACGCCCTGCGCCACGGGCACAGCGCGTCGGCCTCGTTCCTGGCCGGCTACCACGCGGGCCTGGCCTTCACCGTGGCCCTGATCGCCGTCGGCGTCATCGTCAGCTACGTGGCCCTGCGCCGGCTGCCCCGGCCGGCCGAAGGCCAGCCGCGCGAGACCGCCGCCGAGCAGGTCGAGGAGGCCGCCGCCGCTGAGCTGGCCCGCTGAGCGCCAGCCGCTCCAGCCGCCGCGGGGCCGGGTCCGGACACCCGGCCCCGCGGCACCGGCGCTCAGTGGACGATAATTACCGCGGATAGCATCGCGTTATATCGTGTTAGGGTTCTGGCCGTGGGGGCGATCATCTCCGTCGCGGGATCTGCGCAAGACCTACGGCAGCCTGGCCGCCGTTGACGGGGTCAGCTTCGACGTCCAGCCGGGGGAGTTCTTCGCCATCCTCGGACCTAACGGGGCGGGCAAGACCACCACGCTGGAGATCCTGGAGGGCCTGCGGCGAGGCCGACGGCGGCGAGGTCACCGTCCTGGGCCAGCCGGCCCTGGCCGCGCAACCCGGCGCTGCTGCCCCGGATCGGCGTCCAGCTGCAGGCGTCGTCGTTCTTCGAGCGGCTGACCGCCCGCGAGCAGATCCGCACGTTCGCCTCCTGTACGGGGTCAGCGCCCGGCGGGCCGACGAGATGCTGGGCGTGGTCGGCCTGACCGAGCAGGCCGGCTCCGGGCCGAGAAGCTGTCCGGCGGCCAGGCCCAGCGGCTGTCCATCGCCTGCGCGCTGGTGCACGACCCCGAGCTGGTGTTCCTGGACGAGCCCACCGGCGCGCTGGACCCGCAGGCCCGGCGCAACCTGTGGGACCTGCTGCGGCAGATCAACGCCGACGGCCGCACCGTGGTGCTGACCACCCACCACATGGACGAGGCCGAGACCTGTGCGACCGGGTGGCCATCATGGACCACGGCAAGATCCTGCAGTCCGGGCCGCCCGCCGCCCTGGTCCGCGGGCTGGACAGCCCGACCCGGATCAGCGTCGAGTCCGGCCTGCTGGACGCGGCGCAGGCGGCGCCTGGCCGGCTGGCCGGCGGGGCCGGGCGACGTCCGCGACGACGGCGTCTCGCTGACCATCGCCACCCGCGAGCCCGCCCCGGTCGCTGGCCGGGCTGGCCGATCGCGGCGCGCTGGCCGGGCTGCGGGTCTCCGGCGGCCACCCTGGAGGACGTGTTCCTCAGCCTGACCGGACGGGAGTACCGGGCATGACCCGCGCCTGGCGCCCTGCGCAGCCTGTCCCGGGCCATGTTCGCTGGCTTCGTCCGGGACCGCGTCCGCGCTGGTCTTCACCATCCTGATCCCGGTGCTGTTCCTGGTCCTGTTCGGCTCGATCTACAAGAGCATCCAGCTCGCCCAAGGTGACCGTGCTGGAGGTCGGCCAGGTCACGCCTGCTGGACCAGGCCCGGGCCGCGGCGCCCGGCCCAGCTCGGCAAGATCCTGACCGTCGAGCCCGCGACGCAGCAGCCTGGCCAGCGGCGCTCAGCCAGGTCCGCAAGGGCAGCTCCGACGCGGCCGTGCAGGAGCACGGCAGCACGCTGGTGGTGCACTACTCGATCGCCGACCAGACCACCGCGGGCATCGTCCAGGCGGTGTTCTCCTCGCTCGTGCAGCAGGCCAACCAGGCCGCAGTCGGGCCGGCGACGGCCGCCTTCCGGTGCAGACCGCGCAGGTCGAGGACAAGTCGCTCAAGGCCATCCAGTACCTGGCCCCCGGCCTGCTGGGCTGGGCCATCGCCTCGGGCGGCGGCGTTCGGCTCGGCCATCACCTGGTCACCTGGCGCAAGGACAAGCTGCTGCGGCGGCTGCGGCTGGCCCCGGTCGGCACCGCCGTCGATCGTGCTGGCCCGGGTCGGGGTCAGCGTCGTCGTCGCGCTGGTCCAGCTGGCCGTGTTCCTGGCCATCGCCACCACGCCGTACTTCGGGCTGAAGCTGACCGCCTCGTGGTGGATGGCCATCCCCGTGGTGATCTGCGGCACGCTGGCGTTCATGTCGATCGGCCTGCTGGTCGGCGCGATCGCCAAGACCCAGCAGGCGGCGACCTCCATCGCGAACCTGATCATCCTGCCGATGGCGTTCCTCGGCGGGGCGTTCATCCCGCTGGACTTCGCGCCCGCCTGGATCCGCGAGGTGTCCTACGCCATGCCGCTGCGCTACCTGGTCACCGGCATGCAGGACGTGATGGCCCGCGGCGAGGGCCCGGCTTCGGCGCTGCCCGCCATCGGCATCCTGCTGGCCCTGACCGCGGTGCTGACCCTGACCGCTGTCCGGGTGTTCCGCTGGGACGACGTGTAAGTCCGCACGCGGGTAACCTGAAGGCGCTCAGCACGCCGGCCGGGAGAGATCCCGCGCCGCCAGCGCGGGGCGCCGAAGGGGCAACCTCCCCGGAACCTCTCAGGCACCCAGGACCGGACCGGCATGGGCAACTCTGGAGTCGCGCGCACCCGCCGGCGGGACGACAGAGGGGGAGTCTGGTCACCGCTCAGGCGTACCCAGGGGAGGCTCTCCGGATGAACTTCGCCGATCGCCACATCGGCCCGGCCGCGGCCCAGCAGCAGCGGATGCTCGACGCCATCGGCTACGGCTCCCTGGACGAGCTGACCGCCGCCGCGCTGCCCGCCCGGATCGCCACGGCCCGCGCCGCTGGACCTGCCCGCCCGCGCTGTCCGAGGCGCGAGGCGCTGGCCTGGCTGCGCCGCGCTGGCCGCCCGCAACCAGGTGCTCACCTCGATGATCGGCCTGGGCTACTACGACACCGTCACCCCGCCGGTGATCCGCCGCAACGTGCTGGAGAACCCGGCCTGGTACACCGCCTACACGCCGTACCAGCCGGAGATCTCGCAGGGCCGCCTGGAGGCGCTGCTCAACTTCCAGACCATGCGCGCCGACCTGACCGGGCTGCCGGTGGCCGGGGCGTCGATGCTGGACGAGGCGAGCGCCGCCGCCGAGGCCATGACCCTGGCCCGGCGGGTCGCCGGGCGGGGCCGGGTGTTCCTGGCCGACGCCGGCTGCCTGCCGCAGACCCTGGCCGTGCTGGCCACCCGGGCCGAGCCGCTCGGCATCGACGCTGGTCATCGCCCCGGTGACCCCCGAGCTGATCGCCGCCCAGCCCGCGGGCGAGCTGTTCGGCGTGCTGCTGCAGTACCCGGCCGCGGCCGGCGCCGTCACCGACCCCCGGCCGGTGATCGAGGCCGCCCACGCAGCGCGGCGCCCAGGTCGCGATGGCCGCCGACCTGCTCGCCCTGACCCTGCTCACCCCGCCCGGCGAGCTGGGCGCCGACATCGCGGTCGGCACCACCCAGCGGTTCGGCGTGCCGATGGGCTACGGCGGCCCGCACGCCGGCTACATCTGCGTCCGCGACGCGCTCAAGCGCCAGCTGCCCGGCCGCCTGGTCGGGGTGTCGGTGGACGCCGACGGCCAGCCCGCCTACCGGCTCGCCCTGCAGGCCCGCGAGCAGCACATCCGCCGCGAGAAGGCGACCAGCAACATCTGCACCGCCCAGGTCCTGCTGGCCGTCATCGCCGCCATGTACGCCGTGTACCACGGCCCCGAGGGCCTGACCGCGATCGCCCGCCGGGTGCGCGCCCGGGCCACGCGCGCTGTCGCGCGGCGCTGCGCGGCCTGGGATACGAAACGGCGGCGCGCCCCGTTCTTCGACACCGTCCGGGTGATCATGCCCGGGGCGGCGGCGGCCGCCGTGGCCCGGGCCGCCGCCGCCGGGTACAACCTGTACCTGGCCGGCCCCGACGCGGTCCAGGTCGCCTGCGACGAGACCACCACCGAGGCCGACCTGCGGGCCGTCCTGGCCGCCCTGGCCGCCGGCGCCGGCGTTGCCGGGCTGACGCTGGCCGGCAACGGCGACGGGCCGGAGACCTGCCCGCGCGGGCCTGGCCCGGACCAGCGGTTCCTGACCCACCCGGTGTTCAGCGCGCACCGCAGCGAGACCGCGATGCTGCGCTACCTGCGGCGGCTGGCCGACCTGGACATCGCGCTGGACCGGTCGATGATCCCGCTCGGCTCGTGCACCATGAAGCTGAACGCGGCCGCCGAGATGGAGGCCATCACCTGGCCGGAGTTCGCCGGGCTGCACCCCCTGGCCCCGGCCGGCCAGGCGGCCGGGTACCGGAGCTGATCGACGGCCTGGAGTCGGCCCTGTGCGAGATCACCGGCTATGACGCGGTGTCGCTCCAGCCCAACGCCGGGTCCCAGGGCGAGCTGGCCGGCCTGCTGGCCATCCGCGCCTACCACCGGTCCCGCGGCGAGCCGCGAGCGGTCGGTGTGCCTGATCCCGGAGTCCGCGCACGGCACCAACGCCGCCTCGGCCGTGCTGGCCGGCCTGCGCGTGGTCGTGGTGAAGTGCGGGTCCGACGGCGCCGTCGACCTGGGCGACCTGGCCGCGAAGCTGGCCGCGCACGCGGGCAGCGTCGCCGCCATCATGGTCACCTACCCGTCCACCAACGGCGTGTTCGAGGAGACCATCGGCGAGGTCTGCGCCGCCGTGCACGACGCGGGCGGCCAGGTCTACGTCGACGGCGCCAACCTCAACGCGCTGGTCGGCCTGGCCCGGCCCGCCGAGTTCGGCGCCGACGTCTCGCACCTGAACCTGCACAAGACGTTCTGCATCCCGCACGGCGGCGGCGGCCCCGGCGTCGGCCCGGTCGCGGTCCGCGGCCACCTGGCCCCGTTCCTGCCCGGGCGCCGGCGTGGTCGGCCCGGTCGCGGCGGCCCCGTTCGGGTCGGCCGGCATCCTGCCGATCTCCTGGGCCTACATCGCGATGATGGGCGCCGACGGGCTGCGCCAGCGCCACCCAGGCCGCCATCCTGGCCGCCAACTACGTGGCCCGGCGGCTCGGACCCGCACTTCCCGGTCCTGTACACCGGCCGCGGCGGCCTGGTCGCGCACGAGTGCATCCTGGACCTGCGGCCGCTCACCGCGCGCACCGGCGTGACCGCCGAGGACGTGGCCAAGCGGCTGATCGACTACGGCTTCCACGCCCCGACCCTGTCGTTCCCGGTGGCGGGCACGCTGATGGTCGAGCCGACCGAGAGCGAGGACCTGGCCGAGCTGGACCGGTTCTGCGACGCCATGATCGCCATCCGGGCCGAGATCGACCGGGTCGCGGCGGGCGACTGCGACGGCGACGACAACCCGCTGCGCAACGCCCCGCACACCGGCCAGCATGCTGATCAGCGGCGACTGGAAGCACTCCTACGACCGCGAGCAGGCCGCCTACCCGCCCGGCACCGAGCCGCCGCTCCAAGTACTGGTCCCCGGTCCGCCGCATCGACCAGGCCTACGGCGACCGCAACCTCATGTGCTCCTGCCCCCCGCCGGAGGCGTTCGAGTAACAGAGCCGGAGGCGTCCGAGCCCTAGGGGAGTCCCTGCAGATGGTTCCCGGTGACCGCCCCGGAGGGAGTCGAGGCGGGTCCACGTGAACCGGCGGACGAGGCTTTCGTCGATGTCGGGGAGGCCGGGAGTGGGCGAGGTGGTTGCGCAGGTCGTAGAGGTTGGCCCAGGTCCGGTCGGCGCGGACGGGCTGGCCGGTGGCCTGGGTGTAGGCCAGGGCCTCGTTCCCGGCGGCGATCCACAGCCGGTGCAGGACCCAGCGGTAGCGCGGGTCGGCGGCGAACCGGCCGGGATTGCCCTCGTTGCGGAGGTCCTCGATCTGGGTGAGCAGGGCCTGAAGCTCGAGGAGGGCGTGGCGGTCGGGCCGGGCTTCTTCGCTCACAGGGGAGTGGCGGTGACCAGGTCGGGGCTGACGTGGTCGTTGCGCAGCGCGCCGTCGGAGTACACGATGATCTCGGCGCCGAGGAGGTCGGTGGCGGCGCGCTGGAACTCGAACATGTCGAACAGGTCCCGGTCATCGGCGACGTGGCCGCGAGCCGGCCGGGGGAGGCGAACGCGAGGCCGGTGATCCCGTGCCGGGCGCCGAGCTGGACTAGCTGCGCGGCGTGCGAGCGGACCTGCTGCTCGGTGGCGGGCGGCAGGTGCGGGGGCTCGGCAAGCGGCTGGCTCACCCGCCCAGTCTAGCGGCCGGAGCCTTCCCGGGCCTGGGGTGCGGGCGCCAGGGCCCGGAGCGCGCGGGCCGCCCGGCGGGGGCTGGTGTACCAGGCCAGGGCCAGGCCGGGAGGATCTCCGTGCTGGCCGTGCCGGGCGCGGTGTAGCAGTAGATCAGCACCGGCAGGCCGAGCGCGGCGGCGGCCGCGGCCGAGCTCGGCGCCCTCCCGGCGGAGCAGGTCCGGGCCGGCCAGCGTGACCGTCGACCAGGACCGCGTCGACCTCGCCGCTGGCGGCCAGGATCTCCAGCGCCGGGACCACGTTGCCGCCGGAGATGCCCTGGGCGGTCAGGTCCACCGGGTTGGCCGCCACCCCGTAGGGCGGCATCAGCCCCCGCAGCCGGTCCTGGGTGGCCGCCGACAGCACCGGAACGGTCAGCCCCTGGCCCTCGCAGGCGTCGGCGGCCCAGATCCCGGCGCCGCCCGAGGCGGTGATGATGCCGACCCGCCGGCCGGCCAGGGGCCGGGCGCGGGACAGCGCCAGGCAGGCGTCCAGCAGGTCTTCCTGGTCCTCGGCGCGCGACCACGCCGGCCTCGTCCAGCAGCCGGTCATAGTCGGCCGGGTCGCCGGCGTCGTGCGCGGAGTGGGTCGGCGCCGACCGGCGGCCGGCGGGGGAGCGGCCCAGCTTGGCCACCACCAGGTGCTTGCCCAGCCTCCCGGGCGCGCCGGGCGACCGGCGCCAGTGCCGTCCGGGCCGCGCGGCGAACCCCTCGACCAGCATGGCGATCACGGTGGTGGCCGGGTCCTCCAGGCAGGAAGTCGGCCGACCTCCAGCGCGTCGACGTCGCACTCGTTGCCGGTGGTGACCACGAAGCTGGCGCCGAGGCCGACCGCCTGGCCGCCGTTGAACAGGGCGAAGCCCAGCCCGCCGCTCTGCGACACGACGGCCAGGCCGCCGGTGCACCAGGCGGGTCAGGCCCCGGCTGTAGTCCACGGTCGGGCTGAACGAGGCGGGCACCCCGTCGCGGACGTTGAGGAACCCCTCGCCGTTCGGCCCCAGCAGCCGGATGCCGGTGTCCCGGGCGATCTGGCTCAGCCGGGCCTGCGCCGCCCGGCCCGGCCGCGTCCTGCTCGGCGAAGCCGGAGCTGAAGATGACCGCCGCGCGGGTCCCGGCCGCCGCGCGTCGGCGATGATGCCCGGCACGAGCGCGGCCCGGACCGCCACGATGGCCAGGTCGACGGCTGCGGGGACGGCGCCGATGGCCGGGATGGCAGGGCTGCCCGCCGATCTGCCGCCCGGTTCGGGTTGACCAGGTAGAGCGCGCCGGCGAACGCATGCTGGCGGAGCACGTGCAGCGGCCGCCCGGAGAGCGTCGGCCGGGTCGTCGGAGGCCCCGATAATCGCGATGCTGCGCGGGCGGAACATCGCGTCCAGCCCGGTCACCTGCACCTGCGTCATGCCGTGACCCCGTGGCTGTCCTCGCGCTGGCTCAGCGTCACCGGTGCGAACGGCATCGGCAGGGCTCCTCTCTCACGGCGGCGCGGCGTTCCGCGTACGGGCACGCCCGGCCATGATGCGCAGACGCGGTATGTCCGGACAATGCCCGGGGCCGGCGGCCCAGCCGTCCCGATCGGCCCGCCCGGCCCGGTTGTCGGCCCTGCGTCACATTGCCGTGACACGCCGGTTAGCCGGTTGATGGACACCCCGGCCCGAAGTGCCGATCATGGCCTCAGCCCGCTGGCCGCCCAGAGCCGCAGGCCGGGAAGGACGGCGGATGTTACGGCGGCACGCGGGACCGGTCGTTGTCATGGCGCTGCTGGCCGGCGCGCTCGCCGCGGCCGCCCCCGCGGGCGCCTCCGCCCGGCCGCCCCGGCCCGGGGTCACCACCATCTGCGCCGAGCATCATTACCGGGTCGTGACCGGCGCCGGCGGCCGCCGCTACGTGATCGAGAACGGCAACTTCGGCGGCCGTCCCGAGTGCATCACCAACCACGGCCTGCGGCCCAACTTCACCGTCACCCGGTCGGGCGCCGACAGCAACACGGCCAGGGTCATGGCCTACCCGTTCGCCCTGTACGGCTGCAGCTGGAAGGTGTGCACCCCCCGGTCGGGCCTGCCCGCCCGGGTGCGGAAGGTCCGCGCGGCCACCGCCAGCTGGTCGCCGAAGGCCCGCGGCGGCGGGCCGCTGGAACGCCGCGTTCGACGTGTGGTTCGGCCGCCACCGCTCGGCCATCCGCGGCCAGGCCAGGGGCGCCGAGCTGATGATCTGGCTGAACGCCCACGACTACCCGGCGGTCCGGTCCCGGGTCATCCGGGTCGATCACCGCCGCTGGTACGTCTACCACTGGGTCACGTCGCACGACGGCGCGCGCTGGAACTACATCCAGGTCCGCGCGGTCCGCCCGGTCACCCGCGTCAAGGCCCTGGCCCTGCTGCCGATCATCCGCAAGGTCGAGCGAATGGGCCTGATCCGGCCGGCGGTGGTGGATGCTCAACATCGAGTCCGGCTTCGAGATCTGGCGCGGCGGCCGCGGCCTGCAGACCACCTGCTTCGCCGCCTCAGTGAAGCGCTAAGCGCGGCAAGGCCATGATCGTGACCGTTTTTCCGTGCGTGTTAACGTAAACACGGTCGCGATCATGACTGAAACCGTTCCGGCGCGACGCTAACCGGGGAATCCGGTCAGCCCTGGTCGCGCACCGGGGCACCGGGCGCCGCCGCGTCCTGGATGGTGCGGCCCTTCCACTCGCCGCCCCGGCCCGCGTGGTGGCGGCGGGCCGAGTCGGCCGTCATGCCCGCGTACAGCAGCGCGATCAGCGGCAGGGTCAGGCCGCGCAGCGGGGACAGCCGGTACAGCCGCAGCATCGGCACGTAGCTGGCCGCCATGATCGCCCAGCCCGCCGGCCCGGCGGCGGCCAGCCAGCCATCCGGCCGCCGGCCCCGCCGGCCCCGGCCAGCCGCCGCCGCCAGCCCGGCCAGGGCCGCGGCCGGGGGCAGCAGGTACAGCCACAGCAGCCCGAGCAACCGTGCCCGCCAGCAGCGGCGGGGAGTAGCGCAGCTGGGTGTAGGCGCTGCGGGCCACCATGTCCCACAGCTCAGCCAGCCGGTCGTAGGGCCGGGTGCTGGTCACGTCGGTGCTCAGCCCCAGCCACAGCGCGGCGCCCGCCCGGCGCTTGAGCAGCCGGCCGAGCGCCACGTCGTCGATCCGGGCGCCGCTGATCGGGGCCAGCCCGCCCGCCGCCGCCAGCACCTCGCGGCGGACCAGCATGCACCCGCCCGGCCGCCGCGGCGGTCCGCCCGCCGGGCCGGTTCACCCGGCGGAACGGGTAGAGCTGGGCGAAGAAGTAGACGAACGCCGGCACGATGGCCCGCTCCCACCCCGTGGCGGCCCGCAGCAGCGCCATCTGCGAGACCATCCCGCGCCCGCCCGCCACCGCGGCCCGGGCCAGCGCGGTCACCGCGCCGGGGGCGTAGGCGATGTCGGCGTCGGTGAACAGGAGGTAGTCCGCGTCCCCGGCGGCCGCCGCGCCCTGCGACATGGCCCACACCTTCCCGGCCCACCCGGCCGGCGGCGGCCGCCCGGCCACCACCCGGAGCACCCGGTCCCCGGCACCGGCGTCCCCGGCGTCCCCGGCGTCGCCGGCGTCCCCGGCCCGGCCCCGCGTCCCGGCCCGGCCCGCATCCCAGCCCGCCTCCCGGCCCAGGCGCGTCGCGACCTCGCCGGTCCCGTCACCGCTCTCGTCATCGACCAGGACGATCCCCAGCCGCCCCGGGTAGTCCTGGGCCAGCAGCGACGGCAGGCTGGCCGGCAGCACGCGGGCCTCGTCGCGGGCCGGGATCACCGCCGCGACCGACGGCCACTGGGCCAGGGCGGCCCCGGCGGCCCCGGCGGCCCCGGCGGGCGGCAGGCGCTGGTCCGTGCGCCAGAAGCCGCCGTGGCAGGCCAGCAGGTAGGCCCAGGCCAGCGCGGCGGCCGCGGCCAGGCCCGCGACGACGAGCAGCAGCATGGGCACAGCCTGGCACACCCGCCGCAGGCCGCGCCCGGGCCGCCGCGCCGGGAACTCGGTCGTAATCCGGAAAACTAGTTTTTATCATGCGAAATAATGTCTCGCTTAGGTCGCGGCATAACACCGCTCTTGCCCCGTGACGGGCGGCGGGCGTATTTTCCCGGTAAGGCGCCGAAAGGGCCTTGGGGGGACTGATGATCATCGGCATGGCGGATGCCGTCAATTGCGCCTCCGCGCTGTTCAGCGCCACTGAGCGCGCCGTTCGGGATTTCCCGGGAGCTAACTGAGAAAACACCCCGGGCGCTCGCCCGGAGGGGAGGGGACGGATATTGATGAACTGCCCTAACTGCGACGGGGCACTGACCCCGGATGACGGCTTCTGCGGCGGCTGCGGCGCGGCCGTCGGCCCCGCCGCGACGGCGGTCGGACGCCGCGGGGGACCGGAGCAGGGCGGCTCGGTCACGGTCCTGCCGGTCGCGGCGCCGCCGCCGGAGCCAGGGGCCGTCCCGGTGCCGGCGCTGGCCGGCCCGGCTTCCGTCAGCGCGGCGCCGGTCAGCGCGGCATCGGCCGCCACCGGCTCCGGGCCGCCGCCCCCGCCGCCCCGGCCGTTCCTGCCCGGCTCGCCGGTGCTCATGGGCGACGGCGAGACGCTGTGGCGGTGGTATGAGGCGGTCCGGCTGCGCAACCCCCGGCGGGGCACCGGCACGCTGTACATCACCGACGCCCGGATCGTGTTCTACGCCTGGGCCAAGGGCCGGGGCACCCAGCGGGACAGCTCGATCGTCCGGCAGGTCCGCCTGGCCGACATCACCGGCTTCCACGCCTACGTGACCCGCCGGCTGAACTTCGTCCTGCTGACCCTCGCCGCCATCCTGATCCTGGCCACCCTGGCCTCGCTGTTCACGCTCCTCATCCCCGGCGTGCTGATCTTCGGGGTGCTGGCCGCGCTGGACATCCTGCTCATGCTCAGCGAGTGGGCGCGCCGGGGCAACGCCGGCGTGAGCATCCGGGCGCGCGGCAACGAGGTCAGCGCGGTGACGTTCGGCGGGCTGGGCAAGCGCAATCTCCTGATGGAGATCTTCATGGTGATGGTGTTCCCGCTGGTCCTGTTCCTGCGGTCGCGGGACGCGTTCGACGTCGAGGCCGGGCGGCCGGGCCGCGGCTCCGATGCGATCGTCGCCGAGCTGGGCGCCCTGATCATGGACCTGCAGACCCGCGGCGAGCTGGCCCGCGACTACTGGGACCCGGGCGCCGCCGCGGCCGGGGCGGCCGGGGCGGCGGGCGGCAGCGTGCCGGGCCGCGCCGTGAGCGCGGGCTGAGCCGGGCCGCGGTGACGGCCGGGGCCGGACCGGGGCCGGGCATCGAGATCCTGGAGGGCATGACCATCGGCCCGCAGCCCCGGCGGGCCGGCCCCCCGTTCCAGGGCCAGCGCATGTTCGTCATGCCGGGCCGCCCCGGCGGGGCCATCTGCCTCGACGACGACACGCTCAGCCGGCACGTCCTGTTCCTGGGCGGCATCGGCACCGGCAAGACCAATGCCATGCAGCAGCTCGTGGCCGCGATCCGGCGCTCCGCCGGGCCCGGCGACGTGCTGATCGTGTTCGACACCAAGGGGGACTTCCGCCGCGAGTTCGCCGCCGACGGCGACGCGGTGATCTCGGCGGACCCGGCTGAGCTGGCCGGCCCGGCGGCGCGGTCTGGAACCTGTTCCGCGACCTGCCCGCCGGCGACCCGGCGGCCCGGGCCGACGAGATCTACGAGATCGCCGCCACCATCTTCGGCGCCGCCCGGGCGGGCGAGAACGCGTTCTTCGGCACCGCCGCCTGCGACATCTTCGCCGCCGTGACCGAGATCATGATGCGGGAGGGCGGCGAGGCGTCCAACGCGGCCCTGCGCGAGCGCCTGGAAGCCGGGCCGGACGAGCTGCTGGACCTGCTGGACCGGCACCCGGACCTGGCCGGGACGGCCCGCTACCTCCAGGGATCCGGCACCCCGGAGTCGATCCTGGCCTTCCTCCAGCAGGCCCTGAACGCCGCGCTCACCGGGGCCTTCCGCCGGGCCGACGGCACGTTCTCGGTCCGTGACTTCGTCCGCCGCCGGGGCGGCCGCGCCCTGTTCATCGAGTACGACATCGCGGTCGGCAGCCGCCTGCTGCCGGTCTACCGCGTCCTGATGGACCTGGCCATCAAGGAGGCGCTGAGCCAGGGCCGCGCTGACGGGCGTGCGGGCCGCGCCCCGGGCAGCGCGTTCTTCGTGCTGGATGAGTTCGCACTGCTGCCGCACCTGGCCCATATCAGCGACGGCATCAACTTCGGCCGCTCCCTCGGCCTGAAGTTCCTGGTCGCGACCCAGAACGTGAGCCAGGTCCGGCATGCCTACGGTCCGGAGACGGCGGGCAGCATCCTGTCCGGCTTCGGCACGGTGCTGGCCTTCCGGCTGACCGACGACGCCAGCCGCACGCTGGTCCGGGAGCGCTTCGGCGCTAACCGCAAGCGGATCAGCACGACGGCGGCGGTCCGGTCGGCCGGGGTCAGCCAGGAGGTGGTCGACGGCCACGTCATCGAGGACTGGCACGTGTCGGGCCTGGGGCGGGGCCAGTGCGTGGCGGCGCTGCCGGACGGCCCGCCGTTCGCGTTCACGTTCGCCGAGTACCCCGGCCGGGTCCCGGTCAGCGCGGCCCGGCCCCCGGCCCCGGCGGCGCCACCGTCACCCCCGGCTGCGCCCGGGCCGCCAGGTCGTGCACCAGGATGACCCCGGCGTGCGCCCACACCGCGGCGTCCTGCGCCACCACGCGGGGCCCGCCCGCGGTCAGGACGAGCGACACGCTGAGGGACAGCAGGAACCCGCTCGCGGTGCGCAGCACGGTCAGCGCGCGCTGGCGCCGCCGGGCCCGGCGCTCGCCGGCCGCCCGGTCATCGCGCAGCTCAGCGGCGGCGGCGCAGGTCTCGTCGCGCAGCTTCCCGATCGCCGTCCAGCCGGCCGCGGCGATCTGGCGGCGGCGCAGCCGGGGCTGGCGCCGGGCGGCGGACGCCGCCGCCCGCAGCACCCCGTCGACCTCGGCGCGGGCCTGGGCGACCAGGTCACCGGACCCGCCGGCCCGGCCCAGCGCGGCGGCGAACGCGCCGTCGAGCAGGTCCCGCACCCCCGGCCCGGCCGCCGGGTCGCGGATCAGGGCGGCCAGCGCCGGGTCGCCGCCGTCGTCCGGGGCCAGCGGGGACCGCTGGGCCAGCACGTCGCGCAGCAGCCCGCAGGCGGAGGCGCAGGCCTGCTCCAGCGCCGCGTCGCCGTCCGCCTCGGGCAGCGTCCCGGCCGCCACCAGGTTCAACGCCCGGGCGATCTGCCCGCGTACGTCGTCCACCCGGGCCACGGTCACCGGCGCGGCATTGTCCACGGCTCGTGCATATCACGCAATGGCTGTCGGACGGCTTGCATAGAGTGAGCGGGTGGCAGATCCGGCGAGTTACCGGCCGGCCCCCGGCTCCATCCCGGAGTCCCCCGGCGTCTACAGGTTCCGCGACGAGCGCGGCCGGGTCATCTACGTCGGCAAGGCCAAGAGCCTGCGGTCCGCGGCTCAACTCCTACTTCGCCGACTTCGCCAGCCTGCACCCGCGCACCCAGACCATGCTGACCTCGGCCGCGCGGGTGGACTGGACGATCGTCGGCACCGAGGTCGAGGCGCTGCAGCTGGAGTACTCCTGGATCAAGGAGTTCGACCCCCGGTTCAACGTCCGCTACCGCGACGACAAGAGCTACCCGTACCTGGCCGTCACCATGGACGAGGAGTTCCCGCGGGTGCATGGTCATGCGCGGCGCCCGGCGGCGCGGGGTCCGCTACTTCGGCCCGTACTCGCACGCCTGGGCCATCCGCGACACGGTCGACACGCTGCTGCGGGTGTTCCCGGTGCGGACCTGCTCGGCCGGGGTGTTCAAGCGCGCGGGCCAGATCGGCCGGCCGTGCCTGCTCGGCTACATCGGCAAGTGCTCCGCGCCGTGCGTCGGGCGGGTCAGCGAGGCCGAGCACCGGCGGCTGGCCGAGGAGTTCTGCGACTTCATGGCCGGCCAGTCGGGCCGGTTCATCCGGCGGCTGGAAAGCCGAGATGCGCCAGGCCAGCGAGGCGCGAGGAGTACGAGCGCGCGGCCCGGCTGCGCGACGACGTCCAGGCCCTGCGGCGGGCCCTGGAGAAGCAGGCCGTCGTGCTGGCCGACGGCACCGACTGCGACGTCATCGCGCTGGCCCAGGACCAGCTCGAGGCGGCCGTCCAGGTGTTCTACGTGCGCGGCGGCCGGGTCCGCGGCCAGCGCGGCTGGGTCGTGGACAAGGTCGAGGAGGTCAGCACCGGCGAGCTGGTCGAGCAGTTCCTCGGCCAGGTCTACGGCGACGACGCGGTGGCCGCGGACCTGCCCGCCGGGCCGCCCGAGCCGCGGCGGCTCCCGGCGCGGCGGCCTGCCGGCCGGCGACTGGCCCCGGCCCCGGCGGCCTGGTGCCGCGCGAGGTGCTGGTGCCCGAGCTGCCGCCCGACGCCGCCGCCGTGGAGGAGTGGCTGAGCGCCCGGCGCGGCAGCCGGGTCGAGCCTGCGGGTGCCGCAGCGCGGCGACAAGCGGGCGCTGCTGGAGACCGTGGCCCGGAACGCCGCCGAGTCCCTGGCGCTGCACAAGACCCGGCGGGCCAGCGACCTGACCACCCGCAGCCGCGCGCTGGCCGAGATCCAGGAGGCCCTCGGCCTGGACGACGCGCCGCTGCGGATCGAGAGCTACGACGTCTCCAACCTGCAGGGCACCCACGTCGTCGCCTCGATGGTGGTGTTCGAGGACGGCCTGGCCCGCAAGTCGGAATACCGCCGGTTCGCGATCAGGGGCCTGGACGGCACCGACGACGTGGCCGCCATCCGCGAGGTCATCACCCGCCGCTTCCGCCGTTACCTGGAAGAGACGCGAGGACCCGGCAGACGGCACCGATTCCGCCGGCCGGACCCGTCGACGGCGACGGCCAGCGGCGCAAGTTCGCCTATCCGCCGGGACTGGTGGTCATCGACGGCGGGCCGGCCCAGGTGGCCGCCGCGGTGGCCGCGCTGGAAGAGGTCGGGGTCGTCGACGTGGCGGTCTGCGGGCTGGCCAAGCGGCTGGAGGAGGTGTGGCTGCCCGGCGACGACAGCCCGGTCATCCTGCCGCGCACCAGCGAGGGCCTGTACCTGCTGCAGCGGGTCCGGGACGAGGCGCACCGGTTCGCCATCACCTACCACCGCAAGAAGCGGTCGGCCGCGCTGACCGTCAGCGAGCTGGATGGCGTTCCTGGCCTTGGCCAGGCCCGGCGGGCTACGCTGCTGCGGCACTTCGGCTCGGTGCGTAAGCTCAGCGGCGCGACCGTGAGCGAGATCGCGGCGCTGCCCGGCTTCGGGCAGCGGACGGCCGAGGCGATCCACGCGGCACTGCACCAGGGGGACACATCATGAGCATGAACGCGCGCGGGCGCATGACCGCCGCCAGCGCGGACGACGACGCCTCGCCGGAGATCGTCATCATCACCGGGCTGTCCGGGGCGGGCCGCAGCACCGCGGCCAAGTCGCTGGAGGACCTGGACTGGTTCGTCGCCGACAACATCCCGGCCGACCTGCTGCCCACCATGGCCGACCTGGCCCGCCGGGCCAAGGGCGGCGTGCCCCGGCTGGCCGCCGTGGTCGACGTGCGCAGCCGGGCGTTCTCCACCGACCTCAAGTCGGCCATCAGCGACCTGCACGCCCGCGGCGTCCGGCCCTACGTGGTGTTCCTGGAGGCTGCCGACGACACCCTGGTGCGCCGGTTCGACAGCGTGCGCCGGCCGCACCCGCTGCAGGAGGGCGGCCGGGTGGTGGACGGCATCGCCGCCGAGCGCGAGCTGCTCCAGCCGCTGCGGGCCGAGGCCGACCTGATCCTGGACACCTCCGCGCTGAACGTGCACGAGCTGCGGGCGCGGATGCAGGACGCGTTCGCCACCGAGGGGGACACGGCGCTGCGGGTCACGGTGATCTCGTTCGGCTACAAGTACGGCCTGCCGGTCGACGCCGACATGGTGGCCGACTGCCGCTTCCTGCCCAACCCGCACTGGATTCCCGAGCTGGCCCCGCAGACCGGCCAGGACCGGGCGGTCCGCGAGTACGTGATGGCCCAGCCGGGGGCGGCCGACTTCCTCGACGCCTACGTGCGGGCGGTGCGGATCGCGCTGGCCGGCTATGACCGGGCGGGCCGCCACTTCGTGGTGCTGGCCGTCGGCTGCACCGGCGGCAAGCACCGCAGCGTGGTGATCTCGGAGGAGATCGCCGCCCGGCTGAGCACGTCGTGGGCGGGCATCCAGGTGACCCACCGGGATCTCGGGCGCGAGTAGCGATGCGGCCTGCCAGCCCGGAGTCGGCCAGGCCGCAGCCGGCCGGCCGCCCGACGGCCAGGTGGCGGGACGGCCCCGCAACCCGCGGGTCGTGGCGCTGGGCGGCGGGCACGGGCTGCACGCCGCGCTGTCCGCGCTGCGCCGGGTGACCCGGGACCTGACCGCGATCGTCACCGTGGCCGACGACGGCGGCTCCAGCGGCCGCCTGCGCCGCGAGTTCGGCGTGCTGCCGCCCGGCGACCTGCGGATGGCCCTGGCCGCGCTGTGCGGCGACGACAGCTGGGGCACCACCTGGAGCCGGGTCATCCAGCACCGCTTCACCGGCGGCGGGGAGCTGGGCGGGCACGCGGTCGGCAACGTCCTGATCGTGGCCCTGTGGGAGCTGCTGGGCGATTCGGTGCAGGGCCTGGACTGGGTGGCCCGGCTGCTCGGCGCGCACGGCCGGGTGCTGCCCATGGCGTCCGTGCCGCTCGACCTGGCGGCCGAGGTAGAGGGCATAGATCCGGCCAGCCCGGACGCCATCGCCGTGGTTCGGGGCCAGGTCGCCTGCGCGACCACGCGCGGACGGGTACGGTCAATGTCATTGGTACCCGCGGACCCGCCCGCCTGCCCGGAGGCCGTGCAGGCGATCGGGGCCGCGGACTGGGCCGTGCTCGGGCCGGGCTCGTGGTTCACCAGCGTGCTGCCGCACCTGCTGGTGCCGGACCTGGCGCGGGCGCTGCTGGATACTTCTGCGAGGCGGATAGTCGTGCTGAACCTGGCCCCCCAGCCAGGCGAGACCGAGGGCTTCTCGCCCGCGCGACACCTGGAGGTACTGGCCAGCCACGCGCCGGAGCTGGTCATTGACGTGGTCCTCGCGGATACCGCCGCGGTGGCGGGGACGACAGCGGAGCTGGAGAAGGCGGCCGCGCTGCTGGGCGGCCGCCTGGTGCTGGCCGGCCTGGCCATGGGGGACGGGTCGCCGCGCCACGACCCGCGGCGGCTGGCCGGCGCGTTCGCGCAGATCTTTGAGGGGGAGTGAAGCCCATGGCGCTGACCGGCCTGGTGAAGGACGAGCTCAGCCGCGTCGCGGTGCTCAAGCCGTGCTGCCGCAAGGCGGAGGTGTCGACGCTGCTGCGGTTCGCCGGCGGGCTGCACCTCGCCGCCGGGCGGATCGTCATCGAGGCGGAGCTGGACACCGGCGTGGCCGCCCGGCGGCTGCGCAAGGACATCGCCGAGGTTTTCGGTCATTCCTCGGAGCTGATCGTGGTCGCGCCGGGCGGCCTGCGCAAGGGCAACCGGTACGTGGTCCGGGTCAGCCGGGACGGGGACAGCCTGGCCCGGCAGACCGGCCTGGTCGACGCCAACGGCCGCCCGGTCCGGGGCCTGCCCCGCCAGGTGGTGGCCGGCACGACGTGCGACTGCGAGGCGGCCTGGCGCGGCGCGTTCCTGGCCCACGGCTGCCTGACCGAGCCGGGCCGCTCGATGTCGCTGGAGGTCACCTGCCCCGGCCCGGAGACCGCGCTGGCCATGGTCGGCGCGGCCCGCCGCCTCAAGATCCACGCTAAGGCCCGCGACGTGCGCGGGGTGGACCGGGTGGTGGTCCGGGACGGCGACGCGATCAGCGCCCTGCTGACCCGGCTGGGCGCCCACGACAGCGTGCTGGCCTGGGAGGAGCGGCGGATGCGCCGCGAGGTCCGGGCCACCGCCAACCGGCTGGCCAACTTCGACGACGCCAACCTGCGGCGCAGCGCCCGGGCCGCGGTGGCGGCCGGGGCGCGGGTCGAGCGGGCGCTGGAGATCCTGGCCACCGACGCGCCCGAGCACCTGATCGTGGCCGGCGAGCTGCGGATCAAGCACCGCCAGGCCAGCCTGGAGGAACTCGGCCAGCTAGCCGAGCCCGCGCTGACCAAGGACGCCATCGCCGGGCGGATCCGGCGGCTGCTGGCCCTGGCCGACCGGCGGGCCGCCGAGCTGGGCGTGCCGAATACGGAGGCGACCCTAACTCCGGACATGCTGGTGCCGTAAAACCGGTCCGGTAGCCTGCTACCTCCCCTTCAGGAAACCGCCAGAAGCGAGAACAAGGAGACAACGCAGTGACTGTCCGCGTGGGCATCAACGGGTTCGGCCGGATCGGGCGGAACTTCTGGCGGGCGGTGGCCGCCGGCTCCGCCGATATCGACATCGTCGCGGCCAATGACCTGGGTGATGTCGCCACCTGCGCCCACCTGCTCAAGTACGACACGCTGCTGGGCACGCTGGCCGAGGAGGTCTCGGTCGACGGCGACGTGATCCGGGCGGGCAGCCGCGAGATCCGGATGCTGGCTATCCGCGAGCCGTCCCAGCTGCCGTGGCGGGACCTGGGCGTGGACGTGGTGGTGGAGTCGACCGGCCGGTTCACCAAGGCCGCCGACGCCGGGCAGCACCTGGCCGCCGGGGCGCGCAAGGTGATCATCTCGGCCCCGGCCAGCGGCGAGGACATCACGATCGTCATGGGCGTCAACGACGACCAGTACGACGCCGGGCAGCACCACGTCATCTCCAACGCGTCCTGCACGACCAACTGCGTGGCGCCGATGGCCAAGGTCATGCAGGACGCCTTCGGCATCCGCCGGGGCCTGATGACCACCGTGCACGCCTACACCAACGACCAGGTCATCCTGGACTTCCCGCACAAGGACCTGCGCCGGGCGCGGGCCGCGGCCCAGAACATCATCCCGACCACCACCGGGGCGGCCAAGGCCACCGCCCTGGTCCTGCCGGAGCTCAAGGGCCGCCTGGACGGGCTGGCCATGCGGGTGCCGGTGATGGACGGCTCGGTCACCGACCTGGTCCTGCAGCTCGACCGGGAGGTGACCCGCGACGACATCAACGCGGCCTTCCGGGCCGCCGCCGACGGCCCGCTCAAGGCCTACCTGAACTACGCCACCGACCCGATCGTGTCCTCCGACATCGTGGGCACCCCGTACTCGTGCACGTTCGACTCGCTGCTGACCATGGCGTCCGGCGACCAGGTGAAGATCATCGGCTGGTACGACAACGAGTGGGGCTACTCCAACCGGCTGGCCGACCTCACCGCGCTCGTCGGCTCGGCCCTGTAGCCCGGCCGATGAGGAGCATCGACGACCTGGCCGTCAGCGGCGCCACCGTGCTGCTGCGAGCCGACCTGAACGTGCCGCTCGACGGGACGACGATCACCGACGACGGCCGGATCCGGGCCAGCCTGCCGACCATCCGCAAGCTGGCCGGCCGGGGCGCCCGGGTGCTGATCGCCGCGCACCTGGGGCGCCCGGCCGGCGCGGACTACGCCGAGCGGGCGGCCGGCGGCCCGTCCCTGGCCCCGGTGGCGGCCCGGCTGGGCGACCTGCTCGGCCAGGAGGTCCCGCTGGCCGCCGACGTGGCCGGCGAGTCGGCCCGCGCGGTCGCCGCCGGGCTGGCCGGCGGCGACGTGGCGCTGCTGGAGAACGTCCGGTTCGAGCCCGCCGAGACCAGCAAGGACGACGCCCGGCGGGCGGAGCTGGCGGCCCGGCTGGCCGGGCTGGCCACGCTGTACGTGGGCGACGGGTTCGGCGCCCTGCACCGGCGGCACGCCAGCGTCTACGACGTGCCCGCGCTGCTGCCCAGCGCGGCCGGCGACCTGGTCCGGGACGAGGTGGCGGTGCTGTCCCGGCTCACCGGCCGCCCCGAGCAGCCCTACGTGGTGGTGCTGGGCGGGGCCAAGCCGTCGGACAAGCTGGGGGTGATCGCCAGCCTGCTGGGCTCGGCCAGCCGGGTGCTGATCGGCGGCGGGATGTCCTATACGTTCCTGACCGCCCGCGGCCATGAGATGGGCCGCTCGCTGCTGGAGGCCGACAAGGTCGGCGAGTGCTCCCGGGTACTGGCCGACGCGGCCGCCCGCGGGGTGGAGATCGTGCTGCCGGTCGACCTGGTCGGCGCGGCCAAGTTCGCCCCCGACGCCGAGCATCACGTGTTCGACGTGGCCGCGTTCCCGGCCGACTACGAGGGCGTGGACATCGGCCCGGCGACCCGGGAGCTGTTCGCCGCGAAGCTGGCCGACGCGGCCACGGTGTTCTGGAACGGGCCGGTCGGGGTGTTCGAGTTCCCGGCCTTCGCCGGCGGCACGCTGGCCGTGGCCAGGGCCATCGCGGCGCTGCCCGGCCTGACCGTGGTCGGCGGCGGCGACTCGGCCGCCGCGGTCCGCAGGCTGGGCATCCCCGAGGACTCCTTCAGCCACATCTCCACCGGCGGCGGGGCCAGCCTGGAGTACCTGGAGGGCGCCACCCTGCCCGGCCTGGAGGCCCTGGAAGCGAGCCCGGCGTGACCGCCGGGCCGAAGACCCCGGGGGGCCGCAAGCCCCTGGTGGCCGGCAACTGGAAGATGCACAACACCCACTTCGAGGCGCTGGCCCTGACCCAGAAGCTGGCGTTCGCGCTGAACGCCAAGGACTTCGCCGCCGCCGACGTGGTCGTGCTGCCGCCGTTCACCGCGCTGCGCAGCGTGCAGACCCTGATCGAGGGGGACAAGCTCCAGCTGGGCTACGGCGCGCAGGACATCTCGCCCCACGACGACGGCGCCTACACCGGCGACGTGTCCGGCCGCATGCTGGCCCGGCTGGGCTGCCGGTACGCGCTGGCCGGGCACTCCGAGCGCCGCCAGTACCACCACGAGGACGACGCCCTGGTCGGGGCCAAGGTCCGGGCCGCGCTGCGGGCCGAGATCACGCCGGTCCTGTGCGTCGGCGAGCCGCTGGCGGTCCGCCAGGCGGGCGGCCACATCTCGCATACCCTGGAGCAGCTGGACGGCGCGCTGGACGGCCTGACGGCGGCCCAGGTGGCCGCCCTGATCGTCGCCTATGAGCCGGTATGGGCGATCGGTACCGGCGAGGTGGCCACGCCGGCCGACGCGCAGGAGGTCTGCGGCGCGATCCGAGGGCGCATTTCCGCCGTTCACGGCCACGAAGTAGCCGTCGGTGTGCGTATTCTGTATGGCGGGTCGGTGAAGCCCGATAACATGCCCGCGATCATGGCCCAGCCGGACATCGACGGGGCACTGGTCGGCGGGGCCAGCCTGGATGCCGGCGATTTCGTCAGGATCTGCCGGTATCGTGAGCTGACCGCGGTTTCCTGACCGGCAGCCCCAGGAGAGACGAGAAGCAGCAGTGTTCATCGCGATTTCCATTGTGCTGATCATCACGAGCCTCCTCATGGTCGTGCTGGTCCTGCTGCACAAGGGCAAGGGCGGCGGCCTGTCCGACCTGTTCGGCGGCGGCGTCTCGTCGTCCCTCGGCTCGTCGTCGGTGGTCGAGCGCAACCTGGACCGGATTACGATCTTCACCGGCATCCTGTGGTTCGTGTGCATCGTCGCGCTCGGACTGCTGACGAATCACTGACGGTAGGGCAACCGGCCAGCGCGGCTGGCGAGGCCGGTGCGTCTTGAGGCAAGGGGTGAGCAGTGAGTAGTGGCAACGCCATTCGCGGCAGCCGCGTGGGCGCCGGGCCGATGGGCGAGGCGGAGCGCGGCGAGGCAGCACCGCGGGTGCGGATCTCGTTCTGGTGTGCCAGCGGGCACGAGACGATTCCCAGCTTCGCCAGTGACGCGGCCGTCCCCGACCTGTGGGACTGCCCCCGGTGCGGCCTCCCGGCCGGCCAGGACGAGGCCAACCCGCCCGCGCCCCCGCACGCCGAGCCCTACAAGACGCACCTGGCCTACGTGAAGGAGCGCCGCAACGACACCGACGGGGCCGCCATCCTGGCCGAGGCGCTGGAGCGCCTGCGCAAGGGCGCCTAGGCCCGGCGGGCCTAGTGGGCGAACCCGCTGCGCTGCTTCCCCGGTAGCAGGGGAATCGGCGGGGTAGTGGCCCGGGTCAGCACGTCCACCTGAGTCCGCAGGTCGGCCAGCAGCGCGTCGGCCAGGTCGTCGCTGAACCCGTTCCGCACCACCAGCCTGATCACGGCGGTGTCCTGCATGTTCTCCGGGAACGTGTAGGCCGGGACGAGCCAGCCGCGCTGGCGCAGCCGCTCGGACAGGTCGAACACGGTGTACCCGGCCTGGTCCGGGTCGCGCAGCCGGAAGGCCAGCACGGGCAGGTCGGTGCCGTTGGTGAGCAGCTCGAACGGCCCCAGGTCACCGATCTCGGCGGCCAGGTGCACGGCCACGTCCTGGCAGGCCTGCTGCACCTTGCGGTAGCCGTCGAAGCCCAGCCGCAGGAAGTTGTAGTACTGGGCGACCACGTTGCAGCCGGGGCGGGAGAAGTTCAGCGCGAACGTGGGCATCTCCCCGCCCAGGTAGTTGACCTTGAACACCAGGTCGTCGGGCAGGGCGGCGGCGTCCCGCCAGATCACCCAGCCGACGCCGGGATAGACCAGGCCGTACTTGTGGCCGGAGGAGTTGATCGAGGCCACCCGCGGCAGCCGGAAGTCCCACTCCAGGTCGGGCTGGAGGAACGGGGCGACGAACCCGCCGGAGGCGCGCGTCGACGTGGACCGGCACGTCCGGGCCGCCCCCGGCGGCCAGCCGGTCCAGGTCGGCGCAGATCTCCGCCACCGGCTCGTAGCTGCCGTCCATGGTCGAGCCCAGGATGGCCACCACGCCGATGGTGTTCTCATCGACCCGGACCGCCGCCTCCGGGCCGGTCAGGTGCAGCCGCCCCGGCTCCATCGGCACCCGGCGGGGCTCGACCTGCCAGTACCGGCAGAACTTCTCCCAGCAGACCTGCACGTTGGACCCCATGACCAGGTTCGGGGGACCTGATGCGCCGCGGCGGGCGGCCGCCGCGCGCCACCGCCACAGCAGCGCCATCCCGCCCAGCATGCACGCCTCGCTGGACCCGGTGGTGGAGCAGCCGGTCGGCGTGCCGCCCCGGGCGTGCCACAGGTGGGCCAGGATGCTGACGCAGCGCCGCTCCAGCTCGGCCGTCTGCGGGTACTCGTCCTTGTCGATCATGTTCTTGCTGAAGGTCTGGGACATCAGCAGCTCGGCCTGGGGCTCCATCCAGGTGGTGACGAACGTGGCCAGGTTCAGCCGCGCGTTGCCGTCCAGGATCAGCTCGTCCCGGACCACCTGCAGCGCGGTGTCGGGCAGCATGCTGTGCTCGGGCAGCCGGTAGCGGGGGACCGCCTCGGTGCCGACCGACACGTACATCGGGTTGACGGCGAGGTCCGTCGCGGCGACGGGCTCGCCGCCGCTGGCGTGCAGGGCCATGCGATCTCTCCCTCAGCCAGGGTGGCGCAGGTACCGGCAGAACAGGTAGGCGCCGTCGGCCAGCACGTGGCCCAGGCGCAGCGTCTCGGGCAGCCCCGCAGGCAGATCCCCGGCCGGGCCGCCGGCCAGGATCCGCCGGGCCTGGCCGCCGGCCAGGACCGGGCTGATGGTCAGGCACAGCTCGTCGAGCTGGCCCGCCGCCGCTAGCTGGGCCAGCAGGGCGGGGCCGCCCTCGGTCAGGATGCGGGCGTGGCCCCGGCGGGCCAGTGCCGACACCGCGTGGCTGGCCGTGACCCGGTCGGTGCCGGCCACGATCACGTCGGCGTACCGGGCCACGGCCCGGCGCCGGTCAGCCGGGGCGGCCTCGGTGGTGATCACGATGGTGCGGGCGGTGTCGGGTGCCTCGGTCAGCAGCGGCGCCTCGGGGTCGATGTCGAGGCTGGCGGTCAGCACGGCGATCGGCGGCGTGGGCGGGCGCCCCTGGCGCGGTCGCGGGCAGCATGGCCGACTCGCGGGCCGGCTTGTACTTCTCCGCCCGGGCGGTGCCGGCGCCGACCAGGATCACGTCGGCCAGGCTGCGCAGCACCTGGAGCAGCAGCCGGTCGGCCGGGCCGCCGAGCCCGCCGGACCGCCCGTCCAGCTCGGACGCGCCGTCCGCGCTGGCGATCATGTTGGCCCGCACCCAGGGCCGGTCCGGGCTGGCTCCCGGCGGGTACGCGTACAAGTCCGCCAGCAGCTCGGCGGCCTCGCGGGAGCGGCCGGGATCCCCGGTCGGTACCTCGGGGCCGGTCGCGGGATAGATCTGGCGCACGGTCAGCAAGTGAACCAGATCCGCGGCCCGCCCCGGCGGAGCGGGGCCGCGTGTCCCCGGCCGGTGTCCCGGCCTGTGTCGCCGGCCTGGAGTCCCGGCCGGTATCCGCCGCGCCGCTAGCCGCGCTGGCCGCCCGGAGCACCAGCATGGCCCGGGACGGCACCTCCACGGTCGCCTCGGCCGGGTGGTATGCCGCCGCGTCGGCGCCGCCCGCCGCGGCTGGCCGGGGCGTCGGGCGCCGCGGTGTCCACCACCGGCTCCCAGCGCGCCGCGTAGGCCGGGCCGGGCAGCCGGAACGGCTGGGCCTGCGCCTGGGCGTTGAACAGCAGCAGGAAGCTCTGGTCCCGCACCACGTCGCCGCGCGGCCCGGGCTCGGTGATGGCGTCCCCGTTCAGGAACACCCCGATCGACTTGAGCTGGCTGTCACCCCAGTTCCGGTCGCCCATCGGGGCGCCCGAGGGGGCCAGCCAGGTGATGTCGCGCAGCCCGTCGGCCGCGACCTGGCCGCTGAAGAAGCGCCGCCGCCGGAACACCGGGTGCGCGCGCCGCAGGTCGGCCAGCGCGCAGGTGAACTCCAGCAGGTCGGCGTGCTTCGCCGCGCCCGCCCAGTCCACCCAGGAGACCTCGTTGTCCTGGCAGTAGGCGTTGTTGTTGCCGCCCTGGGTGCGGCCCAGCTCATCGCCGGCCAGCAGCATCGGCACGCCCTGCGAGAAGAACAGCGTGACCAGGAAGTTCCGCGCCTGCCGGGCGCGCAGCGCGATGATCTCCGGGTCGTCGGCCGGCCCCTCGGCGCCGCAGTTCCAGGACCGGTTGTCGTCGGTGCCGTCGGTGTTCCGCTCCCCGTTGGCCTCGTTGTGCTTGGAGTTGTAGCTGACCAGGTCGGCCACGGTGAAGCCGTCGTGGCAGGTGGCGAAGTTGATCGAGGCGACCGGGCGGCGGGCGCTGGTCTCGTACAGGTCGCTGGAGCCCGACAGCCGGGACGCGAACTCCGGCAGCGTGCCGGGCTGGCCGCGCCAGAAGTCCCGGACGGAGTCCCGGTACTTGCCGTTCCACTCGGTCCACAGCGGCGGGAACTTGCCCACCTGGTAGCCGCCCTCGCCGACGTCCCACGGCTCGGCGATGAGCTTGACCTGGGACACCACCGGGTCCTGCTGGACCAGCTCGAAGAACGTGGCCAGCCGGTCGACCTCCAGCAGCTCCCGGGCCAGGGCCGAGGCCAGGTCGAACCGGAACCCGTCGACGTGCATCTCCATCACCCAGTAGCGCAGCGAGTCCATGATCAGCTGCAGGGCGTGCGGGTGCCGCACGTTCAGGCTGTTGCCGCACCCGGTGTAGTCCAGGTACCGGGCCGGGTCGTCCTGGGCCAGCTGGTAGTAGGCGGCGTTGTCGATACCGCGGAACGACAGCGTCGGGCCGCCTGCCCCGCCCTCGGCCGTGTGGTTGTAGACCACGTCGAGGATCACCTCGATGCCGGCCTCGTGCAGCGCCCGGACCATCGACTTGAACTCGGCCACCTGGTCGTGCGGCTCGGTGGCCGAGGAGTAGCCGTTGTGCGGGGCGAAGAAGCCGATCGTGTTGTAGCCCCAGTAGTTGGTCAGGCCCCGCTCGGCCAGCCGCTGCTCGGGCACGAACTGGTGCACCGGCATCAGCTCGATGGCGGTGACGCCGAGCCGGGTGAGGTGGTCGATGATCGCCGGGGAGCCCAGGCCGGCATAGCAGCCCCGCAGCTCGGGCGGCACGTCCGGGTGGCGCAGGGTCAGGCCCCGCACGTGCGCCTCGTAGATCAGCGTCTCGTGGTAGGGGGTGCGCGGCGACCGGTCGTCAGCCCAGTCGAAGTACGGGTTGATGACCACGCTGCGCGGCATGAACGGCGCGCTGTCGGTGCCGAACGCGGCCCCCCAGCGCGCCCTCGGAGAACAGCGCCGGGTTCCACTCCAGGGCGCCGTCGACCGCCTTGCCGTACGGGTCGAGCAGCAGCTTGGCCGGGTTGCAGCGGTGCCCCCGGCCGGGGTCGTAGGGGCCGTGCACCCGGTAGCCGTAGCGCTGGCCGGGCCCGATGCCCGGCAGGTAGCAGTGCCACACGAAGCCGTCGGCCTCGGTCAGCTCCAGCCGCGTCTCGGCGCCGTCCTCGGCGTCGAACAGGCACAGCTCGACCCGGTCGGCGACCTCGGAGAACAGCGCGAAGTTGGTCCCCGACCCATCCCAGGTAGCGCCGAGCGGGTAGGGGGTTCCCGGCCATTGCTGCATCCGCAGACCTTATCCGGCGGCGGCGACTGATGACCGCGCCAGGATGGCCGCCAGCGGCAGGCCCGCAGGCAGCATGCCGAACGGGGCGGCGGGGCCGAGGGCGGCCCCGCGGCCGGGCTCGAGCGTCAGGCGGGTGGCGCAGAAGGCGTCGGCCACCGCCGGCGGGGCGAACCGGGCCAGCAGCGCCGCCTGCAGCGTCACGGTGAGCCGTCCGGCCAGCCCGCGGGCCAGGTGCCCGGCGGACGGTCCCGCCGCCGCGGCGCCGCGCCATCTCGTCGCCCAGCCGCCCGGCCGCCGCGTCCAGCCGCCGGTCGGCGCCGGCCGCCTGGCCGATCTCGGCCAGCACCGCCTGCGCCGACTCCGGGCTGCGGGCCAGCGCCCGCAGCACGTCCAGCGCGGTGACGTTGCCCGAGCCCTCCCAGATGGAGTTCAGCGGCGCGTCCCGGTACAGCCGGGGCAGCCCGGACTCCTCGACGTAGCCGTTGCCGCCCAGGCACTCCAGCGCCTCGCCGGCCACCGCCGGGGCGCGCTTGCAGATCCAGAACTTGGCCGCGGGCAGGGCCAGCCGCAGGAACGCGGCCTCGGCGGCGTCGCCGCGGGCGGCCCGGTCGGCCGCCCCGGCCAGCCGGATGGCCGTCGCCGTGGCGGCCTCCGACTCCAGGGTCAGGTCGGCCAGCACGGCGGCCATGGCCGGGTGGTCGATGAGCCGGGCGCCGAACGCCTGCCGCCCGGCCGCGTAGTGGGCGGCGGCGACGCACGCCTGGCGCACCTGGGCGGCGCTGCCCAGCACGCAGTCCAGCCGGGTGGCCGAGACCATCTCGATGATCGTGGCGATGCCCCGGCCCGGCTCGCCCACCAGCCAGGCCAGCGCTCCCTCGTACTCCACCTCGGCCGAGGCGTTGGACCGGTTGCCCAGCTTGTCCTTCAGCCGCTGCAGGCGCAGCCCGTTACGGCTGCCGTCGGGCAGCACCCGGGGCAGCAGGAAGCAGGTCAGCCCCTCCGGGGCCTGGGCCAGGACCAGGAACAGGTCGCACATCGGCGCCGAGCAGAACCATTTGTGGCCGGTCAGCAGGTAGCTGGCCGGCTCCGGCCGGCGGGCGCCGCGCGGGTGGTGTTGGCCCGGACGTCCGAGCCGCCCTGCTTCTCGGTCATCCCCATCCCGGCCAGCAGCCCGGCCTTGCCGTCGGGGACCTCCAGGCCGGGCTGGTAGGCAGCGGGCGGCCAGCAGCGGCTCGTACCGGGCGGCCAGCGCGGGCTTGCGGTGCCGCAGCGCCGGCACGATCGCGTAGGTCATCGAGACCGGGCAGCCGTGGCCCGCCTCGGCCTGGGTCCAGACGTAGAACTTGGCCGCCCGGGCCACGTGCGCGCCGGGCCTGGCTGTCGGCCCACGGCGCGGCGTGCAGGCCGTGGCCACGGCGGTGCTCATCAGCTCGTGCCAGGCCGGGTGGAACTCGGACCTCGTCGATCCGGCTGGCCGCGCGCGTCGTAGGCCGCGCAGCACCGGCGGGTAGCACGTTGGCCAGCCGGGCCAGGTCCTGCGTGGCCGGGTCGCCTGCCAGGCGGCCCGAGCGCGTGCAGCTCGTCCGCGGCCCAGCCCGCGCCGTGCCGGGACACCGCCGTCCAGCAGCGCCGGGTCGTCGGCCACGTCGTAGCCGGCCAGCGGCGGAACCTGGTTCGGTGACCTCATGTGTGCGGTCGGGGCTCAGGTGTGGATCCCGCACTCGGTCTTGGCCGTCCCGGCCCAGCGGCCGCTGCGCGGGTCGGCGCCGTCGGCCACCTTGGCCGTGCAGGTGCGGCAGCCGATCGACGGGTAGCCGTCGTAGACCAGCGGGTTGACCAGCACGCCGTTGCTCGGCGATGTAGTCGTCGACGTCCTGCTGCGACCACTCGACGATCGGGTTGACCTTGACCATCTCGCGCTGCGGGTCCCAGCTGACCACGCCGGTGTCGCTGCGGGCGTCGGTCTCGTCCCGGCGGACCCCGGTGATCCAGGCGTCGTACGGGCCGAGGGCCTGCTCCAGCGGGACGACCTTGCGCAGGTAGCAGCACAGGTCCGGGTTGCGGCTGTAGAGCCGGGGACCGAGGCCCGCGTCCTGCTCGGCGACCGTCGTCGGCGGGGTCACGTTCACCACGTTCACCGGGTACACGGCCGAGACGGCGTCGCGGGTGCCGATCGTCTCGGGGAAGTGATAGCCGGTGTCCAGGAACAGCACGTCGATGCCGGGCACCTGCCGGGAGGCCAGGTGGATGATCACGGCGTCGGTCATCGAGGACGTGATGCAGAGCCGGGACCCGAAGGTCTCGCGCGGCCCAGCCGATGACATCCTCGGCCGGGCGCCCGGCCAGGATCTCCGCGCCGCCTGCGCGGCTAGCCTCTCCATCGCGGCTCTCACGTGTCCTCACTCCCTGGGCAGCGGGGTCAGGTCTCGTCTCTGTCGCAGAACTAGCTCAAAGCCGAGCCTATTCCTGCCCGGCCATTCGCGCACGTCAGGCGCTACCCGGCAGGATCCGTCCCGGCAGGATCTATCCCTGCCGGATCCAGCCCTGCGCGGC
Organism: uncultured Actinomycetota bacterium; assembly: GCA_963731085.1. Taxonomy (GTDB): domain Bacteria; phylum Actinomycetota; class Actinomycetes; order Streptosporangiales; family Streptosporangiaceae; genus DASUBV01. Next base: position 399,782 of record CAVSUF010000018.1, read on the forward strand.
TCCGCGGGCCGGGCCGGGCGCTGGTGCTGGCAGTCACACCAGCCGGGCCCCGGGCAGTCCTCGTGCCGCTGCTCCGGCAGGGAGGCACACCACGGCGGACACATGCCCGTTCCCGGCCGGCGTACTCCGCGCACGACCGAACGCCCGGCCGCGCCCCCGGGGGCGCGGCCGGCTTGACGCAGGCGGGCGGCGGCTCAGGCCGCGTTCGCGCGGCGCATCCGGCGACGGCGCTCCGAGGACCGCTCGTCCTCGTTCAGCGCCGCCCCAGGTGCCGTACTTCTCCGGCCGGCTCAGCGCGTAGCCCAGGCACTCGGAGCGGACCGGGCAGGCGGCGCAAACGGCCTTGGCCTGCCGCTCGCGGACATCTCCGCTCGGGCTGGCGCTCGCCGTCCGGGCCGAAGAAGAGCACGACATCACGACCGCGGCACGCGGCGTCATCCTGCCAGCCCCAGTTCGGCCGTTGCATCAGGGCGGCCTGACGACGTACCTCAGACATGATTTACTCTCCTCAACCAGTTCGCGTGTATATTCGCTGCCAGGCGGAGTGTCGGCGTTCTGGACGCATAGCACAGCGCACAGTACTCGTGCGATGTGGCATTTAGCCCCGTCGCAACACACAACGCATGGCAAAGCCGTGGTGTTCCCTGCGTGGATCGCGGCGATGACCTCGCTCATGCTATCGTCAGTGCCAACGACCACGGCTGCCACAGGGGCGTAAGGTCCGAGCCGCCCCATAATGATGCCACCGGACGGGCATCGCGCAGGCAGGATGGCTAATTTGCCCGGCCGATACCCGTGGTGCGTGTCACAGCATGTGACCCCTAACTGGACAAGTCCGATGCCCGGGGGTCACCATAGGGGCCATGTCGTCGTTCGACGCCGCTCCCCTGCCTCGCCTGGGTGAGGTTTTTTTCGACGTCAGGGGCAGTTCCCGCAGCATGCGGCTGAGCTGGTACGGCGACACCGGCGTGGCGGTATTCAGCATCTGGCAGGGCGGCCGGTGCTCGGGCACGTTCCGGCTGCCGGTGGACGAGCTGGCCCGGATGCTCGACACCCTGCGCCGCGGGCCGGCCGGGCCGGGCGACGCGCTGCCCGAGCCGCCCGTGGCCGGCCGCGCCGCCGAGTACAGGCCCCCGAGGCCGTGCCAGCCCCGCCCGCCGCCCGACCGGTGAGGCCCAGCCGTTCGAGGTCCCAGCCGTTTGAGTGCCCCGCCGCTCGCCGCCGAGTCGTTTGAGGCCCCGCCGTACGAGGCTCAGCAGTCGACGGGCCGCCGCCGTCCGCCGTCTCGCCCGTCCGGGTCAGCGCCGTGACGACGCGCCGCCGTCGCGGCGGGAGCCGGGCCGGCGACGACGAGGAGCGCGAGCCCCGCTGGGCGGCGACCCCCGTGGGCGGCGACCCGCCGAGCGGCGACCCCTGGGCGGCGACCGCCGCGAGCCGCGCCGGGGTACCGCGCCGCCGGGCAGCGCGCCGAGGACGCCCGGATACCACGAGCTACCTGGGCGGGCCGCGGACCGGCAGCTACGCCGCGGACTTCCCGGCCCGCGTCGCCGGCCGACCCGCCAGCCCGGGAGCCGCTGCCCGCGGCTGACCGCTGCCCCGCAGCCACTGGCCCGGGATCCGGAGCGCTCGCGGCTCGCTCATCGTCCGGCCCGCATATCCACCCGGCCGATCCGCTCGGCCTCGGATATCAGCGCGAGGAGAAAGCCGGGTATCGCGACAGCGAGTACTCCGCGGACTATCCCGCGGCCCCGGCCTATCCCGCCGGCCGGAGTATCCGGCGGCGCGAGTATCCGGCCCCGGACTATCCGCCGCGTGATGAGCCGCGGACTATCCGGCGGCCGATTCTGAATACCCGGAGACCGGCGGCTACTCCGGAGCGCACCGGATATCCCGAGTCCGGCTATCCCGAGCCCGCCCGGCTATGCCGAGCCGCCGGCTATCCGGAGCCGCGCGGCTATCCCGAGCCCGCCGGCTATGCGGAGCCGGCCGCTATCCGGAATCCGGCGGCTATCGGCGAGCCCGGCGGATATCCGGGCGCCGCCGCCTATGACGGCGGCCGGCTACGGCAGCGGCCCGGGCACGCCAGCGGCCACGCAGCTATGCCGGCACGGTAGCCTGTCCGCGACGGTGCCGCCCGCGATGACAGCGCTGCCTATGACCGGACGGCGGGCTACGGGCGGCGCTACGACGAGCGGCTACCCGGACAGCGAGCCGCGCCGCGCCGGCCCGCGGGCGCCCCGTCCGACCCGCGGTTACCCGCGGGCGGCCCGGACAGCCCGACCGCGGACCGGCAGCCCGGACGCCGACGAGCACCGATCCCGCCGCCTGGCGGCTCGGGCCCGCCCGCAGGCCCGCCTGTGACCCTGCCGTCGCGGCTGCCTGAGCCCGGCCCCGCCAGCGCCCATCAGACGCGCCCGGCCAGCCCATCAGGCGGCGCTCGATCCGGTCATCAGGCGGCCGGACCGCGCCGACCGGTCAGCCCGGCCGGGCCGATCAGGGCCGCCGACGGGCCGATCAGCCCGGCCGATCCGGGCCGATCAGGCCGCCTGCCGGCCGATACGCTCCGCCGGCCGGCCGATCCGGCCTGTCCGGCCGCCCGCTCGTCCCGCCGCTGTCCCGGATATTGCCCGGGCTGCCGTTTCTGGGCTGACGTTTACCCTGCTGAGGCTCCTGGGGATACATTGACGGCGGGGGAAGGGGGATACGGGAGTGGCACAGAAGGTTTCGGTCACATTCGCGTGTGACTACGACTCTAAAGAGATTCCGGACGGCGAGCAGCTCACCAGGGCGTTCAGCCTCGACGGCCGGGACTACGAGATCGACCTATGCGAGAAGCACAGCCAGAAGTTCGACGAGGTGGTGACGCGGTTTCGGGAGAAGGCCCGCCGGGTGACCGGCCGGGTCAGCCGGCCCAAGCGCCGGACGGCGGCGCACCGGCAGCGCAGCGCGGATATCCGCGCCTGGGCCAAGCGCAACGGCATTCAGGTGAGCGACCGGGGCCGGATCCCGGCTCAGGTGATCTCGAAGTACGACGCCAGCCACTAGCCGGGCAGGCCCGCGCCGTCACGGCTGGGGGAGCCGTCCGGCCCGGGTCGCGATCCGGGCCATGGCCGCGCTGCCGCGCCGGCCGCCTGTGCCGGGCCAGCCTGAGCGGTGTCCGCCCGGGCTGGCCCGGCCTGGCCCGATCCTGGCTGAGCGGTGCCGTCCGGTGCCGTGCCGTCGTGGGCCGGGCCTGCCGATGAGCGTCTGCCACCTGAGCCGGGCTGGCCGGCGGCGGGGTGGCGTAGGCCGTGCCCGCCTGGCCCTGGCCGGCGTGAGCCGCTGCGCCCGGACCGGGCGAGTCGCCCAGGATGGCCGCGACGGCGCTCGCCGCGGCCGCGCCCGCCACGGCGGCCAGGCCCGCGTCCGGGCCGGGCGCCGCGGTCCCGTTGGCGGCCGGGTCCGGCTCCGGCGCGCGGGAGCGGCCCGACGCACGCCGCGAGGGCCTGGGAGTTGGGCACGAAGACCAGGCCGTCGGCCGTCTCCAGGCGGACGTAGGTGATGCTGATGTCGGTCACGGTGCCCTCGAGCGGCCCGGACAGCGCGCCCGGCCCGGAACCGGACCCGGTCGCCGACGCGGAACGGCCGGGCGAACAGCAGCACCATCCCGGCGAACAGGTTGGCCAGCGACTGCTGCGCGGCGATGCCGAGCAGCACCCCGGTGACGGCGCCGCCCAGCACCAGCTGCCCGACCGGCACGCTGGCGATGTTCAGGGTGATGACCAGCACGGTGAAGATGCCGGCCAGGACCAGCGCGTACCGGGCCACGCCCGCGTGGGCCGCGCCGATGGCCGGCCGCAGCAGGTCCCGGGCCTGGCCCGACAGGCCGAAGGCGGCGACCAGCCCGAACAGCAGGAAGACGGCCGCGCCCGCCGTAGTTCAGGGCGGCGCGGTCGGGCTGTCCAGGTGGCGGCTGTACCGGCCGAACTCCCCGGCGGCCAGGCCGCACAGGGCCAGGAGCAGCGCGATGATGGACCGCCAGGGCCGGGCCTTGGCCTTGACCTTGGCCACCTGCGCGGACATGTCGAGTTCGCGTCGTTCGTGTAGATCCACATTCCTACGCTATCCGCTGCGGACGAGCGAGGACCCGGAGGCGCGAGCCTCCGGGTCCTCGTAGGAGCGTCGTGCCCGGTGCTAGACGGGCGCTAGACGGGTGAGGCCGTCCGGGCTTGAAGTTCAGCAGCGGCCTGCCGACGGGCAGGACGATGCCGCCCTTCATGCCGTTGATCACGCCCGCGGCGGAGGTGTACCAGGCCGCCAGGGCCGTGATGATGCCGATGATAGCCGCCGATCTTGGTGATGTTGGCATTGCCCGCGAGGCCCCCGATGAACAGGAATATCTCGGTCAGCTCCAGGGTCAGGAACACCGTGAACACGGCCACGTTCACCTGCGTGCTGAAGATCATCATGTAGGTGTTGAAGATCGCGAAGGCGAGCAGGATCCAGCCCAGGTCCTTGTTCGCGGCCGTCGCGCTCAGCGCGTGCGGGGCGACCAGGACGGCCCACAGCCCCAGGCCGATCCAGAACGCGCCGTAGCGTGGAGAATGCGGTCGCCCCGAACACGTTGCGGTTCTTGAACTCCCACATGCCCGCCAGCAGCTGGACGAGGCCGCCGTAGGCGAAGGCGTAGCCGAGCCAGTCGCTGCCGGTGGAGCTTTTCGCCCAGCCCGCGTTGACGATGACAGCAGGAACGTGGTCAGCGCGAACGCGGCGAGCCCGAGCGGGCGCCGGGTCGGCGATGAGGGCGACCGTCTGGGCGACATGAGCCGGAGCATCATCGGTGGTGCTCAATAGCTTGCCTCCTGAGTGGATGGCCGCCACGGCCTGCGGCCGATCCGCCGCAGCCAGGCTGGCGCCCGGATAGGCTGGAGACGTCCGTCTGCCCATCCCGGCCTGTCGAGAAGCCAGGTCGGGAGCGAAGATCTTCCTTGAGCGTAACTCCGCTGCGCGAGTTGGGGAGGCCCAGAACGGCCAGTTCATTACTTCCCCGGTCATTCGGGCTTCCCGGCGGTTCTCCGCGCGCCGCAGGATGCGTACTCAGCCCCGGCCTCGGGTGGCCAGGACGTAGATCCGGTCCTGGGCCGGACAGCCGGTAATCCTGGCGCGGGTGACCAGTCCACCCGGTCCGCGCCGCGCGGCGCGCAGCGCGATGACCCGGACCGTGCCCCGCTCGTGCACGTCGCTGCACCGCCCAGCCGGCCAGCGCCGACCCGGCGCCGACCGGCACGTCCGCGATGACCAGGACGTGCCGGCCCACCGCGATCGTCCGCAGCACCTGGTGGTCGAGGATGGCGGCCGCGAACACCGGGGCGGCCAGGTAGGAGACCGAGCGCGAGATGGTGTTGCCGATCGTCTCCTGGACGCGCCGGGCCAGGTCGTCGTCATACAGCCGGACGACGATGCGGACGCCTCGGCCAGCGCCCGGGCGTGCAGGGCGGTCTCCAGGTTGACGATGTCGCAGTTGGTGACCGAGACCAGCGGCCTGGCAGCTGTCGATGCCGGCCGCCCGCAGGGTCTCCTCGCGGTGGGTCTCGCCGATGACCACCTTCAGGCCCAGCCGCCGGGCCATGGCCAGGCCCGAGGCGGTCTCGCTCTTGTCCACGCAGACGACGTCGATGCCCAGGTCGTGCAGCAGGCCGGCGATCCGGGTGCCGACGTTGCCCAGGCCCGCGACGATGACGTGGTCGCTGACCGGCCGGTCCGTGCTCCGCACCGAGCCGGTCAGCCGGGCGCCGACCACCGCCGCGGTGACCAGCGGCAGGAACGGCCAGCCCGTCGAAGGTCAGCAGGAACTGGGCGATCTTCTCCGCCGATGGGCAGCCCGGCGCCGGTCACCGCCGTCCCGGCCGCGTCCAGCAGGGTGAGGTACAGGGCGTCGGCCACCGAGAAGTGCCCGGCCGTGGCCAGCAGCGCGAACCCGGCCACCAGCACGCCGACCAGGCCGACGAACACGACGCCCAGCCGGTGCCCGAGCAGCGACCGGACCAGGCCGCCAGGCGGCCCGCAGCGGGTGCCGCCGCTGGCGGGCCAGCGGGTCGCGCGGCGTGCCGTTGGCCACGGCCAGCACCAGGCCGCTGGCCTGGCCGGCGGGCAGCAGGTCGGGCCGGGCGGCGTCCGGGCCGGCGGCCAGCCCGCAGACGATGTCGGCCGCGCTGACGTCCTCGCGGCGGGCCACGTACAGCGTGCCGGCCCGCCAGCCGGACGTGGCTCGGCGCGGGCTCGCCCAGCGCCGCGGCGACGAACGCGGGCGCGGCCATGGCCGACTCCGACAGCACCGCGCAGTCGGTGAAGAAGGTCCGGATCCGCGTCGCCCAGGCCGGTGTTGAAGATCGCGATGACCAGCCGCAGGGCCGGGTTGATCTCCTGGGCGCGCAGCGCGGCGTGGAAGTTGCCCAGGTCGTCCTGGGCCAGCAGGGCCAGGCCCGCGGGCGCTGCCCAGGTCGGCCTCCAGCAGCGCCTCCCGGTCCGGCTCGGCCCGCTCGATGATCCGGACGCCGGGCAGCCGGGCCAGCTGCGGGCCGTAGCCCGCGGTCGGCCGACGGCAGGATGACCGTGACCCGCTCGCCGTACCGGACGGTCAGTTCCTCCACCATCCGGAAGGCCAGGGAGTCGCCGCCGCACACGACGAGATGATCACGCCGGGCGCGCGGGCGCAGGCGCAGCCGGGCGGAGGACAGGGGGCATGCGGAGATCCTAGCCAGGACGAGCCCGGCAAAGTGTCCCGAAAGGCGCGCCCCGCACCCGAAAGGCGGAATTGCGCCGCCCGAAAGGCGATTCAGCCGGACGAGCTGCGGTCGACGATCCCGGCCGGCACCTGGGCGGCGGCGGCCCGGTCGACCAGGAACAGCGTCTGCTGCCGTCCCGCGCGCCCCGGCCGCCGGGACCTGCACCGGCCCGCTGCCCGACAGCGCCAGCCGGACCGCGGACGCCTTCTCCGCGCCGGACGCGATGATCCACACGTCGCGGGCGGCCTGGATGGCCGGGAGGGTCAGGGTCAGCCGGGTCGGCGGCGGCTTGGGCGCGCCGTGCACCGCCACCACCGTGCGCTCCTGCTCATAGACCGCGGGCATGCCGGGGAACAGGGACGCCACGTGGCCCTCCGGGCCGATGCCCAGCAGCAGCACGTCGAACGACGGCACGGCGCCGTGGTCCTCGGGCCGGGCCGCGGCCCGCAGCGCGGCGGCGTAGCGGTCGGCGGCGGCCTCCGGGTTGTCCCCGTCCGGCCCGTCGGAGGCGGGCATCGGCGTGCACCCGCTCCGGGGTGACGTCCACGTGGTCCAGCAGGGCGGCCCGCGCCCCGGTCTCGTTCCGCTCCGGGTCGCCGGCCGGGACGAACCGCTCGTCGCCCCACCAGATGTCCACGTGCCGCCAGTCGATCGCGTCCCTGGCCGGCGCGGCGGCCAGCTCGGCCAGTACCTTGGTGCCGATCCCGCCGCCGGTCAGCACCAGCGAGGCCGACCCGGCGGCGGCGCAGGCGTCCACCAGCCGGGTGACCAGGCGGGCGGCCACGGCCTGGGCCAGCAGCTCGGCGTCGGGGTGCACCAGCACCTGCGGCGCGCTGATGGCTACCGCCCGCCCGCGGGCACGCAGGCCGCGGCGAGCGTCTCGCCGTAGACCTCGTCCGGGTTCAGCCGGCGCAGTTCCTCGGCCATCAGGTCGGCCATCTCCCGCCGGTGCAGGGCCACGTGCCGGTCGGGCTGGCCGGGCTGGCTCAAGCGTCGCCAGCCGGCCGTCCTGCCGGGCGATCGTGATGTCGCCGCTCGTCGACCGCGAACGACACCTCGGTGATGCCCGGCCCGCCGGACACCTCCCGGGTGAACGGCACCTCAGCCGGCTGGCCAGCCAGGCGGTCAGCAGCTCGGCGGTGGGGTTGCCCGCCTCGGCCCGGACCGTGCCGCCGCGGATGGCGTCGTCGGTCTGGTCCACGGTGGCGGCCAGCAGCGACCGCCACGACGTGGCCCGGGTCCAGCTCAGGTCGGTGTCACCGGGCTGGTAGCCGGCCGCCAGGGCGCGCAGGGTGGCGCCGGGGTCGGCCTCGGCGGCGGCGTCGGTGACCCGGCGCTGGGCCAGCGCGCCCAGCGGCTCGTCGGCGGGTACCTCCGGCGCGCCGCCCGGCCACCAGGTCACCACCGGCGTGTCGAGCACCAGCAGCGGCATGACCACCGAGTCCGGGTGCAGGCTCATCGGCCCGTACAGCCGCAGCAGCACCGTCTGCCCGGCGGCGCCGTCGCCGGTCCGGATCTCGGCGTCCAGCCGGGAGTGGCCGCCCGAGCCGCGGGTGATCACGGCCAGCACCCGGCACGGGTGCTCGCGGCTGGCGTGGCTGGCCGCCCGCACCGCGTCGTGCTGGCGGGACTCGTCGGTCATGATGATCAGGTTGAGCACCACCCCGGTGGTGGGGCCGCCTTGCTGGTCCCGGGCGCGGGTCAGCGCGCCGCGGACCTCGCTCGTGGTGGTGTCGGTCAGGTCGATGAGCATGCGAGCCGTCTCCCTTAAAGTCGGCGCCAGGCGCGGCCGTCGCGGGCGAGCATGGCGTCCGCGCCGGCCGGGCCGGCCGTCCCCGCCGGGTACTGCTCGGGCTTGCCGTGGCTGGCCCAGAAGTCCTCGATCGGGTCGAGGATCTGCCAGGACAGCTCGACCTCCTCCTGGCGCGGGAACAGCGGCGGGTCGCCGATCAGCACGTCCAGCAGCAGCCGCTCGTAGGCTTCCGGGCTGGACTCGGTGAACGACTCGCCGTAGGCGAAGTCCATGTTGACGTCGCGGACCTCCATGGCCGAGCCGGGTACCTTGGAGCCGAACCGGACGGTCACGCCCTCGTCCGGCTGGACCCGGATGACCAGGGCGTTCTGGCCGAGCTCCTCGGTGTCGGTGGCGGCGAACGGCAGGTGCGGGGCCTTCTGGAACAGCACCGCGATCTCGCTCATCCGGGACGGCAGCCGCTTGCCGGTGCGCAGGTAGAACGGCACGCCGGCCCAGCGCCGGGTGTCGATCTCCAGGCGCAGCGCCGCGTAGGTCTCGGTCATCGAGTCCGGGGCGATGCCCTGCTCCTCCAGGAACCCGGGCACCTCGATGCCGCCCTGCCAGCCGGCCGAGTACTGGCCCGCGGGCGGTGCCGACGGCCAGGTCCTCGGGGATCTTCACCGCCGACAGCACCTTCTCCTTCTCCGGCCGGCAGCGCGTCGGCGGCGAACGAGACGGGCTCCTCCATCGCGGTCAGCGCCAGCAGCTGGAGCAGGTGGTTCTGGATGACGTCGCGGGCCGCGCCGATGCCGTCGTAGTACGCCGGCCCGGCCGCCGATGCCGATGTCCTCGGCCATCGTGATCTGGACGTGGTCGACGTAGCCGCGGTTCCAGATCGGCTCGAACAGGGTGTTGGCGAAGCGCAGCGCCAGCAGGTTCTGGACCGTCTCCTTGCCCAGGTAGTGGTCGATCCGGAACACCGCGTGCGGCGGGAACACCGCGCTCAGCATGGAGTTCAGCTCGCGCGCGCTGGCCAGGTCGTGGCCGAACGGCTTCTCGATGACGACCCGCCGCCAGGACCGGCTGCCGTCCGGCGCGGTCGGCCAGGCCGGACCGCTTGAGCTGCTGGAACCACCTGCGGGAACGCCTTGGGCGGCACGGACAGGTAGAACGCGTAGTTGCCGCCGGTGCTGCGCTCGTCGTCGAGCTGGCTGACCGTGTCGGCCAGCTGGTCGAACGCGGCGTCGTCGGCGAACTCGCCGGGCACGAACCGGACGCCCTCTGACAGCTGGGTCCAGACCTCCTCCCGGAACGGCGTCCGGGCGTGGGCCTTGACCGCGTCGTGGGCGATCTGCGCGAAGTCCTCGTCGGCCCAGTCCCGGCGGGCGAAGCCGACCAGCGAGAAGCCGGGCGGCAGCAGGCCCCGGTTGGCCAGGTCGTAGATCGCCGGGAGCAGCTTCTTGGAGGCCAGGTCCCCGGTGACGCCGAACAGGATGAGCACGCACGGGCCCGCGACCCGGGGGATCCGCCGGTCCCTCGGGTCGCGCAGCGGATTAGGGATCATTCGCGCTCTCCCGACGCGGCCATCTCTGACCTGATCGTCTCCAGCAGCTGGTTCCAGGAGACGCCGAACTTCTCCACGCCCTCGTCCTCCAGGACCTGGACGACGTCGTCGTAGCTGACCCCGACCGCGGCGAGCCGCTCGAAGTACTCCCGCGACGCGTCGTAGGTGCCGTGGATGGTGTCGCCGCTGACCGCGCCGTGATCGGCCACGGCCCGGATGGTCGCCTCGGGCATGGTGTTGACGATGGCCGGGGCGATCAGGTCATCGACGTACATGGTGTCCCGGTACTCCGGGTTCTTGGTGCTGGTGGAGGCCCACAGCGGCCGCTGCTCGGGCGCGCTCCGGGCGGCCAGCGCCGCCCACCGGCCGGTGGCCTTCTTCTGCTCGAACAGCTCGTAGGCCAGCCGGGCGTTGGCGATGGCGGCCTGGCCGCGCAGCGCCCGGGCCTCCGGCGTGCCGATCTTGTCCAGCCGGGCGTCGACCTCGCTGTCCACCCGGCTGACGAAGAACGACGCCACCGAGGCGATGCCGGCCAGGTCGTGCCCGGCGGCGCCGGCGGCCTCCAGTCCCGCCATGAAAGCGTCGATCACCTCGCCGTATCGTTCCAGCGAGAAAATCAGGGTGACGTTGACGCTGATCCCCTCGGCGAGCGTCGCGGTGATCGCGGGCAGGCCCTCCTTGGTGGCCGGGATCTTGATGTACATGTTGGGCCGGTCCACCATCCACCACAGCGCCTTGGCCTCGGCCACGGTCGCGGCGGTGTCGCGGGCGAGCCGGGGGTCCACCTCGATCGACACCCGGCCGTCCAGGCCGCTGCTGGCGTCGTAGGCCGGGCGCAGCACGTCCGCCGCCCAGCGGATGTCGTAGGTGGTCATGTCCCGGGACGCCTCGCCGACGGTGACCTTGCGCAGAGCCAGGTCGGCGGCCTGCTCGTCGTAGGCGTTGCCCTTGGACATGGCGCTGGCGAAGATCGTCGGGTTGGACGTCACCCCGACGACGCCGAACTCCCGCATCAGGTCGGCCAGGTTCCCGGTCCGCAGCCGCTCGCGGCTGATGTCGTCGAGCCAGACGGCCACGCCGAGATCGCTCAGCTGGCCCAGCTTGCCGGTCGTCATGTCGCTACCCCTTCCGGGTCCGGGCCAGGCTGGCCCGCGCCGCCGCCGCCACGTGCTCAGCCGTCAGGCCGAACTCCTCATACAGCTTCTGATAACTAGCCGACGCCCCGAAGTGCTCCAGGCTGACGTTCTCGCCCAGGTCGCCGGTGAATTCCCGCCAGCCCAGCGCGATGCCGGCCTCCACGCTGACCCGGGCCCGGACCCCGGCGGGCAGGACCTCCTCCCGGTAGGCGGCGTCCTGCTCGCGGAACCACTCCACGCACGGCATCGACACCACCCGGGCCGGGATGCCGTCCGCCTCGAGCTGCTCGCGGGCCGCCACCGCGATCTGCACCTCGCTGCCGGTGCCGATCAGGATGACCTCCGGGCGGCCGCCGGACGCCTCGGCCAGCACGTAGCCGCCGCGTGCGGTGCCGGGCCCGGCCGAGCCGGCCAGCACCGGGACGGCCTGCCGGGTCAGGCACAGGCCGACGGGCCGGTCGGTGCGCTCCAGGATCGCCGTCCAGGCCGCCGCGGTCTCGCTGGCGTCGGCGGGCCGGACGACGTCCAGGCCGGGGATGGCCCGCAGCGCCCACAGGTGCTCGACCGGCTGGTGGGTCGGGCCGTCCTCGCCCAGGCCGACGGAGTCGTGCGTCCAGACGTAGGTGACCGGCTGCTTCATGATCGCGGACAGCCGCACGGCCCCCCGCATGTAGTCGCTGAACACCAGGAACGTGCCGCCGTAGGGCCGGGTCAGGCCGTGCAGCGCGATGCCGTTGAGGATGGCGCCCATGGCGTGCTCGCGGATGCCGAAGTGCAGCGTCCGGCCGAACGGGCCGCCGGGGAACATCTTCGTCTGGTGCTCGGCCGGGACGAAGGACGGCTCGCCCTTCATCGTGGTGTCGTTGCTGCCGGCCAGGTCGGCCGAGCCGCCCCACAGCTCGGGCAGCACCGGGGCCAGCGCGTTGAGCACCGCGCCCGAGGCCGACCGGGTGGCGATGCCCTTGGCGTCGGGCTGCCACGACGGCAGCGCCTGCGTCCAGCCCTCGGGCAGGTCGCGGGCCGACAGCCGGTCCAGCAGCGCCCGGCCCCGGGGGTTGGCCGCGGCCCAGGCGGCGAGCTGCTCGCTCCACTCGGCGCGGGCCTGCTTGCCCCGCTCGGCCACCTGCCGCGCCCGGGCTACCGCCTCGTCCTGCACCGGGAAGTTCACCGCCGGGTCGAACCCGAGGATCTGCTTGGTCGCGGCCACCTCGGCGGCGCCCAGCGCCGAGCCGTGGGCGGCGCCGCTGTTCTGCTTGGTCGGCGCGGGCCAGCCGATGATGGTCCGCAGCGAGATCAGCGACGGCGCGCCCTGATGCTCGCGGGCCGGGCCAGCGCGGTGTAGAGGGCCTGGACGTCCTCGGCGTAGCCGCCCGGCTGGCGCCAGCTGACTCGCTGGACGTGCCAGCCGTACGCCTCGTAGCGGGCCGCCACGTCCTCGGACTTGGCGATGTTGGTGTCGTCCTCGATCGAGATGCTGTTGTCGTCGTAGATCACCACGAGGTTGCCCAGCTGCTGGTGCCCGGCCAGGGAGGAGGACTCGTGGCTGATCCCCTCCTCGATGTCGCCGTCGGAGCAGATGGCGTAGATGAAGTGGTCGAACGGGCTGGCGCCGGGTGCCGCTCCGGGGTCGAGCAGGCCGCGCTCCCGGCGGGCCGCCATGGCCATGCCGACGGCCATCGAGATGCCCTGGCCGAGCGGCCCGGTGGTGGCCTCCACGCCGGCCGTGTGCCCGTGCTCGGGGTGCCCCGGCGTCAGGCTGCCCCAGGTGCGGTACCTGGCCACGTCGGACAGCGTCAGTCCGTATCCGGACAGGTATAGCTGGATATAAAGGGTCAGGCTGGAATGGCCGCAGGACAGCACGAACCGGTCCCGGCCGATCCATTCCGGGTCGCTCGGGTCGTGCCGCATAACGCGCTGGTAGAGCAGGTAGGCGGCGGGAGCCAGGCTCATCGCGGTGCCGGGGTGGCCGGACCCGGCGGCCTCCACGGCGTCCATGGCCAGGACCCGGACGAGATCAACCGCCCGTTTGTCCTCCGGCGTCCAGTCCAGCGTCTCGGGCAGTTCGCTCACGTCGGCTCAAGCCCCCTCTGCTTCCGGCTGTTCCGGCGTAGACGTGGTGATACCAGCTACGTTACGCACCAGCCAATGACCCTATCCCTAACGGGCTGCGACTAACCCGGCGCGATCGTGAACCGTGCGTGAATCAGGGGAGAGGCTGGTCAGGGCGGGGCTGGCCGGCGGGCTGGTCGGCCAGGCGGCCGCGGTCCCGGAGCGCGTAGGGGACCAGCAGCACCGTCACCCAGATGGCGGTGGCGCCCGCCTCGTGCACCCACACCAGCCCGGCGGGCAGCCCGCTGAAGTACTGGGCGTAGCCGACCGCGCCCTGGGCCACGATCAGCCCGACCAGCAGCCAGCCCAGCCGGACCGCGCGGCGCGGCGCGCCGCCCAGCCGCAGGCCCAGCACCAGGGCCACCACCAGGCCGCCCAGCAGCCAGCCGATGTCGGCGTGCAGCTGGGTCACGGCGGCCAGGGGCAGCCGGTAGCGCGGTGCCGACGCCGCGCCCGCCAGCGGCCCGGTGCCGGTGACCACCGTGCCGGCCATCAGCATGAGGCTCACCGCCCCGATGACGCCCAGCGAGATCAGCCGGACCTCGCGGCGGGCCAGCGGCCGGGCCGGGGCGGATTCCGGTCCTGGCTCCTGGCACCGCACGTACAGCGCCACGGTCGCCGCCACCAGCGCCATCGACGCCAGGAAGTGAGCCGACACCCAGCCGGGGCTGAGCTTGGTCAGCACCACGATGCCGCCCAGCACGGCCTGCACCACGATGGCCCCGGGCTGCGCGGCGGCCAGCCAGACCAGGTCCGCTGCGCCGGCCCGGGTGCTGGCCGTCGCGGAACCGCCAGGCGGCCACGCTGACCACCGCCGAGACGGCGAAGATGGCCACCGTCACCAGCCGGTTGCCGAACTCCACCCAGCGGTGGATCAGCGGGTCGCCGGACGCGCCGCCCGCCACCAGGCTGCGGGAGGTGCAGTCGGGCCAGGTCGTGCAGCCCAGCCCGGACTGGCTCAGGCGCACCGCCGCGCCGGTCAGCACGATGGCCGCCGAGGCGAGCAGCCCGGCCAGCGCGATCCGCCGCATCACCGCGGGCGACGGCCACAGCAGCAGCCCGATCAGCCGCCGCGGCGTCCACCATCCGGCCGCGCCAGCGGCCGGCCGGGCCGCGGCCGGGGGGGTGGCGAGGTCTCCGGTCACCTATACATCGTAGGAGTCTCGGTGCGTGCCCGGAACGGCGGCCGGGCCCTGGCTCTCGCGGTCCCCGGCCTGGTCCGGGCCGGGCGCCAGGGCGGCCTCGACCGGGGCGGGGCCGGGATCGCCCCGGGCCGCGCCCGCGCTGGCGACCATGACGCAGCCGACGGCCAGCCACTGCCGCGGCGCCAGGGCCTGGCCCAGGATCACCAGGCCGGCCAGGGCCGCGACGGCGGGCTCCAGGCTCATCCAGATGCCGAACACCCGGGCCGGGACCCGGCGCAGCGCCTCCAGTTCCAGCCGGTAGGGGATGACCGAGGACAGCAGCCCGACGGCCAGGCCGATGCCCAGCACGCCGGGCCGGAACATGGACGGGCCCGCGGCGGCCACGGCCGGGGGAGTGACCACCACCGCGGCCACCACCATGGCGATGCTCAGGCCCGCCGAGCCGCTGAACCGCCGCCCGGTGGCCCGGCTGAGCAGGATGTAGGCCGCCCAGCTAGCGGCGGCGGCCAGCCCGAACGCCACCCCGGCCACGGCCCCGTGCCGGCCGCACGCTCCCGCCGCCGCCCAGCCCGCCATCGGACAGCAGCGCCACGCCCGCCCCGGCCAGCACCACCCAGACCGCGTCGATCAGCCGCCGGGACGACGCCACCGCCACCGCCAGCGGCCCCAGGAACTCGATCGTCACCGCGACGCCCAGCGGGATCCGGGCGAACGACTGGTAGATCGAGTAGTTCATCACGCCCAGGGTCACCCCGAACGCCGCCACCACGGCGGCGTCCCGCCAGGCCCGGTCGGCCACCACCCCGCGCACCGCGCCGGCCAGCCCGCGGCCGCCCGCCACGGCCAGGATCAGCGCTGCCCACCACAGCCGCAGCCCGGTGATCGCGGCGGGCGCGACCACCCCGAACATCCGCCCGGCCAGCGCCGCGCCGAGCTGGACCGAGACGATGCCGGTCACGACCAGAGCGGAAGGGGGCACCCGGCCCCGGGCGGGCCGGACGGCTACTCCCAGCGGAACGCCCGGGCGGCGACGGCGATGCCCGCGACCGCCCAGATGACCAGCACCAGCAGGTCCATCGCGGGCAGGCCGCCGCGTGGCCGACAGTTGCCGAGCGCGGTGCGCAGCCCGTCCGACAGCGCCCCCGACGGCAGCAGCTTCAGCACCGGGCGGCCCCCGCCGGGAACTTGGTGATCGGGAACAGCACCCCGCCGACGCCGAGCAGGACCAGGTAGATCAGGTTGGCGGCGGCCAGCGTGGCCTCGGCCCGCAGCGTCCCGGCCAGCAGCATGGCCAGGCCGCTGAACGCCGCCGTCCCGGCCAGCAGCAGGACGAGGGCGGTGCCCGCCCCGGCGGCGTGCGGCCGCCAGCCCAGGCCCAGGCCGATGGCGGTGATCAGCACCACCTGCATGACCTCGACGGCCAGCACGGTCAGCGTCTTGGCCGCGATCAGGCCGCCCCGCGACAGCGGCGTGGCACCCAGCCGCTTGAGCACGCCGTACCGGCGCTCGAACCCGGTCCCGATGGCCAGGCTGGTGAACGCGGTCGACATCACGGCCAGGGCCAGGATGCCCGGCACCACGAAGTCGATCCGCCGTCCCGGCACGCTGACCAGCGCCTCGTGCCCGAACGCGAGCAGCAGCAGCACCGGGATGATCAGCGTGAGCAGGAACTGCTCGCCGTTGCGGAGCAGGATCCGCAGCTCCAGCCCGGCCTGGGCGGCGACCATCGCGGCGGGCCGGGCCGCGCCGGGCTCGGGGGCGGGCCAGCCCGCCGCGGTGTCGAGGACTTCCGCCGGGCCGGTCATGAGCGCAGCTCCCGGCCGGTCAGCTCGAGGAACACGTCCTCCAGCGTCCGGGTCTCGATGCGCAGGCTCTGGGCCAGGATGCCGCGCTCGGCGCACCACGCGGTGACCGCGGCCACCAGCCGCGGGTCCACCCCGTCGGCACCTCGATCATGTAGTGCCCGGCCGGGGACTCCTTGGCCGCGCTGCCGGCCGGCAAGGCGGCCAGCAGGGCATCGGTGTCCAGGCCGGAATCGGCCCGGAACCGGAGCTGGCCGGCCGACCCGCACAGCTGGGCGGGCGACCCGTCGGCTACCGCCTGGCCGTGGTCGACGATCACGATGCGGTCGGCCAGCCGCTCGGCTTCCTCCATGTAGTGCGTGGCCAGGATCACCGCCGCGCCCGCCGCCCGCAGCCCGGCGATCAGGTCCCAGGTGGCGTGCCGGGCCTGCGGGTCCAGCCCGGCCGTCGGCTCGTCCAGGAACACCAGGTCGGGCCGGCCGATCACCGCGGCGGCCAGCGACAGCCGCTGCTGCTGCCCGCCGGACAGCCGCCGGAACGGGGTGGTGCCGCAGGCGTCCAGGCCCAGCGCGGTCAGCAGGGCCGCCGGGTCCAGCGGCCGGGCGTAGAACCGGGCCTGCACCCGCAGGTACTCCGCCGCCCGGGCGGCGGTCGGGATGCCGCCGGACTGGAGCATGACGCCGACCCGGGGCCGCAGCTCGCGGGCGTCGGCGACCGGGTCCAGGCCCAGCACCCGGACGGTGCCCGCGTCCGGCCGCCGGTAGCCCTCGCAGGTCTCGATGGTGGTGGTCTTGCCCGCGCCGTTCGGCCCGAGGATCGCCGTCACCTGGCCGCGTCCGGCCGTCAGGGAGAGGCCGGCCACGGCGGGCCGGCCTCCGTAGTGCTTAACCAGGCCGCGGATGTCAACGGCCGGAGCGCTGCTCACGCTGGCGAGTCTAGGGTTTGCCCGGCATTGGCCCGGCCGCGGCTCCCGCCCCGGGGCGGCCGGGAATGCCGTCATGGTCATGCGCCGGGCACGGCTGTCACGAATTCGGCCAGCTGCCGGGACTGGGCCAGCCGGCTGGGCTCGTGCACGTACATCATGTGGCCGGCCTCGAAGTAGCGGAACTCGATGTTGGCCGCCAGCTCGGGCGGGATGGCCAGGTGGGCGAACGCGTGCTCGGCCGCGAAGTACGGGGTCGCCCCGTCGTGGTAGCCGCACGCCACGTGCACCCGCAGGTGCGGGTTGGCCCGCATGGCCGCGGCCAGCTTGTCCGCCACGTGCACGTGCGCGCCCTCGAACTCCCGGAACGACCACGGGTGCACCCGGCGGGACAGCAGCTCGTACGGCAGGTCGCTGCTGAAGTCCAGGTCGCTGCGCACGTAGTGGTTGAACGCCGCCGCGTACGGCCCGCTGATGGCGTCCATGGACGGGTCGGACGTGAACTGCTCCCGGCCGTAGTCGGCGTCCCAGCCGGTGAACCGGCCGTCCAGCCGGCCGACCACCTGCCGCCGCGAGCGCAGCACCTCGGTGAGGAACCGGACGTGCTCGGGCCGCAGGTCGACCCGGTCCACGTAGTCCTCGGACAGGCCGGCCAGCCCGGCCACCCGGGCCACCGCGGCGGCCCGCTCGCCGGCGGTCAGCCGGGCGCCGCGGCCCAGCGCCCACAGGTAGTCCCGGCCCGCGTAGTCCTCGGCCTCGGCCAGCACCTCGCGCAGCGGCCGGTCGCCGTGCAGGCCGTGGTAATGCGCGATGGCCGCGTAGGTGGGCAGGTAGTAGGCGTAGGCGTCGTCGTTGCCGGGGGTGAACTCGACCGTCCCGGCGTCCAGGAACGTCGAGATCAGGATCAGGCCGTTGAGGTACAGGCCGTACTGCTTCTGGAGATGCTCGGCCAGGGCGGCGGCCCGGGTGGTGCCGTAGGACTCGCCGCACAGGTACTTGGGCGACAGCCAGCGGCCGTTGCGGGTGGTCCACAGCCGGATCACCTCCCCGACCGACTCGATGTCGCCGGCGAAGCCGTGGAACGCGCCCGGCTTGCCGCCCCGCACCGCGCGGGAGAACCCGGTCGAGACCGGGTCGATGAACACCAGGTCGCTGTGCCGCAGCAGGGTCTCGGCGTTGTCGGCCAGGCCGTAGGGCGGGGGGAGCAGGCCGCCGGCGTCGCCCATGACCACCCGGCGCGGCCCGAGCAGGCCCAGGTGCAGCCACACGCTGGAGGAGCCGGGCCCGCCGTTGAACGCGAACGTGACCGGCCGCCCCGGGTCGCCGTCGCCCGTGTCATCCGCCGTGTCCACCGTGTACGCCACGGTGAACACCTCGGCCGTGGCCTGATGGCCGTCGAACTCCTCGTCCTTGACCTGCTCCTTGCGCAGCACCAGCCGTCCCGCGGTGGCCGTGTACCGCAGCGGCCCGTCCGCCGTGGCGATCTCGTGCCGGGTGACGGTGAGCTCATCGCGGGGCTCCGCGGGCTTGGCGGCGGGCGCGTCCGGGGCAGGCGCCTGGGCCGAGGGCGAGGTAGGCGAGGTTTCGGTCATGACAGCAGGCTAGCGCCCGCCGTCATCCCGCCAGGAACCCGCGTTCAGGCCGGGACGGCCGTGTCGCGGCGGGCCGCCGCCGCGGCGGCCAGCGCCCGGAACAGGCTCAGGTCGTCGCCGGTCTCCGGGTGCCACTGCACACCCACCGCGAACGGGTGCTGGCCGGGGTCCAGCTCGGCCGCCTCGATCGTGCCGTCGGTGGCCCGGGCGGTGACGGCCAGTCCCCGGCCCAGCACGTCGATGGCCTGGTGGTGGTGCGTGGGCACGACCACCGGCAGGTGGTCGGTCAGGTCGGTGCGGTGCAGGATCGCGGCCAGGCGGCTGCCCGGCGCCACGCTGACCTCGTGCTGGCCGTAGCCAGCCGG
This sequence comes from uncultured Actinomycetota bacterium, assembly GCA_963731085.1. Taxonomy (GTDB): domain Bacteria; phylum Actinomycetota; class Actinomycetes; order Streptosporangiales; family Streptosporangiaceae; genus DASUBV01. The sequence goes on from CAVSUF010000018.1 coordinate 418,916, forward strand.
CACCGGGGCGTGCCCGTCGTGGCCGACCAGGTCGGGCAGGTGCTGGTGCAGCGTGCCGCCCAGGGCCACGTTCAGCACCTGCAGGCCGCGGCAGATGCCCAGCAGCGGCAGCCCGGCGTCCACGCAGGCGGCCAGCAGGGCCAGCTCGGCCGCGTCGCGGTCGGCACTGGACGGGCCGCAGCGCGGGTCGCGCTCCGCGCCGTACCGGGCCGGGTCGAGGTCCCCGCCGCCGGACAGCACCAGGCCGTCCAGCCGGCCGATGACCTCGTCGATGCCCGGCACCGGGGGCAGCAGCACCGGGATCGCCCCGGCCGCCGTGACGCTGGTCACGTAGCTTTCCGGGATGAGCACGGCGGGCAGGTCCCACGCCGCCCACCGGGCCTGCTGCCGGTAGCAGCTGATGCCGATGAGGGGCCGCGGCCCGGCGCCGCCCCCCGTGTCGTCCCGCGATACCGTCGTCCGCGATACCGTCCTGGCGCTCCAGCATGGCTACAAGGGTGTCACATAGGCACCGCTGATGCCCCCGTCCACCAGGAACGTCGCCGCGGTCATGAACGACGCGTCGTCGCTGGCCAGGAACGCCACGGCGGCGGCGATCTCGTCCGGCTCGCCGAACCGGCCCATCGGCACGTGCACCAGCCGCCGGGCGGCCCGCTCCGGGTCGGCGGCGAACAGGTCGCGCAGCAGCGGCGTGCTGACCGGCCCCGGGCACAGCGCGTTGACCCGGATGCCGTCACGGGCGAACTGCACGCCCAGCTCCCGGGTCATGGCCAGCACCCCGCCCTTGGAGGCGGTGTAGGAGATCTGCGAGGTCGCCGCGCCCAGCACGGCCACGAACGAGGCGGTGTTGATGATGGAGCCCCGGCCCCGGGCCAGCATGTGCGGGATGACGTACTTGCAGCACAGGTAGACCGAGGTCAGGTTGACCTCCTGGACCCGGCGCCAGGCGTCCAGCCCGGTGGTCAGGATGGAGTCGTCGTCCGGCGGGGAGATGCCCGCGTTGTTGAACGCGATGTCGATCTGGCCCAGTCGGCCGGCGATCTCGTCGAACAGCGCCGACACCTGCTCCTCGCTGGTCACGTCGGCGGCCAGGAACAGCCCGCCGGTCTCCTTGGCCGCCACCGCCCCGGCCGCCTCGTCGATGTCGACGGCCACCACCCGGGCGCCCTCGGCGGCCAGCCGCCGCGCCGTGGCCAGGCCGATCCCGCTGCCCGCTCCCGTGATGACCGCCACCCGGTCCGTCAGCCGCTCCATAGCCCTGCCGCCCCCTTTACCGGTCGCTCGCGATGAACACGTTCTTGACGTCGGTGAACGCGTCCAGCGCGTCCGGGCCCAGCTCACGGCCGAGGCCCGCAGGGTTGATCACTGTGTACTCAGGCATGATTCCGTTCCGATGCGGATCGGCCGGGCGGCCGCGTTACTCCTGAAAATGTCGTTACAGGCGCTCGAAGCCGCGGCGCAGCTCCCAGTCGGTGACGGCGGCGTCGAAGGCGTCCAGCTCGACCCGGGCGTAGTTGGCGTAGTGCGCCACCACGTCGGCCCCGAACGCCGCCGCCGCGAGCTCGCTGCCCTGCCACAGCTCCAGCGCGTCGCGCATGGTGGCCGGTACGCGCCCGTGCTGGCCAGCGCCGCCGTCATCGGCGTAGGCGTTCCCGGCGAACGCCGGCTCCAGTTCCAGCTCGCGGTCGATGCCGTCCAGGCCCGCGGCGATCATCGCGGCCACGGCCAGGTACGGGTTGACGTCCCCGCCGGGCACCCGGTTCTCCGGGCGCAGCGACGGGCCGTGCCCGACCAGCCGCAGCGCGCAGGTCCGGTTGTCCACCCCCCAGCGGACCGAGGTCGGCGCGAAGCTGCCCGCCGCGTACCGCTTGTAGGAGTTGATATTGGGGGCGTACCACAGGGTCAGCTCGCGCAGCGCGGCCAGCTGGCCGGCCAGGAAGTGCCGGCACCGCCGACATGCCGTGCGAGCCGTCGCCGGCCAGCACCGGGTCGCCCGCCTCGTCGCGCAGCGACAGGTGGATGTGGCAGGAGTTGCCCTCGCGGGCGTTGGGCTTGGCCATGAACGTGAGGCTCATGCCGTCCTGGGCCGCGATCTCCTTGGCCCCGGTCTTGTAGATCGAGTGGTTGTCGCAGGTGCTCACCACGTCGGCGTAGCGGAACGCGATCTCGTGCTGGCCCAGGTTGCACTCGCCCTTGGCCGACTCCACGTACATGCCCGCGCCGGCCATCCCGGTGCGGATCCGGCGCAGCAGCGGCTCGATCCGGGACGTGCCCAGGATCGAGTAGTCCACGTTGTACTGGTTGGCCGCACCAGGTCCCGCCAGCCCTTGGCCGCGGCCTGCTCGTAGGTGTCGGCGTAGACCACGAACTCCAGTTCGGTCCCGGCCAGCGCGACCCAGCCCCGGTCGGCCAGCCGCTGCACCTGCTGCTGCAGGATCTGCCGCGGCGAGGCCGCCACCGGCGCCCCGTCGGCCCAGGTCAGGTCGGCCAGGACCAGGACGGTGGCCGGGTGCCAGGGCACCCGGCGCAGCGTCCCCAGGTCGGGCCGGAGCACGAAGTCGCCGTAGCCGGTGGCCCACGACGACATCGCGTACCCGTCCACCGTGTTCATGTCCACGTCCACGGCAAGCAGGTAGTTGCAGCCCTCGGCGAAGTGCTCGGCTACCTCGTCGAGGAAGAACTCGGCGGCCAGCCGCTTGCCCTGAAGCCGCCCCTGCATGTCGGTGAAGCCGAGCACGACCGTGTCGACCGCGCCCTCGCCCACCTCCACCCGGAGCTGCTCCAGGGTCAGCATGCCGCGCTGCTGGCTGTACGGGCCGTGGCCCCGGTAGAGCGGCACGGGCTACGCCGACAGCTCGCGCTCGATGGCCGCCAGTTCCTCCGCGGTGCCCTGCACCCGGGGGCCGGTGAACCAGTTCTTGGCCGAGACGGCCCAGTAGATGCCGGCGAAGCCGACCACCGCGACGACCGCGAACACCGCGTAGTTGAACGTGGCCCAGTTGATCGGGCTGGCCTGCGGCAGCATGAACAGGATGGTGATGATGACCACCCAGGTCACCGCGATGATCCCGATCGGCTTGCTCCAGCGGCCCAGGTGCCACGGCCCGCGCTGGAAGGAGTCGCCCTGGCGTAGCCGCAGGAAGGTCGGCAGCACGTAGGCAATATAGAGGCCGATGACGGCGATCGAGGTGACCGCCGCGTAGGCGGTGTAGTTCCACAGGTAGGGCAGGCCCAGGATGAGCGCGCCCGCCGCGGCCAGCCAGATCGCGTTGGTCGGGGTCCGGGTCCGCTTGTTGACCACGTGCCAGAACCGCGAGCCGGGCAGCGCGCCGTCCCGGGAGAAGGCGTAGATCATCCGGGAGTTGGCCGTCACCGAGGACATCCCGCAGAACAGCTGGGCGCCGATGGCGATGAGCAGCAGCAGCTTGCCGACCGCCGAGCCGGCCGCGTCGATGAAGATCTGGGCCGGCGGCACCCCGGTCGCCGATGTCCGCTCCGGCTCGTAGTGCTGGATGGCGAACGTGATGCCGATGAGCAGCACCCAGCCGGCCCCCAGCGAGACCAGGATCGAGTTCACGATGCCGCGCGGCCGGCCGTGGCCGCGTCGTGCGTCTCCTCGGTCATGTGGGCCGAGGCGTCGTAGCCGGTGAACGTGTACTGGGCCAGCAGCAGGCCGATCAGGAGCACGTACAGGTCGCCGACCTTCAGCCCGGTGTCGTTGACGAAGTGCCCGAACACGAAGCTGGCGCTCTGGTGGTGGGCCGGCTTGATGATCAGCACGCCGACGATGATCAGCACGCCGATGATGTGCCACCACACGCTGATGTCGTTCAGCCGCGACACCAGCTTGATGCCGAACTGGTTGAGCAGGCCGTGGACCAGCAGCACGGCGGCATAGATGATGATCGTCATCCAGTGCGCCGTGGTGACCCCCCACTGCAGGCTGAGGAAGGCATTGATGAAGAACGCCGCCCCGAAGTCGATGCCGGCCGTCACCGCGACCTGCCCGAGGAAGTTGAACCACCCGGTGAACCAGGACCAGGCCGGCCCGTTCTTCCGGGCCAGCTTGGCCGACCAGTAGTACAGGCCGCCCGCCGTCGGGAAGCTGGAGCACACCTCGGCCATGGCCAGGCCCACGAACAGGGTCATGATGCCGACGAACGGCCAGCCCCAGACGATGACGGCCGGCCCGCCGGTGGCCATGCCGAACCCGTACAGGGTCAGGCAGCCGGACAGGATCGAGATGATCGTGAAGGACACCGCGAAGTTCGAGAAGCCCGACATCCGCCGGCGCAGTTCCTGGGCGTAGCCCAGCTGGTGGAGAGTTTCCTCGTCACTACTCAGCGGTGTCGGTGACTGCTGCTCATTGACCGCCACGGTGTCCCTCCCGGCCCCTCGGGTAAAAGGTCTAATATTGAACCAATGATCAGCAGACCAGGGAGAATGTCAATACCTCTAGATGTTAAATTTCGTGACATGGACGGCGGAGGCGACCGGTGACCGGCGGGCCTGACCTGGGCGGCGCGCTCCGGCCGGTCCGCCAGGGCAACGCGTTCGAGGAGACCGTCGAGCGGCTGCTGGACATCATCAAGCTGGGCCTGGTCCCGCCGGGCGGCCGCCTGCCGCCCGAGCGGGAGCTAGCCGCCCGGCTCGGGATCAGCCGGCTCACGCTGCGCGAGGCGCTGGGCGAGCTGCAGCGGGCCGGGTTCGTATGCTCCCGGCGCGGCCGCTCCGGGGGCACGTTCGTCACCTGGACCCCGCCCGCGCCGGGCCGCGACGAGGTACGCCGGCTGGCCCGGGAAGACGACGGGCGGCTGGCCGACGCCCTGACCTTCCGGCTGGCCGTGGAGGCCGGCGCGGCCGAGATCCTGGCCGGCCTGATCGGCGCCCCGCCCGGCCAGGACGCCGGGCCCGCGCCGGGGAGAGGCGGGGCGGCAGCGGGGTGGCCGGCGGCGGGGTGGCCGGCGCCGGGGCGGGCGGGCCGCGGGCCGTGCTGGCGGCCCGGCTGGCCGAGGTGACGGCGGCCGGGCCGGCCGACTACCGCCGCCTGGACACCGTGTTCCACCTGGCCATCGCCGAGCTGACCGGGTCCAGCCTGCTGCTGCAGGCCTGCACCGACGCCCGGATGCGGCTGAACGGCCTGCTCAACGCGATCCCGGTGCTGCCGCGCAACATCGAGAACACCGCGGCCCAGCACGCCGCCATCGTGACGGCCATCCTGGCCGGGGACGCCCCGGCGGCCCGGGCCGCGGTGGCCGAGCACCTGGCCGGCACGGCGTCCCTGCTGCGCGGCTTCCTGAGGTGACCCGCGCCCCGCCCGGCCACGCCCGGCCCGGGTGGCGCGCCCAGGGGCCGAAGCCATGATCGTGACCGTTTTTCCGTGATTGTTAACGTAAACACGGTCACGATCATGAAATCGGGGCGGGGAGCCGGGGCCGGTGCGGAAGCCGGGCCGGTCAGGAAGCGGCTGGTTCCGGGACGCCGATCGGGTTGGGGAAGGGGAGGCCCGCCGCACAGGCCTGCGCCACCGGGCGCAGCAGGTCCGCGAGCTCGGCGGTCTGGGCCGGGCCCAGGCTGGCCCAGGGCCGGGCCGCCGCCGCGTCGGTGGCCGCCTCGACCGCGGCCCGGGCGGCCTGGCCGGCCGGGGTGGCCGCGCCGGCCTCGTCGAGCCAGCCCCGCGCGGTGAGCCGGGCCGCCGCCGCGTCCCACTGGTCGTCGGTCCAGCCCCGGATCGGCTGCAGCATGGCCCGGCTGACCCGCCGCCGCCGGCCGTGGCCCCGCTGCCCGCTGGCCCCGCCGCTGACTCCGCCGCTGACTCCGCCGGCTTCGACCGCGTCCACGGCGGCGCGCAGGACCAGCGCCTCGCAGCCATCGATGTCGGCCGCCACCAGGGCCGCGACGTGGCCGTCGCCGCGGTGCTCGCGCAGGACGGTGGCGGCGTACCACAGGCGGGCCAGGGGCTCGGCCGGGGGAGAGATGGCGGCGTTCGGCCCGCCCAGCGGACGGCCCGCGCCGTCCAGGTCCCTGGTCGCGGCCAGCAGCAGGTCGGCGGCGGCGCTGACCGGCGGGTCGGCGGCCTGCCCGTCCCGGTAGCCCAGCACGGTGCGCAGTACCGCCACCGCGCCGGCCTCGCGGACCCGCAGGGCGTCGGCCGGGCTGATCAGGTTCCACACCGAGGGCAGCGCCCGGCGCACGAACGGCGGCGCGAAGCCGAAGAACGCCGCGATCACCGGCGGGGCGTCGGCCGCCCCCAGCGGCGCGGCCCGGCCCGCGAAGTAGCCCCGCCAGAAGCCGCGCAGCCCGGCCTCCTCGAACGCGGCCAGGGCCTGCGGCCCGAAGTAGGTCATCAGGTGGACCGGCTCGTACAGCGCCCACATCCGGCGGGCGACAGTGCCCTCGCTCAGATCCTCGCTCATATCGTTATTATCCGGGCGCCGGGGTCCCGGGACGCGCCCGGGGGCACCCCGGATTGCGAGAGCGGAAGGAATTACGCCACAATGATGTTGTGAAAACCGTGGGACCACGTGAGGCACGCTCCGGCAGTACCCCTGCTGCCCGTGCTCCCAGCGCCCGTGCGGCCAGCCCTCGCGGGGCCGGCACCGGGGCCGCCGGGCGTTCCCACCTGCCCGAGCACGCCGAGCGGGGCACCCGGGGCCGGATCGCCCGGCTGATCCTGGAGAACGGCCCGGTCACCGCGGCCGGGCTGTCGGCCCGGCTGGGGCTGACCCCGGCGGCGGTCCGCCGGCACCTGGACAACCTGCTGGCCGACGGGATGATCGAGACCCGGATGGCCCGCAGCTACGGCAGCCGCGGCGCGGCCGGCAGGCCAAGCTGTTCTCCATCACCGACGCGGGCCGCAGCGCGTTCGAGCACGCCTACGACGACCTGGCCAGCAGCGCGCTGCGGTTCATCGTCGAGTTCGGCGGGCCGGGCGCGGTGGCCGAGTTCGCCCGGCGGCAGGTGGCCGACCTGGAGCGGCGCTACCAGCCGGCGGTCCGGGCGGCCGCCCCCGGCGAGCGCGTCCAGGCCCTGGCCGACGCGCTGTCGGCGGACGGATACGCGGCCAGCGCGAGCGTTGCGCCGGGCGCTGCGCGGGAAGAACAGCGCGGGGAGCAGCTTTGCCAGCATCACTGCCCGGTGGCGCACGTCGCCGAGCAGTACCCGGAGCTGTGCGAGGCGGAGACCGAGGCGTTCGGCAGGCTGCTGGGCACCCCGGTGCGCCGCCTGGCCACGATCGCCCGCGGCGAGGGGATCTGCACCACCCATGTGACGGCGCCGGGTCTGGCGCATAACCGCACCAACGATAACGAGTCCGGAGGAATCTCCGCATGACCACAACCGCGCACCCCGGTATCGAGGGGCTCGAGCGCTACAAGTTCGGCTGGGCCGACTCGGACGCGGCTGGCGCCGTCGCCCGCCGCGGCCTGTCCGAGGAGGTCGTCCGGAACATCTCGGCCCTGAAGGGCGAGCCGGAGTGGATGCTCGACCTGCGACTGAAGGGCCTCCAGCTGTTCCGGCGCAAGCCCATGCCGACCTGGGGGTCGGACCTGTCGGGCATCGACTTCGAGAACATCAAGTACTTCGTCCGGTCGACCGAGAAGCAGGCCGCCAGCTGGGATGACCTGCCCGCCGACATCAAGTCGACGTACGACCGGCTGGGCATCCCGGAGGCCGAGAAGCAGCGGCTGATCGCCGGCGTGGCGGCCCAGTACGAGTCGGAGGTCGTCTACCACAAGATCCGCGAGGACCTTGAGGAGAAGGGCGTCATCTTCGAGGACACCGACACCGCGCTGCGCAACCACCCGGAGCTGTTCCAGGAGTACTTCGCCACCGTGATCCCGGTCGGCGACAACAAGTTCGCCGCGCTCAACACGTCGGTCTGGTCCGGCGGCAGCTTCATCTACGTGCCGAAGGGCGTGCACGTGGATATCCCGCTGCAGGCCTACTTCCGGATCAACACCGAGAACATGGGCCAGTTCGAGCGGACGCTGATCATCGTCGACGAGGATGCCTACGTGCACTACGTCGAGGGCTGCACCGCGCCGGTCTACTCCTCGGACTCGCTGCACTCGGCGGTGGTCGAGATCATCGTCAAGCGCGGCGCCCGGTGCCGGTACACCACCATCCAGAACTGGTCGGCCAACGTCTACAACCTGGTCACCAAGCGCGCCGTGGCCCAGGAGGGCGCGACCATGGAGTGGGTCGACGGCAACATCGGGTCCAAGGTCACGATGAAGTACCCGGCGGTCTACCTGATGGGCGAGCACGCCAGGGGCGAGACCCTGTCGGTGGCCTTCGCCGGCGCCGGCCAGCACCAGGACGCCGGGGCCAAGATGGTCCACTGCGCGCCCAACACCTCGTCCACGATCGTGTCCAAGTCGGTGGCCCGGGGCGGCGGCCGCACCTCCTACCGGGGCCTGGTCCAGGTGCAGGAGGGGGCCGAGCACTCCCGGTCCACGGTGAAGTGCGACGCGCTGCTGATCGACACGATCAGCCGCAGCGACACCTACCCGTACGTGGACGTCCGCGAGGACGACGTGGAGATGGGGCACGAGGCGACCGTGTCCAAGATCTCTGATGATCAGCTGTTCTACCTGATGAGCCGGGGCATGACGGAGGACGAGGCGATGGCGACGATCGTCCGCGGGTTCGTCGAGCCGATCGCGCGCGAGCTGCCCATGGAGTACGCGCTCGAGCTCAACCGGCTGATCGAGCTGCAGATGGAAGGAGCAGTCGGCTGATGTCGGTGCTTCAGGGGGCCGTCGAGTCGGCGGCGCCCGTATCAAGGCTGCACGCCCGCCAGTCGTTCGACCCGGCCGACTTCGGGGTGCCGACGGGCCGCGAGGAAGAGTGGCGGTTCACCCCGCTGCGGCGGCTGCGCGGCCTGCACCAGGCCGACGGCGGGGCCGCGGGCGAGGGCAAGGTCAGCGTGGACGCGGTCGCCGCGCCGCCGGCCACCGCCGAGACCGCCCGGCGCGGCGACCCGCGCCTGGGCGCCGCCTTCATCCCGGCCGACCGGGTCAGCGCCGCGGCGTGGGCCGGCTTCACCGAGGCCACCGTGCTGACCGTGCCCGCGGACACCGATAGCGACCGCCCGTCCTGGATCACCGTCCGGGGCGAGGACACGGCCGGCGGCGCGGCCTTCGGCCACACGCTGGTGCAGGTCGAGGCCGGCGCCCGGGCCACGGTGGTGCTGGAGCACGGCGGCTCGGCCACCTACGCCGACAACGTCGAGATCGTGGTGGGCGACGGGGCGCGGCTGACCGTGGTCTCGCTGCAGGACTGGGCGGCTGACAGCGTGCACCTGTCGCATCACCAGCTGCTGCTGGGCCGGGACGCGCGGGTCACCCACACGGCGGTGTCGCTGGGCGGGTCGGTGGTCCGCCTCGCCCCCTCGGTGCGCTACGCCGGCCCCGGCGGGGACGCCGAGCTGCGCGGGGTGTACTTCGCCAGCGCGGGCCAGCACCTGGAGCACCGGCTGTTCGTCGACCACGCCGAGCGGAACTGCCGCAGCCGGGTGTCCTACAAGGGCGCGCTGAGCGGGCAGGACGCCCACGCGGTGTGGATCGGGGACGTGGTGATCCGGGCGGCGGCGACCGGTACCGACACCTACGAGTACAACCGGAACCTGGTGCTGTCCGACGGCACCCGGGTCGACTCGGTGCCCAACCTGGAGATCCTGACCGGCGAGGTGGCCGGGGCCGGGCACGCCAGCGCCAGCGGGCGGCTGGAGGACCAGCACCTGTTCTACCTGATGGCCCGGGGCATCCCGGAGGACGAGGCCCGGCGCCTGGTCATCCGGGGGTTCTTCGCCGAGCTGGTGGACCAGATCGAGGTAGCCGACCTGCGCGAGCGGATCAGGGTGGCGATCGAGCGGGAGCTGTCCCGGTGAGCGAGTTCACGCGGGCCTGCGCACTGGCCGAGGTGCCCGCGGAGGGCGCCCTCGGGGTCGAGGTCAGCGGCGTCCCGGTGGCCGTCGTGCGGGCCGGCGGCGAGGTGTTCGCCATCCACGACGTGTGCTCGCATGAGGAAGTGCCGCTGTCCGAGGGCGAGGTGTACGACCACACGGTGGAGTGCTGGCTGCACGGGTCGTGCTTCGACGTGCGCACCGGCAAGCCGACCGGGCCGCCCGCCACCCAGCCGGTCGCCACCTACTCAGTGAAGATCGACGGCGACGACGTCTACGTCGCCCTCCCATAGATACCTGGAGAGCAGATGTCCACCCTTGAGATCCGTGACCTGCACGCCAGCGTGACGGATGCGGCCGGGCAGGCCCGTGAGGTGCTGCGCGGCGTGAACCTGACGGTGAGCGCGGGGCAGACGCACGCGATCATGGGGCCGAACGGGTCGGGCAAGACCACGCTGGCCTACGCCATCGCGGGCCACCCGCGTTACCAGGTCACCCAGGGCTCGATCACGCTCGACGGCGAGGACGTGCTGGCCATGAGCGTGGACGCGCGGGCCGGGCCGGCCTGTTCCTGGCCATGCAGTACCCGGTCGAGGTGCCCGGCGTGACCGTGTCCAACTTCCTGCGCACCGCGGTCACCGCCGTGCGCGGCGAGGCGCCCAAGCTCCGGGAGTTCGTCAAGGAGCTCAACACGACCATGTCCGGGCTGGCCATGGACCCCGCGTTCGCCCAGCGCAACCTCAACGAGGGCTTCTCCGGCGGCGAGAAGAAGCGGCACGAGATCCTGCAGCTCCGGCTGCTCAACCCCAAGATCGCCATTCTCGACGAGACCGACTCCGGCCTGGACATCGATGCGCTTCGCGTGGTCTCGGCCGGCATCAACTCCTTCGCCGAGAACCGCGAGCACGGCGTGCTGCTGATCACCCACTACACCCGCATCCTGGACTTCGTCCGGCCCGACTTCGTACACGTCTTCGTGGGCGGCCGGATCGTGAAGGAAGGCGGCCCGGAGCTGGCCGAGGAGCTGGAGGCCACCGGCTACCAGCGGTTCACGGCGGCGGAGGCGACGGCATGACCGCCGCGCCGGAGCGGGCCGGCCTGGACGTGACGGCCATCCGGGCCGACTTCCCGATCCTGAGCCGCACCGTGCGCAACGGCCACCCGCTGATCTACCTGGACTCCGGCGCCACCTCGCACAAGCCGCGCCAGGTCCTGGACGCCGAGCGGGACTTCTACACCCGGCACAACTCGGCCGTGCACCGCGGCGCCCACCTGCTGGGGGAGGAGGCGACCGAGGCCTACGAGAGCGCCCGGGCGCGGGTGGCGGCGTTCATCGGCGCCCCCGACCCGGACGAGGTGATCTTCACCAAGAGCGCCACCGAGGGCCTGAACCTGGTCGCCTACGCGATGAGCAACGCCGCCACGGCCGGGCCGGAGGCGGGCCGGTTCCGGGTCGGGCCGGGTGACGAGATCCTGGTCACCGAGGTCGAGCATCACGCCAACCTGGTGCCCTGGCAGCAGCTGTGCCTGCGCACCGGGGCCACGCTGCGCTGGCTCGGCGTCACCCCGGACGGCCGGGTCGACGTCAGCCACGCCGGCGACCTGATCACCGACCGGACGAGGCTGCTGGCCGTGACCCAGCAGTCCAACGTCACCGGCGACATCCCGCCGGTGACCGACCTGGCCCGGCTGGCCCATGCCCGCGGCGCGCTGGTGGTGGTGGACGGCGCCCAGTCCGCGCCGCACCAGCAGCTTGACGTGGCCGCGCTGGGCGCGGACTTCGTGGCGTTCTCGGCCCACAAGATGCTCGGCCCGTCCGGCATCGGCGTGCTGTGGGGGCGCCGCGACCTGCTGGCCGCGATGCCGCCGTACGTCACCGGCGGGTCGATGATCGAGATGGTCCGGATGGAGGGCTCCACCTTCATGCCGCCGCCGGCCCGGTTCGAGGCGGGCGTGCCGCCGACCGCCCAGGCCGTCGGCCTGGCCGCGGCCTGCGACTACCTGGACGAGGTCGGCATGGCCGCCGTGGTGGCCCACGAGCACGCGCTGACCGCGCACGCGCTGGAGGCCGTGACGGCCATCCCCGGCGTCACCGTGATCGGCCCGCTGACCATGGACAGGCGGGGCGGAGCGGTCTCGTTCACGGTCGAGGACATCCACCCGCATGACGTCAGCCAGGTGCTCGACGAGCAGGGGATCGCGGTGCGGGCCGGGCACCACTGCGCGTGGCCGCTGCACCGGGCTATGGGCATCCCGGCGAGCACCCGGGCCACCTTCTACCTGTATAACACCCACGACGAGGTCGACGCGCTGGCCGACGGGATCCGGCAGGCGCAGAAGTTCTTCGGCACGGCCTGACGCGCCGGGCCGGCATGATTTCGGGGATGGGGGCGTTGAAGGCGACGTGAGCGACCTTCAGTCGATGTACCAGGAGATCATCCTGGATCATTACCGGCACCCGCACCACCGGGGCCTGCGGGACCCGTTCGATGCCGAGGTGTCCCATGTCAACCCGACCTGCGGCGATGAGGTCACGCTCCGGGTCACGCTGAAGGACGCGGGCGGCGAGGCGGCGGTGGCCGACGTCTCCTACGAGGCGCTGGGCTGCTCCATCAGCCAGGCCAGCACCTCGGTGCTGACCGACATGGTGATCGGCAAGACGGTCGCCGAGGCGATGACCATCAGCGACGAGTTCCTGCACCTGATGCAGGGCCGGGGCGAGGTCGAGCCCGACGAGGACCTGCTCGGCGACGCGGTAGCGTTCGAGGGCGTGGCCAAGTACCCGGCCCGGATCAAGTGCGCCCTGCTCGGCTGGATGGCCTGGAAGGACGCGACCGTCCGGGCAGTCGGCGCGAAAGAAGGGGAGCAGGCATGAGCGAGACCGAGACCGAGACCAATACCGAGACCGCGGGCACCGGGACCACCGAGCCCGGCACCGGGGTGACCCCGGAGATCGAGGACCTGCTCGAGGCGCTGCGCGACGTGGTCGACCCCGAGCTGGGCGTCAACGTCGTGGACCTCGGCCTGGTCTACGGCGTCACCCTGGACAGCGACCGCACCGCCACCATCGACATGACGCTGACCAGCGCGGCCTGCCCGCTCACCGACGTGATCGAGGACCAGGCCCGCGAGGCCCTGGAGGGCTTGGTCGGCGGCTTCCGGATCAACTGGGTGTGGATGCCCCCGTGGGGCCCGGACAAGATCACCGAGGACGGCCGCGAGCAGCTTCGCGCCCTCGGCTTCAGCGTCTGACTCAGCGCCTGATTCACCGTCGGCGACTCCCTGGTGACACCCGTCACCGGGGAGTCGTGACGACTGTGCCTTGGCCCGGCTGCTAGGCTGGTGACACCATGACTGGCGTGCTGCTTCTTCGCGGCCGCGGCGAGGCCCGGTAAGACATCCGGTCGGCCCCTCGTCGCGGGTCGTAGTACTGCGCCGACCGACTCGGTCTCGTCATAGGAGCAGTCACTCAATGAGCGCCCGAAATCTGCAGTGCCCGTCCGGTATGCCCATCCACCGATATCGCCCGTTCGCCCCGGTATCCCTGGCCGACCGGCAGTGGCCGTCGCGGGTCATCAGCGCCGCGCCCCGCTGGCTGTCCACCGACCTGCGCGACGGCAACCAGGCCCTGATCGACCCGATGAACACCGAGCGCAAGCAGAAGATGTTCGACCTGCTGGTGCGGATGGGCTACAAGGAGATCGAGGTCGGCTTCCCGGCCTCCGGCCAGACCGACTTCGACTTCGTCCGGTCCCTGATCGAGAGCGGCGCCGTCCCCGACGACGTGCGGATCTCGGTCCTCACCCAGGCCCGCGAGGAGCTCATCGAGCGGACCGTGCAGTCCCTGGTCGGCGCCCGCCTGGCCACCGTGCACATGTACAACGCGGCCGCGCCCATCTTCCGCGACGTCGTATTCGGCTGGCCCGGCGACGGCCGCGAGCAGTGCAAGGCGGTAGCCGTCGAGGGCACCCGGGCGGTCCTCAAGTTCGCCGAGAGCTACCTGTCCGGCACCGACGTCGGGTACGAGTACTCGCCCGAGATCTTCATGGACACCGAGCTCGACTTCGCCCTGGAGGTCTGCGAGGGCGTGATGGACGTATGGCAGCCGGGGCCGGGCCGGGAGATCGTGCTCAACCTGCCGTGCACGGTGGAGCGGTCGACGCCGAACGTGTACGCGGACCAGATCGAGTGGATGAGCCGGGGCCTGTCGCGGCGCGAGCACGTGGCGCTGTCGGTGCACACCCATAACGACCGGGGGACCGCGGTGGCCGACGCCGAGCTGGCCGTGCTGGCGGGCGCGGACCGGATCGAGGGGTGCCTGTTCGGGAACGGGGAGCGGTCGGGGAACGTGGACCTGGTCACGCTGGGGCTGAACCTGTACGGCCAGGGCATTGACCCGATGATTGACTTCAGCGACATTGACGAGATCCGGCGGACGGCGGAGTACTGCAACCGGATCGGCGTGCACGAGCGCCACCCGTACGCCGGCGACCTCGTCTACACCTCGTTCTCCGGGTCGCACCAGGACGCCATCAAGAAGGGCTTCGACCGGCTGGAGAAGATCGCCGCCGAGGCCGGGCGGTCGATGGGCGAGCTGCCGTGGTCGATGCCGTACCTGCCGATCGACCCCAAGGACGTCGGCCGGTCCTACGAGGCCGTGATCCGGGTCAACTCGCAGTCCGGCAAGGGCGGCGTGGCCTACATCATGAAGACCGACCACCACCTCGACCTGCCCCGCCGGCTGCAGATCGAGTTCAGCCACGTCATCCAGCGGCACACCGACGACGAGGGCGGCGAGGTCGACGCGGCCCAGATGTGGCGCCTGTTCGCCGCCGAGTACACCGATGACGGCCCGTTCGAGCTGGTCAGCTTCCAGTCGGCGAGCCGCGGCGGGGACGGTCAGGCCGACGCCGAGCAGATCACCGCGGTGGTCCGGGCGTTCGGCACCGAGCACACCGTGACCGGCACCGGCAACGGCCCGATCGCCGCGTTCTGCGAGGCGGTCACGCCCATCGACCTGGGCCTGGGCGGCGTCAGCGTCCGCGTGCTGGACTACGCCGAGCACGCGCTGACCGCCGGCCGCGACGCCGAGGCGGCCGCCTACCTGGAGATGGAGATCGGCGACCGGGTGCTGTGGGGCGTCGGCATCAGCGAGTCCATCGTCCGGGCCTCGCTGCGCGGCGTGATCAGCGCCCTGAACCGCGCCGCCCGCCTCCGGGCGGCCAGCCAGGCCGTGTCCAGCCAGGCACACTCCAGCTAGGCACAGCCCAGCTAGGCACTGGCCAGCTAGGACCTACATCGACGGGGGCCGTGGCGCCGGGAGTCCGACCGGTACCACGGCCCGCGTGTAGAACGTCGTCGCGGCGGTCGCCACCCACCGGTCGATGATGTCGGGCTCGCCCTCGCCGGGGAACGTCACGTCGACCGGCCACGCCGCCTCGCCGGGCGCCGCCGACACCGCCCGCTGGACCGCGCCGACCACCGCGTCCCGGGCCGCGCCGTCGGCCGGGTCATCCAGCCCGACCGACAGCACCAGGCCCGCCCCGAGATGCTCAGCCCCGGGATGCTCAGCCCCGGTGCTGCCCGGCCGGACGGTCAGCCACGCCGTGGCCGCCTCCCGGGCCGCCGGGACCAGGCGCAGCCCGGCCCGCACCGCCGCCAGCAGGCCCTGCGGGGTGGCGGGCGGCGGGCCCACGCTGACCTGGCAGCCGCCCACCTCGCCGTGCTCGGCGGCCAGGGCCGCCACGCCCGCCGGGGAGACCGGCACGCTGGCCGCCGCGGCCGGGTTGAGCGCGATGCCGATGCCGGCCGGCAGCCGCCGGGCCAGGTCCGCGGCCCGCACCACCGCGTGCGGCACCATCGGGATCCCGGCCGGTGTCCGGCCCGGACCCGGCGGCCGGCCCAGGGCCGGCCGGTCGGCCGCCGCCCGGAGCAGGCGGGCCGCGGAGGTATAGGCCGGGACGAACACCTCACCCAGGTAGCGGACGGTGGGCAGGTACACCGCCGAGCCGTCGGTCATCGGGCCGCCGTCGTCGGGCAGCGGCAGCCACAGCCGTCCTAAGCGCAGCGCCTCCAGCAGGTCATCCAGCCGGGCCGGGTCAGCCACCGCGGCCTCGAAGGCACGCTCTACGGTGTCGTCAGTGCGGGCCGTCTCATCAGGGCGGCCCGGGCCGCCACGATGAACCGTGCTGTCAGGGCGGACCCGGCCGTCACGGCGGCGGGTGGTGGTGTGCTTCGCGGCAGGCGACCTCATATGACGGATCGTAGACAAAGAGGAGCGGTGGGTAATGGCAAATGGCCTCAGCCGGCAGCCCGCGCTGGCTCGAGGTCGCCCCCGACCGGATCGCCGGCTGGCTCGGTGAGTTCGCCGCCCGGCACGGCGGCCTGGCCGGGCCGCCGGTGCCCGCCCCGCCCGATCGCGTCGAGCAGGTCACCTTCCGGGCCGCCGACGGCACGGTGGCCGAGTGCCACCCGCCGTTCCCGCCCCTGGCGCTGCCGCCCGGCGCAGCGGACGGCGCGGCGGACGGCGCCGCCGCCGTGGTGGCCGACCTGCTGGCGGCCCACGCCGCCGCGCCCCGGACGGTGGGCGTGCTGCTGGTCCGGCTGGGCGGGTATGCCGCGGGCGTGTTCGGGCCCGGCCCGGACCTGCTGGCCTCCAAGGTCGGCAGCCGCCTGGTGCATGGCCGCTCGGCGGCCGGGGGCCAGTCCCAGCAGCGCTTCGCCCGGCGGCGGGAGAAGCAGTCCCGCGAGGCGCTGGGCGCCGCGGCCAGACTGCGCCGCCGCCGTGCTCGGCCCGTACGAGGGCCGGCTCGACGCGGTGGTGCTGGGCGGGGATCGCCGGGCCATCGCCGGGCTGGCCGATGACCCCCGGCTGCGGCCCTACTTCGCGCTGGCGACAGGCCGCTTCCTCACCGTGCCCGACCCCCGCCTGGCCGTGCTCCGCGCCACCCCGCGCCAGTTCTCCGCGATCCGGGTCCGGCTGATCCCCGGCGACGGCCCCGCCCGGCATTAATGGTTTGGGCCCGCTGGCCGGCGCCGGTACCATCAATCCTGTGCAGCCCCTGCTGAGGTGATGATGCGCGTCCCGCGCGCCCTCTGCCATGCCCAGCCTGCTGCATTCCCCCCGGAGTATTTTCCATGATCTCGGCTCACGAGCTTGAGCTGCGCGCTGGCGCGCGCCTGCTGCTGGACTCGGTGTCCTTCCAGGTCTCCGCCGGCGACAAGATCGGCCTGGTCGGCCGCAACGGCGCGGGCAAGACCACGCTGGCCCGGGTGCTGGCCGCCGAGGGCGCCCCGGCGGCCGGCACGGTCGGCGTCAAGGGCACCGTCGGCTACCTGCCCCAGGACACCCGGGTCGGCGACCTGGAGGCCCTGGCCGTGGACCGTATCCTGTCGGCCCGGGGCCTGGACGCCCTGCTGGCCGGCATGCGCGCGGCCGAGGCCGACATGAGCAGCACCGACACGCGCCGCCGGGACGCCGCCGTGCGGCGCTACGGCAACCTGGAGGAGCGCCTGTCGGTGCTCGGCGGGTACGCCGCCGAGTCCGAGGCGGCGTCCCTGTCGGCCAGCCTGGGCCTGCCGCAGAAGGTACTGCGCCAGCCCCTGCGCACCCTGTCCGGCGGCCAGCGGCGGCGGGTGGAGCTGGCCCGGATCCTGTTCGGCGGCTCGGACACCCTGCTGCTGGACGAGCCGACCAACCACCTGGACGCCGACTCGGTGGCCTGGCTCCGCGACCACCTGCGGTCCTTCCGCGGCGGCCTGGTCGTCATCAGCCACGACACCGCGCTGCTGGGCTCCGTCGTGAACAAGGTGTTCCACCTGGACGCCGACCGGGCCGCCCTGGACATCTACAACCTCGGCTGGCAGGCGTACATCGAGCAGCGCGAGACCGACGCCCGGCGCCGCCGCCGGGAGCGGGTCAACGCCGAGCGGCAGGCCGCCTCGCTGCAGACCCAGGCCGACAAGATGCGGGCCAAGGCGACCAAGGCCAAGGCCGCGCAGAGCATGGCCAGGCGGGCCGAGAAGCTGCTGGCCGGGGTCAGCGCCGACCGCGGCCCGGACCGGGTGGCCCGGCTGCGGTTCCCGGTCCCGGTGCACTGCGGCAAGACGCCGCTGACCGCCCGCGGGCTGACCAAGTCCTACGGGTCGCTGGAGGTATTCGCCAGCGTGGACATGGCCGTGGACCGCGGTTCCCGGGTGGTCGTACTTGGCCTGAACGGCGCCGGCAAGACAACGCTGCTGCGACTGCTGGCCGGCGTGGAGGACCCGGATGCCGGTGAGGTTCTGCCCGGACATGGACTGCGCCTGGGTTATTACGCGCAAGAGCACGAGACTTTGGATAACGACCGGACCGTTCTGGAGAACATGCGATCGGCCGCCCCCGAGATGACTGAGTCAGATCAGCGCGGGATCCTCGGGTCGTTCCTTTTCTCGGGCGATGACGTGTCCAAACCCGTGGGGGTGCTGTCCGGCGGCGAGAAGACCCGCCTGGCCCTCGCCCTGCTCGTCGTGTCCGGGGCCAACGTGCTGCTGCTGGACGAGCCGACCAACAACCTCGACCCCGGCAGCCGGGCCGAGATCCTGTCCGCGCTGCGCCGCTATCAGGGCGCGATCGTGCTGGTCACGCACGATGAGGGGGCGGTCGTGGCGCTGTCCCCGGAGCGGGTCGTGCTGCTGCCCGACGGGGTCGAGGACGCCTGGAGCGAGGAGCTCGGTGATCTTGTCGCGCTGGCGTGACACTGACGCGAGTCGGCCCGAGAAAAGTCACTTCGTCGCGTAGATGTGGAAAGTAGCGATCTTTTGCGGTCGTGTGGGTAGCCGATCCCGGGCTGATGCGTGATCATGGCGTGGACACGGTAACGCTGGGGCCACCTGAGTAGACCGGGAGGACTGCGTGACGGAGACGCTCAAGAAAGGCACCAGAGTTACTGGCGCCGACCGGGCCAAGCTGGCTTCGGATCTAAAGAAGCGTTACAACTCCGGCGAGAGCATCCGATCGCTGGCCGCCTCCACCGGGCGGTCTTATGGCTTCATCCACCGGATCCTGTCCGAGAACGGGGTGGCCCTGCGCGGACGGGGCGGTGCGACCCGGGGCAAGGCGAAGGCCAAGGCAACGGCGGCCCGCGCCTGACTTCGCCCTGAGCAAACACGCCAGCGGGCCGGGAAGATCCCGGCCCGGGCGGGTTGCCGCGTCTATGTCGATGAGCCACTGGCAGACGATGCGGTCGTTCAGCCGCGACCCCTCGATCACGAGCCAGCGGCTGAAGCGGGGCAGCGTCCGCCGGATCGCCTCCTACGCCCGGCCCTACCGCGGCTCGCTCGCGCTGTTCCTGAGCGTCACCGTGCTCGACGCCGTGGTCCTGGTGAGCCTGCCGCTGCTGCTCAAGGTGATCATCGACGACGGCATCCTGAAGAAGGACAGCGGCCTGGTCATCGGGCTGGCCGGGGTGGCCGCCGGGCTGGCCCTGGTGGACGCGCTGCTGACCCTGGCCAGCCGGTGGTTCTCGGCCCGGATCGGCGAGGGCCTGATCTACGACCTGCGCGCCCAGGTGTTCGCCCACGTGCAGCAGCAGCCGATCGCGTTCTTCACCCGGGCCAGACCGGCTCGCTGGTCAGCCGGCTGAACAGCGACGTGATCGGCGCCCAGCAGGCGCTGACCTCGACGCTGTCGGCGGTGGTGTCCAACTCGGTGTCGCTGGTCCTGGTGCTGGCCGCCATGTTCCTGCTGTCCTGGCCGGTCACGCTGATCTCGCTGGCGCTGGCCCCGCTGTTCATCCTCCCGGCCCGGCTGGTGGGCCGCCGCCTGCAGCGGCTGACCCGCGAGTCGATGCAGCTGGACGCCCAGCTGGGCTCGACCATGACCGAGCGGTTCAACGTGGCCGGGGCGATGCTGGTCAAGCTGTTCGGCCGACCCCGCGAGGAGGCCGAGGTGTTCTCCGCCCGGGCCGCCCGGGTCCGCGACATCGGCGTGGTGCAGGCGGTGTTCGGCACCTCGCTGTTCATCGCGCTCAGCCTGCTGGCCTCGCTGGCCACCGCCGCGGCCTACGGGGTCGGCGGTTCCCTGGTTATTAACGGAACCATCCAGCTGGGCACGCTCGTCGCGCTGACGCTGCTGCTGAGCCGGATGTACGGGCCGATCACCGCGCTGTCCAACGTCCAGGTCGACGTGATGACCGCGCTGGTCAGCTTCGACCGGGTGTTCGAGGTGCTGGACCTGCGGCCGCTGATCGAGGACCGGCCCGGCGCGACCACGCTCACGGTGGGGGAGGCCGGCGGGGAGCCCGCCGGGGGGACCGGCGGGGAGCCCGCCCCGCCCGCCGACATCGAGTTCGATCACGTGTCGTTCCGCTACCCGCTGGCCAGCGAGGTGTCGCTGGCCTCGCTGGAGTCGATCGCGCTGAAGGTGCCCGAGCGGGCCGGCGCGAGCGAGGACGTGCTGCGCGACCTGACCTTCCGCGCCCCGGCGGGCCGCCTGACCGCGCTGGTCGGGCCGTCCGGCGCGGGCAAGACGACGATCACCCACCTGGTCGCCCGGCTGTATGACCCGGCCGACGGCGCGGTCCGGATCGGCGGCCGCGACCTGCGCGAGGTCACCCAGGAGTCGCTGCACGACGTGGTCGGCGTGGTGACCCAGGACGCGCACATGTTCCACGACACGATCCGGTCCAACCTGCTCTACGCCAAGCCGGGGGCGACCGAGGGGGACCTGGTGGCGGCCTGCCAGGCGGCCCAGATCTGGGACCTGATCGCCCGGCTGCCCGACGGCCTGGACACCGTGGTCGGGGACCGCGGCTACCGGCTGTCCGGGGGCGAGAAGCAGCGGGTCGCGCTGGCCCGGCTGCTGCTCAAGGCCCCGGCCGTGGTGGTGCTGGACGAGGCCACCGCGCACCTGGACTCCGAGTCCGAGGCGGCCGTGCAGCGCGCCCTGGCGGCGGCCCTGGCCGGGCGCACCTCGCTGGTCATCGCGCACCGGCTGTCCACCATCCGGGAGGCCGACCAGATCCTGGTCATCGACGGCGGCCAGGTCCGCGAGCGGGGCCGCCACGAGGACCTGCTGGCGGCCGGCGGCCTGTACGCCGAGCTGTACCGGACTCAGTTCGCCCGCCAGGAGCCGCTGGCCCCGTAGGCCCTGGCCCCGTCGGCACGGCCCCTTAGGATGACCCGCATGAGAATGCTCGTCACCGGCGGCGCGGGGTTCATCGGGGCCAACTTCGTGCACTACACGACGGCCAACCACCCGGCCTACGAGATCCGCGTGCTGGACGCGCTGACCTACGCGGGGCGCCGGGAGAGCCTGGACCCGGTGGCCGGGCAGATCGACTTCACGCACGGCGACATCTGCGACGCCGCGCTGGTGGACCGGCTGGTGGCCGAGAGCGACGTGGTCGTCCACTTCGCCGCCGAGTCCCACGTGGACAACTCCCTGCACGACCCGGAGCCGTTCATCCGGACCAACATCACCGGCACGTTCACGCTGCTGGAGGCGGTCCGCCGGCACGGCAGGCGGATGCACCACGTGTCCACCGACGAGGTGTTCGGCGACCTGGAGCTGGACGCCGCGGAGAAGTTCACCGAGCAGACCCGGTATGACCCGTCCAGCCCCTACTCGGCCTCCAAGGCCAGCTCGGACATGCTGGTCCGGGCCTGGGCGCGGTCCTACGGGGTGGCCGCCACGCTGTCGAACTGCGCCAACAACTACGGCCCCTACCAGCACGTGGAGAAGCTGGTCCCGCGCCAGATCACCAACGTGCTGACCGGGCAGCGGCCCAAGGTGTACGGCTCCGGGGCCAACGTGCGGGAGTGGACCCACGTCGATGACCACAACGCGGCGGTGCACCTGATCCTGGCGGGCGGCACGCCCCGGCCAGACCTACCTGATCGGGGCGGGCGACGAGCGCAGCAGCGCCGGGGTCATGGCCCTGGTGCTGGAGCTGATGGGCCAGCCCGCCGACGCCTTTGACCTCGTGCCGGACCGGCCCGGCCACGACCTGCGCTACGCCAACGACTCGACCCGGATCCGCACCGAGCTGGGCTGGCAGCCGCGGTACGGCGACTTCCGGGCGGGCCTGGCCGCCACCATCGCCTGGTACCGCGGCAACGACTGGTGGTGGCGCCCGCAGAAGGACGCCACTGAGGCCCGCTACCAGCTGCTGGGCCGCTAGGACTGGGCCGCTAGGAGTAGCCGACGCGGCGCAGCTCGGTGCCCGCCACCTGCTCGAAGTCGGCTAGCTGGGCGGCGGTCAGCGCCCGGCGCCAGGCGCCCGGCTCGGCGGGTCCCTGGCGCGGCGGGCGCAGCGGGCTGACCGGGGCGCCGATGAACTCCGAGATGGCCGCGAACCCCGCCGCCGGGTGGCGGACCAGCTGCTCATAGCGCAGCGTGGTCAGCTGCTCGGCGGCCAGGCTGGACCGCAGCCGGGCCATCTTGCGGACGCCGCCCAGCCAGCGCATCGCGCACTTGCCGGTGACCGACAGGTTGGGCCAGGCGGCCAGGTCCTGCTCGGTCTCGATGCCGAAGAACGGGTTGGGGAACTCGGTCTCCACGCTGGCCATGCCCCGGCGGAAGAAGCTGAGCGCCTGTGCGCGTCGCCCAGCATCGCCGCGACCACGTCCCGGCCGTCCCGGATGAGCTGCACGATGCTGGCGTCGGGGAAGGCGTCGACCACCGCGTCGGCGCAGTACATCAGGTCCGGGGTAGCGTCGCCGTAGCGGTTGATGTCGCGCTCCCGCACGCAGCGCCCGGCCCCGTTGACCCCGCCCGCCTCCCGGCAGTCGGGCGAGCAGTCCAGGCAGCCGTGCGAGGTGACCTGCCAGGCCTGGGCGAACGCGTCCCGCAGCACGGTGGCCGCCGCCTCGTCCCGGCCGCGCTGGATCGAGGGGCTGCGGGCGAACGCGTAGACCACGCTGAGCACGCTGCGCTGGCCGATCGTCACATGAAATCCGGGCGCCTGCTTCAGCGCCCGGGCCACGAGGTCCGCGCCCGAGTGCGGGGCGCCGATGACGAACACGGGCTGGCGGACCTTGCGGCCGTTGACGACCAGGATGTCGGCCGGGCGGGCATGGCTACCCGGTCGCGGCGGCAGGCCGGCCCGAGGCACCCGGCAGTGGTGCCCCGCGTGGCTGTCCAGGTTCAGCGCGGCCTGGATCAGCGGCACGTGGCTGAAGGCCTGCGGGGTGTTGCCGACCTGGCGCTTATACCGCGGGTCGTATTCCTCGCTGAGCAGCCCGACGTCGTTGCGCAGGGCCAGCAGCCGCTCGAACAGGCGCCACCGCGCCATCGTAGTCGCCGATCAGGTGCAGCGCGTTGACCAGCCAGAAGCTGCAGGCCAGGAACGCGCCCTCGCCGCCCGACAGGCCGTCCACGTCCGAGCCCGTCGGCGGCCGGCTGGGTATAGCGCAGCACCAGCCCGTCCCGCACCAGGTCGCGCTGGATGGTCCGGACGGTGGAGATCGACCCGCGGGTCATCGGGCGGCAGGAAGCCCACCTCGATCATCAGCAGCACCGAGGCGTCCAGCTCCGAGCTGCCGTAGTACTGGGTGAACGTGCCGCGCTCGGCGTCGTAGCCCTGCGTCGCAGATCTCCGCGTGGATCTTGTCGCGGATGGCCCGTCCAGCGCTCCCGCGCGCCGGTGCCGGCCCAGCTCGGCGACCTGGCAGGCCCGGTCGAAGGCCACCCAGGCCATGATCTTGGAGTGGACGAAGTGCCGCCGCGGCCCGCGCACCTCCCAGATGCCCTCGTCCGGCTCGTCCCAGTGCTTCTCCAGGAACTCCAGCAGCTGGCGGACCAGCGCCCAGGTGTGCCGGTCGAACCGCAGCCCGGCCTGCTTGCCCAGCGTCAGCGCGTCGATGACCTCGCCGTACACGTCGAGCTGGCGCTGGTCGACGGCGGCGTTGCCGATCCGCACCGGCGCCGAGCTCTCATAGCCCGGCAGCCAGGTGGCCTCCCACTCGGCCAGCCGCCGCTCGCCCGCCACCCCGTACATGATCTGCACGTCCCGGGCGCTCCCGGCGACGGCCCGCTCCAGCCACTCGCGCCAGGCCGCCGCCTCGGCCGTGTAGCCCGGTGCGCAGCAGCGCCTCCAGGGTGATCGTCGCGTCGCGCAGCCAGCAGTACCGGTAGTCCCAGTTGCGCACGCCGCCGAGGTCCTCGGGCAGCGAGGTGGTCGGCGCGGCCACGATCCCGCCGGTCGGGGCGTAGGTCAGGGCCTTGAGCGTGATCAGGGAGCGCAGCACGGCGCTCGGCGTACTCGCCGCGGTAGCCGCACCCGGCGGTCCAGCCGGACCAGAACTCGCGGGTGCGCTCCAGCAGGCCCGTCGGCGTGCGGCGTCGGTGACCTCGGGCGCCCCGGCGTGCGAGGGCATCCAGCACAGCACGAACGGGACCGGCCTCGCCCGCCCGCACCGTGAAGGTGGCCTCGTGCCGCATGCTGCGCCCGATCAGCCGCACCGGGGTGCGCAGCCAGACCGCGTCCGGGCCGGCGACCGCCGACAGGCAGTGATCGACCCGCCGCATCCACGGCAGCACCCTGCCGTAGCCGAACCGGACCGCAGCACGCAGTCCATCTCGACCGCGCCCGCGACGCCGGTCGACGATCCGGACCAGCACCGGCTGCTCGCCGTCGCGGGGCGGCATGAAGTCGGTCACCGTCACGGTGCCGCTCATCGTGTGCCAGGTCGTCTCGAGGATGAGCGTGCCGTCCTCGTAGCGGCGGCTGACCTCGCCGCGGCGCGGTTCCGGGCCCTCGGCCACGGTCGGGCTGATCTGCCACTGGCCGTTGGTCTCATCGCCCAGCAGCGCGGCGAAGCAGGCGTCGGAGTCGAACCGGGGCAGGCACAGCCAGTCCACGCACCCGTCGCGGCTGACGAGTGCCGCGGACTGCATGTCGCCGATGAGCGCGTAGTCCTCGATGAGCCCGGCCATGCGAACGCCTCCCGCATGTCGGAGTGTGAGGCCAAACATATAGGCGATCCGCGGCAGCCGTCGCACTTAGTGCCGCTACGGCCGGTCGTAGGCTTCAGTGCGTGTCACTACCTCGTCGCGCCGCGACCGTCCCCGTGCTGGCTAGAGTCCCTATGCTGGCCGCCGGGGCCGCGGCGCTGGCCGTGGCGCTGGCGGGCTGCGCCAAGTTCGACGCCGCGCTCGGCCAGCAGTGGGTCGAGGTCGACGCTCAAGCCCAGCACCACGCGTGGCCCAGCTGCAGCACATCCGGGCGGCCTGCTCGCATATCCCGAACGTCACGGCCGCTCCCGTTCCCCAAGCAGCACACGGTGCTCAACCTGATCGACGGCGTGCGGTACGACACCACAACGCCACGGACGCCAACGTGGCCCAGCTGCAGCAGTGCCTGCAGAAGTTCCCGGCCGTCCAGGGCTTGACGCCGATGGACACCGGGAGACGAGGGGGATTGAGGCGCGGCCCGCCCGGGCGGCGCGCGGCCGCCGTCGCCGCGGCGGCCGGCCTGGCCCTGCTGGCGGGCTGCGGCAGCGCCGACGCCGCGCTCAGCCGGCAGCGGGCCACCGTGAACTTCCGGCCCGACACCACCCCGGCCATCATCGCCGCCGTCCGGGCGCGCCTGCTCGGGCCTGCCGGGGCTGCGCCCGGCGCCGGCCCGGCCGTGCCCGGCACCGGCGCGCGCCGTCCTCGCTGCGCTATGACGCTCAGTCACGCCAGCGCGCGCCGACCTGGCCCGGCTGCAGCGCGTGCCTGATGCGTTTCCCGCTGTTCGGTCCCCGGCGTTTCCGTCAAGGACGTCGGCGGCCAGGGCTAGCCGCGCTCGCTGCCCGTCTATGGCCTGGTTACAGGCTGTCTGTCCGCTCTCGCCGGAATCACCCCGATGTCTCCTGCGGCCAGGGTGTTCGCGCGAACATCTGTGGATTCCCTATCGGGAATATGCTATAAATCTAAGGCCTACTAACTCAATCGGAAAAAAGGTGGACTACATGCGACGTACTCTGGCCGCGGCTGCCGCGGCGGCTGCCGTCACTGTGCTGGCCGCCGGGTGCGGGTCGTCTGCCTCGGCTCGGCGGCTCCGGCGGCTCCGGCGGCTCCAGCGGCAGCGCGGCGGCCGCCAAGCAAGGTCACGCTGCGGCTGGGCTTCCTGGAGAACATCACGCACGCGAGCGCGCTGATCGCCATCAAGCAGGGCTACTTCACCAAGGAACTCGGCCCGAACGTGACGCTGAAGCTGTACCCGTTCAGCACCGGCACCGAGGAGGCCACGGCCCTGCTGGCCGGCCAGCTGGACGCCGCGTACGTCGGCCCCAACCCGGCCATCAAGGCCTGGCAGACCTCGGGCGGCAGGAGATCAGCGTGATCTCCGGGCTCCGCCTCGGGCGGCGCCGAGCTGGTGGTCAAGAAGGGCATCACCAGCGCGGCGCAGCTCAAGGGCCAGAAGCTGGCCACGCCGTCGCTGGGCAACACCCAGGACGTGTCGCTGCGGCACTGGCTCAAGACGCAAGGGCCTGACCGCCACCTCGACCGGCGGCGGCGACGTGCCGATCACGCCGATCACGCCGAACTCCGACGCGGTGCTGGCCTTCAAGTCCGGCTCGATCGCCGGCGGCTGGGAGCCCGCGCCCTACGACGCCGAGATGCTGGCCGACGGCGGGCACGTGCTGGTCAACGAGGCCAGCCTGTGGCCGCAGGGCCAGTTCGTCACCACCGAGCTGGTCGCCGACCCAGTCGTTCATCAAGGCCAACCCGACGGTGATCAGCGACCTGCTCAAGGGCCAGATCGACGCCAACATCTTCATCGCCAGCCAGCAAGACCCAGGCCGAGTCCGACGGCCAACGCCGAGCTCGCCGCGCTCAGCGGCAAGAGCCTGAAGTCCTCCATCGTGGCGGCGTCGTTCGACGCAGATCACCTTCACCAACGACCCGATCGCGGCCGTCGCTGATCACCGACGCGGACAACGCGGTCGGGGTCGGCCTGCTCAAGCCGGTGACCAACCTCAGCGGGATCTACGACCTGGGCCCGCTGAACAAGCTGCTGGCCGCTGACGGCCAGCCGGCGGTCAGCTCGTGAGCGTCACCAACCGCCAGGCGGCGCTCCCCCGGACCGGGGGGCGCCGTCTGGCGCGTCCGGGGACGCGGCGTCCGGCTGACCGAGGTGTAGCAAGGTCTACGGCACCGGCAGCCGGCGCCGTGCAGGCCCTGGACCGGGTGTCGCTGACCGTGCGCCGACGGCGAGTTCATCTGCCTGATCGGCGCGTCCGGCTGCGGCAAGAGCACGCTGCTGTCGCTGGTCGCGGGCCTGGACCGCCCACCGCCGGCCAGGTCGACACCGGCGGCCGGCGGGTGGCGATGATGTTCCAGGAGCACGGCCCTGCTGCCGTGGCTGACCGTCACGGCCAACGTCGAGCTGGCCCTGCGGGCCATCGGGGTGCCCAAGGCCGAGCGCCGGGACCGGCGCCGGCGAGCTGCTGCGGACCGTGCGGCTGGACGGCTTCAGCGGCAAGCGGCCGCACGAGCTGTCGGGCGGCATGCGCCAGCGCGCCGCGCTGGCCCGGTCGCTGGCCCAGGACGCCGACGTGCTGCTGATGGACGAGCCGTTCGGCGCCCTCGACGCGATGACCCGCGACCTGCTGCACGACGAGCTGGAGCGGATCTGCGCCGAGCGGACCCTGACCGTGCTGTTCGTCACCCACAACGTCCGGGAGGCGGCCCGGCTCGGCGACCGCGTCATCGTGCTGAGCAGCCGCCCCGGCCGGGTCATCGACGAGTACGACGCTGCCCCGCACCGGCCCGCGGCGGATCGATTCCCCCGAGGTCAGCGAGGTGGCCGCCCGGCTCACCGACCGGCTGCGCGAGGAGATGGGGCGTCATGGCCAGCTGACCAGGCACTGCGCGGGCTGGACAGCCTGGAACTGCGCCCCGCCGGACGCGACCCCGGCCGGGCCGCCCGCCGGGCCTGGGCCGCGCTGTGGCCCAAGGCCCTGGCCGTCATCCTGGTGCTGGCCATCTGGGAGGCTGTCACCCTGACGGGGTGGAAGCGCTACGTGCTCAAGGGCCCCGGCCCGGTTCTCGCCGACCTGTGGGACCAGGCGTTGCACCGGCAAAACCTGTGGAGCGTCATCGGCGCCACCATGGAGACCGCGCTGCTCGGCTACGCCCTGGCCCTGCTGATCGGCACGGTGATCGGCATCGCGGTGTCCCGGGTCCCGCCGCTGCGGGCCGCGTTCGGCTCGATCATCACCGCGCTGACCACCATGCCGTCGATCGCCTGGGTGCCGTTCGCCATCATCCTGTTCGGCGAGAACACCTCGGCGATCCTGTTCGTCGTGATCCTCGGCGCCGCGCCGTCGATCGCCGGCGGGCTGATCACCGGGGTGGACTACACCCCGCCGCTGCTGCTGCGGGCCGGCGCGACCATGGGGCTGCGCGGCTACGCCCGGTACCGGTACCTGATCCTGCCCGCGTCGCTGCCCGCCTACATCGCGGGGATGAAGCAGGGCTGGGCGTTCGCCTGGCGCAGCCTGATGGCCGGCGAGCTGGTCGTGCAGATCATCGGCCAGTTCACCATCGGCCAGCAGCTCAGCGTGGACCAGCAGAGCCTGGACTTCGCCGGGGCCACCGCCACGCTGATCGTCATCCTGCTCATCGGCCTGGCCGTGGACACGGTGTTCACCAAGGTCGACCTCGGCGTCCGGCGCCGCCGCGGCCTGCTCGACCCGGCCACTACCGGGTGACCCTGATAACAGCAAGAGGCGGCGGAGCCCGCCGCTACGGGGTGACCCGCTCCGCCCCGGTGTAGACGTTCATCGAGCCGCCGCGCAGGAAGCCGACCAGGGTCAGGCCGGCTTCCTGCGCCAGGCTGGCCGCCAGCGACGACGGCGCCGACACCGCGGCCAGCACCGGGATCCCGGCCAGCACCGCCTTCTGCACCAGCTCGAACGACGCCCGGCCGCTGACCAGCAGCACGCACCCGGCCAGCGGCAGCCGGCCGCCGCGCAGCGCCCAGCCGACCACCTTGTCCACCGCGTTGTGCCGCCCCACGTCCTCGCGCACCACCAGCAGGTCGCCGTCCGCCGTGAACACCGCGGCGGCGTGCAGCCCCCCGGTCCGGTCGAACACCCGCTGGGCCCGGCGCAGCGCCTCCGGCAGCCCGGCCAGGACGTCCGGCGCCACCCGCACCGCGTCCGCGGTGAGGTCATATCGGGAGGTAACGGCCAGCTCCGCGATGCTGGTTTTCCCGCAGACGCCGCACGCGCTGGTGGTCAGGAAGCCGCGCTGCTGGGCGGCCCGCACGGACCGGCCGGGCGCCAGCGTCACGTCGGCCACGTTGCCCAGCGTCTCCGGGTCGTGTTCCGGGTGCCCGCAGCGCTCGCCCGAGCAGATCATGATGTCGCGGATGTCCGCCGCCGACCGCGGCGATGCCCTCGCTGACCAGGAACCCGGCCACGAGATCCAGGTCATCCCCGGGCGTTCGCATGGTCAGGGTGACGGCCTGGCCGCCGATGCGGATGCCCAGCGGCTCCTCGGCGGCCAGCAGGTCGGCCCGCTCGGACCGGCTCGCGCCGCCGTCGGGCGACCCGCCCGTGGTGACCCGCAGGATCCGCCGCCGCGAAGTCCGGCGTGTCATGCCGGTGTCCCCCCGTGCCCCTCGTTTCGTACCATGCCTTGATCTTCTCAGCACGCGTCCGATTTGATAGGGGCATGGCTCGCGCGGCTTGACCCGCGCGGCCTGGTTACGAACTGGCCGGTGTACCGGCAGGTGACCGGGCGGGACGACCTTGGCCGCGGCCAGGCGGTGCGGTCCCCGCACACCGAGGCGGCCGCGCCCCGCACGCAGGCCGCCGACCGGGTCGTGGCGTCGGTCTGCCCGTACTGCGCGGTGGGCTGCGGCCAGCGGGTGTTCGTGCAGAACATCGGCGGCCGGGACACCGTGACCCAGATCGAGGGCGACCCGGACAGCCCGGTCTCCCGCGGCCGCCTGTGCCCCAAGGGCGCGGCCAGCAAGGAACTGGTCACCCACGCCGGCCGGCAGCAGAAGGTGCTGTACCGGCGGCCGTACGGCACCGGGTGGGAGCCGCTGGACCTGGACCAGGCGATGGACATGATCGCCGACCGGGTGCTGGCCACCCGGGCGCAGACCTGGCAGGAGACCTGGCAGGGCCGGGACGTGCATCGCACGCTGGGGTTCGCCAGCCTGGGCGGGGCCACCCTGGACAACGAGGAGAACTACCTCATCAACAAGCTCTGGACCGCGCTGGGCGCCGTCCAGATCGAGAACCAGGCCCGGATATGACACTCCGCCACCGTTCCCGGTCTGGGGACGAGCTTCGGCCGCGGCGGCGCCACCACGTTCCCGCGTGACCTTACTAACTCGGACGCCATCGTCATCTGCGGCTCGAACATGGCCGAGTGCCACCCGGTCGCGTTCCAGTGGGTGGTGGAGGCCCGCAAGCGCGGCGCCACGGTGATCCACGTCGACCCGCGGTTCACCCGGACCAGCGCGCTGGCCAGCATGCACGTGCCGACCCGGGCGGGCGGCGACATCGTGTTCCTGGGCGCCCTGATCAACCACGTGCTGTCCGGCGGGCACGAGTTCCGCGAGTACGTCACCGCCTACACCAACGCGGCCGACATCCTGCCCGAGGAGTTCACCGACGCCGAGGACGGCGACGGGCTGTTCTCCGGCTACGACCCGGAAACCCGCAGCTACGACAACAAGAGCTGGCAGCCGACCGGGGACAAGGATCCCACGCTGACCCACCCGCGGTGCGTGTTCCAGGTGCTCAGGCGGCACTTCGCCCGGTACACCCCGGAACTGGCCGAGCAGGTCTGCGGGATCGCCCCGGCGGAGTTCGCCCGGATCGCCGACACGCTGGTCGCCTGCAGCGGCCGGGACAAGACCACCGCCTGGGTGTACGCGGTCGGCTGGACCCAGCACAGCACCGGGGTGCAGCACATCCGGACCGCCTCGATCCTGCAGATGCTGCTGGGCAACATGGGCCGGCCCGGCGGCGGCATCCTGGCCCTGCGCGGGCACGCCAACATCCAGGGCGCGACCGACGTGCCGACGCTGTTCCACCTGCTCGGCGGCTACCTGCCGATGCCGGGGCCGGGGGAGGGCCTGGAGGAGTACCTGGCCAAGATCCCGGATACCGGGTTCTGGGGGGACAAGCGGGCCTACCTGGTCAGCATGCTCAGGTCGTGGTTCGGCGACGCGGCCACGGCGGAGAACCAGTTCTGCTTCCACTACCTGCCCCGGATCACCGGTGACCACGGCACCTACCGCACCGTGCTGGACATGATCGACAAGAAGGTGAAGGGGTACTTCCTGCTGGGCGAGAACCCCGCCGTCGGGTCGGCCGGCGGCCGGCTGCAGCGCCTCGCGCTGGCCAGCCTGGACTGGCTGGTGGTCAAGGACCTGACGCTGATCGAGAGCGCCACGTTCTGGAAGACCGGCCCGGAGATCGAGAGCGGCGAGCTCGCGGCCGAGCGGATCGGCACCGAGGTGTTCTTCCTGCCCGCCGCCGCGCACGTGGAGAAGGCGGGCAGCTTCACCAACACCCAGCGGCTGCTGCAGTGGCACGCCGAGGCCCTCGCGCCGCCCGGCGACGCCCGCAGCGACCTGTCGTTCATCTACCACCTGGGCCGGCGCATCCGGGCCCGGCTGGCCGGGTCTGCCGAGCCGCGGGACCGGCCGGTGCTGGACCTGACCTGGGACTACCCGGTACACGGCCCGCGCGACGAGCCGTCCGCCGAGGCGGTCCTGGCCGAGCTCAACGGCTATGCCGCCGACGGCTCGCCGCTGGCCACGTTCACCCAGCTAGCCGACGACGGGTCGACCGCGTGCGGCAGCTGGATCCACGCCGGCTGCTACGCGGGCGGGGTCAACCAGACCGCCCGCCGCCGCCCGCAGGCCGAGCAGACCTGGGTCGCGCCGGAGTGGGGCTGGGCCTGGCCCGCCAACCGGCGGATCCTGTACAACCGGGCCTCGGCCGACCCCGACGGCCGCCCGTGGAGCGCGGCCAAGGCCTACGTCTGGTGGGACGCCGAGGCGCGCGAGTGGACCGGCCACGACGTGCCCGACTTCGAGAAGACCAAGCCGCCGGACTACGTGCCGCCGCCCGGCGCCCGCAGCCGGGCCGCCATCGGCGGCGCCGACCCGTTCATCCTCCAGGCCAACGGCAAGGCCGCCCTGTTCGTGTCGTCCGGGCTGGCCGACGGGCCGCTCCCGGCCCACTTCGAGGCCATGGAGTCGCCGCTGCGCAACACCGTCTACGGCCAGGACAACAGCCCGGTGGCGATCCTGTACTCCGACCGGCGGCCGACCCGCGCCCAGCTCGCCGGCCACGCGGCCGCGTTCCCGTACGTGGTCACCACCTACCGGCTGACCGAGCACCACACCGCCGGGTCGATGAGCCGCACCCTGGGCCGCCTGGCCGAGCTGCAGCCCGAGCTGTTCTGCGAGGTGTCGCCGTCGCTGGCCCGCGAGCGCGGGCTGGAGAACGGCGGCTGGGCCACGATCATCACCGCCCGGGCCGCGATCGAGGCCCGGGTGCTGGTCACCCGGCGGCTGCGGCCGCTGCGGCTGCCCGGCGCGGGCGTCATCCAGCAGGTCGGGCTGCCCTACCACTGGGGCGCCGAGGGCCTGGTGACCGGCGACTCGGTCAACGACCTGCTGCCCTTCGCGCTGGACCCGAACGTGTTCATCCAGGAAAGCAAGGCCGCGACCTGCGACATCCGGCCCGGCCGCCGTCCGCGCGGGCAGGCCCGCGCGGAGCTGGTGGCCGGCTACCGGAGCGCGGCCGGGCTGGAAGAGGGGCCATGACTGGTAACCGCAAACCCGGGAATCGACTGTCCGGACCGCTGCCGGACGTCGCGGGGGACGCGGGCTACGCCGCGGGGCACCCCGAGCGGGTCGGGTTCTTCACCGACACCAGCGTCTGCATCGGGTGCAAGGCGTGCGAGGTGGCCTGCAAGGAGTGGAACGGGCTGCCCGAGCCCGGCTCCGGCGACCTGTCCCTGACCGGCATGTCGTATGACAACACCGGCGCGCTGGGGTCCAACGCCTGGCGGCACGTGGCGTTCATCGAGCAGGCCACGGACCTGCTCGATGTCGACGGGGCGGGCCGCTGGCTGATGGCCTCGGACGTGTGCAAGCACTGCACCCACGCCGCCTGCCTGGACGTGTGCCCGACCGGGGCGCTGGTCCGCACCGAGTTCGGCACCGTGATCGTCCAGCCCGACGTCTGCAACGGCTGCGCCTACTGCGTGTCGGCCTGCCCGTTCGGCGTCATCGACCGCCGCGAGGGCGACGGCCGGGCCTGGAAGTGCACCATGTGCTACGACCGGCTGCGCGGCGGCCTGGAGCCGGCCTGCGCCACGGCCTGCCCGACCGACTCGATCCAGTTCGGCCCGCTGGATGAGCTGCGGGCCATCGCCGAGGTCCGGCTGGCTGACCTGCACGCCGCCGGGACCACGGAGGCCCGGCTGTACGGGGATGACCCGGAGGACGGGATCGGCGGGGCCGGCGCGTTCTTCCTGCTGCTGGATGAGCCGGAGGTGTACGGCCTGCCGCCGGACCCGGTGGTCACCACCCGGGACCTGCCCGCCATGTGGCGGCGGGCGGGCGTCGCGGCCGGCCTGATCGCGGCGGGCGTGGCCCTGGCCTTCGCCGGGCGGCGCCCGTGACTGAGGAGGCCCAGGTACCCGAGGCCGAGTTCCGCTCCTACTACGGCCGCCCGATCCTGAAGCTGCCCCGCTGGAAGGAGCCGCACCTGCCGCTTTACCTGTTCCTGGGCGGGCTGTCCGGCGCGTCGGCGGTGATGGGCGCGGCGGCCGCGGCCACCGGCCGCCGCTCGCTGGCCCGGGCCGGGCGGCTGACCGCCGCCGCCGCGGCGGCCGGCGGCACCGGGTTCCTGGTCGCCGAGCTAGGCCGCCCCGAGCGGTTCCTCAACATGCTCCGGGTGGCCAAGCCGACCTCCCCGATGAGCATGGGCTCCTGGCTGCTGGCCGGGCACGCCTCGCTGGCCGGCGCCGCCGCGGCCAGCGACGTCACCCGGGTGCTCCCGCGCCTGGGCGCCGCCGCCGGCGCCGCGTCCGCGCTGACCGGCCCCCTGCTGGCCACCTACGCCAGCGTGCTGCTGGCCAACACCGCCGTGCCCGCCTGGCACGAGGCCCAGCGCCAGCTGCCGTTCCTGTTCGCCGGCAGCGCCATGGCCTCGGCCGGCGCGGCGGGCCTGGCCGCGACCGCGCTGGCCCCGGCCGCCGAGCGGCTTCCGGCGGCGCGCCTGGCCGTGCTCGGCGCGGCCCTGGAGATCGCCGCCGCCACGCACCTGGAGCGCTCGGCCCGGCCCGGCCGGGCGCTGGAGACCTACCACCAGGGCGGGGCCGGGGAGATGATGCGGGCGGCCCGGTGGCTCACCCCCGGCGGCGCGCTGGTCGCCCTGGCCGCGCCGCGCAGCCGGGTCGCGGCCGTGGCCGCCGCCGGGCTGCTGGCGGCCGGGTCGGTGACGACCCGGTTCGGGGTGTTCCGGGCCGGGCCGGCGTCGGTGGCCGACCCGCAGTACGTCATCGCGGCGCAGCGGGGTCCAGCGTCCGGCCAGCCGTAGCGACGCTGACCGGGCCGTCGTACCCGGCGGTCGCGGAAGCCAGGGCCTCGCTGCGGTCGGTGCCGGGCCACAGGTGGGTCAGGACCAGGCGCCCGGCCCCGGTCCGCCGGGCCAGCCGGCCCGCCTCCCGGGCACTGGAGATGTAGGGCCGGTCACCGTCGGGCGCCTCGTCCGGATAGGTGGCCTCGGCCAGCAGCAGGGCGGCGTCCCTGGCCAGGTCGTCCAGGTCCGGGCTGGGGCCGCTGTCGCCGGTGTAGCCGACCGAGATGTCGTCAGCGGTCAGCCGCAGCCCGGCATTGGGCACCCAGTGGGGGAGCAGTCGGGTCTCGGCGGCGAACGGCCCGATCTCCAGGTGGCGGCCGGGGACGATCTCCCGTACCTCGCAGGCGTCAGCGACGCCCCGTACCGGGTCCAGCGCCAGGACCGCGTCCAGCGCGCCGCGCAGCGCGTACACCGGCAGTCGCGGCGCCGGGTAGTCGGCCAGCGCCCGCGCCCGCAGCAGCGGGCTGAGGTCGGCGCAGTGATCGGGGTGACCGTGGCTGATGAACACCGCGTCCACCCGGTCGGCGCGGACGTGCTCCAGCAGTCGCGGCATGATCGCATAGCCGGCGTTGACCAGCAGCCGGAAGCCGTCGTGCTCGACCAGGTAGCCGCTGCACGCCTGGCCCGCCTCGGGCCACGCCCCGCAGGAGCCCAGCACGGTCATCTGCGTCACGGCGGCGCTACGGGTAGGCAGGCGGAAGGGGTTCGCGCCCCGGCCAGGCGAGCTGTCCCATGATCGTGACCGATTTTCCGGGGATGTTAACGTAAACACGGTCACGATCATGGGCGGAACGTCTTCCTGCTCAGGACGCCGCCTCGGGGCCGGCGCTGGCCGCCCGCGGGCTCGGGGAGAGCCGCCGCCCAGCCAGCAGGAGCGCCGCTCCGGCGGCCGTGGCCAGGCCGGGCCCGGCCAGCGCCCAGCGCACGCCGACGGCCGCGGCCAGCGCCGCCACCGCCACCGCGCCTGCCGGCACGAACCCGATGAACGCCGCGTTGTACGCGCTCAGCGCGTGTCCCCGCTGGGCCGCCGGGGCGGCCTGCTGGATGTAGACCGTCGCGCTGACCGCGAACAGCTGGGTCGCCCCGCCGATCACCACCATCAGCAGGTCATAGGCCCACACGCCGGGCGCCACCGCGGCCAGGCACTCGGCCGCGCCGAACACCGCCGCCCAGGCCAGGAACTCCGACCGCCCCGGGTCCCGCCGCCGGGACGAGACCCACGCCCCGCCCACCGCGCCGACCGCCGTCAGCGTGCCGAACAGCCCGTAGCCCGCCGCGCTCCCGCCGAACACCTGGATCTCCATCAGCGGCCCGGTCACCGCGAACTGCAGCCCGAACCCGCCCAGCAGCAGCGCGATCCCCACCGCCGCCCGGATGCCCGCCGGCAGGTCCGCCACCCATCGCAGCCGCCGGCCCGCGGTACCGCCATCGGCCGGCGCGGTAACCGCCCCCACCCGCCGGGCCAGCACCGCCACGACCGCGATCACGCCCAGGAACGACGCCGCGTCGGCGAAGAACACCGCCGTCTCGCCGGTCGCCGCGATGATCACCCCGGCCACGCCCGGCCCGGCCACCTTGGCCACGCTGGTCGCCGTGGCGTACAGCGACGTGCCCCGGCGCAGCTCATCCCGCCCGACCAGGTCGAGCATCAGGGTCTGCCGGGCGGTCAGGTCCACCGTCTGCACGCACCCGGTCAGCAGCGCCACCACGGCCAGGTACCAGATCGTCATCCAGCCCGCCAGCAGCGGGATGCCGATGGCCAGCGACCCGGCGGCCAGCAGCGCCTGGGTCACGGTCAGCACGCCCGGCGCGCGGTGGCGGGCCACGATGGCCCCGGCCCGGCGGCTGAACACCAGCATCGGAAGGCTCTGCGCCGCCACCACCGCCGACAGCCCCGCGCCCCCGCTGGGCCGGGTGTGCGGGGCCAGCCAGCTGGTGTGCGGGGCCAGCCAGAACAGCGCCGTGTACCCCATCATCGTGCCGACGACCGACAGCACCTGCGCCGCGACGTACCACCGGTACTCCGCGCTGGCCACGCCCAGATGAGTCCCGCTGCCGCCCGCCGCCATGCGACCAAACTAAATGCGAAATAATTGCAGAAGCAATCTATTTGCGCTAATTTGCCATTCGGGGTAAGGTTGGTGTTGTAAGGCTGCGGAGTCGTGCGGGCTCTGGCAGCCTTCTTTCTTTTGGCCCCGGGCTCGTGGCATAACCAGCCGGGCGCGGCGGTTGCCAGAACTGGACAGCAACCGAGACGCGAGGCGGAGGCGAGGTCTCATGCCGAGGGCAGTGCGGTTCGATCACTACGGCGATGCAGACGTCCTGCAGGTGGCCGAGGTACCCCGGCCGGAGCCCGGCCCCGGCGAGGTGCTGGTGGGTGTCCGGCGCGGCGGGCATCAACCCCGGCGAGGCGAAGATCCGCGAGGGCCTGCTGCACGAGCGCTGGCCCGCCACGTTCCCGTCCGGCCAGGGCAGTGACCTGGCCGGCGTCGTCGCCGCGACCGGCCCCGGCGTCACCGGACTGGCCGCCGGCGATGAGGTCCTGGGCTGGACCGACAACCGGGCCAGCCAGGCCGAGTACGTGGTCACGAAGGCCGCCGAGCTGACCGCCAAGCCCGCGGCCCTGTCCTGGGAGGCGGCCGGCTCGCTGTTCGTGACCGGCGCCACCGCCTGGGCCGCGGTCCGCGCGGTGGCCCTGGCCCCCGGCGACGCCGTGGTCGTCTCCGGCGCGGCCGGCGGCGTCGGCAGCCTCGCCGTCCAGCTCGCCCGCCGGGCCGGCGCCACCGTCATCGGCCTGGCCAGCGAGCCCAATCACGCCTGGCTGGCCAGCCGCGGCGCGATCCCGGTCAGCTACGGCCCCGGTGCGGCCGACCGCATCCGGGCCGCGGCGCCGCACCCGGCCGCGTTCATCGACACGTTCGGCGCGGACTATGTCCAGCTGGCCCTGGACCTGGGCATCGAGCCCGCCCGCATCGACACCATCGTCCGGTTCGACCTCGCCCAGCGCCTGGGCATCAAGGCCGAGGGCAACGCGGCCGGCGCCAGCGCCGCCGTCCTGGCCGAGCTGGCCGCCCTGATCGCGGCCGGCGACCTGGACTTCCCCGTCGCCGCCACGTACCCGCTGGACAAGGTCCGCGAGGCCTACGCCGAGCTGGCCACCGGCCACGTCCACGGCAAGATCGTCCTCATCCCCTGACCGCCAGGCGTTCATTACTCAGTTCGACTGATATCGGGTCATATGCTAGGATCGATACTAGATTCGATAGAGAGACCGGCGCTACCGGGACCATAGATGCTCATGGCCCGAACGATGACGGGCTCCGTTCTGGCGGAGCCCTCCTTGTCCCGGCGGGCGGCCCCTCCAGCAGGTCAAACCCTGCATCGTGCCCAGCGCGGGTGCCCGACGTGCCCGCGCCCTGGTTCGCGCGCCGCCTCCCCGGCTGACGGCCGGAGGCGGATGGAGGTGGTTTCCGGTGTCCCCGCCCGGCCCGAATGCGTCCGGCCCGCTGGCCAGCGAGTCGCCTGATCCTGGCGTGGCCGGGGCAGCGCCACTGGCCGATGGCGGGCCGCCAGCGCAGGTCGGCCTGGGTGTTGTGGCATCCGGTCCGCCGCCCGCGTCCCCCGGGTTTCATGAGCTGCCAGGCTCTCATGAGCCGCCCGACCATGACGCGCCGCCGGACTGCGGGGTAGCCGAGGCCATGGCGGCCATCGAGGCGGGCCTGGCGGTCCTGGCGTCCGCCGACGCGACCGCTCTCCCGGCCGACACGCTGGCCCGGTGCCTGCACGGACTGGGCCGGGCCGAGGCCGCGCACGTAGCCGCCCGGTCCCGCCTCCTGTCGGCATTCACGGCCCAGGACGCATCGGTCGCCGACGGCCAGCCGACCACGCGGTCGTGGCTGCGCTGGCAGACCCGGGTCACGCTGAGCGCGGCCAGCGCCGAGGTCGGCTGGATGAAGCGGCTGGCCGCGCACCCCCGCGTGGCCGCTGCCCTGGCCGCCAGCGCGATCTCCCCGTCCTGGGCGCGGCAGCTCTGCGACTGGACCGACAAGCTCCCGCCCGACGTCCGCGATGCCGCCGACGAGATCCTGCTGACCGCCGCGTCCGGCGGCGCCGACCTGGCCGACCTGTCCGGCCTGGCCCGCGAGATGTACGAGCGCAGCGCGCCGCCCGACCCCGACGGCCCCCCGGCCGGCCCCGACGACGGCTACGAGGACCGCTGGCTCCGCCTGGACCTGCACTTCCGGGGAGCCGGCCGCCTGGAGGCCAATCTCACCCCCGAATGCGCCGCCGCGGTCGCGGCGCTCCTGGACGCCCTGGGCAAGAAGGCCGGCCCGGAAGACGACCGCTCAGCCGGCCAGCGTCACCACGACGCCCTGGAGGAAGCGGCCCGGATGCTCCTGGCCACCGGCGCCCTCCCCGACATCGCCGGCCAGCCCGCCCAGATGCTGGTCCACGCCAACCTCGACCAGATCCTCGGCCGGCTCAGCCCCGCCGACACAGGAGACGCCGGCGAGGCTGACCGGACGGGCACGGCGGGCGCGTTCGCGGCCGGCCGCGCGGCCGGCGACGGCGAGCCCGGCTGGCTGACCACCCCGGCCGCCGCGCAGGCGTACGCGTGCGACGCCAGGATCGCGACGATCGTGACCGGCCATCTTGACCCCGAGGTAGTGGCCTCCGCCGTCCGCGTCTACCTGGCTGGCCAGGACCCGACCGCCACCGTCGGCGACAGCTTCGACCGGCTGCAGGCCACGCTGCTCCGCTACGCCACCGCGATGCTCTCCGGCCCCGCCGGACTGGCATCCGCCCTGCGCGCCGGCCTGCCCGGCCCGCTCGGCGCCGGCGTCAGCCTGCCCCTGGACATCACCAGCCCCACGGCGACCGTGCCGCCGCATCTGCGCCGCGCGGTGATCGTCCGGGACCGGCACTGCGCCTTCCCCGGCTGTCACCAGAAACCCGCCCGGTGCCACGTCCACCACCTCACCCCGCGCTCCCGCGGCGGCCCGACCTCGCTGACCAACCTGGCCTTGCTGTGCGGTTTCCACCACCTGCACCTGATCCACCGATGCGGCTGGGCCTGGTCCTCAACGCCGACGGCACCACCACGGCAGCCAGCCCCGACGGCCGGAAGATCCTGCACAGCCACGGGCCACCCGCCGCCGCTGCCTGATGATGCGCCCGGCGTGCGCATCATCACCCTCCGGGCGATGTGCCTCCCTGGCCCGGCCCGCCCTGGTAAGCAGGGAATGCGCTGACATCTCACCCCGGAGGCACCGATGACCTTGTCGCTCGAGCACGCGTTCACCATCACCGCCGACATCGCCGAGGCACGGGAGATCGGCACCACGCCATCGGGCTACCGGCGGGTCATCGGCATCACCGGCGGCACCGTGGCCGGGCCGGTCCTCAACGGCGAGGTGCTGCCCGGCGGCACCGACTGGAACGTCACCCGCTCCGACGGCGCTATCCACCTCTGGGCCCGCTACGAGATCCTGTCCGACGGCGGCGACATCATCGCCGTCACCAACGACGGCTTCGGCCCCGGCCGGGACCGCGACCCGGTCACGGGCCGGCCCGCGCCCTGGACGTGCCCCACCCGGCCCTGCTTCGAGACCGCCGCCCCGGCCCTGGCCTGGCTCAACACCACGTCGTTCGTCGGTGAGCTGCGGACGGCCGGGCCGGGCCAGGTCACCGTCGACGTGCACCGGGTCCTGGTCAGCGCAGCCGGGATGGCTGGCCGGAGGGCGCGGGTGATCATGGCGGCGGCGCGGGCCGGGGTGTCGGCGTCGATGGCCTGGGCCCAGGGCCACCAGTAGGCCCACGTGCCGTCGCGGCGGGGCTGGGCGTAGATGTGCTCGGCCAGGGCGGCGGCGCCGGGCTCGGGGTTGCGGACGTGCAGGGACGGGATCCGGCCAGGGGGCTCGTCCAGTGCGGACGGCCAGCCCAGGCCGGCGAGCTCGCCGGCTAAGGACTCCAGCCGGCTGATCACGCTGTTCGCCATCGTTCCTCATCTCAGCTGCGCTGGCCCCGGTAGCTTCCAGTGTGCGGCGCCGCGATGTACCGGGGTTTGACTGCCGATGACCCCGGTTAGCGGATGACCAGGACCGCCGGGCCGCGGGGGACCAGCTCGCCGATCACCGGGGCGCCGGGGATCTCGCCCGCCACCAGCAGGCCGCCCGAGGTCTGGGCGTCGGCCAGCAGCAGCAGGTCATCCTCGCTGACCCGCCTCGCGTCGGTGTGCGGGGCCACCCAGTCCAGGTTGCGGCGGCTGCCGCCGGGCAGGTGGCCGGCCGCGCAGGGCGGCCCGGGTGCCGCTGATCAGCGGGATGGCGGCGTGGTCGATGACGGCGGTGACGCCGCTGGACCGGGCCAGCTTGTACAGGTGGCCGAGCAGGCCGAAGCCGGTCACGTCAGTGGCGCAGGTGATCCCGGCGGCGAGCGCGGCCCGGCTCGCGCCGGCGTTCAGGGTAGTCATGACCTCGATCGCCTCGGGGCTGACCTCCCCGGTGGCCTTGTGCCAGGCGTTCAGGACCCCGGTGCCCAGGGGCTTGGTCAGGGACAGCGGCAGGCCGGGGCGGCCGGCGTCGATGCGCAGCAGGGCGGCCGGGTCGGCCAGGCCGGTGACGGCCATGCCGTACTTGGGCTCCGGGTCGTCGATGCTGTGGCCGCCGGCCACGTGGCAGCCCGCCGCGCGGGCCGCGTCCAGGCCGCCGCGCAGCACCTCGGCGGCCAGGTCGGCGCTCAGCACGTCGCGCGGCCAGCCCAGCAGGTTGAGCGCGACCAGGGGCTCGCCGCCGACGGCGTACACGTCGGACAGGGCGTTGGTGGCGGCGATCCGGCCGAACGTGTAGGCGTCGTCGGCGACCGGGGTGAAGAAGTCGGCGGTGGCCACCACCGCCCGGCCGTCGCTGATCCGCACCACGGCGGCGTCGTCACCGTGTTCCACCCCGATGAGGAGGTCGGGGTCGCGGACGGCCGGGATCAGCCGGGCCACCGCGGCCTCGAGCTCACCGGGCGGGATCTTGCAGGCGCAGCCGCCGCCGCGGGCGAATTGCGTGAGCCTCGTACCTATTCCCAGTGGACTGGTCATGCCCGAAACTGTATGAGGACTGCGGCCCGAATGGTCTCCCGGAGGTGCGTGATGACGGAGTACGTGCTGGAAGAACGGGCGGCCATGGAGCGCCAGAGCGACGGCCAGACGATGACCGGCCTGCTGCGGGAGACCGCCGCGCGGTGGGCCGAGCTGCCCGCCTACGCCGACCGGGACGGGACCGGGCCGTGGCAGGTGCTGACCTGGGCGCAGACCCGGGACCGGGCCCTGCGGCTGGCCGCCGGGTTCCTGGCGCTGGGCCTGGAGCCGGGCGAGAAGGTGGCGCTGATGCTGCCCAACCGGATGGAGCACGTGCTGGCCGACCTGGGCACCATGCACGCCGGAGGGGTGCCGGTGACGTTCTACCCGACGCTGGCCCCGGACCAGGTCGCCTACATGGCCGCCGACTGCGACGCCCGGATCGCGGTGCTGGACGGCCCGGCCGAGCTGGCCCGGTGGCAGCCGGTGCTGAGCCAGATGCCCGGCCTGCGGCACGTCATCGTCCGCGACGAGGCGGCCTGCCCGCCGTCGGATCCGTACCTGTCATGGGCCAGCTTCGCCGCGCTGGGCGAGCGCCGGTGGGATGAGCTGGCTGGCCAGGTCGAGGCCCGGCTGGCGGCGATCGCGCCGGGCGACCCGCTGACCCTGCTGTACACGTCGGGCACGACCGGGGTGTCCAAGGGCGTCATCCTGACCCATGCCAACATCGCCTACCAGCTGGCCTGCTTCCGGGAGGGCGGCAGCGCGCGGGACAACGCGCGGTGGGTGTCCTACCTGCCGATGGCCCATATCGCGGAGCGGGCGTTCACCCTGTACCTGGCCATCCACAGCGGATGGCAGGTGTTTTTCTGCCCGAACGCGGCCACGGGGCTGGTCGCCACCGTCGCGGACGTGAAGCCCACGGCATTCTTCGCGGTGCCGCGGGTGTGGGAGAAGATCCAGGCCGGCATCCAGGCCCTGCTGGCCGCCGAGGCCGACGCGGACCGCAGGGCGGCGGTCGCGGCGGCCATGGACACCGGGCTGCGCGTACGTCCGCAGCCGCCAGTACGGGCACGTCACCTCCGCTGAGCTGGCGGCCGAGTTCGCGGCGGCCGAGGCGCGGGTGCTGCGGCCGATCCGGTCGCTGCTCGGCCTGGGCGACCTGGAGATCGCGGTGAGCGGCGCGGCGCCGCTGCCGCCCGACGCGGGTGAGTTCTTCGCGGGCCTGGGCCTGAGCATCCTGGACGTGTACGGGATGACCGAGACCACCGGGGCGTTCACCGCCAACACCGAGGCCGCGTTCCGGCTCGGCACGGTCGGGCGGGCGCAGCCGGGCTGCGAGGTGCGGATCGCTGAGGACGGGGAGATCCTGACCCGCGGGCCGCTGAACACGCCGGGCTACCTGAACCTGCCCGAGCTGACCGCGGAGCTGCTGGACGCCGGGGGCTGGCTGCACACCGGCGACATCGGCGCCCTGGACGAGGACGGCTTCCTGCGCGTGATCGACCGCAAGAAGGAGCTGATCATCACGGCGGGCGGGGAGAACATCGCGCCCGCGGCGATCGAGAACCTGCTGGTCGCGCACCCGCTGATCGGGCAGGCCCTGGCCTACGGCGACCGCCGCCGGTACGTGGTGGCGCTGCTCACCCTGGATGGTGACGTGGCCCCGGCGTGGGCCCGCGCCCGCGGCATCGAGGCCGGGTCCCTGGCCGAGCTGGCCGAGGACCCGCAGGTCCTGGCCGAGGTCGCCGGCGCGGTCGCCGCGGCCAACACCCACCTGGCCCGGGTCCAGCAGGTCAAGGCGTTCCGGCTGCTGCCGGTGGAGTGGACGGCGGAGAGCGAGGAGCTGACCCCGACGCTCAAGCTGAAGCGCCGGATCGTGCACGCCAAGTACGCGGACGTGATCGACGCGCTGTATGAGCGCGCCGGGTAAGGTCTCGTCCCGGAGGCGTCAGGGTGCCTGGTGGCCCCCCCGGTCTTCAAAACCGACGGACGGCGCGCCGCGTCGTCGGCGGGTTCGATTCCCGTCCGCCTCCGCTGATCCCCGCTGGCCGATACCGGTCCCGCTAGTCCGTGCCCGAGATGAACGGCGACGGCTCCGGGAACCGGCCCGTGGGGGAGGCCGGGAACTGGCCGGTGGCCGACGGGAACCGGTCCTGGGTCTGGGTCGGCTCCTCACCGGGGAACGGGCGCTGCCCGGTCGGGAACTGGCCGGTCGTCGCGGTGGACGCGGTGTACTGGTCGGCCATCGCCGCGGGCTGGCCGGCGTCGGCGTCCAGGAAATCCCCGTCGCCGTAGCTGTCCTCGTCGGCCGCGTCGAGCGCGCCCGGCACCGAGAAGCGGCCGATGGCCAGCGCGCCGAAGAAAGCGATCAGAATGCCGAGGCCGGCAAAGAAAGCCAGCAGCTCCAGCTCCTGATACGTCGATGTCGACCCCGTGACGACCGCTCCGCTGCGGGTAATCGGGGTGCCAATCGTGATCGACGGACGGCGCAGCAGCGTCGCGGTGATGCCCGGCCCGGCCACAAACCACGCGCCGCCCGCCGCGGCCACCAGCCCGGCGAGCATGCCGAGCGTCCGGCTGCGGGTGATCAGCACCAGCAGTCCGCCCAGCACCGCCACCGCGCCGGGGACAATCGACAGGTAAAGCCGCCCCTGGGTGTAGGCCCACGCCTTGTCGGGCGTGAACGCGAACTTGAGGTACGGACCCACGAACGGCGCCAGGCCGCCCCAGGCGCCCAGCAGGACCAGCAAGAGTCCGCACAGGCTGCCGCGCCTGCGCGGAATTCGTGCGACACCAGTCATCAGGTCTCACTCCCTGAGTAATCGGAACATTAAGACTTGCACAGGTCGCGTACCCCGCGGGGACTCCCTTATGCAAAGTACTGGTAAACCGGCGCAGATGACGCGTTCACGGCAGGACAAGCAGAGACCTGCGGCAGGTATGGTCGCGCTCGTGGACGTCCGCAGGCTCATTCCCCGAACCGACGCCGTGCTGGCCGATGAGCGGCTGGCCGGCGCTCAGGAGCGGCTGGGCCGGCCGCTGGTCCTGGCCGCCGTCCGGCGCGCCCAGGACCAGGCCCGGGCCGGGGAGATCGAGCCGGGCGCGGTGGCCGACACCGCGGCCGCCGCGCTGCCCGCCCGGGCCGCGTCGCTGACCCCGGTCATCAACGCCACCGGCGTGCTGCTGCACACCAACCTGGGCCGCGCCCCGCTGTCGGCGGCGGCCAGGGCCGCGCTGCAGGCCGCCGCCGGCTGCACCGACATCGAGTTCAGCCTGGAGACCGGCCAGCGGGGGCGGCGCGGCCGCGGCATGCTGGCGGCGCTGGCGGTGGC
Organism: uncultured Actinomycetota bacterium; assembly: GCA_963731085.1. Lineage (GTDB taxonomy): Bacteria > Actinomycetota > Actinomycetes > Streptosporangiales > Streptosporangiaceae > DASUBV01. Next base: position 463,824 of record CAVSUF010000018.1, read on the forward strand.
GGTCCCGGCCGCCGAGGCCGTGCACGTGGTCAACAACAACGCCGCCGCGCTGGTCCTGGCGGCCACGGCGCTGGCCGCGGGCCGGGAGATCATCGTCAGCCGGGGCGAGCTCATCGAGATCGGCGACGGGTTCCGGCTGCCCGGCCTGCTGGAGTCCACCGGGGCGCGGATCCGCGAGGTGGGCACGACCAACCGGACCACGGTGGGCGACTACGCCGCCGCCATCGGGCCGGACACCGGGTTCGTGCTCAAGGTGCACCCGTCCAACTACCGGATCGAGGGCTTCACCGCCAGCGCGGGAGTGGCCGACCTGGCCCCGCTCGGCGTGCCGGTCGTCGGCGACATCGGCTCGGGCCTGCTCGAGCCGCACCCGCTGCTGCCGGACGAGCCGTCCGCCGCCGGGTGGCTGGACGCCGGCGCGGCGCTGGTCACCGCCAGCGGCGACAAGCTTCTCGGCGGCCCGCAGGCCGGGCTGCTGCTGGGCCGGGCCGACGTGGTCACCCGGCTGGCCCGGCACCCGCTGGCCCGCGCGCTGCGCGTCGACAAGCTGACCATCGCCGCCCTGGAGGCGACGCTGGCCGGCCCGCGCCCGCCGGTGGCCGAGGCGCTGGCGGCGGGCCAGGGCACGCTGCTGGACCGGGCGGGCCGGATCGCCGCCCGGCTGCGGGCGGCCGGCGTGGACGCCCGCTCCGGCCCGGCCGACGGGGCGGTAGGCGGCGGCGGGGCGCCCGGCGTGCCCCTGCCCGGTGCCGCGGTCAGCCTGCCCGAGGGACTGGCCCCGGCCCTGCGTTCCGGCGACGCGGTCCGGCGCGGTACGGTCCCGGCCGTGGTCGGCCGGGTCGAGGACGGGCGGCTGCTGCTCGATCTGCGGGCAGTGCCTCCCGGTGATGACGACTCGCTGATACGGGCCGTCGAGACAGCCAGCGGCCTGGGCCCGGCGGCGGCGGAATAGGCGCGGCATATGCAGGTAATCGCCACCGCGGGGCACGTCGATCACGGCAAGTCGACGCTGCTGCGCGCGCTGACCGGAATGGACCCGGACCGGTGGGCCGAGGAGAAGCGCCGGGGCATGACCATCGACCTCGGCTTCGCCTGGCTCAAGCTGCCGTCTGGCGAGCGCATCGCGTTCGTGGACGTGCCCGGTCACGAGCGGTTCGTGCCCAACATGCTGGCCGGGGTGGGACCGGTCCCGGCCGTGCTGTTCGTGGTGGCCGCCGACGAGGGGTGGAAACCGCAGTCGGCCGAGCACCTGGCCGTGGTCGACGCCCTCGGCATCCGCAGCGGCCTGCTGGTCATCACCAAGTCCGACCTGGCCGACCCGGCCCCGGCGCTGGCCCAGGCCACGGCCCAGATCGCGCGGACCCGGCTGGGGGCGATCCCGGCGGTCACGGTCAGCGCGGCCACCGGCGACGGCCTGGCCGAGGTGGTCGCGGCGCTGGACCGGCTGACCCAGGGCCTGCCGGTGCCCGACCCCGGCGACGCCGTCCGGCTGTGGGTGGACCGGGCCTTCACCATGACCGGCAGCGGCATCGTGGTCACCGGCACGCTCCCGGCCGGGACCGTGCACCGCGGCGATGAGCTGGTCGTCACCCCGGCCTGCCGGCCGGTCCGGGTCCGCGACATCCAGACGCTCGGCGAGAGCGCCCCGGCCGCCACCGGCGTGGCCAGGGTCGCGCTTAACCTGCGCGGCGTGGCCAGGGAGAACCTGGCCCGGGGCATGGCCATCGTCCAGCCCGGCCGCTGGACCACCACCGACCTCATCGACATCCGGATCTGCGGCCCGGCCGGGGCCAGCGCGGACGCCGCCGCGGCGGCCGGCCTCGATCTGGCCGGCCCGGGCGCGGCCTCAGAGGACGCGGCCAGCCCGGAGGCCGGGACTGACCTGGCCGCCCGGCTGCCGCGCACGGTGACCCTGCACATCGGCTCGGCCCGGACCGTGGCCCGGGTCCGGCCGCTGGCCGCCGACATCGTCCGGCTCAGCCTGCGCGAGGCGCTGCCCATGCACGTCGGGGACCCGGTGCTGCTGCGCGACCCCGGCGCGGCGGGCGCGGCGCCGGCGCCGCGGTGCGGGGCACGCTCCCGGCGCCGGACCCGACGGGATGGGTAACGCCGGCGCCGGGTGGCCCGGCGTCCTCGGCGCGGTCGTGCTCGACGTGGCGGCCGCCGCCGCTGACCCGCCGCGGTGCCGCTGCCGCCGCCGCGCGGGAGCTGGCGACCTGGCCGTCCCGGCCCGGCGCCGCCGAGCTGCTGCGGCGGCACGGCCTGCTGCGAGCCAGCGCGCTGCTGGCCATGGGCGTGCGCGAGCACCCCGAGCCGGTGGCCGGCGAGTGGCTGGCCGACCCCGGCCGCTGGTCGGCCCTGGCCGCCGAGCTAGGCGAGGTGCTGGCCGCGCACGCGGCTCGCGAGCCGCTGGCCGCCGGGCTGCCGGTCGAGGCGGCCCGGGCCGCGCTCGGCCTGCCCGACCGCCGCCTGGTCACCGCGCTGGCCCGGCCGCCGTTCCGGGTCTCGGCCGGGCCTGGTGCAGCTCATGCCCGCGCCCGGCGCCGCCGCGCCGGGCCTGCCCGACCCCGTGGCGGCGGCCGTCCGGATCCTGCGCGCCGACCTGGCCCAGGCACCGTTCGCCGCGCCCGACGCCGAGCGGCTGCGCAAGCTCGGCCTGGACGTGCGGGCCGTGGCCGCGGCCGAGCGCGCTGGCCTGCTGCTGCGCATCAGCGACCAGATCGTGCTGGCCCCCGGCGCCGACGAGGCGGCCGGCGTGCATCCTGGCCGGCCTGCCGCAGCCGTTCACCGCGGCCGATGCCCGGCTGGCGCTGGGCACTACCCGGCGCACCGCCATCCCGCTGCTGGAGTTCCTGGACCGCGCGGGCGTCACCGAGCGGCTGCCCGATGACCGGCGCCAGGTCCGGCCCCGGGCCGAGCCCGCCGAGGCTGAGCCCGCCGAGGCTGAGCCCGCCGAGGCTGAGGTCGAGCCTGCCGAGGCCGCTGAGGCCGAACCCGCCGGGAGCTAGCGGACGCGGCCCGCGAACCTGGTGGCCGACCAGGTGCCCGGCTCGGCGGGTACCTCGCCCGCGATGATCCAGCGGGCCAGCACGGCGGCCGTGGCCGGCGCGTTGAGGATGCCGGTGCGGAAGTGACCGGAGGTCAGCCAGGCGTTGGCCAGTCCCGGTACCAGGTCGATGACCGGGCGCCGGTCCGGGTGCCGGGGCCGGAAGCAGCACCACTGCCAGGCCACGCCCAGGCCGCGCAGGTCGGGCAGGACCGCGCTGAGGCCGTCCATGATCGCCTCGATGACCTCCGGCTGCACGTCCGGCGTCTCGTCGCCGACGTCGAAGGTGCCGCCGGCCAGCAGCCGGCCGTCCTCGATCTGGGTCGCCAGCGGGGCCACGATGCCGGGCAGCCGTACCGGGGTCGGGTCGGTGACCAGCAGGTGCCCCTTGACCCGGTCGGACGGGATGTCCAGGGCCAGCCCGTCCAGCACCGGCGGCCGCCCGGTGGCGAACACCACTGTTCCCGGCGCCGACCTCGCCGGCCGAGGTGGTGACCGCGGTCACCCGGCCGGCCGAGACGGTCACGCCGGTCGCGGCGACCCCCGTGGCCACCCGGGGCAGGGCGGCGGCCAGCCGGACCAGCGCCCGCAGCGGGTTGACGCGGCCCTGGCGCCGGATCAGGGCGCCCTCCATCGGCCGGGCCAGGCCCGGCACTATCTCATCGACCTGCCCGGGGTTGAGCCACTGCACGGCCCGGGGCTGGTGCGCGGCGAACCCGCCCTCATGCGGGGCCAGCCCCAGCCAGTCCACGTCGACCAGGCCGACCCCGCCGGGCACCGCCCGCTCCAGGTCCCGCCAGCGTTCCAGGCTGGCCCGCTCCAGGTCGACGAGCGGCTCGGGTCGCTCCACTGATGGGGCTCGGGGATGAGCAGGCCGGTGGCCCCGCCGGTCGCCCCGGCGCCCAGCCGGCCGGTCTCGATCAGCAGCACCGAGCCGATCCCGGCCGCCACGCAGGCGGCGGCGGTGGCGACGCCCATGATCCCGCCGCCGACCACCAGCACGTCCGGGCGGGACCCGGCCACCTCCGGGTCGGCCCGGCCCAGGGCGGCCCGCTCCGCCGGGGTGAGCTGCGCGCGCCAGACCGCCCCTGGCGCCGTCATGTCCGGGTCCTCACCGTCATGCCCCCATCCTCCCGCGATCTCATGCCCGCGGTGATCAATGATGGACCGCCCGCCCGGGCCGGCCCTGTGGCGGGAGCGGCTAGTCTGGCGGAAGTGGTGTCGGGGGAAATGCCCTCATCGAGGGAAGGAGGCCGGGCCGTGCTGACTGACGCATTCGGCCGTGTCGCCACCGACCTCAGGGTGTCGCTCACCGACAAATGTAATCTCCGGTGCGCCTACTGCATGCCGCCGGAGGGCCTGGACTGGCTGCCCAAGCCGGACCTGCTGACCGACGACGAGATCGTCCGGCTGGTCGGCATCGCGGTGCGGGACCTGGGTGTCACCGAGGTCCGGTTCACCGGCGGCGAGCCGCTGCTCCGGCCCGGCCTGCCGGGCATCGTGGCCCGGGTGGCGGCGCTGCGCCCGCGCCCCGAGACCTCGCTGACCACCAACGGCATCGGCCTGGCCCGGCTGGCCGGCCCGCTGCGGCAGGCGGGCCTGGACCGGGTCAACGTCTCGCTGGACACCCTGTCGCGGGAGACGTTCATCACACTGGCCCGGCGGGACCGGCTGGCCGACGTGCTGGCCGGGCTCGACGCCGCGGCCCGGGCCGGGCTGGCCCCGGTCAAGGTCAACGCGGTGCTGATGCGCGGCGTCAATGATCACGAGGCGCCCGCCCTGCTGCGGTTCTGCCTGGAGCGCGGCTACCGGCTGCGGTTCATCGAGCAGATGCCGCTGGACGCCCAGCACGGCTGGCGGCGCGCCGACATGGTCACCGCCGACGAGATCATGGCGGCGCTCAGCGCCGACTTCACCCTGAAGCCCGACGACTCGGCGGACCGGGGCTCAGCGCCCGCCGAGGCGTTCGTAGTCGACGGCGGCCCGGCCACGGTCGGCATCATCGCCTCGGTCACCCGCCCGTTCTGCGGGTCGTGCGACCGGGTCCGGCTGACCGCCGACGGGCAGGTCCGCAACTGCCTGTTCGCCCGGGAGGAAAGCGACCTGCGCGGCCTGATGCGGTCGGGCGGGTCGGACGCCGCCATCGCGGCCCGCTGGCAGCAGGCCGTGGCCGGCAAGCTGCCCGGCCACGGCATCAACGACCCGGGCTTCCTCCAGCCCGCCCGGCCCATGTCGGCCATCGGCGGCTGACCCGTGGTGATGGCTGACCCGGTGTGCTGACCAGTGCCGGAGTTCGGGCCGGAGTTCGGCGCGATCATCCTGGCCGGCGGCCGGGCCACCCGGCTGGGGCGGGCTGACAAGCCGGGCCTGATCGTCGGGGACGCCCCGATGGCCGCCACCGTGACCGCCGCCGTGGTGCAGGCCGGCGCCCGCCAGGTCGTCCTGGTCGGCCCCGAGCGCCCCGAACTGGCCGCCAGCCTGATCGGCCGCCTGCCCGCCGGCTTCGCGGCCTGCCGCGGCCTGCCCGCCGGCCTGACTGTCACCCGCGAGGACCCGCCCGGCTCCGGCCCGGTCCCGGCCCTGCGGGCGGGCCTGGCCCTGACCGGGACGCCCTGGGTCGCGGTTCTCGCCGCCGACCTCCCGTTCCTGCACGGCGAGGCGGTAGCCGAACTGGTCCGGGCCGCCGCGGCGGGCGGGCAGGCCGGCGCGGTGGTCGCGGACGCGGACGGCGCGCTGCAGTGGCTGGCGGGCTGCTGGCGGACGGAGCCGCTGCGAGCCGCGCTGGACGGGTACCCGGGTGCCTCGCTGCGGGGGCTGCTCGGCCCGCTCCGGCCGGTCGTGGTGAGCAGCGCTGGCCCGGCGGGCAGGCCGTCAGCGTGGCTGGACTGCGACACGCCCGCCGACCTGGCTGCGGCTCGCGCCTGGCCGCCCGGCGGTGCTGCCGCCCGCCCGACCCGCGCGAGCAGGACCCCGGATGACGATGCTGGAGAGAGCGAGGCAGCGCGGTGACCACCCTGGAGCGCTGGGCCGAGGCCGCCTGCGCCGAGCTAGGCCTGCCGCCGGACCAGGTCCGCATCCGGCTGGTGCTGGACCTGGCCCGCGACGTCGCCCACGCGGTGGAGCGGCCGGCCGCGCCGCTGACCGCGTTCCTGCTCGGGCTGGCGGTCGGTGCCGGCCAGGCGCCGAGGAGGCGGCCCGGCGGCTCACTGAGCTGGCTGCCCGCTGGCCGCAGTCCGCCGCCGAGCCGGGCGAGCAGCCCGGCGGCGGCCATTCAGCCTCTTAAGTGCCCGGCGACGTCGGCCGCTCGGCATGATCACGACCGCTTGTCCGGCAATGTAGGCGGACAAACAGTCACGATCATGGTTAAACCACTTACGGCGCGACACTAAATCGCGATTCGGACAGTTAACCCTGCGGGTGGTGCCTGCCGGGTCGGCCCTGCCCGCCCTTGTAGCTGCCCTTTCGCCGCGCCTGCGGCCGCCCTGGCCGCGCCTCGCCGCTCGGCCGCCCCAGCCGAGACGGTAGCTGCCCCCGTCACAGCCGGATCCGCCCAGCGCCACCGCCCGCAGCCCCTCATCGCCGCCTCGCTCCCGGCCGCCCCTGCCCCGGCGCGCCGCCCCTGACCCGCCCCGCCCCGGCCTGCCCGGCGCCGCCACCGCCCCGCCCGGCTCTTGCCATAAAGACTGTAACGATATATCGTTGACGTATCCGATGCTTCTAAAACAGTCTGGGGAGAGCCGCGGAGCACGGGGGAAGCCGGAGGGGAGAACCTTTCATGCGAGACGAAGAGTTCTGGCGGCACGGCCGTCACGAGCACGACATGCCGGGCTGGCGGCCCGGTGACGAGGACGAGGGTCCCGGCCCGGGCCGCGGCGGCGGTCGCGGCCGGGGGCGGGGGCGGGGGCACGTGCGGGGCGGGTACCCCATGCGCGCGCCAGGCCCGGCCGCGCCGCCCGGGTTCCATGGCTTCGGGCCGTGGCCGGGCGACCCGCGGATGCGGGTGCGGGGGCCGCGGGCGCGGCGCGGTGACGTGCGCGCCGCGGCGCTGGCCCTGCTGGCCGAGCAGCCGATGAACGGGTACCAGATCATTCAGGAGATCGGCGAGCGCAGCGGGGGAGTGTGGCGGCCCAGCCCCGGCTCGGTCTACCCCGCGCTCCAGCAGCTGGAGGATGAGGTGCTCATCCGGGCCGAGGCGGGCGACGGGGCCGGCGCGGTTACGTGCTGACCGACGCGGGTCGCGCCTATGTCGAGGACCATCCCGAGGAGCTTCGCGCGCCGTGGGACGTGGTGGCCGGCGGGGCCGGCGGGGCGGCGATCGAGATGCGCAGCCTCGTGGGTCAGCTGGGCATGGCGGCGTTCCAGGTCGTCAGCGTCGGGACCGACGCGCAGCAGGCCCAGGCCCGCAAGATCCTGGCCGACGCCCGCAAGGCGCTGTACCGGATCCTGGCCGCCGACGAGGACGACGAGCAGGACGGCGCGGAGCCAGGCAGCACGAGCTGACCGGACCGCCGGCCCCGTCTCTGGCCCTGGCCCCGGCCCCGGCCCGGCCGGCCCGCCAGGCGGCGGGCCGGCCTCGCGTGCCCGGGGCTTTGTCAGGTATCTCAGGGCTTTCCTGTCGCGTTCAGTAAGGCATCCGGGCCGGATATTACTCTGCGCCGGCCAACCGGGCGGCCGCGCGGGTGCTGACGCGCAATGAAGACAGGAATGAGCCCGGATTGATGGCTATCGCTATTGCCACTTCCGCGAGGCCGAATAGGAGAACCCCCGGGGCCGAGCCCGGCGGGGCGGGGTGGTCCGGCGGGACCCAGCGGAGCCGTGCCGGGGACTCTAGCCAGGGGAGCGACGGGCGGCGGGGCTGACCGCGCCGGGTCTACGCAGACATAGAGCGACGCCGGGTGGCTACGGGGGCAAACCACCCGGCGTCGCATTCATCGGCGCTCCGACGGGGCCCCGGAACGCCGGCACGGTGCCCCAGCGGGGGACCAGAGCACCGAGAATCATGTTACACCGAACCTCCCCGTTGTGCGTCAAGACCGGATTATGAGCCAATCTCGTCATGGAGCCGGTCTAGTCGCGGTCACTGGTACACCTTTACGACCTGTTCTCCGGTACCCGGATCAGCCGTTATGCCGGGACGCGCCGTTAGCGTCCGGACTGCCCGGCTCTGTTCCCGTCGCCCGGTCCGGGCCGCGCCTGGTCCCGCGGGCCGGTGTACCGGAACCGGCACGCTCGGCTCGTAGGCCCGGAAGCCGCGGGTGACGTTGGGCTCGCGGCCGCCGTTCGCGAAGATCACCGCGAAGTACGGGATGATGATCGCGCCGACGGCCGGGATCGCGGACAAGCCAGCCGAGGTGGTTGACGAACATCAGCACGGCGGCGATAAAGCACAGCGCGCGGATGCCCATCATGATCAGGTACCGCCGCTGGCGGTAGGCGATGTCGTCCGACATGGACCGTCGCGCCTCGGTGACCAGCTGAGCCCGCTCCCGGCGGGGGTGGTGCACTTGTCGCACAACTCCAACGTAATCCAGCTTTCACAGCAGCGGCAGCACCGTAGGGGGACTCGCCGCGAGAGGGGAACGGCCAGATGAGCGAGCGGACCTACCGGGTCACCGAGATCGTCGGCACCTCGCCCGAGGGCATCGAGCCCGCCATCCGCGGCGCGCTGCACCGGGCCGCGCAGACCCTGCGCCACCTGGACTGGTTCGAGGTGACCCAGATCCGCGGCCAGATCGTGGACGGCGAGGTCGCGCACTTCCAGGTGGACCTGAAGGTCGGCTTCCGGCTCGAGGACGCCTGACAGCCGGCACCCGGCCGGCCTCCCGGCGGGCGCGGCCGGCCGGTACGCTCACTCGCGTCCCATTCCCGTTACCGGCCCGCGCGCCGCCGGAGGCAGAGCAGCAGATGAGTCGATCCGTCCTGGTGACCGGCGGGAACCGCGGCATCGGGCTGGCCATCGCGCGCCGGCTGGCGGCGGGCGGCGACAGCGTCACCGTGACCTCCCGTTCGGGCGAGACCATCGACGGCCTGACCGTGGCCGCCTGTGACGTGCGCGACCCGGCCCAGGTCGACGCCGCGTTCACGCTGGCCGAGGAGAAGCACGGCCCGGTCGAGGTGGCGTGGCCAACGCCGGCGTGACCCGCGACCAGCTCCTGGCGCTGATGAGCGAGGACAGCTTCGCCGAGGTCCTGGATACCAACCTGGCGGGCGGCTACCGGGTGGCGCGGCGGGCGGTGCGCGGCATGATGAAGATGCGCCGGGGCCGGCTGATCTTCATCTCCTCGGTCGTCGGGCTGCTGGGCTCGGGCGGGCAGGCCAACTACGCCGCCTCCAAGGCCGGCCTGGTCGGGCTGGCCCGGTCGCTGGCCCGGGAGCTGGGATCGCGCAACATCACGGCCAACGTGGTCGCGCCGGGGTTCGTGGACACCGACATGACCAGCGCGCTGCCCGAGGACCGGCGCAAGGCGATCCTGGGCGGCATCCCGCTGGGCCGGTACGCGGCGGCTGATGAGGTGGCGGCGGCGGTGGCCTTCCTGGCCGGCCCGGACGCCGCCTACATCACCGGCGCGGTGCTGCCGGTCGACGGCGGCCTGGGCATGGGCCACTAGGCCGCGGCCACTCACAACCCCCGAGGAGCGACGCATGGGCATCCTGGACGGCAAGCGGATCCTGGTCACCGGGGTGCTGACCGACGCCTCGATCGCCTTCCACGTGGCGCGGGTCGCGCAGCAGGAGGGCGCGACCGTGGTCCTGACCGCGTTCCGGCGGCTCAGCCTGGTCAAGCGGATCGCCCAGCGGCTGCCCAGCGCCGCCGCCGGTGCTGGAACTGGACGTGACCGACACCGCGCCAGCTGGACTCGCTGGCCGGAGCGGGTGACCGAGCACGTGGACGGCCTGGACGGCGTGGTGCACGGGATCGCGTTCGCGCCCGGCACCGCGATGGGCGGCAACTTCCTGGCCACCCCGTGGGCCGACGTGGCCACCGCGGTGCAGGTGTCGGCGTACTCGCTCAAGGCGCTGACGATGGCGGCGCTGCCGCTGATGACCGGCGGCGGATCGGTGGTCGGGATGGACTTCGACGCCAGCGTGGCGTGGCCGTCCTATGACTGGATGGGCGTGGCCAAGGCGGCCCTGGAGTCCACCGCCCGGTACCTGGCCCGCGACCTCGGCCCGCGCGGCATCCGGGTCAACCTGATGTCGGCCGGGCCGCTGAAGACCATGGCGGCCAAGAGCATCCCCGGGTTCGAGCGCTTCGAGGCCGTGTGGGGCGGCCGCGCGCCGCTGGGCTGGGACCTGGCCAACCCCGAGCCCGCCGCGCGGGGCGTCGTGGCCCTGCTGTCGGACTGGTTCCCGGCCACGACCGGCGAGATCGTGCACGTTGACGGCGGCTTCCACGCGACGGGGGCCTGACCGAAAAACACCGCCTGCCGTCCGATTTCCGGTCCGATTCGTAACGCTACGCGTTCTGCCGCTACCGCTGCTCGCCGGCGGCGGGTCGGCCCGGACCTCGGGTTCTCTCATGTCACCCTGCTACCGGTCGGTAACCGGCTGTCACGCATGTTACATATGATGTTAAAGAGACGTAACGTCGGCTAAGTATTGCGGTAGCCCGCCACGACATCGATAACAACTTGTGACGTGATTGGGCCAGGTTCGGTATCCATGGAACTTTACCCTGCGAGGAACCCGACATTCAGGGCGCAATGCCCGGACCCGGCGTGGTGCCACGCCGCGGGCAGACAAGGAGGCGGCGAGCGATGACTCGACTGCACACAGCCAAGGGCGGAGGCATGCGCCCGGCCGGTCAGCCGGCTCGCGACCGCCCCGAGAGCGAGGGGAACCTATGAGATTCGCTCGACCTGCTACGAAGATCGCGGTCTTGGCCGTGGTCGGAGCCACGGCGCTGGCCGCCTGCGGTAAGAGCGGCGGCAGCACCACTCAGAACACTCGGCCCGGCCGGCGCGTTCGGCAACGTGCCCGCTGAGTCCACCGCGGCTCAGCAGGGCGGCACGGTGAAGGTCGCGGCGCCCCCCAGCGCCGCGCCGAGCTGGATCATGCCGCTCATCACGGCCGCGGACAACTCGGTTTACACCGTGCTGTCCTTCGACTACGAGATGTGGCGCCCGCTGTACTGGTACGGTGAACGGCGTCGAGCCGAAGGAGACCACGGCGCTGAGCCTGGCCGACTGACCCGGTCTGGACCAACAGCGACAAGACCGCCACGATCACGCTGAAGAGCAACTACAAGTGGTCCGACGGCCAGCCGATCACCTCCAAGGACGTGCTGTTCTGGTACGACCTGATGGTCGCCGCGACCAAGGAGAGCCCGGCCAACTGGGCCGGCTTCACCCCCGGCCTGGGCATGCCCGACCAGGTGGCCAGCGTGACCGCGCCGAACCCGACCACGGTCGTGTTCAACATGAAGGCCTCGGTCAACCCGACCTGGTTCACCCAGGACGAGCTCGGCAACATCCAGCCGATGCCGTCGCACGCCTGGGCCAAGGACTCGGCCAGCGGCCCGACCCTGGACTTCACCCAGCCGGCCAACGCGCTGAAGATCTACAACTTCCTGGCCGGCCTGTCCAAGCCGTCAGGCCTCGTGGTCGACCAACCCGATCTGGCAGGTCGTCGACGGCCCGTACAAGCTGACCTCGTTCAACGTCACCACCGGCGCGTTCACGATGTCGCCGAACGCCTCCTACGGCGGCCCGCACGTCAAGAACCAGCTGATCGCTGCAGGGCGTGCCGTTCACCTCCGAGGACGCCGAGGTCAACGCGGTCAAGGCCGGGTCGGTCGACGAGGGCTACATGCCGCTCAACGACTTCGCCCAGCTAGGCCCGCTGTCGAAGACCTACAACGAGTTCGGCTACCCGGACTTCGGCTGGACCTACATGGCGTACAACTTCAAGGACACCACGGGCGACTTCAACAACATCATCAAGCAGCTCTACGTCCGCCAGGCGATCGCTCACCTGGAGGACCAGAACGGCTACATCAAGGCGTTCTTCAACGGCGCGGGCGGCCCGGCTTCGGCCCGGTCCCGCAGATCCCGGCGAGCCCCTACACGCCGTCCAACGCGCTGAAGAACCCGTACCCGTTCAGCGTGGCTAGCGCGGTGAGCCTGCTGAAGTCGCACGGCTGGAAGGTCGTTCCGGGCGGCACCGACACCTGCCAGTCGCCGGGCACCGGCGCCAGCCAGTGCGGCGCCGGCATCCCGGCCGGCACCCAGCTGTCCTTCCCGATTGTCTACGGCAGCTCGCCCGCCGTCATCGGCGAGCAGCTGACCGACCTGGCCTCCCAGGGCGCCAAGGCCGGCATCAAGATGTCGCTGACCTCCAGCAACTTCAACTTCATCGTCGCAGAACTACAACGACCCGGCCGCGCCGCAGAACGACAGCAAGTGGGCGGTGGAGGACTTCGGCGGATTCACCGACTCCACCTACCCGACCACGTTCGGCGTGTTCAACAGCACTGGCTCGAGCAACCTGGGCGGCTACGACGACCCCAAGGCCGACGCGCTGATCCAGGCCTCGATCTCGAGCAGCGACCCGAACGCCGTCAAGAACGAGGCGGCCTACCTGACCCAGCAGCAGCCGGGCATGTTCCAGCCCAACCCGGACAGCCCGAACGCCGGGGTGGCCGTGTGGACCAAGAAGCTGTCCGGCCCGCCGGCCAGCTTCGAGGACCTGACCCAGTTCCAGCTCACGCCCGAGCTCTGGTTCTTCACCAAGTAAGCAGCCAGGGGCAATAAGTAACATCCCTGTCACTTCGCTCCGGCATCCTGACAGGGGCACGCAAGCTGGACGATCCCTGACCTCCGGTGATACACCGGAGGTCAGGGATCACCCGCACGCAAATCCACATCAGGCGGGGTCACGAAGGGGAGCTTCAGGCGGTGTCCACCTACCTGCTCCGTCGGCTGGGCGCATCAGTCGTCGTCATCATCGGCATCTCGATCTTCGTATTCGCGCTGCTGCACGCCGTGTTCCCGTCGCCGGCGATCGTCGTGCTGGGATCGCGCGCCAACCTGACGCTCATCGCCGCGTTCAACAAGGAGCACGGCTTCGACAACCCGTGGCTCGTGCAGTACGGCGACTACATGAAGAACCTGATCCACGGGAACCTGGGCTTCGCCTACAAGTACAACCAGCAGGTGACCTCGCTGTTCGCCGAGCGCTGGCTGCGCAGCGCATGGCTGAGCGGCTCGTCGCTGGTGCTGGCCGTGGTCATCGGCATCCCGCTCGGCATCTTCCAGGCGGTCAAGCGCAACTCGCTCGGCGACAACGTCCTGACGTCGGCCGCGTTCATCGCCTACGCGATGCCCAGCTTCTTCCTCGGCCTGATCCTCATCCAGCTGTTCGCGTTCACGTTCCCGATCTTCAACTTCGAGGCCAGCCAGTCCACTGGGGATCTTCGACGGTGATGACCGACTGGCGGGACATGACGCTGCCGATCGGGCTGCTGACGGTGATCACCGTGGCCAACTACTCGCGGTTCATGCGCTCCTCGGCCATGGACGCGCTGGCCCAGGACTACATCAAGGCGGCCCGGGCCAAGGGCCTGCCCGAGCGGCTGGTGCTGTGGCGCCACCTGGTCCGCAACGCCTGCCTGCCGATGGTCACGCTGATCGGGCTGTCGATCCCGATCCTGCTGGCCGGCAACCTGATCACCGAGTTCATCTTCAACTACCAGGGCCTCGGTCTGCTGTTCATCAACAGCCTGACCCAGGAGGACTACAACGTCCTGCTCGCCTACACCCTGATCGGAGCGGTGCTGACGGTAGCGGGCAACTTCATCGCGGACATCGCGCTGACGGTGGCCGACCCCCGGATCAGGCTCGCCTGACCACGGCTGCGCATCTAGGAGCTGACCGTGTCTCTCGCCCCCCCATCGCTTCCGCCGCTTGACCTCCACCGCGCCCCCGAGGGCGGTGAGATCGGCCCCATCCAGAGCGGGTGGCGGCTGGCCGCTCCGCGAGTTCACCCGCAACCGGCTCGCCGTCGTCGGCATGGCCGTCCTGGTGTTCTTCGTGCTGTTCTGCTTCCTCGGGCCGCTGTTCTACCACGGCAACATCATCAACTCGGACCTGATCGAGCACCTGCAGGCGCCGGGCGCGGGCCACCCGCTCGGCACCGACCAGCAGGGCTTCGACGTGCTCGGCGAGCTGATGAAGGGCGGCCAGGCATCCATCGAGATCGGCTTCCTGGCCGCGCTCATCGCGATCGTCGTCGGCGCGCTGGTCGGCGCGCTGGCCGGGCTGGTCGGCGGCATCGTCGACGGCATCCTGATGCGGCTCGTGGACGTGTTCCTGTCGATCCCGCTGCTGTTCGTGGTCCTGATCGTGGCCGTCCGGTACGGCGCATCGGTGCTCAGCCTGAGCCTCATCATCGGCGGCTACACCTGGCTGGTGCCCGCCCGCCTGATCCGCGGCGAGGTGCTCACGCTGCGGGTCCGGGACTTCGTGTCGGCGGCCCGCACCGCGGGCTCCAGCCGCTGGCGGCTGATCTCCCGGCACCTGATCCCCAACGCCCTCGGCGTGATCATCGTGAACGTGACGTTCAACGTGGCCGACGCGATCCTGCTCGTCGCCGCGCTCGGGTTCCTCGGCTTCGGGCTGCACTACCCGGTGGTCGACTGGGGCGACATGCTCTCCAACGGGATCACCTACCTGGAGAACGGGAACTGGTGGCTGATCTACCCCGCCGGGATCTGCATCGTCCTCATCGTCATCGCCCTCAACCTGATCGGCGACGGCCTGCGCGACTCCCTCGACGTCCGGCTGCGCCGGCGCTGACGCCCCGCCCGCCTCTGCTGACCCGCTGACCCAGCTGACCCTGAGGAGACCCTTGGATGGCCCCCATCCTCGAGATCACCGACCTGTCTACCCACATCAAGCTCACCAAGTCCGTCGTCCAGGCCGTGGGCAACGTCCACCTGGAGATCGCCGCCGGCGAGACCCTGGGCCTGGTGGGGGAGTCGGGCTGCGGCAAGTCCATGACCGGCCTGTCCATCATGGGCCTGCTGCCGCCCGGCGGCAGCATCGTGAGCGGCTCCGTCAAGCTGGACGGCCGGGAGCTGGTCGGGCTGCCCGATCACGAGCTGCGCCAGATCCGCGGCAACGACATGGCGATGATCTTCCAGGATCCGCTGACCTCGCTCGACCCGACCAAGACCATCGGCTACCAGGTGGCCGAGCCGGTCCGGCTGCACCGCGGCGGGCAGCAAGAAGGAGGCCATGGACCGGGCCGCCGAGGTGCTCGGCCTGGTCGGCCTGCCCCGGCCCGCGGAGCGGCTGGGCGACTACCCGCACCAGCTGTCCGGCGGCCTGCGGCAGCGCGTGATGATCGCCATGGCGCTGTCCTGCGAGCCCAAGCTGCTGATCGCGGACGAGCCGACCACCGCGCTGGACGTGACCATCCAGGCCCAGATCCTGGCCCTGCTGTCCGACCTGAAGTCGCGGCTGGGCATGGCCATGCTGCTGATCACGCACGACATGGGCGTGATCGCCGGGCACGCCGACCGGGTCAACGTGATGTACGCGGGCCGCCTGGTGGAGGAGTCCGAGACCGTCGAGCTGTTCAAGCACATGCACCACCCGTACACCCAGGCGCTGCTGGCCTCGATCCCGCGGCTGGACCAGAAGGCGTCGATGCGGCTGGCCAACATCCCCGGCCTGCCGCCGGACCTGTCCCGGCCGCCGGCCGGCTGCCGGTTCGCGGCCCGGTGCAGCCGGTCCGACGACAAGTGCACCAGCCAGGAGCCGCCGCTGGCCGGCCCGACCATGGAGCACCAGTTCTCCTGCTGGCACCCGGTCGACGGCCCGCTCGCCATCACCGCCCTGACCGACGCCGTGTCCTCGGCCATGACCGGGTCGGCCCAGGTCATCGACCGCGAGCCAGCCGCCGGCACCGACCCCGGCGCGCCGCTGCTGGAGGTGCGCAACCTGGTCAAGGAGTTCCCCGTCACCTCCGGCATGGTGCTGCAGCGCAAGGTCGGCGCGGTGCACGCGGTCTCCGACGTGTCGTTCACCGTCGAGCACGGCCACACCTTCGGGCTGGTCGGCGAGTCGGGCTGCGGCAAGACCACCATCGGCAAGGTGGCGGTCGCGCTGGAGAAGCCGAACAGCGGCCAGGTCCTGCTGGAGGGCCGCGACGTCACCCAGATGAGCGGCGGTGACCTGCGCCGCTACCGGCGCGACCTGCAGCTCATGTTCCAGGACCCGTACTCCTCGCTGGACCCGCGGATGCGCGTCGGCTCGATCATCGGCGAGCCGCTGGTGATCCAGGGCATCGGCAACTCCTCCTCCCGAGCAGCGCAGCGGGTGTATGACCTGCTGGACGAGGTCGGCCTGCCGCGCAACGCGGTCGAGCGGTACCCGCACGAGTTCTCCGGCGGGCAGCGGCAGCGCATCGGCCTGGCCCGGGCGCTGACCCTCAACCCGAAGGTCATCGTGGCCGACGAGCCGGTCAGCGCGCTGGACGTGTCGATCCGCGCCCAGGTGCTGAACCTGATGAAGCGGCTGCAGTCCGACCACGGGCTGACGTTCGTGGTCATCTCGCACGACCTGGCCGTGGTCAAGTACATGGCCGACCGGATCGGCGTGATGTACCTCGGCAAGCTGGTCGAGCTGGGCTCGGGCGAGGACATCTACCAGCGGGCCGCCCACCCCTACACGGCGGGGCTGATCGCCACCATCCCGGTCCCCGAGCCCGAGGTGGCCCGGGCCACGGTCCGGGCGGGCATCAAGGGCGAGCTGCCCAGCCCGATCAACCCGCCGTCGGGCTGCCGGTTCCGCACCCGCTGCCCGTTCGCCCAGGAACTCTGCGCCCAGGAGGAGCCGCAGCTTCGCGCGTTCGGGCCGGGGCACGTGGCCGCCTGCCACTTCCCGCTGCAGAACTACTCGCCGCCCGGTACCGACTCGGCCGCCACGGCCGCCGACGGCACCGCGGGAGGAGTGCTCGCGGCGCCGTGACGATCTACCTGCTGCGGCGCCTGGCGACCTCGGTCATCGTGGTGGTCGGGATCTCGGTGTTCACGTTCGCGCTGCTGCACGCCATCTACCCGTCGCCCGCCGTGACGGTGCTCGGCCCGCGGGCCAACTTCGCGTCGATCGCGGCGTGGAACCGCCAGCACGGCTTCGCCGACCCGGTCATCGTGCAGTACGGGCGGTACCTGGACGGGGTGCTGCACGGGAACTTCGGCTACTCCTACAAGCTGAACCAGAGCGTGACGTCGCTGTTCGCCGAGCGCTGGGCGCGCAGCGCGTACCTGACCGGCATGGCCACGCTGCTGGCCATCCTGCTCGCGGTCCCGCTGGGCATCTTCCAGGCGGCCCGGCGCAACACCGCCGGCGACAACGTGCTGACCTCGGCCGCGTTCATCCTCTACGCCATGCCGGATTACCTGTTCTACCTGGTCATCGTCGGCCTGCTGGCGTTCACGGTGCCGATCTTCAGCTTTGAGGCCAGCCAGTCCACGTCGCTGTGGCAGGTCATGGGCGACTGGCACGCGATGACCCTGCCCATCGTCGGGTACGCGCTGCTGATCGTGGCCGGCTACTCCCGCTACATGCGCTCGCAGGCCATCGACACCCTGGCCCAGGACTACATCAAGGCGGCCCGGGCCAAGGGCCTGCCCGAGCGCCTGGTGCTGTGGCGGCACCTGCTGCGCAACGCCTTCCTGCCGATGATCACCCTGATCGGCCTGTCGGTGCCGGTGCTGCTGGCGGGCAACCTGTTCGCCGAGTACGTGTTCAACTACGACGGGCTGGGGCTGCTGTTCTTCAACTCCCTGGGCAACGAGGACTACCCCGTGCTGCTGGCCTACACGCTGGCCGGCGCGATCCTCACGGTGGCGGGCAACTTCGTCGCCGATGTCGCGCTGACCGTCGCCGATCCGCGGATCCGGCTGGCCTGACCGCCCGTTAGAGTCATCGTGTGACCCTGGTCCTCATCGTCCGCCACGGCCTGACCGCGTCGACGGGCTCCGCGCTGACCGGCTGGACGCCCGGCATCTCGCTGGATGACCGAGGCCGGGCGCAGGCCGCCGCGGTCGGCGCCCGCCTGGCCGGCGTGCCGATCGACGCCATCGTGAGCAGCCCGCTGGACCGCTGCCGGGAGACCGCCGAGGCCATCGCGCTGGCCCGGCCGGGCACGCCGCTGGCGGTGCAGACCGACGAGCGGGTGGGCGAGTGCCACTACGGCGACTGGACCGGGCAGCCGCTGAGGAAGCTGGCCAGGGACCCGCTGTGGCGAGTGGTGCAGGCCCATCCGAGCGCGGTCCGGTTCCCCGGCGACGGCGGCGAGTCCATGCCGGACATGCAGGCCCGGGCGCTGACCGCGCTGCGGGACTGGAACGCGCGGCTGGGCCGGGACGCGGTCTACGTGGTCTGCTCGCACGGCGATGTGATCAAGTCGATCCTCACCGATAGCCTGGGCATGCACCTGGACATGTGCCAGCGCATCCAGGTGGACCCCTGCTCGCTGAGCGTGATCCGGTACACGCCGCTGCGCCCGTTCGTGCTGCGGATGAACGACACCGGCGGTGACGTGAGCAGCCTGAAAAGACCAGAAAAGCAAGCGCCGGGAGCGTCAGCCCGGCATGTGGCGGACGCGCAGGTCGGTGGCGGCGCGGGAGGATAGGTTCATGCCGGTCTATTCATACGACCCGCCCGAGCGGTTTATCGCGGGCACGGTCGGCCAGCCAGGTGAGCGGTCGTTCTACCTCCAGGCCAGCGGGTCCGGCAGGACGACCAGCGTGCTCCTGGAAAAGGGACAGGTCAGCCAGCTGGCCGAGCGGCTGGACGAGCTGCTGGACGAGGTACTGCGGCGCACTGGCGGCACCGTCCCGATCCCCGCCGCGGCCCCGTCCGGCCTGGCCGACGACGGCCCGCTGGACCTGCCCCTGATCGAGGACTTCCGGGTCGGGGCCATCGCGCTGGCCTGGGATCACGAGGGCGACCGCGTGATCATCGAGGCCCAGGAGGAGAGCGAGGAGCCGGTCGAGCCGCTGACCGAGGAGGTGCCCGAGGACGGGCCGGCCGTGCTGCGGGTGCGGATCTCCCCGGCCGCCGCCCGGGCGTTCTCGCGGCGGGCGCTGCGGGTGGTCGGCGCGGGCCGGCCGCCGTGCCCGCTGTGCGGGCTGCCGCTGGACCCGGCCGGGCACGTCTGCCCCCGGCAGAACGGCCACCGGGCGGGGCATGCCTGACGTGGCGGCCACGCCGGACGAGGCGGGCGAGGGCGCGGGGCCGGGTCAGCGCGCGGCCGAGCAGGCGGTGCTGGACCTGCTCGAGGCGGGCACCCTGGAGGTCGAGGGCCGCCTGGTCGATGCCTCCAACGTCACCATGTTCTGCTCCGTCACCGGGGCGGGCGGTGATGCGGTCGCCTGCGTGTACAAGCCGGTGGCCGGGGAGCGCCCGCTGTGGGACTTCCCCGAGGGGACGCTGGCGGGCCGGGAGGTGGCGGCCTACGCGGTGTCCCGGGCGGCGGGCTGGAACGTGGTGCCGCCCACCGTGTACCGGGACGGGCCGTTCGGCCCCGGCATGTGCCAGCTGTGGATCGACATCGACCGCTCGGTCGACCTGGTGGCGCTGGCCCACCGCACCGAGGACCCGGCGCTGCGCCAGATGGCGGTGTTCGACGCCGTGATCAACAACGCCGACCGGAAGATCGGCCACCTGCTGCCGAGCCAGGAAGGCCACCTGTACGGCTGCGACCACGGGGTGTGCTTCGCCGCCGACTACAAGCTGCGCACCGTGCTGTGGCAGTGGCGCGGCAAGAAGCTGCCGGGCCGGGCGGTGGCCGCGCTGCAGCGGCTGGCCCGACGTGCTGGCTCCCGGCGGCGACCTGGACGCGGAGCTGTCCCGCTGGCTCCAGCCCGAGGAGCTGGACGCCGCCCGGTCCCGGATCGAGCTGCTGCTGGAGCACCGGGTCCACCCGTACCCGCCCGCCGACTGGCCGCGCCGTGCCCTGGCCTCCGGTCTAGGGTCCGCTACGCTTCGCGGTCGCCGCGCCGGCGCAGGTACCGCTCGAACTCCCGGGCGATCGCGTCGCCGCTGGCCTCGGGCAGGTCGGTGGCGTCCTTGGCTTCCTCCAGGGTCCGGACGTAGTCCGCGACCTCGGAGTCCTGCTCGGCCAGCTCGTCCACGCCGCGCTCCCAGGCCCGGGCCTCGTCGGGCAGCTCGGCCAGCGGCAGCGACATGTCCAGCAGGTCCTCGACCCCGTGCAGCAGGGCCAGGGTGGCCTTGGGGCTGCGGCGGCTGGGCCACGTAGTGCGGCACCGACGCCCACAGCGAGACGGCCGGGATGCCGGCCGTGGCGCAGGCCTGCTGCAGCACGCCGACGATGCCGGTCGGGCCCTTGTAGTCCACCGGGTCCAGGTGCAGCCGGTCGGCCAGGGCGGTGTCCGAGGCGGCCGCCGTCACCGGCACCGGGCGGGTGTGCGGGGAGTCGGCCAGCAGCGCGCCGAGCAGCACCACGGTCTCCACCTCCAGCTCGGCGAACGCCGTGACCAGCTCGCCGCTGAAGCCCCGCCAGCGCATGTTCGGCTCGATGCCGTGCACCAGCACCACGTCGCGGCCCAGTCCCTCGGGCGGGCCACGCTGAGCCGGGTAGTGGGCCAGACCAGGTCGGTCGGTCTGCCCGTCGGTGACTTCCATCACCGGCCGGGTGACCTGGAAGTCGTAGAAGTCCTCGGGATCGATCTGGCCGATGGGCCGCGTATCCCAGGTCGCGCTGAGGTGATTCACGGCGTTGGTCGCCGCCTCGCCCGCGTCGTTCCAGCCCTCGAAGGCGGCTATCAGAACCGGTGCGGTGAGCTTGCCGATGGCATCGAGATCGAGGTTGATCGCCCGCCACCTCCCTCCGCGGCCGCCTGCTTGGTCAGGCGATGGGGTTCCAGCCTACGTGGCCGAGGGCCGCCGCGGCGCGGCACCCGATGTCCTGGCCAGCCCGGCCTGCGCCGGCGCGGTCATGGCCAGCGCCGGCGCCGGCCGCTGCCTTAAGATGGGGGCCATCATGTCGCGAAGCGCACAGCAACCGGCGCAGCCCCGTCCACTCCCGTCCCTGCGGGCCGCGCTGGCCGAGCGGGTGATCGTTGCGGACGGCGCCATGGGCACGATGCTCCAGGCGAGCCAGCTCACCCTGGACGACTTCGACGGGCACGAGGGCTGCAACGAGGTCCTGAACGTGACCCGGCCGGACGTGGTCAGCGCCGTGCACCAGGGTTACCTGGAGGCCGGCGCCGACTGCGTGACGACCAACACCTTCGGCGCCAACCTGGGCAACCTCGGCGAGTACGGCATCGAGGACCGGATCGGCGAGCTGGCCGAGGCCGGCGCCCGGCTGGCCCGCCAGGCCGCCGACGACTGGTCGGCCCCGGACCGCCCGCGCTGGGTGCTGGGCTCGATCGGCCCCGGCACCAAGCTGCCCACGCTCGGGCACGTCGCGTTCGCCCGGCTCCGGGACACCTACGCCGAGTGCGCCGCCGCGCTGCTGCGCGGGGGCGCCGACGCCCTGATCATCGAGACCTGCCAGGACCTGCTCCAGGCCAAGGCGGCCATCATCGGCGCCCGCCGGGCCATCGGCGCCCGGCCGCCGGGCGCGCCCGACGCGGTGCTCATCGCCCAGGTCACGATCGAGACCACCGGCGCCATGCTGCTGGGCACCGAGATCGGCGCGGCGCTGACCGCGCTGGAGCCGCTGGGCATCGACGTCATCGGCCTGAACTGCGCGACCGGCCCGGCCGAGATGAGCGAGCACCTGCGCTACCTGGCCGCGCACTCCCGGCTGCCGCTGTCGTGCATGCCCAACGCCGGGCTGCCCCAGCTCACCGCGGACGGCGCGTACTACCCGGTCGAGCCCGCCGAGCTGGCCGACGCCCACGAGCAGTTCGCCCGCGAGTTCGGCCTGGCCCTGGTCGGCGGCTGCTGCGGGACCACCGCGGCGCACATCGCCGAGCTGTCCCGGCGGCTGCACGGGCGGCCGGCCGCGACCCGGCGGCCCCGCCCCGAGCCCGGCGTGGCCTCGCTGTACCAGCACGTGCCGTTCCGCCAGGACACCGCGTTCCTGGCCATCGGCGAGCGGACCAACGCCAACGGCTCGAAGGCGTTCCGCGAGGCCATGCTGGCGGCCCGCTACGACGAGTGCATCGAGATCGCCCGCGCGCAGACCCGCGACGGCGCGCACCTGCTGGACCTGTGCGTGGACTACGTCGGCCGGGACGGCGCGGCCGACATGGCCGAGCTGGCCGGGCGGCTGGCCACCGCGGCGACGCTGCCGCTGGTGCTGGACTCCACCGAGCCGGAGGTCATCGTGGCCGGGCTGGAGCGCCTGGGCGGCCGGGCGGTGGTCAACTCGGTCAACTACGAGGACGGCGACGGCCCCGGCTCGCGGATCAGCCGGGTCATGCCGCTGGTCCGCGAGCACGGCGCGGCGGTCATCGCGCTGACCATCGACGAGGAGGGCCAGGCCCGCACCGCCGAGTGGAAGGTGGCTGTCGCGTCCCGGCTGATCGACGACCTGACCGGCAACTGGGGCATGCGGGTCAGCGACATCATCGTGGACTGCCTGACGTTCCCGATCGCCACCGGCCAGGAGGAGACCCGCCGGGACGCGATCGAGACCATCGAGGCCATCCGCGAGCTCAAGCGCCGTTATCCCGACGTGCAGACCACGCTGGGCGTGTCCAACGTCTCGTTCGGCCTGAACCCGGCCGCCCGGGCGGTGCTGAACTCGGTATTCCTGGCCGAGTGCGTCCGGGCCGGGCTGGACTCGGCCATCGTGCACGCGGCCCGGATCATGCCGATCTCGCGGATTCCCGACGATCAGCGCACCGTCGCCCTGGACCTGGTCTATGACCGGCGGCGGGACGGCTACGACCCGCTGGCCCGGCTGCTGGAGCTGTTCGAGGGCGTCGACGCGGCCGCGGTCAAGGCGGGCCGGGCCGCCGAGCTGGCCGGGCTGCCGCTGTGGGAGCGGCTCAAGCGCCGGATCATCGACGGGGAGAAGATCGGCCTGGAGGCCGACCTGGACGAGGCGCTGGCCGCCCGCCCGGCCCTGGAGATCGTCAACGACGTGCTGCTGGACGGGATGAAGACGGTCGGCGAGCTGTTCGGCTCGGGCCAGATGCAGCTGCCGTTCGTGCTCCAGTCGGCCGAGGTCATGAAGCTGGCCGTGGGCTACCTCGAGCCGCACATGGAGCGCTCCGGCGAGGAGGGCAAGGGCCGGATCGTGCTGGCCACGGTCAAGGGCGACGTGCACGACATCGGCAAGAACCTGGTCGACATCATCTTGTCCAACAACGGCTACGACGTCGTCAATATCGGCATCAAGCAGCCGATCTCGGCCATCATCGACGCCGCCACCGAGCACCGCGCCGACGTCATCGGCATGTCCGGGCTGCTGGTCAAGTCCACCGTGGTGATGCGGGACAACCTGGCCGAGCTGAGCTCCCGGCAGCTGTCCGGGCGCTGGCCGGTGCTGCTGGGCGGCGCCGCCCTGACCCGGGCCTACGTCGAGCAGGACCTGGCCGGGCTGTTCGACGGAGAGGTCCGCTACGCTCGCGACGCGTTCGACGGACTGCGCCTCATGGATTCCTTCATGGCCGTGAAACGCGGCGAGCAGGGCGCGGCCCTCCCGCCCCTGCGGGCCCGCCGGGTGCCCGCCACGGCCCGGCTCCGGCTGACCGAGGCGGACTCCATGCCGGCCCGGTCCGACGTGGCCGCCGACAACCCCGTGCCGGCCCCGCCGTTCTACGGCGAGCGGGTCATCAAGGGCATCCAGCTGACCGACTACGCCGCGTTCCTGGACGAGCGGGCCACGTTCATGGGCCAGTGGGGGCTCAAGCCGTCCCGGGGCGAGGGCGGCCTGTCCTACGACGAGCTGGTCGAGACCGAGGGCCGCCCCCGGCTGCGGGCCTGGCTGGAGCGCATCCAGACCGAGGGCCTGCTGGAGGCCGGGGTCGTCTACGGATACTTCCCGGCGGTGAGCGAGGGCAACGACCTCGTCGTCCTGGACCAGCAGGGCAACGAGCGGGAGCGGTTCACGTTCCCGCGCCAGCGCCACGACCGGCACCTGTGCCTGGCTGACTTCTTCCGGCCGCGTGCGTCGGGCGAGACCGACGTCGTGGCGTTCCAGCTGGTCACCATGGGGTCACGGATCAGCGAGGCGACCGCCGAGCTGTTCGCCAAGAACTCCTACCGGGACTACCTGGAGCTGCACGGCCTGTCGGTGCAGCTAGCCGAGGCGCTGGCCGAGTACTGGCACGCCCGGGTCCGCGGCGAGCTCGGGCTGGCCGGCCAGGACCCGGACAGCCTGGACGGGCTGCTGCGGGTGCAGTACCGGGGCTGCCGGTACTCGTTCGGCTACCCGGCCTGCCCCAACCTGGAGGACCGCGCCCGGCTGGTCCGGCTGCTGGCCCCGGAGCGGGTCGGGGTCACCCTGTCTGAGGAGTTCCAGCTCGCGCCCGAGCAGTCCACCGACGCGCTGATCGCGCACCACCCCGAGGCGAAGTACTTCAGTGCCTGACCTCCAGCCGGGTGTCGCGCAAGCACCGGGCTCGGCCCGGGCCGGGCTGCAGGCCGTCCTGTTCGACATGGACGGGCTGCTGGTCGACACCGAGCCGCTGTGGTTCGAGGTGGAAAGCCGGGTCATGGCCCGGCTCGGCGGGGCCTGGACGACCGCCGACCAGCAGGCCCTGATCGGCGGCTCGCTGGCCCGCAGCGTGGATTACCTGCTGGCCAGGGCCAGCCACCCGGTCAGCCCGGAGATCGTGGCCAGCTGGATGGTCGGCGGCATGGTCGACCTGCTCACCACCCGGCCGGTCCCGGTACTGCCCGGCGCCCGGCGCCTGGTCGCCGACGTGGCCGCGGCCGGGCTGCCGCACGCGCTGGTCACCTCGTCCCAGCGGGTGGTCATGGAGGCGGTGCTGGCCCAGCTCACGATCAGCTTCCCGGTCACCGTCTGCGGCGAGGACGTGGCCGCGACCAAGCCCAGCCCGGAGCCGTACCTGCTGGCCGCGGCCCGGCTGGGGGCCGACCCGCGGCGCTGCGCGGCCATCGAGGACTCGCCCAACGGGGTGGCGTCGGCCGAGGCGGCCGGCTGCCTGACGATCGCGGTGCCCAGCCTGGTGCCGATCCCGCCCCGGCCCGGCCGGGTCGTGATGGCCTCGCTGGCCGACCTGAGCCTGGCCACGCTGCGGGACCTGACCGGGGGCCGCTAGTCCCGGATCCGGGTACTGTGGATGGCAGAGCCCGGATTCCGCCTGCCGGAGGGGGCAGCGATGAGTACCTGGTTGAGCATCGGCGGCGGCATCTGCGTGGCCGCCTCCGCCGTGGGGCTGGTCATCAGCTTCTTTGTCTGGCGGCGGAAGGGCGCGGTCCGGGGCACCCGGGCCATCGCCTGGTCGCTGATCCCGCTGGTCGCCTACCTCACCAACGCGGTGCTGCTGATCGGCCGGATCGTCAACGCGATTGTCCGGTTCGCCGGGTCATTCGTGTTCTCGCCCAAGTCCTGGGCCGGGGTGATCGTGCTGGGCGTCGCCGTGGTGCTGTTCCTGACCTCGGGCGGCCTGCCCCTGCTGAACTGGCGCAAGGCCCGCGAGCGCAAGAAGATGGCGGCCAAGGCGGCCAGGCACGACGAGATGACCGGCGCCCGCCCGGCCTCCTCCGGGTCCAAGGAGCTGGACACCCCGCGGCGCGGGACCCCCCCGCCGCGGCCGTCCGGCGAGGACGACATGAGCGACGTGGAGGCCATCCTGCGCCAGCGGGGCATCAAGTAGCGCGGAGCCCGCGGGGCGTCAGGCGTTCTCCCGGACGAAGGCCCGGGACGCCACCCACAGGCACACGGCGGCCAGCCCGACCGCCACGCACACGCCCTCCACCATGATCGTGGTGGCGTAGACCCCTCCGAAGGCCTGCCGCATGGCATCGATGATGTAGCGGAACGGGGTGGCCCGGGCGATGCCCTGCAGCCAGCCGGGGCCCAGGGTGAGCGGCAGCATGATGCCGGACAGCAGCATCAGCGGCACCACCACCATGTTGATCAGCGGGGCCAGCGCGTCCTCGCTCTTGAGCAGCAGGCCGAGGGTGTAGGACACGGCCGACAGGCTGACCGCGACGACCGCGATGAAGCCCAGCCCGATCAGCACCCCGGCGACGGGCGCCCGCATGCCGAACGCCACCCCGGCCAGCACCAGCACGATGGCCTGGACCAGCAGCGTCACCATGTCGCGCAGCACCCGGCCGGACAGCAGGGCCAGCCGGCTGACCGGCGTGACCCGGAACCGCTCGATCACCCCGGCCCGCCAGTCGGAGATGATGCTGAACCCGACGAACGCCGCGCCGAACAGGCCAAGCTGGATCAGCAGGCCGGGCACGAAGAAGCTGTAGGAGTTGCCGGGCGGGAAGCCGGGCAGGCCGCCCGACGCCACCCTGGTCAGCAGCGGGCCGAAGAACACCAGGTACAGCACGGGCTGGATCAGGCCGATGATCACCCAGGCCGGCTCGCGCAGCGAGAGCCGCATCTGGCGGCGGAAGATCAGGAACGTATCGGTGAAGAAGGTCATCGCAGGGGGCTCCTTGAGGATTAGCTGGCCGCCTGGGCCAGTTCGGGCTCGTCGGCCGGGACCGGGGCCGCGGGGCGCGAGTCGTCGCGCAGCGACCGGCCGGTCAGGGTCAGGAACACGTCGTCCAGCGTGGGCCGGGCCAGCTGCACGGACTCCAGGCTCAGCCCGCCGTCGTCCAGGGTGCGCAGCAGGCCCGGGCAGGGCCTGCTCGCCGCGGGTCACGCCGAGGCGCAGCACCCGGCCGTCCACCGCCACGTCGCGCACCGCCGGGTGCCCGGCCAGCAGGTCGCGGGCGGCCTGCGCCTGGCCGGCCACGGTCAGCGTGACCACGTCGGCCGAGATCTGCCGCTTCAGCGCGTCGGGGGAGCCCGCCGCGATGATCTTCCCGTGGTCGATGATCAGGACCCGGTCGCAGAGCGCGTCGGCCTCCTCCAGGTAGTGCGTGGTGAGGAAGACCGTGGTGCCCAGCTCGTCGCGCAGCGAGCGGACGTGGCCCCACAGGTTGCTGCGGCTCTGCGGGTCCAGGCCGGTGGTCGGCTCGTCCAGGAACACCAGGCCGGGGGAGTGCACCAGGCCCAGCGCGATGTCCAGGCGGCGGCGCTGGCCGCCGGACAGGGTCTTGGCCAGCCGGCGCTCCAGCCCGCTCAGCTCCAGGTGCCCGATCAGCAGGCTGGTCCGGGCGGCCGCGTCGCGGGCCGGGATGCGGTACAGCCGGGCCTGGATCTGGAGTTCCTCGCTGACCGTGGCGTTGGGGTCCGAGCCGCCCGCGGTCACGCCGATGGCCTGCGGGACGTAGCCAATCCGGCGCCGCACGCCGACCGGGTCGCGCAGCAGGTCGGCGCCGGCCACCGTGGCCCGGCCGGCGGTCGGCTTGAGCAGCGTGGTCAGCATCCGCAGCGTGGTCGTCTTCCCCGCCCCGTTAGGGCCCAGGAAGCCGACGATCTCGCCGTCGCCGACCGTGATGTCGACGCCGCGGACGGCCTCGACCTTCTGCTTGCGGCTCTTGAACACCCGGGTCAGGCCGGCGGCCTCGATGATCGCCATGACTGTTCCTCCTCGCCGGACCGCGGCAGGCCGGCCCATAGTCACGTACTATCGTGAAGTAGTTCGAGTACTATCTCAATAAGCATCGGATTCCGCCACTGGCGGCGGCGCTCCGCGCCGCTACGGGTCAGGTCAGTTGCGGTCCGGTTCGGCACGGTCCGGTGCTCGGCGGGACTGTCCGGTTCGGGGCTGTCAGCCGGGCTCCGGGACTGTCCGGTCCGGGGCTGTCCAGCGCCGGGCGGCCCGCGCCGGCGCGGCCGGCTGGCGGACCGCGGGTCCCGGTCCCGACCAGGTCAGCGACATGGCCTGCGCCAGTTCCTCATGCCAGCGCAGCTCGGCGTCCATGGCCAGCTCGGCTCGCCGCATGACCAGGCCGACCAGCGGGGTGATGTGCCCGCGGGCCTGCAGCCGCTCCCGGTCGGCGGCCACCTCGCGCTGGCCGACCTCGATCATGTCGCGGCGGGCCCGCATCCAGCCAGCGAATTCTTCCGGGTCCGGCCCGGTCCCGGAGAACGCCAGCGCCACGCTGACCGGGTCAGCGGTCGGCCGCACGTCCCGGATGGCCCGCTCCCGGAGCATGCTGAGCTCCAGGCGCCCCTGGTCGGTGATCTCGTAGACGGTCCGGGCCGGCCGCCGCCCGACCTGCTCCGTGCGCAGCTCCGTGACCAGCCCCTCGCCCGCCATGACCCGAAGCTCCCGGTACAGCGCACCGACGCTCACCCCGCCCCACTCGCTGACGTTAGTCACCTCGGCGGTCCGCCGGATCTGGTGCCCGTGCTGCGGGCCATGGCTGGCCAGCGTCCCGAGCACCATCAGCCGCGTCAGATTCACGAAACTAGTATCATGAGACTAATGACACGCTGTCAAGTCGCCCAGTGCCAATCGGCGCCGTGTCAAGCGGGCGAGCGCGGGGCGGGCGCCGGCAGCGGCTCGCCGACCGGACCTGCCCAGCAGCGAGTCCGGCGGGAGCGGGCGGCGGGCGCGGGCGGGCGCGGGAGCGGGCTCGGGCCGGGCTCGGGCGGGCGCGGGAGCGGGGCTCGGGGGGAGCGGGGCGAGCGGGGCAGGGTGCCGCCGTGGCCAGCGACCATCGCGCCCGTTCCGGCGGCGCGGCGGAGCGCGATCCGGCCCGCCGTAAGGGTTCCGACCATGATCGTGACCGATTGTCCGGGCGTGTTTACGTGAACACGGTCACGATCATGGGTGAATGCCCCAGCAGGCGCTCGCCAGCCCGGCAGGGCCGCCCGCCGGCCCCGGCCCGCCGCCGCCCCGGCGAGCAACGCCCGCGGCCATCCCGCCGGCACCATCCGCCCCGCCCGCGCCTGGCCCGCGTGAGCATCGCGGCGGCCGGCCATGATCGTGACCGTTTCTCCGGGCATGTTTACGTGAACACGGTCACGATCATGGGTGAATGCCCCAGCAGGCGCTCGCCAGCCCGGCTGGGCAGCCCGCCGGCCCCGGGCCGCCGCCCCGGCGAGCAACGCCCGCGGCCATCCCGCCGGCACCATCCGCCCCGCCCGCGCCTGGCCCGCGTGAGCATCGCGGCGGCCGGCCATGATCGTGACCGTTTTTCCGGGCGTGTTTACGTGAACACGGTCACGATCACGGAAATCACCCCGAACGCGCCACCGCGACGGCGCAGGCGCGTTCGCGGACCGGCGCCTGCGGGGCTGGCCTGGCGCGTGGGCTGGCCTGGCTGGCGCGCGGGCTGGCCTGGTTCGTGGTTTACGGCGCGTCGGCCGGGGCCAGCTCGGCCGGGGCCGCGTCGGTCTGGGCCACGTCGGCTCTGGGCCACGTCGGCTTGGGCCACGTCGGCCGGGGCCACGTCAGACAAAGCTGGCTCGGCCAGCGCCGCCTCGGCCGGTGACAGGCCGGCGGAGGTGACAGGCCGGCCGGAGGCGACAGGCGGCCGGGGGTGACACGTCGGCCGGCGGGGCCGGGGCGGGGACCGGCAGAGGGTCGGGCGGCCGGGAGGTGGCCAGCCGGGAGTCGGGCGGGAGCGGGGGCGGGGTGCCGCCGTAGGCCGGGCAGATGGGCTGGTGGGAGCACCAGGAGCAGAGGCGGCTCGGGCGGGGCCGCCAGTCGCCGGCCGCGCCGGGCCCGCTCGATGGCCTGCCACAGCGCGTTGATCTTGCGCTCGGTGGCCAGCAGGTCGGCCTCGTCCGGGCATGCACCGCATGATCTCGCCGTTGCCCAGGTAGATGAGCTGAAGCTGGCGCGGCACGGCGCCGCGTGGTGCGCCACACGACCAGCGCGTAGAACTTCATCTGGAACAGCGCCCGGGCCTCGTACTCCTCGCGCGGCGCGGTGCCGGTCTTGTAGTCGACCACCCGCACCTCGCCGGTGCGGCGCCACGTCGAGCCGGTCGATGTAACCGCGCAGGGTCAGGCCGGACTCCAGCATGGTCTGCACCGACATCTCGCGGTGGGCGGGCTCCAGCCGGGTCGGGTCCTCCAGGGTGAAGTACCGGTCCAGCATCGCGGCCGCCTCGTCCAGCCAGACCGCGCGCTCGGCGTCGTCGGCGAACAGCTGGTCAGCTCGGGCTCGGCGGCGGCCAGCCGCTCCCACTGCGGCGCGCAGCAGGCCGCGGGCGGTGGCCGGGGTCCGGCCGGCGGGCGGCTCGTCGAACAGCCGCTCCAGCACGGCGTGCACCAGCGTGCCGCGGGCGGCGGCCGGCGCTCGGCGGCTCGGGCAGCTTGTCGATGACCCGGAACCGGTACAGCAGCGGGCAGGTCATGAAGTCGGCCGCCCGGGACGGCGACAGGCTCCGGTGCACGGTGACCGTCGGCTCGGTGCCTCCGGGCCGGCGTCGTCGGGCACGGTGTCGTGAGGCACGGGGGTCGCGTCGCTCATGTACCGGAGCCTAGGGGAGGACTCCGACAGACCGGGGCAGGACGCGCGGCGCGATAGCGCACGCGGGCAACTGCCCGTGCAGCGCCGCGCGGAGAATGGCGGCCCACCGCATAGCATCGGTACGTGACAGGTACCACCCCCGGCAACGACCCCGCGCCCGGCCAGTCCGCGCCGGGCCAGCAGGCGCCGGGCCAGGACCCGCCGCAAGCGCGCCGGGACCCGAGGCTGGGCCTGGTCATCGCCCGGGCGTTCGGCATCCCGATCGTACATCTCGCCGTACTGGTTCCTGGTCGCGGCGCCTGCTGGTGTACCTGTACGCCAACTCGCTGGACAGCACCGTGTCGCCGCGACCACCCGGCGTACCTGGTGGCTCGGCGGCGTTCGTGGTCCTGCTGTACGCTGTCGGTGCTGGTCCACGAGCTGAGCCACTGCGTCGTGGCCCGGGCGTTCCGGCTGCGCGGTGCGCCGGGTCCTGCTCTACCCGCTCGGCGGGTTCTCCGAGATCGAGCAGGAGCCGCCGACGCCGGTCCAGGAGTTCGCCGTGTCCGCCGCCGGGCCGGCCATCTCGCTGGTCCTGGCCGGGCTGGCCGCCGGGCGTGACCAAGGTGGTCCCGGACGGCCTGCCCAACCTGCTGATCGACCAGCTGTTCCGGGCCAACCTGCTGGTCGGCATCTTCAACCTGCTGCCGGGCCTGCCGCTGGACGGCGGCCGGATCTTCCGCGCGGGCATCTGGAAGATCACCGGCCAGGCCGGTGCACGCGCCACGATCGCGGCCGCGTGGGCGGGCCGGGTGCTGGCGGTGCTGCTGGTGGCCGTGCCGCTCGCGCTGTACCGGCGGCCAGTTCGGGTCGCTGCTGGGCAGCACGTACGGGCTGTGGCTGGCGTTCATCGCGGTCTTCATGTGGATGCAGGCCGGGCAGGCCATCAGCGCCGCCAAGGTGCGCGAGCGGCTGCCCGGGCTGCAGGCGCGGGCGCTGGCCCGGCGGGCGATCCCGGTCCCGGCCAGCACCCCGCTGGCCGAGGCCATCCGGCGGGCCGACGCGGCGCAGGCCCGGGCGCTGGTCGTGGTGGACCACGACGCCGAGCCCGATCGCGCATCGTGAACGAGGACGCGGTCATCGCCACGCCCGAGCAGCGGCGGCCGTGGATCGAGGTCGGGTCGCTGGCCCGGACCATCGCGCCGGGCATGGTGCTGCCCGCCGACCTGTCCGGCATGGAGCTGATCGACGCCGTGCAGCGCACGCCCGGCGACGCGAGTACCTGCTGGTCGAGCCGTCCGGCCAGGTGTACGGCGTGCTGGCCGCGGCCGACCTCGACCACGCCTTCGCCGGCGTCTGACGGCGCGCTGCGCGCCGTGGCGCCTAGCCACTAGCTACGGCCGTGATAAAGCAGCCCCGCGGGCCGTTCGAGCCCGGCGACCAGGTTCAGCTGACCGACCCCAAGGGCCGTCAGCACCGGCTGGTGCTGACGGCGGGCCGGACGTTCCACACCCACCGCGGCGGCGGTCGGCGCACGACGACCTGATCGGCGCAGCCCTGAGGGCAGCCTGGTGACATCCTCGGGCGGCACGCCCTACATCGCGCTGCGCCCGCTGCTGGCCGACTACACGCTGTCCATGGCGCCGCGGCGCGGCGGTGGTCTACCCCAAGGACGCGGCGCAGATCGTCGCGATGGCCGACATCTTCCCCGGCGCCACCGTGATCGAGGCCGGCGCGGGCTCGGGCGCGCTGTCCTGCTGGCTGCTGCGCGCGGTCGGCGAGGAGGGCCTGCTGCATCTCCTACGAGCGGCGGCCGGACTTCGCGCGAGATCGCCCGGGCCAACGTCGAGCGGTACTTCGGCGGCCCGCACCCGGCCTGGCGGCTGACCGGTACGGCGACCTGCGGCGGCCGGCGAGCCGCCGCGCGCGACGCCGACCGGATCGTGCTGGACATGCTGGCGCCCGTGGGAGCACGCGGCGGCCGCGGCGGCGCGCCCTGGTGCCCGGCGGGGTGCTGTGCTGCTACGTGGCCACCACCACCCAGCTGGCCCGGACGGTGACCGCGCTGCGCGAGCAGGGGAGCTTCGCCGAGCCGGCCGCGTGGGAGACGCATGCAGCGCGGCTGGCACGTCGACGGGCTGGCGGTCCGGCCCGAGCACCGGATGGTCGGGCACACCGGATTTTTGATTACGGCCCGGCGGCTGGCCGACGGGGTGTCAGGCCCCGCCGCGCCGCCGGCGGCCCTCCAAGGGCGCTCGAGGCCGCCGATGAGCTGGCCGAACTGGCCGGCGAGGACGGAGTAGCGCGACGGTAACGCGGCGCCGCCGTTCCCGGATCGTAACGGAGAGAGGCAGAGTCGAGGGCGTGCGCCAGGTTACGGAACGATCCTTGATAGGTAGGGTCTAGGTAAGTCAGGTTCTCGGGAGGGGGTGAGGGGCATGGCCTCTCGTGACGACAGCGCTCGTTCCGGGCGGTATGACGACGAGGTCAAGGTCCTAACGACGAAGATCTCCTTCCTCGAGGAGGAGGTCGCGGCACTGCGCGGCAGGCTGGCCGATTCGCCGCGCCAGGCACGGCTCATCGAGGAGCGGCTGCGCGAGGCGGAGGCGAACCTCGCGGCGATCACCGGCCAGAACGAACGGCTGACCGGGACGCTTCGCGACGCACGGGACCAGATCGTGGCGCTCTGAAGGAAGAGGTCGACCGGCTGGCGCAGCCGCCGAGCGGGTTCGGCGTGTTCCTGTCGGCGGCGCCCGGACGGCAGCGCCGACGTGTTCACCGGCGGCCGCAAGATGCGGGTCAGCGTCAGCCCGAGCATCGACCTGGACGGAGCTGCGGCCCGGCCAGGAGGTCGTGCTCAACGAGGCGCTGAACGTCGTCATCGCCCAGGGCTTCGAGACGATCGGCGAGGTCGTCATGCTCAAGGAGATCCTCGACGGCGGGGACCGCGCGCTGGTCATCTCGCACGCCGACGAGGAGCGGGTGGCCCGGCTGGCCGAGCCGCTGATGGACGCGCGGCTGCGCGCGGGCGACTCGCTGCTGCTGGAGCCGCGCTCGGGCTACGTCTACGAGCGGATCCCCAAGGCCGAGGTCGAGGAGCTGATCCTCGAGGAAGTGCCGGACATTTCCTACCTCGAGATCGGCGGCCTCGGGCCGCAGATCGAGCAGATCCGGGACGCGATCGAGCTGCCCTACCTGCACGCCGACCTGTTCACGCGAGCACAAGCTGCGGCCGCCGAAGGGCGTGCTGCTGTACGGCCCGCCCGGCTGCGGCAAGACGCTGATCGCCAAGGCGGTGGCCAACTCGCTGGCCAAGCAGGTGGCCGCGCGGACCGGGCAGAGCGCCAACGACGGCGCCGGACGGCCCGGCCCGGGAGCGGCGCAGCTTCTTCCTCAACATCAAGGGCCCCGAGCTGCTGAACAAGTACGTCGGCGAGACCGAGCGGCACATCCGGCTGGTGTTCCAGCGGGCCCGCGAGAAGGCCAGCGAGGGCATGCCGGTCATCGTGTTCTTCGACGAGATGGACTCGATCTTCCGCACCCGCGGGTCGGGCGTGTCCAGCGACGTCGAGAACACGATCGTGCCGCAGCTGCTGAGCGAGATCGACGGCGTGGAGGGCCTGGAGAACGTCATCGTCATCGGCGCCTCCAACCGCGAGGACATGATCGACCCGGCGATCCTGCGGCCCGGCCGCCTGGACGTGAAGATCAAGATCGAGCGGCCCGACGCCGAGGCGGCCCGGGACATCTTCTCCAAGTACGTCCTGACCGGCCTGCCGCTGCACCCCGACGACCTGGCCGAGCACGGCGGGTCGACGGCAGGCCACGGTGGCGGCGATGATCCAGCGGGTCGTCGAGCGGATGTACTCCGAGACCGAGGAGAACCGGTTCCTGGAGGTCACCTACGCCAACGGGGACAAGGAGGTCCTGTACTTCAAGGACTTCAACTCCGGCGCGATGATCCAGAACATCGTCGACCGGGCCAAGAAGATGGCCATCAAGGAGTTCCTGGAGACCGGCCAGAAGGGCCTGCGGGTGGCGCACCTGCTGGCCGCCTGCGTCGACGAGTTCAGCGAGAACGAGGACCTGCCGAACACCACCAACCCGGACGACTGGGCACGGATCTCCGGCAAGAAGGGCGAGCGGATCGTGTACATCCGGACCCTGGTCTCCGGCAAGCACGGGACCGAGGCCGGGCGCTCGATCGACACCGTCGCCAACACCGGCCAGTACCTGTAGCCGGGCCTGATTACGGACAGCGTCATTACAGGCAGCGGTGGCGTCAGATGCGGGGCGCGGCGTGCGCGCTCGCGCCGGCGGCGGCACTAGGCTCTGAGCATGAGCGTGCGCCGGGTGATGGGCATCGAGACCGAGTACGGCATTGCCGTGCCCGGCCAGCCGGGCGCGAACGCCATGGTCAGCTCGTCGCAGGTGGTGAACGCCTACCAGGCGGCGACCGCGGCGCGGGCCCGGCGGGCGCGGTGGGACTTCGAGGAGGAGAACCCGCTGCGCGACGCCCGGGG
This sequence comes from uncultured Actinomycetota bacterium, assembly GCA_963731085.1. Taxonomy (GTDB): domain Bacteria; phylum Actinomycetota; class Actinomycetes; order Streptosporangiales; family Streptosporangiaceae; genus DASUBV01. The sequence goes on from CAVSUF010000018.1 coordinate 498,829, forward strand.
CTTCGACCTGGCCCGGGAGGCGGCGGACTCGGCCCAGCTGACCGACGAGGACCTGGGCCTGGCCAACGTCATCCTGACCAACGGCGCGCGGCTGTACGTGGACCACGCCCACCCCGAGTACTCGGCCCCGGAGTGCACCAACCCGCTGGACGCCGTGCTGTGGGACAAGGCCGGCGAGCGGGTGATGGCCGAGGCGGCGGCCCGGGCCGGCCGCGATGCCGGGCGGCCCGGCCATCCAGCTGTACAAGAACAATACCGACAATAAGGGCGCCTCTTACGGCTGCCACGAGAACTACCTGATGAGCCGGGGCACGCCGTTCGCCGACATCGTCCGGCACCTGACCCCGTTCTTCGTGTCCCGGCAGGTGGTCTGCGGCGCGGGCCGGGTCGGCCGGGGCGCCGACGGCCGGGACGAGGGCTTCCAGATCAGCCAGCGGGCCGACTTCTTCGAGGTCGAGGTCGGCCTGGAGACCACGCTGAAGCGGCCGATCATCAACACCCGGGACGAGCCGCACGCCGACCCGGACAAGTACCGGCGGCTGCACGTCATCATCGGCGACGCCAACATGAGCGAGGTCTCCACCTACCTCAAGCTCGGCACCACCGCGCTGGTGCTGGCCATGATCGAGGACCGGTTCCTGGCCGGCGACCTGTCGGTGGAGGCGCCGGTCGCCGAGCTGCGGGCGGTCTCGCACGACCCGTCCTGCCGGCACCTGGTCACGCTGCGGGACGGCCGCAAGATGACCGCCGTCCAGCTCCAGATGGAGTACCTGGAGCTGGCCCGCAAGTACACCGAGGACAAGTACGGGACCGACGTCGACGAGGCCACCGCGGACGTGCTGACCCGCTGGGAGAGCGTGCTGTCCCGGCTGGCCGACGACCCGATGCAGCTGCTCGCGCGAGCTCGACTGGGTGACCAAGCTGGAGATCCTGGAGGGCTACCGGACCCGGGACGGGCTGGCCTGGAACCACCCCCGGCTGCAGCTGGTCGACCTCCAGTACTCCGACGTCCGCGCCCGACCGCGGCCTGTACAACCGGCTGGCCGCCCGCGGCCGGGTCACCCGGCTGGTGGACGAGCCGGACGTGGAGCGGGCCATGGTCGAGCCGCCCGAGGACACCCGGGCGTTCTTCCGCGGCCGCTGCCTGCAGCAGTACCCGGAGGCGGTCGCGGCCGCCTCGTGGGATTCGGTCATCTTCGACATTCCCGGCCGCGAGTCCCTGCAGCGGGTGCCGACCCTGGAGCCGCTGCGCGGCACCCGGGCGCACGTCGGCGAGCTGCTGGACCGCTGCCGCACGGCCGCGAGCTGGTCGCCGCGCTGACCGGCCGGGGCTGACCCGACGGCCGCGTCGCGCCGCCGCGGCCGGAGATCGCGGATCCATACCGATGGCTCCGGGCAGGATTGGGCCGGGCGTCGGAGGGCGAGGATAGCGTTGAGGACTGCGGGCAGCAAACCCGCCGATCCACGGAGGTTTGAGCATGGCGACGAAGGACACCAGCGGGCAGCGGCAGGCTTCCCGGCGCACCGAGGACGAGCAGGAGACCGAGGCACAGGCCAGCGAGGGCGCCCGGGAGCGGCAGGACAAGCTGACCGACGACGTCGACGCGATCCTCGACGAGATCGACGAGGTCCTCGAGGAGAACGCCGAGGAGTTCGTCCGCTCCTACGTCCAGAAGGGCGGCCAGTAGCCGCTCACGCGCGCTAACGGGGTGATTTCACTCATAGCCGATTCCGCTCCTGGCCGACGCGGCACGGCCAGGAGCCCGGGGCACGCGAGCGCGCAGTAGGGTCAAGGGTGATCGCTGGCAGCAACCGGAAGGACTCGCGGGTGGCCCCAGACTTTGACGGCCGGGCGTTCGACGGCTGGCGGCAGCCCCCGGCTGCCTCGTTCCTGACCGCCGGGACGTCGTCGTTCGCCGACTTCCTCGGCCATGCGGCGCCGGACCTGCTGCCGGGCCGCTCCCGGCTCTGCCGGCCTCCCTGGCGGCCTGCGCCGGGAGCGCCCCGGACCTGCCGCACGGCACCACGATCGTGGCCGCGATCTTCGACGGCGGCGTGGTCATGGCGGGCGACCGGCGGGCCACCGCGGGGAACATGATCGCCCAGCGGGACATCGAGAAGGTCTTCCGCAGCGACGAGTTCTCCGCCATCGGCGATCGCCGGCGCGGCCGGGCATCGGCGTGGACATGGTCCGGCTGTTCCAGGTCGAGCTGGAGCACTACGAGAAGATCGAGGGCCGGATGCTGTCCCTGGAGGGCAAGGCCAACCGGCTGGCCGCGATGGTCCGCGGCAACCTGCCGGGCGCCATGCAGGGCCTGGTCGTCGTGCCGCTGTTCGCCGGCTTCGACGAGGAGCGCGAGGCCAAGGCCGGATCTTCTCCTACGACGTGGCCGGCGGCCGGTACGAGGAGCAGCGGTTCCACTCGATCGGCTCGGGCTCGGTGTTCGCCCGCGGCGCGCTGAAGAAGCTCTACCGCGACGGCATGCCGGCCGCCGACGCCGTGATGGCCTGCATGCAGGCCCTGTACGACGCGGCCGACGACGACTCGGCCACCGGCGGCCCGGACCTCGGCCGCCGGATCTACCCGATGGTGGCCACGATCACCGCGGACGGCTACGAGCGGCTGCCCGAGGACGAGGCCGGCGGCCTACGCCCGGGCCGTGGTGGAGGGCCGGCTGGCCAGCCCGGACGGCCCGGTGGCCAGCCCCGGCACGCCGGACCGGCAGCCGCCCGGCCCAGACCCGCCACCCGCCCAGACCCCAGCCCACCAGACCCATCTCGAGTAAGGACAGTGCCAGCGGTGTCGATGCCCTTCTACGTGTCGCCCGAGCAGGCAGATGAAGGACAAGGCGGACTTCGCGCGCAAGGCCATCACGCGCGGCCGCAGCGGAGTCGTGATCGACTACGACGCCGGCATCCTGTTCGTCTCGCCCAACCCGTCCCGGGCGCTGCACAAGTTCAGCGAGCTGTACGACCGGATCGCGTTCGCCGCGGCCGGCCGGTACAACGAGTTCGAGCGGCTGCGCCAGGCCGGCGTGCGGTACGCCGACCTGACCGGCTACCAGTACGACCGCCAGGACGTCACCGCCCGCGGCCTGGCCAACTGGTACGCCCAGGTGCTCGGCACCATCTTCATCGAGAGCAACAAGCCGCTCGAGGTGGAGATCTGCGTGGCCGAGGTGGGGGAGACCGCGCCGAGGACGACGAGATCTACCGGATCACCTTCGACGGGACCGTCACCGAGGAGCACCACTACCTGGTCATGGGCGGCCAGGCCGACCAGGTCGCGACGATCGTCAAGGAGCGCTACAGCCGAGGGCGCCACGCTGGCCGGGGCCATGGCGGTGGGCATCGCCGCGCTGGCGGCGGGCCAGGGCAACGGCGGCGGCGAGCGCACCGAGATCACCGCCGCCTCGCTGGAGGTGGCGGTGCTGGACCGGTCCCGCACCTCGCACCGGATCTTCCGCCGCCTGACCGGCGCCCGGCTGGAGGCCCTGCTGGCCGAGGCCCGGGCCGACGGCGCGCCCGCCGCCGAGGCGAGCCCGAAGGCCCCGGCCGCGGCGGCAGGCCCGGACCGGCCGGCCGCTGGAGGCGGCACCGCCGGGAGCGACGGGGACGGCAGCGACGGCGAGTAGCCCGCGACCGCCGATGTAGTGTCGGGGAATGCGCGCCCCGGCGGGGTAGCTATCTGGTCAGGGAGGAAACGTGACGGCGACCTGGCGACCATCGCGGGGGTTGACGCGCCGACGCGGCTGCTGATCGGCGGGCAGTGGCGGCCGGGCGGCAGGGCGTGCTGCCGGTCATCAACCCGGCGACCGAGGAGCCGATCGCCGAGGTGGCCGACGCCAGCGTGGAGGACGCGCTGGACGCGGTCGGCCGCCGCGGCGCGGCGCGCTGCCCGGCTGGGCGGCCCGGCGCGCCGCGCGAGCGCGGCGAGTGCCTGCGCCGGGCCTACGAGCTGATGACCGAGCGGGCCGAGCCGCTGGCCCGGCTGATGGTGCTGGAGAACGGCAAGGCGCTGCCCGACGCCCGGGCCGAGATCACCTACGCGGCCGAGTTCTTCCGCTGGTACGCCGAGGAGGCGGTGCGCAACGAGGGCGCGCTGTCGGTCGCGCCGTCCGGGGCCAACAGGATCCTGGTCGTCCCACCAGCCGGTCGGGGTCAGCGTGCTGATCACGCCGTGGAACTTCCCGGCCGCGATGGCCACCCGCAAGATCGGCCCGGCGCTGGCCGCGGGCTGCACGGTGGTGCTCAAGCCGGCCAAGGAGACGCCGCTGACGCGCGCTGGCCGTGGCCGGCATCCTGGCCGAGGCGGGCGTGCCGGACGGCGTGGTCAACGTGCTGCCGACCAGCATGCCCGGCCCGATGACCGAGGCCATGCTGGCCGACCCGCGGGTCCGCAAGCTGTCCTTCACCGGGTCGACCGAGGTCGGCCGGAGCTGCTGAAGACCGCCGCCGACACCGTCACCAACTGCTCGATGGAGCTGGGCGGCAACGCGCCGTTCCTGGTCCTCGAGGACGCCGACATCGACGCGGCCGTGGCCGGGCGCGTACCTGGCCAAGATGCGTAACGGCGGCGAGGCGTGCACCGCCGCCAACCGGTTCTACGTGCACGAGGCGGTCGCCGCCGAGTTCGGCGCCAAGCTGGCCGAGCGGCTGGCCGCGGTGCGGGTCGGCCCCGGCCTGGAGGACGGCGTCGAGCTGGGCCCGCTGGTCAACGCCGCCACCCGGGACAAGGTGGCCAGCCTGGTGGAATCGGCCACCCGGGACGGGGGCAAGGTCGTGCTGGGCGGCGAGGCGCCGAGGCGGCCCGGCTACTTCTACGCCGCCACCGTGCTGGACGGCGTGCCGCCCGGCGCGGGCATCCTCAGCCAGGAGATCTTCGGCCCGGTCGCGCCGATCGTGCGGTTCGCCGAGCCAGGACGAGGCCATCGCGCTGGCCAACGACACCGAGTACGGCCTGGTCTCCTACCTGTACTCGCGCCGACCTGCGGCGGTCGCTGCAGGTGGCCGAGGCGCTGGAGGCGGGCATGGTGGGCATCAACCGGGGCGTGGTGTCCGACCCGGCCGCGCCGTTCGGCGGGGTCAAGCAGTCCGGCCTGGGCCGCGAGGGCGGGCATGACGGGCTGCTGGAGTTCACGGAGACCAAGTACATCGCGGTCGAATGGTGAGGACCTGATCCTTGGACAGGCGAATATTCGGGCTGGAGAACGAGTACGGCGTCACCTGCACGTTCCGGGGGCAGCGTCGGCTGTCGCCGGACGAGGTGGCCCGGTACCTGTTCCGCCGGGTGGTGTCGTGGGGCCGCAGCAGCAACGTGTTCCTGCGCAACGGCGCCCGGCTGTACCTGGACGTGGGCAGCCACCCCGAGTACGCCACCCCGGAGTGCGACAGCCTGATCGACCTGGTCACCCACGACAAGGCCGGCGAGCGGATCCTGGAGGGCCTGCTGGTCGACGCCGACCGGCGGCTGCGCGAGGAGGGCATCGCCGGGGACATCTACCTGTTCAAGAACAACACCGACTCGGCCGGCAACTCCTACGGCTGCCACGAGAACTACCTGGTCGGCCGCCACGGCGAGTTCGGCCGGCTGGCCGACGTGCTGATCCCGTTCCTGGTCACCCGGCAGATCATCTGCGGCGCGGGCAAGGTGCTGCAGACCCCGCGCGGCGCGGTGTACTGCGTCAGCCAGCGGGCCGAGCACATCTGGGAGGGCGTGTCGTCCGCGACCACCCGGTCCCGGCCGATCATCAACACCCGCGACGAGCCGCACGCCGACGCCGAGCGGTTCCGGCGGCTGCACGTGATCGTCGGCGACTCCAACATGAGCGAGACCACGATGCTGCTCAAGGTCGGCGCCACCGACCTGGTGCTGCGCATGGTCGAGGCCGGCACGGTGATGCGCGACCTGACCCTGGAGAACCCGATCCGGGCCATCCGCGACGTCAGCCACGACATGACCGGGCGGCGGAAGATCCGGCTGGCCAACGGCCGCGAGGTCAGCGCGCTGGAGATCCAGCAGGAGTACCTGGCCAAGGCCACCGAGTTCACCGAGCGGCGCGGCGCCGACCCGATCACCAGCCGGGTGCTGGACCTGTGGCGGCGGACGCTGGAGGCGGTCGAGACCGGTGACCTCAGCGCGGTCGCCCGGGAGATCGACTGGGTGACCAAGTTCCAGCTGATCGAGCGGTACCGGGCCAAGCACGACCTGTCCCTGTCCTCGCCCCGGGTGGCCCAGCTCGACCTGGCCTACCACGACGTGCACCGCGGCCGCGGGCTGTACTACCTGCTGCAGAAGCGGGGCGCGGTCGAGCGGGTGTGCCGGGACCTGGACATCTTCGAGGCCAAGTCGGTGCCGCCGCAGACCACCCGGGCGCGGCTGCGCGGCGAGTTCATCCGCCGGGCGCAGGAGCGCCGCCGCGACTTCACGGTGGACTGGGTGCACCTCAAGCTCAACGACCAGGCCCAGCGGACCGTGCTGTGCAAGGACCCGTTCCGCTCGGTGGACGAGCGGGTGGAGAAGCTGATCGCCGGGATGTAACCGATCGTGGCTCTCCGGTAGCGCTCAGTCGCTAGCATCATCGCCTGGGTCGCCTGGGGGGCAGGCGACCGGGAGCCGGGGGGCAGCGCGGTGCTGTGGTCGGGGGGCTGGACCGCGCGGCTGAGGTTCTTCCGGCTGCCGCCGGTCCCGCTGGACTGGCCCCGGGTGACCCTGCCCCAGGCTGACCCTGCCGCGGCTGACGCTGCCGCGGCTGACGCTGCCCCGGCATTGCCCTGCCCCGGCCGCGCCGTGCTGGCCGCGGGGCTGGCCTGGGTCATCACCGGGGTCGCGCTGTTCACCGTGTACCTGCACATGTCCCGGACCGCGCCGGTCAACTCCGACGGCGCGTCCAACGCGCTGCAGGCCTGGCAGATGCTGCACGGCAACCCGCTGCTGCGCGGCTGGGAGCTGTCCGACGTCTCCTTCTACACCACCGAGCTGCCGCAGTACATGGTGCTCGAGGTGCTGCGCGGGCTGCACCCCGGACGTGATCCACGTGGCCGGGGCGATGACCTACACGCTGGTCGTGCTGCGGCGCCGCGGTGCTGGCCAAGGGCCGGGCGACCGGGCGGGCCGGGCCTGCTGCGGGCGGCCCTGGCGGCGGGCATCATGCTCGCCCCGCAGCAGAACGGCGGGGTCTACGTGCTGATGCTGCTCGCCCGATCACACCGGCAGCACGGTGCCGGTGCTGGCCACCTGGATCCTGCTCGACCGCGCGCCGCGCCGCTGGTGGGTGCCGCCCGCCGCCGGGCTGCTGCTGGCCTGGGCGCTGGTGGCGGACAACATCGTGCTCATCACCGGCGTGGCCCCGCTGGCCGTGGCCGGGGCGGTGGCGCGCCTACCAGGCGGTCGATCCGCGACGGCCGCCCGCTCCGGTCGGCCTGGTTCGAGCTGGCCCTGGTCGCCGCCGCGCTGGCCGCGGTGGGGGCGGCCACGGAGGCGCTGGACCTGCTGGCCGCGGCGGGCGGCTTCTACGTCTGGCCGGTCGATGACCAGCTCGCGGCGGCCGGCCAGCTAGGCGGCAACCTGGCCGCTGACCGGCCGGGGCCTGCTGCTGCTGTTCGGCGCGAACTTCCTGGGCCACAACGCCGGGCTACGTGGCCGCGCTGGCCGCCCTGCACCTGGCCGGGCTCGGGCTGGCCGGCGTGGGCCGTCTGCGTCACCGTCCGGCGCGCTGCCCGGGGCCGGGCTGGCCGACCTCGCTGCTGGTTACCGGCGTCCTGCTCAGCCTGGCCACCTACGTGTTCGGCCAGAACGCCCTGGACCTGCACAGCACCCGCGAGTTCGTGGCCGTGCTGCCGCTGCGGCGCGGCGCTGGCCGGCCGGGTGCTGGCGGGCCGCCTGCACGCGGCCCGGATGACCCCGGCGCTGGCCGTGGTGGCCACCGCCTACCTGCTCAGCCTGGGCCGGGTGATGGCCCTGCCCGCGGCGCCCGCCGCAGGGCACCCAGCTGGCCACCTGGCTGGCCGCGCCAGCACCTGACCTACGGGCTGGGCGGCTACTGGCAGGCCAGCGCGGTGACCCTGGACGCGGGCGGGAACGTCGCCGTCCGGGCCGTCACCGCCGACGGCCCGGCGCTCAGCCGCGACCACTGGGAGGCCCAGCCCGGCTGGTACAACCCGGCCCGGCACCAGGCCAACTTCATGGTGCTGAGCAGCGCCGATCCGGGCGCGACCCCGGCGAGCTGGATGGCCCGCGTCCGGGCCACCTTCGGCCAGCCCGCGCGCGTCTTCTACGTCGGCCAGTACACGATCCTGATCTGGAACAAGAACCTGCTGGCCGACCTGCGCCAGTGACACCAGCGACCGCTGACGCGGGCCGAGGCCCGGGTCAGCAGCAGGTAGGCTGGCGCTTCCCGATATCGCAAACCCCGAGGATTCTCATGCGACGCATTACCGCTGCGCTCCTGGTCCCGCTGCTGGCCGGCACTGGCCCTCGCCGGCTGCGGTCCTCGTCCGGCTCGCAGCTCGCCACCCCGAACCAGGCCGTGACGGTCTCCGGCGCGTTCGGCAAGACGCCGGTGGTGAAGATCCCGGCCAGCAAGGCGGCCAGCAAGCTGACATCAGCACCCCGATCAAGGGCAGCGGCGCGGTCGTCCCGTCGGGCGACGACGTGCTGGCCAACCTGGCCATCTACAAGTGGAGCGGCAAGACCCACAAGCTGCTGGAGAGCACGTTCACCGACCGGCATCCCGCAGGTCGCTGCCCGCCGAGATCGGCCTGAAGGGCCTGGCCCCGGCGATCAAGGGCAAGAAGGTCGGCACCGGGTGCTGGCCGTGGTGCCGCCCAAGTACGGCTACGGCACGCAGGGCAACCCAACCTCGGCGTGACCAAGGGCACCGACACCACGGTGTGGGTCATCGACCTGATCAAGCCGTTCAGCCCGACCGCGTCGGCGTACCGGCGCGCAGGTGTCCGTCGGGCGGCGGCACGCCTGCCGACGGTGAAGAGCAACCCCGGCGCGGCGCCGGCCGTCACCATCCCGAAGAGCTCCCCGTCGGCCAAGCCTGGTCACCAAGACGCTGATCCAGGGCACCGGCCCGGTGGTGGCCACGGGCCAGACCGTGGTGGCCCAGTACGTGGCGTGATCTGGCGGACCGGCAAGGTGTTCAGACCTCCTGGCCGTCGTCGAGCAACCGCCAGGCAGCCGTTCAGCTTCCAGCTCGGCGGCAAGGGCGTGATCCAGGGCTTCCAGGAGGCCTGACCGGGGCCAATGTCGGCAGCCGGGTGATGGTCGTCGATCCCGCCGCGCTGACGGCTACGGCGCGGCGGGCCAGTCGTCGGCGGGCATCAAGGGCACCGACACGCTGGTCTTCGTGGTGGACATCTGCTCGACGCCGGTCAAGGGCTAGCGCGGGCTAGCGACCGGGCGGCGGCCGGCGGCGCGGCGGCAGGGCGGCGGCGTGCCGCCCGGCCGCCGCGGCGGCCAGGAAGTAGGCCAGGTCCTCGTCCAGGCCGCGGCCCATGCGTGGACAGCGCGGACCGGGCAGTCCCGGCAGCGCCTGCGTCCAGCCCGTCGAGGCCGACCGTGACCAGGCCGGTGCCGCCCGGCCAGCGGCGCGGCGGCGGCCGCCACCGCGGCGCCGAACTCGCCGGGCAGGTCGGGGACGACGACGTCGGCCGGGGCCAGGGCCACCCGGCCGTAGGCGGTCAGGCTGTGATGGGAGACGCCGCGGTGCCGCTCCCGCGGGTCGGCGTCGCTGACCCGCAGCGACGGCCACCGGCCGGCCGCCCAGCACCGCGGCGGCGTTGACGGCCTCGCCGCAGGCCACGCCGGAGAACCCCCACCGGGTGCCGGTGCCCAGGTTGCCCGGCCCCTGGGTGACCACGGCCAGCGCGGCGCCGAGCACGTGCCGGGCCGCCAGCAGGCCGCTGTGCAGGGTCACGGTCTCCAGGTCACCGCCGAAGGACTGGCCGGTGGTGATCGTGCCGGCCAGCCAGCCCGACCTCGCGCAGGGCCGCCGCGGTGCGGGAGAACCAGGCCGGCAGCGCGCCGCCGTCCAGCATGACGTAGGCGACCGGCGGCGCGGCGCCGCGTACCTGCGGTCGGCAGGTAGCCCGGCCAGCACGGCGGGCAGCGCCGAGTGCAGGTCGGCGACCACCACCGGCATCCCGCCCAGGTCATCGGCGTCGCGCAGCACGTCGTGGTACGGCGAGCCCTGCTCGTCGGCCCCGGCCACGCACGGCCTGCAGCGGGCGTGTACCGGGCCTTGACCAGGTGGCCCGGGCCGCGGCCGGGTCGGCGGGCAGCCGGTCGGGCACCGCGATGACCAGCGCGTACCCGCCGGTGCCCAGGCCCAGGTCGAGCGCGCTGGTGTTCAGCAGCACCCGGTCGCCCGGCTCGGGGGCGCCGGTCAGCGCCGGGTAGGCCAGCGCCCGGACCGTCGTCCCGGCCACGTCCACGTCAAGCTCCAGCGCGCCGTTCCACGCGCGCCGCACGGCAGAAACCTCGCCACTGCGCCACCTGATCACTCCGGCAGGGTAGCGTCGGTGCCGGGGACGCGTGCGGGGCCGAGGGCTGGCCGGCAGCGGGGAAGGTGAGGCGCGATGTCCAGGCGGAAAACCGAGCGGCTGCTGAGCCTCGTGGTCTGCCTGCTGTCGGCCAGCCGGTACCTGACCGCGGCCAGATCCGCGAGGCGGTGCCGGGCTACCCGGACTCGTTCGAGGCGTTCAAGCGGATGTTCGAGCGGGACAAGGACGAGCTGCGCGAGCTGGGCATCCCGCTGGAGACCGGGACGAACTCGGCGGGCGAGGACGAGGTCGGCTACCGGATCTCCGCGGCAGGCCTACGAGCTGCCCGAGATCCGGCTGGAGCCGGACGAGGCGGCCGTCCTCGGGCTGGCCGCCCGGGTCTGGCGCCGGGCCGAGCTGGCCGGGGCGGCCGAGGGCGCGCTGCTCAAGCTGCGGGCGGCCGGGATCGAGGCCGAGGACACCACCCAGCCGGGCATCGAGCCCCGGCTGCACACCGGGGAGGCGGCGTTCGGGCCGCTGTGGGAGGCGGTCCGGGACCGGCGGGCGGTCACGTTCGCCTACCGCGGCGGCGGGCCGCAGCGAGGCCCAGCAGCGCCACCTGGAGCCGTGGGGCGTGGTCAACCGCAACGGCCGGTGGTACGTCGTCGGGCCTGGACACCGACCGGGGCGAGCAGCGGGTGTTCCGGCTGAGCCGGATCGACGGCCCGGTCACCTTCACCGGCGCCGCCCGGCGCGGTCATCGTGCCGCCCGGCACCGACGTCCGGGCCGCCGTCAGGGCCTGGGACTTCGAGCCGGCCACCGCGGCGGACCAGCACGCTGCGGGTCCGGGCCGGGGCCGGGCACGGGCTGCGCCGCCACGCGACCCGGGCCGAGGCGGCCGAGCCAGCCGGCTGGGACACGATCGAGGTCGCCTACACCGACACCGGCTGGTGGAGCGAGCACCTGGCCTCGTTCGGCGCCGACGTGGTCGTGCTGGAGCCCGCTGACCTGCGCGAGGCGGTCATCGGGCGGCTGAAGGGGGTGCTGGCATGACCGCGGACGCGACCCGGCCGCCGACCGCGACCGACCGGCTGCAGCGGCTGCTGGCCCTGGTCCCGTACGTGGTCAGCCGCAAGGTGGTGGGCATGGCCGAGACGGCGGCGGCGTTCGGGGTCAGCGAGCGCCAGCTGGTGGACGACCTGAACATGCTGTGGTGCGTCGAGCTGCGCTCGCCCGGACCCGTACTGCCCGATCGACCTGTCCTACGAGGGCGGCGAGATCGTGGTCAGCGAGGCCGAGTCCATCGACCGGCCGCTGCGGCTGGGCGTGGACGAGGCCAGCGCGCTGCTGGTCGCGCTGCGGATGCTGGCCGAGCTGCCCGGCATGGGGGACCGGTCGGCGCTGGGCCGCACCATCGCCAAGCTGGAGGCGGCGGCGGGCGCCGCCGCGAGGCCCAGCGCCCAGGTCGCCGTGCAGGTCGACGACCAGGCCGCGCAGGCGGTGCTGACGGAGGTGACCGAGGCGCTGGCCGGCGGGCGGCGGCTGCACCTGTCGTATTACGTGCCCGGCCGGGACGAGGCCACCGAGCGGGACGTCGACCCGATGCGGCTGGTCATGGTGGACGGCCGCAGCTACCTGGAGGGCTGGTGCCGCCGGGCCGAGGCGGTCCGGCTGTTCCGGCTGGACCGGATCCTGGGCATCGAGGTGCTGGACGTGGCGGCCGCAGGTGCCGGCCGAGGCCGAGCCGGTGGACGTGGACCAGGGCCTGTTCCGGCCGTCGCCGGAGGACATCCGGGTGGTGCTGGAGCTGGCCACGGCGGGCCGCTGGGTGGCCGAGTACTACCCGTGCGACGAGGTCGACGGAGCTGGGCGACGGGCGGCTGCGGGTGAGCCTGCGCACGCCGGACACCCAGTGGGTGCGCCGCCTGGCGCTGCGGCTGGGCGAGGACGGCCGGGTGACCGGCCCGGCCGAGCTGGCCGCGCAGATCGCGGCGGACGCCCGGGCGGCGCTGGCCCAGTACGGATGAGCGGAGCAGGGTCCGTCCAGAATCCGGACTTAACGCACGGGTACCCTTAGGGGATTCCCGGAATCCGGACCAATCCACAGATTCACTCGCTACGGATATGCTGCGAAGAGAACGACTGAGATATGAGCCGCAACACCGGGTTCACTCCGATGTCGCCTGCGCTCTGCCGCCCGGCCAGCCACGCCGGGTTCGATGGACCGCGGCGCTACACTCGGAAGCGAGGACGGCCCTGCGGATAACCTCCCGCTGAATGGGGATGACATGTTCGATCTTAGCCCGGCACACATCCTTATCCTCCTCCTGGTGGTGATCCTGCTGTTCGGGTCGAGGCGGCTTCCCGGAGCGGCCAAGTCACTGGGCGAGTCGATGCACATCTTCAAGAAGTCCGTCTCCGGGCTGAATGAGGACGGCACGCCGAAGGCCGAGCAGGGCCCGGCCGCGTCGGGCACCACGCAGCCGGCCGCCCAGCCGCAGGCCGCGCTCCCGCCCGCCGCCCCGGCCTACGACGGCGCCACCTCGCAGCAGCTGGCCGACCTGCAGCGGCAGGTCGCCGACCTGCAGAGGCAGAACGCCGCCGCGGGCAGCGCGGGCGACTCCAGCGGCTCGCAGCCGTTCTAGGCACCCCGGGCCGGCTGGTCACGATGGCAGCAGAGCAGGACAACTCCGAGCAGCCCGGCCGGGCTCGGCCTGCGGCTGCCCGGCCTGCGCGATAACCCCGACGGCAGCATGCCGCTCATGGAGCACATCCGGGAGCTGCGCAGCCGCATGCTCAAGGCGCTGGCGTTCATCGCCATCGGGGCGATCATCGGCTGGTTCCTGTTCCCGGCGGTCTTCCATTTCATCGAGGGCCCGTACTGCCAGCTGGCCCAGTCGTCCCGTATCCAGATCCCCGGCACGAAGGGCTGCACGCTCTACGTCACCGGGATCTTCGACGCGTTCTTCCTCCGGCTCAAGATGGCCATCATCACCGGGGTGATCCTCAGCTCGCCGCTCTGGCTGTACCAGCTGTGGGCGTTCCTGGCGCCCGGGCTGTACTCCCGGGAACGGCGCTGGGCCTACTTCTTCGCCGGGTCGGCCGTCCCGCTGTTCGCCATCGGCGGCACCTTCGCCTACTTCGCGATGACCAAGCGGCCTGCACTTCCTGCTGGACCTGCTGCCGACGGGGACCAAGGCGCTCATCACGATCGACACCTACCTCGGCTACGCGACGGCGATGCTGACGATCTTCGGCATCGCGTTCGAGCTGCCGCTGGCGTTCGTGCTGCTGAACATGGCCGGCGTGCTGACCCACGAGCGGTTCGCCAAGTGGCGTCGCATGATCATCTTCGGCGTGTTCGCGTTCGCCGCCGTGCTGACGCCGAGCCCGGACCCGATCAGCATGCTGCTGCTGGCCGTCCCCTGCATGGCGCTGGTCGAGCTGGCCGAGGTGTTCGCCTACTTCCACGACAAGCGGCGGGCCCGCGCGCTGGCCGCCAACCCGTTCCCCGGCCTGTCGCCGGAGGAGGTCGCGGAGTTCGGGCTGGACGTCCCGCCCGAGCAGCTCCTCGACAGCGACACCACCTCGGACTAGGTCGGGCCGGCCCGCCCGCTTAGGGTGGGCCTATGACGACCTCGGCCAGCCCCGCCGATCGCTACGCGGCCTCCCGGCGGCGCCGGGAGGCCGACGGGCGCCCGGATCGCGGAGTTCCGCCAGCTCTACGACTTCGAGTTCGACGACTTCCAGCTGGCCGCCTGCCGGGCGCTGGAGGCCGGGCACGGGGTGCTGGTGGCCGCCCCGACCGGGTCGGGCAAGACCGTGGCCGGGCGAGTTCGCCGTGCACCTGGCCCTGGCCAGGGCCGCAAGTGCTTCTACACCACGCCGATCAAGGCGCTGTCCAACCAGAAGTACAACGACCTGGTCCGGCGCTACTCGGCGGCCACGTCGGGCTGCTGACCGGCGACAACAGCATCAACAGCGAGGCCCCGGTGGTGGTCATGACCACCGAGGTGCTGCGCAACATGCTGTACGCCGGGTCCCCGACGCTGGCCGGCCTGGGCTACGTCGTGCTGGACGAGGTGCACTACCTGGCCGACCGGTTCCGCGGCGCGGTCTGGGAGGAGGTGATCATCCACCTGGACCAGTCGGTCCGGCTCACCGCGCTGTCGGCCACGGTCAGCAACGCCGAGGAGTTCGGCGACTGGCTGGCCCAGGTCCGCGGCGGCACCACCGTGATCGTGGACGAGCACCGCCCGGTCCCGCTGTGGCAGCACATGCTGGCCGGCACCCGGCTCTACGACCTGTTCGCCGCCACCGCCGATCTCCGGGTGGTCAACCCCGAGCTGCTCCGGCTGGCCCAGCGGGAGGGCTGGGGCCGGGAGCGGCAGGGCAGCGGCCGGGGCGGGTCACGGCCGCCCGCCGCGCGGCGGGCACCGCCCGGTCCGGTTCCGGCCGCCGAGCCGGGCCCGCCGTGATCTCCCGGCTGGAGACCGCCGGGCTGCTGCCCGCCATCACCTTCATCTTCAGCCGGGCCGGCTGCGACGCCGCCGTGGCCCAGTGCCTGGACGTCGGGGCTGCGGCTGACCAGCCCCGACGAGACGGCCGAGATCGCCGAGCTGGTCGCGGAGCGCACCGCCGGCATCTCCCGGAGAGGGACCTGCCGGTGCTCGGCTACGACGCCTGGCTGGCCGGCCTGCAGCGCGGCATCGCCGCGCACCACGCGGGCCTGCTGCCGACGTTCAAGGAGGTCGTCGAGGAACTGTTCGAGGCCGGGCTGGTCCGGGCGGTGTTCGCCACCGAGACCCTGGCGCTGGGCATCAACATGCCCGCCCGCACGGTGGTCATCGAGCGGCTGGACAAGTGGAACGGCGAGACCCACGCCGACCTGACGCCCGGCGAGTACACCCAGCTCACCGGCCGGGCCGGGCGGCGCGGCATCGACGTCGAGGGGCACGCCGTGGTGATCTGGCATCCCGGCATGGACCCGGCGTCCGTGGCCGGGCTGGCCGGCACCCGGACCTACCCGCTGAACTCCAGCTTCCAGCCGTCCTACAACATGGCCGTCAACCTGGTCGGCCAGGTCGGCCGGAGCCGCGCGGCGGCCCTGCTGGAATCCTCGTTCGCCCAGTTCCAGGCCGACCGGGGGGTGGCCGGCCTGGCCCGGCCAGGCCCGCCGCCTGCGGGAGGAGCTGGCGGCCCTGGCGGTGAGCTGCGAGCGCGGGGACATCGGCGGGTACGCCGGCCTGCGCCGCCAGCTGTCGGAGCTGGAGGGCGACCAGGCCCGCCACCGGTCGGCGGCCCGGCGCGAGGAGGCCGTCGCCTCGCTCGGCCGGCTCCGCCGGGGCGACATGATCCAGGTCCCCGGCGGCCGCCGGGCGGGCATCGCCGTGGTGCTCGAGCCCGCCGCCGACGGCCAGCCGCTGCCCCTCGTGCTGACCGAGAACCGCCAGGTCAAGCGACTGGCGCTGGCGGACTTCCCGGTGCCGGTCAGCGCCATCGAGCGGGTCCGCATCCCGCCGTCGTTCAGCGCCCGGTCGCCCAGCCACCGCCGCGACCTGGCCGCCACCGTCCGCAACAAGCTGTCCGGCCACGACTCCGCCCGCCGGCGGCACGCCCGCCCCGAGCGCGACGGCGACGCGAGGACCGCGGCGGGCACCGGCGCCGACGGGGCCGAGATCGCCCGGCTGCGCCAGGCCCTGCGCGACCACCCGTGCCACCAGTGCCCGGACCGGGAGGCCCACCTGCGGGCCGCCGAGCGCTACGCCCGGCTGGAGCGCGAGGCCGAGGGCGTCGAGCGGCGGGTGGCCGGCCGCTCGCACGTGCTGGCCCGGACCTTCGACCGGGTCTGCGGCGTGCTGGAGGAACTGGGCTACATCGACGGCGACGCCGTGACCCCGGACGGCCGCCGGCTGGCCGCCTGTACAACGAGCTGGACCTGGTCGCCGCCGAGTGCCTGCGCCGGGGCACCTGGGACGGCCTGACCCCGCCCGAGCTGGCCGCCTGCGTGTCCGCGCTGACGTTCGAGTCCCGCCGCCCGGACGACGCCAGCCCGCCCGAGCTCCCGGCCGGCCGGGTCCGTGAGGTGCTGGCCGACATGATCCGGCTGTGGGGCGACCTGGACGCCATCGAGCGCGGCCACCGGCTGGCGTTCCTGCGCGAGCCCGACCTCGGCTTCGCCGCCGCCGCCCACCGCTGGGCCAGCGGCACCGACCTGCAGAAGGTGCTGCGCGACCTGACGCCCGGCGACTTCGTCCGGGCCGTCAAGCAGCTCATCGACCTGCTCGACCAGATCGCCGCCGCGGCCGGCCGCGACCCGCTGGCCGGGGTCGCCCGGGCGGCCATCGCCGGCCTGCGCCGCGGCGTCGTGGCCTACTCGTCGGTGGTCTGACGCCCGTGGTGCCGGGCAGCGCGCGTCGTCATGTCGACAAAGCGCGGACCGGCAGGTCGTAGGTCGCGGCGGACGCTGCTGCCCAGCCGGGTGATGTCGGCCCCGTACACGTGCAGCGAGATGGCCACGCCGTCGCCGCAGTTGCGGACCCGGTGGATGTCGCCGGGCGGCGCGAAGCCGCTGACCTCGCCGGCCAGGTTCTGCGCCGCGGCCCGACCTCGCGCAGCGACCGGCCGTCCGCGCTGACCGCGTACAGCTCCTCGTACTCGGTGCCCTGCAGCACGCCGAACACGCACCAGGTGACGTGGTCGTGGACCGGGGTGATCTGGCCCGGCCGCCACACCATGGCGGTCGACGGAGAACGAGCCGTCCGGCTCGGCGTGCAGCACGTGGCAGCGGTAGCCGGCCGGGTCGCCCGGCGCTCGGCGGCGGTCAGGATCTCCGGCCCGGGCAGGTGCCGGCGCAGCTGGTCCGCCGACCAGCACCGCGGTCTGCCGCCAGTCGGCGTGCTGCGGCCGTGGCCGTCCGGATGGCGGCCACCAGGTCCGCCCGGACATCGGGTGCGAACCGGGACTGACGGTGATCATGTGCAGCTCTCCCTCCGGGCCGGACGTGATCAACTTCAGCCTAGGGACGAGGATACCTGCCCGATCTAATGCCAAACGACTCGCGATCCATAGGGCGAACTCATCGAATCGGCGCATGCGGCATCTGCGCGCGAATCCGGCGCGGCTGTAGCAGGATGGCCGGGTGGGAACGCTGATGCTGCTGGACACGGCCTCGCTGTACTACCGGGCGTTCTACGGCGTGCCGGAGACCATGACCGCGCCCGACGGGACGCCGGTCAACGCCGTCCGCGGGCTGCTCGACATGATGTCGCGGCTGCTCCGGGCGCGGACCCCGGGCCGCCTGGTGGCCTGCATGGACGCCGGACTGGCGGCCGGCCTTCCGGACCGCGGCGATCCCGTCCTACAAGGCCCACCGGGCCAACCCGGACGGCACCGAGCAGGCGCCCGACGCGCTGACCGCCCAGATCCCCGTCATCGAGGCGGTGCTGGCCGCCGCCGGGGTGGCGATGGCGGCGGCGGCGGGCTACGAGGCGGACGACGTGATCGGCACGCTGGCCGCCCGCGACGGCCGGGCCGGTGGACGTGGTGACCGGTGACCGGGACCTGTTCCAGGTGGTCGACGACGCCCGCGGCGTCCGGGTCCTCTACACCGCCCGCGGGCTGTCGAAGCTGGAGGTGGTCGACGAGGCGGCGGTGACCCGCCGCTACGAGCATCCCCGGCCGGGCCTACGCGGCGTTCGCGGCGCTGCGCGGTGACCCCAGCGACGGGCTGCCCGGCGTGGCCGGCGTGGGGGAGAAGACCGCCGCCGCGCTGGTCCGCGCGTTCGGCACGGTGGCAGGCCATCCTGGCCGCGCTGGACGCCGGGCACGGCGGGTTCCCGATGGGCAGCCGGGCGCGGCTGGCGGCCGACCGGGCCTACCTGGAGGCCTGCGTCCCGGTGGTGGCGGTGGCGACGGACGCCCCGGTGCCCGAGCCGGGCGGCGAGCTGCCGTCCCGGCCCGCCCGACCCGGCGGCGCTGGCCGAGCTGGACGAGCGGTGGGGGCTGGGCTCGTCGCTGGGCCGCCTGCTGTCGGCGCTGGCCCGCCGGCCTGAGCGGCCCCCAGCGCTGCCGGCTGGAGCGGTTCCGCAGGCCCGCTCGGGCAGCTAGAGAACCTGGAGCGCGACCAGGCAGGTGTCGTCGTCGGTGGCCGTGCTGCCCATGGCGCCCAGCACGGCGCCAGACCACGCCGTCCGGGTCGCCCGCGCCGCCGGCCGCGCGCGACCAGCGTGGTCAGGCCGTCGTCGATGGAGCGGTCCCGGCGCTCGACCAGGCCGTCGCTGTACAGCAGCAGCACGTCGCCGACGCACAGCTGCATGCTGGCCACGTGGTAGCCGCGATCGCCCGCGCCGAGCAGGATGCCGTCGGGCTGGGGCAGCGCCCAGGCGTCATCGCCCCGGACCAGCACCGGCGGCGGGTGCCCGGCCTGCGCCCAGTTCAGCACCCGGCTGGCCGGGTCGAAGTAGCCGGCCAGCACCGACGCGGTGTGCTCGGGGTCGACGTGCCGGGCCAGGTCGTTGAGCCAGCCGACCAGCTGGTGCGGCGGCGCGCCGGTGATGGCCAGCCCGGCCAGGGCGCCGCGCATCCGGGCCATGCCCGCCGCGGCGGCCAGGCCGTGCCCGGCCACGTCGCCGATGGCGATCAGCACCTGGCCGCTGGGCATGTCGGCGGTGATGTACCAGTCGCCGCCCACCCGGCTGTCGTGCGAGGCGGGCAGGTAGCGGACCACGGCCCGCAGGCCCGGCAGGTCGAACGGCTCGTCGTGCAGCGGCAGGATGGCGTGCTGGAGCTCGACGGTGACGTGCCGCTGCTGGGCCAGCTCGGCCTCGAGCCGGGCCTCGACGGCGCGCGGCCCGGCCAGCTTCGAGCGCGACGCCGATACCGGCGGGCGCGAAGCGGCGGGCGGGGACGACACTGATACCTCCGGGCGGGACACGGATATCTCCGGGCGAGACAATACCCGTTCCGGGTACGTTTGCGCGGCCTCCGCCCGGGAACCGGCTGCTCCGCAGCATGGCCCAGCTGCGCCACAGGAACCTCGACAGTCTCAGAACTCATCACGGTTCACATCAGGTCAGGTTGTGTGCACCAAGCGTGAGGCATGCGGGCGCTTCCGTGTCTAGATGCGCACGGGCGCAATTATCGCGCGTGAGATGATTCGCCGCGGGATCTCTTGCGGGGGTCCGGGACCTGGGGAGGCACGCGCATGACGGTGGCCGAGGTGACGGCCGGTCTGTACCCGGAAGGCCGGCTGGCCGGCCTGGCCAGCGCCGCCCGGGCGGCGGGGCTGGGGGCGCTGGTGCTCACGCCGGGCGCGGACCTGCGCTACGCGACCGGCTACGCGGCCCAGGAACTGGAACGGCTGACCTGCCTGGTGGTGCCCGCCGACGGCGACCCGTTCCTGGTCGTGCCGGCCCTGGAGCTGCCCGCCGCCCGGGCCTCCCCGGCCGGGCGGCTGGACCTGGAGATCATCGGCTGGGACGAGACCGACGACCCGTACCGAGCTGGTCGCCGCGCGGCTGGGCGCGGTGGAGCTCGGTCGGCCTGGCCGACCGGATGTGGGCGCTGATGACGCTGCGGCTGCGGGCCGCCCTGCCCGGCGCCCGGCAGGAACTGGCCAGCGTCGCGCTGCGCGGCCTGCGCGCCCGCAAGGACGCCGCCGAGGTCGCGGCCCTGCTGGCGGCGGGCCAGGCCATCGACCGGGTGCACGCCCGGGTGCCGGGCTGGCTGCGGCCGGGCCGGACCGAGCACGAGGTGGCCGCCGATATCAGCGACGCGATCGTCGAGGAGGGCCACGCCCGGGTCGACTTCGCGATCGTCGGCGTCCGGCCCGAACGCGGCCAGCCCGCACCACGCGCCGGCCGGCCGGGTGCTGGCCCCCGGCGACGTGGTCGTGGTCGACATCGGCGGCACGATGCCGAGCGGCTACTGCTCGGACTGCACCCGCACCTACGCGATCGGCGCGCCGCCGCCGGACTTCGCCGACTACTACGCGGTGCTGCAGGCGGCGCAGGAGGCCGCCTGCGCGGCGGTCCGGCCGGGCGTGGCGGCCGAGGCCATCGACGCCGCCGCCCGCGAGCCGATCGCCGCCGCCGGGTACGGCGCGTACTTCATCCACCGGACCGGGCACGGCATCGGCCTGGAGACCCACGAGGATCCCTACATCGTGTCCGGCAACGCCGAGCCGCTGGTGGCCGGGCAACGCGTTCTCCATCGAGCCGGGCATCTACCCGGGTCCGCACGGGGCGCGGATCGAGGACATCGTGGTGTGCACCGACGACCGGGGTGGCGCGGCTCAACAACGGCCCGCGCGACCTGGTCATCGTGGACGCCTGATGGCCGCGCGCCGCGACACGCGAGGACGCCACCGACGACCTGGTCGGCCTGGCCCGCCAGCTGGCCGACGCCGAGCTGCGCCCGGCCGTGGCGCAGGCCGAGCGGGAGGGCCGGTTCCCGCGCCGAGGAGTTCCGGGTGCTGGGCGAGGCCGGCCTGCTGGGCCTGCCCTACCCCGAGGACCTGGGCGGCGGCGGGCCAGCCCTACGACGGCCTACCTCCAGGTGGTCGAGGAACTGGCCGGCGCCTGGCTGGCGGTCGGCCTGGGGGTCAGCGTGCACACCCTGTCGTGCTTCCCGCTGGCCACGGCCGGCACCGACGCCCAGCAGCGAGCGCTGGCTGCCGGACATGCTCGGCGGCGCGCTGCTCGGCGCGTACTGCCTGTCCGAGCCGGGCAGCGGCTCCGATGCCGCCGCGCTGCGCACCCGGGCTGTCCGCGACGGCGATGATTTCGTAGTGAACGGAGTCAAGGCGTGGATCTCGCACGCCGGGCAGGCCGACTTCTACGCGCTGTTCGCCCGCACCTCGGGCGATCCCGACGGGCCGGGCCGGTCCCGCGGGATCAGCTGCTTCCACGTGCCCGCGCCGGCGCCGGGCGTGAGCGCCGGGCCGCCGGAGCACAAGATGGGCATGCGGTCGTCGGTGACCGCGCAGCTGCGCTTCGACGGCGCCCGGCTGCCCGCCGGGAACCTGGTCGGCGAGCCGGACGCGGGCCTGCGCATCGCGCTGGCCGCCCTGGACGCGGGCCGGCTGGGCATCGCCGCGTGCGCCACCGGCGCTGGCCCAGGCGGCCCTGGACGCGGCGGTGAGCTACGCTCGGCAGCGCCGCCAGTTCGGCCGGCCGATCATCGAGTTCCAGGGCGTCGGCTTCATGCTGGCCGACATGGCCACGGCGGTGGCGGCGGCCCGGGCGCTGTACCTGAGCGCGGCCCGGCGCAAGGACGCCGGGCTGGACTTCGGCCACCAGGCGGCGATGGCCAAGCTGTTCGCCAGCGACGCCTGCCATGCGGGTGACCACCGACGCGGTGCAGGTGCTGGGCGGCTACGGGTACGTCGAGGACTTCCCGGCCGAGCGGTACATGCGCGAGGCCAAGGTGCTGCAGATCGTCGAGGGCACCAACCAGATCCAGCGCCTGGTCATCAGCCGGGGCCTGTAGCGCCCGCCTCGGCCGCGTGCCGGGCGCGCATGGCGCCCTGGATGAGCCGGTGCACCTGCAGGCCGGCGCTGGTGCGCTTCATCATCGAGTAGTCCACGAGGATGCCGAGGACCCGGTTGAACTTCAGCGGGTCACCGGCCGCCTCCGACAGCGGGCCCGGCAGCAGGTCCGGGTGCCCGGTGAACAGGTCTACCGGGATGCGCTCGGGGGCCAGGTAGGCGCAGAGGTCGAGCAGCGTGATGGCGGCCGGGCTGACGGTGCCGATCTTCTCCAGGCTCAGGTTCCAGACCGTGGCGGCGTTGTCGGTGCGGCCGGAGACGGTGCCCTCCGTCATCACCTCGGGGGCGCGGGCGCGCAGGACGGCCAGGTACTCGCCGGGCGGCATCCTGGTGATGTCGAGGTAGGCGGCGGCCTGCTCCAGGGCCAGCGGCAGCCGGCCCAGCTCCTCCGCGATCTGGGTGCCGGTGTCCTCATCCAGGTCGGGGACCCGGGTGCGGAGCAGCCGGAGCGCGTCGGGCAGGTCGATGACGTCGATGTCCATGACCGGGCCGAGGACGGCGAAGCCGCCCCGGCGGGTGGTCACGACCACGTGGCCGGGGACGCCGGCGGGCTGCGGGCCGCGGGGCAGCCACGGCCGGATGGCCTCCGGGTTGTCCGCGTTGTCGAAGATCAGCAGCCAGCCCTGGACCCGGCGCAGCGCGTCATGCACCTGGGCCTGCAGGCCCTCGGGCTCGGGCACCGGGTCCAGGCCGAGCAGCCGGGCCAGGGTGGTGAACTGGTCCGGGATGGAGCCGGGCTCCTCGGCGGCGATCCAGAACACCAGGTCGTAGTCGCCGGCCCGGGCGTGCGCGTACTCGATGGCCAGCTGGGTCTTGCCCACGCCGCCCAGGCCGTGCAGCGAGTGCACGGTCGCCGTGCCGTCGGCCAGCTTGGCCCCGAGGATCCGCAGGTCTTCCCCGCGGCCGACGAAGTTGGGGTTGCGGGCCGCGACCCGGAAGATCTCGGGCAGCGCGCCGGGGAAGTGCGGCTCCTGGCTCATCGCCCGGCTCCCGGCGGGGAAGTCCGGCGCGCTGGCTGGCTTGGCCCGGCCGGCCCGCGCGTCGGCGACCATCTTCCGCAGCCGGAGCCCGGCCGCCGCCTCGCTGACCCCGAACAGGTCGGTGGAGACCACGCCGGCCAGCAGGCCCTCGCGCTCGCCGCTGACCACCCGCACGACCAGCAGCTTGCTGCTCTGCCCCGTCGGGTCAGCGGCCCAGGCGGCCTGCCACTCGGCCGACCCGTACTGGGACGTGAGGTACTCCGGCGACAGCACGGCGATCGTGCGGGCCGCCCGGGCCACGCCCGACTGCATGCCCTGGACCCAGTTCCTGCCCGGCACCATGTCCCACGCCTGGATCAGCACGCGGTGGCCGTCCTGCTCGAGCTGCCAGGCGATCCATTCCGCCCAGCCCCGGTCAGCCTGGGTGTAGGAAACGAAGAAGTCCCATTCGGCGGACTCGGCAGCACTCCTAGTCACGAAACTAACATTCCCATATCTCCCGCAGTCCGGAAGACCATCCGATCCGGCCCTGAGGACCCGGGGTCAGCGGTACTCGCCGTGCGGCTCACCCCAACTGCGATCACCCGCAGGGCTCTCGCCGGGCGCGGGCGGCGGCGCGACGTCGCGGTCCTGCCGCATCGGACCGGACGCCGCGGCCTGCCGGGGGCCACTTGTCGGCGGCACGCCATAGCCGAGCGCCAGGTAGTCCTGGGGCGGGAGGTAGCCCGGCAGGTCCTCCGGGTCCTCAGAATTCCCGCCCGCGCCCGCCACGCGCGCATGCGCTTCCTCAGCCTGCCGCCGCGCCGCGCCGAGGCGGCCCAGTGCGGCGACGTAGCACGCCAGCGCCGAGGCGGTCAGCAGGGCCATCGTCAGGGAAGCACTGGTCTGGCCGGTTTTCACGAACATTTCCCCGGCCGCGAAGGCACCCAGGATCGCGACCAGCCCGATAGCGGCCAGCGCGATCACCGGCCGGTCGCGGGTGCTGACGGCCCGGATCACGAACAGGCCCGCGGCGGCGATCAGCGACAGGCCGAGCACCGCGTGGACGGTCAGGAGGATGGGCGCCGTCTTGACCTCCTGCGTGAAGCTGGCGTGGGCGTCTGACGCCGGGACGGAGCCGTACAGGTTAAAGATCATGCCCGTGGCGAACTGGAGGACCAGGACCAGCAAGGTCACCAGGCAGACTCTGGCCGGTCTCAGGATGGATGACATATTCGGGTATCCCTTCCGGAAAGGAAGCCTTCCAGGCGAGACTCGCCTACACAGGCATCACGGCGGGGTGCCGAACGCGGTTCAGCCTGCACCGAGGCATAACGGTTAATTAACCGTTCCTTAGCACCCGGACGGCGCAGAGTGTCGCAGGTCACGCTAGGCGTGGCGGCTCCGGCGTCCACGGACATCCCCGGCCCGCGCGAAGGTTAAGGAAAAATAAAGGCGCAGGCGGAAAAGCTTCTCCGGCAATGCAGAAAGGTCGGCGTCAGCCGGCCACGGTATCGGTCAGGCGCAATCATTCAGGCGCGGTTTCAGTCATACACGGGCGCGCCGGGGTGGCCGATGGACAGGCCGCTGTCGGCGTCGAAGAACTGGAGGTTGCCGTTGTCCACGGCCAGCTCGGCGTCCTGGCCGGGCTTGATCGCGCTGCGGGCCGCGACCCGGGCCGTCCACATCGTCTTGTTGCCGGCGATCGGGATGACCTCGTCGTCGGGGTTGTCGGCGGCCGCCTGGGTGATGCTGGCGTGCTGCACCGGGGGCGCGTCGATGCCGAAGATGACGTTGATCTCGCTGCCGAGTTCCTCGGTGACGGTGGTGCGGACCGGCATCCGCGGCCAGCCCGGCGTCGGCCAGGGCGGCGTCCTCGAAGTCGGACGGGCCGGATGCCGAGGATGACGTCGCGGCCGAAGTAGGCGTCCAGGCCGGGCCGGGCGGCCAGCAGGGCGGGCCGGCAGGGCCAGCCGGTGGCCGGCGAAGACCACCGCCGGGCCGTCGTCGCGGACGAGCGCGGCGTTGGCGAAGTTCATCGCGGGGGAGCCGATGAAGCCGGCCACGAACAGGTTCACCGGCGAGTTGTACAGCGTCTGCGGGCTGTCCACCTGCTGCAGCTTGCCCGTCGCGCAGGACGCACACCCGCTGGCCCAGGGTCATGGCCTCGACCTGGTCGTGGGTCACGTAGACGGTGGTGACGCCGAGCCGCTCGTGCAGCTGGGACAGCGACGCCCGCATCGAGACGCGCAGCTTGGCGTCCAGGTTGGACAGCGGCTCGTCCATCAGGAACGCCTGCGGCTCGCGGACGATCGCGCGGCCCATGGCCACGCGCTGGCGCTGGCCGCCGGACAGCGCGGCGGGCTTGCGCTTGAGGTACTCATCCAGGCCGAGCATCTGCGCGACCTCGGTGACCCGGCGCCGGATCTCGTCCTTCGGGGTCTTGCGCTGCTCCAGGCCGAAGGCGAGGTTCTGCTCGACGGTCATGTGCGGGTAGAGCGCGTAGTTCTGGAACACCATCGCGATGTCGCGGTCCTTGGGCGGCAGGTCGTTCACGATCCGGCTCGCCGATGCTGATGGTGCCGGCGGTGATCTCCTCCAGCCCGGCGATGGACCGCAGCGCGGTCGACTTGCCGCAGCCGGACGGCCCGACCAGGACCATGAACTCGCCGTCGGCGATGTCCAGGCTCAGCCGGTCGACGCCCTTGGCCCCGCCCGGGTACACCTTGTCCACCTGGTCGAGCACGATCTCGCGCCACGTGTTTCTCCTGGTCCGGCTGGCCCCGCCCGGCGCGGCTGGCGCTGGTGATCGCGAGACTATCCGGGAGGATACGCTATTCGTGACAGATCGGCTACCTGGTCGTTATCCAGGCGTGAGCGCCGAGACCAGGCCGTTATCCTGTGATGTCGGGCGCCAGTGCCACCCCAGCGCGCACGCTACCTTTTGCCAGGTGGAGGAGACTAACCGCAAGATTGTCTCGTTGCTGGCCCGGGACGGCCGGATGAGTTTCACCGAGCTGGCCCGGCAGACCGGCCTGTCGGTCTCGGCGGCCCAGCAGCGGGTCCGCCGCCTGGAAGAGCGCGGGCTGATCAGCGGGTACGCGGCGCTGATCAAGGCGGAGGCGGCCGGGCTGCCGCTGACCGCGTTCGTCTCGATCAAGCCGTTCGACGCGGCGGCCCCGGACGACGCCCCGGAGCGGCTGGCCCACCTGACCGCCATCGAGGCCTGCTACAGCGTGGCCGGGCGAGGAGAACTACATCCTCAAGGTCCGGGTCGCCTCGCCCGGCGACCTGGAGAACCTGCTGCAGGAGATCCGGTCGGCGGCCAGCGTCTCGACGCGGACCACGATCGTGCTGAGCACGCCCGTACGAGAACCGCCCGCCCGACGTCTGAGGCCGCGCCAGCCGTCGATCTGAGGCCCCGAGGCCGATCGCTGTCGCAGCCGCGAGCGGGCTGGATCGCGGGCGACCGCTCGGTGCCGAACGGCACGATCGCCGCCGTGCCTGGTGCTCGCGGGCCGCCGCGGCCAGGCCGGCCAGCTGCGCCGACCGCGGCGGCCACGACCGTCGCGCCGCGCAGCAGCGCGTTGTCGAGCAGCGCGGTGTAGGCGCCGCCGTCGCCCGCCGGCGGCGCGGCCAGGACCACGTCCCGCCCGGTGACGTCGGCCTGCGCGTCGAGGCGCTGCAGCTCGGCTGACATGTCCAGGTGGCGTGACCGCGGACTGGGCCAGCGTGCCGTCGCCGCGCCGCAGGTAGGGCAGCAGGGCGATGTCGTGCGCCCGGACCGCGGCGTGGGCCGCATCGAGCCCAGGCCGAGCAGCGAGCCGAACGGCATCGCGCCGGCCGCCTCGCCGAAGGAGATCACCTGGCGGACCCAGGAGCGGTCGGCGGCGGCCAGCCCGACGGCGGCCAGCGAGCAGGAGGTGATCAGCATCCGCGCCCCGCAGTCGGCTAGCTGGCCGGCGATCTCGGGGACGGGCAGGCCGGGCGCGACCGGGGACGGCACCGCGCCCGGCGGCCCGGACCGCGTGGCAGGCCAGGATGTAGGACAGCGCGTCGGCGACGTAGACGCCGACCACGTCGCGCGGCCGGACGCCCCGCCAGGCCAGCCCGGCCGCGGCGCGCTGCAGCGTGCACGGCCAGGTCGGGGTAGGACAGCCCGGAGCAGGTGCCGGGAATGTCGGCGGGCCCGCCGAGCAGCGCGACGTGCCCGTCGCGAGCGGCGGCGGCGGCCAGCAGCCGCTGCGTCACAGTCGTCTCACCGACCATGGCTTCCGCGGTCGACATGATCTTCCGCAACCCTCCCGCCAGCCGACTGGCCCAGTCGCACCTCAACGGGCCGCCCGGCCTGCTCCCGGGCTGCTGGGCATCCGGCTGCGGTGCATCCCCGGCTACGGTCCATCCCGGTTACGGGGCACCCCCGGCTCCGGGGATTGCGGTGACGGCTTGATGCCCATGACGGTACGCATGCCGGGCGCCGCGCCGCATCGTCAGGAATATGTAGTCCGATATGTAGACGCGAGGTGCGGCGGTGACAGATGTGACCCGCGAGCCACGTGAGCCAGCCCTGGGTCCATCGGACAGATACCTGGATTCCCGGATAAGGCGCACCGGCACGGCGCGCGCGGCCCCGGTGCGCTCGCACCGCCCGGCCAGCGCCCGCGGCTGCCCGGCCCGTGCTCGCCGCGCCTCCGCCGGCCGCCCGCCCGGGGCGGCGCAGCTGACCAGGCACGATCCCGGCACGGAGCCGGTGCTTCGGCGAGCCAGGCGCGGCCCCGGCGGCCGGCAGGCCACCCCCCTCCTGGTGGCCGGACGACCGAGGCTGCGCCGTGCCTCAGGTAACACGTTATTCCGCACAGGGCGTTTGCACATGCACCGAATGAGCCATTCTACCATCTCGGCAGGTCACGGCGTATGTACATGACCGGGCCGGGCGGGCGGGCTCACTATGTAGCCCTGCACCATGCGGCCAGTATGCCGGTGCGTGCAGGCCTCGTGCCGCCGCGTGACCGCCGGGCGGAGACCGGCCTCCCGGCCCGTGACCCCCGTGCGGGGGTCAGCCGGCGGGCGCGCCCGCGCCCCCGCCCGATACCCAGGCGGCGACCTGGGCGCGGGAGGTGAAGCCGAGCTTGCCGAAGATGTTGGCCACGTGCCGGGCGGCGGTGGCCGGGCTGATCGTCAGCTCGGCGGCGATGCCCCGGTTGGACAGGCCGCGCGCGATCAGCCGCGGCGATCTGCAGCTCCCGGGCGGTCAGCGGCGGCCGGCCGGCGCGGCGCGGCAGCCCGCGCGGCCCGCGGCGCCCCGCGCCCGCGGCACGGGCCGCCGGCCCGGTCCGAGGCCGGCGCGCCGCGCCGGGCCGGGCGGCCGGGCCGCGCTCGCCGGTGGCTGCAGGGCCAGCGCGGGCGGGCCTCGCGGGCGGTAAGCCGGGCGCCCTCGGCCGCCCGCGGCCGTCGGCCACCGGGCCGCCGAGCTGCTGGCGGGCCGACTCCAGCAGCGCCGGCGGCCGCTGGCCGACCCGGGCCGCCCGGCGCCGCGCAGCGCGCCGCGGCCGCGCCGGCCAGCCGGGCCGCGCCGGCCAGGTCGCCGCCGCAGCAGGGCCAGGTCGGCGAACGCCTCGAGGCCGCGGAGATGCGGCAGCCGCTGGCCGGCGGCCAGGCTGAGCTGCAGGCTCTCGGCCAGGCTGGCCGCGGCGAGCTCGCAGGTCGCGCTGGTCCAGCGCGACCCGGCCGATGCCGGCCAGGCAGCGGGCCATCTCCGGGCCGGGCGTCGAGCTCCCGGTACAGGCCCAGGGCGGTGCGGAAGTGGCCGCAGCGCGCTGTCGTGGTCGCCGGTGCGGCGGGCCAGCGTGCCGTACCCGTACAGGGTCTGGGCCACGCCCCAGCCGTTGTTGTCCCGCAGCGTGTCCAGGGCGGCGTCGAAGGTCTCGCGCGGACTCGTCCAGCCGGCCCAGCCGGCCCACGATGGCGGCCCGGGCGGACAGGGCCAGCCCTTCCTCCCACAGTCGCCGGCCGCGCGGGCCGCCGCGACCGCGGCGTCGACGCTGGCCAGCGCCTCGTCGACCGTGGCCCGCCTGCAGCCCGGTCAGGGCCAGGACGCGCAGCGCGCCCGGACTCGCCCGGCTGCTCCGGGCCGCTGCAGCAGCTCCAGCGCCGTCCTCCGGCGAACGCCGGCCGCGGCCGGGTAGTCCTGCGGCTCATAGGCCAGCTCGGCCCGGTAGACCAGGGCCGGGCCGCGGATCGCCGGCGGGTACCGGGGCGGTCAGCGCCAGGAACCGGTCGAACCAGCCGATGCCCTCGGCCAGGTCGCCCGGCCGCCACCCACGGGCTGCGCAGGGCCAGGCACAGCCGCAGGCCCTGCTCGGCGTCGGCCCGGCTCAGGCACTCGGCCAGCGCGGCCCGGAAGTTGGGCAGCTCGATGCGCGATCCGCCGGTACAGGGCGACCCGGCTCGGGCCAGGACGGCTCGCCCCGGACGAACGCCCGGGCCACGACGTCCTCGGCCAGCGCCAGCAGGTAGTCGCGGTGGGCGGCCCGGATCTCGGCTTCCTCGCCGGAGGCGGCCAGCCGGTCGGCCGCGTACTCGCGCGATCGTGTCGAGCAGCCGGTACCGGGCGTCGCCGGTCATCTCGGCTGTCCAGGCTGACCAGCGACTTGTCGATCAGCGCGGCGAGCAGGTCGAGCACGTCCTCGGGCGGGATCTGCTTGTCGGCGCAGACCTGCTCGGCCATCTCCAGGTTCCACCCGGAGAACACCGACAGCCGCCGCAGCAGCACCTGCTCGGCCTCGGTGAGCAGCCCGTAGCTCCAGTCCACCGCGGCGCGCAGGGTCTGCTGGCGGACCGGCGCGGTCCGGTCGCCCGAGGCCAGCAGCGCGAACCGGTCGTTCAGCCGGTCGGCCACCTGCTCCACCGACAGCGCCCGCAGCCGTGCCGCGGCCAGCTCGATGGCCAGCGGGATGCCGTCCAGCGTCCGGCACAGCCGGGCCACCCGGGCCGCGTTCTCCGGCGGTCAGCGCGAAGCCCGGCCGGACCGCCATGGCCCGGTCGGCGAACAGCCGGACCGCCTCGTTGCCGAGCAGGTCGGCGGCGGGCACGGCGGGACCGGTCCAGCCCGGCCGGCAGCTCCAGCGGCGGGACCCGCCACACCGTCTCGCCGCGGACCCGCAGCGGCTCCCGGCTGGTCGCGATGACCCGCACGCCGCGGCAGCTGGCCAGCAGGTGCTGGACCAGCGCCGCGCACGCGTCGACCAGGTGCTCGCAGGTGTCCAGGATGAGCAGCAGCTCGCGCGGTGCCGCAGCGCGTCGGCCAGGGTGTCGCGCAGCGGCCGGTCCGGCTCGTCGCCGGACGCCGAGCACGGCGGCCACGCGGCGCTCGACCAGGTCCGGGTCGGTCAGGTCGGCCAGCTCGGCGAGCCACGCGCCGTCGGCGAAGCCCGGCGCCAGCTGGGCGGCCAGCCGCAGCGCCAGCCGGGTCTTGCCGATGCCGCCCGGCCCGCACAGCGTCAGCACCCGGACGTCCGTGAGCAGCAGGCCCAGCTCCGCCAGGTCGCGCTCGCGGCCGACGAAGCTGTTGGGCTCGGCCGGCAGGTTGCCGGTGCCGGGCGAGGTCTGCGTGGTCATGGCCCTCTTGGATCGTTGCGGCCCCAGAGACTATTCTGGCACCCGCGCGGTCCGGACGGGCACCGGCGCGGCCGGCCCGGCTAGCTCACCACAACCTCGGCGGCCTCGCTGTAGCGGACCCGGCCGAAGTACATGACCTTGGCGATCACCCACCAGCGCTGGCCCGGGCGGGCCGTGGCCGGGCGCGGTGACGGCGAAGCCGCAGCACCGCTCGGTCCCCGGCCGCGACGGCGAATCCGGTCGTCCACTCCGGGCACGAACTCCCAGCTTCCGGCCGGGGAGATGAGCTGGACCTCGCCGCGGATGGCCGACGCGGCGTGGCTGTCCACCGTGACCTCGAGACTCCCGGCCTCGCCGCGGCGCCAGGTCCAGCCGGCGCGGGCGAGAAGGCCAGGCCGCGCCTCGGCGCTGCACCGCGGGGGCGCCCGCCGCCCACGCGGCGGCCGGCGTCGAGCCCGGCCGCGGCGGACGTCGCCGCCCGACGCCACCAGCACCGCGTCCTCGATGACCTGCCCCGCCGTGGTCGCCGATCCGGGCGGCGACGAACCGGTGCCCGGCCGGCGTGCCGGCCGGCACGCCGGACGGCCAGGTCCCACCGGGCGTGGCCGAGCCCGGGCAGGTCATAGCGCAGCGGCCCGGGCGGGTCGACCACCAGCCCGCCGCCGGCCTCGATCTCCACCGTGCCGCTGGCCGGCTCCGGGCCGCCCGCCACGGTCAGCACCAGCCCGCCCTCTCGGCCGGGCGGACGTCCTGGCCGGCCGGGGACAGGTGGACGGCGACCGGCAGGTTGCCCGCCGGGGCCGGCCCCTTGCCGTGCAGCCAGTACCGCGCGTACACCGGCTGGGCCGGCTCGGGCCGCTCGCCCGTGCCCGGCGGGGGCGCGGGCGCCCACGGCACCGGGGCCGGGGTGACCGCGAGCGGTGACCATCCCGGCGGCGGGCACCGTCACCTCGGCCGCGCCGCCGGCCACGGGCACCGGCTCGCCGGACGGCGTCCTCGAGTCAGGGTGGCGCCGCGGGCCGCGGTCAGGCCGGTGAACAGGGTGACCCGGGCCGGGACGTCGCCGCCCTGGCCCGCGTCGCGCAGCCGGACCGTCACGCCGTCGGCCGGGCGGGGCTGGGCGCCGCCGGGGCCAGCGGGTTGCCGCGCGGCTTGAGCGCGGACAGCGCCGCCCCGCCCGGCCCGTCCCGGCCAGGCTGGCCCGGCCGGCAGCGGCCCGGCGTGCCGGCCGGTGACCGCGGCCAGCAGCGGCGCGTTGTAGTCCGTGCCCGGCGGCGCGAAGCCCGCCTGACGCGCCAGTCGCCCGGCCCCGCGGCCAGCGCGTACTCGAACGTGTGGCTCCAGTGCTGCCAGGCGAAGCTGGTCGCCGTCCGGGCGCCGTGCGCGGCTCGCCGTCGATCCAGACGCCGCACGGCCAGGCGCTGCACGCCCGCATCAGCGCGATGGTGGCGGTGCCCTCGGGCGTGACCAGGCTGGAGGGCGTGCCCCGGTTCAGCAGCGCCACGCTGCGCCCGCCCAGCGCGGTAGCCGGACCGCCCGCGCCGCCCCGGGACGGGGCACCCAGTCCGGCGCCGGGACCTCGATGACCGCGTCGGCCAGGTCGGCGGTGAGCGCCGCGGACCGCCGCCGGCCAGGCTGCGTCGCGCCGGCCACGATCAGCACCGGCAGGTCGGCCAGGGCCGCGCACGTCGGCCCGCGCGGCCGAACGCGTCGGCCCGGCTGCGGGCTGGCGGGCACCCACACCCGCGCCGTCCCGGCCGCCGCCAGCTGGCCGGCCAGCTGCCGGGCCGGCCGCCTGCCGGAGCGGCCGCGAGAACCGCCGCGGTCAGCGCGTTGACGTCCGGGCCGCCCAGGCAGATGCCGGAAGTCGGGCAGGTTGGAGTCGATCTCGATGGCGGCCGTAGCGCGGCCCGTCCGGCCAGCGAGCAGGTCGCGGTCACGCCCTGGCGGGCCAGCGCCGCCATCAGGTCCCGGACGCCGTCGCGGGTCAGCCCCGGCCCCGCCGCCGCAGGCGCCGGGGCGTGACCACCTCGGCCACGCCGATGGCCTGCTCCGACACTGGGCCGTCCGGGCCGCCGCCGAGCGCGACCCGGGCGACCGAGCCGACGCCGAACCACTCGTGCGCCGGGATTATCGAGGGTGAACGAGTTGTCCGCCACGTCGGTGTCCACCGGGCCGGGCGGCCGGCCGATCACCGAGACCGCGGTCTGGTAGACCGGCAGCCCGCCCGGCACGGCGGCCGGGAACGCCACCCGCAGCAGCCGGTCCTGGCCCGATCGACCCGTCCACGTGGGTGCGGAACTCGACCCGGTCGGCGCCGTCCCACAGCAGCGTCTCCTGGGTCACCTCCAGGCCGCCCAGCCGCAGCCGGGCCACCAGCCGCGCCCCGGCCGGGCAGCGCTCGGCCCGGACCTCCGCCGGGCGCCCGGCCGACGCCCGCGCCCGGCCCGGCGGGCTCAGCAGCCACGGGCCCTCGCCCCAGCGCGGGTGCCGGGCGTACTCCTCCTGCAGGATCAGCTCGTTGCCCGGCCCGGCCAGCAGCTCGGCGCCGTCGCGCCGGTCCCGGACGCTGGCCAGGGTGCCGCCGCGCGGCGGGGTCGGCGGTCACGGCGAACCGCTCGTTCTCGATCCCGAGCCTCGCTCGGGCCGCCGACCAGCCCTCGGCGAGTCCGCGGCGGCCGGGCCGGCCAGGTAGGTCCGGTACCCCACCCCCGGGACGCCCGCCGCCCGGAAGGTGACCGTCACCGATTCCAGGCTGCCGTCGGCCGCCAGGTGACCCCTTCGGCCAGGAACGGCACGGCGACGCCGGCGTCGTCGCGCAGCTCGAGCCACCGCGCGCCGGGCCAGCGGCGGCGCCAGCGTGACGCTGACCAGGTCTGACCGGTCGCCGGTCAGCGTGTTCACCACCACGATGGCCAGGTCAGCGCCGGGCGCGACGCCGGCCAGGCGCCGTGTCGGCCAGGCCGGCCAGGTGCGCCGCCGCCGCGTCGCGGGCCGCCGCGCCGCGCTGCCACGCCTCCCGCCACCCGGCCAGCAGGTCCAGGTAGACCTGGTCGCCCTCGGTGCCGGTGATCGCGTCGTGATGCGCGCCGAAGGCCAGCAGCCGCCACGCCTTGTCCAGGCTGGCCGCCGGGTAGCGCGCGCCCGGCCAGCCAGGCCAGCGTGGCCAGCCGCTCGCCGTCGCCCAGCGCGGTCTCGGCCTGCCGCTGGGCCTGCTTGGTGTCGACGTAGCAGACGTCCTTGCCGGTGTAGACCGGGTTCATGTCCCGGGTCTGCGGCGTGATCCACACGTCGCCGCGGGCGGCGTCGGCCCGGACCGCGGCGAAGAACTCGCGGGGCACCGCGGTGACGAACCGGGGCCAGGCGTAGCGCTGGTTCCAGTCCCGGTGGATGGCGGTGGCCCAGCGGGACGGGATCACGTGGTCCCCGCCGACCGGCAGCAGCACGTTGCGGGTCGCCGCGACCGGGGCCAGCTGCGGGAACTGCTCGTAGGCGGCATCGCTCGGCGCCGGCCAGGCGTGGCCGCCTGCTGCGGTGCCCCAGCCGGCCGAGTAGTGGTTGGCCATGTAGCTGGTCAGCAGCCCGGCGCCGTCCGGCGACAGCCACTCGAACTCGGCCGGCGAACTGCATCAGCCGGTTGTCGCCCGGCGGTGCGGCCCGGCCCCCACTGGTGGAACGGGCCGCGCGCCCACGAGGACTCGGCCAGCCCGGCGGCGGCCATCAGGCCGGGGAAGGCCGGGTCGAAGCCGAACGCGTCCAGCATCCACGCCGTGCGCGGCTCGCCGCGCCAGCACGCCGCGCTGGTAGGCCAGCCCGTAGACGGCGTTGCGGATGGTGGACTCGGCGCCCGGTCAGGTTGGTGTTGGGCTCGTTGTAGGTGCCGCCGACGAGCTCGATCCGGCCCGCCTTGATGAAGTCCAGCAGGTCGGCCCGGTCCTCGGGGTGGGCGTCGAAGTGCGGCTTGAGGTAGTCGATCTCGGCCAGCACGAACTTGTAGTCCGGGTCGCGGCGGGCCGCGTCCAGGTGCAGCGCGCACCAGCTCGAACGCGGTCCGGACCTCGGGCAGCTCGCCGTCGTCGTCGGGCAGGAACAGCCGGGACTCCAGGAACTGGCCCTGGGTGCTCCACCACACCGGGTCATAGTGGAAGTGGCTGACCATCCACATCGTCCAGCCCGGCTCGGCCAGGGTGATGTCGGCGGCCCGGGTGGCCCGGCCCCCGGCGTCCTGCGCGATGACCGTGACCCGGCGGGCGGTCCCGGCGGCCAGCCCGGCGCCGGCCTCGATGGCCACCTCGGCCACGTGCTCGCCGCCGGGCGGCAGCGCCGGCACCGGCTGCCGGCTCGGGCGTGCGCGATGCCGGGGCCCGCCGATGGTCACCGTGCCCGGGCCGCCGGCCTCCGGCCGCCGTGCCGGTGGTCACCGTGACCTGCACGACCTGGCGGGGCCGCGTGGCGGTGCCGCGGAAGAGCAGGGTCGGGGTGACGGCACTGATCCGCATGCGCTCATGGTCGCACGGCCACCCGGCGGCGGCCCGCGGCGCCGCTGGATACGATTCGGTTAACGGGCCGGGCATTCCGCGCCGCCTGGCGCACGGGGCTTGCGACACGGGCGGAGCGTGAGGGCCGATGCCTGACCCCGCGGTGACCCTCCGGGACGTCGCCCGGCGGGCGGGCGTGCACCCGGCGACGGCGTCCCGGGCGCTCAACCCGGAGACCCGGCTGCTGGTCAGCGACGCTACCGCGCGGCGGGTCAGCGACGCCGCCGCGGTCCTCGGCTACCGGCCCAACGCCGGTCGCCCGCAGCCTGCGCACCCGCCGCTCGCACATCATCGGGGTGCTGATCCCGGACCTGAACAACCCGCTGTTCCCGCCGATGGTCCGGGGCCTGGAGGACCGGCTGGCGGCCGACGGCTACGTGGCGCTGATCGGCAACACCGACGGGCAGCCCGGACCGCGAGCGGCAGGTGTTCGAGCAGATGCGCGCCCGGCACGTGGACGGCTTCGCCGTGGCCACCGCCCGGCTGGACAGCCCGCTGCTGGCGCAGGCGGCCGCGGACGGGCCTGAACGTGGTGCTGATGAACCGGGTGACCGACGGCTCCGCCGTTCCCGTCGGTGTCGCCCGACAACGAGCGCGGCGCCCGGCTGGCCGTCGAGCACCTCATCGCCGCCGGGCACCGCGCGGATCGCCCACCTGGCCGGGCCGCAGTGCCCTGTCCACCGGGCAGAGCCGCTACCTGGGCTTCTGGCGGCCATGGCGGCGGCCGGCGTGCCCGTGCCGGCCCGGCCTGGTGGTCTTCGCCCGAGCCTTCTCCATCGAGGAGGGCCGCCGGCTGGGCCGCGTGCTGCTGGCCGCCGCGCCCCGGCTGCACCGCCATCGCCGCCGCCAACGACATGCTCGCCGTCGGCTGCTACGAGGCGATGGAGGAGGCCGGGCTGAGCTGCCCCGGCGACGTCTCGGTGGTCGGGTTCAACGACATGCCGTTCATCGACCGGCTGCGGCCGCCGCTGACCACCGTGGCCTTCCCGCACTACCAGCTCGGGACCGAGGCGGCGGCCATGCTGCTGGCCCGGCTGTCCGGTACCGGCCGGGCCGGCCGAGCCGCCCCGGCGGTCCGCCTGGCGCCGGACCTGGTGGTCCGCGGGTCGGTCGGCGCCGCCGCCGCGCTAGCCCCGTGCGGCTCAGGCGCGGCCTGGCGCGGCCAGCGCGCGCCAGCGCGGCCCCGGTCAGCCGGTTGACCCGCCAGTCGCGTCACGTTCTCGGCCCCGAGGGCGGCGTAGAAGCCCAGGGCCGGGGCGTTCCAGTCCAGCACGCCCACTCCAGCCGGCCGTAGCCGCGCTCGCACGCAGATGCCCGCCAGCTCGGCCAGCAGCGCGCGGCCCAGGCCGGCCCCGCGCACCGCCGGCGAGACGAACAGGTCCTCCAGGTACAGGTCCCGTGCGGCCGGTCCAGGTGGAGAAGTTCACGAACCACAGCGCGAAGCCGGCCACGACGCCCCGGTAGCTCGGCCACGTGCGCGAACACGGCCGGCTCGGGACCGAACAGGGCCGCGTCCAGGCCCGCCTCGGTGAGCCGGCCTGGTCCAGCGCGTTCTCGTATTCGGCCAGCTCCCGGATCAGGCGGCGGATCACCGGCCCGTTCGGCGCGGGACCGCCGGGCGGACCAGGCTGGCGCGCCGTGCTCACGTCGCTCACCCGCCCAGCCTAGAGCGCGCTAGTCGCTGCCTTCCTCCAGCAGCAGGTGATAGCCGTTCGGCGTGCGGGCATGCAGGACCCGGTACTGCCAGTCCTCGCTCGGGCGTCATCAGCTCCTCGCGGAAGCGGACGCCGGCCTCCTGCAGCCGCTTCTTGGCCAGCTCCAGGTCGCTGACGCCGAACTGCCAGGTCAGCACCTGATCGGGCCGGTTGACCGAGAAGCCCTCGCGCCACTCGATGCCGAACTCCAGCTGCCCGTGACCCAGGGCCAGGAAGTACGGGTACTCCGGTCCCTCGTAGGTCACGTGGAAGCCCAGGCGGACGTAGAAGTCCCGTTCAGCCTGCAGGTCGCTGACGAAGAGGATCGGAATGATCCGGCTGAACAATACCGCCATAGGGCGACATCGTAGCGACCTTGCCCGGGCTATCGTGGCGGTGTGCGCACACCCGATACGGATCTGGTACGCGTCGCCGCCTGCCAGGTCAGCCTGCGTGTCGGCGAGGTCGCCGGGAACCGGGCGACGGCCCTGGAGGCGATCTTCGAGCGCCGCCGCCGCGGGGGCGTCCGTGATCGTGCTGCCCGAGCTGGCCCCGTCCGGCTACGTGTTCGAGAGCGCCGGCCGAGGCGCGGGCCGCGGCCGAGCCCGCCCGGCGGCCCACGGTGACCGGCGAGTGGGCGGCGCCGCCGCCGCCGCGGCGTGGTCATCATCGGCGGCTTCGCCGAGCTCGGCGCGCGACGGCCTGCTCTACAACAGCGCGGTGCTGGTCGACCCCGGCGGGATCCGGGCGGTGTACCGCAAGGCGCACCTGTGGGACGCCGAGAGCGACTTCTTCGCCCCCGGCGACGCGCGCCGCCGCCGGTGGTCGGCCACCGCGTTCGGCCGGATCGCGATGATGATCTGCTACGACGCCGAGTTCCCGGAGTGGGTGCGGGCGGCCCGCGCTGGCCGGCGCGGACCTGCTGGCCGTGCCCACCAACTGGCCCGCCGAGCCGGTGCCGCCGGGGGAGCGGCCCAACGTCGTGGTGAACATCCAGGGCGCGGCGTTCGCCAACCGGATGTTCGTCGCGGCCGCCTGCCGCGTCGGCGCGGAGCGGGGGGTCAGCTGGGTCGGCGGCAGCCTCGATCGCCGGCCCGGACGGGTACCCGCTGGCCGGCCCGGCCAGCGCCGATGCCCCGAGCTGGTCATCGCCGACTGCGACCTGGCCCGGGCCCGGGACAAGGCGACCAGCCCGCGCAACGACCCGCACTCGCGGACCGCCGTCCCGCGCTCTACGGCTAGGTCCCCGGGCCGCGCCGGCGTGGCATACCCTCATGGGCATGGTGTCGGCAACGCAGCCGCTGAGCTTCCTGCCCAGCCCCTCGGTTAACGGCTTCCACATCGGGCCGCTGTTCGTGCACTTCTACGGGCTGATGTACGTGGTCGGGATCGCCCTGGCCATCTACATCACCCGGCGCCGCTGGCAGCGCCGTCGGCGGCAACCCCGCGCTGGTCGCCGACGTGGCCACCTGGGGCGTGCCGGCCGGCATCATCGGCGGCCGGATCTACTTCGACATCACCACCCCGGCCGACATCACCCCGCACGCACTGGTGGGGCGTGCTTCGCGGTCTGGTCGGGCGGCCTGGGCATCTGGGGCGGCGTGGCGCTGGGCGCGGCCGCCGGGATCTGGCGGGTCCGGCGCAGCGGGGCCAGCGCTGGCCTGTTCGCCAACGCCGGCGCCCCGGCCCTGCTGGTGGCCCAGGCCGTCGGGCGCATCGGCAACTACTTCAACCAGGAGCTATTCGGCAAGCCGAGCACGCTGCCGTGGGCGCTGGAGATCGCCGCCGGCGCACCGGCCCGCCGGGTTCACCCAGTTCGCGACGTTCCAGCCGACCTTCCTGTACGAGCTGATCTGGGACCTGGCCCTGGCCGCCTTCCTGGTCTGGCTCGGCCATCACCGCCGGATCCGGCCGTCGGGCCTGTTCGCGCTCTACGTGGCCGGCTACTCGGCGTTCCGGATCTTCGAGGAGTCGCTGCGGATCGACTCCTCCGAGCACTTCCTGGGCCTGCGGCTGAACTCCTTCGTGGCCATTGTCGGCACGGTCGCCGGGCTGGCCTGGTTCTGGTCAACCAGCGCCGCCCGGCCCCGGCCGACGAGCGGGCGCTGGCGGCCGGCCGGTGGGACCCCGCCGCGGCCGACGCGACCGCCGGGGCGGCCCGGCGGGACGCCGACGCGGCCGGGGCCCGACGCGGCCGGGACGCCCGACCCGGCCGAGACTCCCCGACCCGGCCGGGCAGCGGATCAGCCGCCGGCGGCGACGCCGCCACGGGCGCGGTGTCCGCGCCCCGCACCGAGAAATAGCGCCCCGCGCCGGGACCGTTCTGGCCCGGCCCGGCCGGAAACTCGCTGGACAGGGCGCTATGCCGCTGGCAGCATCCCGTGCTCATGAGCACCGGGTCAGGCCAGGAGCGCCGCGGCGGCGGCGGCGGGCTGCGGCGTGCCCTGAGCCGCGATCCGGCCCGACCTGTCGCCGCTGCGCCGGGCGCCGGCGTTCCGGCGGCTGTACGCCGGGCAGGCGGCCAGCTTCGCGGGGAGCGATGATCACCTACGTCGCGCTGCCCTACCAGGCCTACCAGCTCACCCGCTCCTCGCTGGTGGTCGGGCTGCTCAGCTGTCGCCGAGCTGGTGCCGCTGGTGGTGTCCGCGCTGCTGGGCGGCGCGCTGGCGGACGCGCGGACCGGCGCCGGCTGATCCTGGGCGCCGAGGCCGGCGGCCTGCTGACCGCCGCCGCGCTGGCGGTCAACGCCCTGGCCTGGCACCAGCTATGGCTGCTGTTCGCCCTGGCCGTGGTCAGCGCCCGGCGTCGGGCTGCAGCGCCCGTCACTGGAGGCGCTGGTCCCGCAGCTGGTCGCCCGCGACGACCTGGCCGCGGCCGCGTCGCTGACCGGCCTGCTGGGCAACGCGGCCCAGATCCTCGGCCCCGCCCTGGCCGGCGACGCTGATCGCCGCCGCCGGGCTGCCCGCCGCCTACCTGGCCGACGGCGCCACCTGCCTGGTCGCCCTGCCGCTGTTCGCGGGGCTGCGGGTGATCCCGCCCGCCGCCGGCGCGGACCGGCCGGGCCTGCGCGGCATCGGCCGAGGGCCTGCGCTACGCCCGCGGCCGCCCGGAGATCCTCGGCTCCTACCTGATCGACATGGCGGCCATGTTCTTCGGCGCCCCGTACGCGCTGTTCCCGGCGCTGGCCGCGCGGCTGGGCGGCCCGGCCGTGCTGGGCCTGCTGTACGCCGCGCCGGGCGCGGGCGCGCTGCTGGTCAGCGCCACCGGCGGCTGGGTCGGCCACGTGCGCCGCCACGGCCGGGCCATCGCGCTGGCCGTGTGCGGCTGGGGCCTGGCCATCGCCGCCCTCGGCGTGGCCCCGGGCCTGGCCTGGGCGCTGGCCGCCCTGGCCGCCGCCGGCGGTGCCGACGAGGTCAGCGGCATCTTCCGGCTGACCCTGTGGAACCAGACCATCCCGCAGCGGCTGCGCGGCCGCCTGGCCGGCCTGGAGATGATCAGCTACACCACCGGCGCGCCACTGGGCAACCTGGAGTCCGGCCTGGCCGCCGCGCTGACCGGCTCGACCGAGGTCGCCATCGTCTCCGGCGGCCTGGCCTGCCTGGCCGGCGCCCTCCTGGTCACCCTGGCCCTGCCCATGCTGTGGCGGTATGACAGCCGCGCCGCCGGTAACAGTCCCGCCGACGCTTGTCAACCCTCCGTAACTGGGTAACTACGAAAGGGCAACAGCAGGCGACGCGCTACAGGGGGGCCACAGTGAACAGGGCACGGGGACACAGGTACCTGGCCGGCGCTGCCGCGCTGGCCGCCGCCGGGGTGGCCGCGGCCGGCTGCGGCTCCAGCGGCACGAGCTCGTC
Source organism: uncultured Actinomycetota bacterium (assembly GCA_963731085.1). Classification (GTDB taxonomy): domain Bacteria; phylum Actinomycetota; class Actinomycetes; order Streptosporangiales; family Streptosporangiaceae; genus DASUBV01. The sequence goes on from CAVSUF010000018.1 coordinate 539,532, forward strand.
AGCCGCGTCGGCATCGGCCTCGCCCAAGACCGGGACGCAGACGCTGTCCGGCTCGGTCGCCGGCCAGGCCGCGCTGGCCACCAGCACGTCGATCCCGCTGCGGCTGACCGGCCTGGTCAACACCACGGCGACGATCAGCGTGAACGTCCAAGAACCCGGTGATGATCAAGACCGGGCAGGGCACGCTGGCGGTCACCCACACCACCGGCACCAACAGCCAGAAGCTGCTCAGCAGCTCGACCTGCCGGTTCGCGTTCGTCAACCACAGCCAGTACACCGTGGAGGGGGGCAAGAGCACCGGGACGTTCAAGAACGCCAGCGGCAGCGGCACCGCCGTCATCACCTTCACCGGCAACCTGCCCAAGAAGTCCGACGGCGCGCTGCAACACCAGCAGCAGCGCGGCGCCCCAGCCGGCCACCGCCCGGGTCAGCTTCGCGGCCCGCGGCCCGCTGACCGTGAAGAAGTAGCAGCCGGTGAAGAAGTAGGAGCAGCTCAGGCCACGGCGACGGCGGCCCGCGCCCGCCACCACGCCTGCCCGGACTCGGGCAGCAGGTGGATCGGGTCGTAGTACTCGTACTGCCGCTCCAGCGCGGTCACGTCCCCGGCCTCCACGCCGGTGCGGTAGTTCTTGGTCCAGTACGAGATGCCGCGCTCCCGGTCATACCGCTCGACCTGGTGCACCCAGCGCTTGCCGACGTAGGGCACGTCGCAGATGAACCGCGGCGTGGCGAAGCCCGGCAGGTAGCCCATGATGTCGTGCTGCAGGCCCTGGGCCTCGGCCAGCGACAGCCGCCAGTGCTCGCTGTTGGGGATCATGTCGCACATGTAGAAGTAGTACGGCATGATCTTCGCGTCATCGAGCAGCGCGAAGCACAGGTCGAGCAGGGCGGGCGCGCTGTCGTTGACGCCGCGCAGCAGCACGCCCTGGTTGCGCACGTCCCGGATGCCGGTCTCCAGCATGGCCTTGGCCGCCCGGGCCACCAGCGGGGTGACCGACTGGGCGGCGTTCACGTGGGTGTGGATGGCCAGGCTCACGTCCCGCCGCGCCGCCGTGGCGGCCAGCCGCTCCATCCCGGACCGCACCTCGTCGGTCAGCCAGTACTGCGGCAGGCCCATCAGCGCCTTGCTGGCCAGCCGGATGTCGCGGACGCTGTCCACCTCGATCAGGTCGGCCACGAACGCCTCCAGCCGGGGCCAGGGCAGGTTGGCCACGTCGCCGCCGGAGACCACCACGTCCCGCACGCCCGGCGTCGCGGCGCAGGTAGCCGATCATGGCGGCCAGCCGGTCGTCGCGGGACAGCCCGAACTTGTGCTTGTCGACCATCGGGGTCGGGTTGCCGACCAGGTCCATCCGGGTGCAGTGCCCGCAGTACTGCGGGCAGGTGGGCAGCACCTCGGCCAGCACCTTGGTCGGGTAGCGGTGGGTCAGGCCCTCCACCGCCCACATCTCCGCCTCGTGCAGCGAGTCGCGGGACGCCAGCGGGTGCGAGGGCCAGTCGGCCCGGCGGTCGCTGAGCACCGGGATCATGTACCGCCGGACCGGATCGGCGTAGAACGCCTCGGTGAAGCCGGGGTCGTCCGCCGCCAGCGCCGGCGCCATGGTGTTGAGCATCTGCGGGCGTCACCAGCATCGACATGGTGGCCCGCTGGGCCTGGTCGCGCTCCAGGTCGGCGTAGAAGCTGCTCGGCCAGGCCGCTGCCCATGACCTGGCGAAGCTGGCGGATGCTCTTGACGCAGTGCGCCCGCTGCCACTGGGCCGAGGCCCACTCCGCGGGCGTGACGCAGGCCCAGCCGGGCAGCCGGCGCCAGTCCGGCTCGACCAGCTCCCGGTGCCGGTACACGTACGGCTGGTCGATCATGGCCGCCTGCCCTCGCCGTCCGGGCCCCGCCGGACGATAGCCGCGAAGTTCCGCGAACGGAGCCGCCTTACGCAAGAACCTACTGTCCATATAGTCTGTGACACTAGATTCTACTGGTTAGTTCATCGAATGAGCCAGCCCGCCGGCTGCCGGGGAAGGACAAGATCGTGACCTACTCGCCGCTGGGCCTGCACCGGGTGCTGGAGCCCGCCGGAGTGCTGCCCCAGGCGGCCCGGCGGCTGGACGCCCGGCCCGCCATCTGGCCCGACGAGGTGCGCGTGGGCGTGCGGCGGCTGAACCTGGACGCCGCCTCGTTCCGGCAGCTACGCGAGGCCGCCGGGGGCGACCCGGCCGCCGTGCGCGCCGCCGTGCTGGACATCGTGGCCAGCCGGGGCAAGATGCAGAACCCGGTGACCGGCTCGGGCGGCATGCTCACCGGCGTCGTGCGAGGAGGCCGGGCCGCGGTCGCCGCTGGGCCTGCGTCCCGGCGACCGCATCGCCACGCTGGTCTCGCTCAGCCTGACCCCGCTGGCCATCACCGACGGCCTGGCCGGCTGGGACGGCCGGTCCGAGCAGGTGCCGTGCGCGGGCCACGCCATCCTGTTCGGCCGGTCGATCGCCGCCGTGCTGCCCGGCGACCTGCCCGCGGAGCTGGCCCTGGCCGTGCTCGACGTGTGCGGCGCCCCGGCCCTGACGCTCCGCGTCGTCGGCCGCGAGCAAGCGGCCGCCGGCCGGTCGTGGCCATCCTCGGCGCGGCGGGCAAGAGCGGCTCGCTGTCGGCCGCCGCGGCCCGCCGGGCCGGCGCGGGCCGCGGTCATCGGCGTGGTACCGCAGCGAGGCCGAGGCGGCGGCTGCTGGCCGCGGCCGGCGCTGGCCGATGAGGTCGTCATCGCCGACGCCCGGGACCCGGTCGGCGTGTCGGCCGCGGTCCGGGCGGCGGGCGGCCCGGCCGACGTCACCGTGGTCTGCGTCGACGTGCCCGGCTGCGAGGGCGGCGCCATCCTGGCCACCGCGCCCGGCGGCACGGTGATCTTCTTCTCGATGGCCACGTCGTTCTCCGCCGCGGCGCTCGGCGCCGAGGGGGTCGCCGCCGACGTCACCATGCTGGTCGGCAACGGGTACGTGCCCGGCCACGCCGAGCTGGCCCTGGACCTGATCCGGGCCGAGCCCGGCGTCCGCGCCCTGTTCGCCCGCCGATCACAAGGAGCAGGAATGACTGTCACCGCACGGCCCGTCACCTCACGGCTCAGCCTCGACCCGGCCGTCGTGCGCGAGGCCCGGGAACTGGCCCGCCGGGCCGGGCAGCCGATCGTGGACCTGGCCCGCACGCACACCACCGTGTCGGTGGAGCGGGCCGTGCTGCGGCTGGCCGGGCTGGGCGGCGCCGACGGGACGGCATGCCGTGGGTGAACCGGCTGGCCGACGCCGTGGCCGCCAGCGCCGGCCTGGAGCACGGCGTGGCCCTGCCCGCCTGGGACGCCCTGATCACCGGGAACTACCCCGACCTGGCGCGCGCTGGCCCGGCCGCCGCGGCCGGCCGGGTGCGGTTCCGGGTCCCGCAGGCCGCGGCCGCCGCCCGCGCCGCGGCCGCGGCGCGGCGCCGCCCTGGCGGCCGGCATCGGCCGGATCGACGCCCAGCGGGCCGCCCGCGACGCGATGATCGCCGCGACCGCGCAGCCGCCGATGCCGTGGATCTACCTGATCGTCGCCACCGGCGACATCTACGAGGACATCCCGCAGGCCCAGGCGGCGGCCCGGGAGGGCGCCGACATCATCGCCGTGATCCGGTCCACCGGCCAGTCGCTGCTGGACTACGTGCCCGAGGGCGCCACCCGGGAGGGGTTCGCCGGCACCTACGCCACCCAGGAGAACTTCCGGCTGATGCGGGCCGCGCTCGACGACACCTCCCGCGAGCTGGGCCGCTACGTCCGGCTGACCAACTACGCGTCGGGCCTGTGCATGCCCGAGATCGCCGCGCTGGCCGGGCTGGAGCGCCTGGACATGATGCTCAACGACTGCATGTACGGGATCATCTTCCGCGACATCAACCCCCGCCGGACGTTCATCGACCAGCGGTTCTCCCGGCAGGTCCACGCCCGGGCCGGGATCATCATCAACACCGGCGAGGACAACTACCTGACCACCGCCGACGCCGTGGACGCCGCCCACACCGTGGTCGTCAGCCAGCTGCTGAACGAGTTCTTCGGCAAGGAGGCCGGCCTGGCCGACGGCCAGCTCGGGCTGGGCCACGCGTTCGAGATCAAGCCCGGCGGTGCCGGACTCGTTCGTCCTGGAACTGGCGCACGCCCAGCTGATCCGCGAGCTGTTCCCCGACGCCCCGCTGAAGTACATGCCGCCGACCAAGCACATGACCGGCAACGTCTTCGCCGGCTACCTGCTCGACGCGTTCTTCAACCTGGCCGGGGTGATCACCGACCAGTCGATCCTGCTGATCGGCATGATGACCGAGGGCATCCACACCCCGTTCCTGGCCGACCGGGACCTGGCCCTGGAGAACGTCCGCTACGTTCGCGACGCCGCGGCCCGGCTGGGCGAGAGCTTCCGCCCGGTGCCGGGCGGCTTCCTCGACCGGCGGGCCGGCCAGGTGCTGGACGAGGCCGTCGCGCTGCTGCGCCGGATCGCCGACGAGGGCCTGCTGACCGCCATCGCCGACGGCACGTTCGGCATCACCCGCCGCCCGGCCGACGGCGGCCGCGGCCTGGACGGCGTCATCGAGCAGGCCCCCGGCTACGTCAACCCGGCCCGCGAGATCCTGGACCGGCCGCGAGATCCCGCGCCCGGCGAGGCCGAGCTGACCGCGATCGGAGCCGGCCATGACTGAGCAGGCCCGGCTGATCCGCCCCTACGGCGACACCACCGGCGACGGCCGGGTGCAGGTGTCGTTCACCCTGCCGGTGCCGTTCGGCACCGGCGCCGAGCGCGCCCTGGCCGAGGGCGCCGCCCTCCAGCTGGCGGCCAAGATGGGCCTGGACCCGGCGATGGTCGTGCACGCCAAGGGCATGGGGCCGGACTTCACGTTCTTCATCGTGTACGGCCGGGTCGGGCACCTGGTCGACCTGGCGCAGGTCACCGTGGCCGAGCGCGAGTTCCCGCTGCTGTGCCGCGGCCGAGGTCAACCTGCGCATCCGGTCCGGCCTGGGCCGCAAGCTGGTCGTGGTCGGCGCCTGCATCGGCACCGACGCGCACACCGTCGGCATCGACGCGATCCTCAACGTCAAGGGCCACGCGGGGGAGAAGGGCCTGGAGTACTACCGGGAGATCCGGGTGGTCAACCTGGGCGCCCAGGTCGAGGTGCCCCGCCTGGTCGCCCGGGCCGCCGCCGAGGGCGCCGACGCCGTCCTGGTCAGCCAGGTGGTGACCCAGCGCGACGCGCACCTGTCCGGCGCCCGCGAGCTGGCGGCCGCGTTCGACGCCGCGGCGGCCCGGGCACGCCGGCGGCCGGCCGCTGCTGGTCGTCGGCGGCCCCCGGTTCGACCCGGCCGCCGCCGCCGCGCTGGGCGTCGACAAGGTCTTCGGCCGGGGCACCACGCCCCGCGAGGTGGCCAGCTACCTGGCCTGGAAGCTGGCCCCCGAGCCGGCCGAGCCGCCGCCGAGGCCCCGGTGGCCGGCGGCGCGGTGGCCGGCAGCACGGCGGCCGGCCGGGCGGGCGCCGGGAGCCGGGCATGACCGGCGCGGTGCCGGACCCGCGGCTGGGCCTGACCGTGACCCACCGCCGCTACGTCCCCTGCAGCCACGCCCACTACGGCGGCAGCCTGGTCGACGGCGCCTACGTGCTGGGCCTGTTCGGCGACGTGGCGACCGAGGCGTGCATCCGCGCCGACGGCGACGAGGGCCTGTTCGCGTCCTACTCCGACGTCCAGTTCCGCGCCCCGGTCCGGGCCGGCGACATCCTGGAGGTCACCGCCGTCGATCACCCGGGTCGGCCGCCGCAGCCGCGACCTGGCCTTCGAGGCCAGCGTCGTCTGCCGCGCCCAGCCCGAGCGCGGCCCGTCCGCCGCCGCCGCCCTCCCGGACCCCATCACCGCCGTCACCGCCACCGGCACGGTCGTCGTCCCGTCAGCCGGCTCGCGCCGTCTGCAGCGGCCGCAGGCCCCGGGCGCGCGGCGGCTCCCGGTGCGCCCGGACCCGCCGGCGGGAGCCGTGGCCCAGGAGGCAGCCCCGACGGTCAGGCCACCTTCCAGGTTCGATCGCCGATCCGGGCGATCACGTCGACGGTCCCGCCGAGCGCGACAACGTAGGAGCGGACGATGTCGATGCCGGATATCTTGCCGTGCTCGATCCTGGAGACGCGGGCCTGAGACACGCCGAGGGCAAAGGCTAGTTCCGCCTGAGTCAGCCCGGCGGCGCTCCGCATCTCGGCCATCTGGTGCCCGCGGACGTAGCCTTCACCGCGTTCGCGGGCGTCGGCCTTGCCGGCGGCCTGCCCGTCGGCGGTTCGCGGGTCAGCCGCCCGGCCTCTGGCCCTGACCTCACCCCACTTCGCGTAGTCGCTGCTCATTCCCTGCTCGCTTCCTCTTCTTCCAGTTCGGCCAGGTGCCGGGCGAATCGTTCATCCGCCAGCGGGATGGCCTCCCGGTACCAGCCGTCCCAGTTCCCTGCCTTATCACCTGCTACCAGGAATACCGCCGCCCGCTTCGGGTCGAAGGCGAACAGCAGGCGAATCTCGCTAGTGCCGGATGAGGGCGGCCGTAACTCCTTCATGTTGTGGTAGCGGCTGCCTTTGACCCGGTCAGCCAACGGCCTCCCCAGAGTGGGGCCGTCGGTGGCGAGATGATCGATGGCGTACTCGATCAGATCAGCGGATTCCGGGTCGCTCTTGCACAGGGCCAGGTACCACGCCTCAACCTCGTGGTGGAGGCTCACCTCCCACGCCATGCTCAGACTATAACCGATCGGTCATATGCGCGAGGGTTGGCCTGGGATCACTCGCCGGCCGCGCCGTCGATGCGCTCGCGGAGCAGGTCGGCGTGGCCCAGGTGGCGCGCGTACTCCTTGATCAGGTACAGGTACACGCCGCGCACCGTCTGCCCGCGGTGCGCGGCCGCGTCGAGGGGCAGGGGACCGAGGATCTCCCGCGACCGCCCGGAGCGCGCCGCTCGGGTTCTTCATGATCGTGACCGTTTTTCCGCGCATGTTAACGTAAACACGGTCACGATCATGGTCAAGGCCCCCCGTCGGCCCGCGCCGCGCGCACCCGGTCAGGCGCCGGGGACGCTGACCACCACGTTGTTGGCCGTCGCCGAGATCATCGTCGCGCCGGCGGCCACCGCCACCGGGGCCGGCACGTCGCCCAGCGAGCCGTTGCCGACCTGCCCGACGTGGCTGACGCCCCAGGCGTAGACGTCCCCGGCGGCGGAGACGGCGTAGCCGGTGGCCGAGCCGGCCGCCAGCAGCTTGTACGTGACGCCCGCCGGCGCGCGGAACCGCGCCGGCACCGGCTGGAAGGCCCGGCTGCCGTTGCCCAGCTGGAAGGCGAAGTTGCTGCCCCAGTCCCACAGGGAGCCGTCGGCCAGCATCACGTAGGTCTCGCCGTTGCCCCACAGCGACCCGCCCAGCGCGACCTGGGCGACCCGGCCCGGCAGGTGCACCCGGACCGGCACGTAGGCGTCGTGCGGGGCGTGGCCGTCACCGACCTGGCCGTCGGCGTTGTAGCCCCAGTCGTAGTACTGCCCGTTCGACAGCAGGGCGCCCGAGTTGGCGAACGAGGTCACCAGCTCGGTCACGTCCGCCCCGTTGATGCCGGCTACCCGGACCGGCCGCAGGGTGCTGGCCGCCGTGCCGTCGCCCAGGTCGCCGGCCACGTTCTGGCCGCACGCGTACAGGACGCCGCCCGCGTCGTACAGGTCATGGTCGGCGGCCCCCGACATCGCGGTCACGCCGGAGAACGGCAGCCTGACCGGGGTGCCCTGGATCCGGGTGGTGCCCAGGCACAGCTCGCCGATGGCGTCGTCGCCCCAGCCCCAGGCATGGCCGGACGTGTCCACGGCCAGCGCGGTGTCGTAGGGCATGACGTCGGTCGGGATCCAGGCGATCTTCACCCCGGCCGGGAACCGCACCCGCACCGGGGCGGTGAGGGAGTCGGCCAGCCGCCCGTCGCCGAGCTCGCCCTGCGCGCCGAGGCCCCAGGCGTACAGCTGCCCGTCGGTCAGCAGCGCGTACTCGGTCGAGTTGGAGCTGCCGACCTGCTTCACGGTGCCGGGCAGCCGGATCGTCAGCGGCCGGGTCCGGGTCCCGGCGTTCGGAAGTGATCGTCGAAGAACGAGCCCCACCCCAGCACGGCGGAGGTCACCGGCGCACTCGCGGCCGGGGCCGCCGGGGCCGGGGCGGCGGTCGCCCGGGGGCCGGGTGCGGCGGGCTGGCCTGACGAGCAGGCGCCCAGGAACAGGGCGGCGACGGCGGCGGCGCTCAGGCTGAGCCGGCGGGCTGAGCGCTCTGTGCGGCATAAGTGATCTTTCATGAGTATTCGGGCACGGCGTCCCACGATATTTTGCTATAAAACCGATCAGTAAATCGGTAAATTCTAGACCGGGACGCCCGAGAGCGCGAGCAGCACGCCGATGCCGCCGGCCATCAGCAGGCCGCTGACCACGCCGCGCCGGGCGGCGAGCAGCCATAGCAGCGCGCCGGCCAGCACCGGGATCTGCCAGGGCTGCTGGAAGGCCAGCCCGAGCGGGATGGCCGACCCGGCGATGGCGCCGATGACGGCGGGGCCGGCCCCGGTCAGGAACGACTGGATCACGGCGCTCGCGCGGATCTGGTCGAAGCGCGGGCCGCCGAGCAGGACGAACAGGAACGAGGGCGTGAACGCCACGAGCGTGGCCAGGAGGCCGCCGGCGATGCCCTTCGCCGCGTAGCCGACGGCCGCCACGGTCAGCACCACCGGGCCCGGCGTGACCTGGCCGAGCGCGACGGCGTTCAGGAACTGGGCGCCGGTCATCCAGTGGTAGGTCACCACCGCGTCGTGCTGCATGAGCGGCACGATCACGAACCCGCCGCCGTAGGACAGGGCGCCGACCTTGAACGCCACCCAGGCCAGCGCCGCGAGCCCGCCCGCCGTCGGCGGCGTGCCCGGCGAAGACCCCGGCAACCGCGCCGGCGGAGCCGCCCCGGCGGGCTTCCCAGCGGATCACGACCTCGGCCAGCCCGCACGCCACCAGGACCAGGACCAGGTACGGCCCGACCGTGGCCGCCGCCGCGCCGCCCGCCACGGCATAGGCCAGCCACCGGGCCCGCTGCCGCCGCGAGGACCCGATCCGCTTCCAGCTCGCCGGCACGAGCCCCCGGGCGGCACTCAGTGCCACCGCCGGGACCGCCGCGCCGGCGCCGGCCGCGGCGCCCAGAATCCAGTCAGCCGGATGCCGGGCCAGGAACACCGCCGACAGCGCCAGGATCAGGACCAGGCCGGGCACGATGAAGCAGGCCCCGCCGATGATCGCCCCGGCCGGCCCCCGCAGCCGCCAGGCGCAGAAGATCGCCAGCTGGGTCGACGCCGGGCCCGGCAGCAGGCTGGTCGCCGCGATGCCGTCCTCGAACTCCGCCGCCCCGATCCACCCGCGCTCCTCCACGCACATCCGGCGCAGCAGCGCGATATGCGCCGGCGGCCCCCCGAACCCGGTACACCCCAGCCGGGTCCACTCCCGCGCGATCGTCCGCAGCGCCACGCGCGGCTGACCGGTCGAGTCGCCCGTGCCGTCCGGCGTGCTCACCTGCCCTCCAGTCTGGCCGTGGCCCGGCCCGGCCACTGTCATCATTCATCGCGCACGAGCACCTCGCCGCCGACTCCTGATAGTGCCGCGCTCGCCCGGGCGGAGTTGCGCGCTCCGGCGAGCTCGGCGGCGGTGAAGATCGTGACGGACAGCCCGATCAGGACCGCGCCGAGAACCCGGGCGGCGGTGAGCGGGTCGCCGAGCCAGAAGACGGCGCTGGCCAGCCCGAAGACGGGAATCAGGTTCACGATGATGCTCGCCGGGGCCGCTCGCACCCGGGCGATGGCGTAGTTGTAGAGCAGGAAGCTCGCGGCGTAGCCGATGACTCCCGCGAACAGTGCCGCGAGCCAGAACCGCGCCGGCCACGTGGCCGGGCACGGGCTCGGCGTGCGTCGCCCACACGACGGTGACCGCGGGCAGGATGAGGATCGTCGCGATGGTGAACTGGCAGGCGGTCACCGTCAGCGGGTCGGACTCGTCTCCCATTCCCCTGGCGACGATCGTGTAGGCGGCGGCGCTGAGCACTCCGGCCAGGACGAGCAGGTCCCCGAGTCCGGCGCCCGCGAACGGTCCCGTGCCTTCGAGCGCCGCGACGCCCGCCAGGGCCAGGGCGAGCGCCGCGGTGATGCGGCCGGTGATGCGCTCCCGCAGGAAGACGGCGGCCAGAATGACGATGAAGACCGATTCCAGGCCGGAGAGCAGCGCGCCGTTGGCGGCGCTGGTCCGGGCCAGGCCGAGCAGGTCGCCGGCGTAGGCGAGCGCTGGCTCGAACAGGCCTAGCAGCAGCGCCCGCCGCCACGGCGGCGGCGGGCGGTGGCCGCGCAGCATCACGATGATCCACAGCACCGCGGTTCCCGCGATCAGCGAGATGGCCAGCAGCGTGATCGGGCCGAAGCCGCGCAGGGCGTACTTGGTCACGCTGACCGCCGTGCCCCAGAACAGCGACGCGGTGATCAGCGCGGCGAGCGGCAGCCTGGTGATCATTGCCGCCCGGCCCGGCTAGTGGACGAGGACATTTCTGAACTGCCACGGATCGTCGGGGTCGATGTCCTGCGGGAACAGCGGCGAGCGTCCCGTCAGCGGCGTCCAGGTGGTGAAGTGGCCTTCGACGGGACCCAGGTAGGGCCGCTGCACCTGCAGGCAGCGGGCGAAGTCGATCTCGTCGGCCTCGACGATTCCGGCGTCGGCGTTCTCCACCGCCCAGACCATGCCGGCCAGCACCGCGGAGGTGACTTGCAGGCCGGTGGCGTTCTGGTAGGGCGCGAGCTTGCGGGTCTCCTCGACCGACAGCCGCGAGCCGAACCAGTAGGCGTTGCGGGCGTGCCCGTAGAGCAGCACGCCGAGCTCGTCGATGCCATCGAGGATGTCTGCCTCGTCGAGGATCTCGTGGGTGCGCTGCGGCTGGCCGGGATTGCCGAGCAGCTCGTGCCAGGACAGCAGGGCGTCGTCGGCCGGGTGGTAGGCATAGTGGCACGTTGGCCGGTAGCTGACCGCGCCCGAGTCGGAGGTCAGCGTGAAGTAGTCGGCGATCGAGATCGACTCATTGTGGGTGACGCACAGGCCGTACTGCGGGCCGCGGTCGGGCACCAGGTCCGCACCCGGGTGTCGGCGCCGGGGCGGCCCAGGTAGATCGACGGTGCGGCCGGGTCGTCATGTGCCCGGGCCTGCGGCGGCAGCCATTTCTCGTGGGTGCCCCAGCCCAGCTCGGACGGCTGCAGGCCTTCGGAGATGAACCCGTCGACCGACCAGGTGTTGACGAATGTGCCGATGGCCTTGGGCTTGCGGCCGCGCTGGGTGTCCCGCTCGGCGATGTGGATCCCCCGGACGCCGGACTGGCGCATGAGCTCGGCCCACTGCCCGCGAGTGGCGGGGCGGACGTAGCCGAGCCCGACAGCGTCCGCGACATCGAGCAGGGCCTGCTTGACGAACCACGAGACCATGCCCGGGTTCGCCCCGCAGGCCGAGACCGCCGTCGGGCCGCCGGGGCAGCGGCGGCGTTCGGCCAGCAGGCTCTGGCGCAAGGCGTAGTTCGTCCGGTGCGCGAGCGGCGCCGCCGGGTCGTCGTAGAAGCCAGGCCAGGGTTCTATGACGGTATCGATGTACAGCGCGCCGAGTTCCCGGGCCAGGGCCATGATCGCGACCGACGACGTGTCGACGGAGAGGTTGACGCAGAATGCCCGGCCGGCTCTCGGGGCCAGCAACGGGGTCAGGACGGCCCGGTAGTTGTCCGCGGTGAGCCGCGCGGTGAGCTTCCGCACGCCGTACCGGGCGAGGATCGCGGCATTGGCGTCGTCGGGCGTGACGACGGTGACCTGGTCCGGCCGCACGTCGAAATGCCGGAGGATCAGCGGCAGGGTGCCGCGGCCGATCGAGCCGAACCCGATCATGATGACCGGGCCGCCGGGAGATCCGTAGCTGGGGTAGTCGCTCATGATGTCGGCTCCGATCCGGCAGTGGCAGGCAGGTAGTAGCTCGTCAGCGGCGGGAAGCCGTTGAATCCGACCGATGAGTAGGACGACGTGTACGCGCCGGTCCCGAGGATCTCCAGGTGATCGCCCACCCGCAGGTCGAGCGGGAGCTGGTACTGATAGGTCTCGTAGAGCACGTCGGCGCTGTCGCACGACGGTCCGGCCAGCACGACCGATCCGGTGGCTGACCCGCCGTCCGGAGCATGGATGCGGTAGCGGATCGCCTCGTCGAGGGTCTCGGTGAGACCGTTGAAGCGGCCCACGTCGAGGAACACCCAGCGGCGGCCGGGGTCGCTGGCCCGGCGCACGATCTGGACGACCTCGGTCCGGATCACGCCCGCGTCCCCCACCAGGTAGCGGCCGGGCTCGACCATCATCAGGCCGCCGAACCGGGGGCCGAGGTGCGCGGCGACGGACCCGGCGATCGCCGCGCCGTAGGTGTCGATATCGGCGGTCGGATCGGCGTGCCGGCTGGGCAGGCCGCCGCCGAGGTTCACGCCGGCGAGCTCGTGGCCCTGCACCGCCAGCCACCGCGCCAGCTGCCCGACCTGGCTGAGCGGCCGGTCCCAGGCGCCGGGGTCGCGCTGCTGCGACCCGACGTGAAAGGAGACGCCGACCCGCAGGCCAGCGCGGGCCGCCTGGCGGAGCATCGGCCGCGCCTCACCCGCGGTGCAGCCGAACTTCCGCGACAATGGCCAGTCAGCCCCGGCACCGTCGGTGACGATGCGGACGAACACCGTGCCGCTGGCCACCGTGCGCAGGACCTTGTCCAGCTCGGGCTGCGAGTCGACGGTAAAGAGGCGGACGCCGCACCGGTATGCCGCGGCGATATCACGCTCCTTCTTGACCGTGTTGCCATAGGACAGCCGGGCCGGATCGGCACCGAGGCCAAGGCACAGCTCGATCTCCCCGCGGCTGGCCACGTCGAAATGCGAGCCCAGCTCGATGAGCAGGGTAAGGACCTCAGGCGCCGGGTTGGCCTTCACCGCGTAGAAAACCTCGGTGCCCGGCAGGGCCGTGGTCAGGCTGAGGTACTGGCGGCGAACCACATCAAGATCGACTACTAGGAACGGCGTCGCCAGGCCGGCCACCAGTGCCGGAGACCGGGCCCAGTGAGCTGTTAGCACTTCGTGGTCAGCCATGCGCCTAGCTCAGCGCGTCCGGCGTCCGGGCCGCATCGGGGCGGCCCCCCTGCCTTTGCGCCGGACGTGCCTATCTTTGCCGTCGCCCTGCCTATCTTTGCCGCCGTGCCGGGCCCGCCCGGTGCGCATGCGATCTCGCTGAGGGAAGATCCTGAATATGGTGCTGCTGGAACGTGACCCGGTGCTGGCCTCGCTGCGCCAGTACGCCCGCGAAGCGGGTCAGGGCGAAGGGCGGCTGGTCCTGATCGCCGGCGAGGCGGGCGCGGGAAAGTCGGCGCTGGCCGAGCGGTTCCGGCGGGACCTGCCCGACGCCCGGTGGTCGTGGGGCGCCTGCGACGGGCTCTCGACGCCGCGGCCGCTCGCCCCCTTGTTCGACGTTGCCCGCGATCTCGGCGGCGCGCTGGAGGATCTGTGCCAGGGCCGGCCCGAGCGCGACGAGCTGTTCGCGGCGCTGCTGAGGCAGGTCACCGGTGATGACCGGCTCGACGTGATCGTGATCGAGGACATCCACTGGGCGGACGAGGCGACGCTCGACCTGATGCGGTTTCTCACCCGTCGCATCCGCTCGGCGGCGGTGCTGGTGATCGCCACCTATCGCGACGACTGGCTGGCACCGTCCAGCCCGCTGCGTCTCGCGCTGGGCGATCTCGCCGCGCGGCGGTGGACGCGCCGGATCGCGCTGCCCCCGCTGTCGGTCGAGGCGGTCCGGACGATGGCCGCCGGGACCGGCCTCGACGCTGACCAGCTGTACCAGCTGGCGGGCGGCAATCCGTTCTACGTCACCGAGATGCTGGAGGCCGGGACACCCGGCGTCCCGCTGTCGGCGCGTGACGCGATCCTCTCGCGGACCGGACGGCTCAGCGACGCGGCGCGGCAGGTGCTCGAGACGGCCGCGCTCATGGGCCTGCGGGTTGACGCGGGCCTGCTCGCCGACCGGCATGCCGGGCTGGACGAGCTCAGTGCGTCGGGGCTGCTGGTCGATGAGGGAATCGGCCTGCGCTTCCGGCACGAGATCGCCCGGCTGGCCATCGCGCAGGAGATCCCCGCCCACCGGCAGGCGGTGATCCACGCGAAGATCCTCGACGCGCTGCTCGTCAGCGGCAGCCGCGATGACGCCCGCATGGCCTTCCACGCCGAGGGGGCCGGCGACGAGGAAGCGGTCGTCCGGCACGCGTCGCTCGCCGCGCGACGAGCCGTTGATCTCGGCTCCCACCGCGAGGCCGCGGCCCAGTACGAGCGCGCCCTGCGATGGGCGGCGCATGCCACGCCGTCCGTGCTGGCCGAGCTCTACACGGGCCTTGCCGAGGAGGCGACGTTCGGCGACCGATCGCAAACCGCGGCCGACGCCGACGAGCAGGCACTTCGGCTGTGGCGGCGGCTCGAAGACCGCCGCCGCGAGGGCCAGGCGCTGCAGCATTACTCGCTGACGCTGAAACACCTGTGCCGGGGCGATGAGGCGGTAGCTGCCGCCGTCGAGGCGATCAGCACGCTCGAGCCGCTCGGTGACACGCGGGAGCTGGCCCGGGCGTACGTGACGCTGGCCGCCCTCAGGATGACGCGCAACGAGAACGACGAGGCGATCGGGCTGGCCCGGCGGGCGGAGACTCTGGCTCGTGCGCTGGGCGCATCCGACGTCATCGCCGACGCACTGAACACCGAGGGCTGCGCCGCGTCCGCGACCGACCCCGGCGGGGTCGAGCTGATCCGCCGCTCACTTGAGCTGGCCATCTCCCGTAACCTGCCCAGTCAGGCCGGCCGTGCCTACAGCAACCTGTACGGCATCTCGTGCGACCAGTTCCGGTTCGACGAAGGAGAGCAGTATTTCCGCGACGGCGTCGCGTACTGCGAGCAGCACGACCTGGACACGCACTCCTACTTCCTGCGCGCGACCCGAACCGCCGTCCTCGAGCACCGCGGGCTCTGGGACGAAGCGGTGCAGATCAGTGCTCAGCTGCTCGAGGAGAGCTTCGCCGCCCCGCTGAACCAGATCAGCGTGCAGACCCTGATCGGCGTGATCCGGGCGCGCCGCGGCGAGCCGGAGGCGTGGAGCGCCCTCGACAGCGCGATCGCCAGCGCGGCACCGACCGGACAGCCGCAGTACCTCGTCCCGACCCGGCTCGCCCGCGCTGAGGCCTTCCTGACCGAAGGCCGGCCTGACGAGGCGCGACGCGAAACCGGGCTGGCCGCTGATGCCGCGCACGATCTCGACGAGTGGATGCGCGGCGCGCTGCGCCGCTGGCTTCACCGCGCCGGCTCCGGCCGAATCGTCGATGGCCCGGTTGCCGGGCCTACCGGCTTCAGGAATCCGGCCAGCACGCCGCGGCCGCGCGTGCGTGGGATGAGCTCGGCTGCCGCCTGGACGCGGCGCTCGCGCTGCTTGACTCGCCGGACGAAGACGAGCTGCGGGACGCGCTGCGGCGTCTCGATGAGCTAGGCGCGAAGGCGACGGCCGGCCTCGCCCGCCAGAAGCTGCGCCGGATAGGCGCCCGGTCCGTGCCGGTCGGCCCGCGCCGGGCGACCCGGGCGCACCCGCTCGGGCTCACTCCGCGTGAGTGCGAGGTGCTCGAGCTGATCTGCGAACGGCAGACCGACGCCCAGATCGCCCGCGCCTTGTTTATCTCGGCCAAGACGGTCCATCACCACGTCTCGGCGGTGCTGGCCAAGCTCGGCGTGCAGAACCGCGAGGCGGCCGCTGATATAGGCCGGAACCTGACTGCTTCCCAGACATGAGGCGTGCGGTACTCCGGCCGGCCGGGGCCGCCTACGATCCGGACATGTCGCCAGGCCCGGGGGGGACCGGCGAGGACCGGGCCGCCAGCTCCCGCAGGAGTACCGCGGCGGGGGCCGGGCGGCCCGCGGGCGTCTGCACGGGCGACGGCTCCAGCGGCATCAGCAGGTCGCCCGCCGCGGCATCCTGGCCGTGCAGCCACAGGGCCATCACGTGCAGGGCGGGGACGTGGAGGAGCCGGACCTCGAAGTCGTCCTGGCTGGTCTCCGGGGATTCCCCGGCCGCCTGGATCGCCTCGGCCGTGGAGGCGACGAAGCGGCCCTCGTTGAAGGCGGAGAAGACGTGGCCGTCACCGGGCCCGGCGGCCACGGTCTCGGCGGCGGCGACGGCGTTGCCGCCGTCCTGCACGAGGTACCGCCATCCGGTCGGCCGGGCGGCAGCCAGCCCCCGGCCCGCCGCCAGGTCGTCCAGGCCGAGGGTGAATACCTGGTGCGGCTGGGCGAGCTGAAGCGGTCCCGTGGCATTCCGCAGGGCCGGCAGCCGGAATGCGCGGGCGTCGGCAGCGGCCTGGAAAGCGCCGCGGGCCGCCTGGTCGGCTGAGGCCGGCGGCGCGGGAGTGCGAAGAGGCATCGGGACTCCTCAGTACTTGGTGTAGTAGGTGTGAGTCCAGCTGCCGGTGCCCTGGTATGCGGTCTGCAGGGTCGCGTACGTGACATTCGATCGCCCGTATATCGGGTCGTCCACGGTCACCCAGTCAGTGACGCCATCGGAGTACTGGCCCATTATGCACAGGAAATGCGCGCCCCCGCCCGACCAGGCGACCCGGACTCCGAGCGGCCGGGCATAGGTGACCTCGCCCTCGATCTGGCCCGTGGTGGCCACCCCGCCCACTACCTGGTTGAGGCGCCCGACCGCGGTAAGCGCCTTATCCAGGTATCCGTCAACATTGCACGGCCCGGATGCCCCGCTGCCGCAGCAGTCGCCGCGCCCCGTCTGGTTATTGGCGACCAGGCACTGCGTCCAGGTACTGCCGGGCTCGTAGAAGAGCGCGACGCTGGCGGATACCGCGGCCCAGCACCAGTTCGACTCCTGCTGGGGCTGCATGGAGAAGTCCATCTCGTCTTCCCACCAGGCCGTGTCGATGTGGTGATCGGTCCCCACGGCGAACACGTCCAGGTGGTCGGGGTAGCGGGCCAGGGCGCTGACCGAGGTGCCGGGGGCGGCGATGCCGCCGCTGACGTTGAACCAGCCCGCCCAGCCGCTGCTGGCGTCCCACCACGTGCTGTAGACCCGCTGGTCGGTGCCGATGGCGAACACGTCGAGATGGGTGGGATAACGGGCCACCACGCTGACGGACGTGTCCGGGGCGGCGATGCCGCCGCTGACGTTGAACCAGCCTGCGGCCCAGCCGCCGCTGGCGTCCCACCAGATGCTGTAGATCCGGTGATCGGTGCCGATGGCGAACAGGTCAAGGTGCGTGGGGGTGCGGTCGATGGCCGCGACGGACGTATTCGGCGCGGCGATGCCGCCGGCCACCTGGAACCAGCCCGCCCACCCGCTGCTGGCGTCCCACCAGGTGCTGTAGATGCCATGGTCGGCTCCCACGGCGAACAGGTCGATGTGGTTCGGATTCCTCGTCACGGCCGTGATGGACGCCCCCGGGGCGGCGATGCCGCCGCTGACGTTGAACCAGCCTGCGGCCCAGCCGCCGCTGGCGTCCCACCAGGTGCTGGAGATCCTCAGGTCGGATCCCACCGCGAACAGGTCGAGGTGGTCGGGGTTACGGGCGATGGCCGCGACGGACGTGCCCGGCGCGACGGTGAGGTCCGAGACGCGGAACCAGCTTCCGGCCCAGCCGCTGCTGGCATCCCACCAGATGCTGTACACCCCGTGATCGGATCCCACCGCGAACAGGTCGAGGTGATTGGGGTTGCGGGCGACCACCGTGATCGTCGTCCCGGGGGCGGCGATGCCGCCGGCGACCCGGAACCAGCCCGCCCAGCCCCCCGCTGCGGTGGATATATCCCACCACGAGCTGTAGATCCCTAAATCGGCGCCCACGCAGAAGACATCAAGGTGCTGCGGGTACCGGGAAATCGACGTAACGGAGACTCCGGGCGCCGCGATTCCGCCGCTAACGCCGACCCAGTTAGGAGACCAGCCCATAGCGCACCTCTCTGGAATGTTGCGTGACTTGCGCCCGCGCCCCCGTTGGCCAGCCGATTCCGAATGATCGGGAATTTCGCGGCTAGCTGCAGCCACAGTAGATCGGGCCTGGATGAGAGTCAATAAATCCGTACTGCTCAAACGATTAGCCGAGGGCGGATATCCCGGCGCCATCCGCTTTATCCGAAATGGCCGGCGCGGTCAGCTCGGGGCCGGCGCGGGTGTGCGGGCCTCGCGCCGGCCCGCCTCCGCAGCCAGCCGGCGGCACCATGATCGTGACCGTTTTTCCGGGCATGTTCACGTAAACACGGTCACGATCATGGTCTCAGCCGGGCCGTGCCTGATAACAGCAAGTGGCGCTTCTTCTGGGCCGGCCGCGAGGTGCGGGCGGCCGCGAGCTAGAGGGACTGGCTTCGCCTCTCGATGAGCAGGACGTCACGCCAGTGCCCGTGGTGGCAGCCGATGCGCTCGCGGGTGCCGACAACGCGGAACCCGGCGGCCGCGTGGAGCGCGAGGCTGGCGGTGTTCTCGGGGAAGATGCCGGACTGGAGGGTCCAGATCCCGGCCGCCTCGGTGGAGGCGATGAGGGCGGCCAGGAGCCGGCCGCCGGTGCCCTGGCCGCGTGCTCCGGGGTGGACGTAGACGGAGTGCTCGACGACCCCGGCGTAGGCGCACCGGTCCGACACCGCCGATGCCGCCACCCACCCGGCCACGTGATTCCCGCTGATCGCGACGTACCGGTGGCCGGGAAGGCGGGAGGCGGTGAAGTCCGGCCAGGACGGGGCGGCGGTCTCGAAGGTCGCGTTGCCCTCGTCTATGCCGGCCTGGTAGATGGCGATCACCGCGGCCGCGTGCTCCGGCGTCATCGGCGTGATCCGCGTCTGATGACGTCCGCGCGGGCCTCAGGGCGGGCCGCCGATCAGCGTGCCGAGGCTGGCCAGCGCGTCGGTGCGGGCGCGGTAGTAGACCCAGACTCCGCGCTTCTCCCGGTCCAGCAGGCCAGCCTCGTGCAGGACCTTCAGGTGATGGCTGATGGTCGGCTGGGACAGGTCGAACGCCCCGCTGAGATCGCAGACGCACGCCTCGCCGCCCGCGTGGGAGGCAACCAGCGACATCAGCCGCAGCCGGGCCGGATCGGCCAGGGCCCGGAGCAGCGGCGCGACCTGCCCGGCCTGGGACGCGGACATCGGCCGGGCGGACAGCGGGGAGCAGCAGGCCGCTGCGCTGGCCGGGCCGGGCACTGCCACAGGCATTGACATGGCTCTATATTGACAGGCGTAGATGTCTGTGACAATCTCGGCCGTGCAGATATAGACCACTGTCGAAGTCCCGGAGCCCGGAGGTTCCCGTGTCCCGTCTTCAGCTCGCGCTCAACGTCAACGACATCGACGAGGCCATCGCCTTCTACAGCAAGCTGTTCGGTGCCGCGCCCGCCAAGCGGCGACCCGGCTACGCCAACTTCGCGATAGCGCAGCCGCCGCTCAAGCTCGTCCTGCTGGAGAACCCGGGCCGCGGCGGCAGCCTCAACCACCTGGGCATCGAGATGCCCGACATCGACGCCGTGGATGCCGCGCAGGCCCGCCTGGCGCGGTCCGGCCTGGCCTCGGAAGATGAGCGGGCCGCGACCTGCTGCTACGCGAAGCAGGACAAGTTCTGGGTGCAGGGCGCCCCGAACGGCGAGTCGTGGGAGGTCTACACCGTCCTGGCCGACAGCCCCACGTTCTACGGGGACGACAGCGGCCCGGCCTGCTGCGGCGCCGGCCCGTCCGCCGGCCCGTCCGCCGACGCGGAAGCCGCCTCAGCCGCCCGGTGCTGCTAGCCGCGCCCCGGCGGCAGGTGCTGGCATGACCGGCCGGGCGCTGTCGCGGCGGCTGCTGGCGGAGCTGCTGGGCAGCGCGTTCCTGGCGACTATCGTGATCGGATCGGGCATCGCCGCCCAGCGCCTGTCGCCCGGCGACACCGGGCTGGAACTGCTCGAGAACGCGGCGGCGACCGCGGCCGGGCTGTCCGCCATCATCCTGATGTTCGGCCCGGTATCCGGCGGCCACTTCAACCCCGTGGTGTCCTTCGCCGATGCCGCGCTCGGCGGCCTGCCGTGGCGCGACGCCGCCGCCTACCTCCCGGCGCAGGTCGGCGGCTGCGCCGGCGGGGCCGTGATCGCCAACCTGATGTTCTCCCGCGCGGCGGTCACCATCTCGGGCCGCGACCGGGCCTCCGCGGCGCATGTCGCGTCGGAGACCGTCGCCACGCTCGGGCTGCTCCTGCTGATCTTCGCCCTGGCCCGGTCGGGCCGGGCCAGCACCGCCCCGGCCGCCGTCGGCGCCTACATCGGGGCGGCCTACTTCTTCACGTCCTCGACCAGCTTCGCCAACCCGGCTATCACGGTCGGCCGGATGCTCACCGGCACCTTCGCCGGGATCGCCCCGGCGTCCGTGCCGGTCTTCATCGGCGCCCAGATCCTGGGCGGAATCCTGGCCGTCATCGTGGTCCGGGCACTGTACCCGGACGCCGTTCCCCCGCTGCGCACCGAGAGGCCCCGGCCATGACCGATGTCCCGCACGTGCTGTTCGTCTGCGTTCACAACGCCGGCCGGTCCCAGATGGCCGCTGCGCTGCTCGACCAGGCGGCCGGCGGGCGAGTCCGGGTGAGCTCGGCCGGGTCGCAGCCCGCCAGCGAGATCAACCCGGCGGTCGCAGCGGCCATGGCGGAAGTCGGCCTCGACCTGTCGCGCCGGCTTCCCCGGCCGCTGACCGGCGAGCAGGTCCAGGCGGCGGATGTCGTCATCACCATGGGCTGCGGCGACGCCTGCCCCGTCTACCCCGGGAAGCGGTACCTCGACTGGGACCTGCCCGACCCGGCCGGGCTCGACCTGGCCGCGGTCCGGCCCATCCGCGATGAGATCGGCCGCCGCGTACGCGACCTGATCAGCGAGCTGGCCCCGGGCTCTTCGGTGCGCTGGCCGCCGCGGCCTGGCGGGGGATGAGGATCGCGATGGCCAGGCCGGCCAGGGTGATGACCGCCATGGTGGCCAGGCCGACCGCGAAGGGCTGGCCCGCGGGAAGCCGGGCGGCCACCAGGATCGAGCCGACCAGGGCGGTGCCCAGGGACGATCCTAGGTTGGAAACGCTGCGGGAAAGGCCGGAGATGTCGCCCTGGTCGGCGTCGCGGAAGCTGGACTGAACCACGTTGACCGACGACGTCAGCATGACGCCGACGCCCGCGCCGAACAGGAGCAGGCCGGGTATCCACCGCCAGATTCCGGCGTGCGCGCGGACCAGGACCAGCAGCGCGATCATGCCGGCCGCGGTGACGATGAAGCCCGCGACGATCAGCCACCGCTGGGGGTGGCGCCGGGCCAGCCGGTCGGCGGCGGCGGACGCGGCCAGGATCCCGATCGTGGCCGGGGTGAGCAGCAGGCCGGTCTGGATGGCGCTGTAGTGGTTGACCTCCTGGCTGTAGACCGACACCACGAAGAACGTCCCCTGCAGGATCAGCCACTGGATGGCCTGCGTGCCCAGCCCCAGGTTGGCGGTCTTGCTGCGGAATACCCGCAGCGGCAGGAGCACGTCTCGGCCCTTTTTCTCCCGGGACCGGACATGCAGGAAGAACGCCAGCAGGAACAGCGCCCCGATGGCGGCGAACAGCCATACCGGGGAGATGGAGCCTTCCGGGATCACGACGGTGCTCCCGATCTTGAACGCCTGGCGCGAGACGAAGAAGCCGTAGGTCCGGGACTGCAGCAGCCCGAGCACGACGAAGAACAGGCCGGCCGCGGACAGGACCGCCCCGGTCAGGTCAAACCGGGGCGCGGGGCCGGTCCGGGCCGGGTCGGTGACCTTGCGGGCCAGCACGACGATCCAGGCCACCACCAGCACCTGCAGCCCGAATGACGCCCGCCAGCTGACCGCGCTGGTGACCAGGCCGCCGATCAGCGGCCCGGCGGCCGCGCCCAGGCCGCCCGCGCCGCTGACGATGCCGAAGTAGCGGGCGCGCGACCTGATGTCGGGGAAGGTCACGGTGATCAGGATGTAGATAGGCGGGATCATCAGCGCCGAGCCCACGCCCTCCAGCAGCGAGTAGCCGCCGATCAGCAGGCCCAGGCCCGGCGACAGCGCCGCCAGCACGCCCCCGGCGGCGTAGACGGCCAGCGCCGGCCACGAAGCACCGCTTGCGCCCCCAGATGTCGGTCAGCTTGCTGCCGGGGATCATCAGCGCCGCCATCGTCAGCGTGAACAGCGTGATCGCCGTCTGCACCCCGGCCACGGTGGTGCCCAGGTCACCGGCGATCGCGGTGATCGCCACGTTCATGTTCGTCGCGGCGTAGCTGGCGATGAACTGGGCCAGCGCCAGCGGCAGGATCATCGCCCTGGCCGCGCCGCCGCCGGCCTGCTGCTGCATAGAACGGAGGCTGCGCCACGGTGATCCCGGCGGCATCACCCGATCCGGGTGGATCACGGCGGGGAGGCCCGGTCACGACGGGCGTGACGGGCCTCCCGGGCCGCGCGCCTAGGGGAACGTGATGTCGGCCAGCAGCGGGTCGTGGTCGCTGGTCTGGCCGGCGAAGTTGGCGTTGATGTGGATGGAGTTGGCGAACGTGACGAACGGGGCCAGGGCCGGGCTGACCAGCAGGCCGGACAGGGTCTGGCTGTCGCCGAGGAAGTCGTAGTCGTAGTGCTGGCTGAGCGGCAGGCGGTTCATCGGGTCGACCAGGGCGCGGCCGGACTCCAGGGTGGCGAACGCGGGGGAGAAGCCCTGGTCGTTCAGGTCGCCGAGCACGATCACGTCGGCCTTCGGGCTGGCCTGCTCGAGCTGCTGGACGAAGCCGTGCAGGACCCGGGCCTGCTGGGTCCGCTGGAACTCGGTGAACAGCACCGGCGGCTGGAACCGGCCGAAGTCGGCGTCGTCCTGCAGCTTGGCGGTCAGGTGGTTGTTGATCACGAAGATCGTGTGGCCCTGCCAGGTGAACTGGGCGGCCAGCGGCTTGCGGCTGTCGGCCGACGGCATGGTCCGGCCGGTCCGCGGGTCGGTCAGGGTCTCGCTGCCGCTCCAGGCCGGGTTCTGCGGGTCGATCCGGCCGGGACTCTGGGCCAGCGCGGTGGCCGCGCCGGTGCCGGTGACCGAGTCGGCCACCGTGGAGCCGCCGCCGGGGGCGGGCACGAGCGCCAGGCCGCGGTCGGTGCGGTACATGATGACCTGGCGGATGTTCCCGCCGGGCTGGCCGCCGTCCTGGTCGCTGACCGGGTCGATCTCGGTCCAGCCGTACGTCGGGCCGCCCGCCGCCACGATGGCGCTGACCAGGTCGGTCATGGTCACGGTGGCGTCGGTGACGCCGTCGTCGGCGGACCCGTCGTTGTCCTGGATCTCCTGCACGGCCATGATGTCCGGGGCGCCGAGGTTGTGCGCGATCTGCGTGCCCAGGCTGGCGAACTTGGCCGCCGGCGTCTTCGGCGACAGGTTGTCCAGGTTGTAGGTGGCCACGGCCAGCTGGCCCGGCTGGGCCGGGGCGGCCACCTCCGGGGTCAGGCCGCTGGACACCCCGGTGACGGTGGAGGTCAGCTCCAGCTCGGGGTTGCCCTCGAACTCCGACATGACGCCCTGGACCGGGCCGCTGAAGTGGTCGCCGGTGTTGACCACCGGGGCCTTGACGCCGCCCGAGGCGAACACCGACAGCCGCCGCGAGTTCACCACCGGGGCGGCGAAGTCGGTCAGGCCGCCGGCCGCGGTGCGCAGCCCCGCGCCCGCGCCGTTGTCCGGGGCGACGATGAAGTCGCCGCCGTTGGTCGGGCCGACCGCCACCGGGTCCTGGACCGCCACCAGCATGCTGTCCAGGCCCTCGTAGAAGTCCAGGGCGCGCGCCAGCGGGCGGAACGTGGGGTCGGTGAGCACGTCGGTGCTCTTCTGGCCCAGGTCCGGGACGTAGATGTGCTGGGCCGGGGGCAGGATGGCGCCGGGCCGGTGCCGATGATGACCGGGGCGGGCAGCGGGTTTCCGGCCGAGACCACGGTGGTGACCGGGTCGTCGATCTCGGCGACCGGCATGGCCGACGGGGTGTCGGACTGGTCGGGGAAGAACTCGCTCAGCGTGCCGGACACCGTCACGTCATCGCCCGCCGCCACGGTCGGCCGCCTGCCGGTGAACACCGCGATGCCCTGCTTGAACGGCGTGCCGCCGACGTCGGTGGCGTCCTGCATGAAGAACTCATCCGACGTCACGTCGGTGACCACGCCGGGGATGCCCGACACCGCCTGGCCCGCGAACGGCGACTCGTGGCCGCCGCCGAGCAGCGCGTGAATGCTCATGCCGCTGGTCGGGGCGGGCGCCGCGGCGGCCAGGCCGGCGGGCAGCAGGCCGGCCGCCCCGCAGGTCAGGACGGCTACGGCCAGGTAGCGATAACGCCGGTGTTCAGGACGCCCGGATTCAGGACTACTGGGCTGATTACGCCAATGTCGGCTCATGCGCCGGACGCTACCCCGAGGCTCGCGCCGCACCGGGGTCAGCTATCCGAACGCCCGGTAACCGCGCGGCGAACGTTTCGTTAAACGGGAATCCCCCGCCGGGAGGCCCGTCCCGGCGGGGGATCCGCTGCGCTGGCCTAGGCGTCGCCGAAGGTGGCGATCTCGGCCTGCTCGGCCTCGGTCAGCTCGCGCGGCACCTCGCCCCGGGCCGACTTGGCCGACTGCACCTTGCGCCGGATGCCGTCCACCACCTCGGGGTTGGCCAGGGTGGTGACGTCGCCGACATCGGTGAAGTTGGATACCGCGGCGATGACCCGGCGCATGATCTTGCCGGACCGGGTCTTGGGCATGTCCGGCACGATCCACACGTTCTTGGGCCGGGCGATCTTGCCGATCTCGACCTCGATGGCCCGGGTGACCTTGGCCTCCATGCCCTCGGCGGCCACCCCCGGCTTGAGCGAGATGTACATCTCGACGGCCCGGCCGCGGATGTCGTCGACCACCGGCACGGCGGCGGCCTCGGCCACCTCCGGCACCGTCAGCGAGGCCGACTCCAGCTCCTTGGTGCCCAGGCGGTGGCCGGCCACGTTGATCACGTCGTCGACCCGGCCCAGGATGCGGTAGTACCCGTCGGCCGCCTGGAGGGCGCCGTCCCCGGCGAAGTACGGCCAGTCGTGGTAGTCCTTGCTGTCCGGATCGGCGCAGTACTTGCGGTAGTACACCTCGACGAACCGCTCGGGCTGGCCCCAGATGGTCTCCATGATGCCCGGCCACGGGTAGCGGATGCAGATGTTGCCCGCCTTGCCGCTGCCCGCCGGGATCTCGTTGCGCTCCTCGTCGTAGATCACGCCGTAGATGCCCAGCGCGGTCGGGCCGCAGGAGCCGGGCTTCATCGGCTGCAGGCCGGGCAGCGTGCTGCCCAGGAAGCCGCCGGTCTCGGTCTGCCACCAGGTGTCCACGATGGCCGCCTGGCCCTTGCCGACGGTCTCGTAGTACCAGCGCCACACTTCCGGCTCGATCGGCTCGCCGACCGTGGTCATGTGCTTGAAGTGGTAGTTGTACTTGGCCGGCTCGTCGGCCCGACCTTGCGCAGCATCCGGATCGCGGTCGGCGAGGTGTGGAAGATGTTCACGCCCAGCTTCTCGGCGATCCGCCACGGGCGGCCCGCGTCCGGGTAGTTCGGCGTGCCCTCGTAGATGACCGACGTGGTGCCCAGCGCGAGCGGCCCGTAGACGATGTAGGAGTGGCCGGTGATCCAGCCGATGTCGGCCATGCACCAGTACACGTCGTCGGGGTGGATGTCCTGGTAGTACTTCGACGTCCCGGCCACGTAGGACATGTAGCCGCCGGTGGAGTGCTGCGCGCCCTTGGGGCGGCCGGTGGTGCCGCTGGTGTACATCAGGAACAGCGGCGCCTCGGCCGGCATCGACACCGGCGCGACCACCTGGCCGCGATAGCCGCCCAGCACCTCGTCGACGAAGAAGTCCCGGCCGTCGGTCATCGGCGTCTGCGACGCGTACTGGCCCGGCTGCCGGCGCCAGACCAGCACCTTGTCGACCTCCTGGCCCTGGCGGGCCGCCTCGGCCAGCGCCTCGTCCGCCTTGACCTTGTGGTCGACCATGTCGCCGCTGCGGTAGTAGCCGTCCATCGTGATCAGGATCCGGCTGCCGGAGTCGGCGATGCGGGTCCCGCACGCGTTGCCGCTGAAGCCGCCGAACACCTGGGAGTGGACGACGCCGAGGCGGGCGCAGGCCAGCATGGTGACCGGGAGCTCCGGGACCATCGGCATGTGCAGGGTGACCCGGTCGCCCGCCTTCAGCCCGGCGAAGTCGCGCAGCACCGCCGCGAACTCGTTCACCCGGTCCAGCAGCTCCGCGTAGCTGATGTGCACGGGCTCGTCGGCCTCGGGCTCGGCGATCCAGATCAGCGCGTCCTTATCGGGAGTGGCCGCCGCGTGCCGGTCCACGCAGTTATAGCTGGCATTCAGCTTCCCGCCGACGAACCACTTCCAGAACGGCGGGTTGCTGCTGTCCAGGGTGGTGTGCCACGGCTCGTCCCAGGTCAGCAGCTCCGCATACTCCCGGAAGCACTCCGGGTACTTGTCCTCGGTGAACCGGTCGAAGATCGCCGGGTCACTGGCGTTGGCCTGCGCGACGAAGCTCGCCGGCGGCTCGTAGTACTTCTCTTCGCGCCAGTGAACGGCGATCTGGGCCTCAGAGACCTCTTGGGTCTCCGGGTTCTCTGTCATTGCGGGTCCCTCCAGCCGGTCGCCCATGACAACCCTGTCATGCTGCCCCTACTCGCTACGGGAGGCTCAATCGTATCGCCGGGGGACAACCGCCAACAGGCCCGGCATGTCCCGCGCCCGGGCGGCATCGTTCCTGGTCGGAGCGGTTGACATCGCCGGCGGGCACGGTATGTTCGTGGCCAGTCCAGCGCCGGGACACGGGGGGTTGGACCTGCGGCGGGCCCGGGTGCCCAGTAGACAACGGATAAGATCCCGTGACTACGGGACGCGTCCGGTTCGAAGGGCGGCCCGGGCCCGCTTCCGCGCCGTGCTGCGCGGGACCGCGGGCCTCGTGGAACCTGAGTGCTGTTGCGGTCGTTGGTGCCGATGTACAAGCCACCGGCGCCCACCGATGCCCTGAGGCAGGCAAAGTTGACGTCCACCGCTCGCGGCGGCGAGGCCCGCGGCCCTATCGGCCACGTGCTCGTTGTCATCCCGACGTATAACGAGCTCGCCAACCTGGAGAGCATCGTGGGCCGGGTGCGCGCCGCCGTCCCCGCGGCCGACATCCTGGTCGTCGATGACAACAGCCCGGACGGCACCGGCGACCTGGCCGACAAGCTGGCGGCCGGCGACGATCACGTCCGGGTGCTGCACCGGCCGGGCAAGAACGGCCTGGGCGCCGCCTACATCGCCGGCTTCGGCTGGGCCATGGAGCGCGGCTACGGGACGCTGGTCGAGATGGACGCCGACGGCTCCCACGACCCGGCCGAGCTGCCCGGCATGCTCACCGCGCTGCAGGACGCGGACCTGGTCATCGGGTCCCGCTACGTGCCCGGCGGGGTGGTCCGCAACTGGCCCCGGTCCCGCGAGGTGCTGTCCCGGGGCGGGAACGTGTACGTCCGGCTGATGCTGGGAATCGGCGTCCGGGACGCCACCGGCGGCTACCGCGCCTACCGGGCGGACACGCTGCGGGCCATCGGGCTGGACCAGGTCGAGTCCCAGGGCTACTGCTTCCAGGTCGACCTGACCCGCCGCACGGCCGGCGCGGGCATGATCATCCGCGAGGTGCCGATCACGTTCACCGAGCGGGTCCGGGGCGCCAGCAAGATGAGCAACGCCATCGTCCGGGAGGCGTTCTGGCGGGTCGCCCAGTGGGGCGTGGGCCAGCGGCTGCGCCGGCTGAGCGGCCGCCGTTAAAGGAAAATCGGAAGCTAGGCGCTCTTGCGCTGCCGGGGCTGATGCCGGGCCGGTGCCTCATGCCCGGTGCCGCGCTCGCCGCGGATCACGGCCAGCCGCTCCGCCAGTACTTCCTCCAGGTCGGCCAGCGTGCGCCGCTCCATGAGCATGTCCCAGTGGCTGCGCGGCGCCTTGGCCTTCTTGGGCGCGGGCAGGTCGCCGGTGACGGTGAACGCGGTGGCGCCGCAGACCCGGCACTCCCAGTTGGCGGGAAGCTCGGCCTCAGCGGAGAAGGGCACGGTGAACCGGTGGCCCTTGGGGCAGTCGAAAGCAACCTCCTGGCGCGGGGCCAGATCGGTGTTACGGTCGTTCTCGTAGCTGGTAGCTCCGAGTCGGGTGCCGCGTAGTGCGCGTTCGGCCATATATTTCACTGCCTCTCAGGCGCTCAGCCGTCCTACCTGACAACGGTGAGTACCCGGACAAGATTCCCTGCCGAGCGGCGTTCCAACCCCCTGGGCTGCTAGATCTCGACTTTCCTGGCGTATCGCGAGGTCAGTTCGGCCCCGCGGGACCCTCCCGGGGGTGCCAGGCGCCCCGGCCGATCAGCACCTGGCGCAGGGTCTCGGTCGCGTCGGTCATGATCCCGTCGGCGCCCAGGTCGAGCAGGCGGCCCATCTCGGCGGCGTCGTTGACCGTCCAGACGTGCACCTGCAGGCCCGACCGCGTGCGCCCGGCGCAGGAACCACGGGGTGGCCAGCCGGACCGGGATCTGGGCGCACCGGATCCACCGGCGGGCCAGCCGGGCGGGCCAGCGCGGCCGGGGGCAGGCCCGAGGACCGGATCAGGCCGATCTCGGCCGGCGGCGTGGCCAGGCACACCGGCCGGTCCAGCGCCCGCCGGGTAGCGGCCAGCCGGGCGCCGGAGAACGAGGTCACGCACACCCGGTCCCAGGCCGCCGCGGCGCGGATCACCTCGGCCACCGGCCCGGCCGCCGGGGCGTCCTTGACGTCGATGTTGAACCGGACGTCCGGCCAGGCGCCGAGCAGGTCGGCCAGCAGCGGGATCGGCTCGGTCCCGCCGATCCGGGCCGCCGCTACCCGCGACCAGGGCAGGTCGGCGATCCGGCCGGCGGCGTCGGTGACCCGGTCCAGCGTCTTGTCGTGGAACGCCACCACCTGGCCGTCGGCGGTGGCGTGGGCGTCGGTCTCCAGGTAGGCGTAGCCCATCCCGACCGCGTGCTCGAACGCCCGCCAGGAGTTCTCCGGGAAGTGGCTGGCGCCGCCCCGGTGGGCGAAGGCGATCGGGCGGGGGTGATCGAGGAAGCCGGCGGTCACGGCCCCAGTATGCCCGGCCCGGCCCTCGCCGTCCGGCACGGCCCGGTCCGGGCGCCCACTCCCGGCGCCGTGCCTCGGCCAGCGCGACGGCCGCCGCGGCGGCCACGTTCAGCGAGCCCACCCGGCCCGCCTGCGGGATGTAGGCGACTACGTCAGCGGCCGCCAGCAGGGCCGCCGAGCAGCCCCGGTCCTCGTTGCCCAGGGCCAGGCAGATGTCGCCCGCCAGGGCCGCCTCATGCAGCGGCACGGCCCCGCTGGCCAGCTCGACCGCGACCACGGTCAGCCCGTCCGCCTGAGCCTGCGCCACCGCCGCCCGGACGTCGGGCACCTGCTCCCAGGGCAGGAACCGGCCCGTGCCCAGCGCGGTCTTGCGGGCCGCCGGGTGGTCCGGCGAGGCGGTGTCCCCGCACAGCCACAGCCGGCCGGCGCCGAACGCGGCCGCGGTCCGGATGATCGACCCCACGTTGTAGGGCTGGCCGACCGACTCCAGCAGCAGCCCGACGCGGGCCTGGGTGCGCCGCCGCCACTCCCGGTTCAGCCGCTTGACGTCGGTCGGGCCGAGCTGCCGCCGCCCGGGGTCAGTCATCCCGGTGCACCGCCAGGACCCGGTAGCCGGCCCGGGCCGCGACCCGGTCGGCCGCCCAGCCCGCGCCCGCCAGCCAGCGCTGCAGCGAGTCCGAGCCCAGGTGACGCTGCACCACCAGGTAGGCCGCGCCGCCGGGAGCCAGCCGGGCCAGCCAGCCGGTCAGCAGGCCGTGCAGGGCCGCCTTGCCGATCCGGATCGGCGGATTCGACCAGATCACGCCGAACTGCCCGGGCAGGGCCGGGTCATCCGGCGCGACGCAGCGCACCCCGCCCAGCCCGGCGGCGGCGGCGTTGCGCCGGCACAGGTCCAGGGCGCGCTGGTTCACGTCCACCGCCCACACCGCGGCGCCGGGCGCGCGGGCCGCCGCCACCAGGGCCAGCGGCCCGTAGCCGCAGCCCAGGTCGAGCAGGTCGCCGTCGGCGGGCGGCGGCGGCGCGGTCTCCAGCAGCAGCCGGGTGCCGGGATCCAGCCGCCCGGCCGAGAACACCCCGGCGTCGGTGGCCAGCTCCAGGTGCACGTCGGGCAGCACGACGTGCACGGTTCCCGGCCGGCTCGCGGCCCGGGGCCGCTCAGCGAAGTACTGGGTGCTCACGCGCTGGCCCGTCTCCCGCGGCGTGCAGCGCCGGCCCGATGTACCGGCGGCTGATCCACCGCTCGATCACGAACGTCAGCACCGGCACCGTCCCGGCCAGCAGCACCAGGAACTCGGTGACGCTGAGGATCTTGATGCCCACCATGCGGGTCATCGCGAACGCCACCACCAGGTAGATGATGTACAGGATGCCGTGCGCGGTGCCGACGTACTTGGCGATGACGTCGTTGTGGGCGAAGAACTGCAGCGGCAGCCCGACGAAGCACAAGATCATCAGCATCACGCCGGTCACGTAGGCCATCACCCGGTAGGCGACGACGGACAGGCGGAGCGCGTCAGCACGCACCTGGGGTCCTTCCTTCTAGCCCGTCCTGCGGGCCCGGCCGCGCTCGAGCGCCTGCCGGTTGAGCCGCTCCAGGTACGCGTTGTACTGGTCAAGCTCGGGATCGTCGGGGTCCGGCTCGGCGTCCGGCGCCGCCGGGCGGCGCCGCGCGCCCGCCGGGAGGGGGGTCTCGCTCCCGTCAGCCGCGACCGCGAACTGCGGGCCGTCGTCCGCGCCGGCGTCCCCCGGCTTGGCCTCATCCAGGATCGTCTTGATCCAGAAAACCACGCCGAACACCGCGAACACGGGCCACTCGAACGTGTACGCCCAGCTCAGGGCGTTGCCGCCGAGAGCGCGGTGGAACTGCCAGTCACCCAGCCACAGCATCCCGATGACGGCCGCGACCGCGAACAGGTGCCACGCCAGCCATCTCGGCTGGACGACGAACCGCCATCGCGACGGCGACGGCACGGCGCTGGACATGACAGCGAGCCTAGCGCCGCCCGGCTGGTGATTCGCCAGGCGGGCGGGTCATCCGCCACACCGCGTGGGTGCCGCACTCGCCGGGCGCCCGGGGAGCCGGCCCGGCGCGGTCCCGATCCGGGCGTACCCCAGCTTGCTGGGCACCCGCCCGCTGGCCGCGTTGTTCAGGTCATGAATGATCTCCACCCGGTCGACGCCCGGCAGCCCGAACGCGGCCCCGGTCAGCGCGCCCGCCGCCGCCGTGGCCAGCCCCCGGCCGGCGTGGCCCGGATGGACCCAGTAGCCGATCTCCAGGCCGCCCGGCCCGTTCCGGGCCATCAGGCCCGCGCTGCCGGCCGGCGTCCCGCTGTCCACGATCAGGTAGTTGAACGCGGTCCCCGCCATCCAGTCGCGCTCACACGAGACGACATAGTCGCGGGCGGTCTCCGGCGTGTACGCGGCGGCCCACGGCATCCACGGCCGCAGGTGCGCCTCGGACTCCGTGACCAGGCGGTAGGCCAGCCCGGCATCGCCGGGGCGCCACCGGCGCAGGGTCACGGCGCCGCTGGTCAGCTCGGCGGGCGGGGTCGGCCCGGGCTCCCGTTCCATGTATCGATCCTGGCCGGTCGCGGCCGGTGACGGCAAACGAGTAAAGCGGCCGAACGCGGCGATTCCCGGCCGTCCCGCGCCCCTCGCTCACTGTCAGTAGCGAGTCATGGCACCCCGGAGCGTCCCGGTCGGTGATAATCGACGGCATGTCCCTTGCCCGACTGCTCGGCGGCCGCGCCGGCCACCGCGGCCGCCTGCCCGACCGGATCGAGGACCTGCGCGGGCCGGCCAGCGGGGTGATCGTGCTGCCCCGGCACCTGTCCTGGCCGGGCATGCGCGAGTTCGACGTCACCGACGCCGCCACCCGGCGCAGCATGTACGGCATCGTGCTCACCCAGGGCCAGCGCAACGACGTCAAGCGGTTCCTCAACCCGGACCTGCTGCGCCGCGACTGGCCGGCCATGCGGGCCTCGCTGGACCCCCGGCTGCGACGCTGGTGCGAGCGCCGGTTCGCCCTGGAGGACCCGGCCGGCGCGGGGCCGGCGAGGGGCCGGCGGGGGCGGCGCGGCGGGCGGGGGCAGCCCGGCCGATAGCGCCGGGGCGGTCGGGCGCCGGTAATCGGCGGGTCAGGGCCCCGGCCCCGCGGCCGGCTGCTTAGAGTTTCGCCATGCGGAAATACGTCATCATGGGTGTCCAGGGCAGTGGCAAGGGCACCCATAGCGCCATGCTGGCCGAGGATCTCGACCTCGTCCACATCGGCGTGGGGGACATCCTGCGGTGGAACGTCCAGCATCACACCAAGCTGGGCGCGCAGATCAGGCGGACCATGGCCGCCGGGAGCCTCGTTCCGGACGACGTTATCGAGGGCGTCGTCAAGGACCGGCTCGAGCAGCACGACTGGAATTACGGCTTCATCATCGACGGCTTTCCGCGCAGTGAGCGCCAGGCGGACTTCTTCCTGGAGAGCTACGACATTGATGGCGTGATCCACCTGTACCTGCCCGACAGCGAGGTGCGCCGCCGGGTGCTGGCCCGGCGGCTGTGCGCCGACTGCGGGGTGGATTACAACCTCATCGACAACAGCCCCCGGTCCGACGGCCGCTGCGACGCCTGCGGCGGCGAGCTCATCCGGCGGGAGGACGACACCGAGGAGGCCCTGGCCGTCCGGCTCCGCGAGTACCACAGCAAGACCGACCCGGTGCTGGAGATCTTCCGGCGCAAGGAGTACGTGGTCACCGTGGACACCCGGCCGGACAAGGAGGACGTCCAGCAGGAGATCCGCAAGGCCCTGGGCCTGCCGCCGTACAAGCCGAACGGCATCGGCCGGGCCTGACCGGGCCGGCCGACCGGGCCTGACTGGCCGGGCGGGGGGAGCGCCATGCGGGTGGTTATCGCGCCGGACTCGTTCAAGGGCACGATCGGCGCCGCCGACGCGGCGGCCGCGCTGGCCGCGGGCTGGCGGTCGGCCCGCCCGGACGACGCGGCGGCCTGCGTGCCGCTGGCCGACGGCGGCGAGGGCACCGCGGCGGTGCTGGCCGCCGCCGACCCGGCGGCCCGCTGGCACCGGGCGCGGGTCAGCGGCCCCGGCCGGGCGCCGGTCACCGCCCGCTGGCCCGAGCTGCGCGACGGCACCCACGTCATCGACCTGGCCAGCGCGGCGGGCCTGCCCCAGCTGGCCGAGCCGGACCCGATGGGCGCGCACACCGCCGGGGTCGGCCAGCTCATCGGCCGGGCGCTGGACGCCGGCGCGCGGCGGATCGTCATCGGCCTGGGCGGCTCGGCGTCCACCGACGGCGGCGCCGGGGCACTGCGCGCCCTGGGCGCCCGGCTGCGCGACGCCGCCGGGCGGGACCTGGCCCCCGGCGGCGGCGCGCTGGCCGGCCTGGCCGCCGCCGACCTGTCCGGCCTGCGCCCGCTGCCGCCCGGCGGGGCGGCCTGCCTGACCGACGTCCGGGCGCCGCTGCTCGGCCCGGCCGGCGCCGCCGCCGTCTTCGGCCCGCAGAAGGGCGCTACCCCGGCCCAGGTCGCGGCCCTGGAGGCGGGCCTGGCCCGGCTGGCCGCGGTGCTCGGCGGCGACCCGGCCCGGCCCGGCGCCGGGGCGGCCGGGGGAACCGGCTACGGCCTGGCCGTGTGGGGGGCGGACCTGCTGCCCGGCTCGGCCGAGGTGGCCCGGATCGCCGGGCTGGCCCCGGCCCTGGCCGGGGCCGCGCTGGTCATCACCGGCGAGGGCCAGTACGACGCCACCTCGGGCACCGGCAAGGTGGCCGGCGCGGTGTGCGCCGCCGCCCGCGCGGCCGGCATCCCGGTCGCCGTGGTCGCGGGCCGGGTGACCAGCGCCGAGGGTCCCGGCGTGGTCCGGTTCGCGGAGCTGGCCGCGCTGGCCGGGGGCACCGGGCCGGCCATGGCCGAGCCGGCCCGGTGGCTGCGCGAGGCGGGCCGGCTGCTGGCCGCCGAGCTG
The DNA here is from genome assembly GCA_963731085.1 of uncultured Actinomycetota bacterium. Classification (GTDB taxonomy): domain Bacteria; phylum Actinomycetota; class Actinomycetes; order Streptosporangiales; family Streptosporangiaceae; genus DASUBV01. The sequence goes on from CAVSUF010000018.1 coordinate 573,788, forward strand.
GGCCCGGCCCTCAGCGCCGGGGCGGCGCTGATTTCAGGCGACCCGCCTGAGCCGCCCGGGACCGACGCCCTAGCCTGAGCACGTGCGAGAGATTGCGGTTTTCGGGGGCAGCGCCCACCCGGCGCTGGCGGCGGAGATCTGCCGGCATCTGGCCGTGCCGCTGCGGCCGGTGCGGCTGCGCCGGTTCGCCAACGACTGCCTCGAGGTCCAGCTTCAGGAGAACTGCCGGGAGCGGGACGTGTTCATCATCCAGCCGCTCGGCCCGCCGGTACAGGAGAACCTGGTCGAGCTGCTGCTCATGCTGGACGCCGCCCGCGGTGCCTCGGCGGCCCGGGTCACGGCGGTGATCCCGCACTATGCCTACGCCCGGTCCGACAAGAAGGACATGCCCCGGGTCTCGATCGGCGGGCGGCTGGTGGCCGACCTGCTGGTCACCGCCGGGGTCAGCCGGGTGCTGACGATGACCCTGCACTCGCCGCAGGTGCACGGGTTCTTCTCGGTGCCGGTCGACCACCTGCACGCGCTGCGCGAGCTGTCGCACCACTTCAGCGGCCGGGACCTGAGCAACGCGATCGTGGTCTCGCCCGACCTGGGCAACGCCAAGCAGGCCGCCGCCCTGGCCCGGATGCTGGGCCTGCCGGTGGCGGCGGGAGCCAAGGAGCGGCACAGCGACCGGCGGGTGACGATCAGCTCGATCATCGGCGACGTGGCCGGCCGCGACGTGATCGTCCTGGACGACGAGATCGCCCGCGGCACCACCGTGGTCGAGCTGCTCGGAGTGCTGCGCGAGCGGGGCGCCCGGTCGGTGCGGATCGCCTGCACCCACGGGCTGTTCTGCGACGGGGCGCTGGAGCGCATCACCGCCTACCCGGAGGTAGCCGAGATCGTGTGCACCAACACGGTGCCGATCCCGGAGGCCAGCGAGCGGATGGCCGACCCGGCCCGGGCCAGGCTGACCGTGATCTCGGTCGCCTCGGCCCTGGCGGAGGCCATCCGCCGCATCCACGAGGGCGAGTCAGTCAGCGCCCTGTTCGACCCAAGCTAGCCGAGCCCCCCCGGCCCGCCCGCCCCGCCGCCGCCCCTCGCCCCGAGCCCCCCCGCCCCCCGCCAGGGCGATAACAGCAAGAGGCGGCACCCGGATTCCATGATCGTGACCGATTGCCCGGGCTAGAGACGGGCAATCGGTCACGATCATGGAGAGTCTGGCCCGATTGCCTCCTCGTGGCCACCGAGAGCCGCACCACTCACCACGCCGGCACCGATAGCATCGCTAGGCAACGGCAGGCAATGCCGCCGAGGGTGCCGTGCTTCATCCCGCCCGCGGCGCACCCTCACGGTGCCTCGCTGATAACAGCAAGAGGCGGCATCCGCTCGGGGCGGCGCATGGCAGGCGAGGGGACGGGCTGGGTCAGCCGGGGGCGGCGGTGCCGCGGGCGGCGGCCCAGGCGGCGACCTGGCTGCGCGAGCTGTAGCCCAGCTTGGCCAGGATGTTGGCCACGTGCCGGGCGGCGGTGGCCGGGCTGATGAACAGGGTCTCGGCGATGGCCTTGTTGCTCTTGCCCGTCGCGATCAGCGCGACGACCTCGCGCTCGCGGGCGGTCAGCGTCGCGCCCCGGGAGTCGCTTCCGCTGGTCCTGGCCGCGCCGCCGTTGGAGGCGCCGCCGCTGGCCGGGCTGCCGGCGGCCGTGCTGCCGGCCGTCCGGGGGGCGGGCACGGCCAGGGGCGGGGGCTGGCCCGGGGCGGGCGGGTCCCGGCGCGGCGGGGGCGCGGCGGTCCGCAGCGTCCGGAGCTGGGGCGGGGTTGCCGGGGCCGGGTCATCGGCGGGCTGGGCGGGCTGGGCGGGCGGGCTGCAGGGCCAGCTCGGTGGCCTCGCTGGCGCTCAGGTCGAGGCCGGACTCCCACAGCCGGGCCACCTCGGCCTCGCCCAGGGGGGCGGCGGCGTCCAGGTAGCGCTGGACCCGGCGGGCGGGCAGCGGGGGCAGGTGGGCCGCCTCGCGCAGCGGCCGCTGGCTGGCCTCGGCCGACCGCGCGGGGAGCGCGGTGACCGCGCTCAGCCCGGTGACCGCCGCGGCCAGCCGGACGGCGCGGTCCGGCTGGCCCTCGCGCACGGCCAGCGTGGCGAACGCCAGCAGGCCCCGGGAGATGCCGGTGCGGTTGCCGGTGTCCAGGCTGAGCCGCAGGCTGCGGGCCAGGTAGGTGCGGGCCTCGGTCAGGTTGCCCTGCTCCAGCGCGACCCGGCCCAGGCCGGCCAGGCACCGGGCGATCTCCGGGTCGCCCTTGACCTTGCGCAGCAGGACCAGCGCGGCCAGGTAGTGGCGGCGGGCGGCGTCCAGGTCGCCCAGCAGCCGCTCCAGGTTGGCCAGGCCCAGCCGGGTCCGCGCCGCGCCCCACTGCTGGTCGATCTCCATCATCAGGGCCAGGGCCTGCTCGGCCGACGTCCGGGCCTCGGCCAGCCGGCCCAGGAAGGCCAGCGCGGTGGCGTGGCTGCCCAGCGCGTAGCCCTCGTTCCACTTGTCGCCGGTCTGGCGGGCGTGCTCGACGGCCTCGGCGGCCCGGTCCAGCGCCTCCCGGGGGCGGCCGGTGTGCAGGGCGCACTCGGCCAGCAGGTTCAGCGCGGTGGCGATGAAGTGGATGTCCCCGGCCGCCCGGCACAGCTCCAGCCCGGCCAGGGCCAGCGGCTCGGCGCCGCGCTGCTCGTCGGCGCCCAGGGCCAGCTGGGCCCGGCCGACCATGGCCGGGCCGCGCACCGAGGCGGGCACCCCGGCCTGGTCGGCGGACAGGAACGCGTCGTACCACTCGCCGCCCTCGGCGAACGCGCCGAGCACGATCCAGCATGGCCGCACCGACGTGCACAGCCGCAGGCCGGCCTCGGTGTCGCCCTGCTCCAGGCACCAGCCCAGGGCGGCCCGGACATTGTCGACATCGGCCTCGTAGCGGATGAACACGTCGACCCGGGCCGACCACGGGGCGGGCACCCGGGCCACGCCGATGCTGAGGAAGTACTCGCTGATGTGCAGCGCGTAGTCGCGCAGCCGGCGGCGCAGCGCGGTGGTCTCGCCGGCCTCCGCGAGCCGGGTCCCGGCGTACTCCCGGATCGTGTCCAGCATCCGGTACCGGCTCTGGCCCAGCACGTCCGGCTCCAGCTCGACCAGGGACTTCTCGGCCAGGCCGGACAGCAGGTTGAGGATCTGCCAGGCGGGCAGGGCGGCGTCGGCGCAGACCCGCTCGGCCATCTCCAGCGACCAGCCGGCGAACACCGACAGCCGCCGCAGCAGCACCTGCTCGGCGGGCCGGAGCAGGTCATGACTCCAGTCAATGGCCGCGCGCAGCGTCCGCTGCCGGGCCGGCGCGCTCCGGTCGCCGCTGGTCAGCAGGTGAAACCGGTCGCTGAGCCGGGCCGCGATCTGGTCCGTGGTCAGCACCCGGACCCAGGCCGCGGCCAGCTCGATGGCCAGCGGCAGCCCGTCCAGCGCGCGGCAGATCCGGACCACGACGCCGCAGTTGGCGTCGGTCAGCGCGAATCCCGGCGACGCGGCCGCGGCCCGCTCGGTGAACAGCCGCACCGCGTCCGAGCAGGCCGCCCGCGCGGGGCCGGGCTGCCCGGCGGCCTCGTCCCCGGCGGGCAGCCCGAGCGGCGGCACCGGCCACACCGCCTCGGCCGCCACCCGCAGCGCCTCCCGGCTGGTGGCCATCACCATCAGGCCCGGCGCGCCGGCCAGCAGCCGCTGGCACAGGCTGGCGCAGGCCCCGATCAGGTGCTCGCAGGTGTCCAGGGCCAGCAGCATGCGGCGGTTGCGCAGCGCGTCGGCCAGGGTGTCCAGCAGCGGGGCGCCCGCCTCCTCGGCGACCCCCAGCACCGACGCCACCCGGGACGCCACCAGGTCGGGCTGGCGCAGGTCACCCAGCCCGACCACGAACGTGCCGTCGGGGAACTCCGGGGACAGGATCGAGACCAGCCGGAGGAGCAGGCGCGTCTTGCCGATGCCGCCGGCCCCGCACAGCGTGACCGCGCGCTGGCCGCGGACGAATTCCCGCAGCTCGGCGATCTCGCGCTCGCGCCCGACGAAGCTGTCCGGCTCCTCGTAGGTGCCCACCCGGCCGTGATCGATCATTCTGTGTCCGAGCCGCCGTCCGCGTGTTCGGTTACATGCGGTGCCGCACGGCACCGTGGCCCGGCTCACACGTTAGCCGGGAATGCCCGGCGGCGCCTCAATCTGGCCATGCCCTTTCCCGGCCGCCCGCACGGCCATTTGGGCCGCCGTTCATCGCGCTAATCAGCCGCCGTTATCAGCCGGTCGGCGCCCTGCTCCAGGTCGAGCAGGAAACGCTTGCGGTCCAGGCCGCCGCCGTAGCCGGTCAGGCTGCCGTCCGAGCCGACCACGCGGTGGCACGGCACCACGATCGAGATCGGGTTCTTCCCGTTGGCCAGGCCCACGGCGCGGCTGGCGGCCGGCGCGCCGATGCTGGCGGCCAGCTCGCCGTAGGACACGGTCTGGCCGTACGGGATGTCCCGCAGGGCCAGCCACACCCGCCGCTGGAACGCCGTCCCGGCCGGGTCCAGGTCCAGCTCGAACCGGGTCCGCCGGCCGTCGAAGTAGTCAGCCAGCTGCCGCGCGGCCGTCGCGAACGGCTCGTCGGCCGGGTCGCCGGGCATCCCGAACGCGGCCGCCCCGGGCAGGTGCCGCTGGGCCTCCATGTACAGGCCGGCCAGGGCACCCCCGGCGGCGACCAGGGTCAGCGGCCCCACCGGGCTGCCGATCGTGACGTACGTGCGGGCCGGGATCGCGGTGGTGGTCATGAGCTTCCTCTCCTTCAGGCGCGGGGGCGTCGGCGTCCATGATCGTGACCGGTTTTCCGTGAGATCCGCCGGAGAAACGGTCGTGATCACGCTGGCTGCCGGGCCCGCGTCGCCCGGCTGGCGCGCGGGGCGGGGTCGGGCTGGGGGTCGGGCAGGGGGTCGGGCGCGTCGCCCGCGGGCAGGTCGTTGATGGGGTGGTCGCCGGTGGCCCACAGGTACTGGACCGCGTAGGCCCGCCAGGGGCGCCAGGCGGCCGAGCGGGCGGCCAGGGCGGCCGGGGTGGCGGGCAGGCCCAGGCCGCGGGCGGCGGCCCGGACGCCCAGGTCGGTGGCGGGGAACGCGTCCGGGTCGCCCAGGGCGCGCATCGCGATCGTCTCGACCGTCCACGGGCCGACGCCGGGCAGCGCGGCCAGCCGGAGCCGGGCCTCGGCCCAGTCGCCGCCGGCGCTCAGGTCGATCCGCCCCGCCGCCAGCGCCGCGATCAGCGCGGCCAGCGAGGCCCGGCGGGAGCGCGGCACGGCCACGCTGGACCCGTCCGGGTCGGCGCCGGCCAGCGCGGCGGGCTCCGGGAACAGCCGGGTCAGGCCGCCGGCCGGGTCCTGCACCGGCTCGCCGAACGCGGCGGCCAGCCGCCCGGCGTGGGTCCGGGCCGCGGCGGTGGACACCTGCTGGCCGAGCACCGCCCGGATCGCGAACTCGGCCGCGTCGGCGGTGCGGGGCACCCGGCGGCCGGGCGCCTTGTCGACCAGCGGGGCCAGCGCCTCGTCCGCGCGCAGCAGGTCATCGACCGCGACCGGGTCGGCGTCCAGGTCCAGCAGGCGCCGGCACCGGCTGATCGCGGTGGCCAGGTCGCGGAGGTCGGCCAGGGTGAGCTGGCAGCCGATGTGCTCGGCGCCGGGGCGCAGCGCCACCAGGCCCGGCCCGTGCGGGAGCCGCAGGGTGCGCCGGTAGGCGCCGTCCCGCCATTCCTCGACGCCGGGCACGGCGGTGGCGGCCAGGTGCCCGAACAGGTTGTCCGGGAACAGCGGCGCCCGGAACGGCAGCCGCAGGCTCAGCGTCCCGGCGCGCGGCCGGGACCGCCATCCCGCCCGCCGCCCGGGCGGCCCGCTCCCGCAGGTCGCTGGGCGACAGCGCGAACACCTCACGGACCGTGTCGTTGAACGCCCGGATGCTGGCGAAGCCGGCCGCGAAGGCCACGTCGCCCATGGGCAGGGCCGTGGTCTCGATCAGCAGCCGGGCCGTCTGCGCGCGCTGGGCCCGGGCCAGGGCCAGCGGCCCGGCGCCCAGCTCGGCGCGGACCTGGCGCTCCAGCTGGCGGACGCTGTAGCCCAGCCGGCGGGCCAGGCCGGGGACGCCGTCGGCGTCGATCACCCCGTCGGCGATCAGCCGCATGGCCCGGGCGACCAGGTCGGCGCGGGCGTTCCAGGCCGGCGAGCCGGGGCTGGCGTCGGGCCGGCACCGCTTGCAGGCCCGGAACCCGGCCTGCTGGGCGGCCGCCGCGCTGGGGTAGAACGTCATGTTCTCCGGCCGGGGCGGCATGGCCGGGCAGCTCGGCCGGCAGTAGATCCGGGTGGTCCGCACCGCGGTGAAGAACCAGCCGTCGAACCGGGCATCCTTGGACTGAACGGCCCGGACGCATCGCTCTCGGCCCTCGTCCATGTCTCCAGGGTGCATGTCTCCGGCGTGCATGTCTCCAGCATCGGCGACGCGGAGCCCCGGGTGCTAGCGAGAATCCGACACGACGGCGCAGCATCGCAGGTAGCGATGATGATGTCGCAAACTCGCTACCGCTGACCGGGCCGTTACTCCCTAGAAAAGGTTCGGGATCGGAAAAGTTGCGGGACGCGCATGATCCTGTATGCTGGCGCCCATGACGGACGGGGAACCGGGCTCAGCGGGGCTGCGCGAGCGCAAGAAGCTCGCCACCCGGCAGGCCATCGGCGCGGCGGCCATGCGGCTGGCCATCGAGCGCGGCCTGGAGAATGTCCTGGTCGAGGACATCGCCGCCGCCGCCGACGTGTCGCCCCGGACGTTCAACAACTACTTCGCCAGCAAGTACGAGGCGATCAGCGCGCTGGCCCTGGACCGGTCGGCCCGGGTCGGCGAGGCGCTCCGCCAGCGGCCCGCGGCGGAGAGCCTGTGGGAGGCGATCCGCGCAGCGGTGCTGGACGTCTACACGGCCGACGCCGGGCCCGCCGCGCTGACGCCGGCGGTGATCGCCGGCATCCGCCTCGTGGTCAGCTCGCCGGAGCTGCGCGGGGAGTACCTGAAGGCGCTGGCCATCATGCAGTACGACCTGGCCGAGGCGATCAACGGCCGGCTGGCCGCGCGCTCGGGGGTGCGCCCCAGCGAGATCTGCGTGCGGGCACTGGCCGGGGCCGTCGTGTCGACGGTGCAGGCCGTCACCGAGCAGCGGCTGTTCACCGACCCGCCGGCCCCGCTGCCGCCGCTGATGGAGCGCGCGCTGGACGAGATGGCCGACGGCCTGCACGCGCTGCTGCCCGCGCACTTCGCTGCCGCCGCTGCCGCCGATGCCGCCGATAGCGAAACCCGCTCGGCCCGCGGCGAAAATGACGCGCTTCCGGCGGCTGCCTCCGGTTAGCGTGACCTGACCCCTGGCTGGCCCGCCGGCCGGCACTGCCCGGTCCCGCCCGAACAGAAAAGACCCCCATGCTGATCCGGCTCCTGCGGGCCTACCTGCGCCCGTACCGCAAGGCCATCGCCGCGCTGATCGTGCTGCAGCTGATCCAGTCGCTGGCCACGCTGTACCTGCCCACGCTGAACGCCGACATCATCGACAACGGCGTGATCACCGGCGACACCCACTACATCCTGCGCACCGGCGCGATCATGCTGGTGGTCACCGTGGTGCAGATCATCGCGGCGGTCGGCGCGGTGCTTTTCGGCGCCCGGACGGCGATGGCCCTCGGGCCGGGACGTGCGGCACGCGGTGTTCGCCCGGGTGCAGGACTTCTCGGCCCGCGAGGTCGGCCGGTTCGGCACCCCGTCGCTGATCACCCGCACGACCAACGACGTGCAGCAGGTGCAGATGCTCGCGGTGCTGGCCTTCACCCTGCTGGCGTCGGCCCCGATCATGTGCGTCGGCGGCATCATCCTGGCCCTCAACCAGAACGTCCAGCTGTCCTCGCTGCTGCTGGTGGCGGTCCCCGCGCTGGGCGTCATCGTGTCGCTGATCATCAGCCGGATGCGGCCGCAGTTCCGGGTGATGCAGGTGCGCATCGACAACATCAGCCGGGTGCTGCGCGAGCAGATCACCGGCGTCCGGGTGGTCCGCGCGTTCGTCCGCGACGAGCAGGAGCGGGAGCGGTTCGAGTCCGCCAACGCCGACCTGTTCGGGGTGTCGCTGAGCGTCGGCCGGCTGATCGCGTTCATGTTCCCGTCGGTGATGCTGGTGCTCAACCTGTCCAGCATCGCCGTGCTGTGGTTCGGCGGGCACCTGGTCGCAGGACGGCGGCATGCAGATCGGCGCGCTGACCGCGTTCCTGAGCTACCTGCTGCAGATCCTGATGTCGGTCATGATGGCCACGTTCGTGTTCATGATGTGGCCCCGGGCCGAGGTCTGCGCCGAGCGGATCATGGAGGTGCTGGACACCGAGGCCGACCTGGTCCCGCCCGCCGCGCCGGTCACCGACCTGGCGCCGCCACGGCTACCTGGAGCTGCGCGGGGCCGAGTTCCGCTACCCGGGGGCCGAGAAGCCGGTGCTGTGCGACATCAGCATGGTCGCCCGGCCCGGCGAGGTCACGGCGGTCATCGGCGGCACCGGCAGCGGCAAGACCGCGCTGCTCAGCCTGATCCCGCGGCTGATGGACGTGACCGGCGGGGCGGTGCTGGTCGACGGCGTCGACGTCCGCGAGCTGGACCCGGCGCTGCTGTCGAGGGTGATCGGGCTGGTGCCGCAGAAGCCCTACCTGTTCTCCGGGACGGTGGCCAGCAACCTGCGCTACGGCAACCAGGACGCCACCGACGCGGACCTGTGGCACGCCCTGGAGACCGCCCAGGCCCGCGACTTCGTCGCGCAGATGCCGGGCGGCGCTGGACGCCCCGATCGCCCAGGGCGGGACCAACGTGTCCGGCGGGCAGCGGCAGCGGCTGGCCATCGCCCGGGCGCTGGTCCACCGGCCGGAGATCTACCTGTTCGACGACTCGTTCTCGGCCCTGGACTACGCCACCGACGCGCGGCTGCGGGCCGCGCTGGCCGCCGAGACGGCGCAGGCCACGGTGGTCATCGTGGCCCAGCGGGTGGCCACCATCCGCCACGCCGACCGGATCATCGTGCTGGAGGCGGGCCGGATCGTGGCGTCCGGCACCCACGAGGAGCTGATGGGCTCCGACCAGACCTACCGGGAGATCGTGCTCTCCCAGCTGACCGAGGAGGAGGCCGCGTGACCGCGCCGGACGACCGGGAGCCGGAGGCCCCCGAGCCCGCTGAGCCCGCTGAGCTGGGGGCGGTGGGGGAGCGGGCCACGCCCAAGCGCGGGCCGGGGCCGGCCGGCATGGGCGCCGGCCGCGGGCCGGCCGCGTTCATGGGCGGCCAGCCGACCGAGAAGTCGCTCAACTTCAAGGGCTCCAGCCGCCGCCTGCTCGCGCACGCTGCGCCCCCGAGCGGCCGCTGGTCACGCTCAGCCTGGCCCTGGCCGCGATCAGCGTGACGCTGTCGGTGCTCGGCCCGCGGCTGCTCGGCGACGCCACCAACGTGATCTTCGCCGGGGTGATCGGCGCGCAAGCTGCCCCGCGGCGTGACCCAGGCCCAGGCCGTCGCCCGGCTCCGGGCGCAGGGCCACGGCGCCCAGGCCGACCTGCTCAACGCGGTCCACCTGGTACCCGGCCAGGGCATCGACTTCGGCCAGGTCGGCAACGTGCTGCTGGTGGTCCTGATCGTGTACCTCGGCGCGTCGGCGGCCGCGCTGATGCAGGGCCGGATCACCGCCACCGTGGTCCAGCGGATGGTGTTCCGGCTGCGCCGGGAGGTCGAGGCCAAGCTGGCCCGGCTGCCGCTGAGCTACTTCGACCGGCAGCCGCGCGGGGAGATCCTGAGCCGGGTCACCAACGACATCGACAACCTGGCCCAGTCGCTCCAGCAGACCCTCAGCCAGCTGGTCATCTCGCTGCTCACCGTCGTCGGGGTGCTCACCTCGATGTTCGTCATCTCCTGGCTGCTGGCCCTGATCGCGCTGGTCACCGTGCCGGTGTCGGTGTTCCTGGTGGGCCGGATCGGCAAGCGGGCGCAGCCCCAGTTCATCCGCCAGTGGCGGACCACCGGGCAGCTCAACGGCCACGTCGAGGAGATGTTCACCGGCCACTCGCTGGTCACCGTGTTCGGGCAGCGGGACGAGGCCATGCGGGTGTTCACCGAGCAGAACGACCGGCTGTTCCACGCCAGCTACCGCGCCCAGTTCATCTCCGGCACGATCCAGCCGGTCATGATGTTCATCGGCAACCTCAACTACGTCCTGGTCGCCGTGGTCGGCGCGCTGCGGGTGGCGGCCGGCGCGCTGTCGCATCGGCAGCGTCCAGGCGTTCATCCAGTACTCGCGGCAGTTCAGCCAGCCGCTCACCCAGATCGCCAGCATGGCCAACCTGCTGCAGTCCGGCGTGGCCTCGGCCGAGCGGGTGTTCGCCCTGCTCGACGCCGACGAGCAGGCCCCCGACCCGGCCGAGCCCGCCGGCCCGCGGCGGTCACCGGGCAGGTCGAGTTCCGCGACGTGTCGTTCCGGTACTCCCCGGACCGGCCGCTGATCGAGAACCTGTCGCTGACCGTCGCCCCCGGCCAGACCGTGGCCATCGTCGGGCCGACCGGCGCGGGCAAGACCACCCTGGTCAACCTGCTCATGCGGTTCTACGAGGTCAGCTCGGGCCAGATCCTGCTGGACGGCACCGACATCGCCGACATGCGGCGCGACGAGCTGCGCGGGCTGACCGGCATGGTGCTGCAGGACGCCTGGCTGTTCGGCGGCACCATCGCCGACAACATCGCCTACGGCGCCCGGCCGGCGCGACCCGCGAGCAGGTCATCGAGGCGGCCACGGCCACCTACGTGGACCGGTTCATCCGCACCCTGCCCGATGGCTACGACACCGTGCTGGACGACGAGGGCGCCAACGTCAGCGCGGGGGAGCGGCAGCTCATCACGATCGCCCGGGCGTTCCTGGCCCGCCCGGCCATCCTGATCCTGGACGAGGCCACCAGCTCCGTCGACACCCGGACCGAGGTGCTGATCCAGCGGGCCATGAGCCAGCTGCGCCACGGCCGGACCAGCTTCGTCATCGCGCACCGGCTGTCCACCATCCGCGACGCCGACCTGATCCTGGTCATGGAGCACGGGCAGATCGTCGAGCAGGGCACCCACGAGACGCTGCTGGCCTCCGGCGGCGCCTACGCCCGGCTGTACTCGGCCCAGTTCGCCAGCGCCATGGCGCCCGTGGTCTAGAGCACGGCGGACTAGCGGACTAGGGGATGGACCGCCCGCCCGGTCGCCCCGTTCGTGTGGCGCACGGGTACTCCCATCGCTCGTGAGCTGGACGCGGAATGTCAACCGGAGGTGATTGTCACTTCGCGAAGACTGTCGTAGAAGGTTGACAGTCTTGACGCTAGCGGGCCGGCGGCTAGAATGTCAACTGAGGTTTCCCATCACCGACCAGACCGAGGCCGCAGCTCATGAGCACAGGTGACATGCCGGCCGGGCACGCTCCCGGCCTCGGCCAGCTCGGCGCCGCGCTGCGCCGCGCGCTGGCCGGCTACCGGCGCCAGCTAGACGATGACCTGGCCGCGGCGGGCTTCCCGGACCGGCGGTTCCCGGAGGGCCGGGTGCTGGGCATGTGCGGGGGACCGGACGACATCACGATCTCGGAGATCGGCCGGCGGCTCGACATCACCCGGCAGGGGGCCAGCAAGATCGTGGCCGGCCTGCGCGAGCGGGGCTACGTGGCGGTGGCCCCGTCGCCCGCCGACGGCCGGGAGAAGCTGGTCACGCTCACCCCGCGGTCGGCCGAGATGCTGGCCGTGCGGGTCCGCTCGGCCGAGCGCCTGGAGGCCCGGCTGCGCGCCGAGATCGGCCCCGAGGGCCTGTCCGGGGTGTTCCGCGCCCTGGACCTGATCGCCGCGAGCGGCGGCACGGCGCCCGGCGACAGCCCGGCGCTGCGCCGGCTCCGCTGGCGGGACGCCGAGGACGAGGTCTAGCCCCCCGGCCCCCCGGACTCAGGCGGGCGCGGCGCCGCCGAAGACGCTGTCGACGATGGCCTGGACCACCGGCCCGTACGGGGGCAGGAACGCGTCGGCCAGGTCGCCGGTCCCGCGCACGACGACGCCGCGCGGGTTGGAGAACTCCCGGAAGCCCTCGATGCCGTGGTGCCGGCCGCTGCCGCTCTGCCCGACCCCGCCGAAGCCGAGCGAGGGCAGGGCACCCTGCAGGGCGCAGACGTTCACGCACGCCCCGCCCGAGGTGGTCTGCGCCAGCACGCTGTCGGCGACCCCGGCGTCGTGGCTGTAGACGTACAGGCCCAGGGGCCGCTCGCCCGCGTTGACCCGGGCCAGCGCCGCGCCCAGGTCGTCGTAGGGAACGACGGGCAGGATCGGGCCGAAGACCTCTTCCCGCATGATGCGCAGGGCCTCGGGCGGGTCGATGACCAGGGTCAGCGGCATCCGGCGGGTCGCGTCGTCGCCCTCGCCGCCCAGCGAGACGACCCGCGCGCCGGAGTCCCGGGCCTCGTCGACCATCGCGGTGATCCGGTCGCGATGCCGCTCGGTGATGATGCCGGTGCAGTCCGCGGACGACGCGTACCCCGGCAGCTCACTGGTCAGGTAGTCGGTGGCGTGCGCGACGAAGTCGTCGACCCGGGCGCGCGGGACCAGGACGTAGTCGACCGAGATGCACATCTGGCCGTTCTTGATGAGCTTGGTGCCGATGACACTGCGCACGCTGGCCGCGTCGACGCTGTCGGCGGTCAGGATGGCCGGGCACTTCCCGCCGAGTTCCAGGGTGACCGGGACCAGGTTCTCGGCCGCGGCCCGCGCGACCTCGCGGCCGATGGCCGGGCTGCCGGTGTACAGCAGGTGGTCCCAGCGCAGGGTGGGGAACTCCCGGGCCAGGGCCAGGCCGCCGACGCTGACCGCGACCTGCTCCTCGGGGAAGGTCTCCGCGACCATCGCGCGCAGCAGCTCGCCGCAGGCCGGGGTGTAGTCCGAGGGCTTGATGATGACCCGGTTGCCGGCCGCGAGCATCTCGACCAGCGGGCCGGCCGACAGGTCGAACGGGAAGTTCCACGGCACGATGTTCCCGACGACGCCCTTGGGCTGGTAACGGATGGCCGCCCGGGCGCTCCCGTAGAAGGCCGGGTCGGCGGGCCGCTCGTCCTCGGCCATCCAGGTGTCGACCTGCTCGATCGCGTAGGCCGCGCGGGCGGCCACCCCGAGCACCTCGACCAGGTCGGTGAACAGCTCGGGGTGCGACCCGAAGTCCTGGCTCATCGCGGCCCGGATCTGGTCGCGGTGGCCCAGCACCATGCCGGCCAGCGCGCCCAGGCGGGCCTTGCGGTCCTGCGCCGACGGGTACGGATCGGCCAGGAAGCCCTGGCGCTGGACGGCGTGCAGCCGGTGCAGCTCGGCGATGGCCGGGCCGTCGTCGACGTCGGTGGTGGCAGGCGGCGTGACCAGGGCAGTCATCGGGTCTCCTTATGCGGAACGGACGACATCGTCATGGCTGGCGCCCGCATGCCCGCATGATGACACCGCGGCCGGGAGGCTGGCTAGGGCCGCGCGCGCGGCCCTAGCGACGGGCGCGGGCGTCGCGGGCGCGCATGAGCATCGCCGCTAGCTGCAGCTTGCGCTGCGGGGGGAGCGCCCGGTACCGGGCCGCCGCCTCCGGCGCGGTCTGCGCGCCGGCCAGCGCGGCCAGCGGGGTGTCCAGCCCGGCCAGCGTCTCGTGCTCGCCGGGGGTGAGCGACGCCAGCATGCCCAGCGCCTCGTCGATGCTGGCCAGCCGGCCCAGCGCGGCGGTCAGGTCGGCCGCCGACCGGTCGGCCGGCGCGACCGGCGCGACCAGGACCCGGCCCACCGGGGCGGGCATGATCAGCGTGGCGTCACCCGGCCCGCCGCCGCCGGTCCAGGCGGCCGCGGCGGCCATGCTGGCCGGCACCAGCCGGGCCGGGGGAGCGGCGGCCAGGGGAGGGCCGGCGTCGGGGTCGCTGCCCGGGTGCGGGGCGGGCTGGCCCAGGACGGCCGGGATGGCGGTGGCGATGGCCAGGACCGCGGTGATCCGCTCGCCGATCTCGGCCGGGCTGAAGAACGGCCCCCGGCCCACGCAGCACAGCAGGCGGCGCCGGGCCCGGAAGACCCAGTCGTCGCGGGTCAGCATCAGCCGCCGGACCTGATCGGTCAGCATCTGCCCGGCCAGCCGGTCATCACCCGCGGCCGGCTGGGCCGGGCCCGGTGAAACAGGCTGGCCCGGGGCGGCTCGGCGGCCGCCTGAACCACGAACCGGGAGTCGAACGCCGGCTGCCCGGTGGCGGTCTCCGGCAGGCTCAGCGGCACCGGGTAAGCCCGCGGCTGCACCGACAGCAGGCCCACCACCGAGTCCAGCTCCACCGCGCAGACCGACAGGCCCTCGGTGCCGGGCAGGCCGTCCCGGGACGGGATGCCGACCCAGGCGTTGGCGATGATGACGGCCCGGCCGTCCAGCCGCCCGCGGTACGCGTCGCTGAACGACAGCGGCTCGGCGCCGGCGTCGCTGCCCAGCACGCCGCCCGGCGAGGCGTACATGGACACGGCGATCTCCCGCAGGTCCGCCTCGAGGAGGCCGTCCAGGAGGCCGTCCAGCGGCGGGCCTCCGGCTGCCAGCCCTGGTGCGCGGCGACCTCCGGCAGTCCGGGCACGCCGAAAAGCTGGAGCCGCCGCAGATGCTCGCGCTGCCCGAACAGGGGCATGACACCTCCCGTACCGCGCTGCACGGCTCCTGGCCGCCCCGCACGGCCGCCAGCAGCGCGGATGTCCGATACCCAGACGATGCGGATCGCCCGTTCCATATAGGTATCGACCGTTACTCGCTAGTTAAGTGTACGTCCGGAACGCCTGCCGGGAAGGGCCCTGGACTGATCAGGAATCAAGAAGCCGCGACCGCGCGGCCGCAACTAGCCTGATCCTCATGAGCACCACCGTTCCACTGACCTTCGACTTCGGGGAGTGACCATGACCGGCTCGGGCACCGAGGGAATCAAGATCGTCCTGCATCCCGTTACCGACCTGGAGGCGGCCAAGGCGGTCTACACCGCCCTGCTCGGCACGCCGCCGGCGAACGACGCGCCCTACTACGTTGGCTACGAGGTCGGCGGCCAGCACATCGGGCTGGTGCCGAACGGGGCACAGCAGGGCATGGCCTCGCCGGTGGCCTACTGGCAGGTGCCGGACATCGAGGCCAAGCTGGCCGAGGTGACGGCGGCCGGGGGCACCGTGAAGGATGCCGCCAGGGACGTCGGCGGCGGCCGCCTGGTGGCCACCTTCACCGACCCGGACGGCAACGTCCTCGGAGTCGCGCAGGACAAGTGACCCGGCCAGACAGGCGGCGGGGCGGCGGGGCCGCTGCTGACGGCGGCCCCGCCTGGCAGATGGAGGCACGATGAGCACGGACACCAGGGCGGGCCGGCAGCCGCCCGCGCCGGACGCGGCCGACAGCCACGACCTGATCCGCGTGCACGGCGCGCGCGAGAACAACCTCAAGGACGTCAGCATCGAGATCCCGAAGCGCCGGCTGACGGTGTTCACCGGCGTCTCCGGCTCGGGCAAGAGCTCCCTGGTGTTCGCCACCATCGCGGCCGAGTCGCAGCGGCTGATCAACGAGACCTACAGCACGTTCGTGCAGGGCTTCATGCCGACGCTGGCCCGGCCCGAGGTCGACGTGCTGGACGGGCTGACCACCGCGATCATCGTGGATCAGGAGCGGATGGGCGCCGATGCCCGCTCCACGGTCGGCACCGCCACCGACGCCAGCGCGATGCTCCGCATCCTGTTCAGCCGGCTCGGGCAGCCGCACGTCGGCTCGCCCAACGCGTACTCCTTCAACGTGCCCTCGGTCCGGGCCAGCGGCGCGATCACCGTCGAGCGCGGCAACGCCACCACCGTGCGCAAGACCTTCACCCGGGCCGGCGGCATGTGCCCGCGCTGCGAGGGCCGGGGCTCGGTCACCGACTTCGACCTGACCGCGCTGTACGACGACAGCAAGTCCCTCAGCGAGGGCGCGCTGACCATCCCCGGCTACAGCATGGACGGCTGGTGGGGCCGCATCTTCACCGGCTGCGGGTTCTTCGACCCGGACAAGCCGATCCGCGCGTACACGAAGACCGAGCTGCGCGACCTGCTCCACAAGGAGCCCACCAAGATCAAGGTCGAGGGCATCAACCTCACCTACGAGGGCCTGATCCCGAGAATCCAGAAGTCCATGCTGTCCAAGGACCGGGAGGCGCTGCAGCCCCACATCCGGGCGTTCGTGGACCGGGCCATGACCTTCACCGCCTGCCCCGACTGCGGCGGCACCCGGCTGAGCGAGGCGGCCCGGTCCTCGAAGATCGCCGGGATCAGCATCGCCGACGCGTGCGCGATGCAGATCAGCGACCTGGCCGGCTGGGTCGCGCGGCCTGGACCAGCCGACCGTGGCGCCGCTGCTGGCCGCGCTGCGCCGCACCCTCGACTCGTTCGTCGAGATCGGCCTGGGCTACCTGTCACTCGACCGCCCGTCGGGCACCCTGTCGGGCGGCGAGGCCCAGCGCGTCAAGATGATCCGCCACCTCGGCTCCTCGCTCACCGACGTCACCTACGTCTTCGACGAGCCCACCATCGGCCTGCACCCGCACGACATCCAGCGGATGAACGGCCTGCTGCTGCCAGCTTCGCGACAAGGGCAACACGGTGCTCGTCGTGGAGCACAAGCCGGAGGCCATCGCGATCGCCGACCACGTCGTCGACCTCGGCCCCGGCGCGGGCGCCGCGGGCGGCGAGGTGGTCTTCGAGGGCACCGTCGACGGCCTGCGGGCCAGCGGCACGCTCACCGGGCGGCACCTGGACGACCGGGCCTGTCTCAAGCCGTCGGCGCGGACGCCGTCCGGCGCGCTGGAGGTGCGCGGCGCGACCACCCACAACCTGCGGGACGTCATGTCGACATCCCGCTCGGCGTGCTGGTCGTGGTGACCGGCGTGGCCGGGTCGGGGAAGAGCTCGCTGATCCACGGCTCGGTGTCGGGCCGGGACGGCGTGGTGACGGTCGACCAGGCCGCGCATCCGCGGCTCGCGGCGCAGCAACCCGGCCACCTACACCGGCCTGCTCGAGCCGATCCGCAAGGCGTTCGCCAAGGCCAACGGCGTGAAGCCGGCGCTGTTCAGCGCCAACTCCGAGGGCGCCTGCCCCAACTGCAACGGCGCCGGCGTCATCTACACCGACCTGGCGATGATGGCCGGCGTCGCCACCACCTGCGAGGAGTGCGAGGGCAAGCGGTTCGACGCCGTCGGTGCTCGACTACCACCTCGGCGGCAAGGACATCAGCCAGGTGCTCGCGATGTCGGTGGCCGAGGCGGCGGAGTTCTTCGGCTGCCGGCGAGCGCGCGCACGCCCGCCGCGCACGGCCATCCTCGGCCGGCTGGCCGACGTCGGGCTCGGCTACCTCACCCTCGGCCAGCCGCTCACCACGCTGTCCGGCGGCGAGCGGCAGCGGCTCAAGCTGGCCACCCACATGGCCGAGAAGGGCGGCGTCTACGTCCTCGACGAGCCGACCAGCGGCCTGCACCTGGCCGACGTCGAGCAGCTGCTCGGCCTGCTCGACCGGCTCGTCGACTCCGGCAAGTCGGTCATCGTCATCGAGCACCACCAGGCGGTCATGGCCCACGCGGACTGGATCATCGACCTCGGTCCCGGCGCCGGCCACGACGGCGGCCGGATCGTGTTCGAGGGCACCCCCGCCGAGCTCGTCGCCGACCGCTCCACCCTGACCGGCGAGCACCTCGCGGCCTATGTCGGCGCCTGACGAAGGCCCGCCCGGTCAGAGCCGGGAGTTGACCTTCATGGCGATGGCCGTCAGGCCCGGGAGCCAGTCCCGGGAGCTGGAGTCGCCGAGGATGAAGACGCTGAGGATGAGGTCACCGTCTGTCCAGGTGACCACCTGGTCGTTGTTCGCGTTGTAGCTGCCCGTCGTGCAGTAGGACGAGAATGCCGCATCGCCCAGGCCCGTCAGCTCGTGGTAGGCGGCGAAGGGGCACGTCTTCGCGGTGACCACGTACCTGGCCTCGGCCAGCTGCTGCGCGTAGTTGCTGCCCGGCGGCGGGCTCTGCTGGATATGCAGGCCGACGGTCACGCGGCCGCCCTGGTAGGCGCAGTCGAGCACGCCCAGGGCCGGGTTCTGCGACGGCTGGTTCCGGGCCAGCTGGCCCTGCCCGAGGCTCTGGGCCTCGGCCAGGGTCAGCAGCCGGCACGGGGCCAGGCTGGCGAGGGGCGGAGCGCCACTGGCTCGCGCGGGCGTGCCGCCGGCACTGCCCGCGCTGCCCGCTACGGACCGGGCTGCCGACGATGGCCGCGGCGCACCAACCAGGCCCGCGGCCTCGGTAGCCCCGGTCCGGGGACCGACCGCTCCGCAGGCGGCGACCAGCGCGGCTGACCCGATGACCGCCGCGCACGTCAGGATCCGCATGGCTCCCTGCTCCTCCGCACCCCGCCCCGCCCCGCGGCCCCTGTCGCCTGGTGTCAGCCGAGTATCGGGACCGGCCAGGCCCGGCGGCAAATGGGACCCGGCCGTCATGCACCACTTGCGCAGCATTTGGCCCGGAACGCCGCGTCTCCTATACCCGCAGACTACCCGCGCGCTACCGGAAGCCCGGTCAGCCCGGAACGGCGATGGCGGCCAGGGTCTCCGTCAGCCGCCGGAGGTGCGACGGCGGCGACTCCACCAGCGGAAGGCGCACCGTAGCGTGCGGGATGATGCCGAGCGCGGCCAGGGCAGCCTGCGCCATATCGCCCTGATCCCGCGCCTGGCCCGGCCGCCGCTGGGCGAGGCGCTCGTCGCCAGGCCGCTGCAGCGCCCGCCGAAGCGCGAGGTACACGCCGCGTGGCGGCGCAGCGCCAGCGCCAGCCCGGCATCCAGGCAGCACTCGCGGAGCTGAACCTGCTCTCCACGTAGTGCCGATAATGCACATTATGTTAAGTAGAGCTTTCCGGGGCCTCCCGGATGCGGGCGTGCAGGTGCATGTCGTGCCGGCCGTCGTCATGCACGGCGGAACTGCGCTTGGTGCCCTCGAGCAGGTAGCCGGACTTCGTGGCCACCCGGCAGGACGCATGGTTGCGCGTGGAGTGGCTCAGCTGCAGGCGGTAAAAGCCGACCTCGTCCAGGGCCAGGCCGAAAGCGCCGTCAAGGCGCGGGTCGCCACGCCGTCGCCGCGGGCCGCCGGGAGCACCCAGTAGCCGACGCCCGCGATGCCGTTATCGAAATCCCAGCCGCGCATGGCGATCCGGCCGAGCACGTCGCCGTCGTCGCGGGCGACAGCCCAGTGGCCGCCCCTATCCCGCTCCCAGTCCTCCTGGTAGGCGCCGAACCACTCCCGCACGTCGTCCTCGGTGCGAGGGCGGCGCGTGTGCCAGCGCCGGAGCTCGCTGTCCTGGTAAGCGGCGAAGAACACCGGAGCGTCGGCTGCCTCCCAGGGCCGCAGCACCAGCCCCCGGCCGGCGGCCAGCACGGGCTGCGGGCAGCCGGAGAGCAGCCCGTCGGGCATCGCGGGCGGCGTCGACAACGCGCGAGTCATGGGCCATGATCCCGCGACATCGACCTCGCCCGTCAAGGTGGCACGACGCCGACGAGACCATGATCGTGACCGTTTTTCCGGGCATGTTCACGTAAACACGGTCACGATCATGGTCTCACTCTCTCCCCCGGCCTGCCTCAGCCAGCCTACGCCTGATAACAGCAAGAGGCTTCCGAATACTGGGCTGCGTGCTGCTGATGGGCTGTCTGGGTCCGGGACGGATCGGCTCGGACCAGGTCGGACCGGATCGTATCGGCCCGGACCCCGAGTCGGCCGGGCGGCGGCGTGCCTGGCTCAGGGTGGACTGCCTCTTGCTGTTATCAGTGATGGTTAGTAGGGTCGGGGGCTGTGGCGGCAGTAACGGCTGGGATGACGGCGCGGGACGCTATTGACGGCTTCCTGCGGGACCTGGGGCGGCGGCGGCTCGCTGTCAGCTACGCGGCGGGTCCGCGGGCATTTCCTGGAGGAGTACCTGCACCATGCGGAGCAGCCGGCGGGCGGCGGGGTCACGGCGGCCGAGCTGCTGGAGCCGGCGCGCGCTGACGCATGGCTCGCCGATGCCGCGCTGGGCGGACCCGCAGCCGCAACACGCTGCGCGGGCCCGCCGCCGCCGCGTACCCGAACTCGATGCGGGTGCGCATCGACTCCTACAACGCGTTCGCGGAGTTCTTCCGCGCGGGAGACCGCCGGGACAGCGAGCCGCCCGCGCCCGGCTACCAGCCTGTCCCCCGCTGACACGGAGCGGCTGCTCCGCGACCTGGCGGTGCGCCGGCCGATCGGCGCCAACGCCGCTGACCGCGCTGCGTACCGCCGCCGTGGCCGCGCTGGTCGCGGACACCGACCGGTCCGTCGCCGGAGCTGGCGCGGCCTCAGCGTCGGGGCCTTGCACCTGGACGGCGCGGCCCGCGTCGACCTGGCTGACGGCCCGTGCCCGCTCCGCGACCCGACGGCGCCGTCCTGCAGCGGTGGCTCACCGCGCGGGCGGAGATCATCGCCGAGCTGGAGGGCAGCGATCCGGGTTACCTGTGGATCCCGACCAAGCCGGGCGGCCGCGCGGCGGCCGCGAGCCGGTCAAGCCCGGGCTCACGCCGGCCGCCGTCCGCACCCTGCACGCGGCGCACCGCAACCTGGTCAGCCGGGTGCTCGGTGTCCCGCTCCGGCCGGGCGCGATCCGCGCGCAGGGCCCGGGGCGCCTCCAGGCGCCAGCCGCGCAGGCCGGCGAGGCCGCCAGCGCGGCAGGGGCGGCCGGCCGTTAACCCGGCCCGGGTCCCGGCTGGCCGGCGGCGGCCTCGCGGGCCTGCTCAAGCTGGCTGACGCTGACCGGGCCGGTGCCGGCAGGCCGGCCGCCGTCCAGGCCTCCTGGGCGCGGGCCACGTCGCCGCCTGCCTCCTGCAGCACCATCTTCTTAGCCGTCGCGCTGGGCACCGCCCCGTCACCGCCGAGGTCCATCAGGTGCGCCAGCATCCGGACGGACTGGTTGCGCTGTCCCGCCTTCCGCTCGTTGTAGCGGTAGACCAGAACCCACCGGCCGGCCAGCGACCGAGCCCGCTCGATCAGGGCCGCGCCGCGGTCGGTGTCCGCCTGCTCGGTGCGGATCGGCTCGCTCTCCCCCGACGGCAGGCGCAGCGTGATCAGCCCGCGCCGGCTCGACTCCTCGATCTCGACCTTCTCCAGGAACGCGACGAAGGTCCGCGCCGACTCCAGCCGCTCGATGTCCTGCCGGGCCTGCTGGGCGATCAGGTGCAGGTCCACGGTCAGCCCGTGCACCCGGCGCCCCCACGCCGCCTCCCCGCCGGGCGGGCATGGCCCCGCGGCCTGCGCCGCCGCGATGACCAGGCGGTAATGGCTGCTGTCCACGGCGCCCATTATCCCGCTACCTCCTGCGCTCACGCTCAGCCCCATCAGCCGTAACGGCACGGCCACGCAACAGCCGCCCGCCACGTGCCGCGCACTCAGCGGGACCCGAAACCGCCCAGCTCGCCGGTCGGCAGGATCCCCCCGGCCAACCGAGGCTCGCGGCTGGCCCGGGATTGCGGAACCGGCCGCGCTCCCCCGCGCTGGCCGGCATAATCGATCTGATCACTCTCCGTAACATCCGCCCGGTGGCGGGTAACATCCGCCCGGCGGCGGCGCGATCTCGGATTTCCTGCCCGGATCCGGGCAGGAAATTGGCATCGGGAGCCCGGGCGGCGCAGGATGGCCGGGTGAGTTCCGAGCGGATCGAGATCGAGCCGGTGCGCATCAGGCCGGTGCGCGTTGAGCCGGTGCTGGTCGAGCGGGTGGCGGGCTCGGCCGGGCTGACGACGGCGGAGGCGGCCCGGGTCGTGGAGGACGTGCTGGCCTGGTACCGGGAGCCGGTCGAGGACTACGTGCGGCGCCGCCACGCGCACCTGCACCTGTACGGGCGGCGGAATCCGGAGATCTTCGAGCTGATCGAGCAGGAACTGGCCGGGCGGCTGGTGGCCGCGCCGCGCCTGTCGCAGCGCCAGCTGCGGCGGATCGTCTACGGCTGAGCCCGGCGCAACGCGAGGCCGCGGCGGCGTCTACGGGATGCAGTGTCTTAGGGATGCAGAGGAGCAGCCAGGGCTATGTGCGGAATCGTGGGTTACGTCGGCGGCCGGGAGGCCGTGCCGGTGCTCCTGGAGGGCCTGTCCCGGCTGGAGTACCGGGGCTATGACTCGGCCGGGATCGCGGTGCTGGGCAGCAAGGGCGCGACCCAGGTGTTCCGCCGGGTCGGGCGGGTCCGCGACCTGGAGGCGTCGCTGCCCCGGCGGCTGTCCGGCAAGACCGGCATCGGGCATACCCGGTGGGCCACCCACGGGCCGGCCACCGAGGCCAACGCCCATCCGCAGGTCAGCCAGGACGGCCGGATCAGCGTGGTGCACAACGGGATCATCGACAACGCCGCGGCGCTGCGGGAGCGGCTGGAGGCCCAGGGGGTGGTCTTCGCGTCGGAGACCGACACCGAGATCATCGCCCACCTGGTGGCCCGGTCGGAGGCCAGCACGCTGGAGGGCGCGGTGCTCGACGCGATCGCCCGGATCAGCGGCACCTACGCGATCCTGGTCATGGACGAGCGCCACCCGGGCCGGCTGGTCGCGGCCCGCAACGGGTCGCCGCTGATCCTCGGGGTCGGGGACCGGGAGATGTTCGTGGCCAGCGACCTGCCGGCCATCGTCCGGCACACCGCGTCGGTGGTTCACCTGGACGACGGCGAGCTGGCCACGGTCCAGGCCGGTGAGTTCCGCACGTTCAGCCCGGAGGAAGAGGACACGGCCAAGTCCCCCACCGTCATCGAGATGGAGGTGGAGGACGCCGAGACCGAGGGCCACCGGCACTACATGCACAAGGAGATCCTGGAGCAGCCGTCGACGATCGGGCGGATGCTGCAGGGCCGGCTGGACGACCGGTTCGGCACGGCCCGGCTGGACGGCCTCAACCTGGGGCCGCGCGAGCTGCGCTCGTTCCGCCGGGTCAAGGTGCTGGGCTGCGGCTCGGCGTACTACGCGGGCCAGATCGGCGCGGCCATGATCGAGGAGCTGGCCCGCATCCCGGCCGACGCCGAGCCGGCCTCGGAGTTCCGCTACCGCAACCCGATCATCGAGCCCGACACGCTGTACGTGGCGGTCAGCCAGTCGGGCGAGACGGCCGACACGGCGTTCGCGGTGCGCGAGGTCAAGCGCAAGGGCGGGCAGATCATCGGGCTGGTCAACGTGGTCGGCTCGACGATCGCCCGGGAGAACGACGGCGGGATCTACCTGCACGCCGGGCCGGAGATCGCGGTCGCCTCGACCAAGGCGCTGACCCACATGGCCATCGGGTTCGCGATGCTGGCGCTGGCCCTGGGCCGGGTCCGGGACCTGTCCATCGCCGACGGCGAGCGGATCATCGCCGGGCTGCGCCGGCTGCCCGGCCAGGTCAGGAGATCCTGGACGGCGAGGCCCGGATCGCGGAGATCGCGGGCGAGCTGGCCGGGGCGCAGAGCCTGTTCTTCATCGGCCGGGTGCGCGGCTTCCCGGTGGCCCGCGAGGGCGCCCAGAAGTTCAAGGAGATCTCGTACCGGCACGCCGAGGCGTACCAGGCCAGCGAGCTGAAGCACGGGCCGCTGGCGCTGATCGACGAGTTCCTGCCGACCGTGGCCATCGTCCCCGACGACGAGCTGACCGACCGGAACCTGGCCGCCGTGCAGCAGATCATCGCCCGCAACGGGCCGGTGGCCATCATCACCCACCCGGGCGTGGCGGCCGGCGAGCTGGCCGACGCCAAGCCGCTGACCCTCGTGGTGCCCAAGAACGAGCGCGAGCTGGACCCGATCCTGCTCACGATCCCGCTGCAGCTGCTGGCCTACTACGCCGCGCTGGCTCTCGGGCACGACATCGACAAGCCGCGTAACCTGGCTAAGTCGGTCACTGTGGAGTAAGTCACACCAGAGGTGATTATGCAGGCCCAGGACGGGCAGTAAGCGGTGACTCTCGGATTTTGCCCGCCACTTACTCACCTTTGGCCACTCTGGTTGCGAGGTATCCCATACTGGACGCCATGACGACGATGTCGGTGCGCGGGGGCAGGCCGCTTGAGGGAACCGTAGCGGTACGCGGCGCCAAGAACCTCGTGTCCAAGGCGATGGTGGCGGCGCTGCTGGGCAACGACGCCGAGCCGGCTGCGCAACGTCCCCGACGTCAGCGACGTCAGGATCGTCTCCAGCCTGCTGGCCCTGCACGGGGTGGCGGTCGCGCCCCGGCGACGAGCCGGGCGAGATCGTCATGGACCCGTCCGACGTCGAGCGGGCCGACGTGGCCGACATCAACGCGCACGCCGGGTCGAGCCGGATCCCGATCCTGCTGTGCGGGCCGCTGCTGCACCGGCTGGGCCGGGCGTTCATCCCCGACCTGGGCGGCTGCCGGATCGGCGACCGGCCGATCGACTTCCACCTGGACGCGCTGCGCGGCTTCGGCGCCGATGGTCGACAAGGCCGCCGACGGGCTGCACCTGACCGCCCCGGACGGGCTGCACGGCACCAAGATCAGCGCTGCCCTACCCCAGCGTCGGCGCCACCGAGCAGACCCTGCTGACCGCGGTGCTGCGCCGAGGGCGTGACCGAGCTGAGCAACGCCGCGGTCGAGCCCGAGATCATGGACCTGATCGCGATCCTGCAGAAGATGGGCGCGATCATCGAGGTGCTCCACCGACCGGGTGATCCGGGTCACCGGGGTGCGGGAGCTGCGCGGCTACACCCACCGGGCGCTGCCGGACCGGATCGAGGCCGCCTCGTGGGCCTGCGCCGCGCTGGCCACCGGCGGCCACGTCACCGTCGACGGCGCCCGCCAGGCCGACATGATGACGTTCCTGAACGTGTTCCGCCGGGTCGGCGGCGAGTTCGCCATCGACGACTCGGGGCATCGCGTTCTGGCACCCGGGCGGCCAGCTGCACGCCATCGCGCTGGAGACCCACGTGCACCCCGGCTTCATGACCGACTGGCAGCAGCCGCTGGCGGTGGCGCTGACCCAGGCGTCGGGCCTGTCCATCCTGCACGAGACGGTGTACGAGAACCGGATGGGCTTCGCGGGCGCGCTGTCGGCCATGGGCGCGCACCATCCAGCTCTACCCCGAGTGCCTGGGCGGCCTGCCCTGCCGGTTCGGCCAGCGCAACTTCGTGCACTCGGCGGTGATCTCCGGGCCGAGCAAGCTGTACGCGGCCGAGCTGGAGATCCCCGACCTGCGCGGCGGCTTCTCCTACCTGATCGCGGCGCTGGCCGCCGACGGCACCTCGACCGTGCACGGGGTCGACATCATCAAGCGCGGCTACGAGAACTTCGAGAGCAAGCTGGCCCAGCTCGGCGCCGACGTCAGCTGAGCGCCGCGCGGCTGACAGCGGCGGGCGAGAGTCCGCTGGCGCTGCCGTTACTCTCCGTCATGGCGCTGGCCCAGCGCGGGCAGCAGGTCGCGCGGGCCGTCGACGACCAGCAGCCGGGCGCGGCTGGCGGGCCGGATGAAGCCGTCGGCGACGGACGCGTCCAGGGCGGCCAGCAGCGGGTCCCAGGCGCCGGCCACGTTGACGAGCGCGACCGGCTTGTCGTGGATCCTGAGCTGGCGCCAGGTCAGGATCTCGAACAGCTCCTCGAGCGTGCCCATCCCGCCGGGCAGGGCGGCGAACGCGTCGCCCAGCTCGGCCATCCGCGCCTTGCGGGCGTGCAGGTCGGGCGACGACCTCCAGGCGGGTCAGCTCCATGGCGGCCACCTCGGCCTCGACCAGGACCTCCGGGATGACCCCGATGACCTCGCCGCCCGCGGCCAGCGCCGCCTGCGCCAGCACGCCCATGAGGCCGACGCCGGCGCCGCCGTAGACCACGCCCACCCCGGCCTGCGCCAGTACCCGGCCCAGGTCGGCGGCGGCGGTCTCGAACTCCGGGCGGGTGCCCATCGAGCTGCCCGCGAATACCGTGATGCGCACGCGCGGAGCCTCGCCGAGGCGCGCGGGCGGCTCAGCCCAGGGTGCGGCTGCGGCCGCGGAACTCGGCCACGATCTCGTCGCCCCGGCTGACCGTGACGTCGTAGATCCCGGTCCGGCCGCAGGTGGTCCGCTCGGCGGCGATCGCGGTCAGCACCTCGCCCTCGCGGACCGGGGTCAGGTAGGTGATCTCCGCGCCCTCGGACACGGTCACCGGGCCGTAGCTGTTGCAGGCGCACGAGAACGCGGTGTCGGCCAGGATGAACACGTAGCCGCCGTGCGCGATCTCCTGCCCGTTGATCATGGTGCGGGCGATCCGCATGCGGAGCACGGCCCGGCCGTCGCCGACCTCGATCAGCTCGATGCCCAGGCCCTTGGATGAGGTGTCGGCGGCGAAGGCCGTCGCGACGTGGCCGCCGCGCTGCGGCACCGACCTGAGCGACATGACGATGTTCTCCATCCGGTAGTTCGGCCCGTGGACGGAACCTCTCGTTGCGACCATACCGGGGCCGGTGCCGTGGATCCGCCCGGATCGCCGAGAGACGGCAGCTCAGCCGGCCTTTGTGGGTACTGTGTCGGGCATGTCCGCCGCTCGCCTGCCCGGCCTGGTGCTCACTGAGCACACGTTCGCCGTGCCGCTGGATCACTCCGCCCCGGACGGCGCCCAGATCGAGGTGTTCGCCCGCGAGGCGGTGGCCAGCGACCAGGCCGGCGGCTGACCTGCCGTGGCTGGTGTACCTGCAGGGCGGGCCCGGGCATGGGCGCGCACCGGCCGCTGGACCGGTCCGGGCTGGCTGGACCGGGCGCTGCGCGAGTACCGGGTGCTGCTGCTGGACCAGCGCGGCACCGGCCGGTCCACCCCGGCCAACCGCAAGACGCTGGCCGCGCTGGGCTCCGCCGGCGGCCCAGGCCGAGTACCTGGCCTGCTTCCGGGCCGACTCGATCGTGGCCGACGCGGAGCTGATCCGCGGGCCGGCTGGCGGGCGGGCGGCCGTGGAGCGTGCTGGGCCAGAGCTTCGGCGGCTTCTGCGCCGGTGACCTACCTGTCGCGGGCGCCCGGCGGGCTGCGCGAGGCGCTGGTGGCCGGCGGGCTGCCGGGCCTGACCGCGACCGCCGATGACGTGTACCGGGCCACCTATCCGGTGGTCGCGGCCAAGAACCGGGCGCACTACGAGCGCTACCCGGCCGACGTCGGGCGCGCCCGCCAGATCGCGGCGGTCCTGGCCCAGGCGCCGGCCCGGCTGCCGGGCGGGACGCTGCTGACCGTGGAGGGGTTCCAGTCGCTGGGCCGGATGCTGGGCGGCAGCCGGGGCAGTGACGCGCTGCACTACCTGCTGGAGGACCCGTTCGCCACCGGCGACCGAGCTCAGCGATGACTTCGGCGCCCGGGCCGAGGCCATCCTCAGCTTCACCGCCGGGCCGCTGTACGCGCTGCTGCACGAGGCGTGCTACGCCCAGGGCGGCGCCGACCCGGTGGGCGGCCCAGCGGGTCCGGGCCGAGTTCCCCGAGTTCGACGCGGCCGCGGCGCTGGAGCGCGGCGGCCCGGTGCTGTTCACCGGCGAGATGATCTACCCCTGGATGCTGCGAGACCGACCCGGTGCTGGCCCCGCTGGCCGGCGCCGCCCAGCTGCTGGCCGAGCGGGAGGGCTGGCCGCGCGCTGTATGACCCGGCCGTCCTGGCCGCCAGCACCGTGCCGGCCGCCGCGGCCGTCTACTTCAACGACATGTACGTGCCGGCCAGCGCTGTCGCTGCCCACCGCGGCCGCCATCGGCGGCCTGCGGCCGTGGGTGACCAGCGAGTTCGAGCACGACGGGCTGCGCCTCAGGGACCGGGTGCTGGACCGGCTCATCAGCCTGGCGCGAGGCGAGGCGTGAGGGCCGGGGGCTAGGCTGAGCGCGATGATCCGGACCTGCCTGTGCATGATCCGCCGCGCCGGGCCCGGCGGGCCGCGAGATCCTGCTCGGCTACAAGAAGACCGGCTTCGGCACCGGCCGCTGGGTCGGGCTGGGCGGCCACATCGAGCCCGGCGAGAAGCCCGCCGACGCCGCGGTCCGCGAGGTGGCCGAGGAGTCCTCGCTGATCGTCTCGCCCGACACGCTGGAGCACCGGGCCAGCATCGAGTTCCGGTTCCCGTACCGGCCGGCCTGGGACCAGACCGCCGAGGTGTACGTGACCAGCATGCTTCGCCGGCGAGCCGGCCGAGTCGGACGAGATCGCGCCGCGCTGGTTCGCCGAGGACGCGCTGCCGTTCGGCCAGATGTGGGACGACGCCCGGTACTGGCTGCCGCGGGTGCTGGCCGGCCAGCACGTCGCGGTGACGATCAGCTTCGCGGCGGACTGCGCCACCGTCGCCAGCATCGAGCCCGCCCCTGGCGCGCGGCCGCTCGCGGCCGCCCGACGCGGCGACGGCCGGCACCGGGCCGTGCTGGTGCTCCCGGGACGGCAGCGTTAATATCTCGATATCAAGTTATCTGGGACCAGGAGTAACGGATCCATGGTCACCGCGGTCGCCCGGTTCGCTGACACTCGCCCCGCGGTACGACGCGGCCCGGCCGCAGGCGCCCGGCCGAGCTGGCCGACGTGCTCGATGCAGTGGGCGGGCCCAGCGACCCGGACGTCGTCGACGTGGGCGCGGGCACCGGGCTGTCGACGGTGATCTGGGTCGGCCGGGCGCGGCGGGTCACCGCGGTCGAGCCGGGCGAGGGATGCGCGCCGTGGCCCTGCGGCCGCCTCGGCCTGAACCCGGACCGGCCGGCCGGCGTGCTGGCCTCCAGCGGCCCGGCCGGGCCGCGGGCCAGCGCGGCCGACGGCTCGCCGGGGCGGCGCGTCCGGCCCGGTCACGGCCCGGCCGACCGCGGTCACCGTCGCGGCCGGCAGCGCCGAGGCGACCGGGCTGCCCGACGAGTGCGCCGACATCGTCACGGCCAGCCAGGCCATGCACTGGTTCGACGCCGGCCCGCGCCCTGCCCGAGATCGCCCGCATCCTGCGGCCGGGCGGCATGTTCGCCGCCTACGACTATGACTGGCCGCCGTGCATCGACTGGGAGACCGACGCCGCGTTCGCCGCGTTCGACGCGCCGGGTGGACGACGCTGGAGACCGCCCGCGGGACCTGGTCCCGCCGCGCGCGGGCAAGCGGCACCACCTGGAGCGGATCGCCGCCAGCGGCCTGTTCCGGTACGCGCGGGAGATCGGCCTGCACAGCCGGGACTCCGGCGACGCCGAGCGGATCGCCAACCTGGCCCTGTCCCAGGGCGGCGCGGCCGCGCTGCTGGCCGACGGCGCCACCGAGGACGAGATCGGCCTGACCGCCCTGCGCGAGGTCGCGGCCCGCCGGCTGGCCGCCCCGCGACCCTGGTGGTGGACCTACCGGGTGCGCATCGCGGTCCGGTAGCCGGTCGGCCCGGCCCCCGGCGGCCCTGGCCCCGGCAGCGCCCGAGATAACTAGTTGCTAACAAGCAAGTGTTTGGTAGGTTGAGTCTCGTGCGGGCAACCATGGATAACGCGAGGACCGGACCAGAGCCAGGCGCGGGGAGCGGTGACCGCTACCGCTGGATGGCGCTGTCCAACACCACGCTGAGCATGACGATGGCCACGATCGACGCCTCGATCGTGATCATCGCGATGCCCGCCATCTTCCGCGGCATCCACCTGGACCCGACCGCGCCCGGCAACATCGGCTACCTGCTGTGGATGATCATCGGGTACCTGCTGGTCACCGCGGTGCTGGTGGTCACGCTCGGCCGGCTGGGCGACATGTTCGGCCGGGTGCGGATCTACAACCTGGGCTTCGTGGTCTTCACCCTGGCCTCGATCGCGCTGTCCCTGGACCCGCTGACCGGCGGCCGCGGGGCGCTGTGGCTGATCATCGGCCGGATGGTCCAGGCGTTCGGCGGGTCGATGCTGATGGCCAACTCGGCCGCGATCCTGACCGACGCGTTCCCGGCCAACAAGCGCGGCATGGCGCTGGGCATCAACCAGATCGCCGGCATCTCCGGCCAGTTCGTCGGCCTGCTGCTGGGCGGCCTGCTGGCCGCCGTGGACTGGCGCCTGGTGTTCTGGGTCAACGTGCCGATCGGCGTGTTCGGCACGATCTGGTCGTACAAGAAGCTGCGCGAGGTCGCCGTCGTCGCGGCGGGCCCGGATCGACTGGTGGGGCAACGTCACGTTCGCCGCCGGGGCCAGCCTGACTGCTCATCGCCATCACC
Organism: uncultured Actinomycetota bacterium; assembly: GCA_963731085.1. Classification (GTDB taxonomy): domain Bacteria; phylum Actinomycetota; class Actinomycetes; order Streptosporangiales; family Streptosporangiaceae; genus DASUBV01. The sequence goes on from CAVSUF010000018.1 coordinate 604,031, forward strand.
TACGGCATCCAGCCCTACGGCGGCCACGCCGACCGGCTGGACCAGCCCGTTCGTGCTGTCCGGGCTGCTCGGCGGGGCGGCCATCCTGGCCCTGTTCTGCGTGATCGAGACCCGCATCGCCGAGCCGATGTTCGCGCTGGGCCTGTTCAAGATCCGGGCCTTCGCGGCCGGGAACGCGGCCAGCCTGCTCGGCTCGATCGCCCGCGGCGGCCTGCAGTTCATGCTGATCTTCTGGCTGCAGGGCATCTGGCTGCCGCTGCACGGCTACGACTTCGCCGACACGCCCCTGTGGGCGGGCATCTACATGCTGCCGCTGACGGCCGGCTTCCTGATCGCCGGGCCGGTGTCGGGGTGGCTGTCGGACCGGTACGGGCCGCGGCTGTTCGCCACCGGCGGGCTGCTCGTCGGGGCGGCCGCGTTCACCGGCCTGCTGCTGCTGCCGATCGACTTCCCGTACTGGCTGTTCGCGCTGGTCATCTTCTTCAACGGGATCGGCTCGGGCCTGTTCGCCTCGCCCAACACCTCGGCCATCATGAGCAGCGTCCCGGCCCGGCACCGGGGCGCGGCCTCGGGCATGCGGTCCACGTTCCAGAACGCCGGGATGTCGCTGTCGATCGGCATCTTCTTCTCGCTGCTGATCGCCGGGCTGGCCGCGCGGCTGCCGCGCACGCTGACCGCCGGGCTGCGGGCCAAGGGCGTGCCCGCCGGGGTGGCCGCGCACATCGCCCACCTGCCCCCGGTCAGCACGCTGTTCGCCTCGTTCCTGGGCTACAACCCGATCGCAGGCCCTGCTGAAGCCGTCGGGCGTGCTGGGCCGCCTGCCCGCCTCCAGCGTCTCGGCGCTGACCAGCAAGGAGTACTTCCCCCGGCTGGTCTCCGGGCCGTTCCACCACGGCCTGGTCATCGTGTTCAGCGCGGCCATCGCCATGTCGCTGACCGCCGCGGCGGTCTCGCTGCTGCGCGGCACGCCAGTTCATCTACGACGACGGCCCGGCGCCCGCCCCGGCGGTGGCCGGCGCGGTGGCCGAGGACACCCCGCCGGACGGAGGTCCCGGGCGTCGCCGCGCCGGGCCCCGTGGCCGGCAGCGTCCCCGGCTAGCCCGTCGCCGGCCCGGCGCGGCGGCACCGGCCGATGCCCAAACGTGATCATGGTCGCGCACCTTTCCGCAGGTAAATGGCGTCCTAGCCAGTGAATGGTTCAGCACTGCTAGGAGGAAAAGGCCCGTGAACTTCTCGCTTCTACGCCGGGGCCGGATGGCGGCCGCGCTAGCGGTCAGCGCCGGCGCCATCGCACTGGCCGGCGTCGTGCCGGCCTCGGCGGCCACGGCGGCGGCAGCCCAGCCCGCCACCACCGACTGGGTCCACGCCGTCGTCCTGGTCAACTGCCAGCACCACGGCGTGATCCTGCCGCGCACGTTCATCCTGACCTGCGCTGACGCCAACGACTTCCTGACCAACCTGAGCTGGGTCAGCTGGCGCGGCGTGGCGTTCGGCAGCGGCATCGAGCACGTCAACAGCTGCGTGCCGAGCTGCGCGGCGGGCCATTTCCGCCGCTTCCACGCGCTGATCACGGTGTGGCGGGCCCGGCCCCGCGGGCACGGCACCGGCCAGCTCAGGTTCACCCGGCTGACCGAGATCTACACCGGGGCGCGGCCGGTGCGGTTCAGCCACGGCAAGCCGCACCACCCGCAGACGTTCACCTGGCACCTGTAGCGCCTGCGGGACCCCCGGACCCCCGGACCGCCGGGGCCACGGCAGAGGCAGCCTGCCGTGGCCCCGGCCACCTCCGGCGCGGGGCCGCGTACGATGTGCTCGTGCCTCGATATGAGTACCGGTGCCGGGCCTGCGGCGACACGTTCGAGCAGACCCGGCCGATGAGCCAGTCGGGTGACCCGGCGACCTGCCCCGAGGGCCACGACGACACCGTCAAGCTGCTGTCCACGGTGGCGGTCGGCGGCCGGTCCGGCCCGGGCAGCGCCCCGCGCGGCGGCGGCGGGGGCGGCTGCTGCGGCGGGGCCTGCGGCTGCGGCTGACTCCGCCTGGCCGAGATGCGCGCCTAGGCCGCCGGGCGAGCGAGTCAATGCTTAACCCATGCCTTGGCCAGAGTTCCGCCGCACAGACCGGACCCCGACTCGGGGGGCCTTAGGGGCAGCGGCGCAGTCCTGTCCCGCCGCAGCAACAGCTGACGCTAGGCCTTCGCGGAGTTCTGTCATTGTCCCGAGGGCGGACCCATATGAAGGGCCAGCGTCTTGCAGGCATGACCGGATGAGTCCTGCCGCATTTATCCGTAAGGTGACGTCCTTGCCTGCGAGGGCCTGGCAGTAAACCGGACACCACGGCCGTTGGACCCGGACCGTCAGGCCGTCCTTCAGGTACACGGTAATGTGGTTAAGGGTGTCGTGCTGGCGGAATCCATCAGCGGCCAGCCACTTGCCGATCGAAAGGGCCGCCTCTTCCTGGGTATTGACGCCTACCAGGTGGCATGGGGTGAGAACCTTCAGGACGCATCCGAGGTCGCGCGCCAGTCTCATCAGCCCACGCAGCCTAGCTGGCGGGCGATGAGCAGGCCAGTACGTGTTAAAGGCGACAGGGACGGCAGCTGACGAAAGTAATCGGATCGTCGCGAGTACCGGACTGATCCGGCCTCCGGTGATCCGGAAGTACGACAAGTCGTCCGCTGCCGGCATATTCACCGAGACCCGGAACGGGAACCGTCCTAGCAGCGGCTCGAAGGCTGCGGTCTTCATTCCGTTCGAAATCAGCACTAGGTCCTCACAGCCCGCGTCGCAGGCAGCGGACATCAGGTGCTTAAGCCTCGGGTGAATCGTCGGCTCCCCGCCCGAGAACTTAATCTGAACAGTCCCCATCGACTGGGCTTCGGTCACCACTTCGACTAGGCGGTGATCCGATATTTCAAGGAAACGGCTGCCGTTCTCCTGGCCCTCATTGTGACAGAAGACACAGGAAAGGTTGCATTGCTCAGTCAGCAGCATCCGCAGCGAAATACGGCAGCGGGCCACGTGCCCCGGTGCCCAGCCGTTGCCCATCACAGGCTAGCCACTCGCATGGCTTCTACCCAGTGCTCAACACGGTCCTCCCAGGAATATTTTTTGAACTTCTCGTCGGATGCAGCAGCTATGACGGGTGACTCGGCTCCTCCGTACCGCATTGTTCTGCTGCCAGCCATCGCCTCGGCGATGACCGTAAGTCGACCGCCTGCCGTCGCGACAGCCCTGGCTGCACGCTCAACACCCGTTCGGCTGATCGTGTACATGTTCTCCCACATATAGCCGGGTGACAGGATGAGCGACCGTGGCGAGAGTCCCAGTGCCTCGGTGACCGGTATGCCGACGGGATCGACCAGGGCATCGAGGGCCTCCGGCAGGATGTTGAAACCTAGGCCGTTGGCCTGGCCCAGGATCTGGAGCGAGGCTCCGACGCCATCGGAAAGGTCGAGGCCGGCCGTGACGACGCTCTCCTCCAGCAGAGCTTGCGTCTCGGCTTGCGGCAGGTCGATCTGAAGATCTGCCGCCGCCAGACGATCACGCAGGCCGTCTCCGAGCGGCAGGTCGTAGTGAACCGCCAGCTGGTTGGCCCACCGTCGCCCCACAGCTTTCCGGCCGCGGAGGTCACTGCGACAAGGTCCCGCTCGCCTACCGGCCTCCTACGGACGATCCGGCCGGGGTCCGCAAGAGCCGCAACCGTGCCGACCGCCGCGAAGCTCGCGCCCTCCTTGGTGTCGCCACCCACGAGGTGACAGCCATATCGACTGGCCTCGGCCTCAACTTCGGCGATGAAGGACATGCAGTCCGCCATGGTCGCTGACCGGGGCCACTGGACTGCGGCCACAAGGCCGAGAGGGGTCCCCCCCATGCAGATCACATCGGACAGAGCCTGGGCGACCAGCAACTTAGCCCGCAACGGGGCTGGCACACCGGACGCGAGCCTGTCGGTGGATATCAGTAGCGCCGGGCACTGTCCATGCCCGAGCGAGAGCACTGCGGCATCGTCACCCACAACGCCTGAACCCGCATGCTGGTTCAGGAAGCGGGCTATCTCGCGGTGCACAGTGTATTCGCCGACTTCAGCCAGGGAAACGTGCATTTCCATCAGGGCTATGGCTCCTCATGAGGTAGGTGACGATTTGCGCCACGCGGGCGAGGGCATCCTGAATATTTCGATCACTGAATCCGGCCAGGCTCACTGGCTTGTCGCTGTCAAAATTGACAGTACCGAATGGCGAACCGTCTGCGGCTAGCATCGGAAATGCCAGAACAGACCCTATTTCGGACCATATTCCAGGAATCATTGATCCGTCATCGCTCTTCCCGCGATTTAGATCGTCGATGTTGCCAAGCTTCATCGACTTTTGCATGAATGCCTCTCCGGCCACGCCGAACGAGAGTGGAACAGGAACTCCGACCTCTGGGTCAACGCGGATATTCGCACCGCAGACCGTATTGCGCATCCTCATGTCGTGGTCTGCCACGGTTACGAGCGCCCGGAGCGTCTGCTTACGCCGGGTGCCTAGAATCCGAATAACCGAATCAAGCAGGGCCTCGGTGATGCGTACGCCTTCCGATTGCTCGTCACGGCGCTCGCGGGCACCAGACCCGATAGTCAGAAGCACCTCCGCCATCAGGCACAGGATCCCTGCGATGGCAAACCCGTTTAGCCCGCCGAGCATGCCCAGTTTCGTCAGGAAGGAAGCCGGCTGCCGAGATGTGGAATTGCTGGGCAGCGAGGAGAAAAAACCAACGTATATGCTGAATAAAATAGCGACAAGCGTGGACAGGACGACACTAAGCCATCGCTCGTTCCGGACCAGGATATCCTTCACTCCCGCTCCTCCGAATCTTCAAGATAATCTATCTCGTAAATCGTGATCCAGTCGCTGTCCTGGAGGCATTCGTATATCCGGAGGAGTCCCTGCCGCATCTCGTCCAGGGAGCCGAAACCGTCATTCTTGGCGTCGGCATCGACCAGCTCGCCGAACCTGACGTAGCGTAACGCGCTAACGCGGACCCAGCCACTCGGATGCTGTTGCTGTCGGGCCCTGAAATCCGGAGTTTCAGCCAGCGGCAGGGTCATGCGTGCGGGTACCTCTATACCGCCCCTGCGAAATCTGATAGTGGTGCGCTTCTGTCCGCTCCGGAGCCAGTCCAGATAAGGAGTGTAGAGCGGGATATCTTGGCGGACGAACACCACCGAGTCAGTCTCCTCGCCCGCAGCCATGAGTGATCCGATCACACTTCCGGCGACTTTCAAGTCGATACGCCGCCCGTCTTTTCGGACCGTCATCGGAGGAAGCTCTGTGATCCGGCCAGGATAGCCGTCGGCAGACTCGGGCTTGACGACGATAAATCGCCCGATACCTAGCATGAAACTAGGGAGCTTTGCGAATGTTTCGACAGCCTGCTCTGCGGTTTCTACCATCGGATGGCCGCCGAGATTAAAACTGGTATTCAGCAGCATCGGTATTCCGGTCGCCTCATTGAAGGCTTCAAGAATACGCGATATCGTGCTGCAGTCGCCGTCGTCTACTATCTGCACCCGTGCAGTTCCGTCTGCATGGACCACCGCTGGAACTCGCCTCGCCTCATCCGGTCGCACCCCGAAAGCGAAGGACATGAACGGGCTGGCATGATGAGTGCGAAGATATTCCTCGCATTTCCCATGCAGCATGACGGGGGCAAACGGCAGATAGTCCTCGCGATCCTTTGCTGTGCTAAGCAGCTTCAGGAATTGTCGCGAGCGGGGATCAGCGAGGATGCTTCGCGCTCCGAGCGCACGCGGCCCGAACTCCTCGACCGAGTCCCGAAGACGCAGACCATCGAGCCTCTAGCCAGGGCGGCGGAGATCTCCTGGGGAGGGTCTGCCGTCTCATAGACCACGCACCTGGCTAGACCGCCGGAAGATAGCGCCTCCGCAATTCGGGCCGAGCCGAGATGCTCCGCCGGTCCAAGATACGCGTCGCTGCTTTTTCTCATGGTCAAGGCCGGCGTGCTGCTGACACTTCGAAGCAGGGCGTAAACATTCCCAAGGCTTTGGCCGTCGTCGCCAGGCGCGCACGGCACGTATACGCCATCCGGGAAGATATCGTGCAGCCGGCCGTTGGCCACGACATTGAGCGCGAGGCCGCCTGCCAGGCACAGCCGCGTCATCCCGGTTTCCCGCGCCAGGTAGGTGAGCTTACGCCGCAGGGCTGTCTCGATTCCGCGCTGAATGAACGCGGCCACATCACAGTGCCGCTGTGTAATAGGTGCCTGAGGCTGTCGCGGGGCGCCGAAATCAACACCCAGTCCATCGGCGAGCCGCATTACCATCTCAGCAGGGTTCGAAGGATCATTGTATATCAGGCTCCCGAGCCGTTCGCCGTCAAATGAAAACGGCTCGCCCCCAAATCTGTTCCTGTTGCCCAGCCCGGCCAAGGCCATTGTCTTTGAAGCATATACGTAAGAATGCCAGCCGAGAAAATAAGTAAACGCGCGATATAGCTCGGCGAGTCCGACCTCAAACGGCTTCTCGAAATCTCGCCCCGCGAGTTCCAGGCCGGCCGTCGTCCCCACGAACCAGGACAACTGCTCGCGTGGCTCTTCCCACCACCGTCCAGCATCCGAGTCATTCGAGAGGGTATTTCCGCCGCCGTCCGCGACAACGACGAGTGCATTCTCAAAGCCTGACGCATAGAATGCCAATGACGCGTGCGAGCGATGGTGATTGACAGCATGGAGGTGATCATGGCCCGCCAGGACTATGCCCGGATCCGGCTAGCTCTTCCGATTCGCAGCATGTGCTGACGGCAATGTAGTCGAAATCTTTATCCACATCGATGTCGAGCTTTTCTGACAGGTACCGCAGGGCGGCCTCGTAGCCACCTGCATGCTTCCGTCCGGTTATGCCAGCCTCGGTAACTGCGGTAATCTGGCCGTTTTCGTAGATAGCGGCCCCGCCGTCGCGAATGATTTTACCGGAAGCCGTCATGGCCTTGCTGATCCCTAATATCCTCACGGTGCCATGGTATCGAGAGCCTTCGGCGTCGGCACCTTGGAGCAGAGCCACCCGATGAGCCAGTCGGGTGACCCGGGGACCTGCGCCCAGGGCCACGATGACAACCGTCAAGCAGCGGTCGACTGTTGCGGCGAGGCCTGTGACGGCGACCAACGGTGGCTCCTATGACCGGACCCGCCCGGGCCATCGTGCGCGTCCGGCTAGGGTGCCGCCGCACTCGCGCGTAACGTCACGTTAGGGCGTTACGCCCGCAGCCGCCCGGGCTGCCAGCGCGCCAGCGTCCCGCACGCCGTGCCAGGGGGGTCTGGTGTCGCTTGAGGTGGCGGCCGTCTAGGCCGGGAAGGCGCTGGGCAGTCTCGTCGTCGGGGCCTGGCTGGCGGACCGGTCGGCCGCGCAGGAGCGGCAGGCGGAGCTGACCGAGCTGATCCAGGCCCGGTTCCCGGACCGGATCGTGCGGCGCCGGTTCGAGCGCCAGGTCGCCGACATCGCCGACCAGGTGGCCGAGCGGCTGCTCCGGCTCTGCGGGCACGAGTACGGCGGGCTGCGCGCCAATGACAAGGAGGCCGCGCTGGCCGCCGTGGTCCAGGCCCTGGCCGGCGCGGACCTGTCAGACGAGGCGCTGTTCGCCGCGGACGTGGACGCGGCGCAGGTCGCGGCCCGGGTCCGGGCCGGGCTGCCGCGCGGCGGGCTGGCCGGCGACCTGGGCGAGGCCGGGGCACGGCTGTATGACGTGGTCCTGGATGAGTGCTGTGACTGCCTGGTGCGGATCGTGCGCCAGCTGCCGCAGTTCGGGCCGCGGGCCGCCGCGGTGACGCTGGCCCGGCTGTCCGGGGTGGCCGACCAGGTCGCGCTGGTGCTGGAGCGGCTGCCGGAGCGGACGCTGGAGGCCCCGCAGGGCACCGCCACCGACGAGGCGTTCCGGCGCCGGTACCTCGAGCATGTCAGCGTGACCCTGGACAGCCTGGAGCTGTTCGGGGTCCGGGTCGAGCGGTACCGGCCCCGCACCACGCTGAGTGTCGCCTACATCAGCCTGAGCGTGTCAGCCGACCCGGGACCGGGCGGCGGGCGGCGCGCCGCGGCCGGGCAGGCCGTCCCGCACCTGGACGCGTGGCCCGCGGCGGACCGGGAGCCGCGCGCGGCGACGCTGCGGGTGGAGACGGCGCTGGGCCGGGCCGCCCGCACCCTGATCCGGGGCGAGGCCGGCTCGGGCAAGAGCACGCTGCTGCGGTGGCTGGCCATCTGCGCCGCGCGCGGCACGTTCACCGGCGACCTCGCGGAGTGGAACGGGTGCGTCCCGTTCCTGGTCAAGCTGCGCAGCCACGGCGGCGGCCCGCTGCCGCCCCCCGAGCGGTTCCTGGCCGGCGTGGCCGACCCGGTGGCCGGCCTGATGCCGGCCAGCTGGGTGCACCGGCAGCTGGCCAGCGGGCGCGCGCTGCTGCTGGTCGACGGCGTGGACGAGCTGCCCAGCGGGCAGCGCCGGGCGGTCCGGACCTGGCTGGGCGGGCTGCTGGCCGCCTACCCGGGGACCGGCGCCGTGGTGACGTCCCGGCCGGCCGCCGCGGCCGCGGACTGGCTGGCCGCCGAGGGGTTCTCCACGGCGTTCCTGGAGCGGATGACGCCGGCTGACGTGCGGGAGCTGGTCGCGCACTGGCACGCGGCCATCCGGGACGCCGGCGACCTGCCGTGCGCGGTGGAAGACCTGCCGGGCTTCGAGGCCGCCCTGATGGCCCGGCTGGAGGCGGCCCCGCACCTGCGGGCGCTGGCGGGCAGCCCGCTGCTGGCGGCGATGCTGTGCGCGCTGAACCTGGACCGGGAGAAGCAGCTGCCCCGCGACCGGATGGGCCTGTACGCGGCGGCGCTGGACCTGCTCCTGGAGCGCCGCGACGTGGAGCGGAACATCCAGTCCGACGACGGGGTGGCGCTGGAGCGGGCGCAGAAGGTGCAGGTGCTCCAGGACCTGGCCTGGCGCCTGTCGATCACCGGGCGCACCGAGCTGCCCAAGGACGCGGTGATCCGGTGGACCGGGGACAAGCTGGCCACGATGCCGGGTACCGCGCCGGACGGCGCGGCCGCGGTCGAGTACCTGCTGCAGCGCAGCGGCGTGCTGCGCGAGCCGGCCGCCGGGCGGATCGACTTCGTGCACCGGACCGTGCAGGAGTACCTGACCGCCCGCCAGTTCACCGAGGACGGCGACCTGGAGCCGCTGATCAGCGCCGCGCACCGGGACCAGTGGCGGGAGACCATCATCATGGCCGCCGGCCATGCCAACGCGCCGCAGCGGGCCGAGCTGCTCGGCGGGCTGCTGCGGCGGATCCGGGCCGAGCCCCGGCAGGCCCGGCAGATCAGCCTGCTGGTGGCCGGCTGCCTGGAGACGCTGCCGGCGATCCCGGCCGGGCTGCGCGCGGACGTTGACGCCCGGGTGGACGCGCTCATCCCGCCCCGCGACCTGGGCTCGGCGCGGAGCCTGGCGTGTGCCGGGCAGCCGGTGCTGGACCGGCTGCCGCGCGCGCCGGAGGGGCTGAGCGCCGCGCAGGCCCGCGCGGTCATCCGGGCGGCCTGGCTGATCAACGGCCCCGAGGCGCTGGACCTGATCAGCGGGTACGGCGCCGACGCCCGCCCCGAGGTGCAGGACGAGCTGATCACCGCCTGGGAGTACTTCGACCCGGACGCCTACGCGCGGCGCGTCCTGGCCGGTACCCCGCTGTATCGCGGGGTCCTGAGCGTGTCGCACGCCCGCCTGCTGCCCGCCGTGCGCCACGTCACGCAGGCGCGGAGCCTGTACTGCCTCGTGAGCGACCTGCCCGACCTGTCCTGGCTGCGCGGCTGCCGGCAGCCGCTCACCGCGCTCTCGCTGTTCGCCCCGCGGTCCGGTGACTTCAGCCCGCTGGATGCCTGCGCGGCGACGCTGCGCGAGCTCGAGGTCTTCTCCGACGAGCCCGTCAGCGAGCGGCTCGCGCCGCTGCTGCGGCTGCGGAACCTGACCCGGCTGACGCTCGCGGCGCCCGGCATCCGCGGCATCGGGTTCCTCCGGGACCTGCCCGAGCTGGACTGCCTGTCGCTGACCGACCTGTCCCGGGTCACGGACTTCGCGCCGCTGCAGGCCCAGCGCCGCCTCACCGCGCTGACCCTGCAGTCCGCCGGCGCGCTCACCACGGCCGCGGACCTTCCGCCGCTTGACCGGGTGACGGACCTGGGCCTGGGCAACGCCGGGCTGCCCGCGTCGGAGCTTCCGGAGATCGTCGCCAGGGCGCCCCGGCTGACCGGCCTCCGGGCGAACCACTCGGCCCTGGCCGACGACCTCGCCCCGCTGCTGAAGCTGCGGCTGCGGCAGCTGAGCATCTGGGGCTGCGACGGCATCGCCGACTTCGCCCCGCTGTCCGGGATGAGCGAGCTGGAGTACCTGGACCTGGAACGCACCGGCATCAGCGATCTCGCGCCCGTGGCCGGCCTGCCCGAGCTCGAGGATCTGTGGCTGGCGAACTGCCCCGGCGTCAGCGACCTGGCGCCGCTGGCGACCCTGCCGCGGCTGCGCCGGGTGCGGATCGGCGGGATCGCTCCCGGCACGGACCTGGCCCCGCTGGCCGCCAGCCGGGCCGAGGTGTCCATCCGCCCGGGCCAGGACCTCCGCAACCGCCACGCGGTCGGCCGCCGGCTCAGGGAGATCGAGCTCTAGCCGCCCGGGCGCCGCCCTCACAGGTGGGAGAAGCGCTCCACCTCGCGCATCTTGTTGGTCGCGTCCAGGGCCGCGACCTTGTAGGACTCGGCCAGCGTGGGGTAGTTGAACACCGCGTCGACCAGGTAGTCGATGGTGCCGCCGCAGCCCATCACGGCCTGGCCGATGTGCACCAGCTCGGTCGCCCCGGTGCCGAACACGTGCACGCCGAGCAGCTTGCGGCTCTCCGGGCAGACCAGCAGCTTGAGCACGCCGTAGGAGTCCCCGATGATCTGGCCCCGGGCCAGCTCGCGGTACCGGGAGACGCCGACCTCGAACGGCTTGCACTCCTTGGTCAGCTGGTCCTCGGTCTTCCCGATAAAGCTGATCTCCGGGATGCTGTAGATCCCGATCGGCTGGTCGTCGCGGGCGCGGTGGACCGGCTCGCCGCAGGCGTGGTGCGCCGCCAGGCGGCCCTGCTCCATCGACGTGGCGGCCAGGGCCGGGAACCCGATCACGTCCCCGACCGCGTAGACGTGCGGCACCGCGGTCTGGTAGCACTCGTTGACGGTGATCCGGCCGCGCTGGTCGGCGGTCAGGCCGGCCGCCGCCAGGTTCAGGTCGTCGGTCTGGCCCTGGCGGCCGGCGGAGTACATGACGGTCTCGGCCGGGATGCGCTTGCCGCTGGCCAGCTGGGCGATGGCGCCGCCCGGGTGGGCCTCGACCGCGGCCACGGTCTCGCCGAACCGGAACGTCACGGCCAGGTCGCGCAGGTGGTACTTGAGCGCCTCGACGACCTCGATGTCGCAGAACTCCAGCATCCGCTCGCGCTGCTCGACCACCGTGACCTTGGTGCCGAGCGCGGCGAACATGGAGGCGTACTCGATGCCGATGACCCCGGCGCCGGCCACCACCATCGACCGCGGCACCTTCTCCAGCAGCAGGATGCCGTCCGAGTCGATGATGGCGGCATCGTCGAAGGCGACTGTCGCGGGCCGGGCCGGCTGGGTGCCGGTGGCGATCACGATGTTCTCCGCCGTCACGTCCCGGGGCTGCCCGCCGGTGTCGATCCGCACCGCGTTGGGGCCGGTGAACCGGGCCGTGCCGGTCAGGATCGTGACCCGGTTGCGGGTCAGCTGGCTGCGCACCACGTCGCTCTCCCGGCTGACCACGTGATGGGTCCGCGCGGTGAGGTCGGCGATGGTGATCTCGTCCTTGAGCCGGTAGGCCTGCCCGTACATCTCGCGCTGGTCGACGCCGGTCAGGTACAGCACCGCCTCGCGCAGCGTCTTGGACGGGATCGTGCCGGTGTTCAGGCACACCCCGCCGAGCATCCGGGGCCGCTCGGCGATCGCCACCCGGCGGTCCAGCTTGGCCGCCGCGATAGCGGCCTTCTGGCCCCCCGGGCCTGATCCGATGACAAGCAGGTCGAAATCGTGCACGCCCCCAGTGTGACGGGGGCCGCCGCCCCGGCGGTAGTCAACGATCAAACCGGCCCCCGGCCAGGCCAGCTACCTCGGGAAATATCCGGCCCGGGATAACGCGTTCCGGTTGAAACCAGCGTGCTTCTGTGCTCCCTTTGTGGCTGATAGGGGTGAATCACGGGTGGGGACGCGGATCATGGCGGCAGGCGCATGACGGACGAGCATCAGCCGTCCCGGCCGCCGCGCCGAAGCCCGGCGGCGGACAGCCGGGCCGTGGCCCAGGCGCCGCTGCCCAAGCGGCGGTCCGGCAGCCAGCCCGGCCGCGCCGCCCCGCCGCTCCCCCCGCCCCAGCATCCGCTGCCCGCCTCACTGCCCCGCCCGCTCGCCCCCGGCGAGCCGCCGGCCGACCCGCCCGACCCGCCCCCGGCCCCGCCCGCCCCGGACAGCCCGCCCGCCGAGCCGGCCGAGGCCGCCGCGCCGCTGCCGGCCCGTACCCGCACCACCGACCGCCGCCCGGCCCCCGGCCGCCCGCTGGCCCTGGCCCGGGCCGCCGCGGCGACCAGGGCCGACGCCCTCTCCCGCGCAGCGTCCCCGTCCGGCCAGGCCCCGCCGCCCGCCGGGCCGCCCGGCCCTGCCGCCCCGCAGGTGAGCGCTCCCGCCAGCGCGCCCGCCCCGTCCCCCGGCGCCGTCCGGCGCCGCCGCCCCGTCCTGCTGAGCGCCCTGGCCGTCGTGCTGGCCGCCGGCGTCACCGTCGCCCTGCTGACCCGCCCCTCCCCGGCGCCTGCGCCGGCGCCCCGCCAGCCCGCCCTGGCCGGCCAGGGCGCGTTCGCCGCGGCCGCCCGTGCCCGGGACGGCGCGGCGGCCTGGGTCGCGGCGCGGGTCAGCCGCAGCGCGATCGTGGCCTGCGACCCGGTCATGTGCGCCGGGCTGCACGGGCGCGGCGTGCCCGCCGCCGACCTGCTGGTGCTCGGCACCGGCGCCCCGGACCCGCTGGGGGCCGGCGTGGTGGTGGCCACCGCGGCGGTGCGCAGCCAGTTCGGCGCCCGGCTGGCCGGCGTGTACGCGCCGGTGGTGCTGGCCCGGTTCGGCGCCGGGGCGGCGGCCATCGAGGTGCGGGTGGTGGCGCCCGGCGGGGCCGCCGCCTACCAGGCCGCGCTGGCCCGCGACGAGCAGGCCCGGCGGGGCGTGGCGGGACAGCTGCTGGGCAACCCGAGCGTGATCCTGTCGGCCGCGGCGCGGGCCGACATGGCGGCCGGGCGGGTCGACGCCCGGCTGCTGCTGACCCTGCCCGCGCTGGCCGCCATCCACCCCGTGCAGGTCCTGGCGTTCGCCGGGGCCGGCCCCGGCGCCGATCCCGGCCTGCCCCTCAGCTCGGCGCAGCTCAGTGCCGACCCGCCCGCCGGCGGCCTCCCGGCCGCTGCGTACGCGACCTGGCTCCTGGGCTGGCTGGCCACCCAGCGGCCGCCGTTCAACGCGATAAGCAGCCGGACCGGAACGACGGTCACGGTGACGTTCACCAGTCCCCCGCCGCTGGGCCTGATTACGAGCTGACCGGCAGGCTGCCCGCCACCTTCCCGGCGATCAGCTCCAGCGACCGGATGCGGTCGCCGATGTCGTACACCTGGGTGGTCAGCATCAGCTCGTCGGGGCGGGCGCGCTGGATCAGGCTGGCCAGCTGGCGCCGCACCGTGTCCGGGGAGCCGATGGCCTGGCTGGCGAACCGCTGGAACGCCAGCTGCCGCTCCCCCGGCTCGTACGGGTAGGCCGCCGCCTCCTCCGGGGTGGCCATCGGCATCGGGTGCCCGGCCCGCAGGTGCAGGAACGACAGCGCGGCCGGCCCGGACAGGAACTCGGCCCGCTCGTCGGTGTCGGCGCAGATCGCCGCGACGGCGATCATCGCGTGCGGCTCGTCCAGCCACCGCGACGGCCGGAACGTGGCCCGGTAGGCGGCCAGCGCGGGCTCGGTGTTGGCCGCGCTGAAGTGGTGCGCGAACGAGAACGGCAGCCCCAGGTACCCGGCCAGCTGGGCGCTGTAGCCGCTGGAGCCGAGCAGCCAGATCTCCGGCATGTCGCCCCGGCCGGGCATGGCCAGGATCGGCGCCCGCTCGTCTTCCCCGGTGAACATCGTGATCAGGCTGGCCAGCTCCTGCGGGAACTGCTCGGCGGACAGCCCCTCGACCGTCCGCCGCAGGGCCAGCGCGGTGCGCTGGTCGGTGCCGGGCGCGCGGCCGATGCCCAGGTCCACCCGGCCGGGGTGCAGCGCCTCCAGCGTGCCGAACTGCTCGGCCACCACCAGCGGCGCGTGGTTGGGCAGCATCACGCCGCCCGACCCGACCCGGATCGTCGACGTGCTGGCGGCCAGGTGGGCGATCAGCACCGCCGGGGCCGAGCTGGCGATGGCCGGCATGTTGTGGTGCTCGGCCACCCAGAACCGCCGGTAGCCCAGCTCCTCGGCCCGCCGGGCCAGCTGGGTGGTCTGGCGCAGGGCCTGGCCGGCGGTGGTCCCGGCGGCGACCGGCGACAGGTCCAGGACGGAAAGCGGAATCGCGGACACGAACAGGCCAACCCCCGGGCGATCTCCTTTCTTCCGTAACGCGGGGCCCAGGCCGCATCCCCGGCACCGGGCTAGAGTGGCGCCGGGAGGATGCCATGACCACGCCTGCCGCGGCCGAGTACTACGCCCAGATCGAGGCCAGTACCGCCGTCATCGCGCGGGCTGGTGGACGGCGGCGACCTGACTGTGCCGATCCCCACCTGCCCCGACTGGACCCTGCGCGAGCTGGCCATCCACATCGGCCGGACGCACCGCTGGGCGGCGCGGATCACCGCCACCCGGTCCCCGGAGTTCATCGAGTTCCGGTCGGTGCCCGACGGCCGGTTCCCCGATGACCCGGCGGCCCGGCCGGGCTGGCTGACGGCGGGCGCGCGGCGCGTGGTCGAGGCCATCGACGGGGCCGGCCAGGACCCCGTGTGGATGTTCGGGGGCCTGGTCCCGGCCAGCTTCTGGGCGCGGCGGATGTGCCACGAGACGCTGGTGCACCAGGCCGACGCGGTGCTGGCCGCCGGCCAGCGGCCGGACCTGCCGGCCGGGCTGGCCGCCGACGCCATCGACGAGTGGCTGACCGAGCTGATGGCGCCGCGCGGCGGCGAGGCCGACCTGCGGGCGGCGGCGCTGCCGCCGGGCGCCAGCCTGCACGTGCACGCCACCGACGCCGACGGGGAATGGCTGGTCCGGCACGGACCCGGCGGCGTGACCGCCGAGCGGGGCCACGCTCAGGCCGACGCGGCGGTGACCGGCCCGGCCGGCGCGCTGCTGCTGGTGCTGCTGCGCCGGGTGCCGGCGGATGACCCGGGCGTGACGGTCCGCGGCGACCCGGCCGTGCTGGCCCGGTGGCTGGCGGAGACCCCGTTCTGAGCGGGCCTGCCCGGGCTGGCGGGTTTCAGGCGCCGCGCTTACGGGCCATGAAGAACAGGCCGAGAGGCCGCGATGACCAGCCCGACCACCGCGATCGCATCGAATACCTTGTGAACGTTGAGGCCGTGGCTGTGCACGGTGGTGGCGAACCGCAGCACGGCCGCCACGATCAGGATCACGACCCCGGCCAGCGCGATGCGAATGCCCTGTTTCCTGCCCATGGCCTGGAAGTGTAGGGCAGGCCGGGCACAGCCGGATGATTACCGCTAACACTGTTGCCGTGACACCAGGGGGCAGGTCACATGGGCGTTCTGCTGGGTTCTAACTCCAGGGTCTTCGACGCGATGAACGACGCCGGAATCGGCGTCCGCGCCTTTCGCGCCTACCGCGACGAGTTCAACGTCATCCCCGCGGTCTGGCCGTCCAAGGACAGCGTGCCGCAGGCCCGGGTCACGCTGTCGATCCGGCCGGTCCCCGGCGACCTGCTGGCCGGGAAGCTGGACGGCAGGCTGGGCGACCTGATCGCCTCGGCCCCGCCCGGCGTGCGGCTGTCGGCCTGGCACGAGGCCTCGAACCTGCCCGGCTACCCGGACTGGGTCACCGCCAGCGCCATGACCGCCGTGCACGAGCACATGCAGGAGCTGTGCCGGGGCTCGAACGTCGCCTACGGCTCCATCATCTGCGCGGTGCCCAGCGCCACGCGGGCCTGGATGGGCACCGGGCTGGACTGGTACGGCCTGGACGTCTACGACTTCGGCGAGGGCCAGTTCCGGCACCCGCTGACCGGCGGGATCAGCGAGGAGAAGCTGTCCGCGCGGCTCGATGACATGCTCGACACCTGCCGCGCGCTGGCGGGCCGGGATGACCCCCGGGTCGACATCTGCGAGACCAACAGCCCGCGCCCCCGGCACCGGGCGGAGTGGTTCGGGCTGCTGGCCGGCTGGCTGGCCGGCCACGGCGGCGGCACCCTGCTGACCTTCTGGAACCCGTCCGGGCCGCTGAGCGGCCCGTGGGTGCCCGACGACGACCACACCATCGCCGCGCTGCGGTCGATCGCGGCGGACCACGCCGATCAGGAGGCCGGCTGAAGGAGCGCCTTACAGCCAGCTGATCCGGGCGCTGTCAACCTCGCCGGCGGGGGCCAGGGCCAGCTCGCCGGACCGCACGCCGTCCAGCAGCCGGCCGAGCGCGCGCTCGATCTCCGGGACGGCCGCGCGCAGGTCGCCGGCGTCGGCGGCCAGTTCCGGGTCATCGCCCAGGCCGGCCCGGTCCAGCAGCCCCGGCAGGTCGCTGAGCTGCTCGCCCACCCAGCGCACCGGGTCGGCTGACAGGCCCCGGTCGAACACCCGCTTACCGGGCTCCCAGTCCGCCATGACCGGGTGGTGGTGGGCGCGGTTGAGGCTGCCGGGCGGCCCGTCGGCGGCCTCCAGCAGGTCGGCCCGCCACACCGGCTCGGCCACCTCGATCGGCCGGGCCGAGTAGATCGAGCCGGTCAGCTCGCCGGGCCGCATGACCCGGACCTCCAGCCGGACGCCGCGCTCGGGGCCTTCCTGGCCCGGGCTCGGGTCGGGGTCCACGAAGTACAGGTCGCTCAGCACCACGCCCACCCGGTCAAACGCGAATACCTGCAGCATCAGCTCTCCCTTACCCGTCGCCCGCCGCGTGCCCCGATTCTCCCAGTTGGGGCGGTCTGCGGCTAGCGGGGGTCCGGGCGGTCCACGTTCCAGTGCCGGACCACCGAGGCCAGCCACCGGCCCTCCGGCGGGGCCTCCCCGGCCGGGGGCGGTGGCCCAGGTGGCGGCCGTCGCGGTAGATGAGGTTGAACCGGCTGATCACGCGCTGGCCGCCCTCGAAGTCGCCGTACAGCAGCTCGACCCAGATCGGCTCGCAGCCGGTCACCGCGGCGATCACGTCGGCGTAGCCCGGCTGCTCCGGGTCACGCAGCGCCCCCTGCCAGAAGCCCACGTCCGAGGCCGCCACGTACAGGTCGCGGGTCTGGGGGGTGAACTCCGCCACCGGCGCCGGCGCGTGGCGCCGCATGTCGGGACGGCCGGTGCCGGCCGAGCCGTGCAGGATGGCCATGCCGGTGCCGCAGTTGCGGACCGAGACGGCCAGGTAGACCACGTCGGCGGTGGCCTGGACGGCGGCCGCGCCGCCGGGCACCGACACCCAGATGCCGTCGCCGAAAACGAACTTCTGGCCGGGGTCGGTGAGCCGGGAGTGCATGAGGACCGGCCGCATCCCGGCCCGCATGGCCTCCTCGGCGGCCGGGCCGCCGGTTGGACGAGCGGACGGCCGCGAACGTGGCCACGGCCAGCACCAGCGTGCCTGCCCCGGTAGCCAGTTCCGAGACGGTTTCCGCCCAATCTGCCATCGGCGGCATCTTAGCCGCTGCTACGATCGATATCAGCGGGGCCATCCGGTCGGCCGGCTTTCTGGCCCCGCCAGCCTGGCTGCGAGGTTCATGAATTGACTGAGGCGTCGCCGGACCCGCTCCCCCCTCCCGCCGCGCGCCCCAGCCCCCGCGACGGGCCTCCCGCCTGCTCCTCCGGCTCCCGGCCTCCAGCTCGTCCCCGACCTGCACCTGGCTCCGGGCGGCGGTTTCCGGCTGTCCGCCGCCGCCGGCCGCGTCACGCTGCGCCGGACCTGGCTGGACACCTTCGACTGGCGGCTGTACCGGGCCGGGCTGACCCTGGAGCAGGTGGCCCGGCACGGCGGCGGCGCCGCCGAGCTGCGGCTGACCGGCCGGGACGGCTCGCTGGTGGCGGCCGAGCCGCTGCGCTCCGGCCGGGGCGCGCTGCCCCGGTGGCCGGCCCTGATCGGCGGCCTGCCGGCCGGCCCGCTGGCCGAGCAGCTAGCCGGGGTGATCGGGGTGCGGGCGCTGCTGCCGGTGGCCCGGGCGGTCAGCGTGGTGCACGAGCAGCGGGCGCTGAACGCCGACGACAAGACCGTGGCCTGGGTCAGCACCGACCAGATGTCGGTCACGTCCCCGGCGGCGGCCACCGTGGCGCCCCGGCTGTCGGTCCGCGCCGTGCGCGGCTACCAGGTCCAGGCCGGCCGGCTGGCGGCCCAGCTGGCCCGGCTGCCGGGCAGCGTGCTGGCCGGCGGGCCGCCCGCCCTGGAGGCGGTGCTGGCCGCGGCCGGGCGCCGGGCCGGGGACTACACCGGCCGGATCGACGTCGAGATGACCGCCGGGGAGCCCGCCGCGGCGGCGCTGGCCGTCGTGCTCACCGCGCTGCTCGACACGCTGGAGGCCAACGTGCCCGGCACCATCGCCGACACCGACACCGAGTTCCTGCACGACCTGCGGGTGGCGGTGCGCCGCACGCGCAGCGTGCTCAAGCTGGCCGGGCACGCCCTGCCCGCCGCCGCCCGGGCGCACTTCCGGGCCGAGTTCAAGTGGCTCGGCGACCTGACCACGCCGGTCCGCGACCTGGACGTCTACCTGCTGGAGCTGCCCGCCATGACGGCCGGGCTGGTCGGCGCCGACCCGGCCGACCTGGACCCGTTCGGCGAGTACCTGCGCCGGGATCGCGCGCGGGCCCGGCGGGAGCTGGTCCGCGGGCTGCGCTCGGCCCGGTTCACCCGGCTGCTGGCGGAATGGCGGGAGACGCTCGAGCAGGCCGCGTCGGGCGGCCGCCGCCGGCCGGCGGCCGGGACGCTGGCCGCGGCCAGCATCGCCGCCGCGCACCGCCAGGTGCTGGACGGCGGCGCCGCGATCACGCCGGGGTCGGCCGCCCGAGCGCCTGCACGACCTGCGCAAGCGGTGCAAGGAGCTGCGTTACCTGCTGGAGGTGTTCGCCTCCCTGCACGCCCCGGACGCGCAGTGGCGGGCGGTGCGCGAGCTCAAGGGCCTGCAGGACTGCCTGGGCGAGTACCAGGACACCGAGGTCCAGCGCGGTGAGCTGCGGGCGTTCGCGACGCAGATGATGGCCGAGCAGCTCGCCCCGGCGGCCACCCTGCTGGCGATGGGCGAGGTCGCGGCCGGGGTGGCGCGGCGCGAGCGCGCCGCGCGGGCCGCGTTCGACGGCCTGTTCCGGGAGTTCGCCCGCCCGGCCGGCCAGGCCAGGATCCGGGCGCTGACCCGTCAGGCGGGCTGATGAAGATCTTCGCGACGTACAACATCAAGGGCGGCGTGGGCAAGACCTCCACGGCGGTCAACGTGGCCTAGCTGGCCGCCCGGGACGGCTACCGGGTGCTGCTGTGGGACCTGGACCCGCAGGCCGCGGCCACGTTCCTGTTCCGCGTCCGGCCGCGGGTCAAGGGCGGCGGCAAGGGGCTGATCACGGGCACCCGGCCGGTCGACGACGCGATCAAGGGCACCGACTTCGACGGGCTGGACCTGCTCCCGGCCGACTTCACCTACCGCAACCTCGACCTGATCCTGGACAGCGCCAAGAAGCCGGCCCGGCGGCTGGCCAGCCTGCTGGCCCCGCTGCGGCGCGAGTACGACGTGATCGTGCTGGACTGCCCGCCCAGCATCTCGCTGCTGTCGGAGAGCGTGCTGCACGCCGCCGACGTGCTGCTGGTGCCGCTGATCCCGACCACGCTGTCGGTGCGCACCCTGGACCAGCTGACCGAGTTCATCGACGGCGCCGAGTTCTCCGGGCACAAGCCCGCCGTCCTGGCGTTCTTCTCGATGATCGACCGGCGCAAGCGGCTGCACCAGGACATCGCCCGGGACCTGCCCGCGCAGCGGCCGGAGTTCGCCGCGACGGTCATCCCGGCCCTGTCGATGATCGAGCGGATGTCGGTCGAGCGGGCGCCGGTGACGTCCTTCGCGCCGCGCAGCCAGGCCGCTCAGCGCTACCGCGAGCTGTGGGGCGAGGCCCGCGACCGGGCCGGCCTGCCCAAGCCCGACGAGCTGGCCTGAGGCCGGGCGGTGCGGTCCGGGCCGGGCCGGCCCGGTCAGTCCGGGCCGGTCAGTCCAGGCCGCGGATGAAGTCGATCATGGCCTTGCTGACGTCGTCCGGCCGCTCCTGCTGGGTCCAGTGCCCGCAGCCGGGCAGCAGCACCGGGTCCAGCAGCCGCGGGGCCATGCCGCGCAGCCGGCCAAGGCCCTCCCGCGCGCCGGGGAAGTTCACCACCAGGTCCTCCTCGCCCGCCAGGTACAGGGCCGGCACCAGGACCGGGGCATGCGTCCAGGCCCCGGTCAGCTCCCAGTTCCGGTCCAGGTTGCGGTACCAGTTCAGCGGGCCGGTGAACCCGGACTCGGCGAACTGGGCGGCGTAGACGTCGATGTCCGCGGCGGTCAGCCAGGACGGCAGCGCGGCCGGCTCGGGCACAGGTCCAGGAAGCCGCCGCCGGGCGGCACCACGGCGGGCCAGTCACCGGCGGTCCCGGACCCCGACGCGGCGGTCAGCAGCCGCCGGAACGTGGCGGGCGGGTCGGCGGCCAGCTCGGCGTCCGCCACGCCGGGCTGCTGGAAGTAGACCATGTAGAAGCCGCCGCCGATGGCCGCCCGCAGCGCCGCCACCGGCGGCGACGAGCCGCGCGGCCGGTACGGCACGCTCAGCCCGATGACCCCGCGGACCCGGTCCGGCCGGAACAGCCCGGCGTGCCAGGCCACCGGCGCGCCCCAGTCGTGGCCGGCCACCACCGCGGTGTCCTCGCCCAGCGCGTCCAGCAGCGCCATCACGTCGCCGGCCAGGTGCAGCATGGTGTAGGCGGCCACGTCGTCCGGGCCGCCGGTCGGCGCCGTAGCCGCGCTGGTCCGGCGCCACCGCGCGGAAGCCGGCCGCGGCCAGCGCGGTGAGCTGGTGCCGCCAGGAGTACCAGCTCTCCGGGAAGCCGTGCAGCAGCACGACCAGCGGTCCCTCGCCCGCCTCGGCCACGTGCATGCGCAGGCCGCCCGCGTCGACCATCCGGTGGCTCACCCCCGGCACGCTGCCCCGTATGCTCATCCCCGGAGAATAGCCCTGATCGGAAATCTGAGGACATGACACCCCGGCGAAGCACTGGTGACGCCCCGGCGACGGAGCGTCATACCTTGCCTTTATGGTCGATTGCCCGCCCAAAGACCGGCCGGGCGGAGCATTCTGTAGACGAGGAAAACTGTACGTCCCAGGGGGGCACGTGACCCGCAGGCTGCTTCGGCTGGAGATCCCGGTCTTCCCGGAGCGCATGATGTTCCGGGTGCATGACCCGGCCGTCGATCCCGACGCGCCCGGTGGCCCGGTGCTGCCCGTCGGCTCGCTGATCAGCACGAGCCGCGAGCAGCTGATCGTCGCCTGCGCCCAGGAGCACGTCGGGGTGCAGCTCACCATCGAGGAATGGGACGACGCCCCGCCGCCGTTCAGCGACGGCTACGAGGACGAGGCCAAGTGCGTCCTGTACCTGCGCGGCAAGCTCAGCGTGGACATGGGCACGGCGGGCCGGGCGGTGGAGAGCATCCGGCTCAGCGGCGGCGTCGGTGACTACGGCGCCCGGGTCTACACCCGCAACCGCGCGGCCGCGGTGCAGCGCTACGACCGAGCTGTTCCAGCTGCACGCCGACCCGCTGGGCGATGAGTTCCAGCAGGCCCGCAAGCGGCTGGAGGGCCTGGAGCAGTACCTGCTGCAGATCTGGCGCGAGTCCTAGCCCCGCTGGCGCTCGTGCGCCGCGGGTCCCTGCGCCGCGCGTCCCCGCGCCGCCAGGAGGCAGGCTGCGCTAGGAGGCCGGCGCGACCGAGGTGGTCGGGGTGGCGGAGTGGGGCTGGCTCCGCGGGCTGGTGATGACCCGGGACTGCTGCGGATGGGCCTGGCGGCCGGGGCTGGCCGGGAACGACGGCCGCATCTGGTAGACCATCAGCGTCACCAGGGCGGCCAGGGCCAGGGAGACCAGGACCACGACGGTCCGCGCCCGGCCGGAGCCGATGCGCGGCATGCGGGGCTGCCCGAACGCCGACAGCCGTGACGCCAGCCGGGGGTCGTCGCCGGCGAGCTTCCGCTCCATAGCATCCAGGATGCGCTGCTCCTCCATCGACAGAGCCATAGCGTCACCTCCGGGCCACCGCAGCCGCCGGGTACTGATCAGGGGACAGGCGGCTGACCCTATGTATCCCCTGCATTCAATTCTTTACCCGCACTTTGCCCCCCGGCAAGTGGCAGTCTCCGGCATATCCGCCTAAAACCCGGCTGCTGTTCCTGTCTGTCCTTCCCGGGCGCCGCCCGGGGGCACCCTGAGCGGTCTCCGGCCGTCCGCCGAGCGTCCGGGAGCCCCGTGCCGGACCGGGTGATCGAAAGCATGTTTGATTCTCTCGAACGCTCGTTCTAGGGTGAGGAGCATGCGCTGGGACTCACTCACGCCGGACGAGACGCCGGCCCTGTTCGACTCCCGGCCCCTGGCCCGGACCTTCGACACGCCGGGCTTCCGGGGCATGACCTTCTACGAGGTGCACGCGAAGTCGATCATCAACCGGGTGCCCGCCTCGTCCCGGATGTCGTTCGGCTGGACCATCAACCCCTACCGGGGCTGCGGCCACGCCTGCGTGTACTGCTTCGCCCGCAACACCCACACCTACCTGGACCTGGACGCCGGGCACGACTTCGACTCCAAGGTGGTGGTCAAGGTCAACGCCCCCGACCTGGCCCGGCGCGAGCTGTCCGCGGCCCGGTGGCGGGGCGACCTGGTCGCCATGGGCACCAACGTGGACTGCTACCAGCGGGCCGAGGGCCGGTACGCCCTGATGCCGGGCATCATCAGCGCGCTGCGCGACCACCGCAACCCGTTCTCGATCCTGACCAAGGGCACGCTGATCCTGCGCGACCTGGACCTGATCGCCGACGCCGCCGAGATCACCGACGTCACCCTCAACGTGTCCGTCGGATTTGTCGATAAAGAGCTTTCTCGACTTGTCGAGCCGGGCACGCCGAGCCCCGAGCGCCGCCTGGGCATCTGCGCCGCGCTGGGCGACCGCGGGCTGCGCTGCGGGGTGCTGATGGGACCGGTGCTGCCCTACCTGTCCGACTCCCCCGCCCAGCTAGCCCGGCCGTCGCCGCCGCCGCCGAGGCCGGCGCGGCCAGCGTCACCCCGATCGTGCTGCACCTGCGGCCCGGCACCCGGGAGTGGTACGAGCAATGGCTGGCCGAGCACCACCCCGGCCTGGTCCCGGCCTACCGGGAGCTGTACGGCTCCCGCGCCTACGCCCCGCGCGCCTATCAGGAGCGGATCAGCGGCCAGGTCCGCGAGCTAGCCCGCCGCTACGGCGTCGGCACCCGCGCCCCGGCCGCCGCCCGCCGGGCAGGCCAGCAGCAGCCAGGGCCGGCGCCGGCCCGGCCGGCCGCCCCGCCAGCCCCGTTGCCGGCGCCCGGCCCAGACCCGGCCGGGACCCAGCTAGCCCTGCTGTGACCGGCCCGGCTGCCTGCGGGCGCACCGATTGTCGGCGGGCTCCGATGGCGTCGACTATGGCAGCCAGCATCTTGCTGTTATCAGCTGGCGCAGGCGGGCGCGACCCTCGGCGGCAGTTGCCTGCGGTGCCAGCGGTGCCCGCGTGGCGAGTGGTGCGGCTCTCGCGGTGCCGCGAGGGGGAAATCGGGCGCAATCCCCATGATCGTGACCGTTTACCCGTCTCCAGCCCGGGCAATCGGTCACGATCATGGAATCCGGGCGCCGCCTCTTGCTGTTATCGCGGGGGCGCGGGGCCGGGCCGGTCACCCGGCGCTGACCCGGAGACTGCTCGTTCTTGGCGGATAGTGCGCACGACGACCGCGGGCCATGCCCCAGAATGCTACGAATGGACCGCTTGGTGTCTTCGTCTACGCCGGTCGCCGAGGCGGATGCCGCGCAGCCGGCCGAGAGCGCGGGCGCTCCGGGCGCTCCGGACTTAACGGCGGCGGTGCGCGCCGCGCAGGCCGGGGACGCGGAGGCGTTCCGTGTCCTGTACCGGGACACCCAGCCCCGGCTGCTGCGCTACCTGAGGGTCCTGGCGGGCGACGACGCCGAGGACGTGGCCTCGGAGACCTGGCTGAACGTCGCCCGGGACCTGCACGCCTTCCGCGGCGACCACGACGCCTTCCGCGGCTGGGTCTCGACGATCGCCCGGCACCGGGCGGTCGACCTGGCCCGCAGCCGGAGCCGCCGGCCGGCCGCGCTGCCGATGCCGACGCAGGACCTGCCGGAGCGGCCCGCCGCGGAGGACGCGGCCGAGGCGGCGCTGCGGGCCATCTCGACGGACGCGGCGGTGCGGCTGATCGGCACGCTGCCGCCGGACCAGGCCGAGGCGGTGCTGCTGCGCGCGGTGCTCGGACTGAGCGCCGAGGCGGCCGGCCAGGTGCTGGGCAAGCGGCCCGGAGCGGTCCGGACGGCGGCCTACCGGGGGCTGCGCCGCCTGGCCCGGCAGCTGGGCCAGGCGGGCAGCGGGGCCGGGCCGGATCCGCCCGGAAATTAGCGGGGCAGGGGTGTGACACGAGTGCGGGATCTGACGCTGGAGGAAGTGAGATGAGCGCGAGCCACTCCCGGAGGCTCAGCCGGGACGCTGCCGAGCAACTGCTCGGCGGCCTCCCGGGGCCAGCCGGGGACCCCGGCGATGAGCTGTCACGCGTGCTGGCCGCTGCGGCGGCGCCGCCGCGCGGCGGCGAGCTGGCCGGGGAGGAGGCGGCCGTGGCCGCCTTCGCTGCTCATCTCACCCCGGTTACGACTCCCCCGGAAGGACAGATGATCAAGTCCCCGCTCGCCAAGCTGCTCACCGCCAAGGCCATCGCCATCATCGCCTCCGTCGGCGGCATCGCCGCCGCCGGAGGCGTGGCGCTGGCCTCCAGCTCCTCCGGAGCGCCCAGCTCTCCCGCCACCCCCGCGGCCAGCTCGGCCGGCCCTCAGTCGCACCTCATCCCCGCGCAGTCCCTCACCCAGCCCGGGGCGCCCGCCGGGCGCGAGCCGGCCGGCGTCGCCGGACTGTGCTCGGGCCTGGCCCGGCGCGCCGGGGCGTCCGGCATCAGCCCGGCCGCCCTGGAGCAGGCGCTGGCCAGCCCGGCGCTGACCCAGCTGGCCGGCACCCCGGCCTTCGCCACGCTGGGCAGCGTGGTGCAGGGCGGCAGCGTCGGCGACTTCTGCTCGATGATGCTCGGCCTGCCGGCGGTGCCGGCGCCGGGCATGCTGGCCCAGCTGCCCGCCGCCGCCCTGCAGAGCGCGCTGGCCTCGATGTCACCCGCGGCCGCCGGCCAGCTGCTCAGCGGCCTGCCCGCCGGTGACCTGTCCGGGGTTCTCGCCAGCCTGCCGTCCGGCAACATGTCGCAGCTGCTCACCGGGCTGCCCGGGACGGCACTGGGCAACGTGCTGACCACGCTGCCCGCGCCGGGCCTGGCCCAGGTCGTGGGCAGCATGCCCGAGGCCGCCCTGGGGCAGGCGCTCACCAGCATCCCGGCGCCTCAGCTGGCCCAGGTGCTCACCGCCCTGCCCGGCTCGACCCGGTCGAGCGCGCTGACCGGCCTGCCGGCCCCGGACCTGTCCAAGGTGCTGACCAGCCTGCCCGCCGGCAGCCTGTCGACGGTGCTGACCAGCCTGCCGGCCACGGCGCTCAGCCAGGTCCTCAGCGCGATGCCGTCGTCCTCGCTGGCCTCCGTGCTCACCACCTTGCCGGCTCCGGCCCTGGACCAGGTGCTGAGCGCCCTGCCGTCGGGGACCCGCTCGCAGCTGCTGAGCACGCTGCCCGCGTCGGCACTGGCGCAGCTGCTGCCCCGGCTGCCGCAGTCGCTGCTGTCCTCGCTGCCGGGCTCGCTGCTGTCCGGGCTGAAGCTCGGCTGAGGCAGCCCGCGCGAGACAGCCCGCGCGACGTCTTCCGTCCCGCCGGGGCGGCTGCTGGGGCCGCCCCGGCGGGACCGCTTCCCGCCAGTGAGGTGAAGTTCTGGATGAGTAATTTCGTATGGGTGTATGCCGTCACCACCTGCGCCGACCGTGACGAGATCCGTTACCTGCCGGGGGTCGGCGGCGAGCGGGTGCGCACCGTCTCCGAGGCCGGCCTGCACGCGGTGGTCAGCTCCATGGGAGCCGACGCCTTCGGCGGCACTCCCCTGGTCAGCGTGCTCGCCGACCCGGCGAGCATGTACCGGGTCGGGTCGGCGCACCACGAGGTGATCGCGGCGGTCGCCCGCGACAACCCGGTGGTGCCGATGCGGCTGGCCACGGTCTATCCCGACGACGAGACCGTCCGGGCGCTGCTGGCCGAGCACTGGGACGAGCTGACCGACCTGCTGCGGTCCTTCTCGGGAACCCAGGAGTGGGCCGTGCAGGTGTACCTGGACGGCGCCGGGGCGAGCCCGCTGGCCAGCGCCAGCGCAGCAGCGGCAGCCCCGGCACCGCGGAGTCGGGCGGGCGGGTGTCCGCCTGGCAGCAGGCCGATGCCCGGGCCGATCAGGTCGACCGCCAGCTGAGCCTGCTGTCCATCGAGAGCCGCCGTCACCCGCTGCCCTGCCTGCGGTTCGGGTCCGAGGGCTGGATGGTGCTCAACGGGGCGTACCTGGTCCGCGAGGAGCAGGCCGCCGAGTTCAACGAGGTGGCCCGGAGCTCAGGCAGCCAGATCGCGGGGGCGCGGACCACGGTCACCGGGCCGTGGCCGCCGTACTCGTTCGTCGACCGCGAGGAGGCCCACGTGTACTAGCCCGGCGCGACGGGCAGGCCCGCCCGCTGCCAGGCCCGGAAGCCGCCGGCCAGGTCGGTGGCCCGGTGCAGGCCCAGGTCCTGCAGCGCGGCGGCGGCCAGGCTGGAGGTGTAGCCCTCCGAGCAGACCACGATGACCCGCAGGTCGTAGCCGGCGCCGGGCAGGCAGGCGTCCGACGCCGGGTCGAACCGCCACTCCAGCACGTTGCGCTCGACGACCAGGGCGCCGGGGATCTCCCCCTCGGCGGCCCGCTGGGCGGCGGGCCGGATGTCGGCCAGCACCGCCCCGGCCGCCGCCTCCCGGTGCGCCTCCTGCGGGGTCAGCCGGGCCAGCCGCGCCCGGGCGGCGGCCAGCATCGCGTCGATGCCCGGCCGCCCGGCCGCCCGCCGGCCGTCCTGATCGTCACGCCGCTGGTGCTGGTCACGCCGCCCGTCATCACGCCTCCCGGTCCCGCGCCCCTGGCTCGCCCTGGCCCTAATTCCTAGTATGACGACAGACATTATCAGGTACGCGCGCCGGCGCGCGCCCCGGCGGCACCCCCGGTCCCCTACAGCCAGTCCTTGCGCCGGAACACCACGTACAGCACCGTCGCCGTGACCACCATCACGGCCAGCGCCACGCCGACCCCGGCCGTCTTGCCGAAGCCCGGGTAGGGCACGTTCATCCCGTAGAAGCCGGTCACGAAGGTC
Organism: uncultured Actinomycetota bacterium; assembly: GCA_963731085.1. Classification (GTDB taxonomy): domain Bacteria; phylum Actinomycetota; class Actinomycetes; order Streptosporangiales; family Streptosporangiaceae; genus DASUBV01. The sequence goes on from CAVSUF010000018.1 coordinate 631,795, forward strand.
GGCACCGCGATGATCGCGGCCCAGCTGGTGACCTTCTTGGTGATGACGTTCATCCGGTTGCCCTGGATGGTCAGGTTGGTCTCCAGGATCGTGGTGACCAGGTCGCGCAGGCTCTCGGTCCACTCCGTGGCCCGCAGCACGTGGTCGTACACGTCCTGGTAGTACGGGTGCATCTCGTCCCCGACCACGTGCAGGTCGCGGCGCATCAGCGTGTTGACCACCTCGCGCATGGGCAGCACGATGCGGCGCAGCATGACCAGGCTCTTGCGCAGCTCGAAGCTCTTGCGCTGCACGTCCTGGTCCCGGGAGCTGGCCGAGAACAGCTGATCCTCCAGCTCCTCGATCGTGCCGTCCAGGGCCTGCACGGCCAGGAAGTGGGTGTCCACGATGAAGTCGAGCAGGCCGTGCAGCAGGAAGCTGACCCCGCCGGAGGCCAGGTCCGGGCTCCCGTCCCAGTAGTCCAGCACCCGGCCGATGTCCAGCCGGTCGTCCTTGCGCACGGTGATCAGCGCCCGCGGCGTGACGAACGCCCCCAGCTCGCTGGTCATCAGCTCCCCGCTGGCCTGGTCCAGGTGCACGGCATAGGCCAGCAGGAACAGGTGGCTGCGGTAGCGGTCCAGCTTGGGCCGCTCGTGGTACTGGACGGCGTCCTCCACGGCTACCGGGTGCAGGCCGAACTCCTCGCTCAGCACGGCCAGGTCGTCGTGGTCGGGGTTGTGCAGGTCCAGCCAGACGACGCTGCTCTCGTCCCGCAGGAAGTCGCTGATCCGGGCGACCGGGAACCCCTCCTGCTCCAGCACGCCGCCCCGGTACAGCCGGGTCCGGGCCGCGCAGCTGGTCGGGCTGACCCGGGCGATGGCCTTGGCCGCGACCTCGCTGGCGTCCTGGCCGTGGAACGTCACGCCGGTGGCGGCCTCCTGGCCGAGGGGACGGCCGCCGGCCAGCCGGACGCCGAACACCTGGCCGGGCCGGACGGGCTCAGCCATCGGCCGGGGAGCGGGAGCGCACTCGTCATCACCTCTGGCCTGGTGCGTCAGCGTGGGGGCAACTGCCGCACCTGCCCCGGACCGGGACAATCCTGGCGGCCAGCAGCCATCATGCCGCCGCCAGGTAGCCAGCGGTAGTACCAGCGGGAAACCGCGGCTACCAGGAACCACCCGCTGATTCCGTAACGCGGAGCACCAGGCCGGCCCCCGTCATCTCGTAGCGGCGCATCAGGCTCAGGGCCGGGGCGTAGGCGTGCACGCTGACCGCCGGCCGGCCGCCGGCGTTACCCACGTCGTGCAGGTGGTCCGGGCCGAACGCGCGCACCGCGCCGGTGCCCAGCAGCCGGGCGCGGGTCTGCTGCCGGCCGGGCTGGCCGGTCCGCTCGGTCAGGGCGCCGTCCGCCACGGCGAACGCCCCGGCGGCGCCGCCGTGGTCGTGGAACCCGGTCTGCTGCCCCGGCAGCCAGCTCAGCAGCCACAGCTCATAGCCGGGGTCAGGCTCGGCCAGGTCGATCCGGCTGTACCAGCGGCGGGCCTCGGTGAACCGGACCAGCGGCTGCCACAGCGCGGGCGAGGCGGCCACGGCCCGGACCACCCGGGCCAGGTGAGCAGGCCCGAGGGCGGGCGCGGGCGCGGGGCGCCGCGCGGCGGTGCCGGGGGAAGCGTCAGGCTCATGCGCGAAACCTCTCCCTATAATTCCTACTGACTTTGACGAGATAATGGCGAGCCTAGCACGGGCGGCCCGGCTCGCGGCGCGCCCGGCGGGTAGCGGCGGCGGAACCCGGCCCCCGCCGAACTAGAGTGGTCTGCCGTGGGACCCGAGCGCGCCGCAGCCGACGTGGACGCCATCGGCCGCGGGCTGACGGCGGCGACGGCGGAGATTCCCGATCCCGGTGACCTGATCGCCTTGCTTCCCGGCCGCCGCGCCGTCGGCTGGGTCCGGCGCGGCGACGGCCTGGTCGGCTGGGGCGAGGCGGCCCGGCTGACCTTGCCGGCCGGCGCGGACCGGTTCACGGCGGGCGAGAAATGGCTGCGCGAGCTGTTCGATGACATCCGGGTGACCGGCGGCCCCGGGCCGGCGATGCCGGGGCTGGCGATGCCGGCGGCCCGGGCCGCGGCCCGGTGGCGTTCGGCAGCTTCACCTTCGACGCGGCGTCCGAGGGCTCGGTCCTGATCGTGCCCGCCGTGCTGGTCGGCCGCCGGGACGGGCGGGCCTGGCTGACCACGGTCAGCCCGGCCGGCGGCGGCCCGCCCGTGCCCGCCCGCCGTGCGCGCCCGGCCGCCCGGCCGGCCCCGGCCCGGCCGACGTGCGGTGGAGTGACGGCACCCTGAGCGCGCCGCGCTGGGCGCAGGCCGTGGCCGCCGCGGTGGCCCGGATCAGGGCCGGCGAGCTGAGCAAGGTGGTCCTGGCCCGCGACCTGCTGGCGCTGGCGCCGGCCCCGGTCGACCCCCGGCTCCTGCTGGCCCGGCTGGCCCGCGCGGTACCCGGACTGCTACACGTTCTCCTGCGCCGGCCTGATCGGCGCCACCCCCGAGCTGCTGATCCGGCGCGCGGGGCAGCAGGTCCGCTCGCTGGTGCTGGCCGGGACCGCGCCGCGCGGCGGCAGCCCGGCCGAGGACGACGGGCTCGGCAGCGGGCTGCTGGCGTCGGCCAAGAACGTCGAGGAGCACGGCTACGCGGTAGCCGACGTGCGGGCCGCGCTGGCCCCGCTGTGCGCCGACCTCACCGTGGCCGCCCGGCCCGCGCTGCTGCGGCTGGCCAACGTGCAGCACCTGGCCACCACGGTGACGGGCCGCCTGGCCAGCCGGGCCGGTCCCCATCCCGGAGACCAGCCGTCGGCGCTGGCCCTGGCCGCCGCGCTGCACCCGACCGCCGCGGTGGGCGGCACGCCGTCGGCCGCGGCCATCGAGGTGATCCGCGAGCTGGAGGAGATGGACCGCGGCCGGTACGCCGGCCCGGTCGGCTGGGTCGACGCGGCCGGCAACGGCGAGTGGGGCATCGCGCTGCGCTGCGCCCAGCTCGACGGCGCGCGCGCCCGGCTGTTCGCGGGCTGCGGGATCGTGGCCGACTCCGACCCGGCCGCCGAGCTGGCCGAGACCCAGGCCAAGTTCCGCCCCGTGCAGCAGGCCATCGAGAGCTGAGCGGATCCTTACCCGCGGTAACCGATTCCGGACTGCCCCGTGTTCGGGCATCGTCCCTGGCCAGTTAGGGTCCTAGGGGAAACCGGCAGGAATCCAGCAGGTTTTGTCACAGGACAGTTGCGGTTACGTAAACCTTATCGCCGCGCTTGCTTTCCTGGGTACAGATGCGATGTTCTGTGCGCGCACCCACCTAGGATGATCGTCGCGTGTTCCGGGCGGCGTGCCTGGCAACGAAGGAGTTAACCTCGATGGCTTATCAGCCCAAGCGGATTGCCGCGCTCGCCGCGGTGGCGCTTGCTGCTGGCGGACTGGCCGCCTGCGGCGAACTCATCCGGCAACACCTCGTCGTCCACCGGCGGCACCCCCGTCAAGGGCGGCACGCTGCACATCGTGGCAGCCTCCGGCCCGGACCACATCGACCCGGTCCCGGCCTACTACACCGCGGACTACATGCTGGAGCGCGCTTACACCCGCCAGCTGCTGTCCTACCCTGCCTCCCCCGCGACCAGCACCACCAGCGCGGCCTGGACGAAGGCGACCACGCCGGTCGCCGACGCCGCCACCGTGGTGCCGAGCACCTCCAACGGCGGGATCAGCAACAGCGGGAAGACCTACACCTTCCACATCCGCCAGGGCGTCGACTGGAACACCACGCCGGCCCGGCAGGTTACCGGCGCCGACTTCATCCGCGAGTTCAAGGCGTTCTGCAACCCGGCGCCGGGCGGCTTCGTCGGCAACATCGACTACTTCGAAGCCACCATCGCGGGCATGACGACCTACTGCAACGCGGAGACCGCGTTCTTCGCCAGCAAGTCGAACGCCCCGACCGCGGCCAACATCGCGAGCTTCCAGAACAGCCACACCATTTCCGGCCTGTCCGCCAGCGGCACCACGCTGACCGTCAACCTGACCCAGCCGGCCAGCGACTTCCTCAACATCATGGCCATGCCGTTCGCCTCGGCCCGGCCGGTCGAGTACGACGCCTTCGTGCCGAACAGCCTGGCCCTGGACCAGAACACCATCTCCGACGGCCCGTACCAGATCACCTCGTACAAGCCGGGCACGTCGATCACGATGGCCAAGAACCCGGCCTGGAAGCAGTCCACGGACCCGATCCGGCACCAGTACGTGTCCAGCGTGGTCAGGTCACCGAGGGCGTCACCTCGGCCCAGACCCAGGTGACCGACATGGAGGCGGGCAGCCAGGACCTGCCGATGGACACCTCGATCAACCCGCCGTCCATCCCCGGCCTGCTGGCCAAGAACGAGCCGAACTTCGTCGGTCTGGCGCCTGGACCAACGTCTTCCCGTACGTGGTCTTCAACCTGCGCAGCCCGAACTCCGGCGGCGCCATGGGCAAGCTCGGCGTCCGCCAGGCCGTCGAGGTCGCCCTCGACAAGTCGGCCGTGCAGAAGGTCTACGGCGGCCCGGCCGTCACCACGGTGATCGGCAGCGCCATCCCGCCGGGCAACGTGGGCGCCCTGGCCAACAGCCCGTACGGCAACGGCGACAACATCACCCAGTGCAAGGCCGACCTGAAGAAGGCCGGGGTGACCGGCGGCCTCACGCTGAACTACCTGTACCCGAACGACTCGGTCAACACCTCGGCGTTCACCGCCATCCAGGCCAGCCTCAAGCCGTGCGGGATCACGCTGAACGGCAAGTCCGAGCCCGGCTCCAGCATCTTCACCGACCTGGGCAACGCCCCGGTCAACGCCAAGGCCGGCACCTGGGACATGGGCCAGCCCGGCTGGATCCCGGACTGGTTCGGCAACAACGGCCGGACCATCATCCCGCCGATGTTCCAGACCGACTGCCAGGTCAACACCATCAACTACGGCTGCTACTGCAGCAGCCAGATGGACAGCCTGATCAAGCAGGCCGAGTCGGCGACGACCGTCTCCGCGGCCGGGAAGCTGTGGGGGCAGGCCAACACGCTGGCCATCCAGCAGGCGCTGATCGTGCCCATCCAGTCCCAGAAGTTCCCGATCCTACACCACCTCCCGGATCCACGGGCCGGGCGCGTTCCAGCCGCACATCGGCGACCCGGACATCACCAACCTCTGGATCAGCGGCAGCTGACCAGGCAGGATAGAACGCGATCCTGACGAGAACGCAGCCGGTCCGCCCGGGCGCCACCAGCGCCCGGGCGGACCGGGCATGCTGGCCGCCGGCATCCCCCGGCGGGCGGCCGGAAGGACAAGTGACAAGCCAGCAGTGAGCCTGCTTGAGGTGACCGACCTGCGGGTCAGCTTCCCGACCGCCGATGGCCTCGTCCAGGCGGTTCGCGGGGTCTCGTTCAGCGTCGACGCCGGGCAGACGCTCGGCATCGTCGGCGAGTCCGGCAGCGGCAAGACCGTCCTGACCCAGACCCTGCTCCGGCTCACCCCCGGCGGCGAGGTCACGGGCCAGGCGGTGTTCAACGGCACGGACCTGATCTCGATGCGCGAGGACCAGATCCGCAAGATCCGCGGCGCGGAGATCGCGGTGATCTTCCAGGACCCGCTGACCAGCCTGCACCCGCTGTACAAGGTGGGCTGGCAGATCGCCGAGATGGTCCGCGGCGCACGACAAGTCGGTCACCAAGGCGCAGGGCCGCGAGCGGGCCGTCGAGCTGCTGGCCCGGGTCGGCATCCCGCAGCCCCGGCAGCGGGTCGACGAGTACCCGCACCAGTTCTCCGGCGGCATGCGGCAGCGCGTGATGATCGCGATGGCGCTGTCCCTCAGCCCCAAGATGATCATCGCGGACGAGCCCACCACCGCCCTGGACGCCACCGTCCAGGCCCAGATCCTGGACCTGCTGCTGGACCTGCAGCGCGAGTCGGACACCGCGCTGATCATGATCACCCACGACCTCGGCGTGGTCGCCGACATCGCCGACCAGGTCATGGTGATGTACGCGGGCCGGGCCGCCGAGAAGGCGGCCAAGCACGACATCTTCTACGAGCCGCACCACCCCTACACCAAGGGCCTGCTGGAGTCGATCCCGAACAGCTCGGCGGCCGTGGGCCGGCTCAAGCCGATCGCCGGGCAGCCGCCCAGCCTGATCAACCTGCCGTCCGGCTGCAAGTTCCACCCGCGCTGCGCCTACGTCATGGACCGGTGCCTGACCGAGGAGCCGCCGCTCGCCGCGGTCGGCGACGGACGGCGCCCACCGGTCGGCCTGCTGGCTGCCGGCAGGCGTCGCCGGGCTCGGCCGCGAGGCCGAGGGACTCGGCTCAAGGTGGTCGGCGAGCACCGGCACGGCGAGGCGGCCGAGGTCGCCCAGGCCATCGCCGACAGCCCGCTGACCAGCGCCGATACCACGTCAGACATCGAGGGGAGCATCCGGTGACCTCCGATGACACGGTGCCGGAGACAGACGTCCTGGTCCGGGTGGACAACCTGGTCAAGTACTTCCCGATCCGCGGCAGCAGCGTGTTCGCGCCGCACGGTCGGTCAGGTCCAGGCCGTGGACGGCGTCTCGCTGGCCATCCGCCGCGGGCAAGACCCTCGGGCTGGTCGGCGAGACCGGCTGCGGCAAGTCCACCCTGGCCCGCTGCATCGCCGGCCTGATCCCGGTCACCTCCGGGACGGTCACGTTCGAGGGCCAGGACATCACCAACCTGTCCCGCCGGGCCATGCAGCCCTACCGCCGCGAGATCCAGATGATCTTCCAGGACCCGTACGGCTCACTGAACCCCCGCCGCCGGGTCGGCGCGATCATCGGCGAGCCGTTCGCCGTGCACAAGACCGCCAGCGGGGCCGAGCGCAAGCGCAAGGTGCAGGACCTGATGGCCCGGGTCGGGCTCAACCCCGAGCACTACAACCGGTTCCCGGCCGAGTTCTCCGGCGGCCAGCGGCAGCGCATCGGCGTAGCCCGGGCGCTGGCCCTGCAGCCCAAGCTGATCATCTGCGACGAGCCGGTATCCGCGCTGGACGTCTCGATCCAGGCCCAGGTGCTGAACCTGCTGGCCGACCTGCAGGACGACTTCGGCCTGTCCTACCTGTTCATCGCCCACGACCTGGAGGTCGTGCGGCACGTCAGCCACTCGGTCACGGTCATGTACCTGGGCCGGATCGCCGAGTCCGGCCCCAAGGGGCAGGTCTACGACACCCCCCGCCACCCGTACACCAACGCGCTGCTGTCCGCGGTGCCGTCGGCCGACCCCGAGGCGGCGGCCAGCCGCCAGCGGATCATCCTCACCGGCGACGTGCCGTCCCCGATCAACCCGCCGTCCGGGTGCCGGTTCCACCCCCGCTGCCCCAAGGCCCAGGACCTGTGCGGGCAGCAGGAGCCGCCCCTGGAGGCCAAGGCCGGCGACCCGGTCAGCCACCTGACCGCCTGCCACTTCCCGGTGGCGGCAGGCGAGAGCTTCGCGCGGATGGGCCGGGCCAGCAGGACGGGAGCGGCATGAGCATCGTCACCGAGCTCGAGGTCCAGTCCGACACCGGCCCCGAGAAGGCCATCGAGGGCCGCAGCCAGTGGCAGCTCGACCTGGCGCCGGCTGCTGCACGACAAGATGGCGCTGATCTCGGTCATCGTGATCCTGGCGGTGGCCGCGCTGGCCATCGCCGCGCCGGCCTTCGCCGGCCTGGTCCACCACGGCGCCGACGCCACGTTCCCGGACAGCGGCGAGACCGCCTCCGGGCTGCCGGTGTCGCCCGGCACCCACGGGTTCTGGCTGGGCACCGACTCGGTCGGCCGGGACCTGTTCATCCGGATCCTGTACGGCGCCCGGATCTCCCTGTTCGTCGGCGTGGTCACCACCGCCATCGCCACGGTGGCGGGCGTGTCCATCGGCCTGATGGCCGGGTACTTCGGCGGCTGGGTCGACGGGGTGCTGGCCCGGTTCATCGACGGCGTGCTGGCCTTCCCCTACGTGGTGCTGGCCCTGGCCCTGGCCGCCCGGTTCGGCCCCAGCCTGACCATCATCATCGCGGTCATCTCGTTCTTCTCCTGGGCCGCGGTGGCCCGGATCGTCCGGGGCCAGACCCTGTCGCTGAAGGAGAAGGAGTACGTCGAGGCGGCCCGGTCACTGGGCGCCAGCCCGTGGCGGATCATGTTCATCGACATCCTGCCCAACCTGCTGGCCCCCGTGCTGGTCCTGGCCACGCTGCTGATCCCGTCGGCGATCGTGTTCGAGGCCACGCTGTCGTTTCTCGGCCTGGGCATTCAGGAGCCCACCGCGAGCTGGGGGAACATCCTGGCCGAGGCGGCCAACTTCTACCAGCAGGCGTGGTGGTACGTGGTGTTCCCGGCCGCCGCGCTGCTGATCACCACCCTGGCCTTCAACCTGCTGGGCGACGGCATCCGCGACGCCATGGACCCGCGCACCGAGCGGATCTTCGCCAGCCAGCAGCGACCGCAAGCGCGGCCGGAAACAGCGCCGCCGCCGGTCCGCGGCCAGCACTGTCCGACACCGGCCCGGCGGCCGAGCCGCCGGCCGCGGCAGCTAAGGGCGCACTGATGCATCTCCTCCGCTTCCTGATCCGGCGCATCCTGACCGGCATCATCGTGCTCTGGGCGGTCAGCACCGTGACGTTCGTGCTGTTCTTCGCCCGGCCGGTCGAGACCGTCGGCCGCCTGCTGGCCGGCCGCGCCGCCTCCCCCGCGGTCATCAACGAGACGATCAAGCAGCTCGGCCTGAACGATCCGATCCTCACGCAGTACTGGCACTTCCTCGACAAGCTGGTGCACGGCAACCTGGGCTTCTCGTACTACAGCCAGGAGTCGGTCAACACGATCGTCAAGCAGGACCTGCCGCATCACCGCCTCGGTCGTCATCGGCGGCGTGATCCTGTGGCTGATCATCGGCCTGTCGGTCGGCATCCTGTCGGCCACCCGGGCGCGCAGCCTGTTCGACCGGGTCTCCACCGTCGGCGTGCTGGTCGGCATCTCCATGCCGGTGTTCGTGCTCGGCGAGCTGCTGCTGCTGGTGGTGTTCCTGCCGCTGAACCAGCACGGGTTCACGTTCATCCAGGACGGCTACGCCGGCCTGTCGTCGGGCATCGGCCCGTGGATCGGGCACCTGCTGCTGCCCTGGATCACCCTGGCCACCGTCCAGGCCGCCATCTACACCCGGCTGTCGCGCGGCTCGCTGCTGGACACCCTGGGCGAGGACTACATCCGCACCGCCCGGGCCAAGGGCCTGTCCGAGCGCCGGGTCATCTACCGGCACGGCGTCCGGGCCGCGCTGACCCCGGTCGTGTCCCAGCTCGGCATCGACATCGGCTCGCTGCTCGGCGGCGTCGTCGTGGTGGAGCAGGTGTTCGGGCTCAACGGCCTGGGCGCGGTGTCGGTGGCCGCCATCGACACCGACAACCTGCCGGTGATCATCGGATTCGTGATCTTCGCGGCGGCGTTCGTGGTCGTCGCCAACATCATCGTCGACCTGCTGTACTCGCTCCTCGACCCCCGGGTCCGGATCAGCTAGCCGCGCCGAACCATCGGGCGAGCGGGCCGCGCAGGCCCGGCTGGTCCGCGCCGGCCCACGCCACGTGGCCGTCGGGCCGCAGCAGCACCGCGGGCACGTCCAGCTCCTCGCTGACATCGACGACGTGGTCGACCCGGTCGGCCCAGCCCGCCGCCGAGCAGGCCGGCCTGGTCGAGCAGCAGCCCGCGGCCGCCGCGCATCAGCTCGTACAGGCGCCCCCGCTTCAGCCTCGTGTCGCGCAGCCTCCGGCCGGCCAGCTCATGCCCCGCGCCGAAGTCATAGCGCACCCCGATCGCCGCGACCTTCTCGATCAGGTACCGGTTGACCTCCTCGAAGTCCATCAGCTGCGACAGCAGCCGGCGCACGGCCCGCGGGCCCGGCTCCGTGGACATCAGCTCGATCTGCGCCCGGGTGCTGTCCAGCACGTCGGCGGCCACCGGGCGCCGTTCGGCCTGGTAGCTGTCCAGCAGTCCCTCCGGTGCCCGGCCGCCGATCTCGGCGGCCAGCTTCCAGCCCAGGTTGAACGCGTCCTGGATGCCGAGGTTGAGCCCCTGCCCGCCGGTCGGCGGGTGGATGTGCGCCGCGTCGCCGGCCAGCAGCACCCGGCCGGCCCGGTAGCGGTCGGCCAGCCGGGTCGCGTCCCCGAAACGGGACAGCCAGCGCGGCGAGTGCACGCCGAAGTCCGTGCCCGCGAAAGCCCGCAGCTGCTGGCGGAACTCCTCGATGGTCGGCGGGACCGTGCGGTCCTCGGCCACTCCCTCGGCGGGCACGACGACGCGGCACACCCCCTCCCCGAGGGGGATGACGCCGAACCGCAGCTGGGTCTTGCGGACCTCCGCGACGATGGCCGCCACCGCCGCCGGATCCTGCGTCACCTCCATCTCGCCCAGCAGCGTCTGCGCCGTGGCGGGCTCGCCGGGGAAGCCGACGCCGAGCAGCCCGCGCACCGTGCTGCGGCCGCCGTCGCAGCCGGCGAGGTAACGCGAGCGCAGGCTCGTGCCGTCGGCCAGCTCGACGGTCACCCCGTCCTCGTCCTGGCTCAGCCCGGTCAGCTCCCGGCCGCGGCGGATCTCGGCGCCGGCCTCGATGGCGTGCTCGGCCAGCAGGCGGTCGACGACGGGCTGCGGGATGCCCAGGGTGTACGGAACGGAGGTGTCCAGCCGGGGCGCCGGCCTGCTGATGCCGGCGAAGCCGCCGGCCGGGTACTGCTGCCCGAGCGCCAGGAACCGGTCCAGCAGGCCGCGCTGATCCATGATCTCGATGCTGCGCGCGTGCAGGCCGAGCGCGCGGACGATCCTGGTCGGCTCCGCGTCCTTCTCCAGCACGACCACGTGCACGCCGTGCAGCCGCAGCTCGCTGGCCAGCATCAGGCCGGTCGGCCCCCCGCCGGCGACGATCACGTCAATCATGAGAACCCCCGGGTCTCTTGGCTTCGGCCGGGGACTCTACGGCACGACCCGGGTCTTGCGGCAAGCCCCGGGGTGCGCTATAGATTGAAACTGGCAGGGAGCGGTGACGCCCCTGCCTTCGTCATTTCGGCGTGGACCGCCGCCGTCGCGGCCCGGCTGAGCTCCCGCCGCAGCGCCGTGCCCGCCGCCCGGCTGGTCCGCACCTCGGCCACGTGCAGGCCCGGCCGGCCCAGCGCCGCCGCCAGCCCGCCCGGCTCGGTCACCCGGGTATACGGCAGCCCGGCCGCCGCCGCCAGGGCCGTCACGTCGGCGCCGTGCGGCGTGCCGAAGACCCGCTCGAACGACTCCGGGTAGGCGGCCTGCTCCAGCTGGGAGAAGATGCCGCCGCCGTCGTTGTTGACCACCAGCAGGCACAGGTCCGGCCGGGCCTCGTCCGGCCCCAGCATCAGCCCCGGGCTGTCATGCAGCAGCGCCAGGTCGCCGAGCAGCGCCACGGCCGGCCCGCCGCCCGCCGCCTGATGAGCGAGCGCCGCGCCGATGGCCGCCGACACCAGCCCGTCGATCCCGCTGGCCCCCCTATTAGCGAGAACGCGCAGCCCGGCGCGGGCCCCCATCTGCTGGTCGAGGTCGCGCACGGGCAGGCTGGACGCCGCCCACAGCAGCGCCCCGTCCGGCAGCAGCGCCGCCACATCGCGGGCCAGCCGGGGCTCGCTCAGCCCGCTGTCGTCCAGCACGGCGTCGGCCGCCGCCCGGGCCGCCGCGGCGGCGGCCTGCCAGGCCCGCAGCCAGCCCGATGGCCGCCTCTTGCTGTTATCATCGGCCGAGTCCCCGGTCAGGACGATCGCGGCGGTCACGTCGGTCGCGGTCCGGGCCGGGTCAGCCCAGCGGCCCGGCGAGCCTGGCCAGCACCACGTGCCGGGCCGGCGGCTGGCCGTCCGGGCCGCGCAGCAGGGCCAGCTGCGGCCGGGACAGCCCGGGGCGGCCCGCCGACACGATCACGTCGGGCCGGTGGGCGGCCAGGAACTCCGGCCGAGGCCAGCAGGTACGGGTACGCCGATAGCGCGGCCGGCCCGCGCCGCGCCCCCGACGACGGCTCGGCCAGCAGCGGCCAGCCCGCCGCCTCGGCCAGCGCGGCCAGCGCGGCCGGGTCGCGGGCGCCGTCCCCGGCGACGATCACCCCGCGCTCGGCCCACGGCAGGTCCAGCGCCGGCCCGGCGAAGCGGGTCCACGGCTCCCGGCCCGGACGGCCGCCCAGGCCCCAGTCCGGGCTGGCGTCGGCGGGGCTGGTGTCGTCCGGGCTGGCGTCGGCGGGGACCAGCGGCTCGCGGAACGCCAGGTTCAGGTGCACCGGCCCGGGCGGGCCGCCGGCCGTGCCCGCCGCCCGCGCCCACGCCTGGCAGGCCATCGACCGCCAGTAACGGGCCTGGCCCGGGCGGGCCGCGCCGTCCGGGCCGGCCTCCGGCACCCCGACCTCGCAGAACCAGCGCACCGCCGGCCCGTACAGGCGCAGCTGGTCGATGACCTGGCTGGCGCCGGTGCCGCGCAGTTCCGGCGGCCGGTCGGCGGTCAGCACCAGCAGCGGCACCGCCGCCTCGTCGGCCTCGATGACCGCCGCGTGGAAGTGCGCCGCCGCCGTTCCCGACGTGCACAGCACCGCGGTCGGCCGGCCGCTGGCCCGGCTCAGCCCCAGGGCCAGGAACGCGGCCGACCGCTCGTCGAGCCGGACGTGCAGCCGCAGCCCGCCCGGGCCGGCCGCGCTGGCCGCGTGGGCGGCCATGGCCAGCGGGGCGCTGCGCGAGCCGGGGGCCAGGACGATGTCCCGCAGGCCGCACCGGCGAAGCTCGTCGACCAGGACCCGGGCCAGGGCGGTCGACGGGTTCACCGGCTGTCGCCGCCGGGGCGGCCTGGCTCGCCGGGCAGGCCCAGTTCCGCCGCCGCGGCCGCCATCCGGGCGCGCCACCGGGCCGGGTCGATCTCCCAGGCGGTCAGCGAGTCCGGCGCCGGCGGGGCGGACACGACCGGCAGGTGGCCATCGCGTTCCTCCAGGGAATGGGTGGTGACATCGCCGGTCAGCAGCGAGCGGGTGGCCAGGCCGCAGGCGTAACCGCAGGTCGGGCAGCGCGGCGGCCAGGGCCACGCCCGCGGCCAGGCCGACCGAGGACTCCACCGCGCTGGACACCACGGCGGGCAGGCCGCACGCCGCCGCGATCTCCAGCCCGGCCCGGACCCCGCCCAGCGGCTGGGCCTTGATCACCACGATGTCAGCGGCGCCGGCCGCCCGGACCCGCAGCGGGTCCTCGGCCCGGCGGATCGACTCATCGGCGGCCAGCGGCACGCTGGTCAGGCGGCGCAGCGCGGCCAGGTCGTCCAGCGTGGCGCAGGGCTGCTCGGCGTACTCCAGGTCGAACCGGGCCAGCGCGGCCAGCATCCGGGCCGCGGCGGGCACGTCCCAGCCGGCGTTCGCGTCGATCCGCAGCTTCCCGGCCGGGCCGAGCGCGTCGCGGACGGCCTCGACCCGGGCCAGGTCGGCCGACTCCGGCTCGCCCGGCTCGGCCACCTTGACCTTGGCCGTCCGGGCGCCGGACGCGGCCACGATGGCCCGGGCCTGCTCGGGGCCGACGGCGGGCACGGTGACGTTGACCGGCACCCGGTCGCGGACCGGGGCGGGCCAGCCGTCCAGCGCCGCCTCCAGCGCGCAGGCCAGCCAGCGGGCGCACTCGCGCGGCCCGTACTCGGCGAACGGGGAGAACTCGCCCCACCCGGCGGGTCCCTGCACCAGCGCGCCCTCGCGCACGGTGATGCCGCGGAAGCGGGTCCGCATCGGGATCGCGAACGCCCGGGCCGACGCCAGCATGGCGCGGCCAGAGCGGGGCGGCCCGGCGGGCGAGCGCGGCACCCGGCGCGCTGGTGCCGGGCGCGGTCACGGCCGGCGCGGGAACTGGCTGAAGTCCGGCGCGCGCTTGGCCACGTAGGCGTCCCGGCCCTCCTGGGCTTCCTCGCTCATGTAGTACAGCATGGTCGCGTCGCCGGCGAACTGCTGCATGCCCGCCGCGCCGTCGGTGACCGCGTTCAGCGCGCCCTTCAGCATCCGCAGCGCCAGCGGCGACTTGGCCAGCATCTCGCGGGCCCAGGCTGACCGTCTCCTCCTCCAGCCGCTCCAGCGGCACGACGGTGTTGACCAGGCCCATCTGCAGCGCCTCGGCCGCGCTGTACTGGCGGCACAGGTACCAGATCTCGCGGGCCTTCTTCAGCCCGACGGTGGCGGCCAGCAGCGACGAGCCGTAGCCCGCGTCGAACGAGCCGACCTTCGGGCCGGTCTGGCCGAAGATCGCGTTGTCGGCGGCGATGGTCAGGTCGCAGCACACGTGCAGCACGTGCCCGCCGCCGATGGCGTAGCCCGCCACCATGGCGATCACCGGCTTGGGCGTCCGGCGGATCTGCACCTGGAGGTCCAGCACGTTCAGCCGGCCGACGCCGTCGGCCCCGACGTATCCGTCGTCGCCGCGGATGCGCTGGTCGCCGCCGGAGCAGAACGCCTTGTCGCCGGCCCCGGTCAGGATGATCACGCCGATCGACGGGTCGTCGCGGGCCGCGCTGAACGCCTGCGCCAGTTCGAACAGGGTCTGCGGGCGGAACGCGTTGCGCACCTCGGGGCGGTTGATGGTGATCTTGGCGATGCCCTCGGCGGTCTCGTAGATGATGTCGCCGTACTCCGGCCCGGCCGCCGGCCCGGACGCCTTCCAGTCGACCACAGCTCACCTTCCCGATGCCTGCTGGCCGGCTGCCCGCCGGGCCCTGGCTGATTCGCCCACTAACCTTAGTTCGTGAGTGCCCGCGCCCTGCATGCGGTCCTGCTCCCGCCTGAGCCGGGCGGGGGGCGGCTGCTTGGCCGGCTGGCCGCCGCCCTGGACGGCTCGGCCCGGCCATCCTGCCGCTGGACCCCGGCCTGCCCGCCGCGCGGCTGCGCGACCTGCTGGCGGTGTTCCAGCCCGACGCCGTCGAGACCGCCGACGGCATTGCCCCGGCCGGGGCTGCCCCGGCCGCCGGGCGTGGCGGCCGGTACCGCGGTGGTCGTCGCCACCTCCGGGTCGACCGGGCGGCCCAAGGGCGTCGCAGCTGTCCGCGGCCGCGCTGCGGGCGTCGGCGGCGGCGTCGCTGGACCGGATCGGCGCCGTGCCCGGCGGCCCGCTGGCTGTGCTGCCTGCCCGGCTTCCACGTGGCCGGGCTGCAGGTGCTGGTCCGGTCGCTGCTGGCCGGGACCAGCCCGGTGGTCACCACCCGGGCCGACCCGGCGGTCGCGGCGGACTGCGGCTGCGGCTACGTCTCCCTGGTCCCACTCAGCTACGCCGGCTGCTGGACGCCGGGCGCCCCGGTGGCCGCGTTCGACGCGATCCTGCTCGGCGGGGCCGCGCCACCGCCCGGCCTGCTGGCCGAGGCCCGCGCGGCCGGCGCCCGGGTGATCACCACCTACGGCATGTCGGAGACCTGCGGCGGCTGCGTGTACGACGGGCTGCCGCTGGACGGGGTCCGGGTGCGCACCGGGCCGGACGGGCGTGATCGGCATCGCCGGGCCGGTGCTGTTCAGCGGGTACTGGCCGGACGGGGGCGGGCCGGACGGGGGCGGGCGGCATGCGGGCGATTCTGGCAGCGAGCGGTGGTTCTGGACCTCCGACCTGGGCCAGATCGGGGCCGACGGCCGGCTGGCGGTGCGCGGCCGGGCCGACGACGTGATCAACTCCGGCGGCGAGAAGGTCGTCCCCGGCGAGGTCGAGACCGTGCTGGGAACCATCGCCGGGGTCAGGGACGTTGTCGTGGTCGGGGTGGCGGACCAGGAGTGGGGCGAGGCCGTGACCGCGGTCATCGTTCCGGCCGACGGGGCCGCTCCCCCGGAGCTGGGCTGGCTGCGCGAGCAGGTCAGGGAGCGGCTGCCCGGCTACGCGGCGCCGCGGCGGATGGTCTTCGTGGCGCAGATCCCGATGCTGAGCTTCCGGGAAGCCGGACCGGCAGGCG
This sequence comes from uncultured Actinomycetota bacterium, assembly GCA_963731085.1. GTDB lineage: Bacteria > Actinomycetota > Actinomycetes > Streptosporangiales > Streptosporangiaceae > DASUBV01. The sequence goes on from CAVSUF010000018.1 coordinate 647,757, forward strand.
CTGCGCGCAGATCGCCGGCGGGCGCGCATAAGTCACACGGATACGGAAAATAGGACAGCAGCCCAGCCAGATGCGGGCACAACGTAGCCGCACGGGAACATCTCGCCGTGCTATGCGTTACAAGATAGTGCGCGGAATCGGCGCTGCCAAGTATGCGCCGCCCCGCCCGCGAACATGATGCGCTCCAGGCCAGGACGCAGTGAGCGGCGCATGCGCGACAAGCCCACGAAGGGAGGTATGCCTCATGCCCAGGACGGCGACAGCCGCAACCCGCCGGCACGACGACGAGGCGACCATTGCCCAGCTGGACCAGCTGATCCAGCACGGCCGAGGTCAGGGCCACCTGTCCCTGCCCAGCTGCGGGCTGCCTTCGAGCAGGCGCGCATGTCCCCGACTGAGGCTCGCTCGATCATCCGCGAGCTTACCGAGGCCGGCGTTCAGCTCGGCAACGAGCCCGAGGCCGTGCCCGCCGCGAGCGGCACCCGCCCGGCGGCGCCGGGCCCGCGGACCCGCGACCTCATGGCGACCCGGCTCATGGCGACGCGGCTCAGCGACGTCACAAGGCCGTCGCGGCCCGGCCCGGCGCGCGGGGACGCGCCACCGCCCGGCGCACGGCCCGTGCCGTGCCCGCCGACGGGGCGCCCGCCCCGGCCGGCCCGCTCACGGAGACCGAGATGACCGACGAGGCGCTGGCCAGCGGCCTGGCCGACCCGGCCCGGGCCGAGACGGCGCTGTCCGAGGCGGCCGACAGCCTCGGCACCCTGTCCGAGAGCGACCTGGATGACCAGACCTCGGTCATGGGCGACTCGGTGCACACCTACCTCAAGTCGATCGGCCGGCGCAGCCTGCTGACCGCCGAGGAGGAAGTCGAGCTGGCCAAGCGGATCGAGGCCGGGCCTGTTCGCCGAGCACAAGCTGGCCACCGACAGCAGCCTGGCCAGGCACTACCGGGCCGACCTGGAACTGGTCGCCGAGGATGGCCGCCGGGCCAAGGCCCACATGCTGGAGGCCAACCTGCGGCTGGTCGTCTCGGTGGCCAAGAAGTACAGCGACCGCGGCCTGTCCCTGCTCGACGTCGTGCAGGAGGGCAACCTCGGGCTGATCCGGGCCGTCGAGAAGTTCGACTACACCAAGGGCTACAAGTTCTCCACCTACGCCATGTGGTGGATCCGGCAGGCCATCCAGCGCGGCTTCGCCGACTCGGCCCGCACCATCCGGCTGCCGGTGCACGTGCTGGAGATGCTGAGCAAGCTCAGCCGGGTCGAGCGGGACATGCACCAGCGGCTGGGCCGCGAGCCGACCCCGGAGGAGCTGGCCGTCGAGCTGGACCGGACCCCGGACCAGATCGAGGAGCTGCTGCGCACCAGCCGGCAGCCGATCAGCCTGGACTCCACCATCGGCGAGGACGGCGAGACCAGCATCGGTGACCTGATCGAGGACATCGACGCGCCCGAGGCGTCCGAGCTGGTCGACCGGCAGCTGATGGCCGACCAGCTGCGGCACGCGCTGGACGCGCTGACCCCGCGCGAGGCGACCATCATGTCGATGCGGTTCGGCCTGTACGACGGCAACCCGCACACGCTGGACGAGATCGGCAAGGCGCTCGGCCTGACCCGGGAGCGGATCCGGCAGCTGGAGAAGCAGTCGCTGTCCAAGCTCCGCCACCCGAGCCGCGCCCAGCCCCTGCTGGACTACGCGAGCTAGCACCCGGTCTGGCGCCGGCTCAGGGCGGGGGCGCGAGCGGGTTGTGCGGCCACCAGCCGACGAAGAACACCAGGGCCGCCGCCGAGACCGCCAGCGCCGGCCAGTACACCGCGCGCGGCAGCCTGGCCCCGGCCCCGATGAAGATGCCGAACGCGGCCCAGATCAGCCGGGGCTTCAGGTTCGGCACCGAGGACACCACCACCGTGATGACGATGAGCGCGCTGTACAGGGTCAGCGGGACCGGCAGCCGGGCCCGGAGCATGAGCACCAGCCCGGCCACCGTGGCCGCGAACACCGCGATCAGCAGCACGTTGTACGCCGGGTACCGCGTCGCCGCCGGGTCGGACCACAGCAGGATGTGCGCCGTGCGCGCGCCGAGGTCCACGTGGCCGTTCCAGCCCTGCTGCTCGACGCTGAACCAGAACAGGTAGTCGTGGTACCGGTGGCCCAGGTAGGCGAAGTAGCCCAGCATGCCCAGCGGGGCCAGGGCCGGCGCCGCCAGCGCCCGCCACTCCCGGCGCGTCCAGATGGCGTGCAGCGCGGCGACCCCGGCCACCACCGCCAGCACGATCAGCATCGGCGCCTCCGCGCTGGCCAGCAGCGCCAGCGTCCCGGCCAGCACCCACCGCCGGCTGAGCAGGGCCAGCAGCGTGCCCGCGCCCAGCGCCACCCCCAGCGCGTCGGAGTACAGCATGCCCAGGGCCATCGCCCCCGGGAACAGGCAGAACAGCAGCACCGACCGGTCCGCCGCCCGCCGCCCGGCGACGCGGTCGGCCAGCATCCAGACCAGCACCGACGCCGCCGCCCCCGATGCCACCACCACGACCAGCCCGGCCATGATGACGCTGCCGGGGGTCACGTAGCCGGCCAGCCGGATCAGCGCCGGGAACAGCGGGAAGAACGCCGCCCAGCCCGCCTTGCGCACCGCCCCCGGCGGCGGGTGCAGCGTCGCGGGGTACCCGTGCTGGGCGATCCGGGCGAAGAAGCCGGCGTCCTTGTACCCGAAGGAGAACGACCACGGCCAGCTCACGTGGTAGATCGCGCTGGAGACCCGCCAGGTGACGGCGATCAGCACCCACGTCCCGGCCAGCACCAGCAGCGGGAACAGCCAGGGCCGCGGCAGCCGGTCGCTCAGCGCGGGCCGGGCAGGCTGGCCGGGATCAGGCGGCGCGGCGGCGGCCGGCGGCGCGGCGGGAAGCGCGGGCGCGGCGGGAAGCACGGGCTCGGCGGGAAGCACGGGCTCGGCGCGCGATGCTGACATGGGACGGTGCTCCGGCCCCGGCTGGCCCGGGCATGCGCGACGGACCGGCGGCATGCCGAGACGGGGAGGAACGCTCGGCCGCACCCGGCGGCCGCATCATGAGAACAAGACCGCTGACCACCATAACGGACGATCTCCGCGCGGCCGGCCAGTCCGGGCGTATCGGCCGGTCACCGTCCCGGGCGGGCCGCGGCGGCGCGACCGCGGCGTCGGCCCGGTGCGGCAGGATAGAGGCATGACCTACCGGGAAAGGTCCGCCGGCGGTGGCCGGCGTCGTGCTCTGGGAGCGGCCGGCCGTCCCGGTGCCGCGCCGCTCGCGGATCCTGCCCGACGGCTGCATGGACCTGGTCTGGGACGGCCGTGAGCTGATCATCGCCGGCCCGGACACCGCCGCCCGGTGGCACGACAGCCCGGCTGGCCGGGACTACGCCGGGCTGCGGTTCCACGGCGGCCGGGCTCGCTGGCCCTCGGCGTGCCCGCGGCGCGGCTACGCGACCAGTACGTGCCGCTGGCCGACGCGTGGCCCGCCGCGGACGCCCGGCGGCTGGCCGAGCGGGCGGCCGGCGACCCGGCCGGCGCGCTGACCGCCTGGGCCGCCGCCGCGCTGGCCGGCCAGCCCGCGCCGGACCCGTTCGGGCCGCGCGTGCTGGCCATGGCCCGCGCCGCCGTGCCCGCCGCCCGGATGGCCGAGCGGCTCGGGCTCAGCCCGCGCCAGCTGCACCGGCTGTGCCTGCCCGCGTTCGGCTACGGGCCGCGGCTGCTGGCCCGGATCCTGCGGCTGGGCCAGGCGCTGGACGCGGCCCGCTCCGGCCTGCCGCTCGCGGATGCCGCGGCCGCCTGCGGGTACGCCGACCAGGCTCACCTGAGCCGGGAGGCCCGCGCCCTGGCGGGCGCCCCGCCCGGCGCGCTGCTGGCCGCCGAGCGGGACTAGCCAGGCCGGGGTCAGGCCGGCAGCGTCGCGAACAGGTCGACTGGCGTGCCGTCCGGGTCGTGCACCACGGCGTAGCGCATCCCCCAGAACGCGTCCCACGGCGGCAGGTGGCCCGCGTAGCCGGCGCCGGTGAGCTCGGCGTAGGCCGCGTCCACGGCGGCCGGGCTGTCGCAGGCGAACGCGAGCGCCATCCGGTGCCCGCCCTTCGGCTCCTCCCAGCCCGGGTCGAACGACCGGATGGTGTCGCGGGTGTCGAAGGCCAGCCGCAGCCCGCCCGGAACCTCGATGTCCACGTGCGGCTGCTGGTCCGCGTCCGCCGGGATGCTCAGCCCCAGCCGCCGGTAGAACGCCAGCGTGGCCGGCATGTCGGCGACGACCATCTCGATGATGGAAAGTGAAAGGTTCATGCAGGCACGCTAGCCAGCGCCCGCGGCCGGCGTCTTGAAGGTTTCGGACAACCGCCCGGCGCCCTGAGTCAGGGCAGCGCGTCCAGCATCTGCTCCCAGGTCAGGCCGCCGTCGCCAGCCGCCGGTCCCGGGTCCAGCACCGTGACCCCGGCGCCCCGCAGCCGGCTGACGCTGGCGGCGAACGCCGGGTGCCGCCCCAGCGCCCCGTTCACCCACGGCACCGCCACGATCGGGATGTCCAGCCCGACGGCCTCGTTGATCAGCCCCAGGGCCAGCGTCTCGCTCAGCCCGGCCGCCCACTGGTTGATCATGTTGAACGTGGCCGGCGCGACCAGCATCGCGTCCGCCGGCGGCAGCACGTCCGCCTGCCCGGGCTGCTTGTACGACGACCGCACCGGGTGCCCGGTCCGCTCGGCCAGCCCCGGCAGGTCGGCCGCCAGCCACTGCGCCGCCGTCGGCGTCAGGATCAGGCAGGCGTCCCACCCCCGCCCCCGCGCCGCGTCCACCAGCCCGGCCACCCGCGTCACCGGCTCCGCTCCCCCGGCCACGATATACAGCACGCCCGTCACCGCCACGCCGGCATCCTCTCACCCCGCCCCGGCCCGCTCGCCCGCCGCTCGCGCCCCGCCCGTGACGGCCGTGGCCAGTGTGACGCCAGAGCCGGCGCGCTGGGCTCGACCTTCATGATCGTGACCGTTTTTCCGCGAATGTTTACGTAAACACGGTCACGATCATGAATTCCGGGCCGGGGAGACCCGGCCCGCCCGGCCCACCCGGCCCGCCATGCTGGCAGCCTGGCCAGCGGCACCCGGAAGGAGCCCCGATGCCCGCATCCCGCCCGGCCCGCCCGGACGACTACGACGCGATCGCGGCCGTGCTGGACGGCTGGTGGGGGCGGCCCGTGCTGGCCGCGCTCCCCCGCCTGTTCCTGGATCACTTCTGCGCGTCCAGCCTGGTGATGGAGGACTCGGGCGGGATACGCGCGTTCCTTATCGGGATCTTGTCACCGTCGCAGCCCGAGCACGCCTACGTGCACTTCGCCGGGGTGGCGCCGGCGGCGCGGCGGGAGGGGCTGGCCCGGCTGCTGTACGAGGAGTTCTTCGCGCTGGCCCGGGCCGACGGGCGGCGGGTGGTCAGCGCGGTCACCGCGCCGGTGAACGCCGGCTCGATCGCGTTCCACCGGTCGCTGGGGTTCACCGTGACGGGGCCGGTGCCGGACTACGACGGGCCGGGCCGGGACTTCATCGTGTTCGAGCGGGCGCTGTAACCGGGCTGGCCGCGGCGGCCAGGCGCAGGGCGTACCGGGCCGCCCAGCGGACCTGGAGGTCCTCGTCCTGGGCGATGGCGGCCCGCAGCGCGGCGGCCGCCTCGGCCCGGCCGGCCAGCGGCGCCAGTGCCCGGGCGGCCTGCCAGCGGACCCGGTCGCTGGGGTCGTGCTCCAGCCGGTCGAGCAGCACCGGCAGGGTCCGCGGGTCGTCGGGGGCGTCGCCGCCGATCCGGTCCAGCGCGGCCTGGCGGGCCGTCTCGTGGGGGTCGGACAGCTCGGCGAACCACTTGTCGGCCGGGCGGCCCAGCGGTCGCAGCACCCGGGCCAGGCCGCCGAGGCGGGGCGGGGAGATCAGGCGCTGCCAGGCCCGGAGCCGGGGCGGGAACGTCCGCGCCCAGGCGGCGCCCGGATCGGGCGGGAAGCCGGGCTCGTCCAGCGCGGCCTGGACGGCGGGCCAGCCCCAGTCGCGTAACCCGGCCAGCACCGACTCCGCGGCCGGCTCGACCGGGCGGCCCGCCTGGACGGTCCACAGCTGGCCCAGCCGGCCGGGGATCAGGTCGTCCAGCCGGGCGGTCCAGAACGCGGTGCCGGTGGGCACGTGCCGGGCAGCCAGGCAGACCGCGAAGCCGACCTCGGCGGCGGTGCTGAACCGGGAGGCCCGCAGGTCTAACTCGCCCCGGCAGGCGCCGCCGGGATACCAGAAGCCGCTGGACTGCCCGCCGCGAAAGCCCAGCTCGCGCACGCCCGGCCCGACCAGGTCCCGGACCAGATGCCGGAACGTGTCCCGCGCCGACAGCCCCGCGCCCAGCCCCATCGCATCCTCCGCCGGGCCGATACTGTTAACCCAGATTCGTACCTTATGGGAGGTACGGACGTAAGGGACAATGTTCTTACTACCTGGTAAGGTCAGCCGCCGGCCGTCCCGAACAGCTCCGCGTACCGGCCCAGCAGCAGGTCACGGCCCTTGAACTGGGCCGCCTGCTCGGCGGTGATCAGCTCCGCCGCCCCGGCCCGCTGACCCGACCCGCCGCCGGGGCCGAGCGGCACGATGATCGTCGGCGCGGCCGGCTCCCAGGCGGTCAGGTCCGCGCCGCCGCCGATCAGCGTCCGGATGCTGGCCGCCACCACCTGGGCCTGCCGTCCGGCCAGGCCCGCCATCTTGTGATCGGCGGCGGCCACGTCGCCCAGCGCGAACACCCGCTCCTGGCCCGTCACCTGCAGGTACGGCGTGACGGTCACGAAGCCGCCGGCATCGCGGGCGGCGGCCAGCTCGCCCGCCAGGTAGTCACTCGCCGGCGACACCCCGTAGCAGCGGAACCACAGGTCGGCGGTGATCTCCCGGCCCGCCTCGGTGACCACCGTGAACTCCCCCGCCCGGCCCGCCGGGACCGCCGGCAAGGCGCGCAGCGGGCTGGCCGTCAGCACCTCGACGCCCAGGTCGCCAAGCTGGCGCCGCAACTCGGCCTTGAGGTCGGGCCGGAACCGCTCGCCCAGGATGTCGTCCGCCGCGTCCAGCAGCGTCACCCGCTTGCCCGGCCAGGCGGCGGCGATCTCCCCGGCCAGCTCGACGCCGACCGCGCCCGCGCCGATCAGCAGCACCCGGCCCGCCCCGGCCAGCGCCGCGCTGGCCGCCCGGTAGCGCTCCTGCGCGGCGGCGGTGTCGTCGCGGTCGCTCTTGGCCGGGAACGGGTACGCCGACCCGGTGGCCAGCACCAGGTAGTCGGCGCTGATCGCGGCGCCGGAGGCCAGGGTGACGCGGCCGGGCTCGGCCTTCACCACCCGGTCGCGCACCACCCGGCCGCGGGCCAGCAGCCGGTCGTAGGGGAAGAAGATGCGCGGCAGCCAGGCCGGGTCGGCCAGCGCCCGCAGCGCCGCCACGTTGTGGACGAACGCGTCCCGGGGCTCGATCAGGGTCACGTCGGCGACGTCGTCCAGGGCCGTGGCCACGTTGATGCCGGCATAGCCGCCGCCGACCACGACGACGGACGGGCGGGCCGGGGGCGAGACAGTCATGGCGGCACTCTCCGGCATCGGGGCGGGTCGTGATGACCAGGTTAGTATCTCGGACAGATCATCTGTAAAGCAGATATTTCTGTAACGAATGGTCCATGCTTATACTTCCCGCATGCGTGACGCCCCGGTGGCTAGCTGTTCCGAGGCGCTCGGCGATGACCTCGGCTGGGCGCTGGGCGTCCTGCTGCGTTCCTACCTCAAGGCGGCGGGCCCGGTATTCGCCGGGGTGCCCGGCGGGCCGCGGGGGTACCAGGTGCTGGCCGCCGCCGCCCGCGCCCGGCCCGGCAGCCAGCAGGAACTGGCCGGTCACCTCGGCCTCGACCGCACCGTGATGACGTACCTGCTGGATGACCTGGAGCGCGCGGGCCTGATCGAGCGGCGCCTGGACCCGGCCGACCGGCGTGCCCGCCGGATCGCCGTCACCGGCGCGGGCCGCGACCTGCTGGCCGGCCTGGAGTCCGGGCTGCGGGCGGCCGACGACGCCGTGCTGGCCGGCCTGCCCGACCCCGGCGACCGGCGGCGGTTCCGCGTCCTGCTGCGCGCGCTGGCCACCAGCGCCGGCCCGGCGGCGGCGGCCGGGGATATCTGCGCGGCGGCCGGGACCTAGCTCGCCCGGGGCTCAGCCCCCGTGGGCGGCCCGCCGGTGGGCGGCCAGCACGTCGGCGCCGAAGTCGCTGCGCGGACGGCGCAGCACGGTGTGCGCGTGGTTGGCGTCCGCGGTCGTCTGGTCGAACTCGATCAGCAGGTCATCGCCCTGCACCCGGTAGTAGTGCCGGGACCCCGGCGCGGACGGCCCCTCCCACGCGAAGTGCAGGTCACCGGCCAGCACCCGGTCGCCCTCGCGGGCGGCCAGCGCCGGGGGCAGCCGGTCCAGGTACGCCCCGACCAGCTGGTGCAGGGCGCCCCGGGCGCCGGGGCCAGGTCCGACGCGGCCACCCCGGCGGGCTCGATCAGCGGCGCGCGGGCGGCGCGGGCCGACCGGATGTCGCCCGGCGCCTGGCCCGACACGATGGCGGCGGCCCGGCCCGCCGGGCCCAGGGCGTCCAGCAGGGCCAGCGCCAGGTCCTCCTCCGGCCCCAGCGGCCGCGACACCGGCCGGCCGGCGTAGCTGACCCGGGCCGGGTTGGCACCCAGGAACACCGGCGCGGGCGAGACCTGCCCGGCGGCGATCGTCATCGTCACCGACAGGTGGTGCCCCTCGAACCGCCACGACCACGGCCCGGTGCCGCCCGGGTCGCCGAACACCGCGACCCAGTAGTCCCCGCTGTGCCGGCCCAGGCGCCCGTCCTCCCGCCGGTCCAGCACCTCCTCCAGCCCGGCGATGGCCATGGCCTGGGCGAAGGCGTGCCCGCTCAGCCCGGTGGCCAGCAGGCGGTGCGCGGCCTTGCGGGCGGGCAGGCCGATCTCGGCGATGCACAGCCCCGGCCGCGGCTCGGGCCGGTACTCCAGCCACCGCCGGGCCGCGTCGTCCCCGAACGGCCGGGCCGCCGCCGCCCGCTGCTCCGGGGTGAGCGCGGCCAGCAGGTCGCCCGCTGCCGCCGCCATCTCCCCGGCCAGTGTGCCCGCCGACAGTGTGCCCGCCGACAGTGTGCCCGCCGCTCGCTCATCGCTCATGGCTCCGGTATAACACCGGGACCCGCCGGGCCGAGCCGCGGGCCGTCACGGCTGCGTGAGGATCACCGGCCCGCTGTCGGTGATGGCCACGGTGTGCTCGACGTGCGCCGCCCGGCTGCCGTCGCCCGAGCGCAGCGTCCACCCGTCGGGGTCCACCCGGTAGCTGTCCTCGCCGCCCGCCATGAACCACGGCTCGATGGCGATGACCAGCCCGGCGGCCAGCCGCAGGCCCCGCCCGGCCCGGCCGTCGTTGGGTACCGACGGGGACTCGTGCATGGTGTGCCCGACGCCGTGCCCGCCGAAGTCGGTGTGCAGGCCGTAGCCCGCCTTGCGCGCCACCTGGCCGATGGCGGCCGAGATGTCGCCCAGCCGCCCGCCGGGCACCGCCGCCCGGATGCCCGCCGCCAGCGCCTCCTGCGCGGCCTCGATCAGCGCCGTGTCCTCCGGGCGGGGCGTGCCGACGCTGAACGAGATCGCGGCGTCGCCGGTCCAGCCGTCCAGCGTGGCGCCGCAGTCCACGCTCAGCAGGTCGCCGTCGCGCAGCCGGTACTTGCCGGGGATGCCGTGCAGCGCCGCGTCGTTGACCGACGCGCAGATGACCGCCGGGAACGGCGTGTGCGCGAAGCTGGGCTGGTAGTTCAGGAACGGCGAGGTCGCGCCGGCGTCGGCCAGCACCCCGCGGGCCACCCGGTCCAGGTCGGACAGCCGGGCCCCGACGGCGGCGCGCTCCCGGACGGCGGCCAGCGCGGCGGCCACCACCCGGCCCGGCCCGCGCATGGCCTCGATCTCGCGCGGTGACTTCAGCTCGACCACTAGCGTCCTCCGACGGCCGGTTCCCAGGTGTACGGGGTGGTGCGCGCCAGCGCCGCGAAGCCCAGCCGGGCCAGGATCGGCTGGCTCGCCGGCAGCGCGTCCACCTGGAGGTAACGGTAGCCGCGGTCGGCGGCCAGTCGCGCCCGGTAGCCGGTCAGCGCCCGGTACAGGCCCCGGCCCCGGTAGGCCGGGAGCGTGCCGCCGCCCCACAGGCCCGCGAACTGGCGGCCGGGCAGGAACTCGGCCCGGGCCGCGCTGACCGGCTCGTCCCCGGCCAGGGCGATGACCATGGCCACGCTGCCCGGCCAGGTCTCCAGGGTGGCGGCCAGCGTCTGGCGCAGCCGGGAGTGGTCCCCGCCGAACACCGCGTCGTGCACGCCGGTGAGCATCGCGAGGCCGGCGTCGCCGGTGACCTCGGCCAGGGTCACCCCGTCCGGCAGGCCCGGGGCGCCTGCGCCGCCGCCACCTCCGCCGCGTCGGCCACCATGACCAGTTCCTCCGGGCCGGGTGACAGGCCTGCCGCGGCCAGCCGGGCGCCCAGGTCGGCGGGCTGGTCGTCGTCGTGCAGCTTCCACTCGAACGCCTCGCCCCGGCGGCGGAAGAAGTCCACCTGGGCGGCGATGGCGCCGTCCGCGCTGGCCTCGTCCAGGTCGGACCAGGACACCCGCGACGGTCCCTGGCCCGCCGGGGCCAGGGACCGCGTGATGGTCCCGGCCCCGGATGGCCCAATCCCGGATGACCCGGCCCCCGATGTCACCGTCTCCACCCTGGCGCCCGGCTCGTCCGGCGTGGTCAGCCGCCGGATCTGGGTGTCATAGGCGGCCCGCACGTCGGAGATGATCACGATCAGCCACATCATCATGCCGGCCCGGGCCGCGCAACTGCTTAGTGTTAATAACGAAACACCGATTTTCGCATAATCGAAAATTCGCCCCGGTGCCGCGCTCGCCTGGCCGGTTCGGCCTGACGCTTTGTTACTGGCCGGTAATGTCGCCTGGCAATGCCCGACCTGCTAATGATCTTTATTAGCGGCGTCGCGTTCACGATCGGCCGCCGGCCGCGCCGGTGCCGGCCGGGCGCGCTCATCCGGCGCCGTCCAGGCTGAGCCGCGCTCGGCTCCCGGCGGCTGATCCGGGCGTCGCGGCCGGGTCCCCGGCCAGCCCGGGCGCCCGGCGCGCCGTCCACAGCATCGCGGCCAGCAGGACCACCAGCGGGCCGGTGCTGGGGTCGGTGCCCTGGCCGGTCAGGATGCCGCCGAAGTCCTGCCCGGCAGCCCACATGGCCAGGGCCGCGACGACCCCGGCGGCCAGCGCCGGCCGGGCCGTCCGGGGCGCCAGCACGCCGGCGCCGATGAGCAGGAACGCGGCGGCCAGCGCGACCGAGACGGCGGTGCCGTGCGAGCCGATCGCCGCCGCGGTCACCCGGTCCAGGCCGGCCACCCAGCCCGGCTCGCCGCCCGCCTGCCCGGCGATGGCCCCGCGCAGCGCGCCCGGCGCCAGGCTGGCCGGCTGCACCACGAGGTACGCCGACCCGGCCCCACAGCGCGGCCCAGGCCGCCCGGCCCGCCCGCCGCCGTCCCGGCCCCGCCGACCGGCCCGAGGGCCAGGCCAGTACGGCGATGAGCGCGTACAGCAGGGCGGCGCCGGGAGCGCCGGTGACCGGGCTGGCCGCGCCGGTCAGCAGGCCGCCCAGGCCCTCGCCCAGCGTCCACACCCCCAGGGCCCAGGCGATGCTGGCGGCCAGCGCCACCCGGCTGGTCCGCCGCCACATCAGGCCCGCGCCGATGGCCAGCTGGATGATCGCGAACGCCGCGTTGAACAGCGCCGGGCTGGTCGCGACGAGGCGGGCGCCGGCGCTCACCGCCCCCGCGATCAGGGCCGGGCTGCCCGCCCCGGCCGGGGCCAGGATCTGCGTCGCGAACCCGCGGGTGAACATGTAGGGCTGGACCTGCAGGGCGGCGTCCAGCAGCCACGCCGCGCCGAGCGCGGCCAGCGGCCAGTGGCGCGCGCGGCCGGGGTCGCCCCCCGGCACGACGGTGCCCCGGGCGGTGGTGCCCGGGGTGTTGATGATGCTCATGCGCTTCCCTCCGCGGCTTGATCCGGTCCGGGCGGCGTGCCCGGCCGGGAGGGATTCGCGCGCCGGCGGCGCTCGGTTTCCGGTGGCCGCCGCCGGCCGGCGGAGCGCCCGGCCGGGCGCCTCTTTGGGCCGGTCGGGGGACCATTGCCGGAGCGGCCGTGCGAACTGGGGGGACCCAGCCTGGTTGAACCCGGCTCGGGGCGGTCCCGCTGAGATTTACGCTGGACATGAGTGACAAAACCATTGATCTGGCGTTACTTGGGCGTTAAATTGACCCCACGGCTGGATCGCCCTATTCGCCCTGTTAGTTTCCCCGCCCTGACCCGAGGGGGCCGCATGAGTGCGACCGCAACAGAACCCGCAGCAGCACAGGGCTGGTCCGCCACCCTGTGGAGACGCCAGCTTGATACGTATCCGTCGACCGGCCCGCGAATCTTCTACCTCGCGCTCACCGTGATCTCGACGATCGTGCTGTACTACGAGCTGTACGTGGGCGGATCGGTATCCACGATCCTGCTGCCCGCGCTGCACATGAGCTTCACGTTCTTCCTGTACTCCCTGGCCATCGGCAACGTCCTGGGCGCGTTCGGCGCCATCGGGGCCGGCCTGGCCGACCGGCTGGGCCGGGCCAACATGGTGGTCTACGGCCTGCTGTTCACGGGCATCTTCGTCGCGTTCGTCATCCCGACCGCGACGAACAAGTACGCGTTCGTCGTCGAGACCTTCATCGTCGGCGTGGTCGAGGGCATCTGCCTGGTCGCCACCCCGGCGCTGATCCGCGACTTCACCCCGCAGACCAGCCGCGCCGCGGCCATGGGCTTCTGGACCAGCGGGCCCGTGGTCGGCAGCCTGATCGTGGCCACCGTCGGCACGGCCACCCTGCCGGCGGTCATCCCGAACACCAGCATCTGGACGCATGAGTTCCGCATCTGCGGCATCGCCGGCCTGGTGGTGTTCGTCGTCGCCTGGATCGGCCTGCGCGAGCTGACCCCCGGCTTGCGCGACCAGCTCATGGTCACCATGCGCGACCGGATGCTGGTCCAGGCCCGGGCCAAGGGCATCGACGTGCTCGCGTCGCTCAAGAACCCGTGGCGCCAGATGCTGAAGACCGACGTCATCGTGTCCTCGCTCGGCGTCTCCGTGATGCTGCTGGTCTACTACACCCTGGTCGGCTTCGGCGTGATCATGTTCGCCGTCGTGTTCGGCGAGTCCACCAAGAGCGCCAACGGCCTGCAGAACTGGGCCTGGGGCGCCAATGTGGTCGGCGTCATCCTGGTCGGCTTCCTGTCCGACCGGCTCAAGGTGCGCAAGCCGTTCATGGTGATCGGCGCCGTGGTCTCCGCGGTGTTCGTGGTCCTGTTCATCGGGCAGATCGGCGGGCACCCCAGTTACCACCACATCGCGTTCCTCCTGGCCGGGATGCTGTTCTTCCTGGGCATCGCCTTCGCCCCGTGGCTGGCCAGCTTCACCGAGACCCTGGAGTCGCGGAACCCGGCCCTGATCGCGACCGGCCTGGCCGTCCAGGGGTACGTGCTCCGGATCGTGGTGTTCGCCACCTTCCTGATCACCCCGGCCGTGGTGTCGGCGGTCAACCCGATCGCCAGCTACGGCGGTCAGGTCACCGCCAACCTGGCCAAGTACCCGTCGCTGAACTTCGCGGCGGCGAACCCGAAGGTCGTGGCCCTGGCCCAGAGCAACGCCAAGCAGATTGCCCTGGCCCAGAAGCTCGCGCCCGAGGTGGCCGTCGTCCAGAAGGACCCGGCGCTGTTCACGCAGCTGGCCACCCTGACGAAGAACAAGCAGCCGATTCCGAACGCGCTGCTCGGCCAGGCCATCACGGTGGCCGGCGGCGGCACGGCAGGCGTCACCATGCTGACGAACATCGCGAACAACGCGGCCGGCCTCGCCACCCTCCAGGCCGACCAGGGCAACCTGCTGAAGATCCAGAAGTTCTCGGCGCAGCTCACGGCCCTGTCGAAGGTGCCGAAGTCCGTGGACGCCTACATGACGGCGCACGGTGCCGCGGTGGGCGCGGCGGCCAAGGAGGCACCGGGCCAGTTCAAGACCTGGTTCTGGGTCTGCTTCGGCGGCCTGCTCTTCTTCGTGCTCTGGGTCCCGCTGCTCAAGGGCCGCTGGCGGACCCGTGACGCGATCAAGGATCAGCAGGAGCACGAGGCGCTCGTCCAGGCCGAGATGGCCAAGATCGGTTCCTAACCCGCCCCGACCCGGCTGGCGGCGGGCGAGCCCAGACCTCGCCCGCTGCCAGCCGCCAGGAAGGCCGACCCCTCGTTGCCGGGGTCGGCCTTCTGCGTCTCCGGGTCCGCTGCCTGCGGAAAGGCCGGCGGCCGGCTCGGCGGCTACATCGGCATGATCGGCAACTGGGCGGCCTGGCAGCACTGCGGGGGCGGCCTGGTCTGGTCCGGGACCGACAGCCGGGCTGCCAACCAGAACCTGGCCCGCTCCGGCGCGGGCATCGGCACCGGCGTCTTCTGGTTCATGGCCGGGCCCGGCGTGGACCCGCGTTACGACGCCACCGTGGCGGAGGCTCGCCGGTGGGGCCGGGAGCAGGCCGCCCGGCGCACCCCGCGCTGATCCGGGAACCCCGGACCGGGCTCAGCCCTCCAGCAGGTCCAGGGCGCGGCGGGCGCTCTCCTCGACCCTGGCCCCGAGGAACTCGGCCTCGTCGGCGCCGCCGCCCATGGCGTGGGCCGCGTACCGCACGTACACGCCCTCCATGATGCAGGCCAGCTTCCAGGCCGCGAAGGCCAGGTAGAAGTTCAGCTGGGACAGGTCCCGGCCGGACACGGCGGCGTACCGGCTGGCCAGTTCCTCCCGGGTCGGGAAGCCCGGCATGGCCGTGACCGGGTTCCCGACGCTGGAGCCGTTGGCCCAGTACATGAGCAGCGTGCCCAGGTCGGCCAGCGGGTCGCCGAGCGTGCACAGCTCCCAGTCCAGTACCGCCTTGACCTGCCCGGTGGCCGACAGGATGGTGTTGTCCAGGCGGTAGTCGCCGTGCACGATGGCCGTGCCGACCTGCTCCGGCACCTGGCTCGACAGCAGCGCGTGCACCCGCGGCACGGTCGGCGCCGGGCGGTAGCAGCCCGCCTCCTTCTCCTGCTCCTGGGACTGGAGGAACTGCCCGTTCCAGCGCTTGAGCTGCCGCTCGATGTAGCCGTCCCGGCGGGCCATGCTGCCCAGCCCGACCTCGTCCACGTCGACCCGGTGGATGGCGGCCAGCACGTCGACCAGGTTCTCCCCGGCCGCGCGCCGGGTGGCCTCGTCGAAGATGGCCTCGACCTCGGGGTGGGTGCGCAGGATGTAGCCGTCGACGAAGTCCATCACGTAGAACGGCCGCTCGTTGACCGACTCGTCCTCGCAGAAGCCGAGTGCGTCCGGCACGGGGACCGGGGTATCGCGCAGCGCCGAGATGATCCGGAACTCGCGGCCCATGTCGTGGGCGGTGGACAGCACGTGGCTCATCGGCGGCCGGCGCAGCACCATGGCGCGGCCCGCCCCGTCGGTCACCGCGAAGGTCATGTTGGACCGGCCGCCGGCGATGAACTCGAAGCTGAGCGGCGGGGTCACGCCCTCGATGTGGCTGACCATCCAGTCGGTCACCGGCCCGGCGTTGACCCCGGCCACGCCCGCGGCGGCGCTGTCCGTCGACGTCATCTGCGTTACCTCCCAGCCAGGCGCGCCTGGAACCGGCGCATGCCCGCGCAGCCATCGTTCCCGGTCATCGGCCCGGCGGCGCTCGTAGACGGCGACCTCCGGATGCGGCAGGATCAGGAACCGCTCGTCGGCGATGCCCGCCAGCACGGTCTCGGCCACCTGCTCGGCTGGTCAGCACGCCGTCCACGGCGGCCTCCGACGCGCTGCCCGGCGCGCGCAGCGTGCCCGCCGCCGACCTGGGCCCGGCTGGTCGCCCCCAGGTTGGTGCGGACCGCCTGCGGGCACAGGCAGGACACCCTGATGCCCTGGTCACCGTAGGTGATGGACAGCCACTCGGCCAGCGCCACCAGCGCGTGCTTGGTCACCGAGTACGGCGCCGAGCCGAGCTGGGTCAGCAGGCCCGCCGCCGACGCGGTGAAGATGAGGTAGCCGTCGCCGCGGGCCAGCATGCCGGGCAGCACCGCCCGCGCGGCGTATATGTGGCTGTGCACGTTGACCGCCCAGATCCGCTGCCACGCCTCGTCCGGCACCTCGATGCCGCCGCCGACGATGATGCCCGCGTTGGAGAAGAACAGGTCGATCCGGCCGAACGCCGCCACGGCCTGCTCCGCCAGCGCCTGCGCGTCCGCCTCGCGGGCCATGTCGGCGGTGACCGCCAGCGCCCGGTGCCCGGCCGCCTCGATCTCGGCCGCGACCTTGGCCGCGCCCTCGCCGTCCAGGTCGGCGACGACCACGCCGGCCGCCCCCTGCGCCGCCAGGGCCAGGGCCGACGCGCGGCCGATGCCGCTGGCCGCGCCGGTGACGACCGCGACCCGGTCCGCCACTGCCGCCATCAGCCGGCCCCCGTGGGCCGCCCTGGCCGCGCCGTCGGCCCACGCGGCCAGGGCCGGGTCGGACTCGATCAGGCTGGCGTACTTCTTGCGGGCTTCCTCGCGCTTGGCCGGGAAGTACTCGAGTCGGCCACAGGCCCTGCTGCGGCTCGTAGCCCTTGAGCACGTTGCGGGTCACGGTTACCTTGTGCACCTCGTCGACCCCGTCGGCGATGGCCATGGTCGGCGCGCCCGCCCACATCGGCCTGCAGCGGGGTCAGGTTGGTGGTGCCCAGCGAGCCGAGGATGTGCAGCGCCCGGTAGCTGACGTCGCGCAGCACCTTGGCGCAGGTGTACTTGCAGGCCGCGATCTGGGTCCGGGCCGCCTGGGTGCTGGAGTTGTCGATCGTCCAGGCCGTCCACAGCACCAGCAGCCGGAGCATGTTGATCTCGGCGTAGGAGTCGGCGATGGCCTCCTGCACCATCTGGTGCTCGGAGATCACGCTGCCGTGCGACTCCCGGCTCAGCGCCCGCTCGCACATCATGTCGAAGGCCAGCTTGACCTGGGCCACCGTGCGCATCGCGTGGTGGATGCGGCCGCCGCCCAGGCGCCGCTGGGCCAGCACCCGGGCGCCGTCCTCGGGGCCGAGCAGGTGGCCCAGCGGGACCCGGACGTCGTTGTAGCGGATGTGGTTGTGCAGCGACCGGGTAGTCCATGATCTGCACGCCGGGCGTGTCCCGCGGCACCACGAACATCCCGTTGACGCACATCACGAAGATGATGTCGGCCCGCGCACCCGGCGCTGGTGAACCACTTCTCGCCGTTGATCACCCACTCGTCGCCGTCGCGGGTGGCCCGGGTCTGGAACAGCCGGGGGTCCGACCCGCCCTGCGGCTCGGTCATCGAGTAGGCCGAGAAAATCTCCTGGTTCATCAGCGGATCCAGCCACTTCTCCTTCTGCTCGGCGGTCCCGTAGGCAGCCAGCATCTCCATGTTGCCGGTGTCCGGGGCGGCCGTGCCGAAGATCACCGGCGCGGTGCGGTACCGGCCCAGGATCTCGTTCAGCAGGGCCAGCTTGAGCTGGCCGAAGCCCGGCCCGCCCAGTTCCTGGTCCAGGAACAGCGCCCACAGGCCCCGGTCCTTGACCTGCTGGCGCAGCGGGTCGGCCAGCGCCTTGGCCTGCGGGTTGCGCGAGTAGGCGGCACCAGGGAAGACCAGGTCAAGCGGCTCCACCTCGGTACGGCAGAATTCCTCAACCCAGTCGAGTTGTTCCTGGAACTGCGGCTCCGTCGAGAAATCCCACGCCACAGCTTCCTCCCGAGGCAGATCACGTATGTACCGGACAGTACCGGTGCGTCCGCGCCCGTGCCTGCCGCCGGCGCCCGGCACCGCCAGCTTAGTAGAACCGAATTCTAAAAGTAAGTTCGCGACGAAACGTCGCCGTAACCCCGGCCCCGTACCGCCGGCCAGTCCGGTATCAAGGCAACTCCGTTCCGGAACTATCCCGTCCCGAAACGGATTCGTATCGTAACAAGGAGCTCAGGAGGCGAGCTCGTACGGCAGCTTCTCGCCCGCCTCGACCGCGATCGGCAGGCGGTTCTCCGCGGGCGGCAGCGGGCAGGTGGCGAACTCGGTGTAGGCGCACGGCAGGTTCACGGCGCGGTTGAAGTCGAGCGTCACCGCGCCGTCGGCGTCCGGGGCCGCCACTCGCAGCGTGCGGCTGGCCGGGTACGTGGTAACGCCCGAGGTGGCGTCGGTGAACAGGATGCTCAGGCTCCCCGGCGAGTGGCCGTTGAAGGCCGTCAGCCGAAGTCGCTGGCCATCGCGCTCGAACTCGACGTAGCCCGGTGCGTCATACACGTGCTGAAGCCCCTCGGCGACGGAGCCGACCGTGGTCGGGCGGGGCTGGTCGAAGGGCACGAACCGGCCCGCGATCACCCACCGGGGATCGGCGCCGAAGGCGGGCACGCCGGCGAAGCGGACGCGCAGCGGGTGCCCCGGGTGGCGCGGGCGCACGATGTCGTGACCGCCGCGCCGGGCCACCTCGATGACCGCGTCGCCGGCGATGGCGCTGACGCCGCCGCGCTCCGGGATCGGCCCGAAGGCGTAGCTCCCGGCCACGCGCGTGCCGTCGATGACGAGCTCCTCCCCCTCGCCGAGCTCGACGGTGACGCCGCCGGCGCCCGTGCGCCAGCTCCCCGGCGCGTCGGGGAACCGCTGCGGCTCGGCGGTCAGCCAGTTCAGGCTCGTGATGGCGAGGAAGCCGTGCTCATCCGCCAGCGCGGCCTCATGCTGGCGGTGCCAGTCGGCCCAGTCCTGCTCGAAGGCCGTCCGGTCCACGTCCTGCACGGTCATGACTGCCCTGCCTCTCGCTGTGGTAGCAGGAACAAGAGCGGGCCTGCGCGCGGCATTCCCGCCCAGCGACATCGCGGACCCTCGGTCAGCCAGCCGGGCCGGCGGACTCGGGCGCGTCGGCGTTGAACGTCTCCAGCTTGAACCGCACGTGCAGTTGCAGCGCCTCCAGGAAGTGCCGGGCCTCGGCGTCGTTCTCATCGAACGCCAGCTCCCAGCGGTGCGTGGCACCGCTCTCATCCGCCCAGCTCACAACTGCTCGCATAGTGCGACACGTCATACCCGGCCGCCCGCCGCGTATGCGTCGGGACTGGCTGCGTCAGGTGGCGGGGCCGCCGGCGAAGGTCAGCGCCTCGCGAGCCAGCGGCAGCCAGTCCAGCGGACAGTCCGGGTCCAGGCTCAGCCATTCCCGCATCGGCGTGCCCTTGTTGGCGTCGAACGGCACGCCGTGGCCGGCCCTGGCCAGGGCGTCGACCCGCGCGGCGGGCAGCTTGAGGACCAGCCGGCCGCGAACCAGCATGGCGAAGATCTTCTTCCGGTAGCGCAGCGCCGACCGGCCGAACCCGCGGCCGCCGGCCGGCGGCGTCACGCCGTCGATGCCAAGGAACTCCTCCACCAGGTCGGCGAAGCGGTCGGCCGGGCTGAGCGCGGCTCCCCCTGGCTGGTCCGTCATTGGCCCAGCTTAGGGAAGCCTGCTGACAGTGCGCCCGGTGTGAGCCAGCCCGGTGTCGGCCGGTCACGGTAGCGTGACGGCCATGCCGGATGACGGGAACAGGGCTGGCGGAGCCCGGACCAGCGGAGCCCGGCGCAGCGGGGCCAGGCCGCGCGGGGTGCGGCGGCCGGGTCCGGGGGGCGCGCCTGACTGGCAGGCGGTGGCCGACCTGCCGTTCGCGGCCGCGCTGAGCGGTCAGCCGGCTGTCCTGGCCGCCCGGGAGCAGTACGACTGCGCGCACCTGGACCAGGGCGAGCTATCCGGCGCGGACGGGTCGGGAGCGCACTTCCTGGAGTGCGCGCTGACCCGGCTCACGCTGGCGGACTGCCGGCTGACCGGGGCGGAGTTCACCGACGTGTGGCTGCAGGACGTCCGGCTGATGGGCACCAGCCTGGCCCGCACCACCTGGCACGGGGCGGTGCTCGCCGGGGCGGCCATCGCCGGGGCCGAGGCGTACGGGTCGGTGCTGCGCCGGGTCCGGTTCGACCGGTGCAAGCTGGACTCGGTCAACTTCCGGGACTGCGACCTCACCGACGTGACGTTCAGCAACTGCGTGCTGCGCAACGTCGACTTCAGCTTGTCGCGGCTGACCAGGGTGGCGTTCGGCGGGTCGAAGCTGGCCGCCACCACCTTCGTCAAGGTCACCCTGGACCAGGTCGACCTGCGCGACGCCGAGCTGGGACTGACCGTGGACCCGGCCGCCCTGGGCGGCGCCATCGTGACCACCGCCCAGCTCATCGACCTGGCCCCGGTGCTGGCCAGCAGCATCGGCATCATCGTCGCCGACCGCTAGCGCCGGCCGGCGGTGAGCAGGCCGCGCGGGCGGTGAGCAGGCCGCGCGGGCGGCGACGGGCGATTCACCCGATCTCCCGCCCCGGTCGGGGGCAGGTGGCATCCTGCCGACATGCCCGACCCGCAGCAGGTGCCCGGACCTGAACCGCTGGCCGATCCGGGGTCACCGGGCGACCCGCAGCAGGTGCCCGCCGCTGCGCTGGACTGGGCCGCCGCCGCACTGGGCGGCCCGGCTGTCCGGGTGCTGCGGGGCCTGCGCGACGGCGGGTCGCCGTGGCTGATCCAGGCCGGCGGCCGCCGGGCCGTCCTTCGCACCGGGCCGCCCGGCGGCCAGCGGCAGATCGCCACCGAGGCGGCCGGGCTGGCGGTCGCCGCCGGCACCGGCGTGCCCGCCCCGGCCCTGCTCGGCCACGACGACGGCACGGCCGCCGGCGGGGTGCCGGTGCTGCTGTCAGCCTGGCTGCCCGGCTCCAGCCTGATCCCGGAACGCCCCGACCCGGCCCGGCTGCGCGCCCTCGGCGCGGCGGCCGCCCGGCTGCACGCGGTGCCGCTGGCGCCGGCCGGGGCGCTGCCCGTGCGCCATCATCCGATCGGCGACGAGGACTTCGCCGCCCTGCGGGCCGGCCATGACCTCGGGCCGGTCCAGCGCGCCGCGCAGGACGCCCTGGACCGCGCCCGCCCGGCGGCTGAGCCGCCGGTGTTCGTGCACGGCGACCTGTGGCAGGGCAACGCGCTGTTCGACGGGCCCAGCCTGACCGGCCTGGTCGACTGGGACGCGGCGGGCTGCGGGGCACCGGGGATAGACCTGGGCTCGCTGCGGATGGACGCCGCGTTCTGCTACGGGACCGGCGCCGCCGGGCAGGTCAGCGAAGGGTGGTCGGCGGTCGCCGGGCGGCCGGTGCCCGACGAGGCGTACTGGGACATCGTCGCGGCCCTGGCCACGCCGCCGGGGCTGGGGTGGTTCCCGGAGGCCATCGCCGCCCAGGGCCGCCCGGACCTGACGGCGGGCCTGCTGCGGGCGCGGCATGAGGAATTCCTCGGCCAGGCCCTGGCCCGGCTGGGCTAGCCTGCGCCGTCACCGGCGGGGCTGATCTCGTCCCGGCGCCGGGCGACGCTCAGCACCGCGCCCCAGTGCCGGCGCAGCGTCCCGTCCGGCCGGGCGGCCAGGCGGCGGCGGATCTCGCCGTACAGCCGGTCACGCTGCCACGGTGCCATGGCGATGTGGCCGGAGAACGTGTTCAGCAGCCGGATGTAGCCCTCCGCGTCGTAGCGGATCTCCCAGTCGTACTGGCGGACGATCACGTCGTCGAACCGGCCGCTGGCCTCCAGCTCGGCCCGCAGGCCGGGCAGCTCGCCGGGCCGAGGCGTGACCCAGCCGACCGGGAGGCCCTCGCCGATCTCCTCGTAGACCTCCTGCAGGCTCTCGAAGAACGGGTCGCCGTCGTAGGGGATGACGTGGACCTGCTCCCAGATGGCCAGGTGGCCGCCCGGCCGCAGCAGCGACCAGGCCCGCTCGAACCCGGCCGCCGGGTCGACCCAGTGCCACGCCGTCGCGGCGAACACCAGGTCGTAGTCCCCGGCTGGCATCCCCGGCGGGCGGCCACGTCTCGAAGTCGGCGGTGACCACGTCCACGCCGGGGAAGGCGGCCAGGTTGCGCCGCGCCTCGGCGGCCAGCGCCGGCCCGGGCTCCACGCAGGTGATCCGCAGGCCGCGCCGGGCCAGCGGGAGGGTGGCCTTGCCGGTGGCGCAGCCGATCTCCAGCAGCCGGTCCCCCTGGCGCAGGCCGGCCGCGGCGACCAGCGCGTCATACAGTTCCGCCGGGTACTCCGGCCGGGCCTCCTGGTAGGAGTCCGCCGCCGAGTCGAAGGTCCGCCGTAGCCGGTCGCGCTCCGCTCGCATGCTCCTGCACGCCCCGCATCCTGCCACGCGCCCCGGGCCATCCGCCGCTTAGTTTCCGGCCGCGTGTTCCATGATCGCGACCGTGTTTACGTTAACAACACCCGAGAAACGGTCGCGATCATGGTTCAGGCTTCCAGCCCGGCCCCCCGCCAGCGGGGCGATACGGTGCAGCCAGGCAGTCGCCGAACCCCGGCGTCTGGAACAGGTCGCGGGCGTACTCCCACAGCACCGGCAGCTCGGCCAGCTTCTGCCGGTTGCACTTGAAGTGGCCGTGGTACACCGCGTCGAACCGGGCCAGGGTGGTGAACAGCCGGACGTCGGCCTCGGTGATCGTGTCGCCGACCAGGTAGCGCTGGCCCGCCAGCCGCTCGCTGAGCCAGTCCAGCCGCGCCCACAGCCGCCGGTAGGCCGCGTCGTAGGCCCGCTGGCTGGCCGCGAAGCCGCACTGGTAGACGCCGTTGTTCACGTCCGGTGAAGACCTAGCCGGGCGACCTCGTCGATCTCCGCGCGGCGGTCTTCCGGGTACAGGTCGGGGGCGCCGTCGCGGCGGAACGCCCGCCACTCCGTGGAGAAGTCCAGGGTCATCTGGGCGAAGTCATTGGTGACGACCTGGCCGGTCGGCGATGTCCACGATGGCCGGGACGGTGATGCCCCGGTCGTAGCCGGGGAACCGGGCGAGGTAGGCCTCCTGCAGCCGCTCGATGCCCAGCACCGGGTCCCGGCCGCCGGGGTCGAGGTCGAAGGTCCAGCTCCGCTCGTCGTGCACCGGCCCGCAGATGCCCATCGACAAGCGCGCCCTCCAGGCCGAGCAGGCGCCGCACGATGACCGCGCGGTTGGCCCACGGGCAGGCCCGGGCGACGATCAGCCGGTACCGGCCGGGCTCGACCGCGTAGCCGTCCCGCCCGTCGGCCGTGATCCGGGTCGCGATGTAGCGCTGGTCGCGGGTGAACTCGCCGTCCGCATCGGCACGTCTGCCTCCCGTAGCATTCTCCCACCGCGGCCCCGGGCCGCCGCCACCACCAGGAAAGGCCTCGTGATTGAAGCCGGCCGCCGCGCGTGCCCCGCCCGCCAGCCGCGAGCCGCGCCGGTGAGCAGCCCGACCCCGCTCGCCCGGCGCCCGCGGCGCCGTGCTGGTCCTGCACGGCGGCCGGTCGGTCAGCACCGCGCCGACGACGCCCTGGCAGCTGGCCGTGCTGCGGATGATCCCCCTGGCCGGGCGGTCCGCCGCGCCGCCCGCGCCGCCCGCGGCGCCGGCCGGAGCCGCGGGAGGTCCCCGCCCCCGGTTCAGCGTGCGCGGCTGGAACGGCCCCGCCGCCACCCCCGTCGCGCGACGTGGAAGGCTGGCTGGACGCCACGCCGCCCGGCCGGGCCCCGCCCGGTCGTGCTGATCGGCCACTCGATGGGCGCGCGGGCCGCGCTGCGGGCGGCCGGCCACCCGGCGGGTCGTCGCCGTGGCGGGCCTGGCCCCGTGGCTGCCCGCGGTCGAGCCGGTCGCCCAGCTGGCCGGCCGCCGGGTGCTGCTCGCCCACGGCGACCGCGACCGGGTCACCAGCCCCGCGCAGACCTGGGCCTACGCGGAGCGGGCCCGCGCCGTCACCGACGTCACGACGGTCGCGGTGGACGGCGGCGACCACGCCATGCTGCGCCGCGCCCGCCTGTGGCACCGCCTGGCGGCCGACTTCGCGCTGGCCGCCCGTCCGACGCGCAGCGCCTGACGCCCGGGTAAGGCATCGTGATCGTGACCGTGTTCACGTAAACACGCCCGGAAAAACGGTCACGATCATGGGCGGCATCATCGGTCTCAGGCGGAAGTCGTCGAAGTCGAAGCCGGGTGCCACGACGCAGCTGACCAGGACGGGCTGCTGGCCGGCCGGGGCCGCGCACTGCCAGGTGCCGCCCGGGATGAGCGCCTGGGGCTGCTGCCCGCCGGCCAGGTCGGCGCCGAGCAGCGCCGGCTCGGCCCGGCCGTCCGGCGCGGCGCCGCGCGCCGCCGGCAGCGCAGGTCCAGCGGGCCGCCGCTGTGCCACAGCCACAGCTCGTCGGAGCGCACCACGTGCCAGCGGGACCGCTCGCCGGGGTGCAGCAGGAAGTAGATCGCGGTCGCGGCGCGGCGCGGGCCGCCGTAGCCCGGCGGGCTCGAACGACACCGGCGAGCGCCACGTCTGCCGGAACCAGCCGCCCTCCGGGTGCGGCTGCAGGTCCAGGGCCTCGGCCAGCGCCAGGCGGCCGCGCGTCACCGCGCCGCCCGGCCCGCGGGCCAGCCGCGACCCTGGCACCGCGTCACGTCGCCGCCGCAGCTCACCCGGATTGTGCCGGAGTCCGGACCGGACGGCGTTTATTAGCTGGAGACGCGGGTCGATCCGTCGCTAGCGTGGCCGGATGACCAGGCAGGGACTGCGGCTGCGGCCGCTGCGGGCCGGCGACGAGGCGCGTTCCGGGCCGGGCACGCGGCCATGCCGGCCGACGAGTTCATCTTCGGGCTCGGCCTGGAGCCGGCCCGCGACTGGGCTGCCTACCTGCGAGGACCTGGCCGGGCAGCGGGCCGGGCGGGACTGCGGGACGGGCTGGTGCCGTCCACGTTCCTGGTCGCCGAGGTCGGCGGCGAGATCGTCGGCCGGGTGTCGATCCGGCACGAGCTGAACGAGTTCCTGGCCCGCGAGGGCGGGCACATCGGCTACGGCGTGCTGCCGGGGCACCGCCGGCGCGGCTACGCGACCGAGATCCTGCGGCCAGGCCCTGATCGTGGCCCGCGCCGCCGGGGTCGGACCGGGTGCTGGTGACCTGCGACGAGCGACAACGCCGGCTCGGCGGCGGTCATCGAGGCCAGCGGCGGCAGGCTGGAGTCGATCATCGAGACCGGGGCCGGGCGGGCCGCGCCAAGCGGCGGTACTGGATCGACTGGAGGCCGGGGCGGCCGGGCTCAGCTCGGATGCGGCCTCGGGGGACTCGGCGCCGGGGGGCGGCTTCTCCAGGGCGCTGAGGAAGCGGCCGCCCAGTAGGCCACGTCGTGCTCGCGGACCCGGCGGCGCATCGACCGCATCCGGCGCCGGGCCTCGGCCGGGGACACCCGCGCGGCCCGCACGATGGTGTCCTTCATGCCCTCGGATGTCGTGCGGGTTGACCAGGAATGCGCCGGTCAGCTCGTCGGCCGCGCCGGTGAACTCGCTCAGCACCAGCGCGCCGGTCTCGTCGCCGCGGCAGGCCACGAACTCCTTGGCCACCAGGTTCATGCCGTCCCGCAGCGAGGTGACCAGCATCACGTCGGCGGCCAGGTAGAGCGCCACCATCTCCTCGCGGGGCATAGGAGTGGTGCAGGTACTGCACCGGCGGGTGGCCCAGCTCGGCGTGCTTGCCGTTCATCCGGCCGACGGTGACCTCGACCTCGTCGCGCAGCAGCCGGTAGTGCTCGACCCGCTCCCGGCTGGGGCGGCGACCAGGATCAGCACCGCCTCGGGCACGCTCAGCGGGCCCTCGTCCAGGATCTCGCTGTAGGCCCGGAGCCGGTGCAGGATGCCCTTGGTGTAGTCGAGCCGGTCCACGCCGAGCAGCACGATGGCGGGCTCGCCGAGGGCCTCGCGGATCTCCCGCGCCCGGGCCCGGACGTCGTCCCGGGCGGCCAGCGCCTCGATACGCCGCGGTGTCGATCGAGATCGGGAAGGCCGCCGCGCGGACCTCGCGGTTGCCCAGCCCCGTGCTCTCCCACCGCTGCCCGGGCGGCTCGGCGAACGCCGACACCGCGGTGGCCAGGCCGCCGCCGGGCGCCTCGGCCGGGACCCGGACGACCGACCCGCGCACGGTCAGGCCCGGCCGCGCGGCGGCAGGCCCGCAGGAAGTTGGTCGCGTCGCCCTGCCGCTGGAAGCCGAGCAGGTCGGCGCCGAGCAGCCCGGCGACGATCTGCCGCCGCCAGGGCAGCTGGGCGAAGATCTCGTAGCCGGGGAACGGGATGTGGTTGAAGAACCCGATCCGCACGTCGCTGCGCAGCTCCCGGAGCATGCCGGGGACGAGCTGCAGCTGATAGTCGTGGACCCAGATGGTGGCGCCGGGCGCGGCCTGCTGCGCGGCCGCCCGGGCGAACCGCCGGTTAACGTTAACGTACGCTTCCCACCAGGTCCGGTGGAACTCCGGCGGGGCGATCACGTCGTGATATAGCGGCCATAGCGTGGCATTGCAGAAACCCTCGTAGAAATCGCGCATCTCGGCCGCCGACAGGCCCACGCAGGCCAGGTGCATGCCCTCGGAGTCGAACTGCTCCGGGGCCGGGCCGACATCGCCGGGCCAGCCGACCCAGGCGCCCTTGGCGTCGCGCACCACCGGCTCCAGGGCCGCCACCAGCCCGCCGGGGCTGGCCCGCCACTGGGTCTCGCCGTCCGGCCCGCGCGCTGCGGTCCACCGGCAGGCGGCTGGCGACTACCACGAAGCTGTAGTCGCCAGGGACCACCTGGCCCTCGACCTCCGCCGGGATCGCGGGCCGTCCTGCTCGTTGCCATTACTTGACTGTATCCCGAGCATGTCACGGCACTTCGAGGGCCGTGTTACGACCCCATTTCGCGGCGGGCCGTAATATCCGCGGCCCCGGCCAGGGAAATCCTTTGCCGTGCCCGGCGCCCTGGCGCGTTCACCGGCCCGCGCCCGGGCACAGCCCGGCAGAGGACGGAGCAGGGCATGAACCCGATCGAGTCAGTGATCCGCCGGGCCGACCGGGCCCAGCAGCGGCACGCCGCGGCCGGGTTCGTCTTCGGGGTGATCAAGAAGTACGGCGACGACAACGGCGGGGTCCTGGTCAGCCAACCTGGCCTACACGCGGCTTCGTGTCGCTGTTCCCGCTGCTGCTGATCCTGGTCACGGTCCTGGGCCTGATCGCCTCGGCCGACCCCGCCTGCGGGCGGAGGTGCTGAGCGCGGTGTCCCGGCAGGTCCCGCTGATCGGCGAGCAGCTCACCGGCAACGTGCACGAGCTGCGCCAGTCCAGCATCATCGGCCTGATCGTCGGCCTGGCCGTGCTGCTGTGGGGCAGCACCAGGCTGGCCCAGGCGGGCATCTTCACCATGGAGCAGGTCTGGAACCTGCCCGGCCCGGCCCGGCCGGGCTACGTGCCGCGGCTGGTGCGCGGCGGGGTGTTCCTGGGCGTGCTCGGGCTCGGCGTGATCGTCACCACCGCCCTGGCCGGGCTGGACGCCTTCGGGCGGCACTCGCTGCCGTTCATCCTGGCCGCCGAGATCCTGGCCATGGCGGCCAACGCCGGCATGTACATGGTCGGCTTCCGGGTGCTGACGCCCGCCGGGGTCTCGCGGCGCCGGCTGCTGATCCCCGGCGCCGTGGCCGGCGGCGTGGCCTGGACGCTGCTCCAGGCCGCTCGGCGACCTACCTGGTCCGGCACGCGCTGCACGGCGCCGCCGCCTACGGCGTGTTCGCCACCGTGCTCGGGCTGCTGGCCTGGGTCTACCTCGGCGTCGAGGTCACCGTGTACGCGGCCGAGATCAACGTGGTGCTGGCCCGGCGGCTGTGGCCGCGGGCCATGGTCCAGCCGCCGCTGACCGAGGCCGACCGGGCCAGCATGGCGCTGCAGGCCCTGCAGAACCAGCGGCGCGCCGAGCAGCAGGTCGAGGTGACGTTCAGCGACCGGCCGGACGGCACCGGGCCGGGCGCGGCCACGCCCCGGACGGCCAGAGGACATTCTGGACAGGAATCCGAAACCCGGCAGGCAGCCAGATAGCAGGCGGGGGTAGCGCGCCGGGCGAGCCGCCGACGATGATGGGCGGCAGGGCTAGCCGCCCCGGGCCGCCCACTCCCGCATCAGCAGCTCGTAGGAGCGGACCCGGTCAGCGTGGTCGTGGGTGATCGTGGTGATGACCAGCTCGTCCGCGCCCGTCGCGTCGCGCAGCCGATCTCGAGCTGGTCGGCGACCTGGGCCGGGGTGCCGACGAACTGGGTCGCCAGCCGGTCGGCGACCAGCGCCCGCTCGTCGTCGGTCCACGGCGTGCGCCCTGGCCTGCGCCGGGGTCGGGAACTGGATCGCGCCCGCGCCGGACTGCGGATGCTGTGCACCCACGGGCCGTAGCCGGCCGCCAGCTCCCGGGCGGCCGCCTCGTCGTCGGCCACCACCACGTCGGCCGAGACGCTGACATAGGGCCGGTCCAGCTCGGCCGAGGGCCGGAACTCGGCCCGGTAGCCGTCCGCCGCCTCCAGCACGGTGGCCGGGCTGACGTGGTAGTTCGCCGCGAACCGCAGGCCGTTGCCGCCCGCCACCCGGGCGCTCTCGCCGCCGCTGCTGCCCAGGATCCACACCTGGATGTCCGCGCCCTCGCCCGGCACGACGTGGGCCTCGATGCCGTCCTCGGCGTCGCGTAGCTGCCGCGCAGCAGGGCCAGCACGTCGCCGACCTGCTCGGTGTAGTCCTGCGGCTCGGCGCTCGGGCAGGGTCAGCAGCTTGCGCTGCAGCCCGGCCCGCGGCGACCGCAGCGACCCGCTCGGGACGGGAACGCGGCGGGAGGAGCAGCCCGTTCTCCGTCGCAGCCCGCCCGGCCCGCCCGAGTCGTCCGGCTCGGCCGCGGCCTCTTGCTGTTATCAGGCTTTCGCCTCTTGCTGTATCTGCCGGCCCGCCCGCGCGGCCGGCACCGTCGCGGCGCGCTGGCCGCGCGGGCGGCCGCCGGACCGGCCCAGGCCCAGGTCCAGCCGGCCCGGGTGCAGCGCGTCGATCAGGCCGAACTCCTCGACCGTGGACAGCGCCGTGCGGTGGCCCATCTGGACCGCGCCGGACCCGATCCGGATCGACGGTCGTGGCCGCGGCGGTCAGCGCCAGCACGACCGCGGGCGAGGTGCCCGCGACGCCGGGGTTCAGGTGGTGCTCGGCGAACCAGTACCGGGCGTAGCCCAGCCGCTCGGCCTGCCGGGCCAGGTCGATGCTGTTGCGCAGCGCCTCGCGGCGCGCTCGAGCCGGACGGGATCGGGACGAGGTCGAGAACGGCGAGCGGCGTGTTCGGCATGGCGGGGTCCTCTCAGCGGGCGGCGGGCTCAGCTCGCGGGCGGCGAGCGCGGAGGCGCGGGCCGCGGGGTGCGGCGCGAGGCCGAGGTGGTCGCGCAGGGTGGCGCCCGCGTACTCGGCGCGGTAGACGCCGCGCTCCTGCAGCAGCGGCACGACCTGGTCGGCGAAGTCGTCCAGGCCGCCCGGCGTGATGTGCGGGACCAGGATGAAGCCGTCGCTGGCGTCGGCCTGGACCAGCTCGTTGAGTGCGACTCGGCGATGGTCGCGGCCGAGCCGATGAACGACTGCCGGCCCGTCATCTCGATGATGACCTCGCGCATCGACAGGTTCCCGGCGGCGGCCCGCTCGCGCCACTGGCGGGCGACGGCGACCGGGTCGCGGTGCATGCGCACGCTGGCCCGGCCCCGGGCGATGGTGTTCTCGCCGGGGTCGGGGTCGATCTCCGGCAGCGGCCCGTCCGGGTCGTAGCCGGACAGGTCCCGGTTCCACAGCTGCTCGGCCAGCTTGATCGCGGTCTGGCCGCTGACCTGCTGGCGGCGGACCTCATGGGCCTCCTCGGCGGCCTCGCTCATCGGTGTCGCCCAGGACGAACGTGGCCGCGGGCAGGATCAGCAGCTGGTCCGGGGCCGGCCGTGCCGGGCCAGCCGGCCCTTCACGTCGGCGTAGAACGCCTGGCCCGTCGGCCAGCGTGCCGTGCCGGGTGAAGATCGCGTCGGCGCACTCGGCGGCGAACTCCCGGCCCTCGTCGGAGTCCCCGGCCTGGAAGATCACCGGCCGGCCCTGCGGGCTGCGCGGCACGTTGAACTGGCCGCTGATGTCGAAGTGGGCGTCGTGGTGGGCGAAGCGGCCCGCCTGCGGGTCGGCCAGGAACACCCCGGACTCCTGGTCGGCCGCGATCTCGTCGCCGCGCCAGGAGTCGAACAGCTCGCATGGCCGTGGCCAGGAACGTCCGGGCCCGGTCGTAGCGCTGGTCCTGGGGCAGGAAGCCGCCGCGGCGGAAGTTCTCGCCGGTGAACGCGTCCCACGAGGTGACCACGTTCCACGCGGCCCGGCCGCCGGACAGGTGGTCGAGGCTGGCGAACTGGCGGGCCACCTCGTACGGCTCGTTGAACGTCGAGTTGATCGTCCCGGCCAGGCCCAGCCGGTCGGTCACCGCGGCCAGCGCGGCCAGGACCGTGAAGGTGTCCGGCCGCCCGACCACGTCCAGGTCGTAGATCAGCCCGCTCTGCTCGCGCAGGCGCAGCCCCTCGGCCAGGAACAGGAAGTCGAACTTGGCCCGCTCGGCCGTCCGGGCCAGGTGCGCGAACGAGCTGAACTCGATGTGGCTGCCCGACCGGGGGTCACTCCACACGGTGGTGTTGTTCACGCCCGGGAAGTGCGCGGCCAGGTGGATCTGCTTGACGGGCTTGGTCACGGCGGGGCTCCTGTTCTGCGTGGCCGGTTCCTGCGTGGGGATCAGGCCGCGTAGCGGCTGGCCGGGCGGCTGAGGCCGAGCAGGCCGCGCAGCGTGGCGGCCTCGTAGCCGCGGCGGAACGCGTCGCGGCGCTGCAGTTCGGGGACCAGGCCCCGGGTGATCTGGATCAGGTCATGGGGCAGCGTGGCCGGCCGCAGCCGGAACCCGGCCAGCCCCGCCGCCTGCCAGTCCAGCAGCAGGTCGGCGAGCTGCGCCGGGGTGCCCGCGAAGATCTCCGCGTCGCTGCGGAACGGCTGGCCCGGCCAGGTCGTCCAGCCGGGCCGCGCGGCTGGCCGCCGCGCCCGCCGCCGGGTCGAGGAAGACCACCAGGTCGGCCAGCACCGCGGCGCCGGGACCGCCGGGCGGCCAGCCCGTGCCCGCCCGGCGCTGGCCTCTGCCCCCGCCGGCCTGCCGCCGCGGCCCGCTCGTCGGCCTCCAGCGCCCGGACCTGGGCGATGATCGAGCGCCGCCTGGCCGCGTCATGCGGGGTCACGAACCCGATGTCAGCGCTGCGGGCGACCAGGCGGTAGGGACGGACCGGTGCGCCAGCGCGGCCACCAGCGGCTGGCCCTGCGGCGGCCGCGGCGTGATCGACGGCCCGCGGACGCAGAACCAGCGGCCCTCGAAGTCGATGTAGTGCAGCTGCTCGCGGTCCACGAACCGGCCGGTGGCCACGTCGCGGATCTCGGCGTCGTCCTGCCAGCGAATCCCACAGCCGCCGGACCACCTCGACGTAGTCGGCCGCCTCGTCGAACAGCGCGGCCACCGCCTGCTCGCGATCCGCGCCGTCCGCGCCCGGCGCGGGGATGTCCGGGCGCCGGCCGAACAGCGCCGCCTCGTCCGGCCGGGCCGAGATCCGCACCCGCATGCCGGCCCGGCCCTGGCTGACGTAGTCCAGGGTGGCGATGGCCTTGGAGATGTGGAACGGCTCGGTATGGGTCACGATGACGGTCGGGATCAGCCCGACATGCCGGGTCAGCGGCGCGACCCGGGCCGCGATCAGGACGGCGTCCAGCCGCCCGGCACCTGGCCGCCCCGGCCCGGCCGGCTGCCGGCCTGGCTCTCGGCTGCAGCCCGAACGAGTCCTCGAACGTGACGAAGTCGAGCAGGCCCTCCTCGGCCTCGGCCACCAGGCTGGCCCAGTACCCGGCGGTCAGCAGGTCGCCGGGCCGGGCAGCTGGCTCGCGCCAGGCCCGGGGATGCCAGCCCGCGCCCTCCAGCGCGACGGCCAGGTGCAGCGGCGAGCGGGCGGCTTCGGTCACGGCGTCTCCTCGCTGGGCTCCGCGGGCTGGGCACCGCCTGGCCATATTCCGCCTAACCGGGACACCGAGTCCAACCCGGGGGGCTATCTCTACTATTCCGGTCGGCAACATGCCGGCGCTGTCCGGGAAATCGCAGCTCAGCGGCCCGACGTATGCTGATCATGCGGACCAAGCCAACCCGCGGGGGCGGGGCTGGGGGGCAGGGCTGACCGTGGGACGTCAACAGGCTGCCCGGAACGTCCGCGTCCGGGCAGGGCTGGCCGCCCAGCCGGACCGCTGGCCGTGCCGGGCGCGGCCGGGGTGCTGCTGGAGGCCATCGCGGGCATCGGGCAGCCGCTGGAGCCGGACGAGGCGCTGCGGCGGGCAGTGTCGGCGGCGGTGACCATCACCGGTGCCCGCTACGGCGCGCTCGGGGTGATCGGCGAGGGCGGGCGGCTGAGCGAGTTCATCCCGGTCGGGATGAGCAAGGCGCAGATCGCCCGGATCGGAGCGCTGGCCCGAGGGCCGGGGACTGCTCGGGGAACTGATCCGCAACCCGCGCCCGATCCGGCTGGACGACCTGCCCGCGCACCCGGCCGCGCAGGGCTTCCCGGGCGGCCACCCCCGGATGCGGTCCCTGCTGGCCGCGCCGGTGCTGATCCGGGACGAGATATTCGGCACCATCTTCCTGACCGACAAGCGCTGGCCCGATCAGGACGCCGCCGGCCGGCGCGCCAGCGCCAGGTACGGGGCCGCGTTCGACGCCGACGACGAGACCGCGCTGGTGGCGGTGGCCGGAGCGGCCGGGCTGGCGGTCGAGAACGCGCGGCTGCGCGCCGATGCCCGGCGGCACGGCCAGTGGCAGCAGGCCACCGCCGAGGTGACCCAGCGGCTGCTGTCGGCCAGCGAGCCGCGGGACGTGCTGACCCTGGTCGTCCAGCACGCGCTGGAGATCTCCGGCGCCGACGCCGTGGCCCTGGCCGAGCCGGATGCCAGCGGCAACTACATCAGCGTCACCCACGCGGCGGGCATCGGCACCGAGGCACTGGTCGGCGTGGTCATCCCGGCCGAGCAGAGCCTGACGGCGGTGGTGATGCGCACCGGCCAGCCGGCGATCGTGGACGCGTACAGCACCGATCCCCGGATCGCGTCGGCCGCCAAGCGGGTCACTGAGCTTGGCCCGGCCGTGGTGGTGCCGCTGGGCGTGCCCGGCGACGTGCGCGGCGTGATGGTCGCGGCCCGCCAGGCGGGCGCCCAGCCGCTGCCCCCGGCGGCGGTGGAGATGGTGACAACGTTCGCCGCCCAGGCCGGGATCGGGCTCAAGCTGGCCGGCCTGCGCCGCGATGCCCAGCAGCTCGCCCTGCTGGCCGACCGTGACCGGATCGCCCGGGACCTGCACGACCTGGTGATCCAGCGGCTGTTCGCCACGGGCATGTCGCTGGAGGGAGCGCTGCCGCTGGTGCACGACGCCGGAGCCGCTGACCGGGTCGGCCGGGCGGTGGACGAGCTGGACGGGACGATCCAGGACATCCGGGCGGCCATCTACACGCTTCAGTCGCGGGACCAGGACGGGGCCGGCCAGCCGGACCTGCAGGCCCGGATCACCGCCGTGGCCGAGGACATGACGCCCGCGCTGGGATTCGCGCCGTGGCTGCGCATCGACGGCCCGGTGGACGCCCGGGTACCGCCGGACATCGCCGAGGACGTGCTGGCCGTGATCCGCGAGGGCCTGTCCAACGCGGCCCGGCATGCCAGGGCCAGCCACGTCGACGTCGTGGTCATGACCAGCGCTGACCTCAGCGTGGTGGTGCAGGACGACGGGATCGGCATCCCGCCCGGCCAGCGCTGGAGCGGCCTGGCCAACCTGACCGACCGGGCCGCCGAGCTAGGCGGCAGCCTGGGCGTCTCCCCCGGCGAGACCGGCGGGACCCGCCTGGTCTGGCGCGTCCCCCTGCCCGGCGTCCGCGTCTAGTTGGCCATGCCAGCTCACCGGGGTCGGGGGCGGCTGAGCTGAGGGTGCCGCCTCTTGCTGTTATCAGGATCCTCCGGGTCAGGTACCGCCGCGGCCGGTCTCGTCGCCGAGGACCCGGGCCGCGTAGGCGGCCGCCTGGGTGCGGCGCTCCATGCCCAGCTTGCCGAACAGCCCGGAGACGTAGTTCTTGACGGTCTTCTCGGCCAGGTGCAGCCGCTCGCCGATCTGCCGGTTGGTCAGGCCCGCCCCGATCAGCTCCAGGATGCGCCGCTCCTGGCTGGTCAGCATGGCCAGCGGGTCGGCCGCCCGGGCCTCCTCGCCGGCCCGGGCCAGCACCCGGTCAGCCGTGCCAGAGTCGATCATCGACTGGCCGGCCGCGACCGTCCGGATCGCCCCCACCAGGTCGGTGCCCCGGATCTGCTTGAGCACGTAGCCGGATGCGCCGGCCATGATCGCGTCGAGCAGGGCCTCATCGTCCCCGAACGAGGTGAGCATCAGGCAGGCCGTCTCCGGGGCGCGGGACCGGATGGCCCGGCAGACGCTGACCCCGTCGCCGTCAGGCAGCCGAACGTCGAGCACCGCGACGTCGGGCCGCAGGGCGGGCACCCGGGCCAGCGCCGCCCGGGCGGTCGCCGCCTCGCCGACCACGGCGATGTCCGGCTCGGCCTCCAGCAGCTCGCGGACCCCGCGCCGGACGATCTCATGATCATCCAGCAGGAACACCGCCACGGCCGACCGGGCCGCCGCGCCGTCGGCAGCGCTCCGCCGGCCGGCGGCCAGCTCGGTGCCGGCCGATCCCGCGGCCGCGGACAGCGTGCTGGCGCGGACCTCGCTCACCTGCGTCACGGTAGCTCCGCGCCCGTGGCGCGGGTACCGCCAGGGCCGGCCGCGCCGACGAGCGCCCCGAGCACCTGCGACCGCAGCGCGTACGTCCGGACCAGCCATTCGACCTGGTCGGCCACGAAATGCGGGGAGTCGGCCCGGAGCCAGAACCAGCCCGCCGTGCGGGCCGCCAGGCCGGCCGGAACGGCGTAGTCATCGGCCCGCTCGGATACGACGACGACCGGCGGCGGCGAGCTCAGCTGCTGGATCTCGTCCAGCACCGCGGCCAGTTCGGCCCCGGTACTGAACAGTTCCCAGCTGAGCACAGCCGCGCCGATCGGCACGGCGCTGGTGGGCGGGGTTGCCCCCGGCCCCGGAGCCCCCGCTCCCGGAGCACTTGCCCCCGCGCCGTCCGGGATCCCGCCACCGGCGCCCCCGCTGCCGGTACTGCCAGGACCCATGGCTGAGTGGCCCGGCCGGGCCGGGCTCGGTGCACCTGCTCCGCCGCGTCCGGCCCCCGCCCGGCCGTGCACGGCGATGGTCGACCGCAGGCTCTCGGCGCTGCCGGTCGCGACGACCGACAGGCCGCGGTCCGCCAGCCGCTCCAGGACCGTCAGGACGGCCGGCTCCGCGTCGAGGCCCGGTCCCGCGTACAGGACCTGGTACTCGTGATCATGCTGCGTCAGCGCTGCGGTCTCGATCGTGCCTCCCCCGGTAGCCCTGCCTGGCCGGCACCGCTGGCGTATGCGGTGCACAAGATCACAAGCTAGTCACGGAGCGTCGCGACGCCTAGGGCCGAAGGTCCCGACCTGTCCCGGCGGACCCTTCCTGGCCTGCGAAACCACCATCTACCAGGCGCGCTAACGCCGTGCTAGGGGCGTGCTAGGGGCACGCGGGAAGCTCATCCTGCCCGCAACAGCGCACGGCCAGCCCACGGGGAAGCAACGTTGGCACCGTGCCAGAAGGAGAAGAAGCAGGAAATGACCGATCGTCAGCGGAGTATCCAGGGGGTTCTGCGGCAGGCGAGGTGGAGCACCGGGCTGACCCAGGAGGAACTGGCCACCAAGTGCGGGGTCAGCGTCCGGACCATCAGCGACATCGAGCGCGGGCATGTCATCCGCCCGCGGGCGACGACGCTGCGTCAGCTTGCCGTAGGCCTCAGCATGACGGATGAGGACACGAGGAAGCTTCTGCTCCTCGGCCGGATCGGGCACGGGGCCGAGGCCTCGCGCCTGGTGGCGTCCGAGGCGTAACGCCATGCCGAGGCTCCCGCGGCGGAGCGGGCGCCGGGGGGCAGTGCAGGCCCGCGCCCGTCTTCGCTCCGGGAGCCGAGGCCGCGAGGCGCACAGCCGGGCAGGCCGGGACGGTGCTGGCTAGCGCGGCTCGCTGAGACAGCGCCAGCCCGGACGGGGGCTGGCGGTTACCGCCGCGCGCCCCGATGAGCACCGCTGGAACGAGCACCTGCCTGCACCTCCTCATCCGCTCATCGTGGTCCGGTCCGCGGTCGATGGCGCGGGCCCGCGCGTCCCGTGCGATCAACGTGGCGTTACCGGCTGACTACTATCGTCGTCCCGGCGCGGGCCCGGGACCACGCGGACCGCTGCGGGTTGCCCGGCGGCTCTCCGGCAGCTTGCCGTCGATCGCACGCTTCGCCCCGCCCGCGAGCGGCCCGGGACCGGGGCCGGGGCTCCCGGGAATCCGGCGAATATCGGCGCTGATATCGCGTGGCATTGTCATTCTGAGCCGTCGCCGAGTCCCGGCGCAACGCAGCGGCCTGCGCATTACGCTGCGACTCCCCTGCAGTTATTTTCCGGTTATTCCGGCCAGCCGGACCGGCCTGGATCCGGATCCGGGAAGCACGGAAAAGGCTCCCGGGGCGGCACGGCGTGGGATCCGTCCCGTCGCCCGGGAGCCTCTCATCCCGCATCCCGCGGCGGCCCCGCTGCCCGGCGCGGCGCGGCGCGGCGGGCAGGGTGCCGCGCCGGGCGGACGAGGCGGCCCGCGCTCGGCGGGAAGCCATGCGGGCGCTCCGAGTGGCGGCCCATCGCTATTGTCGCGAGGCCCGGCGATCGCGGGCCAGGCGGTGGCCTGCGCGTTTCCCGGCAGCTACCCGGCCGGTCCGGGGCGCTGGGCCAGGATCAGCAGCCAGGCCAGCGACGGCAGGACCAGCGCGCCGCCGACGGCGGTGCAGATAACGGTGGCGGTCAGGGTCGCCTGGGGCGCGGCCGCCGCCCGCACGGTCAGCCCGGCTAGCAGGTGCGGGTACTGGGCCGCGCCCCAGGCCCACAGGGCCGCCGCGACCGACGCCGCCGCGGCCAGGCGCAGCGGCACCAGCCACCCCCGGGCGGCCAGGGCCACGGCGGCCAGGCCCGCCGCCGCGGCGGCCGCGACCAGGGGCAGGGCCGGGCCGGTGAGCCGGCCGTACAGGGCCGGGGCGCAGTACCGGAACGCGACCAGGCCGCCCGCCGAGCACGCCCCGGTGACCAGGCCGCTGACCACCGCCCGGCGCCGGAACCAGGCGGCCAGGGCCGGGTCCCCGGCCCGGCGGGCGTCGGCGGCCAGGTAACTGGCGGCCAGGAACGCGCAGGCGGCCACGGCGAACGTGCCGGTGACCGCGGACACCGGGTTCAGCCAGCTCGTGAGGGCGTCGCCGCGGGCCAGGCCGGGCGGAACCCGGCCCGCCGCCACCGCCCCGGCGCTGGCACCCAGGAACCAGGGCGTGACCAGCGACGAGAGCGCGAACGCCGCCCCGAATACCCGCGGCGCCCGGGACCCGCCGCCCGCGCCCGGCGAGTCGCCCGGGACCGGCTGGCCGGCCGGTCCCGACAGATCGATGGCCTTGCGGAACGCGAACGCCGCGCCGCGGGCGATCACGCCCAGGGCGATCAGCGTGAGCGGGATGTACAGGGTCGAGGACACCGCCGCGAACAGCGGCGGGAACGCGGTCCACATCAGTACCAGCACGAAGATCAGCCAGACGTGGTTGGCCTCCCACACCGGCCCGATGGCGTGCTGGATCAGCGCCCGCCGCCGTGCGCCCGGCCGGCCGGCCGCCGGCCAGCAGGTCCCACACCCCGGCGCCGAAGTCGGCCCCGCCCAGCAGGGCGTAGGCGGTCACGGCGGCCCACATGACGGCCAGGATGGCCACTGCGTCACCCATCTGCGGCCACCTCCTCAGACCACCGCGCGGGAGCGGACGTCGGACTCCTGCGGGCAGTTCCGGCACCGGCGCGCTGCGGGCCAGGCGCCGCAGCACGTAGACCATGGCCGCGGTCAGCGCCGCGTACACCGTGATCACCGGCCAGACGCTGTCGGCCAGGCCGGGCGCGGGATTGACCGCGCTGGCCACCCGCAGCACCCCGTACACGATCCAGGGCTGCCGCCCGACCTCGGTGGTGATCCAGCCGGCCTCGGTGGCGATCACCGCGGCGGCGCCGGAGACGGCCACCGCGCGCAGGAACCAGCGGCTGGCGGGCAGGTCCCGGCGCCGCCACCAGGACCAGGCCAGCCAGGCGCCCAGGGCCAGCAGGCCGAAGCCGATGCCGACCATGGTGTCGAAGGCCAGGTGCACGATCTCCACCGGCGGCTGGTCGGCGGCGGGCACCGCGTCCAGCCCGGTCACCCGGCCCGACGGGTTCAGGTGCAGCAGCAGCGACAGCCCGTCGGGGATCCGCAGCGCCCCGTGCAGCCGGCCGCCGTAGAACAGCCCGCCGATCGACTCCGGGGCATGCGAGGTGGTCCGGGCCAGCCCCTCCATGGCGGCCAGCTTGACCGGCTGGCTGCCCGCCACGAACCGGGCCGCCCAGTCCCCCGCCCCGATCTGGGCCGGCGTGGCCACCGCCGCCAGCGTCAGCGGGAGCAGCAGGCCGAGGCGGTGGTAGCGGTCCCGGCGGCCGCGCAGCATGGCCACCGCGTAGACGCTGGCCATGCCGAACCCGGTGATCAGGAACGCGGACAGGATCATCGTGCGTGGCCTCCGGCCCGGTCGCCGGGTTGAACATGGCAGCCCACGGATCCACGCCGGTCAGCCGGCCGTGCACAATGGCGAATCCCGCGCGGCGCGTTCATCCAGGCGTTGGCCGACACCACGAAGAACGCCGAGGCGATGCCGGACGCCGAGGATCGGCAGCCCGGACAGCAGGTGCAGCCGCGGCGGCAGCCGGTCCCAGCCGTACAGGTAGATGCCGAGGAAGATCGCCTCGATGAAGAACGCGAAGCCCTCGATGGCGAACGGCAGCCCGATCACCGCGCCGTACCGGTCCATCAGCCCCGACCACAGCACGCCCATCTCGAACGAGACGATCGTGCCCGAGACCGCGCCGACCGCGAACAGCACCCCGAGGGCCTTCGCCCAGCGGCGGGCCAGCAGCCGGTAGTACACGTCGCCGGTCCGGTGCCCGCGCCACTCGGCGAACAGCACCAGGGCCGGCATTCCCACGCCGAAGCTGGCGATCACGATGTGCCAGCCCAGCGAGAACCCCATCTGCGACCGGGCGGCGACCGGGTCGGCCACCCCGGCGGCGGCCGCGGCGAGCGCAACGGCATGCATCAGGTCCTCCCGACTCCCCCGGCACCCGCCGGGGCTCCTGCCGCCACGATAGTTCTACAGAACGTAGAACTTCTACGTGATGTAGAATACGAAGTGATGCCGGTCACACATGACGGGCCGAATTGCGGGAACCCCTCGCACCAGAAGCGTGCCGGACCACAGCGTGCCCGGACCACAGCCTGCCCGGACCACAGGGAGCAGCGATGTCGCAGCCGTATCCGTCCCTGACGCCCCCGGCGCCGCCCGTCGCCGTCGAGCAGCCGTCCTCGGTCCGGACGGCCGTCAGGCTCATGTACCTGGGGGCGGTGCTGAGCGTGGCCTCGGCCGCCGCCGCGCTGTCGGGCCGGCGCGTGGCCACGGCGACGCTGCGGCGGCAGTTCCCGAACCTGACCGCCCAGCAGGCGCACGCGTTCCACGACGCGGTCACGATCAGCGCGGTCGTCGGCGGGATCATCGGCATCGCCGCGTGGATCTGGATGGCCTGGGCCATCGGGCACGGGCGGAACTGGGCGCGGATCGTGGGCGCGGTCTTCTTCGGGCTCGACACCCTGGGCCTGCTGTCGCTGCTGCGCGGCCGCTTCGGCCTGGCCGGGCTGGTGATCACCGTGGCGATCTGGCTGACCGGCCTGGCCGTGATCATCCTGATCTTCCAGGCGCAGTCCCGCCCGTTCTTCCGCCCGGTCGCCTACCCGGCGGCAGGCTACCAGCCGCCGTACCCCCCGCAGTCGCCCTACCAGCAGCAGCCGCCGCCCCAGCAGCAGCAGCCCCAGCAGCCGGGCGCGCCGCCCGCCTACCAGCAGCCGCCGGGAGCGCCGCGCCGTACCCGCAGGCCCGGGAGCGCCGCCGCCGTACCCGCAGGCTCCGGGAGCGCCGCCGCCGTACCCGCAGGCTCCGGGCCAGCCGCCCGCGTACCAGCAGCCTCCGTACCCCCAGCAGCCTCCGCCGCCGCCCGGCCAGGAGCCCTCGGCGTAGGGATCGTCATGATCGTGACCGATTGCCCGTGTCGCAGACGGGTAATCGGTCACGATCATGGTCAGGACCCGTGGGCGGGCGGCCGCGAGCGGGCTGGGTGGCGGTCGCCGGGGGCTGGCGTTCTACGTGACGTAGAATGTGGGGGTGGCAGGCACCGGGCATCTGGAGCGGGCCGTCCTGCAGGTGCTGTGGGACCGGCCGGGGCCGGTCGCGGCCCGGGATGTGCTGGCCGCCCTGGCCGGGCGGGAGGGGGCCGGCCGGCGAGCTGGCGGTGACGACCGTGCTGACCGTGCTGGACCGGCTGCGCCGCAAGGGGCTGGTGCGGCGGGAGCGCAGCGGCCGGGCGCACCTGTACCAGGCCGCGGTGAGCCGCGAGGACTACGTCGCCGACCTGATGGTGGAGGCCCTGGGCCAGGCCCCCGACCGGGGCGCCGCGCTGACCCGGTTCCTCGGCTCGGTCAGCCCGGCTGACACCGACCACCTGCGCCGCGCCCTCGGCGAGCCGCAGTCCGGGCCGGGCGGCTGAGGCGGGCGCCCGTGCTGCTGACCGCGGAGGGGATCGGGCTGCTCGGGCTGGCCGCGGCGCTGGCCGGGCCGGTCCCGGCCGCGCTGGCCCGGTCGGCCTGGCCCGCCCGCAGCCCGCGCGCCGCGCTGGTGCTGTGGCAGGCCGTCGGGCCTGGGCGGCGGCCTGGCCATCCTCGGCGCCGGGCTCACGCTGGCCGTGTCCGGGCTGCACCGGTCGTGGCTGGGCGGGATCGCCGCCCTCCCCGGCGCGGTCACGGGCGGCCTGCCCGCCGGGCACGCCGCCGGTCCGGGTCCTGGTGCGCTTGGCTGGGCCGGGGTGGCGCTGACCGCGCTGGCCGGCGGCTGGCTGGCCGTGGTGGCGGTGACCTCGACCGCGCGGCTGACGCTGGCCCGGCGCGAGCACCGGCGGCGGCTCGACCTGCTGGCCGAGGAGCTGGCCCTGACTGACCTGCTGGCCGGGACGGGCGGCGGGCCGGTCCCGGCCGACGCGCGCCGGCGCTCAGCCCGGCGCGGCCAGCCCGGCGCGTCCCAGCCCGGCGCGCCCAGCCCGGCGCGTCCCAGCCCGGCGCGCCCGAGCCCGGCGCGTCCCAGCCGCGGCGCGACCCAGGCCGGCGTGCGGGTGCGGCTGCTCGATCACCCGGCGGCGGCGGCTTACTGCCTGCCGGGGGTGCGGCCGCGCATCGTGCTCAGCCGGGGGGTGCTGGACGCGCTGAGCCGGGCTGAGCTGGCTGCCGTCGTGGCTCATGAGAAGGCCCACGCGCGGGGCCGGCATGACCTGGTGGTCCAGCCGTTCCGGGCGTGGGCGGCGACGTTCCCGTTCCTGCCCGCCGGGCGGGGCGCCCTGGCCGCCGTCGAGTTGCTGGTTGAGCTGACCGCTGACAACGCGGTCTGCCGGGGCGGGCAGCGGGCGGCGCTGGAGACGGCCCTGCGGCGGCTGGCCGGGCCAGCTCAGCAGGCCGCCAGGCCGCGGCCCGGCTGGCCGGGCCGCCCCGGCCGCTGTCCCGGCTGGCCGCCGGGGCGGTCTGCGCGGCGGCCGTGGCCCTGGTCCTGGTGCCGCCCGCGATCCTCATCGTGAGCTGAGCGCGATCGGGGGGCGGGCGGGCCCGCGTGCCGGGCGGCCTTGGCCCGGAAATCGGACTAAGGTGCTGTCAGTCCGGCTCGGGATGGAGGGTTCGTGGCTGACGGCTCGTTCGTGCACCTGCACGTCCACACCGAGTACTCGATGCTCGACGGAGCCGCGAAGATCAGCCCGCTGATGGCCGAGGCGGCCCGGCTCGGCATGCCGGCGGTGGGCATGACCGACCACGGCAACATGTTCGGCGCGTACGAGTTCTTCCAGGCGGCTGGCAAGGCCGGGATCAAGCCGGTCATCGGGATCGAGGCCTACGTGGCCCCGGACACCCGGTTCCTGAAGAAGCCGGTGTTCTGGGGCGAGGGCGGCCGGGGCAGCGCCGACCTGGACGGCGAGGGCGGTGACGTCTCCGGCGGCGGCGCCTACACGCACATGACCATGCTGGCGGCCGACGCCGAGGGGCTGCGCAACCTGTTCCGGCTGTCCAGCACCGCGTCGCTGGAGGGCTTCTACCGCAAGCCCCGGATGGACCGCGACCTGATCGCCGAGCACGCCCGCGGCATCATCGCCACCACCGGCTGCCCGTCGGGCGAGGTGCAGACCCGGCTGCGGCTCGGCCAGCCGGCCAAGGCCCTGGAGGCCGCCGCCGCCTACCAGGACATCTTCGGCAAGGACAGCTTCTTCCTGGAGCTGATGGAGCACGGGCTGGCCATCGAGCGGTCGGTCCGGGCCGGGCTGCTGGACATCGGGAAGAAGCTCGGCCTGCCGCCGCTGGCCACCAATGACAGCCACTACGTGACCCGCGACCAGGCGCCGGCCCACGAGGTG
The DNA here is from genome assembly GCA_963731085.1 of uncultured Actinomycetota bacterium. GTDB lineage: Bacteria > Actinomycetota > Actinomycetes > Streptosporangiales > Streptosporangiaceae > DASUBV01. The sequence goes on from CAVSUF010000018.1 coordinate 690,498, forward strand.
CTGCTGTGCGTCGGCACCGGCAAGACCATGGATGACCCGAAGCGGTTCAAGCTGGCCGGCGACGGCTACTACATCAAGAGCCCCGACGAGATGCGCGCCCTGTTCGACGGCCAGGTGCCGGGGGCGTGCGATTCCTCGCTGCTCATCGCCGAGCGGGTGCAGCCCTACGACGACGTGTTCAAGCACGTCGACCGGATGCCCCGGTACCCGGTCCCGGACGGCGAGACCCAGGCCTCGTGGCTGCGCCAGGAAGTGGACCGGGGCGTGGCCTGGCGGTTCGGGGGCGCTCCCTCGGCCGAGGTGACCGACCGCATCGAGTACGAGCTGGGCGTCATCGAGAAGATGGGCTTCCCGGCCTACTTCCTGGTCGTGGCCGACATCTGCCACTACGCCCGGGCCAGCAAGATCGGCCTCGGGCCGGGCCGCGGCTCGGCCACCGGGTCGATGGTGGCCTACGTGCTCGGCATCACCGACCTGGACCCGATCGAGCACTCGCTGATCTTCGAGCGGTTCCTCAACCCCGAGCGCATCACGATGCCCGACATCGACCTGGACTTCGACGAGCGCGGGCGCGGCGACATGATCCGGTACGTCACCGACAAGTACGGCGATGACCGGGTCAGCCAGATCCTCACCTTCGGCACGATCAAGGCCAAGGCGGCGGTCAAGGACTCCTGCCGGGTCCTGGGCTACCCCTACGCGCTGGGCGACAAGATCACCAAGGTGTTCCCCGCCGCGGTGATGGGCAAGGAGATCCCGCTGTCCGGGGTCTTCGACCCGGCCCACGAGCGGTACAGCGAGGCCGGCGAGGTCCGGGCGCTGTACGAGGAGGACGCCGAGGTCCGGCGGATCCTGGACACCGCGCGCGGGATCGAGGGCCTGACCCGGGGCACCGGGGTGCACGCCGCCGGGGTGATCCTGTCGTCCGAGCCGCTGGCCGGCGTGCTGCCCATTCACCGCCGGGAGGACGACGGGGCCATCATCACCGGGTTCCCGTTCGTGCAGTGCGAGGACATGGGCCTGCTCAAGATGGACTTCCTCGGGCTGCGCAACCTCGCGGTGATAGCCGACGCGATCGAGAACGTCACCGCCAACCGGAGCATCGATATCGAGCTGGCCAAGCTCCCGCTGGACGACAAGCCCACCTACGACCTGCTGGCCAGGGGCGACACGCTGGGCGTGTTCCAGCTCGACGGCGGGCCGATGCGCAGCCTGCTCAAGCTCATGGCGCCCACCGGGTTCGGCGACATCGCCGCCGTGCTGGCCCTGTACCGGCCCGGCCCGATGGCGGCCAACTCCCACATCAACTACGCCGACCGCAAGAACGGCCGGCAGAAGGTCGAGCCGATCCACCCGGAGCTGGCCGGGGCGCTGGAGCCGATCCTGGGCGAGACCTACCACCTGGTGGTCTACCAGGAGCAGGTGATGGCCATCGCGCAGCAGCTGGCCGGGTACTCCCTGGGCCGGGCCGACCTGCTGCGCCGGGCGATGGGCAAGAAGAAGAAGGAGATCCTGGACGCCAACTGGGAGGAGTTCGCGGCCGGGATGACGGCCAGCGGCTACTCCGCCCCGGCCACCAAGGCGATCTGGGACGTGCTGGTCCCGTTCTCCGGCTACGGGTTCAACAAGTCGCACACCGCCGGCTACGGGATGGTGGCGTTCTGGACCGCCTACCTCAAGGCCAACTACCCGGCCGAGTACATGGCCGCGCTGCTCACCTCGGTCGGCGACGACAAGGACCGGATGGCGATCTACCTGGCCGAGTGCCGCAAGCTGGGGATCAAGGTGCTGCCGCCGGACGTGAACGAGTCCCAGCTCAACTTCGCCCCGGTGGGCACCGACATCCGGTTCGGGCTGGGCGCCATCCGCAACGTCGGCGCGGCGGTGGTCGGGTCGATCGTGTCCACCCGGCAGCGCAAGGGCAGCTACGGCTCGTTCGCCGACTTCCTGGACAAGTCGGAGATCGCGGTCTGCAACAAGCGGGTGGTGGAGTCGCTGATCCGGGCGGGCGCGTTCGACTCGCTCGGGCACACCCGCAAGTCGCTGTTCCTGGTCCAGGAGCAGGCCGTCGACGCGGTGATGGGCGTCAAGCGGCAGGAGGCCATCGGCCAGTTCGACCTGTTCGCCGCCGCCGCCGACGACGGCCCGGCCGCGGACCAGCCCCGGATCGGGCTGGATTTCCAGCTCACCGCCGAGGAATGGCCGCGCAAGCTGCTGCTGGCCCAGGAGCGGGAGATGCTGGGGCTGTACGTCTCGGGCCACCCGCTGGACGGGTCCGAGCGGATCCTGCAGCGCAACCGCGACACCGGCATCGCCGACCTGCACGCCTCGGGCCGGACCGAGGGCGACGTCCAGGTGGCCGGCATCATCGTGTCGGTGGACCGCCGGATCAACAAGAAGAGCGGCAGCCCGTGGGCCATCGTCACCATCGAGGACCTGGACGCCTCGGTGGAGCTGCTGTTCTTCCCCAAGGTCTACGGGCTGTACGCGGCCGAGCTGACCGAGGACGCGGCGGTCTCGGTGCGGGGCCGGCTCAACGACCGGGACGGCGCGGTCAGCATCTTCGCCCAGGACCTGACCCCGCTGGACCTGTCCGCCATCCGGGGCAGCAGCGGGCCGCCGGTCATCATCGCGCTGCACCACGACAAGATCACCGCCGACCTGACCGCCGAGCTGAAGCACATCCTGCAGGCTCACCCCGGCGGCACCCAGGTGATCCTGCGGATGGAGCGGTCCGGTGACGCCCCGCTGCTGATGGACCTGTGCGACTTCCCGGTCCAGCCCACCAGCAGCTTCATGGCCGACATCAAGAGCCTGCTCGGCCCGGCGGCGATCGCCGCGGCCTGACCGGCGCAGGCCGCCGGGCGGGCGTTTGCCGGGCCGGGCCGGGTAGCGCAAGGGGATGACGCTAATGATCGAGACCGAGCGCAAGTACGAGGCCGACGCCGCCGCGCGGCTGCCGGAGCTGACCGGGCTGCCGACGGTGGCGGCCCAGTCCGAGGCGGATGAGTTCCGGCTTGACGCCGAGTACTTCGACACCGCCGACCTGCGCCTGCTCCGGGCCGGGATCACCCTGCGCCGCCGGCGCGGCGGCCACGACGCGGGCTGGCACCTGAAGCTGCCGGCGGCCCGGACGCCCGCGAGGAGCTGAGCCGGCCGCTGGGCCGCAGCCGCACGGTGCCCGCCGACCTGGCCCGGCTGGTCCGGGTGCACGCGCGCGGCGCGGCGCTGGCGCCGGTGGCCCGGATCGGCACGGTCCGCCGCCAGGTAGTGCTGCTGGACGAGGCCGGCCAGTCCCTGGCCGAGGTGGTCGATGACCTGGTGTCGGCCAGCAGCATGGGCGAGGTCACCGAGCTGTCGGAGTGGCGGGAGATCGAGGTCGAGCTGACCGGCGGGACCCGCGCCCTGCTGGAGGCGGCCGACGCCCGGCTGCGCCAGGCGGGCCTGCGCCGGCCCGACCCGGACGGCCAAGCTGGAGCGCGCCCTCGGCGGCCAGCTGGCCGCCGCGCTGGCCCGCCAGCCGGCCCCGCCGGCCGCCGCCACGGCCCGGTCCCGGGCCGGCGAGGTGGTGCTGGCCTACCTGGCCGGGCAGGTCGCCGCGCTGCAGGCCCAGGACCCCCGGGTACGCCGGGACGAGCCCGACGCGGTGCACCAGATGCGGGTGGCCACCCGGCGGCTGCGCTCCACCCTGCAGACGTTCCGGCCCGTGCTGGCCGACACCGCGCTGCCCAGCGAGGCCACCGCGCACCTGCGGGCCGAGCTCAAGTGGCTGGGCGAGGTGCTGGGCCAGGCCCGCGACGGCGAGGTGCTGACCGGCCACATCGGGGACCTGCTGGCCGGCGTCCCGGACGACCTGGTGCTGGGGCCGGTGGCGGCCACCGTGGCCGAGACGCTGGCGCCGCGCCGGGCCGCCGCCACCCGGGCCGCCGTCCGGGCGCTGGACTCGCCCCGCTACTTCGCCCTGCTCGACGAGCTTGACGCGCTGCTGGCCGCGCCGCCGCTGACCGAGGCGGCGGCCGCCCCGGCCGCCGCGCTGCGGGCCCCGGTGGCCCGGTCCTACCGGCGGCTGCGCAAGCGGGTCCGGCGGGCCGGGCGCCAGCCCGCGGGCCCGGCCCGGGACGCCGCCCTGCACGAGGCCCGCAAGGCGGCCAAGCGCGCCCGGTACGCGGGCGAGGCCCTGGCGCCGGCGGCCGGCCGGCCCGCCCGCCGGTTCACCCGGCGGATGAAGGCCGTCCAGTCGGCCCTGGGCGATCACCACGACACCGTGGTGGCCCGCGCCGCCCTGCGGGACCTGGGCATCCAGGCCCACCTGGCGGGCCAGAACGGGTTCACCTACGGGCTGCTCCACGAGGCCGACGCGAGCGCGGCCCGGGCCAGCCACCGCCAGGCCCGGGCCGCGTGGCACCGGGCCAGCCGGCGCACGTACCGCCGCTGGCTGGCCTGATCCCCGTAAACCCTCAGTCCACCGTCAGCAGCAGCTTGCCGGTGGTCCGGCGGCCAGCCAGGTCGTCGTGCGCCCGGGCCGCCTCGGCCAGCGGGTACCGGCCGCCGACCCGGACCCGCAGCCGGCCGTCGGCGATCCAGCCGAACAGCTCGCCGGTCCGCGCGGTCAGCTCGTCCCGGCTGGCGATGTAGGACACCAGCGTCGGGCGGGTCAGGTACAGCGACCCGCCCGTCATCAGCCGGGCCGGCTCCACCGGCGGCACCGGTCCGCTGGAGGCGCCGTACAGCACCAGGTACCCGCGCGGCGCCAGCGCGGCCATGCTGGCGTCGAACGTGTCCCGCCCGACCGAGTCGTACACCGCCGCCGCGCCCGCCCCGCCGGTGACCTCCCGGACCACCGCGCCGAACTCGTCGTAACCGGTGACGTGCCGGGCGCCCGCCTCCCGCGCCAGCGCCGCCTTGTCCGCGGTCGAGGTAGTGGCCACCACCACGCCGCCGCGCATGGCGATCATCTGGGTCAGCAGCAGGCCCACGCCGCCCGCCGCCGCGTGCACCACCACGACGTCGCCGCGGGCCACCGGGTACGTGCTGGTGCACAGGTAGTGCGCGGTCAGGCCCTGCAGCATGACCGCTGCGGCGGTCTCCAGGCTGAGGCCGTCGGGGACGCTGACCGCCCGGTCGGCCGGGATGACGACCTGCTCGGCGTAGCTGCCGGGCACGCCGGTCCAGGCCACCGGGTCGCCGGGCGCGAACCCGGTCACCCCGTCGCCGGCGGCGGTCACCGTGCCGGCCCCTTCCGAGCCGGGCACGTAGGGCACCTTGCCCGCGTACGGCGGGCGCCCCTCCCGCTGGTAGATATCCATGAAGTTGACCCCGGCGGCGGCCACCCGGACCAGCAGCTGCCCCGGCCGGGGGCTGAGGTCCGGCCAGTCGCCGGGCCGGAGGACGTCGGGGCCGCCATGCTCATTCACCACGATCGCGCGCATGACCCCATTCTGGACTAGTAAGGCACCGGTCTTCAGGCTAGGGAGCGAGCAGGGCCGGGTCCAGGCGGCAGGCGTCCCACAGGCGGCGGGCGGTCGGCTGCATGCCGGTGACGCACACGGGCCGCCCGGCTGCCCGGCGCGCGGCCAGCGCGTCGCTGAGAACCCGGGCGCAGCGCCCGTCGATGAACGTCAGCCGGGACAGGTCCAGGACCGCGTCCCCATCCGGAAGCCCGGCCAGCAGGTCGGCGAGGACCTGGCCCTGGTTCGCGTCCGCCTCGCCGTCCAGCGCCGCGGTGCCGGCGTCCGTGCCGTAGAGCCCGAGCGAGGTGGCCGCCGGGCCGCGCAGCGGGTGCGTGGCGATGATCGCGTCGATCCCGGTGAGCTGGCTGGTGTCATACAGGCACAGCCCGGATACCGGCCGGGTGTTGACGTACCGGTCCGCGACCTGCTCCCAGTGCAGGTGGGCCACCCGGCGGGCCGGGTCGGCGATCAGCGGCGTGATGTCGGCCACGACGCATACCCCCGGGTACCCGTCGTCGCCGGCCTGGGTCACGACCGCGTCGTAGACCGCCAGCTGGGCGTCGGCGTCAGTCGGCATGCTGAGGTCATACACCGCGGCCGAGGGCAGCACGACGAGGGCGCCGCGGCGCATCGCCGCGTCGCTGTCAGGGACCCGGGCCAGTTCCCCGGCCAGGTCGGACGGCGCGGCGTCGGCGACGTAGATGCCGCGATAGCCCGCGCGCAGGCCCTCGGTCAGCCACGCCGTCGCGGCCGCGGCCCGCCGGTCGGTGCCAGCGTAGGACCAGCAGGCATGGTCACGCGCGCCGAACCCGGACAGCATCCGCACCCGGCCGGACTGGCGGCCACGCTGGCGCGCCGACAGGCGATCCCTCACCGCTGACCTCCGCTGCCGGTCGCGAGGTCGGCCCACACCAGCTTGCCGTCGGGCGTCAGGTCATGGCCCCACTGCGTGGCGAAGGCCGTGACGACCTCGAGGCCGCCCCCCTGCCGGGGCGCCGGGCACGTCCTCCGTCGCGGCAGCGCCGGGCTGGCATCCCCGACCCCGATGCGCAGCGTCCGGTGCCGGCAGCGCCGGGACAGCGACACGGTGAAGCCCGAGCGGGCATGCTCGACGGCGTTCAGCGCCAGCTCCGTGACGAGCAGGGTCGCGTCATCGGTGATCCCGGTCAGGCCCCAGGCGCCCAGCATCGCCGCGACGAACTGGCGGGCTTCCGCCGGCGCCCGTCCCGAGCGCGGGTACCGGCAGCCCGCCTCGGTGCCGGGCAGCACGGGCAGGCCGCGCGGGACGCCGGAGTGCAGGCCGCAGATGGCCGCCATCATCCCGGCCGCGCCCGGCCGGCCCACCAGCGACCACGGGTACCCGCACAGCAGCGCGAATGGCACCTGCCGGGCGAGCCCGTCCCACCGCCGCTCCAGCTCGATCGCGGGGCTGGCCTCGCTCGCCTCGGGTAACAGCGCCGCGATCTCGCCGTAGACCCGGACCGGCCGTCCCGCCGCGGCGGCGCGCCGGATCGCTGCCCCGATCTCGCCGCTGACATCCGGGAGTAACGCGGTCGCCGACGCGAGCCGCTCCGCCAGGGAGGTCGTGTCCGGCAGCAGGAGCCGGCCCGCGCACCGCGCGGCATGAGTCGGGACGCCGAGCCGCCCGAGTCCGGCCTCCAGGGCCGCGCCGGTGTCCGGGGCCGCGACCACGACGACCGTCTCGCCCCGGCGCAGGCCGCCGCGCAGGTACGGGACGACGGACGCGTAACGGTCCTCATCATCAGCGTAAAACTGCACGCAGTGATCACCCGCCGCCACGCGGGTTCCGACGACCTGCATCCCGATCACGACTGCGCCTCTCGGTAAGCCTCAATGCTACCGCCTGGCCGGCAGGTGCGGCCGGTCCCAGTGGCGGCTTCGAGGGCCGGCTTCCGGTGTCGGCTTGACGGCCGGACCAGGCGCGGGCACCCTCGGGGCGGTGAGTACCGAGCCGCAGATGCGCTGGCCACGGCCCCGGCCGCTGATCGGGGACACCACCAGCAGCGCCGAGCGGGCGGCCGGCCCGAGCGGCTGGGCGCTGCCGGCCGCCACCCGGGACGCGCTGGCCGACGTGATCGGCCGCCGCCGGGACGTGCGCCGGTTCCGGCCCGACCCGGTCGGCGCCGACCTGGTCACCGAGGTGCTGGCGGCCGGGCACGCGGCGCCCAGCGTGGGCCACTCCCAGCCGTGGCGGTTCCTGGTGGTGCGCGACCCGGCGGTGCGGGCGCGGGCCGGGGTGCTGGCCGACCGGGCCCGGCTGGCCCAGGCCGGGATGATGGACCCCGACAGCGCCCGGCACCTGCGCGGCCTTCAGCTCGACGGCATCCGCGAGGCCCCGGTCGGCATCGTGGTCTGCTGCGACCGGCGCGCCCGGCCCGCCGGGGTGCTGGGCCGGGCCACGTTCCCCGACGCCGACCTGTGGTCGTGCGCCTGCGCGATCGAGAACATCTGGCTGACGGCCCGCGCCCTGGGCCTGGGCCTGGGCTGGGTGACGCTGTTCGACCCGGCCGACCTGGCCGGCCTGCTGGGCCTGCCCGACGGGGTGGTGACCCTCGGCTGGCTGTGCCTGGGCTGGCCCGACGAGCGGCCCCCGGCCCCCGGCCTGGAGCGCCAGGGCTGGTCCCGCCGGGTCCCGCTGGCCGACGTGGTCGCCGCCGACCGCTGGCCGGCCGAGGCCCCGGCCGCACCCCGCGACCGCAGCGCCCTGGCCGGCCGGGCTGATCCCGGTGAGCCGGCCAGCCTGCCCGCCGCCGCGCCGGCCGCCCGCGTCGGGACCCGGGACGACGAGGATCGCCTGCTGGCCGCGCCGGGCTCGCTCGGCCTGCTGGGCGACCTGCTGCTGCGGGCCGGCTCGCTGGCGCGGCCCGGCGGGAGCGCCGCGCTGGACGACGGGCCCGGCACGCTGCTGATCGCCGCCGCCGACCATCCGGTCACCGCCCTGGGCGTCAGCGCGTTCCCGGCCAGCACCACCCGGCTGGTGGCGGCGGCGCTGGCCGCCGGGGAAGGCCAGGGCGCCGCGATGGCGGCGGCCGCCGGAGCGGCTACCTGGCTGGCCGACTGCGGCATCGACGGGCCGCCGGTGCCGGGCTGGCACGACCGCCGGCCCTCCGGACCGCGCGGTGACCTGGCCGGGTCCGACGCCCTGACCGCCGGCGACGTGGCGGGCCTGCTGGCGGCGGGCGAGCAGGCGGGCCGGGACCTGGCCGGGCGCGGGCCGGTGGCACTGGGCGAGGTCGGCATCGGCAACACCACCGTGGCCGCCGCCCTGGCCGCGGCGCTGCTCGGCGCGGCCCCCGGCCAGGTGGCCGGCCGGGGAGCGGGCAGCGACACCGCCATCGTGGCCCGCAAGGAGCAGGTCATCGGCGCAGGCGCTGGCCCGGATGGGCGGCCGGCTGCCGCCCGGCGGGCCGCTGGGCCGGGCCGGGCTGACCGACCTGCTGGCCGGGCTGGGCGGGCCGGAGCACGTGTTCCTGGCCGGCGCCTGCCTGGGCGCGGCGGCGGCCGGCGGGCTGGTCGTCCTCGACGGGCTGGCCACCTCGGTCAGCGCGCTGGCCGCCGCGGCGTACCGGCCCGAGGTGCAGGATCACCTGATCGCGGGCCAGCGCAGCGCCGAGCCGGCGCACCGGATGGTGCTCGACGCGCTCGGCCTGGAGCCGCTGCTGGACGTGCGGCTGCGGGCCGGCGAGGGGGTGGGCGCGGTCCTGGCGCTGAGCCTGCTCCGCCAGGCGGCACGGGCCCGGCGCGAGCACCGCCGTTACTGAATAGGACGGGCGTTACCGGATAAGGGCCGGCCGACGGATGCCGGGGTACGCCGGGAACCGGTCATGATCGGCCGGTAATGTCGGCGCTGCCGGCCCGGGGCCGCCGGCATCATGCACCCGAGAAATGAGGGACCATGTCTTCTGAGGACAACCCGCGGCAGAACGTGACCTTTGCCAGCAACGGCGGCCAGGCCCACGGCTACCTGGCCCGGCCGGCCAGCGGCCAGGGGCCCGGGGTCGTGCTGATCCAGGAATGGTGGGGGCTCGACGACCACATGGTGGACGTCGCCGACATGCTGGCCGGCGAGGGGTTCGTGACGCTGGTCCCGGACCTGTACGGCGGCAAGGTGGCGCACGACGCCGGCGACGCCGGGACGTTCATGTCCGAGCTGCCCGCCGAGGCGGCGGCCAAGGACCTGGGCGGGGCGGTCGACTTCCTGCTCAGCGACTCCGGCGTGACGTCGCGGCAGGTCGGGGTGGTCGGGTTCTGCATGGGCGGCGGGTTCGTCCTGCAGATGGCCGCCCAGCAGGGTGACCGGGTCGGCGCGGCCGTGGCGTTCTACGCGGTCGGCCAGGGCATGCCGGACGACTTCAGCGCGGTCACCGCCCCGATCCAGGGCCACTACGGCGAGCAGGACGCGTTCTACCCGGTGGAGGAGGCGCACAAGCTGGAGGAGAAGATCCGGGCCGAGTCGCAGGGCCCGGTGGAGTTCTTCTACTATCCGGCCGGGCACGCCTTCCACAACGACCAGGACAAGATGGGCACCCACGACCCGGTCCACGCGTCGACGGCCCGCGAGCGGAGCCTGGCGTTCCTGCGGGGCAACCTGGCCTGACGCCGCGCCCGGGCGCGCGCCCGCGGCCCGGCGGGCGCGCGCCCGGGCCAGGCCCGGCCGTGCTCAGGGCGGTAAAGCGCTATGTCGACATGGCGATTGAGCGTCATGTCGCTTCCCGGCTGGCCGGCCGCGGCCCCGCCGCACCCCGCGGGCGCCGCGCCCGAGAGGGAGACGTTTCGTGAACGTAACGCTCGCGAATACTGCGGATAACGGGAGCGGGTCACCGTGATGAGGTGGCTGCCGCCGGGGTCCTGACCCACTGCCCGTACTGCGCCCTGCAGTGCGGGATGACGCTGCACCCGGTGCCCCGGCCGGACGGCCCTGATCCGGGCGGGCCGCCGCTGCGGGTCGGCCCCCGCGACTTCCCGGTCAACCGGGGCGGGCTGTGCCAGAAGGGCTGGACCGCCGCCGACCTGCTGGCGCCCGCCGGGCGGCTGGTCACCCCGCTGGTCCGGGACCGGCGCGGCGCCCCGCTGCGGCCGGCCGGCTGGGCCGAGGCGCTGGACCGGGTGGCGCGCGGCCTGCGGGCCGCGCAGGCCGCGCACGGCCCGGCGGCGGTCGCGGTGTTCGGCGGCGGCGGGCTGACCAACGAGAAGGCCTACCAGCTCGGCAAGTTCGCCCGGGTGGCGCTGCGCACCCCGAACATCGACTACAACGGCCGGTTCTGCATGTCCTCGGCCGCCGCGGCCGGGCTGCGGGCGTTCGGCCTGGACCGGGGGCTGCCGTTCCCGGTGGCCGACATCGCCGGGGCCGACGTCATCCTGCTGGCGGGCAGCAACGCGGCCGAGACCATGCCGCCGTTCATGCCGTGGCTGTCCGACCAGGCCGACCGGGGCGGCGCGCTGATCGTGATCGACCCCCGGCTGACCCCCACCGCCCGCCGGGCCGCGCTGCACCTGCAGGTCACGCCGGGCACCGACCTGGCGCTGGCCAACGGCCTGCTGCACATCGCGCTGAACTCCGGCTACGCCGACGAGGCCTACATCGCCGCCCGGACCACCGGGTTCGGGCCGGTGCGCCGACCTGGTGCGCCGGCTACTGGCCCGAGCGGGTGGAGCGGATCACCGGCGGTCAGCGCGGCCGACCAGCGGGCCGCCGCCGCGCTGCTGGGCGGCGCGCGCCGGGCCATGGTCCTCACCGCGCGCGGCGCGGAGCAGCACAGCAACGGCACCGACACGGTGTCGGCGCTTCATCAACCTGGCCCTGGCGCTGGGCCTGCCGGGCCGCCCCGGCAGCGGGTACGGCTGCCTGACCGGGCAGGGCAACGGGCAGGGCGGCCGGGAGCACGGGCAGAAGGCCGACCAGCTGCCCGGATACCGGCGCATCGACGATCCGCGGGCCCGGGCGCACGTCGCCGCGGTGTGGGGCGTGGACCCGGACGAGCTGCCCGGCCCGGCCGGCCCGCCGTCCGAGCTGCTCGACGCGCTCGGCACCGACGGCGGCCCGCGCGCCCTGCTGGTCATGGGCAGCAACATCGCGGTGTCGGCGCCGGGCGCGGGCCGGGTCGCCGGGCGGCTCGCCGCGCTGGACTTCCTGGCCGTGTCCGACGTGGTGCTGTCGGAGACCGCGGCGGCGGCCGACGTGGTGCTGCCGGCCGCGCAGTGGGCCGAGGAAGACGGCACGATGACCAACCTGGAGGGCCGGGTGCTGCTGCGCCGCCGGGCCGCCGCCCCGCCGCCCGGCGTCCGGACCGACCTGGAGGTGATCGCCGGGCTGGCCGCCCGGCTGGGCGCGCCGGGCCGGTGGGACACCGAGCCCGAGGCGGTGTTCGCCGAGCTGCGCCGGGCCAGCGCGGGCGGGCCGGCCGACTACGCCGGGATCAGCTACGCGCGGATCGCCGCCGAGGACGGCGTGTTCTGGCCGTGCCCGGACGCGGCCCACCCCGGCACGCCGCGGCTGTTCGCGGACCGGTTCGCCACCCCGGACGGCCGGGCCCGGTTCATCCCGGCCGAGCACCGCCCGGCGGCCGAGGACCTCGACGACGGCTACCCCGTGTACCTGACCACCGGCCGCCTGCTCCAGCACTACCAGTCCGGCGCGCAGACCCGCCGGGTGACCGCGCTGCGGGCGGCCCACCCCCGGCCGCCGGTCGAGGTGCACCCGGAACTGGCCGCCGCCTGCGGGCTGCGCGACGGCGGCGAGGTCCGCGTGGTCAGCCGCCGGGGCGCCGCGCTGGGCGTGGTCCGGGTGACGGACACGATCCGGCCGGACACCGTGTTCATGCCGTTCCACTGGGGCGGGGCGGGCAGCGTGAACCGGGTCACCAACCCGGCCGCCGACCCGGTGTCGGGGATGCCGGAGTTCAAGGTCTGCGCCGTGCGGCTGGAGCCGGTGCCCGCGCTCGGAACCGCGGCCGTGGCCGCGACGACCGGGGCGGCGCGGTGACCGGCGGCCCTCGGGTGGTTGTCATCGGTAACGGCATGGCCGGGTGCCGGGTCATTCAGGAGCTAGCCGAGCGCGACGCGGGCCGCCCGCCGCGGCTGACCGTGGTCGGCGACGAGCCGGGCGGCGCCTACAACCGCACCCGGCTCTCGGCGGTGCTGGCCGGCGAGGCCCGGGCCGCGGCGATCGGCCTGGCCAGTCCCGGCTGGCTGGCCGCTCGCGGGGTGACGGTGCACGCCGGGACCGCCGCGGTGGCGATCGACCGGGGCACCCGGCGGGTCCAGCTGGCGGACGGCTGCTGGCTGCCCTGGGACACGCTGGTCCTGGCCACCGGCAGCCGCGCGGTGCTGCCGCCCGTGCCGGGGCTGGTGGTGCCGGGGCTGGCCGAGCCGGGGGCTGGCCGAGGCCGGCCGGCGGGCTGCGGCCGGGCATCGTGGCGCTGCGCACGCTGGCCGACTGCGCGGCCATCGACGCGGTCATCGCGGCGGCCGGGCCGGCCGGCCTGAGCGCGGTGGTGGCCGGCGGCGGCGTGCTGGGCCTGGAGACCGCCCGCGGGCTGGCCGTCCGCGGGGTCCGGGTCACCCTGCTGCAGCGGTCGGCCCGGCTGATGGAGCGGGAACTGGACGCGGGCGCCTCGCAGGTGCTGGCCCGCACGGCCGCGGCGCTGGGCGTGCGGCTGCGCGGCGCGGCGCTGCGCGCGGTGCCCGGCCGGGGCCGGCTGCGCGCCGTCGAGCTGGCCGACGGCACCACGCTGGACGCCGGGCTGCTGGTGCTGTGCTGCGGCATCAGCCCCCGGACCGGGCTGGCCCGCCGGGCCGGCCTGGCCGTGGGGTCCGGCGTCCGGGTCGACGACCAGCTCCGCACCAGCGACCCGCGGATCTACGCCATCGGCGAGTGCGCCGAGCACCGGGGCCGGGTGTACGGGCTGGCCGCGCCGGCCTGGGAGCAGGCCCGGGTGGCGGCCCGGGCCATCACCGAGCCGGACGGCCCGGCCCGCTACGCCGGCTCGCGCACCGTGACCCGGCTCAAGGCCGACGGCATCGAGCTGGCCAGCCTGGGCGAGGCGCTGGCCGAGGAGGACGACGACGGTCATGACCATGACGTTCAGGGCCACGACAGCGCCGGCCTGACGGCCACGGCGAGCCGGCCGGGCCGGAGGCCGCCGAGGTGATCCGGTTCACCGACCGGGCCCGCGGCGTCTACCAGAAGCTGGTCGTCCGGGACGGCCGGCTGGCCGGCGCGATCCTGGTCGGCGACACCCGGGCGGCGGCCGAGCTGACCCAGCTGTTCGACCGGGGCGCGGCCCTGCCCGCCGACCGGTCGGCGCTGCTGCTGGCCCGCCGGGGCGGCCCGGCCGGCGACGGACCGGCGGCGGGCCTGTCGGCCGCGGCGCTGCCCGGCCGGGCCACGGTGTGCCGCTGCAACGGCGTGACCAAGGACGGCATCTGCGCCGCCTGGCAGGACGGCGCCCGGCGGCTGGACGACGTAGCCGACCGGACCCGGGCCACGACCGGCTGCGGCACCTGCCGCGACCTCGTCGGCGGGGTCCTGGCCTGGCTCGCCGCCGGCCTGGCCGGGCGACCCGGCCGCCGTCGTGCCCGCCACTGGGCTGCCCGCCACTGGGCTGCCTGCCACTGGGCCCGTGCTGGAAGGAGTGCCCGCATGATCCCCGCCGGCCACCTCGTCGTCGCCGGGAACGGCATGGTCGGGCAGCGGTTCGTGGAGGAACTGCGCGCCCGCGACCCGGCCGGACTCTGGCGGGTCACGGTCCTGGCCGAGGAGGGGCGCCGGGCCTATGACCGGGTCGCGCTGTCGTCGTACCTGGACGGGGCCAGCGCCGCCGACCTGGATATCGTCGCGCCGGGCTGCTACGACGGGCCCGGCTGCGAGCTGCGCCTGGGCGAGGCGGTGACCGGCATCGACCGGGCCGGGCGGGCCGTCATCACCAGCCGGGGCGACCGGGTCGGCTATGACGCCCTGGTGCTGGCCACCGGCTCCGTCCCGTTCGTCCCGCCGGTGCCCGGCGCGGCGCTGCCGGGCTGCTTCCCGTACCGCACCATCGACGACCTCGACGCCATCCGCGCCTGGGCCGGCCGCGCCCCGCCCCGGCCAGCCGCCGGGGCGTGGTCGTCGGCGGCGGGCTGCTCGGCCTGGAGGCCGCCCGGGCGCTGCGGCTGCTCGGCCTGGACCCGCACGTGGTCGAGGTCGCGCCGTGGCTGCTGCCGCAGCAGGTGGACGAGGGCGGCGGCGCGCTGCTGCGCGAGCTCGTCGAGGACCTGGGCGTGACCGTGCATCCGGGAACCTCGGTGACCGCCATCCAGCCGGCCGGACCGGGTCGACCCGCCCGGAGGCCGGCCCGCTGGTCGTGACGCTGGCCGACGGCACCGCGCTGGCCGCCCGGCTGGTGGTGTTCGCGGCCGGCGTCCGGCCCGCGCGACCAGCTGGCCCGCGACGCGGGCCTGGCCACCGGCGAGCGCGGCGGCGTGGTGGTGGATGACGGCGGCCAGACCGCCGACCCGGCGGTGTACGCGATCGGCGAGTGCGCCGTGCGCCGGCGGGCGGGTCTACGGGCTGGTCGCGCCGGGGTACGCGATGGCGGCCGCGCTGGCCGCCCGGCTGACCGGCGGCGAGGACCGGTTCGCCGGCGCCGGACACCTCGACCCGGCTCAAGCTGCTGGGCGTCGACGTGGCCAGCTTCGGCGACGCCCTGGGCACCGCCGACGGCGCGCTGGCCGTGACGCTCAGCAACCCCGTCAGCCGCAGCTACGCCAAGCTGGTGGTGTCCGACGACGCGCGGACGCTGCTCGGCGGCATCCTGGTCGGCAACGCCGAGAGCTACCCGCTGCTGCGGCCCCTGGTCGGCCGCCCGCTGCCGGGCGACCCGGTGACCATGCTGTCGCCCCGGCCGCGCGCCGGCGCCGCCGCGGGCAGCGGGAGCCTGCCCGGCGACGCGCCGGTGTGCTCCTGCCACGCCGTGACCAAGGACGCGGTGTGCGCGGCCATCACGGCCGGCGGGCTGACCAGCGTGGCCGGCGTCAAGGCGGCCACGCGGGCGGGCACCGGCTGCGGGTCGTGCGTGCCGCTGCTGAAGAGCCTGCTGGCCGACCAGCGGCGTCGGCGGTCAGCCCGGCGCTGTGCGAGCACTTCAGCCAGACCCGGGCCGAGCTGTTCGACCTCGTCGCGGCCACCGGGATCAGCACGTTCACCGAGCTGATCGAGCGGCACGGCCAGGGCCGGGGCTGCGACATCTGCAAGCCGGCGGCGGCGTCGATCCTGGCCAGCCAGGGGCACGGCCACATCCTGGACGGCGAGCAGGCCGCGCTGCAGGACACCAACGACCACTTCCTGGCCAACATCCAGCGCAACGGCACCTACTCGGTGGTGCCCCGGATCCCCGGCGGGGAGATCACGCCGGAGAAGCTCATCGCCATCGGCGAGGTGGCCCGCGACTTCGGCCTCTACACGAAGATCACCGGCGGGCAGCGCATCGACCTGCTCGGCGCCCGGGTGGAGGAGCTGCCGGCGATCTGGCGGCGGCTGGTCGACGCCGGCTTCGAGTCCGGGCACGCCTACGGCAAGGCGGTGCGCACGGTGAAGTCGTGCGTCGGGTCGGCCTGGTGCCGGTACGGCGTGCAGGACTCGGTCGGCCTGGCCATCGAGCTGGAGCTGCGCTACCGGGGCATCCGCGCGCCGCACAAGATCAAGGCCGGGGTGTCGGGCTGCGCGCGGGAGTGCGCCGAGGCCCGGTCCAAGGACATCGGCGTGATCGCCGCCGAGGCGGGCTGGACGCTGTACGTGGGCGGCAACGGCGGGTTCCGGCCCCGGCACGCCCAGCTCCTGGCGGCCGGCCTGGAGCACGACCGACCTGCTCCGGGTGATCGACCGGTTCATCATGTTCTACATCCGCACGGCCGGGCGGCTCGAGCGCACCGCGGCGTGGCTGGAGTCCCTGGACGGCGGCACCGACTACCTGCGGGCCGTGCTCATCGACGACAGCCTGGGCATCGGCGCCGAGCTGGACGCGGCCATGGCGCGCCTGGTGGCCGGCTACGCCGACGAGTGGGCCGCGGTGCTGGCCGACCCGGAACGGCTGAGCCGCTTCGTGTCGTTCGTGAACGCCCCCGGCACCCCGGACCCGAGCATCACCTTCACCGCCGAGCGCGGCCAGCGCCGCCCGGCCCCCGTGCCCCTGCCCGCACCCCGCCACCGGCCCGCGCCCGGGCCGAACCTGGAGGTCGTCCGATGAGCACCGCCGCCGCACCCGCCCTCGCCCCCGCGTGGACCTCGGTCTGCCGGTACCGCGACCTGCTGCCCGAGCGGGGCGTCGCCGCGCTGGTCGGCGCCGCCCAGGTGGCGCTGTTCCGCGCGTTCGACGGGACGCTGTACGCGGTCGGCAACCAGGACCCGTTCACTGGCGCGTTCGTGCTGTCGCGCGGGATCGTGGGCAGCCGGGGCGACATCCCGACGGTCGCCTCGCCCCTGCACAAGCAGGCGTTCGACCTGCGCAGCGGGTCCTGCCTGGACGACCCGGCGGCAGCCGTCCCGGTCTACCCGGTCCGGGTGCGCGGCGGCGTGGTGGAAGTGGCGGTGCCGTGACCGGACCGGAGACGGTGCCGATCGGGCCGCTGGCCGGCTACACGATCGGGATCACCGCGGCCCGGCGCCGCGAGGAACTGGGCGCGGCGCTGGAACGGCGCGGCGCGCGGGTGACGTACGCCCCGGCCATCCGGATCGTGCCGCTGGCCGACGACAGCCGGCTGCGCGCGGCCACCGAGCGCTGCCTGGAGGTTCCGCTCGACATCGTCGTGGCCACCACCGGCATCGGGTTCCGCGGCTGGATCGAGGCCGCCGATACCTGGGGCCTGGCCGGCAAGCTGACCGACGCCATCGGCCGGGCCACCGTGCTGGCCCGCGGCCCGAAGGCCCGGGGCGCGGTCCGCTCGGCCGGCCTGCGCGAGGCGTGGTCGCCCGAGTCGGAGTCCTCCAGCGAGGTACTGGCCTACCTGATGGCCGACCCTGGCCTGGCCGGCCGCGCATCGCCGTCCAGCTGCACGGCGAGCCGCTGCCCGACGTGGTCGACACGCTGCGGCTGGCCGGGGCCGAGGTGATCGAGGTGCCGGTCTACAGCTGGGAGCCGCCCGCCGACGACGGGCCGCTGCGGCGGCTGGTCGAGCACGTCTGCGCGGCCGCGGTCGACGCGGTGGCGTTCACCAGCGCGCCCGCGGCGGCCAGCTTCCTGCGGGCCGGCGACGAGCAGGACCGGTCGGCGGCGGTCGCCGCCGCGCTGAGCGGCCCGGTGCTGGCCGCCTGCGTGGGGCCGGTGACCGCCGGGCCGCTCACCCGGCGCGGCATCCCGGTCATCCAGGCGTCCCGGGGCCGCCTCGGCGCCCTGGTCCGCGAGATCGTCGAGCAGGTCCCGGTCCGCTGCGGCACGCGGCTCCCGGCCGCCGGCCACTGGCTCGACGTCCGGGGCCACGCCGTCGCGGTGGACGGCCGGCTGGTGCCGCTGAGCTCGGCCGCCATGATCCTGCTGCGCGTGCTGTGCCGCCGCCCGGGCCACGTGGCCAGCCGGGCCGACCTGCTGCGGGCGCTGCCCGGCGAGGGCAGCGACGAGCACGCCGTGGAGGTCGCCGTCGGGCGGCTGCGCACCGCCCTGGGCAACCCGCGGATCGTGCAGACCGTCGTCAAGCGCGGCTACCGGCTGGCCTACGAGCCCGAGCGGGCCGGCTCCTGGCGCTACTAGCGCCGCCCCGCACCCGGCGCCGACGGCGGTGCGACGAGACCGCGGTGCGGTATACGGTCACGGCATGGTGGCAGCATCGATGATTATCCCGCCGCAGGACAGCGGCGCTCGCGGCCTGGAGGTGCGGGGCTCGAGCCTGGTCATTCACGACTGGCCGGCTGACGGGCCGGCCGGTGAGGTGGCTCCGCTTCACGTGCACCACGCCGATGACGAGGCGTGGCATGTCGTGTCCGGGGCGCTGCGCTTCCGGTTCGCCGATGAGGAGGTCATCGCGGGCGCCGGCGCCACGGTGCTGGTGCCCGCGGGCGTCGCGCATACGTTCGGGAACGCCGGCCCTGAGCCGTCGCGGTACATCATCATCCTGCCCGCGCGCCTGGACGAGCTGATCAGCTCGCTGCACGAGGCCGACCGGGCCGAGCACGCCGCGATATACCGCAGGTACGAGTCCGAGCTCCTGGAATGACCAGGCGGCAGGCCCGGGCACCCCGGACCCGGAACGCCATCCGGTCCGGCCCGCTGCCGTCGGCCGGCCGCCGCGCCGGAATTGCGCCGACCATGATCACGACCGTGTTTACGTAAACATGCGCGGAAAACCGGTCGCGATCATGCCGGCCAGCATCAGCTCGGCGACCTGCGGCTGGCGTCACGGTCGCCCTTGATCGCGTGTGCGGCCTACTGGCGCCGGCCCGGCCGCGCGTACACCGCCCAGGTCAGGGCCATGCAGGCGGCATAGGCGGCGATGAATGCCAGGTAGGCCGCGTCGCCCGAGCCGCGGGCCAGGAACGACTGGCGGAACGCGATGTTGACCAGCACGCCGCCGAGCGCCCCGGCCGCCCCGGCGATGCCGATGACCGCGCCCGCCGTCGCGCCGCCCGGCCCGCCCGCGGCGTCCCCGTCGCGGAACGCGGCCGGGATCATCTTGTAGACCGACCCGTTGCCGGCGCCGGAGGCCGCGAACAGGGCGGTGAAGCCGGCGGCGAACAGCGGCAGCGAGTGCCGCCCGGAGGCGGCCAGCACCAGCCCGGCCGCCGCCGCCATCAGCCCGAACGTCCACAGCGTGACCCGGGCGCCGCCCAGCCGGTCGGCCAGCCAGCCGCCCGCCGGGCGGGTGAGCGAGCCGATGAGCGGCCCGAGGAACGTGAGCGAGGCGATCTTGACCGGGTCGACCTGGCCGGCCGTCTGGAAGCTGGCCCCGAACTGGTCGGCCAGCACCTGGCCGAACGCGAAGCTGAAGCCGATGAACGAGCCGAACGTGCCGACGTACAGGACCGAGATGACCCAGGTGTGCGGGCTGCGGCAGGCGGCCCGCAGCGCGCCGCCGGACGCCGGGCGGGCCGGGCGGATGTCATCCATGCCCAGCGCCGCGCCGGCCGCCGCCAGGACCACCAGCGGGAGGTAGACGGCCAGCAGCAGCCGGGGGTGATCCCGGCCCGCCGCGGCGGCCACGGCCAGCCCGGCTAGCTGGACGGCGGCCACGCCCAGGTTGCCGCCGCCGGCGTTCAGGCCCAGCGCCCGGCCGCGCAGCCGGTCCGGGTACAGCACGTTGACGTTGGCCATCGACGAGGCGAAGTTGCCGCCGCCGACGCCGGCCAGCGCGGCCAGCCCCAGCAGCAGCGGGAACGACGCGCCGGGCCGCAGGACCGCCGCCGCGGCGGCCGTGGGCACCAGCAGCAGGGCGGCGCTGATCACCGTCCAGGTGCGGCCGCCGAGCCGGGCCACCGCGGACGCGTAGGGCAGCCGGATGGCCGCGCCCAGCGCGGTGGGCACGCTGGTCAGCAGGAACTTCTGGCCGGCCGCGATCCGCGGGTCGGCGCTGAGCCCGTAGGCCGGGGTCAGGAACAGCACGAACACCGACCAGAGGCTCCACACCGAGAAGCCCACGTGCTCGGCGAAGACCGACAAGCACCAGGTTGCGGCGGGCCACCCGGGACCCGGTCGCGGCCCAGAAGCCGGCATCCTCGGGCCGCCACTCGCCGTCCCGCCACCGCGCGCCCCGCACGGCCGTCCCGGCCGCCCCGGCCGCTCCCCCGGTCCTCGTCGCCTCCGCCCTCGTCGCCTCCGCCCTCGTCGCCTCCGCCATCCGCGCCGCCTCCGCCGTCTCGTCGTGCCGCCCGTCCCGGGCAGCACCGACGCTAGGAACGCCCCGTTTCCGGGGCGCTGCCGGCAGGCAACGGCGCCGCAACATCCCGCGCACGCCAACGGCCCCGGCCTGGTGAGGCCGGGGCCGCGTTCGGGCTGGCGCCCGTGGCGGGACTGATGCGGGTCAGGAGTCGACGGACTCCGGGGTCAGCGCCTCCGGGTCGACCGACTCGGCCAGCGCCTGGTCGGCGCTCGGCCATGACCTGAGCTCCACCTGCGGGATCAGCCAGGTGGCCAGGAAGGCCAGCGCGGCGATCGGGACCGCCGACGAGGAACACCGTCTGGATGGAGTGCGCGTAGCCCTACACGATCGCGTGGTGGACGAACGCGGGCAGGTGGCTGAGCAGGGCCGGGGTGACGTCCTGGGTGTGGAAGCCCGGTCGGCAGGCGCGATGCCGTGCAGCTGCTTGGCCAGGTTGCCGACCAGCACGTTGGAGAAGATCGCGCCGAAGATGGCGGTGCCGAACGAGCCGCCGATGGACCGGAAGAACGTCGCCCCGAGGTGGCCACGCCCAGCTCGCTGTGCGGCACCGCGTTCTGCACGATGATCACCAGCACCTGCATGACGCCGCCGATGCCCATGCCCAGCACGAGCATGTACAGCGCCTCCAGGGCGGGCGAGCGTGCCGGCGCCCATCAGGCGACAGCAGGAACAGGCCGAGGGCCGTGACCGCCGACCCGGCGATCGGGAAGAACCGGTACCTGCCGGTGCGCGAGATGATCTGGCCCGAGCCGATCGACACCACCAGCAGGCCCGGCCATCAGCGGCAGCAGCTGGACGCCGGAGACCGTCGGCGACAGGCCCCGGACGACCTGGAAGAAGACCGGCAGGTAGGTGATGGCGCCGAACATCGCGAACCCGATGATGAAGCCGACGATGCTGGTCACCGAGAACGCCCGCTCGCTTGAACAGGTGCAGCGGCAGCACCGGCTCCACCGCCCGCCGCTCGACCAGGATGAACACCCCGACCAGGGCCGACGCCGGCGACGCCCAGGATCCAGATCGGCGCCGAGGACCAGCGCGTAGGTGGTCCCGCCCAGGCTGGTCAGCAGGATGAACGAGGTGGCCGCCAGGGCCAGCACCGCGGTGCCGAGGTAGTCGATGACGTGGTGCACCCGGCTGCAGCCTGCCGGGCACCTGGAGCGGCCACCACGATCAGCGCGACGACGCCGATCGGGACGTTGATGTAGAAGATCCAGCGCCAGGACAGGTTGTCGACGAACACGCCGCCGAGCAGCGGCCCGACGACGCTGGCCAGGCCGAACACGGCGCCGAACAGGCCGACGTACTTGCCCCGCTCGCGGGGGGAGACGATGTCGCCGACGATGGCCTGGGCGCCGACCATCAGGCCGCCCGCGCCCGAGGCCCTGGATGGCGCGGAACGCGATCAGCTCGATCATCGTCTGGCTGAGCCCGGACAGGATCGACCCGGCCAGGAAGATCACGATGGCGGCCTGGAAGAAGACCTTCCGGCCGTACTGGTCGCCCAGCTTGCCCCACAGCGGCGTCGACACCGTGGTGGCCAGCAGGTAGGAGGTGATCGACCCAGGCGATGTGCGACCCGCCCTGCAGGTCGCCCACGATCGTCGGCAGCGCCGTCGACACGATCGTCTGGTCCAGCGCGGCCAGCAGCATCCCGAGCATCAGCGCGCCGATGATCAGCAGGATCCGCCGGCGGCTCAGGTTCGGCAGCGCGTTGCCGGGCTCGACTGCCCCGGACTCGGCGGGGGTCGGCGGTGCTCATCGGGATGGTTTCCTTTCCGCCGCGCGTCGCGCGGCGTCGGACGACGGTGCGCAGCGCGCAGTTCTCGGGCAGGCCGGCGGCCAGCGCCTCGCAGGCCAGGCCGGTGATGTCGTCCAGCGGAACCTCGCCGCCGGAACTGGCCCAGAAGGTCAGCGTCGGCCCGCAGCACGGCCGTCGCCGCCGCGGCCAGGAGCACGGGTACGGATCGCGGTCGGGGTCGGTGCCCAGCCGCTCGGCCAGCGCGTCGGCGATGGCCCGCTCGGTCCGGGCCATGTGCGCGGCCTGGGCCGCGCGCAGGTCCGGGTCGTCGCTGGCCGACTTCATCCGGCGCAGCCACGTCGGCCGGGTCGCCGCCCAGCTCGGCCAGCTGCGCGGCCCGCGCCCGGGCGTCGGCGGCCAGTACCTCGCGCAGCGCGGCGTGGGCGTCCTGGCCGGGGGCGGCGCTCACGATCCCGGCCCGGATCCGGTCCAGGCGGTCCGGGTCGGCGCCGAACACGGCCGCTTCCTTGGTCGGGAAGTAGTTGAAGAACGTGCGCGGCGACACGTCGGCCGCCTCGGCGATGTCCTCCACGGTCACGCGGGCGAACCCGCGCTCGGCGACCAGGTCGATCGCGACCCGGCGCAGCGTGCGCCGGGTGGCCAGCTTCTTGCGCTCGCGCAGCGAGGCCGGCACGGCGCACTCGCCAGCGTCCCCGGCCGCGGGCGTCGCGGCGGGGGTCGTGTCAACAGCGGTCATGATGCCGTTCCCCGGGTGGTGCCGCCGACGGCGGCTATCAACATGCATTGACTGTAACAATGCAGTCAAGCGAATATTTCCGCGACCTCAACTTTGCGAGTCCGGCAGGTACGTCCCGGCTTGGCCCGATCGGCCCGGCTTCCCCGGACCGGCATGTCACCCTGAGGCGTGACCGGAGCGCGCGACCGGCTGGGCTTCGGCCAGCGGGTCATCCTGACCGTCGGGCTGGCCGCCGCGCTGGCAGTCACCGGCGGCTACCTCACCGCCGCGGCGAGCGGCCGGCAGGCACTCAGCGGGCAGGCCTTCAGCGGGCACTCTGGGATCGTCGCCTATCCCGTGTTCCTGTCCGGCGGCGGGCCCTTCCCGTCCGGCGGCGCGCCGGGCTGGGCGCGGCCGCTCGCCTGGCTCGCGCTGGCCGGGCTGTGGTCGGCAGCCGCGCTGTTCCTGCTCAGCGGCCCCCGGCCGGACAGCGGCCCGCTCCCCCGGTTCCGCGTGGCGGCCGTCATCGGGCTGGCCGTAGCGCTCGGCGCGGCCGTGACCGCGGTCCCCGCCCTGGCCGGCCAGGAAGCGCTGTGGCTGGCCAGAAGCTCCGGGCAGGCAGGCCTGATCATCTTGTCGTCAGCCGTGCCCGGCTGGGCGGTGCTGCTGATCCTGCTGGCGGTCATCGCCGCCTGGTCCGCCGCCGCCGTGCTCCTGCTGCGCGGTCGCGGTGGGTAAGGCCCGCACGCTCGCGCACATCACGACGTGGGCGCTGTCGGGCTTCCCGCTCGAGCCGCTGCGGTTCCTGCACCGCCTCGACGAGGCGGCGGCCGGGCGGGCGGTGGCGTGGGTGTCAGCGGAGGGGGTCGGCGTCGCGCCGGCGATACCG
Source organism: uncultured Actinomycetota bacterium (assembly GCA_963731085.1). GTDB lineage: Bacteria > Actinomycetota > Actinomycetes > Streptosporangiales > Streptosporangiaceae > DASUBV01. The sequence continues at coordinate 714,179 of CAVSUF010000018.1, forward strand.
ACGCTGGGCGATCGCCGGGCCTCCGGCCACAGCATCATCGGCCTGGCGCTGCTTCGCCAGTCGGCCCTGCACGCCGAGGCCATCGGCCGCTGCTGGTCGCGGGGCCGGATGCTGGCGTGGCTGCCGGCTCCTGAGCCGCGCCGGCTACCAGGGCTCGGTGGCGCTGACCCAGTGGCGAGGGAGTCCATGTCCTCCATCTGGTTGACGTGCCGGGGCGGGGTGGCGAACGTCGAGTGCGGGGTGACCCGGATGACCACCCGCTCCTCCTCGCGGGCCAGCTGCTCGACCTGCGCCTGGCGCTCGGGCGGCAGCGGCTCCCCCGCCATCAGCTCGACCACCTGGACCAGCAGGTCGGCGCCGCGGCGCGGGTCGCCGGTCCACCACTGCCGGTGCCGTAGACCTGCAGGTAGGTGACCGGCCAGTTCTCGTCCAGCACGCACAGGCTGACCTGCGGGTTGCGCTCGACGGCCGCGGCTTGGCCCGCCCGGCCATCGTGGAGACCAGCAGGTCGTCGCCGTCCATGACGTAGTACACGACGGTCATGGCCGGGCCATGCGCCTTGCCGGCCGTACCCGAACACGCAGGTGCGGTGATCGCGGACGAACTGGCGGCGCTGCTCTCTGTCCATGCGGCCAGTATCAGGCCCGAGCCGGGTTTCGGACAGCCGGGCGATCTGTGCGACAGCGGGGGAGTTATCGCAGAAGTAACACGTTTGCGTTAACTTAATCCCGGGACCGGGCAGGGCCGCCGCGGCCATGCGGCACGCCCTGGGGAGACGCGAGCGCGCGGAGGCGGACATGAGGACGGCCGTGGCCGGAATGCTGGCCGGGAAGACCGCCGTCGTGACCGGCACGGCGCAGGGCATCGGCGCCTGCATCGCCGCCGCCCTGCGCGACGACGGCGCCACCGTGCACGGCGTGGACAGGGACGGCGCGGACCACCGGCATCACCAGCCACAAGGCTGACCTGACGGTCCCGGCGCGGTGCGCGCATTCTTCGCCGCGGTCGGCGGCGCGGACATCCTGGTCAACTCGCGGGCGGGGTGGCGGGCAGGACGGCCGGCCGCTGGAGGAGGTGACCGGCGAGGAGTGGCGGGACGTCCTGGACGCCAACCTGACGACCGCGTTCCTGTGCTGCCAGGCGGTCGCGCCGGGCATGAAGGCAGCGCGGCTGGGGCCGCATCGTCAACATCTCCTCGGCCGCGGGCCTGGGCCTCAGCAAGACCGGCATCCAGGCCTACACCAGCGCCAAGGCCGCCGTGATCGGGCTGACCCGGCAGCTGGCCACGAGCTCGGGCCGTCCGGGATCACGGTCAACTGCATCGCGCCCGGCTTCGTCCTGTCCAACCCGACCACCGAGCAGCAGTGGGAGGGCTACGGCCCGGACGGCCAGCGGGCGCTGGTGGGGGGCATCGCCATGCGGCGGCTGGGCGAGCCCGCCGACATCGCCAACGGCGTCCGGTTCTTCGCCGCGCCGCCGTCGTCCTGGGTCACCGGCCAGGTCATCGCGATCGACGGCGGACATGCTTAGGCTACGCGCCCGGCGACGCCGGGTACCTGCGGCGAGCTGGCCGAGTTCGTGGCCGTGCCGAGCGTCAGCCGGGACGCCAGCGCCGGCCACCATGAGCGAGGCCGCGGCCTGGCTGGCCGGCCAGCTGGCGTTCGCCGGCGGCCGGGTCGCCCCGACCGGCGGCCACCCGGTGGTCCAGGGCGAGTGGCTGGGCGCTCCCGGCGCGCCGACCGTGCTGGTCTACGGGCACTACGACGTGCAGCCGACCGGGGACCTGGCCGAGTGGGCGTCGCCGCCGTTCGAGCTGCACGTGCGCGACGGGATGGCGGCCGGGCGGGGCGTCAGCGACGACAAGGGACCGGTCTACATCGCGGTGCGGACCGCGCAGGCGTTCGCCGAGCAGGAGGGCGGCCTGCCGCTGAACGTGCGGTTCCTGTTCGAGGGCGAGGAGGAGATCGGCAGCCCGCACCTGCCCGCCTTCCTCCGCGAGCACGCCGCCGGGCTGGCCTGCGACCTGGTCATCTCGGCCGACGGGGCGATGTGGCGGCCCGGCGAGCCGTCCCTGGCGCTGGCCGCCAAGGGCCTGGTCAGCTGGGACGTCACGGTCCGCGGGGCGGCCACCGACCTGCACTCGGGCCGGTACGGCGGCACCGTGGCCAACCCGCTGCAGGCGCTCGGCGTGATCCTGGCCAGCCTGCACCGCCCGGACGGCAAGGTGGCGGTGGCGGGCTTCTACGACGGCATCCCGGAGCTGACCCCGGCCCGGCGGGCCGAGATCGCCCGGGTGCCGTTCGACGACGCCGCCTGGCTGACCGGGCTGGGCGTGACCGACGGGCCGGGCGAGCCGGGCTACTCGCTGCTGGAGCGGCTGTGGGAACGGCCCACGCTGGAGATCAACGGCGTGTCCGGGGGCGGCAAGTACACCGTCATCCCGCACGTCGCGGTGGCCCACCTGTCGGCCCGGCTGGTGCCGGGCCAGGACCCCGACCAGGTCGCCGCCGCCGTGGTCCGGCACGTCGCGCAGCAGCGGGTGCGCGGCGTCCGCGCGGCGGCGCGTCCCGACCCGGCCCGGGTGCCCGCGTACACGATCCCGGCCGGCCACCCGGCCATCCGGGCCGCCACCGCCGCGCTGGAGGGCGTCTACCCGCGCCAGCGCGTCCTGCACGCCAACATCGCCGGGACGCTGCCGGCCGCCGCGCTGTTCGAGCGGGAACTGGGGGTCAAGACCTTGTTCTTCTCGTTCTCCACCGCCGACGAGAACCTGCACGCGCCGAACGAGTACCTGCGGGTGCCCCGGCTGCGCGAGGGCATGCGAGCCTGGGAGCGGCTGTGGCGGCTGCTGGCCGCGTCAGGGCTGTCTGACGCGGCACGGGCCGCCGACGTCCGGGAGGCCGGATGACCGGCCCCTACACGGCGTACGGCTATCTGGGTGACCCGCCCGAGTTCCCGCGTTTCGAGCTATCACCGGAGTTCGGGCGGGTGCCGCCGTACGCGGCGGGCCTGACCGGCGGCCAGCAGGCCCGCGCCGCCGCGCTGCTGCGCGACAGCCTGGTCATCAGCCTGCACGACCACCCGGTCCGGTTCCCGGCCGACATGGACCCGAGACGCCGGCCTACAACCGGACCGGCCGCCAGCACGCCGGGTACGCCGGGCTGGCCGCCTCGGGCATGACGGTGGTCTTCGACAACATGATGGACGGCACCGCCTGCGTCACCGGCAACGCCCCGTGGCGGTGGGCCGACATCATCACCGACCTGGGCATGCGCCAGGCCGACCTGGCCCACCAGGGCGCGGTCATGACCATCCGCACCGTGGCCGACATCGACGAGGCGCACCGGACCGGGCGCGTCGGGCCTGGTGTTCGGGCTGGAGGCGGCCACCCCGATCGAGAACGAGATCGACCGGCTGGACGTGCTCTACGGCCTGGGCCTGCGCCAGATCGGCATCGCCTACTCCGACGCCAACGCGCTCGGCAGCGGGCTGAACGAGCCCGGCGACGGCGGGCTGACCGCGTTCGGCCGCCGGGCGCGTGACCCGGATGAACCAGCTCGGCCTGGCCATCGACCTGTCCCACTCCTCGGACCGGACCGCGCTGGACACCTGCGAGCAGAGCGCAGCGCGCCGGTGTTCATCACCCACGCGGGCGCCCGGGCGGTGTGGGACACGGCCCGGATGAAGCCCGACGACGTGCTGCGGGCGGTCGCCGCGACCGGCGGGGTGATCGGGATGTCGGCCGCGCCGCACACCACGCTGTCGCACCGCGCACCCCCGGCACAGCATCGAGTCGGTGATGGACCACTTCGAGTACTGCGCGGGCCTGGTCGGCATCGAGCACGTCGCGTTCGGGCCGGACACGTTCTGGGGCGACCACGTGGCGCTGCACACGATCTTCGCCCGCCTGCTCAGCATCGAGCGCCGCCCGCGGCCCGGCGTTCGAGCCGGTCGCCTACGTCGACGGCCTGGAGAACCCGGCCGAGAACTTCGCCAACATCTGCGGCTGGCTGGTCGGCCACGGCTACGCCGACGACGACGATCCGCGCGGTGCTGGGCGGGAACATCTACCGGGCGCTGTCGGCCATCTGGGCCCGCCCGTGACCGCCCGGCCCGCGACCCCTGGGTCATGGCGCCGCTGGCTGAACCGGGCATACTGGCTGCGTGAAGCCCCCGCGCGTGCTGCTGTTCGACGTGTTCGGGACCCTGGTCGACTGGCGGTCCAGCCTGATCAACATCGCGGTGACCACCGCGGCCCGGTGCGGCGCGCACGCCGACTGGGCCGCCGTCATCGACGACTGGCGCCGCGCCTACCAGCCCGCCATGGACGAGGTCCGCGGCGGCGCCGGCCGTGGCGGGACCTGGACGCGCTGCAGCGCGAGACGCTGGCCGCGGTGCTGGGCCGGCGCGGGATCAGCCTGCCCGCCGACGGCCGGGAGGAGCTGGTGGCGGGCTGGCGCAAGCTGCGGCCCTGGCCGGACAGCCGGGCCGGGCTGGACCGGCTGCGCCGCGCGCCACGTCACCGCCACGCTGTCCAACGGGCACCTGGCGCTGCTGGCTGACCTGCTGAAGTTCGCCGACCTGCGGCTGGACGTGGTGCTGTCGGCCCAGCTAGCCGACGGCTACAAGCCCGACCCGCAGGTGTACCTGACCGCGCTGCGGCTGCTGGACTGCCCGCCCGCCGAGGCCGCCATGGTGGCCGCCCATCCGTCCGACCTGCGGGCCGCGGCGGCCCTCGGCCTGCGCCCGGCGTACATGGCCCGGCCGCGGGAGTGGGGGCCGGGCGCGGTCGCCCCGCCGGCCCCGGACCTGGACGGCCTGATCGAGGCCGACAGCCTGACCGGGCTGGCCACCATCCTGGGCTGCTGACCCGCCCGCTGGCCCGGCCCGCCGACCCGCCCGCTGACCGGCCCGCCGACGGCGCTGAGGCCCGCGACCCCTCCGGTTATTTAACTAAAGCTCATTGGTGTTAGATTGGCTGGCGTGGAGCACGGGAACGCGGGACTAGCCGCGCTGAGCAGCCTGGATGATCCGGTGCGGCGTCGCCTGTACGACTTCGTGGCCGGGCGGCCGAGCCGGCCGGCCGGGACGAGGCCGCGACGGCGGCCGGCATCGGCCGGCCGCTGGCCGCCTACCACCTGGACAAGCTGGTGGAACTGGGCCTGCTGACCGCCTCCTACCAGCGGCCCCCGGGCCGGGGGGGACCGGGGGCCGGCCGGCCGGCCAAGGTGTACGCGCGGTCGGCGGCCGAGTTCGCGGTGACCGTGCCGCCCCGCGAGTACGAGCTGGCGGCCCGGCTGCTGGCCGCCGGCGGTGGCCGCCGATGCGGCGGGCGGCTGCCAGGCCGCGCTGCGCGACGCCGCCCGGCGGCACGGCCAGGCGCTGGGCGCGGCCGGCCCGGACGGCGGCGGCGGCTGGCCCGGCGCGCCTGCTGGCCGTGCTGCGCGCGCACGGGTTCGAGCCGTCGCGGGGGCGCGGCGGGGCCGGTCCGGCTGCGGAACTGCCCGTTCCGCCAGCTGGCCGCCGAGCACCGCGAGCTGGTCTGCGGCATGAACCTGGCGCTGATCGGCGGGCTGGTCGGCGGGCCTGGGCGCCGCCGGGCCGCGGCCGGCCTGGCCCCGAGCCCGGGCACTGCTGCGTGATCATCTCCGGGCTCACCTCAGGGGTCGCCTCAGGGCCGGGCGCATGAGCGCCAGACCTGGCCGCGGGCGCGGCCGCGGCCGCCGCCCGCGGCGCCGGCCCGACCTGCGGGTCGCCAGCGACAGGCCGGGGGTCGACCTGGCCGCCGGCGCAGCGGGCCGCGGCGGACTTCCTGACCGCCCTCGGGCGTCGACGTCAGCGGCGAGGAACTGGCCGAGACGCCCGGCCCGGATGGCGCGGGCCTACGCCGAGCTGTTTGATGCCCGGCCGTTCCGGATGACGACGTTCCCCAACGACGAGGGCTACGACGAGCTGGTGCTGGCCCGGCGCATCCCGTTCCGGACGGTCTGCGAGCATCACCTGCTGCCGTTCTCCGGCGTCGCGCACGTCGGCTACCTGCCCGGCGAGCGCATCCTCGGGCTGTCCAAGCTGGCCCGGCTGGTGGAGCACTTCGCGGCCCGGCCGCAGACCCAGGAGCGGCTGACCAAGCAGGTCGCCGACTGCCTGGCCGACCTGCTGCAGCCCAAGGGCGCGGGCGTGGTGCTGGAGGCCGAGCACACCTGCATGACGCTGCGCGGGGTGCGCGCCCCGGCGCCACGACGGTCACCTCGGCGCTGGTCGGCTGCTGCGCACGGACGCCCGCTCGCGGGCCGAGTTCTTCGCCCTGGCCGGCGTTCCGGGCTAGCCGGGCGCGTAGACCTCCAGGTCGGTGGCCTTGACGGCGAGCCATACCGGGCTGCCGGGGCGCAGCGCCAGCTCGGCCACGGCGGCGGGGGTGACGTCGGCCAGGACCGGCGGCTGGCCGTCGAGGCTGAGCCGGACCCGGTCGGCCAGCAGGGTCAGCCCGGTGACCGTGCGCGGGCCAGGCGTTGCGGGCGCTGCTGCCGCCGGGCGGCTCGGTGCTGACCGTCACCGCGGACGGGCCGGACGGCGACCAGCACCGGGCCGGGCTGGCCGCGCGCCGGGGATGGCAGGGCGCCGCCGCCGTCCAGGGCGACCGCCGGCCGCCGCCGGCCCGGCCCGGGTACAGGTTCAGGCCGACCAGCCGGGCCACGTACTCAGTGGCGGGCTGGCGGGACACCTGCGCCGGGCTGCCGTCCTGCACGACCCGGCCGTCCTCGATGACCACCAGCCGGTCGGCCAGCACCAGCGCCTCCAGCGGGTCATGGGTGACCAGCAGGCACGGCCCGGCGAAGTCGGCCAGGTGGCGGCGCAGCTCGGCCTGCACGTCCAGCCGGGTGCCGGCGTCCAGCGCGGACAGCGGCTCGTCGAGCAGCAGCAGGTCCGGGTGCCGCGGCCAGCGCCCGGGCCAGGGCCACCCGCTGGGCCTGGCCGCCGGACAGGCTGCGCGGGCCGGCGGTCGGCCAGGCCCGGCCAGGCCGAGCCGGTCCAGCCAGTGCCCGGCGGCCGGCCCGGGCGGCGCGCCGGCCCGCGCCGCGGGCGCGCGGCCCGAACGCCACGTTCTCGGCCACGGTCAGGTGCGGGAACAGCCGGTAGTCCTGGAACACGAAGCCGACCGGGCGGCCCGCGGCCTCGGTGAACTCGCCGGTGCGCGGCGTCGTCGATGACCTGCCCGCCCAGCGACGATCCGGCCCGCGCGCGACCGGGGTCAGGCCGGCCAGCGCCTTCAGCAGCGTCGACTTCCCGGCCCCGTTCGGCCCGAGCACGCCGACCACCTGGCCGGGCGGCACGGCCAGGTCGACCCGCAGCGTGAAGCCGCCCCGGCTGACCTCGGCGGCCACGACAGGCCGCCGCCGCGGTGCCCGTACGGGCGGTCACGACGCCGGGCCGCCGCGCAGCCAGCGGTCCCGCAGCGAGACCAGCACCACGACCGAGACCAGCAGCAGCACCAGGCTGAGCGCGATGGCCGCGTCCGGGTCGTTCTCCAGCGCGTAGTACACGGCGATCGGCATCGTCTCGGTCGGCCGGGGAAGCTGCCCGGCGAAGGTGATCGTCGCGCCGAACTCGCCCAGCGCCCGCGCCCAGCACAGCACCGCGCCCGGCGCCGAGCGACGGCGCGATCAGCGGCAGCGTGACCCGGCGGAACACGGTCATCCGGCGCGCGCCCAGGGTGGCGGCGGCCTCCTCGAAGCCCTGGTCCGCCGAGCGCAGCGCCCCCTCGACCGTGATGATCAGGAACGGCATCGCCACGAACGTCTCGGCCATGACCACCGCGACCGGGGTGAACGGGATGGTCAGCCCGAACCAGTCGTCCAGCAGCTGCCGATGAACCCGGTGCGGCCGAACGCCAGCAGCAGCGCGACGCCGCCGACGACCGGCGGCAGCACCAGCGGCAGGGTGACCAGGGCGCGCAGCAGCCGCTGGCCGGGGAAGCTGCCCCGGGCCAGCAGCCAGGCCAGCGGCACGCCGATGACCAGCGAGATCGACCGTGGCCGCGGTCGCCGTCCAGAGCGACAGCTGCAGCGCCTGGACCGCGTCGGTGCCGCTGAGCGCCGCGCCGATGTGCCGCTCCACGGCGCCCGGATCAGCAGCCCGGCCAGCGGCAGCACCAGGAAGGCCACCGCGACCAGCGCCGGCACCAGCGAGCGGTGCCGGCGCTGATCGCGAGGACGCCGCCCCGGGCGGCCCGCCGGGCGCGCTCGCGGGCGGTCAGCACGGCCGGCAGGTCCCGGCAGCGGGGGCGTTAGGGCTTCTCGAACCCGGCCGCCGTCAGCACCTTCTGCCCCGACGGGGACATGACGTAGGCCACGAACTCATTGGCCACCGACTTGTTCGGGGCGTTCTTCAGCGGCGGCGATCGGGTACTCCGTCGAGGCGTTGTCGCCGGACGGGATCACGATGCCCTTCACCTTGGTGCCGGCCGCCTTGACGTCGGTGACGTAGACCATCCCGGCGTCGACGTTGCCCAGCTCCACCTGGGTCAGCACGGACTTGACGTCGGTCTGCAGGGTGACCGGCTTGACGGTGATGCCGGCGTTCTTGAAGATCTGGTTCGCGACCACGCCGCAGGGCACCTGCGGCTGGCACAGCGCCACCTTGACCGAGGACTTGGACAGGTTGTCGACCGAGGTAACGCCGGCCGGGTTGCCGGGCGGCACGGCGACCTCCATCTTGTTCCTGGCGAAGTTGGACGAGGTGGTGGCGTCGCCCGCCTTGACCACCTGGTCCATGTTGGTCGGCGCGGCCGAGGCGAACACGCTGGCCGGGGCGCCGCTGGTGATCTGCTGGGCCAGGCCCGAGCTGGGCCCGAAGCTGAACGTCACCTTGTCGCCCGGATGGGCGGCCTCGAACTGCTTGCCGATCTGGGTGAACGTGCCCTGGAGCGAGGCCGCGGCGAACACCGTGATGGCCGTGCGTCGACGCGGATCCGGTGGCGCTGGACGCCGACGCCGGCCGGCTTGGAGCTGGCCGAGCTGGCCGAGGGCGCGCTGGAGCCGCAGCCGGCGGCGCCGACCGCGAGCCCGGCGAGGATGACACTGGACAAGAGCGTGAACCGCCGCACTGCTAGCCCCCGAAATAGCTACTAGTAATCATGAGACTACAGAGAGTCGGGTTCATTCCCCGCCGGCGGGGGCGTCATGCCCGGTGCTTATACCTATTTATCTAATAGGCAAAGTAGGCTATCCTGGTCAGCATGGCTGCTGCAGACTCCCGACCGCGCCCCGCCGGCCCGGTTCCGGTCATCGCGGTGATCGGCGGCGGGGCCAGCGGCACGCTGACCGCCGTCCAGGTGCTGCGCCGCGCCGCCGCCGCCGGCCTGCCGGCGCGGGTACTGCTGATCGACCGGGACGGCCGCCACGGCCGGGGCCGGGCCTACGCCACCGCCGACCCGGCCCACCTGCTGAACTCCCCCGTCGGCCGGATGAGCGGGCTCGCCCGGCGACCCCGGCCACCTGGAGCGGTGGGCGCCGGGCCGCGGGCCTGGCCCACGACGACTTCCTGTCCCGCCGGGACTACGGCCGCTACCTGGCCGGCCTGCTGGCCGACGCCCGGCGGCGGGCCTGGCCCGCCGCCGGCCTGCGCCAGGTCACCGCCGAGGTGGTCACGCTGCGCCGGGCCGGGGCCGGGCTGGCCCTGGGCCTGGCCGGCCCGGCGGGCCGCGCGAGGTGCTGCGGGCCGACCTGGCCGTGCTGGCCACCGGCAGCCTGCCGCCGGACGCGCCGTGCCCGGCCGGCCGGGCCGGGCTACGTGGCCGACCCGTGGGCGCCCGGCGCGCTGGCCGCCGCCACCGACGGCCGCCCGGTGATCATCGCCGGCACCGGCCTGACCATGCTGGACGTCACCCTGACGGTCACCGCCGCCGACCCGCGCACGGTGGTGCACGCGGTGTCCCGGCACGCGCTGCTGCCCCGCGAGCACCGGGGCGCTCCCCCGCCCGGCCCGCCGCCCCGGCTGCGCCTGCCCGCCCTGGCCGCCGACCCGCCCCGGCTGGCCGACGTGGTCCGCCAGGTCCGCGCCGCGGCGGCGCGGCTACCCCGGCGACTGGCAGGACGTGCTGGACGTGCTCCGGCCGCAGGTCCCGGCCCTGTGGCAGCGGCTGCCCGCCGCCGACCGGCAGGTGTTCCTGCGCCGCTACGCCCGGTACTGGGAGGTGCACCGGCACCGGGTGCCGCCCGCCACCGCCCGCCGGATCGCCGCGCTGCGCGCGGCCGGCCGGCTGACCGTGCACCGGGGCCGGATCACCGCTGTCGAGCTGACCGGGGCCGGGACCACGGGCGCCGAGACGGCCGGGCCGGGCCGCGGCGCCCGGCGGGATGACGGCACCGTGCTGGACGCGGGCTGGCTGGTGAACGGCACCGGCCCGGCCGCCGATGTACCGCCGGGCGGCCGACCCGCTGGTCCGCGACCTGCTCGGCGTCCGGGCTGGCCCGCCCGGACGCGCTGGGCCTGGGCCTGGACGCCGACGGCGGCGGAGCGGTCCGGGACGCCGCCGGGCCGGGCCGTCGGGCCGGCTGTTCGCGCTCGGCCCGCCGCTGCGCGGCATCCGGTACGAGACCACCGCGATCGCCGAGATCGCGGTGCAGGCCGAGGCGCTGGCCCGGCACCTGATCGCGGTCAGCCACGAGATCGCCCGGCCCGGCAGCGCCGCCTGAGCGGCGCGCCGGACCGGGCGACCTGACGTGCTATCTGAGGATGTCATCAGGGACTCTGTCATCTCAGGGACTCTGTCATCTCAGGGAAAGGGGCGGGCAGCTACCGCTGATCTCCGGGTTGGCGAGCACCTGGCTGGTGCTGGTGCCGCCGAACCGGGCCAGGTCCGGCGTGCCGTACTGGGCGTCGCCGCCGAACGTCTCCCTGGTCACGCCGGGGATGGCGTTGCCGAAGTTCCACACGCAGGTGCCCGGCCGGGTGGCCACCCCGGCCAGGTGCTGGACGCTGTTCAGCGACCAGAACGGGTAGAAGTTCGAGCCCTGCGGCTTGACCGTGCAGCCATTGCCGGTGGTCACGTCGCACAGCGACTCCGACTGCGGCACGTTGGTCTCGTACTGGATCTGCGGGTACGGCTGCCCGCTGGCCTGGAACGGCCCGATGTACTCGAACGACGTCGGGTGGAATGGCGTCCCGTTGTCCCAGCTGGCGGCCCGGTAGCTGGTCCCGTCGAAGTCCAGGTCGCCGTTCTGGAAGAAGTTCTCCAGGCAGCCCGCCACCGGCGAGACCTCGCGGGCGGGGCTCCCGTTCACCATCGCCGTCCGGGCTCCGGCCGGGAAGCAGTTGGCGTCGGAGAACTCGCACAGCGCGCCGCTGTTGGCGTCATTGGTCGGGCAGGCCACCGGCCCGTCCGGTCCCTCCGTGGTGGAGTTCTGGCAGATGCCGGTGGTGGGATCGCACGGCCCCTCACCGGTGGCGTTCGGCCCCTCCAGGCCGCCGTTGCAGGTCTGGAACACGTCGGGGTCGCTGAAGGCGCCGCCGTCCGCCGTGAACGGCAGGGCGTTGCTGACGGAGTTGCAGGACTCGAAGTGGCCCATCTCCTGCTGCATGAGCACGCCGCCCTCCAGCGAGGCCCACGGGACCTGGTTCTGCTGGCTGGCCGTGGAGTACTCCGCGTGGAAGGTGAACGGGTTGCCCGCGCACGTGACCGGGTTGGTGTTCATGAACCCGTTGGCCGCGCTGGCCACCATGAACCCGCTCTGGTGCGTGGTCAGGTCGGTGATCCTGGTGGTGAAGCCGGCCCCCGGGTCGGTGATCGACAGCTCCAGCGTGTCGCCCGGGTTCATCTCCAGCGTCTGGCCGTTGGCGGTGGCCGACGCCAGGTTGGACAGCTGCGGGCTGGGCGGGCCGGTGGGCACGCCGTTACGCTGCAGGAACGCGAAGTTGACCGGCTCCTCGCAGGCCGCGTTGAGGTTCACGAAGTTGAACCCGGCCTCCAGGCTGTCGATGGTCAGCGCCCCGCACCACTTGGTCCGGCTGCAGCTGATCCCGTCCGTGAACGGGGTCAGGCCCGGCGGGTACAGCTGCAGTTCCATGAAGGCCGAGCCCGCCGCGTTCGGGTCGCTGATCGCGCCGGAGTTGGCGTCGCTGTCCGGGGTGCACGGGTTCAGCGGGTAGGAGTTCGGGTCGCACATCGGCAGGCCGAACCAGGGCGCCGGGCTCAGCTCGACGTAGCTGGTCACGCTGCCGTTCGGGGTGTCCTTCAGGACCGGGTCGACCGGCAGCTTCATGAGGTAGCTCATCGTGTTGCCGGACCCGGCCGCGCTGGAGATGAACTTGACGCTGGGCTCGTCGTGGCCGATGTAGTGGCCGTTGTCCTCGAACTTGGTCTGGGTCCCGTTGACGATCGCGCCCCGGGGATCCGTGCAGTCCATCTCCCCGCCGCTCTGGCGCAGGGACTTGAATGCCGCGCTGAAGCCATTGCAGTCAACCTGGTTGACCGCGTTCGGCGCTACCCCCGTGCTGGCCATCGGGCTGGCCGCCCCGGTGCTCGCCAGGACGGGGGTGGTCGCTGCCATCGCGCCAGTCCCGATCACCAGGACGAACGCCCCCATCAGGGTCGCCGCCGTTCTCCGTGCCGTCAAAGTTCGCCTGCTGCGTATGCTCACGCGCCGCCACCTCTCGCGATTGCCCGCCCGGCCAAACCGGGTTGTTCCTTACATGTACGGACAGTAGAACGAAGGTGCGGATTTGTGAACGCCTATTTACTCAGACGTTTGCCCTCGGCGCGGGCCGGGGCGGGCCTGCCCGCTGGCGGCGGCGCTCCCGGCGGCTGCGCCAGGCCCGGCGCACGCGGCCGCTCCCGGTGCCGCCCCCCGGGGCGAGGCCGGCCAGCCGCTGCCGAAAGCGGGGGATCCGGCAGCGGCCTGCCGGCGGTTCTAGGACGCGCCAGCGGCGCCTGCGGTTCCGCCGGCGCACCCGCCTTATGGTAGAGAACACCATTTTATCCGTGTAACGAATGGCTCACCGGAGGCCCGCATGCCACCCAACGCCTGGCACCGGACCGCGACAGCCCGCCAGGGTGGCCGCGCCGCATGAAGTTCGCGCTGTTCACCCCCCACGCCTACGCCCAGCCCGCGGGCCGGGCCGCGTCCGGTCACGGCGGCTGGCCGGGATCACCGGACCTGTTCGACCCCGAGGCGGCGCTGCTGTCGCACCAGCGCATGCTCGAGCTGTGCGGGCGGGCCGACGAGGCCGGGTTCGACTGGCTGAGCCTGGCCGAGCACCACTACTCCCAGCACCTGATGGCACCCAGCCCGATGCTGCTGGCCGCCGAGCTGGCCCCGCGGCTGACCCGCGCCCGGCTGGCCATCCTGGGCACGGTCATCCCGCTGTCCAACCCGGTCCGGGTGGCCGAGGAACTGGCCCTGCTGGACGTCATCACCGGCGGGCGGCTGGCCATGGCCGGGTTCTTCCGCGGCACGCCGAACGAGTACCTGACCTACGGGACTCCCGCCGCGCACTCCCGGGAGATGTACGAGGAGGGCGTCGAGCTGGTGGTCCGGGCCTGGACCACGCCGGTGCCGTTCGGCTGGGAGGGCCGCCACTTCCGGCACCGGCTGGTGTCGGTCTGGCCCCGGCCGGTGCAGCAGCCGCACCCGCCGGTGCTGGTGTCCGGCAACAGCCCCGACTCGGGTGACTTCGCGGCCCGGCACCGGTTCAGCATCGGGCTGGCGTTCATGCCCGCGCCGGCGGCCGCCCGGGCGGCGGCCCACTACCGGGCGGCGGCCGCCGCGGCGGGCTGGCAGGCGGCGCCGGAGAACATCGTGTACCGGCTGTTCGCCCACGTCGCGCCGACCGATTCCGAAGCGCGGCGGAATTGCGAGACGTACCGGTTCCGGTTCGGCAGCCTGGCCGCCCAGGGCCACGGCTTCAGCCGGTACGCCGCCGCCCTGGCCGACGTCGGCCAGCGCTACGGCGGCCGCCCGGCGGCGGCCCGGCCCGGCGGCGCGCCGTCCGGGCCGTCCGGGCCGCCGCCCGACCCGGGCACCGGCCCCGGGGGCGTGCCCGTGCTGCCGCCGCTGTGCGGCAGCCCCGAGACCGTGCTGCGGCAGGTCCGCGAGATCAGCGAGGCGACCGGCGCCGGCGTGCTCGACCTGATCCTGTACACCGACGCGCTGCCGCATGACCTGGCGCTGCGGTCGATCGAGCTGTTCGGCACCGAGGTCATCCCCCGCGCCCGGGAGCTGTGACCCGGAGCCGCCTGAGGGCGCCCGTCCACCCTGACCGTATTAGCGGCCTAAATGGGCCGAATTAACGCGTTCCGGATGGCTCGAACTGGCGAGTGAACCGGCGGTGAACCGCCGACCAGGCAGCCTGGCCCCCCGCCCGAGATATTGCACGTTCATTACCATTGCTTGCCATTAGGCAATGAACCATCCCCGTAGGGGTCTCGTGCCCTCAGGAAGAGGAAGCAGGCAAACGCCTCCCAGCAGGACCCGGCGATGGGGGGCGTCGCCGACGAGATGGGCGCTGAGCAACCTGATGGAACAGACGACGGCCCCCCGGCCAGCGTTCCCGGCCGGTTCGACCGATTCAGCCGGCCCGCCGGACGGCGAGCCCAGCGGGCTCAACGAGGCACCTTCTGACACTCCGATCCGCCCCGACCCGGAGGCCCCGCATCTGGAGGCCCGGGCGCTGCTGGCCTGGATGAGCCTGGAGCCCGCGTCGCTCATGCTGATGCAGGGCCGCCAGTCGGGCACGTTCACCGCCGAGATGCAGCAGCGCTGGCACGACGCGCAGGCGGCCCGGCAGCAGCGGACCGAGCCGGTCGACCAGTCGGACCTGATCCGGCCACTGCCCCGTGACCTGGCCTCCTACGTCACCCGGCTGGGCAAGAACCCGCAGGCCCGCCAGTACTTCGACGAGGGCTGGCAGCCCGCCCTGGTCGACCTGCCGCGAGTCTGCGCGTTCCAGCCGCACGTCTACATCGATCAGGCTCAGGATCGGGTGGCCGAGGTCAACGTCCGGGACCAGCGCGCGCTGGCCGAGGTCACCCTGCCGCTGAGCCCGCCGGACCCGGTGACGTTCCAGTTCGACCGGCGGCGGCAGCAGTTCGTGACCAGCATCGGCGGCCCCAACCTGCAGATCGTGGGGCGTTCGGCGGGCTGGCCCCGGGCATGCCCGTAGGCACCGTGCACATGGGCTTCCAGCTTCGGGTGGTGACCTCGTTCATGCAGGTCGGAGCGGTGCAAGGGGCCTGCTTCCTGCGTGACGGCTACCACCGGGCGCTGGGCCTGGTGGCCCGCGGCGCCCGGTACGTGCCCGTGTTCGTCCGGGACGACATGTCGATGTCTGACCTGATCGCGCCGGGCGCGCTGGAGTTCGAGGCCATCATGGGACCCCAGCCGCCGGTCATCAGCGACTACTGGGACGACCAGGTCTCGGTCAGCGTTCAGCTGCCGGCGCCCCGGCGGGTCATCTCGATCCAGGCGTCCGAGCTGTCGGTTTACGGCTAGCGCGGGAACGTCGAGTACGCGGTGGCCTACGCTACGATGCCGTTTCACGACGGCTAGGGCGAGGAGGCACCGATGCCGACGGTGAGCGTGCGGTACATCGTCAACGACGTCGACGAGGCGATCGCGTTCTACGGGCAGCAGCTGGGCTTCCATGAGGACATGCACCCCGCGCCCGCGTTCGCCATGATGTCCCGTGGTGACCTGCGGCTGGTGCTGAGCGCCCCCGGCGGCGGGCCGGGCGGCGGGCAGGCCATGCCCGACGGGACGCTGCCCGCGCCGGGCGGCTGGAACCGGTTCGCGCTTGAGGTCACCGACCTGGACGGCCTGGTGGCACGGCTCCGGCAGCAGGGTGCGCGCTTCCGCAGCGACATCGTGTCCGGCGTTGGCGGTCGGCAGATCCTGCTGGAAGACCCGTCCGGCAACCCCGTCGAGCTGTTCGAGCCGACCATCCCCGAGGCCCGCCTGGCCAGCCCCGCGACGTCCTAGCAGGCCCTAGCCCGGGACTCCGGGGGGCTCCTGGTTCCCGTTCCCGGCGGTGCCGCGGCCCGCGGCGTACGCGCACTGGCGCTCGTGGACGTCCCGTAGCCAGCCGGGCCGGACGCGCGGGTCGTCGAACGGCCGTCCGGCCAGCAGGAGGTCCAGGTACTCGCGGTCGGCGTCGACGCCGGCGGCGCATCCCGGCCGCGCCGGTCACGTGCCCGTGACCGGGCACCAGCCGGCGCACCTCCGGCAGCACCGCGGCCAGCCGGTCCAGGCCGGCCCGGTAGCCGCCCGAGCGGGTCGTCGGCCATCGGTGTCCAGCAGCGGGATCTCGATGTCGGACAGCATGTCGCCCGCGACCAGCACGCCGGCGTCGGGCAGGAACACCGCGCCGTGCCCCGGCGCGTGCCCGTCGTGGACGATGAGCCGCGCGGCCGGGCCGTCCCACGGGATGGCGTCGGCGCCGTCCGGCAGCGGCATCAGCCGGCCGAACAGGGCCAGGTCGTGGCCGGGCACGGCGTCCTGCAGGTACTCGACTGACTCGTCCCGGATCTCGGGGAAGATCGCGACGGCGGCGGCCGCCGCGTACCGCGGCACGTCGCCCAGGCCGCGCTCCACAGCACGTGATCCCAGTGCGGGTGGGTGGCGCAGCCGGCCCGCGGGGCAGCCCGGCGCCGGCCAGGTCGGCGGCCAGCGCGGCCAGGTCGGCCACGGAACGGCCGGGTCGATGAGCAGGCAGCCGCCGTCCGGCCCGGTCACCACCGTGCTGGTGGTGGTGGCGTACTCGGCGGTGGCGACCAGGACCCCGGGGGCGAGCTCCGTCAGGCGCGGCATGCTGCCGTTCTACCAGTCCCGCGCACGGTGATCACGTGATTAAGTGCCGGGTCAGCAGCGCTGGATGAACCGGGCTGGGTCAGCCGGGCTGGGTCAGCCGGGCTGGGTCAGCCGGGCTGGCGGAACGGCGCGGACGGCAGGGCCAGCCGGACCGGGCGGTCGCCCAGCCGCACCCAGGCGGACCGCGCGCCGCCGTAGGCCTCGCCGAACCCCGGCCCGGCCGCCACTCCCGAGCGGGTACCGGGCGGGACGGTGACCGGCACCAGCGTGCCGGGCGGGCCGCTGATGGTGAGGTCGCGGCCCTGCACCCAGGCGGTGACGCTGCCCGCCCGCAGCGACCGCGGCCCACGCTGCTGCTCGCGCAGGGCCTCGCCGTCGCCCGCCATCGGCAGGTTGACCAGCGGGGCGTCCGCCCCGTACACCGCCCGGTAGGCCGACAGCACGCCGTCCATCACCGGGTAGCCGAGCCGGTCGCCGGTCAGGTTGGACTGGTGCAGGAAGAACGGCCGCGGGTCGTTGCCCAGGAGGTCGTGAAGCACGGTCCGGACCTGCTCCGGCAGGATGACGCCGGGACCAGCCGTCGCTCGGGCTCAGCGGCCTGATGCAGGCGGTGGTGGTGCTGGCCTGGCACAGCCCGCTGCCGCCGTCCCGCTGTGAGGTGTGGTACCAGTTGAACTCGTTGACCTCCTCGGCCACTCGAGTCCACGTCGTAGCCGACGTCGATCGGGTGGCGGGGCACGCCGAGCGCCGCGCCGACGGCGCGCAGGTCCGGGTCGCGCGACGCGTCGAGCGCGATCCAGCGGATCTTGTTCGGGCCAGTCGCGGCGACCAGGTCCGGGTTGTCCGCGGGCTGCTGCGGCAGGATCCGCAGCCCCGAGTACTCGCCGGTGGCCAGCACGCCCGGCACCACCGGGATGCCGTTGGCCCGGCCCAGGTCCAGGTTGTCCTGGATCTGGCTGTCGATCGTGGCCCGCGATGCGTCCCAGACGATCCGGCCGCCGGACCGCACGCACCGCCAGGGCGTGACCTGAAGTCTGCCCGGCAGCCCAGGTTGGCGTGGGAGAAGGTGTGGTTGATCCAGAAGAAGTCGCTGGCCACCGGCCGGAACGCGGCCAGCAGCGGGTCGGTGCCGCGGACCCGGAACCGGGCCGAGGCGCCGCCGTTGAACAGGAACTCCATCTTGAAGTGGTGCCGGCGCTGCCACCGCACCGCGTAGCTGACGTCGGCCGGCTTCATCCGGATCGGCGCCGTCGCCGGGGTGCCCTTCGGGCAGGCGCCGGCGCCCGGCGTGCAGTGCCCGGTGATGCTCCACTGCGCGTCCGCGTTGATCACGTCGTCGTAGTCGATGGTCAGGTAGCTGCGCCAGTAGCCCGCGTACACCCCGCGGGTCAGCCAGCTCACGATGCCCGGCCCGAGGTAGCGGAACTGGGCCTGGTCATCGGCATAGCCGAAGCCGACGCCCAGCTGCTCGCGCCCCCCGCTGGCGAACTGCCAGGCCAGCGTCGCGGTCCCGCGCGCCGGGCAGCGCGGCATCCAGCAGCGGCGTGACGCCGGTCCCGCCGCGCCGCTCAGCGGCCGGGCCAGGTAGCCGAACGGCGCCGGCCCCGCCGCCCCGCCGCTGAACGGGAACGTGGCGTTCAGGTACCCGAACCCGGCCCGCGACCCGGCGGCGGTCACGGCCATCGCGCCGCGCAGCGGCCCGGAGTAGACCGGCGCCCTCATCCCCAGGCTGGCCCGCGGCGGGGCGTAGGCGTCCACCTGGCGCACCCCGAAGTCCCGCTCGTAGGCGGCCAGCGCGGCCCGCTCGGCCCCGCTCAGCCCGGCCGGATCGGCGGCGGGCAGCACGACCCCGTCGAAGTTGCCGCCCCGGCCGCCGCCCGGCAGCCTGCGGGACAGGAACGCGGCGGTGATGGCCGTCCGCCGGGCGCCGCGCAGGCTGATCACCGTGGCCGGCACGCCCTCGCGGCCGAGCTGCGCGCGGATGGCCTGCGACGGCGGGCGACCCGTCCGTCAGCACCAGCACGTTCAGGCTGACGCCGGGATGCGGCCCGACCGGCGGGGCGACCGGCACCGGGGTGGCGCTGCCGCTGCCGCCCGCCGCCGGGGACGGCGCTCCCGACGAGCACCCCGCCGCCAGCGCGGCAGCGGCCAGCACCCCGGCCAGCCCGGCCCGCCGCCAATGCCACCGCACGGGACCACGCGACGGCATCAGGCCGCGCAGCGCCGCCCGGCCGAGCACGCCGCCAGGCCGCGCAGCGCCGCCCGGCCGCGCAGCACCGCCAGGCCGCGCAGGCACCCAGGCCGCGCGACGGCACCGGGCCATGTCGCCGCCACGGCCACCCGTCGGGCGCGGAACACGGCCCGCGCCGCCGGAATTCGGCACGCCCCCCGCATTCGCGCGCGCTGACATTCTCGGGCACATGAGCGACCCCCCGCCTCATCCTTCCGCTGCGTGAGTATAACCAGGCCAGGGCCGGTGCCCGGAATTCTCGCCCAGGCGTTTAACAGCATTTACCGGGCATGCACCGACCCGGCCGCCCAGGCGAATTCGGCGGACCCGGAAAGCCATCCGGCGGCGGCGTGCTCGACGGCCGGGAGACAGGGCGCTAGCCTGCGGATCAGCCGAGCAGAGGGGGCCGGGCGGGTGACGCGGGACGGCACGGCGGGCGTCGCTGACCCGGCCGGCAGGCCGACGTGGTGGAAGCCAGCCGGTACGGCCTGCCGCTGGGCGAGTTCACCCTGAGGGGGCCGGGCGCATGACGCGGGACGGCACGACAGGCGCCGGAGACCCGGCCGACCAGGCCGACCCGGCCGACGCGGCGGCCGCCGACCTGTACGGCCTGCCGCTGGCCGAGTTCACCGCGGCCCGCGCCGAGCGGGCCCGCCAGGCCCGGTCCGCCGGCGACGCGCGGGGCGGCCCGGGCCATCGGCCGCCTGGCCAAGCCGACCGTGGTGGCCTGGCTGGCCAACCAGCTAGCCCGCGACGACCCGGCCGCGGTCGCGGCCCTGCTGGACCTGGGGACCTCGATGCGCACGGCCACCGCCGCGCTGGACGCCGCCGGGCTGCGGCAGCTATCGCGCCGCCAGCACGACCTCGTGCAGGGCCTGGCTACGCAGGCCCGCGACCGGGCGGCCGGGGCGGGCCTGGCGTTCTCCGCGGCCACCGAGCGGGGCCTGACCGAGACCCTGCACGCCGCCCTGGCCGATGAGCAGGCCGCGGCCCAGCTAGCGGCCGGCCGCCTGACGGCGGCCCTGTCGCCGCAGCGGCTTCCCCGGCCTCGACGCCCGGGCCGCCGACGCCGCCGCCTGGGCCGCTCCCGACGCCGCCCGGCCCCGGCCCCGGCCCCGGCCGCCGCCAGCCGGCCCGGACTCCCGCCGCGACGGACCCGGCTCCCCCGGCCCGGAAGGCCGGGCCGCGCGCCTCAGCCGCCGCCCCGGCCAGGGACCGGCGGGCCGAGCAGGCGGCGGCCCGCGCCGCCGCGGCTGAGGCGGCCCGCCGCGAGCAGCTTGAGCGGGCCCGGCGAGACGACGCGGAGGCCCAGCGCGACGCCAGGGACGCCGCCGCCGAGCTGGATCGGGCGCGGGCCGCGCTGGCCGGGGCGCAGGACGCCGTCGGCCAGGCGACGGCCGAGATCACCCGGCTGCAGGAGGCGCTGGACGCGGCGATGGCCGCCCGGGACGCCGCGGGCCGCGCCCAGCGCCTGGCCCGCCCGGCCGTGGACCGGGCCGAGCGAGCCGACCGCCAGGCCCGGCGGCGACTGGACGAGGCCGCCGCCCGCCGGGCCGGCCTGGAGCAGCAGCCTTAGCTAAAAGCCAGCTCAGAGACCCATGTCTCCAGTTGGCACGGCACAGGCTGCATGAGCGGGGAAGCTGAGGCCGCCTGAGCCGGGCCGTCGCGCCCTGAATACGTCGGCAAGACGCTGGCCCGGGGCTTCGCTTGCCGCGATCGATGACGTTCGCGGGCACCCTTGACAATCCCCGGGCGCCCGTCACCAGTACTAACCCCGATCAACGATCTAGGCCCGGCCGGGTGGCGGTGGCCAGGACCCGGCGGACCAGCCCGAACGTGGCCAGCGACCGCACGCCCTCGTCGTGGAACGAAGCCAGGGCCGGGTCACCTGCCGGGTCCAGCGCGGCCGCCTCGGTCCACATGGCCCGCTCGGCGTCGCGCCAGGCGGGCCGCTCGGCCACGGTGACGCTGGCGAAGCCGGCCGCCGCCAGGCCGGCCCGCAGGCTGACGCCGCGCAGCCGGGCCGGTACCCGCTCATCGGCCGGGTCGACCGCCTCCCAGCAGGTCAGCACGGCCCGGCCGGCCGGGGCCAGGACGCGCCGGATCTCCCGGTAGGCCGCGTCGGGCGGGTCGGCGAACTGGATGGCGTCCACGCACAGCACGCCCTGCGCGCCGCCGCCGGGCAGGCCGGTGTCCGTCAGGTCGCCGAGCCGGAAGTCCGCCGCCCGGCCCAGCCGCGCGGCCTGCTCGCGGGCCTGGCGCAGCGCCTCGGCCGAGAAGTCCACCCCGGTCAGCACGGCCCCGGCGCGGGCGGCGATCTCCAGGCCGTACCCGCCCCGGCCGCAGGCCAGGTCCACCAGCCGCCCGCCGGGGGGCAGCGCCAGCGCCGCGGTGACCTCGGCGATGCCGTCCCAGCCGAGCAGGCTGGTGGACCGCAGGGCCGGCGGCAGGCCCAGGTGCCGGGCCATGATCTCGTCCTTGGCCGGGGTAGCGGCCATGTCCGCGTACCAGCCGTCGAAGTAGGCCGCCCGCGAGCCGCGCTGGCTGTCCATCTGCTCAGTATGCGGTGCCCCGGGCACCGGGCCGGGCGGTGCTGCCGGGCTCGCACCGCGAGGCCCGGCAGCGGCTGCCCGGCGGCTGCCGGCGCCCCGCGACCGCGGGGCGCTAGTGCCCGGCGCCGGCCAGGGCCGCGTCGGCGGCGTCGAGGTCCTTGAAGAACCGGCGGTGGACCCGCAGCTTCTCCTGGCCGGCCGGGATCTGGTGCCACACGCCCGTGCCCGGGCCGAGCCGGGTCGAGCGCGGCAGTTCCATGACCACGCCGCGGGCCTTCTTGAAGCTGGTCTTGCCCGCGTCGAGGACGACGATCCGGTTGGGCGTGACGGCCAGGATCCGGTACCGGTTCAGGCCGAGGAAGACGAAGATCCCGGTCAGCGCGGCCAGGTACTGACTGGCGGTCTGCGCGCCGATCACCGCCTGGACCGACTCGCCGGGCGCGAGAAACGGCGTCGCCGACTCGCGCATGGTGTCACGGAGAGCCATGACATTGCCCCCTAGGGTCAGGAATGGGCGCGACCGCACCGGACGCGCCATTCATCGGCTTTTCATGTGTGCGGCGGTCCATGCCGTGCCATGCCGTTCCATCGCCGGGACGGCCCGTTCCGTCCCGGGCGCCGGGCGGCGGCTCAGCCGGGCCAGTAGGAGCAGCGGACGCCGGTGCGGACGGCCTGGCGCAGGTGCTCGCCGATGGCCGGGTCCGCCTCCGCGATGCGGGCCAGCGCCCGCCGGATGGCCTTGCCCGCCGCGACCCGGGCGCGCTCGCCCTGGTCGGGGAATGACCGGGTGCGCCCGGCGAACCCGGCCGCGCTGCCAAGCTGGGCGACCAGCCACTCCCGCTCGGCCCGGGCGGCGGCGGCCCGGTCGCCCTGCGCCGGCCGCCTCCAGGTCGCTGATCCTGGCGTCCAGCTGGCGCAGCCGGCCCCGGTACCCGGCGATGGCCTCCTGGTCCAGCACCGGGTGAGCGCCGCCGTCCCCGGCCGGCCCGCTCAGCGCGGCCAGCCCGGCGACCAGGTCAGCGGCCGGGATCTCCTGGCGCGGATTGGCGATCAGCACCGCCAGGTGGGCCATTCCGATGCTGTCTTCGGCGAGAACGGCACGGCCGCCCACTGTCACCCGCCACCGGCGGCCCGCCCGGCTGCACTCCGCCACGGCACCGACCGCGATAGCGCCGGCCGGGTCCGGGCTGGTCGCCGCGGCCCGTCCCGGGCTGGTCCGGTCCGCGACGGGGACGCCCGCGCCCGGCGGGACCTGGCGCCGGCCGGCCCGATGCCGGCGAGCCCAGGGCAGGCGAGCCCAGGGCCGGCGAACCGAGGGCCGGCGAACCGAGGGCGGGCCAGCCTGCCGCGGGCCAGGTCGGCAGGCCCGGCGCGGGCAGGCTGAGCGCGGCGGCCTCGCCGGCGGCCGTGTCCAGCTCGGACCGCGCGGCTTCGGCGTCGCCCGGGGCGGCCCGGCGCTCGTAGGCCCGGGCCAGCCGGGCCGGGACGCCGCCAGCGCGGGCCAGTGGGCCAGGGCCAGGTTGTGGCGGACCGCGGCCCGCAGGTGGTCCACCGCCCGGCCGGGCTGGCCGGCGGTCAGCGCGGCCACGCCCAGGGCCTGCTGGGCCGACCCGAAGCAGGTCATCCCGAGGCTGCCGACCAGCGGCAGGCCGCCGTGCGGGCGGAGCAGGTCGTAGGCCCGGGCAGCGGCGGCGGCGTCGCCCAGCAGGGCGGCCGCCTCGATCACGCCGTTCATCGTGACCAGCCAGCTGCTGGACCGGGGCAGCCGGGCCAGGTCGCTGCCGCACAGGGCGGCCAGCGAGCTGGCCGCGGTGCGGGTGTCCCCGCCCTGGGCGGCGGCTACCGCCAGCGCGGCCAGGGCCGAGTGGTCCACGGCGCTCAGTTCCGGGGACTGCGCCCGGTCCCGCAGCGCGGGCAGCAGCTCGGGCAGCCGGCCCTGGTACCAGCGGATCGTCACCAGCTGGGCGCCGGACCACCAGTCGCTGTCCACGTCGCCGGCCGCGGTGCCCGTCCTGGCGCACAGGCCGGCCAGCGACTCGGCCTCGGCCAGGCGCCCGGCGCGGATGGCCAGCATCACGTCGATCGCGCTGACGACGAACCCGACGGCCCGGTGGTCCTGCTCGCTGAGCTGGGCGCGCAGCTCGCCCAGCAGCCGCCCGGCGCGGGGGTCGCCGGCCGCGTAGGCGTCGGCGGTCTGCCACAGCAGGCCCATCAGCAGGTCGCTGCGCCGCCGGGTGCGGAAGCTGACCCGGGTCAGCTCGGCGGCCAGGTCGCGGCGCCGCGGGAGGTGCTCCGGCCCGAGCAGGCAGTGATGGGCCAGGCTCAGCGCCTCGGCCAGGGCGGCCTGGTCGCCGGCCGCGCGGGCCTCGCCGAGCACGGCCAGGATGGCGTCGTGCCGGCCGGCCGCGTAGTCGGCCTCCCCGGCCAGCCGGGCGCGGACCCGCAGGGCCAGCGGCGCGGCCGGGTCGAGCAGCCCCAGGACGTGCCGCAGCCGGGCCTCCAGCGCCGCCGCGCCGGCCGCCGTGCGGTGCTCGCTGACCCACAGCCCGGCCAGGCCCAGCGCGGCGGCGGCCAGCGCGGCCGCGTCGCCCGCCGCCTCGGCCAGCTGCCAGGCCCGCTCGTAGTGCCGGCGGCTCTCGTGCAGGTCGCCGTCGGCGTCCCGGGCACGGTCCCCGTCGGCCAGCGCGTCCGCCGCGCGGACGCCGGTGTCGGCCACCAGTTCCAGCCGCCGGGCCGGGGCGGCGCCGCCGGCGTCGCTCGTCATGTCCTCAATGTAGGGGTGGCGCCCGGAACCGTCGAGGGTCACGCGGCGGGCACGGCTCGATCCGAGGACCGCCGCTGGGCGAGCTGGCTCGCGCTGGGCATCGCGTTACAATTCAGGACACTCATGCCGGTGCCGCGAGGCCCGGCTGGCGCCTGCCCCGAGCCGGGCACCGATGATGGCTGCAGGTGATCGCGGGCGGGGCCGCGGTCCGGATTCGCCCGGAGGATTCATGCATCTCGGACGCATCGCCGCCGCGGCCCCGGACCGGCCCGCGGTCATCATGGCCGCGGACGGCTCGGCCCTGAGCTACGCCGAGCTGGACCGGCGCAGCTGCGCGCTGGCCCGGCTGCTGGCCAGCCACGGCATCGGCCAGGGCGACCACATCGCCCTGCTGATGGACAACCGCCCCGAGTTCTTCGAGGTGGCCTGGGCGGCGCAGCGGACCGGCGTCCTCTACACCCCGGTCAACTGGCACCTGACCGACGCCGAGGCGGCCTACGTGCTGACCGACTGCGGCGCCGGGCGCTGTTCACCTGCACGACGCTGGCCGGCCTGGCGGCCCGGGCCCTGGCCGCCAGCCCCGGCGTGGAGCTGGCGGTCATGGCGGGCGGCCCGGCCGGTGACGGGTTCCTCGACTATGAGGCCGGGATCGCCGCCCAGCCCGCCGGGCCGCCGGACGCCGAGTGCGAGGGCACCCCGTTCCTGTACTCCTCGGGGACCACCGGGCGGCCCAAGGGGATCGCCCGGGCGCACGAATTCTCCGAGTTCGGCACGGGGCTCGGCATCGACCAGGTGATGGGCACCATGTTCGGGTTCGACGCCAGCGCGGTGTACCTGTGCCCGGCGCCGCTGTACCACGCGGCCCCGCTGGGCTGGTCGATGGGCACGATCCGCAATGCCGGCACGGTGGTGGTGATGGAGCGGTTCGACGCGCTGGAGTGCCTGCGCGTGATCGAGCGCTTCGGCGTCACGCACGTGCAGTTCGTGCCGACGCACTTCGTCCGGATGCTCAAGCTGCCGCCGGAGCAGCGCCAGGCGGCCGGCACCTCGACGCTGAGGATGGTGGTGCACGCCGCCGCCCCGTGCCCGGTCGAGGTCAAGCAGCAGATGATCGACTGGCTCGGCCCGGTGCTGCTGGAGTACTACGCGGGCAGCGAGGGCAGCGGCATGACGGTCATCACCTCGGCGGACTGGCTGACCCACCGGGGGTCGGTCGGCCGGGCCGCGGTGGTCACCGTGCACATCGTCGGCGAGGACGGCGCCGAGATGCCGGCGGGCGAGGTCGGCATGGTCTACTTCGAGGGCGGCGGCCAGTTCCGCTACCACAACGACGCGGCCAAGACGGCCGGCGCCTGGAATGACAGGGGCTGGTCCACCCTCGGCGACCTGGGCTACCTGGACGACGAGGGGTACCTGTACCTGGCCGACCGGCGCACCGACCTGATCATCTCGGGCGGGGTCAACATCTACCCGGCCGAGATCGAGGAGGCCCTGGTCATGCACCCGGCGGTAGCCGACGTGGCGGTCATCGGCGTGCCCGACGAGGAGATGGGCCAGTCGGTCCGCGCCGTGGTGCAGCCCGCCGAGGGCGCGGCACCGGGCGACGACCTGGCCGCCGACCTGCTGGCGTTCGCCCGGCAGCGGCTGGCCGGGTTCAAGGTGCCCCGCTCGGTGGTGTTCGCCGCCCAGCTGCCCCGGCTGCCCACCGGCAAGCTGCTGCGCCGCCGGCTCCGCGACGAGTACGCCAGGTAAGGGAGGCAGGCCGATGCCATCGACCACGCTGCGCTACCCGTCGGCGGACGGCGTGCCGATCACCGCCTACCGCTGGGACCCGCCGGGTGCCCCGGCCGCCGCGCTGCAGATCGCCCACGGGATGGGCGAGCACGCGCAGCGCTACGCCGCGCTGGCCGCCGCGCTGAACGCGGCCGGGTTCGTGGTCTACGCCCAGGACCACCGGGGCCACGGCGGCACCGCCGGCAGCGGCGCGCTGGGCGACCTGGGCGAGGGCGGGTGGCCCGCGCTGGTGGCCGACATCGGCGCGCTGTCGGCCCGGGTCCGGGCCGACCACCCCGGCCTGCCGCTGATCCTGCTCGGGCACTCGATGGGGTCGTTCGCGGTGCAGCAGTACCTGCTGGATCACAGCGCCGACACCGAGGGCGTGATCCTGACCGGCACCGCCGTGATCGACCTGCTGGAGCCGGCCCTGGACTTCGACCAGCCGCTGGACCTGGCCATGTTCAACGCGCCGTTCGCGCCGGCCCGGACCGACTTCGACTGGCTGAGCCGGGACGAGGCCGTGGTCGACGCCTACGTGGCCGACCCGCGCTGCGGCTTCGGCCTCACCCCGGCCGCGGCCCGGCAGATGTTCGAGGGCGCGCGGCGGCTGGCCGACCCGGAGCAGGTCGCCCGGATGCGGCCTGACCTGCCGGTCTACATCGTGGCCGGCGAGGCGGACCCGGTGAACGGCGGCCTGGCGCTGCTCGGGCCGCTGGCTGACCGGTACCGCGCCGCCGGCCTCAGCGACGTCGTCGTCCGGACCTACCCGGGCGCCCGCCACGAGATCCTGAACGAGGTCAACCGCGACGAGGTCATCGCCACCCTGATCCTGTGGGCCAGCCGGGTCGCCGGCGGGCGCTGACCCGGTCCGGGCCCCGTCGCGTCAGGTGACGGCGGTCAGAAGCGCGGGGTGGCGGTGGAGATGTCGTAGCTCGGACCCCAGTACCACTGGGTGGCGTCGGAGCCGGGCACGATGTGGGGGCTTCCGGTCGGGTTGGCGATCCACCAGCGGATGCGGGCGCGCATCCCGGACGGCAGGGACGCCACCGCGTCCTGCACGGCCGGCCACTCCGACAGCATGGTGTAGATCCGGGCCAGGCCGTCCGGGTGGTCGGTCAGCCGCTGGCGGGCCCAGCTGGCGGCCTGGGCCGGGCTGGCGTTGCCCGGCTCCACGTCGATCACCGACGCGGCCGGGTCAGAGCCGTTGATGTCAATCCACAGCACGTTGGCGCGGCCCGCCACCTGCGATGGCGAGGAGGCGCCGGGGCCGTCGGCGTAGGTGGCGACGACCTTTCCGGCCGGAATCCCCGACGGGATGACCGAGTCGTAGATCAGGTAGGGCTGGGCCGGGGCCGCCGCCGGCCGGGGCCGGGCCGAGGGCGACGCCGCCGGCCGGGACGACGGGGACGACGGGGCGGCCGGGCGGGCTGACGGGGCGCCGGAGAGGGCGGTGCGAGCGCTGGCGGCGGCGCCGGACGCGGCCGGCTCCGGGGCGGCCTGGCCGATCGCGTCGAGGCCGCCGGCCCCGCCGGGCGGGGCACCGGAGCCGGCGGCGACGACGCCGATGAGGGCGCCGGCGGCGGCCACCGAGGTGGCGGCGGCCACGCCGAGGGTCAGCCGGACGGGCGGCCGGCCGGGACGACGGGGGCGGGTCGGGCGATGGGGCCGGGCCGCGGCGTGCCGCCCGGGGGCGCGGCGGTGGGACGCGGAATGCCTGGGGGAGGTCAAGACGATCCCTGAGTCGGGCGCTGAGACGCCGGCGATCACCGCGGGCACTGCCGGCCGACGCGCGCCAGCGGCAGGGGTGCGTGGATGTGGCGCGGGTCAGGGCGGCGCGCTGCGGGGGGTACAGCCATCACTCACCAGGGTGCTGACCAGCATTAAAACCGAAAAATCAGCTCATCCTGACCGGAACGCGAAATCTTTTTCCCGGGCGGCCGGCCCGCCGGGCGGCCCGGGCATGGCCGGCTGACCTGCCCCGGCCGGGCGGCGGGACGACTAACATCAGCGGGCAGGGCCGTTCCTGACCGCATGACACGACAAATCCCTGGAGGCGACGGTGCCTGCTCTGCGCTCGCGCACGTCCACGCACGGCCGGAACATGGCCGGCGCCCGGCCCTGTGGCGGGCCACCGGCATGACCGACCAGGACTTCGGCAAGCCGATCGTCGCCATCGCCAACAGCTTCACCCAGTTCGTGCCCGGCCACGTGCACCTGCGGGACATGGGCGCGCTGGTGGCCGGGGCGATCGCCGCGGCGGGCGGGGTCGGCCGGGAGTTCAACACCATCGCCGTGGACGACGGCATCGCGATGGGCCACGGCGGGATGCTGTACAGCCTGCCCAGCCGCGAGCTGATCGCCGACTCGGTCGAGTACATGGTCCAGGCCCACCAGGCCGACGCCCTGGTCTGCATCAGCAACTGCGACAAGATCACGCCGGGGATGCTCATCGCGGCGATGCGGCTGAACATCCCGACGGTGTTCGTCAGCGGCGGGCCGATGGAGGCGGGCAAGGCCGTCGTGGCGGACGGGGTGGCCCGGACCGGGCTGGACCTGATCGACGCGATGACCGCCTCGGCCGACCCGTCGGTCAGCGACGACCAGCTGGCGTCCATCGAGCGGTCGGCCTGCCCGACGTGCGGATCATGCTCGGGCATGTTCACCGCCAACTCGATGAACTGCCTGACCGAGGCGCTGGGCCTGTCGCTGCCGGGCAACGGCAGCACGCTGGCCACCAGCGTGGTGCGCCGCGACCTGTTCCTCCGGGCCGGCGAGCTGATCGTGGACCTGTGCCGCCGGTGGTACGACAAGGACGACGAGGGCGTGCTGCCGCGCAGCGTCGCCAGCCGGGCCGCGTTCAGCAACGCGATGCGGGTGGACGTCGCCATGGGCGGCTCGACCAACACCGTGCTGCACCTGCTGGCCGCCGCCCGCGAGGCCGGGGTCGGCTTCGGCCTGGAGGACATCGACCAGCTCAGCCGGGTCACCGCGTGCATCTGCAAGGTGGCCCCGAGCTCCGACTACCACATGGAGGACGTGCACCGGGCGGGCGGCATCCCGGCCATCATGGGCGAGCTGGACCGGGCCGGCCTGCTGGACCGGTCCGTGCACGCGGTGCACGCGCCTGGCCTGGAGCAGTGGCTGGCCGAGTGGGACGTGCGCGGCGGCACCGCTCAGCCCAGGCCGTCGAGCTGTTCTCGGCCGCCCCCGGCGGGGTCCGCACCACCGAGGCGTTCTCCTCCGCCGCCACGTGGGACAGCCTGGACACCGACGCCGCGGCGGGCTGCATCCGCGCGGTGGCCACCCCGTACAGCGCGGACGGCGGCCTGGCCGTGCTGCGCGGCAACCTGGCCCCCGACGGCGGCATCGTGAAGACGGCCGGGGTGCCGGCCGGGACCCTGACCTTCCAGCGGCCCGGCCAGGGTGTCGGAGAGCCAGGAGGACGCGGTCGACGCCATCCTGGCCAGCCGGATCCAGCCCGGCGACGTGGTGGTGATCCGCTACGAGGGCCCGCGCGGCGGCCCCGGCATGCAGGAGATGCTGTACCCGACCAGCTTCCTCAAGGGCCGGGGCCTGGGCCAGGCGTGCGCGCTGGTCACCGACGGGCGGTTCTCCGGCGGCACCAGCGGCCTGTCGATCGGCCACGTCTCCCCCGAGGCCGCGGCGGGCGGGCTGATCGGCCTGGTCGAGGACGGCGACCTGATCGAGATCGACATCCCGGCCCGGTCGATCCGGCTGGCGGTCGATGACGACGGTGCTGGCCCGGCGGCGGGCGGCGCGGGACGCGGCCGGCTGGCAGCCGGCCCAGCGGGACCGGCCGGTCAGCCCGGCGCTGCGGGCCTACGCGGCGATGGCGCTGTCCGCCGACCAGGGCGCCGCCCGGCACGTCGACTAGGCGCGCCGGGCGGCCGCATCCGCGTGCACCATGATCGTGACCGTGTTTACGTGAACATGCGCGGAAAAACGGTCACGATCATGGAAGAGCCGCGGCGTCGCGGGCCGGCCGTCAGCCGTTCGGCGTGATCAGGTACTTCTGGCCGGTGGCCTGGCGGCTGTAGGCGGCCGCGGCGGCCAGGTCCAGGGCGCCGGGCAGGGTCACCCGGTCGGTGTAGCGGCTGGCGAACGTCGTGGTCAGCCCGGCCGCCACCCGCTGCCGCAGGGCTGCCACGGTCTCCCGGCCGGCCTTCTGCAGGAACGGGGTCAGCAGCCAGCCGCCGACGCCCCAGGCCATGCCGAAGCCGCGGCTCAGCTCGGTCGGGCCGCGGTCCAGGCCGCCGTAGATGTACAGCTGCTTGTGCACCGCCGAGCCGTACCGGCTGAACTCGGCGCCCGCGCTGATCGCCGCCTCCATGCAGGTCAGGATCCGGCTGCCCAGGGTGCCGCCGCCGATGGCGTCGAACGCGATGGTGGCCTTCGTGGCCCGCAGCGCGGCGATCAGGTCGTCGGTGAAGCCGGGCCGCGAGGAGTCGCACACCCAGGTGGCCCCGGCCGCCCGCAGCAGGTCGGCCTGGGCCGCCGAGCGGACGACGGACACCAGCGGGATGCCGTCCTCCAGGCACGCCCGGTTCAGCATCTGGCCCAGGTTGGAGGCGGCCGCGGTGTGCACCAGCGCGGTGTGGCCCTCGGCCCGCATGGTCTCGATCATGCCCAGCACGGTCATCGGGTTGACGAACGAGCTGGCGCCGTCGGCGGCGGTGGCGCCGTCCGGCAGCACCAGGCACGCGCCGGCGGGGACGCAGCGGTACTGCGCGTACATGGCGCCGCCCGCCACCGCGACCAGCTTGCCGACCAGGGCCTGGGCCTCGTCGCCGTCGCCGGCCGCGATCACGGTGCCCGCGCCCTCGTTGCCGGCCGGCAGTGACTGCCCGACCCGGGCCGCCGCGGCCCGCACGGCCGCGGCCGGGAGCGGCGCGGTGAGTACCGGCCGGTCCGGCGAGCCGCTGGCCGCGGCCCTGGTCACGTCGGCGCCGGCCAGCAGCAGCCCGAGGTCGGACGGGTTGACCGGCGCCGCCTCGATCCGGATGAGGACCTGGCCCGGTCCCGGCGCGGGCACGTCCACGTCGGCCAGCGACACCTGCACCGTCTGCTCCGCCGTGACCAGCGACCGCAGCTGCAGCGCCTGGCCCGGTATCCCGTCTGTCACCTTTGACCTCCTTCGACCGGGCCAACGCTAACAGCGGCGGCGCAGTCGCCCGGCGGCCGGCCGCAAGCTGCGCCGGGCAGCCCGGCCCGGTCACTCGGCCCGGTCACTCGGCCCGCAGCATCCGGGCCGCCCGGGTGCGGGCGGCCCGCCGGCCGGGCACCGCCGCGACCAGGTTGGCCAGCGCCAGCGCGGCGACCACGGCCACGGCGATGGCGCCCGCCGGGATGGCGGCCCGGGGCACGGCGGACAGGTCCCGGGCGAACAGGATCCACAGCCAGCGCCCGGCCGCCACCCCGGCCGGAACGCCGACGACCAGCCCGGCCACCGCCACCGCGGTGGCCTGCCAGGCGATGGTGGCGGCTAGCTGGCGGCGGGTGAAGCCGAGGGTCTTGAGCAGGGCCAGGTCCCGCCGCCGGTGCCGGACCGAGGCGCCCAGGGCCAGGCCCAGGGCCAGCACCGCGCCGGCCGCCACCCCGGCGGCCAGGATCACCGGCATCGTGCCCATGGACCGGTAGTTCACGATCTCGGCGGGCCGCTGCACCGGCAGGACGCTGGCGGTGAGCTCCAGCGCCGTCGGGCCGGCCTGGGCGACGATCGCCGGGGAATGGGTGAACCCGTTGTAGAACGCGGTGATCCGCCGTAGCGAGCGCAGGCCCGCCGCCGGGCTGACGCCGGGCTTCAGCCGGACCAGGATCGCGTTGGGGCCGGAGTAGGCGCCGCCCGCGGCCAGCGCGGCGGCCGACACGACCGTCTGCGGCAGGACCGCCCCGGTCGACAGCGACGGGTGGACGCCCAGCGTGTCGCCGAGGGCGGGCAGCGCGGCGACGCCGACGACGCGCAGCCGGGCGTCCCGGATCACCGGGCCGAGCTGCACCGTGACCTCGCCGCCCAGGTGCTGGTGCAGCGCGGCCAGGGTGGCCGGGCCGAGGACGACCTGGCCCGGCCCGTCCACCGCATGGCCGGACAGCAGCCGGGGGGCGACCGCCGCGCGGGCCGGCGACAGGACGGCCGGCACCGTCTGGCCGTCGATCTGGACGGTCAGGAAGTACACCCCGGTGCTGGCGGCGATGAGCTTGTCCTGGTGCAGCAGCGGGTTGATGAGCCGGGGCGGGAACGGCCCCCAGCCGTCGGTCGAGTACAGCGCGTAGCTGAAGTCCCACCCGTACAGCGCCGGACGGCCGATCAGGTAGCTGAGGCTGGCGCCGAACGTCAGCGTGGCCGCGACGGCCACCACCGCCAGCACCGCGCCGGCCAGCACCGAGCGGACGGGCACGGCGGTACGGCCCCGGCCCGGCTCCAGCGCGAACCGCAGCCCGGTCACCCCGGCCGCGCCCAGCCCGGCGCCCAGCCCGGCCCGGACCACGGCCGAGCCGCGGGCGGGCCGGGCCGCGGCGGCGCCGGACCGCCGCCGGGCCTGCTGGTAGGCCGCCGCGACGGTGACCACGCTCAGGATCAGGGCCAGGCCCAGCCCGCCGGCCGCCAGGACGGTGCCGTCGAGGTAGATCCCGCGGCCGGGCTCGGCCTGCCGGACCGGGCCGAACAGGCTGAGCGGCGACAGCGCGATGGCCAGGGCCACGGCCAGCGCCGCCCCGGCGGCGATGGCGGCGAGCAGGCCGGCCACCGCGTCGGCGGCGGCCGCGGCGGCCAGGCGCCCAGCGCCCGCAGCACCTCGGCGTCGCCGGCCGCCGCGGCTAGCTGGCGGGACACCGCCTGGGCGCCGATGATCAGCGCGGCCAGCGCGGCGATGACGCCGAACGCGCCGAGCGCGATGGCCTCGGGCCGGATCGCCCGCTGGGCCTGGGCCTCGATGGCGGACGTGTCGTACAGCTCGATGAGCTGGAGCAGGCTGGCCGCCCCGCCCGCGTAGTAGGCGCTCGTGAGCTGCAGCTGCTCGTACTCCTCGCCGACCGCCGAGTCATACCGCCCGCCGCCGGCCACCCGCAGGCCGAGGTAGGAGGTGGCCTGGCAGCAGTCGGCGAACGCCCGGTCCAGGGCGGGCGTCCCGATCAGGAAGCCGGTCCGGTCGGCGTCGATGTCGTCCTGCACCACCTGGGTGGGCACGACGCCGATGCCGGTCACGGTCAGGGTCAGCACGCGCCGGAACCTCGGCAGGCCATGCTGCTGGGTGCCCTCCCAGAGCCCGACCCGCAGCCGCGAGCCGACGTGCAGGTGCAGCGCGACGGCGGCCCGGGTGGTCGCCGCGACCTCGGTGATCCGCCGCGGCCGCCGGCCGGCCGTGAGCGTGAGCCGGTCCTGGCTGCTGAACATGCCGTCGCTGCTGGCCACGAGCTGTACCTGGGTGAACAGGACGGACCCGGACCCGCCGCCGGGCCTGGCCAGCGCGGCGTTGTAGGCGTTGGCCTCGGTCAGGCCGGTGACGTGCGGCAGGTGGCGCAGCTGGTTCTGCAGCAGGGCGAACAGCCGCTCCCCCGCCGCGGCGGTGCTGGCGGTCGGGTTGGCGTTGGGCTGGATGATCAGGCCCGACGGGTTCGCGCCGGCCAGGTAGTCGGGGTAGGAGGAGTCGGTGCGCCGGGCGGCGGTCACGGCCGCCATGGCGATCCCGCCGATCAGGCCGAGCACGGCGGCCAGGGCCAGGTAGCCGCCCAGCCGGCGGCGCACCGTGGCCCGCAGGCGGTACCAGGCCAGGCCCGCTGTCACGGCCGGGCCTGCGCCGCCGGGGCGGCCAGCGCTCCGCCGCCGGGCTGGGACGGGCCGGGCTGGGACACGTCGGGCGGGGGCACGATCCGGCCGTCGAGCATCCGGACCACGCGCTGGGCCACGGCGGCCACCTGCGGGTCGTGGGTGACCAGGATGATCGTCTGCCCGGTCCGGTGCAGCCAGGCTCAGCAGCTCGGTCACCTCGTGGCCGCCGTCGGAGTCGAGCGCGCCGGTCGGCTCGTCGGCCAGCAGCAGCGTCGGCTCGTTGGCCAGCGCCCGGGCGATGGCCAGCCGCTGCCGCTGCCCGCCGGACAGCACGCCGGGCAGGGCGGCCGCCTTGTCGCCGATGCCGAGCAGGTCCAGCAGGTCGCGGGCGCGGGTCTCGGCGGCCCGGCGGCGGCGCCCGGCGATGACCGCGGGCAGCGCGACGTTCTCCAGCACGGTCATCCCCTCCAGCAGGTTGAAGAACTGGAAGATGATGCCGACGTGGGTGCGCCGCAGCCGGGCCAGGTCATCCTCGCCGCGCCCGGTCACCTCCTCCCCGGCCACCGCGATCGTGCCCTCGTCGGCCACCTCCAGGCCCGCCACCAGGTTCAGCAGCGTTGACTTGCCGCAGCCCGACGGGCCCATCAGGGCGGTGAACTCTCCGGCGGGCACGGTCAGGTCGACGCCCCGCAGCGCCCGCACCGGGGCGTTCTCGGCCTCGTAGGTCTTGCGCACGCCGCGCATGGTCAGCGCGGGCTGACTGTCGGTCATCGGCCCCCCCAGGGTCGGTGTCAGGTGCGGGCCGGCCTCATGCGAGCCGCCGCCTGACGGCATGATCGGCCGTCCGGCCGGCTCCGCGCACTGCCCGCGACCTCGGATCACGCCTCTCCGGCGCGCCCGGCCGCGGCGCGGCCCTCCCCACGCCCACAGTTGTCCCACGCCCGGGCCGCCCAGGCCAGTGCGGAACCACCCAGAAGATCAGTGGTGCTAGCACACCCGGCGAACGGGACCCTGTGGTTGACAGCCAGCGGGAACTCCCGGAGAGTCAAAGGCCTGATCCAGGCCGGAATGGCCGGAGTCACGGCGGCTCGCCGCGGCAATGGCGTCCCGCGGTCGCGGGAAATGGCTCAGGAGGGGCAGTGGAACCACTATCGGTCACGGTCGCGACGCTGATAGCCACCTACGCCGCGCAGGCATTCGGCGGGCAGTTAGGCCAGGCCGCCGCTGCCGGGGTGAAGAACCTGGTCAGCCTGGTACGGCGCAAGCTGGCCGGGAACGAGGCGGCGCAGGCCGCCCTGGCCACGGCCCAGGGCGCGCCGGGCACGACCGGCCCCGGTGACCTGGCCGGCCCCCTGGACGCGGCGGTGCGCGGGGACGCCGAGTTCCGCGCCCGGCTGGAGGACCTGGTCGCCGCCCTGCAGGCCGACCCGGATATCGGCCAGTTCGTCACCACCGTCTCGGGCAACGCCCGGGTCGGCAAGATAACCAATATCGGCTCCGTGACCGGCAACGTCACGTTCTAGCCCGGCCATGAGGCCGAACACGGGGACACGGGCACATGGGCGACGACGCTGACGCTGACGCCGCGGCGATGGCGGCCGTGCTGCCGCTGCTGGCCCGGCGGCTGCAGGCCGACCCGGACGGCCGCGAGATCATCGAGCGGCTGGCGGGCGCGCCCGGGCAGTCGGCCGCCGAGCTGACCCGGTGGCTCAGCCAGGCCGGGACGCCGACCGTCGCGACGATGGTGACCGGCGGGTACGTGGCCAAGCTGGCCAACATCGCGCACGCCGACGTGGTGAACATCAGCCTGCCCGGCGACCAGCCGCCGCCGTCCCAGCTGCCCGCCCCGGCCCGCGACTTCACCGACCGGTCGGACCAGGTGCAGGCGGCCCGGGCGTTCCTGGGGCCGAGTCCGGGCCGGCCGACGGCGGGACGCCGGTGGTGGCCATCTCCGGGCCGGGCGGGGTGGGCAAGAGCGCCCTGGCCGTCCGGGTCGCGACGCTGCTGCGCCCGGAGTTCCCCGACGCCCAGCTGTACGTGGACCTGCGCGGCCAGGCCGGCCAGGGTCGCGACCCGGCCGACGTGCTGGACGGCTTCCTGCGGGCCACGGGCGTGGCCGGGACCCGCATCCCGGCCGCGGCGGCCGACCGGGAGCTGATGTACCGGGCGGTGCTGAGCCAGGGCCGCAACCTCGTGCTGCTCGACAACGCCGCGCACGAGGGCCAGGTCCGG
The DNA here is from genome assembly GCA_963731085.1 of uncultured Actinomycetota bacterium. Lineage (GTDB taxonomy): Bacteria > Actinomycetota > Actinomycetes > Streptosporangiales > Streptosporangiaceae > DASUBV01. Next base: position 750,321 of record CAVSUF010000018.1, read on the forward strand.
CCGCTGATCCCGGCCAGCGCCGGCTGCGCGGTCATCGTCACCAGCCGCCGGCGGCTGGCCGTGCTGGAGGGCGCGCTGCCGATAGACCTGGAAACCCTGAGTGAGGAGAACGGCGTCGCTCTGCTGGCCGCTATCGCCGGGGCCGGGCGGCTCGACGCCGAGCCGGACGCGGCCCGCGAGATCGTCCGGCTCAGCGGGCGGCTGCCGCTGGCCATCCGGATAGCCGGGGCCAAGCTGGCCGCCCGGCCGCACTGGCGGGCCAGCCGGCTGGCCGAGCGGCTGGCGGGCGAGCGGACCCGGCTGGCCGAGCTGTCCTACGGCGACCTCGACGTCCGGGGAGGGATCATGCTGAGCTACCGGGAGCTGGAGCCGGGCCTGCAGCGCGCGTTCCGGCTGCCCAGCCTGCTCGGCGTGCCGACGTTCACCGCGTGGCTGCTGGCCGCGCTGCTGGACGCCGAGCCCGGCGACGCCCAGGACGCGGCCGACCAGCTTGCCGACCTGCAGCTGCTGGAGGTGGCAGGCGAGGACGAGGCCGGCGAGATCCGGTACCGCTACCACGACCTGGTCGCGCTGTTCGCCCGGGAGCAGGCCGAGGCGGCCGAGCGGCCGCGGACCGGGCCGCGGCGGTGGAGCGGGGCCTGGGCGCGCTGCTCGGCGCGGCCAGGCGGGCGCTCTTCGAGATGTCCCGGCACAGCAAGCGGGACCCGGACCCGACCGCGGCGCTGATCTGGCCGCTGCCGCCCGCCCTGGCCGGCCGGCTGGCGGCCCGGCCCTATGACTGGTTCACCGCCGAGTACCCCAGCCTGATCGCCGCGATCAGCCAGGCCCACGCGGCCGGGCTGTGGGAGTGCTGCTGGGAGCTGGCCGACTCGATGCACTACTTCTTCCGGGTCCGGGCCCGGCTGCAGGACTGGCGGGTGACCCACGAGCTGGCCCTCGACGCGGCCCGCCGGGCCGGGAACCGCCGGGGCGAGGGCTGGACGCTGCGCAACCTGGGCAACGCCTACCGCGACACGGGCCTGCTGGACCAGGCCGCGGACTGCTTCACCCGGTGCCTGGCCACGTTCCGGGAGCTCGGCAACGAGCTGGGCCAGGCCGCCGCGCTGAACAACCTGGGCGAGCTGGCCATGGACCGGGGCGAGCTGGCCGACGCGGCCGCCTACCTGGAGCGCTGCGCCGCCGCCTGGGCCGCGGTGGACGACCAGGTCGGCGTGGCCTACGTGACCCACCACCGGGGCTGGGTCAGCCTGCAGCAGGGCGGCCTGGACCGGGCCGGGAGCTACTTCGGGCAGTCGCTGGCCCGGTTCCGGGAGCTGGGCGACCGCTACGGCGAGGCGCACGCGTACCGCTGCCAGGGCATCGTGGCCCGCGAGTCCGGCCAGCACGCCGAGGCCGAGCGGCTGCTGGCCCGCAGCGGGGAGCTGTTCGCCGAGTTCGGCGACACCGCCGGGCAGGCGTGGGCGCGCACCGAGCTGGCCTGGACCCGGCTGGCCCAGCGCCGCCCGGACGCCGCGCTGCCGCTGCTGGCCAGCGCGGTGGCCAGCTTCCGCGAGCTGTCCGAGGGCCGGGGCGAGTCGACCGCCCTGATGATCATGGCCGACGCGTACCGGGCGCAGGGCCGGACCGACGCCGCCGCCGCGATCCTGGAGGAGGTCATCCCGGCCTTCCGCGCCCGCGCCGACGCGCTGGACGAGGGCATCGCGCGGTGCCTGCTGGGCGAGACCTTCGCCGGAGCCGGCCGGGCCGGGCAGGCCGCGGCCGCGCTGGACGGTGCGCTGGAGGTGCTGCGCCGGGTCGGCGCCCGCCGCTGGGTGGCCCGGGCCGAGCGGGCCGCGCGCGTGACGGGGTGACTGGCCGTGACCGCGCTGGCCTGGTCGCTGGCCGGGAGCGTCACGCTGGCCTGGCTGGGCTGCATCAACCTGGCCTGCTTAGGCATCAGCCCGGACGGACGGCGCTACCTGCACGCCGGGGCCGGCCGGCCGGTGCCGCTCCCGTTCGCGCTGCGCTGGCTGCTGCCCGCGGTGTGCCGGACGTCGGTCCCCCGCTGGCAGGCCTGCACCGTGGCCCACCTGGTGGCGCTGCCGCCGCTGGTCACGCTCTGGCTGGAGCCCCGCGTCGCCGACGACCGGCTGCGGATCGCCGGCGGGCTGCTGGTGTGCGGCTTCGCCGGCATCTGGCGCAGCAGCCTGGCCCGCCCGGTGCTGGTCGACGCCCCGGCCCTGGCCTGGAGCGTCGCGGCGGCCATCGGCTTCCAGCACCACCTGTGGTACCTGGGCATCGCCGGCTCGCTGGTGGCCGGCAGCATCAAGGAGACCGGCCCGGTGTTCGCCGCCTGCTACGCCTGGAATCCGCTCGGGCTGGCCGGGCTGGCCGCCCCGGCGCTGCGCGCCCTGACCGCGCCGCGCGGCGGTGACCCGGAGGGCGAGGACTCGCTGCTGAGCCACCCGGTGCGGGCCGGCGCTGGCGCACGCGGGCCGGTGGCTGGACCCGGTCCGCATGATCGCCCCGTGGGGCGCGGCCGTGGCGGCCGTCTTCACGACCAGCCCGGCCATCGTGCCGGGCCTGGTCACCACGACCGTGGTGGCCTATGCGCAGCTGCTCATCGCCACCGGCACGGCCCGGCTGTACCAGTGGGCCGCGCCGCCGGCGGTGCTGGGCGCGGTCAGCGTGCTGCCGGCCCGGTGGGCCATCGCGATCGCGGTGCTGCACCAGTTCAACCCGTGCGCGGGCGACGGCCGCTAGCCGGCTGCAGCCCCGGCCTACAGCAGGTTGAGCCCGTCGTGCTCGCGGATCGCCGGGTGCCCGTCGTAGCGCAGTGCGTCGCTGATCCGGGCGGCGAACGCGGCGGTGGTCAGCCCGGCCACCTCAGCCGGGCCGACCCAGGCCAGCTCGGTGCTCTCGGCCGAGGTGGCCAGGGCGCCGCCGGTCACCCGGCACAGGAACACCAGCTCGATCACGGCGTGGGTCATGCTCTTGTACACGCCGGTCAGCACGACCGGCGCGACGACCAGCCCGGTCTCCTCGGCGACCTCCCGGACCAGGCCGTCGGTGATCCGCTCGGCCAGTTCCAGCACGCCGCCGGGCGGCTCCCAGGCGCCGTTGTCCCGCCGCCGCTGCAGCAGCACCCGGCCCGCCGCGTCCGGCACCACGCCGATGGCGCTGACCGAGTGCCGGGGTCGCTCGCCGCTGGCCGCCACGGGGCTCGCTACCACGGTCGCGCTACCACGGTCGAGCTACCACGGTCGCGCTACCGTCCGCCGGCCACGTCCAGGATGGCGCCCGTGCAGTACGACGCCTCATCCCCGAGCAGCCAGGCAATGGCGGCGGCGACCTCATCGGCCTGGCCGGGCCGCCCGGCCGGCACGGTCGGCCCCAGGCGGGCGGCCCGGTCGGGCTGCCCGCCGCTGGCGTGGATGTCCGTCTCGATGATCCCCGGGCGGACGACGTTGACCCGGACGCCCTCGCCCGCCACCTCGCGGGCCAGGCCCAGGCCCAGGGTGTCGACGGCGCCCTTGGACGCCGCGTAGTCCACGTACTCCCCCGGCGAGCCGAGCCGGCTGGCCACCGAGGACACCAGCACGATCGAGCCGCCCGGCCCGCCGTGCCGGGCCGACAGCCGCCGCACCGCCTCCCGGCAGCACAGCACCGCGCCCAGCACGTTGACGGCCAGGATCCGCTGCACCCGGGCCGCGGTGAGCTCATCCACCCGGGCCCTGGCCGCGCCGATGCCCGCGTTGGCCACCAGCCCGGCCAGCGGCCCCAGCCGGTCCGCCGCCGCGAACGCGGCCAGCACGTCGGCCTCGTCGGCCACGTCGGCCCGCACCGCCGCCGCCGTCCCGCCCGCCGCCTCGATCCCGGCCGCCACGCTGGCGGCCGCGGCAGCGTCGGCCCGGTAGGTCAGGCATACCGCCCGCCCGGCCGCCGCCGCCCGCCGCGCCACCGCGGCCCCGATCCCCCGGCTCCCGCCCGTCACCAGCACCACGCCGCGATCCACGCCACGACCGTACCGAACCCGCCCCGATCGGCGGGGCCGGGGCAGCCCGGCGTGCGTAGGGTGGCGATGTGGTGGCTTCGAGTCGGGTGACGGCAGACGGCGGGCTACCGGGGGCGGCTTTGACGGTGGTGCGGCTGCTGGCCGCGGCGGTAGGCGAGGTCAACCCGGAGGCGCCGGATCGCGCGGCGGAGTGGCTGGGGCTAGTGCCGCACGTGCTGGCGGTGCTGGGCCTGCGGGGGCGGCTGCCAGGCGAGGGCGAGGAGGCCCTGGCCAGGTGCGCGATCCGCCTGTCGCTGGCGCTGGTATGGGCCGGGTCCTACCCGCCGGCGCTGGAGGTGGCGGCGGCCGGGCTGGGGCGTGACACCGGGCTGGGAGCCGATCACCGGGCCATTCTCGAGCTGCGCGTTCGCCGGGCATCGGCGTGGCTGTTCCTGGGCCGCCCGGCTGACGCCGAGACCGGGTACCGCGAAGTCCTCGACGCCCGTCGGCGAGTCCTGGGGGCCGATCATTCCGACACCCTGACCACCCGGCACTACGTCGCCGTCGCGCTGACGCTGCAGGGGCGGCCCGCTGACGCCGAGGCTGAGTACCGCGAGGTCCTCGACGCCCGGCGGCGAGTCCTGGGACCCGATCACCCCCACACCCTGGCCACCCGGCATGAGATCGCCGTGGCGCTGGCGCAGCAGGGCCGGTACGCCGAGGCCGAGGCCGAGTTCCGCCAGGTCCTCGACGCCTGGCTGCGAGTCGTGGAACCCGACCACACGTTCGCCCTGAATACCCGGCACAGCATCGCCTCGGTGCTGGCGGGCCAGGGTCGGTACGCCGACGCCGAGGCCGAATTCCGGCAGGTTCTCGCCATCTCGCTACGGGTCCTGGGACCCGACCACCCCGCTACCCTGACCGCCTGGCACCACATCGCGCTCGCGCAGGCGCATCAGGGCCTGGCACGCCACGGCCGAGGCCGAGTTCCGGCAGGTCCTTGACGCCCGGCGGCGGGTCCTGGGACCCGACCATCCCGCCACCCTGGCCACCCGTGCCGCACTGCAGCGACTTACCGGGTGACGCCGCCGGCTGACGATGCCCGCTGGTGACCGTGTCCCTGGCCGCACGGATGGCGGCCAGGGACACGGGACAGGTCAGGCCGACGGCGGGGTGTGGATGAGCTTCTTGTTGACGAACTCGTCGATGCCCAGCGGGCCCAGCTCGCGGCCCACGCCGGAGCGCTTGGTCCCGCCGAACGGCAGCTCCGGCCCGCCCAGCTCGGCCGTGTTGATCCAGACCATGCCGACGTCGAGGCGGTCCGCCACCTCCCTGGCCTGGTCGTCGTCGGTGGAGAACACCGCGCCGCCCAGCCCGTAGGAGCTGCTGTTGGCCAGCTCGATGGCCTCCTCGGCGTCCGATACCCGGTACACCACCGCGGCCGGGCCGAACAGCTCCTCGCGGTAGGCCCGCATCTCCGGGGTGACCCCGGACAGCACGGTCGGCTCGAAGAACGCGCCCGGCCCGTCGACCCGGTGGCCGCCCAGGTGGACGGTGGCGCCCTTGGCGATGGCGTCGTCAACCTGCGCCGTCAGGTTCACCGCGGCCTGCTCGGAGGACAGCGGCCCGTAGCTGGTGCCGGGGTCGGTCGGGTCGCCGGTCACGTAGGCCGACATGGCCTTGGTGAACTCCTGCATGAACTCGTCGTACACGGCGTCGGCGACGATCATCCGCTTGGCCGCGTTGCACGCCTGGCCGCCGTTCTCCAGCCGGGCCGCGGCGGCGGTCTTGGCCACGGTGGCCACGTCGTTGCTGCCGAGCACGATGTAGGGGTCCGAGCCGCCCAGCTCGAGCACGACCTTCTTCAGGTTGGCGCCGGCCACGGCGGCGACCGCGGTGCCCGCCCGCTCGCTGCCGGTCACCGACACGCCCGCGATGCGCCGGTCGGCGATCATGTCGGCGATCTGCTCGTTGGTGGCGAAGATGTTGATGTAGGCGTCGTCGGGCAGGCCCGCGTCGCGGAAGATCTGCTGCATGGCCAGCGCCGACTCGGGGCACTGCGGCGCGTGCTTGAGCACGGCCGTGTTGCCGACCATCAGGTTCGGCGCGGCGAACCGGGCCACCTGGTAGTAGGGGTAGTTCCACGGCATGATGCCGAGGATCGTGCCGATCGGGGACTTGCGGACCCAGGCACTGCCGGGCAGCCGGGAATCCAGCGGCTGGTCCTTGAGCAGCTCCGCGGCGTTGTCGGCGTAGTACTTGTAGATCTCGCCGACGAACCACAGCTCGCCCAGGGCGCCCTTGGTGGTCTTGCCCATCTCGCGGGTGATGATCGCGGCCAGCTCGGCGGACCGCTCCGCGTAGAGCGCGGCCACCTTGCGCAGGATCCCGGCCCGCTCCTCCATCGAGGTGCGCCGCCAGGACGAGTAGCCCCGCTCCGCCCGCTCCAGCACCGCGCCGATCTCCGCGTCGGTCGCCGTCGGGTACTCGGCCTCGACCTTGCCGGTCGCCGGGTTCACAACCTGGTAATTCATTCAGCCTGCCTTCGTTGGCGTTAGCGGTACCTCCCCATTACACGCCAGAACCGCTCGCTCCGGGTCAGCCGGCCCGGCAAAATAGCCTGAGGGACGCCGACCGGAGCGGAGGGATGCCGCATGCCGCCACCCGGCGTCGCGCTGGAGCGGCTGGGCTTCCTGACCATCGGGCTGTTCGACGGCGACGACCCGGGGCCGGGGCACCAGGTCACGCTGGAGATCATCGAGCTGGGCGAGCGGCTCGGCCTCGACAGCGCCTGGGTGCGGCACCGGCACCTGCAGTACGGCATCTCCTCGCCGGTGGCCGTCCTGGCGGCGGCCACCCAGCGCACCAGCCGGATCGAGCTGGGCACCGCGGTCACCCCGCTGGGCTGGGAGAACCCGCTGCGGCTGGCCGAGGACCTGGCCACCGTCGACGTCCTGTCCGGCGGCCGGCTGAATCCCGGGGTCAGCGTCGGGCCGCCGATGCACTACGAGGACGTGCGGGCCGCGCTGTACCCGGACTCGGCCAGGGCCGAGGACTTCAGCTACGAGCGGGTGGCCCGGCTGCTGCGGCTGGTGGCCGGCGAGCCGGCCAGCGCGTTCCAGGGCACCCAGGGCTTCGAGCAGTACTCCGACCGGGTGCAGCCGCACTCCCCCGGCCTGCGCCAGCGGATGTGGTACGGCGGGGCCAGCCTGGCCTCGGCCCGGTGGGCCGGGGAGCACGGGATGAACTTCCTGACCAGCAGCGTGGTGCGGGCCGAGGAATCGGCCGGCACCGACCCGGGCGACTTCGCCGCCATCCAGCACGGCCATATCGGGGCGTTCCGGGCCGCCCACCCCGACGGCCCGGCGGCCCGGGTGTCGCAGGGCCTGGTGGTGATCCCCACCGACACCGCCACGGCCGGGCAGCGGGCCCGGTACGAGGCCTACGTGGCGGCGCGCACGCCGCGGACCGCGGCGCCGCAGGGCCCGGCCCGGCTGCTGTTCGCCCGCGACCTCATCGGCACCTCGGCACAGCTCGCCGAGGCGCTGTATGCCCATCCCGGCTTCCGGGAGGTGCGCGAGGTCGCGTTCGCGCTGCCGTTCAGCTTCGAGCGCGAGGACTACGTCCAGATCCTGACCGATATCGCCGGCCAGCTGGCCCGGCCCTGGGGTGGCAGCCGCGCTGATTACCGCGCACCCGGGCTACCCGGGGGAACCGGTGCGCATCCGCCAGGCGTCGGTGACCAGCTCAGCCAGCCGCCCGGCGTCGACGGCGGCCAGCCGGAGCAGGACCAGCGGCCAGCCGTCGTAGCCGGGCGCGGTGAAGAAGGCGTCCGGCTCGCCGAGCAGCAGCGCCTGCTTCTCGGCCTCGTCGCCGACGAACAGCACCGCGATGTCCGTCCGGATGACCCGGCCCTGGCCCGGCCGGCGCTCGGGATAGGACCAGACGAAGCCCCGGCCGCCGACCCGGAAGTCGAAGCCGTCGCAGTCGATCTCCTCCACCCGAGGCAGGGCCAGCGCCAGGCGGCGCACGTCGTCCTCGTCAGCCATGACCGATGACCTCCCGGGCACAGGCTAAGCGCGGGCACCGACAGCCGGGCGGCCCGGCGTAGGGTCGGGATCATGGCCCGACCTGTACGCATCGGTAACTTCTCCGGCTACCTGGGCGACCGGTTCGCCGCGCTGGACGAGGTCATGGCGGGCGATCCGGTCGACGTGCTGACCGGCGACTACCTGGCCGAGATCACCCTGGCCGCGCTGGCCGCCCGGGCTCGTAAAGATCCCGCGCGCGGGTACGTCGCGTACGTGCTGGATCAGCTGCGGCCCCACCTGCCCGCCATCGCCGCGCGCGGGATCAGGGTGGTCACCAACGCGGGTGGCCTGAACCCGGCCGGGCTGGCCGCCGCGGCGCGCGAGATGATCGCCGACGCCGGCCTGGACCTGCCGGTGGCCCACGTCGAGGGCGACGACGTGCTGGCCAGCCTGGCCGCGTTCCAGGCCGCCGGGCACGCGCTGGAGCACCTGGACACCGGCGCGCCGGTCAAGGACTGGGGCGCCGAGCCGATCGCGGCCAACGCCTACCTGGGCGGCTGGGGCATCGCGGCGGCGCTGGCGGCCGGGGCGGCCATCGTGATCACCGGCCGGGTCGCCGACGCGTCGCTGACCACCGGGCCGGCCGCCTGGTGGCACGGCTGGTCGCCGGGTGACTGGGACGCGCTGGCCGGCGCGGTGACGGCGGGCCACGTGATCGAGTGCGGCCCGCACGCCACGGGCGGGAACTTCTCCGGGTTCACCGCGATCCCCGGGATGACCCGGCCGGGCTTCCCGGTGGCCGAGGTGGCCGCCGACGGCAGCAGCGTGATCACCAAGCACCGCGGCCACGGCGGCGCGGTCACCGTCGACACCGTCACCGCCCAGCTGCTGTACGAGATCCAGGGGCCGCGCTACCTCAACCCCGACGTGACCGCGCACCTGGACACCGTGACGCTGGCCCCCGACGGCCCGGACCGGGTGGCCATCTCGGCGGTGCGCGGCTCCCCGCCGCCGCCCACGGCCAAGGTCGCGCTGTTCGCGCCGATTGGCTACGAGATCTCCCAGATGCTGTTCGCCACCGCCCCGGACGTCGGGGCCAAGGTCGCGCTGCTGCGCGCCCAGCTCACGCAGGCCCTGGGCGGCCAGGTCGACGACCTGGAGATCATCCCGCTGGGCGTGCCCGCGGCGGACCCGGCCAGCCAGTGGGAGGCCACCGTCCCCATCCGGGTGATCGCCACGGCCCGCACCCCGGAGCCGCTGGCGGCATTCGGGCCCGCCCTGGGCAGCCTGTACCTGTCCAGCTATCCGGGCTTCCACCACGACGGCGGCGCCCAGCGGCTGGGCCCGCCGTGGCCGCGGATCGACTACTGGCCCGCGCTGCTGCCCGCCGGGCTGGTCACCCAGCGGGCGGTGACCGGGGACGGGACGGTACTGGCGGTACCGGTCCCGCCGGCCGCCGAGACGAGCGCCCAGCCCGTCCACCCCGAGCCGCCCGTGCTTCCCGAAAAGACCGCCCCGCCGCCGCCCGGCCGCCGGGTGCCCCTGGGCACGCTGGCGCACGCCCGCAGCGGAGATAAGGGGGGAACGCCAACGTCGGCATCTGGGTGCGTCACCCGGCGGCGTGGGAGTGGCTGCGGGCCGCCCTCAGCACCGCCGCGATCCGCGACCTGCTGCCGGAGGCCCGCGACCTGGACATCGTCCGGCACGAGTTCCCCCACCTGCGGGCCGTGCACGTGGTGCTGCGCGGCCTGCTGGGCACCGGCGGCTCGGCCAGCCTGCGGGTCGACCAGCCCGGCAAGTCGGTCGGCGAGTACCTCCGGGCCCGGCTGGTCGAGGTGCCCGACGCGCTCCTCGCTGCCGTCGCGGGATCCGGCGGGCCGCCGCCGGAGAGCCGGGCCGGTCCCGTGAGCGCTCCGGCGGTCCGCCCCGACCTGCTGTTCCCCGGCGATGGCGAGATGGCCCGCCGGATGCGCGAGCACGACTGGGCCGCGACCGCGGCGGGTGACCCAAGGGACTGGCCGCCCAGCCTGCGCACCGCGTGCCGGATCTGCCTGACCTCCCGGTTCCCCATGATCGTGTGGTGGGGGCCGGAGCTGACCTTCCTGTACAACGACGCCTACCGGCCGCTGCTGGGCGGCAAGCACCCGGCGCTGGGCCGGCCGGGCGCGCAGGTGTGGCCCGACATCTGGCCGGTCATCGGGCCGATGCTGGACTCGGTGCTGGGCGCGGGCCAGGCCACCTGGTCGGAGGATCTGCAGCTGACCGTGAACCGGCACGGGTACTGGGAGGAAACGTACTTCACCTACTCCTACAGCCCGCTGCAGGACGACGCGGGCCGGGTGCGCGGGGTGTTCACCGCCGTTACCGAGACCACCGGCCGGGTCATCGGGGAGCGCCGCCTGGCCCTGCTGCAGCACCTGGGCGCCCGGGCGGGCCGCGCCCGCAGTCTCGCCGAGGCGTGCGACCTGGTCACCGGGGCGCTGGATCAGGCCGGCGGCCCGGACATCCCGTTCGCCGCGCTGTACCTGCCCGACGCCGCGTCCGGGGAGCTGGCCCTGGCCTCGGCCAGCCCGCGCGGCGCCGCGCCGCGGCCGCTGCCCGGCGGTCCCGGCGGCTGGCCGGCCGCCGAGGCGGCGGCCGGGCGGCCGACCCGGGTCACCGACGTGGCCGCCCGGTTCGGCTCGCTGCCGGCTGGCGGCTGGCGCGATCCCCCGGCCCAGGCCATGGTGGTGCCGCTGGCCGGCGGGGCCGGCCGGACGGGGGCGATGGTGCTGGCGGCCAGCGCCGGGCGGGCGCTGGATCCGGCCTATGAGTCGTTCCTGGACCTGGTCGCCCAGCAGGTCGGGGCGCTGCTCACCAGTGCGGTGGCCTACCAGGTCCAGCAGCGCCGGGCCGAGGAGCTGGCCGAGCTGGACCGGGCCAAGACGGTGTTCTTCTCCAACGTGAGCCACGAGTTCCGCACGCCGCTGACCCTGATCACCGGGCCGCTGGCCGAGCTGCGGGCGCGGCTGGCCGGGGCCGACCCGGACACGGCGGCCGACCTGGACGTCATCGAGCGCAACGCGCTGCGGCTGGGGAAGCTGGTCAACGCCCTGCTGGACTTCTCCCGGATGGAGGCCGGGCGCATGCAGGCCCGGTTCGAGCCCGCCGACCTGGCCGCGCTCACCGCCGACCTGGCCAGCTTGTTCCGGTCGGCCATGCAGCGGGCCGGGCTGGACTTCGAGGTCGACTGCCCGGCCCTGCCCGAGCCGGTGTACGTGGACCCCGAGCTATGGGAGAAGGTGGTCCTCAACCTGCTCAGCAACGCGCTGAAGTTCACCTTCACCGGATCGGTCCGGGTGTCGGTGCGCAGCGAGGGCGGGCACGCGGTGGTGCGGGTGGCCGACACCGGGACCGGCGTCCCGGAGGCGGAGATGCCCCGGCTGTTCGAGCGGTTCCACCGGGTGGCGAGCGCCCGGGCGCGGTCCGATGAGGGCAGCGGCATCGGCCTGGCCATGGCCGCGGAACTGGTGGCGCTGCACGGCGGGACGATCACCGCCGACAGCACCGAGGGGGCGGGGACCGAGTTCACCATCACGCTGCCGTTCGGCCGCGCCCACCTGCCGGCGGCCAGCGTGCGGCCCGGCGCGACGGCTCCCCCGGCCAGCACGCTCACCGCCCAGGCGTTCCTGCAGGAGGCCCACCGGTGGCTGCCCGGCTCGCCGGCCGGGGACATGCCGCCCGGGGACAGCGGGCCAGGCGAGCAGCCCGGCGAGCCGCGGCCGCGCGTGCTGCTGGCCGACGACAACGCCGACATGCGCGAGTACCTGGGGCGGCTGCTGGCACCCGGCTACCAGGTCACCGCGGTGGCCGACGGCCTGGCCGCGCTGGAGGCGGCCCGGGCCGGGGCGCCGGACCTGGTCATCAGCGACGTGATGATGCCCGGCCTGGACGGGCTCGGCCTGGTCGCCGCGCTGCGCGCGGACCCGGCCACGGCCAGCGTGCCGGTGCTGCTGCTGTCGGCCCGGGCCGGGCAGGACGCGGCCATCGAGGGGCTGGAGGCCGGCGCGGACGACTACCTGGTCAAGCCGTTCCCGGCGGCCGAGCTGATGGCCCGGCTGCGGGCCAGCCTGCGGCTGTCCAGCCTGCGCGGGCGGCGGGAGCGGGCCTGGCCGCGATGGGCGTGCTGCTGTCCGAGGCGGAGACCGTCGAGGAGGCGGTGACCGGCACCGTCGCGGAGATCCGCGAGCTGTGGCAGGCCCGCCAGGTGCTGGCCGTGACCTGGGACAGCGACCGGAACGCCGGCGACGAGCCGGCCGTGACCGCCGCCGCGGCCGGGCCCGCGGCCCGCTGGGCGGACCTGCCCGAGCCGGTCCGCCGGGCCATCGGCGGCCTGCGCGCCGGGCCGCTGCTGCGGCTGGCCCGGGCCGTGCCCGCCCGGTGCCTCGGGCGGGGCCGGTGCCCTGGGCGGGGAAGGCGCCGGGATCGCCCTGGAGCATCCGGCCGGCCGCCTGGCCCTGTGGGCCGAGCTGGACCCGGGGCGGCGGTTCACCAGCGAGGACGAGGCGCTGCTCACCCAGCTGTCCGGCTTCCTGGTCCAGGCCCTGCACCGGATCCACCAGGCCGGCCAGCAGCGCGAGACCGCCCTGGCCCTGCAGCGGGCCATCCTGGGGCCGGCCGAGCTGCCGCCCGGGTTCGCGGCCCGGTACGAGCCGGCCACCCGGCCGCTGGAGGTCGGCGGGGACTGGTACGACATCATCGACCTGCCCGGCGGGCGGACCGGGCTGGTCGTCGGTGACTGCGTCGGGCACGGCCTGGCGGCGGCCGCCGTGATGGGCCAGGTCCGCAGTGCCTGCCGGGCACTGCTGCTGCGCGAGTCCAGCCCGGCCCGCGCGGTGACGGCCCTGGACCAGTTCGCCGACCAGATCCCCGGCGCGCTGTGCAGCACGGTCTTCTGCGGCATCCTCGAGCCGGAGACCGGGCGGCTGACCTACAGCAGCGCGGGCCACCCGCCCGGCATCGTGGCGCTGGCCGACGGCCGCATCCGGCTGCTCGACGAGGGCCACGCGCCGGCCCTGGCGGTGCTGCCCGGCACGCCCCGGCAGGACGCCGAGTACACGCTGCCCGGCCGGGCCATCCTGCTGCTGTACACCGACGGGCTGATCGAGCGCCGTCGCCAGCCCATCGACGACGGCATCGGCCGGGCCGGCCAGGCGCTGCTGGCCGGGCGCTCGGCCCTGGTCGACGACCTGGCCGACGAGCTGATGACCAGCCTGGCCCCGCCGGGCGGCTTCGAGGACGACGCCGCCCTGCTGCTGTACCGGCACCCGGCCCCGCCGGGGTAGCCGTCAGGAACTAGCGTCCCGGTTCCCGGCGCCGGTCTTGGCCGGCGGGTCGAGCGCCAGCCGGGCCGCGGCCAGGCTGGTCAGTCCCAGCCCGGCCGCCCACAGCCGGGCCACCTCGGCGGCACCCAGGCCGGCCGCGGCGTCCAGGTACCGCTGCGCGCGGTCCGGGCGCGGCTGGCCCAGCCGCGCGGCGTCGCCCAGCGCCACGGCCGCCGCGGCGAGCTGGACCGCGCGGCCCGGGTCGCCCTCCCGGACGGACAGGTCGGCGAACGCCAGCAGGCCGCGGGCGATCTGCCGCCGGCCTCCGGCGGCCAGGCTGAGCTGCAGGCTCTCGCCCAGGTACTCCCGGGCCTGGCCGGGATCGTCCTGGCGCAGCGCGATCCGGCCCAGGTGGGCCAGGCAGCAGGCGGCCTCCGGCGGCGGCATGCCCTGGCGGGCGAACGGCAGCGCGGCCAGGTAGTAGTCACGGGCCGTGTCCAGGTCGCCCAGCGCCCGGGACAGGTCGCCCAGCCCGTGCCGGGCCAGGGCCGCGCCCCAGTGCTGGTCGGTCTGCACCGCCAGGTCCAGCGCGGCCTGCGCGGTGGCCCGGGCCTCGCGCAGGTTGCCGACGGCGGCCAGCGCGCCGCCCCGGTTGCACAGCGCGTAGAACTGGTTCCACACGTCGTTGACCAGCCGGGCCAGGTCCAGTGCCTCGCTGGCGCAGCGCAGCGCCTCCTGCAGCTGGCCTGCGGCCAGGCCGACCTGGGCGATCAGGTTCAGGGCGGTGGCGGTGTAGTGCGGGTCGCCGGCCGCGCGGCACAGCTCCAGCCCGGCCGCGCCGCGCGCCTGCCCGCCGGTCAGGTCCCCGCGGTCGAAGGCCAGCTGCGCCCGGCTGACCAGGGCCGGGCCGCGGACCGAGGCCGGGATGTCGGGCCGGTCCAGGTCCAGGAACGCGTCGAACCACCAGGCGCCCTCGCCGACCGTGCCGGTCATGATCCAGAAGATCCGGGCCAGGGTGCCGATCCGCAGCCCCTCGGCCGCGTCGCCATGCTCCAGGCACCAGGCCAGGGCGGCGCGGATGAGCCGCGTATCCCCGGCGTAGTCCCGGAACAGCTTCCACAGGACCGGCCAGGTCACCGGGACCTTGGCCATCGCGATGCTCATCAGGTACTCCGCGCGGTGCCCGGCGTAGTCGCGCAGCCGCCGGCCGACCGCCTCGACCTCCCCGGCGCCGGCCAGGCGCGCGGCGGCGTAGTCGCGCACCGCGCCGGGCAGCCGGTACCGGGCCTGGCCCGGCACGCCCGGCTCCGGCTCGGCCAGGGCCGCCTCGACCAGGCCGGCCAGCAGGCCGGCCACCCGCCCGGAGGGCAGCCGCTCGTCCGCGCAGACGCGCTCGGCCATCTCCAGTGACCAGCCGTCGAACACCGACAGGCGGCGCAGCAGCACCTGCTCGGCGGGCGCGAGCTGGTCATGGCTCCAGGCCACCGCGGCGGCGGCCATCGTCCGGCGGGGCGCCGGGATGGCGTGCTGGCCCGGCCCCGGCAGCCCCGGCCAGGCCCCCAGCCCGGCCGCCACGGCGGCGGGGTCCAGCTCCCGCAGCCGGGCCGCGGCCAGCTCGATGGCCAGCGGCATGCCGTCCACCGCGCGGCAGATGGCCACCACCGCCGGGCAGGTGCCGGCATCCAGGACGAAGCCGGGCCGGGCCGCCGCCGCCCGGCTGATCAGCAGGCGCACCGCCGGGGAGCGGGCCGCCCGGGCCGGGTCGGTAGTGCCCGGCTCGGGCAGGGCCAGCGGCGGGACCTGCCACATGGTCTCGCCGGGTACCTGCAGCGGCTCCCGGGCGGCGGCGATGATGAGCAGGTCGGGCAGGCTGGCCAGCAGCCGGGCGCAGAGCGCCGCGCAGGCCCGGCGGACCTGCTCGCCGCCGTCCACCGCCAGCAGCCGCAGGCCGGCCAGGGCCGCGGTCAGCGTGTCGGCCAGCGGGATGCCGGGTTCCTCGATCACCCCGAGGGCCGCCGCCATCCGCACCGGGACCAGCTCGGGCTGGCTCAGGTCACCCAGGCTGACCAGGACGGTGCCATCCGGGCAGGTGTCGGCCAGGTCGGCGGTCAGCGCCTGCAGCAGGCGGGTCTTGCCGAGCCCGCCGGCCCCGCGCAGCATCAGCATGCGCCGTCCCGCGGCCAGGCCGCGCAGCTCGGCCAGCTCGTGCTCGCGGCCGATGCAGTGCGGTTTGCTGCCCCCGGCCCCGTGGTCGGCAGCACCGTGGTCGGCAGCACCGTGGTCGGCAGCACCGTGGCCGGCAGCACCGCGGTCGGCAGCACCGTGGCCTGCAGAACCGTGGCCGGCAAGGGTCGGCAGCGTGGCCGGCGGAACCGCGGTCAGCGGCCGGGCGGGACTCGGCCGGCGCTCGGGGGCGCGGCCAGCTCCACGCGCGGCCGCGCGGCGGGCCGCCGCGGGGCCGAGGCGGCCCGCAGCCGGGCGCCGCCGCGGGCCAGGAAGTCCCGCGGGTTGCCCACCAGGATCTGCTCGATGTCGCTGTCCGGGACTCCCCGGTCGCGCAGTCCCGGCAGGATGCCGCCGTGCACGCTGGCCTGCTCCAGGCCGGGCAGCGCGCGGCTGATCTCGGCGTCCCGCCAGTAGTCGGTGAACGACGCCTGGTCGTGCGCCACCATGACCCGGCCGGCATAGCCGCGCCAGCACAGCTCGGCCAGGGTGTCCAGCTGGGTGTCGAGCGGCACGTCCATGCTCTGCCCGCAGCCATCCCAGCCGATGTAGCAGCCGCCCTCGATCAGGGTTTCCAGGTAATCCAGGTCGGTGCTCTCGCTGCAGTGCCCGATGAGCACCCGGCCCGGGTCGACGCCGTGCTCGGCGAAGATCCGCTGCTGCTCCAGGCCCTGGCGGGTCGGCGCGTGGGCCTGGGTGCAGATCACCGTGCCGGTCCGGGCGCTGACGCTGGCCACCGCCCGGGCCAGCCGCTCGGCGTCGCCGGTCATCCCGTGGGCGTCGGTGATCAGGCCGAGCACCGCGGCCCGGATGCCGGTGCCGGTCATCCCGGCGGTGACGTCCTGCTCGAACAGGGACTCCAGCAGCCGGTCGTCGCCATCCAGCAGCCGCCCCGGCCCGCGGACCTGGAACGGCGAGGGCAGGCCGGCCGGGGCGTAGAACCCGGTGGCGAACAGCACCCGCACCCCCGTGCCCGCCGCGGCCCGCAGCACCAGGGCCGGGTCGCGGCCCAGCCCGGGCACGGTCATGTCGACGATGGCGTCCACGCCGACGCGCTTGAGCCGGGTCAGCCGCTCCCGGGCCGTGGCCACCTCGGTCGCCTCGTCCCAGCCGCCGAAACCGGGCCAGCCCCACTGCAGCGCCTCGGTGCGCACGAACACGTGCTCGTGCATGAGGACGACGCCCAGGTCATTGACGTCAGCCTCGCCCGCACTGGTGGGGACCGTGACCACAGGGCGCTGACCTCCTTGGCCGATAGGCGTCTGCCTGCCGTCCCCCACCAAGCGCCCGGCTCCCCGCCGGGATGGATTGATCATCTCATCCAGGCTCCGGGGCGGCAACTTCCAGCTTGTCCTCAGGAATGGATCCGCCTGGCCGTTGTCCCGGCCGTCCGAAATGAGTGTGATGAATTCGGAACCAATTAGGCGAATCCCGCAGCGGCCAATAGGGCTAGCCTGAAGTGGGATGTCTGCGGCAGACCCCGGCCTCCGGGGTTATCGGGGCGGGAGCACGACGCGGCGCTGGTGGGCATGGACCACCGCCGTCGCCGGCTCCCTCGCTGCCGCGATCGGCGTGGCCTCCGTGTGGTTCGTCGTCAGCCCGCCCGCGTCTGCCCCGCTGGCACTCCCCGCGGCCGCGACCGCCCCGGCCGGCCTGCTGGACGGCACCTGGACGGTAGCGCCCGGCTCGGTGGCCGGGTTCCGGGTCCGGCTCAGTGCCCTGGGCATCGGCAACGACCTGGTCGGCCGGACCCCGGCCGTGTCCGGCACCATCAGCGTGGTCCGCGACTGGGTGATCGCCGCCCGGCTGAGCGTCACCATGACGGGCATCCGGGTCGACGGGAAGCCCCAGCCGCAGCTCGCCCGGAGCCTGCGCACCACCCAGTACCCGACCTCGGTGTTCAGCCTCACCGAGGTGGCCGCGATGGGGCCGGGGTTCGTGAACGGCCGGCCCGTGACCCGGCAGGTGCACGGGTTCCTGACCATCGACGGCACGTCCTGCGGGGTGACGGCCACCATCACCGCGCGCCGCTCCGGCCAGGCGCTGGAGGTGGTCGGGACCATCCCGGTGGAGTTTGAGTACTGGGGCATCCAGGCGCCCCCCGGCGCGGGCATCCTCGGCTCGCTGGCCGACAGCGGCACGGCCGAGTTCCGCCTGGTCCTGCACCGCCCGTAGGCCTGTACCGCCGCCGCGAGGCCCGCCCCGATACGCTCGGCATCATGCAGATCGGTGTCGTCTTCCCCCAGACCGAGATCGGCGCCGACCCCGGCGCCGTGCGGGCCTACGCCCAGGGCGCCGAGCAGCTCGGGTTCCGCCACCTGCTGGCCTATGACCACGTGCTGGGGGCGGACCCGGCCGCGCACCCCGGCTGGTCCGGCCCCTATGACATCCGGACGACGTTCCACGAGCCGCTGGTGATGTTCGGCTACCTGGCCGCGCTCACCCGCCTGGAACTGGTCACCGGCATCATCATCCTGCCGCAGCGGCAGACCGCCCTGGTGGCCAAGCAGGCCGCCGAGGTGGACCTGCTGACCGGCGGCCGGTTCCGGCTCGGGCGTGGGGCTGGGCTGGAACCGGGTCGAGTACGAGGCCCTGGGCAAGGACTTCACCAGCCGGGGCCGCCGGGCCGACGACCAGGTCCGGCTGCTGCGCCGGCTGTGGACCGAGCCGGTCGTCACCTTCGACGCGGCCGACGAGCACGTGGTCGGCGCGGGGCTGGCCCCGATGCCGGTCCAGCGGCCCATCCCGGTCTGGTTCGGCGGCCAGTCCCCGGCCGCCTACCGGCGGGTCGGGCGCCTGGCCGACGGCTGGTTCCCGCAGGTCCGGCCCGGCGCGGACCTGGACGCCGCCCGGCAGGTGGTGGACCAGGCGGCGGTGGCCGCGGGCCGCGACCCGGCCGAGCATCCGCATGGAGGGCCGGGTGAGCTGGACCGGCGACGCCGAGACGCTGCGTTCCGGACGGGCACCTGGCGCGAGGCCGGGGCCAGCCACCTGTCGGTCAACACCATGGGGGCCGCGCTGGCCGGCGCCGATGGTCACCTGGCCGCGCTCGGCCAGGTCGCCGAGGCCCTGGGCCTGACTCAGGGGTAACCCGAATCCGGATGTATCGCCCGATCACCGTGATACCGTCTGATCGCGGGTGAACGCCCAGGTCATGGGCCTGCGCCCGGTATGGCACACGGTTCCGGGTGAGGCGCGTTGGCAGGGGCGGCGGCACGCGGGCGCCTGGCCGCGGTCGCCGCCAGCGCCGCGCTCCTGGCTGCCATGATCCAGCCCGGCCTGCCGGACCCGCAGGACGCGGTCCTGGTCGCCGACCCGGCCGCGGTGGTCAACCCGTTCATCGGGACGGCCGGCGACGGCAACGACTTCCCCGGCGCGGACGCGCCGTTCGGCATGGCCGCGTGGAGCCCCGACACCGTGTCCCGGCCGGACGGCGGCGGGTACGCCTACGCCGACTCGGCCATCACCGGGTTCAGCCTCACCCACCTGTCCGGGCCGGGCTGCCGGGCGGCAGGCGACATCCCGGTCCTGCCGGTCACCGGGCCGGCGACACCTCGGCCGCCGAGGCGTTCGCCCACGCCGGCGAGGCGCCAGCGCCGGGGACTACCGGGTGCGGATGCGCAACGGGATCACCGCCGAGCTGACCGCGACGACCCGGACCGGCATGGCCCGCTTCGGCTTCCCGGCCGCCGCGCGGGCCCGCCTGGCCCTGCGCCTGGCGGGCAGCCAGCGCCCGGACACGGCCACCAGCTTCACCCTGGTCAGCCCGACCGAGGTGCTGGTGTCGGCCACCTCGGGCAACTTCTGCGGCACCGGGACCAGCTACACGGTGCATGCCGACCTGCGGTTCAGCCGGCCGGTCACCGGCACCGACCTGGGCACGCCGGGCCTGGCCGTGCTCCGCTTCGGCCCGCTGGCGGGCCGGCCCCTGCTGGTCAAGGCCGGGATCTCGTACGTGTCGGCGCGCGGCGCCCGGCGCAACCTGGCCGCCGAGAACCCCGGCTGGAACTTCACCCGGACCCGCGACGCCGCCCGGGCGGCCTGGAACGCCCTGCTGGGCCGGGTCGCGGTGGGCGGCGGCACGGCCGCCCGGCAGGCGGTGTTCTACACCGCGCTGTATCACTCGCTGCAGTACCCGAACGTGTTCAGCGACGCCGACGGGCGCTACCGGGGCGAGGACGGCCGGGTGCACCGGGTCGACCCCGGCCACGCCGCGTTCTACACCAACTTCTCCGGCTGGGACATCTACCGGGCGCAGGCCCAGCTGGAGGCGCTGATCGCGCCGGCCGTGGCCGGCGACACCGCCCAGTCGATGCTGGACGACTACGCCCAGGGCGGCGCCCTGCCCAAGTGGACGCAGAACAACGACGAGACGTACTTCATGGCCGGCGACCCGGCCGACGCGGTGCTGGCCGACTACTACGCGTTCGGCGCCCGCGGCTTCGACGCGGCCGCCGCGCTGGCCGACATGACCGCCCAGGCGACCCGGCCGGGCCCGGACCGGCCCGGCCTGGGCTACCTGGCCAGCCTCGGCTACCTGCCCGCCGACGGCCAGTACGGCTGCTGCAACTACTACGAGCCGGTCTCCACCACGCTGGAGTACGACACCGACGACTTCGCCATCTCGGCGCTGGCCGCGGCGCTGGGCCAGGGCCAGGCCGCGGCGGCATTCCTGCGCCGGGCCCAGGACTGGCGCCACCTGCTGAACCCGGCCAGCGGACTGGACCAGCGCCGGGACGCCGACGGGACGTGGGCGGCGGGCTTCGCGCCGGCCAGCACGGCCGGCTTCGTCGAGGCCGACTCGCTGGTCTACACCGGCATGGTGCCGTTCAACGTGGCCGGCCTGGCCGGGGCCAAGGGCGGCCCGGCGGCCATGGCCGCGTACCTGGACGCCGCCCTGGCCAGCATCACCGGCGCCCGCGGCGCCGCGTACCTGGGCAACGAGCCCAGCCTGGAACTGCCGTGGGAGTACGACTACATCGGCCAGCCGGCCCGGACCGAGCAGGTGGTGCGCCAGGCCCAGGACCAGCTGTGGACCGACTCGCCCGACGGCGGCGGCGACGGCAACGACGACCTGGGCGGCCTGTCGGCGTGGTACGTCTGGTCGGCCCTCGGCCTGTACCCGGTGACGCCCGGCACGACGGACCTGGCCCTGGGCTCGCCGGCCTTCCCGCGGTCGGTGCTGACCCTGCCGTCCGGCCGGGCGCTGGAGATCCTCGGGGCCTGGCGCGGCCGACGACGCCCCCTACGTCCAGTCGGCCGCCTGGGACGGCAGTCCGTGGAACCGGGCCTACGCCCCCGGCCCGGCGCTGGCGGCCGGCGGGACGCTGTCGTTCACGCTCGGCACCAGCCCGGCGGGCGGATGGGCGGCCGGGCAGTCCGCCGCCCCGCCGTCCTACGCCGCCCCGCCGTCCTACGACGTGGCGGCGGCCTATGCCGCCCCCGGCCCGTCGGAGCCCTGCCTGCCGGGGACATTAGCGAATTGCTGACCGGAAAGATCAGCGTATTGCCGCGCCGTGCCCGCTATTGCGGGACCGGATTGCCCGAGTCCCAGTCCAGCGCGCGATAGGCAAATCGCTGGATGTGCGGGACCAGCGGGTAGTTCTGGAGATCACTTGCCGCAAACCAGTGATAAGCGCGGGCCTCACGATAATCGAGGGTGACGCTGCCCCCGACCCGGCGGCAGAAGTACACCATGTCGAGGTAGTACTCGCCGGAGGCCAGCCGGATTTCCTGCATGGCCACCGGCGACGGGACCGGCGAGGCGAACGCGTCGCCCGGCCCGGGCTCGGTGGCCACGCCGACGGCGATCTCCAGGCCGCACTCGGCCTTGACGCCGCGGACCACGGCCTCGTGCGGGTACTCCCCGTTGGCCATGGCGATCCGGCCGCCGGGCGGCACCCACCGGTCGAGCTGCGAGTGCCACATCAGCAGCACCCGCCCGGACTCCACGACGTAGCCGCCGACCACGAACTGGGCGGCGCGCCTGCCGGGGGCCAGGGCCGCGCCGGCCGGGGCCGGGCGGTCGGCGGGGGCCAGGCGGCCGGCCGGGGCCAGGCGGTCCGCCGGGCCGGCGGTCATGCCCCGCCGCCCGCGTCGGCCGACTCGGCGAGGCGCCCGCCGGGCAGTGGCTGCAGGTCGCACATCGTCACGATGGTGGCCACCGTCTCCTCCACCGACATCTTGTCCGTGCAGATCACGACCGCGTCGGCGGCGATCATCAGCGGCGAGACGGAGCGCTCCCGGTCCATGCGGTCGCGGGCCACGATGCCGCTCTCGATCGCGGCGTACGAGCCCGAGCCGTGCTGCTCCTGCGCCCACCGGCGCCGCGCCACCCGCTCCTGCAGGCTGACGTCCAGGTACAGCTTAAGCTCGGCGTCCGGCGCGACGACCGTGCCGATGTCGCGGCCGGCCAGGATCGTCGGGCCGGAGGCCATGATGTCCTGCTGCACCTTGCGGACCAGCCGGCGCACCTCCGGGACCCGGCCGACCAGCGGCACGAACCGGGATATCGGCTCGGAGTGCAGGTCCAGCTCGGCCAGCCGGAACCCGCCGTAGACCAGCTGCGGGCCCTCGTCGGTCGGCTCGATCTCGACCTTGGCCAGCGCGCTCTCGGCGGTGCGGGTCATGCTCTCGTCATCGGGCTGGGTGCCATCGGGATGGGCCGCCCGGCCCTCCAGCACCTGATGGGCGACTAGCCGGTAAATAAGTCCGCTATCCAGCATCGTATAGCCAAGATACTCGGCGAGCGCGTGACCGATCGTGCTCTTCCCGCTGCTCGCCGGCCCGTCAATGGCTATGACCGCTGGCCTCATCTAAGAGCGTCCCTTCGCTAGGATTACCCAGGACCGTTCCGAGCCTGCTCATTCCGGATGACACCGTTAGTGACCCGCCCAGTTTTGCGCGCGCCCGTGTCCCTCCGTTCCCTGCGATGTTAGCGCTCTGCACGGCGCCTAAGAGTCCGCGCCCGCGCTGTCAGTTAGCCTGGCTGCCCCCGCCGATCGCCGCCTGCCGCACCGGGCTTCCCACCCGTCGCGCCGTAGTCACGGCGCTTGGACTCTATCAGAAGCCCCAGCCGCCCCGGAGGCCCCTAGCTGCGGCGACGCGACCGCGCGGCACCAGGCGCGCCCCGCCGCCCGCCATTCATTGCTTTACGCATGCGTCTCACTAATGAATGGCATTGACGGCGGAACGCCGGCCCGGCGACGGCGCGGAACCCGGCCCGCCGTCTACGGGGCGGCGGGAAGCGCTGCCGTTACTCCTGATAGGGGTATGACCGTCTGAGGCACGCGTTGCCGGACGAGAAGGCCAGGAGGCAGTCGTGACACAGCGTGACGGATGTGGGGCCGGGACCGGGCGCCGACGGCCGGGCCGGGGCGCGGAGCGGGGCCGCTGAGATGCCGTGGTTCCCGGATTTCGTCAGCGCCGCGGAACTGGCCCGGCGGGAGGTCCGGGCGGCCGGGCTGGCCGACCCGGCCGGGGCCTACCTGGCCGCGCTGCGCTCCGGCGACGCCCGCGCGCTGGAGGAGGCCTGGCCGGGCCAGGTCGTGATCCACGATCCGCTGGCGGGGGTGGTGCGCGGGCATCGGGAGGTGCGGCGGTTCGTCCACTCGAACGGCTCCTGGCTGGGCCAGCTGGACGCCCGGACGGAGCGGGTGGCGGCCACCGCGGCGGGCGGGCGGGCCGCGGTCGAACTGCTGGCCCGGCTGACTGACGGGGGCCAGGAGGTGGCCTGGCCGGTGGCGATCGTGGCCGAGTCCCCGGGCGAGCGGTCGGTGACGTTCCGCACCTACTGCCGCCCGTGGCCGCTCACCGGGCCGCCCAGGGTCCGGCCGCCGCTGCTGCCCGCGGGGCCGGAGCACCCCGGCGGCATCGTCGGCCGGTACCTGGCGGCGCTGGCGGCCGGGGACACCGGCGCGCTGGTGGCGGCCTACGGCCCGGACGGCTACCTGCGCGAGCCGTTCGGGGCGCGGAGCACCCACCGGGGCGCGGCCGCGCTGCGGGCGTTCTACGACCGGCAGTTCCGGGCCGGCGGCGGCATCGGGCTGGAGCACGGCGCGGTGACCGACGACGGCACGCGCTGCGCCCTGGAGTTCACCTGCGTCCGCTGGGGCGGTCAGGACGTGCCGCCGCAGGCCGGGCTGGCGGTCTACGAGCGCGGCCCGGACGGCCTGCTGGCCGCGGTGCGGCTGTACCACGACATCGCGCCGCCCGGCTAGCGGGCCGGGCGCGCAGGCGGGGTCGTAGCCGCCGAGCCGGCGCGGCCACCGCGTACACCGCCTGCTGGTCGAGGCCTCCGCCGTCCGCCCCGCTCCAGCGACCTGACCTGGCCGGACGGTGAACCCCGGAGGCACCCGGGCGAACCGGGCACCGCGTGCGGATTGCGTATCTCCTGTGGCAAGATGACGGGTGATGGCCGGGCACCGTGACGGGCTGAGCAGCGAGTTTCCCCGAGGATGACCGTGGCTCCGGCTGGCGTGGCGGACCTGGAGGGTGGCGTCCATGCGGGAGACGTGGTTATTCGTGCCACGGCCGAGACGGCCATGAGCGGGCACGGCCAGGTGAGCGACGGCGAGCGGCCCTCGGGCCTCGCCGAGCGGCCGGGCGAGGTCGCCAACCTGCGCCAGCTGGTATCCGCCAGCCGCCTGGTGACGCTGCGCGGCCCGGGTGGCAGCGGCAAGACGCGGCTGCTGCGGGCGCTGATCGCGGACCTGTCCGAGGACTTCCCCGACGGCACGTTCCTAGTCGGGTGCCGGGATCTGCGGCAGCCGGAGCTGCTGGCGGCCCGGGTGGCCCGCTCCCTGAAGATCACCCAGGAGCCCCGTGTCCCGCTGTCCGGCACCGTGGCCGAGGCACTCGCCGGGCGGCGGCTGCTGCTGGCCCTGGATGGCACCGACGCCGTGGCCGGCGCCTGCGCCAGCCTGTGCCAGGCGCTGCTGGACAGCGCGCCCGGGCTGCGGGTGGTGACCACCGGGCGGGAGCCGCTGCGGCTGCCCGCCGAGGTGGTCTGGACGGTCCCGGTGCTCAGTCTGCCCGCGGCCGGGGAGACCTGCCCGGAGCGGGCCGAGTGCGCGGCGGCGGTGCGGCTGTTCGCCGCCCGGGCGGCCGAGGCAGCGCCGGGCTTCACCGTGGACGCCGGGAACTGCGCGGCGGTCACCGGCATCTGCCGGATCATGGGCGGGCTGCCGCTGGCCCTGGAACTGGCCGCCGCCCGGCTGCCCATCGCCGACGCCGAGCAGGTGCGCGCCAGCCTGGCCGCGTCGCCGGGGCTGGCCGACCCGGCCGTGGCCGCCGGCGCGGCCCCGCCCCGCGAGATCATGGACGCCGCCATCCAGTGGGCCCATGACCTGCTGGACCCGGCCGAGCAGATGCTGCTGCGCCGGCTGTCGGTGTTCCACAACTTCAGCCTGGAGATGGCCGAGCAGGTGTGCGCCGACGAGCGCCTCCCGGCGATCCGGGTCAGCTACCTGCTGGCCGGGCTGACCGCCACGGCCCTGGTCAAGCCCGAGCCCCGCGCCCCCGGCCAGGACTGGTACCGGATGCCCGGCGCGATCCGGGACTTCGCCGCCGCCCGGCTGGTCGCCGCCGGGGAGACCGACCTGCTGGGCCGCCGGCTGCGGGACTACGCCGTCCAGCGGGCCGAGTACCTGGTCCGCATCGCCCGCGCCACCGTCCCGGTGACCTGGCCGGTGGTGTACAACCTGTTCCGCGGCTACGCCGCCGACGCCCGGAACCTGCGCGAGGCGCTGGCCTGGTCCCTGGACCACGGCGAGATCGAGACCGGCCTGCGCATCTGCGCCGGGCTGCGGATCTTCTGGACCTCGGTCGGCGCGCTGCCCGAGGCGGCCTGGTGGCTCGACTCGTTCCTCGGCGCCCGCCAGCCGGCCGTGCCCGGCGAGGCGCGCGGCCCGGCCCTGGCCGACCGGGCGATGGTGGCGTTCGGCCTGGGTGACCTGCCCGCCGCCGAGTCGTTCGCCCGGGCCGCCCTGGACATGTGCCGTGCGGCCGATGACGCGCACTTCGCCGCTCTCGCGCAGAACGTGCTGGCCCGGGCCGCCCTGGCCGACGGGCGGCCGGAGGACGCGCTGCGCTGGACCGGCGAGACCCTGGACCTGGCCCGCCAGGCCGGCGACTGGTGGAACGAGGCGTTCGCGCTGAGCCACCGGTCCGCCGCGCTGGCCCGGGTCGGCCGCCTGGAGGAGGCCCGAGCGTGCGCGCAGGAGAGCATGGGCGTGGCCCAGCGCACCGGCGTGCACTGGGCGGTCGCCCGGGCTCAGGTGGGGCTGGGCGACCTGGCCCGGGCGGGCGGCGACCTGGCCGCCGCCCGCGAGTACTATCTGGCCGCGCTGCCGTTCACGCGGCAGGCCATGCCCAAGCCCGAGGCCGCCCGCTGCCTGGTCAGCCTCGGCCTGGTCGCGCTCAGCCTGGGCGAGCCCGGCGAGGCCCGCGACTACCTGGCCCAGAGCCTGAACCTCAGCCTGGCCATCGGCAGCCGGGAAGGCATCGCCCGGAGCCTGCTCAGCTTCGCTGACCTGGCCGTCAGCGAAGGCCACCCAGGCCGCGCCGTGCTGCTGGCCTCCGCCGCGACCGCGCTGCGCAGGGCGGCCCGGCTGCCGCTTTCAACCAGCCGAACCGACCGCTACCGGGGCGCCGCCGCCGCCCTCGGGCCGGCCGAGGTGGCGCGGCTGCTGACGGCCGGGGCGGAGATGACCGGCCCCGAGGCAGCCCGGCTGGCCCTGGACCCGCCGACCGTCACTCCCGCCGCCGGGGGCACGGCCGCGCGATAGAGAGCCGGGAGCCTGGCGACGGCGACGGCGGCCGGGCCAGGATGCGCGCGTGACTGACGTGCAGTAACGCCACCCTCGTGCTGATCGTCGCCATGAATGAGATGTCGGCTTCCGGATCACCCTGGTGCTGTCCGACAGCCGGCTACGGCACCGCCCCGTGACGGCCGAGCCGGGGCCGCCCAGACTGACCCGACCAGCCGTGGCCAGCTCTTACTGGCCGCTGCCCCGCAGCTAGGTAAGACCTCTCGGCACTGAATCGAATAAGAAATCGCCTCGATCTCTGGAATGTCACACCCTCCCGATACTCTGATCTAGCAGGTTCGCACTCGATGGCCGATGCGAATGAGCTGGCCGGTTCAGGAGGCTGGCCGGATTCAGGGAGGAGGTGCCCGGAGTTGACTGATCAACGCGACCCGCTTGATGCGCCCGGCGACCCTGGCCCTGAGCCTGAGCCTGGCTCCCGGCCGCGCCTCGGCTCAGGTGCGGGTCCCGGCTCAGGTGCGGGTCCCGGCTCAGGCTCCGGCTCCGGCCAGGGACCAGGTACCGGTGATCTCAGCTCCTGGCGTCCGGCTCCGCCGCCGACGGAGGGCGATGGCCTGGCCTGGTCGTTCCAGCTGGACGCCGACGCGGTGTTCGAGGCGCTGGGCCGGGCGGCGCCGCGGTGGGAGGACGTGGACCAGGACGCGGACCTGGCTGATGAGCTGGCCGCCCGCGACCGGGACGATGCCCCGCCGCCGGTGAGCGTGGCGGGCGCGGTCGCGGAGACCCTGCCGGCGGGGCCGGGCCTGGCGGCGTGGCTGTCGGGCTGTGACCCGGGCGGGGTGTCGGATTACGACGCGCCGGCGGTGGCGGCGGCGTTCCGGCGGGTGGCGTCGTGGGCGCAGGCCGGGGAGCTGGCCATGGTCGCCCAGATCGCCGCCCGGTCCGCTGCCCGCGACCCGGACGCCGGGTTACGCCCCGATGGCCGCCCGGCGTGCGTCACCCGGGATGCCGCGGCGCAGGTGTCGCTGGAGCTGGTGCTGTCCTCGGCCGGGGCGGAGGCCTGGACCGGCCTGGCGCTGGCCCTGGCCTGGCGGCTACCGGGTACCGCTGCCGCGCTCGCCGCCGGGCGGATCGACCTGGTCCGCGCCCGGATCCTGGCCGAGGCGGTCGCGCCGCTGTCCGATGAGGCCGCCGCGGCGGTGGAGGCGGCGGTGCTGCCGCGGGCGGGGGACCAGACCTACGCGCAGCTGCACGCCGCGGTCCGCCGCGCGGTCATCGCCGCGGACCCCGACGGTGCGGAGCAGCGCCGCCAGGCCGCCGAGCGGCGCGCGAAGGTGACGCTGTATCCCGACCAGGACTGCACCGCGACGCTGACCGGCACCCGGCTGCCCGCCGCCCACGCCGCCGCCGCGATGGCGCGGCTGTCGGCGCTGGCCCGGGCGATGAAGGCAGCCGGGGCGGGCGGCGGCATCGACCTCCTGCGCGCCCATGCCTACATCGGCCTGCTGCTCGGGACGCTGCCGCTCATCCCGCCCCCGGCCGACGGACCGCCCGACGCCGACCCGCCCGACGCCCACGATGACGAAGGCACCCCGCCCGACGACGACCAGGATGACGGCACCCCGCCCGACGGCAGCCCGCCGGACACCAACCCGCCCGACGGCGACCAGGACGACGGCGATCCGCCTGACGCCGACGAGAACGGCAGCCCGCCGGTCGCAGACCCGCCCGACGGCGGCGGGGCTCCGCGTGCCGTCCATGGCAGCCAGGCTGCCGGCAGTCGCGGCGACGGCACCTCGGGCCGCCAGGACCGGCCGCGCGCCAGAGACCGAGACCTCGCTCCGACCAATGGCCTCCTAGAGCGGCCGCCGACCGGGGACGCCGGCGGCACCCCGACGCCCCGTTCCGATGGCACTCGACCTCCGGGCAGCGACCTGCCCCCGGCCGGGCCATGGACCGACGCCCCGCCCCTCACCGACACCGACCTCCCCGACGCCGACAGCGGCTGGCACGACACCCGCCCGCCGCTCCCGCCCGGCTACGCCGACTGGGACCCCGACCATGGCGACCCCCTCGACCACGACCACTACGCCGACCCCGGCATCATCCCCGCCTGGCCACCCGCCCCCTCCGCCGTCGGGCCCATCCGCGTCACCAGCCCCGATCCGCCTGGTGACGGTCGGCCGCCGCCAGGCGGCCTGCTCGATGTCGTCCTGCCGTGGCGCACGCTCACCGGCGAGGCAGACGCGCCGGGAACGCTCGGGCGCATCGGCCCGATCACGGCGGGCCAGGCCCGTCAGCTTGCCCGCCTCGGCGCCCGCAACCATGCCACCGAGTGGCGTGTCATCCTCGTCGGCCCGGATGGCCGCGCCATCGCCGTCACCCGCCTGCCCCGCCTCCACCGCCCAGTCCGAGAGGCGCGCACCGGACCCGCCGGGTCACCGGCCGCCGGAGCACCGGAAGCTGATGTCTCCGCCGCCCGCGCCCACGGTCGGCCGGGTCAGCGTGGTCATGTCGGCCGATGACGCCGACGCTGCCCGGCCCTGCGTGGGAACGACGGACGCAGGCAAGCTGCAGTGCGGGAATCCGGCGGACCCAGGCGAACCGCCCGG
This sequence comes from uncultured Actinomycetota bacterium, assembly GCA_963731085.1. GTDB lineage: Bacteria > Actinomycetota > Actinomycetes > Streptosporangiales > Streptosporangiaceae > DASUBV01. The sequence continues at coordinate 779,232 of CAVSUF010000018.1, forward strand.
CGGGGACCCGGCGAACCCAGGCCAACCGCCCGGCAGGGACCCGGCGGATCGACGCGAACCGCGCGGCGGAGACCGGGCAGACCTCAGCGAACTGGCCGGCTTCCGTACCCGCATCGCCGCCGCCGCGCGTCGCGTCGCGGACGTCGCCCGCCGGGAAGCCGACGCTGACCGGAACGCCTCCGGCGGCTGCGCGCACGCGAGCATGAGCGCGTCCTACCGCCCGCCGCCCCGCATTCGCGAGCTCGTCATCGCCCGCGACCAGACCTGCCGCAATCCGCGCTGCGGGCAGCCCGCCTGGAAAGGCGACCTCGACCACACCCGCCCGTATCACCTCGGCGGCGTGACCTGCGGATGCAATTTGGGCGGCGTGTGCCGTGGGGACCACCAGCTCAAGCAGCTCCCCGGCTGGACCCTGACCCAGCCCGAGCCGGGCGTCTTCCGGTGGACCACCCCGGCCGGGCGCACCTACACCACCCGACCCGACCAGCACAACGTCGGCTAGCTGATCCCGGGCCGGCGAGACCGCGCGGCCACCGACACGCCGCCGAATCCTCCGGCAGCACTCGGCCGATAGCGCTCGGGCCGCCAGCCCCGCTCGCCGCCGTCTGGCTCAGCCGACCGGCTAGCTACGGCCCAGCGCGGACAGGCGGGCGTGCATGCTCGTGATGACGCTGGCGTCCTGGTGCACTTCGATCGGGTGCGGGAACAACGGCCCGCCGCGGTGCCAGGCCGCGCGGACCGGGCCGGACCGCGCTTCGGTGATCAGCTCGCAGCCCAGCCGGGCCAGCCGGGCACTCTCGGCGGCCACGTCAGGCACCACCCAGGCCACGTGGCTGACCGCGCCGGGCACGCAGCCGTAGGCGGCGGCCAGGCCGTCATCGACCGTGTGTACCTGATCCAGTTCCACGACGGCCGGCCCCCACGCGGCGAACGCCGCCGAGTGATCGAACGGCACGCCGCCCCGCGCCGCGCCGCCGTCGCTGAGCAGGAACGACTCGAACGCGATGTGCGGCAGGATCTCGAACGGGCCGACGCCGAGGTCCGTCTCCCACTGCCGGACCGCGGCGTCCAGGTCCGCGACCCAGTAGCCGACGTGATGCAGCGCGCGCGGGAGCACGGTCAGCGGGCTGCCGCGCCGTCGGGCTGGTCGCGCTCCTCCAGTGCCCCGCCGCCGAACTGACGATCGTGATCCATCGTCATCCGCATGAACGGGTACACGTAGTCGCGCATGTCCTCCTCGTAGCGGCCGATGGCGGCGATCAGGTCCGCTTCGCCGCGGGCCGCGGCCGACAGTCGGTCCAGCAGCCGGGCGGCGTCGCGCAGGGCCAGGTTGGCGCCCAGGCCCAGGGTCGGGAGCATGGCGTGGGCGGCGTCGCCGGCCAGCGTCACCCGCGACGGCGGCCACGGCGGGGCCGGCTCGAGGAAGCCGAACGGGATCACGCCCGCGAAGACGGCCGGCTGGACCCGGACACCCAGGCCACCTACGCCCGGGCGCTGGCCTTCGGCCTGCTCCCCGAGAACCAGCGGCCCGCCGCGGCCGGCCGCCTGGTGACGCTGATCCGCGCAGCGGGCACGCGGCTGGGCACCGGCTTCCTGGCCACGCCGCTGCTGCTGCCCGCCCTGGCCGACGCCGGCCACCTGGACGTGGCCTATGACCTGCTGCTGGCCGACACCATCCCGTCCTGGCTGTACATGATCGACCAGGGCGCGACCACGATGTGGGAGCGCTGGGACGGGATCGACGCGGACGGCGTGCCGCACGGGTCGCTCAACCACTACGCCCGGGGCGCGGTGATCATGTTCCTGCACCGCTACGTGGCCGGGATCGCGCTGCTGGACGAGTTCCCCGGCTACCGCCGGTTCCGGGTCGAGCCCCGCCCCGGCGGCGGCATCACCTGGGCGCGGGCGCGGCATGACAGCCCGTACGGCCGGATCGAGTCGGCCTGGGAGGCCGGCCCGGATGGCGGCCTGCGCCTGTCGGTGACCGTCCCGCCCGGCACCACCGCCGAGGTGGTGCTCCCGGACGGGTCCCGCCGCGACGCGGCGCCCGGCCGGCACGAGTACCGAGGAGGGGCATGACCACCGCCCCTGGTCGCCGGCTGCTCGGCCTGTGCGCCGGCTCCCCGGCGGCAGCGCCGAGATCCTGCTGCGGATCGCGCTGAGCGAGGCCGCGTCGGCCGGCGCCGAGGCCTGCCTGGTCCGGCTGGATGACCTGACCCTGCCGGCCCGGCCCGCGCCGCCCGGCCGCGACGGCGCCGGGCGCGAAGGCGCCGCCCCGGACCACGGGCCGTGGCTGTGGGACCAGTTCATGGACTGCGACGGCCTGCTCGTCGCGACGCCGATCTACTCCCGGACCATCCCCGGCGGGCTCAAGCTGGCCGCCGACCGGCTGGCCGGGCCGGCCGACGTCGCGTTCGCGGAGAGCTACCGGGCCATGCTGGCGGCGGGCCAGGACCCGCCGGTCCGGTTCCCGTATGACGAGCGGGTGTTCCGCCCCCGGGTGGCCGGCTTCATCGCCGTCGGCGGCGCGCGGGCCGCCCAGTGGCAGTCCCTGGCCCTGCCGCTGCTGCACCAGATCACGTTCTCCGCGCACATCGCCGTGGTCGACCAGCTGCTGGCCGGCGGCGCGGGCCTGCCCCGCTCGGTGGTCCTCGACGCCGGCGCGCTGGCCGCCGCCGCCCGGGTCGGCCGGAGCGTCGGGACGCAGCTGGGAACTCCCTTCGATGCGGCGGAGTATCGCGGCGAGCCCGGCCTGTGCCCGCTGTGCCACCTTTCCCTGGTAACGATTGACGGAACGCGGGCCGAGTGCGCCACCTGCGGTGCCCGGGGGCGGCTGGGCATCGAGGCGGGCGCCGCCGTCGTCCGGTTCGACGATCCAGCCGGCCTGGAGGAGTCCGTGATCACCCTGGCCCAGAAGCGGGCGCACTTCCGCGAGGTGCAGGACATCGCCGCCGCGCAGGCCGCGCTGGCCGGGGAGATCGAGCGCCGGGCGGCGGGCCTGGCTGGCGAGACCGGCCAGGTCTTCGTGCTGGCCCCCGGCCGGGCCACGTGAGCGGGGCGAACATCCCGGTCGACGGTGGCGCGGCGGTCGTCGGATGACGCTGTCCCCTGGCCGCATGCTGTTTCGCGGCGAGCCCGGCTACGAGCAGGCCGGACGTGGTCACCGCCGGCGGCGACCTCATCCGCGCCGATGAGGCGCACCACCGCGACCTGCTGTGGGCGGCGCGCGGCGCCGGGCCGGGCTTCCCCGGCGTCGTCACCCGGTTTCACCTGCGGACCTACCCGGCGCCGCCGGTGATGTGGCACGACACTGCGACGTTCCGGCTGGACGACACCGTCGCGCTGCTGACCTGGCTGCACGCCGCGCTGCCGGGACTGGACCGGCGGGTCGAGCCGGTCGTGGCGGCGACCCGGCTGGCCGACGTCCCGCTGGCGGCCGGGACGGCCCGCCCGGCCGGGACGGTGCTGCTCCTGCACACCACCGTGATGGCCGGGTCCGACGCCGAGGCGCGGGCGCTGCTGGCGCCGCTGGGCGCCGGCCGCTGGCCGGCCGCGCGCTGGGCCACGTTCAGGGCCGGACCAGCCTGGCCGCGGAGAACGAGGCCCAGGCCGCGCAGAATCCCGAGGGCTACCGCTACGCGGTGGACTGCACCTGGACGAACGCGCCGCCGGAAACCCTGGCCCCGCTGCTCCGCGACCTGTGGGCGGGGCTGGACACGGAACACTCGTTCTCCATCTGGTATGGCTGGGCACCCGGCGGTGACCGGGCGGACATGGCGTTCTCGGTGGAAGGCAACGTGTACGTGGCCACGTACGTGATCTACGCCGACCCGGCCGACGATGACCGGCACGCCGCCTGGGTGCACGGCCGGACCGCCGGGCTGGCCGCGCACGGCGCCGGCGCCTACCTGGGCGACACCGACTTCACCCGGCGCCAGGACCGGTTCCTGTCCGACGCGGCCTTCGCCCGGCTGGGCGCCGTGCGGGCCGCTGCGGACGCCGGCGGCCGGTTCGCCTCGTACCTGACCCGCGACCCGGAGGGACTGAACGTCCATGGCTGACCCCGGTGCCGTCACCGCCCGCCTGGATCATGCCCGCCTGGATCATGTCGGCCTGGCGGTGACCGACCTCCCGGCCGCGGTCGCGTGGTACGCCGGCGTGCTCGGCCTGGTGCCGGAACTCACGCTGCGGGTCGAGGCGCTGGACCTGAGCATCGAGATGCTCATCCACCCGGTGCACGGCTACCGGCTGGAACTGCTGCACCGGCCCGGCACGGCGGGCGCGGGGAAGCCGGCGCAGCCCGGCCGAGGCCGCGCTGCGCGCCGGCTTCGGTCACGTGGCGTTCGACGTGACCGACCTGGACGCCGCCTGCCAGCGCGCGGTCGAGCGCGGAGGGCATCCGGTCATGCCACCCGGGCCGTCGCCGGAGGCCGGCGTCCGGATGGCGTTCATCGTCGATCCGGAGGGCAACCTGATCGAGTTCCTGCACCGGCCATGACCGCCGCTGTCACAGGCCGGCCGCGATCCTGATCACGGCCAGGCCGGCCACCGTGGCGATGACCACGGCGAGGATGAGCCAGGCGGCCGGGTTGCCGAAGTTAGGAGTCCAGCCGACGCCGATGCGGGCGGCGACCATGATGGCGGGGTCGGCGCGGTTGACGTAGAGCAGGCCGGCTTTCCAGAGCCGGTCGTCGTCCCGGCCGGCCGCCACCGCCCCGCCGGGACGCTGTCCGCCGCGCTCCGCGCGGACGCGGTCCCGGCCGGCCCGCAGGGCGACGGCGATCAGGATGAGGACGCCGGCCGCGGCCGGCCCGAGAGGCAGCGCGGCGCTGGCGCCGGGCAGGCGGTAGAGCTGCCATCGCTGGAGGGCGGCCAGCAGGAAGGTCAGGTCCAGGAGCGCGAGCATCGTGAGCGCGGCCCGGGTATAGCTGCCGAGGAGGCTCCGGTAGCGGCGGAGCGAGGCAGCGGGGTCGGCGGTGTCGAGGTCGGGCCGGGAGCGGTGGATGAGCATCATCATCCCGGTCCACAGGCCGGTGACCAGCAGCTGGCCGATCACCAGGGCGAACGCGCTGAACGGCGACCTGGGGACGCGGCGGCCGCCCGGCCCGGCCAGCCCGGTAGCGAGGTGACCGGGCAGGTGGGGGTAGCGCGCGACGCCGATGACGATGGTCGCGGCGATCACGCTGACGGCCGGGATGAGCCAGCGGACGGGAAACGGCTGCGGCTGGGTGCGCCAGCTGGTGTCGGCGACGACGGTCTGCCGCAGGCCGGCGAACCAGCCTTCCCCGGTCTTGACGGCGATGATCCTCCGGCGCGCCAGCCAGACGCAGGTCACGTCCGCCGCTACCTCCAGCAGCAGGATGATCCTGGGCAGCCACCGGGACCCGGATCCCGCGAAGATGATCGCCGTGGCGGCGCAGCAGACCGCCACCGCCGCGGACCTCCGGTAGTAGGCGCGCCGCTCGCGCCGGATCACCGCCGCGCCGGTGCGGGACGGCGGCACCCGGACCCCGAACTGCAGTGTCGGGCGGGTGACCGCCGGCGCCGTGCACATCAGGACCCCGAACAGCGGCACGGTGACGTACCCGGTCAGGGCGGCCGGCGTCATGACCGGGCTCCGGCCGTGGCGCCGGCCGTGGCGCCGGCGTCGGCTGGCGCGGCGGGGGCCGCGGCGGCGGCGAACCCGGCCAGCGCGGCCTGGCAGTGCCGGAGGATGTCGGCAGCGGGCAGGCCCTGGGCGGTGGCCTCGGCCAGCAGCGTCCGCCAGGCCCGCCCAGTCCCGTTCCCAGCCGGGCCGGGCCGGCCGCTGCCAGCGTCGTGGGCCACGACCGCGCCGGACTTCCGGCCGATCCGCAGCAGGCCCTCCTGCCGCAGCAGGTCATAGCCCTTGCTGACGGTGTGGAAGTTGATGCCCAGGTCGACCGCGAGCTGCCGGGTGGCGGGCAGGCCGGACCCCGCCGGCAGCTGGCCGTCCGCGATGGCCTCCACGATCCGGTCCCTGATCTGCTGGTAGATAGGCACGGGACCATCGGGTTCGATGCTCAGCAGCATGGCTGCTCCGCCGTTCCGCTACCCGCGCGTGAGCGAGATCGCGAGATCCGGCCGGACGAACGACGCCGCCCACCGGGGCCAGAGCATCGCCCCGTGACAGCGGAAGCTGACGGCGTCGCCGTCGGCCGCGTCGAACGAGCGGTCCCGGCTCGAGTACCGGCCAGCATGGATCCGCAGGGTGTGGTGTCCCGGCTCGACCGGCGCCTCGAAGGTGTCGCCGTAGTCGAGTGAGCCGATGTCGCGGCCATCGACCGAGATCCCGAACCGGCCGCGCCGGAGCTCGAAGCCGAATTGGCCTTGCCGGGTCAGCCGGAGTGTTGCTGCCACTGCCTGTTCTCCCTCATGTGCGAGTCGGCCGTCAGTGCGCCCGGCCCGTGACCAGCCGTTCCCGGTCGAACAGCCGGGCCACCACCAGCCAGGCCGCGCAGTCGATCACCAGGAGGCCGCCGGCCAGGGCGGCGACCAGCCCGAGCGTCGGGCTGATCACCCGGAACGACATCAGCGCGGCCAGCGCTACCGGCGGCAGGCTGCCCAGGATGCTGAGCTGCTGCGCCACCCGGGTGTCGGTGGCCCTGGACGAGATGGCCAGGCCGACCCAGATGGCCCAGGCGGCCAGCAGCGGGATGAAGACCAGCGTGGCGGGCAGCTGGGGAGCGTGCCGCACGGCAGCGGCCACCGGCGGGCTGGCGGCCAGCTGCGTGATCGCCAGGAAGACGCCGAACGTCAGGTAGGACAGCAGGACCGCGGGCATGAAGATCGCCGCGGCCTTGCCGATGAGCAGCTCGGCCCGGCCGACCGGCGTGGTCAGTACCGGCTCGAGGGTGCCCTGGTCGCGCTCGCCGACCACCGCGTACGCGCTCAGCAGCGCCGGCACGAACACCGGGATGAGCAGCGGGATGAACAGCGACGCGTCGACCCGCCTGGGCAGCTCCGCGCTCAGCCGCTGGGCCTTGATCGCGAGGATCGACGCGGTCGGGCTGACCAGGAACAGCACGGGCAGGATGGCCGCCGTGGCGACGATGAGCCGGTTGCGCCGGAACTCCGTGAGCTCCTTGCGGATGACCGCGCCGACGCGGGCCGTGCTGGCGCTCACCGCGGCGGTCCCTCGCTGTCGCTGACCAGCTGCAGGTAGACATCCTCCAGCGTGTGCCGGGCCTCGGCGATCGACAGCACATCGGCTCCGGCCGCGACCAGCGCCCTGGTCACGGCGGGCGCCGCCTGCGCCGGATCGGTGACGGACACCAGGTAGCCGGCAGGCCGCCGGCCGGCCCGTCGCCCGCCTGATCGGCGGGGTGCCACTCCCGCACGGCCGGCAGGCCGTCGAACACCCGGCCGGGCTCGGCCAGCGGAGCGGCGGTGATGACGGCCAGCGACTTGCTGAACAGCGTCTGCCGCAGCTCATCAGGCCGGCCGATGGTCCGCAGGGTGGTGTTCATGATCGCCACCCGGTCGCACAGCCGCTCCGCCTCCTCCAGCCGGTGGGTGGTGAGGAAGATCGTGACCCCGCGGTCGCGCAGCGCGGCGATCAGGCCGTGCACCTCGTGGGCCGCCACCGGGTCCAGTCCCGACGTCGGCTCGTCCAGGAACATGACCGCCGGATCGTTCAGCAGCGACCGGGCCAGCCCGGCCCGCTGCCGCAGTCCCTTGGACAGGCTCCCGGCCAGGTCGTGCGCCCGCCCGGTGAGGCCGACCGCCGCCAGCGCCTCCGCTATCCGCTCGTCGCGCCGGGCCAGGCCGTACAGGCGCGCGAAGTACTGCAGGTTCTCGGTCACGGTCAGCCGCTGGTACAGCCCCGGGGACTCCGGCATGACCGAGATCCGCTGGCGGATCCGCGCCGCGCTGGCCGGCCCCACCGGGAGGCCCGCCACCGTGGCCGAGCCGGCCGTGGCCGAGATCAGGGTGCCGAGGATCCGCACCGTCGTGGTCTTGCCCGCCCCGTTCGGGCCCAGGAAGCCGAACACCTCGCCGCGCGCGACGCTGAACGACACGTCAGCGACGGCAGCCCGGCTGCCGAAGTTCTTGGTCAGGTGACTGACCTCTATCGCCGCAGGCCCGGCCGCCAGCGACGGCCCGGCCCCGGCACCCGCCTGGCTCACCGAGCCGTCCTTTCCGGGCATCCAGCCCCCGGTTGCTCTGTCAAGGGTGCGGTCGCGCGAATAATGCTCTACCTATTATAGAACAAGCGAGGGCCGGCGGGCCGGTGATTCGCCGCACCCGGCACGCACCTCGCCACGCCCATCTCGGAAGACATTCACGGGGCGTTTCCTCATCGCTCATGATCTCGCCGTACTGGGCGCTCACGCTCGATCCGCGGACAGTTACTACCACGGAGGTGCATGTGCGCAAGTTATTCCTGGCTCTGCCGGCCGCGCTGATCCTGACGGCCAGCGCGTTAGCGACGGCGGGCAGCGCGGCCGGGCCGGCCGCCGCCGCTTCCGGGCCGTGCGGGACGGTCACCGCGCCGCCGGCCTACAAGCACGTCATCTGGATCTGGATGGAGAACCACAGCCTCGGCGACATCATCGGCAACACCTCCCAGGCTCCGTTCCTGAACTCGCTGGCCACTGACTGCGGCCTGGCCACCAACTACCACAACCTGACGCACCCGAGCCTGCCCAACTACGTCGGCGCGACCTCGGGCCTGAGCCTGAGCGCGCTGGCGCCATTCGAGCCGGACTGCTCGCCCTCGAAGAAGTGCGACACGTCCGCGCCGAGCATCTTCGGGCAGGGCGAGAGCTGGAAGGCCTACGAGGAGTCGATGCCGTCGGCGTGCGACAAGTCCAACTCGGGCGAGTACGCGGTGCGGCACAACCCGCCGCCGTACTTCACGTCCCTGTCCGGCTGCTCCGCCGACGACGTGCCGTTCACCCAGCTGGCCACGGACCTGTCCGGCAACAAGCTGCCGGCGTTCTCGTTCATCACGCCGAACCTGATCGACGACATGCACGACGGCACGATCGCGGACGGCGACTCGTGGCTGTCCGGCAACCTGCCGACGATCCTGGACAGCTCGGAGTACACCAGCGACAGCACCGTGGTGATCATCACCTGGGACGAGGGGTCGGGCGGCAGCAACGGCGAGAGCTGCGTGTCCAACACCTCCGACAGCAGCTGCAACGTGCCCGCCATCGTGGTGAGCCCGAGCACCGTGGCCGGCACCAGCTCGGCCACCCTGTTCAGCCACTACTCGCTGCTGGCTACCACGGAGCAGCTGCTCGGCCTGCCCGCCCTGGGCCAGGCCGCCTCCGCCACCACGATGACCTCCGCCTTCAACCTGTAACAGGGGCGGGCCAGGCTGGCCGGCGGCGAGCTGCCCGCCGGCCAGCCCCGGTCCCGGTCGTGCGGCGGCGCGGCTAGGGGAAGCTGACCACGTCGCTCGGTCCCGGGCTGGCCGCGGTGACCGCCGCGCCGGTGCCGTCGACGACGGAGTCGATGCTGCCCGAGCCGTTGAGGAACCGGGTGAAGACGTCGTGCAGCGCGACGCCCGGCGCGCGGGGCACCTGGAACGCCGTGGCCGACTCGATCGGCACGCCCAGGTCGAAGAACGAGTAGCTGCCCATCCCGTAGCCGGCGAAGCTGGTGACGCCGGGGGCGATCACGAACGACGGGTAGCCGTCCTGGCCCGGGCCCGACATCCAGGCCGCCTGGCTCGGCGGGTCATACGGCATCTCGTTCTGGAAGAAGATGTCGGTGCCGTGCTGGCCGGCCCAGACGACCTCGTTCTTCTGGTAATGCTCGACGGCCAGGCCGTAGGCGGTCACGCGGCTGCCGTTGACGATGACGCCGGTGCTCGCGGTGTTGGCCGTCCAGCCGACGCCCGCGCCGTGGTCGGCGCGCCAGGCCCAGATGTCGTCCAGGATGACGTCGGAGCTGTTGACGACCAGGCTGTCGGTGGCCGACCCGGCGGTGGCGCCGCCGATGCGGAAGAACACGTCCTGGACCAGGGTCGGGTCAGCCGGGTCGCCGAGGATTCCCGCGCCAGGCGCGCCGACCTGCAGCAGCACCGGCGACGTCTGCGGGCCCGCGTCGAAGATAATCCCGGACAGCTTGACGCCGACCGGCGCGGTCACCCGCATCGCGGCCAGGCCGCGGCTCGGGACGAGGGTGGGGAAGCCGAGGCCGAGGACGATGGTCTGGGGGCGGCTGACCAGGATCGGCGCGCTGAGGTCGTAGACGCCGGGGGTGAGGATCAGGCTGAGGCCGGCGGCGAGCGCGGCGTTGATGGCGCCGACCGGCGTGGCGGGCGCGGCGATGAAGAACTGCCCGAGGCTGACGGCGGTGCCGGCCGTGGTGCCCGAGGCCCAGGACGGGCCGGATGAGTCATGGCGCAGGGCAGGCACGAACACGCTGAAGGTGCCCCCGCTGTCTTGCAGGAAGGGCTCCTCCTGGGTCACCGGGCTGGTGGCCAGGGTGGTGTAGGGCGCCGTCCCGCCGGCCAGGCCGGAGGTCGCCGAGAAGCTCTGCGGCGGGGCGCCGGGGTCGCCGGCGAAGACCTGGTTCCAGACGCCGTTGCTCCAGCCGTCGAGGTCGGTGTTGCGCACCAGGAACTGCTGCTGCGAGCCGTTGACCACGGTGCCGCCGGTGAAGGCCGAGTCGGCGATGAAGCCGCCGCTGGCGAACTGCGGGCCGGCCGAGCAGTAGTCCATCAGGGATGCGCCGCCGTTGACGTCGACCCGGCGCATGGGCGCGGCCTGGGAGACGGCCCAGAACTCGGTCGCGGCCTGGCAGCCGGTCCCGCCCGCGACGTTGATGGTCAGGTTGGACAGCGAGCGCCAGAAGTTGTCCAGGGCGATGCAGTCGCTGCTGCCGTCGGTGGTCGGGAAGCACTGGTTGTAGACATCGACCGTGCCGTTGATGGTGACGTCACCCGGCTCGGCGCCCAGGCCCGCGACCTCGGTGTAGTAGCCGACCTGAAAGATCAGCGGGTCGGCCGCCGAGCCATAGGTGCCGGGCTCGAACAGCAGGGCGTAGCGCTGGGTGCCGAACTGGTTCGGGACCTGCTGGGCGGCGATCGCGTTGACCGTGGCCTGGATCTGGCTCTGCGGCATGCTCGGCGTGAAGATGTAGACGTTCGGCCCGAGGGCGGGCGCACCGGACGGCGTGACCGCCGGCCGGACCGCGGCGGCGGCCGGGGCAGGCCGGCGCGGCCACGGCGGCGCTGCCGCCGGCCGTCCACAGGGCGGAGGCGACCATCACCGGCGCCGCGATCCCGATCGTTAAACGGCGGTACGTCATCATGGAGCTAGCCCTCTTCCGGCGCGTGCCAGTAGTCGAGAGGCGCCGGGCCACGCCTGCCTTCCTGCCAGCATTTCTCGCGCGCCGCGCGGTTCAAAGAGCGTCCGGGAATATCTCCGGAACGTTAACGACCGTGGCCGCGCCCGGGCCGCGCATGGTTGAGGTACTCCGAGTCGTGGAACGGGCGGGAGATGAATCAGCAGCGAGATCTTGAGGGCATGGGCGCCCTGGTCACCGGGGCCAGTTCGGGCATCGGCCGGGCGGCGGCCGAAGAGCTGGGCCGCCGCGGCGCCGAGGTGGTCGTGCACGGCCGGGACGCCGCCCGCGGCTCGGCGGTGGCCGACTCCATCACCGCGGCGGGCGGCCACGCCCGGTTCGTCGCCGCGGACCTCACCGACCTGGCCCAGCTCGCTGACCTGGTCGATCGCGCGGGCACGGTGGACGTGCTGGTCAATAATGCCGGGATCTCGTGGTTCGGGCCGACGGCGGAACTTGACGCGGCGATCGATGCCCGCCAGGCCGGTGCTGACCGGCGGGGCCGCGTCCGGGCGCACCGAGGCCCTCGGCGCCACGACCCTGCTTTCCCGGCCCGCCGAGCCGGGCGAGATCGCCGAGGTCGTCGCGTTCCTCGCCTCGCCCCGGGCCAGCTACGTCACCGGCGCGGTCTTCGCCGCCGACGGCGGCCGCACCGCCATCTGAGCCGGGGTGCAGTGACGTTACGCATACCGCGGCCAGGCTGTCCGGGCGGCCGGTGAGGAAGAAGACCTGTGACCTGGTCGGCGCGGCCGTCCGGGTCACATGTCCCGGACGGTTTCCTGCAGCGTGCGGTCGATGTCCCCGGGGTGCACGTCAAGCTCCCTGGCCGCCTGCTTTTCCGCCCTGGTCACCGCCTTGTTGATGGCGTCCTGGACGTTGCTCTCGCCGACGACGACCAGGCCGGCCTGCCCGGGGTCGATGAAGTCGCCGAGCGCCCTGGCGTCCGAGCGTGACATTCCCCTGGCCAGGTGCCCGCTGACCCCGCCGATCACGCCGCCGGCCGCGGCGGCGCCCAGGACGGCCGGCGGGAAGAGGACGCCGACGGCCGCGCCGGCGGCGACGCCCCACCAGGCGCCGTGGCGGGTGGCGGTCTCGTCCTTGTTCTCGTGGACCTTGCCGCGGGCGTCCCTGGTGATGACCGCCGCGTCGTAGGAGCCAACCAGCCCGGCCGCGTGGGCGTCCTTGACGACCTGGTAGTCCTCGCGGGCGGCTGCCTCATCTGGGTAGGTCGCGACCATGACGAACGTGCTGCCTGAGTGAGACATGCTGACCTCCGGTCTCGGGTTGCTAGCTGGCGTCGCTGAGAAACGCGCCGGCGTCGGCGGCGAACTCGGCGTGATGCTGGAACAGGAAGCCGTGCGCTGAGTCGGGGTAGATCTTCACCCGGGCCTGCGCGCCGGCTTGACGCTGACCCGGTGAAGAACACGTCAAGGTAGGCGTCAGGGCTGGTTTCGGGGGTGCCGATCGCGCCGATGACCTCGGGTGCCCAGCCGTGCATGCCCGCGGCGCCCTGCGGGGCCGCTGAGGCGAGAACCAGCTTGCGGACAATGGCCGGGCGCACGAGCGCGATCTGCTGGGCGACGAAGCTGCCGATCGAGAAGCCGAGCAGGTCCGCCTCGCTGACCTGGATGGCGGCCAGGAACGCGATGGCATCGCGCGCCATCTGCTCGATAGTGTCCGGGGTGGCGCCCGTCGAGCCGCCGACTCCGGCGTTGTCGAAGGTCACGACCCGCCGGGCCGCCGCCAGCGCGTCGATCAGCGCCGGGTCCCAGTTGTCCAGGTTGCCGCGAAAATGCTGGATCAGGACCAGCGGCACCGCGCCGTCGCCGCCGGAGTCGCGGTAGGCGTACTCGACGCCGCTGGCGGCGCGGACTACCTCGTTCGGAAGCTCGGCGTATCCCTTGGCCACGGCGGTCGCCCCGTCCTCACGTTGGCTCTGCCCGATCGGAAGCGCGCAGTGTTGTCGTGCGCCTGCCGGGACCGGTTCAAACGCGGGCGGCGGCACCCGGCCAGTGCCCGCGTGAGGGTTCAGGCAGCCTGTTCACGGGCATAAGCGGGAACTTGGATCGAGCCAGTCGCACCGGGGGGCGATGATGCTGGACCAGGGCAACGGCGTCCGCGAAGGCTACGCCGAGATCGGCGACGCGAGGCTGCACTACGTCGAGGCCGGCGAGGGACCACTGATCGTCCTGCTGCACGGCTTTCCCGAGTTCTGGTACGGGTGGCGGGAGCAGATCGGACCGCTCGCGGCGGCGGGATTCCGGGTCGTCGCACCTGACACGCGCGGCTATAACCTGTCATCCAAGCCGGACGGCGTCGCCGCCTACGACATCGGCAAGCTGGCCGCCGACATCCGCGATCTGATCCGCGAACGCGGCGCGGAGTCCGCGCTCCTGGCCGGTCACGACTGGGGCGGTAGCATCGCCTGGGCCACCGCGATGAACCATCCCGAGGTGGTGGACCGGCTGGCCATCCTCAACGCGGCCCACCCGCGGAAGCTCTCGCAGGGGCTGCACCACCCGGGCCAGCTCCGCAAGTCCTGGTACTTCTTCTTCTTCGACCTCCCGGAGTTGCCGGAAACCGTCGTGCACGCCGACCACTGGCGGTTCTTCCGGCACTTCCTGCGCGACGCAGACCCGGCCTACACGCCGGAGGAGATCGATCGCTATGTCGAGGCGTGGTCACAGCCGGGCGCGGCCACCGGGATGATCAACTACTACCGGTCCTCGGTGCGGACTCCCCCAGGCGCGCTGAAGCGGCGCTTCGCCCGGTCAGGGCGCCGACCCTGGTCATCTGGGGGCAGCGGGACCGCTACCTCAGCGAGGAACTAGCCGAGCCCGACCACGACGACGTGCCGAACCTCGACCGGGTTGAGCGCCTGCCCGACGCGTCGCACTGGGTCCATCATGACGAGGCCGAGCGCGTCAGCCAGCTGCTCACCGACTTCTTCGGCCCCGCCCGGCCAGCCAGGAACTAGCGCCGGGTGCGGGACGCCGACCGCGGGAGGACTGCCACATGCCAACGACAACGATGCCGCAGGTCCGCTTCGCGGCGATCGACGGAGTCCGGATCCGGTACGCCGACAGCGGCGGCTCGCAGCGGCCCACGGTCCTGCTGACCAGTCCGTGGCCGGAGAGCGTCTACGCGTTCGCGCCGATCTGGGCCACGCTGGCCGGGCACGCCCGGCTGTTCGCCGTCGACCTGCCGGGCTTCGGCGCCTCCGAGCGCCGGGATGACCTCCTGTCGCCGCGGGCGATGGGCGAGTTCCTGGCCCGGCTTGTCGCCGAGGCCGGCCTGGGCGCGCCGCACATCGTCGCCCCGGACGTCGGAACGGCGGCCGCCCTGTTCGCGGTGGCCGCGCATCCGGAGCGGTTCACCAGCGCGATCGTCGGCACCGGCGGAGCGGCGGTCCCGATCCAGCTGGGCGAGCCGCTGGCATCGTGGGTGCTCGACCCGGACCTCGGCAAATACCGCAGGATGGACCCGCACGTGATCGTCGGCGCCGCGGTCGACACCATCGCCGGCGGAATACCCGACGACGTCCGCGCGGACTACCTGACCTGCTACGAGGGCGACCGTTTCGCCGAGTCGATGCGCTACGTCCGCCGGTATCCCGAGGAACTGCCCGAGCTGGCCGGGCTGCTGCCGCAGATCACGGTGCCCGTCACGATCATCAACGGCCGCCACGACCGCGTCGTCCCGCTCGCCAACGCGGAGTTCCTCGACCAGCGGCTGCCCGCCAGCCGCCTCGTGATCATCGACGCCGGGCACTTCGTCTGGGAGGAGGAGCCGGCGGCCTACGCCTCGGCAGTCCTCGACTCGATCACGAACAGCCGGCCATGACCCGCCGTCAGGGCTTCCGGGCGACGCCGCCGTAGGCGGAGATCACGGCCTCGGGATCGAACGGGGCGCGCCACTGCTGGATGGGGACCAGGCCGGGCTCGATCAGGTCCAGCCCGGCGAAGAACCGGGACATCTCCGCGTGCGTCCGGGGGTGCATCCGGGCCGCGACCCGCTGGGTATTGAAGTCGCGGACCGCCTTGGTGACCTGGTCGGTGCCGATGTCGTTGGTGACCGCCGAGATGGTCAGGTAGCTGCCCGGGACCACGGCGTCCATGAGGGCGGCGGTGATCTGCCCGGGGTGCTCCTCATCGGCGATGAAGTGCAGCACGGCGAGCAGCATCACGGCGACCGGCTGGCTGAAGTCCAGCGTGGCGGCGGCCTCGCGCAGGATCGCCGCCGGGTCGCGGGCGTCGGCCTGGATGTAGGCGGTGGCCCCCTCGGCCGTGCTGTCCAGCAGCGCCCGGGAGTGGGCCAGGACGATCGGGTCGTAGTCGACGTACACGATCCGGGAGTCCGGCGCGACCCCCTGGGCGACCTCGTGGGTGTTGTCGGCGGTGGGCAGGCCGGTGCCGATATCCAGGAACTGGCGGATCCCGGCCTCGCCGGCCAGGTACTCCACCGCCCGGCGCAGGAACGCCCGGTTGGCCCGCGCCGCCGCCCCGATCGAGGGCATCGCGGCCAGCGCCAGCCGGGCGGCGTCCCGGTCGGCCTCGTAGTTGTCCTTGCCGCCGAGCAGGTAGTCATACACCCGGGCGGGGTGCGCGATCGTCGTGTCGAACGAGAGCGGCTCGCCGTCGCGGCCGGGGCGATCACCGGGGGGCTGCGCTGCGTCGCGGCTCATCGTCATGTGCTCCCTCGTTGGCGGCCCGGGCTAATCCTGAATGATCCACCCGCTGCCTGGCTAGCGGGTGGACGGGGCCGGCCCAGTGCGCCGCGGAGCGGGGAGCGGGGATGGGCCGCGGCGCACGGGGCCGGGGCTCAGAACGCGCCGAGCGCGGTCATGAACGCGTCCGGGGCCTGCGTGATGCTGGCTGACCTCGCGGAGCCCGTCCAGCGCCGTGCCGGCGGTCCGCACCGCGTGCGCCCGGTGGGTCAGGTCGGCCACCATCGCCGACCGGACGAGCGGATCGTCCTCGACGACGAGCACACGCGCCATGACCGGAACGGCCACGCTCCGTCGGTCACCGTCACCAACTGATCTCGCTCCCCGGCCCGGCCATCGCGCCTGCGCCCGCCCGGCGCCCCGGGTAACGGCGGGCGCGTGTTTGGCCAGGCCATTGCCGGGGATCTGATGGGCCTATATATCGGCCATTGCGCAAGGAGTGATCCAGATGACCGAGATCATGCGAGTCCCGCGCAGCCGCGGCGCGCTCACCGGCGTGCTGCTGGTCCTGCTCGGTGCCTGGGGCGGGCTGATTCCGTTCATCGGCCCGGACTTCCATTACGCCTACACCCCGGACACCGCCTGGTCCTGGACCTCGGGCCGGCTCTGGCTCGAGGTGCTGCCCGGTGCCGCCGTCCTGATCGGCGGGCTGATCGTGCTGGCCAGCAAGGCCCGGCCGGTGGCCCTGCTCGGCGCCTGGCTGGCCGCGCTCGGCGGCGCGTGGTTCGCGGTCGGCAGCGTGCTCAGCGTGCTGTGGATGACGGGCAGCGGGGCCGGTTCGCCGGTGGGCGGGACCGTGGCCCGGGTGGCGGAGCAGATCGGGTTCTTCACCGGCCTGGGCGTCGTCATCGTGTTCCTCGCCGCGCTGGCCCTGGGCCGCTTCACGGTCATCGGCGTCAAGGAGACCCGGATCGCCGACCGCGAGCGGGCCGCCAGCGCCGCGCCGGTCACGGAGCCGGTGACCGAGCCCGCCACCGAGCAGGCCCCGGCGCCCGCCGCGGTGACCGAGCCGGATGAGGCCCGCGCCGCGGACGACGCGGCGAGGCCGACGCCCCGGCTGAGGCCGACGCCCCGGACAAGGTCACGGTGACCTCCTAGCCGGCAGGCACCCCGGTCCGGGACGGCCCGGGCCGGGGTGCCCCTTTTGCCCGGCATGACGCCGATCTAGCATGCGGGCATGACCGACACCACGGGCATGACCGACGCGACGGCTCGCAAGCGGGTCGGCATCCGGCTCCCGGTGCACGCGACCAGCCGCAGCGTCGAGCAGCGCTGGGCGCTGGAGTTCGAGGCGCTGGCCCCCATCGCGGACATCATCGAGATCCCCGCCGACACCCCGGCCGAGTTCGCCGACGGCGCGCGGGACCTGGACGCCATCATCACCTCCTGGGGCATGCGGGTCGACAAGCAGGTCATCGACGCGATGGAGCGCTGCGTGGTGATCGGCGTGGGCAGCGTCGGCGTCGACATGGTCGACGTCGAGGCCGCGACGGCGGCCGGCATCGTGGTCACCAACGTGCCGGACGTGTTCATCGAGGAAGTCGCCGACCACGCGATGATGCTGCTGCTCAACGTGGCCCGGATGACGCCGCAGATGAGCCGGATGGCCCGCGACGGCGAGTGGTACGAGGCCCGGCCGGTGCTCAGCCGCCGCGACCGGCTGCTCGGCCAGACCCTCGGGCTGTACGCGTTCGGCAACGTGGCCCGCTGCCTGGCCCGCCGGGCCGCGGCGTTCGGCATGCGGGTCATCGCCTACGACCCGTACGTCAGCGAGCTTGAGGTCACCGGCGCCGGGGTCGAGCCGGTGGGCTTCGCCGAGCTGCTGGAGCGCAGCGACTACCTGTCCCTGCACGCCCCGCACAACGCCGAGACCGAGCACGCCATCGACGCCGCCGCGCTGAGCCGGATGAAGCCCGGGGCGGGCCTCATCAACACCGCCCGCGGCTCGATCATCGACGAGAAGGCCCTGATCGAGGCGCTGCGCGACGGCGTCATCGCCGGGGCCGGCCTGGACGTGACCGAGCAGGAGCCGCCCGCGCCCGACAACCCGCTGCTGACCATGGACAACGTGGTGGTGACCCCGCACATCGCGTCGGCCAGCACGCGCATGCGCCCCGAGACACGCCGTCGGGCCGCCCGCGAGGTTGCCCTGGTATTGCGCGGCAGATGGCCGATGAGCTGCGTTAATCCGACTGTTCTGCCCCGTGCGGTACTAGAGCGGTGGCAGCCCTACCCGATGAACAGGGGGCCGAACCGATGAACGTGGCCAGCGCCATCGCCCGGGCGATGAAGGCCGAGGGGGTCGACATCCTCTTCGCCTACCCGGTGAACCCGCTGATCGAGGCGGCCGCCAAGGAGGACATCCGCACGATCATCGTCCGCCAGGAGCGCACCGGCCTGCACATGGCCGACGCCTACTCGCGGCTGAGCTCCGGCGACCGGCCGGGGGTGTTCTGCATGCAGCACGGCCCCGGCGCGGAGAACGCGTTCGGCGGCGTGGCCCAGGCGTTCTCGGAGTCGGTGCCGATCCTGGTCATCCCGGCGGGCTACCCCCGGCACCTGGCCCACTACTACCCCAACTTCAACTCGACGCTGAACATGCGGCACGTGACCAAGTGGGCCGAGCCGGTGACCTCCGGCCGGGCCGCCCCCGACGTGCTGCGCCGGGCCTTCTTCCAGCTCCGCAACGGCCGGCCCGGCCCGGTGCTGATCGAGGTGCCGCTCGACGTGTGGAACGAGGACGTCCCCGAGGGCCGGGAGTACGTGCCCGCCTTCACCGCGCGCACCGCCCCCGACCCGCAGGCCGTGGCGCAGGCGGCGCAGGTGCTGGCCGCCGCCGAGCGGCCGGTCATCTACGCCGGCCAGGGCGTGCACTACGCGCGGGCCTGGGCCGAGCTGCGGGACCTGGCGCAGGCCTGGAACATCCCGGTGACCACGTCGATCGAGGGCAAGAGCGCGTTCCCGGAGAACCACCCGCTGTCGCTGGGCAGCGGCGGCCGGGCCAACCCCCGCCCGGTGCGGCGGTTCCTGGCCGACGCCGACGTCATCCTGGGCATCGGCTGCAGCTTCGCGCTGACCGGCTTCGGCGTCGGCATGCCCAAGGGCAAGACGATCATCCACGCCACCCTCGACCCGATGGACCTGGGCAAGGACGTGCCCGCGCAGTACGGCCTGGCCGGCGACGCCCAGCTCACCCTGGCCGCGCTGAGCGCCGCCATGCACGGCCTGCCCCGGTCGGCCGCGGACGCCCGCAGCGACGTCCCGGACCGCATCGCCGCGCTGCGCCGCGAGTGGCTGGCGGAATGGGCGCCGCGCCTGGCCTGCGACACCGCGCCGATCAACCCGTACCGGGTGATCGCCGAGCTGAACCGGATGGCCGACAAGGAGCGGACCACCATCACCCACGACGCGGGCAGCCCGCGCGACCAGATGACCCCGTTCTGGGAGTCGACCGCGCCGCTGACCTACATCGGCTGGGGCAAGACCACCCAGCTGGGCTACGGCCTGGGCCTGGCCATGGGGGCCAAGCTGGCCCGCCCCGACCACCTGTGCGTGAACGTCTGGGGCGACGCCGCCATCGGCTTCACCGGCATGGACCTGGAGACCGCCGCGCGCGAGCGCATCCCGATCCTGTCGATCCTGTTCAACAACTCCTCCATGGCCATCGAGATCCCGATCATGCCGGTGTCCCAGGCCAAGTACGGCGCGACCGACATCACCGGCCACTACGCCGACATGGCCCGCTCGTTCGGCTGCTACGGCGAGCGGATCACCGACCCCGCCGAGATCGTCGGCGCGCTGAAGCGCGGCATCGCCGCCACCGAGGAGGGCCGCCCGCCCTGCTGGAGTTCATCACCGACAAGGAGATCACCATCTCCGCGGAATAAGCGCCGGGCCGCCCGTCGCGGCCGACCAGCCAGATGACGACGGGCGCTGGCCGTCCCGGCGCTGCCGTGGCTGATCCTGGCCGCGCGCTGGGGGTCGGTCAGCGGCCAGCCCGGCCTGGTGGCGGTCCTGGTCCTGCTGGGCGCCGTTCTGCTCGCCCTGCTCGGCCCGCTGATCGCGGTTCCGGTCGCGGCGGCGGAGCGGCGGCGCCTGGGCCTGGCCGACACCCGCCCGGCGGTCCCCGGCGGCCTGCTGCTGCCGGCGGATGGGCCTCCGGGCGTGGCTGCGCGCCCGGTACGCCGACCCCGCCGCCTGGCGCGAGACCGCCTATGCCTGCCTGCTGGCCACCGTGGCGCCGGCCCTGTCGGTCACCGCGCTGCTCGCGGTGCTGCTGGCCGCGGCCCTGATCGCCAGCCCGTTCCTGGTCCTGGCCCAGCAGCCGGGCAGCGCCCCGGTCGCGCTGGCGTTCGGCCAGGCGTCGACCGTGGCCCAGGCGGTGCCTTTTGCCATCGGCGGCCTCGCGGCTGTGCCCCTGCTGCCCTACCTGGTGACGCTGCTGGCGGGCGGGTAGGCGGCCGTCGCGCGGGCGCTGCTGACCAGCGGGCCGGGCGATGAGCTGCGGGCCGAGCTGACCGAGATAGCCCGGTCCCGGGTCCGGCTGGCCGGCGCCTTCGAGGCCGAGCGCCGCCGGATCGAGCGTGATCTGCACGACGGCGCCCAGCAGAAGCTGGTCACCCTCACCATGCAGCTCGGCCTGGCCCGGCTCGACCTGCCGCCCGGCTCCCCCGCCGCCCCGGCCGTGACCGCCGCGCACGAGCAGGCCCGCCAGCTCATGGACGAGCTGCGGCAGCTCATCCACGGCATCCAGCCGCAGGTCCTGACCGACCTCGGCCTGCCCGCCGCCCTGGACGAGCTAGCCGACTCCGCCGCCGTGCCGGTGACCGTCGACGCTCCGCTGGCCGCCCGGCCGCCCGGCCACATCGAGAACACCACGTACTTCGTCGTCGCCGAGGCGCTCACCAACGTGGCCCGGCACAGCGGCGCGACCAGCGCCCGGGTGACCGCCCGCCTGCACCGCGGCGTGCTGGCCGTGGAGGTCAGCGACAACGGCCGCGGCGGCGCCGACAGCGGGCGCGGCACCGGGCTGACCGGGCTGGCCGACCGGGGCGGTGGCCGGCGGATCTGCTCTCCAGCCCGCGGGCGGCCGGATCCGTGCTGCGTGCGGAGTTCTCCGGGAGGCGGCCCGGACCGTGCTGCTCGCCCGGCGGCTTCGACCGCTTGGCCGCCCGTGCCCGTAGCGACCCACGATCCGGACCTGGTCATCACCGACATCCGGATGCCGCCGACGTTCACCGACGAGGGGCTGCGGGCCGCCGCCGAGCTGCGCCGCGCCCGGGCCTGGCCTGGCCGTCGTCGTCCTCAGCCAGTACGTCCAGCACAGCTACTGCGCCGACCTGCTCGACTCCGGCGACGGCCGCGGCGTCGGCTACCTGCTCAAGGACCGGGTCGCCGACATCGAGGAGTTCATCGCCGCGCTGCGCCGCGTCGCGGCCGGCGGGACGGTGGTCGACCCCCAGGTCATCAGCCAGCTGCTACGCCGCCGCCGCGACCGGCTGGCCGCGCTGTCCCCGCGCGAGCGCGAGGTCCTCGCCCTCATCGCCGAGGGCCACTCCAACGCCGCGATCGCCCGCCGCCTGGTCGTCTCCGAGGCCGCGGTCGGCAAGCACGTCGGCAGCATCCTGGCCAAGCTGCGCCTCCCCCAGACCGACGACACCAGCCGCCGCGTCCTGGCCGTCCTGGCCTACCTCCGCGACGACGGCCGTGAACCGCGCCGCTGACCTGCCCCGGAGGGGCGATCCGGTCAGGCCGAGATCCGGGTCCTTCGGAGAGCTGCCCGCAGCAGGCCGGACAGCTCGTCGCGGAACAGCAGCGTGACCGCGGCCAGGCCGACGAGCCAGATGGTGACGGTGATGACGCGCGTTCCCGCGGAGTTCGCCTCGTGCAGGTACAGCCAGGAGAGTTTCGTGCCCATGAGGAACAGGGCGGCCGAGAATGCGCGCGGAACGTCGCCTCGGGCGGAGCGATTGAGGAAGGCCATGACTAGCCAGAACAGGGCCGCGATCACGGCTTCGAACAGCAGCGTCCCGCCGTGAGCCGCCGCCAGGCCAGGGCCGTCCCGCGGGTCATACCGGCTGAACACGGGCACCAGGCTATTCTCCGTGCGGACGGCCACGACGCCCGCTAAGACCTCGAGCGCGGCGCCCAGCAGCATGAGCCGGAACGCCCAGTGTCGGATCCCCGTGAGCGGGCGGGCAGGCGCGGGTTTCGGGAACCGGCGTGATGCCGGCGGATACATGTACATGAGTCCCCCTCGGCCGCGGGTCAGCCTGGAGCCCGTTGTCTCAGCCCGAGCCCATTATCCGCCGCCCGGCGGTCAGGTCGTCGGAGCGGCCGGCCGCCAGGCGCGGCCACTGGGCGATGGGGCGCCCGTCCGGCCACGCTGAGATCGGCGGCCAGTCCGGCGCGCCAGCGCCGGTGCGCGTGTTGGAGCGGTCCTGCGGCCAGCCATCGGGTGAGTCTTCCCACGGCTCCTGCCGCCCGTACACGGTGCGGTCCATGAGCGCGTAGCTGTAGTCCATCGCCTCGACGCCGCGGCGGGTGGTCCAGTAGGTCTCGAAGACCCGGTCGCCGTCCCGCAGGTAGCACACCAGGTGGAACAGGCAGGCCTGGCGCCCGGTCAGCAGCGCGGCGGCGGAGTCGCCGGCCGAGTACCACGGCAGGTCCCAGCCCATGAAGTCGCGGTACCGGATGCTCTCGTCGTAGGGCCCCTGGCAGAAGGCCGCGTAGGTGATGTCGCGGGAGTGCAGGTAGGACAGCTCAGCGACCTGGGTGGTGTAGAACGTGCAGCCCTCGCACTGCTCGGGCGCGGGCCGGCCGGGTTCCACATGAAGTAGTAGGCGATGAGCTGCCGGCGCCCCTCGAACGCCTCCAGCAGGCTGACCGGACCGCGCGGCCCGGTCAGCGGGAGGCTGGCATCCATCTCGGTCATGGGCAGGCGACGCCGGGCCGCGGCGATCGCGTCGCCCTCCCGGGTGTGCGCCTTCTCCCGGCCGCAGCCGGTCCAGGCCGGCCTCGAAGGCGGCCCGGTCGACGGTCGCGGGCAGGCCCGGTACCCGGCTGGCGCCGGCCTCGCGGCGTGCTGACTCATCGGTCATGACGGTTCCCTCTCATGCTTTCCGCGTGCGCGGCCTCGGCCAGCCGCTTGATGGTGGCGAGGCGCCGGTCCCACTGGGCGGCGAGCTCCGCCATGGCCCGGGTGGCCTGGTCGAGGCGGTCGGCTTCTACCTGGTAGAGGACTTCCCGGCCGTGCCGGCGCCGGCTGATCAGCCCGGCCCGCTCCAGCACGACCAGGTGCTTGGCCACGGCCTGGCGGGAGAACGGGACCCGCCCGGCCAGCCCGCTCGCGCTGGCCGCGCCGTCGCTGACCAGGAGGTCGAGGACCCGGCGACGCGACGGGTCGGCGACGGCCGACCACAGCTCGTCATCGGCCCCGGCGGTCATCCCGGCTGGCGCTTCGCGACCAGCGTGACGAGGCGGTCCAGGTACTCGCCCCAGCCGCCCTGGTGCTCGTCGGCATAGCGCTGCTTCTCGGCGTCGGGCCAGGCCCGCACCTCGTGGCCGCTCTCGGTCACGCGAAGCCGGGTCCGCCCGTCGCCCTCGGGGGTCAGCGTGAACTCGACGAGCATCGAGTTGCCTGCCGCCGGCTCCGCCCCGCCCGGGTGGTTCCAGCGGAACGAGAAACGGGCCGGCCGGTCGACAACCTCCACGACGACAGGGCCGCCCTGCTCCCCGAACCCCATGAAACCGCGGGCGCCCGGCTCGGCGACGAGTTCCACCCGGTCGGCGAACCACTGAGTGATCTGGTCCGGCTCGGTGATCGTGCGCCACACCACCTCGACCGGCGCCTCGATCAGGATGTCCCGCTCGATGGTGAGACCTGGCACCACTCCGCCCCCTCGGACTCCGCTCAGTATCTGCAACCGAAGGTAGCACGTCGAGGCCTATCATGCAACCACTGGTTGCATGTGGCCTGACTGGACAGGGCGGAGCGGGGTTCCGCGCCGCTCACGAAGCGGGCAGGACGGTCACGTCGCCGCTGCCCGAGGACACCTGCACGGTGGCGGCGCTGCCGGGGTCGTCGGGCACCCTGGGCAGGGCGCTGCCGGTGCCCGTGCCCCGGGACCACGGCCGTGGCGTCGCCGCTGCCGGTGCGGATGTCGACCTGCCGGGGGGCGGCCGCGAAGCGGACGTCCACGCTTCCCGCATCCGCCGTCACGCGCACGGTCGGCGAGCGGACCGCCGAGGCGGTGATGCTCCCGCTGCCGACGCTGACCCGCAGTGGGCCGAAGGTGCCGCTGACCTGCACCGCCCCGCTGCCGCCGTCGATGACCACGGCGCCAGCGAGCCCGGCCACGGTGTCGCTGCCGCTCCCCGACCGCACCACTACCGAGACGCCGGGCGGCACGGCCACCCGGAACCGGGAGCCGCAGTGAAACACCAGTCCGGCGCAGTCGACCGACAGCCGGAGGGTGTCACCGGCCAGGGTCCACGACGAATGGCCAGGGCTGGCCGCCGTCCCCCTGAGCCACCGCCGGACCTGCACGTCCCGCCCGGTACCCGGAACCAGCGCCAGGTCAGATGACCCGGCGTCGACCACGAGCCGGGTGCCCGTGAGGGAGAACGACCGCTGCCCCGCGACGGCGGCGGGACTGCCGCAGCCGCCCAGGCTGAGCGACGGACGCGAGCACCGCCGCGCCGATCACGAGCCGCCGATGTCGCCGCATGCTGGTCCTCCGCACTGGTAGACGCTGGTCCCATCAGGCAACCACCGGCGCGTCCGGGCGTCATCGCGCCCAGGCCCCGCATCCGGGGTAGCGCCAGGCCTACCTGGCGGCCACTGGCCGGCTGCGCGGGCTGATGGCTACGGTCGACTCAGTGCGGCGCCGATGTCCGCGCGATCTGCGCTGAGCTGGGCATCGACCGGCTGGTGACGCGGCCAGGAAGAAGCGGCCAATCCATGATCGTGACCGTTTTTCCGCGAGAATACCCGGGCAAACGGTCACGATCATGGGCAAAACCTTCGGGGGCTACCCGACCTGGGCGGTGCGGCCGGCCCAGAACGGTGCCCGGAGCTGGCGCTTGAGGATCTTGCCCGATCCGGTCCGGGGCAGCTCGTCCGCGAAGTCGACCGAGCGCGGCACCTTGTAGCTGGCCAGGTGCTCGCGGCCGAACGCCGTGACGCCCGCGGCGGTCAGCGACGAGCCCGGGGACCGCACGACGGTCGCGTGCACGACCTCGCCCCACTCCTCGGACGGGATGCCGAACACCGCGACGTCGAAGATCTCGGGGTGCTGCTCCAGCGCCGCCTCGATCTCGGCCGGGTAGATGTTCATGCCGCCGGAGATGATCATGTCGGTCTTGCGGTCGCAGATGTACAGGTAGCCCTCGTCGTCCCAGTAGGCGACGTCGCCGACCGTGTGGTAGTCGCCGCGACTGCTCGACTCGAAGCTCTCGTCGTTCTTGTAGTAGGTGTCGAACGCGCTCTTGGACCGGATGAAGACCTCGCCGGAATGCTCCGGGCCGGTGCCGGTGACCGCGGTTCCCGTCGTCGTCGAACAGCACGATCTCCACGCCCGGCGCGGGCTGGCCGCACGACCCCGGCTTGCGCATCTGGTCGGCGGGCAGCAGCACGGTGTCCACGCCAAGCTCGGTCGAGCCGTAGATCTCGAACAGCGACTCGGGCGGGAAGTCGGCCACGTACTGCTGCTTGAGGGCGTAACTCCACGGCGCGGCGTTGGCCAGCATGACCCGCATGGACGACCGGTCGTAGCGGTCCTTGACCTCCTGCGGCAGCGCGCAGATCATCCGGACCAGCGCGGGCGCGGAGAACGTGGAACTGGCCCGGTACGTGTCCACCAGCCGCAGCCAGTCCTCGGCGTCGAACTTGCGCTGCACGATGATCGTCTGGCCGAACAGCAGGCCCGCGCCCATGAACGCGCTCGGGCCGCTGTGGTACAGCGGGCCGGAGGTGATGTAGATGTCGTCGGGCCGGTAGGCGAACAGGTTCAGCAGGGCGCCCATCATCTCGGGGTCCGGGGCGCCGGCCCGGACCGCGCCCTTCGGCTTGCCGGTCGTGCCCGACGTGTAGATCATCGTGCCGCCGGAGCCGACCGCCTCGCCGACGTCGGGCACGCTGGACGGCGCGGCCGCGATGTCGGCGTCGCCCAGCATCCCGTCCGGAGCAGGCCCGCCGACCGCGATGACGTGCCGCACCTTCGTTAGCTGGCCGCGGAGCCCGGCGAACATCGGGGCGTGCTCGTAGTCGACGTAGGCGACGTCGGCGTCGCTGTGGTTGATGACGTAGAGCGCTTCCTCCGGGGTCAGCCGGTAGTTCAGCGGGACGGCGATCGCGCCGATCTTCCGCGCGGCGCCCATGATGGCCAGGACCTCGGGCGAGTTCGGGCCGCACCACAGGACCTTCTTGCCCGGCCCCGAGCCCAGGGACAGCAGCAGGTTCGCTACCCGGTTCGACTGGGCCTCAAGCTCGGCGTACGTCCACATGACGACGGTGCCGTCGGGCTTGTCGTCGATGACGCCCGGCTTGTCCGGCTGGGTCTGGGCATAGACAGAAAGGATGTCGTCGGGCATCGCACCTGTTCCCTCGTGAAGCGATCGGCGGCCACCGGCGGCTGACCGCCCGGCTGCTCTGATCAATTTACGGACCCGGCCCCCATTGGGCCAGGGCCGCCCCAGGCAGCGACCATCCTGGCGACCTCATATCCGGGCAGCATGAGGTGCGTGCGGTGAGCGCGTGGGGGCGGGTGCGGTGGCGCGCCGGGCTGCGGCTACCCGGGGCGCCGGGCCAGCCAGACGGTCCGGCTGGCGGTGATGACCAGGTCATCCCGGTCCGCCACGCCGGCCGCGATGGCCTCCAGGCCGGCCAGGTCGGCCGGGCTGAGGCGGCCGTCGAGGCCGTGCCGCATGCGCTGCAGCCAGGCCCGGGCGTAGCGGCCCGCGGCGGCGGGCAGCGGCGGGCGCAGGGCGACGTCGAAGCGCCGCTCGGCGGCGACGTCGAAGCCCGCCCCGGTCAGCAGGGCAGCCCAGTCCGCGTCCATGTGCATGCCCTCCTCGGCGCGGATCGCGGCCATGGCGGCGTGGCCGCGTTCCTCGAGGGCCGCGCCGGCCGGGTCGGGCAGGAACCGGGGGAACGACTGCATCTCGCTGACCGCCAGCACCCCGCCGGGGCGGAGCGCCGCGAGGGCCTGGGCCAGGGCGAAGCCGGGGTCGGCCACGTGGTGCAGCGAGTTCGACGCCCAGGCCAGGTCGGCGGGGCCGAGGGCGGGCCAGGGCTGGTCCAGGTCGGCCTGCACGACCGTGACCCGGCTGCCCGGGCCGAGTGCGCGGGCCTTGTCCCGCAGGCGCTCCAGCATGGCCTCGTCCGCGTCGACGGCCGTCACCTCGGCGTCCGGCCGGTGGCGGGCCAGGGCCAGGGCGAAGGCGCCGGTGCCCGCGCCCAGGTCGAGGACGCGGGCACCGGCCGGGGCCTGCGCGGCGACCCAGGTGATCACGTCGTGGTGGTGCTCGTGCAGGACTTCGGCGTCGAGGTCGAGGATCTCCGTCAGGTCCGGGTGAGAGTGCGTGTGCGGCATGCGACGACGGTAACGCCGCCTTGCCGTTATCGCATAATGTATTGCGTATGAAGCAAGACGGTGACCTGGACACGCTCGTCCGCCAGCGCATCCGGGGCCTGCGGGCGGCTCGCGGCTGGTCGCTGGACGACCTGGCCGCCCGCAGCTACCTGAGCCCGTCCACGCTGAGCCGGATCGAGACCGGCCACCGGCGCATCGCCCTGGACCAGCTCTCGCCGATCGCCCGGGCGCTGGGCATCACCCTCGATCAGCTGGTCGAGTCGGGCGACGACGCCGACGTGGTCATCCGCCCGCACCGCGACGAGGCCCGCGGCATCACCACCTGGCTGCTGTCCCGGCCGGGCGGGCCGGGCGGCGTGACGGTAGCGAAGCTGCGGATCACCCGGCGGGTCCCGGCTGAGCTGCGGGTGCACCCGGGGCGGGACTGGTTCACGGTGCTGTCGGGCGCCGTGGTGCTGCGGCTGGGCGAGCGGACCATCGTGGTCGAGGCGGGCGAAGCGGCGGAGTTCTCGACGATGGTGCCGCACGCGTTCGGCGCCCGCGACGCCGCGGCCGACGTCCTGTGCATCCTCGACCACGACGGCGAGCGCACCCACCTCGGGCCGGACCGGCCATCGGGAGACGCCAGGAGCGTCACGTGACCGTGTAGTGCCCAATGCCGTACTGGTCCAGGAGGCCGACAAGCTGCCTGCCGCCGATCAGCACGAGCGGCTTCCCGGCAGCGAACTCGCAGGCGCTGGGACCGGGCTCGGCCGTGGTGACCAGGATCCCGCGGGTGGCACCCTCATGGAGCATGGTGCCGTACAGGTCCCGGACCGGCGCCGGGGGCAGCGTCTGGCTGTAGCGCTTGACCTGGACGACGACCTTGCCGCCGCGGATGGGATCGGGGTCCATCGCCCGGACGTCGACTCCCCCGTCACCGGACCGGGCCGTGGTCATGACCTCCATGCCCATCGCCTTGAACAGCTCGGCAACCAGATCCTCGAAGTCGAGCGGGTCCATCTGCAGCAGGCTTCCCTGTCCGGCGCCGTTGTCCTCGGGCGGCTCCGCACCTGTCGCGGCCGCCGTGGCCAGCCGGGCCGGGTGCACCGGAGCTGGCTTGTCGGGCCGGGTGGACGGCCCGGGCTAGCGACGGGTCGCGGCACTGCAGGCGGCCGTTGTGGATCGCGGCGGCGTGGCGCTGCCGGGCGGCCCAGTCCTGATACTGACCGTGGTACTCCTCCAGTTGCCGCTGGCGCTGCCCGTCGGCCACCGCGGCGCCGCGGCAGTCCTGCTCATACTGCGCCTGGGCCCGCCGGACTGCCTCCTGGTGCTCCCTGCGCGCGGCCGGGCTGAGCCCGCGCATGCCTGCGGGCGCCGGGACCTGGTAAGCGCGCGGGTCGGGCGCGACGACCGGGACGGCCAGCGGCCCGGGTGCGAACGGCGGGATTACCGCCTCGCGCCGGAGCCGACTGAGCTGGAATGGCGGAGCGGCCAGGATTGCAGGCAGCACGCCCGTTATTGCGGCAACCTGCGCGTCCAGTTCCACCGTCCGGTTCGCGGCTTCTGTCTCGCGGGCCTGCTGGTATGCGCGCTGCGCATCGCGCTGATCCCTGGCGTAGGCACGGCCTGCGGCGCGCTGTGCCCGCTGATGGTCTTCCTGCGCGGCACGCCAGGCGCGCTGCTGTGCCTCAGCCTGCCGCTGCCGCTGCCGCTGCGCATCAGCCCAGGCTCCGACAATGCCACTGCTGTTTCTGCGTGCCACCGCCCCTCCCTCGGCGGAACAATACGGCTCCTACGTGAATGAGGCGAGCCAAAGCGCTCGTACCGAACAGCTAGCCAGGAATTCGTCGTACGCTATCCGTCGCTTTCAGCCGGACTGCGGCATATTTCTTTAGTCTTAAGAAACCGCGCGAAAAGCCTGCCGGGTTAATCGGTCGGTCGAAAACGCGGCAGACGTACATCCATTATCCGGCAGCGCCGAGTTGTTACCGGGCGCCGAGCTCGCGCACGGCCGGGATGGCCGCGGCCAGCGTGTCGATGCCGTCCGTGCGCCAGGGACCGGCGGCGAGGACCACCACGTGATCGATGCCGAGTTCCGCCAGGCCCGCGCAGCGCCCGGCGAACGCCTCCGGTGACTCGCCGGGCTGGAGCCGGGTGCTGAGCGTCTTCTCGATCTCGGCGAACGGCCGGCCCGCCCGGTCGCAGTGCGCGGCCAGCACCGACAGCTTGCGCCGCACCGTCTGGCCGCCGTCGGGGATATCGAACAGGTTGCAGGCGTCGGCGTACCGGGCGACCAGCCGCAGCGTCTGGCGCTCCCCCATGCCGCCGATCAGGACCGGCGGGTGGGGCTGGCGCACCGGCCCGGGGCTGGTCACCGGGCAGTCCAGCCGGTAGTACGTGCCCTCGAACGGCGCGGCGTCGTCAGCCGACCACATCCGCCGGGCGATCCGCAGCGTCTCCTCCAGCCGGGCGAACCGCTCGGCGGCGGGCGGCAGCGCCAGGCCCATCGCGCTGGCCTCGGCCTGGTGGTAGCCGGCCCCGATGCCGAGCCAGGCCCGGCCCCGGGACAGCACGTCGAGCGTGGTCACCATCTTGACCAGCAGCGCCGGGGCACGGTAAGTCACGCCCGTCACCATCGTGCCGAGCCGGACGTGCCGGGTCCGGCCGGCCAGGAACCCCAGCGTGGTGTACGCCTCCATCATCTCGGCGTCGAGCGCGGCAGCCGGGTCGGCCTGGAGCAGGTGGTCGGCTACCCACACGGTGTCCACGCCCGCCTCGTCGGCGGCGGCGGCGACCTGCTCCAGTTCCGCGCCGATCGCGGTGGGGCCGCCGGGCCAGGAGTAGTTCGTGATGCTGATGCTGACGCGCATGGTCAGGCCGCCTCGTCGGCCAGCGCGCCGGCCAGGGCGGCGGTGTCCCCGTCCCGCTCGGCCCGCGCCCACCGCTGGCCCAGCCGCGCCAGTTCCGCCCGGGTCCCGTCCGTGATCTCCGCCATGTTCTCGCGCCTCCCTCGTCGGGGCGTTCCGCGCCCCCGCGCCGGAACGAATAGCCTTCAAATCCTTAGCTATCTAATCATGACACGTCGAAGATAGCCAGGAAGGCCGGGTGGCGGGCGTGCCGAAGGAGGGCGGGCGCCGGGCGGTCAGGCGCTGGTCGCGTTGCCGCGGAGCTGGTCGAGCACGCGCTCGAAGGCGGCGATCTCCTCGCGGCCGAGGCCTGCCCGAGCCGGCGGTCGAAGGTCATGGCCGCGTCGCGCAGCCGCAGGAACGCCGCCTCGCCCGCCTCGGTGATCTCGACCAGGTGAACGCGCCGGTTGGCCGGGTCGCGGCGCCGCGTGATCAGCCCGGCGGCGTCCATGCCGTTCAGGTGGTGAGTCAGCGTGGCCTCGCGGATCCCGACCGCCTCGGCCAGCTCCCGCTGATTGCGCACCGGGCGCGTCTTGAGCGAGATCAGCACCAGCCAGACCGGCCCCGAGCCGCCCGCGTCGGCCAGGTCGGCCTCGAACGCCTGGGACACGGCCTTGGCGGCCTGCGCCAGCGCGAGGCCGAGCGGCGGGCGGGCCGGCTGCGGCATGAGCGCACTCTAGCACGGGCCTTCGCCATCAAAGCATTAGCTATTAAATAGTTTGAACGCTATTGTTCGGCGGCCCGCAATCCCGCTGGCTGGACTGCGCGGTGCTGGCGGGCAAGCTCGCCGCCCTCGGCGGACCGCCCGGTGCCCCTACCATGAAGGCGTGAGCGACGTAACGGCGGATCCGGGCCGGTCCCGGGTCACCGGGCCGGGCTGGAGCCTGCGCGCGGAACGGGTGGAGCCGCTGCCCGACGGCGGCTGGCGGGCGCTCATCGGCGTCCGGGACGGCCTCCTGCTCCTGGTCACCGCCCGCGACGGGGACGGCGAACTCCGCGTCGAGGCGTGGGCCGGGGAGCCGGAGGAGTCCGACGGCATCGCCGTGATCGAGGCCGGCGACTCCGGCGACCGGCTAGCGCGGGTTCCGCTGTGCGCCTGCGGCGAGCGCGGCTGCGGCAACGCCGGGATCCAGCTCAGCAAGTTCCTGGCCGGCGGCGAGCTTCCGGCGCTGGCGGACCTGCTGCGGGAGCTGCCGTGGACGCCGGCGGTGCCGACCCGCGCCACCGTGCTGCGCGGCGACGGCCTGGCGGCCATCCGGAGCCGCGCTGCCGACCCCGCCCCGCCCGGCTCGTCCTACGCCTACTCCCCCCGGACTGGCACGTACTTCTACCCGGACCGGTCCGGCGGGCCCGGGTAGCCCCTCAGCCCCGTCGCAGCCCCTCAGCCGATGCCGAGGAGGGCGGCGGCGGTGCCGCCCGCGATCGCGGCGCGGGCGCCGTCATCGAGGCCCGCCGCGTCCAGGCGGGCCAGCGGGTCGGTGACGCCCATGTCGAAGGGGTAGTCGGTGCCGAGCAGCACCCGGCCCGCGCCGACCGTCTCGACCAGGTAGGCGAGGGTCCCGGCCTGGTACACCAGCGAGTCGTAGTACAGGTCGCGCAGGTAGGCGCTGGGCGGGCGGGCGGTGGTGCGGCTCTCCGGGCGCACCTCCCAGGCGTGGTCGGACCGTCCCGCGTAGTACGGCAGGTAGCCGCCGCCGTGCGCCGCGCAGATCCGCAGGCCGGGGTGGCGGTCGAGGACGCCGCCGAAGATCAGGTGCGACAGGGCCAGCGTGGTCTCGGCCGGGTTCCCGACCACGTTGCTCAGGTAGTAGGCCGACAGCCGGTCCCCCAGCGTGCAGCCCCAGGGGTGGATGAGCACGAACGCGCCCAGGTGCTCGGCGGCCTCCCAGAACGGCTCGAAGTACGGGTCGGAGAAGTCACGCCCGGCGGCGCTGGGCGGGCTAACTCCTGCGCCAGGCCGGGCTGCCCGGCCACCAGCCGGGTCAGGGCCGGGACGATGGTATGGGCATGCACGTCAACGACAGGACCCGCGGGCGGTGGCACGTCCATGGCAGCACCTCCGTACCGGGTCACGGTAGCGTGCCGGCCGCCCCGCGCTGCGGCTGGGGACCCGGCGGATGTCAGGCCGCCCGGGCGGTTATCTCGACCGGGTCGCCGACGGCGATGATGCCGGGGCCGTCCGGGATGAGGTTCTGGCCGAAGACCAGTTCCTGGCCGAACCGCGGCGCCGGCCGAGCATGGCCAGGGGCTGACGGCCGCGCTCGCCGGTGACCTGGTCGGTGGTGGTGACCACGCAGCGGCCGCAGGGCTTGGCCACCCGGAAGCTGACCGCGCCGATGCGGACCTGCCGCCAGGCGTCCTCGTCCCACGGCGGCGCGCCGGCCACGACGACGCTGGGGCGGAACCGGCTCATCGGCACGGGCTCGTCCCCGCCCTCAACCAGCCAGTCGCCGACCGCGTCCAGCGAGGTCGTGCTGGTGAGCAGCAGCGGGTAGCCGTCGGCGAAGCTCACCCGGTCATCGGGACGGCCGAACTCCGGGTCGACCTGGCGGCGGGCCGGGTCGTCCAGGTACGCGAGCCGGACGGGCCGGCCGAGGTAGCCGGAGAACCAGGCATCGGCCTCGGGCCGGCCGCGGCGGCGCTGACCTTCGACCGCCAGACGGTGACCCACAGCATCTCCGCTCCCCGGCCCGGGGCAGGCGGCCGGACCAGCAGCGGCGGGTGCCCCCCGGCGGACACCGCGAGATCCCCGTGCCCGCCGGCCAGGCCGTGATCGCCGGCCGGGTAGCGGGCGGTGACCCGGGCCAGCGACGGGTCGGTCCGCTGGGTGATGAACCGGCCGTCCTCCGCCTCGACCACGAGCCACCGGCGGTCCCCGGCCAGCCCCCAGGGCTCGACCTCGGCGGCGCGCAGGTCGATGGCGCGCAGCGACTTGACCGGGTAGATGTGCAGCGACTCGACGGTCAGGGATGGTGCCGCGGTCATCGCGCCTCCAGGGTGCCGGGTGCGGGCACGGCTCTGGTCCGCGGCACTGAGGGATCGCCCTGACCAGGCTACCCGCCGGCCGCCGGCGGCCCTGACCGGGCATCCGCATCCCCGGGATTCCCGCCACCGCCGGGGCGGCTAGGGCCGCGGCCAGCTCCTTGATGCCGGCCGCCAGCAGCCGGACTACCTCCGCGATCCGGGCCGCGCGCAGGTCCGGCCGGCGGGTCGTGGCGTCAATCCAGCGGAGGTAGGCCTTGCGGTAGAACTGCGCCAGCGTGTCGAAGAACGCGGCGGCGGCCGGGCTGGCGTCGAGCGCGGCGGCGATGTCATCGGCCAGGCCGGAGCGCTGCGGGCCTTCCGGCGCAAGCTCGGCGGACACCTCCGCCCCGAGCTTGCAGGCACCCGTCCCGGATCCGCGACGGGTTCACGGGGAGCACCCATCCGCTGTCCCCGGGGACGATCCGGCCGCGGATCCGCTGGTCGTTGATGACGCCGTTCACGGGATGCTCGGCCTTGGCGCCCCAGGCCTCATCCGGGTCGAACGGGATCGCGATGACCGGCCGGCCGCCGGGCCCGGCCGTGATCCGGGAATCGAAACGCCGCGCGCCCATGCCCTCATCGTGCCACCGCCCTGTCCGCCATGGGCATACATCACTTCCCCCGCGCCGGGCCCGGTGGCAGCCTCGTCGCCATGGCCACCACCATCGAGGTCGTGCTCGGCGACATCACCGCGCAGGACGCGGACGCCATCGTCACCGCCGCGAACGAGTCCCTGCTGGGCGGCGGCGGAGTCGACGGGGCGATCCACCGGGCCGCCGGACCGCGGCTGGCGCAGGCCGGCGGGGCGATCGGGCCGTGCCAGCCGGGTGACGCGATGGCGACGCCCGCCTTCGGCCTGGACCCGCCCGTGCGTCACGTCATCCATACCGTCGGGCCGGTCTGGGAAGGCGGCGGCCACGGCGAGGACGCCGTCCTGGCCTCGTGCTACCGGCGCAGCCTCCAGGTGGCGGACACCCTGGGCGCCCGGACCGTCGCGTTCCCCGCCGTCGCCACCGGGATCTACGGGTTCCCGGCCGAGCGGGCCGCGCGGATCGCCGTCGAGGCCATCAGGTCGACGCCCACGGCCGTCCGGCACGTGCGGCTCATGGCGTTCGACGAGCCGTCCCTCGACATCCTCCGGCGGGCGGTGCGCGCCGGCCGCCGGCGCCAGCCGGGCCGGCCCTGCCCGAGCGCAGCCGCGACGACAGCGACATCGGCTGGGGCGGATACCCGGAGCCCGACCATGAGCAGCGGCTTCGCGAGGACCGCCCGCCGCACTGGGACCGCCCGTAAGGCACCGGGCTCAGCCGCCGGTGAACACGATGTGCCCCTCAGGGTGCGACGTCGGCAGGCCGATGCCGATGTCGCGCACCGTGCAGGCGCGGGCGCAGCGCACGAGGACGGTCCGGGCGCCCCCCTCGGTGGCGACGAGCAGGTCACCGGGCCGGGCGCCGGCCGCGATCAGCGCCCGGCCGGGCAGCCGGAGGATGCTGTCCGTGCCCGTGTACTTCGCCTGGGGCTCGGCATGGTCGGCGAGGTACGCGAAGCCGCCGGGGGCAAAGCCCGGCGGGACGAAGCCGGTGCTCTCCACGCCGATGTCCCCGCCGACCGGGAGGCGGGGGTCGATCAGCGTGACCACGGTGCCGTCCGGCGCGATGGCGTAGACCCGGCCGCTGACCTCGTCGGGCCCGATGAGGTCGCCGCCATGCCCGCCGAACGAGGCAGGCGCCACCGTGATGCCGCCCTCCATGCGCGGGCCCTGGGTGGTGATCGCGTGCACGCCGCCGGCGCAGTCGACGGCCAGCACGGCGGTGTGCACCGGTCCCCGGTCGATGACCAGCAGGCGGTGCCCGAAGCTGCCGGTCGCGTCCCACGTGATGCCGCCGGGGCGCAGCCCGGCGGGCAGCGTCGCGAACGAGCGGGCCTGGCCGTTCGCGCTGATCAGGGTGACCCCGGGGTGGGCGCCGAGCCGGAGGGCGAACGTCTGGCCGGCCCGGAATGAGCAGCCCGCCCCGGCGACCGCGCCGTTCCCGGCCGTGGCGATGTACGCCTCGGAGCCGGTGGTGTCGACATATCCACCCGGTCCCCGGGCGAACGGCGTCAGCGCGCCGGACCGGCTCAGCAGGAACAGGCTTCTCCCGGCGGCCACGGTCAGCGAGCCGTCGGCCGCCGCCGCGAGAAGTCCACCACGCCGGGCAGGTGCGTGAACCGGGACCAGTGCAGCAGCGCGGCACCGCGCGGGGCGGGCGCGGGCGGCCGGGCGGCCGACGCGCACCCGGCCAGCGCCACGGTCACCGCCAGGCCGGCTAGGCCGGCGATGCGCGGAAGACTCCTGTTCATAGCCGGTGAACGCGCACCGCCCGCCAGCGGTTCAGCCGGCTATGTCCCCTTGAACTGGTTCAGGAAGCTCACGCACGAGCCCAGGTTGGAGAAGTCCCCGGCCGGGACGAACTGGGTCTTGCAGAAGTACACGTCCGTCGCGGCGGCGCTGCGGTCATGGCTCTGGTAGTAGCTGACGCAGGCCCCCTGGCTAAGCCCGGGGAACAGCGACTCGATGCTCCGGCAGTACTGCACGCTCGAGTTGCCCCCGGCGTCGGCGCTGGCGGGACCGGCGGCGGCGACGGTGACAGCGGCGGTCGACCCGGCCAGGGCCAGCGCGATGACCGCGCCGGCGGTACGAGTTCGGACCAGCATGATGGACCCCCTCATGTCCGGGGCCAGCCGGACGGGCGGCCCCTGGTTCAGCGCACTTCAGTCACGTCCCAAGACGCTAGCCAGGCCGGCGCCGCGCGTCGCCGGGCGTTTGAGGTAGCCGGGATGCCCCATCCGGACCAGCCGCGCTCCCGTGACCAGGGACGCTGGCCCGGACATCGAGGTCGCCGTAGGTGGGCTCATCCGGGCAGCCGGCCGGGTAGGACAGGGCTAGCTGGCGGCGGGGGCCGGCAGCGAGGGGGTGAGCGGGGTGCGGGTGGGGCTGCATGCGCTGGGCATCGGCGACGGCGCCCGGCCGGAGGTGATCCGGGCCGTTGCGGCGGCCGCCGAGACCGCCGGGTTCGCGACGCTGTGGTCGGGCGAGCACGTCGTGCGGGTCGACGCGCCCGCCTCCCGCTACCCGTACTCGGCCGACGGCCAGCTGGCCGTCCCGGCCGACGCGGACTGGCTGGACCCGCTGCTGGCGCTGACCTTCGCCGCCGCCGTTACCAGCCGGATCGGGCTGGCCACGGGGGTGCTGCTGCTGCCCGAGCACAATCCGGTGGTGGTGGCCAAGCAGGCCGCGACGCTGGACGTGCTGTCCGGCGGCCGGCTCACCCTGGGGATCGGCGTGGGCTGGTCGGCGGAGGAGTTCGCCGCCCTGGGCGTGCCGTTCGCCGGGCGGGGCGAGCGGGCGGCGGAGTACGTCGCCGCGATGCGCGCGCTCTGGTCGCAGGACGTCGCCTCCTTCCGCGGCGAGTTCACCCGGTTCGAGCGGGTGCGGGTCAATCCGCGGCCGGTGCGCGACCGCCGGATCCCCGTCGTGGTGGGCGGCAACAGCGACGCGGCGCTGCGCCGCGTGGCCGGCTTCGGGGACGGCTGGTACGGGTTCGGCCTCCCGGCCGGTGCCGTGGCCGGGAAGGTCAGCACCCTGGCCCGGGAGTGCGCGCGGCGCGGCCGGCCGGCGGGTGACCTGGCCGTGGCCGTGGCCCTGGCCGATGGCCGGCCCGATCTCCTGCCGGGCCTGGCCGGCGCCGGGGTGACCGAGGTCGTGCTCACCGGGTCGCCGCCAGCGGACCCCGGCGCGGCCGCCGCCTGGGTCGCGGACCTGGCCGCCCGCTGGATCCCCGCGGCCGGGCGCGCCCGGTCAGGGTAGCGGGGCCGCCGCCCGGCGCCGCCGGCCCTACCCGACAATGGCGAGCGCGAGGAACGCCGGGCAGCCGCGGTGCACGAGCCTGGCGATCTCATGCCAGTCGACCCGGTCGGCCGCCGCCTCGGCCACCGGCCGGGCCAGGCCGAGGCCGGTCAGCCGGCTCACCCGCCAGGCGTGCACGGCGTCACGCTCCGGGTCGATGTCCTCGTGGGCGGGGGCGGTAGCCAGGTAGTTCATGGCCGCGTTCTCCTCGCGTCCCGGGTCTCCTGCCGCGGCGGGGCCGCGCCTTCGCTCGGAGACGGTGCGCACAGGTACCCGCGGACCGGCCGGGCATGCGCGCGAGGACCGGGCCGCCGGCCCGACGTTTGATCACGATCTCGCTGGTTAGTGCAGTGGCCTGCGAATCCGTGCTGACGTCGAGAGCAGGCCGCGCATGAGTGACGAACAGACCGGGACGATTACGACCAAGGTCCCGGCCCGGCTGGACCGGCTGCCGTGGTCACGGTGGCACTGGATGATCATCATCGGGCTCGGCACGGTCTGGATTCTCGACGGCCTGGAAGTGACGATCGTCGGGAATGTCTCCGGGCAGCTGGCCATGCCGGGCAGCGGCATCCACATCACGCAGAGTCAGGTCACCGGGCTCGGCGCGGCCATGTACGTGCTGGGCGCGTGCCTGGGCGCGCTGTTCTTCGGCTGGCTGACCGACCGGTTCGGCCGCAAGAAGCTGTTCATGATCACGCTGGGCGTCTACCTGGCGGCGACGGCGCTGACCGCCCTGTCGTTCGCGCCGTGGTGGTTCTTCCTGTTCCGGTTCATGACCGGCTTCGGGGTCGGCGGCGAGTACGCGGCGATCAACTCGGCCATCGACGAGCTGATCCCCAGCCGGCACCGCGGCCGGATCGACATCATCATCAACGGCACCTACTGGGCCGGCGCGGCCGCCGGGGCGCTGCTGACCGTCCCGGTGACCAGCAGCCTGCCGGTCGGGGTGGGCTGGCGGCTGTGCTTCGGCCTGGGCGTGGTGCTCGGGCTGGTCATCCTGCTGGTCCGCCGGAACGTCCCGGAGAGCCCGCGCTGGCTGTTCATCCACGGCCGCGCCGCCGAGGCGGAGCGACTGGCCGACGGGATCGAGGAACGGGTCGAGCGCGAGACCGGCACCCGGCTGCCCGAGCCTGAGGCGTCCATCACGATCCGGCAGCGCAAGGTGATCGGCTTCGGCACGATCGCGAGGACGATGTTCACGGTCTACCCGAGGCGGACCATCCTGGGCTTCTCGCTCTTCATCGGACAGGCATTCCTGTATAACGCGATCACCTTCGGATACGCCCAGATACTCGCGACGTTCTTCCACGTGACCCGCAACCCCGGCTACTACTTCGCGGTCATCGCGGTGGGAAACCTGCTCGGCCCGCTCCTGATGGGGCGGCTGTTCGACACCATCGGGCGCATCCCGATGATCGCCGGCACCTACCTCGGGTCCGGCGCGCTGCTGCTGGTCACCGCCTACCTGTTCAGCCAGCACCTGCTCACCGCGGTCACGATGACCGCGTGCTGGTCGGCGGTGCTGCTCGTCGCGTCGGCCGGGGCCAGCGCCGCGTACCTGACGGTGAGCGAGGTCTTCCCGATGGAGACCCGGGCGCTGGCCATCGCGTTCTTCTATGCCATCGGCACCGGCGCGGGCGGGATCGCCGGGCCGCTGCTGTTCGCGAAGCTGGTCGGCACCGGCAAGGTCCCCGACACGGTGGTCGCGTTCTCGGTCGGCGCGGGCCTGATGATCCTGGCCGGGGTGGCCGAGCTCATCCTCGGCGTGCGGGCCGAGCAGAAGAGCCTGGAGGACATCGCCCGGCCGCTCACCGCGCAGGAGCCCGGCCCGGCCGGCCGGGACGCCACGGCCCCCGCGGCGACCTGACGGTGGCCCACGGCGGTTCCGCGTGACCGGCCGCCCGCCCGGGCGACCGGCGGCCCGCCCGTTACCGGCCGCGCCGCCGCGCCAGGCGGCGGCGCAGGGCCACGACGGCGCCGCCCAGGCCGAGGGCCGCGACGCTGACCTGGCGGGCGTGCTGGGAGGCCCATAGCTGCGGGCTGCGGCTGGTGGGACCGGCTGTCGAAGTCGCCGTGCGCGCCGTGGTCGGTGCCGGGCGGCTGGTCGGCGGGCTCCCACAGGTTCCCGGTGCGGGAGCCGCCCGGCTCGTCGGTCTGCTGGCTGTCGTAGCCGGTCCGGGCCAGGTAGCGGTCCAGCAGCGGCGCGGCGACCTTCTGCGCGAGCAGGGTGGCGGCGGTGCTCTCCCCCGCCCAGTACTGCTTGCGGCCGGCGTGGTCGGCGGCGAACGCCACCGCCCGGGCGGCGAGCTCGGGCTCGTAGATCGGCGGCACCGGCTGCGGGTGGCGGGGCAGCCGGGACCGCACCCAGGAGAACTGGGGCGTGTTCACGGCGGGCATCTGCACGATGGTGATGCGCACGCTGCTGCGGTCGTGCAGCAGCTCGCAGCGGACCGACTCGGTGAACCCGTTGATGGCGTGCTTGGCCCCGCAGTAGGCGGACTGCAGCGGGATGGACCGCTCCCCCAGCGCCGAGCCGACCTGCACGATGGTGCCGCGGTCGCGCGGCTTCATGTGCGCCAGCGCGGCCCTCGTGCCGTGCACGAAGCCGAGGTAGGACACCTCGGTGACGCGCCGGTACTCCTCCGCCGGGATCTCGGTGAAGGGCGCGAACACCGAGGTGAACGCCACGTTGACCCACACGTCCAGCGGGCCGAACTCGGCCTCGGCGCGCTCGGCGGCGGCGTCGACCTGATCGGGGTCCGCGACGTCGGCCTGGAGTACCAGCGGGGTCCCGCCGGCCGCGCGGACGTCATCGGCGGCGGCTTCCAGCCCGGCCTTGCCCCGGGCCAGCAGCGCGACCCGCGCGCCGCGCCGGCCGAACAGGACGGCCGTGGCCCGGCCGATGCCGGCGCTGGCGCCGGTGATCAGCACTGTCTGCGTGATGCCTGGCTCTGCGCTCTGCGTCATGCCTGGCTCCCTTCCGGTCCGGACGTGCTTGCGGTCATGACGTGCTGCTACCCGGCTCACGACGGCCAACCGGCCCGGGCGGGCCGGACAGCCGGACGGCGGCCTCCAGCAGGCCGGCGTGCACGAACGCCTGCGGCAGGTTGCCGCGCAGCTGCCGCTGCCGCACGTCGTACTCCTCGGCGTAGACGCCGGCCGGGCCGCAGGCGGCGCGGTTGCGCTCGAACCACCGCGCGGCGCCGGTCTCGTCGCCCAGGGCGTGGGCGGCCAGGGCCATCCAGTGCCCGCACAGCAGGAACGCCCCCTCGGCCTGGTGCAGTGGCCGGGGGTCATGCCGGAACCGGTAGACGAACCCGTCCTGGCCCAGTTCCTCGGCGACGGCCTTGACCGTGGCCACGGCGCGCGGGTCATCCGGGCTGACGGCGCCCCGGATGACGGGCAGGAGCAGGGCGGCGTCGGCCCGCTCGTCGCCGGGGGCGCGCTGCCACCGCCCCGAGGGATGCCCGCAGTCGCCCAGGCTGGCCATGATCGTGTCGGCCAGGCTGCTCCAGTCGGCGGCGTCGCGCCGCGCGGACTCCCCGGCATGGCCGCCGGCCGCGTGCGCCATCGCCCGCAGCCCGGCCACGCAGGCCAGCCGGGAGTGCGCCCAGCGCTGCGGCTTGAGTTCCCACAGGCCGGCGTCGGGCTCGGGCCACCGCTTGGCGATGGCCTCGGCGGCGACCTGCGCGGCCCGCCAGGTATCCGGCCCGGCCTGGTCCAGCCGGGCGGCGGCGGCCAGCAGCTGCAGCACCTCGCCGAGCGCGTCGAGCTGGAACTGGCCGGTGACGCGGTTCCCGGCGCGCACGGTGCCGCCGGGGTAGCCGCGCAGCGGCAGGGCGCGCTCGGCGCGGCACGCGGCCGCCGGCCACGGTGTAGGCCGGCATCAGGTCCGGGCCGTCGGCCAGCACCCGCTCGGTGATGAACCGGACGGCGCCGTCGAGCAGCGGGTGCGGCCCGTGCGCGGCCAGGGCCAGGCCCGCGTAGCACTGGTCGCGGATCCACGCGTAGCGGTAGTCGTAGTCGCGGATGCTCTCCAGCCGCTCGGGCAGCGAGGTGGTGGCGGCCGCCACCATCGCGCCGCTGGCCGAGGTCAGGCCGGCCAGGACGGCGTAGGCGTGCCGGGCGTCGCTGACCGCGATCAGGCCCGAGCAGTCCGGGACGACCTCGCGCCACGCCTCGCGGGTGGCCGCCCAGGCGGCGTCCGGGTCCGGCGGCGGGCCGACCAGGGCGCGGTCGCTGATCTCCAGGATCAGGTCATGCTGCTGGCCGGGCCGCAGCGTCAGCGTCATGGCCAGGGCCTGGCCGTCGGCGCCGGGCCGGGCGCGGGCCGCGCCGGACAGCCGGAAGCGGATCGGGCCGCTGCGGCCGGTCCAGGTGCCGCGCGACCGGGACAGGTCCCGTACCGGCGTGCGGCCGAACGCGCCCCGCAGGTCCAGGCTGACCCGCAGCCGGGCCGGGCCCTCGACGGCGGTGACCCGCCGCAGCAGCACGACGCGGCGGCTGTCGGCGGGCCGGGCCAGGGCCTCGTGGCACTCGGTCACGCCCGCGCCCACCCACCGGCTGTGCCAGATGAGCGTGCCCGGCTCGTAGTACCCGCCCCAGACATGCCACGGGTCGGCGGGCGTGACCGCGTAGCCGCCGTGGCCGCCGGCCAGCGCGGCGAACACCGCCGGGCTGTCCCAGCGCGGGGCGCACAGCCAGGTGATCGCCCCGTCCGGCCCGATGACCGCGCCGCGCTCCCCGTCCGCGATGAACGCGTACTCCCGCAGCGCCCACGGCCGCCAGGGTTCGGTCACCGGGCGCCGCTGCCGTCGGCCAGCCCGGCCGGCCGCGCGGCGCCCGGCCCGCACCCGGTCAAGCCGCCTCATCTCGCAGCCGGGGCAGCACCGTGGACCCGTAGAACTCGAAGAACCCGTCTGGCTCGGGTCCGACCTGGCCGATGTAGACCTCGTCGAACCCGGCGTCGATGTAGGCGCGGATCCCGGCGGCGTGCACGTCCGGGTCCGGGCCGCACGGCGCGGTGATCATGTCCTCGGTGACCAGCTCGGCCAGCTGGCCGAAATGGCGGGGCAGCGGGAGTAGCTGGGCGGCCTCGCCGGGGATCACGTCGGTGGGCCACAGCCGCTGCATCGTCTTGCGGGCCGCCGCCTCGTCGGGTCCCCAGCACACCTTCAGGCCGCCCTGGGCCGGGCGGTCCCCGCCGCCGGACTCGCGGAACAGCCGGACGAACTCGGCACTCGGCTGCACGCTGATGTACCCGTCGCCGATCCGGGCCGCGAGCCGGACCGACTTCTCCCCGAAGCCGGACACGAACACCGGCGGCGGCACCGGCGGCACCGAGTACAGCCGCGCCGTCTGCACCGTGTAATGCGGGCCGGCGTGGCTGACCAGGCCGCCGCCGAGCAGGTCACGGATGATGCCCACGGCCTCTTCCAGCATCTCCAGCCGCTCGTCCGCCGATGGCCACGGCGCGCCCAGGATGTGCTCGTTCAGCGCCTCGCCGGTGCCGACGCCCAGGGTGAAGTGGCCGGCGGTCAGCAGCGCCGAGGTCGCCGCGGCCTGCGCCACCATGGCCGGGTGCAGCCGCTCCAGCGGGCAGGTCACCGCCGTGGTAATCGGCAGCGAGCAGGCCTGCGAGATCGCGCCGATCATCGACCAGGCGAACCCGGACTGCCCCTGCTCGTCCAGCCACGGGTGGAAGTGGTCGGAGATCCACAGGCTGTCGAACCCGGCCTGCTCGGCCAGCTTGGCCTGCCGGACGATCTCGCCGGGCTCGTGCTCCTCGGAGGCCAGGAAGTAGCCGAACCGGGTCACGACTGCCCCTTCCCCGGCAGGAACTCCTGCACCTTGGTCTTGATGCCCTCGACGACCACGCTGCGCCGGTTCTCGTCGCCGTGCAGCAGCGCGCTCGCCGTGGCCCTGGCCTGCTCGAACGTGGCGTGCGGGGGAATCGGCGGGATGCTCGGGTCGGTGCGGACGTCCAGCAGGACCGGCCGCCCGGAGGCCAGCGCGGCGTCCCAGGCCGGGCCGACCTCGCCGGGCTTGTCGACGTTGATGCCGCCCAGGCCCAGGCCGGTCGCGAACGCCGCGTAGTCCACGTCGGGCAGGTCCTGGGACTCGGTGAACTTGGGCGCGCCTTCCATGGCCCGCATCTCCCAGGTGACCTGGTTCAGGTCATCGTTGTGCAGGACGGCGATGATGAGCCG
Organism: uncultured Actinomycetota bacterium; assembly: GCA_963731085.1. Lineage (GTDB taxonomy): Bacteria > Actinomycetota > Actinomycetes > Streptosporangiales > Streptosporangiaceae > DASUBV01. Next base: position 822,884 of record CAVSUF010000018.1, read on the forward strand.
CGGGTCAGCCCACTGCCGCCAGTACCGCTTGACGGTGATCAGCTCGGCCAGGCCGTTCATCTGCATGGCGCCGTCGCCGGCGAACACGATGGCCGGGCGGTCCGGCGCGGCGAACTTGGCGCCGATGCCGTACGGCACGCCCGGCCCCATGGTGGCCAGGTTCCCCGACAGCGAGCCGCGCACGTCGCCGCGGAACCGGAGCTGGCGGGCGTACCAGTTGGCTGAGGAGCCGGAGTCGGCGGTGACGATGGCGTTCTCCGGCAGCCGCCCGGATAGCTCGCGGAACAGCAGCATCGGGTTGACCGGGTCGGCCTCGACCATCGCCTCGGCCTCCATGGTCTCCCACCAGCCCGCCACCCCGGCCTCGATGGCCTCCCGCCAGGAGTGGTCGTCCTTGGGCCGCAGCAGCGGGATCAGCGCCCGCAGCGTCGCGGCGGCGTCGCCGACGAGGTTGACCTCATACGGGTAGCGCATCCCGATGATCGAGCCGTCGATGTCGATCTGCACGGCGCGGGCCTGCCCGAACTCGGGAAGGAACTGCGTGTACGGGAAGCTGGACCCCACCGTCAGCAGCGTGTCGCAGTTCTTCATCAGCTCATAGCTGGGCCGGGTGCCCAGCAGCCCGATCGACCCGGTGACGTACGGCAGGTCATCGGACAGCACGTCCTTGCCGAGCAGCGGCTTGGCCACGCCGGCGTCCAGCAGCCCGGCGACCTGCTCCAGCTCACCCCGGGCGCCGCGGGCGCCCTGCCCGGCCAGGATGGCGACCTTGCGGCCGGCGTTGAGCACCTCGGCCGCGCGGGCCACCGCCGCGTCGCCGGGCACGGCGGTCGGCCAGTCGGTCCCGGTGCTGGAGGGCACCATCTTGAACGCGTGCCCCGGCGCGGCGTACGGCAGTTCCTGCACGTCGGAGGGGATGATAACGGCGGTCGGGGCGCGGCGGGCCAGGGCCGTGCGGATGGCCCGGTCCAGGACGTTGGGCAGCTGCTCGGGCACCGTGACCATCTGCACGTAGTCGCTGGCCACGTCCTTGTACAGGCTGAGCAGGTCGACTTCCTGCTGATAGGAGCCGCCCATCGCGGACCGGCTGGTCTGGCCGACGATGGCGACCACCGGCACGTGATCGAGCTTCGCGTCGTACAGCCCGTTCAGCAGATGAATGGCGCCGGGGCCGGACGTGGCCATGCAGACGCCGGGCCGCCCGCTGAACTTGGCGTAGCCGACGGCCTCGAACGCGGCCATCTCCTCGTGCCGGGCCTGGATGAACTGGGGCCGGTTGCCGGCCCGGCCCCAGGCGGCCAGGATGCCGTTGATCCCGTCGCCGGGGTAGGCGAAGACGTGCTCGACTCCCCACTGGCGCAGCCGGTCCAGCAGGAAGTCAGCAACGGTTGGTGCGGCCATTTGTCCTCCTCGGTCAGGCTTTCCGGTAGCGCGCGGCGTCGGCCTCGCGCAGGACCAGGCCGTGGCCCGGCCGGGTCAGGTCGGGGGTCAGCGCACCGCCCTGCGGGCTGAGCGTGCCGTCGAACAGCAGGCGCTCGATGCGCTGGTGATCGTGGAAGTACTCGATGTGCCGCAGGTTGGGGAGGGCCGAGGCGGGGTGGGCGTGCAGGGCGGGCGCGCAGTGCGCGGAGACCTCCAGGTTGCTGGCGGCGGCCAGGGCCGCGCCGCGCACGAACCCGGTGATCCCGCCGCAGCGGGTCACGTCCAGCTGCAGGCAGTCCACGGCGCCGGCGCCGATCAGCGCGGCTGAGTCGGCCAGGGTCCAGCTGTACTCGCCGGCCGCGACGTCGGGCAGCACCTGGCGGCGCACCGCGGCCAGCCCGGCCAGGTCCAGCGACGACACGGGCTCCTCGAGCCACGTCACGCCGCAGTCGGCCAGCCGGGCCGCGACCCGGATCGCCTGGCTGGCGGTATAGCCGCCGTTGGCGTCCACGTACAGCTCGGCCGCCGGGCCGATCACCGACCGGGCCAGCTCCGCCCGGTGCAGGTCCCGGTCCTCGTCGGCGCCGCGGGACTCCCCGATCTTGATCTTCACGCGGGGGATGCCCTGTTCCGTCCAGCCCTCTAGCTGCTCACCGGTCTGCCGGTCGTCGTAGCTGGTGAAGCCGCCGCTGCCGTAGACCGGCACGTCCGGGCGGGCCTGGCCCAGGAGAGTGGCCAGCGGCAGGCCGAGCAGCCGGGCCTTCAGGTCCCACAGCGCGATGTCCACCGCGGACAGGGCCATCGCCCCGGCGCCCGCCTGGCCGTCGTTGCGCAGCGCCCGGGCCATCGCCTCGGCCGCCGCCGGGATGTCGGCCGCGCCGCGGAACGCCACGACGCCCGCCAGCACGTCGTTGACCAGGGCGGCAGCCGCTGCCGGCGCATAGCTCCAGCCGATGCCCCGGTGGCCGCCCGCCAGCGCGGTGACCAGCACCATCGTGGTCTGGTCCCAGGCCAGCGTGCCATCGGCCTCCGGGGCATCGGCCGGGATGACGTACACCGCGGCGGTGACCTCCTCGATGACCGGGAGGTCGGCGACGGCCGGAGCGCCGGCCGCGAGCAGCCCGCCCGGCACGGGCGGCCCGGCGAACGACGGCTCCGCGAACGGGTGAGTGATCTCCGAAGCATGCATCCCGGTTTCCTACCGGCTCAGCCACGCGGTAAACACCCGAGGTCGGCGGCTGTTTACCGGGCGGCCGTCCGGGTAGCCCGGCTACTCGCCGTTACCGAGAGGGGAGCACCGTCATGCCCCGGTCCTCGATCAAGGACGAGAAGACCTACCAGGCGCTGCGTGATCGCGGCGAGAGCGAGGAGAAGGCGGCCCGGATCGCCAACGCGGGCGCGGCCACCTCGCCGCGGAAGGTGGCCCGCAAGGGCGGCAAGAGCCCCGCCTACACCGAGTGGAGCGTGGCCGACCTGCGCCGCCGGGCCGGCGAGATCGGCATCCGCGGCCGCTGGTCCATGACCAAGCAGCAGCTTATCGACGCGCTGCGCGGGCACTGAGGGACGCGCTGATGCAACTGCGCGGAAGGCGGCACCAGGCGCCCGGGCCGGCCGTGCTGGACCGGATGGTGGCGAACATCGAGACCGGGCGGTTCGAGCGGAGCCTGTCCGCGCTGATGGCGGCGGGCGCCCTGGTCACCTCGGCGGAGATCTTCTTCGAGCACGACAGCGCCAGCTTCGGCAACAAGATGATGTGGCTGCCGGTGGCGCTCGGGCCGGTCGGCGCGGCCGCCGGGATCGGCGGGTTCTGCAGCCGGCGGCTGGCCAAGACGGCGCTGCCACTGGCCTCGGCGGCGATCGTGGCCAACGGCGTGCAAGGAGTGTACCTGCACGCACGCGGCATCGCGCAGAAGCCAGGCGGCTGGTCGAACGCTCGTTACAACCTGGAGATGGGTCCGCCGCTGCTAGCGCCGCTGCTGGTCACCATGGTCGGCGGGATGGGCCTGCTGGCCGCGGTGCTGCGGCGGGAGCGGTGAGCGGGCCTGCCGGCGAGGCGCGGTTCCCCGGATTCGACGCCGTCGCCCAGGCGCCGCACTGGGACGCCCGCACGGCCGGCGTGGTCCTGGCCCGGCTCGGCCTGCCCCCCGACATCCGGTTCTTCACCCCGCCCGAGCAGGCCATCGCGACCGCGCTGTGCGACCGGCTGCTGGGCCAGGCCGGCGACGCGGGCGAGCCGGCGGTGCCGGTCGCCGCGATGATCGACGCGCGGCTGGCCGAGCAGCAGACGGACGGCTGGCGCTACGCCGACCTGCCCGAGGACACCCGGGCCTGGCGGGACACGCTGGGCTACCTGGACGCCGACGCCCGGGCCGCGCACGGCCGGGGCTTCGCCCAGTGCCCGGCCGCCGACCAGGAGGCGCTGATCCAGGCGGTCCAGGACCTCGGCTCCGGGCGGTGGCACGGGCTGCCCGCCAGCCGGGTGTGGAGCCTGTGGACCCGGTACGCCTGCACGGCGTTCTACTCCCACCCGGTGGCCTGGAACGAGATCGGCTTCCCCGGCCCGGCCTACCCGCGCGGGTACAAGAACGCCGGCGTCGGCCGGCGGGAGCCGTTCGAGGTGGCCGACGCCCAGCCGGGCGACGACCCGGTGCGGGAGCCCGGGTGAGCGCGGTCCGGGACCGGAACGAGTCGGCCTGGCTGCTGCCCCGTGACGGCCGCCGCGCCGATCACCGGCTGCGCGCGGACATGCGCCGGTTCGCCGACGCCGACGAGGTGGACCTGGCCGTGGTGGGCTGCGGCGCGGGCGGCGCGACGCTGCTGCAGCGGCTGGCCCGGCGCGGCTGGCGGGTGGTCGGCCTGGACGCCGGCCCGTTCTGGGACCCGGACGCGGACTGGGTCAGCGACGAGGCCGGGTCGCACCACCTGTACTGGACCGAGCCGCGGGTCATCGACGGCGCCGACCCGGTGCCGCTGGGCTCCAACAACTCCGGCCGGGGCGTCGGCGGGTCGATGGTCCACTTCGCCGGCTACGTGCCGCGACTGCATCCCAGCGACTTTCGCACGCGGAGCCTGGATGGCGTCGGAGCGGACTGGCCGCTGAGCTACGCCGACCTGCGGCCCTACTACGCCGACATCGAGGCCGAGCTGCCGGTGTCCGGGGAGCGCTGGCCGTGGGGCGACCCGCACTCCTACCCGTACCGCCCGCACCCGGTCGGCGGGAACGGCGAGGTGTTCCTGCGCGGCGCCCGCGCGCTCGGCATCACCGCCAGGGTCGGCCCGGTGGCCATCGCCAACGGCCGGTTCGGCAACCGGCCGCACTGCGTCTACCGGGGCTTCTGCCTGCAGGGCTGCAAGGTCAACGCCAAGGCCTCGCCGCTGATCACCCACGTCCCCGACGCGCTGGCGCACGGCGCCGAGGTGCGCGCCGACTCGATGGTCACCGCCATCGAGGTCGACGAGCGGACCGGGCGGGCGGTCGGCGTGCACTACCTGCGCGACGGGGTGCCCCGCTTCCAGCGGGCCGCCGCCGTGGCGGTGGCGGGCTACTCCATCGAGACGCCGCGGCTGCTGCTGAACTCCGCGTCGCGCCGCTTCCCCGACGGCCTGTGCAACGACTTCGACCAGGTCGGCCGCTACCTGATGGTGCAGGGCGCGCCGCAGACGGCCGGCCGGTTCGACGCCGAGGTGCGGATGTACAAGGCGCCGCCGCCGGAGGTCAGCAGCGAGCAGTTCTACGAGACCGACCCGGCGAAGCCCTACCGGCGCGGCTTCTCCATCCAGAACGTGTCGCCGCTGCCGATCACCTGGGCCGAGCACGTCGCCGCGCAGGGCCACTGGGGCGCGGCGCTGCGCCGCTACCTGGCCGACTACGTGCACTGGGCCTGCCTCGGGGCGCTGTGCGAGTTCCTGCCGCTGGCCGGGAACCGGGTCACCCTGGACGCCGAGCAGGACCGGCACGGCCTGCCCGTCGCCCGGGTCAGCTACTCCCAGTGCGACAACGACCGGCAGCTGATGCGGGCCGCGCAGGACGTGATGGAGCAGATCCTGCACGCCGCGGGCGCCGACGAGGTGATCACCATCGACCGGTACGCGCACCTGGTCGGCGGTGCCCGGATGGCCGCCGACGAGCACGATGGCGTCGTCGACGCGGACTGCCGCACCTTCGCCGTCCCCAACCTCTACATCACCGACGGCAGCGTGCTGCCGACCCAGGGCAGCGCCAACCCGGCCCTGACGATCATGGCCATCACCGCCCGCGCCGCCGACCGGATGGCTGAGCGGGCGGGCCGGGCATGACCGCGGAGCACCAGGACACCGGGGAGCACCGGGACACTCGCCGGACCGTGATCATCGCGGGACTGGCCAACCTGCTGGTCGGCGTGGTCAAGCTGGCGGCCGGCATCCTGTCCGGCTCATCCGCCATGCTGGCCGAGGCCGCCCACTCGGCGGCGGACACGCTGAACCAGGCGTTCCTGCTGCGGTCGGTGTCGCAGTCGGAGCGCCCGGCGGACGCTGATCACCCGTTCGGCTACGGGCAGGAGCGGTATTTCTGGGCGCTGCTCGCCGCGTTCGGCATCTTCATCGCCGGCGCCGGGTTCTCCGTCTTCGAGGGCATCCTGGCCCTGGGGCGCAGCTCGGAGGCCAGCCCCGTGCCCGGCTACATCGCGCTCGCGGTGGCGGGCGTGGCCGAGGGCACGTCGCTGGCCCGGGTCGCCTGGCAGGCCCGCCGGCAGGCCCGGAGCCGGAACGTGGGGTTCACCGAGCACGTCCGGCACAGCCCCGACACCACCGTCAAGGCGGCGTTCTTCGAGGACACGGCCGCCATCGCCGGGCTGGTCCTGGCCGCGCTGGGCCTGGTGCTGCGCCAGGTTACCGGCTCATCGGTGTTCGACGGCGCCGCGTCCATCGCGATCGGCGCGCTGCTCGTGGCCGTCGCCGTCAAGCTCGGCAACGACAACCGCGAGCTGCTCATCGGCCACTCGGCCGATCCGGCCGAGCGGGACCGCATCTGCGCCGAGATCGAGGGCACGGACGGCGTGGACGCGCTGCTGGAACTGCAGACCATGCGGCTGGGGCCGGACCAGCTGATCGTCGCGGCCCGGGTCGCGTTCAGCGACAGCATCAGCGCCGACCAGGCCGAGGACCTGGCCGACGCCGTCGACCGGCGGCTGGCCGCCGCCCTGCCCGTCACCGTGCATGTCTTCCTCGACCCCACCCAGGCCCCCGGCGCCCGTCCGGGCGTCAGTCGCGGCGGACGATAAGCAGGGCGATGTCGTCGGAGTGCGAGGCGTGCGGCACCATCGCGGCCATCAGCGCGGCGCACGACGCCTCGGGCCCGGCCAGCGGGGCGGTGTCGGACAATCCGGCGGTGTCGGACAGCGCGGCCGTCAGGGCGGCGATGCTGTCGTCGATGACCTGCCCGCGCCGCTCCACCAGCCCGTCGGTGTACAGGCACAGCACCGTGCCGGGCGGCAGGTCCACGGTCATCGTGCGCCGGTGCTCGCCGGCCGCCACGCCGATGAGGAGGTCCGCGGCCACCTGCACCGCTGTCGCGGCCTCCCCGCGGCGGAGGATGATGGGCGGCAGGTGCCCGGCGCACGATATCCGGGCCTGGCTCAGGTCGGGGCTGAGCACCGCGCAGAGCACGGTGGCCATCGCGTCCGGCTCGAAATGCTGAATCTTGCGGTCCAGCCGCTCCAGGATCTCCGCCGGGTCGCTGGTCTCCAGCGCGTAGGCGCGCAGCGCTGACCGGATCCGGCCCATGATCACCGCCGCCCGGATGCCCGAGCCCGCCACGTCGCCGATGACCGCGCACACGTGCCCGGACGGCACCGCGAAGACGTCATACCAGTCGCCCCCCACTACCCCGTTGCCCGGCACGTAGCGCGAGGCCATCCGCAGCCCGGGCACGGGCGGCAGCGCGGATGGCAGCAGGCTGCGCTGCACGGCCAGGGCCGCCGCCCGGTCTAGCTGCGCGCTCAGCGCCTGCACCGCCACCGCCGCCCGGTCCGCCGCGAGCTGCAGCAGGTCCGCGTCATGGCTGCTGAACTGGCGCGGCCCCAGGGTGCCCACGTGCAGCACCCCGATCACGGCGCCGCCTGCCCGCAGCGGAGCGCCCATCAGCGAGCGGATCCCCCGCGCCAGCAGCAGCGGGTTCACCACGTTGGTGTTGTCGACCTGCGGCAGGATGACGACCTGGCCCAGCGCGGCGATCCGCCCGGCGAAGCCCTCCCCCAGCGGCACCCGCACGCCCTGCTCGACTTCCTCCTCCAGCCCGCTCGCCGCCGCCGCGACCAGCTGGCCAGACGGCTCATCCAGCAGCAGGACCGCGGCGGTATCGGCGGCCAGCGCCAGCTTGGCCCGCTCCACCAGCGCATCCAGCAGCGCTTGCGGGCTCAGGGCGGACAGGGCCGCGTCGGTGATCGACTGGATGTCCCGCAGCTTGCTGTCCAGGTCCGGCCCGCCGTTGCCCGGGAGGCCAGCGTCCGGCGCGATCGGAGGCGCGCCCGGATGCTGGCTCATGGCCGCGCTACGGGCCAGCGGGCGCGCGAATCGTGCCTCCGGCGATGACGACCGCCAGCCCGGAGGCAGTCCAGCCCCACGCAGCCGTCCATAGCCGGATCGTAACACCCGCAATCCCACGTGACCTGGACACCTGTCGATGGCCCGAACATCATCACGGCCGCCCGGTGGCGCGGCCTATCGGAACCATGACCGGCCCGTTGCCCGTCGGCTCCGGCCCAAACATGACGGGCCGCGGCCGCTGGCCCCGACCAGGTCAGGGCCAGCCTGGTGCGGCGGCGCGGAGGCCGGTCAGCCGGGCATCGGCAGGTGGACGCGGCTGGCGTCCAGGTCGGAGAGGATGGCCTCGACGGTCTGCTCGGCGCTGCGCCCGGTCGTGTCGAGCCACAGGCCGATCCGGTCGGTCTCCTCCCGGAGCAGGGCCTGAAGGCCGCCGACCGACCACCGGCCCGGCCCGTACGCGATGCGGTCCCGCTCCCGTTCCCGCCGCTCGATGGCCGCCGCGTCCGGGTCCAGGAACACCAGGTGGAACTCGGGCACCGGCACCAGGCCGAGGAACTCGCGCAGGATGGGGCCGATGATCACGTCCTCGACAACGACGTCGAATCCGCCGGTGAGGAAGACCTCCGCTACCGACAGCGCCCCCGCGTACCGCAGCGCCAGCTGGCGCAGCGCTTCGGCCTCGGCGTCCGGCCGCACGTCGGCGCGCCCGCTGACCATCATCGCCCGGATGGCGTCACCCGGCACGCAGACGCCGCGCTCGAACCGCTCCGCCAGCAGCCGCGCCACCGTCGACTTTCCCGCCGCGGACACGCCCGAGATCACGAACAGCGACATACCGCCGACCATGTCAGCGCGCCGCGCTCACGTCACCCGAATTTCGCCGGGGCCGGTTCGGCGATGAGGCGCACCGCTGCCCGCCAGCGGGAGGAATGCTGGCGGGCAGCGGAGTGCGGGTCCGGACGGCTTACCGGTGCCGGCCGACGGTCTCCTGGGGCGCTGAGGCGGGCGGCGTGGTGCCGACCGCGACCGGCTCGACCCGCGGCGCGCCGGCGACGCGGTCGACGCGGTGCGGCTCAGCCACGAAGCGCCACCAGCCCCAGCGCGCCACCAGGGCGCGGTCCGCGCTCAGCCGCTCCCGGCGCGCCGGCGGCGCGAAGGTCAGCAGCGTGACGAACAGCAGCGCGTAGACGATGCCGGTGCCGACGTCGGTACTGCCGGAACTGTACGGGCCGCCGAAGCCCTCGCCGACGCCCCAGATCAGCAGGGTGTAGATGACCCCGATGGTGTAGCCGAGGCGCCGGCCCAGGCCGAGCAGCAGGCATAGCGCCAGGCCGGTCTCGGCGACCCCGGTCAGCACCGCGAACGTGGCCGGCGCGTGCGACTGGAACGTGACCCAGAAGCTGAACCAGCCGTGCAGCCACGACGGCTGCCCGCCCGCGACCTGCTTGAGCTGGCTGAGGTAGCTGTTCCGGTAGCCGGGCAGCCACTTGAGAACGGCGTCGATGCCGAAGATGATCCCGAACAGCAGCCGGACCGTCGTGCCGGTCCAGCCGGCCGAGGGAGTGGGCTTCCCGGCCGGGATCACCTCGCCGTGGCGGGCGGCCGGAGCCTGCGCCGCCCCGGTTGCTGGCGTGATCCTGTCCTGCATGTATCTCACCCCTCATGGTGTTGTGAGGGTGGTCCGCTACCCGCCAGGCTCCGGAATGAACACAAAAGTAACGCCAGAGCTGATTCCGGACACGCCGACCCTGGTCAGCCCGTCCCCGATCGGGATAGCGCCAGAAAACCAGGTGCGGGCGCGTCGGCGCGACGGTATGTGATTCGGGCCATGACTATCGTGCTGAGCAAGCCGCGAGCCGACGGGCTGGGCGAGGTTGTGAGCGTGCTCCGGGAGTGGCAGCACGACGAGGCGCCGCTGCAGCTTCATCCGGGGGATGTGGGCTGGTTCTGGCGGTTCGGTGCGGGGGCGACGGCGGCGGCGGTCCGGACCTGGAGCCGGGGCGGCCGGATCCTCGCCGTCGGGCTGCTGGACGGTCCCGGTCTGATGCGGCTGACGACCGCGCCGGACGCCGGGCGGGACGAGGAGCTGGCGCGGCAGCTGGCCGGGGACCTGGCCGAGCCGGAGCGCGGCGTCTTGCCCGCGGGAAAGGCCTATGTCGAAGCGCCGATGGGCGCACTGGTCCGGGATGTGCTGTTCGAGGCCGGCTGGGACGCCGACGCGCCGTGGACGCCGCTGCGCTGCGACCTCACGGCGCCGGTGCCGGACCCGGGCGTCCGGATCGAGGTGACCGGGCCGGACCGGGCGCAGGTGCGCGCCGCCGTCCACCGGGCATCGTTCGAGCGCCCGGGGTTCACTGGCGAGAAGTGGCACGTGATGGCGGCCGGGCCCGCGTACGCCGACGCCCGGTGCCTGGTCGCCTGCGACGACCAGGACAACGCGGTGGCAGCGGTGACGGTGTGGTCGGCCGGCCCGGGGAGGCCCGGACTGCTCGAGCCGATGGGCGTGCACCCTGCCCATCGCGGCCACGGCTACGGCCGGGCGATCTGCGTCGCCGCGGCGGGCGCACTCCAGCGGCTTGGCTCATCGAGCGCGCTCGTCTGCACCGCGAAGGTCGCCGGTATCGCCGCCTACGAGTCAGCCGGCTTCCAGCGCCTCCCGGAGAGGCTGGACATCTCCCGGGCAGCCTGAGCGGCTGATTCCACGCGGAGTGGCCGTGCCGCAGGGCGCGGTCAGACCTGGCCCGACTTCACGCCGGCCAGGAACGCGCGCCAAGCGTCCGCGGTGAAGCGCAGCGCCGGGCCCTCGGGATCCTTGGAGTCACGAACGGCGGCACCGTCGCGCAGCGGCGTCACCTCCACGCAATTGCCTTGCCCTCCTGAATAACTCGACCTGCGCCAATTGTCTCGGATCATGTCAGCATCCTTTTGATCAACTCGACAGAATCTCTGTCGGTTAAGGCGTTCGCCCTTAGGTGATCGAAAACAACCATGTACCGCCGAACCTCGGAACGGTCCCGGATATACCGCGCGCTTCCGATGTCCTCAAGGTATACGAGTGACGAATCGTTCCTGGTAGTGAGAACATCAAATGCCCTGCCGTAGGCGCATGTCGAGCCCTCACTGTTGAGAATGACTTGAATAATTATGTTCCGCCGCCTGGATACGGTCAGCAAGTGTTCGCGCTGTGCCGCCATCGTTTCATGACTGCCTACGGTCCGCTGCAATGCTGACTCGTCCATGATCGCCCAGAGATTAGGCGGTTCATCGTCGTCTAACAGGATGCTCTGGCGCGAGATGCGCAGGGCGACTGCCCGTTCGATCTCCTCATCGGACAGCATCGGCCGGACCGCTGTCACGTTTGCTCTCGCGTATTCTTCTATCTGCAGGAGTCCGGGTACCTGATACGGCTCATAGGTTCGTATATCGGCAGCCTTCCTCTCGACCTCGATTCTGTCCCTGAACCAGGGCAAGACGCTTACTTGCTCGACAAGCTCCTGCAAGCGCGCCAGGTGGCCGTCTGTCCCGAACGCCTTATCGGCATACTCGGCGAATTTCTTTGACGGAATAACCCGGCAGGTCTCGATGGCCGCTACCGTGGCTGGGCTGTAGGAAGTCGCCTCAGCTAGCTGACCCTGCGTCATTTCCGCGATGCCGCGCAGCCGCTTGACCTCTGCCGCGAAGAACGCGGGAGGGCTTGAGCTTGGGTCGGTGTTCACGCTGGGTAATCCCTCTCTTGCCCGGCACCCGCCGTTCTTAGCGGGTACCTCGCGATCTTAGGTTCTCGGCTCTCGCGCCTCCACGCCTGCGACCTGCGGGGCCGGGGCCGCACCATAGACACACCGAAATCGCCAGACGCCCGAACGGTCAGGATCATGCCACTCACTGCGGACATCCACGAGCGGATAAGCGCCATGCCCTGCGGCGCGCATCTGGAGCTGGGCGCGCTCACGTCGGCCGTGCCGACCGCCCGGACGTGGGCGCGCGTGGTCATGTCCGGCTGGGGCCTGGCGCTGGCCGACGATGCCAGCGCCGTGCTCACGGAGATGGTCACCAACTCCGTGCTGCATGCGCGCGGGGCCAGCGTGTCGATCTGGCTGCGGTCCGACCGCACCCGCTTAGCGATCATGGTCGGTGACCCGAGCCCCGCCATGCCGGTCCCGGCGGACGCGCTGAGCACGGACGAGGCAGGCCGGGGCCTGATGATCGTGGGCGCGCTGGCCGAGCACTGGGGCGCGTACCGGGTGCCCGCAGGAAAGATCGTCTGGGCCGTGCTGGCCCCGTAACGCCTTGCCACCAGGAACGGGGAGGCAGACAGTGCCCACCTACGCGAGCGCAGGGACGCCTGCCTAAAATCGTCACGCTGGCTGGGCGGGACTCGGCGCTGTGACCGTACAGTCACGCCCGCCGGGCCATGATCAGGCCCGGGTGTCCCGCCAGCCAGCGTGACCGCGCATAAGGACGTGAGGCGTCAGGCGGGTCGGACGTTCTCCGCCTGCGGCCCCTTCTGTCCCTGAGTCGTCTCGAACTCGACTTTCTGGCCCTCATCCAGCGACCGGTAGCCGGAGCTCGCGATCGCGGAGAAGTGCACGAACACGTCCGCCGTACCGTCGTCGGGGGCGATGAACCCATAGCCCTTGTCGGCGTTGAACCACTTCACTGTTCCTGTTGACATCAGCCCAAGTCCCTCATCTGCCATGCCACGGCGATCTCGCCGCATCGGCCGCGAGCCTACACCGGTTACGGTCACCGCCGCCGAGGCGGGCGCGCAGACCGGGTTCATGGTCGCTTTCCACGCACAGTCGTGCACGTCGAGTGATCATATTGGGCGGCTACCGGTCAAGCTCACGCGGCCAGTACCGGAGCCCGCGGCAGGCGGCGATGAAGGCGGCCGGGTCGGACTGGCCGTCCAGCTCGATGACGCCGGCATCGGGGCCGTCCAGGCCGGCCGCGTCGAGCAGCGGGCCGGCGTCGGGGGCGTAGCCGATGTACTTGCCGTGCGCCCAGGCGTCGGCCACGAAGTCGCGGGCGGCGGGCGCCCTGGCCAGGCTGGCCGCGCCGGCCTTGGACGGGAGCAGGGCGACCGCGTCGAACAGCACCGACGGGCTGCCGTCGAACTGCTGGCCGACCTCGATCGCGGTGCCGTCGCTGGCAAAGATCCCGGCGACGGCGGGCGCGACAAGCTCGACGCTGGCGCCCTCGTCGGCGGCGGCCTGGCGCAGGGCCTCGATGAGCCCGGCGTCTGAGCCGGTGGTGACCAGCACGCCCAGCTTGCGGCCGGCGAAGCTGGCCGGGCCGTTGGCCACGATGCTCAGCGCCGGCGACGGGGGCAGGTCGGTGCTGACCGCGCGGGCGGCCGGCGCCGGGTCGGGCAGGTCACTGATGCCGAGCCGCCTGCCACGTACCGGGCCAGTTCCTCATCCACGTTGAGCAGGCCCGCCACCATCCGGGAGCGGATGTCCGGGTTCACGCACTTGCTCAGCTCGAAGGCGAACGCGTCGCCGATGTGCCGCTGCTCGACCAGATCCTGGCTGACGTAGAACTGGCGGGCCTGGCTGTAGTGGTCGGCGAAGCTCTCCGGCCGCAGCCGGCGCTTCGCCCCGGCCTCCTCCGCCGGGTACGGGCGGAATCCGCGGCCGGGGTCCTCCCGCGGGCCGCCCTCGGCGCCCGGCCAGGAGTTCGGCTCGTAGTTGGCCCGGCCCCTCGGGGTTGGCCATGGCCATGTGGCCGTCCTGCTGGAACGTGGCGAACGGGCAGCGCGGCGCGTTGACCGGCAGGAACGTGAAGTTCGGGCTGCCCAGGCGCTTGAGCTGGGTGTCCAGGTAGGAGAAGTTCCGGCCCTGCAGCAGCGGGTCGTTGGTGAAGTCGATGCCGGGCACGACGTTCAGGGTGCCGAAGGCGACCTGCTCGGTCTCGGCGAAGAAGTTGTCCACGACCCGGTCCAGGACCAGCCGGCCGACCCGCCGGACCGGGACAAGCTCCTCCGGAATGAGCTTGGTCGGGTCCAGGATGTCGAACTCGAACCGGTCGGCGAACTCCTCGTCGAACAGCTGCAGCCCCAGCTCCCACTCGGGGAAGTCCCCCTGCTGGATCGCGTCCCACAGGTCCCGGCGGTGGAAGTCCGGGTCCGCGCCGTTGATCTTGACGGCCTCGTTCCAGGCCACCGACTGCAGGCCCTGCTTCGGCTTCCAGTGGAACTTCACGAACGTGGACCGGCCCTCGGAACTGACCAGCCGGAAGGTGTGCACGCCGAAGCCCTCCATGAACCGGAACGAGCGCGGGATGGCCCGGTCCGACATGGCCCACATCAGCATGTGGGTGCTCTCGGGCATCAGCGACGCGAAGTCCCAGAAGTTGTCGTGCGCGGTCGCGGCCTGCGGGAAGCCCCGGTCGGGCTCGGGCTTGGCGGCATGGATCAGGTCCGGGAACTTCATCGCGTCCTGGATGAAGAAGACCGGGATGTTGTTCCCGACCAGGTCCCAGTTGCCCTCCCGGGTGTAGAACTTCACGGCGAAGCCGCGCACGTCGCGGGCCAGGTCCGCCGAACCCTCGCTGCCCGCGACGGTGGAGAACCGGACGAACGCCTCAGTCCGCTGGCCGGGCTGCTGGAACAGGTCGGCCCGGGTGAGGTCGGCCAGCGAGTCGTAGTTCTCGAAGAACCCGTGGGCGCCGTAGCCCCGGGCGTGCACCACCCGCTCGGGAATCCGCTCATGATCGAAGTGGAAGATCTTCTCGCGGAAGCCGAAGTCCTCCAGGAGCGCCGGGCCGCGGCGCCGGCCCGCAGCGTGTTCTGGTCATCGGCGGCCGCCGCGCCCTGCTGGGTGGTCAGGCTCGGCCGGCCGTCCCCGGCCACCTGGTGCGTCTCGCCGCCGGGGCCCCGCAGCACCTGCTGGTCGCCGTACTTGACTTCCTGCTCTCCGCTGGTTCGTTCCGTCATCTCACGTTCCCTGTCACTCGGCTCAGCTGACCCGCTATCCCTGACCATGCAGCCGGACACCAAACAACGCGGGGGCGAGCCGCGAATAACGGACCGCGAACGCGGTACCTGTCGGGCGTCGGTTATGAAGTCAGCCGGGGCGGCAGCGCGCGGAACCCGCGAACGCACTGGGCTGAGCTTCCTGCCTCCCGGCACGGCACAGTGGGTGAGGTGGGTCATGGCCGCTCGCGGTCGTCATGCCCCGGCATCGGCAGGAACGCGAGATGCCAGCGACGAGGAACTGGTCGCGCTGATGCGCTCCCGGCCTGCCGGGGACCCCGAGCGCGATGCGGCGTGCCAGGCGCTGGTCGCCCGGTACGACGGCCTGGTCCGCGGGTCCGCGGCCCGTTACCGGGGCACGCCGGAGTCGGCCGAGGACCTGATGCAGGTCGGGTACCTCGGGCTGATGAAGGCCATCAACGGATTCGACCCGGCGCTGGGCGGCAGCCTCGGCGCCTACGCCGCGCCGTGCGTGAGCGGGGAGATCAAGCGGTACTTCCGGGACACGCGGTGGCAGATCCGGGTGCAGCGGTCGGCTCAGGAACTGCGGCTGAGGATCCGGGAGGCCGCGGCGGAGCTGACCCAGGAGCTCTCGCGGGCGCCGCGGGACAGCGAGCTGGCGGACCGCCTCGGGGTCAGCGAGGCCGACGTAGCGGAGGCCCAGCTGGCCAGCCAGGTCTTCCAGGTGTCATCCCTGGATGCTCCGGTCGGCGGCGATGACTACGACGCGGCCACCCTGGGGGACCTGATCGGCGAGGCTGACGCCGGCCTGGACCACGTGGTCGACATCGACGCGGTGTGGACGCACTGCGCGGAACTGCCGGCCCGCGAGCAGCGCCTGCTGATGCTGCGGTTCTACGGCAATATGACGCAAGAGGAGATCGCCCGCGAGCTGGGCATCTCCCAGATGCACGTGTCCCGGCTCCTGACCGGCGCCCTCAGCTACCTGCGCGGCCGGATCACCGCCCGCGGACCGGAGGTGCGGGCCTGACGGGCACGCTGCCGGAATCCGGATACCCGACCAGGTGGCCGGCATCTGACTTGCCATATCATGGTAAATGGCTATACAGCCCGGGCAGACCTGGAGGCAGCCCGGCCAGGTCGCGGGAACACGCCGTGGCTAGCGGCGACGGGAGGACCATGTCAGCTGGGGCGGGGCGGCTTTCCGTGCCACCGCGGGGGCATGTCGTCCAGTTCTACGGCCACGACGGGGAGCTGGCCGAGAGCGTGGGCGGCTATCTCGCCGAGGCCCTGGAATCCGGTGCCGCGGCCGTTGTCGTCTCCACGGCGGCGCACTGGCTGGCGTTCAGCGAGCGGCTGACGGCGGCCGGCATTGATGTCACGGCCGCGCGGGCGGCGGGCGACCTGGTCGTCGCCGATGCGGCCGCCACCTTGCGACTCTTCCTGACCGGTGACCAGCCGGATCCGGGCGACTTCCAGCGGGTTATCGGCGGCCTGATCCGGCTGGCCGCCGGAGGCGGCCGGGCAGTTCGCATCTACGGCGAGATGGTGGCGCTGCTCTGGGACGCCGGGCAGGTCAGCGCCGCGATTGAGCTGGAGGCTCTCTGGAACGAGCTGGGCGCGCTGCTGTCGTTTTCCCTGGTGTGCGGCTACCCGGTCCAGTCCGTCTCGGGCGACGGCCACGCCGATGCTCTCCACCAGGTCTGCGGCCTTCACTCGGCCATCGCCGAGCGCGCCTGACCGGCTGGGTGCCGTTACCGCCCTCCGTCACCGCCCTCCGTCATCGCACTCTGTCACCGCACAGGGGGCGGCGCGGAGCTGAGGGCCACGCGGAGGCTCGGGTAGATCCGCAGCATGCTGTCGAGTCCCAGCACCCCGAGGATGCGGATGACCGCCGGTGCCGGGATGACGAGCCGCAGGTCGGCGTGGCCTGCAGCGGCCGCGTCCTGAGCCGTCAGCAGGGCGCGGACCGCGGATGAGTCGATGAACGTCGTGGCGGACATGTCGGCGATGACAACTGCCGTGCCCGGCCGGAGCGCCGCGCGCAGCTGGCCGCCGACCTCCTCGGCGTTGCTGATGTCGATCTCGGCCGGGAGCACGACGATAGCGGGGATCACCAGCGGCTCGGCCGTGCCGATGCGGGCCTTTGAATTCACCGGAACCGCCTCGCGGGGTCTTGACGAGAACTCCATCCAGGGTAACGCGCCTCGCCCATGCTGCCCAGGCTCGGATCGCGGCAGCCGCGGTTCCGTCAGGTCAGCCCGCTCGGTCCGGGCTGGTCCCGCTCGCGGCCGAGACGATGCGGGCCGGGAACGCTGTCAGCAGGTCAGCCGGGTCGCGGTAGACGGCCGCGGCCCCGGCTTCCAGCAGCTCTTCCCGGCTGGTCCCGCCGCAGAGCAGCCCGACGCAGGGCACCCCGGCGCGCTGGCAGGCGCGCGCGTCCCAGACCGCATCGCCGACGAAGACCGCCTCGCCCGGCCCGACGGCGGCCTTGCGCAGCGCGACCTCCACGAGGTCCGGCGCGGGCTTGCTCTCATCCACCTCGCCCGCCGAGGTGGCCTCGTCGATGGCGTCATCGGCGTCCAGCGCCGCGCGGAGAACATCCAGCTCGCCGGGGTCAGCGGAACTGGCCAGGACGACCCGCAGCCCCGCGTCGCGGCAGGCCCGGAGGATCCCGGCCGCGCCGGGAAGCGGCCGCAGCCGGGACCAGTACACCGAGTACAGCGCCCCGTGCGCGGCGCGGATCTGGCCGTCCGCGTCCCGGTCGCGATCGCCGGGCAGGAGGGCGTCCAGCAGCTGGTCCGACCCCATCCCGATCGCCCGGTGGATGGCCGCCATCGGCACGTCGTGGCCCGCCTGGGCGAACGCCTCCCACCAGGTGACGGCGTGCAGGTAGTTGGTATCGACCAGCGTGCCGTCGACGTCGAACAGCACGGCTCGCACTGGATCAGCCATGACTGCCCCGTACCCGGCGCGGGGCGGGTCATCCGGGCTGGCCCGGCCAGCGGGCCGCCGGGGGGTGAGAAGGGCCGGGTTCCGGGTACACCAGCATCTTCGCGAGGGAGGGAGACACCGACATGAGCCGGCCAGAGGACGAGGATCGCCAGGAAGCCGCGACGAGCGACGCGGAGCAGGAGCCGGGCCTGGAGCCCCCGCATGAGGCCAACGTCAACCAGGTGCGGCACGAGCCGATCCCGGCCAGCCATCATGACGACGGCCACCACGACGACGGTCATGATCACGACCGCCAGGCGGCGGCCGCTGACCGGAATGAGGAAGCCGCCGCGCGGAGCGCGACCGGAAAGAGCCCGGCGGATGGCCGGGCCGACCGGCGGTGACCAGCCGGGACGTGGTGGCTGGCCCCGGCACCGGGGTCGGAGCGGACCGGCACGCGTTCGGCGAGATCGTGCAGGCGGCGGACGCCGCGCTGGTCATCGTCACCGCCGCCGAGGCCGGCGAGCGGGCCGGGTGCCTGGTCGGGTTCCACGCCCAGTCGAGCATGTCGCCGGAGCGGTACTGCGCCTGGCTGTCCAAGGCCAACCACACCTACCGCGTGGCGCAGCGGTCCGCCTACCTGGCGGTGCACTTCCTCACCGTGGCGGACGGGCCGCTGGCCGAGCGGTTCGGCACGCTATCGGGCGACCGTACGGACAAGTTCGCCGGCCTTGCGGTCCGCGAGCTGGCGGGCGGGGTCCCGGTCCTGGCCGCCTGCGCGAGCTGGCTGGTGCTCCGCCGGACGGTGCTGCTGGATGAGGGCGGGGACCACGTGTGCGTGACCGGCGAGCCGGTGGCGGCGCAGTCCGGCGGCCCGTTCCGGCCGCTGCGGGTATCCGACGTCGGGCATCTCGTGCCCGGGCACCTGAACTCCGAGCGACCGCACCCGCCGACCGAGCGGGCTCCCTAGAGCGCGGCCCACTGGCGGCCCAGGGCCTCGCGCAGGCGCGGCTCCGTGCGCTGCCGGAAGACCACGAGCACCCGCTCTTCCGCGCCGAAGTGCGCGCAGGTTCCGGCCCGCAAGTCGGCCACCGCCCGGCGCCACGCGGGCGAGCCGGGCTCGTGCAGGCCGACCTGCCGGACCGCGCTGAGGATGCTCAGGTGCTCGGCCAGGGCGCCGTCATCCCCGCCGCCGCAGGCGGCGGGCAGCGCCGGGTAGAACACCTGCTGCTCGGCCGCGGTGTGCGCGGCGATCAGCCCCGACAGCCGCGCCCAGGCCTCTTCCAGCATCCGCGGCCCCCGGCGCCCCGCCTGGTGGCTGGCGTAACGCGTTACGTCCTCTAACGCGCCGAACAGCCGCCCGATCCGGTCATGCTCCGCAACGATCAGCTCGGTCAGATCCATCATCGCCCGTCATTCCCTGGTCAGTGGCGGCGCCCGGCACCGCCACGGCTGACAACTCGCGCACGGCCGTCGCGGGCGCGCTAGCCTGCCGCACGGGGTGCCACGTGCGGCTGCCCGCACGGGGTGTTTCAAACGTCACGGGTTTACCGGTGCGTAACTCATCGCCCGGAGTGTGCGAATGTCACGGGCGGTCGGCTCGGGCGAGCGGGATCCGGCCGCCGGCGCTGGCGGGGCAGCGGTTGGAGGCGGCCCGCCCGGGTACTGGGCGCCGCACCCCGGCTTCCGCCAGCCGGGCATGGCGGGCGCGAAGGGAGCGGGGATGCCGGACCGGGGCACGCTGGCCGCGCGGGCCACCGCGCTGTTCTGCTGGGCCTACGCGGTCTGGGTACTGCTGACCTGGACCCGGACCGCCGAGCAGCTGTTGTTCGGCGCGGGGATCGCCGCCGTCGTGGCGGTCGCGCTGGCCCCGCTGGGCGCCGTGGCCGGGCCGTGGCGGCTGCTCACGCCGCGCCGGCTGGGCGCGGTCGCGGCGCTGGCTGCCCTCGCCGCCGTCCGGATCGTGCAGGCCAACCTGGCGCTATCCCGGCTGATCTGGCACCCCCGGCTGCGCGAGCGGCTGCGCACCGGCATGATCGTCGTCCCGACCGCGGAGCGGTCGGCGGCCGGGCTGACCGCCGTCGGGCTGATCACCTCCCTGATCGTCGACAACCAGCTAGCCGACCTGGACCCGGGCCGCGCCGAGCTGCAGTACCACGCCGTCCAGGTCCCGCCGGGCGGCCCCGAGCAGGCCCGCGCGCACGTCAACGGCCCGGTCGAGGGGGTCCTGGCCCGCTTCGCGGCCCGGCCGGAGCGGTCATGACCCTGGCCCAGGTGTACCTGGCCGCCGCGATCGCCGAGATCGCGGTCACCGTGCTGCTGATGGCCCGGCTGGCGGCCGGGCCGACGGTCAGCGACCGGATCGTCGCGGTGAACACCATGTCCGCCCAGGCGGCGCTGGCCACGCTGTTCTTCTCGGCCTACGCCGGGCGGACCATCTACGCCGACGTCGCCCTGTGGCTGTCCTCGTTCAGCTACCTGGGGGCGATCGTCTGGTCCCGCTACCTGGAACGGGGGCTGCTGTGAGCATGCGGGAGATCATCGTCATCGTGCTGGCCGCCACGGGCGTGGCGTTCTCGCTGTCCGGGGCGGTGGGCATCTGGCGGATGCCCGACGTGTACAGCCGGATCCAGTGCTCGGGCAAGACGATCACCATGGGCGCGCTGCCCGCGCTGCTGGCGCTGGTGGTCGGCGAGGGGCCGGTCAGCACCTACGGCAGCCGGGCGCTGCTGGTCGGCGTGCTGCTGCTGATCGTCAACCCGGCCGCCGCGCACGCCCTGGCCCGCGCCGCCTACAAGGCGGGCGTGCCGATGTGGCCCGGCGCGGTCACCGACCAGCCCCGCGAGCGGCGCGAGCCGCCGGCCGGGCCGCCGGGCGGCGCGGAGTGAGCGCGTTCTGGGCGCTGGACTACCTGCTGCTCGCCCTGGTGCTGGCGGCGGCGGTGCTGGTCGTCCGGCTGCGCAACCTGAACGGCGCGGTGATGGCCCTGTCCGCGGCCGGGACGATGCTGTCGGTGCTGTTCATCGTCCTGGGCGCGCCGGACGTGGCGCACTCCGAGATCGTGGTCGGCGCCATCGCGCTGCCGGTGCTGTACCTGGTCGCGATCGGCAAGGCCCGCACCGACGTGACCGACCGGCCCGGACTGGACGAGCAGGACAATGACCAGCGGTGAGCCCGGCGGCGGCGTGCGCGCCGAGGCGCGCGAGCACGAGCCGGCGCACCGTCCCTGGCTCGGCGCGGCGCTGGCCGCCGCCCTGGCCGCGGTGCTGGGCTCCGCGATGGCCGGGCTGCCGGATGACCACGCGCCGCTGCCGGCCGTCGCCCGGTACGCGCTGGAGGTGGCCCTGCCCCGGTGGGGCCTGCTCGAGCCGGTCAACGAGGTCGTCTACGGCACCCGCGGCTTCGACACGTTCGGCGAGACGTTCCTGCTGCTGGCCGCCGTGGTCAGCGTCGTCGCTGATCACCCGGTCCCGCGAGCCGCGCCGCGGCTACTTCGGCGAGTCGGCGGCCGGCGCCCGCGAGCAGGCCGAGGACGACCCGGGCCGGCCGCCGGACGCCAGCGAGCGTGCCGCGCGAAGCGCCGAGCGCCGCGAGCAGGACCGGGACGCGGGACGCCCGGAAACCCCGGACGCGGTGCCGCTCGGCACCCCCGCCCCGGAGACCGCCGAGGCCATGACCGTGGTGACCCGGACCGCCGTCCGGCTGGTCCTCCCGGTGCTGATGGTGGCCGGCCTGTACCTGGCCGCATGGGGCTACTCCCCCGGCGGCGGCTTCCCCGGCGGCGCCGTCCTGACCGGCGTCCTGCTGCTGGCCTACGCCGCCTTCGGCCGCGCCGCGGTCGCCCGGGTGATCCGCCCGGCCGTGCTGGAGACCGCCGAGCTGATCGGCGCCGCCGCGATCATCGGCACCGAGGCGCTGGGCCTGCTGCTGCGCGGCGCGTTCAGCGCCAACTGGCTGCCGCTGGCCCAGCCGGGGACGCCGCTGTCCGGCGGCATCGCCCAGCTGTTCTCCGGCAGCGAGCTGATCGAGGTCGGCACCGGCCTGGCCATCGCGATCTTCAGCCTGATCGCCGTGGGCCACGACTGGGCCCGCGCCGAGGAGGACGACACCACCGGGAGTAACGCGGACTCCCCCGCCACCCCCGCCCACGACGCCGGGGAGGCCCCGCGATGATCATCGTCAACTACCTCGCGGCGGTGGCCCTGCTGTGCGTCGGCCTGTACGCGGTGCTGACCCGGCGCAACCTGATCAAGATGGTGATGGGCCTGTCGCTGATGGAGGCCGCCACCTACCTGTTCATGATCTCGCTCGCCTACCGGGCCGGGTCCACCGCGCCGGTGCTGTTCGCCCCGCAGCCGGGCAAGACCCCGAGCGGCCTGGCCCACGGCAACGTCGCCGACCCCGTGCTGCAGAACTTCTGCCTGACCGCCGTGGTCATCGGGGTCGCGGTGACCGCCGTGTTCCTCGCCGTCGTGGTGCGGATCGCCCAGCATTACCGGACCCTGGACGCCGACCGGGTCCGCGAGATGCGCGGCTAGCCGGCGGCCCGGGGTGACCAACGCGGCGCTTGCCTCGCTGCTGCCGCTGCCGGTGGCGTTCCCGCTGGCCGGGGCGGTCGCCGCGCCGCTGCTGGCCCGGCTGTCCCGGCGGCTGCCCGTCATCGTCGCGCTGGCGGCGCTGGCCGGCTCCGCCGCCGTGCTGGCGCTGGCCGCCCCGCGCGTGCTCGGCGGCCAGGTGATCACCGAGTACCTGGGCCACTGGGTGCCGGTCGCGCGGCCACGCGCTGGGCATCGCGCTGGCCGCCGACCCGCTCGGCCTGGTGTTCGCCCTGGCCGTGGCCGTGGTCGGGGCGATCCTGCTCCTGTACACGCTGTCCGAGCTGGGCGGCCTGGGCCGCCGGGAGCTGGGCGGCTACGCCTGCCTGTTCCAGCTGCTGCTGGCCGCGCTGATCGGCGGGGCGCTGACCGCGGACCTGATTGACCTGTTCGTCTGGTTCGAGGTGGCGGCGCTGTCCAGCTACGGGCTGACCGGCTTCTTCCTGGAGAGGCCGCTCGCGCTGGAGGCCGCGTTCAAGATAGGTGTCCTGACCACCATGGCGAGCTTCGGCATCTTCATCGGGGCGGGGCTGCTGTACGCGACCACCGGCGCGCTGAACTACGGCCAGCTGCACGCCGCCCTCGGCGGGCACGTCAGCACGCCGCAGGCCGTCGCGCTGGGGCTGCTGGTGGCCGGGTTCGCGACCAAGGCCGGGCTGGTGCCGTTCCACGGCTGGCTGGCCGACGCGCACACCGCCGCGCCGGGCCCGGTGTCGGCGCTGTTCTCCGCGCTGATGGTGGCCTTCGGCGTGCTGGGGATCAGCCGGGTCGCCTTCGGTGTGTACGGGACGGGCAGCACCCCGGTGCTCGGCGCGCTGATGGTCATCGGGCTGGCCTCGGCGCTGGTCGGCGCGGTGATGGCGCTGGCCCAGGACGACCTCAAGCGGCTGCTCGCCTACGACACCGTGTCGCAGATGGGCATCGTCGTCGTCGGGCTGGCCGCCGGCGACCCGTCGGGCGTGGCCGGCGGGATCTACCACCTGGTCAACCACGCGCTGTTCAAGGCGCTGCTGTTCCTGTGCGCGGGCGCGATCGTGCACCGAACCGGCCTGACGAAGCTGTCGGAGATGGGCGGCCTGGCCCGGCGCATGCCGGTCATCGCGGCCGGGTTCGTCCTCGGCGCGCTGTCCATCGCGGGCATCCCGCCGCTGAACGGCTACGTCTCGCTCAGCCTCATCCACTCCGGCCTGGCCGGCCAGCCCGTGCCGTACGCGCTGACGCTGGCCGCCCAGGTCATCACCGCCGCCGCGCTGGGCCGGGCAGCCTGGCTGGCGTTCTTCCGGCCGCGGGCCGAGGGGCCGGAGACGAGCGAGCGGCTGCGCCCGGGCATGCTGGCGGGCCTGGCCGGCCTGGGCGCGCTGCTGCGTCGCCTTCGGCGCGGCCGGGCCGTGGGTGCTGCGCGCGGTGATGGCGCCCGCCGCGTCCGGCCTGCTGCACCCGGGGCGGTATGGCGCCGCGGTCCTGGCCGGCACCGGCCGGCTGCCCGCGCTGCGCGTCCCGTTCAGCTACGGCTCGCCGGCCGAGCTGATCTCGGTCGCCGCCAGCCTGACCGTCGCCTGCGCGCTGGCCTGGGCCTACCTGCGGGCCCGGCGGGAGCCGCGGCCGGTCCGCGCCCTGCGGGCGCTGCACACCGGCTCGGCCAACGACTACGCGGCCTACGCCGTCGCCGGCACGGTCCTCCTGGTCGTCGCGCTGCACCTGGCCTGACCGCCGCGGCCCGGCGCCGCCGCCTCTTGCTGTTATCATCTCGGCTCGCCCAGGTTTCATGATCGTGACCGTGTTTACGTAAACATGTACGGAAAAACGGTCACGATCATGGGCGCGGGCGCCGCTCCAGGCAAGCTGGCCGCTCCGGTGCATGACTGCGGATACTCCGGGTAGCGACGGTTCACGGGCGGCGATGACTGCTGCCCTCGCGGGAAGGGAGAACCTGATGGCCACCGAGCGGCAGAAGGAAGCGGCCAGGCAGAACATCGGCCGGGCTCGCGAGGTGCAGAGCGAGCGGGCGCACGGGGAGAAGGTGCCCCGGCAGGCCGAGGGCATGAGCACGGCCGAGAAGGACCGCCTGGCCGACGCGGAGTTCGCGTTCCCGCGCGAGCGCAAGGAACCGCTCAGCGACGCCCGGCACGTGCGTAACGCGATCGCGCGCTTCGACCAGGTCGAGGGCGTGAGCGACAAGGAGCGCGACGAGGCGTGGCAGCGGATCCTGGCCGCCGCGAAGCGCTACGACGTCAAGGTATCCGAAGGTGACTGGCGGGAGCTGGCCAAGGGCGGCAAGGACCGCAAGCGCTAGGCGGGGCTGCGCGATCGCTATGCGGGGTAAGGGCGCCGGTGCTCAGGTGAGGCCGCTGGCCGCCGCGACGGAGGCGGGTGGCCCGGCGCCCGCGGTGAAGGCCTCGGCCAGGAAGTCGGCGTCCTCGTAGGCTGCCAGCCTGGCCAGGCCGGGATGGCGGCGCAGCGCGCCGTGCACCTGGTCCCCGGTGCGGGGATACTCGGGCACCGGGTGACGCCAGTGCACGGCGATGAGCGTGCCGCCGGGCCGCAGGGCGGCGGCCGACAGGCGGAGGACGGCGGCGAGGTCAGCGTCGCCGAAGTAGTAAAGCAGCTCAGACAGCACGATCAGGTCATAGCGGCCCGGCGGCCACTGGGCCGGCAGCGACCGCTGCTCGACGCGGACGCCGGGAAGGCCGGCGTTGCGCCGCGCCGCCGCTGAGACCGCTGCCGCGGAGCCGTCGCAGGCCAGGAGCCGGTCACAGCGGGCGGCGAGGCGGCCGGTGAGCACCCCGACGGAGCAGCCCGGCTCGAACCCGTCGCCGTAGCGCCGGGCGGTCAGCATGGCCAGGGTAAGCGCGTACTTGCGCTGCTCGTACCAGCGGCTGGCCAGCCCCCACGGATCAGCCGACCCGGCATACATCCGGTCAAAGTAGTCCGGGCCGAGCGTCACGGCCCGGCCGCCCGGATCAGGATCTCGGCATCCCGGCCGAAGTGCGCCCGGAAGCCCGGCGCCAGCACCGGCCCCCGGCCGCCGGGGCGGTCCTCGACCTGGCTGGCGAAGCACGCCAGGGCGGCCTGCTTGCGCTCGCGGGCCGCCGCGGGCAGGCGGACGCGCCCCGCCTGGTGCCAGGGCACCCGGGGATCGGCCGGGGCGGCCCAGTGCCACATCCAGACGGGGTAGAACAGGACGGTGCCGCAGGCGCGGCGCGCGGCTCGCCCGGCGGCCTCGTGGTCGCTGTGCTGGTCGCGCTCCCACGGTGCCAGGCACGCCGTGAGTCCGCCGCCCAGGACCCGCAGCGCCGCCGTCAGGGCCTCCTCGCGCGCCGCGACGCCGGAGTCGGGCAGGCCGAGCCGGATGATCTCAGCACCGGGAACCCCCAGCGCCGACAGCGCCGCCGCCCGCTCACCCGCCCGCCGCCGGGCCAGGACCCGGGGGTCAGCGCCCGGATGAGACGCCTCGCCGTCCGTGACGGCGACCAGCCGCAGCCGCGCCCCGGCGGCGGCCAGGAGCGCGATGATGCCGCCGGCGCCCAGGACCTCATCGTCGGGATGGGCCGCTATCACCAGGGCGCTATCCCACCCGGACAGGTCCAGCTCAGGCAGCGCGGTCAGCCCGGGCCAGGAAGCCCAGTCACTCTCGCTCGTTCCCGGCGCGTCAATCGGGTGCGGCGCCCCGGCTGGCATCGGCGGCCGGCCGGGTCAGCCGGCGCCGGGCAGGCAGACCTGGATCGCCCCGCCGACCTCGCGGGCCTGGAAGGCGGGCTGCGGCGCGGTCGCCGGGCCGCGGGCCACCGAGCCATCCGCAACCCGGAACGTGCTGCCGTGCCAGGGGCAGGTCAGGCAGCCGTCAGCGAGGTCGCCCTCGGCCAGCGAGCCGGACATGTGGCTGCACCGGTCGGCCAGCGCGTGCACCTTGCCCCGGAGCCGGACCAGCACGATCGGCACCTCCCCCAGCATCCGCCGGGTCGGCCAGTCGTCCGGGAGTTCCTCCGACGTCAGGACGTGGTGCCAGCCGGGCCTGATGAGGTGCGGCACGGCCTCGGCATGGTTCGCGCCCCCGGCCAGCCGGAACGAGATGTGGCCGCCGGCCAGCCCGGCCGCCGACGCGGCGGCCAGGCCGCTCAGCCGCAGCGCCCGGCTCAGCGCCGGCCTGCGGGACGCGAGGGACGCCCCGTACAAGGCCATGGCGAGCGTGTTGCCGGCCGCGTGCACCACCCCGACCCGCATCTGCTGCTCGTGCTGCTCCGACCAGTCCGCCGTCCCGGCCGCGGCGGCGGGGACGGCCGCCACGAGCCCGGCGGCGACCAGGCGCCGGGCCGCCTTCTCGTCGCCGCCGGTCAGGTCCAGGATGCTGGCCGACAGCCAGGCGCCGGCCGGCACCTGCACCAGCGCCGGGTGCAGCGGGTGGCCGAGCCAGACGCCGTTCAGCCCGTTGCGCAGCCATCCCGGCCGGATCAGCCGGGCCGCGCGCTGGCCGGCCGCGACGAGCCCGTCCAGGGCGCTAGCCTGCTCCAGCCGCGAGATCGTCTTCATGCTCATGCCCCTTCCCGGTGCCATCCGGCCAAACCCCGGCCGGCTCTCCGAGCGCGCGCAGGTAGCTGGAGAAGCCGCCCGGTGCCCGGCCCGCGCGGCGGACGCTGGTCACGACGGGGATCGCGGCCGTCCGGCTGATCACCAGCCACCCGGCCGCCGCCGCCCTCCGGGCGAGGTCAGCATCCTCGCCGCTGGCCAGTGCCTGCCACCCGCCGATCGCCGTGTAAGCGCTGCCCCGGATGCCCAGGTTGGCCCCGTGCACGTGCGGGTGGCCGTCGCGCAGGTGCTGGCGGCCCCGCCAGCGGGACCGCACGACCGGGCTCAGGTCCGGGCCGGGCAGCACCGTGCCCAGCACCAGGTCGGCACCCCGGCGGGACTCCGCGATCATCCCGTCCAGCCAGTCGGCCGGCACCTGCGAGTCCGCGTCCGTGCTGGCCAGCCACAGCTCGGCGGGACGGTCGGCATGCGCCAGCGCCTCCGCCGCGGCTGCCCGGCGGGCCGCGCCCGCGTTGCGGCCGGCCACGGTGACCGTGCTGACGCCGGGGAATTCCGCGCAGATCACCGCCGTCCGGTCACGGCAGCTGTCCAGGGCCACGATCACCCGCACCGGGATGCCGGCCCGCGCCCCCAGGACCCGCGCCGCGACGGCGATGCTGGTCAGGCACCGGAACATGCGCCGTTCCTCGTCGGCAGCGGGCACGGTAACCGCGACCCGGCGGATCATCCGCCCTCCGGGCCGTCGGCCGCCACCGCCAGGCCGAGCCGGGCCAGGTCCCGCTCGGCGTGATGCTGCCGGACGTACAGTTCCAGGTCGGCCACCCGGCGGGCGTGCTCCTCGTCGAAGGCCAGCGGGGCCGGCCCGAGGGCGTGGCCGGCCTGCCGGAGCGCCTCCTCGGCGGCCCCGGCCGCGATGGCGCGGACCCGCAGGCCCAGGATGTCGCCGGCGCATCCGTCGGCGCGGCCGGCATCGACCTCTGCCGCAGCGCTGGCCAGTGCGGCGCCAGCGCCCCACAGCGCCGCGTCGGTGATGCCGGCGTGCAGCGCGGGCAGGTCGCCGCCGGCCCGGGCCGCCCTGGCCAGCACGGCGGTCCGCAGGCCGAGCGCGCCGCCGTACCAGCACGCGGCCACGCCCATGGCCCCGTGCGCGAAGCCCGGCCGGGTCAGGTACCACTCCGGGCCGCCGACCGGCTCGGCCGGCGTCCCGTCGAACCGGACGGCGACGCTGGTGACCGTGCGCAGCCCCCGGGCTACCCACCGGGCGGGCTGGTCCACGGTGACGGAGGGGTGCCGGAGGCTGACCCGGTACAGCCGGCGGTGACCGTCGGCGTGCGCGGTGACCAGCCCGCCATCTAGCTGCCCGGCCAGCGAGCACCAGGGCTTGACTCCCGTCAGGGTCCCGTCCGCGGCGTCCAGGCGCTGGTCGGCAGCCTCAGCGGCGAACACGCCCCAGGCACCCTCGGGCACCGGGTCCCCCGCTTCCGCCAGGATCGCCAGCGCGTCGCTGTGCGCCTCGAGTACCCGCGCGGCCGTCAGGCTCTGCTCGGCGACGGCAGCGAGGGCCGCCCAGCGGACGGCGGTCTGCCCGCCGCCCGGCAGCGGCAGCAGCCGACCGTACTCGGCGGCGAGCCGCACGGCGGCGCCGGCGTCCTCCCCCGCGCCCCGCGCGGCCCTGGCCAGCGAGACGGCCCACAGGGGAAGCTCGGCCAGTGCCGTGCCTGCCGTCATGACATCACCCCCCGAATGTGGCGGTACCTTTCCCGCCCTCGCTCTCCCCGCGCGGGCCCCGCGCGGGCCTATGGGGCCGGCAGCGCGCTGTCGTGGCTAGCTGCCGCGTCGCGCAGCGCGGCCAGTGCCCCGGTCAGGTCCTCGGTGGAACACGGCGGCGACGCCAGCCCGGCCATGTCAGGCGCCGTACCCGTGGCGTCCACGATGGCCGGCGGGGCACCCCCGTCAGCGTCGTCGCCGGCTTTCTCCCGATCGGTGAACTCGTCCTGCCCGTGCGGCGTCGCCGCTTCCTTTGCCCAGTTCATGACGATAATCGGCTACCCGTGCAGGGCCGGCCAAACATTTTCGGCCAGCATTTCGGGCACGCGCCGGGCGGGACCGTCCAGCCTCATGGCCGGCGCGGCTCGCGCAGCAGCCGCAGGACCGCTGCCTCCGGCCGGCCCTGGGTGGCGAGCTCGCCGAACTCGCTGCTGGCCCCGAGCTCGCCGAGGGTGCCCCGGATGGTCGCGCCGTCCTCGTAGCGCTCGATGACGCGCGGGTCGATGTAGGAGCCGCGGGCCACGGCCGGGGTGTTGCCGAGGTAGTCCGCCACCTCGCGCACCGCCCGCGCGATCGCCCGCTTGCGGGCGGCCGGGGATCCGGCGGCGGGCTCGGAGACCGCCAGGCCGACCGCGGCCAGGACCGTCGCGTGCCAGGTGCGGAAGTCCTTCGCGGTGAACTCAGCGCCCGAGATCTCCTGCAGGAAGGCGTTAATGTCGGCGGCCGACACGTCATGGCCGCCCGGGGTTCCGTTGCGGTAGGCCAGCAGCTCGGCGCCGCCCCAGCGGCGCCGGCGCAGGCCGCGCACCACGGCCCGGACCGGCTCGTCCGCCACGGCCTGCTCGCGCTGGACCGATCCCTTGGCGGGGTAGGCGAAGATGAGCCCATCGCGGCGGCAGGTCACGTGCTCCCGCCGGATCGTGGCCAGCCCGAACGTGCCGTTCTCGGCCGCGTACGTGTCCCCGCCCGCCCGAAAGAATCCCAGGTCGATGAGGCGCACGGCGGCCGCCAGGACACGGTCCCGGTGCAGGCCCGGGCCCTGGAGCCGGTCCAGTACCGCGCCGCGGATCCGGGGCAGGGCCGCGCCGAATTCCAGCATCCGGTCGAACTTGACGCGGTCCTGACGGACCCGCCACTGCTCGTGATAGAGGTACTGGCGCCGTCCCGCCGCGTCCGTGCCCGTCGCCTGGACGTGCCCGGACGGGTCAGCGCAGATCCACACGCTCTCCCAGGCCGGCGGGATGGCCAGGGCCCTGAACCGGGCCAGCACCGCCGGGTCCGTGACCGCGGCGGACTCCGGGCCCAGGTACCGGAAGCCCCGGCCGTGCCGGCGGCGGCGGTAGCCGGGCGCGTCCAGGTCGCTTCGCGTCAGTGCCCGCGAGCCCGCTACCGGCGATACCAACGGCCGGCCCGTCCCCCGGGCGCGGCGCCGCGCGGGTCTCGGGCCGCTCGGCGGGCAGGTCGCCGGCGGCGTCCAGCAGCTCGGCCAGGTGCATGGCCTCCCGGCCGCCGCTGTCCAGCTCGTGGATCTGGGTCCGGCAGCTGAAGCCGTCGGCCAGGACCACCGTCGCCGGGTCGGCGGCGCGCAGTCGGGGCAGCAGGACCTGCTCGGCGCAGTCGCCGCTGATCCTCGACGTGGCCGGGCTGGAAGCCGAAGTTGCCGGCGAGCCCGCAGCACCCGGAGTCCAGCGCGCTCCGCCGCGGCACCGGCCTCCTCCAGCAGCTTGGCATCGGCGTCCCAGCCCAGGACCGCGTGCTGATGGCAGTGCACCTGGGCCAGCACCTCCCGCGGCAGCCGGCGGCGGCTCCCAGCCCGGCGTGTGCTCGGTCGAGCAGCTCGGCCAGCGTCACGTACGTGGTCGCGAAGCCGCCGGCCACGTCCTGGTCATCCGGGAACAGCTCCGGCGCATCGGAGCGGAAGACGGCGGTGCAGCTCGGCTCGAGGCCGACGACGAAGCCGCCCGGCCCGCACGTGCCCGGCCAGCGCCGCTGACGGTCTGCGCGCAGGACCTGCGCCGGGCGATGCCGAGCTGGCCGGTGGAGATCCAGGTGAGCCCGCAGCACAGCGGCTGCCGCGGGATATCGACCCGCCAGCCTGCCGCCTCCAGCACCGCGACCGCGGCCTGGCCGACGTCCGGGTGGAAGTAGTTGGTGAAGGTGTCCGGCCACAGCAGCACCGTGCCGCGCCGGCCGTGCCCGCGGCGCGCGGGCCGCGCGTGCCAGCGCTGCAGGTCCTGGCGCGGCGAACCGGCGGGAACTGCCGCGGCTCGACTCCGCCGAGCCAGGCCGCCAGCCGGTGCAGGCCGGGGCGTGCGGCCATGACCGCGTTGACCGCGGCCGCCAGGCCCGTGGCCGGCCACAGCCGCGGCGAGCGACGGGCAGCCAGCCCAGCGAGAGGTCCGACCGCGGCCGCCGCCATTGCCGGCCCCGCCAGTGATGCGCGAGGAACTCGGCCTTGTAGGTGGCCATGTCCACGTCGGCCGGGCAGTCCTTCTTGCAGCCCTTGCAGGCCAGGCACAGGTCCAGCGCGTCGCGGACCGCCGTCCGACCGCCAGCCGTCCGAGATCGGGGAGTCACCGTGCCCGTTGAGCATCTCGAACAGCAGCCGCGCCCGGCCCCGGGTGGAGTGCTCCTCCTCCATGGTCGCCTGGTACGAGGGGCACATCACGGCGCCGCCGGGATGCTCGTGCTGCCGGCACTTGCCGACGCCGACGCACCGGTTCGCGGCCTGCGCAAACGAGCCGCCGTCGTCGGGGTAACTGGAAGTACAGCCTCCCGCGGCGCGGCCGGTGCCCAGTCACCGCCGAGCCGCAGGTGCGCGTCCAGCGGTGCGGGGTGCACCACCTTGCCGGGGTTCATCTTGTCGTCCGGGTCGAAGATGCGCCTTCAGCTCACCAAACGCGCGCGACCAGCTCGGGGCCGAACATGCGGGTCAGCAGCTCGCCGCGGGACTGGCCGTCGCCGTGCTCGCCGGACAGCGACCCGCCGTAGGAGACGACCAGGTCGGCGGCCCGCTCCAGGAACTGCCGGTACGTGGCCACGCCCTCGGTGGTGTACAGGTCGAACGGGATCCGGGTGTGGACGCAGCCCTGCCCGAAGTGCCCGTACAGGCTCGGCATCAGGTCGCTGGCTGTAGTCGAACTCCTCGTACAGCTTGCTTCAGGTCGCGCAGGTAGTCGCCGAGCCGGTCGGGCAGCGACCGCCGAGTCCTCCCAGCCCTCGAACGTGTCGGGCTGGCCCGGCACGTGCGCCGTCGCGCCGAGGCCGGCCTCCCGGGCCTGCCAGAGCTCGTCCTCCAGGCCCGGCTCGTCCAGGAACTTCACGTCGGGCTCGTGCTCGGTGTCGTGCAGCGCCGTCGAGCAGTCTCTGCGCCGGCTTCGTCCACCTCCTCCTTGGTGTCGGCCGCCGAACTGGACCATCAGATAGGCCGATGCCGCGCGGCAGTTCCCTGACGCGCATTCGCGTTCAGGTGCTTGAGCTGCTGGTCGTGGATCAGCCGGTCGTCGAGGCCCTCGAGCGCGATCGGCTGGTGCGGCAGGATCGCGGGCACCGCGTCGGCGGCCCGCGTCGATGCTCGGGTAACCGAGCACGACCAGGCTCCGCTCCGTCAGCACCGGCACCAGCTTGAGCTTGGCCCGCAGCACGGTGACCAGCGTCGACTCGCTGCCGACCAGCAGCCCGGCGACGTCGAAGCCGTGCTCGGGCAGCAGCGAGTCGAGGTTGTAGCCCGACACCCGGCGCGGGATGTCCGGATAGCGGTCGCGGATCTGCGTCGGCGTAGTCGGTCCCGCAGCCGCCGGAGCCGGCGGTAGATCTCGGCCCGCCGGTCCCCCCGCCGCTCGATCTCGCGCGTACTCGTCGTCGCTGGTCGGCCCGCACCAGAACCGGGTCCCGTCGTACAGCAGCACCTCCAGCGCGGCGATGTTGTCGACGACCTTGCCGGTGCGCTGCGCGGTGGCGCCGCAGGGAGTTGTTGCCGATCATGCCGCCGAGCGTGCAGTTCATGTGCGTCGCCGCTCCGGGCCGAAGCGCAGCCCGTGCGGCGCGAGCTCCCCGTTGAGCACGTCCAGGACGATCCCCGGCTGGACCACGCAGGTCCGCCCGGCCGGGTCGACCGACTCGACCCGGTGGCAGTACTTCGACCAGTCGATCACCACGGCCGCGTTGGTGCACTGCCCGGCCAGGCTGGTGCCGCCGCCGCGGGACAGCACCGGCACGCCATGCTCGCGGCAGACGGCCACCGCCTCCGCCGCCGCCTCGGGCGTCCGGCACGACCACGCCGATCGGGACCTGGCGGAAGTTCGACGCGTCCGTCGAGTACGCCGCCCGGCTGCCCGCGTCGAAGCGGACCTCGCCGTCGACGATGTCGCGCAGCGTCCGCTCCAGCGCGGTCACCGGGGCATCCTCGGCGACATCGGCTGCCTCCTCGTCGCTCGCCTGGTCATCCGGGCGCGACGGGCTACTGCCGCGAGCTGCGCCGTTAATCATCGATGGTCGGTCCGGGGCGGGTCACGGCGTCCGGGGCGGCG
The DNA here is from genome assembly GCA_963731085.1 of uncultured Actinomycetota bacterium. Lineage (GTDB taxonomy): Bacteria > Actinomycetota > Actinomycetes > Streptosporangiales > Streptosporangiaceae > DASUBV01. The sequence goes on from CAVSUF010000018.1 coordinate 856,114, forward strand.
GCCACGGCAGTCTGCCCGCCGGGCGCGATGCGCAGGGTCGCGGTGGCGGGAACCGGGGCGCGGGCATCGGGCGGGCGGTGGGATGAGCGCGCCAGCACCGCCAGAGCTCCTCGGCGTACGGCAGCACGCCGAAGGCGGCGACGGCGGCCAGCAGCACGGCGCGGCCCCGCGATGACAGGGGATGGGCGCGCCGCAGGCGCAGGGCGAACCGGGGCCTGGCCGTGCCCGGCCAGCGCGGCGGCCTGATCCCAGTGGAGGGCGGTGAGCAGCAGCGCGGCCGTCAGCGGCGAGACCTCGAGGAGGCTGTGCACGTGCTGCTCGACGGAGGAGACCCGGCGCCGTTCCTCGGCGTAGGCCTGGTCCCGGAAGGCGGTCGCGCTGTGGGCCGCTGCCGCGCCGTAGGCGCTGGCCAGGACGGCGGCATTCACCTCGCAGAACAGGCCGATGAGAACCGGGACGCCCGTCTCGGCGAACATCAGCGCGTGCATGGCCGACTCGCGGGGGCCGGCGGTCTCCTCGATGTGCGTCCGCCTGTGCAGGTACCAGTCGGCCATCCCGGCGCCCAGCCACAGCGGCATGACCCCGCCGAGCAGGAGCCGGCGCACCGCTCGCTCCGTGCCCGCTATCCGCCGGGCATCGCGCGGGCCGCGCGGCAGCCCGGCGGCGATCTGCCGGATGCGTTCCGCGCTCAGCGTCATCGCGGCCTCCTCTGATCGGTGATCGACGGGGAGACCCATCACCAGCCTGCGACGACGCAAACCTGGTCACCGGCCAGGTCCAGCGCTGGTTGAACCGTCACAGGCAGAGGTCTCTCGTCCCCGCGGGACAAGATCGCCGACCAGCCGGAACCGGCCTGCCCGGGACGGCTTCCAGGGGTCGCGCCCGCATAACCACGGACAGCCGGGTAGCCCCCTGACCGGGAGGTAACAGACATGTCCGATTCCGTGCTCGCCGCCATCGTTATTCCGATTGTCGTCGCCGTGGTTCTGGCCGGCTGGATTTTCGCCGTCTACCACGCTAACCGCCATCCGCGCCGGGGCGGCCAGCCCGAGGCCGGGTCCAACGCCGTGCCCAACCGCGACGTCGCGGGGGGCGCGTTCCGGGCCACCGGGGCGGCTGCTAGCTCTCCCCCCGCCGGGACGCCCCGCCAGCCGAGGCGGTGCCCGGTGCGGACTCCCAGGCCGGCGGCGCCGGCACCGCACCCGGCGGGACGACCGGGGACACCGCGCCCGGTGGCCGCCGGCGGTGACCCGGTGCAGCCGTCCCGGCCACCCCGCCGCGAGGCTGGCCCGGCGGCTGGGTGGCGAGCTCGCGGCGGAGAATGCCTGAGCCAGCTAGATCGCGGCCGTGTCCAGCGTCATGGCCGCGTCCGGCAGTGCCGCCGGGCGGCGGGTGCCGGGAGCGGCGGGCGGGCCGCCCGACCGGCGGAGCCGGGCTCGCTCGTGCTCGGTCAGGCCGCCCCAGATTCCGTGCGGCTGCCGCGTTGTCATGGCGAAGCGGAGGCATTCCGGCCGGACCGGGCAGCTGGCGCAGACCGCCTTGGCCGAAGCGATCTCCGCGGCGCTGGCCGATGCCTCGGACAGCGGGAAGAACAGGTCCGGCTCGACGGCCTGGCAGGCCCCGCGCGCCTGCCAGGCCACTCCGGGCGGGCTCTGGGCCGCTGCGCTGGCGTGGTTCATGGTCCCTCCGCTGGTTCTCGCCGCAGCGCGAGTGGTGACCCGCGCCGGAACCAGCCGCTGCCCGCCGAACGGCAAGATATTCATGCCACACCTGCCCCATGCGGATTAGGCCGGGGGCAGCAGCGGGCCGAGGGGGCCGAGGTCCAGGTTGAGGTCGTCCATGGTCAGGCCGAAGTGCTCGCATAGCTCGTGCATCCGCTGGTCCAGCGCCATGAGCGTGTCGCCGACCTGCTCGACCTGGGCGTCGGACAGGTCGCCCTGGTCGACGCGGCGGATCGCCTGCCGCTCCATGAGCTGGCGCAGCAGCTCGACGACGGTCAGGACCAGCGCGACCAGGCTGCGCTCCGCGCTCTCGCGGTCCACCTCGATGCGGCCGCCCGGCCACGGCTCGGGCAGTACCCCGGCCAGGGTGCCCGGCCGCGCGGGCTCCCGCTGGCGGCGCGCGGTCACGACGCTGCCTCGGCGCGGATGGACATCACCATGGCCCGGAGCGAGACCCGCACCAGCGGCACGTCGGCTATGGACAGGGTGATGTCGCCGGCGATGACGACGCCGCCGGCCAGCACCCGGTCCAGGAGATCCACGAGAGCGACCTGCTGGAGCGGGCCGGCCGAGGCGGTGGCGGGCGAGGTCACGGGTCCTCCGGTCCGTCCGCGAACGAGTATGGCGGCCACGGGCCGGTCACGTCGGCCCGGAAGCCGTCCCGGCCGGCTACCGACGCCCGGGCCGCCGCCGCGAAATCGGCCAGGCGGCCCGCGTCGACCAGGTAGGCCCCGTTGAGCAGCATCACGTCCCGGGCCGGCCCGGGCCGGGGGTCGGCTGCCGGGTCCTGCGGCTGATGCTGGCGGGCGGCCACGGTCAGCCCGCTGAGCAGCTCGTGGATGTCCGCCGCGGCCTCGACGGCCCGCTGCCGCCCCAGGTCGCGGGCGGCCAGCTCATCCCGTCGCCGGGACAGGTAGGCCGCGCCGCCGCCCCGGCCGGCCGGGCCGGGCAGCCGGGCCGCGGCCAGCGGTGCTCGCGGTCAGGGCGTCCGGGCGAGCCCAGACCTTGACGCCGCACTCGGCGCGGCCCGCCAGCCAGGCCAGCGTGCGGGTGAACTCGGGCTGCCGCTGCGCGAGCATCGCCCGGACCCGGCCGTCCTCGGTGTAAACCGTGCCGAGCCGGAACGGCAGGGCCGCTGTCGCGGTCGTCACGACACCGATGACCCGGTGATGGGCCCAGGCCAGGTCCTCCAGCTCGCCCGGCTCGGCCAGCCGGCGCTGGAGGGTCTCCTCGCCGAACGCGGCCGCGTCAACCGAGCTGGCCGCCGCGCTGAGCGCGCCCTCGCGCACGCCGCGGACCGGGGCGCCGCCGATCCCGCTGACACCGTCCAGAACCGCCGGGTCCAGCCCGCTGGTCACCGCGTACACCCAGGTGGCCGGGGCCGGGCCAGTCATGACCGGTTCCCGTCCGCGGCGGCGGGGACGGCCGGGCGCTCACGGAACTCGCCGGCCGGCGGGGTGCCGGACTCCAGCTCGCCGACCCGCTCCCGCAGCTGCCGGTTCTCCTCGGCCAGGTCACGCGCGCCGGACGACAGCGACGGGTCATGCTCCCACCAGTCGATGCCCATCTCGCGCGCCCGGTCGACGGACGCGACGATCAGCCGGAGCCGGATCGTGAGCAGCTCGATGTCGAGCAGGTCCACGCGGATGTCGCCGGCTACCACGATCCCCTTGTCGAGCACCCGTTCCAGGATGTCCGCGAGGCTGGCCGGCTCTCGATCGCCGCGCCGTCCGCGCCATGCCATCGGGCGCCGTGGTCCACGGCTGGGTCATCGTTCCCCTCCCCTCATCTGCTCAGCCCGGGCCATTCGCGCTGGCCCGCTGGTAACGGGACCCGCGCTGGCACCGGACGAGCTCGCCCCGGCCGTCGAGGGTGACCTCGTACACGGCCAGGATGTCGGTGGTCTCCGGGACGCGGTGCAGCTCCAGGACCTCCACGCCGACCTGCCAGCCGTCCTCATCCCGCTCGACGGACACCACGTTCTCGGGCTCCCGCCCGGTGAGCGCGAGGACGTGCCGGGCCGCCCGGCGCGCGGCCCGCATCCCGCCATCCGCCCGGTGCGGCACCCGGCCGCCGTCCTCGCGCTCCGGGCGCGGCTCCGCGCCCTCATGCCGGGAGCGGGACTCACTCGCGCCCCTGCGGGCCGGGGTCATGTCCGCATCCCCGGCGGCTCGGGCGGGTGCCAGCCACCCGCGCGCACCCGCATGAGCTCGGCCACGAGCTGGTCCTCGGCCTGAGCGCGCTCGTCCGCCGTGATCTCGCCGGCGGCCTCGGCCTCGTCCAGCCGCTCGAGCTGGTCGCCGATCTCGCTTCCGTCGCCGGCCTCGCGGGTGGCCTGCTCCAGTACCTGCTCGCCGAGCCAGGCAACGCCCCGGACCGGCGCGAGCGGCAGCAGGATCAGGCCAGTGAACAGTCCCACCGCACGTCCCCCTCTCGCTTGTCGCGCTTACTGGGTGAAGTCATAAGGAGCCTGCGGGCCGACCAGCCGCAGCCGGATCCGCCCGGCCCAGCGCCGGCCGAGTTCCTCGGCCGCGCTCTCGAACCCGTGCTGCCGCGGTCGGGGCACGAGGAACGCCAGGTCCGCTGCGGTGGCGGCGGTGCCGGGCGGGCGGCCTGCCGTGGCGACGGCATGCGGCGCGAGCGCCTCGGCCAGCGCCGCGGCGTCAGCCTCCCGCTTGCGCTCCAGTGCCCCGGCCACGAGCTCGCCGAGCTGGAGGGCGCCCGCCCGGCTGGCTACCTCATCCCGCCCGCGAAGCCGCTCGCGCAGCGACCGGACCTCCGGCTCCTCGGCCACGATCTCGCGCAGCGCGATGTCCCCCTCGTACCGGCCCCGCACCGTGAACTGGTCGCAGCCGCCCAGCCAGGCCAGCCGGCCGGCGAACTCATCCTGGTAGGGCTCGAGCAGCTCGGCCCGCACGGCTTCCTCGTCGGCCAGCGCGCCGCCGAACCGCAGCGGCAGGACCGCCTCCAGGCGAGCCAGCTCGTCGACGACGGCGGCGTGGGCCCGGAGGTCCGCGGGCGTGCCGAGAGCCTCGCCGGGCGGCATCGCGCTGATGACGGCGGCGACGGCGCCGCAGGGGGACGTGGCCCGGCACGGACGGCGGCCGATGCCGGACAGCCCGTCCGGAACGGCGGCACCGGCCGGGATGATGCCGTACACGTAGGCGGCGGTCACCGGCGACGGCCGCCGTTCATCCGCTCGCGCGTCCGGCGCGCGGGGCCATCGTCCTCGGCCTCATCGTCATCTCTGGTGTCATGGCCGCCGGACAGCGCCTCCCGGGCCTTGTCGGTGACGCCCTCCAGCGCCCCTCGGGTCTTGGACCGCGCTCCGCCCGACGTCAGGTCGCCCATCAGGTCGGGCAGGCCGCGCGGGCCGTTCTCGGTCAGGTCCAGCCGGTTCACGGCCTCGGCGAACCGCAGGTAGGTGTCGACACTCGCGATCACGATCCGCGCGTCGATGGTGAGCAGCTCGATGCCCACCAGCGCGACCCGGACGTAGATATCGATCACGAGCCCCTTGTCCAGGATGAGGTCAACCACCTCCGCCAGCCCGCTGGGGGCGGGCCGGTCCAGGTAGCCGCCGGACCCCCGGGTTGCTGCCATGGTCATCGGAATCACCTGCCCCGATCAGCGACGCGGCTCCGGCCGTTGCGAGCGGCGACGGGCTCATCATCGGGCTCGTCCTCCTCCCGCTCGTCGTCGTCCTCGTCGTACTGCGTCCCGGTCCTCGCTGTCGTCGTCCTCGTCGTCCTCGGCGTCCTCGTCGTAACGCGTCCCGGTCCTCGCTGTCGTCGTCCTCGTCGTATGCGTCCCGGTCCTCGCCGTCGTCGTATTCGTCCCGGTCGTCCGCGTCGAACTCGCCCCGGTCCTCGCCGTCTTGGTCGCCCTGGCCTTCGGGGCCGGGCTCGTCCTCGCGGACCACCTCGCCGTCACGGATCTCGCCCCGCCAGCCGGTGACCTCGTCCGGGTGCAGCAGGGCCTGCGTCATGGCGTGCCGCCGGAAGTGCTTAAGCTCCAGGCGCACCCGCCTGCCCTGGGCCCGCCACAGGTTGCCGGTGCCCTCGAAGAAGCCGCGGGGGTGGTACTCCAGGACCACCAGGATCCGGGTGTCGTCCGGCGTGATGGCATGGAACGTGACCGCGCCGTCGACGTGACCCCGAGCCCCCTCGGAGCGCCAGATCATCCGCTCGTCCGGGACCTGCTCGATGATGGTGGAGCGCCAGGTCCGGTGCGACCAGAGGATCTGCGCGGTCCACGTCAGCTCCTCGTCGGCCTCCTGGTCCACGGACTCGACTTTCTTCATGAACGACGGGAAGTCCTCGAACTGCGTCCATAGGTTGTAGGCCGCCGACCGGGGCAGCCCGACGTGGATGTCCTCGACGATGTTGGTGACCTTGAGCTTCTGCGCGCTGCCGCCGCCACCGCCCTTCCGGCCGCCGAGGGACTGCGTGACCGCCCCGGTGACCGAGGAAAGCCCGCCGCCCAGCAGCCCGCGCAGCGCGGACCGGCCCGCCCCGCTCCCGGTCGCGCCGGAGACGGCCTTGGCCACCGGCCCGCCGCCGCGAGCGGCGTAGTCGGTCAGCCGCTCGGCGGCCGATCCGGCCTGCTCCCCGGCGACCGTGACCGCCCGCTGTGCGAGAGCCTTGAGGAAATCCTCCAGCTCGCTCTTCAGCTGGTCCGTCGGCAGCTCGCTGAGCATGCCCTGGATCACGCCGCCGCCGTTGCCCCTGGTGTCAGGCTGCTCGCTCACTGGCTGCCTCCCCGCTCCCGCCCGGAAGCCGACCGCTTCCGCGCCGTTGAGTCCGCGGGCCGCCGCCGGGCTGGCCGCGACGCCGCCTTGCTGTCGCCGTCGCCCCGGGGCCGCGCCGGGCGCCGTTCCCTCCCGGTCCCGGCGGGCCGGCCTGCGCCCTGACGCGCCGGGCGGCTCGCGCGCGGCCGGCTCTCGCGCTCACGGTCCGGCGCTGCGCCATCCGCGGCGGAGTCCTCCGAACTCGGGGTGTCAGCGTCCTCCGGATCCGGGGTGTCAGCGTCCTCCGGATCCGGGGCGTCAGCCGAGTCAGCGTCAGGCGGCGCCGCACCCCGGAGCGACGCGCTGCGGTCGTGCAGGCTGCCGGTGACGGCGTCGATCTTGCGGCTGGCCGCGGTGACGGCGGCGGTCTTGCCTGCCTCGATCAGCCGGCCGGACAGGTCTCCCGTCAGCTGCCCGAGCCCGGCGGACTCGGCCAGCCGGGCGGCAGGCCCGGCGGCACCGTCCTGCCGGCCGCCCGCCAGGCGCTTTCCGCCCGCGACAGCGGCGAGCGCCAGCGCCCACTTCGTCTTGTGAAATCTGCCGAGGACATAGCCGGTGATGACGGCTGTGCCAAGGGTGGAAGTCTTCATGTGTATCCCCCGATGCGCTGCCAACCCGGGAATCCGCCGGGTCGGTCATGGCGACGTTTGGTCGCGTTACCCGGTCGGGCCAGCGCTAAACCGGCGGCCTGACATTTTGCATCCGGATGACTACCAGGAGTCATAATGAGCAGGTAGAAGCCCACGCTCCGGCTGAGCGCCGGGAGCCGGGCCCAGGTTCGGCCGGGCTAGGACCAGACGCCGGAGCCGGAGCCGTGCTCGCCCTGGCTGTACTGGGCGCCGGGGCCGTAGTCCTCGTCCACGTCGTAGTCGTCGCCGGGGTCCGGCCGGCGGCGGCGGAACCGGATCGTGGCCGCGAGGATCAGGATCAGGCCGAGGACGCCGAGGCCGACGGGGCCGGCCTGCCGCACCGCGGTGATCATCGCCGCTTCCTTGTTGGCCAGGGCGGCCAGGGAGCGGGTGCTGGACGGCGACAGCTTGAGGTTGACCCTGACGGCGGTGAGCGTGCCCTGGCCGTTCGGGCCGTGCAGCAGGGACACGATCTGCTCCTGGATGAAGACGGCGACGCCGGTCCGGGGGTCGACCAGGAACGTGTTGTTGCCGGTGAAGAACCGGTTGGCGACGAGGCTCCCGTCAGCGGCGGGCAGGCCCAGCAGGTTGGCCGGCACCCCCGGCATCTGGGCCACCAGGGTGTTCGGGATGTGCTGGGTGAACTTGTAGACGGTGACGCCGTCCACCTTCGTCACGCCCCGGAAGCGGGCCGGGAAGGCCCCTCCGGCGTTGCCGTCGAAGACCTCGTAGGTGTGCTTCTGGGTGCCGATCGGCCAGAACACCCCGATGCCGTGCTGGCGGAGCTTGGTGTTGTCGCCCAGCGCGGCGCCGCAGCAGTTGGTGAGCTGCGCGGTGCGGCGGTTGAAGGCGGACCGCTGGTAGAGGCTGTTCACCAGGTAGCCGTTCTTCGGATCGGCCAGCAGCGAGAACGAGTCCCACACCGCGATGTTGCTGGTGCTCGCGGCCGGCTCCCCCCGGACCGTGATGGTGAAGGTGAGGAGGGCGTTGTGCACGGTGGTCAGGGTGGCCTGATCGAAGTACGTGGAGCCCCGGGCCAGCAGCTGGTCCTGCTGGTAGATGCTGGTCGGTGCCGCGACCAGCTGCGGCGCCACGTACACGCGCAGGAGCAGGCCGAAGACCAGCAGGAACGCCCCCATGCTGGCCAGGATCAGCCGGCCCCGGCTGGGGCGCGTGCGCCGCTCGAGCGTCTCGCTTCGCGAGGAACTCGTAGTGAGATCGCTCATCGCGCGTACCTCATCTTCCGGGGCGAGTTGGACACGGGTGCGGCGGCTAGGTCATGCGCAGCCGCCCGCTGCTGCCGGGTCAGCGGCCGGCTCGGCGATGTAACCGGCCAGCAGGTCGGCCAGCGTTACCTGAAGGGTGGTCAGCGCGCCGTCGGCGGCGGCCTGGCGGATCAGGTCGCGGTGGCGGTCGTCGCTCACCGTCTCGCCCTGGTCGGCGAGCATCACGGGGATGCCGTCGCGGACGTGGTAGAGGCGGCGCAGCCGGGGGTTGTACAGGATCTCGTCGTCGGCCAGGTACAGCAGTGCCTGCTTGTCGATCGGGCAGGCCAGCAGGTCAAGAAGTAGCGGGTCCAGGCTCATGACCAGGGCCTTTCCGTGTAGAGGGGGAGGAGTTGGCCGGGACGGTGACGTTGCCGGCCGGCTCGGCCCCGCGCGCGGGCCGAGGTCCGCTCGGCCGCGATGGCCAGGATGACGGGGACGGCGACGGCGGCGGCGCCGCCCGCCAGCCGCGCGGCCAGGGGGACCAGGCCGGCGGGCAGCCGCTCATGGAACAGCCAGGAGCCGACGAGGACGAGGTACCCGGTGCCGATGATGGTCGACAGCGGCAGGATCACGGAGGCCGGGCTGCGCTGCAGCGCCGTCTGGAACAGGAACATCCCGGCGCCCGAGCAGACGAACACCATGTACAGGTAGGGGGTGGTCAGGGCCGCGACGAGGATCCCGCTGCCGGAGAACAGCCCGGCGCTCAGCGAGTGGCCGCCGGTGAAGATCGCGGCTGACAGGGCCTTCAGGGCCAGTCCGGCGACCCCGTACATGAGCCCGGCGCACAGGCCGTAGCTGATGCCGCTGACCGGGTAGCGGTGCCGGCGCCGGGCCGCCCGGCGGGCGAACAGGAAGATGGCCAGGGCGGCCAGGACGGCGGGCGCGGCGGCCGTCGCGATGCCGGTCCCGGACGCGTGCTCCCCCGCCGCCGACGCGCCGCCGACCGACAGGCCCAGCAGCAGCACGGCGATGATGATGACCACGATGCAGGTCAGCTCGGTGCGCCCGATCCGCTCGTGCAGCACCAGCCGCGACATGAGGATGGTGACCACCACCCCGGAGGCCTGCAGCGGCTGGGCCACGGTGAGCGGCACCAGGTGCAGCACCACGACCTGCATGAGCAGGCCGACGAGGATCAGCGCGAAGCCGACCAGCCACGCCGGGGCGGTGAACAGGGTGCGCACCAGGGACCCCGGATGATGCGCGTCGACGGCCGGCAGGGTGGCCAGCGCGCGCTTTTCCAGGATGAAGCCGAGGTTGTAGATGGCCGTGGCCAGCACGGCCAGGATGACCCCGATCTCAGCCATTACCGTGACCTGTCCCCGGGCGGGCCGGCTAGTCCGGCCAGTGTCTGGCAGTAGGCATCGGCGAACTCCGCCGCGGCGGCCGCGCCCAGGAGCGCGTGCCGGTAGCTGACGCACAGGTTCAGCTGGCCGGCCACCGTCACCGCGCCGACCGCCAGGCCCCGCGGCATCGCGGCGGGACCGTAGAACCACAGCGGCTCCGCGCCGCTCCCGCTGAAGCTCGGCGGGTCGGGCAGCGCGCCCAGGTTAGTGACCATTGAGGTATCGGTGAGCACCGGGCTGCCCACGCGGCGGGCCAGCCGCGTAGCGCGCCGCTTGACCGCGGCCGGCGCCCAGGGCGCGGCCAGCAGCCTGCTCAGCCCGTCCAGCCCGGGGCGCGGCTCCCCCTTGGCCGCCCGGGTCTGGGCCGCGACCCGCGCGACCAGGCCAGCCGGGTCGGCGGGCCGGCCGGGATGGCCGGTCACCCGGAACAGCCGCGTCTGGTTGCCGGGACCCGCCCAGCGCCGCTCCGGGTCCCGGTTGTTGACCGGCACGGTGATCCGGATGGTGCCGCCGCGACCGGCATGGGCCGCGTTCCACGCCTCGATGGTGAGGATCATCGCGGCGACCATCAGGTCATTGACCGTCGGGTGCGGGCCGCCGCCCGCGCGGGCGGCCCGCGGAACCGGCACCGAGGCCAGCACGAAGCCGTAGCCGGGCCGGTCGGGCTGCGTCGCCCGCGCGGCGATCCGGGCGACCCGGCCGGGCAGCACGGGCCGGCGGGTCCCGTCCGCGCGCCCGGATGGCGCCCGCCCGCCTGGCGACCCGGACCGGGGCGCCAGTCCAGCCGGGCCTAGCCCGGCCAGGCCCAGTCCAGCCGGGCTCAGTCCAGCCAGGCCCAGTCCAGCCAGGCCCGGTCCGGCCGGGGCGGGGTCGGCCGGACCGGGACCGGGCGAAGCGGCCGGCGGGCGGGTGATCACCCCCGCGCGGTCCCGGTAGGCGGCGCAGATCGCGGCGAGCAGGGCCAGGCTGGAGATGCCGTCGAAGGCGGCGTGGTGGGTCTGCAGGATCACGACGTCATGCTCGGGCCTCACCGCCAGGACCAGCCGCACCGCGCTGCCGGTCAGGGCGATCGTCCGGGCCGACAGTTCCGCTCGCAGCGCGGCCAGCTCACCCGGGCCGGACCAGCCGGCCACCAGGAGCAGCCCGGCGTCCGCCGCGTCAGCCGGACGGCGGCCCGGCGCGTCGGCCTCCCAGCGCAGGCGGCGGCTCCGCCGGGAGGCGGCGGCCAGGTGCCGCCGCGCCGCCGGGTCGGCGGCCAGCGCGTCGGCGAGCGCCGCTCCCAGGGTCACCCGGTCCAGGTGTCCCCCGGCGTGGATCTCCATCTGCACCAGGTCGGGCTCCCGCGGGCTCTCGAGGTAGAAGTCGAGTTCCTCGATGGGAGCGAACGGCCAGGACTGCGCCGCCGCCGGCGCGTCCCGTGCGTCCCGGATGGCGGTCACTCGTAGTACCCCTCGTCGTACCGCTGGTCGTACTGCCGCGGGTACTGCTGGCCGCCGCGCTGCTGCGGGTGCTGCCGCTCCACCCGCCGGGGCAACTGCTGCTGCGGGTACCGCTGCTCGCCGCGCTGCTCGTATCGCTGCCCGCCCCGCTGGTCGTACCGCTGGTCGTAATGGTCGCCCTCGCCCTCGCCCTCGCGCTTGCGGCGGCGCTGGCCCGGCGCTGCCGTTCAAGGCCCGCCGGTATCAGCGCCGCGGCCAGGGCGATCAGCGCCGCCGCCTGGGCCGGGCCGCTGAAGGCGCCGACGCCGGCCTGCGGGGCGCGGCCGAGGTCGGGCAGGGCCAGCGCCCCGGCGACGCACATGGCGGCAAAGGCCAGCCAGGGCAGCCAGCGCGGCTGCCACCAGGCCAGCGCTGCCAGGACCGGGACCGCGATCACCAGCGGCCCGCCGATCAGGGCCAGCACCACGGCCGCCACGGCGATGGCCAGCCAGTACCCGACCGGGCCGAGCCCGGGCGAATCCGGCCGGGCCGGGTCCGCGGCCTCGCGGCGTGAGCGGCGGGAGCGGCGCCGCGACGGGATCACGGCGACCAGGATCAGCAGGACGACGCCGAGCGCGGACCCGCCCAGCAGCCAGCGGTACTGGGTCGCGGCGGTGAACGTCATGCTCACCTGGCCGCCGGCGCCGGCCGGCACCACCCAGGCCTGCTGCCAGCCGTCCAGGGTCACCGGCGTGAGCGGGTGCCCGTTGAGGCTGGCGGTCCAGCCCGGGTTGGCCGCCTGGTGCACCTCCAGGTACGACTGCGCGCCGGAGCCGATCGTCAGCGCGCGGGACTCGGCTCCCCACGAGCCGATCTGCAGCTGACGGGCCGACGCGCTGGCCGTCGTGGCAGCCGGCGCCGTCGTGGCGGCCGGGGTGAGGCTCAGGCCGGTCACGGCCAGCGGCACGCCGGTGCCGGGCGAGGTCAGCGTGTGCCGGCCCGCGGCCAGCGGCAGCGCCGCGCCCGTGGTGCACAGCCGCAGCGGCAGCGCGGCGAGCGTGGTGAGGTCCCGCACCGTGCCCGAGACGGCGGTCGGGTAGGTGCGGCCGTCCACGGTCAGCGGCGGCCCCTGCCCGCAGGCCAGCGTGAACCGGGCCTTGGGGCCGGGTATGCCGGTGCTCAGGTCGCTGAGCGCGGGAATGCTCAGGCTGGCCAGGCCGACGGGCAGCTGGCGGGCCTGGCCGACCAGCGGGTTGACCGACGTGGTCGGCGTCACGCCGGGGAAGCTGATGTTCAGCTGGCTGGTGTCCAGCGGCGGGAACTTCAGGATGCCGCTCTCCGGCACCGGCACGTCCCGGGTCCCGGCCGGGCTGGAGATCTGCACCAGGGTCGGCGGGGCGGCCAGGCCCAGGGTCGACGCCGTGATGTTGACCTGGTCGATGAGCCGCCGGGGCGTCCACCGCAGGTGCAGGGTGGCGTTGGGGCCGGCCGCGACCCAGCCGACGAAGGTGCCGGTCTCCAGCAGGTTCTGCGGGCGCAGCGCGGGCAGCGAGTCGAAGGTCGAGCTGGCGCTGATCTGCAGCTGCGGCGGCGCCTTGGAGCCGAGGCGGTCCAGCAGCGCGTTCAGGGCCGCGCCGGGCACGGCGCTGACGCTGGCCGACGCGGCGTAGGTCCGGGCGGCCGGGGTGGTGAAGATCCGGTCCAGGGCGGGCTCCGGCGGGGCGCCGGGCAGGCCGAGGGTGGTGGCGGTCTGGCGCTGGAAGCTGAACGCCAGGCTGGCCGGCCCGGCCTGGTCCTGGGCGGGCCGCAGGAACCGGGTGACCTGCACGCCGGGAACGGCGACCTCGCTGATGCCCGCGCCCGGCCCCGCCGGGGGTGCCGCCGCGGGCGGCGGCGATGGTGATCCGCAGGAAGCTGGTCCGGCCGGCCGGGACGTTCAGCGGCTGGGCCGCCCCGGTGACCCGGGTGCGGGCGGTGACGTGGCCCGCGGCGGTGCTGATCAGCAGGCGGGTCGGCACCGGGCGCGGCACTCCGTCGCGCAGCAGGCGGATGCTCAGCGGGCTGGACAGCGTCAGCGGGTGGCTGAAGTTGACCTGGACCCACTGCCCGACGGCGCTGGCCGGGCTGGCCTCGATCCAGGCGGTGGACGGGTTGCCGTCGAACGCGTTGACCGGGTCGCCCTGCGGGAACTCGGTCAGCCAGGTCCCGGCCGAGGAGGCGGTGACGCTGGCCGCGCCGCCGATCACGGCGACGGTCTGGTGGCCGGCGGTGCCAGCCGGCAGGAGCTGGCGGGGCGCCTGGCCGCCCGCGCCCTGCGGGTCATCGGCCGGGATGGTGCCGGTCGCGGTGTAGGTATAGGACACGTTGTTGTTGGGCAGCCCGAACAGGGTGTCGGCGCGGCGGTTCCCGTCGGTCACGTCCTGGCGGACGGCCCGCGCGTCGGCGCTGGTGTCCTGGCCGGCGATCACGACGGGCTGGCTGGCGCCCAGCACGCCCTGGGCGTCGAGTTGCAGCAGCGCCGCGGGGCCGCCGTCGACGAGCGTGGTCGCGGCGGCGGGCAGGACGGCGGCCGGGCCGGCCGGCCGGTCAGCCGGGCTGGCGGCCTGGTAGATCTCGACCGCCGGGAACTGCCCCTCGATCGCCTCGACCTGCAGGGCGGTCCCCTGCCCGGCCGGGCCGGCGGGCACCGGCTGGCCGAAGGCGGCGACCCGGACGAACCCCGACTCCCTCAGCGCGGCGTGCACCACGGCCGGCGGGGTGTAGCCGATCTGGGCCGGGTCCAGGTCGTTGCGGACCAGCACGTAGCGGATGCCGGCCCGGCCCAGGTAGGCGGCCAGGCCCGGCGAGGCGGTGCCCGACTCGATGGCCTGCTCGGCCCCGTTGAGAAGGTCGGCGGTCCCGCCGCCGCTGAACGGCACCTGGTTGCGCTGCACCCACGGCGAGGTGGCCAGCGGCTCGAGCGGCTCGTCGATCGGCTGTCCCCAGGTGTAGATGCCGTGCGAGTCGGCCGGCACCACCATGGTCGTCTCGGTGCTGTTGTGCGAGCCCAGCCAGGCGGCGGCCCGCTGCCAGTACAGGGGCACTGAGGGGAAGGAACCGGGCTGCAGGGCCTTTCCGGACAGGAACGGCAGGCTCAGGCCGGCCAGTGCGACAGCGGCGACGACGACCGCGGTGGCCCGCGCGGCGGGCAGCCGCCATGACCGGCCGGTCAGCAGGTGCGCGATGCCCAGCACCAGCACCACGGCGATGGCCGGCTCGATCTTGTAGACGTTGCGCAGCGCCTGCACGGACCCGTTGAGCAGCGTCTGGACCGGCTGGTGCAGCGGGCCGCCCAGCGGCCCGGCGTAGCCGATCAGGCCGACCAGCGCGGCGACCGCGAGGGTGAGCCGCAGCCAGGCCGCCTCGGGCAGGTCACGGCGGGCCAGGCCGGCCAGGCCCGCCGCGGCCGCCACCGCGCCGGCCGCCACCGCGAAGGCCGATCCCACCACGACCGACCCGGCGGTCAGCCACGGCAGCCCCGGCCCCAGGTTCAGGTAGGCCACCCAGTTGCCGGCGCCGCGCAGGGCCGTCGCCGCCGACATGGTCGCCGTGGTGGTGGCGGCCTGCTCGATGTAGGGCAGGAAGTTGAAGCCGTACTTCCCCTGGTACAGCAGCGGCACCAGCCACCAGGACGTGGCCAGCAGCACGGCCGGGATCCACCAGGCGAGCAGGGCCAGCCGCCGCGTCCCCCGGCGGGTCAGGATGTACAGGCCGGCGGGGACCAGGGCGGCCAGGGTGGACGTCGCGTTAATCCCGCCCATGCAGAGCGACGACAAGGGCCGATCCCAGCGCAGCCCGCCGGGCCGAGCCGGCCCGGATCAGGGGCAGCACGGCCCACGGGGCCAGCACGCCGGGCAGCACCCCGCCCGAGCTGGAGCCGACCAGGATGGTGAAGGTCGGCCACAGCGCGAACGCGGCCCCGGCCAGCAGCCGCGTCGGCCGCGACCCGATGCCCAGCGCCTCGGCCAGCTTCACCGGCCCGTAGAAGGCCAGGGTGATGACCAGCGACATCCACAGCCGCCCGGTCACCCACACCGGCAGGTGCAGCAGGTGGGACAGCAGGTAGAAGGCGCCCATCGGGAACGCGTAGCCGATGTACTGGTCCTGGATGGCGCCGAACCACTCCAGCGGATCCCACAGGTCCCACAGCTGCCGGTAGAAGCCCGCCGGGTCGATGTCCACGCCCAGCTTGGTGTCGAAGGTCATCCGGCCGGGGTCCTGCAGGATCAGGGCGGCCAGCACCACCACCCAGATCAGGGCGGCCCAGCGCCAGCCGGCCCGCTCGGAGGAGCCGGCCCAGCCGCGCCGCAGCCGCCCGGGCGGCCGGCTTCCGCCGTCATCGGAGGAGCCGGGCTGATCCCAGTAGGTCTCCTCCAGCACGAGCCGTTCAGTCGTCATGCCTGCCTCCGCAGTATGACCAGGAGATTCCAGGTCAGCAGCTCACGCAGCCCGGGCAGGCGGATCAGGAACCGGAACCAGCGCGGGTAGTAACGGGGCCGCGCCTCGATCACCGTGACGTCGGCGCGACGTCGCACCAGCGCGAGGACCCGGCCGACGCCGAGCGGGAACATGCTGTGCCCGTAGAGGTTCTTGGGCGGCTGGCCGTGACGGCGGGCATAGCGGCGGGCCGCGTAGCCGCCGCCCAGGTAGTGGAAGGGGGCGGTCTCGTGGCCGCCCCACGGGGACAGCCACGCGGTGTAGGACACGTAGACCAGCCCGCCCGGCCGGGTCACGCGGATCATCTCGTCGATGAAGCCGGCCGGGTCCTTGACGTGCTCGAGCACGTTGCAGGAGAAGCACAGGTCCACCGAGGCCTCGGCCAGCGGCAGCCAGTAGCCGTCGCCGATCACGCTGGCCCGGCCGGGGTCGCCGTGCCGGTAGAGCTCGTCCGGGTCGGGCTCGACCAGCAGGCACTCGGCGCCGCGGTCGCGGAAGGCGGCGGCGAAGTACCCCGCGCCGCCCCCGACGTCCACCACCCGGCGCCCGTCCAGGTCCAGGTGGCGCTCCACCACGGCGACCGAGTCCCGGGCCAGCAGGGTGTAGAAGCCGCCCGGGTCCGACTGCTCGCGCCGGAAGGCCCGGAACAGGCGGAACGGCCCGGCCGGGCGCAGGGCCGTCTTGCTCCTGGAGGCGGTGGACGAGGCCGCACCGGTAGGCATCCAGCTCCCTTCCCGAACGGGCTGCGAGACCATTCGCCGCGGGTGACTGTCCGCGTATGTTACCGGACGGTAGGGTACTCCTGATGTTTTCGTCAATAATGTCCGGACGCAGACCGGCCAGGGGCACGATCGCTTCGAGATATGTCCATAAACGTCCGCAGGTGCTGAGATGCTCACGGACCGCTATTGACACGAGATCAATTTGGCGTGTGAGAATGACGGCGCTCGGCCCCCGCCCTGCCTGACCCGGTCGGCCCACCTGGAGGAGATAAGGCATGGAGCTCGACCAGACCGTCCTTTCCCCAGCTCAGCGGCGTGCCCGGACCAGCCGGCGGAAGCGCGGGCCGGGCCGCCGCGTGGTCATCGTGGCGTGGCGCGACATCGCCAGCCCGCAGGCCGGCGGGTCGGAGCTGCTCGTCGACCAGCTCGCCGCGGGCCTCACCGCGCGCGGCGACGAGGTGACGCTGCTGTGCGGCGGGCCGTCGGCCGAGCATGACTACGACGTGGTCCGCAGCGGCGGCCCGTACACCCAGTTCGCGGCCGCGCCGCTGGCCTACGCGCGCCGGCTGCGCGACTGCGACGTGGTGGTGGAGGTCTGCAACGGCATGCCGTTCCTGGCCCCGCTGTGGTCCCGCAAGCCCGTCGTCTGCATGGTCAATCACGTGCACACCGACCTGTGGCCGCTGCGCTTCCGGCCGCCGGTGTCCACGGCGGGCCGGTTCATCGAGCAGCGGGTCATGCCGTGGGTGCACCGCCGCAGCCTGGTCCTGACGGTGTCCGCGTCGACGGCCGCCGAGCTTGCGGCACTGGGCGTGGACCGCGCGCGCATCCGCATGCTCAACAACGGCGTGGCCCCGGCCGGCCCGCCGGTCGAGCGGTCGTCCGAGCCGCTGTTCCTGGCCCTGGGCCGGCTGGCCGAGTACAAGCGCATCGACCTGCTGCTCCGGCTGTGGGACCGGGTCCGCCCGGTGGTCGGCGGGAAGCTGGTCATCGCCGGAGACGGCCCGGAGCGCCCGTACCTGGAGTCACTGGCCGGACCGGGGGTGATCTTCGCCGGGCGGGTCAGCGAGGAGGAAAAACACCGCCTGCTGGGCTCGGCCTGGCTGCTGGTGCATTCCGCGCTGATCGAGGGCTGGGGCATCGTGGTCACCGAGGCCGCGCTGCGCGGCACGCCCACCGTCGGCTTCGACGTTCCCGGCCTGCGCGACTCCGTCGTGCACGAGGGCACCGGCCTGCTGGCCCGGACCGGGGCCGAGTTCGCCTCCGCGTGGGCGGCGCTGGCCCTGGCCCCGGGGCGCCGCGCGACCATGGCCGAGGCCGCGCGGCGGCGGGCCTCCCAGCTCACCTGGTCGACGGCGGTGCAGCACTTCTCCACGGTCATCGATGAGGCCATCGACTCGGGGCCGGCCCGGAGGCGGTCGCGATGACCGTTCCGGACTCCGGTCCCGCCTGGGACGCGGTCGGCACCGGCGGGCTGCAGGCCTTCTACGAGTACCCCGGCACCACGGTCCTGTCCGGGGCGGACCGGGCCCACCGGCAGGCGCGGATGCTCGCCGCGGCGCTGGCCGGGCAGCGCGGGCCCCAGCGGATCGTGGACATCGGCTGCGGCGAGGGGACGGCCACCGACCTGGTCAAGCGGCTGGACCCGCGCAACACCGTGGTCGGGGTCGACTGGTCAGCCATGGCGCTGGTCCAGGCCCGCGCCCGGGGACTGCTGGTGATCCAGGGCGGCGTCGACGCGTTCGGCCTGCCGCTGCCCGACGCCAGCGCCGACGTCGTGATCATGAGCGAGCTGATCGAGCACCTGGTCGATACCGACGCGGCCGTCGAGGAGGTCCGCCGGATCCTGCGGCCCGGCGGCATCCTGCTGCTGTCGACGCCGAACCTGGCCGCGTGGTTCAACCGGGGGCTGCTCGGGCTGGGCATCCAGCCGGTCTTCTCCGAGGTCAGCCTCCGCGGCATCTACGGCCGCCCCGGCCGATCCGTCGTCGGCCACCTGCGGCTGTTCACCCGGCGGGCCCTGGTGGAGTTCCTGACCGACCGCGGGTTCGCGTGCGAGCGGATCCTGGGCGCGCCGTACCATGACGTGCCGCGGCCGCTCCGGCCGCTGGACCGCTCGCTGTGCCGGTGGCCGTCGATGGCCAGCATCCTGCTCGTCCAGGCCCGGCGCGCCTGAGGCCGGGCAGGGCCCTGGCCCGGCGCGGCCGGGCGGGGCATGCTCCAGGCACGAGGGTTTACCGTGATGATGGGCACGTGATGGCGATAGCGGCGGGGCAGCGATGAGCATGGAACCTCCGGTCCGGCCCGCCCGGCGCCGGCTGGCCCCCGATGAACGGCGCCAGGCGCTGGTCACCTCGGCCCTCAAGCTCTTCAACGCCTACCCCTACGACGAGGTCTCGGTGGATGACATCGCGGCCGACGCCGGGATGTCGCGGCCGCTGGTCTATCACTACTGCGGCGGCAAGGCGGGGGTGTTCGTCACCGCCCTCCGGCAGGCGGGCCGGGCCGTGGTGGCGGCCATCTTCGAGGCGGGCCTCGGCGACCACGACAACTGGCTGGCCGCCGGGCTGGCGGCGTACTTCGACCACGTCCAGGCCAACCCGATCGCCCTCACCGCCCTGCTGCGGCACGGCTCGGTGGCGGGCGGCGAGGACCGCCAGGTGCTGGACGAGATCCGCGACCGGATCCTGGAGGGGATGATGGTGCGCCTCGGCTCGCCGGACAACTCGGCCGTGCTCCAGTCGGTGCTGCGCGGCTGGATCGCCATGGTGGAGACCATGAGCCGCGAGTGGCTGCGCACCGGCGAGCCAGCCCGCGAGGAACTGGAGACCCTGCTGCCGGAACTGCTGCGCGCCGTCCTGGGGACGGCCGCGTGGCATGACGCCGCGGTGGCCGGGGTCCTGCCGAGCCTGCCCCCGCTGCACCACCGCGCCGCGGCGGCGCTCCGGCGCGCGGAGCCGCTCCGGCCGGCGGAGCCACTGCGGCCGGCGGAGCCGGGGACATAAGCGATCTCCCTGGCCCATAACCCCCAGGGCGACATATGCTACTGGCGAGTAACGTCCGGCCGATCCTGAGTCCGCCCGCAGCCATTCAGGCCCCAACCATTGAGGAAGGTCTTACCTAGAGATGCACTTGCTCATCGCCCTCCTCGTCGGCGCCGTCCTGGCCGGCGGCTCCGCGGCGGTGCTGGTCCACGACAACACCGCCGTTCAGCAAGGACCCGCCCGGGTGGTCTACAACTACGGTTCCGGCGGCTGATCCGCAGGCCGACTGCCGCCTTTCCGCCGGTAACGCCGCCGTCCGGGCCCGTCCGGATGCCCGGATTGGTACTGTGCGGGAGTGGCAGCGAACGTGTCCCTGACCGAAGAGGAACTGGTCTGCACCGCCGGAGAACGGGAACTGCTGGAAGGGTTCCTGGAGTATCACCGGCAGGTCGTCCGGGGGAAGCTCCACGGCCTGTCCGAGGAGGATGCCCGCCGGCATCTGGTGCCGTCGGCGACGACGCCGATCGGCCTGGTCCGGCACGCCGCCTCCGCCGAGCGGGCCTGGTTCCAGCACTACCTGGCCGGGCGGCCGCGCGAGCAGATCGCCGGCAACTCCCGGGGTGACGCCGCTAGCTGGGAGGTCGGCCCGGACGAGACGGTCGCCGGCATCATCGCCGAGTTCGACGAGTCCTGCGCCGAGTCCCGCCGGATCGCGGCGGGCTTCGCCCTCGATCACACGGTGCCGCACGACCGCCTGGGCCCGGTGTCGGTGCGCTGGATCTACGTGCACATGATCCGGGAGCACGCCCGCCACATCGGCCACGCCGACATCCTCCGCGAGCAGGCTGACGGGGCCATCGGCGACTAGGCGACCTGGCCAGCCCGGGCCGTAGGCCCTCACGGGCCGGGAGATCATGCCCGACCCGCCCCCGAACTCCGGCATTGCTGCTCACGTTCCGTGCCGCATACGGTCGCCAGCGTGACCGCGCCCTTAGCCCCGCTGCCAGACGGCTTTGACCAGACCGCGCCGAACGCGGCCCGGATCTATGACTGGCTGCTGGGCGGCAAGGACAACTACGCCGCCGACCGGCAGGCCGGCCGGCGGCTCCTGCGCGCCGTCCCCGAGGCCCGGCAGGCCGCCCTGGACAACCGGGCCTACCTGGCCCGGGTGGTCCGGTTCCTGGCCGGCGCCGGGATCACCCAGTTCATCGACATCGGCTCCGGCCTGCCCGCCGCCGGGCCGGTCCACGAGATCGCCGGCGAGACCTGCCCGGACGCCCGGGTGGCGTATGTCGATCATGACCCGGTGGTGGTCACGCACGCCCGCGCGCTGCTGGCCCGCCACAACCCGGGCGTCGCTGCCGTGCAGGCCGACCTGCGCCGCCCCCGCGTCCTGCTCACCGACCCGGCCATCCGCACGGTCATCGACCTCGACCGGCCCGTCGCGGTGCTCCTGATAGCGGTGCTGCACTTCCTCACGGACCGCGACCGCCCGCACGACATCGTGCGGGCCATCACGAGCCTGCTGCGCGCCGGGCAGCTACCTGGCGATCTCCCATGTCACCGCCGATGACATCGACCCCGGCGCCGCGCTGGCCGCCCGGGCCGCCTACGCCGGCGCGTCGGCACCGGGCGTGACCCGCTGCCGCGACGACGTGGAGCGGTTCCTGGACGGCCTGGAGGTGGTGCCGCCGGGAGTGACCGATGTCCGGGCCTGGCGGCGGCCCCGCGCCCGGCCCCGGCCCCCGGTCCTGTTCTGGGCCGGCGCGGCCCGCATTCCCGGGCCCGAGCACCGCCGGTGACGCCGACGCTGTGGCAGGGTGGCCAGATGACCGGAGCGGGCCCGTGAGCGGCGGCGAGACGCGGGACGGCGTCGCGCTGACCAACCTTGACCAGCCGCTGTTCCCGGAGGCGGGTGCCACCAAGCGGGACCTCGTCGACTACCTCGACGCGGTGGCCGGCCGGATCATCCCGGAGCTGGCCGGGCGGCCGCTGTCAGTGATCCGGGTGCTGCGCGGCCAGGACCCGTTCATGCAGAAGAACCTGCCTAAGTACGCGCCGGACTGGATCACCGCGGTGGAGGTATGGGCGGAGGCCTCCCGCCGCACGGTGTCCTACGCGCTGTGCGATGACCGCCGGACGCTGCTGTGGTTCGCCAACCAGCGGGCGGTGGAGTACCACCCGACCCTGACGCGGATCGGCGCGGATGATCCGGGACTGCGCCTGGTGCTCGACATCGATCCCCCGGAGGGCGGCCCGTTCGCGCTGGCGGTCCGGGCCGCGCTCGCCGTCCGGCAGGCGCTGGCCGACGCGGGCCTGGCCGGCGCGGTCAAGACCAGCGGGGCCAAGGGCCTGCACGTGTTCGTCCCGGTCCGGGCCCCGGTCTCGCCCGACGACGTGGCCGCGGCGACGCGGGCGGTCGCGGCCCGGGCCGAGCGGCTGGACCCGGACCTGGCCACGACGGCGTTCATCCGCGAGGACCGGGCGGGCAAGGTGTTCCTGGACTCCACCCGGGCCTACGGCGCGACGGTCGCGGCCGCCTACAGCCCCCGCGTCCGGCCCGGCACCCCGGTGTCGTTCCCGGTGGCCTGGGCCGACCTGGACCGGGTCACCCCGGCCGACTTCACCGTGCACACGGCCGCCCGGCTGCTGGGCGAGGGCGACCCGTGGGCGCAGCGCCTGCCCGCGCCGCAGGCGCTGCCCGCCGGGCTGGTCGAGGAGGGTCACGCGATCCCGGTGGCCCGCGTCCAGGCCATGCACGAGGGCAAGCGCCGCGCCCGGGCCCGCCGTGACGCAGGCGGCTGACGGGGCGCAGCCGTTACCGGTCATGCTGGTGCTGCCGGCCTAGCCGAGCCCTAGCCAGCCAGGAAGTCCAGCAGGATCCGGGTGACCGCCGGGGCCTGCTCCTGCTGGACCCAGTGCCCGGCGGCCGGGACCAGGTGCCGCCCGCGCAGGTCGCGGCAGACCTGGTCGAGCCGCTCGTACAGGCCCGGGGACTGGTAGGTGCCCCAGTCCGCTGACCCGGCGATGAAGATGGCGGGCACGGTGATGGCCCGCCCGGCGTACAGCCGCAGGTCCGCGGCCGCCAGCCCGCCGGTGGCGCACCGGTACCACTGCAGGCCGCCCTGGAACCCGGTGCGGGCGAACTCGCCCCGGTACACCTCAAGCTCCGCATCCGTCAGCCACTCGCACGCGGCGATCTCGGCCGCGGAGGGCAGGAACGGGGCCACCGTCTCGGCCATGCCGGCCCCCGCGGGCATGACGTAGTACGGCGGCAGCCGGGCCAGTTCCGCCGCCGTCCGGCCGCCCAGCGGGCGGGGCTGGTTGCCCGGCCAGTCGGCGCTCTTGACGTGGTAGTAGGCGCGCAGGAAGTCGCGCAGCCCCTGCGGGGCGCCGAGCAGGTCGCCGTTCGCCTGCCGGGTGGAGAAATACGACTGGTAATACTGGCGCGGCGGCCGGAGGGCGGCGAGGGCGGCATCGATGCCCGGCTGCCCGGCGGGCGCGGCGCCGGGCGGCGGCGGTCCCCCGAACGGCGCGCTCATCATGACCAGCGAGCTGAATACGTCGGGGCGGATGAGGGCGCAGTGCGCCGCGACCGGCGACCCGAAATCGTGGCCCACGACGGCCCGGACCGCCTCGTGGCCCAGCGCGGCCACCAGGTCCAGCAGGTCTTGTACGAGACTGACCGGCCGGAAGGACGCCAGGTCGCCGTCGTAGGCCGCGTCCCAGCCCGTGGTCCGGCCGTACCCCCGCTGGTCCGGCGCGACCACATGGAACCCGGCCGCGGCCAGCGCCGGCAGCACCTTGCGCCAGGACCAGGCCAGCTCGGGGAAGCCGTGCAGCAGCAGGACGAGGGGCCGGCCGCCCGGCTCGTGGCCCGCCTCCAGGACGTGCATCCGCAGCCCGTTGACGCCCGCCGCGAACCGGGAGCGGACACCGGGCGGCAGTACCTCGGCCGGGAAGCCGTCAGCGCTCATCACCTGCCAACCCTACGACCACTTCCCCGGTTCCACGGTGTCGGTATGCGTGCCAGTGACAGCACCCAGGAGGGGAACTGACATGGGAAAAATCGTTATTTCCACCAATATCTCGCTCGACGGAGTCGTCCAGGACCCGGACGGCCAGGAGGGCTTCCGGCTCGGCGGCTGGTTCAGCCAGTTCGGGGGCAAGGACCTGGAGGAGTGGGGCGGGGTCATGACCGAGGAGGCGCTGGGCGCCGACGCCCTGCTGCTGGGGCGGCGGAGCGACGAGTGGTTCGCCGCGCGCTGGCAGTCGCGCACCGGGCCCTGGGCGGACAAGCTGAACAGCCTGCCCAAGTACGTCGTGTCCGCCACCCTGGCGGATCCCGCCTGGCCCGGCTCGACGATCCTCAGCGGCGACCCGGTCAGCGAGATCACCAAGCTGAAGGAGGCGACCGCCGGCGAGATCCTGGTGTACGCGAGCGCCGCTGCGCCTGCTCAGCGCGAGGACCGTCGGATCGGGCCTGGCCTTTGTCGCCTATGAGGTTCCGGGAGTCAGCGACGCCCGCCCCTCGAACCCGCCGAGGCCCTGCCAGGCGGCCAGCAGCGTGTCCTGCAGGGCGTCCTCGGCATCCTGGAAGGACCCGAGCATCCGGTAGCAGTGCACCTGCAGTTCCCGGCGGTACGGCTCGGCCAGCTCCCGGAACGCCCCGTCATCGCCGCCCCGCGCCCTGGTGATCAGGTCCGGTGTCGCCACTCTCACCATCTTCTTCCTCCCTCCGCGCCGCGCTTCCGCGGGGTACGGACACCGCCCGGGCTTCGAACTGGGCGGCGCCCCGCCGGGTGCGGGCTCAAGCCGGTCCGGTGCGGCCATAGCGCGTGAGCGCCAGATCCGTTTCGTTCCCGAGCCCGAATAACCGGTCGCGGCGGGGCGGCGCCGGCGGGCACAGTGGCCCTGTGCCGGAGAACTACTTCGATGAGCGCATCGCGGCAACGTATGAGGCCAAGTGGCCGGAGCTGTTCGAGCCGGCGGTGGCGGAGCCCGCCGTGAGCTTCCTCGCCGGGCTGGCCGGGTCGGGTACCGCCCTGGAGCTTGGCATCGGGACCGCCAGCGACAGCAGGGGCCACGTCTCGGTCTGGCAGAAGCCGCCCGGTGCTTCCGTGGAGGCGGGACGGTGATGATGGCTGATCCCGGCGATGTCGGCCTGGCCGGCCTGGCGGCCAGGGTCGGGGGCCGGCTGCTGCGCGTCGCGGGGCCGCCGGCCGGGCTGCGCAACCCGTTCGCCATCGAGGACGACCCGGCGGGGTTCCACACGACGGGGTGGTTCGGGGCCTTCGAGGCCGGCTCCAGCGCCCGGGCGGTGGCGGCCGAGACGGCGGCGGACATCGCCGCGGGCGTGGAGTTCGCCCGGGCCACCGGAACCGGGCTGGTCATCAAGGGGACCGGGCACGACTACCTGGGACGGTCGAGCGGCCCCGGCGCGCTGCTCATCTGGACCCACCGGATGCGCGACATCACCGTGCATGACGAGTTCATCGCGGCCGGGACGGGCGGGCCGGGCGTCCCGGCCATCACGGTCGGGGCGGGCACCCGGTGGCTGGAGGCCTACCAGGCGCTGGCCGGGACGGGACGCTACGTCCAGGGCGGTGGCTGCACGAGCGTCGGCGCGGCGGGCGGGTTCACCCAGGGCGGCGGGTTCGGGCACTTCTCCCGGCGGTTCGGGACGGCGGCCGGGAACGTGCTGGAGGCCGAGGTGGTGACGGCCTCGGGCGAGATCGTGGTGGCGAGCGCGGCGCGGCATGCCGACCTGTTCTGGGCGCTGCGCGGCGGAGGCGGCGGCACGTTCGGCGTGGTGTCGAAGATGACCATGCGGACGCATCCGGCGCCGCGGACGCTCACCCTGGTGACCGGCACGATCAGGGCCGCCGGGGACGACGAGTTCCGGCGCCTCGTCGGCGAGATCGTCGGGTTCCTGCCGGGCCTGTGCGACGACCACTGGGGCGAGCAGGTCATCCTGGGCCTGGACAACACGGCCGAGTTCTTCATGATGGGCGCCGACGTGCCGCAGGCCCGGGCACGGGAGATCTGGGCGCCGCTGCTGTCCTGGGCGGCCCGGCGGCCGGCCGCGTTCACCTCCGGGGTGTCGATCGCCACGCTGCCGTTCGGCGCCCTGTGGGATGCCCGCGCGTGGGACGAGCGGAAGCCGGGCATGATCCGCCGTGACGACCGGCCCGGCGAGCCGGCCGGCCGGTTCTGGTGGGCCTTCGACGACTCCCAGGTGTCGCAGTATCTCCACGCCTACCAGTCGCGCTGGCTCCCGCGGCACCTGCTCGGGGACTCCCCCGGCGCGCTGGCCGCCGCGCTGTTCGAGGCATCGCGGCACTGGCCGCTGAGCATTCACCTGAACAAGGCGCTCAGCGGAGCGGCGCCCGCCGCCGTGGCCAGGGACCGGGCCACCGCGCTCAACCCGGCGCTGTTCGACGCCGCCGCCCTCGTCGTCGCGATCTCCGGCCAGCAGGGCGCCTGCCCCGGAGTTCCCGGCCGGGAGCCGGATGCGGCGCAGGCGGCCGCCCGCGCGGCCCGGGTCGCCCGGTGCATGCAGGGCATCCGCGCGCTGACCCCCGACGCCGGGAGCTACGTGAACGAGACCGACTACTTCGAGCCGGACTGGCAGCAGAGCTTCTGGGGCGCGAACTACCCGCGGCTGCGCGAGATCAAGCGGCGGTACGACCCGGCCGGCCTGTTCCGCGTGCACCACGGGGTGGGCAGCGAGGAGCCCGGCCCGGCGGGCTGACCTTCGCGCGGGCTACGTCGTCGTCCTGGCCAGCCGCGCGGCGGGCCAGGCGCCGGCCAGCAGGAGCGTCTTGCCGTCACGGGCGACGGGCCGCGCTCACTCCGGGTCGCCGCGCCGGTAGATCCGGCCCGCGGAATCCGCGACCGCGCCCACCTGTATGGCGTCGAGCGCGGCCCGGAGCTCCGTGCTGCCGGTGGCCTCGGCGCGCTCGGCCAGGGCCGCGCCGAGCCGGTCCGCGAGCGTGCTGATCGTGCCCTGCAAGATGAGCGCCCGGCCGCGCCGGAGCAGGTCCGGCAGCTCGCCGGGGCGCCCGGTGGCCACCGCCGACGCCCAGACCTGGCTGGTGAACAGGCCGGCCACCCGGCCCGCCAGCTCGTCCAGGCCATCGGTGAGCGCGGCGATCACGTCCAGCGCCGCGCCGGGCGGGACCCCCGCCGCCGCCCAGTCGGCCAGGAGGCCCAGCAGCGCCGGGCTGCGCACCAGGAAGCGGTCATCGCCCAGCGGGCGCACCAGCCCGATCTCGCTGGCGCGGCGGAGCGCGGCCTCGTCCAGGATGGGCAGCTGGCGGAGCAGCTCGGCCCGGGTCAGCCGCCGGGGCGTCTCATCCAGCGCGGCGTGGCCCTCGTCCACCCCCAGCAGCGTGGCCAGCTCGGTGCCGTTCTCCCAGGCGTCGAGCAGGTCCCGGATCCCGGCCAGCGAGTAGCCCCGGCGCTGGAGGCGGGCGATGAGCTGCAGGCGCTCGACATGCTGGCTGCCGTAAAAGCCCGTGCGTCCCCGCCGCTGCGGCGGCGGCAGCAGGCGCATGGTGTGGTACTCGCGGATCGTCCGGACCGGCAGGCCAACCTGGCGCGCGAGGTCGTCGATGGTCAGCGGGGCGTCCGTGGCAGCCGGGGAAGTCATGGCTAGACAATACCGCGATCCATCGTTACGGTAAATACCGTGACGGTTAAGACTGATATACCTGAGCTGCTGCTCAGCGTGCTGCGGGAGGCCGCCGGCGAGCCCGGCCTGGCCTACGAGCGCCGCCCCGAGCCGATGCACGGCGGGTTCTGGGCCGACATCTTCTCCTTCTCGCTGGCCAGCCCGCCGGACGGATGGCCCGCTGAGCTGGTCGCCCGCCTGATGCCGGACCCCGGGCCGGCGCGCAAGGAGACCATCGTGCAGGCCGCGGTCGCCGCCGCGGGCTTCCCGACGCCCGTCGTCCGGGTGGCCGGGGGTCCCGACGCCGGCCTGGGCCGGGCGTTCCTCGTCATGGACCAGGCCCCGGGCGCGCCACTGCTATCGGGCCTGGACGGCCGGGTGACCCCGGCCATGATCGCGGGCCTGCTGCGCCGGCTGCCCGGAGTGCTGGCCGCGACCATGGCCCGGCTGCACGCGCTCGACCCGGAACTGGTCCGGGGCGACCTGGCCGGCGTTCACGAGGTGCCGGTCACGGTGCCCGGCCTGCTCTCGCGGCTGGCCGGGCTGGCCGGCGAGTACGAGCGCCCGGACCTGGCCCGCGCGGCCCGCTGGCTGTCGGATCACTCGCCCCGGCCGGCCCCGAGGTCATCTGCCACGGTGACCTGCACCCGTTCAACCTGCTGTCCGACGGGGACCGCGTTACCCTCCTGGACTGGAGTGCGTCGGTGATCGCACCGCGGGCACACGACGTCGCGTTCACCGCGCTGCTGCTCAGCGAGCCGCCGCTGCGCGCGCCGGGGTGGCAGCGGCCGATGGTCCGGCTGGCCGGGCGGGAACTGGCCCGCCGGTTCGTCCGCGACTACCGGCGCCGCGCCGGGGTGCGGGTCGCGGCCGGCGACCTGCGCTGGTACCAGGCGGTCTCCTGCCTGCGCGCCCTGGTCGAGGTGGCGGGATGGGCGCACCAGGGCGCGATGGGGCAGCACGCCGGGCATCCGTGGCTGATCATCGGGCCGGCCTTCGCCGCCCGGCTGGCCCGGGTGACCGGTATCCGGGCAGGCGGCTAGGCCCGGGCCAGCCCGAGGGCCTTGCCGACAGCGGCGATCCCGGCGGCGTCGGCGAAGGCGAAGCTGAAGATCACCTCGTCGGCGCCGGCCTCGATGTGGCCCGCTATCAGGCCGGGGATCTCGTGCGGCGGCCCGACGGTGAACCCGGCGATGTCGTCCGGCGAGGCGACCGCCGCGAGCATCTGGCGTACCTCGGCGGTGTTCTGCTCGGAGGTGGTAAGGATCAGCGGGGTCATCCACGTCACGCCGACCTCCGCCGGGTCGCGGCCCACCTCGGCGCAGTGCCGGCGCAGCACGTCGATCTTGCGGGTCAGGGTGGCCACGTCACCCGTGACATTGCACAGGTCGGCGTACTGGGCCACCAGCCGCAGGGTCCGCTTCTCGCCGCCGCCGCCGATCATGATCCGGGGGCCGCCGGGCTGAACCGGCCGCGGCAGGTGGCGGGCGCCCCGAAATTGGCGCGCGGGCGCCGCGTCCGGCGGGCCATGATGAGATCATGAACGAGACGGCGAGGCGGCAGTGAGCAGCCTCGCCGAAGTCGTCGCACCGTCCCGCCTCGGCCGCAGCTTCCGCTGGCTGCTCGCGTCATCGTGGGTCACGAACCTCGGCGACGGCATCACCCTCGCGGCCGGCCCGCTGCTGGTGGCGTCCCAGACCCGCAGCCCGCTGGCGGTGGCGATGGCCGCGCTGCTGCAGCGGCTGCCCTGGCTGCTGTTCGGCGTGTACGCGGGAGTGGTCGCCGACCGGCTCAACCGGCGCGCCATCGTCATCGTCACCGGCCTGGTCCGGGCGGCCATCCTGCTGTTCCTGACCGGGTCGATCCTGACCCATCACGTCAATATCGCGGTGGTGCTGATCGCCCTGTTCCTGTTCGGGGTGAACGAGACCTTCGGTGACACCTCGGCTACCACGCTGCTGCCCATGCTCGTCGCCAAGCCGGACCTCGGCGTCGCGAACGCCCGCTCCATGACCGGGCTCGTGGTGTGGAACCAGCTGGCCGGGCCGCCCATCGGCGCCGCGCTGTTCGCGGCCGGGATGGCGCTGCCGTTCGCCAGCGAGACCGTGTGCGTCGTGGCCGGCCTGCTGCTGATGACGCGGGTGCGGCTGCCGGCCCACGGCACGCGCGGGCGGCAGCGCGCCCGGGTGCGCGACGACATCCGCGAGGGATGGCAGTGGCTGTGGGCGCACGCCGCGGTGCGGACGCTGGCCATCACGATCTTCACGTTCAACGTGACGTTCGGCGCCGCCTGGTCGGTCCTGGTGCTGTACGCGCGCGAGCGGCTGGGCATGGGCGCGATCGGCTTCGGGCTCATCACGACGGCGATGGCGGCCGGCGGCCTGATCGGCACCGTGTCCTACGGCTGGCTGGAACGCCACGTCCGGCTGGGCGTCATCATGCGCGGCGGCCTGATCATCGAGACGCTGACGCACCTGGCCCTGGCCCTGACCCGGCAGGCGTGGCTCGCGCTGATCGTGTTCGTCATCTTCGGCGCCCACGCGTTCATCTGGGGCACCACGTCGACCAGCGTGCGGCAGCGGGCCGTGCCCGCCCAGTTCCAGGGCCGGGTCGGCAGCGTCTACCTGACCGGCGTGGTCGGCGGGATCGTCATCGGGTCCGCGCTGGGCGGGCTGGTGGCCACGGTGTGGGGCGTGGCCGCGCCGTTCTGGTTCGCCTTCGCCGGGTCGGCCGTCATCCTGATCGTGATCTGGCGGTCCCTGCTGCAGATCGCCCACGGCGACGAGCAGGCCCGCGCCGAGCCGCCGGCGCAGGTCAGCGCCGCGGCGTCCTGACCGGCGCTGGCCGCGGGCTAACGGCGGCGGGACAGCGGGTAGGCGAACCACAGGCCGGCGAACAGCACCAGGGCCAGCGCGGTAATCACCACGGCCGGCGCTCCGGGCACCACGTAGCTCAGCACCAGGGCCAGGGCGGACGACACGGCCAGGCCGACCACGCCGAGCCCGGCGATGGCCAGCACGTTGGCCGCCCGCACCAGCTCTTCCTTGCGCCGCATCCGGAACACCAGGCGGTGATAGGCGACCGGGCCCAGCAGCAGGGCGGTGGCCAGCACCACCAGGATCAGGGTGGTGACGTACAGGTCACGCTGGGCCTGGTCGAGCCGGGCGAACCCGGTCGCGAACGGGATCGCCAGCAGGAAGCCGAACAGCACCTGGACGCCCAGGCCGGCCACGCGCAGTTCCTGGAGCAGCTCGATCAGGTTCCGGTCGTCGCGCTGCTCGGGGGTCTCGTGGCGCGGGTCCGGCTCCTCCTCCGCCACTGCGCTCGCACCGCCCTCCGTGTTCCGGCCCGAGCGCCAGGGCCGCCGGTCGCGGGCCTGCCCCCAGCCTAGGAGGAGAAACGCGGCCGGCCTGCTCCGCCGGGCCGGACCGCCGCCCAGAGGGCATTACTGATAAAAGAGATCGACATAGCAGACTATCGGGCGGCGGGTCCGTCTAGAGTCGTCGCATGAGCCTGGAATTCCTCTGGTACATCCCGAACACGGTCGAGGCGGGCCATCGCGGCGACGATGTCGCGGACGGCTGGGCCAGCCTCAGCCGGTCCGCCGACCTGGCCCGGATCGTCGAGCAGCACGGCTGGGCCGGGGCGCTGATCGGCACCGGCTGGGGCCGTCCCGACACCTTCACCGTGGCCACCGCGCTGGCCGCCCGCACCACCACGTTCCAGCCCCTGGTGGCGATCCGGCCGGGCTACTGGCAGCCCGCCCACTTCGCCAGCGCGGCGGCCACGCTGGATCACCTGAGCGAGGGCCGCCTGCTGGTCAACATCGTCAGCGGCCAGGACAACCTCGCCGCGTACGGCGACGCGGAAGGCGACCAGGCCCAGCGCTACGCCCGGACCAGGGAGTTCATGCAGCTCACGCGCCGGCTGTGGACGGAGGAGAACGTCACGTTCAGCGGCGAGCACTTCAGCGTCACGGGATCGACCCTGCGCGCCGCCGCCGTTCCGGACCGCGGGCCGGGCGCACCCGCGGCTGTACTTCGGCGGCGCCTCGGCCGCGGCCGAGGCCGTCTCGGCCGCGGAGGCCGACGTCCAGCTGTTCTGGGGCGAGCCGCTGGACGGCATCGCCGAGCGGATCGCCCGGCTCACCGACCTGGCCGCCTCGCTGGACCGGGTTCATGCGCCGCTGGAGTTCGGGCTGCGGATCACCACGCTGGCCCGCGACACCGCCGAGGAAGCCTGGCGCGACGCCGAGGCCCGGGTCGCGCAGATGGCCCGCGACGCCGGGCGGCCCCGCGAGGACGGCCACCGCCCCGGCGCGGTCGGCCAGCGGCGCCTGCTCGACCTGGCCGAGCGCGGCGAGGTGCTCGACACCTGCCTCTACACCACCCCGGGAAAGTACGGCGGGGGCGGCGCCGGGACCACCTGGCTCGTCGGCTCCCACGATGACGTGGCCGCCGCCCTGCGCCGGTACGCCGCGCTCGGCATCACCCACTTCATCCTGTCCGACACCCCCTACGTGCAGGAGGCCGCCCGGCTCGGCGACCACCTGCTGACCCGGCTGCGCGAGCCCGCCAGCGCCTGACGGCTGAGGTGCCAGGCGGGCCGCCGTCAGGAACACGTGGCGCTGGGAGCCGGTGTTCCGCGGCGCCGCCGGCCTGTCCCCCGCGCACAGCCGGGTCATCGTCATCTCCGTGCCGTAAGGCGCGTGCCGCGCGCGGGGCCGGCCGGGCCGGGGGCGGCCCCGCGTGCGGGCCGCACCCGGCCCGGTGCTCGGTGCACCCCGCGCCCGCTAGGCGTCGACGGCGCACTGCGCGCTGTAGAGGCTGCGGTAAATGCCCTCCGGCTGCCGGGGGTCCAGTGCCTGAAGCTCGAGGATCTCGGTCATCTCGTCACCTCCTTCCCTGGCTGTCAGTGTGCTGGCCGCCCGCTAGCCGGTCAGCGGCTCTCGGCGGGGCTGGGAACGGGCACGGACGGAGCGGCCGGATCGCGCAGCGACCGGCTGGCCATGTTGGCCACGGCGAGGACCGCCAGTGCCCCGGCGAAGACGAGGAAGGCCACGGCCGGCGCCCACCGGTTCAGCAGGAACCCGGCGGCCACCGTGCCGAGGGGCGTGACCGCCAGGGCGACGAACTGGATCGCGGACTGAACCCGCCCCTGGAGCGCGTCGGGCGTGGACAGGGTCTGGGCCGTGCCGACCATCACGTTGAGCGCCGGGACCAGCAGCGCGCAGGTGCCGGCCAGCACGCCGAGCAGCACGAGGCTGCGGGTCAGCGCCATGGCGGCGACCATGATCACGCAGGTCCAGGTGACGGCCACCAGAGCCTGCCGCAGGGACAGCCGCCGGGACACGGCCGGGGCCAGCAGCGAGCCGGCCAGGGAACCCAGGCTGGCCGCCGCGACCACGGTGCCGGTGGTCAGCCCGGTGGCGCCGGCCCGGACGGCAGTGACGATCAGGCTGAGCACGACCCCGGTGAACGCGGCGTTGAGCACGGCGGCGTTCAGCAGCGTGACGCGCAGCACCCGTCGCCGCCAGATGAAGGCCACGCCCGCGAGAACCTCGGTCAGCAGCGGGCGCGGCCGGCCCGGTCCGGCCCGGGGCCGCCAGCCGGGTGCGGATCGCGAGGGTACCGGTCAGGGACAAGGCGTAGGAGGACAGGTCGACCGCGAAGGGCAGGCTGGGCGAGATCTCGAACAGCAGGCCGCCGAGCGCGGGCCCGGCGAGCAGGACCGCGGCGTTGCGGGCCTGGAAGACCGACATCGCCGCGGTCATGTCGGCGTCGTCCGGGACGATGAGGCGCATCGCCGCCGCGGCGGCGGGCCAGAACGACGCACCGAGGGCCGTGGCCAGGACGGCCGCCGTCACGATGACGCCCGCCGGCGCGTGCCGGGTGAGAATCGCCGCGCAGAGCAGCGCCATCGTGACCACGCAGCCGAGGTCGGCCACCAGCATGACGGCCCGGCGGTTCCACCGGTCAGCGATCGCTCCGCCGGGCAGGAGCGTCGCGGCCACGGCCACGCCCTCGGCGAAGCCGACCAGCCCCGCGTCGGCCGGTGACCGCGTCATCCGCAGCACCAGCAGGGGAAAGGCAATGGCTGACACCTGAGTCCCGAGCAGGGAAAGGCCCCGGGCGGCGGCCAGGATCCGGAAATCGCGGTTGCGCCGGAGCCCGGTGTCCTTCATTCGTGACAGTCCTTTCGCTGGTGCGGGGGAAGGGACGGCCCCGGTGCGACGGAGCCGCCCCTTCGCTGGGTATTACAGGTCGAACTGGCAGAGGATGCTCCAGCTGCTGGCGATGCTCTCCGCAGCCTGCGCCGGATCCATGCCCTGGAGCTCGAGAATCTCGGTCACGCGATCACTCCTTCCCTGTTGCCCGGGCCGCGAAGGACGGCCCGGGCCAGCGGGCCGCCCTTCGCCTGGCATTAGGCCTTGATCACGCAGAAGAAGCTGAGGGTGCTGGCGAAGCCCGCCTCGCGTCCTGCGTCGGCTCCATTCCCTGGAGCTCGAGGATCTCGGTCATATGACGACCTCCCTTCCGGGGCTAGGTTCTCCGAGGGCTGAGAATTACGCCTTCTCAACGCAGACAATGCTGAAGGCGCTGGCCCAGCTCTCCGCCGCATTCTGCGTCGGAGCCGGCTCCATGCCCTGCAGCTCGAGGATCTTGGTCATGTGATCACCTCCTTTCCGATCGCGGTATCACTGGCGGCGGGCTAGGTCTGGTCAGCGCAGAAGATGCTGAGGGTGCTGGCCCAGCGGCCAGCGCCATCCTGGGCCGGCTCCATGCCCTGGAGCTCGAGGATGTCGGTCACGTGATCACCTCCATTGCGTGCTCGGCCTTTCCCGGCCCGGCGGCGGGCGCCGCCGGGAGCATGTGCGCGCCGCGGCCGACATCGAGCAGCGGCAGCCCGGCGCGCCCGCCGGTGGCGGCGGCGCAGGACGGCCAGCAGCACGCCGGCCGTGCCGGTGGCGAGATCCATGGACAGCCGCACCAGCCCGTTGCCGGGGAACGCGGTGCCCCCGCGGAAGGACAGCGCGTGCCAGCCCAGCCGGCGCAGGTGGTGGCCGGTCATCTCGCCGCCGAGGGCCGCGCTGGCCAGCAGGATCCCGGCCCGGCCCTCGAACAGCCCCGGCTGCAGGATGAACTCCGCGCCGAGCTCGCCCCGGATCCCGTCCACGGACGGCGGCCAGATCCGGGCATGGACGGCGCGCCAGCAGTTCCTGCGATGACGAGGGCTATCCCGGAACTGCCCGTGGCCAGGTAAAGGATGGTGCGGAAGCCATCGTGGACCTGGAGGCCGCCGCCCTTGGCCGGCACGCACTGGGCCAGGTCGAGCCGCAGCGCGGCCTCCGCGGCGTCCAGCCAGCAGTCCCCGCCCGCCCGCTCGTGCAGGTTCAGGAAGAGGGCGGCCGCGGCGGTCCAGCCGTCGTTCAGGCCCGCCTGCCCGGCGACGACGCCGGCGGCCGCCGGGTCACCGACGGCCCGGGCCAGCCGCTCGCCGATGTCGGCGGCCTCCTGCGCGCCCGCCTGGAAGCCGGTCAGGTCAGCCAGCCGGAGCAGCGCGAGCCCAGCCCCGGCCAGCCCGTCGTAGAGGCCGGCCCGCCGGATCCGCTGCCGCCCGCCGCGGGCCCGCTCGGACACCTCCAGCGCATCGGCGTCGCGGCCCAGCGTGGCCAGGACAGCGGCCACGCCGTCGAGGCCGCCGTAGGCGCCCGGCAGCGGCTGCGGCCAGCGCAGGGCAGCGCGGGCCAGCCAGGCGGCGTGGTCCGACGGCACCTCGGCACCCGCCGTCGCGAGCGCGTACAGCACCCCGGCGGCGCCGTGCGCGATCGACACGCCGCCCTCCGCGAACTGGCGGTGATGGCCGGGGAACAGCCGGTCGGCCCGGTCCGGGGT
Organism: uncultured Actinomycetota bacterium; assembly: GCA_963731085.1. Classification (GTDB taxonomy): domain Bacteria; phylum Actinomycetota; class Actinomycetes; order Streptosporangiales; family Streptosporangiaceae; genus DASUBV01. Next base: position 891,037 of record CAVSUF010000018.1, read on the forward strand.
GGCGCTGGCCAGGATCGCGGCGACCATCGATGCCCGGAACTCGGCCGGCTCCGGACCGGTGCCCGCCGCGGCACCCGGCGTGAGCGCCAGGCCGGCCCCGGGCGCGAGCCCGGGGCGCCGGGCGAGCCATCGGCGCCGGTTCCCAGCCGGCGGGCGGCGCGAGGCCGCTGACCACTCGATCGCGGAATCCGGACGGCAGCCCGAACCGCCGCGCCGCGACCGCCGCCAGGTCCGGTGCCCGCTCCGGGTCCAGGCTGAGCAGCTGGGTAACCGGCAGGAACATCGCGAGCCTCAGGCAGTTCAGCGCGTAGTCATCGACCTGGGCTCCGGTGACCGGCCAGGGCGCCACGTAGCCGGGGGCTCCCAGGGCCGAGCCGCGCTGGTCGCTGATATCGCGGGATTCCTCGAAGTCGATCAGCGCGATCCGGCCGTCGGGCCGGACGATGACGTTGAACGGGTGCAGGTCCCCGAAGACGACGCCCCGCGCGTGCACGTCATCCAGGGCCCGCTCGACCTGGTCCAGGATCGTCATCGCCCACCGGGCGTACTCCGCGACCTCGCTGTCCGTCGCGTTCGGGGCGGTCAGCGGGTAGCGCGCCGCCAGGGCGTGCTGCAGGACCTGGCCCTCGATGTACTCCTCGACCAGGTAGTGGTGCTCCCAGCAGGTGAAGTAGCCCAGCAGCGCCGGCACGGCGGCCAGGCCCGCCAGCCGCTCCAGCGTCGCCCGCTCGCGCTGCAGCCGGGTGACCGCGTCGGTTCCGGCGGCGTCCAGGCCCGCGTGCGGGCGCGCCTCGCGGAGCACCACGGAGGCTCCGGTCTCCGGGTCGGCCGCCCGGTAGATCCCGCCCCCGTTGGAGTAGTGGATCACCTCCTGCACCCGGTACGGCAGCGCGTCACCGGACCGCTCGGCGCGGGCCGCCTCGATCCGGGCGGCGATGAAGCCGGGCACCGGCGCCCAGTCCGGCACCCGGAACACCGGCGCCCGCACGTCGGGGACCAGCGTCCCGCCCGGCTCGCGGACCGCGGGCACGAACTGGCCGGTGTCCGGTGCGACGCAGTGCAGGGGCACGAACCCGCCGTATCGGAGGTACAGCGGCCCCGGCCCCCACCGCAGGTCGGACAGGATGTAGGGCCCGGTGCGGCCGGCCAGGGCGGCCGACAGGTCCCGGAGCGCGTGCTCAAGCTGCGCATCCTCGACCGGGTACAGGGCGCACAGCTTCCCGCTGCCCGAGCGCGGCGCGTATTTCTCGTTGCGGGCCAGTGCGACGGTCCGGCTGCGCAGGAACTTGAACGCGATGCCCCGGGCGACGCAATATTCGCTAACGATCCCGATAACGTCGTCGGCCTCGGAAAGCCGCGCGGAGACGTGGATCTTCCAGCCCTGCTCGGGCAGTTCCAGGCCCTCCGGCTGCCAGCCGACCCAGCCGTCGAACTGGCCGCGCGCCCAGCCCGGCGGCGGGTCGAGGCCCGCCGTGACAAACCTGTCCGGGCCGTCCGCGACATTCTCCAGCGGGTCATGCCAGAGCGGATCGGATATCAGGAACTCGGTCTCGGACACTGCCCGGCCTTTCTCATGCGCGGCACCATCGAATTGCCGCGACGTCCGCGGCCATCCCGAATCCTGGCCGCCGCCCGGCCGCGCCAGCCAGGGAAGGAGCGGCAGAGGCCGGCCGCCGCCCCCGCTGCGCGTTTATCTCTACTCAGCCGTCGGCCGACCGGACATCATCGCCAGGCCCAGTGCCGGACGGGTCCTGCCACCGTGGCGTAACCACGGGTGACGATGCGCGCGTCGCCAATCCCCGGGCTGACGGCCGACGAACAGATGCGGCAGGCTGCACCGGGGCCGGGGATGCACATGGAGGACTGATGGGCGAGCCGCTGCATGTCAGCGTCGTCGCGCAAGATCAGATACTGGAGGCCGGCGCGACCAGCGCGCTGGCCGCGTTCCCGGACTTCACCGTGGTGCTGCCGCACCAGGCAGCGCAGGTCACCGTCGTGATCGTCGGCGAGGTCACGGACCTGGTGCTCGATACGCTGCGGCGCCAGCGAGCCCGGCCGCACCGTCCGGAACTGGTCCTTGTCGCCGAGGACTTCGCGCCCGCCGGGGCACTGCACGCGCTCGCGGCGGGCGTGCGCGGCCTAGTCCCCCGCCGGGACGCTGACCCGGCGGCCCTGGCCCGTGCCGTCCTCGCGGCGGCAGGCGGCGACTGCAGCGTGCCGCCCGGCATGCTGGCCCGGCTGGTCGATACCGTCCGGCCGGGAAGCCCGGCCGGACGGGCGCCCGGAATGCTGCCCGGCGCGGGCCTGACCGAGCGCGAGCGCGCCGTGCTCCGCCTGATCGCCGAGGGCCGCGAGACCGGCGAGATCGCCGGGGAACTGTGCTACTCGGCCCGCACTATCACCGGCATCGTGCACGACATCACCCACCGGTTCCAGCTGCGCAACCGCGCCCACGCCGTGGCGTACGCGCTGCGGGCCGGACTCCTGTGACCACTCCCCGGCCCGCCGCACCCGGAGGCGCCGCCCGGCTGCGGGCGCACGTCAGCGCGGGCGATGCGGCCGCCCGGGCCGGGATGCTGACCCTGCTCGGGGAGTCCGGCATCGCGGTGGCCGCCGAGCCCGGCGGATCGGACACCGTGGTCATCGCGACGGCGGCCACGGTGGACGAGGCCATGCGGGCCTGGCCGGCGGAGTGCCTGGCCGGCGACTACCGGCTCCTGCTGGTCGCCGGCACGTTCTCGGTACCCGGCGTGCTGCGCGCGGTGCGGGCCGGGGTGCACGCGATGCTGCGGTCCACCCACGCGACGTCGTCGCAGTTAGCAGCCGCGGTGCGCGCGGCCCACCGCGGCGACGGCCGGCTCCCCCAGGACATGCTGATCCGGCTGCTGGCCAGCGCCCCCGCCCCGGCTCCCCCGGCCCGCCCGGCGGTGATCCCGCCGGCGGTGCTGACCGCCCGCCAGACCACGGTCCTGGCCCTGATCGCCGACGGGCACGATAACGCCGCCATCGCCCGGGAACTGTCCTGCTCGGAGCACACCGTCAAGAACATCGTCTATGACCTGACCGCCCGCCTCCAGGTCCGCAACCGGGCCCACGCCGTAGCCCGCGGGGTCCGCGCCGGCCTCATCTGATCCCATGCCACCAGGCCTGCCCCGGCGGCCGACGGGTTCGTTTGATGCGGTCGAGTATCACCCGCTACGATGACATAAACCTAGGGGTGGGGAGTAAGGTGACCGAGCAGCTATCGCTCGCCAATGACGCTGTCCGGCTAGTTTCCGCCTACTTATCCGCCTACCGGGGCGAGCTTAAGGATATAGCCACAGGTGTCCGGCGCGTCATCGACAGGATTCGGCTCGCTTTCTCGTCGGTCGGGCATGACCTGAGCGCAGTTGACCGCCTCATTGAGAGTCCTTCCAGCGAGAGCCGCCAGCATGTTGTGGCTGGCCTTCTCGCCGAGATGCTGGAAGGCGATTCCAAACTTGAGGAGTCACTGCGATCGCTTCTGCAGGAAGCCCAGGCCGGCGCTGAACCTGACCGACACCGGCGCGGTAGCGGTTCACGGAGATGTGCGCCTCCAGGGTCAGTACGTCGCCGGGCGCGACCTCCACATCGAGGCGCCGCGCGATGAGTGAGGACCAGCTGGCGGAAGCTCCCGTACCGGGCGCCGTCGCCGGGCAGGGCGCTACCGCCACGGGCGGAGACGTGCGCCTGCAGGGCACGTATGTCGCGGGCCGCGACCTCACCCTCACGCAGTACCTGCAGCAGCGCGGGCCGATCGTTACCAGCCTGTTCCAGCTGCCTCCGGATATCAGTGACTTCACCGGCCGCAGCGCGATGCGCGATGAGCTGATCGGGCTCCTGAGTTCCTCGGCCGAGAATCCTCAGGCAGTAGTCCTGTCAGCAATCGCCGGCATCGCGGGCGTCGGCAAGACCGCGCTTGCGGTGCATGTCGCGCATAAGCTGGCGCAGCATTACGCGGACGGCCAGCTCTACGTGGACCTGCGTGGCGCGGGCGAGGAACGCCTTGATCCGTTCGCGGTCCTCGGGGAGTTCCTCAGAGCCCTGGGCCTGGAGGGCCGCTCAATTCCGGAGAGCATGGACGAGCGGATCCGCCTGTACCGGGCCGGGCTTTCGCAGCGCAACATCCTCGTGGTGCTCGATAATGCCGCGAGCGAGACGCAGGTAAGGCCGCTCCTGCCGGGAAGCTCTCACCTGCGCCGTCCTCATCACGAGCCGCCGCAGGCTGGCCGCCCTCGAGGGCTCCCGGTCACTCTCGCTCGACGTGCTCTCCCAGGAAGACGCCCTTGACCTGCTGCGCAAGATCTGCGGGCACGAGCGTGTCAACCAGGAACTGGACATCGCGACCAGGGTCGTTGTCATGTGCGGCATGCTGCCGCTGGCCATCCGGATCGTCGGCGCCCGGCTCGTCCAGCGAGGCCACTGGCGAATATCACTGATCGACCGGATCCTGCAAGACGAGCAGCGACGGCTAGGGGAACTAAAGGTAGGTGACCTGGAGGTGCGAAGCAGTTTCGCGCTCAGTTACGACCGGGAAGGTGAAGGGGTCCGCCGGCTGTTCCGCCTGCTGGCCCTGGTCAAGACCGCCGATTTCGCCGCCTGGGTGGCCGCGCCGCTCCTGGACTGCGACCAGCCGGCGGCCGAGGAGACGGTCGACCGCCTCGTTGACGCCCAGTTGCTGGAAGTGGCCGGGCCCGGCGTCTCCGGCGAGACGCGATATCGCTTTCATGACCTCCTGCGACTGTTCGCGCGTGAGCGCCTGTCCGCGGATGAGCCCGCGCAGCACGCCGCCGAGGCTGAGCAGCGGCTGATCGCCGCGTACCTGCGCCTGGCTGAGCGATCCCACCTGCGTCAGTGGCCGACGGGGCTGCGGCCTGAAGCCCGATCCGCCCCCAGATGGCCGTGATGGACGAGATCTCCGACGACGTCATCGGCTCGCCGATCGGCTGGTTCGGCTCCGAGTACACCGCCCTGATCGCCTGCGTCGAATCGGCTTATGACCTGGGCGAGCTGGCTACCGCGTGGGAGCTGAGCTGCTTCCTGTCCGCCTTCTTCGAGTACCGCTCGCAATGGGATGCCTGGGAGCGGACACATCTCACCGGGCTGAAGGCCGCGGTCGAAGTCGGTAACGCCTACGGCGAGGCGTGCATGCGACGCGGCCTCGGCGCGATGAACGTCTACCGGGGCGAGTGGGACGAGGCGCGAGGTCACTTTGACCGTGCGCTACGGCAGTTCAGGGCCGTGGGCTCGCAGCGCTGGGAAGCCGCGACCCTGCAAGAATCAGGCGACCTGGAGCGTCGGCTCGTCAACTGGGACGATGCCCTGGGTCATTACGATCAGGCGCTGGCCCTCTACCGGGAGCTAGACGACCCGCTGTCGGCCGCTGCGGTGCTCCGGTGCATTGGCGTCATACGCAGGTACCAGGGACGCTGGGATGAGGCGGGCAGCTGCTTCATGGAAGCTCTGCCCGTTATTGAGGCGCGCGAGGACAAGCGGTCGCATGGCTCCCTCCTGCACAGCATCGGGGACCTGCGCCGACGGCAGGACCGCTGCGAGGAAGCCGCGGAGTATTACACGCGATCGGCTGAGCTGTTCCGTGCCGTGGATGACCGGCGGTGGGGCGCGGCCGTTAAGCGGAGCCTGGCCGACGTCCGCCTGCGCCAGGGCCGCCGCGACGAGGCGGCGCTCCTCCTGGACGAGGCGGCGGAGGTCTTCCAGGGGCTCGGGGACCGGCTCTGGATGGCGGCGACGCTCCGGTGCCGGGGAGACGTGCTCTGCGCGATGGGCCGGCTCGCCGAGGCGCGAGGACCGCGCTGAACGCGGCGCTCATTCCCTTTAGCGACGCAGGCGACCTGCGCTGGATGGCGAAGTGCCATAGCAGCCTGGGTGACGTGGCGCTGGGCGAGTCGGATCCGGGACGCCGCGCGCAGGCACTGGACCGAGGGACTGCGGCTGGTGGAGGGCCTAGGGAACCGCGGAGCACGCCGACATCACCAGGCGCCTGGAGAGCCTGGCCTGAAACTCGTGCCACCCTCGTGGACCGGCGGTCGTCGTTCGCGGCGCCGCCGAAAGCGACGACAGCGCTCATGAGCGAGCTTTGGCCATGGCTTATTCGCTTGGCCTGGCAGGACCCCTGCTATAGCTTTCCCCCTGAGCGCCGGGGACGTACCGTGTGCGCGGTTGTGACTGGATAGATCGGGGTGCGGAGCGGATGACTTGTCAGCTCCTGGCGCTGTGCATCGATGCGAACGACCCGCTTCGTCTCGCGCGCTTCTGGAGCGGGGTGCTGGGCTGGGAGACGGCCGGCGACTCCCGCGACGGCGTTGCGCTCGTGCCGAGCGATGACACGGGGTTCCGGATCCGGTTCCTTCCAGCTCAGGAGGACGGAACCCGGCCTGAACCTGGGGCATCTCCATCTGACGAGCACCTCCCAGGAGGATCAGCAGCAGACGGTCGCAAGGTCGCTCGGCCTGGGTGCCCGGCACGTCGACATCGGTCAGCGGCCAGAGGAGGGTCATGTTGTGCTCGCGGACCCCGAGGGCAACAACTTCTGCGTCATCGAGCCGGGCAACAACTGGCTTGCCGACTGCGGATTCCTCGCAGAACTGACGTGCGACGGTTCGCGGGAGGCCGGGTACTTCTGGAGCAAGGCCCTGGGCTGGCCGCTGGTCTGGGATCAGGGCCTCCAGACCGCGATCCGCTCGCCGCACGGCGGGCCGAAGATCTCCTGGGACTCCTGGGACGGTGCGGGAATGATGCCGAAGTCCGGGAAGAACCGGCTGCATTTCGACCTCGCTCCGCCCGCCCACGGTGACCAGCAAGAGGAGGTCGACCGTCTGGTCTCCCTCGGGGCGACTCGTACCGACATCGGCAAGGACGAGGTCAGCTGGGTGGTCATGGCCGATCCCGATGGCCGTAGGTTTTGCGTGCTGCCCCCGCGATAGCTCGGCCAGGCCGCCCCTGATCCCGGATCGCGCCGGGGGTGCGCTTGCCCGGGCAGGGCGTCCGGGATTACGGTCGCGGCATCGGCCACCAGCGGGAGGTTGCGTTATGCCCATCGATCCGGCAAGACCGCCGTGGTGCTGATCGAGTACCAAAACGACTTCACCTCCGAGGGCGGCGTGCTGCACGGCGCCGTCGCGGCGGTCATGGACAAGACCGACATGCTGGCCAACACCCGCCGCGTCGCGGAGGCCGCCCGCGCCGCCGGCGCGACCGTCATGCAGCGCCGATCACCTTCGCCGCGGGCTACAACGAGATCAGCTCCCACCCCTACGGGATCCTCAAGGGCGTCGTCGACGGCAAGCCTTCGTCAAGGGCTCCTGGGGCGCGGCCATCGTCGACGATCTGCCCCGGCCGACGGTGACATCGTGATCGAGGGCAAGCGCGGCCTGGACACCTTCGCCAGCACCAACCTCGACTTCATCCTGCGCAGCAAGGGCATCACCACCATCGCCCTGGGCGGCTTCCTCACCAACTGCTGCGTCGAGTCGACCATGCGCACCGGCTACGAGCACGGCTACCAGGTCATCACCCTCAACGACTGCATCGCCGCCACGTCGCTCGAGGAGCACGACAACGCCCTCAGGTACGACTACCCGATGTTCTCCCAGCCGATGGACTCCGACAGCTTCATCGCCGAGCTCGGCAGCGACGCCGCAGCGGTGAAGGCGCTGATGCCTGGCCGGGAGCGTCAGCCGGCCGCTCGGCGTCGCCAGGGCTGCCCGCGACAGGGCGAACCGGCCGCGGGGCAGGGCCGGCTCGGTGCCGGCGGCGAGGTCGGCCAGCATCTCGCCGAGCAGCGGCCCGAACTTGAACGCATGGCCCGAGCAGCCCCCGCCCACCACGACCGGTCCCGCGCGGTCGAGCACGAAATCCTCGTCCGAGGTCATCGTGTAGAGGCACGTCTCGGGCGCGAGGCCGGCCGGATCCAGGCCGGGCAGCCGCTCGCGCACGAAAGCGGCGGCCTCTTCTTCCAGGACCGGGGCTGATCGCGGTGAACGGACCGTCATCGGGGTCGACGGCCGGCCCGGCGAGGTGGGACGCCACCTTCACGCCGGGCGCGGCCCCGGCCGCGGGCACCACGTACCAGCCCGCGCCCGGCTGCGACCACTCGATCAGGGTCGGCCAGCGGTGGGCCGGGTCGCGCGGGGTGAAGTAGCGCACCTGCTGCAGCGTCGCGGTCAGCCGCGCCCGGGCGGCCCCGGCCGGCGGCAGCAGCCGCTCGGTCCACGGCCCGGCCGCGAGCACCGCGACGCGGGCGGTGAGGTCGCCGCCGGAGGTGCGCAGGACGACATGGTCATCGTGCGGCTCGATGTCGCGCACCCGGCGTGCGGGGCCGCAGCGGCACGCCGTCGCGGCCGGCCAGCCGCTGCAGGGCCGCCACCGCCCGGCCGGCCAGGGACACGCCGGCGTCGGGCTGGAACAGCATGCGCTCGCCGGGCGCCACGGCCAGCCCGGGGAAGCGCGCCGCGCACCTCGCCGGCGTCCAGCCAGGCGTGCTCCACGCCGCAGGCGGCCAGCGCGGCCGCGCAGTCGGCCGCGCCCGGGCCGGCGTCCAGGCCGCCGGTCCGGACCAGGAGTTCCTCGCCCGCGTCGGCCGCCAGCGCGGCCCACGCGCGCTGCGCAGCGAGGGCCATCCGCACGTAGTCCGGCTCGGGGTAGGCGAGCCGGAAGATCCGCGTGGCCCCGTGCGAGGAGCCGCGGGCATGACCCGGGTCGAACTGCTCGAGCAGCACCGCCGAGGCGCCGCGCGCGGCCAGCGCCCGGGCGGTCGCGGACCCGATCACCCCGGCGCCGACGATCGCGACGTCCACGCGCTCCACAGTCGTGACCATAGCTGACGTCCGTCGCGGCGGCCGCCGGCGTCAGGCCGGGGCCGGGGCGGCCTCCTGCGGATCGTGGCCCGTCTCCTCCGGTGGCTGGCTCCGGTAGCGGGCGAACGCCGGGAGGGCCAGCCCGATCAGCACCGCGCCGGCCACGGTGACCAGCCCGCCGGTCAGGGCGCTGATCACCGGCGAGGTGAGCGATCCGAGCGCGCCCGCCTCCAGGTTGCCGAGCTGGCCGCCGCCCGCGCCCACGACGTAGTCGGCGGCCGTGACCCGGCCGCGGAACTCGTCGGGCGTGCTGGCCTGGACGATCGTTCCCCGGAAGATGACGGTGAAGGTATCCGCGGCGCCGGCGACGGCCAGGAAGCCGAGCGTCAGCCACAGGCCGGGGGCGACCGCGAACGCGGCGAAGGCGGCCCCCCAGACGATGACCGCGCCGAGCATGGCCCGGCCCTGGCGCGAGATGTGCCCGACCGGTCCCGAGAGCGCCGCGCTGGCCAGGCCGCCGATGCCGATGGCCGTCAGGAACAGGCCGAGCGTGCGGGGATCGCCGTGGAACCGCTCGGCGTTGATCGCGGGGAACAGGGCCACCGGCAGACCGAATACCGTCGCGGTGAGGTCGGCCAGGAACGCGCCGCGCAGCAGGGGGCTGCGGCCGACGAAGCGGACGCCGTCGGCCACCGCGCGGGGGCTCGGCCGGGCGGGGCCGGCTCGCCGCGGCAGCGCGGGCAGCCGGGCTACCCCGTACATCGAGGCGGCAAAGGTGACCGCGTCGATCAGGTAGCACGCCGGGAAGCCCAGGTGCGGCGCGGCGATGATGACTCCGGCCAGCGCGGGGCCGGCGGTCAGCGTGATCTGGAAGGTCAGCCGGCTGAGGGCCAGCCCGGCGGCGAGCTGGCGGGCGGGCAGCAGGCTGGGAATGAAGGTCTGCCGGGCCGGGGCGGCGACGGCGCCGAACGCGGAATCGACGGCGGTCAGGACGTACAGCAGCCATACCAGGCGCAGCCCGGCGAGCGCCTGGACCGCGAGCCCGGCCGACACCACCGCCATGCCGGCGCTGGCGATCAGCACGATCTTGCGCCGGTCGAACGCGTCGGCCAGGGATCCGCCCAGCAGGCCGATGAGGAGGGTCGGCACGACGGACGCGATGCCGATGGCGCCGACCGCGAACGGCGAGCGGGTGAGGTCGAAGACCTGCAGCGGCACGGCGACGCTCGTGAGCGCGCCGCCAACCGCGGACAGCGTCGAGCCGGCCCACAGGCGCCGGTACGCGGGCGACTCGCGCAGCGGGCTGAGGTCAGCCAGCAGCCGGAACTCTCGTGGCACGGTGCGGCGCTCCTCGCGGCCGGGGTCAACGCGGCAGAATTGTAACAGTACTTATAAAAGCACTCATACAAGTACTGTTACAATGGGCGGGTGACCGAGGACCGGGCGCCCGACCCGACCGAGCAGAGCCTCTGGCGGCCGTTCCGGCTGCTGCAGGCGGCGATGGACGCCGACATCGCCCGGATCTACGCCGAGGCGCAGCTCGGCGGGGTCAAGCCGAGCTTCGTGATGGAGCTGATCCGGCTGCACGCCCGCGGCCCGATGACGATCACCGAGCTGGCCGCGTCGGTCGAGCGCACGCACTCCGGGACGAGCCAGAAGGTGGCCGCGATGCGCGCCGCCGGCCTGGTCCGGACCACCCCCGGCACCGATGCCCGCAGCAAGAAGGTGACGCTCACGGCCAAGGCCCGCCGGATCGTCGGGCAGCTCGCGGCCGAGTGGCGGGCCACCGAGGCGGCCGTCGCCGAGATCGAGGCGGAGATCCCCTACCCGCTCAGCCGGGTCACGACCGACATCGAGGCGGCCCTGCGGCGCAAGAGCTTCCACGACCGGATCGCCGAGAAGCTGGCCGCCGACCCCGACTGGCCGTAAGAGCGGCTCCCCGGAGCCCCTAGCCCTGCTCGTTCGTGACGGAGAGTAATCTACCCGTGCTCGGACCGGCGGCGGGACAGCGGCGCGCAGTCGTCGCCGCCCGGCTGCCTCGCCCTGAGTGGCCGGACCGGCCGATGATCGTGGTGACCGTCGACGCGCATACCGGCGAGCTGGCCGCGTTCGACCGCGATTCCGGCGTCGACCTGGCGGACGCGGTCACCGCGAGCTGCGCGCTGCCCGGCCTGGCCCCCACGCACAGCATCAACGGCGCTCGCTACATCGACGGCGGCGTGCGCTCCCCGGACAACGCCGACCTGGCCTCGGGCTATGCGAACGTCGTGGTCCTCTCGCCGCTCGTCTTCATGGCGGCGATGCTCGGCCTGACCTGGGCGCTGGGGCGGATTCGAGGGCCGGCGCCGGTGGCGAGGCGCAGGCTGGGCGATGAGGACGGGCGCTTCCTGCACAGCGACCCGTCCGTCGGCTACCGGCTGTCCGTGAACGGGCCATAGCCGGGCCACCGCGCCGGGGCGGCTCCGTGTGCGCGGCCTGCCACCTGGGAATGTCTGCATTATGGGGGAAGACGGACGGCCCGCTCGCAGCATGGCGGCCGGCCGGTCGGAGGGGTTCGGCGAGCGGCTGCTGGGCACGCTCCTGGACCGGGCGCACCAGATGCCGCCGCAGCTGATCGCTCCGCTGGTGGCGGAAGAGGCGAGCAGGATCGGCGGCCGGGATGTCTCCATTCTCCTCCAGGATTACGGCCAGCGGGTGCTGCGGCCGCTTCCGGGCCGGGGACTCACGGTCGGGGAACCTGAGCGCATCGATGAGTCCATCGCCGGCCGGGCCTTCCTGAGCGCCACCGTCATCGAGCATCCGCAGCCGGGCGGCCTGCGTATGTTCCTGCCGCTGCTGGATGGCAGCGACGAGGTCGGGGTGCTGGCCCTGACCCTCAGCGCCGTCGATGACGATGACCGCCGGCTGCTGCGACGGCTGGCCGGCCTGGTGGCCGACATGATCGTCACCAAGGACAGTTACACGGACCAGTTCTTCCAGGCCCGGCGCAGCATGCCGATGAGCCTGGCCGCGGAGACCCAGTGGGCGCTGATGCCCCCGCTGACGATGGTCACCCCTCAGGTCGCGCTGGCGGGAATCCTCGAGCCCGCCTACGACGTCGCCGGCGACAGCTTCGACTACGCGATCAACGACGACATCCTGCACCTGGCGGTCATCGACGCGATGGGCCACGGGCTGAACGCGGCCATGCTCGCGACGCTCGCGATCTGCGCCTACCGGCATTCCCGGCGGGCCGGCGTCGGGCTCGCCGACCTGTACGGGCAGATGGACGAGGCCATCGAGCACCAGTTCGGGCCCGAGCAGTTCGTCACGGCGCAGATGATGCGCCTGGACATCCCCACCGGCCACCTGCACTGGGTCAACGCAGGCCACCCGGCGCCGCTGCTCATCCGCGACCACCGGGTCGTCCAGGCGCTGGAGAGCCCGGGAACCCTCCCGGTCGGTTTCGGCGGCGACACGCCGCACATCAGCCGGGAGGAGCTCAGGAGCGGCGACCGGGTGCTGTTCTTCACCGACGGGGTCACCGAGGCGCACCGGCCCGGCGAGGAGGAGTTCGGGCACGAGCGCTTCGTCAGCTTCGTGGAGCGAGCCGAGCGGGCCGACGCCAGCGTGCAGCAGACCGTCCGGGCGCTGTCACACTCCCTGACCCGGGCCGAGGCGGGACGACCGGCGACGACACGACCCTGCTGATGATGGAGTGGCACGGCGGCTCCGCCTACCACCTGGCCACCCTGGATCCGTGAGCCCGGCCCGTCGTCAGGTGGCCGGTCGTCAGGTGGCCATGTGGAAGAGCTCTAGCTGGATGTTGTCGGGGTCCCGGAAGACGACCACGGAGTAGGTGACCGGGTTGTCCGTGGTGATCACGCCGGAGTTCTCGACGCCGATCTCGTCGAGCCAGGCCGCCCAGGCGTCCAGGTCCGAGCGCTCGGCCACCGCGAAGGCGACGTGGTCCAGGCCGGTGTGGCTCTCGCGGAACGGCTGGCCCGGGTTGGCCTCATGGTGATGCAGCCCGATCGCGATACCGGAGCGGGGATCCATGAGCAGCACGGCATAGCCGCTGTCCTCGGAGCCGTAATGGGGGAACTGGACCGGCACCCGGTTCATCCGGAACACCCGCTCATACCACTGGGCGCTGGCCTCAACGTCCGAGACCGTCGGGGAGAAATGATGGAAGCCGGTGACGGCCGGCCCCGTGTCCGCAGTGGTCACGGCGGGCTCCTTCGCATCGTCGCGGGCGGCGCCCCGCACCGGGGCGCGTGGCTGCCCATCATGTCGCACCGGCATGCCCTGGCGCCGCTGGTCCCGGTCTCAGCGGCCCCTCGCGCGCTGGTCGCGCGGGTTTCGCCGGAGGCTGTGCCAGCATGGCTGTCGTGCCGGATGCGACGAGGGAAACGGCGAGGCGGGCCCGATGACGGCGGGCTACGAGTCATGGCCCGGCCCGGCGCGGGCGATGGCCCTGGCCGTGGATGCGGCGGTGTCCGCCGCGCGGTCCGGCGACAGCGCGGAGTTCGCCGCCGCGACCGCCGAGCTGAGCGGCGTCGACGCCGGCCAGCTGGCCATCGTGCTCGGTACCGTGCTGCGCGCCCTGCTCGAGCGCTCGCACCCGGACGGCCTCGACGCCGACGACGTCCTGCATATCCTGCACAGCGCCGCCCGGTCCGCCGCGGGCTGGTACCCGCTGCTCGACAGCGACACCCTGCTCCTGGCGCTGACCGGCACGCTCGGCGTCACCGACCCGGACGAGCCACCCCGCCCGGACGGCAGCGCCGTGGTCATGCACGGCATCCTGCTGATCGCCGACCAGCTCAGGGTCCTGGCCGGGGACATCTCGCCCGTTCTCGACAACGCGCTGCGCGACCTCATGCGCGCCCAGGTCAACGAGATGCCCTGAGCCGGGCCAGGCGGGCGGGGTCCTGCATTCCGGACCAGCGGTCCGCCGAGCGGAATCAATTCGACATGAGCGCAGGCTGGCTGGTTGCATGGACGCCTGTTCATGCTGATAAGAGGGGGAGGCAGCCGATGCGCCGGATATGGCTGCCCGCCGGGGCGGCGGTCGTGACAGCGCTCGGGACGGCGCTCGCCGGGTGCGGGAGTACGCCCCCGTCCCCGCAGGCGGCCCTGTCCCGCTACCTCGGGGCCTGGGGCAGGGGCGACTGGGCGGCGATGCGGCGCCAGGTCGCCCGGCCGCCCGCCGACTTCGCGTCGGTCAACGCCGCGGTATTCGCGGGCCTGGATGTCACGCACGCGACCTTCACCGCCGGGCGCACCCGGACGGCGCCCTCCGGGAAAGCGGTCAGCATCCGCGTCACCGAGCACTTCAGCCTGCCGAAGGCCGGCGCCTGGAACCCGGTCACCACCGTGCACCTGGTCGAGCGCAGCGGCGCCTGGCGAATCGCCTGGTCACCGGAAACGATCAACCCGGTGCTCCGGGCCGGCGACACGATCGGGCTGACCCGTGCGTGGCCATCGCGCGCGGCGATCCTCGGGGGCGACGGCACGCCGCTGAGCCAGACGGTCACCAGCGTCGTGGTCGGCGTCGTCGGCAGCCGCATCACGAGCGCGAGCGCCGTTCGGGCCGCCCTGCTGGCGGCCGGCGCCACCCCGGCGCAGGTAAGCCAGGCGATGGCGCAGGCCACGGCTCACCCGGCCGACTTCGAGCCGGTGTTCACGGTCTCCAGCGCCCGCTTCGCGCAGCTCAAGGCGGCGCCCGGGCCGACCAACGTGTACACCGTGCGCGGCACCGAGTTCCAGAACTCCACGGTGCAGGCGGCGATCACCGCCCAGCTGGGCGCCCAGGTCGTCGGCTCGCTGGCGCCGGTCACCGCGCAGGAGCTGCACGCGCTGGGCGCGCCGTACGACTCAACGTCGGTCGTCGGGCAGTCCGGGCTGGAGGCCGCGCAGGAGCGCACGCTGGCCGGCACGCCGGCCACCCGGGTCAGCGTCCTGAGCGCGGCCGGCAGCCTGGTCCGGCAGCTGGCCGTCGTTCCCCGGCCAGCCCGGTCAGGACGTGCGCACCAGCCTGGACCCGCGCGTGCAGCGGGCGGCCGAGGCGGCGCTGGCCGCGTCGAAGCACCCGGACGTGGCGATGGTGGCGATCCGCGCCTCGACCGGCCAGGTGCTGGCCATCGTCTCCGACCCGGCCTCGGGCTTCGACACCGCGCTGCAGGGCTCCTACCCGCCCGGGTCGACGTTCAAGGTGCTGACCTCGACGGCCCTGTTCCGCCGCGGGCTGACCCCGGCCTCGCCGGCCAGCTGCCCGCCGTCGCTCACGATTGACGGCGAGACGTTCCACAACGCCGAGGGTGACGGGCCGGTGTCGACGCTGAGCCAGGCGTTCACCGAATCCTGCAATACCGCGTTCCTCGGCCTGGCCACCGCGCACCTGTCCCCGCCCGACTTCACCGCGGCGGCCCAGTTCTACGGCCTGCAGCGCACCCCGCTGATCGGGCTGCCCGCGTTCGCCGCCAACGTGCCCGCGCCGGCCGGCCCGACCGAGCTGGCCGCCGACGCGATGGGGCAGGGCCGGGTGACGTTCTCGCCGCTGGGGATGGCCAGCGTGGCGGCGGCCATCGACAGCGGGGTCGTCCGCGCCCCCCGCCTGGTCGCCGGCGCCCCCGACGACCAGGTAGCCGCGTCGCCGCTGCCCGCCGGGATCGTGACTGACCTGCGCGGGATGATGGCCAACGTCGTGGCCAGCGGCACCGCGGCCGGGACGGGCCTGCCGGCCGGCACCCACGCGAAGACCGGCACGGCGGAGTACGGCACCGGCCCGGCCGCGACCCTGAAGCTAGACGGCTGGCTCATGGGCTACGACGGCGACATCGCGTTCGCGATCGTCACCCATGACACCGGCGGCGCCGACGGCGGCCCCGTCGACGGGCCGATCATCGCGAGGTTCCTGGACGCGCTCGGCCCCGGCGCCTGACCCGGGGCCGGGGTCACGCGTCTCGGGTCATCATCCGCCGTGCCCCGAGGACGGACCAGCCGATGATCCAGCCGGCGATCACCGAGATCATCGCCCAGGTCGGCATCAGCGGTATGCCGAGGGCACCGTGCCCGCCGAACAGCAGGCTGCCGGGACCGCCTCCGTTCGGGGCGCCGGGCGCCAGGCCGGCCGGGCGAAGCTGGTCCATCGCGACGCCGACGTCCAGGCGCTGGCCGTCGAGGAAGTACGGGATCGCGGTCCGGGCCAGGAGCGGGGTCACGATGATCTGGAGTGCGGTCAGCACGATGACCGTCGTCGTCCGCTGCCCGGTGAGCGCGCCCAGGCCGAGCCCGACCACCAGGCCGATGCCGACCTCGAGCTCGAGCCACAGCCCGATCTTGACCATCTCGTTGTCCGCCGGGCTGAAGGTGGCGGACTCGGCCGAGGCGTAGTCGGTGTAGGTGGTGGCGACGTTCGTGGTGGCCGTCGGCTGGACCGGGCTGGGACCCGGGCCGGGGCCGAACGCGGCCGCCGCCTGCCGCGGGTGCTGGAGGGTCCAGGTCCGCAGCTGGGCCTGGTCGAAGTGGGCCGGGACGGAGACGTTGTTGTTCATGGTCACCGACGCGGGCTGCGGGACGCCCGCGAGGCTCGTGACCAGGCAGATCAGCGTGAACGCCAGGGCCACGACCGGGAGCACGACGGCCAGGCCGGCCGGGATGCGGGCCAGGTACAGGGCCAGCCGCGACCGGCCGGTGATCACCAGGCTGCGGAACACGCCGTCACTCAGGTCCGTGGTCGCGGCCGAGGCGCCCACGGCGGCGGCGACGATGAACCCGAACTCCGCCATCAGGTTGGTCAGGGCGCCGAACACGGCCGGGGTGCCCGCCGGGCCGTAGCTCGCGGGATCCGCCGCGTGGAAGACCAGCCGGAGGCCGAGGACCAGGACGGGCGGCAGGACCACCATCAGCCCGACGGCGACCATGAGGCCCCGGCGCTTGCGGATCTCCAGGTGCTTGGTGGTGATGAGATCCCAGGTGGGCATCGAGGCGCCGAGCCGCCGCAGGACCGAGGTCCGGGCGGGCCGGGCGGGCCGGCCGGCGATCGCCCGCCGGACAGGATCGGCTCGGCGGCGGGGGCGGGGGTGTCATGAGTGCTCTCCCAGTCGGCTTGTCACGGACAGGAACCAGTCCTCCAGCGACGCACGCGTCTCCTGGAGGCCGTACACGGAGATCCCGGCGCTGACGAGCCGCCGGTTAAGGTCGGCGACGGCCTCGCGGGACTGCCCGGCGGCCAGGGTGACGGTCAGCCCGGCGTCGGTGAGGTGCGACCCGGTGGCGATCCCGGCCGCGTCGATGACGCTGGCCGCCCGGGCGGGCTCGGCGCAGTCCACCTGCACGGCCCGGCTGTCCGCGCCGCTGATCAGCTCCTCGATCGGGCCCTGGCGGACAACCCGGCCGCGGTCCACGATCGCGACCGCGTCGCAGGTGCGCTCCACCTCGTCCAGCAGGTGGGACGACAGCATGACGGTCCGTCCCTCGTCGACCAGGCTCCTGATCATCGCCCGCATCTGGTGGATCCCGGCCGGGTCGAGCCCGTTCATCGGCTCGTCCAGGATCAGCAGCTCCGGGTCGCCCAGCAGGCAGGAGGCCACGCCGAGGCGCTGGCGCATGCCCATCGAGTACTTGGCCACCTTGTCGTCGGCCCGGTCGGTCAGGCCGACTCGCTCCAGCGACGGCACGATCCGCTGGCCCGCCTCGCCGCCGCGCGCGGCGGCCAGCAGCCGGAGGTTCTGGCGCCCGGTCAGGTGGGCGTGGAAGCGGGGCTCGTCGACGATGGCCCCGACCCGGTGCAGGGCCGCGGCCCGCTCGGCCGGGACGGGGATCCCGAGCAGCGCCATCGTGCCGTCGTCGGCCCGGGTCAGGCCGAGCAGGGTGCGGATGAGCGTGGTCTTGCCCGCGCCGTTCGGCCCGAGGTAGCCGAACGCCGACCCGCGTGGCACGCGCAACTCGACGTCCTGCACCGCGACGTTGTCGCCGAACCGCTTGGTGAGGCCGCGGGTCTCGACCGCCCATCCCCCGGCTCCGCCGGCTCCCCCGGCCGGGCGGCCGAGAGAAGCGGCCCGGGGCACGGGAACCGGGGGGGCAGCGGTGTCGCGGGCCGGGACCCACTCGTCGTCGTCGCTGCTGTCGCCGCCTTTCCGCTTGCGGCGAAGGCGCGCCACCCCGTAGGCCACCGAGCCGAGGACGAGAAGCCCGAGCAGGATCACCCCGACGTGAATGCCGGGAATGGACCCGGCCGCGTTTGCGCTCATGGCCGGTCATCCTGGTCGAATGGCGGCCCAATGGCATCGGGCGCCAGCACTACCTGTTTCGTCATTCGCGGGACTGACATCAGGCCGGGCGAAAGCCGCTCACTCCGCGGTGACGATCCCCGACTGGTACGCGAGGATGACGAGCTGGGTCCGGTCACGGGCGTCGAGCTTGGTCAGGATCCTGCTCACGTGGGTCTTCGCCGTCGGCAGGCTCACCCGCAGCGTCCGGGCCAGCTCAGCGTTGGACAGCCCGCGGGCGACCAGAGACAGCACCTCGCGCTCGCGCTCGGTCAGCTCATCCAGGCCGCGGGGCGCTCTCGGCGGGGGCCGGGTCTCCTCGGTGAAGTGGGCGATGAGCCGCCGGGTCACGCTCGGGGCCAGCAGCGCCTCGCCGGCCGCGACGGTGCGGATGGCGCTCAGCAGTTCCTCAACCGGGCGGCTCTTGAGCGCGAACCCGCTGGCCCCGGCCCGCAGCGCCTCGAAGACATACTCGTCCAGGTCAAACGTCGTGAGGATGAGCACCCGCGGCGTGCCCGTGTCCCGGTCGCCCGTTTCCCGGCGGGCGGTGATCAGCCGCGTGGCCGCGATCCCGTCCATCACCGGCATCCGGACGTCCATGACGACGACGTCCGGTGCGAGGCTCGCGGCGAGGTCGGCCGCCTGCCGGCCATCGGCCGCCTCGCCGGCGGCCGACATGTCGTCCTCCGCGTCGATCAGGCGGCGGAAGGCCGTGCGCACCAGTGCCTGGTCATCCACCACCAGGACGCTGATCGTCACCCCCGGCCCTCGGCCGGGACCTGGCCCGCCACGCGGAAGCCGCGATCGGCCAGCGGCTCGGCCACGAGCCAGCCGCCGAACGCGCCGATGCGCTCCCGCATCCCGACGATCCCGTGGCCCGTGCCCGGGCCGGCGGGCCGCGCTCCCCCGGCCGCGCCCCCGTCGTCAGTGATCTCCAGGCTCACATCTCGGGCCGAGACGGCCAGGTCAACCACCGCGCGGGCGCCCGGTGCGTGCTTGACCACGTTGGTCAGCGCCTCCTGGACTACCCGGTAGACGGACAGCTCCAGGGCCGGGGAGAGCTCGCGGTCGGTGCCCGACACCCGCAGCTCGACGGCTACCCCGGAGGCCCGCACGGTCTCAGCCAGTGCCTTCAGGTCGGCCAGCCTCGGCATCGGCACCAGCGCGGCGGCCCCGGCCTCCTCGTCGCGCAGCAGCCCGAGCACCACCCGCAGCTCGTCCTGGGCCGTCCGGCTGACCGTCTCGATCGACTCGAGGGTGCTGGCCGCCTCCTCAAGGTCCCTGGCCGCCAGGCGCCTGCCCACCCCCGCCTGGACGGTGATCACCGCGAGGGTGTGCGCGACGACGTCGTGCAGCTCACGCGCGATGCGCACCCGCTCCTCCCGGATCTGCCGGCCTGCCCGCCAGGCCTCAGCGGCCCGCTCCCGCTCCGCCTGCTCGGCCAGCCCGGCTACGTAACGGTGCCGCGCCGCGACGCTGTCGCCGGTGAACCAGGCCGCCACGATCGGCAGGAAGCACATCACGACCGCGATGCCGGGCGTCGTGGTCCTGGCCGTGAGCACCGCGAACAGCAGCGCCACCCCGAGGACGGCCCCGACCGCGACGGTGGCCGGGATCGAGACCCGCCTCGGCCCGCGCAGCGCCACGAAGTACACGGCCAGCCCGGCCATCGCGGCGAGGGGCAGCGAGGCGATACCCGACACGGCCATGATCACCGCGCCGGCCACCGCCGCCACCGCGAGCACCGGCAGCGGCCAGCGCCGCAGTGCCGCGATCGGGGCGCACGCAACGATGGCCGGCAGGAGCCCCGGCCCCAGCCGGTCCCCCGGAAACGGCGCGGCCACCAGGGAAAGCATCGCCAGCCCCGCGCATGCGGCCAGCACCAGGCCGACCTGCCGCTGGCGCTCGGTAAGCGCGACGGGAGCACGCTCCCGCGGCACGCCGTCAGGAACCTGATGAGCAGCCACGGTACTGACGGTAGCCAGCATGTCGCGTGAGCGCATCAGCCTGGGGAATGACGGCGGCGCCCCGGGCTCACGGGCCCTGCTGCTCGAGCGCGGTGATGAGCCGCTGAGACTTCGCGATTCCGCTCGCTGCGCCGGGGCCGGTGAGCTGGTAGTCGTGGAGCGCGGCACGGGCGTAGTGCAGGGCGTCGCCAGGGCGCCCGTCCCTGGCGAGGATGAGGGCTACGTTGTAGCGGGTCTGCCCGGCACTGTAGACATGCCCGCGATCTTCGTGGTGCTTGATGGCCTTCTGGTAGTGATAGAGGGCCTGGCGGGTGTCGCCGGACCGGTTGTAAATGGCGCCGATCTGGTTGTGGGAGACGGCAAGGCCCTCGAGGTAATCGGCTGGCCGCAGGTCGAGGGCCTGCAGGTGGTTGTGTAGCGCGGCATTCAGGTACCCGAGCAGCTCGGCCTCGTCCGCGGCGTTCTCGCGGGCGTCGTCGAACCGCTGGATGGCGATGTCGCCGAGGTTGGCCAGGCAGTGGGCCCGCCCGAAGCGGTCGTGCTCAGCGCGGAGCTCGAGGCTGTGCCGGTACCACCGCTCGGCCTGGTCCAGGTCAACCAGACCGGGGACCTGCTCGTAGGCATTGCCGAGATTATTGGCGATGATCGCTTCCTCCTGCCGTGCGCCGATGCGCGGGCAGAGGCTGAGAGCTTCCTCGTAATGAGCGAGGCAGCCAGGATCATCCTGCAGCCGCAGGATGCCGCCAAGGTGCAGCAGGCTGGCTGCGAGAGTGCGGAGCTGGTTGCTCTGGCGCTCGGTCAGCTCGGCGTCCGGCGTGGCGAGGGCGGCCGCGGCATTCTTCCGGTCCCAGGTGATCGCGGCGTGCTGCAGGCGGGTCGCGAGGGGCCAGTCCCGCGCGTCCGTGGCCAGCTGGACCCGGTAATCGGTGATGTAGGTCCAGTATTCCTCTCTCCCTGGCCGGGGACTGTCGGTGGCCGGGTCGGTGAAATAGGGGATGACCTGCTCGACGAGACGTGCCCATTCACCCGCCCGGCCGGTCCGGCGGTGGAGGCTGTTCAGGCCCTGCAGGCAGCCGACCGCTGCGATCCACTGCTGGCCGGCGAGGGCGACGGTGAGGGCATGGCGCAGGTTGGCTTCCTCGATGCTGAGCGCCGCGATCACCTGGTCTAGCTGGCCAGCGCCAACCTGGTGCTGGTAGTAGTCGCCAAGTGTCCCCAGCGCGCGGGCGTAGGCGCGGACGGCACGCGTCGCGGGGGGCTGGCCGGACCGGCCGTAGGCGCTGGTGAACAGGGTGGCGAAATACCAGGGCAGGGCGGGGTGGATGGCGTAGTACCCGCCGCCCAGGGGGGTGAGCAGGCCTATGTCGGCGGCCCGGTCCAGGAGCGCGATGCCGGCCTCGCGCGTGAGGCCTGCTGCCTGGGGGACGGCGTCGTCTCCGGCGTTCTCGGAGTCGCCCATCACGCTGAGGGCATCCACGTCGACGGCATCACGGAACAGGTGCAGCAGGGCGAGCTGGTCGCGTTCCGTGTCGGTGAACGCGCTGGCGAAGCCGTAGCCGAGGGAGGCGGCCAGGGAGCGGGTGCGGCCCAGCGCCTCGTCCTCGCCGGGTTCCAGTGCCGCCTCGCCTGCCCGGAGCCGGGCGATGAACGCCTCGATCGCGGCCGTGGTAGTGAGGTTCTCGCGCCGGGCCTGGCCGACGAGCACGGTGATGGTCAGCGGGTTCCCGGCGGTGTAGCGCAGCAGCGGGCGCCAGTCCACGTCGGCGGCGAGATCGCCGCGGCCGCCGGCGATGGCGGCGGCCAGCTGGAGGCGCTCGCGCATCGGCATGGGCGGCAGGCGGACCCGGGCGGGCAGGATGCCGAGCCAGTCATCCTCGGCCCGGCGGGAGGTCAGCAGGACCTTGCACCGGGTGCGCTGGGCCAGGTCGCGCAGGAAGCCGGCCAGGTCGTCCTGCTCGGCGGGAGTCCAGGCGCTGGGCGTGCCGGCCGGGAACCCGGTAACCGGCTCGACGTTGTCCCATACCCACAGCACCGGGACCTGCGCGAGAACCTGCAGGATCACCTCCCGGCGCTGCCCGGTGGCGGTGATGGCCTGCCAGGGGATGTCACTGGCCTCCAGAAGCTCGGAGAAGCGGTCTCCGGCGGCGTTCAGCAGTCGTTCCAGCGGCAGGTGCTGCTCGAACGAGGACCAGATCACGGGTCCAGGCCCCCACTCAGGGTGGCCGGGCTGGTCCAGGCCGCCGGTGGCGGCATACCACCGGGCGAACTCCGCGGCAGTGGACGACTTGCCCGCCCCGGCGTAGGCATGCAGCAGCACGGCCGGCTGGGTGTCGAACGCCCGGTCCAGGGCCAGCAGGGTCTCGTCCCGGCCGAAGAAGCCGGCGTCGGGCGGCCGCGGTATCTCGCCTCCCGCCTGGTCGGTGCCGGGCCCGTCGGACGGGGTGAGCGTGATCAGCGGCGCCGTGCGTACGGCGGGCCGGAGCAGGGCGAGCGGGGCGGCCTCGTAGATGACCGGGACGGCCCAGTCCTGCAATGGCACCGGAGCGGCGCCGATGTGGCGGGCCGGATCGGCGGCCAGGGCCCGCCGGGCCGCGCCTGCCGCCTCGCCGAGAGACTGGCCCGCCAGGAGCCGGGCGTACAGGTCCGCGGCGAACTGCGCGGCGGTTACCACGTACACGTTGTAGCGCATCGCGACCACGCCGGGAACGCCCGCGTCAGCGACCTCCGCGGCCAGCGACCCGTACGCGCGGATCCGGGCATGCACGTCCGCCTGCAACGCCGCAGGACTGCCGCCCTCGCCCGGCCCGGCGACCGGCCCGGCGGCGGCAGGGTGATCGGGGGCCTCGGCGTAGGCCGACCGGCAGGCGTTCAGCACCAGCACCGGCACCCGCGTGGCGGTCAGCAGCCGCCCCAGCGTCGGCCCGTCGGCCAGCTGCTGGTTGGCCGGGCTGGCCGGGTCCTCGAAGAGCAGGTACCCGTGCTGGCCGTCCCGGACCGGGCCCGCGACCGGGATCCCGTACCGCAGCGGCGACACCCCCACGCCCCCGGCGCCCGCGGCGTCACCGCCGACGGCGGGCTCGGGCGACTCCAGGTCGGTCACATCGAGGTAGGCGCCGTGCCCGTCGAAGTGGACCACGTGGTAGGGGCGGCCCGCGTCGGCGGCCTCGTGCAGCGCCTCGCTCAGCCGGGCGAACGTCGCGGGGCGCAGTACGTCCAGCTCCAGGCCCGGCATCTGGCCGGCGCCGCCGCGGACCAGCCGGCTGGCCACCGACCGGAACGGCACGTCATCGCCGCGGCCCGGCCGGCAGATCACGAGCAGCACCCGCAGCCGGTCCCCGTCAGGCTCCGGCAGCGCCGGATGGACGGCGGCCCGCAGGTGCGTGCGGACGAACGCGGCCGCGCCCAGCGCGGCGCTGACCCCGCTACCGGGATCGCGCAGCAGCTCCCACGGCAGCCCGGGAACCTCGGCCGGATCCGCGTCAACCTCGACCCGCACCCCGCCCAGCCCGTCACGGGCCAGCGCCCAGATCCCCCCGGCGTCCTGCCCGCCGAACACCCGACCGAATAGATCTCCGCCGATTCGCTCCAGCCGGGCCTCCGCGCCCGCCGCCAGCCGCGGTGCCGGATCGGCCCGGAACTCCGCGTAGTCCTCGAGGTACCAGCGGATCTGCTCCGCGTCCTGGCCGCCGACCTGATACGCGAACTCCGACACCGCCACCCGGCGCGCGGCCCCGTCCTGCCACGACACCTCGACCCGCCGCCAGCCCGCGCCCTCCGCCGGCCCGCCGCGATGCCGGCCTGCGGCCCGGCCGGGACGTCGCTGATCCGCAGCACCCGCATATTCCCCCTCCTCGCCCGCAGCCCCGCCCGGCCAATCCCCCCGGGCAGGCCCGCGCCTGCCGCAATAATAAGATGGCCCGCCATTCCGCGATTCCGTTATAGGAGCCGCAAACGCCAAAGGCGTTAGCACGACGAAAATCGGGGGCGCCAATGAATCTGCAGCCCGGCACCTACACGTGCCCGAACCACCGCACCGACCTCACCGACCAGGTAAGGGAGGCCCTGGACGATGGCGACGACACCCCGATCGCCTACTGGCGCCTGCCGGCTGGCCGGGCCGCCCCGGCCAGCCACCCGTTCGAGGTGACCGTGACCTGCCCGGGCGGCGCCGAGCCGCACACCCTCACCTGCACCGGGACCTGGACTCCATGACCGGCCCGGTCCGCCCGGTCAGCGCCAGCGATCAGGCCTGGGCTGACCTGGCCGCCGAGCTGACCCCCGCCCGGTCCCTGGACCGCATCGACACCGCGACCAACCGCACCGTCACCACCGTCACCGTGATCGGCGTCCTGCTCACCGGGCTCGGCGCGCTCAGCGCCACCCTGCCCGCCGACGACGGCCCGGCCCGCGCCCTGGCCATCGCCGCCGTCGTCACCGCCGTCCTCGCCGTGGCCAGCGCCCTCGCCGCCCAGATCCTCACCATCACCCGCCGCGTCAACCCCGCCAACCTGGCCGACGTCCGGGCCTGGTACCGCCGCCAGTTCATCACCCGCGCCTACCCCGCCCGCGCCGCTACCATCCTGCTGCTCGCCGCCGCCCTCCTGGCCGGCGCCGCCGCCACCGCCGCGCTCACCACCACTCCCGCCGCCGCCCCGGCCACCGCGCCCGCCATCCAGGTCACCCAGACCACCGGACCCGGCACCGCCGCCACCATCACCGTCCAGGCCACCTTCCGCGGCCTCGCCCCCGGCCAGGCCGCCACCGTCACGATCACCACCCCCGCCCGCGTCCTGGCCAGATCCGCGGCCACCCCCGGGGCCGCCGGAACCACCACGACCACCCTCACCGTCACCCAGCAAGCCCCCGCCCAGCCCGTCACCATCACCGCGGCCGCCCCTGGCCGGACCTGCCAGGCCCGCCTCACCACCCGCAGCAAGCCCGCCCTCACCTGCCACGCCACGCCCTAGCAACGGAGGACTCGCGGTGACCGGCTGCCGTCCCATGACCCTTGCCGACCTCGGCGGCTATCTCGTACGGGAGGTCGACGGCAGGACCCGGTGGAAGCTTGTCTGGGAATTCCTCGAGGAGTACCGGTGGGAGCCAGGCGACATCCAGCCCTTGCTGCTGACGGATGAGCCATCGCCCACTGGCGATGAGCGGTGGGACACCCTGCTGGCTGCGCTGGCGGAGCACCTGGCCGCCCAGCACGACCTCGCGCCGCGCGCGCATGCGGCCTTTCATGGCGAACTGATCATCGCTGAGCATGGCACCCGCCCGGTGGCACATCGCTCCGGCGGTATGTCGGCGGCTGACTCGGATACGAGGCCTAGATGCCGGTATCAGCGGTTCGGCGGCCTTTCGTACGCCATACTGCGGCTATGCGTACTTTGGTTCGGCCGGGCCTGCTTCCGGCGTCGGCCGCGCTGACGGCCGCGTGCCTGACCGTGGCCGGCTGCGGGGGTGGCGGCAGTCACCAGCCGGCGAAGACCTCCAGCCCGAGGCCGACCGTGAGCACCGCCCCCGCCGAGCCCGCCAGCGGCGCGGCGGCCGTGGCCGCGATCACGGCCAACTGGAAGACCGTCTTCAACGGCAAGGCCCCGATCCCGGAACGGCTCTCCCTGGCCCAGGACGGCGCGCAGCTGACGTCGTTCATCGAGGCTGAGGCCAAGACGTCGTTCGGGCAGACCGCGACCGGGTCGACCGCGACGGTCTCCTCGGTGACGATCACGTCGGCGTCGCAGGCCACGGTGCACTACGCCGTCCTGCTGCTGGGCACGCCGCTGCTGAAGAACCAGACCGGCGTGGCGGTCTACCAGGACGGGATCTGGAAAGTCGGCGTCTCGACGATCTGCGGGCTGGCCGTCCTGGCGTTCTCCGCGAAAAGCTC
This sequence comes from uncultured Actinomycetota bacterium, assembly GCA_963731085.1. Classification (GTDB taxonomy): domain Bacteria; phylum Actinomycetota; class Actinomycetes; order Streptosporangiales; family Streptosporangiaceae; genus DASUBV01. Next base: position 916,979 of record CAVSUF010000018.1, read on the forward strand.
CCAGCTGCCCGCCGTCTGCCGGCACTGACGCGGTGGCCGAAGCGCTGGCGCCCGCCGCGGCTGGCATGCTCACCTCGCGGCGCCGCTCCGTCGGCCTCGCCACCTTGTGCACGCTGCTGTTCCTGACCTTCCTCGACAACACGGTCGTCAGCGTCGCCCTGGCCGGCATCCAGTCGGACTTGCACGCCGGCGTCTCCTCGCTCCAGTGGGTGGTCGGGGCCTACGCCCTGACGTTCGCCAGCTTCATGCTGGCCTTCGGGATGCTGGGCGATAAGTTCGGCCGCAAGAAGGTCATGCTGGTCGGAGCCGGCGTCTACTGCGCGGGCGCGGCGCTGGCAGCGGTCGCGCCGAGCACCGGGGTGCTGATCGCGGCACGCGCGGTCATGGGGCTGGGGGCGGCGGCGAGCGAGCCCGGCACGCTGTCGATGATCCGGCAGCTCTACCCGGACGAGCGCCGCCGCAACCGCGCCCTCGGGGTATGGGCCGCGGTATCCGGGTTCGCGCTCGCGCTCGGGCCGGTCCTGGGCGGGGCGCTGGTCGGGGCGTGGAGCTGGCGGGGGATCTTCTGGTTCGACGTGACCTTCGGCCTGGCCGCGCTGGTCGTCGCGGCCAGGGTGCTGCCGGAGAGCGCCGACCAGGGAGCGGGCCGGGTTGACGCGGCAGGCACGGTGCTCGGCGCCGGCGCGCTGGCCGCCCTGATCTTCGGCATCATCGACGGTGAGTCGGTCGGCTACGGCTCGCCCAGCATCCTGGCGCTGTTCGCGGTGTCCGTAGCCGCCGGCGCGGCCTTCGTGTTCTGGGAGCGCCGGGCCACGTTCCCGCTGCTTGACCTGGCTTACCTGCGGGTCGCGCGGTTCACGACGCCCAACGTGGTCGCGTACTGCACGTACTTCGCCACGTTCGCGATCTTCTTCTTCACCGTGCTGTACCTGGGCGTGATCGCCGGCTACTCGGGCTACCGCGTCGCGGCCGTGTTCCTGCCGATGACCGCGCTGATGATCGTCGCGGCACTGCTGGCGGGCCGGTGGGCAGCCGCGATTGGCGTCCGCTGGCTGCTCGTCGGCGGCTGCGCGCTGTTCGCCGCCGGGCTCCTGCTGACGAACCTGGTGATCAGCCCGAGCCCGCCCTACCTTCCGCTCGCCGCCGCGCTGGGACTGGCCGGCATCGGCATCGGAACCTGCGTCGTGCCGGTCACCTCCTCGGTGCTCGCGACGATTCCCGGCCGGCGGTCGGGGATGGCCGCGTCGGCCACCAACACCAGCCGCGAGTTCGGCGCGGTCACCGGCATTGCCATCCTGGGCGCCGTCGTCAATGCCGAACTGCGCTCCGGCCTGGTCAGCCGCATGACGGGCCTGCATGCCACGCCCGCGCTCCAGGCTTACGTGCTCCAGGTGATCGAGACGGGCTCGGCGTCCCTCAGCGGTGCCAGCGGCGCGAGCACCGGGAAACAGTCCGATCGCCCAGCTGGTCCGGGCCGGGTTCGGGGCCTTCACCGGCGCGCTGCACGGAGCGCTGTACCTGTCGGCCGCGCTGGTCGCCGCCGCCGCGCTGCTGTCCGCTGTCACCCTGCGCGGCCGCCGCACGCCGGAGACCGAAACGCCGTAGCCGCAGTCAGGTCACGGCGCCGCGTGCGCCGGCTTGAGGGCGACCTCGGCCGCGGCAGCGGTCGTGAGCTGCCGGCCGGCCTCCCACAGGCGGTCCGCCTCGGCCTGGCCCAGGCTGGCGGTGGCGTCGTCCAGGTACCGGCGGACCCGGCCCGATGGCGGGGGCGCCGCCGGGCGGCCGGGCTCGGGTGCGCGCAGGGCGGTCACGGCGGCGGACAGGAGGACCGCGCGGTCGGGCTGGCCGTCGCGGAGGGCCAGGTCGGCGAACGCCAGGAGGCTGCGGGAGATGCCGGCCCGGCTGCCCGTGCGCAGGCTCACGTCCAGGCCCTGGGCCAGGTAGGTGCGCGACCCGGCGAGATCGCCCTGGTCCAGGGCCAGCAGGCCCAGTCCGGCCAGGCAGCGGACTTCCTCCGCCTCGCCTTCGGCCTGCCGCAGCAGTTCCAGCGCCCCTAGGTAGTGGCCGCGCGCCCCGCGGGTATCCCCCATCGTCCGGCAGATCTCGGCCAGGACGCGCTTGGTCCGCGCCGCCGACCAGTACTGGTCGGTCTCGAGCAGCACGGCCAGGCCGGTCTCCGCCGCCTCCCGCGCCTTCGGCAGCAGGCCGAGCGCGGCCTGCGCGATAGCGGTGCCGCTCAGCGCGGCGCCCTCGCCCCACTTGTTGCCGTGCTGGCGGGCATGCGCCAGCGCCTCGGTGCTGTGCCGGAGGGCATCATGCGGGCGGCCGCGGAGCATGGCCGCCTGGGACAGGAGGTTCAGGGCGACCGACATGAACAGCAGGTTCCCGGCCGCGCGGCACGCCTCCAGCCCCTCGGCCGCCCAGCGCTCCGCCCGGTCCAGGTCCTCGCTCATGATGAGCCATCCCCCGCTGGCCAGGGCGGGCCCGCGAACCAGGGCCGGCAGCCCGGACTGATCCGCCGACAGGAACGCCCGGAACCACGCGGCGCCCTCGGTCAGGTCACCGAACGTGAGCCAGCACGCGCCGAAGGTGGCGCACAGCCGCAGGCCGGCTTCGATGTCGCCCTGCTCCAGGCAGCAGCCGAGCGCCGCCCGGATGTTGTCCGAGCCGGTCGCGTACCGGTCGTTCAGGTCCCGGCGCGCCGTCCAGCCCGCGGGGACCTGGGACAGGCCGACGATGAGGTAGTAGTCGCCGAGGCTGAGGGCGAAGTCGCGGAGGCGGCGGCGCAGCGCCGCGGTCTCGCCGGCGTCATCCAGCCGGGCCGCGGCGTAGTCCCGGACGGCATCCGCCATCCGGTACCGGCCCTGACCGGGCAGCGCGGGCTCCAGCTCGATCAGCGACCGGTCGGCCAGGCTGCCCAGCAGGCCCACGACCAGCGCGGCGGGCAGCCCGTCATCCGCGCAGACCCGTTCCGCCATGTCCAGTGACCAGCCCGAGAACACCGACAGCCGCCGCAGCAGCACCTTCTCATCCTCCGCCAGCAGGTCATGGGCCCAGCCGATCGCGACGCCCAGCGTGCCCGGCCCGTCCTCGCCGGGCGGGCCGGCCAGCTCGTCCGCGATCTGCCCGACCGCGAGGAACCGGGTCGCGGCGGCGGCCAGCTCGATCGCCAGCGGCAGCCCGTCCAGCGACCGGCAGATCCCCGTCACCGCGACGCAGTTGCCGTCGCTCAGCGCTAAGCCCGGCGCGCGGGCCGCGGCCCGCGCGGTGAACAGCCGGACTGCGTCATATCCAGCGGCCTTCCCGGGGTCGGCCACCCCGGCGGCGGGCACGGCTAGCGGGGGCACCGGCCACGCGGCCTCACCGTCCAGCCCCAGTGCGTCCTGGCGGGCCGTGACGATCAGCAGCCCCGGCGAGCTGGCCAGCAGCCGCCGGCACAGGGCCGCGCAGGCGTCGGTGAGGCCATCGCCGCCATCCAGTGCCAGCACCAGCCGCTGGTGGCCCACTGCCTCGGCCAGGGTGTCCGCGACCGGGACGCCGGGCTCCTCCGGCACCCCCGCGGCCGACGCCACCCGGGCGGCCACCAGGCCCGGCTCGCGCAGGCCGCCGAGGCTGGCGACGAACGCGCCGTCGGGATAGCCCGGCGCCACCAGGCTGACCAGCCGGCGCAGGAGCCGCGTCTTGCCCGTTCCGGCCGGGCCGCACAGCGTCACCACGCGCGTGCCCCGGGCTAACGACAGCAGGTCGCCTAGCTCCTGCTCGCGCCCGACAAAGCCGTCCGCATCCGCGCAATCATCCACCTGGCCATCATCGAGCATTCCGGACAGCCGTGCGCTGGACGCCCAGAAGTATCCGGACACACAGGGCGGTGAGCCAGGCGAAGCCGGTGATGATGCTGACCCGCTGGAACAGCCCGCCCAGGCGGACCAGCCGGGGCGACTGGCCGAAGCCCGCGCCGGCCGCCGCCACGGCGGCGGGCATCACCACGGCGGTGGCCGCGCTGCACAGCGCGAACCCGCGCCGGCCGGCCCGCCAGGACCGCCAGCCGCAGGCCAGCGCGGCGGCGGGCAGGCCGAAGAAGACCGGGACGGCGCCCAGGTTGTGCAGCGTGCCGACGCGGCTGAAGCGGACTGGCGCATCGGGCGTTCCCGGCGGGTAGCCGCTGACCGGATCGGTCCGGAAGGCGGCCGAGGCGATGAGGCCCGCGCCCGCCGCCCCGATCAGCGCCGGCGCCGCGCGGCGGCCCGCCTCGGGATCGCCGGCGCGGGCCAGCCCGGCGGCGGCGGCCACGACCAGCGTTCCGGTCACCGCGAAGTTCGCGGCCTGGATCCAGCCGCGCGAGCCGAGCGCCAGCGAGCTGACCGGATGGCGCAGCGGCCGGTACCCGTCCCGCACGGCGCCCTCGGCCAGGAACACCGCGACGAACACCGGGCCCGCCGCCACGCCGCAGGCCAGGAGCCCGCGCGCCGGCCTCACCTGCTTCGCGGCCGGTAGACGTGAGCGACGACGCCGCACTCGAAGCTCCTGGCCTCGATCAGCTCCAGGGGCATCACGGCCGCCCAGTAGGCCGCCATCTCCTGGTACGTCGCGCGCCCCATGAGGTGGGCGCCTGGCCCCGGCCAGCCGGTCCGGCTTCCACCGGACCAGTTCCGCGTCCTCGGGGACGCTCGCGGCGGGATGCTCCCGGTCACTGGCCACGTAGCCGTCCAGTGACATGCTGATCTGCAGCGCTACTTGTCGCATGTGAGTCTCCAGTGAAGCGTCGAGGACAGCCTGCCGCATCTGCAGACGCGCTGGCCTGCCGGCCCCCGAAGCTTCCCGGCACTAACTGACATTTCGGCCAGATCTGGTTCGACCACGCGGAGCACCGGGTGCCACAATCGGCAGTGGATCGATAACCATCGGTTACCTGCCGACCGGAGACGCGACTCTCCCCGTGACGTGGTGGTGTAGTGACTGACCAGCTGACCAGCGAGCCCGCCGTAACCCTCCCTCTCCCCCGCACCTGCCCGCATGACCCGCCCGCCGAGTACACCCGGCTGCGCGAAGAAGGCCCGGTCCGCCGGGTCGCCACGGCCGGCGGCGGCTACGCCTGGGCCGTGACCCGGCACGCGGACATCCGCGAGATGCTCACCAGTACCCACCTCAGCGCCGACCGGTGGAAGCCCGGCTTCCCGGCCCTGGCCCCCGGCCAGCAGGAGATGCCCCGGGGCTCGCGCACCATGATCTCGATGGACCCGCCCGAGCACGGCGAGGCCCGGCGGGCCGTCCTCGGCGAGTTCACCGTCCGCCGGATCCAGGCCATGGCGCCGCGGATCCAGGAGATCGCTGACCAGCAGGTGGATGCGCTGCTGGCCGGCCCCCGCCCGGTCGACTTAGTCGAGGCGCTCGCGCTGCCGGTGCCCTCGCTGGTCATCTGCGAGCTGCTGGGCGTCCCGTATTCCGATCACGGGCTGTTCCAGGCCTGGTCGGCCCGGATGCTGAACATGCGGATCAGCGTGGCCGAGCGCGCGGAGGCCCGGCTGAGCCTGCTGAGCTACGTGCGCGAGCTGATCGTCGGCAAGGCCGCCGACCCGACCGATGACCTGCTCGGCCGCCAGATCCGCCGGGAGCAGGAGCGGTCCGGCCACGTGGACGTGACCGACCTGACCGGCCTGGGCCTGCTGCTGCTGGTCGCCGGGCACGAGACCACGACGAACATGATCTCCCTCGGTGCCCTCGCGTTCATGGAAAATCCGGGGCTGCGCGCGGAGATCGTCGCCGACCCGTCCCGGACCCCCGGCGCCGTGGAGGAACTGCTGCGCTGGTTCAGCATCGTGGACGGCGTAGTCGCGCGCGTCGCGATGGCCGACACCGAGATCGGCGGCGTGCGGATCCGGGCCGGCGAGGGTGTCGTCGCGCTGAGCAGCGCGGCGAACCGCGATCCCGAGGCGTTCGACCACCCCGACACCATTGATTTTGAACGCGGTGCCCGCCATCATCTGGCATTCGGGTTCGGCGCCCATCAGTGCCTGGGCCAGAACCTGGCCCGGGTCGAGCTGCAGATCGTCTTCGACACGCTGCTGCGGCGGGTGCCCGGCCTGCGGCTGGCCGCCGATGTCAGCGAGATCCGGTTCAAGGAGGACGCGTTCGTCTACGGCGCCCGCGAGCTTCCCGTGACCTGGTAGGAGGGGCATGCGCATCGTCGCGGACACCAGCCGCTGCGCCGGCGCCGGCCAGTGCGTGCTGACGGACCCCGCGATGTTCGACCAGAGCGAGGACGACGGCACGGTCATCGTGCTGAACCCGGAGCCCGCCGACGCCCGGCAGGTCGCGCGGGCCCGGCAGGCGGTGCACGTCTGCCCCAACCAGGCCCTGTCACTGCGCGAGAGCTAACCTCGCGGCCAGGCTGCCCGGCCAGCGGCAGCGCTACGACGCCGCGACCTGGGTCAGCGCGGCTTTCCACGCCTCCAGGCTGGTGGCGTGCCGGAGTGCGCGGGCCAGGGTGCGCAGGAGGCTTTGCGACTGCGGGTCGCGGTCGAGCGCCTGCGTGGCCCTGGCCAGGGCGGCGCCGTCGAAGCCCAGCAGCAGGAGCCTGGCCATCATGTTCTCGTCGGCCCCGAGCGACTTGCTCACGATGCGGCCGAGGAGCAGGTCCAGTACCTGATCACGGGCGGCGTCCGTCAGCCCGCCCAGCGCCAGGAGCGCGTCGGCGATCTCGCCGGCGGCGGTCTCGCCCGGCAGGCGCCGGATGGCCTGGGCGGCTACGTCGCTTCGCTGCGTGCTGGTCAGCGAGAGGGCGGCGAGCGCGCGGAGGAGCTGGGGAAGCTCCCGGGATTCGCAGGTGCTCACGCGGTCGGCCAGGGTCTGCGCCGTCGCGTCGCGCTGGCCGGGCGTCAGCGGCCAGGCTCGCAGGAAGCGGGCGATCTCCAGCGACTCGGAGATCGATTCAGCGGCCACGAGCCGGGTGAGGCAGTCCGCGATCGCGGCCAGGCGCCCGGGCCGGGATGGCCGTAGCTCATCCAGGAGCGCGAGCATCGCGCTGAGCTGGTCCGCGTCCGGGACCAGGTGACGCATGAGTTCCTCGGCGATGCGCCAGCCGTCGTCCTCCGAGACCGCCAGGTCAGGCAGCAGCGGTGCCCACGAGACGTAGTCGTGGTAGGGCCGGGCGCTGGCCAGCAGGTTCACCACCACGGCGGTCGCCGGCGCCCGCCAGTCCGAGGGCGCGTCCAGCCGGGACAGCGCTGCTACCAGCAGGTACGGTGCCTCGCCGGCCGTGCGCTGAAGCCGGGCCACCAGGGCGTCGGCGGCCCGGGCCCGCTGGTCGCCGTCGGGTCCCAGCTCGGCGATCAGCCCGCCCAGGTCGGCCGCTCCGTAAACGTCGTCGGTGCTCAGCCGCGGGATCAGCTGACCGGCCAGCTCACGGCGTTCCTCCTCGGTGAGCGTTAGCGTCCTGGCTATATCTCTCAGGTTCCACTTCGTGTCGAGGGTCGCCTTGGCCAGTGGCGTGGCAGCCAGCACGGCGGCGGCGATCGCGGACCGCGCATCCCCGGTCGGGGCGAACCACGCGGCCATCTTGCCCAGCTGGAGCCGCAGGTCGGCGGAGGAGTCCTCGAGGCCGATGTGATGAGCGAGGTAGCCGGTGATGTCGCGGCGCTGGTCATCGGCGGGCTGCAGCTCGCGCATGGCCGTGAGGAGGTTGCCCCAGTACCCGCTGGCCAGCGTGGGCGGCAGCCGGCGCCAGAGCACGCGGACGGCTGCTTCCCGCTGCCGGGCCGACGGCGCCAGCACCGTCAGCTGTTCCGCCCATCTCCAGGCCTGCGGGTCCGCGGCGCTTTCCATGCGGTGCACGATGGCGGGCCGCGGCAGCCTGCTGGTCTTCCTCGGGCGCCCCGGCGCACAGCCGGGCGAGCAGGGCGCCGGTGTCCCCGGTACCCGGCCAGGGGCCGCTATCGCTGAGCAGCAGCAGCACCGGGCCGACGTCCGGCGGCGACGGCAGGAGCTGGCTGATGTTCTCCAGGAGCAGGCGGCGGCGCCACCCCTCCATGGAGCCGGCCAGCCGCCGGAACAGCAGCGCCAGGGCTCCGGCCCGGTGCTCCGGAGCAGGCCGGAGCACCGCGATGGCCTCCGCGACCTTGGATACGGTGGTATCCGGCTCCGCGATGCCGGCGAGGTGGGCCAGGATCCGGTCCAGCGCGGCGCGGCGCACCGCGTCATCGGCTCCGAGCAGGTCCAGCACGGTGGCGAGCTCAAGCGCGCGATGGTCGAAGTGCCGGTAGTCGGAAGAGTCCATGAACGCGATGTCGCCGGGCTCCAGGAGCTGGTCCAGGGCGGCGCCCGGCAGGTCGTCCGGGACCGGGGCGTCGCTCAGCGTTCGCAGGGCGCTCACGTCGTCCGGGTCCATGCGCGACCTCATCCGGCTGAGCAGCTGGCTGACCGCGCCGCCCGCAGCTCGGGCGGCGGGTCGAGGGCGTCCAGGAAGATCGCCGCCTTGGCGGGAAGGTGGCGCGTATAGACCCCGCCCGCGGTGTGGCCGGTGCTCACGTCGTGGACGAGTGCCGGAATCACCTGCTGCCGGACTGCCGGGTCCGGCGGCAGGCCGGCCGCCCGCTCCCTGATCTCCGTGTCGTCCCAGTGCCAGTACGTGTCGAGGAGAGCGGTGAGCTCGGACTCGCCGAGTGGATCAGGCGGCTCGCCGGAGCCAGGGCCGGCTCCGCTCCAGCCGCGGGCGGCGGCGGCACGCCAGTTCAGCTCGTGGCCGGCGGCGCGCAGGGTCCGGCACGCGTCGTCGATGAGCAGCTTCTGCCCGGCCGACCACATGCCGGGAGCGGTCTCGGTGGCCAGCCGGCCCAGCAGACGGCGCAGCTCGCCGAACCCGTCCCGGCGGCCGAGCGCGGCGCTGAGGTCCGGCCCGTCACCGCCGCTGATCACCGCGTCCAGGAGCAGCCGGCGCTTGCCGTGCGCGGCGATGGCCGCCGGCAGCACTGTTTCCCACCGCACGTCGAACCACAGGTGCGGCTCGATCACGGCCTGAGCCTCGGGCGGCGGCAGAGCCGCCACGTACTCCGCGACCAGATGCTCCCGGATCGAGGGATGCAGGAACTCCCGCGCGTCAGCGGAGTCGGGGCCGTACGGCTCGGCCGGCGCGACGCGCGACACGGCCAGCTCGACCTTTTCCGGAAGCGCCGGCTGCAAACAGGTACTGGATCGCCGGCGGCCACGCCGACAGGCCCGTGACCTCCTCTTCGCCCGCGCCCGCCCACGCTAGTTCGCGCAGCGCCTTCCCGGCCGCGAGCCGTTGCTGGCCGTTGAGGTACTGGCCATGCCACACGCCTTCGATAAGGCGCCGCACGACCCGGGTCCAGAGTTCCCAGCCGGCCGCGGGCAGCCCCTCATCAGACCCGGCCATCAGGCAGTGCATGGCGCACAGCAGCGGGGTCTGGACGGCGCGGGCCAGTTCCGGGCTGTCCGCCAGCCGGCTGACCAGCGCGGCCCGTGCCTCCGGTCGGTCGGCCAGCCATCCGTCCACCACCGCCAGGACGTCCTGCGGATAGCGGAGCGGGCGGAGCCGGGCAATGCGGTGCCGGCCGTTCTCCTTGTCGAGACGCAGCTGCCGCCGCCAGCAGGCCTGGCCGGTGAGGACGATCCTCAGTTCCCGTCCGGCCGTGGCCGCCAGCCGGCTGAGGGCATCGCCGCCCAGCAGCTCATCGGCCTCGTCAAGCCCGTCCAGGATGACGAGGAAGCGCCCGCCCGGCATCAGGAAACGGCGCCTGAGGGCCGCGGTCAGCTCGTCGGAGCCGAACCGGTGGCCCATCCGGGCCAGCGCGGCGGCGACGACCGCTTCCCACGGCGGCTTATCGCCGGCCGAGACATCAGCGCACCGGGCGAATACCGGGATCTCGACGGCCGCGGGATCGGTCTTCACCATCAGCTCGCCCAGCGCCGACTCCGCCGCGTCGATCACGATGCGGCGGGCCAGCCAGGTCTTGCCGGCCCCGGGCCGCCGAGGAGAACGAGACGATCGCAGCGGGCCGCCAGTTCCAGGGCCTCGCCGGTCTGGCCCGGCTCCGCCGGCGGCCCGTAACCGCTGTCCGCCCAGGCGGTGACCGACAGCGCCACGGCGACGGAGGTCAGCGACGACTCCTCGCCGCCTGCCCAGGCCGTCCACGGATCGCGGTCCAGCTCGTCGATCACGACGTTGAGGTAGGCCTCGCACAGGGCCCGGTCGGCGGGCAGCGGGTCCAGCTTGCCCAGGATCTTATCCAGGCCTGACTGCACGATGGTCAGGGCGGCGGCGAGGCCGGATTCCGCCGGTGCCGCCTCGACCAGCAGCGCAGGAAGATCCTCGGCCAGCTGGCGAGCGGCCTTGCGCGAGGCCGTCCGGCCGATGTCATTCGGGATGAGCGGCTGGAAGGCGGTCCTGGCCAGGGCATCCTCGACCCGCTCGCGGGTACGCGGATCCGAGCCCAGCAGCGAGCTGGCGCCGAGCGCCTGGAGCTCCGTCAGGAACGAGGACTCCCAGCCCGACCGCAGTCCGTCGAGGGGCTCGAGCAGCGCGCCATTCCGGGCCGCCCAGCGCTTTATGCCGTCGAGCAGACTGTCGTGAAAGGTGTCCAGGCCGGACTTGTCGAACTTGACCAGCGCCAGCACGATTCCCGCCACCGATGCCAGCGGCAGGGCCGTCCCGGCGACGGCAGCGACGAGACCGACAACGGCGCTGATCAGGCCCCGCTTGTCCGGACTCCAGCCGCGCCGCAGCCTCATGAAGCGAACGGTACACCGAGCGTAACCAGCGAGGCAGGCCTGCGGCATCGGATCGCCCGGCGCCGCCGGCCAGGCAGACACCTCAATGGCTGATCATCCAATCATCCTTGACGACGGCCGGCGTCCTCGGTAGTTTCCAGGGTGCCCGGGCGTCGCGTCCGGGTGGCAGGCAGTTCAGCGAAGCCGGTGAGATTCCGGCGCTGTCCCGCAACGGTGAAGCCCTCCTGCGGAGGGATAAGTCCGGTCGCCTGAGCTGCCCTGCGGACGAACACCAGTCCTCGGACGAAGGGCGGTTCGGGCGGGCAGGCCGGCAGGTCCCCCCGCATGAGCTCTCTACGTCCTCCGGTTACCAGGAGGATGCAGCAAGTTGAGTACCAGCACCGGAAGCCGCCTGCGCACCGTGCGCGGCGCGCTCACGCCGGCGGAGTGGGGCCGCTTCAGCGGCATGGCCCTCGTGATCCTGGCCCTGAACGTGGTCGGCTGGGGGATCTTCGTCTTCGCGATCCAGCCGCGGCACTTCCACTACGCCGGCCTGGGCCTCGGCGTCGGGGTCGCGATCACCGCGTGGACCCTCGGCGCCCGGCACGCCTTCGACGCCGACCACATCTCGGCCATCGACAACACCACCCGCAAGCTCATGTCCGACGGCAAGCGGCCGCTGGCCACCGGCTTCTTCTTCGCTCTCGGGCACTCCACGATCATCGTCGTGGTCGGGGTCGGCCTGGCCATCGCGGCCCGCGCCGTGTTCGGCGCGGTGGTCGAATCCGACGTCCGGGTACGAGACCATCGGCGGGGTCATCGGCACCTCGATGGCGGCCGGCTTCCTCTACCTGATCGCGGCGCTCAACGTGGTCGTGCTGGCCGGGATCTTCAAGGTGTTCCGCGGCCTGCGGGCGGGCCTGTTCGACGAGGCCGAGCTGGAGCGCCAGCTACAGGCGCGCGGCATGATGTGGCGGTTCTTCGGCCGGTTCATGCGCTCGATCACCAAGACCTGGCACATGTTCTTCGTCGGGCTGATCTTCGGGATCGGCTTCGACACCGCGACCGAGGTGCTGCTGCTGGCCGCCACCGCCGCGGCCGCCACCGAGGGCCTGCCGTGGTACGCGGTGCTGGCCCTGCCGCTGCTGTTCGCCGGCGGGATGACCCTGTTCGACACCCTCGACGGCTGCTTCATGAACTTCGCCTACGGCTGGGCGTTCGCCCGGCCCGGTCCGCAAGGTCTACTACAACCTCGTCATCACCGGCCTGTCCATCGCCGTGGCCTTCCTCATCGGCACCATCGAGATCGTCGGCCTGCTGTCCAGCGAGCTGCACATCCGCGGCGGCTTCTGGGACTTCATGGCCAACTTCAACATCAACAAGGCCGGCTTCGCCATCGCGGCCCTGTTCGTCGTGGTCTGGGGCATCGCCATCGGCTACTGGAAGCTCGGGAACCTGGACACCCGCTGGGCGCCCGGCCGTCACGTCGCCGTCGCCCGGGCCTGAGCCAGCCGGCGAGCAGTGACCTCCGGCCTGGCCGGGCACGGCCACCGGATCCGGTGCTCAGGGCCTAGCATGGGGGTCTCGCAATGCGGAGACCCAGAGGCGAAGGAGTCCGATGGCAGACGAGCGGACGCTGGTCAGCCTGCTGCGAAGCGGCCAGGCGCAGGGCGACTGGACCCTTGATCCAGCCGGCACGACCGTCGAGTTCGGGGTCAGGCACTTCTGGGGGCTGATAACCGTGCGCGGCTCCTTCGAGCAGGTCGAGGGCAGCGGGACGGTTGGCCCGGACGGGTCAGGTCTCCGGCCAGCTCATCATGCGCGCGGACTCGCTGAACACCAAGAACAAGCAGCGCGACAAGCACCTGCGGTCCGGGGACTTCTTCGACGCCGAGCAGCACCCGAACGCCGTGCTGACCGTGACCAGCGTGGTTCCGGCCGGCGACGATCAGCTCACGGTCACCGGCACCCTGAAGGCGGCCGGCCAGGAACAGCCGGTCAGCTTCACCGCCCGGGCCGAGCCCGACGGCGAGCGCGCCGTCACGCTGCGGGCCGAGCTGACCGTAGACCGCACGGCGTTCGGCATGACCTGGGGTCCCCTCGGCATGACCGCGGCCCAGGCCACGGCGACGGTGAAAGCCCGCTTCACCCGCGACTAAGGCTCCCTAGCCGGGAGCTCGCGCTGGCCTACTACGCAGTAGACGGTCTTCCATCCCTGGCGCGGGTAGTAGTAGCCCCACTCGCGGCTCACGCTCTCGACGAGCAGGAGCCCGCGGCCGCTTTCCGACTCCTCGTCCGCGACCTGCAGTTCGGGTGGCTTCTCGCTGCTGTCGGAGATCTCTATGACGACCAGATCGGGGATATGCCATAACGCCTGCGTGATGTAGGGCACGTAGCTGCCGTGCGCTGGCTGGGCACATTCGGAGCGGATGGCGTTAGTGGCCAGTTCAGAGGTCAGCAGTTCCGCCACGTCGATCACATCGGCAGCTGCCCGCCATTCTGCGAGCAGGTACCTGGCCATCGCGCGTGTCATCCACGGCGTTCTCAGCGACACCCCAAGATCACCATGGTAGTGATTCATCTGACTGCCGAGCAGGCCGGAACGCTCCCAGGGGCGGCGAAGCCGCGGGTCTAGCCGGGCCTGGTCGCTCAGGTGGCCCGTGAGTTCGTCAGTGGTGTCGGCATGGATGAACGGCTTGCATCCCGCGGCGGCCTGTGTCGCGGTCAGCGCCCGGCGGCGGGATGCCCACCAGCGGCCGGTGTCGCTTACCCATATTCCCCACCGGTCACCGAATGCGCTCTCTAGCGCTGCGGTGGTGTCGCTGTGGCACGGATCGGTCATGTCGTCTCCGGTTGCGGGCGCTGCTGAGGTAGGACGAGCATGTAAGCGGCGCGTAGTAGCGGACATTCAAATCGCTTGAAACTCACGGATGGGGTCGCATGCCCGATCAGGACCGGATCGGAGCGCGGGTGGCCGCGATCCGCAAGACACGGGGCTGGACGGGCCACGAACTGGCCAGGCGCGCAGGCGTGTCGTACAGCCTGGTGGCAAAGGTGGAATCCGGGGCCGCCCCGGCGACCCCGGCGTTCATCGGCGCGGTGGCCAGGGCGCTGCGGGTGGACGTGCCCCGACTCACGGGTCAGCCGTACGACGATCCAGGGCGGCGCTACCAGCTGCTCCAGGGCGCCGTTGACGGGTTACGCCGGACGCTGCTGGCCTACGACCTTCCCCAGTCCCTGGAAGCTCCGGTGCGGCCGACAGCCGAGCTGCGGGCTGACGTCGAGGCGATGTCGCGGCTGGGCCGGCAGGCCCGGTACCAGCAGCTCAGCCAGAGCCTGCCCGGCCTGCTGGAGGAACTGCAAGCGGCGGTGACGGAGGCCGCCGACACCGAGCGCCCAGCCCTGTTCGCGCTCCTGGCCGAGGCATACGGCGGCATGTCCGGGCTCGCTCACCAGCTCGGGTACGCCGACTTGCGGACTATGGCCCTGGACCGGATCGACTGGGCCGCGCGCCAGTCCGGAGATCCGCTCCGCGTCGCCCGCACCCAGTGGTCGCGGGGCGCCTCCCTGCTTGGCGCGGGCGCCTACGACCAGGGCCTCGCGCTGATGGAGCGCACCCGGAGGGAACTTGGCGACGTAAGCAGGCTGGACGCGCCCGGGCGGAGCATCTATGGCAGCCTGCACCTGCGATCGGCGGTCCTGGCCGCCCGGGCAGGCCGCCGGGATGAGGCAGACAGCCATCTCCGGGAAGGGGACGCCGTGAGCGCCAGCGTCCAGGACGGGGCCAATCACTACGGAATGGAGTTCGGCGCGGCCAACGTCGCCATCCACGCCGTCTCCGCAGCCGTCGAGCTGGCCGACGGCACCCTCGCGGTCACGCGGGCGGAACAGGTTGAGCGCAGCGGACATCTTCGCGTCCTGCCGCCGTCGCGAGTGGGGCACTACCGCATAGAACTGGCCCGCGGATGGCTCTATCACGGCGACCGCCGCCGCGCCCTGAAGATGCTCCAGGCCGCCCGCCGGGCGTCGCCGCAGCAGACGCGCTTCCATCCCATGGTCCGCGACGCCGTCGAGGTCATCGCCCGCCAGGAGCCGCGCCCGAGCGAGGAACTGCGGTCCCTTGTCGCCTGGCTCGGGCTGTAGCCACCTCAACCCGGTGCGGTTTGGGAAGGACTATGCCACCCTGGACCACCTGGGCGGCGGGCTCATCGAGGTGGCCCGGTCATCGCCGACAAACGGCATGCAAGGGCGGGGCCGCGGCCCGCTTGCGCCTATCGTGCGGCGCGCATGACGATCTGGATGTGCTCCTTGGCGACGGTGAGCAATACGTCGTCCGGGGATGGGACGTGTGCTCCAACAGGGTAGATCTCGATCGAGGTAGTCATAGTCGGCTGTTCGGTGGCCCACGCGCGGACCCGATCGGCGACGCGGTCGGCCAGCAGGTCGCCGTGCGGGCCGTAGGCGTAGATGCCTAGCTCACGCGTGGTGTCACCGCCGGCGCCTTCGGCAGGGCGAAAGGTGAGGTAGGCGAAGGTGTCGCCCGTGCTACTCAGGACGGCCAGGCTGCCGCCCGCTCCGATGGCAGCGGCGAGTCCGTGGCCAGGGCGGCGGTTGATAAGGCGGCTGAGGCCGCCCAGCCGGGCCAGCCAGATCTCCAGGTCGGGCAGGCCCAGGTCGGTAACCTGGACTCCTGTCCACCGCTGCACGGGCGGCTTGCTGGCAGCGCGCACGAGCGCGGCGGGGTCGCCAGGAAGGCCGGCCTCGACGCGGAGCTCGGACTGGCCGCCCGCCACGACCGGCATGTCGCGCTCATCGTGCTGGCCGGCTCCGCGCATCTTGATGAAGCCCGACAGGCGGGAGTGGAGGCTGGCCCACGCCGGGCCGGGGGGCTTCCGGCTGCGCTGGAGAGTGACTTCGTGAGTGAAGCCGCTGATACGCAGCGGGATCACCAGGCGGGCGTCGGAAGCGGCCTGCCGGGTCCAGGCGGGCGGGATGTCCCAGGCGCCGGCGGTGATGATGATCCGGTCGTAAGGTGCGCCCGCATCGTGCCCGAGCGCGCCGTCGCCGCAGATGACCCGCACATTCTCAAATCCCGCCTCGGCCAGGTGCCGGCGTGCCCGGTCGGCTGCGTCGGGCAGGATTTCGATACTGGTGACCTGGCCATCGGATCCGGCCAGGTCGGCCAGCAGGGCGGCGTTGATGCCGGTTCCGGTGCCGATCTCCAGCACGCGGTGGCCTGGTTGCACGTCGAGTTGCTCCAGCATGCCCGCTACGCAGCTCGGCATAGTCGTGCAGCTCAGCACGGTGCCGTCGGCATCACGATGAGTGGTGACGATGCCGTCGCTGTAGGCATCCGCCAGCGGGACACCGGGAAGAAAGCGCTCCCGCGGCACGGTACGCATAGCCTGCTCGACTCGCGCGGAGAGCGGGCGCCAGGGCGTCCATGCGTCAACCATCGCGTTGCGCAGCCGGGTGGCCTCGTCGGAAGCCGCCGTGGCGTTGTCCATGCCCGCACGATATCCGGCGCAGGGTCGGCCAGGCTCGCATTCTCGCGCCGCGGGCCTGCGCCGCTGTGGCCGCCTGCGTATGCTGACAAACATGGATAGTGCAGCGGGCGCGGGCGCCGCAGCGGCCTTATCAGAGCTCGATAGAGCCACGGCCGATCTGTTTGATCTCGACGTGTGCGTGGAACCCGCTGCGGAGGATCTGCCGGACGGATGCTCGGCGGATTGCACCAACGACGGGTGTACTGCTGCCACGAACTGCTGACTAAGGTTCATCGCTCGATGGCGTCGACGTTCGTGGCGTGCAGCTCGCCAGCGGTGCTGGCGCGCCTGCCGTTACGTCCGGCCGAGATCGACGCCGGCACGCCAGGAAACGGGAACGGACTGCTTGCCGAGGCGGTGTTCCTGGCGTCGCGTCATGCCGGGGTCGCCCTGCCGGCTCGGGCTGCGGCGGCCAGCCTGGCCGATTCGGGGGCGCCAAGTCGGGGCGAGGCGACCTGCCGCGCCTATGACGTGCGGTCGCGTTGGCGGCCGACTCCGCATGGAGCGTTTGCGGGCGTAGCCATCGCACGCGTCGCCGGGGCGGGCGAGCCGGCCCGCCTGCTGCTTGGCCCCGATCATCGGACCCGTACCAACCCAAGCGGGACGTGGCTGGCCAAGCTCGGCGACGCCCTCCTGGCCGACCCCGCGGTGGTCGGCCTGCTGCGGCTAACGGCCAGCAACCTGGTCGTCCACCGGGGCGAGAAGCTGGAGCACCAGTGGCGCGGCCGGCGTGTCACCGCCCGGGCGACCGAGGCGAGTCGGCTGATCATGCAGATGTGCGCGGAAGGCGCAGCCGGGTCCGATGTCACTAGGGCGGTGATGCGGCGCTGGCCGGTCCCTGACCAGGTTGTATTCGCCGCGCTGGTGGAGTTGGTACGCGGCGGGTTCCTGCTGACCGATCTGTGGCCCGCCGATATCACCGACGACCCGCTGGGTCATCTGCTCGGCAAGATCCCTCGCGACTACGCCCTGGCCACGCAGCTGACGCGGCTGCGGCTGCTTCTCGCCGACGCCGACAGCCAGCCGGTCGGCGATTTAGCCCGGATCCAGGCACTCGCCATCGCCCGCGACCTCGCTGACGACGTATGCCTCGTCGACCGGCCGCTCAGCCTCGACGTAGCCGCCGACGCCGATATCGTCATCCCCGCATCCCTGCTTGATGAGGTTGCGCTGGCTGCGACCGCGCTGTGGTGGGCCACAGACGAGATGGTCGCGCTGGCCGATTGGCAGGAACGGTTCATCAGGCGGTACGGGCCAGGCCGTCTCGTCCCGCTGCTGGAGGCCACAGACGACGCAATCGGCCTAGGCATCGACACCCGCAGCATCGAAGCCCTTGACCGGCCCGCCGGGCGCACAGGCCGAGCTCCCGGGGACACCGCCGATCGGTCCGCACAGGCATCCGATCGCCGCCACGGGCTACTGGCTGCGCTCGCCGCCGAGGCGTTGGCGCACGGTCGCACAGAGGTCGTCCTAGACGACGCCACCCTGACAGACTTTAAGGGCGCCCGCAGCAGCCTGCCAGGCCACTCCGCCGAGATCGGCGTGCGGGTGATCGCCTCAAGCCGCCAGGACTTAGCAGCGGGGCGACTGAAGCTCGCGGTGGTCCCACCCGGCCCGCAGGTAGCGGGCGCCACAATCGGCCGGTTCGCCCGGCTGCTGCCTGGCGCGTGGCCGGGTCCACCCGCCGACGATCACACGGTACTGACCGCGGAGATCGTCGCGGCAGCCCGCGTCCCCGAGGGTGCCGCCCTCGCGCCATCCACCGGCTTCACCCAATACCGCATCCCGGTTGGTGTCCCCGGCCGCCGGAGCGATCTCAACCTTGCCGATCTGCACCTGATCTCCGATGGCCGACGGATTCTGTGCTGGTCGGCCCGTCACGACCGGCGGGTCATCCCGGTGCTGTACTCGCGGCTGGCACCGGCCCTGCTACCGCCGATTGCCCGGTTCCTGCAGCTCCTCGGGCACGCCGGAACGCCTCTGCTGTCCGGCTGGCGCTGGGGACCGCTCTCCGCCGGGCCGTTCCAGCCACGCGTGCGTTACGGCCCGACGATTCTCGCGCCCGCCCGCTGGGTCCTGCCGCCATCGCTCACCGAAACGGCTGGCAGCCGCGCCCGCTGGAGTTGCGCGCTTGACACGTGGCGGGCGACAGCGATGCCTCAGCCACCGGAGCTGATAATCACCGACGATGGCGATCATCGTCTCCCGCTGGACCTGCGCCGCGATGACGACCGGGAGTTGCTGCGCCGCTATGTGCGCCGTGGCCTGTCGGCGGTTTGCGAGCCACCAGGCGGAGCAGACGCCGTTCAGGCCGTCGTGACCGGGCCGGCCGGGCGGCACGTCCTGGAACTGGTGGTGCCGCTCCAACCGCTCGCTCAGCCAGGGCCCGCCCCCGCCTCGGCCCGTCCGGGCCTACCGCCCAGGGCTGGGGATGAGGGCCTGTTTCTGCCCGGAGGTCCATGGCTGTCACTTGTCATCTGCGCTCCCCGCACCTGTCAGGACGAGATCCTGACGCAGCTGCAGGTCATCGACCACGACCTAGCGGGACAGCACGAGCTGTGCTTCTGGTTGCGTTACGCCGACGCGCCGCACGGACCGCATCTGCGTGTCCGTTTCCGCGGTGATCCGGCGGCGCTGAGCGGCGTCGTCTTGCCGACTCTGTCGCAGTGGTGCGCCGACCTGAGACGGCAACGCCTCGCCAGCGGGTTCAGCATCGAGGCTTACGACCAGGAGATCGAACGCTACGGGGGACGCGACGCGATCACTGCCGCCGAGCGTGTGTTCGCCGCCGATAGCCGCCTTGTCCTCGCCTTGCTCACCAGCATCAGCGATCCCGGCGAACGTATGGTGGCAGCCGCCATGTCGGCTGCCGCGATCGCCATCGCCGTCGCCGACGGCGGGCCTTCTGCGCTGGGCCGCCACCGACTTGACCGCGCCGCCCGGCAACGGCTCGAGAAGGTGCGACCTCAGCTACGAGCCGTCGGCGCGTCACGTGACTTCGCCACACCGCCCCGTGGGATCCCCGTTGATGCCGCCGGTTCGTGGGCGGCACGTCACGCCACCTTGACGGCCTACCGGGCGGCCCTGAAACCCGCGCAGAGCGCCGCCTGCGCGGCCGCGCTGGCTCATATGCACGCCAACCGGCTCCTCGGTGATGCCGTCGCCGAGCGCATCGCCACGGCCATGGCTGCCGACTTGCTGGCTCGCCGGCAGGCGGCGACACCGTCAGCATGACCGTGTCTGCGACCGTGAGCGCAGCGGCCCTCGCGGGCGGCCAGGCGCTGGAAATCGCGCGGCGGCTGCTCGATCCCAACGACGTACTGGCCGCCACGCCAGCCGACGCGTCTCTCGGCAGCGGACTGGCAGGAACCGCGCTCCTGCATGCCCGCCTGTCGTCCGTCGACCCGATGTTCGCGGCCGCCGCAAGCCGCCACTGGACAGCCGCAGCCAAGCATGCGCAACACCGCGCCGGCGGCATTTACACCGGCCCTGGCGCGCTCGCCACCTCGCTGATCATCGCGGTGCCGTATCTGCCAGACCCCGGCCCGCATCGCGATAGCGTCGCCCGCGCCACAGCATGGCTGTCCAGGCGTGCCCTCGACATCAGCACTCAGCACCAGCAGCGAGTCAGCACCGGCGCGAGCGGCACGCCCTGGCCGGTCTACGACGCGATCACCGGCCTGGCCGGGGTGGGCCGCGTCCTGCTCGCCGCTACCGCCGCAGGCCACCGCCAGGCTGAGCATGGCCTGCGAGCTGTCCTGCACACCCTCACAAGGATGATCGATACGCCCCCTGGCGACCGGCCCGGCTGGTGGCTGCCCGCCGCCGCCCATCCCGCCGGCGTCACCGCGCACCCATCCGGCGCCGCAACCACGGGAATGGCCCATGGCATTGCTGGTGTCGCGGCATTTCTGGCGGCAGCCGAGTCGGCCGGATGGGCGGTCTCTGGACAGACGGCCGCGATCCGGCAAGCCACGTGCTGGCTGCTGCGCTGGCGGGATCCCCGCACCGGCCGCTGGCCGCCCTACCGCACTGGCGACGAACTCGACCGGCCCCCGGCAGGCCCCGCCGCACCCGGCCACCGCGACGCCTGGTGCTACGGCGCGTCCGGGATCGGAGCCGCCCTGGCGCAGGCAGGCCGCGCGCTCGCCGATCCTGCGCTTGCCCGGACCGGTCAAGCTGCCGTGGCCGAGCTCGCAGACCGCCCCGTAAACGCATGGGACGTCGCCGGCCCTACCCTGTGCCACGGGTACGCGGGCGTACTGCAAGCCGCCTGCCGGACCAGCGCTCACGCCATCACTACCCAAGCCGCCGACGCCATCGCGGCGGCGTTTGACGCAAGCCTCCCGTTCGGCGTCCCCCACCATCTCAGGCCCATGGGCAGGCACCGCGACGACCGGCCCGGGTTCCTCACCGGCGCAGCGGGCGTGGCCCTCGCCCTGGCCGACTACGCTCAGCTACCCGCTCCGCCGCTGATCACCGCATGGGACGCGATTCTGCTCCTGTCATAAGGCCAGCTACGGTCGCTGGCGGGCCACCTCATGCCGGCGCTGCACGGCGCCTCGCCTACACGCGGGCGGAGTGGCCCAAGCGACGACCGGCGCGGATCATCGTGACCGGGCCGCCGACCCCTGCCTCGGCCGACGGCGAATCAGCAGCTACCTGCACTCGGCGCTGATCATGGCCGACATGTGCGACCACCTGCGCGAGTTCATGATCGAGGGTGCCCGGCTGAATCAGCCGCAGCTGACGGCGAACATCGACCGGTCGGTCATGATGGTCACCGCCCTGTCCCCGGTGATCGGCTACGACCAGGCCGCGGCCATCTCCTCCTACGCCATCGACCGCGACCTGACCCTCAGGCAGGCGGCCCTGGCCAAGGGCGTGTCCGAGGAACTGTTCGACCGGGTCGTCGACCCGATCGCGCTGACCCGCCCCGGCTCCGCCGACCTCCCGTCCGGCTCGCGGAAGGCCTGATGGTCAGGCCGCCGTCCAGGGCCGGAGCTTGTCGGGGTTGCGCACCGCCCAGATGCGCTTGATCAGGCCGCCAGAGATGTCGAACGCGAGCACCGTGACGGTGACGCCGTCCTGGTGAGCCACCAGGCCGGGCTGACCGTTCACCGTGCGCTCCAGGAACGCCACGCGGCCGGCCTGCCGGGTGGCGAGGTCGACCAGGTAACGCGCGATTACCTCGCCGCCCTCGATCGGGCTGAGCGCGGCCCTGACCAGGCCGCCGCCGTCAGCGATCGCCGTGGCGCCAGGGTCCAGCAGGCCGACGAGGGCGCCGATGTCGCCGGCTTCCCAGGCCTGGCGGAAGTCCCGGACGATGCGGGCCTGCCGCGCCGTGGGGGTCGCGGGAGCTTGCGCGGCGCGGACCCGCCGCCGGGCCGCCGAGGCCAGCTGGCGGCACGCCCCCGGGGTACGGCCGGTGATCTCGGCCACGTCGGCGAAGGGGTAGCGGAAGACATCGTGCAGGATGAACGCGACCCGCTCAGCCGGGGTCATCGACTCCAGCACGACCAGGAACGCCATGCTGACCGACTCGTCCAGGGTGACCCGGTCAGCTGGGTCGGCGGTCGTGCCGCCGGGCAGCTGGTCGGGCAGCGGCTCGGGAATCCACTCGCCCACGTAGCGCTCGCGCCGGGCCCGCGCCGCGCCGAGCACGTCCAGGCAGATGCGGCTGGCCACCGTGGTCAGCCAGGCGCCGGGTGACTCGATGGCGTCCTGCTGCGGCCGGGACATGGCGTACCAGCGGGCGTACGTCTCCTGCACGGCGTCCTCGGCCTCGGCCAGCGAGCCCAGCATCCGGTAGGCGAGGTTGATCAGCTGCCGCCGCTCGCTCATGGCCGCGGTCAGGCCCCGGTCGGGCTGGCCGCCGGACGGCCCGGATCTGGTGGTCATGGTTCAGCCCTTCCCTGGTCGTTCCCGCCCTCACCAGTCCGACGAGACAGCGCACCGAACTGTGCGGCTGGCCGCCGCCTGACATTCCGGCGGGCTGTGCCGTCGCAGGAGTGAGGCACGGACAACGAAGGGGAAGCCGATGAGTGATCTCGAAGTCATCGCTGACCGCGTGGAGATCGAGGCGCTGCGCGGCGAGTTCGCCGACGCGGCCATGATGCGCGACTACCGCCGCCTCGCGTCGCTGTTCACGCCCGACGGCGCGCTGCGGATTCCGGGCGCCGCCGACGTGGCCGGCCGGGAGCAGATCCGCGCCTGGGGCGAGCGGGTGCCGACGGTCGTGGACTATCTCCTGCAGACCACCCACCCGGACACGATCCGGCTGGACGGCGACACCGCGTCCGGCCGGGCCTACCTGAGCGAGCTGATCCGCCTGCGCGACGGCAGCTCGCACCGGAATTACGGCATTTACCATGACCGCTACCAGCGCACCAGCGACGGCTGGAAGTTCACCGAGCGGGTCTACGAGGTCCGCTACCTCGACACCACTCCCCTGGCCGGCACGGTTCCCGGCCCCACGAGCTCGCCGCCAGCAGCAGCGTCGGTGGCTACGGGCTGATCCTGCTGGCCTTCCCGGTTATCGGGCTCCTGGCAGGCCTGTGCAGCGCGGCGGTGGGCCCGTTAGCCTGCCCGGCCGGGCGCCAGGCGGCGGCACCGCAGCGGAAGAGGCAGGCCCCGCGCTTCCTTAGCGGGCGACGTTCTTCCCGGGCCGTCCTCGCATCCGCCAGGCGGCCAGGGCGAGGGCGCCGACAATGACCACGATGCCGATGATCAGCAGGTAGAACAGGCCCTTGACGACCACGCCGACGATGCCCAGCGCGATCGCCACGATCACCAGGAGCAGGAAAAAGGCGATCATCTGAATCCTCCGTCCCCAGGCCCGCCGCTCAGCGGCGGGCCAGCCGCCGCTCGCCGGTGGCGCCGGGCTGGTAGGTCCGGCCGTAATGCCGGAAGACCGCCTCCTCGTCGCCGGCGGGCAGCTCGCCGTCGGTCCCGATCGAGGGGGCCTGCTTGACCTGTTTCCGGTCGAAGCTGACCCTGACGTACCCCGGTCCCACCGTGGCCTCATCGAGCGGGACGAAGACGAGCCGCCGCCGCGCCGGCGCCCCGATCCGGACCGTGCCGTACGAGGGCACGTCCGTGCCGGTATCGACGTACACGGCCTCCAGTTCGCCGATCTTGCGGCCATCGGCGTCGATCACCTTGTGGCCGCGCCACTCCCGGATGTTGCCAGCCTCGAACATGGTCACCCACTTCCCCCGTTTCCGGCGCCGTACCCAGCTACCAGGGTCGCATGCACGCTGGCCAGCGGCGATTACGTAGTGTCGCGATCCCAATGCGACATTCCGGGCACCGCGTCACGACGCGCGACCCGGCCTCCGGGTAGCGTCGGCTCGGGGCCAGGCAGGCCCTGGGCGTGATCGGCCGCCGGGAGCGACCACGACGGCGTCATCCACACCGCCAGTCCCGGCGACGCCTTCGCCGAGGTGCTGCTGCTCGACCAGGCCACGGACGCGGCCCGCGCCGAGCTGGGCTGGCAGCCCGCCCGCCCGACGCTCACCGACGACCTGCGCGCCGGGAGCTACCGGGGCTGACGACCCCGGGCCGGGCGGGCGCTGTCCGCGCCGGTGCCCACCCGGGCCTGGCCAGTTGGTCCCGACATCAGGCGGACCGCTTGCGCTTCTGACCAACCTCAGGGACGCTCGGGTTGCCGCCGGGCGCAAAGAGGGAGCGATGTGGACAGCAAGACGGCACACGTCGGCATTGAGCCGGGTGGCGGCCTGGTCGGCCGGTTCGGCGACACGGTTGTCCTGATCCCCGGCGACGCGGCGGGCAGCGACATCGCGGGCGAGCTGATCGGCCTCATCGCCGCCGTCGCGTCGGACCCGGCGGTGCCGGGCACCATGATCGCGGCCCGCCTGGCCGGCTGGGTCATCAGCCGGATGCCCGACGACGTGATCGCGTTCGGGGTGGTCGCACCGGTACCGGGCGGCGTCGTCATCTTCCTGCGCGGCGCGGTATGGGCCGAGGTGACCGGCTCCGGGCCGACCCGGCGGCTGTCCGGAGAGCAGGCCCTCACCTGGGTTGACCAGCTGATCCCCGGGCCATTCGAGCGGCTGGCGATCAGCAGCACGGCGGACCGGCCGGTGCGGGCGCATCCCCGGTCCGATCTTCAGGCCGGGGTGGTACCCGGCCAGGGCTTCGCCGTGACGCCGCTCGGGGCGTACTCCCCCGCGGCGCCGGCCGCGACGGGACCGGCCCGGGGCGAGGACGCGGACGCGGCCCGGGGCGAGGACGCGGCTCCCGCGATGGCCGGCGGCCTCCCCCCGGCCGGCGGGGCGCCGGACGGCCCGCCGCCGGCCCGGCCCGGCAGCAGCGCGTCGGTGCTGACCGAGGTGCCGCTGGCCGAGGTGACCGCCGAGCCGGTATTCGTGCTGCCCCCCGACCCGCCCGCGGCGCGCCGCCCGCGGCCGCCCCGCCCGCGGCCGCCCCGCCTGCCGGGCCGTCCCCGCTGCCGCCCGCGCTCACGGCGCTAGCCGGGCCGGCCGGCCCGGCTAGCGCGCCCCGGCCGGCCGGCCCGACCATCGTGGCGCCCGCCCCGCTGGGCTCGCTGGTGTCCGACACCGGGCCGACCATCCTGCTGGACCGCTCCTACGCCCTCGGCCGCGAGCCGCACAACGATCCCCTGGTGCGCAGCGGCGCCGCCTCGCCGGTCGTGCTGCAGGACCCGGATCACATCATCTCGCGGGTGCACGCCCATGTCTCCGTCGACAACGGCACGGTCACGGTGCGGGATGCCTCCTCCACCCAGGGGACCTACATCGCCCGGCCGGGAGCCGACCAGTGGACGCGGATCGGCTCGAAGCCGAGCGTGCTGCTGCCGGGCTGGAGCATGCGCATCGGCAAGCTCGTGTTCATCTACCAGACCAGCGGGCCCGTCGACCAGCTATGACGCCGATGAGCGGTGACACCGGGCCCGCGGGGGCCGTCTCCGGCGAGGCCGCCGCCATTCCCGGCCTGCTCGTCGTCGCCCCGGACACCCCCGGCGAGCGGTCCGTGCCGGTCTACGACTGGCTGGTCGTCGGCCGGGAATGCGCCGGGGCCGATGACCGGCGCCGGGTGCTGATCGACGACCCCGCGATCTCGCGGACGCACCTGGAGCTGTGGCTGGACCACGAGCGCGACCAGGCCTGGCTGACCGACCGCAGCACCAACGGGACCCGGATCAACGGGCAGCGGATGGAGCGGTCCACGCCGGTCCAGGTCCAGCCGGGTGACCGGGTCCGGCTGGGCCGGGTGGAGCTGCAGTTCCGCTCCCGGCGGTTCACCACGGTGGCGGCCGAGGGCCTGCCCGAGACGGTGCTGGAGATCGCCGTGGCCGACATGGTCATGGTGGTCGGCGACATCCTGTCGTTCTCGGCCATCGCCGAGTACACCGAGGACCGCGTGCTCCTGCACAACATCGACCGGCTCTACGCCGAGCTGCGGCAGGTCCTGTTCCGGCGCCACGGCACGCTGAGCAACTACGTGGGCGACGCGTTCTTCGCGACCTGGGAGACGGCCGCCACCCCGGATGCCGTCACCTCGGCGGTGGCCTTCGCGCTGGAGGCCGCCGAGGAGGTGGCGCGGGTCGCGCCGGGCCTGGAGCTGCGCGACCCGGCCGGCCAGGCCGGTGCGGATGGGCTGGGGGGTGGCCTGCGGGCGGGCGGCCGTCAGCCTGCTGACCGGGATGCTCGTCTCGGTGCTCGGCGACACGACGAACGTGGCGTTCCGGCTGTCGGGGATCGCCGGCCGGGACGGCCAGCCGGACGTGCTGGTCACCGATGCCGTGCACCAGGCGGCCGCGACGGGGTTCACCTTCACCCCGCCGTCGGCCGTCCGGCTCAAGGGCCGCAGCCAGGCCGTGCGGGTGCTAGGCGCCGGCCGGCGCTGAGACCCGGCCCGCGTCCGTCAGCGCCGCCCAGTCCCCCTGCCGGAGCCGGGCCATCGCCGGGCCGTCCAGCTGCGCGCGGTTCTTGACCGCCGCCGTGGCCGCCGCGACAACACCGGGATGATGGCCCAGCACGATGGCGCCGGCCGCCCGCCCGTTCGAGATCAGCAGCCACCGGTACGACGGAGCCGCCGGGTCCTCGTCGACGATGACCTCGTCCCCCGGGCCGGGGGCGATCTTGCCGATCGAGTACAGGTCGATGCCCACGCCCTTGAGGATCGTCGCCGGGATCTCGGCGGTGAGCCGGGCGTCGCCGCCGAGCGCGTTGAGCGCCGCGACCTCGCCCTGCTTCGCCGCGATCGGCCACAGCCCGAGGGTCCGCCCGTCGTGCTCGGCCACGTCGCCCGCCGCGAAGATGCCCGAGGCGGACGTCTCCATCCGGTCGTTGACCAGGATGCCGCGGTTGACCGCGAGGCCGGCCTGCCGGGCCAGCTCGGCGTTGGGCCGGATGCCGACCGCCGCCAGGAACACGTCGCCGGGCAGCTCGCGCCCGTCCTTGAGGGCAACGCCGCGGACCCGGTCCTCGCCGGCCAGCTCCTGTGACTCGGCCCGGTACAGCACGCTCATGCCGATGCCCGCGAGGTAGGCGTGGATCATCGCGCTGCAGCGCGCGTCGATCTGGCGGGACAGCAGCCGCTCGCCGCGCTCCAGGATGGTCACGTGCAGCCCCAGCTCATGCAGGGAGTGCGCGGCCTCCAGCCCGAGCAGCCCGCCGCCCGCCACCACCGCCTCGCGGCAGCCGTGCTGCTGGGCGTAGGCGCGGACCTCCATGGCGTCCGCCGCGGTGCGCAGCACGAAGCTGCCCGGCCGGCCGAAGCCGCCCACCGGGGGCCGGGTGCTGCTGCTGCCCATGGCCAGGATCAGCCGGTCGTAGGTGAGCACGTCGCCGGTGGCCAGCAGCACGCGCTTGGACTCCGGCTCGATCCGCCGGACGACGGTGTTCAGCCAGGCGACGACCTGGTGATCGTCATACCACTGCTCCGGGAGCAGGTAGAGGCCCTGCATCGCCGACCGGCCGAACACCAGCCGGGAGATGCCCATCCGGTTGTACAGGACGTGCGGCTCCCCGCCGACCACGTGGATCTCGCAGTCCGGGTGACCACGGCGCACGAAGTCAGCGGCGGTCACCCCGGCGATGCCGTTCCCGATGACGACCACGCTGGCGACGGACCGGTCGAACTCGACCGCGCCGCCCGCCGCGGGACCGCCGGGCTCCGGCGTCATGGACACCGTGACCGGCCCGGACTGGATCCGCGCGCAGCAGGCCATCCGGGTGCTCGGCGCGAAGCCGAGCCGCCGCAGCGTGTTCAGCTCCTCCTCGTCCGGCGCCGACAGGCACCCCCCGCCCTCCAGCACCGCGACCGGGTCGGCACCGCACACGCCCATCCGGCAGCCGGCCTCGATCGGCTGGTGCTCGCGCTCGGCCAGCTCCAGCAGGCTGGCCCCGACCGCGGCGCGGGCCACCTTGCCGGTGTCGCTGAAGCGGACCTCGGGGCCGCCCGTGTCCGCGTCGATGGACTTCTGCACGGCCTTCTTCGCCCGCGGGCTGATCTGGAGCAGCGGCGGGCTCTGCCGCGCGGCGGCCTCGTCCTCGTACTGCCGTCCCTTGACATACGTCCGGGCGATCCAGAACACCGACAGGACCAGCACCAGCGCCCGGATCGGCCAGCGCAGCCACGGCGCCCCGATGCCGGTAATCGTCGTGAACGCGCCGGCCAGGGTGACGCCCGCGTACCAGTAGAAGACGTTGATGGCGACCGCCGCCCAGGCCGCGACCGTCAGCGTGGCGCTCACCGGGAGCAGCGCCTGGACCGCGTAGAAGAGCCCGACGCTGCCCAGGAAGTACGCCGCCAGCTGCAGGTACAGGTGCGGGAGCGGGAGGTGGCCGCGGGACAGGAGCGTGAAGAAGCCCAGCACGAAGCCGGGCAGCGCCGCGACGAACAGCTTGCGCGGCGCGGTCCACTCGGGATCGGGCTCGTGCAGGTCGGCCTGGTAGGCGACGCTCGGCCGGAAGTCGTAGCAGTTCTTCGTGCACCCGACGCAGGGCTGGCAGTGACTGTTGGGAACCTTCGCGAACGGCGTCTGGCCGTACACCCGCTGCAGCGGCAGCAGCGGGCAGGTGCTGGAGCACCACCCGCTCTTGCCCTTGAACAGGACCCCGGCGATGAGCGCGTTGACGATCGTGATGGACAGCAGGATGCCGGTGGCGGTGCCGCTGGCGTTGAAGATGGCCAGGCGGGCGCCGGTGATCCCGAAGAACAGGACCACCGCGATGACGTAGCCCCGGCGGCGCAGCCAGTCCGGCGGCGTGAGCGCGCGGGTGAAGCCGAGCACCCGGGGCGCCTGGTTCGAGGCCGCCAGCGGGCAGATGTTGCGCCACAGCCCGGGCGCCGTGAAGAACAGGATGGGCAGCAGCGGCACGATTATCTTGAAGAAGACGAACAGCCCGCCGGCCGGGCGGACGAACAGCGCGACGCACAGCGCCAGGTAGCCCAGCACGCTGAGGATCCGGATGGCATGCCACGCCGGCAGCGGGACCCGGCTGCGCATCTCGGTGTAGGCGGGGAACAGCGGCTCGCCCGCCCGCGGCCCCGTCCCCAGGATCCGCCCCCACCGGGTCGGCCGCGCGGCGGCCGGCTCCGGGACCAGCGCCGGGGGCGGCGGGGGCGGCGTCAGCAGGTCGGCCGTCTGGATGAACACCGTCGGCCGGGCGGCGCGCGGCTCGGCCCGGTCGACCCGGCCGACCATCACGATCTCGGTCCGGCCCAGCCGCACGACGGCGCCCGGCTCGAGGGCCACCCGCCCGGTGATGCGCACGCCGTTGACCGTGGTCCCGTTCCGGCTGTCGAGGTCGATCACCGACAGCGCGATCGGGCTCGGTACCAGCCGCAGGTGGCGCCGCGAGACGCCCTCGTCCGCGAGCAGCTCGCCCTCGCACTCCCGGCCGACCTCGATGGCCTGGTCCACCACCCGGCGCCGGACCCCCCGGCCCGGCTCCCTGATCTCGATGATCGGCGGCCCGGCCATCAGCCGGCCCCGGCCATCGGCGCGGCCTGCTGCGACGTGCGCAGCCGCCTGGCCAGGATCCGGCCGAGCTCGAACAGCAGCCGCCGGGCCAGGGCCGGGTCCGCGGCCGCGAGGGCCTCGAACTCGGCCGGTGACAGCTCGGCCAGCTCGGCCGCCGTCACCGCGCGGACCAGGGCCGAGCGGGTGCCGCCGTCGAAGAACGACAGCTCCCCGATCACGCTGCCGGCGCCCAGCGAGGCGACCCGCTGATGACCGCGCCGGCCGCGCGGCACGAGCACCTCGAGGGAGCCGTCGAGGATCAGGTACAGCGACCGGTCGCGGGCGCCCGCCGAGATGACCGCGTCGCCCGCGCCGAACCAGCGCTGCCGGGTGTGCCCCAGCAGCGTGGCCCACTCCTGATCAGAGGCATCGGGCAGGAAGTAGTCCGGATCAGCTAACGTTCCGGCCAGGCTCGGTGGGGTAGTCGAAGAAAGACACGGGCGCAAAATACCTGCTGGACGCGTCCCGGTAAATACCCTCAGGAGTACATTCCGGCACCTGCACGTTGCGGCCCGCAACGGCCCGCGGCGTCCGGTACGCGGGCTTAACTATCCATTAGCGCCGTCTTATGCTTACTCGCGCCTACCGGCCGGATAAATGGATGGCCAGCCTTTCAGTATATACCAGCGGGCCCGGCTGGCGCAGCTACTCACGCCTATCTGTTCACGAAAGATCCGTTTAGACGGCTGGTGCGCGTCATGGGGATTCCGCCTGGCCTGGATACCTTCCGGCTGCAGCTATGTTCGCTCCGTAACCAGGAGGCTGGAATGATTCGGGCCCTATCCCGCTGCTCGTTACTCGCCCTCGCCGTCGTCATGGTCGCCGCCATGATGGCCGTGCGGGCCATCCCCGCCCACGCAGCCAGCGACTTCTCGCTGCTGATCCTGCCCGACCAGGGCGAGAGCAGGATCTACAGCTTCATCAACTCCGCTCAGAAGACCATCGACATGACCATGTACGAGCTGACCGACACCACGGTCACCACGGACCTGGTGAACCGGGAGAAGGCGGGCGTCAAGGTCCGGGTCATCCTGGACGGCGCGCAGACGTCGGTGAACCAGACGGCCTTCAACGCGCTGCAGGCCGGCGGCGTCTCGGTGACCTTCTCCTCGACCGCGTTCACGTTCACCCACCAGAAGACCGTCACCGTGGACGGCGACGAGTCGTTCATCTCGACCGGGAACCTGGACTCCCGGTTCTACTCCACGTCCCGGGACTACGGCGTCTTCGACACCGACCCGGCCGACGTCGCCGCGATCGAGGCCGTGTTCAGCGCCGACTTCGCGAAGACCTCGATCACCCCGTCGGACGGCGATGACCTCGTCTGGTCCCCGACGGACTCGCAGACCAGGCTGCTCGCGCTGATCAACGGGGCGCAGCACACCCTGGACATCGAGCAGGAGGAGTTCAGCGACACCGCCATCGTCAACGCGATCGTGGCGGCCGAGAACCGGGGCGTGACCGTGCGCGTGGTGGTCGAGGACCCGTCGTCCTACACCTCCGAGCTCAACGAGGTCACCGCCGCGGGCGGCAAGGTCACCGGCTACTCCTCCAGCACCGGCTTCTACGTGCACGCCAAGGCGATCATCGCCGATTTCGGCACCTCGACCGCGAAGATCTTCCTCGGCTCCGAGAACTTCTCCGATAACTCGCTCAACGACAACCGCGAGCTAGGCCTGATCATCACCGACCCCGCGGTGCTGAGCGGCGTGGAGAGCATCTTCAACGCCGACTCCGCCGGCGTGCCCAGCGTGACCAGCCCCGGTAACCAGTCCGGCACGGTCGGCACGGCCGCCAGCCTGCAGGTGCAGGCCACGGACACGCAGAGCGGGACGCTCTCCTACTCCGCCGCCGGCCTGCCGCCGGGCCTGTCGATCAGCTCCTCCGCCGGCCTGATCTCCGGCACCCCGACCACCGCCGGCACGTTCAGCGTCACCGTGACCGCCAAGGACTCGGCCGGGGTATCCGGCTCCGCCTCCTTCACCTGGACCATCGGCGGCTCGTCCGGGACCGGCGGCACGGTGACCGTGACCAGTCCCGGCAGCCAGTCCGGCACGGTCGGCACGGCGGCCAGCGTGCCGGTGTCCGCCTCGGACACGGCCGGGGGGACGCTGTCCTGGTCCGCCGCCGGCCTGCCGGCCGGCCTGACCATCAGTTCCGCGACCGGCCTGATCTCCGGCACCCCGACCACCGCCGGCACCTCCAGCGTCACCGTGACGGCCAGGGACTCCACGGGGCCATCCGGCTCCGCGTCCTTCACCTGGACCGTCAGCGCGGCCTCGGGCGGCGGCTGCACCGCGGCGCAGCTGCTCGGCAACCCCGGCTTCGAGACCGGCACCGCGGCGCCGTGGACCACCGACACCGGGGTGATCAGCGACCACAGCCAGGAGCCGCCGCACACCGGCACCTGGGATGCCTGGCTCGACGGCTACGGCACCACGCACACCGACACGCTGTCGCAGACGGTCACCGTGCCCAGCGGCTGCAGCAGCTACCAGCTGAGCTTCTGGCTGCACATTGACACGGCCGAGACCAGCACCACGACGGCGTTCGACACCCTGACCGTGCAGATCCTGAACAGCTCCGGCACGGTGCTCGGCACGCTGGCCACGTTCTCCAACCTGAACCACATCACCGGCTACGCCCAGCACACGTTCGACCTGTCGGCATACGCCGGGCAGACCGTCACGCTGAAGTTCACCGGCTCGGAGGACAGCGAGAAGCAGACCTCCTTCGTTATCGACGACACCGCCATCAACGTGAGCTGAGCCTCCAGCCCAGACCGCTATCCCGGCGCAGGCCGGGCGCCGCCCGCACCGCGGCCGCGCCCGGCCTGCTCGTCGTAGGCTGGCCGTACGGCAAGACCCCCGATGGCCAGGCAGTGCGACCAGCGAGGAGGTCGACCATGAACGGCATCGCCACGCGGCCGGACGCGCCGCTGCGGCGCGTGAATCCCGACGTGGCGCGCGACATCGCACAGTGGTTTCTGGCTGCGCCGACGCTGGGCCGCGAACGGCTGGTCACCGCCGCGTACCGGGAGCTTCAGGTACAGACCGACCGCCAGTTCGCCGAGCTCACCGAGCCGGACGGCCCGTTCGGATACACCGTCGCGTGGACGAGCCAGCGCCTTCCGTACTCAACCGCGGCAGAGCTGATCGAAGCGGTCCGCGCGACCGGCGTGCTCGAGGTGACCGCGGCGCGGACCGAGCGCGACCGCCTTCACCCGGCACTGGGCTGTGCGATGGCCGGGCCTTACGACCGGCTGCGGGCGGTCCACGACATCGTCGGACACGTCATGACCGGCTACGGATTCGACCGGGACGCCGAGTACTCGGCCTGGCTCCGGCAGACCAGGCTCTATCACGGACTGGCCCGCTGGGCAGCGGCGACCGAGCTGCATGCCGAGCACAGCGTCACGTGGACCACCCGGCAGTTTCCCGACCACAAGGCGGTCCT
This sequence comes from uncultured Actinomycetota bacterium, assembly GCA_963731085.1. Lineage (GTDB taxonomy): Bacteria > Actinomycetota > Actinomycetes > Streptosporangiales > Streptosporangiaceae > DASUBV01. Next base: position 949,718 of record CAVSUF010000018.1, read on the forward strand.
GCTGCCACGGCGGCTGCTGCGGCGCTCCAGCGCGTCACCGGGGTTACCGACCGGGCGGGCAGGCGTTCCGGTACGCCGGGCCGGGTGGCACGTCCCGTGCCATTCGGCGCGCGTCACGGAGCCGCCGATCTGCTGGCACAGCCACGCCAGGGGGTCGCTGAGATAGCTCACGTCCCACAGCCGGACGGCGCCCCCCGCATCGGCGGTAACCAGGGTCTTGCCGTCCGGGGTGAAGGCCATCGAGGTCACCTCGTAGTCGCCGGCGCCGTGCAGGTCGGTGATCTCCTGCTGCGTGGCCGGGTCCCACAGGGCCGGGATATCGGTGTTCGACTGCACGGCCAGCACCTGGCCGTCCGGGCTGAAGACCGGCGCGGTCCCGTCGTCCATGCTGGTGCGGACGGGCGAACCGATCCGCCGGCCGGTGACCGCGTTCCAGAGCCACATCGTGCCGTCGTTGTCGACCGCGGCCAGCGTCTGGCTGTGCGGGCTGAAGGCCATCGGTCCCATCGGGCTGCCATCTCCGGCGAGCCGCCTGACCGGCCGGCGGCCTGCGGGTGTTCGCCATAGCCGCATGGTGCCGTGGACGTCGGCGGCCAGGGTCTTGCCGTCGGGGCTGATGGCCGTCCAGTTGACGGCCGTCATGCCGTTCCAGGGCAGCGACGGTCCGGCTGGCCGGCCAGCCGCCAGATTCCAGAGCCGCACCCCCGGCCAGGGGCGGAACGCGACGGCGGGAATGGTCTCGGCGAGGGGGGTAACGGGCGCGACGGCCAGGAGCCTGCCGTCCGGGCTGAACGCGGCGGAGGAAATCGCCGTGCGGAGCAGGCGGCCGACCCGGTGCCGCGAGGCCACGTCCCACAGCGATATTCCGCCTCGCGCCGGCCTTCGGCTCCCGATGCCGCCTGGCTCCGCGGAGAAGGCCACGGCGAGGAGCTGCCGTCCGGGCTGAATCCGACCCACGGGAGGCTCTCCCTTGCCTGCGCGGACAGCGGGGCGCCGATCTGCCGTCGGGTCGCCATGTCCCACAGGCGCACGACGCCGTAGCCGTCACCGGTCGCCAGGATCTTGCCGTCCCCGCTCACTGCCACCGTGTCAACCGGGCCGCCGTACTCCGTCCGCGGGTCATTGAGGCTGCCGATGAGCGGGATCCCGGTCCGCGTGAGCGTGGTCACGTTCCACAGCTGCGCGATGTTGTCGTCGTCGACAGTGGCCAGGGTCCTGCCGTCCGGACTGAACGTGACCGACTGGAAGGGATTGTCGGCGCTGGCGGTAAGGGCCACCCCCATCCGACGGCGTGTGGCTATATCCCAGAGCCACAGCGGCCCGCCGTAGCCGGCGATGGCCAGGGTCTTGCCGTCCGGGCTGAATGCCACCGAGCTGGGCCCAGGCCTGCGAGTGTCACGTGCGGCACCGTCAGGGCGCCGCCCGAGCTCGTGAACTCGCCGTACCAGTGGCAGCCATGACGGCAGTCATAGGACTGGGCCGTGAAGACCCCGGGCGTGCCCTCGCCGAGCGCCCACCTGAGCACCGGGCTGACGAATACGACGAGTAAGGCGCAGAAGACCAGCAGGGTCACGGGCAGGGCAAGCAGGCCCGGCAGCGACTGCTGCCTGCCCCGCGGTGGCCGCGCCTCGCTCGTCACGGATCCCCTCCGCTCCGAACGGGTCCCTGCCGCCAACAAGAACGTGCCACGGCAAAGCGCGTCAAGGGGCTTCCCGGATTTTCTCTGCGCATCTCATCCCGTTATCGGCGCCCGGTATGCGCAGGCCTGATCCCGTATCGGAACGTCAGCCCGGATAACAGGAAGACGTTCCGGATACCGGGGAGACAATGGGTTCAGGGGCAGGGCAGAACTCGAAGGGGGGCAAGATGAGGATGACCGGGAGGGTAAAAGCAGGCGTAGCGACCAGCACGGTGGCGCTAGCGCTCGGGCTCGGCCTGGGGGCATGCGGCCAGGGCGGCCAGCCTCCCGCTCATCATCCGGCACCGGCCGCGAGTGACCGGCAGCCGCGCTCGGCCTTCCCGGACGCGGGGCAGCCGCTTTCCCGTCCGTCACCCGCTCATCTGGCCCCCAGGCACGCGACCGCCGTCCATGAGCCAGCCGTCCCGCACGCTCCGCCGGCACCGGTATGCCCGGCCCGTCCAGCCCGCCGCCACCGCCGCAGAGGTCCGGCGCCGTCCCGATGACCAGGACCACGGGCGGCCAGTTCGGTGGCGGCACGCAGAATCCGTGCAACACCCCCGCTGGCGCGGGACTGGGTGACTGCACGCCTGGCGGCGGAGCGCATGCGGCGCCGGGCCAGGCAGCACCGACCCAGGCACCAGACGGCACCCCGGCGCAGAATGCCTGTGCCCGGTCACTGGCAGCCGGCAACGACTCCTGCGCCAACGCGCCGCCTGACGCGCCCGGACTGGGACTGCCACCAGATGAGGCGCCGTCAGGGGGCTGACGCCGCAACTCAGCCCGGCGGCTGCGAACTGGGTTTGCGGGACCAGAAGAGCGCGTGCCCGCTGTCGCCCTCCGGGACGAAGGCTTCCCGGTCGACCGACAGCCCGGCCCGGGTGATCCACGACCGGTAGGTGGCGACGTCCGCGTGGCTCCACCACATGGGCACGCCGCCACCTAGCCAGTTCTCATCCACGCCCGTCCAGGCCCAGTAGCCGGTCGTGGCGACGAAGAGCCCGCCAGGCCGCAGCCACGACGCGACTCGCTCCAGCAGTGGTGGCTGATCCTCCAGCGGCAGGTGGATCAGGGCGAAGAAGGACAGGACGGCGTCGAAGGACGCCGGGTCGAAGCGGACGGTACTCACATCGGCACGGATGAACGTCGCGCCCGGCACCAGGTCCCTGGCCCGGCGGACCTGCACGTCGCTGATGTCAACGCCGGTGACGTGATAGCCCGCCGCGGCCAGGTCACGGGCCACCGGGAGGCCGCTGCCGCAGCCCAGGTCCAGAACTGAGGCTGCTGGCGGCAGCCGTTCGCGCAGCTCCGCAAGCCATGGCTGGTACCTGGCGGCGCCGCCAAACGCCTGGTCATAGGGGACCGACAGCGCGTCGTATCCGCGCCGCACGATGTCCTTCGATGTCTCACCGGCCATGGTGCTGGACGCTAGCCCGGCGGGCCAGGCGAAAGCAACGGTATTCGGGATGGCTAGCTCGCGGCCGTGGTCCAGATCGCGTCGAGCAGCTGCCCGGGGGTCTCGAGCTGCGGCAGGTGGCCGGTGTCGGCCAGGAGCTGGAAGCGGGCCCGCGGGATCGCGGCGGCGAAAGCGCGGCCGTAGTCGGGGTCGACGATCTGGTCGCTGTCGCCCCACAGCACCAGGGTGGGCAGCTCGATGCGGGCGAGCCGCCCGGCCAGGGTGGGGTCGAGCATCGCCGTTCCCGCGTAGGTGGCCAGGGCGGCGCGGTTGCCGGCGGCGATGGCCTGCGCGGCTGGCGGCAGCGTGGCCGGGTCGATGCGGAATGGCGCCGGGTCATGGAAGCTGAGCGTGAACACCTGGTCCATGGTCAGGGCGAAGAAGTCCGCGATCGGGTGGCCGGGGACCTCGATGCCGACCGCGTCGACGATGACGGCGCCGCTGACCCGCGGTGACGCGAGCAGGGCGATCTCGGCCGCGATCCACCCGCCGACCGAGTTCCCGATGACCGTCACGTCCTCGAGCTCAAGCTGGCCGATCAGCGCGACATACAGCGCGGCCAGGTCCCGGATGCTGGTCAGGGCACCGGGCCGGGGGGTGCCGCCGAAGCCGGGATGGGTGGGAACGATGACCCGGACGTCATGGCTGTTCGCCAGCAGTTCGCCGAACCGGGTCACGCTGTCCGGGCCGCCGCCGCCGTGCAGGAGCAGGAACGGCCGCCCGTCGCCGTAGTCGCTGGCGGCGATCTCGACCGGGCCGGCGCCGGGCCGGGTCACCGTGCGGGCGGTCGCGATGGTCATGGCGTCTCCTCGGCGAAGTCGGCGGAGGGAACGGTGGCGTAGCGGCTCATCACCGCGCCGACGTTGCCCGGTGTCATGGGCTGGCCCGCGGCGAACATGTCGCCCAGGTCCCGGAAGTACTGCACGTACAGGTCGGGGGTGAAGGTGCACACCAGGACCGCCGGCTCGCTGCCCGGGTTGGCGAAGGTGTGCGGGGCGCCGGGCGGGATCATGACGAACGTGCCGGCCGGCGCGTCGTAGGTCGTCTCCCCCACGGTGAACCGGGCGGTGCCGGACACGACGTAGAAGCCCTCGTCGTGCTGGGCGTGCCGGTGCTGCGGCGGGCCGTCGGCGTGCGGTGCGATGGTGAGCTCGCCGACGCCCAGCCGGCGCCCGGTTGTGCGGCCGTCTTCGAGGATCCGCATCCGCATCGGGCCCAGCTGGATCGTCTCGCCGCCAGCCGCCGGGACCACCGAGATTCCTGTCATGAGGTCCTCCGTTCATGATAGTTCGCTCTCACGAAACACTAGACGGCCTGCTAGACTCATGCAAGTTGACTCTCATGATGAGGTCTGACATGCAGGATGAGGGCGGTGCCGGATGAGGGCGGCGAACGCGCAGGCCGGCCGGGTCAACCAGAAGGTGCGCACCCGGACGGCGATCGTCGAGGCGTGCCGCGAGGTCATCCGCTCCGGCGGGCCGGTGACGATGCCGGCCGTCGCGCGCGCGGCCCTGGTGTCGGAGCCGACCGCCTACCGCTACTTCCCGGACCTGGTCTCCGTGCTGAACGCGGCCCTGCCGGGGATGTGGCCGAGTCCCGCCGAGGCGCTCGGGCCGGTCGCGGCGTCGGCGGACCCGGTCGAGCGGGTCGCGTTCGCCAGCGAGTTCTTCCTGCGCCGCGTGCTCGGCTACCAGGGGGCGGTCCGGGCGATGATCTCCGCCACCGTCACCCGGCCGGACCTCGCCGCCCGCCGCCCCGGCATCCGGTTCGGCCTGATCGACCAGGCACTCGACCCGGTCGCCGGCCCCCTCCCGCTGCCACCGGAGCGACTGGCCCGGCTCAAGCACGATCTCGCCGCGGTGATCAGCGCGGAAGCCCTGTTCTCGCTGACCGACCTGTGCCGCCTGTCCCCCGATGAATCGGTGGCCAGCCTGGTCCGGACCGCGACCACGATCACCGCGGCCGGCACGGGCGGTGCGGGCACCGGACGGGAATGAAACTGGCGCGGCATGCCGTTAGGGGCTATGGTGGCGAAATCAGCCGAGCCCATCTGAGTGGCCGGCCGAAGCACCTGAGCGCCTGATCTTCCGGGCGCGGACGCGCAGCCCCTTTCGCCTCTCGGGACCTTTCCCCGCCGCCGCTGCCGATGCGGCATTTACCGAGCCAGGGACGCCCCGCCAGCGGCTCTTTCCGGCATGCGCGAATTCACCCCTTCACGAAGGAAACTCCATGACAGCAACAGCAGAAGAAACAACGATCATTTCGGCGGGAACGCCCGCCGACGTCCCGGTGCTCGGCATCGTCGACGTCGCCGACGGGCGCGGTTACCTGCGCACCGCCGGGTACCGCCGCTCCCCCGGCGATGTCCCGCTCACCCCCGGCCAGATCCGCCAGCACGGGCTGCGCAAGGGCGACCAGGTCGACGGCACGGCCACGGCGCAGGCCCGGGCGGGCGGCGCCCGCAGCCGCGGGAACCCGCGCGAGCCCGCCGAGCTCCGCCTCACCGGCGTCACCGCCATCAACGGGCGGCCGCCCGGCGAGGCCAGGCAGCGCCCGCGCTTCGAGGATCTCACCCCCGTCTACCCGAGCGAGCGGCTCCGCCTCGAGGCCGGCGACGCCTCCCCGGCCGCCCGGATCATCGACCTGGTCTCGCCTATCGGCAAGGGCCAGCGCGGCCTCATCGTCGCGCCGCCCAAGGCCGGCAAGACCATCGTCCTCAAGACGATCGCCCGCGCGATCGCCACGGCCTACCCCGAGGTGCACCTGATGATGGTGCTCGTCGGCGAGCGCCCCGAGGAGGTCACCGACCTGCAGCGCTCGGTGCGCGGCGAAATCGCCTTCTCGACCTTCGACCAGTCCCCCGGCGACCACGTCCGGGCCGCCGAGCTCGCCATCGAGCGGGCCAAGCGCCTGGCCGAACTCGGCCGGGACGTGGTCGTCCTGCTCGACTCGCTCACCCGGCTCGGCCGGGCCTACAACCTGGCCGCCCCGGCCAGTAGCCGCACCCTGACCGGCGGTGTCGCGGCCTCGGCGCTCCAGCCGCCCCGCCAGTTCCTCGGCGCGGCCCGCAACCTGGAGGAGGGCGGCTCGCTGACCATCTTGTCCACCGCCCTGACCGACACCGGCTCGCAGCTCGACAACGTCCTGTTCGAGGAGTTCAAGGGCACCGGGAACATGGAGCTGCGGCTGCGCCGCGACCTGGCGGAAAAGCGCGTGTTCCCCGCGGTCGACACCGCCCCGTCCGGCACCCGCCGCGACGACCTGCTGATGGACCCCGCCGAGCACGCCGCGGTGACCAGCCTGCGCCGCGCCCTGGCCACCCTCGACCCGCAGCACGCCCTCGAGCTGCTCCTCGACAAGACCCGCCAGCCCAACGCCGAGTTCCTCGGCCAGATCCGCGCACCACGCCAAGCGGCCGCACTCTCCCGTGATAGCGCGTGAGGTGGCTGTGGCTCCTGGTGCGCTTGTGCTCGGTCGACGGCGCCTGGCGAGGGCGGCTTTCATGATCGTGACCGTGTTTACGTTAACAAGCACGGAAAAACGGTCACGATCATGAAAGTCCGGGCGCCGGGCTAGCCGGCGGGCTGCCAGAGGCGGAACGTCGCGCCCTGGTTGTCGGCGCAGTCGGCGAGCAGCCCGTAGGGCTTGCGCTCGGGCTCGCCGGCGTGGCCGCCCGCGGCCCGGACCCGCTCGACCGCGGCCCCGATGTCGTCGACCCGGTAGGACAGCTGCACCTCGGGCTCCGCGCCCTCCGACGACAAGATGGCCAGCGGCGGCGTGGTCTCCTCGGTGCGCCACGCGCCGGGGTGACCGGAGGTGAACGGCACCTGCAGCACGGCCTCGTAGAACTCCCTGGCCTGGCCGGCGTCCCGGGTCACCATCGTGACGTTCCCGACGTCGACCCGGGCCGGCCCGGCGGCCCGCGCCGGCGGCCTGATCAGCGTCCAGCGGTGCCCGAACGGGTCCACGATGACCGCGCCGCGACCGTAGGGCTGGTCGTTCGGCTCGCGTTCCACCGAGGCGCCGGCGCGCCGGCCCGCTCGGTGCTCGCGTCGACGTCGTCGACCTCCAGGTGGAGGGTATGGCTGAACGTCGCCGGCGAGTCGGGCGCGCGCACGGGCACGTCGGGCCACAGGCCGGAGGCCTCGGCGAGCATCAGCACCGCGCCGCCGATGCTCACCTCGGCGTGGCCGATGGTGTTGTCCGCGTTGACGTAGAGGTCGCCGCGGCGCCGCGCGCCGAAGACCTCGGCGTACCAGTCCATGGCGCGCCGGGCGTCGGACACGGTGATGTACGGGGTCAGCGCCGGCGCGGCGGGCTCGCGCCCGGCCCTGGTCACGACGGTCTGCTGGGACATGGTTCCTCCTGGGGATGCGATGATCTCCCGGGTCAGCCGCGTCCGCAGCCGCCCGGCGAAGCCGGGGTCGGGGTCGACCGGCGTGACGGGCTCGCGCAGCGCCTCCAGCGGATCGGTCATCGCGAGCCCTCCTCTCCCTCGTAGACCCGGCGGAACGCGACGCGGGCCCGCACCAGCAGCGCCTCGGTGGCGTGCAGGCTGCGGCCCAGGTGCCGGGCCACCTCGGGGACCGGCAGCCCGTCGAGGTAGCGCAGCGTGAGGGCGGCCTGGTGGTGCGGGCCAGCGGCCAAGTACCTCGCGGGCGCGGATCCGGTCCACCACCATCTCCCACGGGTCCTCGGCGCACGGCGGCTCGCCGCCCAGCAGCCGTAGCCCGCGCTGCTCCCGCTCGGCCCGCCGCCAGTGGTCGGCGAGCTTGTGCCGGGCCACCCCGATCAGCCACGGGATCGACGGATCGGGCGCGCCCGGCTTGCGGACCGCGTCGACGGCGGCCAGGAACGACTCGGCCGTCAGGTCCTCGGCCAGGCCGGCGTCGCCGCAGCGGGCCAGCAGGTAGCCGTAGACGTGCGGCAGCGCATCGTCATACAGCTTCAGCAGCCCGAATGCCGGGTCGGGCCGCACCTGGGGGTGCGTCACACCCTCATCGTCGTCCGGGCGGCCCGCACTCCGACGGGCAGCGCCGAAACTTCTCCCCGCGGCTCCCCGCGGCCGCAGCGGGGACGCCTCCGGCGGCGGAACCGCCAGGCCCGCGCCGCCGTCTAGCCGGCACGCGCGAGGCAGCAGGGGCGGCGTCATGACGATGTCGGGAAACGGCGGGCTGCCGGTATCCCGGCCAGGTCATCGTCCGTGCCGGCGCAGCGCGCCCATGATCGTCGCAACAGTGTCAGGCGGGTCGGGGACGGATAGCGTCAGGAACCGGAACTCATCCCGGCCGTCGAGGTAGATGTCGATGACCGGCTCCCCGTGCCGGGCGCAGACGAGCAGGCCGCCGCGCCGGTCCAGCACGTGCTTCTTGCTGGCCAGGCCCCGCGGCCGCCCGGCCATCGCCCGGCTGACGTGGTCGATCGGGACACGCAGCGTCCACGGGTCTCGGCTGCTGGTGAGAAGCCAGGCATCGCCGTCGGTCACCGCGACTTCGAGGAAGCCGCCGTTCACCTGGACGTCGATCATCGGGTCGCCAGGGCAGCGCTCATCCGCCTGATGCTACTGACCGGGCGAGACCTGCTGGCTAGGCGTGGACCAGCGGCGTATCGACCAGGTGCTCGGCGAGGAACCAGGCCTGCAGCTCGCCCGTGCGGATCACGTCGGAGACCAGCACGTCGTTGGTTCCGTCGTCGCCCAGCTCGGCCGTCCGGGCCGCGGCGTCGTGCGCCTCGATGAGGATCGTCTCGTGGGCCTCCAGCAGCCGCGACAGCATCGCCGGGACCTCCTCCGCCCCGTCCGGGGGACGGGGGATCGTGGTGAGCTCCGCGACGTGCCGCGGGTCGCCGACGGCCACGCCGCCGAGCGTCTGCACCCGCTCGGCGACCAGGTCAACCAGCTCCAGCTGCTCCCCGGCGTGCTTGTCCAGCAGCAGGTGCAGCTGGTAGAACGTGGGCCCGCGCATGAGCCAGTGGTGCTTCTTGTACAGCGCGTACAGGATCTGGGTGTCGGCGAGCACCTTGTTCAGGCGCTCGCAGGAGTACATCCGGGCGTCACGGGACAGGCCGAGCGGGAACTGCCGGACGGTGCCGAACTCCTGCACCTGCGCCCCGTGCTGGTGCAGCCACGGCTGGCTGGAGCCGATCCGCCGGGCGTGGCCGTTCCCGTTGCCGGACCGGCTGGAAGCCGCCCGCGAGGAGCGCGCTGCTCGGGATCCGGAGCTAGCCGGCGACTTGCCGGCAGTGCTCGACCTGGCAGTGCTCGACGACCTCGGTGGCACTGTTGTCCCCTTCCCCGCAGAAGCCCTGAGTGACCCATAAGTAGCTCTCGGTGAGAGCACGTGCCCTCTCAGCTACCCGGCCAAACGGGCGGCCGGGGCACCGCGCCCGGATTTCCTGACTCGGCTCAGCGCGGTCCGAGGACGTGGTCGGCGAACATGGTGACCGCGTCGTCGATGAGGCGCAGGTAGCAGTCACCGGCCGGGCAGCAGCCCGGCCGGCCCAGCTAGCAGCAGGAGGATCCATGGCAATCGCGATCTACTTCCATCCCGCGTCCCTCAGCGCACGCCAGTACGACGAGGCCACGGGCCGGCCAGGGCACGTTCGCCAGCCCGCCGGGGTTGACATCCCCGATGCCGCCGGAACAGCATCCGATCATCGGTCAAGGCTGACCGGTGCACCAGGTCAGCGTCGAGGAGGTCCCATGCCCGGCCGGAACACCGAGTTCGAGCTCGGCGGCATCAACCATCTCGCGCTCGTGTCCTCCGACATGCGGCGCACCGTGGAGTTCTACTCCGGCGTGCTCGGCATGCCGCTGATCAAGACGATTGAGCTGCCCGGCGGCATGGGCCAGCACTTCTTCTTCGACTGCGGCGGCGGCGACTGCGTGGCGTTCTTCTGGTTCCCGGACGCGCCCGACGGCGTCCCCGGGATCTCGGCGCCGCGGGGCCGTCCCGAGCAGGGCGAGCTGCTCAGCGCCACCGGCTCGATGAACCATGTCGCCTTCCACGTCCCGGCCGACCGGTTCGAGGCCTACCGGCGGCGGCTGGCGGACAAGGGAGTCGAGGTCAGCCCGATCCTCAACCACGACGACAGCGAGTACGGCGTCGCGCGCGAGGTGCACGACGGCGTGTTCGTCCGGTCCTTCTACTTCCAGGACCCCGACGGGATCCTGCTGGAGTTCGCCTGCTGGACGCGGACGTTCACCGGCGGCGACGTGTCCCACGAGCCCCGGACCTCGGCCGACCGGACCGCGCGGACGCTGGTCAGCTGAGCAGGTCGGCGACGGCGGCGATGGCGGGCTCGATGGCGCGATCGCGGACGTTCCCGAAGCCCATGACCAGCGCCGGCGGCGCCGCGGCGGCCGGGTTGCCGCGGTAGCCGCCGATGCCGTGCAGCCCGACCCGCCGCTCGCGCGCCGCGGCGATCACCGCCGTCTCGGCGGCTCCGGGGGGCAGCGGCGCGACCGCCTGGAACCCGGCCGCCAGGCCGGTGAGCGAGACCCGGGGGGCGTGCCGGGCGAACGCGTCGGTCAGCGCGGTGCGGCGGGCGGCGTAGACCGCTCGCATCCGCCGCAGGTGCCGGTCATACCGGCCGGTGGTCAGCAGGGTGGCCAGGGCCAGCTGGTCGAGCGTGCACGAGCCGCGGTCGCTCATCTCCTTCTCGGCGGCGACCGCCGCGGCCAGCGGTGCCGGGGCGTGGACCCAGCCGAGGCGGACCGCCGGAGCCAGGGCCTTGCTGGCCGTGCCGAGCAGGAAGACCTGGTCCGGGGCCAGTCCCTGCAGCGCGCCGACGGGTTCCTTGTCGTAGCGGAACTCCGAGTCGTAGTCATCCTCGACCACGTACCCGCCGCCGCGCCGCGCCCATTCGGCCAGGGCGTGCCGCCGGGCCGGGGACAGGACCACCCCGGTCGGCGCCTGGTGGGCCGGGGTGACCACGACCGCCTGGGCCCCGCTGGCCGCCAGCTCGGTGACCACGAGGCCGTGCTCGTCGACCGGCACGTAGGCGACGCGCAGGCCCATGGCCAGGACCGCGCGGACGGTCTCGTCGTCCTGCGCGGTGCCGTAGCCGGGGTCCTCGAGCGCCACGCAGGTCACGCCGCTGTCGCGGGCCAGGACGCGCAGGACCAGGTTGACCCCCTGCGCGAAGCCGGTGCTGATGGTCATCCGGTCCGGGCTGGCGGCGGCGGCCCGGACCCGGCGCAGGTAGCCGGCCAGGACCTCGCGCAGCACCGGGCTGCCGCGCGGGTCGCCGTAGCCCAGGTCCGCCGCGGCGGCCTCGGTGCAGGCCTGCCTGACGGCCCAGGCCCAGTCGCTCCTCGGGAAGCTGGACAGGTCCGGCACGCCGGGCTGGAAGTCCGCGATCAGCGGCGGCGTCGCGGGGCGGCGGCCTGGCCCGGGTGCCGAGGGCCGGCCCGCGGCCCGGGCCGGCCCGGGCCGGTCACCGGCGTGCTGGCCGCTGGGCCAGGCCACCCGGGTGGCGGACCCGGTGCGGCTGGTCAGGTATCCCTCGGCCAGCAGCTGGCCGGCGCTGCGGCTGCCGCTGATCTTCGCCGCCGCCACCATCGCGGCCGGCGTGCTGGACTCGTTCCTGCCGCTGGCCAGGGGGATCCCCAGCAGCCTCGCCTCGGCCGCCCTGCTCGTGCAGTCGGTCGCCGCCACGATCAGCCGCTGGCAGGCTGGCCGGCAGGGCGACCGGCACGGTCACGCCCGGCTGCTCATCCCGGCGCTGGCGGTGGCGGCGCTCGGCATGGCCGCGATGATGGTCCTGGGCTCGCCGGTGATGATCCTCGCGGGCATGGTGCTGTTCGGCGCCGGGTTCGGCGTCATCGAGAACGCGACCTTCGCGCTGCTGATCGAGCAGCTCCCGGAGGCCCGGGCCAGCGCGCGGTGGAACTTCGCCTACGACGCCGGCTACGGCGCGGGCCGGCCGTCTTCGGCCTGATCTGCGCCGCCACCGGCTACCCGGCGGCGTTCGCCCTGACCGGCGCGCTGGTCCTGGCCGTGGTGCCGCTTGCCGTGCGCGAGCGGACGGCCGGGCGGTCAGCGGGCGCGGGCCGCCCGCAGTGACTCGGCCGCGGTCAGGAGGGCGGCGCCGAGCAGGACGGTGTCCTTCAGCAGGGCCTCGCCCAGCATGGACAAGTGCGGCGCCCCATGCCCCTCCTGCCACGATTCCGGCGTCGTGACCAGGAAGCTGAGGGTGCCGAGGAACATCCCCGCGGCCCCGAGGCTGCCCGCCGCGGCAGCCCGGGGCGCGACCGGCTGCGCCGCGATCAGCGAGCCCAGGGTGAGCTCCGCGACGCCGGTGAGCCGCCCGAGCCGGCGCGCGCCCAGCTTCTCGCGCAGCCGCGAGGTCAGCGGGCTGGCGGTGACCAGGACGTCCGCGTTCTCGACCTCGTAGTCCTCGAACTTCAGCGCCCCGATCCACAGCAGGGTCGTGGCCAGCCCGCAGCGCATGACCGCGAACCCGGCGGAGCCCAGGCCGCCCGCCGGCGTGCGTCGCCTGCCCATGTCCCGCTCCCTCCCCGTGCTCTCTCCGTGCTCTCCCCGTGCTCTCCCTGCTCCCCTTGCTCGCTCCCCTTGCTCGCTCCCCCTGTGCGTGCTCGCGGCCGGATGGGCAGCCGTCACGCGGCTACCGGGTCCCAGCCGCGGAGGTGGCGCACGGACTGGCGGTACTCCCACTCGATGGCGTCCTTGAGCAGATGGGCCAGCCGGCCGCCGGTGGTGATGCCGGCGACGTCGGCGACCCCGCGCCGGGTCCCGACCGAGACGACGAACCCCTTGTCGCGGAAGGTGAACGCCTCCGGCGGCAGGCCGCGCAGCTCCGCGTCCAGGTTACGGGCCACCGTCTCGCCTTCCTCGAGCGCCACCTGGGCCAGCGCGGGCAGCACGTGCCCGCTGCGCGGATCCGTCACTGAGGCCAGGTCGCCGGCGGCGTAGATGTCCGGATGGTCCAGCACCCGCAGGTACCGGTCGACCTTGACCCGGCCGTTGTGGCCAGCCGGCAGCCCGCCGGCCACCAGCTCAGGTGCCTTCACCCCGCCCGCCCAGACGAACACGCCGCCCGCCACGAGCTGGCCGTCCGTCAGCCGGAAGCCATCCTCGGTCGCGGCGGCGATCGCCGCGCTGGTGCGGACCTCGACTCCGAGGTCAGCCAGGATCCGGGTGGCCTTGTCGATCAGCTGCGGTGAGGAGCCGGCCAGGATGGCGGGGCCGGCCTCGACCAGCTGGACGGCAGGCCGGTCCGGGGCCAGGCCGTGTCGCCGGGCCAGCTCGGGCAGCGTCTCGGCCAGCTCCCCGGCCAGCTCCACCCCGGTGGCGCCGCCGCCGCCGACCACCACGGTGGCCAGGCGGCGCTGCCGCTCCGGGTCCGGGGCCGCCGCGGCCGCCGTGACCGCCGCGCTGACCGCTGCCCAGACCCGCTCGGCATCGCCGGCCGAGTACAGCGACAGCGTGCGCCGGGCCAGGCCGGGGATGGCGAAGTCATTCGGCAGGCTGCCGAGCGCCAGCACCAGCCGCCCCCAGCCGACCGGCCCGGCTCCGGTGCGCAGCCGCCGGCCGTCCAGGTCGAACCCGGTGATCTCGGCCTGGACGAAGCGGGTCCGCGTGGTCAGCAGGTCCGGCAGCGGGATGCGCACCGCGTCGGCGGCGCGGGTGCCGCCGGCGACCCGGGGCAGCTCGGTCAGCGCCTGGTGGTAGTCGTGCTGGTCGACCAGGGTGAGCGTCACCGCGGGCTGGTCCCGCAGCCGGGCCGCCAGCCGCAGGGCGACGTGCAGCCCGGCGTAGCCAGCGCCGGCGATGACGATCTCGCCGCCGGTCCCGGCGGCCAGTGAAGGCATGGCGTTCGTCATGTCGGTTCCCGTCCGGTGCACGCCGCGCTTAGCGGCCCTGCTGGATCCAGTCCCGGTAGTGCGTGGGTCCCAGCCGCGCCTCCGGTCCGGCGGTGAGCACATCGCCGGTGACGGCCGCGAACATGCCGGCCCGGTCGTCGGTGATCACGGTCCGGTCGTCGTGGTGCGCGGCCAGCGTCAGCCGGCCGAGCTCGTCGAGGCGGAAGACGTCCGGGCCGGCGACGTTCCGGATGCCGTTGAGCGGGGCGCCGGTCGCGACCTCGACCAGCGCGCTGACGACATCCGCGCTGGCGATCGGCTGGATCGGGGTGGCCGGCAGCCGGACGGCGCTCTCGTCGGCGGTCCAGGACATGGTGGGCTCGATGAACTCGAAGAACTGGGTGACGCGCACGATGGACCAGGGCGTCGGCCCGTGGCGGAGCAGGTCCTCCTGCAGGGCCTTGGCCCGGTAGTAGTCCAGCTCGGGCACCTTGTCGACGCTCACGATGGACAGGATCACCTGGTGCCGGACGCCGGCGCGCTCCCCCGCGGCCAGCAGGTTGCCCATCGACGTGCGGAAGAAGTCCAGGGACGCCTCGTCGAACGTCGGCGAGTTCGCGACGTTGATCACGACCTCGGCGCCGTGCAGCGTCCGGTCCAGGCCCTCCCCGGTGATCAGGTCGACGCCCGTGTTCGGTGCCGCCGGGACGGCCTGGTGCCCGGCTGCCGTGAGCTTGCGGACCACCTGCGAGCCGACCAGCCCGGTGCCCCCGATGACTACCAGCTTCATGCTCTCGCCCCCCGCGCTGGAACCGGCACTCCCCTTCGCTGCCCCTCGTTGCGCGTGTCGTTCCCGCCGCGCTGCCGTTCCTCATCCACCCGATCATCTCCGCGAGCGCCAGTCAACGCAGTCGCCGGAGACGCGCGGCCCTGTGACATATGCGCGCTAGAACCGGAGCTATCCGGAACCGCCCGGTCTGCGACGGCCTGGCTTGACCTTAAGCGCGGTTGAAGTTACATGCTTGCCGCCATGACAGATACCGCTGCCGCCAGCGCGCGGCCCTGCTTCGCCGACCTGCCCGGCCTGATGGCCCTGATGAGCGGGGATGAGAAGCATGATCACGCCGCCGCGTCGACGCTGGACGTGCTGTGGGTGCTGTATGACCGCGTGCTGCGGGTCAGCCCGCAGACGGCACGGGCGGCCGGCCGGGACCGGTTCCTGCTGTCCAAGGGACATGGCCCGATGGCGTACTACGCCGTGCTGGCGGCCAAGGGGTTCATCGACCCGGCGGCGCTGCCGGGCTACGGGGAATTCGGGTCACGGCTGGGTCACCACCCCGACCGCAACCTGCTGCCCGGCGTGGAGATCGCCAGCGGCTCGCTGGGCCACGGGCTGCCGATCGGCGTGGGCGTCGCCCTCGGCCTGAGGGCCGCCGGCCAGGACTCGGCGCGGGTCTTCGTGCTCATCGGCGACGGCGAGCTCGACGAGGGCTCGAACCATGAGGCGATCGCCTTCGCCGGCGCCGCCGGGCTCGACCGGCTCAACGTCGTGGTGGTGGACAACTCCTCATCCACGTATGGCTGGCCCGGCGGCGCGGAGCGCCGGTTCACCGTGGAAGGCTGGTCAGCATCGCGGGTCAGCGGGCGTGACCACGCGGCGCTGGAGGCGGCCTTCGGCGTCCCGCATCCCGGCCGGCCGCAGGTCGTGGTCGCCGTCATCGATCCCGGTCGCGGCTGAGGGCCGGCCGATGGAGACGATGCGAGACCGATTTCACCGGGTAGCGGGCGCGCTGCTCGACGACGATCCCCGGCTGGCCGTGGTGCTGGCCGTCATCGGCGCCAGCTCCCTGGAGACGGCCCGGCAGCGGCACCCGGACCGGGTGATCGACCTGGGCATCAGGGAGCAGCTGCTGGTCAGCGTGACCGGCGGACTGGCCCTGGCCGGAATGCGGCCGATCGCGCACACGTTCGCCCCGTTCCTCATCGAGCGTCCCTTCGAGCAGGTCAAGCTGGACCTGGTGCATCAGGACGTGGGCGCGGTGCTGGTCAGCGCCGGGGCCTCCTACGACTACCCGTTCTACGGCCGGACCCACCTGTCCCCCGGCGACGTGCCGCTGCTCGACACCCTGCCCGGCTGGACGGTGCACGTGCCGGGGCACCCCGATGAGGCGGAGCGGCTGCTGCGCGATGCCGTCGCGGCCAGCGGCCGCGTCTACCTGCGCCTGTCGCTGCCCGCCAACGAGCAGCCGCTGGCCGGGCCCGGGCCTGGCATGAGCGTGCTCCGCACGGGCGCGGCGGGCACGGTCATCGCGGTCGGCCCGCTGGCCGACGCGGTCCTGGCCGCGACCGCGGGCCTGGACGTCACGGTGCTCTACGCGGCGACGATCCGGCCATTTGACGCCGCCGCCCTGCGGGCCACGCTGACCGCGCCCGACGTGGTACTGGCCGAGCCTTACCTCGCGGGCACGTCGGCGGCGCAGGTCGCCGCGGCCCTGACCGGTATCCGGCACCGGGTCCTGGGCCTCGGCGTCGGCCTGGATGAGCTGCGGCATTACGGCACGCCGCCGGAGCACCAGGCCGCGCACGGACTCGACGCGGCCGGCCTGCGGGCCAGCATCACCCGCTTCCTCGACGGCGCTCCCGCCTATCCTTGAGGGACGCTCTAGCTGGGCGGAATCCGCGAGTCGCGGGAGCGGGTCATGGAACTGGCGGTATCCGGGCTGGCGGCGCCGGCGGAGATCCTCATTGACCCGTGGGGCATCCCGCATATCTACGCGGCCAGCGTCCACGACGTGTTCTGGGCGCAGGGCTTCTGCGTGGCGCGGGACCGGCTGTGGCAGATCGACACCTGGCGGCGGCGCGGCCTGGGCCTGCTGTCGGAGGTCTGGGGCCCGGCCTATGTCGAGCAGGACCGCGCGGCGCGGCTCTTCCTGTACCGGGGGGACATGCGCGCGGAATGGCTGGCCTACGCCTCGGACACCAAGCGCATCGCGGCCGCCTTCACGGCGGGCATCAACGAGTACGTGGCCCGGACGCGCCAGGATCCGGCGCTGCTCCCGGCGGAGTTCCGCGAGCTGGGGTACGAGCCGTCCCGCTGGGCGCCGGCCGACCTGGCCCGCATCCGCAGCCACGGGCTGTCCTACAACCTGACCATCGAGGTCGCCCGGGCGCTGATCCTCCGCGATTTCGGGGCAGGAACGGAAGAGCTCCGGCGCCGGCGTGAGCCGCGGGGTGAGCTGGCTGTCCCGGACGGCCTGGACCTGAGCGTCATCCCGGACGATGTCCTGCGCGATTACGCGCTGGCCACGATGCCGGCCCAGTTCCCGCCCGCGGCGCCGGGCCGCCCGGCCGGCGGCCGCGGAGGGCAGCAACAACTGGGTCCTGGCGCCGGCCCGCACCGCGACGGGACGGCCGCTGCTGGCCAACGACCCGCACCGCGCCCTGTCCCTGCCGTCGCTGCGTTACCTGACCCATCTGTGCGCCCCGGAGTTCGACGTGATCGGCGCCGGCGAGCCGGCCCTGCCGGGCATCTCCATCGGCCACAACGGCCACATCGCCTTCGGCCTCACGGTCTTCGCGATCGACCAGGAGGACCTGTACGTCTACCAGACCCGGCCGGGCGCGCCGCGCGAGTACCGCTACTCCGGCCGGTGGGAGCCGATGCGGGTGGTGCGCGAGCGGATCCCGGTGCGGGACGCGCCGGCCGTCGACGTCGAGCTGGAGTTCACCCGGCACGGGCCGGTCATCCGCGCCGTTCCCGCCCGGAACGCGGCGTTCGCGGTCCGGGCGGCCTGGCTGGAGCCCGGCACGGCTCCGTACCTGGGCAGCGTGGAGTACATGCGGGCGCGGAACCTGGAGCAGTTCACCGCGGCGCTGAACCGGTGGGGCACCCCCGGCGAGAACCAGGTCTACGCCGACCCCGGCGGCACCATCGCCTGGCAGGCCGCCGGGCTGACGCCGGTCCGGCCGAACTGGGACGGCACGCTCCCGGTGCCGGGTGACGGCCGGTATGAGTGGGCCGGCTTCTATGACGGGGACGAGCTGCCGTCCGAGGTGAACCCGGCCCGGGGCTGGATCGCCACCGCCAACGAGATGAACCTGCCGGCCGGCTTCCCGCCCGGGCGGACGGTGACCCGCGACTGGTCGCCGCCGTACCGGCACCAGCGGATCGCCGAGGTGCTCGGGGCGGGCGCGCCGTTCACGGCCGCCGGCCTGGCCGCGCTCCAGGCCGACTGCGTCAGCATCCCGGCACGGCGGATCGCGGGCCGGCTGGCCGGGCAGCGGTTCACGGACCCGGCCGCGGTCCGGGCGGCCGGGCTGCTGGCCGGCTGGGACGGCACCCTGGCGGCCGGCTCGGCGGCCGCCGCCGTGTTCCAGGTGTGGTACCGGCGGCACCTGCGGCCCGCCCTGCTGCGCCGCGCCCTGGCCCGGATCCTGCCGCCCGGCCAGGTC
Source organism: uncultured Actinomycetota bacterium (assembly GCA_963731085.1). Taxonomy (GTDB): domain Bacteria; phylum Actinomycetota; class Actinomycetes; order Streptosporangiales; family Streptosporangiaceae; genus DASUBV01. The sequence continues at coordinate 968,129 of CAVSUF010000018.1, forward strand.
CCGGCGGCGCTGGCCGCCCTGCTGCCGGCCGATGACCTGCGCGGCGACCCGAGAATCGACCTGGACCTGATCGAGAACCCGGGCCCGCGGCTCGGCCCCGACCCGGAGCTGGCCCTGGCCGAGATCTTCGAGACCACCCTGCGGGACGCCATGGCCGACCTGCGCGGCCTGCTCGGCGAGGACGAGGCCCGGTGGGCCTGGGGCCGCCTGCACCAGGTCCGGCCCGTTCACCCGGCGGCCCCGGCCCTCGGCGAGGCGGCCCGCCGGCAGGCCGCGCTCGCCCCGGTGCCGCAGGGCGGCAGTTCCGACACGGTGGCCGCCGCGACCTACCTGCCCGACTTCACCCAGAGCGAGGGCGCGGCGTTCCGGCTCGTGGTCGACGTCGGCGGCTGGGACAGCTCGCTGGCCATGAACAGCCCCGGCCAGTCCGGCGACCCGGCCAGCCCGCACTTCGCCGACCATTACGCGCCCTGGGCTACGGGTGCGGCGTTCCCGCTCCTGTACAGCCGCGAGCGGGTCGAGGCGGTCGCGCGGCAGCGGATCCGGCTGGTGCCCGGGGACCCGGCTTAGGCCGCCCGAGCGCGCCGCTGGCCTCGGCGGCCGAGGGGGTGCCCGCCGCGATCACGGCCCGGAGGGCGAGCCGGTAGGCGGTGTCGCGGGCCAGGCTGGCCGTGACCTCGATGTCGGGCCGCACGCCGGTGCCCTCCCAGTTGCCGCCGGTGACCGGGCTGACCGACTCGGCCACGGAGATCGTGGCCTCCAGGCGGGGATGCACGCGGAAGCCCTCGCGGCCGTGGGCGCCGCCGCCGGTGCGCTCGCCGATGACGGTGGCCCGGCCCAGGGCCTGCAGGTCGTAGCTGAGATGCTCGCCAGCGGAGAACGTCGCCGCGCTGGTCAGCACGTACGCCGGCTTGGCCTTGCCGAACCGGCGGCCGGGCACGTAGGGCAGCGTCCACAGCTGCCGGGGCGCGGCGTCCTGGCGCTGCCGGCTGCCGCTGAGCTGGACCCGGTCGTGGTCCCACAGGTAGCTGATGATGAAGGCGGTCATGCCGTCCTCGCCGCCCCGGCAGTGCCGCAGGTCGAGGATGAGCGCGTCGGTGCCGGCGACCAGGCTCATGGCGGCCGTCATGGTGTCCCCGCACAGGGCCGCGGGGAACAGGATCGGCTGCAGGTCCAGGTACCCGACGTTGCCCGCGAGGCGCTGGGCGCAGGCCACGCCGCCGCTGGCCCGGTCGGCCCACCGGCTCAGGAACTCGATCTCCGCGGCGTCGTCGCCGCGCTCCAGCGTGCGCTCGGGGAGCGCATCCTCGTGATACTGCAGCCGCAGGTGCTTGTCGCCGTTGACCGACTGCAGGTCAGCGGTGACCGCCGCGGCCAGCCCGGGCACATCGGACGGATACCGGCCCGCCGCCAGCCCGTCGGCCAGCACGCGGGACACCGCCGACGCGATATCGGGGAAGACGTAGTGGGCCTCGATCAGGGCACGGACCTTGCTGACGACGTCAGCCGGGTCGGCTGCGTCCGGTGACGGGCGGGCGGAGGGCGGCGGCAGGACGGCTGGCTCGGGCATAGCGTTAAGAAAACCATACGCTTGACAAAGCGTCAAGCATTACCAACGCTTCTGTCATGACCGAGGACGATCACGAGGTCGCGGTGACCACGCCCGACCAGTTCAAGGCGCTGGGGCATCCGATGCGGCACCGGCTGCTGTTCGCCCTGGGCCAGGGCGAGGCCACCATCAGCCAACTGGCCGCGGCGCTGGGCAGCAACAAGGGGAACGTCTCCCACCACCTGAAGGTCCTGGCCGGGGCGGGCCTGGTCCGGGCGGCGGGCACCCGGACGGTGCGCGGCGGGACCGAGCAGTACTACCGTCGCGTTTTCGCCCGCCTCAGCTACGACGACCCCGCCGCCACCGAGGCCGCGTTCCGCGCGCTGGCGGCCGAGATCGCCGGGGCCGAGCCCGGCCCGCTCGTGGTGCTGCGGGGGCTGCGGCTGTCGCCCGAGCACGCGCGGCAGCTCACCGCCACGCTGCGGGACCTGGCCGAGCAGGCCGACGACGGCGGCGACCACCCGCGCTACGGCCTGCTGCTCGGCCTGTACCAGCCGTCCCGGGCGGCGGGCGGCGCTCCCGCCGGCGGGCCGGACCAGGACCCCGCGAGCTGATTGCGGCGGGCCGGACCCCGGCGAGCTGAGCCCGGCCCGGGCTTACCGGGCGCGGGCCGTGGTGGCCTCCCTGGCGGCGGGCTCACCGGCTGACGGGGCGCGGGCTGGCTCGCTCGGCGGCCCTGGTGATGTTGCGGAGCATCCCGCCGAACACGACGCCGTGGAACGGGGCGATGGACCGCCAGTACGCGTGGCCGGCCAGCCCGCGCGGCTGGAAGATGGCGCGCTGGCGGTACGTAGTCCGGCCGTCGTGATCCCGGCCGACGGCCAGCTCGAGCCAGGCCAGGCCCGGCAGCTTCATCTCCGCGCGCAGCCGCAGCAGCGATCCGGGCGTGATGGCCTCCACGCGCCAGAAGTCCAGCGCGTCGCCGACCAGCAGGCGGCGCGGATCACGCCGCCCGCGGCGGAGCCCGACGCCGCCGGCCAGCCGGTCGAGCAGCCCGCGCACGGCCCAGGCGGCCGGGAAGGAATACCAGCCGGTCGCGCCGCCGATGCCCTCGATGACGCGCCACAGCGCCGCGGGCGAGGCCCGCACGACGCTGGCTCGCGCGTCCACGTACAGCGAGCCGCCCGCCCACGAGGGGTCGCCGGGCAGGGGGTCGCTGGGCGCTCCGGGCGTAGCGGCGGATGACCACCGGGTGGAGACCTGGCCCTCGCGGGTGTGCCGCAGGGCCAGGGCGATAGCGCGGCCGACGGGCGCCAGGCCCTCGGGCGGGTCCGGGACGTAGCGGGCGATGTCGTGCTCGGCGCAGACGACCTCGTTGCGGAGCGATTCGACCAGCGGCCCGGCCAGGCCCGACGGCACGGGCGTCACCAGGCCGACCCAGAGCGACGACAGCCGGGGGGTGAGCAGCGGCACCGGAACCAGGACGCGTGACCGCAGCCCGGCCACGTCGCAGTAGCGGCGCATCATCTCCGCGTACGTCAGGACGTCGGGACCGCCGATGTCGAAGGAGCGGCTGACGTCCGGGGGCAGCCCGGCGGCGCCGACCAGGTAGCGCAGCACGTCGCGGACGGCGATCGGCTGGATCCGGGTTCTCACCCAGGTGGGGGTGACCATCACCGGCAGGCGCTCCGTGAGGTACCGGAGCATCTCGAACGACGCCGACCCGCTGCCGATGATCACCGCGGCCTGCAGCACGGCCGCCGGCACGCCGCTGCCCAGCAGGATGTCCCCCACCTCGCCGCGCGAGCGCAGGTGCGGCGACAGGCCGCTCGCCGGCCCGAGACGATCCCGCCGAGATAGACGATGCGCCGCACTCCCGCCGCCGAGGCGGCCGCCGCGAAGATCCTCGCCGCGTCGCGGTCCCGCTGCTCAAACGACGCGCCCGTGCCCAGGGAGTGGATGAGGTAATAGGCCACGTCCACGCCCGCGAGCGCCCGCCGCACCGCGGCCCCGTCCGCCGCGTCGGCCACCGCGACCTCGACGTCACCGGACCAGGGCCGCCCGCCCAGCTTCCCCGCGTCGCGCGCCATGCACCGGACCCCGTACCCGGCGGCGCGCAGTTCCGGGACCAGCCGCCCGCCGATGTAGCCGGACGCCCCGGTCACCAGGCAGCGCGGCGGCGAAGGCACAGGTCAGTGATGCCCGGCCGCCCGGCCCGCACACCCGCCCGGCCGGGTACCGCCGGCGTGGTCAGGCTGCTAGCCGACGGGCAGGGCCAGGACCGCGTCGGCCGGGGGGCGGCGGTCGCTGCCTGCCGGGATGCCAGCGCCGTTAATCGCGGTATGGATGGCCTGCTGGCCCGTTCTCGGCAGGCTGTGCCAGCACAGCAGGGCCAGCTCCAGGCCGTGATACTGCTCATTCTTAGAACGCGGCTCACTGATCGCCGAGATGATCGTGGCGCTGTCAGCGAGCGAGCGGTCCCCTTTCATGAGCCCCACGGCCAGCACCCTCATGATGGGCGATCCGTCCCGGAACAGCTTCCGCACCTCCGAGGACTTGAACTTCTCCCGGCGGGCAATCCCCTCCGACCGCTTGACCAGCAGGTCTTGCAGATACACCTGCGCGTCGTGAAATGGCGTGCCGTCAAGTTCCTGGTGAATGTAGGCATAGGACTCCGCGAAGCCGGCCAGATCAGTCCGCTGCAGGATCTGCGCCGCGCCCGGCGCCCCCAGGTCACTGATCTCACGCGACAGGCGAACCTCCAGGCTGGCCGACGTCACGGTGAAGCCGACGATCCGGTCGATCAGGAACGGGCTCAGCACGAGAACGGCGCCCACGACGAGCAGCCCGACATCCCCGGCGCTGCTGGCGGCCTGCGCGACCCGCACGACCCCGACGGCCAGAACCGCCACGCCGATCACGCCCACAGACCACTTCACTGCCAGCCTGACCATGGCCCTGACCCCCCCGGCGCATTTCCCCGCGCATGTACGACGGACCGTACACCACGTCGCCAGGAGCGCCGAGGCAACGGCGGGGCCGCCTCGGGCCGGCCGGGCCGCTGACTTAGCGGGGCTCGCGCTGCCCGTCGTCGGGTCCCGGCTAGATACATTGACGATCTATATACATCTTCTATACAGTAACCGCATGACGACGCAGCTGACGACGCCGGAGACCGTGAGTAAGCCGAGCCCGTTCCGCCAGCCCAGGGCGGTGTGGGCGGTGGCGTTCGCCTGCGTGATCTCGTTCATGGGAATCGGGCTCGTCGACCCGATCCTGCCGTCGCTGGCCAGCAAGCTACTGGCCCGCCTGGTACGCCGCCTACCTGGTGGCGGAGAAGGCCGGCACGGACCTGCCGGCGTGACCGATCCCCGGGCCCGGCCAGCGTGGCGACGGGGATTCAGGGGCGCTCTGCGTTACACCCGAAAGTAGTGGCCTGGCGTGGGTAGGTAGCCCGGGTAGCGTCCGGAGACTACGGGAGGGCCGATGGAGTACCGCCTGCTCGGCAGCAGCGGCTGCGCGGTGTCCGCGGTGGCGCTCGGCACGCTGACGCCCGAGGAGACCCTGCTGCTGGACGAGGCCAGCGAGCCGCCCACCCCGGACTACCCCTACGGCGAGCCCTAGCAGTCCCAGCGCGCCCGCCGCATCCAGGGCGGGAGATTCTGAGCGCCCGGCGCTTGCCCTGACCGGGCGGCCAGCCAGGCCACTCATACTGGGGCCATGGGAGAAATCCGGCTGCCGCGGATCCCGTTCCCGCCACGCCATGTGCTGACGCCATGACTGGTGTCATTGACCTGGTGTCGCCGTCTTCCTACGCCGGCGGCCATCCCGCCGGTCAGTATGCGTGGCTGCGGGATAACGACCCGGTCCACTGGCACGAGGAGCCAGCGCGGGCCCGGGTTCTGGGCAGTGACCCGGTATGAGGACGTCAAGGCGGTCGGCCGTAATGCCGCGCTGTTCTCCTCCAGCCCGACCATCATGATCGATGACGGCAGCGCGACCGGTCTCGGCGACCACACGATGATGCTGACGATGGATCCGCCGCGGCACACCCGGTACCGCAAGCTAGTCTCGCCCAGATTCCTGCGCAGCGCCGCAGGCCGGATGCGCCCCCGGATCGAGCGGCTGGCCGCCGAGATCGTTGACGGCGTTGCTGACCGGGACGAGTTCGACCTGGTCGAGGATGTCGCGGGGCTGCTCCCGTCGTACGTCATCGCCGAGATGCTGGGGATCCCGCGTCAGGACGGAGCTGAGCTCTACCGGCTGACCGAGACGCTCCACGCCGATCCCGCGAGCCTCCCCGAGGGCGCGGGCATGGCCGCCGTTGCCGGGATGTTCAGCTATGCCAGCGGCGTCTGGAACGAGAAGCGGGCACATCCGGGGGACGACCTCGCGTCCGTGCTCGTCACGGCCGAGGCGGACGGGCACGGCCTCGACGAGATCGACTTCAGCCTGTTCTTCCTCCTGCTCATCGACGCTGGCGGCGACACGACGCGCAACCTGGTGGCCGGCGGGATGGACGCGCTCTTCAGCCACCCCGGCGAGCGGGCGCGGCTCAGCGCCGACCCCGGGCTGCTTCCCGCGGCCATCGAGGAGCTGCTCCGCTGGACCAGCCCGGTCATCTACATGCGGCGGACCGCCACCGCCGACACTGAGCTGGGCGGCCGGCGGATCGAGGCCGGGCAGAAGGTCGTCATGTACTACGGATCGGCCAATCGCGATCCCCGCGCGTTTGACGAGCCGGAGCGCCTGGACATCACCCGGGCGCCCAACGACCACCTGGCCTTCGGCGGCGGGGGCCCGCACTTCTGCCTGGGATCCCACGTCGCCCGCGTCGAGATCGACGCGATGTTCCGGCAGCTCCTCACCCGGCTGCCGGACCTGCAGAAGATCGGCGAGACCGAATGGCAGCCATCGACTTTCATCTCCGGCCCCCGGCATATCCGGGTGCGCCGCGGCCGCACCTGAGCCGCCGCGGGGCCTGCGTCACCCGAGGGACCTGGGCCTGAGGGTGCTGCCGGGGCGAAGGGTGCCGTCCTCGCCTAGGTCATCGAGGACGGGGGGCAGGCCGGTGCGGAGCATCTTCCGGCGGACGTGGCCCAGCAGCGTGGCCCCGGCGTGCGGCGGTCACGGTGCGTTGAGGTCTGCGAGCCTGGCGTCCGCGTCATATCTGGTCACTCCGTACTGCGGCCGCAGCGAGAGGCGGCTCTCTGACGGGTCTCCCCAGATGTCCTCGGGCCTGCGGCGGGCTCTGGCCACGCTGACATGGGCGCCGAGCACCCGGCGGGCGATGGCGTCGACCGGCCCGCGGGGGTCGGCGGAGAGGCTCAGACGCCGTTCCTCGCGGTGAATGCCCGCAGCTGTCAGGGCCAGGATGGCCAGTCCGGCGATGGCGAGGACGCTGGTGGTGATCAGGCTGAGTCCGATTATGGCGTTCATTACGGTTTCCCCCGTATGTCTCCGCTGTTCAGGACCAGGGAAGCCGCGCTGCCAGCGGCTATCAGCGGCGACCTGTGTCCAGCAAGCCACGCCGGCGTGATGTCCGGCCACGGTCGGCGCCAGGCCCGGGCCACGTGCCTGCCATGTCGCGGCCGGCGCCGGACCGCGCGAGGCAAGCTGCGGACATAGGAGGAAAAGCTGCCACCCGTGTACCGTTGACGGACAAGAGCGGACACCACCGGAGCCCTCGCCAGGGGCTGCGTAGGACTCAGATGGACCTGCCTGATCCCAGTCAAGCTGCCAGCCTTGATGATCTCGCCTGGTGCCTCCGGCACCTGCGGATGTTAGCCGACACGCCTACCTACCGGGAGCTGGAGCGGCGCACGGTTCATGCCGAGGGGACCCTGCCCGGGACGGATCTGCGCAGGATCCCGCTGAAGCGGGCCACCATCGCGGAGGTGCTGGCCGGGCAGGCGTTCCCTCGCAAGGCATTCGTGCTGACATTCGCGGAGGCCTGCGGGGTTGATCTCCGAGCCGATCGGCGATGGGCGGAAGCCTGGAACCGCCTGGCAGTCCGCTACCGGGCTCAGCACGGGCCCGCCACCCAGATCCGCGAGGATCTCGCGGCGACAGTCCAGCGTGCTGATCGCGGGGCCGCCCCGGACCGGGCACGAGCCGAGCCCGATCGCTCGCGGTACACGCCCGAGCCGGTGGCCCGCGCCGGATTCGACCGTCCACGTGCCGGGGCGGACGGCACCGACAACGCGGATGTCCCGCCGTGGGCGCTGACCGACTTCCTCGAAGCGGCAGATGCCGCCAGCGGCAGCGTCAGCCCTCTCCTCTGGCGCCTTGTGCGGCGGGAGATCGAGCGTGTCACCTCGTTCATGCGGCAGCTGCCCCCTGGCCAGGCGATCACTTACGATGGCGAGGATCGGGAATGGCTACTCGGCCTCACCCGGGAGGCCAAGAGCTCTATCGAGGCGATCTCGCTGGCCGGGCCGCATGGCTTTGATGACGGGCTGTGGATATCCGACCTGGGCGTCCGTTATCTGGAATTGCAACGGCAGGCCATAAGAAGAGGCGCCCTGGTTCGGCGGATCTTTATTTTCGAGAATGACTTATTGACTCGCGACGAAAGGTTCCTGCGCATTGCGCAGATGCAGCGCGACACCGGGATTGATGTCCGGGTCCTGGATTTCAGGATTATTCCGGGCTGGCTGCACGGAATGATTTCCGACTTTATTATCTTCGATAGGGAGGTGAGCTATGAAATGATGCACGGAGCCCCGTTGAGCTACACCCGCTACCCCGTCGTCCGGACTATTCTTGAGCCAACGCCGTCGCGAGTCGCCGAGCTGATGGAACACTTTAAGCAGCTATGGACCGCAGCGGAACCCGAGCCCGGGGCCGATGACTGAACCGGGCGTGGGGACACGCCAGTCGTGGCCCGCTGACGGGAGGCGGCACGCCCGAGGGATCGCGCGGATCGGGTCATTCTGAGGTGCGGCCTGCGGCACGGGGCCGGATCAGGGGCTGCGGTCCGGTCGTCATCTGGTACCCGGGCAGCGGGGAGGGCAGCATCAGCAGCGCGCCGGCGACTCCGCCGGCGGTAGCGACCCACAGGGCAGGCCGGATGCCGATGGTGGCGCCGAGCAGGCCGCCCAGCAGCGCGCCGAGCGGGCGGGTCCCGTAGTTGACTGCCTGGAACGCGCCGGTGACCCGCGACCGGAGTGAGTCCGGGATCGCCGCGGCGAAGATCGCGCCGATGCTGATGTCGAGCATCATCATCCCGTAACCGGACAGGAACTCCGCCGCGATGAGTATTTCCAGGACCAGCGGCGAGCGGGCGAGGGGCACCAGCATGAGCGGTGCGGTGAACGCGAGGCAGCCGGCCACGTACGCCCGGCCGACGCCGATGCGCGCGGCTATCCGCTTGGTCATCAGCGGCTCGGGCGGCCGGATGCGGCTGAGGAAGAACGCCGAGCCGAGGAACGACAGCGCGTCCGCGAGCACGGCGAGCGGCGCGGTGAGGACCTGCACGAGCAGCCCGCCGATGCTCGGCCCGCCTGTGCGCGACAGCGCCCGGCTGCCGTAGATCAGCGACTGCCCGTCCACGTACTGCCCGGGCGCGACGATCGACACGAACAGCGTCCCGTCGCAGACGTTGAACAGGATGCTCAGCGTCCCGGCGGCGAACGTGACCAGGTACAGCTGCGCCAGCGTCAGCGCGTGCAGCGCGTAGCAGGCCGGCACGGTGGCCAGCAGCGCGGCCCGGCCCAGGTCGGCGCCGATCATGGTGCGCCGGCGCCGGCCGCGCCGGTCGGCCCAGGCGCCGGCGGGGTCCTTCCCGGCGGCGCTGGAGGTGGCGCAGGCCGGGCTGCAGCGCGGCAGCGGGCTGGCCGCAGATCACCCGGCCGGTGCTCACGCTGCGGGTGTACCGGGCGAACGCGCAGCGGTCCCCCTCGCAGTCCCGCGCCCTGAACGTCATCCCGCGGCGAGGCATCCCAGCGACTGGTGCGCGCTGAACCGGATTACCTGAGCGCTGCGGCGTGCCGTTTCGGGCGTACGAGACCAGCACGCGTAAGCGATCTGGCGCAACTGCCTCTCAGGCGAGTCTGTGCGGGGTGACTCCGGCTACGGCACAGTCCCGCGGGGCACGACCCACTGCACCGGCTGGCTGGTGATCTCGGCGATAAGGTCGTAGTCACCGTCATAGTGCAGTACGGTGACGCGCTCTCGCTCAGCTACTGCGGCGACCAGGAGGTCAGGGAAACCTACCGCTCGCATGCGTCCGCTGCGCCAGAGTGCGGCCTGGACATCAAGCGCCCGCCGCCAGTCCTCATCATGTATGGCAAGCCATTCGTAGCCGACGTCCCGGTCGGTTCGGAGCTGGTCGAATTCCGCGCTGCTGCGAGTAGCCCATCCCAGTTCGAACTCGACGACACCGCACGTGCCCACGACTCCGGCATCGATCAGTGGCCCCAGTTCCGCAGCAACCGCGGGATGGCGCAGGCGGGCCAGCGCGCTAGTGTCCGCCAGGTGCGTGGCTACCGCTGCCATGCGGCGCGCATGACGTCTTCGTCTTCAAGATCGGGCAGGCCGCCGGAGGTAAATCGCTGCAGGTCCCGTCGCCGGGCTGCCAGGGCAGCCACCTCGCGGAGCGCGGCGTTGATGGTGTCTTTCTTGGTTTCAGTCCGGAGCACCTGCTGAGCGGCAGCAAGGTACTCCTCGTTGACATCGATGAGAGTCCTGGCCACGTCTGCCTCCTTGGGCCCTACGATATCTCAACATGCCCCGGCTAGATATACGAGAGACCCTGCCCGTTCGGCACCTCTGACTAGGAACTGGGAGCTGAAGCCAGGGAGTAGTTGCTCATGGCGAAGGTCTCCGGCGCCCCGGCCGTCGAGCAGATCTCCCAGCCGAAATTCACCTGCCACAGCAGGTCGCCGGCCACCAGGTCGCCCCGGTGCTCCAGGTACGTCAGGGCGGCGAGCAGGTCGACGGTGCCGGAGGAAGCGTTTCCCCGCCGGACGAACGCCATGTAGGTATGGTCGCTCGTCTCGTACAGATCCCAGGTCGCGCCGCTGAACGTCGTGGTGGCCACCCTGGACCCGGCCGGGAACTGGCCGTGGTCGTCCACCCAGACCATGACCTCCTTGTTCAGGCCGTTGAGCCAGATGTCGTAGGCCGCCTCGGCGTCGGTGCCGCCGACCGCGTTCATGGTCTCGGCGTACGAGCTGGTCATGCTGGCGAACCTGCTCAGCGGGTACCCGTTCGTGTTGTTGTAGTTCAGCTGCACGCTCGGGTACGTCAGCACCTCGGTGTTCCCGGCCCGCTGAGTGGAGGTCACCTGCCAGTCAGACGCCGAGTTCCCGCAGGTCTCCTGCGGCCCCGGGCCGGCGGACTTATTCCACTCGTTGTTGTACAGGTCGAACCGGCCGCTGAGGGTCGGCGACTGGCCAAGCGGCGCTGACGAGCACCAGGCCCACGACGCCGTCGTGCTGGCGTGCGTGCGCGCAGGGCCCGGCGTCCTCGGCGGCGTCACGGCCGGTACCGGGCTCGGCGAGGAACTGGAGGGCGAGGCCACGGGGGGCAGCACGCCCTGATGCTCGCTGGCGCGGGGCCGGCTTAGCCGCGCACCGCGGCCCGACGCGCCCGACGCGCTGGCCAGGTTCGCGGCGCTGCCGGCCAGGCTGCCCGCCAGCGCATACCCGCCTAATGCCGCTCCCGCCAGCACGCACAGCGCGACCGCCACGAGCACGAGCTTGCGGGGTTTCCTGTGCGCAGCCATCTGCTCTCCCTGCCGCTTCGGCGCCCGCCGCCGGCGACTCACAGTACGCGCACGGCACGCCGCCGGGGAGGTCAAACCATTACATTCCCTCCGGCGGAGCCGCCGGGCCGGACACGCTGACCCGGCTGGGAGGGGTGCTGCCGTACGATAGTTACTCGCGAGTAGGGAGTCTTGGATGGGCCTGGCTTTCGAGCGTCATGGCTCGGGCCCGCCGCTGGTGCTGCTGCACGGCGTCGGGCATCGGCGGCAGGCCTGGGGCACGGTCCTGGAGCGGCTGGCACCGCACCGCGACGTCATCCTCGTCGACCTGCCGGGACACGGAGACTCGCCGCCGCTGCGGCTCGCCGGGCGGCCGGTGGTCGCGGCGCTGCTGGACGGGGTGACCGGGCTGCTGGATGATCTCGCGCTGGAGCGGCCGCACGTCGCGGGGAACTCCCTGGGCGGGAGGCTGGCGCTGGAGGCAGGCGTGATCGGCCGGGCGGCCACGGTCACGGCACTGTCCCCGGCCGGGTTCTGGCGCAGCGAGCGGGAGGCGCGGCGCGCCCGGGCCATCTTCGCCATCATGGAGTCCGCCGCGGCCCGTACCCAGCGGCTGGGGCCGCTGCTGTCCCGGACTACCGCGGGCCGTGCCCTGGTCTACGGCGCGATCGTGAGCAGGCCGTCCCGGATGAGCGCGGAGCAGGCGCGCGGCGACCTGGCCGCCTTCCTCAGCGCACGCGACGCCCTCCGCGAGATCCTGGCCGGGATGACCGAGTTCGACGGGCGCGTTCCCGCCGGCGTCCCGGTCACGATCGCCTGGGGGACCCGGGACCGGCTGCTGCCGCCGCGCCAGAGCCAGGTCGCCGGCGACCGCCTGCCGCAGGCCAGGCTGCTGCCGCTGCCCGGATGCGGCCACGTCCCCATGACCGATGATCCCGAGCTGGTCAGCGACGTGCTGCTGCGCGGCAGCGACCCGGGCCAGCCGGGCTGACCAGGCCGGCACCCTCCAGCGCGGATCTCGATACCGTCAGCATCGGTCCCCGGCGATCGCGGAATGCCCGCATGGACGTGACCCCTCCCTCTGCACGACCTGGTACCCAAGAGTCCCCCGGGTTCACCGGGAAAGCCACGACTTACCTGGCCGCTCCGGCGGCCCATTGACACCAATTGTTGTCAGTTGTTAACATTTTGCATCTGTCCTGCTCAAGCGCTGCATGATCGGCAGAACGGGGTCCCATGGAACGGAGCGAGCCACCTCCGGTTTTCCGGGCGGATACGTTCCGGGAAGTGCTGGGGCACTACCCGACCGGCGTCGCGGTCGTGTCTGCCCTGCTCGAGTCCGGGGAGCCGGTCGGCATGGTCGTCGGCTCGTTCAGCTCGGTCTCGCTCGACCCGCCGCTGATCGCCTTCGCCGCCGACAAGAGCTCGACGAGCTACGCGGGCTTGCGCGGGATCAGGAACTTCGTGGTCAACGTGCTGTCCGCGGAGCAGGAGGACCTGTGCCGGAAGCTGTCGGCGAAGAACGCCGCCGGCAAGTGGGAGTCCGTCGAGTGGACGGCGGTCGCGTCGGGGGCGCCCCGGCTGGACGGCGCCGTTGCCTGGATCGCGTGCGAGCTGCACTCGGCGGTGGACGCGGGCGACCATGAGCTCGTCATCGGCGCGGTGACGGATCTGCGCGTCACGAATCCGACCCTGCCGCTGCTGTTCTTCCAGGGCGGCTACGGCCGCTTCGCGCCGTCCTCCCTGGTCATTCATACCGACGCCGACCTGCTCGGGCCGATCCGGATCGTCGAGCTGGCCCGGCCGCACATGGAGGCGCTGGCCGGCGAGCTGGAGCTGGAGTGCATCGCCCAGACCAAGCTCGGCGGCGACCTCATCTCGATCGCCAGCTCCGGCAAGTCGCGCCTGCGGGTCTCGCCCAAGCGGGTGGGCCGTCGCATCCCCAACATCCCGCCGATGGGAGCGATGTTCGTCGCGTGGGCGACCGGCGAGGAGCAGGAGGAATGGCTCCGGCGCTCGCCGGTGCACCTGGACAGCGCGCTCCGGGCCGGGCTGCTGGAAGGACTTGAGCGCTCGCGCGAGCGGGGGTACTCGGTAGTCCTGCAGTCCCCCGGCTTCCAGGAGCTCCGGGCCGCGTCGGAGCCGTTCACCGCGCGCCAGTTCACCCCGGCCCAGGAACGTGACCTGCTGCGGGTGCTGGCCAGCCTGGGCGACCTGTTCGAGCCCGAGGACAGCAGCCTGCACGGCGACGCGGCGGTCCGGATGCTCAGCGCCCCCGTATTCGGGCGGACCGGCCAGGTCGAGCTGGCGCTGCAGATCTGGGATCTGCCGTCCGGGCTGGCCGAAAGCCAGATCCGCCGCTACGCGGGCCGGCTCAAGGAGACCGCGAACATCGTCACGCAGCTGCTTGCCGCCGCCGACCAGGACGCCCAGGGGTAACGCGATGCCCCGCGCCGGCCCCCCGAGACACCCCGCCTGCCGTCACCGGACCGGTGACCTGAGCCCCGTGAGGACAGCAACCGCATGACGAGTGCCGATCAGTCCCCCCTGGCCACCCAGCTCTGCCAGGACCTGCAGCTGGAGTTCCCCGTGGTGGCCTTCAGCCACTGCCGCGATGTCGTCGCCGCCGTCAGCAACGCCGGCGGCCTGGGCGTCCTGGGCGCCGTCCGCTACACCGCGGAGGAACTGGAAACCGAGCTGCGCTGGCTCGACGAGCACGCGGTCCGGTACGGGGTCGACGTGCTGCTGCCCTCGGCCAGGGCGGGCCTGTCCCTGGACGAGCACGCCGCCGCCATCCCGGATGGCCACCAGGAATTCGTGCGCCAGCTGCAGCAGGAAGCCGGGGTGAACATGGCGCCGGGCGCCGCGCCCGCCTACCGGCCGGGGTTCCGGGACAGCCTGGTGTCCGGGCCGGCCGAGGCCGCCGCGCAGATCGACGTCGTGCTGAAGCACGACGTCGCCGCCGTCGCCTTCGGCCTCGGCTCGTCCAGCGAGCTGCTGGCCACCTTGCACGAGCGCGGCGTCCGGGTCTTCGGCCTGGTCGGGAGCGTCGAGCAGGCTCAGCGCGTGGCGAGCCTGGGCGTGGATTACATCGTGGCCACCGGCTACGACGCGGGCGGTCACACCGGCGACATGGGCACCTTCTCGCTCGTGCCCCAGGTAGTCGACGCGGTCGCGCCGGTGCCGGTGCTGGCGGCCGGCGGTGTCGCGAGCGGACGGCAGCTGGTCGCCGCGCTCGCGCTCGGCGCGGTGGGCGTCTGGGTCGGCACCCTGTGGCTGGTGTCGGCCGAGTCGGAGGTCGACCCGATCGTGAAGCGGAAGCTGATCGCCGCCCAGGGGTCAGACACGGTGAAGACCCGGGCGTTCTCCGGCAAGCCGTCCCGGCGGCTGCGCAGCGGCTGGTCGCAGGCCTGGGACCGGCCGGAAGCCCCCCAGCCGCTGGGCTACTTCCAGCAGGGACTGCTGGTCCGCGACACCTGCTACCGCATCGCCGACCAGCAGATCGAGGACTACATGGACACGCCGGCCGGCCAGGGCGTCGGGCTGGTCCGGCAGGCCAGGCCCGCCAGGGACCTGCTGCTGGATCTCGTCGAGGAGGCCGCCGACACGCTGGGGCGCTTCGACATCTCCTGACCCGCCCTATCTCGCGAGCCGCCCCGTTCCCGCGCCGAGAGGATGAGCATTCCATGGCCGACACCGCTGCTGAGTCCGCGGGTACCGACGTCGACGTCGTGGTCGTCGGGGCCGGCGGCGGCGGCCTGGCCGCCGCCCTGGCCGCCGCCGATCAGGGGTTGTCCGCGGTGGTGCTGGAGAAGCAGGACAAGCCGGGCGGCAACACCGCGCTGTCGACCGGCTCGGTGCCCGCGGCGGGCACCCGGCAGCAGCGGGAGCAGGCGGTGGCGGACAGCCCCGAGCGGATGGCGGCCGACCTGCTGCGGCAGAGCGGGCCGCACGAGGCCGAGCACCTCACCTGGCGGCTGGCCGAGACCTCGGCCAGGCTGGTCGGCTGGCTCATCGACCAGCACCAGGTCGAGCTGAAGCTGATCATGGACTACAAGCACGTCGGTCACTCGGTCAACCGGCTGCACGCGCCGGCCTCGCGCCGCGGCGCCGACCTGGTGCGCGATCTGCTGCGCGCGTGCGGGCGCGCGGGCATCGAGGTCATCACCGGCAACGCCGTGACCGGGCTGCTGACCGAGGACGGCGCCGTGCGCGGCGTCCGGGTCGGCGGGGATCGCGTCACCCCGTACCGGCTGCGCGCCCACGCGGTCGTGCTGGCCGCGAACGGCTTCGCGGCCAGCCGGGAGCGGCTGCGCCAGTGGGCGCCGGAGCTGGCCACGCTGGAGTACTTCGGCGCGCACGGCTCCACCGGCGAGGCCATCGAGTGGGGGCTCGCGGCCGGCGGCCGCCTGCGCAACGCGACCGCCTTCCAGGGCTATGCGGCCGTGGCCTACCCGCACGGCAGCATCCTGTCCTGGACGACGGTGGAGAAGGGCGGCGTCCTGGTCGACGCGCGCGGCCTGCGGCTGGGCGATGAGATCGTCGGCTACTCCGGGTTCACCCGCGAGGTGCTCAGCGGCGAGCCGCCCGTCTGGGCTATCTACGACCAGCGGATCCAGGACATCGCGCGGCGCGAGGAGGAGTACCGCGAGCTGTGCGACATCGGCGGGGCGCGGGCGTGCGCCAGCCTGGCCGAGGTCGCCGCGGTCACGGGGATGCCGCCGGACTCGCTGGCGGGCACGCTGGCGACCTACGCGGCCGCCGCGGCCGGGCGGCGGGCGGACGAGCGCGGGCGCACGGACTTCGGGATCGCGCCGCTGCGGCCGCCCTATGTGGTGTCGCGGGTCACCCCCGGCCTGTTCCACACCCAGGGCGGCCTGGACGTCGACGCCGACGGCCGGGTCCGCACCGCGGCCGGGACGCCGGTCCCCGGCCTGTTCGCGATCGGCGGCGTGGCGGCCGGCATCAGCGGCCAGGCCGGCGGCCGCGGCTATTCGTCGGGCAACGGCCTGCTCACCGCGCTCGGACTGGGCCGCCTCGCCGGGCTGGCGTCGGCGGAGCTCGCGGCCGCCTCGGCCGCCCGGTGACCGCGATGGACGCCGGCGCGTGGCAGGCCTGGCGCGCGGCGCTGGCCGGCCGGCTGGCCGGCGCCAGCCCGCTGGCGTCGGCTGAGGTCCGGCAGAAGGCCGCGCTCGTCCTCATCGACGACCTGGCCGCCATGGTGGCGGGCGCCCGCGAGCCCGAGGTCCGCGCGCTGGCCGCGCTGCGCGCGCCGGGCGCGGCCGGCGAGGCGACCGTCGTGGCCGGCGGGCGGGCGGACCGGGAACGGGCCGCCGGGGTCAACGCGGCCGCCGCCGCGTGGAACGAGATGGACGAGGGCTACCGTCCCGCGACGTGTCATGGCGGGCTGTACACCCTGCCCGCCGCCATGGCCGAGGGCGAGGCCGCCGGCGCCACCGTCGGCCAGCTGCTCGAGGCCGTCGTCATCGGGTACGAGGTGGTCACCGCGGTGGCCCGGCTGCTGCCGGCCCCTCGCCCGCTGCTGCTGCACCCGCACGCCACGCTGTCCCCGATCGGCGCCGCCGCGGCGGTGTCCTGGCTGCGGACACCGGACCCGGACGGCGTCCTGCGCGCGGTCGACGTCGCGGCCACGATGT
Source organism: uncultured Actinomycetota bacterium (assembly GCA_963731085.1). Taxonomy (GTDB): domain Bacteria; phylum Actinomycetota; class Actinomycetes; order Streptosporangiales; family Streptosporangiaceae; genus DASUBV01. The sequence continues at coordinate 985,044 of CAVSUF010000018.1, forward strand.
CGATGGCCGGGTCCTTCCGGCACGCCGCCAGCGGGCTGCAGGCCCGCAACGCCTGGGCGGCGGCGGGCGCGATGACCGGCTTCCTGGCCGTCGACTGCGCCCGGGCCGGGCTCGGCAGCGACGCGGACGCCCTGCTCGACGTGTTCGTCCGCGCGTACCGGCACCCGGTCGCGGCGGATGAGCTGACCACGGGCGAGCTGACCACGGGCCCGGGCCACTGGGCCATTCTCGACGGCTATCACAAGCGGTACGCGGCCTGCCAGTACACCCACGCGGCGATCGAGGCGGCGGCGGAGATCGCGCCCGCGGTCGCCGGGCGGCTCGCGGACGTGCGCGAGGTGCTGGTCGAGACCCACCAGCTGGCCATCCCGCTCGACGACGCGGCCCCGGCGACCGCGCTGGGCGGCAAGTTCTCGGTGCCGCATGTCGTCGCCGCGGTGCTGGCGTCCGGGTCGGCCGACGCCGGCGTCTTCGACGGGTCCGGGCTGACCGACCCGGTGGTGGCGGCGCTGCGGCAGCGGGTGGTGATCGTCCCGTTCGAGCCCGAGCGGCCGCCGCCGCATGACCGGCCCGCCCGCGTCTCCGTCCGGCTGGCCAGCGGCGAGACGCGAACCGCCACCTGCCTGTCCGCGGTCGGCGGGCCGGACCGTCCGCTGTCCCCCGCCGATGTCCTGGCCAAGGCGGAGCTGCTGACCGCCGGCAGCCGGCCCGGCTTCGCCGCCATCGCCCGGCGGCTCGCCGACGGCAGCGCCCGCCTAGATGAGCACCGCCTCGATGAGCACCGCCTCGATGAGCCCATGCTCGATGAGCGCTGGGCCGACGTCCTGGCCGGGCTGCTGCGGTCCGATGCCTGACCCGGTGCCCAGCCTGTCGCAGGACATCGCGGTCCGCGCGGCGGCGGCCCTGCGCACGGTTCCCGCGCACGTCGACCGGGCGGCCCGGCTGCACCTGCTGGACGCGCTCGGGGTCGGCTCGCTCGGCCGCGCGCGGGGGCCGGTGCGCGGCCTGACGGCGCTGGCCGGCCGCGCCCCGGACGGGCCGTCCTCGGTCCTCGGCCTGGGCCGCGGGATACCGGCGCACCTGGCGGCGCTCGTCAACGGCGGCTTCATCCACTCGCTGGAGTACGACGACACCCACGTCGCCTCCGTCATGCACGGCAGCAGCCTGCTCGCGCCCGCCGTGCTGGCCGTGGCGGAAGCGGCCGGCACCAGCGGGGCCGACGCGCTGCGGGCCTACGCGGTGGGGTGGGAGGTCCTGATCCGGTTCGGCCTGGCGGCGCCGGGCCAGCTGCAGGCCCGCGGCTTCCAGACCACCTCGGCCGCGGGGCCGTTCGTCGCGGCCCTGGTCTCGGCGCTCCTGGATGGTGACGCCACCCTCGCCGTCGACGCCTTGGGCATCGCCGGCATGCAGCCCGGCGGGACCTTCGCGTTCCTGGCCGGCGGGGACACGGTCAAGGCGGTGCAGCCCGGCTGGGCCGCCAGCGCCGGGCTGCAGGCAGCCGACCTGGCCCGGGCGGGCGTCACCGGCCCGCGCCAGGTCCTCGACGGCCGCTTCGGCTTCTTCCGGCTCTTCGCCGGCGGTCCGGCCGCCGTGCCCCGGATGCGCCGTCAGCTGCTGAGCCTGGGCGATCGCTGGCACCTGCCGGACGCCGCGTTCAAGCTGGTGCCGTGCTGCCACTTTATCCACCCGTTCGTCGAGGCGCTGCAGGGCCTGCTTGACGACGGCCTGCGGGCGGGCGACATCGCCCGGATCACCTGCCACGTGCCGGACGGCGCGGCGCCCGTGATCGCCGACCCGTGGCCGGCCCGGCAGGCACCGGCCCGGCCGCACGACGGCCGCTGGAGCCTGCCCTATGTGCTGGCCGGCCTGCTCACCGACGGGGCGGTCACCGTCGACCTGTTCGACCGCCCGGTCACGCCGGAGCGCGTCGCCGTCGCCCGCCTGATTGAGCACGTGCCCTGGACCGGCAGCGGCTTCCCGGCGCGCTTCCCGGCCCGGATCGACGTCGAGCTGCGCGACGGCACCGGGCGGCAGGCCGCCGTCGACGACGTGCTCGGCGGGCCCGGCCGGCCTGCGGCGAGGCCCCGGTGCTGGCCAAGGCCCGGCAGAACCTGCGGCTGGCGGGAATCGCCGACGCCGCCGCGGGCCAGGCGGAGGCCGAGCTGCTCGGCCAGCCGGACCCGGATCTGCGCCGGGTCATGCGGCTGCTCGCCGTCTAGCCCCGGCCAGCTAGGCCGGCCAGCTAGCCCCGGCCTACCAGCCCCGGTCAGCTAACCGAGGTCGGGGTGCTCGGCGGCGGCCAGCGCGCTGGCGCCGCTGCGGGGCCGGCTCAGGTACTGGCCGTGCCCGCCCGGGCCGATCAGCTCGCCGTCGCGCACCGCGAACGCCCCGCGCACCAGCGTGTGCACGATCCGCACCGGCACCGGCCAGCCCTGCCACGGCGTGAACTCGGCGGCGGAGTGCTGGGTCGCGGCGTCGATCGTGCTGGCGGCGTGCAGGTCGACCACCGCGAGGTCGGCATCCGATCCGACCCTGATGATCCCCTTGCGGGGGTACAGGCCGAACAGCCTGGCCGACCGGGTGCTGGTGGCGTCCACCAGCCGGGCCAGGTCGATGCCGCGCTCCAGGCCGCCGGCCAGGGTCAGCGGGAGCAGCACGCCGACCCCGGGGAAGCCCGCCGAGGCCGACCAGATGTCCTTTTCCTTGTTCCGGCGGTGCCGCGCGTTGTGGTCGGATCCCACCGTGTCCACCGACCCGTCGGCCAGCCCGGCCCACAGCGCCTCGCTGTCGCGGGGCGAGCGCAGCGGCGGGTTGACCTTGCCGTAGGTCCCGCAGCCCGACTCGGTGCTGAGGGTGAGGTAGTGGGTGCACGTCTCCACGAACAGGTTCGGGTAGCCCGAGCGCTGCAGGCTCGTGGCCGCCAGCGCGTCCTGGCTGCTGGTGTGCACCGCGTAGACCGAGGCGCCGGTGACCCTGGCCAGGTAGGACACCCGCTGCTGGGCCTCGGCCTCCACGAACGGCGGGCGGGTCGCGTTCCAGGCCGCCAGCGGGCCGGCCGACTCGTCGCGCGGCTCGCCGCGCAGCCGCCGCACCAGCTCGATGTTCTCCGGATGCGGGTTCACCATGGCCTGGTTCTCGGCGGTGATCCCGAGCAGGTCGTACAGGTAGGCGTCGTCGTTGCCGGGCATCCCGAGATAGGCGCCCTCGTCGCCGCGGAAGTTCATGAAGAACTTGAAGCTGGACACGCCCAGCTCGCTGACGTAGGCGGGGATGTCCTTGAGGTGCTCGGGCGTGCCGACGACGAAATGGAAGCCGAAGTCGGCGCGGGAGTGCTCGGCCATGACGGCGCGGCAGGCCGGGAACACCTCGTGATACGGGTCGGCACTCATCAGGTAGACCAGCATCGTGGTCACGCCGCCGGCGACCGCCGAGGCCGACTCGCGCTCGGCGTCGTCGGGGTCCTTCGGGACCCGGATGTCCTTGCCCAGGTGGACGTGCGGGTCGATGGCCCCCGGCAGCACGGCCGCGCCGCCCAGGTCGACCACCTCGCGGGCGTCAGCGGGCGCGCCCGGCGCGACGATCCCGGCGATCAGCCCGTCCCGGAGCAGCAGGTCGGCCGTGGTCAGCCCGGACTCGTGCAGGAACACGCGGCCGCCGCGCAGGCGCAGGTCGAATGGGGCGTCGGTCATGGTGCCTACTCCGAATCCTGCGTCGCGTACTGGGCTTCCAGCTCGTCGAACAGCGGCTTGCGGACCAGCGACTGACGGTCGGGCCAGTCGATCATGAGGCTCTCGGCCTCGATGGTGTCGCCGTGCTTGGCCAGGTGCTCGAGCACGGCCCGCATGCCCACCACGGCGCCCCGCAGGGCGGTGTTGGCGTACAGGCCGATGGCGTAGCCGAGCTCGGCCAGCTGATCCCGGGAGACGGGGGGCGTCAGGCCGCCCTCGACCATGTTGGCGATGTGGATGCCGGGCACGTGCTCGGTCACGTACCGCATCTCGGCCACGCTCTCGGGCGCCTCCACGAACAGCACGTCGGCGCCGGCCTCCTGGAAGCGGGCCATCCGCTCGCATGCCGCCTCGATGCCCCGGGTCGCGCGCGCGTCCGTGCGCGCGATCACCATCAGGTCATCGTCGGCGCGCGCGTCCACCGCGGCCTTGATCTTCATGACCATCTCGTCGGCGCTGATGACCCGCTTGCCGGCGAAGTGCCCGCAGCGCTTCGGGCTCACCTGGTCCTCGATCTGGATGGCGGCGGCCCCGGCGCGCTCCAGGACCCGGATCGCGTGCCGGACGTTGATGGCGTTGCCGAATCCGGTGTCGGCATCGACCAGCAGCGGCACCTCGACCGAGTCGGCCATCGCCGACACGTGCGCGGCCAGCTCGCTCAGCGACAGCAGGCCGAGGTCGGGCATGCCCAGGAACGTGTTGGTCACGCCGGCCCCGGTCACGTACACGGCGTCGAACCCGGTCTCCTCGATGACCCGGGCTGACAGCGCGTTCGAGGCACCGGGCACCAGCAGCGGCCCGTCGCGGTTGGTGATCAGGTCACGCAGGAGCCGGGCCATGCCAGCGGTCATTGCATCTCCTCGTCGCGATCCCCGCGGCGCAGCCGCAGCGCCTCCAGCGCGCTCCGCATGCCGTGGTGGATGTGCCGGTCGAGCAGATCCGTGGCGGAGTGGGTGTCCTCGGCCTTGATGGCATCCACGATCTCCCGGTGCTCCACCACGGCCGCCCGCGCCCGGACGGGGCGCTTGGCCGAGATGGAGCGGGCCAGCGACAGCTGGTTGTGCACCGCGAGCGCCTGCGTCATCAGCGCCTGGTTCCCGGCCAGGTACACCAGGCGCAGGTGGAAGTCGAGCTCGCGCGGGTAGGCATGACCGGGCGCGTCATCGATCGCCGTCTGGGTCTCGTCGAGCATGGCGTCCAGCTCGCGGTGGTCCTCCTGCCGCGCGGCGCGGCAGACCAGGCGGACCGCGTGGATCTCCAGCGCGGCGCGCACCTCGTACAGCTCGACGATCTCGCTCTCCTTGAACGTGCGCACGAACGAGCCGCGGTGGCTCACCACCGTGAGCAGGCCCTCGCTGGCCAGCCGCTGGACCGCCTCGCGCAGCGGCCCGCGGCTGATGCCCAGCTCCGCGGCGAGCGCGACCTCGTTCAGCCGCTCGCCCTGGGAGATCTCGCCGTCGAGAATCATGTTCCGCAGCACCAGCTCGGTGCGCCGCGCGAACGTGTTGTCCCGGCTGAGCTCTCGCCCCCGCGCCGTCTCGCTCATTGCAATCAGTCCTCGCCTGCCGTTGATGGCTCAGTACGTCGCCGGTCTTCAATGCGCCGCGGTTTCGTGCTCATCCCGGGATCAAAGATCTCGTTCTGGCTGGCGAATTCTAGCCGGGGGCGGACGTACGTCGTCCGAATGGTGTGATCAATGACCGTCCGGCCGGTGTCCTCTTCCGTGCCGGGCCGGGCCGCCAATCTGATGAGCAGCTCATCCATCTCGTCCCCGGCCTGCGATTCCGCATGCTGAACGATGATCTGATATTCGTCGATCTCAGGAATGCTCGCGAGGGCATCCTTAAGGGCATAAAGATTAACCAGGGTGCCCTTGACCTTAACGATATCACCGCTCCGGACCGGGTCTGAGGCAATCCGCGGAGAGGTCCGGCCGCAGTTCGGGCAGGAGCCGGTCTGCATCGACACCACGTCGCCCACGGCATACCGGAGAAAGACCGTGCCGCGCCGGATGAGATGCGTGAAGGTCAGCATCCCCCGCTCGCCGTCCGGCAGCCGGCTGCCGGTATCGGCGTCGATTACCTCGTAAAATACCTGGTCAGGCGCCAGGCAGTGAAAGCCGCCGCCGGGCTGGCATTCCACCATGCTGCTGCCCTGCTCGGTTGAGCCGTAGCGGTTCACCACGTCCGTGCCGGCGCAGCCCAGGGCGGCCATGCGCCGGGCCATGTCGGCCACCATGGCGGGCGAGGACGCCTCGCCGGTGACCATCACCATGCGCACGGCGGAGAAGTCCGCCCGCAGCTCAGCGGCCCGGATCAGGACCCGGCGGACAAAGCTCGAGATGCCCCACAGCACGGTCCCCCGCTGGCGGACGATGAGCGCGACCGCCTCGTCGAGCGAGCGCTGCAGGTGAAAGGGCCCGGTGGTCCGTCCGGTCTGGGCATAGACGATGCTGGCACCGCAGGCCGCGGCCTCATCGACGGCCCGCGAGTACGCCCCGAGCGGAAATGGCGTCAGCGGGAACAGGCTGACCGCGACGTCGGTATCGCGCAGGCCGACGAAGTGCATTCTCCGCCGGGCCGCGTACATGTAGGCGAAGTAGTCATGGCTGGTGGTGTAGATGGGCGCCGGGCGCCCGCTCGTGGTGCCCGTGGTGTAGATGACGTTCCAGAGCGTCTGCGCCTCGATCGGCATCCCGTCGTGCACGAGCCGGAAGGCCTCCGGGTCGGCCAGGTAGTCCTGCTTCGTGGTGACCGGCAGCCGCCGCAGGTCAGCGCAGGACTGAAGGTCACCGGGGTCGAGCCCTTCGGCCTTCATCAGCCGCCGGTAGAACGGGTGGCCCTCGTAGCAGAGCCGCACCGTCTCCGCCAGCAGCCGGTCCTGCATCGCCCGGACCCGGGCCAGCGGCTCGAACAGGATGTCCGGGCCCGCCGCCGTCACCGCCATCACGCCTCCGCGACGGGCGGCAAATCCAGCTTGTACAGCCTGATCGCGTTGTTGCGCAGGAACCGCTTGCGGGCGACGTCCCTGATCTTCAGCTCCTCGATCTCGACCCGGGCCCGTTCCAGGCCGATGACCGGGAAGTCCGTGCCGAACAGCGCCTTGTCCTTGCCCCAGGAGTCGATGAAGTGCACGAACTTCTCGTCCCAGTGCGACGGCGCGTACGCGTCCGAGCCGATGTAGACGTTGGGGTGCTTGTAGGAGACGGCGATCATCTCCTCGGTCCAGGGCCAGCCGATGTGGATGCCGACCAGCTTCAGCTCCGGGAAGTCGCAGGCGATGGTGTCCAGGCAGATGGGTCGCCCGACCGACTTCAGCGGCCGCTCCGCGGTGTACCGCAGGCAGTGGCCCACCTGCATCTGGATCGGCACGTCGAGCTCGGCGCACTTGGCGTAGATGGGGTAGTACCGCGCGTGGTCGGGCGCCAGGTCGAACCAGTGCGGGTACAGGTGGGCCCCGATGAAGCCGAGCTCCCGGATCCCGTACTCCAGCTCGCGGAGCCCGGCCATCCCCTCCGTCGGGTCGACGCCCGCCAGGCCGCTGAACCGGTCCGGGTAAGCGCGGACGACCTCGGCGACCTTCTCATAGCTCACCCGGCGGTGAATCCGGTGATCCGCCGAGCCGGCCTTGACCGCGATGAGGAACGCGTGATCGATCCCGGCGCGGTCCATGCGCTCGATGAACTGCTCCGGCGTGAACGGCCCGACGTCTGACGGGTCCGCGCCGATCTTGTCGGTGACAAAGCTCCGGAGGAACGCCGGGCGGTCGACACCCATGCCCGCGAACTCGAAGTTGCATACGGTGTCGATGGCTCCGAATCCGAAATCTGGCATCGCCTACCTCGCAGGGTGAGAGAGCTTGAGCTGAATCGGGCGCGCGGGCGCGCCGGACCTCATGGCGTCGCGTCCCCGGCGCTGCCCAGCCGCGCGATCAGCGCCTCGGTCGTGGTGACGTCCGCGTACTTCTGCGCCATGTCGAAGAGATTGACCTCGTGCACGACCGGCGACCGGTCGTAGACGGCGTCGGCCGGCACCGCGACCCGGAAGTTATAGGAGAAGGCGTCCGCCACGCTGGACCGGACGCAGCCCGAGGTCGTGCAGCCCGCGACCACCAGCGAGTCGACCCCGGCGTCGATGAGGTAGCTGGCCAGCGGGGTGCCGAAGAACGCGCTGGGGTGCCGCTTGGGCAGCAGCACCTCGCCCTCCAGCGGCGCCGTCTCCGTGACGAAGTCATAACCGTGGTCGGGCACCGCCATGATGGCCGGGACCTTGGCGCCGAGCCGGCCGGAGTCATAGGCGAGCTTGCGCGCGACATGGGGATAAAGGACCGGCAGCGACGCGGCCCGGAACGCCGACAGCAGCCGGGCGATGTTGCCGACGGCGTCCCAGCCGACCTCGCCGCAGCTGGTCGAGAACTCCCGGACGGCCTCGGCGAACGGCATCCGGCGGGTTCCCACGGTGCGGTACTGCACGTCGATGACGAGCAGTCCCGGCCGCTTGCCCAGGCCGATCGGCTGGCCGAACCCGGCGGCCTGGTAGCGGTCGATCGTCTCGGTGTCGATGACACCCGCTCCGCCGACCTCCCACGGTGCCGATGCGCTCACTTCATCTCCTTCGCGGCGGGCGGGCTTCCGCAGGGCCGGCCGGGCGCGGTCCAGCGCGGAGGACACGGAGAGCGCCATGCACGGTCAGATATCAGCATGAAGGAGGATCTGCAAACTGTCAACGCGCCAACCGTTGACAGATGACTCCTTGCTGATGCACGATACTGCCACGGAAGGTACGACACTCCTGATGCTGCGGAATGTCGGGCAAACCGGGCGGCCAACGGTGGGAGACGCCTTGAAATTCGGAATCCTCAATCTCGGAATGTGGCACGAGACCCAGGACCAGGCAGAACCATTTCAGATTATCCAGGAACAGGCCGCGCTGGCCGACCAGCTCGGGTATGACTCCTACTGGGTAGGCGAGCACCATTTCTCCCGCCACGGCATCATCGCCGATGGCATGGTGCAGCTAGCGGCCATCGCCGCCGTGACCAAGCGGATCCGGATCGGCACGGCCGTTGTCGTGCTCCCGTTCCACAACCCCGTCCGGCTGGCGGAGCAGATCGCCATGGTCGACATCCTGAGCGGCGGCCGCCTTGATGTCGGCGTGGGCATCGGCTATCAGTGGCGCGAGTTCAAGGGCCTTAACGCCACCATCGAGGACGCGCGCGAGCGTTTCCGCGACAATCTCCAGGTGATGTTCAAGTGCTGGGGCGACGGGATACTTGCGCACGACAGCGAATGGAACAAGCATGACGTCGCCGACGGCATCGAGGTCATGCCCAAGCCCATCCAGCGGCCGCATCCGCCGATCTATCAGGCCGTCACCATCACCCCGGCCAGCGTCGAGTTCGCCGCCAGCAACGGCATTCCGGTGATGGTCGGCGGCCCGACGGACATCCTGGGCCTCGCGCCGCAGGTGATCGAGATGTGGCGGCAGAAGATGGTCGAGTACGGCAACGACCCGACCGGGATCGACATCCCCTGCTCCAAGGGCGTCTACGTCGCCGAGACCGACGAGCAGGCCGCCGCGGACATCGCCGCCGTGGACCAGTTCTGGGACCTGAAGCTGCTCCAGCAGGTGGGATCCCCGATCAGCCCGTCCGGCGAGATACCGGCGGGCTATGAGGAGTGGGCCAAGCGGCACAAGGAGCGCGAGAGCAACGCCTTCGACCCCAGCCGGGCCGGGACCCCGCCCCTGATCGGGTCGCCCGAGACCGTGCGCGAGCGGCTGAGCCAGCTCCAGGACTTCGGCGTGAACTACATGTTCGGCCAGTTCGGGCTGCCGGGCATGCCCAAGGAGAAGATCGGCCGCTGCGTGGAGCTGTTCGCGGAGGTCATGGACGACTTCCGGGCCGGGACGAGCCGGTCACCAGCGCGGTGGCCGGCAGCCCGGTGGTCAGCAGCACAGCCGGGCAGCGAGTAGGCGCGTGTCGGCCTGGCTGGAGGGCGGCCTGTCGGTCATCTGCCCGTCGCAGCTGAACCTGCCCGAGGGCGTCGCCGTCGATGCTGACGGCGTTGTCTGGGCGGGCGGCGCCGACGGCGAGGTGTACCGGATCGGCGGCGACCTGTTCGTTCCCGTCCATGTCAGGCTGCCCGGGCGCCTGCTGGGGATCACGGCGGCGCCCGGCGGCGGGCTGGTGGTCTGCGCGCCGGGGGCGCGCGCGGTGTACCGGATCGGCCCGGACCGCGAGGTCACCGATATCGGCCCGGACGACCTGGTGCTGCCGAACTTCGCGGCGTTCGACGGCGACGGCCGGCTGTACGTGACCGACTCCGGCAGCATGGACCGGCGCGACGGGCGCCTGATCCGGATCGACCCTGACGGCAGCAGCACGGTGATCGCGGACGGCCTGGCCTTCGCCAACGGGCTGGCCTTCACCCCGGACTTCCGCCAGCTCTACCTGGCCCAGTCCGGCGACAAGGACGTCCTGATCCTGGACATCGACGCCAGCGGCGGCGTCACCGGCACGAAGGTAGCGGTGCCGCGCGAGCGGATCGCCCGCGAGATCGAGGGCGACACGCTGACCGACGGCATCGCGCTCGACGAGGCGGGAAACCTGTACGTCACGCTGCCGCGGATCGACACGGTCGTGGTGGTGACGCCGCAGGACGACCTGCTCGTCGTGGCCGCCGACGACGGCCCGGCCAAGGGCACCGAGGTGGTCGACTACGGGCAGGTGCTGCGCTCGCCGACCAACGTCGCGTTCGGCGGCGACGACCGGCGCGACCTGTACATCGCCAACCTGCGCACCCGGCACCTGGCGGTGGGCCGCGTCCGGGTGCCGGGCCTGGCCCTACCGGGCCAGGCGCGATGACCGGGCCGCCGGAGATCAGGTTCTGCGTGACCTACGCGCTGCGGAACTTCGATCCCGAGCTCGAAGACCATCACCGGTTCCTGCAGCGCCAGCTCGATGAGATCTGCGCGGTCGAGGCGATGGGCTACGACGAGGTCCGGATCGCCGAGCATCACTTCATCGAGGACGGCTACGTGCCCTGCCCGCTCATCGCGGGCACCGCCATCGCCGCCCGGACGAGCCGGATCGCGATCGGCCAGCACGTGCTGCTGGCGCCGTTCTACCACCCGGTGCGGCTGGCCGAGGAGGCGTCCTACCTCGATAACCTCAGCGGCGGGCGGTTCTCGCTGACGATGGCGCTGGGCTACCGGGCGGCCGAGTTCACCGGCTACGGCATGCGCAAGTCGCAGCGGGGCGCGCGCGCCGCCGAGACCATGGCCGTGGTCCTGAAGTGCCTGCGGGGCGAGCCGTTCAGCCACAGCGGCACGTACTACCAGCTGGAGAACGTCGACATCCGGCCGCGGCCCTACCAGCGGCCGCGCTTCCCGGTCTGGGTCGGCGCGCACTCCCGGCCCGCCATGGAGCGCGCCGCCCGGCTGGGCATCGACGGCATGGTCGGGTCCGAGGGCGACCTGCCGACCTGGCAGGCCGTCAACCGCGAGCTGCGCCCCGGCGCGGCGACCAGGTTCGCCGCGCCGCTGCCGGTCAACCTGGTTCCCAGCACCGACCCGGAGCGGGACTGGGCGCTGTATCGCGACCGGCTGGCCCGGCCGGTCCGGATCTACGCCCAGTGGGCCACCGAGAGCGGCGACAACGCGCGGGTCAGCGCGCCGCGGTTCGGCGAGCAGAAGACGGACGAGGACCTGCGCCGCGTCGCGCGCTTCGCCACCCCGCAGGAGATCCTCGACACCTACCTCGAGCGCATCGACGCGCTGGCCCAGTACGACACCATCCTGGTGTGCGGGCAGACCAGCGAGCTCCCGGCCGGGGTCTCGCTGGCCGCGCACGAGCTGTACGCGCGCGAGGTGATGCCGGTGCTCAAGGCCAGGATCGCCGAGGCCCGCCAGCGCGCGGCGGTGCCGGCCAGTTCCGGCCCGGCCGGCTAGCGCGCCCCGTGTGATGGCCTCGCTGCGCAGCCTGGCCATCAGTCTGCCGCGCTTGGACGGCCAGGCCGGCATCGCCGCCGCGAACCGCCACCAGGCCCGCGACCCGCAGCGGACGCTGAAGCGGCCTCAGACCGGATGAGCGGCTTTGCCGTGTCCGCGGCGGCTGGCCTGCCGCTGCGAGAAGCCCGCGCGCCGAGGACCAGGGCGCCCGGGTCAGCCGCGGTCGTGGAGGGTCACCTGGTAGCCGTCGGGGTCCGCGAACGTGAACGTGCGGCCGAACGGCCCGTCGGCGGGCGGAACGCCCCAGGTCGCGCACTTGCAGTGAGATGAAGTCGGGTCCGGTGACGGCCACGATCCCTGCCTCCTCATTGGATGTCAGTGGGCGGGCGCCTGCCAGGGGCATTCACCCATGATCGTGACCGTGTTTACGTAAACATGCCCGGAAAAACGGTCACGATCATGGACGGCAGGCGCGATGCTCACGCGGGCCAGGGGCGGGCGGGGCGGATGGTGCCGGCGGGAAGGTCGCGGGCGTTGCTCGCCGGGGCGGCGGCGGGCCGGGGCGGCGGCGGGCCGGGGCTAGCCCAGCAGCTCCAGCAGGACCTGCTGGGTGGCGCGGGCGGTCTCGGCTGGCACGACGTGGGCCGGGGCCGACAGCTTCACCTCGTCGGCCAGCCCGTCGTAGGCGCGCAGCGCGGCGCGCACGTCGGCGGCGGTGCCCGCGAACGTGAGCGCGTCGACCATGTCGTCGGTGCACGCGGCGGTCATGCCGGCGGTGTCACCGCGCCGGAAGCACGCCCGGATGGCCGCCGCCTCGGCGGCGAACCCGTGCCCGGCGAAGAACGGCTCATAGGTCCGGACGCTGGCGTAGAAGGCGACCAGGCGGGCCGCGATCCGCTTGGCCGTGCGCGGATCGTCGTCGACCACGCAGCAGGCCGAGGCGACGACCGTGAGCTGCTCGCGGGTGCGGCAGGCCTGGCGCAGGCCGGCCGCCAGCCGGGGCAGGGCGACGGTTGCCAGGTAGTGCGGCGAGCACAGCTCGTGGGCGATCCAGCCGTCGGCGATCCGCCCGGCCAGCGTGGTCAGCGCCGGCCCGACCGCCGCCAGGTAGACCGGCACGTCACGGCGGGCCGGCGGGTACGGCCGCCGGAACCCGCGCACGCTGGCCCGCTCGTACTCCCCCTCGAAGCTGATCGGCTCGCCGAGGTCCGCCCCGGCCACGAACTGGCGCACCAGCGCCACCGTCTCGCGCAGGTGCGGCACCGGCTGGCCGAACCGCGCGTTGTGCCAGTCCTCGTTCAGCCGGGCCACGCCGGTGCCCAGCCCCAGGGTAAACCGGCCGTGCGACAGCTCATCCAGGTCCAGCGCGGCCAGCGCGGTGGTCAGCGGACTGCGCACGAAGGCCAGCGCGATGCCGGTCGCCAGCCCGATCTCCGACGTGGCGCCGGCTGCCGCGGCCAGCTGCACGAAGGGGTCGCGGTGCAGCTCGCTGGCCCACACGCGGGCGTACCCGGCCCGCTCTGCCGCCGCGGCGGCGGCGGCGAACTCGCGGATGGTCGGCGCCGCGGGACACAGGCTGAAGCGCATGGCCGCCGCTCAGCTCCCGGGCGCGTCGATGGGCGTCGCCGCGGCCGGGAAGAAGCCCGCGGTGCCGGGCGCCGGCCGTTTCAGGACCAGCACGACCCGCCGCCACGACAGGCACTCGGCCCCATCCTGGTTCAGGCCGCGGCTCTTGACGGTGAGGATGCCGGCGTGCGGCCGGGAGCGCGACTCCCGGAGCCCCAGCACCAGGCTCTCCCCGTACAGGGTGTCCCCGGCGAACACCGGGTGGGTGAGGCGGATGTCCTCCCAGCCCAGGTTGGCGATGGCGTGCTGGGAGATGTCGCTGACCGTGAGACCGAGCAGGATGGCGACGGTGAGGCCCGAGTTGACGACCGGCCGGCCGAACTCGGTCGTGGCCGCGTAATGCGCGTTGAAGTGACTCTGGTTGGTGTTCATCGTGAGCAGGGTGAACCACGTGTTGTCCGCCTCGGAGATCGTCCGGCCGAGCGGGTGCTGGTAGACATCGCCCGCGGCGAAGTCCTCGAAGTACCGGCCCGCGCCGACCGGGGCGGCGGCCATGCCTAGACACCGTCAAGCTGCGGCCGGACCTCGGTGGCGAAGAGCTCGATCGCCGCCAGCAGGCCGGGCAGCGGGTCGCCCTCGTGCAGGTCGATGATCAGGTCGTTGACGCCGAGCTCGGTCTTGAACCGGGCCAGCTGCTCGACGATGTAGCCGGGCGGCCCGACGAACGGCGCCGGCGTCGCCACCGGGTGACCGGGGACGAGCTGCTGGCTGTCGTCCTCGGCGACCTTGTCCGCGAACCGGACGGCCGGCCGGTTGCAGATCGTGAAGTTCGACAGGTCGCGCCCGGCGGCCGCCGCGATCTCGTGCAGCCGGTCGACCAGCGGCCGCAGCGTGTCCACCCGGAAGCGCGCGGGATGCCACCCGTCCGCGACGGCGACGGCGTACTCGAGCGACGCCTGCGTCACGCCGCCGATCCAGATCGGCACCGGGTCCTGCACCGGCCGGGGCCGGAACAGGATCTCGTCCACCTGCCAGTACTTGCCGTGGTGGCTCGGCGTGTCGCTGGCCCACATGTCCCGGAGCAGCTGCACGCTTTCCTTGTACTTGGCCACCCGGTCCTCGAACGGGATGCCGAGCACCCGGAACTCTTCCTTCCAGTAACCCGAGCCGACGCCGAGGATCATCCGCCCGGCCGAGAGCTGGTCCAGGGACGCGATCGACTTGGCGATGACGACGGGGTTGCGGTACGGCAGGACCAGCACGCCGAAGCCGATGCGCACGTTCTGCGTGACGCCGGCCACGTAGCCGGCCGTGACCATCGGCTCGAACAGCTCGCCCTGATACCGGTTGGGCTTGTTCTTCCAGTAGGACGTCTCGACCTTCCCGGTCGGCCGCACGATATGGTCCCCGAGCCACACCGAGTCGAATCCCGAGCTGTCGGCCAGCTTCGCCACCGCCAGGATGGGACCGGCGCCGCCGGGCTTGTCGACGTTGGGCACCGGGATGCCGATTTTCATGCTGTCTCCATTCCGACCTGGATGTTTCCGGGGCGAGCGGCGCCGCACAGCGCGTCGGTCGTGGTCACGTCCATGCCGTAGTCGCGCATGATCTCCACGGCGATGTCGTGCGAGCGCGGCCCGCGCATGGTGGCGCAGGCATCCTGCGGAACCGTCACCCGGTAGCCGCGGTCCCAGGCGTCGATGGCCGTGGTCAGCACGCACCCGTTGGTCACGACCCCGCAGACGATCACGTGATCCACTCCCCTGGCCCGCAGGATGATGTCGATATCGGTGCCGTTCCAGGCGCTGGAGGCGCGCTTGGTCAGGACCAGGTCACCCGCTGACGGCGCGAGCGGGTCCAGGACCTCGCACGTCCGGTCGCCGATGCGCTGGTTCCACTGCCGCATGACCGGGCGCAGGTTCGGGTGCACGTCGGAGAAGTCGTCGTAGGTCGAGCCGATGGCGGTGTAGATGACCGGCGACCCGGCCCCCGCCGCGAGTGCCCGGAGCCGCTGGATCCGCGGGACCAGGAGGCTGTCGACCCGGTCGATGAAGTAGTCCACGCTGACGCCCTGCTGCGTGAGGATGGCGCAGAGCCCGTAGTCCCGGGCGGCGTTTCCGTAGATCATGTCGATGATGAGCAGGGCGCTCCGGCCGAGGCTGATGTCCTGCCGGGAGGAGCGGAACCCGATCTGGGGCAGGGAGTCCGGGTCGTAGTCCGGATGGGTCATGCCGTGTCACCTTCTTCGAGTGGGTGTGCCGCTAGCGCGGTCACGTCGCAGTCGATCCACGGGAATAGCGGGAATGACAGCAGGTGCCGGTGCAGCTCGGACGCGTCGGCGGCGCGCCAGATGCCGATGCTGGCGAAGCGCCCCGGCACCCGCCAGATCCGGTAGACGACGCCGGCCGCCCTGAGCCGGCCGGCCACCTCGCGGTCCGCCGCCAGGATGGCCGAGCGCTCGGGCGCCGGCATGTCGGGCGGCAGGTGCACGTTAATGCGGACCAGGAACTCCAACCTCAGCCTCCCTGCTGTGCGGTGTCATAGCGTGACGAGATGGGGCAGGACGTCGGCGGCGAAGCGCTCCACCGCGGCCAGCGCGTCATCGAGCGGGTCGTCGTACCAGCGTTCGTGCATGTGCAGGTCGAGCACCAGATGGCTGACCCGGGACTCGGTGGCGAACCGCGAGAGCTGCTCGGCCAGGTAATCCGGCGGTCCCACGATGGGCGGGTTCACGTTCTCCGGGTAGTCGGCGTACGTGGTCCGGTCGGGCCTGGCCGCGAACCGGACCGGGGGCCGGTTGGAGATGACGAAGCCGGACAGGTCCCGGCCCGCCGCCGCGGCCAGCTCGTCCAGCCGGTCGATGCGCCGGTTCAGCTCCTCGACGGTGCCGTGCCAGTGCCAGCCGTCACCCAGCGCGATGGCCCGCTTCAGCGCGCCCTCGGACGTGCCGCCGATCCAGATCGGCACGCGCTCCTGGCGCGGCGGCGGCCGGAAGATCAGGTCGCCGAACTGCACGAACTCGCCGTGGTAGGCGGGCGACTCCGACGACCAGGCGGCCCGCATGGCCTCGATGTACTCGTCAGCGCGGGCGCCGCGGCGCCGCGGTGACACGCCCAGCGCCTCGAACTCCTCCTCCCAGTAGCCGGCCCCGACGCCGAGCACGATGCGCCCGTGCGACAGCTGGTCGAGCGTGGCGACCATCTTGGCCGTCAGCAGCGGGTGCCGGTACGGCAGGACCACCACGCCGAAGCCGATCTCGACCCGCGACGTGATCGCCGCCACGTAGCCCGCCGTGCAGAACGCCTCGTACAGGTCACCGGTGAACATGTCGGAGTCCGCGAAGCCGACGCCGCGCCCGGCCTTGGGGCGCACCACGTGGTCGCCCAGCCACACCGAGCCGTAGCCGCACGCCTCCGCCGCCAGCGCCACCCGGCGGATGGCCTCCGTCCCGGTCGGGCGCAGGATGTTCGGGATCGGGATGCCGACGTGCATCAGGACCCCAGGTACAGCGCCGCGATCCGCCCGTCGGTCCGGGCCGACTCCGGATCGGTGGTGAGCCGCAGGTGGCCGAGCTCCAGCAGGCAGACGCGCTGGGCGATCGACGTGGCCCACTCCAGGCTCTGCTCGACCAGGACCATGGTGAGCCCGGTGGACTTCAGGCCCTCGAGGGTCTCGTACACCTTCGACACCATGATCGGGGAAAGCCCGAGACTCGGCTCGTCGAGCAGGAGCACGGACGGCTCGGCGGCCAGCGCGCGGGCGATGGCCAGGATCTGCTGCTCGCCGCCGGACAGCGTGCCAGCTAGCTGCCTGGAGCGCGAGGCCAGGATCGGGAACTGCTCCAGCAGCGCGTCCACCCGGCGGCGCGCGTCCTTGGGCCTGGTGAAGCCGCCGACCCTCAGGTTCTCGGCGACGGACATGCTGCCGAACACCCGCCGGCCCTCGGGGACGACCGCCATGCCCGCCTTGACCCGCGCCGCCGTCCGCAGCCTGGTGATGTCGGCGTCGCCGAAGATGACCGTGCCGGCGGACACCCGGACCATCCCGAGCACGGCGTTGAGCAGGGAGGTCTTCCCGGCGCCGTTGGCGCCCAGCACCGCCAGCACCTCGCCCCTGGCCACCGACAGCGACACGTTGTCCAGGCCCTTGGTCCCGCCGTAGTCGACGGTGACGGCGTCAACGGTGAGCAGCGGCGGGGCGGCGGCCCGGCCGGGCGGATGCGACCCGTTCGCATGGGTCCCGTTCGCATGGATGTCAGCCATCGAGCTGGCTCCTGTGGACGACGCTGGGCCCGAGGTAGGCGGCCAGCACGTCGGGGTTGTTGCGGATGTCCTCCGGCGGTCCCTCCGCGATCGTGACGCCGAAGTCGAGCACGACCAGCCGGTCGCACAGCGACATGACGAACGGCATGTTGTGCTCGACCAGCACGATGCTGACCCCGGCCTCCCGGCGCAGTTCCCGGATGAGCTCGGCCATGAACTCACAGTCGCGCCGGCCAGGCCGGCCCCCGGCTCGTCCAGCAGCAGCAGCCAGGGATGGGAGGCCAGCGCCCGGGCCAGGCCGGTCAGCCGCTGCACGCCGAGGGGAACGGAGGTGACCAGCTGATCCGCGTACTCGCGGATGCTCAGCGTGTCCAGCAGCCGCAGGCACTCGTCCCGGGCGGCGTCCCCGGCGGCGGTCCACAGGCCGGCGACCGCGTGCCAGCGCCCGCGCCCGCCCGGCGGGCTGGCGTTGCTGCCGACCAGGACGTTCTCGTACACGGTCTGGCCCTTGAACAGCTCGCCGTGCTGGAAGGTGCGGGAGATGCCGAGCCGGGCCCGGGCCGAGACGCCGAGCCGGGACAGGTTGACTGTTCCCGCCCAGATCTCCCCGCTGGCGGGCCGCTGCACGCCGC
Organism: uncultured Actinomycetota bacterium; assembly: GCA_963731085.1. Lineage (GTDB taxonomy): Bacteria > Actinomycetota > Actinomycetes > Streptosporangiales > Streptosporangiaceae > DASUBV01. Next base: position 1,003,181 of record CAVSUF010000018.1, read on the forward strand.
TGATGCAGTTCAGCAGCGTGCTCTTGCCGGCCCCGTTGGCGCCGATCAGGCCCAGGATCTCGCGCGGCGCGACGCTGAGCGAGACCTTGCTGACCGCGACGTTGCCGCCGAAGGACACCGACACCTCCCGTACCGACAGGCCGTCGGCCGGCGCCTCCCGGCGGCCCGCCGCCGGCTGCCGCATCCCGCAGGCCGGCTCCGCCCGGGCGGGCACCGTCAGCTCGGGGCACCGTCAGCTCCCCCGGCACCGTCAGCTCCGGCACCGTGAGCTCCGCCGGCAGCGCGGGCCCGGCGGGCGCGACCGCGACGCGGCGCCGGCGAGCGGCCGCCGTGCGGTCGATCAGGGTCGACAGGCCGCCCGGCATGAACAGCAGGATGCCGACCAGCAGCGCGCCGTACACGCCCTGCTGGGCGTCGGCCGAGAAGCCGGGGACCTGCTGCAGCCAGTACGGCAGGAAGGTGACCACCGCCGCGCCGATGATCGCGCCCAGGAACGGGCGCCCGCCGCCGACCACCGCCATGGTGGTCATGATCAGCATCAGCCCGAGCCCGAACATCTCGGGCTCGACGTAGCCCTGGAAGGCGCCGTAGACCGCGCCCGCCACGCCGGCGGTGACCGCCGCGATGCACGAGGCGCCCACGGTGGCCGCGGCCACCCGCACGCCCGAGGCCGCCGCCGCGATCTCCGAGTCCCGGACCGCGTGGAACGCCCGCCCGGCCCGGCCCTGGAGCAGCCGGGTGACCACCGCGGCCAGGATGAACAGCGGGATGACGCTCAGCCAGTAGAAGTCGACGTTGCCGCCGATGAGCCGGCCGAAGATCTGCGGCACCAGGTCAAAGCCGTCCTGCTGCCGGCTGATCCCCCACTCGGTGTACAGCTCCTGCATGAACAGCACGAAGGCCAGGGTGCCGATGCTCAGGTAGATCCCGCGCAGCCGCAGGAACGGGATGGCCACGATCGCGCCGACGACCAGGGACACCACCGCCGCGCCGGCGATGGCCAGCAGGTAGTCCCAGTGCCACTGCACCGACAGGAACGCGGCGGCGAAGCCGCCGACGCCGAACAGGCCGGCGCTCGCGAACGACAGCTGGCCGATCGAGGAGAACAGCACGATCGTCCCGATCCCGGCCAGGGCGTAGATCAGCGCCGAGTCCACCAGGAACAGGTAGTAACTGCTGGCCAGGGCGAACGGCAGGGCGACGAACAGCGCGATCACCAGCACCCAGCGGAGCGCCCGGAAGCCGGGACGGGCCGCCGGGCCGGACCAGGGCACGCGCGGCGAGCTGAGCCCGGGCCGGCGCTCGGAGGTCGTCATACCTTGATCACCGTCTGCCGCTGGAGCAGGCCCTGCGGCCGGGCGATCAGCATCACCACGATGAGCAGGAACACCCAGGCGTCCTGCATGTTGCTCGACACGTAGGCGCCGAACACGTCCGTCGAGACGCCGACGAGGATGCCGCCGAGAACGACGCCGGGCAGGCTGAGCAGCCCGCCCAGGACGCCGGCCGTCAGGGCCAGGATCAGCAGGGGCTGCATGAATCCCCACTGCAGGAACTGGGCCTCGGCGACGAGCAGCCCGGCGATGCTGCCGAGCGCGCCGGCCAGCGACCACGAGATCCGCGAGACCCGGCGCGGGTCAACGCCCATCATGCTGGCGGCCAGCGGATCGTCGGCCGCCGCGCGCATGGCGGTCCCCCACCGGCTGTACCGGTAGAAGACGGTCAGGACGACCATGCACACCACGGCGACGGCCACGATCTCCAGGTCGACGGCCGGGACCACCGCCGATCCGATGTGGGTGGTCTCGCCGCCGGTGAGCCCGCGGAACGTCCGCGCGATCGTCCCGAACCCGAAGACCGAGTCGGTAATCGCATCGACGATGTAGAAGATGCCGATGGTCGCCACGCCGACAATGAGAATGGACCGGCCGCCGCGGCCGACCAGGACGAGCTCGATGAGATATCCCAGGACGGCACCCGACAGCGCCACCGCGACGAACATGATCCCGTAGGGCACGTGCAGGTCGTGACTCAGCCAGTAGCCGATGAACGCCGTCAGCGCGGCCATCTCGCCCTGCGCGAAGTTAATGACGCCGGTGCCCTTGTACACGATCGCGAACGCCAGGGCGATAAGCGCGAGCGTGCTGCCGTCCGCGATGCCGCTGACGACGACCTGGACAAACTCAGTCACGAAACTCCACCATCTCCGCCGAGCGGGGCCGCCGCCTCGCGGCGGCGGCCCGGCACTCACTTGAAATTATTTGTGACCAGGGTCATCTGGCCGTTCTCGAGCTGGGCGACGTTCATGGACTGGACGCCGGCCGTGTTTGTCTTGGTCCAGGCAATGGGCGGAAGAATGCCATCGGCGTCGTATCCGCTCATCTTGGTCTGCATGGTCTGCAGAATCGTCGCAGGCGTGGGGTCCTTGCCTGCGCGCTTGAGTATCTCCGTCGCGAGCATGGTGATGCTGAAGGCGAAGAGCTGGAACTCACTCGTGGGCTTACCGGACTCGTACTTCGCCATGTCCGCCTTGTATTCCTGGACGCCCTTGATGCTGTCGTCGGTGAGCGGCGGCACGAAGGAGTCGAAATACGTCCCGTTGAGGTACGACGGCACCTTGATCAGCGACAGGAAGGACGGGTCGAACGTCGACAGGGCGGAGAAGTACCCGTCCTTCGGCTTCCAGCCCAGCGCCTGCGCGGCGTTGTAGAAGTAAGCGTTAGGCGCCGTCAGGCCGCCCACGAAGACGGCATCGGGGTTCTTGAGCTTCATCGCCGCCGCCTGCGCGCTCAGGTCGGTGGAGGTCGTCTCGAACGTCTCGACCGCGGTGAGCTTGGCGACGTTGCCGGTGTCGGCGATCGCCTGCTTGGCGCCGTCCAGGGCCGCCTGGCCCTGCTGGCCGTTGATGTCGACCATGCCGATCGTCTTCGCGTGGGTCTTCTCGATCAGGTACTCGATGCCCAGCTTGGCCTCGGTCTCCGTCGACACGATCGCCGACCAGGTGAAGTTCTCCGAGTCGGTGTCCGGCTCGCTGCACAGCAGCAGCGGGACCTTAGCCGCCTGGAAGTAGGAGCCGATGGCGTCGCACTGCGGCGGGCCGAGGGTCAGGAAGTCCATCAGGATGTGATCCTGCTGGACCAGCTCGTGCACGTTGGCGATGGACGTGGCCGTGTCCGTCTTGTTGTCGGTGTAGATGACCTTGACCTTGCGGCCGTTGACGCCGCCCGAGGCATTGAGCGCGTCGACAAAGGCGGTCTGGCCGATCTGGTCCTGGGTGCCGGCGGGCGCGCCGGCACCCGTGAGGCTGGTGTCCTGGCCGAGTACGAGAGGACCGCTGCTGGTGCCGCCGCCGGCTGACCCTGAGCCGGAGCCGCAGGCACTGGCCAGCAGGCTCACCATGGCCAGGGCGACCCCCCAGCGGGAGAAGAAGATGACGCGGCGAGAGCCTCTTCCTATGGTGCGTTTCTTCACATACGTCCCCTTTGCAGGATGCGGAACTTGGTTGCTTCCTCATGGCAGAGGAACCGGGCCCGGGCTTCGTTGCCCCGGCTGGCGTGGCCAGCGAACCGGAAGCCACGCACGTTGCGAGCCAGCTGATCAGCGCCTTGCGTTGGAGAGCTTGAGGTCAGGCACCCTGGGCATGACCTCGCGGGCGAACAGCCGCATGGACGCCAGGACCTTGTCCTGCGGGATGCCGCCGAAGTCCGGGAAGGCCAGCAGGTAGTTCAGGTCGATCTGCTCGATGAGCGCCCGGATCCGCTCCAGGCAGGTGGCCGGGCTGCCGATGATGTTGGTCTCCAGCAGCCGCTTCGCCAGCTTGCCGACCTCGGCCAGGTCAGCGGTCTTGCTGAGCCCGTACACCGTGGCCTGATCGAGCCGCCGGACCCGCTCGTAATGCGCCTCGATCATGAGGGTGAAGCGCTGCAGGTATTCCTCGGCGACCTCGGCCGCCTCGGCGTCGGACTCCGCGCAGTACATCGTCAGCACGTGCGGGAAGTACAGGTTGCTGATGTCGACGCCGTGCTCGGCCGCGGCGGCGCGGTAGAAGTCCGCGGTCCGCTTGTGCTCGGCCAGGCTGGCGGCACCCCAGGCGCCCCGGACCGAGGCATAGGGGATGCCGCGCGCGGCCGCGATGGCCAGCGTGTCCTCCGACACGCTGCCCAGGTACAGCGGCGGGCAGGGCCGCTGGACGGGCTCCGGCACGACCCTCACCTCGGGGAAGCTGAAGAACTCGCCGTCGTGGGAGAACGGCTCGCCGGTCCACGCGCTGAAGATGATCTCCAGGCTCTCGTGGTACTTGCGCCTGCTGGCGTCGCCGTCGGGAACGTGGAACACCCTGGGCTCGCGGAATCCCGAGCCCCGGCCGATGCCGAGCTCCAGCCGCCCGCCGCTCAGGTGATCCACGAGCGCGGCGCGCTCCGCGATGCGGAGGGGGTCGTCATACAGCAGCACCAGGACGCCCGTGCCGAGGCGGATGCGGCTGGTCCGGCCGGCGACATAGGCCAGGTAGGTCAGCGGGTCCGAGACCAGGTCGTACGCCGGGAACCGGGCGTCCGGCGCCTGGTACGGCAGGTAGTCGGGATCGTTGGCGAAATGGTGCTCGGTCACCCACGCCGACCAGAAGCCGAGTTCCTCGGCCAGCACCATCCGCTCGACACCCTCGGCGAACACCTGATGCTGCGGCCGGTCGTCCCAGTGCAGCATGTGGGTCGTTCCGATGCGTATCGGCGGCATCCCGCTCACCTCGCAGCGTCACCCGGCTAGGTCTGACTTAGACCGCCTGTCTACAGTTGTCAAACCATAGGCAGCTATGATGTCGGGCGTCAACCCCCTTACCAGCGGATCTAGCGCAATGCGCGAATTGAGCATCGCTTTGAGTGATCAAACCTGAACATTCGTGCCTTTTCAGCACAAGGCGCCCGCACCCTAGGGGTGGCCGCGCGCTGTTGGGCGAAGCCTTGACGTTGAAACATCGGACCTTTAACGTCGTGCGGGTCTGCGGACAGACAGGAGGACCGGCCGGGCATGAAGCCGCTCCAGGACGTGCGGATCGTCTCGCTCGAGCAGTACGGCGCGGGGCCGTTCGGCACCGTGCACCTGGCCGACCTCGGCGCTGAAGTGATCAAGATCGAGGATCCGCAGGCCGACGGCGACGTCGGGCGCTACGTGCCGCCGTTCGCCGAGGGCGAGGACTCGCTGTTCTTCGAGACTTTCAACCGCAACAAGCAGAGCCTGTCCCTCGACATCACGTGCCCGGCGGGCCGCGGCGTCTTCGAGGACCTGGTCCGCCGCAGCGACGCCGTCTACTCCAACCTGCGCGGCGACGTCCCGGCCAAGATGCGGATCACCTACGACGACCTCCGGCACCTCAACCCGGCCATCGTGTGCTGCTCGCTGTCCGGCTTCGGGATGACCGGCCCGCGCTCGGCCGAGCCCGGCTATGACTACATCCTGCAGGGCCTGGCCGGGTGGATGTCGGTCACCGGCGAGCCGGGCGGGCCGCCCGCCAAGACCGGGCTCTCGCTGGTCGACTACTCCGGCGGCTTCGTCGCGGCGCTCGCGCTGCTGGCCGCGCTGCACGCGGCCCGGCGGGACGGCACGGGCATGGACTGCGACCTCAGCCTGTACGACACCGCGGTCAGCCTGCTGACCTACCCGGCCACCTGGTACCTCAACGAGGGCTGGACCCCGCAGCGCACCCGGCACTCGGCGCACCCGTCGCTGGTGCCGTTCCAGAACTTCCAGGCCGCCGACGGCTGGCTGGTGGTCGGCTGCGCGAAGGAGAAGTTCTGGCAGCGGCTCACCGGCGTGCTGCAGCGCCCCGACCTCGCGGCCGATCCCCGGTTCGCGACGTTCGCGAGCCGCGGCGAGCACGCGGACGCGCTCCTGCCGGTGCTGGAGGCGGAGTTCGCGCGCAAGACCGTGGCCCAGTGGCTCAGCCTGCTGTACGCGGCGGCCATCCCGTGCGGGCCGGTCAACGACATGGCGGGCGCCCTGGCCGACGAGCACACGGCGGCGCGCGGCCTCATCGTGGAGACCGATCACCCGAGGTTCGGCCGCGTCCGCCAGCTGGCCTCGCCGGTGCGTGTGGGGGACGCCGCCCCCGACTACCGCCGGGCGCCCGCGCGGGACGAGGACCGCGAGCGCATCCTGCGCGACCTGCTGGGCTATGACCAGGCCGAGATCGCCGGACTGGAGCAGCGCGGCGCCTTCGGCCGGCGCCGGAGAGTACCGCGCCGGAGGGTACGGGCGCCCCGCCCCCCGCGGCGGCGGGCCGATGACCGCGCCCGGCCCACCCTCAGCCGCCAGCTCGCGGCCTGGGCTCATGACCTGGCGCTGGACCAGGTCCCGGACGGCGTGCGCCGCGCCGCCTGCCTGCACCTGCTGGACGGGCTCGGCACCGCGCTGGCCGCCGCCCTGGCCCGCGCCGCCGAGCCGGCTGTCCAGGTCGCGGCGGGCCTGGGCGGGCCGCCCGAGGCAACGATCCTCGGCACCGGAACGCGGGTATCAGCGCCCGCCGCCGCGCTGGCCAACGGGACGCTGCTGCACGCGCTCGACTTCGACGACACCCATCCGGGCGGGCTGGTGCACGCCACCGCCGCGGTGCTGCCGGCCGCGCTCGCGGTCGGCGAGCAGGCCGGCGCCAGCGGCGCGGAGGTGCTGCGGACGGCGATCGCCGGGTACGAGGCGGTCTGCCGGATCGCCGCGGCCGCGCCGCACGGGTTTCACGCCCGCGGTATCCACGCCACCAGCGCCTGCGGCGTGTTCTCCGCGGCGCTGATCGCGGCGCTGCTGGCCCGGTCGCCCGTGCCCGTGATCACCGACGCCCTGGGCATGGCCGGCAGCGCGGCCGGCGGCCTGCTCGAGTTCCTCAGCACCGGGGCCTCGACCAAGCAGCTTCACCCGGGAATGGCGGCGCACAGCGGCATCCTGGCCGCCCGGCTGGCCGCCGCCGGCGCCACCGGGCCCGCCTCCGTGCTGGAGGGCGGCAAGGGCCTGTACGCGGCGCTGTCGGCCCGCCCGGCCAGCCTGGCCCGCGTCCTCGACGGGCTCGGCCAGCGCTGGGAGACGGCCGCCGTCGGCATCAAGCCGTATCCGGCCTGCCAGCTGCTGCACGCCACGCTGGACGCGGTCGGAAGGGTACTGGCGCAGGTGCCCGACCCTGGAGAGGTGGTGAGCGTGGTCGCCTGCGTTCATCCCGATAGCGCGGCGATCGTATGCGAGCCCTGGCCGGCCAAGCTGCGCCCGCGGACCGCCTACGATGCCAAATTCAGCCTGCCGTGGAGCGTCGCCGCCCTGCTCGCCGACCGGGCCGTCGGGCTGTCCACCTACTCGGCCGAGTCCATCGCCCGGCCGCAGGTCGCCGAGCTGGCCAGCCGGGTGCGGGCGGTCCGCACCGCCGGGGACGGCCCGGCCGCCGACGCCGCCGGGCGGGTCGACATCGTGCTCACCGACGGGCGCACGGTCACCGGCGAGGTGCCCGGCAGCCGCGGCACGGCGGCCGAGCCGATGACCGACGCTGACGTCATCGCCAAGTTCACCGCCAACTGCGGCGGCTCCCCCGTCGCCGCCGAGCTCGCCGGGGCCGTGCTCGGGCTGGCCGCGCTGCCGTCGCTGCGCTGCGTGCCTGACCTGGCCCGGCGCGTGATTAAGGAGGGTGCGGCGTGACCGTCCCGGCGATCATCCCGGCCAGCTTCCCGTACTTCCCCTACGAGGGCTTCACGTTCTGCCTGGGCCGTCATGACGGGGAGCATGCCTGGCTGTCCGGGCACTCCGGCGCGGTCTGGAACGACGCCGCGGCGAAGATGGCCATCGGCGGCAGCATGGCCCAGCAGTCGGCCACCATGTACGAGAAGATCGGCACGATCCTGGCCGCGGCGGACCTGACGTTCGCCGACGTCGTGCACATCACGGAGAACGTGACGACCGCGGGCCTGGAGCACTACCCGGAGGCCGAGCGGGTCCGCCGGGAGGTACTCGGCGCGCACGAGCCCGTGCTCAGCACCGTGATCGTGGACCGGCTGGTCCGGCGCGCGGCGCTGATCGAGGTGCAGGTGACGGCGCACCGGTCCGGCGGCACCAGCGTCACCGCCGGGCCGGGCACCCGCTGGCACCGCACGACGCTCACCGAGGCCGGCGGCGTGGTGCACCTGCCCACGCTGCTGCCCGTCGGCGCCGGCGGCGAGCTCGTGGCGCCGGGCGACTTCGCCGGCCAGTACCGGTACTGCCTCGGTCGCGCCCGGGCGCTGCTCGCCCATGCCGGGCTGCCGCTGGCCAGGGTGGTGCGGACGGTGGACTACTCGACCCCGGCCACGCGGGATGCCTACCGCACCACGCACCGGGTCCGGCGGGAGCTGCTCGGGCCGGTGTACCCGGCCGCCGCGGGCATCCTGATCGACCGGCTCGCGGTGCCGGGCGCGCTGGTGGCGCTGGACGTCACCGCCAGCCGGGCGGAACCCGAGCTGGTCAACCCGGGCTGGGACCGGTACCGCACGCTGTCCTGCAGCCCGGCGGTCCGGGCCGGGCGGCTGCTGTTCATGTCCGGCTTCGGCGCGCTCGACCCGCAGACGCAAGAGGCGCTGTACCCCGGCGACCTGGGCGCGCAGGCCGAGCACACCTACGGCAGCATCCGGCACCTGCTGGAGCACGCGGGCGGCCGGGCCGAGAACCTGATCGAGACGCTCGAGTACGTGACGCCCGCCGGGCTGCCGGACTACCGCGTGGTCGCCGCGGTCCGCGAGCGCCTGCTGCGGCCGCCGTGGCCGGCCTCGGTAGGCGCCGTCTGCGCCGGGCTGCTACGGCCGGAGTTCCTGCTCGAGGTCATCCCGACCGCGCTGCTGGCGCCATGAGCCTGCTCACGCCGGAGCTGCGGGCCCGGATCGGCCAGGAGGTCAGCTACACCGCGCCCGAGGAGCTGGGCCGCGCCGCGCTGCGGTACTTCGCGCTCGCCGTCGGCGATCACAACCCGCTCTACACCGACCAGGAGTTCGCCCGGGCGCACGGGTACCCGGACGTCCTCGCGCCGCCCACGCTGATCTGCGAGACCAACCAGTACGCGGCGCTGCCCCCGGACCCCGACGGGTACGCCGGCCACGGCTGGCACCTGGAGGTGCCCGGCACCCGCCTGGTCCGCGGCGGCAACTCCTACGTCTTCCACTCCCCCGTGCTGCCCGCCGACGTGATCACGGCGACCTGGCGGATCACCGGCATGTCCGAGCGGACCACCTCGCGCGGGCTGGACATGCTGATCGTCACCTCGGTCGCGGAGTACGCCCGGGCCTCCGGGGAACTGCTGGTCACCAATACCGAGACCCTGATCTACACCGCGCTGGAGCCGACATGACGCCGTGGGACGACATCCGCCCCGGCACCGCGGTGCCGGCGCTGACCCGGACGATCGGGCTGCCGGGCATGATCGCCTACGCCGGGGCCACCTGGGACTGGCACCGGCTGCACTACGACCCCGGGTACGCCGCCGCCGCCCGGCTGCCCCGGCCGGTCGTCGACGGCCAGCTGCTGGGCGCGCTGCTGGCCCAGGCCGTGCAGGACTGGCTCGGGCCCGACGCGGTCCTGCAGGCCCTGGAGTTCCGGTTCGCCAGCCTGGTCTACGCCGGCGAGACGGTCCGGTGCGAGGGCGAGGTCAGCCAGGCCGACGGCGACACGATCACGGTCGCGCTGCGCGTCGTGGTGCCCGGCGATCCGGGCCGGCTGGCCGTCGGCCCGGCCAGCGCCGTCGCGGGACGGCGGCCGCTCGCGGCGGGCACGGCCGGCACCGGCTGACCGGCTGGCGGCGCGCGCTGGCCGGGCACGCGCGGGCCAGGCACGCGGTCAGGCGATGTCGTCGAGCACCTGGTGGGCCTGCCGCATGAGGTCAGCCACGATCTGCGCGGCCGGCCGCTGCCCCGTCAGGCTGGCCGCTACCTGCCCGGCCGGGTTGTTGACGAGATCCCAGCGCCCGGCCGCGTGCGCCGCCTCGACGAAGTCATCCATCAGCACCTGCTGCAGCGGCATCGGCAGCAGGTCCAGGCCGCTGGCCGACCAGTCGTCAATGACCGCGGTCCGCACCACCCGGGCCGGCTTGCCGGTGTAGCAGCGGCTCACGACCAGGTCCCGGCTGCCCGCGCCGGACAGCTGGACCCGCTGCTCGGGCGCCACGTCGGCCTCTGCCGCGAACAGGAACAGCGTGCCGCACCAGACCGCCTGCGCGCCGAGGGCGAGCGCCGCGACCAGGCCCCGGCCGTCCGCGATGCCGCCCGCAGCGGCCACCGGGACCGGGGACACCGCGTCCACCACGGCCGGCAGCAGCGGGAACGTGCTGATCGTTCCCACGTGCCCGCCGGCCTCGTGCCCCTGCGCGATCACCGCGTCAACGCCCCCGCTGACGTGGCGGCGGGCGTGCTCGGGCGAGCCCGCGAGTGACATCAGCCGGGTGCCCGCGCTCCTGGCCGCCGCGCCGATCGCGCCGGGATCGCCGAGGCCGATGACCAGGACGGGAACGTGGTGGTCCAGCACCACCTCCAGCTGCCGCGCGGCCAGCGCCGGGCCGAGGGCGAACTGCCGGGGCATGTGCGTCTCGTCCAGCTCGTACCGCTCGAACAGCGTGCCCATGAACGCGACATGGTCCGGGTACCGGGCCGCGAGCTCGGCGCGGACGTCGGCCCGGGTGCGCTGGTTATCGGCGGGCAGCAGCAGGTCGACCCCGTAGGGCCGGTCCGTGAGCGACCTGATCTGGGTCAGGCAGTCGGAGAGCTCGTCGGGCTCCAGCCCGGAAGCGCCCAGGCAGCCCAGGCCGCCGGCCTCCGACACCGCCGCGACCAGCGCGGGCGGGGTCGGCGTGCCGTGGGTTTTCCCCATCCCCGCCTGCATGATCGGCAGCTCGATGGAGAGCAGGTCACAGAGCGGGGTCCTGAAGCGCACGGTGCCGTCCTTCCCGCCCGGCGCGGCGCGGCAGCCGGAGCGACACCATGGTAACAAAAGTCTGACAACTGCCGACAAGACACAGGCCGGGTGAAAGCTACGGGGTCCCGGCCCTGGCATAGATCGACCGCAGCCGCGCCAGGTGCGCGTGCATGCGCAGCGCCGCCTGGTCGGCGTCACCGGCCGCGATGAGGCTGAGGATCTCCTCGTGATCGTCGTCGACCTGGTTCCAGAACTTCCGGCTCGGCTGCTCCTCCAGGAACCGGGACCGGATGACCCGGAATACTGGCACGGTCATGAGGTCCAGCAGCTTGTTGCCGGCCGCGTCCAGCAGCGCGGCATGAAACCGCTGGTGGTGCTCAAAGCGCAGGCCCCGGTCGGTCTCGGCCTTCTCCTGGGCGATGGCGCTGCGCATCGCCGCCAGGTGCTCGTCGGTGCGCCGCAGGGCGGCCAGCCGCGCGGCCGGCACCTCCAGCAGGTCCCGCGCTTCCAGCAGCTCATCGGCGGTGATCTCGTGGCTGCCGCTCAGCAGCCCGATGCTGGTCTCGAGGTAGTCGCTGATCGCGTCGGGGCTCGTCTCGGCCACGAACGTGCCGCCGGTAACGCCGCGGGCGGTGTAGATGAGGCTCTGCGAGCTGAGCAGGCGCAGCGCCTCGCGCACCGTGCTGCGGCTCACGCCGAAGATCGTCGAGAGCTCGGCCTCGACCGGCAGCTGGTCGCCGGGCGAGAGCGTCCCGTTGAGGATGAGCTCGCGCAGCTGCTCGGCCACCTGCTCGTACGCGGGCCGGATCCGCTTGACGCTCAGTTCCTGCCGGCTGCGCTGGGCCTGCCGGATGCGCTCGCTGTCGGGAATGCGGACGGGCGCCCGCCGTGCCGCCCCTGTTGACGTCTCAGCCACCGGCATCTCCGATCCCCTGCGGGCGTGCCGCCCGCGCTCGCACGTCTTACTGTAAATCCTCAGACAGAACCGCGGCCGTGGTCCCGGCCAACATTCCGCCCGCGCTGGCAGCGCATCTCCTATTATCTGATGTATGTCATCTGTTGGCATTCCCGCGCTCCGGGCCGGGTGGCGCCGGGCGGCGCGCCGCCGCGCCCGCCGGGGCCGGCTGATGGCGATCCGGCGCGGCGGCGCCGACCTCAGCATCGCGAGCGGGATCCGCGGGTTCGCCGCGGCCACCCCGTCCGCCGCCGCGGTGCACGACGGCCGCCGTCAGCTCACGTTCGCCGCGCTCTATGACCGGGCCTGCCGGGTCGGATCCGGCCTGCTGAGCGCCGGGCTCGCCCCCGGCGACCGGGTGGCCGTCATGCTGGGCAACCGGCTGGAGTACCCGGAGATCGCGGCCGGGCTGGCCCTGGCCGGCCTGCCCATGGTGCCGCTGAACCCCCGGCTCACCACCGCCGAGATCGGGCACATCCTGCGCCACTCGGGTGCCCGCGCGGTGATCGCCGATGACGCGTTCGCGGCCGCCGCCGGGTCCGCCCTGGCCGACCCTGGCATCGCGGTGACCTGGTCACTCGACGGGACAACGGTGGGGCGCGGGTACGAGGCGGCGCTGGCCGCGGCCCCGGCCGCCGACCCGGGTGTCGCGGTGCGCGAGCTCGACCCGTTCTGCGTCGCCTACACCTCGGGCACCACCGGCCAGCCCAAGGGCGTGCAGATCAGCCACCGGTCCCGGTCGCTGACGTTCTACGCGGCCGCGCTCGACTGGGGCCTGGGACCGGGGCGGCGCACCATCGCGGTCGCGCCGATGCACAACGGCGCCGGCTTCGCCTTCGCCTACGGCGCCGCGTACTGCGGCGGGACCGTGAGCATGCTGCGTGCTTTCGATCCCGAGCAGGTGCTGGCCGAGATAGCCGCGCGGCGCGCGCAGTCGGTGTTCCTGGTGCCCACCCACGCGCAGCTCATCCGCGGACTCGGAGCCACCGCGATCCGGCGGCACGATCTCTCCTCGCTGGACACCCTGTACTTCAACGCCGCGGCGCTGCCGTGGTCGCTGAAGGAATGGGTGCTGGACACGTTCCCGCACTGCGGCGTGCACGAGCTGTACGGGTCGACGGAGGCGGGCATCGTCGCCAGCCTCAGGCCCGCCGATGCCCGCCGCAAGCCCGGCAGTGTCGGCCATCCGTGGTTCGCGACCGAGGTCCGGCTGCTGGGCACCGACGGCCTCCCGGTGCCGCCCGGCGTCCCCGGCGAGCTGTACAGCCGCTCGCCGTACCTGATGAACGGCTACCTCCACGACGACGCGGCCACGCGGGCCTGCACCACGGCCGACGGCTTCCTGTCGGCCGGCGACATCGCCGTCGCCGACGATGAGGGATTCCTGTCGATCGTGGACCGCGCCAAGGACGTCATCATCACCGGCGGGTCGAACGTGTACCCGCGCGAGGTCGAGGACGTGCTGCTGACCCATCCCGGCGTGGCCGACGTGGCGGTGATCGGGACGCCGGATGAGGTGTGGGGCGAGCGGGTCACCGCCTGCTGGGTGCGGCGGCCCGGCGTCGCCGTGACCGAGGCGGCCCTGGACGGCCAGTGCCGGTCGCGGCTGGCCGGATACAAGGTGCCGCGGCTCTGGCGCGAGCTGCCGTCCCTGCCCCGGAGTGCGGCCGGCAAGGTGCTCAAGCGCGAGCTGCGCGGACCGGGCGACGACAGGAGGCGCGATGGATGACGACCAGCTGAGCATGAGTGACTTCGACGAGGTCTACTCCGGCGCCCTGTTCCCCGAGTCCCCCCGGTGGCACGACGGCTACTTCTGGTTCTCGGACATGGCCGCCCGCACCGTCACCAAGATGACGATCAGCGGCGAGGTCGCCGAGACGATCGACATCGCCGACGTGCCGTCCGGGATCGGCTTCACCGGCGACGGCTCGATGCTGCTGGCCGCGACGCGCGGGCAGCAGGTGCTCCGCATCCGCGACGGCGCCATCTCCGTGCACGCCGACCTGGCCGGACTGGGCGGATCGCACCTCAACGACATGGTCGTGTCCCGGGCCGACGTCGCCTACGTCGGGCTGCGCCGCCGGTACCCGGCCGGAACCCCGGCGTCGCAGCGGAGCGAGGGAATCGTCATCGTGCGCCCGGACGGCTCGGCCGAGGTGGGCGCCGAGGGCCTGGCCGGCCCCAACGGCTCGGTGGTGACGCCGGACGGCCGGCACCTGCTGGTGGCGGAGACCTACGGCGAGCGGGTCACCCAGTTCGAGATCCGCGACGACGGCAGCCTCGGCGGCCGGGCCACCTACGCCGACGTGCCCGGCGGGTTCCCCGACGGCATCTGCCTGGACTCCGAGGGCGCGGTGTGGGTCGCCTCGCCGTTCAGCGCCGAGCTGATCCGGGTCGCCCGGGGCGGCCGGGTCCTGGCCCGGATCTCGTCCGACCCGCGGTGGACCATCGCCTGCTCGTTCGGCGGCCATGACCGCCGCACGCTGTTCGTCCTCGGCGGCCGGGTGCCGCCAGCCGCGCTGCAGCTCATGGCCGACGCGGCGGAGCCCGAGGCCGGCGCGGGCCGAGGTGCTGGAGCAGTTCCGGGCACTCGGCCTGGCCAGGCTCGGTCTACACCATCACGCTCGACGTGGCGGGCGCGGGCATCCCGTAAGCCGGCTCCGGGCCGTCCCTCGCCCCGGCTTGGCTAGTGATCTAGGCTTTCGCCTGAACGGCGGCGTTCATCCTGGATGGTACGGAGTACCGCACATGGCCGAGTTACCACGCGAGTCGCCCGCGCTGGACCCGACGGTGCCGAACGTGGCCCGCATGTACGACTACATGCTGGGCGGCAAGGAGAACTACGCCAGCGACCGGGCCGCCGTCGCGAGGCTCACCGAGATGGCGCCGGCCGTGCCGGCGTTCGCCCGGCTCAACCGCGCGTTCCTGTACCGCGCCGTCCGCTTCGCGGCCAGCCAGGGGGTCGGCCAGTTCCTCGACATCGGGGCCGGCCTGCCGACCCAGGAAAGCGTCCACGAGGTCGCCCGAGCCATCAGCCCGGCCGCCCGGGCCGCCTACGTGGACAACGACCCAGTCGTCGCCGCGCACTCCCGTGCCCTGCTGGGCAGTACCCCGGGCGTCGGCTTCGTGGCCGGCGACATCCGCGATCCGGCCAGCCTGCTCGGCCGACCCGGAGATCACCGGGCTGCTCGACTTCAGCCGGCCCGTGTGCGTCCTGCTCCTGGCCATCCTGCACTTCGTCACCGACGCCGAGGACCCGGCCGCGCTGGTGGCCGCGATCCGCGACGCCCTCGCCCCGGGCAGCTACCTGATCCTGTCGCACGGGACCGCGCACGGCGCGCCGCCCCGGGTAGCGGCCCGCAGCGGCGAGGCCAGCCGGGTCTACGACAACGCCACCTCGCGGATCACCTACCGCGACCCCGCCCGGGTCATCCCGTTCCTCGCAGGATTCTCCCTGGTCGAGCCGGGGCTCGTGCACGTCTCCCAGTGGCGGCCGCCCTTCCCGGTTCCCTACGAGTTCGACGGCTTCCTCGCCGCCGTCGGCCGCAAGGACTAGTCATGGCGGACGAGCAGGTCGTGGTCGGCCTGCTGTACCGGGCGGACTGGGCGCGGCTGAGCCTGGCCGCTCAGACCAGCGCGGGGCAGCGGTGCTGATCGCGCCCGGCACCCGGTACCGGTACGAGTCGCGCGGCTACGTGACCGGCTGCGACGGGACCCGGCCGTGGGAGATGCCCGGCGACGACGAGGACGACGCCGACGGGTCGGTGCACTGGGTCAGCGGCCCGGAGCCGCCGCTGCCGGAGCGGTGGATTGGCCATGATCGCGACCGTGTTTACGTTGACAACACCGGACAAACGGTCACGATCATGGCCGACGACGCGGCCTGCCGTTGTCGCGCCCGCCTAGCCCGTCCGGCGAGCGCGCGCCTGGTCCGGGCCGGCGAGCTGCTGGTTCCGGCGCGGACCAGGCGGAAGCCGACTCCTCTTTGACGCGGAGGCCTTCGTTTTCCACGGCCCCGGGTTCGATGTCGGCTACGCCGGGCTGGCCGGGTACTTCGGGTCGCTCCGGGCCGCCTTCGACGATCGCGCCATCCGGCGCGGAATCGTCATCGCCGAGGGCGGGCACATCGCCTGCCAGACCCGGATCGAGGGCACCTTCGCCCGCCGGTTCACCCAGTCACCCGCCGGCCGGTGGAACCCACGGGCGCCCGGGTGGTCATGGACCTCATGAACATCTTCCGGTTCGGCGACGACGGGCGAATCACCGAGGAGTTCGTCATGACCGACTACCGCGGCCTTCTCCGCCAGCTCGGCGCGCCGGGGGCCTGACCGGCGCGCGGGCGCGCGGCCAGGCCGGCCCCGCCGGAGGTCAGGGGCTCTCGGCGAGGGCGGCGAGCCGGTCCAGCGAGGCGCGCAGCCGGTCCGCGGTCATCGCGCGGGCCGTCGCGAGGCGGGTCTCATCGGCCAGCCGGGTCCAGTCATAGGTGCCGGTGACCCGGGTCCCGGACGCGCCGGCCGGCTCGAGGTCCCAGCGCCACAGGTGCCCGGGCGGCTCCTGCCCCGGCTCGGCCGGCCGCCAGGCCATGGCGCGGCCCTCCTCGAACTCCACCACGTGGTTCTCCCGGACCGCCCCGGTGGTCAGGGTCATCACGAATACCTCGCCCGCTCGGCGGACGCGCTGCCCGCCGGGCGCCGCGGCCAGGTTCTTGTTGCCGTCCCAGCGCGGCTGCGCAGCCGGGTCCGCGATCAGCTCGAAGATCTCCCCCGGCCCCGCCGCGATCACCCGGCTGGCCCGGACCACCCGCGGAACCTCATCGCCGCCACTCATGACCCCATCAAACCAGCCGTCCGGGCGACCCCGCCCGCCGGGGCCGGGCCGGCGGGGCCGGGCGGCGGCTAGGATCGCGGGGTGATCACCGGCGTGCATGCCATCGTGTTCTCCCCCGAGGCCGGCCCGGTCCGCGCGTTCCTCAGCGATGTCCTCGGCCTGCCGTCGCTGGACGCGGGCGGCGGCTGGCCGGTCTTCGCCCTGCCCCCGGCCGAGCTCGCCGTCCACCCCGCTGACGACGGCAGCCGCCACGAGCTGTACCTGATGTGCGACGACATTCATGCCACGGTGGCTGACCTGCGGGGCAAGGGCGTCGAGGTAGCGCGGGACGTCACCGATCAGCGCTGGGGCCTGCTGGCCGCCATCCGCCTGCCGGACGGTTCCGAGCTCGCCATCTACCAGCCCCGGCACCCCTCGCCGCTGCCGACCTGACCCGGCGCGGCGCCGCGCCCGGCGTTATCGTCCGCGGCTGCCGTCGGCCAGTTCGCGGAGAATGTCGATGTGGCCGTTGTGCCGGGCCGTCTCCTCGGTCAGGTGGAACAGGATCCAGCGCAGCGTGACCGGCTCAGCCCGCCAGCCCAGGGCGCCCAGGGACGGCGCGTCCAGGTCGAGGGAGGCCACCAGGTCGCGGTGCCGGGCGCAGGCCGCCCGGTACTCATCCAGCAGCCGGGTGAGCGGCACCTCGACCGCGATCCGGAACTCGCGATCAGGATCGTCGTCCGTCCACGGCGCGTTGATCGCGCCGCCGAGCAGGGTGGCCTCGATCCACGAGGTCTCGACCCAGCGCAGGTGGCTGACCAGCCCGGAAATCGTCATGAGCGGCGAAGCGGGCAGGGGCGCCCGGCGGGCGTCCGCATCCGACAGGCCCGCGCACTTGGCATGCACCGTGTCGCGGGCGTAGTCCAGGAAGGTAGTCAGGACCGTGCGCTCGTCCCAGCGCGTCGGGATGTCGTCGGACCGGCCGGCCTGGATCGACTGTGAAGCTGATTCTGACGTCATGTCATTCCTCTGCTGAGCAGAGGCGCGACCAGGACCGCTATCGGCTGGTTCCCGGAGGCGCCTGATGGTAAGCGGACATCGCGCCTCCTTTCCGGTCAGCCACGCCGCGCCGTGCGGCGGCCTGCCGAGCTTAGCCCGCCCGGCCGGGCCAGGCCACGGAATTCTGGCGCGGGCCGCAGCATGCCGGTCTATGGGCGACACTCGGGGTTACGGACATCGGCGACATCCAGGGTCGCCGAGACGCGGCGCCGAGCGAGGCCGATGATGACAGCCACCAGCCCAGCGGCGGCGGAGCCCCCGGCCGGGACGGCCGGCGCTCTGTACGACGCCCGGCGCGGCGTGTGGTACGCCCGGCCGGCCCTGCGCGGCTGGCTGCACCTGGCCTTCTTCGAGGCGTCGCTGGTGCTCGGCACGCTCCTGATCGTCCGTGCTGCCGGGGCGGCGCAGATCGCGGCGGCCGCTATCTACGCGGCCAGCGTCAGCGCGCTGTTCGGGACCAGCGCCCTGTATCACCGCGGGACCTGGAGTGCCGCGTGGAGCCGGCGGCTGCAGCGAGCCGACCACACGATGATCTTCTTCCTCATCGCCGGCACGGCCACCCCCGCGTTCCTCCTGGCCACACCCGGCCTGCCCGGGCTGATCGGCCTGATCGCGCTGTGGACGCTTACGCTCGCCGCCACCGGGATCCACCTGGCCTGGATGAACGCGCCCGAGCGCCTGGTCGGCGCGACGTTCCTGGGCCTGGGCTGGGTCGCCGGCCTGGCCCTGCCCGGCGTGTGGATCCACGCCGGCGTCGCGCCCGGCGTGCTCATGATCGCGGGCGGCCTGCTCTACACCGCCGGGGCCATCGCCTACCACCGCCGCCTCGACCCGGTCCCGGCCGTATTCGGCTATCACGAGGTCTTTCACGCCTTCGTCTGCGCCGCCGCGGCATGCCAGTACATCGCGATCGCGCTGTTCGTCGTCACCGGGCCGAGCTGACCCGCCGGGTCAGCCGCTGGCCCGGGGCGGGCCGAATGCCAGCTCGGCCGCCGCGACGGCGGTGAGCTTCAGCCCGGCGGCCCACAGGCGGTCGACCTCGGCCTGGCCCAGGCCGGCCGCGGCATCGAGACACCGCTGGACCGCGCGCCCGGGCTGCTGCTCGCTGCCGGCGGCTGCGGACGGCTGCCGCGCGGCCGGGCTCAGCGCGGTGGCGGCGCGCGGCCAGCAGCACGGCGCGGTCAGGGCTGCCCTCGCCGACCGCCAGCCGGGCGAACGCCAGGAGGCTGCGGCAGATCCCGCTGCTGCTCCCGGCGCGCAGGCTCAGCTTCAGGCCCCGGGCCAGGTAGGTGCGTGCCCTGCTCAGGTCGCCCTGGTCGAGGGCCACGCGGCCCAGGCCGTCCAGGCAGCGGGCGGTCTGCGGGTCGCCCCTGACCAGCAGCGGCAGCGCCGCCTCGTAGTGGGCCCGCGCCGTGTCCAGCTCCCCCAGCGCCCGGCAGATGCCGGCCAGGCTGATCTTCGTGGCGGCCGCTCCCCACCACTGGTCGATCCCGAGCAGGACCGAGACGCCGGCCTCGGCAGACTCCCGCGCCTCCTCCAGCTGGCCCGCGGCGGCCTGCGCCTCGGCGCAGATGGTCAGCGCGTAGCCCTCGCTCCACCGGTCCTCGGCCCGCCGGGCGTTCGCCACCGCCTCGGCGGCGTAGCGCACGGCATCGCCGGGCTGGCCAGAGCGCAAGGCCGCCTGCGAGAGCAGGCTGAGGCTGGCCGAGGTGAACAGCTCGTTCCCGGCCGCGCGGCACGCCGCCAGCGCCGCTGCGGCCCAGCGCCCGGCCTGCTGATGGTCGGTGCCGAGGATCAGGAATGCCGCGGTCGACAAGGCCGGCCCGCGCACCGAGTCCGGCACCCCGGACTGGTCCGCGGCCAGGAACGCGCTCACCCACCGGGTGCCCTCGGCGGAGTCGCCGAGGGCCTGCCAGCACCCCCCGAATGACGCGCACAGGCGCTGCCCCGCCTCGACGTCGCCCTGCTCCAGGCACCAGCCCAGCACCGAGCGGATGTTGTCGGCGTCGACGCGGTAGCGCTGGAACAGCTGAAGCCGGACCGACCAGTGCGCCGGGACCTGGGCCATCATGATGGACAGGAAGTACTCGCCGACGGGGATGGCGTAGTCACGCAGCCGGCGGTGCACGGCCGTGGTCTCGCCTGCCCGGTCCAGCCGGCCCGCGGCATAGTCGCGGACGGTGTCCAGCATCCGGAACCGGCTCTCCCCGGCCAGGTCGCCCTCCTGCTGGATCAGCGCCCGGCCGGCCAGCCCGGCCAGCAGGGCACCGATCCGCGCCGCCGAGAGCTGGTCGTCGGCGCAGACCCGCTCGGCCATCTCCAGCGACCAGCCGGCGAACACGGCCAGGCGGCGCAGCAGGATCTGCTCATCGGGGCGGAGCCGGTCATGGCTCCAGTCGATCATGGCGCGGACGATGCGCGGGGCGCTCCCCGCCAGCCCGGCGCCGCCCTGGCCCGGGACCAGGCAGAACCGGTCGGCCAGGCTGGCCGCGATCTGCCCGGCGGTCAGGTCCCCGGCCCAGGCCGCGGCCAGCTCGATGGCCAGCGGCAGGCCGCCCAGCGCCCGGCAGATCTCCCCCACGGCGGCGCAGTTGCCGGAATCCAGCGCGAAGCCGGGCGCGGCCGCGGCGGCGCGCACGGTGAAGAGCCGCACCGCCTCGCAGCGAAGCGCCTGCTCCGGGTCAGCCAGGCCGACCGCGGGCGACGCGAGCGGCGGCACCGCCCACGCGGCCGCGCCCGCCACCGGCCGCCGCCCGGGTGGTCGTGACGACCAGCAGGCCGGGCGCATCGGCCAGCAGCTGCTGGCACAGGCGGGTGCACGCGTCCATCAGGTGGTCGCAGCCGTCGAGGGCCAGCACCAGGCGCCGGCCGCTCAGCGCGACGGCCAGGGAATCCGGCAGCGGGACGCCGGGCTCCTCGGCCACGCCGATGGCCGAGGCCACCCGGGCGGTCAGGAGATCCGGCTGGCCCAGGTCGGCGAGGCCGACGAGGAACGTGCCACCCGGGTAGTCCGGGGCCAGGTCGTCCACCAGCCGCCGCAGCAGCCGCGTCTTGCCGATGCCCCCCTCCCCGCACAGCGCTACCGCGCGTGTCCCGCTGGCCAGCCGGCGCAACTCGCCCAGCTCCCGCTCGCGCCCCACGAAGCCGTCTGGCCTCCCGGCCGCACTCACGCGGTCCCCGCTGATCATCCTTGATCACCCTGTCCGGCCGTCCACCCCGGAACGCTTCCCGGCGCCCGGGCCGTCTAACGGTAACCACGAAAGCGCGCGTGCGCCGCCCTCCTGGCTCACCGACATCACCAAGCCGGCTACCGAACCGGTAACAGAGTTCTCTGAGTAACGCTGTTCCGCCCCTGAATCTCCCCCGCATCAGGCGGCCGGCACCAGGAGAACCCGCACCGCCGCGATGCGCGGGACCGGCTGGCGCGAGCCGCGTCAGGCCGGATCCGCCCAGCTCCGGATCATCACTGACCCACGCGCCCGTCGATCCGCTCGCGCAGCAGGTCGACGTGACCCATGTGGCGGGCGTACTCCTCGATCATCCCGACCAGCACCTCGCGCAGCGAGATCGGCCCCCCGCCGCTGCCATGGTGGTTCAGGGGATCACCGGCGGTGATGTCGAGGCTGGGCGCCGCGGCCACGAACCGCGTGCCGAAGTCCACCTCCGCACGCCAGGCCGCCCATGCCTCCGCGACCACCCGGGGATCGGGAACCGCGCCATCGAAGTCACCGTCCCGGTCGGTGGCGGAGCAGAACAGCCGGGGCACGTCCTGGCCTGCCATCAGCACCCGGAACGTCGCGCGCTCCGTCTCGGCCAGGTGCCGCACCAGCCCCAGCAGCGACATCGTCGACGGCTCGGCGGAACGCCGGGCCATGGCCTCCGCGTCCAGGCCCGCGCACTTCAGCTCCAGCGTCAGGCGCTGGCGGCGCAGGGCCTCGGCCAGCGTGGCGCGCTCGCCGCCCAGCCTCGGCCCGTTCTCCCGCGGGTCATCGTCAGACGGCCTGCCGTCCGCGGTGAACATGTCAGCACGCCGGGTCCTGCCCATGGCCGCCATCATCGGCGCTCCGCACGGCGACCGGCAACGGATTAACGGCCTGCGCCTGATCCAGGACGGCGGGCCGCTAAGTCGGTTTCCTTCAGCTGCCAATGGTCCCGGAACCCTAGCGGTCTGGCTGCCTCGGCAAGGTGGGCACCTGGGTCACCGGCCACCTCGAGGAATCCGTGGAGACAGCGCTGCGCGCCGATCCCGGCCTGGCCCGCCTGGCCGCCCGGGCACTGGTGCTGGGCACCCTCTATGACCAGCTCGACCCGACATCCGACGTCGGCGGCTTGCTGGACGAGATCAACCGCGACCCGATGGCGATCTTCTGGGGATAGCTTGTCCCGCCTGGCAGCGGATCTGCGTCGCGAAACGGGTCAGCTAGCGCAGGGCCTGGCCCCACGTCTCCGCGAGTTCCTCGCGAGCGAAAGTGCGGCCTTCCCCGGAGTCTGACCGGATGCGCTTCATGGCCTCACGATCCCCGGCCTCACGTCGCAGGCGCCGGTTCTCAGCCCGGAGCGCGTCCAGCTCTGCTCGCGGAACCAGGACCATGTCATCGGCGTGCGCGGTCACCTGAACTCCTCACCGCCACGAGGGCTGTTCATCTCCGCGTCTACTCATCATGCTCCGCTTGGCCCCGCCAGCGACCTTCGCCTCCCGTCGCCGGAAGTCCCGTCGCCAGGGACCCGGCCCGAATCGGATCGGCCTAGCCGGCTGGCAGCTGGCTGAGCGCGGCGCTCAGGAAGGCGTCGCGGCGCGCGAGCATGACCTCGCGGGTCAGGTCGGGGCGGCCCGCGAGGGCCATCGACACCGGGAACCAGCCCATGTCCGGCGGGGAGGCGAGCGCGGCGACGGCGTCCCAGTAGGGAACGTCCCTCGCGGGCCTGCCCGCCTCGGCCTCCCAGCCGCGCAGGACATGGACGGCGGCCCCGGCGCCGTGGGACCAGGCTGCGTCGCAGCGCAGCGAGCCGAGGTCGATGCCGGACGGCCCGACGCCCGCGCAGTCCCAGTCGAGCACCGCGGTCAGCTTGCCGGCCTCGTCCCATAGCGTGTTGCCGTTCCACAAGTCGCCGTGCACCAGGCCCGGCCGGTCATCGCCGGGCCGGGTCGCGGCCACCGCCGCCTCGGCCGCGCGGAGCAGGCCTGACGCGCCCTGCTCGCGGCGCATCCGCGCGAAGTCCGAGTCCTCGATCGGCCCGCTCCGCAGCGGCAGTCCCGGTGCCGGGGCGGCCGTGACCGAGCTGATCCGCGCCGCTGTCGCGCCCAGCGCCCGCAGCCGCTCCGGGTCAGGCTCGGGCGGGATCACGCTTGTCCCCGCCGCGCGGGCGGTGAGCAGCAGCCCGTACCCGGTCCGCTCCGCGATGTCGTAGCCGAGCAGCTCCGCCACCGGGACGCCGGCGTCCGCGGCCCGCGCCGCGCAGGTCATCGCCGCGACCTCCGTCGCGGTCCACGCCGCCTTATCGCCGCGGGTGACCCGCAGGATCACCTCGCGGTCCCCGGCTCGCAGCAGCCACGGCGAGCCGCCCTCGCGCAGGCCGCGCAGCACCGTGACCCCGGTGCCCAGGACCGCCGACGCCCAGTCAAGGACCTCGGCGTCCAGACCCGTCACGATGCCGACACTAGCGGCGTCACCAGGTCAGGGCGATGCTCTCCGTCCTGCCGCACCGGTGACCGTGAACGTGATGCGCTGCGTCAGGACGCGGCCGGTGATCGTCACCGAGTACGTGCCGGCCGCCAGTCCGGTCGTCGGGATGCTGACCATGACGGTGCCGTTGCCGTCGGGGCCGGTCACCGCGAGGCTCCGCGCGGGCGAGCTCTTCGCCGGCCCGGCGAGGGTCGCGGTCACGTCATCCCACGTCTGTCCCGGTACCGTCGAGGTCGGGTCGGCGAACGGCCCGCTGGTGACCCCGAACTGGCCCGGCAGCGGCAGGAACACGCCGAACCCGTCCAGGATGGTGGTGCCGTTCGGGGACCGGCCCGGGATGAAGCCGGTTCCGGTGACCGTGACGGTCCGGCCGCTGGCCACCCTGCTGGCGGACGTCCTGATCCTGGCCTGCAGCTGACTCATCAGCAGGCGTGCCTGCCGGGCCGGCAGGCCGTGCTGGCGGTTGACCTGCCCGACGAGGGCGGGCACGAAGGCCGGCGCGAAGATGGTGCCCCAGCCGGAGGCGATGTCATAGCCGGTCGCGGTGGGGAAGCCGGTGACGCCGAAGGCGCTGTTCGTGAAGCCGGCCGGGACATCGACGATCCCCGCCGCCGGGCCGCGCGGCCCGAGTGCCGCCAGCGCCGGGTTCACCGTGCCGAGGGTGGCCCCGCGCAGCTGCGTGGCCAGGGCGAGGATGCCCGCGAAGGTCGGCGACGCCTGCGAGGTGCCGTCATCGGCATCCATCGAGATGTCGGGGTAGGCGCGGCCGGTGATGCCGCGCAGCGCCGGGATGCCCAGCTGCCACGAGGGCTTCGGGTAAACCGTGGACACGCCGGCGCTCGCCGCGTCGGAGTGGCTGTTCGGGGCGGTCCACAGGGCGTCCGGGGCGGTGCGCCCCGCCGCGGTCGCGACGCCGGCGTTCGGGATCGTGCCGCCGACGGCGGTGACCCACGGGCTGTCGACCGGGTGACCCGCGGTGACGCCGGTCGCCGGGGTGCACTGCCCGGTGTCGGCGAGAACCGGCGGGTCGGTCGGGCCGCAGTCACCCGAGGCGAACGTCACCGGGACGCCGCGGGCGGCGGCGTCGAGGAACGCCGGGTCCAGGGAGCGGATGGCCGCCTGCTGGGCGGCGCCGGGGTTGGTCGGGTCGTTGATGAACGAGTCCTCGCCGTCACCCAGGCTCACCGAGATGACGTCGGCCAGGTGCTGATCCGCGATCATCTTGATGGCCTGCGCCACCTCGGGCCAGCCTTGCATGCCGATGGTCTCGGGCACCGGCGGGTGCACGAAGAGGATCTTCGCGAACGGCGCCATCGAGTGGATCGCCTCGGCGTCAAGCTGGTCCTCGCCGGGGCTGCACTCGATCTGGCACGCCGCGGCCGGGTCGGCCGGCGCGGGCAGCGCCAGGTCGGTGATATCGGCCGGCGGCAGGTTCATGGCCGTGTCATAGGACGTCATGGACGCCTGGAGGTTCGGGTCGGGATTGGTGACCACGTAGGCGACGGTCACCCCGGCGCCGTCGATCCCGGTCTTCCACAGGTCGTTGACGCCGTAATCGATGATGTCCTCGGCCGCCGTCGGATCGGGGAAGCGCAGCCGCAGCGACGTGCCGGCGGCGATTTTCGCCTCGATCGCGTTGAACGTCGCCGTGGTGGCCGCGATGCGCTCGGCCTTCGGCGGGACGCCCCGGGCCAGGCCGGACGGCCCCGCCGGGCTGGCCAGGGCGGGGCCGGCCAGGGCCGGGCTGGCCAGGGCGGGGCTGGCCAGCAGCAGGCTGGCGGCGCCGGCGAGGAAAGCGAACCTAGCGATCATGTGGCGGCCTCCGGGAGAAAGAGCGGCCCGCGTCACGGCTGGCTGCCCTTGACGCTCAGCGATCCACTCATGACGCTAAATGATGAGCCCATACCGGACAAGTCCGGATATCACCCGGGAAGCCGCCGTGACGTCACCCGGCTCAGGCCCGGGCCGCTCCCAGCGGGGCGTCGTGGGTCACCAGGGCACGCAGGGCAGCGGTCAGCCGCTCGCCGTCGGCCGGGTCCAGCGGCTCGCCCAGTGCGTCGCCCAGCACGCCGACGACCTCCGAGATGGCGAAGTCCGGGTCGAACGGCTCGGGCTCGGCCGGCGCCGGGATGAACGGCCCGGAGTAGCCAGCGGCGGCCAGGTCCGCCTCGGAGGCATCGGCCAGCGCCGCGCTGGTGCCGAAGGGCACCCAGGCGAATGACACCGGCGCGGCCACGTCGGCGCCGTTGACCTGGTAGACGCCGATGGTGAACGGCGCGCCCTTGGTGACGGGCAGGACGAAGGAGCCGCCCACCATCCACATGGTGAAGCTGTTGCCGTTCGTCCACATGACGTCGTTCCCGCCGGTCGCGAACACGTTGCCGATCCGGCCGCTCCACCCGTAGGCGACGGCCGAGCACTTCTGGCCCGCGTTACTGGGCCACCCGACGGTGCCGACCACGAGCCCGTCGCTGGACGGGGTGTAGTTGCCGGCGCCGATCCCCTTGGGGTTCAGCATCGTCACCCAGTTCGCGACGCTCAGCGACGCGGCACTGGTCTCGCCGAGGGCGGAGCTGCCGGCCGTGAGCGCCCCGGTGATGGCCGCGCTGTCGGCCCGCAGGCCGCCCGACAGCGTCGACGTGCCGTCGACGTTCAGGCCCGTGACGGTCGCCCCGCCGCTCAGGGTGGTCGCGCCGGCGACGCTCAGCGTGCCGCCGACCGTGGCCGACGCCGCCGTCACGTCGTGCAGCGTGGTGCTGCCGGTGACTGACAGGGTGCCCGCCGTTACCGCCCCGGGCGTCAGCGACGGGTTGGTGATCTCGATCGTCAGGGCGTCGGTCAGCGAGATCGTCTCGAAGCCGGGGTAGGGGGCGCCGGAGTCCGGGCCGCCGGTGACCGACGCGACGAGCACGAACGTCGTGGCCTTGGTGCGGCCGCCCTTGACGACGAACGTCTTGTCGGGCCCGGAGTACAGCGGGGCCAGGTCCTTGGCCGCGTAGAGGGTGAACGCGGTCCCGCTGCTGTCCCAGGACAGGGCGATGTCCTGGCCGCTGCCGAACTCGGTCACCGGCGTCTTGGACCCGGGCCCGGTCGCCACGAAGCTGTGCAGGTAGAAGGGCGTAGCGGGGATGTCGGTGGCGCTGGTCATGGCGAAGGCTCCGTTCCGGGAGGGCTCAGGGGCGGGTGGCGAGGGTCAGGACGGCGCGGCGCAGCCGGTGGCGGAGCTCGGGGGTGAGGCGGTCGCCGAGGATCCCGGCGATGACCTCCATCAGGTGGCCGACCTCGGTGCCCACGTTCGGGACGGACAGCTCCTGCGGCGGCAGCGGGGTGACCGCGTCCAGCCCGTAGGCGGCGGCCTCGCCGGAGCTCAGCTCGCGCAGCGCGGCCGACGTGCCGAACGGCACCCAGGCGAACGAGACCGGCGCGGCGACCTCGTTGCCGTTGACCTGGTAGACGCCGAGCGTGAACCCGACGCCGCGGCGGACCGGCAGCAGGAACGAGCCGCCCACCATCCACATCGCGTACTTCTTGGCGTCGCTGCTGACCCAGAACATCCGGTTGCCGCCGCGCGCGTACACGTTCCCGGAGCCGGCGGTGCCGCCGTAGGCCACGGCCGCGCACTTCTGGCCCGCGTTGCTCGGCCAGCCGACCGTGCCGATGACCAGCCCGTCCGAGCTGGGCACGTAGTTGCCGGCCCCGAGCGGCTTCGGGTTCAGGATCGTCGCGCTGCCCGTGACGTGCAGCGACGCCACGGACGCGGCGCCCAGGCCGGCCGGGCCGCCGACGCTGAGCGTCCCGCTGACCGCCGCCGAGGACGCCCGGACCGGCCCGCGCAGCACCGCGCCGCCGATCGCGGTCAGGGCCGAGGCGCGGGCGCCGCCGGACAGCGCGGTTTTCCCGCGGGAGGTCAGGCCCGCCGCGGCGAGGTTGGCCAGGGCCGCCGCGGCAAGCTGGGTCGCTCCGGTGGCCGCGGCGGTGCCGGCCGTGACCGACGCCGGGGTCAGCACCGGGTTGGTGATGGTGACGGTCGTGCCGGCGATGAGCGCGCCCAGGTCGCCGGTGGCCACCACGGTCAGCGTGGTGTCGCTGACCAGGCCCTTGGGCAGCACGGTGGAGGTATCGGTGCCCGTCCACACCGGGACGGGGCCGCCGGCGTACACGGCGAACGAGGACGCGTTGCTGGCCCAGGCCAGGCGGACCGGCTGGCTCGCGGTGAACTCGCTGGCCGGGATGTCGGTCGGGCCGGGCGGCGCCGCGGTGGTCACGATGTTGTTCAGGTAGCCGGTGACGGGCCCCTTGGTCAGGTCGAAGACGGAGCGCCGCTGCACCAGCTGGTCCTTGGCGGGCCCGGACATCTCGGCGATCACCAGGCCGAACGTGCCCTCGACCTGGTTGACCTCCGCGGTGACGATGCTGAACTGCAGGTCGTAGTCGATCAGCCAGTGACTGTCGGAGGCGCAGATCACGGTGAACACGGCGTAGGTGGTGCTCGCGTCGAGGCCGAGGTGGTCGCCGCTCTCCACGACCAGGCTGCTGACGGACCACCAGGTGGTGTTCGGGGTGACGCTGGGGGTCTTCGTGGTCAGGTCGGCGGCGGCCGGGCCGACCGGGACGCCGATGACGATCCTGCTGCAGAAGACGCTGTCCGGCGGCGCGCCGGCCCAGATGTTGACGGCGCCGGGACTGTCCGCGCTGGAGGCGCTGACCTGGAGCGGGACGGGCAGCGTGGCGAAGCCGTAGGGCAGCAGGTCGGGCGGGAGGTCGGCGGGCAGGATGACAGGCTCGGACACGGCGGCTCCTGACAGGTTCGGGCCGGTGGCTGGCCGGGCCGGCGGACGGTGCTGAACGGGCGGGTAATAAACGGGCGGGGCTGGACGGGCGGGGCTAGGCGGGTTCGGCGGGCGGGCTGGCGGTCAGGTCGACGGTGAGCTGAAGGAAGCCGTCGCGGACGGTGGCGGGCTGGTCGGTGAGCTCGGCGCCGGTGCCGGCCCGGGCCAGGTCGTAGGCCGCCCATCCGCCCGGCCCGCCGGCCGAGCGCTCCCACCAGGCCCAGGTCCCGGCCTGCTCGATGGGCACGGGCAGGCTGACCGCCCGAGAGTTGGCCGGCGGCGGCTGCGCGCCGGGCGTCGGGACGATCACCGTGGGCAGCGCGCCGACGGTGAAGGCGACTTCCAGCGCGGCCAGCGGCCCGTCGGCGAACTGCGGCGGCAGGGTCAGGGACTTGACCGGCAGGATGCCGGTGATGGCGTGGACTTCCGCGCGGGGGTCGAGCAGCATCGTGACGGCCTGCGGGGCGGCGGCCCCGAAGCTGAGGCTGAGGTAGTTCGGCCCGGACGTCTGGCCCGGCGGCCCGATCTGGCGGAGGTAGGGCGTCGGCCCGGCGGGGGCGGCCACGGTGTTGAACGGGCCGGTGTCCGCGCCGGCGAAGTAGCCGAGCAGGCCGTCGGAGCGGGTCGCCTGGTCGCCGAGGCGGACCGGGAACTGATGCGACAGGAAGTCCGGCGCGGGCGGCGGCCAGGCCAGCGCCCACGGCGTCAGGTCGCTGACCGGCGGGCCGTCCAGGGCCAGGTCCAGCCGCGCCCGGACCAGCGCCAGCGGCCGGCCGATCAGCACCGACAGGTTGACGTCGGCCCGGTTGCCGAGCGGGTCGATGGTCCACAGCGTGGTGTCGATCGTGGCCAGGAAGGCGGCGAAGGCGGCCGGGTCGGCCAGCGCCTGCGCGCCGATCATCGCGGCCAGCCGCGGCGCGCGGGCCTGCACGTCCGCGGGGGTGAGCGCGGAGTGCGGCGGGGCCTGCCAGCGGGCGGTGGTGGTCCCGGTGTCGTCGGCCAGCAGCCGCAGCGAGCCCAGGCTGCTGCCGTCGGGAGCGTAGAGCAGCAGGCTGCGGTCCAGGTGGTTGGGCAGCACCCAGCCGCCGACCGGGTTGGCGCCGGTGCTGGTGCCGACCACCTTGGTGTCGTCGCGGGCGTCGACCAGCAGGAACTCCAGCCGGGCACCCTGCATCACGCGGGGCGGGACCTCGATGAGCCGCTGCGGGTTGCGGGTGATCGCGGGCCGGGGCGGGGTCAGCGCCGGGTCGCGCACCGGCGCGAAGGTCTGCGGGTCGGTCAGGCCGGTGCCGCCGACGACCTGGAGCACCTGGCCGAACGCGTCGTAGACCAGCAGGCTGGTGAAGGCGAACTGGCCCTGCCGGACCGCGGCGAAGGCATCGGGCGTCCCGTTCGGGATGTAGGGCACCTGGTGCGTCTGGCCGTCGATGTCGGGGGCGACGGTCGCGTCGGGGGCGGTCTGGGCGCGGGTGTCGCGCATCGCGACCAGGTCGCCGAACCCGGTCAGGGCCTGCGACATCAGCTTCCAGCCGTCGATGCGCGTCACCTCGTCATCAAGCTGGGCCAGCTCGGCCAGCGTGGCGGGGGGATCGGCGGCCCGGCGCAGGTAGGTGTCGATGAACTGCTCGACCCGGCTGCGGAAGGTGACCTGAGTCTGCGGGGTGAGCAGGCTGATCCCGCCGATCTGCCGGGTCGGCGCCTGCGGGTCGGCCGGGAACGGGCCGAACGGGCCGGTGTAGGCGTAGTCGTGACCGTCGAACGACCAGTTGCGGGTGCCGGCGGTCTCGTACGGGATCTCCAGGTAGGCCACCTGCCACTCCAGGAACAGCGGTGACCACGGCTGCTGCGCCCACTGCGCCAGGCCCGACGCGGGCAGCGTGGCGCCGGCGTACGCCGGGGCGGCACGGCTGAGCATCGCGGCGGCGACATCGCCGGCCGGGACGCCCGCCGCCGCGCCGATCACTGCCGCGTTCGCGGTGTCGAGCAGAAAGGCCTCGGTCAGCAGCGCGGCGCAGGCGGCCGGCACGGGCCCCGCGTTCAAACTGGGCATGGCCGCGCCCAGGGTGGCGGCGGTTATCGTCTTGCCGCCCGCGGTCAGCGCGCTGGCGGCCGAGGTGGCCAGGCGGCAGGACACGGTGGCCGCCGGGTCCAGCGCGGCCGACGGGGCCAGGCCGGACAGCAGGACCACGGGATCGGCCGCCCGCCAGTACCGCGGCCCGGGCACCGCCTTGAGCACCTTGCCCGCGCCCAGGCCCCTGGCCGCCGCGAACCGCGCGACGCCCCGCGCGTACGCCTGCTCCCGGGTGTCGCCGGGCTGGGGCGCGGGCTGCGGCACGCCGGGCAGCAGCCCGGTGACCGCGCCGCGGGCCGCGGCGATCGCCTGCGGCAGGGTGACCTGCACGACCCGGGCGTAGGCATCGGCGTCGAACCCGTCCGGCGGCACGATCACCGACTCCAGCTGGCCCTTCTGCCACTTCCACCAGATGCCGTACAGGCTCTGCCGCAGGCCCGCCAGGTTCAGCGCGGCCGCGTCCAGCTGGTCCTGGGCGGCGTTGAGCTCAGCCAGCCAGCCGGCCTCGGCGGGCGTCACGCCGGCGGCCTCGCCATCGGCGCCCGAGGCCGGCGCGATGATCCAGCGGGTTCCGCCGGGGGCCGCGCCGAAGCCGGCCTGATGCACCGCGTTGGCTAGCAGCTCAGCGCCGTTGACCTGCTCGAAGACCGGAAGCAGGCCGTACTGGAAGGCCTGCAGGACGGCCGGGTCGGCCACGGGCGGCCCCGGCTGCGCGGCGATCAGCGCGGTCAGCGCCTCGACCTCGGTCATGCCGACCGCCGCGCCGACGTGGCCGGCCAGGCCCGCCAGCGGCGTGGGCGGCTGGCTGCTGCCCTGGTTCCACGGCACGCCCAGGGCCAGGCCCTGGTACAGCGAGCCGGACGCCTCGGCGGGCTGGCCCGGCCCGGCCAGGACCCAGCCGCTGGCCGCCATCGCCGCGGCCGCGCCCGGTGTCAGCGGGTCGTCCGCCGGGCTGGAACACCAGCCGGCGATGAGGTAGGTGAGGTGGTCGGGGCCGACGCCGTCGAGCGTGTCGGTGAACGCGAACACGTTCTCGTGGTGCGGCTGGTAGGCGGCGAAGACGGCGTTGCCGGGCGCGACGGCGGTCAGGAACGTCGCCGTGGCGGCCCGCTCCGTCCAGCCGGCCGCGGGGAACGCCCGGCCCAGCAGCGCGACGGGCGGCCCGCCCTGCGCCGAGGTGATGACGGACTTCGCCCCGGCTGCCCGGATGGCGTCGCCGCTGCCGGCCCACGCGGTCAGGATGGAGCTGTCCACGAGGTACTGGGCGGGCGAGTCCGGGTTCGGGCAGTCGCTCTCCAGGACCCAGGCGGTCGCCTCGCGCCGCGTGCCGCCGGGCGCGGTGGACAGGCGCACGATCAGCCAGCGGTTGGGCACGGCCGGGTAGCTGACGTCACCGACGGCGGCCGGCGAACCGCCCTCGGGGGGCGGCTTCGCGGCGCCCCGGCGCAGCGCGGCCGGCAGGGTCCAGCGCAGGTGCACGCCGGCCGCGGGCGGCCTGGTCGTGGACTGGCCCTGGCCCGCCTCGGGCTCGGGACTGTTGAACTGCGCCAGCGCCGTGTAGTTGAACGGCCAGCGGCGCAGCGGCTGCGCGCCCTGGTAGGCGGCGTTGACGACGAGGGCCTCGACGTCGATCGGGACGACCAGCGGCGTGGCCATGACTCAGGAGCCTCCAGTGGCGCTGTCGAACGTCATCTCCTGCGGGGCGCGCACCAGCTGCAGGGCCAGGGCGGCCGGGCCGAACCCGGTGACGGGCTGGCCCTGCGCGCTGAGCGCGGCCGTGATCGCGGCGACCAGGCCGCTGACGGCCAGCACCCGGCTGCCGGGCCGCAGGCAGGCCGCGGTGAGCACCGGGACGGTGCGGCCGAGCGGCGCGCCCACCGGCGGGTCGCCGGTCCCGCCGGGCGGCCGGAGGTTGCGCAGCTCCGCGGCGCCCTGCTCGTCGACGCCCAGGGTCAGGGCCGCGTGCGGCTCGGCCAGGCGCACCGACGCCGGGATCCCGTCGAACAGGGCCAGCAGCACGCCGGGGGCGAGCCGGTCCAGGCGCAGCACCGGCACGGCCGCCCCGGCCGCGTCCAGCGGCGTCACGGTCAGCGTCGGCCAGCCGGAGACCAGGTCCGAGCGGAGCAGCAGCACCGACACAGGCCCGGCGGGCGGCTGGCTGAGCTGGCTCCGCCGGGCCAGCGCGGCGCCGATGGCGGCCTGCACGGCAGGGTCGATGGTGCCGGGGGCGCCGACCTGGCGGCTGGACTCGACGGCGAGGCTCAGCGCACCGGTGACCAGCGCCGTGATCCAGTTCGGGTCGACGTAGCCGAACCGGATCGCGCCGGGCAGCGCGGCGCCCGAGCCGTCGGCGGACGGCGTCACCCGCGGCAGCATCCGCGGGTCGGGCACCAGGCAGGTGAACGGCAGCGGCTCCAGCAGGGTGAGCCCGGCCAGCCAGTCGGCGACCGGCGCCAGCGCGTCCGCGGCCAGGTCGGTCACGGCCTGCTGGACGGCCGGGTCAGCCAGGGCGGCGAGCAGCGGTCGGCCCGCCGGGGCCGCCTGGCCCCGGAGCCGGGAACGGCCGGGCAGCGTCCCGACTGGCGCCGGGGCACTGTCCCGCGCGGGGGCGCCGTCCCGCGCGGGGGCGGCGATCTCCCGGGCCAGCACGGCGCGCACGGCGCTGAGCGCAGGGGCGGCCAGGCCGCCGCGGGCGGCGCCCGGCTCGCCGGCGAACTGGGGCCGGGCGGCCCGGTCGACCACCACGTCGCCGAGCTGCTGGACCGTCTGGCGGTAGGAGAACAGCGCCTGCCCGAACGACCGGTCGGCCAGCGCGGCGGCCCGGCCGATCTGCCACGCCGACGCCAGCGAGACATCGAACACCCCGTGCGCGGCGTCGTAGATCAGCGCGGAGTCAGCGACCGGGAACGGCAGCGGCGGGTCGAGCGCGGCGACCAGGCCCGGCGTGACCGGGCCGCGGTACCAGGCCATCGCCTCCTCGCCGGACCGCGCGTGATAGGTCAGCGGCACGTAGCCGCCGTCCAGCCGGGCGGCTACCTCGGCCTGACCGGGGTCCGGCGCGCCGGGCCGGTAGCCGGCCGGCAGCGGCAGCCGCAGCGCGAGACGGTCCGGGGCGTGCTGGCCGGCGGCCGGGTCATACTCGGCGTCGAGCAGGCTGAGCGTCAGCCCCTGGAACGACTCGGCCGGGTCGGGCACCACGCCGAACGTCCAGCTGGCCAGCGACAGCATGACCACGCTGCCGAGCGCCGGGGTGCCGTCCGCGGTGCCGCTGGCGGTGAACACCGGGTCGTCGGTCAGCCACGGGGTGAGCCCCTCGACCGACACCAGGTGCGCGACGGCGGCGGCCGGCGCCGCGGCGCCCGCGGCGGGCACCGCCGGGAACCGGCTGGCCAGCACCACGCCCAGCTCCGCGGCCGGGCCGGAGTCCGGGACCGACCGGCGCACGTGGGCCAGCCAGGGCAGCTCGCTGGCCCGCGGGGTGACGGCGGTGAACACGCCGGCCGGCACCCGGATGTAGCGGCACGCCTGGGCTGGCGCGACGTCGGCCTCCAGCGTGAGCTTCGGGACGACCGCGTCCGTGATGGCCAGGAACTCGGCCACGGTGGCCGTCACGGCGTGCGTGGCCGGGTCGCCGCCGGGCAGCTCGCCGTCGGCGAAGACCAGCAGCGCCAGCCACGGGCAGTTCCCCGCGGGCATCGACCGCTCCCACGGCAGGCTCGGCTCGGCCAGCAGCACCGCGGCGAGCGTGTCCCCGAACGGGCCGGTGGCGGACGGCGGCGGCGAGCACTGGATCACCTCGGCCGGGTCCAGCGTGACCTGCGGCGCGCTGAAGGTGATCTGCTGCCGCGCGGGCGGGATGCCCGGGGCGATGGCGCTGGCGGTCTGCGTCACCTCGATCACGAAGTCGCCGCCGCTGACCGGCGGCACGTCGTGGTCGTAGAACTGCACGGTCGCGGTCATGCCGGCGTCCCCACGATGAGCGGCTGGGCGGAGAAGGAGTCGCTGGCCATCCCGGCCAGCCCGGACAGGCTGGCGGTCGGCCCGGCGTAGAGCGGGGCGCCGCCCGCCTCGGCGGCCAGCGCGGCCAGGACCGGGGCGCGGGCCGCGCTGGCCGCGGGCCCGGCCACCTGCTCGATGACCGCCAGCGTGTCCGCGCCCGCGGCGGGCCGCCCGGCGGCCGACGGCACCGCGCCGGTGGCCAGCGGCGACCGCGGGTCCACGGCGGGCTGGCCCGGCGCCGAGACCGGCTCGAAGGCCAGCACCGCCTCGGGAACGGCCCCCGGACTCGGGCCGAGCGCGGCCGGCGGGCAGGTGAACGTCACCCCGACGGGCGCGCCGCCGACGGTGGCGTTGCCGGCCTGCTGCGGCAGCTGCGTGAACCGGCCCTGGGCGTCGGTGAGCGGGGCGCCCCACAGCGACTCGGGCACGGCCCGGGTGACGGGCGCGGGCGCCCAGCCGGTCAGGTCCACGCCGCCGCCGTCGCGGCGGGTGACCCGGACCGTGTGGGTGGCCTGCGTCCCGGCCAGGTTCATGGGCCGCACGCGGAGCCCGAACCCGGTCGGCCGGGTCACGTCCGCGCCGCCCGGGCCGCCGTAGGCCAGGGCGGTCGCCGGGATGGCCGAGCCGGTGACGAAGGCGAACGAGCTGGCCCGCACCACCCAGGTCCCGTCGTCCAGCGCCCGGGTCAGCCCGCTGCCGGCGGCGACCGTGACCAGGGTGGCGGCGGGCGGCAGCAGCGCGGCGAAGCCGGCCGGGTCGAGCGGGTCGCTCCCCGCGCTGCCCTGCGGCTCGCCGAAGTCCACCGTGAACGAGATCACCCACAGGTGCACGGTGACCGTGCCGCCGGTGGGCGGCCCCCACAGGGTGACCGAGGCCCCGACCGAGACGCTGATCGTCTTGCTGACGAAGCCCAGGTCCAGCTTGTAGGAGACGCCGATGCTGACGCCTATGCCAGCCTGGAAGAAGAACGGGTGCCAGGAGATCAGCACGTCCATCTGGGCGGTGAACCACGCGCGCAGGCTGCCGGACTGGAACGTGATCTCCAGGCCGCCCCCGGCCATGACGCAGGAGGTGGTCAGCGCGAAGTAGGCCTGGCCCTTGACCGCGACCTCGTCGCTGACCGCCCAGGAGAAGCCCAGCCGCGGCTCGGCCGGGAAGTAGGACGGCACGCTGAAGGCCGGGTGGTAGCCGCCCAGGGTGATGACGAACTGGCCCGCGTTGGGGTTGTCGCCGAACCAGGCGAAGAAGGCGAAGCCGCCGGTCAGATGGCAGGCGGGCGCGATGACGTAGGAGGCGGGCCCGAGCACGGCGGTGAGCCCGAACACGCCCTCGCCGGGCTTGAGGATCGCGGCCAGCTCCAGCTCGACGTAGGCGTAGGTCTCGGCGTCGGGAGCGCCCTGCGGCAGCCGCAGGGTCGAGATGCCCAGCAGCGCGAACGCGAGATCCTGGCCGAACTGGGCGATCAGCAGCGCCTGGGTGGTAACCAGCTCGAAGCTGGTGAACCGCAGGCCGACGGCCAGCCAGTACTCGCCGGTCTTCGGCGCGATCCACCGCTGCTGCACGCCGCCCGGCGTGATCGGCCGGGTGCCCTCCAGGATCGCCAGCACGTCGCCCATGGCCTGGGGCGGCGCGGTCTGGCCGGGGCCGGCGGGGCGGCCAGCGCCAGCAGCGGGAAACCCAGCACCTGGTCCTGCGCGGGCAGCGCGATCGTGCGGTTGTACCCGAAGCCGGCCATCAGCCCGGTGACGAACAGCGCCGGCGGGCCGCCCAGCGGGGCATCGAGCTGGGCGAAGACGAACAGCGACGGGTCGCCCGCGCGAAGCTGGGCGTACGACCCGATGGCGGCCAGCGCGAAGCTCTCCGCCTTGACCACGGCGAAGCCGTCGTACTGGTAGGCGACGTCGGGCGACAGCTCCTGGCCGGGGATGGCCAGGAAGCCGCCGGCGATCTCCAGCGGCGGCTGGTCGTAGGCCAGGCCGAGGCCGTCGAGGTGGAAGGCCGGCTGGAAGCTGGTCAGCGGCGAGCCGATGCCCAGGCCCTGCGTGGTCAGCTCGAGCGGGCCGAGGCCGATGGAGGCGTCCAGGAGGAAGAACAGCGTGCCATCGGCGTACTGGATGCCCAGGCGCGCGAGCGTGAACACGCCGAAGGAGCGCTGGATGGTGAACCACCTGGTGGTGCCGCCGCCCGCGTCCGGCGCTGGCGCGGCCGGGGCGGTGCTGGCCGAGGCGGTGCCGACCGGGAGGGCCGTCCGGCCGGCGGCAGCGCCTTCGGCGCGGGCCCGGCGGCGGCCAGGTCCAGCGGCACGTCCTCCGACCCGAGCCGCAGCGTCCCGGTCAGCAGCAGGCCGCCCGCCAGCGGGGTCTCGGGCAGGCGGGGGTAGCCCGCGGGCACCCGGGCGTTGAGCGCGGCGGCGTCGGACTCCGCGCCGGAGCCCGCCAGCGCGCCGGACAGGAACCAGCAGCCCAGGTCGGGAATGCCGAGCTGGTCGGCGTCGGGCAGCTTGTCGCCGACCAGCGGCAGGTCGGCCAGGGTCACGTTCAGCGGCAGGTCGACGGCGAAGGCGAACCGCCGCTCCTGGTTGCCCGGTGGCCCGACGGGCGCGGTCACGAACACGGCCTTGTCCCCGGACGCGGTGGTCGCGCCGACCGACAGCGCCGCCGCCGGGACGTCATAGGAGAACGACATGCCGGTGAGCGTCAGGTCCAGTCCCGGCGGGATGTCCGCCAGGTCGGTGAAGCCGAGGCAGCCGGCCAGGTCGGTGAGGCTCAGGCCGTGCCCCGGCGACGCGGCCCAGGTGGCGGTCAGCTTCCCGCCCGCGAAGGTGACCTGGACCTGCTCGGTGGTCGCGTCGGCCTTCTTGATCGCGAGCTGGCCGGTGAACGTCCCGGTGTAGTGGTCCTGGGCCTTGCTCAGGTCGATCGCCACGGTGACGTCCAGCTCGGTGCCGGCCACGTCGAACGTCCCGGTGCAGCCGAAGCGGAACGCCGCGGGCGACCCCGGCGCGGTGCCGGCGCTGAACGAGACCGACAGGTCGGCGATCGTGAGGCCGCCGAGCGCGCTGGCCGGGACGGCCGGGACGCCGAACGTCCCGGTCAGGTCGTTGACCAGGTGCGTGACGTCGACCGGCACGCCCGGCGCGGTGCGCCCGGCCAGCGACCACGCGCCGGAGGTGTCCAGGCCGGCGCTGATGGTCAGCGGGACCTGCGCGATCGTCATCGTGGTCGTCAGCGAGCCGGTGAACGGCTCCGCCGCCCCGCTGGTGTAGGCGAAGGTCAGCGTGAACGCGTCCAGCACGAGGCCGGCCAGCAGGGACCACGGCGTGACCGACCCCGCCTGGAAGGTCATGGACGTGCCCGGCACGACCGTCAGGCTGGCCGTGTCGAGGACCAGCGCGGGCGCGGACGCCGGGATCGTGACGAACCGGGCCAGCAGCCTGGCCACCAGGTCGGTGAGGTTGAGCGGGCGGCCGGGCGGCAGGCCGCCGGTGAACGTCCACGTCCCCGTGGCCGGGTCCTTGGCGCAGGAGAAGTACAGGCCCGCGTCGGGAGTGATGTCGAGGATCGCGGTGAGCGAGCCGCCGACGGACTTGGCGCCGGTGTCCAGCGCGCCCAGGGTCAGCCCGAAGGTGAGCTGCTCCACGGTCAGGAAGCCGTCGATGATCGGCCACGGCGAGGTGGTCGCCGCGCTGAAGTCCACCCGCTGCAGGGCGGCCGGGCTCAGCGTGAACCCGATCAGCAGCTGGCTGACCTGGATGCCGGGCAGCTCGGCCAGCGCCGCGGGCAGGCTCCGCGTGAAGTCCGCGCCGCCCGCCAGGGTGAACAGCCCGGACAGGCTCGGCAGCGTCACCCCGCTGGTGGCGGGGTCCAGCCCGGTGAGCCACTGGCTGGTCCCGCCCGTGACGTCGACCTGGACGAAGACCGGGACCTCGGTGCCGTCGATCCGGAAGGCGCCGGTCACCGCCGCGGTGAACACGCGCGTGCTCGCGCTGGCCGGGTCCTGCACGGTCAGCGCCAGGTGCAGGCCGGGCTCGAGGTCCAGGCCGGGCGCTGGCGTCCACCCGTTAGTGACCGTCAGGGCCGCGGTGACCCTGGCGACCGTCTTGGCCTGCGGGTCGAACGTGATGGTCAGGTCGCTGAGGGCGAGGCCGTCCAGGATCGCGGTGAGCTCGGCCGGCAGGAAGTTCTCCAGCGCGTGCCCGCCGAGCAGCGCCACCAGCTGCTCGGCCGTGACCGACTGCCCGGCCTGGCCCGCCACCGCGACCATCCACTGCCCGCCGTCCACCTGGGTGACGGTGACCGGGACCGTGCCGGCCTGCTCGCCCGGCAGCACGATCGAGGCCGAGAAGCCGTAGGTGACGGCGCTGAACGGCTCGGCCACCGTGGCCGAGACGCTGACGTCGGCCACGGAGATCCACGGCACGGCCGGCAGTGACCGCGGCGGGTCCGGTGACAGCGTCCCGGTCAGCGACACCGCGACGCCCTGGCCGAGCGGCGGCGCGGCCCCGCCGGCCCGCTGTCGCCGGGCCGCTGGCGCCGGAGCCGCTGTCGCCGGAGCCGTCGTCGGGGCCGGGGGTCGTCGTGACCGTGATCGTGGCGGCCGCGCCGGGATATCCCAGGACGTCCGCCTGCCCGCGGACGGTGATCGTGCCGGATCCCGGCGTCCGCGCGGCGGCGGCCAGCGCGTAGGACGGGGCGCCGACCACCGAGGTGAAGAACGCCTGCATCACGGCGATGCCGGCGAAGTCGGTGGCGGCCAGCGTCAGCGACCCGTCCCCGCCGGCCGGCACGGCCTCGACGGCCGCGATGATCTCGTCGATCGTGGCCATCAGATCAGGACCCCCGGCACGATCGGGGCGGCGACCAGGTTGAACGCGCCAAGTGTCTGCGTCTGGTAGACCGCCACCAGGCCGGCGAAGCCGAGGCCGTTGATCGCGTTGAGCCGGGCCAGCACCCTGGCCGCGGTCGGCGGGGCGGCGAAGTACGTCACCCGCCCGACGTTGGTGTTGACCAGCACCGGGCCGTTGTTGTCGATCGTCACCTGCAGGGGCACCGGGATGACCGCGCCGGCGGAGTCCAGGATGTCGGCCGTCCCGATCCGGTGGTAGAAGGAGGGGATGTCGAAGTGGGTGAGGTCGGCGTCCACCTGCGCGGCGGCCACCGGCACGTACTTCGGCTCGGCGGCGGGCGCCGCGTTGAACAGCTCGGTGACCTTGACCAGCTGGGCGAAGGCCACCGTTGGCGCCAGGGCTACGGGCACTGCCGGCGGCCCGCTGAGCTGAGGTGTGATGGCGTAGATCCGGGTGCGCAGCGCGGCC
Source organism: uncultured Actinomycetota bacterium (assembly GCA_963731085.1). Classification (GTDB taxonomy): domain Bacteria; phylum Actinomycetota; class Actinomycetes; order Streptosporangiales; family Streptosporangiaceae; genus DASUBV01. The sequence goes on from CAVSUF010000018.1 coordinate 1,042,797, forward strand.
CAGTCCGACGTGGCCACCGGGAGGATGCGGACCAGCACGTTGGCCGCCCGGGCCAGCCAGACGGCGAACCCGCCGACGCCGTGGATGGCCCGGATCACGTTCATGCCATTGTCCAGCCCTTGCAGCAGCCAGAACACGTTGACGGGCACCAGGCGCTCGCCCCCCTGCAACATCGCCCACAGCCGGTTGTCGTACCACTTCGTGATGAAGTCCTGGTTCACCTCCCACACGTTCGGGTTGTGCGGGCTGACGGAGAACGTGTAGACGAATTCATCGTTGGTCCGGCTGTCGCCGCTGAAGCCGCCGATCTGGCTCGGATTCGGGGTGTCCAGCAGCGAGGTGTTCAGGACGCTGACGACATCAGCGGTGAGGCTGGCCTCCAGGTCGATGAGGTGCGGCTGGTATGTCGTCACCCGGACGTTCTCGATGTGCAGGTCGACGAGCGAGAACGCCACCGCGAGCGCCAGGAACTGACCGGCCTGGCGGTAGAACCGGCTGATGACCGGGGCCAGCCGCTCGTCTGGAAGATCAGGTAGTCGCTCTCGCCATTCGGGTAGAAGTTGAAGGCGCTCCAGTCCAGCCCGGTGAGCGCGGAGCCGAGGTACTCCAGGTACCCGTACGCCTGGCGCACCGGGTACGGCGGCAATCCGACGTACGGGGAGACGGGATGGCGCGGCAGTATCCGGTAGGTCGGCAGCGCCTCCTGGCCCGCCGCCGGGTGCGTCGCGATCCAGTCGTTGAACAACTCGGCCAGGCTCTGGACCTGGAAGGCCACGCCGGTCGCCCGGTTGACCGCGGCCGACTCCCCCGCGACCAGGCAGTCGATCTCCACGTCGCCGGGCTTGTAGACCAGCTTCAGGGTCGAGTTGGCCTCCCTCCAGTTGCGGAATCCGTGCCAGTAGTGGGTGGTGAAGGTGAAGATGAGGACCTGCTGGCCGCCCTTATGGAAGTCCGACCCGGTCGAGGTGATCTCGCTCAGCCCGGTAAGCGCCAGGTTGTTGTAGCGATCCGAGAACAGCAAGGTAATTTGGGGCCGGTCCGGAAGCATGCGCCGCAGGGCCGTCTCGATGTTGTTCTGGAAGTTCTGCTGGATCTGCGTCAGGGCGTGCGCGGTGATCGGGTACTGGGTAAAGAACGCCAGGACGTTCTGATTGAAATTAGCAATAGCGGGATCGAAGACGCGGGCGGTGAACCAGGTCTGGTAGTCCGTCGGCGCCCCCGGGCCGCCCGCCGCGATCGCGGCGTTGACCGCCGCCTCGACGGGCGGGCAGATCCACTCATCCAGGCTGGCCGCGAGCTGGTTCAGCAACTCTCCCCTGGCCAGCGCCGGCGCGACGAACGCGTAGTTCGGGAGGCCGCCCGGGCCGTTCAGATTGTCCAGGTACGCCCGCGTGGCCTCTAAGCGGTCGATGTATAACGCGGCCCGGTACTGCCGCTGAGACTGCAGCAGATTGGCGATATTAGCTGGATCGGACTCGAATCTGAGTGTTACGCCGAGAGTCTGTAACCTGCCCTGGATCCCCACTAAGTCCACGACTCCGGAGTCTCCGCTCCCGCCGCCCGGCGCGCAAGAGCGCCGGCCCGGATTAGCCTGTAATCAGTGACCGTATCTGCGGCGTCAATTCTGACTTTTAGGATTATTTGACGGCGGGCACCGGAGTTATGGCTCAAGTCGGATATTAGTTACGGCTGGGCCGATAGTTTTCCGGACAGGCTCAATGCGCCAGCAGGCGGGCCAGGCGGTGCGGGCGCCGACTGCTGGCAGCCCGTGCGGCCTCCGGGACTGGGTTATACGCGCGGGCGGATCGAGTCAGCGGATGCCTGGTTGCGACACGAGGGCTACCGGCCGCTCTCGCGCTCAGCGAGGATCTCCCGCCACGGTCGTGTCGGCGCCGCCCCTTCGCCAGCGAGAACCTCCTCGGCCCGAGCGTGCATGCGCCGGCGGCCTTCAGGGTCGCGTGCCGAATCACAGGCAGATATCCACCGCCTTGAGCCCAGCGTCGAACGCCTCACGGTCCTGGCGTACCACCAAGGCGGCCCGGATGGCGCGAAGGCTCTTGGCCGGATCGGGCGTCCCTCCAGGGAGGAAGTCGTGCGAGGCGCTCAGGCACCGAGCGGTTCTCGTGATCACGCGTCAGGGATGGACGGGGCCGCTGGGGCCGCGGTCGAGGCGAATCGACTGCATGATCGCGAACGTCGTGGTCCGGGTGAAGATAGGCCGAGTCGTCAGCGACAGCTCCTATTGGCTGGATCGGGTTCCGGGTCCGGACAGCGGGCTGCATGATGATGCACAGGCGCAGTGGGGATGGCGGGGCGGCTATGGGTCGGCAGGGGGCAGGCTGGGCTTCGCGTGGCCCGGCCGGCGACCAGGGCGATGAGGCGGCCCCAGTCACCGTAAGCATCCGGGATGTCGGCGCCGCGCTGGTCGGCGACAACAACACGCAGAACAACACCCAGATCGTCTATGCCTTCACCGCGCCGGGCGGCGAGCTGGGCTGGTCCGGCGGCACGCTGCCGCCGCCGCTGGTGAGCGTGTCGGGCGACATTGACTCTCCCTACCGCGGGCTGAGCGCGTTCGGGGAGCGCGACGCGGCGTTCTTCTTCGGCCGGGAAGCCGTGACCGCCGGGGTGCTAGATCGGCTGTCGGCCCTGGCGACCGCCCCCGGGCTCCTGGTGCTCTCCGGGGTATCCGGGGCGGGCAAGTCCTCGCTGCTGCAGGCCGGCGTGCTGCCCAGGCTGCGGGCGTCAGGGCTGGCCGGCCTGCGGAGGCGGCGGACTGGCCTCGCGCGCTGATCACCCCGGCCCGCGCGCCGCTCAGCGAGCTGGCCGCCGGCGTCGCCGCGGTGACCGGGTCCGACGCCGCCCAGCTGCGCCGGGAGCTGGCGGCTGAGCCAGCTGGCTTCGCGCTCACGGCCAGGCAGGCCGCGGAGACGCCCCCGGCCGCGACCCGGCGCGGGTCCGGCGGATCATGCTGGTGGTCGATCAGTTCGAGGAGCTGTTCACCCAGTGCGCCGACGAGGGCGAGCGGCGCGCGTTCATCGCCGCGCTGCACGCGGCCGCGACCACCGGGCAGGGCACCCGGCAGGTGCCTGCCGCCCTGGTCGTCCTAGTCGTCCGCGCCGATATCGAGGCCCGCTGCGCGGACTATCCGGAAGCCGCCTCTGCCGTGCAGGATCGGTACCTGCTGACCCCGATGACCGAGCGGCAGCTGCGGCTGGCCGTCTCTGAGCCGGCCGGATGGCCGGGGCCGCCGCTGACGAGGCGCTGGTCGCCGCCGTCGTGCGGGAGGTGCTCGGGCGGCAGCCCGGCGGCACCAGGACCGCGGGCGCGGGTGTCCTGCCGCTGTTGTCTCATGCCCTGGACAAGGCCTGGCGCGGCCGTGCCAGCGGCGGGCGGCTGACTCTCGCGGACTATGACCGGCGGCGGCATCGAGGGTGGCATCACTGCCAGCGCCGAGCGGGCCTGGCGCAGCCTGACGCCGGGCCAGCAGGCTGCGGCTCGCCAGATCTTCCTTTGCCTGGTCACCGCGGGTGCCGATGGCAGCGCCTCGGCGACGCGCGCCGATCAGGAGGAGCTGACGGCCGGGCTGAAGCCGCAGCCGGAAGCGGACGTGCGGGCGGTCCTGGCCGTGTTCGCCGCGGAGCGGCTGGTCACGCTAGGCGCCGGGTGGGCCGAGATCAGCCATGAGGTCGTGCTGTCCGCCTGGCCGCGCCTGGCCGAATGGCTCACCGGCGATCAGCTGGACCGTGCCCGGTATCACCAGCTCAGCTCCGACGTCCGCGCCTGGGAGGCCAGCGGCCGCAGTCCGTCCTACCTGTATGCGCCCGCCCGGGCCGCCGAGGTCAGCGCCGCCGCCCGGCGCTGGGCCGCGGACCCGGCCCGGTTCCTGCAGCTCACCCCCGCCAGTGCCGAGTTCCTCGCCGCTGCCCGGCACGCCGCCCGCCGCGGCACCCGGCGGCGGCGCGGCCTCATCGCCGCCCTGGCGGTGCTGGTCGCGGTGGCGGGCACCATCAGCGGCGCCGCTCTCCGTTATGCGGGCGATGCCCGCCACGCGAACGCCATCGTCCTGTCCCGCCGGCTCGCTGACGACAGCGTCGCCCTGCGCCAGGCCAGCCCGATCGGGGCCGGCCAGCTCGCCCTCGCCGCCTATAGCGTCTACCCGACCAGCCAGGCCCGGTCTGCCGTCGAGGGCCTGCTCCTCGGTCAGGAGCAGCACGGCGAGCTCCCGGCCGTCCCAGGGGACAGCGAGCCGCAGGACAGCGCGACCGGCTTGCTCGGCGTGGCGTTCAGCCCGGACGGGCACCTGCTCGCTGCCGTCGGCGGCACCGGCTACCTCCGGCTGTGGCGGCTCGCCGCGGTTCCTGGCCCCGGCGTCGCCGTCCGCGTTGACCCGGGCGGCAGGCTGGAGGCGGTGGCGTTCAGCCCGGACGGGCACCTGCTGGCCGCCGGCGCGGCCGACGGCCAGGTGTTCCTGCTGGACCCGGCTACCGGCCGGCCCGCAGGCCGGCCCATCCGCGACGCCCGGCGCGACGGCGTTGCCTCAGTGGCGTTCAGCCCGGACGGCCGGCTGCTGGCGGTCGCGGGCGGCGGGGTGACCCGGCTGTGGGACACGGTGACCGGCACGCCTGTCGGCCGCGCGCTGCCAGCCGGCCGGCCGCCGGCGTGGCCGCCCTCGCCGATAGCGTGACGTTCAGCCCGGACGGGCACCTGCTCGCCGTGGCCGACGACCTCGGGTACGTCCGGCTGTGGGATCCCGCCACCGGCCGGGCTGTCGGCCGCCCGATCCCCGCCGACCTGGTGTTCCCGCCCGGCAGCAATGCCACGAACGGTCTCGCCAACGGCGGCGGCGGGATCAGCCAGGTGGCATTCAGCCCGGACGGCCGCCTCCTGGCCACCGCCGACACCAACGGCGACGCCCGGCTGTGGGACACCGCCAGCGGCCAGCCCGTCGGCCGCCCCCTGCCCGCGGACCCGGACGGCCAGGTCGGCATGCTCAGCGGCGTCGCGTTCAGCCCGGACGGCCGCCTCCTGGCCACCGGCGACGGCGACGGGAACGTCCGGGTATGGGATGTCGCCACCGGGCAGCCCGTCGGCCGCGGCCTGGCCGCCGACCCGGGCGGCCAGGTCAACGCCGTGGCGTTCAGCCCGGACGGCCGGCTGCTGGCCACTGCTGACAGCAACGGCGACGCCCGGCTCTGGGATGTCGCCACCGGGCAGCCCGTCGGCGCCCCCGTCCCGGCCGGGCCTGACGACTCAGCCGGCCACGTGACGTTCAGCCGGGACGGCCGCCTGCTCGCGATCGACACCGGCGAGGGTGTCTGGCTGTGGAATGCCGCTGCCGGCGACCCGCTGGCCGGCCCGCTGGCCCGCGGCCAGGACACCGAGATGAACGACATGGCGTTCAGCCCGGACGGCCGCCTGCTGGCCACCGCCGACAGCAACGGCAACGCCCGGCTCTGGGACATCGCCGCCGGTCGGCCGACGTGCCCCAACCTGGTCCCCGGCGCCCCCGACCCGGCGGGCGCGCTGGCGTTCAGCCCGGACGGGCAGGTACTCGCGGTCGCCGACGGCGACGGCGAGATCTATCTCTGGGACACCCGCACCTGCCGTCCCGCCGGTCACCGCCTGCCTTCTGGCTTCCCGGGCGGCGGCGACGGCATGGCGTTCAGCCCGGACGGGCACCTGCTGGCTATCGCCGACGGGGCCTGGGCGCGCGGCTGTGGAACCCGACGAGGAAGCCCGCGAGCCCCGCCATGTCAGGCGGGGCTCGCGAGGTAACGGAAGCGGTGCCACGGCCGCCTGACGCAGGCGGCGGCCCGGATGACGTGGCGTTCAGCCCCGACGGACGCATCCTCGCCACGGATGATGGAGACCAGGTCCAGCTGTGGAACGTTGCCACCGGCAAGCCCGCGGGACAGCCCCTGCCTACCAGCGGTGGCGCGGTGGACGTCGCGTTCAGCCCGGACGGCCGCCTCCTGGCCACCGCCGACAGCAGCGGCTACGCCCAGCTGTGGAACGTTTCCATCGGCAGGCCCGTCGGCTTTCCCCTGCCCGCTGCCTCAGGCACCGGTGTCGACGCTCTGGCCTTCAGCACGGACGGCCGGAACCTCATAACCGTCGGCGAGGGAACCCCGGTCCGGATCTTCCCGCTCGCGCTGTTCGAGGATCCCTACGCCGCGCTGTGCGCCGAGGCCGGGCCGCCGACGAGCGCTGAATGGAACACCTACGCCCGCGGCCATCCGCGACCCCGCATCTGCGGCAGACAGGTCTAGCAGCGCGAGCCAACTCGGCCAGATCAGGTCGATCTGGGCAAGGCAGGCGGCCTGGCCGACCGCAGTCCGGCATCACCGGCCTTCCTGAGACTCGCCACGGGCATGGCGTCGAGTGGCCAGGCGGGCGCGGAGAGTAGGATCCGCCGCAGGCCCCCGTTGTGGGGAGGGGCGTGACCCAGCCAGCGGAGGTGCCAGGTGGCCGAGCTCCCGCCGCCCCCGGAGGGAATCCTGCTGGGCTACTTCATCGTCTCGGACGACGTCGAGCGCTCCCGGCGCTTCTACACCGAAGTACTCGGCGGCCGGGTGCTCTTCTCCGGAACGCCGACCGTCGTCGCGCTGTCCAACAGCTGGATCGTCATCAATGCCGGCGGCGGGCCGACCGACGACAAGCCGGCGGTCACCCTGGAGACGCCGCGCGATCCAGACCGGGTCAGCAGCTTCCTCAATTTCCGGGTCAGGGACATTGAGGCCGTGTACGCCGAGTGGAGCGCCCGCGGTGCCCAGTTCCTGACGCCGCCGAAACGCCACCCGTACGAGACCCGCTGCTACATCCGCGATCCCGACGGTTACCTGATCGAGGTGGGCCAGACCACGGACCCGGAGGGCGACTGGTCACCCGATCAATGGCCGTCGGGGACGTCCGCCGAGGAGACCGGGTGAAGGCCGGGGCCACCGCAGAGGCACATGGCGCGCAGAACCTCTCACGACGGCGACCAGTGCGGCCCCGACCGCATCCAGCCCGACACCCCGACCGTGCCGACGCGAAGGCGGTCGGGGCGCGAGGCCCGGGATGGCCGGCGGTCATGCCGCCCGGCGGGCGCTAGCCGACCCGGCCCGCGGCCTGGGCCAGGAAGCTCCAGCCGGGCCAGCGACGCGGTCATGGCGTCCCGCCACCCCTCGCCCTCCCGGACGGCCGCGCGCAGGTCCTGCGGGGAGCGGCTGCAGTCGAACGTCTCGGTGACCACGGTGGCGCCAGGGCCGTCCGGACGCAGCTCAAACCCCCACCGGTACCGGGCCGGGCCGCCGGTGGCCTCCAGCTCCTCCGGGGAGGCGACTACTCGGTCCGGCTCCCAGGCCAGCCGGCGGCCGGGCTCGTACTCGACTACCGTGCTGCGCATCTGGTAGTCGCCGAACTCGTCGTGGTGCATGTCCATCACGAACCAGTCGCCGGCCCGCAGCAGCCGTGCCGCCGGGGCCGGCTCGCGCACCATGCCGGAGCCGTCGATCAGCGGATGGTTCGCCGAGTCGGCCAGCAGCGCGAACAGCCGCTCAGCCGGTACCTCGATGCGCCGGGAGACCGACACGAATCCGTCTGCCATCCTCATGTCCTTCCTGCTGTCCTCGCTTCCTGGACGTGCAGACGGCGCGGGCGGCACGGAATCATCGGCCGCCGCGCCGGCTGCCTGGCTGCGACTGCCGCCTAAGGTAGCCACGTGTCCTCTGGCGAGCTGGCGCTTCCGGGCCGGCCCGGGCTGACCGCTGATGCGCTGCTGGCCGGACCCCGCGGCAGGTCACTGTGCGTCAACCTGCTCGATGACCGGCTGTCAGCGGTTCGCCGCCGCGTCCCGCGAGCCTGGCTTGACGCACTGCGCGCCGTGCGGACGGGAGACGCGCGGCGCGGCGCCAGGCTGCTCGGCGAGTGCGCCGGGATCGCCGGCCTGCCCGGTACCCCGCTCGACGGCAGCGCCCTCATGGTCGGCCTGCAGGCCGCCGTCGACTTCGCCTCGTACTGGCAGGAGCCCGACGCCGAGGACCAGGGATTCGCCGCCGACGCGGCACGTGAGGCCCTGCGGCCCGTCGCAGAGGCCGCTGCCGCAGCGGCAGCCGGCATCCCCGGCGTGGCCTGGTGGACTGCAGCCGGCCGACCGCAGCGGCCAGCGCTGCACCCAGTTCCTGGGCCGGCATCCACGGCCGGAACCGCTGCTGGCCGGGGCGGCCGAGTCACTAGAAGCCTGGCTGGCGGGCACGCGCGAGGACGAGCGGTCCGCGCCTGACCAGCCCGAGGATCCTGCTACGTCCGGCAGCGGCCCGTGGTGGTCAAGCCCGGCGCGCTCCCGGCTGCCAGCGACCACGCGCCGCCTTCCCGGGCTGGGCGCTGCCGGGCTGGCCCTGACCGAGGACGGCCTCGGCTGGCAGCTGGCCCGCTGCTGGCCCGTCACCCCGCGCGACAGCGCACGCGTCTGCGAGATCCACGGCCCGGGCCAGTGGGCCGAGCTGGTGAACCGGTACGCCCTCGACGTCAGCAGGTCCCGCGGCCGTGACTGGCGTCGCGCAACCGGGCAGTCCGGCCCCTGGCTGATCCCCGACTACGCCGCGGCAGCCGCGGACTGGGACGCCATCCACGTCTCCGTCGCGGGCTACCTCACCACGGCCGGAATCCCGATCCCGGCCGGTGCCGGCGGCCGCACCATGCTGGCCGGCTGGGACCCCGACGCCACCTGGTGGCTCGCTGACATCCTGTCCCCCGCCGGGCCGCCACAGGACTGGCGGCGAGACCAGGCACCCGTCACCTGGGCGCCGACCCGGTAAACCTGAGGGAACGTCCGGAGTGCCGTTAATCAGGGTTCAGCCGGCGGACTGAGATCAGGCAGAGACCGAGACCTCCGATCTTGGTCAGCAGTCCATGCAGCGCGGGCTGATCGGCCAGCGAGCCGGAGATGACGGTCTGCGTGTCATCTCTCTCGATGTGCAGGCCGCCGAACCAGGCCGCCCACCGGCTGTCGAGGACGCCCTCGACGCGGATCTCGTAGTGGGCGGGGCCGCCGGAAGCGCTCACCTCCGCTCCAGCCGTTGCCCCGGCTGGACTGCCAGTCGAGTCGCGGCGTGGCGCTGGGTGGACTGGGTAGCTGTCATCGAGATCACCTCGTTCGTCTTGGGAGGCTTGCCGGTCCGCACCCGCCGGTGCGGGGGGTGGGCCTTCTCCTGGGCACGCTAGGAGCGGACGCGGGCCATGGCGTCACCCGAAGGTGGCATGCGGGTGGAATCTTGCGGTGATGGACGCGTCCATTCGGTCCCGCGCGCTGGGATGGCCAGGTCGTAGGATGGCCCCGTCCAGCGGCCGGACCGAGGCTCGCTGACCGGCTGAGCGGTAGGTCCTCCATGGCTGACCCGCCTGCGGCAGCCCCGGGCGGGGCTGCCATATCCGGGCAGGATGCCCTGCTGGCGACCAAGCTGCACATACCGCGGCCGCAGCCGGGCTTTGTGCCGCGCCCGCGCCTGGAGCAGGCGCTCAGCCAGGGGCTGGCGCGCGGGAGATTGCTGATGTGCGCTCCGGCGGGATTCGGCAAGACCTCGCTGCTGGCCGACTGGGCCCGCGGTAGCGGGCGGCCGGTGGCGTGGCTGGGCCTGGATGCCGGCGACAACGACCCGGCCCGGTTCTGGCGCTACGTGATCGCTGCGCTGGATCAGGCCCAGCCCGGGATCGCCGAGCGGCTGTCCCCGCTGCTCGGGCCACCTGCCCCGCGTTCGTTTGAGGGGCTTGCGACGGCCCTGATCAACGAGTTCGCGGCCCAGCCCGGCCGGGATGAGGTGCTGCTGGTCCTGGACGACTACCACCTGGTCGACGCTGGCCCGGTGCACGGGTCGGTCGCGTTCTTGCTGGAGAACCTGCCTCCGGGCCTGCTGCTGGTGGTGTCCGGCCGGGCTGACCCGCCGCTGCCGCTGGCGCGGCTGCGGGCTCGCGGCCAGCTGGCTGAGCTGCGCGCCGCCGAACTCCGCTTCACCACCGGCGAGGCAGCGGCGCTGCTGGGCGCGGCGGCGGGCCCGGTCCTGCCCGACGCCGCGGTGGTGACGCTGACGGCCCGCACCGAGGGCTGGGCGGCGGGGCTGCAACTGGCCGCGCTGTCGCTGCGGGGGCGCGCGGATGCGGCCGGGTTTGTCGCGGCGTTCAGCGGGAGCCACCGCTTCGTGCTGGACTACCTGGCTGATGAGGTCCTCGACGGCCAGCCCGCGCAGGTACGCGCGTTCTTGCTGGAGACCTCGGTGCTGGAGCGGCTGTCCGGCGAGCTGTGTGACGCGGTCACCGGCCGGCCCGGCAGCCAGGCGATGCTGGACCACATCGAGCGGGCGGGCCTGTTCCTGGTGCCGCTGGATGAGGTGCGCGGCTGGTGGCGCTACCACCATCTGTTCGCCGATCTGCTCCGCGCCCGCCTGGAGCAAGAGCAGCCCGGCCGGGTGCACGAGCTGCACCGGGCCGCGGCCGCCTGGTCCGATGAGCACGACCTGGGCGACGATGCGGTGCGGCACGCGCTGGCGGCCGGGGACGGGGCCTGGGCGGCCCGGCTGGTCGAGCGGTACGTCGATGCGCTGCTTCGCCGCAGCGAGGGCGTGACCCTGCGCCGCTGGCTTTCCACGTTGCCTGCGGAGATGCTGCGCGCCCGGCCGCGCCTGTGCCTGGCCCAGGGGTTCAACGCCGTCGTCAGCGGCCAGGCGGAAGCGATCGAGCCGCTCCTGGACGATGCTGAGCGTGCCTTCGCCGCTTCCGGCAGCCAGCCCCCTGAGGCGCCGGCCGGGCCGGCCGGGGGCGTGCTGGCCAACGTCCCCGCGGGGATCGCGTTCCTGCGTGCGGAGCTCGCGCGTCTTCGCGGCGACGCGGCGCGCGCGGTCGACTGGGACCGGCAGGCCCGCGCCCAGCTGGGCGACAGTGACTTCTACCTGCGCACCCTCGTCCGGGCCAACGTGGCCGCGGCGGACTGGCTACGCGGCCAGCCCGGCCAGGCGGAACGCGGCCTGGCCGAGGCCCTCGCCGAGCGGCGGGCGGCGGGCGAGGGCTACCTCGCCACGCGGGTCTGCCATGACCTGGGCCAGGTGCAGCGCGCCCGGGGCAACCTGGATGCGGCGCTCGCGACCTACCGGCAGGCGCTGGACACCGTCGGCGAGGTTGGCAGCCAGCCGCCCCATCTGGGCATAGCGCACGTGGGACTGGCCGAGGTGCTGTACGAGCGGGACGAGCTGGCCGCGGCCCTTGACCACGCCACCCGCGGGGTCACGCTCTGCCGGCAGCTGGCCTTCACCCCGCCGCTGGCCGCCGGCCTGGCCATCCTGGCCCGGATCCGGCAGGCGCACGGTGATGCGGCCGCCGCCACAGCGGCGATGGGCGAGGCCGGGCAGGCCGGGCTCAGCCCGCAAGTGGTCGCCCTGCTCAACCCGGTGCCCTCGCAGCGGGCGCGGCTGCTGCTGGCCCAGGGTGATGTCACGGCGGCCAGCGAGTGGGCGGCGGCGGCAGGCCTCAGCCCGGAGGACGATCCGGATTACCCCCGGGAGCCGGGGTATCTGCTGCTGGCGCGCGTGCTGCTGGCCCAGGGCCGTCCCGGCCCGGCGCTCACGCTGCTGCAGCGGCTGCTGGCCACCGCGGCGAGCCAGGGCCGCATCGGCAGCGTCATCGAGATTCAGGCGCTGCGAGGGCTGGCGCTGGCCGCCCGCGGCGATCACGCGGACGCGCTCAGTGCCCTGGCCGAGGCGGTCACGCTGGCGTCGCCGCAGGGCTACGTCCGGGTCTTTGCCGACGAGCGCGCTCCGATGGGCGCGCTGCTGACCCGGCTCTCCGCCGCCGCGAGGGACCAGCGAGGCCCGGCCCGCGACGTCGACCCCGGTTACCTGGCCGGGCTCCTGCGCGCCTGCGGCCAGGCCAGCGCCGCGCCGCCGTCGAGACGGGCGACCGCCGCGCTGCCGGGCATGGCCGAGCCGCTGACCGACCGCGAGGCGGAGGTGCTGCGGCTGCTCGCCGCGGGCAGGTCTAATCAGCGCATCGCCCGCGAGCTGGTGGTGGCGCTCGACACGGTCAAGAAGCACGTGACACACGTCCTGGGCAAGCTCGGGGCGGCCAACCGCACCGAGGCCGTCGCGCGGGCCCGGCAGCTCGGCCTGATCCCCTGACACCGCACCCGGCCAGCCCCCTGTAGCACCTTCGGGTGAGGGCTCGCCGGCAGCGATATTCCACCCGGCAGGCACCTTCGGGTGACGCCTCACGCGGGCGTGCCTTCGTAGCGTTCCTGGGAGAACAGTCCCTGAAGAAGGCCGGAATTATGCGATCCAAGCCCATGATCCTTGTCGCGCTGCTGCTCGCAGCCTTCCTCGTCAACCTGGACACGACCCTGGTAAACGTGGCGCTTCCGGCCCTGGTGCGCCAGCTGCAGGCCAGCACCAGTCAGCTGCAGTGGGTCGTAGACGCCTTCAATCTCGTCTTCGCCGCGCTGCTGCTCACCTTCGGCAGCCTGTCCGACCGGTTCGGCCGCAAGGGAATGCTGCTGGCCGGGCTGACCGTGTTCGGTGCCGCCAGCCTCGCTGGCGGATTCACGACCAGCCCGGGGCAGCTCATCGCGGCCAGATCCGTGATGGGGCTGGGCGCCGCGATGACCTTCCCGGCGACGCTCTCGCTGATCTCCAACGTATTCACCGAGCGAAGGGAACGGGCACGCGCCATCGGACTGTGGGGCGCGATCGGGGGCGTGGCCATCGCGACAGGTCCGATCGTCGGCGGCTGGCTGCTGGAGCACTTCAGCTGGGGCAGCATCTTCATCGCCATGGCGCCCGTGGCGGCGGCCGCCGCGGTCCTGGCGGCCCTGATCGTTCCCGCCTCGAAGGACCCCGACGCCGCAGCCGCCGACATCCCGGGCCTGGTGCTGTCCTGCGCGACCATGGCGCTGCTGGTCTACACCATCATCGAGGCGCCCGCCTACGGATGGGCAGCCGGGCGCACCCTGGCCGGCCTGGCCGCCTCGGCCGTCCTGCTCGCCGCGTTCATCGCGCGCGAGCGGCGTGCCGCGCACCCGATGCTCGACGTGCGGCTGTTCCGCAACATGCGGTTCAGCGCGGCCAGCGGCGCGGTCACCGTGTCGTTCTTCGCCCTGTTCGGCTTCATTTTCCTGATAACGCAGTACTTCCAGTTCGTCCGCGGATACGGCCCGCTGTCGACCGGGGTGCGCCTGCTCCCGGTGGCGGTGTCGGTCGGCGTCGGATCGGTCGCCGGGACTCAGCTCGCCGTGCGGGCCGGGACCAGGCTCATCGTCACCATCGGGCTCGTCGCGATGGCCGCGTTCTACGCCTGGGTGGCGGCGACCACCACCGCGACCCTCAGCTACGGCGTCATCGCGGCCCAGATGGTGGTCTTCGGGCTCGGCCTGGGCCTGACCTCGGCACCCGCCACCGAGTCCATCATGGGCGCCATCTCGCGGAGCAAGGCCGGCGTCGGCTCGGCCGTGAACGACTCGACCAGGCTCATTGGCGGCACGCTCGGCGTGGCGGTCATCGGCAGCGTTTACGCATCCGTCTACGGGTCACGGCTCACCGCCACCATGCCGGCCAGCGTGCCCGGCCGGGTCGCGGCGATCGCGCACCAGTCCGTCGGCGCGGCCTACGCAGCGGCCGGCAAGATCGCGGCCTCCGGCCAGCCGGTGCTCGGACGGGCGCTGCAGCACGCGTCCGCCAACGCGTTCTTGCGCGGCCTGACCGTCGGCTGCATCGTCGCCGGCGCCGTAGCCACGGCCGGGGTCATCCTGGCGGTCCTGTTCCTGCCCGCCCAGCCCGCCCGGCCAGCGAGCCCGCTGGCCGATGAAGCCGGAACCGCCGAAGACCGCCGCGTTACCGAGGACCAGGAGCACCCCGCCTCAGCGGTCCCCTGACCCCGCGGCGCAAGACTGCCGCCCCGGCACACCTCACTGACACCGAAGGGATCACTGCCATGACCGGACCGATAACCCGCCGCCGCGACATCGAATCACTCAAGACAGCGGCCCGCTGGCCCGGCGCCGACCGGAACACCACGGTCATCCTCGCCATCAGGCTCGCGGCGGCCAGCGCGGACGCCGACGGGTACCGCTACTTCTCCCGAGCTCGCCGGCGCCCGGCCCGGCGAGGCGCTGCCGCTCGCGCTCGCCGGGTTCTTCCAGGCCCGGCTGGGCGAAGATGTGGACGCCGCGCTGGCCAAGCTGGACCGGGCCGCGGCCGCCGATCTTGGCCCGCCGCAGTACTTCCGCGGGCTGGCCCTCGCCGGGCTGCCGCCGGACCGGCAGCGGGCCGAGCAAGCCGTGGCCGACCTGGAGTTCGTCCTGGCCGTCCGCGACCAGTTCCCGGCCATGCTCCTGCGCGCCGCGTACCACGGCCTCGCCGCCGCCCATGCCGTGCTGGGCCACGATGACCAGGCCGCCGAGGCTGAGCGGAAGTCAGGGCTCGGCGCGGCCCCGGCCGATACGCAACTGATGTTCGGCGGCTTCTGGGCCACCGCCGCCGACGGGTTCCGCTTCACCTCGCCCAGGATCCTGCGCCCGGAACCCGGTATCCAGGTGGCCCAGGGCTACGACTTCAGCGACCTGGCGTTCATCACCACCAGCGACGGCACTATCGCGATCGACGCCGGAACCACCCAGGACCGGGTCAAGGCCGCGCTCGGCGGCCTCGACCCGCCGGCCGACGGCGCGATCAGCCACCTGATCCTCACCCACGCGCACTGGGACCATATCGGCGGCGCGGGCGCGCTGGCCGGACCCGGCACCCGGGTGATCGCTCAGGCCGGCTTCCCCGCCGGACTGGACCGTGAGCAGGGTGACCGGCCACGTTTCCGCTACTTCACCGGAGCGGCCGGGAGCGTCCCGCCGGCCGTCGTCCCCGACCAGCTGATCGGCCAGCCCACGCCGCTGACCGTCGGGGGCACCGAGCTTGTCCTCTACCCGACGCCGGGCGGGGAGACCGCAGACGCGCTGATGGTCCACCTTCCGGCCAGCGACGTGCTGTTCGCCGGCGACGTTCTCATGCCCTACCTGGGGCAGCCGTTCGCCGGCGAGGGCTCCCCCGAGGGGCTCCTGCAGACTCTCGCCTTCATCGGCAGCCTGCGGCCCCGCCTGCTCATCCAGGGCCACTCAACACTGACCGAGCTGTTCACCGCCGAATCGGTCGCCGGCCTGCACGCGGCACTGACCCAGCTGCACGGCGAGGTGCTGCACGGCATCCGCGACGGCCGCACCCTCCCCGACATCCTGGAGCAGGCCAGCCTCCCGTCCGTGCTCCGCGAGCACCCCGCGGCGGTCGTGCCCTACCTGGTGACCCGCGACCACTTCACCGAGCGGCTCTACCACCAGCGCACCGGTTACTGGCAGCCAGACGGGACCGGGACTCGAGCCGGCGACCGCCGCCGGGCACGCCGCCGCACTCGACCTGCTCGCCGGAGGCCGGGAAGAGCAGTTCGCCGCCGCCGCCACCACCCTCATCGGCCAGGGCGATCACGCCCTCGCCCTGCAGATCATCCAGCCGGGCCTGCTGCGCCATCCCGCCAGCAGCACCCTGGCGGGGCTGCGCTCCACCGCGCTGCACCGCCTTATGGAGCAGCACCAGCAATTCGACCCGTTCAAGTTCCTCATCTACGCCGAGCTCGCCGGCGCCGAGATCGGCCCGGTCCAGTAGCCGCCCGCCGCACGCTGACGCCCCGCGGCCAGCGCCGAGCCTCCTTCCTGGGATAGCGGGCGGTCCGGCGACAGAGAGCTTCACGTCAGTTGCGTATGGCCACCCAGCCGCGGGTCACCTACTGGATCGCGCCCGGACACCGCGTGATCTTGCTGACCTTCTTCCGCAAGGCCCGCAGCGCCGAGACCGCCGAGGTCGCCCGGGCGCTCCAGGCGCAGAAGACCTGCGAGGCTGAGCACGGCCCCGCCCACGCCGCCTACGACCGCGAGGCACCCTGAGATGGAGGAAACCCCGATGACCGACACCACCACCCCGACCGGCGGCCACGCCTCCTACGAGGACACCGCCCGCACCCGGCGCGACACCCCCGGCTACCGCGAGGGCCACGCGGAAGCCGAGCTCGCCTTCCGCATCGGCCAGGCCGTCCGCGGACGGCGCCTCGCCCTGGGAATGACCCAGGCCGACCTCGCCGCCCGCGCCAGCATGACCCAGCCCGCCCTCTCCCGCCTTGAGGCCGGCGGCGTCATCCCTACCATCCGCCCTCCTCGAGCGCATCACCGCCGCCCTCGACGCCGACCTCATCGTCCAGATCTCCCCCCACGCAGCCTGACCACTCTGCCCGGGTCGGCGTCGATCTCGAGCACTCCCAGCCCGAGGTCTTCGATTGCCGCGCACCGGCCGAGGAGTCCCGCTGTCGTCAGGCTGTCCTCGATCTGGCCCGCGGACCGGGCCAGGGTGGTGACGATGCTCGCCGAACCCCGCCATGCACGACGCCGTCGATCCCGTCGGGCAGCCGCTCCAGCTCGTACAGCACCGCTGCCGCGCTGATGAAGCTGTCAAACCAGCCCTCGGCTGACGCCACTCCCCAGCGCGGCGTGATCCCGACGATCTCCGTGCCCGGCTGGACGGCGGCGCGGGCGCGGGCGGCGATGGCCCGCGTCATGCTCGCGGTCGTGTTGCAGTTGACGACGGCGATGCGGGTCACGCGACCGCCGCTGCGGTGACCGCGCTCAGCTTGAGTTCTCGTCCGGCGCCCGTCTCGCGGGCACGCCTCGATGACGGCGGCCGCGAGCGCGAGGTCCTGAGCGGCCAGGCCAACCGAGTCGAACACGGTGATCTCGGTTTCGGCTGGTGCGGCCCGGCGCGCGGCCGGCGACCACGGCGCCGAGTTCCCGCAGGGGCAGGCCGGGCGGCAGGGCCCCTTCGGCGATCGCCTGAAGCAGGTCGCCGGATTTGGCCAGCGCGGTCGGCGCGCTGTCGACGACGAGCGTCGCCCGCGCCATCGCGCGCCGTCTAGTTCGCGGTGCGTCGGGCGCGGGCGGGCGCCGACGGCGTTGACGTGCTGGCCCGGCCGGAGCCAGGCTCCGCGCAGGATCGGTGTCCGCGATGGCGTGAGCGTGCAGATGATGTCCGCGGCGGTGACCACGCTGCGGGGGTCCGGTGCCAGCATTGTGCGTCTCGCCAGGTCCGGCCCGACCGCGTCGAGGAATCCGTCGAGCGTGGCGGCCGAGCGCGACCACACGACGATGTCCTGGATCGCGGTGATCCGGCAGCGCCTGGGCGTGCTGTACGGCGAGGTTGCCCGGCGCCGATCAGCCCGAGTGCCCGGCTGTCCTGGCCGCGCCAGGTAGCGGGTGGCGACCGCGGACGCGGCCGCTGTCCGGTGCCTGGTGATCGGCGGCGCCGTCGAGGACGGCGACGCACTCGCCGGTGACGCGACGGAGGTCGCCAGCAGCGTCGAGCGCTGCGTGGGCAGGCCGCGGGTCGCGTTCGCGGGGACGTCGGCGAGCGTCTTCACCAGGACCAGGCCGAGCCGGTCTGACCGGGCGGACATCGGCAGGAAGAGCGAGTCGTCGGCCGTCCGGCGAGGGTCGGCGGGGCGGGCTGGTCCATCCGGCCTGTCCCGAGGTCGGCGTGGATGGCTTCGACCGCCGCGATGACGTCGATGCCGTCGATGAGCGCCGCGATGTCGTGGGCGCCGAGGATCAGCGTCACGAGGACACGCTCTACCGGGCGCGACCCGATGAGCTCGTCCAGCGTGGGGGCCTGCGATACCAGGCCGCCCTCGGCGAGGATCCGCATCCAGCGGTCCGACGCGTCCGCGGTCGATCAGGGCCGAGTCCCACACGCCGCCCTTGCGCCATGTCTCCGCGCGCCCGGCGCAGCAGGCCCGGGTCCTTGTCCGGCCAGCGCTGCGCGATGACCGCGTCGATGACTGGTCCCGGCCTCGCCGGAGACGATGACGCGCATCGCCTCCGCGATCGCGTCGATGAACCGCGCGATCCGGTCCGACAGCTCGGCCGCCTGGTCAGTCCGGCAGTAGTAGACGCTGTTCGGCATCACGCCGCCGGCTTCCAGGTGGCGGAAGACGATGGTGCCGGCGCCGTCGGCCTCCAGTTCCATCGCGGACACCAGGTCGAGGATGATCGCGTCGCCGAGCCCGGCCCGGAACAGCTCGATCAGCATCGCCGTCGACAGGTCGCGTACCCACCGGGTGGCCAGCGGGTCGAGCCCGGCCTCGCGGATCAGGCCCGCGGTGAACTCGTACGGCGCGCTGCCGCCGGCCCCGGGGCGAGCCCGGTCCGCCCGGCGAGCCAGCCGAGGCCGGACGGGACCGCGGAGTCGCGGGCGACGATCGCCATCGGGAAGCGGTGGTTGAGCTGGCCGACGACGTCCAGCTGGCGGGGCGTCCCGGCGTACATGGCGGGCACCCAGAGGCCGCCGAGCGCGAGGTCGGCGGCGCCCGGAGTCCAGGTCGTCGAGCACGCCGGTCCACGGGTCGCACGCCTTCGCCCGGACGGCGAGCCCGCGCGCCGCGAACAGGCCGCCGGCGTCGGCGACGTACTCGGGCAGGTAGTTGAGCCCGTTCCCGGTGGCGGAGACGTTCAGGGTGTCCATGCGTGTGTCCTTCCTTGTGACGGTTACAGTGCGGGTCCGGGCCGGCCTCAGCGGCCGTGCCCGGCCGTCGTGCGTTCAGGCCATGGCGGCGACGAGGGTGTTCTCGTTGACGTCCTCCAGCGTCCGCCCGCGGGCCTCGGGGGCGAACCGGGCGGCGATGACCAGCAGCGCGTACATCGCCGCGGCGAGCCCGAAGACGCCGGCGAACTTGGAGTCCGCGTACAGCGCCGTGGCCGCGTACGGCATGACCGCGCCGGCGATGTTCCCGATGCCGTTGGTGATCGAGGATCCCGAGCAGCGGATGCTGGTGGGGTAGACCTCGGGCGTCCACGTCGCCAGCGTGGTGTTGGTCATCATGGTGAAGAACGTGGAAGAGCGCGCCGAGGACGAGGATCGTCGGCGGTGCTGTGGCCGAACCCGGCGAACGCGAGCGCGGTGATGCAGCCCAGGATTCCCGCCACGGTGACCGTGCGGCGGCGTCCGGCCCGGTTCGCGATGAGGGCCGCGACGCTCGCGCCGAGCAGCGAGCCGACGTTCATGATCATCGTGTAGAGCAGGCTCTGCGAAACCGTGTAGCCGCGCTCGACCAGCAGCGTGGGCATCAGGAAGTTCAGCGTGACCTGCGATCCGAAGGCCATCCAGGAGGCGATGCCCGAGCGCGGCCGTGCGGCCGATCAGGCTCGCGGCCGAAGACCTCGGCCGGAGAGCCCTTGGCGACCGACGGGCGGTATGTCGGCCACGGTGAGCTCGACCGGGGCTACCGGGCTGGCGGTGGTCAGCGAGCGCGACGCCAGGATGCCGAGCGAGCGGTTGGCCTCGGCGACCCGGCCCTGTCGACAGCAGCCAGCGCGGGGACTCGGGCAGCCGCCGCCGGTAGAGCACGACGAACAGGGCGGGCACGGCCAGGATGACGAAGGACCACCGCCAGACGTGGCCGTTGCCGCCAAGCGGGACCGCCAGCGGGCCGAGCAGCAGCAGGAACAGGCCGTAGGAGACGAAGTTGCCGACCCCGCCCGCGCCGACGTTGATCGAGGCGACCAGGGTGCCGCGGTGGCGGGTGGCGACCATCTCCGAGATCATCGCGATGCCGATCATGAACTCGCCGCCGACGCCGATGCCGACGATGAACCGGCTGACCAGGAGCATGCCGTCGGAGAAGGAAACCGCGCTGAGCAGGCCGCCGAGCGTGTAGACGAGCAGGTTGAGGCCGAGGGAGAAGCGCCGTCCGTAGCGGTCGGCGAGCCAGCCGGCGGCGAGCCGGCCGACCAGCCCGCCGATCACCGTAGCGGTGTTGATCGTGGTCAGCTGGACGTCGCCGATGTGCAGCGAGTCCTTGATGTTGGTGCCCATGGCGCCGACGGAGTTCTGCTCGAGCGTGTCGAAGAACTCGCCGGCCATGATCAGGGTGAGGACCCAGAACTGGGCGCGGGTGAAGCCGACCGAGTCGAGCGCGGACGCGATCGCGCCCCTCGTAGCTGGAGTGGTGGCGGTGGCGGGGTCTACGGCAGTCATGCGGTGCTCCACGGTGGAGTGAGGATGCTGTCGCGGCTGCGCGGCAACGCCGACAAGACTTTTGTATACGAAAACCTGTTTCCGACTGGTTACAGGCATGCTAAAACAACATGTTATGCACCCGATTTGTGTTGCCTATAGGCGAAATGATGGCCAAGTTTTTGTATACGTTCTATGCGGTTCACGGACCGCCGGTAGATGGTCTCGTCCTTGAGGATGTGCTCCTCCATCAGCAGCCCGGCCTGCACCGGGGAGCCCGCCAGGATCGCCGCGGCGACCGCCCCGTGGTCGTTCCAGCTCGACTCGACGCGCTCCTCGATCTCCTGCTCGAACCCCCACGCGGTCTGATCGAGGAACCGGTCGATCAGCGTCTCGAGCAGGCTGTTGCCCGAGGCACGGGCGACGAGGCGGTGGAACTCCCTGATCAGCGGCGGCAGCTGGTCGATGTGCCCGGCCTCGCCCTCGGAGCGTCCCCGGCTGACGACGGCCCGCAGGTCGGCCGCCTGCTCCCCGCCGCACCGCTGCGCGGCCAGCTGGGCGGCGAGCACCTCAAGGCCGCGCCGCACCTGCATGAGCTCGATCACCACCTCGGTCGACCGCTCGGCCACGGTGACGCCCTTGTACTTCTCGGCGACGACGAAGCCCTCGCTCTCCAGCTGCCGCAGCGCCTCGCGCACCGGCACCCGCGACACCTCGAACCGCGTCGCGATCACGTCTTCCTTGAGCCGGGTGCCGCCCGGCAGCATCCCGGAGATGATCTCGGAGCGCAGCGCCTGAGAACCGAGGCCGACTTGGAGTCCACAGGCCAGATGATATTC
Source organism: uncultured Actinomycetota bacterium (assembly GCA_963731085.1). Classification (GTDB taxonomy): domain Bacteria; phylum Actinomycetota; class Actinomycetes; order Streptosporangiales; family Streptosporangiaceae; genus DASUBV01. Next base: position 1,063,690 of record CAVSUF010000018.1, read on the forward strand.
GGCGGGATTCTGGCCGACTCCCCGCGGTCACGCCCCGGCGGGTGCTTCAGCACGTGCCAGTTCCCCGGTCGTCGTGCCGTAGCGCGGGGGGCGGCACCGGCGCGGCCGCCGGGAGGGCATCGGGGATCGCTTCCGCTTCCCCGAGCGCGGGCGCGGGCGCGGCGTCGCGGGAGATCAGTGCCGCCGGAAGCCGCACCTCGGCGATGACCCCGCCGCCGGGCGGAGCCCGCAGCGCCACGCCGATGCCGTGCCTGGCGGCCAGGTGCGCGACCGCGAACAAGCCCAGGTGGTGCTCGACGTTCCCGTCCGCGAGCGGCGGGTGGGCCAGCTGCCAGTTCAGCCACTGCAGCTGCCCATCCGGCATGCCCGACCCGGCGTCGGTCACGCTGATCACCAGGTCGCCGCCGCGCAGGATGTCAGCGGACACGGTGACCAGGGTCGGGTCGGACGAGAACGCGGTGCCGTTCTCCAGCAGCTCGGCGAGCAGGTGCACGGTGTCGGTCGCGGCGCTCCCGGGCACCGAGACCTCCAGCTGGACGCTGAGGGCGACCCGGTCGTACTGCTCGATCTCGGATGCGGCCGCGCGGAGCACGTCTAGCAGCGTCACCGGCCCGGGCTGAGGGAGCGGTGTCTCATAGCCCGCCAGCACGAGCGCGCGGTCGGCGTTACGGCGCATCTGGGTGGCGAGATGGTCCAGGTGGAACAGGCTGGCCAGCCGGCCCGGGTCTTCCTCGCCGAATTCCATGCTGTCGATGAGCCGGAGCAGCCGTTCCAGCAGGGCGGAGCCGCGCTGGAAGGAACTGGCGTAGATCGCGGTGACGCTGCCGCGCTGCCGGGCCTGCTCCCCGGCCAGCCGGACGGCTTCCCGGTGCACCCGGTCGACGGCGCGAGCGACCCGCCCGACCGCGTCGGCGGCGGGCACGTCGATCGCGGTCAGCGGGACCGGCGGGCCAGCGCGCTCACCAGCGCTGGCCGCCTCGACCTCCGCGGGCAGGCGGGTGCCGGCGATCTCCAGGGCGGCTGCCTCCAGGCGCCGCAGCGGGCGCACGACGGACCGGACGATGATCATGGCAGCCAGCAGGACCAGGGCCAGCGCCGCCAGCGCGGCGCCGCCGGTGATGATCGCGGACCGCTGCGCGCCGCGCTGGAGAGATCCGGCGTAGGCCGTGACAAAGCCGGCCAGCTGCCGCTGCGCCTGGCGCAGCCAGTTCACGGTGTAGGACGTCCCGGCCCGCCACTGCTGGCTGGCACCGGCGTCCAGGGGCGGCTGGCCGGCGCTGGCCACCGAGGCGCGCTGCTCTAATGCCAGGGCCTGCCGGGCCAGCGGGCTGGCCATCGTATCGGCTAGCGCCTGGCTCTCCTGCGGGGTCGCTGAGCCGCGGAACGACGCGAGGTCGCCGGCCTCCTGCGCCCGGGCGAGGGTGAGCGCGGTGAGCGCACCGGGCGCGAGGTGTCCCGCGGTGAGGGCCGCGCCGAGGACGGCCTGCTGCTGGGCCGCCTGGTCCGTCATCCTGGCCAGCGCGCCGAGCGCCCGCACGCTGGTGCTGAGCACGGGGCTGCCGCCCAGGTCAGCGATGTTGTCGACGACCGGGAACAGGCCCGCGATGGCTGCGGAATAGCCGCTGGTGAGCGTCGGTCCCGGCGCCTGGCCCGGCGCTGCCCGCCGGCGCAGGCCGGGCAGCGCGGCGACGCTGGCCAGGGCCGTGGCGGCGGCGGCCCGCGCCGGGGCCGGGTACCCACGGCCAAGCTGCCGCGCCAGCCGTCGCACCGCGGCCGCCCGGCGGTCCGTGATCGCGTACTGCCGGCGCAGGGCCGGCTGTCCGCGGCCGGCTGCCCGCCGGCGATGAACGTGGCCGTCGCGGTCCGCTCCTGTTCCAGGTCCAGGGCCAGGCCGTCGGCCTGCTGGCCGAGCGCCGCGATCCGGGCGGCCTGGCCGTAGGCCCGGGCGCTGTCCGCGGCGTCCGCGACGCGCAGCCCGGCGAGCGCCAGGCCCAGGACCGCGGGGATGACCGCCAGGCTGATCAGCCGGCCCGCGATCGGCCAGTTCCGCAGGGCCAGCCGCGAGCCCGCGCCGCGCCGGGCGGCCAGCGGGCCGGGCGGGTCTCCCCCGGCTGAACTGAAGTGGCTCACCGCCCGGCCGCTCCGCTGGGCGAGACGGCAATGTGCCAGCGCGAGAGGGTCACCTTTCTCCTGTTCGTCTTACAGACGATACCTCCGGGCCAATGGCCTAAACACGCCCCCGGCGATCTTCGGCGGCCAGCGCTAGCCGGCGTCCGGACGGCCGCCAGAACGCCCTGCTGAGGCGAGCGACGCGAAGACGACAACGGAGCCGAGGTAATGGCGGGTCGCGTAATCGAATGACCCCCCGCACGTTATCAAGCGCAGTGCCGCATACCGGGTGGCACCGTAGATGATCTTCGCTGGAAATTCGGATTTAAGGTACCGGCGCACGCCGGTAACGCGGAAAACAGCCGTGACGCCGTCGGCGAGCCGGACATTGACCCGGTCGCCCGGAAGCAGCGCCCCCAGCCGGAAGAAGACCGCCGGTCCCTCGTCGCTGTCGACGTGACCCTCAATGACCGAGGCCCCGGCCTCGCCGGGCGTCGCCGAGCCCCTGTACCAGGCCGCCTCGTCCGAACTCGTGAGGAGCGACGGAACCTGGAGCGTGCCATCCGGATTGACGCCCAGGTGCAGCAGCCCCGATCGCACGCCGATAGCCGGGATGGAGATGGCCACCGGCGGCGAGCGCCGCAGCGACGGCCCGCGGGCCCGCAGTCCCGTGGTGCCGGCGGCGGCCCTGGCCGGCTGGGGCGCGTGCACCTGCACGGCGGCCGCCACGCCCACAACGGCTACCCCGCCGCCGATCAGGATGACGCCGGCCGCTCCCGCGATACGGGCGCGCAGGCTGCGCAGCCGGGGCGGCGGGAGCGCCACATGCCCGGTCTCCGACCAGGCCATGACCACGCGCAGCCCGGCTATCCGCCGCCACTGGCTATCGCCCAAGGCGCCATTCTCCCCTAATATGCGAGTGGTGATCTGCCTTTCCAGTCACCGGGACCTGAAAAGGCCCCGCCACCGGCCGGACGCGTGAGGAGATCCCATTAAGGTGCGCATCGTGCCCAGCGCGAGACTGGCCGCCGCCAGTTGCATCACCGCCGCCATGCTCGCCTCCGTCGCGGCCTGCTCATCGTCCCCGTCCCGGTCCCCGGCGACGCCGCCCACATTCTCACCTGGGAGCAGCGGCCCGGCAACAGGCAGCCGCTCGCCGAGCACCACCGCCACGACCGCCACGCCGACTCCGGGCACCAGCACCCCGGCCGCCTCGCAGCCGCCCGCGACGCCAACCCAGTCGGCCAGCCCGGTCCCCGTCGGGCCCCGTCCACCGGGGGCGGCGGCACGGCCGGAGTCGAGGATCCGCTGCTCTTCATCCTCGGCGGTGCGGCCATCGTGGCCGGCGCGGGCAGCCTGGCTTACCGCAGAAGGGCCACCAGGAACCACTGACTGTTCGGAAGGGGACCGGCGCGGAGCCATTGGTTACTCCATTTATCTTGTAACGGACCGCTCCGGCGGTCAGCCCATGCCGCGCTGACGCAGCCCCGGAGTGCCCGGCGCTCCGGCAGGTGTGGGCCGCAGGACCCGCCTTCGTTATTTCCCATAAAGGCAGAAGACGTGTACTGTCACAAGAGTTGCTCCGGATCCCGGCCTCCATGCAGGATCCGGATTTTTTTTGTGCGCGAACGACGCAGAAAAGGCGTCGTGCCCGGAGGGCAGCGCGCCCATTCCACGGGGACTTTACCTCCGCTCGCACCGTGAGATTCGCTGGCTGAAGGGGCCGTTCGCGGACCTCGCGGCCGCGAACCCGATGCCGCCCTGAGCACCGATATGCCTCATCCAGGAGAACCCGTGAAACGCAGGACCTTCGATATCCTCGCCGCCGCCGCCGGCCTGCTGCTGGCCGTTACCCTGATCGTCTCGGGGGTGCTGCTGGCCTGGGCGCATGACTTCATCGGGAACGAGGTGCACACCCAGCTCGCCGCGCAGAAGATCTTCTTCCCGCCCGCGGGCAGCCCGGCCATCAAGGCCCCGGAGTTCGCCGCGATGCACCAGTACGCCGGCCAGCAGCTCACCACCGGCGCCCAGGCGGAGACCTACGCTGACCACTTCATCGCCAACCACCTGACAAGGCGATCGGCGGCGGCAAGACCTACGCCCAGGTCAGCGCCGAGGCCATCGCCAAGCCCGGCAACCCCGCGCTCAAGGCCACGGCCGCGACCGTGTTCAAGGGCGAGACGCTGCGCGGCCTGCTGCTCAACGCCTACGCCTTCGCCACCATCGGCACGATCGCCGGCATCGCCGCGATCGCCGCGTTCGCCGCCGCCGCCATCATGGCGATGCTCGGCGCCCTTGGCCTGATACCACGCCCGCCGCGCATCCCCCGACGCCGACATCCTCACCCGCCGCCCGGCCCACGCGGCCACCGAGCCGAGCATGGCCAAGGCCACGCCGGCAGCGCCGCCGTCCTGCCCGACAGCTCGAACGGTGCCACCCGCCCCGCCGCCAGCCGCAGAACTGAGCCCGGGCCAGGCGCAGTGCACGCACGACGGCAGCTCACCCGCGGTCGTGCCCGGCCCAGCCGGGCACGACCGCCAGTCGCGTCACCCCGGACAGCGGCACGCAGGCCGCACGGAGATCCAGGACCTGCCGCCCGTAGCGGTCGACCACCACGACGGGTAAACGCACCTGCCGGCTGGGCGCGCGGCCGCGCGTGTACGGCCGGGGCTGCCGCTGGATCCTCAGAGGCTCGCCGGGCTGATTGCAGGCCGCGCGGGCTGAAGAGGTCTTCGTCTTCCCGCATAGCCACGTCGATGGCAGCGGCGGTCTGGGCGTCATGGACGGCGGGATCGTCGGAGCCGCTGGGATAGACCAGGCGGTGAAGCCGCGGACTCCGCCGCCGCGCTGCAGAGCAGGAGCAGCAGCGAGGAGAGCCGCGACGATCGCGGTGGCGCCGCGACGTGGAGGTTGACCGCGCGAAGCGGATGCCAGGAGAGGACCAGGACCGCGGCCACGGCGATCGCGAGGAAGCCCATGCGACGCGCTGATCCGCGGCAGCCCGGCTGCGGCGGGAGCCCGCCGGGACGCTCTCCCAGGGCCAGGATTCTCATGGCCGCGCCCGGCCAGGCAGGGCGCCAGCGCGGACGCAGATGGCGCGGTCCGGGCAGGCGACTGCGGGCAGTGATGTCCACAACGAGCCCTGCTCCAGCGACAGTACAGCTGTTAGAGCAGAACGCCGGGGAACCGCTGCCCTCGCGGTATTCAGAGGCAGCTGCCGGGAGGAGCGATGGAGCCAGCATACTCGAGCGCGCGATGATGAAGCGCCGCGGGCTGCGCTGCCAGGCCTCTATGGCTGGTCGCTAACTTGGCGCGGTGACGCGGTGGCTTGGGCTGCGAAGGCACACAGGGCGCGGGTGCCTGGCGGAGGACCTCATGATCGCGCGCTCGCTCCACGGTGATGACGATCCCGATGGTACAGAGGAGCGCCTGGCATGGTGGACCGCAGTGAGTCGTGTCGGGAGGAAGGAACGGGCGCGGCCGCCGGGCTGGCTCGGCTGCCGAGCTGCCTGGCCTGCCTGGGTATGCAAGGCGAACGCGCTGGCCGTCGGGTGATGGCCAGGACGCGCTGGACCTGCTGCTGCGGCGCGGCAAGCAGGAGATGCGCCGCGCGGGGCGTGCGGCGGCACTCGACAGCGCGGCGACACGCGGAGTAGATGAAGCAGGCCGCGCAGGTGCACGATGACAGTAGCGCGCCTTGGCTGCCGCGGAGAGGGCGGACGCCACGCTGCAGCGTCCGCTACGTCAAGCTCCGCGCGCAAGGTGACGACGGTCTCGCGCCGCGCTCGCTGACATGCAGGTGCACGCTGAACATTGCGCTGCCTTCCGCAACAGCAGCAAGGCAGGGTCTGGACGCGGCGGCTAACTCGCCAGCTTCCTGAGCCTGATGATATGACAGTTCGCGGAACGCGCCGCTGCGGCGGACGCCGGAAATGGCACAGGAAGATCACCGCGAAAAGCGTCTCCGGGGCACCCTGGCTGAGCCGAACCAGGCACAGGGGGTGATGAGGGGACGGGGTGGACGGCGGCGTGGTCGCCCCATGTCCAGTTCAGGATTTCCGGCATGTCCTGGCCGTGCTCGTCGATGTACTGGTTGTGCTCGACGAGCTTGTCCTGCATCAGTCTGCTTGAGGTAGCGCGCCCGTGGCGCCGAGCTGCGGGGAGCCGGTCGATCACGTCCTGGACGAGGTGGAAGCGGTCCAGGCGGTTCTGCACTCGCATGTCGAAGGCCGTGGTGATGGTGCCCTCTTCGTTGTAGCCGCGGACGTGCAGGTTGCGGTTGGCGCGGCGGTAGGTCAGCCGGTGGATCAGCCACGGGTACCCGTGGAAGCCGAAGATGATGTGCTTGTCCTTGGTGAACAGCGAGTCGTAATCGGTGTCGCTCAGGCCGTGCGGGTGCTCGCTGGCCGGACTGAAGCTTCATCAGGTCGACGACGTTGACCACCCGGATCTTCAGGCCGGGCAGATGCTCGCGGAGGATGGAGACGGCGGCCAGCACCTCCAGGGTGGGCGTGTCCCCGCAGCAGGCCATCACGACGTCCGGCTCGGCGCCCTGGTCGTTGCTGGCCCATGTGCCAGATGCCGATGCCCTCGGTGCAGTGCACGACGGCCGCGTCCATGGTCAGCCACTGAGGCATGGCGCGTTTGCCGCGACGACGACGTTGACGTAGTGGCGGCTGCGCAGGCAGTGGTCGAAGACCGACAGCAGGCAGTTCGCGTCGGGCGGCAGGTAGACCCGGACGATGTCGGCTTTCTTGTTGACAACGTGGTCGAGGAAGCCGGGGTCCTGGTGGGTGAAGCCGTTGTGGTCCTGCTGCCAGACGTGGGAGGCGAGCAGATAGTTCAGCGAGGCGATCTTGGCGCCGCCAGGGCAGCTGCGCGGTGACCTTGAGCCACTTGGCGTGCTGGTTGAACATGGAGTCGACGATGCGGATGAATGCCTCGTAGCAGTTGAACAGGCCGTGCCGTCCGGTCAGCAGGTAGCCCTCCAGCCAGCCTTCGCACTGGTGCTCGCTGAGCATGGAGTCCAGCACGCGGCCCTGCGGGCGCGAGGAATTCGTCGTCTGGCTGCCGTCCGGGCGTCCCACTGGCGGCTGGTGACCTCGAAGACCGCGCCCAGCAGATTCGAGAGGGTCTCGTCGGGACCGAAGACCCGGAAATTCCGCTGGTCCTGCGTTGAGCACGGCCACGTCACGCAGGAACCGGCCGAGCACGAGCGTGTCCTGGGCCGTGACGGCGCCGGGCGAGGGCACCTCCGACGGCGTGCACGCGGAAGTCCGGCATGCGCAGGTCGCGGAGCAGGAGGCCGCCGTTGGCGTGGGGATTGGCGCCCATCCGCCGGTCCCCCTCGGGCGCCAGCTCGGCCAGGTCGGGGATGCAGGCGGCCGTCGGCATCGAACAGCTCCTCGGGCTTGTAGCTCTTCATCCAGTTTTCCAGCTGCGCGACGTGGCTCGGGGTGATCGGAATCGACCAGCAGCGGCACCTGGTGGGAACGGAACGTGCCCTCGACCTGCAGGCCGTCGACGACCTTCGGGCCCGTCCAGCCCTTGGGCGACCTCAGCACGATCATCGGCCAGCGCGGCCGGGTCGCGTCGCCGGTGCGCGCGCGTGGTCCTGGATACGGCGGATGTCCTCGATGGCCTCTTCCAGCGCGCCGGCCATGAGCTGGTGCATCGTCCTCCGGGTCGTCACCCTCGACGAAATGGGGCTCCCAGCCGCAGCCCCGCAGGAACTGGTCCAGTTCCTCGTCGCTCGATGCGGGCCAGGACGGTGGGGTTGCTGATCTTGTAGCCGTTGAGGTGCAGGATCGGCAGCACGGCCCCGTCGCGGACCGGGTTGAGGAACTTGTTGGACTGCCACGCGGTGGCCAGCGGGCCGGTCTCGGCCTCGCCGTCACCGATGACGCAGGCGACGATCAGGCCAGGATTGTCGAACGCGGCCCCGAAGGCATGGCTGAGCGAATAGCCCAGCTCGCCGCCTTCGTGGATCGATCCCGGCGTCGTCGGCGCGACGTGGCTGGAGATCCCGCCGGGAAACGAGAACTGCGTGAACAGCTTCTTCAGCCCGGCCTCGTCCTGGCTGATGTCCGGGTAGATCTCGCTGTAGGTGCCCTCGAGGTAGGTGTTGCCGACCAGCGCCGGGCCGCCGTGACCGGGACCGGCGATATAGAACATGTCCAGGTCGTACTTCTTGATGACCCGGTTCAGGTGAACGTAGATGAAATTCTGCCCCGGTGTCGTGCCCCAGTGCCCGACCACAAGCGGCTTCACATGCGACAGCTCCAGCGGCTGTTTCAGCAGCGGATTGTCGTAGAGGTAAATCTGGCCGACCGATAGGTAATTGGCGGCCCGCCAGTACGCGTCCATACGGTGAGAGTTCAGGGGAGAGCGGCCGAAGCTTTTAGATGAGGGAGAATACGAGGTGGCGAGAAAAAGTGTATCATAGATCTCTTTGGTGACTTGACTATGTCACGAGAGTAAGGAGCGACGTTTCTCGGGGCAGCTGCGCTGAATGACGCGCGAGGCGGCGGGAAGGTACATCGCGGAGGCTACACGGTCAGCCCTCCAGGAGGTGCCTGACGCCGGCCGCGATTTCCAGGTCCTCGCGCGAGGCGATGACGAGCGTGCGGACCGCTGCATCCGCGGCACCGATGTCGATATCCGGCTCGGCGCCCGCGTTGAGCCGCTGGTCGACGCGGACGCCGAGGTAGGCAAGCCGGGCGGCGGCCCGCTGCCGGATCTCGGCGGCATGCTCGCCGACACCGCCGGTGAACACGATGCAGTCGAGTCCGCCGAGGCTGGCCGTCATGGCGCTGATGCTGCCCGTCAGGCGGTGCAGGTAGACATCAAGGGCGAGGCGGGCGTCCTCGTCCTGGCGGCCGAGGAGCTCCGCATGTCAGCCGTGCCCGCGAGCCCGAGCAGTCCGAGTCGTGCTCCAGGCTCTGCGCGACCTCGTGCGGCGGGAGCCCTTCGTGCTCCTCGATCCAGGTGAGCAGCCCGGGGTCGACCGACCCGCACCGCGTGGCCATGACGAGGCCGTCGAGCGGCGTGAAGCCCATGGTGGTGTCGACGCTGCGGCCGTCGAGAACGGCGGCGAGCGAGGCGCGGGCGCCGAGGTGGCAGGTCACGACGCGGCGGCTGGCCGGAGCTAGCTCTCGCGCACGGCGAGCGGCCCAGGCATGCGACAGCCCGTGGAAGCCATAGCGGCGGACGCCCCAGCGCTCACGCCACCTGCGCGGCAGCGCATAGGTATAGGCGGCAGGCGGCAGCGTGGCGTGGAACGCCGTGTCGAAGCACGCGACATGCGGCACGCCCGGCAGCAGGTCCTGCGCGGCGGCCAGGCCCCGCAGCGACTTGGCCTGGTGCAGCGGCGCCAACTCCGCCAGGTGCCGCAGGCGCCGCTAAATGCCGGCATCGATCAGGACGGGCCGGATCAGGTCAGGGCCGCCATGCACGATGCGGTGCCCGACCGCGTCGACCTGCGGCGGGTCCGCTGGGAGGCCGTCGTGGAGGCCACGGCCCGCCCGTCGTCCACGAGGTCGACCTTCAGCGAGCTGGACCCGGCGTTGACTACCAGGATCCGCAGGTCAGGCCGCCAGTGCAGCACGCAGCCGCCGACCCGCGGCTGCCGCCATGCCGCCGCAGGATAGTGCCGGCCAGTTTCTTCCCCATCAGCTGTTGCCCGTCTCGTAGCCGGGGCGTGCCGGGAATGCGGGGGCTGGACAGCCCGCAGCTCGTAGTACGGTCCCGATGCTACGCCCGCCGGGCCGGGTATTCGGGTGCCGCAGCGGCTGCGTCACGCTGGCTGCGCTGGCCACCGGCTGCGGCGCGGCCCGCAACGTCAGCGTAGGCTCTGGCCGAGGACGTCCGCATTGCCCGTGCGAGCCGGTTCGGCCACGCGTGCGTCCGCGTCGCTCCGGACCCTGGTGCCATGGCCGCGTACCAGGGAGCCGCAGCGATGAACAGCCCGTCACGTTTGTCCGGCGCCGAGGCTGCCGCCCCGCTGCCTGGCGTCCCGTCGCCCCGGTCACCGGCCGGTGACCTCCCAGCCCGGTCGCCAGCAGAGGTCTACGAGCTGCTGGGAAGCTCCCCCGGCGGCCTGACCGCAGCGACGGCGGCAGCCCGGCTCAGCAGCGCCGGCCCAAACGAACTGCCCGCGGCTAAGCGGCCGCCGGTCATCCGGAAGGTGCTCGCGCAGTTCACCAACCTCTTCGCTGTCGTGCTGCTGGGCGCCTCGGTGATCACGTTCGGCCTCCTACCTGATCCAGTCGCCCCGGGACGCCGGGAACCTGGAGCTGGCCATCGCCATCCTGGCCGTGGTCCTGCTCAACGGCGCGATCGGGTTCTTCCAGGAGTACTCGGCCGAGAAGACATCCGAAGCGCTCCAGGCCACTGGTGCTCGCACACGGCCAGAGTGCGGCGGGACGGCGCGCTGAGCCGAGATCCCCGCCCGCGACGCTGGTGCGGGGTGACGTCGTTCGTCCTCGAAGCGGGCGACGATATCTGCTGCGATGGCCGCCTGGTCGAGGCGCACGACCTGACCGTCGATGACGTCGCCCTCACCGGCGAGAGCGCACCGGTACGCAGGACAGCGGCGGCTGCCCCGGCGGGCACGGCGACCATGGACGCCGCCAACCTGGTCTTCATGGGCACCTCGGTGGTCGAGGGGACCGGCACGGCGGTCGCGTTCGCCACCGGAGCCGGACACCGCAGTTCGGCCGGATCTACCAGATGACCGCCCAGGTCGCCGAGGTCGCCAGCCCGCTGCAGCGCAACGTCAACCGGATGGCCAGGCAGGTATCGGCGGTGGCCGTGGCGCTGGCCGCGCTCGTCTTCGGCCTGCGTGCCGCGACTACCGCTGCCGGGCTGGTCGACAGCTTCGTGTTCGCCCTCGGCGTCATGGTGGCGCTGGTGCCCGAGGGCCTGCCCGCCACCCTGTCGGTGTCCCTGGCCATAGCGGTGCGGCGGATGGCCACCCGCCATGCCCTCATCAAGCGGCTCGCCGCGGTCGAGACGCTCGGGTCGACGACAGTCATCTGCACCGACAAGACCGGGACCCTGACCGAAGCCGAGATGACGGTCACCGCCTTGTGGGAGTCCGGGCGCCGCCACAGCGGTCTCCGGGACGGGCTACGACCCGGAAGGCGTCGTCAGCGACCCCGGACCAGGTCACCGAGCTGCTCCGGGTCGGCGCGCAGTGCTGCGACGCCCGGCTTCTCGAGCCGGACCCGGCTCACCGCCTGGGCTGGCGCATCCTGGGGGACACCACGGAGGGCGCCATCATCGTGGCCGCCGCGAAGGCGGGCGTCGACACTCGCCGCCGCTAGCGCCGCTGGCACCGCGCATCGGCGAGTTCCCCTTCGACTCCGAGCGCAAGCTCATGACGACCCTGCACCGCACCCCGGCCGGGTGCGTCAGCTACGTCAAGGGCTCGCCCCAGGAGCTGCTCGGCCGGTGCGACACCGTTTCCTGGGTCGGCAGCCGACGTCCCGCTCACCGAGGACTACCGGCGGCCAGGTGACCGACGCCAACGACCAGCTGCGCCGGCGAGGCACTCCGGGTCCTCGCGGTCGCCCGCCGGCATCTCGACACCGACCATCCCGCCCAGGACCTCGCGGAGCACGGCCTGACCCTGCTCGGGACTGGTGGCCATGATGGACCCGCCCCGCCCCGAGGTCACCGACGCCGTGGCCGCCTGCCGCAAAGCCGGCATCCGGATCGCCATGGTCACCGGCGACTACGGGGTGACCGCCGAAGCCATCGCCAGGCGCGTCGGCATCGTCACAGGCCCCAGACCCCGGCCTGGTCAGCGGCCAGCAACTGGAGGCGATGAGCGCCGCCCAGCTCGCGCAGCGAGCTCGCCGCCCATCCGCGAGATGGTGTTCGCCCGGGTCCGGCCCGAGCACAAGCAGCGCATCGTCGCCGCGCTTCCAGCACCTCGGCCAGATCGTCGCCGCCACCGGAGACGGCGTGAACGACGCCCCCGCGCTCAAGCAGGCCGACATCGGCGTGGCCATGGGCGTCACCGGGACCGACGTGGCCCGCGAAGCAGCGGTCATGGTGCTGCTGGATGACTCCTTCGCGTCCATCGCCGCCTCGGTCGAACTCGGCCGCTCCGTCTACGCCAACATCCGCAAATTCATCGTCTACATCTTCAGCCACAACATCTCCGAGCTCGCCCCGATCCTCCTCGCCGCCGCTCTCGGCTTCCCCCTGGTGCCGCTGAGCGCCCTGCAGGTGCTCAGCATCGACCTCGGCTCCGACATCCTGCCCGCCCTGGCGCTCGGCGCGGAACCACCGGATTCCGGCGTGATGACCCGCCCGCCGCGGCCCGCCGCCGAACGGCTGCTGTCCGGTCCGGTCGTCAGGCGGTTCCTGTTCCTCGGCGCCATCCAGGCCGCCGGGGTGTGCTTCGCGTTCTTCTGGCGCATCCACTCCGCCCACCTCGGCTTCAGCCACTTCACCGCGGCCAACCCCGCCTACCGGGAAGCGCGCACCATGACCCAGGCCGGAATCGTCGTGAGCCAGTTCTTCAACTCCCTCACGGTCCGGAGCGAGGACCAGAGCATCCTCACCATCGGCGCTGTTCACCAACCGGCAGGCTCCTCCTCGCCGGGGCATTCGGCATCGCCCTCGTCAGCTGCATCAGCTACATCCCCGTCCTGCAGAGCGTCTTCGGCACCGCCAGCCTCACCGTGTGGGACTGGCTCATGCTCACCGGCTTCGGCCTCGCGCTGCTCGGCGCCGACGAGTGCCGCAAGGCAGTAGTCCGCCATCGCCGGCCGCGGGGCGCATGAGCTGCCTGAGGGCCGCAGGAGCAGCGAGGCTCCACCGGGTGGCGCTATGGGCCGGTGTTATCTGACTGCTGCTGGCTCCAGAGCAGCGGCTGTCCGCTGGATCAGGCGATACCCAGTCCGCCCAGGACCGATTGCACGAGCACGGTCGCCGAGAGGATCGCGACGGCGGTGACGCTGATCGTGGCGACGACCCTGAAGGCGCGGCCGTTCGCGGCGGCGCCGAGGACGCTGCTGCGGTTGGCGAGGACCAGGACGTACGTCAGCAGGATGGGCGTGATGAGCCCGTTCAGGACCTGGGCGTCGACCAGGAGCCGGATCAGGTTGCCGGGGATCAGCGCGACGGCGGCCCCGACGAAGACCTGTCCGGTGAACAGGCCAAGGAACAGCGGCGCCTGGCGGAAGGACTTGCTGACGCTGCGCTCGGCGCCGGTCGCCTCGCTGATCGCGTAGGCGGTGGACAGCGGGACGACCGCGGCGGCCAGCGCGCTGGCACCGAGGAGCCCGACGGCGAACAGCTGCGAGGCGAACCGGCCGGCGACCGGCGTCAGCGCCTGGGCGGCCTGCTTGGCGGATTCCAGCGGTGCCCGGACGTGGATCGCGGCGGCGGTGGCGATGATGATGAAGATGCTGATGACGTTGCAGAAGATGGACCCGGCGATGGTGTCGAGCTTCTCGCCGGCATAGTCCGCCGGGCCGATGCCGCTGGTCGGCGACCGCGGCGGCGACGTAGAACTGCATGTACGGGGTGATCGTGGTGCCGATCAGGGCCACGACCAGCAGGAGGAACGCCTTGGCGGCCAGGAAGTGCGGGTAGGCCAGGTCAGCGCCCGCCTGCGCGTAGTCGGGGCGGCTGAGGAACGCGGCAACGGGGTAGGCGAAGAACACCAGGCTCAGGACCAGGAAGAGCCGCTCGGCGTACTTGTAGGACCCGAAGACCACCAGTGCCCAGATCGCGGCGGCCGGCGACCGGGACTGCTGATGTATTTCGAGACGTGAAGCAGCTCCAGCGCGGCGCGCGATCCCGGCGAACTCCGACACCACCAGGCCGACGTTCGCGACGATCAGCGCGGCGAGCGCGAACGCCGTGACGCGGATGCTGAACTGCTCGCGGATCAGCGCGCCCAGGCCCTCGCCGGTGTAGGCGCCGAGCCGGGCGCACATCTCCTGCACCACGACCAGGGCCACGGTGACGAGGACCATGACGAACAGCGTCCGGTACCCGAACTGTGCCCCGGCGCTGGCATAAGTGACGATCCCGCCGGCGTCGTTGCCGGCGTTCGCGGCGATAATCCCTGGTCCCATGAACGCCAGCAGCATCAGGATCCGGCGGCGCACCGGACGCCGGGCCGGGCCGGGAGGCGGAGCGGGCCGGGAGTCACGTGACCCGGCGAGGGCGGCGCGCCTTCCAGGATGCCGCTCACGACAGGCGCCGGGGGAAGCGGAACCGGGACCGGTCAGGCACCAGCATGTCCAGCACGTCATCGGCGAGGATCCGGCCCAGGGGCCGTTCCTCCTCATCGACGACCACCACCGAGGGATGCCGGGTTTCCACGAGCCGCTCCGCTATCTGCTCCAGGCCGGCGTCCGGCGTGACGGTCACCGGCCAGGGCGGCCCGATCAGGTCGTTCACCGTCGCATCCGGGTCAGCGAGGAACAGCTCGGTCATTGTCAGGTCGTCCAGCAGCCGCCCGTCGTCGCTGAGGACGATGACTCCGGCCAGGTCCTCGTCGTGCTCACGGTTGGCCCGCAGCCGGTCCCGGACGGCCGCTGATCGTCTCGGCCGGGCTGGCGACGACCAGGAGACTGGTCATGATCCCGCCGGCGGTCCGCTCGGCGTAGGCCAGTAGCGTGGCCACCCGGTCGCGGGCCTCGGCGGGCATAGCGGCCAGCAGATTCTCCTGCTCGCGGGGATCCAGCTCCCGCAGCCCGTCGGCGCCTCGTCGGGCTCCATCCGGGCCAGGAGCGCGCGCGGCGTCCGCCGTACCGGACTCGCGCAGCAGCTGCGCCAGCTCCTCTTCGTGCATCTCCTCCAGCGCGTCCGCTGCCAGTTCCGGCGTCAGCCGGGCGAGCAGGTCCCGGCGCTCCGCGCGGCCCAGGTCCTCCAGCAGGTCCGCCAGCTCACCGGGCCGCAGCCGCTGCAGGCCGTGCTGCGGAGGACTGCAGCGTTCCGCCCGGCCCGTGCTGCGAGCCGAAGCTGGTGATGCTCGCCCAGTCGATGACCTTCTCCGGGGTCGGCAGAGACCGGAACCGTGCGGGGCCTAGGCGGCGCAGGAGGGTGTTGAACCCGACGTCCACGCCGACCAGCTGCACCACTCCCGCGACTCGCGCCAGGTACAGGTCCGACGCCCGGACGACCCGCGCGCCATCGATATCAACAAGCTGGTGGTCGATGACATCGCGGGCCAGCTCGACTTCCCCGGGGCGGCGGGTGACCTCCCGCAAGTCCAGCCGCGCCGTGCGCAGCCGGATCCGGTCGCGGCCGAAATCCTCCACCGCGTCGATCGGCAGCCACGCCCGGCGCTGGCCCACCGCCGCGATGAGGCCGGTCACCGGCGGGTACCGCTGCTCGCTATCCCACCGGGCGATAACGTCCGCCACCTTGCCAATCTGCTGCCCGGCCTGGTTGATCACCGGCCTGCCGATCAGCCCGGCCATGCTCACCAGCTCGCCGCGGACATGCCGCAGCGTCGTCAGGCGCTCGGCGCGCTGCTCGTAGCGGGCCCGCAGCGCCGACACCGACGGGGCAGAAGGACGCACGGCCATGATCTCTCCCGGGGCTTCCGCTGTCCGGATGTCACGTACTAACACCGTCATTGTGGTGGTTCGGCGACCCCCCAGCCCGGCACGGCTTACTCGCCCCGGGATGGGGCCTCAGCGGCGGCCCGGCGCGGCGGGCATGGCACCGGACAGTCGCAGGATCACCTCGGGCTGCTTGATGCCGAGGGCCAGCAGCGCCTCGGCCAGGCGGGCATCCGGCGCCTCCAGCACGGGCGGGAACGGCATGGCCGAGATGCCGTGGGCGGTGGCGAGCAGCAGCACGCGCTGCAGCGCCTGCCCGGTCCGCAGCCACCCGGCCCGGGTCCCGGGCCGGGCCGAGATCACCGCGAGCAGCCCCGAAGTGCTCCCGGAATCCGGCACGTGACCGGCGGGGACAGGGCGGCCGCTGGGCCGACGACGTCCAGGACGGCGCCCTCGATCGCGGCGGCCTGCGCCAGGTCGCCGAGCACGCTGGCGGGAACCGGGGCCGCGCCCGGCGGGTCACCCGTGACCGGCCGGGCGATGGCGGCGTGCAGCGCCCGCTCAGCTCGCGACGGCTGCCGCGGGCCGGCCAGGCGGATCGTCGCCAGCAGCAGCGGCTCGCCCGCGCGGGGCAGCAGCCTGTCCACCGGCTCCCGCCCGGCCACGGCGGCGGCCAGCCGCAGGCGCAGCAGCGCCGCGCCGCACGCGATATGCACGGCCCGGCCGGTCGGATCGAGCGCCCGCAGATCCGGGGACGGGCTGGCCCACAGCTCGGTTACCTGCCCGCCAGCCCCGGCCCGCAGACACCACGGCCGGAGGCTCCGCAGGAACGGCGGCGGCGCCTCCGCCGCGGCACGCAGCAGGTGCTCCGCTGCCTCGGCCCGCCCGGCCTGCGCCAGGCGGGAAGGCCGTAATGGCGTTTCCGGCCCGGCGCCGCCGCCCGCTGCCGCACCCGCTGATTGCCGCATAGCCCGTAGCTCCGTTATCCCGCCAGCCGCCTGCGCTGGTCCGCGACGGATGCCGCCGGAGTCCGGAGCGACACGATATCAGGCGCACGACGCCACGCGGCGCCGCGCTCTCTCCCCGGGAACGGTACGCCGCGCATGTAGACAGGACGTAACGCCGGTCCGGTGAATTGCCGCGATGCCGCCGCGCATATTCCCGGCCGTCGGCTGTCCCATCGGAGCCAAACGGCGTATGGTGGCCAAAGAACTCCGGACCCTGGTAGCTGTCCGCCGACTTAGTCGGCGGTGCGGCAGGGTCCGTTTTTTGTGCGTGGAAAAGAGCCGGTAATGGGCAGCTCAGGATCCTGCGCCGGGCAGCCGGGCGCGGCGTCCTGGCATTCTCCGCGCCAGCCTCTCCGCCGGAAACCCGATCTCGCCGGGAGGCCCGCTCCTCCTGCCGTCTCAGCCGGGGAGAACCACGATGAAATGCGGAGCTTCCGCCGTCACGGCCGCCCGGGGCGTCAGGTGCCGGTCGCCGCGGCGGCGTGGCCGGTGCCGGTGATGCCGCGGGCAGGCGCGCGGCCGCGCGGACGGCGTGGCCTGGATGTCGCGGGGTGCCTGCGGATGAGCCGCCTGGCCGGCCAGCGGCGGGCACTGGACCGGATCGAGAAGGCGCTGACGGAAGACGACCGGCAGCTCTGGACGATGTACGCGCTCTTCAGCCTGCTGACCCGCCACGACGACATGCCCGCGACCGAGAGAGCCAGTGCCCCGCCATGGCGGCTCCGGCGGCGGCTGACGCTCGCGACCGCGATGGCCCTGGCGATCCTGGGCTTGCTCACGCTCAGCCTGCTGATCCCCGGCCGGCAGGCGTGCCCGGCCGGTGCCGGAGTCACCGCGGCCCGCACGCAGTCCCTGCGAGCAGGCCCGCGTGCTGCCTGCCCGGCCAGGCAGTCAGCCCGGCCAGGCCATCAGGCCGCCCGGCCAGGCCATCAGGCCGCCGGTGCGCCCCGGCCGCCGGGTGCCGTGAATAGCTCGCGGAAGCCAGCGGCGGGGGCGTCAGCTCCCGGCTAGCTGCGGCGGGGCCGCGGAGCCCGGTCCGATCTCGGCCTTGAGCGCGGCAAGCTCCCTGTCCACCTGCGCGGCTGACCCGGCCTCGTCGAGCTCCTGCTGGATGTCGTCGGCGTCTCCTCCCACGTCTTCGAGTACCCCGGACTGGAGCAGCTCGTCCACGGCGCTGGCCCGGGCCTGCATGGTGGCGATCTTGTCCTGGGCACGCTGAAGCTCGGCTCCGGAGTCGCCGAGGGTCCCGGAGATCCCCGCGGCGCTCTCGCCGACGGAGCTCTCGGCCTTGGCGGCGGTGTACTGGGCCTTCATGACTTCCTTCTGCGTCCGGAACTGGTTCACCCGCTCCTGCAGGGCGGCGAGGGTGCGCTCGAGCTTTCCCTCCTGCTCGGTGAGCTCCTGGCGCTGGGGCTCCATGGCCTGGATCTGGGCCTGGACCGCGGCCTTGCGGGACAGGGCCTCCTTCGCCAGGTCCTCCTTACCCTCGGAGAGCGCAGCCCTGGCCTGGTCCTGGAGGTGGTCTGCCGAGTGCCCTAGCTGCTGCTCCTGCAACTCGATCTGCTTGCGCGCCGCGGCGACGTCCACGAGTCCCCGGCGAACCCGGGTGATCTGATCGAGCATGTCCTCGTAGGACAGGTCGAGCATCTCGTCGGGCTTCTCGGCGGCGTCGAGGGCCTTGCTGGCCTTGGCCTGGACAATCTCGTGGGCACGCTGGAAGAGAGTCATTCCGGTCTGCTCCTCGTCGATGGCGGGCACAGCCCGCGCCGATTCACTGCCGGGCCTTCCCCGCGACCGGGCCTGCTTACCCATTTGATCACCCCGATGTGCCCGCCGTGACACGGCCCGCGGGCCTCGGCTCGCGCTCGGTTCCGGACCGCAGGATCCCGGCGGTCGCGGCGGCGATCACCAGGAGCAGGGCCGGGAACAGGAAGGTGTAGTTGAGCGCCACCAGGCGGGTCATCCAGCCGATCGCTGCCGGGCCCGCGAGCATCCCGAGGTAGCCCAGGCCGGCGACCCGGGCGACGTTGGCGCCGGCGGCGGGGTCGGCGTGCCCGGCGGCGCTGAACAACTGGGGGACGCAGCCGGACAGGCCCAGGCCGAACAGCGCCCAGCCCGCCAGGGCCATCCAGATCCACGGCGAGAGGGCCACGACGGTGATTCCGACGGCGCCCGTGGCTGCGCCGTAGCGAAGCACGGCTGCCGATCCGGACCGCCGGGAGACGCGGTCGGCGAGCAGCAGGCCGGTGGTCATCGTCGCGGCGAAGGTGCCGTAGGCGAAGGCGGCGGTGCCCGCCGGCGCGCCGAGGATGGTCTTCAGGTCCAGGGTGCTCCAGTCGTTGGCGACTCCCTCGCACATCATGCACATGAGTGCCAGGGCGGCGAGGATCCAGATGCGGGCGGGCGGGGTGCGCGGCGCTCGTGCTACCCGGCCGGCCGCTGGTCCGCCGGGCGCGGCCCGGTGGCGGGGGAACCGGACGCGGCCGTGACCGGGGAGGCCGGCCTGGTCGCCAGCAGGCTGCGGGCCGGCAGCAGGGCGATCACGATGCCCGCGGCTCCGGCGACGCCGAGCGTCGTGGCGGGACTCGGCAGGCGCTCGCGGCCCTCGCTCCGACGAGCGCCGCGATGACCCCGCCGACGGAGAACGCGGCATGGAAGGCCGACATGACGGGCAGGCGGTAGGCCGTCTCCACGTGCACGGCGTGGGCGTTCATGCTCACGTCGAGGCAGCCGTTGCCGAAGCCGAAGACCAGCAGCGCGCCGGCCAGCGCCCGGGGATCGCGGGCCAGGCCGGGTAGCACGAGCGCCGCGCCGCACAGCACGCCGGCGGCGGGGACCACGACGCGCGGGCCGACGCGGTCGGCCAGCCGGCCAGCGACCTGCATGCCGATGAACGCGCCGAGGCCCAGGAGCACCAGCAGGCTTCCCAGCGTCGCGTTGCCGATCCCGCGCGTCTCTCGACGGCGGGGATCTGCACTAGCCAGATGCCCATCAGGGTGCCGTCGAGGACGAAGTAGGCGAAGGTCGCCACCCGGGCGGCTAGGAGTGAACGTTCCATGCAAACCACCATAACGAACAATTTTCATGTTTGGAAAGTGCTCATTCTCACAGCTTGCATGTTCGGTTCGAGTGGTGTTCAATCGCGGTGTGAGCAACGCAGACCGGCACCGGCTGATCGCCCGGGCCGTCCGGGAGTCGGGCCGGGCCACGGTCCCCGAACTCGCCGAGCTGACCGGCGCCTCGGAGATGACCATCAGGCGCGACCTGGACACGCTGGCCGCCGGCGGTGCCCTCGAGCGCGTCCGCGGCGGGGCGCGCACCCTGCTGCTCAGGGGCGAGGAACCGCCCTTCGCGCTGCGCGCCCACGAGGCGGCCGACGCGAAGCGCCGGATCGCCTCCGAGGTATCCCGGCTCATCGCTGACGGCGAGACCGTCCTGCTCGACAGCGGCACCACCTGCCTGGAGGTCGCCCGCCTGCTGCGCGGACGGCAGGTCACCGTGATGCCCCTGTCGCTGCAGGCCATTCACGTACTCAGCGACGCTCCCGGCCCTACCGCGCTGATCGTGCCGGGCGGACGGCCCCGCGCCGCCGAGGGCGCCCTGACCGGCCCCCTCACCCTCGCCTCCCTGGCGGCGCTGCGCTTCGACACCGCGATCGTCGGCTGCTGCGGCCTGAGCGCCGCCGAGGGCCTGACCGCCTACGACCTGGACGACGCGGCGGTGAAGAAGGCGATCATCGCCGCCACGCGCCGCGTCATCGCCGCCGCCGACGGCAGCAAACTCGGCCGCACCGCCCACGCCTGCGTCGGCCCTGCCGCGCTCGTGCACACCCTCGTCACCGACACCACCGCGCCCGCCGGGGAAGTGGCAGCGCTCGAAAAAGCCGGCACGGTCGTCAGGACTGCCTGACAGCGGCGCCCCCCCCGGCCGTTTCCTCCGATAACTATCGAATCAGATCTTTCGCGGACATTAGCGGATATTAAGTACGTTCACGAAGTGCCGCAGATATCAATACTTGTTGCCGCTCCGGCCAGTGAGTTAACTTGACCGTGAGATTGCAGCCCGCACGCCCATTAAAAGATCTCGGGATATCACGGCCCGATTTCCGGCGCTCATTTTTCTGCCGGGCTGAAACTGCCACCTCGCGGGAGGGATACACGCATGTCCATCGACGCTGCCAGTAGCCAGGCAGATGAGCAGCAGAGCCTCAGTACCGCGGCGGCCCGCAACCTGGCCACCACCACCAAGACCGTTCCCCAGACGCAGAACATCACCTCCCGGTGGCTTCTTCGCATGCTGCCGTGGGTGCAGGTCGCGGGCGGCACCTACCGGGTCAACCGGCGGCTCAGCTACGAGGTCGGGGGCGGCGGCCAGGTCAGCTTCGCCCAGACCGCCGGCGAGACGGCGGTCATCCCGCCCAGCCTGCGGCAGGTGCCGCTGCTGGCCGGGTTATCCGACGACGCCGCCCTGAGTGCCCTGGGCGGGCGGTTCGCCCAGCGCGAGGTCGAGGCGGGCAGCGTCATCGCGACGGCAGGCCAGCCGCAGGACGAGTTCATCCTGATCGCCCACGGCCGGGTCAGCCGGTCGGGCACGGGGCACTACGGGAACGACACTCACCTGGGCGTCCTCGCCGACGGCGACTACCTCGGGGCCGACGGGCTGGCCGACGAGGAGGCCACCACCTGGGACTACACCGCCACGGCGGCCACGGCGACCACCCTGCTGGTCCTCCCCCGGCAGTCCTTCCGCGAGCTCGCCGACAGCACCCCCGCCCTGCAGGACCAGGTCCGCGAGTTCCGGGACCGGTCAGCGGCCAGCCAGAACAAGTACGGCGAGGCCGCCATCGAGATCGCCGCCGGCCACGGCGGAGAGCCGTCCCTGCCGGTCACGTTCGCGGACTATGAGCTCGCGCCCCGCGAGTACGACCTGAGCGTGGCCCAGACCGTGCTGCGGGTGCACAGCCGGGTGGCCGACCTGTACAACCAGCCCATGAACCAGGTCGAGCAGCAGCTCAGGCTGACGATCGAGGAGCTGCGCGAGCGCCAGGAGCACGAGCTGATCAATAACCCGGAATTCGGGCTGCTGCATAACGTCGATTACCGCCAGCGGGTCCATACGTCATTCCGGGCCGCCGACCCCCGACGATCTCGATGATCTGCTGAGCCTGCGCCGCAGCACCCGGTTCCTGCTCGCCCACCCGCGCGCCATTGCCGCGTTCGGCCGGGAATGCTCGCGCCGCGGGATTTACCCCACCAGCGTGCCGGTCGGTGACGGCGAGGTCCAGGCCTGGCGCGGGGTGCCGATCTTCCCCTGCAACAAGATCCCGGTCACCGGCGGCCGCACGTCGTCGATCCTGGCCCTGCGCACGGGCGAGGATGACCAGGGCGTCGTCGGCCTGACCCAGACCGGGATCCCCGACGAGTACGAGCCCGGCCTGAACGTCCGGTTCATGGGCATCAGCGAGAAGGCGGTCATGTCCTACCTGGTCAGCGCCTACTTCTCGGTAGCCGTCCTGGTGCCGAGCGCGCTAGGCGTGCTGGAGAACGTCGAGATCTCCCGGCCGCGCGACTAGCCATGCAGCCTTTCCGGCTTCCTGAGTTCTACCTGCCGTACCCGGCGCGCATGAACCCGCACCGGGACCACGAGCGTGCCCACTCGGCGGCCTGGGCCGCCGAGATGGGCATGCTCGACGCCCCCCGGCCCGGCGGCGGCGTCATCTGGGACGCCGCCGGCCTGGACCGGATGGACTATTCCCTGATGTGCGCATACACCCACCCGGACTGCGACGCGCTCATGCTCGACCTCATCACCGACTGGTATGTCTGGGTGTTCTTCTTCGACGACCACTTCCTCGAGCACTTCAAGTACTCCCGGGACCGGGCTCGGCGCCCGGGCCTACCTGGACCGCCTGGCGCTGTTCATGTCCGATGACCCGGGCGGCCCGCCCGAGAACCCGGCCGAGGCCGGGCTGGCCGACCTGTGGCCGCGGACCGTCCCGCGGATGTCCCCGGACTGGCGGCAGCGGTTCGCCGACGCCACCCGCAACCTGATGGTCGAGTCGCTGTGGGAACTCGACAACATCAGCCGGGGCCGGATCGCCAACCCGATCGAGTACGTCCAGGTCCGGCGCCGGGTCGGCGGCGCCCCGTGGTCAGCCTGCCTGGTCGAGCTCGCCGCCGGGGCGGAGATCCCGGCCGACCTGGCGGGCCAGCGGCCCATGCGGGTGCTGGCCGATACCTTCGCCGACGCCGTCCACCTGCGCAACGACCTGTTCTCCTACCAGCGCGAGGTGCAGGAGGAGGGCGAGAACTCCAACGCGGTCCTGGTCTTCGAGACGTTCTTCGGGGTGCCCGTCCAGGAGGCCGCCGAGCTGGTCAACGACCTGCTGACCTCGCGGCTGCAGCAGTTCGAGAACACGGCCGTGACCGAGGTGCCCGCCATGCTGGCCGCCAGCGCGGTGCCGCCGCCCGGCCAGGCGGCGGTGGCCGCCTACGTCAAGGGGCTGCAGGACTGGCAGGCGGGCGGGCAGGAATGGCACGCCCGGTCCAGCCGGTACATGAACGAGGGCGGCCCCGGCCCGTCGGGCCTGGGCACCGCGGCCGCCCGGCTGGGCCTGGACCCGGCCGGATCCGGCCTGCGCGTGCGCGCCCGCCAGCACCTGTACGTGCCGTTCCGCCCGGTCGGGCACCTGCCCCTGCCCTCGTTCTCGATGCCGTACCCGGTCCGGGTCAGCCCCCACCTGCCCGCCGCCCGCGAGCACGCCGCCGCGTGGGCGGCGCGGATGGGCTTCTTCGACCCGGTGCCCGAGCTCGCGGGCGCTGCCCTGTGGGACGAGCGGCGGTTCGCCGGGTTCGACTTCGCGCACTGCGCGGCGATGATCCACCATGCCGCCGGCGCCGAGCGGCTGAGCCTGTCGTCTGACTGGCTGTCGTGGGGCACCTACGGTGACGACTATTACCCCCGGCTCCAGCGGGTCACCGGCAGCCCGGCGGCGGCCCGGCTGGCCGTCGCCCGGCTGGAGGCGTTCATGCCCTCGGGCGGCGACGCGCCCCCGGAAGCGCCGGGGCCGGTGGAGCGCGGGCTGGCCGACCTGTGGCACCGGACCGGGGCGTTCCTGGCCCCGGGCGAGCGCGGCGAGCTGCGCGCGGCCGTCTCCGCCATGACCAGGAGCTGGCTGTGGGAGCTGGACAACCAGGCCCGCGGCAAGATCCCCGACCCGGTTGACTACGTGGAGATGCGGCGGTCGACGTTCGGCTCGGAGCTGACCGCCAGCCTGTCCCGGCTCGGCCAGGCCCATCCCGTGCCGCCCGCGGCGTACGAGACCCGGGTCCTGCATGAGCTGGTCACCGCAGCGCAGGATTACGCCACGTTCACTAACGACCTGTTCTCGTACCAGAAGGAGATCCAGTACGACGGCGAGGTGCACAACATCGTCCTGGTCATCGAGAGCTTCCTCGGGGTGGGCCGGCTGCGCGCCCGGGATATCGTCGCCGGCCTGATGGCCGACCGGCTGGCCCAGTTCCGGCACATCCTGGCCACCGACCTGCCCATCCTGATGGACGAGCTCGATCTCGACCCCGGCGCCCGGCAGACCCTGCTGGCCGAAGCCGACGGCCTGAAGGACTGGATGGCGGGCATCCTGGAGTGGCACCGGCAATGCCCGCGTTACGCCGAGGCCGAGCTCCGGCGCGTACACGCCCCGCCCGCGGCCCCGCCGGTCCTGCCGGCGCCGGCCCTGACCTGGCTGGTCCCCCGCGGCCTGGGCACCGGCAGCCTAGCCATCGGCGGCCCGGCCACCGGCGGCCTGCCCAGCGGCGGCCTGGCCACCGGCCCGCCCCGCCGGTAAGGCCCGCCCCGGCCGCCCGCCCGGCCCGGCCCGCCCGGCCGGGCGGCCGACCATGATCGTGACCGATTGTCCGTGCTCCAGACGGGTAATCGGTCACGATCATGGTCAAAACACGTCCGGCACGCCGACCCCGCCCGTCGCACCTGGGCTGCCCGCCGGCGTCAGCCTGGCGCTACGGGGTGCCAGCGCACGATGCAGAAGCCGTGCCGCAGGGCGGCGTCGAGGGCGCCGGGGTCGAGGCGCCCGTCCGGACGGCGCGGGATGGGGATGAACCTGGCCGCCCGCGGATTCTTCTCGGTGATCACGCGGAGCAGGCGCTCCAGCTCGGCGGGATCGGTGACCAGCTCGGGCCGGGCGGGTGCGTCGCGACCGCGCAACCGGATCCGGGTCGGTCGGCCGCCGGCCAGGTTGAGAGTCCAGCGGCCGCCGCCCGGGGTCAGCAGCACGTCGCCGTCGCGTACGTAGCTGACCGGCTGCCGGTAGGCCTTCCCGCTCGTGCGGCCGGTGTGGGAGATGAGCATCAGGTTCCCGCTGAGCGGCGTCGCGAACGGCAGGCTGAGTGCTGCCCGCATGGGCACGTTGACGGCGCGCATGATCCGGGCGCGCCGCCGCATCGCGGCTGGGCTTGGCCGGACGGGCGCGCTCATGGCATCTCTCGCTTCACGGGGGTGAGGATTTCCATGAGGTGACCGTTCGGGTCCCGGAAATAGGTGCCGCGCCGGTCGTTCTTGCCGGCATAGACCTGGCCGGGCTGGCGGCACGCGGGGTCGGCGTAGTACGTGATGCCCCGGTCCTTGATCCGGCCGAAGGCGGCCTCGAACTCCTCGTCGTCCAGCTGGAACGCGTAGTGATGCGTGTCGACGTGGTCGTGATGATCAAAGTCCAGGCTGACCCCGTTGGCCAGCGTCACCGGAGTGAAGTGCGCCAGCGGCGGGTCGACGGGCAGGCCCAGGATGTCGGCCAGGAACTGCGCCGATGCCTGCGGGTCGTGCGCGGGGACGATGGTGTGGTTCAGCTCGACGGCCATTGCTGGCTCCTCTCGGTTAGCGGCCCATGCGGGGCGTACGGGTCCAGGCCAAGCCCATCACGCAAGCCCCCTCGCCCGGCCGCGGCGGTCCGGCCGACCGCCGTAGCTAATAGGTTAGACGACTAATGATTTGATATCAATCAATCGCGGCGTACGCGCGGCCCGAGGCGGCACGGTCAGGTACTCGACCAGGCCGCTGCCGAGGTCACCGCCGTTGCCCGAGCCCAGATCGAGCATGGCGCCGGCCTGGCGTCACTGGCCGGGCAGTCGGCGACGACGCGGGACCGGGTGGTGCAACTCGGCGCGACACAGCACGAGCACGGGGAACTGCTGGCGGAGATCTTGCGGCGCCTCCCGCCCGGTGCGGGTACCTGACGCCTGCGAGGTATGTCAGCCCCGTTGGTGATCCGCGCTCGCGGTACAGGAGCGCCGCCGACTAGTGAGCAACCGGTTCCTTTTCCGCTCCCGCCAGGTCGGCATGGTTGAAGGCGGATCACGCAGGAGAGGATCGCAGCTGATGGAGTGCTCATCGGACCAGGTCACCCGGCCGCACGGTACGAGCCGTGCCCGATAGCGCCGGATTCGTCCGGGATGCCGAGCCGTTCCGGCGTGAGCTGCTCGCGCACTGCTACCGCATGCTCGGCTCCATCCAGGACGCGGAGGACCTGGTCCAGGAGACGTACCTGCGGGCCTGGCGGTCCTACGACGGGTTCGAGGGACGGTCCTCGGTACGTACCTGGCTGTACCAGATCGCCACCAACGGCTGCCTGACCGAGCTGGGCAGGCACAGCCGGCGCGTGCTGCCATCCGGCTTGTCCGGCCCGGAAGCGGATCCTGATGCGTACCTGGAAGAGGCCGGAGCCGAGGTGAGCTGGCTGCAGCCGGCGCCGGACGCGATGGTGACGCCGGACTCGGCTGATCCCGCGGCCATCGTCGCGGCGCGCGAGGGACTGCGGCTGGCGCTCATCGCCAGCCTGCAGTATCTTCCGCCGCGGCAGCGGGCGGTGCTGGTCCTGCGGGACGTGCTGGCGTTTCGGGCCGCCGAGGTCGCGGTCATGCTCGGCACCACGACGGTGTCGGTCAAGAGCGCGCTGCAGCGCGCCCGGGCGCGGCTGGGGGAACTGGGCCTGGCCGACCGCCAGGTCACCGAACCGACCGCGCCGGGTGCCCGCGCCCTCCTCGACCAGTACATCGCGGCGTTCGAGAACGCTGACGCCGCCGCGCTGGAGCGGCTCCTGACCGAGGATGCCGCCATAGAGGCGACACCGCTGCGTACCTGGTTCGCCGGCCGCAAGGCCTGCGTGCCGTTCCTGCGCAGCCACCTCCTGGGATCGCCTGGTGACTGGCGCATGCTGGCCACCAGCGCGAACGGGCAGCCTGCGGCGGCGGCATACACCCGTGACCAGCACGGGAACTACCGGCCGTACGGAATCTGCGTGCTCACCGTCACTGGCGCAGGCATCCGCCGGATCTCCTCGTTCGGCGACCCGAGACTGGTCACCGTGTTCGGGTTCGGGCCGGACACGGCACCGGCGAAGGACGCTTAGCCGGCGTTCCGAGCGATTCCTTTCCCGTTCCCGCCGGGTCTTCCCAGGTGTACGCAGGCCGGCCCCGGTCGCGCGAGCTAGGGAAGGGACACCGATCGCCATGAGCATGCCCGCCACCATGCGCGCCCTGCAGCAGACGTCACTGAATGGCCCGCAGCACCTGCGCCTGATCACCGACGCGCCGGTGCCGAGCCCCGGCCCGGGCGAGATCCTGATCCGGGTCACCGCCGCCGGCGTCAACTTCGTCGACATCTCGCAGGCCCGCGGCACCTTCGCGGGAGGCCCGCAGCCGCCGTACCTGGCGGGCATCGAGGGCGCCGGCGAAGTCGCCGCCGTCGGCGCGGGGGTGACCGGCCTGGCGCCCGGCGCCCACGTCATCGGCGCCGGCATCGGCGGCGGCGCCTTCGCCGAGTACATGGTGCTGCCGGCGGCGGCAGCGGTCCGCGTGCCTGCGGGCTGGGCCGACGAGCAGGCACTGGGCCTGGTCGTGAACTGGCCGACCGCGCTGGCGGCGCTCCGGCCGCTGGGCTGCGTCGCCGCCGGGCAGACCGTCCTGATCCACGCCGCGGCCGGCGCGACTGGCCAGGCCGCGGTCAAGATGGCCAGGCACTATGGCGCGACGGTGATCGCCGCCGCGTCGCCCGGCAAGCACGAGGCGGTCCGGGCACTGGGCGCTGACCACGTCATCGACTCCCGCGGCGCCGACCTCGCCGCCGAGGTCCTGCGACTGACCGGCGGCGCGGGCGCCGACCTGGTGCTGGAGTCGGTCGGGGCCGCCACCCTCGAGGCCAGCCTGGCCGCGGCCAGGCGGGTCACCGGCCGGGTCGTCGTTTACGGCACGGCCGGCGGGGAGGCCGCGATCACTAACTGGGAGCTGGTCTACAGGCACCAGGTCCACGTCATCGGCCTGAACATCGGCATCCTGATCCAGGCCGCACCGCAGATCTTCGGCGAGGTCATGGGCGAGATGTTCGGGCTCCTCGCGGCCGGGGTCCTCGGCCCCGGCCAGCCCGCCACCTACGCGCTGGCCGACGGGCCGAAGGCGCTCGCGGAACTGGAAGCGCGAGCCACCGTCGGCAAGCTGGCCCTGCTCCCTTAGCGTCGGGCTGGCGGCGGCGAGCAGGGTCGAGCCGCAGTCACTCTGCGCGATCGGCGTTCGTGGTGATAATGCAAGTGCCACGCACTGGTTCATCTTGAGAGTGCGGCAGTGCGCTTCTGCCATGGCCAGCGACCGGTTATCTCGACCTCCAGTGAGAAACTCAGGAACGCGCGAATCAGGACGATTCCGCCCTGCACCGCTACGCTGCGGAGATTGGGCTGGGCCGCGACGGTGCGGACGATGTCGCCCGCCACCAGCAGTTCCAGTCCCGGCAGGATGGTCTGACTGGGACATGGCGCAGGTCTTTTGCCCGGCCGTCGCCGTACGCGCCCGAACCTTTCCTGCCTCATGACCAGGGCACGGCCAAGATAAGAGGCCACGTCGCCGTTATGCTGCTGGCAGCGAGCAGGGGTGGGCGCAGATGCCGCCGGGTAGATAGCAGCCTGTGGTTCGTCGCCCATGAGGGGGCAGGGCGTGGACGTGGACGTGGACGTGGTGACATATGAGCCTGGCGTCACTCGTCCTGACCTGCCAATTCCTCTGGCGCCCCTGCCTGGCGCGGCTCAATTGGCGCGGCGCCACCTGCTCTGGCTGCGCAGCCCGGACTTCGTCGGCGCCTACCGTGTCACAGTGGCGATAGCTGCAACGGGCCTGGCCCTGGCGGCGGCGGGACTGCTGGTCCCGGGGCCTGCGCAAGGTCCGGTGATCGGCTGCTCGTCCTTCATCGCGATATGCGTGATCGGCAGGGCGCTGGCCCTGATGGTGCTGGAACAGCGCCAGCGCTCATTCGAGCACCAGTGGATGGCCGCCCAGAGCGATGCGCTCCGCAGGAATGCTTTCGCGGTACTGCGGTTCACGGTCCAGGGCCTCGCCGATGAAGATCACAGTCAGCGCACCTACAGCCTGACGGGTCCGGCCGATGTCCGTGATCTGCTGCGACGCCGGGACCACGAGCGACGCCTGGCGTGGCTGTCTCGCGTGAAGTTGGAGTTCACCTACCTGGCTGGCGATGGGACAACCGGACTCGCGGAAGTTCGCCGTTACCTGACCGCACTTACCTTCCTTGAAGGCTGGGCCAGCCAGGGCCGCGCCTGGATCCGGTTTCCCGAGGCACGTTACCTGGTCCGCCCAGCGTCCGGGAGGCATCCCGCGCAGCGAGCCAGCTGGCAGTTGTCGGGACCGGTAATGATCGCGGTCTGCGATCCTGCTCAGGACGGGGCGACCGGGTCGGCCACGGTGCCGGCCGGGCCGACAGAAAGCTCCGGACGGGACTCGGCCAGGTAGTCACGCAGAGTCCGGTGGCGGAACTCGTAGTAGCCATTGGCCTGGCGCAGTATTCCGCGCCGGTATGCGTCTTGCAGAAAGGTCATCAGCCTGAGCGGTGTCGATCCGCGCCCAGCCAGCCAGAGCCGCGTCCAGATGAACCTGCCCCAGGAACTCGATCCCATGGCCATAAGCCCGAGCCCGGCTCCGCTCAGCACGCAGCCGCTGGCCGCTCCGAGCAGCGCTAGCGTTACCGAGGGAAACCGGAGAATGTCAAGCGAATCAAGGCTTGGCCTGTGCCCCGCCCGGAATGAGAGCCCTAGGTATGCTCCCGTCAGCGCTCCGGGAATGGCGCCTGCCAGCGCGGCGTATAGGACGGCCGTCCGGTCAGTGCGGAGCAGGGTGCCGGGTGTGACGACCTTAAGCGGGTCGTTCGGCTGGCTGAGGTAACGGGCCAGGGCGAAAGTGAGACCGCTCAGCACTCCGCCGACGGCCGTGTAGCCTGCCGAGCCGTAGAGCGACCAGACGATTACGGCCAGGGCCGCGCCGCCTATGAGGCCAAGGCCAAGCGTGCGGGCCAGTTCGTTTGTGGCCGGTAGCCGTACTGACCGGAGTCTCGGCCGGGCGCGTCGCGGATCATCCTGGGGAACCAGCTCCACCACGACGGCGCCCGGCCACCCCGGCTCCGAGCCCGATCCAGAATCCCGCCAGCGGCCGGTCGAACAAGGAGAAGAAGATCGCGGCCAGCCCCGAGCATGCCCCTCCGCCGATGCAGGCAGCGACGACGACGAACACCGCCCGCGGCACGGCTAGGTGCAGGCGCCACCACGCTAGCCGTCCCGCGCGGTCGGTGTGCCGGGCCAGGAATCCCAGGCAGCGTCGCGCTTCGGCCGGGTCGGCCCGCTCATCGCTCCCGTAGGCTCTCCGGACGAATGTGGCCAGCAGTTGCTGCCGGATCAGGTCGGCGGAACCAGTACCTGCGGTGTCCTCCAGCAGCTCCGGCAAGGCTGCGCGAGTGTCTCTGGCCAGGGACACCATGAAGGGCGTGCTGAGCGCCTCGGCGAACGATCCTGTCGGGTCCTCTTCCAGCATTCCGATGAGCGGCGCTAGCGGGCCATGGGCACTCGGCGGCTCGTACTCAAGGAGAATGCCCCGGACCTCATCAGGCCGCAGCGGCTGGAGTTCCACGATCAACGCCTGGTGCAGTACGCCTCCGGTATTCGCGGCGCAGAATTCCGTGGTCCGACACCTGGCTCGAACCCGCGGCACGTCGCCAGTGCACTTCCATCAGGCGGCCCGGCTCTAGACCGCGACCCGGCAGCTCCGCAGCCCAGTTATCCCTGGCCTGGAGAGCCAGCTGCCCGGCGAGGTCACGCGCAGCGTCCTCCTGCGGTTTCCGGGGTGTCCTAGCCTGCCAGGTGACCAGCAGGGTGATCAGAATGGGAACGGCTGCGGACGCGGCAGCGGCCCACTGCGCCGCCAGTACATGAAATCCCGCGGCGACAATCGTTCCGACCAGGATCGCGATCAGGGCCGCATAGGTCCCAGCCGCTACAACCCTGTTGCCCGGCATCTAGGAGTCGCCCCGGCAACTCGGAGCAGCCGGGATTGCGTCCGCGCCCCTCGTCAGGAACGCTAAGGCCGCCGACCGGCCGGCGAACCGGGCTGCGGCCTGCCCGACAGCTGGCAGCCTGCGGGCCATCAGGGATTTCAGCAGCACGAAGAAGATCATCCCGCAGTAGGGACGGGCGGCCGTCCTGCCATATCGTGCCGCCAAGCGGCCTCGGAGCACTCGAATCCGCAGCCCGATGTCCGCTAGGTCCGTTACGCCGAGCGACACGAGCGTGGCGACGCCGTTGCGGACATCCTGCTCGACGTCCATGTAGTCATCAAGGGCCTGGAAGCACTCTCCCAGCGCCATGGATACCTCCCGCTCGACGGCATCCATCCGAGGATTAACCAGGCTGAACAAGGTCAGGCTCGCCATCGCGCCCTTTCCTCGGCATATCTTCTCCATGAGAGCCAGCGGAACCGCCTCCTCCCGCTGTCTCCGGGATAGAACCTGATAATCATGCAGCGCGTTCAGCGCGGTATCAACCGTATCGCCAGGAGACGGGCGGACACGCCACCTTATGCCGTCCACTAACGCGGCGAGCAGACTCTCCAGGTCACCATGCGGGGTGAATTCCCGGGCATTGAACAGGTCTCTCAGCCTCTCGTCGACCGACGTGACGGTGCCTCCGTCGATCAGGTCATCGTAGAGTCGCGTCACCGCTCCGGCGAGCGCCGCGACATCCAGCCGCTGCTCGCACCCCGCTAGCCGCGCATAACTCAGCATGGAAATCCCGATCTTCGCGCTCATGACGTGTAGGGCCCGGTCTACGCGCGTCCGCGTCTCGGGATCGCTGATCGCCTGCCGCACGATGGGCGCGACCACGTCCTCGTAAGCCTCGTTCAGAGCGCGGAAGCTCGCGGTACGCGTAGGCCGCAGCCTCCGGTAACCCCGCCGCGAGCCGAACCCGGCGAAGGACAGCAATGAGGTCGCGTAGTCCCTCGCTCATCGCCCTCCCTCGTCGCGAACCCGAGCGTGACACACCCTTTCCCTGCGGTAAAGCCGCGTAGATGGACAGCGCTGCCGACGCCAACTGCCCGCACCGCGCCCTCGGCGCCCCGGCAGATCCGGCCAGGATCCTCGCCCGGCCTACCCGCGCGCGCCGACCCGGCAGAGCACCCCCGTACGCAGGCCTGGATACCGGGCGAGGCCCGGGCGCGCCGGGAACCGGGTTGCGGCCCGGGCGGACGCCCGGAATGATGCCGCGCTTGGAGGCGGTGCTGCGGACCGATCGGCTGGTGCTGCGGCGATTCCCCGAGGGTGACGCCGGCGAGCTTGCCGCGCTGGACCCGGATCCGGAGGCGGCGAAGCTGGGGTTCACCGAGGCAGGGCGGTTCGAGGCCTACGGCGCCAAGCAGTGGGTCGGCAGGTGGTCCCCGGTCAGCGACGTGAGCCAGGCGGCTCAGCACGGATTCCGGCTCAGGCGCTGGTGACGAAGGCTGCCACCTGGCTGACGAAGTCTTCGAGGTCGCCAAGGGCCTTGAGCCGGTCGACGACGATGTCGTCATTGACCCGGATGTAGTCATGGACGAGGACATTGCGGAAGCCGACCGCCTGGCGGATTGAGCGCGCCAGCGCGGGGGTGCAGGCGCCGTGCTCGCCGAGCAGCCTGACCGCGTCGCCGTTGTCCGCCGGCGGCCCCCATCCCTCGGTCGCGCAGATGTGCTGGGCGACGTCCACGCATGCCTCGATGGCGGTGACGAACGTGTACTTGACGCCCCTGAGCCAGATGGGATCCTCGCGGCGGCTCTCATCGGCGCCTGACTCGCGCCTGAGCACGGAGACGTCGTCGGTGATGCTGCGCAGCAGCCGCAGGACCCGGTCCTTGTCGACCACGGGCTACCCGCTCCTGGCCGTGACGGCGGCGGCGAACTCCCGGTGGGCAGCGGGCGATCCGCGGCAGCTCGTCGAAGTAGATCTTCCGGGTCATCGCCTCCCAGCGGACCCGCGCGACCTGATCGTCCTCGAAGAGGAGCCTTCCGCCGAGCGGCCACCCGCCCGGCCAGCTCAAGCGGCGCATCGTCGAGGATCGAGCAAGTCCACCCCCGGCGGGAGCAGCACATCGAATGAGTTCGGCGGCCGGCCGCCGAAGTACGCCGCGATGTCTATGTCAGAGCCGGCGCGGTTCTGACCGGTGGCGCGGCTGCCGTGCAGGTACGCGAAGCGAGCTCCCGCCTGCCTGAGCACGGCGACAGCCTCCGCGGTCACGGCGTCGAACGACTCGTCCATGTTCCTAGTCTCGCAGATCCGTGCCGCCGTCACGGCACCCGAAGCCGCCGATCGCCCGCCGGGCCCGGCTGGACGGGCGAACAACCACCCGGCTGGCCCTGGCGGATGCACGGCCTCGACGCGCTTCCGGTGCGCCTTTCCCTGGGCACGTGAACTCAAAGAGCCCGTCCGCGTCGCCGGCCAGGCGAATCCGGTCATACGCCGGGCGATTCGTTACTCAAAATATTTCCCGGCCAGACCTGATCATGGGTCCGCCCGGGCACCGAAGGGGTAAGGCGAATCACCTCAGACCCGAGAAACGTCGGCCGCGGATCAGGAGCTAGCCAGCCGCACTCCCGGATTTTCTGGTAACCGCTAGCAGGCAATTAGCGTTGCCAGCCCCGCCATTCTCTGAACGCAACGGTCATTTAGACCCTGAGCGCTGGCGGTGGGACGTGGTGGGGCCAGGAACCGGACAAGATCAAAATTACTCAGCGTGCACGAGGTGGTGCTTACGGCGAGACAACGGCGAGATCAACCGATTGTTTATGTTAGATCTATTATTGACCGATTTATTTCGGTACACTTCGCCTGCTTACGGTCTGGCGGCGTGGCCGGCCCAGGGAGCAGGGGAGGTCGGTCGGTTGACCCTAACGATCTCATCGCCGCGGTGGCGGCCGATCCTCACGACGTTCGCGCCCGCAGCGGTGATCGCAGTGGTCAGCCTGACGCTGTTCCCGATGCCACCCGGCGTGGCCGTGGAAGGGCTGATCCTGGGCCTGCTTGGTGCCCTGGTGGCGGTGGGGATGGCCCTCACTTACCGGGCCAGCCGCATACTGAATTTCGCCCAGGGGGAATTGGGAACAGCCCCTACGGTGCTGGCGGTCTCCCTGGTCACTTATGCCGGGTGGAGCTATTTGCTGGCGATGTCGGTCGGCCTGGTGGCATCAGTACTGGTGGGCGCGCTGGTGGAACTGGCCATCATCCGCCGCTTCTTCCGGTCGCCGCGGCTCATCCTGACCGTGGCCACCCTGGGCCTGGCCCAGTTCCTGTCGCTGGGCGCCGTGTTCATCCCGCAGATCTGGGGGAAGCAGCCGGCCAGCAGCCAGATCCACTTCCCCCTTCAGTTCCAGTTCACCATCGAGCCCATCGTGTTCTCCGCCGACTACCTCGTCGCCCTGGTGGTGGCGACGCTGGCGCTGCTGGCGGTGGCCCTGCTGCTGCGGTACACCAGCGTCGGGATAGCCGTCAGGGCCAGCGCCGAGAGCGCTGACCGGGCCGGCCTCCTGGGCGTGCCGGTCAAGCGACTGCAGACCGTCGTGTGGGCGGTGGCCGCCGTGCTCTCGTTCACGGGCGTCTTCCTGCAGGCCGGCATTCAGGGCCTGCCGGTCATCTCCGGCCTGAACCTGAGCGTGCTGCTGGCCGCGCTGGCCGCCCTGGTGCTCGGCAGCCTGGTGAACCTTCCCGCGGTAGTGGTGTCGGCGGTGGCGCTTGGCCTGCTCCAGGAGGGCATCACCTGGAACAACCCGAATAACCCCGAGCTGGTAGAGCCCATTCTGGGCCTGGTGATCGTGGTCTGCCTGCTGGTGCGGAAGATCGCTGCCACCCGGGCCGACCAGGACCGGTCGTCCAGCTGGAACGTGTCAGACGAGGTGCGCCCGGTCCCGCGCGAGCTGCGATCGCTGCCGGAGGTGCGGGCCGTGCGCTGGGGCGGTGCGGCGGTCGTGGCGGCCCTGGCCCTGGCCCTGCCGAACTGGCTGCAGGTGGGTGGTCAGCTGAAGGCGACCGCCGCGGTGGTGTTCGTCATCATCACCATGTCGGTGGTCGTGCTGACCGGCTGGGCCGGGCAGGTGTCCCTCGGGCAGATGTCATTCGCTGCCTTCGGCGCGGCGGTCGGCGCTTATGCCACCCAGCACTGGAACCTGGACCTGGGCCTGACCCTGCTGCTGGCCGGGGCGGTCGGGGCGGCGGTGGCGCTGGTCGTGGGGCTGCCCGCCCTCCGCCTGCGCGGCTTCTTCCTGGCTGTGACCACCCTGGCCTTCGCCATGGCCACCTCGGCCTACCTGCTCAACGACCAGTACTTCTCGTGGGTGCCCGACCCCGAGACGGTGGTGATCAGGCCCCGCCTGTTCGGCGGTATCAGCCTGGCGTCGCAGCGGACGTACTACTACGTCTGCCTGGTCGTGCTGGCCCTGGCGGTGGTGGCGGTGCGAGGAATCCGGCGCAGCCGCACCGGCCGCGTGCTGCTCGCGCTCCGGGAGAACGAGCGCGGTGCTCAGGCCTTCGGCGTCAATGTCCTGCGCGCGAAGCTGACCGCGTTCGCCATCTCCGGGTTCCTGGCCGCGGTCGGCGGCTGCCTGCTGATGGAGTTGCTGGGCGGCTTCAGTCCCGACAGCTACACGCCCGACCAGAGCATCGTGGTCTTCACCGCCGCCGTCGTCGGCGGCCTCGGCTCCCTGCTGGGGCGGGACTGGGATCGCTTTACCTCGAGGGTGCCCAGTGGGTGCTGCCCGGTCCTCAGTGGCAGAGCCTGGCGTCGGCCCTCGGCGTGCTGCTGGTGCTGATGATCATTCCCGGTGGCATCGGCGACGTCGTCTACCGCGGGCGCGACGCGGCGCTGCGCTGGGTCGCGCAGCGCCGCGGCCTCATCGTGCCCAGCCTGCTGGCCGATATCCGCCCGCCCGCGGAGGCGAGCCGGGCCGCGGAACCGGAACCGGAACCGGATCAAGTCCCCCCGGCCGGAGTCCCGTCGTGATCCCCATAACTCCGCTGACCGCCCCCGATGCCGCGCCCTGGGCGCGCGCGCGCCAGGTTCGCGGTGCGGTACCCGGGACGGTGGCTGACCGACTTGTCGGGCGGGGGGCCGGTCTACGCGCTGGCCGTCCTGTTCGGCTTCAACATGGTCGAGGAGATGGACCGCGACTCGTTCGGCCTGCTGATCCCCAACATCCAGAAGTCGTTTGGCCTGAGCAACGCGGGGATCCTGTCGCTGGTGGCGGTGGCCGCGCTGCTGGGCCTGTCGCTGACCGTGCCGATCGCGCAGCTGGCTGATAACCGCAGCCGGGTGCGCCTGATGCTCATCGGATCCGCGGTCTTCGCCATGTTCTCCTTCGGGACCGGCCTGGCCGCCTTCGTCTGGGTCCTGGTGATCATGCGGTCGGGCTCCGGGCTGGGCCAGGCCACCGCCTTGCCCACCCATAACTCGCTGATGTCGGACTGGTTCCCTATCGCGGCCAGGCCACGGGTCTTCTCCCTCTACCGGTTCGCCAACGCGCTCGGGGCGTTCGTCGGGCCGCTGATGGCGGGCGCTGCTGGCGGCCTGGATCGGCTGGCGGGTTCCCTTCATCGTGCTGGCCGTCCCCACGGTCGTCCTGGTCATACTCGGGCTGCGCCTGGTCGAGCCGGTGCGGGGACTGCAGGAGCGCGGGGCCATGGGCATGCAGGGCGACGCCCTGCAGACCGAGGAACCGCCGCCGTCGTTCGCCGAGTCCTGGCGCATGCTGTGGAAGGTAACGAGCCTGCGCCGGGTCTTCTACTCGCTGCCTTTCCTGGCCGCCTCCATCATCGGGTTCGCCTCGCTCGCGGCCCTGCTGTATCAGCACGCCTTCGGCCTCGGCACGGTGGAGCGGGCTTACATCGCGGCCGTCACCGAGCCCGTGCAGGTGGTCGGGCTGATCATCGGCGCCCGGGTCGGATCCAGGCTCATCACGCGGGACCCGGCGCTGATCATCCGCTTCCTGGCCATCGCCGCCTGGATCTGCGGCGGGTTCGCGGCCGTGTTCGCCCTGGCGCCGTGGCTGTGGCTCACCATCGTCGCCAACATGGCCATCACCGCCACCCTGGCCGTGGTCGGCCCGGCGTCTTCGCCGCCTTGTCGCTGGGCATGCCGCCCCGGGCCCGGTCGATGGGCTTCTCGCTGGGGGCCATCTGGGTGATACCCGGCCTGATCGTGCTTCCCATCGTGGGCGCGGTGTCCGACAGCATCGGCATCAGGCTCGGAATGCTGATCATGACGCCGGTGTTCGTGGCGGGCGGCCTGGTCCTGGCCGGCTCCCGGCGTGCCCTCAACGCGGACATCCTGCAGGTGTGGACGATGGCCGCGGCCCGGTCGGAGGTGCTCAACGAGCGCCGTCACGGGCGGGTCAAGCTGCTGCTGTGCCGGGGCCTGCGGGTGTTCTACGGCAACGTGCAGGTGCTCTTCGACGTCGACTTCGAGATCGACGAGGGCGAGATCGTCGCCCTGCTCGGCACCAACGGCGCCGGCAAGTCGACCCTGCTGAAGGCGATCTGCGGCGTGGTGGAGGCCGACCAGGGCGCGGTCATCTTCGACGGCCGCGACATCACCCACGCCCCGCCCAACGAGATCGCTGCCCTCGGCGTGAGCCTCGTGCCCGGCGACCACCGGGTGTTCCCGTCGCTGACGGTGCGGGAGAACCTGCGGGTAGCCGGCTGGCTGGAGCGCAAGAACAGCGGCGACGCCGCGGCCCGCGTGGCTCAGGTGCTCGATCAGTTCCCGGTCCTCGCCGCCCGGCTGGACGAGCCGGCCGGCAACCTGTCGGGCGGCCAGCAGCAGATGCTGGCCCTGGGCATGTCCTTCCTCGCGCGGCCCCGCCTGCTGCTGATCGACGAGCTCTCGCTCGGCCTGGCGCCGGTCATGGTGGAGCAGCTGCTGCCGATGATCGCGGCGATCCGCGATCAGGGCACGACCGTCATCATCGTCGAGCAGTCCGTCAACCTGGCCCTCACCATCGCCGAGACCGCCTACTTCATGGAGAAGGGCGAGATCCGGTTCCACGGCCCCACCGCCGAGCTGCTGGAACGACCAGACATCCTGCGGTCGGTGTTCCTGGAGGGCTCAGGATCCGGGGCGGGCGGCCTGGCCGCCGCGTTGCCCCCGGCCGGCGACGCGCGAGCCAGCGGGCCGAGCGGCCCGGTGACCGCGTCACTCGACGCCGCCGGGTGGACGACCCGTCCGGTCCCGCCCGGCGAGCCGGACGCCGGCCGGGACGGCCGGCCGGGCCAGCCGGCGGCTGCCGCGCTGGAGGTGCTGGACCTCCGGGTCCGCTTCGGCGGAATCCAGGCGGTGGACGGCGTGTCGCTGCTGGCCGCCCCCGGCGAGATCGTGGGGATCATCGGGCCCAACGGAGCGGGCAAGACCACCCTGTTCGACCTGATTTCCGGTTTCACCCGGGCCGACGCCGGCCGGGTGGTGCTCGGCGGCCGGGAACTCACCGGACGCGGGCCTGACCAGCGGGCCGGCGGGCCTGGGCCGGTCGTTCCAGGACGCCCAGCTGTTCCCGGCGCTGACGGTGGAAGAGACCGTCGCCGTGGCCATGGACCGGTGGGTGGCGGTGAAGGATCCGCTGAACCCGGCCCTGCACCTGCCCGCCGCCTTCGACTCCGAGCAGGCGGTGCGCCAGCGGACGGACGAGCTGATCGAGATGCTGAACCTGGGCGCCTTCCGCACGAAGTTCGTGCACGAGTTGTCGACCGGCTCGCGACGGGTCGTCGACCTGGCCTGCGTGCTGGCCCAGCGTCCGAGCGTCGTCCTCCTTGACGAGCCGTCCAGCGGAATCGCCCAGCGGGAGTCAGAGGCCCTGGTCCCGCTCCTGCTGCGGCTGCGCGACGAACTGGGCGCGGCCCTCCTCGTGATCGAGCACGACATGCCCCTGGTCGCCGCGGTGGCGGACCGGCTCGTGGCCCTGGACCAGGGACTGCTCATAGCCGACGGGCCGCCTCAGGAGGTCCTGCACGATCCGGTCGTGGTCAGCTCCTACCTGGGCGACAGCGCGGCGGTCATCGCCCGTTCCGGCGCCCGGCCAGCTGGCGCGGTCCAGCCCGTCGACTGAACCCGAACCATCCGATTGCCCAGGAGGAACCGTCGATGCAGCCCACCAGCCCTCCGCCGCCCCGCGCGTTCCTGAGGCGTTACGGTCCTCTCATCGCGATCCTGGCCGCCCTGGCTCGTCGTGGCCGGAGTGGTCGTGGCGACGCAGGGGGGCAATCACAGCAGCGGCTCCGCGACCAGGGCTCAGGCCGGCGGCTCCGCCGCGGCAGGCGTGCTCTCCTGGAGCCAGGCCAAGGCCGAGGGCAAGACGAAGTCGATCGACTGGGGCAGCCGGTGCAACACCGCCACCGGCACGCTCAAGTACCCCTCCTACTTCGCCGGCCAGTGCTACGCGCCGTTCACGGGCAGCAATGGCGGCGCTACCTACCCGGGGGTGACGGCCCACTCGATCAAGGTGGTGCTCTACCTGGCCGAGGCCAACGACCCGATCCTCTCGTACGTCGAGGGCGCCATCGCCGACACGGACACCAACCAGCAGACGATCGAGACGGTCAACGGCTACGTCAAGTTCCTGCAGACCTACTACGAGACCTACGGCCGGAAGATCGACCTGGTGCCCTTCGTGGCCACCGGCAACGCCACCGACGAAGTGGCCGCCAGGGCCGATGCCACCACCATTGCCGAGACCATCAAGCCGTTCGCCGTGCTGGGCGGCCCGGCCCTGACCGCCTCGTTCGGCGAGGAGATCGTGGCCAGCAAGATCTTCTGCGTCGCCTGCATACCCAGCCAGCCCAACAGCTACTACCTCCAGCACTCGCCCTACGTGATCGGCCTGGGCATGAACGTCGACGAGGGGCAGATCCAGCTGGCGGACTACATCGGGGCGCAGCTCGGCAGCCGGCCGGCCGCCTTCGCCGGCGATCCGGCCATGCGCCACGAGAAGCGGAAGTTCGGGCTCGTCTACATCTCGACCGGCGACAAGGCCGCCGCCGCGCAGACCAATGACTTCGTGCAGAGCCTGGCCAAGCGAGGCGTGACGCTGTCAGCCCAGCTGGCGTACAGCTCCCCGGTCACGATCGATGCCGTGGGCCTGATCTCGAAACTGAAGGCAGCAGGCGTAACCTCGGTCATCCTCACCACCGATCCGGTTGCCCCGGGCGCGCTGACCAGAGCCGCCACCAGCCAGCACTACTTCCCGGAGTGGATCATCACCGGAGCTGCCCTGACCGACAGTGCCCTCTTCGCCCGGACCTATGACCAGAAGCAGTGGGCCCACGCCTTCGGCGTCACTTTCGGGGCGGCCCGCACTGACCCGTCGGTGAGCGGCTCGGTTTACCTCTATCACTGGTTCTACGGCAAGAACCCCCCGGCCGAAACCGGAGCAGGCGTGATCACCCCGCTGATCACGCTGCTGTTCGTCGCGCTCCAGGAAACCGGGCCTCGCGTGACGCCGGCCAACGTGCTGGCCGCTCTCTTCGCGGCACCCAAGCCGCGGGAGGCCGTGACCCAGCCCATGATCACGTACGGCAACCACGGGATCTGGCCCGTGACCGACTACCAGGGAGTCGATGACGCCACCGAGATCTGGTGGAACCCGAACGTCACCGGCCCTGACGAGCTCAACCACCAGGGCCGGGGCCTGTATGAGTATGTCGACGGCGGCAAGAGGTACCTGCCGGGTGGCTGGCCGCATACGGCCCCTGACGTGTTCACCACCGAGGGCGCCGTGACCATCTACAAGACCATTCCGCCGTCGGAGCGGGTACCGAACTACCCGTCACCGGCTGGTGCCGGCTGAGCGCGGGCACCACGTACGGGCTGGCCGGCTAGCTGGTGATCCAGGCCAGGATGTGCCGGTTGACTTCAGCGGGCTGCTCTACCTGGAGGAAGTGCCCGGCGCCCTGGATCACCGTCATCCTGGAATCAGGGGCGAGGTGGCGCCCGGCGTCACGGACGAGATCGACGCTGATGCAGCCATCGGAGGCGCCGTGCAGGTATAGCGTCGGCTGCGGCGCGGGCCGCGCGCTGCCCGGGGAGTCCGGGGCCTGCGGCGCGCGGTAGTAGCTGATCGCCGCCGACAGGCTGGCCGGGCCGGCCAGGGATTCCCTGACGTGCTCCACGCAGTCCGCCGCGTCGAATCCCGGTGACCAGTCCTGCCACAGCCGCCTGATGAATGCCATGCCGTCGGCGGCCACGATCTGCTCGGCGCCGGGGACGTCCCGGAACAGGAAGATATAGAAGAAGCGCCTGAGCTGGTCGTAGTCGCTGAAGAGCACCGGATCCAGCGCGGCGGGCGGCACCGCCAGGGTCACCAGCCGCCGCCAGCGCCCCGGCGCCGTCGCTGCCGCCACGTAGGCCGCCTCAGCGCCCCAGTCGTGGCCGATGAGGACCGCATCCCCGTCTCCGCCGAGAACCTCATGCAAAGCGCAGGCGTCGCCGGCCAGCGTGCCTAGGTCATAGCGGCCGTCATCCGGGACCGCGGTCGGAGCGTACCCGCGCATGAAGGGCGCGACAGCGCGGAACCCCGCGGCGGCCAGCTCCGGCAGGAGGTACCGCCACGTGCGGGCAGTGTCGGGAAAGCCGTGCAGGCACAGCGCCAGCGGGCCGGCGCCGGCTTCCAGCACCCCGAATTCCAGGCCGTTCGCCCGTACGCTGCTCGCCGTTATCCGCACCGGCCGACGCTACCAGCCAGCAAGCGCCGCCCTGAGCGACCGCGGCCGACGACCCGGCTGGAGCCGCGGCGATCTCAGCCGGGGGCATCCTGGGCCAGCAGCTGAAGCCGCCGTGCGAATTCGGCGAGCCCGGCGGGGTCGACGTTGCCGAAGCTGACCCGGAGCATCTGGCGGTCGTCCGGCAAGAAGGCGGTCCCGGATACGAGGAGCGTGTCGTAGCGGGTAATGAGGTCGCGCGCGACCGCGTCGGTGCCGCGCCCGGCAAAAGGATGGCGGATCCAGCCGAAAAACCCTCCGCAGGTCACCAGCTCGAAACCGCCCGGCCGGCCAGCCAGCGCCTTCTCCAGCCCGCGCTGCCGGCCTTTGACCTCGCTCGCGCGGGCACGCCGCCATTCCCCGGCCGAGGCCAGCCCGGCCCGGGCGGCCTCCTGCCCGATTCGCGGAGCGCAGATCGCGACGCAGTCGAGCAGCTTCATCACCTCGCGGTTCAGTTCCGCCGAGGCGACGACCGCGCCCACCCGGTAGCCCGGAATCGCGAGATCCTTGGAGAAGCTGTGCAGGCTCACCAGGGTCCGCGCCCAGTCCGGATCGGCGAACAGCCCGTGCGCCGGTTCCGCGGCGGCGCGGAACGAGCGGTACGTCTCGTCCAGGATCAGCGCGATATCGTGCCGCCGCGCCACGTCGCAGAACCCCGCCAGTACCTCCGGCGGAATCGTGACACCGCTCGGATTGCCCGGCGTGACCAGCACGATCGCCCTGGTGCGCGGCGTGATGAGCGCTTCGGCCGCTGCGGGGTCGGGCACGAGATCAGGCCCGGGCTCCAGGTAGCGCGGCACGACCCCGTTCATGCGCAGCCACATGTCGTAGTTGAAGTAGAACGGCAGCGCCTCGATCACCTCATCGCCCGGCCCGGCGAGCGCCTGGGCGACGAGACAGAACGCCTGGTTGCACCCGGCGGTAATGACCATCTGGCCAGCACCGACCGGGCTGCCGTAACCGCGGCTGAGGTCAGCCGCGAAAGCCTCCCGCAGCCCGGGCAGCCCGAGGGCCGGCACGTAGGCAGCGCCGTCAGGCTCACGCGCGACGCTGACAACGTGCTCGATCATCTCGGCCGCCGGCGGGTAGCTCGGCGCGGCCTGGGCCAGATCGAGCAGCGCCCGCTCGCCGCTGCGGCCCGCCACCAGGGCATACGCCGTACCCATCGGCGAGTCGATCTCGTTCACGATTCGCGGGCTGAGCCGCATGCTGATGCTCCCTTCGAGGCCGCGGTAAGCGCCATGCGCTAGTTCATCGTGGGCGGTGCGGCAGTGCGCTTCTGCCATGGCCAGCGACCGGTTATCTCGACCTCCAGCGAGAAACTCAGGAAGGTGCGGATCAAGACGATCCCGCCGAGTACCGCCACGCTGCGGAGACTGGGCTGGGCCGCGACGGTCCGGACGATGTCGCCCGCCACCAGCAATTCCAGTCCCAGCAGGATGGTCTGGCCGAGACGCTGACGAAACTGGCGGTAAATGCCGGCCTCGCGATGGGCGAGCCGGGCGAAGGCGACGCCGAACGCGATCACTGATCCGGCGACGATCACGACGACCCCGGCGCCGTCGATGGTCATCCCGATCTTCTCGATGACGTCGTTGTAGAGCATCCCGCTCCCGCCCGCCGAATCAACTGGTCCGCCCGCCGTGCACAGTATGCCCGCCAGGACAGGAGCTCAGCCCGCAGCAAGCCGGCACGGCGCGCGTTGAAGCCCGCTCAGATCTGGCCGATCGGAGCGGCTGTCCGGGTCGTCGGCGGATGCCCGCTCAGGCCGGCCTGCGGTCGTTGCCCGTGGCAGGCGGTCCTGCAATGCTTCGCGCATGTCCTTCCTCCCCGCCTCCGCCGAGGACGTCATCGGCCAGCCAGTCCGGGACCAGTTCGAGGTGTTCATCGATGAGCACCGCAGGGATCTCGGCGCGTGCCTGGACGGGCTGACCGAGGAGCAGGCGCGCCGGTCGCTGGTGCCGTCCCGGACCACGCTGCTGGGCCTGGTGAAGCACGCGACCTTCGTCGAGAAGGTCTGGTTCGACGAGGCCGTCACGTGCCGGTCACGCGGGGAGATCGGCATCCCCGCGACGCCAGGCGAGTCGTTCATCCTGCATGACGGCGACACCATCGCCGCAGTCCGGCAGGCGCACGGCGAGGCATGCGAGTCATCCCGCCGCGCGACAGCGGCCCTGGGGCTCGACGACCTGCTCCACGGCAACCGGCGCGGCCCGCTCCCGCTGCGCTGGGTATATCTCCACGTGCTGCGCGAACTCGCCCAGCACTGCGGGCACGCGGACATCCTGCGCGAGCAGCTCCTCAGCGAGTAGCGCACCAGGTACCCTCAGCCGCGCAGTCGCGCGTTGAGCCGTGCGGCCTGTCGCGTGAGGTGGTCGCGTTCGGGGAGGCTGGGCGCCGACCGGGCGGCTTCGGCGTAGAGCCGTGCTGCGGTCACTGGGTCACCGGCCCGCTCGTGCAGGTACGCCGCGGCGGCGGCGTGGCGTGGCAGGGCGGGATCGAGCCCCGCCAGGGCGGCCAGGCCGGCCCGCGGGCCGTCGGCCTGGCCGACGGCGACGGCCCGGTTGAGACGGGCCACCGGGCTGCCGGTCAGGCGCACCAGTTCGTCGTACCACTCGACGATCTGCACCCAGTCGGTCTCCTCGGCCGTCCGGGCGTCGGCGTGCAGCGCGGCGATGGCGGCCTGGGCCTGGAACTCGCCCAGGCGGTCGCGGGCGAGGGCGGCCTGGATCACGTCGACGCCCTCGGCGATCAGGCGGGTGTTCCACAGGCTGCGGTCCTGCTCGGCAAGAGGCACGAGCCTGCCGCCGGGGCCGGTCCGTGCCGGGCGCCGTGCGTGGTGCAGCAGCATGAGCGCGAGCAGGCCCGCGACCTCCTCATGGCTGATCCTGGCCGCCAGCTGGCGGGTGAGCCGGATC
Organism: uncultured Actinomycetota bacterium; assembly: GCA_963731085.1. Taxonomy (GTDB): domain Bacteria; phylum Actinomycetota; class Actinomycetes; order Streptosporangiales; family Streptosporangiaceae; genus DASUBV01. Next base: position 1,108,357 of record CAVSUF010000018.1, read on the forward strand.
GCCTCGGCGGCCAGGTCGACGTCGCCGGAGTAGCCCTCGTTGAAGACCAGGTAGAGCACGCGCAGCACGTTGGCGACGTCACCGGGCTGGTTGAACCGGACGCCCGAGACGGCCCGCTTGGCCCGGCTGATCCGCTGGGCCATCGTCGGCTCCGGCACGAGGTAGGCCTGCGCGATCTGACGCGTGGTCAGGCCGCCGACCGCGCGCAGCGTGAGCGCGACGGCCGAGGCCGGTGTCAGGGACGGGTGCGCGCACAGGAAGTACAGCCAGAGCGTGTCGTCCACCCCCTCGCCCGGGCCGGGCACAGGTTCGCCCTCGACGCGTACCTCGCGGTGCCGCCGGGAGGTATCGGCGCGGGCGGCGCCCAGGAACTTACGCCAGGCGACGGTGACCAGCCAGCCCTTGGGGTCCCGCGGCGGGTCGTCCGGCCACACGCGCACGGCCTCGACCAGGGCGTCCTGCACGGCATCCTCGGCCGCCGCGAAGTCGGCTCCGCGACGGACGAGGATCCCGATCACGGTGGGGGTGAGGGTCCGCAGCAGGGCCTCATCCACCGCGCGTCACTCCGAGATGGTCGGTGGCGCGGCCAGGAACGGGCGCACCTCAAGCCACTCATGGATCGGCTTGCCCCCCGCACCCGGAGCCGCGGACAGCTCGCCGGCCAGCTCGAGCGCCCGCTCGTAGGTCTCGACGTCGATCACCATCCAGCCGGCGATCAGGTCCTTGGTCTCCGCGAACGGGCCGTCGGTGACCGGCGGCCGGCCCTTGCCGTCGTAGCGGACGAACGTGCCCTCCGGGGAGAGCGCCTGACTGTCGACGAACTCGCCGGTGCCCTCGAGCCGAGCGGCGAAGTCCTGCATGTACTGCACGTGGGCCGAGATCTCCTCCGGCGTCCACTGGCCCATCGGCACGTCGTTGGCCGGTGCCGGCGCGCCCCGGTAGTGCTTGAGCAGCAGGTACTTGGCCATCATGTTCTCCTCGATGCTGGAGCGACCCATTCTGGCCGCGTTCAAGGCGGGGATGCACCCGCGCACGGATTCTCGACATCCACCGCGACATTTCCCGGCTGCGCTCAGGCACGCAGACGCTCGTCCCGGCAGGATGCTGGCATGCTGCCGCAGCGGATGCCGGTCATCGAGCACGCCCCGGTGGTGCTGCGCGAGTTCGAGGACGGCGACGCCGGGCTCGTGCTGTCGGCGGCTGCCGATCCGCTGATCCCGCTCATCACCACGGTCCCGGCCGGGGCCAGCCCGGACCAGGCCCTGGCCTACATCCGGCGGCAGCGGGAGCGGCTGGCCTCCGGCGCGGGCTACTCCTTCGCGATCGCCGATGCCGCCACCGGGCAGGCGGTCGGCCAGATCGGGCTGTGGCTGCGCGACCTGCATGAGGGCCGGGCCGCCGCGGGCTACTGGACCGGCTGAGGATGTGAGACTGAGGCAATGATCGACGTGCCGGCGGTCGTGCGGAACACGGCCCGCGCGGCCGGCGCCGGGGACTGGCTGGAGCGATTGCCGGCGCTTGTCTCGAGCCTGGAGGCCGGCTGGTCGATCACGGTCGGGCACCCCTACGAGGGCGGCACGCAGGCTTTCGTGGCGGACGCGACCCGGGCGGACGGTACCCCTGCCGTCCTGAAGGTGCTCGTCCCGGGGACCGGGAAAAACGCCTCCAGCGAGGCGACCGTCCTGCGTCTCGTCGGCGGAGACGGATGCCCGGTGCTCTACCGGCACGACCCCGACCAGGGCGCGTTGCTCATGGAGCGACTGGGCCGGCCCATGCATGAGCTCGGACTGCCGCTCGCCCGTCGCCTGCCGTCGCCGACCTGATGATCAGCCTAAAGGGCCGAGAGCCCGACACCATGACGCCGCCACCACACGTCCATCCCGCCGGCCGCGCCTCGGAGCCGGCCCGCACCTCGATCGTGCGGGAACGGGTCCGCTTAGGCATGTCCGCCTGCTCGCCCGTGCCCGCCTTCCGCGGGGGCCGCGTCGGTCCTCGGGCAGTGCGACGCTGGCGTTGCCGGGGGCTAGGTGCTTGACTTTTGGTGATGTGCCCGAATTGTTCGGTTCTGGCGTCCCCGGACCATGGCCGGGCCGCGGCGCGGAGCCTGCCCGGGCAGGAGAGCAGGAGGAACGTCATGGATCAGGCTGGCCCGTCCTGCGGCAGCGCTGTCGTCGCGACCACCGGGGGCAAGGTGGCCGGGTACGTGTCCCGGGATGTCAGCGTCTTCAAGGGAATCCCGTACGGGGCGGCGACGTCCGGCGCCGGCCGGTTCCTGCCGCCCCGCCCTCCGCAGCCCTGGGCAGGCGTCCGGGCGGCGGTGGACTACGGCGACACGGCGCCCCAGGCACCGGGCCGCCTCGCCGTCGGCGGCCCGGCTGGCCGCCCACGGAGATGGGCGAGGATTGCCTGGTCCTGAACCTCTGGACGCCCGCCTGCGACGACGCCGCGCGGCCGGTGATGATCTGGCTGCACGGCGGCGGCTTCGAGGCCGGGTCCGGCTCCAGCATGCTGTACGAGGAGACCAGCCTCGTCCGCCGGGGCGGCGTGGTTGCGGTGACCCTCAACCACCGCCTCGGCGTCTTCGGCCACTGCCTACTGGAGGATGCGTTCGGTCCCGAGTTCGCCGGGTCGGCAAACGCCGGCTTCCTCGATATCGTGGCCGCGCTGCGGTGGGTCCGCGACAACATCACCGCGTTCGGCGGCGATCCGGGCAACGTGACGATCTACGGCCAGTCGGGCGGCGGGCGGAAGGTGAGCATCGCCCTGGCCGCCCCGGCGGCCCGGGGCCTGTTTCACAAGGCCATCGTGCAGAGCGGATCGCACCTGCGCCTGATGGCCCGCGATCAGGCCGGGGAACTGGCCGCGCGCCTGATCGGCAGGCTCGGCATCGCGCCCGGCGACGTCGCGGCGCTGCGGGCACTGGGCTGGCGCGACATCAGGCGGGCCAGCCGGGACGTGCAGCGCGAGACGAGCCGGAACTTCGCGCCGACCGTCGACGGCCTGGTCTTTGACGCCCACCCGTGGGATCCGGCGGCACCGGCGATATCGGCCGGCATCCCGATGATGATCGGAACCTGCCGGACGGAGCTGTCCAACCAGCTTGGCAGCGCCGACGAGTCCACGTTCACGCTCACCGAGGCCGAGCTCGCGCAGCGGCTCGCCCGCTACGTCCCGGCGGCGGACGTAGCCGGGCTGATCGCGACATTCCGCGAGGACAGCCCGCAGGCCCTGCCCGCGGAGATCTTCTTCAGGATCACGACCGCGCGCGGGTACTGGCTCGACAGCCTCGTCCAGACCGAGCGCAAGGCCGCGCAGGGCGGCGCCCCCGTGTGGTCCTATCGGCTGATGTGGCGCACCCCGGTGGAAGGCGGCCGGCGCATCACGCCGCACTCCCTCGACCTGCCCTTCGTACACGACACCGTCCCGGCGGCCGGGCGCATCACCGGGCCCCCGACGGCGCAGACCGAGGCGATGACCACCGCCATGAGCGAGAGCTGGATCGCATTCGCACGGACCGGCGACCCGAATAACGCGGCCATCCCCGCCTGGGCGCCTTACGACACGACGAGCCGCCCGGTGATGCTGTTCGACAGCACGTGCGCCGTGCAGGCCGACCCGCACCAGTCCGAGCGGATCGCCATGCAGGCCTACCCGACCCAGCAATTGGGGCGCCCGCTGCACCGCCAGCACCCCGGCGACACGCAGAAGACCCCGCCAGTACCAGGAAGGACCGGCCTCCGCGACAAGCCAGCGGTGCCAGGCATCTGAGCAGTGCAGCCGACCCGCCCAGGTTCATGAGGATCCACGAGTTGGACAGCCTGGCGACGCAGGGAGTGGATCGAGACAGCGTTACACTCCCTTGGGTGCAGCGGCGGGACAACCCCTGCACGCTGCGGACCCGTCGTCAGCAGGGTGTGAGAACCACTCGGGTCAGCAGCTTCCTCAATATCCGGGTCAGGGACCTCGAGGCCGTGTACGCCGAGTGGAGCGCCCGGGGTGCTCAGTTCCTGACGCCGCCCAAACAGCACCAGTACGAGAAGCGCTGCTATATCCGCGACCCCGACGGTCACCTGATCGAGGTGGGGCAGACCACGGACCCGCAGGGTGACTGGTCGCCCGCTCACTGGCCATCGAGCGCGGCCGCCGAGGAGTCCGGGTGAAAGCCGGGATTGCCGGCGAACTCCCTCACATCGACGGCGGCCAGTCCCCCGGACACTGAGATCCCTGCCCGCCATTTCCGGCAAGGCCGCACCTCCCGCCGTTCCGCCTCTCAGCGAGCCGCTGCGAGACCGCTCGGGCCGATGCTCCGGGCCGCCGTTGTCGGTACTGTGACGCTGAGGAGTTTTGGTCATGACCACCGCGATCATCGGCACTGGAGGGATCGGATCGGTCATCGCCCGCCGGCTCGCCTCAGGCGGCGAGACCCTGCGGCTCTCGAGCGCCGACAATGAGTCGGCACGAACGCTGGCTGCGGAGATCGGCCGCGCTGCGGTCGTCGCCGCCGGCAACCGCGACGCGTTGCAGGGCGCCGATGCCGTCGTCCTCGCGCTGCGGTTTGCCGTGCTGAAGGGCGTCATCGGCGAGATCGCCGACCCGCTGACCGACAAGCTCGTGGTCGTTCCGAGCAACCCGCTCAGCACCGACGCACAAGGTAACGTCTCACGTCTCCTGCCGAAAGGGCAATCCTCTGGCGAGGTGGTAGCCGGGTGGTTGCCGGCGGGGGCGCGCCTGGCCATGGCGTTCGGGACCATGTCGGCCGATCTCCTCGAGTCCTCTGGCAACCGGTCACCGGAGCCGGCGGTCCTGTTCTACGCGACCGACGACGACCGTGCTGGCGAAGAAGTCGAGCGGTTGATCCGAACGGCCGGCTTCGAGCCGGTGAAGGTCGGCGGGATCGAACAGTCGGGTCGACTCGAGGTGGGCGGCGACCTTCACGATCTCGTAGTCGGCCCCGCAGAGGCGCGGTCATTGATCGGTGGGGCCTGATCGCTTCGCCGCCCTGGCCGGGGCACCTCTTCGGCCGGGCCTTTAGGCCGGGCCAGGACTGTCCTGGCGGACTGCCGGATGCTGAATCCGGCTGCGGCGCCCGCGCTGCAGGCGCCAGGCAGCGTCGCTGGGAGACTGATGCTCGCCGGGCAGAGGGCGGCGCCCTCGCCGCCGTGACGCCGGGCCGGGAACCGCAGGAGGAACCAAGTGATCATCGTTGCCGGGCATTTCGCCGTTGACCCCGCTCAGCGGGAGCAGTTCCTGCGCAGCCGCGAGGGCGTCATGCGGGCGTCGCGGTCAGAGGCGGGCTGCATCGCCTATGCCTTCAGCCCCGACCCGCTGGACCCCGGCCGGGTCCTGCTGTTCGAGCGATGGGAGAGACAAGGCCGCCCTGGCCGGCCACCTGGCCGCCCTCCGCCAGCGACCCCGCCCCCAGGACGGCATCACGGTCCTGGAATCCGAGGTAAGCAGCAGTACGAGATCTCCGCCGTCGGCCCGGTCGGCAGTTAGCTGCTAGCGTGCTCGCATGGCGGATCTGGGACCCGTCGCCTGGCCGCCTGAGCCGATCAGGACCGAGGGCTCGTGCTCCGTGAGCCCAAGGCCCGGGACCGTGCGGCTTTCATCGAGCTGCTGGCCTCGCCCGAGGTAGGCACCTACCTCGGCGGCCCCCAGCCGCGTAACGAGCTTGAGCGCGAGATGCCCGGAGCGCCCAAGCGGCGCCCCGGCCTTTCATCGTCGATCTCGGCGGAGCCATGATCGGCCAGGTCATTCTCAGCAGGGCAACGGGGCACGGTCCTCCGGCTGCTGCCGGAAGCCGAGCTGGGCTACCTGTTCCTGCCGCAGGCGTGGGGATTCGGGTACGCCGCCGAGGCGTGCGCGGCGGCACTCGGCTGGCTCGCTGGCGAGCCCCGGCGAGCCGGTGGTGCTCTTTACCCAGACCGCCAACGCCCGCTCGATGCGCCTCGCGGCGAAGCTGGGGTTCACCGAGGTCGAGCGGTTCGAGGCCTACGGCGCCGAGCAGTGGTTCGGCGTGTGGCCCGGGGGTTGGCCGTTGCGACGCGCCCGACATAGTCATCGAGCTTCTCGCAGTTATCCCACCACTGAAGGAAGTACTCACGGAATGCGTGAACCGCCTCCGCTGTTTCCAGGCTGTGCCCAGTCAGGCGGTTTCCCTCGCCGGACAGGGCAATAAACACGGCCCGATCGTCGATAATGGCAAAGTTAATTCCGTGGACGGGCCCGGAAAATGGCGTCACTCGAACTAGGTAATTCCGGACATCTTGAGTCTCCGCGTGATGACGCAGCAGCCACTCTGCTACCGGCCCGCTATCTAAGGCCCCGACGATGCGCCTGAGTTCTCGGTCCGGGTTCTGCCGAGCCCAGGCTATGCCGTACTTGAAATAGCTGTCCGCCTCGGGTGACTCGAACCCCGGCGGCGGGACGAGCCGGACGTACGTCACCCAGATATGCCGGCTGGCTGACTGCATCATGCGCTGAGTCGAAGAGTAGAACTCGCTATTGCTCCCGTAGAACGTGAGGCTTTACTATCGGAGTCCTGAGGCTGCGTGCCCACCAGCGTCTGGTAGATCAGGTACATGGCCACAAAGATGGCTGGGATGTACCATTTAACGTTGAGGTTCAGCAGGTCGAGAACTATAGATGCTAAAACGGCCCCGATGAGGAACGCGCGGAATATCCAGTCCTCAACGCTATGAATGTTCCACTTCATGGAAGCCCGCCTACCTGGAGCCACTTTGCCGATGGTGTACGGTATCATCACGCCTGCCGTGAAGCCGGGGCGAAGGCTCGTATCTCGGGCCATACGAAAACTGGATAATGCCTCTGCATCCCGGGCGGAGCGGCTGCGTGCGGTGCTCGACGCGCCAGTCGCGCGGCGCGTTCACCGGGATTCCTCGGCCGCGTCGCGGCAGGCGCCACTGAACTGGTGCCGCCCGGGCCCGGCCTGGACCGGGGCGGAATCGGGGAGGATGACGGTCGCGGTCGAGCCTGCCGGGACGGCGATGTCCACGGTCAGGGTCCCGTGGCCGCGTCGCCATGACACCTCGGCCAGCCCGTAGGGAGTCAGGTGCGAGGTCCGGCCCAGGTGAGGCCGCCGCCGGGGCGCGGCTCAAGGTCACGGTAACCGGGCGAGGCGGGGGCGGCCGCCGATACGCGGTGATCCGGTCGGCAACCGCGCCGAGCGCGTAGTGGCGGAACGATGTCATCATGCCGGTCTGCTGCAGCAGCCGGTAGGCGTCGTCGAGGGCGCCGGCGCTGGTGAGCACGTCGCAGATCAGCGCCGTGCCGAGGAAGCCGGTGGCGACGTGATGGCCAGCGGCGCGTGCCGCACCAGGCCGGTCACGTCGTAGGTCTGGTAACGCCGCCGGCGGTGGAAGCTCGTCCACCCCGGCGCCAGGGCGTCGTCGCCCACGCGCCGACCGTTAATCTCGGCGACGTAGAGCCCGCGGGCGGTGGCGTACAGCCGGGCCGCGGCAATGCCGTCCGCCACGGTGAACTCGCGGCGCAGCAGGGCAGCGGGACCGCGCTGGCTAACGGCCAGCTCAATGAGCGACGCCTCCCAGCTGGCCGGGTCAAGTCCCCGCTCGACGCTCGCGGGGTCGCTCAGTCCGATACCCACCCGTCAGCGCCGGTGACACGTACCCGCACGGTCCTGGCGTCCCGGGGGCGCAGCGGAGCGGCGGGCCGGGGCACAAGCACGGACCGGGTGGACGCCACGCGGAAGACCTCATCGCCGACCGCCAACTCGTAAGCGGCCTGCTGCCAGCCGGGCTCGGCGGCCACCTGCCACGACAGCCGCGGCCCGGCCTCGCCGATGCCGAGCGCCTCCCGGTGGTGCTCGAACCGTACCGGCGAGACCTCATCCACGCCGCTGTTCCCTCACCAGCGCAGCGCGCGATTTCCCAGCTTGAGGCACTCGCCTCGCGCTATCGTTACTCTCTGAGATCAGTCATTTACGGGAAAGTGGCCCGCTTTAGCAGCTGGGCATTCCTGGACGGCCACGGCAGCCGTACGCTTAGGCAACTGATCTTGGACGGACCCCATGGACCCGATTTCCGCTGAGCCTGCCATCGCGGTGGCTCCCGCCCGCGACGCCCGCGCCCGGCTCGACCGCCTGCTCGCGTCGGCCCGCGCCCACTGGGTGGACATCGCCTGGATCGTGTTCATCGTCGGCAACGTGCTCGCCATGCGCTTCATCACGGCCTGGCAGACGGTGCCGTTCCTGGCCATCTGGCTGAGCCTGACGACGGTCTACGGGTTCCGGCTGTGGCGGCTGGGGTCGACGCTGCTCACCACCGCGGTGGTGACCCTCGTCACCGGCGGGCTGATCGGGTGGCAGGTGCTGCGCGGCAAGCAGGATCTCGACTACCTCGCCGAGGTGCCGCTGCTGGCCACGATGTTCGTGGTCATGGCCTGGCACTCACGGCGGCGGCTGGCGGCGATGGAGGAGATGCGCCGGGTCTCGGAGCACAACCTGCGGCTGCTGGAGCACCAGCGGCAGTTCCTCCAGGACGTGTCGCACGAGCTGGGCACCCCGATCACGATCGCGCTGGGGCGCACGGAGCTGATCACCCGGGCCGCCACCGACGAGTCGATCGCCACGGACGCCCAGGTCGCGGTCGACGAGCTGCTCCGGATTCGCCGCCTGGCCAGCCGGATGATGCTGCTGGCCGCCACCGACAACCCGGACTTCCTGCGGGTGACGCGGGTGGACATCGCCGACTTCCTGATGGAGACGGTGCACCGGTGGAGCGAGACGCGCCGCCACTGGTCGCTGGGCGCCCTCCCGGAGGCGAGCGTGCTGGCCGACGCCGACCGCCTCACGCTGGCCATGGACGCGCTCATCGAGAACGCGGTCGAGCACACCGAGCCGGGCGGCTCCATCGAGCTGAGCGCGCGGGACGACGGCGAGAACGTCGTGCTCGCGATCGCGGACCGCGGCTCCGGGATCCCCGCCGCCGAGATCGGCCGGATCTTCGGCCGGTTCACCCGCGTCGACACGGGCCGCAGCCGGCAGACCGGGGGGTTCGGCCTCGGCCTGGCCCTGGTGAAGGCGATCGCCGAGGCGCACCACGGGAGCGTGGCGGTGCGCAGCACGGTCGGCCAGGGATCGGTGTTCGAGCTGGTGCTGCCCCGCTCGGCGGTGGCGGCCGAGGCCCGGGTGTAGCACCGGGGGCCCGGCCGCTGCCGCCGCGGCTCAGAGCAGAATCCGCGCGGGATGCTCGATCAGGGCGGCGAATGCGGTCATCCACTCAGCGGCCGTGCTCCCGTCCACTGCCCGGTGGTCGACGGACAGCGTCACCTCCATGACCGATCCGACCGCGAGCTTGCCTTTCTTCACGACAGGCGCCAGGCCGGAGAAGGCGTTCTCGCTGATCGGCGTACCTCCCCCGCTGCGGCCAGTTCTACTTGAGGAGGGCGCCAAGGTCGATGGGGAGGGGCACGCCGGTGATGTAGCGGGACTCGTCGGAGGTGAGGAACAGTATCGCGTTGCTGACGTCCGCCGGCTCGACCCAGCCGTGCGGCAGGACATGCATGAACTGCGCGGCGACCGACTCCACATCGGCTGCGGTCGGGTTCTCCAGGTCGGGGCGGAACAGCCGGAACGTGCCCTCGTTCATGAACATCGGGGTGTTCACGTTGGTCGGGAGGACCGAGTTGACCCGGATGTGGTGCTGCCCGAGCTCCACGGCCAGCGATCGCATCAGCCCGATGACGCCGTGCTTCGCCGAGACGTAGTGGCTCATGTCCGGCATCGCGTGCACGCCGCCCACGGAGCTGGTCAGCACGATCGCGCCGCCGCGGCCGCCCGCGATCAGGTGCGGGATGGCCGCCCGAGCGGTATTCCACAGGCCGGTCAGGTTGATGTCGATGGTGTCCTTCCAGTTGTCCGGGCTCATCTCCTGCACCGGGCCGCCCAGGCTGGCGATGCCAGCGTTGGCCACCACGATGTCCAGCCGGCCAAGCTCGCCGACGCCTGCGTCCACCGCCTCCGTGAGCGCCCCGAGGTCGCGCACGTCCGCCTCGGCCGCGACGATCCGCTGGCCCTGAGCCTCGACCAGCTTGACGGTCTCGGCGAGGTCATCGGGCGTGGCCATCGGCAGCGCGCCCGCGACATCGTGGCAGATGTCGATCGCGATGATGTCGGCGCCCTCGGAGGCCAGCTTTACCGCGTGGCTGCGGCCCTGGCCGCGGCCGGCGCCGGTGATGAAGGCGACCTTGCGCTCGACTCTTCCTGCCATGACGTGTTACCTCGCTTCCCGAATCAAGGTGGCGGCGGCCGCCCGGACGGCGGCCAGGATGCCCTGGTAGCCGGTGCAGCGGCACAGGTTGCCCGACAAGGCCCTACGGATCTCATCGTCCGTCGGGCTGGGATTGTCGCGCAGGAACGCGGTCACCGAGGTGACGAAGCCGGGGGTGCAGAAGCCGCACTGCAGCCCGTGGTGCTCCCGCAGCGCCTGCTGGACGGGAGACAGCGAGCCGCCGGGCCCGGCGATGCCCTCGACGGTGGTGATCTCGCCCCCGTCGGCCTGCACCGCGAAGACGAGGCAGCCGCGTACCGCCTGCCCGTCAAGCAGGACGGTGCACGTGCCGCAGACGCCGTGCTCGCAGCCCAGGTGCGTGCCGGTGAGGTGACAGCGCTCGCGGAGGTAGTCGGCCAGGGTCAGCCGCGGCTCGACAGCCGCCCGCCGGGGCTGCCCGTTGACGGTGACCTCGATGCTGACGTCAGCCACTGGCTGCCTCCCGGACGGCCTTCTCCCAGGCGCGGGTGACCATGGCCGCCCCCACCTTCTTCCGGTAGTCGGCGGTGCCGTGCAGGTCGGACGGGACCGAGTCGAGGTCCGCGACGGCGGCTCGCCCGATTTCCGCCGGGCTGATGTCGCTGATGGCGATACCGAGAGCGGACGCCTCGGCAGCAGTTCGCAGCGCCGTCGGGCCGAGGCCGAACAGGCCGATGGCGCTCTGGCTGACGCGGCCGCCGGGGTCAAGCCCGACCGCGACGGCCGCGCCTGCGATCGCGAATTCACCCGGGCGCCGGGCGAATTCCTCGATCGCGAAGCCCTGATTCCCGGTCGCCGACGGGAAGCTGACCCCGGTGAGCAGCTCGTCGGGCTCCAGCGCGGTTGTCCAGATCCCGGTGAAGAACTCCGCCGCCGGGATCGTCCGCTGGCCGCGCGGTGACAGCGCCTCGATGCTCGCGCCCAGGGCCAGGGCCACCGCCGGGTACTCGGCTGACGCGTCCGCGTGGGCCAGCGATCCGCCGATCGTGCCCCGGTTGCGGATCTGGAAGTGGCCGATCAGCGGTGTGGCGCGGGACAGCAGGGGCAGGCGGCTGGCGATCAGCTCCGAGCGGCCGATCTCCGCCTCAGTGGTGCCCGCTCCGATCCAGACGGAGTCGCCGCGCAGCTCGATGCCGCGCAGCGCGGCGATCCGGCGGATGTCGATGAGATGGTCGAACACCGCGAGCCGCATGGCGAGCACCGGGACCAGGCTCTGGCCGCCGGCGATCACCTTCGCGCTGTCGCCCAGCCCGGCGAGCAGGCTGGCCGCCCCCGTCGCACTGTCCGGCGCGTGATACTCGAACGGGGCTGGCTTCACTGACGGTCTCCGGCCTGGTCGATCAGCCTGGCAACGGCCGCCGGGGAGAGCGGGAGCCTGGTGATCAGCACCCCGAAGGGGGCCAGCGCGTCGGCCACCGCGTTGACGACAGCCGGGGGCGAGCCAATCGCGCCGCCCTCGCCAACGCCCTTATACCCGCCAGGACCGGGGCCCGGCGCCGTCTCGACGTGCGCGTACTCAATCAGCGGCACCTCGCTGGCGGTGGGCAGCAGGTAGTCCTGGAAGGTAGTGGCGACCGGATTGCCGTCGGTGTCGTAGGCAAGCTCCTCCAGCAGCGCGCCGCCGATGCCCTGCACGACGCCTCCGGCGATCTGGCCCTCGACGACGGCCGGATTGATCATGTGACCGCAGTCCTCGCCGACGACGTAGCGCAGGAGCGTCACCTGGCCCGTGGTGACGTCGACCTCGCAGGTGCACACGTGCGTGGCGCACGCCCACAGGCCGATGCCGGTCGCCGCGTACCGGGCGGATGCCTCCAGGCCCGGCGACATCCCTGGCGGCAGCGCCGACGGCTGGAAGTAGGCGGTGCCGGCCAGCTCAGCGAAGCTGACCCGCGCGCCGGGGTCGCCCCGGACGGCCGCCCGGCTGCCTGCCAGCTCGATGTCGGCCTCGCTCGCCTCCAGCGTGTGCGCGGCCAGGCGGGTGAGCTTGTCCCGCAGTTCCGTCGCCGTGACCTGCACCGCGCCGGCGATCATCGAGCCGCTGCGGCTGCCGCCGGTGCCCGCGCCGAACGGCGTGACCGCCGTGTCGCCCTGGATCGTGTGCACGTCTGCGATATCAGCGCCGAGCGCGTCCGCCGCAAGCTGCACCACCGTGGTCTCCAGGCTGTTGCCGGCTGACCCGCCGGCCACGTACACGTTGACCTTTCCTGACGGCTCAATCCGGATCGTCGCGCCCTCGGTCGCGTAGTACCCGAACGCGGGCGTCGTCGGCTCGGCGTAGCAGGAGATCCCGACCCCCAGGTAGCGGCCCTGCTCGCGGGCTGCGGCCTGCTCCGCGCGGAACATGTCGTAGCCCAGGATCGCCAGGGCCTGCTCCAGCGTCTCCAGCGGGTCCATGTGGTCGTAGGGCATGCCGGTCGGGCTGGAGTACGGCATCTCATCGCGGCGCAGCAGGTTCCTCCGGCGCAGTTCCGCCGGATCGATGGCCATCCGGCGGGCCGCGATATCGAGGGTGACCTCGCGCGCCAGGGTCTCGAACGCCCACGGTCCGCGGTAGGCGATCCGGCCAGGCATGTTAGAGAACACCGAGGCGTGGCTGAACGTGCCCTGCGCGATCCGGTACGGACCAGGGAAGATCATCCCGGTTGCCGCGCCCGTGCCGACCGGCCACGGCGTCGGGTACGCGCCGACGTCCTGCACATGGTCGAGTGACGCGGCGAGGATGGTTCCCTTGTCGTCGAAGGCGAGCCTCGCGACGCCGTGCTCGTGCCGTGCCGTGCCGGCGGACTGCAGGTTCTCGCGGCGGTCCTCGATCCACTTGACCGCGGCGGGCAGCTTCCGTGCCGCCAGCAGGACGCAGGTATCCTCGCGCAGCGGCACCACCTTCTGCCCGAATCCGCCGCCGACGTCGCGGGTGATCACCCGCACGCTGTGCTCGGGAATGCCGAGCAGCCGGGCGGCGAACATCCGCACCTCATGCGGGGCCTGCGTGCCCGCCCAGACAGTCAGCTCGGCGCTGCCCGGGGACCACTCCGCGACCAGGCCGCGCGTCTCCATCGGGACGGCGCCCTGCGCCTGTTCCCAGATCGTCTCGCTGACCACGTGGGCGGCCGAGCTGAAGGCATCGCCGGTCGTCTCGGCAGGCGGGCCGGCGAGCTCGCCCGCGAGGTTGCCCGCGTAGCCCTCGTGCACGAGCGCTTCCGAAGTCCGCGCACACGCGTAGTCGGTGACCGCCGGCAGCGGCTCGTAGTCCACGTCGACCAGCTCAGCGGCGTCCTCAGCGAGGTAACGGCCCTCAGCCACGACGAGGGCCACGATGTCGCCGGCGAACCGGGCCTCGCCGCTGGCGAGCGGCGGCCGGGGCGTGTCCGGGACCATGTTCCCGGTCCCGGTGTACCAGGCCTCGACCACGTCGCCGTTGAGGTCATCAGCCGTGAAGACGGCCTGAACGCCGGGCAGCGCCAGCGCGGCCGAGGCGTCGATGGACAGGATGCGCGCCCTCGGGTGCGGGCTGCGGACGAAGCAGGCGTGCAGCATGCCCGGCCGGGTGACGTCGTCGACGAAGGTACCCGCGCCGGTCAGCAGCCGGGCATCCTCGACGCGCTGCACGCGGCTGCCGGCGTAGCGGGCCGCCGCGACTGCGGTCACCCGACCACCAGCGGGAGCTTCTCCCAGCCCCGCACCGACGAGGTCTGCTGCAGCTCTGGCCCCGTCCCAGTCGACCTCCCAGGCCGGCCAGCGCCTGAGGATCTCCTCCAGCGCGACCCGGCCCTCCAGCCGGGCCAGGGCCGACCCGAGGCAGTAGTGCGGGCCGAGGATGAACGTCAGGTGCATGCCCTTCTTGCGGCGGATGTCGAACCGGTCCGGGTCGTCGTAGCGACGGGGATCGCGGTTGGCCGCGCCCACCATGCACAGCATCGCGCTGCCCGCCGGCACGATCTGCCCGTACAGCTCGGTATCCCGGGTCACGTAGCGGGCGTTGAACGGGCCGGGCGGCTCGAGCCGCAGGACCTCCTCGACCGCGCCGGGGACCAGCGACGGGTCGGCGGCGAGCTCCGCGCGCTGCTGGGGATGCTTCGCGAGGGTCGAGCCCATCCAGCCGATGAGCCTGCCCGTCGTCTCGTTCCCCGCGCCGCCCAGGACCGTGACGTACATGAGGATCTCGTCCCTGGTCAGCGTCCGGGTCGTGCCGTTCTCGTCCTCGAACTCGGCGCTGATCAGCTCGGTCATCACGTCATCGGACGGGTGGCGCTGCCGCCAGTCGACGTAATCGCCCATCGCCTCGTGCGAGATGATGACCCCGTCGCTGAAGTCCATCTTGCCGCCGTCCTCGGTCGCGACCATGGCGTTGGACTCGTCGCGGAAGGCGGCCTGCCCTTCCTCGGGGATGCCGAGCAGCATCCCGATGACCTTCATCGGCATCTCCAGGCCCAGCTTCTCGATGAGGTCGAACCGGGATTCGCCGACTAGCGGGTCGAGGCAGGCGGCGCAGTACTCGCGTATCCGCGGCTCCAGGGCTGCCACCCGGCGCGGCGAGAACACCGCGGCCAGCAGCTGCCGGTGGATGTTGTGGACCGGCGGGTCCTCCATGATGAGGGTGCCCGGCGGGATCTCCATGTCTGCCTTGATCAGCTCGAGCATGACCCCGCGCGCGGAGGAGTACGTCCCGGTGTCCGTCAGCACCCGCTCCACATCGGCGTAGCGGCTGACCGCGTAGAAGTCATGCGGCTCGTTGTAGTAAAGCGGAGCTTCCTCACGGATCCGGTTGAACAACGGCCACGGGTCGGCCGCCAGGCGGCCGTCGTACGGGTCCCAGTAGGGAGGGCCAGCGTCCACGTCGTGAGCCTCCCGTCTCGGGTAAGCAGCTAATAAGCCTGTATAGGCTATGGACCGGCCGCTGACAAGACCTGGCTGGCAACTGTCAATGACGACTGTCAGTGACGGGTGCGTGAATGGGGAGCTCGATGACGACCGGGGACGACAAGCCCAGGCGGACGCGAACTACAGCGCCGGGAGACCCGCATGCGCGTGTACGCGGCGGCGGTCGCGGAGTTCAGGCGGGTCGGCATGGCCGCCGCCGACGTCACCGTCATCGCCAGGGAGGCGGGCGTGGCACGCGGCACCTTCTACTTCCATTTCCCGACGAAGGAGCACGTCCTCGCCGAGCTTGAGCGGCGCGAGGAGGCACGGCTGGCCGCCCAGCTGGAGAAGTTCCTGGCCAGGCCGCACGACCTGGCTGGCATGCTGAGCGAGGTCGTCCGGCTGATGGCCCAGATGGAGCGGCGGACCGGCAAGGCGCTCTTCCGCGAGATGCTCGCGCTGCATTTCTCCCCGCAACGCCCCGAGGTGCTGCCCGGCACCGAGCAGTGGGCGGACTACCCCATGATGACCCTGGTCGTGCAGGCGATCGGGCTCGCGCGGGACCGGGGCGAGGCATACCCGGAGGCCGACGCGCTGCGCACGGCCCAGTTCTTCATGCTCGGCCTGTACGCGGTGCTGATCACCAGCCCCGACCGCTCGCGGGCCGTCCGGGCCGAGATCCTCGACAACTTCGTCGCCACGGTGCTCCGGAGCGTAGAAGCTCGCTGAAGACCGCGGGATCCGAGAGCCGTTCAGCTTACTGAGATTAAATAGTATATTTCGCATGATTCCGGGTTGACCGGGCAATCGGGCGGCGTTAGCGTTCGAGGCACCCGGCCCCGGCGGTACCCCAGGGTCCGTCATGGAAGGTGCCCGTGATGAGAGCAACGCGCATGAGTCCGCGCTGGCATCGCCTGTTAGCAGCAGGCGTGGCGGCGGTGACCATCTCCTCCGGCCTCGTGGCCGCCGCGGGGGCCACCGCTCTCGCCGGTGCGGCCAACGTCGGCCGGGCAGCTCCCTCGGCCGCGAGCCCGGCGGTCACCGGGCCGGTGACGGGCGGAAACGGCGCCATCGTGCTGCCCGGCACGACGAGCTTCGCCCTGAGCAGCGTGGGGTACGCGCAGTCGGAGTTCTTCATCTCCGGTACCGCCAGTTCCTACGCGCCGGCGGCGCCGCTCGGCTCCGGCGGGCGATGGCAGGTGGCGCCCGCGACCACGGCGCCCTATACCACCCGGCTTGTCGTCTACCGCCCGGCCAACCCGGCCCGCTTCAACGGGACCGTCGTGGTCGAGTGGCTGAACGTCAGCGCCGGGGTGGACGCGGCAGCGGAATGGCTCTACTCCCACAACGAGCTGATCCGCGACGGCTTCGCCTTTGTCGGCGTCTCGGCGCAGGCCGCCGGAGTGGCCGAGATCAAGGCGGCCGACCCGGTTCGCTACGCGGCCCTGTCCCATCCGGGGGACAGCTACTCCTACGACATTTTCTCCCAGGCCGGCCAGGCCGTCCGGCATTCCGCGGGCCAGATCCTGGGCGGCCTGCGACCGCGCCGCGTGCTGGCCGAAGGCGAGTCGCAGTCCGCTACCCGGCTCACCACGTATATCGACGCCATCCAGCCGCTCGTGCACGAGTACGACGGCTTCCTCGTGCACAGCCGGTTCGCCGGCAGCGCTGACCTGTCGCAGTCACCCCAGGCGGCCATCCCCACCCCGCCCGTGGTCTTCTTCCGGCCGGACCTGGGCGTGCCGGTTCTCGACGTGGAGACCGAGACCGACCTGCTGGAGCTTGGCTACCTGGCGGCCCAGCAGGCCGATTCCCCGGGCTTCCGGCTGTGGGAGCTGGCCGGCACCTCGCATGCCGACAACTACGAGACGAACCTCGGCGCCGCCGACAACGGCAGCGGAGCCGAGGGACTGCCGGAGCTAGCCGCGATGCTCAGCCCGCCATCCAGCGCGGGCGGCGGCACCTGCGCCGCGCCGATCAACACCGGCGAGGAGCACTACGTGCTGGACGCCGCCCAGTTCTGGCTGAACCGGTGGGTAAGCACCGGGCAGCCCCCGCCCGCGCCGCCGGTGCTGAAGGTAAACACCGTCGCGTCGCCGCCGACCTTCGTGACCGACGCGAACGGCAACGTCGAGGGCGGCGTCCGCACCCCGGCAGTTGACGTCCCGGTCGCCACCTTGTCCGGCCTCGGTCAGGCTGGCTCCGCCTTCTGCTTCCTGTTCGGCACGACCGTCCCGCTCAGCACCGCCACGCTCGCGGCCCTGTATCCCACCCACGCGCAGTTCGTCCTGAAGTGGGCCGCTGACACCATCGCCGACGCCAGGGCCGGGTTCATCCGCCCCGCCGACGCGGCGGAGCTCATCTCGGCCGCCGCCCGGTCCGGCATCGGCGGCTGACCGGCGGTCAGGCCGCTATTCACGCGTTGCGATGCCCCAGACGAAGATGTCGGCGAAGGACTTCGCGACCTCCCGGACCGAGAAGGTGCCGCCGGCTCGCAGTGACAGATACGTGTAGTTGTGCATGCCGAGCCACGCGCTGACCGCCAGCCGGGTATCGAGCAGCCGGAAGTCACCCGATTCGACGCCCTGCCGGAAGACCGCCTCGACGCGCCGCTCGTAAGCACGCCGCCGTTGCCGGAACACTTCCGCGTTCGTGCCGGTCAGCGCTGGGAAATCATGCAGGAACACCCAGACATGGTCGGGGAAGCGGAAGATGACGTCGAGCAGCTCCTCGCCGAGCATCGCCAGGCGCTCGGGCGGCCTCCCGCCCGAGCGCTCCGCCCGGTCCGCGCCGAGCATCACCTCGTCCATCACCCGGTCGTGGATGGATGCGAGCAGCTGCTCCTTGGAGCCGATGTAGTAGTAGAGCGCTCCCTTGCCGATTCCGTTGGCCTCGCAGAGCTCTGTCGTGCTCGTGGCGTGGTAGCCCCGCTCGGCGAACACCTTCGCGGACACGTCGACGATCTCGTGCCGGCGCGCCTGCCACCTGGCGCTCTTGCCCTGGTTGTCCGTGGCCCTGGCTTGCGGCATCCTGCGGCCCATCTAGTCGGGAGCTCGGTGCTCATTGCGGTGGTTCATGCGCTGTTCCTAGTATGTACTGACCAGTCAGTGCAGGACCGCACAGGCAAGAGGACCATGGACTTCACGCTCACCGAGCCCGAGAGCGACCTGCTGGACCTGGGCCGCACCTACGCGGAACGCGAGATCGCCCCGGTCGCGGCACGGGCCTGGCACGAGGAGCGCTGCCCCACCGAGCTGCTGCGCGGCCTGGGCGAGCTGGGGCTGCTCGGCACGCTGGTACCGGAGAAGTGGGGCGGCATCGGCTCGACCACGGTGGGGTACGTGGCACTGCTCGAGGCCCTGGCGACGGTCGATCCGTCGGTCGCCGCGGCCTGGCAGGCGCACTCCACCATCGGCAGCCTGCCGCTGCTGCTCTTCGCCGACGACGAGCAGCGTGAGCGGTGGCTGCGGCCGCTCGCCGAGGGACGCAGGATCGGCGCCTTCGGCCTGACCGAGCCGGGGGCGGGCTCCGATATTCGATCGCTGCGGACCAAGGCGGAACGGGTGCCGGACGGGTGGGTGCTGAACGGGCAGAAGGCCTTCATCTCGAACGCCGGCACCGACCTGAGCTTCGGCGTCACGGTCCTCGCCCGAACGGGCGAGGACGCCGCGGGCAGGCCGCGTTTCGGCAGCTTCATCGTCGAGCACGGGACCGACGGTTACACGCTCGGGCCGAAGCTGCGCGGTATCGGGTGGAAGAGCCTGGATACCCGGGACCTGTTCTTCGATGATGTCTGGGTGCCGGACGCCCAGGTCGTCGGCGAGCCGGGTGGCGGGCTCGCCCAGTTTCTCGGGCCCTGGAAGTCGGGCGGATCTCTGTCGCGGCGCTGTCCCTCGGGACCGCCGCAGGCGCGATGCGGATGGCTCTGGCCCATGCCCGGCAGCACCAGGCGTTCGGAACCCCCATCTCGGGCTTCCAGGCGATCCAGTTCAAGCTGGCGGACATGGCGACGGAGATCGAGGCCGCCCGCTGGCTTACCTACCGCGCCGCCGCGCTGCGCGACGCGGGCCAGCCCTTCAGGAAGGAGGCCGCCATGGCCAAGCTGAAGGCCAGCCAGGTGGCCACGTCCGCGGTCAGCGAGGCAGTGCAGATCTTCGGCGGCGCCGGCTACATGCTGGAGAGCGACGTCGCCCGCTTCTACTGCGACGCGAAGGTGCTGGAGATCGGCGAGGGAACCAACGAGATCCAGCGTCTCGTGATCGCCCGCGAGCTGGGCTGCTGACAACCGGGAGAGATGGTCATGTTCAACCTCGCCCGGTCCCTGGACCGGAACGCGGACCGCGCGCCGCACGAGGACGCGGTGATCTTCCGTGATTCCCGGCTCACCCATCTTGAGCTGCTTGACCGGGTCAGCGCCCTGGCCTCCGCCCTGGTCGAAGCCGGGATCGGCACGGGCGACATCGTGGCGCTGCTCCTGGGCAACCGGCCGGAGTTCCTGGAGAGCGCCCTGGCGGTGAACCGCATCGGCGCGGCCTTCCTCCCGCTCAACGTACGGCTGGCCGAGCCTGAGATCGACTACATCACCGGGCACTCGGGCGCGTCGGCCATCGTGACCGAGCCTGATTACGCCGCGCTGGCGGCCGCGGTCGGCAGCCGGATGGCATCGCCGTGGACGGTGGTGACGGTCGGCAAGAACCGTGACGGCGACGTGCCGGGGACCGACTACGAGTCGCTCCTGGGCGCGCACCGCGGTGCCGCGGTCCCGGCTGCCGATGTCCGGGAGTCGGACCTGCACCGCCTCATGTACAGCTCCGGCACGACCGCGCACCCCAAGGGCGTGCCGATCACCTACGGCAACTTCTACTGGAAAACCATCGGGCACGTCGCCGAGTTCGGTATCAGCGCGGCGGACCGGACGCTGATGGCAGGCCCGATGTACCACGTCGGGGCGTTCGACCTGCCGGGCATCGGCACCTGGTGGGTCGGCGGCAGCCTGGTCATCCTGCCCCGCTTTGACGTCCCCGACCTGCTGGCCGCCGTCGAGCGCGACCGCCCGACCAACGTATGGCTGGCGCCGGCCATGGTCAACGCGACGCTGAGCGCGATCACGCAGTCGCCCGAACTGGGCCGCCGCAGCACCGCGAGCATCCGGTTCATCACCGGGGGCGGGGAGAAGACGCCGGTGACGCTCATCGAGCGGCTGCTCGCCGCCTTCCCCGGCGCGCGGTTCGCCGACGCCTACGGGCTGACCGAGACCGTGTCCGGCGACACGTTCAACGACGAGGCGCACATGCTGTCGAAGATCGGCTCCGTCGGCAAGCCGGTGGTCGGCCTGGAGGTCGGCATCCTGCACCCCGACGGCTCCCCCGCCGAGCCGGGGAGCCAGGGCGAGATCGCGCTGCGCGGGCCCAAGGTGGTGGCTTCCTACTGGAAGAACCCCGAGGCCACGGCGGCGGCCTTCACCGACGACGGCTGGTTCCGCACCGGGGACATCGGCCACCGGGACTCCGACGGCTACCTCTACATCGATGACCGCCAGAAGGACATGATCATCTCCGGCGGCGAGAACGTCGCCTCGTCTGAGGTGGAGCGCGTCCTGTACGAGTGCGACGCGGTGCTCGAAGCGGCCGCGGTCGCCATGCCCGACGAGCGCTGGGGCGAGGTTCCGCGCGCCTTCGTCGTGCTCCGGCCCGGCCAGCAGATCACCGAGCAGGCGCTCATCGCGCACTGCCGGTCGCGCCTGGCCGGCTTCAAGACGCCGAAGCAGGTGGTGTTCCTGGACGCGCTGCCGCGCACCCCGTCGGGCAAGGTGCTCAAGCGCGAGCTGCGGGAGATCAGCCGTGACACAGGAGGATAGCCAGGTGCGGGCGGTCCCCGCGGCAGCGGCCGGGTCCCCGGAGCTGCCGGCGCCTGTGCTGCCGACGCCCGTGCTGCCGACACCCGTGCTGCCGACACCCGTGCTGCCGACGCCCGTGCTGCCGACGGAGGGCCTGCTGCGGGCCTACGAGCGGATGACCCTCATCCGGGTCTTCGAGGAGCGGGTCTCGGAGCTCTACCGCGACAGCGAGGTCCCCGGCTTCGTCCACCTGTCGATCGGCCAGGAAGCGTCCGCGGTCGGCGCCTGCTGGCCGCTGGCCGCCACGGACGTGATCACGTCCAATCACCGCGGCCACGGGCACTGCCTGGCCAAGGGCCTTGCTCCGGAGCCGATGATGGCCGAGCTGCTCGCGCGGGCCACCGGGACGAACCGGGGGCTGGGCGGATCCATGCACATCGCCGACCCGGACCTGGGCATCTTCGGTGCCAACGGGATCGTTGCCGCGGGCGTGCCGATTGCCGGGGGCGCCGCCCTGGCCGCCCGGCTGCGCGGGCAGGGCGGGGTCGTGGTGTCGTTCTTCGGCGATGGCGCGATCGCGCAGGGCGCCTTCCACGAAGCGGCCAACCTGGCCTCGCTGTGGCGGCTGCCCGTGGTGTTCTTCTGCGAGAACAACGGCTACGCGGAGTTCTCCCCGAGCGCCGACCAGCACCCGGTGCCGATGGCCGCCCGGGCCGCCGGGTACGGCCTCGATTACGTGCCGGTAGACGGAAATGACGTGGAAGCGGTCGCCGCCGTCATGACCGCGGCGGTCCGGCGGATCCGCGGGGGCGGCGGCCCGGTGTTCGTGGAGGCCGCCACCTACCGCTGGCACGGCCACTACGAGGGTGACCCCGAGAAGTACCGCGGCCCGGACGAGCTGGCGGAGTGGCAGCAGCGCGACCCGCTGGTCATCACCCGCGGGCGGCTGCTCGGGCGCGGCGTCGGGCCGAGGACCTTGACCGCGTGGCGGCGCAGGCGCGAGACAGGATCGACGCCGCCGTGGCGGCCGCCCGGCAGGCACCGCCCCCGGGCATGGACGTGCTCACCTCGTCGGTGTACGCGCCGCGGCCGGCCATCGCCGAGCCGGACTGGGTGCCGGCCCCGGACGGCGAGATCTTCCGCACCATGGACGCGGTGCGGCTGGCACTGGAAGGCGAGCTGGAAGCCAACCCGGAGGCGTTCGTGGCGGGCGTGGACGCCGGCAAGGGCGGGAACGTGTTCGCCCTGACCCGCGGCCTGTACGCGAAGTGGCCCGACCGGCTGCTCGACACGCCGATCTCGGAGACGGCGGTGATGGGGCTCGCGGTAGGCGCCGCCATGGCCGGCATGACCCCGGTCGTCGAGCTGATGTACCTGGACTTCCTCGGCGTCTGCTTCGACCAGATCCTCAACCAGGCGGCCAAGCTGCGGTTCATGACCGGCGGCCGGGCGCGCATGGGCCTGGTCATCCGGACGCAGTTCGGCGGCGGCCGGTCCAGCGGCAGCCAGCATTCCCAGTCGCTGGAGGCGCTGCTGGCCCACATCCCCGGGCTCACCGTGGTCATGCCGTCGACCCCGGCGGATACCTACGGCCTGCTGCGAGCGGCCATCCGCGACCCGAACCCGGTGGTGTTCATCGAGAACCGCCAGCTGTACGGGATGAAGGGCCTAAGCCCCCGGCCGACTACCTGCTCCCCCTGGGCAAGGCGAAAGTCGTGCGGGAAGGCACGGACCTGACCGTCGTCAGCGTCTCGCGGATGGTCCACGAGGCCCTCGCCGCCGCCGAGGCGCTCGCCTCGCGCGGGATCAGCGCCGAGGTCATCGACCTGCGCACGGTGGCGCCGCTGGACAAGGGCACCATCCTGGCGTCCCTGGCGAAGACCAGCCGGCTGCTGATCGCGCACGAGGGGGTCACCGACTTCGGCATCGGCGCGGAGATCGCGGCGCTGGCGGTCTACGAGGGGTTCTGGACGCTCGACGCGCCGGTCATGCGGGTGGCGCCGCCGCCGACGCCGTCGCCCTACGCCCCCAGCCTGGAGAAGCAGTGGCTGCCCGACCGGCAGACGATCGAGCGCGCCGCCGAGGCTCTCGTCCGTGTCTGAGGCACGGGACCTGACGCGCGGGCGCCGCGGGGCCGGTCACCCGGTCAGGTCAAGGGGCAGCGGCGGGCCGGAGTCCTGCCAGAGGCGGCGGGAGGCTTCCTCCGGGTAGGCGGTCACCGCGGGCGGCAGGTCGAAGATACGGGTGAGGCGCTGCTGCAGGTCATAGCCCGGCCAGCCGGGGTCTCCCGTGGCCGCGAAGCGGGTCCAGGCCGTCCGGAACTGCGCGGACACCTCCTCCGCCGCCGGGCACGGGTCGGGACCGATCAGCCGGGCGGCGAAGCCCTCGGTCAGGTTGCCGAAGACGAGCGGCCCGTCGAGGCCGTGGCAGGCGCCCAGCATCCCGCCGTTGGCGGGGGCGGCCCAGGTCAGCTCGTACAGGTAGGCGGCACCGCCGCCGGCCGCCTGAGCCTGCGCCAGTCGCAGGGTGGGCATGCGGATCGACCGGTCGCTCTCGACCAGCTCGAACAGCTCGGCCGGGGAGGCACCGGGGAAGGCCGCGCGGTAGGCCTGCTCGCCGTCTTGGCCCGGGCCGATCTCGCGCAGGCGCTGCGCCGCCTGCTCGTCGCTGACCTGGCCGAGCTGCCCCGACATGACCAGGAACAGCCGGCTCTCGTCCCGGGTGTGCCCGGCGATGAGCGGCACGTCCCGGGCCGCGCCCGCCGCCAGCGCCTGCCATGGCGTCGCGGGCAGCACCTCGCCGTCCACGACCGGCGCGTACGGGCTCTGCGTCAGCGCCGCCCGGCCCCAGCGGTCCGCGTAGGTGGCGAGCTTGTGGTTCACCGCGTCCCCGGCGGCAACCAGCCGCACGGGGTCCACGGCGGACAGGTCCGCGACCGTGGCCCGCAGGCCGAGCTCCGCAGCGATGGCCTCGCCGATCTCGGCGGCCAGCGGCGGGGCGTAGTAGATGCCGGGCACGCTCTGCGCGATCGCCTGGCGGAACAGGCCCGCTGCCCGCGGGGCGGCGAGCAGCGAGGCGACCGACCCGGCCCCGGCCGACTGGCCGAATACGGTGACCAGGTCCGGGTCCCCGCCGAAGGCAGCGATGTTGTCGCGCACCCATTCCAGCGCGGCGATCTGGTCGAGCAGTCCCCGGTTGGCCGGCGCCCCCTGGATCTGGGCGAAGCCCTCGGTGCCGGTGCGGTAGTTGAAGGTGACCACGACGACCTCGCCTTCGCGGGCCAGGCGCGCGCCGCTGTAGGCGGGGATCTCCGCGGAGCCCACCTTGTAGGCGCCCCCGTAGATCCAGACGAGCACCGGCCGCCGGGCCGCCGGGTCGGTCGCGGGCGTCCAGATGTTGAGCGTCAGCCACTCGTCGTCGGACGGCTCGGGGGCGGGCCCGTAGGTGGCGGACTGCGGGGGCGGTGAGCCGAACGAGAATGCCTTCCGCACCCCGTCCCATGCCGTGGCCGGCTCGGGCGCGGCGAACCGCAGCCCGCCGGTCGGCGGCTGCGCGAACGGGATGCCGCGGAACACGGCCAGGCCATCCTCCGTCCGGCCCCGGACCAGCCCCCTCGTGGTGCGCACCTCCGGCTCCTCGTGCCCTGGCTGGACCGAAACGCTCACCGCTGCTCCTGTCTCGTCACGCCCTGGATGCTGTCACGCGCTGGGTTCCGGGCTGGCCAGCTCGGGGACGGGCGCGGTCTGCTCGCCGCCGAGGTAGGCCGAGCTGATCATGTCGCCCACCACGCCGGGCGCACCCTGATAGGTGATCCGCCCGCTGATGAGCAGGGCACCGGAGTCGGCCACCTTGAGCACCTCGGCCGCGAACTGCTCGACCACCAGGACGGTCACGCCCTGCTGAGCGATGC
Source organism: uncultured Actinomycetota bacterium (assembly GCA_963731085.1). Classification (GTDB taxonomy): domain Bacteria; phylum Actinomycetota; class Actinomycetes; order Streptosporangiales; family Streptosporangiaceae; genus DASUBV01. The sequence continues at coordinate 1,133,249 of CAVSUF010000018.1, forward strand.
CCGCGAGAACCTCATACAGCTCCTCGACGATCTTGGGCGCGAGGCCCATGGACAGCTCGTCGACCAGCAGGACCGACGGGCTCACCGCCAGGGCGCGGGCCATCGAGAGCATCTGCTGCTCTCCGCCGGAGAGCTTGCCGCCGACCTGGCCGCGGCGCTCCGCCAGCAGCGGGAAGTGCCGGAAGGACCTCTCCAGGATGTCCGCGTACCCGGTACCGGCGAAGCTGGCCATCTTAAGGTTCTCGGTGACGGTCAGGTTCGGGAAGATCCCCCGCCCCTCGGGAACCACGCACAGTCCGCGACGCACCAGGCGCTCGGTCGGCACGCCGGCGATCGGCTTCCCGTCGATGAACGCCATGCCCCTGGTTGGCGTCAGCTGCCCGGACACGACCTTGAGGGTGGTGGACTTGCCCGCCCCGTTCGGCCCGAGTATGGCGCAGACCTCGCCGGCGCGGACCGTGAGGCTGATGTCATGCAGCACGTCGATGCCGCCGTATCCGGCCGACACGCCGTCAAGCTGGACAGCGGGCCGGCCGCCTGGCTGCGGCGGCGGGCCGGCCGGCCCGGTGACGAGGCCCGCACGGCGGGCGGCGGGCCTCGCCGAGCCGGCCGGCAGCTCAGCCGCGGGACGCCCGGATTCCCCGGCGCCAGTGCCCAGGTAGGCCTCAAGGACCCGCGGGTCCGTCTGGACCACCGACGGGGTGCCGGTCGCGATCACCTGTCCCGCGTCCAGCACCACGATCTCGTCACAGAGGTTCATGATGAACCCCATATCGTGCTCGACCACGAGGATCGCGATGCCGGAGGCGGCCAGCCCGCGCAGCAGCGTGGCGAACGTGGCAGTCTCCGAGGCCGACAGCCCGGAGGAAGGCTCGTCTAGCAGGAGCACCCGTGGCTGGGTGGCCAGCGCGCGGGCCACCTCGGCCAGCCGGGCGGTCCCGGTGGGCAGCAGCTCGGCCCTGGTCGACGCGACCGCCCCCAGGCCCAGGTGCTCGATGATCTTCTCGGTGACGGCATCGGGGTGCCCGGCCCCGGCGCGGGCCCACCGCCTGCGGTGCAGCTCCGCCGCCACCCGGATGTTGTCCCGCACGGTGAGCGACCCGAAGACCTCAAGCCGCTGGAACGTCCGGGCGAGGCCGAGGCGGGCGAACTGGTGCGGCCGCGCGCCGGTCACGTCCCGGCCGTCGACCAGGACCCGGCCCTGGTTGGGCTCCTGCATCCCGGTGGCCACATTGAACAGCGTCGTCTTGCCCGCGCCGTTCGGCCCGATGAGGCCGATGATCTGCCCGTCGCGCAGGTCGAGGCTGACCTTGCTGACCGCCAGCAGGCCGCCGAAGCGGACGCTGATATCGCGCAGCTCCAGCGCGGGACGGTCGGTGGCGGCCCGCGGCGCGGGCGAGGGCAGCCGGGCAGGCTCGCGCGCCGGCGTCGGCGCGGGCGCCGCCGCGGGCACTGCCGCGGGCACTGCCGCCAGCGAGCCGGCCGCGTGCCCCGGCCCGGCCGGGCTGCCGCGCAGGCGCCGGCGCAGCCAGGCGACGGCCTGAACGTTCTGCTCCCAGGCTCCTTGCGGGGCCAGGCCGATGCCGATGCCCAGCAGGCCCGGCCCGAGGTTGCTGAACCAGGTGAGGAACCGGTTGCCGGGGAACGCCTGGCTGAGCCAGCCGAACTGCACCAGGGCGAGCGCGCCGATCACGGCGCCGCCGACGGTGGACAGGCCGCCCACCACCAGCAGCAGCAGGTACGGCAGCCCGACGGTGAGCTGGAAGTCAGTGGTGCCGATGGCGCCGTAGTAGACGGCGAACAGGCCGCCGGCCAGGCCGGCGATCGCGGCCGAGAACATGAACACGGCCAGCTTGGTCACCGTGAGGTTCATGCCGAGCATCGAGGCCGCGTCGGGGCTGTCCCGCAGCGCGACCAGCCGACGGCCGAAGCTGCGCCGCTGCACGACGATGACGATCATGCCAACGATGCCGAACAGGACCGCCGCGAAGATCAGGAACCCGGCGTCCTGTCCGAACGAGATGCCGAGGAATCGGAACGGGTTCTCCACCTGCAGGCCGAACACCGACAGGCTCGGCACCTGCCGGTCACCGTTGCCGAACACGGACGGCTGGTCGAAGAACAGGAACTCGGCCAGGCGGGCGAATGCCATGGTCGCCAGCGCGAGGTAGATGCCCTGCAGCCGGACCGCCGGGCCGGCCATGACCATGCCGATGGGCACGGCGAACGCGGCGGCGACGAGCAGGCCGAGCACGCTGCCGTGCAGGCCCCACTCCACCATGGCGAAGGCACCGCAGCCGACCAGGGTGATCTGCGCCAGGCTGATCTGGTTGGCCCAGCCAGTCAGCGGCACCAGTGACAGCATCACGAACGCGGTCACCAGGACGAGGATGACCTCGCGGAGATTCGGCAGGTCGAGGGTCGCGGCGCAGGCGACCGCGATGACGATCAGGGCGGCGAATCCGAGCAGGGCGTTGCGGATCGAGGGAATGCGATCGGCCACCCGGCGTGGCTTGGGCCTGCCCTTGATCCGGGCATCCCTGATGAACAGCACCGCGATGAACAGCAGCGCGGCCGGGATGGCCTGCGGCGCCGACGCCCACCGGCCGGTCCAGCTCAGGAAATTCTCCTGGAAGGACAGCGCCAGGCCGATGACCAGGCCGCCCACGTAGGCCATGGGCAGGCTGCGCAGCCGGGCGATGATGGCCGCCGCGAAAGCGTCGACGATGAACAGCGTCAGCGTCGACGGGTCGAGCGCGCTCAGCTCCTCGGCCAGGAAGATGCCGGCCAGCGCGGCCATCGACGAGCCGAGCGCCCACGCCATCATGGTGGCCGCGGCGGGCCGCGCGCCGTTCAGCACGGCCAGGTCCCGGTTGTCGACGACAGCGCGCATCGTCACGCCCAGGCGGGTGTGGTAGAGCAGGAAGCGCAGCAGCAGGGCGATGACGATGCCGGTGGCGATCGTGACGACCCGGTAGTAGGGCAGGAACGTGCCGCCGACGTTGACGCCGCTGGTGCCGAAGAAGGTGGGGATGGTGCGCGGCGTGTCCGGGTCCGGGTTCCAGATCGACGCCGCCAGGCCCATCAGCCCGAGCATCAGGCCGATCGTCACCACGAGCTGCGCCACGATGGGCGAGTCGGTGAGGAACCGCATGATCAGCCGCTCGATGAGCACGCCCATCAGCGGCGCGGCGACCAGCACGGTCAGCAGGATGCCGACGATGGTCGGCAGCCCGATGTCGACCCGGAACTCCCAGTACACGAAGGCCAGGAACATCCCGATGGCGCCCTGGGCGAAGTTGAACACGCCCGACGTGGCGTAGGTGACGACGAGACCCTGCGCGGCAATGCCGTAGATGGAGCCGAGCGCCAGCGCGGTGATCAGGAATTCCAGGATGCCGCTTCCCGTGACCGGGAGCCCGCTCCACGACTGCTGGACGACGACGGCGACCAGCGCCGCCACCACGACCGCGCCCGCGATATTGCGGGTCCGCTGCCGGGAAAGCACCTGCCGGAAATCAGTCATCTTTAACCAACTTAGCGATAGCCGCTGTCCAGGGAAATTCTGGTCCGGGAGGCGCGTGCGAGAAAGCTGAAGTTCCGCTCGGCGGGACGCCTCGGCGCGTGTGCTTCCTATTCCGCCGCGACTATCGAGATCGCCCGGGCCGGGCAGGAGTCGGCGGCATTCTTGATCGCCTCGGCCGGGTCGCCCTGAACGTCGATCACGATGGCGACCGTCTCGTCGTCCTGGTCGAATGTGTTCGGTGCGTACCAGCAGCACTGCCCCGAGCCCATGCACAGGTCCCGGTCGATGCGTATCTCGCGGCGCACGGCGGCCATGGCCTCAGCCCCGGACGGTGAAGTCGAGATGCAGGCGGGTGAGGCCGCGGAACATGTAGGTCGGCAGGTAGTCGTAGCGACGGCTTCCCGCGGGCCCGTGCGCGTCGGTGTTGATGCGGATGTCGGTCGTCCGGTCGAGCAGCCGCTCGACGGTGATGCGCACCTCGGACCGGGCCAGCGGCGCGCCCGGGCAGGTGTGGATGCCGTGGCCGAAGGCGATGTGGCGGCGCACGTTCTCCCGGTCCGCCCGGAACTCCGCCGGGCACTCGAACTGCCGCGGGTCGCGGTTGGCGGCGCCGTTGACCAGCAGGATCTGGGTTCCGGCCGGGATCTGTACCCCGCCCAGCTCGGTTTTCCTGATCGCCATCCGGTACTCGCCCAGGATCGGCCCCTCGGTGCGCAGCGTCTCCTCGATGAACCGGGGAACCAGGTCCCGGCTGGCCCGCAGCAGCGCCTGGGTCTGCGGCTCCTCCGCGATACGCCGCAGCACGGTGCCGATCAGCCGCACGGTGGTTTCCTGCCCGGCGGCGAACAGGTTCGACGCGATCCGGGCGACCTCGATGGGCTCGGGGACGGTGCCGTCGGGGAACAGCGCCGCAGCCATGCCCGTCAGCACGTCGTCCCGGGGCTGCTGCCTGCGCTCGGCGACCCGCGCGGCGAAGTAGTCATAGAAGATCTCCAGCGCATTGTGGCCGGCGGCGCGCTCGCCGTCGCCGTGCCCGCCGTCATCGTGCCCGGCCGCTGCCTTGCGCTGGCCGAGCATCTCCCGGTCCTCGGGGCGACGGCCAAGCAGCGTCGCGTGATCTTCCTCGGGCACCCCGAGCAGGTCGGCGATGACCAGCAGGGTGTAGGGCTGGGCGTAGTCGCCGATGATCTCGGCGGTGCCGCGGGCCAGGATCAGGTCGAGCTGCCGGTCGGTGAGCCGCCAGATGAACTCCTCGTTCTCCTTCAGCCTCTTGGGCGTGATCAGCCCCATCAGCAGCGCGCGCTGGGCTGTGTGAACGGGCGGGTCGGCGGAGACGATCTGATCGTTCAGCGGCAGCCGCTGGCGGCGCGCGTTGACGAACTCGGTGATGTCGTCGCCGTCGGGCCGCTCACCGAGCATGGACCACGGGTCCGTGCCCGCCACGAGGGTGGCGGAGGAGAAGATGTCCGGGGCGCGCAGGACCGCGATCGCCTCCTGGTGCCCGGTCACCATCACCACGCCGTGATGGGGCTCGGCGTAGACCGGCCGGTGCTCGGCCAGGTAGTCGAGCAGGCGGTAGGGATCCGGCGTGAGCGACGGGTCGGTGTAGTCGATGCTGTCAATATCCACGTCGTTACTCCTGATCTTCGGGTTCCGGGGCAGCGGTCATGGCACGGGGGTCATGGCACGGGGTCATGGCACGGGGTCATCAGGCACGGGGGGTCATAGCACGCGGGCGTCGACGGACGGCCGGATCATGAGCTGCGACACGTTGACCCGGCGCGGCAGGCTGACCACGAAGAGGATGGCGGCGGCGACGTCCTCCGGCTGCATCGCGCCGTCTTTCTCCACGTGCTGCCGGGTGCTCTCGCGCACCTTCTCGTCCTTGATGCCGGCGTGGATCTCGGTGGCGGTCGCGCCCGGCTCGATGATGCTGACCCGGATGCCGGCCAGGGTCACCTCCGCCCGGAGCGACTCGTTGAACGCGGTCAGCGCGAACTTGCTGGCCGCGTAGGGGCCGAACGTTGCCCCGACCGCCCGCCGGCCTGCGGTGGAGGAGATGTTGACGATGTCGCCGCCGCCGGCCTTGAGCGCCGGGATCGCCGCCCGCGACGTGTAGAGGCTGGCCCAGAAGTTGAGCTCGAACACGTACCGCCAGTCGGTCAGGTTGGCGTCCTCCACCCGGCCGACCTGGGTCATGCCGGCCGCGTTGACCAGGATGTCAAGGCCGCCGAAGTGACCGGCAGCGTCCTGCACCGCCTGGCTGGCGTCGGCCGCGTCGGTGACGTCGGCCGCGCGCGCGAGCGCCTGCCCGCCGCCGGCCTCGATCTTGTCCGCTACGGCCCGCAGCCGCTCGGCCCGGCGGGCAACCAGCGCCACCCGGCCCCGGCCTCGGCGAGCGCGACGGCGGCGGCACGGCCGATCCCCGATGAGGCGCCGGTCACGAGCGCCGCCTTGCCGGAAAGCAAGCCCTCCACGGCGGCCTACCGCCTGAGGTGGGACAGGTAGCGGCCGGCCCAGTCGGCCAGCGTGCTCGGCACGTAGTAGCCGGTCTGGTCGTTGATCTGCGCCCAGTTCGCGGCCACGTCGTCGATCGTCGCGCCGGTCAGGCCCGGGTGCAGGTAGCCGGGGGTGACGCCGACGAACAAGCGCGCGAACCGGCCGAAGCCGGCCACGTAGACCTCGCCGCTGACATCGCAGGACTCGTGGGCCAGGTAGGCGATCATGGGAGCCACGTTGGCCGGGTCCATCTCCGCCGCGGGCGGCGGCAGCTGGGCCTGCTCCGCCTCAGTCCGGGCGGCCAGCCTGGTCATCGCGTTCGGCGCGATGCAGTTGATGTTGATATCAGCGTCTCCGCGGCCCACGGTCAGGCTCTTGGCCATGCCGATCATGGACGCCTTGGCGATCGCGTAGCCGATGTTGTCCATCATCCCGAACATCCCGACCGAGGTGGTGAGGATGGCCCGCCCGTAGTTCTGCTCCAGGAAGTACGGCCAGGCCGCATGCAGGGTGTTGAACGACCCGCGGACGTGGACCGCCCAGTGCGCGTCAATCGTCTCGATCGTCGCCTCCGGCAGCGAGGCCCACACCATGTTCCCGGCGTTGTTCACCACGATGTCGATCCGGCCGAAGTGCTCGACGGCCGCCTCGATGACCGACGCGCCGCCGTCCGCCGTGGACACGTCACCGTAGCTGGCGACCGCCGTTCCCCCGCTCGCCTTGATCTGCTTGACCACGTCATCGGCCGGGCCGCAGGCCCCGCCGGCGCCGGTGGTGGATCCGCCCAGGTCGTTCACCACGACCCGGGCACCGAGCTGGCCGAGCAGCAGCGCGTAGGCGCGGCCGATCCCCCGGCCCGCGCCGGTCACCGCCGCGACGCGCCCGTCTAGCCGCAGTCCGCTCATCACGCCGCTCCTTCTTGCTGACGGGTCAGGACAGGAAGCCCTGGTAGCCGCTTTCGACCGCCCTGGCCATGAACTCGTCGAGCTTCGGCCTGCCGCCCGGGTTGAGCAGGAACGCCCGTGCCTTGCCGGGGGTATTGCCGCCGTAGTACTGGCCCCGCTGCTGGAACGGCGAGTAGGCCGCCAGCTGCGCGATCATGTCCATCCAGGCCTGCTCGTCCTGCTCCGGGACCTCGGCGCGGCACAGTCCCCGCGCCCGGGCGCTGTCCATGAGCTCGTGGATGAAGTCGACCTGCAGGCCGCCGTAGCGCGGGTTGTTGCCCGCGGCGCCGTGCGGGCCGCCGGGGAAGAAGAGGTTCGGGAACCCGCGGGTCATGACTCCCAGGAACGTGCGGGGCCCGTCGGCCCAGTAGTCGTTAAGGACCAGGCCGCCGGCCCCGACGATGCCCATCCGCAGCAGGGCGCCCGTGCCGAAGTCGAAGCCGGTCGCCCAGATGATGATGTCGAACTCGCGCAGCCCGTCCGCCGTCTCGATACCGGTCTCGGTGACCTTCACGATGGGGCTATCGCGCAGCGAGACCAGCTCCACGCCGGGCTTGTTGAACATCTCGTAGTAACCAGTGACGTACGGCGGGCGCAGGCCGACGTAGAGGTGATCCTTCGGGATCAGCTTGTCCGCGGTGGCCGGGTCCCTGACGATCGAGCGGATCCTGCCCGCCATGAAGGAGCACCAGTCGGCGTTGGCCTCCCGGTTGAACAGCAGGTCATCATAGTTAGTGCTGATCTTGGAGAAGCCCGGGCTGTTCCAGACCGCCGCGAAGAACGCCTGCCGCTGCTCCGGGGTGTCCTCGGCCCATTTCTTCCCGGCCGGCTTGTGCAGGAAGCCGCTGACCGAGGCATCGAGCTCGGCCTTGATCCGCGCGAAGCTGGCCTTCAGGCACGCCTGCTGCCCGGCCGGGATCGGGTGGTTGTTCAGCGGCGTCGCCCAGGTGGCGCTGCGCTGGTACACCACCAGCGAGCCGGCCTCGTCCGCGATCGCCGGCGCGATCTGAACCCCCGTGGAGCCGGTGCCGACCACCGCGACGCGCTGGCCCCGGAAGTCCGCTGGCTCCCTGGGCCAGCGCACCGGATGATAGGTCTCGCCCCGGAAGTCCTCGCGGCCGGGCACGTCGGGATACTGCGGCACCGACAGCACGCCGGTGGCGGCGATCAGGTACCGGGAGCGGATCTCGAACCCGTCCGCCGTCCCGGTCGTCCAGGAGGCCGGCCCTCGTCCCACACAGCCGAGGTGACCGCGGAATTCAGCCGGATATGACGGCGCAGGCCGAACATGTCGACCACGTGGTTGAGGTATCGCTCCGTCTCCGGCTGCCCGGCGAACTCCTCCGACCAGTCCCAGTCCCGCCACAGCTCCGCGGAGAACAGGTACCCGTAGGTGTAGCTCTCGGAGTCGAACCGGCATCCCGGGTAACGGTTCCAGTACCAGGTGCCGCCCACCCCTGCGCCCTGTTCGAGCAGCAGCGCGGAGTAGCCGGCCTGGACTGCCCGGTAGAGCTGGTAGATGCCCAGGATCCCGGCGCCGACGATGACCACGTCAGCCTGCTGGCCGGGGCGCTGCGCTGGCATGGGATCATCCTGGCCTACTAGATTAAATAGTTCAACTAGTAAGTCTTAGGAGATGATCACGTGAGGCTAGCCGGCGTCCGGCGGGAAGCCGGTCATGCCGGGATCGAGCTCCAGCCCGAAGGTGTTGGTGGCCATCGCCAGCAGGTCGTACGCCCCGACGGTGAACACGAGGTCCATGAGCTGCTGGCGGCTGAGCTCGCCGGCCAGCGCCTTCCAGGTGCCGTCGCTGACGTAGCGGTCGGCCACGAGGTCGTCCACCGCCCGGAGCAGGGCCGCGTCGCGCTGCCCCCAGAGCGGCGAGTCCGGGCCGGCCGAGATCGCGTCGATCTCCTCCTCCGACAGGCCCGCCTTCCTGGCCATGCGCACGTGCTGCACCCACTCGTACTCACCGCGCCGCAGCCATCCGGTCCGCACGGTGATCAGTTCCCGGTCCCGCGCGGACAGGGTGGAGTGGAACAGGTGGCTGTTGAAGGCGAAGAAGGCCCTGGCCAGGTCCGGGTGCCAGGCGAAGACGCCGAGGATATTGGAGGCCGGCCATTGCCGGGGCACCTCCCCGGGCCGGCGGGTGCTCCCCGGAGTCCGCAGGGTGGCCAGCGCCTGCTGCACCTCCGCGTCCCATTCGGCCATCGGCCTCGGCGGGATCCGTGGCTCGCTCAAGCGGCGCCCCTTCTCGCGATGACGGCCAGGCAGACGTGACCGGCCGGCTGGAACAAAACAGTATCCGGAAATGAGGATCCATGGGAAAGCTCGATGGCCGGGTCGCCGTCATCACCGGCGCGGGGTCCGGCATGGGCCGGGCCTCGGCGCTGCTGTTCGCGGCGGAAGGCGCCCGGGTGGTGTGCGCCGACGTCAGCGGCCACGAGGAGGCCGCGGCGGCGGAGATCGGGCCGGCCGCGATCGCGGTGCATGCCGACGTCTCGCAGGCGCCGGACGTGCGGGCGATGCTCGCGGCGGCGGTCGGCGCGTTCGGCCGCCTCGACGTGGTGTTCAACAACGCGGGCTGGAACGCCCCGCACCACCCGCTCGACGAAACCGACGACGACCTGTTCGACCGCCTGGTCGCGGTCAACCTGCGCGGCGTGTTCCTCGGCATCAAGTACGCCGTGCCGCTGCTGCGCGCCAGCGGCGGCGGGTCGATCATCAGCACCTCCTCCGCCACCGGCCTGGTCGGCCGCAAGGGCATCGCCGCCTACGGCGCCACCAAAGGCGGGGTGGTGGCGCTGACCATGGGGGCGGCCCTCGACTTCGCCGCCGACAACATCCGGGTCAACTGCATCTGCCCCGGCATGATCTACACCGGCCGGGCCGGCGCGCCGCCGGACAACTCCGCGCCGCCGCCGGCCCGGGCGATGCCGGTCCCGATGGGCCGCTACGGGAGCCCGCGCGAGATCGCCGCCGCCGCGCTGTTCCTCGCCAGCGACGACTCCTCCTACCTCACCGGGGTGGCCCTGCCAGTCGACGGGGGGTACGTCGCGGAGTAGGACGGCGCCCGCGTGCCGGGGCACGATGCCGTGTCCGGTGATCAGGGCTCAGGCCGGCTCATCGGTAGCGACGAGAGCCCGCGGGTTCTCGCCGAGCACCTCGGCCAGGCATGCCAGGGTCCGGCCCTTGCAGGCGGGGCGGTTGTGATGCTCGACCCGAGCCAGGGTGGCGAGCCCGAGCCCGCCGGTCATGCGCGGGGCCGCCGCCAGAGCCTGCCGCTCCCATCTTCTGCGTTCCAGGTCCTGGGTTCGGCCTGCAAGTTTGCCGGTAACGTGGGCGCATGGCGATACCTCAGGGTTCTGACTGGTCGTGGCTGCGCGCTGCGGCGGAAGCACCCGAGATGACCCTCGAACTCTACGAGGAGCTCCCCGAAGACCTTGCCAGGCAGATCGAGGTATCGGACGGAACGGTCATCATCTGCCACTCGCCCAGTGACAAGCACCTGGCAGTACAGCATGCCCTGCTCAACGCGCTCGCCGAGGCCGCACGCAAGCACGACCAGCGCAAGGGAACCTGCCACCGGGTCCGAGCTGACATTGACGTCCTGCTCAGCGAGGTGCCGTTCCATTTCCGCCGCCCGGACCTGGCTCTCTTCCGGTGTCTCGACGACTCGCGCGGGGGACGGTGGAAAGGCAAGCCAACCGCTGCCGACACGTTAATCGCCGTCGAGATCGTGTCGCCTGGCTCCGTCTCTGATGATCTGCTCGTCAAGCGGGTCCGCTACGCTCGGGCGGGCATAGGCCACTACTGGATCATCCGGCTCGCCCAGAACGACGGCCCTGCCGTGTCCGTCGAGATGCTTCGCCTAACGTCGGATGGCACTTACTCGATGGAGCAGGTCACCTTTCGGAAGAAGGACATTCTCGCCATCGACGTCATCGACCCTATCGAGGTCACCGCGACGTGGGATCAACTGGACGAATGGCTTTAGCGGACAGCTCTGCCCAAGGCAGCCGGTACCGGTGAAGATGCCGTCCCTCCGCGCCGAGACCTTGGGCTCGTTGCGACGCTGACTACGGTGCAGAGGCTGTCAGGGTGGCTCGCCCTACTGCGACCTGGAGCGCATATACGGCACCATCAGCCTCGTTGCCCCCGGCCCCGCCTGACCCCCGGCCGCCCCCAGGGGACGCCCGCGCCGCCTGCGCGGCGTGTTCCTCGGCATCAAGTACGCCGTGCCGCTGCTGCGCGCCAGCGGCGGCGGGTCGATCATCAGCACCTCCTCCGCCACCGGCCTGGTCGGCCGCAAGGGCATCGCCGCCTACGGCGCCACCAAAGGCGGGGTGGTGGCGCTGACCATGGGGGCGGCCCTCGACTTCGCCGCCGACAACATCCGGGTCAACTGCATCTGCCCCGGCATGATCTACACCGGCCGGGCCGGCGCGCCGCCGGACAACTCCGCGCCGCCGCCGGCCCGGGCGATGCCGGTCCCGATGGGCCGCTACGGGAGCCCGCGCGAGATCGCCGCCGCCGCGCTGTTCCTCGCCAGCGACGACTCCTCCTACCTCACCGGGGTGGCCCTGCCAGTCGACGGGGGGTACGTCGCGGAGTAGGACGGCGCCCGCGTGCCGGGGCACGATGCCGTGTCCGGTGATCAGGGCTCAGGCCGGCGAGGACGGTCGACCCGGACTGCCGGGCGCGCATCACCGGAACGGCCTCGCGGATGCCGTTGACAGGGCCGAGCACGTCGACGCGGAAGGCCCGTTCCCACCGGCGCGCCTCCCTGATCTCCCCTCGGCCAGATGCCCGGAGCCTGCTGCCCGGCGCGTTAGTCTTTGCCGCTTGCGGCGGCCCAGCTTTCATGAAAGGCGCGGGTTTCCCGGCGGTCAGGCCACCGGTCAGAGAGCTGGCTGGCCAGTAGGCGCAATTCGGCGATGATCCGCGCGGATCCGGTGCGGTGCGCTGCGTCGATGGCAGCCATGCCGAACTGGGCGGCGCGGCTGGGGTCCGGGTGGCGGCCCAGCACCACGGCGACGGCTAGCTTGGCGGCGAGGTGACCGCGATCCCTGGTGAGGCTCGCGGGTGTGGCGCGGAGCTTGCTTTCGAGGATTGACATGGCGATCTCGGCCTGCCCGGCCGCGCGATGGCAGGCCGCGGCCTGCTCCTGGAGCACGCCAAGGTCGTACCGGCGAAGGTAGGGCGGCCAGCCAGGTTCCGGGGCGCCGGGATCACTGCTGAGAAGGACCGCTGCCTGGTCCAGCAGGGTGAAGCAGGGACGGAACTCGCCCCCGAGGGCGTGCCCGCGGGCTTGCTGCTGAGCTGCCAGGGCAGCGATCCTTGGGTTGCGGGGAACTCGGGCCTGAGAGGCGGCAGCGGCGAGCTGGACGGCTGACTGATGGTCCCCCGCGAGGCACGCGATGTTGGACCGGCGGATCAGGGCGTAGGCGGCCAGCTGGGCATCGCCGGCGTCGTGCGCCCATTGCCCTGCCCTCCTCGTCCAGCTAGTCGCTTCCGCGAGGTTCCCCGCGTCCTGGTGAAGCCAGCCAGCCATCTCCGCGTACTGCGCCAGGACCTGGAGCAGCGGCCCGGCGTGGGGCGGCCGGGCGCCGCGGCGCAGCTCGCCGATGATCTCGATCTGTGCCAACACAGGGCGCATGAGATGGCGGGGCCCAGCATCTTGTCCGCGGCGTAGTGTGCGGCCAGTACCTGCCGGAGATAGCTGATTACCTCACCGTCGACGCGCGCTGGCTGCTCGAGCGCGCCGCCGAGCCTTCCGGCAGCATCCGGGCTGGCGATCAAGGGGAGCGAAGGCGACAAGGCAGCGGCAGCCAGGATCTGCGTGAGCTGGCGTCGTGACATGGTCACCTGGACGATCCCTCCGTCGGGCAGCCGGAGCTCCAGCGTGACGGGTTCGCTGTCCGCGGCGCCACCCCTGGCCGCCTGAGGCACGCGGGCTGCCGCGGCGCGAAGCGCCACCAGGAGCCCGTCGGCGTGCAGGACCTCATCAATCAGCCTGACCTTATCGGCCGGGATGAGGATCTCGCCGTTCTCCGCGCGGGACAGCCGGGTGTAGTCATACAGCGCGCGCCTGCCCAGCTCGCGCAGCGATAACCCGGCCTGCGCCCGTAACTGCCGCAAGACGACTCCGAAGTCCCGCGCGCCGCTTCCGCGCTGAGCGGGTCCCATTCCGGCTCCCTTCTGGTGCTGCGGCAACACGGCGGCAACGCTTTGCCGCTCGGAATCAGGCTGCTGGCGGGCGACCGTGGAGGAGCGGTTACCCGCAGCGTATTCCCGGCGGCCGGACGCTCCCAGCCCTGAGCGAGAGGTAGTCGCGGATGAATCTCAGCGGAGGCGCCAATACGGCCCGCGGGGTCTGTCGTCGCCTGCCGGGGTTAGGAGCTACGCCCCTCGCTCCGCTGCTGACCTGCGCACGGGCACGCAGCCCGCGCGGCGCGGTATCGCCGGCAGGTAACGGCGCCATGGCACAGACCTTCCCGGCCAGGCTCGCCGCGCCGACCGCGGTACCCCAGCACCCGACTGCCGCGCCTGTCCCCGGGGCTGGCCTCCTGGCCGTGATCGACGGGCCGTCCGGCGCGGGCAAGACAACCGTCGCCGCGCTGGCTGCCGCCTTGCTCGCCGGACGGGGCATCTCCGTCGTGCTGACGGGCCAGCCATCTGACTCGCCCTTGGGCAGGCTGGCCCGTGCGTCTACTCATGACCTGCGCGGGCTGCCGCTGAGCCTGCTGATGGCTGCTGACCGCTACCACCACCAGGATCATGTCATCGGCCCGGCTCTGAGGGCGGGCCAGGTCGTGGTATGCGACCGCTACGTGACTACGGCGATGGTCCTGGATCAGCTTGACGGCGCCGACCCCGAATTCATCTGGGGCATCTACCGGTACCTGCGCTGGCCGGACGTGGCGGTGATCCTCACCGGAGACCCGGCCATCTTCCGGGCTCGCGTCGCTGCGCCGCGGCGTCTACAGCCGCTTCCATGACGGCGGCCTCGCCGCCGGGGAGGCCGAGGCCGCCCTGTACGCCAGCTGCGCCGCCCTGCTGGCTGGCTACGGATACCCGGTCGCGGTCCTGGCAGTCGGCGACCGGACCGCCGACGCAGGTCGCCGTCGACGTCGCCGGCTCATCCGCGACCGCATGAACCATCCGCCCGCAGCGGTAAAGAAGGAGAACACGACGATGAGAGTCGCGCTGCTCTACCCCGAGGTCTACGACATGGCCCGCTTCAAGGACAGGCGCAAGGAGTTCCCGCCCTTCGGCGTGCTATACCTGGCGGCCGTCATCGAGCAGGCCGGCCACGACGTCACCGTAGAGGCGGTGACTCCCTCGCGTACCCGCCTGAACCTGGCCGGCTACGACGCCGTCGGATTCAGCCTGGCATCCTCCGCGACATACGGGATCATGCTCCGGGCCCGCCGCGAGTCCTCGCTTCGCCCGGCACGCGCTGATCATGGTCGGCGGGGTGCACTGCAACTTCTACCCCGACTCCAGCCTGACCGACTTCGACGCCGACCTGGCCGCCTACGGGGAATCGAGGAGACGATCCTGGCGATGCTGGACCGCGGCCCCGGCCGCGACCTTGCCGGCATACCCGGGCATCTTATGGCGCGGGCTCGGAGGGCGAGATCCGCCGCAATCCAGCCCGGCCGCTGATGCGCGACATCGACCAGCTGCCGCTGCCGGCGCGGCACCTCCTTCCCGCCGGCACCGTGGTCATGACCGACCGGCTCGCCGGGACCGACCTGCGCATGGCCCACGTCATGTTCAGCCGCGGCTGCCCGTTCCCGTGCAGCTTCTGCGCCGCGGGCCAGACCCGCATCCAGTACCGGGGCGGCGAGTCCGCCCGGCGGGAACTGGAGCACCTCATCGACGCCTATGGCATCGAGGGCTTCGCGATCGTCGACGACAACTTCATCGTCAGCAAGGCCAAGGTAAGCGACATCTGCGATCACATCACCGGGCTCGACCTGCGATGGTCGGCGCTATCCCGGGTGGACACCATCGATGCGCCCCTGCTGGCCAGGATGGCCGCGTCCGGCTGCATCGAGGTCAAGTACGGGATGGAATCCGGCAGCGAGGACCTGCTGAGGGCCATGCGCAAGAACACCAGGCGGCGAGCAGATCCGGCGCGCGGTCCGTGCCACGGCCGACGCCGGCATCGCAGCCAAGGCGTTCGTCATCCACGGGTTCCCCGGCGAGAACCACCAGACCACCGACGACACCATCAGCCTGCTGGCAGAGCTGGCGGACGACCTGGCCCGGGTATCACTGTTCAGGTTCGTGCCGCTGCCTGGCACCCAGGTATACGCCAGCCCCGACGCTTACGGGATCACCGGAACGCACCTGCAGCCCGGCTGGGACGGTGACTGGTCAGCGTTCCACATCCACCACAACACCCGCCGCTGGTGGGGCACCGACGCCCAGTGGGCCGAAGTGGAGTCCTCATACCAGCGGCTCCGAGACTTCATCGAGACGACCTGGGGTCCGCAAGGCTGAACCTGCCGCCCTCGCGGCAGTGTCCGGCTAGCCTGGCCCGGTGCGCTCGTTAACCTGCCGCAGTCGGCCCGTCGACCCGGAGCGGGCACCGCGCTGCGCGCCCTGGACGAGAAGGCCGCCGCTCGGACCTGGAACCTGATCCTCGCGCGGCAGGGACTGGATGACACGCACCGGCTGGGCACGGCCTGGCAGGTCGCCGACGCGGTCCTCGGCCTTCACGCGGCCCGTCTGCCCTCGCCCTTCGTCATCGTGGCCGCCCGCACTGGCCACCCGGGCGTCCCGGCGAGCCTGTTCACCGGCGCGGTCCGGGAAACGCTCATAACCATCCGGTGCATGCGCAAGACCCTGCACGCCCTGCCCCTCCCCCTCGCTGCCGCCGCCCACGCCGCCACCCTCGGGTTCCGTGAGCGGGACGCCCGCCGCGCCGTGCTGAACGCCGGATACACCGCGGCGGCTATCGAGCCGGATAATCGGCTGGCTGTGCGCGCTGCTTCAGGACGGCCCGCTGCCGCACCGCACCATCGAGGCACGCCTGGCTGCCCGCGGCGCCGAGCATCCGCGGCTGGGCGGCTGGCCATCAAGGTCGCATGGGAACGCGGGACTATCGCCTACATCAACGCGACCGCCGCCTGGAACCGCGAGGCCAGGACCTTCGCCCTCACGTCCGCCGCCTACCCCGCCCTGGACACTATCCCTCGACCCGCGAGCAGGCCGTCACCGAGCTGGTCACCGCCTACTTCGACCGATACGGGCCAGCCACCATTCGCGACGCCGCCTGGTGGTCGGGCCTGCCAGCGAGCGACATCACAGCCGCGCTGCTGGCGCTGCGGCCGCCCTGTCGTCGCGGTCGCTACCCCCTGGAGCGGCGATCCGTGCCTGATGTTCGCTGACCAGCCAGCGGAAAGCACCGGCAACGAGCCGGCCACCACGGGGGTACAGTTCCTCGCCCACGAGGACACCGCGCTCAAGGCCTACTTCCAGACCCGCGACCGCTACCTCGGCGGGCCTGCCGCAGCGCCGGGCGTTCAACCAGATCGGGGAAGTACTGCCCTGCATCCTCATCGACGGCGTAGTCGCGGGCACCTGGTCATGGAACGCCCGCACCGCCAGCGTCGAAATCGACCTCATCGCCGGCAAGGTCCACTCGCGCCGCCCGGCGCCTGGTCAAGGCCCGGGCTGCGGCGCTCACCGAGACGCTCCGCTCAGGGATGGGAGCACCGCCCGGCGTCACGCTGGTCCGTCGGCTCACGGCCGCCCGTTTCTCCGGCGGTCCCGCCAGAACGGCACTGCCGCACGCCAGCCGCGCTGCTAGCGTCACACCCTCCGCCGCCACGCTGACAGAGGTGACCACCGCATGGAACCATTGAGCCCGGGCACATCGCTGCCCGGCATCCAGGACTACGTCGCCACGTATGGAGGCCGAGCGCGGGCTTGACAAGCAGGACCTGCCCTCCCAGTGCCTCAAGCTCGGCGAGGAAGTCGGAGAACTCTACCGCGCCGTCCGCAAGCTCCAGGGCCACCCCCAGGATCCCGGCGGCCGGACAGCCGACGTCGGCGACGAGGCCGCCGACACGCTGATCCTGCTCATGTCGATCGCCAACCGCTGCGGGATTAACCTCGAAGACGCATTCCGCGCCAAGGAAGCCCGCAACGAGTCCCGCGTCTGGGTGTGAGAAGCAGCACCCTCAAGCGGTTTCGCCGTGCTCAGCCCCGCCGCTGTGTCCTGCCCGCGTGCTGGCATTGTGTCAGGGCGCCGCGTAGCCGCCGTCAACGACGATGGCCGAGCCCGTGGTCCAGCGGGACGCGTCGCTGGCCAGGTAGGAGTAGGCGCCGACCAGGTCTGCGGCCGAGCCGAGGCCGAGCGGGTGCCGGGCCGCGATGGCGCTGACCGCCTCGGCGGGCAGGCCCTCGTGCATCGCTGACAGGAAGGTGCCCGGGCACACGCAGTTGACGCGGATGCCGTCCGGGGCGTACTCCACCGCCGCCACCTTGGCCAGGTGGATGACCCCGGCCTTGGTGACGCAGTACGGCCCGGAGTGGGTCCAGGCGGTGAGGCCGGCCACGGACGCGGTGAGGATGATCGACCCGGATCGCTGGGCGCGCATCACCGGGACGGCCGCGCGGATGCCGTTGACCGGGCCGAGCACGTTGACGCGGAAGGCGCGCTCCCAGTCCGCGGCGTCCAGGTGGTGGATCCGGCCGTTCGGCGACAGCACGCCGGCGTTGCTGATCAGCACGTCGAGCCAGGCCGAAGCGGTCGACCGCGTGCCTGACCACCTTCTCGACCGCGGCGAAGTCGCTGACGTCCGCCGGGACGGTATCCGGCTGCGCTGCCGCGGCGAGGCCGTCCCGGGCCTGCGCCAGCGCGTCCTCGCTCAGGTCGCTGAGCACGAGATCGGTATCCGGCTCGGCGGCGAACTGCCGGGACAGGGCGGTGCCGAGCGTGCCGCCGGCGCCGAGAATGACGACCACCCGCCGCGCGGTCCCCACCGGCGGTCAGACCGTCGCGATCGGGTTCAGCGGGCTGCCCGCGGTGCCCGGCAGCCGCAGCGGCGGGGCGGTCAGCAGGAAGCTGCTGCGGCCGTTCGCCCGCAGCCAGGCCGCCAGCTCCTGGGTGTACCACATCTCGCCGAGCGGGATGCCGAGCTTGAACAGGCACAGGTTGTGCACGGGGATCAGCGTGTGCGGCTCGGGGCTCGGCGCCGGCCAGCCCTCGACCGCGTAGTTGTCCGCGATCAGGGCCGACATCCGGGAGTCGGTGATCCACTGGAGGACCTCGGGATCCTCGCCGTCGAGGTACGGGTACATGGCCTGGATCCGCGACGCGTCGGGGTTCTTTCCCCATTCGAGGATCTTCTGGGTGAACCCGGTGTGGAGGATGACCATGTCACCCGGCCTGAGCTCGACCTGGTCGGCGGCCATGATCTCCCGCAGGGTCCGCATCCTGACCCCCGTCCACTCCTGCGTGTTGTCCAGGTGGTGCGCCACGTCGATCAGCACCGCCCGGCCCTGCACGCCATGCGCGGCCATGTGCTCGAGCCCGAGGTGACGCGCGAAGGCGACGCTGCCGCTGCCGTCCCCCTTGGCGTCCGGTGCCGGGCCGATGATGTCGGCGTTCGCCCGGAACCCGTTGTAGTAGAGCGGCTCGTCGATCCCGTCCCCGTCGGCGTCGAACAGGGCGCCCTGGTGCGCCAGCGCGTCCCACTGCGTGGAGTACTGGGTCCACAGCGTCACCATGTCATCGGACCAGACGTCGATGTACTCGGGCCTGATCGAGTCCCTGGCCACCACGTTGTAGAAGGTGTCCGGCTGGTGCGCCAGGTCCTCGGTCGGCCGGATGATCGGGGGGTACCGGCGCTGGTTCAGCGAGGAGCCGCCGGGATAGTCGAGCGGCAGGCTCAGGCAGAAGCTCCGGCCCGCCTGCACCTCCCTGACCCCTTCGAGCACCTTCTCCGGCGTGATCAGGTTGATCCGGCCGAGCTCGTCATCCTCGCCCCAGTCGCCCCAGGTCGAGCCTTCCGGCCGCCGGGCCCATCGCTTCGCCACCGCTGATCTCCTTACTGACGGGTACTTCCGGGCAGGCAGGCCGCCTACATCCAGCCCAGGTCCAGCTCGACCACGACCGGGAGGCAGGCCCGCCCGTGGCCCGGCCCGCTCTCCCCCGCGGCCTTCTCGTCGCCCGCCCGCAGGGAGTGGAAGGCGCGGCGGAAGTAGACGAACGGCATCTCCTCGCCCAGGCCGACCTCCTCGACCCGCCCGATCAGGACCAGGTGGTCGCCGCCGTCGACCTTCGAGTAGGCGGAACAGCGCAGCGAGATGCTGACGTCGGCCAGGAACGGCAGGCCGTCCGCGTCGGGCCGGAAGCCCGCCCCGTCGAACTTGGCCACGCCGCGGGTAGCGAAGCGCATCGCCAGGTCGGCGTGGCGGTGCTGGAGCACGTGGATATTCCAGCGCGCCGCCGCGGCGAAGGCCGGGAAGCACTCGGCCGTACTGGCCAGGCAGGTGAGCACCAGCGGCGGGTCCATCGACACCGAGCAGAACGAGCTCGCCGTGAAGCCCCACCAGCGGCCGGCGGAGTCGCTCGTGGTGACGATCGTCGCCCCGCTGGGGAACGACGCCATGGCCTCGCGGAAGGCGCTAGAAGAGGCTGCCACCGGCATACCATCGCTCGAACCGCTCCCTGGACTCGCGCCGCCCGGACTCCGGCTCGAACAGGACCCCGCCCGGCGAGCGCACGTAGGTGAAGGAGCCGTAGCCCTCCGCGGGCGACGCCCCGGCCAGCTCGACGGTGTAGCCCTGGCTGACCAGATCCTGGCTGACCCCGGCCACGTCGTCCACCCAGACGCCGATGTGGTGCAGCCCGGCCCCGCCGCCGCGCACGTCGAAGTAACTGCCGGGCGACCCGTGCAGCAGCTCGATGTGCACCGGCCCCTCGACCGTGAACGAGATGGTCAGGTCGCAGGAGCGGTAGCCCTGGCCGGGCACCCACGCCTTCATCGGGAGCGCCGCGGGGGTCGTCCAGCGCACGCCGATCGAGCTGGTCAGCTCCTGCTGGGCCGCCGCCAGGTCCGCCACCCGGATCCCGACGTGGAAGACCTCGCCCCAGTCCAGGGCGGGCAGGCCGAGCCCGCTGAGGTCAGTCATGGCCGCGCCCCTACCCGGCAGGCGGCTTCGGCGCGCCGGGCGGCGGGAAGAACTTGTGTCCCCAGTGCGCGCCGGACGTGATCTCGTACACCGGCTGCTCGCCGTCGACCTTCAGGCCGCCGTAGCCGAACTCGATCGCGTACCGTTCCGGCGAGTAGACGTAGAAGGACGTCATCTCGTCGTTGGTGTGCTTGCCGAGGCTGTTCATCAGCGGGATGCCGTGCTTCTCCCGCCGGTCGAGGGCCAGCCCGACGTCATCGAAGGTGGCCGCCTCCACCATCAGGTGGAGCAGCCGGCCGCGGCCCGGCACCGAGGTGACACCGAGCGTGTGATGCCGGTCGTTGGAGCTCATGAACCAGACCGTGTGATCCCGGCCGCCCATCGTGTTGCGCTCGTAGAAGCCCAGCACGTCGACGTAGAAGTCCTTCAGCGCCCGGCCGTCCTCCGCGGTGATGATGACGTGGCCCATGCCCATGTCACCGGTCACGAACGAGCTCACCGTGGGCAGCCGGACCGGGATGTGGTCCAGGATCGGGCCGTAGAACAGCTCGATCGGGTTGCCGCCCGGGTCGTCGAACCGCGCGAAGCCGGTAACCCGCCGCTCGTCGGCCTCGGCCTCCGAGCCCTCGGTCACCTTGATCCCCGCGTCCTCGACGGCGGCTATGGTGCGCTTGAGGTCCCGCTCGTTCAGCACCTCGAAGCCGATGGCGGCGGCCCGGCTCTGGCCAGCGGGCGAGATGACGAGGCGAGGCGGATAGTGGTCCATCCGGTAGCGCAGCGACTCATCGCCCTCGGCCGCGGCCGGCATCAGCCCGAGGAAGTCCCCGGCGAAGGTCCGCCATGCGTCGAGGTCGGTCGAGTCCAGCCTGAGGTAGCCGAGCGAGAGAACGGGCACGTGAGGATCCTCCTGGCGGTGGGCGGCGGGCGGCGGGTGGTCAAGGCTGCGGGAACGTCTTCGAGCCGGATTCGCGCCGCTTCCAGTTGCCGTCGTCGTACCAGGTGGTCTCGATGAGGGACAGCGGCTGCAGGTCCCAGCATTCGAGGTAGGTCACGCCCTCGGGACCGGAGGTGATCGTGAACGGCACGCCGGCGTCGCCGGTCCAGAACTCGCCCGGGCCGAGCAGCCTGGTCTCCTCGCCGCCGGCGCCGTACTCGACGGTCAGCCGGCCGCCAGCGACGATCATCAGCTGCGGATGGCTGACGTGCCGCCTGGGCACGGTGAAGCTCGGGCGGATGCGCCGCCCCTGCCACCGGAAGGCAGGCTCGATGATGGCTGACCGCCACATAGCGCCGCCCAGGGTGGCGGCGATGTCGACCGGCGCATTCGCGATGAACCCGCCATCATTCCAGTAGAACGCCGGGTCGCCCTGAAAGAATTCGAGCGGCTCCCAGCCCTCGTCGGTGAGCAGGTCGGAAAACACGATGGGCACGGTCCGATCATTGTCCGGCCGGCAGCGCTGGTCAATACGTTCGTCCCGCTAGACGGGACATGGACGGAACGTATCCTGAGCTGGGCAGATAGCAGTGACAGGCAGGCCCGCGTCTCTTATATTGACGCTATGCCCTTTGCTGCGGACAGCCTGCTAACCGACACCGGCTGGATCCCCATGACGCTGGCGGGCCAGCAGGAAAACCCGTCCTACTACTGGGAAGACGGCCGCCTGCTGAAGGACGCGCCGGTGGACTTCGCCGCGACTTTCGCGGAGAACATGTGGGTCAGCACCAAGCCGATTGACTTCCGCACGTTCTTCCGCAACCCGCTGCGGGTGGTGCCGAACTTCACCGTCCCGCGCCACCTGCACAACATCGACGAGACGATCGTCGTCGTCAAGGGCGAGTACAAGATCCAGTTCGGTGACCCGGCTGTGGACGAGCACGTGATCGTGAGGCCGGGCTGCCTCTTCACCAGCCGGGCCGGTACCCCGTACACGATGACGGCGGGTCCCGAGGGCGTCACCTACATCGAGACCTGGGGCACGCCGGTGAGCAGCCTGAAGACCGTCTGGTACGACTACGGCTGGGTGCGGCGCTAGGCCGCGGCGTCGCGGGCCAGGAAGGCCAGCACGGTGCTCTCGAACTCGTCCTTGCGCTCGATCATCGCCCAGTGGCCGCAGTCGTAGAAGACGTGCAGCTCGCACCGGGGGATCAGCCGCATCGCGGCCAGCGCGCCGTCTAGCGGGGTGACCCGGTCATCCCGGCCGAACATGACCAGCGTCGGCGCCTGGATCTTGCTCATCATGGCCACGCTGCCGGCCGCGCTCGCGCCCCGGGACGTCCGCATGGCCTCCAGCATCGGCCGGTTGTACAGCTTGGTGATGTCAGCGGGCGCGGCCGGGTCGGTCGCTGCCTCCCACCGCAGCCGCACGAACTCCTCGGTCAGGATGGAGGTGTCGTACACCATCGATTCCATCCACCGGAGGAGCTTGTCCCGGGTGGGATCCTCCACGAACTCAACCAGCAGCTTGATGCCCTCCGGAGGCGACGGGCTGAGCAGCGCCATGCCCACGCCGCCGATGCACAGCAGGCGGCTCACCCGGTCCGGGTGCTCGGCCGCGATCCGCGCCGCTACATTGCCGCCCATCGAGTTGCCGATAATCGGCAGCGGGCCCAGCCCGAGCCCGTCGAGGAAGTCGAGCACCGCGTCCGGCCCTGCTGTCAGCGGGCTGGCGTCGGGCGAGTAGCTTCTGCCGAACCCGGGGAAGTCGAGCAGGTAGGTGGTGTACTCGCGGGCGAGAACGGGCAGGTTGCCGCGGAAGTTCGCCCAGGCGCTGACACCCGGTCCCGACCCGTGCAGCAGCAGCAGCGGCGGCCCGTCGCCCGCCACGTGGTAATGCAGCTTCCCCCGCTGGGTGTCCAGGAACCGGCTGGTCTCGTCGAACGACAGCGCCTCGCTCACGTTGCCTCCCCGATATCCCTGGCCGGCCGGCCCGCCAGGTGCAGGCCGGCCCGGTAGCCCATCGTCACGCTCGGGCCGATGCAGCTGCCGCCGCCCGCGTAGACCGATCCCAGCACCGACGCGGCGGTGTTGCCCGCCGCGTACAGGCCGTCAATGACCGGCACCCGGTAGCCGAGCACCCGCGCGTCCCGGTCGATGCGAAGCCCGCCGTTGGTTCCGAGCGTGCCCGGCCACTGCTGGATCGCGCCGTATGGCGGGCCGGTCACCGGCTTGTGGTTCACCGTGTCCGGCCCGGTCAGCACGTAGGCCTGCGCCGGGTCGCCCCAGTCGGGGTCCTCGCCCTTCTCCGCGTACTGGTTGTACCGCTCGACGGTCGCTTCCAGCGTGTCCGGGTCAACGCCGATCTGGCCCGCCAGCTCGCGGATCGACCCGGCAAGCTGGAGGAAGCCGGGAGCCTCCTGGCCCTGCGGCCCGGTCAGCGTCATCGAGATGCCCGGCTTAGCGCCCGAGATGCCGCGCTCGAGTACCGCGGCGCCGAAGATGTTCCACGCCGGGGGCTTGTTGGTGAACCCCGGGTTGCGCTGGTCGAAGAAGCCGAACGGGGCGGAGAAGTCGTTGTACGTGTAACCGCCGTGCATGAACCGCCTGCCCTGCTGGTTCACGATGATCGACCCGGGTCCGAGGCCCATGATCATCTGCGGCAGCGGGTCCCCGTCGCGGCCCTTCTCCCACAGGTCGTACACCACGCCGTAGCTGAAGAACGAGGTCATCGCGCCGAGCCTGGCCCCGGCCGCCATCCCCATGATGTGCCCGTCGCCGGTGTTCGACCATGGCGTCAGCGGCCTGACCTCGTACCCGATGAACGCCTTGACCATCTCGGCGTTCCACTCGAATCCGCCGCAGGCCAGCACCACGCCGCGGCGGGCGCCGAGCCGGCGGCTGCCGCCGGGCCCCTCGGTCACCACGCCGGTCACCGCGCCGGCGTCATCGCTGACCAGCCCGACCGCGCGGGTGGCCGTCCGGACCTCGACGCCGAGGTCCACCAGTTCCTTCAGCAGCGGGGCGATCAGGCCGCCGCCCTTCGCCCGCCACACCTTGCTCTTCCGCCGGGCCAGTTCCTCCGGCCCGACCTCGCCGCGCCGCTGCTCGGGGAAGCTGACCTCGGGGGGCGGGACCCAGGGACCGCGGTTGATCTTCCGCGCGAGCTCCGGGCCGAGCATCTCCCCGGCCGGGTACGGCTTGACCGCGCAGGTGCGCGGGAAGTGCCGGACCCCGGGGATCCGGTCGCCGATGACCGAGTAGTAGTCGTTCAGGCTGACGTGCGGCTCGGAGTCGTACCCGGTGGTCTCCAGCAGGTACTCGTGCGCCTCGGGGGCGGAGTCGACGTAGACCTCCAGCAGCTGCGGATCGGCGGCCCGGCCGTCGGACAGGCGGGTGAGGTAGGCGAGCGCGTCCTCGCGGCTGTCCTCGTCCCGGATGAACCGGTTGACCGGGATCCACATGTCGCCGCCGGAAACGGCGGTCGTGCCGCCGATGTACCGGTCCTTCTCCACGACGACGGTGCTCGCGCCGCCGCGGGCGGCGACCATCG
Source organism: uncultured Actinomycetota bacterium (assembly GCA_963731085.1). Lineage (GTDB taxonomy): Bacteria > Actinomycetota > Actinomycetes > Streptosporangiales > Streptosporangiaceae > DASUBV01. The sequence continues at coordinate 1,157,863 of CAVSUF010000018.1, forward strand.
CCGCGGTCAGCGCACCGCCCCCGCTGCCGACCACGACCACGTCGACGATCTCATCCCACTGGCGGTGCGGAGTCCCCGGCGCGGAAGGTGCTGGGCTTTCCGGCACTGGACGCCTCCATGCGGTTGGTGGTTAGCCAGCCTAGCGACGGCGGGCGCCCCGGCAAGGGCTGCGTTCCAGTGACCGGGACGTCCCGCCCAGCGGGAAATGCCCGTGTCCGGCGGGGTGAGCGGAGGTTACGTTAGGCCCGGCCAGCAGGCGACCACCGGGACGGACACCTATGCTCGACGGCACCCAGCGCGCGACAGCGGCCGAGCTGCTGTGGGCGGCGGAGCGGGACCTGGCGCCGATCAGCCCCCTGACCGAGACGTTCCCCGGCATCGACGCCGCGGACGCCTACGAGATCCAGCTCGTCAACATCCGGCGCAAGATCGCCGCCGGCGGCCGCGTGCGCGGCCACAAGGTCGGGCTGTCCTCCCCGGCGATGCAGCAGATGATGGGCGTCGACGAACCCGACTACGGGCACCTGCTCGACGCGATGGTCCTGCCGCAGGACGCCCCCATCCCGGCGGCGCGCTACTGCTACCCCCGGATCGAGGTGGAGATCGGCTACGTGCTTCGCTCGGCCCTGCCGGGCGCGGACTGCACCGAGGCCGACGTCCTCGCCGCGACCGAGTACATCGTGCCCGCCTTCGAGCTGATCGACAGCCGGATCAGGGACTGGCGCATCCGGCTCGCCGACACCATCGCCGACAACGCGTCCTCGGCCGGCGTGATCCTCGGCGCTGACCGCGCGGCCCCGGCCGAGCTGGCGGCCCGGGGCACCGACCTGGCCGACATCGAGGCGGTGCTCTACTGCGGCGGCGCCGAGGTCGCCCGGGGCAACACCAGCGCCGTGCTCGGCAGCCCCACGGCCTGCGTCGCCTGGCTGGCGCGGAAGGTGGCCGGCTTCGGGGTGAAGCTCGAGGCCGGGCATCTGATCCTGCCGGGCTCCTGCACCCGGGCCATCGACGCCCGCCCGGGCACCGCGTTCCGCGCCGAGTTCGCCGGGCTCGGCACCGTGACCGCCCGGTTCACCTAGCAGCACAGGGATGGCACCGTGACCAAGGCCACCGCCGCGATCGTCGGGTCGGGCAACATCGGCACCGACCTCATGTACAAGCTGCTCCGCTCCGACGTGATCGAGCCGCGCTGGATGATCGGCATCGACGCCGGCAGCCCCGGGCTGAAGCGGGCGGCCGACCACGGCCTGACCGCCACGGCCGCGGGCGTGGACTGGCTGCTCGACAGCGAGCGGCCGGACCTGGTCTTCGAGGCCACGTCCGCCTACGTGCACCGGGAGAACGCGCCCCGCTACCGCGAGCTCGGCATCCAGGCGGTAGACCTCACCCCGGCCGCGATCGGGCCGGCCGTGGTGCCCGCGGTCAACCTGGGCGCGCACCTTGACGTGCCCAATGTCAGCCTGGTCACCTGCGGCGGGCAGGCGACCATCCCGATCGTCTACGCGGTCTCCCGGATCGTCGGCGTGGAGTACGCGGAGATCGTCGCGAGCGTGGCATCGCCGTCGGCCGGGCCGGGCACCCGGGCCAACATCGACGAGTTCACTCAGGCCACGGCCCGCGGGGTGGAGACGATCGGCGGCGCGCGGCGCGGCAAGGCCATCATCATCCTCAACCCGGCCGAGCCGCCCATGCTGATGCAGGACACGATCTTCTGCGCGATCCCGGCCGACGCCGACACCGATGCCATCGCCGCGTCGGTCAAGGAGATCGTCGTCGACGTGGCCGCCTACGTTCCCGGCTACCGGCTGCGCGCCGAGCCGCAGTTCGACGACCCCGGCCCGATGAGCGGCGGCCACGCCCGCGTCGCCGTCTTCGTCGAAGTCGAAGGGGCGGGCGACTTCCTGCCGCCGTTCGCGGGCAATCTCGACATCATGACCGCCGCCGCCACCCGGGTCGGGGAAGGGTTCGCCCGGCGGATCCTGGCCGAGCGCGCCTAGTCCCAGGCAGGAGACCACGTCATGCCCTACAGCGATGAACTTGACGTCCGGGTGACCGACTCCTCGCTGCGCGACGGCTCGCACGCGATCCGGCACCAGTTCACGATCGAGAACGTGCGCAGCATCGTCGCCGCCCTGGACGAGGCCGGGGTCCCGGTCATCGAGGTGACCCACGGCGACGGCCTGGGCGGCTCGTCCTTCAACTACGGCTTCAGCGCGGTGCCGGACCAGGACCTGATCGCCACCGCGGTGGCGGCCGCCCGGCAGGCCAGGATCGCCTTCCTGATGCTGCCGGGCCTGGGCATCACCGACGACATCCGGCAGGCGGCCGACAACGGCGCCTCGGTCTGCCGGATCGCCACCCACTGCACCGAGGCGGATATCTCCGTCCAGCACTTCAGGGTGGCCCGCGGCATCGGCCTGGAGACGGTCGGCTTCCTGATGATGGCCCACAGCCAGCCGCCGGAGGTCCTGGCCCGGCAGGCGCGGATCATGGCCGACGCCGGCGCCCAGTGCGTCTACGTGGTGGACTCGGCCGGGTCACTGATCATGGACGGGGTCAGCGACCGGATCGCCGCGCTCGTCGCTGAGCTCGGCGACGATGCCCAGGTCGGGTTCCACGGCCACGAGAACCTCGGCCTCGGCGTGGCCAACTCGGTGCTGGCCGCCCGGGCGGGCGCCAAGCAGATCGACGGCTCCACCCGCCGCTTCGGGGCCGGCGCGGGCAACACTCCGGTGGAGGCGTTCGCCGCCGTCACCGAGCGGCTCGGGATCAGGACCGGCATCGACACCCTCAAGATCATCGACGCCGCCGAGGATACCGTCAGCCCGGTGCTGACCAACCCGCCCGCGCTTGACCGGCTCTCCATCACGATGGGCTATGCGGGGGTCTACTCCAGCTTCCTCAAGCACGCCGAGATCCAGGCCCGCAAGTACGGCGTGTCCGGCGCCGAGATCCTTATCGAGGCTGGCCGCCGCAACCTCGTCGGCGGCCAGGAAGACCAGCTCATCGAGATCGCGGTGGGCCTCGCCGGGCGCGGGTAGCAGCCGGACGGCGCTGCTCAGCGCCGTCCCGCCCAGCAGAACAGTGATCGTGACATAAGCAGGGTGCCGCGATACTTTCGCGGATGGTGAATGAGCTCGGCGTGGCGACAGGATGAGGAACGAGAATGAGCCAGAACGCAGCATCTGAGCCACGGGAAACAAGCGTGCTCAATAACGTGCGGGCGCTGGTGCCGGAGATAAAAGCACGCGCCGAGGAAATCGAGCAGGCGCGGGCCGTGCCGCGCGACCTGGCGGAGCAGCTGCGCAGCGCCGGCGTCTTCCGCCGGTACGTGCCGCGCACCCACGGCGGCGACGAGATGTGGCCCGACGAGGGCCTGACCGTGATCGAGGAGCTGGCCGCGGCCGACGCGTCGGTCGCCTGGGTGGCGGCGGTCGGGTCCGAAGGGCCGAGCTTCTACGCGTACCTGCCGCCGGACACCTACGACAAGGTCTTCTCCGGCGGCCCCGACGTCATCCACACCGGCGTGATCAACCCGACCGGCAAGGCGGTGCGGGACCGGGGCGGCTACCGGTTCACCGGCCGCTGGTCGTTCGCGAGCGGCTGCAACAACGCCGACTACATCTGCATCCACGGCGTTCTGGACGGTGGCGGGCAGGCCGGCGGCCCGCCCGCCACGCGGCTGGGCGTGATCCCGGCCCGGGAGGTGCAGATCGACGATGTCTGGCACGTGAGCGGGCTCAAGGGCACGGCCAGCAACGACGTCGTCGTCAGCGACCTGTTCATTCCCGACGAGTGGACCGGCACCTTCGCCGAGCTGCCGTCCGTCGCCCGGCATCCCCTCGACCAGCGGCCGCTGCTGGCCCGTTTCGGCTCGGAGTTCGCCGCCGTCGCCGTCGGGCTCGCCCAGGCCGCCCTGGACGACGTCACCGACATCGCCCGCAACAAGGTGCCGGCCACGTCGCGGAGCAAGCTGGCGGCCGACCCGGTCGCCCAGTACCTGGTCGGGCAGCTGGCCACCGACCTGTACATGGCGCGCACGCTGCTGCACCAGGTCGCCCGCGATGACCAGGCGAGCGTGCCCGCCGGGCCGCCGGACAACACGGCAGTCGTCATCCGGCGCGCGCGCCTGGCGCGGGTGGCGGCGGTGGCCGCGTCGGTCGTGGAGGGCGCCTACAGCGTCTCCGGGACCACCGGGCTGTTCGAGTCCTGCCCGCTGCAGCGCCGGCTGCGGGACGCGCGGGCCGTCACCCAGCATTACCTGCTCTCCGCTCGCAGCGCGTTCGGCCCGGTCGGCACCGCCATCCTGAGCGAGGAATCCCCGGGCTGAGCCGGGAGGCCGCGATGCCCGCCAGCGACCTGAGCCGGATCGCCGTGGAGTCCATGCGGCTGCAGAACACGTATGCCCTCGCGATTGATACCCGCGACTGGGACCTTTTCCGCACGGTGTTCACCGCCGACGTGCGGGCCGACTACCCGCACGCCGTATTCGACGGGGTGGAGGACTGGCTCGGCAGCTTCATCTCGTTCCACGAGACCTGCGCATGGACCGTGCACGAGATCACCAACCATGTCGTCGGCGAGGACGGCGCGGGGATCTGGGCGGCCTGCTACGGGTGGATCCGGTGGACGGCGAACGACGCGCCCGGCTTCATCAGCCGGGCCGAGGTGCTGTTCCGCGACCGGCTGCGCGAGGACCGCGGAACGTGGCGCATTGCCCGCCGCCGGCTGCGGCTGCTGTCGTCCCAGCCGGCGGCGCCGGTCCCCGCGGGATACACCCTGGTCCAGTCCGTCCGCGACCTCGCCGACTGGGCGTAGCAGCCCGGCAATCGTCCGTGCCCGGCCGGCCCGGCGCGGCACCTCCGCACCCTTCATTAGTAGACGGCATATATTTTTGTTTAGTAATATGATTGAACCCTATAATCTCATGACAGCCAGCGTCGGCTATGGGAGCACCACCTAGCTAGCTGCCTGGAGGACCAGACAGATGACCGACAACAGCTCCGGGGCGCCCGACTCGCTGCTTTCACGCCGGATCTGCCAGGTGGTACGGCTGGATCCGGCCACGCCCGCGGTGTTCTTCGAGGGCCGGACGTTTTCCTGGTCGTTCTACTCGGATGCGGTCGCTGACCTGGGGTCGCTGCTGGAGGGGCACTCCGCCGCCCGGCGGGTCGGCATCGTGCTGCGGAACCGGCCCGGCCCGCTGGCCGCGCTGATCGCCACCCTCGGCACCGGGCGCGCGGTGGTGCCGCTGAGCCCGCACCTAGGCGACATCGGCCTGGAGAAGGACATCGTCGACCTGGCCCCTGACGTCATCGTGGCCGAGGCCGCGGACTGGGCCCGCGACGCGATCCTGACCCCGTCTGAGGCGATCGGCGCGATCGCCCTGCGGACCGGGGCCGACCGGGGACTTGCCGCGCAGCCCGTCTCGTGGTCACCGAGTCCGTCCCTCCGCGAGCCTGGCGACGTCGCCGTGCTGATGATGACCAGCGGCACCACCGGGCGGCCCAAGCGGGTCGAGCTGACCTACAGCCGGATGCTGGCGGCATTCCGCGCGGCCGGGCTGGTCATCGATGAGGCGCATGAGCCGCGCGTGCGCAGCCGGACGGACATCCTGTGGGCGTCGCTGGCTCATATCAGCGGCCTGTACTTCGCGGTCGCGCACGTGATCGAGGGCCGCAGCGTCGCGCTCCTGGAGAAGTTCGAGGTCGACGCCTGGGCGGCGCTGGTCACCCGGCATCGCCCGGGCTACGTCCGGCTGGCGCCCGCCGCACTGCGGATGGTGCTCCAGGCCCGGGTGCCCGCGGAAACCTTCGCCAGCGTCCGCGCCGTCGGCTCCGGCACCGCGCCCCTGCCGGCGGAGCTGGCGGAAGAGTTCGAGGAGCGGTACGGGGTCCCGGTGCTCACCACCTACGGCGCGACCGAGTTCGCGGGCGCGATCGCCGGATGGACACTGCCGGACAAGAAGGAGTGGGGACCGCGCAAGCGCGGCAGCGTCGGGCGCGCCCACGCCGGCATCGAGCTGCGCATCGTGGACCCGGAGACGGGCGGCCTGCTCGCGGCCGGGCAGACCGGCTTGCTGGAGGCGCGCGGCGGGCAGCTGCCCGGAGCGCCGGGCGCCTGGGTCCGCACCACCGACCTCGGGCCCTGGACGGCGACGCGTTCCTGTTCATCCACGGCCGGGCGGACGATGCGATCAACCGGGGCGGGTTCAAGATCCCGCCCAGCGTGATCGAGGAAGCGCTGGCCACCCACCCGGCCGTCGACGAGGCCGCCGCCGTCGCCCTGCCGGACGTGCGGCTCGGCCAGGTTCCCGCGGTCGCGGTGACGCTGCTCAGCCCGGCCACCGAGGACGAGCTCATGCAGTACCTGGCCAGCCGGCTGACCCGGTACCAGCAGCCGGTCGCGATCAAGGTGGTGGACCAGCTGCCGCGCACGCCGTCACTCAAGATCAGCCGGGCGCTAGTCCGCGAGCACTACTTCGACGGCTCCACGCCGCCGCGGTAACCGCGGCAGGTCTCCGGACCGCCCGGTGACGACAGGAGAGCTTCATGACCACTGAACCCGCCGGGTACGGCGTCCTCACGGACGAGTCGTTCGAGCGCTCGCGCCGCCGGATCGGCATCCCGCTGCGCATCAGCCCCGCCCACGTCACTGAGGTAACCGCGGACGCCGCCCGGCACTTCGCCTCCGGGTACGGCGACGACAACCCGCTCTACTGCGACCCCGCCTACGGCCGGACCACCCGATGGGGCGGCCTGATCGCGCCGCCCAACTTCACCTACTGCATGGGCGAGAACGCGGCCCCGCCGCTCACCCCCGAGCAGAAGGAGCTGATCAAGGGCGACCCGTTCGCCGGCCTGGGCTCCTACCAGGCGGCGATGGAGTTCGAGTACTACCGCCCGCTGACGGCCGGGGACCGCTGCCAGGTCATCCGGACCCAGGTCGGCGTGGCGGACAAGCCGAGCCGCTTCGGCGGCCGCACCGCGCACGTCACGCACGACTTTCTCTACGCCAACGGCGGCGGCCAGATCGTCACCGTCCAGCGCGGCACCTGGATCAACGCGGAACGGCACGCCTCCGGGCAGCGGTCCGAGGGCACGCCGGTCTCCTTCGAGCCCTACACCGACGAGCAGATCGCCGAGATCGACGCCGCCTACGACGCCGAGACCCGCCGCGGTGCCCAGACCAGGTACTTCGAGGACGTCGAGGTCGGCGAGGAGATCCAGCCGCGGGTGAAGGGGCCGCTGGTCGTCACCGACCTGGTGGTCTGGCACATGGGCTGGGGCATGCAGCTGACGCCGCCCGGCGCGTTCGGCATCGCCCGCAAGATCCGCCGGAAGGCACCCGGCCTGTACCCGCCGAACGCGCGCAACATCCCCGACACCGTGCAGCGGCTGCACTGGGACCCGACCCGGGCGCAGGAACTCGGCATCCCGATGAGCTACGACTACGGCGCGATGCGCGAGACCTGGCTGACCCACGCGCTCACCGACTGGATGGGCGACGACGGGTGGCTGCTCCGGCTGCGCTGCGAGCACCGCAAGTTCAACTACATCGGCGACACCACCTGGGTCCGCGGCACGGTCGTCGACAAGGTTCAGGCCGATGGCCGCAACGAGGTTCACCTGGAGGTGGGATGCTGGAACCAGCGTGGCGAGAAGACCACCCCGGGCAGCGCCGTCGTGCTGCTGCCCACCCGGCAGGACGCGGTCGAGCTGCCCGCGCCGGCGGCCGGCTCCATGCCGGAGCTGCTCGCGGCGGAGATCGCGCGCCACGGGTGAGCCAGCCCGGCGAATGACGTGATGGGGGCGCCGTGGACTTTGAGCTGACCGAGGAACAGGCGGCCCTGCGCGAGGTCAGCCGCGACATGCTCGCCGCGAGGTGCCCGCCGCGGCTGGTGCGGTCACTGGCGAGCTCGGGCCGGGACACCGACGACACGCTGTGGCAGCGGGGCGCGGAGCTGGGCTGGACCGGCCTCGCCGTCCCCGAGGAGCGCGGCGGCGCGGGCCAGGGGCTGGCCGAGCTGTGCCTGGTGGCCGAGGAGATCGGCCGGGCGGTCGCGCCCGGTGCCGTTACCGACACCGCGCTGATCGGGCTGGCCCTCGCCCGGCTCGGCCAGCCAGACCTGCTTCCCGCCCTCGCGGCCGGCGACCTGAAGGCCAGCCTGGCCTGCCACGGCGGCGTGGCCGGCCGCTACGAAGCGGGCGGCCTGGTGCTCAGCGGCCGCGCCACGGCGGTGCAGGCGGCCGCGGCGGCCGACTGGCTGCTGGTGACAGTGTCCACCGAGCAGGGCCGGCGCCTGGTGCTGGTCGAGCGGGCCCGGACCGCGGTCGAGCTCCGGCGGACGCTTGATGAGACCCGCCGCTGGTACGACGTGGTGCTCGACGGCATCGGCGCCGGCGTGGTCGCCGCCGACGATGCGGACCTCCAGTGGCTGGCCGACGCGGCGGCGGTGCTCATCGCGGCCGACTCGCTCGGAGCGGGCGAGCGGCTGCTGGAGATGACCGTCCGGCACGTCACCACGCGCGAGCAGTTCGGCCGCCCGCTCGGCAGCTTCCAGTCGGTGAAGCACAAGGTGGCGGACATGCTGATGACGCTCAAGGGCGCCCGGGCGGCGACCTACTACGCCGCCCTGGCGCTGGACGCCGGCGCGGCCGGGGCCACGGCGGCGGCCAGCGCCGCCAAGGCGTTCACCACCGGCGGCGTCGCCACGCTGGCCGGGGAGGCCTTGCAGGCCCACGGCGGCATCGGCTTCACCTGGGAGCACGACCTGCACCTGTACCTGCGGCGGGCCAAGGTCAACGAGATGCTGTACGGCGCGCCCGCGGAGCACTACGAGCGGCTCGCGGCGCTAGCGGAGTGACGGCCTAGCGGAGTCACGGGCGGCTAGCGCTCGTCCCGGGCGATCAGCCCGGGCACCATGCGGCGCAGCAGCTTGCCGGTCTCCGTGCGGGGCAGCGCGTCGAGCAGCCAGATGCGCTCCGGGGCCCGGCTCGACCGCAGCGCACGCATCGTGAACTCGCGCAGCTCGGCCGGGTCGAGGCCGGCATCCGGCCGGGGGACGACAGCGGCCTCGATCCGCTGCCCCCACTCGGTGTCGGGCACGCCGAACACCGCCGCGTCGAGCACCGCCGGGTGCCGCAGCAGGACGTCCTCGATCTCGGCCGGGGCGATGTTCTCGGCCCCCCGGATGATCGTGTCGTCGGCGCGCCCGCTGACGAACAGGTACCCGCCGGCGTCGAGGTGGCCGTCGTCCCTGGTGTCGAAGAAGCCGCGGTCATCGACCGCCCGGCCCAGGCCCGCGTACTCGGCCGACACCTGGCCGCCGCGCACCCAGATCCGGCCGGCCTGCCCGGCGCCCCGGACGCCGCCATCGGGGCCGCGGATCTCCAGGTCGATCCCGGGCAGCGGCGGCCCGACGGAGGACAGCCGCGCCGCCGCGTCAGGGTCCGGCGACCCGAGGGCGGCGCGGTGGTCGGCCGGTCCCAGCAGCGCGACGGTCGAGCTGGTCTCGGTCAGCCCGTAGGCGTGGACGAAGTCGACCCCGGGCCACTCCCGCAGCGCCCGCTCGATGACGGCGGCCGGCATGGGCGCGCCGCCGTAGGACAGCGACCGCAGCGACGGCACCGACCGGTCTTCCCCGCTGTCGATGATCCGGGCCAGCATGGTCGGCACCACCATCGCGCTGGTGACCTCCTCATCCCGGACCGTGCGCAGCCAGTCACCGGGGGTGAAAGCATCCAGGGCGAGGGTGCGGCGGCCGGCGTAGAGGTTCGTGAGCACGTTGGCGACGGCCGCGATGTGATAGGGGGGCACGCTGACCAGCGCCGCCTCCGCCTCGCCGGCTGAGGCGAACTCGACCGACTCCAGCACGTAGGCGGCCAGGTTCTCGTGCCGCAGCAGGACGCCCTTGGGCTCCGATGTGGTCCCGCTGGTGTAGATGATGACGGCGACCGGGTTCTCCGCCACGGGGTTCTCAACCACGGGCTCGCCGTCCCCGGTGCCAGCCTCGCGGGGGGCGGCGCCGGTCTGCTCCAGCCACGCGTCGGCCGTCATCGCGTCCAGCCCGGCCGCCGCGAGCTGCGCATGCGCGCCCTGGCCGGCGATCCCCAGCGCCCGCGGGTGCCGGGCCAGCAGCGCGTCGAGCTGTCGCTGGCCCAGCCGGTAGCTGAGCGGGACGAGCGGCACCTCGGCCCGCGCGGCCGCGAACAGCGCCACCGGGAAGGCCGGCCCGTTGACATCGGTGTAGACGAGGGCGTCGGCGCCCCGCTCGCGCACCAGCGCGGCGCCGGCCCGCGACCGCCGGGCCAGCTCGGCGGCGGTGAACCCGCCGGACCGGCGCCCGACCACGACGCGGTCGCCGAACCCGTCAGCGGCCATGTCGAGCAGCAGCGTCAGGCGCACGGCGGATCCGCGCTCAGTCCGAGGCCGGCAGCGGTCTCGCCGACTGGATCAGCAGCGGCTCGCCGTCCAGGGCCAGGGTGCCGCTGCCCTCCTTGGTGCACAGCACCTGGATGGTGCCGGCCTCATCGACGTAGCGCTTGCCGATCTGGGTGCCGCCCATCAGCGCCGGGTCGGGATCCGCCGCCGCGGCCGCCTCGCCGGGCGCCTGCATCGCGAGGCCGCCGCAGGTCAGCGTGCATTCTGCCGCGGGCGCGCGGATAATGATCACAGCCGTGCTGTCGACCGCGCTGACCAGCTGCTGCCCGGCACGAAACTTCACAGCCATTAGCCGCACTCCCTGACCTGGTGAACCCGCCGCCCGGACTATATCAACAATATAAGTTTACTTATTTTGTTACATCCCGCGCCAGGCGGGCGCCCGCTTCTCCGCGAAGGCGGTGGCGCCCTCCCGCGCGTCGGCGGAGTCGAAGACCGGCCGGCACAGCTCCTCCTGCCGCTGCCAGCCCTCCCCCGCGGCCCAGTCGGCCTGCGCGCGGGCGATCTGCTTGGCGACACTCACCGCCAGCGGCCCGTTGGCCGCGATGACCTCGGCCAGCGCCAGCGCGCCGTCCAGCGCCGTGCCGTCGGGGACGACCCGGTTGACGAGCCCCAGCTCCGCCGCCCGCGCGGCAGTGACCGACTCGCCGGTGAGCAGCAGCTCCATCGCCACGGCGAACGGGATCCGCCGGGGCAGCAGCAGCGCGCCCCCGCCGGCGGGCACCAGGGCCCGCCGGACCTCCGGCACGCCGAGCCGGCTGCCCGCCCCGGCCACCACCAGGTCGCAGGCCAGCATCAGCTCGAACCCGCCCGCCAGCGCCCAGCCTTCCACCGCGGCGATCAGCGGCTTGCGCGGCGGGGTGATGGTGATGCCGCCGAAGCCCCGCCCGGGGATGCTGGGCCGGTCCCCGTGCAGGTACGCCTTGAGGTCCATGCCGGAGCAGAACGTGCCGCCGGCCCCGGTCAGCACCCCCGCGCGCAGCTCGCCGTCGGCGTCCAGCTCGTCGACGGCCGCGGCCAGGGCGCGGGCGGCCGCGCCGTCGAGCGCGTTCCTGACCTCGGCCGGCGGATGGTGATGACCAGGACCTGACCGCGCCGCTCGGCGGTTACCGGCTGTGCCATGCGCTTCCTCCCGTGTTCTCGGACGTAACGCGGACCACGACCTTGCCCGTCGTCATCCGGCCGGCCACGCGCCGCAGTGCGGTGCCGGCGTCCTCCAGCGGATGGACCTCGGACACGACCGGCCGCATGCCGCCGGCCACCAGCCGGGCCAGCGCGGCGCGGGCCCGTTCCGACTCCTCCGGCCGCCGCTCGGTCCACGTCCGCAGGTCGACCCCGCGGACGGTGATGTTCCTGAGCAGGACGATGTTGAGCGGGATCCGGGGAATGTCGCCCCCGGCGTAGCCCACGGTCACGAACCGGCCGCCCCACCGGACCGCCCGCAGCGCGGGCTCGGCCCAGCGGTCACCGACGGGGTCGACCGCCACGTCGGCGCCGTCGCCGGTGATATCCCTGATCCGCTGCTTGAGGTCCTCGCGGACGTAGTCGATGCCGGCCTCGGCGCCCAGCTCCGCGCAGGCCCGCAGGCGCTCCGGCGAGGCCGCGGCCGCGATCACCCGGGCACCCAGCCGGACCGCGACGTCGACCGTGGCCGACCCGACGCCCCCGGCGGCGCCGAGGACCACCACCCACTGCCCCGGCTGCAGTGCCCCGGCCGTGACCAGCGCGTGGTACGCGGTCAGGTACGTCACCCGGAACGCCGCCGCCTCGGTCAGCGACAGGCCCGGCGGGACCGGCGCGACCGCCCGGGCCGGCACCAGCACCTGCTCGGCCATCGCGCCGGTGAACACCGACCCGTAGACCAGGTCCCCGGCCGACAGCCCGGTGACCTCGTCGCCGACGGCGGCCACCCGGCCGGCGAACTCGCTGCCGGGGGTGAACGGCAGCGGGGCCGGCACCTGGTAGCGGTTGGCGATGAACAGCAGGTCGGGGTAGTTCACCGCCGCCGCCGCGACGTCGACCAGGACGTGCCCGGGGATGAGCACGGGCCTGTCGATGTCGCGGATGACGACGCGCTCGGGACCGCCGTACTCCTCGCAGCGCGCTGCCCGCATGCATCCTCCCGGTCCCGGCGTGCGCAATCCGGTCACTCAATATAGGTTCTGGCGCTGCAGATGCGGGGCTGGCCGCAGCGACGCGATGACCGGCTCGGCAGCGGTGACGGTGGCCAGCAGCGGCAGGTGCATGGTGACCTGCATCTGGTGGGTCTGCGGGGTGGCGCCGGCGGTGCAGTCCTCGGCCAGCACGACGCCGTAGCCGAGCGCGACCGCCTCGGTCGCGGCGCCGGGCAGGGCGATGTTGGTCGAGACACCGGCGAGCACCACCGTGTCAATGCCGTAGCCGCGCAGGGTGGCGTCCAGCGTGGTGCCGGTGAACGGCGCCATGCCGTGCCCGCGCTGGCTCACGACGTCGGCCGGCCCGACGACCAGGTCGTCGTGGATCGCGGCGCTGGCGGTGCCCGCGACCAGCCTGCCCTTGCGCTGGATCCGGGCCGCGAGGGCGCAGTTGACCGGGAAGCCGGACCAGTCCGGGCGGGCGGCGATCGTGGTGAAGATCACCGGCGCGCCGGCGGCGCGGAAAGCCGCCGCCAGGTCGTTGATCCGGGCGACGATGCCGCGCGCGGCCACCTGCCCGGCCAGCGGCGTGTCGTCGCAGGCCGGGTTCGCGATGGCGTTCTGCATCTCGCTGACGACCAGCGCCGGCCGCTTCCCCGGCTCGAGCCCGCGGACCGTCACAGCCGCTCGATGATCGTGGCGTTGGCCATCCCGCCGCCCTCGCACATGGTCTGCAGGCCAAAGCGGCCGCCGGTGGCCTCCAGGTAGTTCAGCAGCGTGGCCAGCAGCCTGGTGCCGGACCCGCCGAGCGGGTGGCCCAGGGCGATCGCGCCGCCGCGCGGGTTGAGCCTGCCGGGGTCGGCCCCGAATTCCCGCGCCCAGGCCAGCGGCACCGGCGCGAACGCCTCGTTGACCTCATAGGCGTCGATGGCGGCCAGGGACAGGGCGCCGCGCCGCAGGACCTTCTCCGTGGCCGGCATGACCCCGGTCAGCATCAGCAGCGGGTCGCTGCCGGAGACCGCGAACGCGTGGAACCGGGCCGGGGCCGCAGGCCGAGCGCGGACGCCTTCGCCTCGCTCATGATCAGGGCCGCCGAGGCGCCGTCGGTGAGCGGCGAGGAGCTGCCCGCGGTGACGTGCCAGGCGATCTCCGGGAAGCGCTCGGCGGAGCCGGGGGCGTAATAGGCGGGCTTCAGCCCGGCCAGCCCCTCGGCGGTAGTGGCGGGGCGCACGGTCTCGTCGCGCAGGTGCACGCCGCCGCCGGGCAGCCGGACCGGGATGATCTCGCTGTCGAACGCGCCGCTGGCGGCTGCCGCGGCGGCGCGCGCGTGGGACCGGGCGGAGTAGGCGTCGAGCGCCTCGCGGTCCAGCTTCCACCGCGCGGCGATCAGCTCCGCGCCGATCCCCTGGCTGGCCAGCCCCGCGGGGTACCGCCCGGCCAGCGGCTCGACGGGGTTGCGGCCCGCTCGCGACATCCCCATGGGAACCCGGCTCATGGACTCCACGCCGCAGGCGATGACGATGTCGTAGGCGCCCGCGATCACGCCCTGGGCCGCGAAGTGGGCCGCCTGCTGGCTGGAACCGCACTGCCGGTCGACGGTCGTCCCCGGCACGCTCTCCGGGAAGCCGGCCGCCAGCAGCGCGGTCCGCGCGATGTTCAGGGACTGCTCCCCGACCTGCCCGACGCAGCCGGCGATGACATCGTCGACCAGGGCGGCATCCAGGCCGCTGCGGTCGATCAGGGCGGTCAGCGCCTGGGCCAGCAGGGCCGCCGGGTGCAGCCCGGACAGGGCGCCCCCGGGCTTGCCCTTGCCCGAGGGGGTGCGGATGGCGTCGACGATGACGGCCGAGATCATGGGTCCTCGCGATTCGCTGGCTGATTCATTGACATCAATTGTATGATTAAGTTAGCTAATGTTGCCAGACCGGATCACCAAACCGGGATCAGCGGCAGCAGGAGGCAGCGGTGCGTTCCTCGCGGGTGGGGTTTGTCGGTGCCGGGCGCATGGGCCTGCCGATGGTCGCGCGGCTCGCTGCCGCCGAGCATGACCTCGTCGTGTACGCGCGCCGGCCCGAGACCCGGGCCGCCCTGGCGGGACTCGGCGTCCGGCACGCCGCCGAGCTGACCGAGGCCGCCGCCGGCGTCGACGTGCTGCTCGTCTGCGTGTTCAGCGATGAGCAGCTGGCGCAGATCGCCGGGCCGCTGGGCGCCGCCCTGCCCGACGGAGCCGTGCTCGCCTCGCACGTGACCGGGCGGGAGTCGGCCCTGCGCGCGGTAGCGGGGCGCTTTCCCGGCATCCACGTGGTGGACGCGCCGGTCAGCGGCGGCCCGGACGAGATCAGCGCGGGCCGGCTGACCGTCCTGCTGGGCGGGGCGCCCGCCGCCCGGGCGCGGGCCGCCGCCGTGGTCCGCGCGTACGGCTCCCCCGTCATCGAGACCGGGGAGCTCGGCAGCGCGCTGGCGGTCAAGCTGGTCAACAACCTCCTGTTCGCCGCCAACACGCAGCTCGCCGCCGAGGCGGTCCGCCTCGGCGAGGCGCTCGGGGTCGCCCCCGGCGACCTGCTCGGCGCGCTGGAGCACATGAGCGGCGGCAGCCAGGCTGCTCACCGCGCCGCAACGGGGGGCGCCAGCATGGCGGAGTTCGCCGCGCGGATCGGCCCGTTCATGCGCAAGGACGTGGCGGCCTGCGTGGCCCAGGCCGCCGAGCGGGGTGCCGACCCCGGGCTGCTCATCGATGTCGTCCGGCAGGGCCGGCTGGCGCTCACCTGAGGCGGCGCCCGCCTGGCGCAGGCGGCCGAGCAGGCGTCAGCCGTTCACCATCGCGATGGCCTCCTGGACGAGCCGGGGCAGTTCCGGCTGCATCCGGGCCATCGAGTCCTTCACCGGGCGGCCGAGCTTCATCGCGCGCTTGAGCAGCAGCCCGGTGACGCTGGCCTCCTTGTACCGGGTGAGCGCGTCGAACCAGCCGAGCTCGGGCACGGCGCGGCCCACCGCGCCCTCGTAGGCCCGGACGACCTCGCGGGCGGGCGGGGTGCCGGCGATGGTCCCGGGCGCGACGCCGGGGTGCCCGGCGTCGTCGGTGAAGAAGGTCAGCCAGGCCAGGTCGACGCGCGGATCGCCGACCGACCAGATCTCCCAGTCGATGACCGCATTGATCCGCTGCCCCGTGCACAAGGTGTTCCCGAGCCGGTAGTCACCGTGGTTGACCGCGGGCGGCAGCGCCGCGGGCATGCTCGCCCGCAGCGCCCTGGCGGCCCGCTCGTAGTCGCCGGCCAGGTCCGCGGGCAGCGTGGCGAACGCCCGGGTCCAGCGGTCCACCTCGGCGGCCAGCCCGACGGCCGGCTCATCGCCCAGCCCGGCCCGGGCCGGGGCGATCCCGTGCAGCTGCGCCAGCACCTGCACGGCGTCGAGGAACCGGGCCCGCACCTGGGCCGCCGGGGGCCGCTCGGCGTCAGCGCACAGCACCGGCTCGACGCACTCCCCGCCGACCAGGTTCATCGCCATGAACGGCGGGACCTCCGGCGGGTCGCCCGGGTCGGAGAACAGCACGTCCGGTGCCAGCCGCCGCGCGGCCCCGGCACCCTGGACGGCCTGCTGGATCCTGGCCTGGCGCAGCACGTCACGGTTGCGGACCGGGGCGAGTCCGGGCGGCGCCAGCTTCAGCACGACCGGAGTGTCCCCCGCGGCGACGCCGGCCAGGCTGACCAGGAAGGTCATGCTGGAGGTACCGCCGGTCAGCGGGGACACGCTGACCACCTCCGCGCCGGGACGCCAGTCGGTGACCCGCCGCCCTACGCGGTCCCGCAGCTGAGCCAGCAGGTGCTCGTCGGCCTGGCTGGCGGCCATCACGCTCCCCCTGTCGTATCAAACATCTATCTTCCCTTATTTAGTTATACAATTAGCGGCCGAGGACCGACGATACCCGGGCGGGGAGCCGCGCATGTGGGAGTTCTGCACCGAGCCCGAGTTCCAGGAGAAGCTCGACTGGATGGCCGCGTTCGTGCGCGACGAGTGCGAGCCTCTTGACCTGCTGTTCCCCCGTCCCGGCGACCCCTACGACGTGCACAACAAGGCGTCCCGGGCCATTGTCGCCCCGCTCCGCGAGCAGGTGAGGGAGCAGGGCCTGTGGGCCTGTCACCTCGGCCCGGAGCTGGGCGGGCGGGGCTACGGGCAGCTCAAGCTCGCGCTGATGAACGAGATCCTCGGCCGCTCGGCCTGGGCGCCGACCGTCTTCGGCACGGCCGCCCCGGACACCGGCAACGCCGAGATCCTGGCCCGGTTCGGGACCGAGGAGCAGCAGGCGCGCTACCTCCAGCCGCTGCTCGACGGCGCCATCGTGTCGTCGTTCTCGATGACCGAGCCGCAGGGGGGCGCCGACCCCGGGGAGTTCACCTGCCAGGCGAGGCGGGACGGCGACGAGTGGGTGATCGACGGCGAGAAGTGGTTCACCTCTCATGCCCGCTACGCCTCGTTCCTCATCGCCATGGTGGTCACCGACCCGGAGGCCCGGCCCCGCGACCGGATGTCGATGCTCATCGTGCCCGCCGGGACCCCCGGCATCGAGATCATCCGCAACGTCGCGACCATGAACGAGCGCGACGACCTGGACGAGGGCACCCACGCCTACATCCGCTACCACCAGGTCCGGGTGCCGCTGGACGCGATGCTCGGAGCGCCCGGCGAAGGCTTCAAGGTCGCGCAGGCCAGGCTGGGCGGCGGCCGGGTGCATCACGCCATGCGCGTGGTGGGCAAGTGCCAGCGGGCGTTCGACATGATGTGCGAGCGGGCGCTGTCCCGCCACACTCAGGGCAGGCTGCTGGCCGAGCACCAGTTCGTGCAGGGCTTCATCGCCGACTCGGCCATCCAGCTCCAGCAGTTCCGCCTGCTGGTCCTGCAGACCGCGTGGATCATCGACCATCAGCCGCCCGGCGCCGCGCGGACCCACATCGCGATGTGCAAGGTGGCGCTGGCCTCGGTGCTGCACGACATCCTGCAGCGCGCGGTCCACCTGCACGGGTCGCTCGGCACCACCCAGGAGACCCCGCTCGGCCCCTGGTGGTCGTACGCGCCGCAGCTCGCGCTGGCCGACGGGCCGACCGAGGTGCACAAGGCGGCCGTGGCCCGGCAGGTGCTGCGCGGCTACCAGCCGGCCCCGGGCCTGTTCCCCACCGAGCACATCCCGACCCGCCGGGCCGCGGCCCGGACCCGGCATGCCGCCATCCTGGCCGAGCACGGACTGTGACCGACGCCGAATCGCGAGGGGAAGAGACCATGACCACACTCCGCGTCGTGCAGTGGACGACCGGCAACATCGGCAGCCGCTCGCTCCGCCACGTCATCGAGCACCCCGGGCTCACCCTGGCCGGCGTGTACGTCACCTCGGCGGCCAAGGCCGGCCGGGACGCCGGCGAGCTGTGCGGCCTGCCGCCGACCGGAGTGGTCGCCACCTCCGACGTGGCTGACATCCTCGCCCTGGGCGCGGACTGCGTGCTCTACATGCCCGCGGCCGCCGACCTGGACCACGTCTGCGCCATCCTGGCCACCGGCACGAACATCGTGGCCACGTCCGGGGGGTTCCACCACCCGGCCAGCATGCCGCCGCCCGACCGGGAGCGGGTCGAGCGGGCCTGCGCCAGCAGCGGAGCCTCGATTCACTGCACCGGCTCCAGCCCCGGCTTCATCTCCGAGGCGATCCCCCTGGTGCTGACCTCGATCCAGCGCCGCCTCGACGCCCTGACCATTAACGAGTACGCCGACGTGTCCACCCGGGACTCGCCGGACCTGCTCTTCAACCTCATGGGCTTCGGGCACGCGCCCGCGGAGTTCCCGCCGGAGCGGTTCGCCTACGGCGCCTACTCGTTCGGCCCGTCCATGCGCCTGCTGGGCGAGGCGGTCGGCCTCCCGCTCGACTCGGTCACCTCGACCGGGGAGGTGGCGGTCACGCCGGACAAGCTCACCATCGCGGCCGGCACCCTGGACGCGGGCACGGTGGCCGGGATGCGGATGACCGTGACCGGCCTGCACGCCGGCCGCGCCGTGATGAGGTTCATCGCGACCTGGTACTGCACGGCCGCGCTGGACCCGGCCTGGACCGTCCGCGGCAACGGCTGGCATGTGGCCGTGGACGGCGACGCCCCGCTGGACATCGACATCCGCTTCGCCATCCCGGACGGGCGGGCGGGCGAGATGACCCCCGGCTACACCGCCAACCGTGCCGTCAACGCGGTCCCGTACGTCTGCGCCGCACCGCCGGGCATCCGCACCACGGTCGACCTGCCGCAGATCATCCCGGTCCTCGGCGGTTCTTGATCGTTACCCGGACCGCCCGCTCGTGATCTTGCAGGCCGGGGTGGTCTCGCCGGGATCGTCGCGGTGTGTCCTGCTGCCCGGCATGGCCTGCGCTTATGCTGGGAGGCCATCGGTTCCTGGCGGAAGGTGCGATAGCGGTGGAAGACGTGCAGCCGATCGGTGAGCGGCTGCGGCTGCTGCGGCGCTGGCGGGGCTTAACGCAGACGGAGCTGGCGGGGCTGGCCGGGATTGCCCCGTCGCTGGTGTCGATGTATGAGACGGGGCAGCGCTTGCTGGACCGGCGCAGCACGATAGCGAGCCTGGCCGCCGCGCTGCGGGTGTCGGAGACGGACCTGACCGGCGGCCCGCCGCACATGGGGACCGACCCGCAGCAGTCCCGCCCCCATGAGGGCATCCCCGCGCTGAAGGCCGCTCTGCTGACCAACACCCTGTCCTGCCCGGCCGCCCTGACCGCGCGGCCGGCGGCGGTGCTGGGCGCGGAGGTCCGCGAGATCGAGGAGCTGCACAGGAGCGGGGACTACGTGGCGATCGGCGCGCGACTCCCGGCCGTGATTGACGAGTTGCACGTGCACGCAGCCCCCGGCGCCGGGGAGGCGGAGCGGAAGCTGGCGCTCGGCGCGCTGATCGAGGCATGCGTCTGGGCGTGCTTCATGGCCAAGGGCCTGGGCTACGCGGACCTGGCGCACGTGGCCGCGCTAAGGGCGGAGGATGCGGCCGGGGTGCTGGGTGACCCGGCCGGGCGGGGCAAGGCGGCGTTCCTGCGGTTCTTCACGGTCCCGCGCCAGATGGAGTCCTGGGAACGCGGGCTGACCGTAGCCGAGCGTGCCGCCGGGGAGCTGGAGCCGCACGCCCGCGACGGCGAGGCGGCCTGCGTGCTGGGCCTGCTTACCCTGTCCGCCGCGCTGGCCGCAGCGGTGCTCCAGCGCGGCCCGGCCGTGGAGCACTGGCTGTCGGAGGCCGACGCGCTCGCGGCCCGGGTGCCCGATGACATGTCCGGGAACTGGCAGTCGTTTTCAGCCACGAACGTGGCGGTCTGGCGGACGGCGCTGGCCGTGGAGCGCGGCGAGGGCGGCGGGAAGGTCCTGGAGCTGGCCGGGGCGGTGGACGAGGGGAAGCTCACGGCCCGCTCGCGCCGCGCCGACTTCTTCACCGATGTCGGCCGGGGCCTGGCGCGCGACCGCCAGACCAGGGCGCAGGCCGGCCGGTGGCTGCACCGCGCCGAGACCGTCGCCCCGCAGCGCGTCCGGAACTCCGTGCCCGCCCGCGAGGCCGTCGCCTACCTGCTCACCCAGGCCCGTGCCGCGTCCGGCGGCCGGGAGCTGCGCGGCATGGCCGCCCGGATGGGCGTCCCGCACTAAATACCGCGCCGGAATCCCGGCCGGGCGGTACGCACTCTCGCGGCGGCCCGGCGTCGTGCAGGCCTGTGAGCGGCTGACTTCTTTCCGGTCGCGCAGGCAGGCGGCCCCGGGACTGCCGCCTTAGCCCGCGCGGTCCTGGAAGGGGTCGCCGGCCGGGGTAACCCTGGCCCGCGCGACCCCATCACCCCACGTCAGACCCTTTGCCGGACCTTCCTAGGACTACCTGGCCAGGTACGCGGCCGCGTACTGGCGGAGCGCCTCGACCGCGTGGCCGACGGAGTCGCCGGGGGGCCGCACGACGAACGAGTCCACGCCGGCCTCGGCGAGCTGGCCCAGGTGGTCCTGGTGCTCGGCGGCCGACCCCGGCTGCTGCATGAAGCCCGCCTGGGGGGTGTGCACCTGGATGGTCAGCGGGGCGGCGGTCTCGCTGGCCCGGGCCGCGGCGTCGCGCACCTCCCGGACCCGGGCCGCCAGCTCGGCGACCGTGGCGATGGCGGGGGTGCGCGAGGTCCGCGCCACCTCCGGGCTCACCATCAGCGGGCTCCAGCCCTGGTTGCGGGCGGCGCGGTGCCGGGCGCGGGCGCTGTTGCCGCCGATGAGTACCGGCGGGCCGCCGCGCTGCGCCGGGCCGGGCCGGGAAACCACGCCGCGGGCGGCGAAGTGCCTGCCCTGGTAGCCGAACGGGGACTGCGTCCACACGCCTCGCAGCACCTCAAGCGACTCGTCGAACAGCTCGTTGCGCAGACTCATGTCGATGTTGAGGGCCAGGAACTCCGAGCGCAGGTAGCCCGTCCCCGCGACCACGGTGAGGCGCCCGCCCGATAGCAGGTCGACCGTGCTCAGCGCCTTCGCCGCCAGGAACGGGTTGTGGTAAGGCAGCACGAGCAGGTACGTCATCAGCCGCACCCGGCTCGTGACGCCGGCGCAGAACGCGAGGGCCGAGGTCTGATCGAGCGACTCGTGGCCGCCCGCGCTGAGCCACTTGTGCGACGGGGCCGGATGCTCGCTGAACGAGATCGCGTCGTAGCCGCACTCCTCGGCCGCCCGGGCGACCTGGCTCATCCCGGCCGCGGTGACCAGCGCCGGGTCGTAGCCGGCGGTGACGATCGGGTAGTCCACGGTGAATCTCACGGCGTTGCCTCCCCGAGCAGCCCGAGGCTGGCCAGCGCGTAGCGGCGGCCGCGGCGCTCGCTGACCATGAAGGACGGCGGCGCGAGGTAGGCGAGGTCGCGGGGCAGCGAGTCGCCCCGGCGGGCCAGCGCGTCCCGCGCGTCGGCGGTGGTGCCGCACACGGCGACCGCCGCCAGCATGTCGTCGGTGACCGCCCGGCCCATGGCGTCGATGTCACGCTCGGCGAAGGCCCGGCGGATGGCGGCGGCCTGGGCGGTCCAGCCGTGATGCTCGATGTAGGGGTCGTAGGTCTTCACGGTGAGGTAGAAGGCGATCATCCGGCGCGCGTCCGTGACGGCGCGCTCCGGGTCGTCGTCGTCGACGGCCGTGATGACCCAGCCGTGCTCCAGCGGGACGGCCTCGCGCCCGGCCTGCGCCGCGCCCCTGGCCATGGCCGGCCGGACCACCTCCTCCCACCAGGCCCCGGTGAACAGGCCGTGGCCGATGATCCCGTCGGCCGTCCGGCCGGCCGCCGCGGCCATCAGCTTGTTGAAGGCCCCGATCAGGATCGGCGCGTCGATGCGGCCCAGCACCGGCGCGCCGACCAGGGCGCTGACGTGGTAGAACTCCCCGTCGTAGCGGACCCGCTGCCCGTTCTCGGCGTGCAGCCACGCGCGGACGGCGCCGACCAGGTCGGCCATGCGCGCCGCCGGCCGGTCGGCGGGCACGCCGAACCAGTCGCGGTTGATCGTGTACGCGCCGGTCCCGAGGCCGAGGAAGACCCGGCCGGGGGCGAGCCGCCAGGCATGGCGGATCCCGGCCGCGTGCGCGTGCGGGGTGCGGGCGAACGCGTAGGCGATGCCCGGGCCGATGAGCGCCCGCTCGGTGCCCAGGGCCATCTCCGCGAGCGCGGCGTACGCCTCGCGGTCGGCGAACTCGCCGCTGCAGAACGCCGCGATGCCGGCCGCCTCCGCCGTGCGGGCCACCTCCGCTCCGCGCCAGGGGAGACCGTACTGCCGGGGTGGGCCGTACTGCCTGCCGGGGGAGGTCATCGCCGGTCCCTGGGCAGCCCGAGGGCGCGCTCGGCGACCACGGTCTTGAGCACCTCGTTGGCCCCGCCCGCGATCGTGTAGGCCCGGGCGTACAGGTAGGCGTCCTGCCACCAGCCCGCGGCCCGGACCCGGGGGTCGCCCGCCACGGCCATGCCGTCAGCTCCCTGCAGGGCCACCCCGAACTCGGCCATGGCGAGGTTGACCTCGCTGAAGAACACCTTGGCGAGGGGGCCGTCGGCGGCGTCTTCCGTGCCGGCCGCCATCCGGGACTGGACGGCCTTGCTCAGCACGTCGGTCACGTGCGCGAGGGCGGCGAGCTGGCCGATCCGCTGCCGGGTGGCGCCGTCGCCGATGGCCGGCTGGCCGGCCGGCGTCGTGGCCTGCCGGGCGAGCTCCACCAGGTCATCGAGCTGGGCACGGAGCTCGACGGCCCGCGCCCCGACCCCGCTGCGCTCGCGGCCGAGACTGGCGGTGGCGACCTGCCAGCCGCCGTCGACCTCGCCGATCACCCGATCGGCCGGGACGCGCACGCCGTCCAGGAAGACCTCGTTGAAGTCGGTCGTCCCGGTGATCTCGCGCAGCGGCCGGACATCGACTCCCGGCGCCCGCATGTCGAGGGCGAACGCGGTAATCCCGGCCTGCCTGGCGACCCGGGGGTTGGTGCGCGCGAGCAGGTAGCCACGGTCGGCGTGCTGCCCGTTGGTGGTCCACACCTTCTGGCCGCTGACCACGTAGTGGTCTCCGTCGCGGACCGCGCGGGTGCTCAGGCTGGCCAGGTCACTGCCCGCGTCGGGCTCGCTGAACAGCTGGCACCACAGGTCCGCTCCCGAGCGGATCCGCGGGAGGAAGTGCCCGCGCTGCTGCTCGCTGCCGAAGGCGAGGATGGCGGCGGCGGCGAGCGACCCGGCCCCGATCTCGCCCCAGGTCCGCGCCCGGGCGATCTCCTCGGCGACGATGAACGTGTGCTGGACGGTGGCGCCGGGCCGGCCGCTGTACTCGGCTGGCCACGTCTGCCCGAGGTACCCGGCCTCATACAGCCGGGCCGCCCACGCGCGCAGCACCGGGAGCTGCTCCGGGTCGGGCGCCCGCACCCCCGCGCGCCGGCGCGGTCCCGGCCCCTGCCGGGCGATGAAGGCCCGGACCTCGGCCCGGTAGTCCGCGAGTTCGGGACTGTAGTCCAACCGCATGGGCATTCTCCTAGCGGGCCGGTCAGCGCGGCGGCATGCCCGGATCGCGGGGCAGCCCGAGCACCTGCTCGGCGATCGTGTTCAGCTGGATCTCCCGCGTCCCGGCACCGATCGTCGAGGCCCGGGTGCGCAGGAAGCCATGCAGCCACCGCGACCGCTGCACGGCCTGCGGCGCCGCCTTGCCGAGCAGGCCGGCCGGGCCGAGCAGGTGCACCGCGAACTCGTGGATGTCCTGCTCGAAGGCGGTGATCAGCAGCCGGGACACCGAGGCGGCGGCGCCGGGCTCGCCCCGCGCGAGAATACCGCTGATCGTCTGCTGGGCGTTGTAACCGATGAGCCTGACCCGGATCTCCAGGTCGGCGAGCCGGTCGCGGACCAGCGGATCGCCGGTCCGGCCGCGCTCGCGGGCGAGGTCTTCCAGCTCGGTCAGCACCCGGCGGTACATCGCCGCCTGGGTGAGCGCCCCCGCCGCCCGCTCGTGCCCGAGGCTGGTGCGGGCCAGCCGCCAGCCGTCGTTCTCCGCGCCGATCCGGTTGGCCGCCGGCACCCGCACGTCGTCGAAGAACACCTCGGCGAACCGGTGCTCCCCGGTGAGATCCCGCAGCGGCGACACCCGCACGCCCGGCGCGCGGGCGTCGATGACGAGATAGGTGATGCCCTTCTGCCGGCTTTCCGTGCTGCCCGTGCGGACCAGGGTGAAGAAGAGGTCCGCGTCCCCGGCGTGCGACGTCCACACCTTCTCGCCGCGGACGACGTACTCCTCGCCGTCGCGGCGGCCGGTGGTGCGCAGGCCCGGCAGATCCGAGCCCGCCTCCGGTTCTGAGTAGCCCTGGGCCCACACCGTGTCGCCGCGGAGCATCGGGGCCAGCCAGCGCTGCTTCTGCTCCGGGGTGCCGTAGATGATGATCGTCGGCGCGGCGATGTTCAGGCCGGTGCCGAGCGGTCCCGGTACCCGCGCGCGGGCGGCCTCCTCCTGGTAGATCACCTGGTGGCCGAAGGACAGCTCCATGCCGCCGAACTCGCGCGGCCAGCCCGGCCCCGCGTACCCGCTGTCGAACAGGGTGGCGAGCCAGGCCCTGGTCCAGGCCAGGCGCTCGCCCGGATCCTTCGGGGGGCGTCCGGGGTGCTGCGCGGTGAAGAACTCCCGCAGCCGGGCGCGGAAGGCATCATCCGGCTCGCCAAGGCTCATCGGGCGCCCCTCGACTGGGTGTCTACCGGATGTCTCTACCAGGTGTGAGTATAGTATAATTATCTAACTATGATAGCGCCGCACTGACGATAGCGCCGCACTGACCAGTCGCACTGGCCGACCGCAGTCGAGAGGCGGACCATGGACATCAGGGCAGCGGTGGCGCTCATCGCCGGAGGCGGCGGCGGGCTCGGCGCCGCCTCCGCCCGGCTGCTGCACGCGGCCGGCGCGCGGGTGGTCATCAGCGACCTTGACGAGGCGCGGGGCACGGCGGTGGCCGGCGAGCTGGGTGACGGAGCCCTGTTCGTGCGGACCGACGTGACCGATGAGGACAGCGTGCAGCAGGCCATCGACGCGGCCGGGCGGCTCGGCCCGCTCCGGATCGCCGTCGTCGCCCACGGCGGGGGAGGCGGTCCGCGCACGGTCGACAAGCAGGGCCAGCCGGCCTCGCAGGAGTCGTTCACCAAGGTGATTGGCATCTTCCTGGCCGCCACCTACAACGTCGACCGCCTGGCCGCTGCCGCGATCGCCAGGACCGAGCCGCTTGAGGACGGCGAGCGCGGGGTCATCATCAACACCGCCTCCATCGCCGCCTGGGACGGCACCATCGGCCAGGCCGCCTACGCGGCGGCCAAGGGCGGCATCGCGTCGATGACGCTCCCGCTCGCCCGCGACCTGGCGCCGATCGGGATCAGGGTGGTGACCATTGCCCCCGGCACCTTCCTGACCCCCGCTTTCCGCAACGCCGATCCGGCGCAGCTTGACGCGTACTGGGGCGCGGCAGTGCCGTTTCCAAAACGCATGGGTCGCGCTGACGAATTCGCGCAACTGGCCCTGCACATCGCTCGAGAACGCGTATCTCAACGGCGAGACGATCCGCCTCGACGGCGCGCTGCGCTTCACCCCGCGCGGAGCCGCGTAGGCCAGCCCGGCGCGCCGAAACTGGAAATTAGTGTGATTGGTTCGATCATTTAATGTGGTGACAGATATGATTAGTGACGTGACTACGGTAAGCAGCCCCGCCACGAGAATCGGAACCGTCGTACGGGCTCCTAAAACCGGCGAGCTGATCGCCACCAACCTGCGCCGCCAGATCGTCCGCGGCGAGCTCCAGCCGGGCCAGACGCTGCCGGCCGAAAGCCAGCTCATGGAGCAGTTCGGCGTGTCCCGGCCGACGTTGCGGGAGGCGTTCCGCATTCTCGAGGCGGAGACTCTCATCAGCGTGCGGCGCGGCAGCCGCGGCGGCGCCCGGGTGGTCGCCCCCGACGTCGCGGTCGCGGCCCGGTACGTCGGCCTGCTCCTGCAGATGTCGGGCGCCACCATCAACGACGTGTACGAGGCCCGGATGATCTCCGAGCCCCCGTGCGCCCGGCTGCTGGCGCTGCATCACACCGACGAGGACATCGAGGAGCTCACCCAGGTGGTAGACGAGCTCAGGGCCGCGGTCACCGCGAAGCAGCCGTTCATCCCGGACCCGTACGTCTGGTCCAGCCTGACCTACCGTTTCCACCAGCTGATCCTGGAGGGCTGCGGCAACAAGACGATGGCCATCCAGGGAGCCGTGCTGCAGGATATCGTCGCCACGCACCTGCGCACCAAGATCGCGATACGCGATGACAGCGACACCGACGAGCGGTTCCAGCGGGTCATCCGGTCGTACAAGAAGCTGATCAGCCTGGTCAAGGCGGGCAACGCGGCCGGCGCGGAGAAGCACTGGCGCTCGCACATGGAGGGCGCCGCCCAGTACCTGCTCAGGGACGACCTGAAGACCAAGCCGGTCGTCGACCTGTTCGCCTGACATGCCGTCCGTGGCTGAGCCGCCCGGGGATGGGCCGACGGTGGACGGGCCGGCCTCCTTCCGCCGGTCCGAGGCAGGCGGCGTGCTCTCGTTCACCTTCACCCGGGACGCCAAGCTGAACGCCGTCTCGCCGGAGATGATCGACGGCCTGCGGGCCGCCGTCGACGACCTGGGCGACCGCGACGACCTCCGGGTGCTGGTGATCGCCGCGGAGGGCAGGTACTTCACCGCGGGCATCGACCTGAACGACAGCGGCGCGGGCGGCAGGCGCGGGTACGCCAGCGACGGCAGCTTCAGCCCGCGCCGCCTGCGGCGCGGCTACCGGGGCTTCCACCTGCTCATGGATGAGCTGGAGGCCATCGAGAAGCCCTCGGTCCTCGCCGTGCACGCCCGGTGCCTGGGGTTCGGCCTGGAGCTCGGCGCGTCGTGCGACTTCCGGCTGGCCGCCGACAGCGCCAGCTTCGCGCTGCCGGAGCTGCCCAGCCTGGGCGTGATCCCCGGCTCGGGCGGCATCAGCCGGGTGACCCGGCTGGTCGGGCCGCACTGGGGCAAGTGGCTGGCGTTCGGCGAGGAGGTCGCCGCGGACCTGGCCCTGACGATGGGGCTGGTCCACGCCGTGTACCCGGCGCAGGCGTTCCGGGAGCGGGTGACCGCGTTCACGCGCAGGCTGGCGGCCCTGCCGACCGAGGCGGCCGGCGTGGCCAAGACCGCCGTTGACATCGCCGCCAGCGTGGACCGCGGCACCGCCCGCGACTTCGACCGCTACGCGAACACCCTGCTGCTCACCTCGGCCGAGCACCAGGAGATGCTAGCGGCGTTCCGGGACCGCAAGCGCGCGCCGGCCCGCCGCCGTAGCGCCGGGACCGCGATGGACGAGCTGACGCTGCCCGCGCACATCCTGACCGGGGCGGCGGCCCACGACGGCTGCCCGCTGGTCTTCACCGACGGCGAGGGCGAGCACGCGAGCACCCTCGGTGCCCTGGTCAGCGACGCGCAGCGGGTGGCAGGCGCGCTGCAGGCCCGGGGCATCGGTCCTGGCGACGTGGTCGCCGTCCAGCTGCCGGGGTCCTACGAGGGGGCGGTGACCCAGGTCGCGGTGGGCCTGTGCGGGGCGGTCCTGCTGCCGGTGGTGATGATCTACGGCCCGCGCGAGCTGGAGTTCATGCTCCGGCGGTCGGGCGCCACCGCGGTCGCCCTCCCCCGGGATTACCGGGGGCGCCCGCACGCGGACGTCATGCTCGGCCGGCTGTCCGCGCAGCCGGCGCTGAAGCTCGCCGTCGTCGTCGGGGACAGCGCGCATGACCACGGGGCCCCGGCCACGGCGCGGTCGGCTACGCCGGCCTGCTGCGCGGGCCGGGAGGCGGGTACCGCGCGCCGCGCCTGGCGCCGGACGACCGCGCGGTGCTGATGTACACCTCGGGCACCACCGCCGAGCCGAAGGGCGTGCAGCACTCGCACCGGACCCTGCTCGCCGAGGCGACGTCCCGGGTGTACGCCAGCAGCGGGCCCGGCGCCCGGCACCTCGGGCTCTTCCCGCCCGGCCACATGGCCGGGCTGCTCACCCTGCTGCGGATCCTGCTGCTGGGCACGCCCACCGTGATCATGCTGGCCTGGGACGCCGCGCTCGCCGCCCGGGTCATCGACCGGCACGCGGTCACGTCCTGCGGCGGGGCACCAGCCCAGCTGCGGCCTGCTCGACCAGCAGGCGGCGGGGACGGCGGCCCTCGGCACCCTGCGCGAGTTCCTGACCGGCGCCGCCCCGGTCCCGCCGAGCCTGATCCGGCGCGCGGACGCCGCCGGGATCACCGCCTTCCGCTCCTACGGCAGCAGCGAGCACCCGACGGTGAGCGCCGGAACCGTCAGCGACCCGCTCGGCCAGCGGGCGGGCACCGACGGACGGCTGCTGGCGGGCAACGAGGTACGCCTGGTGGACGGCGCGGGCAACGACGTGCCCGACGGCGCGGAGGGCGAGATCCTGACGCGCGGGCCAGAGCTGTTCACCGGTTACACGGACGCGGCCCTGAACGCCGCCGCGTTCGTGCCCGGCGGCTGGTTCCGGACCGGGGACGTCGGGCGGGCCGGCGCCGACGGCAGCCTGACGGTCACCGGCCGGCTGAAGGACATCATCATCCGCGGCGGCGAGAACATCTCCGCTCAGGAGGTCGAGAACCTGCTGGCCGAGCACCCGGCGGTCGCGGACGTGGCGGTGATCCCCGTGCCGGACCCGGTCCTGGGCGAGCGGGTGTGCGCGGTCGTCGTCACCCGGCCGGGCCGCACCTTCGACGTTGAGGCGGCCCTGGCTCACTTCGCCGCGGCCGGGGCCGCCCGGCAGAAGACGCCCGAGATCGTCGTGCTGGCCGACGAGCTGCCGCGGACTCCCTCGGGCAAGGTCCGCAAGGACGTGCTGCGCGCGGCCCGGCAGGCGGGAGCGAGCGGCAGCGGTCCGTGAGCCGCCGGGCCTCAGCCGGCCTTGCTGCCGGCCCGGCGGGCGCGGGACGGCCAGCTTCCGGCTGGCGTCGAAGCCGGCGACCCTCGCGAGGGTGCCGCCGAGGATGGCGGCGCGGTCCTCGGCGGAGACGCTGGCGTCGAAGTTCTCGGCGATGCACTCCTCGCTGCTGCGGAACGTGCCCTCGGCGTGCGGGTAGTCGTTACCCCACATGACCGTGGTCAGCCCGGTGATGTGCCGGGCCTGGACGGCGACCGGGTCGTCGGCGAACTGGACGTGGATCTGCCGCCGCACGTACTCGATGGGCTTGAGCGGGTAGGGCCACCGCTGGTTGATGTTGAACAGGCGGCCCATGGTCGGCTGGTCGTCGGCCGGGCGGCTGTCGTCCCAGAAGCCGAGCCACCAGTCCGGGTCCTGGCCGGTGCCCTTGCGCCAGCCCTTGTCCATGGACGCCCAGGTAGGAGACCAGCCAGCTGGCGCCGAACTCGATCAGGTTGACATGCAGGTTCGGATGCCGCTCGCAGACGCCGCCGCCGACCAGGTCGGCAATGATCTTCTGCGGGCTGGCCGCGGCGGTGTTGCCGCCGCCCATGGTGCGCCCGGCCACCATGTCGTCGGTCAGGTTGCCCTTGCCCATGTTCATCGCGGTCATCAGGCCCTTGACCGTGCTCCCGTCCGCGACGCGTCCTCGCGGACGCTCACCCCGCCGGTGGCGACGTGCATGAAGACCGGCAGGCCGTGTGCCTCGGCCGCGGCCCACACCGGCTCGTACGCCCGCGAGAAGTACGGCTCCGGCGGGATCTCCGGCAGCAGCAGCGCCCTGATCCCGAGGTTGTACGCGCGCTCGATCTCGGCCACCGCGTCGGGGACGCTGGTCAGCGGGATGGCCGCGGTCGGCCGCATCCGGGCCTGGTAAGGCAGGTAGAGCTCGGCGATCCAGTCGTTCCAGGCGCGGGCGTGCGCCATGGAGAGCTCGTGATCGTCGGTGAACAGCACGAACAGGGCCAGGTTGGGGAAGAACACGGCGGCGTCGACGCCCTCCATGTCCATGTCGGCCAGGATCTCGTCCGGCTTCCAGTTGGGCGTGGTGCCGTCGTGACCCTGGAACTGGCGGTACTTGGAGACCGTCCAGCCGTCGAAGCCGATGGTGTGCAGCTTCCGGAACTCGGTGTGACCGCCGGGGACGATCGGCTCCGCCAGCGTGAACTCCTCCTCCCACAGCGCACGGTCGCGCATGCTGGCCGGGAGGCGGGTCTTGAACAGGTCCGGGGGCTCGATGATGTGGCAGTCGCCGGAGGCCAGGAATTCTTTAAGCACGGACGGAGGCTCCCCTTCAGGATGTCGCTGAATTCGATGCGCGCGCGGAGACCGGCGCGGCTAGCTGCTGCTCATCGACGACCGCCTGCATCCGGGCGATCGTCTCGTCTAGGCCGTCCCCGATCCGGGGGCCGGGGGTGAAGGTGGCGGGCAGGTGCTTCATGCCCTGGATGATGCCGATCGTCTGGTAGTGCTCGGCGCCCGCGGCGTCGCACACGTAATCGGGCATCCGGTCCAGCACGGCGACGACCATCCGCTTGAACACCATGCGGGCCACGTTGGACCCGATACAGCGGTGGATGCCGAGCCCGAAGCTGTGGTGCCGGTTGCCGGTACGGGCCAGGTCAACTTCATTGGGGTTGGGGAAGACCTCGGGATCGCGGTTGGACATGGCCCAGGACAGCCAGATCCGCTCGCCCTCCCGGAACTGCTGGCCCGCGATCTCGCAGTCGGCGGAGATGGTGCGCCCGTCGCCCGGGGCCGGGGTGAAGTAGCGCAGGAACTCCTCGGTGGCAGGGTCGAGCAGCGTGTCCCGCTCGGCCGACAGCCGCTCCCGCTGGTCCGGGTGATCCGCCAGCCACTCCAGGGCGCGCGAGGTCAGCGCGGTCGTGGTGTCGAACCCGCCGCCAATGAGCAGCGCGATCACCCCGAGCAGCTCGAAGTCCGGCGGGGTGGCGCCGTTGATGGTGGCCTGCGCGAGCGCGTTGATCAGGCCGGGCCGGGGGCTGGCCCTGATCTCCGCGAGCTGAGCGAGCATGTCGTCGCGCATGGCGATCCGGCTCGCCTGGACGCGCGCCATGTCGGGCGAGCTCGGCGGGGTGTAGACCGAGGCGTGCACCGGCTCGACGTAGATGTCCCAGTTCTTCAGCGGGATCCCGAGCATCGCCAGGGTGAGCACGGCGGGCGCGATATTGGCGAGGTCGTCGACAAAGTCGATCCGGCCGGTCTCGATCTTCTCGTTCAGGCTGGCCCGCACGATCTCGTCCACCAGCGGGGTCCACCGGGCCACCGCGGCCGGCGACAGGTACGGGTTGAGCTGCTGGCGGTAGTGGCGCTGCTCGGGCGGGTCCATCTCCAGGAAGCCGCCGCGGAACCCCACGTCCGGGGCCGGGATCGAGATGCCCTGGTAGCCGCGCCGCTCGCGGCGCGGGTCGTGGTCGTTGGACAGGTACTCGGCCGAGCGGGCCAGGTCGAATACGGCGGAGTGGCCCGCCGCGACCCAGTGGCCGCCGTAGGTCTCGCTCCAGGCGACCGGGCACTTCTCCAGCATCTCGGCGGTGACTTCAGTGAACCGCTGCCGGTACTGCGGTGAGTGCCGGTCGAAGTGGTAGCTGTTCTTCTTCCGCCCGGTGTCGTCGGCGACGGGTTCCGTGGTCATCCGGATGGCTCCTTGCCCGGCTAGGGGATGATCGAGATGGCCTGCTCCGGACACGAGCGGATCGCCTCGGCGGCCTTGGCCTCCAGGGCGCCCGGAACCTCTCCGTCGATGGCGGTGGAGTGGCCGTCCACGTCGTCGAGGGTGAAGAGCTGGGGGGCGATCATCGAGCAGATCGTGTGCCCCTGGCACCGCTCCGGGTCCACGTGCACCTTCACGTCGGGTCCCTTCCTCTCCGGCCGAACGGGCGGCGCTGACGGTTACAGGTGGAAGTCGTACCACTTGAGGTATCCGCCCGCGTCCACCCGCAGCTGCATGCCAGTGATGTAGCGCGCCTCGTCGGAGGCGAGGAACAGCACCGCATTGCTGACGTCGGCCGGCTCGATCCAGGGGATGGGCATGGCCTGCTGCGAGTGGAACGCCGGGGTGGCGTCCTCCCGGGTCGGGTGCTCCAGGTCCGGGCGGAAGGACCGGTACATCGGCTCGCTCTGCAGCATGTCCGTGTTGGCGTTGGTGGGGTGCACGACGTTGGCCCGGATCTGCCGCGGTGCCAGCTCGCGAGCCAGGTCGTGCATGTAGCTCGACAGCATCCGCTTGGCCACCATGTAGGAGATGCCGCCGGAGTCGCCGCCGGGCTGCTGGATCGGCAGCGCCTGCAGGAAGGCGGCGGTCGAGCCGGTGGCGATGATCGAGGCGCCCGCCCGCAGGTGCGGCAGGGCAACATGGACGGAGTTGAGGACGCCGATCAGGTTGGTGTCGATGACATCGGTCCACGCCTGCAGCGGCGGCTGGCCCTTCATGCCGGCGATGCCGGCCTGCGCCACCACGATGTCAACCTGGCCGAGCTCGGCGATGCCGCGCTCCAGGGCGGCCTGCAGCTCCGCCCGCTCGCGGACGTCGGCCGCCGCCGCCACGATGCGCTGGCCCTGCGCCTCGACCAGGCGGGCGGTCTCCTTCAGGTCATCGGCGGTCGCCATCGGGTAGCCGATGGTCTCAATGTCGTGGCACACGTCGACCGCGATGATGTCCGCGCCTTCCTCGGCCAGCCGCACCGCGTGGCTCCGCCCCTGGCCCCGGCCGGCACCGGTGATGAAGGCGACCTTCCCCTGGACGCGTCCCATGCATGCCCCTTCCCCGGAGCTAGCGCGCACTCATTAGTACAGAACGAATAGTACTCTTATATTACTCTTAAGGAAGCCCCGAGGGCGGCACCAGGAGGAGACGCGGATGCATCGCATGCTCATCGACGGGAAGCTGGTCGCGGCCGACCGGACCTACGATTCGGTCAACCCGGCCACCGGCCAGGTGCTCGGCCAGGCGCCGGACGCGGCAGTCGCCAACGCGCAGGCGGCCATCGCCGCCGCCCGGCGCGCGTTCGACACCACCGCCTGGCCATCCGACGCCGCGTTCCGCGCCCGGTGCCTGGATCAGCTGCACCAGGCGCTGACCGAGCACACGGAGGAGCTGCGCGAGCTGACGATCGCCGACGTCGGCGCGCCCCGGGTGCTGACCTACGGCGCGCAGCTCCAGGACCCGATCGGGATCGTCCGCTACTACGCCGACCTCCTGCCCGGCTATCCGCTGACGCAGGAGCTCGGTCACCTGGAGTTCCGCGGCCAGCGGCACCGCCGCTGGGTGGAGAAGGAGGCGGCCGGCGTCGTCGCCGCCATCATCGGCTACAACTACCCCACTCAGCTGGCGCTGGCGAAGCTGGCGCCAGCGCTGGCGGCCGGCTGCACGGTGGTGCTGAAGGCCGCACCGGACGACCCGCTGATCACCCTCGCGCTGGGCGAGCTGATCGCCGAGCACACCGACATCCCGCCCGGCGTGGTCAACGTCCTGTCGTCGGCCGGCGTGGCCGTCGGGGAGGCGCTCACCACCTCGCCCGACGTCGACGCGGTCACGTTCACCGGCTCCACCGCGACCGGCCGCCGCATCATGGCGGCCGCCAGCGCGACCGTCAAGCGCGTGTTCCTCGAGCTCGGCGGCAAGTCCGCGCTGGTCGTGCTGGACGATGCCGACCTGGCCGGGCCGGTGGGCACCGCTGCGTTCGCGACCTGCTCGCACGCCGGCCAGGGGTGCGCGATCCCGACCCGGATGCTGGTGCCGCGCCAGCAGCACGACGCGATCGTCGAGCAGGTCGCGGCCGCGCTGGGCCGGGTGACCTACGGCGACCCGGCCGATCAGGCCACCTACATGGGCCCGCTGATCAGCGAGCGGCAGCGGGACAAGGTGGACGGCCTGGTGCAGCGGGCGGTCGCGGCCGGCGCCACGCTGGTGACCGGGGGCGAGAAGGTCAGCCCCGGCTTCTTCTACACCCCGACGCTGCTCACCAGCGTGGATCCGGACAGCGAGATCGCGCAGGAGGAGGTCTTCGGGCCGGTGCTGGTGATCATCCCGCACGACGGCGACGACGACGCCGCGCGGATCGCCAACAACTCGATCTACGGCCTGTCCGGCGCGGTGTACGGCAGCGACGACCGGGCGCTGGCGGTGGCGCGGCGGATCAGGAGCGGCACCATCGGCGTCAACGGCGGCGCGTGGTTCGGCCCCGACGTGCCGTTCGGCGGGTACAAGCAGTCGGGTATCGGGCGGGAGATGGGGGCTGCCGGGCTGGAGGAGTTCCTGGAGTCCAAGTCGCTGGCGATCCCGGTCGGCTAGCGTGCGGCGACAGGCGGAAGCAGACCTGGCCGGGAAGGTGGCGATCGTCACCGGCTCCAGCCGCGGCATCGGCAAGCGCACGGCGCTGGCGCTGGCCCGCCGGGGAGCGGCGCTGGTCGTCACCGCCCGCACGGTGCGGACGTCCGCCGGCGGGCTGCCCGGCACCATCGGCCAGACGGTCGCGGAGATCGAGTCCCTCGGCGGCGAGGCCATCGCGGTCGCCGCCGACCTCGCGAGCGAGGATGACCTGAACAACGTCGTGGGCTGCGCCATCGACCGGTTCGGCGGCGTCGACATCCTGGTCAACAACGCCGCCGTGACCGTCGGCTACAACTGGTCGGCGCCGCTGCTGGAGATGCCCCGCGCGGACTGGCTGCACCACTACGCGGTCAACGTGCACGCGCCCTTCACCCTGATCCAGCTGGTGGTGCCGAGCATGGCGGCGCGCGGCGGCGGCCGCGTCCTCAACGTCACCACCGGCAGCGCGGAAGCGCACCGCCTGGCGGAGGAGCCGGCCCCGCGTCGGACGTCCGGTACTACCACGGCGACGCCGCCGGCGGGATCCCGGCGCCCGGCGCCAGCATGGACATCCCGGCGCTGTGGTCGCCGGCCTACTTCTCCAGCAAGCGGGCGCTCGACCGGCTCTCTAACGTCATCGCGCCGCAGCTGGTGGCCAGGAACGTGTTCATCATGAGCGTCATGCCCGGCTGGGTGGCCACCGAGAGCGCCGAGGCCAACACCGAGCTCGGGGACCGGCAGGACGCGAAGATGATCTCGATGGACGTCCCCGCCCGGGTCCTGGCCTACTTCGCGGCCTGCACGGACCCGCTCGAGTACACCGGGCGGGTGTTCTTCGCCGAGCGCGAGCTGGCCGCGCTCGGCCTCGACGCCGGCGCCTGACACGCGGCGGGATCCGGCGGTAACAGCCGGGCGCCGCTCGCGGCCTGGAGGCTGACGTTGGCGTTCCAGATGGCGACGGCCGCGGCCCGGACGGCGTCGGTCACCACGGCCCAGCGCATCCGGCCGGCCGGACCGGTGACGGATACCGCCCCGATCGCGCGGCCGGAGCTGCGGATCGGCGCGGCCACGCAGACCAGGTCCGCGTAGGCCTCGCCGCGGTCGAACGCCACCCCGTCCTCGCGGACGCGCCTGAGCTCCGACCACAGCACGGCCGGCTCGGTGATCGTCCGCGGCGTCTTCCGCAGCAGCGGCCCGGAGACCAGCGCGTGCATGGCGTCGTCATCGTAGGCCGCCATCGCCTTGCCGAGCGCCGTGCAGTAGGCGGGCTTCCGGCCGCCGCGCCGGGTCGGCAGCCGGATCGGCCCGACCACGATGCGCTCCAGGTAAACGACCTCGGTCCGGTTCAGGATGCCGAGCTGCGCCGCCAGCCCGGTCTTGGCCGCCAGGCCCTGCAGGTGCGGGAACGCCGCCTCGTGCAGCCGGTTGCCGTCGACCGCGAGCGTGCCGAGCTCGAACATCCGCAGGCCGACCCGGTAGCCGCCGTGCTCCCGTTCCAGCCAGCCAATCTGGCACAGCTGCTCGACCAGGCGGTGCAGGGTGGATTTCGGCAGCCGCGTGCGCTTGTTGAGGTCGCTGAGGCTCAGCACATGCTGGCTGCCGTTGAACGCGTCCATGATGGCGGCGCTGCGGCCGAGCACGGTGTGCTCCGGCTGCCGCCGTCCGCTGGCGGCCTCGCCAGGGACCCCGATGGCGGGTGCCCAGGTCCGGGCGCCCGCGGTGCGGGGCGCCACCGGCGTAGCGGTCACGGCCTGGGCCGTATGTGCTGACACGCCTACCACCTCCTGGTACCGGGTCCCGCCGCATCTCGCGGAGGTGGCCGCCGGCCTGGCCGCCGTCCCGGTATCACACGTCCCTGGCCTCATACGCCCGTTACGAGAAAATAATCAAATTAGATTAATAATTATTCTATCAAATATCCGGGACGCGGCGACGGGTTGTCAAGCACGGTCCCGCCGCTCAGCTGCCGCCGGTCAGCCTGCGGTGCGGCTGCGCAGGTACCCGAGGAGCTGAGCCGCAGTGGTCCCGTCGAAGACCTCCACGCGCACGCCGTGCAGTTCCTCGGGCCGGGTGAGCACCACCCGCGGCGCGCCGTGGTCCCCGGACGCGATCAGGTCGGCCCGGTTCCCGAAGGCGGCGCAGCGGGCGGTCACGCTCGCCGCGCCGACGCCGATGTGATGCAGGCCTTCTGGCTGCTGCGCTGACCAGCTGCCGGCGCCGGTCATCTCGGCCAGCTCGAGATAGGGCGGCCCCTGGAGCGAGTAGCAGAACCGGGTCGTCTCGCCGGTGGCGATCCGCTGGCTGTGCACCGGCTCGAAGGTGACCCCGAGCCGGGCGGCGAAGTCAGCGCGGGCCGCCTCGATGTCCCGGACCAGGATCCCGACGTGAAAAAACGGCTCATCCATGAGTTCGTCTCCCTCCGTGCCTGGTCACGGTCAGGTGATCGCGCCGGCGACCTTGAGCTCGATCAGCCGCTCGTCGGTCAGCCCGAGCTCGCGCAGTACCTCGTCGGTGTGCTCGGCGAACAGCGGCCCGCGGCTCAGCCCGGCCGGGGTCTCGTCGAACTGGACCGGGTTGGTGACCAGCTCGCGGGGGATGCCGTCGGCGTCGTCGAAGCTGGCGATCATGCCGTTCGCGCGCAGCGACGGATCATTCGCGACGCCCCACGAGTCCTGCACGGTGGCCCACTGGCCCTCGATGCCGTCCAGGATGGCCAGCCACTCGTCGAAGGTCTTCCCGGCGATGATGCCGGCGACCAGCTCGCCCGCCGCGGGCGCGTTGGCCATCACCCGTTCCGCGGTGCTGAAGCGCTCGTCGGCGGCCAGTTCCGGGTGACCGGTGACCTTGCAGAACTCGGGCCAGTAGCGGCCGGGCTGCAGCATCGAGAACAAGATCCAGCGGCCGTCAGACGTGCGGTACGGGCCGACGAGCGGGTTCCGGGCCGAGCCGTGCCGGGGCACCGGCGGCCGCGGCGGCACTCCCCCGGCCTGCAGCGCCAGGTTCACCGTGAACTGGGTGGCCCAGGCGCCCACGCCGAGCAGCGACACGTCGATGACGGAGGTCTCGCCGGTCGTCGCGCGGGCGAACAGCGCGGCCGCGACGCCGCCCGCGATGGTCATGCCGCCGATGTTGTCGCCGTAGCCGCCGGCCGGCATCGGGGAGAGCCGGTCCGCGCCGGCCGGCGTCGCCCCGGCGCCGCTGCCGGCCCGCGCCCAGAAGGCCGTCATGTCGTAGCCGCCCTTAGCTGCCTCGGCGCCGCGCGCGCCGAACCCGGAACCGCGCACGTAGATGATGTCGGGGTTGGCCGCGCGGACATCCTCGACGTCGATGCGGAGCCTGGCCCGCGCATCCGGCAGGAAGTTCGTGAGGAAGACGTCACTGCGCTTGATCAGCTCATCCAGCACCGCCCTGGCCTCCGGTACCTCCAGGGCGAGGCCGACGCTGCGCTTGCCGCGGTTGGGTCCCTCGAAGATCGGGGAGAAGCGGCTCCCCTTCATCATCGCGTCGACTCCGAGGACGGTGGTCAGGCCGCGCTGGCCGTCGCCGCGCTCGGCATGCTCAACCTTGATCACCTCGGCCCCCCAGTCGGCCAGGACGGCACCGGCCGAGGGCACGAACGTGAACTGGGCCACCTCGAGGACGCGCACGCCCCGCATCGGCTGCAGCATCGTTGTCCTTTCCTCGCCTGGCGTCGCTAGGGACGCCGCAACAGCAGCGCGCCGCCGGGCGCGCCGCCCCCTGTCGTGACCACCGCGACGCGTGCGCCCGGCACCTGGCGGCCCTCAGCCTCGCCCCGTAGCTGCAGCATCGCCTCCCTGACGTGCCCGAAGCCGTGCAGCCGGCCAGCCGACAGCTGGCCGCCGTGCGGGTTTACCGGCAGTCGCCCGCCGGGCGCGATGCCGCGGCCCTCGTCGATGAAGTCACGGGCGCCGCCCGGCTCGCAGAAGCCGAGCGACTCCAGCCAGGAGATGGCGTTGAAGGTGAAGCCGTCGTACAGCAGGGCGACGTCCACGTCCTCCTGGCGCAGGCCGGTCCGGCTCCACAGGTGCCGGGACGGCCCCTTGGTCTGCGGCTCGCGCGACAGGGTGTCCTGGTCCCAGCTCAGCCGCTCGAGGATCTGCGTGCCGACCGCCTCGACCAGCACCGGCGGGCGCGGCAGGTCGGCCGCGGCCTCGATCGCGGAGACGACCACCGCGACCGCGCCGTCGACCGGCACGTCGCAGTCATACAGCCCGAACGGCGTCGACACGAGGCGCGCCCCGAGATAGTCCTCGATGGTGAACGGCTCCCGGTAGACCGCCTCGGGATTGCGGGCGGCGTTCGCGCGGGCGGTGACCGCGACCCAGCCCAGGGTGGCACGGTCGCCGCCGTAGCGGTGGAAGTAGTGCGACGCCTGGACGGCGATCCAGTTCGCGGGCGACACCGCGCCGAACGGCGCCAGGAACTCCGTCATCCCGGTGGCGCGGGCCGCCGGCTGCGCCCACCGGCCCGACCGGGCCAGCTCGGCGTGCGAGGACTCCCACAGCGTGCGGTAGCACAGGACGTGCCGGCACAGCCCGGACGCGACCGCCAGCATGGCGGCGACGATGGCCCCGCTCGACCCGGGGGTGTCCCCGACGCCGTTGATCCAGGTCGGCCGGAGCTGCAGCGCTTCGGTCAGCGGGGCGATCCCGCCCTCGGAGAAGCCGGGCGAGCCGACCCGGCCGGGGTAGGTGGACAGCCCGTCGATCTCGTCGAGGGTCAGCCCGGCGTCAGCCACGGCGGCCAGGCAGGCATCCACGGCCAGCGCCACCGGGTCCGCCATGAGCCGACGGCCCACCGCGGACTGGCCGACCCCGGTCAGCGCCACCCGCTCCTCGAACTTGGCGGCCGATGCCCGCGGGCGCACGGTCCGGCCCGCCTCGGAGTCCTCGGGGACCGGCAGGGACTCCCCGGCCCGGCCGGTGTCGGGCTCGAACAGCGGGAGGTAGACATCGCCGGCCTTCTCGAACACCACCCGGACGGCCATCCCGATGCGCACGTCCCCGGCCGGGCAGCGGGTGATGTTGGTGGTGAGCCGGACCCCGTCGTCTTCCGCCAGCGCCACCACCGCGATGACATAGGGCGGCGGGAAGCCCGCCAGCCACCGCTGGTGGTTGACGGTGAAGCCGGCCACGACGCCGCGGCCCGAGACCGGGGACAGCGTCAGGCGGTCGCCGCGGCAGGCCCGGCAGCGCGGCAGGGGCGGGTGCGTGTAGGCACCGCAGTCCGCGCAGCGCAGGATGCGCAGCACCCCGTCGCCGCCCGACGCCCAGAACGCGGCGCTGGCGAGCGTCGGCTGGGGCAGCGGCCGGGCTGGTGCCGCTACGTCAGGCCGCGGGGGAAGCTGAGGACTTCACGGGCGTTGAGCTCGACGATCCGGTGCGCTTCCGCGTCCGGCACGTCGGCCAGCGACGCCGCGATTCCCTTGCGGCTGTTGGGCCAGTTGCTGTCCGAGTGCGGGTAGTCGATCTCGACGCAGATGCGATCGATCCCGATCTCATGGCGGTTCTTGATGCCGAACTCGTCCTCGATATAGCAGCCCCAGAAATGCTTCTTGAACAGGTCGCTCGGGCGGGCGTCGAAGTCGATCGGCTGGTAGTAGCGGTGCCGCAGCCAGACCTGGTCCATCCGCTCCCAGATGTAGGGGAACCAGCCGATGCCGCCCTCGGCCAGCATGAACTTCAGCCGGGGGTGCTTCTGCAGCTGGCCCGAGAAGATGAGGTCGGACGTGGTCCACATCAGGTTGGTCGCGTACACGGCGAAGGAGCACACCGTCGGCGCGCCGTCGTCGACCGGGCTGCCGCTGGTGCGCGTCGCGATCGACTGGTAGTCAGCGCCCCGGTAATTCGGCGACAGCATCTTGGCCGAGGCCGAGAAACCGGGCACGAAGCTGCCGGAGCCGAAGTGCAGGCTGACCACCACGCCGGTCTCCTCGAACGCGTTCCACAGCGGTTCCCAGGCGTCGCTGTGGAAAGACGGCAGGCCGAGCGGCACCGGGCTGTCGGGGAACGACGCCACGCGCGCCCCCTTGGCGGCGACCCGCTTCAGCTCGGCCACGCAGCGGTCGATGTCCCAGATCGGGAGCAGCGCCAGCGGCACGTACCGGCCGGGCGCGGTCGCGCACCACTCGTCGATGCTGAAGTCGTTCCACGCCTGAATGCACGCGAACGCCAGGTCCTTGTCCCTGGCCTGCAGGAACACCCGGCCGCCGAATCCCGGGAACGAGGGGAAGCAGCAGGCCGCGTGCACTCCGTCGACGTCCATGTCCTTGACCCGCTCGGCCGGGTCGTAGCAGCCCGGGATCATGTCGTCGAAGCGCAGCGGCTCCATGCCGTACTCCTCGGGGGACTTCCCGGCGACCGCGTTCAGGCCGATGTAGGGAAAGACCTTGTCCTCGAAGTGCCAGACGTGGCGGCCCTTCTCGTCTTCGACAATGCGCGGGCCGTCCGCGAGGTACTGAGCGGGGAGGCGGTCGGAGAACACGCGGGGATGCTCGATGAGATGATCGTCTACCGAGATGATCTGCATGTAGTCCTGGAGCGGCACTGTCCGGTCCCTCGCTTTCGTGCAGGTGGGTTTATCATATAACCTATTGTGCTATCTGGTAAAGGCGTCGGCCGACGGCAGGGAGGCACGCGTGGGGGACGATCAGGCCCGCGACGACCTGGTCCGGGACGAAGACGACCACGACCTGCTGACGTTCAGTGAGTCCGCGATCCGGCTGCGCGACGAGATCGCGCTGACGGAAACGGCCCTGCGGGAGGATCCGGCCCCGGAGCTGAAGGCCGCGCTCAGCGCCCGGCTGGGCGCCCTGACCGAGGCGCTCCGCCGCAACACCCGGCACGCGGGCGCGAGCCCGGGCGAGACGGGCTTCCTCGACTACGTGCCGCCGCGGCCGGGCCAGCCGGCCTGAGGGCGCCCGGGGCGGGGTTTCCATCATGATCGTGACCGATTACCCGCCTCTAACACGGACAATCGGTCACGATCATGGATAACTGGCGGGCGGGCTAGCGGGGTGGCATGCGGATGGCGCCGTCTAGGCGGATGGTTTCGCCGTTGACGTAGGGGTTCTCCAGCAGGCTGATGGCCATGCGGGCGTAGTCGTCGGGGGCACCCAGGCGGCTGGGGTGGGGCACGCTCTGCTCCAGGGCCGCGCGGATGTCGGGGCGCAGGCGGGCCAGCATGGGGGTGTCGAATACGCCGGGCGCGATGGCGACGACCCGGATCTGGCGGCTGGCCAGGTCGCGGGCGGCCACCAGGGTGATGCCGTGCGATGCCGGCCTTGGCCGCGGTGTAGGAGGTCTGGCCGATCTGGCCATCGAAGGCCGCCACCGACGCGGTGAGCACGATCGCGCCGCGCTCTCCGTCGACGGGCTCGGACCGGGCGATCCGCGCCGCGCCGAGCCGCAGGACGTTGTAGGTGCCGGTCAGGTTGACCCGGACGACCTCGGCGAAGCTGGCCAGCGAGCCGGGATGCCCGTCGCGGTCGAGGATGCGCACCCGGTCACCGCCCCGCCCCGCGCAGTGCACGAGCGCCCGGACGGGGCCGTGCGCCGCCTCGGCAGCGTCGAGCGCGGCTGTCACCGCGGCCTCGTCGGTGATGTCAGCCTCCGCGAAGATCACCCCCGCGCCGGGCCGGCCAGGTCGTCGTCAGGCGGCGGGGCCAGGTCAGCGATGCCGACCCGGGCGCCGGCGGCCCGCAGCCGGCGGACGGTCGCCCGGCCGAGCCCGGACGAGCCGCCGGTGACCAGGGCGGAGACAGAATCGAGGTCCATGGCTGCGGTTTCTCCTTGGCGGTGGTTTCCAGGCTGGCGGTCAGCCGGTCAGCAGTTCGAGGACGGTGGCGTTGGCCATGCCGCCGGCCTCGCACATCGTCTGCAGGCCGTAGCGGATCCCGCTGGCCCGCATGTGGTGCACCATCCGCGTCATCAGGATGGCGCCGGACGCGCCGAGGGGGTGCCCCACGGCGATCGCGCCGCCGAGCGGGTTGAGCCGGGCGCGATCGGCCCCGGTTTCCGCCGCCCAGGCCAGCGGGACGCTCGCGAACGCCTCGTTGACCTCGAACACGCCGATGTCGCCGATCGTGAGGCCGGCCCGCTTGAGGACCTTCGCGGTAGCGGGGATCGGCGCGGTCAGCATCGTCACCGGGTCGTCTCCGGTCACCGCGCCGGAGTGGAACCGGGCCAGCGGCCGCAGGCCGAGCTCGGCCGCCCGCTCGCTGGTGGTGATCAGCAGGGCGGCGCAGCCGTCGGAGATCTGCGAGCTGTTGCCCGCGTGGATGACGCCGTCGTCACGGAAGGCGGGCCGGAGCGCCGCCAGCTTCGCCGCCGTGGTGTCCCGCCGGATGCCCTCGTCCGCCGTGAGCTCACCGTCCGGGCCGCTGACGGGAACAAGCTGGCCGGCGAAGGCGCCGTCGTCGGTCGCGGCCGCCGCCTTGCGGTGGGAATCGAGCGCGAACTCGTCCAGCCGGGCGCGGGAAAGGCCCCAGCGGCGGGCGATGTCCTCGGCCCCCAGCCCCTGGCTGAAGCTGTCCCGCTGGTAGCGGGCCCGCACCCGGGGGCCGAACGGCTCCCCCGTCGCCCGCGCGGCGCCCAGCGGGACCCGGCTCATCGACTCCACGCCGCCGGCCACGACGAGGTCATAGTGGCCCGCCATGACGCTGGCCGCGGCGAAGTGGACCGCCTGCTGGCTCGACCCGCAGGCGCGGTCGAGGGTCACGCCCGGGATCGACTCGGGCCAGCCCGCCGCCAGCACCGCCAGCCTGCCCACGTTGGTCGACTGGTCGGCGATCTGGGTGACGCAGCCCCAGATGACGTCGTCGATCAGCTCCGGGTCGAGCTGGCTCCGGCCGGCCAGCGCCGTCAGCACGGACGCCGACAGGTCGACCGGGTGCACTCCCCTGAGCG
This sequence comes from uncultured Actinomycetota bacterium, assembly GCA_963731085.1. GTDB lineage: Bacteria > Actinomycetota > Actinomycetes > Streptosporangiales > Streptosporangiaceae > DASUBV01. Next base: position 1,201,167 of record CAVSUF010000018.1, read on the forward strand.
TCCCGTTGCGGCGGCCGATGGGGACGCGCACCGCGTCGGCGATCACGGCATCACGCATGAGCATCTCCTTCCGCTGAGCGCCGGCCGTCCGGTGAGCGCTGCCAGTGTGATGAGCGCGGCCAGGGTGGTGAGCGCGGTCAGCCGGCCACCCGGCTAGGCGACCGCGCCGGCCGCGCGGAGCCCGGCGATCTCGCCGGCCGGGTAGCCCAGCTCGGCCAGGATCTCGTCGGTGTTACCGCACCAGCGCGACCGGGGACGCTCGACGACGGCTGACGCCGATAGCCGCGGCGCCGGGCCTGGCTGCGGCACCCCGCCCCAGTCCACGAAGGTCCCGCGCTCCCGGAGCTCGGCCGAGGTCGCCGCCTCGGCCAGCGACAGCACCGGCGTTACGCACGCATCCCGGCTGGCGAAGACCTGTTCCCACTCCGCCCGGGTCCGGGAGGCGAAGATCGCCGCCAGCCCGCTCGACTCTTCCGGCCACCGGGACCGATCGTGCTGGGGCCACTGCCCGGGATCAAGCCCGAGCGCGTCGAGCAGCTCACGGTAGAACTGCGGTTCCAGGGCGCCTACGGCCATGAAGCAACCGTCGGCTGTCTGGTACGTGCGGTAGAAGTGCGCCGCGCCGTCCAGCAGGTTCTCGCCCCGCCGGTCGGTCCACCGGCCGGCCGCGAGCATGCCGTGCAGCATGGTGGTGAGCGACGCCACCCCGTCCACCATGGCGGCGTCGACCACCTGGCCCTGCCCGGTCAGCCGGCTCTGGTGCAGCGCGGCCAGGGTGCCGAGTGCGAGGTAGGCGCCGCCACCGCCGAAGTCGGCCAGCAGGTTCAGGGGCGGAAGCGGCGGCGCGTCGGCCGGGCCGAGCGGGAACACGGCGCCGGCGAGCGCGGCGTAGTTGATGTCGTGGCCCGCCCGGTCCGCCCGCGGCCCCGACTGTCCCCAGCCGGTGGCCCGGCCGTAGACCAGGCCGGGGCTGACCCGGAGCAGGTCGTCCGGGCCGATGCCGGCCTTCTCGGCCTTCCCCGGGCGCATCCCCTCCAGGAACACGTCAGCTCCGGCGACGAGTCGCAGCAGCACCGCCCGGCCGGCGGCGCTGCGCACGTCAATCCCGATCCCGCGGTGCCCGCGGGTGCGCGGGTCGTCCTCCAGCGGCAGGCCGGTAAGCGTGGCCGCAGGGTCGGGCCGGTCCACGCGGATCACCCGGGCGCCGAGATCGCCCAGCAGCATGGCGGCCAGGGTCACCGGCCCGACGCCGCTCAGGCAGACCACCCCCACGTCGGCCAGCGCCTGGGTCCCCATTCCGGTCATCGCGGCCCGCTCACCGCAGCGCCGAGTGGCCGAGCAGCGCCTTGCCCAGGTGCAGGATCTGGATCTGGCTGGTCCCCTCCGGGATCGTGGCCTCGCGCGCGTCCCGGAAGTACCGCTCGACCGGCGATTCCTCCATCAGCCCGGCCCCGCCGTGCACCTGCAGCGCCAGGGTCGCGGCGCGGCCGGCCGACTCGCCGCAGTAGTACTTCGCCATCGAGCACTCATAGCGCCCCGGCTCGCCCGCGTCGATGGCCTGAGCGGCGTGGTAGCCGAGCAGCCGGGCGGTCTGCGTCAGGGTGGCGATCTCCACCACCATCTGCTGGACGAGCTGGAACCCGGCGATGGGCCTGCCGAACTGCTCGCGCTGGCGGCAGAACCGGACCGACTCCTCCAGGCACGCCTGCGCCAGCCCGACCGCGCCCATCGCCATGTTGAGGCGCCCCGCGTTGACCGCGGCCATGCCGAGAGACAGGCCGCTGCCGGGCTGGCCGAGCACGTTTCCGGCCGGCACGAAGGTGTCGTCGAACGTCAGCTCGCAGCTGGTCGTCGACCGCAGCGGCATGTGCGGGATGTCGCGCACCCCGAACCGCGACTCGGCCGCGTCGACCAGCAGCGCGGTCACCCCGTGGTCGGTGGTCGGTGCCGCCGTGGTCGGTGCCGGGTCGTCAGCCGGGCGAAGAGGATGCCGAAGTCGCCGCCGAGGGCGTTGGTGATGTAGAGCTTGCTGCCGTTGACCAGGTAGCCGTCCCCGGCGCGGCGGGCCGTCGTGCGCAGCGCGCCCGCGTCCGATCCGGCGCCCGGCTCGGTGAGCCCGAACCAGCCGAGCCGGCGCCCGGCCAGCAGCGGCTGCAGGAACCGCTCGGCCTGATCCGGGCTGCCGGCCGCGCCGAGGACGCGCGCGACCATGCCCTGCACGTTGAGGGTGGTGCGCAGCGACCCCCAGCACCGGCCGGCCTCCTCCATGAGGATCGCCTGCATCATCATGGGCAGCTCGTCGCCGCCGGCCGCCGCTGGCACGCCGCCCCGGACGTAGCCGAAGTCATAGAGCTGCGGCAGCAGGTCCCAGGGGAACGTCCGCGCCCGCTCGTGCGCCGCCACCAGCGGCGCCACCTTCTTGTCGAGGAAGGACCGGACCGCGTCGCGCAGCGCGCGTTCGTCCTCGCTGAGGAGCGCTGACATCGCTGCCTTCCGGTCATCGAGCTGTTTAAGTTGTTTTATCATACTGATATAGTCGTAAGCAGGCTAGCGGCGCTGCCGGGGCCGGGGCGGCCGGGGCCGGGGCGGCCAGGGCCGAGGCAGGAGTGCCCCATGAGCGAGACCACCGTCTATACCGACTTCCGGCTGCACGCCAGGCATCTGGCCGGGACCGGGGAGCCCAGCCCGGCCGAGGTGGTGGTGCGGCGCGACCTGGCCGCCGCCTATCAGCTGTGCGCCTTGTTCGGCTGGGACGACCTCGTGTACACCCACATTTCCGCGCGGGTCCCCGGCCCGGAGCACCACTTCCTGGTAAACCCGCTCGGCCTGGGGTTCGACGAGATCACCGCGGCCAGCCTCATCAAGATCGACCTGGACGGGAACGTCATCGGCGACAGCGGCGGGTACGAGCCGAATGCCGCCGGCTTCGTCATCCACGGCGCGATCCACTCCGCCCGGGAGAATGCCGGCTGCGTCATGCACCTGCACACCGAGGCGCAGATGGCCCTGTCGGCGCTGCCGTGCGGCCTGCTGCCGCTGACGCAGCACGCGATGCGGCTGCACGGGCGGATCAGCTACCACGACTACGAGGGCATCGCGCTGTCCCGGGGGGAACGCCAGCGGCTCATCGCCGACCTCCGCGGCAGCGCTGCGATGATCTTGCACAATCACGGCAGCGTGACCGTCGGCGCCAGCGTCGCGCAGGCCTTCGTCGAGATGTACTACCTGGAGAGAGCCGCCCGCAGCCAGCTGCTGGCCCAGGCCACCGGGGAGCCGCTGATCATCCCGCCCCCGGAGACCATCGAGCTGACCGCGCGTCAGTGGGCGAGCCAGGTCGGCTCGGAAATCGAATGGCCGGCCCTGCTGCGCCGCCTGGAGCGGGCGGCCGGGTCCGCCTTCGCCCGGTGACGGGCATCCCGGCCGCCGCCGGGGATCTCGGATGAGCGGCCTCCCGATGACGTTCGCCCAGCGCTGGGATGCAACGGTGCGCACCGGCGGCGACCGGCCCTTCCTCGTCTTCGAGGGTCCCGACCGGTCGGTCTCGCAGTGGACCTACCGGGAGTTCGACGAGGTTGTCACGCGCACGGGCGCGACCCTGGCGGCATCGGGGGTGACGCACGGGTCGCCGGTTCACGTAGCGCTGCGCAACTGCCCCGCGTTCATCGCGACCTGGCTCGCCTGCGCGCGGTCGGGTGCCTGGATGGTGCCGGTCGACCCGACCTCCACCGCCCGCGACATCAGCCGCCAGCTCGACCGGGTCCGCCCGGCGGCCGGGATCTGCGCGGCGAGCAGCGCGGACGTCTACGCGGCCGGGGTGGCGGAGTCCGCCGCCGGCCGCCTGGCCGTGATCGAGCTGGCGGAAACGGCCGCCGACGTCTCGGCCGCCGCCAGCGCGGGCGAGCGCGCCGCGGGCGCGCCCGGCCTGGCCGTCGCGCCGGCCGACCGGCTGGCGGTCATGTTCACCTCGGGAACGACCTCCGAGCCGAAGGGCGTCGTCCTGACCCAGCACAACTACGCGCACGTGGCCGACACGATGTCCGCCATCGTCGGGCTTCGGCCAGAGCACCGCTGGCTGGTCACGTTGCCGTTGTTCCACGCCAACGCGCAGTACTACTGCATCGCGCCCGCCATAGCGGTCGGCGCCAGCGTCGCCCTGACCTCGGCGTTCTCCGCCTCCCAGTGGCTGCGGCAGGCCCGTGACCTGTCCGCGACCCATGCCAGCCTGTTCGCCGCGCCGATCCGGATGATCCTGGCGCGCCGCCCGGCCGGCGCGCTGGCCGGGCGGCTGGAGCACGTCTGGTTCGCGCAGAACCTGGGCGCGCAGCACTATGACGAGTTCTCGGCGCTGGCGGGCTGCCGTCCGCGGCAGCTTTACGGGATGACCGAGACCGTGGCCATCGTCTGCGCCGACGTCTCCGACCCCTACCGCAACGACACGATCGGTCCTCCGGTGCAGGGCCGGCCGGTCATGCTGAGGAACCCGGAGACCGGGGCGGACGCGCGGCCCGGGGAGCCGGCCGAGCTGGTTCTCGGCGGGGTACCCGGGGAGGACATCTTTCTCGAGTACCTGGACGATCCGGCCGCGACGGGCCGGTCGCTGGTCCGGCGGGACGGCGCCACCTGGTTCCGCACGGGCGACATGGTCGCCCGCGTGCCCGGCAGCGGGGCGCTCCGGTTCGTGGGACGGCGCGATGACGTGATCAAGGTATCCGGCGAGAACGTGAGCCTGGCCGAGATCGAGGCTATCCTCGCCCAGGCTCCCGGGGTTCTCGAGTGCGCCGTTCTCGGACGGCCCGATCCGGTCCGCGACACGGTGCCGGTCGCCTACGTTGTCCCCCGTGACCCGGAGCACCCTCCCGCCATCAGCGACCTCGCGGAATGGTCGGTACGCAACCTGGCAGCAGCCGCCCGCCCGCGCGACTGGCACCTGATCGAGGCGCTGCCCCGGACCAGCGTGGGCAAGGTGCGCCGGTTCCGGCTGTAGCCCCGCTGGTCAGGCCGTTGCCGACTCGGTGCCTTCCTCGGTGCCGGCCGCCTCGGCTACCGCCGGCGCCGGGCGCCAGGAGGTGAGGAGCGTGAGGGCGGCACCGCCGCCGCCGGCTCCGGCGCACACCGCGTAGGCGGCCCAGCCGCTGACCGGATAGCCGGCCAGGTGATCGAGAGACAGCCAGCCCGCCCCCGTTCCGGCCAGTGCCACCGCCACTACGCAGATCATCAGCACGTACTCATACCCCTGGCCCGGCCGGAAAATGAAGAACCCGTTCCTGAGGTGGGCGGTCACCAGCGCGACCAGCATCGTGCCGAGCACGCCGGCCGCCGCCAGCGGGGTGAGCAGGCCGAGCAGGAGCAGCACGCCGGAGCCGATTTCGGTGACGGTCGCCACGTAGGCGTGCAGCCGGGCGGGCCGCATGCCGATCGAGGCGAACCAGCGGGTCGTGCCGGCGATCTTGCCGCCGCCGAACGCGTGGTTCCACCCGTGCGCCAGCATGGTGCTGCCGAGCACCACCCTCAGCAGCAGCGCGGCGATATCTACCGGGTCCATGAGCTCCTCCGTTTCGCGACAAGTGCCCGGGCAGCCGGGCGCGGGCTAGGCCGACCGCCGGCTGGGCCGCCCGTAGGATGGAGCGCATGCCATCATCCGGGCCCCGGGCCGTGCGTCCCGCGTCCAGGGAGATCGCGCGGGCGGCCGTGCGGACCGAGCTGAGCCTGGCCGCCTACGAGCTCGTCGTCGAGAAGGGGTACGGGAACGTCACGCTCGACGGCATGGCCGCGGCGGGCGGGGTCTCCCGCAGCACGTTCGTGCGCTACTTCCCGACCAAGGACGAGGTGATCCTGGTCGCGCTGGAAGCGCACGTCGAGCGGATGGCGGAGGCGCTGCGGCCCGGCCCCGGGAGGAAGACGACTGGCTGGCCCTCCGTCACGCCATCGAGTCCTTCATCGTGCCGATCTACACCAGGCACCCGGCCGGGGCGCAGGCCTTCACCCGGCTCGTGCTGTTCAGCCGGGCGCTGGCCGCAGCCCGCCTGGACCAGCAGGACTGGCGCACGCCGCTGGCCCGCGCGCTGGCCGAGCGGCACGGTATCGGCCAGCACGGTGTCGCCAGCCGGGCCGGCGAGGCGATCCCGATCGGCCTCGCGGTCAAGGTGGCCGCGGCCCTCGACTGCATGGGCCTCGCCGTCTCGTACTGGGCCGCGGCCGACGGCGCGGCCGACCTGGCCGGCCTGCTGCGGGAGGGCTTCGGCGTCCTGCGCGGCGGGGGCGACCCGGCTGGCCCGCCCGCCGCCGGCTGAGCACGCGGGCCAGCCCCTGGCCCGGCTCATGCTGGATCGGGGACCTTGGGCGATGCCGGGGGATTCACCGGGGCGAGCTTCTTCGAGTCGTCGAACCCGACGATCTTCGCGAGGTTGCCGCCCAGTATCTTGGCCCGCTCCTCGCCCGGAACGCTCGCGAACTGCTCCGCGATGACCGCCTGGCTGCCCAGGAAGGTGCCCTCCGCGTGCGGGTAGTCGCTGCCCCAGTAGATGGTGTCGACGCCGGTGATGTGCCGGGACAGCACGGCAACCTGGTCGTCGGCGAACTGCACCCGGATGTTGCGCCGGACGTACTCGCTGGGCTTGAGCGGCAGCGGCCACCTGTCGTTGATCTTGAACATCCGCCCCATGAGCTTCTGGTCACGGGGGTCAACCCCGTCGTCCCAGAAGCCGAGCCACCAGTGCGGGTCCTGGCCGGTCCCGGTGCGCCAGGCCTTGTCCATCGAGCCCATGTAGTTGGCCAGCCAGCCCGCGTTGAACTCGATCACGTTGAACATCAGGCTGGGGTGGCGCTCGCACGCGCCCGAGCTGACCAGGTCGGCAATGATCTTCATCGGGCTGGCGGCGGCGGTGTTGCCGCCGCCCATGGTCCGCCCGGCCAGCAGGGGGCCGTCGAGCTTCTGCTTGCCCATGGTCATCGCGGTCAGGATGCCCTTGACCTGGCTGCCGGTGGCCGAGGTGCCGGCCTTGGAGTCAACGCCGCCCGAGGCCACGTGGAAGAAGACGGGCAGGCCGTTCGCCTCGGCGGCCGCCCACAGCGGCTCGTACTCCGGGGACCAGTACGGCAGCGGCTGCGGGATCTCCGGCAGGATGAGCGCCCGCAGGCCGAGCCGGACGGCGCGCTCGATCTCCTTGACCCCGTCCGCCACGTTCGTGGTCGGGATGGCCGCGGCCGGCCGCAGCCGGCCGGAATAGGGGAGGTAGGTCTCCGCCAGCCAGTCGTTGTAGACGCGGGCGTGCGCGATCGAGCGCTCGTGATCGTCGGTGTACAGGGCGAAGAACGACAGGTTCGGGAACAGCATCGTCGCGTCGACGCCGTCACGGTCCAGGTCGCGCAGGATGCTGTCGGGGAGCCCGTCGGGCGTCGGGCCGGGGAACTGGCGGTAGCGGGAGACGGTCCAGCCCTCGTACCCCGGCGTGTGCACGGTGCGGAACTCCGTGTGGCCGCCGGGCACGAGCGGCTCGTCGAGAATCGTGTCCTCTTCCCACAGTGCCTGGTCGCGCATGTTCCGCGGCAGGCGCGTCTTGTACAGGTCGACCGGCTCGACGACGTGACTGTCGCCGGAAACGATGAATTCCTCTGCCATCGTGAGCCTCCAGGCTAATGGAACTGAAGTACCAAATATGACACTCTAGTTTCAGACAGTACGACGCTGCCCGGAACGCGTCAACGGGTCCGGCCAGCCCGCCTGCTCAGCCCGTCGGCGGCGGGCCGACATACTCATCCGCCCGGCGGGACAGCAGCCACCGGCCGCCCTCGGGCCGGAACGCGTCGTGGTAGCGGGCCACGATCCGGACCGACCAGCCGTTCTCATCGCGGGCCAGGAAGACCACGTCCGTGGTCGCCCGGGCCGCCGCGTCATCCCAGGCGGTGATCACGATGTTGACCGGCAGGTGGCGCTGGAGTCCCCGGGGCTTCCACGCATCCCAGGCGGCCCGGATCGCGTCCGCGCCGTCGTACACGCCCATCCCGGGAACCTCCAGGACGGCGTCCGGCGTGTAGAGCGCCATGATGCCGTCGGTGTCGCCCGCGTCCTGGCACTGCGCGTGCGCGGCGACGGTGGCGTAGACGCCCGCGAACACCTCCGCGTAGGTGGCCATCGGCTGCTCCTTACTTAAGCGCGACCGGGCCGAGCGGGGAGCCCACCCCGCCGGTGACCTTGAGGCCGGTTCCGGAGAAGAAGAACTCCCAGACGCCGTCGGCCTCGCAGTCGGCGGCCAGCTCGTCGAAGTTGAACATCTCGCCCAGGGTCAGGCCCATGTCGCGGATGACCACCTGATGGAAGGGGATGGTCGCGCCGGGGACCGTGGTCGGCCAGGCCTCGCCGTTCGACTGGTCAAGGGCCAGCGCGGCGATCTCCCGGTCGTGCAGCCACCGGCAGATGCCGAGGCCGGGGCCGGCGGTGTTGCCCACGTAGTGCTGCCGGTCGCCCTCCAGGAAGTACTTGTGCCAGCCGGTCCGCACGCACAGGATGTCGCCGGACTCGACCCGCACTCCCTGCCGCTCCTCCGCCGCGATCACATCGGCCTCGGTGATCTCGTAGGAGTCGGGCAGCACGTCCACCCCCTTCAGCGCGGCGATGTCCAGCAGCACCCCGCGGGAGATGAGCCGGGGGGCCACCTTGGAGATCGCGTTGCGGGAGGCGCCGGTGAAGTTGTTGACCGCGGTGGCGGGCACGCCGTTGTAGAAGAACCCGCCGTACCCCACGTGGGCCAGGCCGTCCCACTGGGTGGAGCACTGCAGCCCCATGATGATCATGTCGTCGGCCGCGAACTGCCCGTCCTTGGTGTAGTGGGAGTCCGACGGCAGCAGGGTCATCACGTGCACCGGATTGATCCGCCAGCCGCCCGGCGGGAACGGCCCATTCTTGTCGAACGCCAGCCCCAGGTCGATGCTCTTGCCGGTGCGGACCAGCCGGGCGGCGCTGACGAGCTTGTCCGGGGTGATGAAGTTGAGCGTCCCGAGTTCGTCGCCCTCGCCCCACCGGCCCCAGTTGCTCAGCTCCTTGCCGAGCTCATGATGCGGCCAGACAGTGCTATCAGTCATCGTTCATCCTCTCGGTGCGGCTGGGGAAGAAGCCGGCGTAGCCGTTCTTGACGGCGGCCTCCATGAGCTCGAGCAGCCTGGGCCGCCCGAGCGGGTTGAGCAGGAAGGCATGGGCCTTGCCGGGGATGTTGGCGCCGAAGAAGTAGCTGCTGCGGTTGAACGGCGACATGGTCACGGCGCCCGCGTTGACCATGTCGGTCCAGTCGTCCTCCAGGTCCTTGGGCACCTCGATCACCCGGTGCCCGTGCTCGCGGGCGAAGTCGATCAGGCCCGCGATGAACTCCGACTGGTCGCCCGAGTACCGCGGGTTGTTGCCCGCCGCGCCGTGCGGTCCGCCAGGGAAGAAGAAGTTCGGGAAGCGATGGCACATCAGGCCGAGGTAGGTGAACGGGCCGTCGGCCCAGTACTCCGTGAGCGGCAGGCCCTCCCGGCCGCGGACTCCGAGCCGGCTGAGCGCGCCGGTGCCGAAGTCGAAGCCGGTGGCCCAGACGATGATGTCGAACTCCGCCGTGCCCCCCGCGGTCTCGATGCCGGTCTGCGTAACCGCCGTGATCGGTGTCTCCGTCAGGTCCACCAGCGAGACGTTGGGCCGGTTATAGGCCTCGAAGTAGCCGGTGACGTACGGGGGCCGCTTCCCCGCGTAGCCGTGATCGGCCGGGATCAGCTTCTCCGCCGTCGCCGGGTCCTCGACGGCGGCGCGGATCTTGCCGGCGACGAAGCGCGACCACTCGGCGTTGGCGGCGGGATCGAGGGTCATGTCCCGGTAGTTGGAGATGATCTTCCCGAACCCGCCGAGCTGCCAGAGGCGCTCGTAGAAGGCCAGCCGCTCCGCGGGCGTGTCGTCGAAGGTCCGCCGGTCCGACGGGGCGTGCAGGAACCCGGACGGCGACCTGCCGCAGGTGTCCCGGATGGCCGCGAAGCCCGCCTTGAGCTCGGCCTGCTCCGCCGGCGTGATCGGCCGGTTGTTGAGCGGGGTGGCCCAGTTCGGCGTGCGCTGGTACACGGTCAGCGACGCGACCTCGGGGGCGATGACCGGGATGATCTGCACGCCGCTCGACCCGGTGCCGATCACGGCGACGCGCTTCCCGGCGAAGTCCACCGGGGTCAGCGGCCACCGGCCGGTGTGGTACGCCTCGCCGCGGAAGCTCTCCCGTCCGGGGATGTCCGGATAGAACGGCACGGACAGCACGCCGGTCGCGGCGATGAGGAAACGCGCTCTGGCCCGGTACCCGTCGGCCGTGACCAGCCAGGTCGCCGACGCCTGGTCCCAGGCGGCCGACGTGACCGTGGTGCGCAGCCGGATGTGGCGGCGCAGGCCGAACTTGTCGACCACGTGGTTGAAGTAGCGCTCGTTCTCCGCCTGGCCCGCGAAGTGCTCGGTCCACTCCCACTCCCGGAACAGGTCCTCGGAGAAGAAGTAGCCGTAGGTGTAGCTCTCGGAGTCATACCGCGCCCCCGGGTAGCGGTTCCAGTACCAGGTGCCGCCGACGCCGGCGCCCTGCTCGACCAGCTGGACCGAGTAGCCCGCCTCGCGGGCCAGGTACAGCTGGTAGATGCCGGTCACGCCGGCGCCCACGATGAGGACGTCGACGTCCGCGTCCGGGACCGCGCCCACTGGCCTGCTCCTTTCGCTTCGCCGCGCGCCTTCAGAGCTGCACGACGACCGTCTTGGTGGCGGTATGGGCGTCGAGCGCCTCGACGCCCTTCTCGCGCCCGTATCCCGACTTGCGGAAGCCGCCGAAGGGCAGCTCCGCGCCGCCCCCGGCGCCGTAGGTGTTCACGAAGACCTGCCCCCCGTCAACCAGCGCGGCAACGCGGTGCGCCCGCGCCAGGTCCCTCGTCCAGACGGCCCCGATCAGGGCGTAGTCCGTGCCGTTGGCCAGCGCGACCGCCTCGTCCTCGGTCGCGAACGAGGTGACGGTGAGCACGGGGCCGAAGATCTCCTCGCGGGCGATCCGGGCCGCCGGGTCCACGCCGTCGATCAGCGTGGGGGTGAAGTACGCGCCGCCGGTGATCCCGCCGGGCTCGGCCACGGTGCCCCCGCAGACGATGCCCGCGCCCCCGACGGACTCGACGTAGCCGCGCACCCGGTCCTGCTGCTGGCGGGACACGAGCGGGCCGAGGTCGGGATCGCTGATGCCCGGCCCGATGGACACCGTCGCGAAGCGGTCCGCGATGCGCTGCACCAGCTCGTCGTGCACGCGCTCGTCCACCAGCAGCCGGGACCCGGCCGAGCAGGTCTGCCCCGCGTTCTGCAGGATCGCGCTCGCCGCCATCGTGGCCGCCCGCTCGACATCCGCGTCGCCGAAGACCAGGTGCGCCGACTTGCCGCCGAGCTCCAGCGTCACCGGCGCCACGCGCCGGGCGGCCGCCGCGGCGACCAGGCTGCCGGTCTCGGCGGAGCCGACGAAGCTCAGGGAGTCGACGCCGGGGTGGGCGGCGAGGGCCGCGCCGGCCTCCGGCCCGAGCCCGGTGACCACGTTGATCACCCCGGGTGGCAGGCCCGCCCGGGCCGCCAGCCGGGCGAGGCAGACGGCGGTCCGCGGCGTCTCGTCGGCCGGCTTGAGCACCGCGCAGTTCCCGGTGGCGACGGCCGGCGCCACTGCCCGGCCGAACAGCTGCATCGGGTAGTTCCAGGCGACGATGCTGCCGGTGACGCCGAGCGGTTCCCGGCGGGTGTACACGAGCAGGTCCGGCCGCAGCGGGATGGCCAGGCCGTAGTACGACTCAATCACGTGGCTGTAGAAGCGGAAGTAGCGCGCGCACACCCGGGCGTCGTTGCGGGCCTGTGACAGCGGCTTCCCGCTGTCCTCGCTCTCCAGCCGGGCCAGCGTCTCAGCCTCGCCGTCTATCAGGCTGGCCAGCCGGGACAGCAGCTCAGACCGCTGCTCGGGCGTGGTGGCGCGCCATGCGCCGCTGGCGCGGCGGGCCGCCGTGACGGCCTGGTCGATCTCCCTGTCCCCCGCTCGCGCCACGTCACCGAGCACGGCGCCGGTCGACGGGTCGATATCCGGGTAGGTCTCCGCCGACCCCACAACGGTCCCGTCGATGAAGGACTCGGTGACCTGACTCGCAGTGCTTCTAACCACGGGGCTGCCTAACCACGGGGCTCCTAACCACGGGGCTCCTAACCACGGGGATCGCCCGGTACCCGGCGGGTGGTGAATCCCCACGGGACGCCGATGCTGGTCTCCGGGTCGGTCACCAGGGTGTCGGCGGTCCGCGAGCGGATGCTCACGCCCTGGGACGTCAGGTGCCCGGCGACGGCGTCCAGGTCGGCGACCTTCCAGGTGATCGAGTGGTAGGCGTCATCAGGGTTGGTCGTGGTCCAGTCCGCGTAGGCGGCCGTGCCCGGGTCAGGCACCGCGACCTGGAGCAGCGAGTCGCCGAGGAACACGTAGGTGGCGGCGGCGCCGATCGCCTCGTCGCGGCCGGCGTGGACGACGGTGCCGCCGAGCGCGTCCACCAGGGTGCGCAGCGCCCGCTGCGGGTTGCCGGTCAGCAGGGTGTGGTAGGCGGACCGCTCGATGCCGACCGGGTCCCCGGCCGCGGGCGGCTGGAGCTTCCAGCCCGGCGCGATGCGATGATCGAGCCGGAACGGGAACTCCGGCAGGAACTCGTGACGCAGGCCCGCGGCCTCCGGCGTGGTAAAGAAGATCGGCATCGCCCCCGAGCCGGCCGACCGGGGCGGGTCGTCGCCGTCGGCGGGGCGGCCGAACTGGTCCACCATGCCGACGCCCGCGCGCCGGAGCGAGCGATAGGCCTCCTCCGCGCCCTCGGCGAACCACCCGATCGTCTTCAGGTGCGGCTTATCGACCGACGCGTACTGCTGGACGCCGTTCAGCACATAGAGGTCCGGGGCGATCGTGTCGAAGAGCACGTCGGCGATCGGGGTGAAGGTCGAGTAGCTGGTCGGGTAGTTGTCCGGGGGGCTGGAGCCCCACTGCTCGCGGATGTTCCGGCTCCGGGCACCGAGAACCCGCTCGAACCAGTCCTCGACCTCGCCCAGGTCAGGGGCGTGATGGCTGGGGTGGTACATCTTGGTGACGCGGAACGTGCCGGGTGACGCCCCGGCCGCGCTGGCTGCGCTGTCCGACATGCGATCCTCCTCGTCAATGCGGTTACCGCAGGCCCGGGCGCGCGATGCCCAGGTGATCCCGCAGGGTCGGCCCGGCGTACTCCCGCCGGAACAGGCCTCGCTGCTGCAGCACCGGCACCACCATCCGGACGAAGTCCTCGAAGGCGCCGGGCAGGTGGGTGGCCGCCAGGACGAACCCGTCGCACGCGCCGGAGCTGAGCCACTCCTCCATCTGGTCCGCCACCGCGGTGGCGGTGCCGACGAAGCGCGGCCCCTGCAGCAAGGTGGCGCGATGGGCAGCCAGGTCCCGGACGGTCACCTCGCGGCCGAGGTGCCGCCGCACGCCCAGGGCCAGCCCGCGCACCCCGGAGCTGGCCGCCATCATCTCGGCGGTCACCACGTCGTCCAGGTCGTGCCGGGCGAAGTCGTAGTTGAGCAGTTCCGACAGCAGGGTGAGGGATGCCACCGGGTGCACATAGGCGTCGAGGAACAGCCGTTCCTTCTCCTCCGCGATGGCCTGGGTCTCCCCCGCCACCACGTACGCCATCGGCAGGACCCTGACGGTGTCGGGATCGCGGCCCGCCGCCGCGATCTGCGCCTTCTGCTCCCGGTAGTGCTGCTGCGCCACCTCCAGGCCCGGGTCGCCGGTGAAGATCAGGTCCGCCCAGGCGGCGGCGAACTCCCGGCCCCGGCCGGACAGCCGGCCTGCAGGATCACCGGCCTGCCCTGCGGAGTCCGCGGCACCGTCAGCGGGCCGCGGACAGCGAACCACCGGCCCTTGTGCCGGACCTCGCGGACCTTGGCCGGATCAGCGAAGGCGCCCGCGGCCTGGTCCATGATCATGGCGTCGTCGTCCCAGGAGTCCCACAGCCCGGTGCAGGCCTGAAGGAACTCGTCGGCCCGGTCATAGCGCTCGTCGTGGTCCATGTGGGCGTCCACGCCGAAGTTCTGTGCCTCGGAGTCGTTGACCGAGGTGACCACGTTCCATGCCGCCCGGCCGCCGGACAGGTGGTCGAGGGTGGCGAAGGTACGGGCCACGTGGTACGGGGGGTAGTAGGTGGTGGAGTAGGTTGCCCCGATGCCGATCCGGGACGTGGCGCCGATGATCCCGCCCAGGATCGCGGTGAGGTCGAGCTTGACCGGCCGGGCACCGTAGCGGACGGCCTCGGCAACGGAGCCCCCGTACACGCCGGGCATCGCGAGGCGGTCGTCGAAGAAGACGCAGTCGAGCTTGCCTTCTTCCAGCACCTTCGCGATTCGGGTGTAGTAACCCATGGTCAGGAAGCCGAGGTCGGCCGACGGGTACCGCCAGGAGCCGGAGTAGACCGTCACGTTGCCGGCCTGCATGAAGCCGACGAGGGTCAGCTGACGGGCCATGCGGGGCCGCCTTTCCGGGTCGGGCCGGGCAGCGCGTGTTCCGGTCGCCGTGGCTTCGCGACGGCGACCGGAACACGTCCCGCGCTACTTGACGGTCATCTTGATCGTCACGTTGTTGTTCGAGGCGCAGTTGAAGGTGCCGGGCTTGACCGGGGACACCCGCTTCCAGACCCCGTTCTGCAGCTGCACGACTACCTCGCACCTGGGCCCGATGTGGTTGCCGATGTCGGTCGGGCCGATGATGCCGTCAGCGTCGAACGAGTGCTCGCTCTTGAGCGCGCCGAAAAGCGTCTCGCGGTTCAGGGTCTTCCGCCGGCCACGACCTTCTGGACCGCATCCTGGAACAGCAGGGCGTCGACGTAGGAATTCAGCGCGTTGTTGTTCAGGTTGTTTATCCCGCCGAGCTGGGTGACCAGCTTGTGCAGGGCGGGGTTGGCCTTGTAGTCACTCAGGTACGGCAGGTCGAGGAGCATGGCGTAGGTGCCGTTCACCGTCGGCCCGCCCTGCTGGTAGAACGACGGGTCGTAGCATCCCGAGTTGCACTCCCAGGCCTTGACCGTGCTGACCCCCTGAAGCTGGGCCTCCCGGCGCAGCAGCACCATGGTGGGCGTGGTCACGTTGGAATAGACGAACGTCGAGCCCGAGCTCTTTATCTGCTGGATGAACGGGGTCAGCGCGCTCTGCGGCGCGAATCCGCTCAGCGCGTAGAAGCCCTGGCCGTCCTTCTTGATGCCGACGTTGCTCTCCGCCTGGGCGACAGGCACCTCGGTGATCTTGAACGTCGGGTCATCGCTGTCATAGAGCCAGATGCCGTGCAGGTCCTTGTTGTGCTTCACCAGGTAGCGGGCGTCGCCGACCGGCACGTCATAGGTAGCCGGGCTCTGCTTCGCCGTCGCGCAGTAGGGGCCGAGGCCGGCCGTACGTGTCCTGGTCGCAGGCCAGCGGGAGGAACGCGAAGGCGACGAGGTTGGGAAGACCGACCGGCTGGCCGGCGGAGTTCTTGCACCCGTCGATGTCGGACAGGTCCTCCAGCGCGTTGGCTGAGGTGCCGACCATCGCGAAGTCGCTCTGGCAGGCATGGATCACGCAGTTGGAGGTGGCGTTGGGGTTGAGCTGGGAGTCGCAGAAGTCGACCACGACCTTGCGCCCGGCCAGGCCGCCGCTGGCGTTGACGATCGTGGCCCACGCCTTGACGGCGTTCACCGACTTCTGGAACAGCCCGGGCTCGAGCGAGTTGTTCACGTCGGCGATCATGGCCACCCGGATGGTGGTGGCGGTGATCCCGACCTCGCTGGCCGGGGCGGCCTTCCCGGTGATCGACGCGCCCGGGGTGCCGGTGCCGGTCGCCGACCCGGAGGCCGACGGGCTGCCGCTGCCGGCGGAACTGCACGCCGCGGCCAGCAGCACCGCGGCGGTCACTACCGCGAACATCCCGGCCGAGCGCGTGCGTCTGCGTATTCCTCGTCCGGTGCCGCTGCGGCCCGGCCCTCCGCTGTTAGGTCTCACCCTTTTGCCCTCCGCGACTTCGTTGCCTGCGAGCCATTCCCGGCCGACCTGAATATCGTCGGCAGGACCGAATGTGACACGCTAGTGAATAGGGCTTGTAAAGCCTTTGCCGCTGGTTCTAGCACGGCATTTGGCCGCTTATCAAGGCTATGGGCTGAAGGGCCTCCATACGGTCCCGCTCAGCGGAACGTGATAACGCTCAGGTATAGTTTCCCCCGTTCACGGCTATGACCTGGCCGGTGATGTACCCGGCGTCATCGGAGCACAGGAAGGCCGTGGCCGCGGCGATGTCCTCCGGCACGCCCAGCCGGCGGACCGGGCTCCGCGCCGTCAATTGCCTGATGGCCTCTTCGCCAGCTGGTCCCTGGGCGAAGGGCGCGGCCATGAACATGGGGGTGATCACGGCACGCGGCGGGATCGTGTTAACGGTGATTCCGTACTGGCCGAGTTCCAGCGCGAGCGTCTTGGTCAGCACCACCACGCCGCCTTTCGATGCGGAGTAGTGCGCCTGGGTCCGCGACCCTGACTGGGCACTCGACGATGAGATCGTCACGATCCGCCCCCAGCCCCCGGCGATCATGTCCGGCACCGCCAGCTGCAGGCAGTGGAACGTCCCGGTCAGGTTGACCGCCAGCACGCGGTCCCAGTCCTCGACCGTGATGTCGAGGAACGGCGCGTTCAGTGACAGCCCGGCGCTGGTCACCATGATCTCGATCGGCCCGAGCTCGGCGCGTGCCACGTCCAGCGCCTTCACCACCGCGGCCCGGTCGCTGACGTCGGCGCCGAGGCCGATGACGCGCGAGCCCTCGCCGCGCAGCCCGGCGGCGGCCCGTTCCGCCGCCGCCGCGTCCAGGTCGAGCAGCGCCACGCCGGCACCGCCGGCGGCGAGACGGCGGACGATCGCCAGGCCGATGCCCGACGCACCGCCGGTCACAACTGCCACCCTGCTCAAGTGATCCCCTCCTTCGTCGCGCCGACCCGCGCGATCACCGGGGCCGGGGCGAGCAAGGCCCGGGCCGTGACGGCGGGCACGGACGCGGGCTGCGACATCCCAAAGCTAGTAGTTTACTAATATAAATCTTTAAGCTGGCAGCGCAAGTGCTTCGCCCGCATTCGGCGGCCTGCCGGAGGGGATCCCGCCGCTGCCCAGAGGGCGCTGAGCTGGTGTGGCGCGTGGATCAGGCAGCGGGCAGGATGTCAGGGTGATCAGTCGGGCGGCGGCACAGTGGGGGCAGGCCCTGCTGGACGCGGCCGGCCTGGGCGGCACGCGGCTGCCGGCCGGGTGGCCCGGGGATGATCCGGAGGCCCGGCTGGCGGTCGGGCGGGACTGGGCGGAGAGCGGGGTCCTGGCCCTCACGGGCCGCGCGGGCGGGGACCCGGTCATGCCGACCGGCGCGGGGGCCACGGCGGCGCGGGGAGCGGGACTGGCGCTGGCCGAGGTGACCGGCCGGCTCGGGGTGCCGGTGGTGGTGGACGGCGGCCGGCTGCTCGGGGAGCGGGCGGCACTGCGGCGGCTGGCCCGGCGCGGAGACGTGTCGGCGTCGGGGGGCAGCCGGCTGCTGCGGGCGGCGGACGGATGGGTGGCGCTGACGCTGGCCCGGGCGGCTGATACCGAGCGGATTCCGGCGCTGGTGAGCGGGGTGGCGGCCGAGCCGTGGGAGGCAGCTCAGCGGTGGCTGGCGGGGCAGGCCGCGGCGGCGGCGCGGGAGCGGGCCGGGCTGCTGGGGCTGGCGCTGGGAGTGGTTCCGCGGCCCCCGGCCGGAGGCGGTGTGGCCGCCTTGGCGAGTGAGCCCGGCAACCGCGGCGGGCCGGGCTGGCCGAGGTCCGTGGCGGGTGGCCGACCTGAGCTCGCTGTGGGCGGGACCGCTGTGCGGGCACCTGCTGCACCGGGCCGGGCTGGAGGTGGTCAAGGTGGAGAGCACCGGCCGGCCGGACGGAGCGCGGGGCGGGGACCAGCGGCTCTATGACCTGCTGAATGCGGGGAAGGCCGCGGTGGCGGTGGATTTCGCGGCGCCCGGCGGGCGGCGGGAGCTGGCGCGGCTGCTGGAGGACTGCGACGTGGTGATCGAGGCAAGCCGGCCGCGGGCGCTGGCGCAGCTGGGGATCGGGGCGGCGGACTGGGTGGCGGCCCGGCCGGGGCGGGTGTGGCTGTCGCTGACGGCGTACGGCCGCGATGCCGGGCACCGGGCGGGCTACGGGGACGACGTGGCAGCGGAGGCCGGGGTGCTGGGCCGGGACAGCGGCGGGCCGGTATTCGCGGGGGACGCGATCGCCGATCCGCTGGCCGGGCTGCACGCGGCCGTCCTCGTGCTGGCCCTGCTGGCAGGCGGGCGGGGCGGGCTGGCCGAGGTGCCGATGGTCCGCGTGGCGCGGGCGACGCTGCGGGGGCGCGGGTCGCCGCGGCAGGCCAGCGCGCCGACGGCCAGGGCCGCGGCCGGCCGGGCGGCGGCGGCGGGGGCGGACAACGATCGCTTCCTGCGGGCCGGGCCGTGCTGATCAGGCAGGCTGAGGTAGCAGGCCGGCACTGCGATGTGCGGGTGGCGGGCGGACACGTCACGCAGGTGGCGGGCCGGCTGGCGGGCGAGCGGGGCGAGGCGGTGGTGGATGCCCGCTCGGGAGCCCTGCTGCCGGGGCTGGCTGACCACCACCTGCACCTGCTGGCGATGGCGGCGGCCGCGCGGTCGGCGGACTGCTCGCCGCGCGCGGTCGGTGACGCGAGCGGGCTGGCCGCCGCGCTGCGGCAGGCCGTTCCGGACGCGCAGGGCTGGGTCCGCGGGGTCAGGCTGGACGAGCGGGTGGCCGGCCCGCTGGACCGGGACCGGCTGGACGCGCTGGTGCCGGGACTGGCTGTCCCGGTGCGGCTGCAGCACCGCAGCGGGGCGCTGTGGATCCTGAACAGCGCCGCCATCGACCGGCTGCGGCTCGACGACGGGACCGATCTCGCGGGCGCCGAGCGGGATGCCCGCGGCCGGGCGACGGGCCGGCTGTGGCGGGCCGACCGGGCGCTGCGGGAGATCCTGGGCAGCGCGCCGCCGGACCTGGCCGGGACCGGGGCGATGCTCGCGGCGGCGGGGGTGACGGCCGTGACCGACGCGACGCCGGACCTCGGGGAGTCGGCGGTCCGGCTGCTAGCGGAGGCGCACGCGGACGGGTCGCTGCCGCAGCGGGTGCAGCTCCTGGGTGCCCCGGCGGGACCCCTGCCGGGCGGGCTGACGGCGGGGCCGGCCAAGCTGCTGCTGCCCGAGCATGAGCCGCCCGACTACCGCAGGCTGCTGGCGGCGGTCCGGGATCACCACGGCGCCGGGCGGGCGGTGGCCGTGCACTGCGTGACGCGGGAGGCGCTGGTGCTGACGGTGGCGGCGCTGGAGGAGGCCGGGGTGCTGGCCGGTGACCGCATCGAGCATGCGGCGCTGGTGCCGTCGGAGCTGATCGGCGCGCTGGCGGGGGTAGCGGTCGTTACCCAGCCCGGGTTCCTGGCCGACCGGGGCAGTGCGTACGGCCAGGCGCTGGCCCCCGACGAGCTTGGCGACCTCTACCGGTACGGCTCGCTGCTGCGCGCGGGGATCCGGGTCGCGCCGTCCAGCGACGCGCCGTTCGGGCCGGCGGATCCGTGGCGGGTACTGCGGGCAGCACGGGACCGGCGCGCGGACGACGGCGCGGTGATGGCGGCAGGCGAGCGGGTCAGCGTCCGGGCGGCGCTGGCCGGGATGCTGAGCCCGCTGCCGGAGCCGGGCGGGCCGCCGCGCCGGGTGCGGGCGGGCCGCCCGGCCGACGTGTGCCTGCTGCATGTCCCGCTGGCGGCGGCGCTGGCGGAGCCGGACGCCGGGCTGGTCCGGCTGGTCCTGATCGGCGGACGGCGGGTCGCCGGCGAGGACGTGCCCGGCGGCGCGGAATGCTGAGCGTGCGGGAGCTGGCCAGCGGGCCGGTGTCAGCGGTGCCGGACGCGGCGGGACGGCCGGAGCGGCCGCTGGCGGTGGTCGACCTGGACTCCGCCGGCGACGCGGCCGAGCTGGCGGCCGCCTGCGCGGCCGCCCAGGCGTCGACGGCGGTGCTGGTGGGGGTCACGGGCTCGCCGGGCGGGCGGACGGCCGGGCTGCGGGCGGCGCTGGCGGTCACGCTCAGCCCGGAAGACGGCGGCGACCGGACCGTGGTGGCGGCAGCCGATCCGGCGGGCGCCGCGGCGGCGCTGGCCGGGCAGGCGGCGGACCGGCCGCTGGCCACCGTCACGGCGGCCTGGCTGCTGCGCCAGACGGCGGCACTCGGCGTCGGCGACGCGCTGCGGTGCGAGTCGGCGGCGTACTCGATGCTGCTGGCCGGGCCGGAGTTCGCGCGGTGGCTGGAGCGGCGCGGGCCGCCGCGAGCCGCTCTCGGCGGTGACGGTGACCCGGTGCTGGTGCGGCGCACGGGCGACCGGCTGGAGGTGCGGCTGACCAGGGAGCGGCGGCGCAACGCGGTGAGCGCGGTGATGCGTGACCGGCTCGTGGAGGCGTTCTCGGTGGCCGTGGCTGACCCGCGGCTGCAGGTCGACTTCACCGGGGCAGGCCCGGACTTCAGCGCCGGCGGCGACCTGGATGAGTTCGGCACGGCGCCCGGCCCGGTGGCGGCGCACGTCATCCGCACCGAGCGGAGCGTGGGCTGGCTGATCCACTCCTGCCGGTCGCGCGTGACGGCGCGGCTGCACGGCAGCGCGGCCGGGGCCGGCATTGAGCTGCCGGCCTTCGCCGGCCGTGTCGTCGCGCATCCGGCAACCCGGATCGTCCTGCCCGAGTTGAGCTTCGGCCTGGTCCCCGGTGCGGGCGGAACGGTCAGCGTTACCCGGCGGATCGGGCGCTGGCGGACGGCGTGGCTGATCCTCTCCGGGGAGTGGATTGACGCTGACACCGCCTGGCGCTGGGGCCTGGCGGATGCCATCTCGGAAACCGGGACTGACGCATGACGGAGCCGGGACAGGGCCGCGGGACAGGCCCGTACTAGGCCCAGAACTCATCCAGGGAGTAAAGGTCGTCATGGTGGGTCCAGGCCTCGGCCACCTTGCCGTCACGGATATGGAAGACATGGACGACGCTCGCTTCCAGCTGGCGGCCTGCCCGTTCGGCGCGGGCGGTAGCGAGCACGACGACATGGTCGTCATTGCCGATCACGTCGTGCAGTTCGAGCCGGTGTGTCCCGCCGGACAGCGCCGCGGGCCGGCCGAGCATCGTGGCCACCTGCGCCACTCCCCCGTGGTCCCCGGCCAGGACGCTGCGGCCGGGGAAGTGCCAGCGGATGTCCGCAGCGAAGTACTGACGTTGCAAGGCGTCGATGTCCCCGCGCCCGAACGCCGCGAAGGCCTCCCGCACCAGGTCCTCATCTGGATGTGCCATGGCTGATCCTCCTGTGTTCTGCTCGTCGTGCGCGACCGCGCGCATGCACCTTGCCGCTCGCAGAGCCGCCGCGCCCGCAGGCGGTCCCACGGCACACTCAGAACACGATCACCAAGCGAAATCGTTCACATACACGGTGTTACCTACGTCTATCGTCCGCCCGCCGGCCACCCGGAGCAAGGGGACTGAGGCCACACGTCCATAGCCGATACGGCACATCAGGAGGGCCTCGCCGCGCGAATCGCGCTCGCTCCACCACTCCCCGCAACCGCCCCGCACCAGCGAGTCGCCAGCCGGACCCAGTCACTGGGCGACGTCGACGCACGCCTCGATAGCCCGTGACGTCCGGGCGGCTATGCTGCCTATTCGCAGTGCCGTGGACGGTATTCCTTGTCGCTAGGTTCGGCCGGAGGTGGGCATGGGTCTGCTCGACAAGCTGACCGGGTCGCGGTCGGCCCAGCCCGGGATCCCACCGGTCCCGGCGGACGAACTGCGCACGGCGCTGCTGGCCATCGGCGACGGCGAGCCGTGGCAGGTCCGCGACGGCGCCGGCCACCACTGCGATCTGGTGGCCGAATGGCAGTACGCCGACGAACAGCACGCGGCGACCTCAGAACAAGGCCTGAAGACGGCATTCCGGATCAGGATGAAACTCGACCGGACCGCGCACGAAGTGCGGCACGACAATCAGCAGTCGAGCACGTCATGGCACACCGGACCCTCGGCGGCGGGCAGGCCCCAGCCCGGGCCTGGTTACAGCTTCAACGCCAGCGACATGACGGGCCCGCTGCGCGACACGGTCACCAGTCACGGATGGGGCTGGAAGGCCACGTTCAAGCTGTAAGCGTCGCCGACCCCGCGCCGCCGGTCCCGGACTTCCACATAGTCGCGGTATCAGCCGGCGGTTCCTGCGCCAGGACTAACGTGCGGATGCGGGATCAGGTGCGCGCGCGGGCGCCAAGGGCTTCCTCGATGCCCTCGCCAAGGAAGTTGAAGGCGACGACCGTGATGACGATCGCGGCGCCGGCCGGGTAGACGAGCCACCAGGCGCCGGCGGTCAGGTAGTCCGTGCCGTCGCTGAGCATGCCGCCCCAGTTGACCGCCGGGGGCGGCGGCCAGGCCCAGGAAGCTGAGCGAGGCCAGCGCGAGAACGGCGTCCGCGATCTGGAACGTGGTGTTGACCACGACGGTGCCCAGCGCGTTCGGGACGATGTGCCGCAGGACGATGCGCACGCTGCCGGCGCCCATCAGGCGGGCCGCCTGCACGTACTCGCGGGTCCGTAACGTCAGCGTCTCGCCGCGGACCAGCCGGGCCGGCCCCAGCCAGGCGAACAGCGCCAGGATGATGATGAGCACGGGGACCGAGCTGGAGAAGATGACGGCCAGCAGCAGCAGGAGCAGCAGGGCCGGGATGGCGAGCATCGTGTCGACCACGCGCATGAGCACGGCATCCCAGAAGCCGCCGAGGAATCCGGCGACGGCGCCGTAAACCGTGCCGAACGCGGACGCCAGGAACGCCGAGGCCAGCCCGATCTCCAGGGCCGTCTGGCCGCCGACCATGAGCTCGGCGAGCACGTCGAGGCCGTTGCCGTCCGTTCCCAGCGGGTGCAGCCGGGACGGGCCCTGGTCAGCAGCAGCTCGTTCGGGTGGATGTAGTCGCCGTGATACACGAGCGGGCCGACGAAGCAGAACACCACGGTGAGCAGGATCGCCGACGTCCCGATCCGGGCTAGCCGCCCGCCCCAGAACATCTGCGCGGCGATCTCGCCGCGGCGCGGCCCGGTGCTGGCCTCGGCGCTCTCGGCCGCCTCGGCGGCCGGCTCGCGAGCTGGCGGTAGCGTCCGCCGCGGCTCGGACCCGATGCTCATGCCGCGTCACCTCCAGTCCGGCGGCCGGTCATGTGACGCGCACCCGGGGATCGGCGTAGGCGTAGGCGATATCGGCGATGAGGTTGCCCGCGATGGTCAGCGCCCCGAAGACGATCGTCGTGCCGATCAGGATCGGGTAGTCCTTGTCGAGCGCCGCGTTGTAGGTGGCCAGGCCGATGCCGGGATAGTTGAACACGACCTCCTCCAGGATCGCGCCGCCGAGCAGCCCGGGGACGGACAGCCCGACGAGCGTGATGATCGGGATGGAGGCGTTGCGGATCACGTGCCGCCGCAGGACCCGCCCCCGCTGTGCCCCCTTGGCCCGCGCCGTCCGGATGTAGTCCTGCGACAGCGCGTCCAGCGCCGACGATCGCATGTAGCGGCTGAAGATGGCGATCGAGACCAGGGTGATCGTGGCCCAGGGCAGGATCATCGCCTTCGCGTCGGTGAACGCCGCCGTCCAGGTCGGGCTCGACGGCGCGACGGGCGGCAGCCAGAAAAGGCGTATCGCGAAAATGTCAATAAGGATGAACGCCAGCCAGAAGTCGGGCATCGCGTACAGGATGTAGCCGACTCCGGTGATCAGGTGATCATCCAGCTTGTCGCGGCGCTGGGACTGCCAGATGCCGAGCGGCGCGCCGATGCCCAGGGCCAGGAATGTCGGCGGCCCGACCAGGGCCAGGCTCTTGGGCAGATCCTGCGCGAAGATCGAGCCCACGGTCTGGTTCAGCTTGTAGGAGTAGCCGAAATTCCCGCGCAGTAAATGATCTAGATAGAGCAGGAACTGCTCGAATACCGGCTTGTTGAGATCATTTTCCTGCTCGAAGGCGGCAATCTGCGGGGCGGTCGCACGCGGGCCGAGGATACCCCGCGCCGGGCCGCCGGGAATGAGGTGCAGCAGCACGAAGGTCAGCAGCGTGACGCCCAGGAGGATCACTACTGACTGCGCGAACCGCCGGGCTATGAAGGCGATCATGATTCTCCGTGCGACTTATGGATAACCGGATAATGGCACACTAGGGAAGAAACCTCACACGGCAACGGTGCGCGACTGACATCGGAGGACCAGTGGCCCTGCTGGAAGTCGAGAACCTCACCACCCACCTGGTATTGCCGAACCGGACCGTGCACGCGGTGGACGGCGTCTCGTTCCGGATTGAGGCCGGCGAGGCCGTCGGGCTGGTCGGCGAGTCGGGCAGCGGCAAGACCATGACCGGCCAGTCGATCCTGCGCCTGCTGCCCGACGGCGGCGCCATCGTCGGCGGGTCGGTCTGGCTGGACGGCCGGGACCTGACGGCCCTGTCCGAGAACGACATGTCCCGGGTCCGCGGCCACCACATCGGCATGGTGTTCCAGGACCCGATGACGGCGCTGAACCCCACCATGAGCATCGGCGACCAGATCGAAGAGTCCCTGCTGATCCACCGGAAGGTGGCCAGGGCCGGGCTGCGGGAGCGCACCCTCGAGCTCCTGGACATGGTCGGGATCCCCCGTCCCGCGGAGCGGATCCGGAGCTACCCGCACCAGCTCTCCGGCGGCCTGCGCCAGCGCGTCTGCATTGCCATCGCCCTGGCCTGCGAGCCGCAGCTGCTGATCGCGGACGAGCCCACCACCGCGCTGGACGTGAGCATCCAGGACCAGATCCTCAGCCTCCTGCAGCGCCTCCGGCGGGAGCTTGGCATGGCGCTCCTGCTCATTACCCACGACATGGGCGTCATCGCGGAGCACGCCGACCGGGTGCTCGTGATGTACGCGGGGCAGGTCATCGAGTCCGCGCCCCGGGACGAGCTGTTCGCCCGCGCCCGGCATCCCTATACCGAGGCCCTGCTCGCCGCGGTCCCGACGGTCACCATCGGCGCGCGCACCGCGCTGGCCGCCATTCCCGGGACGCCGCCCGACCTGGCCAGCCCGGCGGCGCACTGCCGGTTCGCGCCGCGCTGCGGTTACGCGACTGCCGAATGCTCCGAGCGGATGCCTGCCGTGCGGAGCGAGAACGGCGGCCATGAGTATGCCTGTTTTCATCCTCGGCAGCATGATCCCGATTCCGCCGACGGCCCCTCTTCGCGCGCCGCGATCCAGGTGGTCGCGCGGGACCAGGAGCCGGCCCCGGCCGGGCCGCCGGCGGAGCCGCTGCTGGTGCTCGACGGCGTGGTCCGGGAGTTCCCGGTGCGGCGGGGCGTCGCGGGCCGGGTGCTCGGCTCGGTCAAGGCCGTGTCCGGCATCTCGCTGACCGTCAGCCGCGGCGAGACGTACGGCCTGGTGGGCGAGTCCGGGTGCGGCAAGACCACGATCGGGCGGCTCATGGTGGGGCTGGAGAAGCCCGATTTCGGGACCGTCATGATGGCTGGCCAGGACATCGGCCGGCTGCGCGGCCGGGCGCTGCGGCGCCAGCGGCGCGCCCTGCAGATGGTCTTCCAGGATCCCTACGCGTCGCTGGACCCGAGAATGCGGGTGCAGTCCATCCTGGCCGAGCCGCTGGTGGTGCAGCGGATGCTGACCAGGGACGAGCGCGGCGAGCGGGTCGCGGAGCTGCTGCGGGAGGTGGGGCTGCCGGGGAACTCCGGACGCCGGCTGCCCCGCGAGTTCTCCGGCGGCCAGCGGCAGCGGATCGGCTTCGCCCGCGCCCTGTGCCTGGGCCCGCGCCTGATCGTGGCCGACGAGCCGGTCTCGGCGCTCGACGTCTCGATCCGCTCGCAGCTGCTCAACCTCATGGTGCGCCTGCAGTCCGATCATGACCTCGCCTTCGTGCTGATCTCCCATGACCTTTCCGTCGTCCGCTACATCGCCGACCGGGTGGGGGTGATGTACCTCGGGAAGCTGGTCGAGACCGGACCGACCCGCGGCGTGTACGAGGCGCCGGCGCATCCCTACACCGCGGGCCTGCTCGAGGCGGTCCCGGTGCCGGACCCGGGCGCGCGCGGCGGCCGGGAACGGGCCGCCATCCGGGGTGAGCTGCCCTCCCCCATCTCGCCGCCGCCCGGCTGCCGGTTTCACACCCGCTGCCCGCGGGCGCAGGAGGTGTGCACCGTGGTCGAGCCGCCGATGCTGCCGCTGCTGCGCCAGGTGGCTGGCGCGCCGCCGCACGAGACGGCCTGCCACTTCCCGCTGCACCCGGTGGCGGCGCCGGCGACCGCCGGCGCCGCCTGAGGCCGTCACTTCGTGTAGAACCAGTTCTCCGGGTTAATGGCGTCGAACACGTTGAACGGCGTCACGCCGTGCAGGTTCGTCTTGTACTCGGTCAGGCCGAAGGTGTCGCCCTCCCAGAGCACCGGGACCTGCTGCGTGAGGTAGTTCTGGTAGGCGTTGAGCGCCTGCTGCGGCGCCTCGCTGGACTGCAGGGTGGTCGCCGCGATGAGCGCGTTCGCGGTGGGGCTGTCGTAGCTGCCGAAGTTGGCCGTCGCGCCGGTCTCGAACAGGTCCTCGCCGCTGGGGTAGTAATCCGGGGAGTAGACCCACCCGGTGTTGAAGATGCCCCACGAGCACGCTGCCTGGGACGGCTGGCAGGCCGTCGCCTCCGACTCGGCCACGTTGGCGGGCAGCGGCTTGAGGTCGAGCTTGATCCCGGCCAGCGCGAAGTCCGCCGCGATCTGCACGCGGGACTTCGGGAACGCGATGCCGCCGCTGTCGTAGATGTAGGGGAACTCCAGCTTCGTCCCCGCGGCTATGCCCGGCCCGCACTGGGCCGTCCCGGTTCCCGGCGACGCGCAGGTGTCCACGCCGTTCTTCACGACCTTCCAGCCGTGGGCCGACAGCGTCCGCGCCGCCCGGGCCGGGTTATAGGAATACGGGCAGGACCTGGAGTACGCGTCGGCGAAGGCATTGGCCGGCTGCGGTGGCACCGGGCCGCAGACGTTATACCCGTCGCCGCCGAAGTAGTTCTTGCCGAGGCCGGTCTCGTCCATCAGCTCCTGCATCGCCTGGCGGATGTACAGCTGCCTGAACAGCGGCCCGAGCTTCGGGTTGTTGAAGTTCAGCGCGTCATAGGCGATGGAGAAGTCGTACTGGTGCGACTGGGTGTACCCGAGACGGTCAAGCCGCGGCTGGGCGCTCTCCTCGACGTTGGAGATGAAGCCCACATCCGGTCCCGAGCCGCTGGACAGCGCGTTGAACTCGGCGCTGGTATCGGTGAAGGACTGCTCCTTGAACTCCGCCAGCGTCGGCTTGACCGGCCCGCTGTACCGGGGGTTGGGCACCATGGTCAGGTCGCCGTTGGTGTCGAACTGGGTCAGCCGCCAGGGGCCGTCCACCGTCTGCCACAGCGGGTTGCTCGCGTAGGTCGAGAGCTGCTGCGACTGGCTGGTCAGGAACTTGTCGACCGCGAGCGCCCCCGCGGTAGTCAGATCGTCGTTGCCGACCTTGCCGGTCGCGCTCGTCTTGTCCCAGGCCTGCTGCGGCAGCGGCGTGATGTTGGACAGCTCGTTGTACAGGAACCACTGGGTGTTGTAGGCCTTGTCCGTCGTGAACGAGATCGTCGTGGAGTTGATGACCGTGGTCTTGACGATGTTGCCCGGGTAGCCGCCCGGCACGGACGCCCCGTAGTTAGCCGGATCGGCGGCGACCAGGTTCTCCCAGAACTGGACGTCCCGGGCGGTGACCGGCTGGCCGTTCGACCACTGGTACGGCTTCAGCGTCACGGTGACCGTCTTGCCGCCGTTGGAGTACGTCGGCAGGTTGCCGATGCTGAGGCTGGTGTTAATGGTTGGCGCGCTGCCCGTGCCGAACCAGTACAGGGGCCGCCACATCAGCCACTGGAAGCCCTGCGAGTTCGCGGTGGTGAAGTCAGCCGGCGGTAACAGCGGGAAGATGTAGTTGGCGCCGCCGCCCGCGTCGAAGCCCACCGTGGCCGTCCCGCCCTTGACCCTGGCGCCGCCGGACGGCGGTGCCTTTCCGCTGCTAGTGCTGCTGGCGCAGGCGGAAGCGACTAAGCCCGCGATGCATACGGCAGCCAGGGCCGCGAGCGTTGACCGGGATCTCCGCACGATGAGCTCCTTGATCAAGTAAAGACGTTATGTACGGTTCTGGCCACCAGCATCACCCCTTGCCACTTATTTGTCACTAAAGTGACGGGTCGAAATTATGTCAGGAATGTTACTAACATCCGGGGAGCAGCCCGGCGGGACACACGGTCACGTCGGACAAGCAAGTCACGCGGGGCCATGCGAAATAACGTTCAAACTCCGGGATCTTGCCGCGGCCTCCTGTCGATCGTGTTTGTGTATCTCTCGCTGCAGGCATTACTCGGAAGCGGTCCGGCTGATCGACCGACTGGCCTCTAGCATCGTCAGCGCAAACCTTTACGAGCACGCCGCCAGGGTGCTGAGCGCGGCCGGGATCCGGCAGGCCCGGCCCCTGCGGACAACAAGACGCAGGCGCGACTCCCGTCCGAGGACTCCTGCACTTCCGGGTCGGCGGGGGGCGTAGTCTCGGGGTCGGCGCGCGGGGCGCCGCCGGGTCCGCGGACAGGGCTGAGCCCACCCGAGCAGGTGTGTCACGAACGATGCTGGCTCATCAGCCTCCTTTCGGCCTGACGATGCGGACCGCAGGCGGTGAAAGGGGGTTGGCCGCATGCCACCCGTATCTCTGCCCGACGACGCCAGCCTGGAGCAGCTCCGCAAGCAGGCCAAGGACGTGCGGGACCTGGCCCGCGCGGGCGTTCCCGGGGTCTTGGACCTGGTCGCCGAGTATCACCCGAAGGGCGCGCACGCGGTCACGCTGACCGGCGCGCAGCTCGTCGTTGCCCGGCACAACGGGTTCGCGTCCTGGGCGCGGCTGAGGCAGCACCTGGAGATGATCGAGCGGTACCGCCGGTCCCCCGACGAGGTCGACCAGATCTCCGGAGCGGCGGATGAGTTCCTCGCGTTCGCCTGCCTGCGCTTCGGCGGCGACGACGAGCCCTCCCGCTGGGAACGAGCGGCCCGGGTGCTGGCCGCCCACCCGGAGCTGGCCCGCTCCAGCATCCATGTCGCGGCCGCCGCCGGGGACGAGGCGTCGGTCCGGGCGCAGCTCGCGGCCGACCCGGCCCTGGCCAGCCGCGAGGGCGGCCCGTACGGGTGGGAGCCGCTGCTGTACCTCGCGAGCGCCCGGCACGACCCGGGGATCAGCGAGGAAGCCACGCTCGGCACGGCCCGCGCGCTGCTGGAGCACGGCGGCGACCCGAACGCCGGCTACCTGTGGCACGGCCTGTACCCGCCGTACACGGCGGCGACCTGCGCGCTGGGCAGCCACGACGAGGACGAGCACCCGCACGCGCTCGCGCTCGCCGGGCTGCTGCTGACCGCGGGCGCCGACGCCAACGACGGGCAGTTGCTGTATGACCGGCAGTTCGGCCGCGACGACCGGCACCTGGTACTGCTGTTCGAGCATGGTCTCGGCCGGGGGGACGGCGGGCCGTGGGCGATGCGGTTCGGCGACAAGGCCGACTCGCCGCGCGAGATGCTGCGCGGGCAGCTGTGGTGGGCGATCGTGCACGACCTGCGCGACCGGCTCCAGCCGCCTCAGCGCGCCTGGCCACCTCAGCCATCTCTGACGATTCGGACGGCAATTCGGAGAACTCGGAGAACCTCACGTTCTGGATAATCCGCCCTCGCGCTGAAAACAGCGATGGCGGCACGCATGGGCTTGCGGCACTGATGCAAGTCATGGCCGTCGCGGCGGTCTCCCCGGCCCGCTCGCCGCTGGCGACTGGCCTGCGGCTCACGCCGGCCGATGCCCTTGCTCTACTCAAGATGAAAAGGCGCAGCGTTCCGTCGAGCGGAACGCGATCGTTGCCGCGTCGCTCTCTTCCGGTAAGGATGCCCTGGGAAGCAGCGACTGGCCGCATGCAAGATCCGCGTTCGGGCTGCCAGTGGCGCGCTGCTGGCCCGGCTCTGGGGCCAGGTCGGTCGTGACCGGGCGATCACCCGGCGTTGGCAGGCGGCGGCGAGGTCGAGCGATTCGTTACTACCGATTCATAGCGAATCGCTCGATGCACGACCGGCTGCCTGCGACCACGGCTCATCCTCAGGGAAGGGACGAACATGACCGAAGCGACGATTGACGGCAAGTCGGTGGCGCCCAGCTCCGAGGAGCTGATCAGTCGCGCGGAGTCGCTGATCCCGCTCCTGCGGGCGAACGCGAGCCTGGCTGAACGACTGGGCCACCTGCCGGGCGAGAACGTGCAGGCCATCGAGGAAGCCGGCCTCTTCCGGATGCTTAGGCCGGCGAACCGCGGCGGCTACGGCACCGACGCCGCGACGGCGGCGACCGCGATGACCCACATCGCCAGCGGCTGCCCGTCCACCTGCTGGGTCTTGCAGATCTACAGCGGCATCGGCCGCATGGCGGAGAGCCTGCCCGAGGAGACGCTGGCCGAGGTGTACGCCGAGAAGCCAGACGCCAGGTTCGCCGGCACCTTCGGCCAGGCGGGCGCGGCCTGCGAGGCGGTCGATGGAGGCTACCGGATCCGGGGAAGGGGAGCTGGCCGTTCAATAGCGGCTGCCATCACGCGGACTGGAATCTGCTGCGCGTTTCGGTCGAGGAGCGCGACGGAACCGCCTTGGACGCCTTCTGCCTGATCCCGCTGTCGGAGCTGACGATCGTCGACGACTGGCACGTGATGGGCGCAGCGGGCACCGGGAGCAACTCCGTGGAGTGCGGGGAGCTGTTCATCCCCGAGCACCGGGTGTCGCGCCGGGTCGCGGACGCCTTCGCGGCGCTGCGCGTCGGGGACATGGGCTACGCGTTCGTGGCGGCGCTGCCGCTCGGCATGGCGCGCTACGCGCTCCAGGCGTTCCACGACCTCGCGAAAGGCCGGGGCATCAGGATGCTCGGCTACGAGAAAATGTATGACGCCGCGGTCGTTCAGACGGCGGTCGCCACCGCGCACACCAACATCAAGATGATCGAGTCCTACCAGCACTGGGTGCTCTCGACGCTCCAGCCGGGCGCCGAGCGGATCACCGATCCGCTGCTGACGGGCGCTGGCGGCACCCTCTGCTACAAGCTGGCGCGGGAGGCGATCGAGCGGCTCTTCGAGGTCTGCCCGACCGACGAGATCCGGCTGGACCGGCCCATTCAGCGGCTCCTGCCGCTGGCTGCCGTGCCTGCGCCTGTTCGCCGCCGCCGGGATGTGCGGGCTGGCGATCGCGCTGCTTCAGCTGGGCGCCGCCGGGGAGAGCCTCAACGAGGGCGTCCTGGTGCTGTCCAGGAACGTCATCGGGATCACCGGCATCGGGCTGCTGTGCTCGCTGGCCACCGGCGCCCTGCCCGCCTGGACGCTCCCGATGGGATACCTGGCGTTCTGCCAGTACGCCCTGCTCGAAGGCTGGACCGCCCCGTGGACCTGGCCGGTCCGCCCGCCCGCCGACCGCGGCGCCTGGATCTGCGCCTGCGCGGTCTTCGCGGCGGGCCTGCTCCTGTTCACCATCCGCGGCCCCCGCACCCGCCTCAACGACCCCAGTTAGGAAGGTAACCGCCACGGCGCTGCCCGCGCGGTCCCCCGGCCCGTGCCTGCCTAGCCTGGCGCGGTCAGGGCCGCCTCGGCCGTGCGGAGATTCTGCTCGGCATCGTGAATCCGCCAGGGCTGCAGGCGGGCCTCGCGATCCATCAAAAAAAGCCAGCGTCACCGCCCGGCCGAGCAACTCGGCGGCGCGGCGCGGATTTCCGGCGGCCATCTCGGCCTCGCCCAGGGCGGCCAGGGCGCTAGGGATCCGCCGCGGATCGCCCAGCCTCTCGCGCAGGGCAAGCGAGTACCCCAGCTGCCGCACCGCCTCCCGCGGCCGGACGTCCCTGGCCAGGTAGTAAAAACCCAGGTGCCGGTGGATCTCCGAGCGCCCGTACAGGTCGCCGCTTTCCTCCACGGCCTCAGCCAGGCCGAATGACGGCCAGAAATACGCCATCGCAGCGTCCCAGTCGCGCCGCAGCACCTGGAGCACCAGGCCGACGCCGAACAGGGCCAGCGCGGTGCCCGCCGGGTCACCGATCTCCTGCCAGATGCCCAGCGCCCGGCGCATGAGCTCCTCCTCCGCGGCCACCTCGGCATCGCCCGGCACCAGGCCGCCGACCAGCACGGCGATGCTGGCGTAGTGACGCGCCATCCCCAGCCCGCCGACAGCCAGGGCCTCAGCCTCCCGGTCACGTAATATAAACGTCCTGCCCGGCCAGGGCCAGCGCCTCGCCGAACAGCCTCTCCGCCCCGGCGAGCTCCCCGGTGCGGAACGCGGCCTCCGCCAGCGCCTCCTCGCCCGCCGCGCACAACTGGCGGGCAGCACTCCCCGACTCGATACTCACGGCCGACAGCGTAATCCAGGCCCCTGAACGCCCGAGCGTCATGACCTCCCGCCGCCCGTGCCGTGTTCAGCTCCTTCAGGCTGATCCGGCCCAGCTAGCTCGCTGGTGATCTAGCGCGGGGTGTGGTCTCGCAGGAACCGGCCGACCGCCTCGATGGCGGCGGGAAGATGCTCCGGGTCCTTCCACGGCTCGATCAGCTCGGCAGCCGGCGCGAGCGCGGCGATCTCGCGGCCGGCCTCGGCCGGGTGGTACTCATCGACCCCGGGCAGGACCAGCATCGGCGTGCGGAAGGACCGCACCTGGTCGCGGGTCACGCTGACGGCGAAGCCCGGCGCCCACATCGCCGTGGCGAACGCCTCGATCTCATCGCGGCCCAGATCTTGTACTCGTCGCGCTCGCCCGCGAGCCGCTCACCCCACTGCCTCCAGATGCCGTTAAAGAGCTCACGGTTGCTCTCGATGATCCCGACCGGCTGCTCCAGGACGGCCGCGACGACCCGCTCCGGCGCGAGCTCGCACAGCTTCAGGATGAACGGGCCGCCGATGCAGCAGCCGAACACCAGGAACCGGTCGATGCCCAGATCATCCATGACCGCCAGCTGGTCGGCCGCGTACGCGCCCCACGGGTCACCGGCCTCCAGCGGGCCAGCGGACCGGCCGGCGTTGCGCTGGTCCATCGCGATCATCTGGTACTGCCCGGCAAACGCGGTCAGCGGGTTAATCGCCGCCACCTCCCACAGCGGCACGCTCGACCGCATCCCGCCCGGCGCCAGCGTCAGCATCGGGAACCCCGCCCCCTGCACGGTGTACCAGATCCTCGCCCCGCCACGGCCGACGTACGGCACCCGGGTCTCCTCTCGCGGCTCCCACTCCGGAAGCCAGCCTAAGGCCGAGCCGCCGGCCACGACGCCCTCATGGCGGCTACGTGCTGCGGGACTCCGGCGCTGCGCCCTCGTTACAACCAATGATCTTGAATCTGCGGTGCGGGCGGCGGTCGCGTTGAGCGCAGGAGCGGCGACCCGGGCACCGCCCTGGCCCCGGATCAGAAATGATCGCCGTGACTTGTTTACGCGCATACGTGACTGATCGTAGAGTTTTGGCAGGTCCCCAGCAGCCTCCCAGCCCGAACGCCCCGCAGCACCACCGGTGATCCCAAGGGAGCTTCTCGTGAGCCAGCCAGGCACTGCCCCGCAGCAGCTCGACGTGGTCGTCGTGGGCGCCGGGTTCTCCGGTCTGTACCTGCTCTACCGGCTGCGCGGGCTCGGGTTCTCCGTCGCGGGTCCTGGACTCGGCCGGCGATGTCGGCGGGACCTGGTACTGGAACCGCTACCCCGGCGCCCGCTGCGACATCCCCACCACGGACTACGCCTACAGCTTCGACCCGGAGCTGGAAGAGGAGTGGACATGGTCGGAGAAGTACGCCACGCAGCCGGAGATCCTTGACTACCTCCGGTTCGTCGCCGACCGCTACGCCCTGCGCTCCGACATCGAGTTCTCCACCAGCGTCATCTCCGCCCGCTGGGACGAGGCGGAGAAGCGGTGGCTGCTCGCGACCGATCGCGGCCAGCAGCTCCGCTGCCGGTACTACGTCATGGCCAGCGGCTGCCTCTCGATGCCGAAGTCAGCCGACATCGAGGGCGCCGGCCGCTTCGCCGGCGACGTCTACTTCACCAGCCGCTGGCCGCACGAGGGCGTCGATTTCACCGGCCAGCGGGTCGCCGTCATCGGAACCGGCTCGTCCGGCATCCAGTCCATTCCGCTGATCGCCGCGCAGGCCAGCCAGCTCACGGTCTTCCAGCGCACCCCGAACTTCTCCATCCCGGCGCGCAACGGCCCGGCGGCGGCGGACCGGCTGCAGCGGCTGCGCGAGGACCGTGACGGTTACCGGCACGCCGCCCGGTGGTCCCCGGGCGGGGTGCCCGGAGAGATCGACCGACATCCTCGGCGTCATGGCCAGCGAGGCGGTCCGCCGGGAGCGCTTCGAGGCGGCGTGGGATCAGGGCGAGCTGTTCGCGCATCCTCGGCGTCTTCGCCGACCAGGGGGTGAATCCGGCGTCCAACGAGATCGTGGCCGAGATGATCCGCGAGAAGATCCGCTCGGTGGTGACCGGATCCCGGCACCGCCGAGGCGCTCAGCCCCCGGACCACTACTTCGGCACCAAGCGGCCCTGCCTGGACACCGGCTATTTCGAGACCTACAACCTCCCGCACGTCCGCCTCGTCGACCTGCGCAAGCAGCCCATCACCAGCATCACCGAGAGCGGCATCGACACCGCGGACGAGGCCTTCGAGGTCGACGCCATCGTGTACGCCACCGGCTTTGACGCCATGACCGGCGCCCTGGTGGCGGTGGACGTCGCCAGCCGGGGCGTGTCGCTCCAGGACAAGTGGGCGGGCGGGCCCTCCACCTACCTGGGCCTCATGACCGCCGGGTTCCCGAACTTCTTCATGATCACCGGGCCGGGCAGCCCGTCGGTCCTGTCGAACATGGCGGTGTCGATCGAGCAGCACGTCGACTGGGTCGCCGACTGCCTGACGGCCATGCGCGATGACGGGCTGGAGGCCATCGAGCCGACCCCGCTGGCCGAGTCCGCCTGGGACCAGCATGTCCAGGACTGCGCCGCCATCAGCCTGCATCCCACCGCCGAACTCCTGGTACATGGGCGCGAACGTGCCGGGCAAGCCGCGCGTCTTCCTGCCCTACATCGGCGGGGTGGACGCGTACCGGCAGGCGTGCGATGAGGTGGCCGCCCAGGGCT
Organism: uncultured Actinomycetota bacterium; assembly: GCA_963731085.1. GTDB lineage: Bacteria > Actinomycetota > Actinomycetes > Streptosporangiales > Streptosporangiaceae > DASUBV01. The sequence continues at coordinate 1,236,462 of CAVSUF010000018.1, forward strand.
ACCTCGGGTTCCGGATGGCCGGCCCGGGCGGAGCCCAGTGCCGGGACGGGGTGATCCGCAGCATGCAGCCCGATGTCGCCCGGGTGCTGGAGGCGATGGCCGAGCTGGGCCTGCCGCCCCTGGAGACCCTGCCGGTCGCCGACGCGCGGGCGCTGATGGCGGCCGGGGCGGCCCAGCGGCCCCCTGGTCCTGAGGTAGGCGAGGTCACGGACGGGGTGCTGCCCGGCGCGGACGGGGACCTGCCCTACCGCCTGTACCGGCCGGCGGAGCCGGCCGAGGGGCCGCACCCGGTGGTGGTGTACTTCCACGGCGGCGGCTGGGTGCTGGGCGACCTGGACTCCGACGACCCGCTGTGCCGGGACCTCTGCGCCCGGTCAGGCGCGATCATCGTGTCGGTCGAACTACCGGCATGCCCCCGAGGCCCGGTTCCCGGCCGCCGCGCAGGACGCCGTCGCGGCCGTGCGCTGGGCGGACGCCAGCGCCGCCGAGCCTGGGCGGCATCCCCGGCCAGCTCGCGGTCGCCGGCTGGAGCGCGGGCGGCAACATCGCAGCCGTCGCCTGCCAGCAGGCCCGCGACGACGGCGGGCCGGTCATCAGCGGGCAGCTCCTGCTCACCCCGGTGACGGACTCGGACCTGACCCGGCCGTCCTACACGGAGAACGGCGACCGGGTATGTCCTCACCAGCCCGCTGATGCGACTGGTTCTGGGATCACTACGCCGATCCGGCCGACCGCGATGACCCCCGGGCCGCCCCGCTGCGCGGCAGCCTGGGCGGCGGCCTGCCTCCGGCGTGCATCGTCGCCGCGGACTTCGACCCGCTCCGCGACGAGGCCGTCGCCTACGGGCGCGCCCTGGAGGACGCCGGGGTGCCTGTCCGCCGCATCCGGGCCAGCGGGCACACCCACACGTCGGTGACCATGGTCGACGTGGTCATCTCGGGGGCGCCGGTACGCGCCGAGATGGCAGCGGCGCTGCGGGGATTCTTCCCCGCCTGAGGCCAGCGCCGGTCATAGCCCGGCGGGCGCGGCGAGGTCGAACTCCACCCGGATATCGTCGGCGAGCCGCAGCGCCCCGGCGAATGCCGAGTAGGGCTTGATGCCGAATGCGCTCTGCGTGACGATCGCATTCCCCTGGATCCTCCCGCCGACGACGGCGGCCTGCACCTGGACCGGGCGGGCCTGGCCCATGATGGACAGCTCACCGGTGATCCCGAACGAGGCCGGGCTGCCGGTGACCTGCTGCGAGCTGAACGTGATGACCGGGTGATCGGCCGCGCGCAGGATCTTCTCCCTGATCGTCTTCTCGATCTCGGCCCGGTCGGCATCGGTGAGCGGCTTCAGCCCTCCGGCCCCGTCCAGGACCCGCAGCGAGCCGACATCCATCTTCACCGCAACTCCGGACCGTGCCGGGTCGCCTGGTTCGAGGACCAGGTCGGCGGCCCACTCGGAGACCTCGATCGTCAGGTCATGGCCGACCTTGCGGCCCAGGCCGGTGCGGCTGGTCTTCAGCAGCAGCCGGCCATCGCGTGGCCCGAGCTGACGGGCTCCGTCCTGCAGGGTCATGATGATCCCGCCTTTCCGTGTGGCCCCTCTTCGGTCCGCAGCAGGCAAGCGGGCGCCGCTGTCGGCCGGCTCACCTGGCCGGCCCGCTGGGTCCGGCGGGAGGCTGCCCGGGGCGGTTGGCCCCGCAGCCTTCCTCACACCCGTTTCCATACGTATTCACGCAGCCCACTGGCATCAGGTTCACCGCCAGCGAGCAGGCCGTTGAGGTGGCTCGTGTTATCGGATGGCACGGAAGTGCGTCCGTGCCGATAGGGGGACGGCAGGAGGGGCCGGAAGATGTCAGCTGATGCCGCTTGCCTGCTTGCCGCCCGGCAGACCGACCCGGCCGGCACCTGCCCGTCCTGGCTGCCCTGCGGAATCATCGCCCTCAACTCGGCCGGCTTCCAGACCGCCGCTGGACTCGCGAAGACCTATTACGACAACGGCTGTGGCGGACCTCATACCCTGGCGGCCGCAACCTTCCCCACCAAGAACGCCCAGGTTCTGGGCAATGAGTTCGGGGTTCTCCGAAGACCATCCTGAAGGCCATACACGTGGTCCCGCTCTCGATCTCAGCTGGAACTCAGTACCCACAGCGAAGAATCCCGCAGGACACAGGGCGACCGGCGGTACGGCGTGCCCTCCTCCAAGGACTGGCTGGGCTGGATCCCCAGGCGATGGTAACGGCAGCGGCCGCCAGCCCGGCCCGCCAATGCGGAAGGACGCCCTGACATCCATGGCAGCCAGTCTCCGCCCATTCCGCTGGCCCGGCGCCACGCGATTTGAGCACACCAGCGACCGACTCCGGCGCCAAAACCTCCGGCCACCAAGGCAGATGCTTTGCTGTAAACCGTCAGCCGGCCAGCTATGCCAATCCCGGCCCGGCGGCATTCACCGTCCCGAGCCGCACGGCCTGCAGGGCGATGTAGAGCTGGGCGGAAGGGCCGGGCTCGGCCGGGTGCCGGCCGGTCAGGTCAGCGATGCGATTGAGCCGGTAGAGCACCGTATTGCGGTGGCAGTGTAATTTCCCGGCGGCCCGGGGGGTCGAGCCGCCGACGGCGAACCAGGTCTCCAGCGTCTCGAGCAGGACGGCCTGTTCCCGCACCGGCAGCTCGCGGAGCTGGCCGAAGACCTCGCGGGCGACCTCGGCGGCGGTATCGGGCGAGGCCACCGCCAGCAGCGCGACCGGTGAGCTGCCGTAGACGTGTATGCCGCGGGTGCCGGGCGGCAGGCACTGGACCGCGAGCTGCGCTTCCCGCCACGCGGCCGGTGCCGCCGCCGGGGAGCCAATGGGCCGGCTGATGCCGACCCGGCCGGCGGCGATGCCGGCCAGCCGGTCGCCGGCGACCGCGACCGCCTGTTCCGACGGCAGCGCCAGCAGGCCGACGCTGGCCCCGATCTGGTGAATCCACTCCGAGCCGATGCCGGCGACGCGCAGCTGCCCGGCCACGCCGGGAAGCGGCTCGGCGCCAGCGCCGGGCGACGCGGCCTCGGCGGACACCACGAGAAACGGCCCGTGTCCGTCCAGCTGGAGCAGCCGGGCCATCTCCCAGGCGCTGGCGCTGCCGATGCGGCCCTCCAGCACCGCGATCAGCATGACGCCCCGCGCGGCGGCGTGGCGGCGAGCCTGCTCCTCCGTCGTGGCCCGGTAGGCCTCGGCCACGGCGCTCGACGCCTCGTCGATCACTATCCAGATGCGCGATGCCAGCGGCAGCAGCTCGGCGGCGCTGCCCTCGGCGATAGCCGCCGACAGCAGCCGGTCCCAGATGAAGCGGCCGCCCAGCCGATAGGCGTGCAGCACCGCCGCGAGCGGGATGCCGAGCTCGGCATTCAGCCGGCCCGCCGCGCGGGCGGTGGCGAGCGTCACCGGATGCCCTTGCAGCGCCATCAGCATCGCGCGCAGATTGTCCCGGACCGAGTCGCGCACCTGCTCATGGCTGAGCAGCGTGCTCTCCGCGTAGGAATGCTCGTCGCGGAAGATCTCCGCGGTCAGCTCGGCGGCCAGCGCATCCACCGCGCCGAGCAGGCGGCCCGCCATCTCGGCGGTCGGGGCATGAGCCAGCGTCGGGAGGAACGGCCGGGGCTGCGGCATACCCATACTGTGCCACGGCCCAAGGAATGGGCGGGTATTCCTTTCCGCCGCCCATAGCTGGATAGCCCTAGTACGGACCAGCATCACAGTGAAGCCAGCGTCGCTGGGAAGGGCCGGGAGGGCACCATGAGCACTTACGATTACGTCATCGTCGGGGCCGGATCTGCAGGCTGCGTACTGGCCGCGCGGCTGACCGAGGACCCGGACGTCACGGTGGCCCTGATCGAGGCCGGCGGCCCCGACACCGATCAGGAGATCCACATCCCGGCCGCGTTCGGCCAGCAGTTCAAGACCCGGCTGGACTGGGACTTCGACACCGACCCGGAGCCCGGGCTCGGCGGTCGGCGCGCCTACCTTCCGCGCGGCAAGACGCTCGGCGGCTCCAGCTCGATGAACGCGATGATTTACATGCGCGGCAACGCTGCCGATTACGATGCCTGGGCCGCGGCCGGGGCGGTCGGCTGGTCCTGGCCGGAGGTGCTGCCGTACTTCCTCAAGGCGGAGGACAACCAGCGCGGCGCGGATGACTTCCACGGTGCCGGCGGCCCGCTGACCGTCAGCGAGGGCCGGTCCCGGCACCCGCTGGCGGCCGCCTTCGTCGCGGCCGGCGTGCAGGCCGGCGATGAGCACAACGAGGACTTCAACGGCAAGTCCCAGTTCGGCGTCGGCGCCTACCAGCTGACCCAGCGCAACGGCATGCGCTGCAGCGCGGCCGTGGCCTACCTGCACCCGGCGCTCGGCCGCCCGAACCTGACCCTGTTCCCGTTCAGCCTCGTGCACAAGGTGGTCATCGAGGGCGGCCGGGCCAACGGCGTGGAGATGGCCCGGGCCGACGGCGAGGTCGAGGTCGTCCGCGCGGAACGGGAGGTCATCCTCTCCGCGGGCGCCTATATGTCGCCCAAGCTGCTCCAGCTGTCCGGCATCGGCCCGCCGCCTTGCTCGGTGCGCTCGGCATCGAGGTGGTCGCCGATCTCCCGGCCGGCCAGAACCTGCAGGATCATCTCGCGACCCTGCTGAATTACCGCACGGACGTCGAGTCGCTGATGACGGCGGCCGCCCCGCACAACGTCGAGCTACTGACCACCGAGGGCCGGGGACCGCTGACCTCGAACATCGGCGAGGCCGGCGGCTTCTTCCGCAGCCGCGGCGACCTGGACGCACCGGACCTGCAGTTCCACATGGCACCCGTGCTGTTCTACGCCGAGGGCATGGGTCCGGTCACCGAGCACGGCCTGGCGTTCGGGCCGTGCGTGCTCGCCCCGACGAGCACCGGCCAGGTGATGCTGCGGTCGCCGCGGCCGGACGCGTCACCGCGCATCGCGCACAACTACCTGGCCACGGCCGAAGACCGGGACCGCCTGGTGGCGGGGGTCCGGATCGGCCTGGAGCTCGCCGCGCAGGCCGCCCTGACCGACGTGATCACCGGGCCGTTCGACGTTCCCGCCGACGCCAGCGCCGACGCCATCCTGCGCTGGGCGCAAGGGGCCAGCGGGACCCTGTACCACCCGACATCGACCTGCGCGATCGGCGCGGTGGTGGACCCGGAGCTGCGCGTGCTGGGCGTGGACGGGCTGCGGGTGGTGGACGCCTCGGTGTTCCCGGCGGTGCCGCGCGGCAACACCAACGCCCCGACGATCATGACCGCGGAGAAGGCGGCCGACCTGATCAAGGGAGTGCACGGATGACCGTGTCAGCGCTAGAGCCAGCCGGCCGAGCGGGTCGTTAGTGAGTCCTGCTATAAGCCCAGCTGCACCGAGTTGCCGCCGGAGGCCGCCTCGCCCTCCGCCGCCGCAGGAAGGCCGATGCGGATGCGCAGCGTCTCAGCCTCGGGCACGCCGAGCGGTTGCAGGGCATCGAGCGCCTGGAGCCTGCAGATCCGCGCGGCCTCATCGCCCTCGGTTAACTCGATGATCTCTGCCAGCCCTTCCAGGGCCATGCCCTCCTGGTAGCGCTCGCCGATTTCCCTGGCCAGACGGACGGCCTCCTGGTAATGGCGGACCGCCTCGTCGCGGTGCTCCAGCGCGCGGCAGGCGTCACCCTGCCCTCGCAGGGCTATCGCGCGGCCGTAGGAGTCACCTAGGCGCTCGGCCGTGTCCATGGCGGACTGATAGGCCTCCAGGGCATTCCTCAGATAGCCGAGCACCTGGTAGCACAGGCCGGTGTCATTGAGCACCCTGACGATGCCCGGCAGGTCACCGATCCACTGGTACATGGCCAGGGCCTGCCGGAAGGCGCTGAGCGCCTGATCGTACTCCTCCCGGTATAAGTGCGCGCACCCGATGTTGTGGTGCAGGATCGCGTGATTCTGCTCGCCCCCGATAGCCTCGAATGTCTCCAGCGCCTTCCGGAAGGCCCGCAGGGCATCCCGGTAATAGCCCTTGTGAAGCTGAAGCTTGCCGAGGTTGTTCAGCGCCTTGGCCTCGCTGCGGATGTCGCCGGCCTGCCGGTACATCCGCAGGGCCTGGTTTATCTGGTCGACCGCTCCCGGGTATCGGCCGAGGAAGTAGAAGGCGATGCCGATGTGATTGAGGGTGGCGGCCATGCCCAGCTGGTCACCAGCCGCCTGGTAGATGTCGGCCGCCCGGCGGTGGTGGGCGAGGGCCTCGCGGAATCGCCCGGACTGGCAGTACACGACGCCGACCTGGTCCACGGCGTGGGCCTCGCCGACCTGGTCTCCGCGTGCGCGATAGTCCGCAGCCGCCTCCCTGGCCTGCCGCAGGGCGGCTTCGTGCTCGCCGGCCGAGCCGTTGACGATGCTCAGTTCGAGCAGCGCCTGTGCCGCACCGGGCCGGTCCCCCCGGTCTCGGCAGGCCTGAAGGGCCAGGGTGCCTGCCTCGACCGCCTCCCGCCAGCGGCCGCTGGCCCGCAGGAACCCGGACAGGGCCAGGCCGAGGCGCGCGCTGTTCCGCTGGCGCTCGTGCTCGCCGGCCCGGCGGGTCACCGCCAGGGCGTTGCGCCATTCAACCTCCATCCAGCAGGCGGCGTCGGCCGGCGTGGCCGTGATCGCGCGTCGGCCAGGACGCGGCTCAGCCGACGTTGCGCACCGCCGGGCATGCGGATAGAGCACCCGGTCCGCCTCCTCGGCAGCGGCCACGTAGAAGTCGAGCAGCCGGCCGAACGCCGCCCGCCGGTCGCTCTCCGTCTCGTCGCGCGCGGCGCACAGGCCGGCGAACGTGCGCATCAGGTCGTGCAGGCGGAACGAGCGGCCGCCGCGCTCGATCAGCTGATGATCGGCCAGGTCGGCCAGGACGGACTCGGTATCCGCAGCGGCCGTGTCAGCCAGGGCGGCCGCGGCCGCCGCGGTGATGTCCGCGCCCGGATGGAGGGAGAGCCGCCGGAATAACCGCTGGCTCCGCGCACTGAGGGTCCGGTAGGAGCGCTCGAACGCGGTGGTGACCTCCGGGCTGGGCAGGAGCGCGCTGCCCAGGCTGGCGGGCGGCTGCGAGAGCTCCCGGATGACCTCCTCCAGCACCGCGCCGTCGCGCCGGACTCCGCTGGCCACGAGCTGAATCGCCAGGGGCAGCCAGCCGCACAGGCGGACTGCCTCCGCGACCTGTTCCGGGCGGGCTGCCCGAGCCGCCGCGCCGGCCACGCTCATGAACAGCTCGGCGGCAGCCTCGGCGGGCAGCGGGCCGAGGGCGATGGCCCGGTCCGGGCTGATCCCCTCGATCCGGCGCCGTGCGGTGACCAGGATCAGTGACTGGCCCCGGTCCGGGATCAGCGGCCGGACCTGGTCCAGCCCGGCGACGTCGTCCAGGATGACCGCCATGCGGCTGCGGGCTAGCCGCGCCCGCCAGAGCGCGGCGCGCTGCGGCAGCCCGGGCGGCACTTCGCTGGCGGGCATGCCCTGGCTCATCAGGAGACGATGCAGGGAGTCGGTGACGTCGGCCGGCGCGCTGCCGGGCTCGTGGGTCCGGAAGCTGACGAACAGCTGCCCGTCCGGGTACCGCGCGCGCATGACGCGGACGGCCTCGACGGATAACGCGGTCTTCCCGACGCCGGGCATCCCCGTCACCGCCCAGACGCCCCCGCCATCGCCGGCCGTCAGCAGCCCGATCTCCTCATCCCGCCCGACAAGATGGCCGGACCCGGGCGGCAGCGTGTCAGGAGCAGGAGGCAAGCCGGCTTCGCCGCCCGGCAGCCCGGCCGGATGGCTTATCTCGCGCCGCAGGATCCGCTGCTGCAGGTCCTGCAGCGCGGATCCCGGCTCGGTGCCGAGGTCGCTGATCATCTTTGCCCGGGCGGCCTGGTAGACGGCAAGCGCGTCGGCCAGGCGCCCGGACTCATGCAGGGCCGTGATCTGGTGCATCAGGAACGCCTCGTCCAGCGGGTACCTGTCCGACAGCTCATCAAGCTCGGCGACCATGTCCGCGATCCGGCCGAGGGAGCGCATGATGTCGAGGCGATCCAGGAGGGCGGCCCGTCGCTCCTCCTCCAGGCCGTGCCGCAGCCGGGCCATCGCCTCGCCCGGCAGCCCGGCCAGGGCCTGGCCCTGCCAGAGCGCGTCTGCCTCGCGCAGCAGCGCGGCGGCCCGGTCCAGTTCGCCGCGGCCGGATAACGCCCGGGCCTGCCCGCGCATCTCGCGGAACTGGTGAATGTCGGTTTCGCCGCGGTCGCCCTCCAGCACGTAACCGTGCGCGCGCCGCTCCACGCGCACGCTGTCGCGCAGGCCGGCGTGACGCAGCGCGTTCCGTAGCCGGGTGGCGTACGTCATGAGGTTGTCCCTGGCCTTGGCCGGGGGGCTGGTATCCCAGATCCGGCCGATCACGACGTCGTCGGGAACCACCGTGTTCATGCTGAGGACCAGAATCGACAGCAGGCAGCGAATCTTGTCCGGCCCGGGGTCATGCCGCTGGCCGGCGTATTCCAGCTGGACCGGGCCCAGCACCCTGATGTTCATGTCCGCCCTGTACCGGGCCTGCCCGCATCCCACCCTGCGGCCCCTGAGGATTCGCGGCAGGCACTCCCGCAGGCGGTGTACCCGGTAAGAGCGCCGGGCAACATGCCCGGCCATTTCAGCGGCGGAACGCTGGCGTTACAGCCCTGCCCTTTCCTGCGGCACGGTATTAGCGGGCGCGCCCATGTCGATTTACTCCCGCGTAAGAAATCAGGGTGTCCGCGTCGCGTCGGCAGATGTGCCGCGGCGGGTGCACCCCGCGACACCGTCAGGCGCAAAGGGTCAGCGGCGCCCTCCGTGTAGTCGGATTTGGTGCATCCAATCTCACATGGTCCCTGACCTGGCCGAAGGCTAAATCAAACGATCTTCTTCGCGAACCCGGCCTGGCAGGCTGCTGGCAGCCGTTACGATCCCAAACTGGGGGGGTCTGAGTTACTAACGCCTCGGATGAGGCACTCATACCCTAAGGAGAAACCCCGAGTGAACCGTTCCGCCGGGCAGGCAATGAGGCCGACCCGCAGGAAGGCCACCTACCTGGCTATTTTGGCCGCCCTGGTGCCCGCTCTGGTGTTCGCGGGCCGCATATCGGCATCGGGGGGCCTGAGCCCCGCCGCGGCGCCCCGGGAGTCGGGCCACGCGCCGACGCCGACAGCCTCCGGAACCGGCCAGTTTATGTGGTTAGATACCTGATGTCTGATTTATCCGTTCTCGAGAAGTCTGTGAGCCCGCCGCATGGGCGTCGCCAAAGCGGTCCCATGCGGCGGGTTAGTTCTTAGAGCACCTAGAGTACTTAGTGCAGCCATAAGACTGCCGTAGCCGCGCGATGATGTCAACCCGGTCGGTTGTCCCGCGCCTCGGGCTCGGGTAAGCCGGCGCCGCCCCCTCCCCCTGCGACCTGCTCCTTCAGTCACGCGTCCGGTGTCATGCAGAGGAGTCGTCAGGGTCGGCGGCGCACTCTGCTGCCAGTCCAGACGGGGAATCCGGGGCCGAGCGGAGGCGCCATGTCATGCGGGGAGATCTTTCGGGGGCCGTTCGGCCTGGATCTGGCGCGGGGCCAGACCCTGCGGCCGGAGCGTACGGTGCTGGCCGTGGCCCATCATCTGACGGCCGCCACCCGGCTGGCCGATGTCCTGCCGCTGCTGGAGGCGGACCGGCGGGTGCAAGTCGTGTACACGGTTCCCCCGGCCTCGATGTTCGCCCGCGGCGCCAGCGACTTCCTGACCGGGCTGGGCAGCGTGGTGATTCCGTGGCCGCAGGCCAGCCAGGCCTCTTTCGACCTTGCCATCGCCGCCGCCCCCGGCCTGCTGGAGCAGCTTCATGCCCCGGTGCTGAAGATCTCTCACGGGGCCGGGAACAGCAAGTTCCCGGCCCGCTGGGCAGGCAGCGGGCCGGAGGCAGGGCGGGAGACCACGGGCCGGGAGCAAGCCAGCCTGGTGTACCGGGGCCGCGTCATTCCTGCCCGGGTCATCGTGGCGACCCGGCGGGACGCGAAGCGGCTGCGGCTGGCCTGCCCGCCTGCGGGCCCGCTGCCGTCGTCGGCGGGGATCCCTGCTTCGACCGGCTGATGGCGAGCCTGCCGTCGCGCGCCCGGTACCGGGCCGGGCTCGCCGTGCAGGACCGCACGCTCGTCGCCGTCACGTCGACCTGGGGACCCGGCTCGCTGCTCCAGCAGCACCCCGACCTGCCTGCCCGGCTGGCGGCGGAACTGCCCGGGGATGAGTTCCGCGTGGCCCTTTTCATGCACCCGCACGTGTGGACATGGCACGGACGGCGGCAATGCGCGGGATGGTTCGCTGATGCCGCGGCGAACGGACTGGTCCTGGTGCCGCCCGAGGAAGGCTGGCGAGCGGTCCTGGCCGCAGCGGACGTGGTGGTGGGCGACCACGGATCGGCGGGTGCCTACGCAGCTGGCCGCCGGCCTTCCCGTCCTGCTGGCGGCGTTTCCCCAGGGCGAGGTCGACCCCGACTCGCCAGCCGCCTGCCTGCGCCGGCGCGCTGCCCTGCTGCGCGCCTGCGGCGACTCGGGCCGCAGTTGCGCGGGGCGGCCAGCGTGCGTGACCCTGGGACCGCGAGGGCGGTGCGGTCCCGCATCACTGATGTGCCGGGCGGTTCGGCCGGCGTTATCCGTCGGGTTATGTACGAGCTGATGAGCCTGCCTGAGCCGGAGACGACGGCGGCGACCCGGCCGGTTCCCGTGCTGTCGCCCGGGTCGGCCGGGGCAGGCCAGTGACCGGCATCGGCGGCGAGGGCCGCCTATGCGGCGGCCGAGGTGCGGTCCGGGGCGGGCGCCCGGGTGGCCAGCGCCCGCTGGGTCGCGGACGACGCGCCCCGGCGCTCCGGGCCGGGCCGCCGCTACGCGCTGATGACGTCGGATTTCCTGGCCGCTGACGCCGTCGGCAGCCCGCCCGCCCGGCTGTCTGTCGCTGACGTCATGCTCTGCCCGGCGCTCAGCCGGGCCGCAGGAGCACACCGGGCGGCCCTCCGGGCGGTGCTAGGCCGCAATCCGGGGTGCCTGCTGGCTATCACGTACGCCTCGGCCGCCGAGGTTTTCGCCGGGACCCGGCACGAGTCGGTGGCCCTCGCCGCCGTCGGCAGCCACGGCCGAGACAGCCTGCTCGCCGCCGCCGCGCTCGCGTACGGATGGCTGGTAGCGGCCCGGCTCCCGCTGGCCGCGCTCGGCGCCGGCCGGCTGGCGGTGCGGGCCGACGCCGACTGGCCCGCACGCCTCGATGACGTCCTGTCGGTCTGGCTCGGTGTCGGCTGACTAGCCGGGCTGCTCCTGATCCAGGGCATCGATTCGCTGCCGGACCCGCTCGGCTTCCGGAGCCCCCGTCTCCGTGAAGATGGCCAGCGCGGCCCGGAGATGATCACGTGCCTGCTGGCCCGCGCCGAGCGCGAGGACGGCCTCGGCCAGGCCAGCCCGGATCCGGGCTTCCTCGTGCCGGGCGCCCAGGCGCGTTGCGATGGCCAGGGCGTCCTCCAGCAGGACCACCGCTTCCGCCGGCCGCCCGCACTCCTGCTGCGCCTGGCTCAACCCGATCAGAGTCCGCGCCTCCTGGTACGGATCGGGCAGTGCGCGAAATGCGTCGCGGGCGCTGGCCAGGCTGATGATGGCAGCCGCGGGCCAGCGGCCAGCTCAGCCTCTCCGATGTGCCGCGTCATCAGCGCTACGCCGCGGCGGCGCCCGACCCGCTCGTAGACCGCGCGAGCGCGGGTGAACGTGGTGATGGCCTGGCCAGGCAGGCCCTCGCGCAGGTCGATCAAGGCCAGGTACTCCAGCGCGGTGGCCTCGCCGACCAGATGGCCGGCCTGCCGGCGCAGCGTCAGTGCCCGGCGGAAGTGCTGCGCGGCCTCCTGATACTGCTGGAGGCAGAGGTGCGCGTAGCCCAGCTGCACCAGCATCCGGGCCTCGGCCCGGGGGTCGCCGCAGGCCCGGGCCGCGGCTAGCCCGATGACGTGCACGTCGATCCAGGGCCGGTAGTACCGGCGGAAGAGCAGCAGTCCCCAGAGCGCCTCGCACAGCTGCCAGGCCTGCTGATGCAGCCCGTGTTCATGGGCGGCCGGCACGGCCGCGAGAAGGCCCGGCCGGATGGCCTCCAGGTACTCCAGCGCCTCGGCTGGCGACCCGAAGGCCGGGGCATTGTCGCGGGCCTGCTCGTACATCGGGTTGAGCCGCCAGCGGCCGGGCGTGATCACGATGTCGGCGGCGACGGCCGCGTGCAGGTACCAGGACACGCTCCGGGCGATGGCGGCGGTCAGCTCGGCAGCCGGCTCCTCGGCGGTCGCCTGGCCCCTTGCATGCAGGCGCACGAGGTCGTGGAACCGGTACTGGTCCTGCCCCGCGTCCTCCAGCAGGCTGGCCTCGGCCAGTGCATCCAGCAGGGCGACCGCCTCAGGCACGGTCGCGCCGACCGCCGCCCCGGCGAGTTCCGGCCTGAGGTCGGGACCCGGGACCACGGCCAGCAGCCGGTAGGCCCGGCGGAGCCCGGGTTCCAGCGCCTGGTATGAGACGTCGAACGCGGCGCGCACGGACATGTCCTCCGTCAGGTGAAGAGCGGTCAGCCGATCTTGCTCGCTGGCCAGGTCGGCGGCGATCCGGCCGACCGGCCAGCGGGGCCGGGGGGCGAGCCGGGCGCCGGACACGCACAGCGCCAGCGGCAGCCGCCCGCACAGCCGGACGACGGTCCGGGCCGCCTCCATGTCCGCACGCACCCGGCCCGCCCCGGCGACGCGATCCAGCAGGCTGACCGCGTCCGCCTCCTCCATCGGCCCGAGCTCGATGAACTGCCCGCCGTCCACGGCCAGGCCGCCAATCCGCCAGCGAGTTGTGATCGCAACCAGGCTGGGACCGCGGGCCGGCAGGAGGACCCGAGCCTGGGCCGCCGACGCGGCATTGTCCAGCAGGATGGCCAGCCGCCGCCCGTCTGTCAGGGACCGCCATGCGGCCGCCCGCTCCGCCAGGCGAACCGGTACCTGCCCGGCAGGCAGGCCTAACGCCCGAAGGAAGGCACCGAGCACCTCCTCAGGTCGCGCGGCCGCGGCCTGCTGGTGCCCGCCCAGGTCCGCGTACAGCTGCCCGGAGGGATAGCGATCGCGAACCTCATGCAGCCACTGCAGGGCTAAGGAGGTCTTCCCGACGCCTCCGATGCCGGTGATCACTGCCAGCGTGAGAGACGGCGGCGGCCCGGCCAGCAGGCCACGCAAGGCCGAAAGCTCGCGAGCCCGGCCGGTGAAGTGCTGCGGCGCCGGGAGTAGCTGCCGGGGGACCGGCATTCCGGTGGTCGGGGGAAGATTGAACACAACGTCCCCGTGAATGGACCGCGCCTGGACCACCGGACCCAGCACCGTCCCGCTCAGGACATTTCCCCAGGCAGGCACGCCGTCCGCAGCACGTTCCAGGCGACCGGGACCCGCGCCGGTGTCAGCCATCAGGGCCGCCCCCGGAGGTATTGCCGAGTAAAGCTCCCGACGAACATAACCCGGGGACATGAAACCGGGAAGAAGGCGGCGCTGGCGCATCGAGGCGGGCATGGCCGACCACCGGGTGCGCGTACGTCCTGGCCGCCAGGATCGTCAACGAGCTCGTCAAGGCGTCGATCGGGAAGCCAGGGCAGACTGGGTAGTACGGCGGAGCATGGCGGCCGGATTTGCCACTCTGGTAGTGGCGGGAGGGACAGGCTCTGTGGATGCGGTGACGATCGGGACGGTCTTAGCGGCGGTTTCCGGAGGCGCCGGGGCGGCTCTGGGTGGTCAGGCCTGGGACGGGGTAGCGGCATTAGCCCGCCGCCCATTCCGCCGCGCCCAGCACGGCGGTTCCACTGCGGCCGCGGGATCGGACGGGACAGCCGAGCTAGCTGCACTTCAGAGCGAACCTGGCGATGAGCGGCGAGCCTCGGCGCTGGCCGGAGTCCTGGTCGCCAGGGCGGCCGCGGACCAGGAGTTCGCACAGGCCCTGGGAGCCTGGTGGGAGAAGGCCCGTCACGTCGCGGTGTCCGGAGACGTAACGAACACGATCACCGGCGGCACGCAGCACGGGCCGGTGATCCAGGGTCGGGACTTCACCGGCCTGACCTTCAACGCGCTTCCTCCCACGCGCCCCGGACCGCCGCAGGAACCCAAGACGTGACTGCCGCCCAGAGAACGCGGCGACCGGCGTGAGCGCGACGACTGCGCCCGGCCCTACGCAATAGGCGATCCCGCCGATATGCAGAGCAAGGAGATTCGGGCCCATGAAACCGCAGGAAGCAGATCGGCCAGGGTCCAGAGTGGAGCACGGACGACAGACGTTCAATATTCCGGCGGCGCCAGCGGGACCGAGCACGGCAGAGCAGGACGCAGCAGCACGAGCAGAACGGGCTCCCATCCGCGCTCCCAGCATCGTCATCCGCAATCCCAGATGATCGTGGACCGCGATATCCTCTATTATCGTGATCCGTCCGATCGCCAGTTCTAATGCGGAGGCTCTCACCACGGTGGCGCGCGCGTCAGAACTGACAAGGACCTCGGAACCGGTGACGGCTGAGGGCAAGCCCGTCGAAGCCGGACCTCTCCGCCCGGGGAAGGCGGCCCGTGCCGTCGTCTCCGACGGCCACGCGGTCCGCGATGCCATCGAGGCGGTCCTGGCCGCGCCCGGGGAGTCCCGCGAAGTCGCGCGACGAGCGTATGAGGCGGTGCGCGACCAGATTGTCACCGACGCGCTGGACGCGATGCCGGTGGACCGCCTCCGGGAGCTGGTCCGCGGGAAGGCCACGTTCGCCCCCCTCATAAGCGTGGGCCTCGAGACGGTCGGCAAGGTCCTCGCGGCCGGAGCGCAAGCGCTCAGGCGAATCCCGCGGGTTAGCCGCAGGACGGCCAGGCGCATCATGGCCGCCGCATCGCAGATGCGGGAGTCCGTCGAGGATGGCACCCGCGTTCGCATAGACCCGGACGCTCGGACCGCCGAGCAGGCTGCGCTCATCGCCGCGCTGCGCCGTTACGAGCGCGCCAGGTCCGCGCTGAAGGGCCCGGACCTGAGTCCGATGGCGAGCGAGATCGGGCGCCGCCTTGACCCGGCCGCCCGCGGCGCGAGCCGGCGGAGAATGCTCTTCACGTTCTCCGGGCGGAAGAAGCAGGAAGCCCGTGAGGCCCTCACCGGGCTGGACGCCATCCTCAGCTCCAAGCCGGCCGCCACGGCACGCAAGCGGCTGTCCAGGGCCGAGGCTGAGCTGGAGAAGGCCGGCCGGGAGCAGCGGGTGACCCGGCTGTGGAATGACTACCTCGCCCGCCCCGTCACCTACAACGGCCTGCTGATCGAGATCGCGGAACTCGACCCGGCGCGGGAGGCCAGCCAGGGCTTCCTCCCCGCCGACATCGTCGAGCAGGTCCGCGTACTGCCCCTTGACCAGTCCCTCCTCAAGACATCGCTGCGCGGCTACCAGGCGTTCGGCGCGAAGTTCGCGCTGGTCCAGGAGCGGGTGATCCTCGGCGACGAGATGGGCCTGGGCAAGACGATGCAGTCACTCGCCGCGATGTGCCACCTCGCAGCCAAGGGCGCGACGCACTTCCTGGTCGTCTGCCCGGCGAGCGTGGTCATCAACTGGACGCGCGAGGTGGAGCGGCACACGCTGCTGGAATCCCGCCGCCTCCACCTGCCAGGCGCGAAGCGGCAGGCGGCCGAGCAGGAGTGGGCGGCCAAGGGCGGCGTTGCCGTCACGACCTACGAGGCGCTGCGCACCATGCCGGTAGATCTGGATGTCTCGGTCGCGATGATGGTCGTCGACGAGGCGCACTACGCGAAGAACCCGAACGCGCTGCGCACCCAGGCGGTCAGCGAGTGGGCGGGCCGGAGCAGGCGGGCACTGTTCCTGACGGGGACGCCGATGGAGAACAGGGTGGAGGAGTTCCGGGTCCTGGTCGGGCACCTGCGCGCGAAGGTCGCCGAAGACCTGGACATCGCGGATGAGGCGCTGGATGGCACCCGGTTCCGGGAGCAGGTGGCGCCAGTCTACCTGCGGCGCAACCAGGAAGACGTGCTCAGCGAGCTGCCGGAGCGGCTGGAGACGCAGGAGTGGGTGGCGCTTGAGGGAGCGGCGATGCGCGCGTACCGGAAGGCGGTCCTCGAGGGGAACTTCATGGCGATGCGCCGGGCCGCGTTCGTCCCTGGAACGGTGAAGGGGTCGCCGAAGCTCCGGCGACTGGCGGAGATCGTCAGCGAGGCAGCAGACGGCGGGCGCAAGGTCATCGTGTACTCCTACTTCCGCGACGTGCTGGGAACCGTGACCGAGGTGCTGGCCGGGCGTGACGGCGTCCCGGGCGTGCCCGTCATCGGACCGCTGACCGGGGACATCTCGTCGGCCGACCGCCAGGCGATGGTAGACGAGCTCACGAACGCCAGAGGACCTGCCGTGCTGGTCTCCCAGATCCAGGCGGGCGGCGTGGGCCTCAACATCCAGGCCGCGTCGGTGATCATCATCGCCGAGCCGCAACTTACGCCATCGGCCGAGGAGCAGGCGATCGCCCGCGCGCACCGGATGGGCCAGGTCCGCCCCGTAGACGTACACCGGCTGCTGTGCGAAGACAGCGTCGACCAGCGAATCCTCGAGTTGCTGGCAGGCAAGCGCGAGGCGTTCGACGAGTACGCGCGCCGTAGCGACATGGCGAACGCGACGCCGGACGCGGTAGCCGCCGGCTCCGAGACCGAACTCCGGCACGCGATCGTGGCCGCCGAGCGTACGCGACTCAAGGCGGCGTGACCGGGACCTGGTCATAGGCGCCGCAGCCGCCGATCACCCCACGATGTGCACGCTGCGGCAGTAGCGGGCGAAGGCGCTGCTCAGTTAAGTCACTCAGCCCGGCGGGGCCGCCGGCATCAGCCGGCTGGCAGGAGGGTGTGCTAATCCCCCGCAGCGCAGGTGGACGGCGGCGACGGCGGGGACGTCACGGCGGTCAGGTACCGCGGCACAGGCCTCCCCACGACCGCAAGGGCCTGCCGCCGGGCCGATCAGATTTCGCCAAGGGTGCGCTTGGCCAGCCATCTGGACGGCGATATAGGCTAGATCACTGGCATGTATAACCCAGGACGCGCATTCATCGGCTCCCAGCCCGGTCACCGCGCATGGTTAATCGGGGATATAAAGCGGTCGGCATCATTTATCACCCGGGTTCACAATCGGCTAACAGGAAAGCTCGCTTCCGCCGGCGTTTACGGCCAGCGTCGGCTCCGGATCCTGCAGGTGAGGTCGTCCAGGACGATCCTCGCAGTTGCGGTAGGCGGCGATGAGAGCGCAGGAAATCCTGTGTAGCCGGCTGCCGCATGCCTGGCCGCGGCATCCGGCCCGGCCAGTACCTGCCCTTCCTGACCGGCCAGGGCGCGGATGCCCTCGGGAGGCACGTACCGGCCGCAGTATCCGCCGCCGCTCCGGTATGCCTCCACGCCGCGGCGGTCGCCGATTTTCAGCCCGGAACGGCCGTCCGGCAGGGATATCTGGAGCTAGTACCATGACCTAAATGAGTGGTAAATTTGCCCACAACGGACGGTATCTTCTGTTCTGACGCAATCATGTGCTGGAGCGTGGAAAGGAGGGTCTGAGCTGCACCCTCCCGGGCTGGCGTCTGCATGAGCCGAGCTCTCGGCGCACCGCCTGCTAGCTGCGGGTTCCGCGAGTCCCGCCTGTCCTGCGGTGTCTGGCGCCATCCGATCCACCCCGAATCCACAAGTCGAATGCGCAGCGGGTTACGAGGAGCGCCATAGCTGAAGGCTGACGTGACGGGCTGCGGCGCGGAAGTCATTGTCCGTGGTGAGGAGGGTGTGACCGCCAGCCATGGCCAGGTGGGCGATGAGGGCATCGATCGTGCCGACCTGAACGCCGACAGAGCGTAGCGTGCTGCGCACTCTCGCCGCAGCGACGTGATCCTCGCGAGAGGGCGTGAGGTATTCCAGTGCTGCGAACATCTCGGTGATCTGCGCCCGGGCTCGGTCCGGGACGACGCCCTGGAGGAGTTCCTGCAGGATCACGCCGGTAGTGGCTACGATCTCGCCGCCGGCAAGGGCGTCTCGCAGGGCCCAGACCTCAGGCACGTCCGGCGGAGAGTCCCGGCGCAGCGCGAGCGACCAGGCGCTCGTGTCGACGAGCAGGCTCACGCGCGCGAGCGCTCGGCTTTGTAGTCGTAGGCCGGGTCGATCTCGACCGTGCCGAAGAGGCCGATGATGCGGGCCTGCTCGCGGCGGGCGATGAACTCCTGCAGCGCCCGGGTGACCGCGGCCTTCTTCGTGCGCTCTCCGCTGACCTCCAGGGCGCGCTCCAGCAGGCCGGGGTCGATTGCCAGGTTAGTTGCCATGTGCGCCTCCTTACACATGAGTCTACACAACACTACTGGCCGGCCGCGGCGCCATCGAGACCGCGGCGGGCCTGCAGCACGCCGAGCCGCACCTCCCCCAGCGTGACCGCCGAGATGCCCCACTCAAAATCAGCGAACCGCCCCGCGTCGAGCCGGGCCGCCTCCAGGCCGATGAGCACCGAGGCGTCAGCCAGCGCCCGCCGGGCCGTCACCACGGCAGGTCATCCGTCGTCTCAGTGAGAACTTCCCGCAATTCCCCGGCCAGCCCGGTCGTGTCAGGACCCAGCCGGGCGAGCTCGCTGCCGATCTCCGGCGCAGGCAGCCACTGCCGCCGCCACGACAGCGGGATGATCCGCACCACCGGGCGGTTGTCCCGCAGACCCTCGATCTCCTCGCCCGCCTCCACCCGCCGCAGCACCTCCGCCGTGTGGTCGCCCGGAGCCGGCGTAAGCCCGGCGGGCTACGGCCCGGGTCGGCCGGGGCGGCCGACGTTCCACGGTGCTCCGGCGGGCCACGGGGCCGCTAGGTTCCATGCCAGAACATCTTTCTAGAAATGCCCCTGGAGCCGTTGTCGCGTCCGGTTCCTCGTCGCAGACTGGCGAGTAACGGGGCTGCCGCTCGGTCCCCCGCGCAAGCGAAGTCCGGGGCCAGCAGAGCAGGAGAGATGCATGCACAGATACTTAACCGGCTGGCGGCGCCGTTACCGCCTCGCGGCGGTGGCGGCGGCCGGCGCCCTCGTGATCGGCGCGGCGCTGGCCGGGGCAGCCCCGGCCGCTGCGGCGGGTGGGCCCGTGACGCTGACTGTCTTCGGCGCCGTGCAGGGCAAGACGGTGAACGGGATCAATGAGTTCCTCGGGATCCCGTACGCGGCCCCGCCTGTCGGCGCGCTGCGCTGGCATGCCCCCGAACTCCCGGCGCGCTGGCATGGCATCCGCCAGGCCACCGCGTTCGGCCCGCACTGCCCGCAGAATGCCGGCGCGTTCGGCATCGCCAGCACCACCGAGAACTGCCTCTTCCTCAACGTGTTCGCCAAGCCGGGCATCAGCCTGGCCGGTCGGCCGGTCATGGTATGGATTCACGGCGGCGCGCTGGTCAGCGGCGAGAGCGACGACTTCGACCCGACCGCGCTGGTCAACGATGGCGTCACGGTCGTGACGATCAACTACCGGCTCGGCGCCCTGGGCTTCCTGGCCGACTCCGCACTGGCCGACCAGCAGGGCGGCGCCGGCAACTACGGGCTGATGGACCAGCAGGCCGCGCTGCGCTGGGTCCAGGCCAACATCCGTTTCTTCGGCGGCAACCCGTTCAACGTCACCATCTTCGGCGAGTCCGCCGGCGGCCTGAGCGTGCTGTCCCAGCTGGATTCCCCGCTGGCCCGCGGGCTATTCCAGCGGGCCAGCATCGAGAGCGGCAGCTATGACCTGGTCCAGGCCACGCTGGACGAGGCAGAGGCATCCGGGAACACGTTCGCGGCTAGGACCGGCTGCACCCAGAGCACCCCGGCCGCAGTCGCGGCCTGCCTGCGCGCGCTGCCGGTGCCCGCCATCCTGGCCAGCCAGGGCGGCGGGGAGACCCCCGACCTGGACGGCAGGGTGCTGCGGCAGTCGATCCTGACCGCCCTGCGGACGGGCGAGTTCAACCGGGTCCCGGTCATCATGGGCACCAACCACGACGAGTGGCGGCTATTTGTCGGGCTCGGCGTCCTCGCGGGCGCGCCAGAGCCGTCGGCGGCCAACTACGCGGCCGAGATCGCCGGCACCGCCGGCACCAGCTCCCCGGCGATCATCGCGGAGATCGAGGCGAAGTACCCGCTGAGCGGCTTCGCGAGCGCCGCAGACGCCGTCGGCGCGGTCGGCACCGACAAGATCTTCGCCTGCCCGTCCCTGGAGGCGGTGTCACTGCTGTCGCAGTTCACTTCGACCTTCTCCTATGAGTTCAACGACGAGAACGCGCCGGAGCGGTTCGTCCCGGGCAACGGGTTCGACTACGGTGCGGCCCACGCCTCGGAGATCCAGTACCTGTTCAACATCACCACCCCGGTCCCCGGTCCGCTGAGTGCGGCGCAGCAGGTACTCGCGGCGCAGATGAAGGGCTACTGGACCAGCCAGGCCAAGTTCGGCAACCCGGAGACGCTCGGGCAGCCGGCCTGGCCGCTGTTCAACGCCACCACCCAGCAGATGCTGAGCCTGGACGAGCCGGCGCCGTCGGTGGAGACCAGCTTCTCCGCGGAGCACAACTGCGCGTTCTGGACGACCGTTGACCAGCAGATAGCCAGCGGGACGGCCTGACCTGCCGGCGGCCCGACGGCGGCCCGGCCATCAGGCCGCGGCCGGCCGTTTGCCCGCCTGATCTCCCCGCGACCATTCCCGCCGGGATTCGCCGGCGCCTGGCCCTGGCGACCCAGGAGGTTCTGCCGGCGTGCGAGACAGACCTGGTCTTGGCCTGGGGCGGGTCCTGATCAGCGCGGTCCGGTGCTGCGCAGTCAGCTTGCCTGGGCAGGCAGTTCGGCCATGAGTGGCGTGTTGGACAGTAGCTCCACCGTGTAGGAGTCGGTGGGCTGGTCGAGGATCTGGCTGGCCGCGCCGCGCTCCACGACCACGCCGTCGTGCAGGATCACCAGGTCGTCGGCGACGGCACGGACCAGCCCGACGTGATGGGTGATGAAGACCATCGTCAGGTTCGCGTCCTGGCGAAGGCGCCATAGCAACTGCAGGATCGAAGCCTGGATCGAGACGTCGAGCGAGGAGGTGATCTCATCGCAGATGAGCAGGCGCGGCTCCGCCGCCAGCGCGCGGGCGATGGCGACGCGCTGGCGCTCGCCACCACTGAGCTGGGCTGGGTAGCGGTGCTCGTAGTCGGCGGGCAGTGCGACGCGCTCGAGCAGCTCTCGAACGCGCAGCCGTCGTTCCCGCGCGGACCCGGTGAGGCCGAAGTTCATCAGTGGCTGGGCGATGATCCGGCCAAGCGTGTGGCGTGGATTCAGCGACGTCATCGGGTTCTGAAAGACGTACTGCACGTCTTTCAGAACCTCTGGACGGCGCATCCGCGCCGGCCACGGCATTACCTGTCCGTCAAAGGAGAGGTCTCCCGTGATCCTGCCGGGGTGCAGCCCGCTAAGGCCCCGCGCGAGGGTTGTCTTCCCGCTGCCGGACTCGCCGACCAGCGCCAGGCAGGTACCTTCGCGCACCGTGAGGTCCACGTCGCGCAAGACCGGGGCTGCCTCGTAGCAGGCGCTGACTCCAGACGCGATGAGGATGGCCTGCTCGTCATTCATCCGCTCCTGCCACCTGGACGAGGGGATCGTGGCCGACGCGAGCGCGCTCTCTCGCTGGACGACCTCGGCCCGGTGGCAGCGGACGACATGATCGTCCGCGATCACGCGCGCGGCTGGCATGTGCTCAACGCACCTAGCTTCGGCAATCTCGCACCGGGCGGCGAAGGCGCAGCCCCGGGACCGGTCGCGCGGACTCAGCGGGACACCTGGGATGCCGGTGAGCTCGCGCCGCCGGTCCGCGCTCGGGGTCGCCAGGACCAGGCGCTGGGTGTACGGGTGCGCCGGCCGGATCAGGGCTGCGGCCGACGGCGCATGCTCAACAAGCGCCCCCGAGTACATGACGGCAATGCGGCTAGCGATCGAGCTGACAACTGTCAGGTCGTGCGTGACGTAGAGTCCTGCTGCCTGCTCATCGCGGACGAGCTCGCGGATCGTGTCGAGCACGCGGCTTTGCGTCGTGACGTCGAGGCCAGTCGTTGGCTCGTCGAAGACGATCAGCGATGGCCGGTTGACCAGCGCCATCACGATGCTGACGCGCTGGAGCTGGCCGCCTGACAGCTGGTGCGGGTAGCGTCGCAGAAATTGGCGCTTCGTCGGCAGGTGCACCTTCTCCAGCAGTTCGGCAATGTGCGCCCGGTCGGCATGCCGTCGGCCACGCCAGGTCGACGCCAGCATCTCCTCCAGTTGCAGGCCGATCCGCAGGGCCGGGTTCATCGCGGTGGCCGGGTCCTGCGGAACGTAGGAAACCAGCCGTCCGCGTGACCTCCTGCGGGCGGCCTCCGTCCCGGCGATGATCTCCTCACCGCCGATGCGGACCGACCCGCTCAGCCGCGTCCCGGGCCGGGCGTAGCCGAGCAGCGCCATAGCCAGGGTGGTCTTGCCGGAGCCGGACTCGCCAACCAGGCCAAGCACTTCCCCGTTGTCCAGGGTGAGGTCGGTCGGGCACAGGATGTCATACGGGCGGCTGCCCAGCACGCGCACGGACAGCGATTCGACCCGCAGGAGCGGGCCGCGATCCACGGCCGGCACCGAGGCTACCCGAGGGTCGTCCCGGCCCGGGGCCGCCAGGGGCGGGCTGGCCGCGTATGGTGTCGTCTCTGGCATCCGCTCCCCCACTCGGGCCGTTCAGCACCGCAACGGCGGCTGGTCGCTGAACCGTGGCGTGTCCTTCGGATCGGCTCGGACCGGGCAGTTCGAGGCCAGTCCGATCGATTGTGCACAGTGTCTACGCTGACGCTTGCGCGCGGCGCCGACAGGGACAAGGGGCGAAACGTACTTCTAACGCGCGGGAGACAAGAGTTAACGTGCCGGGCCGCCAGCGCCCCCGGGGCGAGCGCATCGTGCCGCGAGGCTCGCCCGACGGCTGTCTCAGGGCGCGATCGCCTGGAGGATCTCCAGGTTCCGCGCACCGTCGGCACCCGTCGCATATGGCACGTCGATGCCGCTGAACGCATCGGTGACGGCGGCCAGCTGGGCTTGGGTGGACAGGGGAGTGTCGCCTGTGATGTCGGTCTCGTCGCCGTCGGCGCGCACGAGGGTCACCGTCCCCTGGCCAGCCGGCGACGTATCGACGGCGCACACGCGGCCCTCGGTGCCAACCACCTCCATGACCGTGGCGGGCCGGAAGTAGTTGCCGGTCACGGTCATCGTGCCCAGCGCCCCGCACTCGAAGCGCAGCGCCGCGACGGCGAGATCCTCGGTCTCGAAGCCGCGCTGATGCCTGGTGTAGCCCGTCGCCTCGGCGACCTCGCCCACGAGCATGCGCATCAGGTCGATGTGGTGCGTCCCGATGTCCGCGAGGACCCCCCAGCGAGCGGTCTCGCGCCGCCCCCGCCAGGTTCGCGGTGGCCCGGGGCGCCGCATCCCGTACAGCGAGCGGACCGCGACCAGCGAGCCGAGCTCGCCGTCGGCGATCAGCTTCCGCATGCGCTGATGCCCGGGGACGTAGCGGGCCTGATAACCGGTGGCCAGCTTGACCTTGGCCTGCTCGGCGAGCTCGACAAGCTCCCAGCCTTGCCGGACGTCCAGGGCGATCGGCTTCTCCAGCAGGACGTGCTTGCCTGCGGCGATCGCCGCGCGGGCGTGGGCGTAATGCAGGTAGCTGGGAGATGCGATCCACACCGCAGCGATGTCGTCCGCCTCGCACACGCCCGCGATGTCGCCGTAGCCGCGCTCGATGCCGTGCGCGCTGGCGAAGTCCGCGGCCCGCACGGCGGAACTGCTCACCACGGCGGCCAGCTTCGCCGTCGGCGCGGCCGCGAAGCTGGGCAGGCACTCCCGCTCCGCGTAGCCGGATGTCCCGACCAGGGCCCAGCTGATCGGGGTCATCAGCTGCCCTTGATATGCGCCACGAGGGCCTGCGCGATCGCCGTCATCTGCCGGGTGCGCGAGTCCCACGTCGCGCCTCCGTTATGCGGGGTCAGCACCACGTTGTCCATCTTCCGGAGCGCGACCGGGACGAACGGATCGTGAGTGACTGGCGGCTCGCACCAGTAGACGTCGAGCCCGGCGCCGGCGATAACGCCATCGCGCAGGGCATCGATGAGGGCCTGCTCGTCCACGAGGCGCCCGCGCCCCGGGTTGATGAAGTAGGCCGTCGGCTTCATGATGGCGAACTCGGCGGCACCCATCAGCTGGTGGGCCGATGAGTTGTAGTTCGCGAGCATCACGACGTAGTCGCACCTCGGGAGCAGGTCAGCCAGCGAGGCGCACCAGGTGACGCCGAGGGCGCTCTCCTCCCCCTCGTCAAGCCGGTCCCGCTTGGTGTAGCAGACCTCCATGTCGAGGGCCTTAAGCCGGGGGACGAGCTGACGGGCCACCCGGCCCATCCCGATGATGCCCGCCGTCTTGTCCGTGCAGCCCAGGCCCATCAAATCCATCGTCATCTCCTGCCCGAACCTCCCGGCCCGGGTGTAGGCATCGGCCTCCACCACCCGGTAGGCCAGGCAGAGCAGCAGGGTCAGCGTGAGATCCGCGGTCGCCTTGCCGTTGCCGCGCCGACTGGGTGCCTGGGCGTCCGCGCTGGCGGGGATGAGTATCACGCCTGCCCGCTGGCAGGCGTCGATGTCGATCATGTCGCCGACGTCACGGCCGCCGACGGCGATGCCCTTGAGCCGGATCGGGCCGGCCGACGACCTCGGCGGGAATCATCGTCTCGTGCATCGCGGCGATGTAGTCGCAGCGCCGGGCGACGCTGCTGAGCTCATCGACGGTGATCATCCGGTCGGTGTACGGGTACACCTCCACCTCGGCGGCCGACCGGAGCAGCTCAAGCGCGGGCTCGGGAATCGGCTGGACGACGTAGACGCGTTCTGTCACGGGTCACTCCCTCTGGTCGCCCCGGCCGGCCAGCCGCCCTGGGCCGCATCTCAGTAGATTGTGCATAATCCATTGCGCATTCTGTAGTGGCATGCGCTGGATCCGCAAGGCTCGCCGACCGTGGT
This sequence comes from uncultured Actinomycetota bacterium, assembly GCA_963731085.1. Classification (GTDB taxonomy): domain Bacteria; phylum Actinomycetota; class Actinomycetes; order Streptosporangiales; family Streptosporangiaceae; genus DASUBV01. Next base: position 1,261,526 of record CAVSUF010000018.1, read on the forward strand.
GTTGGACACGGCGCACGGCATAGGATGGGGTCCTCAGGTTCCCCCGCACCCGCGCCCGTGTCCTGGCGCGGGCCGTGCCCGGGGGGTGGCGAGGAAGGATGGCCTTCCGGTGTCTGGCATCCAGTCCGGATTCGCGCCTCCGACCCGCACCACCCAGTCCTGGGTTGCTGACGAGCTCCGCGAGCGGATCATCATGGGGACCATCCCGGCCGGCGAGCGGCTGCGGCAGGTCGACGTCGCCACAGAGTTCAAGGTCTCGACTACCCCGGTCCGGGAGGCCTTCCGCACTCTGGCCACTGAGGGCCTCGTCCAGATTGACGAGCACCGGGGTGTCGTGGTCCGGCGGCTGTCGCTCGAGGAGTGCATCGAGCTGCAGGAGCTGATCATCGTTGTCGAGTCCGACAACCTGCTGCACTCGGTACCCAAGATGGACGAGCAGACCCTCAGCGAGGCTGAGTCGATCTGCCGCAAGATGCTGCGCCCGGGCAAGCGTTACACGTTGCTCAACCGGGACCTGCACCTCACCCTTGCCCGCCCCTCAGGGCGCCGGCGGGCGATCGCGCTGCTCAACGAGCTGCTCACGCTCAGCGCGCTGCACGTGGAGGAGGACGCGCGCCGCATAGCCGGCCGGCGCGAGCAGTCCAGCCATGAGCACCAGGCCCTCGTGGCGGCAGCGCGCGCCGGGGACGCCGAAGGCGCCGCCGAGATCGTGCGGCGACACTGCCAGCCGATGCTGTCCCTGCTCAGGCATGACCTCGCCGAGGCGTCGCAGGTCGGCCGGACTGCCCTGGGCGCCGTCACCGCGCCGACACGCTGACGCCGTTCCTGTCGTAGCCCTCCCCCGGGTCAGCTTCCGCGAGCCCGCACCGGCCGGGTGACAGTTGTGTTACACCTTGCCCCTTCTGCGTAAGAACTCGATTACGCGCCTTGCGCGGCGGCGATCCGCAGATCACGATTGCCGCCGTGGCAGATTATGCACAATCCATTGTGTCGATTGACTGGTGCGACCTGACGGCGGCCGGCCACTGCGGCGCGGCGCGCAGGCCTGGGTCCTGGCGCGCGGACCGCTCATGACCGCAGGCGTCGTTGTCGAGCAGCTCACCAAGTCCTTCGGCAGGTTCAGGGCGCTGTCCGGGCTTGACCTTGAGGTCCCGGCCGGGACCATCGGGGCCGTCCTCGGGCCGAACGGCGCCGGGAAGACCACGACCATACGCATCCTCGCGACCCTGGACGCCGCTGACAGCGGGCGGGCCCTGGTGGGGGGATTCGACGTACGGTGCCAGGGGCACCGAGTTCGCTCGATCGTCTCCCTGACCGGGCAGTACGCGGCGGTCGACGGTGACCTGACCGCCCGCGAGAACCTCATCATGATCGGCCGCCTGTACCACTTGAAGCGCCCGGCCGCGCGGCGGCGTGCCGACGAATTGCTCGAGCGCTTCGACCTGGGCCATGCCGCCGGGCGGCTGACCCGTACCTTCTCCGGCGGCATGCGCCGCCGCCTGGACCTGGCCCTGAGCCTGGTCTGGCCGCCGAAGGTGCTCTTCCTCGACGAGCCGACAACCGGGCTGGACCCCCCGAGCCGGGAGGAACTCTGGGCCGTGGTGCGCGACCTGCGGGCCGGCGGTACCACTGTTGTCCTGACGACTCAGTACCTTGAGGAGGCCGATCGGCTCGCTGACCGGGTTACGGTCATCGACGACGGGCGGGCGGTGGCTACCGGCCGTGCCGCCGATCTCAAGTTGGCCTATGGGGCCGATGTCGTTGAGCTTTTCGCGACTGACCGTTCCGTCGCGGAACGGGCCGCCAAGGTGCTCATCGTCCGCGCGGGACCCGCCCGCGCGAGGCTCGGCCGGCCAGCGGACGGCGTGCGTCCCGAGTCCGGGGCGGTGTCAATCACGGTGCCCGCCGAGGCCTATTCGGTCGTCGAGGCCATCCGGCTGCTCGATGCCGAGGAACTGCTCCTCGATGACATTCGGATCCGGCGCGCCACCCTCGACGAGGTCTTCACCGCACTGACCGGGCGGGCTGGCGGTGACTCATGAGCGGGGCAGGATTCACGGGCGGCAGGGAGATGACCGCGGTGCCGTTCCCCGGCGACCGTCCCACCCTCAGCCAGGCGCTGCGGAACGTGGCAACCGTCGCCTCCCGGAACCTGCTCAAATTCTACCGGAACCGGCAGTTGCTGATGCTGTCGATCGTCCAGCCGCTGACCAACATGATGCTGTTCGCGTACGTGTTCAACAACGTCGCCAAGGTCCCCGGGGTCCCGTACCGCGAGTACGTCATCCCCGGCGTGCTGATTCAGGCCGTGATGGTCGCCGCCATGCGGACGGGCGTCGCGGTGTCGCACGACGCCGACTCCGGTATGAATGACCGCTTCCGCTCCCTGCCGATTTCCCGAGCGGCCACGCTGCTCGGACGCACGGTCAGCGACACCATCCGCATTGGCGTCCAGACCGTGGTGCTGGCCGTCATCGCGGTGACCGTGATCGGCTTCGAGTTCCGGACGGGCGCCCTGCGCGCGGTCTCCTCGATAGGCGTGATCGTCTTGTTCGGGCTGGCGGTCACGTCGTTCGCGGCCTGGGTCGGCCTGGCGGCGAGCGACCCGGAGGCAGCGCAGACGATCCTGATCACGCCAACCCTGCCGCTCGTCTTCGGCAGCTCCGGGTTTGCCCCGGTGAACAGCCTGCCGGGGTGGCTGCAGGCGTTCGCCAAGGTCAACCCGGTCACCTCCGCCGTCGACCTGTCCCGCAGCCTTGCCCTCGGGGGCGACCTGCTGGCCCCCCTCGTCCACTACCTCATCTGGTGGACAGTCCTGACCGCCGTGTTCAGCTGCCTCGCCGTCCGGCGCTACCAGCGCGGATGACCGTCCCTCATGATCCCGAATCCCGCTGTAACGCCCACGCAGGAAGGCGCCGCCGACATGAGATCAAGGATCTTCGTCTGCCAGCCAATTCCCGAGGTCGCCCTCGACCGCATGCGGGAGTTCGCTGAGGTCGAGGTCTACCCCTGGGCGCACCGGCAGATCAGCGTCGGGGAGCTCGAGAGCGCGGTCCGCTGCTCCGACTACGTGTTCTGCATGCACTCGATCCCGGTCACAGAATCGATGGTCGAGGCCAACCCGGGCCTCATCGGCTATGGCGTGTCCGCCGTCCGCCCGGACCTGCACGCGGTCCAGGCATGCGAGCGCGCCGGCATCAGGTTCCTGGTGGCCGACCGGCCGGAGCCTCCCGCCAGCGGCGACTGGAGCCTGAACGGGTACGGGCTCAACCCGCGCGCGACCTCTGACCTCATGGTCACCCTGCTGCTCAACCTGGCCTACCGCGTACTCGAGGCCGACCGGTACTGCCGCGGGAACGGCTACTTCCAGGAAATGACCATGGACCTCATGGGCCAGGGCTGCACGGGCAAGACCGTGTCGCTGTACGGGCTAGGCAAGGTGGCCCGGCAGGCGGTCCGCAAGCTTAAGGCCCTCGACATGAACGTCCTTTACACGAAGCGGACGCGGCTGCCGGAGGAAGAGGAGGCCCGGCTGGGCATCGAGTGGGTCGCCGAGCCCGACGAGCTCATCAGCCGCGGCGACTACGTCTGCCTGCTGGTCAACTACGAGGACGCGAACCTGCGGCTGTTCGGCGAGCGGCAGTTCAAGCTGATGAAGCCGACCGCCTACTTCATCAACGTCGCCCGCGGCCGGCTCGTCAACCAGGACGCCATGATCAGGGCGCTCCAGGACGGCGTGATCGCCGGGGCCGGGCTCGACGTGTTCTGGCACGAGCCGCCAGTGGTGCACGACGCCTGGGTGCAGACCGAGTTGCGCAAGCTGGACAACGTCGTGCTGACCCCGCATAACGGGGGAGCAACCTACGACTCGCGGGGCGCGCAGACGCTTGCCATCGCGGACGCCATCGTCAAGGACATTACCGCCCGCCAGACGGCCTTATCGGGCCCCGAAGTCGGGTCACCCCTTCGCGCATCCGGTGACAGCGAGGTCCCGCGGTTGGCGAAAACCATCCAGCAAGTCAATCGCTCACTTCAGTTCACCGCTTCGTGAAAGGCAATCAACATGGCTCCTCATCCCTCCAGAAGAAAGTTCCTCGCGGTCGGCGGCGCTGGCATCAGCGCCGTGTTCCTGGCGGCGTGCGCCGACCAGTCCCCCGCCAGCACCTCGGCCATCACGCCTGGCTCGCCCAAGCGCGGCGGGACCTTGCTCGTGGGAAGCATCGGCAGCGATGCCGACACCCTGGATACCCACTTCTCCTCAACTGACCTGGACCAGCAGCGGTGCCAGAACGTTTACGACAGCCTGAGCTTCATCAACAGCGGACTGCCGTATCAGGCCCAGTACGCGCTAGCCGAGTCGATCGAGCTCAACGCCGCGGCCACGGTGGCCACCGTCCGGCTACGAAGCGGGGTGGAATTTCACCACGGCAAGACGCTCTCCGCCGACGACCTGATCTACACCATGCAGCGCATCCTGAATCCGAGCAAGCCCGGCCGGGCCGCCACGTCGCTGGCCGCGGTCGATCCCGGCAGCCTGAAGAAGCTCGACAGCCTGACAGTCAGGTTCCCCTTGACGACACCCGACTCCATGTTCGCGCTGCGGTGGGGGTCGGCGCAGACGAATATCGTGCCCACGGACTACGACCCGGCCAAGCCCGTCGGCACCGGCCCTTTCATGGTGCAGAGCTTCACGCCGGGCGCACGCAGCGTCTTCGTGCGCAACCCCAACTACTGGCTGCCGGCTGAGCCGTACCTCGACCAGGTCGAGATCATCGACTTCTCCGACAACACCTCCCGGGTGGCGGCCCTGCTGTCTGGCCAGGTGGACGCGATTGACGGCATTGACCCGTCGGACCTGAGGCAAGTTCCCTCGGGCGGTTACGTCACGATGATCACCAAGTCAGGCTTCTACCAGCCGATCACCATGCGGGTCGACCTCGCCCCGTTCAACGACGCCCGGGTGCGGCAGGCGTTCCGGCTCATGGTCGACCGGCCGCAAATGGTGGCCCAGGCGTACAGCGGGTACGGGCAGGTCGCGAACGACATGCCGTTCCCCGCTGACCCGGCCTACCCGAGCCTCCCGCAGCGTGCCCAGGACATTCCGCAGGCCAAGAGCCTCCTCAAGGCGGCCGGGCAGGAGGGCATGTCGGTCACTTTCACCACCACTCCGGAGAATGGCGGGCTCGTCGCAACGGCGCAGGTCTTCGCGCAGCAGGCCGCCGCCGCTGGCGTGAAGATCAAGGTCACCGACCTGAATCCGACAGCGTACGACGCGGGATTCAAGGCCTGGCCGTTCACGAACGGGTACTGGGCCGCCAGCATCCTGGGCCTCGGCTACTCCGGGCGGTTTCTCAAGTCCGGCGGCGCAAACGACAGCCACTGGAATGACCCCGCCGGCACGGCCATGTACGCGGACCTGCTGAAGACCACGGATCCGGTAAAGCAGCGGACCTTCGGCGCGGAGCTGTTCAAGCGCTTCTACGACGAGGGACCGGACATCATCCACAGCTTCAAGCACAACATCGACCTCTACAGCAGCAAGTTCACCGGATTCCAGCCATTCAACTCCACCGGCTGGAGCCTGGGCTCGTGGCGGTACCGGAACATCTGGGCCAGTAGCCCCTCGGACGTCACCCCTGGCAACGAGAGGGCGTCATGCTCAAGGCAATCTTCCTGCGCCGGCTTGTCGGCGGCATCTTCACCCTGTGGCTGATCTCGGTGCTGGTCTTCACGGCCATCCACCTGCTACCAGGCAACGCAGCAACGATCATCATCGGGCACGACGATGCCGCCCCGGGCGAAGTCGCCGCCCTCACCCGGCAGTTGGGACTGAATCAGCCGCTGCCCGTCCAGTACGGCCGCTGGATCAGCGGCCTGGTCACTGGGGACTGGGGCACCTCCCTCGTGTCGTCGCTGCCGGTGTCATACATCGTGCGGACCAGCGTGGCGAACACAGGCGTTCTCACGCTGATCAGCATGCTGATCCTGAGCCCGCTCGCGGTGATCATCGGGACAGTCACCGCGCTCCGACGCAACCGTGTGGCTGATCACATCACGTCGGTCGTCACGCTCTGCCTCAGCGCCGTGCCGAGCTTCGCCATCGGCGTCATGGTCATCTACCTGTTCGCGGCCAACGTCTTCCACGTGCTTCCCGCGGCGAGCATCCTGGATCCAGGCCGGCCGGCCTGGTCGCAGCTGAGCCTGGTCGTCGCGCCCGCGATCGCGGTCGTGCTGTCGGTGATCCCCTATCCGGTCCGGATGGTCCGGGCGACCATGATCGAGGCGCTGGAGAGCGACTACGTCATGCTGGCCCGGCTCAAGGGCGTTCCGGAGCGGCAGGTTATCTTCCGCCACGCGCTCAGCAACGCCCTCGGCCCGATCATCCAGGCGCTGGCGCTCACCTTGCTGTTCCTGTCCGGCGGCATCGTCATCGTGGAGACCGTCTTCTCCTATCCGGGCGTGGGGTACACGCTGGTGCAGGCAGTCAGCCAGCGTGACGTTCCCGTGGTACAGACCATCGTCGTTGTGCTCGCCACCGCCTGCGTGGTGATCAACCTGCTGGCCGATCTCGCGGTAGCCTTCGTGACTCCCCGGCTCCGGACGGCGCTGACGTGAGCCCCCGCCCTCGAATGCCCGGGAGCCTGGCATGACTAGCACCTCCGGAGCGCCCGCTCCCGTCGAGCTGACCCAGGAGCCAGCCGCCCCGCCGCTCGCCCGGTACCGCGGCTTCCTCCGGCAGGCCCTGCGCCTGCGCCGCACTCAGGTAGGCCTGGGCGCCGTGGTCCTGCTGACGGGCCTCGCTCTCATCGGCCCGCTGCTCGCCCCGCACAGCGCGACCTCGTTCATCGGCGCGCCTTTCCACGGCCCCTCCCGGACGGCTCTGTTCGGCACCGACAACCTGGGCCGGGACGTGCTCAGCCGTTTCCTCGACGGGGGCCGGAAGATCCTGGCGGTCGCGTTCGCGGGAACGGCCCTGGGCGTCGTCGCGGGCACTGCGCTCGGCCTGGTCTGCGGCTATTCCCAGCGAATCGTCGATGACGTGGCCATGCGGGTGGTCGACCTGCTGCTGGCCTTCCCCGGGATAGTCCTCGCCCTGCTCCTGCTCACCATCGGCGGCGCCCAGGACTGGGTGCTCGTCGGCGTCGTGGCCCTCAGTTTCATGCCGTATACCTCGCGCGTCGTCCGCTCGTCTACCATGCAGATCCGGGGCTCGGACTTCATACGCTATGCCCAGGGCACGGGCACGCCCACGTATCGCATCCTGGCCGGCGAGATCCTGCCTAATATCGCCGGCCCGCTGACCGTGGAATTCGGCCTGAGGCTCACGCAGTCGATCGGCACCATCGCGGGGCTGGACTACCTCGGACTCGGGACTAGCCCGCCGGCGGCCGACTGGGGGCTCATGGTCCAGGAGAACCAGAACGGCCTGATCAGCGCGCCGTGGAGCGTCCTGCTGCCCATCATCGCCATCGCGACGCTGACCATCGGCGTCAACCTGATCACCGACGGGATCGCCCAGGCCACAGCTGGCATTGACCGGAAGATGGACTCATGAACCCAAGCGCCGGCCGGCACCCACTTGTTGCACACCATTAACATGCGAGCCGTTCCCCTTACATCCCTGTCACATGACGGATAAGTCCCGGAAGCACGGCCAGGAGACGCTGTGGCTCCCATACCTGTCGGCCGACAGGTATTGAGCGCCGACCCTCCAGGGGCTTGCGATGACCACGACCGATCTGGCCCAGACGGGCGAGCGCGCCGACCTAGCTAACTTCGGCTACCAGCAGGAACTGCACCGCCGGGTCGGCAGCTTCGCATCCTTCGCCGCCGGCTTCTCGTTCGTCTCGATCCTGACCACCGTCTTCCAGCTGTTCTTTCTGGGATTCGGCTTCGGCGGCGCGGCGTTCTTCTGGACCTGGCCGATTGTCTTCGCCGGGCAGATGCTCGTCGCGCTGAACTTCTCCACGCTCGCGGCTCGCTTCCCCATCTCCGGGGCGATCTACCAGTGGTCCTCGCGGCTGGCTGGCTCGGCCTTCGGCTGGTTCACCGGCTGGGTAATGATCATCGGCCAGATCCTGACTGTCGCGGCGGCCGCGATCGCGCTGCAGGCCGTGCTGCCCAGCATCTGGACCGGCTTCGAGATCGTCGGCGGCTCGGCGGCGAACTCGTCACCGACCAGCGTGACTGGCGCGCAGAACGCCGTGATCCTCGGGGTGATCCTGCTGGCTGTCACGACGACGATCAACATCATCGGCATCCGGCTGATGTCGATCGTCAACAGCGCCGGCGTCGCGCTGGAGCTCCTTGGCGTGACCGCGCTCGTCATCACCCTGTTCGCGCATGTCAGGCGAGGCCCCGCCGTCCTGGTGCACACGACCGGCGCCGCCCCGACCCCCGGCAGCCCCTACATCTGGGCCTTCCTCGCCTCCGGGCTGATGGCCGCCTACGTCATGGTCGGCTTCGACTCCGCCGGGGAGCTCTCGGAGGAGACGCACGCGCCGCGCAGCCTCACCCCGCGCACGATCATCCGGGCGCTCCTGGTCTCCGGCGTCGGCGGCGCGCTGCTGCTGATCGCCGCGCTGATGGCGGCCCCGAGCCTGACCAACGGAAAGCTCGCGGGCGTCGGCATGCCGTACGTCGTCGAGTCCGTTTTCGGCGTCGTCCCCGGCAGGATCATGCTGGTCGACGTGATCATCGCGATCTGCGTCTGCACGCTCGCCTGCCAGACGTCGGGCTCCCGGATGATGTACTCGATGGCCCGCCAGCAGGCGCTGCCATTCCACAGGGCGCTGAGCAAGGTCGACCCGCGCACCGGCACTCCGATCGTCACCTCCATCGTCGTCGGCGCCGGCGCCGCGATCGCGCTGATCGTCAACCTGCCGCAGCCCGCCGTCTTCACCGCCCTGTCCAGCCTCTGCATCGCGATGCTCTACCTGAGTTACCTGGGGGTGACCGGCCCGCTGCTGTGGCACCGCGTCAGGGCCGCCCGCGGCGTGCCGAGCGCGGCGACGGCCGAGGGCGTGGACGAGCACGGCAAGAAGCTCTTCTCCCTGGGCCGGCTGGGGATCCCGCTCACCGCGATCGCCGTCGTCTACCAGGTGCTCGCCGCCATCAACCTGCTGTGGCCGCGGTCGGCGGTCTATGACCTGACCGGCCACACCTGGTGGCTGAAGTGGAGCGGCGTGCTGTTCGTCGCCATCACCCTCGTCGTCGGCTACCTCATCAACCTGAGGCTGCGGGGCGGCACCTTCACCGCGACCGCCTCCGCGAACCCGGCGGCCGCTGTGCCCGCCGGAGGGGAAGCCGCGTAAGACGTGGCAGCCGAGGCCGACCCGCACGAGACCGACACCGTCCTGGCCGCCCGCGCTGACGCGCGGGCGCAGGGCGGCAAGGTCGCCGACGCGATGCCGTACCTGCCGGCGAGCAGCTCGCCCTTCCGGCCGCCCGGCGCTTCCGCCGAAGCACTCACCTGGGCCGAGACTGTCGCCGGCGGCGGCTACACCCACAAGGTCATCGCGCGCGGAACGCGGATCCGGCTGGAGGATGTCGCCGGCGAGGCCTGCGCGCACGTCCTGGTCTACAACGCCCTGGAGCCGTGGGAGCGGCTGAACGTCGCCGACACCGTGAAGATCCCCTGGCAGGCATACCTGACCACCGGGCATCCGCTGCTGTCCGGGGATGGCCGCGTACTCGCGACCATCGTCGACGACACGAGCGCGAGGCACGACGCCCTCTGCGGCACCAGCACCGCGCGGACGAACCAGGCCAGGTACGGCGACTCCGCTCCGCAGGGCCCGTCACCGTCCGGCCGGGAGCTGTTCGTCCTGGCCGCCGCGAAGCACGGCCTGGCCAGGCGCGACCTGCCGCCGGGCATCTCCTTCTTCAAGGGCGTCCGCGCCGCGGAAGACGGCAGCCTCACCTGGACCGGCAGCGCCGGCCCCGCCGCGGCCGTGGAACTCCTCGCCGAGCTGCCGCTGATCATCCTCATCGCCAACGTCCCGCACCCCCTGGACCCGCGGGAGGAGTACACCTGCGGCCTGCTCAGGGTGCACGCCTGGCGGTCACGGCCGACGACGCCCGCGGACGCGCGCTGGGACGCCACCCCCGAAGCGCTCCGCTACTACCTCAACACCGCCGACTATGCCGCCGCGAGGGGGATCTGATGCCGGAAGGGCCGGACTTCGCCGGGCCCTGGTGGCCGGCACGATCATCCTCGACGAGATCGTGCCGGCCCGCGCCCCCTGGTCCGCGATCGTGAAGCAGGGCGACGTCCTCACGATCGTGGACGTCGGCGGCAACCAGTCCGGCGACTGCCTGCTGTACAACGCCCGCGACACCGACGAGCGGTACTCCGTCCCGGACACGATCGCCGCGCAGGGCAATGTCTACGTCCGCACCGGCACCGTGCTGCGCTCGGGCGAGGGCAACCCGCTGGCGACCGTCGTCGCCAACGAGATCGACCGGCAGGACACGATCGGCGGCGCCTGCGGAAAGGAGTCGAACACTCTCCGCTACGGTCACCACACCGCATCCGAGCACGGCTGCCGGGAAAACTTCCTCGCCGAGGCCAGCAAGTACGGCATGGGCGCCCGCGACGTGGTCTCCAACCTCAACTGGTTCATGAATGTCCCCATCGAGGCCGACGGCACGCTCGGCATCGTGAACGGCATCTCCGCGCCCGGCAAGCGGGTGGCGTTCCGCGCCGAGATGGACATCCTCGTGCTCGTCTCCAACTGCCCGCAGATGAACAACCCGTGCAACGACTTCAACCCCACTCCGCTGCGGATGATCGTGACGGAGCCCGCGTGAGCACGCTGCCCGGCTGGTCCTTCGACACCGTCCTGGTCGCCAACCGGGGCGAGATCGCCCGCCGCGTCATCCGCACCGCCCGCCGCCTGGGCCTGCGCACCGTCTCGGTCTACTCGGAGGCCGACCTCGCCGCACCCCATGTGCGAGAGGCTGACGAGGCGGTCTGCATCGGCCCGGCCCCCGCCATCTCCTCTTACCTGAACGTGCCTGCCATCATCTCCGCCATCACCGTCACCGGGGCCGGGGCGACGCACCCCGGGTACGGCTTCCTGGCGGAGAACGCTCAGTTCGCAGCGGAGGTGGAGGCGGCGGGCGCGGCGTTCGTCGGCCCGACGCCAGGGCAGCTCGCGGACCTCGCCGCGAAGCACACCGCCCGCGCGCTGGCCCGCGCCGCGGGCGTGCCCCTGGCGCCCGGCACCGGCCTGCTGGGCTCAGCGGCCGATGCCGTGGCGGCGGCGGCGCGGATCGGCTTCCCGGTCATGGTGAAGGCGACCGGCGGTGGCGGCGGTATCGGCTTGCAGGCCTGCTACTCGCCCGAGGAGGTGACCGAGGCCTTTGCCCGTGTCGAGCGCCTCGCGGCGGCGAACTTCGGCACGGCCGGAGTCTTCCTGGAGCGGCTGATCCGGCCGGCCCGGCACGTGGAGGTGCAGGTCTTCGGCGACGGTGCCGGCAACGTCGCGGTCCTCGGCGACCGGGACTGCTCGCTGCAGCGCCGCAACCAGAAGGTCGTGGAGGAGGCTCCCGCACCAGGGATTCCCGCCGCTCTGCGCCGCCGGCTCCACGACGCGGCCCGCGACCTGGCCGCGTCAGTCAGCTACCGGTCGGCCGGGACGGTCGAGTTCGTCTACGACCCGCTGCGCGGGGAGGCCTCGTTCCTGGAGGTCAACGCCCGCCTGCAGGTGGAGCACCCGGTGACCGAGATGGTGCTCGGCGTGGACCTGGTGGAGCAGATGCTCCGCCTCGCCGGCCAGGGCCCGGCGGGGTCGCGGAGTTCCTCGGCCGCCGGCACGTGCCGCGCGGCCATGCCGTCGAGGCGCGCATCTACGCCGAGGACCCCGGCAAGGGCGGCCAGCCCAGCACCGGCCTCGTCACCGAGGCGGCCTTTCCCCGGCGGGCCGGGATCCGCGTGGACGCGTGGATCGAGACCGGGCTGGAGGTGTCGCCCCACTACGACCCGCTGCTCGCGAAGGTCATCGCCACGGCCGAGTCTCGCGGCGCGGCGCTCGACCTCCTCGGCGCGGCACTGCGCGAGACCCGCGTCGCGGGCGTCGCTACCAACCTCGGCCTGCTGCGCGCCGTAGCCGCCGATCCCGTCGTCCGCGCGGCGGAGCACTGCACGTCCACCCTGGACGGCGCCGGCGACCCCGAGCCCCGGATCGAGGTCATCGAGGCGGGGCCGCTGACGCACGGTGCAGGACTGGCCGGGCCGCACGGGGTACTGGCAGGTCGGCGTCCCGCCGAGCGGCCCGATGGACGAGGTCTCCCTGCGCGAGGCCAACCTGGCCGTCGGCAACCCCGAGGGTGCCCCCGCGCTGGAGTGCACCGCCGCCGGCCCGGTGCTGAGGTTTTCCGGTGAGACGGTGGTCTGCCTGGCGGGCGCCGTTTCCGAGGCGGACCTCGACGGTGCCCCCGTCCCCTTCTGGGAGCCGGTTACCGTCCCGGCGGACGCGACGCTGACCGTCGGCGCGATCACCGGGCCCGGACTGCGCACCTACCTCGCGGTACGCGGCGGCCTCGACGTCCCGACGTACCTGGGCAGCGCCGCCACCTTCACCCTGGGCCGCTTCGGCGGCCACGGCGGCCGCGCCTGCGCCCCGGCGACGTGCTCCGCCCGGAGCAGTGCGCGCAAACCGCGGCTGGCGGCCCGACTCCCCCTGACCGCCGGCCTGGCGATCGTCTCGGACTGGGAGCTCGGGGTTACCGAGGGGCCCCACGCCGCGCCGGAGTTCTTCACCCGGGGCGACATCGCCGAGCTGTACGCCAGCACGTACACGGTGCACCACAACTCCGCGCGGACCGGGGTGCGGCTGATCGGCCCGCGCCCGGCGTGGGCGCGCGAGGACGGCGGCGAGGCGGGGCTGCACCCGTCCAACATCCACGACGTGCCGTACGCCGTCGGCGCGCTTGACTTCACCGGCGACACCCCGATCATCCTCGGCCCGGACGGCCCGAGCCTGGGCGGCTTCGTGTGCCCCGCCGTCGTCGCCAGCGGCGAGCTGTGGAAGGTCGGCCAGCTCCGGCCCGGCGACCGGGTCCGGTTCGTGCCGGTGCGCGAGGCGGACGCCGCCGCGCTGCGCGGCCGGCGCGCCGTTCCCGCCCTCATCCGCACGGGTGGTGACGGCGACGACGGCATCCTGGCCCGCCGCCACGGCGGCGACGGCGCCCCCGGTGTCGTCTACCGGCGCGATGGCGACGACAACGTCATCGTCGAGTACGGCGAGCAGGTCCTTGACCTGGGGCTGCGCTTGCGGGTCCACGCGCTGCAGTCCGCGCTCGAGGCCGAGGGCATCGCCGGGGTCGCTGAGCTCACGCCCGGCATCCGATCGCTGCAGGTCCGCACCGAGGCGGGGCAGCTGCGGGCGACCTCGCTGATCCCGCTGCTGCGGCGGATCGAGGACGGGCTGCCGGCGGCCGCGGACATGCGCGTCCCGTCGCGGACGGTGCGGCTGCCCCTGTCGTGGGATGACCCGGCGACCCGGCTGGCGATCGAGCGGTACATGAACGCCGTCCGGTCCGACGCGCCGTGGACGCCGTGGAACATCGAGTTCATCCGCCGCGTCAACGGCCTGGCCACCGTCGAGGATGTCCGGGAGATCGTCTACCGCGCGAAGTACCTGGTCCTCGGACTCGGAGACGTGTACCTCGGCGCGCCGGTCGCGACGCCGGTCGACCCGCGCCACCGGCTCGTTACAACTAAGTACAACCCGGCGCGCACCTGGACGGCGGAGAACTCCGTCGGCATCGGCGGCGCGTACCTGTGCATCTACGGGATGGAGGGTCCCGGAGGCTACCAGTTCGTCGGTCGCACGATCCAGGTCTGGAACCGCTTCCGGCGATCCGGAATTTTCGCGGAACGCCCCTGGTCCCTGCGGTTCTTCGACCAGGTCGAGTGGTACCCGGTCAGCGCCGGGGAGCTCCTGGACCTGCGCGCGCAGACCGAGGCGGGCCGGGGGCACGTCGAGGTGACCGACGGCTGGTTCGACTACGGCGAGCACGCCCGCTTCCTGGCCGGGAACAAGGCCTCGATCGAGGAGTTCCGCAAGGTGCAGGCGGGCGCGTTCAGCGCGGAGAAGGACCGCTGGCGGGCAGCGGGCGAGTTCGACCGGGCCGGCGCGGACCCGGCCCCGGCCGCCGCGGCGGAGGTGACCGTCCCGGCGATGGCGACCGCGGTCAGCGCTCCGTTCACCGCAAGCGTCTGGCAGGTCGCGGCCCGGCCCGGCGACCGGGTCGCCGCGGGCGACAAGCTGCTGTCGCTGGAGGCGATGAAGATGGAGACCGTCCTGGCCGCGCCGCATGATGGCACCGTGGCTGAGGTCTACACGGCGGTCGGCACCCAGGTCGAGCCCGGCCAGGTCCTGCTCGCCCTCGTCCCCGACGGGACGCCGCATGACCGCGGCTGAGCGGGTACGCGCTGCCTACGCCGCGATCGCCGATGCGGGCCGGCCGGAGATCTGGATCACGCTGCGCCCGCCGGGCGATGCCCTCGCGGAGGCGGAGAGGATCGACGCGCGGGCGACGGCGGAGGCCCTTCCCCTGGCCGGGCTGGTCGCCGCCGTCAAGGACAACATCGACGTCGCTGGCCTGCCGACGACGGCGGCAGCCCCGTGCTACGCCTACCAGCCGGCCCGGGACGCGACAGCGGTCGCGCGCCTGCGAGCCGCCGGCGCCGTCGTCATCGGCAAGACGAACATGGACCAGTTCGCGACCGGCCTCACCGGCACGCGCAGCCCGTACGGCGCGGTCCGAAACGCCTGGGACCAGGCGCGGATCTCCGGCGGATCCAGCTCAGGGTCGGCGGTCGCGGTCGCGCTCGGCCTGGCGGACCTGTCCCTCGGGACGGACACCGCAGGCTCCGGGCGCGTGCCGGCGGCGCTGAACGGCATTGTCGGAGTGAAGCCCAGCCGGGGGCTCATCCCCTGTACCGGAGTCGTGCCCGCGTGCCGCTCGCTGGACTGCGTGACGGTGTTCGCGCGGTCCCTGGACCTCGCCGGGCAGGCTGCCGCGATCATGTCCGGCCCGGACGGGACGGACCCTCTCGCGACGCTCCTGGCCGCCCGTCCCCAGCCGGCGGCGCGGCCCGGCACCGCCCCCGGGTGGCGGCTCGCGGTACCGCTGCCAGGGCAGGTGGAGGGACTGGATCCCGGCTGGGCCGAGGAGTTCAGGACGGCAGTCGCCGCTTTCCGTTCCGCCCGCGCTGAGATCACCGAAGTGGACATCGCGCCCCTGCTTGAGGCGGCGACGCTGCTGTACGGCGGGGCGTTCGTCGCCGAGCGGTACGCGGCGGTGGGAGAGCACATCGCGGCGCGGGCGGAGCTGATCGGGCACGAGCTGGACCCGGTCGTGGCCCGGATCATCCTGGACGGGGCCAGGCCCAGCGCGGCAGCGTACTTCGCCGACCAGGAGCGGCGGGACCGGCTCGCCGCCGCCGCGCGCGCCGCGCTGGAGGGCTACGACGCGCTGCTGACCCCGACGACAACCGGGCACCCGACCCTGGCGCAGGTCGCGGCGGACCCGGCGGAGGCCAGCTCCAGGCTGGGAACGTACACGAACTTCTGCAACCTGCTCGACATGGCGTCGCTGGCGGTCCCGGCCGGTACCGTCGGCGGCCTGCCGTTCGGCGTCATGCTGACCGGGGCCGCAGGCAGCGATGCCGTACTGGCGCAGGTCGCGACGCTCCTCCACGAGGCCCCCGTTGAGCTGCTGGTCGTCGGCGCGCACCTGTCCGGCATGCCGCTCAACCACGAGCTCCTTGCCGCCGGCGGCGTTCTCGCCGGCGCCGTCGCCACCGCCAGGGACTACCGGCTGCACGCGCTGGACACCACGCCGCCGAAGCCGGGGCTCGTGCGCGGGGGGAGCGCCGCGATCGCCGGGGAGCTGTGGCGGCTGCCCGCGGTCGGCTTCGCCCGCTTCGCGGCCGGGCTGGCCGCCCCCATGGCGATCGGCCGGGTAAAGCTTGACGACGGGCGGGAGGTGCTCGGCTTCCTCTGCGAGCCGGCCGCCCTCGACGGCGCGGCGGACATCACCAGCTACGGCGGGTGGCGCGCGTGGCTCGCGAGGTGAGCCGGCCCGTGCAGCTCGCCGCCGCGACGGAGGCACAGCGCCGGCGCGCGGGGCGGCCCAGGCTTCGGCCAGCCAGCATCGCGGGGGTGCCGCCCCGCGCGGAGATCCTCGGCGCGGCGGCGGAGCTGTTCGCCGCCCAGGGGCTGGCGGCGACCACGACCCGGCAGATCGCTGACCGGGTGGGGATCCGCCAGGCGTCGCTGTATCACCACTTCGGCAGCAAGGACGAGATGCTGCTGGAGCTGCTGACCCTGTCGGTACGTCCCAGCCTGCAGGCAGCCGCGGCGCTGGAGGCCCGCTGCGCCGGCTGTCCGGCGGCCGGGCTGTACGCGCTCGCGCTGACCGACGCGCGGACCCTCACCCGCGCCCCGCACAATATCGGCACGCTCTATCTCCTGCCGGAGGTGCAGGGCGCGGAGTATGAGTCCTTCCGAAGCGAGCGCGCCGAGCTCCAGGCCAGCTACGCCCGCATGGGCCGCGCCTGCACCGGGGACGCGGCGCTGGACGAGGCGCTCACCGGCGCGCTCATCATGCAGGTCGTCGAGTCGGTCATCCAGCTGCGGCGCACGGGCGAGTGGGACTGCGCCTACGCTCCCGCGATAGCCGCATCCTGCCTGCGGCTAGTCGGCCTGAGCCGCAGCGACGTAACCCTCGCCCGGGCCGCGGCGGAGGGCCTGATCGCGGCCCTGCCCGCGACCGCCCCGGACAGCCGCCTGGCTCAGCCGGAGCCCAGCAGGGCCGTTCCGCCGATCAGGCCCGGAGGGCGCGATGGCAGCTGAACCCGATCAGGTGGAGCCGGCGTTCAAGATAAAATGGCCGAGCCTCGGGTTAAGTACTCTGCCTTCGGCGGGCGTAACCGTTGATGGGGTTGATTCAGCGGCGGGGCATGTGCTGCGCTGTCTGCAGGAGGTTGCCCGCCAGTGAGAATCGGCGTGCTCGGCGCGGCCCGCATAGCCCCCGGTGCGCTGATCAGGCCGGCCAGGGTCGTCGCGGGCGTGGAGGTGGGGGCCGTCGCGGCGCGGGACCGCGGCCGGGCTGAGCCTCGATCCACCGCATAAATAGGGCTGCTCGGGCCGGATAAACGTGAAAGGTGCCCTCTGAGCTGGGAGAATGGGAGTGCTGAAGCTTCCATCACCGGGCTGGAGAGGACACCTGTCAGGTGCGATTGTCGCATGATCCCGGCGAAGACGCACGCGTCGTTTGATGACCCGAATCTCGTGTCGCGGGCCGGGCTGGTCCCGGTCATGGCCCTGGCCGGGCGGGCGGGCCTGGCGGCTCTGGTCCGTGAGCACGTCAGCGTCGGCGGCCCGTGCGGCGTGAACGCTGACCTGAAGGTGTCCTGCCTGGTCGCGGGGATGGCCGCCGGGGCGGACAGCATCGATGACATGGACGTGCTGCGGCACGGCGCGATGCCGGAGTTATTCGGCGGGATCCGGGCGCCGTCCACGCTGGGCTCGTTCCTGCGGTCGTTCACCTGGGGCAACGTCCGCCAGCTGGATGCCGTGGCCCGCCGGCTGCTGGCGAGCTGGCCGGCCAGGCGCCGCTGCTGCCCGGCGGCGAGGTGCTGGCGTTCATCGACATGGACTCGATGCAGAAACGCGTCTACGGGCACGCCAAGCAGGGCGCCGGGTTCGGGCACACCAAGATCCAGGGCAAGGCCCTGCTGGTCCGCGGCCTGAACGCGCTGGCCGCGTGATCTCCACGCCGCTGGCCGCCCCGGTGATCGCGGCGACCCGGCTGCGCGGCGGCACGGCGAACTCCGCCCGCGGCGCCGCGTCGCTGGCCGCCGAGGCGATCAGCGCGGCCCGCCAGGCCGGGTGCACCGGCGAGCTGGTCGTTCCGGATCGACTCGGCGTACTACTCCGCCGCGGTGCTGGGCGCGATCCGCGCCGGCGGGGCGTGCTTCTCGGTCACCGTGCCGCATGCACGCCAAGGTCCGCGCCGCGATCGCCGCGATCCCCGAGGACGCCTGGACGCCCATCACCTACCCGCGGGCGGTCTGGGACGAGGACCAGGGCCGGCTGATCTCCGACGCGCAGGTCGCCGAGGTCCCCTACACCGCGTTCGCCTCGAGGAAGGGCCAGGCGATCACCGCCCGGCTGATCGTCCGCCGGGTCCGCGACCTCAACCGCAAGGCCGCCGCAGGCCAGGGCGAGCTGTTCGCCTGCTGGCGCTACCACGCCGTGCTCACCGACTCGCCGTTCGAGATGATCCAGGCCGAGGCCCAGCACCGCGACCACGCCATCGTCGAGCAGGTCTTCGCGGACTGGAACGACGGCCCGCTGGCCCACCTGCCCTCGGGGCACTTCCCGGCCAACGCCGCCTGGCTGACCTGCGCCGCCATCTGCCATAACCTGACCCGCGCCGCCGGCGACGCTCGCCGGGCCCGTCCACGCCCGGGCCCGCGGCGCGACCATCCGCCGCCACCTCATCAGCGTCGCGGCCCGCATCGCCCGCCACGGCCGCGGCCACATCACCCTCCACCTGCCCGAGGGCTGGCACCACGAGCACAGCTGGATGACCCTCTTCGAGGCCGCCTGCGGCCCGCCCGCCGCCCCGGCCTGACCAGCCCGGCCCGGTCACCGCACCCTCGCACGGCCCCAGCGGCCACCCGCCCCAGCCCCCGGCAGAACCACCCGGACAAGCCGCAGAACACGCCAGCGGCAGGAACACCACGCCCCTGAACACCACCAAGATCATTACCGGCCGAGCTGGCCGACAGCAAAGCGAACGTCAGAATTCACGGCGGTGGATCGAGGCTGAGGCGTTCGCGGCGCGGCACGGCGTGCCGGCCGTTCACGACTCCTACGCGGACCTGCTGGCCGATCCGTCGCTGGACGCGGTGTACATCCCGCTGCCCAACGGCCTGCACGCGCAGTGGACGCTGGCCGCGCTGGAGGCCGGCAAGCACGTGCTGTGCGAGAAGCCGTTCACCGCCAACGCGGCGCAGGCGCGAGAGGTGGCGGCCGCCGCCGAGGGCAGCGGCCTGGTGGTGATGGAGGCGTTCCACTACCGCTACCACCCGCTGGCCCAGCGGATGGCCGAGATCGTGCCGGGCGGGGAACTGGGCGCGATCCAGCGGGTCGAGACCGCCATGTGCTTCCCGCTGCCCCGGTTCTCCGACATCCGCTACGACTTCAGCCTCGCCGGCGGCGCGCTGATGGACGCCGGCTGCTACGCCGTGCACGCCCTGCGCCTGCTCGCCCCGGGCAGATCCGGAGGTCACCGCGGCCCGCGCGCTGACCATGCGGCGGGACCGGCGCATCGACCGGGCGATGACCGCGCAGTTCAGCCTTCGGCGGCGGGGCGACCGGCGAGATCCGCGCATCGATGTGGTCCTCGGCCCTGCTGCGCGTGCGGGCACGGGTTTGCGGCGAGCGCGGCACGATGACCGTCACCATGTTCACCTCGCCGCAGCTCTGGTCGCGCTTCACCGTGACCGTCGACGGCCGGCGGCGGCGCGAGCGGTTCGCAGGCGAGGCGACCTACGTCCACCAGCTGCGCGCCTTCGCCGCCGCAGTGGCAGGCGAGCCCGCCAACCTCACCCCGCCTCGGACTCAGTCGCCACCATGTCCCTGATCGACAGCATCTACCAGGCAGCGGGCCTGCCCGCGCGCCCCTGATCCCTCATCCGGCCCCGTGTTCGCGGTGGCTACCCCGGCCGGGGCACTCGGGATCCTGCTCGGCGACGTGCAGGCCGGCGCGGAGGCCTGTCCCGTGCCGAGACCTTGCGCAGGGTCTGGCCTGCTGATTTACGCTCGGCGCTGGCGCTTATCCGTCTGGTATGCCTGCCCATGGTCCGGGTGTTCGACTGGCTGGCGCTACTGCATCACGTCCGAGATAGCCGCCTACGGCACCGCAGCGACTGCCGAGCCCATCCCCTCGCCCCGGCACACGGACGACCCCGGCATGCAGCAAGACGGTCTCTAGTGCGGTGACCGCTAACCTTCACCGGCTTTCAGGCCCCGTGGCGCCGGGTTGGCGAGAAGATGTACGGCGCGGCGCGGCGCGGCGCTGCGTGCAATCGGCAGAGAGGATGGGGTTGTGTCCGGCGCGGCCCTACCTCCGGCAGTTTGCCGCAGAACGGCCCTCCCGCCTGGGCTTCCCCCAGGCAGGCATCAGATAACCGCTGATAGGGGCGCGTTAATCCAGCCATCGGCGTGGCCTCGCGCTCGCCTGAATGGGTGATCTGCGCTGGCTCAGGGGCATTAGGGAGCTGGCCAGGGCAGAAAAGACCCGCCGGCCGGGCCGGGTGGCGGAGGGCTACCAGCAGCGCTGCTGGCCGGAGATGGTTTCCAGGTCGGCGAGCAGCAGCTCGCGGTCTGTGTCGGCCGCGATGTCCTTCGCGGCGGCCAGTGCCTCGTCGGTGTACTCCCGGGCGTGGCCGGCGTCCCCGGCGATGGCGCAGGCCCAGGCGAGTGCCTCGTAGGCGAAGGCGAGGTCCCAGTCACCGATGCCGTTCTCCTGGCACAGATCCAGGACTCTCCGGGCGTGGTGCAGGGCGGGCTCGGCCCGGCCGAGCACCGTGTAAACACGGGAGACCTGCCATTCGCCGCGGGCCAGGTGGGCCGGAGTGGCCGCAGGAACCTGGCCCAGTGATAACGGGACGCGTGGGCGGCGTGGATCATGCGGGCATCGTCGAGGTGTGCTGGCTGGTCAAGGAGTGCCCCGACATGAAGCTTGCGTTCCTCGACGCCATCGGCGCAGGCGAGTTCGAGCACGTCCCCATCAGCCCCGCCGACCTCGCGCATGGCCGAGCTCGTGCGCACCTACGCGGACCTGCCGCTAGGCGCGGTCGACGCTTCGGTCCTCGCCGTCGCTGAGCGGTTGAGGCTGACCGACGTGGCCACCCTGGACCGGCGCCACTTAACCATCGTCCGCCCCGGCACGCCCGGGCGGTGAACCTCCTCCCGTAAGGGTCACACGGCAGGCGCAAGGCGGCCCAGATCAGTTGCTGGCCTAGCAGTTCGTCGCGTCGGGCGAGCGAACGGAGGATGTCCAGTGCAACGGATCAGGCCGGGTTGTCACCAGCCTTGCAGGGCGGCGTGTCCAGGTGAACGGCGAGCATGGGTCCTGCGGCCAGTACCTGGCGGCGGATCGCTTCCCAGATACGGCGAATTTCCTCAGGCGGCATGAACCGGGAGCGCTGCGGGCCCTGTCTCCTGGCATTGATCAGGTCGCCGGGCAGTTCGACAGCAGGCCGCGCGAACCGCCGATACCGCTGACTGGCCGGGAGTGCCGGGACGAAGCTGTACATGCCATTGACCGGGTCATCGAAAGTGGCACCACGGTAGAGACTCAGCCGACCCGGCTGCCTGGTGCCGTCGCCGCAGTGCAGCGAGGCGGTGCAGACCTGGAATGCCTCCCCGGCTCCCGCGTCAGCGCCGCTGCCTGGTGCCCAGGTCTCGACCGACGCGATGACCATGACGGTATCAACGCAGAACTTTCCGGCGACAGCGGAACCGAAGCACACGACCGATTTGCGGGTGAGGCCCTGCATTGCGTTCGGCCGCCCCCTGGGGGTGACCTTCCGACAGTTGCTGAAGATCATCCGGTCACCGAAGACCCACGGATCTGTATTCTGCCAGGAATCATTCCCGGCTGGCCGGTGCCAGAACGGCCGGTGCAGCGCACGCGGCAGGGTCCCTGCTTCGTCCCACCGCGTGACGATCTCTGATGGCGGTTCCCACTCGCCCCAGAACGCCACTGCACCATCCCGGGGGATTCCGCTCGCGTCGGCGTACCTGCCGTCAGCGAGCAGGAACTTGCGGCCGTGCTCGCGGGTGTTCCAGGGCATGACCGGCGCGGAAGGATGGTGCTCCTGGCCGGGGTGGGGGAACTGCACGAAGAACGCGTAGCTACTGCCAGGCAGGCCGGACTCTCCGAACGCCGCCGCCGGATGGCCTGCGCGCGTGGGTTGGTGTATACGCCCCGGGCCTGGTCCCACTCGCAGGCTGCCCGGATGCTAGCCGGGACGGCTGCCAGGACCCGTTGTTCCTCGGCCGTCGCTGGGCCTGGGCTCGGGTCACGGCTGCGCCTTCAGCGGCCCTTGACTCCTGGTCGCGCTTTCGTTCAGCCATCAGGTCCGCTTCGGCGCCGGGCAGGACATCGGCTACCTGCCGCCAGTGGGCTCCCGGCGTCAGAAAGTTCGCTTCGATGACCTTGCGATGCGCGACGTACGCACGGGTGGGATGGATCATCGCCAGCCGCACCTCGCCGCGCATGATCGCGAAGCCCTTCTCCCGCGGCCGCAGGAAGGTACGCAGGCCCTCGCCGAAGAGAGCATTGTCCGCTACCGCCTTGACAAAGCTGCCCCGGGCGTACCTGAGCGCTATCCCATCGATGAAGCTGTTCCAGCCGATCACCTGAGGCAATGGCCGGATCCCGGCCAGGGGCAGGGTCTGGATTCCATTGATCCGCAGGCTCCCCCGGCGCCCCGGCTCGACATGGACTCCAGCAGCACTGAGGAATCCGATCAGGCAGCCGACCCCCGGCAGCCGCAACTCAAGCTGCCTGGCGCTCTCCCTGCTGAGTGATGGGTCGCAGTCGCTTCCCTGCCACTGCCACAGCCGTGCTCTTGCCCGGCGCTGGGCGCCTGGGTCGCGGTGAGCCCGACCGCGTGATCTCGGTTTTCTTCGGTTTCCTCGGATGCCTCCTGGGCTTCGGCATCCGTGCTGTCGCAGCGCGAGAGTCAGTCATGGACTCAGCGGGAGCACTGCCGCGCCCCTGGGCTCCGCCTCGCCCGGGTTTCGCGCCTAGGTCTTTCCGGCGGTTGCCGATATCTTCCTTTTCCCATTTGGCCAGCAGCGCTGCGGTGATTTCAGCTTTCCTGGCCGCGGTGAGCGACCCCTCGCCTGCCCGGGCCGCCTTTCCCTTCGGCCCGCGGCCGGAGCCTGCCTTCGAGGACTTGCGACCCCGCCGTGCTTCCGGTAAGCCACCGCCAGTCAGCCGAACACGCCGACGTATGTGTGGCATGGGACCCCCGAATGCTTCTCGGTAAGAAAGACGGCAGGCCGAGCAGCCACGTCAGGCCAGCATGCCGCTGAATCTCAATGCTGCACGAGTGTCCTGCGTTTTGAACATCCCGCCGACTCGTCTTGTCTATCACCGGCAGATCCTGAGCGGCCAGAGTCCTCGGATCCTATATCCACGATCAGCAAGCGCATCACTGAGGGTTGCTTGCTCGTGATCTTCTGCCGGGAGCCGGACCTATCACGTCATCCTTGCCTCGCCGCCATTATCTCCCAATGGCCGTTGACCCCCTCTCTCTTCAGGCCCTGGGCGAGTGTTGCGCTGCGGGTCCAGCATGCGGCGCAGCGGACAGGTGGGAGCTGTTCCCAAGTCGCTTTGCAGTACCGATTGCCCGGCTCCCCGACGGGCCGGCGCGGGCCCGGGTGCTCGCTTGCTGGTCGCGGTTGCGGAACGCGCGGATCAGGGCGCAGAGCCGCTGGGTACGGTCTGCGTCGCTGATCGTCCAGGCGAGCAGCAAGAGAAGGGCCAGGCACGGCAGCGCGGCCTCGGCGATGATGCGCCAGGCGGGGCCGGCCGCGGCCAGCCACGCTGCCAGCGTTCCCGCAGACATCACTGACGCCGTGACCCGCGGTCTCATGGCGAGAGGCCGTTCTGGCGAGGCCGGCGCAGAGCCTCGCGCATGCGGCGCGCCCGGGCCACCTGCCGCAGCGCATACCGGGACTGCTGCCAGACATC
Organism: uncultured Actinomycetota bacterium; assembly: GCA_963731085.1. Classification (GTDB taxonomy): domain Bacteria; phylum Actinomycetota; class Actinomycetes; order Streptosporangiales; family Streptosporangiaceae; genus DASUBV01. Next base: position 1,285,325 of record CAVSUF010000018.1, read on the forward strand.
GCCCCCGGCGTGCGCGACGTCCCATAGCTCGCTCAGGTACTCCTCCCGGTACCGTGCACGGTCCGACTCGGGCAGCAGGCGCGCCGCGACCGAGCTGATCCGCCCTGCGGATGGCCGGATGCCGAGATAGAGCAGTTCCAGATCCTGGTAGAGGCTGTGCGCCCGGCGCAGCGCGCGCCAGAGGTCCCTGGTGAGGCGATGGCCTAATGCCCGGGCAAGCGGGCATGGCCGGACGGCCGGCAACGCGTTGTGGAACTCGGCGCCCACGGCAAAGAGCGCGAACATCTCATCGTCGAGCGCATTGGCATACGGCCCCATCTCGGCAGGGGCACGGGCAAGGGCGCGGACCAGTTCACTGGCGCGCGCGTGGGCATCAGCCGCATGATCGGCTAGCCGCGCGGCGAGGCCGAGCAGCTCATCCGCCTTCTCTCCTACGCCGCATGCGCGGGCTAGAGCCATGTTGGAGTGCAGGGCGGTCTGGAAGTCATTCGCCAGGTGATGCACCTGGACGAAGGCAGCCGCCACTGCTGCGGACTGGACCCGTGTCCGCACGCCCGCCCGGGCCGCTGCCCCGGAAACCGCGGCGGCCGCGGCGCTCATGCGGACCCGCCCGCCGGGCGGGTCCGCAGCGCCGGGATGAACTTGATCGAGGTCGAGGCCCTGGCCAGCGCAGAGCGCGCCTGAACCGCGCCGTCCTCCGTAAGCCGGTAGTAACGGCGCCGGGCCGGCCCTGCTCACGAGGGCTGACATCCTCCCACGACGACGTCAGCCAGCCGATGCCCTCCAGGCGGGCAAGAATCGGGTGAATCGTCCCGCTCGGCAGCCCGGCCTCCGAGCAGATCTGCAGCCCGTACTTCTCCTGTGCCGGATCCGCCAGCAAGGCCCGCAAGACCAGCTGCGTCGGCAGCGTCATCCGGGGACCTGACCCTTCTGCCATGCTATAACTCTACCATGCCTAAGTAGAGAACATGCCAGTATCGGCACCCGCCCGCTTCCCTGCGCGCGACCACCAGGTGCCTGAGTCCGTCCACGACCTCCTGGCGCACACTCGCCAGGAGGTCTGTCACAGTTGGCGAGGACCCGGCCAGCCCGCTCGCGGGTTCGCGGTGTTCCTCACTGGCGGGCAGGCACGAGCGGAGCCAGGAACTCCAGCGCCGCGCCTCTGCTGAGTTGATCGTGGAAGGGCTGGTTGCGGTAGCCGCGCAGGCACCCGTAGCAGGAGGTCTCCGCCCCCAATCGCAGCGGGAGACCCGGACGTTGCGGCTTGACCCGCCGCCTGAACGTTCGATTTAGCTTTCTGATGTCGACATCTGACTTGGTGGCAGATACTGGGATCGAACGAGTGACCTCCTCGGTGTGAGCTACCGGCGCGAATCGCGAGATGGCACGTCGGAGCAGGTCGGCCCATCATCGTGAGTCCGCTGGCGGCCGACGGGACCCGCCGGAGCGTACCTGCGTTGTGTCGACGACACGTTGCGGTACTTCGCTGCTGTACGCCTAGGCACGCGCCAGTGCGCTCTGCATCGTGCCACGCGAAGCGTGGCTGGCGTGGTCAGGCTGGGCTCGAACCGGCGCCCGCAGAACCTGGGAGGAGCCGACTCCTGTCAGCCGACGGGCCACGATCCGTCACCACCAAAAGGTGCAGAATAGCTGAAAGTGAGACATTGTCCTAAGCGAGACAGATCCCCGGAATGCCCGAACTCACCTACCGTTCGGCCCGGAGCCGGCCATTATGTGGCTGGCTGCGTGCGCCGGGTGTGCTAACGGGGGTGTGATGGTCGTCGAAGCCGGGGTGATTGCCGGGTACATGACCGCCTGGGCTGTGCGGAAGGCACGCCGGTCGGCGGGTCGGCTGGATGCTGAGGCCGATGTGGTCATGGACGCGGCGCTGGACCGGCTGCACGAGGTGGTAGCGGACAAGATCGCGGGACATCCGGTGCTGGCGGAACTGGATGAGGACGCGTCAGCCGGGGAGGCTGAGGTCAGCGAGTTGACGCGCCAGCAGGTAGAGCTGGCTGTGACGGCCGCCGCGCGGCGGGATGAGGCGTTCGGGCAGGCGGTGACGGAGCTGCTGGCCCGGTTGCGGGAGGCAGAGCAGGCGGCCGGGGTGGCGGCGGGTTCGGCGGTATTCAGCGGCAGCGCGGACGTGCGGGCCGACCGCGGGGGGATTGCGTTCGGGCAGGTCGCGGGTGACGTGCACCTGGACGGGGGGCCGCCGGGCCCTTAGGGGCCGGGACGGCCCGGCCGCTGGCCGCGCCCGGCATCCCGCTCCTTCCGGCGCACCTTCCGGGCCGGGCAGCCCGCTCCCGGGCGCGGTGCCAGGGCGCGCGCTGCTGTCGGCAGGCCCGGCGCTCCCAGTGGGCTGCCGGGCGGGACGCGCGGTCAGGGCGGGGTGGCGATTGGCGCGGCTGGGCACGTCACGATTGCCCAGGCGCCGTTCCAGCTGGCGGTCCGGTCCGCGTACGTCGAGCAGGTGCGGCGCATCGCGCCGCCGGACCCGCCGGGCCTGGTCGGCCGGGAGGCGGAGCTGGCGGAGCTGGCCGGGTTCTGCCTTGAGCCTGACCGGGGCCCGTATGTGTGGTGGCAGGCGCGGCGCGTGGGCGGGCAAGTCGGCGCTGCTGTCCACGTTCGTGCTGCGACCCGCCGGCGAGGTGCGGGAGCGCGGCGCGGATCGTGTCGTTCTTCATCACGGCCCGGCTGGCCGCCCAGGACACCCGGGAGGCGTTCACCCGAGGTGCTGCTGGAGCAGCTGGCCGAGCTGACCGGGCAGGAGCTGCCCGCGGTGCTGCCCGAGACCCGGGACGCCTACCTGCTGGACCTGCTGGACCGGGCCGCCGCGCGCCTGCCAGGAGGCGGGCGGGCGGCTGGTGCTGGTGGTGGACGGCCTGGATGAGGACCGCAGCGTGACCAGCCGGCCCGGACGCGCACAGCATCGCCGGGCTGCTGCCCGCCGACCCGCCCGCCGGGATGCGGGTCATCGTGGCCGGGCGGCCCAACCCGCCGATCCCCGACGACGTGCCCGGCTGGCATCCGCTGCGCGACCCGGCGATCGTCCGCCTGCTTGCAGCCCTCCCCCACGCGCGGGACATCGAGCGGCTGGGCCGGCAGGAACTGCAGCGCCTGCTGCACGGCACCGCCGGCCGAGCAGGACCTGCTCGGGCTGCTGACCGCCGCCCGCGGCGGCCTGTCCGGCCCCGACCTGGAGGAACTGACCGGCACCCCGCTGTGGGAGATCGAGGAGATCCTGCACACCGTGACCGGGCGGACCTTCACCCGCCGGGCCAGCCACTGGGCACCTGCAGACGGGCCTGAGGTGTACCTGCTGGGCCACGAGGAACTCCAGGCCGCCGCCGTCCGCTACCTCGGCGACCCGCCTGGCCGGCTACCACGACCGGCTGCACGCCTGGGCCGAGGCCTACCGGGACCGAGGCGTGGCCGCCGGAACCCCGGAGTACCTGCTGACGTGGCTACTTTCCGCCTGCTGACCGACTCTCGGCGACTCGCCCGGATGATCGCCTGCGCCAGCCGACGCGGCCCGGCACGACCGGATGCTCGAGCCTGACCGGCGGGGACGCCGCCGCCCTGGCCGAGATCCGCACCGCCCTGGACCTCATCGCCGCCCAGGACGCCCCCGACCTGGCCAGCGCCCTGCAGCCTGGCCTGCCACCGCGACCAGCTCACCGACCGCAACACCAACATCCCGCCCCGCCTGCCCGCCGTCTGGGCCGCCCTCGGCCAGGCAGCCCGCGCCGAAGCCCTCGCCAGCTCCATCACCGACCCGGACCGGCAGGCGCAGGCGCTGGCCGGCGTGGCCGGGGCGCTGGCCCAGGCCGGGCAGCACGACCAGGCCGAGGTCGCCGCCTGCAGGCCGAGGCCACCGCCCGCTCCATCACCGACCCGGACCGGCAGGCGCAGGCGCTGGCGCGACGGTGGCCCGAGGCGCTGGCCGGGGCCGGGCAGCACAGCAGGCCGAGGCCGCTGCCCGCTCCATCACCGACCCGGACCGGCAGGCGCAGGCGCTGGCGCGGTCGCCGGGGCGCTGGCCGGGCCGGGCCAGCACCAGCAGGCCGCAGGCCAGCCGCCCGCGCCATCACCGACCCGGACTGGCAGGCGCAGGCGCTGGCGGAGGTGGCCCGGAGCGCTGGCCCGGGCCGGGCAGCACCAGCAGGCCGCCGCGCAGCCGCCCTGCAGGCCGAGGCCGCCGCCCGCGCCATCACCGACCCTGGACTGGCAGGCGCAGGCGCTGGCCGCGGTGGCCGCGGCGCTGGCCCAGGCCGGGCAGCCACCCGGCCAGGCCGAGGCCGCCGCCCGCGCCATCACCGACCCGGACCGCAGGCGCAGGCGCTGGCGCGGCGTGGGCGCCGGGGCGCTGGCCGCAGGCCGGGCCAGTCACCAGCAGGCCGAGGCCGCCGCCCGCGCCATCACCGACCCGGACGGGCAGGCGCAGGCGCTGGCGCAGGTCGCCGGGGCGCTGGGCCGGGCCGGGCAGCACGAGCAGGCCAGGGCCGCCGCCCTGGAGGCCCAGGCCACCGCCCGGCATCATCAACCCGTACTCGCAGGCACGCCCTGGCCGACGTGGCGCAGGCTCTGGCCGAGGCCGGGCAGCACGAGCAGGCCAGAGCCGCCGCGCTGCAAGCCCGGGCCGCCGCCCACGCATCACCGACCCGGACCCGCAGGCACTGGCGCTGGCCGACGCGGCCCGGGCACTGGCCCATGCCGGGTACCGGCACGCAGGCCGAGGCGGTCGCCGCGCCATCACCGACCCGGACCGGCAGGCGCAGGCGCTGGCGCGCGTGGCCGGGCGCTGGCCGAAGCCGGGCCAGCACGAGCAGGCCGAGGCAGCCGCCCGCGCCATCACCGACCCGGTACGGCAGGCGGAGGCGCTGGCGCGGTCGCCGGGGCGCTGGCCGAGGCCGGGCCAGCACGAGCAGGCCGAGGCCGTCGCCGGGCACGCCGAGGCCGCCGCCCGCGCCATCACCGACCCGGACGGCGGGCGCGAGTCCTGGCCGCGGTGGCCGGGGCGCTGGCCCAGGCCGGGCACCACCACCAGGCCCAGGCCGCCGCCATGAGGCTCAGGCCACCGCCCGCGCCATCACCGACCCGTACTCGCAGGCGCAGGCCCTGGCGGACGTGGCCCGGAGCTGGCCCAGGCGGGGTAGCCATCAGCAGGCTGAGGCGGCTGCCCGCGCCATCTCCGACCCGTTCTGGCAGGCAGAGGCCCTGGCCCGCGTGGTCCGGGAGGCTGGCCGAGGCCGGGCATCACCAGCAGGCTGAGGCGACCGGGCGCGCCATCGCCGACCCGGACCGGCAGGCGCAGGCCCTGGCCGACGTGGCGCGCGAACTGGCTGAGCCGGGCACCACCACCAGGCCAAAGCCGCCGCCATGCAGGCCCAGTCCGCCGCCCGCGCCATCGCCGACCCGGACCGGCAGGCGGAGGCCCTGGCCGACGTGGCCCGGGTGCTGGCCCAGGCCGGGCACCACCATCAGGCCAAAGCCGCCGCCCTGCAGGCCGAGGCCGCCGCCCGAACCATCACCAATCCGGACTCGCAGGCAGAGGCCCTGGCGACGTGGCCCGGGCGCTGGCCCAGGCCGGGCACCACCACCAGGCCAAAGCCGCCGCCCTGCAGGCCCAGGCCGCCGCCCAGGACATCACCAACCCGGACCGGCGGGCGCAAGTGCTCGCTCAGATCGCAGAGGCGCTGATAAAGGCCCGGGATAACCAGTCGGCAGCCCGGCTGGCCGCAGCAGTCTGCGCACTAGGAAAGTGGAGAATCGCAGCGCGACCGGTGATCCTGCTGGATCCAGATGCCCTCACCACGCTGAGACTCGGCTGGTGATGCCCGGCGCGATCTCTCCATGGCAGCCGACCGTGATCCGCTCACGACCCGAATCCCACGCGGTGGTACTGGCCGCGAGGATGGCCCGGCGCTCAAGGCCGCGATCAGGGCGGCAGTCACCGGTCCTGTGCTCCCCGGGCTGGCGTCGGCGCGGAGGCCGCTGAACCGTGTCCACCCGCGGAGCCGGTGACCTGTGGCCCGGCGACTGGAGACGTCAGCCGGCCTCAAGCTCCGGCTCGGGTTGCAACTGAGCGGCCTCTCGCGCAGCCCGGTTCCCCGCCCGGAGCACGGGGCGTTCCCTCGACTGGCGGCCGAGCACGAACACCGCAGCGAGGCTGGCGATGTCCACGGTGCCCAGGAATGTCCCATCGACGCCGAACCCGTCGGAGATCAGCCACGCGGCTGTGCCGAGAAAGGACAGCACCACGACCAGGCCCAGGACGGGGCCGAAGAATGACAGCCGGATGCTGGCCAGCTCCATCTGGCGGCGGTGGCCTAACTGGGCGCGGAACTCAGCGAACAGCGCTTCGGCGCTTCCCGGGACAACCTTCTCCCATGCCTCGGCTTCCTCCGGTCCCTGCCAAGACGGGCCTGTCGCGGTCATGCCGGACTGCCTGCGAGCATCCGCCGCGGGCGGGTGACACCACCGGGACATGTACTGCTAACCCGCATGGCCGGACCTCCGCGTCCTGAACTCGGTTACGTCGCTGGCCGAATCGCTGCTGGCGATGGCCCGTTCTGCCTGCGGATCCCGAGCGCGCCCTGTACCTCGTGCCAGACCTTGCTGAGCGCGATGCCGAATACGCCCTGGCCTCCCTGGAGCAGGTCATAGTGGCTATGTAGGGCCTCAGGAGATAGTTGACATCTCGTTCTCGTGACATTCCTGACAGGGGCCTGGTTGCGGTGCTTGTCTTGCCTGGGTGGTTCTCGGGCTGGAGGTGCACGGGTGGCGGACCGGGCGTGGATGGCCGAGAACCGTTACCGGGCGGTGCGGGAGGTCGCGGACGGGTCGCCGGTCACGGAGGTCGCCCAGCGCTACGGGGTGTCGCGGCAGTCGGTCTACGCGTGGAAGAAGCGCTATGCGGAGCGCGGGCTCGACGGACTCCGGGAAGCCTCCCGCCGGCCGCGCTCGAGCCCGTCGCGGCTCGCGGCCGACGTCGAGGCGCTGATCTGCGAGCTGCGCCGCAGGAACCCCCGGTGGGGGGCGCGGCGGATCAGCTTCGAGCTGGGACGGCGCGGGCTGGCGGTGGTGCCGTCGCGGGCGACGGTGCACCGGGTGCTGTCCCGCAACGGCCTGGCGAGCGCCGAGGACCAGCGGCACGAGCGCAAGTACAAGCGCTGGCAGCGCGCGGCGCCGATGCACCTGTGGCAGCTCGACCTGGTCGGCGGGGTGATGCTCGCCGACGGGCGGGAGTGCAAGATGCTGACCGGGATCGATGACCATTCCCGGTTCGTCGTCGTCTCGGCCGTCCTGGCGGTGCCCAGCGGGCGGGCGGTCTGCGAGGCGTTCACCGCGGCGATGCGCCGCTACGGGGTGCCGTCAGAGGTGCTCACCGACAACGGCAAGCAGTTCACCGGCCGCCATACCCGGCCCGAGCCCGCTGAGGTGATGTTCGAGCGGGTCTGCCGCGAGAACGGCGATCACCACGCGGCTGACCAGGCCCAGGTCTCCGACGACCACCGGGAAGATCGAGCGGTTCCACAAGACCCTGCGCGAGGAGTTCCTCAGCGGTGCCGCGCCGTTCGAGTCCCCGGCCGCCGCGCAGCAGGGGATCGACGAGTGGGTTTCCGCCTATAACTCCAGCCGCCCCCACCAGGCGATCGGGATGGCCTTCCCCGCGAGCCTGTTCCGCCCGAACGGGCCCGTCCGCGGAGAAACAGCGGCCATGACTCCGGCCGCCGCCTGGCCCGGGCACGTCCCTGGCCGAAGGCCCGCAGGTAGCCGGCCCGCCGCCGCTGCCCGGCCGCGCCGGCCGGGGCGCTGGAGTTCGACCGGCTGTCCCGCCCAGCGGGAACCTCAAGCTCGTCACCGCCGGCCAGGCCATCACCCTGGCGCCCGCTCTCGCCGGGCAGACCGTCACCATCTGGGCCGACCAGCGCACCCTGCACATCACCCTGAACGGGCACGTGATCAGGACCACCCCGTCCCGGCTGACCGCCGCGAACATGGCGTGGCTGGCCATGCGCGGCGCCCGCCCGGCCGGCCCCGCCCGCCGCTCCCGCCCTGCCCCGCACCAGCACGGGCAGGCTGGCCGTTGCGGCCGGCCAGGCCGTCGAGGCCTGGCGCATGGTCACCCGCGACGGGCTCATCAAGATCGGCGGCCGCGAGTTCCAGGTCAGCACCAGCCTCGCCGGGCGGGCCATCACCGTACGGCTGGACGGGCACCTCATGCACGCCATCGCCGACGGCGCCCTCGTCGCCACCTGGCCCTGCCCGCTCAGCGCCGCCCAGCTCCCCGGCCTGCGCGGCGCCACGATCGCGGCCACGAGACTGCCCCCGCCGCCGCTGCCCGCCGGATCGATCCGGGTCCAGCGCAAGATCGGCGCCAGCGGCCGGATCATGGTCTCCAGCCAGCGCCTCAAGCTCGGCAAGCGCAACGCCGGCAAGCTCGTCACCGTGATCATCGAGGACACCTGCTTCCGCGTCCTGCACGGCGAGGAAGAACTCGCCGTCCGCGCCCGCAGCAACACCGACCCCCTCACCCGGATCCGCGTCATCCACAAGCGAGACAGCCAGGAACAGCCGTCAGGAATGTCCTGAGCCAGCCCGAGACCGTCAACACAGTCCTGAGAACAGAGTGTCAACTATCTCCTGAGACCCCACATAGCCAGTCATAGATTTCGGCGGGCGAGGTGCACTCATAAACGCTGACCCCGTCGCTCATCAGCGTGACCTGGAGTATGCCGACGTCGCCCTGCTGCTGCAGGTGCTTGACCGCCGCCCGGATCTGCTGGAGCGAGATCCCGGTGTCCAGCAACCGCTTGATGAGCTTGAGCGCGAGGACGTCGCGGAAGCTGTACAAGCGCTGAGAGCCCGAGCCGGCGGCTGCCCTCACACTCGGCGTGACCAGGCCTGTGCTCTCCCAGTAGCTCGGCTGCCGGTAGGTGATTCCGGCCGCAGCGCAGGCCGTGTCGGCGCTCACGTAATTCGGCTCTGGCGATGATCACGTGATGCCCGTTCAGGCGGCGAGGAGTATCTGGGCTCTGAGGAGGTCGAAGTTCGCCCGCCCGTAGCCGTCGCGCTTGAGCCGCTTGACGCGGGTGACGTTGCCCTCGACGGCGCCGGAGCTGTGCTCGAGTGTCAGGCCGTTGATGATGGCGGGCAGGTCGCGGCGCATGCCGGTGGCGAGGCTGCGCAGCTCGGGCAGGTCGTCGGCTTCGACGGCTTCCAGCCAGGCGGGCAGTTCCTGGCCGCGCCGCTGGGCCATGATCTTGGCGAAGGACCGGACGTGCTGGTGGAGGCGTTCGAGGTGGGCGCATCCGGCGGTGGCGTTCTTCACGATCAGCGCGTCGTCCTCGGTCAGGCGGTCGGGGTGGGTGAGCAGCGACCCTGCTGATCGTGCGGGGCTTGGGGACGGCCGGGGCGGCGGGGGCCGGCTTGCGGCGGTGCGGGTCGGGGTGGCTGCGGCTGGTGCCGGGCAGCCGGAGGGGCCTCAGGTAGCGGCGCACGGTCTGGGCGTCGCCCTTGAACCCGAGGGCGCGCAGTTCGGCGGTGATGGCCTCGGCGTTGGTGACGCCCTCGTTCCAGCGCTGGTTGACCAGGTCGATGTAGGGGTCGAGCTTGGTAGGGCGGTGCTCGGCCTTGCCGAGCAGTTCCTCCGCGCACGCGGCGTTCGCGAACCGGCGCACCGTCTGGATGTCGAGGTTCAGCTCCCGCGCGGTGGCGGCGCGCGAGAGCCCGCGGGCGAGGCGACTCGTGCACCTCGGCATACCGTGCCCGGGTGCGCTCGGCCAGCCGGCGGGTGCGCCCGGGCGGGGCGGCGGGCTCGGCCGCAGGTAACGGCGCGGCGCAATGGCTCAGGCTCGGCTGGCCCGGCCTGGGCCGCAGGCAGCGGCGGCGCGCAGGCAGTGGTGGTGCGCGGCCACGGTCTTCTCCGCCGCCTCGCACAGGTTCTTCCACAGGTGGAACCTGTCGGCGACCTGGATCGCCTGCGGGGCTCCGGTGCGGATGCCCTCGGCATACGCCCCGGCCCGGTCCCGGCACACCGTCCGGACCTCGGGGTGCTCGCGCAGCCAGGCGGCGAGCGTGCCGGCCTCGCGGTCAGGCAGCACGTCCACCGGCCGGTGGGTGTCCATGTCGATCAGGATGGTGTTGTATGACTGGCCGCGGCGGACCGCGAAGTCGTCGACGCCGAGCACCTCGACCTGCCCGGCGCCGGGGACGGCGGGGCGCGGATGAGCCGGATCAGCACGTCCCGGCAGCACGGCATGGCGAGCTTCGCCGCGAGCCTTGACCCGGGCCGGCCCGGCCAGCGCGAGCGCGACACTCGGCCAGCGCCCCGGTCAGCGGCGGGGTGCGGCGGGCGAACGGCGTGGTCAGCCCCGGGATCTGCTCGGAGAACGTGGACTGCCCGCACCGGGGGCTGGCGCACTTGAACCGGCGTACGTGGGCGATCACCCGCACCTGCCGGCCGCCGAGCGGAAGGTCGGCGAGCTGGCGCTGGTAGCGGGCGTGGATCCGGGACGAGCGCCTGCGGCATCCCGGGCACGCCGCGTCGCCCGCCTTCGCCCGGACCCGTAACGTCACCAGGTCCCCGCCCAGCTCGACGCTGTCCACCATGGCAGCGGCGAACTGCGGCAAAAGCGCATCAATGGCCTGTGATGTGCACGCCGGTCATCCTGGCCGACCGCGTCCCACCCGCCACGTACGACACGCCGGCCAGCACATGTCACGTGATCATCGCCAGAGCCGAATTACATGATCGCCGACACTCTGCTGGGAAGACGAGTCGGGCCAGGGGCTGAGGCCGCCGAGGGGCCGCACCTGGGGCCGCCGCGGCCGCACTCTCGTGGTGACGGTGACGGGCGGCCATGACACGCGGGTGTCGCTGGCCGCGCTGATCGCCGTGCGGCCCGGCTGCCGGCCGCGGCTGATCTTCCGGACGCACCGTGCCCGGCGGGCCGATAAGCGCAAGGGGTCCACCGAGACGGATTACGCCCGGTTCCTGGACGCCGCGCACCAGCAGTTGGGCGGCCCGGTCGTGCTGGCATGGGATGGCCTGAACACCCACACCAGCCGGGCGATGCGCGAGCTGATCGCTGCCCGGGACTGGCTGACGGTCTTCCAGCTGCAGTACCGGCCTGGCCCTGCTCGAGGGCATCGTCGCCAAGCCCGGCCTCGACCTCGCATCCCTCGGTAACCCTCACAATTAAAGATCGTTAGCCCGCCGGTTAAGAGTCCCAGAAACACGCCGGCGTCAGCGGGCAACCCGAACCCGATTTTCACGCCGGCGCGCGTCACCCGCAGGGGATATCAGGACTAGCCCGAGTTCCAATGATCAAGGGTTTCGGCTGCCCGGCGGCTGTGGGATTGTGAAGCGTTTTCCCAGGTGACACACCGGTCACGCCCGAGCTGCGAGAACCCGCACCTGGGTGGGCGTGTTGATGATCTGGACGCCCCCCCCAAGGGAATCGCGTGCCTTGACCATCCGGGTTTAATCGCTTTACGATCGCGTAAACCATTAACGAGATAGTAGGTTCCTATGCCCCCTGCCGCTATGGATGGCCCTGTGACGGAGGCATTCCTCCGTGCCGGAAGGTACTTACAACACGGGGACGTGTCGGCGAATCTGCATTCTCTGCATAAAATCGGGGGCCGTCAGTCGGACACCTTTTATCGAGATCTGTGGAGTCATGACCGGGTGGTGCGCTCCACGCACGGAGTGAACTGCACGGGATCCTGTTCCTGGAAGGTCTACGTCAAAGACGGGATCATCACCTGGGAGGAACAGCAAACCGATTATCCTACGGTCGGCCCGGATCGTCCGGAATACGAGCCACGCGGCTGCCCACGCGGCGCGTCCTTTTCCTGGTACACCTACTCTCCTGCCCGCGTGCGGTACCCCTACGTGCGCGGCACGCTGCTGGAGATGTACCGCGAGGAGCGGGCGCGGCTCGGCGATCCAGTACGTGCCTGGGAAGAGATCACCACGGATCCCGGCAAGCGCCGGCGTTACCAGGCCGCTCGCGGCATGGGCGGCTTCGTCCGCGCCACCTGGGACGAAGCGGTCGAGATAATCGCCGCGGCACACGTAAACACGATCAAGAAGTACGGGCCCGACCGCATCGCGGGCTACTCTCCGCTCCCGGCCATGTCGATGGTGTCCCAAACCGCGGGCGCGCGGTTCGTCTCGCTGATCGGCGGCGCGGTTCTGACATTCTACGACTGGCATTCGGACCTGCCAGTCGCCTCGCCGCAGGTGTTCGGCGATCAGACCGATGTCCCCGAGTCGGCTGACTGGTGGGATGCCTCTTACCTGATGATCTGGGGCATGAATGTCCCGGTGACTCGCACCCCGGACGCACATTGGTTCGTCGAGGCTCGCTACCGCGGCCAGAAGGTCGTGGCCGTTTCCCCGGACTACTCCGATGCGGTGAAGTTCGCCGACGAATGGCTTCCCGCCCAGCCCGGAACGGATGCCGCTCTCGCAATGGCGATGGGGCATGTCATCCTGCGCGAGTTCTTCGTCGAGCGGGAGACACCGCGTTTCGTCTCGTACGCGAAACGCTTCACAGATCTCCCATTCCTCGTCACCCTGCGCCAGCGCGGTGATTCTTACGTGCCCGGGAAGTTCCTTACCGCCGCCGACCTGGGCAAGCAAGACCCCTCGGACGCGTTCAAGACAGTCGTTCTGGATTCCCGCACTGGAAAGCCTGCCGTGCCGAACGGCTCGGCCGGATTCCGGTACGGCGAGGAGGGAGAAGGCCGCTGGAATCTCGATCTCGGCGAGATCGACCCGCTGCTCAGCCTCTATGACGGCGAGGACGGCGGCGAGTACGTCACGGTCGACCTGCCCCGCTTCGACGTCGGCGAGGCTGGCCGGGAGGGGCTGGCGGCCGGAGCGGGCTCGTCACTCCGCCGGGGCGTGCCGGTCCGCCGTGTCGGCGACGTGCTGGTGACCACCGTGTACGACCTGCTTCTCGCGCAGTACGGGGTCGGCAGGCCCGGAGTGCCGGGGACCTGGCCGGCCAGTTACGAGGACGACAGCGAACCGTACACGCCTGCGTGGCAGGAGGCCATCACGTCGGTGTCCCGCCAGGCGGCAGTGCGCATCGCACGGGAGTTCGCGCAGAACGCCGAGGACTCCGGCGGCAGGTCGATGATCATCATGGGGGCGGGGACGAACCACTGGTTCCATTCGGACACCATCTACCGGTCGTTCTTCACGCTCCTGATACTCACCGGCTGCCAGGGTGTCAACGGCGGCGGCTGGGCGCACTATACGGGCCAGGAGAAGATGCGCCCGTTCGCCGGCTGGGAACAGCTGGCCTTCGGCCAGGACTGGTCGCGGCCACCGCGGCAAATGATCTCCACGGCGTTCTGGTACCTGGCCACCAGCCAGTGGCGGTACGACTTGTTCCACGCCGACGCGCTCACCTCGCCGCTCGGAGAGGGACTGATGGCGGGCCAGGCCATCGCCGACGTCATCGCCCAGTCCGCCCGGCTAGGCTGGATGCCGAGCTACCCGACCTTTAATCGCAACCCACTCGACCTGGGCGATCAGGAGGCCGCGGAGCCCGGCAAGGTGGTCGAGGAACTGCGGGCGGGGCGGTTGCAGTTCGCCTCTGAAGACCCGGACGCGCCGGAGAACTGGCCGCGCGTGCTGACCGTGTGGCGGTCGAACCTGATCGGCTCGTCGGCGAAGGGGCACGAGTACTTCCTCGGGAGCCTGCTGGGTGCCGACTCGGCGGTCAGCGCCGAGCAGGCACAGCCCGGCGTGCGCCCGCGGGACGTGCAGTGGCGGGAGGAGGCTCCCCAGGGCAAGCTCGACCTGCTAACCGCGATCGACTTCCGCATGACGAGCACGGGCACGCACGCCGACGTCGTGCTGCCGGCTGCGACATGGTACGAGAAGCACGATATGTCCTGCACGGACATGCACCCATTTATCCACTCCTTCAATCCGGCGATCTCCCCGCCGTGGCAGGCGCGCACCGATTTCGCGACGTTCCACGCGATTGCGCGTGCCTTCAGCACACTGGCCGCCGAGCATCTGGGCGTACGCCGCGATCTGGTCGCGGTGCCCGTGCAGCACGACACACCGGGCGAGCAGGCGAACCCGGGGGGCACGGTGCGGGATTGGCGGACCGGCGAGTGCGATCCGGTCCCCGGCGTAAACCTGCCCAGGCTCGAGGTCGTGGAACGGGACTACGGCGCCATCGCCGAGAAGATGGCCGCTCTCGGCCCGCTCGTGGACGGGATCGGCGTGGTATCCAAGGGCGTCCCGTACGACCTGGCCGCCGAGGTTGACTACCTGCGCCAGAAGAACGGCACAGTGCCAGCGGGGGCAGGTGCCGGGCGGCCCTCGCTCGCCCGCGATACCGACACGTGCGAGGCGATCCTGGCCCTGTCGGCGACGACCAACGGGCGCCTCGCCGTACAAGGCTTCGAGGCAGCTGGAGCGCCGTACCGGCACCGTCCTCGCGGACCTCGCCGCCGAACGGGAAGGCACCCGGATCACCTTCGCCGACACCCAGACCGGCCCAAAGCAGGTCATCACCTCGCCGGAGTGGTCCGGCATCGAGACCGGCGGACGCCGCTACTCGCCGTTCACGATCAACGTGGAACGTCTGAAGCCATGGCACACGCTGACCGGGCGGCAGCACTTCTTCCTCGACCATGACTGGATCACCGAGATGGGCGAGCAACTGCCCATCTACCGGCCGCCGCTGGACATGCACGCAGCTGTTCGGCGATCCCGAGCTGGGCACCGGCGACGGAGAGCTCGGCATCACCGTGCGGTATCTCACCCCGCACTCCAAGTGGTCGATCCACACCGGATTACCAGGACAACCTGTACATGCTTACGCTGTCCCGCGGCGGTCCGGCGATCTGGATAAGCCCGGCCGACGCCGCGCGGATCGGCGCCCACGACAACGACTGGGTCGAGGCGGTCAACCGCAACGGCGTGGTCGTCGCGCGGGCGATCGTCTCCCACCGGATGCCGGAGGGCACCGTGTATCATCTACCACGCCCAGGACCGCGCTGGTCGACGTGCCGCTCGCCGAGAACACCGGCGAGACGCGGCGGCATCCACAACTCGCTGACCCGGCTGATGATCAAGCCGAGCCACCTGATCGGCGGCTACGCGCAGCTGTCGTTCGCCTTCAACTACCTCGGCCCGACCGGCAACCAGCGCGACGAGGTGACCGTGATCCGCCGCCGCAGCCAGGAAGTGTCCTACTGATGACCAGAGTGATGGCCCAGATCGCGATGGTGATGAACCTCGACAAGTGCATCGGCTGCCATACCTGCTCGGTCACCTGCAAGCAGGCCTGGACCAACCGTGCGGGCGTCGAGTACGCATGGTTCAACAACGTCGAGACCCGGCCCGGCCAGGGCTACCCGCGCACCTACCAGGACCAGGAACGCTGGCAGGGCGGCTGGACGCTGACCCGCCGCGGCCGGCTCCAGCTGCAGTCGGGCGGCCGATTGCGGCGGCTGCTGACCATCTTCGCCAACCCGCACATGCCGGAGATAACGCGACTACTACGAGCCCTGGACCTACGACTACGAGAACCTCATCGCCGCGCCCGCCGGCAGAGCACGCTGCCGGTGGCCCGGCCGAAGTCGCTGATCAGCGGCAAGGACACGGCGATCTCGTGGGGCGCCAACTGGGACGACAGATCTCGCCGGCGGCGCCGGAGCTCGACCGCCGGCCGACCCGGTCCTGCAAGAGGTCTCCGACAGGTGCGGCTCGAGTTCGAGCAGACGTTCATGTTCTACCTGCCGCGGATCTGCGAGCACTGCCTCAACCCCTCGTGCGTGGCGTCCTGCCCGTCCGGCGCGATCTACAAGCGCACCGAGGACGGCATCGTGCTGGTCGACCAGGACAAGTGCCGCGGCTGGCGGATGTGCGTGACCGGGTGCCCGTACAAGAAGATCTACTTCAACCACAAGACCGGCAAGGCCGAGAAGTGCACGTTCTGCTACCCCCGGGTCGAGGTCGGGCAGCCCGACCGTCTGCTCGGAGACCTGCGTCGGCCGGCTGCGCTACATCGGCGTGGTGCTGTACGACGCCGACCGCGTGCTGGAGGCGGCCTCGACCGCCGACCAGCAGCGGCTGTACCAGGCGCAGCGGGGCCTGCTCCTCGACCCGCGCGACCCCGCGGTGGTCGGCCGAGGCGGAGGCCAGGCGGAATCCCCGCAGGACTGGATCGAGGCCGCCAGCCGTTCGCCGCTATACAAGCTGATCGCACGACTACCAGATGGCGCTGCCGCTGCACCCGGAGTACCGGACGATGCCGATGGTCTGGTACGTCCCGCCGCTGTCGCCGGTGGTGGACGTGCGTACGCGACACCGGGCACGACGGCGAGGACGCCGGGCAACCTGTTCGGCGCGATCGACGCGCTGCGCATCCCGATCGACTACCTGGCCGAGCTGTTCACCGCCGGCGACCCCGCGCCGGTACGCGCCGTGCTGGCCCGGCTCGCCGCGATGCGCTCCTATATGCGCGACATCAACCTCGGACGCGAGCCGACGAGGCCGAGATCCCCGCCGCCGTGGGAATGACCGCCCAGCAGATCGAGGACATGTACCGGCTGCTGGCCATCGCCAAGTACGAGGACCGGTACGTCATTCCCCGCGCGCACGGTGAGCCCTCCGCAGACCGCGACATGGGGTGCTCGCTCGACCACGACGGCGGTCCCGGCATGGGCGGCCCAGGCGCAAGCGGGAGTAGCCGGGTCAACCTGCTCACCTGGGACGGCAACGGCAGGCCGGAGGGCATGTTCCCGCCCAGGCCGACGGCCCCGGCTCCCGAGCTGGCGGAGGAGGGACGATGAAGCTGACAGACCATGAGCAGCGCGTCGCCCACCAGGCCGCGTCGTTCCTGCTGTCCTACCCCGACAAGACCCTGCTGGCCCAGCTCGAAGTCCTGCGGCGGATAGTCAACATGCTGCCCGCGCCCGTCAGCGCGCCGTTGTCCCAGATGGTCGCGCACCTGGCGAAGACGACGCCGGCCAAACTCGAGGCCGACTACGTCGAGACGTTCGATCTGCGCCGCCGTTGCTCGCCGTACCTGACGTACTTCACCTATGGCGACACCCGGAACCGCGGCTACGCCCTGCTGCGGTTCCAGAGCGCATACCGCCTGGCGGGGATGATGCCGCCCGCCGACGAGCTGGCCGACCACCTCGCGGTCGTCCTGGAGTTCTCCGCGCGCGGCCATTCGCAGGCGGCAAAACGGCTGCTGCGCGAGCACCGGGCCGGGCTCGAGTTGTTCTGGCGGGCGCTGGTCGACGCCGGTTCGCCGTACGCCGACGTGGTGACCGCGGTACGCGCCACCCTGCCCGAGCCCAGCGCCCGTGCGGCCGCCACCATGCGGAAGCTGGCGGGCCAGGGACCGCCGACCGAGTCGGTCGGCATCGACGAAGGAATGACCCCCTACGGTTGGGAAGCCGGGTGAGCTGATGAAGATCTTCTTGTGGGTGATCGTCCCTTACATCGCGCTCACTGTGTTCGTCGGCGGTCTCGCCTGGCGCTACCGGTACGACAAGCTGGGCTGGACCACCCGTTCCACCCAGCTCTACGAGCGGCGGCTGCTGAACTGGGGAAG
This sequence comes from uncultured Actinomycetota bacterium, assembly GCA_963731085.1. GTDB lineage: Bacteria > Actinomycetota > Actinomycetes > Streptosporangiales > Streptosporangiaceae > DASUBV01. The sequence goes on from CAVSUF010000018.1 coordinate 1,302,940, forward strand.
CCCGCTCTTCCACTTCGGGATCCTGGGGGTGTTTCTCGGCCACGTCGGCGGCATCCTCGTGCCCGAGCAGGTGACGGCGGCCCTCGGCATTCCCGAGAGTCTCTACGCCGATTCGGCCATCGGCATCGGCGGCCTGGCAGGCGCGTGCCTGCTCGCCGGGATGGTGATTCTCATCTACCGGCGCCTGACCGTCGGCCCGGTGGCCCGCACGACCACGGTCAGCGACAAGATCATGTATCTCCTGCTGGCCGCCCTCGTGGTCGCGGGGTTCACCATCACCGTGCTCGGCATCGGCCATCGGTATGACTACCGGGACTCGGTGGCGCCCTGGTTCCGGTCGATCTTCTTGTTCCACCCGGACACCGGCCTCATCGCGAGCGCGCCACTCGGCTACCAGCTGCACGTGATGATCGCATGGGCGTTGATCGCGTTCTGGCCGTTCTGCCGGCTGGTCCACGCGTTCAGCGTCCCGTTCGGCTACCTCACCCGGCCGTACCTGCTGTACCGCAGCCGCGACCCGCAGTATCCGCAGATCGGTGTACGGGCCGTGCCACGCGGCTGGGAGCCGGGTGGATGGGCGGAGCAGCGGCCCCCATCGTCGGCGCGACCAGGCTCGGCCACTTCGAACAAGCGATCGCCGCCTGGGGAGCCATAGCTGAGCGAGGCGGAGACATGCAGGCTGCAGGAGCCACACGTGCCGCACGGAGTCCGCGGCCACCAGTAACGGACCCGCCTGTTAGCGCGGGACGACAGTGACCACGCCGGGCGGGCCGCCCGGCCAGCCGACGCAAGCTTGGCCCGGTAATTGCACTTATCGGCCTTTTTTTCCGGTCAATTCGGTACTCTGAAGCGCCGACATGGGCCAAGCTACTCGCCACGCTAGGGATCGCCAATGCGCAAGTATGTGACCGAATTTATCGGCACTTTCGGGCTTGTCTTCACCGTTGGATGCGCGGTCATGGGGAAAGCAGCCCTGGCCCCGCTGGCGATCGGCGCCGTGCTGATGGTGCTGGTCTACGCTGGCGGGCACATCTCCGGCGCTCACTACAACCCGGCGGTGAGCCTGGCTGCCTTCGTGCGCGGCAGGCTCAGCCTCAGGGACCTCGGCCCGTACTGGCTGTCGCAGGTCGCGGGGGCGGCCGTGGCGGCGCTCGCCGCCAAGTTCGTGGTGAACCCGCCGCCGTTTACGGCGCTGCACTTGTCCGGGCGAGCGATCGGGGCCGCGCTGGTCGCTGAGTTCATCTTCACCTTCGCGCTGGCCTATGTGGTGCTGAACTGCGCGACGAGCAAGGACCACCCGCAGAACTCGTTCTACGGGCTGGCGATCGGCTTCACGGTTTTCGCCGGTGCCGCGTCAGTCGGAGCGATCAGCGGTGGCGCTTTCAACCCCGCTGTCGCGTTCGGCGGTTCGGTGATGGGCCTGTTCTCGTGGTCGAGTATCTGGATCTACCTGCTGGCCGACTTCGCCGGCGGCGCCGCGGCCGCACTGGCCTTCCGCTACCTGAACCCCGGTGACCTGAACCCCGGTGACCTGAAACCCGATGACCTGAAACCCGATGACCTGAAATCCGATGACCTGAAACCCGCGTAACCGCCACCGCTCAATTGGCTAAAGCCTCGAAGCCGCTGACTGCCGATCAGCGTGGACGACGACCGGGAGGTCGGCGAGTGACACATGTGACGGGCACGCTGCCCGCGGGCGAGGCGCCGTCTCGCCCGCCGGCCGACGGGACCGCCGGGGCCATCGCTCCCGCGCGCCGTTCCGCCGGCGTCATCGCCCGGTCGCTGTTCCTGCTGACCAAGCCGCGGATCATCGAGCTTCTCCTGGTCACGACCCTGCCGACGATGCTGCTGGCCGACCACGGCCTGCCCCCGGCCCGGCTTATCGCGGTCACCCTGCTGGGCGGGGCCATGTCGGCGGGCAGCGCCAACACGCTGAACTGCTATATCGACCGCGACATCGACGCGGTCATGAAGCGCACCTCGCGCCGGCCGCTGGTGGCCCGGCCAGACCGCGGCGGGCAGGCCGCCATCCGGCCCGGCGAGGCGCTGGTGTCGGGCATCGTGCTGGGCGCCGCGTCCACGCTGCTGCTCGGCCTGGCCGCCAACTGGCTGGCCGCCGCACTGGCCGACGCCGCCATCCTGTTCTACGTCTTCGTCTACACCCTGGGCCTGAAGCGCCGTACCGCGTCCAACATCGTCATCGGCGGCGCGGCCGGCTGCTTCCCGGTGCTGGTCGGCTGGGCCGCGGTGACCGGCCGGGTGGGGCTGCCCGCGGTGGCCCTGTTCGCGGTGATCTTCTTCTGGACGCCGCCGCACTTCTGGGCGCTGGCCATGAAGTTCCGCGACGACTACGCCGCGGCCAGCGTGCCGATGCTGCCGGTGGTGGCCGCGCCCGCCGCCGTGGCCCGCAAGATCGTCATCTACTCGTGGCTGATGGTGGCGGCCACGCTGGCCCTGGCCCCGTACGCGGGCTGGATCTACGCGGCCTGCGCGGTCGGCCTGGGCGGCTGGTTCCTGGTCGAGGCGCACCGCCTGCGCAGCCGGATCGCCGCGGGCTCGGCGCCGGCCCCGATGAAGCTGTTCCACCTGTCCATCGCCTACCTGACCCTGCTGTTCGCCGTGGTTGCCGTGACCGCGCTGCTTCCGCTGGGCCGCTGGTAGCACCCGGCTTTCCCGACGCCGATGACCCCCGCCACCGGACCCGTCGGCCACGGTGCGACCGTGGCCGACGCGATGATCCACTTCCCGAAGGTCAGCCCTCCCGCGACGACCGTTGCGCAAGTGCGCGAACAGTTCCGTGACGACCACGTGCACGCCGTGCTGCTCGTCGACGGCGGAAAGCTGGTCGCCATCGTGGAACGGGCTGACATCGGCGCGGCACCGCCGGGCCGGCCCGCCCGGCTGACCGGCCGGTTGGCCGGCCGGGTCACCGCACCGGATGCGGACCTCGGCGCGGCCTGGCAGGCGATGACCACCCAGCGCCGCCGCCGCCTCGCCGTCGTCAACGACCGCGGCATGCTGCTCGGCCTGCTGTGCCTGAAACGCAACGGCCTCGGATTCTGCTCCGACACCGACGTACACGCTCGCGCCGGCGAACGCTGTGACGTGACCACGCTCACCGGAACGTAGCCGTCGTCGACCCGTTTATGGGTCATACCGCGCCGCTGCCGTTCACCTTCGCCGACCGCGATCGGATCGCTGCGCGCCGCTAAGCGCTGTACTCCGGTTGACGGGATGGCGGTCGGTTTCGCGCCCGAATGAACGTTCCGGAGCTCACCAGCCGCTCCGAGGTATACCGGCAGGTCAGCGGGCTCAGACAAGATCGGTTCGCGGCCGGAATCCGGTCGGATGTCACTCAGCGCCCTCGCGTGATCATCCGCGCCGGGCGTTTCCGCAGGTCAGGGGTGGGTGCAACGGGTTCGAACCAGTGACCCCTCGCTTGTAAGGCGACCATCCCCAATCGAATACGCTGGCGGATCATCCCGCCTGACGTGCGGATCCGGTCCGCCAGCGTTTGCCCCCGTCCGCCCTCTTCCAGGGCGATTGTCACTCGGTAGTCACTCGGCCAGGCGATGGCCCGGAACCGGCTGGCTGTGACTGGCTGGCCGGTCAGCTCGGCGGGGTTGATCTGGACGGCGAACGGCCGGGTAATCCGCCCCCGAGCGCCCGCCATCAGCGTGGCCCGGGTGACGTACCTGCCGCGGCTCAGCGAGCACACGACGATCTTCGCGGGACCCTGCAACTCCACGCGCCAGTACACCGGAATGCCCGCCTCGGCGTACATCAGGGGCTTGATCGCCCGGTCCATCGACACCGTCGATGGTGACACGATCTCAACCACCGCCACCACGGCCTCACACGGCAGCCTCGCGCCCGCCACGTCAGCGGCCTCAGCGAGACCACCACGACATCAGGCACCACGAGCTTGCCGCCGGGCAGCGCGACGTTGACCGCCTCCAGCACCTCCACGCCGGCTCCGCCGCTTGTGCCGCATGAGCCAGGACGCGGTGCAGCCGGTATGACGCCCGCTGATGGGCCACCCCCGGCGCCGGGCTCACGACAAGCACCCCGCCCTCATACACCTCGAAACGGGCATGATCCCCGCATCCGGCAGCGCCTCGACATCGTCAGGCGTCCACGGCCCCGTGTGCTCAATCAGCGCAGAACTCACGCACCACCTCCCTGCCGCCTCCAGTCTGGCACCCGTGGCACGGTACGGAAACCTCTGCCGCCAGGAGCAAGGACCTGCTGAAGTGTTCGCGCCGATTAGCCGACGTGGCGCGGTCGATCTCAAGCGGGGGGACAGAAGTTCCCAGGCCAGGGCGCTCCGGGGGCGTACTGGTGCCAGTCCTGGCGGGTCGGTGGTCCGACGTCTGTGCAGAGTGTGGCATAGGGGCGGGCGATGAGCGCTGTGACGAACAGGGTGACGACTCCGCTGCCGCTGGCGACGGCGATCAGTCGGCCGTCCGGGCTGAAAGTCACGCTATTTGCGACAAGATTGTGCCGCTACTCATCGAGACGGCATTACTGATGGGCTGCCCGGTTCGGGAACTCCAGAGCCTGATGGCGCCATCGTAATCCGCGCTGGCCAACATGGTCCCGTCGGGCTGAACGCCACGCTGGCGCGCATAGGCGAGCCGATTGGCTGGCCGCCACGGGCGCACGGTCCCGTCGAGATCGGCGCTGCCCAGCAGCCCGCCGCCTGGGCTGAATGCGACCCCGTACACGCTTGTCGGCGGTCCCTCGACGTGAAGCGACTGCCCGGCCTGTCCTCCTGCGGAGAGGCGCCAGGCGGACGTCGCCATCGGCGTCATCCCCGCCAGAAGTCCCGGTAGCGTGGCCGTCCGCGCTGGCCGGGAGCGTGCCGTCAGGGCTGAAGGCAACCCCGGACACCGGGAAGCCGCCCCAGGGAATGCTGAGTAGCGCGCCTTCGGCTAGCTAGGCCGGGCAGGCGATCTTCCTGAATGCTCCGGATGCATCTCGCGCAAAGGGCCTTCCCCCAGGCATGCCTGCCGGGAGACGGCCGCCACGGCGAGCCGGTTCCGGGGCGTATTCGCTCCGCCGATCTGCAGGTCATGCATGGCTGGGCCGTCATCGCCGCCATACCCGTGCATGCGTCGCGCGGGCCAGTAGCGTCCACCCGCCGAGCACCCGGACCGTTAACAGTTATAGGAGGGGGACGAGGATGAGTGCCGAGCGTAAACCGGATAGCATCCGATTATGCCGGACTACCCGCAGCGCCCAACCGGAGATCACAAGTCAACTGACTCCCGTTTAACAGGTGACAGAGGTCCCCGCGGCGATCGCAAACTTCAGATATCTCTCGCGCTCATCGGCGGGGCCGCAACAATCATTGCCGCAGCTGTCGGCGCCTACATTGGCCTTAAGCCGGGGGCGTCCCCTAGCCCGGCGCACAAGGCATCTGCAGTGACGTCTTCCACTGCGCCCCACGGCGGCACGCCGTCGTCGACGCCTGCGCGTACCTCAAGCCCGTCGGCGGCAGATGGCCCGATCACCGGAGACTGGAACGTAACCTACGGCGCGCCTGCCACGGTCACGATAACCTTGGCTGGCAGCGTGTACACAGAATCCGCGAAAAGCCAGGTGCAGATCATTCCGGGTAATGGTTGCGAGCTCCAGCCCGGTACGGTTATCGCGACCTTCACGAAAACCGGACCGGACGCGTACGCCGGGGATGCCAATTTATGGTCTGAAAATACCTGCACAGTCTACAGCACGACCTCTATGACTCTGGCTCTCAGCAATGACGGAAACAGCCTGGTCGCATCCCTGGCGCACCCTTTTGGCATCCCGCCGACCCTCATTTTCACGAGGATCTAGCGGGTTCACCCATGACGCACCAGCCGGACCTGGCGGTGTCCTATGCCGCGCCACGGATGCCGCCTCGATGGTGGGCGGCGTGGCCGACTGGTTCGCGGTCACGGCCCTGTTCCGCCACCCGCTGGGCCTGCCGATCCCGCATACCGCGCTGATCGTGGAGCCCGCGGCCACCCTCGGCACGTTGGTGCAGGAGAACTTCCTCAGCGGCGACGTCCTCGCCGAGCGGATCCGCGCGGCGGGCCTGGTGCCCCGGCTGGCGGCCTGGCTGGGCGACGAGGCCAGCGCGGCCAGCCCCGCCGGGCGCATCGCGCACCTGATCGTCACTGTCACGCAGACGCTGCGCGATGACGAGGTCCAGCGTATCCTGACCGCCGAGCTCACGCGGCTGGCGCAGAGCGTCGAGGCGGCCCCGGCGGCGGGCCGGATCCTGCGGGTCATCATCGCCGAGGGCCACCACCCGGAGTTCATCCCGGCCATCCTGTCCGCCGTGGATGGCTACCTGGGCGGTCACTACGCCGAGCTGCGCGACCTGCTCGAGGCGGAGTCGCCGCGCTGGGCGCCCCGGCCAGACAACTGAGCCCGCACGGCAACCGCGCGCTGACCACCGCGGCGCCGCGCCGCGCCCCGCCCCTGATCACGGGGCGCCACCGGCGCGAACCCGGCGCAACATCGCGCGGACCGTCAGTGCACGCACGCGCCACCTGCTGGCAGGAACTAACCAGGCCCCTCCGTCCGCAGAGCGCCCTGCGGCGCCGCCGTCGATCGGCCTCCACAGAGCCAAGCGGGCAGCCCTGCGAAGGGTCATCCCGAGCCGGGCGACCTCGCCTCTGGTCAGCCTGGCGGGACCCGCCCGGCGACCCCTCGCCCGGGACGCGAGCAGTGTCACGCACCTGCTCCGGCGCCCAGGCTATTCCGGCTGGTCAGCGATACCAATATGGGCGCGGGTTCGCGGTCAGGATCCCGGCGATAGTCACTCAGGTATTCACCCCCGCGTAGTCACCCTCCTCGACACCGGGCCGCTCGTCGCGGCCATCGACCGCTCCGACGCGCACCATGCCCGCTGCGCCCTGCTAAATTCGGGTGAGCTTCCTGTGAAATGATCCACGGCGAAGCCTCAGTTCTCCGGAGCATGATCAACACTGAGCCTTTTTCATCCTGATCTTGGGGTGTGCCTGGATACGGGCTGGTCACGGGCGGCATGTCGGCTTGGGGCATGGCGAAGCCCCTGGTAGATGAAGCGATCACCACAATCGCCTCGCCTGCCCAGGGGCTCCGATGCTTTTCTACCGTGCCGCGCTGCCGCTGTCCCGCCGAACGCTGTCCTATGTCGCCGGGGTGATCCGCCGGCACCGGGCCGCGATCGGGTCGTGCTGGCGGAAGCTGAGCCCCGGGCCAGCAGGCCCTGCTGGTCCTGGCGCACCTGCGCAAGGGCGAGACCCTCGCGGAGCTGGCCGCCGGGTTCGGCGTCGGCACCGCCACGGCCTGGCGGTACGTCACCGAGACCGTGCGGCTGCTCGCCGCCCGCGCCCCGAGGCTGGCCCGGCGCTGCGCGCGGCGAAGAAGGCCGGGCACGCGTTCGTGGTGATCGACGGGACGCTGATCGCCATCGACCGGGTCGCCGAAGGACCGGCCGTTCTACTCCGGCAAGCACAAGAAGCACGGCATGAACCTGCAGGTCATCTCCAGCCCCGGACGGCACATCCTGTGGGTCTCCGGGCCGCTGCCCGGCAGCGTGCACGACCTGACCGCGGCCCGGATCTGGGGCATCATCCGCGAGCTGGCCGCCGCCGGGTTAATCACGCTGGCCGACAAGGGCTACATCGGTGCTGGCCAGCACGTTCTCATCCCGTACCGGGGCCGGGGCAAGCCGCCCTCGCAGAAGGCCGCCAACTCCGCCCACGCCCGGCTGCGCGCCCCGGGCGAGCGGGCGAACGCCCAGCTCAAGACCTGGCACATCCTGCGCAAGCTCCGCTGCTGCCCCTGGCGTGCCGGGCAGATCGCCAAGGCCATCCACGTCCTTCAAACCCGCGAGATCGGAGGATGAAAAAGGCTCACTGCGATCCGTACGGGCATCGGGATACGTCGACGACTACAGCGTGGCCTCAATTCGCATTGCGAGGGTTTCAGGTTCGCAATAGACAAACGGCTCGGCTCGCTCGGTACGCTGACCAGAGAGATCCGAGCCCTCGCAGTCGGCAAGACCGCACTCGCGCCTGCAGCGCCTCGTAAAGCTGGATGGCGGTCTGGACAACTCGCCCAGCCACGGTCGGGTCACGATCACTGCGATTACCTGGTCCTCGGAGCACACTCCGAGGGCGGATCGGCTGAGAGGTCTATTCCTGCGACGACCAGCGCTTGAATGGCCGCGGGGAAAGGCTCTGTCAGGGGTCCGTACCTGATGCGGACACGGTTTGCTAGCTCGGGATCTCAGGACGATCGCGGTCGGGCTGGCGAGGTTGCCGAGGCTGGAACGCCACCAGGCGACCTGACCCTGCCGACTTCTTCTCGATCCTCGGAGAAGCGTGCCCGCCGCCTGGCGGACGGCAACCGTCCAGCCATCCGTGGGGCCAGTAGCCCAAACAGCCGCAGCGCCGGTACCGGGCACGGCTTCCAGAGTCTCTGCTGCCGACGGGAACGTGACCCGGAATGTACCATCAACGTGGAGAAGGCTGTTGTTGTGCTTGTGTGCCCGCCAGGCTGGACGGATGGTTTCGAGGACGTCTATGGCGTCCGCCAGCGGATCACCTTGTT
>CAVSUF010000019.1:0-246990 GCA_963731085.1 uncultured Actinomycetota bacterium
GCCAGGTGGTGTCGGAGCTGCGGGACCGGCACGAGGTCACCGCGGTCGGCATCGGCGCGGCCGGCTTCGTCGATGAGTCCCGGTCCTCGGTGATGTTCGCGCCCAACCTGGCCTGGCGCGACGAGCCGGTCAAGAAGCGGGTCGAGGACCGGCTCGGCTGCGCCGTGGTGGTGGAGAACGACGCCAACGCCGCCGCCTGGGCCGAGGCCCGGTTCGGCGCCGCCCGCGACCACCAGCACGTGGTGCTGGTCGCCGTGGGCACCGGCATCGGGGCGGGCCTGGTGCTGGACGGCAGGATCTACCGGGGCCGGTGGGGCGCCGCCGGGGAGCCCGGCCACTACCGGGTGGTGCCCGACGGGCGGCTGTGCGGCTGCGGCAACCGGGGCTGCTGGGAGCAGTACGTCAGCGGCAGCGCGCTGGTCGCCGAGGCCCGCGACTTCGCCCGGCGCTCGCCCGGCGCGGCGGTGCGGATGCTCCAGCTAGCCGGCGGCCGCGCGGCGGACATCGACGGCCCGGTCGTGACGAAGGCCGCGGTCGAGGGCGACGCCGCCGCGGTGCGCTGCTTCGAGACCATCGGGCACTGGCTGGGCACCGGCCTGGCCGACCTGGCCGCCGTGCTGGACCCCGGCTGCTTCGTCATCGGCGGCGGCGTGTCCGAAGCCGGGGAACTGCTGCTGCGCCCGGCCCGCGCGGCGTACGCCCGGGGCCTGTCCGGTGCCGCCCACCGGCCGCTGGCCGAGATCCGGGGCGCCCTGCTGGGCCCGGACGCGGGCCTGATCGGCGCGGCCGACCTGGCCCGCGCGGCCTGAGCCGAGACCGCCTGAAACCGGGCTAGACCACCGCGCCGTCGTCGTCCTCGTCCCTGGGCCGGTCGCTCATCCGCAGGAACAGCGTTACCCCGCCGCCGATGAACGCCACGATGGCCAGCAGCGCGCCCAGGTTCGACAGCCTCTCCAGCAGGGAGGCGCCGACCAGGTAGGCGGGCCCGCCGAGCAGCCCGGTCCACGCCGCCTTGGCCACCGAGTCCAGCCTGGGCAGCGGCTCCGGCGGCGGCGGGATGTACCGGCCGCTCTCGTCCTCGTCATCCCCGGCGGGCGACGGCGGCGGGACGGACCCGGCCCGCCGCACGATCCGCGGCCCCTCGCCGGGGCGTCCGCTGGCGTGCCGCCCGCCGCGCGGCGCCGGCCCGCCGTCTGGCGGCGACCCGGCCCCTGGCGGCGACCCGGCCTCCGGCGCCGACCCGGCCTCGGCCGACCCGCCGGGGTCGGCCGCACCCCCGCCCCGGGCGGCGGAGCCGCTGCGGAAGGCGTCCGGGCTGAACGGGTCGGGGCCGAAGAACGCCGGGCCGAACGGGTCCGGGCTGGGCGGGCTGTCCGCGTCCGGCGGCGGGACGGCCGGGGTTTCCGCGCCAGCGGGGAAGTCCAGGCCGGGGAAGTCCATGCCGGGCAGGCTGGACGGCCCCGGACGGCCGGGCAGCGCGGGCCGTCCGGCGGTGCCGCTCCGCCCCGGCGCGGCGCCCGGGTCGCGGCCGACGGCCGAGTCCCGCTCGGGCCGGCGGCCGCTGGCGGTGTCGGTCAGGTCCTCGCGGGTAGGCCAGGGCGGCGGCTCGGCGGTGTCGGCCGGCTGATCGAAGCGCGCCACCAAGTCCCGCCAGGCCGCTTCCTCGCCGCTGACGTCCCCGTCCCCGTCCTCGTTTCCGCCCACGACCTCATTCCCTGTCCGATTGCTGGCCAGTCCGGCTGATGCGCCTGGATGAAGTCCAGGCTCCCAGTGAAGATGACCCCGGCGTCGTTGTCCAGGGTGGCGACGTGATAGCTGTCGGTCAGCTCGCGAACCTCCAGCAGGCCCGGCGGGACGGCCTCGCGGAGCAGCTTCAGGCTGGCCTGCCCGACCACGTGGTCGACCGTGCTGCGGTAGACCAGCACCGGCTGGGTCAGCTCGCCCAGGTGCTCGCGGGTGACCTTCCACAGTCCCGGCAGCGTGGCCGCCGCCTTCACCGGGACCCGGTCATAGCCCGACTCGGTCACCTGCTCCCGCTTGATGTCGCTGGCGATGCCCTTGAGCGAGGGGACGAGCAGCTTCAGCACCGGCGCCAGCGCGAACAGCCGGGTGTCCGCCGCGACCGACGGGTTGACCAGGACCAGCCCGCTGACCGCCGGCCCGTGCAGTTCGGCCAGCCGCAGGGCCAGGCAGCCGCCCATCGACAGGCCCGCCAGGAAGATCTCGTCGCAGCCGCCGCGCAGCTCCTCGAAGGCCCGGTTGACCTCCGCGAACCAGTCCTCCCACCGCGTCCGGCCCATGTCCTGCCAGGTGGTGCCGTGCCCCGGCAGCCGGGGCAGCGACACGGTCAGGCCGGCCTCGGCCAGGAAGTCCGCCCACGGCCGGAGCGACTGCGGGCTGCCGGTGAAGCCGTGGCACAGCAGCACGCCGGTCGGGCCGCCCTCGTGCCGGTGCGCCTCGGCGCCCGGCATTACCGGCATGCCAGGAACCTCCGAGGCGCGGCGGGGCGGGTCACCCACTGATCGTCCCACGTCCGGGCCGGCCGCGGCAGCCCGCGGTGGCTCCAAGGCCGCCGTCGTGGCGCATTGTGTCCCGCAGGCCCGCCGCGTGCGAACATATGACCGTGTTCTACTGGGTGGTCAAGGCCATACTCGGGCCTTTCCTGCGGGTCGTCTTCCGGCCGTGGGCGGAGGGCACCGATAACGTGCCGCGCACCGGCCCGGCGATCCTGGCCAGCAACCACCTGTCGTTCTCCGATCATTTCTTCGCCCCGCTGCCGCTGCCGCGCAAGGTGGTGTTCCTGGCCAAGGCCGAGTACTTCACCGGACGCGGCCTGAAGGGCCTGGCCAGCAAGGCGTTCTTCAGCGGCGTCGGGCAGATCCCGGTGGACCGGGCGGGCGGCGAGGCCAGCGAGCGGGCGCTGGCGACCGGGCTGCGGGTGCTGGCCGCGGGCGAGCTGCTGGGCATCTACCCGGAAGGCACCCGGACCCCGGACGGCCGCCTGTACCGGGGCAAGACCGGGGTGGCCCGGCTGGCCCTGGAGAGCCGGTCCCCGGTGATCCCGACCGCCATGATCGGGGGCTTCGAGTTCCAGCCGCCCGGCCGGATCACGCCGCGGCTGAAGATCCGCCCCGGCGTCCGGTTCGGCCAGCCGCTCGACTTCTCCCGGTATTACGGCATGGAGCAGGATCACGTCGTGCTGCGGGCCATGACCGACGAGATCATGTACGAGCTGATGAAGCTGTCCGGCCAGGAGTACGTGGACGAGTACGCCCAGCGTGGCAAGTCCCGCGCGGCCCGGCGGGGTCCTTCGCGCTGACGTTCATCCCGGCGGTGCCCGGGGGCACTAAGGTGTCCGGGGCGAGTGAAGCTAGAGGGAGAGTCATGCGAGTTGGAGTCCTGACCGGGGGCGGCGACTGCCCCGGCCTCAATGCGGTGATCCGGGCCGTCGTGCGGGCCGGCGCGGCGGAGCACGGCTTTGAGTTCATCGGCTTCCGGGACGGCTGGCGGGGGCCGCTGGAGGGCGACACGATGGTCCTCGACGTCCAGGCCGTCCGGGGCATCCTGCCGCTCGGCGGCACGATCCTCGGCTCGTCCCGGACCAACCCGCTGGGCGAGTCGGCCGCCGCGGGCGGGCTGACCGGCCTGGAGCGGATCCGGGAGAACCTGTCCAGCCTCGGCGTGGACGCCCTGGTGGCCATCGGCGGCGAGGACACCCTGGGCGTGGCCAGCAAGCTGCACGACGCCGGCGTCCACGTGGTCGGCGTGCCCAAGACCATCGACAACGACCTGGGCGCCACCGACTACACGTTCGGCTTCGACACCGCGGTCAACATCGCCATGGAGGCCATCGACCGCCTGCACACCACCGCCGAGAGCCACCACCGGGCGCTGATCGTCGAGGTGATGGGCCGCAGCGCGGGCTGGATCGCCCTGCACGCCGGGGTGGCGGGCGGCGCCAACGTGATCCTCATCCCGGAGAAGCCGTTCGACATCGAGCAGGTCTGCGCCTACGTGGAGCACCGGTTCCAGACCCGGTACGCGCCGATCGTGGTCGTCGCCGAGGGCGCTCACCCCAAGTCCTCCGACGAGATCGCCGACAGCAAGGTCGACGCGTTCGGCCACGCCCGGCTGGGCGGCGTGGGCCAGATGCTGGCCGACGAGATCGAGAAGCGCACCGGCAAGGAGGCCCGCTGCACCGTGCTCGGCCACATCCAGCGCGGCGGCACCCCCACCGCGTTCGACCGGGTGCTGGCCACCCGGTTCGGCGTGCACGCCATCCGCGCCGTGGCCGACGGCGCGTTCGGCACGATGGTCGCCCTGCACGGGACGGGCATCAGCCGGGTGCCGCTGGCCGAGGCCACCACCCAGCTCAAGCTGGTCCCGCCGGACCGCTACGCCGAGGCCGAGGTGTTCTTCGGCTGAGCCGGGCAGACTGGGGAACATGCTGGTCGGCACGCCGTTCCCGGAGCCCTGCGTAGTGCTGAAGCTGGGCGAGGTCACGCTCAAGGGGCGGAACCGGCAGCGGTTCGAGCGGATGCTGCACGAGAGCATCCGCAAGGCGGTGGCCGACCTCGGCGTCGCGCTGCGCATCTGGCAGCGCGACGGCGTGATCGTGCTGCGCCTGGCCGACCCGGCCGCGGCCGGCGACACGGGCCACGCCATGGACCTGGTGGCCGACCGGATGACGCTGGTCATGGGCCTGGCCCGGGTGTGCCGCGCCGTGCGGGTGGCCAAGGAGCCCGACGCCGCCGTGGCCGCCGCGGTCGACCTGACCGCCGGGCGGGCGGGCAGCTTCGCGGTCCGCGCCCGCCGCCGGGACAAGCGGTTCCCGCTGACCTCGGCTCAGCTCGCCGCCCGGATCGGGTCCGCCGTCCAGGCCGAGCACGGCTACCCGGTCAACCTGGGTCACCCCGACACGACCGTGTTCGCCGAGGTCGACCAGCGGGAGATCTTCGTGTTCACCGCCGGGCGCCCCGGCCAGGGCGGCCTGCCGGTCGGCATGAGCGGCCGCGGGCTGGTGCTGATGTCCGGCGGCATCGACTCCCCGGTGGCCGCCTACCGGATGATGCGCCGCGGCCTGCGCTGCGGCTACCTGCACTTCTCAGGGCTGCCGCTGACCGGCCCGGAGTCGGTCTACAAGGCCTACGCCCTGGTCCGCCAGCTGGACCGCTACCAGGGCGACTCCCGGCTGTTCGTGGTGGCGTTCGGGACCGCGCAGAAGGCGCTCGCCGCCTGCGGCGCCGGGCGGCTGCAGGTCATGGCCCAGCGCCGGCTGATGCTGAAGACCGCCGCTGCCCTAGCCCCCCGCCTGCGCGCCGCCGCGCTGGTCACCGGCGACTCCCTCGGGCAGGTGGCCAGCCAGACGCTGACCAACCTCATGGCGTGCGACGACGCCGTGGCAATGCCGGTGCTGCGCCCGCTCATCGGCCTGGACAAGAACGAGATCATGGCCCAGGCGCGTGCCATCAGCACGCTGGCCGATCTCCCAGCTTCCCGACGAGGACTGCTGCTCCCTGCTGCGGTCGCCGCACGCAGAGACCCGCGCCCGGATCTGCGACCTGCGCCGCATCGAGGCACGCCTGGATGCGGAAGACCTGGCCGAGACCCTGGCCGCGGCGGCGGTGGAGCACAGTCCGGGCCGCGCCTGACCCCGACTGCGCCCAGATCGCGGCGTCCCCGCCGGACTGGGTGAGGAAGCCGCCGCTCAGCCAGACCGGCCACGGCCCCGGTCCCGGGCCGACCGCGGCGGCGATGTCGCTGATGCCGCTGCCCAGCCCGCCGCGCACCGGGATCCAGGTCAGCCTGCCCCAGCTGGTCAGGTGCCCGACCAGGGCGCCGGTGGCCGGGTCGGCCTGGTCGGCGGTGATCCAGATGCCGCCGGCCCCGTCCGGGGCCAGCCGCTCGGTGTCGGCCAGGTACCGGGTGCGGATGCGGAACCACCCGTGGCCGTCGTAGCCGACGATGACCAGGTCGCCGTTACCGCCGGGCAGCCGCAGGTTGCCGGCCGCCCACACCCGGCCGCCCGCCGGGGCCAGCACCGCGTCCAGGCTCAGCCCGGCCAGCGCCGGGCTGGCCGCCCCGGCCCGGCGCCAGGAGCGCCCGTCGTAGTGCTCCAGGAAGCCGCCGTCCGGCCGGGTCGCCCCCACCGCCCAGATGTCATCCGCCGACCGGGCGCTGGCCCGGTAGATGTCGCCCGCCAGCCCGCCCGCCCGGCTCCACCGGCGCCCGTCGAAGTGCCACGTGCCCATGCCGCGATCACCGTCGCTGGCCGTGCCGAACACCCATACGTCGGCCGGGCTCAGGGCGGTCACCCCGGTCAGCTCGGCGTGCCGCCGCCACCGCTTGGCCACGCTCCAGCGTGCGCCGTTCCAGTGCAGCGCGTACCCGCCCGAGTAGCTGACCGCCCAGATGTCGCGGGCCGAGGAGGCGCTGGCGTCGCTGATGAAGTCGGTCAGCCCGGCGGGCAGCCGCCACGGCCGCCAGCTGCCCCCGTTCCACTGCAGCGCGACCGGCGCGCCGTCGCCGCCCGGGTTGGTCCCGCCGAACGCCCACGCGTCGGCCCGGCCCAGCGCGATCACCGAGGAGAACCCGGACGCGTCGGCAGCGGCCCCGTAGTGCCGGGTCACGGTCATCTGCCAGCCCGGCGCACTCGCGGCCCGGGCAGCGGCGGGCCAGGCCAGCAGCGCCAGGACGAACGTCAGAAGGCACGCTCCGCGGGCGCAGCGGCTGCCGCGAATGGTGACCCTGACCCCGTTTGGCGCCCGGCCCGGCCGAAGCGGTGGACGCACACCGAAAGGCTACGGCCCCCGCGCGACGCCGGCCAAGAAAACCACGGACCTGCCTTCTGGCCACCTGTCAATAATCGCTGTGCAAAGCTTTGGCCTGGAGGTGGTCTCGTGCGGATCGGACTGCAGATACCCGACTTCACCCGCGAGCGCGGCCCGGCCACGCTTGGTGCTGTCATGGCACGGTCAGGACGAGGTTTCTCTCAGATCGGCGTGCGCTGTCGGCCGCGCCCGGAAACGACATGCTGGAGCCGCCTGGAGCAACCTGAGGGCCTGGATCGAGCGAGGGGGCGCTGACCGTGGAGTATCTCGTCACCATGACCACCCGGGTTCCCGACGGAACGCCGGAGCAGGCCGTCACGGACATCCGTGCCCGCGAGGCGGCCCATTCCCGCGAGCTGGCCGCGCAGGGCGGCCTGCTGCGCCTGTGGGCGGCGGCCGGGCCGGGCGGGTGGGACGCGCTGGGGCTGTGGCGGGCCCGGACGCCGCGGGGATGCAGGCGATGCTGGAGTCGCTGCCCCTGGACCCCTGGATGACGGTCGAGACCATCCCGCTGTCCCCGCACCCGAGCGACCCGGCGATCACCGGGGCTGACCGGTGACCGGCACCGGCCAGGCTGACCCGGGCCAGCGGGTCGCCGTCATCACCGGGGGCTCGCGCGGCATCGGGGCCGGCCTCGTCGCCGCGTACCGCCAGCGCGGCTGGGCGGTCGTGGCCAACGCCCTGGAGATCGAGCCCGCCGACGACCCGGACCTGCTCACCGTGGCCGGGGACGTCGCCGCCCCCGGCACGCCGGACCGGATCATCGGCGGGGCGCTCGACCGCTTCGGGCGCGTGGACACCCTCGTCAATAACGCCGGCGTCTACATCTCCAAGCCGTTCACCGAGTTCACCGAGGAGGACTACGCGACGATCGTCGGCGTCAACCTGACCGCCGCCTTCCGGCTGACCCAGCGCGCCGTCGCCGCGATGCTGGAGCAGGGCGGCGGGCACGTCGTCAACATCACCACGACCCTGGTCGACTACGCCAACTCCCGGATACCCGAGGTGCTGACCTCGCTGACCAAGGGCGGCCTGGCCGCGGCCACCCGGTCACTGGCCATCGAGTACGCGTCCCGCGGCATCCGGGTCAACGCGGTCTCGCCCGGCGTCATCCGGACGTCGATGAACGCGCCGCAGGACTACGACGGGCTCGGCGCGCTGCATCCCCTCGGCCGGGTCGGCGAGGTCAGCGACATCGTCGACGGCATCCTGTTCCTGGAGTCGTCGTCGTTCATCACCGGCGAGATCCTGCACATCGACGGCGGCCAGATCGCCGGGCACTGAGGCCCGGACCCGGTTAGCGGCACCGGGCCGGCACGGCGGACCGGGCCGGGGTGAGCGTCTTGCCCATCAGCTGCGGGAGCGTGGCCGCGGCCAGCGCCAGGTCGCGGATGTCGTCGCCGGTCAGGGCCTGGTCGCCGTCGCACATCGCGGCGGCCGGCTGCGGGTGCACGTCGACGATGATGCCGTCCGCGCCGACCGCGATGGCCGCCCGGCTGAGCGGCAGCACCAGGTCCCGGCGCCCGCCTGAGTGCGACGGGTCGATGATCACCGGCAGGTGGGACAGCCGCTGCGCCACCGGGACGGCGCTGATGTCCAGGGTGTTGCGGGTCGCCGTCTCGAACGTGCGGATGCCGCGCTCGCAGAGCACGATGTCCAGGTTCCCGCGCTGGGCGATGTACTCCGCGGCCATCAGCCATTCCTCGATGGTGGCGTTCATGCCCCGCTTGAGCAGTACCGGCTTGCGGGCCGAGCCGACCGCCTGCAGCAGCGCGAAGTTCTGCATGCTGCGGGTGCCGACCTGCAGCATGTCCGCGTAGGAGGCGACCAGGTCCACCGACGCCGGGTCGATGACCTCGGTCACCACCGGCATCCCGGTCTCCGCGCGCACGTCGGCCAGGATGCGCAGGCCCGCCTCGCCCAGGCCCTGGAAGGCGTACGGCGAGGTCCGGGGCTTGAACGCGCCGCCGCGCAGCAGGGACGCCCCCGCCGCCTGGGCCATCCGGGCCGACTGCAGGGTCTGGTCGGGATCTTCCACCGTGCACGGCCCGGCGATCAGGGTGAACGTATCCGGGCCGATCGGCACCCCGCCCACCGAGATCACCGTGCGGCTCGGGTGATGCTCGCGGCTGACCAGCTTGTAGGGCACGGAGATCCGCACCACGTCGGCCACGCCCGGCTGGCTGCGCAGGTTCAGCGCGCTGAACTGCTCAATGTCCCCGACCAGGCCGACGATCGTGCGGGATACCCCGCTGCTGACGAACGCCTCCCCGCCCGCGGCCCGCACCACGTCCACGACCGCCGCGACATCGGCCTCGGTGGCCTCAGGGGCCATCACCACCACCATGGCAGAACTCCTCCTTCGCTCCAGCATGACAAAGAGCCCCGGGCCATCCGGCCCGGGGCTCTTTCTAAGTCGCTTGCGTCAGCGCAGAGTCTGGCGGGCGACCGTCCCTGGGCCGGGTCGGTAGCCAAAGTAAAACCAGAACTCGCGTGTCACGGGTCGAAGCCTAGCGCACCGGGGCGGGCGGGGCATCACCGGTGGCCGCGGCCCGGCCGCCGCAGGCGGGGTGGCAAGATGGCTGCACCGCGGGGCCACGGCCCGGGCAGCTGGCCCGCCGTCCGCCGCCGCGAAGGGGAAAGGGGCAGGTCAGCCGGACATGAGGCAGCCGGATACCGGGATGCGCGGGGCACGGGCCGCTGCGCCGCCGGTCAGCGTGCCCGGCCCGGCCCGGCCCGGCGACGGCGCCGTCACCCCGGTCACCCTGCCGCCCGGCCAGCACGTCCCGCGCAAGCTGCCGGTGCTGCACTACGGCCGGGTCCCGGCGTTCGACCCCCGCACCTGGAGCCTGCAGGTGTGCGGGGCGACCTGCGGCGGCCAGGAGCGCCACTGGACCTGGGCCGAGGTCAGCGCCCTGCCGCGCTGCGAGGTCGTGGCCGACCTGCACTGCGTGACCCGGTTCACCATCCCCGGCAACCAGTGGGCCGGGGTGGCCGCGGCCGAGGTGCTGCGCCTGGCGCCGCCCGCCGACTCGGTCACCCACGTGATGATCTGGGCCGACTACGGCTACAGCGCCAACATCCGGATCGGCGACTTCGCCGCCGAGGCCACCCTGCTGGCCACCCACCTGGACGGCGTCCCGCTGACCCCCGAGCACGGCTACCCGCTGCGCCTGGTGGTGCCCACCCTGTACGCCTGGAAGAGCGTCAAGTGGGTCCGGGCCATCGAGTACCTGACCCGCGACCGGCGCGGCTTCTGGGAGGAGCGCGGCTACCACAACACCGCCGACCCCTGGCGGGAGCAGCGCTACTCCTATCAGGAGGAGGAAGGCGACGGCCCGCCGCTGTAGGCCAGCGCGGCCCGGCCGTTCATCCCGGTAGGTGGCTCAGAAGCAGTGGTAGGTGGCTCAGAAGCCGAAGCCGACGCTGAGCGTGATGGTCGACCCCTTGGGCGCCATCCCGGTCGGGTTGAAGTCCTGCACCCGGTCGCCCGGCCCGAATCCCGGCTGAACGCTGACCTGGAAGCCGGCCGCCTGCAGTTGCTGCTCGGCCTGCTGCACCGTCTGCCCCTGCACGTCCGGCACCTCGACCATCGGCGGACCCGGGGACACGTTGACCGTGACGACCTCGCCCTGCTGGATCGGCGTGCCCGCAGCGGGGGACTGGCTGATGATCGTCCCGGCGGGCTGGCTGCCGCTCGCCGCCATGACCGGGTTGATCTGGTAGCCGCCCTGCTGGGCCGCGGCCTGGGCGGACGCCAGGGGGGCGTTGACGAAGTTGGGCAGCGGCGGCCCGGAACTGACGTACACGGTAACCGGCCTGGACTGCGGCCAGTCGGTGCCGCCGGGCGGGCTGGTGCGGACCACGATGCCGGCCGGGATCGTGTCGGATGGTGCCTGCACCGGTCCGGACACCCGCAGGCCCTGCTGCTTCAGCGTGCTGATGGCCTGACTCACCGGCTCGCCGACAACCGGCGGCACCGCGATCTTCACCGGCCCGAGCGACGGGAACAGCGTGATCGTGCCGCCGTTGCTGATCTCGGCCCCGGCCTTCGGGCTGGTCGCCACGATGTGGCCGGCCGGGATATTGCTGTGCCGGGGCGCGCCGGTGCGCACCTTCAGGCCCAGCCCGCTGAGCTCGGTCCGGGCCAGCGGTGCCGAGAAATTGGAGACGTCCGGCACCCTGGTGTCCTGCCCGGCGGTGAGCCACCAGGCCAGCAGCACCACGGCCAGCACCGCGGCCGCCCCGCCCAGCACCCAGATCAGGCGTCGGCTGAACATGAGCCGCTGCAGCAGCGGCTCGCCGTCATGGCCGTAGCCGCCCCGGCCGTGACCCCCGGCCGCCGCGCGCCCGCCGTCGTAGCCGGAGTCATCGAAGCCGGGGACGATCTCGCCCGGCGACACCACCATCGTGTGGTTCGCGCCGTCCCGGTCCGTGCTGCCCCGGTCCGCGCTGCCCCGGTCCGCGCTGCCCGCATCCGCCCCGCGCAGGCCGCCCGGGAATTGCCCGGTTCCGTAGCCGCCCTGGCCGAAGCCGCCCGGACCATACGCGGCGGTCGCGTTGTCGGCCGGGCCGAAGGCCGCGGTGGCGTGATCGGGCGCGCTGTACGGGTGGCTGTCCGCCGCGCCGTTGCGGCCAGCGCCGGCCGAGATGGCCGGCCCGAGGTCGGTGTCGTCGTAGGACCCGCCGCCCGCGTACCCGCCCGCGTCGTACCCGCCCGCGTCGTACCCGGTCGGCGCGTACCCGGCCGGCCCGTGCTCGCCGGTCAACGGGCCGCTCATGGCCTGGGTGTCGGCGGGCGTCGCGTGCAGCCCGTGCCGCCCCGGGGCGGGCGCCCCGCCGCGGCGAAGCTCCCCGACCGCCTGCAGGAACGCCCCGGCGTCCGGGGGCCGCAGGTCCGGGTCCCGGCTGGTGGCCATGGCCACCAGCGCGTCCAGCGCCGGGGACAGCCCCGGCGCCCGGCTCGACGGCGCCGGGACCGACTCGTTGACGTGCTTGTAGGCCACCTCGAGCGGGGAGTCGCCGGTGTGCGGCTGCTGGCCGGTGAGCATCTCGAACAGCATCACCCCGGCCGCGTAGACATCCGTGCGGGCATCCGACGTGCTCCGCGCCACCTGCTCGGGAGCCAGGTAGGCGGCGGTACCGATGATCATGCCGGTCTTGGTGCTGGCCGCCGTGACGGCTGCCCGGGCCAGCCCGAAGTCCGCCACCTTGACCGCGCCGTCCTTGCCCAGCAGCACGTTCTCGGGCTTGACGTCGCGGTGGATGATGCCCGCCCGGTGGGCGGCGGCCAGGCCCGCCAGCACGCCCTCGATCACGTCCAGCGACTCGCGCACGGTCAGCCGGCCGCGGTTGCGCAGCACCTCGCGCAGCGTCGGCCCGGCCACGTACTCCATCACGATGTAGCTCAGGTCGCCGCCGGGGCCAGGTACCGATCCCTGGTCGAACACCCCGACCACGTTCGGGCTGGACAGCTGGGCCACGGCCCGCGCCTCGGTCATGAACCGGCGGATGAACTCGGTGTCGGCGGCCAGATCCTGGTGCGCGATCTTCAGCGCCACGACCCGGTCGAGCCGGGTATCCCGGCCCAGGTACACGGTGGCCATGCCACCCTGGGCAAGCCTGCTCTCCACGCGGTAGCGGCCATCTAGCAGCTGCCCGCTGGGCGGCGACAGGGTGGTATCCATCGGGAGCAGTGTAAGGCGGGCACGCAAGTACTCGCCCCGGTTCCTGCTGCCTGTTATGCGCGACTGGCGCGGCCCGGCGCCGCCGCGCTCAGTCGGGCGGCGGCGAGGACGCCAGCGCGTGCCACCGGCGCGGCACCCGCCCGGCCCGGAACGCCTGCCGGCCGGCCGTCACCGCCGACCGCATCGCCGCCGCCATCAGCTCCGGGTCCCGCGCCCGGGTGACCGACGTGGCCAGCAGCACCGCCGCACAGCCCAGTTCCATCGCGATCGCCGCGTCGCTGGCCGTGCCGACCCCGGCGTCCAGCACCACCGGCACCCCGGCCGAGGCCACGATCAGCTCGATGTTGTGCGGGTTGCGGATGCCCAGCCCCGACCCGATCGGCGAGCCGAGCGGCATCACCGCCGCGCAGCCCGCCTGCTCCAGCCGCCGGGCCAGCACCGGGTCATCGGAGGTGTAGGGGAGCACGGTGAAGCCGTCGGCGACCAGCTGCTCGGCGGCGGCCAGCAGCTCCACGCCGTCCGGCAGCAGCGTCTGCTCGTCGGCGATCACCTCCAGCTTGACCCAGCCGGTGCCCAGCGCCTCGCGGGCCAGCCGGGCCACCCGGACCGCCTCGGCCGCGGTGAAGCAGCCCGCCGTGTTCGGCAGCACCTCGATGCCGCAGTCGGCCAGCACGTCCAGCACCGACCCGGCGGCGGCCGGGCCCACCCGGCGCATGGCCACCGTGGTCAGCTCAGTGCCCGACGCGATCAGCGCCCGGCGCAGCACGTCCAGGCTCGGCGTCCCGCCGGTCCCCATGATCAGCCGCGAGGTGAACGACCGCCCCGCCAGCACGAACGGATCATCCATCTCAGCCTCCCTGCACCGCGGTAACGACCTCGACCTCGTCGCCGGCCGCGAGGGAGGTCGACTCCCACGCCGCCCGCCGCACCACGTCGCCGTTCACCGCCGCGGCCACGCCCGTGCCCGCGCTGCTCACCAGCGAAACGGCGGCGGCCAGGCAGGCCCCGTCAGCCACCTGACGCCGCTCGCCGTTCACGACAATGTCCATGCCCGCCCCACGTCCCTCCCGCCGGGTCCGTCCCGGCCGATGTTCTCGCTCACAGTGCTCCGGTGCCGCCGGCTGGTGTCGGCCGGCGTGGTGCGGGCCGGCGTGGTGCGGGCCGGCGTGCCGCGGGCTGGCGTGCCGCGGGCCGCTGCCGGGCCGAACCGGTCGGCCGTGAACGGCGCGGCCAGCTCCGGCAGCCGGCCTGCGGCCAGGTACTCCGCCACGATGTCGGCCGTCACCGGGGTCAGCAGCACCCCGCCCCGGAAGTGCCCGGTGGCCAGCACCAGCCCCGGCACCGCGCCGGGCCCGATGACCGGGGCGTTGTCGGGGGTTCCGGGCCGCAGCCCGGCCACCGCCTCGGCCAGTTCCAGCTCGGTGATGCCCGGCACCAGCAGCCGCGCGTCGCGCAGCAGCTGCCACACCCCGCCCGCCGTGACCGTCGTGTCCGCCCCCAGCTCCTCCTGGGTGGCGCCGACCACGATCTCGCCGTCCGCACGTGGCACCAGGTACACCGACGACCCCCGGACCACCCCCCGCACCGTCCGGTTCAGCAAGGCGGCGGGCTCGCTGCCGCCGGCCGTGCCGTCGTCGGTGCTCGCGGGAGCCTCGCCGCCCGCCCCGCCTGAGCCGTCCGACACGCCCGCCCCGCCTGGGCCGCCCGCCCCGCTGGCACCCCTGGCACGCCTGGGTCGCAGCCAGGCGCGCCCGGCCCGTCCGACGGCCATCCCGCCGGAGCCGGCCGCAGCCGCAGGATCTGCCCCTTCACCGGGCGAACCGGCGGCGTCGTCCCGGCCGGGAGCCCGCCGATCGCCGCCGACCGCCAGCCCGCCGCCAGCACCACCTGCGGCGCGGCCACCAGGCTGCCGTCCGCCAGCCGGGCGCCGGTCACCCGCCCGCCCGCGCCGGTCGTCACCTCGGCCACCGCCTGCCGCACCAGCCGCACGCCGGCCTGCTCCGCCGCCGCCAGCAGCGCGATAGCCAGCAGCCGGGGGTCAACCGACCCGTCGCCCGGATCCAGCAGGCCGCCCCGCACCGACGGGTCCAGCATCGGCTCAGCCTCCCGGCACTGCCGGGCCGTCATCCGGGTGCCGGCCTGCCCGAACGACTCCTGCAGCCGGTGTTGCTCCAGCAGCACCGCCAGGTCATCACTGTCATAGGCGACCTGCAGCGTGCCGGTCGCCCGGAACCCCGTGGCCAGCCCGGTTAGCTTGGTTAGCTCGGCGGCGAAGGCCGGGTACCGGTCCAGCGATGCCCGGCCCAGGACGTACAGCTCGCGCTCCGCGTAGGCGGCCTCGGCCACCGGGGTGAGCATGCCCGCCGCGGCCCGGGTGGCGCCCGCCCCCGGCGCCGGGTCGGCCAGCGTGACCCGCAGCCCGCGCTGCGCTGTCCGCCAGGCGATGGCCAGGCCGATCACGCCGCCGCCGATAACCAGCACGTCCGCCTGGCCCCCGGCGCCGCCGTGAGCAGCCTCGCTGTTAGCGGTGTCACTGTTTACTGGGTGGCCGGTTGCTGTGTGGCCGGCGGTCCCCGCTGGCCCGGTATGGCGCGTCACGACGCCGCTCCCTTCGCCGGCATGACCCGGATCAGGTTCCTGCGGTCGGCGACTCACAGCCGCCCTCTCAGCCCGGTCGCACCGGACTCCCGCGCGAATGCTTCATGCTACTCACCAGTCGGCCATGATGAAGATGACGATCAGGCGGAGGCGGGATGCGGAACAGGAACCGGCGCGGATGACCGGCCCAGGACAGGTTGTCGTGGTCGGGGCGGGCCTGGCCGGCCTGCGCACCATCGAGGAACTGCGCAACCGCGGCTACGCCGGTCAGGTCACCCTGATCGGCGCCGAGCGCCGGCTGCCCTACGACCGCCCGCCGCTGTCCAAGAAGCTGATGACCGGCGAGCTGGACGACACCACCCTCCGCCACGACCTGGCCGACCTGGACGTACAGGCCCTTCTTGACCGGTCCGCCACCGGCCTGCCTTCCGCCAGGGTCCTGGTTACCGACGACGGCCCGGTCGAGTTCGACGCGCTCGTGCTGGCCACCGGCGCCACCCCGGTCCGGCTGCCCGGGCGAGGGCCGCCAGTACGTGCTGCGCACCCTGGACGACGCCCTGGAACTGCGGACGCTGCTGCGGCCCGGCATGAAGCTGGCCATCGTCGGCGCCGGCTGGATCGGCGCTGAGCTGGCCACCGCCGCCGTCGGCCGGGGCTGCCAGGTCACCGTGGTCGAGGCCGGCCCGGCCCCGCTGGCCGCCGCCATCGGCGCCGAGGTCGGCGCGCTGACCGCTGCCTGGTACGCCGCCGCCGGGGTGGACCTGCGGCTGGGCCAGGGCGTCGAGTCCGTGCAGCCGGGCGGCCTGGCCCTGGCCGGCGGCGACTGGCTGCCCGCCGACCTGGTGGTCACCGCCGTCGGGGTCCGCCCGGCGACCGGCTGGCTAGCCGGTTCGGCCATCGAGCTTGCCAACGGGGTCGCCGTTGACGAGCACTTGCGCACCACGGTCCCCGGCGTGTTCGCGGTCGGGGACTGTGCCGCGTTCCGGTCGCTGCGCTACGGCCGCAGCCTCCGCTTCGAGCACTGGGACGTCGCCCTGCACGCCCCCGAGGTCGTCGCGGCCAACGTCCTCGGCGGCAGCGAGGTCTACGACCCCGTGCCCTACTTCTGGTCCGAGCAGTTCGGCCGGATGGTCCAGTACATCGGCTACCACGGCGCCGCCGACCGCCTCGTCTGGCGCGGCGACCCCCGAGCCGCCGAGGCCGCCAGCCCGCCCCAGGCCGGCTCAGACGTTACGGGGTCAGCCAGCAGTGTCTCGGCCGGTGCCGGTGCCGGTGCCGGTGCCGGTACGGGCCGCCCTCACGGCCGGGCCAGGCGGCCCGCGCTGGGCCGTCGCCTGGCTGGCCGGGGACCGGCTCGCCGCCATGCTGACTGTCGGACTCCCGCGTGACCTGCTCCAGGGCCGCCGGGTCATCGAGTCTGGCGCCCCGGTCGACGCTGCCCGCTTGGCCGACCCGCAGGTCCCGGTTCGCGACTGCGTCCTGGCCTGACCGCCGCAGCCGCGAGGACATCGAGCGCGTTCGCATCGGACTCGTTCAGCGGCGTGCACCTGCGTCGCGCCCGATGCGGTGGCCGGGGCGGCGGTTCCAGTCAGGCGGCAGCCGTGCCGGGTGGGGCGTGGCTGTGCCAGGTCTTGCGCCCGTCGGGGCTGGTGGCGGTGGTGGTGCCGTCGGCGTTCAGGACCAGGGCCCAGCCGCGCCGGTGGATCAGGTACAGGTGATGGAAGGAACACAAAAGGGCCAGGTTGGTCAGCGAGGTAGGCCCGCCGCTGGATCGGGGGATGAGGTGGTGGACCTGGCAGCGGGCGGGTTTGTGGTGGCAGCCGGGGAAGGAGCAGTGCCGGTCGCGGGTGATGACCGCTCGTCGCAGGTGCGGCGGGATGGTCGCGGTGGGGCTGGTGATGTCCAGGGGCAGGCTGATGCCGGCGCCGAGGGGGCCGGGCAGGCCGGAGCGGAGGGCGGAGGCGAGTCCGGCGGGTCCGGCGAGCATGGCGGTGCCGTAGCGGATGAGCGTGGCTCCCAGCCGGTCCCGGCCGGCGGCGGCGGGGTCCTCGCTGGTATCCCCGCCGCCTGCGGCATCCCGGGCGCCTGCGGGATGCCGGGCGCTGTCGGGGTCCTCGCGGCCCAGGTAGGCGCGGACGGCGGCGGCCACGATCTCGGGGTCGAGGTGGCCGGTGATGATCGTGGTGATCCTCGCGTCGCAGCCGTAGGCCTGCGCGGCGGCCGGGCTGGCCAGCCAGCCGGGCTCGCCGTCCCCGGCGGCCCGGCCCGACAAGAACGCGCCCGGGACAGCCACGGCCGGGGCCGGGGCCTGCGAGGCCGGGCCGTCACCGGCGGCAGCCCCGCCGGCCGGGCCCGTGCCGTCGCCCAGGCCCGCGCCGCCAGGCAGGCCCGTGCCGCCAGGCAGGCCGGTGCCGCCGGCCAGGCCGAGGAGCTGGTCCAGCGTCGCGTGCACCAGCATCTGCGCGGGCTGACCCGCCACATCCGGCAGGGTCCCGGTGCCCAGGAGCATCCGGGCGGCTTCCTCCAGCGCGTCGTGATGACGCTGGCCCTCGCTGCGGTCATCCTCCGGGCCGGCCTTCTTGCCCAGGGACTCCAGCAGCGCCGACACGGCCGCCGCGCACTCCGGGGTCAGGCTGCCCACCAGGTGCCCGGCGCCCCGGTAGTGCAGGTCCAGCCGCACCGACCGGTCACCGAACCCGTCATCGGCGCCGCGCGGCCCGCCATCGGGGTCAGGCGGCGCGGTCCGCTCGTGCATCTCCCGCGCCAGGCCGGACAGGTCCGCCAGGTCCGCGCCCCCGCCCGCGGCGCCCAGCAGGATCGCGTCAGCATCATCACGGACATCCGGGGGCAGCGCATCAGACCAGTCGCACACCTGCCGCGCCCACGACGGCGAGATCACCGCGGCAGCCAGGCCCGCGGCGACCCGGGGATGGACCGCCAGGCGCCGCATCCACCCCGTCGCCGCGCCGGCCGCGCCGCCGGTCACCCGGGTCTGCCACCGCAGCCACGCCTTCGTCGTGCCCTGCCCGTCCGCCTCACAGGCGCCCTGCGCGCTGAACGCCGACAGGAACCGCGAACGCGCCGCTAAGTGCACCGACTCCGCCCGGCCCAGCACCCGCACGCACCCCGCCAGCACCTCCCCCGGCAGCGACGCCGCATCAGCACCCGCCAGGAACGCCAGCGCCGCCTCCGCGACCTCCGCCGCCTCGGTAGCGTCGGCGAAGTCGGCGTGCCGGTCCGGTGCACATGCGCTCGCCTCCCGCCTGAGTCCGAGCAGATGATCAGATTGTTTAGCTGACATGTTCGATACTACGCCCGCCCGCCGACAGTCTGGGCCACGTTCCGGGACCGGCAGCCGGGGCCTGGCCGATAGAGGGCTGGGCCTGCTCCGCACTGGCCTGCGCGGCGTTGGCATTGCCCGGGTTTTACCGGCCGCAGATGTGGAATCCTTGGAACGTGGCACAGATCGACCCCCCTACCGACGTCATCGTCGGCGACTGGCTGACCCTCCCCGAGGTTGCGGACCGTTTGCGCCTTCCGGTCAGCCGCGTCAAGCAACTCCTGCGCGAGCACAAGCTCCTGGGCGTCCAGCGCCCCGGTGGCTCCTTCAGCATTCCCGCCGCGTTCCTGGACGGGAGCCAGGTCGTCCGGGGCCTGGCCGGCACCCTGACGCTGCTGGTCGACTGCGGGTTCGCCGAGGTGGAGGCCTTGCGCTGGCTCTTCACCTCGGACGAGACGCTGCCGGGGACGCCGATCCAGGCGATCGTCGAGCACCGCGGGACCGAGGTCAACCGCCGCGCTCAGGCCCTCGCCTACTGACGCTGCCGCTGGCCCGATCCGCCGTGCGCGGCCCGACCGGGCCGTGCACGCGGGACCGGCCTGCCTGGCTCGCCGCGCCTGCCCGGCCCGCTGGGGCCGCCCGGCTGGGAGCCGGCTGGCGCCGGGCGTGCGAGGCTTGACTGATGGGAGCGGATCTGCGGGACCGGCTCGGCGCGGCGCGGCTGTACCTGTGCACCGACGCCCGGGAGCGGCAGGGTGATCTGGCCTGGTTTCTCGACGCCGTGCTGGCGGGCGGCGTCGACATCGTCCAGTTGCGGCAGAAGGGCCTGGAGGCCGGGGCCGAGCTGCGCTACCTGGAGGTGTTCCGGGCCGCCTGCGCGGCGCACGGCGCCCTGCTGGCCGTGAACGACCGGGCCGACGTGGCGCTCGCGGCCGGAGCGGATGTGCTCCACCTCGGCCAGGACGACCTGCCCGTGACGGTGGCCCGGCGAATCCTCGGGCCGGAAGCGGTTATCGGGCTGTCGACCCACGCCGCCGCCGAGACCGACCGGGCCGCCGCCGAGCCGGCCGCCGACTATTTCTGTACCGGGCCGGTCTGGCCCACCCCGACCAAGCCGGGCCGGCCCGCGCCGGGCCTGCCGCTGGTCGCCCATGCCGCCGCGCTGGGCACGGCGCGGCCGTGGTTCGCCATCGGCGGCATTGGCGAGACCGAGCTTGATCAGGTGCTGGCGGCGGGCGCGCGGCGGGTGGTGGTAGTCCGGGCTATTACGGACGCAGCTGATCCCGGTGCGGCCGCGGCCCGGCTCGCCGGACGGCTTCGTGATGCCGCCGCGGCTGGATAAGGTGGGGTCCATGCCCACGCCGCAGCACCTGGCGCCCGCGATCAAGGACCTGCTGGCAGCGGGCGGGAGATCGTTCTCCTTCGAGTTCATGCCGCCCAAGACGGCGGCCGAGGAACAACGGCTGTGGCTGGCCGTCCGCCAGCTTGAGGCCCTGCGCCCCACGTTCGTCTCCGTCACCTACGGGGCGGGCGGCTCGACCCGGGACCGCACGGTCCGGGTCACCGGCCGGATCGCCGCCGAGACCACGCTGACCCCGGTCGGGCACCTGACCGCGGTGAACCACTCGGTGGCCGAGCTGCGGCACGTCATCGGGTCCTACGCGGCGGTCGGCGTGCGCAACCTGCTGGCCCTGCGCGGCGACCCGCCCGGCGACCCGGCCGGGGAGTGGCGGGCGCACCCGGACGGCCTGAGCTATGCCGAGGAGCTTGTGCGGCTGATCCGGTCGGCGGGGGAGTTCTGCGTCGGCGTGGCCGCGTTCCCTGAGGGGCACATGCGGTCGCTCAGCCCGGAGTCGGACATCGAGCACTACGTCCGCAAGTGCCGCGCCGGGGCCGACTTCGCCATCACGCAGATGTTCTTCTACGTCGAGGACTACCTGCGCCTGCGCGACGCCGTCGCCGCCCGCGGCTGCGACGTGCCGATCATCGCCGGGATCATGCCGATCATCAGCGTGACTGGCATCGAGCGCGCGGTCCTGCTGTCCGGCGCCCGGTTCCCGCCCGGCCTGGCCGACGACCTGCGCCGGAACGCCGACGACCGGGCGGCGGTGCGGCAGATCGGCGTCACCTACGCGGCCGGGATGTGCGAGCGGCTGCTGGCCGAGGGCGTGCCCGGCCTGCACTTTTACACGCTGAACGGGTCGCGGGCCACCCGCGAGATCTACGAGCTGCTCGGGCTGGGCTCCCGGCGCAGCGGCAGCTCGGCTCCCATGACGGCGTAGGGCGGACCGCCACCGGGGAAGGCGAACCCGGTCAGCAGGTCGCCGAAGCCCATGCTCTGGTACAGGCCGCGGGCGCGCGAGTTGTCGTCCTGGGTGGACAGCACGGCGGTGCGCTCGTCCCGCCCGGCGGTCAGCGCCAGCAGCAGCCGCCGGCCGATGCCCTGGCGCTGGTGCTCGGGCCGGACGTGCACCTCGGCGACCTCCAGCGAGTCGGCCAGCCACCGGGTCGCGGTACCCGGCCCGGACGCTGCGGTGACGCCCGCGCGGACCACGTCATGCCACCACTGGCCGGGCGCGCCGCGGAACCCGTAGCTGAACGCGATGGCCTGCGCGCTGGGCGGCTCGGTGACCGCGATGGCCCGGAAGCCGGGGTATCCGGCGTGCCGTTCCATGATCGACAGCCGGCCGGGAAGCAGGGCCGGGTCGGGCAGCATGGCCGCCGCGTAGACGGCCAGCAGCCCGTCCAGGCCAGCCAGGAAGTCGGCGCGGCTGATCTCGCGGATCAGCGGGCGGCTGGCACGCCGGCCAGCGTAGTGGACCCCGCCAGGCCTCGGGAAACACCGGGTCAGCCGCCGTCGCGGTGGTTTGTCAGACCCCCCCGGTATCTTCGAACTCAGATACAAAGAGCTGGACACCGAGCCGAATCTATGTACGAATATAAGTGTGACCCGGCGGCTCAACCCCCCGAGCCGCCGGGCCCGACAGCCGGGGACCGAGGAGGGACAGATGAGCGCGATTGCGCAGGTTAGGCCGGACCGGCCCCGGTGCCGGGTCTCTCCGTCCGCGCTGGCGCTGATGGCGTCCGCGCGGCGCGGGCTGGCCGCGGCCGAGGACGAGTCGTCGGCCGGGGCGCGGTACGTCGCCGCGCACCTGGCCGCGCTGCGCGCCGCGGCCGCGGTGGTGGCCGTGCGGGCCGAGCCGGGCAGCACCGGCCGGCGCAGGCGGCCGCAGAGCGTCTGGGAGCTGCTCCCGCGGGTGGAGCCGGCGCTGAGCCGAGTGGGCGGCGTTCTTCGCCGCCGGCGCGGCCAAGCGGGCTGCCGCCGAGGCCGGGCTGCTCCGGGCGGTCGCCGCCCACGAGGCGGACGACCTGCTCCGCGACGCGGCCACGTTCGTCGGGCTAGCCGAGAGCGCGCTCGGCCAGCCCGCCCAGGAGGTCCTGCCGCTGGCCCCCGCTGGCTGAGCAGCGGCGACGTCGGCCCACCAGCGCTAGCCGGGACTCGCGCGCCGCCCCGGCCGGGAGGCCAGCGCGGACGGCCAGCGCGGACGGCGGCACGGACGGGCAGCGCGGACCGGCGGCACGGACCGCGCGGCGAGAGCGGTGCGGCGAGAGCGGTGCGGCGAGAGCCGGGCGGTGCGGGCGCGCCCATGCGCTCGCAGGCGCGTGGGCGTGCGGATGAGTCACCCCAAGCAGGCGAGAACCGGCAGGTCAGCAGGCCAGGGAGCCGACGGCCAGCCGCCGGGCCTAGAACGAGTCGATGGCCCCGCGGGCGTCGGAGTCCAGGATGCCCCAGCTGATCAGTTCCTCAGTGAGGTCGGCCGGGGTGCGGTCGTAGATGACGGCCAGCGAGCGCAGGTCCTCCTGGCGGATCGACAGCACCCGGCCGTTGTAGTCACCGCGCTGGCTCTGGATCGTCGCCACGTAGCGGGCCAGCGGGCCGGCCTTCTCCTTGGGCAGCTGGGCCATCCGCTCCAGGTCGATGACCAGCTTGGGGGCGGGCGCCAGCAGGGTCGGCATCACGTCGCCCGGCAGCAGCTCGGACACCGGCACCCCGTAGAACTCGGCTAGCTCGGCTAGCTTCTGCACCGTCACCGACCGGTCGCCGCGCTCGTAGGAACCAACGACGACGGCCTTCCAGCGGCCGCGTGACTTCTCTTCCACGCCATGGAGCGACAGTCCTTGCTGCGTCCGGATGGCGCGGAGCCTGGCGCCGAGTGTCTTGGCGTAATCAGATGGCATGGTACTTGGCCCCCTGGCCGGAAGTTTGCTGATGGTGGTGGTTACGCACAGTGACGGTAGGCCGCCGGGCGCACCAGGTCAAGCCGAATGCCAAAAAGCGGATGAACTTACGCGCGTCGGCGCATCCTAGCGCGATCGGCCCGGGGGCCTCGGTGGCCGCCGCGAAGCCTTGCCCCACATGGCTTTTCGAGGCGTGACGGGCCGCGTCCGGGTGGCCGGGCAAGCCTCATATTTCCGCACAAAAGGCCACCGCGTGTGACAGAGATCACTTCTTGTTACACCCTGTGCACTGTGCCGGAGATCTGCTGATTAGCGCCTTGTCAGGGCTGGGTCGGCGGCTGACCTGGCCGCCCTGGGTCAGCCGAGACGGCCGGCGGCCCGGTCGCCGGCCCGGCAGCGTCTCCGCTGTCCGAAATGCGCGGTCCATGTCCGGAATCGGGCACTGTACCCGCCCGTTGCCTGTCGTTCCGGGACCGGGCCGGCCGCCGGGCCGCCCGGAAAGCCGGCCGGTGTCCGACCCGGCCCCGTCTGGGGTGGCTCGGGCAGATCGCGGGACCTGGCTGGTACCGTGGGCACGCCAGGCGTCCTTTAAGGCCCGTCCAGAGAGGCGGGAAAGGGGGTCCGAAGTCCTATGCACACTCCAGCACCGGCATCCGGCCCGGCCAGCGCGGCTAGCGCGGCCAGTTCCGAAACCGGCCGGCCCGGTTCATCCGGCCCGCCCGCCGCCCGCGACACATCTGGCCGCGACACCGCCGCCCGTGACACCGGCCCCCGCGACACCGCCCAGCCGGACACCAAGACCGTCCTCGGCCCCGAGGAGATCCGCCGGGCGCTGACCCGCATCGCGCACGAGATCCTGGAGCGCACCGACGGCGCGGCCGACGTGGTCCTGCTCGGCATCCCCACCCGCGGCGTCCAGCTGGCCCGCCGGCTGGCCAGCCGGCTGGCCCAGGTCGAGGGCCTCGCCGCGCCGGCCGGCTCGCTCGACATCACCATGTACCGGGACGACCTGCGGCTGCGGCCGGCCCGCGCGCTGGGCCACACCGACGTGCCCGCCACCGGGATCGACGGCCGCATCGTCGTGCTGGTCGACGACGTCCTGTACTCCGGCCGCACCGTCCGGGCCGCGCTGGACGCGCTGGGCGACCTGGGCCGCCCGCGCGCCGTCCAGCTTGCCGTCCTGGTCGACCGGGGCCACCGCGAGCTGCCGATCCGGCCCGACTACGTGGGCAAGAACCTGCCCACCTCGCAGCGGGAGGTGGTGCGGGTGCTGCTGGAGGAGGTCGACGGCCAGGACGCCGTCCTGCTCAGCGACAGCGGGCCGACCGGACCCACCGGGCCACCGGACCCACCGAGCCCACCGGCGCCAGCCGGCGGCGCCCGTGAACCGCCACCTGCTGTCGGCCGCCGACCTGAGCCGGGACGACGCGCTGCTGATCCTGGACACCGCCGAGGAACTGGCCCAGGTCGCCGACCGCCCGATCCGCAAGCTCCCGACGCTGCGCGGCCGGACCGTGGTCAACCTGTTCTACGAGGACTCGACCCGGACCCGGATCTCGTTCGAGGCCGCCGCCAAGCGGCTGTCCGCCGACGTGATCACGTTCTCGGCCAAGGGGTCCAGCGTGGCCAAGGGCGAGAGCCTGAAGGACACCGCGCTGACCCTGGAGGCCATGGGCGCTGACGCGGTGATCGTCCGGCACGGTGCCTCCGGCGCGCCGCACCGGCTGGCCGGCTGGCTGCACGGCAGCGTGGTCAACGCCGGCGACGGCGCGCACGAGCACCCGACCCAGGCACTGCTCGACGCGTTCACCATGCGGCGCCGGCTGGGGCGGCTGGAGGGGCTGCGGGTCGCCATCGTCGGCGACATCCTGCACAGCCGGGTGGCCCGGTCCAACGTCCGGCTGCTGCACACCCTGGGCGCCGAGGTGACGCTGGTCGCGCCGCCGACGCTGCTGCCGGTGGCGGTGTCGGGCTGGCCCTGCGAGGTCGGCTACGACCTGGACGCGGCCCTGCCCAAGGCGGACGTGGTGATGATGCTGCGGGTCCAGCAGGAGCGGATGAACGCCGCCTACTTCCCGACCGTGCGCGAGTACAGCCGCCGCTACGGCCTGGACGGCGGCCGGATGGCCGCGCTGCCCGGCCATGCCGTCGTCATGCACCCCGGCCCGATGAACCGCGGCGTGGAGATCGCCGCCGACGTGGCCGACTCGGTGCGCTCCACGATCGTCGAACAGGTCAGCAACGGGGTCAGCGTCCGCATGGCGGTCCTGTACCTGCTGCTCGGGGGATCGGAGGCGCGGGCATGACCAGATGGGACGACGACGTGCCGGCGCAGGCCCGCCCGTGGCTGATCCGGGGCGCCCGCCTGCTCGGCGGTGACCCGGCCGACCTGCTGCTGGACGGCGGGGTGATCCAGGAAGCCGGCCGCCGGCTCGATCACCGCCCCGCCCGGCGCGCAGCTTCTCGACGCGACGGCGCTGATCGCCCTGCCGGGCCTGGTCGACCTGCACGCGCACCTGCGCGAGCCGGGCCGGGAGGACGCCGAGACGGTCGAGACCGGCACCGCCGCGGCCGCGCTGGGCGGGTTCACCGCCGTGCACGCCATGGCCAACACCGACCCGGTGGCCGACACGGCCGGCGTGGTCGAGCAGATCTGGCGGCTGGGCCGCCGGGCCGGGCGCTGCGACGTGCGCCCGGTCGGCGCCGTCACCACGGCGCTGGAGGGCCGCCGGCTGGCCGAGCTTGGCGCGATGGCCGACTCGGCGGCCCGGGTCCGGATCTTCTCCGACGACGGCCGCTGCGTGTCCGACGCGGTGCTGATGCGCCGCGCGCTGGAGTACGTGAACGCCTTCGGCGGGGTCATCGCCCAGCACGCCCAGGAGCCCCGGCTGACCGACGGCGCCCAGGTCAACGAGGGCGAGATGTCCGGCCGGCTGGGCCTGGCCGGCTGGCCCGCGGTGGCCGAGGAGGCGATCATCGCCCGGGACTGCCTGCTGGCCGCGCACGTCGGGTCGGCGCTGCACGTCTGCCACGTGTCCACGGCCGGCTCGGTGGAGATCATCCGCTGGGCCAAGTCCAAGGGCTGGCGGGTCACCGCCGAGGTGACGCCGCACCACCTGCTGCTGACCGACGACCTGACCGCCGGGTACGACCCGGTGTACAAGGTGAACCCGCCGCTGCGCACCGCCGCCGACGTGGCCGCGCTGCGGGCGGGCCTGGCCGACGGGACGATCGACTGCGTGGCCACCGACCACGCCCCGCACCCGCCCGAGGACAAGGAAACCGAGTGGCAGGCCGCCGCGTTCGGGATGACCGGCCTGGAGACCGCGCTGCGGGTGGTGCAGGAGGCCATGGTGGAGACCGGGCTGCTGGACTGGGCCGGGGTGGCCGACCGGATGTCGGCCCGCCCCGCCGCCATCGGCCGGCTGGACGGCACCGGCACGGCAGGCCGGCACCGGTATCGGTATCGGCGCCGGCACCGGCATCGGGGAACGGGCCGAGCGGCACGGCGCCCCGCTGGCCGCCGGGTCCCCGGCCAACCTGGTCCTGCACGACCCGGCCGGCCGCGCCGCGGTGGACCCGGCCGCCCACGCGTCGCGCAGCCGCAACTCGCCGTTCGCCGGGATGACCCTGCCCGGCGGCGTGGTGGCGACGTTCCTGCGCGGCGTCCCGACTGTCCTGGATGGGAAGCTGGCCTGGTGACCGACGTGAAAGACGCAACCGACGCGAAAGACGCCGCCCTGCTCGTCCTCGAGGACGGCACCACGTTCCCCGGCACCGCGTTCGGCGCCGCCGGGGAGAGCTTCGGCGAGATGGTCTTCAACACCGGCATGACCGGCTACCAGGAGACCCTGACCGACCCGTCGTACTGCGGCCAGATCGTGGCCATGACCGCGCCGCACATCGGCAACACCGGCGTCAACGACGAGGACGCGGAGTCGCGGCGGATGTGGGTCCGGGGCTTCGTGGTCCGCGAGCCGTCCCGGCTGACCTCGAGCTGGCGGGCCACCCGCAGCCTGGATGAGGAACTGAAGGCCCAGGGTGTCACCGCCATCGCCATCACCGGCACCCGGGCGCTGACCCGGCACCTGCGCGAGCGGGGCGCCATGCGGGCCGGGCTGAGCACCATCGAGCGCGACCCGGCCGCGCTGGCCGAGCGGGTCCGGAAGAGCCCGCCGATGGCCGGCGCCGACCTGGCCCGCGAGGTCAGCACCCCCGAGCCGTACACCGTGGCGCCTCAGGGCGGCGGACCGGCCAGGTACCGGGTCGCCGCCGTCGACCTCGGCATCAAGTCCTCCACCCCTCGCTACCTGGCCAGTCACGGCTGCGAGGTCCGGGTCCTCCCGGCTACCGTCACCGCCGCGCAGATCCAGGCCGAGCGGCCGGACGGCGTGTTCTTCGCCAACGGGCCGGGCGACCCGGCCGCGCTCGGCTACGCGGTCGACGCCATGCGCGGGGTGCTCAGCGCGGGCCTGCCGGTGTTCGGCATCTGCCTGGGCAGCCAGGTACTGGGCCGGGCGCTCGGGCTGGGCACGTACAAGCTGCGGTTCGGCCACCGCGGGGTGAACCAGCCGGTGCAGGACCTGCGCACCGGCCGGGTCGAGATCACCAGCCACAACCACGGCTTCGCCGTCGCGCTGCCCCCGGGCGCCGCGCGCGGCACGAAGCCCCGGGCCATCCGGTTCGACACCCCCTACGGCCCGGCCGAGGTCACGCACGTGAACCTGAACGACGGCGTGGTCGAGGGCCTGCGGCTGCTGGACGCGCCGGTGTTCGCCGTCCAGTACCACCCCGAGGCCGCGCCCGGGCCGCACGACGCGGCCGGCCTGTTCGGCCAGTTCTGCGCGCTCATGGAAGGAGCGCCCCATGCCCAGGCGTGAGGAGCTGAAGTCGGTCCTGGTCATCGGGTCCGGCCCGATCATCATCGGGCAGGCCTGCGAGTTCGACTACTCCGGCACCCAGGCCTGCCGGGTGCTGCGCCAGGAGGGCATCCGGGTCAGCCTGGTCAACTCCAACCCGGCCACGATCATGACCGACCCGGAGTTCGCCGACGCCACCTACGTCGAGCCGATCACCCAGGACGTGCTGGAGAAGGTGATCGCCAAGGAGCGCCCCGACGCCATCCTGCCCACCCTGGGCGGCCAGACCGCGCTGAACGCCGCCGTCGCCCTGCATGAGGCCGGCACCCTGGCCGAGTACGGGGTGGAGCTGATCGGGGCCAGCATCGACGCGATCCGGGCCGGGGAGGACCGCAGCCGGTTCAAGGAGATCGTCACCGAAGTCGGCGCCCTGGTGCCGGAGAGCCGGATCTGCCACACCCTGGCGGAGTGCCAGGCGGCCGCCGCCGAGCTGGGCTTCCCGGTCGTCATCCGGCCCTCGTTCACCCTCGGCGGCACCGGCTCGGGCATCGCCCATGACGAAGCCCAGCTGCGCCGGATCGCCGGTGCCGGGCTGGACGCCAGCCCGGTCACCGAGGTCCTGCTGGAGGAGTCGGTGCTGGGCTGGAAGGAGTTCGAGCTCGAGCTGATGCGGGACCGGGCCGACAACGTGGTGATCGTCTGCTCGATCGAGAACATCGACCCGATGGGCGTGCACACCGGGGACTCGGTGACCGTCGCCCCGGCCATGACCCTGACCGACCGCGAGTACCAGCACATGCGGGACGTGGCCATCGCCACCGCCCGGGCCGTCGGCGTCGACACCGGCGGCTGCAACATCCAGTTCGCGGTGCACCCGGGCACCGGCCGGATGGTCGTCATCGAGATGAACCCCCGGGTGTCCCGGTCCAGCGCGCTGGCCTCCAAGGCCACCGGCTTCCCGATCGCCAAGATCGCCGCCCGGCTGGCCATCGGCTACACCCTGGACGAGATCCGCAACGACATCACCGGCGAGACCCCGGCCAGCTTCGAGCCCGCCCTGGACTACGTGGTGGTCAAGGTGCCGCGGTTCGCGTTCGAGAAGTTCCCCGGCGCCGACCCGACGCTGACCACCCACATGAAGTCGGTCGGCGAGGCCATGGCCATCGGCCGCTGCTTCCCCGAGGCGCTGCAGAAGGCGCTGCGCTCGCTGGAGAGCCCTTCCGCCCCGTTCACCTGGGCGCTCCCGCCCGGCGACCGGGCGGAGCTGCTGGCCCGCTGCGCGGTCCCGCACGACGGCCGGCTCAGCGTCGTGCACCAGGCCATCCGGGCCGGGGCCAGCGTTGCCGAGGTCGCGGCGGCGTCGAGCATCGACCCGTGGTTCGTCGAGCAGATCGCGCGAATCGAGAATATGGCGAAACGGCTGGCGCAGTCCCCGGCCCTATCGCGAGCCAGCCTCGCGGCGGCCAAGGCAGCCGGCTTCTCCGACGTGCAGCTAGGCCAGCTCACCGGCCGAGCCGCCGGGGAGATCCGGACGCTGCGCCACGACCTCGGGGTCCGCCCGGTCTACCTCACCGTGGACACCTGCGCCGCCGAGTTCGCGGCCCGCACGCCGTACCTGTACTCGGCCTACGACGTGCAGACCGAGGTCCCGCCGGGGGACCGGCCCAAGGTGATCATCCTGGGCAGCGGGCCGAACCGGATCGGGCAGGGCATCGAGTTCGACTACGCCTGCGTGCACGCCTCGTTCGCGCTGGCCGACGCGGGCTACGAGACCGTCATGGTGAACTGCAACCCCGAGACCGTGTCGACCGACTACGACACCTCCGGGCGGCTGTACTTCGAGCCGCTGACCCTGGAGGACGTGCTGGAGGTGGTGGCGGCCGAGCAGGCCGCCGGGCCGGTCGCCGGGGTGATCGTCCAGCTGGGCGGGCAGACCCCGCTGGGGCTGGCCCGGGACCTGGCCGCGGCCGGCGTGCCGGTGGTCGGCACCTCGCCCGAGGCCATCCACCTGGCCGAGGACCGGGGCGAGTTCGACGCCGTGCTGGCCGCCGCCGGCCTGCCGGCCCCCCGGTCCGGCACCGCCACCTCGGTCGACGAGGCCGCCGCGGTGGCCGCCGAGATCGGCTACCCGGTGCTGGTCCGGCCGTCCTACGTGCTCGGCGGCCGGGGCATGGAGATCGTCTACGACGACGCCACGCTGGCCGCCTACGTCCGCCGGGCCACCGAGGCCAGCCCGGACCACCCGGTGCTGATCGACCGGTTCCTGGACGACGCCATCGAGATCGACGTCGACGCCCTGTACGACGGGCAGGAACTGTACCTGGGCGGGGTCATGGAGCACATCGAGGAGGCCGGCATCCACTCCGGCGACTCGGCCTGCGCCCTGCCCCCGATAACCCTGGGCAGCGAGTACATCGACGCTGATCCGCGACTCGACCGCGGCGATCGCCCGGGGTGTCGGGGTGCGCGGCCTGCTGAATGTCCAGTATGCGCTGGCAGCCGGCGTTCTCTATGTGCTGGAGGCTAACCCGCGGGCGTCGCGTACCGTGCCGTTCGTCTCCAAGGCCACGGCCGTTCCCCTGGCCAAGGCAGCGGCCCGGATCATGATGGGCGCCACGGTGTCCGGGCTGCGGGCCGAGGGCCTGCTGCCGCCCGAGGGCGACGGCGGGACGCTGCCGCTGGACGCGCCGATCGCGGTCAAGGAGGCGGTGCTGCCGTTCGGCCGGTTCGCCGACGCGCGGGGCCAGGGCGTGGACACCGTGCTCGGCCCGGAGATGCGCTCCACCGGCGAGGTCATGGGCATCGACGAGGTGTTCGGCACCGCCTACGCCAAGTCCCAGGCGGCCGCCTACGGCTCGCTGCCGGTCAAGGGCCGGGCGTTCGTCTCGGTGGCCGGAAAGGACAAGCGCTCCATGATCTTTCCGGTCAAGCGGCTCGCTGACCTGGGCTTCGAGATCCTGGCCACCCGGGGCACCGGCGAGGTGCTGCGCCGCAACGGCGTCCGGGCCACCATCGTCCGCAAGCACAGCGACGGCCCGGGACCGGACGGCGAGCCGACCATCGTCGACCGGATCCTGGACGGCCAGGTCGACCTGATCGTCAACACCCCGTTCGGCAGCCCCGGCCAGTCCGGCCCGCGGCTGGACGGCTACGAGATCCGCACCGCCGCCGTGCGGCGCGGCATCCCGTGCGTGACCACGGTGCAGGGGCTGGCCGCCGCCGTGCAGGGGATCGAGGCGATCACCCGCGACGAGGTCGGCGTCCGCTCCCTGCAGGAGCACGCCGCCCAGTTGCGCAGTACTCGGACGGGGACGGGCGGGGAGGTGAGCGCGACGTGAGCCACAGCGAGGCCGAGGTCCAGGCCGGGCCGGTGCAGGTGCGCGGGACCGTGCTGACCGTGCGCCGGGTCGATGCCTACTACGCGATGACGGTGGTGGCGCCGGGCATCGCGGCCCGGTTCCGGCCCGGCCAGTTCGTGGCCGTGGCGGTCGGCGGCGACGACACCTCCATGCTGCTGCGCCGGGCGTTCTCCATCCACGACGTGCGGCCCGACCACGGCGGCACGGTGGAGTTCGTGTTCGCCGTGC
This sequence comes from uncultured Actinomycetota bacterium, assembly GCA_963731085.1. Taxonomy (GTDB): domain Bacteria; phylum Actinomycetota; class Actinomycetes; order Streptosporangiales; family Streptosporangiaceae; genus DASUBV01. Next base: position 31,081 of record CAVSUF010000019.1, read on the forward strand.
ATGGCCGGGGCACCCAGTGGCTGGCCGAGCGGCGCGGCCGGGACGTGCTGGATATCGCCGGGCCGCTGGGCCGCCCGTTCCCGCTGCCCCGCGACCCGGCCAGCTGCCTGCTGGTCGGCGGCGGCTACGGCAGCGCGCCGCTGTTCGCGCTGGCCAGCCGGCTGCGCGAGCGGCGCTGCACGGTGGACTTCCTGATCGGCGCGGCCACCGGCGACCGGGTGTTCGGCGCGCTGACCGCCCGGCGGACCGGGCGCAGCGCCGTCGTCACCACCGAGGACGGCTCGCTCGGCGCCCGCGGCCTGGTCACCGACATGCTTGGCCAGGTGATCCACGAGGCCCGCACCGACGTCATCTACGCCTGCGGCCCGATGGCCATGCTGCGCCAGGTCACCGCGCTGGCCGGGCGGTACGACATCCCGGTCCAGGCGTGCGTGGAGGAGCCGATGGCGTGCGGCGTCGGCGTCTGCATGACCTGCGTGCTGCCGGTCACCGGCAGCGACGGGATCACCCGCATGGTCCGGTCCTGCACGGACGGGCCGGTGTTCCGCGGCGAGCAGGTCCGCTGGGACGACGTGGGCACGATCCCGTTCGGCGCGTTCGGCGCGCCCGGCTGGGAGCCGCGCACCCGCCGCGCCGCCCAGGAGATGGGGTCGTCCGGGAATGGCGCCGCGGGCCGCCCGCCGCGCGGCACCCAGCAGCCCGGAGCGCCGGGCAGCAGCCCGGTGGTCAGCAGCAGCCGGTGGTCAGCAGCCCGGTGGTCAGCAGCACGGCACGGGACGGCGGCGGCATGACTGACCTGCGGACCCGGCTGGGCCACGTCGAGCTGCCCAACCCGGTCCTGACCGCCTCCGGCTGCGCCAGCGCGGGCCGCGAGCTGGCCCAGTTCATCGACGTGTCCAAGATCGGCGCCATCGTCACCAAGTCGGTCATGCTGGGGCCGCGGGCCGGGCGGCCTACCCCGCGGATGGCCGAGACGCCCAGCGGCATGCTCAACTCGATCGGCCTGCAGGGACCCGGCATCGACGCGTTCCTGCAGCGCGACCTGCCGTGGCTGCTGTCGCGCGGCGCCCGGGCGGTGGTGTCCATCGCCGGCGGCACGGTGGCCGAGTTCGCCGAGCTGGCCGCCCGGCTGTCCGACGCGGCCGGGGTCACCGCCATCGAGGTCAACATCTCCTGTCCCAACGTGGAGCACCGGGGCCAGGTGTTCGCCTGCGACCCCGGCGCCTCGGCCGCGGTCATCGAGGCGGTGCGCGGCCGCGCCCGCTACGACATCCCGGTGTTCGCCAAGCTGTCGCCGGACGTGACCGACATCGTGGCCGTCGCCAAGGCCTGCGTTACCGCCGGGGCCGACGGCCTGTCCCTGATCAACACCATGCTCGGCATGGTCATCGACACCGAGACCATGCGGCCGGCGCTGGCCGGGATGACCGGCGGCCTGTCCGGCCCGGCCATCCGGCCGGTCGCGGTGCGCTGCATCTGGCAGGTCCGCGAGGCGCTGCCCGATGTGCCGATCATCGGCATGGGCGGGGTCCTGACCGGGCAGGACGCTCTGGAGCTGATCCTGGCCGGGGCATCGATGGTGAGCGTGGGGACGGCCATCTTCCACGACCCGTCGGCCTGTGCCCGGATCCTGCGCGAGCTGGACGAGGAGCTGTCGCGGCGCGGCATCGAGCGGCTGTCCGACGTCATCGGCCTGGCCCACGAGCCCCGCACGGCGCCGCGGCGGCGGCTCAGCGGGCTGCGGGACTGACCCGGCGGCGCGGGCCGGCCTGCTTAGGACGGCCCAGGGCGGATAAGAACGCGGGGAGACCCACCCGAGAGCCCGGTGAGGAGACCACGTGAGCGGCCTGGCCCCGATCGCCGTAGCGCTGGATGTGGCTGACCTGAACAAGGCGGCCCGCCTGGCCAGCCTCGTCACCCCGCACGTGAGCACCGTCAAGATCGGCCTGGAGCTGTACCTGCGGTACGGCCCGGAGGCGGTGGCCTCGGTACGCGGCGCCAGCGCCGTCGACGTGTTCCTCGACCTGAAGCTGCACGACATCCCGGCCACCGTGGCCGCCGGGGTGGCCGCCGTGGCCCGGCTGCGGCCCGCGCTGCTCACCGTGCACGCCATGGCCGGCCCGGCGGCTATCCGGGCCGCCGCCGAGACCGCCCCGCCGGGCACCGCGATCGTCGCCGTCACCGTCCTTACCTCGCTGTCCGACGCCGACCTGGCCCAGACCGGCATGGCCGGCCCGGTCAGCGACGCGGTCCGGCGGCTGGCCGTCCTGTCGGTCGCGGCGGGCGCCCGCGGCCTGGTCTGCTCGCCCCGCGAGGTGGCCGCGGTCCGGGCCGAGGTCGGTCCCGGCATCCAGCTCATCACCCCCGGCGTCCGGCCGTCCGGCTCCGATGCCAACGACCAGGCCCGGGTGGCCACCCCCGAGGAGGCCCTGGCGGCCGGCGCCGACCTGCTCGTCATCGGCCGCCCGATCACCGCCGCCGCCGACCCCGGGGCCGCCGCGGCGGCCATCGCCGCGTCGCTGCGCCGGCTCGGGGCGGTCCGTGGCTGAGCCCGCCTGAGCCCGCCTGAGCCCGGCCGGAAATCGCGAAAAATGGCGCCGCCGGCCGCCGGCCGCCGCCGGGGGGCCGGGCCCGCCGGACACCGGCCCTGGCGTGCAGTCCTGTACGCTTGTGGCGCAGTTTGGCTACGCTGCGTCTTTGAACGAATGCGCCGGGTAATAATGGGCAATTTATGACGACACAAACGGGGGTTCGCGTTGCCGACGCGGGCTGATTTCGCTAGTTTCCCCTCGCGGAGCGAGTTTTTCGATACGAAACCCGAGGTGACCTCAGCGTGGCTCTTCCTCCACTAACCCCCGAGCAGCGGGCGGCGGCCCTTGAGAAGGCGGCCAAGGCACGTAAAGACCGTGCGGAGGTTAAGAACCGACTCAAGCACGGTTCGACGACCCTGCCCCAGGTCCTTAAGGAGGGCCAGACCGACGATGTGGTCGGCAAAATGAAGGTGTCCGCTCTTCTCGAGTCGATGCCGGGCGTCGGCAAGGTCCGGGCCAAGCAGATCATGGAGCGGCTGGGCATCGCCGAGTCGCGCCGGGTCCGCGGCCTGGGCGCCAATCAGCGGACGGCGCTGGAGAACGAGTTCAAGGACATCTGATCGAGCGCGGCTCAGCTTAAGGAGGCAGGGGAGAGTTGCCCGCAGTTAGTTCGGCCGTCCCGCACCGGCCGGCCTTTCCGGCTCCCTGTTCCCGTTCGATCTGACCGTGCTGTCCGGGCCCTCGGGCGTCGGCAAGAGCACCGTTGTCGCGAGACTGCGGCAGCAGCAGCCGCAGATCTGGCAATCTGTATCGGTCACCACCCGGCCGCCCCGGCCGGGTGAGACCGACGGCCGGGAGTATTTCTTCGTCAGCGAGCGTGATTTCGACGCAATGGCCGCTGGCGGAAAGCTGCTCGAATGGGCGCAGTTTCGCGGGCAATAAGTACGGCACCCCGCGCGCGCCCGTCGAGGAGCGGCTTCAGGCCGGTATCGCGACCCTGCTCGAGATCGACGTCGCGGGTGCCCGCCAGGTCCGGGCGGCGCTGCCAGGAACACTGCTGGTGTTCCTGGCACCGCCGTCCTGGGACGAGCTAGTCCGGCGGCTCACCGGGCGGGAGACCGAGCCGGCCGAGGTCATCGCCCGGCGGCTGGCTGCCGCCCGGGGCGAGCTGGAGGCCGGCAGCGAGTTCGACATCACCCTTGTCAACACCTCTGTCGATGATGTATGCGACCAGCTGGTAGCCTTGATGACATCACCGCCGGCGCGCTGACGCGTCCGCGTATCCGCAACTCCGGAAGGTCGCGATGGCAGCAACCCCGTCTGACCAGGGCATCATCAACCCGCCGATCGATGACCTCCTCCAGGTCGTGGACAGCAAGTACGGCCTGGTCATCATGGCGTCAGCAAGCGCGCCCGGCAGATCAACGCCTACTACGCCCAGCTCGGCGAGGGCCTGCTGGAGTACGTCGGGCCGCTGGTCGAGACCCGGGTGCAGGAGAAGCCGCTGTCCATCGCGCTGCGCGAGATCAGCGAGCGGCTGCTGACCGCCGAGCTTCCGCCCGCCGAGTCCTGACCTCCGGCTGACCCGCCAGGCTCCGGCCTATGCGCATCGTCCTGGGCGTCAGCGCGGGCATCGCCGCCTACAAGGCGTGCGAGCTGCTGCGGCTGCTGACCGAGGCCGGGCACGCCGTCCGGGTCGTGCCGACCCCCGACGCGCTGAACTTCGTCGGCGCCGCCACCTGGGCCGCGCTGTCCGGGCAGCCCGTCACCACCACCGCCTGGCAGGACGTGCACCAGGTCCCGCACGTGCGGATCGGCCAGGAGGCCGACCTGGTCATCGTCGCCCCGGCCACCGCCGACCTGCTGGCCCGGGCCGCCGCCGGGATGTCCGGCGACCTGCTCACCGCGGTCCTGCTGACCGCCCGCTGTCCCGTCGTGTACGCGCCGGCCATGCACACCGAGATGTGGGAGCACCCGGCCACCGCGGCCAGCGTGGCCACCCTGCGCGGCCGCGGGCGCCATCGTCCTCGACCCCGCCTCCGGCCGGCTGACCGGCGCCGACACCGGGCCGGGCCGGCTGCCGGAGCCCGCCCAGATCGCCGCCGCCGCGCTGCGCGCGGCCGCCCGGGGCAGCGCCGGGCTCGGCGCCGACCTGGCCGGGCGGCACGTGGTGATCTCGGCCGGCGGCACCCGGGAGGAACTGGACCCGGTCCGCTTCCTCGGCAACTGGTCCTCCGGGCCGCAGGGCTACGCGCTGGCCGCCACCGCCGCCGCCCGCGGCGCCCGGGTCACCCTCGTCGCCGCCAACGTCGAGCTGCCCGACCCGGCGGGCGCCCGGGTCATCCGCGTGGTCTCGGCCCGCGACCTGAGCGACGCCGTGACCGCCGCCGCCGCCGGGGCCGACGCCATCGTGATGGCCGCCGCCGTGGCCGACTTCCGGCCCGCCGCCCGCAGCGCGCAGAAGATCAAGAAGCGCGGCGCCGCCCCGGACGCCGATCGCCCTGGCCGAGAACCCGGACGTGCTCCGCGGCCTGGTGCTGCCGTGCGGCCCGCAGCGCCCGGCCCGACGGCGCCCGGCCCGGCCAGGTCATCGTGGGGTTCGCCGCGGAGACCGGCGACGTGCTGGCCAACGGCCGGGCCAAGCTGGCCGCCAAGGGCTGCGACCTGCTGGTGGTCAACCAGGTCGGGGGCGGGCTGGCCTTCGGCACCGGCCGACAACGAGGCCGTCGTGCTCAGCGCGGGCGGCCCCGAGGTCAAGGTCCCGCGCGGCCCCAAGGAGGCGCTGGCCGACGTGGTCTGGGACCTGGTCGCCGCCCGCCTGGCCGCGGGATAGGAGATCCGTCCCGGTCCCGCGGCTATCGCGCTATATGAGGCGGCGGGGACCGCCACTGCGGCGGTTCTGATGGCATGCGGGGGCCTGCTTCGGGCAGGATCGGCGGGTGGCCGGATGGGTCACCAGATAAACTGGGTCAAATTCCGACGCACGGGAAACGGATGTTCAGGTGGCACGTCGTCTATTCACTTCCGAGTCGGTCACTGAGGGTCATCCCGACAAGATGGCCGACCAGATCAGTGACGCGATCCTTGACGGCATGCTCAAGGGGGACCCGCAGAGCCAGGTGGCCGTTGAGACCATGATCACAACCGGCCAGGTGCACGTGGCCGGCGAGGTCACCACCGACACCTACGTCGACATCCCGGGCATCATCCGGGACAAGATCCTGGAGATCGGCTACGACTCCTCGGCCAAGGGCTTCGACGGCGCCTCGTGCGGCGTCCAGGTGTCCATCGGCGCCCAGTCGCCGGACATCGCGATCGGCGTCCGCGAGGCGTTCGAGCACCGCGAGGGCGAGGGCACGCGACGACTACGACCGCCAGGGCGCGGGCGACCAGGGCCTGATGTTCGGCTACGCCTGCCGGGACACCCCGGAGCTGATGCCGCTGCCGATCACGCTGGCCCACCGGCTGGCCCGGACCATGGCCGGCGCCCGGCGCAGCGGCGCCATCCCGTACATCCGGCCCGACGGCAAGACCCAGGTCACCATCGAGTACGCCGGCGACGACGCCGTCCGGCTGGACACCGTCGTGGTGTCCACCCAGCACGCCCCCGGCATCGACCTGCGGGAGATGCTGACCCCCGACATCCGCGAGCACGTCGTCGAGCCCGTGCTGGCCGGCCTCGAGCTCGACACCGAGGGCTACCGGCTGCTGGTCAACCCGACCGGCCGGTTCGAGGTCGGCGGCCCGATGGGCGACGCCGGGCTGACCGGCCGCAAGATCATCATTGACACCTACGGCGGCATGGCCCGGCACGGCGGCGGCGCGTTCTCCGGCAAGGACCCGTCCAAGGTCGACCGCAGCGCCGCGTACGCGATGCGCTGGGTGGCCAAGACCGTCGTCGCCGCGGGCCTGGCCGACCGGTGCGAGGCGCAGGTCGCCTACGCCATCGGCAAGGCCAAGCCGGTCGGCCTGTTCGTCGAGTGCTTCGGCACCGAGCAGGTGCCGGTCGAGCGCATCCAGGACGCCGTGCTCGAGGTGTTCGACCTCCGCCCGGCGGCGATCATCGCCGACCTGGACCTGCTCCGGCCGATCTACGCCCAGACCGCCGCCTACGGCCACTTCGGCCGCGAGGAGCTGGACTTCTCCTGGGAGCGCACCGACCGCGCCGACGCCCTCCGCTCGGCCGCCGGCGCCTAGCCGCCCAGCCCAGCACGACCCCCGGCCCGCCCGCGCCTGTCGCGGGCGGGCCGTTCTGGCACTCTCCGGGCGGAGTCGGGCCGCGGCCTGAGGAGCGCGGCCCGCCGAGGCCTGCGGGGGCGCCGGAGGGTCGGCCGTCCGGCTGTGGTGCGGTGTCGGTGCTAGCTAGCAACCTCGGGAGCCGTCGGCGGAGCCGCCGAGACGGCCGCGCGGGTGCCGCGAGCCGACGGGAGTCGCGCGGGGTGCTCGCGGTGCGGGTGGTGTGGCGCTGGGGTGGCTCGGAGGGGGAACCGGCATGATCGTGACCGATTGCCCGTGCCACGCACGAGAAAACGGTCACGATCATGGAATGCGAGGGGTCCCCCGCCCGGCCGGGGAGGCCGGGGACGCAGCGAAGCCAGGCGGGCGAGGCCGGTGCGGACAGCGAGGCGGATGAGTCCAGTGAGTCCGGGCCGAGCGGCGAGTGAGCGTGGCGCCCCGCATCGTGGCTCAGCCCGACGTCGCGCCCGCCCGCCGGACGCGCCCGCCAACGCCCGCGCTGCCCTCGCCGCGTACGACGTCTCGCCGGCGACCCGCACGGCTCGGCCAGAAGGCCGGTGTCGACGCCCGCGTTGGCGCGGCCTGGAGCATCGCACCGGGCACCGCGCCGATGCTGAACTCCACCGCGCGGACGCTGAGGCCGTCCGCCCGGCCCGTGCCTCGGTGCGCCCGGCCATGCCGGGGCGGGCGGCGGCCGTCGGACGGTCTGGTAGGACAAGACGCATGGCAGGCGAGGTCCGGCAGGCACGGAAGCAGGCGGGCCGCGGCGGCGCGGCTAGCCCTGCGGCCGGCCGCCACCCTGCCCGTGGCCCGGGTGGCCGTGGATGTCAGCCTGCCGCACCTGGACCGGCCGTTCGAGTACCTGGTCCCGGAGTCCCTGGCGCCGCCGCCGTTCCCGGCTGCCGGGTCCGGGTCCGCTTCGCCGGGCGCCTGACCGGCGGCTACCTGCTCGGCCGGGCCGACCAGAGCGAGCATCAGGGCCGCCTGGGCTACCTGGAGCGCGTCGTGTCCCCGGAGCCCGTGCTGACCCCGGAGATCGCCGGCCTGGCCCGCGCCGTCGCCGACCGGTACGGCGGCACCCTGGCCGACGTCCTGCGCCTGGCCATCCCGCCCCGCCACGCCCGCGCCGAGGCCGCCCCGCCCGGTCCGGCCGACGCCGGCCAGCCCGCTGCGGTCCCAGCCGAGGACGAGCCGGACCCGGCAGCCGCGCCTGCCGGCCCGGCGGGGGAGACGGGGACTGCAGCCGCGTCCGCCGGCGCCGGCGGGGGAGGCCGGGACTACAGCCGCGCCTGCCGGCCCGGCGGGGGAGCAAGCGGGGACGGAAGCTGAGTCCTCCGGCCCGCCGGAGGAGGCGGCGGCTCATGACGCCGCGCCGGCACCCCCGGCCGCGGGTCCCGCCGAGGGCCAGGCCGGACCGACCGGGCCGGGCCTGGCCGGGACGTGGGACCGGTACCCGGCCGGGCCGGCGTTCCTGGCCGGGCTGGCGGCGGGTCGGCCGCGCGCGGGCCGTGTGGTCGGCGCTGCCGGGCGGACACTGGCCCGGTGAGATCGCCGCGGCCGCGGCGGCCGCGGCCGGGGCGGGCCGGGGCGTGGTCATCGTCGTGCCGGACGCGCGGGACCTGGACCGGGTCGACGCCGCGCTGGCCGCCGCGCTGGGGCCGGGCGGGCACGTGATCCTGGCCGCCAGCCTGGGACCGGCGGAGCGCTACCGGCGGTGGCTGGCGGCGGCGCGGGGGCAGGTGCGGGTGGCTGCGGGGACCCGGTCGGCGATGTTCGCGCCCGTGCGCGACCTGGGCCTGGTGGTGCTCTGGGACGAGGGCGACGACCTGCTGGCCGAGCCGAGGGCGCCGTATCCGCACGCCCGCGAGGTGCTGGCGCTGCGGGCGCACCGGGCCGGGGCCGCCGCGCTGATCGGCGGGTTCGCCCGCACCGCCGAGGCCGCCCTGCTGGTGGCCGGCGGGTGGGCGCGGCCGCTGGCCGCCGACCGGGCCACGGTCCGCCGCTGGGCGCCCGCCGTGGTCGCGCCGGGCGAGGACCGCGAGCTGGCCCGGGATGAGGCGGCCCGCTCCGCGCGGCTGCCAGGGCTGGCCCTGCGGACCGCCCGCGAGGCGCTGGACCGCGGGCCGGTGCTGTTCCAGGTGCCGCGGAGCGGCTACCTGGCCGCGGTGGCCTGCGAGCGGTGCCACGCCCCGGTGCGGTGCCAGTGCGGCGGCCCGGCCCAGCTGTCCGGCGCCCGGGCGGCGCCGCAGCTGCGGCTGGTGCGGCAGCGCCGGTCAGCCGGACCTGCGCCCGGTGCGGGCACTCCGGACTGCGCGCCCTGGTCACCGGGGCGGCCCGGACCGCCGAGGAACTGGGCCGGGCGTTCCCGGCGCGGCCCGTGCGCACCTCCGGCGGCAGCCGGGTCCTGGCCCGCGTGCCGGGCACCCCGGCGGTGGTGGTGGCCACGCCGGGCGCCGAGCCGTACGCCGACGGCGGGTACGCCGCCGCCGTGCTGCTCGACGCCTGGGCGCTGCTGGGCCGCCCCAGCCTGCGGGCCAGCGAGGAGACGCTGCGCCGGTGGATGAACGCCGCCGCGCTGGTCCGGCCCGGCCCCGACGGCGGCACGCGTGGTGGTGGTAGCCGACTCGGCCCTGCCCGTCGTCCAGGCCCTGATCCGCTGGGATCCGGCCACGTTCGCCGACCGTGAGCTAGCCGAGCGTCGTCGAGCTGCGGTTCCCGCCCGCCGCCCGGATGGCCGCCCTGTCCGGGCCGCACGGCGCGGTCCGGGCGCTGCTGGATGCCGCCGACCTGCCTCCCGGCGCCGAGATCCTGGGACCTGTCCCCGTGCCCGGCGGCGAGCCCGGAACCGGCGGCGAGCCGGTCTCCGGCCCGGCCGCGGCGGACGCCGAGACGGTCCGGTTCCTGGTACGGGCGCCCAGGTCAGGCGGTGCGGCGCTGGCAGCCGGGCTGCGCGCCGGGCAGGCTGCCCGGACGGCCCGGAAGGAGACCGGAACCATCCGTTTGGTGCTGGACCCAGCCGAGCTGATCTGACTACGGCCCACGGAAGCCTTAGGGTTCTTGCGTGGCGACCTCACGAGGGGATGCGGGAACCGGGCCGGCCAGGACCCGCCCGGCCGGTCCGGCCGCGCGGGCTGACCGCGGGATGGCCGGCACCTCCGCCGGTCACGGCACGGCCGGCGCTGGCCTGCCCGGCAGCGGCGCGAGCCGCCCGGACGCGGGCGGCAGCCCGGTCAGCCGGTCGGCCAGCCGTCCCGGCGCTGAGGACCGGGGCACCGCCGGCGGCGCCGGAACCAGTGCCCGCCGGCCGCCCGCCAGCCGCGAGCCCGCGCCCGCATCGAGCGGCTCCGCATCGAGCTCGACCAGCGGTCCGCATCGAGCTACTCCGCGTCGAGCGACTCCGGAACGGGCGACGGACCCGCCACGGCAGGCGACGCCGAGCTGGCCGGCGGGGCGCAGACGCGGGCCGCGTCGAAGACCGCGGGCAAGACCACGGCCGGCGCCAGGACCAAGACCGCCGGAGCCAAGACCGCCGGAGCCAAGACCGGCCGGAGCCAAGACGCCGCCGGAGCCAAGACCGCCGGAGCCAAGACCGGCGGAGCCAAGACCGCGCGCAAGGCCAAGACCGCGGAGCAGCGGGCGGGACCCGGGCCGCGGCGGATGCCAAGACGGCGGGCGGCGCCGGGGCCGCCACCGGCAGCGCGGCGCGCGGCAGCAAGGCTGACGGCCGGAGCCAGGAAGCCGGGCGGGTCCGCGAAGAAGACCGGCCGGGCGGGCCAGGCCGCCCGGCGCCGGCGCGGCCCGGCCCGCGGAGCCGGCGCGGGCCGGGAGCGGCCGCGGATGCCGCCCGTGCGCCTCGCGCCGCGCGACGAGCTTGCCGCGGCGGCGCGGGTGGCCCCGCTGCTGCGCGCCGCCGCCGAGCTGAGCCGGTGGGCCGCCGCGCGGCCGGACGCCGCCGGACGCCGCCGGGCTGCGGCCGGCCGCAGGCCGCCGCGGCCGCCGCTGACCTGGAGTTCACCGCCGTCGAGGTCGACGCCGCGTGGCGGGTGGTGGTGGCCGCCGGGCTGCTGGGCGAGACCGGGACCGACCTGGCCGCGCGGGACGACGGCGAGGTGCTCGGCGCGTGGGACAGCGGGCTGGCCGCCATCCTCGACGCCGAGGACCTGGACGGCCTGGCGACCGCGCTCTACACGGTGGGGGCGCCGGTCCGGATCGACGCGCTGTTCGAGGCGTACACGGCGGCGGCCGGGAGCCCGCGCCCGGAGCAGGGCAGCCCGGCCCGGCGACAGCGGCGGCGCGCCGCCCGATGAGGCGGCCGCCCTGTCCCGCGCCCTGGAGACCCTGGCCGACCTCGGCGTCGTCGAGCTCGGCACCGAGGAGAACGCCGGCGGCCTGACCGTCACGCTGTCGCCGCTGGGCGTGTGGGGCGTGCACCGCCGGCTGCGCGGGCAGGGCTGGCACGTGCCGGTGCTGGGCAGCCCCGGCCGCAACGGCGCCGTCGGCCTGCTGATGACCCTGGCCAGCTGCGACGCCGAGGACGGCGAGGCCGAGATCGGCACGTGGCTGGCCGGCCGGACCGCCGCCCAGGCGGCCCGGGAGCTGATCCAGGCCGCCGCCGGCGGCTCGCCCGGCCTGCGCGGCGCCGCGTTCGCGGTGCTGGACCGGATCGGCGGCGCGGCGGCAGCCGAGATCCGGGCGGCGCTGGATGACCCGCTGCTGCGCGCCCACGCCGCCGTCTGGCTGCACGAGCACGACGAGGAAGCCGAACTCCGGCCCGCCGACCGGACCTGGCTGCTGGTGGACCTGGGCGCCGGCCTGCTGGAGGAAGCCGACCCGCGCGACGTGGTCGCGGAACTGCTGCCCGAGGTCCCGGCGCTGGCCCAGGCCGAGATCGTGGCCGGGCTGTGGCAGGTCGACCATCCCGGCGTCATCGACCTGCTGACCGCCCTGAGCGAGCACCACCCCGACCCCGGCGTGGCCCGGGCCGCCCGCAAGGCCGCGTTCAAGGCCCGCTCGCCCGGTGCCGCCGCCGGGCTGGGCCGGTAGGGCCCGCGCGCGCGGCCGGGCTCACCTGCCCGGACCCATAGACTTGAGCAAGTGGCGATCTTTGGCACGGGCGGGTCAGGCCCGGGCACGCGGCAGGAGGAACTGGGTGAGCATCAAGCCGATTCGTCTGTTCGGCGATCCGGTCCTACGGACCCCCGCCGAGCCCGTCACCGACTTTGACGCCGAGCTGCGCAAGCTCGTGAAGGACCTCACCGACACGATGCTGGAGGCGCCCGGCCTGGGCCTGGCCGCGCCGCAGATCGGCGTCGGGCTGCGGGTCTTCACGTACTACATCGACGACGTGCTCGGCCACCTGATCAACCCCTCGCTGCGGCTGTCGGGCGGAGGAGGAGACCGACGACGAGGGCTGCCTGTCCTTCCCCGGCCTGCAGTACCCGACGGCGCGCTCCTACGGCGTCGTGGCCGCCGGCTTCGACATGCACGGCGAGCCGGTCACGCTGGAGGGCACCGGGCAGCTGGCCCGCTGCGTCCAGCACGAGACCGACCACCTGGACGGCGTGCTGTTCATCGACCGGCTGGACCCGGCGCAGCGCAAGCTGGCCATGAAGGAGATCCGGGCCGCCGAGTGGTGGGGCGAGCCGGTCCCGGTCGTCCGGGCCTCGCCGCACCCGACCCACGGGAAGGCCGTCTAGCCCGTGCGCCTGGTCTTCGCCGGCACCCCGGCCGCCGCCGTGCGGTCCCTGGAGGCCCTGCTCGGCTCCCGGCACGAGGTCGCCGCGGTCATTACCCGGCCCGGACGCCCCGGCGGGCCGGGGCCGCCAGCGTGGAGCCGAGCCCGGTCGCCGTGGCGGCCGCCGCGGCCGGCCGTGGAGGTGCTGCGCCCGGCCAAGCCCAGCGACCCGGACTTCAAGGACCGGCTGCGGGAGATCGCGCCGGACTGCTGCCCCATCACCGCCTACGGCGCGCTCATCCCGCAGTCCGTCCTGGACATCCCGGCGCGGGGGTGGATCAACCTGCACTTCTCGGTGCTGCCCGCGTGGCGCGGCGCGGCGCCCGTCCAGAACGCCATCCGCCACGGTGACGACGTGACCGGGGCGACCACCTTCCAGCTCGTCCGCGAGCTCGACGCCGGCCCGGTGTACGGGGTGCTGACCGAGCCCATCCAGCCGGCGGACACGGCGGGGACGCTGCTGGAGCGGCTCAGCGTGGCCGGGGCCGGCCTGCTGGTCACCACCCTGGACATGATGGAGTCCGGCGAGATCGAGGCCCGGCCGCAGCCCGCCGAGGGCATCAGCCTGGCGCCCAAGATCACCACGGCGGACGCCGAGGTCAACTGGAAGCTGCCCGCCCCCGCGGTCGACCGGCTTATCCGCGCCTGCACCCCGGCGCCCGGCGCCTGGACCACGCTGGACGGCAGCCGGGTCAAGCTCGGCCCGGTCACCGCCGCCGGGGGAGCGGATGCCCCCGCCCTCGGCCCCGGCGAGCTGTCGCGCCCGGCGGGACGGCGTGCTCGTCGGCACCGCCACGGAGCCGGTGCGGCTGGGCGACGTCCAGCCCGGCGGCAAGCGCCTGATGTCGGCCGCCGAGTGGGTGCGCGGCCTGCGCCTGCCCGACGGCCGGGCGGTGCTGGGCTAGGTGGCCGGCTCAGCGTCCGCGCCCGGCCGGGACAAGCGCGCCGGCCGGGGCGCCCCGGCCCGCCGGGATCAGCGGCCGGGCGCCCGTCCGGCCGTCGCCCGTCGCCCGCCGCGCCGGGAGCGGGCTGACCCGGCCCGCCGCGCCGCCTGTGACGTGCTGTGCGCCGTCGCGGACCGGGACGCCTACGCCAACCTGCTGCTGCCCGCCATGCTGGCTCAGCGGGGCCTGACGGGCCGGGACGCCGCCCTGGCCACCGAGCTGAGCTACGGCACGCTGCGCGGGCTCGGCACCTACGACGCCGTGCTGGCCATCTGCAGTGACCGGGACCTGGCCGCGCTCGACCCCGCCGTGCGGGAGATCCTGCGGCTCGGCACCCACCAGCTCCTCGCCACCCGGATCGCCCCGCACGCCGCCGTGGCCACGTCGGTCGACCTGGTCCACGACGTCGTCGGCCCGCGCGCGGCGGGCTACGTCAACGCGGTGCTGCGCCGGGTGGCCACCCGCGACCTCGCCGCCTGGCTGGAGATCGCCGCGCCGAGACCGGGCCGCCGACCCGGTCGGCCACCTGGCCGTCCGCTACAGCCACCCGGCTGGGTCATCGCCGCTTTCAGCGAGGCGCTGGGCACCGGCATCGCAGCGGACGGACTGAGCAGTGCGGCCCCCGGGACCGCGGACGCGGACCTGGCCGAGATCGAGGCGCTGCTGGCCGCCGACAACGAGCGTCCGCTGGTCACCGTCTGCGCGGTGCCAGGCCTGGCCGAGCCGGGCGAGGTGACCGCGACGGGAGCCGGCCCGGCCCGGTGGTCGCCGTTCGGGGCGTACCTCGCTGACGGCGACCCGGCCGCGATCCCGGCCGTCGCGCAGGGCCGGGCAGGCGTCGCAGGATGAGGCCAGCCAGCTAGCCGCGCTGGCGCTGGCCCGGGTTGGCCCGGGCGGCCCGGACCGCCGCTGGCTGGACCTGTGCGCCGGCCCCGGCGGCAAGGCCCGCCTGCTGGCCGGCCTGGCTGACCGGGCCGCCGCGCGCCTGGTCGCGGCCGAGATCCGGCCCCAGCGCGCCCGCCTGGTCCAGTCCGCCCTGGACGGCTGGACGAGCACGCGGGCCGCGCCGCGGGCGCAGGCACCCGCGCGGGTAGTGATCGCGGACGGGCGGCAGCCAGCCTGGCCGCCCGGAGCGTTCGACCGGGTCATCGCCGACGTGCCGTGCTCGGGCCTGGGCGCCCTGCGCCGCCGTCCCGAGGCCCGCTGGCGGCGCTCGCCGGAGACGATCGCCGGGCTGGCCGGCCTGCAGCGGCAGCTCCTGCGCACCGCGCTGGAGTCGGCCCGGCCCGGCGGCGTCGTCGCCTACGTCACCTGCTCGCCCCACCTGGCCGAGACCCGCGACGTCCTGGCGGCGGTCCTCCCGGCCGTCGGCGGCGTCGACATCCTGGACGCCCCGGCGGTCCTGGCCGAGGTGCCGGACCTGGCCTGCCCCGGCCCGGACCGGCGCTACGCCCAGTTCTGGCCGCACCGCCACGGCACCGACGCCATCTTCCTGGCCCTCCTCCGCCGCCACCCCTGACCCCAACCCCGCTTCGTCCATGATCACGACCGTTTTCCGGCAGTTCACGGAAAAACGGTCACGATCACGAGGGAACCCGCGCCCTGGCCGGCGCCCGCAGACCGCGATCGCGGCGCCGGCCAGGGCGCGGGACTGGGCTGTTCCGCGCCCTGGCCGGCGTTGACCCGTTACTCCGGAAATGGGTCAGGACGCCGGGGCCGCCTTGATGAACGCCATGCCGAGCGGCACGCCGTCCAGCGGGGAGGTGCCGGCGCCGAAGGTGATCGTGCCGGTCACCTTGTTGGTGGCCGGGCTGATCACCGTGACGCTGCCCGACTCGACGTTCCCGATCCACACCTGGGAGCCGTCGGGAACGATGCCGACGCTGCCCGGCAGGGTGCCGGTCGGGATGGTCGCGATGATCTTGTTGGTGGCGGTGCTGATGGCGACCGCGGTGTCGGCGTTCATGTCCGCCACGTAGGCGGTGCGGCCGTCCGGCGTGACCGCCACCGAGTAGGGCTCGGCGCCGGCCTTGATCAGGGCCCTGGGCAGCCCGGTGGCCGCGTTCAGGACCAGGACGGTGCCGGCGTCCGGGTTGGTCACGTACAGGGTCCTGCCGTCGGGGGAGACGGCGATGCCCTGCGGGCTTCCGGCGTGGTCCGGGATGACCCGGGTGACCTTGCCGGTGGCGGTGCTGATGACGGCGATGCTGGTCTCGGTGGTGACGAAGGCCTGAGACCCGTCCGGGCTGAACACGACCTGGCGCGGACCCGAGCTCACCGTGATGTCGCCGATCACCGCGTCGGTGGCGACGTTGATGACCGCGACCTGGTTGGATCCGCCGGCGCCGGTGTCCCCGCCGGTCACGGTGGCGTACACCTGCTGGCCGTCGGGGGAGATGGCCACGTCCTGCGGGTAGGCCCCGACGAAGATCGTGGTCTTGGCCTTGGTCACGGTGTTGACCGCGACGACGGAGTACTGGCCGGTCTGGGCGGCGAAGATCTGCGAGCCGTCCGGGGTGACGGCCACGCCCTCGGTGGTGTCGGCTGAGACCGGGGCGCCGATGACCGTGTCGGTGGACGTGTCCACCTCGGCCACCTCGCCGGCGCCGGCGAACGAGATGAAGGCGTGGTAGTCGGTGGCCGTGGCGAAGACGCGTCGGGCGCGACGGCGGACTTGTGCCCGGCCTGGATGCCGGTCGGCTGCTCGGGCGCGTTGGCCGGCGCGGCGGGCTGGGCCGGGCCGGCCGCGCCGGTCAGGGCGAGGGTGGTGCCGGACGCGCCGAGGACGACCAGTCCCGCCGCCACGGCGCCGGCCGTCACGGCCAGGCGGCGCCGGCGGTGACCAGCGGCCGGCTGTCGCCGGCGGCCGGCCCGGTCGGACGCAACCGTCTCCGGCTGCGGTGAATCTGCTGACATGTCAGGTTCTCCTTTCACCGGGTCAGCCTTCGCGGGTGGTGGTGCGGGGGCGCGGGCGCGGCCCGGTCTCCTGCACCGGGGGCGTCTGGTTGGTGGTCGGGAAGACCGGCGCGGGCAGGGTGTTGACCTCCTGCACCGCCTTGGCCAGCTGGGCCTTGGTGTCGGGCAGGCGCGGGAACGGCGCGCTGGTCTGGAAGCCGAACGCGCGAGGTCAGGTCGCCGAAGGTGGACCGGCGCCAGGCGGTGATGTTGGGGATGGTGACCCCGGTCATCTTCTCCAGGAACTGGAGCACCGAGGTGTGGTCGAACGTCTGGCTGGACACCCAGCCGCCCTGGGTCCACGGCGAGACGATGATGCACGGCACCCGGAAGCCGGCCCCGATCGGCAGGGCCGGGTTGTTGTCGGCGAACTCGCCCGCCGTGCCCGCCGGGGCGGTGGGCGGCACGACGTGGTCGAACAGGCCGTCGTTCTCGTCGTAGTTGAGGATGAACGCCGTCTTGGCCCACACGTCGGGGTTGGCGGCGATCGCGTTGATCTTGCTGGCCACGAAGTCCGCGCCGGCCGCCGGGGTGTAGTCCGGGTGCTCGGACTGGTAGCTGGTCGGGACCAGCCAGGACACGGCGGGCAGCCGGTCGTGGATGGCGTCGAACTCGAACTGACCGGGGCTGAACGTCCGCATGCCGCTCTGGAACAGCGTCGAGCTGACCTTGGCGTTCTGGAACGCGGCGAACGGCTCCAGCAGGTTGCAGCCGAAGTTGTCGACCTCCTGGTAGACCTGCCAGCTCACGCCCGCGTCGGTGAGCGCCTCGGGGTAGCTCTTCCAGGTGTAGGGGACCGGGTCGATGTTGGACGTGATCGGGCCGCCGTTGACGCCGAGCGGGTCGATCCACGCGCTCAGGTGGTACAGCCGGTTGGGCCAGGTCGGGCCGAGCACCGAGCAGTGGTAGTTGTCGCAGACCGTGAACGACTCGGCCAGCGCGAACTGGAACGGGATGTCGTCGCGGGTGTGGTAGCCCATGGTGTACGGGCCGTTCTTGCCGTCCGCGGCGAGGTGCGCGGGCAGCCAGTTGTCCATCTTGCCGCCGTTCCAGGCCGAGTGCTGGACCGAGTAGGCGTGGCTCGTCGACGGGATCGACTGGGCGCTCGTCGTGGTGGTGTCCAGGTGGAACGGGAGCAGGAAGCCCTCGGGGTTCTGCGTGTCGGGCTGGAAGAAGACCGACTTGCCGGTGCTCAGGGTGATGGCCGTGGGGTCGGAGAACCCGCGGACACCGGGCAGCGTGCCGAAGTAGTGGTCGAACGAGCGGTTCTCCTGCATGAGGATCACGACGTGCTTGATGTCGCTCAGGCTCCCGGTCCCGCGTGGCGGGCCGCCGCCAGGGCCTTGCGGACATTGGCGGGCAGGAATTCCGCGGCAAGTGCTGCCGCCGCCGCTGCGCCGGCCGTCGCCAAAAGCCGACGCCGGGTCAATTCAGGCATATACCTAGCTCCCATCGTAGGGTGACAAGAATGCCATATTGAACGATTTACGCGGGATGCAGACTATGCCTTGATCGCAAGTAAATATCCGCTGATCGAAGGGTTAAGATTTGGTGGACGAGGGCCGCGTGGCGGCCGGGGCGGACGGCATCCGGGCAGCCTCGCGGCAGGTCAGCGGGGCTGAAACGGACTCTGGGCCAGTCAGCGCCCATTCCGCACGGGGATGCCGTTCCGCGCCATGGCGTCACATGAGTTTCAGGACCCGCGCGCGAAATTGGTGATGTCGCTCAGGCGGAAAATGCGGCGGCTACCCGCCGGACCGGGTCAGCGGCCGGGCGGACGGCCGGGCGACCCGGGGCGTGCCGAGGTCGGCCCGCTGGCCCCGGGCGTAGCCCGCGCCGTAGCCGGTGCCGGAGTACGTCGTCCGGGCCTGCCGGGTGACCGGGTACTCGCGCCGCATGGCGTCGCGGATGACCAGGGACCGGTCGGCCAGCACCAGCGCCGTCCGGGATGCCCCGCGGTCGGCCTCACCCGGCCCGGCCTGGCTGGCGGCGGCCTGCTCGGCGTCCTTCACCCGGCCGATCACCGCGCCGGCGAAGCCCAGCAGCCAGGACCGCCGCCAGGCCCGGGGGCTGGCCCGGTCCGGCACCGGGGCCAGGGCCAGGCCGTGCGACATCTGGATCAGCACCGAGGTGTACAGGACGTCGGCCCGCTCCAGGTCCGAGGCGTAGCCGAACATGTGGACCTTCAGCCCGTCGCGCGCGGTCAGCAGCACGCACTGGCAGCGCAGCGCGGCGCCCAGCCCGCACAGCAGGTGGGCCTTCACCCGGTTCCACGGGTTGTCCAGGACCACCAGCCGGCTGCCCGGCGCGTCGGTCTCCGGCCGGGCCGCGGCCAGCAGCGCGCGGTCAATGCCGTACTTGGCCATCAGCTCGGCCGCCTTGGCCGTCAGGGCCTGGGCCTCCGCCGGGGTGACGCCCTCGCCCTCGGCCTTGGCCAGGAGCTTGCGCACCCGGTCCAGCAGCCGGTCCGGTGCTTCCATGGTCACGTGGCGGCCTCCTCGCCTTCGGGACTCGAATACAGCATCGAACGATAGCCGGGCGCGGTGACATTCTGGCCGGCCCGGCCCCGGCAGGCTAGCTGGCCCTAGACTCGCCCGTGATGACCGTACAGATTGCCCCCAGCATGCTGGCCGCCGACTTCGCCCGGCTGGCCGACGAGGCGGACCGGGTCTCGGCGGTGGCCGACTGGCTGCACGTGGACGTGATGGACGGCCACTTCGTGCCGAACCTGACCATCGGCC
The DNA here is from genome assembly GCA_963731085.1 of uncultured Actinomycetota bacterium. Classification (GTDB taxonomy): domain Bacteria; phylum Actinomycetota; class Actinomycetes; order Streptosporangiales; family Streptosporangiaceae; genus DASUBV01. The sequence continues at coordinate 50,222 of CAVSUF010000019.1, forward strand.
TGCCCGTCGTGGAGTCGCTGCTGCGGCACGCCCGGCTGCCGCTGGACTGTCACCTGATGATCGAGCAGCCGGATCGCTGGGCGCCGTCCTACGCCGAGGCCGGCGCGCGGAACGTCACCATTCACGCCGAGGCGGCCAGCGCGCCGGTGCGGACGCTGCGGGCCATCCGCGCGGCGGGTGCCCGGGCCGGGCTGGCCTTCAACCCGGCCACCCCGGTGGAGCCCTACGGCGACCTGCTGTCCGAGATCGACATGCTGCTGCTGATGACCATCGAGCCGGGGTTCGGCGGGCAGCCGTTCCTGGACTCCGTGCTGCCCAAGATCCACCGGGCCCGGCGGCTGATCAGCGCGCACGGCGGGTCGATCTGGCTCCAGGTCGACGGCGGCGTCACCGGGGACACCATCGCCGCCTGCGCCGAGGCCGGCGCCGACATGTTCGTGGCCGGGCTCGGCGGTGTTCGGCGCGGCCGACCCGGCCGCCGAGGTGCAGGCCCTGCGCGCGGCCGCGGCGGCGGCCGGCCCGGCGCTGGCCTAGCGCCTAGCGGCCCGGCGGGGCGCCGAACTGGTTGTGCTGGACGTTATGGTCGCCGACCATGACGCCCTGCGAGCCGGTCACCAGCACCTGGTACCTGCCCTGCCGCGACCCGGCCGGGTCGGTCAGCCCCAGCAGCGCCCGGGCGGCGGCGATCAGGTCCGCGTCGCCTCCCGCGCCGGCCCCGGCCAGCGCCTGCGCCAGCGGGCCCGCCCAGGCGTCCGGGGACGTCTCATGCCGGTCCAGCACCAGCTCGCCGTCCCGCTGGCCGTGCAGCCGCCGCCGGGCCAGCGACCTGAGGGCTCCGTAGGCATCCGTGACGGCCTGCGACGCGGTGTCCTTCAGCCCGGCGCCGGCCCCGGCGGCCAGCGCGAGCACGATCAGGCTGACCGGTTCCATGCCGTCTCCTTCCGGGCGCCTGCCGCCCATCATGTCACCGGCCGGCCACGTCACCCGATGCGCTGCAGGGCGGACGTCATGATCACGCCGTCGCGGACGATGTAGATGCCGGCGTACTGGTCCCGGGACCCGTCCGTCTGCACCGCCGTCAGGTTCACCAGCACGCTGCTGCCGGCCGCCGCGATGATCGTCACCGAGTCCTGCGCGGTGCCCGCGAAGCCGGCCACGAACTGGGTGAAGCTGGGGCTGAGATGGTCCCCGCCGAGGTTCCAGGCGGCCGCGTAATCGCGGGCGTTGATGGCCGCGACGTAGGCCTGGACGACCCCCGCCGGGGTGGCCGGGCTGGCGCTGGGCGACGGGCCGGCGGCCGCGAGGAGGGGCGGGGCGTCGGCCGGGCCGGCCGGGTTGGCGGGACGGAATGCCGGGGCGATGCGCCGGGCGGCCGGGAGTCGGGGCGCGGGCCGGGCTGGCCGCGCGATGGCTGGCCGGGGCGGCCGGGGCACTCGCCGCCGAGCCGGCGGGCCGCTGGCTGGCCGCCGGGCCGGCCGGGGTCCGGTCCGGCCGCCCGGTCAGGACCAGCGCGGCGATGACCGCCGTCGTCACCGCCACGGCCGCGCCGGCGATCACGCCGTACCGGGCCGCCCGCCGCCGCCCCGTCCGCCCCGCCACCCCGCCCGGGGCCGGGGCCAGGGCCGGCCGCGCCGCCGCCGTCGCGCCGTCGCCGCCGCGATGCTCGCCGGGTCCGCGCTGGCCTGGCCCAGCAGCACCCGCCGCACGCTGTCCTCCTGCGCGAAGTAGGCCAGGTCGGCGCTCGCCCCGGCCGCGCTGGCCGCCTCCAGCCCCAGGCTGACCAGGCGCATCCAGTCGCGCACCTGCCCGGCCCGCAGCACCTCCGGCAGCGCCGCCCGGATCAGCCGGGTGGCGGGCAGGTCCTCGCCCGCCGCGTGCAGCCGCGGCCTTCCGCCAGCAGCAGGCCGGTTCCGGCCAGCGTCGCCGCCGGCTCCGCTCCGGTCACGGCCGGCGGGCCGGGCGGGCTGATCTCATGGGTCGCGCCGCTGCGGTACAGCGTCCGGTGCCGCGACGTCAGCAGGAACGCGCAGCCGCCGAATGTTTCCAGCAGCCGGGCCAGGTCCGGCGCGGCGAGCTCGCAGTCGCCGATAACAATCACCGCGGAAAGCCCGGCCGCCACCACGGCCGCCCGCAGCGGTCCCTCCGGCGGACTGACCGTGATGCCCCGGAAGAACGCCAGGGCCAGTCGCTCGTAAAGGCTCTCCAGCACGAGCGGACGGCCGCCCGCCGGCCTCAGTTCCACCCCGGCGACCGGCCCCACCCCGGCGACCGGCCCCGGCCCGGCCGCCAGCCGCCGGATGACGGCCCGGGCGACCGCCTTCTTGCCCGCGCCCGGCGGCCCGTACAGCTGCACGCTCATCCCGTTGGCCAGTTCCGCCGCGGCCTGCCCGATGACCTGCGCCCGGCCCGCCGGGTCCGGCCCGTCCGGGGCGGCCAGCACCGGGACCGGCCCCGGCACCAGCCGGTCCGCCGTCACCGCCACCGCGGCGTCGCCGATGACCTGGACCTGCGTGAAGCAGCCAGGGCCGGCCCCGCTCCAGCCCCCGGTGGCGGTCACCGGGCCCCGCCGCCCGGCCGGCTCGCCATTCGGCCCGCCCATTTCGGCCCGCGCGCGGGCATATCGCGACGGATCATTAATAGCCGTCGCAACAGCTGGCGGACCGGGGCAAACTCATCCTGAGATCACGACCGTACTGTACCCGGCTGATTTCCCGGATTCCAGGACACAACCCGGTGGTAAAGACTCTCGTGAATGCCCGAATCCCATTCGGCCGGATGTCTTGATAATCCCTTATTTCCGCGAAACGGCCCGGCGTCCCCACGGCCGCCCGCCACCCCCGGCCGTTCGGCGGGACCCCTCCCGGCCGCCCCGCCCGCCGGGCCCTGCCGGCGGCGCTAGCCTGGCCCGGAGGCGCCGCCGGCGGCGGCCGGAAAAATTACCCGGGCCGCTGTCGATTCCGGCCCGCCCCGCGCGTCGGGATGAGTACGAGATGGCTAGCAGAGGCTGAGGAGGCCCCAATGGCTCAGTACCTGATCCTGATCTACGAGAACGAGAGTGCCTACATGGACCCGGCACCCGAGGTCTGGCAGCAGGCGATGGAGGCGCACACCCGGTTCGCCACCCAGGTCGCGGAGAAGGGCGCGAAGCTCCTGGGCGGGAACGCGCTCCAGCCCACCCCCACGGCCACCAGCATCCGCGGCGACGTGGTCACCGACGGCCCGTTCGTCGAGACCAAGGAGGCGCTCGGCGGCTACTACCTGATCGAGGCCAAGGACCTGGACCAGGCGCTGGACGTGGCGCGGCTGTGCCCGGCGCCGTACGGGGGCGTCGAGGTCCGCCCGATCATGGACACCTCCGGGGGCTAGCAGGTGGCCGCCGGCCGCCCGGCCGCGGCCGGCGGGGAGGCGGGGGACGGCCCGGTGCCGCCCCCCGCCCGCCCGCGTCCCGGCCCTCCCGACCCGGCCCCCCAGGCCGACCCGGCCAGCAGCGCTGACCCGGCCAGCAGCGCCGCCGGCGCCGCCGTCGAGGCGGCGCACCGCAGCGAGTGGGGGTACGTGCTGGCCGCCACCGCCCGGGTGGCGCGCGATCTGGACGTGGCCGAGGAATGCGTGCAGGACGCCTACCTGGCCGCCCTGGACGCCTGGACCCGGCAGGGCGTGCCCGGCAACCCGGCCGCCTGGCTGACCACCACCGCCCGCCGCAAGGCCCTGGACGCGCTGCGCCGGGACAAGGTGCTGCGGGCCAAGCTCCCGCTCCTGGTCGACCCCGACCCTGAGCCCGGCGGCCCGGGCCGGAGCCCGGCGACATTCCCGATGACCGGCTCCGGCTCATCTTCACCTGCTGCCACCCGGCACTGGCCCGGGAGGCGCAGGTGGCCCTCACGCTGCGCCTGGTGTGCGGGCTGACCACGGCCGAGATCGCGGCCGCGTTCCTGGTGCCGGAGGCCACGATGGCGGCCCGGGTGACCCGGGCCAAGAAGAAGATCGCCGCCGCCCGCATCCCGTACCGGGTGCCCGACGCCGCCCAGCTTCCCGACCGGCTGGACGCCGTGCTGACCGTGGTCCACCTGCTCTACACCACCGGGCACACCGCGCCCGCCGGCGACCACCTGGTCCGGGACGACCTGGCCGAGCGGGCGCTGCACCTGGCCCGGACGGTGGCCGGGCTGATGCCCGACGAGCGGGAGGCCCGCGGCCTGCTGGCCCTGCTGCTGCTCAGTCACGCCCGGCGGGCCACCCGGACCGACGCCGAGGGCGGGCTGGCGCTGCTGGCTGACGCCGACCGGTCCCGGTGGGACCAGTGCGCGATCGCCGAGGGCATCGCGCTGGTGGTCAGCGCGCTGCGCGGGGCCGGCACGGGGGCCGTCCGGGCCGGTTCGCGCTGCAGGCCGCCATCGCCGCCGTGCACGCCGAGGCGCCCAGCTACGCCGGCGACCGACTGGCCCGAGATCCTGGGCCTGTACGACGAGCTGCTGCGGGCCTGGCCGTCGCCGGTGGTGGCGCTGAACCGGGCGGTGGCGCTGGCCGAGGTGGCCGGCCCGGACGCCGGGCTGGCCGAGATCGCCGCCCTGGAGAAGCGCGACGCCCGCCTGGCGGGCTACCGCTACCTGCCCGCCGCCCGGGCCGACCTGCTGCGCCGCGCGGGCCGCCGGGCCGAGGCCGCCGCCGCCTACGCCGAGGCCCTGGCGCTGGCCGGCAACGAGGCCGAGCGCGCGTTCCTGGCCCGCCGGCTGGCCGCGCTGGGGGAGCCCGGCTGACCTGAGCGCTGACCGGGCCGTTCGCTGGTGGCGGGTATGCTCAGCAGCCACAATGAGGATATGTCCGTCAGGCCGTCACCGCGCCTCGCCGCCGCCCGTCGCGGCCGGGACCGCGTCCGTGAGCCGGGCGCTGGCCGAGGCCGCCGCGCCGGCCGGCCCGGTTCCGGCCGGCCCATGCTGTCGGTGTCCGACCTGGCGGTCAGCTTCGGGCCGGTCCGCGCCCTGGACGGGGTCAGCCTGACCGTGAACGAGGGCGAGATCGTCGCCCTGGCCGGGGAGAACGGCGCGGGCAAGACCACCCTGGTCCGGTGCATCGGCGGTGACATCGAGCCGGACGCCGGGGTGGTCCGGCTGGGCGGCAAGGTGATGCCGCCCGATCCCGGCGCGCAGGCCCGCCGGGGCATCGGCGTGGTCTGGCAGGACCTGGCCCTGTGCGACAACCTGGATATCGCGGCGAACCTCATGCTCGGCCGCGAGCACCGCCGCCAGCTGCGCTCGGACGTGCGCATGCACACCGACGCCATGCGGCTGCTGGCCCGGCTGGGCATCCCGCTGCGGGACACCTCGCGCAGCGTCCGCTCGCTGTCGGGGGGCCAGCGCCAGCTCGTCGCGGTGGCCCGGGCGGTGGCCCGGCGCCGCGGGTGCTGCTGCTCGACGAGCCCACCGCGGCGCTGGGCGTGCAGATCGTCCCGCGAGGTCGAGCACATGATCATCGCGGATGCGCGAGCAGGGCACCGCGGTCCTGCTGGCCTGCCACGACATCGACCAGATGTTCCGGCTGGCCGACCGCATCGTGGTGCTGCGGCACGGCCGGGTGGCGGCCGAGGTCGGCCGGCCGAGGTGCACCCCGACGACGTGCTGGCGCTGCTGTCCGGCCAGCAGGTCGGACTCCTCGGCCCGCCGCCAGCTCACCCGGCTGCACGGCCTGGCCGACGGCTGGTCTCGGCCGACCCGTCCTCCAGCCTGTCGCTGATCCTGTCCGCGCTGGGCGCCGCGCTCGGCAGCGAGCGGCTGTGCATTCACCTGCTCGACGGCGACTCGCTGGCCTGCGCCGCCTCGCTGGGCCTGCCCGCCGGACCTGCAGGCCGCCTGGGCCGGCTGCCGGCTGGCCCGGCGGGCGGCCCGGCCGGGCGGGCCGCGGCCGCCCAGGCCGCCGGTGATCGAGGAGAACGTCGCGGCCCGGCTGTCGCTGGGCGCCGTTCGGCGACCTGGCCCGGGCGGCCAAGGTGGCGGCCTCGTGGTCGGTGCCGGTGCTCGGCCCCGGCGGCCTGGTCGGCGTCATCACCGTGCTGCGCGGCACCGCCGGGCGGCCGCAGCGCGACGACCTCGACCTGGTCACCCTGTACGCCGGCTACGCCGCCGGCGCGATCGAGCGGGACCGGCTGCTGGAGCGAGGTCACCACCCGCAACCGGGTGCTGGAGACGATCCGGGAGATGCTGGAGACGCTGGCCGGGCCGCTGCCCGTGGCCGACGGGCTGGGCGTGGCCCTGCAGTCGCTGCGCCGGGGCCTGCAGGCGGCCGAGGTGGCCCTGGTCACCGAGGCCCCCGTGGCCGGGAGCCGCCCGCGAGAGCCGCCGCGGTGCCGGGCGGCGGCCCCGGCCCGGCGCGGCGCCCCGGCTGACCCCTCGCCGGCCCTGCTGGCCAGCGCGGCCGCCGGCGCCTGGGCCAGCTCCGCCGCGACGACGTGGCCCCAGCCGGGGCGCCGGACCAGCGCGGGGCGGGCGCGGCGGCTGCTGACCGTCACGTTCGCCGCGCCCGGCAGCGGCGCGGCCCTGGTGGCCACGCTGGCCGGACGGCCCGCCGCCGGCCGACGCGACGGCGCTGCTGGAGGACGCCGCGCACTCGCTGCGGCTGGCCCTGGAGCGCGAGGAGGCGCTGGTCGCCCACCAGGAGGCGCTGGCCCTGCGCCGGTCCCGGGAGCTGCAGCGGGGCTTCCTGTCCCGGCTCAGCCACGAGCTGCGCACGCCGCTGACCGCCATCCGGGGCTACGCCTCCAGCCTGCTGCAGCCCGACGTGACCTGGGACGGCGCGTCCCAGCACCGGTTCATGGAGCGGATCGCGGCCGAGTCGGCCCGGCTCGGGCGGCTGGTGGATGACCTGCTCGACTTCTCCGCCATCGAGTCCGGGCGTGCTGCGGCTGCAGCGCGACTGGTGCGACCTGCCGCTGGTCATCGACGCCGCCGTGGCCTGCCTGCCGCCGTCGGCCGGGCCGCTCACCGAGGTGTCCTGCGACGCTGGCCTGCCCGTCGTGTGGGCCGACCACGACCGGCTGGAGCAGGTCGTCGTGAACCTGCTCAGCAACGCCTTCGGGCACAACCCGCCCGGCACCCGGGCGGCCGTCAGCGCCCGCGCCGCGGACCGCGGCGAGATCGTGCTCAGCGTCACCGACGACGGCGCCGGGATGCCCCCCGAGCTGGCCTCCGGCCCGTTCGAGCCGGCCCGGCGCCGGCGCACCCCGACCTCCGGGGCGGGCCTCGGGCTGTCCATCACCCGCGGCATCGTGGCCGCCCACGGGGGCCGGATCGAGCTTGCCGCCCAGCCCCGCGGCACCTGCTTCGCGGATCTGGCTGCCGGTCGAGGGGCCGGTCGGGACCACGGTCCCGCGCCCGGCGGGCCAGTCGCAGATCGGAGTCACCCCCGGTGCATGACGACGCCGTCCGGACCCGCGCCCTGCGTGGTCGAGGACGACCCCAACATCGTCGACCTGATCCGGTCCAACCTGGCCGTCCGCGGCTTCGACACGGTGGTGTCGGCCGACGGCCTGCGGGCGCTGCGGCTGCTGGAGACCGAGGAGCCCGACATCGTCCTGCTGGACCTGATGCTGCCCGAGGTGGACGGCTTCGAGCTGTGCCGCCAGATCCGGGAGCACTCCGCGGTGGCGATCATCGTGGTGTCCGCCCGGGGCGGCGAGCGGGACAAGGTCACCGCGCTGAACGTCGGCGCCGACGACTACATGACCAAGCCGTTCAGCATCGAGGAACTGCTGGCCCGGATCACCGCCACGCTGCGCCGGACCCGGCCCGCCGCCGCCCCCGAGGTCGCGCCCACCGTCATCACCGTCGGCGACCTGGTCGTGGACCTGTCGGCCCAGCAGGTGAGCCGGGACGGGCCGGGCCGTGCACCTGACCCCGACCGAGTTCGCGCTGCTGCGCGAGCTGGCCGTCAACCGGGGCAAGCTGCTGACCCACGCCCACCTGCTGCGCCGGGTATGGGGCCACGGGTACGAGACCGAGACCGAGTACGTCCGGGTCTACGTGCGGCGGCTGCGGGCCAAGCTGGAGACCGACGGCGGCGCGCCGGTCATCCTGACCCAGCCGCGGGCCGGGATACCGGATCGCGGCCGATTAACGTGAATGACGTGAATCACCCTAATCTGTCGGGACTGGTACCAGTTAGCCGAGTTCTAGCGGACGTGAGCCGCGGCTAAGGCCTCCGGCAGGTTACATACGGGTGACGGACCGGGTAACAAAGCAGCCATCAAGCATTGAACGCTGGCCCGCCTGGACGGGGTATCTGACCTGCGGTTCGGCGTTTACAAATTTTTCACGGGGTTACCAGTGATGTTAACGAAGACGTTTATCAAAGTCGGCCTAGGGTTCTCGGCAAGAGATTCCGGCCGTAGCGGCGACCGGTCATGCGGCATGCACGCACACGGCCGGTGATCCGAGTTTGGTCCGCCTATCAACGAGGTGGTTTTCTTGCGTTCCGTTACCAAATCGGCCGCGGCGGCGGCTATTGCCGCCAGCGCGGCGCTCGTAGTCGCCGCCTGCGGCAGCAGCTGCACCCTCATCCACCGGCAGCGGGTCCGGGCTCCAGCAGCGGCGACCGTCCCGCAGCTGTCGCGTGGCCTCGCTGAACAACAGCTTCTCGGCCATGGCCGACGCTCAAGCCGCTGGCCAGCCGGGGCAAGGGCAACGTGGCGGTGATCCTGCCCGACACCGTGTCCTCGACCCGGTACGTCGAGTTCGACGCGCCCGTACCTGAAGCAGGCCTTCCTCGCCGCCGGCCTGAAGTCGTCGCAGTTCACCATCCAGAACGCGCTGGGCAGCGACTCGACCCAGTTCGGCGACGCCCAGACGGCCATCACCAAGGGCGCCAGCGTGCTGGTCGTCGACCCGCTCGACTCCGGCGTCGGCGCGCACATCGAGTCGCTACGCCAAGGCGCACGGCGTCGTCGTCATCGACTACGACCGGCTCACCCTGGGCGGCACCCGCAAGTACTACGTCAGCTTCAACAACGTTCAGGTCGGCACGCTGATCGGCCAGGGCCTGGTCAGCTGCGTGGCGGCCTGGAAGGTCAAGAGCCCGCAGGTCATCGTCATGAAGGGCGCCCCGACCGACAACAACGCGACGCTGTTCGCCCAGGGCTACGACGCCGTGCTGGCGCCGCAGTTCTCCAGCGGCTGGAAGGAAGTCAGCCAGCCCGCCGGCACCTGGGACCCGCCGACCGCGCTGAGTGAGTTCCAGCAGCAGTTCACGGCCCACCCGAACATCAACGCCGCGCTGATCCCGAACGACGAGAACGCCGCGCCGATCATCCACTACCTGCAGAGCAAGGGCGTGAAGGCCAACACCTTCCCGACCACCGGCCAGGACGCCACCCTGACCGGCCTGCAGAACATCCTCGTCCGGCTACCAGTGCGGCACCGCGTACAAGCCGATCTACCTGGAGGCCCAGGCCGCCGCGGCCCTGGCCATGTACGTCCGGGCGGGCGCCACGCCGCCGGCCAGCCTGCTCAACGGCACCACCACGGACCCGCAGACCAAGCAGTCGGTGGCCTCGGTCCTGCTGACGCCGAAGTGGGTCACGACCGCGAACATGAACTCGACCGTCATCGCGGACAAGTTCGTGCCCGCGTCCCAGCTCTGCTCCGGCAGCTTCGCCAAGGCGTGCACCGCCGCCGGGATCTCAGGCTGAGGATGGATCGCATGATCAACCGGGACACCAGCAGTGACCGGTAGCCCGGAAGACGGCGCCCGGCCCGCGAACGCGGGCCGGGCGCCGTCCGGCGCCGGCCAGCCCAGCTCAGCCCAGCCCAGGTCAGCCCAGCCCAGGTCAGCCCAGCCCAGCCCGGCCAGCAACTCCGGCGTGGCTACCGGGGACGGGGCGCTCCTCCAGCTGCGCGGCATCGGGAAGAACTTCGGTCCCGTGTCAGCGCGCTCGGCGGGGTGGACCTCGACGTTCCCGCCGGGCCAGGTCACGGCGCTGGTCGGGGACAACGGGGCAGGCAAGTCCACGCTCATCAAGACGATCGCCGGGATCTGGGAGCCGAGCGACGGCCACCTCATCTGGCAGGGCCGCCAGGTGCACTTCCGCAGACCCGCGCGACGCCACCGAGGCCGGCATCGCCACCGTCTACCAGGACCTGGCCCTGTGCGACAACCTGGACATCGTGCAGAACATGCTGCTCGGCCACGAGGTCCGGCGGCACCTGCTGCTGGACGAGGTCACCATGGAGCAGACCGCCAAGCAGACCCTCAAGGACCTGCGGGTCGTCACGGTGCGGAACATCCGGCAGCTCGTCGGCTCGCTGTCCGGCGGCCAGCGGCAGTCGGTGGCGGTGGCCAAGGCGGTCATGCTGGACGCCAGGCTCGTGATCATGGACGAGCCGACGGCGGCCCTCGGCGTCTCCCAGACCGCGCTGGTGCTGGACCTCATCCGGCGGCTGTCCGAGCGCGGCATCGCCGTGCTGGTGGTGTCGCACAACCTGACCGACGTATTCCAGGTCGCCGACCGGCTGGCGGTGCTGTACCTGGGACGCCTGGTGTCGGCCGGCCCGGCCGCCGACTACGACACCGCGTCGGCGGTGGACCTGATGACGACCGGAGCCTCGCAGCGGACCCGGAGCAACGGCGCGAGTGCCGCGGACGACCGGGCCCGCGTCCCTGACAGCCGCCCGGAGGGCTGACCATTGGCATCCACGAATCCACCCCCCGAGCCGGGCGGCGTGACCACCGACCCGGAGGCCGCCCGGCACCCGGATCCGGAGGCCGCGGTCGTCGCGCCGGCCAGCCTCGGCCGAGCTGATGGCCGGCTCGGTCGGCGAGTACGCGCGGATCTGGATCAAGCGCATCCGCAGCGGCGAGAGCGGCGCCCTGCCGGTCATCGTCGGCCTGATCGTCATCGTCCTGATCTTCCAGATCAAGAGCTCGCTGTTCCTGTCGGCGGGCAACCTGGTCAACCTGATGACCCAGGCCGCGTTCATCATCACCCTGGGCATGGCCGAGGTGTTCGTCCTGCTGCTCGGCGAGATCGACCTGGCGGCCGGGTTCACGGCCGCCTGCGGCGCGGTCATCGCCCTGTACCTGGTGGCCAAGAACTACCCCTGGTGGGTCGCGGTGATCGCCGCGCTGGCCGCCACCGGTGCCTACGGGGCGCTGCAGGGCTTCGTCATCACCCGATTGCGATTGCCCTCCTTCGTAGTGACGCTGGCCGGCTTCCTGGGCCTGTCCGGCGTCGCTGCTGTTCCTGATCAACGCCACCGGCAGCATCGGCAACGGCGGCGTGATCCGGCTGCAGAGCAACGTGCTCAACGACATCGAGGAGGGCGCGCTCAGCGCCGACCGCCAGCTGGATCGTGATGATCGCGCTGGTGGCGCTGGCCGGGCTGCTGCTGTTCACCCGGGACCGGCGGCGGCGGGTCAGCGGGCTGGTCGCCCCGCCGCTGTCGCATCACGATGCTGAAGATCGCCGTGATCGCCGTCGCCGGGGTGGTGGTGGTCCTGGTCGGCAACACCAACCGCGGCACGTTCCTGCTCGCCGTCCGCGGCCTGCCGTGGGTGGTGCTGGTCGTGCTGGCCGTGCTGGTGATCTACACCACGCTGCTGAGCCGGACCCGGTTCGGCCGCTACATCTACGCCATCGGCGGCAACGCCGAGGCGGCCCGGCGGGCCGGCGTCAACACCAACCGGATGCGGGTGCTGGCGTTCACGCTGTGCGGCCTCACCGCGGGCATCACCGGCATCATCTACTCCTCCTACCTGGGCTCGATCTCCAGCGGCGTCAACGGCGGCCAGAACGTGCTGAACGCCGTGGCCGCCGCGGTCATCGGCGGCACCAGCCTGTTCGGCGGGCGCGGGAAGATGCTGGATGCCGTGCTCGGCGGCCTGGTCGTGGGCGTGATCGCTAACGGCCTCCAGCTGCTGGGCCTGTCCGCCGCCACGCAGCTGATGTGGACGGCGCTGGTCCTGGTCGCGGCCGTGACCGTGGACGCCCTGACCCGGCGCGGCCGCGGCACTACCTAGGCCATCCGAATCGGACCCGTGACTGGGCGGGTCCGCAGCCAGCGAGCGGTGCCCGCGGCCAGGCACCGCTCGCTGGCAACCCGGTGCAGCGCCGCGCCAGCTCTCAGACGCGCCGAGTACAGGAACTCCAGCCGGGCTCACCTGCGGTAGGCCGCCTCGTCGCCGCGAACTCCTTCCTGGTGCTCGTGCCGAGCACCTCGGCGGCGGTCGCCAGGGCCTCCTGGTCAATCTCGATCGGGGTCTTCAGCGGGCCTGCCATGGTCCTCCTGCGGCGGAATACGGTTCATGGCACAATAGTTACCGTAAGTAAGCGTGCTCCGGGGTCGGTGAAACTCCGAGCCGGCGGTGACAGTCCGCGACCCGGCCGAGGTCCATTGGCTGGCTGACCCGGTGAAATTCCGGGACCGACGGTTAAAGTCCGGATGGGAGGCAGCACGCGCGCGGCAGGCCTCGGCCGTGTCGTTGACGGCCGCAGGCCGGAGACGGCAGGCGCCCGCCGCGCGGCGCATCCGCGCACCCCCGGAGCCAGGGCAGGACCGTGGCTCTCGAGGAGGACCGGGTGTTCACCGGAATCGTGGAAGAGCTGGGCGAGGTCGTCGCGCTGGAGCGCGGTGCCGGGCCCGCCCGGCTGACCGTGCGCCGGGCCGGCGGTGACGGCGGACGCCAGCCGCGGCGACTCGATCGCCATCAACGGCGTGTGCCTGACGGTGACGGCATACGGTCGGCGGGGCAGTTCAGCGCGGACGTGATGGGGGAGACGCTGGACCGGTCCAGCCTGGGCGCGCTGGCCCCCGGCGCGGCCGGTCAACCTGGAGCGCCCGATGCGGCCGGACGGCCGGCTGGGCGGGCACATCGTCCAGGGCCACGTGGACGGCACCGGCGTCATCGTCTCCCGGGCGCCCGCCGCGGGCTGGGATGTCGTCCGGATATCGGTGCCGGCGGAGCTATCCCGTTACGTGGTGGAAAAGGGATCCGTGGCGGTCGACGGCGTCAGCCTGACCGTCTCGGCGCTCAGCCCGCCCGGCGACGGCGCCTGGTTCGAGGTGAGCCTGATCCCGGAGACCCTGCAGCGGACCACGCTGGGCGCCAAGCAGCCCGGCGACGTGGTCAACCTGGAAGTCGACATGATCGCCAAGTACGTGGAGCGACTGCTCGCCGGGAGGCAGCTATGACCAGGCTGGGACCGCCAGCAGCAGGCGGCCGGGGCCGTCGGGCTGGACGACGGTGGAGCGCGCGGTGCAGGACATCGCGGCCGGCCGGGCCGTCGTGGTGGTGGACGACGCGGCCCGGGAGAACGAGGGCGACATCATCTTCGCCGCCAGCAAGGCCACGCCCGAGCTGCTGGCCTTCACCATCCGCCACGCCCGCGGCCTGATCTGCGTGCCGATGCTCGGCCGGGACCTGGACCGGCTCCAGGTGCCGCCGATGACGACCGACAACCAGGAGCACATGGGCACGGCGTTCACCATCAGCGTGGACGCCCGGCACGGGATCACGCACCGGCATCTCCGCCGCCGACCGGGCGCAGGACGATCCGGACGCTGGCCGACTCGGCCACCGAGCCGCGCGACATCGTCCGGCCCGGCCACATCTTCCCGCTGCGCTACACCGAGGGCGGCGTGCTGCGCCGGCCCGGCCACACCGAGGCCGCGGTCGACCTGGCCCGGCTGGCCGGCCTCACCCCGGCCGGGGTGGTGGCCGAGATCGTCAACGAGGACGGCACCATGGCCCGGCTGCCGCAGCTGCGGGCCTTCGCCGACGAGCACGGGCTGGCCCTGATCACGATCGCCCAGCTCATCGAGCACCGCCGCCGGGCCGAGCGGATGGTCGTCCGGGTCGCCGAGACGCGGATCCCCAACGCCTACGGCGAGTGGCGCGCGCTCGGCTACCTCAACTCGGTCGACGGACCGAGCACCTGGCCCTGGTCCTGGGCGACATCTGCGCCGGCCGGTGCGCCGGACCGACGGACCTGCTGGTCCGGATGCACTCCGAGTGCCTGACCGGGGACGTGTTCGGGTCGCGCCGCTGTGACTGCGGGGCGCAGCTGGAGGCGTCCATGGCCGCCATCGCCGCCGAGGGCCGCGGCATCGTGCTGTACCTGCGCGGCCACGAGGGCCGCGGCATCGGCCTGCTCAGCAAGCTGCGCGCCTACCAGCTGCAGGACGAGCGGCGCCGACACCGTCGACGCCAACCTCGAGCCTCGGCCTGCCGGTCGATGCCCGCGAGTACTCCACCGGCGCGCAGATCCTGGCCGACCTGGGGGTCGAGTCGCTGCGGCTGCTGACCAACAACCCGGCCAAGGTCGCGGGCCTGGCCGGCTTCGGCATCAAGGTCACCGGACCGGGTGCCGCTGCCGGTCGTGCGTCACCCCCGACAACCTGCGCTACCTGCTGGCCAAGCGCGACCGCCTCGGCCACCAGCTCGACGGCCTGCCGCCGGTCCCGGCCAGCAGCCGAGGCGTCATGAGCGGCGGCGGGCGCGGCCCGCCGGGCCGGCTGGTCGACGCGGCCGGGCTCAGCCTGGCCATCGCCGCCACCCGGTGGCACGCCGAGGTGACCGACACGCTGCGTCAGCCGGGCCGTGGCCGCCGCGCGGGCCTGCGGCGATGCCCGACCCGCTGGTGGTCCGCGTGCCCGGCGCCGTCGAGCTGCCCGGTCGTGGCCGCCGAGCTGGCCCGCCGCCACGACGCCGTGGCCTGCCTGGGCGCCGTCATCCGCGGCGGCACCCCGCACTTCGAGTACGTCTGCGACGCGGTCACCTACGGCCTGTCCAGGGTCGCCCTCGACACCGGCACCCCCGTCGGCAACGGCGTTCTGACCTGCGACGACATCAAGCAGGCGATCGACCGCAGCGGCGCCGAGGACAGCGCCGAGGACAAGGGCTGGGACGCCGTCCTGGCCGCCCTGGAAACCGCCCTCCTCCTCCGCTCCCTCCGCCAGCCGGCCGAGCTGAGGCGCGGTATCGCTAGGCGCGGGGCCAGGCCAGGACGGGGCCGGTGGCGCGGAGGACGACGGCGGCGCCGGGCTGGAGCCGGGGGCCGCCGGCCGTCCGGACGATGATCTCCGGCGGCGTCGCCCGCCAGCCGGACCCGGAGCACCGCGTCGTGGCCGTAGTAGTGGCAGGCCACGACCTGGCCGGCCAGCCCGCCCGGCTCGGCCGCCGCGTCGGCCGCGCGGACCGCCAGCTGCTCGGGCCGGACCAGCACCGTCACCGGGCCCGGCGCCAGGCCCGCGCCGCCCGGCCCGGCCAGCGCCAGCTCGCCCGAACACCGTGCGCACGCGCCAGGTCCGCGCCGCCTGCCAGCAGCTGGCCGTCGAGCAGGTTGGCGTCGCCGATGAAGCCGGCCAGCTCCGGGTCGGCCGGGCTGACGTACAGATCCTGCGGCGCCGCGTACTGCGCGATCTGGCCGTCGCGCAGCACGCGCGACGCGGTCGGCCATGGACAGCGCCTCGTCCTGGTCGTGGGTGACCAGGATCGCGGTCGTGCCGCGCGCCCGGAAGATCTGCTGCACGTCGGCCCGGACGCTGGCCCGCAGGTGCGCGTCCAGGGCCGCGAACGGCTCGTCCAGCAGCACCAGCGGCCGGCTCGATGGCCAGCGCCCGGGCCAGCGCGACGCGCTGCTGCTGGCCGCCGGACAGCTGGTGCGGGTACCGCCGGCCCAGGCCCGCCAGCCCGACCGAGTCCAGCAGCGTCGCCGATGCGCGGGCCGCGGCGCTGGCCGGCGGGCAGCCCGAAGCCGACGTTGGCCGCCACCGACAGGTGCGGGAACAGGCTGCCCTCCTGCGGCACGTAGCCGATCCGGCGGCGCTCGGGCGGCACGTGCGCGTCCGGCCCGTCGACCAGCTGGTCGCCGATCCGCACCGTCCCGGCGTCGGGCTGGTCGAACCCGGCCAGCACCCGCAGCAGGGTGGTCTTGCCGCTGCCCGACGGGCCGAGGATCGCGGTCAGCGAGCCCGCCGGGACGGTCAGGTCCAGGCCGGCCAGCACCGGGTGGCGGCCGAATGCCTTGTACAGTCCCTGGACGGCCAGCTCGGTCACGGCGTCATCATCGCGCACGCGCGGACCGGTCGAAGAACCGGCCGAGCACGTAGCTCGGCACGGCGGCGATGAGCGATCATGGCGATGCGCGAACGGCGCCGCCTGCGCGTAGGAGCCGTCGGTCTCGTACTGCCAGAACTGGGTGGCCAGCGTCTGCACGCCCGGTCGGGATCAGCAGCAGCGTGGCGGTGAGCTCCGTCACCACCGACAGGAACACCAGGCAGAACGCGGCCGCCAGGCCCGGTCCCGCCAGCCGGAGCGTGACCCGGCGCAAGCGTGGCGGCCTTGCTCTGGCCCAGGGAGCGGGCCACCTCGTCCAGGCTGGCCGGGCGCGCGGGCGACGGCCGCCTTCACCCCGACCAGCGCGAGCGGGAAGAACATGATCGCGTAGCAGACGATCAGCAGCGGCGCGGTCTGGTAGCCGCGGCCGCCCAGGTAGTGCTCGGTGAAGTAGGCCAGCGCGAAGCCGATCACCGCGCCGGGCATGGCCAGCACCAGGTAGGTGCTGCGCTCCAGGAAGTGCCGGGCGCGGCCGGTGTGCCGGATGGCCAGCAGCGCGACCGGCAGGGCGGCCAGGGTGTCCAGGCACGCCCGCCGCGGCGCCGTAGCCGGCCGTGTGGGCGAGCGCGTCCAGCATCGAGACGCTGCCCGCCGTGACCGACGGGATCCCGCCCTCGAAGACCCAGTACACGCTGGAGTAGACCGGCACGCCGAGCGCCGCGACGACCAGGGCGGCGACAGGCGGCCAGCGCCGGCCAGGTGGCCCGGCCCAGCCGCAGCGGCGGGCTGACCCGCTGGGCGCGCCCGCGCCCGTCCGGGCCACCCGGCCCCGGCCGCGGGCCATGCCCCTCGCCGCCCAGCACCAGCAGGCTGAGCCCGACCAGCACCAGGGACAGCGCGCAGGCCGCCGGGACGCTGAACGAGAGGTTGAACTCGGTGAAGATCTCGGTGGTGAACGTCTGGTAGCCGAGCAGCTCGAAGGCGCCGTACTCGGCCAGCAGGACCAGCGCGACCAGCAGGCAGCCGCCCAGGATCGCGCCGCGGGCCTGGCCGAGCGTGATCCGCGAAGAACGTCCGCAGCCGGGAGGTGCCGAGGCTGCGGGCCACCTCCTCCTGGCCCGGGTCGGCGGACCGCAGGCTGGCCGCGACCGGCAGGTAGACCAGCGGGTAGACGGCCAGCGTCATGACCAGGACGGCGCCGCGGAAGCCGTGCACCCAGGTCCACAGCGAGGCCCAGCCGAAGCTGACCACGAAGTCGGGGATGGCCAGCGGCACCACGAGCAGCACCGCCCAGATCCGGCGGCCGGGCAGGTCGGTGCGCTCCACCAGCCAGGCGGCGCCGGTGCCGATGACCGCGCAGCCGACCGTCACCGCCGCGGTGAGCTGGACCGTGTTCCACAGCAGCTCGCCGGTCAGCGGCCGCGCGATCAGCGCTGACCACCTGGTGCAGCCCGTGCCCGCTGGTCTCGATCAGCAGGAACACCAGCGGCAGCGCCAGCAGCACCGCCACGCCGAGCGCTGATCCGCGATCAGCCCGGCGGGCCGCCGCGCCCGCCGCGGCCGGACCGCCGCGCGCCGGTGCCGGCGCCGGCCGGGCGGCGGCGGCGCGGCCTCCAGCAGGTCCTGGGCTGGTCACAGCAGCCCGGCCTGGCGCATCAGCGCGATCGCCGTGCTGCCGGTCCCGAGCTGCGCGATCGTGATCGGGTAGGGCTGGAGCTGGCTGAACGGGCGTCTCGGGGGCCAGCGTGGTCACGCCCGACGGCCAGCGGGTACTCGTAGCTGATCGACTGGTCGGCGCCGGTGCCCGGGTGCGCGATGATCTCCTGGCCCGGCTTGCTGACCAGGAAGGCCAGGAACTTCTGCGCCGCCGCCTGGTGCTTGCTCGACTTGAGCACGGCCGCGCCGGAGACGTCGATGACGTAGCCCGGGTTGTCGCGGGGCCAGGTGGGTGATCTGCGAGTTCACCCGGCTGGCGCCGATCTCGGCGCGCATCCGGTACCAGTAGTACTGGTTCACCATCCCGAACGCGATCGCGCCCTGGTTGACCTCGGACACGATCGTCTCGTTGTCGGGGTAGACGTGCCCGGCCGCGTTCGACTTGAGCGCGCGCGAGCCAGGCTGAGCGTGGCCGCCTGGCCGTAGGCATGGTGGTAGGCGGTGACGATCGGCTGGAAGTCGGTCTCCTGCGGGGCGATGGCCAGCTTGCCCTTGTACTCCGTGCTCGGCGAACTGGCTGATCTGGGTGGGCAGCTGGCTGGCCTTGATCAGGCTCGGGTTGTACACGATCACGCTGGTCCGGGCCGACACGCCGACCCAGTCACCCGACGGGGAGTTGTACTGGCCGGCGTGTGGCTCAGCGTCGCGGCGTCGACCGGCGACAGCAGGCCCTTGCCCTCCAGGCTCATCAGCGGCGGGGTGTTCTCGGTGTAGAACAGGTCGGCCGGGGAGTGGCGCCCTCGGTGGCGATCTGGTCGGCCAGCGCGTCCTCGTCGTCGTTGCGGATCAGCCACCTTGATCCCGGTCTGCCGGTGAACGCGGCGACCAGGTTCTCGGCCGTCTGCACGTGCTGGCCGCTGTACAGGGTCAGCGTGGCGCCGGACGACCCGCCGGCGGTGGCCGGGGCGCTGCCGCAGGCGGCCAGCAGCCCGCAGGCGGCCAGCGGCGGCGACGGGGGCGAGCCAGCGGCGGGCGGGTGACCGCCGGGCGGCGGCGGGCAGGTGGCTCATGATGGCGCTCCGGGGCAGTACGGGAGGGTCGACTGGGAAGCTCATCCGTCTCTCTCGGGTGTGGGTGGCGCGCGTGTCGCCAGACGGCAACGTAACTTAGGCTTACCTAACAACGCGGTGCTTAGGCTAACTAACAGCGCGCGGGGGCTACGCCGGCCTACCCGATGTGACTCAGCTCATTCCCGGCGTTGACCTGGGCCGGCCGGCGCCGGGCCGGACCCGCCCGCCGCCCCCTGGGACCCGTGGGGGCATATGCGCTGGACGTTTGCGCCACGTACGCTGGCCTTGTCAAGCTCTGAGGTGATCGGTAGTGCGCGACATTCTCGACCTGATCTCGAAGTGGTGGGAGGCCGGCGAGTCGTTCGGCCTGGCCACGGTGGTGAGCACGTTCAGCAGCGCGCCCCGCGAGCCAGGCGCGGCCATGGCCGTCTCGCCCGGCGGCGAGGTCGTGGGGAGCGTGTCGGGCGGCTGCGTGGAAGGCGCCGTCTACGAGCTGGCGGGCGAGGTCAGCGGCTCGGGCCAGGCCGTGCTCCAGCGGTACGGGATCAGCGACGACACCGCGTTCTCGGTCGGCCTGACCTGCGGCGGGCTGATCGACATCTTCGTCGAGCCGGTCAGCCGCGAGACGTTCCCGGAGCTGGGCGAGATCGCCGCGGCGGTGCGGTCCGGCCAGCCGGTCGCCGCCGCCACCGTGGTGGCCGGGCCGGGGCAGGTCGGCGCCCGGCGGCTCATCTGGGCCTGACGCCGGCCGGCCTGCGGCGGGCAGCCTGGGCTCCGGCGACCGGCTGGACGAGGCGGTGGACGACGACGCCCGCGGCATGCTGGCCCAGGGCCTGACCGGCGGTCCGCCGGTACGGCCCCGACGGCGAGCGCCGCCTCGAGGACCTGTCGGTGTTCGTGCAGTCGTTCACCCCGCCGCCGCAGATGCTGGTGTTCGGCGCCATCGACTTCGCCGCCGCCGTGGCCCGGGCCGGCAAGTTCCTCGGCTACCGGGTGACCGTGTGCGACGCCCGGCCGGTGTTCGCCACCGCGTCCCGGTTCCCGGACGCCGACGAGGTGGTGACCGACTGGCCGCACCGCTACCTGGAGCGGACCGCCACCGACGCCCGCACGGTCATCTGCGTGCTGACCCACGATCCCAAGTTCGACGTCCCGCTGCTGGAGGTGGCGCTGCGCCGCCCGGCCGCCTACATCGGCGCGATGGGCAGCCGCCGCACCCACGACGACCGGCTGGCCCGGCTGCGCGAGGCCGGCCTGACCGACGCCGAGCTGTCCCGGCTCCGCTCGCCGATCGGCCTGGACCTGGGCGCGCGCACCCCGGAGGAGACCGCCGTGGCCATCGCCGCCGAGCTGATCCAGCTCCGCTGGGGCGGCTCCGGCCAGCCCCTGACCGCCACCTCGGGCCGCATCCACCACGAGCGCCTGACCGAGGGCCTGGCCCGCTAGCGTCATTTAACAGAAGGCACAAGCGGCCGTCCGGGGACACCATGGAGGGGTGAAGCAGCGTAGCGGCTGGCCGGTCACCAGCGCGGGCAGCGAGCTGAGCACGTCGCTGGCCCTGCTGGGCGAGCGGATGCCCGTGGCCCGGGGCCAGACCGTGGTCCTGGTCGAGGGCTCCAGCGACCGGGCCGCGATCGAGGCGCTGGCCCGCCGGGCCGGCCGCGACCTGGCCGCCGAGGGCGTGCTGGTCCTGCCGATGGGCGGCGCCACCAACATCGGCCGCTTCCTGCGCATCCTGGGCGACGGCCCGCGCCTGGCCGGCCTGTGCGACGAGGCCGAGCAGCCCGCCTTCGCCCGCGCGCTCCATGAGGCTGGCCTGGCGCCGGCCGGCGATCCCGCGTCTCTGGCCGAGCACGGCTTCTTCACCTGCGTCGCGGACCTGGAGGACGAGCTGATCCGCTCGCTCGGCGCCGAGGCGACCGAGCAGGTCATCGCGGAGCAGGGCGAGCAGCGCTCGCTGCGCACCATGCGCCGCCAGCCGGCCCAGCGCGGCCGCACCGCCGAGCAGCAGCTGCACCGCTTCATCGCCGGCGGCTCCAGGCGCAAGGCGCACTACGCGCGGGCCTTCGCCGAGGCCCTCGACCTGGCCGCCGCCCCGCCGCCGCTGCGGGACCTGCTGGCCTGCCTCTGAGCCCGGGCCGGCCGGCATAGGCTGGGCGGATGGAGGCTCGTGTCGCCGGGATCCTGCTCGCCGCCGGGGCGGGCAGCAGGCTCGGCCAGCCCAAGGCGCTCGTGGACGTGGGCGGGAAGTCGCTGGTCGACCGCGGGGTCGGATTACTGCGTGACGGCGGCGCCGCGCCGGTCATCGTCGTCACCGGGGCCACGGCGGTGAACCTGCCGGGGGTCGTGACCGTGCATAACCCGGACTGGGCCACGGGCATGGGCTCCTCGCTGGGCGCCGGGCTGGCCACCGCGCCCGATCGAGTGCCAGGCGGCGGTCATCGCGCTGGTAGACCAGCCGCTGGTCGGCGCGGACGCCGTGCGGCGGCTGATCGCCGCGTTCGAGACCGGGGCCACCGTCGCGGTGGCGGCCTACGGCGGCCGGCCGCGCAACCCGGTCCTGCTGGCCCGCCAGCACTGGGCCGAGGTGACCGCCCTGGCCGAAGGGGACGCGGGCGCCCGCGCGTTCCTGCGCGCCCGCCCGGACCTGGTCACGCTGGTCGAGTGCGGCGACACCGGCCGCCCGGACGACATCGATACCCGCGCCGACCTGGACCGGATCAGCGGCCTCCTGGGCGACGCCGACGCGCCGGGCTGACCCAGCCGGGCCGCCAGCCATCCCGGCCGCCAGCCATCCCGGCCGCCGGCGAGCCCGGCCCCGGCGAGCCAGAGCATGATCGTGACCGATTGTCCGTCAGAAACCCGGAAAAACGGTCGCGATCATGTCTTTCGCGCGGCTAGCCGGGCCGACAGGCCCCAGCGGTGGGTGACGGACTCGCCGGGGGCCAGCGTGATCAGGTCGGTGCCGGTGCCGAAGGCGTTCGGCGGGCAGGTCATCGGCTCGATGGCCAGCGCCCGGCGGCGCTGGTCCGGTCCCAGCGGGTCGCCGGTGAACACCTGCAGCCAGCGGTACCCCGGCCCGGCCCAGAACCGCAGCTCAGCGCCGGGGCCGGCCAGCCGGGCCCAGGCCCGGCCGTCCGGGCCGGCGGCCAGCGCGGTGAACGCGGTGTCCAGCCGGGTGGCGCCGAGCGGGCGGGCCGCCCGGAAGTCCAGCGGCGTGCCGGCGACGTCCGGCGGGCGGGCCGTCCGGGATGCCCCGGTCATCGGCCGACAGCCACTGCCCGGCCGGAAGCTCCAGCTCCCAGTCATCGACCAGTCCGTCCCCGGCCACCAGGTACGGGTGGCAGCCAGTGCCGTACGGCGCGGCCGCCGAGCCGGCGTTCCAGGCCGTCACGGCCACCTGCAGGCCTGCCGGCCGACAGCTGATAGCTGGCCGTCAGCTCCAGGCAGAACGGGTAGCCGGGCTGGGCGTGCAGCACGTGCCGCAGGTCGGCCCGGTCGGCCTGACCGTCCCGGCCGGCGCTGGCCGCCGACCGCCGGCCAGTTGGCGAACCGGGTCAGGCCGTGGATCGCGTTTCCGTGGCCGGCTCGCTCAGGTTCAGCTGGTAGCTGCGTGCCGCCGAAGTCGTACCGGCCCCGGTCGACCCGGTTCGGCCACGGGATGAGCAGCTGGCCCGCCCCGGCGGGCGGGACCTCGTCGGCCTCGTACTCGCGGATCAGCGGCCGGCCGCGGTAGCGCAGCCGCCGCAGGCCCGCCCCCAGTTCGGTGACGGTGGCCTCGTAGTCGCCGGCGGCGATGTCGTGCTGAGTGCCGGTCCGCGGCTCGGCGGACAGATCGGTCATGGCGTCCCTTATGCGGCGCCCCCAGGGGGACGGCGGGCGGCTACCGGTCGGTCACTGGATGCTCAGGCGAAGGTTTGCGCCGGCGGGGCTGCTTGGGGAGCGGGGGACCTTCAGCCCCGCCGGCAATTGCACCATAGCCGCCCCGTAACCGCTTCGGAGCTAACTTCGGTAACACTGCAGGTAGATCGGTGGCGTCTGACAGGAGGAGATATCGGGATGAATGGACCCCTGGACGGGATCCTGGTGGTCGACCTGACCCGGGCACTGGCCGGCCCGCACGCGACCATGCTGCTCGGCGATCTTGGCGCCCGGGTCATCAAGCTGGAGCGACCCGGCAGCGGGGATGAGTCGCGGGACTGGGGACCGCCTTTCGCGGCGCCGCCCGAGCCGGGCCCGGAACCCATTGGTACCTATTTCCTCAGTTGTAACCGCAACAAGGAGTCGGTCACCTGCGACCTGGGTACCCCCGAGGGCCGCGACCTCCTGGCCGGGCTGGTGGCCAGGGCCGATGTCCTGGTCGAGAACTTCCGGCCCGGCGTGCTGGACCGGCTCGGCTTCCCGGTCGCCCGGCTGCACGAGCTGAACCCCGGCCTGGTCATCTGCTCGATCACCGGGTTCGGCCACGACGGCCCGGAAGGCGGCCGTCCCGGCTACGACCAGATCGTCCAGGGCGAGGCCGGGCTGATGAGCGTGACCGGCCCGGACGCCGCCCACCCGACCAAGGCGGGCCTGTCGGTGGCCGACGTGATGGCCGGCACCAACGCCGCGCTCGGGGTGGTCGCCGCGCTGCACGAGCGCGCCCGCACCGGCCGGGGCCGGGTGGTCCGCACGTCGCTGCTGGCCTCGGTGATCAGCGCGCATGCCTTCCAGGGCACCCGGTGGACCGTGGCCGGGGAGGTTCCGCAGGCCACCGGCAACCATCACGCGGCCATCGCGCCGTACGGGACGTTCCGCTGCGGCGACGGGATGATTCAGGTGGCGGTGGCCAACGAGGCCCAGTGGCGGCGGTTCGCCCCGGTGCTGGGGCTGGATCCGGACGACGAGCGGTTCGCCCGCAACGAGCAGCGGGTCACCCGCCGGCCGAGCTCATCGCCGAGATCGAGCGGGCGCTGGCCGCCCGGGGCCGGGACGAGTGGCTGCCGCTGCTGGCCGGGGCGGGCATCCCGGCGGGCTCCATCCGGGACATCAGCGAGGTGTACGAGTGGCCGCAGACCCGGTCCCAGGGCCTGGTCATCTCCGTCGACCACCCGGTGCTGGGGGAGATCGAGCTACCGGGGCCGGTGCTGCGCTTCGACGGGCTGCCGCCCCGGGCGCATGCCGCGCCGCCGCTGCTCGGCCAGCATGACGCCGCCGTCCGCGACTGGCTGGCCGGAACCGAGCCGGGGGCCGGAACCGAGGCGGGCGCCGGTACCGAGGCGGGGGCCGGGACGTAGGCGACAGCCGGGCGCAGGCGGCCCGGGCAGGCGGATAGCCAGCGCCGTGGAGGCCGCTGGCTATCCGCCGTGCGTCGGTTCGGCTGGCTGTGCCGGTCAGCCGGACCGGGGCTCCTGCTGTCCCTGGCCTAGCGCTCGAACCAGATCATCGTCATCCAGGTCGGGGTGTTGACCACGCCGGTCACGGGCAGCTTCGACCCGCGCTGGAAGGCCCGCACCACGGCCAGGGTCTCGGACCCGAAGAACCCGGTGACCCGCTGGAACTTGAAGCCGTAGGCGAACCGCATGTTGTGCTGCACGGCCTTGACCGCCGGGCCGCGGTTGCCGAACCGCAGGGTGACGATCAGCCGGTCCCAGGTCGAGGGGCCGACGTTGCCGCTGGGGTTGAGGCCGCGCTGGCGCTGGAACTGCTTGACCGCGCCGGTGGTGATCACTCCGTAGAAGCCGGTCGCGGGGACCCGGAACCCCTTCTGCTGGAGCAGGTACTGCACCGCGAAGACCCGCTCGCCGCGGTTGCCCGGCCGGACGAAGGGCCACCGCAGGCCGTTGGTCCAGGTGTGGGTGGCTGTCGGTCCGCTGGCCGTAGTCGCGGCGCCGGCCGGGGCCGCGGTGACCAGTGTCGCCAGGGTGGCGACGGCTACGAGTCCGAGCATTCCGGCGAATACCCGGCGCACGAGTGACCTCATGGGACCTCCTTGTTGCCGCCTGCACGCTTCATCGCGCGCTGCCGTGCGGTCCCAGGAATCGGTGCTATCTCCCGGCCCGGAAGCCGCACAGCACAGGAATTCCTCGATTAACCCAAACGTAGGTTCAGGGTTCGTAAGGCGTCAAGGAAGCTGTCTAAGGCGGTACCTGATTAGCAAACTGATCAGCCCCGCTGATGCAAAGTTTAGGAACCAGCAAGCCGAATATCAGGGTCGCAAGCTGGGCAAACGCGGGCAGTCGGCAAGCGGGTCGGCTATCCGCGAACCTGTCCGACGTAAGTTGCGAATACAACTGTGTTACCCAGGTAGTGCCCCGTCTGGGGGTCAAAGTCTCCGCCGCAGGTGACCAGCCGCAGGGTGGGCCAGCTGGTATACCCGTACACCCGCGCGGTGGGGAATCCGGTCTTCAGGTACTCGGCAACTGAATAAGCCTCGAAAATAGCGGTGCGGCCGCTGCGCAGCGCGACGTATATCCGGTTGCCGGGCCGCAGGTTGCCGAGTTGGTAGAAGACCGCCGGGCCGACCCCGGCCGCGTCCACGTGCCCCAGGATCACCGCCGCGCCGGGGGAGCCCGGCGCCGGGCCGCGGTCATACCAGCCGGTGACGAACGGAGTCCGCAGGGACGGCACGGCGATGCTGCCGTCCGCCGCCAGGCCGAGCCCCGCCACCCGCGCCTGGACCCCGATGGCCGGGATGCGGATGCTGACCGGCTCCGACGGCGGCAGGACCCGCGCGCGGGCCTGGAACCGGAACCGCGGCGGGTCGGCGGGATGGCCCGCGGCCCACGCGGGCGGCACCGGCGGGGGCGCCCAGCGGAGCGTGTCGTGGCCGACGAAGGCGATCACGATCCCGGTCGCCACCAGCGCGATGGCCGCCACGTTCAGCCAGGCCAGCCCCCCGGCCCGGCGCCGGCGCGGGACGCGGTACCCGGCTCCCGGAACGGGCCGCGCCGGCGGGGGGATGCCCTGCATCGTCGTCCCGCCCCCCGCGACCGCCCCGAAAACCCGTAGCGTCCCGTCAGGCTCCTTCCTTCCCGCAGGTCACCGGGGTTAAGCCGGGTTGCGCTAGCGCGGGCCCAGGCCCGCGCCCAGGCCCGCCGTCGGGGCCAGCGCGCCGGTGCGGACCGCCTCGGCGGCCAGCACGCCGAACAGGTAGAAGCAGGCCGACTCCTCGTCGGAGAACACCCGCACCTCGTGGCGGGTGCCGCCCGAGCAGCTGAACACCTCGTAGCCGCCGGCCGTCTCCACCAGGCACATGGCGCCGTCCACCGCCTCGCCCACCGAGTACGAGGCGGCCGGGATGGCGGCCCGCCCGGCCAGTTCGCTGAAGATGTGCTCGGTCGCCATCCGCCCGCCCGCGCGACGCCGCCGGGGCGGCTCGTCCCACGGCGCCGGCCCGCCTGTCCGCTGGCCCGCCTGTGCGCCGGCCCGCCTGGCACCGGCGCCGCCTGCGGCAGCGGGCTGGCTGCGGGGAGGAACCCGCCCGGCGGGACCGGGTTCCCGGCCGGGGCCGGGCCGGCCGCCGGGGTCGGCATCGGCCCGGTGCCGGAATCGCGCCGGGTCGCCGACGCCGCCCGCATGGCCTCGGCCTCCAGCGGCAGCGGCGGGCCGGCCGCGGGCGGCGGCAGCGCCACGCCGCCCGGCGGCGACGCGGGACGGCCCGGCTCGCCCCGGCCCGCCGGGTGCGGCCCGGACGACGGGCCGGACCGGGATCCCGGCTGGGACCCGCCCATCTGCTGGGAACCCGGCATCTGGGAGCCCGGCATCTGGGAGCCGGGCATCTGGGAGCCCGGAACCTGGGGACGGAGCAGTTGCGGACCGGAGGGCACGGACCCGCCCGGCAGCGGCCCGGACCCGGGCGCGCCGGCCTGCTGAGGGCCGGAGATCGCCGGGCCGGGCACCGGGGGACCGGGCGGCAGGCCCGGCCGGCCGTAGCCGGGGGCCGGGGCCGCGCCGTAACCCGGCCGGGCCGGGTAGTCCGCGCGCTCCTCCACGATGTCGGTGACCTCGTCCCGGCTGGCCACCAGCTCGAAGACGCCCCGGTCGACCTGCCAGTAGCCGAGTTCCTCGGCCCGGTAGGCGTCGTGGCCCAGGTAGCCGATGTGCAGCCGGTCGCCCAGATCGTCCAGCACGATGCACCGGTCCCGGCGGAACACCCCCACCGGCCGCGACTCCCATACCGCCTGGACATCGGCCAGCCGCAGTTCCTTGCGCCAGTGCCCGGGGGCCGGGTCGAAGCCCAGCTCCTCCGGCGGCGGGCAGGCGGCGAACAGCACCACCGTGCCATCAGCCGGCCCAACGCCAGCCTCGTACGGGGCCCCTCGGTAACTGGCCATGATCCGGTAGCGCATCGCCTACAACCCCCCTGACGGGTGGAGCCACGCCTGGCCGTCGTAGCGGGCGATGAAGTCAGCCCGGCCGGCGTGGATCCGGTAGATTTCCGCCCCGACCGGGACGGGGATCGGATCGGTGAAGAACTCGGGCACCGGGTGGGTCGCGGAGGCCGCGTAGCCGGTGCCGGTGAACGGCGGCTTCATGGCCCAGTCGCCGCCCAGCGCGACGGAGTAGGGGACCTGGTAGGCCTCCGTTCCCACGGCCCGCCAGCGGAGCAGGTACAGCTCCTCCATGTCCGGGCTGAACTCAGAACCCTCATAGCCCAGGCTCATGGCGCTGTAGTAATCGGCGGGGCTGGTGTAGGAGCTGTCGGCCACCCGGTGCACGAACCCGGCGATGATGGACCGCCTGCCGCTCAGGTACGGCTCCACCATCCGAGGGGGGATCGCCTTGTGCATCAGCGTCCCCGGCTCTATCGCCATGGGAGTCCGGTCAACCTGGGCACCCCTGTCCCGCGTGGTCAGACTGTCCTTCAGTGGCATGACACTCTCATATAGCGAAATACGTCCTCAACTGCTTCGGCCGAGCTGCTCCTAACCGGGCGCAAGGGTATCTTCCGGAGCACAGCGCCCCGGCCCGCCGCGGCCGCCGCCTCGGGCGCGGCGCCGCTACAGTGGCGGCGTGACTGAGGGCCGTGACTGAGGACCTGCCTGCACCGGCCGGCGCGGGCCGCGCGCTGCACGCCGGCCTGGACCGGTTCCGCGATGACGACGGGTCGGCTGACCCGGCCGCCGCCGCCGCGCTGAGCGCGTACGCGGCCGGGACGGGCAGCGAGCACGCCGCGCTGACCGCCCTCGCCGCCGCCCGGCTCCTGGTCCCCGTCGTGGCCCAGCCGGGCGAGGTCGCGGGCCCTGCGGTCGCGGCTGCCGGAGGCCCGGGCGGGGCGGCGCTGGCCGGGGGCGAGGCGAACAGCGACATGGCGCTGCCCGCCCTGGTCGGGCGCGACGGCCGCCGGGCGCTGCCCGCGTTCACCAGCGTGGCGGCGCTGGCCCGGTGGCAGCCCGCGGCCCGGCCCGTGCCCGCCGAGGCCGCGCTGGTCTGGCGGGCCGCGGCGCAGGACTCCTGCGCGGTGGTCATCGACGTGGCCGGGCCGGTGCCGCTGGCCGTCGAGGGCGCCCGGCTAGCCGCGCTGGCTGGCGGCGCGCCCGTCCCGCCGCCCTGGGAGGACCCCGACGTCCAGGCCGTGGTGGCCGCCGCGGTCCGGGCCGCGGCGGCGACGCCGGAGGGCGCGGCCAGCCTGGCTGGCTGCGCCCTCGGCCCCGGCGTGGACGGCGGTGACCTGCTGATCGAGCTGTCGGTGGCGCCGGTGCCGGTCCCGGCGCCGCCCGGGCCGTGGCCGAGCAGGTCGGCGCCGCGGTGCTGGCCGGGCTCGGTGACCGGCTGCGCCGCGGCGTCGCCCTGGCGCTCGCCCCCGGGCCGGCTGCAGCTCCGCGTGCCGGACGGCCCGGCGGCGCAGCGCGAACCCGCCCGCCAGCGCCCCGACGCCGATCATGGCCAGGCCGGCCATGGCCAGGCGGCCGTTGGTGTCGGTGGACGTCGTCCCGTCGCCGGTGGCCGCCCCGCCCGACGGCACCGCCGTGACCACCAGCGAGGCGGTCGCTGGCCCGACCCCGCCGGGGCAGTCGATGACCGGGTCATACGAGCCGGGCACGATGTCGCGCGGCAGCAGGACCGTGACGTTGAAGTCGAACAGGCTGCCGTTGATCGAGTTCATCGGGATCCGCGACGGCAGCCCCAGCGTCGTGCCGATCAGGATGGCCGACGCGGCCCCGGCGTTAAGTCCCTGGTCACAGTTAGCCGTGAAGGTCACTTTCGAGCCCGGCGTGACGTTGGCGGGCGTGGCGAAGGCGGTACTGCCGTCCTCCTCGCCGGCCGCGCTGTCGCGCGCCGGGCGGCCCGCCGAGGCGGAGCCGGCGAAGGCGGCGGGCGTCGCTGCGACCACCACCGGAATGGCGAGCAGGACTGCCACCGCGGCAAGCCTGAACATGCGCATGGAAACGTCCCTCCCCCGGAAAGCACGCGGGCCGTCGCCTGGCGGGCGCGCCCCCCTGGCGCGACCGCTCCCAGCCCGCGTAGCTGGCCTGCGGCGACGGCTCCAGCCGTGCGCCGAGCTGATACCCGGCGCCCTGCCGGGCAAACGCCGGCGCCCGGCGCCGGGCCAGCGCGGCCCGCCGGGGCGTGGGAGGATCGGCTGCATGCTGCGCTGGCTGACCGCGGGGGAGTCGCACGGCCGCGCCCTCCTGGCCGTCTGCGAGGGCGTCCCGGCCGGGGTCGAGCGTCGCCACGGCGGACATCGCGGCCGCCCTGGCCCGCCGCCGGGCGGGCTACGGCCGGGGCGCGCGGATGAAGTTCGAGCAGGACGAGGTCGAGCTGACCGGCGGGGTGCGGCACGGGCGCACCCTGGGCGGCCCGGTGGCGATCCGGATCGGCAACACCGAGTGGCCGAAGTGGGAGACCGTCATGGCGCCCGACCCGGTCGCCGCCGACATCCTGGCCGACCAGGCCCGCAACGCCCCGCTGACCCGGCCCCGGCCCGGCCACGCCGACCTGGCCGGCATGCAGAAGTACGGCCAGGACGACGCCCGGGCCATCCTGGAGCGGGCCAGCGCCCGGGAGACCGCCGCCCGGGTCGCGCTGGGCGAGGTGGCCCGCCGGCTCCTGCGCCAGGCCCTGGGCGCGGAGATCGTCAGCCACGTGGTGGCCATGGGCGCGGTCCGCGCCCCGGACGGGCTGGTGCCGCTGCCCGACGACCTGGCCCGGGTCGACGCGGACCCGGTCCGCTGCCTGGACCCCGAGGCCAGCGCGGCCATGCGGGCCGAGATCGACGCCGCCCGCATGGACGGCGACACCCTGGGCGGCGTGGTCGAGGTGGTGGTCTACGGACTGCCGCCGGGCCTCGGCAGCCACGTGCAGTGGGACCGGCGGCTCGACGGGCGGCTGGCCGGCGCGCTGATGAGCATCCAGGCCATCAAGGGCGTGGAGATCGGGGACGGCTTCACCACCGCCGCCCGGCGCGGCTCGCAGGCCCACGACGAGATCGAGGGCACCCCGGACGGGGTCCGCCGGCTGACCAACCGGGCCGGCGGCATCGAGGGCGGGATGACCACCGGCGAGGTGCTCCGGGTGCGCGCCGCGATGAAGCCGATCTCCACCGTGCCGCGGGCGCTGGCCACCATCGACGTCCGCACCGGCGAGCCCGCCCGGGCCATCAACCAGCGCAGCGACGTCACCGCCGTGCCCGCCGCGGGCGTGGTCGCCGAGGCCATGGCCGCGCTGGTGCTGGCCGACGCCGCGCTGGAGAAGTTCGGCGGCGACAGCGTCGAGGAGACCGCCCGCAACTGCGACGCCTACCTGAAGGCCCTGGTGGTCCGGTGAGCGCGCCGCGCCCGCCCGTGGCGGTCCTGATCGGGCCGCCCGGCGCCGGCAAGACCACCGTCGGCGGACTGCTGGCCGGGCTGCTCGGGGTCGCCTACACCGACACCGACGCCGCCGTGGAGGCGGTGGCGGGAAAGCCGGTCAGCGACATTTTCGTCGAGGACGGCGAGCCCGCGTTCCGCCAGCTGGAGCGCACGGCGGTGGCCGCCGCGCTGGCCGGCGCCCGGCGGCGTGGTCGGCCTGGGGGGCGGCGCGGTGCTGGCCGAGGGCACCCGGGCGCTGCTGGCCGGGCACCGGGTCGTCTACCTGGAGACCGGCTTTCCCGAGCTGGCCCGGCGGGTCGGCCTGGACCGGCCCCGGCCGCTGCTCATCGGCCTCAACCCGCGCGCCCAGCTGAAGGCGCTGCTGGAGGAGCGCCAGCCGGTGTACGCCGGGCTGGCCAGCATCACCGTGCGCACCGACGACCGCGACCCGGCCGGCATCGCGGCCGAGATCGCCGCCCTGCTCGGCTCCGGCGCGGCCCGGTGACCGGCACCCGGATCAAGGTCACCGGCGAGCATCCCTACGAGATCGTCGTCGGCACCGGGGTGCTGGCCGAGCTTCCGTCGCTGGTCGGGCCGGGTGCCCGGGCGGTCGTCGTGGTGCACGCCGGCGGCCAGGAGGCACTGGCCGCCGGGGCCTGCGCGGTGCTGCGCGAGGCCGGCTACGCGGTGACCGCCGAGCCGGTCCCCGACGGCGAGGCGGCCAAGGAGATCAGCGTGGCCGCCGGGCTGTGGTCCCGGCTGGCCGCGGCCGGGATCGGCCGGCGCGACGTCGTCGTCGGCGTCGGCGGGGGAGCGGTCACCGACCTGGCCGGGTTCGCCGCCGCGACCTGGCTGCGCGGCGTCCGGGTGGTGCTCGTCCCGACCACCCTGCTCGGCATGGCCGACGCCGCCATCGGCGGCAAGACCGCCGTCAACATGCCCGAGGGCAAGAACCTGGTCGGCGCGTTCCACCCGCCCGCCGGGGTGCTCGCCGACCTGTCCGCCCTGGTCACCCTGCCGCCCGCCGAGTACGCCAGCGGGCTGGCCGAGGTCATCAAGGCCGGGTTCATCGCCGACCCGGTCATCCTGGACCTGGTCGAGGACGACCCGGCGGGGTCGGCCCGGCCCGGCGGCCGGCACGAGCGCGAGCTAGTCGAGCGGGCGATGGCCATGAAGGCCGCCGTGGTGTCCGCCGACCTGCGCGAGGCCGGGCCGCGCGAGTACCTCAACTACGGCCACACCCTCGGCCACGCCATCGAGCGGGCGCAGGGGTACACCATGCGGCACGGCGAGGCCGTGGCCATCGGCCTGTGCTACGCGGCCGAGGTCGGCCGGCTGGCCGGCCGGCTGGACCCGGCCACCGCCCGGCGGCACCGGGAGATCCTGGCCGCCGTCGGGCCTGCCGGTCCGCTACCAGCCGGGCGCCTGGCCCCGGCTGCGCGCGGCCATGGCGCTGGACAAGAAGGCCCGGGCCGCCCGGCTGCGGCTCGTCGTGCTGGACGGCCTGGCCCGGCCCGGCATCCTGGCCGACCCGCCCGAGGACCTGCTCGAGCAGGCGTACGCGGAGGTGAGCTGAGCTGCCCGGACCCGTGACCGTGCTGGTGCTGAACGGCCCCAACCTGTCCCGGCTCGGCTCCCGCGAGCCGGAGATCTACGGCACCGCCACGCTGGCCGACGTGGCCGCCGCCTGCGCCGCCGCCGCCGGCCAGCTGGGCCTGGCCGTCGACGTGCGGCAGACCGACGACGAGGCCGAGCTGATCGGCTGGGTGCACCAGGCCGCCGACCAGCGGCTGCCGATCGTGCTCAACCCGGCCGCGTTCACCCACTACTCCTACGCGCTGCGCGATGCCCTGGCCATGCGCACCGCGCCGCTGGTCGAGGTGCACCTGTCCAACCCGGCCGCCCGCGAGTCGTTCCGGCACACCTCGGTCGTGGCGGCCGTGGCCGACGGCACCGTGGCCGGATTCGGCGTCCAGTCCTACGAGCTGGCCCTGCGCGCCGTCGCCGGCCTCCTGGACCGCCGCCCCGCCGAGGCCGGCCCATAGGCCGGCGCCTGGCCTGCGGTTAGCATCAACCCCACACGAACCAGGCCAGCAGCCTGCCGGCAGGCAGGTCATGGCCGGAAGGGCTGCGGGCATGCGCATCGGGATGGGACTGAACTACGCGGGCGGCTTCGCGGAGACGGCGGCCGAGCTGGCCGACTACGAGAAGGCCGGGCTGGACATCGTGTTCGTGCCCGAGGCCTACAGCTTCGACGCCGTCAGCCAGCTTGGCTACCTGGCCGCCCGCACCGAGCGGCTCCAGCTCGCCTCGGGCATCCTGCAGCTCTACACCCGCACCCCGACCATGACCGCGATGACCGCGGCGGGCCTGGACTACGTGTCCGACGGCCGGTTCGTGCTCGGCATCGGGGCGTCCGGGCCGCAGGTCATCGAGGGCTGGCACGGCGTCCCCTACGACGCGCCGCTCGGCCGGACCCGCGAGATCATCGAGATCTGCCGGTCCGTGTGGCGGCGCGAGCGGCTGGTGCACGACGGGCGGTACTACCACATCCCGCTGCCGCCCGGCCAGGGCACCGGCCTGGGCAAGCCGCTCAAGCTGATCAACCACCCGGTCCGCGACCGGATCCCGGTGTTCGTGGCCGCGATCGGCCCGAAGAACGTGGCCATGGCGGCCGAGGTGGCCGAGGGCTGGGAGCCGATCTTCTACTACCCGGAGAAGGCGGCGCAGGTCTGGGGCGACTCGCTGGCGGCGGGCCAGGCTAAGCGCGACGCGTCGCTGCCCGCCCTGGAGATCATGGCCCAGGCCGCCCTGGCCATCGGCGAGGACACCGCCGGCCTGCACGACGCCAGCCGCCCGGGGCTGGCCCTGTACATCGGCGGCATGGGCGCCCGGGGCCGGAACTTCTACAACGACCTGGCCGTCCGCTACGGCTACGAGCAGGAGGCGAAGGCCATCCAGGACGCCTACCTGGACGGCCGCAAGGACGAGGCGGCCGCCCTGGTCCCGGACTCACTGCTGGCCGGCACGTCCCTGATCGGCCCCCGGTCCTACGTCCAGGAGCGGATCGCCGCCATGCGCGAGTCCGGCGTCACCGTCCTCAACGTCTCCCCGCTGGGCGCCACCCACGCCGACCGCGTGGCCCTCATCGAGCAGGTCCGCGACCTGGCCGGCTAGACCCGGCCGGGAACCAGAACGGCCGGGCGGGGCTGCGAGAGCAGCACCCGCCCGGCCGTCCTGCGGGAGGGGAGGGAGAAGGTCTAGCTGGCGCGCTCGTAGGCGGCGATGGTCTGCTGGCCGACGCGCTCCCACGAGTAGCGGCTGCGCGCCCGGTCGGCGGCGGCGATGCCGTAGCCCTCCAGCAGCATCGGGCTGGCCAGCAGCTGGCGGATGCGCCGGGCCAGCGCGGCGGCGTCGCCCGGCCGGACCAGCACGCCGGTGGCGCCGTCGACGACCGCGTCCTGGTCGGGGCTGTCGGCCGAGGCCACCACCGGGGTGCCGCAGGCCATCGCCTCGACCGGCAGGATGCTGGCCGGCTCGTCGCTGGCCACGTGCACGAACAGGTCAGCCGAGCGGAGCAGGGCGGGCACCCGGGTCGCGGCGATCTTGCCGGTGAACATGACCCGGCCGCTGACGCCGGTCCGCTCGGCCAGCCGGGCCAGGCCGGACAGCACCGGGTCGCCGGAGATCTCGGACCGGGCCGGGCCGCCCGCGATGAGCAGCTCGGCGCCGGGCAGCGCGGGCAGCGCCCGGATGACCGTGCCGAGGTCGTGACCCGGCGAGGTCGGCGCGGCGGCGATCAGCCGGGGGCGCTTGGTCCGGCGGGCGGCGGGACCTTCGGGCTCGAACCGCTCCGTGTCGACGCCGAACGGGACCACGGTGATCGCGGCCCGCGGCACGCCCAGGGCGGCCAGCTCGCTGAGCTCGGCCGACGAGCCGGCCAGGACCGAGCGGACCGTCCGCGCCACCAGGCGCTCCAGCTTGATCCGCACCGCGCTGTCGGCGGGGGAGCCGACCCGCCAGCGAGTGGAACGACTGGACCACCGGGACGCGGGTGCCGCGGGTGGCGGCCAGGGCGGCCAGGCCGCTGGTCCAGAAGTGGGCGTGCACGATGTCCGGCGGGCTCTCCTGCCAGCGCCGCGCCAGCTCATCGCTGAACTTGCCCAGCTGCGGCAGCAGCTTGTCCTGCGGCAGCGGGCCGGCCGGGCCGGCGGTCAGGTACTCGAAGCGGACGCCGCCGGCGGTCTCGGTGCGGGGCCGGGCCGGGGAGTCCTTTCGCGCGTAGACCGTGACCTCGTGGCCGAGGGTGGCCATGGTGCCGGCCAGTTCGGCGACCCGCAGGGCCTGCAGGCGGGGGTCGGCGGGCTGCTCCTGGCGAGCGGGGGTGACGTGGCCGGTGACGAGAGCGATCCTCATGACAGTGTCTCCTTGGGAGATCGCCACGACGATCACGGGGGCCGCGAGGATCGCTCAGGGAGATGGGGACGGTGGCGCCAGAAGCGCGAAACGGCATCCCATGCAGGCATCCTCTGCAACCACGCCGTGACGGCGTGGGAGGGGTGTGCCTGCGTCGTAGACACCGTTGCAGGAATCATATCCGGTCGCGCCGGCGCCCAAACCAGAAATTACCGCCGACTTGGGCCATTCCGCCGGGCGCCCGCCCGCGCCAGCGGCTTTGACCATGATCGTGACCGATTGCCCGTCTGCAGCACCGGTAATCGGTCACGATCATGAAGATGCTCCCGGGCTGGAAGCAAAGGCGGCCCGGCCGCCCGAGCGGGGATCGGGACGGCCGGGCCATGGCCCCGGGAACGCCGTCGGCGTACGGGCCGGGCTGATCCGGGGCGGGCGGAGGGGGAGCCCGCCTCGGAGCCGGATGCCTGAATACCCCCTGGTACCGCGCTAAACATGCGCGGTCCGGAAATTTTCGGCTAGCCCACGCCGCCCTGGCTGTCGAAGCGGACGCTGTGCAGGGGCCGCGGCCCGGCCGGCCGCCGGGAACGGCTGTCCCCCTGGGAACGGCTGTCCCCCTGGGAACGGCTGTCCGGCCGGGCCGCGGCGGGCTGTGGCCAGCTGTCCGGCGTCCAGGTGTCCTGCTGCTCGCCGCCCTGCGGCCCGTCCTCGGCGCGGATGCCGTTCAGCACCTCGGCGGCCAGTACCGCCGGGTCCTGCAGCAGGTAAGCCGGGTACTCGGCGTCGAGATCGGCGGCCGTCGCGTCGGGGCCGCGCCGGACCGCGGCTCCGGGCGGCCAGCGCCGCCGCAGCCAGCCCGCCGCGGACGAGGGCGGCAGCAGCGTCGTGGCCGCGCCGGTCAGCATGATGATCACGCCGGTCAGCCGCAGGCTGATGCCCGGCACCCGGGCGCTCACCGCGAAGGTCAGGATGGCGCCGGCCGCGGCCAGGGCCAGCGCCGTGGCGGCCCTCACGACTGCCCCGCCGCCGAGGCGGCCGGCTCGGCCGGGCGGCCCCGGACTGGCCGCTCCCGCGGTCCGCGTCCTGGTCAGCGCCGAGCATCCGCTCGCGCAGGAACGCCAGCGACTGGGAGATCAGCCGCGACACGTGCATCTGGGACAGGCCCAGCTGCTCGCCGATCTCGGCCTGGGTCATGTTGCCGTAGAAGCGCAGCAGCAGGATGCGCTGCTGGCGCTGGGGCAGCTCGGACCAGTGCGCGCTCAGCGCGGCCATGTCCACCGCGTGCTCCATCTGCGGGTCCTCCTGGCCCAGCAGCTCGGCCAGGCTGCCGCCCTCGGCCTCGTCCGACAGCGGCGCGTCCAGCGACCAGGCCGAGAAGCCGAGGTCGGCGCGCCGGGCCCCGCTCAGCTCGTCGAGCGTGACCTTCATGTGGACGGCCAGCTCCTCGTCGGTCGGCGTGCGCTGCAGCCGCTGGGCCAGGTCGGCGGTGGCCTGGCGCATCTCCAGCACCAGCTCCTGCGCCGACCGCTTGACCCGGACCTGCCAGCGCCGGTCCCGGAAGTGCCGCTTGATCTCGCCGCTCACGCAGGCCAGCGCGTAGGGGGCCAGGCTGGTGCCGAACTCCGGGTCGAACCGGTTGATCGCCTTCATCAGGCCCACGTAGCCGACCTGCATCAGCTCATCGGCCGACTCGGGGGTGCCCTGGTACCGGCGGGCGCAGGAGCTGACCAGCAGCTCGTACCGGATCACCAGGACCTCGCACGCCTCGGCGCGGGCCCGGCTGCCGGGCGGTTCATCGTGGATCAGCCGCAGCAGGTCCTGGTCATCCAGCTCGGCCAGGCCGCCCGCCGGGCAGCCCGGCACCGGCTCCGCGGCGGGCACGGACATTGTGGTCACGAGATGCCTCCCGGATAACTGACTGTTCGACGTCACCGGGGATGCCCGCCAGGGCGGAAATAAACATCGGGTGTCCGTAACCTGGCCGTCCGGCGGCCCGGCTGGTGTCAGGCAGCCCGCTCCGGGCAGGTGACGGCGAGCGCTCCGGGCGGGTGACGGATGATGGAGACAGCGGGCGGAAGAGGGGAAAAGGCGGATGAGCGAGGACAGCGGCGCGGCTGACAGGCCGGGCACCGGCCCGGATCCCGCCGGGGGCAGCCGCCCCCGGGTGGTGGTGGTCGGCGGCGGGTTCGCCGGGCTGTCCGCGCTGCACGCGCTGCGCGGCAGCGGCGCCGCCGTGACCCTGGTCGACCGCAACGTCTACAGCACGTTCCAGCCGCTGCTGTACCAGGTGGCGACGGCCGGCCTGACCTCCTCGGACGTGGCCTACCCGCTGTGGTCGGTGACCCGCAAGACCGGCACCCGGTTCCACCGCGGCAAGCTGGAGTCCGTCGACGCCATCGGCCGCCGGGCCCGGCTGGATGACGGCACCGAGCTGCGCTATGACTACCTGATCCTGGCCACCGGGGTGAGTGCCAGCTTCTTCGGCATCCCCGGCGCCGAGAAGAACAGCCTGAGCCTGTACACCCGGCGGGACGCCGTGGCCCTGCGCGAGCGCCTGGAGGCCGAGCTGGAGCGGCGCAGCTGGGGCGGCGTGACCGCGGGCCTGGCCATCACCATCGCGGGCGGCGGCCCGACCGGCGTGGAGCTGGCCGGCACGGTGGCCGAGCTGCGCAACATCGCGGTGCCCGCGGCCTTCCCGGCCATCGATACTGCCGCGATCACGGTCACGCTGATCGAGAAGGCCCCGGTGCTGCTGGCCGCGTTCAAGCCGAAAGAGCAGGAGTACGCGCGGCGGCAGCTCGTCGCGCGGGGTGTCGACGTGCACCTGGGTGCCACCATCCGCGAGCTGACCGCGGGGGAGGTGCTGCTGGCCGACGGCACGTCCGTGCCCAGCGACATCACGGTGTGGGCGGCCGGGGTGGCGGCGCCGGAATGGTCCGGCCGGCTGGGGCTGGCCCAGGGCCACTCCGGGCGGTTCGTGACCGGGCCGGACCTGCGCGTCCAGGGCCAGGACCGGATCTTCGCGGCCGGCGACATCTCGGTCAGCGCCGCCGACCCGGTGGCCCAGCTGGCCCAGCCCGCCATCCAGCAGGGCCGGCACGCCGCGGGAGCAGATCCGGCGGCTGCTGGCGGGCCGGGAGACGGTGCCGTTCCGTTATCACGACAAGGGCGTCATGGCCACGATCGGCAGCCGCTCGGCCGTGGTCGAGCTGCCGGTCGGCATCCGGCTGCGGGGCACGCTGGCCTGGCTGGCCTGGCTCGGCCTGCACCTGTACACGCTGCTGGGCAACCGGCAGCGGCTGGTCACCCTGGTCAACCTGTCCTGGCGGTACCTGACCTGGAGCCGGGGCGGCGGCATCATCGTCGGCGACGACTCGGTCGAGGACGACTAGGGGCGGCCCGGCCGGTCCCGCGCCGCCCCGTACAGTCCTAGGCATGCCGGAGACTCATGCCGCCCGCCGGGCCCGCGCCGCCGTCCTGGTCGCCGCCCTCGGCGCCGACGCCGCCCTGATCACCAGCCCGCCCAACGTCCGCTACCTGACCGGGCTGGCCAGCTCCAACGCGGCCGTCCTGGTCCCGGCCGAGGGCAGCCCGGCCGCGGACAGCCGGGCGGGGGACGGCGCGGTGCTGGCCACCGACTCCCGCTACGCCGGCGCCGCCGACCGGGACTGCCCCGACCTGGAGCTGGTCATCGACCGCGCGGTCGAGCCGGCCCTGGCCGCGCTGGCCCGCCGCCGGGGCTCTACGACGCTGGCGTTCGAGGCCCAGGAGATGACCGTCGAGCGGCATGACGACCTGGCCGGGATGGCCGAGGTGCCCCGCCTGGTGCCGGCCGGCCTGCTGGTCGAGGGGCTGCGCATGGTCAAGGACGAGGCCGAGATCGACCTGCTCCGCCGGGCCTGCGCGATCACCGGCGCGGCCCTGGACGGCATCCTGGACCTGATCGCGCCGGGCCATACCGAGCGCGAGGTGGCCATGGCCCTGGAGCGGGCCATGATCGACCTCGGGGCCGACGGCCCGGCGTTCGAGTCGATCGTGGCCAGCGGCCCGAACGGCGCGATCCCGCACCACGCTCCGGGCGGCCGGCCGCTGCAGCGGGGCGACCTGGTGACCGTCGACTGCGGCGCCCGGCTCGGCGGCTACCACGCCGACATGACCCGGACCGTGGCCATCGGCCCGCCCGTCGGCTGGCAGCGCGAGATCTACGACCTGGTCGCGACCGCGCAGCTGGCCGGGCTGGCCGCCGCGGTGCCCGGCGCGGAGATCGACGCGGTGGACGCCGCCGCCCGCGACCTGATCGAGGCGGCCGGGTACGGCGAGTACTTCCAGCACGGCCTCGGGCACGGCGTCGGCCTGGAGGTACACGAAGCCCCGATCATCGGCTATGGCCGGACAGGTACACTCATGGACCGGGTTCCTGTCACCGTCGAGCCGGGCGTCTACCTGCCGGGCAAGGGCGGTGTCAGGATTGAGGACACTCTCGTTGTCCGGGCGGGCGCCCGGCCGGGACCGGGATCGGCCGCACCGGCCGAGATCCTGACCATGACCACCAAGGAACTGCTCGTCCTGTGACGCGCACGGCGTCACCACGGGCGCGCGGTCGCGAGCGCGTGCGGGAGACTGACAGACGTGGCCACCACGAACGACCTGAAGAACGGCATGACCCTGAACATCGACGGGCAGCTGTGGAACGTCGTCGAGTTCCAGCACGTCAAGCCGGGCAAGGGCGGCGCCTTCGTGCGCACCAAGCTGAAGAACGTGATGTCGGGCAAGGTGGTGGACCGCACGTTCAACGCCGGCGTGAAGGTGGACGTCGCCAACGTCGACAAGCGCGAGATGCAGTACCTCTACCGCGAGGGCGAGGACTTCGTCTTCATGGACACCCAGGACTACGACCAGCCGCGCATCCCGGCGGCGACGGTCGGCGGCGCGGCCGACTACCTGCTCGAGGAGCAGATGGCCACGATCGCGTTCAACGACGGCGTGCCGCTGTACGTGGAGCTGCCGGCCGCGGTCGAGCTGACCGTCAGCCAGACCGACCCGGGCCTGCAGGGCGACCGGTCCACCGGCGGCACCAAGCCCGCCACCCTGGAGACCGGGGCGCAGATCCAGGTGCCGCTGTTCATCACCACCGGGGAGAAGATCCGGGTCGACACCCGGACCGGCGACTACCTCGGCCGGGCATGAGCCTCGCCTGCCGCGCCGGCGAGGTCGCCATGGCCGCCCGGAGTAAGGCCCGCAAGCGCGCCCTGGACGTCCTGTTCGAGGCCGAGATCCGGGCCGAGCCCGTGCTGCCGCTGCTGGACGAGCGGGTGGCCGCGGCCAGCCCGCCGGTCTCGCCCTACGCCGCCGGGCTGGTCCGACGGTGCAAGAGCACCGCGCCCAGATCGACGAGCTGCTGGCCGCCCACGCCGAGGGCTGGACGCTGGACCGGATGCCCGGCCGTGGACCGCAACATCCTGCGGATCGGCACGGCTGAGCTGCTATGGCAGCGACGACGTGCCCGACGCGGTGGCCATCAGCGAGGCGTGCAGCTAGCCCGCGACCTGTCCACCGACGGCTCGCCGTCCTTCGTCAACGGGCTGCTGGCCCGCCTGCTGGAGCTCAAGCCGGGCCTGGCCCTCTGACGGCCGGATCCAGGCGGCCGGGGACCCGGGCCGGGAGGAACGGCGGGAGGAACGGTCAGCGGTGCGCGGCCAGCAGGGCGTGATGGTCGGTGCCGGGGACGGGCGCCGGGTCGGCGTGCACGGTGGCCGAGGCCAGCTTCGGCAGCGCGTGCCGGAGGCGGTGCTCGGCGGCCGCCGCCACCTGGTGCGCGGCCACCGGCTGACCGCCGCGTCCACGATCACGTCGCATTCGGCCCGCAGCCGGTGCCCGGTCCAGCGCAGCCGGACCGGCGCCGGCGCCGAGCACGCCGGGGGTGCCGAGCAGCGCCGCCTCGGCCGTGTCGACCAGGGCCGGGTCGACGGCGTCCATCAGCCGCCGGAAGACGTCGCGGGCCGCCTGCCGCAGCACGGCCAGGATGGCCACCGTGATCAGCAGGCCGACAGCCGGGTCGGCCCAGCGCCAGCCGAGCGCCGCGCCGCCCGCCGCCAGCAGCACGGCCAGCGAGGCCAGGCCGTCGGCCCGGGCGTGGAGCCCGTCGGCGACCAGGGCGGCCGACCCGATGGCCCGGCCGGTGCGGATCCGGTACCGGGCCGCCACCTCGTTGCCGGCGCACCCGGCCAGCGCGGCCAGCGCCACCGCGGCCAGGCCGGTCACCGGCCGGGGGTGGGCCAGGCGGCCGATGGCCTGGGTCGCGGCCAGCGCGGCGGACACCGCGATGACCGCCACGACCAGCACGCCGGCCAGGTCCTCGGCCCGGCCGTAGCCGTAGGTGTAGCGGCGGCTGGCCGGCCGCGGCCCGGCCAGGAACGCGATCCCCAGCGGCACCGCGGTCAGCGCGTCGGCCGCGTTGTGCAGCGTGTCGCCGAGCAGCGCCACCGACCCGGACAGCGCGGTGACCAGCGCCTGGATCGCCGCTGCGCGCCCAGCACGGCCAGGGAGACCCACAGCGCCCGCAGCCCGGCGGCGCTGCCCTCCAGGGCCGCGTCGAGCTGGTCCGCGGGTGCGTGGGAGTGCGGCCGGACCAGGTGCCGCAGCCGCCCGCGCCCAGCCGGCGGCCCGGCTGCCCGTGCTGGTGCC
Organism: uncultured Actinomycetota bacterium; assembly: GCA_963731085.1. GTDB lineage: Bacteria > Actinomycetota > Actinomycetes > Streptosporangiales > Streptosporangiaceae > DASUBV01. Next base: position 91,857 of record CAVSUF010000019.1, read on the forward strand.
CGTGTCGTGCCGGTGCCGTGCCCGTGCTCGTGGCCGTGCTCATGCCCGTGGTGCCCCGGCTGCCCGGGCTCGTGCCGCGCGTCGCTCATGCTGCCCAGCTTGCCTCCGGACCCGGATTGCGGCATCTCGACGACAGCAAGGCCGAAGCGGGTGCAAGCCCGTGGCAACAGCCACCCTGCCGCTGTCAGACCCGGCCGCTACAGTCGGCGGCAGCGCGGCCAGCCCCGGAGGTGCCCGATGACGTCGCCAGACGACACCGGCTGCACGATCCTGCACGTCGACATGGACGCCTTCTATGCCAGCGTGGAGCTGCGCGACCGGCCCGAGCTGGCCGGCCGCCCGGTGATCGTCGGCGCATGCCTCGGGCCGCAGCGTGGTGCTGTCGGCCACCTACGAGGCCCGGACGTTCGGCGTGCGGTCGGCCATGCCGATCGGCCGCGCCCGGCTGCTGTGCCCGCAGGCGGTCATCATCCCGCCCCGGCACGGCCTGTACGGGGCGGTGTCCCAGCGAGGTCATGGCCATCTTCCGGGCGGTGACCCCGGAGGTCGAGCCGCTGTCGCTGGACGAGGCGTTCCTGGACGTGTCCGGCGCGCTGCGCCGCCTGGGCTCGCCCGCCGCCATCGGCGCGCTAGATCCGGCGGCAGGTGGCCGAGCAGCAGGGCATCACCTGCTCGGTCGGCATCGCCGCGAACAAGTTCGTGGCCAAGCTCGCCTCCGTGCACTGCAAGCCGGACGGGCTGCTGGTCATCCCGGCCGGCGGCGTGCTGGCCTTCCTGCACCCGCTGCCGGTCTCCGCGCTGTGGGGGGTGGGCGAGCAGACCGGCAAGGCGCTGGCCCGGCTCGGGCTGCGCACCGTCGGCGACCTGGCCGCCACCCCGGTCGGCGTGCTGGAGGCGGCGCTGGGCAAGGCCGCCGCGGCGCACCTGTCCGCCCTGGCGGCGGGCCGCGACGCCGCGCCGGGTCGAGACGCGCCGTCCCGGAGAAGAGCATCGGCGCCGAGGAGACGTTCGCCGACCGACATCGGCGACCCCGAGGTGATCCGCCGGGAGCTGCTGCGGCTGTCCGGCCGGACGGCCCGCGCCCTGCGGGCGGGCGGGTACGCGGCCCGGACCATCACCGTGAAGCTGCGGCTGGCCGACTTCACCACGATCACCCGGTCCCGTACCCTGCCCGAGCCGACCGACGTGGCCAACCGGATCTACGCGACAGCCTGCGCGCTGCACGCCGGGGCCGGGCTGAGCCGCCCGCGCCCCGGCTCCGGCTGGTCGGCGTCCGGGCCACCGGCCTGGTGCCCGGCCGCCACGGCCGCGACCCAGCTGGCCCTGGGCGAGCGGCCGGAGTCCTGGCGGGAGGCCGAGCGGGCCGTGGACCGCATCGCCAGCCGGTTCGGCGACCGGCGCGGTCCGCCCGGCCGCCCTGGTCGACGGCGACGCCGGCCGCGCGGCCGGGCCAGCGCCCGGCCGACCCGCCCGGCCCGCCGGCCCGCAACGCTCCTGATGAGTCCTGAGACAGCCGAGTCCCCGCAGGCCAGCAGGGACGGCAGTGGCCCTGGTGACGTCCCGCGAGCCGACTGTCCACCCCCGAGGCGCCGTGTACCCTTCCCCATGACGCACCAGCGCTCGTATTCTGGGCGTAAGGCCGTGTGGCGATGGTCATCGGGCCGTCCCTGCGTGAGTCCATGGGAGGCAACGTGCCGCTCTCTGAGCACGAGCAGCGTCAGCTCGAGCAGATCGAGCAGGCGCTCTATGCCGAGCACCCGCGGTTCGCCCGCGCGGTGCGTGCCAGCGACCCGCGGGTGCACTACCGACGGCGGGTCGTCTATGCGGCGATCGGTGTTCCTCGATCGGTCGTCGGGCTGCTGGTGGCCGGCGTGGCCACCAAGGAGCCCTGGATCGGCGTGGCCGGCTTCGTGGTCATGCTCGGCTGCAGCATGTGGGCGCTGACCAGCTACCGGCACATGGTCGGGCATCACCGCCGGGCGCGGCCTGGCTCCAGGCCGCCGCTCCGGCAAGGCCGGCAAGGCCGGCAAGGCGGCCAGGGCCGGGAAGCCGGGCAAGCCCGCCAAGGGCGCTGCCAAGGGACCCAAGGCCCCGATGATGGAGCGCCTGGAAGAGCGCTGGCGCCGCCGCCAGGAGCGCGGCGACCGCTAGCCCGCGCCAGCGCCCGGGCAGGACCCGGCGCCCGGACGCCAGCCGACCCGTGCCCGCCCGTGGTCAGGACCCGGCGTCAGTCCGCCCGGCGAGGCCCGCGCCGACCCGCTGCGCAGCCGCAGCCCGGCCGCGTCCAGCCAGCCGAACACGTCGGCCGCCTCCCGCAGCGCCCGGCCCGACCGGGCTGCAGCACCGAGGCGGGCAGCAGCCGCGCCTGCCAGCGCTGCGGGCCCGGCCGGCCGCCTGGCCCAGGCCGCCCCGCGACCGCGCGGGCGTCCTCGCGCAGCGAACCGCCCGGCCGCCGGGGTGCGCGCGTACCGCGCCCGCTCCTCGGCCGCCGCGATCGGCCGACCGCCTGCCTGGCCGGGCAGGCCCAGGCTCGGCCGTCGACAGCCACGCCGCTGGGCCAGCGCTCGCGGCGACTCGCTGGCCGGCCCGCTCAGCCCCAGGTCGGCCAGGTCGCCGGTGAGCTCGCGCCACGCGGCATGCGCCCGGTCCGCGCTCGCCCGACGCCCGCAGCCAGCGCCGCCGCCGGGTCACCTGCCGGGCCACCCCGGGCGCGATCAGCAGCGCGACGATGACCAGGGCCAGCACTGGCGCCAGCGGGAACCCGCCGCCCCGCCCGGCGTGATGCCCGGCGCCGCCGCCGCCGTCCCTCGGGGATCGGCTTCTTGATCCCGGCCGGGCCGCCGCTGGCGCCCGTCTTCGCCGGGATCGACGCGCTCGGCCCGGTCAGCGGGACCGTCTGCCCGCCGGGGCCGGCCCGCCGCGTAGACCGGCTGGACCGCCGTGCCCTGGGCGCTCGGCCCGCCCGGCGTCGGCTCGAACCGGAGCCAGCCCGAGCCGGGGAACTACAGCTCCGGCCAGGCGTGCGCGTCGGCCGTGGTCACCCGCCATACCCCCGGGCGGATCTGCGGTGCCCGCCGTGTAGCCGACGGCGATCCGGGACGGGATGCCCAGCAGCCGCGCCAGCACGGCCATCGCGAAGGCGAACTGCTGGCAGAAGCCGCGCTTGTCGGTGGTCAGGAACTGGAGCACCGAGGCGGGCAGGTTGCCGTGCAGGGCGTAGGTGAACCGGTTCGGCGCGGTGAAGTAGTCCTGCAGGTCGATGCGCCTGCTGGTAGCGCGACTTCGCGCCCGCCGTGATCGACCGGGCGAGCTGCCGTAGCTGGGCCGCGGTCCGGCCCCGGGTAGCTCAGGTCCAGGCCGGCGGCGCGGCCGGACCCGGTCGCCGGGGACAGGAGCTCGGCCTGGGTCGGCTGGGCCACCCGGCTGGTCACCGTGTAGCGCAGGCCGCCGTCGGACCGGAACGCGTAGAGCATCAGCGTGGTGTTGTCCTCCTGCCAGCCCGTGCCGGTGCCGGAAACCGACTGCGGCGCGTACGGCACCGGGAGGTAGCTGATCTGCCCGCCGCCGGCGTTCCGGGTCATGGTGACGGTGGTGCGGGTGATGGCGAAGTCGGTCGACGGGGCCAGGCCCGGCGCCTTGCGCAGCACTCCGGCTGCCCACCGCCGTGCTGGCGCCCCGGTCCGGCAGCACCCACTGGCCGGTCTCGGAGTCGTAGTTCAGCACGTACATCTGCAGGTACTGCTGGCGCGGGTCGGCGGCGGTGGTGCGGTAGGTCAGCACCGGCACCGGCGTCTCGCGGTTCAGCTGGGTGCGCATCGCCACCAGCGGGTCGGGGGCGGTGACCTGCGGCCCGCCCCCGCCGCTGCCCGGCGCCGCGTCCTTGCCGAACAGCCCGTGCTGGCTGCAGGCGCGGCAGGGCCAGCGGCACGATGACGGCCACCGCCACGGCGGTCAGCCCGATCCGGCGGCCCGAGGCGGCCAGCGCCCGGGTGTCCGGGCCGCGGGAGTCCTCGTCATCCGGCGTGTCCTGCCACACCGTCACCAGCCGGCCCCACAGCCGCAGCCGCTCCCGGCCCTCGGCCGCGAGCAGGGCCAGGTACCCGGTGATGCCCAGGCAGAACGCCAGCGTCAGGCCCACCCCGTCGTCCTTGACGTTGGTGGCCACCGGCACGGCGAACAGGACCAGCAGCGGCAGCCCGGCCACCGCCGGGCTGCGCAGCCGGACCGCGATCAGGTCGGTAGCGATCGCGATGACCCCGATGCCGGCCGCGGCGATCAGCTCCAGCCCGGGCACGCCGCGGCACCGGCGGCGCGTAGACATGCTCGGCGTAGCCGACCTGGGCGATGTGCAGCAGGTGCCGCACCGACGGAACCGGTGGGCACGATCCAGGCCCACGACTGCCGGGGCGCGAACACCAGGTTCAGGTAGAGGAACAGCGCCGGCCAGGTAGGTGCCGGCGTCGGCCAGTGCCGGCAGCAGGCGCCGGGTCAGCGCGCTGCCCGCCATCGCCGCGACCAGCGCCACGCCGCCGATCCGCCCCGCCCACGCCGGCCCGGTCAGCAGCGGCATCACCGCGATCAGCATCACCCCGGTGGCCGCCGCCGCCGCCGCGATCCCGGCCAGCCGGGTGGCCAGCCCGGCCCCGCCCACCACGATGACCGCGCCGATGCCCGCGTAAAACCAGCCGGCCCCGCTGATGACGGCGAACAGCGAGAACGAGGCGGCCACCACCGCGATCGCGGACATGATCGTCAGCCGGTACCTCAACGCCCGCTCCCGTCCCCGTGCCGCCCGCACCGTGCCGCCCGCAACCGTGCCGCCCGCAACCGTGCCGCCCGCAACCGTGCCGCTGGCCGCCGTCGCGCTGGCCGACGCCCGCCGGCCGACCCCAGCCGGTCCGCCGCGCGGGGCAGCCGCCGCCAGGCATCGACCAGCGGAGTGGCGGCGTCGATCGAGGTCACCCGCCAGCCCGCACCGCGCAGGACCGCCGCGGCCGCCGCCGTCTCATCATGAGTAACGAGATCGCCGCCGCCGGTCATGTTCCATCTCACCGCGCCGTCCGGGGCGGGCGCCCGGCTGGCCCCGGCGTGGCCGCTCCACGTCGAGACGGCCAGCAGGAGCGCGATGGCCTGCCCCTGGTCCCGCCGGCAGGCCGCCAGCCGCCGGGCGTCGTCGGCGGTCACGCTGCCCAGCACGGCCACGATCATCCCGCCCGACCCGGCCCGCAGCGCGGTCAGCCCGCGGCTGATGTCCCGGTTCCCGGACATCTTGATCACGGACAGCGTGTCCAGCAGCACGTCCTCGAAGATGCCGCCGCTCTCGTAGGCCCCGACGTCGGTGATGAGCTGCCCGTCCAGGCCCTCCTTGGCCAGGTGGACGCCGACCGACGCGGCGGCGCTGACCGCGAACTCGAACGACGAGCTGACCCCGCTGCCCGCGTGCCCGCCGCGCCGGGTGTCCAGGAACACCAGCGCCCGGTTGCGCCAGCGCTGCTCCTCCCGGCGCACCATCAGCTCGCCGTACCGCGCGGTCGACCGCCAGTGCACCCGGCGCAGCTCGTCGCCGTCCCGGTAGGAGCGGGGGATCACGTCATCCTCGCCCGCCGCCGCCGTGGTGCGGGTCAGGCCGTCGCCGTCCCCGGCCCAGCTGCTGCTGGCCGCCGCCCGGGGCAGTTCCACCACCCGGGGGGTGACCACCAGCGTGCTGCGCGAGGAGAACGACCGGCCCAGCTCCACGATGCCGAAGGCGTCGATGACGCGGATCTCCAGCGGCCCGATCTCGTACCGGCCGCGCAGGTCGGACCGCAGCGGGTAGGTCAGCTCGCGCGACCCGCCGCGCTCGATCCCGTCGATGACGTACCGGGGCGGGCTGCCCAGCCCGTAGTTGCGGATGCTGTCCTCGGCCAGCATCAGGCCGGTCGGCAGCCGCGAGGCGTTCTCCAGCCGCAGCTTGACCGTGGCCGTGTACCCGGCCGGCACCCGGGACGGGGTAATCGTCCGGATGCAGCTCAGCCGGTACCGGGACCGGCCCGCCGCGAACCGGGCCAGCATCGGCAGCACGATCAGGGCCACCCCGACGCTGAGCAGCGCGTGCGAGCCGAGCAGCAGGCCGGCCAGCACGGTCGCGGCCCCGGCGGTGAGGAACGAGGTCCCGCGGGTGGTGAGGCCGGTCAGCAGCGACGATCGCATCGGGCTGGCTACCTCGCCGGGAGCGGCAGCCGCTCGACGATCCGGGCCAGCACCAGCTCAGGCAGCTGCCGGCCGACCAGCGCCTCGGCGGTGGGCAGCAGCCGGTGGGCCAGCACCGGCCCGGCCAGCGCCTGGACGTCATCGGGGATGACGAAGTCCCGGCCGTCCAGCGCGGCCCACGCCTTGCTGGCCCGGAACAGGTGCAGCGCGGCCCGCGGCGACGCGCCGAGCCGCAGCTCGGGGGAGTGCCGGGTGGCGTTGACCAGGTCGGTCACGTACATGCGGATCTGCGGCGCCACGTGCACCCCGTGCACCGCGGCGATCAGTGACCGGATGTCGCTGGCGTGGGCGGCGGGCTTCAGGTCATCCAGCGGCGAGGTCGACCCGTGCGAGTCCAGCATGGCCAGCTCGGCGGCGCGGTCGGGATACCCGATGGAGATCCGCGCGGTGAACCGGTCCCGCTGCGCCTCGGGCAGCGGATAGGTGCCCTCCATCTCCACCGGGTTCTGCGTCGCGATCACCATGAACGGCAGCTCCAGCTGGTAGGTCGCGCCGTCGACCGTGACCTGCCGCTCCTCCATGCACTCCAGCAGGGCGGACTGGGTCTTGGGCGAGGCCCGGTTGATCTCGTCGCCCAGCACCAGGTTGGCGAAGATCGGCCCCGGCTTGAACTCGAACTCGCGGATCTCCTGGTTGTACGCGCTGACCCCGGTGATATCGCTGGGCAGCAGGTCGGGAGTGAACTGGACCCGGCGGACCGAGCAGTCGATGGACCGGGCCAGGGCCTTGGCCAGCAGCGTCTTGCCCACGCCGGGCACGTCCTCGATCAGGACGTGGCCCTCGGCCAGCAGGACGGTGAGGGCCAGCCGCACGGCCTCGGGCTTGCCGGAGATGACCGTCTCGACCGCTGTCCCGACGCGCCGGGCGACTTCGCCAAGCTCCTCGAGGCTGGGCCGCGGCCCTCCACTCTCCACCACCACGTGTCCTCCCGGGTCAGGTCGCGGTGCCATTCTCCAGCCCAGTCCGGCTGCGGCTGCTGCCTGCCGGTCCTGCTGACGTATATGCGTGCGATCAGACAGTACGTCGTGGGCGGCAACTGAGCGATTCCGCGCCGGTCTCGTCGGAGTAACGGCTGGCCCCTGGCGGCCCGCGCTCCACTCCGCTCCACCGCCCTGACCTTGAAACTCCTCGCGGCGCTGTCCGGTTCACCGGCAAAGGATCGTTGACGGTGGAGGAGAGTGGAGTACAGTGGTGGACCGTGGGGCCGGAAGGCTCCATGTGGGACCGCCGGTGGGGGATTGTGGTTGGCCCAGTGCGGGGCCGGTCTGGGGACTGGGGAGGTGGGCGCCGGTGTTTCTCGGCACTCACACGCCCCGCCTGGACGAGAAGGGCCGCCTGATCCTGCCCGCCAAGTACCGCGACGAGCTCGCGCCGGGCCTGGTGCTCACCAAGGGACAGGAGCGCTGCCTCTACGTGTTTCCGCTGCCGGAGTTCGACCGCATCACCAGCGCGCTGCGTGCCGCGCCGGTCACGGCGAAGGTCGGTCCGCGACTACAGCCGCGTGTTCTTCGCCAGCGCCTCCGACGAGGTGCCCGACAAGCAGGGCCGGATCACCCTCCCGGCCGGCGTTGCGCGAGTACGCCGGCCTGCAGCGCGACTGCGTCGTGATCGGCGCCAATACCCGGCTGGAGATCTGGGACGCGCAGGCCTGGACCAGCTACCTCGATCAGCAGGAGGACGCATTCTCCGACGCGTCGGAGGAGGTGCTGCCCGGGGTTCTGTAGGGGCGCACCGCGCGCCCAACCGGTGCCCGGCGAGGTCTCCACCCGTGCTGGGCCAGCCCGGCCGGCTGACGCCACTTCCCCGGCGCCAGGCGGACGGCAGGCCGTAGCACCAGGCGCGGATGGGGGCCTGGCCGGGCATCTCGCCGGAACGCACGCGCACGCCAGCACCAGGCACGCCAGCACCGGGCACGCCAGCACCGAGCACGGCGCTATCAGCACGGCGGCACCAAGCACGGCGGACTAGGCAGGAGAGGGACTCGGTGGACATCACGGGAGCGGCGCCGGCCGGTCACGTGCCCGTGATGGTGGACCGCGTCATCGCCCTGCTGAGCCCCGCCCTGGAGCCCGACGGCGCCGTGCTGGTGGACGCCACCCTGGGCCGCGCCGGCCACGCCAGCGCCCTGCTGGCCCGCCACCCCCGGCTCAGCCTGGTCGGCATCGACGCCGACGCCACCGCCATCGACGAGTCGGGCCGGGCGCTGGCCGCGTTCGGCGACCGGGTGACCCTGGTCCAGGCCCGCTATGACCAGCTTCGGTCGATCCTGGACCGGCTCGGCCTGCCCGCCGTCCAGGGCATCCTGTTCGACCTGGGCGTGTCCTCGCCCCAGCTCGATGACCCGGCACGCGGCTTCGCCTACTCCCAGGACGCGCCGCTGGACATGCGGATGGACACGGCCGGCCCGCTGACCGCCGCCGACGTGGTCAACACCTACCCGGCCGACCGGCTGGCCGCGGGTCCTGCGCGACTACGGCGAGGAGCGGTTCGCCCGCCGGATCGCCGACGCCCTGGTCCGCGAGCGCGGCCGGGAGCCCGTGACCTCCACCTTGCGGCTGGCCCAGATCGTCCGCGACTCGATCCCGGCGCCCGCCCGGCGGACCGGCGGCAACCCGGCCAAGCGCACGTTCCAGGCGCTGCGCATCGAGGTGAACGGCGAGCTTGACGCGCTCCACGCGGCCCTGCCCGCCGCGCTGGACGCCACCGCGACCGGCGGCCGGATCGCCGTCCTGGCCTATCACTCCCTGGAGGACCGCGCGGTCAAGCAGGCGCTCGCGAAGCGCGCCGCCGACACCACGCCGCCCGGCCTGCCGGTCTCGCTGCCGGCCAGCCGCCCCCAGTTCCGGCTGCTCACCAGAGGTGCCGAGAAGCCCGGCGAGCCCGAGCTGGCCGCCAATCCGAGAGCCGCGTCGGCCCGCCTGCGGGCCGCCGAGCGGGTGCGGGCCGCCGCATGACGCCCCGCCGCATGACCGCCTGTCACCGGGGAGAACGGACGGAGCCGGATGAAGACTGAGCTGACCACCCGCGAGCAGGCCCGCCGGGCCCGTGCCGCCGGGCGGGGCGCTGCCAGTGCCCAGCGCGCCGGCCAGCCCCGCGCCCCGCGCCCCGCCCGCCCGGACGCCGAGGCCGCCGGGCCCGCCGCCCGCCGCGCGGCGCGCGACGGGCGCGCTCCCGGCGAGGGCCGGGTACCGGGTGATGGCCGGGTGCCGGGTGATGGCCGGGTGCCGCGCGGTGCCCGCGGGTCGCGCGACGGCGGCCCTGGCGACGGGCCGGGCGGCGCACGGGATGGCCGCGCGGCGGGCGAGCGCCGGGTGCGCCCGCCGCAGGCGCGGGCCGCCCGGCGGCTGCGGCTGGTCCCGGACCGGCCCGGTGACGAGCACGAGGCCGACGACCCGGGCACGCCGGGCATGGTTCGGGCGGAGCGGGCGGTCACGAAGGCCGGAGCCCGGCCTGCCCGGGCGGGGGCGGCCAGCTCGGAGACCCCGGCTGGCTCCGCGCGAACGAGGCTCGCCAGCGGGCGCCGTCCCCGGTCGGGCACCCCGGCTGCGCCCGCCCGGAGGCTTGCCAGGGGCGCTCCCCATGATCGTGACCGGTTCTCCGGGGAAAATGCCGGACAATCGGTCACGATCACCAAGGGCGCGCCCGGAGCTCGCGGCGGAACCGCGACGCGGGCGTCCGCGACGCGGGCGTCGGCGGAGCGGGCCGCGGTCCGGCCCGCGAGCCGGCCGGCGCGGTCGCGGACTCCGTTCGTGCTGCTCGTGCTCAGCCTGCTGGGCGGCGGGCTGGTCTGCCTGCTGGTCATCAACACCACGCTGTCGGCCGCCTCGTACCAGATCAACAACCTGCAGCAGGGCAACGCCGCCCTGTCCCAGCAGGAGCAGTCGCTCCAGCAGCAGATCGCCCGGGAAGAAGCGCCGGCCACCATCGCCCAGCGGGCTCACCAGCTGGGCATGCGACCCGAGCAGCTACTGAACTTCCTCAACGCGCGAACCGGGAAGGTCTACCGCCAGCCGACCTTCCTGCCCGGCGTGCGGGCCGTCCCCGGGTACACGCCGTGACCGGCCGCCGGGACGGCGACGGCCGCCGGGGGCGGGACGACCGCGACGGCGATGACCAGGGCGGGGACGACCGCGACGGCGACGACCGGGACGGGGATAGCCGCCCGCCCGGCTGGTCCAGCCGCCGCGCCCGCCGCCCGGCGTCCGCGCCCGGCGGGTCCAGGGGACCGGACCGGCCCCGCCACCCGGCCCGCCAGGGCGCCGCCGACGTCGGCGGCCCGGGCCGGCCGGGCTCGTCCCGCAGCGCCGCGCCCGGCCGCGGCGGAGCGGGTCGCGGACTGGGCGGCGGGCCGAGCGACGGCAGCCCCGGCCGGGCCGGGGCCAGCCGGGGGGGCGCCAGCGCCGGCGGCACCCGCGCGCCCGGCGCTGTCCGCAGCCGGCCCGTGACCAGCCGCCCCGGCGGAACCGGCCCCGGCGCCAGCCGCCCCAGCAGCAGCGGCCCCAGCAGCAGCGGCCCCGACGGGCAGCCGCCCCAGGAGCAGCGGCCGTGACCGAACCGGCCGCGATGGAAGCGCGGCGCGACGGAAGCGGGCGGGGCCGGGCCGGGGCCAGCGCGGCGCTCCGCGCCCCGGCGCCGGGCGCGGGCCATCCTGCTCCGCCGCAACCCGCGGAACCGGCTGAACGCCACCTTCGTGGTCATCGCCGTCGATCCTGTCGCTGTTCGCCGGGCGGCTGGTGCAGATGCAGGGCCTGGACTGGTCCCGGTACCGGACGGCAGTCGGCCCAGGCAGCTGACCAAGACCCTGCCGATCCCGACCGTCCGCGGCTCGATCACGACCAGCGACGGCACCGTGCTGGCCCTGACGGTGCAGACCGACGACGTGGCGGCCGACCCGGCGCAGATGCCGGGCGCAGCCGTCCACCAGCCGGCGTTGCCAGCGCGCTGGCCGGCCCGCTGCGACATGACGCGCGGCGCCCTCCTGGTCATGCTGGACCATCCGCCGGGGGCCGGAGTACGTGCTGCTCAAGAAGAACGTCAGCTCAGCCGCGGCGCAGGCCATCGACGGGCTGCGGCATCAACGGCCAGCCGCTGCCCGGCATCAGCATGACGCCCAGCTACTCGCGCTCGTACCCCAACGGGCGCCTGGCCGGCAGCCTGATCGGCTTCACCAACGTCGACAGCTCCGGCGACCTGGCCGGCGAAGCCGGGCTGGAGCAGGAGTACAACGGGCTGCTGGCGGGCCGGGACGGCAGCGAGGAGGTCGAGACCGGGACCGACTGGCGTCCCCATCCCGAGACCGCACGGCAAGGTCACAGCGCCCGTGTCCGGCCCGAAGAATCTGGACCTCACCATCAACTCCAGCATCCAGTACGAGGCCGAGCAGGCGTGCCGGGCAGGAGGTGAAGAAGGCCAAGCGCCCGGAACTGCTCGATCGTGGTCATGCAGCCGCACACCGGCCAGATCCTGGCCATGGCCCAGTACCCGACCTACAACCCGAGCAACCCGTCCAGGCTGGCCACCAGCTCGGCGGGCGACATCGCGGCGGACGAGGTGTTCGCGCCGGGCAGCACGCTCAAGCCGGTCACCGTGGCGGCCGCGCTGGAGAAGGGCGGGCATGACGCCGCTCAGCACCTACACCGTGCCGGACCGCATCGACGTGCACGGGTTCGAGTTCCACGACGCCGAGCCGCACCCCACGACTAAGTACACGGTGGCCGGGATCCTGGCCAACTCGCTGAACGACGGCATGGTGCAGATCGTCCAGCAGATCACGCCGCAGGTGCAGTACGACTACCTGCGCGCCTTCGGGCTGGGCTCGCCCAGCGGCCTGAACCTGCCGGGCGAGAGCGCGGGCCTGGTGCCCAGGCCGGGCAGCAAGCACGTACTACCGCGACGACCCGTATGAGATGTCGTTCGGCCAGGGCATCAGCGTCACCGCCATCCAGGCGGCCAGCATCTACGCCACGATCGCCAACGGCGGCGTCCGGGTCCAGCCCTCGCTGGTGGCCGGGACGACGGACAGCGGCCGGGCAGTTCATCCCGGCGCCGGCGCCGCCCCGGCGCCGGGTCATCTCGGCCCGGACCGACAGCGAGCTGATGACGATGCTGCAGCAGGTGCCCGTGGTGGACGCGCAGCAGGGCGAGCCGTGGGGCGATGATCGCGCGGCTACCCGGTGGCAGCCAAGACCGGCACCGCGCAGGTCTCTGACGTCGCTGAGCAACTGCCTGTGCCAGTACGGGTCGAGCTACATCGGCATCGCCCCGGCCCAGGACCCGCAGCTGGTGGTGGCGGTCAACGTCCAGGACCCGACCCGGCAGGGCTTCTACGGCGACGAGATCGCCGGCCCGGTGTTCTACTAGGTGATGAAGTTCGCGCTGTCCGCCCTCAAGATCCCGCCGACCGGCGCCGAGCCGCCGCTACATCCGGCTCACGGCGCCGTGATCGGAGGTACCCTCTGCCAGTGCCAGCCGATCTGCGCCCGGAACGGGTGCCCGTGCGCCCGTTCGCCGGGCTCGCGGTGCTGCTCGGGCTGAAGACCTCCGGCCAGGACGCCCTGGACGCGTTCACCGGCCTCAGCCGGCCCCACCGGGGTGACCGGCATCACGCATGACTCGCGGCTGGTCCGGCCGGGTGACCTGTACGCGGCGCTGCCCGGCAGCCGGTTCCACGGCGCGCGGTTCTGCCCGGAGGCGGCCGCCGCGGGGGCCGCGGCGGTGCTGACCGACCCGGCCGGGCCGGGACGAGGCGGTCGCGGATCCGGGCTGCCCGCCTTCGTGGTCGCCGACCCGCGGGCGCGGCTCGGGCGAGGTCGCCGCCTGGATCTACGGCTACCCGTCCGAGCGGCTGCTGCTGATCGGGGTGACCGGGACCAGCGGCAAGACGACCACGACCTACCTGCTGGAGTCCGGGCTGCGGGCCGCGGGCTACCAGGCCGGCCTGATCGGCGGCGTGCAGACCCGGATCGGCGGCGAGGCCGTGGCCAGCCAGCTGACCACGCCCGAGGCCACCGACCTGCAGGCGCTGCTGGCGGTGATGGCCCAGCGCCGGGTCGCGGGCCGCCGCGATGGAGGTGTCCAGCCACGCGCTGGCCCTCGGGCGGGTCGCCGGCACCCGCTACGACGTGGCCATCTTCACCAACCTGTCCCAGGATCACCTCGACTTCCACGACAGCATCGACGACTACTTCGCGGCCAAGGCCCAGCTGTTCACCGCCCGGTACGCCGACGGCCGGGGTGGTGAACCTCGACGACCCGCGCGGCCGCCAGCTGGCCGGGCCGGCCCAGATCCCGGTCACCACGTTCTCCGCCGAGGGCCGCCCCGACGCGGACTGGCGCGCCGCCGACATCCGGACCGGCGCCGACGGCAGCACGTTCCGGGTCATCGGGCCGGGCGGGGTGTCGGCCGACGCGGCCGCGGCGCTGCCCGGCCGGTTCAACGTGGCCAACGCGCTGGGCGCCATCGTCGGCCTGGTCGAGGCCGGGATCGGCCTGGCCGTGGCGGTGGCCGGGGTGGCCGCCTGCCCCGGCGTGCCCGGACGGCTGGAGCGGGTCGAGGCGGGGCAGGACTTCACCGTGCTGGTCGACTACTCGCACAAGCCCGGCGCGGTCGAGGCGGTGCTGGCCGCGCTGCGCCCGGTCACCGCCGGGAACCTGACGATCGTGCTGGGCTGCGGGGGCGACCGGGACGTGGCCAAGCGGCCGCTGATGGGCGCGGCCGCCGCCCGGCTGGCCGACACCGCGATCTTCACCAGCGACAACCCGCGGTCCGAGGACCCGCTGGCCATCCTGGCCGAGATGCTGGCACGGCGCCGTCGAGGTGCCCCCGGCGCAGCGCGGCGAGGTGCTGGTGCTGCCCGACCGCGGCGCCGCCATCGAGGCGGCGATCGCCGCCGCCGACAAGGGCGACGTGGTGCTGATCGCCGGCAAGGGCCACGAGACCGGCCAGTACGTCGGCACCGCCGTGATCGAGTTCGATGACCGGGAGGTCGCCGGGCAGGCCCTTGCGCGGCGCCGGGGCGCCGCGGATGGGACGATGTCCGGGACCCGGATCAGCCCGGCGGCCCGCGGCCAGCGCCGGGCGGCGGGGCTGAGTCCCGCCCTGTTCACCACCACCACTGGCCTGACCGCCGCCGACCCGGAGGACGCGTGATCCCGCTGTCCGTGGCGCAGCTCGCCGAGATCACCGGCGCTGCCGCCCTTGATGCCGTGCCCGACCCCGGCGCCGTGGTGACCGGCCCGGTGGTGATCGACTCGCGCGGCGGCCGGGCCGGGCAGCCTGTTCGCGGCGCTGCCGGGCGAGCACGGTCGACGGGCACGACTACGCCGCCGCCGCCGTGGCCGCCGGGGCCGTCGCGGTCCTGGCCACCCGCCCGTGCGGCGCGCCCGCGCTGATCGTGGCCGACGTGCCCGGCCGCGCTGGCCGCCCTGGCCCGGGCGGTGGTGGACCGGCTGCCGGACCTGACCATCGTCGGCATCACCGGGTCGGCCGGCAAGACCACGACCAAGGACCTGACCGCCCAGCTGGTCGAGGCCCTGGGCCCGACGGTCGCGCCGCGCGGGTCGTTCAACAACGAGATCGGGCACCCGCTGACGGTGCTGCGCTGCATCACCGGGCACCCGTTACCTGATATCGGAGCTGTCGGCGCGCGGGCCGGGGCACATCGCGGCGCTGTGCGCGGTGGCGCCGCCGCGGCTGGGCGCGGTGCTGTGCGTCGGGCACGCGCACGCGGGCGAGTTCGGCGGCATCGAGCAGGTGGCGCTGGCCAAGGGCGAGCTGCCCGCCGCGCTGCCCGCCGACGGGGTGGCGGTGCTGAACGCCGATGACCCGCGGGTGCTGGCCATGGCCGGGCGCACCGCCGCCCGGGTGGTGACGTTCGGCCAGGACCCGGCGGGCCGGGGCGGGCGCCGCCCGGACGTGCGGGCCGCCGCGGTGCGCACCGACGAGCTGGGCCGGGCCGGGTTCACGCTGGTCACCGAGGCCGGCGCGGCGCCGGTCCGGCTGCGGCTGCACGGCGCGCACCACGTGACCAACGCGCTGGCCGCCGCCGCCCTGGCCGCCGAGCTGGGCATGGACCTGGACGCGATCGCCGCCGGGCTGTCCGCGGCGGTGCCCCGGAGCCGGTGGCGGATGGAAGTCACCGAGCGCCCTGACGGCGTGACGGTCGTCAACGACGCCTACAACGCGAACCCGGAGTCGGTCCGGGCCGCGCTGGCCGCGCTGGCCGACATGACGGCGGGCGGGCGGCGCGGGTTCGCCGTCCTCGGCCAGATGACGGAGCTGGGGGCGCAGGCCGAGCGATTTCACGAGGAGGCGGGCATGCTTGCCGCGCGAGCGGGGGTGACCGGGCTCATCGTGGTCGGGGACGCCGCCGCGCCGATCGTGGCCGGGACCAAGTACGTGCCGTGCCTGGCCGGGCGAGCTGCTGCACGTCGGCGGCTACCGGGAGGCCGTGGCGGCCCTGGAGGAGCGGCTGCGCGGCGGCGACGTCGTGCTGGTCAAGGCGTCGCACTCGGTCGGGCTGCAGGCGGTCGCGCTGGCCCTGACCGGCGAGCAGCCGCTCCCGGCGGAAACGGCCGACCCGGAGCCCGCCCCGTGAAGACCATCCTGGTGGCGGCGGGCATCGCTCCTGCTCGCGCTGTTCGGCACGCCCGCTGGCCATCCGGCTGCTCCGGAGCCGGGGTTACGGGCAGCTGATCCGGGAGGAAGGCCCGCAGACCCACAAGACCAAGCGCGGCACGCCGACCATGGGCGGCGCCGTCATCGTGATCGCCGCCGCTGATCGGCTACCTGGTCGGCCATATCGTCACCAACGACCCGATCTCGGCGTCCGGGGTGCTGGTCCTGGGCCTGATGGCGGGCCTGGGCGTGGTCGGGTTCATCGACGACTTCATCAAGATCTACCGGCAGACCAGCCTGGGCCTGCGCAGCGGCGCCAAGCTGGCCGGGCAGGCGCGTGGTCGGCGCGCTGTTCGCGATCGAGGTGCTGCGCCACCCGGACGCCATCGACCTGACCCCGGCCGACGCGCACTTCTCGTTCCTGCGCGATGTCGGCCCGGCCATCGGCGTGCTGCCGTTCGTGCTGTGGATCGTCATCATGATCGCCGGGACGTCCAACGCGGTGAACCTGACCGACGGCCTGGACGGCCTGGCCACCGGCGCGACCTGCCTGGTGCTGGTGGCCTACATCCTGATCGGCATCTGGCAGGAGCGCAACGACTGCTCCAGCTTCCTGTCGCCGCAGTGCTACGCGGTCCGCGACCCGCTGGACATGGCGGTCGTGGCGGCCGCGGTGCTCGGCGCGTGCTTCGGCTTCCTGTGGTGGAACGCGCCGCCCGCGCGGATCTTCATGGGCGACACCGGCTCGCTGGCCCTCGGCGGCGTCGCTGGCCGGCCTGGCCGTCTGCACCAAGACCCAGTTCCTGCTGCTGGTGCTGGGCGGGCTGTTCGTGGTCATCACGCTGTCGGTCATCATCCAGGTCGGCTCGTTCAAGCTGACCCGGCGCCGGGTGTTCCGGATGGCCCCGCTGCAGCACCACTTCGAGCTGATCGGCTGGGCCGAGACCACCATCGTGATCCGGTTCTGGATGCTGGCCGGCCTGTTCATCGCGCTCGGCCTGGGCATCTTCTACGTGGAGTGGCTGCCCGGCTAGCGCCGTCCCGCCCGGCTCGCGCCGTGGTGAGCAACGCCGCGACACGCGCCGAATGTCGTGGGGACAGGCGCCCCGCGCCGGGACACTAGGGGCATGAGCGCGCCTGCAGAGCCGGCTAGCCGCCGGCCCGCGGTCCGGCTGGGCGACCCCGCGGCCCGGCTGCTCGGGCTGCTGGACCGCCCGCTGACGTCCTACTACCTGATCCTGGGCTGCACCCTGCTGCTGCTCGGCCTCGGCCTGGCCATGGTGCTGTCCACCTCGAGCGGCCTACGCGCTGGACCACCACCTGCCCACCTACAGCCGCGTTCCAGAAGCAGCTGCTGGGCGGGGTGGGCGGCCTGGCGCTGATGTGGCTGGCCGCCCGGTCCGTCGCCGCGGGTGTTCCGGGCCGCCGCCTACCCGCTGCTGCTGCTCACCGTGTTCGGCCTGGTGCTGGTCCTGGCGGTGGGGCACGAGGTGCTGGGCGCCACCCGCGAGCTGACCGTGGCCGGGCTGGCCATGCAGCCGTCGGAGTTCGCCAAGCTGGCCTTCGTGCTGTGGGGCGCCGACCTGCTGGCCCGCAAGGAGAAGCTGGGCCAGCTCACCGAGTGGCGCCAGCTGCTGGTACCGCTGATGCCGGGCATGGCCATCCTCGCCCTGCTGGTGCTGCTGGGCAACGACCTGGGCACCACGCTCATCCTGCTGATGATCTTCCTGGCGCTGCTGTGGGTCATGGGCAGCCCCGGCAAGCTGTTCGTCGGCATGCTCGGCGCTGATGGCGTTCATGGTGATCATCCTGATCATCGTGCAGCCGTACCGGCTGGACCGGTTCACTCGGCTTCCTGGACCCGCAGGCCCACCCGCAGTCCACCGGCCTGCAGGAGCTGAACGGCATGAACGCGCTGGGCTCCGGCGGCCCGCTGGGCGTCGGGCTGGGGGCCAGCCGGTCGCAGTGGGGCTGGGTGCCCGAGAGCAGCACCGACTTCATCTTCGCCATCCTGGGCGAGGAACTGGGCCTGGTCGGCACGCTGTCGGTGCTGTTCTCTGTACGGCGGCATCGCCTACGCCGGCATCCGGGTCGCGCGCCGGATGCCGACACCTTCATGCGCCTGGCCGCGGCCGCCGTGACCGTGTGGATCGTGGCCCAGGCGCTGGTCAACATGGGCGCCGTGCTGGGCCTGCTGCCGATCACCGGCATCCCGCTGCCGCTCGTCTCCGAGGGCCTGTCGTCGCTGCTGGCGACCATGGCCGCGCTGGGCATGCTGATGTGCTTCGCCCGGCATGAGCCGGGCGCGCGCCAGGCACTTGCCGCAGGCGGACCCGGCGTGCCCCGGCGCATCCTAAGCTGGCTGGGCCTGGGCGCGCGGCGACGACTGACGCGCGCCCGTCGCGCCGCGCCCGCCCGGGCACCGGAGACAGGGAAGTGATGCGGGATGGCGATGAGCGTAGTCATCGCGGGCGGCGGCACCGGCGGTCATATCGAGCCCGCGCTCGCGCTGGCCGACGCGCTGCGGCGGGCCGATCCGGAGATCGCGATCACCTGCCTGGGCACCGAGCGCGGCCTGGAGACCACGCTGGTCCCCCGGCGCGGCTATGACCTGGCGCTGATCCCGCCGGTGCCGCTGCCCCGGTCGCTGACCCCCGAGCTGCTGTCGGTGCCGGGCCGGATGGCCGGCGCGGTCAGCGCCGTCGCCGAGATCCTCGACGAGGTCGGGGCCGACGTGCTGGCCGGCTTCGGCGGGTACGTGGCCACCCCCGGCTACCTGGCCGCCCGGCGCCGCGGCGTGCCGATCGTGGTGCACGAGGCCAACTGCAAGCCCGGCCTGGCCAACCGGATCGGCGCCCGGCTGACCACCTGGGTGTTCACCGGCCAGCCCGGCGTCAGGCTGGCCCACGCCCGCTACGTCGGCATCCCGATCCGCCGCGAGATCTCCGGCCTGGACCGGCTGGCTCTCAGCGACGCCGCCCGCGCCCACTTCGGGCTCCGCCCCGACCTGCCGGTGCTGCTGGTCACCGGCGGATCGCAGGGCGCCCGGTCGCTGAACCGGGCCGTGCTCGACGCGCGCGGGCACGCTGCGCGCGGCCGGCATCCAGGTCCTGCACATCATCGGCCCGCGCTCGGAGCAGGTGCAGGTCCCGCCCGGCGACGTTCCCTACGTGGTGCTGCCCTACCTGGACCGGATGGACCTGGGCTACGCCGCCGCCGACTTCGCGCTGTGCCGGGCCGGCGCCATGACCTGCGCCGAGCTCACCGCGGTGGGCCTGCCCGCCGCCTACGTGCCGCTGCCGCACGGCAACGGCGAGCAGCGCCTGAACGCCGTGCCGATCGAGAACGCCGGCGGCGGCCTCATCGTGTCCGACGCCGAGCTGACGCCGGGCTGGATCATCGACTCGCTGCTGCCAGTGCTGCTCGACGCGGAACTGGTCGCGGCGATGTCCAAGGCCGCCGCGGGGAGCGGCAACCGGGACGCCGACCGGCAGCTGGCCGAGGCCGTGCTGGCCGCGGCGGGCCAGAGCCGCCAGCACGGGAATCAGCATGGGGGTCAGCACGGGGGCCAGCAGCACGAGCACCGGCAGCACCGGCCGTAGTAGCAGGGGAGGAGCAGGCATGGGACTGGTCACGCCGGTGGACCCGGTGCCGGTCAGCGAGCTGGGCCGGGTGCACTTCACCGGCATCGGCGGCGCCGGGATGTCGGGCATCGCCCGGATCATGCTGTCCCTCGGGGTGGCGGTCTCCGGCACCGACTCCGCACCCTCGGCCCAGCTCGACGAGCTGCGCGCGCTCGGCGCCGACGTGTCGGTCGGGCACGCCGCCGACCGGCTGGGCGCCGCCGACACCCTGGTCGTGTCCAGCGCCATCCGCGCGGGCAACCCCGAGCTGGTGCAGGCCCGGCGGCGCGGCCTGCGCGTCCTGCACCGGGCCGCCGCCCTGGCCAGCGTGATGCTCGGCCGCCAGGGCATCGCGGTGGCCGGGACCCACGGCAAGACCACCACCACCTCCATGATCACCACCGTGCTGCGCGGCAGCGGGGCTGACCCGTCCTACGTCATCGGCGGGATCCTGGCCGGGACCGGCCGGGGCGCCGACCACGGCAGCGGCCGGGCGTTCGTGGCCGAGGCCGACGAGAGCGACGGGTCGTTCCTGATGCTGGCCCCCGACGCCGCCGTGGTGACCTGCGTCGAGGCCGACCACCTGGACAACTACGCCGACCTGGCCCAGATCGAGGACGCGTTCACGGCGTTCGCCAGCAAGATCACCGCAGGCGGCCTGCTGGTCGCCTGCGCCGACGATCCCGGTGCCGCCCGGCTGGCCTGGCAGGCCGCCCGCGACCGCCCGGACCTGCGGGTGCTGACCTACGGCACGGACACCGAGGCCGGGTACCGGGTCACGGGCATCCGCCCCCGCGGCATGGCCACCGGCCTGACCATCGTCCCGGCGGCCCGCAGCCGCGCGCACGACGCCGGCCCGGCCGACATCGTGATCGCCGTGCCGGGCCGGCACAACGCCCTCAACGCCGCCGCCGCCTTCGCGCTCACCGCGGAGCTGGGCGTGCCCGTCGCCGAGATCACCGCCGGGCTGGCCGCCTACGGCGGCGCCCAGCGCCGGATGGAGGCCAAGGGCGAGGCCGACGGCGTCCGGGTCCTGGACAGCTACGCCCATCACCCGACCGAGGTGGCCGCCGACCTGGCCGCGGCCAGGGACATCGCGGCGGGTGACATGGCGGCGGGTGACCGGCCGGCGGGCGGCCGGGTCATCGCCGTGTTCCAGCCGCACCTGTTCAGCCGGACCCGGATCTTCGCGGACGCGCTCGGCGCCGCCCTCGGCCAGGCCGACGAGGTGCTGGTCCTGGACATCTACGCGGCCCGCGAGGATCCCGAGCCCGGTGTCACCGGCCGCCTGGTGTCCGACGCCGTGCCCGGCGGCCGGGCTCAGTTCGTGCCCGACCGGGCCGACGCCCCGGCCGTCGTCGCGGGCCTGGCCAAGCCCGGCGACCTGGTGCTGACCATGGGCGCGGGCGACGTCACGGCCCTGGGCCCGGTGATCCTGGCCGCGCTCCGCGAGCGCGCCGGGGAGCCGCGATGACCGGTCCGATGGGCCGGGCCGGGCGCCGGCCCGGCGGGCCGCCGGGGCGTCCCGGATGCTGGCGGGGCCTGCCCGGGCGGTCGCGGGCCGGGCCGGTTCGGCGTCGGGCGGTTCCCTGTGACCGGGCCGGATGGATCCGGACCGGGCGCCGCCCGGCCGCCCGGCGGCCCCGGTCGCGACGGCGCCGGCCGCGCTGACAGTCCGGGTTCCGGCGGGACCGGGTCAGCGGGGCGGGGACCGGGCGGTCCCGCGTCGGGGGTCGGGGTGCGCGCGGGCCAGGCCGGCGCGGCTGGCGACACCGGGCCGGAAGGCGGGCGGAGTGACCGGCTTCCCCGGCCGCCGGGGAAGCGCGGGTATCCGGTGCGCGCGGCGTTCATCATCGTGGTGGCCGGGGTGATCGTGGTCGGCGTCGCGTGGGCGCTGCTCGGGTCGAGCCTGCTGGTGGTCCGGCACGTGCGGGTGACCGGTAACGGCGGCGTGCCCGCGGCGCAGGTGCGCGCGGCGGCGGGCATCCCGGACGGGACGCCGCTGGCCCGGCTGGACGAGGCGGCGGCGGCCCGGCGGGTCGAGGCCATCCCGCGGATCCTGGCCGCGCGGGTCAGCCGGTCCTGGCCGGACACCGTGGTGATCGCGGTGCGGCAGCGGACGCCCGCGCTGGCGGTGGCCGCGGCCGGCGGGCTGCTCGACCTGGTCGACGTGGACGGCGTGGTGGTCAGCCAGGTCGGGATCCGGCCGGCCGGGATGCCGCTGCTCACCGCCCCGCCCGCCCGGCTGCGCGGCAGCGCGGCGGTCCGGGCCGCGGTGCTGGTGCTGCGCGGCCTGCCCGCCGCCATCCGGGACCGGGTGACCTCGGTGACCGCGGCCAGCGCCAGTGCGGTGACGCTGCACCTGCGCGGCCGGGTCACGGTGGACTGGGGCGGCGCGGCGCGCGGCCCGGCCAAGGCCCGGGAACTGACGGCGCTGCTGCGGACCAGGGCCCGCGTGATCGACGTAAGCTCGCCCGCCGTGGCGGTGACCGGCCGGTGACCGGCGGCGCCGGAATGTCCCGCCCGCGCCGGCCAGCGGCGGGACCTTTCTCAGGGCCCGGGCAGAACGCGCGTGACGGCCGCCGGCGGGCATTCCGGCCAGGCCGTTGCGACACGCCGGCCGGGTTGCCCATCGGTTAGTTGACCGCAGGTAGCGAGCAACCCTACTGTCCCTATCAGTCGGCAGCTTAACATAACTCTAAATCTCAAGTTGAGGGTGAGAGTTTGGCGGGCTGCTATCCGCGGAAAACTGCCCGGCCGATGGCACTGGGGGCACGGATTGGCAAGCTCTGAAGCAGGAGCTAGCCGGGCTCGGCAGGCAGACTGGCCGGGACCGCGGCCTCGCGGGTAACCGGCAGAGCGTACGAGCGGAAAGGGTTCCTCCTCGTGGCAGCACCGCAGAACTACTTGGCGGTCATCAAGGTCGTCGGTATCGGCGGGGGCGGCGTCAATGCCGTAAACCGGATGATCGAAGAGGGACTCAGGGGCGTTGAGTTCATCGCGATCAATACCGATGCCCAGGCACTCCTGATGAGCGATGCCGACGTCAAGCTGGACGTCGGCCGGGAACTCACCCGCGGTCTCGGCGCCGGGGCCAACCCCGACATCGGCGCCAAGGCGGCCGAGGATCACCGCGAGGAGATCGAGGAGGTCCTCAAGGGGGCCGACATGGTCTTCGTCACGGCCGGCGAGGGCGGCGGCACCGGCACCGGCGGGGCGCCGGTGGTGGCGAGCATCGCCCGGTCGCTGGGCGCCCTGACGATCGGCGTCGTCACCCGGCCGTTCGGCTTCGAGGGCAAGCGCCGGGCCACCCAGGCCGACACCGGGATCGAGAAGCTGCGCAGCGAGGTGGACACGCTCATCGTGATCCCCAACGACCGGCTGCTGTCGATCTCCGACCGGCACGTCAGCGTGCTCGACGCGTTCAAGGCAGCCGACCAGGTGCTGCTGTCCGGTGTCCAGGGCATCACCGACCTGATCACCACGCCCGGCCTGATCAACCTGGACTTCGCCGACGTGAAGTCGGTCATGTCCGGGGCCGGCTCGGCCCTCATGGGCATCGGCTCGGCCCGCGGCGACGACCGCTCCGTGGCGGCGGCCGAGATGGCCATCTCCAGCCCGCTGCTGGAGGCCAGCATCGACGGCGCGCACGGCGTGCTGCTGTCCATCCAGGGCGGCTCCGACCTCGGCCTGTTCGAGATCAACGAGGCCGCCCAGCTGGTGTCCAACTCGGCCGCGCCGGACGCCAACATCATCTTCGGCGCGGTCATCGACGACGCGCTCGGCGACGAGGTGCGGGTCACGGTCATCGCGGCCGGCTTCGACGAGCCGCAGGACGGGCGGGCCCGGCCGGGCCGCGCGGCTGGCCAGGGCTCGGGTTCCGGCGGGTTCTCCACCGCCCCGGTGTCCGCGTCATCCTGGCGGTCCGAGCCGGCCGAGCGGCCCGCGCCGGCCGCCCTCCCGCACGCCGCCCCGGTCCCGAGCAGGCCCGCCCGGCCGACGCCAGCGGACTCGGCGGCGACCGGTACGCGGCCGGCCTGTCCGGCAGCGGCCGGGACGGCAGCGGGCGATCCGGCAGCGGGCTGTCCGGGAGCGATCACGAGCAGCCGGGCGAGCACGGCGCGGAGCCGCCCCCCGAGGCGGGCAGCCCGGCCGGAGCACCCGGCGGGACCGACCCGGTGCGGGTGGACGCCATCCCGGCGCCCCGGTCCCCGGAAGACACCGCGGCATCGGGCAGCCGGCCGGGCAGCACGCCGGCCCGGCCCGACCCGGCGCCGCCCCGGCTGCCCGAGTCCACCAGCACCCGGCGCCGCTCGGTTGTCTTCGAGGAAGACGATGAGCTGGATGTGCCTGATTTCCTGAAGTGACGGGCTTCCTGAAGTGACCGGCTTCCTGAGGCTGAGCCCGCCGGCTCGAGCAGGTTCCGCTGGTGGGCGACACGTGGCGTGCTGACCCCGCCGGGCGCCGGGCGCCGGGCGCAGATCAGCGCCAGCCTGGCCGCCGCTGCGCGCCCGGATCGACACCGCCTGCGCCGCCGCCGGCCGGGCGCCCGGCCGAGGTCACGCTGATCGCCGTCACCAAGCTGTTCCCGGCGTCCGACGTCGCGGCGCTGAGCGGGCTGGGCATCAGCGACGTGGGGGAGAACCGGGACCAGGAGGCGGCGCCCAAGGCCGCTGCCGTTGCCGCCGCCGGGATCTCGCTGACCTGGCACTTCGTCGGGCAGTTGCAGGCCAACAAGGCGGCCAGCGTCGTCTCCTACTCCGATGTGGTCCACTCGGTGGACCGGCCCGGCCTGGTCGCCGCGCTGAGCCGGCGGGCCGTCGCGGCCGGCCGCGAGGCTGCGCTGCCTGGTCCAGGTCAGCCTGGACGCCGCCGAGGGCCGCGGCGGGGCACTGCCCGCCGACGTGCCGGGCCTGGCCGACGCCATCGCGGCTGAGGCCGGCCTGGTCCTGGGCGGCGTGATGGCGGTCGCGCCGCTCGGCGCCCCGCCCCGGCCCGCCTTCGCCCGGCTGGCGCGAGATCGCCGACGGTGCATCACCGCCGCGCACCCGGCCGCGACGGCGATATCGGCCGGGATGAGCGGTGACCTGGAGGCGGCGATCGCCGAGGGCGCGACACACCTGCGGATCGGTACGGCGTTGCTCGGAGGCCGGCGCGCCTTCGTCAGGTAATGTCCGACGAAGCGTGGCACGCCGCGGTGTGAGCGGGGCTGCTTGGCGGGCATGACGGAGGACAGAAGATGGCCAGCGCGATGCGCAAGATGGCGGTCTACCTCGGCCTGGTAGAGGACGATCACCAGTACGACGACCACTACTCGGACGAATACGGCACCGAGGACGAATACGACGAGTACGGTGCCGACCTGGTCAGCCCGGACGAGCGGCCCGATCCCGTACCCGGGGTTCGGCGACAGCCGCGCCCCCGGCGAGCGACAGCCTTCCGGACCAGTGCAGACGACTGATTTGGCCCGGATCACGACCTTGCATCCGCGCACGTACAATGAGGCACGTACGATCGGAGAGCATTTCCGCGAGGGCACTCCGGTGATCATGAACCTGACCGAGATGGTCGACAGCGACGCGAAGCGGCTGGTCGACTTCTCGGCGGGACTGATCTTCGGGCTGCGCGGGAGCATCGAGCGCGTGACGAACAAGGTGTTCCTGCTGTCCCCGGCCAACGTCGAGGTGGCGGCCGAGGACAAGGCCCGCATCGCGGAGCGCGGCTTCTTCAACCAGAGCTAGCCGCCGACAGCGGGCAGACGCCACGCCCGCCCGGGCAGCGCCGCCGGGCCGCGGCGGCCATCAGAGCAGGAGCGGGCAGGCAGGAACATGAACATAGCCAAGCTGGTGCTGTTCTGGGTGCTGTCGGTCTACCTGCTGCTGCTCATCGGCCGGCTGATCCTCAGCTGGGTGCAGGCGTACGCGCGCGACTGGCGGCCGCGCGGGGTCGTCCTGGTGCTCGCCGAGGCGATCTACACGGCCACGGATCCGCCACTGAGATTCCTAAGGCGCTACATTCCGTCGCTCCGGCTCGGTACTGTGGCTCTTGACCTCAGCTTCATGCTGCTGTTCCTGGTGGTGTTCGTGCTCTGGCGGGTCGTGCAGGGCTAGGCAGTAGTAGAAGAGATGTAGCGTCCACAAGGACCATGCTCCAAGGAGACGACGAGATGCCACTGACGCCCGCGGATGTGCGGAACAAGCAGTTCAGCACGACCAGGCTCAGGCCCGGCTACGACGAAGAGGAAGTCGACGCCTTCCTCGACGAGGTAGAGGCGGAACTCGACCGGATGATCCAGGAGAACGAGGAGCTTCGGGCGAAGCTGGCTGAGGTTCTGCGTGGCGGCGGCAAGGCCCCGGTCCCCGCGGCCCTCAACGCCCCGCACATCGAGCCGGTGCCCGAGCTGATGGCGCCGAGCCGCCGCGGCACGAGCCGGAGCGCCGTCCCGAGCCGGTGATGATGAAGCCGGTCGAGGACAACATGGACACGGCCGCCCGGGTGCTGGCGCTGGCGCAGCAGACCGCCGACCAGGCGATCGCCGACGCCCGCCGCGAGGCCGACGAGACCCTCGGCCGCGCCCGCCGCGAGGCCGACGACATCCTGACCAAGGCGCGTCGCCAGTCGGAGCAGATCACCAGCGACGCCCGCGCCCGCGCCGAGAGCCTGGAGCGCGACGCCCAGGAGCGTCACCGTCAGGCCATGGGCTCGCTCGTGCAGTCCCGCGAGGAGCTGGAGCGCCGCGTCGACGACCTGCGGGCGTTCGAGCGCGAGTACCGCAGCCGTCTCAAGGCGTACCTGGAAGGCCAGCTTCGCGACCTGGAGGCCGGTGCCGCGGACAGCGGCGTGTTCCCGGCGATCTCGGCCGCCACGCCGCCGCCGTCGGTGCCGGCTGGAGTCGGCCGCATGGCGGGCGGGCAGCAGTCAGTGGCTGGTTCCTACGGAGGCGTCCCCGAGCCGGTGGCCCACAACGGCTCCGGATTCCACCCGTCCGACTCGGGCCAGCACGACCGTCGGTAATCCCGAGCCAGGGTTGCGGACATCGCTAGCTAGCGGAGCAGCCGGTGATCCGGTTCAGCGTGGTCCTGGCGGTCGTCGTCGTGGCGGTCGGGCTGCTGGTCGGCGGGGCGATCTCCGGCAGTCTCCTGCTGGTCTACGTGGCCATCGCCCTGGCCGCCGTCGCCCTGCTCATGCTGGTCGTCGGCGTGGTGATCTGGCGCGACGAGATCTTTGAACGGGCCTCGGCCGGAAGCGCCACCGGCCAGGCCGCAGACCTGACCGCCACCGCCGCCACCGCCGCCACCGAGGCAGCCCCGGCCGCCGCCGCGATGACCGCGGCGGGCGCCCGGGCCAGCGGCACCCGGACCGACGAGGACCCGGCCAGCCGAGCCGGGGCCGACGGGATCCGGGCCGGCCGGGCGGGAGTCGCGAGCCGGTCCGAGCCAGACCTGGCCGGGGTCGGCCGGGCCGACGGCGGCCGGCCCGAGAGCGCCAGGCCACGCCCCGAGACCGCCAGCGAAGAGGGCGACCGGGCAGCGGCCGCCCGGGCCGAGAACGCCAGGGCCGAGGCCGAGCGGGCCGAGGCCGGGAGCGCGGGCGCCGAGCGTGCGGGCGCCGGGAGCGGCGGTCGCGGGCGCTCGTCCCGGCGGCGGGACGCGGGCGATGAGCCCGCCGTGGCCGGTGCTGCGGCGCCAGCCGCCGGCGGTGCCCCCGAGGACGACATCCGCCCTGCCGACAGCGTCCTGGCGGCCGGAGCGCAGGCTCCGGCCGGATCGGGCGCCTCCCGTCCTGTGTCATCGGACGGCGGAGCGCCCGGTGCCGGGAGACCCCGCGACAGAGCGCCCCGCGACGGCGTGCCCGGCGACGGTTCCTCCCGTGCGGCGGGATCGCGTGACGAGGCGCCTCGTGGCGGTGCCTCGCGTCTCGGCGGCTCGCGTGACGGTGCCTTCCGTAGCGGTTCCTCGCGCGCTGGCGGCTCCCGTGACGCTGGCTCGCGTGGCGGTGACTTCCGTGACGGCGGTGCCGAAGAGGTCGACGGGCCTCGGGTGCCGGCCTGGCCGGACCTGCCTGGTGAGCCCACTGGCGCTGGCCGGGGAGCGGGCAGCGCCTCGCGGCCGTGATGCCTCGGGCCGTGACGCCTCCCGCCGGGAACCCCCTGGCAGTACCCGGCGCGAGCCGCCCGGCCCGGTCAGCCCGCCGCCATCGAGGCGGTCCGGCCCCGGCGGGCCGCCTGGCGGCCTGATCCCGGCGGGCGGCAGTAAGTCCGGCCGCACCGGTGACCCGGGCGCCCGGCCTGGCCCGGCGGGGGACCGGGAGCCCGCCGTTCCCGCCGCCAGCGCCAGCGACGTCACGCAGACGGTCAGGCGGCCTTCGGCGTCCCCTGCCCCGGCGGGGTCACGTCCTGGCCCGGCCGGGTCGCCGGGAGACACCGGGGCCGATTCCGGGTCCGCGCGGTCGCCGCGCGGTCCGGGCGATGCCGGGTCGGGCTCGGCGGGATCACCGTCCAGCCCGGCGGGACGGTCCGACGGCCCGCCCAGCGTCGACGAACTGCTCCGCCGCGCGGGGCACCAGCCCGGGCGGTCCCGCCCGGTCACGGGACCAGACCGTTCCGATCAGGCACCCGGCCGGGGCCGACCGGACAAGGACGCGCACACCGACGGGCCCGACACCGCCGCCGACACGGCCTTGGCTGGCACCGTCGGCCGAGCGGGCACGGATCGGCCGGATGCCGACGGGACCGACGCTGGCCATGAGGCGGCGGCCAGGCCCCCCGCTGCCACTGCCCCGTCCGGGGCGCAACACCGTCCGGGAGGCAACACCGTCCGGCGCAGTCCCGTCGGGGACGGCGCAGACCGGGGCGGCACCGGCCAGCCCGCCCGTGTCCGGCAAGTCTCCGTCCGGCAAGTCTCCGTCTGGCAAGTCTCCGTCCGGCACGGCTCCCTCCGATGCCGACGTGGATGAGGACGCCAAGCCCGAGCGCGAGACCGGCTCCGGGCGTGATGCGGCTCAGCTGGCTGCGGCCGGCCGGCACCGGCAGCGCTGGCAGCGCGTCGGCCACCGCCCAGCGCGCTGGCGACGTACCGGCCACAGCGGGCGCAAGCGGCTCACCGGAAACAAGCGGCTCGCCGGACCCGCCAGACGGCGACGGTACCCAGAACGCCAAGGACGCCAAGGACGCCAAGGGCAGCGCCGACCTCGAGGTCACCGTGGTTCCCGGCATCGGCCGTTACCACCTTCCCGGCTGCATCCTGATCCGCTTCCTCGGCGCCGAGGACCTGAACGTCATGACGAAGTCGGCGGCTGCGGCCGCCGGCTGCGTGCCCTGCAAGGCGTGCCGCCCCGAGTAACGCCCCGCCAGCGCCCGTCCCGAAGTCTGAGACCGCGTTCGGCCGCCTGCCTCGGCGCGCCACGAGCAGCCGTCCGGATGGCGCATTTCAGCTGCGCCGGAAACCAGCGACCATGATCGCGACCGTGTTTACGTTAACAAGCGCGGAAAAACGGTCACGATCATGGAGGAACCCGCCCCCAGACCGCCGCCACTAATCCCAGCAGCCCCAGGAGCGAGCCAGGCCCCAGCACTCGCAGGCGCAGGCCAGGCCAAGCCCGGCACGCCCGCGGCCTAGCAGGCTGAGCCTGCATCCCCGCCGCCCCCGGCCGCCCCCGGGCCGCGAGCGACCTCCAGCGCCACCGCCGCATCCCCCTCGCCAGCCACCGCCCACCCCGCCGCACCCGGCCGGCCCGGTAACCGGCCGACCCCGCCGACCCGGGACCCGGAAGACCCGGCCGACCCGGCAGACCCCGCCCACCCCGCAGACCCCGCTCCGGCCGGCCCGGCATCCGGCGCCAGCGACTCCACCACCCCCGCGTTCAGCATGGCCCGGACATGCTCCCGCACCTCATCCGGCAGGCCCGCGAACCCGGCCGCGCTGACCAGCGCCCGGCCCACTGGCTGACTCCCCAGGCCGCCCTCGGCCCGCGCCGCCCGCCCCAGGTCAGCCACCCGGCGCGCCAGCGCCATCTCGGCCCCCAGCCCGGGGTCGATCAGGCTCGCATCCGCCGCCGGCCAGGCGGCCAGGTGCACCGAGTCCGGCGGCCCGCCCAGCAAGCCCCAGGCATAGTCGGTGAGGAACGGCGTGACCGGCGCCATCAGCCGGGTCAGCACGGCTACTGCCGTACGCAGGGCGGCCACGGCGCTGGCCCCTTCCGGCGTAGCCGGGCCATCCCGCAGCCGCGACCGGGCCAGGGGCACGTACCAGCGGGCGAGCCCGTCGATGAACGCCGCGATCCGCCCCCCCGCCACACTGAGCCGGAACTCCTCCAGCGCCCCGGTTACCTCGCCGGTCAGGACGGCGGTCTCGCTGAGCAGCCAGCGGTCCAGGGCAGGCCGCCCCACGGTCGGCTGCGCCCGTGGTCGGCTGCCCCGCGGCCGGCCAGGCGCCGCCGTCGGCCGGGCCGAGGTGGCGGATGGCCAGCGACACGCTCTCCCAGTAGGCCAGCAGGACCGTGCGGACGATCCCGTCCAGCGCGTCGGCAGTGACCTGCCGGGCCTCACCCGCCGGCCCGGCGGCGGCCAGGAACCATCGCATGGCGTCGGCGCCGCACCAGTCCAGCAGGGCCAGCGGGTCCTGCACGTTGCCCCGGCCCCGGCTCATCGGCTGGCCCTGCGCGTCCGTCACCGGCTCGGGGCAGGCCGCGTTCTGAAACGGCGGCCGGCCCAGGGCCAGCGTGCTGACTGTCACCACCGCGGGCAGCCAGAGGCCGGCCTGGTCGGCGTCGGCGCAGGCCAGCTGGGCCGGGTAGCTGGCCGCCACCTCCTGCTCGCCCCGGTAGGGGAAGCCGGGTCCCGCGAACGGCAGGGCGCCCGCGTCGTACCAGGAGTCGGTGACCTCCGGTACCCGGCGGGCTGTCGCGCCGCAGTCCGGGCAGGGCAGCGTTACCCCGTCAATCTGGGGTCGGTGCGGGTCCAGCCCGGTCACGTCGCGCCCGGCCAGGGCGGATAGCTCGGCCAGCGACCCGACGGCGGTCACGTGCCCGGCCGGGCAGGTCCACAGCGGCAGGGGCGTGCCCCAGTAACGGGTCCGCGAGACGACCCAGTCCCCGGTCCGGCCGGCCTCGCCCCGCCACTCGGGCGCCTGGCCCGCGGCGGCCGGCGGATGCCCGGCGGCCCCAGCCGGAGGTGACCGGTCCCCGGCCGCGCGGGCCGGGATCAGCCAGGCCGGCTGGGCCAGCGGCAGCAGCGCGGTGCCGCACCGCCAGCAGTGCGGGCGGCGGTGCTCGCGGCGCCCGGCCGCCAGCACCAGGCCCCGGTCGGCCAGGTCGCTGAGCAGCCGGGGGCTGGCGGCCCGGGCGGGCATCCCGCCCACCATCGGGATGTCCGGCGCGAACGTGCCGTCGGGCCGCACCGGGCTCACCGCGGCCAGGCCGTGCTCGCGGGCCGCGGCCAGGTCATCGGCGCCGAACGCGGGCGCCACCGGGACCAGGCCCGTGCCCTCCCCGGCCAGGATGCAGGACGCGGTGATGACCCGGTGCGAGTCCGGCAGGTCGATCAGCGGCAGTGGCGGCTCGTACCGGGCGCCGGCCAGGTCGGCGCCGCGCAGGCGGCCGGTGACGTGCCAGCCCTCGCCCAGGACCCGGGCGGCCCGGTCGTCGGCCACCACGACCCGGTCGCCGTGCCCGGACCGGCGGGCCACCGCGTAGGTCCGGTCCGGGTCCGCCGCCACCGCCGCGTTGGCCACCAGCGCCCACGGCGCCGTCGTCCAGGCCAGCAGGTCCGCGCCGACTAAATCCGGCAGCGACCCGGCGGGAGCCCCGGCCGGGGCCTCGCGCAGCCGCAGGCGCAGGATCACCGACGGGTCGGATACCTCCCGCCAGACCCCCGGCTGGGCCAGCTCCCGGCTGGACAGCGGCGTCTCGCAGCGCGGGCAGTACGGGCTGACCCGGACGTCGCGGACCAGCAGGCCGCGGCGGAACGCCTCCCGCAGCGACCACCAGACCGACTCCACGTAACCGGTGTCCATCGTCCGGGCGGTACCCGCCGGGTCCTCCCAGCAGCCCGCCCGGGCCGCCATGCGGGTGATCGCGGCGGCGTGCCGCAGCGCTGACTCGCGGCAGCGGGCCGCGAACGGGGCGACGCCGTACGCCTCGATGGCGGCCCGGCCCGCCAGGCCGAGTTCCCGCTCGACGGCCACCTCCACGGCCAGGCCGTGGCAGTCCCAGACCACCCGGCGGGGCACGTGCCGGCCCCGCATGGAGTGGAACCGGGCCACCGCGTCGGCCAGCACCAGGGCCGGCAGGTGGTGCACGCCGGGCACCCCGGACGCCGGGCGGGGAGCGGCGTAGCACGTCCAGCGCGGGCCGCCGGCCGCCTGCCGCCGGGCCCGCTCGGGGACCTGGCCGGCCCGCCAGCGGCGCAGCATCTCCCGCTCGATAGCCGGGCAGGTCCGGGCTCCCCGGCGTCCCGGCCGGGGCGGCGGGGACGGGAAGCACGGCGGACACGGCACGACGATAACCGAGCAGCGCCCGGGCCGGCCGCGCATTTCTCACTTAGAGTATTGGGTCGTATACCCAAGGTCATCAGTAGATGGGGCGGAATGTATCGCCCAGCGGTGACCTTGTTCTGGATGGAGCCGTCGGCCCGGTAGGTTTGCGGACGGTCGCCGTCAGCACCTATCCTCCGGTGACTGTCCGCGGGGACAACTCATCTTTCTACGGGTACCAGGGAGGCGGGACATGACCGCTGCCGCGCCTTCAGGGGCTGCTGCGCTGGCCTTCCGGCCAGGCGAGCAGGCCTGGACGGATGTCGAGGTCAGCGAGGTGCGGGACCAGCTTGCCGCCGAGGCGGACGAACTGCGGGCCGACATTGAGCGCACCGAGTCCGACATCGCCAGCCGGCTGAGCGACGCCACCGGGGACGCCGGCGACGACCAGGCTGACCAGGGCGCCAAGACATTCGAGCGCGAGCAGGAACTGGCCCTCACCCACAACGCCCGGGAACTGCTGGCCCAGACCGAGCACGCGCTGGCCCGGATCGAGGCCGGCACCTACGGCACCTGCGAGTCGTGCGGCCAGCCGATCGGGAAAGCCCGGCTCCTGGCCTTCCCCCGGGCCGTCCTGTGCGTGGCCTGCAAGCAGCGCGAGGAGCGTCGCTGACAGGCCAGCGGGCGCCCGCTGACGGCCAGCCCGCTACCCCCGCCCCGCCCGCCGGGCCAGCCTCGTCGCCGGCCGGATCAGCCAGCCCCGCGGAGCCGTCCGCCGCTGCCGGGCGCTCGCGGGTCCGGGTCCTGGTCGGCGTGGCCGTGGCCGTGCTGGCCCTGGACAT
The DNA here is from genome assembly GCA_963731085.1 of uncultured Actinomycetota bacterium. Lineage (GTDB taxonomy): Bacteria > Actinomycetota > Actinomycetes > Streptosporangiales > Streptosporangiaceae > DASUBV01. Next base: position 124,657 of record CAVSUF010000019.1, read on the forward strand.
CATCTCCAAGCTGCTGGTGGTGACCCGGCTGTCGGGCCAGCCGCCGGTGCGGCTGCCGGGCGGCTTCCTGAAGCTGCTGGTATCGCGCAACCCCGGCGCCGCGTTCAGCATCGGCACCTCGCTGACCGTCGTGTTCTCGGCCATCGCGGTCAGCGTGATCGTGCTGATCCTGCGCACCTCGCGACGCATCCGCAGCCTGCCCTGGGCGCTGTCGCTGGGCCTGCTGCTCGGCGGGGCCGGCGGCAACCTGATCGACCGGATCTTCCGCAGCCCCGGCCTGTTCCGCGGCTACGTGGTCGACTGGATCGAGCTGCCGCACTGGCCCGTCTTCAACCTGGCCGACTCGGCCATCGTCTGCGGCGGCATCCTGGCCGTCCTGCTGTCCGCTCGCGGCATCGCGCCTGGACGGCCAGCGCGAGCGGGACCTGGAACTGGCCGAGGCCGAGCTGGCCGCCGGCCAGGCCGGCGACCCCGGCCCGGGCCAGGGCCGGTGACCGTCCAGGGGGCCAGCCCGGGCCAGCGCCGGGTGCCCGTGCCGGACGGCCTGGACGGCGAGCGCCTGGACGCCGCGCTGGCCCGGATGTTCGGCCTGTCCCGGGCCGCCGCGGCCGAGCTGATCGGCGCGGGCGACGTTCTGGTCGGCGGCCGCCTGGCGGCCAAGTCCGACCGGGTCCCGGCCGGGGAGTGGCTGGACGTGACCCTCCCGCCGCCGCCCGTGCCGCTGCGGACCCGGCCCGAGCCCGTGCCCGGCCTGCGGGTGGTCTTCGAGGACGACCGACATCATCGTGGTCGACAAGCCGGTCGGCGTGGCCGCCCACCCCACTCCCGGCTGGACCGGCCCGACCGTGCTGGCGGGCCTGCTGGCCGGCGGGCACACCATCGCCACCAGCGGTGCCGCCGAGCGGCAGGGCATCGTGCACCGCCTGGACGCCGCCACCACCGGCCTCATGGTGGTGGCCAAGAGCGAGTCCGCCTACAGCGCGCTCAAGCAGGCGTTCCGCGAGCGCGAGGTGGACAAGGTCTATCACGCGCTGGTCCAGGGCCACCCGGACCCGCTGCGCGGCACGGTGGACGCGCCGATCGCCCGGCACCCGGCCGGGAACGGCCGGTTCGCCGTGGTCGCCGACGGGCGGCCGTCGGTCACCCACTACGACACGCTGGAGGCGTTCCGGGCCGCCAGCCTGGTCGAGATCATCCTGGAGACCGGCCGCACCCATCAGATCCGGGTGCACATGTCGGCCATCCGGCACCCGTGCGCGGGGGACCGGCTGTACGGGGCCGACCCGGTGCTGGCGGCCCGGCTCGGCCTGACCCGGCAGTGGCTGCACGCGGTCCGGCTGGGCTTCGCGCATCCGGCCGACGGGCGCCGGGTGGAGTTCGCCAGCGACTACCCGGCTGACCTGCGCGCGCCCTGGACGTGCTGGCCGCTGAGTCCTGACCGCCGGGCTGGGCCTGAGGAAAGGAGCCGCGGGCCGGGCAGCAGCGGCGGGTAGCCGGTGTAGTTCTCGGCCAGGGACGCGCCGCCGCCCGCGAGGTGGTGACGTAGCGCAGCTGGGCTAGCTGGAGCCGGGCCTCCATCGCGTCGGCGCCCGGCGTGCCGTGCAGCATGGTCGTCATCCACCAGGAGAAGTGCGTCGACCGCCACACCCGGTCCAGGCAGGTCGGCCGAGTAGGCGTCGGCCAGCTCGGCCGGCCCTCGGCCAGCAGCGCGGCCAGCGCGTCGGCCAGCACGGCACACGTCGGCCAGGGCCAGGTTGAGGCCCTTGGCCCCGGTCGGCGGCACGATGTGGGCCGCGTCGCCGGCCAGGAACAGCCGCCCGTGCCGCATCGGCTCGCTCACGAAGCTGCGCATCGGGGTGACGCTCTTCTCCAGGACCGGGCCCTCTTTCAGGTCCCAGCCGGGCAGCCCGAGCCGGGTCTGCAGCTCGGCCCAGATCCGGTCATCGGGCCACTCGGCGACGTCGGTGCCCGGCGGCACCTGCAGGTACAGGCGGCTGACCTGCCGGGCTGCGCAGGCTGTGCAGGGCGAAGCCGCGGGGATGGTGGGCGTAGATCAGCTCGTCGGTGGACGGCGGGACCCGGGCCAGGATGCCCAGCCAGGCGTACGGGTAGTCGCGCTCGGACACCACCCGCCGGGCGGCCGGGATGGCGGCCCGGCAGATGCCGTGGAACCCGTCGCAGCCGGCGATGGCGTCGCAGGTGACCTCGCGCGGCGTCCCGTCGGCGGCTGGTGTAGCGCAGCACCGGGCGGTCGGTCTCCAGGTCGGCCACCTCGGTGTCGGTGACCTCGAACTCGATCGCCGCCCCGGCCGCCAGCCGGGCCGCGATCAGGTCCTTGACCACCTCGGTCTGCGCGTACACCGTGACGGTCGCGCCGGCCAGCTCGCGGAAGTCCAGGTGGTGCCGCTCGCCGCCGAACTGGAGGTAGATGCCGCCGTGCTCCAGGCCCTCGGCGTCCAGCCGGGCGCCGAGGCCGGCCGCGCGCAGCAGGTCGCACGCTGCCCTGCTCCAGCACCCCGGCCCGCTGCCGCGCCTCGCAGTAGGCCCGGCTGCGCAGCTCGACCAGGACCGAGTCGATCCCGCGCCGGGCCAGCAGGTGCGACAGCAGCAGCCCGGCCGGGCCCGGCGCCGACGATGCCGACCTGCGTCCGCGTCCGCCGTACCTGCGCTGGCACCGGTCTCCCTCGGCCCTAGAACGGGTACGGCGCGATGTCGCCCCGCACCGTCACCCACCGGGTGTCGGTGAACGCCTCGAGGTTGGCGCTGCCGCCGAACCGGGCGCCGGTGCCCGACGCCAGCACGCCGCCGAACGGCGCGTTCGGCTCGTCGTCCACGGTCTGCTCGTTGATGTGCACGATCCCGGTCGGGATCCGGCGGGCCAGGTCCAGCCCGCGCATCACGTCGCGGGTCAGGATGCCCAGCGACAGCCCGTACTCGCTGTCGGCGGCCAGCTTGGCCGCCTCGTCGTCGGTCGGCGAACCGCAGCACCGGCGCGACCGGGCCGAACACCTCGTCCGCGTAGGCCGGCATGCGACGGCGCGATCTCGGCCAGCACCGTCGGCCGGTAGAACAGCCCCTCGTAGGTGCCCCCGGCGGCCAGCCGGGCGCCCGCGTCGACCGTGCCGGTCACCATCGCGTGGATCTTGTCCCGCTGCCGCTCGTCGATCACCGGCCCGAGCGCGACCTGGCCCGCTGGCCGGGTCACCCACCGGCAGGTGCGCGGCCTTGTCGGCCAGAAGGGCCACGTACTCGTCGTAGATGGCGGCGTGCGACCAGGTGCCGACCCGTCGTCATGCAGATCTGCCCCTGATGGAGGAACGATCCCCAGGCGCCGGCCGACGCCGCCAGGTCGAGGTCGGCATCGTCGAGGACGACGAGCGCGGAGTTGCCGCCGAGTTCCAGGTGGACGCGCTTGAGGTGACGGGCGGCCAGCTCGCCGACCCGGCGGCCCGCCGCCGTCGAGCCGGTGAACGAGATGACCCGGACGGCCGGCTCGGTGATCAGCGCCTCGCCCGCGTCGACGCCGCCGGGCAGCACGTGCAGCAGGCCGTCGGGCAGCCCGGCCTCCTCGAACACCCGGGCCAGCACCACGCCGCCGCACACCGCGGTGCGCGGGTCCGGCTTGAGGACCACCGCGTTGCCCAGGGCCAGCGCGGGCGCCACCGACCGGATCGCCAGGATCTGCGGGAAGTTGAACGGCGCGATCACGCCGACCACGCCGGCCGGGATCCGCTCGACGAAGCTCAGCCGGGGCTGCTCGCTGGGGATGATCTCGCCGGTGGCCCGGTTGGGCAGCGTGGCGGCCTCGAAGATCTCCTCGGTGGCGACGTGGGTCTCGAACTGCGCCGCGGGCGGGATCTTGCCGCCCTCGCGGATGCTCCAGCCCTCGATCTCGGCCGCGTTGGCCAGCCAGATCTCGGCCGCCTTGCGCAGGATCGCGGCCCGCTGGGTGTGCGGCGTGGCGGCCCAGGCGGGCTGGGCGGCCGCGGCCCGGGCGACCGCGGCGGCGACGTCGGCCGGGCCGGCGATGCCGGTCCGGCCCAGCTCGTTACCGGTGGCCGGCTCGATGACCGGCGCCTCGCCCTGGCCGCTCACCCACCCGCCGGAGTAGACCTTGCCCCGCCAGGTCGCCTCATCGAGAAATGTCACGGCGATGCTCCCAGGGATGGCGTGCGTATCGCGAACACGAGTTCTGGCGCGAACCCTAGGAAATCTAGTGAAGCCCTCCCGCAGTGTCAACGAACCACCGTGTCAGCGAAGCCAGGTCAGGCGTCGCGGCGCTTGAGCAGCACGGCGGCGCCGATCAGCGCCAGCGCGGCCCAGATGCACAGCACCCCGAAGCCCTGCCAGGCGGTCAGCAGGTCTCCGGAGCTGGCCTGCGCGTGGGTGACCAGCGACCCGGCCATCGACGGCACGTAGGCGTTGATGTGGTCATCCCAGGTGTTGCTGGGCAGCAGGCTAGTGATGATCGGCAGGATCAGCACGATGCCGATGACCGCGCTGATCGCCCCGGCCGTGTGCCGGATCAGCCCGCCGACGCCGATGGCGAACAGCCCCAGGACGGTCAGGTACAGGCCCGCGCCGACCACCGCCCGGGTCACGCTCGGGTCGCTCAGCGAGACGCCACGTGGCTGTGCAGGATGGCCGCGCCGGCGAAGAACGAGGCGAACGCGACGATCTCGGCCACGACCGCGATGAGCACCGCGAACACGACCAGCCTTGGCCGCCAGCATCGGCAGCCGCCGGGGCACGGCCAGCAGCGAGGCCCGGATCACGCCGGTGGAGTACTCGGTGCTGATCACCATCACGCCCAGCACGCAGATCGTGAGCTGGCCCAGGGCCGGCCCCGACGCCCAGGATCGCGCTCACCGGGTCGCTGATGATCGTCGCGTCGCGGGCCGGCGGACGCGGGCCGTTGTTCCAGTTGCGCCGAGGTAGCAGCGAGATCAGCACGGTCAGGCCGACGGTGATGACCACGAACGCGAGCAGCGTCCAGACCGTGGAGCGCACCGAGCGGATCTTCGTCCACTCCGAGATCAGCAGGTGCCCGAACCCGGCCCGGCCGCGCGGGACGGCGGCGGGCGGCCGGGATGCCGGCCGCGGGCGCTGGCGGGTGCGGCGGTCATCAGAGCCTCCCCGGCGTCGCGGGCGGCCGCCGGCGGCCGCGGTCGGCCGGGCCGTGACTGGCCGTACTCCAGGCTGCCCGCGGTCAGTTCCATGAACGCCTCCTCCAGCGTGGCAAGCTGCGGGCTGAGCTCGTGCAGCACGACCGAGCGCGGACGCCGCCAGCTCGCCGATCCGCGGCGGCGGGCAGGCCGGTGACCATGAGCGCCCCGGCGTCGGGGCCCTCGGCGACCGCGGCTGACGCTGGCCGCCCTCGGCCGGATCAGCGGCGTCAGCCTGGCCGCGTCCGGGGTGCGCACCCGGACCCGGACCGACTCCGACGAGCTGCGCGCGATCACGTCCTCGGTGGCGCGTCGGCGATCAGCCTGCCCCGGCCGATCACGATCAGGTGGTCGGCGGTGACCGCCATCTCGTTCATCAGGTGGCTGGAGACGAAGATCGTGCGGCCCTCGCTGGCCAGGTGCTTCATCAGGTTCCGGACCCACAGCACGCCCTCCGGGTCCAGCCCGTTGACCGGCTCGTCCAGCAGCAGCACCCGCGGGTCGCCGAGCAGCGCGGCCGCGATGCCCAGCCGCTGGCCCATGCCGAGCGAGAAGCCCCCGGCCCGCTTGCGGGCCACGTCCTTCAGGCCGACCAGCTCCAGCACCTCGTCGACCCGCTTGCGCGGCAGGCCCTGGGTCTGGGCCAGGAACAGCAGGTGGTTGGCGGCGCTCCGGCCGGTGTGCACCGACTTGGCCTCCAGCAGCGCGCCGACGGTCCGCAGCGGGCTGGGCAGGTCGGCGTAGCGCCGGCCGTCGATCGTGGCGCTGCCCGCCTGAGCCCGGTCGAGGCCGAGGATCAGCCGCATGGTGGTGGACTTCCCGGCGCCGTTCGGCCCGAGGAACCCGGTGACCCGGCCCGGCTGGACCGTGAACGACAGGTGGTCTACCGCCACCTTGTCGCCATATCTCTTCGTAAGGTCGCGAGCCTCGATCATGAGCTCTCCAGCGAGTGTGAGCGGGACATTTCGGCTGCGAGGACGTGCTCTAAACCTAGCAAGGCCGCGGGGTCCCGGTGACCGCTGCCGCGCCGGGGTGATCTCGGGTAGCACACTGCTCCCGGCCGGTTACCGCGCGGGCCGGATGCGTCAACTACGCTGTCGCGGAGAATGGCAGATTCTTCGCAGCACCTAGCTTCCGGCCGCTCCGCCGGCGGCGCCCCGGCCACCGGCCCCCGGGTTCTGGTGGTGACGCTGCTCATCGTGGCGGGCAGCGTGGTCGTCGGCGTGGCGGGCGGCCTGGCCTGGTCCGCGCTCGCCCCGCAGGCCGTGTACGCGGTGTCCAGCCCCGGCGTGGCGTTCGTGGTCAACCCGGAGACGACCGCGTTCATCGCCGCTGACGCCTGGTTCGCGATCGTCGCCGTCGCCGGCGGCCTGCTGATCGGGCTGGCCGCCTGGCTGCTCGGGGTCCGCCGCCACGGCCCGCTGCCGGTGGCCGGCGCGCTGGCCGGCGCTACCCTGGCCGCGTTCGCCGCCAACTGGGCGGGCAGCCGGGACGGCCTGGCCGCGTTCCGGCACGAGCTCAGCACCGGCCGGGCCGGGCAGCTTATCCGCCAGCCGCCCGACCTGGGCGCCCGCGGCGCGCTGGCCTTCTGGCCGCTGGCCGCGGGCCTCACGATCGGCGCCATCGAGCTGATCCTGGTCCTGCGCGACCGCCAGGCCCGGCCCGAGGCGGCCCCCCAGCCGGCCGCCGGGGACGCCCTGCTGCCGGGGCCGCGCGAGTCCGGTCCGGAGACCGGGCCGCCGCTGCCCGCCCCGGACGGCGGGGCGGTGCCGTTCAGCGCCCCGGCCGACGCGCCGCCCGCCCGCCGCGCTGCTGACCCGTGACGTGCCCGCCGCTGACCTGAGCGCGGCCGTCGCGGCTGTGTTCGGGCAGGCCGCCTGCACGGGCCAGCTCTGCGTGCAGTCGCTGGACGGCCGCCAGGAGGCCGCCGTGGCGGCTGGCGAGCCGGTGGTCTCGGCGTCAGTGTTCAAGGTGTGCGTCGCGCTGGAGGTCCTGACCGCGTTCGAGGACGGCCGCCTGGACCCGGCCGGGCGGGTCATCCTGCCCGCCGCCGGCACGCCGGGGCCGACCGGGTTCGCCCTGTTCTCCGATGACGCCGAGGCGTCGCTGCGGGACCTGGTCACCGCCATGCTGACGATCAGCGACAACCGGGCCACCGATGCCCTGCTGCACCGGGTCGGCATCGACGCGGTCAACGCGGCCGGCGCCCGCCTCGGGCTGGCCGGCACGGTCATCACCGCCGACCTGCGGACCGCCATCGACTCCATCGGCCGCGAGGCCGGCTTCGCGGGCTGGGCGCAGGCGGCCGGCTGGCTTGACCAGCCCCACCCGGCGGCCGAGGTGGAGCGGGTCACCGCCCGCATCCACGGCGCCGCCGCGCTGAGCCCGGCCCATGCCACCCGGACCACGCCCCGGGACATGGCCACCCTGCTGCGGCTGGTCTGGGCCGACCAGGCCGGGCCGGCCCCGGCCTGCGCCCGGCTGCGCTGGCTCATGCGCAACCAGCTCACCCGGCACCGCCTGGCCAGCGGCTTCCCGCCGCCGGCCCGGGTGGCGGCCAAGAGCGGCGGCCTGATGGGCGTGATCCGCAACGAGGTCGGCGTGGTCGAGTATCCCGGCGGGCGGGGCTACGCGATGGCGGTGTTCACCCGGACCGGCCAGCCCGGCCGGGACGCCGCCGTCAACGCCGCCATCGGCACCGCCGCCGCCCGCGCGGTCGCCGCCCTGGAGGAGGCCGGCTAACCGGGCCGCCGGCCGCGCCCAGCCGCTATTGCGCCGGGGCGATCGTCATGGCCGCGCCGACGATCCCGGCGTCGTTGAGCATCTTGGCCGGCACCACCGGGGCCTGCAGGCCGGTCAGCAGCGGCAGGAACTTCTCGGACCGCTTGCTGATGCCGCCGCCGATGATGATCAGGGTCGGCGACAGCAGGCGCTCCATGTGCTCCAGGTACTCATCCACCCGCCCGGCCCACTTGCCCCAGCTCAGGTCGCGGGTCTCGCGGACCAGCTCGGAGGCGCGCTTCTCGGCGTCCTTGCCGCGGACCTCGATGTGGCCGAACTCGGTGTTCGGGACCAGGATGCCGTCGATGAACAGCGCGCTGCCGATGCCGGTGCCGAAGGTCAGCATGAGCACGGTGCCGCGCTGGCCGACTCCCGCGCCGAACTTCATCTCGGCCAGGCCGGCCGCGTCGGCGTCATTGACCACCGCCACCGGCTGGCCGGTGGCCTGGCCGAACAGGTCGGCCGCGTTCACCCCGATCCAGTCGGGGTCCACGTTGGCGGCGGTGCGGACCACGCCGGAGGCGATCACGCCGGGAAACGTGCAGCCGATCGGGCCGGACCACCCGAACCCGGTCACCAGTTCCTGCACCACCTTGGCCACCGCGTCCGGCTTGGCCGGGTGCGGGGTGTCCAGCTTGCGCCGCTCGGTCGTCAGCCCGCCGGCGGCCACGTCCACCGGAGCGCCCTTGATGCCGGTGCCGCCGATGTCGATGCCCAGTACCTGTGCCATCTGGCCTCCCGCTGCGTGCGTGGTCCGGCGAAACTAGTACCAGTCCGAGCGTAAGCCAGGCGCTGGTACCGGCGTGGCGGCGCGTGCCGGAGTTGTCCCAGATGTTCACGTGACCAGGCGGCTGCGGCCGCTCCCTGCCGACAGGAGGCCGGATGCCCGATTTCGTCGGCGCGATCGACCAGGGCACCACCAGCACCCGGTTCATGATCTTCGACCACGGGGGCCGCGAGGTGGCCCGCTGCCAGCTTGAGCACGAGCAGGTCATGCCCCGGCCCGGCTGGGTGGAGCACCGGCCGGACCAGCTCTGGGCGCGGACCGCCGAGGTCATCGGGGGCGCGCTGCGCGCCGCCCGGCTGGGCGCCGCCGACCTGGCCGCCGTCGGCATCACCAACCAGCGGGAGACCACGCTGGTGTGGGACCGCCGCACGGGGGAGCCGTTCGGCAACGCGATCGTGTGGCAGGACACCCGCACCGACCAGATCGCCGCCGCCCTGGACGCCGACGGCCGGGGCCAGGTCATCCGGGAGCGGGCCGGGCTGCCCCCGTCGGCCTACTTCTCGGCCGGGAAGATCCAGTGGATCCTGGAGCACGCCGACGGCGCCCGGGCCGCGGCCCGGGCCGGCCACGCGATCTTCGGCACGGTCGACACCTGGCTGCTGTGGCACCTGACCGGCGGCCCCGACGGCGGCGTGCACGCGACCGACCCGACCAACGCCAGCCGGACCATGCTGATGGACCTGGACACCCTGGACTGGGACGACGAGCTGCTGTCGTTCTTCGGCATCCCGCGCGAGATGCTGCCCGCCATCCGGCCCTCAGCCGACCCGCGCGGCTACGGCATGACCCGCCGCGACGGCCCCCTCGGCGGCGAGGTGCCGCTGACCGGCGTGCTGGGCGACCAGCAGGCGGCCACCGTGGGCCAGGTCTGCCTGAGCCCCGGCGAGGCCAAGAACACCTACGGCACCGGCAGCTTCCTGCTGCTCAACGTGGGCAGCCGCCCGGTCCGGTCTCAGCACGGGCTGCTCACCACGGTCTGCTACCAGTTCGGCGGCGACCCGCCCGCCTACGCGCTGGAAGGCTCGATCGCCGTTACCGGCGCCGCCGTCCAGTGGCTGCGCGACCAGCTGGGCATCATCACCGACGCGGCGCAGAGCGAGACCCTGGCCGCGCAGGCGGCCGACAACGGCGGGGTCTACTTCGTGCCCGCCTTCTCCGGGCTGTTCGCCCCGTACTGGCGGCCCGACGCCCGCGGCGCGATCGTCGGCCTGTCCCGCTACAACACCAGCGCCCACCTGGCCCGGGCCACGCTGGAGTCGATCGGCTACCAGACCCGGGACGTGGTCGAGGCCATGCGCCAGGACTCCGGCGTGGCCATCGACGTGCTCCGGGTGGACGGCGGCGTCACCGCCAACGCCCTGTGCATGCAGCTTCAGGCCGACATCCTGGGCGTGCCGGTGTCCCGGCCGGTGGTGGCCGAGACCACCGCGCTGGGCGCCGCCTACGCGGCCGGCCTGGGCGTCGGGTTCTGGTCCTCCCCGCAAGAACTGCGGCGCAACTGGCAGGAAGACCGCCGCTGGGAGCCGCACTGGGATGACGCCCAGCGGGCGGAAGGCTATGCCGCCTGGCGCAAGGCCGTGGACCGCACGCTCAGCTGGGTTGACGTGGGCGAGCCAGGCTGACCGCTGCGTCAGCCACCACGGTGCTGACCACCACGGGCCTGACCACCACGGTGCTGACCACCACGGGCCGGGTGCGGCGGGGGCGCAGCAGCGGGGCGCAGGCCGCCCCCAGCACGACGGCCATGATGACCAGCAGCACCCGGTAGCCGAGCACGCTCAGCAGCGCGGCGCCCAGCGCGATCGACGCCGCCTGCGGGATCAGCACGCCCAGGTTCAGCGCCGCCTCGGCCCGGCCCAGCAGCCCCGCCGGGGTGAGCCGCTGCAGCATCGTGTACGCGCCCACGTTGACCCACACGATGTCGGCGCCCTCCACCGCCATCCCGGCCAGCACGGCGGGCAGGGAGTGGCTGAGCAGGAGCAGGCACGCCGCGGCCGAGCTCGCCAGCCCGGCCGCCACCAGGCCCCGCTCGCCGATCCGGCGCATGACCGGCGCGGCGGCGGCCGCCCCGGCCAGCGCGCCGGCGCCCATGCCGGTCTCCAGCACGCCCAGGAAGGTCGGCGCCCGGCCCAGGCCCTGGCCGACCACCGCGAACGGCACCGTCTCGAAGAAGCCGAAGGCCAGCAGCGCCACCACCCCGGCCTGCAGCAGCCGGCGCAGGTCCGGGGTCCGGACCAGGTGCCGCATCCCGGCGGTCACCTCGGCCCGCAGCCTGGCCGCGGGCTCAGCCGGAGCCAGGTCCCCGTCGGCCACCGCCCGCCCGGCCAGCGACCGCCCGCCCGCCGACTGCCCGCCCGCCGACTGCCCGGCCACCGACTGCCCGGACACCGGCTGCCCGGACACCGCCCGCCCCGGCCGCGGCGGGGCCGGCTCGCGGGTGCGCAGCGCGGCCGTGGTCAGCGCGGCGATCGCGAACGTCGCCGCGTCCAGCGCGATCACCGGCGCCGGCCCGGCCAGCGCCAGCAGCCCGGCGCCGGCCAGCGGCGTGATGATCCGCAGGCCGGTGGATGCCGCCCCCAGCACCGCGTTGGCCTCGCCCAGCAGCTCGGCGGGCACGATGACGGGGATCAGCGCGGTCTGCGCGGCGCTGATCAGGCTGCCGACCGCCCCGTAGCCGAACATCACCGCGTAGATCAGCCACACCCGGCCCGGCCCGGCCGCCAGCAGCGTGCCGACCAGCGCCGCCCCGGCCAGGTTGGCGATGAGCAGCAGCGGCCGCCGCCGGACGCGGTCGGCCAGCAGGCCGGCCGCCGGGGCCAGCATCGACCCGCAGACGTAGGCGAGGAACGTCAGCCCGGCCGCGCTGCTGCTGCCGGTGAGGATCTTCACGTAGATCCCCATGGCCAGCCACAGCGCGTTGTCCCCGGCGATGGACAGCGACTGCCCGGCCAGGTACAGCCGGGCATCCCGGTGCCGCAGCAGCTTCCGCACGCCTGCCCCTATCTGATAGACACTAAGAATCTGATAGGTGATAAGATACTCGCATGAGGACCGGGGTCAAGGGGAGCGGCGGGGCCGGACCCGGCCCGGTACCGCGCGGCGCGGCCCGCTTGGGCGGTGGCGGCCAGGGGATCTACGCTGCTGCCATGCCCAGGTCCGGCAAGGGCGGCCGCTATCACCATGGCGACCTGCGGGCGGCGCTGATCGAGACCGCCATTGAGCTGATCGGCGAGCGCGGGCTGCGCGACTTCTCCCTGGCCGAGGCCAGCCGCCGGCTGGGGGTGGCGGTGAGCGCCCCCTACGCTCACTTCAGCGACCGGGACGCCCTGCTGGCCGCGGTAGCGGCCCGGGGCTACGAGCTGTTCGCGGCCGAGCTGGCCGGGGGCGACGATCCGGGCTCGTCGCCGGACCGTCGGCTGGCCGAGCTCGTCCGTGCCTATGTCCGCTTCGCCGCGGCCCGGCGCCCCCTGTTCGAGATGATGTACACCCACGGCCTGGACAAGCGGCGCCATCCCGAACTCGAGGCGGCGGCCAAGCCGGTGAACGACGCGTTCGACTCCAGCGTGCGAGCGGTCATCGGGGGCGACGAGCAGGCCACCGACGCCTTGTTCGAGGCACTGGAGGCCAGTCTCCGGGGCTACGCGATGTTCCTGCTGGACGGGCACTTCGACGACGGACCGGAGGCGATCGACCGGGCCGCGGCCAGCGCGTCCCGGGCCGCCCTGGCCCTGATCGAGAGCCGCGCGCTGCTCGCCCCGCCCCCAGGCGCCCCGGCCCCGGGCGCCCCAGGCCCCGGCCCCGGGTGACGCTGCCTCGCGTGACGCTGCCTCAGGTGACGCTGCCCAGTAGCGGGACGCCTGTCGCCTCCTGTTCACTGAGGTGTCAGCCGCGCACGGTTAACTAGGCGCGGCGGATGGGGAAGGAGCGGCCGGTGGAGCGAGTCGTCATCGTCGGGGGCGGCGTTCTCGGGCTGATGCACGCCGTGTCGGCCCGGCGCCGCGGCCTGGACGTGGTGCACCTGGAGCGCGAGCCGGGCCCGCGCGGCGCCAGCGTGCGCAACTTCGGCCTGGTCTGGGTCAGCGGCCGGGCGGCCGGCCCGGAGCTGGACCTGGCCGTGCGCGCCCGGCGAGCTGTGGGAGGAACTGGCCGCCGACGTCCCGGCGGCCGGGTTCCGCGCGCACGGGTCGCTGACCGTGGCGGCCAGCGACGCCGAGCTGGCCCTGCTCAAGGAGGCCGCCGCGCTGCCCGACGCGGCCGAGCGGGGCTTCGAGCTGCTGGACGCGGCAGCCGCCCGGGAGGTCAACCCGGCGCTGCGGGGCCCGTTCGCCGGAGCGCTGCTGTGCCGCCGGGACGCCATCGTCGAGCCCCGCCAGGTGCCCGCCGCCATCCGCGGCTGGCTGCTGGCAGGCGGGTCGGGCGGCACCCCCGGCTACGCCTGGCTGCCCGGCCGGGAGGCCGTCGAGGTAGCGCCGTACGCCGTCCGCGACCACACCGGCGACTGGCACCGGGGCGACCTGGTCGTGCTGTGCACCGGCGCCGCCCACACCGGCATCGCCGGCCCGCACCTGGCCAGCTACCAGCGCCCGCCGGTGCGCCGGGTCCGGCTGCAGATGCTGCAGACCGAGCCGTTCGACGGCCAGCTGACCACCTCGGTCGCCGACGGGGACTCGCTGCGCTACTACCCGGCCTACGACCTGCCCGGCCGGGACCGGCTGCCGCCGCAGGAGCCCGCCGCGGCCGCCGCGGCGGCCCAGCTGCTGCTGGTGCAGCGGCTGGACGGCAGCCTGACCATCGGGGACACCCACGAGTACGACGAGCCGTTCGCCTTCGACGTGGACGAGGCCGCCTACGATCACCTGCGCGGCCGGGCCGAGCAGCTGCTCGGGACCGCCGCTGCCGCCTACCCGGCGCCGGTGGGCCGGCGTCTACAGCCAGGTCACCACGACCGAGCTGTACCACCGCTCGCAGGTCGCGCCGGGCGTCATCCTGGTGACCGGCCCCGGCGGGCGGGGCATGACCTGCTCGCCCGCCATCGCCGAGGAGACCTTCGCGTGACGCCGTGAGCAGCAGCAGAGCCAGCCGCAGCACAGCCAGCCGCCCGGGAGAGATGGGCCGATGAGCCAGCAGATCACGACCGCCTGCCTGGACATGGCCGGCACGACCGTCGCCGACGACGGCAGCGTCATGACCGCGTTCGGCGCGGCCGTGGCCGAGGGCGGGCTGATCCCCGGCGCGCCGGGCTACGACCAGGCCATCGCCTACGTCCAGGCCACGATGGGCCAGTCCAAGATCGAGGTGTTCCGCGCGGTGCTCGGCGGCGAGGAGCGGGCCCAGCGGGCCAACCAGGTGTTCGAGGAGCGCTACGCCGAGGCCGTCCGGGCGGGCGACGTCGCGCCGCTGCCCGGCGCGGTGGAGACGATCACGGCGCTGCGGGCCGCCGGGATCAAGGTGTGCCTGGCCACCGGCTTCGCCCCGGCCACCCGGGACGCCCTGCTGGACGCGCTCGGCTGGCGGCCGATCATCGACCTGGCCCTGTCGCCCGCCGACGCGGGCCGCGGCCGCCCGTGGCCGGACCTGCCGCTGACCGCGCTGCTGCGCCTGGGCGGCGGCGCGGTCAGCGAGCTGGTCGGTCGTCGGCGACACCGCCAGCGACGTCGAGTCCGGCCTGCGCGCCGGCGCCGGCCTGGTGGCCGGCGTCCTCACCGGCGCGGCCAGCCGCGAGGACCTGGAGCAGGCCGCCGCCCCGCACATCCTGGACTCCGTCACCGGCCTCCTGCCCCTCCTCGGCATCGGCCCCGTCCCGGTCCGCGACTAACCCGCCCCAGCCGCCGCTTTTTCCATGATCGTGACCGATTGCCCGTCGCTGACCCGGGCAATCGGTCACGATCATGTGGGCGGACCCGGCGGCCGGCCGCGCAGGCGGGCGGGCGGTGGCCGGGCAGCGGCCGGCGCAGGCGGGCGGCGGGTGGCCGGGCGGCGGCCGCGCAGGCGGGCGGCGGTGCGCGCGGGCGGGCGGCCGGGCGGCCGGGCGGGCAGGCAGGCGGCGGGAGGATGCGGATGGCGATCAGCGACGAGGTGCTGGCGGTGCTGCGGGCGCAGCTAGCCGGGCAGGCGGACGAGCACGCGCGCCGCTGGGACCGGCTGGCCCCGGCCGCGCGGCTCGACTACCGGGCGCTGGTCCTGGCCGCGTTCTGCGGGGCGGCCGACCGGCGGTTCGCCCCGGCCGCGCCCGCCGCCGAGGTGGCCGCCTACGTCACCGACGTGCCGGGCCCGGTCGGCCCGGGGCGCCGAGATGCTGGACCCGCGGACCGCCGAGCGGCTCATCCGCGCGGTCTACACCGACGAGGACACCGCCGACATCGACGCGGCCACCAGCTACCGCACCGAGATCCTGATGCTCGGTGCCCTGACCGCCGACGCCCGGCTGGACGACGCCCAGCTCGATGAGTTCCTGGCCGCCGCCCGCCGGACCGCCGACCAGTGGCTGGCCACCCGGAACTGAGGGCTGCTACCGGGGCCAGTCGACGGTGAGGAGGACGTTGCGGTCGGCCGGGGTGCCCGCGCCCGCGCCGCCCTCGGCGGTGATCAGGTCGCGGATCTGCCAGTCGTTGGCGGACAGCTCGCGGGACAGCGCCGCGAGCCGGGCCGGGCTGGCGTCGTCGCCCGGCCCGGAGCCGCCCGGCCCGGAGTCGCCCGGCCCGGATGCCGCCCGGCCCGGAGCCGCCCGGCCGGGCCGCCGCCGTAGCCGGCCGGGGCGGCGCTGTCGATGACCGTGCAGGCGATGGCCAGGCCGCGGCCGGACGGCGAGCAGCTCGATCAGCCGGGCCTGCTGCGGCCAGTCGATGTGCGAGGCGGTCGTCACCTGCCAGAAGCCGGCTGGCCCGGAGCCATTCGTTATGGCCGTGATCTTGTGTTCGTGGGTGTGGCCGTTGACCCAGGCGACCACGCACGGATGGGCGAGCAGGACCTCGCGAAGCTCGGCGGCCAGGATCCGGCGGCCGGCGCCGGGCGGGCGGTTGCCGTTGACCAGGGTCTCCAGCGGGTGGTGGCTGAACAGCACCACCGGGCGGCCCGCGGCGGCGGCCAGCTCGGCCTCCAGCCAGGCCAGCTGGGCCGCGTCGAGGGAGCCCTGCCAGCCGCCGTGCTCGTTGACGGTGTCCAGGGCGATGCACCGGACGGCGGCGTGCGGCGGGGCCCCGCCCGGGCCGGGCCGTCGAAGGCGTAGTACGCGGTGCCCTCGTCGGCGTTGCGCCGGGAGAAGCCGTGCCCGGCCGGGGTGCCCGGGGAGCGGAAGTGCTCGCGGACGTAGTCCGGCCCGGCGGACCGGGGCACGGGCCGGGATCCGGGGTGACCGCCAGCGTGGTGCCCGCCTGAAGCTCCAGCAGCGCGTCCGGCTCGGAACGCTCGAACCGGGCGGCCAGCTCGGCCAGGTCCAGGCCGCGGGGCGGGGTGACGACCTTGAGCCCGCCGACGCCGACGTCGCCCAGCCAGCCCTCCGGCGGCACCGTGCCCTGCAGCATGTTGTCGTGGTTGCCGTGCACGGCGTACCAGGGCAGCCCCAGCCCCGCCGCCCGGAACGGGCGCCGCACGGCGTCCAGCGCGCCCGGCACCTGCGGGAAGCCGAACGCGGTCTTGGGGAGGTCCGGCGACCGGGCCCGGGTGCCAGTACCGCTCGTCGGCCACCTCCGGGCCGGACACGCCCTCGTAGCGGTCGGTGTCGCCGGAGTCGGGCCTGACCTCGCCGCCGTCCAGCAGGTCGATGACCGCGCGCAGCTCGTTGCGCTGGCAGTTGTCGGTGGCGTCGCCGGTGATCACGGCGAAGTCCACCGGCGCCCCGGACACCGGGCCGGCCGGGTGCTGGCGCACCGCCCGGCGACATCGCCTCGGCGACCTGGAAGGTGAACAGCTCCTGCGCCCGGTAGGTGCCGATGATCCCGACCTCGGCCCGCAGCGGGGAGTCCGGGTCCGAGCAGCGGTCCAGCAGCTCGACCCGGGCCGGGGACTGGTGGTCCATGATGTGGGTGTCGGACAGCTGGGCGATGACCAGCAGCGGCCGGGCCGCGCGGCCCGCCGCCGGGCAGGCCGGGGCCGCCCAGCTCGTCCCGGGCGACGTGCTGCTCGCCGTCGGCCGGGACGAGCCTGCGGTAGCCGCCGGCGCCGGGCTCGCCCGGCACCAGCCGCCGCCGCGCGGTGCTCAAGCAGTCCTCACGCGCGGGCCGCCACCAGGACCGGCGCCTCGGGCAGCGTGACCTGCACCGAGGTTCCCGGCTGCATGTCCAGGGCCTCGGCGCTGCTGCTTGTCGATCTTGACCAGCAGGTCGCCGGACAGCCGCACGCTGACCCGGGTGAGCGAGCCGAGGAACGTCCGGTCGGAGACGATCCCGTTGCCGCCGGGCACCGCGCTGACCCGCAGCCCCTCGGGCCGGACCAGCACGTCCACGTCCCCGGCCAGGCCGTCCGCCGCCCGCCGGCCACCGGCACGGTCACGCCCAGCGCCTTGACCTGGCCCTGGGCCAGCAGCTCGCCGGGCAGCCGGTTCATCGTGCCGACGAACTCGGCGACGAACGCGGTGGCGGGAGAGTCGTACAGCTGCGACGGCGCGGCGATCTGCTCCAGCCGGCCGTTGCTCATCACCCCGACCCGGTCGGAAATCGACAGGGCCTCCTCCTGGTCATGGGTCACGAACAGGGTGGTGGTGCCCAGCCGCTGCTGGATGGCGCGGATCTGCTCGCGGAGCTGGAGCCGGACCTTGGCGTCCAGGGCCGACAGCGGCTCGTCCAGCAGCAGCACCCGCGGCTCGACGGCCAGCGCCCGGGCCAGCGCGACGCGCTGCTGCTGGCCGCCGGACAGCTGGTGCGGGTACTGCCCGGCCTGGGCGGCCAGGCCGACCATCTCCAGCAGCTCGCCCGCCTTGCGGTTGCGGTCGGCCGCGCCCACCTTGCGCATCCGCAGCCCGAAGGCGACGTTGCCCAGCGCCGACATGTTCGGGAACAGGCTGTAGCTCTGGAACACCATGCCCATGTCCCGGCGGGCGGCCGGCACGTGCGAGATGTCCCGGCCGTCGACGGTGACCGACCCGGAGTCGGCCGACTCGAAGCCGGCCAGGATCCGCAGCGCGGTCGTCTTCCCGCAGCCGGACGGCCCCAGCAGGGCGACCAGCTCGCCGGGGGCGATCTCCAGGCTGAGGCCGTCCAGGGCCCTGGTCGTCCCGAAGGCGCGGCTCAGGTCCCGCAGCGCCACGGGCGCGCCGCCGGCGGCGGCGCCCTCGGCCGCGGTGTGCCCGGCGGCCTGCCCGGCAGTCGTTCCGGTCGTCATTCCGACCCCCCTACGTCCCGGCGGGAGACAGTGAACAGGGTGACCGTGCTGCCGCCGGCCTTGCCCCGCCTGCTCCCTAGTGTGGCGATCACCATCAGGAAGATCCAGGTCACGATCAGCGCGAGCAGGGACGCGGCCACCGACACCGGGCCGCTGCTCTGCTCGAAGTTCACGATCCAGACGGGGAAGGTCTGGTAAAGGTCCAGGCTGGCCATGGTGAACTCGCCCAGCACCAGCGCGACGGTGAGCACCACGGCGGACAGCATGGCGGTCCGCAGGTTGGGCAGGATCACCCGCCACAGCGTGGCCGGCATCCGGGCGCCCAGCGACCCCGCCGCCTCGACCAGGGTCTTCAGGTCCAGGGCGCGCAGGCCCGCGTCGAGCGAGCGGTAGGCGAACGGCATGGCCAGGACGACGTACTCCAGGGCCAGCAGGGTCGAGGACGCCTTCAGGAAGCCCGGGGAGATCTCCAGCACGCCCACGATCAGGACGATCGGCGGGATCACGATCGGCAGGATGGTCACGCTCTCCATCACCCGCCGCACGCCGGGCAGCCGCAGGTGGACGTAGACCGTGGTCGGCACCAGCAGCAGCAGCGTGATCACGGTGGTGATCACGCCCAGCCTGACCGACAGCAGGAACGCCGAGCCGAAGCCGTTCGGGCCGGCCTGCTGGAAGATCTGCGGGAACGCCTTCCCGCCGGCGAACTTGAACGCCGCGTACAGCGGGATGACGAAGTACAGGCCGACCAGGCCCAGCACGGCCCAGCGCCAGACCGGCGGGCGCCCGCGGCGCCGGGCCGGCGCGCGACGCCGGCGCGCCCGTGCTGGCCGGGGCGGTGTCGATTACCGCAGCCATCGTGCGGCCCTCCTCTGCAGGAGCGTGTAGGCGATCATGATGATCCCGATGATCAGCACCATGCCGAACGCCAGCGCGTTGCCGATGTTCTCCTGGCCGGCGATGACGTTGCCGTTCAGGAACGTGCCGATCTGGATCGGGGTCAGCGGGATGGTGCCGTTGGTCATCGCCTCGGCGGTGGCGTAGGCCGAGAACGAGCTCCCGAACAGCAGCAGCACGCAGCCCAGGAAGGCCGGGGTCAGCACCGGGATGCCGACGAACCGCCAGTACTGCCAGGACCGCGCGCCCATGTTCTCGGCCGCCTCGCGCCAGGCCGGCCGCAGCCCCTCCAGCGCGGGCAGGATGACCAGCACCATCAGCGGGATCTGGAAGTACATGTAGACCAGGAACACGCCCAGCGCGGTGAACAGCGTGAACCCGTGGTCGTAGGGGTTGAAGCCGAGGTCGGCCAGCCAGCCGGTGACGATGCCGGTGGAGCCCAGGGTGGCGATGAACAGGAACGCCAGCGGGACCCCGCCGAAGTTGGCGAACACGCCCGACAGGGTGATCGAGACCCGGCGCAGCCCGTTGCCGCGCGGCGCGGTGAAGATGGCGTAGGCGACCATGAAGCCGATCAGCCCCGGGATGATGGCCGAGGCCACCGACAGCAGGATGTCGGTCTTGAAGCCCTCGAAGTAGATCCCGCTGGCCGCCGCCTTGACGTTGCTCAGCGTGAAGGACCCGGTCTGGGAGTTCTGGAACGCCTTGATCGCCACGGCGACCGTGGGGATGAGCAGGCCCAGGGTCACGTAGATGGTGAACGGGATGAGGCCCGCCACCCGGCGCAGACCGCGCCAGGATGGCGGGACGTCGGTGACCCGGCCGGGTCCCGGGCGCCTGCTCAGCGCCCGGGACCGCGGCCGTCGCGGTATCCGCCATCAGCTAGCCGATCACGCTCGGCCACTGCTGGGTGACGAGGTCCTCCGCGGTGGTGGACTGCGCTTGCGTCGGGTAGGTCGGCGTGCCCGACGGGGCCGCCGGCAGCGCCGCCAGCGCGGTCTTGTCGACCGTGCCGTTGGCGATCATGGTCTGCAGCTCGATCGGCCGGGCCTCGCCCTGCAGCCACAGGTTCTGGCCCGTGGTCGTGTACAGGAACTCCTCCCACAGCCGGGCCGCGGCCGGGTCCGGCGCGCTGGCGCTGATGGCCTGGTCGTAGTAGGCGGCGAAGCTGGCGTCAGACGGGATGACGACCTTGAAGTTCTTCACCGAGGACTGGATCTCGGAGGCCAGCAGGTAGTCCCACCAGACGACGATCGGCGTGCTGCCGTTCTCCACCGTGGTCGGTCCGGCTGCGACCGGGACGAAGTTGCCCCGCCTTATCCAGCTGCTTGAAGAACGCGATGCCCGGCGCGATGTTGCCAAACGAGCCGCCGTTGGCCAGCGCGGCCGCCCAGACCGCGTCGAACGCGGCAGCCGCCTCGGTCGGGTTGTTGTTGATGGCGACCTGGTGCTTGTAGGCCGGGTTCAGCAGGCTCTTGAACGAGGTCGGCGCGACCTTCACCTTGCTGGCGTCGTAGCCGATCGCCACGTAGCCGCCGTAGTCGGCGTACCAGCTGCTGTCCGCGGCCTTGGAGCTGGCCGGGATGTCGCTCCAGCTGGCCACCTCGTAGGGGGCCAGCAGCTTCTTCTGGTCGCCCTCGATGGCGAACGAGGTGCCCATGTCGAGCACGTCGGGGGCGCGGCTCTGCCCCTTCTCCTGCTGCATGGCGTTGATCTCATCCTGGCTGGAGCCCTCGGGGTTGGCATCGGTGATCTTGATGCCGTACTTGGCCGTGAACGTCCTTCATGATGTTGCCGTAGTTGGCCCAGTTGGTCGGCAGGGTGATGACGTTCAGGTGGCCCTCCGCCTTGGCTGCCTTGATCAGGGCGGCCATGCCGCCGCCCTGCTGCGCCGAGGTGACCTTGGACCAGTCGGTGCCGCCGCTGCTGCTGGAGCCGCCGGATCAGCTGCTGCCGCAGCCGACCGCGAGGACGACACTGCACACCGCCACGCCGAGCGCGGCGATTTTCCTGGTATTTCCCACTATTTCCCCTCCGAACACAGGCCCTAATGTGGTCAGGACGGGAGCATCGTCGCGGGGGAAGATGACTGGCAGATGTCTGGAGTATAACGATTGGCCTGCTAAGGCGGTAACGATAGGTGACTAACGCGCACATGACGCACGTTCGGGCCGAAATTGCCCGCTGCCTGACCGAAAAGGGGCTCGAAGGCCGAATCGTCAGCTGCGCCAGCGGCCGGACGCCAGCGCCGCCACGTCCGGGTCGCTGCCGGTCAGCCGGACCCGGGCCGCGCCGGCCCGGCCGAACGCCCACATGGTCAGCTCGGCGGGCGCCCCGATCACCGTGACCAGCGGCGCCCGGGCCTTGGCCGTGATCCGCAGCGGGGCATTCCCGTCGCGACCCGGCGGCGGCGCCAGGCCATCGCCGCCCGCCGCGTCGTCGCGGTCGTCGCGGGCGAACTCCACGCCGACCGGCGCCCGGCGCAGCATCAGCCGGGCCAGCTTCAGCTGGCGCCACAGCAGGTCGGCCAGGCCGTCGTCGAGCAGCCGGGGCTTCCAGCCCGGCTGCGCCCGGCGGATGTCCTCGTGGTGCACGAAGAACTCGGTCAGGTTGGCCCGCGCGTCCGCGCCCGGCAGGCCGAACACCGACAGCCGGGGCGGCCCGGTCCGGATCAGCTC
Organism: uncultured Actinomycetota bacterium; assembly: GCA_963731085.1. Classification (GTDB taxonomy): domain Bacteria; phylum Actinomycetota; class Actinomycetes; order Streptosporangiales; family Streptosporangiaceae; genus DASUBV01. The sequence continues at coordinate 146,280 of CAVSUF010000019.1, forward strand.
GACCATCCGGGGGAACGGCACCTGATCGGTCAGCCGTCCCTGGACCCGGCGGGTGTGGCGGCCGAGCGGGCCGCCCAGCACGCCGAGCGCCGCGTCCGGCCGCCGCTCCCGCAGCACCAGGTGCGCGGCCAGGTCGGCCGTGCGCCAGCCCGCGCACAGCGTCGGCTCGTCCGGGCCCAGCTCGTCAAGCAGGTCGCAGAGGCCAAGGCGCTCATCTCGGGCATACGTCACGGCGCCCATGCTAGGTCACTTAGCGCCGGCGTAGCCTCAGGCGCACCACACTGGCCGGCAGTTGACCTGGGCGAGCTGCCCGGCGGGCCGGGCAGCCGGCCGGGCGCGCTAGCGTTTCCTGCGGAGCAGCAGGCCGGCCCCGCCCGCGGCGGGCGCGGGCCGGAAGGAGGCGCATGACCAGCGAGAGCCCAGCGGGGACGGCCGGGCCGGCCCGGGCCGGGGGCCTGCCGGCGCGGCTGCGCGGGCTGTCGCCCCGGGCCGAGTTCACCCTCGTGCTGCTGCTCGGCGTGGCCGGGGCCGGGCTGGTGTACCTGGCCCTGCGGCAGGGCTGGGCGCAGGTCCGGACGCCGGTGCCCGCCCCGCTGCCGACCAGCGTGGTCACCGTCACCGGGCAGAGCCTGGTTCCGCTGGCCGGCGCGCTGGACCTCGCGGCGCTGGCCAGCCTGGCCGCCGTGCTGGCCACCCGCCGGGTCGCCCGGCGGGTCACCGGCGTGCTGGTGGCCCTGCTCGGCGCCGGCATCGCGGCGGCCGCCGCCAGCGGCGTATCGGCCCCGGCCGCCCTGGCTGCCGCCGCCCAGGGCCTCGGCCCGAGCACCGGGGCCGGCGCGGGCAGCGCGCCGGGATCGGTCACCAACGGCGCCGCGGCCGGCGGCACCGGCACGGGCAGCACGGGCATCGGCAGCACGGGCATCGGCAGCACGGGCGTGCCCGGCGTCGGCGGCTTCCACGCGCACGCCGTGCTCACCGCCGCGACCTGGCAGGCCGCGGCGGTCATCGGCGCGCTGGCGCTGATCGCCGCGGGCATCCTGGTCACCTGGCGGGCCACCCGCCTGCCGGTCATGTCCAGCCGCTACGACTCCCCGGCCGGCGCCACCGCGCCCCCCGGCCGGGCAGGCGCCGCTGCCGCCGCCACGGCTGCCGACACGGCCGCTGGCACGGCCGCTGGCACGGCCGCTGGCACGGCCGCTGGCCCAGCGAGCGCCGTCCCGGCCGGGCTAGCCGCCGGGACGGCGGAGCCGGGCGGCGACGACGACGAGCGGGCCGACTCGGCCAGCATGTGGGAGTCGCTGAGCCGGGGCGACGACCCGACCGCCGCCCGCCGCCCCTGACCCGCACCGGCGCCCGGCGCCACCGCCCCGCGAGCCTCCCGCGCCCGGCGAGCACCCGGAGCCCCTCAGGCCTCCCGCGCCCCGCGCCCCGCGAGCACCCGGAGCCCCACGAGCCCCCCGCGCCTCACGAGCATCGGCGTCCACCATGATCGTGACCGTTTTTCCGCCATATGCGCGGGTAATCGGTCACGATCATGGAAGCCGGGCCGGCCGGCCGCGTCGGTCACGATCGGGGAAAACCACCCGCCGGCCGAGCCTCCGCTGGGGGAGGCTAGCGGCTGGCCGCGGTTACGGAGCGGATACGGGCGCGGGCAGGCATAGCCCGACTGGTATCGGGAATACCCGGCATAACGCCGGAACCCGCAGGTTGGGCATGAGCGGCCCGAGACCGGCCCGAGCGGGGCCCGCCAGGGCAGTCCGGGCAGGGCGGTAAGGTCGGCCGGGCCGGATGGCCGGCGGGCCGCCGGCGGGCCGAGCCGGGTGAGCGAGCCGGGTGAGCAGGCGAGGGAGGTGCCAGGTGGCGGTGCTGCGGCAGGCCGGGCGGGCCGGGCGCTCCGCGCCGGGCGATGTCCCAGGCGGCGAGCTGCTGCGCGGCGAGCTGCTGCGCGGCGAGCTGGGCGAACTGCTGGTCAGCGAGCCGGGCCTGGCCGAGGCGCCGGGCCGGGCGATCAGCGGCGGGACCGGCTTAGCCGCCCTCCGGAGCGTCGCGGACAGGGGGCCAGCGAGCCGCCTGCGACGCTCTCGCTACGATTTGAACGCAAGCCACACCGTCTGAGGGGGCTGCAGAACCGCGTGAGCGTGCTCGACGACATCATCGAAGGGGTGCGCAGCGACCTGGCCGAGCGCCAGCAGCTGGCGCCACTGGATCGCCTGAAGGAGGCGGCCAGCCGGGCGCCGTCGCCGCGTGACGTGCTCGGCGCCCTGGGCGGCGACGAGGTCTCGGTCATCGCCGAGGTCAAGCGGGCCAGCCCGTCCAAGGGCGCGCTGGCCGCGATCGCCGACCCGGCCGCGCTGGCCTCGGACTACGAGGAGGGCGGCGCGCGGGTCATCAGCGTGCTGACCGAGCGGCGCCGGTTCGGCGGCAGCCTGGAGGACCTGGCCGCGGTTCGCGAGATGGTCCAGGTGCCGGTGCTCCGCAAGGACTTCATCGTGACCTCCTACCAGCTATGGGAGGCCCGCGCCCACGGCGCCGACCTGGTCCTGCTGATCGTCGCCGCGCTGGACCAGAACGCGCTGGTGTCGCTGATCGAGCGGGCCGAGTCGATCGGCCTGGTGCCGCTGGTCGAGGTGCACACCGCCGAGGAACTGGACCGGGCGCTGGAGGCCGGCGCCCGGGTGGTCGGCGTGAACGCCCGGAACCTGGCCACGCTGGAGGTGGACCGCAGCGTGTTCGCCGCCCTGGCCCCGCAGATCCCCGAGGGCGTCATCAAGATCGCGGAATCCGGCGTGCGCGGCCCGCACGACCTGCTGGCCTACGCGGCCTCCGGCGCCGACGCCGTGCTGGTCGGGGAGAGCCTGGTCACCGGCAAGGACCCGCGTACCGCCGTGGCCGACCTGGTCACCGCCGGGCTGCACCCGGCCCTGCGTGGCGAGCGTGCCCGCCGGGAGCCGGGCGAGCCAGCCTAGCGGCCCGGCCGGCCAGCCTTTTTACCCGAGCGGGCGGTTTAGCCGGCCCGCGGCCGTGTAGGCCGGTGACCTGCCGGGCATCACCGCACGCAGGGGAGCCGGCGAGGCCGACCCGGGCGCTGGGCCCGGGGCCGCGACCAGGCTGACCTGCCGAGGTGCCTGACCAGCGTAGGAAATGTCACGTTAACGTGGAGCCCGGCCCTGGCTATAATCAGGGGACGTTCGGGTAACTAGTACAGACCGGCTGATCCGGCGCATCTCGGGTGAGAAGCACGGGGCTACCAGTACGGCAGTGTTACCAGCACGGGAGTGTTATCTGCACAGCAGTGCGGCTGGGCACTGTACCCGCACGTGGCAGGGCCAATGTCGTCCCGCCTCCACCACCTGCTCGACGATGGCGGACGAAGACGACTGGAGTGTCAATGGCACCTGCTCGCGACCTGGCTCGGTACCCCGCACCCCAGGGCCTGTACGACAGCCGCCATGAGCACGACGCCTGCGGCGTCGGGTTCGTGGCCGACCTCACCGGCGACCGGCGCCACGACACCGTGACCCGGGCGCTGACGGTGCTGCGCAACCTGGATCACCGCGGGGCCAAGGGCAGCGATCCCGACACCGGCGACGGCGCCGGCATCGTGACGCAGATCCCGGACGAGCTATTCCGCTCCGTGTGCGAGTTCGACCTGCCGCCGCTGGGCAGCTACGCGGCGGGCCTGGTGTTCCTGCCCGCCGACCCCGGCAGCGCCGCCGAGGCCGCCCGGCGCGTGGAGGAGCTGGCCGCCGACGAGGGACTGGCCGTGCTGGGCTGGCGTGAGGTGCCCCGCGACCTGGACGCCTGCGGCGCCGGGGCGCTGGAGATGCTGCCCAACATGGCCCAGCTGTTCGTGGCCGGGCGGGCCGGGGAGTCCGGCACCGCGCTGGACCGCCGGGCGTTCTGCCTGCGCAAGCGGGCCGAGCACCAGGCCGACTGCTACTTCCCCAGCCTGTCCAGCGCGACGATCGTCTACAAGGGCATGCTCACCGCCCTGCAGCTGGAGCACTTCTTCCCGGACCTGGCCGACCCCCGGTACCGGTCGGCGCTGGCCGTGGTGCACTCCCGGTTCTCGACCAACACGTTCCCGTCCTGGCCGCTGGCCCACCCCTACCGGATGGTCGCCCACAACGGCGAGATCAACACCATCCGCGGCAACCAGAACTGGATGCGGGCCCGCGAGGCGCTGCTGGCCACCGACCTGTTCGGCACCGACGCGGCCGGCCGGGGCTTCGAGCGGCTGCTGCCCATCCTGGACGAGACGGTCAGTGACTCGGCCAAGTTCGACGCCTGCCTGGAACTGCTGGTCCTGGGCGGCCGGTCGCTGCCGCACGCGCTGCTCATGATGATCCCCGAGCCGTGGGAGAACCTGGGCGACGACGAGCCGGTCAAGGCGTTCTACGGGTTCCACGCCTCGCTGATGGAGCCGTGGGACGGCCCCGCCCTGATTGCGTTCACAGACGGCGGCGTGGTCGGTGCCGTGCTGGACCGCAACGGCCTGCGGCCAGGCCGCTACTGGGTCACCCGGGACGGCCTGGTGGTGCTGGCCAGCGAGGTCGGCGTGCTGGACCTGGACCCGGGCTCGATCGTGCGCAAGGGCCTGCTCCAGCCCGGCAAGATCTTCCTGGCCGATACCACGGCCGGCCGGATCGTGGAGGACGAGGAGGTCAAGGCCGACCTGTCCGGTGCCCAGCCGTACGCCGAGTGGCTGCACGCCGGGCCTGGTCCACCTCGATGACCTGCCCGGCCGGGACCGCCGGCTGCCCGACAGCCGGGCGCTGGTCACCGCCCAGCAGGGCTTCGGCTACACCGAGGAGGAGCTGCGGGTCATCATCGGCCCGATGGCCGCCGCGGGCGCCGAGCCCACCGGGTCGATGGGCACCGACACCCCGCTGGCCGTGCTGTCGGACCGGCCCCGGCTGCTGTTCGACTACTTCACCCAGCTGTTCGCCCAGGTCACTAACCCGCCGCTGGACGCCATCCGGGAAGAGCTGGTCACCTCGCTGGCCTCCACCGCCGGGCCCGAGCACAACCTGTTCGACCCGGGGCCGGCCTCCTGCCGCCAGATCGTGCTGCCCTACCCGGTCATCGGCGAGGCCGCGATGGCCAAGATCGTGCACATCAACGACGACGGCGACATGCCCGGCTTCGCCGCCCACGTGGTCGACGGCCGGTACCCGGTGGCCGAGGGCGGGAACGGCCTGCGCCGGCGGCTGGACGAGATTCGCACGGAGGTGAGCGCAGCCATCCGGACCGGCGCACGGATCATCGTGCTATCCGACCGTTCAACGGCCGACGCCGAGCACCTGGCGCCGATTCCGTCGCTGCTGCTGACCGGGGCCGTGCACCACCACCTGATCCGGCAGCGGACCCGCAGCCGGGCCGGGCTGGTGGTGGAGGCCGGCGACGCCCGCGAGTGCCACCACATCGCCCTGCTGATCGGCTACGGTGCCGCCGCGGTATGCCCGTACCTGGCCATCGAGACGGCGATGGACCTGGCCGCCCGCGGCGTGGTGCCCGGCGTCACCCCGGATGAGGCCGCCGCCCGCCTGATCAAGGCGCTCGGCAAGGGCCTGCTCAAGATCATGTCGAAGATGGGCGTGTCGACCGTCGCCTCCTACACCGGCGCGCAGATCTTCGAGGCGGTCGGGCTGGGCCGGGAGGTCATCGACTCGTGCTTCGCCGGGACGTCCTCGCCGCTGGGCGGGGTCGGCCTGGACCAGCTGGCGGCCGAGGCGGCCCAGCGGCACGGCCGGGCGTTCCCGGCCCGCGGGGCCGGCCCGGCGCACCGGCGGCTGGAGACCGGCGGGGACTACCAGTGGCGGCGCGAGGGCGAGCCGCACCTGTTCTCCCCCGAGACCGTGTTCCGCCTCCAGCACGCCACCCGGTCCGGCCGGGCCGACGTCTTCGCCCAGTACACCAAGCTGGTCGACGACCAGTCGGCGCAGCTGATGACGCTGCGCGGGCTGCTGCGGATCCGCGGCGTGGACGCCGAGCCAGACCCCGGCACCGGCCGCCCGCCCGTCCCGCTGGACGAGGTCGAGCCGGTGTCGGAGATCGTCAAGCGGTTCGCCACCGGGGCCATGTCCTACGGCTCGATCTCGGCCGAGGCGCACGAGACCCTGGCCATCGCCATGAACCGGCTCGGCGGCCGGTCCAACACCGGCGAGGGCGGCGAGGACGCCCGGCGGTTCATCCCCGACGAGAACGGGGACCTGCGCCGGTCGGCCGTCAAGCAGGTGGCCAGCGGCCGGTTCGGGGTCACCAGCGAGTACCTGGTCAACGCCGACGACCTGCAGATCAAGATGGCCCAGGGGGCCAAGCCCGGCGAGGGCGGCCAGCTGCCCGGCCACAAGGTCTACCCGTGGATCGCCCGCGACCCGGCACTCCACCCCCGGCGTGGGCCTGATCTCCCCGCCGCCGCACCACGACATCTACTCCATCGAGGACCTCGCCCAGCTGATCCACGATTTGAAGAACGCGAATCCGCAGGGCCAGGGTGCACGTCAAGCTGGTCGCCGAGCCGGGTGTCGGCACCGTGGCGGCCGGGGTGTCCAAGGCGCACGCCGACGTGGTGCTGATCTCCGGGCCACGACGGCGGCACCGGCGCCGCCCCGCTGACCAGCATCAAGCACGCCGGGGCGCCCTGGGAGCTGGGGCTGGCCGAGACCCAGCAGACGCTGCTGCTCAACAGGCCTGCGCGACCGGATCGTGGTCCAGGTCGACGGGCAGCTCAAGACCGGCCGCGACGTCATCATCGCGGCGCTGCTGGGGGCCGAGGAGTTCGGCTTCGCCACCGCCCCGCTGGTCGTCGGCGGGCTGCGTGCTGATGCGCGTCTGCCACCTGGACACCTGCCCGGTGGGGGTGGCCACGCAGAACCCGGAGCTGCGCAAGAGGTTCGCGGGGAAGCCTGAGTTCATCGTCAATTTCTTCGAGTTCCTGGCCCAGGAGGTGCGCGAGTACCTGGCCGCGCTGGGCTTCCGGTCGATGGCCGAGGCCGTCGGCCACGCCGAGCTGCTGGACGCCGCCGCGGGCGGTCGGCGCACTGGAAGGCGGCCGGCCTGGACCTGAGCAAGGTGCTGCACGTCCCGGCCCAGCGCCGGCGACCGGCACTGCACCACCAGCCAGGACCACGGCCTGGAGAAGGCGCTCGACAACACCCTGATCCTGCTGGCCGAGGGCGCGCTGGAGCAGGGCACCCCGGTCCGGCTGGAGCTTCCCGTGCGGAACGTGAACCGGACCGTCGGCACCATGCTGGGCAGCGAGGTGACCCGGCGCTGGGGCGGCGGCGGGCTGCCCGACGACACCATCGACGTGTCGCTGGCCGGGTCGGCCGGGCAGTCGTTCGGCGCCTTCCTGCCGCGCGGCGTGACCCTGCGGCTGTCCGGGGACGCCAACGACTACCTGGGCAAGGGCCTGTCCGGCGGGCGGGTCATCGCCGCGCCCGACCCGCAGGCCACGTTCGCCGCCGAGCAGCACGTCATCGCGGGCAACGTGATCGGCTACGGCGCCACCGGCGGCGAGATCTTCCTGCGCGGCGTGGTGGGGGAGCGGTTCTGCGTGCGCAACTCCGGCGCCACCGCGGTCGCCGAGGGCACCGGCGACCACGGCTGCGAGTACATGACCGGCGGCCGGGTCCTGGTCCTCGGGCCGACCGGGCGCAACTTCGCCGCCGGGATGTCCGGCGGCATCGCCTACCTGCTCGATCCCGATCCGGTCCGGGTCAATACCGAGATGGCCGACCTGGAGCCGCTGGCCGCCGCCGACGCCGACGCGCTGGCCGCGCTGCTGGCCCGGCACCACGCCGAGACCGGCTCGGCGGTGGCGGCGCGGCTGCTGGCCGACTGGCCGGCCGCGGCGCGCCGGTTCGCCCGGGTCATGCCCAGGGACTACCAGCGGGTGCTCGCCGCGGCCCAGCGGGCCGAGCGGGACGGGACTGAACGTCGACGAGGCCGTCATGGCCGCGGCGCAGGGCTGAGGAGGGACGCCATGGCTGACCCCAGGGGGTTCATGAAGACGCCGCGGCCAGGCCCGGCCCGGCGCCCGGTGGACATCCGGATACCAGGACTGGCGCGAGGTGTACGCCGAGTTCGGCAAGCGCGAGCTGGAGCGCAGGCCGGGCGGTGCATGGACTGCGGCATCCCGTTCTGCCACCAGGGCTGCCCGCTCGGGCAACCTGATCCCGGAGTGGAACGACCTGGTCCGCACCGGGGACTGGCGGGCGGCGGCCGAGCGGCTGCACGCCACCAACAACTTCCCCGAGTTCACCGGGCGGCTGTGCCCGGCGCCGTGCGAGAGCGCCTGCGTGCTCGGGCATCAACTCCGACCCGGTGACGATCAAGCAGGTCGAGGTCGAGATCATCGACCGGGCCTGGGACGAGGGCTGGGTGCCGCCCCGGCGGCCGTCGCCGGAGACCGCCGCGGCCGGCCGCCGGGTGGCGGTCATCGGCTCCGGGCCGGCCGGGCTGGCCGCCGCCCAGCAGCTCACCCGGGCCGGGCACGCGGTCACCGTCTACGAGCGGGCCGACGCGCCGGGCGGCCTGCTGCGCTACGGCATCCCCGAGTTCAAGATGGAGAAGCGGCACCTGGACCGGCGGCTGGTGCAGATGCTGGCCGAGGGCACCGAGTTCCGCTGCGGGGTGGCCGTCGGCGACCAGGTCACCGCCGCGCAGCTGCGCCGCGACTTCGACGCCATCGTGCTGGCCTGCGGCGCGACCGTGCCGCGCGGCCTGCCGGTGCCGGGCGCGGAGCTGGACGGCGTGCACCAGGCCATGGACTACCTGCCGCTGGCCAACCGGGCCGTGGCCGCGCACCGCGCCGCGACGCACCGCGCGCCGAGCCGCCGGGCCCGGTGCCCGCCCCGAGCCCGCCGACCTGGAGGTCAGCAGCCCGCCATCTCGGCCCGCGGCCGGCACGTCGTGATCATCGGCGGCGGCGACACCGGCGCCGACTGCCTGGGCACCGCGCTGCGCCAGGGCGCCGCGTCGGTGACCCAGCTGGAGATCCTGCCCCGGCCGCCGCGGGCCGCGGCCGCCGGCCCAGCCGTGGCCGACCTACCCGATGATCTACCGGGTCAGCAGCGCCCACGAGGAGGGCGGCGACCGGGTCTACGCCGTGTCCACCCAGGAGTTCCTGGCCGACGAGGCGGGCCGGGTCCGCGCCCTGCGGCTGGTCGAGGTCGAGCTGACGGCGGGCCGCCGGCGCCGCGGCCCGGCACCGAGCGGGACCTGCCCTGCGACCTGGTCCTGCTGGCCATGGGCTTCACCGGCGCCGAGCGCGGCCGGCTGGTCACCGAGCTGGGCGTGGACGTTCGACGAGCGCGGCAACGTGGCCCGCGACGGCGGCTACGCCACCTCGGTGCCGGGCGTGTTCGTGGCCGGGGACATGGGCCGGGGCCAGTCGCTCATCGTCTGGGCCATCGCCGAGGGCCGGTCCGCGGCCGCCGCCGTCGACCAGTTCCTCGGCGGCGAGACGGTGCTGCCCGCCGCGATCGAGCCCGACCGCCGCGCTGCCGCTGCGGCTAGCCGGTGACCGCGGTACCGGCGCGGCGCCGGGCCGCCTGGCGCGCCGGCCGGGGCAAACTGGCGCGACCTGGCCGGCCGGCGCGGGTAACGTCTGGCCTATGCCGGTGGCGTACCTGCCCAGCCCCGCCCGCGGGCTGTGGTACCTCGGGCCCGTGCCGGTCCGCGCCTACGCGCTGTGCATCGTCCTCGGCGTGGTCGCCGCGCTGTGGGTGACCGACCGCCGGTACCGCGCGGATGGGCGGCCCGCCCGGCATGATCCTGGACGTGGCCACCGTGGCGGTGCCCGTCGGCCTGGTCGGGGCGCGGCTGTACACGGTGCTCAGCGACTGGCGGGCGTACTTCGGCCCCGGCGGCGACTGGGTCTCGGTGTTCCGCGTCTGGGACGGCGGGCTGGGCATGGCCGGCCTGGCCGGCGCGGCGGGCGCCGGGGCCTGGCTGTACTGCCGGCGGCACGGCTACGCCTGGCCCCGATGGCGCTGGCCGCCGTTCCCGCCCTGGCCGTGGCCCAGGCCGTCGGGCACCATGGGGCAACTGGTTCAACCAGCGGATGTACGGCGTCCCCGTCGGGGCTGCCGTGGGCCGTGGCCATCGACCCGGTCCGCCGGGCCAGCGGGTACGAGAGCTTCTCGACGTTCCAGCCGGTGTTCCTGTACGAGTCGCTGTGGGACATCGCGGTGGCGGTGGCGCTGGTCATCGCCATCCGCCGCTGGGTCGCTGACCGGGGACCGGGCGTTCGCCCTGTACGCGGCGCTGTACGCGGCGGGCCGGTTCGTGGCCGAGGTGACGCGGATCGACTCCGCGCCGCGGCTGCTGGGCATCCGGGTCACCGAGCTCGGCGATGCTGGTCATCGCCCTCGGCGCGGCGGGCTACCTGTGCCTCACCCGGTCCCGGCACGGCCAGGCCGAGCCCGCCGGGCCGACCGCGCCACGGCCGGGTCACCGGCCGAGGCCGTCCCGGCGGCCGTGAGCCCGGCGGCGGCCGGGTCGCGGGCGGCTCAGCCCCGTCGGTGCCGGGAGCGGGATTCGAACCCGCACGCCCTTTCGGGCAGATGCTTTTGAGGCATCGGCGTCTGCCGTTCCGCCATCCCGGCATAAATCGCGACAATGATGATCTTAACGCAGTACGGAGCAGGCCCGGCTTCAATCTACCGGTCCCCGGCCGTTTCCGGCGGCCCTGATTCGCGCAGGTCCGGGCCTGTCGCGGGGACTGCGGGGAGTGCGGCTGAGCGGCCCCTGACGGGTCTTCGGTAATCTCACCCCGTGAGCAAGTCCCTGAGCGTGGTTATCGCCGAAGACGAGGCCCTCATCCGGCTTGACCTGAAGGAAATGCTGGAGGAGGAGGGCTACGTTGTCGCGGGCGAGGTCGGCGACGGCGCGTCGGCCGTCGACCTCGCCCAGCGGCTCCGCCCTGACCTGGTCATCATGGACGTCAAGATGCCCGGCCTGGACGGCATCTCGGCCGCCGAGCAGATCTCGGCCGAGCGTCTCGCGCCGGTCGTCATCCTGACCGCGTTCTCCCAGCGTGACCTGGTCCGGCGGGCCAGCGACGCGGGCGCCATGGCCTACCTGATCAAGCCCTTCACCCGGGCCGACCTGGTACCCGCCATCGAGATCGCGGTCAGCCGGTACCAGGAGATCACCGCCCTGGACACCGAGGTGGCCGGGCTGCGCGAGCGCCTGGAGGTCCGCAAGATCCTGGACCGGGCCAAGGGCCTGCTCCAGTCCGATCGGGGCATCACCGAGGCCGAGGCGTTCCGCTGGATCCAGAAGAGCTCGATGGACCGCCGGATGACCATGCGCGCGGTGGCCGAGGAGGTCCTGGCCGCGGCGGCCAGCGCCGCCACGGCGGACGGGGGCGCGGCGGACGGCGCCCGCGAGCCCGGTCAGCCGGGCTAGCCCGCTCGCTCTCGTCTCTGCCGCCGGGCACCGCCGGTGCTGCTCTGGCGGGCGGTCTGGGCCGGGCGCTCTGCGGCGCTCTGGTGGCTGCGCGCCGCGGCCTGCGCGGGTGCTCCCGCACAGGCCGCTCGCCCCTATCCCGCCGCTCGCTCGCCCGGGGTCAGGGCGCAGGCGGGCGGGGCCAGGGCATGCCCCCCGGTACCGCCCCGGCACCCGCCGCCTGCTGCCGCCCGCCGCGCCGCGCTGCCGCGGCCTGCGACCGACGGTCAAGAGCACGGCCAGCCTTTGGTGCCATGTCAGCCTTCCCCGGGCTGGCACGTTCTCTACTCGGCCCGCCGTGCTCTGGCATGCCACCGTAGCGAGGCCCGCCGCGCCGCGCAAAGACACCGGGATTCGCCGGCCTGTATGGGCTAAACGTCCGGCGTGGCCGGGCGCGGCACGCCCGGCGCGTCCCGCGCGCTGGTGCCCAGGCCAGGGACGATGTCGCGGAGCAGGCAGCTCAGCCGGGCGGTGCATACCCGGCGACCCCGGTCATCGGTGATCACGATCTCGTAGGTGGTCATCGTGGCGCCGCCGTGGATCAGGGTGGCGACCGCGGTGACGGTGCCCTCAGCCACCGCCCGATGGTGGCTGGCGCTGATCTCGATCCCGACCGTCACCTTGTCCGGCCCGGCGTGCAGGGCCGACCCCACCGACCCGATCGTCTCGGCCAGCACGCACGACGCGCCACCGTGCAGCAGGCCGTAAGGCTGCGTGTTGCCCGCCACCGGCATCGTGGCCACGACCTCCCGCGCGGTGGCCGAGACGATCGTGATGCCCATCCGGGCGGGCAGGGTCTCCCGCCCGGCCGCGGCGAACGCCGCCATGATCCGGGCCGCGTGCGCCGCGCCCTGTCCATCCTGATCCGCCGGGCTGCGCTGCTCTTCCCGCACCTGCCCCACCTCCGGCGAGAAGCCTAGACCGGGTGGCAGGCGGGCTGGCGCGGGCTCCCGCCGCTGTCGGGGCAGGCGGCTAGACTTCCGGCCGTGGCAGAGACGCCGGCACCCGACCAGCCCGTTCCCGACCAGCCCGTTCCCGACCAGCCCGCTCCCGAGCCGGGCGGCGGCGGGCGGCTGCTGCTGCTCGACGGGCACTCGCTGGCCTACCGGGCGTTCTTCGCCCTGCCCGCCGAGAACTTCTCCACCACCACCGGCCAGCCCACCAACGCCGTCTACGGCTTCACCTCCATGCTCATCAACGTCTGCGGGACGAGAAGCCCACCCACGTGGCGGTGGCCTTCGACCGCAGCGAGCCCACGTTCCGGCACGAGCAGTACGTCGAGTACAAGGCCACCCGCAAGGAGACCCCGGCCGACTTCCGGGGCCAGCTCAGCCTGATCTTCGAGGTACTGGACGCGCTGGGCGTCGCCCGGCTGTCGGTGGCCGGCGTACGAGGCCGACGACCTGATCGCCACCCTGGCCACCCAGGCCGCGCCCGGCCATGGACGTGCTGATCGTGACGGGGGACCGGGACGCGCTGCAGCTGGTCAACGACGAGGTGACCGTGCTGATGACCCGGCGTCGGGATCAGCGACATGACCCGGTTCACCCCCGAGGCGGTGGTCGAGAAGTACGGCCTGACCCCGGCCCAGTACCCGGACTTCGCGGCGCTGCGCGGCGACCCGAGCGACAACCTGCCCAGCATCCCCGGCGTCGGCGAGAAGACCGCGGCCAAGTGGATCCGCGAGTTCGGCTCGCTGGCCGAGCTGGTCGACCGGGTCGGCGAGGTGCCCGGCAAGGCGGGCGACAAGCTGCGCGAGCACCTGGCCGCCGTGCTGCTCAACCGTCAGCTCACCGAGCTGGCCAGGGACGTGCCGGTGGGCGCTGGGCCGGACGAGCTGCGGCCGGTGCCGTGGGAGCGGGAGAAGATCCACCAGCTGTTCGACACCCTGCAGTTCCGGGTGCTGCGCGACCGGCTGTACGCCACGCTGCCCAACGGCATCGTCGACACCGCCCAGCCCGCCGCCGGCCGCTGACGCCGAGGCGTTCGACGATGGTGGCCGACGTGCCGGCGCCCGGCGAGCTAGCCGGGTGGCTGGCCGCGCACGCCAGCGGCCCGGGCCGGTCCGGGCTGGCCGTCACCGGCACCTGGGGCCGGGGCACCGGTGACCTGACCGGGCTGGCCATCGCGGCCCCGGACGGCGCGTGCGCGTACCTCGACCCGGCCGCGCTGATCGCCGGCCGACGACCAGGCGCTGGCCGCCTGGCTGGCCGACGCCGGCCGCCCCAAGGCGCTGCACGACGCCAAGGGGCCGATGCACGCGCTGCACGCTCGCGGCCTCACCCTGGCCGGGCTGACCAGCGACACCGCCCTGGCCGCTTACCTGGCCCTGCCCGGCCAGCGCTCGTTCGACCTGGCCGACCTGGCGCTGCGGTACCTGAGCCGGGAGCTGCGGGACGCCCCCGCCGCGTCCGGGCAGCTCACCCTGGACATGCCCGACCCCTCCCAGGCCGGCAACGCGCTGGCCCAGCGGGCGCAGGCGACCGCCGAGCTGGCCGACGCCCTGGACGCCGACCTGGCCCGGCGCGGCGCCACCGACCTGCTGGCCGAGGTCGAGCTGCCGCTGGTCAGCGTGCTGGCCGAGATGGAGCAGGCCGGCATCGCCGCCGACACCGATCACCTCATCGGCATGTCGGCCGAGCTCGGCGGCGAGGTCAAGGCGGCCGAGCAGGCGGCCTTCGCGGTGGTCGGCCACGAGTTCAACCTGGGCTCGCCCAAGCAGCTGCAGGAGGTGCTGTTCACCGAGCTGGGGCTGCCCAAGACCAAGCGGATCAAGACCGGGTACACCACCGACTCCGAGGCGCTGACCGGCCTGCTGGCCCAGACCACCAGCCCGGAGTCCCAGCAGGTGCTGGCGCAGCCTGCTGCGGCACCGGGACGTGGCCAAGCTGAAGAGCATCGTGGACATCGCTGATCCCGATGGCCGACCACGACGGCCGGATCCACACCACCTACAACCAGATGATCGCCGCGACCGGCCGTTTGTCGTCCACCGACCCGAACCTGCAGAACATCCCGATCCGGACCGAGGAGGGCCGCCGCATCCGGCAGGGCTTCGTCGTCGGCGCCGGGTACGAGTGCCTGCTGACCGCCGACTACAGCCAGATCGAGCTGCGGATCATGGCCCACCTGTCGCAGGACGCCGCGCTGGCCGCCGCGTTCGGGTCCGGGCACGACTTCCACGCGGCCACCGCGGGCAGCGTGTTCGGCGTCGCGCCCGAGCAGGTCACCCAGGAGCTGCGCAGCCGGATCAAGGCGATGAACTACGGCCTGGCCTACGGCCTGTCGGTGTACGGGCTGTCCCAGCAGCTGCACGTGACGCCGGACGAGGCCCGCGCGCTACATGGACGAGTACTTCGAGCAGTTCGGCGGGGTCCGCGACTACCTGCGCGAGGTGGTGGCCCGGGCGCCGCACCAACGGCTACACCCAGACGATCCTGGGCCGCCGCCGCTACCTGCCCGACCTGACCTCGGACAACCGGCAGCGCCGGGAGATGGCCGAGCGGATGGCGCTCAACGCCCCGATCCAGGGCTCGGCCGCCGACATCATCAAGGTCGCCATGCTGGCCGTGCAGCCGGGACCTGCGCGAGGCCGGCCTGCGCTCGCGGATGCTGCTCCAGGTCCACGACGAACTGGTGTTCGAGGTGGCGCCGGGCGAGCTGGAGGCGCTGAGGGAGATCGCCGGGCAGGCCATGGCGGGCGCCTACAGCCTGTCGATTCCGCTGGAGGTCTCCATGGGGACCGGCCGCAGCTGGGCCGAGGCAGCCCACTAGGCACACCCAGGCTGACCGGCCCGTCAGCGCCACCCGGGCCTACCCCGAAGATTGACCCGCAGGCCCTGGCTCTCATATGCTGGCTGACGCGTTGTGTTCTCTTGCCGTCCGCCATGGTCGGGCAGCCTGAGGCGTGGTCGCTAGCGGGGGCCACTGCCGTTGGTGCTGGCCAGGCGAGTCAAGCCTCAAAATCCTTGGGCTTTCGTGTCGGACGCTTTGTGCACCTCGCGCGTCCGATCACAATCCTGTCCGCACCCGGAGTCCACCAACACATGACGAGCAGCACCGAGGCCACCTCGACCCCCAAAGTAGCGGTCAACGACATCGGTTCCGAGGAGGCCTTCCTCGCCGCTATCGACCTGACCATCAAGTACTTCAACGACGGCGACATCGTGGAGGGCACCGTCGTCAAGGTCGACCGAGACGAGGTTCTGCTCGACATCGGGTACAAGACCGAGGGCGTCATCCCGTCCCGCGAACTGTCGATCAAGCACGACGTCGACCCGAACGACGTCGTCAAGACCGGCGAGCACATCGAGGCCCTGGTCCTGCAGAAGGAGGACAAGGAAGGCCGCCTGATCCTGTCCAAGAAGCGCGCTCAGTACGAGCGGGCGTGGGGCACGATCGAGAAGATCAAGGACGAGGACGGCGTCGTCACCGGCACCGTCATCGAGGTGGTCAAGGGCGGCCTGATCCTGGACATCGGCCTGCGCGGCTTCCTGCCCGCGTCCCTGGTCGAGATGCGCCGGGTCCGCGACCTGCAGCCGTACGTCGGCAAGGAGATCGAAGCCAAGATCATCGAGCTGGACAAGAACCGCAACAACGTGGTCCTGTCCCGCCGGGCGTGGCTCGAGCAGACCCAGTCCGAGGTCCGCCAGAACTTCCTCAACACCCTGCAGAAGGGCCAGATCCGCAAGGGCGTCGTGTCCTCGATCGTCAACTTCGGCGCGTTCGTCGACCTCGGCGGCGTGGACGGCCTGGTGCACGTGTCCGAGCTGTCCTGGAAGCACATCGACCACCCCGGCGAGGTCGTCGAGGTCGGCCAGGAGGTCACGGTCGAGGTGCTGGACGTGGACATGGACCGCGAGCGGGTCTCGCTGTCGCTGAAGTCGACCCAGGAGGACCCGTGGCAGCAGTTCGCCCGGACCCACCAGATCGGCCAGGTCGTGCCCGGCCGGGTCACCAAGCTGGTGCCGTTCGGCGCGTTCGTCCGGGTCGAGGAGGGCATCGAGGGCCTGGTTCACATCTCCGAGCTGGCCGACCGCCACGTGGAGATCCCCGAGCAGGTCGTGCAGGTCGGCGACGAGATCTTCGTCAAGATCATCGACATCGACCTGGACCGGCGGCGGATCAGCCTGTCGCTCAAGCAGGCCAACGAGGGCGCGATCGGCGAGGCGCTGGGCGAGGAGTTCGACCCCACGCTGTACGGCATGCCCGCGACCTACGACGAGCAGGGCAACTACGTCTACCCGGACGGCTTCGACCCCGAGTCGGGGGAGTGGCTGGAGGGCTACGACACCCAGCGCGAGGAGTGGGAGCGCCAGTACACCGAGGCGCGCAACCGCTTCGAGGCGCACCAGGCCCAGGTGGCCGAGGCCCAGAGCAAGGCCAGCGAGGCCGCAGCCGAGCGGGACGACCGCGGCGGCAGTTCCTCCAGCCGCAGCGACGCGCCCGGCGACCGGGCACGCTCGCCTCGGACGAGGCCCTGGCCGCCCTGCGCGACAAGCTGTCGGGCGGGCAGAGCTGATCACCCCGGCACTGTCGTCCCGGATCGTGGCGTTCGAGATCGTGGCGGGATCCTCGCGGGCAACCGCGGGTCTCCCGCCACGGCCGTCTCACCGGCCCGACGCGTCAGAGCTGAGGCACCGGTGCTGCGCGTAGGCCTGACCGGCGGCATCGGCGCGGGCAAGAGCGAGGTATCCCGCCGCCTGGCCGCGCACGGCGCGGTGATCATCGACGCCGACGCCATCGCCCGGGAGGTGGTCGAGCCGGGCACCAGCGGGCTGGCCGAGGTGGTCGAGGCGTTCGGCCCGGAGGTGCTGCTGCCCGACGGCCGCCTGGACCGCCCCAGGCTGGGCGACATCGTGTTCGCCGACACCGGCCGGCGGGCACGGCTGAACGCCATCGTGCACCCCCGGGTCGGCGCCCGGATGCGCGAACTGGAGGCCGCCGCCGCCCCCGGCGCGATCATCGTGAACGACGTCCCGCTGATCGCCGAAGGCCGCAGCGCCAGCCTGTACGACCTGGTCGTGGTCGTCGACGTGCCGCCGCGCATCCAGGTCGACCGGCTCGTCCGCAACCGCGGCATGACCCGCGACCAGGCCAAGGCCCGGATGGCGGCCCAGGCCAGCCGGGCCGACCGCCTGGCCATCGCCGGCATCGTCATCGACAACTCCGGCTCCCTG
Source organism: uncultured Actinomycetota bacterium (assembly GCA_963731085.1). GTDB lineage: Bacteria > Actinomycetota > Actinomycetes > Streptosporangiales > Streptosporangiaceae > DASUBV01. The sequence continues at coordinate 163,916 of CAVSUF010000019.1, forward strand.
GCCGAACTCGACCGCCAGGTCGGCGACCTGTGGACCGAACTGCGCCGCCTCGCCCAGCAAACCACCGGCGCCTGACCCAGCCCCGCCCGTCTCGGAGCGGGCCGGCCGTTTCCCGGCCCGCTCCGCCTCCGCTCGGCTCGCCGGTCCCGGCCCCCTGGGCTACCCCGCTACCGTCGGCTCACCTCGTGTCGGCCGACCCCCGCCCGGTAGCGGCGAGGTCCTGAACGGAAGCGCCGGGCCGTTGTCGCCGGCCCGCATTCGCCTGGATCGGTGCGGCATCGCGGCCGTCGCCGTGCCGGGCGTCATTCCGGACTGCTAGACGTTGCGACGCTGTACTGCAGGTTGCCGGTGATGAGCTAGCCGGCATGGTGGGGGTCGGGCCGGGTGCTATAGGTGCGTCCGGCCGGGGTGGTCCACTGGAAGATGCCGGGTTCGGGCTGGGTGAGGGTCCAGCCGGGGAGTTGCTTGAGCTGGTGGTCGGTCCTGCAGGCGCCGCCGAGGTTGCATCCGCAGGTCAGGCCGCCCAGGTGATACGGGCGGGTGTGGTCGAGGTCGGCTTTCCAGGCGGGCTGGCCGCAGCGGGGGTTGCGGCAGGTCTGGTCGCGGGCGATCACAAGTTCGCGGATGCGGGGCGGGGGCCGGTAGGCGGGGCTGGCGGTGGCGTGGGCGCAGCCGCCGGGGGCGTCGCGGTCGGCTTCGGCTTCCCGGCGGGCAGCGTCCGCGGCGCGGCGGGCGGCGGCGGTGATCCGCGCGCAGACGCCGGCCAGCTCGCTCTGGCTCGGCTGGTCGCGGCCCTGCCGGTCACGTGAGCGCTGGTCACGTGAGGCCTGGTCACGTGAGGCCTGGTCACGTACAGGCTGGCCAGGGCCGGGTGGGTCGTGGCCCAGGCTAGCGGCGGGCATGACCACGGTTACCCGGCCGACAGTGGGCAGGAGCCCAGCGAAGGCAGTGCCAGCTTGCGGTGGCCTGGCCGGCGGTGATCCGGGGGATCCTGCTCGGGTTCGTCGCCGGGGGCGGCGGATCCGGGCGACGGCGATGGCGGTGCCGTCGGGGGCGGTGAGGATGACGCGCCACTGGGTGGCGTGGTTGCGGGTGCCGAAGCGGGCGAGCTGGCGGGCCTGGGCGGCGGTGATCGGGCCGATGCGCCCGAGCGTTCCGGGCGCGTCAGTCTGGCCGGTGAGCGTGGTCCAGGGCAAGGCGAGGTCCAGCAGGCCCCCCGGCGGCCGCCCGCCCCCTCCGGCCGGGTCGGGTCTGGCCTGGTCCTGGCCGCCCGGATCGGGACCTGCCAGCCCGGGGTCGGCCGGTCCGGGGCCTGCCGGTCGGACAGCACCCGGGTCCGGGTCGGCCGGACCAGGGCAGGCAGGGTCGCGGCTGGCGGGGCCGAACCTGCCCGGGCTGATGGTGCATGCGGGTCCGACGGCGGAGGGAGCGGGTGGCCAGGCGGGGATGATGCCGGGGTCGGCGAAGTGTTCGTGCTCGAGGGGGTCGCCGTGGTCGGGGTTCCAGTCGGCGTAGCCGGGCGGGAGGGGCAGGCGGGTGTCGTGCCACCCGTCGTCGGTGGGCAAGTCGGTGTCGGTAAGCGGCGGGGCGTCGGTCCATGGCCCCGCCTGCGGCAGGTCACTGCGCGGCGGGGGAGTGCCATCGAAACATGGCTTCGGAGTGCCGTCAGCGTCCCCGCCCGGCGGTTGTTCCCGGAGGTCATTGGTCGGAGCGGAGTCTCGGTCTCTGGCGCGCGGCCGGTCCTGGCGGCTGGTTCGCGGAGCCCCGCAGCCACCGTCACCGGGCGGCTGGCCATGGCGATCCTCGCGCGGACCGTCGCCGCCGTGGCGGCCCGGCTGCGGGCCGCCACGGTCGGCTTGCGGATCGCGGCTGCCGCCGGGGTCCTGGTCGCGGTCGCGCCGGTGGGTGTCCGGCGGAGTGTCGGGGTCCTGGTCGCGGTCGGGCGGGTGGGTGTCCGGCGGAGTGTCGGGGTCCTGGTCGCGGTCGGGCGGGTGGGTGTCCGGCGGAGTGTCGGGGTCCTGGTCGCGGTCGGGCGGGCTGCCGTCGTCCTCGTCGGCGTCGGGCGGGCCTGCGTCGGGCGGGCCGTCTGCCGGGGGCGGGATGAGCGGAAGCGTCCCGAGTAACAGGCCGATGTAGGCATGGGCGCGCAGGAGGTCGATGCCGCCGCCGGCGCCGGCGGCCTTCATCGCCCGGGCCAGCGCGGACAGCCGGGCCATCGCGGCGGCGGCGTGGGCGGCGGGCAGCCGGGTCCCGGTCAGAGTGGCGGTGCAGTCCTGATCGGGGTACAAGGACACCTTGGCGCGGCGCTCGGCGGCCTGGCGGCGCTGCTCGGCGCCATCCGGGTCCGCCGCGATGACCGCGCGGCGGACCGCGGCGTGCAGCTGCGCGTACGTCTGGTCCCCCGCCCGGGGCAGCACCGCCGCCTCCACCGCGGTGGCGGCCTCGTCGGGCAGCGGGGCGACGGCCTCGGCCAGGATCCGGGCGCGGACCAGGTCGATCTCCCCGGCGGCGAGGGCGGCGGCGGTGGCGGGCAGCCGCCAGGCCAGGCTGATGGCCAGCTCGGTCCAGGCCTCTGCGCCCACCCTCGACAGGACAAGCTCCAGGGAGACCTGGGCGGCGGCGTCGCGGGTGACATGGGCCGGGCGGCCATCGGCTGCTAACCCGGCGTTCGGATCGCGGGCGGCGGAGTGGGCCGCGACCTGGGCGACCATGGCGAGCTCGCCCGCCTGCGCCCAGCACGCCACGCGCCGGAACGCAGCCGCCATCGCTACCGCGTCATGATCGGACACCGCCGCCGGGTCATGGCCCGACAGCCAGGCGGCCAGGCCCGGCCGGCCGGCAGGGCATCCGCGACCCGCCCCGCGACATTGACCGGGGGCGGGTCGCCGCCGCGATCGCGGGCGGCCAGCTCATCAGCCAGGTCCTCGTCCTGGTTGATGTCCTCCCAGCGCGCTGCCGACTGGCCCAGCGCCCGGTACACCGCGTCGGCGTCCAGCCCGAAGGACCAGGCCAAGCCATCGCCGGCGGCCGGGGAAGGGGCCGGGCCGGGGCCGGGACCTGCCCCGGAATCCGCCTGGGAGCCAGAGCCGCCGGGCGGCTGGGGCGGGTCACATCCATCGGCCAACTCCGGGACCTCCTCCCTGGCACTTCCAGGCCTAGCCGCCCTGACTCTGAGCGGCAGCTGATCGATAATATTACCGATATACCCTGATACTACTCCCAGTGAGTCGAAGTCTCATTCGATTATGCCGACGGCAGACGAGCAGGCCGGCCGACTAGGTTCCCTGCCTCGCGATGTCCAGCCCGGCCCCGGCGGGCGAAAATCACTTTCGACGCTGGCGGATGTCCCGGCAGGCTAGGTCTGTCAGCGGCCAGGCCGCGTCACCACGGGGAGCCATCATCATGATCATCGAGCCCGGCGCTGTCGCCCGCCTGCCCATCGACCGGCTCAGCGTGGCCGACGCCGACGAGTGCGTGGCCCTGGCGGCGGACCGGGGCTGGCCGCCCGAGCCGGTCAAGTGGCGGCTGCTGTTCGACTTCGGCACGATCCTCGGCGCCCGCGACCCGACCGGCGGCCTGGCCGGCTGCGTGGTCCTGACCAGCTACGGCCCCAGCCTGGCCGCCATCGGGATGATGCTGGTGGCGGCCCGGCACGAGGGCCAGGGCCTGGGCCGGGCGCTGCTCGGCCGCGCCCTGTCCCTGGCCGGCAGCGCGGTCACGATGCTGTTCGCGACCGAGAGCGGCCTGCCGCTGTACGAGCGGATGGGATTCCAGCCCGCCGACGTCTCGATACGGCACATCGGCGAGTTCACGACAACGCCAGCGGCGGGGCCACGCGCGCCCGCCGGGCCGGCCGTGTCTACCAGGTCTGTCGCGTCGCCGGGTCTGGCTCGTCTGCCGGGCCTGTCGCGTCTGCCGGGGCTGCCGCGCCGCCGGGCCTGTCGCGTCTGCCCGGGCTGGCTCGTCTGCCGGGCCTGTCGCGCCTGCCGGGGCTGCCGGGTCCGTGGCGTCGGCCGGGGCTGCCGGGTCTGTTCCACTTGCCCGCCTCGCCGATCCGGGCGGTCACCTGACGGTGGCCCCGGCCTCGGCGGCGGACCTGCCGGAGATCGCTGCCCTGGACCGCCGGGTGCTGGGCGCTGACCGGGGCGCCCTGCTGGCCCGGCTGCCGGGAATCGCGGAGCGGTTCCTGGTGCTGAGCGACCCGGCCGGCCGGAGCGACCCGGCCGGCCGGGTCCGCGGCTACGGCGCGGCGCGGCGGCACGACAGCGGCCTGCTGCTGATCGGGCCGGTGATCGCCCCGGACGCGGCGGGCGCCGCCGCCCTGATCACTGCCCTGGCGCAGGGCGCCGGGACGGTGCGCATCGAGGTGCCGGGCTGTCACGCCGGCCTGACCGCCTGGGCCGCCGCGCACGGCCTGGCGGCGGGCTCCCGGACCACGATCATGACCCACGGCGGCGGCCTGCCCGGCCAGCCCGGGCAGGTTTTCGCCCCGCTCGATGTTGCCCTGGGGTAGGGCAACCGGAAGGCGGGGCCGTACTGTCAGCCCCCCGGCCTACCCTGGAAGCGTGGAGAAGACCCTGATCATCCTGCTCGCCCCTCCGGCGGAGTCGCCATGCGCCCGGTAACCGACCTGCAGCGCCGGGTCGCCCCGTTCGAGGTGGTCACGGAGATGGTCCCGGCCGGCGACCAGCCCTCGGCCATCGCCTCGATGGAGCAGCGGATCGGGTCCGGCGCCAAGGACACCGTCCTGCTCGGCGCGACCGGCACCGGCAAGACCGCCACCGTGGCCTGGCTGACCGAGCGGCTGCAGCGGCCGGTCCTGGTCATGCTGCCCAACAAGACCCTGGCCGCCCAGTTCGCCAACGAGCTGCGGGAGATGCTGCCGCACAACGCGGTCGAGTACTTCGTCTCCTATTACGACTACTACCAGCCCGAGGCGTACGTCCCGCAGACCGACACCTACATCGAGAAGGACTCCTCGATCAACGACGAGGTGGAGCGGCTGCGGCACTCGGCCACCAACTCGCTGCTGACCCGGCGGGACACGATCGTGGTCGCCTCGGTGTCGTGCATCTACGGCCTGGGCACCCCGCAGGAGTACGTGGACCGCATGCTCAAGCTGCGGACCGGCGAGTCCATCGACCGGGACGCCCTGCTGCGCCGCCTGGTCGGCATGCTGTACACGCGCAACGACCTGTCGTTCACCCGGGGCACGTTCCGCGTCCGCGGCGACACCATCGAGGTGATCCCGCAGTACGAGGAGCTGGCCATCCGGATCGAGATGTTCGGCGACGAGATCGAGCGGCTCATGACCCTGCACCCGCTCACCGGCGAGGTGGTCAGCGAGGACACCGAGCTGTACATCTTCCCCGCCTCCCACTACGTGGCCGGGCCGGAGCGGATGGAGCGGGCCATCGGCGGCATCGAGGCCGAGCTAGCCGGGCGGCTGGCCGAGATGGAGCAGCAGGGCAAGCTGCTGGAGGCGCAGCGGCTCCGCATGCGCACCACCTACGACGTGGAGATGATGCGCCAGGTCGGCAGCTGCTCGGGCATCGAGAACTACTCCCGGCACATCGACGGCCGGGAGCCGGGCAGCCCGCCGAACACCCTGCTGGACTACTTCCCCGAGGACTTCCTGCTGGTCGTTGATGAGTCGCACAGCACCGTGCCGCAGATCGGGGCCATGTACGAGGGCGACGTCTCGCGCAAGCGGGTCCTGGTCGAGCACGGCTTCCGGCTGCCCAGCGCGATCGACAACCGGCCGCTGACGTGGGATGAGTTCGGCGAGCGGATCGGCCAGACGGTCTACCTGTCGGCCACCCCCGGCCCGTACGAGCTGCAGCGGACCGGCGGCGAGGTCACCGAGCAGGTCATCCGGCCGACCGGGCTGATCGACCCCGCGGTGCACATCAAGCCGACCAAGGGCCAGATCGACGACCTCGTGCACGAGATCCGGGACCGGGCCGAGAAGTCCGAGCGGGTGCTGGTCACCACCCTGACCAAGAAGATGTCCGAGGACCTGACCGACTACCTGCTGGAGCTGGGCATCCGGGCCCGGTACCTGCACAGCGAGGTCGACACGCTGCGCCGGGTGGAACTCCTGCGCGAGCTGCGGGTCGGCGAGTACGACGTCCTGGTCGGGATCAACCTGCTGCGGGAGGGCCTGGACCTGCCCGAGGTGTCGCTGGTCTCGATCCTGGACGCCGACAAGGAAGGCTTCCTGCGGTCGGGCACGTCGCTGATCCAGACCATCGGCCGGGCGGCCCGGAACGTCTCCGGCCAGGTGCACATGTACGCCGACAAGGTCACCCCGTCCATGCAGCGGGCCATTGACGAGACCAACCGGCGCCGGGACAAGCAGATCGCCTACAACACCGCCCACGGCGTCGACCCGCAGCCGCTGCGCAAGCGGATCGCCGACATCCTGGACCAGCTGATGCGGGAGGACGCCGACACCGAGCGGCTGCTGGGCGGGGCGGGCCGCCAGCAGAGCCGGGGCAAGGCGCCGGTGCCCGGCGTGTCCTCACGCGCCCGCGCGGCGGCCGCCGCGGCCGCGGGGGGCCGGGCCGAGCGGGCCGAGCAGGCCGAGGGCGGCACCGGCGGCCCGGCTCGCGGTGACCTGATCGCGCTGATCAGCGAGCTGACCGACCAGATGCACGCCGCCGCGGCAGAGCTTCAGTTCGAGGTGGCGGCGCGCATCCGGGACGAGATCCGGGAGCTCAAGCACGAACTGCGAGGCATGCAGGCCGCCGGGATCTGAACCGCCCGGGTCTGAACCGCCCGGGTCTGAACCGCCCGGCCCCGGCCCCGGCCGCCGGGCGGCGTGCATACCCTCGCCGCAGCGGGGAACCGAATTGTCCCGCCCGCCGTCTAAGGGCACGGTGGGTCAACATGCCCGCCGGATAGCCGAAACGGCCGCTGCGATGGTCACCCAGGCGCCAGCCAGCGGCCGGGAAGTGAGTCCCGATGACCTCATCAGCACGACGGTCGCCCGCCCCGGCCGCGCTGGCCATCCTGGCCGCACTGGCCGGGCTGGCCTTAACGGCCTGCGGCACGGTCCCGGCCAGCACCGCCGGGCACGCCACCCCGGCCGGCGGCACGGTCCCAGCCGGCGGCGCACCCGGCCACCCGGCCAGCGCCGCCGGCGCGGGCCAGGCCGACGGGTCTGCCCAGCCCGGGGCCGCCGCGCAGTTGTGCGCCGCGCCCGGCTCGGTCACGCAGGTTGCCATCACCCGGGTCACCCCCGCCGCGCAGCAGCTTCCGTCGGGACCGGGCGCTGACGCCGCGCCGTCGCCCACCGCGCTGGTCAAGGGCGCGCCACAGGCTCAGCAGCTAGCCAAGGCGCTATGTGCCCTGCCGGCGATGCCGGCCGCCCGGCCGCTGCACTGCCCGGACCTGTCGACCGGCAGCTACCGGCTGGTGTTCACCGCCGACGGGAAGGCGCTCCCGGCCGTCACCGCCCAGCCGACTGGCTGCGAGACCATCGTCGGCGCCGGCGTGACCCGCACCGCGGCCAGTGAGCCGACGTTCTCGCGGCTGCTGGCCACCATGGGCGGCGTCCTGCCGCTGCCCGGCGTCGGCCACCTGCCCGGCGTGCCGGTCTCCACCGGCGGCCAGTTCCAGCCCGGTACCGCCGCCAAGGGCTGAGCCAGGCCTGCTGCCTCGCCCCCGGGCGGCCAGTTCCAGCCCGGTACCGCCGCCCGGGCCTGAGCCAGCCCGCTGCCTCCTCCCGGATCGCCGGATCCGGCCGCTTTCCAGGGCCCGCAGAGCCATGCCGATATAGCGGCATAATCCGGCCGTCCGGGGTGCTGTGTCCCTTATGGGCACGGGCACCCAGGGGGATCGGTCGGGCCGGCCCTGGCGGCGTAGGGTCGAATCATGCTAGAGAGCCTGGTCGCCGCCCTGGTGTCAGCTTTCTGCTATGGGCTGGCGGCCGTCATGCAGGCGATGGCCGTCCGGGCCGCCAGCCGCCGGCAGATGCCGGCGGCGCACGAGGCAGGCCCGGGCGTTGACCCGGGCCTTCTGGTGCGGATGCTGAGCCAGTGGATGTTCGTGATCAGCATCGGCATCGACCTGCTCGGCTTCATAGCCCAGCTAGTCGCGCTGGCCCGGCTTCCGCTGTTCGCCGTCCAGGCCATCATCTCGGCCAACCTGGCCGTCACCGCGGTCTGCGCGGCCTGGCTCATGCACGCCCGGCTCAGCCTCCGGGAGTGGCTGGCCATCACCGGCGTGGTGGTGGGCGTCGGGCTGCTGGGCGCCTCGGCCGGGGTGGAGGGCGCGGCCCGGGTCGGCTTTGACTTCAAGCTGGGCCTGATCGTGTCGGTGGCCGGGGTGGCGCTGCTGGGCCTGGCTGCCGCCCGGCTGCCCAGCCCGTACCGGACCCCGGCCCTGGGCGGCGCCGCCGGGCTGGGCTACGCCGTGCTGGCCGTCTCGGCGCGCATCCTGCCCGGCTTCTCGCCCGCCCAGCTGGTCCGCGACCCGGCCAGCTACACCCTGGCCGCGGCCGGGATCGTCTCGTTCATGCTGTACGCGACGGCGCTGGAGGGCGGCAGCGTGACCGTGGCCACGGCCGCGGTGGTGCTGGCCGAGACCATGCCGCCGGCCGTCGTCGGGGTGCTGCTGCTGGGTGACAGCACCCGGCACGGCATGGCTGGCCTGGCCGTGGCGGGCTTCGCGCTGGCCGTGTTCTGCGCCGTGGCGCTGGCCCGGTTCGGGGAGGCCGGCGAGCCCGGCCCGGCCCGGCCGGGCTCCGACGACCAGGCCGGAGTCGAGGTCAGCCGCCCGGCCGCGTGAGCCGCCGCGCCGCGCCGGCCGCGTTTGTCCACGTCCAGGCGACACCGGCCTGATATCCTGATACCCCGTGGACCGGCGGGCGTTCCTGTCGGCACAGACCACGGGAGCCTTACCTTGGCGATGTCAGCACATTCCACTCGTCCGGTCAGCACTCGGCACCTGTTCGTTACCGGCGGTGTGGCCTCCAGCCTGGGTAAGGGCCTCACTGCCTCCAGCATTGGCCGGCTGCTCCGGCTGCGCGGACTCCGTATCAGCATGCAGAAGCTGGACCCGTACCTGAACGTGGACCCGGGCACGATGAACCCGTTCCAGCACGGCGAGGTATTCGTGACCGACGACGGCACGGAAACCGACCTGGATGTCGGGCACTACGAGCGGTTCCTGGACATCCGGCTGCCCGGATCGGCCAACGTGACCACCGGGCAGATCTACTCCAGCGTGATCGCCAAGGAGCGGCGGGGCGACTATCTCGGCGATACCGTGCAGGTCATCCCGCACATCACCAACGAGATCAAGGCCCGCATCCTGGCCATGGGCGGCCCCGAGACCGACGTGGTGATCACCGAGGTGGGCGGCACCGTGGGCGACATCGAATCGCAGCCGTTCCTCGAGGCGATCCGCCAGATCCGGCACGAGATCGGCCGGGACCGGTGCTTTTTCCTGCATGTGTCGCTGCTGCCCTACATCGGGCCGTCGGGCGAGCTGAAGACCAAGCCGACCCAGCACTCGGTGGCCGCGCTGCGCAGCATCGGCATCCAGCCCGACGCGATCGTCTGCCGCTCGGACCGGCCGATCAGCGACGGGCTGAAGCGCAAGGTCAGCATGATGTGCGACGTGGACGAGGAAGCGGTGGTGTCGGCCCCCGACGCGCCGTCCATCTACGACATCCCCAAGGTCCTGCACAGCGAGGGCCTGGACGCCTACGTGGTCCGCAAGCTGGGCCTGGCGTTCCGGGACGTGGACTGGTCCGACTGGGACGACCTGCTGCGCCGGGTCCACCGCCCGGCCCGCACGGTGACGATCGCGCTGGTCGGCAAGTACGTCGACCTGCCCGACGCCTACCTGTCCCCGGCCGAGGCGCTGCGGGCGGGCGGCTTCGCCAACGACGCCAAGGTCACCATCCGGTGGGTGGCCAGCGACGAGTGCCAGACCGCCGAGGGCGCGGCGGCCAGGCTGGCCGACGTGGACGGGGTGCTGGTTCCGGGCGGGTTCGGGGTCCGCGGCATCGAGGGCAAGGTCGGCGCGGTCCGGTACGCCCGCGAGCACGGCATCCCGGTGCTCGGCCTGTGCCTGGGCCTGCAGTGCATGGCCATCGAGGTGGCCCGGCACGTGGCCGGGCTGGCCGGGGCCAACAGCGCCGAGTTCGACCCCGACGCCGCCCACCCGGTCATCGCCACCATGGCCGACCAGCAGGACGTGGTGGCGGGGGAGCGGGACATGGGCGGCACCATGCGGCTGGGCATGTACCCGGCGGTACTGGCCGAGGGAAGCCAGGTCGCCCAGCTCTACGGCGTGACCGAGGTGCACGAGCGGCACCGGCACCGCTACGAGGTCAACAACGCCTACCGGGAGGCCCTGGAGGACGCCGGGCTGTCCTGCTCCGGGCTGTCGCCCGACGGCCGCCTGGTGGAGTTCGTCGAGCTGTCCCGCGATGTGCACCCGTTCTTCGTCGGCACCCAGGCCCACCCGGAGTTCCTGTCCCGGCCGACCCGGCCGCACCCGCTGTTCAGCGGGCTGGTCGCGGCAGCCATCGAGCGGTCCCGGCAGGTTCCGGCCAGCGAGCCGGCGGCCACCGCGCTGCGGCCCGCCGCGAGCGCAGGCGCCCGCTGGGATGCCTGACCGCCAGCCGCCGGCCAGCCCCGGCGCCCCCGGCCCCACCGCTCCCAGCCCGGCCGGCCCCAGCCCGGCCGGCGCCCAGCCCCGCCAGCCCGGCCGGCGCCGCCCGCCACCCCCGGCCCGAGCGGGCTTCCCCCCGAAGGGCTCACCGACATCCCCCAGCGCTGGCCGGTCACCGGCACCGAGGAACTGGCCCGCGGCCGCCTGCTGTCCGTCCGCCGGGACCTGGTCACGATGCCAGACGGATCGCAGGCCGGCCGGGAGCTGATCGAGCACCCTGGCGCCGTCGCCGTGGTGGCCCTGGACGACGCCGGCCGGGTGCTGCTGATCCGGCAGTACCGGCACCCGGCCGGGGCGCTGCTGTGGGAGGTCCCGGCCGGGCTGCGTGACGTCGCCGGGGAGCCGCTGCTGCAGACCGGCCAGCGCGAGCTGCTGGAGGAGACGGGCTACCGGGCCGCCGACTGGCGGGTGCTGGCCGACATCTTCACCTCGCCCGGCTGCAGTACCGAGCGGCTGCGGATCTTCCTGGCCGGGGGCGTGACCGAGGTGCCCGCCGCCGAGCGGGACTACGTCCGGGCCGAGGAGGAGGCGGTGCTGGAGGTGGCCTGGGTGCCGCTGGATGAGGCGGTGCGCCGATTCCTGGCTGGTGACCTGCACAACGGGGTAGCCGGGGTGGGTATCTTGTCCGCGTATGCCGCCCGGGCGGACGGGTTCCGCGCGCTCCGCGAGGTCAGCGCGCCGGAGGGGCTGTAGCCGGCTGGCGGCGTACGGCGGGAGACCGCCCGGCAACGGCGCCGGGCGGCCCCGAGAACGAGGGAGGGGCTGGGTCATGAAGGTCGGCGTTCCCAGGGAAGTCAAGAATCACGAGTACCGGGTGGCCATCACCCCGGCGGGCGCCCATGAGCTGGCCCGGGGCGGCCACGAGGTGGTCGTGCAGCAGGGCGCGGGGGCCGGGTCGCTGATACCGGACGCCGACTTCGCGGCGGCCGGGGCGGCCATCCTGCCGACCGCCGACGACGTCTGGCAGGAGGGCGACCTGATCCTGAAGGTCAAGGAGCCGGTCGCCGAGGAGTACCACCGGATGCGCAAGGGGCAGGTGCTGTTCACCTACCTGCACCTGGCCGCCAGCCGGGACTGCACCCAGGCCCTGCTCGACGCCGGGGTCACCGCCATCGCGTACGAGACCGTCCAGCTGCCGGATGGCTCGCTGCCGCTGCTGGCCCCCATGTCCGAGGTGGCCGGCCGGATGGCGCCCCAGGTCGGCGCCCACCACCTGCAGCGCGACGGCGGCGGCCGGGGCGTGCTGATGGGCGGGGTATCCGGGGTGTACGCGGCCAAGGTCGTCGTGCTGGGCGCCGGCGTGTCCGGCATGAACGCCGCCGCCATCGCCCTGGGCATGCAGGCCGAGGTGCTGCTGGTGGACCGCAACATCGCCCGGCTGCGCCAGGCCGACGCCATCTACCAGGGGCACCTGCAGACCGTGGCGTCCAACAGCTACGAGATCGAGCGGGCCGTGATCGACGCCGACCTGGTCATCGGGGCCGTGCTGGTGCCGGGGGCCAAGGCGCCCAAGCTGGTCAGCAACGACCTGGTGGCCCGGATGAAGCCCGGCTCGGTGCTGGTCGACATCGCCATCGACCAGGGCGGCTGCTTCGAGGACTCGCGGCCTACCACGCACGCCGAGCCCACCTACCCGGTGCACGAGTCGCTGTTCTACTGCGTGGCCAACATGCCCGGTGCCGTGCCGCACACCTCGACCTACGCCCTGACCAACGTCACCCTGCCCTACGCGGCGGAGATCGCCCGGCACGGCTGGCGCGACGCGCTGCGGGCCGACCAGCCGCTGTCGCTCGGCCTGAACACCTTCGACGGCGAGATCACCTGCCTGCCGGTGGCGGAGGCCCACGGCCTGCCGTCGCGGACGCTCGCGGAGGTGCTCAGCTGACCGCGGTCGCCGCGGCGGTCCGCCGGTACCTCGATCACCTGACGGTGGAGCGCGGCCTGGCCGCGCACACCCTCGAGGCCTACCGGCGCGACCTGAACCGGTACGCGGCGACGCTGGCCGCCCGGGGCCGGACCGAGATCGAGGCGGTGGTCACCCAGGACGTGGCCGACTTCCTGGCCGGCCTGCGCGAGGGGGACCCCGACCATCCGCCGCTGGCCGCCAGCTCGGCCGGCCGGGCGGTGGTCGCCGTCCGCGGCCTGCACGCCTTCGCGCTGGCCGAGGGGCTGGCGGCGGGTGACCCGGCCCGGCTGGTCCGGCCCCCGGCGCCGCCCCGGCGGCTGCCCAGGGCCATCTCCATCCCCGAGGTCGAGCGGCTGCTGGCGGCGGCGGGCGCGAAGGCGGCCGGCGGCGAGGGCATCAGCGACGCCGCCGGGCTGCGCGACCGCGCCCTGCTGGAACTGCTGTACTCCACCGGCGCCCGGATCTCCGAGGCGGTCGGCCTGGACGTCGACGACCTGGACCTGTCGGCCGGGTCCCGCAGCAGCATGGTGGCCGGGGCGGTGCGGCTGTCCGGCAAGGGCGACAAGCAGCGGATCGTCCCGGTCGGCAGCTACGCCAGGGAGGCCGTCGAGGCGTACCTGATCCGGGCCCGGCCGGTGCTGGCCCGGGCTGCCCGGCGCGGCCCGGCGGCGGCCGCCGTGTTCCTGAACGCGCGGGGTGGCCGGCTGACCCGCCAGGGCGCCTGGGGCGCGCTGCGGGCGGCCGCCGGGCGAGCCGGCCTGCCCGAGGTCACTCCGCACACGCTGCGTCACTCATTCGCCACGCACCTGCTCGACGGCGGCGCCGATGTCCGGGTCGTGCAGGAGCTTCTGGGGCACGCCTCGGTCACCACCACGCAGGTGTATACGCTGGTCACCGTCGACAAGCTGCGCGAGGTCTACGCCGCCGCGCATCCCCGGGCGCTGCGCGGAACGGCCGCGACCGATGCTGGTGATATAGCGGCGAATCCTGCGTTTCGTCAGGTAAATTGAATCCGAGTGTTTTCTTCGTTACCGGTGAGTCGGCTTGCCCGTCACCGCGTTCTGCGCCTAGAGTCCCGGTGCCAGCGGCGTATTCCGCGCGATCGCCGGGGAGGTGCAATTCGGAGTGCGATACCGTGGAGGACAGGCAGGACTTGATCGGTCCCACTGGTCGTCCGGTGCCGGTATTTCCTGAGCCAGAGCCATTGCTGACGCACGGGCCGGCCCGAATCGCGGCCGTCTGCAACCAGAAGGGCGGGGTGGGCAAGACCACCACGACTATTAACCTGGGCGCGGCGCTGGCCGAGCAGGGGCGCCGGGTGCTGCTGGTGGACTTCGACCCGCAGGGCGCGCTCTCGGTGGGCCTGGGGATCCAGCCGCACGAGCTAGACGCGACGATCTACAACCTGCTCATGGAGCGCAGCCTGAGCGCCAGCGACGTGCTGATCAAGACGTCGGTGGACGGGATGGACCTGCTGCCCAGCAACATCGACCTGTCCGGCGCCGAGGTCCAGCTGGTGCACGAGGTGGGCCGGGAGTTCGTGCTCGGCCGGGTGCTGCAGCCGGTGATCCCCGACTACGACGTCATCCTGATCGACTGCCAGCCGTCCCTGGGCCTGCTCACGGTGAACGCCCTGGCCTGCGCGGACGGCGTGCTCGTCCCGCTGGAGTGCGAGTACTTCGCGATGCGCGGCGTGGCCCTGCTGATGGAGACCATCGAGAAGGTCGCCAGCCGGCTCAGCCCCAAGCTGGCCATCGACGGGCTGCTGGCCACCATGTACGACTCGCGGACGTTGCACACCCGTGAAGTCCTGGCCAACGTCGTGGCGGGGTTCGGTGACACCGTCTTTCACACGGTCATCAGCCGGACAGTGCGGTTCCCGGACGCTACCGTGGCAGGAGAGCCGATTACGCGGTTCGACCCCACGTCAAACGGGGCGGCCTCGTACCGTGAGCTGGCCAAGGAGGTACTGGACCGGTGGCGGCAGGGGGTGCCCGGAGGTCCCGCCCACGGCGGGTGAGCCTGCCGGGGGTCTCGGAACTGCTGCGCCCCGTCACGCGCGCTCCCGACGACTCGCCCCAGCGCCCGGCCAGCGGCCGGGAAAGCCACTCCCAGAAGATCACCGTCTACCTGTCCGCCGCCGAACTGCTCGACCTGGAGCGCGCCCGGCTGACCCTGCGGGGCTACGGCATCTCGGTCGACCGCGGCCGGATCGTCCGCGAGGCACTGGCCGTGCTGCTGGGCGACCTGGACGCCGACGGCGACCGCAGCGTGGTCGCCCGGCGACTGCGGACCGGGACGGAACCAGACCAGATACCCTGAGCGGTCACGGCCGGCAGGCCGCGACACAGCGACGACAGCGGATCGGCGAATGACCACGATGGCGACCAGCGCACCGGGCGACGCGCCCCAGTCGCCAGGGCGCCAGTGCAGTCGCCGGAGGCCCAGCCGGCCGCCTTCGAGGTCCACCTGGACAACTTCGAGGGGCCGTTCGACCTGCTGCTCGCGCTGATCTCCAAGCACAAGCTGGACATCACCGAGATCGCCCTGTCCAGCGTCACCGACGAGTTCATCGCCCACATCCGTGCCCTGGCCGACGCCTGGGACCTGGACCAGGCCAGCTATTTCCTGGTCGTGGCGGCCACCCTGCTCGACCTCAAGGCGGCCCGGCTGCTGCCCGCCGGGGAGGTGGACGACGAGGAGGACCTGGCCCTGCTGGAGGCCCGCGACCTGCTGTTCGCCCGGCTGCTCCAGTACCGGGCGTACAAGGAGGTGGCGGCGGTGCTGGCCGCCAGCATGGCCGTCCAGGGCCGCCGGTTCGCGCGCCGGGTCGCCGATGGAGCCGCAGTTCGCCCAGCTCCTGCCCGAGGTCCTGCTGGGCCTCGGCCCGAGCAGTTCGCCGCCATCGCGGCCCGGGCGCTGGCCCCCCGCCGCCCGCCGGTGGTCTCCACCGCCCACCTGCACGTGCCCCGGACCACCGTCCGCGAGCAGGCCGAGATCCTGGCCGCCCGGCTGCGCGACCTGCGCCGCGCGACGTTCCGCCAGCTCACGTCGGACTGCGCCGGCACCTACGAGGTGGTGGCCCGGTTCCTGGCCGTGCTGGAGCTATACCGGGAGAGCCGGATCACCTTTGACCAGGTGGTGCCGCTGGGGGACCTGTTCGTCTCGTGGTCTGATCCCGGCCCGGACGACGCCGACCCGGACCCCGATGACGCGGACGCCGACGGCCCCGGCGCGGCAGTGCCGCCCGTCGGCGAGAAAGAAGATTATGAGTAACGATCCGATCTCCCTCCCCTGGCTCATCACCGACGAGCCCACGGGGCCGGCCCCCAGCCCGCCCCGGGCGGACGCCGCCGGACCAGCCGAGCCAGGCCCCGCAGGAGAGCGACGGCGCGATCCGGCTAAGCCCGTCGAAGAGGCGGACCCGGCCGGAGGGGCCGAGGGGGCCGAGGGGCCTGAGCTGCCCGAGGGGCCTGGCAGGCCAGGGGCCTGGGCCGAGGGGCCTGAGGCAGGCCGAGGGGCCTGAGCTGCCCGAGGGGCCTGAGCTGCCCGAGGGGCCTGGGCCTGGCCGAGGGGGCCGAGTCGCCCGCCGGGGGCCTGGCCGAAGCCGAGGGCGCCGAGCTGCCCGAGCCGCGCGCTCATGATCGTGACCGTTTTTCCGCGACTTTTGCCGGACAATCGGTCACGATCATGGAATCCGCCCCCGGGGAGGCCGCCGGGACCCAGGCTCGTGTGGCGAGCGGGGCCACAGGGACACGCGAGACTGAGGCCGAGGCGGCTGAGGCCGCCGACGCCGAGCCGGCTGAGGGCGAGGACGGCCGGGGCCGATGCGGTTGCGGCGGCTGAGGCGGCTGGGGCGCACGAGGTTCAGTCGGCCGGGGTTGAGGCGGCAGACGCCAAGCGGACCGAGAGCGAGGCAGCCGAGGCCCGGGCCGAGGCGGTCGAGGCAAAGTCGGCTGAGGCGGCTGCGGCGGCTGGGGCTGAGGCGCCTGCTGGCGTGGAGGCTGAGGCCGGGCCGGGGCTGCGGGCCAGCCTGGAGGCGATCTTGCTGGTCGCCGACGAGCCCGTGCCCGAGAACGTCATCGCCCAGGTGGTCGAGCGGCCCACCGAGGAGGTGGTCGCGGCGCTGCGCGCTCTGGCGGGCGCCTACACTGCTGAGGAGCGCGGCTTCGACTTGCGGGAGATCGCCGGCGGCTGGCGGTTCTACACGCGCGCGGAATGCGCGGGCGTCGTCGAGCGGTTTGTCCGGGACGGCCAGGAGGTCCGGCTGACCCAGGCGGCCCTGGAGACGCTGGCCGTCGTGGCCTACCGGCAGCCGGTCAGCCGGACCCGGGTGTCGGCGGTGCGCGGCGTCAACTGCGACGGCGTGATGCGGACGCTCGTGCTGCGCGGGCTGGTCGAGGAGTCGGGCGCGGACCCGGACACCGGGGCCATCCAGTTCCAGACGACCGGGTACTTCCTGGAGCGGCTGGGGCTGGCCGGCCTGGCCGATCTCCCCGAGCTGGCACCGTTCCTCCCCGATCATCTAGACGACGAACAGGACGCAGGCCATGAGAATGCCGGGTCGTGACCGGCCGGGCCGGAGCGCCGCGGGCGACGCGCCCGGGGACCTGGCCGAGGCGGCGCCGCACCGCGCGGCGGGGCCAGGGGCCGGGGCGCCAGCAGCCGGAGCAGCAGCAGCCGGGGCACCGGCAGCCGGAGCGCAGGCAGCCGGGGCTCCGCCGGCCGGGGCGGCAGCAGCCTGAGCGGCGGCGGTGCCCGGAGCGGCGGGCGGCCCCGGAACGAGCGGGGCGTGACCGCCGGCTCGCGGCCCGGCTGGATCCGGGGCTGGGGCGTCGACGCCGAGCTGGCCCCGGCCCGCGAGGTCCGGGACGGCCCGGACGATTCCCGCGACGACGACTTCGGGCCGGACGACTTCGGCCCGGAGGGACAGCGGGACTCGCTGATCGACGTGCCCGGCGGGGTCCGGCTGCAGAAGGTGCTGGCCGCCGCGGGCATCGGCAGCCGCCGCCATTGCGAGGAGCTGATCGGGGCGGGCCGGATCGAGGTGGACGGCGAGGTCGTCCGCCGGTTCGGCGCCCGGGTCGATCCCGAGCATCAGATCATCCGGGTCGACGGCAGGCGGATCGCGGCCAGCGAGAAGCTGGTCTACGTGGCCCTGAACAAGCCCGCCGGGGTGCTGACCACCATGTCGGACAGCCGCGGCCGGCAGACGATCGCCGACCTGCTCGGCGACCGCGCCGAGCGGCTGTTCCACGTCGGCCGGCTGGACTTCGACACCGAGGGCCTGATGCTGCTGATGAACGACGGCGAACTGGCCCACCGGCTGGCCCACCCGCGCTACGGGGTGCTGAAGACCTACCTGGCCGACGTCCCGGCCCCGCTGGCGCGGGACCTGGGCCGCCGCCTGATGAGCGGGGTCGAGCTGGAGGACGGCGTGGCCAGCGCCGACCGGTTCCGGGTGATCGAGCGGGCCGGGTCGCGCGCCCTGGTCGAGATCACCCTGCACGAGGGGCGCAAGCACATCGTCCGGCGGATGCTGGCCGAGGTCGGCCATCCGGTCAGCCGGCTGGTCCGGACCCAGGTCGGCCCGTCGCGCTCGGGTCGCTGCGGTCCGGGGCGACCCGGCGGCTGACCGTCCGCGAGGTCGGCGACCTGTACGCTGCCGTGGGGCTGTAAGGAGGCGGCCTGCCAGGCAGGCGGGCCGTAAGGCAGGCACGGATGACACGAGAGGGGATAGCTGGTGGCGGTCAGGGCAGTCCGCGGCGCGGTGCAGGTCGAAGCCAACGACCGGGCAGCCATCCTGGAGGGCACCACCGAGCTGGTGACCGAGGTGATGGGCCGGAACCAGCTCAGCACCGATCAGGTGATCAGCGTCATCTTCAGCGCCACCGACGACCTGGACGCCGAGTTCCCGGCGCTGGCCGCCCGCAAGCTCGGCTTCCAGGAGGTGCCGCTGCTGTGCTGCCGGGAGATCCCGGTGCCGGGCGCGATGCCGCGGGTGGTGCGGCTGATGATGCACGTCGAGACCGAGCTGACCCGGCCCGCAGGTGCAGCACGTCTACCTGCGCGGCGCGGCCGCGCTGCGGCTGGACATCGCCCAGTGACCCCGCCCCCGGTCCCGCCGGCGCCCGCGCCCCCGGCCGTGCCGCCTCGGCCGTCGTGCTCGGCACTGCCGTCGTGATCGGCGCCGGGCTGATCGGCACGTCGGTCGCGCTGGCCCTGGCGGGCCCGCGGGCACCCGGGTCTGGCTGGCGGACGCCGACCCGGCGGCCGCCCGGCTGGCCTGCGACATCGGCGCGGGCGAGCTGCTGCCGCCGGACGGCCCGGCGGGCGGTCCCGGCGGCGGCCCGGCCGACATCGCGGTGCTGGCGGTGCCCCCCGCGGCGGTGGCGGCCGAGCTGGCCGCTGCGCAGGCCCGCGGCCTGGCCCGCTGCTACACCGACGTGGCCAGCGTGAAGGAACTCCCGCTGCGGCCGCGGCCGTGCAGCTGGGCTGCGACCTGTGCTGCTATCGTGGCCGGCCACCCGCTGGCCGGGCCGCGAGCGGTCCGGCCCGGCGGCGGCCCGGGCCGACCTGTTCCTGGGCCGGCCCTGGGTGCTGTGCCCGGGCCCGGCAGGCCACGGCGGCGGCCCTGGCCGCCGCGACCGGCCTGGTCGCGCGCCTGCGGCGCCCAGCCGGTCACGCTGACGGCGGCCGAGCACGACCGGTATGTCGCGCTGGTCTCGCACGTCCCGCAGCTGGTGGCGGCGGCCATGGCGGCCCGGCTGGACGGGGCGCCGCACGACGCGCTGGCCCTGGCCGGGCAGGGCCTGCGGGACGTCACCCGGATCGCGGCCGGCGACCCGGCCCTGTGGCGCAGATCTTCGCCGCCAACGCCGGCCCGGTGGCCGAGATCGCCGCCCAGGTCGCCGAGGACCTGGCCGCCGCCGCGGCCGCGCTGGCCCGGGTCGCGGCGCGGCGAGGAGCGAGGACGCGGCCAAGGAGCTGACCGGGCTGCTGGAGCGCGGCGGGGCCGGCGTGGCGTCGATCCCGGGCAAGCGCGGCGGCCCGGCTCCCGACTACGCCGTCGTCCAGGTGGTCATCCCGGACCGGCCCGGCGAGCTGGCCCGGCTGTTCGACGCGGCCGGCGCGGCCGGGCATCAACATCGAGGACGTCGGCATCGAGCACTCGCCCGGCCTGCCGTCGGGCGTGGCCGAGCTGTCGGTCCGGCCCGCGGCCGTCGAGCGGCTCACCAGTGCCTTGGCGGCCTGCGGCTGGCCGGTCCGCCGGTAGCATCGCCTGGTGAGCAAATCGGCCCCGAGCACGGCCAGCAGGAGACCGCCGGTGACGCCCGCGGCCGCGTGATGGCTGGACCGCTGGCCTCGTGATCGCCGTCGACGGCCCGGCCGGCTCGGGCAAGTCCTCGGCCGCCCGCGGCGCGGCCCGCGCGCTGCGCCTGCGCTACCTCGACACCGGGGCCATGTACCGGGCGCTGACCTGGTGGCTGCTGGCCAGGGCACGGACACCGGCCGACCAGGCCGCGGTGCTGCGCGACTTCGGCGGCGCGGTGATCGAGATCGGCACCGATCCGGCGGCCCCGCGGATCAGCGTGGCCGGCCAGGACGTGGCCGGCCCGATCCGGACCCGGCAGGTGTCCAACACGGTCAGCGCCGTGGCCGGCCTGCCGCCGGTCCGCGAGTACCTGATCCGCGCAGCAGCGGGACATCATCGCCGCCGCCGCCGCGGCGGCGCCGGGCATCGTGGCCGAGGGCCGCGACATCGGCACCGTGGTCGCTCCGGAGGCGCCAGGTCAAGGTGTTCCTGACCGCCAGCGAGACGATCCGGGCGCAGCGCCGGCGCCGCCGACCTGGCCGCCGACCCGGCCGCCACCGCCGAGCTGACCCGCCAGGAGCAGGCCCGCCGGGACCGCCGCGACGCGCCGCAGATGGCCCGGGCCGCCGACGCGGTCGAGATCGACACGACCGCGCTGGGCCTGGAGCAGGTCATCGCCGAGATCGTCGGGCTGGCCCGGAGCAGGCGCCCGGTGCAGCATGGCTAGCGGCCAGCCGGAGGTCAGCGGCCCGGAGGCGAGCGACAGCCCGGCCGCCGCGGCCGTCCCCGTGCTGGCCGTCGTGGGCCGTCCCAACGTCGGCAAGTCGACTCTGGTGAACCGGATCCTGGGCAGCCGCCAGGCCGTCGTCGAGGACACCCCCGGCGTGACCCGGGACCGGGTCACCTACGACGCCACCTGGCGCGGCCGGGCGTTCACGCTGGTGGACACCGGCGGCTGGGACCCCGAGGCGGAGGGCAGCGTCAGCCTGGCCGCCCGGGTCGCGGCCCAGGCCCGGGTGGCGGTCGACGCCGCCGACGCGGTGCTGTTCGTGGTCGACGCGGTGGTCGGCATCACCGACGCCGACGCGGCGGTGGCGGCCGTCCTGCGCCGGTCCCGCAAGCCGGTCGTGGTGGCGGCCAACAAGGTCGACGACGCGCCGGGCGAGTCCGACGTCGGCTCGCTGTGGGCGCTCGGCCTGGGCGAGCCGCTTTCGGTCAGCGCCCTGCACGGCCGCGGCAGCGGCGACCTGCTGGACGCGGTGCTGGACGCGCTGCCGCAGGCGCCGGGGGAGCGCTACGACGTGTCCGGCGGGCCGCGCCGCGTGGCCCTCATCGGCCGGCCCAACGTCGGCAAGTCCAGCCTGCTCAACCGGCTGGCCGGGCAGGAGCGGGTGCTGGTCGACCCGGTGGCCGGCACCACCCGCGACCCGGTCGACGAGCTGATCGAGCTAGGCGGCAGGACCTGGCGCTTTGTCGACACGGCGGGGATCCGGCGGCGGATGCGCGAGACCCAGGGCGCGGACTACTTCGCCGCGCTGCGCACCGAGCGCGCGCTGGAGCGGGCCGAGGTGGCGGTCGTGCTGGTCGACGCCAGCGAGCCGCTGGCCGAGCAGGACCTGCGCATCATCTCCATGGTCATCGACGCGGGCCGGGCGCTGGTCATCGCCTACAACAAGTGGGACCTGGTGGACGAGGACCGACGCCACTTCCTGGACAAGGAGATCGACCGCCAGCTCCACACGGCGCGCTGGGCCCCGCCGGGTCAACGTCTCGGCCGCTACCGGCTGGCACGTGGACCGGCTGGTCCCGGCGCTGGAGACAGCGCTGGAGGGCTGGGAGACCCGGGTGCCGACCGGGAGGCTCAACGCCTGGCTGACCGCGCTGCTGGCGGCGACGCCGCCGCCGGTGCGGGGCGGGAAGCAGCCCAAGGTCATGTTCGCCACCCAGGCCGGGGTCCGGCCCCCGCACTTCGTGCTGTTCACCACGGGATTCCTGCAGGCCGGCTGACCGGCGGTTCGTGGAGCGCCGGCTGCGTGAGGAGTTCGGCTTCGCGGGCACCCCGGTGCACGTCACCATGCGGATGCGGGAGAAGAAGCCGGGCGGTGGCAGCCGCCCGGCTCGGGGCGCGCGGCGTAGCTAGTCCCGTGCCCGCTAGCCCGTCCCCAGGCTGAACCAGACCATCGTGCCGTTCGCGCCGCACTCGTAGCCCCACCGGTCGGCCAGCGCCTCGACCAGGAACAGCCCGTGGCCGTCGCAGGTGTACACGTCGTCCTTGACCACGGGCGTATCGCCCGCCGAGCCGCCGTCGGTGACCTCGACCCGGAGGCCGCCCGCCACCGCCAGCACCACCACGCTGACCGCCCCGCCCGGCCGCCCGGAGCGGCTGTGCCGGACGGCGTTGGTCACCAGCTCGGACGTCAGCAGCACCGCGTTTTCCAGCATGCCCGTATCTGGCTGGCCCGTATCTGGCTGGCCCGCGTCCGATACCAGGTGGCCGCCGGCATCCGGCGGCCCGCCGGTGCGTAAGTCGCGCAGTACGTGCGCGACGAATGCACGTGCTACCCGCACGTGCTCGCCGCGGCCGGGAATGGCGATCCGGCCGAGGACAGCAGCCCCGGCCTCTCCGTTCCCGTTAAGGTCTTGAGATTTCTGACCCATTTGCGTGACCAATAACACCTTTTCGGTCACTCCTTTCCCGGCTGACGCTGGAAAATGGCAGTCTGCACCATATGACCCATAAGCGCCCGGATCCGTGCACAGAAGGCATACACGGCGTGACGCCACGTACTCATAATGGTCTGAGCATGCATGGACGCGCAAGTGCGTGGCAGGAATATTGCAGACGAAATCTCAGATGAGATCTCATCAAGCCCCGGTTTTTCAGGTATGGTGAGTCCGAAGCCCAGCAAGCGTGACAACTGTCCTATTTTGGGTCGTACGAGGATCAGCTCAGCGCTTTCCTTCACGTAAGGGGGCGAATGCCCATGACGATCGGCCCGACGGTCCGCCGCCGGCGGCTCGGCAGCGAGTTAAGGCGGCTGCGCGAGGCGCAGTCCATCAAGCTGGAAGAGGTAGCCGAGCAGCTTGGGCTGGCGCCGTCGACGCTGTCCCGGATCGAGACCGGGAAGGCGCCCACCCGGAGCGCCTACCTGACCACGATGCTGGACATCTACGGCGTCGACGATCCGGTCCAGAAGCGGATGCTCGTCGACATGGCCCGCGAGGGCCACCGCAAGGGCTGGTGGGCGGTCTGGGAGGACGCGCTTCCCACCGGGTTCGGGATCTACGTCGGGCTGGAGGCCGAGGCGGCCTCGCTGCGGGTCTACGAGGCGCAGGTCGTGCACGGCCTGCTGCAGACCGAGGAGTACGCCCGGACGGTCATGACGACGGTGCGCCGCCGGCAGACCCCGGCCGAGATCGACCACCTGGTCAGGCTCCGGATGCGGCGCCAGGAAGCGCTGTACGAAGCCGGACCCGCTGGAGCTGTGGATCATCCTGGACGAGGCCGTGATCCGCCGGGCCATGGGTCCGCCCGACCTGATGCAGCGCCAGCTGACCCAGCTCGTGCGAGGCGAGCCAGATGCCGAACATCACGCTGCAGGTGCTGGAGTTCAGCAGCGGGTTGCACCCGGCCCTGAACGGGCCGTTCGCGATCATCGAGTTCCCCGAGCGGTTCGACCCGGACGTCGTCTACTCCGAGGGCGTCGTCGGGCAGGCCTACGTCGAGGAGCGCGAGAAGGAGGTCAAGGCCCAGGTCGAGGCCTTTGACCTGCTCCGCGCCACCGCCCTGCCCCCGGCCGATTCCGTCGACCTCATTCGCACCATCAGTATCGCAGATGCACCTGATTCAAGGAAAGGATAATCCGGCATGAACCCCGATATGTCCGGCGTTACCTGGCTCACCAGCCGCGCCTGCAACAACTCGGCCTGCGTTCAGGTGGCACATCTGCCCGGCGGCCATGTGGCGCTTGCGCGATTCCAAGGACACCAGCAAGCCCGCGCACGTCTTTGACCGGGACGAGTGGGAGCGCCTTCCTGTCCGGCGTCAAGAACGGCGAGTTCGACCAGCCGGCCGGATAGGCAGCCAGATAGCAGCAGGCCGGCGGCCGGGGAATGCCCCGGCCGCCGGCCTGTGTCAGCCGCAGGCCCGTTATAGCCGTCAGGCGGACGTGCCGAACTCGCCGTCGCGGGCACCGCCGAGGAAGGCGTCCCACTCGCCGCGGGTGAAGATCAGGGCCGGGCCATCGGGCTGGCGGGAGTTGCGCATGGCCACCTCGCCGTCCGGCAGGAACGCCACCTCCACGCAGTTCCCGCCGGTCGGGCCGCTGCGGGTGCTCTTCATCCAGCGCGCCCCGGTGATCGCCGAGGCGGGCATGCCGTTGCGGGTGTTCGTCACGTGGTTTCCTCCGAGTTCGCTGAGCTCGTCGAGCAGGTCGCGGATGAACGCCTTGGTCTGCTCGGGCGTCGGGCTGGTCGCGCCGATCTTGTCCAGCGCGGCGGTGTACTGCTCGACGTCGGTGCGCTTGTCCAGGTACATGGCGCTGGTGACCTGCTCGATGTAGACCACGTCGGGCAGGTCGGCGGTGGCGAACTTGAGGATGCTGAAGCTGCCGGGCACGAGATAGGAGGCGCCGTCGGGGAAGGGCGTCACCTGGAGCGTGAGGCCGGGCCGGTCGCTGACCTCGAGCAGGTACTCAAGCTGCGCCGCGCATCAGCGCGCGGTTGCCCACCGGGCGGCGCAGCGCCATCTCGTCGATCAGCGCCCACAGCCGCAGTCCGCCCGACGTGAACCGCCGCTGCCGCTCCTTGCGCAGGAATACCAGCCGGTCGGTCTCCTCCAGGGAGAACTCGCCCAGCTCGATCACCGCGCTGGCGTACTCCTCGGTCTGCAGCAGGCCGGGCACGAACTGGGAGTCGTAGCTGCGGATGGACTCGGCCGACTCCTCCAGCCCGATGTAGGACTGGAACCAGCCCGGCAGCACGTCCTGGTACCGGTGCCACCAGCCCGGCTGGTTGGCCTGGCTGGCCAGCGACAGCATCTGCTCGCGCTCGTCGTGGTCGGTGATGCCGTACAGGGTGAGCAGGTCGGCGATGTCGACCTCGCGGAAGGCGTTGCGCCCTAACTCGATCCGGCTGATCTTCGACTCGGAGGCGCGGATGGCCTGGGCGGCCTCGTGCGCGGTGACGCCCCGTGACTCCCGGAGCCGGCGTAGCTGGGTGCCGAGGAGGATCCGCAGGACAGTCGGGCCAGCGACCT
Source organism: uncultured Actinomycetota bacterium (assembly GCA_963731085.1). GTDB lineage: Bacteria > Actinomycetota > Actinomycetes > Streptosporangiales > Streptosporangiaceae > DASUBV01. The sequence continues at coordinate 189,083 of CAVSUF010000019.1, forward strand.
CATCCGTCATGACTCGTACTCCGTCTCGCCGGTGACCCGGCCCGGGCGCGAGCCCGGGGTGACGGTCCGGCGATCATCTTGTGGGTTCAGCATCTTATGGGTGGACGTTACCCGGGTGGTGCACCAGGTGCTTTGGCGCCGGTTCTGCAACCACAGCGCCGGGTAAATGCCGTTACGCAATTGCGTAATAGTTCCAGCCGCTACGTGAAGAACATTCGCCAATCGCCAGCCAGTTCATGATATCGCAGATGAGATTTCGCGCCAGCCCTAGTCCCCGCTGACTATCGGTGGCCGATTGGCCCCGGCTGGCTGCGCTACGTAACCATAGCGCATGTGAGCGTGACCACGTGGCCGGTGCCGGCGAATCGGGCCCGGCCGCTACGATCGGGGGCGGGGCCGGCCGGGCGGCTGCGGCATGCACCGCCCGCGGACGAGAGCTTTCAGCAACGGGCTGCGTGAGTAGAGAGCAGGAGACATGCGCTACAGGCCGCTGGGCAACTCCGGGCTGGTCGTGTCCGTCGTCGGGCTCGGCTGCAACAACTTCGGCCGCCGCCTGGACGTCGCGGCCACCCGCGCGGTCGTGGACGCGGGGCTCGAGGCCGGGATCACGCTGCTCGACACCGCGGAGACCTACGGCGGCTCGGGGCGCTCCGAGGAGATCCTGGGCGAGGTGCTGGCGGGCCGCCGGGACCAGGTCGTGCTGGCCACCAAGTTCGGGCACTACGCGGCGGACATGGGCTACGGCCCGGCCGCCGGGGCCAGGGGCGGCCGCGGCCTACATCCGGCGCGCGGTGGAGAACTCGCTGCGCCGGCTGCGCACCGACTACATCGACCTGTACCAGATCCACACCCCCGACCCGCCGGACGCCCGTCGAGGAGACCCTGGCCGCCCTGGCGAGCTGGTAGCCGAGGGCAAGGTCCGCTACATCGGCAACTCCAACTACCCCGGCTGGCAGATCGCCGAGGCCGCCGCCGCGGCCCGCGCGCTGGGCGTCCCGCCGTTCATCTCGGCCCAGAACCACTGGTCCCTGCTGGAGCGCGCCGCCGAGGCCGAGGTGGTACCCGCCGCGATCCACTTCGGCCTGGGCGTCCTGCCGTACTTCCCGCTGGCCAACGGCCTGCTCACCGGGCAAGATCCGGCGCGGCCAGGAGGCCCGCGAGGGCACCCGGCTGTACCAGCGCGAGGGCTACGTCACGGAGGAGAAGCTGGACCAGGTCGAGGCGCTGGCCCTGTGGGGGCAGCAGCGCGACAAGTCGGTGCTGGAGGTGGCCATCGCCGCGCTGGCCGCGCGGCCGGGCTGCGGCTCCGTCATCGCCGGCGCGACCTCGGCCGAGCAGGTCCAGGCCAACGCCGCGGCCGCCGACTGGGCGCCCGAGGCCGACGACCTGGCCGAGATCGACAAGATCATGCCCCGCTCCTGACCGGCGCCGGACCAGCAACCCGAGAATAAGGAGAAACGACGGCGCAACCGCGGGCCCGGTTCACGAGCCGGACTGCGCCGCCGGAACAGGGCCGCGATGGCGCTGCCGAACCGGGCCGAGTACGACACGCTCGGGGTGTCGCCGCCGTGCTCGTAGCCGCCGATCACGCCGATAACCTGGCCCGCCCCGGTGGCCCCGCTGACGTGCGCCAGGAACGGGCCGCCGCTCGTGCCGTTGGTGTAGTCGGTGCAGAAGAACACCATCTGCCGCAGGTGGAACCGGTCGAACGGCGCGGGCCGGCGCGTCACAGAACACCGGCAGCTCGGCGCCGTCGGGATAGCCCACGACGCGGACCTGCTCCGGCAGGCGGCTGCGGGTGGCCAGCGTCTCGCCGCCGGTGTACCGCTGGATGCGGCGGCCGCGCTCGCCCGCCGACCAGGAACGCCACGTCATCGTCGGGGTCCTGGTGCGCCTGCCAGGCCCGGTCGGTATAGGCGGCGCGGATGACCCAGCGGCCGTAGGGATAGGTCCCGTCGTGGTAGCCGGGCGCGAACATCAGCCCGGACAGGCTCTTGCCCAGCAGGCAGTGGGCCGCGGTGACGACCAGGTTCTGGTGCCTTGCTGCGGAGCACGCTGGCCGTGCAGAAGTGCGTCAGCCGGCCGTTCTCGCGGTAGAACAGCGCGCCGACCGCGGGCGTCCCGCTGAACACGTTGGCGTCCGCCACGTTCAGCTGCGCGGCCAGGGCCACCGGGTCGCCGGCGGCGGGCTCCATCACGAGCAGTCCGGCCGCCACGATCAGGGCGAAGGACGCGGCGGCCGCCGCGTGCCAGGCCCATCCGCTCTGCGGCCCGCTCCCGGCTGATCTCCGCATCACGCGATCACCCGCACGGCATGCGGCCACATCCCCGGTCTGGCCCCTTCCTCCGGCGCGGGCGCGCGCCAGGCATATGGCTGGCCGCGGCGCGGCGGCTTTGCCATCAGCAAACCCGATTCGGACCTGCCCTTTATGACCGTGTGCCTGAGGATAACAAGCAGTTTTCGGGCAGCGCCAGATCGTTACCCCAGACCGGCCAACGGTAATCCGCGCAGCCTCCCGGCGGGCGGATCCTCGCCCATCTCCGGACCATCCGCCGGCCGTACGCCGCCGCTGGTCACATTCCGGGGGGCTGCGCATTGCACGGCAGTAATCCGCGAGTAAATTACGGGTAGGGGCCAGAACGTCACGGCGAGCGATCACGGGAGCGGCGGGTGAATGCAGCGGCTGAGGGTGCCGCGCCGGCGCCTCCAGTCCCCGTGACGTCGGCCCCCGTGACGTTCCGCAGCGTCTTCGCCGTCGGCGAGTTCCGCGACCATCTGGCTGGCCCAGCTGCTGTCCGTCGCGGGCGACCAGTTGGCCCGGGTCGCGATGACCGTACTGGTCTACGACCAGACCCGGTCGGCGCTTCTGGTCGGCGGTCACCTACGCGGTCACCCTGGTGCCGTGGGTCTTCGGCGGCCTGGCCCTGTCCGGCCTGGCCGACCGCCTAGCCCCGGCGCCAGCTCATGGTCGGCTGCGACCTGGCCCGGATGGTCCTGACCGGCGTGATGGCGCTGCTCAGCTTCCAGGTCGGGGGCCTGGGCCCGGCTGCGTGTCCTGGTCGTCCTGCTGTTCGCGGTCACCTTGCTGGACTCGCCGTTCAAGGCGGCCCGCTCGGCCCTGCTGCCCGACATGCTGACCGGCGAGCTGTACGCGCTCGGCGTGGCGGCGTCAGCCAGACCGCCCTGCAGACCGGCATGGTGGCGGGCTTCGCGCTCGGCGGGGTCATCGTGGCGGCCTGCACGCGGGCGGGCGCGCTCAGCCTGGACTCCGCGACGTTCGCGGCGTCGGCACTGCTGCTCCAGCTCGGCGTGCGGCGGCGCCCGGCCGCGGCGCGGCCGGGGCTCGGGCGGCTCCGCGCTGGCCGAGATGGCGGCCGGGGTGCGGCTGGTGTTCGGCCGCGCCCGGCTGCGCACGCTGGTCCTGTTCGGCTGGCTGGTGGCGTTCTACATCGTGCCCATGGGCCTGGCGGCACCGCTACGCGGCCGGCCTGCACGCCCGGCTGCCGCTGGCCGTGACCACCGGCCTGGTCTTCGCGGCCGGCCCGCTCGGCACCATGGTCGGCGCGATCGCGTTCAGCCGGCTGGTCCCGGCGCCCCGGCGGACAGGCCTGGCTCGGCCCGCTGGCCGTACTGTCGTGCGGCAGCCTGGTCCTGCTGGCGCTCCGGCTCGACCTGGCGCTGACCCTGGCCGTGCTGGCCCTGTCTCGGCGCGGGCGCGGCCTACCAGCTCGCCGCCAACGCCGCGTTCGTGGCCGAGGTCCCGCCGGAGCGCCGCGGGCAGGCCTTCGGGCTCGCCAACGGCGGCATGCAGGTATTCCAGGGCCTGTGGATCGTGCGGCCGGCGCCATCGCCGCCCACGCCCTGTCGCCCGGCATCGTCATCGCGGCTCAGCGGCGGCATCGGGGCAGCGCTCGCTGCCGCTCTGGCGCTGGTCCGCCACCGGGAAGTGCTGCGGGCATAACCGCCTGCCAGCCAGGACCGGGTCATGGCTATGTCAGGCCCACTCGTTGCGCATGGCGTTCCTCCTTCGGGGTGGCGGCGGGGTGGGGTGGGTGGCCGGCGCGGTGCGGTTCAGGCCCACTCGTTGCGCATGGCGCTGCTCCTTCCGGGTGCTGGCGTGGTGGCGGGTGCGGTGCGGTTCAGGTCCACTCGTTGCGCATGGCGTTCCTCCTTTCCGGGTGCTGGGCGGGGTGGTGGCCGGTGGCGTGCGGTTCAGGCCCACTCGTTGCGCATCGCGGTTCCTCCTTCGGGGCGTGACCGGCCGGTGCCGGAGTATGGACGAGTCGGTCGAGCAGACTAAAGTGCATTCAGCTGCGCATGGCTCCGCGGAGGCTGGCGGCAGTGACGCCGCGGGTCTAGGGTGCCGGGTGCGCCGGGTCGCGTTCATTCGCTACGCATGAGGCTGTCCTGTCGGTGTGGTGATAGGTGTGACAGTTGGGGCGAGGTCAAGGCCACTTTGCCGGGCCGCCGGGCGGGCTCGGAGACGGCGCGCCGGGCCGTTACGTGATCGCCTCGGCCCCATGAGCGGCGAGCGATATGTCATACTCTGCCGGTAGCTATCTGTCATGCCCCGCTCCCAGAGAACGGTCCCTGGCCCAGAATGGATCTGCACCCCTCGTACCAGGGGGTCCTGTGTCAGCCTGCTGCCAGGCTTGACAAGGCGACGCGATTATTGCCACGATGCGCCTTTAGGTCCATCCCTTCCGAATCCTGCTCGGCCTGCGTTAGCGCCGTTCTCGCGGAGTGCCTATGGCCATCCTCCGACAGGCTGAGCTCGCGCGCCGCCGGTTGCGGACGAAAACGGCCCAGGTTGCCGGATGGCCCGTCTGGTCGCTGCCCAACCCGCTGCGTGCCTACCTGACCGGGACGATCACCGTCGCGCTCACCCTGACGGCCGTCGCGATCGCCTGCATGACCTGGCGGCGGGGCCAGCTGCTGAGCTTCGTGGGGCTGCTGGCCTGCGGGATCGTCGCCATCGAGGCGACCCGCGGGGTCCGCGAGGTGCACGGCACGGTGAATCGGGACCTGCAGTCGGTGTGGTACCTGGCAGCGGCCATCACGCTGCCGCCGGGGTACGCGATGCTGGCGCCGATCCCCATGACCGCCTACCGGCTCTGGCGGGTGCGCAGCGGCGTCGCTGTACCGGCGGGTGTTCAGTAACGCCACCCTGTGCCTGGCCTACGGCGCCGCGTCGGTGACGTTCCGGCTGATCCCCGCGCACGTGGTCGGGTCCGCGCCGGGCACCGACCTGCACGTGCTGATCTGGACGGCGGCGGTGACCGGGTGCGCGCTGATCGGCTGGGTGGTCAACAACGGCCTGCTGTTCATCGCGATCCGGATGTCGGACCGGACCACCCGGGTCCGCGGACATGTTCGGCACCCGGGAGGCCATCACCGCCGACCTGCTGGAGATCAGCCTGGCCGTCTCGCTGACGCTGGTGGTGGCGGTCAACCCGGTGCTCATGGCCCTGGCCCTGCCCTCGGTCGTGCTGTGCCGCCGTTACCTGATGCGCGCCCAGCAGGTCGCGCAGGTGCGGATCGACGCGGGCACCGGCCTGCTCAACCCGCGGTCCTGGCAGCGGGAGGCGGAGTTCGAGTTCTTCCGGGCGCTGCGCACCAGCGCCCCGCTGGCCGTCGCGATGGTGGACATCGACGACTTCCGGTCGGTGGAGGAGACGGCCGGCGCGGAGGTGGCGTTCCAGCTTCGCCGCGACGTCGCCACCATGCTGGCCGAGCAGCTGCGCGAGCAGGACCTGATCGGGATCTTCGGCGGCCAGGAGTTCGCCATCCTGTTCCCTGGCACCAGCGTGGCCGACGCCCGGCGGATCAGCGAGCGGCTGCGGGACCGGATCGCCGGCGAGTCCATCGCCATCGAGTCGGCGACCCAGGCCGGCTTCGTGTTCCGGCTGACCGTGTCCATCGGGGTGGCCGTGATGAACGAGACCAGGCGCGCGCTGACCGAGCTGATCGGCGCGGCCGACACGGCCCTCGGGCAGGCCAAGGGGACCGGCTGGAACAAGGTCTGCATCGCCGCCGAGCCCATCAGCGACGGCACCTGAGACCACGGGGCTGAGACCACGGGGCCTGAGACCACGGGGCCTGAGACCGGGCGGCTAGGTTAGACGCCGTGAGAGCAGCGCTGCATGAGAGCCACGGCCCGGCCGCCGATGTCCTGCGGGTCACCGAGGTAGACCGGCCCGAGCCCGGCCCGGGCCAGGTCCGGGTCCGCATCGAGGCATCCGGGGTCAACCCCACCGACTGGAAGTCCCGGAGCGGGGCCACGGCCCGGCCGATCAGCGGCTTCCAGATCCCGCACCATGACGGCGCGGGCGTGATCGACGCGGTCGGTCCCGGCGTCGACCCGGCCCGGGCGGGCCAGCGGGTCTGGACCTGGCTGGCCGCGGCGGGCCAGCCGTGGGGCACCGCGGCGGAGTGGTGCGTGGTCCCGGACGAGCAGGCCGTGACGCTGCCCGACGGGGTGTCGATCGAGCTGGCCGCCAGCCTCGGGCGTGCCGGCCATGACCGCGCACCGGTGCCTGTTCGCCGACGGCCCGCTGGACGGCGGCCAGCGTGCTGGTCGCCGGCGGCGCCGGCGCGGTCGGCCACTTCGCCATCGAGCTGGCCAAGCACGCCGGCGCCCGGGTGGCCGCCACGGTCAGCGGCCCGGCCAAGGCCGAGCTGGCCGCCGCGGCCGGCGCCGACCTGGTGGTGAACTACCGCGATGCCGACGCCGCCGCCCAGCTCGCCTCGTTCGCGCCGGTGGACCGGGTCGTCGAGGTCGCGCTGGGCGCGAACCTGGAGCTGGACCTGGCCCTGTCCGGCCCGCAGACCCGTATCGTGACCTACGCCGCCGAGGCGCCGACCCGGTGCTGCCGGTCCGGGCCTGCATGACCGCCAACATCAGCCTGCGGTTCGTGCTGCTGTACGGGGTGCCCCGGCCGGCCCTGCGCCAGGCCGCCGCCGACATCACCCGGGCGCTGGCCGACGGCGCGCTGACCGAGCTGCCGGTGACCCGGTTCCCGCTGGCCGAGATCGCCGCCGCGCACGACGCCGTCCAGGCCGGCGCGGTCGGCAAGGTGCTGGTCATCCCGTAGCCGGGGCCTAGCTCTGGCCAGCCCCGTGGTTGCCGGACCGTGGTTCCAGCCCGTGGTCCTGGTCAGCCCCGTGGTCCTGTCAGCCCCGTGGTCCTGGTCTGCGCCGTGCTCGTCTACGTGATGGCGGCGCAGGTAGTCGGTGTAGAACCCGCGCAGCGACTCGGCCACGTCGGCGTCGCCGGAGTCGATGGCGTCGCCGATCAGCCGGGACAGGTGCAGCGCGTCGGCCGTGGCCAGGTCGGCGTGCCCGGCGGCGGCCTCGCCGGCCGGCAGCTCGCGCAGCAGGTCCCACAGGAACCTGGCGTCCAGGTGCCGCAGCGCCCGGTGCACGGCGAGGTCGTGCAGTTCGCGCCCTGACAGCTGGTCAAGATTGTCCGCATCAGTCATGCGCCGAACCCTACCGGCCCGGCGGGCTGCCCATCCCGGCAGTAGCCTGCCCATCGCGGCGGCAGCCCGCCCGTCCCGCCCGCGCCCGTCAGGGCGACAGCCGGTGCAGGTCGCGCGGGAACAGCGTCACCTCCCGGACGTTGGCCGCGCCGGTCAGCCGGGCCGTCCAGCGGGCCAGCCCGATCGCGAAGCCGCCGTGCGGCGGCACGCCGCAGGCGAACACCTGCCCCGAACCGCCCCGGTTTTCCATGATCACGACTGATTTCTATGGATTTTCGCCAGAAAACGGTCGCGATCATGGGGTTTCGCCACTCGGGCTGGCCCGGCGGCGCGGCGAAAATCAGCTGGATGGGCCGGGGTGACCTGGCAGGCTGGCTGCTCGCGGCGCCACCGCACTTTCGCGGTTGCCCGGCCCGCCGGGACCAGCCAGGCCGGAGCGGCGGCCGCCTCATCACGGCCCGGTGACGGGGCCGGCCGCCGGCGGCGCGCGTGGCCGCGGGCCTGTCGCCGGTGATCAGGGGAATTACCCTGGAGTCGTGTACCTGCCACCGCATTTCACCGTTACCGACCTGGCCCACGCGGGGGACTTCGTCGATGCCGCCGGGTCCGCCGACCTGATCACCTTCGACGGCACCCGTCCGGTCGCCACCCTGCTCCCGGTCATCTGGGACCGCCCGGCCGAGCCCGGACCGGGCGACCTGGGCCGCCTGCTGGGGCACGTCGCGCTGCAGAACGACCAGTGGCGCACGGCCCAGCCGGGCGCCGAGGCACTGGCCATCGTGCACGGCCCGCAGGCGTATATCTCGCCGTCGTGGTACGAGAGCACGGCCCGGCACGGCCGGGCCGTGCCCACCTGGAACTACGAGATCGTGCACCTGACCGGCACCATCGCCTTCCACCGGGACCCGGAGTGGCTGCGCGCCTTCGTGACCCGGCTGACCCGGCGGCACGAGGACTGGCGCGAGCACCCGTGGGCGGTGACCGACGCCCCGCCCGACTACATCAACGGCCAGCTTCGCGCCATCGTCGGGGTGGAGCTGACCCTCACCTCGGTCGAGGCCAAGGCCAAGCTCAGCCAGAACCGGGGCCGGGCCGACCAGGAGGGCGCGATCGCCGGCCTGCGGGCCGAGCCGGGTCCCGGCCCCGGTCCCCGGCGGTCGCCGACCTGATGGCCGCCGAGCCTGGCGGCACCCGACCCGGCAGCGGAGGGCTAGGCCAGCGGGCAGTGCGGGCCGTCGGGGCCAGCGGGCTCCAGCGCCTCGGCGGCCGCGGCCGCCTCGCGGCAGGCGGCGGCGGCCGGCAGCGAGCTGACCTCCTCCACGGCCGCGACGATGGTCGCGGCGATCTCCCCCAGCTGCTCGGCCTGCTCGGCGGTCAGCCGGTCAAAGACCAGCCGCCGGACCTGCTCGACGTGCTCGTGGGCGGCCGCGTCCAGGGCCGCGAAGCCCGCGTCGGTCAGCCGGGCGACCTGGCCCCGCCGGTCGGTGACGCAGGCCAGCCGCTCGATCCAGCCGCGCTCCTCCAGCCGGGCCACCGCGTGCGACAGGCGGCTCTTGCTGGACGTCGAGGCGTCGGCCAGCTGGGTCATGCGGAGCTCCCGGCCCGGCGCCTCGGACAGCCGGACCAGGATCTCGTAGTAGCCGAACGGGATGCCCGCCACGTGCTGCAGGTGGGCGTCCAGCTCGGGGAACAGCAGGCGGCAGGCGCTGATGAACGCGCGCCAGGTGCGCTGCTCGGAGTCCGACAGCCAGCGCGTCGGCGCCGCCTGCCCGGTTTGCTTCATGTCTCTAGGGTAGCGATGGTTGAGCGCTTGACAACACCTGGAACAGCGATACTTGTTGAGTGTTCAATGATCCGTCGGGCAGAGCCTCCGCAACACAGACTCTCGACAACACAGAACCTCGACAACACAGAACCTCTGAGGAGCGAACCACAATGACGGAAATCTCCGCGGCCCAGGTGCCCGGTTACATCGCGGGCAAGTGGACGATCGACCCGGTGCACAGCGAGGTCGGCTTCTCCGTACGGCACATGATGGTCAGCAAGGTGCGCGGGCGGTTCGCCGAGTTTTCCGGCGAGATCGTCACGGCTGAGAACCCGGCCGACTCGTACTGTCAACGCTGAGGTCAAGACGGCGTCCTTCACCACCGACAACGAGCAGCGCGACAACCACATCCGGTCCACGGACTTCCTCGAGGTCGAGACCTGGCCGCAGATGACCTACACCTCGACCGGCGTCCGCGAGCAGGACGGCCAGTTCGTCCTCGACGGCAAGCTCACCCTCAAGGGCGTCACCCGCGAGCGTGCCCCTGACCCTGGAGCTCAACGGCTTCGGGCCGGACCCGTACGGCGGCACCCGGGCTGGCTTCACCGCCACCGGCGAGATCAACCGGGGCGACTTCAACGTGAACTTCAACGCCCCCATGCAGAACGGCGGCGTCGTCGTGGCGGAAAAGGTCCAGCTGCACCTGGAGATCGAGGCGGTTCTCGTCCCGTAACCACCCGGGTGCCGTCGCCCGCGCGCTGGCCCCGAGTGTGTCAGCCCAGGTCAAGCCGGGCACCTTCCCAGGTGGGAGGGTGCCCGGCTGGGCAGCACCGAGGCAGGACCGAGCCAGGAAGCCGCGGGGGCCAATGGGGGCATCGGGGACAAGGCAGGCGGTCCGGCGCGCGCCGTCGCGACCGGGCACGGGGACGGGCCAGCCGTCGGCCCGCGCCCGGGCGGGCCTGCTGGAGTTCGCCATCGCGCAGTTGCTGCCTCCCGGTTCCGAGCGCGAGTCGCTGGGGTGCGTGCTGGAGCGGGTGGCCGCCGACTTCGGCGCCCAGGCTGCGCTGGTCGTGGCGCCCGGGCTCGGCGCTGCCGCTGGGCGAGGAGGCGTTCTGGCCCGGCGAGATCCGCAACGACCCGGTCCTGCTAGCCCAGGTCCGGTCGGCGTGGGCCGCGCACGGCGGGCACGCCGCGGCCAGCGGCCACGCCTTCCAGGTTGACCTGGGATCCGGACGCCGCCGGGCGGGCCTGCTGGTCGCCCCGGCCGAGCCGGATCAGGGCCAGCGCCCGTGCGCGCTGGCCCTGATCGGCGACATCACCCGGTGGAAGGGCGGCGCCCGCGACCACCCTGAAGGCCCTGGCCACGATCGTGTCGGCCCGGCTCACGCCGGGATGCCGCGACCCGGCCCCGCCCCGGCCCCTTCGTTCCCTGGCCCGGCCGCAGGTCCCGCGGCCCGCCGATCGGTGCCGCGGGAACGGCCGCCGCCCCGGCCCGGCCCGCCGCCGGGACGCGGCCGGCACCCGCCGCGGTCGCCGGATCCGCCGGGCCGGGACGGCGCCGGACCCGCCGGGCCGTGACGCGCCGGGCGGACCGGGCGCGTGACGCGCCGGACAGGCTGGGCCGCGCAGGGCCGGACAGGCGGCCCGCGCAGGCGGCAGCCGGCCCGTGACGAGCCAGGCTCGCCCGGCCGTGACGCGCCGTACCAGCCCGGCTCGGCTGTGCCGGACGGGCCGGGCCGTGACGCGCCGGACGGGCTGGGCGGTGACGCGCTGACCCGGGCCATGGTGGCCGGGGTGCCCGTCGGCCGTCGTGGCGGTGGACTCCAGCCGCCGGATCCGCGAGTTCAACCCGGCCGCCGAGGAGCTGTTCGGCCGCAGCCGGGCCGACGACGCTGGGCCTGGACATGCCCGAGACGCTGGTTCCGGAGCAGTACCGGCACCGGTTCGTCGACGCCATGGCCGGCTTCCTGGCCACCGGGGAAGCGGCGGTGACGCGGGCCGCCGGCTCCGGCTCCGGGCGCTGCGCGCCGACGGCACCGAGCGGCCGGTCGACCTGACCCCCATGCCGGTCACGGTGGCGGGGGAGACCTACTTCTTCGGCTTCCTGCGGGACGCCAGCGACCTGGAGGACGCCAGCACGGCGATGGCCGAGGGCGACGCCCGGTTCCGGCTGCTGTCCGACATGACGCCGGTCGGGATCATGCAGTCGGACGTCGACGGCACCTGCCGGTTCGTGAACGACAAGTGGTGCGAGATGGCCGGGATCCCGGCGGACGAGGTCATCGGCCGGAACTGGCGCACCACGATCAACCCCGGACGACGTCGAGCCGGATCGACGCCATGCGGAACGAGTCCGGCGGGTCTGAGGAACTGACCACGGACTGCCGGCTGCTGACCGCCTCGGGCCAGCGAGATCTGGGTGCAGCGCCGTGGTCCGCCGGGTCACCGACCGCGACGGGACGCTGATCGGCCGGGTGACCGCGCTGACCGACGTGGACCAGCGCAAGCGCACCGAGGCGGATCGCGAGCAGGACCGGCAGCGGCTGAGCGAGCAGAACCTCGAGCTGCGCGACCTGAACGAGGCCCGGCTGCGCTACCTGGCCACGGTCTCGCACGAGCTGCGCACCCCGCTGACCTCGGTCGTGTCCTTCGCCGAGCTGATCCGGGCGGAGAGCCCCGGCCTCACCCCGGAGGCCGGGGAGTACCTGGACATCATCCAGCGCAACGCCGAGCGGCTGCTGCGCGTGGTCGGCGACCTGCTCGACCTCAGCAGCCTGGAGGAGGGCGTCGCCCGGCTGGAACTGCAGGCCGATCTCGGTGCCCGGCGTGGCCCGGGAGTCGGTCCGGACCGGCTGGTCGATCGCCGCCGGTGGACGGCATCCGGCCTGGACATCTCCGCCCAGGACGGGCCGGACGTGCGGGCCGACGCGGCCCGGCTGCAGCAGGTGCTGGACAACCTCATCTCCAACGCGGTCAAGTTCACCGCGGCCGGCGGCCGGGTCGAGGTCCGGGCCACCCACGACAGCCAGCGAGTGGCGGATCGACGTGTCCGACTCGGGCATCGGCATCCCGCCCGGCGAGGTCGAGCACCTGTTTGACCGGTTCTTCCGGGCGTCCAACGCGCGCGAGGCCGCGGTGCCGGGCACCGGCCTCGGCCTGCCGACCGCCAAGGCCATCACCGAGCTGCTCGGCGGCCGGATCGAGGTGGCGAGCGCCGTGGGCACCGGCACCACGTTCACCGTGTACCTGCCGATCCGGCGATGACCGGCGGCCCCGAGCGAGGCGGCCCCGTGGGTGGCGGCCCCGTGGGTGGCGGCCCCGAGGGGGGCGGCCCCGTGGGAACCAGCTCGGTGGCTGGCGGCGCCCGGTTCTGGTGATCGAGGACGACCCGGACGTGGCGCGCGCCATGCGGGCGGTGCTGGGCGGCGGCGGGCTGGAGGTGCTCACCGCCGCTGACGGCCGGTCCGGGCTGCGGCTCTTCCACGCCAGCCGGCCCGCCGCGGTGGTCCTGGACATCGGCCTGCCGGTGCTGGACGGCTGGGCCGTGCTGGACCGCATCCGCGAGCTGAGCGAGGTGCCCGTGCTGCTGCTGACCTCCCGCGCCCTGGAGGCCGAGAAGGTCCGCGGCCTGCGCGCGGGCGCCGACGACTACGTGACCAAGCCGTTCGCCAATGCCGAGCTGCTGGCCCGGGTCGAGGCGCTGCTGCGCCGCGGCAGCAGGGCCCGGCGCCGGGGCGGAAGCGGGGCAGGCCGGGGCGGGTGAGGCCGCGGCCGGTGCAGGCGGGACCGGTGCGGGCGGGACCGGTGCGGGCGGGACCGGTGCGGGCGGCGGAGCCGCGCGGCGCGGTGTATGACGACGGGCTGGTCCGGGTCGCGTACGGCGCCGGCGAGGCCAGCGTCGGCCGGCCGGCCGGTCCGGCTGACGCCGACCGAGTTCCGGCTGCTGGCCGCCCTGGTCCGGCACCCGGGCCAGGTCCTGTCCCCGGACCAGCTGCTGGCCCAGGCCTGGCAGGACCCGGCCGGGATCGGGCCGGACCGGGTCAAGTTCGCGATCATGCGGCTGCGCCGCAAGCTCGGCCCCGACGGGGCGGACGGCCGGATCGAGGCGGTACGCGGATTCGGCTACCGCTACCGCCGCCCGCCTGACCCGCGCGCGCAGCCCTGATAACAGCAAGGGACTGGCGGAGCGTGGGCGCGGACTGGGCGCGGCGCCGGGCGCGGCGGCGCTGATAACAGCAAGAGGCGGGCCGGCAACGAGACTGCTACCGCCGGGCAGCCGGACTGCAACACCCGCCCGGGCACGATCAGGTGATGAGCAGCGAGCACCAGCCCGGTGAGTTCCAGCCCGGCGAGTTCCGGCCCGGCGAGTTCCAGCCTGGCCCGCGCGGCCGGATCCTGCTGGTCGAGGACGACCCCGACACGGCCCGGTTCATCATGCACGTGCTGGGCAGCCGGGCCGGATTCGACATCGAGCACGCGCCCAGCCCGGTCGTCGCGCTGCCCCGGATCGGCCCGGAGCACTGGGACCTGGTCATCACCGATATCGAGATGCCCGACATGACCGGCATGGAACTCCTGGAGACGCTGCGCCGGCAGGCCCCCGGACTGCCGGTCGTGGTCATCACCGCGCACGTCAGCGTGGACAACGCGGTCGGCGCGCTGCGCGGCCGGGCCGACGAGTTCCTGACCAAGCCGCTGCGCCCCGACTCGCTGACCGCCGCCGTGGCCGGGCTGGTGGAGCGGCACGCGGTCCGGCCGCGAGGTCGTCCTGGCCGTCGGCGCCCACCCGGACGACGTCGAGATCGGCGCGGCCGGGACGCTGCTGGCCCACCGGGCCGCCGGGCACGAGGTATCCGTGCTGACCATGAGCCGCGGCGCCCGCGGCGGCCGGGACGCCGCCCGGGCCGGGGAGTCCCGCGAGGCGGCCCGGATGCTCGGCGCCGCGCTGTACCTGGAGGACATGGAGGACACCCGGATCACCGAGTCGGACCCGACCATCGGCGCTATCCGCGCGGTCGATCGACACGGTCCGGCCCACCGTCCTGTACACGCACTCCAGCATGACCTGCACCAGGACCACCGGAACACGCACCGCGCCGCGATGGTCGCGGCCCGCGAGGTCGGCTCGGTGTACTGCTTCCAGTCGCCGTCGGCCACCGTGGACTTCCGGCCCGCCCGCTTCACCGACATCGAGGAGCAGATCACCGCCAAGCTGGCCGCCATCGCGGCCTTCGCCTCGCAGGCGACGGTCCGGCCTACCTGGAGCCGGACCTGATCGAGGCCACCGCCCGGTACTGGTCGCGGTTCGGCGCCAGCCGGTACGCCGAGGCGTTCGAGGTGGTCCGCGACCACGTCGCGGCACCGGCCGCACAAGCAGCCCGCCGAGCATCCTGCGCAGACCGGCCGACACCCTGGAGGCGGACCATGTCTGAGCTGACATCAGCGTGCTGGTCACCGGGGCCGGGGGACCGGCCGCCATCGCCGTGATCAAGTCGCTGCGGGCCGACCCGGCCATCCGGCTGATCGCCGCCGACATGGACAGCTGGGCGGCGGGGCTGTACCTGGTCCCGGCGGCCGACCGGGCCGTGATCCCGGCCGGCGCGGCCCCCGGCTTCGCCGGCCGCCCTGCTGGCCCGGAGCCGCAAGCTGGGCGCCGACGTCGTCATCCCGACGGTCGACGCCGAGCTGCGGCCGCTGGCCGCGGCGCGGGAGGAGTTCGCGCGGGCCGGCGTGGCGCTCATGCTGCCATCCGCCCGTGCGCTGGCCCTGACCCTGGACAAGCTGGCCCTGGCCCGGGCGTGCGCCGGGCGCCGTCCGGGTGCCGCGCACCGAGCTGCCTGGACGAGGCCGTGGACCCCGGCTCGTGGACCTACCCGGTGATCGTCAAGCCGCGCACCGGCAGCGGCTCCCGCGACATCACCGCGATCGTGTCGGCGGACGAGCTGAAGGCGACGCTGAGCGTGACCGAGCCGCGCGCGGGCTTCCTGGTCCAGGAGTACCTGCCGGGCGAGGAGTACTCGATCGACGTCCTGGCCGACGCCGACGGCCGGGTCGTGGCCGGGGTGCCGCAGGGTCCGGGCCCGGGTGGACTCCGGCGTCTCGGTGGCCGGCCGGACGCTGCACGACCGCGAGCTGGAGCGGTTCGGCGCAACGGTGGCGCCACCGTCGGCCTGACTTACATCGCCAACGTCCAGGTCCGCCGCGACCACGCCGGCGACCCGGCGCTGCTGGAGGTGAACCCGCGGGCGCCCGGCTCGCTGTCGCTCACCGTCGCCTCGGCGTCGACATGCCGCGGCTGGCCCTCGACGCGCTGCGCGGCGGCTCGCTGCCCGAGCACGCCGAGTTCTGCGAGAAGGCCATGGTCCGTTTCCTGGACGAGCGGTTCCTGGACCTGTCCGAGATCGCCGAGACGGTCGGCGTGATGCCCGCATGACCGGCCTGAAGTGGGCCTGGCCGCGCTGGTCATCGCGGGCGCGCTGCCGCTGGTGGTGGCCAGCTACCAGTTCCTGCTCATCGGCTGGCACTTCCGCCGCCTGCACTATGGCCGGTGCGCGCCCGGTGTTCCCGCGCACCGCGATCCTGATTCCGGCCTGGAACGAGGCCGCCGTGATCGCCGCCTCCGTGGACCGGCTCATGCGCCTGGAGTACCCGCCGGACCGGCTGCGGGTCTTCGTCATCGACGACGCCAGCACCGACGAGACGCCCGCAGGTGGCCCGGGCCAAGGCCGCCGCAGTACCCCGGCCGCGTGTTCCACCTGCGCCGGGAGGTGGGCGGCCAGGGCAAGGCGCACACGCTCAACCACGGCCTGGCCCAGGTCCTGGCCGACGACTGGATGCAGGCCGTCCTGATCATGGACTCCGACGTCATCTACGAGCCCGACTCGCTGCGGCTGATGACCCGGCACCTGGCCGATCCCGGCGTCGGCTCGGTCACCGCCTACATCAAGGAGGGCAGCCGGCCCGGCAACTACCTGACCCGGTTCATCGGGTACGAGTACATCACCGCCCAGGCCGCCGCCCGGCGCAGCCAGAACGTGCTCGGCGCGGTGGCCTGCCTGGCCGGGGGCGCGCAGCTGCACTCGCGGGCCAACATCGAGGCGATCGGCGGCCAGATCGAGACCGGCTCCCTGGCCGAGGACACCATCACCACGTTCAGGACCCAGCTGCGCGGCGCCGGGTGGTGTTCGAGCCGCACGCCGTGGTGTGGGCCGAGGAGCCCGGCGCCATCGCCGGGCTGTGGAAGCAGCGGCTGCGCTGGGCGCGCGGCAACCTCCAGGTCTCCCGGAGGTTCGCGCGGGTGTGGTTCCGCCCGCAGCCGCGGGCACCGGCTGGGCGGCATCAGTTTCGGGCTGTTCTGGTTCTCCCTGCTGCTGCAGCCGGTCTTCATGATCGGCGCGTCCGCCGCGCTGGTCACGCTGTTCTTCATCGACCAGTCGCTGGCCTGGCACGCGTTCCACGCGCTGTGGATCACCAACGTGCTGACCTATGTCTTCATCACCAGTCTTCGCGCTGCTGATCGACCCCGGCACCGGCCGGCGGGTGTGGCGCGAGGCGGTCTTGTTCCCCGGCGCGGTCAGCCTGGTCATCATGGTGGCCGCCATCGCGCCCGGCCCCGCTGCGATTCGTGGCCTACCACGGGCTGAGCTACCTCGGGGCCACCGCGCCTGCGCGGCTACGGCGCCGAGGTCGAGCTGTTCACCTACGTCTGGCTGGCCGCCTCGATGGGCGTCGCCTACCTGGCCAGGCGCCAGACCGAGGGCCGCGCCGGTCGGCCGGTTCCTCAGCGCGCTGCTGATCTACCTGGCCGGGTACGGCTCGCTGCTGTGCGCCGTGACCTTCGCCGCCTACGTCAAGGAGATCTGCGGCGCGCCGACGCCACCTGGGACAAGACCGAGAAGACCGGGAAGGTGGCGGTGTCGGCGTGACCGGGCCGGACGGCCGCGACGCCGCCGGGGCCGGCGCTGCTGATCCGGGCGCCGCCGCTGCCGACGGGGGCCGGTTCGCCGAGGAGATCCGCCGCGACGAGCGCTTCGAGACCCGGCTGGCGGTCAAGGCCCTGATAGCCGTCGCGATCGTGGCGGTCCTCATCGTGTCCCGGCTCATCGGCTTCTGAGCCGGACAGTCGGGGCTGCGCTATTGTGACCGTTCTTGGGTCAGGGGAAAGGAAAGCAGTCATGTCGCAGGATTCGCCCGAGGACACTCCGGGATATGCCGCCGGGTCACCGGGCCGCCCGACCTGGCCGCAGGCCGATCCCACGGCCAGGGGCCGTCGGCGGAGCCGTCAGGCCCGCCCCCGGCCACGCCCCCGCCGCCGGCCCAGCCGGAATACGGCCAGCCGGAATACGGGCAGCAGCAGTACGGGCAGCCGCAATACGGCCAGCAATACGGCGGCCAGCAATACGGCGCTCAGCAATACGGCCAGCCCCAGCCCGGCCAGCCCCGGTATGGCCAGCCCGAGCCCGGCCAGCCCCCGCATGGCCAGTCTCCGTACGGCCAGTCTCCGTACGGCCAGCCCCCGTACCCTCCGCAGCCCGGGCAGGCGCCTTACGGCCAGCAGTACGGGCCGCCGCCTGGCGGGCCGCCGGGCTACGGGCCGCCCCCGCCCGGGCAGGCCCCCTACGGCGCGCCGCCGGGTCCCGGTCCGTACGGCCCCCCGGCCGGCCCTCGCTTCAGCCGGCCCCGGCCCGGCCTACTACAACCCCAGCGCCCAGTCCGATGACCAGACCTGGTCGATGCTGTCCTACCTGAGCATGATCATCTTTGGCTTCCTCGGGCCGCTGGTCGTCTACCTGGTGAAGAAGGACGAGTCGCCATTCGTGCGGTTCCACGGCGCGATGTCGCTCAACCTCGCGCTGTCGTTCACTATTTACAGCACCGGTCTGTTCATCATCTCCGTCATCGCCGGGAACCTCTCCGGGCTGCTGTTCGTGCTCGGCCTGGTCATCTGGGTGGCGCTGAGCATCGCCTTCCTCGTGTACGCGATCATCGGGGCGGTGGCGGCCAACCGGGGCG
This sequence comes from uncultured Actinomycetota bacterium, assembly GCA_963731085.1. Classification (GTDB taxonomy): domain Bacteria; phylum Actinomycetota; class Actinomycetes; order Streptosporangiales; family Streptosporangiaceae; genus DASUBV01. The sequence goes on from CAVSUF010000019.1 coordinate 207,342, forward strand.
AGATGCGGGACATCCCCAGCCCGCTGTGCCTGCACATGGTGAAGTAACGCACCGGGCCGGCCGTCACCGCAGCGCGGCGGTCGAGCCCGCCCGGGTCCGGGCCGCCCGGGTCTGGCTACCCGGCCCCCGCGGCCGCCCAGTCCCGCAGCAGGGCGGCCTCGCGCGCCGGGTCGAGCCCGATCCCGTCCGGGACGCTGGTCGGGGTGCGCGCACTCGTGCGCGTGGATGTCGGCCACGCTGTCGCGCAGCGGCCGCATGGTCAGCCCGGCGGCCACCGGCCGCGGCCGGGTCGGCCGCGTTCAGGGTGGCGTCCACCGGGTCCGCGCCCGGCCACAGCGGCAGCGTCATCTCGTCCAGCCCGGCGGCCCGCAGGAAGTCGCTGTCCGCCCAGGTCAGCTGGGTATCCGGCGGGCGCTACCCGGGCGGCGATCGCGGCGAGCAGGTCGCCGAAGCCGAACGCGCGGCTCCGGGCTGGCCGCGTGGAACGCGCCGCGCCCCGCCGACCCCGCCGGCCAGCAGGCGGACGGTCCAGCCGGCCAGGTCGCGGGCGTCGATGACCTGGATCGGGTCGGCCGGGTCGCCCGGTGCCAGCACCTCGCCGCCGCGGGCGATCCGCTCCACCCACCACGTCATCCGGTAGCTGTAGTCGTAGGGGCCGATGACGTAGGTCGGCCGGATGATCGTCGTGGCCGCGCCCGCCCCGTAGGCGGCCAGCGCGGCGCGCTCGCACGCCACCTTGAGCGGGCCGTAGGTCGCGTCGGTGACCTGGTCGGGCACCGGCCCGGTGAACTCGGCCAGCGGCGCGTCCTCGGTGAAGCCGGCCGTGGCCGGCGCCTGGTAGGCCGACGCGCTGGAGATCAGCAGGTGCCGCCCGCCGCGCCCGCCCAGCGCCGCGGCCAGCGACTCGCACCTGGCCGGGCAAGTAGGCGCAGCAGTCCACGGTGGCGTCCCAGCGGCCCGCGGCCAGCGCGGCCAGGTCCCGGTCGCGGTCCCCGGTCCGGTGCGTCGGCCTGCGGGAACAGGTCCCGGCCGGTCCGGCCCCGGTGGAACAGCGTGACCTCGTGCCCGCCGTCCAGGGCGGCCGCCGTGACGTGCCGGCCGACGAACCGCGTGCCGCCGATGACCAGGATGCGCATGATCCCCCCCGTTAGCCTGACCAGGTCCCTCAGCCCGCGTCGGCCAGGGCCGCGACCTGGGCGGTGATCGTCGCTGCCTTGGGGAACGTCAGCCCGACCAGCGTCACGTGCTTCCACCGCACGATGCCCTTGCCGTCGATCACGAACACCGACCGGCGCAGGCTCCGCCCGCCCAGGCTGATCCCGAACGCCCGGGTCACCTCCAGGTCGGTGTCGGCCAGCAGCGGGAAGCCCAGCGCGTGCTTGCGGGCGAACTGCTCGTGGCTGTCCACGTCCTGCGGGCTGATGCCCCACACCGTGGCCCCGACCTCGGCGAAGCCCGACAGGTCGGCGGTATACGAGCACATCTGGCGGGTGCACACGTAGGTGTTGTCGCCGGGGTAGAAGGCCAGCACCAGCGGCGCGCCGCGGCTGGCGGACAGCGCGTAATCAGCGCGTTCGGCCTGGTCACCGGCGAGCGTGACGCCGGGCAGGGTGAAGTCCGGCGCAGCCTCGCCGACCTCGGGGGTCTTGGCCATGGGGGTGCTCCTCAGCTGGGCTCGGGGCTGGTCCTGCTCGAACGCTAGCCGATCTGGCGGGAAAGCCGGGCCGCTGCGTAACATGCGCGCCATGGACCCATACGAGCGGGCGCGGATTGACCGCCTGGAACGCCAGGTCGCGTATCTCCTGAACCACCTGGAGATCGACCCGGGTGTGGCCGCGGGCCAGGCTGGCAGCGCCTTCGGATCGGCGTCCGACTCCACGTTCGCCTCGGCGTCCGACGTCTTCGGCGCCCCGGCCGCCACCCCGCAGCCATCGGCCTTCGGGCCGCCGGCCGAGCCCGCGTACCCGCCCGGGCTCATCGCCGCCGTGGACGGGGGCAAGCTCATCGTGGCCGTCAAGATCTACCGCGAGTGGACTGGCCTGGGCCTGCGCGAGGCCAAGCTCGCGGTCGACGCCCTGGCCCGCCAGCGCCGGTAACCGCGAGGATACTGTCCCGGTGACGGGCAGCGCTTCCGGGGGCGACGCGCCGTTCAGCACGCTGCTCGGCGCGGTGTGGAGTGCCGCCCCCGCCCGCTCGGAGAACCGCCCCTCCAGCCAGCCGACGGCACCATGATCGTGACCGTTTGTCCGGGCATGTTAGCGTAAACACGGTCACGATCATGGGCTCCCCCTCCCCGGCTCGCCTCAACCAGCGCCTGTCTGATAACAGCAAGAGGCAGGAGGCAAGAGGCAGAGAGGCAAGAGGCAGCCGCCGCGCCCGCCGCTGGTCACGCCCGTGGCGCGGCTGCCTAGCCCAGCTGGCGGGGTGCCCGGTCGCGGGGGGAGCGGGCCGGGGCGTCCGACAGCTCGGCGATCCACGACTCCGACACGATCAGGTCCATGCGGGTCTCGGCGATGATCCGCCGGTCGTCCTGGGCGGCGGCCGGCCGGGCGGCCGGGGGCTCGGGCGTGGCCAGCCGCAGGGCCAGCGCCGGGCACATGTCGACCGCCTGCCGGGCCTCGCGTTCCAGCCACGGCGGCACCGGCATGTCCAGCGGCACGGGGTAGCCCTGCCGGTCCAGCTGGACCAGTTCGGGCACCAGGTGGGCGCACAGGCCGTGGCCCCGGCACCGGGTCCAGTCGATGGCCAGGCGGCTGCCCTCGTGCTCCGGCGGCATCGGCAGGACGCCCCGGACCGGGCGCCCGCAGCTGCCGCGGAACAGGTGCGCGGTCAGGTCCTCGGTCAGCACGTCCAGCGCCGACATCACGAACCGGAACACCCCGTCCGGGTGCGCGCACGCGCCCCGGCCGCGGACCGACGCGGCGGTGCGCCGGGCGGTGTCGAGCGCGTCCAGGCCGCCCGACCCGTCGGCCACCGCGGCCAGCGACCGGGCCAGGCTGGGCAGGCCCAGCTTGCACGGCCCGCACTGGCCCGACGACTCGCCCGCCAGGTAGCTGACCACCCGGGACATCTCGCCGATCGCGCAGGTGCCCGACCCGACCGGCAGGATGATCCCGGCGCCCAGGGTGGCCCCGGCGGCGGCCATGCCCGGCCCGGCTGACGGGCACGTCGTACGCCGTCTCGGCGGGCAGCCACATGCCGTGGTAGCCGCCGACCAGGACGCCGTCCTCGGGCGTGGCGCCGCACAGGTCCAGCACCTCGCCCAGCGGCAGCCCCGACGGCACCTCGACCACCGCCGGGCGGCGGACCGAGCCGCCGACCGACAGCAGCACCGTGCCCGGTTCCTCCGGGGTGCCGACCGCCGCGTAGTTCGTCGGGCCGAGCAGGGCCAGGACGGCGATCTGCGCGAACGTCTCGGCGTTGGACAGCAGCGTGGGCCGGTTGTCCACGCCGCTCTCGCTGGCCCGGACCTTCTTGCCGCTCGGCAGCGGGATGCGGCCGTTGACCGCGTTGACCAGGGCGCTGCCCTCGCCGGAGACGAACCGCTCCGGGACCTGGACGACGACCACCATCTTCTTCAGGTCGGGCTCGGCGTTGGTCAGGGCCGTGACCCAGCGGGCCAGGGTCCCGTCGCCGGACACCCCGATGATGATCTCCCGGGCCTTCAGCGCCCAGGCCATGACCAGCGCGCCGCCGAGGACCAGGTACGGCGACTTGCGCAGCAGCATCTTGTCCTTGTAGCTGCCCGGCTCGCCCTCGGTGGCGTTGACCACCACGACCGGCGGCCGCCGCCGGGCCTTGACCGCCGACTGGGTGGCCGTCAGCTTGCGGGCCACCGGGAACGCCGCCCCGCCGCGCCCGCGCAGGTCGACCCGCTCGGTGACGCTGATCAGTTCCTCGATGGTCAGCCGGGGCAGCTTGCCGAAGATCGAGTGGTAGGCGGTCAGGTCGACCCGGTCCATCCGGTCCAGGCCGGCCGTCAGCCGGGCCTGGCCGATGCACAGCGTCTCCGGCAGCGGCGGCAAGGTCATCGTCGTCATCGCTGCGGGCCTCCCTGGCCGGGCATGTCGGTCCAGCCATGGGCGTCGGTCAGGTCCCGGGCGTCGGGCCAGGCGTACACCCGGCCGGGATCCGCCGGGTCGCCCGGGCTGACCCAGGCACCGAGCCCGGTCGGGGTGACGGCACCGCCCGGCCAGCCCGCAGCGCCGGCATCCGGATAGGCGCCGGGCCGGGTACGGGCCAGGGCCGCCGTACGCGCCCGGTCCGGGGTAAGAGCCGGCACCCGGATAGGAGCCCGGCACCGCATGCGAGTCCGGCCCGGCGTACGGGTCCGGCCCCGCGTAGGACCGGGCGTCCGGGTAGGAGCCGGGGCGCGCGTAGGCGTCCGGGCTCCAGCCGCGCGGGTCGGTCATGTCGACCCCGGCCCGCCATCCGGTCGCGTCGTCGTGCCCCGGGATGCCAGGCGGCCCGTCGTCGCGGCCGGCGGAACCCGGCGCCCAGCCCGGCGCCGGGATCTCCTGCCGCATCAGCCGCTCATGGCGGGCCTGGGCCTGCCGCTGCTGGGTCACCAGCTGCTGGGCCTGGGACTGCCGGGCCGACGCGATCTCGGCCGCCGAGTACCGGGCCGCCGGCGGCGGGGCATGCCGCGCCCGCGACCGGCCGCCCGCGCCCGCGAGGTCCCTCGGGTCATCGGCCCCCAGCGCGTCGACCGGCACCCCCAGCGGGTCAGCGGAGGAGGCCAGCAGACCGGTGGTGACCGTCGGCAGCGGGCCGGTGGTGACCGTCGGCAGCGGGTCCGGCGCCACGGCCGGTGCGGACCGCCGGCATCGGCCCGGTGCGGACGGCCGAGAGCGGGCCGGTGCGGACCGCGGACAGCGGCCCGGTCGCGGGCCCGCCGGGCCCTGGCCGGCAGCGCGGGCCGGGCCGCGTGCGCGCCGCTGAGCGGGGCCATGGAGACCCGGGTGCCGGGGATCAGTCCCTCGGCCGGCACGCTCAGGCGGTCCGGGACCGGGTGGGCCAGCTTCTCCTCGGCGGTGCGCTGCGCGGCCACGTACCGCACCGCCAGGGCCAGCGCCACCAGGGCCATGCAGCCGCCGTAGCTCCAGTCCACGTACGGCTTGGCCGCGCGGCCGCCGAGCAGGCCGTGCACCACCGCGAACAGCCAGCACAGGTAGGCGCAGGCGTGGATGCCGCGCCAGGCCCGAGGCCGCTTGCCGGCGAACCGGCCGCGCACCGCGCCGGTGATCACGATGAGGATGAACAGGTCGAAGGCGAGCGTGCCGATGCCGGTGTACAGGGTTCGGAACCGGGAGATGAACGGGATCACCGCGTCGACCGGGCCGACCCGGTGGGCCACGATCTCCAGCGTGATGTGCGCGATCAGGGCGGTCAGCGCGGCCAGGGACACGCCCCGGTGCACCGACTGGGCCACCACCCGGCTGCCCGGCCGCATGACGATCCGGTCGGTGGCCAGCACGCCCACCCCCACCGCCGCGGTCAGGCCGATCAGCGCGAAGACGCCCGCGTACTTGAGCAGGAACTCCTGGATAGAGCTGACGATCGACCGGCCGTGACTGGTGTGCTCCGCCGCGATGACCGCGATGACGATCAGCGTCACGGCGGCGGTGCAGATCGCTGGCCAGCGGCGCCGGGGGGCAGGCACAGCGGCCGGGACGGGCGGGCGGGAGCTGGCCCGCCCGCGAGGGGAAGACATGAGGGCGCCTCCTGGGGACAGCAACAGAAATGCCACTCGCCGCGGCCCGGCGGAACGCCATTTCGCTGACCTGATCGCTGACCTTTTGTCGTACTGGTTGAAGGCCCCCCGGCCATGATCTTTATGCTAGTGCGCGCCATCACGGTGGCGCAGCGAAACGACATAGTTACTGTAACTATGTCGTATTTGACCAGCTCAGTGACCTCTGACCGGGGACTGCCCGATGTCGTCCGGGTTCAGTCGCACGGCGATCACGCGCATTACCGAATGCGGTTCAGCACCGCCCGCGCTGAACGCCGCTCAGTTTAACCATTCGTTAACGCATATACCATCTGGCGGTTCCCGAAAGCGCGCCAGCCCGGGCCCGTCCGGCCGGGCCGCCGGCCTCACCGGCCAGCGACGCGATGTGGGTCTCGAACCCGGCCCCGTACGCGGTCGGGGTGCCGTCATAGCTGGTGATCAGGCCGGGCCCGGTGGCGCAGCTGAAGTCGGCGTTCCAGGCGTCGGCCAGGTCGCCGGCCGGCACCGAGTCCAGCCAGGTCATCAGCGGGCCGATGTAGGTGTCCGCGCAGTCGTTCTCGCCGATCTCGGAGGTGATCACCGGCACCGCGGCCATGACCGGGGCGACCTGGCCGGACCAGCAGGCCTGGGTGTCGCACGGGCTGGTGTTGTACGTGTGCCAGGACGCGGCCAGGTCGTGGTCGGGGTCGGCCGGCTCGCTGGCCAGCCACTGGGTCAGGTCGTCGGCCCGGCCCAGCCCGCCGACCATGATGACGTTGTTGGCCCCGGTCCCGCGCACCACGCCGACCAGGGTCTGCATCCCGGCCACCGGGTAGGAGATGCCCGGGCAGGCGCCGCCGTGCAGCCAGCACTGCCAGGCGGCCGGGGTGCTGCCGCCGGCGGGCTGATCCGGGAACGGCGCGCTGAACAGGTCGAAGATCACCGCGTCATTGCCCCGGAAGGCCCGCGCCACCGACCGCCAGAACGGGACCGCCTGGGCCGCGTCGGGCATCGGCTTGGGGCAGGTGGCCCGGGCCGAGGCACACGCCGAGCCCGGCCCGCCGTAGCCGCCGTCGGTCCAGGCCAGGTCCAGGATGGCCACGATGCCGTTCTCGTTCAGCAGGCTGACGTAGTTCTCGATGGCGGCCTGGTAGCGCGCCCCCGCGAACCGCCGGCTCACGTACGCCTGGCCGTTCCAGCAGGCCTCGTTCAGCGGGATGCGGACGGCGGTGACGCCGAACGACTCCATGGCCGTGACGGACGCCTGGTCGCTGGGCCCGTCGAAGATCCCGGTGCCCGCCGCGCAGGCGAACTCGGTCCCGTCCCGGTTGACCCCGTGCAGCACCACGGGCGTCCCGCTGGCGCTGACGAGCGCGGTCCCCGACACCTGAAGCTGCGGCGCGCCGGGATCGGCGGGCGGCCCGGCGGTGGCGGACGCCGCGGGCGAGGCGGACGACGCGGGCGACGCGGGCGACGCGGGCGCGGCGGCCGGGGGCAGCGGGCCGGTCCCGGCCGCCGTGCAGGCCGCGCCGTTGACCCGGAACGCGGCCGGCACCGGGTTGCCGCCGCTGTAGCTGAAGTTGGCCCCGAGCTGGGCCGACCCGCCGGTGGCCAGCGTCCCGTTCCAGCTCTCGCTGGTCACCGTGACGGCCGCGCCCTGCTGGCTCCAGCCGCCGGACCAGCCCTGGGCGAGCTGCTGGTTGCCGCCGAACGTGTACTGCAGGGTCCAGCCGGTGATCGGGCTGCCCGCGTTAGTGATGGTCAGCGCCGCCGTGAACCCGGTACTCCACTGGGAGCTCACCGCGTACCGCACGACGCAGTCGGCGCTCGCGGTGGCGGCCCGGGCCGGGCGCTGCGGCCCCGGCCCGGAGGCCAGCGTTATTCCGATCACCAGCCCGATAGCGAGGGCGATGACCGCGATCAGCACGCGGGCGCGCAGCAGGCCCTGCAGCCGGGACACCATAGGGGTGGACTATAGCCACTCAAAACGTCCCGGACGCCCCGGAGGGCTCAGCCCGCCAGCGCCGGCTACAGCGACTCGAACTGGCCCGGGACAGGTGTCTCGGGCGAACTGCGGGCCGGCCTTCCCGGGTCATTCACCGTCCCGAAATCCCGCCAGCTCCGCTGGGTCAGCCCGCCCAGAATGGCCGCCGCCAGGATGGCGCCCGCGATCAGGAAGAACAGCGCCGGCCCCGCGCTGTGCACGACCACCGCGCCGAGTAGCGCGGACAGCGGGAACAGGCCGACGCTGGCCAGCAGGATCAGGGCGCTCAGCCGGCCGAGCAGCGCGGGCGGCGCCCAGCGCTGGAACACCGTGATCATCACCACGTTGCCCATGCCGTTCGTGACGCCGAACGCGGCCAGCACCACGCCCGCCGCCGCGGCCCCGCCGACATAGGGGACCAGGCCCATCAGCACCGCCGCGGCCAGGAACGCGGCGGAGCCCAGCAGCGCCGGCCGGCGGATCCCGCCAGCTGGCCGGCCAGCAGCGCTCCCGCCAGCGCGCCGACCGCGAACGCGGCGGTCAGGGCGCCGTAGCCGCCCGCCCCGGCGTGCAGCGGCCCGCGGACCAGCGCGGGCAGCGCCACCTCGAACGCCCCGGCGGTGCCCAGGTTGGCCGCCACCACCACCAGCAGGATCACCTGCAGCACCCGCGAGGACCGCAGCAGCGCCCAGACCGTCGGGTTGGCGGCGCCCCGCTCTGAACTGACAACACCATCGGGAGTAACGGCTGACGCGGGGGAGACCGCCGCCGCAACGGTGGCGACTGGCTCGGCGCCGACGGCCGGCCCGCTCGCCCCGGCCCGCTGCGTCGTGCGTATCCCGGCCAGGGTCACCGCCGACACCACGAACGTCACGGCGTCCAGCGCGAACGCCGGCGCCGGGCCGACGATGGCCACCAGCGCGCCGCCCAGCACCGGCCCGCCCACCGTGGCCAGCTGGGTGGTGACCTCGCCCAGCGAGTTGCCCGCCTGCAGGTCATCGCCCGGCAGCAGCGTCGGGATGATGGCGAAGGAGCCGGGCAGGAAGAACCCGCCCCCGGCCCCCAGGACCACGGCGATCGGGACCAGGACCGCCGCCCGGGCCGCCCCGGTGGCCGCCGCCGCGGCCATCGCGCCGACCGCCACGGCGCGGACCGCGTCGGACGCCATCATCACCGTCCAGGGCCGCCACCGGTCGCTGGCCTGCCCGCCGAGGACGATGGCGGCGGTGCGCGCGATGCCGTAGGCGGCCAGCACGGTCCCCAGCAGCAGCGCGCCGCCGTGCACGGCCAGCACGTACCAGGGCAGCGCGACCGCGTAGCAGGCGTCGCCGACGCTTGAGGCGAACTGCCCGCCGACCAGCAGCCGGAAGCCGCGATGGCGCAGCGGGGCCAGCCCCCGGCGCCCGGTCACCGGGCGCCCCCGCCCGTGTTCGCGTCGCCCGGGTCCGCGTCGCCCGGGTCCGCGTCGGTACCGGACGGTCCGGCAGGCGGCATCTCGACGGGGTAGGAGAACAGCAGCATCTCGACCGGCACCGCGCCCGGCGGGCGGAGGGCCGGGTCGCGCAGCCGGTCCATCCGGGGCAGCAGCAGGCGCGCTAGCTCGTCGGTCAGCTCGTCCAGTTCCGCCGCGGTCAGGTAGAAGACGAACTGACTCTCGCCGGCGGCCCGCCGCCACTCGGCCGGGTAGGAATGCCGGGTCTCCAGCCAGTGCTGGTGCCGGCCCAGGACGCGCTGCCGCCACAGTCCCAGCAGGGTGGTGCTGGCCAGGCTGGTCTCGGGGTCCTCCGGGTTGGTGGCGAACGACATCCCGATCGTCGCCGCCCGCCACGGCCGGCCCGGCCCTTGCCGCCGCCCGCCTCCTCGACGAAGCCGTACCTGGCCAGCTGGCGCAGGTGGAACGAGCAGGTCGTCGGCGACTCGCCGATGCGCTCGCCGACCTCCGTGGCGGTCATCGCCCCGCCCATCGTCAGCTCCTCCAGGAGGGCGATCCGGACCGGGTGAGCCAGGGCGCGCATGGTCCGGGCGTCGGTGATCTCCCGGAGCCCGGCGTGCCGCGCGGCCGAGGCGCCGTCCGGCTGGTCATCGTTGCTCGGCATGTTTCGAGACTTATCTCTCGAGAGTTAATTGTCAAGAGATATCTCTCGAAACGTACAAGATCATTTATGATGCCTATTGTCCGGATACGATCAGTCATGTAGTTTTATGAACATGAGTGTTCACACCTTGGGGGCGACCCGGTCCCGCCGCGCTACGCGGCCGCCGCTGCTCGACGTAGCGGCCGAGGTGCTCGTCGCGGACCCGGCCGCGTCACTGGCCGAGGTGGCCGAGGCCGCCGGGATCGGCCGGACCACGCTGCACAAGCACTACGCCACCCGCGATGACCTGCTCCGCGCGGTCGGCCACCGGGCCATCGACCGGTGGGAGACGGCCCTGGATCAGGTCGAGGCGCCGGACCAGGCGGGCACCACCCCGGCCGACGGCGGCCTGGCGGCCATCATCACGGCCATCGTGCCGATCGGCTCCCAGCTCGGCTTCCTGTGGCGTACCCCCGCCCTGACCCGGGACTCCGGCCTGCTGGACCGGCTGGCCGCCACCGAGGCCCGCACGCTGGCCGTGCTCCGGCGGGCGCAGGACCGCGGCGTGCTGGCCGGCGGCACTCCCGACTGGTGGCTGCTCGACACGTTCTACTCCCTGATCTACGTGGCGGCCGAGTCGGTCGCCGACGGCAAGCTGGCGCCCAACGACGCGCCCGGCCTGGTCACCGACACCCTGCTGCGCGGCATCGGCGCGCCGTTCGTCCCCGCCCGCACCGCGCCCCCCGCCCCCCTGGCGGCCCCGACCCCCCTGGAACGAGCATGAGCGACCTGAGCAAGGCGGCGGCGCAGGCCGCCCTCCTCTACCGCGACCGCGCGCTGACCGGCTACCACGGCTATGTCCGCCGGGACCCCCTGGCCCGGCTCGGCCTGGCCCCCGGCCGGCGCGACCCGTACGCCCTGTACGAGAAGATCCGCGCCCGCGGGCCGCTGGTGCCCGGCCCGCTGCCCGGCTCCTGGTGCACCACCAGCCACCGGGTGTGCGCCGCCGTGCTGAAGGACCGGCGGTTCGGCGTCCGCCTGGACGAGGGGGCGCCGCCGCGCGGCCGGATGCGGCTGTCGTTCCTCAGCATGAACCCGCCGGACCACACCCGGCTGCGCCGCCTGGCCCAGCCCGCGTTCAGCCCCAAGGCCATGGCCGGCTACGTGCCGCGGATCGAGCGGACGGTCGGCAGCCTGCTCGACGCGGCCGCCGCCGCCGGGGAGTTCGACCTGGTCTCGTCGTTCGCGTCGGCGCTGCCCATCGCCGTGATCACCGACCTGCTGGGCATCCCCGACGTCCACGCGCACAACTTCGCCCGGATCGGGACGGTCATCGGCAGCGCGCTCGGCGGCGTCCGCTCGCCCCGGCACGCGGCCCAGCTCCAGGCCGGCCGCAACGAGCTGATCGCCATGTTCCGGGACCTGTTCGAGCTGCGCCGGCGCGAGCCCGGCGACGACGTGGTCAGCGCGATCGTGGCCGCCGAGGGCACCCAGATCCAGCCCGTCGAGATGTACGGGACATGCGTGCTGCTGCTCGTCGCGGGCTTCGAGACCACGGTGAACGCGATCGGCAACGGCGTCCTGGCCATGCTCAGCGACCCCGGTCAGTGGCAGGCGCTGTGCGCCGACCCGGCCGGCCTGGCCCCGCTGGCGGCGGCCGAGACCCTGCGCTACGACCCGCCGGTCCAGCGCACCCAGCGGATCGCGCTGGAGACCGTCGAGGTCGAGGGCCAGGTCCTGCACCGCGGCCAGACCATCGCCACGCTGATCGGCGGCGCCAACCGGGATCCCGCCGCCTACGACCACCCGGACCGCTTCGACCTGCACCGGGACAGCGCGGCCGAGCACCTGGCGTTCTCCAGCGGCATCCACTACTGCCTGGGCAAGCCGCTGGCCATGCTGGAGCTGACCATCGCCCTGCAGGCTCTGGCCGAGCGCATGCCGGGACTGGCCCGGGCCGGCCGAATCCAGCGGCGCTACTCCACTGTCATCCGCGGCCCGATCCGGTTCCCGGTAACCGCCCGGCGACCGCGCCGGCGGGCGGCCCCGGCCCCCGTACTTCGCCTGCAGGCCGGCCCTGATCCCAGACCCTCGGGGGAGACCAGCATGAGCGACATCGGCACGGCGGCCAGGTTCGCCGCCGGACTGTACCGCCAGCGGCTCGGCCTGCTGGCCTACGGCTACCTGCGCCGCGAGCCGCTGGCCCGGCTGAGCCTGCGGCCCGGCCGGGCCAACCCGTACCGGATCTACGAGCGGATGCGGGCCCGCGGCCCGCTGCAGCCCACCGTGCTCGGCAACTGGGTCACGGTCAGCCACGCCGTGTGCGGCTCCGTGCTGCGCGACCGCCGGTTCGGCGTCCGCCCCGAGGGCGACCTGCCCGACGGGGAGATCTTCGACATGTCGTTCCTGGGCATGAACCCGCCGGACCACACCCGGCTGCGCCGCCTGGCCCAGCCCGCGTTCAGCCCCCGGGCCGTGGCCGGGTACACGGCCCGGATCGAGGCCACGGTCGCGGACCTGCTCGACCGGGCCGCCGCGACGGGCCAGTTCGACCTGGTCCCGGCGTTCGCCGGGGCCCTGCCGATCGCCGTGATCACCGACCTGATGGGCATCCCGGACGCCGACGCGGCCGAGTTCTCCCGGTACGGCGTCACCATCGGCAGCGCGCTGGACGGCATCCGGTCCATGCGGCACGCCGCCCGGCTGCAGGAGGCCGACAACGCGCTGTCCGCGATGTTCGAGGCGCTGTTCGAGCTGCGCCGCCGCGAGCCCGGCGACGACGTGGTCAGCCGGATCGTCGCCGCCGAGGGCGACCAGGTCCAGCCGCGCGAGATGCTGCCGCTGTGCGACCTGCTGCTGGTGGCCGGCTTCGAGACCACCGTCAACCTGATCGGCAACACCGTGCTCGCGCTGCTGGCCCATCCCGGGCAGTGGCGGGAGGTGTGCGCCGACCCGGCGGGCCTGGCCGGGCCGGCGGTGGAGGAGACGCTGCGCTACGACCCGCCCGTGCACATGACCAGCCGGACCGCGCTGCAGCCCGTCGAGCTGGCGGGCCGGGAGGTGCGCAAGGGCCAGATCGTGGTCACGCTGATCGGCGCGACCGGCCGGGACCCGGAGGTGCACGAGCGCCCCGCCGTGTTCGACATCCACCGCGAGGCCGCCGCCGAGAACCTGGCCTTCTCCAGCGGCATCCACTACTGCCTGGGCAAGCCGCTGGCCCTGCTGGAGGCCACCATCGCGGTGCGGGCGCTGGCCGAGCGCCTGCCGGGCCTGGCCCTGGCCGGCCCGGTCCGCCGCCGCAACAACACGGTCATCCGCGGCCCGGTCAGCGTGCCGGTGACGGCCGGCACCCGGCCGGCCCCGGTCCTGGCGGCCAGCTGACATGCCAGGGATTGCCAGCGATGCGCGCAGATGACCCGGTTATGCTCGCGAGGCCGTCCGTCCGCAGGACAGCGGGTTGCAAGCTCGTTACAGAGGCCGGCGCTTCGAGCATGGGCTGGCAGTTAGGCGTTCTGACCACGTCGCCCGATCTCAGCGTCGAGTGGCTCTGCCGAGGCAGCAATCGCCGCCGCTTCGGGCGCTGATGTCGTCGGCAGCTTAGCCGGCGGTCAGATTGCGCCGACGTCATGGGCTCGCGCATCGATGTGCAGCGCCCGCCTGATGTGATCGTTCGCGATACCGCGAAGGGCTGCGCATTCAGTGGCTACCGCGGCTGAATCTGAGTACCTGCACTGGCCTGCCTCAAGTCGACTTCCATCATCGAGCCCTCCTGGCCTGTTATCAGTTCTATCCCAGTCCCCGGCCTGCCCGGGGGTCTGCGCCCGCTGCGCGAGCCTGGGGCGGACGAGCTTCGGCAGCCGGCGGGGCCGCGTTCCCCAGGCTAGTAACTTTACCTTCCGGATGGTAAAGTTATGGGATGCGACCAAGTTCGAGGACCCAGATTCTGCAGGCCGCGGTGCGGGTGACCGAGCGGCACGGCATCACCGCCCTGACCCTGGAGGCGGCGGCCGAGGAGGCCGGCCTGACCAAGCCCGGGCTCATGTACCACTTCCGCACCCGCGACGACCTGCTGATGGCGATCCAGCGGTACCTGACCGAAACGTGGGAGGAGCATCTGCTCGCGGAACTGGGCAAGCCGCTGGAGCAGTCGACGGCGCAGGAGCGCGCGGCGGCCTATGCGCGGGTCAATGCGCACGGCCCGGCCAGCAAGGCGGAGCTGGCGTTCATGGTGGAGTCGGCAGCCAGCTCCGAGCTGGCGCAGGTGTGGAACGACCTGATGGCGCGCTGGGTGCCCCAGCCGCCGGTGCCCGATCCGGCGCAGCTGGACCTGTTCCTCGCGCGGCTGGCCGCCGACGGCCTGTGGCTGTTCGAGGCGACCAGGCCGGCCCCGCTCGCCCCCGAGGTCAAGGAAGCCCTGATCCGCAGGATCGCCGCGCTCACCGAACCGCCGGCCTGACGCACCCCTGCCCGGCCCCCGCACAGCCCATCTCCACCCGGAAGCCATAGGTGCACCATGAGCAAGACACGACGCTGGCTGGTCCTGGCCACCGTCTCGGCGGGACTGCTGATGGTCTCGGTGGACACGACGGTGCTCTACACCGCCCTGCCCACCCTGACCAGTGACCTGCAGGCCGACGCCTCGCAGAAACTGTGGATCATCAACGCGTACCCGCTGGTGATGGCCGGGCTGCTGCTCGGCGCGGGCACGCTCGGAGACCGCATCGGCCACAAGCGGATGTTCCTGGCCGGCCTGGCCCTGTTCGCAGCCGCCTCCCTGCTGGCCGCGTTCGCCCCCTCCCCGCCGGTGCTGATCGCCGCCCAGGCCTTCCTGGCGGTCGGGGCGGCGGCGATGCTGCCCGCCACCCTGGCACTGATCCGCATCACCTTCGACGACGAACACGAGCGCGGCATCGCCATCGGCGTCTGGGGCACCATGGCGGTACTCGGCGCCGCACTGGGCCCGATCGTCGGCGGCCTGCTGCTCCAGCACTTCTGGTGGGGCTCGGTCTTCCTCCTCAACATCCCCGTCGTGCTGCTCGCCCTGGCCGCGACGGCCGCTTTCGTGCCGGGCGGCTCGGGCCACCGCGACCGCCCCTGGGACCTGATCGCCTCCCTGCAGGCCATGGTCGCCCTGGCCGGCCTCGTCTACGCCATCCAGGAAGCCGCCAAGCCCGACCCGATGCCGCTGGCGATCGTGGTCGCCCTGCTGGCCGCGGCCGCCGGGGGCTGGATGTTCGCACGCCGCCAGCGCCGCCAGGCCTACCCGCTGATCGACTTCTCCCTGTTCGGCAACCGGAGCCTGCTCACCGGGGTGATCGCGGCCGCACTGGCGATGGCCGCCACCGCCGGCATCGACCTGCTCCTCACCCAGCGCCTGCAGCTCGTCCTGGGCCTGACCCCCCTGCACGCGGGCCTGATCGTGACAGCGTTCGCGGCCGGCTCCCTGCCCGTCGGCGTGCTGGCCGGCGGCCTGGCTCCACCGCACCGGGGTGCGCCCGCTGATCGGCGGCGGCCTGCTCCTGGGCGCCCTCGGCGTCCTGGTCACCCTGCTGCTGACCCCGGGCGCGGTCCCCCTGCTGGGCGGCGGCCGGAGCCCGGCATGGGTCGTGCCGGGCCTGGTCCTGGCCGGCGCGGGCCTGGGCATCGTCATGGTCGCCGCCTCGGCCGCGATCATCAGCGGCGCCCCGCCGCAGCGCGCCGGCATGGCCTCCTCCATCGAGTCGGTCTCCTACGAACTAGGCAGCCTCGCCGGCGTCACCGTCCTGGGAACCATCCTCACCGCCGTCTACACCAGCACGATCCACCTCCCCGCAACCGCCCCCGCCCGGGCCGCCGGCAGCATCGACCAAGCCCGCGCCGCCGCAGGCCACCTCCCCGCCGGCCAGGCCCGCACCCTGCTGGACGCCGCCGCCAGCGCCTTCGACAACGGCTACATCCTCGCCCTGGCCATCACCGCCATCGCCCTGGCCGCAGGCAGCGCCTTCACCTACCGCTACCTCAAGCGGCAGCCCACTACCCCCGCAGAACAGGCCCAGCACCCCGAACCGGCCCAGCACGGCGGGCAGCCGCCTGAGCCCGGCTCCGGAAGACAAACCGCCCCGGCTCCCCAAAGGTGACGTAGCCGCCACAGGAGGTTCCGATGAGCGTGCACGTATCCTCTAAGCCGGCCGACGAGGCCTCCAGGCTGCCCGCGACGGCATGGCTGGTCCTCGGCATCGTCCTGGTCGCGGAGATCATGGACCTGCTTGACTCCACCATCACCACCATCGCCGCGCCGACCATCAGCTCCTCGTTGCACGGCGGTCCGGGGCTGATCAAGTGGCTGGGCGCCAGCTACGCGCTGGCCCTGGGAGTGCTGCTGGTCACCGGCGGGCGGCTGGGCGACAAGTACGGCCGCCGCCGGACCTTCCTGATCGGCATCGCCGGCTTCACCGCAGCCTCGCTGGCCTGCGGCCTGGCCTGGGATCCGCCCTCGATCATCGTGGCCCGGCTGGTCCAGGGCGCGTTCGGCGCGCTGCTGATCCCGCAGGGCTTCGGCATACTGGGCTCGGTCTTCCCGCGCGAGCACATCGGCAAGGCGTTCAGCGCCTTCGGCCCGGTCCTGGGGCTGTCGGCTGTCGGCGGTCCGCTGCTGGCCGGCCTGCTGATCGACGCCAACCTGTTCGGGCTGGGCTGGCGGACCATGTTCCTGATCAACATCGTGCTGGGCGCGGCCGGGCTGGCCGCCGGGCTCAGGCTACTGCCGCACGACGTCGGGGACCGCGCGGTGAGCATCGACGCCCTGGGCTCGGCGCTGCTCGCGGCGTGCATGCTGGGCCTGCTGTTCGGCCTGATCCAGGGGTCCACCGACGGGTGGACTGCCGCGCCGGTCGCCGCCCTGGCCGCCGGGGTGATCTTCTTCGCCGCCTTCGCCCAGCGCCAGCGGACTGCGGCGGCGCCGCTGATCAAGCCGTCGCTGCTGCGCAACCGGGGCTTCACCGCCGGGCTCATCCTCGGCCTGGTCTTCTTCGCCACCGTGGCCGGGCTGCTCTACGCGGTCTCGCTGTTCCTGCAGCGAGGGGCCGGATACAGCCCGGAGCGGGCCGCGGTGACCGGGTTCGCCCCGGCCGCCGTCGGGATCGTCATCGCGTCGGTGGCCTGCAGGAACCTGGTCACCAGGCTGGGCCGCCGGCTCAGCCTGGCCGGCATCGTGGTGACGGTGGGCGGCGTAGCCGTGCTGGCAGCCATCGTGGCGCACTCCGGCACGGCAGCCAGCGCGGCCGAACTCGCCCCGGCCATGACCCTCATCGGCCTGGGCATGGGCGCCACGTTCTCCACCATCTACGACATTGCCATCGGCGACATTGACCCGGCCGAGGCCGGCAGCGCCAGCGGCTCGCTCAGCTCGGTCCAGCAGCTGGCCAACGCGATCGGCCCGGCCGTCATCACCACCATCTACTTCGGCGCGCTAGCCGGCGGCCCGGCGCACGCCATGACCCTCAGCCTGCTCACGGTCATCGCCCTCGGCGTGCTGAGCTGCCTAGCCATCCCGCTGCTGCCGCGCCACGCCCAGCCCGCCGGCCCGCACTGACCAGCTGGCACTGCCACCAGGCTGCAATGCGCGTGCCTAACGTTCCGCCGATCACCTGGCGAGGAAAACGGCGCAGAACAACCGATCGGGGTGCCTCGGCTGATGGGTGTCGTGGCATGTCTGACCGCACAGATCGGCGGCTTGGCATGCCGGCTTGATCAGGGAATCCGACCTGCTGGCTACTCAAGTCGGCCCGTCACGAGGATGGCTGGCTGCCTGGGCACCGGAGATCTGCCGGTGTCGTCATGGCGTGATCGCGATGTACGCGGGGCCTGGCCCGACCTTGATCGCCCTGAGCGCGGTGTTGTCGGCGATGCGGATCGGAGTGACCGTGTCGTCGCTGCTGGCCACGTAGGCGGTCTTCCCGTCCGGGGTGATCGCGATGGCGACCGGCCGGTCCGACCCTGACTGGCCGGCCTGCCGTGTTGGTAGCGGTATTGACCGGGACCACCGTGTTCGCGCCGGAACTGGCAACGTAGGCAGTCACCGGGCGAGCGGGCCTTGCCGCGGCGGCCGCCAGGCCCGGCCAGGGCGGTGGCAGGCACGAGGACCGCAGCGCCTGCGCCAGGGCGCTCTGCGGGGTTACGGTCTCGGGTATGCGCTCGGTCGGTGACATTGCTGCGGAATATGTGGAGCGGGCCGCGGCCCTGGACCCGTTCTGGGCCGGGCTCACCGGGATCGCGGGGCACGACCACGAGATGCCGGACCTCAGCGCGGACGGGTTCGCCGGGCGGGCCGAGCTGGACCGCTCGACCCTCGCGGCCCTGGCGGCGGCGAAGGCCCCCGGCCCGCGCGAGCGGGCCGCGCGGGCCGCGATGCGGGAGCGGCTGGCCCTGGCCGTGGAGCGCTACGACGCCGGGGACACCACTAGCGAGCTCAACGTGATCGCCAGCTGGGTTCAGAATGTGCGCGAGCTCTTTGACCTGATGCCCGCCGAGGGCGAGGAGGCCGCCGCCAACGTCGCCCGGCGCATGGCCGCGGTCCCGGAGGCCTACCGTCAGCTCTCCGAGACGCTGCTGGGCGCGGCCCGGAACGGCCGGCCCCGGCCCGGCTGCAGGTCGAGGAGGTCGCTAAGCAGTGCGCCGCCTGGGCCGATCCGGACGGCTCTTTCTACTCAGGGCTGGTGCGGCGGCTGACCGGGGTTCCGGACTCGCTGCGCGGGGACCTGGACGAGGCCGCCCGCGCCGCGTCGGCTGCGACGGCCGGGCTCGGCGCCTTCCTCCGCCGGGAGCTGCTGCCGCTGGCCCTGGAGAAGGACGCCTGCGGGCCGAGGTCTACGCCCGGGCGTCGCGGTCCTTCCTCGGTGCCGCGGTGGACCTTCAGGAGGCGTACGCCTGGAGCTGGGGGGAGATCGCCCGGCTCCGCGGCGAGCTGGCGCGGGTCGGCGGCCTGGTCAGGCCGGGTGCCAGCCGGGAGGAGGCCGTGGCGATCCTGGACGCGGACCCGGCCCGCCGCGTCGCGGGCGGGAGAACTTCCGCGCCTGGATGCAGGAACTAGCCGATCGCACCATCTCGCAGCTGCACGGGACCCACTTCGACATCCCGGAGCCCGCGCACCGGATCGAGGCGATGATCGCCCCCGCTGGGGCGGCGGGATCTACTACACCGAGCCATCCGAGGACGGGACCCGGCCCGGGCGGATCTGGTGGTCGGCGCCAGTCGGCACGGAGACCTTCCCCACCTGGACGGACATCACGACCATCTACCACGAGGGCGTTCCCGGCCACCACCTGCAGGTCTCGCAGGCCCTCGCCGAGCAGGACAACCTGAACCGCTGGCAGCGGGCGTGGGCCTGGATCGCGGGCTACTCCGAGGGCTGGGCGCTCTACGCCGAGCGGCTGATGGGAGAGCTCGGATACCTGGACGACCCGGGAGCGTACCTCGGGATGCTCGGCAGTCAGCTCACCAGCGCGGCCAGCGTGGCCCTGGACATCGGGGTGCACCTGGAACTGCAGATCCCGGCCGGCGCTGGCTGGCGCGAGGGCGAGCGCTGGAACACGCAGATCGCCTGGGAGTTCCTGGTGGCCCAGTCCAGCCGGGGCGAGGAGCACCTGCGCTTCGCACTGCACCGCTACCTCGGCTGGCCCGGGCAGGCCCCGTCCTACAAGCTCGGCGAGCGAATCTGGCTCCAGGCCAGGGACGAGGCCAGGGCCCGGGCGGGAGGCGCCTTCAGCCTCAGGGACTTTCACTCCAGGGCGCTCAGCCTGGGCGTCATGGGCCTGGACCCGCTCCGCGAGACCCTGGCCCGCGGCCAGGACGGCACGACACCTCCGTGCGGGCTTCCCGCGACGGGACGCGAAGATCGCTGGCGGGGTCAGGCGGAGCGTGATGAGTAGAACCGGCGATGAACAGCCCACGTGGTGGTGGGGAGTTCGGGTGACCGCGCACGCCGACGACATGGTCCTGGTTCCGCGAGCAGAGCTGGACGGGCTTGACTCTCCCGCGCGCCCGCCCTGGCCGGCTCACGCCGCGGGCTCCCGCCGCTGGATGGTCACGGCCTGGCGGGAGAACAGCCATGTCCCTCCTGTTCTTGTGTAGTCGAGGACGAGGGTGCCCACTTCGCGGATAGTCGTGCCCGAGGGCTTAACGCTCAGGGCAGTGATCCTGGCCTCGCCGTGCATCGTGCTGTCGCCGCGTACGGTGAGGGAGAGGTTGGTGAACCAGTGGTAGAGCTCGGAATACGCTGCCCGCGTCTTCTCCAGGTAGGCCCGGATCGCGCTGCTCCCGTCCAGCACCGGGCCGGGCGTGAAGCTGAGGACGCCCAGGGGGTGCCAGGTCCCCATCGCCCGGTCCAGGTCGCCGCTGTCTATTCCGTGGTAGAACTCGGCGGCGAGTTGAGCCGCGGCCAGCTTCGCCTGCACTTCGTCCAGCGCGGTGGTCATGTCTGCTGCCGTCATCGTGTGCCTCCTCCGATTACCGACCGATGTTCGGTCACCGACCACCAGTCAGTCTGTAAGGTGGCCGGACGGTCGACGTCGCCCGCCGGCGGCAGTTCGGCGAAGTAGTCGCGGAGCATGGCGATCTGCCCGTCGCGGAGGCGGAAGATCTGCACGAGCGACATCGTCGTCTGGCGCCCGTCGGCTTCGTCGAAGGCCACGTCGATCTCGGCGATGAAGACGTCGGGATCCGCGGTGTCGTGCAGGACGTACGCGGACCGTTCCAGGTTCATCGTGCCCGGGTAGGCCAGCTGCTGGTGATACACCCTGGTTCCGGCCCGGATCGCATCGCGGCCTGCCAGGCGCCGGTGCAGCGGATGGCCGTCGGGAACGAGCGGCGCGTCGAGCACGCCATCCTCGGTGAACATCGCGGCGATCGCGTCCGGATCCCGGGTGATCGCGCCGGCATGTATGTACCGCTCGAAGATTTCCTTGTGCGTAATATCCACTCTCTAGTTCAGCCCCACGTGGCTCACGGAATGGCAGGCGGGCGGCCCGGCACGGCCCGTGGCTCGCCCTGGCCGCGCTGGTCGATCACCTTGGTCCTGGCGAGGCGGTCGAGGAACCGCCGCCGATCCCCCCAGAGCTGGGGGAGCCAGTCCAGCCACGCGGACGGGCCGGCGAGCAGGCTGAGGCGGCGGGCAACGCACCTGGCCAGCGGCGCCCGCAGGCCGGTCTCGGTCACTACCGTGAGCCCGAGCAGCCACTTGCCGGGCGTGGAGCCGGTGCGGCTTTCCAGGAAGCCCAGCACCAGGATCGACCAGACCAGGGCGACCGGCACCGCCACGGCGTCCAGGATCCCCGCGCCGGGCAGGGCGACCTGGGGCGGGAACGCCATCGCGATGCGGGGCCCGTTCTCCGCCTGTCGGACGGTCAGCGCGATGGCCACGCCGATGAGGGGAAGCAGGTCGATCAGGGCCGCCTGCAGGCGGCGCCTCATCGACGCCAGCGGTGCCGCCCCCGCCCGGGTGAACAGTGCCGCCGCCGATCGGGGACTGCCGAGCCGCAGCAGGGCCTCGGCGAGTTCGCCTGCCTCGGCGGCATCATGCAGATGCGCGGCTAATTCGGCGCTGCTCCGCGCCTTCTCCCGGACCGGGCCGGCGAGGCAGCGTTCCACCGCCTGCGCGTAGTCCTCGATGGTCTGCCGGTCGTCGCTCATCGCTGCCCCTCATCGAAGGTGTTCAGGAGTTCCTGCATCGCGCTGACGAGCCCGCTCCACTCAGCACGCAGCAACGCCGCATGCCTGCGGCCGTCCGGAGTGATGGCGTAGTACTTGCGGGGCCTGGTCCGCCCCTCGGCCTGCCAGGTCGGGATGACGTGACCGGCGTCTTCCAGCCGGTGCAGCAGCGGATACAGGGTCCCCTCCCTGATCTCCAGGAGGCCCTGGCCGGTCCCCTGGAGCAACCGCAGCAGCTCATAGCCATAGCGCCGGCCGGAACTGAGGACGGAAAGGACCGCCAGTTCCGCGGTCCCGCGGGCGAGCTCGCGGCGGAGCAGGTCAAGAGCGGCCGTCCGGGCCGGCTCAGCGCCGCCGGCGGCCTTCTCCCGCTCGTCCGTGGCTTCTTTCAGCATGACGTCATCGTATAACCCGATACCTTGCTGAACAAGGTAACAAGTTCAGCAAGACAGCGGCCAGAGTTGCGATGGGGCCACCGATTTGGCACTTGAGCAGGTACGAGCTGCTGGCGTCATCTAGCGACGGGACTTCCGGCGATGGGGCGCGAAGATCGCTGGCGCGATCAGGCTGAGGATGATGAGTAGACCTGGCAATGAGCAGCCCTCGTGGTGGTGAGGAGTTCGGGTGACGGCGCACGCCGATGACATGGTCCTGGTTCCGCTAGCGGAGCTGGACGCGCTCCGGGCTGGGAACCGGCGCCTGCGGCGTGAGGCCGGGGATCGTGAGGCCCTGGAACGCATCCGGTCAGACTCCGGGGAAGGCCGCACGTTCGCTCGCGAGGAACTGGCGGAGACGTGGGAATTAGTGAGTGACCGGGTTCTTCGGTTCCCGGACAGGGCACCCGCCCGTGCACATGACCAGCCGGACCGCGCTCCAGCCCGTCGAGCTGGCGGGCCGGGAGGTGCGCAAGGGCCAGATCGTGGTCACGCTGATCGGCGCGACCGGCCGGGACCCGGAGGTGCACGAGCGCCCCGCCGTGTTCGACATCCACCGCGAGGCCGCCGCCGAGAACCTGGCCTTCTCCAGCGGCATCCACTACTGCCTGGGCAAGCCGCTGGCCCTGCTGGAGGCCACCATCGCGGTGCGGGCGCTGGCCGAGCGCCTGCCGGGCCTGGCCCTGGCCGGCCCGGTCCGCCGCCGCAACAACACGGTCATCCGCGGCCCGGTCAGCGTGCCGGTGACGGCCGGCCCCGGCCCGCGTCCTGCGGCGCGGACGCAGCGCTGACGCCCCGGCCGGCCGCCCAGCGCTCGCTGGTCCGGCTGAGGCGCTGGATCACGCCATCCAGCGCTATACCCCGTCCCGGCCTGCCAGGGCCGTCCCGGCCCCGGTTGCGATCTTGCAGGTCAGTCCTGGGGGCGGTCAGCTCGCGGGCCAGCCCGGCCCGGGCGCTGGCGCGGTCGGCGGCGGCGTCGGCGGCGCTGGCCGCCGCGCGGCCGCGCAGCGTCCGCAGGCCCAGGGCCGAGCCGACGCCAAGGATGATCATGGCGGCCAGCATGATCCAGAAGCCCCACCACGTGCCGCCGCCGGGCAGCGCGGTGTTCACCCCGTAGAACCCGACCACCAGGCCCGGGATCAGCACGGCGGCGGTGACGTACTCGATCAGCCGGCCGAGCCGCTCGGTCCGGCGCTGCTGCTCCTCGGCTAGCTGGATGTGCATCAGGCCGAACGACGAGCGCAGCGTCGTGCCCAGGTCCCGCAGGCCGCTCAGCGCCCGGTCGATCCGGTCGTCCAGGTTCCGCACGGCGTCGTGGTCGGTGCAGCCCGCGAACCACGCCTTGTCGATGTCGGCGTGCAGGCCGGCCCGGTCCAGCGGGCTGAGCCAGTCGCGCAGCACGGCCATCGTGCCCCACAGGTCCGGCAGCGTGGTGCGGTCCACCACCTGCCTGGTCCCGTCCAGGTCGACGTCCAGGTACAGGGTCAGCTCCCAGGTCTCCAGCCAGGAGTAGATCCGGCGGTGGGCCGGGGCGTAGCTCAGCGCCAGCTCGTTGAAGATGAGCACGCCGAGGTCGCCGGCGGTCTGGGCCGGCCCGCGCGACCAGCGCGCGGCCACCGCCTCGTGCACCTCGCCGTGCGGCTTGGGCGTGCCGTTCGCCGGAATCCGGACCGCGCCCTGGTAGCCCTGCCGGTGATGCCAGCAGGTGATGACCCAGTCGTCGCCGGCCAGGAACCCGACCGGCTGGCAGATCAGCATCCGCGATCCGGCCGAGCGTCCCGCCCCGGTGCTCTCCGGCTCAGTGCCGTCCTGCTCCGCGTCCCCGGTGCCGCTGACCTCACGGGTCTCCGCCTCGAAGGCCACGAACAGCCGGACCCGGCCGCCCGCGTAGCGGTGCTCGTCCGGGCGCGACCGGCAGCCGAGCAGGTCGGCCACCATGTCCTCGTCCAGCTGGCCGCCACTGCGGTGCCCGATCAGGTCGCGCAGGGCAGCGGCCAGGCGCCGCCGTTCCCCCTCATCGCGGGGCTCGGCATCGGAGACATCGACATCAATCCAGGAGATCCCCGGGCTGGCCGGCGGCTCGCCCGGGACGGCCGCGCGGGGCGTGCGGCCCGGCTCCCACTCGGTCACCGCCACGCCCGCGCCGAGTACCGTCACGTCCGTCGTGGCGGCCGCCGGGCTCCGCTCGCCCAGATCCGTCATCCCCGCTCCTGACCCGTAGTTCACGCCTTATCGCGACTATGGCAGACGGCGCCGGGCGGCTGCCCTGATAGGGGGAGATTCCGGGCAGCGGCGCGCGGGCCGTCCGGAGCTGGTTGGATCGGTCCGAGCCGCCGGCGCGGGGCCGGGGACCAGCCCGGAGGGAACATGGGCTACGCGGCGGCTGCCGTCCTGCAGGTGCTGGACCGGCGGGGCCCGCCCGCCGACGACGCGAGCCGGGCCGAGCGCTACGTGGAGCGCTTCTCGCCCAACCTGATCACCTCCGCCCTGGTCGCCCTGGCCGGGCTGACCCTGCTCATCCGGGCCGGCGGCGGGACCGGCGACGTCCGGGGCGCCCGAGCCCGGGCCGGGCGGCTAGGGCGCGTCCCCGACCACCAGGACGAGCTTCCCGCGCACGTGGCCGTTCTCGCCGACGCGGTGCGCCTCGGCGACCTCGGCCAGCGGGAAGGTCCGCGCGACCGGGAGCGAGAAGCGCCCGGACTCGATCAGCTCGCCGATCTCGGCCAGCGCGTGGACCGCGCGGCCAGCGTCCCCGCTGCTGAACCTCACCCCGTGCTGCCGCGCGCCAGCGAAGTCGGCGATCGTCACGACGTGCTCCGGGCCGCCGGCGAGGTCGATGAGCTCGGGCAGGACGCCGCTCCCGGCGACGTCGAGCGCGGCGTCGACGCCGTCCGGCGCGAGCGCGCGGACCCGCCCGGCGAGGCCCTCGCCGTAGGCGACGGGCTCGCGCCCCCAGCGAGCGAAGGTAGTCGTGGCTGGCCGGGCTGGCGGTGCCGATCACGCGCGCGCCGCGGACCACGGCGAGCTGGACCGCGGCGCTGCCGACGCTTCCGGAGGCGCCGCTGATGAGCAGCGTGCCGCCACTCCCGACGCCGAGCTGGCCGAGCGCGCGGGTGGCCGTCTCGATGGCGGCCGGCAGCGCGGCCGCGCCGGGGAAGTCAAGCGACGGCGGGATCGGCGCGTAGTGGGACAGCACCGCCAGCTCGGCCTGGGCCGCGCCCTCGGCGGAGAAGCCGAACACGCGATCGCCGACGGCCACGTCCGCGACGCCCTCGCCGAGCTCGTCGACGACGCCCGCCGCCTCGTGGCCCAGGGTCTGCGGGAGCTCCTCGTCCATCAGGCCCGGCGCTTCTTCCAGTCGCTCGGGTTGACGCCGGCCGCGCGCACCGCGATCCGGACCTGGCCCGGACCCGGATGCGGATCGGGGAGATCCACGATCTCGAGGACCTCCGGGCCCCCGAACTGGCTGAAACGGACTGCCTTCACCATCCGCTCCGATCTTGGCTCCCGGTGTCGCGGCGCACGACAGTCTGCCAGCCGCGCGGGTGGCGTCCGCAGCCAGGAGACACGGGCTAGCCCGGCGTGGCGGCGGGCGGTCCCTGGCCGGCCGGGGCGGATGATCCGGGCCGTCGCGGTGGCGGTGGCCAGCACCGCCCCGGTGGCGTCGCGCAGCTCGCCGGCCAGGAACGCGATCGACCCGCCCCGGTGCACCACCCGGCCCGTGCCGGTAGCCGGCGCCGCCGGGCGCAGGAAGCTGACGTTCAGGTCGAGCGTCACCGCGAACTGGTCCGGGTCCAGCGTGGTGGCCAGGGCCGGGCCGAGCGTGTCGTCCAGCATCGCGGCCAGGAAGCCGCCCTGCACCGCGCCGATCGGGTTGGCGAACTCCTCGCGGGCCTCGAACGATACCTCGATCTCGCCCGGTCCGGATCGACCCGGCGCAGCGTCCAGCCCAGGGTGGCGGCGGCCTTCGGCGGCGGCACCCGGCGGCGAAGTCCCAGAACGGCCCGGACGGCCGGCAGCAGGCGGCTCGGGCCGCCGCCGGTGAGGGGGTCATGACCGCAGCCTCCCACGCCCCGCCGACACCCGGCCGCGCTTGCTACCGTTGCGGCGGAGGTGGACATGTCGGACATCACGGGGCCGCGGGCCAGCCAGCACGGGGGAGCGCGGGGCCGGGACCGAGGGCCGCCAGTGGATCGGCCGGCCCCGGCGCCGCTGCGGGCCGGGCGACTGGAGACCACCGAGCGGGACGAGCGCATCGAGACCCGCGACGGCACCGGCCTGGCCGCCCGGATCTTCCTGCCGGTGCTGCCCGACGGCGCCGGGCCGCAGCCAGCCGTGGTGGTCACCAACGGCTACGCCGATATCGACTACCGGCTGCATCCCAACCTGCGCCGCCTGGCCCGCCACGGCTACCCGGTGGTGGCGGCCCGGCTGCGCGGCGTCCGCCCGTCGCAGGGCCGGGGCGGCCTGTACGAGCAGTACGGCAGCGACGGCTACGACGTGATCGAGTGGACCGCCCGGCAGCCGTTCTGCGACGGGCAGGTCGGCCATGGCGGGTGCCTCGCTGCTGGGCATCAGCCAGTGGCTGGCCGCCCGGCAGCGGCCGCCGCACCTGGTCGCGGTGGCGCCCGACGACGCGCCCGCCGACACCTACGGCTACCTGTGGCACCTGGCCGGGATGGAGCCGGGGACCGGCCGCCGGCGCCGGGCCGAGGTGCCGGGCGTGGAGTCGGAGTTCGGCCTGGCCGCCGCCCACCCGTGGTTCGGGGAGTTCTGGCGCGGAGCGGGCCATGCTCCGGGCCGACTTCGAGGACGCTGGCCCGGTCCGGCCTGCCCGCGCTGACCTCGACCGGCTGGGACAGCTACCTGGTCGACGCCGGGTCCCGGGTGTTCACCTGGCTGCGCGCCGCCGGGGCCGGGCCGCGCGCCCGGCTGATCATCGGGCCGTGGCGGCACGCCGGGGTGTTCACCAGCGAGGCGACCACCTATGAGGTGGCGCCCGGCGACACCGTCGCCCCGTACACCGGCTTCGAGACCCAGCTGCTGTGGCTGGACCGCTGGCTGCGCGGCGAGCGCAACGGCATCGACGAGGCGCCGCCGGTCCAGATCTTCGTCCAGGGACCCGACCAGTGGCGGTACGAGGACGACTGGCCGCTGCCCGACGAGCGGCGGGTCCGGCTGTTCCTGTCCGGGACGCCCAGCGGGACGGCGGCCAGCCGCAACGACGGCACGCTGGCCCGCGACCTTCCGGCCGCCCCGGCCCTGGCCGCCTACGACTTCGACCCGGCCACCGCCGCCAACCCGGCCGCCGTGTCCGGCCCGGTGGTGACGAGGGTGCCCGGCGGCCCGCCCCGGATCGCGCCGGCCGTCCTGCCGCCCGGCGCGCGGCGGGTGCACGGCCGCCTGCTGCTGGACAAGACCCCGTACGAGGCGGCCGCCGTGACCTGGACCAGCGCGGTGCTGGCCCGGCCGGCCGAGATCACCGGGTTCCCCCGGCTGGTGCTGTGGGCGTCGGTGTCCGCGCCCGAGGCCGACTTCGTGGCCGAGCTGACCGACGTGGCCCCGGCGCCGGGCGGCGGCTGGACGTCGGTCCAGGTCACCCGGGGCTACCTGCGGGCCGGGGCGCAGTTCTCCCGGGCCGGCCCGGTGGCGCTGGACCCCGGCGACGTGTACCGGTTCGAGATCGAGCTGCAGCCCACCTCGTACGTGGTCCCGGCCGGGCACCGGGTCCGGGTCACCGTCGCGGGCGCGGCCATCGACCCGGCCATCGACGTCGCCTGGCAGGGACCGGGCCTGGGCCTGCGCCCGTTCACGGTGACGGTGCACGCCGGCCCGGGCCGGGCCAGCTACGCCGACATCCCGTTCATCGGCGCCGACCCGGGGCTGTGACTCAGCCCCCCGTGACTAGCCCGCGGTCCCCTCGATCCGCGTGCCGCGCAGGGCGAGCACCGCGATCAGCACCCCGGCGCAGGTAATGGCCGCGTCGGCCAGGTTGAACGTCCACGGGAAGTGGGTCAGGTTGATCCAGTCCACCACCGCGCCGCGCAGCGGCCCCGGCGACCGGAACAGCCGGTCGGCCAGGTTGCCCAGCGCGCCGCCCAGCACCAGGCCCAGCGCCACCGACCAGCCCGTGCTGCGCAGCCGCCGGGCGGTGCGGACGATGAACACCACAGCAGCGCAGGCGATCAACGCGATCACCACCGTGTAGGACGTCCCGACGCTGAACGCCGCACCGGGGTTCAGCAGCAGCTTCAGCGTGATCAGCCCGCCCAGGAGGCGGACCCCGTTGCGCGGCAGGTCGGCCAGCACCAGCGACTTGGAGATCTCGTCGGCGGCCAGCACCACCGCGGCGACCCCGAACATGACCAGCCGTGCCCGGCGCCCGCGCGCGTGGTCGGGAGCATCCATCCGGGACCTCTCCTCAGGCGGGCGCCAGCGGAACAACAACGGCGGAACAAGCGGCACGGGAACAGCTCACCGTACCCGCCGGCGGCAGGCCCCGGCGCGCCGGGCCGGGAGCGCTGGCCGCGGCTAGGCGGCCGGGCCGCCGCTCCCGGCCCGCTTAGCCGGGCCGGCCTGCGGGTACGGCAGGCCTGCCGGCAACGAAGCTGACCAGCTCAGACGGGGGGAGACATGGCGGGCAAGTTCGTCCTGAAGAAGGGCACCAGCGGCAAGTACCACTTCAACCTGGTGGCGGCCAACGGGCAGGTCGTGGCGACCAGCGAGACCTACGAGCGCAAGCAGTCAGCGCTGGGCGGGATCGAGTCCGTGAAGCAGAACGCCCCGGCCGCCGAGGTCGACGACCAGACCGGCGAGTAGCACGGCCCGCAGCGCCGGCAGGCCCGTCTGAGCCTGACCGGGGCGTCGGCCGCGGCGGGGTGCCGGCAGGCCGACCTGAGCCTGGCCGGGGCGCTCAGCCTGGCCCGGCCACGCTCCGGCCGGGCCGGACTGCTGGCCGTCGTGCTCCGGGCCGCCCGGCGGCGCGCCGGGACCCTGTGCGAGCCATTCCCGGCAGGCGTCGATGATCCCGTACCCGAGAAAGCCGGACGCCGCCACGACCGACATGATCGTCCCGAGGTAGGCGAAGAAAAGCCACGGGTTCGGGGCGGTCAGGAAGATGATCCCGATCAGGGCGAGCCCGCCGGTCAGGCACATCCCGGTCCGGCGGAGCGCCACGACCAGGGTCCGGGCCGGCGTGCTGGCCGGGCCGGCGGCCGGGCCGGCGGCGGGAACCGGGGCGCTGACGAGGCCGGCCGGCATGTCCTCGGTCAGCGCGGCCAGGTCGGCATAGGTCCGGGCGCGGAGTGCCCGGCTCACCCGCGCGTCCAGCTCGTCCTTGGTCAGGCGTTCCTGCACGAACGCGGTCTTCAGCACCTCGACCGCGTGCTCGCGGTCGGCCCGTGCGGCCCGCATCCGGCCGTGTCCGCCCGCCGCCGCCGTCTCGTCTCCCGGCTCTGCCATCACCGGCGCCTCCTCCCGCGACGCAACCCAGCGTAACCCGGCCGCTGGGCCCGGCCATCCCGCCGGCGGCGGCCGGTTCCCGGAAAAATCATGCTGAAAATCCGTTGCTCCGGGCGCCTGCCGCGCATCTAACCGGCAGAGCGCCGCCTGCCTCGGCCTGGTCCGCCGGGACGTGGCAAGCCCGCTGGCAAGAACCGTCACATCGCGGCACACGGCGCGTCGTCTACTGGCAATGAGGCCATATTGCCCCAGGTTGGGGTTCTGCCGAATGGAGTGGGAATGTTAGCTGGGATCCGAGCGCGGACGCATGAGTGAGGTCATCCCGATCAGGGTCGACGCACTGGACCGTCTTTCCGAGATCGGTGTCCTCACGCAGCTGAGGTCCAGGCCGGAAGTGGCGATCGCGGAGGCGGGCACCCGGCCCGTGGTCGCCGTGGCGATCATGGACAGCACCGACGACGAGACGCTGCGGTGGCTGCGCGCCCTGCACGCCGAATGTGCCCTGCCGATCGTGATGATCATCGGCCGGGTTGACCCGAGCGCGCTGGTCTGCCTGGTGGAATCGGGCGTGTGCGGGGTGCTCAGCCGGGCCGAGGTCTGCCCCGACCGGCTGGTCCGCGCCGTCCAGCTGGCCGCCGCCGGGCAGGGGGACCTCCCCCCGGCCCTGGTCCGGCACCTGCTCGACCACGTGGGCCAGCTGAACCGTAACCTGCTGTCGCCGCGCGGCCTGTCGTTCGCTGGCCTGACCGGCCGGGAGCGGGAGGTGCTGCGGCTGATGGCGGACGGGATGTCCACCCGGGAGGTGGCGGCCCACCTGGCCTACTCCGAGCGCACGATCAAGGTCGTGGTGCAGGACCTGATGCTCCGGCTGAACGTCCGCAACCGCACCCAGGCGGTGGCGTGCGCGGTCCGCAACGGCTGGATCTGACCCCGCCGGAGCTGACCCCGCGCTACCCCCGGTACACAAGCTGACCTGCCGGCGAGGGCTGGGCAGGCCAGAGCGTGACCACCGTGCCGGCGGTCAGCTTCAGCTTGCCCTGGGTGGCCACGCACTGCCGGGGCGCAGGCCGGGCGGGATGATCAGGAAGTGACCGTCGATGCGGCCGCCGGAGTCGGGGGTGACCCGCAGCGTGCCGGGCAGGGCCGCCCCGCTGGCGCCGGGCAGCTTCCAGGTCAGGGTGACCGGCACGCCGGGCGCGAAGCCCGTCCCGGTGACGGGCGCGGCCTCGCCCCCGACGACCGCCGGCGGGAGGGTCAGCTTCAGCACGCAGTTCGTCACCCGCAGCGTCGCGGAGGCGCTGAGCAGGAACGACGGGCCGCCTTCGGCGGCGGGCTGCTCGGTGGCGGTCACCGTGTGGGCGCCGCAGCCCAGCCGGGCCGCGGTGATCGGCACGCTGAAGCCGCCGGCCCGGCTGGTCACGGTCGTCCCCACCGGGGTGCCGTCCAGCGTGATCTGGGCCGGCTGGTCCGGGTGGAACTGAGTCCCGGTCACCTGCACCTGCTGCGGCTCCTGGGCCAGCGGGAACGACGCCGGCTTCAGGGTGATCGCCGGGCACAGCACCCGGAACTGGGCCGACGCCGCGGCGGTCTCCTCGCCGAGCGGCTGGCTGAGCGTCGCGGTATGGGTGCCGCACGACGGGGAGGCGGTGAACTCCACGTTCCCGCTGGCGTCGGTGGCCGACGGGGTCGGCGTGCCGTCGACGGTCAGGCTGGACCCGGCCGCGGCCGGGAAGTCCGACGGCGTCACGGTGTAGGTGACCGGAAGCTGCTGGCTGCCGACCACCGGCGGGCTCACCGTGATCGACGGGCAGAACGCGGTGATCGTCACCGAGCCGCCGTCGGCATCCTGGGTGGCGGTCACCTCCCCGGCGTCCAGGAAGAACACCAGGGTCAGGTCGATGGTGTTCGCGCCGCAGCGCACGGTGCCGGCCGGGACGTCGAACGCCAGCTGGAAGTCGGCCACGGTGCCGTCGTCGATGTTGGTGATGCCCTTGCCGCCGCTGGTCGCGGGGGCGCTGACCCCGTTGAACGTCGCGGTCACCGACTGGAGGCTGACCTCGGCGTCGCCGTCCTCGCCGATCGGGACGCTGCCCTGGAGGGTGAACGCGGTCAGGTCGGCGGCCACGGCCCGCGACGGCTGGACGGTCGCCCCGGCATTGATGACCGGCTCGGTCGCGGCGGGGGCTCGCCCGCCGGCGGCCAGGACGGTCCCGGCGATCAGCACCGAGACCGCCGCGGCCCGCCCGGCCAGCCGCCGGAGGCTCACGAGGAGCTGTTCATGCCGGTGATGAGGACGAGCGGCGCGCACGCCTTCCCTCCCGAGTTGCTGCAGTTCACGGACATCTGGAGGGTCTCGCCGGCCTTGAGCGTGACCGGCGTCAGGAAGTGCACGTCGTAGTCCGGGAAGTCGGCCAGCTGCTCGACGTAGATCAGCTTCCCGCCGATGGTCAGCGACAGGACGCCGGTGTCGCCGGCCGGGTCCTGGATCACCATGTCGGTGATGGCCAGGTGCTGCTTGGCCGGCTCGGCCAGGCTCGTGCTGCCGTCACTGAGCACGCTCATCGCCGCGACAGGGGCCGCCGGCTTGCTGGTCCCGTTCTGCGTGGCCGGCGACGTGCTCTTGGCCGGCGGGCTGGTGCTGGCCTTGCCGGACGCCGACCCGCTCGCGCTCACCTTGCCGGACGGCGACACGGGCGGCGACGTCGACGCCCCGCCCCCCGCCGACACGGAATGCCCGGCCCCGGCGCTGGCCGGCCCGCCCGACGGGCTGACCCCGGCCTTCTTCACGTAGGCGGCGGCCGCCGTGGTGGCCGCGTTCTTGACGGCCGGCCGCACCAGGCCGAACCACAGGCCGGCCAGCACCACGGCGGCGGCCATGGCCACCGCGAAGGCCCGGAACAGCCACGACGGCAGCACCGCGACCTGGACCATCGTGCCGTCGCAGCGCTGCAGCACGCCGTCCGGCGGGCTGGCCACCACGTGGAACGGGTGGCTCTCCCGCGCGCCCCGCCAGAACCGGCGGCGCCGGACCCGGACCCGGGCCCTCGCCGTCGACCCCGGCGGGACCATCAGTCCCGGCGGGGTCACCTGGACGAACACCATGTCCGCGTCGTCGCCGCCGATCAGCTCCACGCTGGCCGGGGCGTTGCCGTGGTTGCCGACGATGACCTTGTGCCGGCTGGGCCGCAGGCCCCGGCTGCGGCCGGTCCGCGGCTCCAGGTCGGCGGTCACCAGCGGCATCTGCCCGATGTCGAGGAGGCCCTCCTCGACCACCGAGCCCGTCGGGTCCTCGCTGGAGGTCACGCGGACGGCGAACGGCAGGGGGCCGTGCGGCACGTGCGGGCCGAGCGGCGGCCGGACGATGACATGCGCGGCGGCGCTCTGGCCGGGGAACAGGGAAAGGACCTGCGGCTCGCACATCGCCCAGGCCGCGGCATCGCCGATCACGCCCAGCGCGAACGAGTCCACCACCTGACCGGTATTGCGTACCGTTATCTCTGAATGGGCCTCGCCGCCCGGATAGACCGGGAAGCTGTCTGGCCTGAGAATTGCTTCGGCACCCATGCTGTGAAGCTAGGCGCCCGGTATGTCCGGCGGCCAGGCCAGTTGGTGCACCCGCCGGTACACCGGCCGCTGCCCGATCGGGCAGCCCGTAAAGGCAGCCCGGACGGGCCCGTTCGCTGCCCGGTTCGCCCTTACGATCCGGGGCCGCGGCCAGCGATGCTCGGCAGGTGATCGCAGAGACCGACCAGGCCCTGGCCGCCGTGCTGAAAGGGCGGGTTATCGGGAACGCGGGCATTGCCATCGCGTTCGACCCGCCCAACCGCGCGTGGATTCAGGCGCTCAGCGGCCCGGCGGTCAACCTTTTCCTGTTTGACGTCAAGGAGAACACGCAGCGCCGGGACGTCATGTACGAGGAAATCCGGGACGAGAAGAACGTGCTGGTGGCCCGGCGGCCGCCGCCGCCCCGGATCGACCTGCACTACACGATCAGCGCCTGGGCGCCGAGCGTGCTGGTCGAGCACAACATCCTGGCCGCCGTGCTGCGCTGCTTCATCAGCATGCCGGTCCTGCCCCGCGAGGTCCTGCCCGCGGCGCTGAAGGACCGGCCGTACGAGGTCATGCTCGCCGTCGGCACCGGGCCCAAGCGCGGCATGTTCATGAACGTCGGCGGTGACCTCAAGGGCGGCTTTGAGCTGTGCGCCACGGTGCCGCTCCCGATGGCCGACATTCCGGCCGCCCCGGCGGTCCGGCAGGCCGAGCTCAGGGTCGGCCCGGCCCCGGCCGGCGACCCCGCCCGCACCAGCGGCGGCCGGGAGTCCGTCCCGGTCATTCAGTCCAGGCACGACGCGTGAATCCCAGGGGGATCCGATGAGTGAGCCAGCAGGAACCGAGCAGGAGTCGCCGGGCATCTTCCAGCGACTCGAGGACGCGGGCGAGGCGCTGGGCAG
This sequence comes from uncultured Actinomycetota bacterium, assembly GCA_963731085.1. GTDB lineage: Bacteria > Actinomycetota > Actinomycetes > Streptosporangiales > Streptosporangiaceae > DASUBV01. The sequence goes on from CAVSUF010000019.1 coordinate 241,142, forward strand.
CGGGCTGCTCAGCACCGCGACCCACGAGGTCTCCGACGTGATCAACGTCGGGGAGTCAGCCGGCGAGGCGATCGGGTCGGCCGTAAAGGGCGACTGGTCCGGCGCGGCCGACCACCTGACCGACATGTCGACCAGCGCCCTGGAGGTGGCCGCCGGTCCGGTGCTGGGCGTCGCCGAGACCGGGTTCAACGTGGGCGGCGCGCTGGCCGGCGCCGGCCCGGAGCTGGCCCACAACCTGGCCGCCACCGGCCTCGGCGCTGCCGAGCACGCCGCCGGGAACGCCATCGGCGACGGCCTGCACTCGCTGGTCGGCGACGAGGAGGCGCTGAAGTCGGCCAACTCGTTCGACGACGGCGACATCCTGGGCGGCCTCGGCCACATGGCCTCCGGCGCGGCCAGCACGGTGGAGCACGCGCTGGGCCTCGGCGGCGACGCGCCCGCCGATGACCCCGGCCCGGCCCCCGAGGAGCAGCCGCCCCCCGAGATGTACTAGCCCATTCCGACCCGCCTCGCCGCCTGAGAGGAACACCCCATGCCGACCTACCTGTCGCCGGGCGTCTACATCGAGGAGACCGAGCCCAGCGTCCGCTCCATCGAGGGCGTCGGTACCGCCGTCGCCGCGTTCGTCGGCCTGGCCGCCGCCGGGCCGCTGCACGTCCCGACGCTGGTCACCAACTGGACCCAGTTCGTCACGACGTTCGGCGAGCCGATCGGAGGCAGCTACCTCGCGCACTCCGTGTACGGGTACTTCCTCAACGGCGGCGGCCGGGCCTACATCGTGCGGATCGGCACCGAGGCCGAGGACGGGCAGGCGGCCGCCACGGCCGACCTGTCCGCCGCGGCCGACAGCGCCGCCGTCGCCTACCGGGCCACCGCCCTGCAGCAGGGCGAGCCGGGCCAGGACTCCGGGGAGATCACCGTTGAGGTCGACCGACCCGCCCGAGGGCTCGCCGGAGGAGACGTTCCGGGTGGTCGTGCGCGGCGCGGGCCGCGAGGAGGTATTCGAGCCGGTCACCGCGCGGCGCGGCCGCCACAACGTGGTCAGCCAGGTCAACGCGACCTCGACGCTGGTCCGGCTGGCCGAGGCCACCGGCCAGCTGGCCGACCGGCGGCCCGCCAACGCCCGGCTCACCCTGGCCGCGCACCCGCCCGCCGAGGTCGCGCTGCGGCCCGGCGACTACATCGGCGACCCCGCCGACCGGACCGGCATGGGCGGCCTGTCCGCCGTCACCGACATCACCATGGTCTGCGCGCCCGACCTGATGGCCGCCTACCAGGCCGGCAACATCAGCCGCGAGGGCGTCAAGGCGGTGCAGGCCGGCATGATCGCGCACTGCGAGCTGATGGGCGACCGGCTGGCCATCCTGGACCCGCTGCCCGACCTCAGCCCGCAGCAGGCCCGCGACTGGCGGGTTGACGAGGCGGGCCACGACTCCAAGTTCGCCGCCCTGTACTGGCCGTGGGTCAAGATCTTCGACCCGGTCAGCGGCAGCCCCGTCCTGATCCCGCCGAGCGGCCACGTGGCCGGGGTGTGGGCCCGCAACGACGGGACGCGCGGCGTCCACAAGGCCCCGGCCAACGAGATCCTGCGCGGCACGATCGGCGTCGGCACCGTCATCACCATGGGCGAGCACGACATGCTCAACCCGGCCGGGGTGAACTGCATCCGGTCCTTCCCCGGCCGCGGCACCCGGATCTGGGGCGCCCGGACCCTGTCCAGCGACCCGGCGTGGCGCTACATCAACGTCCGCCGGTTGTTCAACTACGTCGAGTCCTCGCTGATGGGCGGGACCCAGTGGGTGGTGTTCGAGCCCAACGACAAGGACCTGTGGCAGCGGGTGATCCGCACCATCCGGTCGTTCCTGTACCGGGTCTGGCTGGACGGCGCGCTGTTCGGCGAGAACCCCGAGCAGGCCTTCTACATCAAGTGCGACGACGAGACCAATCCCAGCGAGGTCATCGAGGCCGGCCAGCTGGTCTGCGAGATCGGGCTGGCCGTGGTCAAGCCGGCCGAGTTCGTGGTCTTCCGGCTGGCCCAGCTGCCCACCGGCACGTCCGCGGTGAACGAGTAACCCCGCGACCGAAAGGTTCCTGCCATGCCCCTGCTCGACCCCATCACCAGCTACAACTTCTTCGTTGACATCGAGGGCAAGCCCTTCGCCCAGTTCAAGGAGGTCAGCGGGCTCGGCATCAACATCAGCGTGATCGAGCACCGGGCCAACACGCTGATGGGCAAGCCGGTCGTGCAGAAGCTGCCCGGCGCGGTCCACTACGAGGACATCCACCTGTCCCGGGGCAAGGTCGTCGACAAGGACTTCTGGGTCTGGATCAAGCAGGTCCAGGACGGCGGGATCACCGACGCCCGCAAGGACGGCTCCATCATCCTGTACGACTTCCCGCACCTGGAGCTGACCCGGTTCCACTTCTTCGGCGCCTGGCCTTACCGGGTCGAGATCGGCAAGCTCCAGGCCGGGTCCGACTCGGTCCTGATCGAGACCCTGGTCCTGGCCGTCGAGCGGATCGAGGCCGGGTGATGCCGGCCGTCGCCGCGCCCGCTGCCGTCGGGCCCGCTGTCCGCACCGAGTTCGCGTTCACCCTGCCCGTCGGGTACCTCGACGAGGACGGCGTCCTGCACCGCGAGGGCCGGATGCGGCTGGCCACCGCCCGGGACGAGATCATGCCGCTGCGCGACCCCCGGGTCCGCGACAACGAGGCCTACCTCACCGTCCTGCTGCTGAGCCGGGTGATCACGACCCTGGGCACCGTCCGGATCGTGGACGCGGCCGTCGTCGAGGGCATGTTCGCCGCTGACCTGGCCTTCCTGCAGGACCTGTACCGGCAGGTGAACGCCGAGGGCCACAGCCGGGCGGCCGTCGCCTGCCCCGGCTGCGGCCACGAGTTCGCCGTCGACTTCTCCGCCGCCGCCGGGCGCCGCCCGGGGGAATCCTGACGTACGGCACCGAGAGCCTGCTCGAGGAGGTGTCGTACGTGGCCTTTCATTTCCACTGGCCGCTCGGGGAGATCCTGGACCTGGAGCATCCCCTGCGCCGGTCCTTCGCCAGCCAGATCGAGTCGATCACGTCGGCCCGGATGACGTCGGCCACCGCGCAGGCAGGCCGCTGACCCATGCCCTGGCCCTTCCGCAGCCGCGCCGCCGGCGCCCCGGCAGGCCCCGCCAGCGAGGCCGCCGCGCCCTCGCTGGTGCCCGGCCCGGCCGAGCGCCCGTCCGGCCAGTGGCAGGGCCTGCCCGCGCTGACCCCCGCGATCGCCGCGCCATCCGTGGCCGTCCGCCCGGACCTCGCCGCCAGCCTGCCCGTCCGCTGGCACCAGCCCCCCGCCCTGCAGCCCCTCGGCCACGACATCACCCCGCAGGCCCCCGGCGGCCTGGTCACCGACCTGGCCCGGCCCGTCCCCCCGCCGCGCACCGTGCCCGCCCCCCAGCCCCCATTCATGAGTAACGGCTGGCGCCTCCCCGGCCTCCGCTCGCCACGCCGGGCCCGGCCCGACCCCGTTCCGCCACCCCCCGGGTCGTCGCCTGCCGGGCCGCTGCCTTCGGCGTCGCTGCCTTCGGCGTCGATGCCTTCGGGCCCGCGGCCTTCGGGCCGCAGCCGCGGCCTTCGGGGTCGCTGTCGGCCAGCCGGCCAGCGAGGCCAGGGGTGAGCGTCACGCCAGGCCGGCCCGGACACCGCGGCAGCATGGACGTACGGTGCGTCGGCCTGGCCGGGCACCAGCGCGGCGCAGCCAGGGATCGCCCGCCCGCCGGCTCAGCCCGGCTCCGGCACCGAAGGGCGCGCGGACGGCGCCGCGATCTGGGACGCCGCTGCCGCTGGCATCCCGGCCGGCCTGGATTCGGGTGGACGCGGCGGATCATGGGATGGCCGGGTGTGGACCGCGAACGCGGCCGCCGAGAGCCACGGGACCGGCGACCAGGGCAGCGCGGGCACCTCCGCGGGCCGGAACGGCGTCAGTTCCTCCGGGTCCGCCGGACCGGGCAGCGTGGCCGGACCGGGCTGGGGACCGGCCGGGGAGGCCAGGCCGGGGGCCGGGCGAAGCGAACCCGGCCGCGCCGGGTTCCGGCGGCGACGCCCTGGCGGGCCGGGGTGGCACTGCCGGGTCGACGGCAGGCGGCGCAGGCTCGCGCGGATCGGCCGCCGCGGGTCCGGCCGGCCCGGGGACGGCCTGGTCGGCGGGCGGCGCTGGCGCGGGGTTCCGGAGCTTCGGCGCGGCCTGGGCTGGTCCCGGCGGCGTCAGCCCGGGCGGCCCCGGCAGCGCCAGGCCCGGCGGGAACAGCCGGAGCCGGGACGGGCGGCCAGTCCGGGCCAGGCAGCGCGGCATCCGGCGTCGCGGGTCTGTCGGGCGCGGGATCGGCGCGGGTGGGGGGGCGGGCGGGGAGCGGCGCGGGCGCCGGGAGCGGCGCGGGCGCCGGGAGCGGCGCGGGTCGGGGGCCGGGAGCGAGTGGCGCGGGTGCGGGGAGCGGCGCGGGTGCGGCGAGCGGTGCCGGCGGGGCGAGCGGCGGCGGCGCGGAACCGGGCCGGATATGGCGGCGCGGATCTTGTCGGCCCCGGCGGCGCTGGAGCCGCGGGGACCGGGAGCCAGGCGACCGGGCGATGTGCGGTCAGCGGGGACGGACGCCGCCGGATCGGCTGGCGCGTCGGCCGGACCGGGCAGCGTAGCTTCTGGCTCCGGCCTGGCCTGGTTCCGTCCGCAGGCTGGGACCGGTCCGGGCGGGAACAGCGGCGCAAGCGGACCCGGCCCGGCTGCCGGGCTGGCGGGAGCCGACGGCTGGAGCCCGGCCGGCCCCGGCGCGCCCTCCCGGGGCGACTCCGGCAGCGCTAGCGCGGCATGGTTCCCCGGAACCGGGTAGCCGACACGGCAGGAAGCGGGCCGGGGGCGGGCTCGGCCTGCGCAGGCCGCTGGGGTGTCGGCCAGGCCGGGCGCCGCGTCGCCGGGACGGCCGGGGGCCACGGGCACCGGCGGCAGCACGACCGAGGGCGAGGCGGCGGCCGGGAGCGCGGCCAGCGGCACGGCGGGCGGCTCCGGCGGTGCCGGATCGGCCTGCCGGGGCGGACATCGACGTTACCTCGCCCGATCTGACCAGCGGTGCGGCCGGCAGCCCGGCTGGCCGCGCCGCTGGCTGGCGGGACCAGCACCGCTGGCGACCCCGCCATCCGGGGGGCGACCGGGGGGAACGGACGCCCGGCGCGCCCGCGGCGGTCCCGCCTCGGACCGCCGCTGACCGGCGCCGCCATCTCCCAGTCCTTCGCCGCGTCGGCCACGGCGCCAGCCACGACGTCCGCTATCCCCAACGCCGGCCGCCCGGCACCGGCCAGCCCGACCGCGACCGGCGCGTCCGGGACCAGCCCCGCTGCCAGCCTGCCAGCGGGACACGCCGACCGGGCCGCAGGCGCAGCCGACCCGGCCGGTGCCCGTCCGGCGTCGGCCGGATCGTGGCCAGGCGACCATCCAGCTCGCGCACGACGTCGCAACGGCCGAGTCGGCCAGCGGCGACTCCGGGCTCGCCCTCCAGACCGGGCCGTCGGGGCAGGCGCTTCCAGCAGCGTCAGCCCCGGCGGCCCCAGCGTGGCTATTGGCTCGTACGGGGCGGCTGGCGTTCCGGATGAAAGCAGTGTCGGGGGGCTCGCGGGCCGCGGCGATGGTGCCGCTGGCCTCGGCCCGCGCACTGGCCGGGGCGGCGGGATCGCTGCCCAGCCGTCCGGGCGTCACGGCGCCGCTCGATGCCCGGCTCGGCCGTCCCGGCGGACGCCAGCGGCGCCCTGGCCAGCGCGCTCGGCGCCGTCGCGGCCCCGGCGCCGCCCGCCGGGCTGCCGCCGCCCTGGCTGACCAGCGAT